>NZ_FNGF01000014.1 GCF_900102815.1 Glycomyces sambucus
CAGCGTCCGGCGATGGGCAGGTCGTCGAAGTTCCCGAACTGCCTGACGATGTCGGGGTCGCCGGAGTTGTCGTTGCGGTTCTTCAGGTAGAACGTGCGATTCCCGGGCCGGTAGACGCCGATGGTGTCGTAGGGGTCGCCGTCCCAGTTGCCCACCACTGGAAGGTCGCCGTTGTTCCCGAAGTGGAACGCGCCGTCCGCGTCTCCGGAGTTGTCGTTGCGATTCTTGAGATAGAAGGTCCGGTTGTCGGGCCGGTAGACGCCGATGGTGTCGTACTGGTCGCCGTCCCAGTTCCCCGCGATCGGGATGTCGCCTTCGCTCCCGAACCTGAAGGCGCCGTCGGCCTCCCCTGAGTTGTCGTTGCGGTTCTTGAGGTAGAACGTCTGATTGCTCGGGCGGTACACGGCGATGGTGTCGTACCCGTCGCCGTCCCAGTCGCCTACGAGCGGGATGTCGCCCTTGTTGCCGAACCTGAAGGCACCGTCCGCGTTCCCTGAGGTGTTCGAGTTCTTCAGGTAGAACGTCTGGTTGTCCTCTTTGTACACGCCGATCGAGTCGACGCCGTCGCGGTTCCAGTCCCCGGCCAACGGCACCATGCCGGCATCGCCGAGCCTCGCCGAACCGCCCCCGGGGAAGTAGAACGTCCCGTTCTCGGGCCGGTACAGACCGATCTGGTCGACAGCGCTCGCCCGCGCGGCGGCGATGAGGGTTCTGGCCTTCGCCTCGGCCTGGTCGTACCGTTCGGGGTGCGCCGAGCGCTGCACCATCTGCGCGATCTGGCCGGCGGTGCACGAGGCGCACTGCCGGTCGGCCGCGATGGCGCCGTCGAAGAACTTGTTCGACGCGTACGTGACGTTCATGATCTGCGCGGGGGTGCCCCATCCCTGGCTGGGGCGCTGCTGGAAGACGCCGAGCGAGTCGCTGTCGCCGCAGGGCAGGTTGTTCATGTGGGATTCGATCCAGCCGGCCTCGAAGCCGGCCAGCAGCACGCGGTCCGAGACCTGGCGGCTCGCGGCGACCTGGTAGACGGTCGCGATCACCGCGGGATCGTGTCCTGAAGGGACGGTGCACAGGACACCGACGTCCTGTGTGGATTCTGCGGTCGCCGGAGGGGCCGAGACCGCCATGGCGGCCACTGCGGCCGCCACGATGAGGAGCCATCGTCTGGTGTGGGTGAGTCGTCGAATCATCGAGGTTTCCTCGCTTGCAAGGGGACGCCGGCACTCCCACTGGAGCTCAATCGGTGAGGTGACTCACACGAGCCGGTCGAGATGCGACGCTAACGACGCACTGCGTCAAGACAGCCTCAAACCAGCGTCAGCCCATGCCGCTGGGCAATGGAAGGCTGCAATCCCGATGGACACCGGCCGTGCGGACGCAGACCCGCCGGTGGCGACCACGTCGGCGGGGGCGACCTCGACGCATCAGATCTGCTGCCGTTGGCGGTCCGGCGATGTGCCTGGTCGGCGTCGCCCTGCAGACACCAGGCATCGGTGACGGCGACGGCTGGCGCCCCGGGCTCACACCGGCGCTGTCTCGATCCGCAGATGCGCTCGGCAAGGTCTCAGGTGCGCGAGGTGGAGGTCCGCAGGTCGGTGGGCGAGAGACCGGTGGACTCTTTGACCTTGCGGGAGAAGTGGAAGCTGGTCTTGAACCCGCAGCGGGTCGCGATCGATCCGACGGTGAGTCCGGTGGAGGTCAGCAGTTCGACGCCGAGTGAGATGCGCCGGTCCCAGAGGTACTGGACCGGGGTGGTGTCCATGTGGGAGCGGAACATCCGGACCAGGTGGGCCGGGGTGACCGAGGCGGCTCTGGCGATGTCGGTGAGCGTCACCGGCCGGTCGAGGTGGTCGTGGATGAACAGGCGGGCGGTCTCGATCGAGGCCGGCAGTGCGGCGGGCAGGTTCCTGAACTCGGCGATGAACCGCCACAGCAGCGCGGTCGCGAGCGCGTCCACGAGGGCGCCGTCGGCGGTGAGCCTGGTCTGCTCGGTGGTGACGGCCTCGCGGGCGAGGTAGGTCAGGGCCGAGGAGAGGGTCCTGTTGGGCCGCAGTGCTTCGAGCCAGGCGCGCATCTGGTCGGTCGCCTGCTCCATGCGGCCGCGCACGAGCGTCTCGTGGGTGTCGACGTCGCCGTCGAAGCGGATCTCCTCGGTGTGCCCGGGCAGGAGCAGGCAGATCTCTCCGGCCGCGACCTGGCGCGGAGGGCCGCCGTCGAGGCGCAGGCGCATCGAACCGGCGTGGATGAGCATGAGCTGGATCTCCTGCCGGCGGCGCGGGCCGATGCGGGACCCGGCGGGCTGCACGAGCTGCCTCGCAGTCGCGTCGGCGACGCGGAGTCGGCGGGCCTGAGCATCAAACTGGGACACAGATCAGTCTATTACAGCCATGTCGGCAGAGGTCGAATCCTGGTGTCATGACTCCATGCGTGAAACTGAGACACAACTCCTCGTGGTCGGGGGCGGCGTGGGCGGCGTCCTGGCCGCCGTCACCGCCGCCGGTCGCGGCATCCGGACGACGCTCACCGAGCCGACCGACTGGCTCGGCGGCGTGCTCACCACGCAGGGGGTGCCGCCGGACGAGCACGTGTGGATCGAGCGGTTCGGGTGCACGGCGACCTACCGGGCCTACCGGGAGGCCGTGCGCGCGTACTACCGCAGGCACTACCCGCTGACCGAGGCCGCGGCGGCGCGGCGGGCGTTCAATCCCGGCGGCGCGAAGGTCTCCGACCTGTGCCACGAGCCGCGGGTGACCCTCGCGGTCATCGAGGCCATGGTGGCGCCGCTGCGCGCCTCAGGGCTGCTGCGCGTCCTCATGGAGCACGAGCCGGTCGGTGCCGAGACCGACGGCGACCGCATCACGGCGGTGACGGTACGCGACCGGCGGACCGGCGAGACCACGGCGATCGCGGCGCAGTGGGTGGTCGACGCGAGCGAGACCGGGGAGCTGCTGCCCCTCGCCGGCGTCGAGTACGTCACCGGCGCCGAGGCACGCGGCGAGACCGGGGAGCCGCACGCGCCCGAGGTCGCCGACCCGATGAACATGCAGCCGGTGTCGGTGTGCTTCGCGCTCGACCACAGGCCCGGCGAGGACCACGTCGTCGACCGGCCCGACGGATACGACCGGTTCAAGGCGGCGCGGGCCCTCGACTGGCCCCACGGCCAGCTGTCGCTGACCGCGCCGCACCCGAAGACCAGGCAGCCCGTCCAGCACATGTTCGTGCCCGACCCCGAGGGCGACCCGGCGCTCATCCGGCCCGACTACGACGACCGGCGGGTCGGGTCGATGGACCGGAACCTGTGGACGTTCCGGCGGATCGCGGCACGGGCGAACTTCCGGCCCGGGACCTACCCGGGCGACCTCACCCTCGTCAACTGGCCGCAGATCGACTACTGGGGCGGGCCGGTGTTCGACCACCCCGACGCCGCCGCGCACGAGCGGGCGGCGCGGGAGTTGAGCCGGTCGTTCCTGTACTGGCTCCAGACCGAGGTGCCGCGACCCGACGGCGGCACCGGCTGGCCCGGGCTGCGCCTGCGCGGCGACGTCCTCGGCGACAGCGCCGACGGCCTGGCGAAGGCGCCCTACATCAGGGAGTCGCGGCGCCTCCGCGCCGAGCACACCATCGTGGAGCAGGAGCTGTCGCTCGCGGTGCGCGGCGAGGCCGGCGCGGTCGCCCACCCCGACAGCGTCGGGGTGGGCATGTACCGGATCGACCTGCACCCCTCCACCGGCGGCGACCCGTACATCGACATCGGCTGCTGCCCGTTCGAGCTGCCGCTGGGTGCGCTGATCCCGGTCCGCGTCGAGAACCTCCTGGCCGGCGCGAAGAACATCGGCACCACGCACATCACCAACGGCGCCTATCGGATGCCGCTGGTGGAGTGGAACATCGGCGAGGTCGCCGGCCACCTCGCGGCGTTCTGCACCGAGCGCAAGACCTCGCCGCGGCAGGTCCGGGCCAGCGAGGCGCTGCTGGCGGAATTCCACCGCGAACTCGACGACGCCGGCATCGAGCGGCACTGGCCGCGGATCGCCGGCTACTGAACCACGCCGGCCCCTCAACAGGATCATCAAAGGAGATGACGTCATGGGCACACCCAGAAGCATGATCGCGGCGCTTGCCGCCGCGACGGCACTGCTCGCGAGCACCGCCGGATGCGGTTCCGGCACCGACGACTCCGGCGAGGTGGTCATCACCTGCGCCACCTGCCAGGAGAGCCCGACCGACCCGTTCCTCCAGTACAACCACGAAGCGGCGCAGCGGTTCAACGACGCCTACGCCGGCACCTACCGGATCGAGACGATCGACAACCCGAACGCCGGGTCGAGCGACGACCGGCTCCAGTACTACCAGCGCCTGGCGCTCGCCGGAGACCTGCCGGACCTGTTCCAGCTCAACTCCGGTGAGATCAAGGCGCTCCAGGAGACCGGCAGGCTCCACGACTTCGCGCCCGCCCTCGACGGCGACGAGGCGTGGGCCGCGACCTTCCACGAGGAGGCGTTCGACGCGCTGGAGGGAACCGGCGGGCAGGTCTGGGCCATCCCGCAGCAGCACGACGCCATCGGGATCTACTACAACACCGCGCTCCTCGAAGCGGCCGGGTACGACGCGTTCCCGACCACCTGGGACGCGTTCGAGGACCTTGCGGCCGCGCTCGAGGCGCAGGGGCTGATCGCGATCGCGATGGACGGCGACTGGGCCACCAAACTCATGTGGGCCAACCTGATCGGCACCCAGGACGGCGGCACGGCGTTCCTGACCGAGGACATCCTCGACAGCGGCGACTGAGGGGAGGATCCCGCTGTCGTCCGAGCGACCGAGCGGTTGCGCGACTGGCACCTCGAAGGATGGGTGAACGCGGACGCGTTCTCCGGGGACTTCCAGAACGCCGCCGCCCCCTACCTGACCGAAGAGGCGGCGATGGTCGCCAACGGGCCGTGGTTCGTCAGCACCAACCTGCGCACCGACGCGGCCGCACCGGGCCTGTACGAGCACACCGGGTACGCGCCCGCACCCGGCTGGACCGAGGGCGAGCGGGGCTCGGTCGTCGTCTCCGGCGCCGGATGGGTCTCCGGGGCCGCCGACGAGCGCGAAGCCGAAGCGGTCGAGGCGTTCGTCAAGTTCATGACCTCCGAAGCGGAGGTGCTGACCCAGGCGGAGCAGACCGGCGCGAACCCACCGGTGCAGGTCGCACCCGAAGCCGCCGCGGCAGCCGACCTGGAGCCGCTGTCGACCGGTCTCGCCGCGGAGGCCGCAGACCTGACCTACCGCTACCCGCACGCTCGGGTGCTCGGCCCGGCGGGCCTCGACTCGGCCTGGAAGAACCTCTGGCCCGCATACGTGGAGGGCGACATGACGACCGACGAGTTCCTCCAGCGTCTGACCGACGACTCCAGCGCGGACGGGCTCTAGACGCACATGAGCACCGTCACCTCGCACAGGCTCACGCGCCGGGCCGCCGGCCCGGGCAGGCGGCCCGCCCGTGCCGCGGCCGGGACACCCGTCCCCCGAGGCATGCGCGGACCGGTCGCCCTCTCCCTCCTGCCCGGGCTCGTCCTGTTCGGGACGTTCTTCCTCGTGCCGTTCGCCGTCCTCGCGGTCACCGCGTTCGCCGAGTGGGGCGGCCTGGACTTCACGTGGACCGGCGCCGAGAACTACCGGAGGATGTTCACCGACCCGGTGTTCTTCAAGGCGTTCGGCAACACGCTGTTCTACGCCGCGGCCTCGGTGCTCGTCCAGGTCCCGCTCGGCATCGCCGTGGGCATGGTCCTCGCACTGCGCCCGCGCGGATGGAAGGCGCTGCGCACGATCATCTTCGTGCCGTTCGTGATCTCCGGCGCGGCGTACGCCCTGATCTTCTCCATGTTCTACAACCCGCGCTCAGGGCTGCTCAACAACGTCCTCGGCGCGCTGGGAATGCCGGGCGCGCGGGACTGGCTCTTCGAGACCGCGACCGCACGATGGGCCGTCGCGGGGACCTTCGTGTTCATCATCGGGTTCGTCGTGGTGCTCGTGATGGCGGAGATCGCCTCGATCCCGCGCGAGCTCTACGAAGCGGCGTCGGTCGACGGCGCGACGACCTGGCAGCAGCTCACGCGGATCACCCTGCCGCTGCTGCGCAACGTCATCGGCACGGCGATCCTCATCAGGCTGCTGGTCGACATCGGCATGTTCGACCTGGTGTTCATCCTGACCGCCGGCGGACCCGACGACGCGACCGCGACACTCGCGCTCTACGCCTACCGCGCCTATGTGGCCGGACAATGGGGCTACGCGAACGCCATCGGATCGATCATCATCCTCATCGGACTGGTACTGATCCTGACCGTCCGCCGAGCCTTCAGGATCGGGGAGCGGACACTGTGACGGCGATGGCGAGCACGAAGCGGCCGGCGTGGGCGAACGCGCTGATCCACACCTTTCTCGGAGCCGCGGCCCTGCTGTCGCTCGCGCCGACGGTGTGGGTGATGGTCTCGAGCTTCAAGACCGGCAACCAGATCTTCACCGGGGACGGGTTTTGGCCGGCGCCGTTCACCCTGCAGGGCTTCGTCGACGTGTTCACGCAGATCCGACTCCACGACTACCTGCTCAACACCCTCCTCTACGCGGGGCTGGGGACCCTCGGCGCCCTGTCGGCGGGATTCCTGGCCGCCTACCCGCTGGCGAGGTTCGCCTTCCTCGGGCGCAACGCACTCGTGGCCCTGTTCTCGCTCGCCCTCGCGCTGCCGTTGGTGGGGATGGCCACGCCGGTGTTCTTCGTGGTGCGAGAACTGGGGATGTTCGACTCGCGGGCGGGCATGGTGGTCCTCTACGCCGCACTCCAGTTCCCGTTCACGTTCGTGGTGCTCCGGTCGTTCCTCATCTCGACGCCGCGCGAATTGGAGGAGGCGGCGATGATCGACGGCGCCGGCTACTTCACGACCCTGTTCCGAGTGGTCCTCCCGCTGGCGCGCCCGGCCCTGGCGACCGCGGGGGTGGTGGCGTTCGTGAACATATGGAACGAGTTCTTCTTCGCCAACCTCCTGCTGATGTCGCGGGAGAACCAGAACGTCCAGCTCGCGCTCGCGGGGTTCAAGTCCCAGTTCGGATTCAACGTCACCGGCGCCGTCGCCGGGGCGACGCTCGTGATGCTGGTCCCCATCGCCATCTTCCTGATCCTCCAGCGCCAAGTCATCTCCGGCCTCACCGCCGGCGCGGTGAAATAGCGACCCGCAACCGGCATCGTGAAGTGACATCGGGCGGGGCATCCGGAAACGGGCGCCCCGCCCTCGCGCTGCTCGATGTGCCTCATCGCTGACACCTGAACTGCGGGTTGTAGCCGTGAGGGTGAACGGTGCAAAGAAACTTGGATCCGGACCCATCCGCGGCCACCCTGGTGCCGAATCTCAGACATGGCCGGGCGCCGAGCGCGTCTGTGGCCGATACCCGATCTGAGAGGCAATGAAGATGCGCAATCGACTCCTGACCCGCACCGGAGCGCTCGCCGTGGCCGCCGGCTTCGCGATCGCGCTGTCGGCGTGCGGATCCGACGACTCCGGCAGCGAGGACGCCTCCGACGACGCCATGGCGACCGAGGAGACGATGGAGGAGACCACCGAGGAGATGACGCCGGCTGGGGAGTTCGGTGCGGCGTGCTCGGCGGTCCCGGCCGACGGGGAGGGCTCCTTCACCGGCATGGCCGACGACCCGGTCGCCACCGCCGCGTCCAA
>NZ_FNGF01000016.1 GCF_900102815.1 Glycomyces sambucus
CGTTCTACCTGAAGAACCGCAACGACAACTCCGGCGACCCCGACATCGTCAGGCAGTTCGGGAACTTCGACGACCTGCCCATCGCCGGACGCTGGGGCTGACCGGCGCGACCCTGAAGGAGACGACATGCGTTCCACAATGAAAGTCCTTCTGGCGGCCGCCGTGATGCTGGCGGGCAGCCTGCTTCCCCTCAACATCGCCCAAGCGGCCGCGCCGGGCTTCGCGGCCCCATGGCCGTGCGGGCAGCAGCGGCAGTACTACCACCACTCCAGCGAGGTCGTCAACGCGATCGACTTCAACATCGCCGGGTCGGGCGACCTCGGCACACCCGCGCTGGCCTCGGCCGCGGGGACCGTCATCGAGGTGGTCCACGGCAGCTCCGGGTACGGCAACTACGTGCGGGTCTCTCACGGCGGCTCGTGGACCACCCTGGTGGCCCATCTGCAAAGCACCAGCGTCGTCAACGGCCAGCACGTCGTCACCGGGCAGGAGCTCGGGAAGGTCGGCAGCACCGGAAACTCCAGCGGTCCGCACCTGCACTACGAGCAGGAGCTGAACGGCGTGAACCAGCGCATCGTCATCGACGGCGTCACGCTCCAGTACACCAGCGCGATCAACCACCACACCAGCCGGAACTGCGGCTCCACCGTCGACCAGATCGGTCTGTACCGGCCCGAGAACGGCACGTTCTACTTCCCTGGTGGTGCTTCCGCTCGGTTGGGCGATGCCGGCATGGTGCCGCTGGCCGGAGACTGGAACCGCGACGGCATCGACACGATCGGCGTGTACAACGAGGAGAACCAGACGTTCTACCTGAAGAACTCGAACACCTCAGGGAACGCGGACGGTGCCTTCCGCTTCGGGAACAAGGGCGACATTCCTCTGGTGGGGGACTGGGACGGCGACGGGTACGACACCATCGCGGTCTACAGGCCGGGCAACCAGACGTTCTATCTGAAGAACCGGAACGACAATTCCGGTGAGGCGGACGGCGCGTTCCGGTTCGGGAGTGAAGGGGACATCCCGCTGGCGGGGAACTGGGACGGGGACCAGTACGACACGATCGGTGTCTACCGCCCGGACAACCGGACCTTCTATCTCAAGAACCGGAACGACAACTCGGGCGACGCCGATGGCGCGTTCCACTTCGGGAACAACGGCGACCTGCCGGTGGTCGGGAACTGGGACGGCGACGCGTACGACACGATCGGCGTCTACCGGCCCGACAACCGGACGTTCTACCTGAAGAACCGCAACGACAACTCCGGCGACCCCGACATCGTCAGGCAGTTCGGGAACTTCGACGACCTGCCCATCGCCGGACGCTG
>NZ_FNGF01000012.1 GCF_900102815.1 Glycomyces sambucus
GCGTGTTGTTTGAGAACTCAACAGGGTGTTTGGATGGTCAGCGTGTGGGCTGGCTGGGATGCTTGGGGCTAGGTTCCTGAGTGGTTCTGGCTGGTACTGTTTTTGACTGTCTTTTCCTTGGGGCACTTTGCTTGAGTGTCTCGTGAAAATCGGTCAGGGCATGCTTCGACACATACTGTGAGTCACCGGGTTCGCAAGAGCGCGGTGCGCGACAAGTTTTTGTTGGAGAGTTTGATCCTGGCTCAGGACGAACGCTGGCGGCGTGCTTCACACATGCAAGTCGAACGGAAAGGCCCGCTTGCGGGTACTCGAGTGGCGAACGGGTGAGTAACACGTGGGTAACCTGCCCCCATCTCTGGGATAACCGTTGGAAACGGCGGCTAATACCGGATACGACCACCTTCCGCATGGTTGGTGGTGGAAAGTTTTTGCGGTTGGGGAGGGGCCCGCGGCCTATCAGCTGGTTGGTGGGGTGATGGCCTACCAAGGCGTTGACGGGTAGCCGGCCTGAGAGGGCGGTCGGTCACATTGGGACTGAGATACGGCCCAGACTCCTACGGGAGGCAGCAGTGGGGAATTTTGCACAATGGGCGCAAGCCTGATGCAGCGACGCCGCGTGAGGGATGACGGCTTTCGGGTTGTAAACCTCTTTTATCCACCACGAAGGCGGTGTATTCGCACCGTTGACGGTAGTGGTTGAATAAGCGCCGGCTAACTACGTGCCAGCAGCCGCGGTAAGACGTAGGGCGCGAGCGTTGTCCGGATTTATTGGGCGTAAAGGGCTCGTAGGCGGCCCGCTGCGTCTGCCGTGAAAGGCCTCGGCTTAACCGGGGTTTTGCGGTGGATACGGGCGGGCTTGAGGCAAGTAGGGGAAACTGGAATTCTACGTGTAGCGGTGAAATGCGCAGATATGTGGAGGAACACCGGTGGCGAAGGCGGGTTTCTGGGCTTGTACTGACGCTGAGGAGCGAAAGCGTGGGGAGCGAACAGGATTAGATACCCTGGTAGTCCATGCTGTAAACGGTGGGCGCTAGGTGTGGGGCCACATTGGTTGGTTCTGTGCCGTAGCTAACGCATTAAGCGCCCCGCCTGGGGAGTACGGCCGCAAGGCTAAAACTCAAAGGAATTGACGGGGGCCCGCACAAGCGGCGGAGCATGCGGATTAATTCGATGCAACGCGAAGAACCTTACCTGGGTTTGACATCACCCGGAAACCCCTAGAGATAGGGGCCTCTTCGGACTGGGTGACAGGTGGTGCATGGCTGTCGTCAGCTCGTGTCGTGAGATGTTGGGTTAAGTCCCGCAACGAGCGCAACCCTTATCCCGTGTTGCCAGCATTCAGTTGGGGACTCGCGGGAGACTGCCGGGGTTAACTCGGAGGAAGGTGGGGATGAGGTCAAGTCATCATGCCCCTTATGTCCAGGGCTTCACGCATGCTACATTGGCCGGTACAGCGGGTTGCGATACCGTGAGGTGGAGCGAATCTCTGTAAAGCCGGTCTTGGTTCGGATTCGAGTCTGCAACTCGACTCGATGAAGGTGGAGTCGCTAGTAATCGCAGATCAGCAACGCTGCGGTGAATGCGTTCCCGGGCCTTGTACACACCGCCCGTCACGTCATGAAAGTTGGCAACACCCGAAGCCTGCGGCCTAACCGGTTTACCGGAGGGAGTGGTCGAAGGTGGGGCTGGCGATTAGGACGAAGTCGTAACAAGGTAGCCGTACCGGAAGGTGCGGCTGGATCACCTCCTTTCTAAGGAGTCCCGACCCCCCATGCGTGGGGGCGTCAACCATCCGAGTCCGCTGCCGGCATTTCGCTGGTGGAGGTTACTGCTCGGGTGTGTATGGACTAAATGTTTTAATGGTGTGTCGACTACACGTTGTTCAAGCGGGTTGGATTCCCGCTTCCATCCTTGAGACCCATGGTCTCTGTTCATGTCCTTCGGGATGTGGGCGGTGATTGTGGGTCTCGCACCCTGTTGGGGTTCTGAGGCAATACGTCTCGGAGCCTGGTCCTGTCGAAATCGCTGCTGGTAGTGGTGGGCTTGGCGGGGCTGGTGTGTTGTTTGAGATTTGTATAGTGTGCGTGAGTGTCTTTGTTTCTATCTGACTTGGCTGTGTGTTGGTTAAGTTGTGTAGGGCGCATGGTGGATGCCTTGGTGCCGGATGACCGATGAAGGACGTGTGAGGCTGCGATATGCCTGGGGGAGTTGCCAACTGGACTGTGATCCCAGGGTTTCCGAATGGGGTAACCTGGCCGGCTTGATGGCCGGTCGCGCCTGCCTGAATGTATAGGGCGGGTGGTGGTGTGGCGGGGAAGTGAAACATCTCAGTACCTGCTGTGGAGAAAACAAGAGTGATTCCGTCAGTAGCGGCGAGCGAAAGCGGAGGAGGCTAAACCTGGTTCGTGTGATAGCCGGCAGGCGTTGCGGGTCAGGGGTTGTGGGACATCATCGTTAGTTTCTGCCGAAACTAGGTGCGCGCGGCATTGTCTAGTCGAACGGTGTGGGAAAGCCGACCGGAGAGGGTGAGAGTCCCGTAGGTGAAGGGCAGTGTCGGTGTACGGATGGTGCACCCGAGTAGCGCGGGTTTCGTGGAGGCTCGTGTGAATCTGGCAGGACCGTCTGCTAAGCCTAAAGAGGTCCGGTGACCGATAGTGGAGAGTACCGTGAGGGAATGGTGAAAAGTACCCCGGGAGGGGAGTGAAAGAGTGCCTGAAACCATGTGCCTGTAAACCGTCAGAGCCCGGCATGGGTCTTGTATCCATGTAGGCGGGTGATGGCGTGCCTTTTGAAGAATGAGCCTGCGAGTTATGGTATGCCGCGAGGTTAAGCCGTGTGGTGGAGCCGGAGCGAAAGCGAGTCTGAATAGGGCGTGCAGTGGTGTGTTGTAGACCCGAAGCGGGGTGATCTACCCATGTCCAGGGTGAAGCGGCTGTAAGAGGTCGTGGAGGCCCGAACCCACCTAGGTTGCAAACTGGGGGGATGAGGTGTGGGTAGGGGTGAAAGGCCAATCAAACTCCGTGATAGCTGGTTCTCCCCGAAATGCATTTAGGTGCAGCGTCGCATGTTGCTCCGTGGTGGTAGGGCGCTGGTTGGGTGATGGGCCGTGTCGGTTACTGAACTCAGCTAAACTTCGAATGCCATGGTGTTGAGTGCGGCAGTGAGTCGGCGGGTGAGAAGATCCGTCGTCGAGAGGGAAACAGCCCAGATTACCGGCTAAGGCCCCTAAGGGTGCACTGAGTGGAAAAGGATGTGGGGTCGCGTTGACAGCCAGGAGGTTGGCTTAGAAGCAGCCATCCTTGAAAGAGTGCGTAATAGCTCACTGGTCGAGTGGTTTTGCGCCGATAATGTAGCGGGGCTGAAGTGCACCGCCGAAGCCGTAGCAATGCCCGATAGTTTCGACTGTCGGGGTTGGGTAGGGGAGCGTCGTACATGGGGTGAAGCTCCGGAGTGATCCATGGGGTGGACTTTGTACGAGTGAGAATGCAGGCATGAGTAGCGAAACACAGGTGAGAATCCTGTGCGCCGATTGACTAAGGGTTCCAGGGGACGGTTGTTCCGCCCTGGGTTAGTCTGGGCCTAAGGCGAGGCCGAGAGGCGTAGTCGATGGATAACCGGTTGATATTCCGGTACCCGAGTGCCGCGTATGAGTGATAGCGGTTGTGCTAACCGGCTGCAAGCCGGTGCGGAGCGGTCTTCGGATCGCATCGCATCAGTGAGTGGTTGGGGTCCTTTCCGTGTGTAGCGTAGTGATGGGGTGACGCAGTGGGGTAGCCGTACCGTCTGGTGGATTAGGCGGGGTAAGGTGGTAGCCCGGGACTCTAGGCAAATCCGGAGTCCCTCAGGTTCGACCTGGAGGGTGAGCGCTGAAGCATAGCTCTTTTGAGTGAATTCGGTGATCCCGTGCTGTCGAGAAAAGCCTCTAGCGAGTGGTAGTCGGCCAGTACCCTAAACCGACACTGGTGGTCAGGTAGAGTATACTGAGGCGTTCGAGTGATGTGTGGTTAAGGAACTCGGCAAATTGCCTCCGTAACTTCGGGAGAAGGAGGGCCCTTTCTGGTGGTGCGTGCGCACAGGAGCTGGAGGGGGTTGCAGAGGCCAGGGGGAAGCGACTGTTTACTAAAAACACAGGTCCATGCGAAGCCGTGAGGTGAGGTATATGGACTGACGCCTGCCCGGTGCTGGAACGTTAAGAGGATCCATCAAGGCTTCGGCCTGCAGTGGTGAATTGAAGCGCCAGTAAACGGCGGTGGTAACTATAACCATCCTAAGGTAGCGAAATTCCTTGTCGGGTAAGTTCCGACCTGCACGAATGGCGTAACGACTTCCCCGCTGTCTCAACCACATGCTCGGCGAAATTGCAGTACGAGTAAAGATGCTCGTTTCGCGCGGCAGGACGGAAAGACCCCGGGACCTTTACTATAGCTTGGTATTGGCATATTGTCTGGTTTGTGTAGGATAGGCGGGAGCCTGGGAAGCTGCGACGCTAGTCGTGGTGGAGGTGTTGGTGAAATACCGCTCTGACTAAATGATGTGTCTCACCCGCGGCCCTGATCGGGTCGGGGGACAGTGCCTGGTGGGTAGTTTAACTGGGGCGGTTGCCTCCTAAATGGTAACGGAGGCGCCCAATGGTACCCTCGGGCCGGTTGGAAACCGGTCGGTGAGTGTAAGCGTAGAAGGGTGCTTGACTGTGAGACCGACGGGTCGAGCAGGAGCGAAAGCTGGGGCTAGTGATCCGGCACCAACGTACGGATGTGGTGTCGCTCAACGGATAAAAGGTACCCCGGGGATAACAGGCTGATCTTCCCCAAGAGTCCATATCGACGGGATGGTTTGGCACCTCGATGTCGGCTCGTCGCATCCTGGGGCTGGAGTTGGTCCCAAGGGTTGGGCTGTTCGCCCATTAAAGCGGCACGCGAGCTGGGTTTAGAACGTCGTGAGACAGTTCGGTCCCTATCCGCCGCGCGCGCAGGAGATTTGATGGAGGGCTGTCCCTAGTACGAGAGGACCGGGATGGACGAACCGCTGGTGTGCCAGTTGTACCGCCAGGTGCATGGCTGGTTGGCTACGTTCGGGAGCGATAACCGCTGAAAGCATCTAAGCGGGAAGCGTGCTCTAAGATGAGATCTCCGTCAGCAGCAATGCTGGTGAGGCGCCCTAAAGATGATGGGGTTGATAGGCTCGACATGGAAGAGCAGCAATGCTTGGAGTGGACGGGTACTAACCGCCGAGAACTTAACACAACACTACGGCCGGCAACGGTCAGGTAGAAACCACATTCACGCACACTATGCGATTCTGAGACAACACACCTCAGACTCGAAGGACCCCGGCAGGGGTCCGACAGCTCTGGCTTGACGCCCCCCAGGGGCTCGCCAGACGAACCGACACCCGAGCGGGTGTCCACAGGTTTGTTTGGTGGTGAGAGCGGAAGTGACACACCCGGTCCCATTCCGAACCCGGTCGTTACGGCTTCCAGCGCCGATGGTACTGCACTCGAGAGGGTGTGGGAGAGCAGGACACCGCCAAACATGAAACACAAAAGGAAGGCCCGGCACACAAGTGCCGGGCCTTCCGCATATCTGGAATCAGTTCGAGTCGACGCCGCAATGGCGCCTCCTGCGACAGGCGCCCTGCGGCACGGCGATGAAGAAGGCCCCCACCGGATGGTGGGGGCCTTTTCCGTTTGCGGCGCTTAGACGTACGGGCCTTCGAGGTGTTCGCCGGCGTGCTGGCGGTACCAGAGTCCGCGGTAGCAGCGCCACGGTTGCGGGCGCAGCTGCGTGGGCGCGAAGATCTGCTCCAGGAGGCGGCGCGCCTCGAGGAAGAAGTCGAGGCGCTCGTCGGGGGCGGCGATGTGCTGGGAGTCGTCGACGGGGGTCTCCGCAGGGAGGATCGTCAGCGACGGCCACATCGTGGTCTGCTCGGCGAGGGGGAGGAGCCAGGCGCGCATCTCGTCCAGGGGCTCGCTGCCCACCGTGTAGGTGAACGAGGTGCGGTGGCCGGCTTCCCTTGCGGCCGAGAGGATCTCGGACAGGCGCTCGGACTGGTGGTTGGCGACCGGGGAGACCGGGTCGGCGGCCGCGGCGTCTTGGGGGACGATCGGCTCGGCCGCGAGTGCGGTGCTGTCGTCCTTGTACGTCTCGGTCGTGAGGAACAGCAGGACCGGGCCGACCTTCTCGGCGAGCTCGTCGAACGCGTCCTTGCTGCGCAGGGCCGGGGTCAGGACGCCGAGCGTGGTGGACTCGGGGAGTCCTTCGGCGGTCATGGCCTCGCGGACCGCCAGGAGGTGCTGGACGATCAGGCGCTCGTCGAGGGCGCCGCTCGCGGAGAGGGTGACCTCGTCGAAGAGGTGCTGCTCGCCGTCGTCGGCCAGGTCGGAGGCCAGGGCCTCCAGGAGGTCGCGGTAGCACGCGACGAGTTCCGAAGGCTCGATCTCGGACTGGAGGAGGAGGGTGGCGGCGGTGCCGTCGGCGCGGAGGTACCCGCGGACCTCTTCTCCCGGTTCGGCTTCGATGATCTCGGCGACCGGGGTGCCGTCGACGCAGAGCTCGCTCAGGCCGTGCTGCGGCGAGGACGGGTCGACGTGGGCCCGGAGGCTGAAGGGGGAGGTGGCGCGATCGGCCGGGAGGACGAGCATGAACTCCTCGTCCTCGGAGTTCAGGCGCAGGCGCATGCCCTCGGTGTTGTTGCCGCGCAGACCGTAGAGGTTGAGCGCGATGAGCAGGAGCTCGCTCCACTCGAGGTCGTGGCGCACCGCGAGGCGCCGCCACCGGTGCACCGTCGAGGAGATCGGGCCGGCTGAGTCAGCTGGTTGTGTCGGCTCTTCCATGACCAGTTCCGATTCTTCCTCTCGTCCCCACCGCGGAAACTCCACCGTACAAGAGACTTGGACGTACAGGTGGACGCGGTCCACCTCTATGCTAGGTCCGTCGGCGGACAAAAGCACCCGTCGTGAGCACCGGCACGCAGTCCGAATGCTGGGAACCGTGTCGTGCGTTCTGTACCCCTTCCACATGGCCTTGAACCCCTGCCCCCCGAAGCGATCTGGAGTCGGGAATGCGTGATGTCGCCGATCCGACCGGGGCCGTGCCGCCGCGGGCGCAGGGGCGGGTCTTCAAAGCGGTGGCGAAGACCTGGCCGTGGTTCCTCACCGGTGCCGTCGAAGGACCCGCGTTCGAACTGATCGAGCAGGAGCGGTACGAAGACGCGGTGGCCGTGCTGGAGCGCGGCGCCGAGCGCTTCGGCACGCGTTCGGTGCCGGCGATGCTGTACGCGTGGTGCCTGCACATGGCCGGGCGCCAGACCGAGGCCGCCGCGTGGGCAGAGCGGGCGGTCGAGGCCGATCCGCAGAGCGCCGACGCGCTCTGGCTGCGGGCGAACATCCTGTTCGAGCTGGAGCGGCCCGAGGAGGCGGCCGCGGCTCTGCGGGAGGCGGTCGAGCTGGCCCCGGACAACGGCCGCTTCCACATGCAGCTCGCGTGGATCCAGTACGAGGACGGGGCGTTCGCCGCGACCCGGGAGCTGGTCGAGCAGGCGCTGGAGCGGTCGCCCGACGACGCATGGGTGCAGCACCTCGCGGGCCGGATCTACGACCATCACCTGCGGCACCGCCGCGCGCAGCGCCATTACGAGCGGGCGGTAGAGCTGGACCCTGCGAACGTCCTGGCCCGGCTCGACCTCGCCGAGGTCCTCCAGACGAGGGGCCGGTTCAGCGCCGGGGTGCGGGTCGCGTGGGAGACGGCCGGGCGCGCCGGGGGCGAGGACGCCGACGACGCCCGGAGCCTCTACGACATCGTGCTGCGGCGGTGGCCGTGGCGCTGGTACGAGTGGGCGCTGCGGACCGCCGTGGTGCTCAACGTCCTCGACTGGATCCTGCCGACGTCGCGGGCCTTGGACCTGGTGTTTCTCGTGGCGGTGGCGCTGTTCTACGCGGGCGGGTGGACGAGGTCGCTGCTGGTGCTGCCGGCGGTGTGCCGCCGGGACCTGGTGGCGAAGGGGCGGCGTGGGCCGTTCGCGGGGGCGGTGGCGCGCACGCTCGTCGTGCTCGGCGGGATCGGCCTGGTGCTGCTGGGGGAGCTGAACGCGTTGCAGCACTTGGGAGTGCTCGCGCTGCTGGCACTCGGGTACGCGGAGTGGGTCCGGCGCGCGTACCGGATCTCGCAGGGCCGGGGGCGGGGCGCTGCGCCCGTTCGTCACTAGCCGCGCGGCAAGGTAGGCTTCGATCCGTGCCGGACCTGCGGTTCGGCGCGTTCCCGTCCCCCGCCCGGCGACGCCGGCGGTTGCGCAAAGGAGTCCCCGTGGTCGACCAGGGTGTGGTCTGTTCCGTCGATCCGCATGTCAGCCGGGCCGGCGCCGACGTGCTCGCGAACGGCGGCAACGCCGTCGACGCCGCGATCGCCGCCGGTGCGGTGCTCACCGTGGTAGCCCCGCACCTGTGCGGGCTCGGCGGCGACCTGTTCGCGCTGGTCCACGTCCCGGGCGAGCCCGTTCCGGCGTACCTGAACGCCTCGGGCCGCGCCGGATCGGGCGCCGACGCCGAAGCGCTGCGCGCCGAGGGGCATACGGCGATGCCGTTCCGGGGCGACCTGCGGTCGGCGACCGTGCCCGGCGTGGTGGACGGCTGGTTCGCGCTGCACGAGCGGTACGGGACCAAGCCGATGGCGGAGCTGCTGGCGCCCGCGATCGAGCTGGCGTCCAAGGGTTGGCCCGCGACCGCGATGCTCGCCAAGGCCGGGGCGATCCTCGACGGCGTCGAAGGCGCCGAGGACCTGGTCGGGCTGGAGGCCGGCGGCACGGTGACGCGCGAGCGGACCGCCGCGACGCTGCGCGCCGCCGCCGACGGCGGGCGCGACGGGTTCTACCTCGGGGACTTCGGACAGGGACTGGTGGAGATCGGCAAGGGGCTCTTCACCGAGGCCGACTTGGCGGTGGTGCAGGCGGCGTGGGAGGAGCCGCTCGCGGTCGACGCGTTCGGGCACCGGATTTGGTCCGCCGCACCGAACTCGCAGGGGTACCTGCTGCTGCTCGCGCTGGCGATCGCGGACCGGCTGGACCTGCCGGTGGACGCGGGCGACCCGCTGTGGGCGCACTACCTGGTCGAGGCCGCGCGGCAGGCCGGGCACGACCGGCCGGCGCGGCTGTTCGACGGTGCCGACGTCAGTGATCTGCTGGCCGCGGCCGGCGAGCGGGCGGCGCGCATCAGCCCGGACGCGAAGGCCGAGGTGCCGGTGCACCAGGCTGCGGGCGGGACGACGTACATGGCGGTGCTCGACGGGAACGGCATGGGCGTCTCGTACATCCAGTCGAACGCGGCCGGGTTCGGGACGTGGCTGTTCGAGCCGCGCACCGGGATCGGCCTCCAGAACCGCGGGACCGGGTTCAACCTCGAGCCGGGGCACCCGGCCGAGTACGGGCCGGGCAGGCGGCCGCCGCACACGCTCGTGCCGGCGCTGGTGACGCGCGAGGACGGGTCGCTGCGGCTGGTGGCGGGGTCGATGGGCGGCGATTCGCAGCCGCAGATCGTCGCGCAGCTCATCGCGCGGGTGCTGCACGGGGGCGAGTCGGTCGGGGCCGCGGTGAGCGCGCCGCGGTGGCGGCTGCACCCGGGCGAGACCGGGTTCGGGACGTGGACCGGGGTGTACGAAACGGACGTCGAGCTGGAGGACGGGAGCCCGGAGGGCTGGGGCGAGGGGCTGCGCGAGCGCGGCTTCGCGGTCGCGCCGGCCGCGGCCGGGAGCGGCTTCGGGCACGCGCACCTGATCGAGATCGACGAGGACGGGCACGTGGAGGGCGTGGCGGACCCGCGCGCCGAGACAGGCACGGTCGGGGTCGCGCCGAACCGGGGGTGACACGCCCGGGTTTGGAATCGGGGGAGTCTCGGAGGGTCCGGTGCAAATCGGGCGTTCGGAGCCGCCCCCGGTTCGATAGTGCCCGGTGGGTGTGACAAGGGATAAACGGGAGAAGGGTTCGCGCTGGTCGCGGGCTGACGCATGATCGTCGGCGGGTTCGCGGGTTCGCGGGTTCGCGGGTTCGCGGGTTCGCGGGTTCGCGGGTTCGCGGGTTCGCGGGTTCGCGGGGCGGGACTGCCGGGTTGTCGGTGGGTGGTTGTACGGTCGGGACGTTTGGTATCGCTCTCGGAGAGGACCTGGTGCAGTGCCTGAGTCGTTGCGGCTGGCCGATGCCCGGCGGATCGCCATCGCCGCGCAGTTGCGGCCGAAGGCCACGCGTTTCAAGACCGTCCTGGAGCGGCTCGGGTGCATCCAGCTCGACACCATCTCGGCGGTGCGCCGCGCCCACGAGCTGACGCTCCTGGCCCGCGACCTCGACGTGGACGAAGCCGTGCGGAGCCTGGAGCGCCGGAAGGCGCCGGTCGCCTTCGAGTACTGGGCGCACGCGATGTCGCTGCTGCCGGTCTCGGCATGGCCGTACCTGGCGCGGCGCCGCCGCAGTTGGCGCGAGCGGTACCAGGACGACTCCCTTGCCGTCGCCGAAGCCGAGGTCATCGCGCTCATGAATGAGCGCGGCGCGATCACCGTCTCCGACTTCCCGTCCGGGGCGATGCACCGCGGCCAGGGCATCGGGAACATGGGCGACAGCTGGAACTTCCGCACCGACCACAAGCAGGCGATCGAGCGGCTGCTGTGGTTCGGCGACGTCGCCTGCACGCACCGGATCGGCTTCAAACGCGTCTACCAGCTCGCCGAGCGCGGCATCCCCGCCGAGCACCTGTGGGACGCCGACGACGAGGAATGCCTGCGCTACATGGTGTCCACGGCCCTGCGGAACCTCGGCGTGGGCACCACCAAGGACGTCGCCGACTACTTCCGGCTCAAGATCGCTGACACCGAGCGGGTGCTCCGCGAGCTGGAGGTCGAGCAGGTCGCCGTCGAGGGCTGGAAGGCCCGCGCCTGGCTCGACCCGCAGGTGAAGCGCACCAGGCTCACCGGGGCCGAGCGGTCGGTCGCGGTGTCGATGTTCGACCAGCTCGTGTGGCTGCGCGAGCGCATGGAGCGCCTGTGGGGCCACGGCTGGAAGATCGAGATCTACGTGCCCGAGCCGCAGCGCACCTTCGGGTACTACTGCCTGCCGGTGTTCGTCGGCAGCGACCTGCCCGGCCGTGTCGCACTGCGCCGCAGCGGCGGCGAGCTCGTGGTCGAGGCGGCCCAGTGGGACGACGCGCGGGCCGACCGCGAGCACCTGCACGCGGCCGTCGACCGCGTCGCGTCCTGGGTCGGCGCCGAGGCCCGGTGGAAGGCTGAGGTCCGCGGGTTCGACACGGTCGCCGGGGATCTCTGAGGCTACCCACGGCGTCGCTTCGGCGGTGCCGTTCGTGTGCTCGAAGCGTGAAGGCCCCGGCCTGGGGCGGCGGCCGGAGTCTTGGATTTGCTGCATTGAATCCGTTGTGCCCCAGAGGAAGGGCCCGACCGGTGTCGATCCGGCCGGGCCCTCGTTCTCAGGTGCGGTGCAAGTGCGGCGCTACGTCGTGACGAGCGTCAGGCCCCACGCGGAGAGGGCCGGGCCGATCGGCTGGAAGTAGGTCGTGCCGCCGGAGGAGCAGTTGCCGTTGCCGCCCGAGGTCATGCCCTGGGCGCTGTTGCCGGTGATGAACGAGCCGCCGGAGTCGCCGGGCTCGGCGCACACGTTGGTACGGGTCATGCCGTAGACGCTGCCCTCGGCGTAGTTGACCGTCTGGTTGAACGCCTGGACGGTCCCGCAGTGCCAGCCGGTGGTCGAACCGGAGCGGCAGATGGAGGAGCCGACGGCGGCCTGGTTGGCGTTGGCGACGTCGCGCGCACCGGAGTACATGTTGACGTCGTCGTACAGGACCTCGCTGGTGCCCACGGCGACCCACGCGCGGTCGGCGGACGGGAAGACCGAGTTGCGGAAGGTGCCCGGGGCGGCCTCGCCGCTGGTCACGCGGTCGCCGGCCGAGCCGCAGTGGCCCGCGGTCACGAAGCCGGGGGTCGAGCCCTGGCGGACCGAGAAGCCCACCGAGCAGCGCCAGGAGTTCTCGACGATGTAGGCGTCGCCGCCGCGCACGAAGAACAGCTCGGGGGCCTCGGCCGTCGCCGCGCTGGCGAGGTCGGGGTTGATGCCGGCGGCCTCGATCGCCTGGGCCGCAAGGGCCTCGTCGGCGGCCTCGACCACGAGCGTGTTCTTCTCGAGGTCGACGTAGTGGCCGTAGACGCCTTCGATGTCGAGCGCGTCGAGGGCCGTGCCGGCCGCTTCGAGGTCGGCGAGGCCATGCTCGACGAGGACCGGGGTGGCCCCTTCGGCGCGCAGCTCGGTGAACTCGGCGCGGTCGGTGGTGGCGACCAGGATCTCGTCGGCGCCCTCGGCGACCCACAGGCCCGCGTAGGAGGCGTCGAGGGAGTCCGGGACCTCTTCGAGCAGGTCGGAGGCGACGGCCTCGACCGCGAGGCGGTCGTACGCCTCGGACTCGGTGAGCCCGAAGGTCTCCGAGAGCTCCTCGATGAGGCCGGGGGAGACGTTGCCGAGGAGGTCGGCGCGGGCGTCGGCGGCCTTGGCGTCCAGGATCTCGGCGGAGGCGGGCGCCGCGCCCGCGGCGAGCGAGAGCGCGGTGGCGATGGCGCCGGCGGCGGTGACCGCAAGCGCGCGTTGGCGATTCATGTGATGGATGCCTTTCGGGTGAGGCCGTCGACGGCCGACGGGGTTGGCGGCCGTCATGGCACGGCGGGGTGGACCGCTGGTTGCCGTCTCACCCGCAGTGATGGGTGAGCCATGCCATATATGGAGACTAGGGGTAAACCGCGCAAAGTTAAAGATAGAAATAATTCACTGAATAACGGGCGAACTCGTCCAAGGTTTCGGAAATGCTAACCAACCTGTGATTTCACAGATTCAACGCAAAAGGGGCGCCGTTCCGATCGGAACGGCGCCCCTGGCGTTCGGGCCCTACTTGAACGCGTCGGCGTTCTCCTGCGCCCACTGCGCGAAGCCGAGCGGCGCGCGGCCGACCAGCCGCTCGACCGTGTCGGACACCGTGCGCCCCTCGATGGGCGTGTTGCCGAGGGCCTCGATGAGGAAGCCGATGAGGCCGTCGTGCATGCCCTCACCGCGCCACTTGTCGCGCGCCTCGTCGACCGTGAGCTCGACGTACTCGACCTCGCGTCCGATCGCCTCGCCGATGAGGCGGACCTTGTCCTGCATGGTGAGGACCTCGGGGCCGGTGATGACCAAGGTCTGCTCGTCCTGGCCGCCGTCGAGGAGGACGCGCGCGGCGACGGCGCCGATGTCGACCGGGTGGACCATCGCGCTGAGGCGGTCGCCGAAGGGCTCGCGGATGCGGCTGTCGGCCTTGATGGGCGCGGCCCACCACATGAGGGCGTTCGACATGAACTCGACCGGCTGGAGGTAGGTCGCCTCGATCGCGCTGGTGGCGAGGGCCTGTTCGAGCGGGCCGGTGGCGATGCCGCCGAGGACGGTGGCGCGGCGGACGCCTGACTGCTCGGCGAGGGCGACGATCGCGGCCGGGTCTGGGAGCGCGCCGTACTGCTCGCCGGCGAAGTTGATGAAGTGGACGGCGTCGACGTCCTTGAAGGCCTCGGTGAGGGTGTCGGGCTCGGCGAGGTCCCCGACGGCGATCTCGACGCCCGCGGGGAGGGCGGCCTCGGGGTTGCGGGTGAGCGCGCGGACCTCGGCGGCGGGGTCGAAGGCGATGAGCTGCTCGACGATGTTGCGGCCGACGGTTCCGGTGGCGCCGGTGACGAGGATGCGCATGGGGTACTCCAGCTTCGTGATTTCTTGGAACGGAATCTCTTGTTCCAATTATAGCAGAGCGGAATGCTCCATTCCAATAGATGGGTCGAAGTTTTCTCTGGAAGGGTTCGTTCCCGCCCCCGAGGTCGGGTGTTTCGGCACGTGGGAGCCCCCGCTTGCAACGATGCCCGACGGGTCCGACACTCGTCGGAGGCGGGAGGCGGGAGGCGGGAGGCGGGAGGCGGGAGGCGGGAGGCGGGAGGCGGGAGGCGGGAGGCGGGAGGCCGCTCCTCATGACTCCCGCGGGTCTCCTGCCGTGACCAGGCCCGTCTCGTAGGCGCAGACCACCGCCTGCGCGCGATCGCGGAGTTCGAGCTTGGCGAAGACCTTGCCGACGTGCGTCTTCACCGTCTGCTCGGAGACGAACAGGGCCGCCGCGATCTCCGGGTTCGACAGGCCCCGCGCGATCAGGCGCAGGACCTCCTCCTCCCGCGGGGTGAGCACGTCGAGCCGCGCCGAGCGCCGCAGCGCCGGCCGGGCCTTGAAGCACTCCTCGATGAGCCGCCGCGTCACCGACGGCGCCAGCAGCGCGTCCCCGGCGGCGACGATCCGGACCGCGGCGATGAGGTCGCCGGGCGGCGCGTCCTTGAGCAGGAACCCGCTGGCGCCCATGCGAAGCGCTTCGTACACGTAGTCGTCGATGTCGAACGTCGTGAGCATGAGCACCCGCGGCCGCCGCGCCTCCGGCGCCGACAGGATGCGCTTGGCCGCCTCCAGGCCGTCCATGGTCGGCATCCGCACGTCCATGAGCACCACGTCGGGCCGCAGCCGGGTCGTCTCGGTGACCGCCGCGACCCCGTCCGGGGCGTCGCCGACGACGTCGATGTCCTCCTGGGCGTTCAGGAGCGCGGCGAACCCCGCGCGGACCATGGCCTGGTCGTCTGCGATGAGCACCTTGATCGTCACACGGACTCCTCAGCGTTCGAACGGATCGGCAGCACCGCGCGGACGCGGAACCCGCCCTCGGGCGTCGGCCCGGTCTCCAGGGCGCCGCCGTCGAGCGCGACCCGCTCGCCCATGCCGACCAGGCCCAGGCCCGAACCCTCCTGGCCCGGCGGGACCGGGCCGGGCGGCGGCCCGTTCACCACCGTAACCACCACCGTCCCGTCCGATGCGGCCACCGAGGCGTCGACGTGTGCGCCGGGGGCGTGCCGAACCACGTTGCTCAGAGCCTCCTGGACCACGCGGAACACGGTGAGCGCCACCGTCTCCGGCAGGTCCGGGGGCAGATCGCCGATGACCAGGTCCACGGGGGTCCCGGCCCGGTTCACCGACTCCGCGAGGCCGTGCAGGGCCTCGGGCCCCGGCTGCGGGGCGCGGGCGCCCGCCTCGTCCTCGCTGCGGAGCACGCCCAGCAGCCGCCGCATCTCCGCGAGCGATTCGCGGGCCTGGCCGCTGATCGAGCGGAACTCCTCCTTGACGTCCTCGCCGAGCCCGGCGAGCCGGTACTCCGCGGTCGAGGACTGGACCGCGATCACCGACATGTGGTGCGCGACGATGTCGTGCAGCTCCCGCGCGATCCTGGTGCGCTCCTCCAGGAGCCGCCGGCGCTGGCGCTCCTCCTCGGCGACCCGCTCCTCCTCGGCGACCCGGGCGCGGCCCTGCTGCCAGATGCGGACCGTCACGCCCACCAGGAGCGCGAACGCGCCGAGCAGCGCCCCGAGCGTCAGGTTCTCCACCGCCGGGTTGTCGTTCGTGAACCGGTTGTAGGACAAGACGATCCGGTCAGAGTTGACCGCCCACACCACCCAGGTCCCGGCCGCCGTGTACCCGCTCCACGCGAGGACCCCGATCCAGGCCAGGCGGTCGCGGCCGAGCGCGAACAGCGCCACGAGCAGCGCGAACAGGGTCGGCACGGTCAGCGGCCAGGGCTCCCAGCCGCTGACGTCGCCGAGCCAGGCGACCGCGGCGAACACGCCCATCGCCAGCAGCCACGCCTCGACCGGCCGGTACCGCGCCAGGACCACGGCCGCCCCGGTCGCGACCGCGATCAGCATCGGGGCGCCGATGTCGTAGTTCGTGCGCAGCAGCTGGTTCTGCGTCCCGAACACGACCAGCGCGAACGGCACCGACCCGGGACCGACCAGCGCGAGCACGAGCATGAGGCCCCAGCGTCGGCTGCCCGGCGCCACGGGGACCAGATGCCCGATCACCCGGCGGACGGGATGCGGTCGTTGCGCGGTCTCGGCGGTCACGGGACTACCGTATGCCGCCCGGGACCTGCGCGCCCTCACTCCCCGGTACGGGTCCGGCGGGGCCGTCTCACCCCTGGGTACGAGGCCCGATTCCACGCCTCGGCTTGAGGGAAGGGGACTTCCCGGAACCTACCGTTCGGCGCATGAACCACGACTTCTTCCGAAGCCGCGCAGCCGAAGTGACCGCGATTGCCGGCGTCGCCGCCGCGCAGGCCGGCTTCGCGGTGATGCACCTGACGCAGTCCGACGCGGTCGACCCGGTCGCGATCCCGGTCTCGGCGTACGCGGTGACCTGGCCGGGCGTCCTCCTGTTCCCCGCCTCGGTCCTGGCGCTGGCGGCGGCGTGCGCGGTCCTGGCCGGGCGGGGCGTGGGCCTTGCCCGCGACGGCTTCATCCGCTTCCTCCTCGGCGGCACCGCGCTCATGCTCGTGTGCGCGGCGGTGTTCCGCACCGGCACGCCCGAGTCGGGCCTGACCTGGTGGGCGCAGATCCACCGCTACACCGCCGGGGCGGCGTTCGTGCTGCTCACGGTGGTTGCGGCGCTGTGCGCGATCCGGATGCGGCAGGCCGAGGCGCCCGCGTGGGTGCGGCACGGGACGTGGTGGGCGACGGCGCTCTCGGTGGCGACGTTCGCGACCACGACCGTGAACACGTTCCTCCCCGGGTTCCTCGACGGCGGCGACTGGCGCGGCATCCCGCAGCGGGTGCTGCTGGTGGTCCTGTCGACGCTGCTGTGGTTCCTGGTCGCGAACTCGATCCGGGCGGCCGTGCCGGTGGCGGCGCCGGTAGCGGGGTTGGTGGCGCAGCCGGGCACGGTGCCGAGCATCGGTTCGGCCGCGGTGGCGGCCGCTGAGCGGGTGACCACGCCGGCCGCGCTGAGGACCGTCGAGCGGGCGACTGCCGGACCGGTGCCAGTGAATGTGCTGGCCCTCGGAACCGGACCGGTCGGCGCGCCCGAGTTCGCAGCATCGACGGCGCGGGCGGCGGACGCCACCCGCACCCTCGCCGAGGCCCGGCAGTGAAGGCCCCCAAGGGAATCCGGGCCCGCCTCGCGCGGGCCCGGCTCGCCCTGGGCGGGTGCCGTGAACTGCGGCGGGCCCGCGAGGAGTTCGCGTTCTTCACGCCCGTGGACGAATCGACCGAGGCCCCGTCCTTCGGGAGCTGGCTATAGTCGCAGCCATGGACGCACCTCGCCCGCCCCTGTCGATCGCGCTCGCCCAACCCGACCTGCGCCCCGGAGACGTGGCCGGGAACGCCGCCGCCCACGCGGCGGCGATCCGCGCCGCGGACGCCCGCGTCGTGGTCTTCCCCGAGCTGTCGCTCTCCTCGTACGCGATGGCCGCGCCGACCGTCGACCTCACCGACCCGGCGCTGGCTGAAATCACCGCGGCCTGCGCCGACACCGGGAGCATCGCCCTCGCGGGCGCGCCGCTCCTGGAGGACGGCCGCGAGCACATCGCGACGGTCCGCTTCGACGCCGACGGCCCGGTCCCGGTGTACCGCAAGATGTTCCCCGGCGGCGACGAGCCCGAACGCTTCGCGGCGGGGCCCGGTCCGGCCGTGCTGGAGGTCGACGGCTGGCGCCTCGGCCTCGCCGTCTGCCGCGACTGCAAGCTCGACGCCCACATCGAGGCGACCGCCGCGCTCGGCATCGACGCGTACGTGGGCGGGAACCTCCACGACCCGGAGGGCGCCGCCGTCCGCGACGCCCGGATGCCGAAACTCGCGGCCGAGTACGGCGTGTGGGTCGCACTGAGCTGCTTCGCCGGTCCGGGCAGCGACTACCCGGTCGCCTCGGGCGGCTCGGCGGTCTGGGCCCCGGACGGGTCCCTCGTCGCGCAGGCCGACGACGAACCGGGCCGGATCGTGCGGGCCGAGCTGCGCTGAGCCGCGAGCGGGACGGGCCCGACCTCCGCCGGGCCCGCGCTCCTCGCGTCAGATGGTGTTCGCGTACTGCTCCAGTGAGTCCGAACCGCTCTGGAAGAGCGTGACGGCCTCGTCGAGCCGGTCCTTCGCCTGGCGCCACTGCGACAGCGCCTCGCCGGGCAGGGCGCTGGCGGTGTCCTGGGTGGCGGCGGTGCCGGCCCCGATGGCGCCGTCGGCCTGGTCGTGAGCGCCGCCGACGGCGCCCATGGCCTCCTGCACCTGCTCGATCGCGCCTTGGATCTGGGCCTTGATCTCGGCCGGGCTCGACATGGCTCTCCTCTCGACGACTGCACTGTCGCCGTCCACCGTAGAGCCCCGGCCGCCCTGGATCAGGCTGCGGCGCGGACGAGTTCGGGCCCGGCGTCCGATGCGTGAGGACACCGCCCCCGACTTCCCCGTACGGTGGCGGACATGAGCACCAGCACCAGGGCCACGCGGGTCGCCGCGACCCGCGATGCCATCATCACCACCGCCGAGCGGCTCTTCGCCGAGCACGGTGTCGCCGCCGTCTCCAACCGGCAGATCTCCGAGGCCGCCGGGCAGGGCAACAACACCGCCGTCGGCTACCACTTCGGGACCAAGGGCGATCTGGTCCGGGCGATCGTCGAGCGGCACCTCGCCCGCATCGAGGCGGCCCGGATCGAGCGGATCGCGGCCCTGCCGGACGAACCCGGGCTGCGCGAGTGGGTCGAGTGCTTCGTCATGCCCACCATCGACCACCTCGGGACCCTCGGCGAGCGGACCTGGTTCGCGCGCTTCGCCGCCCAGGTCCTCGCCGAGCCCTCGACGCGCGAAGTCATCGCCGACCAGGCGATGGGCGCGCCCTCGCTCCGGCAGGTCACCGCCGGCCTCGACCGGTGCCTGCCCGACCTGCCCGCCGAGGTCCTCAGCGAGCGCAAGGAGATGGTCGCCCAGCTCGCCGTGGTGGTCCCCGCCGTCCGCGAGGCCCGCCTCGCCGCCGGCGCGTCGACCGCCAGGGACACCTGGCACGAGGCCGGCCTCGGCCTGGTCGACGCCATCGTCGGCCTCTACGAAGCCGAGTACACGGGACCGAGGGAGTTACCTGCGGGGAGCGTTGACGAGGTCGAGCACTGCGGTGAATGCTCATGCGCGCTGGTCATCCACGGTCGGTTCGAGTGTGCCAATGTCGCGATGCAACCAGTCCGTGTCATTGATCCGACAATCGAATCCGGTGGCGCCCGCCTCGATTTCGCCAGCGGTGAGGGCGACACCACGCCCCGGATCCGCGAGCACGTCTGGCAGCACCCACCACTTCGAAGGCTCGATGATCGTCTACACCCGCGGTGAGTGGGAAGCCTTCCTCGCCGGGGCCAAGGACGGCGAATTCGACTTCACCGAGTAGCCGCACATCGGCCGATCCGGTGGTGCAGCCGATCGGCGGGACCGCACATCAGGGCGGCGGCGCCTAGAATCAGGCGAGTCCCCTCTACCCAAAACTGAAAGCCCCTGCCGCCCATGCACAAGCCCATATTCCCGTCGCCTGCCCGCAAAGCGGCGGAAGCGTGACGACACTTCGCGAATTCGCGCCCTACATCGGGATCGCCCTCTTCGTGATAGCGATCGGTGCGGTGTTCGTCCGCTTCAAGTTCGCGGACTCGGTGCCGCGCAGCGTGCCCGTGGCGGTCTTCGCCGCCGCGTCGCTCGCCTTCCTCCTGACGGGAGCCGGTCTGCGGCTGCACGAGCAGCACGTGCTGAACCGCCCGCTGACCGTCGGGGACATCGTCCGCCCCGCACTCGAGGGCGAGCTGCCCACCGATGCGACCGTCGAATCCTTCCAGGCCCGACTCGATTCGCTGGGCTTGGCGTGGTCGAGCGGCGACACACTTCTCGTCGACCGGCCGAGCGACCTGCTGATCTTCGACGACGAGTTCAGCGGCTACATCGAAGGGCGGGCCGAGCGCGATGAGGTCCGGCTCACCGCCGCCATCGGGTTCGAGGGCACGGCGATCTCCTGGTTCACCTGCCACACCAGCGGAACCGGTGATCCCGACTTCGTGGTCTTCTACTTCCAGATGTGCCTGTCCGCCGCGGAGATCGACATCCCTGCGGTCAGTGCCGATTGGGTCGACTCTGCGGTGCGGTCGCCCGGAACGGTGATCGGCGGGTTCGATGTGGAACTCGCCCGGTCCTGCCCTGTGGCCTTGTCGGTCGTGTCCGTCGACGGGACTCCCGGATGGATCGAATCGCAACTGACCATCTCGAAAGGACAGGTCTGCTGATGGACGGCATGGTGGGTACAGGACTGCGCCGCTTCGGGCCGCTCTGCCTGTGGAGTTCGGCGGTCGTCGTCGCCATGTACCCGAACCTCCTGCTCATCGTCTGGCTCGACGACAGCGGATCGGAGATGATGCGCTGGTGGTCGAGGGGCTTGATCTACCTCGAAGTGGCTGCGCTCTTCCTCGCCTTCGTCTCCCGGAAAAGGTTGGCCGATGGCCTTTCCGAGACAGCGGGCTCTGGAAGGCGATGGCCCGGCATCGAGCCGAGCTTCGAGGTCATCGTGGTGCTCCAACCACTCGTCTGCCTCCTCGCCACCATGCAGTCGCTGGACTTGGTGAGAAGCAACGGACTCGGGGCCGGCACGATCTCCTACCTCGCGATGTGGGCCGTCTTCCAGTTGCTCCCGTGGACGCTCTTCTTCAAGAACCGGACACCGAAGCCGTTGCCGCCCCGCCCCGGCGCCAGCGGATCGGACTCCCTGCGGCTATGGCATGTCAGCGACCGTGAAGACGACTCCGACCGGGTCGAGGTCGCGGTGCGAGTGGAAGAACCGCTCAGCATCGCCGAAGTCCTGGGCACGGCCTTGCGGTATCAGGTGCTCCCCGCGGTGCCGGGCGGCACCCGGCGTTGGACCGTGCTCGTGGACGGTGCGCCCATGGGAGAACTGACCCAGACCTGGCAGCATCCGCGCTGGTGGCGGGAGATCGAGTGGGCGGACGAGGTCAGCCCTTCCGCCCTCTTCAAGGGCGAACGCATCGAGTTCCGGGCGGCTCCCGCCGGTCAGCAGCGGCGCAGGACTGCCTCGACTACCGGGAGGTAGGCGGGGTGGGGCTCGTGCCGGCCGGCGTGCTGGTCGGTGATCATGCGGTACAGCAAGGCGCGCAGGGTCATCTGGGGCCAGGCTGCGAGGTGCGCCCACTGGTCGAGGACCGATTCGTCGGCGCCGTTCCAGCACATGGCGTCGATCGCGATGACGGCCGCCGCCCATGAGGCCGGGCGCCAGTAGGGCGGCCAGTCGATGATCGCGGGTGGGAGGCCGGGCTCGTAGAGGACGTTGCCGAGGAGGTCGCCGTGGACCAGTTGATGGGGGAGATGCACGGGGAGCCGGGCTTCGGCGAGCTCCTGAATTCGGGGGTCGTCGGGGCGCAGGTCGAGGTTCCAGGAGTCGTTGTCGGCCCTTGACCACCAGTCGTCCCTGGTGTCGAGGAAGTCGGGGCGGGGGAGATCGGCGAGGGCGGCGTGGAACGCCGCTCCCACCTCGATCGCGTCGTTCCATCGCTTCGGGTCCGTGGCGCCGGGGATCAGTGCTGTTGCCTCCCAGCCGTCCACGGTCCAGCTCTCGCCGGAGCGGATCGGGCGGGGCACGCGGAACTCCGCGGACTCGGGCAGCGCCGCCAGGAGGTCCGCACGCCACTGCGCCTCGGCCTTGTTCTCGACCGGCTTCAGGACGATGCCGCCGCTTCTCCAGGTGCGGCCCTGGCCGCCGTCGAGGAGTTCGGGTTCGGCGGCGGCGCCGAAGGCGTCGAGGACGTGCCGGGGCGGGCTGGTTCGCATCAGGCGAACCTAGCCGCGCCGGAAGGGCAGGTCAAAACGATTAAGGGCGCCAGTACGCCATCGAATGGAAGCGGTCCTTGGGGACGGCGAGCTCCTTGCGGGCCAGGGCGGTCAGGGCGCGGGTGGTGCGGGCGTCGCAGGTTATCCACAGGTATGTGGACGGCGTGAGGAGCGCGGGCAGGTCGGCGCGGACCGCGGCTTCGAGGGCGGTGCCGTCGCCGCGGGGGACGCGGTGGAGGTCGTGGACCTCGCGGGCGCGGAACGGCAGGTCGTCGTCGGAGGTCGTCTCGAACCAGATCGTGGCGGGGGTGTCGGGGAAGGCGTCGAGGAGGGAGTTGATCGCGGGGAGCGAGGCGGCGTCGCCGACGAGGAGCAGGCGCTCGGGCGCGGGGTCGGGGGCGGTGAAGGCGGTGCCGTAGACCGTGGCAGCGATGGCGTCGCCGGGCCGGGCCCGCTCGGACCAGTTGCTCGCGGGGCCGTCGTGGAGGGCGAACTCCAGGTCGAAGGTGCCGGTCACTGGGTCGGGGTCGACCAGGGTGTACGCGCGCTGGTGCGGCCTCCCGTCGTGCTCGAACCAGAGGCGGACCCACATCGCGGGGTGGACGCCGACCTCGGCGAGAAGGCCGCCGTCGGTGAACGAGAGGCGGCGGTAGTGCGGCGCCACCTGCTCCGAGCCGGTGACCGTGAACTTGAAGTCCTTGGCGCGCAGCAGCTTCAGTACCGCGCCTTCCCAGCCGTGGCCCATGTCCGGTCCTCTCGAAATGTTCGCTTGAGCGATTCTAGTGTTAGGTTAGACTAACCTAATTATGAGCTTCTCCTGTCATCGGGACGCCTGGGGCATCCCCCACCTCAGGGCCTCCGACATCGTCGCGCTGGCCTTCGCCCAAGGGCACAACGCCGCAAAGGACCGGGCCTGGCAGCTCGAACACCTGCGCCGCCGCGCCACCGGGACCGCCTCCGAACTGCTCGGCGCCGAATGGGTCGACTGGGACCGGCTCACCCGGCAGGTCCGAGTCGTCGCCAAGGCGGGGGAGGTCTTCGACGCGCTGGACGAGGACACCCGCGCCTGGACCGCCGCGTACGTCGACGGCGTCAACGCCGGATCTCCCGTCGTCCCTTGGGAACCGTGGACGCCGCTCGCCGTCTGGTACGCCGAGCACCTGACCTTCGGGTCCGGCTTCCCAGCGAAGCTGTGGCGCCAGCTCGTCCGCGAGACCCTGGGCGAGGACGCCGTCGCGGGGTTCGCCATGGACGGACCGCAGCCCGTCGGCTCGAACGGCTGGCTCGTCTCCGGCGAGCTGACCGATTCCGGCCATGCCATCATCGCGGGCGACCCGCACCGGTTCATCCAGCTGCCCGGCTCCTACCAGCAGATCCACCTCGCCTGCGACGAGTTCGACGTGGTCGGGCTGGCCGTCCCCGGCGTCCCCGGCATCGCGCATTTCGGCCATGCCGGCGACGTCGCCTGGGGGATCACCAACGCCATGGCCGACACCCAGGACCTGTACCGGGAGCAGTTGCGGCGCAACCTGGACGGGTCGGTCGAGGCGTTCGGGCCGGGAGGCTGGGAGCCGGTCGCGACCTGGACCGAGCACTTCGACGTGGCCGGGGGAGCGGCGCAGGTCGTCGAGATCATCGCGACCGCCCGCGGGCCGATCGTCGCCGACGGGCCGGACGGCGCCCTGAGTCTGCGCGGGCCCGTGGACGCGCTTCCCGACCTCGGATTCGCCGCCCTGCCGAAGCTCCTGCGCGCCCGCACCGTCGCCGATGTCGATGCCGCGCTGGACGACTGGGTGCTGCCCGTCAACGTCGTCATGGCCGCCGACGTCCACGGCGGCCTGCTCCACCGCGCCGCCGGGCGCGTACCCGAGCGCGACCCCGAGAACCTGAAGTACCCGGTCTTCGCCTGGGACGCGCGCTCCGCCTGGAAGGGCTGGAAGCCGCTGCCCCGCAAGCAGGTCGACCGGATCGCCACCATGGCCAACGACCGCGGCGTCGCCGCACCGCTCGGCGTCGAGTTCTGCTCGACCGACCGGGCCGACCGCATCCGCACGCTCCTGGAGGAGCGGACCGGTTGGGCCGCAGCGGACATGGCCTCCCTCCACACCGACACCCGGCTACCCACGGCCGGACTGGTCCTCGACCCGCTCCCCGCGCTCGAACTGGGTCCCGAAGCCGCGGCGCTGCGCAAGCGCCTCCTCGACTGGGACCGGCGCATGGACGCGGGCAGCACCGAGGCCGCCGCCTTCGCCGCCGTCAGGAGCGCGTTCATCCGCGGCCTCGCCGCACTCCCGGTGTTCGCGCCGCTCAGCGCCCCGACCGGGCATCCGGCGTTCTTCGCCCCCTGGTTCGCGCTCAAGCCGCGCATCGGCTTCGCGCTCCGGCACGTGCTCGCGAGCGGCCTCGTCACCGACGCCGAACGCGACGCCGCGCTGACCGCCGCGATCGAGGAAGCGGCCCAAGGGGAGACGCGCACCTGGGGCGAGGTCCACCGGCTCACCGCCTGGCACGAACCGGCACCCGGCGAGGAGCCCGTGGGCCCGCTCGACGGGATGTCCGGAGACGCCGACTGCGTGCTCTCCACCTCCGGCGCGCCCGGCGCGAGCGAGGACTTCCTGCGCGGGCCCGCCGCCCGCTGGGTGTGGGACCTCGCCGACCGCGAGCGCAGCCGCTGGATCGTCCCCTTCGGAGCATCAGGGGAGCCCGGACCGCACCAGCGCGACCAGTTCCCGCTCTGGAAGCGGGGCGAACTCGCACCCGTCGTCACCGATTGGCAAGAGCTGCAGGAGGAGTACCGCATGATCGACCGCCCCGCCGTCTTCGAGCACGAGGTCGACGGCTTCGGCCGCGTCGCCATCGTCCCCGTCCGGCCGGTCGAGGACCTGGACCTGATCTACGGCTGGGTCGCCGAGGAGCGCGCCAGGTTCTGGGGGATGACCGGGCATTCGAAGGAGTACGTGCTGGAGATCTACGAGTATCTGGACTCGCTGGAGACGCATCACGCGTTCCTGGTCCTGCGCGACCGGGAGCCGATCGCGCTGTTCCAGACCTACGAGCCCGCCGCCGACCCGGTCGGGGAGTGCTACGAGGTCGAGCCCGGCGACATCGGCGCCCACCTGCTGGTCGCCTCCTCGCGCGGGCAGGTGCGGCCGGGGTTCACCGGGGAGCTCATGGGGGTGCTCGCGCTGTACCTGTTCGCCGACCCGGTCCACCGGCGAATCGTCGTGGAGCCCGACGCCAGGAACGCGCAGGCCGCGATCCGCATGCGACGCAGCGGGTTCACGCTCGGACCCGAGATCCAGTTGGGGGAGAAGCGGGCGCAGCTGGCGTTCATCCGCCGCGAGGACGCGCCCTGTCGCGGCGTGGAGAAGAAATAAGCACAGTGGACTGATGGTGGCAAGGGCGGCGGCCCCAACCCCAGGGCCGCCGCCGTCGGCTCAGCGGGACCGCGGCTCAGGTCCCGATATTGCGCTGCGGGCCGCTGAACCGGCTCAAGAGGCCCGGCACCGCACGCGCGGGGTCGAGCCGGTAGTCGTAGAAGTCGAGAGCGCCCGCCGCGGCTGCCGCGGCCAGGGCGCGGCGGCTGAGTTTCGGTGTCTTCCAAGGGGTCACGCGAGGCTCCTTCGGCTCGGGGGCGGGCGGCGTCAGGGAGCAGTCTAAGCAGGTCGATTGATTATGGTCAATGGATTGCCGTAACTTCGGACCAATTATTTTCATGACTTGACATAACCTCGCGCCGGGTCGTAACCTGAGCGCCCAACCATCGAGTCCGATCGATACGCCGGACACGGACGTCCGCGTGAAGGGACCGCAAGCGTGACCACTGAGCAACCCCCCACCCCTCGTCGGGCGGTCAGCCGCCGCAACCTCATGAAGGCCGGCGGCCTCGGCCTGGCCGCCGCCCCGGCCCTCGCCGCCTGCGGCCGCGGCTTCGGCGGCGGCGGAGACGACGACTCCGGCGACGGCGTCACCCTCAACATGGTCTGGTGGGGCGACGCCACCCGGGCCGAGAAGACCCAGGCCGCCCTCGACCTCTTCAAGGAGCGGCACGAAGGCGTCGAGATCGAGGTCGAGTACCAGGACTCCGGCCCCTACCAGGACAAGCTCGCCACCCGCTTCGCCGCGGGCGACCCGCCGGACCTCATGGCCATGCGCATGGATAGCCTCCGCGAGTACGCCGACCGCGACGCGCTCCTCGACCTCAACGAGTACGCCGGCGACCTCGACCTCTCCGGGCTCAGCGACAACGCCGCGACCATCGCCGAGGTCGGCGACCGCGTCTACGGCGTCCCCGCCGGGCTCAACACCGTCGGCTTCGTGATCCGCACCGACTTCGCCGAGCAGTACGGCGTCCCGATCCCCGACGGCGACACCTGGGGCTGGGACGATCTGGCCGCCTTCGCGAAAGCGATCACCGACGCCAGCGGCGGCGAGGTCTACGGCACCGGCTTCGAGGCCCAGACCCTCGCCAACATCCTCGTCTTCACCCGCCAGAGGGGCGAGGACTTCTTCACTGAGGACGACCGGCTCGGCGTCACCGCCGCCACCGTCCAGGCGTGGTTCGAGCTCGTCAACGGGATGCGGGACGAAGGCGGCTTCCCGCCCGCGGGCTTCTTCGAGAACATCGGCGGCTCCGCCGACCAGTCCTATGTGGCCCAGGGCAAGATCGCCTCGCAGATCATCCCCACCAACAACTTCCTCGGCTACAACGAGGCGTGCGGCGGGACCCTCGTGCTGCTGCGCATGCCCGGCGAGACCCAGGGGGCCCGCCGCGGCCAGTCGATCGACTGCCCGCACCTGTGGTCGGTCGCCTCGGCCTCGAAGCACCCCGAGGAGGCCCTGCAGCTCCTCGACTTCCTGCTCAACGACGCGGAGGCGTCCCTCGCCACGGGCACCACCCGCGGCGTCCCGGCGAACGCCGACGTGGCCGAGGAGATCAAGCCCTCGCTGGAGCCGGACGACCAGGCCGCCACCGATTTCCTCATCGCGCTCCAAGGCGAGGACCTGCCCCGCTCGCTCCTGTACCCGCCCGGCGGCAGCGCCGTCTTCGACTTCCTCGACGCCCTCGCGGTCGAGGTCGAGTTCGGGCGCGTCAGCCCGGCCGACGCCGCCGCGCAGTTCATCGAGCAGGCCGAAGGGGCCATCGCAGGGTGAGCACCGAGACCGCCGTCATGCCGGAGGCGGACGTGCCGCCGGCCCCGGAGCACCAGCGCCTCTCCGCGGGGCGTCGCCGGGGCCGGCGGGCGCGTAAGGACCGCGCCGGCTACCTGTTCCTGCTGCCGTGGTTCATCGGGATGCTGTTCACGGTGGTGCCGTTCTTCGCGTCGCTGTACCTGGCGTTCACGGACTACAACCTCCTCAACCCTCCGAAGTGGATTGGGCTGGAGAACTTCACGGCCATGTTCCGGGACCCGGTCCTGGTCAAGTCGCTCAAGGTCACGTTCGTCTACACGTTCGTGTCGGTGCCGCTGTCGCTCGCGGCGGCGCTGGGGGTGGCGATGATCCTCAACAAGGGCATCAGGGCGCTCCCGGTCTACCGGGCCGTGTTCTACCTGCCCTCGCTCCTGGGCGCGAGCGTCGCGGTGGTCCTGCTGTGGCGCTACGTCTTCGGGCTCGACGGGATCGTGAACGCCCTCCTCGGCTGGTTCGGGGCGCCCGCGATCGCGTGGACCTCCGACCCCGACTACGCGCTGACGACGCTCATCATCCTGCACGTGTGGACCTTCGGCTCGCCCATGGTGATCTTCCTGGCCGGGCTGCGGCAGATCCCGGTCATGTACTACGAGGCGGCCGCGGTCGACGGGGCCTCGCGCTGGCGCCGGTTCCGCTCGATCACGCTGCCGCTGCTGAGCCCGATCATCTTCTTCAACCTGATCCAGTCGCTCATCGCCTCGTTCCAGACGTTCACGCAGGGCTTCGTGATGAACGACGGCGGCGGGGGTCCGGCGAACTCCACATTGTTCTACAACCTGTACCTGTACCAGCAGGGCTTCAACCAGTTCCACATGGGATACGCCTCGGCGATGGCCTGGACCCTGCTCGTCATCATCGCCGCGTTCACCGCCCTGACGTTCTTCTCCGCGAAGTACTGGGTCAACTACGACAACTGAGGCCGCATAGATGTCAACGACCTTGCAATCGACGAAGACGCGGCGCTCCTACGACGACGCGCTCATCGAGCGGTTCGGCTCGAGCCGCAGGAGCCGCTTCACCAGGCACGTGGCGCTGTGCCTCATCGGCCTGTTCATGATGTACCCGCTGCTGTGGCTGCTGTCGAGCTCGCTCAAGCCGAACGGGCTGATCTTCTCGGACCTGGCGCTGTGGCCGGCCGAGTGGAGCCCGTCGAACTACGCCGACGGCTGGACGGCCCTGGAGTACGACTTCGGGGTCTACTTCACCAACTCGATCGTGATCGTGGTGCTCAGCATCGTCGGGAACCTGTTCTCGTGCTCCCTTGCGGCGTACGGGTTCGCGCGGCTGCACTTCACCGGGCGCAAGCTGTTCTTCGCGCTCATGCTCGGGACGATGATGCTGCCGGGGCACGTGCTGCTCATCCCGCAGTACATCCTGTTCGCCAAGCTCGGATGGCTCAACACGTACTACCCGCTGCTGGTTCCGAACTTCCTGGCCACCAACGCGTTCTACATCTTCCTGATGGTGCAGTTCATGCGGCAGCTCCCGCAGGAGCTCGACGACGCGGCCCGGATCGACGGCTGCGGGCCGTTCCGCACGTTCTGGAGCATCATCCTGCCGCTGTGCCGCCCGGCGTTCGCCACGACCGCGATCTTCACGTTCATCTCGGTGTGGAACGAGTTCTTCGGGCCGCTGCTCTACCTGACCGACCCCGAGCTGTACACGGTGCCGCTGGCGCTGCGGCAGTTCGTGGACTCGGAGGGGCAGTCGCAGTGGGGGCAGATGTTCGCGATGTCGGTGCTCTCGCTCGCGCCGATCATCGGGTTCTTCATCGCCGGACAGAAATACCTGGTCAAGGGCATCGCCACGACCGGGCTCAAATAGAGGGAACGCTGTGGTGAATCCGCTCCACGCCGACACCCGCGGAGGCGTGAATCCGATATGGACCGCCGATCTCGGCGACGGCACGTACCGCAACCCGGTCCTCAACGCGGACTGGTCCGACCCGGACGCGGTCCGGATCGGGGACGACTTCTACCTGACCGCGTCGAGCTTCCACCGGGTGCCGGGGCTGCCGGTCCTGCACAGCCGGGACCTCGTGAACTGGACGCTGATCGGGCACGCGCTGGAGCGGCTGGTGCCGGAGGACGACTTCCGGACCCCGCAGCGCGGCGGCGGCGTGTGGGCGCCGGCCCTGCGCCACCACGCGGGGCGCTTCTGGATCGTGTACCCGGACCCGGATCGCGGCCTGTTCACGACGAGCGCCGAGGACCCGGCGGGGAAGTGGACCGAGCCGCGGCTCCTCAAGGGCGGCAGGGGACTCATCGACCCGTGCCCGCTGTGGGTCGAGGGAGGGGACGGGGTCGAGGCGTACCTGGTGCACGGGTGGGCCAAGAGCCGGTCGGGGATCAACAACCGGTTGACGGTGCACCGCATGAGCGCCGACGCGACCTCGCTGCTGGACGAGGGCGCCGTCGTGATCGACGGCGACGAGCTTGAGGGGTACCGGACGCTCGAAGGGCCGAAGTTCTACGAGCGCGACGGCTGGTACTGGATCTTCGCGCCCGCGGGCGGGGTCGCGCAGGGCTGGCAGTCGGCGTTCCGGTCGCGGGACCCGTTCGGGCCCTACGAGGACCGGATCGTGCTGGAGCAGGGCTCGACGCCGGTGAACGGGCCGCACCAGGGGGCGTGGGTCGACACCCCGGACGGCGCGGACTGGTTCCTGCACTTCCAGGACAAAAGCTTCCTGGGGCGGGTGGTCCATCTCCAGCCGATGCGCTGGGGGGATGACGGCTGGCCGGTCATCGGGAACGGCGGGGAGCCGGTGCTGGTGCACGAGAAGCCGATCCAGGGCGAGGCGGTGGCGGTGCCGGCCGCTGGGGACGACTTCGCGGACGGGATCGGGCTCCAGTGGAGCTGGCAGGCGAACCCGGAGGCGGGGTGGGTCGGCGGCAACAGAGCGGCCGGTACGGGTGCCGGTGGAGGCGGGGACACTCTCGGCGCGAACGCGAACGCGAACGCGAACGCGAACGCGAACGCGAACGCGAACGCGAACGCCGAAGCGGGAGCGGGAGCGAGCGCCGACGCGGCTCCCGCCGCCGGGCTGCGGCTCAACTGCGTGCCCGGGCCGCAGGACCTGCGGTACCTGCCGAACCTGCTCGGGCAGCTGCTGCCTTCGGACGACCTGCGGGCCGAAGTCACGGTGACGCTCGACGGCGCCGAGCCCGGCGACCGCGCCGGGCTCGCGGTAGTGGGCGACACGTACGCGTGGATCGGTCTGGAGCGCACCGAGAACGGCACGGTTCTGGTGTACCGGACCGCACAGGACGGCGTCGAGATCGATGCGGCACCGCCAGTCGAGGTCGCGGGCGCGGTGACCGTGGCGGTGGAAGTCGAGCCCGGCGGGCTGTGCCGCTTCTTCGTCACTCGGAACCCCGGCGACTCCGTCAGCACGAGAAGACGACTTCAAAACCCGTACAGTGTGGGTTCGAATCCCAACCTCCCTACCGGTGCAGTCCCGATCGGTGAGCCGTTCCAGGCCACGGAAGGGCGTTGGGTCGGAGCCGCGCTCGGGCTGTTCGCGAGCGGCACCGCCGCTCACGGTGCGAAAGCTCCCGGGCCCGGTGCCGCCGCCGGGATCTCCGGCTCGGCTGCCGCGAGCGGCAATGCCGCCCACGACTCCGATGCCTCCGACTCGACCGAGTCCGCGGGCTCGGCGACCTTCGGCCCGTTCGTCGTCGAGGCGCGGTCGGGTGACCATGGATGAGCAGCTCACCCTCGTCCAGACGCACCCCTTGAGCCTCGGCGGCCGGATCGTCGCCGAGTACGTGTGGCGGCCCCACCTGCCGAGCCTGCTGTCCCCGCGCCCCTACCTCCACCCCGTCCGCACCCTCGCCGGGACCGAGGTCACCGAGGCCATGCCGCCCGACCACCTGCACCACCTCGGGGCGAGCCTCGCCGTGCCCGACGTCGGGGGCGTCAACTTCTGGGGCGGACGGACCTACGTGCGCGGCAAGGGATCCGTGCCGCTCCCCAACCACGGCGTGCAGCGCCACCACCGCTGGGAGGCGCGCACCGACGCGGTCCTGGCGCAAGAGCTCCACTGGGTCGGCCCCGACGGCGAAGTGGTCCTGCGCGAGCGCCGCCGGATCGCCGCCCGGCCCGTGGACGACCGGGCCTGGGCCCTCGACTTCCGGTTCGCACTCCACAGCGCCAAGACCGGACCGCTGGAGTTCTCCAGCCCGGGTGCCAAGGGCCGCATCGGGGCCGGGTACGGCGGGTTCTTCTGGCGGGCCCGCCGGGGCCTGCGCAGCGTGCGCATCATCGGGCCCGGCGCCGAGGGCGCGGCCCGCCTGCACGGATCGCGGGACCGCTGGGTCGCCTTGAGCGCCGGCGGCCCCGACCCGTGGACGCTCGTGTTCATCGACATCGCGGCCCAAGGCGACCCGTGGTTCGTGCGCGGCGACGACTACGTGGGCGTCGGCGCGTCGCTCGCGTGGTCGGAGGGGTTCACCGCCGCGCCGGGGGAGGGGCCGCGGCGCCGGATCGTCACGGTCGTCGCGGACGGCGCGCTCAATCCCGCCGAAGCCGAGCGCATGGCGGCGTCGGTGACGTCGGCCGCCTCGGAGCGCGACCATGGATCGTAGATCCTATAGGATAGGTGATCTTCGATCCGGTGCCGCGCGTTCGACACCGGGACCGGCACTGCTACCGGGAGGCGCCATGGAGCACTCCGGCACCGCCACCGTCGCCGAACGGCCCGAGGCGCTGCTCCTGCAGGTGGACGGCCGCGAGGTCGCCAGCTACGTGTGGCGCTCGCGCCTGCCCGCCTCCACCGCGCCCCGCCCGTTCCTCCACCCCGTGCGCACCCTCGCCGGCACGCTCGTCACCGACGCGCGCCCGCACTCGCACACCCACCAGCTCGGCATCAGCATCGCCGCGCCCGACATCGGCGGCCGCAACTTCTGGGGCGGCCGCACGTTCGTGCCCGGCCACGGGCCCGCCTGGCTCGACGACCACGGCGCCCAGCGGCACCGCAGATGGCTGCGGCACACCGACTCCGCGCTGGCGCACACCCTCAACTGGGTCGACCGGGACGGCGCGGCGCTGCTCAACGAGCGCCGCTCGATCGCCTGCGGCCCGCTCACCGGCGACGCCTGGACCCTCTCCGTGCGGACCCGGCTCGCCAACGCCACCGAAGGCCCGCTCCAGATCCGCAGCCCCGCCGCGCTCGGCCGCGTCGGCGCCGGGTACGGCGGGTTCTTCTGGCGCGGGCCCTCCAGGTCCGAACGCGTGCGTGTCCTCAGCCCCGCCGGGGCCGGCGAGCGCGCCGTCAACGGCACCACCGCGGAGTGGGTCGCGGTCTCCGGCGGCGCCGAGGGCCGGGAGTGGACCGTCGTGTTCACCGCGGCCGACGAGACGACGGCCGCCGACCGCTGGTTCGTGCGCTCCCGCGACTACCTCGGCGTGGGCTCCTCGCTCACCTGGGACCGTCCACTGGTGCTGGAGCCGGGCGGCGCCGTCGCACGGCATATCCTCACGGTCGTGGCAGACGGAACCCTCAGCGACGACGCGGCCGCCGCCCTGGCCGCCGCGGCCCGGTCCGCGCCGTGACCAGCGATCCCGCGCGCCAGGAGCGCCTGCGCGAACTCAACCTCGGCCTGGTCTTCCGGGAGGTCCTGGCCGCCGAAGGCCCCGTCTCCCGCACCGAGCTGGCCGCCGCGACCGGCCTGACCCGGCCCACGATCACCCGCATCGTCGAGGAGCTGCTGGCCGGGCGCCTCGTCACCGAGACCGGGACGACCCTGGACGGCCGCGCCGGGCGCCCCCGCATGGGCCTGACGCTCTCGCGATCCGGCCCGGCCGGGCTCGGCCTCGACATCCGCTCCGACGGGCTCGCGGCGTGCGTGGTGGACCTCGCCGGGAAGGTCCGGCACCTCGTGTTCGCGCCGCTCACCGACACCGACGCCCCCGCGGTCCTCGAACGCCTGGGCCGCATGGCCTCCGAAGCCGCCGACGCCGCCGCGGCCGAAGGGCTCACCGTGGTCACCGCGACCCTCGCCGTCCCCGGGCCCGTGGACGGCGGGATCGTGCGGACCGCGCCCGCGCTCGGCTGGCGCGACGTCGACGCCGGGGGCCTCCTCGACGCGGCGCTCTCCGGACTGGGCCTCGCCACGGCCGTCGACTCGGAGGCGAACCTCGCCGCCCGCGGCGAACTCCACGCGACCGGTGCCGACCGCTCGCTCAACCACTTCGGCCGTACCGCAACGCATTTCATCTACGTCTCGGGCGGTCTCGACATCGGGGCCGGGCTGGTCATGGACGGCCGGCTCATGCGCGGCGCGCGCGGCTGGGGCGGCCAGCTCGGGCACGTCACCGTCGACCCCGAGGGCAAGCCGTGCCGGTGCGGGTCGCGCGGGTGCCTCCAGACGTACGCGAGCCTGCCCGCGCTCCTCGGCGGCGAGGCCGTGCCGCCCGGCGCGAGCCCGGAGTCGGTGATCCTCGGCCGCGCCGACGCCGGCCGGCCCGAGACCCTGGCGGCCCTCGACGCCGCCGCGAGCGCGCTCGGCGTCGCACTCGCGAACGTGTGCAACCTCCTCGGGGTCGACACGGTCTTCCTCGGCGGCAGCTTCGCGCTCATGGACTCGTGGCTCGCCGCGGGCGTGCGGGCCGAGCTGGAGCAGCGGGTCCTGTTCGCGGACTGGGCCCCGGTCACGGTGCGCCCGGCGACGATCGGGCCCGACGCGGCCGCGATCGGCGCGGCCCTCGCCGTTGTCGACCGCATCAGCGCCGACCCGGCCGCCTGGATCGCCGCGAACCGCTGACGGCGCCGACCCGCGGCGGAGGATGGTCCGGGGTCAGGCCGTGCCCTTGAACGGGCCTTCCAGTGCGGCCCACTGGAGGAGCATCACGGTCTTGGCGTCGGCGATGCGGCCGGTGCGGACCATCGCGAGGGCGTCGGCGAAGGGGAGTTCCACGACGGTGATGTCCTCGCCCTCCTCGGCGACGCCCGCGCGGGCGGCGAGTGCGGCGGACCCGTCGTAGGGCGCGGCGAAGCAGTGCAGGCGCTCGGTGACCGACCCGGGGCTCATGTACGGCGCGAAGACCAGGTGCGGCTCGCCGATGTCGAGGCCGGTCTCCTCGGCGGCCTCGCGGCGGATGGCCTCCTCGGGCGCGTCGCCGTCGAGGAGCCCGGCCGGGACCTCCAGGAGCATCCCGTCGGGGTGCTCGTTCACATACGCGGGCAACCGGAACTGCTGCGTGAGGACGACGGTGGCGCGGTCGGCGTCGTAGAGGAGGACGGCCGCGCCGTCGCCGCGGTCGTAGGTCTCGCGCTGCTCGCGGGTCCAGTGCCCGTCCTGGTGCCGGTAGTCGTAGGTGGTCTTGCGCAGGACGTACCAGTCGCTGGAGAGCAGTTCGACGTCGACGATGCGCACGCCCGGGTTGCCGGCCAGGTCGCGGCCCTGCCGGTCGAGCCCGGTGCGGCCGCGCCGGTCCGGGGTGTCGATCCCTGCGGTCATGCTCGCGCCTCTTTTCGATTCTGTGTGAATGTGTTCGATTTTGATGATACGCTGCGATGCCGTGGAAGGCACGGCTGCGAGCGTTTACTGGTTGCGCGCGTCATGGTAGGGTCCGCTACATACCGACCAGACGGTTTGGAGTCGTGCATGCAGAGGTTCGAGGGCAGGGTCGCCCTGATCACCGGCGCGAGCAGGGGCATCGGCTTCGCCGTGGCCCGGCGCCTCGTCAGCGAAGGCGCGTCGGTGGTCGTCACCGGCCGCGATGAGGCGGCCCTGGAGGCCGCCGTCGCCGAACTCGGCGAGGAGCGCGCCGCGGGCGTCGCCGGGAAGGCCGACGACACCGCGCACCAGGCCGCGGCCGTCGTCCACGCGGTCGAGCGCTTCGGCGGCCTCGACCACCTCGTCAACAACGCCGGGATCAACCCCGCCTACGGGCCCCTCGCCGCGATCGACCTCGACGCGGCCCGGAAGATCCTGGAGGTCAACGTGATCGGCGCGCTGGGCTGGACCCGCGTGGCCGCCGCGACGGGCCGCCTGCGGTCCGTGGTGAACATGGCCTCGATCGCGGGCACCGCCTCCAGTCCCGGCATCGCGTTCTACGGGGTCTCCAAGGCCGCGCTCATCAACCTGACCGAGCAGCTCGCGGAGGAACTCGCGCCCGCGGTCCGCGTCAACGCGCTCGCCCCCGCGGTCGTCAAGTCCCGCTTCTCGAAGGCGCTCTACGAGGGCCGCGAGGAGCAGGCCGCCGCCGCGTACCCGCTCGCGCGGCTCGGGACGCCCGAGGACGTGGCCGGGCCGGCCGCGTTCCTGCTCTCGGAGGACGCCGCCTGGGTCACCGGGCAGACCCTCCTCGTCGACGGCGGCGCCGGTGCCCGCCGCTCCTGGTGAAGGATGGGAGCCATGAAGACCAAGAACGTCGCCGACGAGGTGCTGCGCGCCGCCCTCGAACTGTTCGCCCAGCAGGGCTACGCCAACACCAGCGTCCAGCAGATCGTGCAGGCCGCCGGCGTCACCAAGGGCGCGATGTACCACTACTTCACGTCGAAGGACGACCTGCTCTTCGCGATCTACGAGCGGATGCTCTCGCTCCAGAAGCGGCGCCTCGACGAGATCACCGCCGCGGGCGGCGAGACCGAGGAGGTCCTGCGGGCGGTGTGCGAAGACGTGGTGGTCACCTCGATCGACTTCCTGCCCGAGGGCACGGTGTTCTTCCGCAGCCAGCACATGCTCACCCCCGAGCGGCAGAACGAGGTCAAGCGGCGCCGCCGCGAGTACCACGACAAGTTCGCCGAGCTCATCGTGCGCGGCCAGGAGGAGAAGCGGTTCCGCGACGACGTGCCGGTCTCGGTCCTCATCGCGCACTTCTTCTCCGACATCCACTACCTGCCCCACTGGTACTCCCACGAGGGCCCCGAGAACGAGGCCGAGCTGGCCGCCCAGATCACCGAGCTGTTCCTGCGGAGCCTGCGGAGGGCCGATGGCTGACACCATGCGCGCGTGGCGCATCGAGACCAACGGCGAGCCCGCCGAAGTGATGGCCGTGGCGGAGGTCCCGGTCCCCGCGCCCGGCCCCGGGGAGGTCCTGGTCCGCAACCGCGCGGTCGCGGTGAACTTCCCCGACGTGCTGCTCGCCCGCGGCATGTACCAGGAGCGGCCGCCGCTGCCGTTCACGCCCGGGATCGAGCTGTGCGGCGAGGTGGCCGCGGTCGGCTCGGGCGTCACCTCGGTCGCCGTGGGGCAGCGCGTGGTCGCGACCTCGATCGGGGTCATGGCCGAGTACGCGGTGGTCCCCGCCTGGTCGGTGCACGACGCCCCTGAATCGCTGGACGACGCGGCCGCCGCGGCGTTCCTCATCGCCTACCAGACCGCGTGGTTCGGGCTCCACCAGCGCGCGGCGCTCCAGAGTGGAGAGACGCTGCTGGTCCACGCCGCCGCGGGCGGGGTCGGCACGGCCGCGTGCCAGCTCGGGGCCGCCGCGGGCGCCACCGTGGTCGGCATCGTCGGCAGCGAGGCGAAGACCCGGGTCGCCAAGGACGCCGGCGCCTCGCGGGTGCTGCTGCGCGGCGACGACTGGATCGGCGCCGTCAAGGCCGCCGGCGGGGCGGACGTCGTGTTCGACCCGGTGGGCGGCAAGGCGTTCGCCGGAGCGACCAAGGTGGTCAACTTCGAGGGCCGGATCGTGGTGGTCGGCTTCGCCTCCGGCGAGGTCCCGCCCGTGCGCGCCGACCACGCCCTCGTCAAGAACTACAGCGTGCTCGGCCTCCACTGGGCCCTGTACCAGCGCAAGCGGCCCGAACTCGTGGCCGAGGCGCACGCGGCCCTGACCCGCCTCGCCGCCGAGGGCGCGGTGCGGCCCGTGGTCGCCGAGACCGTGCCGTTCGACGGGGCCGCGGACGCGGTGCAGCGGCTCGCCGACGGCACCACCACCGGGCGCCTGGTCGTGGCGGTGGGGGAGTGAACGGCCTGGCCGGGCGCACCGCCATCGTCACCGGCGGCGCGCGCGGCATCGGCGAGGTCTACGTGCGGGCCCTGCACGCCGAGGGCGCCCGCGTCGTCATCGCCGATGTCCTCGCCGGCGAAGGGAAGGCGCTGGCGGACGAGCTGGAGGGATCGCGCTTCTGCGAACTCGACGTGTCCGACGAGGCCGCCTGGGACGCCGCGGTGGCGGCGACACTCGACGCGTTCGGCGCGGTCGACGTCCTGGTCAACAACGCCGGGATCGCGAACGCCGCCCCCATCGAGCACTTCACGCTCGCGAAGTGGAACGCCGTGATCGCGGTGAACCTCACCGGGACCTTCCTCGGCTGCCGCGCGGTGGTCCCGGCGATGAAGGCCGCCGGGCGCGGCTCGATCGTGAACGTGTCCTCAGTGGAAGGACTGCGCGGTTCCGAACGGCTGCACGGCTACACCGCCTCGAAGTTCGGCGTGCGGGGCCTCACCAAGTCCCTCGCCGTCGAGCTGGGCCCCGACGGCGTCCGCGTCAACTCGGTCCATCCGGGCTTCGTCCGGACCGGGATGACCACCCGCATCGACCCCGCCCGGCTCCAGATCCCGCTCGGCCGCCCCGGTGCGCCCGGCGACCTCGCCGGGGCCGTCGTGTTCCTCGCGGGCGACGCCTCGGCGTACGTCACCGGCGCCGAGATCGTGGTCGACGGCGGCATGACCGCCGGCATCCCCCACACCTGACCCGCCGGTCTGCTTCAGTCCTCTGCCCCAACCGATCCGCCCGGTTCGACCCACCCCGTCCGACCTGCCCCGACAGCCGCAAGATATCGATACGGATTCACTGTCCTCACTACATACCGTCCGGTCGGTATCTAGGGTATGGTGGCACTACTCCGACACGAAGAGGTGCGAGTACACGATGAACACCCCTCTCCCGCCCCGACTCTCGGTCGGCGGACTCGAAGTCGCCTTCGGCGGCCTCACCGCCCTCGGCGGCGTCTCCTTCGACGTGGCCGACGGCGAGACCGTCGCCCTCATCGGCCCCAACGGCGCCGGCAAGACCACGGTCTTCAACGCCGTCTGCGGACTCGTCAAGCCCCGCAAGGGCACCGTCCGCATCGCCGGGCGCCCGGCCCCCGCCCGGACCACCGGCCTCCTCAAGGCCGGCGTCGCCCGGACCCTCCAGGGCCTCGGGCTCTTCGAGCACCTGACGGTCCTGGAGAACGTCCTCGTCCCCCTCACCAGCCTCCGCGACCCCGACGCGATCGCGAAGGCGCACAGGACACTCGACGACCTCGGCCTCGCGCACTTCGCCGCGCGGCCCGCCGGGACCCTCCCGTACCCCGAACGCAAGCGCGTGGCCCTCGCCCGCGCCCTCGCGACCGACCCGCGGCTGCTGCTCCTCGACGAGCCCGCCGGGGGCCTCGGCGGCGCCGACATCGACGCCCTCGCCGACACCGTGCGCCGCATCGCCGCCGACGGCCGCGCCGTGCTGCTGGTCGAGCACCACGTGGACTTCGTCATGGAGGTCGCCGACCGGATCGTCGTCCTCGACTTCGGCGAGGTCATCGCCGCCGGCACCCCCGAAGCGGTGCAGGCCGACCCGGCCGTGGAGGCCGCCTACCTCGGACTCGAGGCGGTCGGCGCGACGGGCACCGCCCGCGACGGGGCCGCCGAGGCGGGTGGGATCGCATGAGCGCCTTCGCATTCCAGGACCTGACGGTCGGCTACGGCGACGGCGCGCCGGTCGTCGACGGGCTCGGCCTCGACCTCGCCGAAGGCGCGGTCGTCGCCCTGCTGGGCGCCAACGGCGCCGGGAAGACCACCGTGCTGCGGGCCCTCGCCGGGCTCCAGCCGGCCCGCGCCGGCCGGATCCTGCTGGGCGGCCGCGACCTCGCGCGCCTGTCGGCCGAGGACCGCGTCCGCGCCGGCCTGTCTCTGGTCCCCGAGGGGCGCAGCGTGGTCGTGGAGCTCACCGTGGACGAGAACCTGCGCCTCGGCGGGCTGTGGCGGCACCGGCCCAAGGCCCGCAAGGCCGCCGTCGAGGAGATGTACGCGCTCTTCCCCGCGCTCGACCGGCGCCGCCGCGCCGCCGGGCACACCCTCTCGGGCGGGGAGCGGCAGATGCTCGCGCTGGCCCGCGCGCTCCTCGCCCGCCCGGCGGTGGTGCTCCTGGACGAGCCGTCACTGGGCCTGGCGCCCAAGGCGACCGCGCAGCTCCTCGGGGTGCTCCGCGAGACCGCCGCACGCACGGGCCTGACGGTGCTCCTCGCCGAGCAGAACGTCACCGGCGCCCTGTCGGTGGCGAGCCGCGGCGTCGTGCTCTCGCTCGGCGCGGTCGCCGCCGACCGCCCCGCCGCCGACCTCGCCGCCGACCCCGCCCTTCGCCACGCCTACCTGGGGTTCTGATGATTCGACAGCACACCCGCCCGGCAACGGGCATGCGTCGCGCAGCGGCGGTGCCAGTGGACCGCCGGCCCGCGTCCCGCCGCGGAGCCCCGGGTTCCGCGACCGCGGGAGCCGCGGGGGAGGACGCCGTGTCCTCAATCCGCGCAGCGGCTTCGCGCGCCGGTCACCGACCCGCGTCCCACCGCGACACGACGCCGGTCTCCGCGGCCGCGGGTCCCAGTGCGCACCCGGCGTCCTGGCCCCGCGCCTCGCGGGCCGCGGTCCGGCGCGCGCAGTGGGCCGCCCGCGTGCAGCGCCTCGCGGCCTCCTTCTCTGGGGAGGCCCGCTGATGGACCGGTTCGTGTTCCTCACCGCGGCCGGGCTCGCCCGCGGGGCCGTGCTCGCGCTGTTCGCGCTGTCGCTCGTGATCGTCTGGCGCACCGCGCGGGTCGTGAACTTCGCGCAGGCCGCCATGGCCGCCGCGGCCGTCTACGCGGCCTTCGCGGTCACCGCCGCGACCGGCTCCTACTGGGCCGGGCTGCTCACCGGGCTCGCGGCCGGCGCGCTCCTCGGAGCCGCCGCCGAGCGAGGGCTCATGCGGCGCCTCCCCGCGCACGCCCCGCTGCCGGGGATCATCGTCGCGATCGGGCTCGTCATGGTCCTCCAGGCCGGGCTCGCGATCGCGTTCGGCCCCGAGCACCGGCCCATGCACCCGCCCTTCTCCGAGCGGCCCTTCGTCATCGGCGGCGTCCCGGTCCTCTCCCCGTACGACCTGTTCACCCTCGGCGCCGCCGCCGCGGTCATGGCCGTCCTCGCGCTCCTGTTCAACCGCACCTCGCTCGGCCTCCAGCTCCGCGCCGCCGCGTTCGCGCCCGAGACCGCCCGGCTCCTCGGCGTCCGGGTCCCGCGCATGGTCACGCTCGGCTGGGCGCTGTCGGTGGCCGCCGCTTCCCTCGCCGCGCTCCTGCTGGTGCCCACCGAACTCGGGCTCAACCCGCACGCCGCCGACCTCCTGTTCGTGAACGCGTTCGCCGTGGCCGTCATCGGCGGCCTCGACTCCCCGCTCGGCGCGCTCGTCGCCGGGATCGGCGTGGGCCTGCTCGTCAGCTACGTCACCGGCTACGCCTCCGCCTCCGCGGCGCCGCTCGCGGTGCTCGCGCTCATGACCCTCGTCCTGCTGGTCCGACCCGGCGGCCTGTTCGCCGCCCGAGAAGCGAGGACCGCATGAAGACCTCCCTGCGCGCCCTGGCCGTCACCGTCCTCGCGATCGGCGGGACCTTCGGCCTCGACCCGTTCCGCAACTACCAGCTCGCCACGGCCGCCGCGTGCTTCGCGGCCGTCGCCGGCCTCACCGTCCTCGTCGGCCTCACCGGGCAGCTCTCGCTCGGCCACGCGGTCCTCATGGCCGCGGGCGGCTACGGGTTCGCCTACGCCGCATCGGCGGTGGACGGGCACTGGCTCGTGGTCCTGCTCGTCGGCCTGGCCGCCGCCGCGGTCGTTGCAGGGCTCCTCGGCCTGCTCCTCGGCGCTGCCGCCGCGCGGCTGCGGGGCCCCTACCTCGCCGGGCTCACGCTCGCGCTCGTCATCGCCCTCCCTGCGGCGGCGAACACGCTGCCGCTCGGCGGCGACCAGGGCGCCCGCGCCCCGTTCTTCCCCGTGCCCGACGCGCTCGCGAACCTCATCGCGGTCGAGCAGTGGCACGCGTGGCTCGCCATCGTGATCGCCGCACTCGCGGTGACCCCCCTGGTGGTCCTGCGCTCGGGCCGGGCCGGACTGCGCATGCGCGCGGTCCTCGACGACGAGACCGCGTCGCGTCTGTCCGGAGTGGACCCCGGCCTGGTGAAGACCGGCGCGTTCGCCGCGAGCGCGGTGCCGGCCGGGCTCGGCGGCGCCGTCCTGGCCATCGCCACCCAGCAGGTCACGCCCGGCGGGTACGGGCTCGCGTTCTCGCTCCTCCTCGTGGTCGCGGCCGTCGCCGGGGGCCTCGGCTCCATCGGCGGCGCGGCGATCGGGTCGGTCCTGGTGACCGTCCTCCCCTGGGCCATCGACGAACTCACGGCCCTCGCGCCCGCCGACCTCGGCCGGCGCCTCGACGGGAACCTCGCCGTGCTGCTGTTCGGCGCCGGCCTCATCGCCCTGACCACCATCTGGCCGGGCGGCGCCTCCCGTCTGCTCGACCGGCTCCGCGCCGCCCGGCCCCTCCGCTTCGCTACCCCTTCAACGACCACAGAGAGGTGATCGGCATGCGAACCCCCGGACCCTTCAACCACGGACACAGGAACCGGCCCTTCACGAGCGCGGCGGCACTGGCCGCGGCGGCGGCCCTCGGCCTGGCCGCGTGCAGCACCCCCGGCGGCGACGAGGACGTCCCCGGCGTCACCGACGACACCGTCACGATCGGCACCCACCAGCCGCTGACCGGCCCGGCCGCGGCCGGGTACTCGGCGATCTCGGCCGCCACGGCCGCCTACTTCGAGTACGTGAACGCCAACGGCGGCATCCACGGTCGCGACATCGAGTACCTCGTCAAGGACGACGCGTACGACCCCGCCGCGACCCAGACCGCCGTGCGCGAGCTGGTGACCGAAGAGGACGTGTTCGCGATCGTCAACGGCCTCGGCACCCCCACCCACTCCTCGGTCCTCGACTACCTCGACCAGCAGGGCGTCCCCGACCTGTTCGTGTCCTCGGGGTCGCTCACATGGAACCAGCCGAACGTCTACGACAACACGTTCGCGTTCAACGCCGACTACGTGACCGAGGGCGCGGCCCTCGCCAAATATGCCGTCGAGCAGGACCCCGAGGCCGTCATCTGCGTGCTCGGCCAGGACGACGACTACGGCGAGGGCATCATCGAGGGCGTCGAGACCGTGGTGGGCTCCAACGAGATCGCCGAGGTCCAGAACTACTCGGTGTCCAGTGAGGACCTGACGGCGCAGCTCGGCGCGATGATGGCCGCCGAGTGCGAGGTCAACGTCCTCGGCACCATCAACGGGTTCACGGCCATGGCCGTGGGCACCGCGGCCCAGATGGAGTGGTTCCCGAAGTGGTACGTCTCGTCCTCGGGCGCGGACTACCCGACCCTCGCCGGCTACCTCGGCGAAGACCTCGCCCCGGTCCTCCTGCAGGGCCTGGTGAGCGTCAACTACCTGCCCTCGAGCGCGGGCGGGGAGTGGGACGCGCTGTTCCGCGAGATCAACGACGAGTACAACGACGGCGCCCCGTACACCGGCAACACCATCTTCGGGATGAGCGTCGGCTACCTGTTCGCCGAGGCGCTGGCCGCCGCCGGTGAGGACCCGACCCGCGAGTCGCTGGTGGCCGCGGTCGAGTCGGGCGACCTGGTGGGCAACGGGATCGTGCCGCTCTCCTACAGCGAGGACGACCACGCGGCCTACCGGGCCGTGGGCGTGACCGTGGTGAACGAGGGCGTCCAGGACTACATCGGCACCACGTACGAAGTGTCCGCGGGCCAGGTGGCCGCGGTCGAACCCGACCCCGTTCCGCTCGAGAACGAGGGCATCCCGGGCTCCTAGCCCGGGACCGAGACGAAGGAGACCGATGACCGACGCGCACGTGCCGGGGCCGGACGCACCAGGATTCGACGGGCCGGGGCTCGAACGGCCCGGGCTCGACGGGCCGGGGCTCGAACCACCCGGTTCCGACGTCCCCGGTCTCGACGTCGCCGGGCTCGCCCGCTGGCTGGCCCGGGAGCACCCCGGGCTGGCCGGGGCGGGGCCGCTGCGGGCCGCGCTCATCGACGGGGGCCGCTCGAACCTGACGTACCGGGTCGAGGGGTCGGCGGCGCCGCTGGTGCTGCGCCGCCCGCCCCTGGGGCACGCCCTGCCGACCGCGCACGACATGCGCCGCGAGCACCGGGTCATCTCGGCGCTCCGCGGGACGATCCCCGTACCGGCCACTGTGGACGTGGTGGACGACACGGGGGCCCGCGAGGTCACCGGCACGGTCTTCTTCGTCATGGAGCATGTCGACGGCCAGGTCCTGGACCACCCGGCCAAGAACGCCGGCTGGGCCCCGGAGGGCCTGCACCGCTTGGGCATCGAGGTCGCCGAAGTGCTCGCGGACCTGCACGCCGCCGAGCCGGGACCGCTCGGCCTCGGCGGCTTCGGCCGGCCCGACGGGTACCTCGACCGGCAGATGCGCACCTGGCGGCGCCAGCTCGACGCGTCCCGGTCCCGGGAGGTCCCGGACCTGGACGCGCTCGGCGCGCGCCTCGCGGCCGGCGTCCCGGTCTCGGCGCGTGCGGGGATCGTCCACGGCGACTACCGGCTCGACAACATGCTCGTGGCCGGGCCGGCGGACGCGCCGCGCATCGCCGCGGTCCTCGACTGGGAGATGGCCACCCTCGGCGACCCGCTCGTGGACCTGGGGATGCTCGGCATGTACTGGCACATCAGGGAGATGGCCGGGGACGCGGGCGCGGCGGGCGCGATCGTGCCCGGCGCCGGCTACCCCGCGTTCGCGGAGGCGGTCGACGCGTACGCCGCCCGCGCCGGGACCGCCGTCCCGGACCTGCGCTGGTACCGGTCGTTCGCCTGCTACAAGCTGGCGGTGATCCTCGAAGGCGTGCACTTCCGGTTCAGCAGGGGACAGACCGTGGGGGAGGGCTTCGACGCGATCGGCGCGCTCGTGGCGCCCCTGGCGAAGGAGGGGCTGTGGATTTCCGACCCGACGAGATGACCCGCGCGTTCGCCGACGAGGCGCGCACCTTCCTCGACGAGCACGTGCTCCCCGCCGAGCCCGTCCTCGCGAAGCAGGTCGCCGACACCCCCGGCGAGTGGACCGTCCGGCCCGTCGTGCGCGACCTCCAGGAGACCGCCCGCGAACGCGGCCTGTGGAACCTGTTCCTGCCGCCCGGCCCCCACGGCTACGGCGGCGGCCTCGCGAACCTCCGCTACGCGCCCGTCGCCGAGCTCACCGGCCGCAGCCCCCGGCTCGCTCCGGCCGCCATGAACTGCAACGCGCCCGACACCGGGAACATGGAGCTCCTCGCCCACTTCGGCACCCCCGAGCAGCAGGAGCGCTGGCTCGAACCGCTCCTGGAGGCCCGCATCCGGTCCGCGTTCTGCATGACCGAGCCCGGCACCGCCTCCTCCGACGCCTCCCAGATCGGCACCCGCGTCCATAGAGACGGAGCGGAGTGGGTCGTCAACGGGCACAAGTGGTTCGCCACCGGCGCCATGAACCCCGACTGCGAACTCCTCGTCGTCATGGGCAAGACCGACCCGAACGGGCCCCGCCACCGCCAGCAGTCGATGGTCCTCGTCCCGCGCGACACCCCCGGCGTCACCGTCGTGCGGCCCCTCACCGTCCTCGGCTACGACGACTGCGACCACGGCGGCCACGCCGAGATCCTGTTCGAGGACGTGCGCGTGCCCGCCGCGAACCTCCTCGGCGGCGCCGGCGACGGCTTCGCGATCGCCCAGGCCCGCCTCGGACCCGGCCGCATCCACCACTGCATGCGCGCCCTCGGCATGGCCGAACGCGCCCTCGACCTGGTGCGCGGCAGGGCGAACGAGCGCATCGCGTTCGGCGGGCCCCTCGCCCGGCAGGGGGTCGTGCGCGAATGGGCCGCCGACGCGCGCGTGGAGATCGAGGCGCTGCGCCTCCTCGTCCTCAAGACCGCGTGGCTCATGGACACCGCCGGGAACCGCAACGCCATGAAGGAGATCCAGGCGATCAAGGTCGCCGTGCCGCGCGCCGTCCAGCGCATCCTCGACCACGCCATCCAGCTGTTCGGCGCCGCGGGCCTCACCGACGACCACCCGCTCGCCGAGATGTTCGCCGCCGCCAGGGCCCTGCGCCTCGCCGACGGCCCCGATGAAGTGCACGCCTCCGCCCTGGGCAAGGCCGAGCTTCGGATACCCGCCACCCCAACGGAAGGAAACGCGCAATGACGCGCCAAACCGACCCCGCCGTCGACGGCCCCGGCCACGGGACCCTCTCGATCGCCGCCATCCTCGCCGAGTCCGCCCGCCGCCGCCCCGACGCCCCCGCCCTCCATTTCATGGGCGGCACCGTCCGCTACGGCGAGCTGTGGGACCAGACCCGCGCCTACGCCGGGGCCCTCGCCGCCCGCGGCATCGGGCCCGGCTCGCGGGTCGCCATGCTCGTGCCGAACGTCCCGGACTTCCCGCGCGTCTACTACGCGGCCCTCGCGCTCGGCGCCGTGATCGTCCCGATCCACCTGCTGTTCAAGGCCGACGAGATCGCGTTCGTCCTGGAGGACTCCGGCGCCGAGCTCCTGGTGGCCGCCGCCCCGCTCCTCGCCGAGGCCGCCCCCGCCGCCGCCCGCACCGGCACCCCGCTCACCACCGTCCTCGCCCCCGAGGGCCTGGAGGTCGGCGGGCACCCGCTGCCGCGCCTCGAAGCCGAAGCGGCCCAGGCGGAGCCGATCGAGCGGTACACCTCGGTGAACCCGCTCGACGCCGCCACCGTCCTGTACACCTCGGGCACCACCGGCACCCCCAAGGGCGCGGTCGGCACCCACCTGGCGATGGTCGAGCAGGTCCACGTCTCGCTCATCGACTCGTTCCCGATGGCCGCGGACGACGTGGTCTACGGCGGCCTGCCGTTCTTCCACTCCTTCGGGCAGATGGCGGTGCTCAACATCGCGTTCCGGCGCGGGGCCGCGATCATCCTGCTCCCGAAGTTCGACCCGGACGAGGCGCTGGCGCTCCTCAACCGCTACCAGGCGACCGTGTTCACGGCGGTGCCGACGAACTTCGCGGGGATGGTCGAGGCCGCGAAGCGCAACCCCGACCGGCCGCCGCTGCGGTTCGCCGTCTCGGGCGGCGCGGCCCTGCCGGTGGCGCTGCTGGAGGCGTTCGAGGCGGCGTACGGCGCGGAGGTCCACGAAGGCTACGGGCTCACCGAGACCGCGCCCTCGTGCACGTTCAACATGGTGGGCGAGCCGATCCGGCCCGGCACCGTGGGCACCCCGATCTGGGGCGTCGACGTGGCCGCCGCCGACCCCGACGCCGAGGACCGGATCGCGCTGCTGCCCGCGGGGGAGCTGGGCGAGATCGTGGTGCGCGGCCACAACCTCATGAAGGGGTACCTGGGCCGGCCCGACGCCACGGCGCAGACCATCGTGGACGGATGGTTCCGCACCGGCGACCTCGGCACCGTGAGCGCGGACCTGGTGGTGCGCATCGTGGACCGCAAGAAGGACATGATCATCCGCAACGGCTACAACGTGTACCCGACCGAGGTCGAGGCCGTCCTCGCCCGCTACCCGGGGGTCTCGATCGCCGCGGTGTTCGGGGTCGCGCACGAGACGCACGGCCAGGAGGTCCACGCCGCGGTCGTCCCGGCCGAGGGCGCGGTCCTCGACGCGGCCGCGGTGGTGGCGCACATGAAGGAGAAGGTCGCCGCCTACAAGTACCCGCGGGTCGTCCACGTGGTCGACGACCTCCCGCTCGGGGCGAGCGGGAAGGTCCTCAAGCGGGAGCTCGTGGAGCGGTTCGGGGCCCGGGCCGCGGTTCCCGAGGCGCCGGCCTAGGGCCCGTCCGGATGCACGGGACAGGCCCTAGCCCTCGCCGATCCGCAGCTCCGCCTCCACGGCGGCGCGCACGGGCGCGGGGACCGGCACCGGGCGGCGCCCGGCGCGGTCGACGAACACGTGCGTGAAGCGGCCCAGCGCGAGCGGCGCGCCCCGATCGGGCGCGCCCTCGCGCAGGATCGCCAGGTCCCACGTGACCGAGGTGGTCCCGAGGCGGGCCACGGCGATGTCGACCTCCAGGACCTCGGGGAACGAGGCGGGGGCCAGGAACTCGCACGACGAGGCCCGGGCCAGCCCGATGACGTCCCCGGCCGGGTCGAGGCCCGCGCGGTGCATCATCCAGGAGTTCACCGCCGAGTCCATCGCCTCGTAGTAGACGGTGTTGTTCATGTGGCCGTACTGGTCGTTGTCGTTCCAGCGCAGCGGGAACGGGTGGCGGTTGGTCAAGATCGCTCCTCCGGGGGCTTCAGTTCGCATCGGCACACGTGCATACTAGTAACATACCGACCGGTCGGTTTCACCGGTCCGGGACCGACAGGAGAACCCATGACCGCCACCGGCCGGCTCGACGCCGACTTCTACCACTTCCAGGACCTCCTCACCCCAGTGGAGCACGAAGCGGCCCTGCGCCTGCGCGACTTCATGGAACGCGAGGTCCGCCCCCTCGCCGACGACTACTGGGACCGCGCCGAGTTCCCCCACCACCTCGTCCCCGGCATCGCCGCCACCGGCGTCATCGGCACCGCCTGGCCCGAATCCCGCCGCTTCGAGAACAGCGCCCTCTTCCGCGGCTGGGCCGCCGTCGAGATCGCCCGCGTCGACGCCTCCTTCGCCACCTTCGTCGGCGTCACCTCCGGACTCGCCATGGGCGCCATCGGCGTCGGCGGCTCCGACGCCCAGCGCGCCGAATGGCTCCCGCCCATGGGCCGCGGCGAGGTCATCGGCGCCTTCGGCCTCACCGAACCCCTCGCCGGCTCCGACACCGCCCGCGGCCTGCGCACCACCGCCACCCGCCGCGGCGACACCTGGATCCTCGACGGCGCCAAGCGCTGGATCGGCAACGCCACCTTCGCCGACATCACCCTCATCTGGGCCAAGGACATCGACGACGGCCACGTCAAGGGCTTCATCGTCCGCAAGGACGCCCCCGGCTTCAAAGCCGAGAAGATCGAGCGCAAGCAGTCCCTGCGCGGCGTCCAGAACGCCGACATCACCCTCACCGGCGTCGAAGTCCCCGAGGCCGACCGCCTCCAGCGGATCGACTCCTTCAAGGACCTCGCCGGCGTCCTCGGCCCCACCCGCGTCGGCGTGGCCTGGGAGGCCATGGGCATCGCCCTCGGCGCCCACGAGGCCGCCGTCCGCTACGCCAAGGAGCGCGAGCAGTTCGGCCGCCCCATCGCCGCCTTCCAGCTCATCCAGCAGAAACTCGCCGAGAACCTCGCCGACGTCACCGCCGGACTCGCCGTCTGCGTCCGCGCCGCCCAGCTCGAAGACGCCGGCGAGCGCCGCGACGAGCACGCCGCGATGGCCAAGGCGTTCTGCACCGCCCGCATGAGGGACGTCGTCGCCCGCGCCCGCGCCGTCCTCGGCGGCAACGGCATCCAGCTCGACCACGGCGTCGCCCGCTACTTCGCCGACGCCGAGGCCGTCTACTCCTACGAAGGCACCTACGACATGAACACCCTCATCGTCGGCCGCGCCGTCACCGGACACCAGGCATTCGTCTGAAAGGAACCCACATGACCGAGGCATACATCGCCGCCACCGCCCGCTCCCCGATCGGCCGCGCCCACAAGGGCTCGCTCAAGGACGCCCGCGCCGACGACCTCGCCGCCCAGATGGTCAGCGCCGCCGTCGCCAAGCTCCCCGGCCTCGACCCCGCCCGCATCGACGACCTCCTCCTCGGCTGCGGCATGCCCGGCGGCCGCCAGGGCATGAACATGGCCCGCATCGTCGCCGTCCTGCTCGGCTGGGACACCGTCCCCGGCGCCACCGTCACCCGCTACTGTTCCTCCAGCCTCCAGACCACCCGCATGGCGTTCCACGCCATCAAGGCCGGCGAAGGCGACGTCTTCGTCTCCGCCGGCGTCGAATCCGTCTCCGGCATGGACATCGGCTCCAGCGACGCCATCCCCGGCGCCGACCTCGAGAACCCCGCCTTCACCGACGCCGTGCTCCGCACGAACAAGCGCGCCGGCGGCGCCTTCGGCTGGACCGACCCCCGCGCCGAGGGCCGCCTCCCTGACCCCTACATCGCCATGGGCCAGACCGCCGAGAACGTCGCCGCGATCCGCGGCGTCACCCGCGAGCAGCAGGACGCCTTCGCCGCCCGCAGCCAGCAGCGCGCCGAACGCGCGGTCGCCGACGGCTTCTGGGCCAGGGACATCACCCCCGTCACCCTCCCCGACGGCACCGTCGTCACCGCCGACGACGGCCCCCGCCCCGGCACCACGATCGCGAAGCTCGCCGGACTCGACCCCGTGTTCCGTCCGAACGGGACGGTCACCGCGGGGAACGCGTGCCCGCTCAACGACGGCGCCGCCGCCCTCGTCGTCGTCTCCGACCGCGTGGTGGCCGAACTCGGGATCGAGCCGATCGCCCGCATCGTCTCCACGGGCGTCTCCGGGCTCTCCCCGGAGATCATGGGCCTGGGCCCGGTCGAGGCGTCGCGGCGCGCGCTCGCGCTGGCGGGCCTGGGGATCGAGGACATCGACCTGGTCGAGATCAACGAGGCGTTCGCCGCGCAGGTGATCCCCTCGGCGCGCGACCTCGGCGTCGACGAGGAGCAGCTGAACGTCAAGGGCGGCGCGATCGCCGTCGGGCACCCGTTCGGGATGACCGGCGCCCGGATCACCTCCACACTGCTGAACGCTCTCGAGGACACCGGCGGGCGGTACGGCCTCGAGGCGATGTGCGTGGGCGGCGGGCAGGGCATGGCGATGGTCCTCGAACGCCTCTGAGCCGCTTGAGCTTTGATTCCACACGAAAGCGGCGCGGTCCCACAAGGACCGCGCCGCTTCGGGTTTCGCTACTCGGGGACGTAGAGGGTGATGGTCCGGGCGACGAGCGCGGGCTTGGCGGCGCCCTCGATCTCCACCGTGACGTCGTACCCGGCGCGCACGCCGCGGCCGGTTGCCTCGGCGCTGGCGAGTTCGACCACCGCGCGGACGCGGGCGCCGACCGGCACGGGCTGGAGGAACCGGAGCCGGTCGAGCCCGTAGTTGACGGACATGGCGAGGCCGTCGATCACGATGAGGCCCTTGAGGAGCCCCGGGAGCAGCGACAGGGTGAGGTAGCCGTGGGCGATGGGCCCGCCGAAGGGCCCGGCGGCGGCGCGCTCGGGGTCGGTGTGGATCCACTGGTGGTCGCCGGTGGCGTCGGCGAACGCGTCGACGCGCTCCTGGTCGATCCGGAGCCAGTCGCCGACGGCCTTGGCGCCGAGGGCGTTGACGAGGTCTTGGGGGGAGGCCGCGGTGATGGTCACGCCTTCGGCCCTCCCGCCACGTACAGGACCTGGCCGGAGACGAACCCGGCGTCCTCGGAGCAGAAGAACGCGACCGCGGCGGCGATGTCCTCGGGCTGGCCGACGCGCCCGACCGGGGTCTCCTTGGCCGCGTGGGCGAGGAAGTCCTCGAAGGGCACGCCGATCCGCTCGGCGGTGGCCTTGGTCATCTCGGTCTCGATGAACCCGGGCGCGACGGCGTTCGCGGTGATCCCGAAGCGGCCCAGCTCGATCGCGAGGGTCTTGGTGAAGCCCTGCATGCCGGCCTTGGCGGCGGCGTAGTTCGCCTGGCCGCGGTTGCCGAGCGCGGAGGTGCTGGAGAGGTTGACGATCCGGCCCCAGCCCGCGTCCACCATGGACGACTGGACGGCGCGGCTCATGAGGAACGCGCCGCGCAGGTGGACGCCGAGGACCGCGTCCCAGTCGCCCGCGCTCATCTTGAACAGGAGGTTGTCGCGGAGGATGCCGGCGTTGTTGACGAGGATCTGCGGCGGGCCGAGCTCGGCGGCGACGCGGGCGACGGCCGCGGCGGCGGCCTCCTCGTCGGCGACGTCGGCGCCCACGGCGATCGCCCTGCCGCCCTTGGCGTTGATCGCGTCGGCGGTGGTCCGCGCCTGCTCCTCGGCGAGGTCGAGGACGGCGACGGCGTGGCCGTCGGCGGCGAGGCGGCGGGCCGTGGCGGCCCCGATGCCGCGCGCGGCGCCGGTGACGATGGCGGTCCTTGCGGTCATTGGCTTGGGTCCCTTCGAAGGTCAGAACACGATGAGCTGGCGCAGGGCCTCGCCCGCGGCGAGGCGGTCGAGGGCCTGCGGGAGGCCGTCGAGGCCGATGCGGTCGGAGACGAGCCGGTCGAGCGGGAGCCGCCCGGCGCGCCAGAGGCCGGCGTAGCGGGGGACGTCGTCGCCGGGCACGGCCGAGCCGAGGTAGGAGCCGACGACGGTGCGGGCCTCGGCCGTCAGGCGCAGCGGCGCGATCGAGGCGCGCGCGTCGGGGTGGGGGAGGCCGACGGTGACGGTGGTGCCGCCGGGCGCGGTGAGCGCGAACGCGGTCTCGAAGGCGCGGGCCGACCCGGCGGCCTCCACGACGACGGGCGCGCGCAGGTCGCCGAGGCGGTCCGGGGTGCAGGCGTCGGCGCCGAGGGACCGGGCGAGGTCGAGCTTCGCGGGGACGGTGTCGACGCCGACCACCCTGTGGCCCAGTGCCTGCGCGACGAGGAGCGCGGCCATGCCGACGCCGCCGAGGCCGACGACGGCGACCGTCTCGCCCGGGTTCGGCCTGCCCGCGTTGACGACCGCGCCGCCGCCGGTGAGCACGGCGCAGCCGAGGAGCGCGGCGATGTCGGGCGGCACGTCGTCCTCGACGGGGACCACGGAGCTCTCGGAGACCACGGCGCGGGTCGCGAACGCGCTGACGCCGAGGTGGTGGGCGACGGGTTCGCCGCCGCGGCGCAGGCGCACGGCGCCGCCGACGAGGGTCCCGGCGGCGTTCGCGGCGCTGCCGACCGCGCAGGGGAGGCGCCCGAGGGTGCCGCACTCCTCGCAGCGGCCGCAGCGGGGGAGGAAGGTCATGACGACCCGGCGGCCGACCGCGATGCCGGTGCCGGGCCCGGCGGCCTCGACGATCCCGGCGGCCTCGTGGCCCAGGAGCATCGGCACGGGCCGCACGCGGCTGCCGTCGACCACCGACAGGTCCGAGTGGCACAGCCCCGCGACCTCGACCCGGACCAGCAGCTCGCCCGGCCCGGGGCCGTCGAGTTCCAAGGGGCCCAGCGTGAGCGGCATCGACTCGGCGTACGGGCCCGGCGCGCCGCAGCGCTCCAGCACGGCTCCGGTGATCTCCACGGCGACCTCCTCGTCATCGGGGTGGTGCACGGCCATCCTCGCGGCACCGCGCGGCCGGCCCGCAGCGGGCCGGCCGGTTCCGCTCAGCATACCGACTGGACGGTTTGTAGCGCTACCCCCGTCCCCGCGAGCACCGCCGACCGTGCCGACCGTGCCGACCGTGCCGACCGTGCCGACCGTGCCGACCGTGCCGACCGTGCCGACCGTGCCGACCGTGCCGACCGTGCCCTACCCGCCGTCCTGGCGCGGCGGCCCGCCGTCCCCCGCCGTGTGGCGATCTCCACAGAAGGATGCACTCAGTGCATCGTTGCATTTAGTGTAGGCGGCATGGCCGAAGCCACCGGACCCGTCGACCGACGCGCCGCCCTCAAAGCCAAGAGCCGCCGCGCCATCCTCGACGCCGCCGCCGACCTCATGACCCGGCGCCGCACCGCCGACTT
>NZ_FNGF01000011.1 GCF_900102815.1 Glycomyces sambucus
CCCGCACCCCGCACCCCGCACCCCGCACCCCGCACCCCGCACCCCGCACCCCGCACCCCGCACCCCGCACCCCGCACCCCGCACCCCGCACCGGCAGAGCGAACCGCTCCGGGCGGGATTCGGCAAGCGCCGGGGCTCGCTGGGGCGGACGGATTCCGGGGCCCCTCCCCCTCCCCGTGCCCACCCTCCGCCTACCTGCACACCGATTGATCGTCGAAGCTTTGAGTCGTTCTTCGGGCCCCGGCGGCCTGGCCTGGGCCGCCGGGGGCTCGTGGTTGGTTGTCGGGTCGGGCTATTCGAGGAGGACCGGGCCTGCTCTGGAGACGGCTCGGGCCGGGCCGAGGGCTTGCGGGAGGCCGGTCGGGGTCTCGTTGACGTAGACGGTCACTTCGAGGCCGTCGACCTCGCAGCGCACGAACTCCGTGGCGGTCCGGTCGACCATCTCCTGCGCCGCCGCGCACGCCTCGCCCTCGCCGAGGAGCACCCGTGCCGCGCCCGCGAGCGCCGCCGCGTCGGCGGCTCCCTGGGCCCGGTGGCGGGCCGCTCCGGCCTGGCCGATCGCGGTGAAGGCCACCGCGGTCGCGACCAGCGCGGCCGCCACTCCCGCCGCGAGGACCGTCGCCGAGCCCTTCTCGTCGGCAGGCGCGCCTTCCGGGCGCTGCCGTGCTCGACCACGACGTGTCCGAGTCCGGTCCATCACGGCAGTCCTGGTTCGAGTGGCGCCACTGCCGTCGCCGTGATGACCATCGACGGCGTGAGCGGCCCGAGCGGTCGGGTCGCGGCCGTGACCACCGCCCGCGCGATGTCGCCGTCCTCGGAGACCGCGACCGTGGCGCCCTCGGGCAGGTAGGGCGCGGCGACCGCTTGGGCGTCTTCGCCGCGGGCGGCGGCGATGGCGGCGCTGTTGGCGGCGTCGATCGCCCTGACCTTCAAGCCGACCGCGGACACCGCCCACAATCCGAGGGCCAGCACCGCGACGACCGCGGGGAGCGCCGCGGCCATCTCGGCCGTGACGAACCCCCGCTGTCCAGCGTCTCCATGTGCGCGGTCGTGACGAGCGCGGTCGTGACGAGCGCACTCGTCACGGGCACAGTCGTCATGAGCGCAGCCGTCGCGGGCGCAGTCGTCACGTGCGCGGCGTTCCGGGTTCGGTGGTCGGCCCCGCCTTCGCAGTGGCCAGCGCCCGCTGCGGCCCGGTCGGGTTCGCGCGGTCATGAGAGGGCCCTTTCGATCAGCGCGCGCAGGGCGCTTTCGACCGGCCCCGAGGTGAGCACCTTCATGAGGACGCCGGCGAAGGCGACGGCGGCGAGGGTGCCGAGGGCGTATTCGGCGGTGTTCATGCCGCTCTCGCCGCGCATCTTGGAGGCGAACCGGCCGCCCCAGCTCGGTTTCGCGTTGGCGCGCATGCGGCCGGTGCGCCATTCGTCGGGCTCGTCGGGGCCCGGGCGGCGGTAGCGGGTGGTGGGGCGGTCGTCGGGTGGCTGCGGTGCTTCGACGGTGATGGGCGTGCGGGCCCGGTTGCTGCCCGGGTCCCAGGCGGGTCGGTCGACCGCGGCGGCGGTGATGCGGACCGTGGGTTCTTCGAGGTCGTCGTGCTCGGTGTCGGGTTCGTGGCGGGAAACCCTGCACCTGGGTGCGTCGCAGGTCGCGGCGCGGCAGGTGGGCCAGCGGATCGACTCGGGCCGGCACGCGGCCGGGTGGGCGGCCGGGCGGCGGGGGGACGGGCGGCGGGTCTGGAGGGCGACGGTGGTCTCGGTGTCGGTTCGCATTGCGGTTCCTCTCTTCGGTGGTCTGGTGGGTCAGAGGCCGGGGCCCAGGGTCTCGGCGACGACGCCGAGGACGACGGGGCCGATGCCGGCGACGACGAACGCGGGCAGGTAGCACAGGCACAGCGGGCCCACGAGGGCGACCGCGGCGCGTCCGGCGCGTTCCTCGGTCCGGATGCGCTGGTCGGCGCGGAGCGAGGCGGCGAGCTGTTCGAGTCCGCCCGCGATGGCCGCGCCGGTGTCGCCGGAGCGGTCGAGTTGGCGGGCGAGGCGGTCGGCGCCGGGGAGCCGTCCGAGTTCGGGGAGCGCCTCGGCCGCGGTGGCGCCGAGGTGGACGGCTCCGGCGAAGCGGCTGAGCCGGTCGCCGATGGCGGAGTCGTCGGTGTCGGCGACGGCGAAGGCGGCCTGGGTGAACGGGGCGCCGGAGCGCAGGCCCGCGGCGATCAGGTCGAGGGTCCAGGGCCAGTCGGGTGCGAGGCGTTCGGCGGCGGCCCGTTCCTTGCGGTCGGGGTCGGTGCGCACGAGCCGGGCGGCGAGCCACCAGGCGGCGAAGCCCGCGATGATGCCGGCCGGTCCGCCGACGGCGAAGGCGACGGCGGTGCCGGTGAGCGGGCCGATGAGTCGTCGCAGCATCACGCGCCTCCCGTGCCGACGGAGGCGATGAGCGCCGCGGTCCAGGCGGCTCCCGCGGCCTGGAGGCCCACGGCGGTCGCGGCGGCGGCGATGCCGAGCGGGTTCGCGAGGAGGAACGCGAGCGCGTCGGCGCCGAGCAGTTCGCCGAAGCCGATGCCCGCCAGGGGGAGTGCGATGAGCAGTGCGGCGGTGGTGCGGATCGACGCGGTCTGGGCGTGGGCTCTGGCGTTGGCCTGCTCGGTCTCGCGGAGGTGGTCGGCGAGGCGGCGGCAGAGTTCGGCCGCGGGGGCGCCGAGTTCGGCGGCGATCGCGAGCGCGGCGCGCAGGCGTGCCGCGGTGGCGGCGGCTTCGGCGGGCCAGTCGGGTTCGGCGGCGGTGATCGCGCGGTCGGGGTCGGTGCCCGCGGCGAGGTCGGCGGCGAGGTAGGCGACCGTGTCGGCGGCGGCGTGTTCGGCGTCGCGCCGTCGTTTTCGTCGCAGGGCCCGGTGCCAGGCGGTGGCCGCGGCGGAGGCGTAGAGGGCGGCGAGGGTGCCCGCGGTGGCGGCGGCGAGTGGGCCGAGGCCGCCTTGGTGGCGGTGGCCGGCGAACCAGGCCGCGAGTGCCGCGGCGGCGAGTGCGATGCCGATGGCGGTGGTCTTGGGGCGGTGGGTGATCAGTGCGTTGGCGATGGCGGTCATGCGGTGCGCTCCCTCAGCAGGCGTTCGAGGATTCCGGCGGACGGGCCGGGTCCGTGGCGGGTCCAGGCGGCGGTGACGGCGAGTCCGGCGGTGCCGGATTCGATGACGGCGATCTCGGTGGCCTGGCGGCCGGTGGCGGTGCGTTTCAGGTGGACGACGACGCGCAGGGCGGCGACCAGTTGCGCGTGGAGTCCGGCGCGGGGCAGGCCGTGCGGGAGCGCGAGGGCTTCGAGGCGGGCGGGTGCGTCGGCGGCGGCGTTGCAGTGCAGGGTGCCGGCGCCGCCTTCGTGGCCGGTGTTGAGTGCGGCCAGGAGTTCGACGACCTCGGCGCCGCGGCATTCGCCGACGACGATCCGGTCGGGGCGCATCCGCAGGGCCTGGCGGACGAGGGCCGCGAGGTCGACGGCGCCGGCGCCCTCGACGTTCGCGGGGCGGGCTTCGAGTGTGAGCGCGTGCGGGTGGTCGAGGGCGAGTTCGGCGGCGTCCTCGACCACGACGATGCGTTCGTCCTCGGGTGCGTGGGAGAGCAGTGTCGCGAGCAGTGTGGTCTTGCCGGATCCGGTGCCGCCGGTGACCAGGAAGGGCAGTTTCGCTGTGACCATGCGCAGGAGCAGGTCGGCCATGTCGGTGGTGAGCGTGCCGGCGTCGACGAGCTGGGCGAGTGTGAAGGCTTTGGATCTGTGGGTGCGGAAGGACAGGTACGGGCCCGCGGTGGCGATGGGCGGGAGGACGGCGTGGAAGCGAGTGCCGTCGGGGAGGCGCACGTCCGCGTACGGGCTGCCCGCGTCGAGTCGCCTGCCCGCGGCGGCGGCGAGGCGGCAGGCGAGGGAGCGGACGGCGTCGGTGCGGCCGAGGCGGACGTCGGCGGGCCGCAGGCCGTCGCCGCGGTCGGCCCAGACCCCGTTGGCGCCGTTGACGACCACGTCGGTGACGGCGGGGTCGTCCAGGAGCGGCTGGAGTGGTCCGGCGCCGATGAGGTCGCCGCTCAGGGCCTGGGACATGCGCAGCAGCGAGGTCTGGTCGGGCGGGGCGGTGCCGGAGTCCCGCAGGGCGCGGACGATCTCGGCGGTCGCGGTGGTAGTGGCGGAGTCGCGGCCGGGACGGGACTGGGCGGCGAGTTGGCGCCGGACCTTGTCGACCAGTTCGAGGCTCATCGGGAGGCTCCGGTCCGGCCGGCGAGGGCGAGGTCGCGGCGGGGGCGTTCGCGGCTGAGTTCGGCGGTGAGGTCGTGGATGCCGCGGGCGAGGCGCCCGCGGGGGACGCGACCTTGGCGCAGGAGGGCCGGGAGGCGCCGGTCGGTGGGGACCGCGCCCCAGACCGGGGGTTCGGCCCAGTGGGCTTCGAGCGGGCCGTCCCAGGAGACGCCGGCGGGCCGGGGCCGGGCGTCGCCGCGGAGGACGACGCCGAGGTGGGGGTTGTAGAGGCCGTAGGCGGCGGTGACGCTGCGGGCGGCCTCCCAGGACCGTTCGCCGGGGCCGATCGCGACGGCGACCGCGCGGGCGGCGGTGGCGGCGCGGACGCCCGCGTCGGTGCGGGACCGGGGCAGGTCGACCACGACGAGGTCGGCGGCGAGGCGGGCGGCGCGCAGGACCTGGTCGAAGGCGCCGGCGGGGACGTCGGCGGGGTTGCGCGGGTCGGGGCCGACGACGTGGAGGCCGCCGCGGCGGGGCAGGCCGTCGAGGAGGCGTTCGGGTTCGAGGAGGCCGGTGCCGCCGGTCAGGGACGGCCAGCGCCAGCCGGGCTGGGCGGCGAGTCCGGCGGCGGCGTCGATGCCGCCGCCGGTGTGGTCGAGGTCGATGAGGACGGTGCGCCTGCCGTCGCGGGCGGCGTCGGTGGCGGCGGCGAGGGCGAGGGTGGAGGCGCCGGCGCCGCCGTGTCCGGCGACGGTGGCGACGACGGGTGCGGGTTCGGTGTCGAGGGCGGTGCGGGTGAACAGGTCGAGGAGCCAGTCGTCGGCGCCGGGGAGGGCGATGACGCTGCCGGCGCGCATCTGGATGGCGAGGGGCCAGAGCATGGAGGCGTCGGTGGTGTCGGCGCCGAGCCAGGCCATGGTGGTGCAGAGGACGAGGTGGTCGCGGGTGGGGTAGTCGAGGGCGATGCATTCGGGGGCGAGGTCGGGTCCGACGAGGACCATGGGGGCACGCTGCCAGGCGCTCTCGGCGTCGAGGGCGTGGTGGACGCGGCGGAGGGGGTGGCCCGCGGCGGCGGCGAGCGGGGTGACGGCCTCGGCGAGGCGGTCGTCGGCGGTGACGAGGAGGGATTCGGCCGCGGGTGCGGCGGTGATGGTGGTGCGGTCGAGTGTCGCGGCCATGATTGCTCCTACGCTCAGTGGTGTTCACGTGACTTGGAGCAACCTTGCAGGGTGGGGCGGGGAACTGTCGAGGAAAACTTTCCGGGCCTGTGGATAACCCGCGGGGCCGGGCGCGGCGGGCCTGTGGATAACTCCGCGAACGCGCACGAGGGACCGTCCCGGCTGGACGGTCCCTCGTGCGCGTTCGCGGTTCCTATTCGGGGCGGATGCCCCAGACGCCGAACCACGCCTCGCTGGGTGAGAGCTCGACGAGGTCCTCGCCGGTGGCGAAGGCGTTCGGCGGGCAGGTGGTCGGCTCGATGGCGACGGAGGCGCGCTTGCGGTCGCCGTCGAGGCCGTCGGAGGTGTAGATGTGCACCCAGCCGAAGGACTCGTCCATCCAGACGGTCACGGCCTGGCCGGAGACGGGGTCGGCGAGCCGCACTTCGGCCTTCCCGTCGGAGCCGCGCTTGAGGTCGCCGTAGGCGTCGTCGATGACGAGGTCCTTGAGGACGGTCGGCTCGTCGAAGTCGCCGCCGCCGGAGCCGACGGGGATGCGCTGCTTGTCGAGTCGCAGCTTCTTGGCCGCCGGGACGTGGAGGGTGGCCTCGTCGATCCGCTCCAGGGAGCCGGGGAGCAGGTAGGAGTGCGTGCCGAAGCCGAAGGGGGCGGTCTTCGACCCGGGGTTGGAGACGGTGTGCGCGGCGCGGAGTCCTCCGGGTCCGACCGACCAGCGGGTGCGCAGCTGGAGGGTCCAGGGGTAGCCGAGGCGCGCGGGGAGGCGGCACTCGAGGGTGACGGAGGTGTCGGTGACGTCGACGGCGGACCACTCGGCCCAGGCGACGAACCCGTGGAGCGAGGTGTTGGTCTCGATCTCGTTGACCGGGAGCTGGTACTCGGTGCCGTCGTACGTGTACTTGCCGTCGCGGATGCGGTTGGGCCAGGGGGCCAGCATGTGGCCGGACCAGCCGGGGGCGAGTTCGTCGTCGCCGTAGGACATGACCACCGGACGTCCCCGGTAGGTGTACGAGCGCACGCCGCCGCCGACAGCGACGATGGTGGCCTCGTGGTCGTTGTAGGCGATCACCCATTGCTCGCCGGACAGCGCCATAGGGGTTACCTCCATGTCGTTATCGATGGGCTGGATGTGCTTTGACGTTAGCTCATGGCGGATGACCTGCGGCACGCGTGTCGATGTGGGCGAGATCGCAGGAAACCGTTGAAACCAACAAGACCCATTATCGAAACCCTCCCATCAAAAGCGACAAAAATGGACAAACAACCAGGCTCGCGATGCTTGTCTCATATTTTGCGCCACTTCCGTACCGGCATTCAGGATCACCCCCGCGCTGCGGGCACTTCCGTCGCGGACGGCCTTGAGGCACCATTTCCAGATAACTACGAACCGTCGCCTCCCGGAAGCCCCCGGTCGGCAACCTCAGGGACAACACACTCAGGAGTACAACGATGTCTGAGTTCAAGCCCGGCCTCGAGGGCGTCATCGCCTTCGAAACCGAGATCGCCGAGCCTGACAAAGAGGGTGGTTCGCTCCGCTACCGCGGGGTGGACATCCAGGACCTGGTAGCGCAGAGCACCTACGGCGACGTATGGGGACTCCTCGTGGACGGGAAGTTCGGAAGCGGCCTGCCCGCCGCTGAGCCCGTGCCGGTCCCGGTCTCCTCCGGCGACACCCGCGTCGACGCCCAGGCCGCGGTCGCCATGCTCGCCCCCTACTGGGGCCTGAAGCCGCTGCTCGACATCGACGACGAGACCGCCCGGGACGATCTCGCCCGAGTGTCGGTCACCACTTTGTCCTTCATCGCCCAGTCCGCCCGCGGATCGGGCCGCCCGGCCGTGCCCCAGTCGGAGATCGACAAGGCCGAGACCATCACCGAGCGCTTCATGCGCCGCTGGCGCGGCGAGCCCGACCCGGCCCACGTCAAGGCCGTCGACACGTACCTGATGTCGGCCGCCGAGCACGGCATGAACGCCTCCACCTTCACCTCCCGCGTGGTCGCCTCCACCGGCGCCGACGCCGCCGCCGCGATCTCCTCGGGCATCGGCGCGCTGTCGGGCCCGCTCCACGGCGGCGCCCCCTCCCGCGTGCTCCACATGATCGAGGGCGTCGAGAAGTCCGGCGACGCCGAGGGCTACGTCAAGAACCTGCTGGACTCGGGCGAGCGCCTCATGGGCTTCGGCCACCGCGTCTACCGCGCCGAGGACCCGCGCTCGCGCGTGCTCCGCGCCGCCGCCAAGGCCCTGGGCGCCCCCCGCTACGAGGTCGCCGAGGCCCTGGAGTCCGCGGCCCTCGCCGAGCTGCGCGCCCGCAAGCCCGACCGCGTGCTCGCCACCAACGTCGAGTTCTGGTCCGCCGTGCTCCTCGACTTCGCCGAGGTCCCCGCCGAGCTGTTCACGCCGATCTTCACCTGCGCCCGCGTGGGCGGCTGGAGCGCCCACATCCTCGAGCAGAAGAAGCTCGGCCGGATCGTGCGCCCCTCCGCGACCTACGTCGGCCCCGGCCCGCGCGGCCTCGACGAGGTCGAGGGCTGGCAGTAGCCGGAACCGCTTCCGGAGCGGCCCGCACCCCGCCGGGTGCGGGCCGCTTCGCGTCCGGGCCCGGCGCGCGTGCGGGATAGGATCGGGCCGGAACCCGAGACCACCCGAACGAGACCGCCATGCCCTCCCCCCGGCCACCGCACCTGCGCCGCCGCGACCTCCTGGTCGGCGGCCTCGCCGGGCTGGCCGTGACCGCCGCGGCGGCCGAGTCCACCCGGTCCGTGTGGGACGCCGCCACCGGCGCGTCCTTCCCCGAGCCGCCCCGCACCGGCCCCGTCCACCTGCAGATCGGCGCCCACGCCGACGACTGCCTGTACTTCGTCAACCCCCGCGTCGCCCGCCTCCTGGACGACGGCGCGGACCTGTGCACCGTGGTCCTCACCGCCGGCGAGGCCGACGGGCGCAACACGTGGGACACCGCGGCCCCCGTCGACTACGCCGGGTACGCCGCCGCGCGCGGCAACGGCCTGCGCCGCGCCTACGCGCGCATGGCCCTCGGCGACCCCGACGCCCCCTGGGACCGGAGGCGGGCGACCCTCGACTCCGGCCAGGACGTCGAGCTGTGCGTCCTGCGCGACCGCCCCGGCGTGCACCTCGTGCTCTGCTCGCTATGGACGAACCTCGGGCGCGTCACCGGCGAGTTCACGCGGCTCCTCGCCCTGTGGGAGGGCCGCCTCGACGCCGCCGCGGTCCTCGCGCCCGCCGACTCGCCGCTCACCTCCGAGTCCACCGTCGACCGCGCCACCGTGCGCGCCAGCCTCGTCGAACTGCTCGAACGGTACGCACCCGTCGCGGTCAACACCCTCGACCCCGACCCCGACCCGGTCGCCGGCGAACGGCTCGGCGCCGAGCAGGACGGCTTCTCCGACCACATCGACCACACCGCCGCCGCCCTGTTCGCCTGGGACGCCGTCACCGCCTGGGGCGGCGCGAAGGCCGTCGAGTCCTGGCGCGGCTACTACAACCGCCGCTGGCCCGGCAACCTCGGCCCCGCCGACCTCGACGCGAAGGGCGCCGCCCTCGACGCCTACGCGTGGGCCGACGGCGGCGGCTGCGGCCACGCCGCCGGATGCGGCGACCGCCTCATCGTCGGCCCCGGCGCCGGCACCACCTACGGCCACGCCACCCACCCCCGCTACACGCAGGCCGTCGCGGCCGTCGACCGCGACGGCGAGATCCTGCCCGCCGCCGTCCGCGGCGACCGGGCCGCGATCCTCCGCGGCGGCGCCTGGGAGGACCTCGGCGGGCCCCCGCTTCTCCCCGCGCTCACCCGCGCCGGCAACCGCCTCTACGCGATCGGGCCCGGCTTCACGCGCGACCCCGCAGGCCACGTGCGCGACCTCCACTGCCTCGACCTCGACACCGGCGAATGGACCGACCTCGGCAACCCCGCCGGGACCGGCGGCCCCGCCCGCACCGTCGGCCAGCCCGCCGCCGCCGACGACGGCACCACCGCCGTCGCCTGCCTGCGCCACCCCGACGGCGGCCTCGCCGTCCGCACCCGCACCGGCACCGCCTGGAGCGCATGGACGCACCTCGACGGGCCCCCCGTCCACGAGGCGCCCGCCGCGTACGGCGCGGCCGGCGCGTTCACCATCGTCGCCGCCACGCCCGGCAACACCGCCGCCTGGGAGGGCGACGGCACCTCCTGGACCCGCCGCGACCTCGACCTGCCCGGGCCCGACGGCGCCGTCCACATCCCCGCGAGCGCCGTCACCGCCGCCCAGGGCCCCGACGGGCGCGCCGTCATCGCCTCCCGCGCCGCCGGCAGCAGCGACGTCGTCCTCCACTACGGACAGGGCGAGACGTGGACCGGGACGGTGGTCCCCCTCGAAGGCGGGCTCCTCGCCCCCGCACTCGCCATCGGCCCCGACGGGGCCCTCGCGGTCGCCTGCGACGACGGCAGCGGCGCCCCCGCCGTCCTCGTCCTCGCCCTCGCCGACCTCGACCACGGCGGCCCGTACACGCTCCTGTCGCGGCCGTGGACCCGCGGCGACGTCACCGTCCTCAAGCGCCCCGCGGCCGCGTTCGGCTCCGACGGGACGCTGCGCCTGTGGGCGCTCGCGGCCGACGGTGAACTGTGGACGGCGCAGGCCGGGCCCGGCGCGCCGCCGCCCGTCGGCTGGGCGCCCGCGGCCTGACCTGCCGGTCCTCGCGTCCCAGCCTGCGGCCGGGCCGGTACCGCGCGATCACGCCCCGCAGGCCCGGGTTTACAGTGAGGCCCAGGACCGACCCAGATGGGAGCCTTACCGTGACCGACCAGATCACCATCCCCGCAGAGCTGCTGCCCGCCGACGGGCGCTTCGGATCCGGCCCCTCCAAGGTGCCGTCCGAGGCCATGAGCGCGCTGTCCGGTCTCGGCAGGTCCGTCATGGGCACCTCCCACCGCCAGAAGGCCGTCAAGTCGCAGGTCGGTCGCCTGCGCGCCGGCCTCGCCGAGTTCTTCGGCCTCCCCGACGGGTACGAGGTCGTCCTCGGCGTCGGCGGCGCCACCGCGTTCTGGGAGGTCGCCGTGTTCGGCCTCGTCGACGACCGCGCCCAGGCCGCGACGTTCGGCGAGTTCGGGTCCAAGTTCGCGAAGGCGGTCAAGATCGCCCCGCACCTGGGCGACCCGACGATCGTCACCGCCGAGCCCGGCACCGCCGCGTACCTGTCCTACGAGGAGGGCGTGGACGTCTACGCCACCCCGCACAACGAGACCTCCACCGGTGTCGCCGTCGACGTCAAGCGCGTCGCGCACGAGGGCGCGCTCATGCTCCACGACGCGACCTCCGCCGCCGCGGGCCTGCCGGTCGACCTCACCGAGACCGACTGCTACTACTTCGCGCCGCAGAAGGGCCTCGCCTCCGACGGTGGCCTGTGGATCGCGGTTCTCAGCCCCGCCGCGATCGAGCGCGCCGAGCGCATCGCCGCCTCCGGCCGGTACATCCCCGCGTTCCTCGACCTCAAGACGGCGATCGACAACTCCCGCAAGGAGCAGACGTACAACACGCCGGCCGTGGCCACCGTGGTGCTCGCCGCCGAGCAGGTCGACGCGCTCAACGCCGCGGGCGGGCTCGACGCCGCCGCGAAGCGCTGCGCCGAGTCGGCCGGTGCGATCTACTCCTGGGCGGACGCGAGCGCGTTCGCCACTCCGTTCGTGACCGACCCCTCCCTCCGCTCGAACGTGGTCGCCACGGTCGACTTCGAGGGCGTCGACGCCGCCGAGATCGCGAAGGTGCTGCGAGCCAACGGGGTCGTCGACACCGAGCCGTACCGCAAGCTGGGCCGCAACCAGCTCCGCATCGCGACCTACCCGGCCGTGGACCCGGCGGACACCGCCAAGCTCACCGAGGCCATCGACTTCGTGGCCGCGAAGCTCGGCTAGCACGACCGCCGGCTTCGGCCGGCCGGGCGACCCGGCACCCGCATGCCGAGCCGCCCGACCGTCACGACCGTACCGGCGGGGACCGACAACGCCCGCCGCCGAGACCCCTCGAACCGATCACCGCGCACCGAACGGGCCGGGCCGCGGCCCGGCCCGACGCGTCGCACTGCACTGCACTGCACTGCACTGCACTGCGGCGACTCGGTGAAGCCCCGGCGGGTCGAACGTGGACGGACCGCCTCCTCCCGGTCGCGGCGCCGGCCGTCGCGGCCTTTCGTGCGTGCGCGCGGGCGGCGCCCGGGGCGGCTACCGTTGGGGGCGTGACCACTGCATCGGACGTCGAGCTCCGGCTGCTGCCGCAGCTCATCGAGCACCAGCGGGTGCGCACGACCCCGGTCAAGGCCGGCGACTTCGCGATGCCCGCCGCGACGCCGAGCGCCGGTTCCGCATCGGCGCAACGGCTCACGTTCGACGACGGCTCGCACCTGTTCGCGAAGTTCACCGAGGGCCGCACCCCCGGTTACCTCGCCGCCGAGGCCAACGGGCTCCGCTGGCTCGGCGAGGCGACGGGAGCGGCCGTGCCGCTGCTGTACGCCGACGACGCGATGCTCGTCGAGCCCTGGATCGAACCGGCCGAGCCGACCCGCGAGCACGCCGCCGCGCTCGGGCGCGACCTCGCCCGCATGCACCTCGCGGGCGCCGACGCGTTCGGCGCGCCCTGGCGCGGCTTCATCGGCGAGACCTTCATGGACAACGACCCGGCCGGGCCGGCCTGGGCCGAGTGGTACGCGGCCAGGCGCATCGCCCCGTACCTGGGGCCGTCGCGCGACAACGGGGCGCTCGACGCCGGGGACGTCGCCGCGATCGAGCGGTTCGCCGCGCGCCTCGACCGGCTCGCCGGGCCGCAGGAGCCGCCCGCGCGCGTCCACGGCGACCTGTGGTGGGGGAACGTCCTGTGGGGAGAGGAGCGGGCGTGGCTCATCGACCCGGCCGCGCACGGCGGCCACCGCGAGACCGACCTGGCGAACCTGCGCCTGTGGGGCGGGACGCCGCTGCTGGAGACCGTCCTCGCCGCGTACGACGAGGCCGCGCCGCTCGCCGACGGCTGGGAGGAGCGCACGCCGCTGCACCAGGTCTTCCCGCTCCTGGTCCACACCACGCTCTTCGGCCGCCCGTATCGCTCCCAGCTCATGGGACTCGTGTCTCACTTTACGAAACTGTCATAGTGGGGGACTACGCTCGAAGCATGCCTGCACCGATCCCCGCACCCGGCGCCCCCGAGGCCCGTGCCCAGGGCCCCGGCGCCCTGCGGGACCGGCACGGGCGCGTCGCCGCGGACCTCCGCGTCTCCCTCACCGACCGGTGCAACCTGCGCTGCACCTACTGCATGCCCGAGGCCGGGCTGCCGTGGCTCCCCAAGCCCACGCTCCTCACCGACGACGAGGTCTCGCGCCTGGTCCGCATCGCCGTCGGCGACCTCGGCGTGCGCGAAGTCCGCTTCACCGGCGGCGAACCGCTGCTGCGGCCGGGCCTCACGGACATCGTCAGGGAGGCCGCGGCCCTGGAGCCGCGCCCCGAGATCTCCTTGACCACCAACGCGATCGGCCTCGACCGCCTCGCGGAGGCCTTGGTGGGCGCCGGGCTCGACCGGATCAACGTCTCGCTCGACACGCTCGACCCCGCCACGTTCAAGGAGCTCGCCAAGCGCGACCGCCTGGAGGCGACGCTGCGCGGCATCGCGGGCGCGGCCGCCGCCGGGCTCGCCCCCGTCAAGATCAACACCGTCCTCATGCGCGGCGTCAACGACGCCGAAGCGCCCGCGCTGCTGCGCTTCGCGGTCGAGCACGGCTACGAGCTGCGGTTCATCGAGCAGATGCCCCTCGATGCGGCCGGGGTGTGGCGCCGGGACGAGATGGTCACGGCCGCCGAGATCCTCGACGCGCTCCGCGCCGAGTTCGACCTCGCGCCCGATCCGGCGCACCGCGGCTCGGCCCCGGCCGAGACGTGGCTGGTCGACGGCGGGCCCGCGAAAGTGGGCGTCATCGGCTCGGTCACGCGCCCGTTCTGCGGCGACTGCGACCGCACCCGGCTCACCGCCGACGGGCAGGTCCGCAACTGCCTGTTCGCGCGTGGCGAGACCGACCTGCGCGGGCTCATGCGCGAGGGGGCGTCCGACGCGGAGATCGCCGGGCGGTGGCGCGAGGCGATGTGGGGCAAGCTGCCCGGGCACGGGATCGACGACCCGTCGTTCCTCCAGCCCGCGCGGCCGATGTCGGCGATCGGAGGCTGAGGGTGGTCACGGTGCGGTACTTCGCGGGCGCGAAGGCGGCCGCGGGACGCGGCGAGGAGCAGGTGAGCGCCGCCGACGTCGGCGAGCTCAAGACGGTCCTGGCGCAGCGGCACGGCCCGCTGCTCGACAAGGTGCTGTCGGCGTCGACGCTGCTGGTGGACGGCCTGGCCGCGAAGGACCCGGCCACGGTGCTCCCCGCGGGGGTCACGGTCGAGGTGCTGCCGCCCTTCGCGGGCGGGTGAGACCGGGCCGCGGCGCCGGTGCGCGGGGTGCGCGGCTGCGGCGGGGCCGCGAAGGCCCGGCGATCGAGCGGACCGTGATCGGAAGTTCCGGCATACGGCGGAGCCGCGGCGGGGCGGTCGGTGGGCTGCGCGGGCGGCGAAATGTGAAAGCGGATATTCCGGATTTGTCCTGCACGGACGCCCCTATCCATGACCGTACGCCAGGGGTACGACACGGTGCGCTTCCTTCATGTTCGGTCGGGTCGGGGGGCGGATCGGGGCGGGGGTCGGGGGGCGGGGCGGGAGGCGCCGGTTCGTGCGCGTCGCCTGTCTGCGAGGATGCATGTGTGCGCCGTCCTGATGAACGAAAGCAGCCGCAGGTGGCGTCACCGCTGTTCGAGCTCTCGGCCGACATGCGGACCACCGCCGAGCGGCGCCGCCGCTCGCACCGGCCCCATTCCAGATACGTCCGCGAAGCCGTGCCCATGCCGGAGCCGGCGCTGACGACGCGGACGCCCGACCCGTGGCTGGACTCCGCCCCGCTGCTCACCGGCATGGACGAGGTGGGCGCGGGCCTGCTCGACTCCCTCGACGCGATGCAGCGAGTGGCCGCCTCCGCCGGCCGCGGGCCGCTGCTCATCAACGCCTCGCCCGGCACCGGGAAGACCCACCTGCTCATCCGCCGCACCGCGTACCTGGTGCAGGAGCTGGGCGTGCCCGCGCGGCAGTGCCTGGTGCTGGCCGCCTCGACGCCGGGCGCCGCGCGCATCCGCCGCGAGCTGGGCGCGCTGCTGGGCCGCGAGGCCGCCGCGATCACCGTCGCCGAGTTCGACGACTTCGCCGCCGCCGCCCCGCCCGAGCTGGGGCACCTCTTCATCGACGACCTGCCGCGCATGCCCATGCGCCTGTTCCGCCAGCTCACCGACCACCGCGGGCCGGAGTCGGACGTGACCGCCACCGGCGACCCGGACTCGGCGCTGTGCACCGGCGAGCCGGCCGCGTTCGCCGCGTTCGGGGAGCAGTTCCCGCAGGCGCACGTGATGCGCCTGTCGCGCAACCACCGCAGCCCCGCCGCCGTCCTCGTCGCCGCCTCGCAGGTGATCGAGCCGATCAGCCGCGTCCCGGGCCGCCTCGTGCAGCCCGAGCGCCCGGCTCTGGAGGGCTCGGGGATCGGCCGGTACTTCGCGGTCGACGCCGACGACGAGAAGCACTTCGTGGCGACCCTCGCCGACCGGCTCGCCGAACTCGGGGTCGAGCCCGACGAGTTCGCGGTCATCGGTCCGGACGGCCTGTCGGTGGCCGCCGCCGCCGAGGGCGAGTACCGGGTGGTGTGCCTCACGGGCGTCACCGCCGAGGACTGGCCGAACACCGCCGCGGCCCGCCGCGAGCTGTACGTCGCGCTCGGGCGCACCCGCGACCTCGCCTACGTGTCGCACACCGGCAGCGGATCGCCCCTCCTGGCCGATGTGGACCAGGGACTGTTCAGTCCATTCGGGATGGTCCCGCAGTTGCACTCGGGCCCTGAGCAGCCGCGACTGCTGTAGCACGGGCGGTCCGACCACGCGGAGTTCCCGCGCGGACACGCGGGCATGGGACACAATAGTCGGGTAACCGCCGTCTCACGCTGGGAGTACCGATGGAGCACACCGAAGAGGACACCGTTCCTCTGCACCGGCCGGATGCTCCCGCCTGGTCCCCGTTCGCGCCGCCAGGCGCGAACCATGTGCTCAGTGCGCCGCCAGGCGCGAACCATGTGCACAGTGCGCCGCCGGAGGTGAACGCGCAGTTCGCGGCCGGCCCCGAGGCCGTCCACAACCCGCGCACCGCCGACCACGTGCCGAGCGCGCCCCCGCCGACCGCGACGCCGATGCCCGCCGCACCGTCCGTCGCGCCGTCCGGAACGGCGCCCGCGAACGGCTGGCCGACGCCGCCGGCGCAGGGGTCCCCCGCGCAGCTCCCGGTGCCGTTCTTCCCCGACCACGCGGGCGCGCTGGAGCGGATCGGCGTCACCGCCGACGACTTCGCGTCCCGCCGGGTCGTGCCGCCGCGCGCGCCCGTCGCCGAGACCGGCCTGCGGGGCGCCCTGCACAGGCTCAGCTTCGGCGTCGTCGCCCTCCCGCCCGGGCCGCGCGAGCGGGCCCGCCAGCGCGCGGTCGAGACCGTGCGCCGCAACTTCGGGGGCCTGCGCCAGATCACCGTGGTGAACCCGAAGGGCGGCGCGGGCAAGACCGTGGCGGTGCTCATGCTCGCCATGACGTTCGGCCGCCACCGCGGCGGCTACGTGCTCGCGTGGGACAACAACGAGACGCAGGGGACGCTGGGCATGCGCGCCCAGCAGGACTTCCATGTGCGCACGGTCCGCGACCTGCTGCGGGACCTCGACCACTTCAAGGGCCCGACGGGGCGCATCGGCGACCTGTCGCAGTACGTGCGGGCGCAGGGCGGCGCGATGTTCGACGTGCTCGCGTCGGACGAGTCGGCGACGGCCGGGGAGATGCTGACGGCGCGGTCGTTCGGCGACCTGCGCGAGGCGGTCTCGCGGTTCTACAAGCTCATCGTGGTCGACACGGGGAACAACGTGCGCGCCGAGAACTGGCAGTCGGCGATCGACGCGACGGACCAGCTCGTGGTGACGATGTCGGCGCGGAACGACTCGGCGGAGACGGCGGCGCGGATGCTCGACCACTTGGAGCAGACCGGGCGGCGCGACCTGGTGCGGGGCGCGGTGTCGGTGGTGTCGATGCCGGCCCACCGCAAGGACGTGGACCTGCCGGCCGTGCAGCGGCACTTCGCGGCCCGGACCCGGGCGGTGCTGCTGGCGCCGTACGAGAAGCTGCTGGACTCGGGGGAGCCGATCCGCTACGACTCGTTGAGCAAGGCGTCGTCCGCGGCCTGGCTGCGCATCGGCGCGGCGGTGGCCGAGGGCCTGTAGGAGGCCAGGAGGTCGACCAGGCCGGCGGCGGCGTCGGCGAGCCGGCTCTCGTCCTCGTCGGCGTGGCCGGTGACGAGCGCGCCCTGGACGAACACGAGGGCGGTGCGGGCGAGGCGGCCGGCGTCGGCGGCCGGGTCCAGTTCGCCGCTCGCGACGGCGCGGGCGAGGATCGCGGCGAGGTCCGCTTCGAGGTCGTTCCAGGCGTCCTGGACGCGGCGCATGGTCGCGGGGTCGTCGGCGAGTTCGACCGCGGCGCGGACGATGAAGCCGCCCTCCTTGGAGTGGCGGACGACGACGTCGAGGAGGTCGGCGAGGGCGCCGAGCGCGTCGCCGCCGGAGTCGTCCTCGTCCTCGGCGCGGCGGGAGACGGCGCGCAGCTCGGGTTCGGTGTCGTCTCTATATCGTTGCAGCGCTGTGATGTACAGCTGATGCTTGGAGCCGAACGCGGCGTAGAGCCCGGCGCGGTTCATGCCGGTCGCGGCCACGAGGTCCGACATGGAGGTCGCGGAGAACCCCCTGTCCAGGAACACCCGTGTCGCAGCGCGCAGGACTCTGTCCAAATCGGCGTTCTTATTTCTGCTCACGTTGTGCACCGTATCGACACCCGGTGCTACGGGTCAATAACCGGAAGGCGGGAGTTGACTCACGAGGTGCGAGTGAACGGTCGCACTGCGAAGCCGTTCGGCTTGACACTCCTCGCGGGCACCCGCGAGAATGGGCGCAAACTGAACAGGCGCCGCGGGGGAAGTCCGGTGAAAGGCCGGCGCTGACCCGCAACGGTAGTCGCGGTCGTCCCAGGACGACAACCGAGCACCCTTCATTCCCGCCCGGTCCACCCGCGTGAGCCCGAATGCCCGCCGCGCCCCCGATTTGTCAACGCCTGTCGTGGTCTACAGGCGCTTGCGGCGCCGCCGCCTGCCCGAAGACCCCACTCGCTCAAGGAAAGGTCAGGCAATGCGCCAGCTTGCCGGCCGTCTGCTCACCGCAGCGGCCCTGCCCGTCACCCTGCTCTCGGTGGCGGTGCCCGCCCACGCCCAGTCCGCCCCGTTCGAACAGCCCGCGGAGGCGGCCGCCTCGTGGCTGGCCGCCCAGTCCGACGGGACGGCCTGGAACCAGGACCCGGCGACCTCGCTGGACGCGGTCCTGGGGCTCCTCGCCGCCCGTGTCGGCGGCGACCAGGTCGAGGCGACGCTCCAGTGGCTCAACGACCCGGCGGTCCTCGACCCGTACGTGAACACGGCGGCCGACGGCGCCGCGGGCTTCAACGCCGGTTCGGCCGGGAAGGTCATGTACACGGTCGCGACCGCGGGCGGGGACCCGACGGACTTCGGCGGGGTCAAGCTCGCCGACGAGGTGGCCGCGGCGCAGACCGCGAACGGGACCTACGGCGACGGGACCGCCGGATCGACGGCGTGGGCCGTGCTGGGCCTCTCGCGCACCGACACGCCCGCCGCCGCGACGGCCGCGGCCGGGCTCGCGGCGGTCCAGTGCCCCGACGGCGGGTTCAACTACGCGGACGTCGACGGCGGGGACGACTGCGTCTCCGACCCGGACACGACCGGCCTGGCGGTCTCGGCGCTGGTGGCGCTCGGGGAGCCGGGCGCGGCGTCCCTGGAGGCGGCCGTGGCGTGGCTGGAGTCGGCGCAGGCCGAGGACGGCGGGTTCGACGGCGGCTTCGGCGCGAACGCGAACTCGACGGCGATGGCGGCGCAGGCGCTGCTCGCGGCGGACCGGTCCGAGGCGGCCGGGCGCGCGGTGGCGTTCCTGCTGACGCTCCAGTTCGACTGCTCCAGCGACGAGCCGGGCGCGTTCATGTACACCGACCCGGAGGACCCGGACTTCGGCGAGGCGACCCGCCTGCTGGCGACCGCCCAGGCGATCGTCCCGGTCTCGGGCCAGAACCTCGCGACGCTCGACGCCTCCGGTGCGGACTCCGAGGTCCCGGCGAACGGCTGCGAGGCCGCGGACGCCGGTGACGCCACCACCGCCGCGGCGGACGAGGACGAGTCGGGTTCGTCGTGGCTGCCGTGGGCGATCGTCGCCGCGGTCGTCGTGATCGGCGCCCTGATCCTGGTCTTCGCGCTCCGCGCCCGCCGCGGCGGCGACGCTGCGGGCAACGGCGCCGCCGGGTCGGCTCCGGCCGCCGGTGCGAGCACCACCGCTGACGAGGCCGCCGGTTCGGCTGCGACCGACGAAGTGAAGGACGCGGAGACCGCGGACGAGTCCGGCGCCGAGGGCCCCGCTTCGGGCGAGCCCGAGGCCGACGGCTCCGACGAGGGCAAGGACAAGTAGTCCCGCTCGTGCCCAGAGACGAACGACACGCAGGCAGCGCCCGCCGATCCGGCGGGCGCTGCCTGCGCGCTGTCGCACCCCCGAGCCACCCTTGCTTCCGGGGGCGTCGCGATCGGACACTCCCGACCTCGGGGGGCGGCGCGGCGCTCGCCGGACCGATCGCACCGCCACAAGCAATCCGGCTCGATGCGGTCCACGAGCGCACTGCGCCCGCGACCGGCCTCGCGGCGCCGGCGGGTGCCGGGCTCGATCCGGACGCTGTTCGAACCGCAGGTGCACTGGATCTCGCGCCGCTCGGGGCGACCTGGCGCAGTAGGACGGCCGGGCACGCTTCGACCGGGCTCGATCCGGCGGCGCGACGGAGTACCGCCGGTGTCCGGTCGGCGGCCCGGCGAGCGGGCGCCGGTCTCGCCGTCGTGCTGCTCCTCCTGCTCGCGGGCCTCGCCGGCCCGGCGTCGTCCGCAACGGCGCAGGAGCCGTGCGCGGGGGTCACCGTCGTGGTCGACTTCGGCACGCTCGCAACCGATCCGAAGACCGGGTGCGCCGCCGGTCCGGCGGACGGGCTCGATGCGCTCGCGCAGGCCGGGTTCTCGGTCACCGAGGTCGCCTCCATCCGCGGGATGGTGTGCCGGATCGACGCGCTCCCCGAAACCGACTGCGGCGCTTCACCGCCCGCCGACGCGTACTGGTCCTACTGGCACGCGAACCCCGGCGACGACGAGTGGACCTACTCGATGGTCGGCGGCGCCGACGCGACTCCCGACCAGGGCGACCTCGAAGGCTGGGCCTTCGGCGACGGCTCCACGCCGCCCGCTGTCGCGCCCGGCGACGCCGTCGCGTCAGCCGCGCCCGAGACCGAGTCCGAGTCCGAAGGCGCCGACTGGACCTGGATCGTCGCCGTCGCGGCCCTCGCGATCATCGGCGGGCTCGTGGTGTGGCGGCTCCGACGCGACCGGCGCGCCTGACCGTGCCGACCGCCGCAGCCGTCCGGCCCATGCGCCGCCGCACCGCCCACCCCGCGGCCTGGTGGGGGTGGGCGCTGCTCCTCGCCACCGCCGCCGGGCGCACGGCGAACCCGTGGCTGCTGCTCCTCATCGCCGCCGTCGCCGGGCTGGTCGTCGCGTTCTGCCGCGGCGACGAGCCCTGGTCGGGGGCGTACCGCGTGTTCCTCTACATCGGACTGAGCGCCGTCGCGGTCCGGATGGCGTTCTACGTGGTCTTCGGCGGGTCGGACGGGCCGACCGTCCTGTTCACGCTCCCTGCGGTGACGCTCCCGGAGTGGGCCGCCGGGTTCCGGCTCGGCGGGAACGTCACGGCCGAGGGCGCCCTCGCGGCCCTGTACGACGGCCTCCGGCTCGCGACGCTCCTGGTCTGCGTGGGCGCCGCGAACGCGCTCGCGAGCCCGCGGCGGCTCCTGCGCTCGGTTCCGGCCGCGCTGTACGAGGTGAGCGTCGCGGTCGTCGTCGCATTGTCGGTGGCGCCGCAGCTCGTGGCCGGCGTCGGCCGGGTGCGGCGCGCGAGGGCCCTGCGCGGCAACACGAGCCGCAGCCCGGCGAACCTCATGCGCACCGTCGTCGCCCCGGTCCTGCACGACGCGCTTGACCGGTCGCTGCACCTCGCGGCGGCCATGGCGTCGCGCGGCTACGGCCGCGCCGCCGGGGTCCCGGCACCGGCCCGCCGCGCCACCGGCGCCGCGCTCCTCGTCGGGCTCTTCGGGCTCTGCGCGGGCGCGTACGCGCTGCTGGGCACGACCACGCCCGCGCCGCTCGCGTGGGCGGTCCTCGCGGCGGGCGCCGCCGCGGCCGTCTTCGGGATCGCGTTCGCCTCCAGGCGGGTCCCGCACACCAGGTACCGGCCGGACCGCTTCGGCCCCAAGGACTGGGCCGTCGTCGCCTCCGGCGCGGCGGCCGTGATCGGCACCGCCGTCAGCCTCGCGGTCGAGCCCGCCGCGCTGTGGCCCGCCACCGCGCCGCTCCACGCACCCCCGCTCCCCCTCGCCGCCGCGGCAGGCGTCCTCATCGCCGCCGCCCCCGCCCTCCTGGTCCCCTCGACACCCGAAGGCATCTCCCGGTCGAAGGGCGCGCACGCCGCGGAGACCGGCGCACCGGCACCCGGCCGCACGGCGCCGCTTGCCGGTACCAACGGGCGCAATGCGACCGCAGGAGCGACCTCCGCAGGCCGCGCCGCCACTGTGCAGGACCGCCACGAACGCATTCGTGCCGACAGCGCCAGCGCGGAACCAGACGGTGCCGTACTCGACAGCGCCGCACCAGGCCCCGCCACCCAAGACCGCGACTCGCATTCAGGCGGCGCCAACGACAACAGCGCGCCACAGGGCGACCCGCATTCCGGTGCCGGCGACGACTCCGCCGCACTGCACGGCAACCCGCGCGCGGGCACCGCGAGCAACGACATCGCACCGCACGACGACGACCCGCATTCCGGTGCCGGCGACGACTCCGCCGCACTGCACGGCAACCCGCGCGCGGGCACCGCGAGCAACGACATCGCACCGCACGACGACGACCCGCATTCCAGTGCAGACGACGACACCACCGCACCCGGCGGCAACCCATCATCCGATGCGGGCACCGGCACCTCGGCAACGGAAGGCACCCGATGACCGTCGACGCCATCGTGTTCGAGCACGTCACCTTCGCCTACGGGGCGCCGCCTTCGGGTGCGACCGGCGTCCGCGGCATCGGCGGGCACTCCGCCGACTCGGGCCCGGCCGTCCATCGGCCCGTCCTCGACGACGTGTCGTTCACGCTCCCCGAGGGCGAGTTCTGCCTGCTCGTGGGCCCCACGGGCGCGGGCAAGTCGACGCTCCTCAAGGCCGTCAACGGGCTCGTCCCCCGCTTCACCGGCGGCGACATGCACGGACGCGTCACCGTCGCCGGCCGCGACGTGCGCGGCGCGACCCCCGCCGACCTCGCGGACGTCGTCGGCTACGTCGGCCAGGACCCGCTGGCGGGCTTCGTGACCGACGAGGTCGAACTCGAACTCGCCTACACCGCCGAGCAGCTCGGGGTCGCCCCCGCGGCGATGCGCAAGCGCGTCACCGAGATCGTCGACCTCCTCGGCCTCGCCGACGTGCGCGACCGCGCCCTCGCGCAGCTGTCCTCGGGGCAGCGGCAGCGGGTGGCGATCGGCGCGGCGCTCGTCGCCGGGCCGACGGCGCTCGTCCTCGACGAACCGACCTCCGCACTCGACCCGACCGCGGCCGACGAGGTCCTCTCGGCGCTGCACCGGCTCGTCCACGACCTCGGGATCACCGTCCTCCTGGCCGAGCACCGGCTCGAACGCGTCGTCCAATACGCAGACTCTGCCCTCCTCCTCGACGGCGGCCGTTGCACCGCCGGTCCCCTCGGCGAGATCCTCGCCCGTTCACCGGTCGCGCCTCCGGTGGTCGGGCTCGGGCGCCTCGCCGGCTGGCCCGGCCCGCCCGTGACGATCCGCGAGGCCCGCCGTCACGCGGCCCCGCTGCGGAAGATCCTCGCCGAGCGTGCTGGAACCGTAGCTCGGGGTACCGACATCCCGTCCGCGGCGCAGGCCGGGCCGCCTCTGCTGGAGGCACGCGGGCTCACCGTCGACTACCCGGGGGTGCGCGCCGTCGCCGGGGTCGACCTGGCCGCCGCCCGGGGCGAGCGCATCGCCCTCATGGGCCGCAACGGCTCCGGGAAGTCCAGCCTCCTGTGGGCGCTCCAGGGCACCGGGAAGCGCTCGGGCGGGACGGTCGCGATCGGCGGCGCCGACCCGGCCGCGCGGCGCCCCGGGGAGCGGCGCACCCTCGCCGGGCTCGTCCCCGCCGACGCCGCCGACCTGCTGTACGCCGAGACCGTCGCCGCCGAGTGCGCGGGGGCCGACGAGGACGGCCGCGCCCCGAAGGGCACGTGCGCGAAGATCCTCGACGACCTCGTGGAGGGCGTCGACCCCGGCGTCCACCCCCGGGACCTCTCCGAAGGGCAGCGGCTCGCCCTCGCGCTGGCCGTGACCCTCACGGCCGCACCGCCCCTGCTGCTGCTCGACGAGCCGACGCGCGGCCTCGACTACCCCGGGAAGGCCGCGCTCGCCGCCCGGCTGGGGACACTCGCGGGAGCCGGGCACTGCGTGGTCGTCTCGACGCACGACGTCGAGTTCTGCGCCGAGTTCGCCTCGCGCGTGGTGGTCCTGTCGGACGGCGAGGTCGTCGCGGACGGCCCGGCCCGGCAGATCACGGCCGCGTCGCCGATGTTCGCGCCGCAGGTGGAGAAGATCCTGCCCGGCTGGATGACCGTGGCCGAGGTCGAGGCGGCGCTGGAGTCCGGCGATGACTGAGGCCGGCCCGGAGGGGCCGCCGCTCGCGGCGGCGCGCCCGGCCGTGCGCCGCCGCGCGGCGGTCGCGCTGGTGCTCGCGGCCGGGTTCGGCCTGGTCGCGATGTCGTGGCCGCTGCTCGCCGCGCCGGGCGGGGCGCTCACCGAGACGACCTCGGGCCCTTGGCTGTTCGCGCTGCTGCTGCCGCTGGTGACGGCCTCCGTGGTGGTCCAGTTGACCGGCGGGGGCCTGGACGCGCGCGCCGTCGCGATGCTCGGGGTGCTGTCGGCGGTGGTCGCGGCGGTGCGGCCGTTCGGGGCGGGCGCCGCCGGGGTCGAGACGGTGTTCTTCCTGATCATCCTGGCGGGCAGGGTGTTCGGGGCCGGGTTCGGGTTCCTCCTGGGCTGCACGGGGCTGTTCGCGTCGGCGCTGCTCACCGGGGGCGTGGGCCCGTGGATGCCGTACCAGATGTTCGCGGCGGCGTTCGTGGGCCTGGGCGCGGGGCTGCTGCCGCGCACGCCGGACTCGCGCCCGGGCCGGGCCGGCGAGGTCGCGCTGCTCGCCGGGTACGGGGTGGTCGCGTCGCTCGCCTACGGGCTGTTGATGAACCTGTCGTTCTGGCCGTTCGCGATCACCCAGGGGAGCCTCGCGTACGTGCCCGGCGGGGGCCTGGACGAGAACCTGCCGCGGCTGTTCGCGTACACGATCGCGACGTCCCTGGGCTGGGACGTCGGCCGCGCCGTGACGACCGCGGTGCTGCTGGTCCTGACGGGCCCGCTGCTGCTGCGGGTGCTGCGGCGCGCGGCGAGGCGCGCGAACTGGTCCTAGCCGTCCAGAGACGCGGTCGCAGGCCCGGGGCGGCGGCCCCGGGCCTTCACGCGTTCCTGGCGAGGCGGAAGCCGAGGTCGTCGATGCGGAGTACCGGCATGGTGCGGCGGCGGACGCCGGCCCGGCAGGACCAGTGCTCGTCGAACCAGCCGCCGCCCTTGATGACCCGGTAGTCCCGGTAGACCTCCGCGTCGTACACGTCGAAGCACCACTCCCAGGCGTTCCCGAGCATGTCGTGCAGGCCCCACGCGTTCGGTTCCTTCAGCCCCACCTCGTGGGGGCGTTCACCGGAGTTGCCGCGGTACCAGGCGATCGCGTCGAGGTCGCCGTAGCGCGGCCCGTCGGTGCCGGCGCGGCAGGCGTGCTCCCATTCGGCCTCGGTGGGCAGCCGGTAGCCGTCGGCGCCGCGGTCCGGGGCCACGGCCGCGCTGTCGGTCCCGTCCGCGGCGGCCTCGTAGACCGGCCGCAGCCCTTCGCGGACCGAGAGCGCGTCGCACCAGCGGACGGCGTCGAGCCATGACACCTCGACCGCGGGCAGGCGCCCGCCCGGGTCCTCGCGGCCGAGGACGTCGGCGTAGAGCGCGCGCGTGACCTGCGTGGCGGCCATGAGGAACGGCGCGACCTCGACGGTCCAGGCCCGCTCGGTGCGCCGGTCGCGGAGGGTCGCGGTCCCGGCCGGGACGGGCCGCATCGGTGGCATCACCACCGCATTTTAGGAACCGCGGCATCCGTGAACCCATCCCGCGCTAGTGACGCTGGTCACTGTCGGTCACGTCGGGTCCGGCCCGCGGTTCACACGGGCATCAGCGTCCCGCAGCAGAACCGGAGCAGTCCGATGCACACCGCCTTCATCATCGTCACCGTCGCCGCCGCCCTCTGGACCGGGTTCTCGGCCTACTCGATCTGGGCGAAGGCCCCGTACGTGGTCGGGCCCCTCGCCCACTACGGCGTCCCGCAGAGCTGGTGGTTCTGGCTCGGCCTCGCGAAGGCCGCCGGCGCGCTCGGGCTCCTCGCCGGCCTGGTCGTCCCCTGGATCGGGATCGCCGCCGCCGCCGGCCTGGTCCTGTACTTCCTCGGCGCCGTCGTCACCGTGGTGCGGGCGCGTTCGTGGGGGACCCTGGTGGCGCCCTTCATGTACCTGGTCCCGGCCGCCGCCGCGCTCACCCTCGGCGTCCTCGCCTAGCGGCGACGGGACAGGGCCCGCGCATCGCGCGGGCCCTGTCGTCGTTCCCTGCTACCGCACCCACTGCTCGTGAAGCGCGACACCGACCTTCGGGGCGCCGATGAGCGCGAGCGGGATGAAGAACCCGATCTGCCCGAGGACCCCGATGAGGACGACGATCTCCTCCTCGCTGAGGTGCTTGCGGGCCTCGTCGACGAGCTCGTCGCTGACGCGCTCGCCCGTCGGGTTCGGGGTGTGGACGGCCTCGGCCAGCGCGAGCGCGGCGCGCTCGGCGTCGGTGAACAGCGGCGAGGTGCGCCAGGTGGCGACGGCGCCGAGCCGTTCGCGGGTGTCGCCGTCGCCCGCGTACTGGCGGGCGGTGAAGTAGCTGTCGCCGAGGAGCTGGCCGACGCGCAGCTGCACGAGGCCGACGGTGGTCGCGGGGAGGACCCCGGCGGCGTTCACCTTGTTGACGGCGGCGGCGATCTCGTTGACGACGGGCAGGTACTGGGCGGGGTTCTCGATGCGGGGCTTGATGCTCATGGCGGTCTTCCTTCGCTTCCGTGGTTCGCTTCACCCCGTTGACGGAAGCCGGACCGCCGATGTGACCGCATTCGATGCGATGCGCGTCACAGGAGGGAGCGGACGACGGCCGCGAAGTCGGCCGCGAGGGGGTTCCCCGGATGCCAGGCGAGGGCGACGCGCAGCGGTTCGGCGTCGGCGAGCGGCACCCACGCCAGGTCGGGGCGGGCGTAGTAGGCGGCGAGGGAGGCGGGCGCGAAGCAGACGGCGGCGCCTTCGGCGACCTGTTCGAGCATCTCCTCGACGTTGTCGTTCTTCGGCCCCCACAGGGGCTCGGACCCGTCGGGGCGGGGGTTCACCGCCCACCAGTCGACCCATTCGCGCGGGGCCTTGTCGGTCCACATGAGGGGTTCGCCGCTCGTCTCGGCGAGGGTGACGGACGCGCGTCCGGCGAGGCGGTGCCCGGTGGGGAGGCCGACGACGCGCGGCTCGGTGTGGACGGTCGCGGACTCGCAGTCGCCGAGGTCGGCAGGGAGCCACACGAACGCGGCGTCGACGGCGCCCTCGCGCAGGGCCGCGGCCTCGGCGCCCCAGTCGAAACGCTTGGGCACCACCTGGACGCCGGGCCGGCGGCGCGCGAACTCGGCGCGGGCGCGCGTGGTGAGCTCCCCGGCGCCGCTGGCCTCGAAGCCGACCCGCAGCACGCCGCCGGTGCGGTGGCGCCGCGCGGCCGCGCCGACCCGGTCGGCGGCGGCGACCGCCTCGGCGGCCGCGGCCAGGACGTCGACGCCGGCCGGGGTCGGGGCGACCCCGGCGGGGGTCCGGTCGAACAGGCGCACCCCGAGTTCGGTTTCGAGCCGCTTGAGCGCGTAGGAGAGGGCGGGCTGGCTGACGTAGAGCGCCTTCGCGGCCCGCCCGAGGTTCCCGTGGGCGGCGATCGCCGCCAGATACCGCAACTGCCGCAGCTCCATGCAGCGATCATAAGCCGCGTTTATGGCGCCGTCGAATACCGGTATTGGACGCCCCCGGGCCCGCGGGGGGATAAATGTCCCGACACCGATGGAAGGAAACCCCATGCACGCCAACCCCACCCGCACCGCAGACGGCCGCGTCTGGCTCGTCACCGGCACCGCCTCCGGCTTCGGCCGCGCCATCGCCGAGGCGGCCCTCGCCGCGGGCGACACCGTCATCGCGACCGCCCGCCGCCCCAAAGCCCTCGCCGATCTCGCCGAAGCCCACCCGGACCGGCTCGTCCCGGTCGCCCTCGACGTCACCGACCCCGCCCAGGTCAGCAGGGTCGTCGCCGACGCCGTCCTGTGGTACGGCCGCATCGACGTCCTCGTCAACAACGCCGGCCGCGGCCACGTCGGCGCGGTCGAGGAGACCACCGACGCCGAACTGCGCACCCTCATGGACCTGCACTTCTTCGGGCCCGCGAACCTGGTCCGGGCGGTCCTGCCGCACATGCGCGCCAACGGCTCCGGCGCGATCGTGCAGCTCTCCAGCATGGGCGGGCGCATGTCGTTCCCGGGCGTGGGCGCCTACTCGGCGACCAAGCACGCCCTGGAGGGGCTGAGCGAGGCGCTCGCCGCGGAGGTCCGCCCGCACGGCATCGACGTGCTCGTGGTCGAACCGGGCGCGTTCCGCACCGGCCTGAACGGGACCGGGCACTCCCAGTCGGCGCCGCTCGACGCGTACGCGGCGACCGTGGGCCCGTTCCGGACGGCGTTCCCGGACGCGGCCGGGACCCAGCCCGGCGACCCCGCGAAGGCCGCGGCGGCGATCCTCGCCGCGCTGGCGGCCGAGACCGTCCCGTTCCGGCTGGTGCTCGGCAACGACGCGGCAGACGCGATCGGCGCGGAGCTCAAAGCCCAGCAGGCCGAGTTCACCGAGTGGGAGCCGGTCGCCCGCGGCACCGACTTCGGCTAGCGGCCACCAGCAGCCACCGCCAGCGCGGTGGCTCCGCCCGCAGTGACACGAGCGTCGGCGCCCTGAGCGGGCCCGCGGCCCCGGCGGCCGTGTTCGCGCCCGGGAACGGCGACCGGGCCCGCCCTGTGCAGGGCGGGCCCGGTCCGCGTCCCACTCCTACCCGATGAGGGCGCCCGCGCCGAGGAGCGCCTTCAGGTCGGCGGACAGCTCGATGGAGGGCCGCACCCGCCAGGCGTCGCCGAGCGCGAACAGCTGCGTCTTCGGCCCGTTCGCGAGCTGCACCCGCACCTGGGCCTCGCCGCGGTGGGTCTTGAACGTGTCGGACAGCTTCTCGATGAGCGCCGGGTTGACCGACGCGGCCCGCAGCGCGAGCGTGATCGGCGCCGAGTTCGACTCCGGGCCCGTCGACGTGTCGAGGACCGCGAGGTCCTGGGCGATGAGCTGCGCGGTGCCGTCGCGCCGGTCGAGCTTGCCCTTGACGCAGCACACGAGGTCGTCGGCGAGCGATTCGGACACGAGCTCGTACGTGTTCGGGAAGAACCGCACCTCGATCGAGCCGGCCAGGTCCTCCAGGGTCGCCGACGCCCACAACTTGCCCTGCTTGGTGACCCGCTTCGCGACGTTCTGGAGGATCCCGGCGACGCGCACGTTCGCGCCGTCCGGGACGTCCTCGCCGTGCAGGAGCGCGATCGGCCGGTCCGCGTTCGCCGACAGCAGCCGCTCGAACCCGTTCAGCGGGTGGTCGGAGACGTACAGGCCCAGCATCTCCCGCTCGAACGCGAGCTTGTCGCGCCGGTCCCACTCGTCGTCGGCGATGGTGAGGTCCACGCCGAGCGTGTCGGTGGTCTCCTCCATCATCCCGCCGAACAGGTCGAACTGGCCGCGCGCCTCCTCCTTCTTGATGGAGACCATCGCGTCGATCGCCTTCTCGTGCACCTCCGCGAGCCCGCGGCGCGCGTGCCCGAGCGAGTCGAACGCCCCGGCCTTGATGAGCGACTCCACGGTCCGCTTGTTGCACACCGGCGCCGGGACCTTCTGGAGGAAGTCCTTGAAGTCCCCGTACGCGCCCTTCTCCTCGCGGGCCTCGATGATCCCCGCGACCACGTTCGCGCCGACGTTGCGGACCGCGCCGAGCCCGTACCGGATGTCCTTGCCGACCGGGTGGAACATGTGCCGCGACTCGTTCACGTCCGGCGGCATCACGGTGATCCCCATGCGCCGGCACTCCGACAGGTACACCGCGGCCTTGTCCTTCGAGTCGCCCACCGAGGTGAGCAGCGCCGCCATGTACTCGGCCGGGTAGTTCGCCTTCAGGTACGCCGTCCAGTACCCGACGAGCGCGTACCCCGCGGCGTGCGACTTGTTGAACGCGTAGCCGGCGAACGGGAGCATGATGTCCCACAGGGTCTTGATCGACTCCTTGGAGAACCCGTTCCCCTGCATGCCCGCCTCGAACGACGCGAACTGCTTCTCCAGCACGTCGAGCTTCTTCTTGCCCATGGCCTTGCGGAGCATGTCCGCCTGGCCCATCGTGAACCCGGCGAGCTTCTGCGCGATGCGCATGATCTGCTCCTGGTAGACGATGAGGCCGTACGTCTCCGCGAGGATCTCCTCCAGGGCCTCGGCGAGCTCGGGGTGGAGCGCGACGACGTCCTGCCGCTTGTTCTTGCGGTCGGCGTAGTTGTTGTGCGAGTTCGCGGCCATTGGGCCCGGCCGGTACAGGGCGTTCACGGCGATGATGTCGTTGAACTCGGTGGGCTGCATGCGCTTGAGGAGCTCGCGCATGGCCCCGCCGTCGAGCTGGAACACGCCCAGGCTGTCGCCGCGCGACAGGAGCTCGTACGTCTTCTTGTCGTCCGTGGCGAGCGTGTCCAGGTCGAGGTCGATGCCCCGGTTGATCTTGATCGCCTCGATCGCGTCGCCGATGACGGTGAGGTTCCGCAGCCCCAGGAAGTCCATCTTCAGCAGGCCGATGTCCTCACAGGACGGGTAGTCCCACCCGGTGATGATCGACCCGTCCGGCCTGGCCCACATGGGGATGCAGTCCACCAGGGGCTGCGACGAGAGGATGACCGCGCACGCGTGCACGCCCGCGTTCCGGATCAGCCCCTCCAGGCCCAGCGCGGTGTCGAAGATCGTGCGGACCTCGCCGTCGTTCTCGATGAGGCTCCGCACCTCCCCGGCCTCCTTGAACCGCGGGTGCTCCGGGTCCATGATCCCCGACAGCGGGATGTCCGTCGCCGCCACCGGCGGCGGCAGCGCCTTCGTGATCCGCTCCGCGATCGAGAACCCGGGCTGGCCGTGGTGGATGCGCGCGGCGTCCTTGATCGCGGCCTTGGTCTTGATCGTGCCGAACGTGATGACCTGGGCGACGAACTCCTTGCCGTACTTCTCCGTCGCGTACGTGATCATCTCGCCGCGGCGCCGGTCGTCGAAGTCGATGTCGATGTCGGGCATCGAGACGCGCTCGGGGTTGAGGAACCGCTCGAACAGCAGCCCGTGCTCGATCGGGTCGATGTTCGTGATCTTCATGGCGTACGCCACCAGCGAACCCGCCGCCGAACCGCGGCCCGGGCCCACGTAGATCCCGATCGACCGCGCGTGCGAGATGAGGTCGGCGACCACCAGGAAGTACGACGGGTACCCGGCGTTGATGATGACGTTCAGCTCGAGCTCGGCCCGCTCCAGGTACTCCGCGGGCACGTCCTGGCCCGGGAACCGCTCCTTCAGGCCGATCGCGACCTTCTCGCGCAGCCACGTCCCCTGGTCGTGGCCCTCCGGCACCTGGATGATCGGCATCCGGTCCTGCACCGCGAAGATGTCGTCGTACGACGACACCATGTCGGCCACGCGCATCGTGTTCGCGCAGCCCTCCTGCCAGAAGTCGTCGCTGCGCAGCCCGTACATCTGGTCCGCCGACCGCAGGAAGTAGCCCTCGCCGTCGAGCTTGAACCGCTTCGGGTCGTCCAGGGTCGTCCCCGACTGGACGCACAGCAGCGCCTCGTGCGTGTCCCGCTGGTCCTCGGTCACGATGTGGGAGTCGTTCGTCACCAGCGGCGGCAGGCCCAGCTTCTTCGCCAGGTCGTACAGCTCCGACTTGACGCGCTGCTCGATCCCGATCCCGTGGTCCATGACCTCCAGGAAGTAGTTCTCCGCCCCGAAGATGTCCCGGTAGTCCGAGGCCGCCTGCATGGCCTCCTCCACCTGGCCCAGCCGCAGCCGCGTCTGCACCTCCCCCGAGGGGCAGCCGGTCGTCGCCACGATCCCCGCCGCGTTCGCGGCGATGAGCTCGCGGTCCATGCGCGGCTTGTAGTAGTAGCCCTCGAAGGACGCGAGGCTGGAGAGGCGGAACAGGTTCCGCAGGCCCGCGGAGTCCTTCGCGAGCATCGTCATGTGCGTGTACGCGCCGCCGCCGGAGATGTCGTCGGGGCGCTGGCCCGGCTCGCCCCAGAACACGGGCTTCTTGTGGAACCGGTCGTGCGGCGCGAGGTACGCCTCGATGCCGATGATCGGCTTGACCCCGGTCTTCTTCGCCTGCTGGTAGAACGCGTAGCCGCCGTACATGTTGCCGTGGTCGGTGAGCGCGATCGCGGGCATCTGGAGGCGCTCGGCCTCGGTGAACATGGGTTTGAGCTTCGCGGCCCCGTCGAGCATCGAGTACTCGCTGTGCACGTGCAGGTGGACGTACTGGTTCGACACGCTTCGCTCCCGCTTGACCTGTGGTGTTGTCCTCGCCGACGCCGGTCCCGCGCCCCCGCCGAGGACCCGCTCCGGACCCTCCAGCCTAGTCCCCCTCCCGGCCCGTCCGCGCGGCCTCCGCGGCCCCGATGGGCTCCGTCCCACCCCCGCCGGCGGCCGCCGCGAACGCCCGGCGGGTGGTGTCGTCGAGGGGGAAGAACAGCTCCACGGCGAGTTCGGAGACCGTCACGTCGCGGGGCGCGCCGAAGGTCGCGATGGTCGTGAACATCGACAGGTCGCCGTGGCGGCTGCGCACCCGCAGCGGCAGCGCGATCGGGCTCGGGGAGGCCCCGTCCCACCCGCCGTCGTCGGGCGCGACCGGCTCGTACGCGAGGACCTCCTCGATCAGCTCGGTCACCGCGGGGTGGTCGTCCACGGCGAGCTGCGCCCGCAGCCGGTCGAGGAAGTACTGCCGCACCTCCCCGAAGTTCCGCAGCCGCGGCGCCATCCCCCGCGGGTGCAGCGCGACCCGCGCGAGGTTGACGCGCCCGCTCAGCAGCTCCGGGTCGACTCCCTCCATGAGGACGCCGGCGCCGCCGTTGAAGTCGAGGAGGTTCCCGAACCGGTCGACCACCACGGCCGGGAGCGGGTCGTGGTGCTCCAGGATCCACCCGATCGCCTCCCGGGCCACCGCCAGCCGCTCGTCCCAGTAGTCGGTCTCGGCCCACGCGGGCGCGAACCCGGCGGCGACGAGCAGCGCGTTCCGTTCGCGCAGCGGCACATCGAGGGCTTCGGCGAGGCGCAGCACCATGCGGCGGCTGGGCTCGGCGCGGCCGGTCTCGATGCGCGACAGGTGCCTCGCGGACACCCCGGTCTGCACGGACAGGTCGAACTGGCTCAGGCGGCGGCGCTCGCGCCACTCGCGCAGGAGCCCGCCGAACGCGGGGAGGGTCTGGACGTTCATCGCGCAACCGTAACCGCGGCCGCGGCGCCCGGCCATGACCTCAGAGGTCATTGCGGACCTGACCCGGCGGGTCCAGCATTGGCGGCATGCAGGGACGACCCGAGTCCCGCCCGGACCCCTTGGAGGGAACCATGACCGCTCTCACCGCCCCCGCCGCGACCGCCGCTGAGACCCGTCTGCGCTCGGTGCTGCGCCTCGACGCCGTCGCCTGCGCCGCCTTCGGCCTCCTCATGACCGCGGGCTTCGCCCTGGTCGACTCGCTGCTGGGCCTCGGCCCGGCGTGGGCGGTGCCGTTCGGCGTGTACCTGCTCGGCTGCGCGGTCGCCCTGGCCCTGGTGGCCGGCTACCCGGACCTGGTGCGCGGCCAGGTGACCGGCGTGGTCGTCAACAACGCGATCGCCGCACTCGCCCTGGCGGTGCTGCCGTTCACGGGCCTGGTGGACCTGACGGTCGCGGGCTACATCGTCCTGCTGGGCGGCGCCGCCCTGGTCGCGCTCTTCGCGGTCCTCGAAGCCGCGGGTGCGGCCCGCATCTGATCGCGTCGGTGAACGGGGCGGCGCTGTCGCGCCGCCCCGAAACGCGCTACCACCGCCGACGGCGACACGCCAAACAATCCACAACGCGAAATCGCCTGAATCAGTTATCCACAGCCCAAAAAACATTTCTCGACACTGCGGCGCATGTGGCGGACAGTTGACCAATGAACATGACACAGGCGCGAATCAGCATCAACGGCCCCAACGACCTCCTCACCACGATCCCCCTGCTGCTGGGCTTCAAGCCGGAGCACAGCCTCGTAGTCGTGGGACTGGCCGCCCGGCAGCTCCAGTGCACCTTCAGGGTCGACCTGCCCGGCTCCGCCGACCACCTGGAGCACCTGCCGGACCTGACCGGGCAGCTCAGCCTCAACGAATGCGACGAATGCGTGGTCGTGGCCTACGGCGAGAAGGAGGTCGCCGAGGCGTCGATCGAACGGGCTGCCGCCCGCCTGTTCAACGCCGGGATTCCACCGCTCGACCGGCTCCGAGTCGCCGACGGGCGCTGGTTCAGCCTCACCTGCGACAAGCCCTGCTGCCCGCCCGAGGGCACCCCGATCCCCGAGACCTCCCCGGCCTCCTGCGAGGTCGCACTCGCCGGCTGCTACGCCGCGGCCGACCGCGCGGAGGTCGCCGAACTCCTCGCCCCGGCCGCACCGGGCCGCCGCGCCGCGGTCGAACGGGCGGTCGCGGCGGCCCTCGCCGCCGAAGCCGACCTCGACTGGGCCACCCAGCGGTCCCAGGACCTCCACGCGATCGACCACTGGATGAGCACGACCGCGCTCCCGGGCCCGGACGACATCGCCTCGATCGGTCTCGCCTTGGGGGACTTGGACATCCGCGACTACGCGATCCGCCGCATCTGCACCGGGCAGTTCGAGTCCAACCGGCTGGACCTGTGGACCTGGGTGACCCGCCACATGGCCGACGACCTCCGCGCCCCGGCCGCCACGGTCGCGGGCTTCGCCGCCTACCGCTTCGGGAACGGGGTCCTCGCCCTCGAAGCCTTCGACACGGCCCTCAAGTCGAGCCCGAACTACCGGCTCGCGCAGATGCTCAGGGCCGCCCTCCAAGCCGGCTACCCGCCGGCCTCCCTCGCCAACATCGGCACCGCGGAACTGGAAGCCGCAGGAAGAGAGGAATGAGAGCCGCACGACCCCGCCCCACCCCACCGCCGCCACCGCCACCGCCACAAGTCAGAAGGGAACCGAATGACGACAAGAATCCGTCATAGACGCATCGGTACCGCTCCGGCCACAGGCCACCGCACCTCGGACCTGATCGCTAGGCTGGGTGCATGGGTGAACTCCCGAGCGATTTCGCCGCGATCCTCCTGGTCGGCGGCAAGGCCCGGCGATTCGCCGGATGCGCGAAATGCGAACTGGTCGTCGAAGGCGCCACGATCCTCGAGCGGGTGCTGGCGGCCTGCGAGGGGGCGGCTGCACGAGTGGTCGTGGGCACGCGGCCCGCCGACGCGGCGCCCCTGCCGAACGGGGCGGTCCAGGTCCTCGAGGACCCGCCGGGCTCAGGCCCAGCGCGGTCGGTGCGGACCGGCCTGGAGCATGTGCCAGGCGACTGCACCCGGGTAGCGGTCCTGGCCGGGGACCTCCCGTTCCTGTCGACCGAGGCGCTGCGGCTCCTCATCGACACGGCGAACGCGGCGGGCCCCGAGTCCGGAGCCCTCTTCTGCGACAACGCGGGTCGCCGCCAGTGGCTGTGCGGCGTCTGGCCGGCCGGCCCGCTCCGTCGCAACGCGGCAGCGGTCGAACCCGGAGCCCCCGCACGGCTCCTGTTCACCGGGATCGACGTCGAGACCGTGGTCTGGGAGGACGCCAGTCCGCCCCCGTGGTTCGACTGCGACACCCCGGACGACCTCGATCAGGCCCGCGCCTGGGCCGCCGACATGAAATAAGCGGCAGCGACTCCCACTCGACGGCACCGCGACGACCGGCCGAACCGGCACGAACGCATCGCGCCATCGCGCCATCGCGCCATCGCGCCATCGCCGAACGAGAGTCGACCATCCGCTGAGGCGGTCAACGACGACCGCGGCCGAAGCCCCGGCTTCAGCCCTGACGACCATGCAGGCAATCGACATCCGGGCGGGTGGGCGAGGGGTGGGTGGGGGGGAGGGGGGAGGGGGAGGCCCCCAAGGCGAACAGCCTCGCTCGACCAGGTGCGCACGAAGGTCGCGTACACGCTGAACGCGAGCCGCAGCACGGGCGGATACGAACCGGAGACAGCAAGCGACCCCGGGGCCGCCTGGCGGCGGCCTCCCGGGGTCGATTAGCTAGACGATGTCGAAGCGGTTGTCGAGGGAGCCGGTCTGGATGAACGTGACCACGGCGAGCGCGATCAGGAAGACCGCGAAGCCGACCCAGTGGAGCCGGCGCCGCTCGCGCGGCGTGAAGGTCAGGATCGCGCCGCAGATCAGGCCGCCCACGAGGCCGCCCACGTGGCCGGCGAAGCTGAAGCCCATGATGAGCGTCAGCACCAGGTTGAGGCCCAGGAGCACGTAGATGCCCTGGTTGTCGCGCCGGAGCTTGCGGTTCACCATGATGAGCAGCCCGAACAGGCCGTAGACGGCGCCGGAGGCGCCGGCCGTGAAGGTGTCGTACGAGAACAGGTACACCGCGACCGATCCGGCCAGACCGGACAGGAAGTAGGCCGCGGTGAACCGCGCGGGGCCGAGGTCGCGTTCGAGGATCCGCCCGAGCATCCACAGCACCACCATGTTGAACAGGAGGTGGATGGCGCCGAAGTGCAGGAACATGCCCGTGATCATGCGGTAGTACCCGCCTGCGGCCACGAACGGCGCGGTGATCGACATCCCGAAGACCTCTGCGGTGACCTCGGAGCGGTAGCCCGGGAGGTACCCGATCTCCGCGCCGAGCAGGTGCAGCGGCGTCAGCGCCGAGGACGTGGCCGCCGCGAGGCCGCCGCCGGCGACCAGCGCCAGCACGAAGACCGCGACGTTCGCGCCGATGAGGGCCTTCGTGACCGTGCCCGCGGCGCCCGCGCGGGCGCCGCCGCCGAACGACGAGCGCGTCTTGCGCATCGTCCGGCGGCCCTCGGCCACGCAGTCGGGGCACTGGAAGCCCACGGGGGCGTCGATCCGGCAGTCGGCGCAGATCGGCTTGTCGCAGCGCACGCAGCGCAGGTAGGTCTGGCGGTTCCGGTGGCGATAGCAGACCGGGGCCGACTGCTCTTCGCTCATCGAGTCCTTACTACTTCTCGATGACGACGGACTCGATGACGATCTCGTTGACCGGGCGGTCCATCGGGCCGGTGGCGGTCTTGCCGATCCGGTCGACGACGGCCTTGGAGTCCTCGTCGCTCACCTTGCCGAAGATGGTGTGGCGGAAGTTGAGGTGCGGGGTCGGGCCCAGCGTGATGAAGAACTGGGAGCCGTTGGTGCCCGGTCCGGCGTTCGCCATGGCGAGGAGGTACGGCTCGCCGAAGTGGAGGTCGGGGTGGAACTCGTCGGCGAACTGGTACCCGGGGCCGCCGCGGCCGGTGCCGGTCGGGTCGCCGCCCTGGATCATGAAGCCGTCGATGACCCGGTGGAAGATGACACCGTCGTAGTACGGTCCCGATCCGGCCGCGCCGGTCTCGGGGTCCTTGTACTCCTTGGTGCCCTCGGCCAGTCCCACGAAGTTCGCCACGGTCTTGGGCGCGTGGTTGTCGAGCAGCTCGATGGTGATGTCGCCGGCATTGGTCTTCAGCGTCGCCTTGGTCATGGCGTCCATGGTGCCAGACGGCCGAGGTTCGTCCAACTTTCTCCCCCGTTTCCCTCGACGGGTGTCACAGCCCGGTGCACGATGAGTTGTACAGGCACCTAGAGGAGGCATTCACGATGGGCTTGAGCCGACGTTCCACCACTCCCGCCCGGGAGGCTGTGGACCATTTCAAACACGGTGTGACCTCGTTCAAGGACGCGGGATTCGCAGCGGCACGGGGCACGAAGGAGGCCGCGGCGCCGAGGGTCAACGTCGTCCTGGCGAAGGTGGGGCTGCGCAAGCCCCCGGCACCGAAGTGGCCGTGGGTCGCGGGTGCGATCGGCGCGGGGCTCGCGATCGGCGGGGCCGTCGCGTACCTGTGGTACCGGCAGCGGACGGAGTCGATCGGGGAGCAGCTCCTCGCGGACGAACTGCTCGACGACACGGAGCTGGACGACCGGGCGCTCCAGGACGAGCTCGTCGACAGCGTCAGCCGCTAACCGCGGCGATCCGGGGGGACGCCGCGGCAGCGATGGAGCGACAAGTGAAGAATCCGGCCGGACGCCGGCCGGTGGCGCGGAGCGCCGCCGGGTGGGACCGGTGGACGGGCGACTCGGGGATCCGTGGGGACACGGGTCCCCGAACCGTTTGCGCGCCTTGGGAATCGGGAACCCCGGGAAGGGCAACGCCGGACCGGTGCCTCGCCTCGGGGGGGAGTGGGCGAGTCCACCGATCCGGCGTCATGGGGGCGGGATAACGGGTACCGCCGCGGCAGGGCCGCGGCCACGCAACCGATTGTCGCGCCCCGTTCGCGTTCTGGGAAGGGCGAGGCGGTGGCGGTTATACGCCATGGCGCATAACCGCCATCCACTGTCGACGGAACGTCCGTGGATCGTCACGGACGGTGCGCTGTTCAGGCGCGGGAGGACTCCACGGCCTTGGCGAGGCGGCGCACGCCCTCGTCGATCCGGTCGGCCTTGACGGCCGAGTACGCCAGGCGCAGGCAGGACTCGCCGCCTTCGAGCACGAAGTCGGTGCCCTTGACGACCTGGACGCCCTCGTCTCCGGCCGCCGCGGCGACCTTCGCGCAGTCGACGCCCTCGCCGAGGTCGACCCACAGGAAGTAGCCGCCGTCGGGCACCACGAACTCGGCGTTCGGCAGGTGCGCGCGCAGGGACGCGGCGAGCTGGTCGACGCGCTCCTCCAGGGCGGCCTTCACGGTGGCGATCGAGCGGTCGAGCGCGCCCGAGGCCGCGAACTGGTAGATCGTGGCCTGCGCGAACATGTTCGGCGCGATGTACGTGTTGGTGGCGGCGGCCGCGATCGAGGCGATCAGGTCCGCGGGGCCGACCAGGTAGCCGGTGCGCAGGCCCGGGCACACGGTCTTGGAGAACGAGCTCGCGTACACGACGCGGTCCTCGTCGTCCTGCTCCAGCATGGTGGGGAACTGCCCGCCGCGGAAGCGGATGTCGAGGTACGGGTCGTCCTCGAAGATCGTGAAGTCGTACTCGCCCGCGAGCTGGAGCAGGCGGGTGCGCTTCTCGCCCGACAGCGTCACGCCGGCCGGGTTCTGGAAGTTCGGGATGATGTGCGCCAGGCGCGGGCGGACGCCGCCCTTGAGCAGGGCTTCGAGCTCGTCGACGTCGAGGCCGTCGGCCTGGACGCGCACCGGGTGGAGCTGGCCGCGGCGCTCGCGCAGGCCCAGGAGGGTCCGGTCGTAGCTGGGCCGTTCGACGATCACCGGGGTGTCGGGCTTGACGAGCGCGTCGAACAGGAACGCGTCGGCCTGCATCGAGCCGTTGGTGACCAGCACGTTCTCGGGGTTCACGTCGTGCTTGGCGGCGATCCACTCGCGCAGCGCCGGGTAGCCCACGGACGTGCCGTAGCCGGTGGTCCCGGCCGGGTCGGCGTCGAGGGCGGCCACGGCCGCGGCCTTGAGGCCCTCGGTGTCGACGATGTCGAGCGACGGGGCGCCCCGGGAGAAAGAGATGACGTCGGTGTTCGGCATGACACCAGCGTAAGCGGCCCACAGGGCGGACGTCGACCGGCATGTGCACAGGCCATGGCGGGCCTCACCCGGCGTCACGGGGAGTGAGGGCGGGTCAGGGGCGGTCAGGGCGCGGCACCGGGCGGCTCCCCGCGCGGCCCGCGCCGCGCGAGGAGCCCGGCGCGATACGGTGCAGGAGAAGCCGGTCGCGCCGAACCGCACCGCGCCGCCGCCGACGGGAGCCGCCGCAGCGGCGGACCGCGGCGGCGGGCGGCGCCGCCGCGGAGGTCTCGCGGCGGCGCCCGGCTGGTGAGAGCACAATCGAACCCGTGGTCCCCGGGCGGCGAGCCGCCCGCGCGGGCCCGGAAGGAGGAGGACGATGACGTCGCTCGACCGCACGCGGGCCCCCTGGCCCTACGATTTCCTTCCCCCGGTCCCGTCGTTCACGCTCGTCTCCGACGACGTCGCCGACGGCGAGACCCTCCCGGCCGCGCAGGTCGCCGGGCAGGACGTGTCCCCGCACCTGGCCTGGTCCGGCTTCCCCGCCGAGACCGCCGCGTTCGCGGTGACCTGCTACGACCCCGACGCGCCGACCGGCTCGGGCTGGTGGCACTGGATGCTCCTGGGCCTGGACGCCTCGGTGACCGAGCTGGCGACCGGCGCGGCCGGATCGCCGCCGCTGGGCGCGTTCCAGCTGCGCAACGACTCCGGCGGGGTCGGCTTCGCCGGCGCCGCACCGCCGCCAGGCGACCCCGACCACCGGTACCTGTTCGCCGTCCACGCCCTGAAGGACCAGGTCGCGGTCGACCCGGCCTCGTCGATGGCGATCGGGGCGTTCCACCTGACGTTCAACGCCATCGCGCGCGCCGTCATCGCCCCGGTGTACCGCAATGCCTGAGGCCGTGGTCCTCGCCGCCGCCCGCACGCCGCTGGGGCGCCGCGGCGGCGCCCTCGCGGGCGTGCACGCCGTCGACCTGGCCGCGCACGCGATGAACGCGGCCCTGGAGCGGTCCGGGCTCGGGCCCGACGCCGTCGACGACGTGGTGCTCGGCTGCGTCTCGCAGGTCGGCGAGCAGTCCTGGAACGTCGCCCGGAACGCGGTCCTCGCCGCGGGCTGGCCCGACGCGATCCCCGGGACGACCGTGGACCGGCAGTGCGGGTCGAGCCAGCAGGCGGTCGCGTTCGCGGCCGCGGCGGTCCTCGCCGGGCACGCCGACGTGATCGTCGCCGGGGGCGTGGAGTCGATGAGCCGCGTCCCGATGGGGTCGAGCCTCGGCGCCGGCGCGGGCGAGCCGTACGGTCCGGCGGTGCGCGAACGCTATGCGGCGCAGGTCGACGCGGCCGCGGCGATGCCGTTCAACCAGGGCGTGGCGGCCGAGCGGGTCGCCGCCAGGTACGGGATCGGCCGGGAGGCGATGGACGCGTTCGCGCTCGCCAGCCACGAGAAGGCCGCCGCGGCGGCCGACAAGGGCCTGTTCGCGGCCGAGATCGCGCCGGTCGCGACGGCGGCGGGAACGGTCGGCGCCGACGAGGGCGTCCGGCGGGACACGAGCCTCGAACGGCTCGCAGGCCTCAAGCCGGTGTTCCAGGCGGACGGGTCGGTGACGGCGGGGACGTCGTCGCAGATCTCCGACGGGGCGGCGGCGCTGGTGGTCACCACCGACGCGCACGCGCGGCGGCTCGGGGTGCGGCCGCTGGCGCGGATCGCGGCGGCGTGCGCGGTCGGGTCGGACCCGGTGCTCATGCTCGACGGGCCGATCCCGGCGACCGCGAAGATCCTGCGGCGCACCGGGCTCGACCTCGACGAGATCGACGTGTTCGAGGTGAACGAGGCGTTCTCGGCGATCCCGCTGGCGTGGCTGGCCGAGACCGGCGCGGACGAGGAGCGGCTGAACCCGAACGGCGGCGCGATCGCCCTCGGGCACCCGCTGGGCGCCTCGGGCGCGCGGCTGGCCGCGACGATGCTCCACCACATGCGGGAGACCGGGCTGCGGCGCGGGCTCCAGGTGATGTGCGAGGGCGGCGGCATGGCCAACGCGACGGTGTTCGAGCTCCTCTAGGAACCGGAGCAAGGGGGCGCATCAGGAAATATCCTGATAAATCCCCCTTAAGGGACCCCTGGCACAAGAGTACGCCGGGGGTCCGACATCGTTCCGGGGCCGAGCGATACGAGGAACGCTCGGGTCTCAGCGGGGGTGCGTCAGCGCCACTTCGAGAGGACGAGCAGGGCCGCGACCATGCAGGAGAAGCCGACCGCGAGGTTCCAGTAGCCCCAGGCCGCCACGGGGAACGCCATGCCCGAGAGGTAGAACAGCGTGAGCCAGCCGATGCCGATCACGATGAGGGCGACGGCGGTGATGGGGACCCACGTCGGGCTGGGCTCGTAGCTCTCGCCCGAGGTCGTGCTCTTACCCGGGCCCGAGCTCGAGTAGACCTTCTTCTTGCGCATGCGTGACTTCGGCATCGACGACTCTCCAACTGAGGGACATGTCCGGCCCCCAGGGTACCGTCCGCCGGTGACGCGCCGTCCGCGCGGCATCGCGTAGCTCACACCCCGGAGGCGCACTGCCCGATTCCGGGGTCCGGCGGCGTGTAAGGAGTAGTAGCGCATCCGGATGGACCGCACCGCGTCCGCCCGCGCGCCCGACACTCCCGGGCCGCGCCCGCGCCCGCGGTGGGCTGCCCGTTCGGGCGATACTCGCCTTCGCGGGACAACCCTAGGATTGCCTCGCGCGTTATGGTTACGACAGCGCCCACACGTTCAGAACACGGGCACGATTGAGGGGAAGTTCCAGGTGAGCGATCAGGACTGGTCCCCCTTCGCGGACGAGCCGCCGCCGCGCCGGCTGCCTCCGCAGGGGCCGCCGCCCGCTCCGCCACAGGGCGCCCCCGCCGCGGGCCGGCCGCCGCACCCCGAAGCCCGGCCGCCGCAGGCGGAAGCACCGCCGCCGCGCCCCGAAGCGCCGCAGACGCCCCCGCCGACCACCACCCCGCAGCCCGACCCGGCACCGCAGGCCGCGCCCCGACCTCCTCAGCCCCAACCGCAACCGCCCGTCACGCCCCCGTCGGCACCGCCGCCCGGCGGACCGCCGCAGAGTGCGCAGCCGCAGAGCGCTCCGCAGCAGGGTGGACCGGTGCAGCACGGACCCGCGAGCGCCCCTCCTCCGCACCTCCCGCCCCCGAACGCGCAACCGCCGCAAGGACAGCCGCCGCACGGGCTCCCGCAGGCCGGCCGTCCCCAGCCCGGGCCGCCCCAGGCCGCCCCCCAGGCGGGACCCGCCGCGCCTCCCGGACCCGCCGCGTCCCCCGCCGGACCCCCGAGCCCGCCCCGGCCGCAGAGCCCCCCGAAGCAGCCCAGCCCGCCCCGGACCGCCGGGCCCGGCCGCGCGAGCGTGCCGAGCGGGCAAGCGAAGGTCCCCGGCGCCTTCGGCGGCGGCATGGCCCCCGCCGAACCGGCCGAGCCCGACTTCGACACCACCACCGCGCTGCGGCCCCCGCGCCTCGCCAAGGCCCCGCTCGTCCCCGAGCCGGACGGCACCGCGATCCTCCCGGTGATCCCCGCCGACGACGTCCCCGCCCTGCCCGGCGCCGAGAGCGCCGCCCGCAAGAAGCGCACCGTCAAGCGCCACCGCGGCGAGGGCGGCGGCCTCCGCTCGACCGTCCGCGGCCTCGGCGAAGCCCTCATCACCCTCGGCGCGGTCGTGCTCATGTACGCCGCCTACGAGGTCTTCGGCGTCTCCGAGGCGATCAACGCCGAGCAGGACACCCTCTCCACCGACCTCGACACCATCTGGGAGGCCGAGGAGGACGACGAGGGCAACCCCGTCCCCGAGCTCGGCGACGTGTTCGCCCGCATGTGGGCGCCCGACATCCGCGCCGAGTCCTGGACCCTCGTCGAGGGCACCGAACCGGCCGACATCGAGTACGCGCCCGGCCGCTACCTCGACGGCGCGATGCCCGGCGAGCAGGGCAACTTCACCCTCGCCGGCCACAACGTGCCCGCGATCTTCCAGAAGATCCGCGACCTCCAGCCCGGCGACAAGGTCGTCATCGAGACCAAGGACTACTTCTACGTGTACGAGGTGCAGGAGCACGTCGTCGTCGACGAGACGCAGGTCGACATCACCGCGCCGGTCCCCGGCGACCCCGGCTCCGAGCCCGGCGACGAGGACTACTGGCTGACCCTGTTCACCTGCCATCCGCTGTGGGACAACTACGAGCGGTACGTCGTCTACAGCCAGCTCGTCGACACGATCGAGCGCGACCCCGCCGGCGAGCTGCCGCCCGCGGCGATCGACCCGGAGGCCTGACGTGTACTCGTGGATCTGGAGGAAGCTCCCGTTCGGCCTGCCCGGCAAGATCATCGGCTCGGTCGCGCTCGGCGCGGGCGCCTGCGCGCTGCTGTGGTTCGTGCTCTTCCCGGCCGTGCGCCCGCACATGCCGTGGAGCAACGTCGACCCCGCCGGGGGCGTCAACGTCGACCAGCCCGCCGACGAGGACGGCGGCGAGTCGCCGACCTGCACGCCCGGCGTGGACTGCCAGGACACCCAGTTCGACCCCGACGACTGGCAGACCGCCGAGTCCCCGACCGGGGAGGACGACGGGTGACCCGCGGGGCCGCGCCGTGACCCGGAGCGTCCTGGTGGTGGACTTCCGCGACTCGTTCGTCCACACCATCGTCTCCTACCTGCGGGCCCTCGGGGCCCGCGTCGACGTGCGCCGCTCCGACAGGACCGATGTGGACGAGGCCGCGCGGCTGCGCCCGACCGGGCTGCTCCTCTCGCCTGGCCCCGGGCGCCCCGACGAGGCCAAGCTCGGGCACGACCTGCTCGACCGGTTCGCCGGCGAGGTCCCCGTCCTCGGCGTCTGCCTGGGCCACCAGGTGATCGCCGAGCACTGGGGCGCGGTCGTCTCGCGCGCGGCCGAACTGCGCCACGGCGAGACCTCCCCGATCCGCCACGACGGCTCCGGCGTGTTCACCGGGCTCGCGAACCCGTTCACCGCCACCAGGTACCACTCGCTGGCGGTCGAGCCCGGCAGCGTCCACGACCCGCTCCAGGTGACCGCGACCAGTGACGACGGGACCGTCATGGGCCTGCGGCACCGCCGGATCGACGTCGAGGGCGTCCAGTTCCACCCCGAGTCGATCCTCACCGAGGACGGCAGCGCGCTCCTCGCCAACTGGCTGCGGCGCCTCGCGCCGGGCGGGGGCGCGTGAGGGCTCGCGGGCCCGGCGTCGAGTGTGGATGCCGCGGTCGCGCGCCGTCGTCGCCTAGGCTGAGTGCGGGGCGGCCCGCGCCCGTCCGATCCCGGGGGGGACCGCGCATGACCGATGAGGACTGGAATCCTCGCCGCAGGGGCACCGGCTCCGCGTTCGCCGGCGTCCTCCTCCTGCTGGTGGGGGCCTGGCAGGTCTTCATCGGGTACGCCGTGGCGAGCGGCGGCTCCTTCATGTTCACCGGCGGCGGCTACTGGTACCGCGCCGACAACACCGGCTGGGGCTGGGTCAACATCGCGATCGGCCTGGCCGCCATCGTGATCGGCTTCATGCAGGTCGGCGCGCCGCGTTCGCGGCGGCTGGAGCGGCTGCGCGGCGGCGGGTACGCGGGCGTGCTGGTCGCGGTCGTGTCGGCCATGAACCAGTTCTTCCTCGCGCCGCAGTACCCGCTGTGGGCGACGCTCGTCATCGCCGTCGACGTGTTCGTCATCTGGGCCCTGACCACCGGGCCCACCGCCGGCCGCGAGGACGAACCGCTGGAGCGGTAGGGGGATCGGACGCGCCGAGTTCTCCCGAACCGCCCCGCCCGCGCGCCGCGTCTGGGACGGTGGAGGGATGGGTGGACGCTCGATCGTCAAAGCCGCCAAGCGATACGCGGCCGAGAACCGCGGCGACGCCGCCGCGGCCCTCACGTACTACTCGGTGCTCTCGCTGTTCCCCGCGATCCTCGTGGGCACCTCCCTCATCGGCCTGCTCAGCGAGGACGCGACCGCGTCGCTCCTCGACGGGGTCGGCTCGCTCGTGCCCGGGGACTCGATGTCGATCATCGAGGACGCGGTCGCGCGGCTCCAGATGAACCCCGGCACCGCCGGGCTCGTCGCGCTGCTCGGCCTCGCCGCCGCACTGTGGGCGGCCTCGAACTACGTCGCCGCGTTCTCGCGGGCCCTCAACGCGGTCAACGGGACCGAGGAGTCGCGCAAGTGGTGGACGGTGCTCGTCGTGCGGATCGTGCTCACCGTCGTGGTCGGCGCCCTCACCGCCGTGTGCGCGGTCGTCGCCGCGACCGGCGGGACCGTGGCGCGCGCGATCGGGCGGACCCTGCACGCCGACGACGCCGCGGTCACGGTGTGGGCGTGGGTGAAGTGGCCCGCGATCACCGTGCTCGTCATCGTCATCGTCGCGCTCCTGTACTGGCTCGCGCCCGCGAAGCGCTCGCGCTTCCGCCTGCGCGCGCCCGGCGCGGTCCTGGCCGTCGTCCTGTGGCTGGCCGCCTCGGCCGGGTTCGGGCTGTACGCGTCGACCTTCGGGAACTACGACAAGACGTACGGGGCGCTCGGCGGCGTCATCGTGTTCCTGGTGTGGCTGTGGATCACCAACGCGGCGCTGCTGTTCGGCTTCGAGTACAACGCGACCGCCGATCCGGCGACGGACACGGCCGGGACCGCCGAGGGCGAGGCGGCCGAACCGAGCGCCGCCTGAACGAGCGCTCCCTGAACGGGTGGTGCCTGGCCGAGTGCTGCCTGGCCGAGTGGTGCCTGGCCGGGTGCCCTAACCGCTTCCCTTGGGCTGCACCAGGCCCGACTCGTACGCGAACACCACCAGTCCGGCCCGGTCGCGGACGGCGAGCTTCATCATGGCGCGGTGGACGTGCGTCTTCGCGGTGGCGGGGCTGATGAACAGCCGCTCGGCGATCTCGGTGTTCGTCAGGCCCCGGGCGACCAGCGCGACGATCTCGGTCTCGCGCGTGGTGAGCCCCTCGACCTGCCCGGCGAGGCGCGAGGGCGGGTGGGCGACGTACTCGGCGACGAGCTTCGCGGCGATCTGCGGCGACAGGAGGGTCTCCCCGGCGACGGCGGCGCGGACGCAGCGCAGGAGCTCCTCGGGCTCGGTGTCCTTGACGAGGTACCCGGCGGCGCCGGCGCGGAGGGCGTCGAAGACGTAGGCGTCGAAGGAGTAGTTGGTGAGCATGACGACGCGCACGCCCGCGAGCCGGTCGTCGGCGGCGATGGCGCGGACGGCGCTGATGCCGTCGCCGCCGGGCATCTCGACGTCGAGGAGGGCGACGTCGGGGAGGGTGTCGGCGGCGAGGCGGGCGGCGGTGGGGCCGTCGGCGGCCTCGGCGACGACGGTCATGTCGTCCTCGGCGTCGATGAGGGCGCGGAAGCCGCCGCGCATGAGCGGCTGGTCGTCGGCGAGGAGGACCCGGATCACCGCGACTCCTCGAGTTCGGCGCGGTGCTCCGGTGCGGCGGGGGCCGGGTCGGCGGCGGGTTCCGCGGGGTCGGGGAGGGAGGCGCGGACGGTGAAGCCGTACTCGCCGGGGCCGACGTGGAGGGTGCCGCCGAGGGCGTCGACGCGTTCGCGCATGCCGGTGATGCCGCGGCCGGGGGCGACGCGGGCGGCGGTGCCGTTGTCGGCGACCTCGACGGTGACGGCGTCCGCGTCGCGGTGGACCCGGACGCGGACGGCGTCGCCGCCGGAGTGGCGGACGGCGTTGGTGAGCGCCTCCTGGACGATCCGGTACGCGGCGTGGTCGGCCTCGGCGCCCATCGGGGCGGCGTGGTCGATGTCGCACTCGACGTCGATGGTGAAGCCGAGGCCCCGGTAGCGGTCGGCGAGGTCGGCGAGGCGGGCGAGGCGGTGGCCGTCGTCGTCGCGGAGCATCGTCAGGGTCTCGCGCAGCTCCCGGGTGGCGTCCTTCGCGGCCTCCTCGACGGCCACGAGCGCGGGCGGCGGGTCGTCGCCGCGCTTGCGCGCCAGGTGGAGTGCGACGCCGGCCTGGACGCGGATCACCGAGATGGAGTGGGTGAGGGAGTCGTGGAGCTCGCGGGCGATGCGGACCCGCTCGTCGGCGGCCTTGCGCTTGACCGCCTCCTCGCGGACGTGCTCGGCCTCGGCCATGTAGGCGTCGCGCTGGCGCCGGGAGAGACCGGAGATGAGGGCCACGTGGAGCCAGCCGACGACCAGGAGGGTGCGCTCGACGACCTGGGAGTCGAGCGTCCAGCCGGCGTTGTGGAGGTTGCCGAGGGCGGTGACCGCGGAGAGGGCGAACACCGTGGTGACCGAGAGCGCGCGGTAGCCGGTGTACATGGCGACGGCGATGGCGACCAGGGCCGGGACCACGGCGAGGGGGCCGACGCCGAGGGGGCCGGAGGCGAGGACCGAGCCGACGCTGACCACCAGGACCAGGCGCGGGTGGCGCCGCCACAGCGGGAACACCAGGGGCCCCAGCATGAGCGGGAGCCAGCCCCACGTCGGCATGCCGTCGCGGACGTCCTTGATGAGGCCCGCGGCGAGGGTGTCGAGGAGCATGACGGCGGTGACGACGAGGTCGAAGCGCCTGCCCGGCAGGGAGTGCGGGCGCCGGTCGGCCGTCCGGGTCTCGGGGGGAGTCGGCATGCCTCCGACTCTAACGCCCGGCCGGACCTGCGGCGTCGGCTCGCGGTGCAGGCGGGGCGTACCGCGCTGGGTGTACGCGGGGGCCGGTGCTGCTGCGTGCGGCGAGGCCGGGATTGCCGTCTCGGGGCGGACGCCGCGGGGCGCGGCGCCGGGGAGCCTGGAGGGGTGCGGCGGCCGTGAGGGCCGCCGAGTCAACCGAGGAGGCGCCCCCATGTCCCCCGCAGTCAGGCATGTCGTCCCTGTCGATCCGAAGCACGCCGAGGGCGTGGTGGCCGAGGTGTACCGGCAGGTCAAGAGCGAGCTGGGCGTGCTGGGCCCGGCGGTCACGATGTTCTCGCCCGCACCGGAGCTGCTGGCGCCGGTGTGGTCGCTGCTGCGGGAGTCGCTGCTCGTCGGCGGCCCCGAGGAGCGGCGGGCGAAGGAGGTCGTGGCGACGGTGATCGCGGTGCGCAACGGGTGCCGGTTCTGCACCGACGCGCACGTGACGCTGCTGCACGCGGCCGGTGAGCCGGAGCTGGCGGAGGCGCTGCGCGCGGGTGCGGCGCCGCCGGAGTGGGCGGCGCTGGCGGCCTGGGCGGCGGCGCCGACGGCGCGGGGGCCGTTCCTCGCCGAGGCGGCGCCGCGGTTCATCGGGACGGCGCTGGTGTTCGAGCTCATCACGCGGATGGTGAAGGTGCTGGCCGAGAACGAGGCGCCGAGCCCGGTGCTGGCGACGCGGCTGGGGCGGTCGGTGGGGTCGCGGCTGCTGCGGCAGGCGATGGCGGCGGACCTGGCGCCGGGTGCGAGCCTGCCGCTGCTGGAGGAGCGGCCGCAGTGGGCGCGGGGCACGGCGGTGCGGGAGCCGGCGTGGGCGGCGGGGTCGCCGGTGGGGCGAGCGTACGGCGCGGTCCGGTCGATGGCCGCGTACGGGTCGATGCTCCTGTCGGACGCGGCCGTGGAGTCGGTGGCGCGGACGGTGGGCGCGCGGGGCACGGACCTCGCGGACGCCGTGCCGGAGCTGGCGGGCGGTGCGGCCCTGCCGCGCGAGGCGGGCCTGGGCGCCCGGCTGGCGGTGGCGGCGGCGCTGGCGCCCGGGGCGGTCGCGGCGTCCGATGTGGCGTCGTGGCGGGGCGAGGTCTTCACCGACCACTGCGTGGTCCATCTGCTGGCGTTCGGCGCGATGACCGCCGTCGACGCCGTCCAAGACGAGATCGAGACGAGGAATGTCGATGCTTAAGTTCTATCGGGTGTGGACGGGCGTCATGCACGCCCTGATCGGGATCCAGTTCTTCCTGGCCGGGTACGGGGCCCTGGGGACCGGTTCGCCCGACGAGTCGTTCTCCCTGCACATCGTGAACGGCCGCGTGATCGCGGTCGTCGCCCTCCTGGGCATCCTGTTCGCGGCCCTCGCCCGGTCCGGCAGGAAGCTCGTCGGGATGGCCGCGGGCGTGTTCGGCCTGGTCGTGCTCCAGTCCCTCATCGCCCTGGTGAGCGTCGCCGGCACCGTGCCGGGCCAGATCATCTTCGGCTTCCATGCGATCAACGCCCTCATGATCATGGGCCTGGCCGAAGCCTCCGGCCGGCTCGCCAAGCGCCTCATCGAGGAGCGCAAGCCCGAGACCGCACTCCCCGTGGCGGCCTAGCGGACCCAGAGGAGACCAGGCCCGCGGCGCATCGCGCCGCGGGCCGCCCCGCGCACGCCTCACCCCTCGGCTGGAGTGAACCTCATCTCTTACGTGATCGCACAACGTGTTACGTCAGAGGCGCATGTCGCCGAGTGCTCGTAGCGTTGTGCGAGTGACGACTCACGCACACGACACGCCCTTGAAGCTCTGCCGGGAGCGACCGGAATTCGCGGTCGACCTCGCCAGCGAGATGCTCGGCATCCCGATCCCCGACTACGACGAAGCGATCCCCTACTCCGAATGCGCGACCGACTCCGTGGTCCGCGACCTCAACGCCGACAACGTCGTCCTCTGCCGCGAGGGCGGCCTCGCCCGGATGGGCATCATCCTGGAGATCCAGCAGGGTCAGGACAAGCGGAAGCGCTTCTCCTGGCCCGCCTACCAGATCAACATCCGGCACCGGATCGGCGCGCCGGTCGCCCTGATCGTCGTCTGCCCGACCTCGTCGGTCGCCGACTGGGCGGCGGAGCCGATCGAGACCGGCCACCCCGGGTTCGTCTTCCAGCCGCTGGTGCTCGGCCCTGACAATTATCCGAAGCTGACGACGGTGTCGGGCACCGGCGAACTCGCCGAGCAGATGGTGCTCGGCACCCTCGTCCACCAGTACGCGGCCGACAGCCGCCGCCTGTTCGCGGCAGCATCCGAGGAGCTCGCGGCGCTCCCTCCCGACCAGGCCGCACGATACGCTGAATACATGATGCGGCAGCTCAGCGAGCGGCCGCGCACGATCTTGGAGGCCCTAGTGCAGCAGGAAACCTACCCGTACCAGAGCAAGCTCCTCACCGATCGGGAAGCCCGAGGGGAGGCGCGCGGCGAAGCCCGCGGCGAGGCGAAGGGCGCGGCGGAGATCCTGATCGACGTCATCGAGGCCCGCGGGCTCTCACTCTCCGAGAACCAGCGCCGCCGGATCGAGCAGTGCACCGACACGAACCAGATCCGGGCCTGGGCCAAGCGCGCCGTCACCGCCCCGTCGGTCGGCGACATCATCGACTGACCCTCGGACCACGCGACGATGCGGGGGCGCCGGCGCTTTGCCGGCGCCCCGCCCGCCCTCCATACTCGGAGGATGAGCGGGGAGTCGAGGGTGCGGCGCCGGCGGTGTGCGCGGGTGCTGCTGGTGGACGAGGCGGGGCGGGTGCTGCTGTTCCACAGCCGGGACTACATGGGGCCGGGCGTGGAGTACTACGTCACCCCCGGGGGCGGGCTCGACGAGGGGGAGACGCTGGAGGCCGGGGCGGTCCGCGAGGTGTTCGAGGAGACCGGCCTGCGGCTCGAACCGGACGCGCTCGGGGCGGTGGTCGCCGAGACCGCCGGGATCTGGTCCGACGGCCCCGACCTCGTGATCGACTCCGAGGACGCGTACTTCTTCGTGCGCGTGCCGCACTTCGACCCCGTGCGCGACGGCCTGGAGGACATCGAGCGGGCCGAGTTCACCGCCGCCCGCTGGCTCGGCGCCGACGAGGTCGCCGCGGTCGACGCCCTCGTGTTCCCCGCGGGCGTCTCGGCCCTGCTCAAGGACCTGTTGGACGGTCCGAGACCCGCTGCGCCCCTTCGCCTCCCGTGGGGCGCCTGGACGTGGGACACCGATAGGGGCTGGACGACTACCGAGCGTGCCCCCATACTTGACCGGTGAGCGCGACGAACGAACCCACCCGAATCGACCGGTACGGCGCGCGGTGCATCGTGATCGACGAGCAGGACGCCGTCCTGTTCATCGGCCGGACCGCCACCGCCGAACGCCCCGCCCGCTGGTTCCTGCCCGGCGGCGGCATCGACCCCGGTGAGACCCCGCTCGACGCCGCCGTGCGCGAGCTGTCCGAGGAGACCGGCCTCCACGTCCCGCCCGCCGACGTGGTCGGCCCCGTGGCCCGCCGGTCCTTCAGCCGCGCCCGCGACGGCGAGGTCTTCACCCAGGACAACTACCTGTTCTTCACCCGCGTCGCCCGGTTCGAGCCCCGCGTCTGCGGCGGCGACGCCTACGAGCAGGACCTGGAGTTCCGGTGGATCGGCGTCGACGAGCTCGCCGCCGCCGACGGCCACGACGCCCCGTTCGACCCGCTCCTGCACCTCATCAAGCGCCTCATCGCCGGCGACGTCCCCACCGCGCCGCTGCGCCTCGAACCCGCCGGCAGCCGCACCGCCGACACCTCGGTCCGATGAGCATCGAGTCCGAGACCGGCGGCGAGTTCCGCACCTCCGCGCGCCTGGTCCTGCTCGCCCCCGACGACACCGTCCTCCACGTCGGCGGCAACCGCTGCCGCGAGGGCGTCGAGCGCTGGTTCACCCCCGGCGGCGGCGTCGAGGACGGCGAGTCGCTCGCCGCCGCGGCCGCCCGCGAACTGCACGAGGAGACCGCCCTCACCGTCGACCCCGCCGCGCTCGCGGGCCCGGTCGGCTTCGGGATCTACGCGTGCTTCGTCCGGGGAGGGCGCCTGCTGGTGCAGAAGAACTGGTACTTCTTCCTGCGCGTCGAGCGGTTCGCGCCCCGCATGCTCGTGGAGACCGGCTACGAGAAGGACCTCGTGTTCAAGTGGCTGCCGATCGAGGAGTGCGGGTCCACCGACGGCATGCTCGAACCCGATCGGCTCGTCGCGCTCGTCAAGCGCCTGCGCGACGGCGACCGCCCCGCCGCGCCCGTGGACCTCGGCGGCTCCTACGGCCCCTGGTTCGTCGACTAGCCCGGAACGCGACGGCGCCCCCGCTCGGACGAGCGGGGGCGCCGTGCCGTGCAGCGGCTGCTAGACCTCGTGCTCGGCGCGGTCGCCGGACCAGTCGGTGTGGAACGTGCCCTCGCGGTCGACGCGCTTGTACGTGTGCGCGCCGAAGAAGTCCCGCTGCCCCTGGATGAGGGCGGCCGGGAGGCGCCGCGAGCGCAGCCCGTCGTAGTACGCCAGCGCCGAGGAGAAGCCCGGCGTCGGGATGCCCGCGAGCGCGGCGGTGGCGACGACGCGGCGCCAGGCGTCCTGGGCGTCGGTGACGATCTTGGTGAACTCCGGTGCCGCCAGGAGCGTCGGCAGGTCGGGGTCCGAGCGCCACGCGTCGGTGATGCGGTCGAGGAAGCGGGCGCGGATGATGCAGCCGGCGCGCCACAGGGCCGAGCAGGAGCCGAGGTCGATGCCCCAGTCGTATTCGGCGGAGGCGGCGGCGATCTGGTCGAAGCCCTGGGCGTAGGCGACGATCTTGGAGGCGTAGAGGGCCTGGCGGACGTCCTCGGCGAAGGTCTCGGGGAAGTCGGTCTTGGCGCTGGGCCCGGTGAGCAGGTCGACGGCGCCTTCGCGCTGCTTGGTGCCGGAGGAGAGGGCGCGGGCGAAGGTGGCCTCGGCGATGCCGGTGACGGGGACGCCGAGGTCGAGGGCGTTCTGGACGGTCCAGCGTCCGGTGCCCTTCTGGCCGGCCTGGTCGACGATGACGTCGACGAGGGGTTTGCCGGTGGCGGCGTCGGTGTGGCCGAGGACTTCGGCGGTGACCTCGATGAGGTAGGAGTCGAGTTCGCCGGCGTTCCATTCGGCGAAGATCTTGGCGAGGTCGGCGGGTTCGATGCCGACGCCGCGGCGCAGGAGGTCGTAGGCCTCGCCGATGAGCTGCATGTCGGAGTACTCGATGCCGTTGTGCACCATCTTGACGAAGTGGCCGGCGCCGTCGGGGCCGAGGCGGGTGCAGCAGGGGGTGCCGTCGGGGGCCTTGGCGGCGATGGCCTCGAGGATGGGGCCGAGGGACTCGTAGGACTCCTCGGAGCCGCCGGGCATGATGGCGGGGCCGAGGAGGGCGCCTTCCTCGCCGCCGGAGACGCCGGTGCCGACGAAGTGGAGGCCCTGGTCGCGGAGGGCGGCTTCGCGGCGGCGGGTGTTCTCGAAGTGGGCGTTGCCGCCGTCGATGATCATGTCGCCGGGTTCCATGAGGGCGGCGAGCTGGTCGATGACGGCGTCGGTGGCGGGTCCGGCCTGGACCATGATCATGGCCTTGCGGGGGCGCTTGAGGGAGGCGACGAAGTCGGCGAGCTCCTCGGAGGGCACGAAGTCGCCTTCGCCGCCGTGCGCGTCGATCAGCTCGGTGGTCTTGGCGTACGTGCGGTTGTAGACGGCGACGGTGAAGCCGTGCCGGGCGAAGTTGCGTGCCAGGTTGGATCCCATGACGGCCAGCCCGACCACGCCGATGTCGGCGGTGCTCATGCCTGTCTCCCTACGTTGCGGTGGAGGTGTGCGCCCCGATTCTCGCCGGTCGGCCCGGCGCGGGAGGCGTCACCGCCGATCGTATCCACGCAGCGGGACGTGGGCGGGCCGTCGGCGGGGAGGGGAATCGCGGGTCGCGGCCCCGGGGCGGGGCGGTGGGGAGGCTTTAGGCTGGGGCCATGCAGTATCACGAATCCGTGCTCGGTCTCATCGGGAACACGCCGCTGGTGAAGCTGGGGTCCGTCACCGACGGCGCTCCGGCGACGGTGCTGGCGAAGGTCGAGTACCTGAATCCGGGCGGGTCCATCAAGGACCGCATCGCGCAGCGCATGATCGACGAGGCGGAGGCGTCGGGCGCCTTGAAGCCGGGCGGGACGATCGTGGAGCCGACGTCGGGGAACACGGGCGTGGGCCTGGCGATGGTGGCGCAGCAGCGCGGCTACCGGTGCGTGTTCGTGTGCCCGGACAAGGTGTCGGAGGACAAGCGGAACGTGCTGAAGGCGTACGGCGCGGAGGTCGTGGTGTGCCCGACGGCGGTGGACCCGGAGGACCCGCGCTCGTACTACAAGGTCTCGGACCGCCTGATGGGCGAGATCGAGGGCGCGTGGAAGCCGGACCAGTACTCGAACCCGGCGAACCCGGCGTCGCATTACGCGCAGACGGGCCCGGAGGTCTGGGAGCAGACGGACGGGCGGATCACGCACCTGGTCGCGGGGGTCGGCACGGGCGGGACGATCACCGGGATCGGGAGGTACCTCAAGGAGGTCTCGGGCGGGAGGGTGCAGGTCGTGGGCGCGGACCCGGAGGGGTCGGTGTACTCGGGCGGGACGGGCCGGCCGTACCTGGTCGAGGGCGTGGGCGAGGACTTCTGGCCGTCGAACTACGACCGGGGCCTGGCGGACCGGATCGTGGAGGTGACGGACGCGGAGTCGTTCGCGATGACGCGCCGCCTGGCCCGCGAGGAGGGCCTGCTGGTGGGCGGTTCGGCGGGGATGGCGGTGGTCGGGGCGGTCGCGGTGGCGCGGGACGCGGACCCGGGGGACGTGATCGTGGTGATCCTCCCCGACGGGGGCCGCGGGTACCTGTCGAAGATCTTCAACGACTCGTGGATGACCGAGTTCGGGTTCATGGGCGGGTCCGGGAAGACGACGGTCGGCGAGGTGCTGGCGGGCAAGGGCGGGGACATCCCCGAGCTGGTCCACGTGCATCCGCAGGACACGGTGCGCGAGGCGATCGACATCATGCGCCAGTTCGGGGTGAGCCAGATGCCGGTGCTGAAGGCGGAGCCGCCGGTGACGTCGGGCGAGGTCGCGGGCGCGGTGGCGGAGCGGGACCTGATGGACGCGCTGTTCGGGGGGAAGGCGACGCTGCACGATCCGATCGAGCGGCACATCGGTGCGCCGCTGCCGACGATCGGGTCGGGCGAGCAGGTGGAGCGGGCGGTGGCGGCGCTCCAGGACCGGGACGCGCTCATGGTGTTCGCCGAGGGCAAGCCGGTCGGGGTGCTGACGCGGCAGGACCTGCTCAGCTACGTGGAGCGGTGATGCCGGCGGTCATTTCGGCGGTTCGTTGACGCGGCGGCCCGGCCTCCCCTAATATAAGTCTCAACTTATACAAGGAGGGGCCATGTCGGCAACCGCAGACCCGATCACCGCCGCCAGGATGGTGGCCAGGGAGATCCGCACCGGCGAGCGCGAGGGCGCCGCCACGAAGGTGCTGGTCGCCCGCCGCACGTACCGCGCCGAGCAGGCCGACGTCTGGGACGCGCTCACCAGTCCCGAGCGCCTGCCGCGCTGGTTCCTGCCCGTCAGCGGGGACCTCGAGGTCGGCGGCCGCTACCAGTTCGAGGGGAACGCCGGCGGCCTCGTCGAGCGCTGCGAAGCCCCCGACTCGCTCTCGGCGACCTGGGAGTTCGGCGGCCAGGTCTCCTGGATGACCGTGAACCTGAGCAAGGGCGAGGGCGGCACCGTCCTCGAACTCGTCCACGAGGCGGTCGTCGACCCCGAGATGTGGCGCCAGTACGGGCCCGGCGCGGTCGGCATCGGCTGGGACGGCAGCCTGTACGGCCTCGGCGTCTACCTCGAGACCGGCACGCCGCTCGACGCCGCCGAGTTCGAGGCGTGGATGACCGGCCCGGACGGGGTCGCGTTCGCGCGCCTCGCCGGGGGCGGCTGGGCGCAGGCCGCGGTCGACGACGGCGACGACCGGGAGGCCGCCGACGCGGCCCTGGAGAACGTCGTCGCGTTCTACACCGTCGCCCCTCCGGAGGAGCCGCAGGCGTGAGCGGCGACGGTGCCGAGGCCGCGTTCGACGCGCTCGGCGACCCGGTGCGCCGCCGCGTCATGGAGCTCCTCGCCGAGGGCGAGGCGCCCGCCGGGGCCCTGGCGGCGATCCTCAAGGAGTCGCTGGGGATCTCGCAGCCGGCGGTGTCCCAGCACCTCAAGGTGCTCCGGGAGGCCGGGCTCGTGACGGTGCGCGCCGAGGGGACGCGCCGGATCTACGGCGCCGACGACGCCGGCCTCGCGCGGGTGCGCGCCTGGCTGGAGCGGTTCGCCGACGGGTTCGCCGGGCCGCTCGACGCCCTGGAGACCGAGCTCGCGCGGGGGAAGCGGGAGCGGCGCCTCCAGGGCCGGGCCGAGCCCGTCCGGGACCGGCGGAGGCGCGGCGCGGCGTAGCGGCGAACAGTTAGGAGTCCGACTCGTTTGGTTGCGGGGCTTGCAGAAGCGCCCCGCAAACCGGGCGAGTCGGATATTACTGCGAGCGGACCTCTTGACAAGCGGCGTGACGACCAGCACGATTGGGGAGTTACATTTAGGAATCTTTAAATATCTGGAGGTCCCTTGCGCCCCATCCGCAGAACGGCGATCACCGCCGCCGTCGCGCTCGCCACCGCGGGCGCCGCCGTCGCGGTGCCGATCGCCTTCGCCAACAACGCCTCCGCCCAGGTCGCCTGCGAGGGCCCGGCGTGGCGCTCCAGCGCCGTCTACGTGGGCGGCGACCTCGTCAGCCACCAGCAGCGCGAGTACCGCGCCAAGTGGTGGACCACCGGCGAGACCCCCGGCACCACCGGCCAGTGGGGCGTCTGGCAGGACCTCGGCGCCTGCGACGGCGCCGAGCCGCCGACCACCGAGGACCCGACCGACCCGCCCACGGGCGGCCCGGGCCAGGGCGGCAACAACCTCACCGGCTACTGGCACAACTTCGACAACGGCTCCGGCGTCATGGAGCTGAACGACGTCCCCGCGACCTACGACATCATCGCGGTGGCCTTCGCCGAGTCCACGACCACGCCCGGCCAGGTCGACTTCGCCCTCGACTCCAGCCTCACCAACGCCGGCTACACCGAGGCCGAGTTCAAGGCCGACATCGACGCGATCCAGGCCCAGGGCCGGGACGTCATCATCTCCGTCGGCGGCGAGCGCGGCAACGTCACCATCAACAACTCGGCCACCGCCGCGGCATTCGCGGGCTCGGTGGTCGGCCTGATGAACGAGTTCGGCTTCGACGGCGTCGACATCGACCTCGAGCACGGCATCAACGCCGGCGCGCTCGAGACCGCGCTGCGCTCGATCAGCTCGCAGAAGCCCGGCTTCACGTACACGATGGCGCCGCAGACGATCGACTTCCAGTCCACCTCCGCGGGGTACTACCAGCTCGCGGTCAACACCAAGGACATCCTGACGATCGTCAACATGCAGTACTACAACTCGGGCACCATGCTCGGCTGCAACGGACAGGTCTACGCCCAGGGCGACATCGACTTCCTCACCGCCCAGGCGTGCATCCAGCTCCAGGCCGGGCTCGCCCCGAGCCAGGTCGGCCTCGGCCTCCCGGCCGTCCAGAGCGCCGCGGGCTCGGGCTACGTCAACCCGACGATGGTCAACGACGCGATCACGTGCCTGGAGACGCGCCAGCGCTGCGGCGACTTCGTCCCCGCCCAGGCGTACCCGGGCATCGGCGGGGCGATGACCTGGTCGATCAACTGGGACGCGACGAACAACTACAACTTCGCCAACACCGTCGGCGGATAAGGCCCTACCCTCTCTCGCAAGTGGACCGGCCCCGCTCGTTCGAGCGGGGCCGGTCCGTGCGTCCGGGCGCCGCCGCGGCGCCCGTGCGGGTCAGTAGCGCGGGGGCTTGCGCCCGGCGACCGGGCGGTCGGTGGTGCGCCGCTGAAGGGTGGTGAGGTGCTCATCGGCGCGCAGCTCCTCGTCGGTGGGCACCATGACCACGGTGAACACCAGGAAGAGCAGGACGATCGCGGTGAGGATCGCCATGGGGAAGACGAGGTCGACGGCGTCGACGCCGTGCGGGGCCTCCGCCGCGGTGCCGGTGGTGCGCACGCCGAGCATCCCCGTGTAGTGCATGAGGTTGACGGCGACGGCCATGACGGCGGCGGCGAGCCACATCGAGGCGGCGCGCTGGAGCCGCCACGAGAGCCACAGGGCGGTGGTGGCGGCGCCGATCGCGACGGCGACCGAGGCGACGACGTACCCGATGCGGTACCCGAACTCGAGTTCGGCGCTGACGGCGGCCTTGCCCGTGTAGTGCATGGCGGCCACGCCGATCCCGGTGAGCGTCCCGGCGGCGGCGAGCCGGAGCGGGGAGTACCGGCCGAGGCCGATGGCGAACAGGCCGCACGCGACGACGGCCACGGCGATGAGGGCGCTGAGCGCGGTCGTCCACGGGTCGTAGAGGATGCGCACGTCGCGCACGGTGAACCCGAGCATGGCGACGAAGTGCATGACCCAGATGCCGGTGCCGCCGATGGCGAACGCGGCGACCAGGAGCCAGAGGGCGCGGCGGGCGGGCCGGTCGTGGCGGCGGGCGTGGCGGGCGAGGAGGAGGCCGAGGGCGGAGCCGGTCATGGAGACCAGGAACGCCACGGGGAGGGTGGTGTACCCGTGGGAGAAGTGTTCGATCATGCGGAATCCGAGGAGTGGGGGTACCGGAGTATGGGATTCGGATCGTATCCGCAGGAAGGGCCCCGTTGGGGCCGTTCGATTCTCCCGTATTGCCGACTACCGGTCGTTCCATGCCCTTTGCGGCGGGCCGGGCATCGCGCGAAACCGCTCGTTCGTGCACAGGGGCGACAGGGCCGGGCCGAGAATTCCGCCGAGCGGCGGACGGAACTCTGGCCGTTCGCACTGATCCGGACAAGCGTTGTGCGCTGTCTCACAGTCATCACGGTTCACCAAGGGGCGCAACGGGACAGGGCCGCCGACCTGATGGTCGGTGGCCCTGCTTTCAGCGCCTTACGTGACGGTGCCTCTTCCGGGACGGTGCTCTCTAAGTGGCGTTGCCTTCTACGTGACGGTGATGTGCCGGCGGCGGCCCACGGTGAGGACCGGCTGGCGGGTGGCCTCGTAGAAGTCGTTGCCCTTGTCGTCCACGACGATGAACGCCGGGAAGTCCTCGACCTCGATCTTCCAGACCGCCTCCATGCCCAGCTCGGGGTATTCCAGGACCTCCATCGACTTGATGTTCTCCTGCGCGAGCTTGGCGGCGGGCCCGCCGATCGAGCCGAGGTAGAAGCCGCCGTGCGCGTTGCACGCGTCGGTGACGCGCTGCGAGCGGTTCCCCTTGGCGAGCATGACGAACGAGCCGCCCGCGGCCTGGAACTGGTCGACGTACGAGTCCATGCGCCCGGCGGTGGTCGGCCCGAAGGACCCGGAGGCGTAGCCCTCGGGGGTCTTCGCGGGCCCGGCGTAGTAGACCGCGTGGTCCTTGAGGTACTGCGGCATCTCCTCGCCCGCGTCCAGGCGCTCCTTGATCTTGGCGTGCGCGATGTCGCGGGCGACCACGAGCGTCCCGGTGAGGGACACGCGGGTCTTCACCGGGTACTTCGACAGCTCGGCGCGGATCTCGCTCATCGGCCGGTTCAGGTCGATGCGCACGGCGTCGTCGTCGAGGTCGTCCTCCCGGACCTCCGGCACGTACCGGCTCGGGTCGCGCTCCAGCTGCTCCAGGAACACGCCCTCGGCGGTGATCTTGGCCATGGCCTGGCGGTCGGCCGAGCAGGAGACGCTGAGCGCCACCGGCAGAGAGGCGCCGTGGCGCGGCAGGCGGATGACGCGCACGTCGTGGCAGAAGTACTTGCCGCCGAACTGGGCCCCGATCCCGAACTGGCGGGTGAGCTCGAGCACCTCCTGCTCCAGCGCGAGGTCGCGGAAGCCGTGCCCGGACGGCGAGCCCTCGGTGGGCATCGCGTCGAGGTACTTCGTGGAGGCGTACTTCGCGGTCTTGAGCGCGTACTCGGCGCTGGTGCCGCCGATGACGATCGCCAGGTGGTACGGCGGGCACGCGGCGGTGCCGATCTGGCGCAGCTTCTCCTCCAGGAACCGCATCATCGCGTCCGGGTTGAGGATCGCCTTGGTCTCCTGGAACAGGAACGACTTGTTCGCCGAGCCGCCGCCCTTGGCGATGAACTGGAACTTGTACGCGTCGTCGCCCTCGGCGTACAGGTCGATCTGGGCGGGCAGGTTCGAGCCGGTGTTCTTCTCGTCCCACATGGTCAGCGGGGCCATCTGGCTGTAGCGGAGATTGAGGTCGCGGTACGCCTGCCACACGCCGCGCGACAGGTGCTCGGCGTCGCGGCCGTCGGTGAGGACGTGGCGCCCGCGCTTGCCCATGACGATCGCGGTGCCGGTGTCCTGGCACATCGGCAGGACCATGCCGGAGGCGATGTTCGCGTTCTTGAGCAGGTCCATCGCCACGAACCGGTCGTTGCCGCTGGCCTCGGGGTCGTCGAGGATCGAGCGGAGCTGGGCGAGGTGCGCGGGGCGCAGGAAGTGGGAGATGTCCTTGACCGCCTCGGCGGCCAGGTGCGTGAGGACCTCGGGCTCCACGGTGAGGAACCGCCGGCCGGCGGCCTCGACCGTGCTCACCCCGTCCGTCGTGAGCAGGCGGTACTCGGTGGTGTCCGGGCCGGTGGGAAGCAGGTCCGTGTACTGGAACTCCGAAGTCATGACTCCGAACTTAGCGCGGCGCCTCCCGCACTCCGGGACCGGCGCGGGCGCCCCGCGAACCGGACGGCGGGCCGGTTTCGGCGCGGTGTCGGGCTGCGGGCTGTCGCACCCGGCGGGTAGCGTCACACCCGTGGCGGAGCGGCCCGGCCGCACCGCCCGTAAGCAGGTACGATTGCCAGGTTGCCCACCGCGAGGCGGGCAGCGCGCAAGTGATTCCTCCTGCTGCGGAGAGACCGCAGCCGATTGAGACCGAAGGAGGTGGAGCGATCTTGCGGCACTATGAACTCATGGTGATCCTCGAACCCAACCTCGAGGAGAGCCAGGTCGGCCCGACGCTGGAGAAGTTCCTCAAGGGCGTCAAGGACGCCGGAGGAGCCGTCGACAAGATCGACGTCTGGGGTCGCCGCCGTCTCGCCTACGAGATCAACAAGAGCAACGAGGGCGTCTACGCCGTCGTCGACCTGCAGTCCGAGCCCGGTCCCGTCGCGGAGATGGACCGTCAGCTCCGGCTCAGCGAGTCGGTGCTGCGGACCAAGGTGCTGCGACCGGAGCTTCGGTAACCCGACCCTGCAACTGCGAGACCGTCAAGGAGATAGGTCATGGCAGGAGAGACAGTCATCACGGTTATCGGCAACCTCGTCGACGACCCCGAACTGCGTTACACGCCGTCCGGTGCCGCCGTCGCGAAGTTCCGCATCGCATCAACCCCGCGTGCGTTCGACAAAGAGACGAACCAGTGGAAAGACGGTGAGGCGTTGTTCCTCACCTGCAGCGTCTGGCGCCAGTACGCCGAGAACGTCGCCGAGTCGCTTTCGCGCGGTACCCGCGTGATCGTGCAGGGCAGGCTCAAGCAGCGCAGCTACGAGACCCGCGAGGGCGAGAAGCGCACTGTGTACGAGCTCGACGTCGAGGAAGTTGGCCCCGCGCTGCGGTTCTCCACCGCGAAGCTCAACCGGTCCGGCGCGTCCGGCGGCGGTGGAGGCGGCGGCCGCTCCTTCGGGGGCGGCGGCGGTTCCAGCGCCGGCGGTTCGATGCCCGACGACCCTTGGGCCTCTGCGGCCCCGGCCGGCGGTGGCGCCGGCTCCGGCGGCTTCGACGAGGACCCGCCGTTCTAACCGGGCCCGGCCCGGAACACGATCTCGAGTAAGAGGCAAGACAGCACAATGGCCAACCCGAAATCGGCTCCCCTGCGGAAGCCGAAGAAGAAGCCGAACCCGCTTGAAAAAGAGGGTATCGAGTACGTCGACTACAAGGACACGGCGCTGCTGCGGAAGTTCATCTCCGACCGCGGCAAGATCCGTGCCCGCCGTGTGACCGGCGTGACCACCCAGCAGCAGCGCCAGATCGCCGCGGCCGTCAAGAACGCCCGCGAGATGGCCCTGCTCCCGTACACCAGCCAGACCCGCTAGGAAGGAGCGCACTTATGAAGATCATCCTGACTCATGAGGTGCCCAACCTCGGTTCGGCCGGTGACGTCGTCGAGGTCAAGCCCGGCTACGGCCGCAACTACCTGCTGCCGCAGGGCCTTGCGATCGCGTGGACCAAGGGCGGTCAGAAGGAGGTCGACGCGATCCAGCGTGCGCGTGCCTCCCGCCAGATCCACGACCTGGACAAGGCCCGCTCGGTGGCGGACAAGCTGAAGCAGACGGACGCCCACATCGTCGCCCGCACCGGCGACGGCGACCGCCTGTTCGGTTCCATCACCGCGGCCGACATCGTCAAGGCCGTCGACGAGGCCGGCGGCCCGAAGATCGACCGCCGCCGCGTCGAGCTCGCCTCGACCATCAAGTCGGTCGGCACCTACGACGTGTCGGTCAAGCTGCACCCGGAGGTGACCGCGAAGTTCAAGCTCCAGGTCACCCCGGCCAAGCGCCGCAAGAAGTAGGCAAGCGCGACGAGGGCCCGCGACCGGACGGTCGCGGGCCCTCGTCATGTCCGTCCACGCTTTCGAGTGAACCCTCCACGCCCGAAACATCCTTTATCGACCGCTTCGCCCGCCGATGTTCGAACGATCCCCCGCCCCCGCCCTTCCCCGCGGGCCCACCCCCGTCGCACCCGGGTGGGAGGTTGGTGCTTTTCGGCTGCTGGTCTTTCCTCGGTAGTGGAGAAGGTGGGTTCGGGCGGGTACCCGGGGCCGCCCGTACGGCCTCAGATCACCCAGCCGGCGGTCCGCAGCGTCACCGTCACCAGCCCCGCCCCCAGGATCGCCGCGGCCGAACCCGCCACGCCCGCACGCCATCCGGCGCGCGGCAGGCGCAGCAGCACCGCCACGAGGAGGCTCGCGGTGAGCGACGAGAGCGTCCACGCCCAGCCGCCCGCGACCGCCGCGCCGATGCGCGCGGGCGCCGAGCATCCCGTCGCCGCGCAGCTCGCGTCCACTGGCGGCTGCGACAGCACCCACGTCAGGTAGACGGCCACCGGCACGGCGTACCACGCGAGGGTCACCAGCAACGTCGGAGTGAACGCGCGCTCACCGGGCCGGTCGTCGCCTTCGGGGTCGAGGCGCGGCCTGCGCTCGGGGCGCTGCGGAGCGGTCATGGGCCCGCCTCTCCTCTGATCCGTGCCGGGGACGTCCCCCATGCTAGTGGCAAGTTGGCACGAACGGATTTCCGTCCACAGGCAGTGGACGACGTCGGCGCAGCTCCCGACCCGGATTCGAGGCCCCCTCGCCTCTTTGTCCACAGGTTGTCCACAGGCCCGACCCCGGTTATCCACAGGTTATCCACAGCCTTGTCCACAGGTTGTCCACAGGGGCGTTTGCAACCGTGCGCGGCGCGACATAGCGTCGTTGACGCCGCCCTTCTGTCGTATGCGGGCGGTACTGTCTCCATGAACGCACGGTGACCGAGGGGGTGGACGGCATGACCGACGTGTCGACGGACGGCGTCTTCTCGCGAGGCGCCAACGGTGCGAACGGCTCCTATTTCGACACGCCCCCCGAGGACCCCTTCGGCGGCGGCAACGGCAGCGGCGGCGGGTCCACCCGCACCTACGAGCGCACCCCGCCCCAGGACCACCAGGCCGAGATGTCGGTCCTCGGCGGCATGCTCATGAGCAAGGACGCCATCGCCGACGTCATCGAGGTCCTCGGCCCGGGCGACTTCTACCAGCCCAAGCACGGCATGATCTTCGACGCCGTCATCGACAAGTTCGGCAACGGCGAGCCCGCCGACGCCGTCACCATCGCCGCGGCCCTCGCCGACACCGGCGACCTCGCCAAGATCGGCGGCGGCCCCTACCTCCACGACCTCCTCAACGCCGTCCCCACGGCCGCCAACGCCGGGTACTACGCGAAGATCGTCAAGGAGAAGGCGATCCTGCGCCGCCTCATCGAGGCCGGCACGAAGGTCGTCCAGTACGGCTACGGCGGCGGCCAGGGCGGGCGCGACATCGACGACCTGGTCGACCTCGCGCAGCAGGCCGTCTACGAGGTCACCGACAACCGCCAGAGCGAGGACTTCGCGGTCCTGTCCGACCTCCTCCAGCCCGCGATGGACGAGATCGAGGCCATCGGCGCCAACCAGGGCGTCATGACCGGCATCCCGACCGGCTTCGCCGACCTCGACCGGCTCCTCTCGGGCCTCCAGGCCGGCCAGCTCATCATCGTCGCCGGCCGCCCCGGCGCCGGAAAGTCAACGGCCGCAATGGACTTCATGCGTCACGCGTCCCTGCACCACCGGCACGCCGCGGCCCTGTTCTCGCTCGAGATGAGCAAGCTCGAGATCGTGATGCGCCTGCTCTCGGCCGAGACCCGCGTCCCGATGCACGTCCTGCGCTCGGGCGACCTGTCCGACGACGACTGGACGCGCCTGGCCAAGCGCATGGGCGACATCTCCGAGGCGCCGCTGTTCGTCGACGACACGGCGTCGATGACCATGATGGAGATCCGGGCCAAGGCCCGGCGCCTCAAGCAGCGCCACGACCTCAAGCTCATCGTCGTCGACTACCTCCAGCTCATGACCTCGCCGAAGAAAGTGGAGTCGCGCCAGCAGGAGGTCTCCGAGATCTCCCGCGGCCTCAAGCTCCTCGCCAAAGAGGTGCAGTGCCCGGTGATCGCCGTCGCCCAGCTCAACCGCGGGCCCGAGCAGCGCACCGACAAGCGGCCGCAGCTCTCCGACCTCCGCGAGTCCGGCTCGCTGGAGCAGGACGCCGACGTCGTCATCCTCCTGCACCGCGAGGACTACTACGACAAGGAGTCGCCGCGCGCCGGCGAGGCCGACTTCATCGTCGCCAAGCACCGCAACGGCGCCACGGACACGATCACCGTGGCGGCCCAGCTCCACCTGTCGCGCTTCGTCGACATGGCCGTCTGAGCGGCCGAGCCGCCTGCCGCGGCGCCGTCTGGGACGGAGCCGCCTGCGACCTCGGCCTTCCGAGGTCAGGCCGGCCCGAGGAGGGCCCGCCAGGGAGTGAGCGCGTCCGCGCCCGGGTCGGCGCTAGTCGCCGAAGAGGATCTGGAGGAGCGTCCGTCGCTCCTTAATCCGCATGGTCTGGGCCGTGTCGGGCTCGGCCGCCGTGTACCCGGGCATGGGCCCGGCCGGGGTGCCGGGCCGGATGTTGCTGACCCACTTCTCGGTGTCGATGAGGTGTTCGAGCTCCCCGCGGTCCAGGAGCACCGCCCGACAGCCCGAGCACTGGTCGACGACGATGCCGTTGCGCTCGTACTGGTGCATGACCGCAGCGCACTTGGGGCAGGTGAGTTGCATACCGGTCACGGTACACACTTCGGGCGCGCGACGCGAGATCCGTTCAGTGCCGCGCCGAGGCCCGTGGGCCGCGCCGAGTGCTGCCCCGGCCCGGGAACCCGCGTTGAAGCCGCCGGTGCTGTCGCCTCCGCGTCAGCGCCACCACTCGACCGCCATCGACGGCCCGGGGCCGGTCTCGTGCTCGAGTTCGTCGACCGCCTCGTTCGCCACGCCCGCGAAGAGCGTGGGCGCGCCCGCGACCGCGTCGCGCAGCGGCAGCCACCAGCCGAGGAGCACCACCGGGTACAGGAGGTACCCGAAGCGGGTCGAGGGCATGAGGAGGAACGCGGTCGACAGCCCTGCGGCGCACCACAGGGCGGCCGAGGCGGCCGTGGCCGGGGGGCGGGTCCACAGCAGCGCCGCGATGACGAGGGCGGCGAGGCCGAGCAGCGCGGGGGCGATGAGCCCGCCGCCGGGCACGTGCTCGGCGATGAGGAACCCGGGCAGCGGCGACCGCGCGGGAGAGGTGACGACCCCGTGGCCGAGGCCGAAGGCGATGACGTTGTCGAAGAACCCGCGCGCGTCGAGCAGCAGCACCGGGACCATCGTGACCGCGACCGGGATCGCGAAGCCGCCGAGGTAGCGGCGCAGGCCGCCGCGGGTCCCCTGCGCGGCCTGGTGCAGGATCAGGAATCCGATGACGACGGCGGCGGGCCAGGCGAACAGCTTCAGGGCCGCGGCGGCGCCCACGGCGAGTCCGGCGGCGAACGGGCGGTCGCGGTGGGCGTAGGCGAGCGCGAGGACGATGAGGGCGACCACGGGCATGTCGTCGCCGCCGGTGGCGAACGTCAAGGCGCACACGGGGAACACGAACATCGCCTGGAAGGCGCGCAGGAGCGGGCCCTTGCCGGCGCCGAGGCCGCCGGGGCGGCGGCGCAGCAGGTCGACCGCGGCGGCGGCGCAGGCCGCGGCGGCGAGGAGGAACCAGATGCGGGCGTCGGTCCACCAGTGCTCGCCGAAGGCGGCGGCCGGGAGGCCGAAGACGGCCATGCCGGGCTGGTAGGGGTTGTAGCCGAGGAGGGGTTCGGGGAGGGCGGCGATGGCGTCGGCGTGGAGGTAGGGGCTGCCGGTGTCGAGGAGGCGGGCGCCGGAGGACTCGACGACGAGGACCTCCTCCTGGGCACGGCCGGTGACGCCGTTCGCGCGGTCGACCGCCATGAACGCCAAGGGCATCGCGGTGACGGCGACCGCCGTCCCGGCGGCGACGAGCGCCCGCCCGCGCCACACCGCGCCGGGCTGGGTGAGCAGCACGGCGGCGCAGATCGCGGCGGGCAGGTAGCCGCCGAACGCGATGGCGCCCCACTGGGAGTGCGGTTCGAGCGTGGTCCACAGCGCGGTGGCGCCCGCGAAGAGCGCCGCGACGGCGTAGAAGGCGAGGTCGATCATGAGCGGACGGTTCGACACCCGCTCAGCGTACGGGGACCGGGCGAGCCCGGCCGGAGGGCAGGCGGCGGCCCCGCCGGGACGCGATTCGCGGGCCCCCGGTTCTGAAGGGTGCCACCGGGGTCCGACATCCGATCGGCGCAGGCGGGCGCTCACGAGCGGTGGTCGGATTCAGGGCGGCGTCGGGCGCTGCTCGGGCGTGGATTCGGCGCCCCCGGTTCTGAAGGGTGCCACGGGGGTGCGACAGCGGTGGGGCGAGGCGGGTCGACGCGAGGATTCTTCGGTGAACGGCCTAGCGGTAGGGGATGCGGGCCCAGACTTCCTGGGTGCCGTCGCCGAGGGTGCGTGCGCCCCAGTCGGTGGACAGTTTGGACACGATGAACATGCCGCGGCCGTGCGCGGAGTCGAGGTTCACCGAGCAGACGTGGGGGTGGGTGCGGGAGCCGCCGTCGATCACGCGGACCTCGACGTCGGCCGGGCCCAGGACGTAGACGACGCAGACCTCGTTCCCCGGGAGCGGCCGGGCGTGGCGGACCGCGTTCGAGACGAGCTCGGTCGCGCACACCAGCAGGTCGTCGCGGGCCTCGTCGGGGAGGTCGGGAAGCGATTCGCGCAGCCATCGGCGGACCTGGCCGGGCGCCCCGGACTGGTGGGGGACGCGCAGCCGCTCTGGCGCCGGTGTCGCAGCTGGCATCGCGGTCCCCTTCCTTCCTCGGTGCCGGTCGGAGCTATACAGCAACCTACCTTTTACTGAGGCGCGACGCCAGCATTACCGTCGCACGCGGAGTCCGTCCCGAGACGCGGCTTTCAGCCCGTCAGGGTCTGCCGGATCGCGGCGGGCCGGTCGGTGAAGATCAGGTCGACTTCGAGGCCCGCCATCCGGTGCGCGGTGTCGGCGTCGTTGACCGTCCAGGCGTACACCTCGTAGCCCGCCTCATGGCTGCGTTCGACGAACTCGGGGGTCGCATCGACGTAGTCGACGCGGGAGCTGAGGACCTGGACGCCCTCCGGGGGCTTGCGGAACGGGTACTCGAAGATCCACACCAGCGGCGTGTCGGTGTCCAGGCCGCGCCAGGTCTTGAGCGCGGCGCGCGAGAACGACATGACCGTGACGTCCAGGCCGGGCCAGCGCCGGAGGGTCTCCCAGAGCCGCAGTTCGAGGCGCGGGCCGAACTTGGAGGGGTGCTTGGCCTCGATGAGGAGCTTGATGTCCTTGCCGGAGTCGATCACCAGGCCGAAGAGGTCTTCGAGGGTGGTGATGCGCTCGGCCTCGGGGTTGCCGGCGCAGTCGGGGTAGAGGTGCGCGAAGTTGAACTCCCGCAACTGGGCGAGTGTGAGGTCTGCCACGGCGCCCTTGCCGTCGGAGGTGCGCTTGACGGTGCGGTCGTGGTGGAGGACGAGCTGACCGTCGGCGGTGAGGCGGATGTCGAACTCGAACGCGTCGGCACCCTCGACGATCGCCTGGCGGAACGCGGCGATGGAGTGCTCCGGGAGGAACTCGTTCGCGCCGCGGTGGGCGGCGATCAGCGGCTGGGACACCCTTTGACGATAGACGGTGGGGACGACGTCCGAGTCGCACAGCGGTGTCCGGCTCACATGTTGGCGGTGAACGGGCCCGGCGCCGCGTGAACGGGCGGTGGCCGGAGGGCGACCTTCCTCCGGCGCTGACCGCCGCGCGGCGGGGGCCGGTTCGGGTGGCGGCGGGTGACGGGTGGGAGGGAGGATGGGGGCGTGCATTACGAGGAGGGGGCCTACCGGGACCTGGGGTGGGCGAAGATCGACGTTGGGCGGCCGGCCCGGACGGGGACGGCCGAGGCCGTGTACGCGGCGGGCAAGACCCCTGCGCAGGTCGTGGGCGCGCTCGCGGCCCTGCGGGAGGCGCACCCGGGGCGGGTCGCGGTCGCGACCCGCTGCGACGCGGCGTGCGAGGCGGCCGTCCGCGACGCCTTCGGCGACGCGGTCCTGGTCGAGGCGGGCGTGTGCGCGGTCGGCGACTTCCCGGCCGCCGAGTCCGGCGCGCTCGCGGTCGTCTGCGCCGGGACCTCCGATCTGCCGGTCGCGCGCGAGGCGGAGATCACAGCCCGCGCGAACGGGCTCGACGCCCGCCTGACCGCCGACGTCGGCGTGGCCGGGCTCCACCGCCTCCTCGACAAGCTGCCCGAACTGCGGGAGGCGGCGTGCGTGATCGTCGTGGCGGGCATGGACGGGGCGCTGCCGAGCGTCGTCGCCGGCCTGGTCTCGGCGCCGGTGATCGCGGTGCCGACCTCGGTCGGGTACGGGGCCGCGTTCGGCGGGCTCGCGCCGCTGCTGACCATGCTGAACTCCTGCTCACCGGGGGTGACGGTGGTGAACATCGACAACGGTTTCGGTGCGGCGATGGCCGCGGCCCGCATCCTCGGCGTCAAGGCGGAGCGATGACGGTCGCCTGGCTCGACTGCTCGGCGGGAGCGAGCGGCGACATGGTCCTCGGCGCCCTCGCCGACGCCGGAGTGCCTCTGGAGCTCATGCAGGCGGCGGTCGACGCGCTCGGCACCGAGCCGATCCGCTTCCACGCCAAGCGGGCCGTGCGGCACGGCCTGGCCGGGACGAAGGTCGACGTCGAGGTGACCGAGACGGCCAACGACCGGCGCTGGCGCTCGATCCGGGCGATGCTCGAAGCCGCCGACCTCGACGAGGCGGCGCGCGAGCTGGCCCTCGACGCGTTCTCGCGCCTGGCGGCGGCCGAGGCCGCCGCGCACGGCATCGACGCGGAGGACGTGCACTTCCACGAGGTGGGCGCACTCGACTCGATCGCCGACATCGTGGGCGCGGCCGCCGGCCTCGCCTCGCTGGGCGTCACGCGCCTGACCGCGTCCACGGTGACCGTGGGCGGCGGCACCACGCGCGGTTCGCACGGTTCGATCCCGCTGCCCGCCCCGGCGGTGCTCCGGGTCCTCGCCGATGCGGGCGCCCCGGTGGTGGGTGCGGTGCCGTACGAGGCGTGCACCCCGACCGGCGCGGCGATCATCGCCGCCGCCGCCTCGGGGTACGGGCCGCTGCCCGAGATGGTCGTGGAGCGCGTCGGCGTCGGCGCGGGCGGACGCGATCCGCAGGAGCGGGCGAACCTGATCCGGCTCGTCATCGGCCGCGAGGTCGCCGCCCCCGAGCGCGCCGCGCACGCGACCGTGCGCCGCGTGAACGTCGAGGCGCTGCCCCATGGCGTCAGCGAGCGGATCCACCCGCACGACCACGACCACGACCACAGCCACGGGCACGATCACGGGCACCCGCACGTCCACGGCCGCGACGGGGAACCCGGCCACACGCACGATCGCGAACCCGCCGCTCCCACCCCTGAACCCCACGCCCACCACCACACCGGTCCCGCCTCCGAAACCGAAGCGGGGCAGTCGAACCGGCCCGTCGTCATCGAGACGAACGTCGACGACCTCGATCCGCGCCTGTGGCCGGCGGCGCTCGCGGCGCTGCTCGACGCGGGTGCCTCCGACGCGTGGCTGACGCCGATCCTGATGAAGAAGGGCCGCCCGGCGCACACGGTCCACGTGCTCTGCCGCGCCGAGGCGGTCCCGCGGGTCCGGTCGGCACTCGTGCGGCACACGACCACGATCGGCATGCGCTCCTACGAGATCGACAAGTACGCGCTGGAGCGGCGGTACACCAGGGTCGATGTGGACGGTCAGTCGATCGGCGTGAAGATCGCGCTCGAGCACGGCGAGATCGTCAACGCCTCGGTCGAGTACGAGGACGCGGCCACCGCGGCCGCCGCGCTCGGACGGCCGCTCAAAGTGGTCGTAGCCCAGGCCACGGCCCTTGCGGCGCAGGAGTATCCGCACTGAACGCGGCGTTTCCCTGCGCTTGGGCCGCAGGCTATATCCTGCCCGCATGATCGATTTCGAAAATGGCTCGGTTTTCAAGCTCAAGCAGTCCGACGACCCCGGCTTCCGCGACGAGGTCCAGCCCCTGCTGGTCGACGGCGAAGCGGTCGTCCTGACCTACGAAGGCGTCCGCGACTTCATCGTGTTCACGAACAAGCGCGTGATCGCCGTGAACGTCCAGGGCATCACCGGCCGCAAGAAGGACTACGCCTCCCTGCCCTTCAACAAGATCCAGGCGTTCTCGATCGAGACCGACGGCCTCGCCGACAACGACGGCGAGCTCGACCTGTGGTTCAGCGGCCTCGGCAAGGTCCGCTTCGAGTTCAAGGAGAACGTCGACCTCCCCGCGATCGCCAAGCACATCGCGTCGGTCGCCCTCTAGGCTTCGCAAGCCCCGCAACGACTTGAGAGCGGCGCCGGTCCGGTCCCCGTGGTGCCTACGGGGGAACCGGGCCGGCGCCGCCCGGCTCTCAGTGGCCCCCGTGCGCCGCGGCGGCGGGGACCGTGCCGATCTCCTCGCCCTCGCCGAGGACCACGAACTGGCCCATCATCCCCGAGTCCTCGTGGGCGAGGATGTGGCAGTGGTACATGTACGGCAGGTCGGGGTCGGTGTAGTCCGCGAACCGCAGTGCCAGTTGGTACCTGCGCTGCGGCACCAGTTGGACGGTGTCCTTCCAGCCCCGCAGCCGCGGCGGCGGCTCCTCGCCGTCGACCGCGACGACCTGGAACTGGACGTCGTGCACGTGGAAGTTGTGCATGTAGCCGTCCGCGTTGCTCACCTCCCACAGCTCCACGGTGCCCTCGCGGACGCCGAAGTCGATGCGCTGGAGGTCCATCGCCTCGCCGTTGATCTGGTTGAAGCCCGAGAGGGAGAACTCGCGCTCCTCGACGGCCTCGGCCGGGTCGAGGTCGGGCGCGGCGCCCATGGCCGCCGGGACCTCGGTGTCGTCGGTCAGGGTCTCGGCAGCCCGGAACTCGCAGACGTCGAGCAGGTCGTCGGCGCCGTTGACGCGTCCGAGCGGGGACGTGTAGCCCTCGTCGGCCGGGTACGAGCGGAGCACGGCGGTCTCGCCGGGGGCGAACGCGACGACGATCTCGGCGCGCTCGCCGGGGGAGAGCTGGAGCCGGTCGGTCTCCCACGCCTCGGGGAGGAGGCCGCCGTCGGTGGCGATGAGCCGGAACGCGCGGTCGTCGTCGAACCCGAAGTTGTACAGGCGCGAGACCGAGCCGTTGAGCAGCCGCAGCCGCACCAGGCGGGTGGTGACGTCGACGTAGGGGCCGAGGGTGCCGTTGACGGTGATCTGGTCGCCGAGGATGCCCTGCATGCTGAGGAACGAGCCGCCGTCCTCGAACTGATTGTCGCCGTCGAGGTTCCGGTCCTGCACGATCATCGGCAGGTCGTCCACGCCGTAGGTCGCGGGCAGGGGCAGCGCCTCCGACTCCTCGTCGTCGACGATGAACATCCCGGCCAGGCCCTTGTACACGTGGCTCCCGGTGCGCCCGTGCGGGTGCGGGTGGTACCAGAGGGTGGCCGCGGGCTGGTTGAGCGTCCACTGGGGAGTCCACGAGCCGCCGGGCTCGACCTCCTGGTGGGGGCCGCCGTCCATGACCGCGGGCAGGTGCATGCCGTGCCAGTGGATCGAGGTGCCCTCGTCGAGCCCGTTGTACACCGAGAACGCGACCTCCTCGCCGCGCTTGGCGCGGATGGTGGGGCCGAGGAAGTTCCCGTTGACGCCCCAGGTCGCGGTCTCGCGGCCCTCCTTCAGGGGGGTGGTGCCGGACTTGATCTCCAGATTGAACACGCGGGCGCCGGAGGGGTCGTCGGTCGACTCGGCGAGCGGGGGGATCGCGAGTGGGGTGGCGAAGTCGATCTTCCCGGAGGTGTCGAGCTTCGCGTCGGCCCAGAAGTACGCGACGGTCCCGGCGCCGCCGAGCGCGATCGCGCCCACGCCGCCGGCGCCGATGAGGGTCCACTTCAGTGCTGTACGCCGCTTCATGGACGCAATGTTCGCGGCGCGGCCGCCTGATCGCATCGGGCCGGAGAAGACAATGCGCGTACACCCACAGGGCTACGCGGGCACCGGGAGTCAACCTCCGGTATCGATACCGGGAATGCCCGTACACCGGTCGGCGCACGCGGCCGGCCCGCCGCCGGGGCGCGGCGCCGGCATCACCGCTGGAGGGTCACTCCTCGGTGAGGTAGCCGCGGAGGTGGGCGGCGTTCACCGCGGCCGCGCGGCCGGCGACCTGGAGCTTCGCCATGGCCCGCGACAGGTGCACGCTGACGGTCTTCTCGGAGATGAACAGCTCCGCGCCGATCTGCCGGTTCGTCAGGCCCCGCGCGACCAGGCGCAGCACCCCGAGCTCGCGCGGCGTCAGCAGCGCCGGGGCCGGGACCGCCGTGTCGTCGAGGCGGGCCCGCTCGGCGAGGGCGCGCAGTTCCGCCTGGAGCGGTTCGGCCCCCAGCTCGCGCGCGGTGCGCTCGGCCGCGAACAGCGCCTCCGCGGCCTGCACCCGCGCGTCGGCACCGGTGGCGGCGAGCAGGGCCTCGGCGAGGCGCCAGCGCGCGTACGCCTGCCGGTACGGCTCGGCCCAGTCCCGGGCCGGTCCCGCCGCGTTCAGGTCGGCGTCGGTGAGGAGCGCGTAGGTCTGGGAGGCGAGCGGGTCGGTGAGCGCGAGGTCGAGGCGTTCCTGCTCGGAGAGCGCCGGGACCGGGTCGGGGTCCGGTTCGGTTGCGGCCGTGCCGGTCTGGGCGGCGATGGCGGTGCGGTAGTCGAAGGCGTCGGCGGCGGCCCGCCACAGGGCGGGGTCGCCGTCGCCGTCGAGGCGGGAGGCTTCGGCGTCGAGCTGGGCGGCCCAGGCGACGCCTTCAGGGCCGAGGGTGCCCGAGAGGGGCTGGCCGTGCTCCAGGAAGAACCGGCCGCGCTCGGTGAGGCGTTCGCCCGCGGCGACGGCGTCCTTCGCTCCGGCGGTGTCGCCGTCGCGGCGGCGGGTGTGGGCGAGGTCGGCGGCGGCGCCGACGCCGGCGGCGCACACGGAGACGCCCGCGAGGTAGTAGCCCTTCATGCGGGTCATCCACTCGGTGGCGCGCTCGACGCGGCGGACCGCGTCGGCGGGCCGGCCGCGCCAGCGGTCGAGTTCGGCGCCGCAGAGGGTGGCGAGGGCGAGGACCTGGCCGTCGAGCTGCCACCGGTCGGCGAGGTAGTCGAGGCGGCGGTCGGCGGTCTCGAAGCGGCCGCGGGCGACGTCGACGAGGAGGACGGCGGCGGCGAGGCGGGTGAGGACGACGCCGGGGAGGACGCTGGAGGCCATCTCGCCGTTCGCGTCGACCGCCTCCCAGCGGCCGAGCATGTAGTTGCAGATGACCTGGCGGACGGCGATCTCGACGCCGTAGCCGCTCCACCGGTCGCCGGTGCGGCGGCCGAGTTCGGCGCCGCGGTCGAAGTGCGCGATGGCCTCGGAGAGGCGGGCGGCCTCGATGAGGACCAGGCCGTTGCTGAAGTGGGCGCGGAGTTCGACCTCGTGCCAGTCGAGGCCGCGGACGAGGTCGAGGGCCTCGTTGTTGCGGGCGAGGGAGCGTTCGACGGTGTGCTCGCCGCGGCGGTGCGCGGCGACGGTGTCGGTGAGGATCGCGTCGGCCTTCGCGGCGCGGGCGGCGCACACCTCGTCGGGGTCGCGGTCCGGGTCGCCGATGACGGCGTCGGCGGTCGCGATCGCGGCGGCGGTCCAGGCGGCGGCCTCCTCGTGGCGGCGGTTGGAGTAGACGGTGCGGGCGACGACGGCCTGCGCCCACGCCTTGACCGAGCGGGGCTCCTCGTCCTTGACGAGTTCCCATGCCTCCCAGGCGACCTGGTGCGCCTGGGCTTCGTCGCCCTCGATGGTGAGGAGGTGCTTGGCGTACTTGCGGCGGGTGGAGGCGCCGAGGATGGGGTCGCCGGAGGCGTCGGCGATGCGCACGGCGGCCGCGGAGTAGGACTGGGCGCGCTTGATCTCGCCGGACGCTTCGGCGTTGGCGGCGGCGCGGGTGGTCAGGCGCAGTTCGGTGAGGCCGTCGGGCCGCTGGGCGGCGGGCACGCGCTCGAACAGGGCGAGGGCCCGTTCGAGGTGCAGGAGGGCCTCGGCGGGGGCGGCGAGCTCGACTGCCTCGTTCGCGGCGCGCACCGACGCGGCGAGGGCGCAGCGCAGGTCCCCGGACTCGTAGGCGTGGTGGGCGAGTTCGGCCTCGGCGCCCTTGCCGTCGTCGCCGGCGAGGGATTCGGCGATCTTCTGGTGGTACCGGATGCGTTCGCCCGGAAGGAGGTCGGAGTAGACGGCCTCGCCGAGGAGGGCGTGGCGGAACGCGTACGTGTCGGGGCTCTTCTGCGCGATGATGCCGTGCGAGATCGCGGCGCGCAGGGCCTCGTCGAGTTCGCGCTCGTGGCGCAGGCCGGTCTCGTCGAGCATCGACCAGGCGGCGGCGTTCAGGCGCCGGTAGGTGAAGCGGCGGCCCAGGACGGAGGCGAGGCGGACGACGCCGCGGGCGGCGTCGGGGAGGCGTTCGAGGCGGGCGAGCAGGACCTCGGCGAGTTCGAAGGTGACCGTGTGGGTCTCGGCGGCGGCGAGTTCCTCGGCGAGGAACGCGTTCCCCTCGGAGGCGGCCGCGATCTTGGAGACGGAGACCTCGTCGAGCCCAGTGTTGAGCTCACGCACGAAGTCGGCGGCGTGCTGGGCGTCGAACGGGTCGATCTGGAGGCGCTGGACGGCCGGGAGGCGCACGAGTTCGGCGAGGAGGGGGCGCAGGGGGTGGCCGCGGTGGACGGCGTCGGCCCGGTAGGAGCCGAGGATGAGGAGGCGCTGGCCGGTGAGGCGGGAGGTGAGGAACGCGAGGAGGTCGCGGCTGGAGCGGTCGGCCCAGTGGAGGTCTTCGAGGGTGATGACGACGGTGCGGTCCGAGGCGAGGTCGGCGAGCGCGGCGTGGAACGCCTCGAAGAGGCCGAGCCGCCCGAGGTCCCCGTCGGCCGTGCCGGGGTGGCCGGGAAGGAGCGGGCGGAGGCCGGGGTGCGCGGCGACGAGGTCGGGCTCGTCGCGGGCGAGGGCGCCGACGATCTCGGCGAAGGGGAGGTAGGGGAGGGCCGAGTCGGCCGTGTCGAGGCAGTGGCCGGTGACGGTGAGGACACCGTCACCGGCGCTGTCGTTGAAATCGTGGAGGAGCCGGGTCTTGCCGACCCCGGCGTCCCCCGAGACCAGGACCGTCGCCGGTCGACCCGTCTTCGCGGCGTCGAGCGCGTCGCGCAGCGCGGCGAGCTCGGCGTCGCGGGCGAAGAGCGGGAGGTCGGAACCTAGGCGCGGCATGTCTGCAATCATGACACGCCCTTAGGACACGGCGGTCCGGTCGTTTCGGCCGGCCTCCTCGTGGCGCAGGCCCAGGGCCTTGGCGACGCGGCCGGCGACGCCGGCGTGCCGGACGTGGCTGCCCGCGCGGCGGGTCTCCTTGGCGGCCTTGAGGAGGCGGCGGGCCTGGCGCTCGTTCTCGGCGTCCTTGCGGAGCTCCTCGGAGCGGGCGTAGTGCAGGTAGTGCAGGTCGAAGTCGTTCATCTTCGTTCCTTCGGTGTCGGTGGCCGGCGTTTCCGGCCTGACACCAATACTCGTGCTGAGGCCCGGAGGGGGGCATCAGGCGTCCGCGTCGAAGCCGCCCGCATACCCCTTACTTCCGGGCCCCGGCGCCCGCAGGGCCCTTACTTCCGGCTGAGGGGCCTTACCCTGGCGAGCTTCGAGGGCTGCCAGACGGCCTTCCCGATGTCGACGGTGAGGGCCGGGACCAGCAGGGAGCGGACGATGACGGTGTCGAGGAGCACCCCGAACGCGACCACGAACGCGATCTGCGCGAGGAACAGGATCGGCAGGACCGCGAGCGCCGAGAACGTCGCGGCGAGGACCACCCCGGCCGAGGTGATGACCCCGCCGGTGGCGACCAGGCCCCGCAGCGTCCCGGCCTTCGTGCCGAGCCGCGCCGACTCCTCGCGGACGCGCGTCATCAGGAAGATGTTGTAGTCGATCCCGAGCGCCACGAGGAACACGAATCCGAACAGGACGACCGTCGGGTCGGCGCCGGGGAACCCGAAGAGGTGGTTGAACACCAGCGCCGAGACGCCCATGGTCGCACCGAAGGAGAGCACCACGGTGGCCGTCAGCAGCAGCGGCGCCACGATGGAGCGCAGCAGCAGCATGAGCACCAGCAGGATCACCGCGAGGACGATCGGGATGATGACCGCGCGGTCGCGCTCGGAGGTCTCCAGCGTGTCGAGCTGGATCGCGGTCGGCCCGCCCACGAGCGCGTCGGCGCCGTCGACGGCGTGCACGGCCTCGCGCAGCCGCTCGACCGTGGCCACGGCGGCGTCGGAGTCGGGCGCGTCCTCCAGGACCGCCTCGACCTCCACGAGCCCGTCCGCGACCTTGACCTGCCCCGACTGGTCCACGGACGCGGCCACGTCGGCGACACCGTCGACCTCGGCGGCCGCGAGGACCGCGTCGAGCGCGGACTCGTTCGCGATGATCACCGCGGGCGCGCCGGAGCCGCCCGGGAAGTGCTCGGCGAGGACCTCCTGGCCCGCGACCGAGTCGACGTCGGTGAGGAACACCTCGGTCTGCGCGGTGCCGTCCGCCTTGAGCTGCACCATGAACGCCGCGGCGATCACCAGGCCCGCGGCCGTGGTCATCCAGACGACGCGCGGGCGGCGGGCGACGAGCCCGGCCACGTTCGCCCACAGGCGCGAGCGGCGGCGGCCGCCCTTCGCGACGCGGCGCGGCCAGAACGCGGCCCGCCCGAAGATCGCCAGCACCGCCGGCAGGAACGTCACCGCGGACAGGAACGCCGCGGCGATCCCGATGGCCGCCACCGGGCCGAGGCCGCGGTTCGACTCCAACTGGCTGAACAGCAGGCACAGCACGCCGAGGATGACCGTGCCCGCGGAGGCCGCGATCGGCTCGATCGTGGCGCGCAGGGCCCTGCGGACCGCGGTGAACCGGTCGAGGCCGGCGTCCAGCTCCTCGCGGAACCGGGCCACCAGGAGCAGCGCGTAGTCGGTGGCGGCGCCGAAGACGAGGATGAACAGGATGCCCTGGCTCTGGCCGTTCAGGTCGATCGCGCCCGCGTCGGCGAGCGCGTAGACCGCGGCGCTGGCGGCCGCGAGCGCGAACCCGCACGACAGCAGCACCAGCAGCGGCAGGAGCGGGGAGCGGTAGACGAGCACGAGGATCACGGCCACCACGGCGGCGGCCACGAGCAGCAGGAGGCCGTCGACGCCGCCGAACGCCTCGCCGAGGTCGGCGCCGAGCGCGGCCTGGCCGGTGACGAGGACGTCGAGCCCGTCGGGGCGGCCCTCGTCGAGGACCGAGCGGATCTGGGCGACCGCCTCGTTCTCGTCGGCGCCGGCGTCGATGAGGACGACGAGCTGCGCGGCCTCGGCCGGGTCCTCGTCGGAGAGCTGCGGCGGGATCGGCGGCCCGGCGTTGAAGTCGAGGGCGGCGAGTGCCGCGCTCGCGGAATCGAGGTAGGCGAGGTCGGCCCCGCTCAGGCCCCCGGTACGTTCGGCGACGACGATCGCGGGCGTGGCCTCGGTGTCGTCGAAGGTCGCGCGGAGTTCGCCGACCTCGGTGGACTCCGCGGAGGAGGGCAGGAACGCGGAGCCGTCGTTGACGGCGACCTCGCTGAGCTTCCCGGCGAACGGCCCCGCGAAGGAGCCGATCGCGAGCCAGGCGAGCGCCAAGAGCGCGGGCAGGAGCCAGCGCAGTCGGCGGACGGGTTGCGGTCGTTCGGGGGCCATGCGGGTCTCCTCGCGTCGCGACGGGTCGATCATTCCATCGACGGATAATTCGATGATCGAAATAGTAGACTGCATGCGGACCACGGACACGGATAGGACGGCGCGTATGACCCACGACACCGACGGTGGCGGACCGACCGACAGGGACCTGTCGCGGCTGCTCCAGAACCTCAACGTCGAGTCGGACCGGTACGCCGAGCGCTTCGGCGCCAAGCACGGCCTCCACCGCACCGACGTCAACGCCCTCGCCCTCATCATGGAGGCCGCCCGCCTCGGCGCCCCCATGTCCCCCTCCGCGCTCGCCAAGGAGCTGGGCCTCAGCCCCTCGGCCACTACCGCGCTCATCGACCGGCTCGAAGCCCTCGGGCACGTCGAGCGCGGCCGCCCCGCCGGCGACCGCCGCCGCGTGGCCCTCGAAGTGCCCGCCGCGGCCGTGGAGGCCAACCGGCACCTGTTCACGCCGCTCGCGATGGCGTTCAGCGAGTCGTGGACCGGCTTCACCGCCGAGGAGCGCGCGGTCGTCGCGCGGTTCCTCGCCGTCAGCACCGAGACGATGAAGGCCGTCAGCGCCGAGGCGCAGGATCAGCCGCGCGACCAGCGGCGCCGGTAGGCCCCGTCCGGGTCGAACCGGCCGGCCTGGCGCTCGTGGTTGAAGCCGCGGTTGGGGCGCGTGTCGTTCCCGGTCCCGGCCGTCCACTGCCAGTTGCCCGCGTTGTTCGCCTCGTCGTAGTCGACCAGGTGCGCGGCGAAGTGCGCCTCGCCGTCGCGCCAGTCCAGGCCGAGGGTCTTGACCAGGTATCCGGCGGTGATGAGCCGGGCCCGGTTGTGCATCCAGCCCTCGGCGTGGAGCTGGCGCATCCCGGCGTCGACGATGTCGATCCCGGTGGTGGCGGTCCGCCACGCCTCCAGGGCCGTCAGGTCCGCCTCCCAGTCGGTCCGCGCCCCGGGCTTGTACGGCTGGTCGGGGAGGTCGGGGAACGCGTTGAGGACCTGGAGGTGGAAGTCCCGCCAGCACAACTGCCGGACCATCGCCTCGGGCAGGCGCGGGTCGGCGGCGAGCTCGCGGGCCGACAGGCACCCGAGGGCGAGGTACGGGCTGAGGCGGGAGGTCCGGTCCCCGGCCAGGTCGTCATGGTGCTCGGCGTAGTCCGCCGAGTCCGGCGCCCACTCGTCGAGGCGCGCGAGCCCGGCCCGCTCGCCGCCGCGCGGCAGCTCCTCGGCGGTCGGTTCGGCGGGCGCGAGGTCGTGCGAGTCGGGCAGGTCGGGGACGTCGAGGCGGTCGGGTTCGGGCGCCGTCGCACGCCAGCGGACCTGCGACCAGGCGCGCCAGTACGGGGTGAAGACCTTGTAGTGGTCGCCGCCGCCGCTGGGCAGCAGCCGCCCGGGCTCGACCACGGCCGGGCCGGGGGTGACCTGGAGTTCGGCGTCCGCCCCGAGGCGTTCGAGGAGGCCGGCGGCGAACTTTCCGGCGTCCGAGGCGCACACGACGAGGTCGGCGCCGGTGGCCTTCCACACGTCCGCGACCTGCTCGGCGGTGTCGCCGGAGCGGACCACGAGGTCCCCGCCGAGGCCCCGCAGGGACTCGCGCAGGTCGTCGAGGGCGTCGAGCAGGAACGCGCGCTGGTTCCCGTTCGTGGCGCGGGCCGGATCGTCCACGTACAGCGGGACCACCCGCCCGGCCTCGCAGGCCGCGGCCAGGGCCGGGTTGTCGTGGACGCGCAGGTCGCGCGTGAACAGCAGGACGGCGGTGCGGGTCATCGGCGGCTCCCAAGCAGGGCCGACCGGGGCGGGCGGCCCTGGAAAGCCTAGCGACCGGGCCCGCCCGCCGCGGGGAGGCGCGTCAGACGCGGGGCGGTTCGACCTCGGTCTGGGCCTTGACGACCCCGACCGGGCACGACAGCCCGTTCGGCCCGTGGTTGCAGTACCCGTTCGGGTTCTTGTGCAGGTACTGCTGGTGGTACTCCTCGGCGAGCCAGTACGGCCCGGCCGGGAGGATCGCGGTGGTGATCGGGCCGAGCCCGGCGGCGCGCACGATCGGCTCGAACACCTCCTTGCTCGCCTCCGCGGCGGCCTGCTGCTCCGGGGTGGTCGTGTAGATGACCGACCGGTACTGGGTGCCGATGTCGTTGCCCTGCCGCATGCCCTGCGTCGGGTCGTGGTTCTCCCAGAAGACCTTGAGCAGCGCGTCGTAGTCGACGTCCGCGGGCTCGTAGACGACCTTGACGACCTCGGCGTGGCCGGTCAGGCCCGTGCAGACCTCCTCGTAGGAGGGCTTCTCGGTGTTGCCGCCCATGTAGCCGACGGAGGTCGTCCACACGCCGGGGACGCGCCAGAACAGCCGCTCGGCGCCCCAGAAGCAGCCCATGCCGAAGTAGGCGAATTCGGCGTCGGGACCGGGAGTGCCTTCGATGGGGTGCTTGAGCACCGGGTGCGTGATGGTCATCCCGCAAGTCTGGCACGCGCGGTGCGGCGCCGCCACGTGTCGCGGGCGACGGCCGGGGACACGGCCGCGGGCGCCCGGCCCTCACCGACCTGCCGGTCGGCGAGCACGGCGGGCGCCCGCGGTGCGAAGTCTGATCCGTTCGGGCCCTGCCGGGCCGTTCCGTGCCTGCGGGGCTATTCCTTCTCCGCGACGGCGTCGATCGTGCCGTCGCCGTTCAGGTCGACGGCCGCGGTGTCGTACTTGCCGTCGCCGTCCTGGTCGATGAGCACCTGGTCGATGACGCCGTCGCCGTCGGTGTCGACCGCCAGGAGGTCCGCGGTGCCGTCGTCGTCGACGTCCACGTGGTACTCGACCGACCCGTCTTCGTTGCGGCGCACGCCGACCGTGTCCTCGGTGCCGTCACCGGTGATGTCCATCTTGTGTACTTCGTCGAAGCCCATGAGGCACCTCCTGAGTAATGAAGTGGTAAGTGTCGTCTGCACGATAGCGCGCCTATCCATAGCCAGTGGTACTCGCGTCGGCTAGCTTAGGGGCATGCATGACGGTCACGGGTTTTCCACACTCGCCATCCACGCCGGGCAGGAGGCGGATCCGCTTACGGGAGCGGTCGTTCCGCCGATCTACGCGACCTCCACCTACAAGCAGGACGGCGTCGGCGGACTGCGGAGCGGCTACGAGTACTCCCGGTCGGGCAACCCGACCCGGACGGCGCTGGAGACCTGCCTGGCCGCGATCGAGGGCGGCACCCGCGCGTTCGCGTTCGCCTCCGGGCTCGCCGCCGAGGACACCATCCTGCGCGCGCTCCTCGCCCCCGGCGACCACGTGATCATCCCCGACGACGCCTACGGCGGCACGTTCCGCCTGTTCGACAAGGTCGCGACCCGCTGGGGCCTGCGCTACACCGCCGCCCCGATCACCGACCTCGCGGCCGTCGCCGCGGTCATGAGCGAGGGCACCAAGCTGGTGTGGATCGAGACGCCCACCAACCCGCTGCTCAACATCGCCGACATCGAGCAGATCGCCGACCTCGCGCACCGCCACGGCGCGCTCGTCGTCGTCGACAACACGTTCGCGAGCCCGTACCTCCAGCAGCCGCTCGCGCTCGGCGCGGACCTCGTCGTCCACTCCACCACCAAGTACATCGGCGGGCACTCCGACGTCGTCGGCGGCGCGGTCGTCGTCCGCGACGCCGAGATCGCCGACGCGATCGCGTTCCACCACAACGCGATGGGCGCCGTCGCCGGACCGTTCGACGCGTTCCTCACCCTGCGCGGCATCAAGACCCTGGGCGTGCGCATGGACCGCCACTGCGACAACGCCGAGCGCGTCGCCGAATACCTCTCCGGCCACGCCAAGGTCGCCGAAGTGCGCTACCCGGGCCTCGCCGAGCACCCCGGGCACGACGTCGCCGGCAAGCAGATGAAGCGCTACGGCGGCATGGTCTCCTTCCGCCACAAGGACGGCGAGCAGGCCGCGGTCGACCTGTGCGCCCGCACCGAGGTGTTCACGCTCGGGGAGTCCCTCGGCGGCGTCGAATCCCTCATCGAGCACCCGGGGCGCATGACCCATGCCTCGGTCGCCGGCAGCGACCTCGAAGTCCCCGCGGACCTCGTGCGGCTGTCGGTCGGCATCGAAGACGCCGACGACCTCCTGGCGGACCTCCGCCAGGCCCTCGGCTGACCCGATCGTCCTCCCGTCGAAACCCCTGTCCCCCGCGAGAAAGGACGATCAGTGAGCTGGTCGGGAACCACCGCGCAGCAGATAGCGAAGGCGGTCCGGCGCGGCGACGCGGACGCGGCGTTCGTCGTCGACCACCACCTGCGCCGCATCGAGGACCACCGCGAGGCCGACGCCGCGCTCACCGGCGTGCGCAAGGTCGAGTCCCTCGCCGAGGCCGCGGCCGTCGACGAGATCGAGAACCGCGACTCCCTGCCCGCCGCGGGCGTGCCCGTCGCGGTCTGCGAGCAGCTCCCGGTCGCCGGGCACGCCCCGCGGCTCGGCTCCAACGCGGCGGTCCTCCCGATAGCCGACACCGACCACCGTGCGGTGCAGCGCATCCGCGGCGCCGGCGCGGTCGTCGTCGCCTTCGGGCGCTCCTCCGAACTGGGGCTGTGGCCCGCCACCGACGACGACGGGAACGTCCCGGCCAACCCGTGGCGCCCTGACCGCGGCATCGGCGGCCCCTCCGGCGGCACCGCCCTCGCGGTCGCCACCGGCGCGGCCCCGATCGGCATCGGCCTCGACGGCCCCGGCTCGGCCGGCGGCGTCCGCACCGCCGCCGCGGCCTGCGGCATCGTCGCCTACAGCCCCGAGCACGTGCCCGCCGACATCGACGCCGACCCCGACCACTGGCTCGGCGGCCACGTCGGCGTCATGGCGACCACAGTGGACGACGCGGCGCTCGCCTACGCCGCCCTCACCCACCGCGCCCCGCGCACCACCGGCGACCCCGGCCGCCTGCGGATCGCGGCCACCAACGTCGCCCCGCTGCCGGCCCGCGTCGACGACGACGCCACGAAGTGGCTGCTCAAGGCCGTCCGCTCGCTCACGGACCTCGGCCACGACACCTTCCGCGCCAAGCCGCGCTTCGGCGCGCGGCTGACCCCCGCCTCTTCGGGGGCGTGGACGTGCGCGGCGTACCTCCGCAGCCTCAAGTGCGGCCCCGACGGGCTCCAGCGGCGCACCAAGCGCCTTGTGGCCGTTGGCGAGCGCACCTACCTCGGCGGCCTGTTCGGCGGCGTCCTCGGCGACGGCAACCGGGTCCGGCGGCACCTGGAGGACTGGTTCGACCTGGAGGACTACGACGTCCTCATCACCCCCGGCCTGCCCGCGGCGCCGCCCGCGGCGAAGGAGTGGTCGCGCGAACCGCTGCGCTCCAACGTGGCCCACCTCGCCTCGGCCGCCGCCTTCACCGCCCCGTTCAGCCTCGCCGGGCTCCCGGCGCTGGTCGTCCCGGTCGGCATGCGCTCGGACGGCGCCCCGGCCACGGTGCAGCTCGTCGGCCCGCCCGGGTCGACCGGCCGCCTCTTCGACATCGCCGCCCAACTCATCGCCAAGCTCCGGCCCCGGCGCTACGCGCCCGGCCTGAGCTGGGATTAAGCACTGGCGCAACCGTTCACGGTTTGGGGCCGGGCCGCTGTGCGGCCCGGCCCCAAACCGTGAACGGTGATTTGCGTGCCGCTCCCCGCTCCCCGCTCCCCGCTCCCCGCTCCCCGCTCCCCGCTCCCCGCTCCCCGCTCCCCGCTCCCCGCTCCCCGCTCCCCGCTCCCCGC
>NZ_FNGF01000001.1:0-175681 GCF_900102815.1 Glycomyces sambucus
GGGGAGTTCGGTGCGGCGTGCTCGGCGGTCCCGGCCGACGGGGAGGGCTCCTTCACCGGCATGGCCGACGACCCGGTCGCCACCGCCGCGTCCAACAACCCGGTCCTGTCCACGCTCGTCACCGCGGTGGGCGAGGCCGACCTGGTCGACACGCTCAACACCGCCGAGGACATCACCGTCTTCGCGCCCACCAACGACGCCTTCGCCAAGATCCCCGAGGCCGACCTCAACGCCGTCCTCGCCGACCAGGAGACGCTCACCAGCATCCTCACCTACCACGTCGTGCCCGGCCAGCTCGCGCCCGACGCGCTCGCGGGCGAGCACACCACGCTTCAGGGCACGAGCCTGAGCGTCGAGGGTTCGGGCGAGGAGTTCACCGTCAACGGCGAGGCCGCCGTGGTCTGCGGCAACGTCCAGACCGCCAACGCGACCGTGTACATCATCGACACCGTCCTCATGCCCGCCTAGCACACTCGCACCGCACCAGGGGCGCCTCGGTTCCCGGCCGGTCTCGGCCGGGAACCGTTCCATCGGGCGTCCCGGTGCGGTGACCTACTCGCGCGCACTCGAGCAGACGGGCGGGGCTCCCGTGTCCGACACGGCACGGGAACGGCTTGACACGGCCGGCCCCGTCGAACGACTACACAATGCCATCGTCTGTGTCCGGGCCGGTGGGCCCGGACGCGAGCAGCGGCGGGAGAGCGCCGGCCAGAAGCCGTTCTGGCCGGCGCTCCTTCGTGTCCAGGTTCGGCACGGACGCGCGGCGATTCCCTCCGCACAGTGCTGTCCGAGCACGGTCGCCCCAAGGAGCCCGCGGGCCCTGAAGGATCGGTGGGCAGGCTCGCGTGAAGGAGCTCAAGTCGCCTCAGGGTGCGTCCGGGACGCCGATCGGGACGTGCGCGACCGCCGGTCGGGTCGGGGCGTTCGACCCGCCCGCCGGTTCCTGGGTGAGGGCAATGGCGGTGGCGTCGGCGAGGTCGTCGACGACGAGGGTCGCCGAAGTCTCGCCGGGGTGCATGATGCCCGCCGAGACCGGGCCGTCGGGCTCGAGCAGCCAGACCTGGTAGGCGCGGTCCTCACCGATCGCAGGAAGCTCCGCAACGGTGATGACGGCCTGGTCGAGTTCGATCGAGGCGGTGACGGTGACCGTGCCGCCGTTCGCGCCGGTCGCGGAGGCGACGGTGGCGTCCGGGGCGTCGATGACAGCGCTGACCTGGGCGTCGGGCCCGTCAGGAGTGAGCTGCGACCAGGTCAAGGCCGCACCGGCGAGGGTGATGGCGAGACCGAGTGCGGCCGCGGCCAGCGTCGAGACCACGCGCGGCGCCCGTGTGAGGCGCGCGCTCGCGACCGGGGGCACGGGGTCCGGTGCAGCGTCGCGGGGCGGAGGTGTGTCCTGCACGGTCCGCCGGGCCGCGGCGAGGACCCGTTTGCGCAGGCGCGGGGGCGGTTCGGTCGCGGCGGTGTCGGCGAGGCGGGCAACGGCTTCCAGCAGCGCGCCCGCCTCCTCGGCGCAGGAGGGGAAGTCGGCGAGGTGCGCCTCGACCAGGGCCCGCTCGCGGGCGTCGACCGCATCGACGGCCCAGGCGCCGATCAAGGAGTGCGCCTCGCTCATCGGGTCCCTCCGGCGGGCCCCGCCGGGCGCCCAGCGCGAGCAGCGGCCGGCTGCGAGTGCCCGCATGCCGCGGTCCGGTGTGCGGTCATCATCCCACCCCTTGTCGCTGAACGCCTGTACCCAGGATTCGAGACCGGGGCCCGCCCGGATGGGTGCGCCACCCGATCGGCTCGATCGCGATCCGGCACCCGTCCGCGGCCGCATCGGCTCCGAATCGGTTCGGACTGGACCGATCGATCACGGGGAGCGTTGATGTCCGAGCAGGGTGCCCACACCCATCGCAGGGAGAGCCGGCCGCAGTTGTCGGCGGTGTCGGGCATCGACCCCGACACCCCCGAGACCCTCCTGCACCGCACCGCCTTGGGCGATGAGGAGGCGTTCGCGATGCTGTACGACCGCTGCGCCCCGCGTGTGTACGGGCTGTGCCTGCGCATCGTCCGCGACCCCGCGCAGGCCGAGGAGGTCGCCCAGGAGGCCCTGGTCGAGGTGTGGCGCAACGCGACCCGCTTCGACGAATGCCGCGGCTCGGCCAGAGCCTGGATCACCACCATCGCCCACCGCAAAGCCGTCGACCGGGTCCGGTCGGCCCAGGCCGCCGGCGACCGCGAGCGCCGCGTCGCCACCGCGTCGGTGGAGATCGAGTACGACCAGGTCGCCGAGGCCGCCGAAGGCCGCCTTGAGCACCGCCAGGTCCGGCGCTGTCTGAAGACGCTCACCGAGCTGCAGCGGCAGGCCGTCACGCTCGCCTACTACGGGGGCCACACCTACGGCCAGGTCGCGACGTTGCTCGACACCGCCGTGCCGACGGTGAAGTCCCGCATCAGAGACGGCCTGCTGAAACTGCGCGACTGCCTGGAGGTGGCCCGATGAGCACCGACGAGCACGCCCTCATCGGCGCCTGGGCCCTCGACGCCGTCGACGCCGCTGAGCGTGAGCGCATCGAGGACCACTTCGAATCGTGCGCCTCGTGCGCGCAGGAGGCCGAGGAGCTTCGTGAAGCCGCCGCGCGCTTGGCCGACGTGACCCTCGCCGACCCGCCGATGCGCCTGCGCGGCAGCGTCCTCACCGAGATCCGCCACACCCGCCAAGCAGCTCCCGCTTCCCGCGCCGCCGAGCCCGACCGGCGCTCCCGTCGCACGGCGCGCCGCAACGACGCTCTTTCCTCACCGCACCGCCGGGCGCGGCACGGCCGCTGGCGGCTGGCGTCGGGCGCGGCCGCACTCGCGGTCGCAGCCGCCTTCGCCGGCGTGATCGCGACCTGGTCGATCATGTCGGGCACGGCCCCCCACCGAGCCCGATCCGATCGCGGCCGTCCTGGCCGCTGCCGACGCCGAGGTCGCCTCCACCGACGCCCAGGGCGGCGGCACCGTCACCGTCATCGCCTCGGCCGAACGCGATCAAGCGGTGGTCGTGGTCGCGGGCCTGCCCGACACCGGCAGACCGCGCGTACCAGGTGTGGACGGTCGAGGGCACGACACCGGTCTCAGCAGGCGTGATGAACCCAGGCGACTCCTCGGTGACCATGCTCATCGAGGACACGAGCGGCATCGAGGTCATCGCCGTGACCGAAGAACCCGCAGGCGGCTCCCAGACTCCGACGCTGCCCATGGTCGCCGACATCGCCCTCGACGCCTGACACCGCGGCACCGGTGGTGGGCGCCCCGCGCAGCCGGTGACCCGCCACCGCGCCTGCACAGCTGCGCGGGCCGAAGCCGCGTCGCCCGTGCTCCGCGGCGCTGCGCGGGGCCTTGCCAGGTCGGTCGAGCGTGCGGCGATCCTGTCGAGGCCGGTCAGGCTGCGATACCGCCAGTTGGCCGGTCCCAGGCGCGGTGTGCGGCGATCGCGTCGGCGAAGGCGTCGAGGAACGCGTCCGGCAGTTCGCCGCCGTCTGCGGCGGTGGTGACGACGCCGTGGTCCTCGACCGGCTCGGTCCCCTGTGCGACCTCGGCGTCGATGCGCGCGGTCTCCAGCAACTCGGCGCCGGTCCCGAAGGCCGCCAGCGCCTTCCCGTGCTTGTACGCCTCGGCTACGAAGTGGACCGCGCGCCCGTCGCGGCCGAGCGCGGCCACGCTGTCGGCACCTCCGGGGACGGCGACGGCGTCGTACAGGACCGAGGCCATCGTGGGCAGGGCGCGGTCGACCTCGACGTCCTCGCCGGACGAGGACCTGACGGCCCCGTCGACGAGTCCGACGACCTCGGCCACCGCGCCGCGGCGGCGCAGGTCGGCGACGAGGCTGGTCAGCCCGGCGCCGTCGACGCCGTCGGCGGCGAGCACCGCGATCTTGCGGGTGGCGACGGTGCGCACGGGCGCGGTCAGCTGCGACAGGGCCGGTGAGGTGCGGCCGTGGTTGTCGGCGCCCTGGTCCGGCGCGGGTACGCCGACGCCTTCGGCGACGCGCTGTGCGAGTCCGAGGTCGATCCAGCGGAGCTGGTCGACCACGCGGGCGCGGATGTCCTTGTCGGTCACTTTGCCGAGCTCGAAGCGGAACGCGGCGACGATGTGCTCGGCCTCGACCTCGCTCATGGAGTTCCAGAACAGGGTCGCCTGACTGTAGAAGTCCTTGAACGACTCCGAGCGCTCCCTGATCTTGGCGCCCTCCACTTTCTCGGTGTAGTGGCGGTAGGAGCCTTCGGCGCCGGGCGCCGGGTCGTTCCCGGAGATCGTGTTCTTGTTGTAGGAGGTTCCGGAGGTGTGGACGCGGTGCTGGCCGTAGCCGTCGCGCTGGTCGTTGTGGACCTCGGCGACGGGCCGGTTCACCGGCAGGTGCGCGAAGTTCGGGCCGCCGAGGCGGATGAGCTGGGTGTCGAGGTAGGAGAAGTTGCGGGCCTGGAGCAGCGGGTCGTTGGTGAAGTCGATGCCGGGCACCACGTTCGCGGTGTGGAAGGCGATCTGCTCGGTCTCGGCGAAGAAGTTGTCGGGGTTGCGGTTCAGGACCAGCTTCCCGACCGGGCGCACGGGCACCTGCTCCTCGGGGATGAGCTTGGTGGCGTCCAGGAGGTCGAAGTCGAACGCGAACTCGTCCTCCTCGGGCACCAGCTGCACGCCCAGCTCCCATTCGGCATGGTCGCCGGCCTCGATCGCGTCCCACAGGTCGCGCCGGTTGAAGTCGGGGTCGGCGCCGGAGACCTTCTGGGCCTCGTCCCAGACCAGGGAGTGCGTGCCGAGCGCGGGGGTCCAGTGGAACTTCACGAAGGTGCCGCGGCCGTTCGCGTCGACCAGCCGGAAGGTGTGGACGCCGAAGCCCTGCATCATCCGGTACGAGCGCGGCAGTGCCCGGTCAGACATGAGCCACATGATCGCGTGCAGCGTCTCGGGCTGGAGGGACACGAAGTCCCACAGGGTGTCGTGGGCGGAGGCGGCCTGCGGGATCTCGTTCCGCGGCTCGGGTTTGACCGCGTGCACGAAGTCGGGGAACTTGGCCCCGTCCTGGATGAAGAAGACCGGGAAGTTGTTGCCGACCAGGTCGTAGTTGCCCGCGCGGGTGTAGAACTTCACGGCGAATCCGCGCACGTCGCGGGGTGTGTCGGCCGAGCCGCGCGAGCCGGCCACGGTGGAGAAGCGCACGAACACCGGCGTGGTCTCGGCCGGGTCGGTCAAGAACGACGCGGTCGTGAACTCGGCGAGCCAGTCGTCGTAGGGCTGGAAGACGCCGTAGGCGCCGGCGCCGCGGGCGTGGACGACGCGTTCGGGGATGCGCTCGTGGTCGAAGTGGGTGATCTTCTCCCTGACGTGGAAGTCCTCCATCAGGGTCGGGCCGCGCCCGCCCGCCTTCAGCGAGTCGTCGGTGTGGTGGACGCGGACCCCCTGCTGCGTCGTCAGCGCCTCGCCGCCGTCGGCGATGCGGTCCTGGTCGAGTTGGAGGTCTTTGCGGTCGCGTGCGGACTCGTCGGTCATTGCGGTTCCCCTTCACGTGGTCTCGCGCAGCACCCTACCCACCGAAATCACTATCAAACGGTGAATGCTGCTCAAGAACGGTATTTCAGTCAGGGTCGCGCTACGCCCGGCGAATGAACGGCGGTGCCGCGGGTATTCGGCCGTGCCGGGCGAGGCCCCGGCGCGAACGGCAGCGAGCGATCAGAGCGTGAGGGGACGCGATGAAGGCAGTGGTGTGGCACGGGGTCGGGGACATCCGGCTCGACGAGGTGCCCGATCCGAAGATCCAGGAGCCGACCGACGCGATCGTGCGGATCACCCGCAGCGCGATCTGCGGCACCGACCTGCACATGGTGCGCGGGACGCTCCCCGGCATGGTCGAGGGCACGATCCTGGGCCACGAGGCGGTCGGCGTCGTCGAGGAGGTCGGCGCCGCCGTCCGCGGCCTGCGGCCCGGCGACCGGGTCGTCATCCCCTCGACCGTGGGCTGCGGCACCTGCTCGTACTGCCGCGCCGGCTACTACGCCCAGTGCGACACCGCGAACCCGAACGGGCCAGCCGCGGGCACGTGCTTCTTCGGCGGCCCCGAGTCGACCGGGCCGGTCGACGGCCTCCAGGCCGAGTACGCGCGCGTGCCGTACGCGATGACCGGCCTGGTCCCCATCCCCGACGCCGTCACCGACGACCAGGCGATCCTGCTCTCGGACATCTTCCCCACCGCCTGGTTCGGCGCGAAGCTCGCCGAGGTGAGCCGCGGCGACACCGTCCTGGTGCTCGGCGCCGGAGTCGTGGGCCAGTTCGCGATCGCCTCGGCGAAACGGCAGGGCGCCGGGCGGATCCTCGTCGTGGACGGCATCGGCTCCCGCCTGGACAAGGCGCGCGAGCAGCACGCCGAGACGATCGACTTCAACGCCGAGGACCCCGTCGCGGCCGTCAAGGATCTGACCGGCGGCATCGGCGTCGACCGGGTCATCGAGGCCGTGGGCGTCGACGCCCAGCGGCCTGAGGCCGGGCCTGCCGCGGCGCAGGCCGCCGAGAAGGCAGAGCAGTTCGCGCAGGAGGTCCGCGCCGCCGCCCCAAGCGCCGAACCCGACGGGGACCTGTGGGTGCCGGGGGACGCACCGAGTCTCGCCCTCCAGTGGGCCGTCGAATCGGTCGCCAAGGCCGGGAGCATCGGCGTCATCGGCGTCTACCCGGCCGGGTTCAGCAGCTTCCCGATCGGCGACGCGATGAACAAGAACCTCACGGTCAAGATGGGGAACTGCAACCACCGCAGGTACATCCCCGACCTCCTCGACCTGGTCCACACCGGAACGGTCGACCCGACCGCGTTCATCACGCGGCACGAGCCGCCCACGAGCGCGATCGCCGCCTACGAGTCCTTCGACCGCCGCGAGGACGGCTGGCTCAAGACCGTCCTCGACGTCGCCGAGGGGTGAACTCCGGTTCGCGCGGTTCTTGCAGGCTCTGCTTGCCGCCTCGGCCGGTGGGGAGGTCGGCGACGCGGGCGCCGGCTCGGAGCAGCGCCGCGGCACGAGCGGCGATGTCGCCGAGTCGGCTGATCGCGAATCCTTGACGCCGGCTCCGCTGCGCGCTTCGCACGTCAGGTCGGTGTCAGCGCCGTGTCAGCGGGCCGGACCACTCTTGCGGCATGAGCAACCACACCACCACCACCGACACCACCCGCCCCGAGCTCCAGCAGGTCCTGCAGGACATGGTCGACGCCGGCATCACCGGCGTGCAGCTGCGCGTCAGCGACGAGCACGGCGACTGGTACGGCACGGCCGGCACCGGCGAGCTCGACGGCACCGAGCCGCCCGCGCCCGGCGCGCACTTCCGCATCGGCAGCAACACCAAGACGTTCACTGCCGTCGCGGTCCTGGCGCTCGTCGCCGAAGGCCGGATCGGGCTCGACGAACCCGTCGCGACCCACCTCCCGGCCTTCGGCTTCGACGAGCGCATCACGGTGCGCATGATCCTGCAGCACACCAGCGGCGTCTTCAACTTCACCGGCGAGTACTTCGAGGACGGCACCTTCAAGCCCGGCATCACCTGCCAGGGGCAGGCGTGGGTCGAGGCCCGCTTCGACGACCACACCCCCGAATCCCTCGTCGAACTCGCCCTCGCCAACGAGCCCCGCTTCGCCCCCGGCGAGGACTGGAGCTACTCCAACACCAACTACGTGATCGCCCGGCTCGTCGTCGAGGCCGTCACCGGCCGCACCCTCGCCGAGGAGATCGAACGCACCGTCCTGGCGCCCCTGGGCCTGAAGGACACCGTGGTCCCGGGCTACTCCCCCGAGATCCCCTCGCCGCACCTGCACGCCTACTACCGGTACGAGGAGGACGGCCAGGAGCAGATCGTGGACGTCTCCCGCCAGAACCCGTCCTGGATCGCCACCGGCGGCGACATGATCTCCACGAGCGCCGACCTCCAGACGTTCATCACCGGCCTGGTCGGCGGCAAGCTCCTGCCCGCCGACCTCACCGCCGAGATGTTCACTCCCGAGGCCAAGGTCGGGTACGGCCTGGGCGTGTTCGTCCAGGACACCGAGTACGGCAAGGTCATCACCCACAACGGCGGCATCACCGGCAACGCCGGGCTCATGTACTGCTCCGCCGACGGCACCCGGTCCTTCACCGCCGCGCTCAACTACGTCGACGACGCCGCCATGACCGCCAGCACCGCCTTCCAAGCGGGCCTGGCCGCGCTCCTCGGCGCCGTCTTCGCCAAGCCCTCGGCCTGAAAGCCGCGTCGCTTGAGCGCCTGACCGGCGAGCACGGCAGCGCCCGCAGTCCCGATATGGAGGCTGCGGGCGCACTTCTGCTTCTGCGCTCGGGGCCGAATGCCCTGGTGCGAGGTCAGTGGGAGCGGCGCAAGGCCGTGAAGCGGTCGCCGACGAGGTTCACGCGCTCTCGTCGTCTTCGAGCCCGACGGCCCGGCGCAGCTGCTTGCGGCAGTCATCCAGGTCGTGGGAGTCCGGGTCCTCCTTGGCGGTGTGCTGCATGAGATCGGCCAAGCCGTCGGCGAGCGCGTTGAGCTTGTGCTGCACGGCCGCATCGTTTCGCGACTCGGTGTTCTGCAGCAGCGCCACCATGAGGAACGTGATGATCGTGGTCGTCGTGTTGATGATCAGCTGCCACAGCTCCATCGGCAGCCAGATGATCGACGGCGCCCAGATCAGTACCAGTAGCAGGCAGAACAGGAAGAACGGCGCGCGAGCGGCGAGCTCGGACGCCTTGGTCGCGAACTTGTCGAACGGACTGGTGCGGCGCGAGATGTCCTCCGGCATCGTCGCCGCGTCGCCCTTGTGCTTCTTCTCGGTCATGGTGCCCAGATCCCCCGCCGCTCAGGTGCGAACAACCGGTTCGCTCCAACGTATCGCTGTCAGTGATGGGTACCCGGTTGCGGCAGCGCGTATCCGCACGGGCATTGCCGCACCGCGCTCCGTGCGGCGATCAGGCGCGCCGGGAACGGCTTGGCGGCCCTATTTCGTTGCGGTGAGCATGCGTTCGCGCAGTTCGTCCAGGGTCTGCTTGAGCAGGCGGGAGACGTGCATCTGCGACAGGCCGACCGCCTCGCCGATCTGCGCCTGGGTCTGCTCCTCGAAGAACCGCAGCGCCAGAATCCGCTGCTCCCGCTCGGGCAGCTGCTGCAGGAGCGGCGCCAGGGCCTCGATGTCGTCGACCAGACCCAGCGCCAGATCCTCAGCGCCCAGCGTCTCGGCGAGCACCCCCGCCCCGGTGCCGGTGTGCGCGGGCTCGTCCAACGACACCGAACGGAACGCCTGGCGCGCTTCGAGCCCTTCGGCGACCTCCGCCTCGGACACGTCCAGATACTCGGCCAGTTCCGCCCCGGTCGCGGGGTGGCCGAGGGTCTGGGCGAGGTCGGCGGTGGCGTTGTTGATCGCGATCCGCAACTCCTGCAACCGGCGCGGGACGCGCATCGGCCAGGCGGTGTCGCGGAAATGGCGCCGCACCTCACCCATGATGGTCGGCACGGCGTAGGCCAGGAACTCCTTGCCGAAGGCCGGATCGAAGCGGTCGACGGCATGGATCAGGCCGACCGTGGCGACCTGGATGAGGTCGTCGGTCGCGATCCCCTTGCGCGAGTATCGGTACGCGATGTGCTCGGCCAGCGGCAGATGGCCGCAGATGAGCCGGTCGCGGACCGTCTGCCGGTCCGGATCGGACTCGGGCATCGCGGCCAACCGCTCGAAGAGCGGACGGAACTCGCCGTACTCGTCGCGAGCGCGGGCCGGTCGATGGACGGATTGCTCGGTACGTGCGTCGTGCTCGGGTGCCATGGCAGGCCACCGCCTCGCGGTCCTCTGGCGCGTCAGACCGGTACGAGACCGGTCTCGGATCGACCAGGTGAGCGTGCGCCCGGGCTGGGACCGGCAGACCGTGCCCCCCTCTGCGGTGAGCGTGCGCCCCGGGCGGTTTGAGGACCGCCGTCTCCGGCATCGGCGTGGGCCACTCGGACCGTTCTCTTCCTGCTCCGGGTCCTTCACCTCAAGGAAGACCCTGCACATCGAACGAGCGGCTCCATCGATACCCCCACCGTAACCCCGATCCCCGCAGAAGTCGCCCTGGTGACCGTTCCGGGCTTTTCCAAACTCAGACACCATGCCAGATCCGACCCAGAGCGTCCTTGCACTACTGCGCTGGGTGCGAATCGGAGAACGGTTGCGGACCCTCACGCCGGGTACCTGGGACGAGACACGGCGGCCGGACTCGGCCACTGAACTTGCCGAAAGCCTGGAATCGGAGGACGCGACGAGGATGAAGGCCCACACAGCACTCGACCGAGCGGGCATTGAGCAGGTCCGAGCCGCGGTCGCACCCGTGCGGTCGCGCGGCCCGTTGAGCGACGCCCTCTGCTCGATCCTGTCGCGGCCGGGCCCGAGGCCGGTTCCTTCGCAGTCGATCGGGCATCTGCCCGAGGCGGCGAGGGAAGCGCTGGCGTCGAGCGGAAGTGTGATCGAGGACGAGGACCTCCAGTTGTCGCTGTTCCTGCTGTACGGATCGGCTTACGGGTCGCTGCGGTGGATCGACGCCTCATGGGAGTGGCACCCGGACCTGATCGCCACCCGCGGGCTGCTGGAGCAGGCGTTCGAGGCGCACATGCGATCAGCGGTCAGCGTCGCGGACCCACCGCGGGCATCGCGCGAAGCGGTCGCGGCCTGGCTGTTCACCGCGACCGCCCCCGGCCCGGGACCGAGCCTGGCGCGGTTCGTCGCCAAGCGGGCGTCACTCGAACAGGCGCGGGAGTTCCTGATCCAGCGCAGCATCTACACCCTCCGCGAGGCCGACCCGCACTCGTGGGCGATCCCGCGGCTGACCGGCCGGTCGAAGGCCGCGCTGGTCGAGATCCAGTCGGACGAGTACGGCGGCGGCGATCCGGCGCGGGTGCACGCGGCCATCTTCGCGCGGACGATGCGCGGCGCCGGACTCGACGACCGCTACGGCGCCTACGTGGACGACGTCCCCGCCCTCACGCTCGCCTCGCAGAACATGATGTCGATGTTCGGCCTCAACCGGCGGCTGCGGGGCGCGATCGTCGGACACCTCGCGGCGTTCGAGATGACCTCCTCGCTGCCGAACCGGCTCTATGGCGACGGGTTCCGCAGGCTCGGCTTCGGCCCCGAGGTCACCGCCTACTTCGACGAGCACGTCGAAGCCGACGCCGTCCACGAGCAGATAGCGGCCCGCGACCTCGCCGGCGCCCTCGCCGAGGACGAGCCCGCCCTCCTCGACGACATCCTCTTCGGTGCCCTCGCCTGCCTGCGCATGGACGCATGGGTCGGCGACCGCTTCCTCGACGCCTGGCAGAACGGCCGGACCACCCTCAGGCGGGCCCGCACACGGGGAGGCGAATGATGCGCGACGACGACCCCGTGACCTTCACCGCGTGCCCGGACGGTCCGCTCATCGTCCGCGGGCCCGCGACGTTCATCGACGAGGACGGCAACCCGATCGACCAGCCCCGGCGCGCGGTCGCGCTCTGCCGCTGCGGCGGATCAGCGATCAAGCCCTGGTGCGACGGCACCCACAAGGTCACCGGGTTCACCACCGGTCAGAGCGATCGCGATTGACCCGACGGGTACGGCTCGCCCTCGGCCGGTTCGGGGCGCCGGAAGGTCCAGGAACGCCGTGATCCATCGAGTCGCCATGCGCGTCAGACCGATTCGTCGCGGAGCGGGGTGGTCGCCGGTCCTTGGAGGACGGTGCCGTCGGTGTCGAAGCGGGAGCCGTGGCACGGGCACTCCCAGGTGCGCTCGGCATCGTTGAAACCGACGACGCACCCCATGTGGGTGCAGGTGGCCGACCGGGTGTGGAGGTCGCCGTCGTCGTCGCGGTAGACCGCGCGCAGGCGCCCCTCGACGCGGATCACCGCGCCCTGCCCGGGTTCGAGCTCGTCGGGCGAGTGCGCGGGCGCGTGGCCGATGCGGTCGCCGACGAGGTGCTTGACGGCGGTCTTGGAGTTCGCGGCGATCGGGCCGGCCTCCTTGACCGGATGGAACCGCGCGGGGTCGAACAGGGCCGCCCACGGTGGCGGCGCGTCCGTGACGAGACCGGTGATCAGCCGTGCGGCGACGACGCCGTTGGTCATGCCCCAGCCGCCGAACCCGCAGGCCACGTACAGACCGTCGCCTCCGGGCATCCGCCCGATGTAGGGGACGCGGTCGGGCGTCGTGTTGTCCTGGGCGGCCCACCGGTACGCGATGTCCCTGGTGCCGAAGCGGTTCGCGGTCCAGGCGGCGAGCTTCCCCAGTTGCCTTCCGGCGCCGGGGTCGCCGGGGGTGAAGGCGGCGCCGGTGACGAGCAGCAGCCGCTCCCCCGCGCCGTAAGGGGCGGTGCGGACCGAGCGGGTGTCCTGCTCGGTCGTGACGTACATGCCGCCCGGGTCGGCCCCCGCGGGGATCGGCGCGGCCACCACGAACTCGCGCTTCGGCGTCAGGCGCGGGAAGAGGCGGACGCGGTTCACGATCGGGAAGTGCGTGGCGATCACGGCCTCGCGGCATAGGACGGCGGCGCCGGACTCGACGGTGAGCCGCTGGCGGTCGCCTTCGGACTCGACGTCCACGACACGGGAGTGCTCGAAGATCCGCCCGCCACGGGCGATGAAGTCCGCGGCCAGCGCGAGCAGGTAGCGGCGCGGGTGGAACTGCGCCTGGTACTCGACGCGGACGGCACCGGCCACGTCGAACGGCAGCCCGGTGTCGGTGGTGAAGGACGCCTCGAGTCCGGCCTCACGGGCGGCCTCGGCCTCCGCCTTGAGCCCTGCCACGGCCTCATCGGACTGGGCGTAGGCGAATGCGGGGCGCATCTCGAAGTCGCAGTCGGCGCCGAGTTCGTCGGCCGTGGCGGCGACACGCGCGATCGCCTCGGACTGCGCCGTGGCGTAGTCGCGGGCCGCGTCGATACCGAAGGCGTCCTTCAGATGCGCGTAGATCGACCCGTGCTGGGCGGTGAGCTTCGCGGTGGTGTTGCCGGTGACGCCCTCGGCGATCCGAACGGCCTCCACCAGTACCACCGACAGGCCCGCGACCGCGAGCTCACGGGCCGCGGACAGGCCCGCGATCCCGCCGCCGACGACGGCCACGTCGGCCTCGGCGTCGGATCGCAAGCGCGGGTACTCCGGGCCAGGCGCCGTGGCCGTCCAATAGGAGGCGAGATCGTGACGGGTTGCGTTCATGGCCACCGAGTACCCGGCCCGGCCCTCCGCACTCACTGGCCGCGTGCTTCCAACGGGCGCAGGCCGCGGGCCGGAAGGGCGCCGAGGAGGGCGAGGCGCTCCTCGCCGGGCGCTTGACCGGCGTACACGGCAGCGCCCGCAGTCCCGGTGTGGAGGCTGCGGGCGCTCCTCGCTCACCCGGAGGTCTCGGTCGTGTCGTGGGACTCGCCCACGGGCTTGGACTCGGGTGAGCCGCGCTGGCGCAGGTAGACGCTGATGACGGCGATCGAGCCGATCGCCAGGAACTCGGACTGCCAGTTCTGGAGGGTGCGGTTCCAGAAGTCGGCGCTGCCGACGTAGCCGAGCCACGTGAGCGGGTCTTGGAGCTGGGCGAGCCGTTCGGCATTGTTGGCGCTGCGGCCGGCGATCGACTGCGCGAGCCAGGACAGGCCGAACAGGACGCCCATGACGGCGCCGAGGGATCGCGAGAACACGGCGGTGCGCCAGCCGCCCGCCCGCGCCCAGGCGGGCGAGTCCGCGGTGGCGAACCGCCCGACCTTCTGCTCCCGATCGGGCTCGGTTCCGGTCTCCTCGACCCGCTTCGACTCGGGTGAGCCGCGCTGCACGAGCCAGACCGTGGCGAACACGTACAGGAAGAATTGGAGGTACTCCGACTGCCAGTTCTCGGCGACGTCCACGGCGAAGTCGCTCGACGTCACGTACTGCACCAAGGTCACCTGCGCACCGGCGTCGGCGAGCTGCCGGTCGTTGTAGGCCGCCTGCCCGGCGAACGCCTGACCGATCAGGGCGGCGAGGAACAGCAGCCCGAAGCCGATGCTCAGGCCGTTGTCGCGCAGTGCTCGCTTCATTCCTCTCCTCACAGCCGCAGCAGACCGACGACGATGAGGTAGGCGAGCCCGATGAGCGTGAACGCCAGGTACGCGGTGAACATCGTGCGCTTCACGCGCCCACCTCGCACTCGTAGGGCCGCTCGCCCTGCGGGCGGCATCCGGCGGCCACGACCTTCCAGCCGTCCTCGAATTCGGCGAGGAACAGGACGTCGTCGCGAGTGCGCACCTGCGCCCTGTCGCTCCACACGTCCACCGCGCTCGGGGCCGCGTCGGGCAGGCCGAGCGCGCCGATCGCCTCCTCGCAGGGCGCGCCTTCCGACGCGGCCAGGCCCTGGGCGGTCTCGGTCGCGAGCGCCGCGCAGGCGGCCGCGCCGTCGCCCTCCCGCAGCGCCGACACGAACGCCTCCGCAGCGGCCGCGGCGGCGTCCCCGCGCTGCCCTGCACCGCACCCGGCGACCGCTCCACCGCAGACCGCCAGCGCGCAGGCCAAACCGCCCCATCGACGCATCACCGCTTCATCCTCGCTTCCCAGGTCTCCTCCGGCATGGCGAACGCACCGAAAACGTCACTTCCGGGGCGGGTAAGGGTCGTGCTTGAGGACGCGGGCGAGGTGGGCGGCGTTGGCCGCGAGCGCCTTGTTCGTTGCGGCGACGGCCTCGGGGATCTCGTCGAGGTCGTTGTAGTCCTTGGGCTTCATCGCCTCGGAGTTCCAGTAGGTGCAGCCCTGGGCCGGGACGGTGAAGCCGATGTCGTCGAGCGCCTGGAAGCAGTCGGCGACGATCTTGTGCGCGCCGTCCTCGTTGCCGACCACGGCCACCGCGGCGACCTTCCCGTACATCGACGGCCGGCCCTCGTCGTCGGTCTCGGAGAGCTCGGCGTCGAGGCGTTCGAGCACTCGCTGCGCGATGCTGGAGGGGTGGCCGAGCCAGGTCGGGGTGGACAGCAGCAGGATGTCCGCCTCCAAGACCCGTGCGCGGATTGCCGGCCACTGGTCGCCGTCGCCCATGTCCGTCTCGACGCCGGGCCGGACGTCGAAGTCGACGACCCGGATCGAGTCGCCGCCGACGCCGTGGCCGCGCAGCTCGCCGAGGACCTGGCTTGCGATCAGGTCACTGCTGGACGGCGCGGGCGAGGGCTTGAGCGTGCAGGTGAGCGCGAGCGCCTTCAATTCGTGATGCATGGGCATGCGTTACCCGGAAATGCCGGCATCATTCGGACAGGACTCGATGCCGGACTGCGAGCGGATGGGTGAAGCGGGGCCCGCCGGGGTACGAGCCGACCATGGTGCGGTTTTCGGTGCGCGGCGGCTTGGAGCGGGATCTGCGCGGGGCGTGGGGTTTCGCGCGCGACGTCCCCCGCCGCGGATCGTGGGCCCAGGAGACGGCGGTCCAGGCGCTGAAGGCCGGGATCGCGGCCGTGCTCGCCTGGTTCCTCGCCGCGCACGTCCTGCACCTCCCCCAGCCCTACCTGGCACCGTGGGTCGCGCTGTGCATGGTGCGCCCGACGGTGCACTGGTCGGTGCTGACCGGGCTGCGCCAGGTCGCCGCCGTGGTCCTCGGCGTCCTCATCGCGGTCGCCGCGGTCGCCCTCATGCCCGGCAAGGAGCTCGCGCTCGCTGTAGCGGTGCCTGTGGCCTTTCTCGCGAGCACCTGGCCGCGCCTGGACGACCAGGGTCTCAACGTGCCCTTCACCGCACTGTTCATGGTCGCGCTCGACACCGTGGAGGGACCGTTCGTGCTGTACCGCCTCACCGAGACCGTCCTGGGCGCAGGGGTCGGGATGGGCGTCAACCTGCTGCTGGCGCCCCCGTTCCGGGTCCTGACCGTCGCGGCCCGCGCGCGCCGCAACGCAAGGGACGCGGCTGCACTGCTGCGCGACCTCGCCGCACGGCTTCGCGAGACCGAAGCCGGCGCCGTGGACTGGTCGGCGCGAGCGCGACGGTTGGAAGACGACGTCGCCGCGACCGGGGAGGCGCTCCAGCACGCTCGCGACGGCCTGCGGCTCAATCCGCGCAAGGGCGAAGCCCGCGTGCAGGATTCGGTGTCCGACGACGCGGAGGCGCTGGATCTCGTCCGGCGGATCGCCCGTGCCACGCGCGCCCTCGCCGACCTCGTCGAGGACACCCGCAGCGACCGGATGCCGGACCTCTCGCTCGACCCCGGATTCCGGCCCGCGTGCGCTGACGTGCTCGACGCCGCGGCCGACGCCACCGAGCGGCGCATCACCGCGCTGCTCTCGCGCGAGGACGACCCGGGCGATGACGGCACCGACCTGACCGCGGCGCTGGACGTGCTGGAGCGCCGGGCCGACCCCGACTGCGACGACCGCCCCGAGACCGAGACGCAGGGCGCCCTGCTGATGGCCATGCGCCGACTCGTCCTCGCGATCACCCGCTGAGCCCGCGTACCAGCCCCTATCCGGGCATGGTCTCGCCGCCGAGCGGGGCGAGCACTTCGCCGCTGTAGAACGAGGACAGGCGGTTCGACGCGAAGAACACGTACGAGGGCGCGATCTCGTCGGGATCGGCGGCCCGGCCCATCGGCGTGTGCTCGCCGAACTTCGCCACGTGCTCCTCGGGGAGCGTGGAGGGGATGAGCGGCGTCCACACCGGTCCGGGCGCGACGCAGTTGACGCGGATGCCGCGCTCGGCGAGCGCCTGCGCCATCGAGTAGGTCCAGGCGATGACCGCGCCCTTGGTCGCGGAGTAGTCGATGAGGGTCTTGTTGCCGCGCAGGCCGTTCACCGACGCGGTGTTGACGATCGAGTCGCCGTCGCCCAGGTGCGCGAGCGCCGCCGCGGTCACCCGGAAGTAGCTGGTCACGTTCACCTCGAAGGTCCGCAGCCACTGCGCGTCGGTGATCTCCTCGGGCCGCTCGACCGGGGTCTGGGTCGCGATGTTGTTGACCAGCAGGTCGATGCCGCCCAGCGCTTCGACCGTCCCGTCGACGGCCTTCTGGCACTGCTCGGCCGACCCGAGGTCGCCCGGGAGCAGCGCGCACTTGCGGTCCTCGGCCTCGACCAGCTCGGCCGTGCGCCGGGCGTCGTCGTCCTCGGAGAGGTACGCGATCGCCACGTCGGCGCCCTCCTTCGCGAACGCGACCGCGACGGCCCGCCCGATACCGGAGTCCCCGCCGGTGATGAGCGCCTTGCGGCCCGCGAGGAGGCCGCTGCCCTCGTAGCCCTCCATCGCGTCGCGCGGCCGCGGCCGCATCTCGTCGGTCCGTCCGGGCGGCTCCTGCCGCTGCTCGGGCTTGCCCATCGCACCGTCCCCCTCCGTCGCCTGCGGCCCCTCGCGGGGCCTTGTGGCCGGCGGGTACCCGCGCCTGGTGGGCGTACTCATTGCGGGACGGGGCGCCTCCGCCGGAGGCGCCCTGTTGCCGGTGCTCGGCGGACCCGGTCGTAAACCACGGCGATGGCGCCGAGTTCGCAGCGCTTCTGGCTCACCAGTCTCCATTGGCTCGCCGGGAAGGGCCGGTCGAACAGGCGCCCGGGCGGCGCGGCCTCAGGCGGTCCGGTCGGCGGTGTGGGCGAGGACGGCGGCGACGACCTCGTCCCAGACCCGCGGCGGGGCGATCTCGTGGCCGGTCCGCTCCATCGGGAGCAGGCGGGCGCCGGGGATCGCATCGGCCAGCGCCTCGCCGTGGCCGAAGGGGAACATGGGGTCCTCGGTCCCGTGGAGCACCAGGGTCGGTGCACTGATGTGAGGCAGCCGGTCGCGCCAGGGCTCGCCGGCGTCCAGCAGGAACGGGTTGGTCATCTGCGCGGCGAGGTCGGCGGCGCGGTCGAAGGTGAGCGCGGCCGACTCGCGGACCGCGGCCTCGTCGAACGGGGCGGTCCGGGCGGCGTAGGGGCGCTCGCCTTCGACGATGGCGTCGACGGCGGCGGCGCGGTCCGACCAGTCCACCGGTGCGGGCTCCGCTTCGAACAGCGCCTGGATCTCGGGGGCCGGGGCCGGCAGGTCCGGGTGGTGGTGGCCGGGGCCGCCCGGGGTGCCGGAGGCGAGGGTGAGGGTCGCGACGCGCTGCGGGTGATCGAGTGCCAGGAGCTGCCCGACGGCCGCGCCCTGGGACATGCCGACGACGTGCACGGCCGCGAGTCCGAGTGCGTCGATGAGGCCGGCAGCGTCGTCGACCAGGTCGCGGAGGGTGTAGGCGGGGGCGCCGGCCTCGCTCGTGGTGGAGCGTCCGGTGTCGCGGCCGTCGTAGCGGATGACGAACCGCGGGCCGTCGGCGAGGCGCCGGCACAGCGCCTCGGGCCAGTTGACCATGGAGTGGGCGGCGCCGTGGATGAGCAGGACGGCCGGGTCGCCGGGCTCGCCGAACGTCTCGGTGCACAGTTCGACGCCGTTGGCGGTGAGGAGCTTCTCGTCGGAGGACATGGCTGCGGACCCTTCTCGAAATCTTCGTTACGTGTAACGAAGATGACCGTATCCCGATGTTGGTTACATGTCAACAACGGGCCTATGCTCGGAGGATGACCGACACCGACCGGCCGCGCCGAGCCTCGGTCGCCTGGGCGCGCTATCGCCGGATGCGCCAGATCCTCGACGCCGCGGTCGCCCGCGACCTCGAGCGCGAATGCGACCTCTCCCTGCCCGAGTACGAGGTGCTCGCGGCGATGGAGTCCACCGAGGACCAGTGCATCCGGGTGAGCGCCCTGGCCGACCGGATGGGGTGGGCGCACAGTCGGCTGTCGCGCCAGCTCGGCCGGATGCAGCGGCGCGGCCTCATCGGCCGCGAGCCCTGCGACCTGGACGGCCGGGGCGACGACGTGGTCTTCACCGACGCCGGCACGAGCCTCCTGCGCACGGCCGCCGTGGCGCACCGCGACGCCGTCGAACGCCACTTCACCGACGCGCTGACCGAACGCCAGCTCGACGAGCTCACCGCCATCGCCGAGTCGATCGACGACCACCGCGCCTCCGGTGCCGAGACCCGCCCGCGCACAGAACCGGACACGCCGAGCGCCTGAGCCCCGCATCCGACGCTCCTCCGACCCTGGCCGGTCACGGTACGACCGATATTTTGACGTGATTTTGAGTTCACTGCGAGTTCACTTGAACCTGCCGAAACTTAACTACTGGTGTTCCCAAGCGTGAAGGAGCACCATGAGTCAAGCCGACGGACCTGACGCCGGCCATCTGCGGCGCACCGCGAGTGCGCTGCACTCGTTCAACCGGTTCGAGATCAAGTACCTGCTCTCCTATGAGGACGTCCCGCGGCTGCGAGAGGCGCTGCGTGCGCGCATGGAGGCCGATCCCTACTCGGTCAAGGGCGGGTATCCCGTCTGCAGCCTCTACTACGATTCGCAATCCCTGCGCTACTACTGGGAGAAGATCGAAGGGCTCCACTTCCGGCGCAAACTGCGGATCCGCAACTACGGTGAACGCCACGAGCTGACCGACGAATCCCCGGTCTACGTGGAGATCAAGCAGCGCGTCAACCGGGTCACGCAGAAGCGGCGCGTCAAGGTGCCGTACCTGCTGGCCCGGCGCCTGTGCAACGACGGCGTCCTCATCGACCACCTCCCCGAGCAGCGGCCGTTCCTCGAAGAGGTCATGGGCCTGGTCGATCGACACGGCCTGCGTCCCACCGCGATCACCGCGTACAACCGAGAGGCGTACCTGGGCTCCGACGCGGACCTGGGGCTGCGGGTGACGATCGACCACCGGGTGCGCGGGCGCGACCGCGACTTCCACCTCGGCGCCGAGGTCGAGAACCGCCTCATCATCCCGCCGCAGAAGGCGGTCGTGGAGGTCAAGGCCAACGAGCGGGTCCCGTACTGGGTCACCGACACGGCCGCGCGCCTGGGCATGGAGGTCGTGCGGGTCTCCAAGTACTGCCAGAGCGTCGAGGCGCACGGCCTCGCCCCCCGCTCGGTGTTCCACGTCCCGGTCGAGGAGGACCACGACGTGCACTCCAAACCCGAGCACAACGCGGTCGCCGCACCCGTCCACTAGTCAGCGCCCCGGACCGCCCGCAGCCGGGCGGGACCGGTGGTCCTCCCCGGGGCCGGCGTGCCCCAGTCAACGGAAAGCGAAACGCTTCAATGGATTTCCTGAACACCCTCAACGACAGCACTGGCGAGTTCAGCTACCTGGACATCGCACTGTCGCTGTCGTTGTCGTTCGTGCTCAGCTGCGTCATCGGCATCGTGTACCGCAAGACGCACCGCAACGTCTCATACAGCCAGTCCTATGTGCAGACCATGATCGTCATGGGCGTCATCATCGCGATGATCATGCTCATCATCGGCTCGAACGTGGCCCGGGCCTTCGCGCTCGTAGGCGCCCTGTCGATCATCCGGTTCCGCAACGCGCTCAAGGAGACCCGCGACGTCGGGTACATCTTCCTGGTGATGGGCGTGGGCATGGCCTGCGGCACCAGGTTCTACACCCTCGCGGTCATCGCCACCGTCGTCATCTGCCTGGCGCTGCTGATCATGCACCGGTTCAACTGGTTCCACCACGCCGTGCAGCGCCAGGTCGTCAAGGCGCAGGTCCCGGCGCACGAGGACCTCTCCGGCGAGATCGACGACGTGCTCATCCGCCACACCGACGAGTACGAGCAGGTCAGCATCGAGACGATCAGGGGCGGTGCGCTGACGGAGATGACCTACACGGTCAAGCTCAAGAAGGGCACGAGCGCCGCCGACCTGCTCGCCTCCCTGCGCGAGGTCATCCAGGGCCAGCAGGTGACGGTGCTGACCGGCTACGACCAGACGGACCTGTAGCCGTGCGCGCCCAGGGCCGGAGACTCCGCCACCGCCTGCCGGTGAGCCTGCGCCACTACTGGCGGCTCATCGCCGGCTCAGTGGGACTGGTGCTCGCGCTCGCCCTCGTCATCGGCACGGTCCGGGTCTCGGCCCTGGCCTACTCCGACGACAACGAGGGCTTCACGGTGAACTGGGACGTCGAGGGCACCGTCGACCTCTTCGACACCTCGGCGGCCCATGAGATCTCGCTGGAGTATGACGAGGCCGACTACCAGGACATGGTGGCGACCTTCCAGGACTCGGGAGAGAAGGAGTGGATCAAGGCCGACATCACCATCGACGGCACCACCATCAGCGACGTCGGCATCCGCCTGAAGGGCAACTCCACACTCGCGAGCCTCGGCGGCGGCATCGACACCGGCGGCGCCGAAGGCGGGAGGGAGATGCCCGAGGGCATGGAAATGCCTGAAGGAATGGAGATGCCGGAGGGCATGGAGTTCCCCGGCGGGGGTGAGATGCCCGAAGGCGGCATGGAGTTCCCCGGCGGGGGTGGCGGCATGGGCGGGATGTCCTCGCTCAGCTTCGACGAGCCCGAGAACCTGCCGTGGCTGGTCGACTTCTCCAAGTTCATCGACGGCCAGGTCTACCAGGGCAACCAGCAGATCACCTTCCGGGTCGACTCCGGCATGGGCTCGTCGTCCCTGGCCGAGGCCACCGCGATCGGCATGGTGGGCGACAGCGGCGAGGCGAGCTACGACTACACGTACTCGACCATGTCGGTCAACGGCTCCGAGGCGGTCACCCGCCGGGTCGTCGACGCCATGGACACCACGTGGGCCACCGAGGAGTACGGGGCCGAGGCCGGGGTGCTCTACAAGGCGCGCGCCGGAGGCGACCTGTCCTACCAGGGCACCGACCCTGAGGACTACGAGGACGACTTCAAGCAGGTCAACATGGAGGGATCCGATGAGCTGCAGTACATCGTGGACTTCCTGCAATGGCTTGAGGACGCCGACGACGCGACCTTCACCACCGAGCTGGGCCAGTGGGTGGACGTGGACTCGTTCGCAAACTACACGGCTCTGCAGAACCTGATCACCAACGGCGACGACATGGCCGGGGCCGGCAGCAACTACTACCTCTGGTACGACTTCGACACGGGCCTGCTCAGCGTCATCACCTGGGACCTGGACCTGACGTTGAACAACGCGACCCTGGCGCCCGATGAGACCGCCTCGATCGGCGGTTTCGGCGGCGGCGGTGACGGCGAGGGAGGCGGATTCCCTGAGGGCATGGAGATGCCCGAAGGAATGGAGATGCCCGAAGGCATGGAGTTCCCCGGCGGCGGTGAGATGCCCGAGGGCATGGACGGCGGCGGGTTCGGCATGGGTTCGGGAGCCTCGGACTTCAAGTCGCGCTTCATCGAGTTGTTCGGCGACGAGTACATGTCCGCCTACCGCGACCTGTACGAGCGCTTGTACGCCTCCGGCGCCGCGATCGAAGCGCTCGAGACCGCGCAGCGGGCGGCCGAGCTCAACGGCGGCGACGTCGGGGAGGACGCCGAGGCGCTGCGGGCGGTCATTCAGGAGCGCACCGAGTTCCTGGAAGGGGAGCTCAGCGCCTCCGCCACGGGTGAATGACCGAAGGCCGCGTGGGCGGTGCCGGCCTCGGCACCGCCCACGCGATCGCGTGCCTCACACGTGCGGCGCGAGGTCACGGGCCGCTGACGAATCGGGCAGCAGCACTTGGAACGTGGCGCCGCCGCCCGGAGTGGCCGACAACCGCACGCAACCGCCGTGGGCGGTCACGATCGCCACCACAATGGACAGGCCGAGGCCGGAGCCGCCTTCGTCGGTACCGCGGCGCCGTGCACGGCCCTGGTCGAGGCGGAAGAGTCGCTCGAAGATCGCCTCCGCGTGCTCGGGCGCGACACCCGGTCCGGTGTCGGCCACTTCGATGACGGCGGCGGGGAAGGACGGGGAATCCCCGATCTGCGCGAGCCACGGCGTATCCGGCTCGGGTCCGCGGCCGATCCGGACGGTGATGTCGCTTCCAGAAGGCGTGTGCCGCAACGCGTTCGCAACGAGGTTGGTGACGACCTGGCGCAACCGGGGCTCGTCGCCTTGAAGCTCGACCGCGTCGAGGAACTCGTCGTCACCGCCGATGAGCGGCTCGAGGGCGATGAACCGGTCCGGTTCGCGCAGATGCGCGGCGCCGATGACGTCGGCCGCGATGCCGAGCAGGTCGACCTGTCCGAACTGGAGCGGCCGTTCGCGGTCGAGGGCCGCCAGGAGCATGAGGTCGTCCAGCAGCAGCCCCATGCGGCGGGCCTCGGCTTCGATCCTGCCGATGGTCTCGTCCAGGACGGGGCCGATCGGCACCCCGCCGCGGTGGTACAGCTGCGCGAAGCCCTTGATGGACGTCAGCGGTGTGCGCAGTTCGTGCGAGGCGTCGGCGAGGAACTGGCGCAGGCGCCCCTCGGACGCGGTGCTGGCGTCGAGCGCGGACTGGATGCGGGTGAGCATGGTGTTCAGCGCCAGGCCCAGCCGGCCGGTCTCGGTGTGCGGGTCGCAGTCGGCCACCCGCTCGGCGAGCCGCCCGTCGGCGATCGCCGCGGCCGTGGACTCCATGCGGTCCAGGGGGCGCAGGCCGGCTCTGACCACCCAGAAGGCGCCGCAGGCGAGGAGTCCGAGGATGGCGAGCGTGACGGCGCCGCCGATGAGCAGCAGGCTCTCGGTGGCGGCCTCGACCTGGTCGGCGGAGAGCGCGAGGACGGCGAAGCCGCTGTCGTCCGGAGCGGTGACCACCAGGACCCGCCACGCGTGCCCGTCGTCGTCGGTCACGGTGCGCGACTCGCCAGACGCCGCTCGCTCCGCCAGGTCACCGAGGTCGGTCAGGGCGGCGGGCTCCGACTCGGTCCGGGCCTCGCCGATCGCGTACTGGTACTCCCCCGCGGCGTCGTACGCGTAGACGCGCGGGTTGTCGGGCATGTCGGCCGCTCTCGCGCTCAGCGGGAAGGACTCGTCCGGCGGCGTGCGCGGCAAGGGCATCTCGCCGCTGAGCTCCGCCGCTCCCCGGAGCTGGTCGTCGATGCGCTGGGTCAGGACGTTCTGCAGGAGCGCGGTGGCCGTCAGCATGGCGAGTGCGAGCGCCAGCCCGCAGATGCCGACGATCGTGACGGTCATGCGGGAGCGGATCGTCCAGAACCGCCAGCGCCGGGGAAGCGGCGGCTTCCTCACCGCGGGAGCCGCAGCGCGTAGCCGAAGCCGCGGATCGTCTGGATGAGCGGCGCTCCGCCCGCGTCGATCTTCCTGCGCAGGTAGTACACGTAGGACTCGACGATGCGCCCGTTGCCGCCGAAGTCGTAACCCCAGACGCGGTCGAGGATCTGGTCCTTGCTGACGACCTTCCCCGCGTTGACCATCAGGTAGTGGAGCAGGCGGAACTCCGTCGGCGAGAGCTGGACGGGCCGCTTCGCCCGGCGCACTTCGTGCAGTGCCTCGTCGAGTTCGAGATCGGCGTACCGCAGCACCTGCTCGTCCCGCGGCACGGCGATCTTCGAACGCCGCAGGATCGCCTGGACCCGGAGGATGACCTCTTCGAGGTCGAACGGCTTGGTGACGTAGTCGTCGGCGCCGACGGTCAGTCCGGCGACCCGGTCGCGCACCGAGTGGCGGGCGGTGAGGAACAGGACCGGCAGCTCCGGGAGGTCCGCGTGGAGCCGCTTGGCGACCTCGAAGCCGTCCAGGTCCGGCAGCATCACGTCGAGGACGACCAGGTCGGGGCGAAACGACTCGGCGGCACGGAAGCACTCGGCGGCGTCGGTGGCGACCACGACGTCGAAACCGGTCAGGCGCAGGGTCGCCGACAGGAGCGCCCCGATGTTCTCCTCGTCGTCGACGACGAGGATCCGCGACTTCGCGGCGGCCTGATCCGCACCTCCGTACATCCCGGTGACGGCGGCCGCGGAGCCGGAGTTGGCGTCGGTCATCGTCCCTCCCTCGCGCGGTTCGGGTCGCGCGACGGAGGTGACGACTCGCTCGTGGCGGCAGGATCGTGCCGGTTCGGCAGGGCGCTGGACTGGTGCATGACCTGATCGTGGCACCGGTGACTGAATGCGGCCTCAGTCCCAACTCAAAGATCGCTCAATGATGCGGCTCCCACGCGCCTTCGAGCGGGTTCCGAGCCGCTTCTGGTACTCGCGGGCCTTCAGGATCAGGAGACGGGCAGACCCCCGAGCCCGGCGGCGAGTCCCAGGCCGGCGCAGACGCCGAGCACGCGCAGGACCGGCCACTTCAGGACGAACACCAGGACCAGGGCGACGACGGTGATCGTGAGCGCGACGGGCTGGAGGGAGGCGAGTTCGGGGAGGGTGAAGTGGAGCGGTCCGGCGTCGACGTCCCGGCTGTCGGTGAAGAGGGTGTTGAGGGCGAAGAAGAGGGCGAGGTTCGCGATGACGCCGACCACGGCGGCGGTGATGCCGGTGAGGGCCGCCGAGAGCTTCCGGTTGTCGCGGAGTCGCTCGATGTAGGGGGCGCCGAGGAAGATGAACAGGAAGCAGGGCACGAACGTCACCCACGTGGTGAGGAGTGCGCCGAGGACGCCTGCGGCCCAGGGGTTGAGATCGCCGGGATGGTGGTAGGCGCCGAGGAAGGCGACGAACTGGACGACCATGATGAGCGGCCCCGGCGTGGTCTCGGCCAGGGCCATGCCTTTGACCATGTCGGTGGCCGAGAGCCACGCGTAGTGCTCGACGGCCCGTTGGGCGACGTAGGCGAGGACGGCGTAGGCGCCGCCGAAGGTGACCACGGCGGTGCCGGAGAAGAACAGCCCCTGGGCGGTGAACACCGAGCCGGTGCCCGTCCACAGTGCGACCGCGATCACCGGTGCGGCCCAGAGGATCAGGCCGACGGCGATGATGCGGATCGCGCGCTTGGCGCTGGGGGCGTCGTGGTGGAGGACGTCATCGGCGATGAGCGGGGCCGGGCCGTCGTCGGCCTTGCCGTGGCCGCCGTGCTTCAGCACGCCGGGCTTCCAGCGCCCGATCGCCCATCCGGCGAGAGCGGCCGCGGCGATGACGATCGGGAACGGGATACCGAACAGCGCCAACGCGATGAAGGCGGTCGCTGCGAGTGCGATCAGCAGCGGGTGGGACAGGGCGCGCGTGCCGACGCGGTGGACGGCTTGGGCGACGATCGCGACCACGGCGGGCGCGAGCCCGGCGAAGAGGGCGGTGACGATCGTGGTGTCGCCGAAGGCGACGTAGACGATCGAGAGGATGAGCAGAGCGAGCATGCCGGGGATGACGAACAGGATGCCGGCAGCCAAGCCGCCCCGAACGCCGTTGAGGAGCCAGCCGACGTAGATGGCGAGCTGCTGGGCTTCGGGGCCGGGCAGGAGCATGCAGTAGTTGAGGGCGTGGAGGAACCGCTGCTGGCCGATCCAGCGGCGCTCGTCGACGAGGGTGCGCTGCATGACGGCGATCTGCCCGGCCGGGCCGCCGAAGGTCTGGAGCGAGATCAGGAACCAGGCGCGGAGTGCGGTCCGGAACGGGACGGCGTCGCCTGGGACGACGGGCGGGTCCGGTACGGCGGCGGGGCCGGTGCGGTCGGCTTCGGTGCTCATGGGCAAGGGGTCCTTCGCGTCTCAGGCGGGTTCGCGGCCGAGGAGGGTGGCGCGCCGGTAGTACTCGTAGAGGCCGTCGAACAGGGGAGCGGTGAGGGCGACGGTCTGCTCGTCGTCGCCGACCATGGACAGGGCGCGCAAGGCGATGTCGATGCCGTGGGCTTCCGGGACGTCGAACCGCTCGTCGTCGAGGTCGGCTTCGTGGACGGTCTGGGCGAGGCGCCACAGCACCGGGTCGGTCAACTCGTAGCGGCGCAGGATGGTCTCGAACGTGCAGTCGCCGCCCTGGTGGCCCAGGTCGACGCCGCGCATGTCGAACGGCGTCGCCTCCTCGGGGACGTCGGCGGGGTCGGCGACGAACACGAACTCGGCGTCGGGGTCGACGGCCCGGCGGATGAGCCAGATGCACGCGGCCCGGTCGATGTGAATGCCCGCGCGCGTCGCCCACTTCACGACTCCACCGCCTCGGCCGCGCTGGTGTCCTGGAGGCCGGCGACCGCGAGGCGCGCCTGCTCGCGCTCGGACGGCGGGAAGTAGTCGCGGCGGTTGATGCGCCGGAGTTCGGACCGCAGCCGCCGCGCCACGGCGGCCCGCTCGGCCTCGGGCAGCTCGACGGCGGCCGCGGCCGCCCCGAGGACCGCTCGGTACTCCGCGGCCCGGGCCTCGGCCATGCCTGAGGCGAGCTCGCGCTCCTGCGCGGCCGCGGCGGGCCGGGCGATCCAGATCGCCGCCGACCCGCCGCCTTGGACGGCTTCGTCGGCGATCCACTCCAGATGCTCCCGGGTCCTGGCATCGGCCGGCAACGCGACCAGCCCATCGGAGATCTGCGCGACCCCGAGCCGCTTGAGCTTGCGCCACAACGCGATCCGCGGACTCGACGGCTCCCGCGGCATCCGGTACGACAGCAGCACCCACTCGCCCGATGAAGACTCGCCAACACTCATGTAACCATGGTTGCATGAAACCATGGTTACATCAAGCGTGGGCTGCGAACCCTCGGTTCGCGACCCGGCTCGAGCTCCACGGGATCGCCGCCGTCGGCGCAGGTCGGCCACGAGGCGGGTCGGTCTCAAGGGCCGGCATCCGCGCGATCGGCGCGGCGGTCCGCGGGCCGGTCCTCTTCTCCGAGACCCTGGCACTCGCCAAGGCGCTCTGGCCACCGCCCGGGTCGGCGTAAATCGTTGAACGCGGACGGAATCGGTCCTGGTTCGGCATGATCATCGCGGTGTCATGTTCCGTGAGAAAGGACCAGCAATGACCGCAACGCCTCCTGTCCCGGCCGGCTCGAACACGGTGAACCCGTTCATCGTGGCCGAGGGCGCCGCCGCGCTGATCGCGTTCCTGATCGAGGTGTTCGGGGCCGAGGACGTCCCCGAGGCCCGCACCCTGGACACCGACGGGCTCATCCTCCACGCCGAGCTGCGCATCGGCGACTCGCTGCTCACCGTGGCCGACCGCAAGCCCGACTGGCCGTTCACGCCCGCGCTCACCCGCATCTACGTCGACGACGTCGCGGCGGTGCTCGACCGCGCCGAGAAGCTCGGCGGGCGCGTGCTCACCCGGCCGACCGACTTCTTCGGCGACACCCTCGCCCGGTTCCAGGACCCCGCGGCGAACCTGTGGTGGGTCTACCAGCACGCACCCGAGGCCGTACAGGACTGGTCGGCCGACGCGGCGGGCGAGGGCGAGTGGCAGGCCGACGGCGATGAGGCCGCGGACTGGAGCAGCTTCACCACGCCCGAACTGGAGTACATCAACACCAGCCTGAACGAGGCGATGCGCGGCCTCACCGACCCGCGTACCGCCTGACGACCGGCTCGCGGCACTGGACCGTCACCCCCTCGGGTCACCGGTCCAGTGCCGCGAGCATGCGCTGCAGCGACTCCCGGAGCTCGGCGCGGTCGCCCTCGGCGATCTCGACCCGGTATGAGGTACCGGCCGGGAGCCAGGACAGGCCGTAGGCGATGTCGCGAGCGCTTTCGCCGCCGACCGGCCAGCGCGTGCGCTCGGGGCCGTCGGCCTGCGCACCCTGGGCCCACTCACCGAACTCCGCGGTGAACTCGGCGAGCGGCATGTCGACGACCGCGACCGCGTCCCGGGAGCGCGGGCCCCAAGTGCGGGAGACGGTGACGAGCGCGTCGACCCGCTCGGGCGGCAGCTCCCGGGGCGCGAAGCCGACACGCAGGTGCTCGACCTCCCCCACGCGGTCGACGCGGAAGGTCCGCCAGTCGGCGCGATGGAGGTCCCAGCACACCAGGTACCAGTGCCCGGCGGCCGGGACGAGCGCGTGCGGCTCGACGCGCCGCTCCTGCCTCTCACCTCCCGCAGGCGTGTACGCCAGGCGTACGCGTTCGCGGTCGCGGCATGCCAGCGCAAGGTCGGTGAGCACCTCGGTGGCGACCCCGCCGGTCCCCGGCGAGTGCCGCAGCGCGGGGGCGAGGGCGCTCACGCGGCGGCGCAGTCGAGGAGGGAGGACCTGTTCGAGCTTGGCCAGGACCGACAGCGCGGACTCGGCGCCGCGCCGCAGGCGCCCGGCGGCGACCAGGCGCAGGCCGACGGCGATGGTGACGGCCTCCTCATCGGACAGCAGCAGCGGCGGCATCGACGCGCCCGCTTCGAGGCGGTAGCCGCCGTGGGCGCCTGTAGTGGAGTCGATGCGGTAGCCGAGGTCGCGCAGGCGCTCGACGTCGCGGCGCACGGTCCTGACCGTGACGCCCAGGCGCCCGGACAGTTCGGGCGCGGACCAGTGCCGGTGGGCCTGGAGCAGGTTCAGCAGCGCGAGCGCGCGGCCGGTCGAGTCGGACATGATCCGATTCTGCCGTACAACGAGGACAGGAACGGTCCTGGTTCGCTTCTACGCTGGCCGGACCGGCCCTACCGGACCGGTTTCCGTCGACGCAAGGAGCATCATGACCATTCTCGTCACCGGGGCGACCGGCACGGTCGGACGCCATCTCGTGGAGCAGCTGTCCGGTGCGGGGCACCGGGTGCGGGCGCTGACACGCGACGCCTCGCGGGCCCGGTTCGCACCGGACGTGGAGGTCGTCGAGGGCGACCTGACCGATGCCGCGAGCCTGCGCGCGGCATTCGCGGGCGCGACGGCCGCGCATCTGATCACCTTCGGCGGCGACGACGGCGCGGACCTGTCCAACGGGCACGAGCTCGTCGCCCTGGCCGCCGAGTCGGGAGTGGGGCGGGTGTCGGTGCTCAGCGGGTGGGCACCGACCTCGGTCGAGGCGGCGTTGCGGGCCTCCGCGATCGGGTGGACGCTGCTCGCACCCGTCGAGTTCATGTCCGGCGCGCTCGAATGGGCCCCGGAGGTCAAAGACAGCGGCACCGTGAGCACCCTGGCGACGTTCGCGAGCGCGGTCGTGCACGAGGCGGACATCGCCGCGGTCGCCGCCACGGCGCTGACCGAGGACGGGCACGCGGGTAGGACCTACCACCTGACCGGGCCCGAAGCGCTCACCCCGCAGGATCGGGTGCGCCTGCTCGCCGAAGCGCTCGGCCGCGACATCGCCTACGTGCACTTGACCGAGGACCAGGAGCGCGAGCGCCTGCGCGCGTTCGGCTATCCGCAGGACTACGTCGAGTTCGGCATCCAGCTCGCGACGAACCCGCCCGCGCAGGCCGGCGACGTCCACGACACCGTCGAAGCCGTCACCAAGCACCCGGCCCGCACCTTCGCCCAATGGGCGGCCGAGCACACCGACCACTTCCGCGCCTGAGGAACCCGACCGGCCTCGCCCCGCCACGAGAGGCGGGGCCGTGTCCGATCGCCGCGGAGCCAGTCGTGCAGCGGTCATGGCGGCTCTGCACTTGCCGCGGGGCTGGTTCGTCGGCTTACGCTGGTGGGGTGGAGCCTGATGCGGTGGTGAGTGATTCCGGGGTGCGCGAGTGTGCGATCGCGGACGCGCTCGAGGTGATCGGTGACCGCTGGTCGCTGCTGGTGATCAGGGAGATCAGTTACGGGACGCGGCGGTTCAACGACTTCCAGGAGCGGACCGGGGCGCCCAGGCAGATCCTCGCGGCGCGGTTGAAGAAGCTCGAGGCCGCCGGCGTCATCGAGCGGCGTCCGTACTCCGAGCACCCGCCTCGGTTCGAGTACCTGCTCACCGAGGCCGGGCTGGCGCTGACCCCGGTGCTGCGGGCCTTGCGGTCGTGGGGCGAGGAGTACGCCCGGCCCGCCGGGGGCGAGTAGACCGCCCCGCAGTGGACGCCGAGCCGCACGGGCACTACAGTTCCAAGTGAGTTCGATAATCGAACTCTGTTTGTCGGTTGCGGCTCGGCCAAGGGGAGCGTCATGAAGCAGCGAACGGTCGACCACGTCGTCGCCGTGACCGGGATCGGTGCCCTCGCACCGGGCGGCATCGGTGCCCGGGCGTTCTGGGATGCCTTGTTCGCGGTCCCCCGGCACCGGCCGGTCCGGTCGGTCGAGGGCTTCGATCCGTCCATGTGGCTCGGCTTCAAGGACGCCAAGCGCCTGGACCGGGTCTCGCAGATGGCCGTTGCCGCCGCCGACGAGGCGCTGCGGGACGCGGGCCTGCTCGCGCACCCCGACGCCGGCCCCGCGACCCCGGACGGTACGGCGCTCCTGGCCGGGATCGATCCCGAACGGACCGCCGTCAGCCTCGGCACCGGCATCGGCGGCGTGGCGACCCTCGAGGCGCAGATGGGAGTGCGCGAGCGGCGCGGGAACCGCCTGGTCTCTCCGTTCACCGTGCCGATGACCATGCCCAACGCCCCCGCCGCGGCCTTGAGCCTGCGGTACGGCCTGCGCGGGAGCGCGCAGACGATCACGACCGCATGCGCCTCCGCGACCGACGCGATCGCCGCCGGCGCCCGCCTCATCGCCGAAGGCCGCGCCGACCTGGTGGTCACCGGCGGCGCCGACCACAGCCTCACCCCCACCTGCATCGCCGGGTTCCGCAACATGCGCGCGCTCAGCCCGACCGGCGTCTCGCGGCCCTTCGACACCGGCCGCGACGGGCTCGCCGCCTCCGAGAGCGCCGGCGTCCTCGTGCTCGAACCGCTGGCGGCCGCGCTCGATCGCGGCGCCCGCGTCTACATGACCGTGCTCGGCGCGGGCTCGTCCTCGGACGCCCACCACATCACCTCACCGGCCCCGCACGGGGCAGGCGCGCTGCGCTGCATGACCGAAGCGCTCGACGACGCCGACCTGCGTCCCGGGGACATCGCCCACGTCAACGCCCACGGCACCTCGACCCCGGCCGGCGACCTCGCCGAAGCACAGGCCCTGGCGGCGCTGTTCGGTGCGCACCGGCCCCCGGTCACCAGCATCAAGGGCGTCACCGGGCACTCCTTCGGCGCCGCGGGCGGCATCGAGGCCGTCGCGGTCGCTCTGACCATCGCCGGCCGCACCCTCCCGCCGACGATCGGCCACGAACGCGCCGGCGAGGGCATCGAAGCCGACATCGTCACCGCGCCGCGAGACTGGACCCCGGGCCCGGTGATCTCCAACAGCTTCGGCTTCGGCGGCCACAACGCCTCGGTCGTCTTCGGCCCCGCGCCCGCGGCCTGAACCGCGAGCCTCGCTCAGGAGATCGGTTCGAGCAGCGGGCGCGGCGTGTCGATGAGCGCCGAGACCGGATCCTCGGCGGGCGCGCCCGCGTCGAACCCCGGACCGGGCTCGACCAGGAGGTCCGGCGCCGGTACGTCGCGACCGCACGCCGCGCAGCGCCCGCCGGCGTCGACGAGCCCGCCGTCGGCCGCGTGCCGGAACGACCTCCGCGGCCCCTGGGGTGAGTAGAAGGCGTCGCCCCAGCCCATGAGGGCCCGCAGCACCGGCCACAGCTCGCGGCCCTTGCCGGTGAGGCGGTACTCCAAGGCGCCCTGCTCGTCCTTGCCCCGCTCCATGACGCCTTCCGCGACGAGGGTCTTGAGACGGTCGGTCAGCACCGCCCGCGGTACCCCGAGCTGCACCGCGAAGTCGCCGTACCGGCGCACCCCGTAAAAGGCGTCGCGGACGATCAGGAGCGTCCACCGCTCGCCGACGACCTCGAGCGCGCGGGCGATCGAGCAGTTCCGGTCCCGGTAGGTGCTGGGCAGTGTCATGGCACCAGCATACTCGCGCAGTTCAGTGATTGAACTACCGTGCTACGCTGGACCAGTTCAGTCACTGAACTAGTGATTTCCAGTTCGAGCGAAAGGCACCGCCATGTACCAGTTCCTCGTCGCCTTCACCGTCGAGCCCGACCGGCGCGACGACTTCGTCGCAGCCGCGCTCAAGACCGGCCGCGACTCCCTCGCCGACGAACCCGGCTCCATCCGCTTCGAAGTCCTCGCCGATGAAACCGACCCGAACCGCTTCTACCTCAACGAGGTCTATCGGGACCTCGACGCCCTCAACGCCCACGCCGCGGGCCCCCACTTCGCGGCGTTCTTCGCCGAGGCCACCGCCTACGCCCAGGGCCCGGAATGGCTCATGAAAGGCCGGCTCGTCACCCGGCCCGCAGTCGAGACGGCACGGTAGTCCGGTCTTCGCACCCGCGGTCGCCGGCGCGCATATTCCGAACCCGAGACGTCAGCGGCCATCGAATCGATGCCCGCTGACGAGCACCACCGAATCCGTCCGCGCGGGTCCGGAGTGTTCGGGTCAGTAGCCCACAGTGAACCGGCGCTGGACGTGCCGCGCGGTCTCGGCTTCGTCGACCGCGGCCATCGCCAAGTCCTCGAGGCTGATGTCACTGCTGCCGTCCTCACGCACCAGGAGCCGGTCGCCGCCGACGCGGAAGCGGCCGGTCCGCTCTCCCGGCCGGATGAGGCCGGCCGACGGGCTGATGTAGGTCCACCGCCGGTTCGAAGTGCGGTAGACCGCCAGCGCCTCGACACCGGCCCTGATGGCGTTCACGTACTCCACGGGCACGCCGAGCGCTTCCGGCAGGCCCGCCGCGAAGCCCTCAGCGTCGACGACCATCAGGCCGGGGGCCACTTCCAGGCTTCCGGCGCCGCCCATGACGATGAGCCGGACCGCCGGGTGCGTTTCGAGCGCTTTCACCATTGCCGTTGCGGCCCTGGGGAGGACGTCGGCGTTGGCGATGGTGTCGGAGATGCCCCGTCCAGCGTTGATCGCCAGGACGACGACGTCGAGTCCGCCGATGGCATCGGCGATGCTCACCGGGTCGAGGACGTCGGCGACGGCCCAGCGCACCGATGCACCGTCCCGTCCGAGGCGGGCCGGGTCGCTGGTGAAGGCGGTGACCTGGTGTCCGCGCTCCACCGCTTCGAGGACGATCTGACCTCCGATGGCGCCTGTGGCGCCGAATACTCCGATGTGCATTGCGGGTCTCCGTTCTCGCTCTCGTAACGATATTCAACGACGATCAGATATTGAACGCCGTGTAGTTTCTATACGGAGCTTAGTTTCCGCACGGGGTATGCTGTCAACGTGACGAACACGACTCCGACGCGGCGCGAACAACTCCGGCTCGACACCACGGCCGAGATCAAGCGGGTCGCGCTGGTGCTCCTGGCCGAGGGCGGGCCGGACGCGATCGCGCTCCGGGCCATCGCCCGCCGGATGCGGATGACGGCCGGAGCGCTGTACAGCTACTACGCGACCCGCGACGACCTCATCACCGCGCTCACCCGCGACATGTACACCTCCCTGGTGGACCGGACGGAGGCAGCGCGCGACGCGCACCCGGCCGGCGCGCCCGCCGCGCGGCTGCTCGCATGGGGCGAGGCGTTCAGGTCGTGGGCGGTCGACCACCCCGCCGGGTTCCGGCTCGTCTACGGCGACCCGGTCCGCGGCTACCGTGCCCCCGAAGGCGGCGCCGCCCCCGAGGCCGCGTCACGGGCCTGCGCCGGACTGACCGGCCTCGTCGCCGCAGCCTGGCCGCTCCCGAACCGAGGACCCGAGGACGACTACGACTGGGACGACTTCGACCCCGGCCTGGCCGCCCTGGTCAAGGAGAAGTTCCCGAACCTCCCGCCCGCCGCAGTCGCGCTCGCCCTGCGAGTCTGGGGCCGGATGCACGGACTGGTCGCCCTAGAGGTCTACGGCCACTTGCGATCCCAGGCCAAGGACCCCGCACGGCTCTACCGGGCCGAACTCCGCGACCTGACCCGCTCCCTCGGTCTCGACACCTAAGGCGCCGAAGACGGGAAAGACGACGCTCGTGGCCGTCAAGCGACGGACGTCGAGTTTGCGCGGCTCCCGTGCCGCGAGGCAGATGCCGGCATTCCCCATGCCGCCCAGGCCCCCTCGCGAACCCTGAAGGCCACCAGCATCGCCGACACCACGGCCACACGCACGGACGGCCCCAGGGTATTGACGCACATCGGTGAATGCACTATTCCTATAGGAGAACTCTGCTTTAAGAGAGGAAGTGCCCCATGAGCAGTGAGTCCCCCTCCGGCGATGCCCCCGCCACCGCAACGCCCGACCCCGACGAACCCCGTCCGCGCGCGTTCAACGAGGACTGGGCCGCGGTCGTCGTCGGCCTCGCCCTCCTCGCCCTCGTCCTGATCGGCGCCATCCCCGAAGGAGTGATCCCCTAATGGCCACCGAGAACGCCGACGCCCAGGCCGCCGCGGAGCCCGCCGCCCCCGCGACCTCCGAGACGGCCGCCCTCACCGACACCGCCCCCGCCACCCGCGCACCCTGGGGCTTCATCGCTCTCGGCGTGCTCATCGTGCTCATCCTGGGCGCGGTCACCCGCTTCCTCGAACAGCACGTCCCCGAATGGGCCGCCGGCACCGCCTTCGCCGAGGTCGCCGCCGCCGTCGAGTACCCCGTCTACGCGATCGTCCTCGGCCTCCTCGGCGGCCTCGTCATCACCCTGACCGGCCTGCGCGACAAGGTCGCCGACGGCTTCCGCACCGAGTTCTTCATCAAGACCGGCCTCGTGCTCCTCGGCGCCTCCATCAACCTGTCCGTCATCGCCCGCGCCGCGGGTCCCGCGATCGCCCAGGCGCTCATCGTGGTCCCCACCGTCTTCCTGTTCACGTGGTGGCTGGCCGGACGCCTCGGCCTCGACGAGAAGCTGCGAGCGCTCCTGTCCTCGGCCGTCTCGATCTGCGGCGTCTCCGCCGCCATCACCGCCGCGGGCGCCGTGCGCGCCCGCCGCGAGCAGCTCGCCTACACCGCGAGCCTCGTCATCCTCTTCGCCCTGCCCTCGATCTTCCTGCTGCCGTGGCTCGCCGACGTCCTCAACCTGTCCACCCCCGTGGCGGGCGCCTGGATCGGCGGCAACATCGACACCACCGCCGCGGTCGCCGCCGCCGGCGCGCTCGTCGGCGAGGAGGCCCTCCAGATCGCCGCGGTCGTCAAGAGCACCCAGAACGTCCTCATGGGACTCGTGGCCGTCGCCCTCACCGCGTACTTCACGTACCGAGTCGAGCGCACACCCGGCTCGGCCCGCCCCGGCCTCGGCACACTGTGGACGCGCTTCCCGAAGTTCGTCCTCGGCTTCATCCTCGCCTCGGTCGTCGCCACGATCTACCTCAACCAGGTCGGCGACGCCGGAGCCGACACCATCGGCGTGGTCAACGACCTGCGCACCTGGTTCCTCATCCTCGCCTTCGTCTCCATCGGCCTCGAATTCCGCCTCACGCGCCTGCGCGAGGCCGGATGGAAGCCCATCGCCGTCTTCGGCGGCGCCGCCGTGTTCAACCTGGCCTTGGCCCTGCTGCTCGCGTCGCTCCTGTTCCGCGGCTTCGAAGCCTGACCCCGCGGCGGGCCGGCCACTCCCAGGACCGGCCCGCCGACCGGAAACGACAGCCCCCTGGACGCGAGCACATCAGGCGCGCCACCGATGCCGGGGCCGGAGTGATCACGGTGACCCCGTGCGCGTGTTTGCGGGCCCTCCAGCGACGGTATACATCGATATCACTCGATTCCAGGAGTCTCGTTCACCTCCTGGATCGCCGTCGTCGACGACGTCGCCGCCTTCAAGAGAGGCCAGATCATGCTCGTCCAGCACCTCCCGGTTCCGTCGACCCCCACCAGGGCCGATGAGTTCACTCCCCTGCTCGCCCAGCTCCAGGGCCTGGCGGACGGGGACCCGCGCGCAGGTCTGGTGCGCGAGGAGGTCGTCATCGCCGCCGTGCCGCTGCTCCACCACATCGCCTACCGGTTCACCGGGCGCGGCCTGCCCCAGGACCAGCTGCTCGAGATCGCCGCAGCCGCCCTGAACGCCGCCGTCGACCGCTTCACCCAGGCCCGCAGCGGCGACTTCCTCGCCTACGCCGTGCCCCGCATCGCCGACGAACTCCGACGCCGCTGCCACACCGAATCCTGAACACCCAAGACGCGAACCCCGCCGCCACCGCGCGACCGCGGACCCGAGCGCTTTTGTCGCTCCGGGTCGCGTCTGCACCGACACCATCGACAAAACAGGGTCGGTCACCCCCACCGGCCGTCCCGAAGGCCCCATCAAACCTGCATAGCAAAACAGGCCGAACCTTTGCAGGTTCGACCTGTTTCCGATCTCTTGAGAGATCACATGGTCGCCCTAAGTCGTGCTTATTTGAACCTGAACCCCCAGCTCACGGGCCTACTCGAACGCCTCCAAGGCCCGTGGCCCGCCCGCGGCCCCGAAACCGGGCCCGTGACCCCCGACTCCCCCGACGACCAGCCCGACGTCGCCTACCCGCCAGCGCCGCCACGAGCGCTCCGCACACGCTTCTCCCCCACCGAGCGGGCCGAACTGATCGCCGCCTTCAACGCCGGCACCACCCAGAAGATCCTTGCCGCGAAGTACGGCATCAGCCCCACTTCCATCAAACGCCTCGTCCACGGATCCTCCAACCGACCCCAAGCCACCGCCAACCGCCTCACCCCCGAACAACGCGTCGCCATCGCCGCCATGCACGCGACCACCGGCATCACCAAGGCCGAACTCGCCCGCACCTACGGCGTCGGCCTCAGCACCATCAAACGCATCCTCCGCGAGCATCGAGGAGCATGACTGCGGAGCCTCCGCCTACCGCTCCCCGCCAGGCGCATCGGACCAGAGTGCACCGATCATCTGTAGTAGTCGGGCTTCATCTGAGTCGGGGTCATCCATTCTGACTGTTTGGATGTCAGCGAGAGCACCTACAAGCGTCACCTCGGGAAAATCTGCAGACTCCATTTCCTGTTCGACCTGGTCGAACAGGATCGTGAGCACAGATTCCTTCCTTGGGTGCCACTGTCCCTCGATGATGCTGCGCTGGACGGCCTCAAGTTCATCACGCACAGAGGGTGTCGCCTCGCCCCACTGCTGGGCCCGTCGCCGGTGAAGAACGGACATCCATGAGAGGTGCACGAGTTTGCCAAGGACCGCCGTCGCGGGCTGGCCGGCGCCCATCTCCGCCACTTGCAATCCTGCAGCTGTTGCGTAAGCATGCGCAACACCGGGGGAAGTCGGAAAGTACGGCTGCGGTCCGAGGCGTGCGACCTGGATGCCTCCGACACTAACCTCGTCACCCACCCGCGGCGCGACTATCACATTCGCTTCAAGCTGCCTCCTCAAACTGTCATCAAACCGTTCAGCTGCCGCCAGTGCGGTATGCCAGGCGCCGAGAGGCATCGTCACGAGGAAGGCGAGGTCTTCAATCCCAAAGCGAGTCTGCTCTGGAAGATGAAGAACCTGGATTTCCCGCTCCGGCACCTCGACGAAGACTGCGTCGAGGATCGCTGTTTGTCGATCGATCACTCTACTTTCAGATGTCTCGAGGAATTCGTGCACGGCGCGCTCGTCGTCAAGTCGCAACCGCTTGAATTCAGATGGGTCACGTAGGGACGCCGCAGCCAGCACAGACAAGAGCGTGAATCGCTCGATGAGCGTCTCTGGAATCGGTTCGCCGAGGTCAGAGAGTATCGGCGCACCAACCTGCCGTGCCTTGCTCAAGCGGTTGGCGGCGTCCTTCAGAGTTTTTGCCAGCGCCGACCTCGGAGTGTCGCGGACGATAGCGCCAAGTGCAACGGTGGCGTGCGCAAGTGACGTCGCGGTGGGATCTGGCTGTCTTTCGCGTGCGTCTGCCTTCGCATGCGAAGGGGAAGGCCATCGTCAAGGGCTGGTGGTTCGGGTTGCAGCATGTTCGCTTGTCGCTGGACTGCGTCAACCTTCGTGGCCCATTCGCTGCGGCGGCGGACGTTGTCGGTGGTCTTCAGGCGGTAGGGCGCTTCAGCGGCAAGTGCGAGAAGTTCAGCACCGAGGCGGGCTTCCTCGGTCAGGAGTTCGGTCCAGGTTTCGGCCGCGGCGAGCCGGCGCAGGGCGGCGCAGAACCCGACGTTGCGTCGAACTCCGGTGCGTTCTGCCCTGACCGTTGAGGAAATCAGGCGCCGCGCGGGCTCGTAGCCGTCAGCCATGAATGGCCTGCCCGACGGCGAGTAGGTGCGTACTCCTACCGCGGGCGCGTCTGGGCAGGCGGAGGCGATTCGGTTGGATAGAGCTATGGCGATTGCTTCGAGCGTATCTGCGTTGGGATGCTCATCCGGTTCCCAGGATAGTGAGTCACTGATGGTCTCAATCTCGCTGGCTTGGAGGATGGAAACGTGGGGAACGTCGTCTTCCATCGCGATGGCGAACGCCCAGCGTTCCGCCTTTGCGACTATGTTGGCGCGATGCTCAATCGATCCGAGTGCGGTGGCTGCGGTGTCGCGGGGAAGCAGATGGAAAAGCGCTTCCGTGAGGCGGGCCCAGTATGCTGCCTCGGCACGGTTGGAGGGCAGCGAGAAGTGTCGGTGCACCTGTTCGATCTGGGTTTGCTCAAGGGGCACAGTGCCGGCGAGTGCTTCGAGCAACCGCACCACGTCCACCAGACCAGCGTTCTGTGCCAGTTCGGCGATGTTGTTGGCGTTGAGTGCCGAGGACAGTTCGACCAGGACCTCCTCAGATCGCTCCGGCATGGCTCGGACGAGAGGGCTGAGGGCTAGTCTGATGACTCGTGAATTGGCGTCATTGGCCTCGGCAAGCGTGCCTTGCCGCTTGATTGCATATGCAAAGGAAGCGGCGGTATCAATCGACCAGCCTTCCGGGAGCTCGGCGGTGAATACTCGCAGGCAGGCGCGGGCGTAGATGAGATTGTCGGCTCGCTCCGCGCCTTCGAGGAGTTCGGCAAGCGTCGCCGCATCCAGGTTCGGCGACCTGCGGAGGTGCTCAGCGAGCGCGCCCGCTACGTAGGGTGCCGAACGCGGGAAGCGCTCCGCGGTTCGTCGCAGTAGCCAACTCGCTTCGCTGGTGGTCACAATCCGTGCCACCTCAGCAAGCGTTTCACCGAACGAGGGAGGCGGTGCATCATGGAGCTGCTCGGTGAGCGTGCGAGAGCGCAGCTCGTGAAGGCCACGCCAGGTGTCTCCGTCGAGGACGATGAGATGCTCTCCTCGGAGGACTCGGAGGGCGTCGCTAAGATCCTCGGCTGACACGCTGGGCGCGAACGCGGCCTTGATCGTTTCGACAGGGAGGGCGAAGCCGAGACTGTGAGCTCCCGTGATCAACCGTGCTGCACGGCGTTGCAGTTCGCGGCCTGGTTCACGGAGGCCAGCCGCCTGTTCGGACAGGATGAGCTGCAGTCGCTGGCCTTTGAGTAGCAGCGCAAGGTACTCCATCAGATGTCCCTCGCAGCGCTGGAAGGCTTCGGCCGAAGCCATCGCCGACGGCAGTCCTGCCGTATTCAATCGTTGTGCGATTCGCTGGGCGGTCTGGTCATCGAGCATGGGCCGGACGATCTGCGCGGCACCACGTGCCAGTCGTGGATGGAAATCCTCGGCGCGGCATGCGCCAAACAGAATGACTCCAGGCAGCTCTCGAAGCCCGCTCACCACGTCGGGCCAGTGTTCCATGTGCGGTCGGCCAAGATTGTCAGCGACGACGATGACCGGCGACTGCACCGTCGGTCTCGCCAGCTGAACATGGCGAATCAAGAGCGACACGTCCTCGTCGCTCCTGACTCGCCGAACCCGGACTATCCGCGATCCAAGCACCGCGTCACGCGCGGCACGCCAAAGGAGAACCGACTTCCCGCAGCCGGACGGCCCGACCACGAGCGCACACCGTTGATCCTGGGCAGCTTCGACCATAAGGGTCATTTCGCGAGGACGAAGAACATCGAGGTCGGCCGCAATGTGGCCGGGGGCCCCATCCACACCGAGGTAAAACTGGTCGGGCCGAACACCGGAGTCGGTAATGAAGTCCGCCGATCCGCATACTCCAGCAGCAACCGCCGCGTCGAGTCCTGCGACATCGACGGTCGACTGAATCTGCTCGATCAAGGTGTCGATGTCGCCAGGGGCAATAGCCACGGCATTGGCCCGAGGTCGGGAGCGCTGCTCGGCGGCGGCAGCATGAAGTTGCGCATAGAGCTCGCTGACAACCAAGGTCGCTACCGACGGATGGATCCCTGAACTGGTCCGCAGGAGTAGCTCACTTGAGGCTCGCAGGTTCCATGGCAGACGGACAAGATGCGTCTGTGCCACGAGCCGGTTCGCGAGCTGAGGGTCAATATCCCTGCTGATGAGCAGTTCGATCAGCCCATCGCGCGCGGTCGAGGGGGTGCTCAGGGTCTCATCCCATTCAGTGAAGGAGAGGCCCGACCCCAGCTCGCCATCGGTGACGAGCACAATCGATCGCACATCGACGTACCTGCCGGCCTTGGCGGCGTGTGCCAGGACATCGGCGACTTCTGAGGCCGGCATGGTGCCTGCTCCGGCGCCCTTCTCCTTGACCTGCAAGAGGACCCGTGAGCCGCTGGAAGTGAGGCAATCGATGTCCTCGTATCCCTCGGGCACAATCCGGGTGAAGTCACGCTCGCCAGCATGCGCCTCGATAGCCAGGTGAGCGGTGACAGCGATCTGCCAGGTCACACCTGCGACATTGCGGGCGCCCTGCCGCAAACTCATCCACAACGCGTCGGCATCGGCGCCTTCGCTCAAGGCCGGTGGGGCGGCCGAGTTCGAATCTATTTGCGGCCGGCGGGGGCGTTTGGGCTTGCGCGGTGGCTTCACCACGAGCGTCTCCATTCAACTGGCTCCGCTATTTTCGGGCTTCCCTATGTCCGCCATCTCCGGTTACCAGACTAGGAAATCCTCGACTGCCTGCGAGTCTACTGCAGAGCCGATGACACGCGGTCGTCCACTGCGCGAGGCATCGATCCGATGACCCGGCTACGAGTACTTATGATCTGTTCATGGCAATCGCATTCGCTCCGATAAGAGCCCCACAGCACAGCTCCGAACTCATCGAGCTCGTCCGTGCCGTTCACGCTTCCAGCGACCATGATGAGGACACCGCGGTTGAGTGGAAGTCATCGCTCGATCTAGAGAGACTTGAGGTCATCGGCCATCAGGTCGCACGCCAGATCATCGGCTTCGCGAATCGGATGCCGAAGGATGCCCTGAAACGGTTCGAAGGCCACGCCTACCTGCTCATCGGTGTTGAACCGGGCAAGCTCGATGGTGTAGACGCGATCGATCCAGCAAGACTGACCGAACGCGTGCAGTCGTTCATCGGCCACCGGATCGGCTGGTCACCTGAGTATGTCGTGGTCGACGGTGTCACCGTGCTTGTCGTCATCATCGACCCGCCAAAATATGGCGATCCGATCCATGCACTGTACCGGGCGATCGGAAACTTCCCTCCAGGCACGATCCTCGTGCGACGGTCAGGGACCGTGGCAAGTGCCAGACCCGAAGACATCGATCGACTCACCGCACGCTCGCAACCCGAACCAGCCGCCACCCAGATTGCCGTCCATGCCTCCGAAACCCTTGAGGCGTGGCCCGACCCCACCGACCTCGACGACTGGGTGAAGACCACAGCAAAACGGATCCTCGCCAGCGCCAAGGACCCCGCTCGGCTGCCTGACTCCTATGCAGAAGACCTTCACGAAGCACTCACAATCCGGGGACTGTGGTCGGCGCACAAGAACCCCATGTCCTCGCTCCGATTGACCATCGAGAATCCATCGGAGACCCCGCTCAGGGACTTGAAGATCACCCTAAGCACCAGCGGTGCAACCATCCTCGATGAGGACTACCTCGACGAATTCGATGATGATGAGCCTCCCAAAGTGCCAGCACCTCGCAATCGAACCGACGTCGAATTGGCGATCGCTTCGATGCCCGTCCCAAACGCGCCGGGGCTGGTGTTTCGCGATTTTATTGTCAGATCCCGAGAACCTCTGCAGGTAGAGTTCGACCCTTTCAATATTCACCCCCACGGCAGCATCGAACTAGCACCTCTTCCCTTGATCACTTACAAGCCAGGCTCGCTGACAGTCCAATGGAAGGCTGCATCAATGAACCTCAACGGGATTGCTTCCGAGTCATTCACCGTGCCGATCGTGAAGAGCCAGCATAGTAGAAAGTCGATCTTCTGGGGAATCACGCTATCGTGACTCAGCTCTCGGATACGGTCCTCCAGGAGAGCAGCCCCTTTCGACTTCGGCCACCGGGCTCTGGACAGCTGGCCTGGCCTAGAATCGAAACCGGCCGAGGACCCGGCTAGACTTCCCACTCTGGACGATCAACTGGTGAACGGGATGCTCGGGACCGACTTGGAACTGCCGATGCCCGGCGCGCCGTCCGACATTTGGACCGCACGCCGCCGCGCACTGTCCGCTGTCCTGGGGCAAAGGGACAGGATCTGCTCCGACCTGTACCGGCGCGCGATCGATACACTTGGGGAATCGCCGCTGTCCGCAGTAGCGCTCATGACCGCCTCGCACTGCTTGCGAGAGCTCGTCAACCGACTGCCCGGCGTACTCGGTGCTGCTCCATCGCACTCCGGAACTGATCTCAAGCTCGCTGCTCGGCGGCTCGCGCTGGTCTGGCGGGACCACCGGGAGCCGCTCGTCCGGGCAGCTGAGGACGGCGGCAACGCGCCGGTCGAGAACCTCGCAGCCGTGATCGAGCGGATCGACCCGGTCGTCCACGCGTACAATGCCGGCGGCGAGAGCGCGAAGGCTAAGCGGAGTGCAGTGGCCCTCGGGCACTCGAAGGACCTCGACAACCCGACCGTCCTCTCGTTCAAGGCGGCGACCGATTTCTTCGAGGAGTTCCGGCATCCTCAGAGCGGAGCGGCCGACTGGCCCACTGAGGTCGACTCCCTGCTTCCCGAGCTCTTGGTCATAGAAACCGCCATCGAAGGCCGCATCGGGAACTTCTTCGCCATTGTCGACGACCTGAACCTGCTGCTCCCCCACGCGAACTCGCGGGACGACGCCACCGGAGTCTGGTCGGAGCCCTCAGAGGATCTCTTTCGCGAGGTCATCTCGCGCATCGGCAACCTCAAGCACCGGAGCATCTTCTTCGCGGGCCTACAGAATCCCAGGTGGGCGTTGAAACTCTGCAACGCCGGCGCACTCGACCCGCCGCCCCCCGAGGAGCCTGACGAAGATGTCCCCTCCTACACACCCTGGCCTGCGGGCCCGTATCTGATCCTGGCAGCGGCCGAAGCCCCGGAAGCGGTCACGTCAGCGCTCCTCCGCACGTCCGCGAAGACAGACGCTCACGAGGTGCAGCGCATCCTCGTTGCAGCGGGGAAGAAGCTGCCTCCCTAATACATCGCTAAGCTGAAGCCGGTCTTGCTGAGAATCTGCGGCGGTTCACTCGATCCGATTACCGGCCTCGGCATCGCCGAAATGACGGAGAGCCTCGCGCTCGACGGGCATCACAAGACCGCGCTGCAGCTCGGCAACGCGTTGCTCCGACCTCGGCCCCCGCAAGAAGGCGCTGCGCGTCGTCGCGCCGCGGCCGGGATCGGTTCGCACTGGTATGGGAAGGCGCTCGGCCACTTCCTCACCGGGTTGAACGGCCACAAGCGCCTGCTGCCCACGGTAGTGGCATGGCTCGAGAACGCACTCGACTCCGACACCGATACCGGTCCGTACGATCTGAGCTACCTGGACCGTCCGTCGATCGGAGCGGCATCGACCGGGTCCAGCCGCAACGAGATCATCGGGTACCTGGTGGATGCCGTTCGGGACGTCTGCATCACGGTGATCCAGGATCGGGAGACCGCAGAGGCGGTTACGGAGCATCTCGAACGGGGCGGGCATCCGCTACTGAAGCGGATCGAGCGGCACGTCTTCGCTGTCGCGGCGACCGAGTTTCCCGAGGCTGCGCTACCGGCCGCATGGAGGTGCCTGCTCGACCGGGCGCCGCTGGACGGCCACACGACACCGCGAGAGTACTTCGAACTCGCCCGGGCGGTGCTCCCGCTGCTCGGCGAGAACGAGTACCAGGAGTGGGAAGCACTGATCCTGTCCGGTCCCCTCGATACGCCGGAGCGGCGGCGGAATATTCAGGAGCACCTCGGCGCAGGCGAGACCGAGGCCCAGGTCTGGACGAATTACGTGGAACGCTGGCAGCTCGACCGCCTTGGAACCATCGGCTCCGAGTCTCTGCGAGGTCGAACCGCCGATCTGTTGGCCACGCTCGCGGACCGCCTCGAAGCACCCATGGACCCGTCACCCGAGGGAGTTCGCGTCACATGGTCGGGCGGCGCCTCCGAGGACCTCGTCCCGAAGTTCCGCGAGCTCACCCCCTCCGCCGCGATCGAGCTCGCTGACGAATGGACCTCTTCCGGCGACGACATCATGGGCGCCGCTGAGTTTGACATGGGGAAGGCGTTCGCCACCGCTGTAGCGGAGCGAGCGCTGGAGTTCTCACGGCTCGCGGAGACGGCGTTGCAACTGCCGGAAGTCTTCGCGACACGGTTCCTCGACGGCATCAGAAGCGCACTGGACGCCAATGTCCCCATCGCCTGGGACCCGCTCCTTGCGGCACTCCTCGAACTTCCTGGACCAGTGCCGGAACCGACGATCCATGGCGAGCTCCGGTGGCCCTACCAGGTCGTGACGGCACTGCACGCCATCGAGAAGGCCCTCAGCAGACGCGACTCCGGGTTCTCGGCAGAGCATCTCGAACCGGCCCTCGAATTCGCAATACGCTACATCCGTCCCGTCGGACCCGCGCCGGACTCCCCCTCGTCGGCCGTCGAGATCCGGAGCGATCCGCTGGTCAGCGCACTCAACTCATTCCAGCCCGCAGCCGTCACCGCCGCCGTTCACCTGCTCGTGCACGCGAAATCGAATGCTCTCCAGCAGACCGATGTGTACGTCGACCGAGTCTGCGAAACGCTCGATACGCTGCTGACGCCGACCCGCTACTTCTCCCCTCCGATCGCGGCCGCACTCGGGGCCGCACTCGGCCGACTTCAATGGGTCGCGCCAGATTGGGTCGCGGCGCGGACACCCGACCTGCTCTCAGCGGACTGGTACGGCGACATCGTCGCGTCGATCGCACTGCTCTACCATTCCCGGATCGACGGATTCTTCGATGTGCTGACGCCGAAGCTCTCCGAATTCCTCACCCGAGCAGCCGACGGGGAGGAATTCGACTGGAACTGGACCAACCAGGAATCGGTAATCAAGCGCATCGGGCTCAGCCTCGTGTTCATGACCCTCAACCGAGCGGAGACCCTCGCCCGCCCTCTAATGGACGAGTTCTTCGACAAGACCCCGATCGCGATTCGCGCATCCGTGCTCGGGTCGAGCGGACGCCTGCTCGGAAACGCCGATAGCGTCCCGGCCGAGGTAATCACACGGGCACGAGAACTCTGGGACCGCCGAGCCGACGCCGTGGGCGACCATGCCGAAGACGTTGCCGAGCTCAGCGAGTTCCACACCTGGGTCCACTCCGGCCTATTCCCCGTCGAATGGTGGCTGCCCAGGCTCGGCGACCTCGCAGAGCACATCGACGTCGAGGGCTTCACCTACTTGGGCGAGGACCTGGCGGAGGCCTCGAAGTCGGACCCCAGGGCAGTAGTGTCGGTGCTCAATCGGCTGGTTCGGCGCACGACGGCCTCCTGGCTCCGTCACGACCTGGTCGAGCACGCGCCTGCCGTGATCGTGCGTGCGCTGTCCATAGGCGGGGACGCCGCCGAGGCCGCTGAGGAGCTCATGGACTACCTCGGCCGCGAGGGATACGTGAACCTCAACACCCAAGTCGAACGGGCCCGAAATGAACTCGACCAGGAGTAGCGAACGGCCCAGGGCAGGATTCCGAGCACCTGGCCGAGGTCCCGCGCTCCGGATCCCCGCCTCTCCGGCAGGAAATACCCGCGAAGCCCGACATCACCTCGTGGACTTGGATGGACCATGTCTGGACTTCGGGACGCCGAAGATGAGGACCGCGTTGGTGAACCGGGCCGAAGCGGACCGAGCTGTCCCACTCGTTGCGTTCGCGTACAAGTGGTAGTCGGTGCCAGCACCGCAAGCCGCGTGCCGCCGCTGTGAGCGGGTCGGATGCTCCTGTTTTTCGAAGGAGCTGATGGCAATTCCCGCTGTGCCTGGAGTGCGACACAGCGCTGCACGAGCTTGTTGCGCATCTGTTCCCAGTCGAACTCTTCGGGCTCGGCAAACTAAAGCTCGTGTGGCAAGCCAGTCAGCGTATCCGCGGCTTCGGCTGTGGCGGGCGCGACGGGGCACTTTGAACACGATGTGGCCCGCGTAGTGAACCCTGTTAAGTCGCAGACGAAGTCTTCAGGCTTCCACGTGCCTGATCTCGAGGGTACTTCAGCAATAACAGCGAACTGGACCCTGACCGCCTACAACTCCCCGTCACGGCAGAGGATCGCGATCTCCTGAGCGATTCACTGCTGTGGCCTCGTCCCCTTTGCAACCCCGCACCATGCCCGGGGCATCTCCGGCCGATGTTCTCCGAAAGCGAAAGGTCCGACTGTTGGCCCTTGCGAACCGGTCGAGCGTCTTCACGGGGACCACCTGTCTAGGAACGCCTGCCAGGAGACACTCCCGGTCGCGGCACCTATGAGGCCTAGGAGCGCTGCCGCGATCATCATGAAGACAGTGACTACCTTCCAGCCTCGTTCGGCGCGGGCGGCCGTTCTCGCGATCCAGGAGGGCGGGTCGGGGATCCGGTCGATGCGCACCGCCTGCTCGTCCGCATCGATGACGCCGACGGGAGCCGCGAGTGCGATCACGGCGCGGTAATCAGAGGAGTTCGCGATGACGGCCCCCGCGCGTTCGAGCAGCGCAATGCCGGCCTCGTCGAGAACCCGTGTGTCGGTGCGCTCTGGGAGCTGCCGGTACACGTTGATGCGGTCGCCGAATCCCTGTAGAACCCGGCCGTACCATCCCTTGTTCGTTGCCGCGCGGAACGCAAGCCGATCGAGTCCACGTTCAATACGCTGTAGCGGAGGCCCAATCTCCGGCTTCTTGCGCGCCCCCTTCGGCGATCTCGGCAGTGCCTCTGGATGGTGCGCGGCCAGGAGCATATCGATCTGCTCGAATAGCCAGGCCCGGAACATGACTGCCTTGGCTCCCTTGACCATCAGAAGCGCGGTTACGGCGACCGACACCGCGAACACCCATCCAGTGACATCGCTGGGGCTGTCATCGGCGTCCGTTGCGGCGAAAAGCTCTGCAATCTTGGGAAGGCACAGGAACGCGAAGGCGAAGATGAGGATGCGGCACTCACGGAGCAGGTTCAGCAGCGCGACCATCCAGTGTCGCTCTTGACTCGGGAGGTCGTACCCAGGACTGGCGGCGAGGTAGCTGGTAGGAGGTGCCATCGAGGAGGCCGGGTAGGGAAGTGCGCGATCCCCACGGACGAACTGCCAGGGTCCGGCAGTCCACACGATCATCAATGCCACAACCACCGCCATAGGAGCATCGTCACCGGTGAGCGCTGGAGCAACGCGTGCATGCACGAGGCGATAAAGCAGGTACAGTGCCAGACCCCACATGTAGGCGAACGCGGCTGTTCCTACGATGCGGCTCGCGACGGAACCGAGCCCCGGGGTGGTCCCGGATCTCCAGCGGCTCCAGCGGTCTTCGGCCCAGTCAAAGAGTCCTCGTGCCAGTCCTCGCTCGGAGCTGCGCTCTCGCACCGGGTGCACGACCAGTTCGTGCAGGAGGAGGAGGCTAAACCAGGCGAATGCGGCGAGCACGATTGCCACAATCGTGATCCCGGCGGACTGCAGGGCGAGGAGGATGCCGTCCACGACGGCCGGTGGGGTCATTCGTCCTTCATACCGCAACGGGCCCGCAGGTGAGATCCCCGTCACGTACTGGTGGAGTTCATATTCTGGGCATGAGCATGCCCAGTCCTCAGCTGCCACGCTCGGCCATGCACTGATACTGAATCGGTACCGTTCCTCTCAGGGGGGATCGGGCCGGTCAGGTTCGGCAGCGAAATTGCTTGGAGATCGAGACAGCGGTGTCCGGCTCGGATCGAGCCGGACACCGCTGTCTTACTTGTGGAACCGGAGAAGCCAAGCCCCAGCGCCGCCCATGATCCCTCCAACGAGGGCAACTGCTACCCCTTCTGCCCCTTCCCTCAACGCCACAATGGCTACCGTTGAAGCGCAAAGGATGGCGACGAGAAGAACCCAGGGCCAACCTGGAGGACTCTTCATGGGGCCCGTGGCTTGAGCTCAACCCGTTCTTCTGGGTCGGGCATGGCCCTCCCTTCATTTGAAGACCCGCTGCACTCGGCAACGAGCCGTTGACCGCGGCACCGTGACGGCACCGTGGGCCCCTGGGCGTGCAAATTCAGGGGCCCACACCAAGTACGCACCCAAGGTGGCGCCTCTTAACGGCCAGCACACTTGGCCGCATTGGAATTGTCGCGACGGTTTGGGCTGTCCTGTGCCGCTGAACCGGGCTGGCGCTGTGGCGATTGCGAGTGAGCGAGGGCAGCCAGGACCTGGAGGGTGTCACACCGGACGGCATAGACGCCGACTTCGACTCGCGGCTGCTTCTGGGGACCGTGCCCCTTCCCACGTGTCCAGTCTTCGAAGTGCATCAGCGCGTCGCGCAAACGCTTGATTCCCAGGAGCGCGCGTGTGATCCGCTGGCGGGCCTCAGCGAGCACTGCACCAACGGACGGATCCACGCCGAGTTTTGCCAGCACCGCCTATTCGGCGGTGAGGAACTGCCTCAGGGGCAGGATAAGCTGCCGCGCGTCGATCTGACAGGATCTGAACTAGTCGACATTGCGGTCATCGTCATTTCCATCCAGTAGGCGCTGTCAGCGATCCTCTAACCACCCGCGAGAGCGCATGACCTGTACCGTCGCTACCTGACCCCGTTCCTCGACGGCTTCCGCATCGATTGAGCCGAACTCACGCCCCTTCCAACGAAAGCACTCAGCTCCGAATAGACACACGCGGCGTCGACCATCCGCGGGGGCCGCCACTGAAGCCGCCCTGCTCACAATCATCGTCGGCCGAAACCGAGCAAATATCCCAGCAAATCGCTCAGATCAACCCGGGCACTTGTCGAGTGACGACAAACAGCGCCCGTTTCTCCCGAATCCATATTTGACAGGCCATGAAGACTCGGGAACATGAGTACCCCCGGCGCCCGGCGCCTCTCGCCCCCTAGTCACCTTGCACGCCTGCATCATCGGTGCCGCCACCGTGGCATTGCCGTTCGTGGTCTGGACGATCCTCATGTCGCGGGACCTCGACTGGTCGAGCTATACCGGCGAGCCCCTCACCGACGCCGAACAACGGGCATTCGACGCGAAGGACCGAGCAGCCGTCATCGCCACCGCGGCAGGGCCGGCGGCCATCCCTGTACACCGCCATCGTGCGGTACCCGAAGACCGCCGCCGTCTCCACATGTGTCAGCAGGTGGTTCGGGGCGGGGTTGCCGGTACCTGGGGCCTCCTTCAGATGGGTAACGTTGGGAAGTGACTATTTCCAGTGATGACTTCTTCGACCTTGTCCTCGAGGAGGACGTCTGGGGCGGTCCCTCAAGGACGGTCGAGACGCTCAACATCGGTTTTCTCTCTTCACTCGGCAAGGCACCTGATCCTGAGCACACCGATCCGGACGTGGCAGTCGCGCTCCTCAACCTGGTCCGTGACGATCTGACCCGATCCGGAACCGGCAAGGACCCGCGCCTGTCCGACACTCAAATGAGGCTGGCCATCCGCACGCTGAACCAAGTTATGGCACGCGTAGGACAGGGCTTCTCACTTCCGTTCCGCGACCATGCAAGCTGGAAGGAATGGTGGCTCCGGCAGGGCGCCAAGAACTCCTACCAAGCTCGCCGCGACCTCCTCCACGACCTGTTCGATGCCGCAACGAAAAACATCGAGAGCGCCCCTGCCCCTGCCCCTGCCCCTGCCCCTGCCCCTGCCCCTGCCCCGACTGAACCACACCTCATCGCGTCCGCAACGGATCAGCGCCGTGATGAGCTGCCGGTAGTCCAATACATCAGTCACTTCTACGGGCCCGCGCAACAAGTCCAGACCGCTGATTCGGTGAACATGCACGCTTCTGAAACCAAAAGAAGCGCGGGCGCCAGGACGACGTTGTTCTGGACGATCGTCGGCAGCGTTGCCGGGGTGATCGGGGCGGTGTTCGCGTACTTTCAGGTTCGTGGTTGACCGACCATTGATGAAGCGCCTGGCGAGCGATGGCTGCTCCGTCGACGAGCTTGAAACGCCCGATGAGATCCCTGTCCTCGCCGAACTTGCCGACCGCACGCCCCACCTGTATCTCATGTTCAACGGCAGCTGAGGCAACCTCTAGGCGCGACAAGCTCTCCCGGCGAGGCGCGTCGGCTCAGCACCTGCCGGACGTAGTGCCAGCCCGTGCCGGCCAGCGCCACGACAGCGTCAGCGTTTCCACGTTTGGGAGACTGACTGCATGCGCTCACCTGACGCTGACTCGTACTTGGACGGCCCTCTGGGATGGACCCACCAGTCCATGCAGCGGCTACTGCGGGAAGTGCACCTCGCCGACGAAAGCGAACCAGCGACAAAGAAGCAGCGAGCGGGCCGGCACCGTGCCATCGAGTTCCAGCGCAACGCAGTCACTGCGATGCGCAGCGCCGGGCGCAGATCCATGACCGGAGCGGTCGCCCTCGATGTGGACTTCACCTGCAGCGAACGCAATCCACCGTCGATCCACCACCTGGCGAAACACCTCCTCGACGTCCTCGGTCCGGCGATCAACCCCAAGGACCTCGGGCGCCAAAGCGTCGTCTACCGCGACGACCGGCAAGTCAAGCTGCTCCACGTCACCCTCGACCAGGCATGGAACCCCAGCCCCGATACGGCACCGAAACCCGCAGGCACGCACGTGATCGCACGCCCTATCCGCGACGTCGCCGAGGACCTCCGAGTCGCCGACGAGATCCGCTCACACCTCGACCGGTGGCCCTACGAAGACGACACCAGCCCGTTTCACATCCCAGTCGAGGACTTCGACGAGGACCCCATGCCCTGGCCGCCGCAGGACGGATTTCCGCCGGAAGAGGCCGAATCCCTCGCAGGGCTGGCCCGCTTCGACCAGCACTGGAGCCTGCTGCGCGCCCAGGAAGCCCACCTGGCCGCCACCAACGCCTACCTGCTGTCGTACCTGTGCGCATGCCCCAATGACATCGCCGGGACCCGCGAGTTGCCTGCCGGCGGATTTGAAGCTCACACCGAGCACGCTGCATCGCTCAGCGAGATATACCGACCCCTGCTCCTGACCCTGCCCTTCGGTCTCCCGCTGCCCGGCTTCGCCCTGGCATCCGGCGAATGGAAACGCTACGGGCAGCTAGCACGGGCCGCTCTTGCCTCGTTTCTCGACCAGTGGCCCCTGTTCCGACCGCTGCTGGTACCGGTCACGGTCACGTTGCTGGTCACGCCCTCGATCCGCGGCATGGATCTGGACAACATCGCGCTGACCCTGCTCCCGATCATCCACGAGGTCCTCAGACCCCATATCGATCCGTTCACCGTGCACCAGCTCGGACTCACCCCGCCCGTGAGCGGACCTGAGCATGAGGAACACGTGCAGGCACTTCGCCGGCTCCGCTCACTCAACGAATACAGCGTCACCGCGTACCAGGTCATCGAACTGAAACGCACACCCCGGACACCCGCTGAAGGGACCATCACCCTGCTCCTCGGCGACGGCATCCGGCGACAAAGCGTATGGGGGGCCGCCTCCGACTACCTCCGCCACAACCTCACAGCACTCCTTGAGCACGAATGATCTTCGTACGGTATTGGTCCGGCCGAATCGTTCACGACGAAGCACCTACAAGTTGGCGGACGACGTGACCAGGGTTCGCGCACTAGGTCCGGTCGAAGTGGTGTCACCGCCCGTGGAACGAACGGTCCGAGGACCTAACGGGCTCTCTTACACCGAATCCGATCCTGTTGCACACCAAGCAATCCTGCGGAAAGCAAGACAAGGGAACTTGCGCGAGATGAGTCTATCTCACACGAGTTCCCTTGTCGCACAATGAATATGAATCATATTCATGCTCACCTATATAGTTGTCGGCCTAAGTCGCGCTTATTTGAACCTATACCCCCAGCTAGACGGCCTTCTCAAACGCCTATCAGGCCCGTGGCCCGCCCGCGGCCCCGCAACCGGGCCCGTGACCCCCGACTCCCCCGACGACCAGCCCCCGGTCGCCTACCCGCCAGCACCTGAGCGAACGCTCACCACACGCCTCTCCCCCACCGACCAGACCGAACTGATCGCCGCCTTCAACGCCGGCACCACCCAGAAGGCACTCGCCGCCAAGTACCGCATCAGCATTACATCGGTCAAACGGCTCGTTCGCGGATCCTCCAACCCACCCCAGGCCAACGCCAACCGCCTGACACAAGACCAACGCGACGCCATCGCCTCCACGTACGCCACGGGCGGCAACACCAAGACTGAACTCGCCCACACCTACAGCGTCAGCCTCAGCACCATCAAACGCATCCTTCGCGAGCACACGACTCTGTAGGGTTTGACTCCCGCCTCCGCTGGCCCGGAATGGCACATACATCCCTGACCCAACCAAGGCGACTTCTCCCACCTCGATTGCTTCACGCCACCCTGAGGAGGTGAGCGTGCCAGTTCCCGGCCTGGTTCCGGTACACATCGGCGATCAGGACGCTCACCGCCGCCGGGGTACCGCTCGCGCGGGTCCGGGTGCTGCTGAATGCCACTCCCGAGGAGTTCGCCGCCGCGGTCTCTGAGATTGACACGCGCCTGCGCGAGGAGATTCGTGTCAGGCAGCAGCACCGGGAGCGGATCGCAAGGCTGAGCGCCGGAGACGCCCTGGCCCTGCCGGCCTAGGTCGCCGAACTCCTTGAGCGGCTGCGCGAACTCGAAGTGGACGAGCGGATCGTCCGGATTGAACACGACGGCTGAATCATGCTGGCCGCGCACGCGCCCGACAGCGCCCGGATGTGGGCGCTGGACAAGCGCAGACAGCTCAGTGACGGGCCGCTCCTGGAGTGCTATCGGATTCTCGGACAGGCGCTCGACTACACCGAGGACGACCCGAGACTGGTCGAGATCGCCGACCGGATCGGTAACTGCATCGAACATCTGGGGGCCGGTCAAGCGTCGCATTTGATCGGTGGCGGCATCGAATCGCCGCTGGCGCGGCCACTCGACGCACTCGCGTTCGACTCCGCGCTCAGCCAGGCGGCTGATCGGACTCCTGCGCCGGCGTGGCTGGACCGGCTGGGCCCGCATCGACCACGACCACCGCTGAGCGCATTGAACGCGCAGTCTGCCTGCAACCCTCCTCAACACTCGTCTGGCCTCAAGGCAGCCCTGCAACGTTGGCTTTCGCCAATCTCAGCTCGCTTGGTGGCCTCTCCATATCGGTGTGGTCGACTTAGTGCGTGTCTCGGCCCGGTGGCGTCGAGCGTCGGTACACCTCCACCTCCGTGGAGAGCAGCGTTGCCTCCACGCCACCTCGATGGTTTCGAGCGAAAACACCTCCACGTCCGTGGAGATCAGTGGTTCGAGGACACCTTCGGCAGCATCGGCGACGGAACACCTCCACGTCCGTGGAGGTGTTCCGACCTGGAAGCAGCGCGGCCAGTCGGCTATCGTCTGCTCTCCACGTACGTGGAGGTGTTCCGTCGCCGAAGAACCGGGCGCCGTAGCGTTCGGCCTGCTCTCCATGGACGTGGAGGTGTTCCGTAGGCGCGCTGGGACTGAGACATGGTGCCGCCCTGCTCTACACGGACGTGGAGGTGTTCCGAAGACGTACGGCTTCGACTCCGACAAGTCTCCTGCTTTCCAGGGATGTGGAGGTGGTCTGAACGAGGCCCGGGCACACTGGCGCCGTTATCACTTTTCGTAACTGACTGTCGCCCAGTTGCATACGTAAATTATCCTCGGGTTCTTCCAGGTGCATCCATCTAGTCTGGGAGGTCTGCTCGATGCCCTCACTTGACAACCCGTTCGCTGCAGACGGTTTGGATATCGAGGCGGTCCGTGAGCGGTTGCGGACGCTGCAGGAGAGCGCACAGGAGCGCGTCGAGTCGACCCGCCGGCTCGCCCAGACGTTGGAGACCGTCACCGGGAGGGCTTCGGATGCTTCGCGAGTGGTGACCGTCACTGTCGATTCGAGCGGGAGTGTCGTCGACCTTCAGTTGACCGAGCGGATCCGCGGGCGCCAGCCGGACTGGCTGAGCACCACCATCATGGACACGATCAAAGCCGCTCGCGCGAACCTGGCCGACCAGACGCGCGCCGCCGTCGAGCAGACCATCGGCGCCGACTCCTCGACCGGCCAGGTCGTGATGCGCCGCTTCGAGAGCGGGGCCTGAGGATGCCGAACGTCGACCCGCAGCAGCTGCGCGACCACGCCCAGCACCTCGACGGCCTCGCCGATGCCTTCGGCGACGTGATCGGCGCCGGCGACCACATCGTCCAGGACGGCGAAGCGTACGGCCTGCTGTGCCAGTGGATCCCGCCGATCCTCGAGGAGCGTCAGCAGAAGCAGCAGGACATCACCGAGCTGCTGCAGACGAACCTCGGCAAGATCGCCGCGGCACTGCGCGAAGTCGCCGACAACTACGAGTCGACCGATGACGACACCGCCACCAGCATGAAGCGCATCGGATCCGACATACCCGGGAGCGCCACCCCATGAGCGACAACCCCCTCGTCGCCGACGTCAAGTCCACTCGCACCGCCACCACCGGGTTCTGGCCGATCGAAGACGCCAAAGGCGTGGTCACGGCGATCGAGTCGGGGAACTGGATCAGCGGCGGCCTGGCCGTCACCGGCGCGGCGCTGAGCGGCGCGTCCATGGTCATGGACCCGATCGGGTCGCTCCTGTCAGCGGGGATCGGCTGGGCCATGGAGTACTTCGAGCCGCTGCGGGAGATCCTCGACGCCCTGGCCGGCAAACCCGACGTCGTCACCTCCCACGCCGCCACCTGGACGAACGTGGCCGGTGCGATGGCGCAGATCGGCGAGCAGATCGACGCCGCCGTCCAAGCGGACCTGACCGAATGGGACGACGACGCCGCCGATGCCTACCGGCAGAAGATCCTCTTCGGCGTCGAGGCGGCGTTCGGGCTGGCGGGCGCCGCCGAGACCCTCGCCGCGGCGACCACCGCGGCCAGCAGTCTGGTGCAGGCCGTCCGCGACACCGTCCGCGACCTGATCGCCGACCTGGTCGCCCGCGTCATCGTGTGGGCGGTGGAGGCGATCTTCGTGGTCACCATCCCCGTCATCGCCTCCCAGATCGCCGCCGCCGTGGTGCGGTGGCTCGGGATCATCACCGGCCTGGTCGACGCGCTGGTCAACAGCTTGCAAGACCTGCTGACCCTGGTGCGGGGGTAGGCGATGGGCGCGTTCAAGCAGACCCTCAAGGTGCTGGTCGTCCTCGGCGTCATCGCCGCGCTCGGCAAGCGCAAGCCCGGCAACGGGAACGGGAACGACGGCGACTCCGCGCGCCCGGCCAAGCGGCCCCGCGGCGGCGGCGAGAGCTCCAGCACCGCCGACATCCAGCAGAAGGCCGAGGACAACGCCACCAAGCTCGACCCCGACCAGTCCAGCACCGACGGCTCCGACCCTGCCGACCCCCGCGCCGACGACCCCGACGACCAGGGCGGGCCGCGTCGCGACGACGACGGCAACGTGGTCGCCGACCGCAACGACAAGGACTCCGTCAGGGCGCTCTACTCGCAGAAGGACGAGAACGGGAAGTTCCCCCCGGACGCGGAGTTCCCGCCGGGCTGGGGGATCCGCAAGAACAACGAGGACCCCGACGCTCCGGACGTCCTCCACGATGAGAACGGCTACCCGGTCCGCGACCCGGACAAGCCCTACACCTCCGACCGCGAGAAGTACTTCCCCGGCAAGTTCAACCAAGAGGCCCACGACGCGATGGTCCGCGGCTACACCGACCAGGGCAGGCAGCCGGACGGGACCACCGGGACGTTCAACGCCGGCCATCCCAAGCCCGACAGCCCCAAAGTCGACTACGAGGTCCGAGACGGCATCCCGGTCGACCGCGCGACGGGCAAGCCGGTCGATCGCGACCGGCTCACCTGGCGCGACCCCGAGGGCAACAAGATCCCCTACTACCGGGAGAACTCCGAGGGGAAGACCGTCACCAACCTCACCTACGACCACAAGACGCCGGTGGTGAAATACTGGAAGGAAGAGGGCTACCGGGCCTCCTGGGAAGACCGGGAGACCTGGTACAACAAGCCCGAGAACCTAGAGCCGATGGGCTCGAAGGACAACTCCTCGAAGTCCGGGGACGCCGATGACGGCGAGAAGCACCGCTACAAGGACCGCGCGCCCGAAGGGCCGCCGAACGGGAACTACACGCCGAAGGGAACGAGATAGCGCATGGACGTCGTCGCCGAGTTCCGCTCGCAGATGCCGCTGGAGGAATTCCCCGGGGTCGCCCACGCCTGGGTCAGCACCGAACCGAACCCGTTCGCGCGCCTGATCTACCTCGCTCGCCCGGACGGCCAGGCGCTGTTCCAGGTCAACGTGAAACCGGAGACCGACTGGGACGACGTGGGCGCGTTCGTGCGGTTTGCCCAGGCGAACATGGCGCGGCTGGCGTTCGCAGCGCCGATGGTGGCCGTCCCCGGCCTGTCACTGCGCCATTACCGCTTCGACAGCGCCATCGCGGTCCTGCCCGCCGCCGCCGACCTCGCCCCCACCGACATCGCCCACCTCGACTCCCGCATCTACGGGCTCTTCCCCGGCTGGCAGTGCGAGGTCGCCGGAACCGAGTCCGAGAGCCTCGCCAACCGCCGCTACCGCCGCGAGATCCGCCCCAGCGACTGGTCGCGGCGGCCGAACCCCTTCTTGAAGCTGGCCTACGGGTTCCAGCGCACGAACGAGTCCCCGGTCGAACACTCCAAGCCGTTCAGCACCGACCTGGACGACGCGGCCTCGACCCTGCGGCTGATCGCCGAGGCCGACACCGGATGGCTGTCGGTGACCAACTGGCTCGGCGACACGGCCGCACTCGAATACCAGCGCGGCAAGGGCCTCACCTGGGACGGCGCCCGCCTCGATCTCGACGCGGCCACCGACCGGATCCAGGCGTTCACCACGGAAGGGCGGTGACCGTGTTCCTGCGCTCCGACTTCGACCTCGAAACCGAGCACGCAGACCAGGACCAGGTCGTCGACCTGCTCGAATCGCTGGGCCGCGTCGACAAGCTCATCGCGATCCTCGGCAGCGCCCCGCAGACCTACATCTCCACGATCTACTTCCCCGAGACCGAGACCTTCACCCTCGACTTCCGCGACGGCACTCCGGCCCTGCACTACAGCGCACCGGCCCAGACCCGCGAGACGGTGATCGGGGCGTTTCTGAGCTACCTCGCCGGCGACAACCGCTGGAAGACCGCCGCCGAATGGAAGCGCGACACCCACTACGAGCTGATCCAGGGCTGACCGATGCGATACCTCAACGACGCGACCGTCGCCGAATTCCTCGCCGGCCCCCGCCTGCGCCTCCTGGTCTTCGGAACCGGCACCGACCTCAGCAGCCAGGTGTTCGGACGCCAACTCACCGAGTTCGACGACCTCACCGGCACCCGCATGCAGATCGGCGTCCTCGACGTCGAGCAGAGCCCCGAGACCACCGCCGAGTGGGGCGTGGGCGAGACCCTGCCCATCCAGATCCTCTTCCAAGACGGCGTCATGCAGCAGGTCCTGCGCGGCGTCCGCTCCCCCAAAGCCCTGTGGCAGGCAATGAACGACTACCTCGAACCCCCTACCGTGTAACCCAAGAGCACCACCCATGGTGGAAGCCACGCCCGCTTAGCAGGCGGGTCGCAGGTCAGCCACAAAGCCTCTCTGACCAGCATCGCAGCGCGAACCCAGCGCCAGGAACACAACTTTGGCGAAACTTGGGCGGGCGAAGCCCGCCCCGGCACCTGGCTGCACCCCGCTACGCCCAGGAAAATCCCACTAAGGCAGTTCGCCCCGAGCATGCTCACAATGTAGGTACCGGGCACCCGACGGTGATCTTCTAAGATGTGAGGATGCCGTCACCCCCCGGCGCATGGTCGCGTGCCCGCACCGTCATCGTCTTCGGTTCCCTCATCGTCGCGACCGCAGCGCTCGCTTGGTGGCTCGCCCGAGAACCCGGGCGCCGCGACCTGTTCGACGCAGTGACCCTCGGCACCGCCGTACTCGCACTCGTCGTCGCCGCAGTGACGCCATTCAAGGCCACCAGCGGCACACGTCCTAGATCTTCCCCTGAAGAGCAGCTCGAATCACTCGCCGTCCTCATGCACAAGGCCGCCGCGAACGAGAAGCGGACGCTCAAACTCACCGGCTCGGACTACATCCAAGTCGAATGGCAGGTCGACACCAGCACGGTCCCTGGCAAGGCGACGCCGAAGGTCACCGGGGACATCGCGTCCATCGGCGAGGACTGGCTCGTCCACCGCCCGCACCTGACAGTCATTCTGGGGGCGAAAGGCGCCGGCAAGTCGGCAACGGCGCTGCTGCTCACACACCAGCTCCTCGAGCTCCGCAGCCCAGGTGACACCACCGTTCCCGTCCCCCTCCTCTTGCACGTCGGCGGCTGGGACCCTGCAGTGCCCCTGCTCGAATGGACCGCGCAGCAGCTCGCCGACCAGTTCCGGTTGAAGCGACCACGCAGCCCTGACGGCGTCGACCTCACCGCCTACCTGGCACGTGGCGGGGACATCATGCTGGTCATCGACGGGTTCGACGAGATCCCTGCGCCTGCACGCCCGGCCGCGTTTACGGGCCTCCAGCACGCGCTGGACTCAAGCGCGGCACCGATCGTGGTGACCTCCCGGCCCGACGAGTTCACCGGCGCTCACGCCGCCAGCGGCCTCCACGTCGAAGGCTGGTCAACCGTGGCCCTGCGACCGGTCAGCCCGGTACAAGCGCGCACCTACCTCGAAAAGGGCCACGATCCCGACCATTGGACTGCCGTGTTCGACAAGCTTGGCCGCGCTAACAGTCCGGTCGCCCAGGCGCTCTCCACACCGCTGATGGTCTTCCTGTGCCGCGAGGTCTACCGGCACCAGCAACCAGACTCAGCAATCCTCGCGGGCCTCGAAAGTCGGAGCGCAGTTGAACAGCACCTAGTCGCGCACTACCTTCCCGCGGTCTATGACACACACGGACAAAGCACCAACAGCGAGGAGGTGTCGTCGGATCGGTCAGCATCGAGCGCCGAACAGGCTGAGCGCTACCTCCGCTTCATCGCCACACACTTGCAAAAAACAGGCGCCTCGACATTCGCTTGGTGGGAACTGCCCCGATCGTGGAGTTCCAGGAAGATGTCTGTGGCGATAGGGTTGATGGTCGGTCTGATGACCGGGCTGGGGTTCGGGCTGACGGGGGGACTAGCGTTCGGGCTGGGGTTCGGGCTGGGGTTCGGGCTGGCGTTCGGGCTGGGGTCCGGGCTGGCATTCGGGCTGGCACTCGGGCTGCCGCTCGGCCTGATGTTTGGGCGGATGGCGAAGGACCGTCCAGTCCTTCGACCAACGACTATTGCCTTCGGCCGAAGGCAGCTTCGCGACGGAGTGGTGGCCGGGCTGGTTACCGGGCTGGTGGCTGGGCTGGGGGTCGGGCTGTTGGTCGGGCAGGGGGTCGGGCTGTTGGTCGGGCTGGTGGTCGGGCCGCTGTCCGGGCTGATGACCGGCCTTTGGCAATCGATCAGTTCCGTCCAGCTGCAGATGCTCACCTCAAGAGAGGTTTTCGTAAGCGAACGGAAAGCGAGCAATCTGCTCGGGCTGGCGGTCGGGCTGGCGTTCTGGCTGTCGATTTGGTGGGTTATCAGGGAACAGACCGGACTGACTCCCCGGCTGGCGGTGGAAATGGGTCCCGGACTGCTCCTCGGGCTTGTAGTAAAGTTGGTGTCCGGAATTGCCTCAACTGCTTATCGCCTCTGTCATATTTCTCTTGCCTTCCCCAACGGCCGCAAACTGCCTTGGCGCTTCCTGGCATTCCTTGAGGGCGCACACGACCGCGGCGTCCTGCGCCAAGTGGGAGCGACCTACGAATTCCGCCACGAAGCACTCCAGACCTACCTGAGCGAGCCAGCTGACAGGCCCCGCTCCGAAGACTGAGCATGATCAATCTCCACCAGGATTCGTGACATCAGGCCCGGCGACCTTCCGCTTCTCAGGCGGACTTGCGTTTCTGTAGCGCATGCCTATTTACCTGCATGAGCGACACCGCCGAACTCGAGCGGTTGAGCCTCGGGGCCGACGGCGTGCGGGCCGTGCAGCACCAGGTCGACCGCACCTGGGGGCGAGCCAGCCTGTTGCACTGAAGTGGCGGGTGATGTCGGAGGGGCGCCGTAGGCTGCGTGCATGTGCGGGGACCTGGTACGACGGCGGGACTGGCCGCTCTACGCCCTGGACGCCCGCTTCACATTGGGCTGGTAGGAGCTGCACCTGCACCCCTTCATGCCCGGGGCTGACGAGTTCTTCTCCGTCCTCGCCGGTGACTTGGAGGTCGCGCGGGCGCACCTCGACCTCCGCACGGTGCCGCTCGGTCCCTGGCCCGGCGTGCCGGAGCCGGATCGGCCGGTGGTCCGGTTGCAGTTGCTCGAGGTCGCCTCCGGATATTGGGGCCGGGGTATCGGGCGCGCGACCGTTGACCATCTCAGGTTCCTTCACCCGGGGACACGCCTCGCGGCCGTCAGTGTCCAGGGTGCGGCCGGGTTCTGGGAGGCGTTGGGCTGGGACCGGTTCGAGCACCGCGACGGTCGCGGCCGGCTCCCGCTGTACCTCGCACCGGACTCCCCCTCGGCCCCGCTGGCGCGGCCCGCAAGTCAGGTTAGAGGTAGGGGATAAGCGGGCGATGCCGCACCTCGACGATCCCAACCCCGCCCAAGCTACAAACCATCTCTCGCCGAATAGCGGGACAGCCTTTAGCGGGCTGAGATCGAATTGTACTGTTATCAACTCGCGACCCTGTTGTTTGCAACCGAGCCCAGTTGGCGAACGTGGGTCAATCAATCAGTGAAGCGTCAACGATTGAATTAGTGGTAATCGGAGAGATCCCTGATCACTTAATCAGCCTTATCCTTACATTTGAAGGCGTAGCTCCGCAGACTAGGCAAAGGAATGAATGATCAGAATTCGACCTCAAAAGATTCGACTTGGATGAAATGGGGAGTAATTGTAGCCGTGTTGAGCCTGCTGGTTACAATCGTGGGATTGTTTCTGAATCCTTCATCAAATCAGAATGAAGGGAGCGATGGTAGCACTGATTCACCTACCTATTCCCCAGGAATGGAGTCCAGTTCCACAAGTTCTAGCGGTTATGGCGAAACGCCAACCAATACTGCGGCCGAGACCCAAGGCAATGGCTCGAGCGGACTTGAGACTGAGGACGGACCAGCTCGACCAAGCCATAAACGACTCGGGCTATGAATGTCCGGAATACAACGACGGCGGATGTGATTGGACGTACACGTACTGGGGATCCGATTTCGATGATCCATGGCCTCTCGTGCTAGAACATGCTGAACATTTCGCTCGCCAATGGACCGATCTAGAGAAGGATTTTACTATTTTGATCGGCCCCAGTTGGGAAGTTGAATGCTACGAAGAGCGTTGGGCCTGTGAGCACGTGCAGGAGGTTCTCGGCGGATATCTTCTCTACCCCTGGAATTGGGAAAGTGAACTCGCCACCCATCATAGCGAATGCGCTTGCTTATACGGTCTAGCGCCTCCCCACGAAATACGGGACAGGCTTTAGGCCCAGGCTCGCACCCGCCGAGCGAACCCCGTCCACCCGTGCGCGATGGCGGCTCATGCCGGTGGGGCGGTCACCACGGTCTCGGAGCACTCGGCCGCGATCGCTGTGAGCGCATCGACCTCGGCACTATCGACCGAGAGGGCACTCGATATAAAGCACACGCATCAGCGCACTTGCACTCGTTGCCCTCTTGACAACTTCGCGGCCGCACCCGCCCAGAGTGTACGGCATTCTTAAATGAAGAAGACTCGATGAATCGGGTAATTCAATGAGCCTGGATCGACTGCGCGGGACCGAGGAGAGCGCAATTGACCAATACCTCACAGCCGATGCCAAGCTGAATTGTGAAATCGTCGCTACCACCATGTAAACAGCAGAGAATATACCCAAGGGAATTATGCCAGTTGTAACAAGAAACTTGAGAACTCCCCAAGTGCCCGCTTGTCCCAGCAACAGCAGAATAACATTAAGCATGAGGTTGATGACCAGCCCAATAATGAATATCCACTCACTGACAAGCATGATCCCTATGAGCGGAAAAAAGAACATGAAGTGCCACGTTCTTTCTTGACTCACAAATACAGACACAAGTGAGGTAGCGGTCATGAGAATCGCAAAAAGTAGTATGATCCAGCTAAAATCCAATATCTGCGCCAGAACCCACAAGTCGATCATCGCCAGAGGATGTGATCCAAGAAGCTTCAGCTCAGCTCGTTCCCCTGCATCAAACATTCCTACGACAAAAAACAATGACGAATAGGAAGCCAATAGTAGCAAGCTAAGTGCCACGATGGCGCCAAAGGTTGAGATGGCGGCCACCGAAAGTGAAGCCCATTGATTGTCAGCTACTGCTCCTGTGAGCCTTCCCGTGAGCTTGTGTATTTTGCGCGCGAACTTGTATACTCTTTTGCCGTTAGAATACCAAGATTCAATACCAAATATTGTCGCAATAAGGACGAGAATTGCGATGGGGAACCCGAAGCCTTCCAACACCAAAAGGAGAGTGTTGACAAAGTCAGGTATGAGGGGTTGAACCGGTTCCGGCGCATCTGCAAGCATCGGATACTCTCAATCCGGAGAAAACGGTGCATTATACGACCTAGGGGATCTACCTGGACCTGAATAGGGATGAAGTCAACATCGTACGACGAAATCAGTCCGTGTGCGGAACACGCCAAGATCTGGTTTGGTTGGACGAGCTGAACATATTGTCCCGCTTGCTGTTCGGAGTGCTGCGCCGGTTTTGAGCGACTCCGAGGAGTCAAGGTCCGCTGGACAATCCTGGACCTAGCTTCCGCGAGCACCGGCAAGGACATCCCCCGCGCCTAGACGGCGTTCGCGGACCGAGGGTCTGCGGTGCGCCGTGCGATGGCGGTTCGGCCGCGATGGCAAGCGGCCCAGTCGAACCGATACGGCCAGGCGATGCTCTGGCCCTTCCCGCGTGCCGCCCGCATCCCTGCGAGCGACACGTCATCGGTCGCGCTTGCGGCGCCGCCGCGACCCGCCGCCCGCGCGGTAGGCCATCACCGTGAAGGCGATGACGACGAACGCAAGGGCGAGCAGTGCGACGGGTGTGTTGATATCGCCGGATCGGGACATCGAGGCTCCTTGGTTTCCGCTGCCGTTCATCCACATTCGTCGAGGCCGCAGCCGGGGTCCTTGCAGTCGCGATCGTACGATCGGGCTTCCACAAGGCTGATGTTCGGCGGGCGGTCTGGACGGGCCGCTTCGAGGCCGGAGGGCTCAGCGCCAAACGGTGCCGCGGCGGTCGTACTCCATGAACTGCTCGCCTAGGCTGCGAGGACGGTATACGCAAGCATCCGAATCCATGCGGGAGGAAAGTGTGACGGGCACGCTCACCATTGAAACGCTCACCTCGGCGACCGAGCAGGAGGTCGAGGCGCTCGCGCGCCTCATTCCGCAATTGTCGACGAGCGCGAAGGCCATCGACCAGGTCGCCGTCGCTCGCCTCATCGACCACGAAGCGACCACTGTCCTCCTCGCCCGCCTCGATGGCCGGATCGTCGGCACACTGACACTGGCGACGCTGCCGCTGCTGACCGGCTTTCGCGCCCGCATCGAGGACGTCGTGGTTGACGCGGCCGCACGCGGCCTCGGCGTCGCGCGGGCGCTGACCGACCGAGCAGTCGCGATCGCGGCCGAACAACTGTGCCGCACCGTCGACCTGACCTCACGGCCTTCCCGCGAAGCGGCGAACCGCCTGTACGAGAAGGCCGGATTCGAACGACGGGACTCAATCGTCTACCGGCGCACACTCGAACCGTGACTCCGATCCCGGCCACGGTCATGCAAGTGGCGGTGCGGATTTTCCTCAACCTGGTCAGCATGCCAGATCCGGCGCATACCGTCTCGGGCACGGACGGACGGTCGCAATGGCGTCAGCGGCAGCGGCGTGGGTGGAGGTGGGCGAGCGCCGTGTCATGATCCCGCACCACGATCGGATCCTGTTCCCCGGCGAGGGCGTCACCAGAGCCGACCTCGTCGCGCACTTCGGGAGCGTCGCGATGGCCGCCGGAACGGTCGCTTCGCCCCTCGCGGACTCCTCTCGTACCCGCCTGGTTCGACCCGGAGACCTGTCACCGGATCTCAACGCCGCCCTCTGGTTTCGTGATTGAGTTCTCGCTCCACCTGTTGCAGATGAGTTGGCTCCAGGGGTGTTCGGCGAGGATTCGTTCAAATGGGATCTGGCCCCACCTGGTGCCTTGTGGGAGGATCAGGGTGATCCGTGTGGTGAGGAGGCGAGACCATCATTGGTCGATTCCCGTTCATGGCGGGCTGATCCACACCTGCATGGCGGCGGCCGCTGCGAACTTGATCGCCGAGGCCAGCAGTGCCTGCTGCGGTTCGGTGAGCTGCCCAGGCAGGGACCGTTCCGGATTCGGTTTGGCACGCCAGGAGGGCTTGCCGCCGACGGAAGCGACCAGGACGTCTTCGCGAAGGTCGCCGCAGATCCAGATCACCCCGATGCCGTCGGTAATGTTTCTCCATCCAGCTGTGGGCAGCGGATCGATGTTCTTGAAGGTCTGGATGATGTTCTGCTCGGGGTCGAGAATGTGGAATTCGCTGCGGTTGTCCATGCGGCACGGCCATGCCTGCCATGGGTACTGCCGCATGAGATCGTCAACGCGAGACTCACCGCTGTCGGCCATATGCATGAAGCTCGCGACGATGACAGTGAGGACGGACAGGGTGCAGGTGATGCCGTACACCACGTCCGCCCAGTCGGCTCGGTCCGCGAAGTTCCACACTGCAATGCCACCGAAGAGGAAGCACGCGGCAGCAGCCCACGTGGTGCCTTGCACCCACGTTGGCACCGTCTTGGTCTTCGGGCCCGGCCGTGCCGTGGCAGGGAACTGCGCGGCATGCTGTCTCGAGACCCAGTAATCGAACTGGTGGGCTTTCATCCGGGCTCCAACGCGCAGGGGTGACCCTCAACGATACGGAGACAGCGCCACCAGCCGCCAGGCACGCGGCCTCGATCATCCCCACCGGGAAGTACAACGCTTGCCGGCGCCCCTTCTCCTTCAGCTCGGCCCGCACTACGGCACCCCCATCAGACCGGGAGACCTGGTTAGGGTCTCGGTATGCCCCCGCTTCGCTCAAGGCACCCCTCGATGACCGCTGACCAGGACGCACGCTACGCCCTCCGGCACCCCAGGTGGTAGGGCGGGGCCAGCCTGCCCCAGGCCAACCCCGCGTTTCCCCCGAGAAGAAAGTCCGTGCGCAGCCCTGCGGCCGCTGGTGCCAGTTCGAGGATGGCTCGACGGCGTGGTGCACCGAGCGCCTGGAGCGCCCGTCCGCTGTCGAGGCTCATGCGGCAATGCGCCGGCATCTCGGAGCGGGGCCGGGCGCCCCGCTCCAGGGGTGCGTTCCGTGAGCTCGGTGCTCGTCCATCAGCCCACCGGCGCCGTGCTCGGTTCCGTGTCTGCTTCGTCGTTCTTCGGTGCCGCGTTCCGGTACTGCCGGGCGAGGAAGCGGTACTGCGGGGTGAGCAGGGCGGCGACGGCGAGCAGGACGAGCGCGAAACCGGCGAAGGTGAGGATGAGCGCGATGCCGCGCGAGTCGCCCGTGCCCAGGAGCCACGACCATTCGCGCTGTCCTGCCTCGGTGCGCAGATGCGGGATGATCCAGAGTTCCGCGATGGGCGCGATCATGAGCGCGGTGATCGGTGCCGCCGCGGCCTCGAAGGTGTTCGCGAACCCGAACACGCGCCCCTGCTTCTCGTAGGGGACGACCCGCTGGACGACGGTCTGCTCCGCGGCCTCCACGGCCGGCATGAGCGCCATCGTCAGCCAGATGCCGGCGACGAACAGCCAGCCCCATTGCCGGATCGTGAAGAGCATCCCGATCACACCGATCGCGCCGGCGACGAGGAGCATCGTTCGGATCGGGTTCTGCCCCAGGCCCTTGGCGGCGATGAGTCCGCCGCCGACGAACAGCCCCGTCGACGCGACGGCGAACCACACGCCCCATTGCTGCACACCGAACAGGTCGATGCCGTAGGGGTCCATCAGCGCCATCGAGACCCCGCCGAACAAGTTGTTCAGGGTCGTGAACAGCACCAGCGCGAGCAGGCCGGGCACGGCGAGGACGGCGAGCCATCCGCCCTTGACGTCGACCCACTTCGACTGCTGCTCGGTGTGGTCGACGTTCCGCTCGGGGATGTGCAGACCGAGCAGGTGCAGCAGCGTGAGTGCGAGGGCCGCCAGGCCGATCACGAGGGTCCATCCCATGCCGAGGAAGCCGATCGCGAGTCCGCTGAGCACACTGGTCACCAGCATGGCGAGGCCCTGCACCGCGCCGACGAGGCCGTTGGCGTTCGCGTGGCGCTCATCGGGTACCAGCAGGGTGACGGTGGTGGAGAGCGCGATGCCGCGCAGTTGCTCGACCACCGCTCCGGCGAGCATGACGACCGCGAAGATCCAGAACCACGGCAGGCTCAGGTCGGCGACGGCGTCCTCGCCGACGGCGAAGAAGAACCCGGTGTCGAGGACGAACACGACGAGGGTGGCGAGGGTCGCCCACACCATCACCGACTTCTTGCGGAAGCGGTCGACCAGTGTCCCGAAGAACATGCTGAACAGCGAGGCGAACAGCATGTACGCGGCGCCGATCACACCGGTGGCGATCACGTTGCGCGTCTCGGCGTAGATCCAGAACGTCAGCGCGAACCACAGGAAACTGGTCGTCACATTGGCGACGGCGGTATTGACGAGGACCTGCACGAAGATGCGGAATCCGTTCGGCGGCACCTGGACGCCCTGCGAGGACCCCGGAGGCGCCGGCTCGGCGGCGCCTCCGGGTGAGGGAAGGGGCTCATTCATGCGGGATGCTCCGATCTAGCGGGACTCGGCGTACTCGGCTTCGGCCTTGGCCCATTCGGCGGCGCGGAGCTTGGCGAGGCGGACCTCCTCGGCCTCGTCGAACTCGTACCACTCCATGCTCGGCCGGTCAGGAAGGACGCCGCGCAGGTACTCGCCGAGGAAGTGCAGCGGGCCCTCCCAGCCGATCGCGGGACTGAACTTGTCGCCGGACAGGTCGGTGTGGAAGACGTCGGCGATGGAGGCGTGCTCCAGTTCCAGCCAGGTCGCGTCGTCCCCGTCGGAGGTCAGCCGGACCTCGACCTGGTCGGCCTCGGTGCGGTCCGGCGGAATCCACTCCAGCCGGAGCAGGTTCGGGGCGTCGCAGGCGAGGATCCTCCCGCTGGCCTGGCCCTCGAACGCGTAGTCGCCGCCCTCGCGGAAGTCGCCGCTGACGGGCAGGAAGAAGCGGTCGATGCGATCGGGTGTGGTGACGGCGGCCCAGACGTCCTGGACCGGTGCGTCGAGATGGCGGCGGAGTACGACGGCGTGGGCGGGCCCGTCGCCGATCTTGCGGTTCGTGACGCGGCGCTCCACCAGCGGGATGCTCGCGTCCTGTGCTGCGATGTCGGACATGTCAGTTCTCCTTCTTCTCTTCGTTGGTTTCGCCGGCCGATTGGCCGGCGTGATGGTGCATTTGGATCAGGTTGCCGCAGGTGTCGTCGAACACCGCGGTGGTCGTCTCGCCCATGGCGGTAGGGGGCTGGATGAAGTGGACGCCGAGGTCGTGGAGGCGCCGGTATTCGGCGTCGACGTCGTCGACGGCGAAGGAGGTGAACGGCGTGCCTTCGGCGGTCAGCGCGTCCCGGAACTGCCGTACGGCGGGATGGCTGGTCGGTTCGAGGACGAGCTCGATGCCGTCGGGGTCCAGGGGGGAGACGACGGTGACCCATCGGCAGTCGCCGACCGGGACGTCGTGCTTGGTGATGAAGCCCAGCACCTCGGTGTAGAACCGCAGCCCGTGCTCCTGGTCGTCGACGAACAGGCTGACCCAGGTGACCTTCATGCCCATCCGCGCCGTCCCGGTGGCCGGGGCGGTGGTGCGGGCGGGTGCCGGTGCGGTGCGCTCGGCAAGCCAGCGCTCCACGACCGGTGTCAGGGGCGCGGTGTCGAGGAAGAGGAGTTTGTACCGCCCCTTGCGCTCCGAGCGCACCAGTCCGGCCGCTTCCAGCACGCCGAGGTGCTGCGAGACGGCCTGCCGCGAGGAGGTCGACCCGTGGTTGGTCGCGAGCCGCGCGCAGAGCTCGAACAGCGACTGCCCGTCGCGTTGGCGCAGCTCATCGACGATCGCCCGCCGCGTCGGGTCGGAGAGCGCCTTGAAGACATCCGTCATGCCGGCGACTATAGGCAAGTGAATGCTTGCATGTCAAGCGCAAGTCGTTACTTGCATGAGAATAGCGCGGTGACCAGTGGCGCGCGACACAGATGGGCGTTCCGACCGGTCACCGCGCACGACCGAACGGGCCGCCCGCACGGAACGCCCGCTCCACCTGCACGAACCGGCCGATGGTCAGGGCTTGAATGCGGGTCCGGTCAGAGCCGTGCGCTGCTGCTGCGCGCTGAGAAGCGTTTCCACTTCCGCGAATGCGCCGGGCAGCGGCCCGGCGGCATCGGTAGGGTCCCCGTGCGGCTCGGCACGCACGCGCCGTAGAAGGTTGAGGAGCGGCCCGTACAAGGCGTCGCTCGGCGCCCCAGGGCCTGCCGCTTCGAGAGCGGTGATCGCCTCGTCGAGATGTCCGCCGTCCCCGGAGTCGCGGAACCGCAGGTAGTTCACCCATGCAAGGCCGATCAGGCACGTCCGCCGGAGCGGACCGGCACCAGGCGCGGCCCGGACCGACCGTTCGGCGGCGTCGAGGGCCGCATTCAAATCACCGCGCTCCCGGAGGCTGCCGTACCGCAGCGCGAGCGCCCCGGCGAGGTTGGACGCGATGACCGGGTACTGGGGATCGGCGGCCCGCCTGGAGCGTTGCGCCGCTTCCCGGAGCGCTGCGACCGCCCGATCCAGATCCGCGGCATCGCCTGAGCAGAGGTACCGGCTCTTCAACGTGCCCGCGAGCGTGGACAGGGCGCCGGCCCGGTGCGTGTCGTCGGCCCGCGTGGCCGCGGCCAGGCCCCGTTCGGCGAGAACGATCGCGGCATCGAGGTCCGATCGCTGCCGTCGCAGTTCGTAGCGCCGCCAGATGAGACCGCTCAGGTTCACGAGACCGGCGGGTTCATCGGGCTCGAGGTCGACCGCCTCCTGGGCGACCTCGCCCGCACGGTCGAGCGCCGCGGCGTCCCCGCACCGGTCGAATCGGAACGTGAGTGCATTGCCCAGTGCGGTGAGCCGACGGGGACGGCTGCTCGCCGCCGCGGGCGTGCGATCGACGACGCCGTGGAGGATGTCGACGGCGGTGTCGAGGTCGGCGAGGTCGCCGGTGCGACTGCCTTGGAGTGCATAGGCGATGCCGCAGGAGCAGGTCAGGAGCAGGCGCTCCTCATCGCTCACCTCCGCGGTCGCCAAACCGGATCGGAAGAGTTCGATCGCCGCCGGAAGGTGGCCGGGGCCCGCACTCGTCACGGCAGCGTCGACCAGGCACATCGCCAGGACGGCCTGGTTACCCGCGGTCCCCGATGCGAGCGATTCCCGCACCAGTGCGTCGACCACTTCCGAGGGCACCAGATGCGGGCGGTAGGCGAGCGCTTCGAAGAACGCGTCGAGCGCGTACTGGTACCCCGTCTGGCTCTCGGGGTCCGCGAGCAGTCGACTCCGGTACCAGATCACGTACGGCAGCAGCAGTGTCGATGCGTCGGGCTTGCGCCCGTCGACATAGTCCTCACTGGACAGCGCCGCCGCGATCTCGCGACCGGCTCTCGGCGCCAGCAACGCGCCGACATCGCCCGCAAGGTACGCGTCGTACCGGATCTCAAGCCGCCGCATCGCGTTGTGGCCTGACAACGAACACCTCCAGCGCACTCGGGGGGAGGAGCCCCCATTGAAGCGGGCGCCGACCGAATCATCAACCGGCCGTTGCAATCCATTGGACACCGGCCCGGGCCGCCTGCACGAGGCTGCGCCACCACCGGCAGGTCCGCGCCGGGGCGGCCGGTGTTCGAAGGGATTGCAGGGTTTGCCGAGTGGCTTGGGTTGACGCTGGTTTGAGGCTGTCAGTGCGTCGTTAGCGTCGCATCTCGACCGGCTCGCGTGAGCCACCTCACCGATCGAGCTCCAGCGGGAGTGCCGGCGTCCCCTTGCAAGCGAGGAAACCTCGATGAAACGACGACTCAACCACCCCAGACGATGGCTGCTCATACTGGCGGCCGCAGTGGCGGCCACGGCGGTCGCGGCCCCTCCTGCGACCGCCGAGACCGCACAGGACGTCGGCGTCCTGTGCACCGTCCCCTCAGGCCACGACCCCGCGGTGATCGCGACGGTCTACCAGGTCGCCATGAGCCGCCAGGTGTCGGATCGCGTGCTGCTGGCGGGCTTCGAGGCCGGCTGGATCGAATCCCACATGAACAACCTGCCCTGCGGCGACACGGCCGTGCCGAGCTGCTCCCAGGAGACGGGCCGCCCCGGATTCAGCGCCAGGATGGCCAGCATCGATCGCAGGCGGGCGGTCGTCAGCGCCAGATCGGCTCCGTCGACGCCGACGCCGAAGGGCCCCAGCATGTGCACGCGCAGACCGGACATCGCCCTCCCCCCGCGGAGATCGGCACGGATCGAAGCTATAGCACCCGGTGCTCCCGAGCCGAGATCCACATGGGTAGTTTGGAAACGGTTGGAATTGCTTCACCGCGTCCGGACCGCGTGCAGATAGAGGCGACTCGCCTGGCGGGCGGCGGCACATCGGTTCGGTGCACAGCGCATGCCGACCGCCGCGGAGACCGTGGCCGCACTGGCGGATCGACGAGCGTGCGGCCGGGCCAGTCCCGATCGGTGTTGTCGGGGCCGTGTGGGCGCAACAGGTGTACTCTGCGGAGACTTATGCGAGAACCCTTCGTTCGACCGATGCTGCTGGTGGACGTGGACGGCGGCTTGGCGCTGCGCGCCCGGGCTTCCGCGCGCGATCGGGAGCACCTCGTCGTCGCCGGCGACGGTAGCCGGCATCGGGTCTGGCTCAATCCCCAACACGGCGGTTGGCTCACCGGACTCGCCGAGCAGTTCGACGTCGTATGGGCGACCGGCTGGGAGCACGATGCGCCGCGACTGCTCGGTGACCTGCTGGGCGTGCCCGACTTCGCCGTACTCGAGTTCACCGAGCGCCCCAGCGTGGGCGTGAGGTTCTCCAAACTCGGCGACGTGCGCGCCCTGGTCGGCGACCGCCCGGTCGCATGGGTCGACGACGACCTCGGACCCGAAGTCCTGGCATGGGCAGCGGCCCGGATCGAACCGACACTCCTGGTCCAACCCTCGGCGAGCGAGGGCCTGCGAATCGAGCACGTGAACGAACTCAACGTGTTCGCGCGATCGCTGACCATCGATGGCGCCGCTCGAGACGCCCCGAATGCGAGCAACGCGTGCGACACCGGGGTCGAACCGTCCGACGAACGCCGCGACGGAGAGTGAGCAATGTGATCCCAGTGAGCATGTGGACGGTTCCCGGATGGGGCCTCGCCTTCTCCATGTGGGCGCTCGCTGCACTCGGCGGAGTGCTCATCGTGCTCGTCTCCGGATTCATCGCCCTCCGCGGCCGCCGCAGGCGCGACGCAGGGCGGCGATGACCGGTGAACGAGCTCTGGACCGCGCTCGCCGTGGGGATCGCGGGCCCACTCGGTGCGGTCGTCATCCTCATCGTATTCGTGGCGCTGGCGGCGGGACTGGCCGAACGGATCTACCCCGCGCCCCGGCCCCCGGCCGAGGAGGAGGCACGCGAGGCCGTCGAGCGGCCCCCTTTGCAGGAGCAGCTTGACGAGCAGGTGCCCAAGGGGGAGGGCCCGCGGGGCCGCGAGAGCGTCGACAGCACGCACGTCTCCTTTCCGGCGTTCGCCATCACGTGCGGCGTCGGGCTCGTGCTCACCTCTTGGACCGCCGCGCTCGAGCACCTCAACGACCCGGGAACGGGCTTCCCGCTGATGCTCGCGCTCCGACCGCTGTGGTCCTCGCTCATCGCCGCACTCGCGGTGGGCACCGCGTCGGGATTCCTCTACCGCCGCTGGTTCCGCCACCAGAGCCGAGAACGCAGAGAGGCGATCCGCACCCGGCTCCGCGACCGACAGCACCGCGCCTTCCGACTCCGCCTGCAGCCGCCGCGACGACCCGGCAACGAGCGGATGCTGCAGTGAGCGGCGTCGACAATCTCGCCACAGCATGGTGCTTCACCTCGTCGGCTAGCGCAGCAATCGCGGCCCGCAGGCCCCCGGCATCCATCACTCCGCCAGGGTGAGGACTACACCCCTGGTCGGGTGCGAAAAGTACGCTCCTGCGCTGATGCGCTCGTCGTCCATTCGGCTCAGAATCAGGGCCATGACCGCACCCACTTCAATGAGCACGGCTCATTCGGCGCTGCTGGCCGTGATCGACTGCGCTACCGCCACCGGTCTGGATGTCGGGACCTGGCAGCTGGCCTCGACGCTCGTCTCCTGTTTCGAGCAGGTCAGTCACGCGGCAGAGGGCGTCAGTGCCGACCGGTCGCACGATCCGACTACGCAGGCACGCAGCCGCCGCTTCCTCGCTCACGCGCTCAGTCGTGTGGGGCGGCGTGTGGAAGCCACCGGCATTCTGAAGGACTCGCTCATCCACCTGCGCACCGCCGGAGACCGGACCGGGCAGGCCCATACCCACCTCACGCTCGCCATCACTCTCAGCCGCAGCGGCGACGACGTCGAAGCGCTCGCTCATGCCCAAGCCGCGCTCGCCCTCTATCGAGACGTCGAGCATCGAGCCGGCGAAGGACACGGCCTCAACGCCGTCGGATGGCTTCACGGCCAGCTCGGTGATCACACCGCCGCCTTCACGCACTGCGGACAAGCCATGGATCTGTTCCGCAAGCTCGACGACCGCAACGGGGAGGCGGTGACCTGGGACAGCCTGGGCTACGTCAACCACCGACTCCGCCGGTACACCCAAGCCGGCCATTGCTTCCGAACCGCCCGGGAACTGTTCCGATCGATGAGCGACCAGACCAGGGAAGCGCTGACACTCCTGCGACTCGGCGACACCTTGCACGACCTCGGCGATCGCCGTGCGACCCGGGACGCTTGGCGACGCGCCCTTGAGATCTTCACCGATCTCGACCATTCCGACGCTGTCGACATTCGCATCAGACTCGCCGGCCTCCCTCGTGTCGAGCAGTGAGCGGCGGGGATCAGGCAGTCGGTGAAGTCGCAGTAGATCGCGCAGCTCAAAGACAGTAGGTAGATGACGGGCCAGAAGAGAGGTCGAGGCAGAGGAGTGTTCCGCCGATCGGCCAAGCGACGAGGCTTGTGGCTGTCCTGCGAGTCTTGTTACTGCCGAGGGGGCTATGGGGCAAGGGGTCCACTCTGCGGCGCTGGGGGCCGCTGCTGCGGCGGGCAGAACGGGGCCTGGCCCGGCTGCTGGATCGGTGTCCGCGCGGGCGCGGGGTAGCGCGCGAGTGTGGTCCGCTCGGCCATGAGCATCATGCCCGGGCCCGGGACGCCTTCGATGGCGATCTCGCCCCGCTGCGCGCGGTGCATGAGGATCCACTCGCGCACCGGTTTGGAGTACAGCAGCGCGACCTCGACGTGCATCTATGTAGGTTTGCCAAATTTATTCGCGTTTGCGACCCATCCGCGGGCCCGGCGGCGGCGAATCCCTCTTGAACGTCTTCCGAAGGAGGTGATTCGATGAAGACGAACGCAAACGCGGTAGCGGAAGACGGGCCTCGAGCCCGGATCCTGCTGCGGCGCATCGGCACGAGCGCCGGACTCTCCTTCGGCTTCCTGCTCCTGGGCCTTGCCGTGGCCGGGAGCGCGAACGCCGAGGACGCCGAGGACGGCCTTCTCAGCGGTGTCGGGGGCGCACTCGATGCGACCCTCGATCCGCTGCACGAGGACCTGTCCACTGTGACCGAGCCGGTCGGATCGGTCGCCGAACCGATCACGGAGGCCGCCGAACCGGTGGTCGAGGACGTGGCCGAGCCGCTGGTGACCGAGGTGGTCGAACCGGTGGCGGCCGAGACGCTCGAACCGGTGACCGAGCCGGTGCTCGAACCCGTCGCCACTGCGGTGGCGCCGGTGCTCGACTCCGTCTCGCCGCTGGTCGAGCCGATCACGGCGCCCGTACTGGACGCCGTCGCCCCGGTCGCGGACCCCGTCGTCGAGGCCGCCGGTCTCGACCCGGTGGTGGAGGCCGCCGGCCTCGAACCGTCCGCCGCTCCTCCGCCAGAGGAGGCGGTTCCGGTTCCCGACAGGCCCTCCGGGGCACCGCCTGAATCGGGCACGTTGCAACCGTTCGAAGAACGGCCCGTCCCCGCGGACGCCGTGACCGACTCGCGCAGTACCACCGGGGGCGAGGTCCGATCCGATCCAGCGCACGGCCAGTGGCCCACCGGTGGATTTGTGATCGGGACGACCGCTCCGTCGGGGCTCTCGGTCAGCGCGAGTGCATCGCCCGCCGCCGACCATGCCACGACAGTGGGGTGGCCGAGCGCACGCGGCGAGTCCATCGCCGATCCCGGGCCGCCGGGCTCCGAGCCGTTCAGTGAGTGGTTCGGGTACGGGGACCGGGACCATCCTGGCTAGACGCCCTTTCTCTTCCGCAGATTCACATTCGAAGACGCAAAGGAAAAGGAAGGAACGTCATGCACAGATATGTGCGACGCGGTCTGGTGACCGCAGTGATGTCCGGCGGGCTCATCCTGCTGGGCAGCTCGATGGCCAGCGCCGACGAAGGCTCGGGCGACCTGCTCGGCCTCGGCGGGGTCGTCGACTCGGTGACCTCTGGTCTGACCGGCGACGACCAGGGCGACACCGCTTCCGGTGACGCCTCGGCCGACGGCAACTCAGATGCCGCCGCCAACGGCGGGAACGGTGGCGACTCCGGCAACGCCGGGGACGCGACCAGCGACAACACCGCAACCTCCGGGAACTCCGGCGACTCGGGGAACTCCGGTGACACCGGCGGCAACAGCGCGCTGAACGTGTGCGTGCTGGCCGAGTGCCACGCGAGCGCCGACTCCGGCGACTCAGGTGACACCGGTTCCACTGGGGACACCGGCGACGCCGCGAACTCCAGCCACACCTCCGGTGGGAACTCCGGTGACGCGGGCGAGGGCGGCAACGCCGACGCCGGCGCCGAATCGGGGAACACCGCCGACTCCGGTGAGGTCTGGAGCGAGACCGGCTGGTTCACCGACAGCTCCGGCGACACCGCTTCCGGTGACGCCTCGGCCGATGGCGACTCTGACGCCGCCGCGACCGGCGGCAACGGGGGCGACTCCGGCGATGCCGGGGACGCGACCAGCGACAACACCGCCACCTCCGGGAACTCCGGCGACTCGGGCGACTCCGGGTCGACCGGTGGCAACAGCGCGCTGAACCTGTGCGTGCTGGCCGAGTGCCACGCGAGCGCCGATTCAGGGAACTCGGGGGACACCGGTTCGACCGGTGACACCGGGAACGCCTGGAACACCAGTCACACCAATGGCGGTCACTCCGGTGACGCGGGCGACGGCGGCAACGCCGACGCCGAGGCCGGGAGCTGGAACTCCGCGCACATCGGTGACGCTGTGAGCGACAACGGCAACGACTGGTGGCACTTCACCGGTCAGAACGCTCACGGCTGGCACCACGGCACCACCGGCGACACCGCTTCCGGTGACGCCACCGCAGGCGGCGACTCCGATGCCGCCGCGACCGGCGGCAACGGCGGCACCTCCGGCGATGCCGGGGACGCCACCAGCGCCAACACCGCCACCACGGGGGACTCCGGCGACTCGGGGAACTCCGGTGACACCGGCGGCAACACCGCGCTCGGGCTCGGCGAGTCCGACCAGAACCGCCACGGCTGGCACCACTGGTGCGGCTGCTGGAAGCACGATGACGCCTCCAGCACCGAGGTGAACTCGGGCGACTCCGGCAACACCGGCTGGACCGGTACGACCGGCGACGCCTGGAACACCAGCCACACCATGGGCGGCCACTCCGGTGACGCGGGCAACGGCGGCGACGCCTGGGCCGGCGCCTGGAGCGCCAACACCGCGCACACCGGTTGGGCCCACGCGGTCTGACCTGAAGTGAAATGAACATCGAGCGGGGCATCCGGCAACGGGTGCCCCGCTCTACTCGTTCAGCCGAGGCCCGGGGCAGATGCGGGCGACGGTGAGACCGCGCAGGTACGTGCTGGAATCAGTGCGGCTGCGGCGTCCAGGATTCGACCGGCGAAAGGCGGCGAGGTGAGTCCTCAACGGCAGCGGGAATCTCGGCCCGGACGGGCCGACCGGAAATGCTCGATGTGGACGGGTTTACCGAGCGAGCCGGATTGCGATGGGCAGTGCCCGGCCCGGACGCCTCGGGTCGGCCCCGAGGGTGGCGGCCAGGCGAGCGCGTAGACGAGCACCTGGAGATCCGACACGCTGAGGCATGCAGGCATCGTGCACGGCGCGTGCGCCCTGGCTCCAGACTCGTTCCAGGCCGCAGAAACCCGGCGTCAGCAGACCGGACACCGTCTTGGAGACTGGATACGACGCAGGCGAATCACCGCTCTCGTCCCCATCAGCTGCGCCCTCGCGGCCGCTGAGAACATTGAACCCGATGCGGGCCAACAGGTCCTGAACGCGATGGCCGCCGCGTTGTCTGTCACGGCCCGGGACACCGACCTGCTGGCCGCGGTCGAGCTCACGGTGCTCGCGGCGGTGGCGTGCTGGGGCCTGGGCTGGCCCGGCGAGGCGACGGCGGGCGCGACCACTCCGAGCCCGACGCGCGGGACGGCAGCGACATCCACCGCGCCCCGAACCGACAAGACTTCGCAGGAGCGACCATGGACCACACGACCCCGACCGTTCGAGTCTTCAACACCGACGAGCACGACAGCACGCTGCGTTTCGGCGACCGCCGGATCACCGTGACGCCCGCGGTGGAGCGGGCCGAGGGCGGGCCGCTGAGCGCGTACTCGGCCCACTTCGGCCGCGGCGAGCGCGCCGACCTGCCCGCCCCGTACGAGGAGGTGTGGGTCGTCGTGCACGGCCGCCTCCGGATCCGCAACGGCGACAACGTGGTCGAGGTCGGACCGGGCGGCTTCGTCCACGTCCCCGAAGGGTCCCCGGGCGAGGTCGAGGCGGTGGAGGACACCGCGCTCGTCAGCGTCTCCGTGCCCGCCCACTGACCAGGCCCGCCCGGTCGGAACGGTGCTGTGGTAGCAGGACCGCTGCTGGCGCTGCATCGAGGGGGCGCCGGATCGCGACGCTCGTTCACCAACGGCGGCTCCCCGCACCCCCGGCCCCTTTCAACATCGACGACGGGATGTCCACGAACGAGCGACCGGAAATCCGACACGGTGATCCACCACGGGGTGCCCCTGAGCTTGGCAGGTGCTCGGGTCAGGGAAGATGGACCGGTACCCACCAAGAGCAGTATGGAACGGCTGGCCCGCATGACCGGACCCGACGAGCGGACACCCCCTCCCGGATACCCCGACCTCGACGAGATCGGATGGCTGCGGAGCGAGGAGATCCAATACCTCGGGCTGCAGATCCGGATGACCGTCACCCCCGGCGAACGCGTCGTCCAACTCTGGGAACTCGAAGAAGGCCATCCGGTGTCGTGGATCGGCAACGTCTTCCGCATCGACGCCCAACCGCCGTGCCTGTACCTCAACTACAGGTACGAGCGCCTCTTCACCCGCACCCAGCGCGAACCCCTCGCCCAACTCGGCGCCAGGTTCTGGAAGTCCTCGCCACCGGCGCCTCGCTCCGCGGGCGAGCACTCGCCGAACCGATCGGGACGCTGTTTCACCCCGACGCGTACCCGCCGCCGTATCGCCTGTTGCATTCGTACGCCTCTCGGCGTTTTCGGGCCGCTTCCGTCCACGGCGCGTGCAGGCGAACCATGGCCCTCGAACCCCTGACCGCAGCGTTGATCTGCGCATACACCGCCATATGCTCCGCCGCGACCGCGGCCATCAGCTCATCACAGCGCCGTACGGCGGGCACTCCAGCTCCGCCCCGAAGATCGCGTTCGGCATCCCGCGCGATCGAGCGCAGCGCCCCCAGCACCGCCCGCTGCGTCGTGACCCATCTGCCCAATTCCTCTTGCGTGACCTCGGCATAGAAGCCGTACCGGCCGTCCGCCTCATGCAGAAGATGTCGACCGCTGTAGCGGTTGAGGAACTGCCGGCTCGCCCTCGGATCGTCGAAGAGCCACAAGTCGAAGTAGCGATTCCCCGTATCAGACGGCAGGGTCCCGCGACGCCGGTATCTCCCCAGATCGATCTCGAGGCGGTACGGCCAGACCCGCTCCATCTGGCGGTCAGCAGCGTTCACAACACCCTGCCCCTAGCACTCCGGAGTGGCCCGCCCCCACCCATCCGCGCCTCCACCACGCGATCCCGCTCCTTGAGCGGGTCCAGGAGCGGCACGCCCAGCAGCGCGCAACCCCAGCGACTGCGGGAGGTGAAGCGAGGTGAGAGCAGCACTCCTCACCGATACATCGCTCCGATCCTCCCACAACACACCAGTCGAGACCAGCACTCGCTGCACCGCACTCGCGGTGATGCGTTGCGCGGTAGCGGTTTCGCGCCGCTGCAGGGTCGTGCGCAGGCGAGCGCGCCATCACCCGCCCAGCGCGAGCCCTCCGCACGGCCCGGCGCGGTGTTCTGGAAGCCTTGGCGCGTGAGCGGGCCCCGGGCTAGGCGGGGTCTGGAGTGCGGGGGTAGGCGGGCCGGTCGGGCGGGTCAACGCGCTGCGTGCGGGCGAAGCGGGCAATGAACTCGAGCATCAGGCTCTGTCTGCGGTAGCGCACCCAGAAGCCGTGGCAGATCGCCGCCGGCGCCCCCGCAGGGCGGTGTTGCCCGCTGTCGTGGCACACCACGTACCCGTCCTCGGCCGCGACCCGATCGGTCCAGGCGTCACGCTCGGCGTCCGAGATCGGGTACCGGGCCGGGTCGTCCTCGGACGCGAAGATGCACGAGGAACACCGGGAGGCGCAGACCCGGACCACGCCGGTCTCCGGATCGGCGGCATCGAGCGGGTGCGGCCCTTCGGCCACAGGCATGCTGTTGCGCTCCTGCATCGTCACTGCTCCCCCGGCTGCGGCGCGTTCGCTTCGGCCATGGCCTCGAACGACGCATGCAGTGCGGGCCAGTCCTCGCCCGGCGTCAAAGCGTCAGCCGGCACCCGCCCGAGGGCGAGGCCGAGCCGAACGGTGAGGTTGTCCAGACCGCACACCGCCAGCACCCCCGCGCACGCGATCGACTCACGTCCCGGGGTCGGGGCGGTCATGTGGCAGGCGAACACCGGCGGCCAATCCCCGGTGAAACCGCCCACGGGCTGCTCGACGGTCTCACGCATCGCCGCGAACTCTGCAGGAGAGAACTTACCCGGCTCAGCGTCGAGCCGCCACGGGCACTCCTCGCACGGCCGCCGCCGCCGGGCGAACGCCTCGGCATGCGGCAGTGCCGCTTCAGGGGAGGGCTCGGCCATGGGTGCTCCTTCGTCGGAGGCGGGCTCAGGTCGGGGCTGGGGCATCGGGCGGGGCCTCGATCCAGGTCACGGTGTCGGGCTGGTCGGTGATGTCGACGGCCATTATCGCACCTGCGAGGAAAGTCGCCGGAACAGTCGCCTCGCCCGGCGACGGGTTTCAGGACGTCGCCCAGAGATCTCCGGACCGCTGCGGCGCGGCCCTGAACAGGGTGTCGACTTCGGTCAGGAGCTGCGTGAGCCTTTGTACTATTCGGTTGATGCGCAACCTGACTGGGCCACGCGGCGAACACGCCTGGGGTCAAGCGGCGATGGCGGTGACGACCCCGACGACGACGGCGATGACGCCCAGCGTCCAGTACACCAGCGACCAGGCTCCAATCGGCACGTTCCACACGGTATGGTCCGAGAAGCGTCGCCCTGGATCGTCGTTGAGGGTGCGGTCCATATAGCGCAGCAGGAAAGCGGCTCCGATAAAGTACGCCCCAGCCAGGAGCCCGCCCACCAGGGTCTTGATCCCGATGTCCGCCCCGGGCACCAGTAGCTCCGGCACCCCGAGAACGAAGCAGCCCACCACTCCGGGCAGCAGCGCGACCGGTCCCCAACCCCTCCATGTGAACAGCATGAGCCCAGTCCTCCAGCCACGCCGGTACCCAATGGCGCCCGACCCCGAACATCGAATACGCCTACGGTACAAAGACTCTGCAACCGGGCGAAAGTCTGAAAGTCCGCCCTGGGATGCGCGGACTCCCCCCGTGCGAGCCGAAGAGCGCTGTACCTGATGGATGCTTGCTAAGAACCGGTTTCAAGTCGACTGGGGCTGGACAGATCGTGCAACCTGAGGTCTCGGATTTCAGGCACCAAGCGAAGTGGCACCCGCCCGCACCGGTGACGTTGCTGCGCAAAGGCTATACACCGCACTGCGCGGGCACTCGTCCGTGGCCTACATGGAGCACAGCTACCCATTCACATTGGTGTTGCTCCGAGCGAATAGGGAATTTGTCGAATGCGTTATCATGCTGCCAGTATTCGGGAAGTCAAGGAGCGCATGAATGGCTAAGAAAACGCAGGTCCTGCTGATCGATGATATCGATGGCGGCAAGGCGGACGAGACGGTGAAGTTCGCGATCGACGGCGAGGCGTACGAGGTCGACCTCTCCACCGCCCACGCCACCGAACTGCGTGAGGCGCTGGAGAAGTTCCAGGAGGCCGGCACGCGGCTGGGCCGCTACAGTCTCGGGTCCGGGCGCGGCCCGGTCCGCGCAGGTACGGCGTCGCCGCGCGCGAGTGTCGACCGGGAGCAGAACAAAGCGATCCGCGACTGGGCTGAAGCGAACGGGAAGCAGGTCTCCCCGCGCGGGCGGATCCCTGCCGCGATCGTCGAGGAATACCACGCCGCCCACAAGTGACCTCCGGGCGCCAGTGAAGCGGGGCGCGGCCGGGACGTCATGAACTGATCCCCACCGGACCACCTCCCGGCCGCCTCAACACGATAGCGACCGCAGTGGCACCGCCCCGGCAGCGACGCACCCGGCGTTCACGAACCGTTAGGACGCGAGCGATACCCTGAATCGCGGTAGGGTGACCGTATGGACCAGCATGAACGGCTGCGCCACGCTTCGTCCTTCGGTGCAGCGGCGAACATGTACGCCGAGCATCGACCGGACTACGCGCAGGCCGCAGTGCGGTGGGCGCTGGCGCCCGCGCCCGGACCACGCGTGCTTGATCTCGGCGCCGGGACCGGGAAGCTGACCGCCACGCTGATCGCACTGGGCGTCGATGTCGTCGCCGTCGAACCCGACCCGGCGATGCTGACCGAGCTGCGCCGATCGCTGCCGGGCGTCGATGCCCGGTCCGGCAGCGCCGAGGCGATTCCGCTGCCGGATGCCTCTGTCGATGTCGTGCTGGCCGGCAACGCCATGCACTGGTTCGACATGGCCCTCGCCGGACCCGAGATCGCCAGAGTCCTGGCACCGGGCGGGATCCTGGCCGGCCTGTGGAACGTCGTCGACGACCAGGTCGAATGGGTGGCCCGGCTCGCGCGAGTCAGCGGAAGCGCCGCCATCGGCCCGCGTGACACGCCCGCCGCCTGGCGCGCCGAGACAGCAGACATGCACCTGCCGAGAACAGGGCGGCCGCGCAGTTCGGCTCACCAGAACAGGCGGACTTCGCGCACGGGCAGCGCCGCACTGCCGAGTCGCTCGTCGCGACGCTCGGCACGAGGGCGGGCATCCTGGTCATGCCGGGCCCGGAACGAGAAGCCCTGCTGGGCCGCATCCGCGCCTTCCTGGCGACCCGAGCAGAGACCGCCGACGGCGAGTTCACCCTGCCGATGCGGACCGCAGTGCTGCGCGTCCGGCGGCTCTGAATCATCACCCGCGCCCGCACTGAGCTGACCGGGCACCGGACGATCCGCCCCAGGGCACGGCTTCTTGGCCGACTACGACCTGGTGGCCTCCGGTCCGCATCCGGTCCGCTCGGTCCTCCTGGCCGACGAAGCTCCTGCAATCCACTCCGCCCCCGGAGCGGGCCACGGCATACCGCGGCCCTGCTCCTGGTGCTGGGCCTTCGCCCGATCAGCGGGAGGGCATGTGGGCCAGCGGGTTGGGCAGTGCCCACTCCATGTCGGGGGACGACTCCTGGCAGGCCCCGCAGGGGACGACATCATCGGGGTCGGAGTTGAGGGTGACGCGTTCGGCGGGGCCGGGCACGGGGAGATCGGACTCCTCGACCGGTGCGATGATGGCCCATTCGAGCCATCCGGTGCCGGCGCAGACCAGGCAGTCCTCGGAGCCGGGATAGGGCACCGGCAGGCCGATCAGGGCCTCCAGCTCGGCGTGCGAAGGCATCGGGGTGGGCCGGTGATCCATGCTGGTGTAACGAGAACCCGGCGGCGAGGATGCGGCCGGACCGGACGCCGCGACCCCGCCTGGCGGTGAACGTCGGCTTCTCATCGTCGTCGCATGCTCCGTCAGCGTTCACGGTCGGCTGCACTCGAGCGGGACGATCCCCGTGCCGCGCCGGTGATCGTTCCGCCGGGCGGCTGCTGGCCGTCGGGGACCCACTGCCGGTAGATCCCCCGCGTGTCTGGGTCGTGTGTGACCTGCTCGGCGGCCCAGAGGGCCGCCAGGTCAAGCGGGTAGGGGTCGTATTCAGTTGCCGCGTACTGGTCGTGCGTGATCGCGACCCACAACCGCAGCTCCCGCACCTCGACCCTGCGACTGGTAAACGCCCCAGTGGGGGCAGCGCGCATGCTCCAGAGCGGCTCGCGGGCCCAGTCCATCAGCACGTCCAAGTGCAGGCGGGCACATGAACTCCCCGAATATCCCATCAAGCGATTATCGAACACATGTACGATGAATGGACGGGGGACGGCTTGCCTGTGGCGGACACCTGACGTGCCACTGGTCCGGCCCTTCCCGGTCAACAGCACCGGTTGCTGGGCGGTGCGGGCGAGGTCGAAGGTGTGGCCGGGGGTGAGGATCGCGAAGATCCCCGCAGCCCAGAGCTGACCGGCGTCACGCCAACCCTGATATCAAAGCGCGGCTGCACCCCGGCTCGCCGCGACCGGGTTCGGGCCCGACAGCCGCCCCCGACACGCGCCGACTCGCCGCCATCGTCCCTCTGTGACGCGTACCAGCGTTCCAACACATTCCAGCGGTTGCTGTCACTACATCGCTACTGGTGGTTCGCTGGCAGAGTCCGGCCTCACCGGGCCCACTCCACACCCTCGCCAGCGGCGCGGTCGCATCGCGGGGACGACACCGAAAGGCACCGCACATGCAGCAATCACGAAGACCGCAGGGCCGCACCAGCGCTCGCCTGCTCGCCGCGATCGCCACGGGAATCCTGCTCCTGTCCACCATGATCGGCCAGCAAGCCGCTGCGGCCCATGAGAACTCCCAGTCCGGCGTGCAGGCGCAGATCGACACGATCCTCGCAGCGACGCCGGGCGGAACCCAGATCAACGAGAACCAGGTCTCTTGGGAGGACGGCGCCGTCATCATGACCGTGCCGCTCCCCGGCGAGCGCTACGCACTCGGACCCGGCGAGGAAGTAGGGGCATCTGGCACCCCTGACTGCGACTACACCTTTACCTGCCTGTACGAGCATGAGCAGTTCGAAGGCCGGCGCCTCGATTTCTCAAAGTGCGGGGTCATCTACGACCTGGGGAACTGGAATTTCAACGACATGGCGTCCTCCTACCACAACAACCAGTCCGGCGGAGCGCGCACGACCGTCTACAACTGGGAGGGCCGCTGGGTGCAAATCTGGATCACCCGCGCTGCACCCACGTGGAGCTCCAACGTGGGCGAAGACAAGAACGACATCGCCGACGGCATCAAACCCTGCTGAGAGCGCGTGTCTCAGTTCGCTTGCATGGCATCTGGTGTATCGCGAGTGGACAAGATCGCCGGCCGCCTTGGACCAAATGGCCTGTGTCTAAGGGGAACGATCCTCGCTGCACCGGCTACCGAACTCGATCAAGCGGCCCGGTCGACGCTCTAGCACCAACGCCGGCACCGGGGATGGCCGGCCTGCGGCGGACTCCTGACGTGCCGCGGCCCAGCCGTCCCCGACCCGACACCACTCGCGCTTGCTCGAGGCCGGATCATCCGGCCGCGACACCAGCCTCGGTCCCCTGCTGCTTGAGCGCCATGACGTGCTCGTAGGTCGCAGGCAGGTAGTCGCCAATAATCCAGTCGGTGAACGTCGCGTCCGTGAACGGGAACACCGGGTCCCTGCCTGACGTAACGCCAGGGTCGTTGGAGTAGTCGATGAACGCATACAGCACGCAGTCGCCGCCGCGGGCGATCGCCGAGAGCATGTAGCCCGTACTGGACCTGCCACCGTAGTAGTAGGACTCGTCCCACGACACCACCGCCGAATCCGGGATCTCACCGGTGACGACGCCGCTGTATTCGGTCCCGCCGGTCTCCAGCGCGACATCGAGCTGCTCCACCCGGACCCGGAAGTTCTCGGCCGCCTCCTCGTCCGAATCCCAAGGGGCCACGGCGATATCGATGCTCGCGGTCCCTGCGAACGTCCGGTCACCGGTGACTTCCGACCGGTGCTCATACGCGGGCAACTGCGCCAAAAATCCGCCCACTGCAAACGCCGCGCACGCTCGATCCTAAACGGATTCCTCACGTTCGCCGCCGAACGCCACTACGTCCCGACCAACCAGGTCGGATCGCGTACCAAAAGCCGAGAAACGACGACCGCGCAAATCGACGAACGTCGACTGCCGAGCCTCGACCAGCGAATCGACTTTATCCGCAACGTGGCGCGCCTGGTCAACGGTTGGCGATACGTCCCCTATTTCGCGCTCATGGCCTTCGGAGCTCTGCGCCCCGAGGAGTCGATCGACTTCCGTAAGTACGACCTCGAACTACCCAAGGAGATCCGGCACATACCGATGCACCAGTTGACCGACGAGCAGAAGGAGACCTGGGCAACTCTCTACATCCATGAGACCGCGCCTGTGGTCGGTAGCGCCTGGACCGACTCGCGCGAGATCCGGGACGACCGCGGCCTGAAGCAACGCGAGGAAGGCGAAGTCCGCACCGCCCCCTCCGAGCCGATGCTCACACGAATCCTCATCGATCACATGCTGCATCCTGAGTTCCAGGAAGGGCCCGGGGGCCAGATCAACACCCGGCCGAACGGCGAACTACTCGCCGACTCAACCATTCGCCGCAAGTTCCACGAGGCTCGCGCGCTCACCTTCACAAAAGTACAGCTGGCGTCGAAACTCCTGGCCCGGCCGTACGACTTCCGACCCGCCTGCATCACCGAGTGGCTCGCCGACGTCGGCGACCCCACCCCGGTAGCCGCTTGGGCCGGGCACACCGTCGCAGTCCTGCTGCGCATCTATGCCAAGTGGATCGACGGCCGCGAACAGACTGCCCGTGAACGCGTGAAGCGAGCGCGTGCTGGATCACGCTTCGCTCCAGTGATCTAGCGCTTTTCACTCTCGAATCGCGATACACAAGGCCGGGCTCCACTGATCCGTTGAGCCCGGCCTTCCCTCTGGTCACCTCACAGGCGAGAGCGCCAAACAGTCGGGCCATGGCCGGACGCCCTCACTTCAATCGGGTCGATGAGCCTGCACGTCGCACTCGCTGACGCCGGGCTCGGCTACTTCACTGGGCCGTTCGGAGCAGTTCAAGTTGACTTCCGCACCGGGCGGAGCTCAGGCCCGGCAATGAGCTGGGCCATCGCGCTTCCGCCATTCCTGTTCGTACTCTCCGAAGGCGCCAGCGCCCCGATCACAGCCACCCGATTCGACCAGTGGCTCACCTACCCGACCAAGCGCCAGTTCTCGAAAGCCGACCGGCGGCAGTTCTACCAGCCAGGCGACCTTCGCGACACGCTCGTTGCCAAGCTATTCCAAGACCAGCGGAACATCTCGAAGACCCGCGCCGCCTACAGACATGCGGAAGGGCGAGGGGAGGCCGCTGTGGCAGCACGTTGCCGAATGTTCTGCGCCGCAGCGGGTTCGGCTGCATTCAGCGTCGTCGCGGCACCTGAATCCCGCCCTGATGATGTTTCATGTTCTCCTGCTGCCGGAAAGTCTGTGGCCACGCTGAGGCCACAGCACGCCTGACGCAGTCGCAAACGGATCCTTAGATGTCCGGCCATGTCCGGGCAGGAGGTCATCCCGGCCGTTCATTCGCGGACAAATGCCGCACTCATTGAGGCCAGGGCTCGAGGTCACGGGTTTTCGAAGGCGATCTCGGGCCATGTGGTGCTGGGGCCGTCGAGGATCGGGGAGTCTTCGCAGTCGAGGGCCCGGTCGATGAACGCGAGGACGTAGGCGCGGGTGAGGTCGAGGGCGCGCTCGCCCGACGGGAGGGGGACGCCGGTTCGTTCTGATTCGACACTGGTCGCACCCCCTTCCCTCGCTCGTTCGGATGCGCCGAGCCTACGCACTCGGGCGCGGTCCTGCCGCCTCGATTCGGGTCCGATCACCCCGCGGAACCGGGTGCACGCCCCGCCGGGCCGTGACCCCGCGTGCGCGGCTAGCGCGCGGACGGCGGCGTGTCCGCCGCGGGTCCCCGCAGGCCCGCCTGCCGGAAGAGGCGTTCGAGGTAGTCGCGGGCCGCGGCCGGGTCAGGGGTGTCGTCGGCGAGCAGCAGGTACTGCACGACCGCGCCGTTGAGCATGTCGATGAGCATGTCGAGGTCGGCGTCGGGTGCCAGGACGCCGGCGTCGCGGGCGCGGCGCAGGGTCGCCAGCGCGCGTTCGCGGCGAGGTTCGAGGTGGTGCTCGCGGTAGGCGGCGAGGAGCCGCGGGTGGTCGGGGCCGGCGCCGAGGAGGCGGGCGGTGAGCATTCGCAGCTCCGGCCGGACCAGGGCCTCGCTCCATTGCGGGAGCAGTTGGTCGATGATCCCGGGCAGGTCCTCGGCGGGGGTCTCGGTCTCGTCGGCGGCCGGGATCGCGTCGCGTGCGGCCTCGATCGCGTCGGCGAGGAGGGTCTCCTTGGAGGACCAGCGGCGGTAGACGGTGACCTTGGCGACGCCGGCGCGTTTGGCGATCCGTTCGATGCTGGCGCCGGCGAAGCCCTGTTCGACGAGGACTTCCATGGCGGAGCGCAGGATCGCGGTGTCGGCGTCCGGGTCGCGGGGACGTCCCGGACCGGGAGGCTGCTCACGTTTGGTGCTCATGGGTCTCCTTGGTGCCGAGCGTGCCGGTGAGCCAGTGTCGCAGGTCGTCCGGGTCGTCGCCGCGCCAGGCGAGGTGGCCGTCGGGTCGCACGAGCATCGGGGTCGCACCGGTGCCCAGCAGGGACGCGACGGGGCCGAGGTGGCGGCGAGCGGTCGCGGCCAGCTCGGGGTGCGCGGTGTTCGCGACGAGCGCCCATCCTGTGCGGAGTGCGGTGTGGAGGCCGGTGGGCTCGCCGTCCGGGCCGGTGCAGGGGAGGTCGGGGACGCGGTCGCCCGGGCGCGGGGAGGGGCCGCGCCCGCCGAGCGGGCCGCGCCGGTAGGAGACCCAGAGCTGCGAGGCGGTCCGGGTCGCCCGGCGCTGCACGGCGGGCAGGTCCATCACGGGGATGAGCAGCCGGTCGCGCACGAAGCGGGTGGCGGGGGTGGCGCCGGCGAGGAGGCGGGTGTTGGCGGTGGTGTTGCGCAGGACGACTTCGGCGAGGGGGCGGCGTTCGGCGGTGTACGTGTCGAGGAGGGCGGCGCCGGCACGGCCCTGGACGACGAGGGCGAGTTTCCAGGCGAGGTTCTCGGCGTCGCCGATGCCGGTGTTCATGCCCTGGCCGCCGATCGGGCTGTGGGCGTGGGCGGCGTCCCCAGCGAGGAGGAGGCGCCCGCTGCGGTAGTCGGCGGCGAGGCGCCGCTGGACGCGGAACACGGAGGTCCACACCGCTTCGCGGATCCCGGGGGCCTCGCCGGTGCGTTCGCGGAGGACGGCGCGGACCTGGTCGAGGATCTGGTCGGGGGTGAGGCGCCCGCTGGTGTCGGGGACGTCGGCCATGACCCGCCACAGGTCGTCTTCGCCGGTGCCGCGCATGGGGATCGCCAGGACCATGCCGTCGGTGTGGAACCAGCCGACCGAGCCTTCGCGCGAGCGGTCCCAGTCGGCGCGGACGTCGGCGAGCAGGAACCGTTCGACCACGGGCACACCGGGAAAGGCGATGCCGGCCTGTTCGCGGACCGCACTGCGGGCGCCGTCGCAGCCGACGAGCCATCCGGCGCGGAGGGTGTCGCCGTCGGCGAAGGCGACCGTGACGCCGCCGCGGTCCTGGGCGCCGCCAACGACCTCACGGCCGTACTCGACCCTGCCGCCGCTGGCCTCCAGCCGCTGCCGGAGCTGCGTCTCGATGTCGGCCTGGGAGATGAAGAGGGCCTGCACGGATTCGCTCGCGTCGGGGGCGAAGCGCATGGTCGCGAGTTCGCGACCGCGGGCGTACATGGTCATCCCGACCGGGCTGAGGGCACGCTCGGGCAGGTCACCGAGGGCGCCGAGCCGGGTGAGGACCTCGACGCCGCGGGCGTGGAGGATGTTCGCGCGGGAGGTGGTCGCGGGGCGGTCGGCGCGGTCGACCACCCGGACCTTGACGCCGCGTGCTGCGAGCGCGCATCCCATGACCAGGCCGGACGGACCGGCTCCGGCGATCAGTACCTCGGTGTCCATCGGGGCTCCTCTCATTAGCATACGCAACCGTTTACGTATTCTAATACGGCCGCGAGGCTCCCGTCGAGTGCGTTCGGGCGGCGGTCGGGCGCGCCGTGCTCGTCGCGGACCCGCGCCCGAGCCGGGCGAACCATGGCGCGACGTGCGGTTCGACACCGCCGCAACGCCTCACGTGCTAGGCGTCGCCGTCGTGCTCCTCCATGCGGGCGGCGATGCGTTCGAGGGCGGCGAGGTCGGCGGCGGCGAGCCGGTCGATGAAGTGGCGGCGCACGGACGCGAGGTGCGCGGGCGCGGCGTCCTCGAGCACGGCCATGCCCTCGTCGGTGAGCACGAGGAGGCAGCTCCTGCCGTCGTCGGCGTCGGGGTCGCGCCGCAGCAGGCCGCGGGCCTCCATGCGGCTCGCGTGGCGGGACAGGCGGCTGCGCGACCAGCCCATCTTCCGGGCCTGCTCCCGCAGGGTGCTGGTCCGTTGCGGCCGTTCGGAGAGGGTGCTCAGCACCTCGTAGTCGGCCTCGGAGAGCCCGATCGCGGCCAGGTCCCGCGCGGGATCAGGTGTAGACGAGGTTCTCCGGTCCTCGGGCGGATCGGTCTTGGTCAGGCCCGAGGCCGAGCCGTCCGCGAGCAGGACCGTGGTTCCGGCGATATCGCTGTCGCCCTTGGGGTCGGCGAGCAGCGCCGCGCACCTGGTGTCGGTCGGCGACCCGTCGTCGTTCTGAAAGTCGTCGGTCTCTCCGATGAGAGCCGAGCAACCGCCGGTCCTCGAACGCGGCCACGCGCATCGGCTGCTCGGCACTGGGCAGGCGGCACGCCTCACCCGGCACCCACGGCAGCGGCACCCTCCCCGCCCTCGGCTCGTCGCGGGAGAGGAGGGTGCGCACGGCCTGCTCGGTCTGGGCGCCGACCAGGCGGGGCCCGGCCTCGCCGCGCTCGAACATGATCAGCGTCGGGTCGAGGTCACCCCGTACTCGGCCACCAGGTCCGGTGACTCGTCGGCGTTGACCTTCACGAACCGGACCTCGCCTGACCGGTCAGCGGCGAGGCGGTCCAGAAGCGAAGCCATGCGGCGACAGGTGCCACACCAGGTCGCGGAGAACTCCACCAGCACCGGTCCCTCGGACGCGAGCACACTGCCGGCGAACTCGGCCTCGGACACCTCAGGCATCGTCGATGCGGTCACGACGGTCGCTTCTTGCAGGTCAGGGAACTGCTTGACAGGCATCAACCGTAAACCCGTACCTCGGTACCGGATGCAACCGAGAATGACCAGCGTCACATGGGACAGCCGCTCATCGTGCGGGGCCGAGGAGGCGTTCGATCAGGCGGGGGTTGCCGGGCCAGGCGTCGAGGAGGGTCTGGCGGGGAATGACGCGTCCGGCGTAGCGCAGGGCCAGTGCGACCACGACGATGTCGTCGAGGGGTCCGATGACGGGCAGAAACTCCGGGATGAGGTCGATGGGGCTGGCGACCCAGACCGCGGCGACCAGGAGCGCGATCTTGGCTCGGCGCGGGACCTCCGGGTCGGATCGGAGCCTGCGGACGGTGGTGACGAGGTCGGGGATGAACGCGACCAGGTCGCGCATGATCCCCGGCGGTAGCCGCCGCGCAAGGAGCACCAGGACCGCCCACGAGGCGAGGAGGCACGCGAGGGCGATCGCGAGGCCGATGAACCAGTGCCGCAGTGTGTCAGGCATCGGCGGGCACCGTCACCTCTTCGTCTCGTCGTGGGTGCAGCAGCCGTCCTCGCAAGCGGTGGCGTCGGCGCCTGCCGCCGGGGCGGCGTTCGGGGCGCAGCAGTTGTCGCCTCTCCACGCCTCGACGCCTTCCTTCACGGCGACGCCCGCGATGACGAGCGCGGCGAGAGGATCGGCCCAAGTCCAGCCGAAGAGGCTGTTGAGCGCGAGCCCGACCAGGAGCACCGCCGAGAGGTAGGTGCACAGGAGCGTCTGCTTGGAGTCGGCCACGGCCGTCGCGGAACCGAGTTCGCACCCGGCCCGGCGCTGAGCCCAGGACAGGAACGGCATCACGGCGAGCGAGACCGCCGCCAGGATCAGGCCGACCGAGGAGTGCTCGGCCTCGGAGCCGAAGAACAGGCCCCGCACGGACTCGACCGTGACGTAGGCGGCGAGGGCGAAGAACGAGACCGCGATGATCCGCAGCGCCCGATGCTCGCGGGCCTCGCGCACTGCGGAGTCGGTGGCGGAGAACTGCCAGGCGAGCGCGGCGGCGGAGGAGACCTCGATGACCGAGTCGAGGCCGAACCCGATGAGGGCGGTCGACGACGCGATGGTCCCGGCGGTGATGGCGACGACCGCTTCCACGACGTTGTAGGTGATGGTCGCGGCCACAAAGATCCGGATGAGCCGCGTCAGATGCGCGCGGCGCTCCGGACTCGGGTCGGAGGGCTTGCGGGCGAGCGTGATCGGGGTGGTCATCAGCAGCAGCCGTCCTCTGCGGTGGCGTCGCACGCGGCCGGGTCGACCGCGAGCACGGTGCTCAGCAGGCTGCCCAGCGCGGTCGCAAGGCCGGGGTCGGCCAGTTCGTAGCGGGTGCGGCGCCCCTCGGGGGCGGCCACCACCAGGCCGCAGCCGCGCAGGCACGCGAGGTGGTTCGACAGCGACTGCCGCGAGACCCCAAGCGCCTCAGCGAGCTCAGCCGGGTACCCGGGCGCTTCACGGAGCGCCAGGAGCAGGCGCGCGCGGGTGGGATCGGACAGGGCGTGGCCGAACCGGGCCAGGACCTGCCCGTAGGTGAGCGTCTCCATGATAGCAACAGTACATCGAACCGTGTATACACGCGATAATGTACTTAGGAAATCGAAGTCTGAGACTACGCAACCGGACTGGTTCTGGTCACCCGCTGGCCGGAGGGCTGATGAGGCGGACGTTATTGATGCCTCCTTGGTTGATGCAGTCAGTCGCCAGACCATGGATCTGCCAGTGGAAGTCGATGGGCTCGGCGTCTGCGGTCACGGTCGCCGTGACGGGCGTGTATCGAGCAAGGGGGATGGAGCCTCCGTCGAATACGAACCCGAAGTCGCCGGTCGTCTGGATGATCAGTGGCTCGCCGGTACGCCATTCGATTCCGATCTTGACCGCGTACTCGCTGGTGCCACGAGCCTGGCTGACAGCCAGGAGCAGGCTCATGAAGTCGGCGATTGTTGCCTCGACGCGATTGGATTCGATGCGGGTGTCGGGCAAGTAGGTGTCGGGGCCATTCGGTGCCCCGCCGAGTACGGCGGCGAGTGTGACTGCGCCGTCGTGGTGGAGGTTTCCCCATGCTCGCTTCCATCGATCCTGTGGGAGGTGGGCGATATTGGCAGCAGTCCAGCGGCGCAGCCCGACCCGGGGGTTGAGCAGATCCATGGAGTCGAAGGCGTGCACGACCCCGTTACCCGCAAAGAAGCGGCCGTGGTCGCGTGCCGCTCGGAACATGGCCTGGGCTTCGTCCTGGGTTGGTGCGGACGGAGCTGTTGCCGGTGTTCGAGGGGCTGCGACGGCGATGACCCAGGCATGGCTCTCGGTTGTCTTTCCGTACGCCAGTTCCTGGTACAGGTTGTCCAGGGCAGTGTCGGCATGCTGGCGCGAGTCGAATCGGGCACGGTAGGCTGCCTCGATTTCGCGCTCCTTCATCCATTCTGTGTCCGGGCCGTTGCGGACAGGTGCGCCGAACATTTCGCCGCGGAAGACCAGATGGGGGCCGTCAAGACCGGCGGGGATAACCACGACCACTGCGCGTCGATCACCACTGCCGAGCGGGAATACCCTGAGGCCGAATACTGGAGGGCTGATCCGTGAGACGGCGACTCTGGTCAAGGTCCGCTGGTAGTTCTCGTCGGCGAGGCCAGCGTCGCACCGGTCGAATGCAACGCCTTGCCGCTCCTTCACACCGTAGACGAGCACCCCGCCGCCGCGGTTGGCCATCGCGGCCACGTCCTTCGGGAAGTCGGAGTTCACCAGATCCTTGGCATCAATGAGATTCTTCTTCCAGTCGAGGTCGTCGGCTTCTTCGACGCCTGCTTCAACAGCGTCGTTGATCATCTCGTCGGTCAACGGGCCGGGCTGCCTGCCGAGGTAGCGGTGAAGCGGGGTGAACAGCATCTAGTCTTCTTTCTTCGGTCCCGTGAGGTGTCAGCCCTTGAACTGGAGATACGCCATAAGCACGCTGGCGATACCCGCCAGGCTCCCCACAATCGTCCAGATCAGCCGCGAGCGGTTCTTGCCGCTCTCACCGGGGGCGTTCGACTGCATGGAGACTGACTCAGAAGACCCGATGGCCTGGGCGTTCACGACGACCTGGTTGCGCTCACCTCCTTGAATGACAATGCGGACGGCATCCGAGGCAGCTTCGGGCGAGGGCAGGTCTTGCCGATCTTCCGTCAACGCCTTCATTTCGGCAACGAGTCCGATCAGCATCGTGCGGATCTGGGAGACGATGCCCTCCAGCACCGCCACGTGCACATCCCAGTAGAGCCTCGTGATCTGCTGGAAGTCGCTCGCGTTCTCTTGGTTCATCACCGACACCAGCTCTGAAGATCCGGGGGGAGCCAGTTGGACGGTTGACTTGCCGGACCGGTGAGTGCTTCGGATCAGTGCTTCGATACTGGCAATGCCATGCCCGATCTGCACCTCATTCGTCACAGCCTTTTGCGCGAAATCTGGCAAAGCGAAGGAGCTGATGGACTGGCCTGTGATTCGATTGTGGAAGTTCACGCCGTCGATCTTCAGGTCACCAGCAACCTTGCGGTAGGAGGGCAACTCGGCGAAGGAGCCCGTCAGCTCAGCCCGAGCCCAGTCACGTAGCTCCGCACTCCCTGCCTTCCCCCCAAGCACAATGCACTGCTGGAGGACCGGGGTAAGCGGACGGGACTCGTTCAGCGCCCCCGCTTCGATCTCCTTGAGCAGATTGCGATCACGTAGAGACATGGAGTGATTCTGACCTATAGTCACGTTCCATAGGGATCGGCCGTTAGTGCAAGTTTCGGCGAGCGAGCGGACCATCGCCTCACTTGCCGTCAGGAAATCGACCGAGCCAGAACCAAACTTCGAGCTACATGGGATACATCACAGGCCGGGCGGTTCCATACCAGACATAACCGAGCATCCTGGGGAGTCATAACAAGCGAACGACAAGCGAGAACCAAAAGAGCCGATCCCCTCTTCCGAGGAAATCGGCCCTTAGCTGGACTTTCATAGTAGCGGGAGGCGGATTTGAACCACCGACCTCCAGGTTATGAGCCTGGCTCTCCCGGAGCGCGTTGAGACTCATGAAGGTTCAGTGCAGGGGCGCGTGCTCAGCATCGTCGCGAAGTCTGCGGTTCGGCAGGAGGAGCGCCAGTACCGTGCCGACCAAGATCACCGGGGCCAGCCCAAGGAAGATCGGCAGCAGTGCATCCGCGTACGCGTTCACCACCTGGTCGCGCAGGGCGTCCGGGAGGGATCGCACGATCGCGGGCGTGATCGACTCGGCCCCGGCGCCGCCGAAGTCCGTGCCGATGCTGGCCAGGGCGTCGGTGAGCCGGTTGGTGAAGATCGCCCCGACCACCGCGACGCCCACCGTCGCGCCGATTTCGCGGAAGAAGTTGTTCGACGAGGTGGCGGTGCCGACCTCGCTCTGCGGGAACGCGTTCTGCACCGCGAGCACCAGGTTCTGCATGACCAGACCCATGCCCGCGCCGAGCACGCCGATGTACGTGCACAGCAGCACGATCGACGACGAGGGCGTGAGCGTTGACATGAGCCAGATGCCGATCGGCATCACGAGCATCCCCGCGATCACGAACCCTTTGTACCGCCCCAGTTTCGATACCAGCGCGCCCGAGGTGGTGGCGGTGAGCATCATGCCGACGACCATGGGGATGAGCAGCAGCCCCGACTCGGTCGCGGAGTACCTGTAAACCATCTGGAGGTATGTCGGCATGTAGCTGATGACCGCGAACATGCCCAGGCCGATCGCGATCATGCCGATGAGCGTCGCGATGGAGAACACCGGGTTCTTCAGCATCCGCAGCGGGATGAGCGGCTCGGCGACCCGGCGCTCCACCACGCAGAACAGCACCGCGGACACTACGGTGACGGCGCCCAGCCACAGGATGGTGGGCGAGGTCCAGTCGTACTCGGTGCCGCCCCACGTGCACACCAGGATCAGCGAAGTGACGGCGGCGGCCATGAGCGCGGTGCCGAGGTAGTCGAACTTCACCTTGACCCGCTTGCGCGGCAGCCGGATCGCGGCCGCCGATATCGCGAGGGCGGCGACGCCCAGCGGCAGGTTGATCCAGAATGCCCACCGCCAGTCGGCGTTGTCGGTGATCCAGCCGCCCAGGAGCGGCCCGGCGACGGCGGCGAGGCCGAACACGGCGCCCATGGGGCCCATGAACTTCGCCCGCTGGCGGACCGGGACGAGGTCGGCGATGATCGCCTGCGACATGATCATGAGCCCGCCGCCGCCGAGGCCCTGGAGGGCGCGGAAGGCGATGAGCTGCGGCATGTCCTGCGCGAATCCGGCGAGGGCGGACCCGAGCACGAAGACCGCGAGCGCGGCGAGGAAGAGCCGGCGGCGGCCGATGAGGTCGCCGAGCTTGCCGTAGACGGGCATGCCGATCGTGGCGGCGAGGATGTACGCGGTGGTCACCCACGCCATGTGGGAGAGACCGTCGAGTTCGCCGACGATGGTGGGGAGCGCGGTGGAGACGATGGTCTGGTCGAGCGCCGACAGGAGCATCGTGACCATGAGGGCGGCGTAGATCCACCCGAAGTGGGAGGGGAGCGCGGCCGTGCGTTCGGCGGGCGGTTCGAGGGTGTCGGTGGTCATGGCCGGACTCCAAGCGCGGGAAGGACGACGTGGTCGATGAAGCGGGTGAGGTAGTCGCGGTCGGGGAACTCCCCGGTGTGGACCTTGTGGGCGATGAGGGACGCGAACAGCAGCTCGGGCACGAACTCGCGGGAGGGGGCGTCGGCGTCGATCTCGCCGCGGGCGGCGGCCCGGTCGAGGACGGTGTCGACGGCGCGGCGCATGGGCGCGGCGAGGATCTCGCGCTGGGCGCGGTCGAGGTCGGGGTCGGTGCGGGCGGCGTTGGCGAGGCCGCTCATGAGGTCGTGGTCGTCGGGCCCAGACTCGACGATCGCAGTGGTGCCGGCGAGGAAGTCGCCGCGCAGGCTCCCGGTGTCGACGTCCTCCAGGGGCGCGGGCCGGCGGTGGCGCACGGCCTCGACGACCAGGCGCGGCTTGCCGTTCCAGTGCCGGTAGAGGGTCGCGGTACTGGTGCGGGCCTCGGTGGCGACCTGCTGCATGGTGACGTTCTCGTAGCCGTGCTCCATGACCAGACGCACGACCGCTGCGAAGATCTCGGCCTCGCGCTCGGGCGAGAGCCGTGAGCGACGTTCCATCCGCCGCCTCCTATCGAAACGAAGCGTTTTCGTTTCGAACGATAGCGTGGGGTGATGCCCAGATGCCACTCCTGCCGCCGAGACCTCCGGCACGCGCGGAGCCGCCGGATTCCGCGGAGCCTGAGTTGAGGTCGGTCATCGCCGCTCCCCCAGAAGGGAGGCGCTGCGGCGGGCCCCGTTCGCCCCAGGCGCCCGACGCGCCACCCGGATCAGGTCGAGTGACACGGGGAACGGTCCGCTCACTGCGGTCGGATTATGCCGGTTCGGCAGGCGCTGAACTGGTACATGGCCCGATCGTGGCACCGGTGACTGAATGCGGTCTCAGTCCCAACTCAAAGATCGCTCAATGATGCAGCTCCCACGCACCTTCGAGCCGGTTCCGAGCCGGTTCTGATACGAATCGGGCATCGTGGCCGCTTGTGCGAACCCTGATCTCACCTTCACGACCGCTCCGACTCGCCGCGATGGTCGCCGCAGCCGGCTTCGCCCTGGCAGCCTGCGGGTCCGGCGACGACGGCGGCTCCTCAGAGGAGACCTCCACGGCCGGAACCGACCCGATGGCCGCGTACACCGAGTGCATCGCCGAGCAGGGCATCGAGTTGCCCGAGGATTGGAGCGCCGGGTTCGGCGGCGGCGAGATGCCGAGTTTCGATCCTGAGAACGCCCCCTCCGACATGCCCACGGACATGCCGACCGACATGCCTTCGGGTGGGTTCGGCGGCGGCGGGTTCAGCGCCCCTGAGGGCGTCAGTGACGAGGACTGGGCCGTGGCGCAGGAAGCCTGCATGAGCACGCTGCCCCAGGGTGGCGGATTCCCCGGCAGCGGTTCCTGACATCGACCGGGCGGGTCTTGCACCGCACCCGGGACCCGCCCTCCTCCCCCTCCCTGACAACGACCATCGAGGACATTCCGCCGATGGCGGACGACCTGGACGAAGCCCTTGCTGGGCTGAGAGCGCCGGCAAGAACGTCGCACCACGCGGCCGTATTCCCCAGGCGATCGTCGACGAGTACAACGCCGCCCATAGCTGATCTCCCGAGCACCTAGGCCCCGACAGGCGTCGGGGTCTTTCGCGTTCCATCCGCTTTGCCCAAGCCCGGGAACGAATCAGAAGCTGAAGTTGGAGAGATGTGAAGCGGCTCAATGAGACCGCAGAAGCACTTAGCCCCGTGACTGAGGTCACTCACGTAGGGGCTTTCGATCGCCAGCGTGCCGGGGGATCCTGGTTCATCAGACCAGCACGTGACCAGCATGAGCCGGTCAGTCGGGCTTCCTGAGTTCCGGAAAGCCCTCCTGACCACTGGTTTTAAGTCGGGACGACAGGATTCGAACCTGCGACCCCTCACTCCCAAATGTAGGGGCAGTGCGGATGTCTCGCCGCGGCGATTGCCTGGGCCTAGTGGGTGCTCAGATTCCGGGCGACTCGGGTTTCCACTCATCGACCTCCAACAGATCGGGAGTTCCCGCTACGTTGCGATTCTGAGCGTCGGACTCCTCGCGCAGCTTGCGACGTGCCACCCGAAGCAGAAGCGCCGCTAGCGCGTCGGTGTCGATCTCTGCTCGCCGCTCGCCCGTGACACGAATCCTCAGCTTGTCCTTCGGCATTGCGACTCCCCCAGGTTGCACCTCGCGACAAGGTCGGTGCCATGGTGTCGGATCGGACTCCACACCCTGGCACACGAATCGAGCGCAGATCGCGAACTCAGGGAACTCCGTCTTCAGGGTTGCATCAGACAGGTCGGGGCTTCAAGGACTGCCATAGTTCATTTGCTCATCACCTCGGCCGCTCCCCTGAGACCGCGACGACGGACCAAGTACGAAGCGTCTTGGTTCCACCGCTTCACATCGCCCCAAGGCGGTAGAAGAACTTCAGGCGGTCCAGATTCGTTGCGCGATCCGCGTGGTCTCTGCTGATGCCGTTGACCCCAAACAGGCAAGTAATCTTGTGTGACCGATGCCACACGCCCTGGAGCTTCCGTACTTGGGCGTACCGAGGCATCCTGGAGCATCCAGACAAGCGAATTACAAGCGGAGAGATACTACGACGAAGCCCCAGACCGGGGACTTCGTCCCTGGCCTGGGGCTTAACGGTCGGGCTGACAGGACTTGAACCTGCGACCCCTTGACCCCCAGTCAAGTGCGCTACCAAGCTGCGCCACAGCCCGTTCTTGCCGCGTTGCCGCAGCGTGGACAACTGTAGCGCATGGCCCCGGGGGCCTCTGAGGCGAGGTCCCCCGTGTGAGGCGGGCTATTTGCGTTTGTCTTTTTTGCGGGATTCGCGGGGTTTGACGACCAGTTCGATGGGGGTACCGGGGAAGCCGAAATCCTCGCGGAGCTTGCGCTGGATGAACTTCAGGTACTGCTTCTCGAACGGGGCGTTGGTGAAGAGGATGAACCGCGGGGGCTCGGCGGCGGCCTGGGTCGCGTAGATGACCTTCGGGGCCTTGCCCGAGCGGGTCGGGTGCGGTGTGGCCGCCTGGAGCGTGCTGATCCACTGGTTCAGCTCGCCGGTGGTGATGCGCTGGCCCCAGCCCTGGAGGGCGACGCGGAGCGATCGGGCGACCTTCTCCACGGCCCGGCCGGTGAGGGCCGAGACGTTCACCCGCGGGGCCCACGACACCTGGCCGAGCTCGCGGTCGATCTCCTTCTCCAGGTAGTACCGGCGGTCCTCGTCGACCAGGTCCCACTTGTTGAAGGCGAGCACGAGCGCGCGCCCGGACTCCACGACCTGGGTGAGGACCCGCTGGTCCTGCTCGGAGATGGGCTCGGAGGCGTCCAGGAGCACCAGGGCGACCTCGGCGGCCTCGACGGCGGCCTCGGTGCGCAGGGCCGCGTAGTACTCCGTGCCGGACGCGAACTTGACGCGCTTGCGCAGGCCCGCGGTGTCGACCAGGATCCAGTCCTCGCCGTCGATCTCCACCAGGGAGTCGACCGGGTCGACCGTGGTGCCGGCGACGTTGTCGACGACGGCGCGGTCCTCGCCGGCGATGCGGTTGAGGAGGCTGGACTTGCCCACGTTCGGGCGCCCCACCAGCGCGATGCGCCGCGGGCCGCGCTCCTTGAGCTTGCCGGTCGGCACCTCGGGGAACGCCCACACGATCTTGTCGAGCAGGTCCCCGGAGTTGCGGCCGTGGAGCGCCGAGATCGGGAACGGCTCGCCGAGCCCGAGGCTCCACAGGTCGTGGACCTCCGACTCCTGCCGCTCGGAGTCGACCTTGTTCGCCACGAGCACCACGGGCTTCTGCGTCGAGCGCAGGATCTTCACCGCGGCCTCGTCGGCGTCGGTCGGGCCCACGCGCGAGTCGACCACGAAGACGATGACGTCCGCGGTGCGCATCGCCAGCTCGGCCTGGTACGCGATGGACTTCGCCATCCCGTCCGCGTCCGGGTCCCAGCCGCCGGTGTCGACCAGGCTGAACTGCTTGCCCGCCCACTCCGCGTCGTAGGCGATGCGGTCGCGGGTCACGCCCGGCTCGTCCTGGACCACCGCGGCGCGGCGGCCCAGGATGCGGTTGACCAGGGTCGACTTGCCCACGTTGGGGCGGCCGACCACGGCCACCGTCGGGACCGGGCCGCGGTCCTCCGTGTCGTCGAGGTCCACCTCTTCGAACTCGAGGTCGTCGGCCCAGGTCGGTTCGTCACTCATCGATGTCCCTGTTGTTCAGCAAGGCCAGGATCTTGGCCACTACCTCCACGATCGGCAGCGCCGTGGAGTCGATCACCACGGCCCCCGCAGGGGCCTCCAGGGGCTTGGTGGTCTTCGAGTCGGCGGTGTCGCGCCGCTCGAGGTCCTGCTTGGTCGCCTGGGCGTCGGCGCCGAGCTCGGCGGCGCGGCGCTTCGCGCGCTCGACGGGGTCCGCGGTGAGGTAGACCTTCACGTCGGCGTCGGGGGCCACCACTTCGACGATGTCGCGGCCTTCGACCACGATGCCCTTCTTCGCACCGGCGATGATCCGCCGCTGCTCGTCGATGAGGAACTTGCGGACCGTCTTGTTCCCGGCCACGGCCGAGACCGCCTTGGTGACGTCCTCGCCGCGGATCGCCAGGTCGGCGTCCTCGCCGTCGACGCGCGTGAACGGGTCGGCGGGGTCGGTGCCGAACTCCAGCTTCGCGTTCTTCACCGTCTTGGTGACCTGCGCGGTCTGGGACGGCTCGACGCCGGCCTTGAGGACGGCGAGGGTGGCCGCGCGGTACATGGCGCCGGTGTCGAGGTAGGCGGCGTCGATCGCGGTCGCGAGGGTCTTGGACACCGTCGACTTCCCGGCCCCGGACGGACCGTCGATGGCGACGACCGGTCCGCTCTTCTGCTCAGGCATGTCGGCTCCGTTCTTCATGTGCAAACCCCGCAAACCTACATCATGCCAAGTCACGCGCGGTATCCACGGCGAACGCTCCCCCGCGGGAGCGGTCCACTGTCGTCCTAGCGGTCCACGACCCGGGCCCCCAGCGGCCACAGCGCGAGCGGGACCATCTTCCAGTTCGCCACCGCCAGCGGCAGACCGATGACGGTGATCGCCAGCAGCAGCCCGGTCACCAGGTGGGCCACGGCCAGCTCCCAGCCGAACAGGATCAGCCACAGGAGGTTCGCCACCAGCGTCAGGCACCCCGCCTGCCGGTCGTAGACCACGGTCCGCCCGAACGGCCACAGGACGTAACCGGCCAGGCGCATGTTCGCGATGCCGAACGGGATCGTCACGATGAAGATGCAGAACACCAGGCCCGCAACGAAGTAGCCGATCGCGAGCCACAGCCCCGCGAGCACGAACCAGATGATGTTCAGAATCGTCTTCATGACCAGACCCTAACCGGGCCTTGCCCATCCCGTCGCTACAGCAGGCTGTACGACTACAGCCCGACCTCGCGGAACAGCTCCCCCACCTCGTTGGGGGTGAGCCGCCGCAGCGTCCCGGGCTTGAGGTTGCGCAGCTGGACCGGGCCGATCTCGGTGCGCACCAGGCGCGAGACGTGGTGCCCGACCTCGTCCATGAGGCGCCTCACAATGTGCTTGCGGCCCTCGTGGATGGTGATCTCGATCAACGACTGCCCCGCGTGCTCGTCGATGATCTTCAGCTTGTCGGCCTTCGCCAGCCCGTCCTCCAGCTCGACGCCCTTGAGCAACCGGTTCCAGGTGGGCTTGTCCATGATCCCGTTGACCTGCGCCCGGTACACCTTCGGCAGGCCGTGCGAGGGGTGCATGATCCGGTTGGCCAGCTCGCCGTCGTTGGTGAGCAGCAACAGCCCCTCGGAGTCGGTGTCGAGCCGCCCCACGTGGAACACGCGCTGGTCGATGCCCTTGGCGAACTCCGCGAGCGAGGGCCGACCCTCGTCGTCGTCCATGGTCGAGACGATCCCGCGCGGCTTGTTGATCGCGAAGTACACCTTGTCGACGTCGGTGATCACGCGCTTGCCCGAGACGTGGATGACGTCCTTCTCCGGGTCCACGCGCTGGCCGAGCCGGGCGGGCTCGCCGTTCACCTTCACCTTGCCCCGGGAGATCAGGTCCTCGGCGGCGCGCCGGGAGGCGATCCCGGCCTGCGACAGGATCTTCTGCAGTCGTACGCCCTCGGCGTCAGCGTTGTTCATCTTCCTCGATATCCGTCACATCGTCCGGTAGGAACGGGGCCAGCTCAGGCAGCTGGTCGACCGAGTCCAGTCCGATCTTCTCCAAGAACAGGGTGGTGGTGCGGTAGAGCGTCGCCGTCGAGTCCGGGTCGGTCCCGCACTCCTCGACCAGGCCGCGCGCCAGCAGCGTGCGGATGACGCCGTCGCAGTTGACCCCCCGGATGGCCGAGATGCGGCCGCGGGTGACCGGCTGGCGGTAGGCGACCACGGCAAGCGTCTCCAGCGCCGCCTTGGTGAGGCGGGCGGAGGCGCCGTCGGTCACGAAACGCTCCACGTAGCGGGCGTAATCGGCCCGGGTGTAGAAGCGCCAGCCGCCGGCTTGGCGACGCAGATCGAATCCGCGTCCGTCACCAGTGTATTCGGCGCTGAGCCGACCCAGCGTCTCGCGCACCTGTGAGCGCGGTCGCTCCAGCACCGAGGAGAGGAACTCCTCGGACAGGGGCTCCTCGGCGATCATGAGGATCGCCTCCAGGACGGCCCCCAGGTCGACGTCGTCGGGGACGGGGCTGGAGGCGATGGCCTCGGGTTCGTCGTCGGCCTCGGGCTCGGCTGTGGCGACGGCCAGCGCGGCCGAGTACTCGTCGCCCGCGCCGAGCGGTTCGTCGGCGGGCGTGTCGGAGCGCATCGGCGCGGCCTCCTGGCGCGCGCTCGGCATCCGCCAGGCCGCCAGGCCCTCCTCCAGGTCCCCTGCTCGTTCGGTCATTGGGCTGCGTCCTCCCCCGGCTCGGTGGCCGCGCCGGCGGGAGCCTCGGGCTCCTCGGGCGCGCCCGCGTACTCGTCGACCTCGATGTCGGTGGTGCCCATACCGCCGAGCCAGCGCACGGTGAGCTCCCCGAGGGCCTGCATCTGCTCGAACCCGACCAGGGCCTCGCGGTAGAGCTCCAGGAGCGCGAGGAACCGGGCGACGACTTCGAGGTGGGTCTCGCAGTCGGAGGTCAGGGCCCGGAAGGTCGCGGTCTGGACGCGCTGGAGGCGGCGGGAGAGGATGACGGCGTGCTCGCGCACGGAGACGCGCTGGACGTGGATGTGCCCGGTGCCGACGGTGGGGGGCGGCTTGGGCTTCATGGCCTTCCCGGCGAGGGCGGCGAGGGCGTCGGGGGTGAGGTCGAGGACGAGTTCGGGCAGGAGGCCCTTGTAGCGCTCTTCGAGGGCGACGTTGCGTGCGACGCGGGTGGCGGCGCCGTCGGCGAGCTCGGAGAGGGCCCCGGCGGCCTCCATGTACGCCTTGTACTGGAGGAGGCGGGCGAAGAGGAGGTCGCGGGCTTCGAGGAGCGCGAGGTCCTCTTCGTCGTCGACGACGGTGCCGGGCAGGAGCCGGGCGGTCTTGAGGTCGAGGAGGGTGGCGGCGACGAGGAGGAACTCGGAGGTCTCCTCGAGGTTCCACGCCTCGTCGAGGCCGGTGACGTAGGCGATGAACTCGGAGGCGACCTCGTGGAGGGCGATCTCGGTGACGTCGAGCTTGTGCTTGCCGATGAGCTGGAGCAGCAGGTCGAACGGGCCCTCGAAGTTGTCGAGCCGGACGTGGAAGCCGGTCTCGGCCTCGTCCGGTTCGCCCTCCCGCTGGGTCGGGAGCTGGGGCGTCTGCTGCTCGCTCACGCACGCAAGCTTAGACGGGCCCCGCAGACGCTACGGGGTGAACTCTGGGTTTCTTGGGGTGGAACGCGTTCGGGGTGGTCGGGCGGTCACTTGCCGCTACGTGTCGGTGTCGCTACTTCGACGTGCCGCTATTTATCCGTGGCGGCGATGAGCTCGCGGGCGAGCTGGCGGTAGGCGCGGGCGCCGGAGGAGGCGGGGGCCCAGGTGGTGATGGGCTCGCCGGCGACGGTGGTCTCGGGGAAGCGCACCGTGCGGGTGATGACGGTGCTGAAGACCTTGTCGCCGAAGGCTTCCACGACGCGCTGGAGGACCTGGCGCGAGTGGGTGGTGCGCGAGTCGTACATGGTCGCGAGGATGCCGTCGAGTTCGAGGTCGTAGTTGAGGCGCTCGCGGACCTTGTCGACGGTGTCCAGGAGCAGGGCCACGCCGCGGAGGGAGAAGAACTCGCACTCCAGGGGGACCAGGACCGAGTGCGCGGCGGTGAGCGCGTTGATCGTCAAGAGCCCCAGGGACGGCTGGCAATCGATGAGGATGTAGTCGAAGTCGGGCATGACCGGGCGCAGGACGCGGGCCAGGGTCTGCTCGCGGGCGACCTCGTTGACCAGCTGGATCTCGGCGGCGGAGAGGTCGATGTTGGCCGGGAGGAGGCGCAGGCCGGCGACGTTGGTCTTGACCATGACATCGTCGATGTCGACGTCCTCCTGCATGAGGAGGTTGTAGACCGTCAGGTCGAGGGTGTGGGGGTTGGTGCCGAAGCCGACCGAGAGCGCGCCCTGCGGGTCGAAGTCGACCAGGAGCACCTTGCGGCCGTACTCGGCAAGGGCCGCACCGAGGTTGATAGTCGTGGTGGTCTTGCCGACCCCGCCCTTCTGGTTGGCCATGGCGATGACGCGGGCCGGCCCGTGGCGTTCGAGCGGCTGCGGCTGCGGGATCTCGCGCTTGCTCGTGTAGGTCTCGGGGTCGGGCGAGGACAGGTCCCCGTCGCCGTCAGTGGGAGGCATCTGCGCGGCCCCGCGCAGGGCCGCCCATTTGTCGTTGCTGTCCACACTGCTCATTTCCGCCTCCGGGTGCGAGTCGGCACCGGGTGCCGGGCGTCTCACCATTGCCTGTCATAGCGACTGTACGTCAGTGTATCGAGGCTGTCGACGGCTTGCGAGACTCCGAGGCACCCGGTGTGGGATCGCCCGCTCGGCGGTGGGACGCGAGCGTCCCGTGTGTCCTCAGTTCTCGGCGAGGACCTGCGCGATCGGCTTGAGCGGCAGGTGGTGCGTGATCGCGACGGGCTCGTTGACGACCTGCCCGGCGTAGGTGTTCAGGCCCCCGGCGAGGGCGGCGTCGGTGCGCAGCGCCTCGGCCCAGCCGCGGTTGGCGAGCTTCATGACGTACGGGAGCGTCGCGTTCGTCAGCGCGTACGTGGAGGTGTTCGGGACCGCGCCGGGCATGTTGGCGACGCAGTAGAACAGCTTGCCGCCGTAGGTGAACGTCGGGTCGTCGTGGGTGGTGGCCCGCGAGTGGGCGAAGCAGCCGCCCTGGTCGATGGCGATGTCGACGAGGACCGCGCCCTCCTTCATGTCGGCGAGGACCTCGTCGTCGACCACGGTGGGGGCCTTGGCGCCCGGGACGAGGACGGCGCCGATGACGAGGTCGGCCTCGCGGCAGGCCCGCTTGATCTCGAAGCGGTTGGAGACGATGGTGCGCAGGCGCCCCTGGTAGAGGTCGTCGGCGGCGTGGAGCTTGTCGAGGTTGAGGTCGAGGAGCTCGACGTCGGCGCGCATGCCGACCGCGACGGCGGCGGCGTTCATGCCGGAGACGCCGGCGCCGATGATGACGACGCGGGCCGGCGGGGTCCCGGGGACGCCGCCCATGAGGGTGCCGCGGCCGCCCTCGGGGCGCTGGAGGTGGTAGGCGCCGGCCTGGACGGCCAGGCGGCCCGCGACCTCGCTCATGGGCGCCAGGAGCGGCAGGCGGCCGTCGGCGGTCTGCACGGTCTCGTAGGCGATGCCGGTGACGTGGCGCTCCAGGAGGGCGTCGGTGCACTCGGCGCTCGCGGCGAGGTGGAGGTAGGTGAAGAGGGTCTGGCCCGGGAGCATCCGGTGGAACTCGTCCTGGACCGGCTCCTTGACCTTGAGGACGAGGTCGCCGGTGCTCCAGGTGGAGTCGGCGTCGGGGCAGATGACGGCCCCGGCCGCGCGGTAGTCGTCGTCGGTGATGGCCGAGCCGAGCCCGGCTCCGGTCTCGATGCTGACGTGGTGGCCGGCGGCGACGAGCTCGTGGACGCCGGCGGGCGTGAGGGCGACGCGGTACTCGTTGTTCTTGATCTCGCGGGGGACGGCGACTTTCACTCTACGGGTTCCTTCCGAAGCGTTGTGCCAGTTCGGGGCCGGTCGGCGACCCGCACGGGCAGTCTAAGACGCGCAGCGTCCTCGGCCCGGCATTCCTTCTGGGTCAGCGGTTCGGACGGCGTCGTCGCCGTGATCGTAAGTCAGGCCCGCCGCGCGTGCGCGCGACGGGCCCGTGGTTTTCGGTAACACCGCTCGGTGGCGCCGACGTGCGACTCAGCGTCGTTCGAGGTGGAGCCTGGTGAGATTGAGCGCGAGCGCGCACACGCCGTTGCGGATCTCGCCGTCGGCGACGGCGGCGAGGGCCTTGTCGAGGTCCCACCAGACGAGTTCGATGCAGGTCTCCTCGTCGGTGCGCTCGTGCCGGTCGGCCTCGGGCACGGGGGTGAGGCCGGTGGCGAGGAAGTAGTGGATGAGCTCGTTCGAGATCCCCGGGGTGGTGTAGAACTCCCCGAGTTTGACGAGGTCGGCCGCGGCGAGGTCGACCTCCTCGGCGAGCTCGCGGCGGGCGGCCGCGGCGGGGTCCTCGCCCTGCACGTCGCGCAGGCCCGCCGGGAACTCCCACATGAGCTCCTTGGGCGGGACGCGGTACTGGCGGATGAGGCCGACGCGGCCCTCCTCGTCGAGCGGGACGGTGACGACGGCGCCGCAGTGGTCGAGGAACTCCCGGCGGGCGCTGCCGCCGCCGGGCATCGCGACGGTCTCGGCGGTCAGGTCGTAGCACCAGCCGTGGTGGAGCACGGCGCTGTCGAGGACTCGGTAGTCATGCACGGAGCCACAGTAGCCGGGTTTCACCGCGGGTTCAGGATTCGCCGGCGGCGTCCTTGAGGCGCCGCACGACGCCCTCGATCACCGCCGCGGACGGCAGGGGGACGCCCGCCAGCGCGGAGAGGAACAGGCCGTCGCCGACCAGCCGCACGATCTCGGCGGTGACGGGGTCCTCGACGCTCTCGTGCAGGAGTCTCGCCCAGCCGTCGAAGGAGAACAGGACGTCGCTGCGGGCGGCGGCGGACAGCTCCTCGTTGCCGCGCAGCGCGGTCAGCAGCGCCCACAGGCTGGCCGCGGACTCCTTCGAGGGGGCGGTGGAGTCGCGCAGGTAGGTCTCGACGACACCGTGGCTGCGGGCCTCCTGGAAGTTGGCCTCCTCCCGGGCCCGGAACCTCGCGGCGAGGCCGTCGTACAGGTCGGACTTGGACTTGAAGTGGTAGAGCAGGCCGCCCTTGGAGACGCCGGCCTCGGCGGCGACCTTCTCCAGGGTCACTCCCGAGGAGCCCTCGTTGACGAGGATGCGCTGGAGCGCGTTGAGAATCCGGTCACGCGTGCTCGGTTCGTCCTTGGTCATGCGACCTCCCGCTTGCTACTATACCGTCTGGACGGTACAGCGATCTCGCCTGAACCGTCGATTCGATCACAAGCTTCGCCGAAGCGCCCCAGGTGCCCACCTGCGGGCCGCCCGTTCCGTAGGCGGCCCTCGGCCCGCGAACCGAACCAGAGGAGGACACCATGACGACGACCCTGCCGCAGGACGCGGGCCGGCGCCCGCGCTTCACCGTGAAGCAGTGGTGGGCGCTGGCCGTGCTGGTGCTCCCCGTGCTGCTCATCTCCATCGACATGACCGTGCTCGGCTTCGCCGTCCCGTTCCTGTCCGAGGATCTCGAACCGACCTCCTCGCAGCTGCTGTGGATCGTCGACGTCTACGGGTTCACCCTCGCCGGACTCCTGGTGACCATGGGCACCATCGGCGACCGCGTCGGCCGCCGGAAGCTCCTCGTCATCGGCTCCGCGGCGTTCGCCGCCGCGAGCGTCGTCGCCGCGTACGCGACCTCGGCCGAGATGCTCATCGCCGCCCGCGCGTTCCTGGGCCTGGCCGGCGCCACCCTCATGCCGACCACGCTCGCGCTCATGCGCAACCTCTTCACCGACGGCCGCCAGCGCAAGTTCGCCATCGCGATCTGGGCCTCCGGGTTCTCCGCGGGCTCGGCCGCCGGGCCGATCGTCGGCGGCTGGCTGCTGGAGCACTTCTGGTGGGGCTCGGTGTTCCTCATGGCCGCACCCGTCTCGATCGCGGTCATGATCGCCGCGCCGCTGCTGCTGCCGGAGTCCAAGGACCCGAAGCCGGGCCCGCTCGACCTGCTCAGCGTCACCATGTCGTTCCTGGCGATGTTCCCGTTCGTCTACGGCGTCAAGACCATCGCCGAGAAGGGCGCCTCCTGGACGGCCGCCGCCGCGATCGGCTTCGGCATCGCCATGGCGGTCCTGTTCGTGCGGCGCCAGCGCCACCTGGAGCACCCGCTCCTGGACCTGAACCTGTTCGGCATCAGGCGCTTCAGCGCCTCGCTCGCGACGAACTTCACCATCGTGTTCGCGATGATCTCGTCGCTGTTCCTGCTGACGCAGTACCTCCAGCTCGTGCTCGGGTACTCCCCCATGCAGGCGGGGCTCCTGCTCTTGCCGGAGATGGCGGTGTCGGTGGTCGCGGGCCTGGTGGCCGTGCGGCTCTCCGAGCGGATCGGCATGGCGCGCACCATCGTCGGCGGCCTTGTGTTCGTCATCACCGGGTTCGCCGCCATGGCGCTGGTAGGTGTGGACGAGGGCGCGCTGGTGGTCGTGGGGGCCTCGGTCCTCATCGGCACCGGCGCCGGGCTGGCGCAGACCGTCACCAACGACGCGATCCTCGCCGCGGCCCCGGCCGACCGGGCCGGGTCGGCCTCCGCGATCTCGGAGACCGCGTACGAGCTCGGCGGCGCGATGGGCGTCGCCCTGCTGGGATCCCTCGCGACCGGGATATACCGGAGTGAACTCGGGGACGCGCCCTCCGGCGCGTCGGAGACCCTGGGCGAGGCCGTGCACGTCGCCGCGACGCTCCCGGCCGAGGCCGGCGACGCGCTGCTCACCGCCGCGCGCACCGCGTTCACCCACGGGCTCCAGACCGTGGCACTCATCGCCGCCGGACTGATCCTGGTCTCCACGATCGCCGTCGGCCGGGCCCTGCGCGAGAAGGCCAAGGCGTAAGGGACGCAAGCGGAAGGGGCGGGACTCATGCGAGTCCCGCCCCTTCCTCATATGTCTTATTCGATGTCGAGGCGCTCGGCGGCCTGGCGCTTGAGCGCCGCCGCGACCAGGCCCGCGAACAGCGGGTGCGGGCGCGTCGGGCGCGACTTCAGCTCCGGGTGCGCCTGCGTCGCCACGTAGTACGGGTGCTGCTCGCGGTCGAGCTCGATGAACTCCACCAGGCGCCCGTCGGGCGACAGCCCCGAGATCACGAACCCGGACTTGCCGAGCTGGTCGCGGTAGGCGTTGTTGACCTCGTAGCGGTGCCGGTGGCGCTCGTTGACCTCGGTCGCGCCGTAGACCTCGGCGACGATCGAGCCCTCGGCGAGCTGTGCCGGGTAGGTCCCCAGGCGCATCGTGCCGCCCATGTCCCCGCGCCCGGCCACGATCTCGGTCTGGTCGGCCATCGTCGAGATGACCAGGTGCTCGGCCCCCCGGTCGAACTCCTCGGAGTCCGCGCCGACCAGGCCCGCGATCTCGCGCAGGCCCTCGATCGCCATACACTGCAGGCCCAGGCACAGCCCCAGCGTCGGCACCCCCCGGGTGCGCGACCACGTGAGCGCCTGGATCTTGCCGGGCACGCCCCGGTCCCCGAACCCGCCGGGGATGACGACCGCGTCGACGCCCGCGAGGGACTTCGCGGTCGCCTCCGGGCTGCCGCACTCGTCGGAGACCACCCAGCGGACGTTCACCTTCGCGCGGTGCGCGAACCCGGCCGCGTGCAGGGCCTCGACCACCGACTTGTACGCGTCCGGCAGCTCGACGTACTTGCCCACGATCGCGACCTCGACGGTCGACGCCGGGTTGTGGACCCGGTCGAGCAGGTCGTCCCACGCGGTCCAGTCCACGTCCTTGAACGGCAGGTCCAGCTTGCGGACCACGTACGCGTCCAGGCCCTCCGAGTGCAGGGTCTTGGGGATCTCGTAGATCGACTTCGAGTCGGGCGCCGAGACGACCGCCGCGTCGTCCACGTCGCAGAACCCGGCGATCTTGCTCTTGAGGCCGTCGGGCAGCGGGCGGTCCGAGCGGCAGACGATCGCGTCGGGCTGGATGCCGATGCTGCGCAGCTGCGCCACCGAGTGCTGCGTGGGCTTGGTCTTCATCTCCGACGACGCGGCCAGGTACGGCACGAGCGAGACGTGGAGGAAGAAGCAGTTGTCGCGGCCGATGTCGTGCCGGTACTGGCGGATCGCCTCCAGGAACGGCAGCGACTCGATGTCGCCGACCGTGCCGCCGACCTCGGTGATGACGACGTCCGGGACGCGCCCGGTCTCCGGGTCGGCGTCGGCCATCGCCGCGAGGCGCGACTTGATCTCGTTGGTGATGTGCGGGATCACCTGGACCGTGGCCCCGAGGTAGTCGCCGCGGCGCTCCTTCGCGATGACGTCGGAGTACACCTGCCCGGTGGTGACGTTCGCGTGCTTGGAGAGGTTCCGGTCGAGGAACCGCTCGTAGTTGCCGATGTCGAGGTCGGTCTCCCCGCCGTCGTCGGTGACGAAGACCTCGCCGTGCTCGTACGGGTTCATGGTCCCCGGATCGACGTTCAGGTACGGGTCGATCTTCTGCATCACCACGTACAGGCCGCGGGCCGTCAGCAGGTTCCCGAGACTGGCGGCGGTCATGCCCTTGCCGAGGGCGGAGGTGACCCCACCGGTGACGAAGAGGTGCTTCGTAGTGCGGATCTGACCATTTGCGGCGCTGGCCAAGGCGGACTCCCGTGGTGTTCGTGTGCCGAACGAGCTGCCGAGCGGTGCCCTTGTCTAGCTCGCAAGCTTCGCTAGATGCAGCCGGTGGATCGCTTCATCCACGGGATTCCACACTAACACTTTCGCCGCTGTTTTCCTCATCGACCCACGAGGGTGCGTCGACGATCATGTTCGAGTACTCCCCGTCCTTCACGTGCGCGCGGGCCAGGACGCGGTGACTCATGATGACCGCCAAGGGAACCATGACGGCGAGCGCCGAGCCGAGGCTCACGATGCCCTTGCCGAGGAGGAACCCGGCGATGCCGGAGCCGACGACCGCGGCGGAGAACGCGGCGCGCAGCGGCGGGTACAGGCCCCAGGCGCGGCGCAGGCCGCCGCCGGGGCGCAGGAGCACCAGCCAGCAGTAAGCGCCCGCGAGGACCGCGAGGAGGCTCATGGGCGAGGTGAAGATCGCCACGACGTTCGAGCCGACCCCGGAGGCGATGACGCCGTTGGTGTCGCCGAGGACGTCCCCAAGGAACGCGCCGAGCTCGCCGCGCTCGGCGGCGGGCCGCTGGTAGTCGATCCAGCTCAGGCCGAACAGGACCGCGACGCCGGCCAGGCCCGACCACACGAAGCGCTGGAACGTGACCCAGCCGCCGGTGGCGAGCGCGGCGGCGAGGCAGGTGCCGACGATGAAGGCGACCGCGGCGGGCACGGAGTCGCCGAGGAACCCGGCCGAGACCACCAGGACGCCCACGGCGCCCGTGCCGGCCATGACGGGGGCCTGGTAGCGGCGGGGCAGGCGCCACGCCGCGGCGGCCGCGAGGAGCCACAGGGAGGCGATGAACATGCCCGTGGCGACCGGCCCGAGCTCGTTCGAGGCGGAGTCGGCCACGGTGTAGTCGCCCAGGAGAGTCCCCAGGGGGTCCTCGGTGTGGATGATCATGGCCATCACGGTGACGATGATCCCGAAGGCCGACACGGTGATCATGAGGCTCGCGGGGCCGCGGCGGCCGGGGATGAGGATCGCCGCGAAGGCGCAGACCACGGCGATGGCGAGCGCGGTGAGCGGGCCGACGACGCCGGGGCTGGGCGCGGACCACCACCCGAAGAAGTCGGCGAGGATCGCGGCCGCGGTGAACAGGGCGCACACGAGCGCCGAGACGATGTTGAGCCGCATGAGCCATAGCGGCGGGGGCTTCACGCCGGGCTGGCCGGCGCGGCGCAGCAGGTGCAGCAGCGGCCAGGCCACGAACGTGAGCGCGAGGAACAGCAGGATCTGGAGCCACTGGGTGGCGGGCGCGGCGACGGCCGCGGCCAGGAGGCGCACGTCGGTGTCGTCGAACACCGCTTGGCGGTCGTCGTAGGAGAGCGTGTCGGGGGCGGCGCCGGCGGCGGTGCCCTTGACCGATTCCGGGAGCGGGGCGTCCAGGAGCGTCAGGATCGTGGCCGTCAGGTCGGTCAGGCGCAGGTAGCCGGGGCGCTCGGCGGGCAGGTCGAAGAGGTTGTGGCCGTCCTCGGCGCCGAAGTTCGCGACCGCGGCGAGGAGCCGGTTGGGCTTCTCGACCTGGCTGACGCCGGTGACGATGAGCGCGGCGTCGTCGCCGCGGGCCTCGTCGAGGGCGGCGATCATCTCGTCGAGCGCGGCGAGCTTCGACTCGCGCAGGTCGGCGTCGACGGGCAGGACCCCGCCGTCGACGACGGTGAGCGGGCACTCGGACAGGAGCGAGGCGAGGGCGCGCCCGGACGGGAGGTTCGGGGCGTACTCGCCGAGGCTGCCGACCGAGTTCGCGGTGGCGTAGGCGCCGCCGGGGCCGACGCCGGTGGCGCAGGAGGTCCCGGCCGCGAGCATGCCGATCTCGGCGCCCTGGTCGAGGTCGCGGTTGAGCGCGACCAGGTCGGTCATGCCGGTGACGGAGTCGCCGTTCGCGTCGGTGGTGATCGCGTCGCCGGAGACGGGGCCGCAGTCGGCGGAGTCGCCGTAGGAGCCGGCGACCGCGGGCGCGCCCGCGGAGAGGGTGAGCCAGCCGTCGAGGGTGCACGTGAAGCTGCGGCCAGAGTCGGTGTTCAGCTCGGCGAGCGAGCCGTGCTCGGCCAGCGCGGAGAGGTGCGGGGTGGACTCGGCGTCGATGTCGTTCCAGGACAGGCCGCCCACGCCCACGACGATCACGGCGTCGACGGTGTCGGGGATGGTCTCCTCGGGCTCGTCGGGGAGGAGCTGGATGATCGCGAGCGCCGCGAGCAGCGCGGCGGCGATCCACACGGCGACGGGGCCGCGGTTCTCGGCCACGGTGCGGGCCACCGATTTGCGGGCCTTGCGGGCGAGCCGCCCGGCGTCGAGGTTGCGCGCCACCGGTTATCGGCCGGTCAGTTCGAGGTAGAGCGCGTCGAGGGCGTCGAGCATCTGGGCCTCGTCGGGCCAGGTGGCGGCGCGGGCGAGGCTGGCCTCGCGGTAGGAGTCGAGCTTCGCGGCGTCGCCGAGGAGGCCGCGGACGGCCTGGTCGAGGGCGTCGACGTCGCCGACCTCGAAGTAGACGCCGGCGTCGCCCACGAGTTCGGGGATGCCGCCGGTGCGGGTGGTGACGAGCGGGACGCCGGCCTGGAGGGTCTCCTGGGCGAAGAGCTGGCGGGCCTCCCACTGGCTGGTGACCAGGGAGAGGTCGGCGGCGGCGAGGAGGTCGCCGACGTCGCTGCGGTGGCCGAGGAGGCGCACGTCGGCCCCGGCGGCATCGATGAGGCCCTGGAGGCGGTCGCGCTCGGGGCCGTCGCCGGCGACGGCGACGACGGGCGCGGGGTCGAGGGCCTTCCAGCGGGCCGCGGCGGCGATGAGGGTGTCGTAGTCCTTCTGCGGGTGCAGGCGGCCCACGGACAGGAGCAGGGGCCGGTCGCCGATACCGAGCTCCTCGCGGACGGCCCGGGGCTCGCCGGTGGCGCGGCGCGGCGGGGCCGCGACGGGCGCGAGGCGGGCGTCCTTGGCGCCCAGGCCGACCAGGTGCTCGTGGAGGTCGGAGGAGGCGGCGAGGGCGACGTCGACGCCGCGGGCCAGGCGCTTCTCGATCTCGTCGGAGACGCGGCGCTTGACGCCGGAGGTGATGAGCTGGTTGTGCCAGGTGGTGACGAGCGCGGCCCCGGAGGGGCGGGCGGCGAGCGCGGTGATCCCGGCGGTGAGCCCGTGGGCGTGGACGAGGTCGACGCCGCGGCCGGTGATGCCGCCGAGCGCGTTGCGGGCGGCCCACCACGCGAGCGGGAGTTCGGGCGAGGGCTTGGCGGTGATCGGCGCGGGCGCGAAGCGGGCGCCGCGGGCGCGGAAGCCGAAGCGCTCCTCGGTCTCGGGCGGGCCGACGACCAGGACGGCGTCGCCGCGCGCCACGAGCCCTTCGGCGACCGAGGCCACGTGGGTCCCGATGCCGCCGGTCGAGGGGCCGAGTACCAGTGCGATGCGGCGGTGGCTCACGTGTCTGCTCCACGGTTCTCGTCGGGTTGCTGTGCTTCTGACGACCGTATTCTGCCAGCGCGTCGCAGGACCGGGCGCACGACACCGGATCCCCCGATCAGGGCGGCGACGCCGAGGTAGACGACGCCGGTGGCGGCGCCGACGACGACGCCCTGGACCAGCGCCGAGTAGATCGTCTCGGCGTGGCCCCACAGGATGATGAGCTCCCGGGCGGCGAGCACGGCCGCGACGGCGCCGACGACGGCGGCGATCGCGGCCCTGGGGATGCCCGCGAGGCTGGCGCGGCCGGTGTGGCGCGCGATCGCGGCGGTGAGGGCGAGCCCGATGACGGTCATGCCGATGGACCACGCGATGGCGAGCGCGAGCGTGCGGTCCTCGATGGGCATGAGGTCGGCGAGCACGATCGCGGCGACCGCTCCGGCGGCCCAGCCGATCGAGGTGGCTCCGGCGGCGTACTTGTTGCGGCCGATGGCGTACAGGCCGCGCGAGTAGATCGCGAACATCGAGTAGCCGAAGAGTCCGAAGGCGAGTCCGGTGAGCGTGCTCTGGAGCTGGATCTGCGTCGCGAGCTTGCCGTCGGAGGAGACCGAGGCCAGCACGGTGCCGATGGGTTCGGCGAGGCCCGCGAGCGCGGCGACGCCCAGGCCCGAGAGCAGGAGGACGGCGCGGCCGGACTGGGCGAGGCGCCATTGGTATCGGTCGTGCTCGCCGAGGGAGAACGCCTCGGCGAGCACCGGGTAGGCGGCGGTCGCCAGAGGGACGGCGAGGATGGCCCAGGGCAGGAGGAAGAACGTCTGCGAGACGGTGAAGATCGCGGAGGGCCCGTCACCGGCCTGGTTGGCGAGCGCCAGGAGCAGGGCCTGGCACAGCTGCTGGGCGCCCACGGTGATGGCCCCGGCGATGGCGAGGGACTTCAGCCCGGAGGCGACGTGGGTCTCCATGCGCCAGGCGGGTCGGATCTTCAGGTGGAGTCCCCGCAGGGGGAAGATCAGGCAGCCGGCGAGGACCGCGACGCCGCAGGTGGTGCCGAGTCCGAGCAGGAGGATGTCGTTCTGGGAGACGGCGGCGGCTTCGTCTTCGCGGCCGGAGAGGCCGCCGTAGACGACGTACACGCCGGCCATGACGACGCTCGACACGAGCGGGGCCAGTGCCGGCCAGGCGAAGCGGCGGTGGGACTGGAGGATGCCGGTGAGCACGACCGCGACGCCGTAGAGCGGCAGCTGGGGGGCGAAGAGGACGAGCAGTTCGACCGCGGTGTCGATGGTCGCCTGGGCGACGTTGTCGCCGGGCATGAGCAGCGTGATGATCGGGCGGGCGAACAGGGCGACGAGGAGGCCGGCCGGGACCAGGATCGTCAGGGCCCAGGTGAGCAGGGCGGAGGAGATCCGGCCGACCTGGGCGGGGTCGTGGCGGGCGAGCGGCGCGGCCAGGAGCGGGATGACGAGGGCGGCGAGCGCTCCCCCGGCGACGAGCTCGAAGATGATGTTCGGGATGGAGTTGGCGGTCTGGTAGGCCGTACCGAGGCTGGCCAGGCCGATCGCCCAGGTGAACACCATCGTGCGGCCGAAGCCGGCCAGGCGGGAGGCGACGGTGATCGCACCGATGACCGAGGCGGCACGACCGACTTCGCGTCGGGTCTCGGTCAAGACTTGTTCCGACCCAGCTCGTCCAGCTGTCGCAGCACGGGCGTCTCGGCGATGACCTTGGTGAAGCTCCACTTCTCCGAGGCGGCGATGAGCGCGGCGACGCCCGCGAGGGCGACGTGGCGGCCGATCATGCCGGTCCGCGCGATGTAGGCGAGGCCGAGGAGAGCGCCGAGGGCGTTGGCGCCGCCGTCCCCGAGCATGGTCTTGCCGTCGAGGTCGTCGGCCAGGGCGGCGCCCGCGGCGGCCGAGACGGCGAGCGCGGTGTTGGCGCCGCCCCCGGCGGTCGCGCGGCGGGACTTGGGGCCCACGGGGCGCGAGAGCGGTGCCGAGGCGAGCGTGACGACCTTGAGGGCGCGGCCGGGCCGGAGGTCGAACAGGTTGATGACGTTGGCGGCGCCCGCGATGACGCCGCCGCCGACGCCCACGTTCCACACGCGCCGGGCCAGGCTGCGGCGGTCGTCGGTGAGCTCGCCGTTCTGGAGGTCGATGAGGGCCGCGGAGGCGAGCCCGGCGCCGGAGATGCCGAGGATCTTGACGAGGCCGGCGGAGACGCGTCCCTTGAGGAGGGCGCCGACGTGGCCCTTGAAGCCCTTGGCCTTCTCCCCCTTGGCGTCGGCGATGTCGTCGTAGAGGCCGACGGCGCCGGCGGTGAGCCCGGCGGCGGCCGCCGCGGCGGCGTAGGCCGGGGAGTTCGCCCCCAGGACCGCGCCCGCGGTGGCGCCCGCGGTGATGCCGGGGCCTTCGGCCAGGCTCACGGTGTCGCCCTTGTGGTTGATCCGTTCCAGGTCGGCGGCCCACTTGGAGCGTCGGATGAGGCCGATGGCGGCGATCGTGCCGCCCGCCGCGACTCCTCCGAGGAACGCCCTACCGACGGTGCGCGTCAACTGGCTCATGGCCGCGATACTAGGCGGCGTCGGGAAGCAGGCCGGAAGCGCCCTCCCCGATCCCGAGGTGGTCCACGGTCCCGGAGTTGACGAAGTCGGCGAGCGCGGCGATGGCGGCGATCTGACCCTGCGTGAACGCGGCGTTGTCGACGGTGGCGACCTTGCCGGTGTCGTCGCTGCGGATGGTGTTGACCGGGTTGCCGTCGCCCGCGGAGTTCATGGCCCCGTACAGGGTCGGGCTGTCGGCGGCGAACTCGTTGGTCAGCGTGACCATGCCGGCGTTGCGCTGCTCGGCGGTGGAGTCGGTGGAGCCGTCACCGGCGAGGATGAGGACGCCGTCGGCGGTGCCGGTGGGCGTGGTCTCGACCGAGAGCATCGTCAGGCCGTCGAGCGCGGTGGTGACGGTGGTGATGTCGCCGGGGGCGATCTCGACGGGCGCGCCGGCGACCTTCCCGGTGGTGACGGCGGCGAGGACGTAGCTCATGGCCTGGACCCCGTCGTAGGTGACGGGGGTGGTCACGGTCGCCGGGGTGGTGGTGTCGACGAGGTCGACGAGCTGGTCGGCGTTGACCGGGTCGAAGAAGTCGTCGAGGACGGAGATGCGGCCCGAGACGGTGGCCCCGGCGTAGCCGAGCATCTCGACGGCGCTGTCGACGGCGGCGGTGTCGGCGGCGGGCAGGACCACGACGAGGATGTTCTTCCCGGTGAGCTTGCCGGCCAGGTAGGCGGGGGCGATCTCCGCGGCGAACTCCTGCTCCTCGCCGAGCTGCTCCTCCAGCACCGTCACCTGGGCGCGGAGCTGCTCGTTGGAGTCGCGCAGCGTCTGGCTGGTGGTCTCCAGCGCCTCCATGGCGGGGCCGTTGAGGGCGGCGGTGCCGAGGATGAGGCCCACGGTGAGGGCGAGGAACACCGCGGTGAGGCTCACCAGGTGGTAGCGGAAGTTGATCACGAGAACAGCCTTTGGATCTGGAAGAGGAGCCCGTCCCACCAGTCGGCGATCACGTCCACGAAGGAGCGGCCGACGGTGGAGATGGCGACGGCGGTGGCCATGGCCGCGAGGCCGGAGACGATGAGCAGCAGGAGCGCGGAGATCGACATGTCCTGGCGGTAGAGCCGCGAGACGCCCTTGGCGTCGACGAGCTTGCCGCCCACGCGCAGGCGCGTGAGGAACGTCGAGGCCATGCCGCCGCGGCCCTTGTCGAGGAACTCGACCATGGTGACGTGGGTGCCGACGGCGCAGATGAGCTCGGCGCCCTTCTCGTCGGCCATGAGCATCGCGATGTCCTCGGAGGTGGCGGCCGCCGGGAAGGGGATGGCGGGGACGCCGAGCTTGTCCATGCGCTCCATGCCGGGCGCGCGGCCGTCGGCGTAGGCGTGGACGACGATCTCGGCGCCGCAGCGCAGGGCGTCGTCGGAGACCGAGTCCATGTCGCCGACGATCATGTCGGGCGTGTAGCCGGCCTCCAGGAGCGCGTCGGCGCCGCCGTCGACGCCCACGAGCACGGGCTTGAACTCGCGGATGTACGGCCGGAGGACGTCGATGTCCTCCTTGTAGTTGTACCCGCGGATGACGATGAGGGCGTGGCGGCCGTTGAACGAGGTCTTGACCTCGGGGACGCCGACGCCGTCGAGCAGGAGGTCCCGCTCGCGCTTGAGGTACTCCATGGTGTTGGCGGCGAACGCCTCCAACTGGATGGACAGGCCCTCTTTCGCGGCGTCCATGTCGGTGGCGACCGAGTCGGTCGTCTGCACGGTCCCCTCGGCGATCACCTCGCCGCCGAGGTATATCTTGCCGCCCTCGACGGCGACCGTCTTGCCTTCGCGGACCTTGTCGAAGATCGCGTCGCCGACGTCGTCGATGAGGATGATCCCGGCCTTGACGAGCACTTCGGGACCGAGGTTCGGGTAGCGGCCGGAGATCGACTTCGACGCATTGACGACCACGGGCACGCCCGTGCCCACCAAGGTGTCGGCGGCGACCCGGTCGAGGTCGACGTGGTCGATAATGGCGACGTCGCCGGGCTCGAGCCGGCCGCACAGCCGCTTCGTTCGGCGGTCGAGGCGGGCGGTGCCGACCAGCCGTCCGTCGGAGGAGTCGCCCTCCTGGTTCCGCCCGGGCAAACGCAAGCTAGGTACACGCATCGTGCATCATCATGCCATCCAGTGGCCACGCCCCGTGCGACGGCGCGCCGCTCGGGACCGGCGGGGCCCTGCGGACCCCTAGGACTTCATCTTCGCAGCCTCGGCGAGCAGCTCTTCGGCGTGGGCCACGCCCAGGTGGGAGTCGGGCATGCCGGCGAGCATGCGAGCGAGCTCACGCGCCCGGGCCGCGTCGTCGACCACGCGGACGCCGGAGACGGTGACCGCCCCGGACGTGTCCTTCGAGACGACCAGGTGGCGGTCGGCGAAGGCCGCGACCTGCGGCAGGTGGGTGACGACCAGCACCTGGTGGCGGCGGGCGAGCTTGGCGAGGCAGCGGCCGATCTCGATCGCCGCGCCGCCGCCGACGCCGGCGTCGACCTCGTCGAAGACCAGGACCGGCGGGCCGCCGATCTCGGCGAAGACCACTTCGATGGCGAGCATCACACGCGAGAGCTCGCCGCCGGACGCGCCCTTGTGCAGGGCGGCCGGGACCGAGCCCGGGTGCGGGCGCAGGAGCAGCTCGACCTCGTCGGCGCCGTCCTCGGACGCGCCCGAGAGGGACTCCTCGATGGCGAGGTCGACGCTGCCGCGCCCGGCCGGGCGCGGCTCGACCGCGGCAACGACCTCGGCGTGCGGCATGGCCAGGCCCTTGAGCTCGGTCGAGACCGAGTCCGAGAAGCGCGCGGCGGCGGCGCGGCGCGAGGCGCGGAGCTGGGCGGCGAGGTCGGCGGCGCGGGCGGTGAGCTCGGTGTGCTGGGACTCGAGTTCGGCGACGCGCTCGTCCGAGACGTCGAGCTCGCCGAGCCGCTTGGTCGCGTTGTCGGCCCACGCGAGCACGCCGGGCAGGTCCTCGGCGTACTTGCGGTACAGGGTCTTCAGGGCGGCCTGGCGCTGGTAGATCTCCTCCAGGCGCCGCGGGTCCGCGGAGAGGTCGTCGAGGTAGGACGAGAGGTCCACCGCGGCCTCGGCCAGGAGCGCCCCGGCCTCGGCCAGGCGCTCGGCGAACTCGGCGAGCTTGGGGTCGGAGTGCGCGTCGTGCTCCAGGGCGCGCGCGGCGGCGCCGACGGTGTCGGTGGCACCGCCCTCGCCGGTGGCGGGGTCGCCGGTGATCGCGCCGTGCGCGGTGGCGGCGGCCAGGCGCAGGGCCTCGGCGTTCTCCAGGCGCAGGGCCTCCTCGGCGAGTTCGGCCTCCTCGCCCTCCTGCGGGTCGACGGCGGTGATCTCGTCGAGTCCCAGGCGCAGCAGGTCGGCCTCGCGGGCCATCTCGCGGGCGCTGGTGCGCAGGCGCGACAGCTCGGCCGCGCAGGCGCCGAGCTCGTGGAAGACGGCGCGGTAGGCGTCGAGGACCTTGCCGTGGTCGGCCCCGGCGAAGCGGTCGAGCGCGGCGCGCTGCTCGGCGGGCTGGAGCAGCCGCATCTGGTCGGACTGGCCGTGGACCGAGATGGCGAGTTCGCCGAGTTCGGCGAGGACGCCGACGGGCGCCGAGCGGCCGCCGACCCAGGCTTTCGAGCGGCCCTCCGAGGAGACCGAGCGGGCCAGGAGCAGCTCGCCGTCCTCCAGGTCGGCACCGGCCTCGATGGCGCGCTCACGGAGTTCGAGCGCGGCCTCGGCCACGGCGAAGCGGCCCTCCACAAGGGCCCGTTCGGCACCGAGGGGGGCACGGGAGGCACGACCGCCGAACAGCAGACCCAGACCGGCGACGACCATGGTCTTGCCCGCGCCGGTCTCGCCGGTGATGCAGGTCAGGCCGGGATCGAGCGGCAGGGTGGCGTCAGCGATCACGCCCAGGTTCTGGATGCGAAGCTCCTCCAACACAGTTCAAGACTGTACTCGCACGCACCGACATCGGGCGGCTGAGTGCTCCGGAGTGCGAGCTAGATTCGGCCGTGGCGCCAACCGTCAACGGGGAGAGAGAGTTTCGAGACCAGGCGGGAGGCGAAGGGGCGGCCGGACATGCGGACCAGGCGCACCGGGCGCGCGGAGCGGCGGATGGTGACGGTGGATCCGGCGGTGAGCCGGGTGAGCTCCTTGCCGTCGGCGATGAGCGCGCCCTCGGTGCCCACCGACTCCACGCCGATGCGGATCTCCGAGGAGGAGTGGACGACCATGGGCTTGGCGAACAGCGCGTGCGCGTTCATGGGCACGACCACCAGGGCGTCCACATCGGGCCAGACCACGGGGCCGCCGGCCGACATCGCGTGCGCGGTGGAGCCGGTCGGGGAGGCGACGGCGACGCCGTCGCAGCCGTAGCGGGAGATGCGGGTGCCGTCGATCTCGATGAACAGTTCGAGCATCCGGGCGGGCTCGGCCTTCTCCACGGCGATGTCGTTGAACGCCCAGGAGGCGTGCTGCTCGCCGTCGGTGCCGGTGGCCTCCACGGTGAGCGCGGTGCGCTCCTCGACGCTGTAGTCACCCTCCAGCAGCCGCGAGACCACGGTCTCGAGTTCGCCGGTCTCGGCCTCGGCGAGGAAGCCGACCTTGCCGAAGTTGACGCCCAGCAGCGGCACGTCGGCCTTCACGGCGAGCTTGGCCGCGCGCAGGACGGTGCCGTCGCCGCCGAGGGCGAGCACGAGGTCGGCGGTGTCCGAGGTCTCCTCGTCGACGACGAGGAGGGCTTCGGGGCGGCTGAGGACGCGCATCTCGCCGGTGATGATGCGGACCGCGACGTCGGCGGAGCGGAGTGCGGCGGCGAGCTTCTCGGCGAGTTCGGCGACGTCCTCGCGGAGCGGGTGCGTCACGACCAAGACGCGGCCGGGCTTCTGCTGCGACCCCACTCGCGCTCCTTCACAGACGGTTACAGGGCCTCGAACTGTACACCGCGCGCGATGGGGCGCGGTATCGGTGAGCATACCGAAGAGAACGTTTTCCGATCACGGTTCGGGCACTTCGCGCGGGGAGCGGTCCCCGGGCGTGCGGTCGGCTTGGGACGCAAGGCGTTCCCGCGGCGGGGTCAGGCCCCGCCGGGACCGGCCGCGACCACGGCGTCGACGGTGTCGCGGGCGACGGGTTCGCCGTCGGTCTGCATGCGGCAGAAGAACTCCACGTTGCCCTTGGGGCCGGGGAGGGGGCTGGCGGCGACCGCGGTGGTGGTCCAGCCGAGGCGTGCGGCGGCCTCGACGACGTGCCAGACGGCGCCGGCGCGCTGGGCGGGGTCGGCGACGACGCCACCCGCCCCGACCTGGCCCTTGCCGACCTCGAACTGCGGCTTGACCATCGGGAGGATGAGCCCGGTGGGCCTGGTGCAGGCGGTGAGGGCCGGGAGGACGAGTTCGAGCGAGATGAACGAGAGGTCGCCGACGGTGAGGTCCACCTGCCCGCCGAGCTGGTCGGGGGTGAGGTGGCGGACGTTGGTGCGGTCGTGGACGCGCACGCGCTCGTCGGTCTGGAGCTTCCAGGCGAGCTGGCCGTAGCCGACGTCGACGGCGAGGACCTCGGCGGCGCCGCGGCGCAGCAGGACGTCGGTGAAGCCGCCGGTGGAGGCGCCCGCGTCGAGGACGCGCAGGCCGCTCGGGTCGACGGCGAAGGCGTCGAGGGCGCCGATGAGCTTGTGGGCGCCGCGGGAGACGTAGTCGTCGGCGTCGCCGACCAGGCGGATCGAGTCGTCACCGGTGACGCTGGTGGCGGCCTTGGTGGCGGGGATGCCGCGCAGGTGGACGCGCCCGGCCGCGATGAGTTCGCGGGCGTGCTCGCGGGAGCGGGCGATCTTGCGGCGCACGAGTTCGGCGTCGAGTCGGTAGCGCGTCGGCATGGCGCGGTCGCAGGCTTTCTAGTGAGTCGCCGCCCGGCCCGCTGGCGCGGCCGGGCGGTCGGGTGGCGTCAGGCGTCGTCGACGTTGCTGAGGATCTCCGAGAGGCGCTGCTGGACGCCCTCGAAGACGGCCACGTGCTCGGTGACGGGCAGGTCCGGGAGCGCTTCGAGGCGCCCGAGGGCGGCCTCGACCTCGGCTTCGACGTCGTCGGTGTCGGCGTGCGCGTGCAGCCGGGCCGCGACGGCCCCCGGATTCGGTGCGTCGGTCATGCGTCCCTTTCGTCGTCGCTGCGGTGCGGCGGGGCGGCGTCGGGGTTCGCGGGGGCGTCGGTGGAGGCGGGAGCGGGTGCCTCGGCGGGGGCCGGGGGCTCGGTGGGCTCCGCGGCATCGGCGGGCTCGGTGTCGCTCGCGGTCTCGGCATGCGCCGGGGCCTCGGTCTCGGGCCCGGCCTGCACCGGGGCTTCGGCCTGCCGCGAGGACTCGGCCTCGGCGGGCTTCGGAGCCTCGGCCTCCGGCGCGGTCGCCGCGCGCTGCGGGGCCTCGGTCTCGTGCGGCGGGTCGGCGAGCTTCGCCGCGGTGGCGGCGGCCTCGGCCTCGGCGAGACGGACGCGCAGTTCGCGGATCTGCCCCTCGGAGTGCTCCAGGCGCAGGTTGAGGTCGTCGAGGTCGGCCTGGGTGGCCACGCCCATGCGGGTGAGGCCGGCGTCGAGCTCGGCGCGGATGAGGCGGGCGACGTCGTGCGCGGTGCGGCCGCCGTGCTCGCGGAGCCGCTGGGCCCCGGAGCGGGCGTTCTCGGAGCCGGAGCGCAGGTCCTCGCGGACCTTGCCGGCGAACTCGCGGGCGCGGCGGGCGGGCTCGCCGGCCATGCCGAGCACGGTGTCGAAGTAGGCGCGGGCGCTGTCTGCCATGCGGTCCCACTCCTTTCGGGTCTGCCAGGTTCCCGGGACGGGGTCATGTCCCTTCAACGGTACTGCCAAGCTACCTGTGACCGGTCGCGACCGACGTGCCGTACTGGTCGGTAACATTCTGGTGGGCGCACTGCCGCGCCCGCGCCGAACGAAACAGGAGGGCCCCATGGCCACCATCGACGAATGCCGGACCGCCCTGGAGCAGTTCGCGGCGAACCTCGCTTCGAACCCGAAGACCGTCAAGAAGCTCACCGGCTTCGAGCGCGGCCTCGCCGCCGACATCAAGGACCTCGACGCGTCGTTCAACGGCCGCTTCGAGGGGGGCAAGCTGGTCGGCATCACCGACGGCGACAACCCGGACGCCGAGATCCGCATGATCGTCGGCTCCGACGACCTGCTCAAGCTGGTCGCGGGCGAGCTCGACTTCATGAAGGCGTTCACCGGCGGCCAGGTGAAGATCAAGGCCCCCATGATGGACCTGATGAAGCTCCGCCAGGTGCTCTAGGGCCGCTTGGGCCTCCGGGAGGAGGACCGCCCTGCGGCGTAGGGTGCGCGGGCGCGGGCCGTGAGGCCCGTCCCGCCCCCTGCGGCCCGCGGACGGTCAAATGCGTCCCGGTCGGACGCAACAGCATTCAGGCCACGTTGTAATCTCTGCGCAGCCGACCTCGCAGCCGAGCGGGTCGAGCTTCGTATGCACTACCGGGAGGACCGCATGGCCACTGTTGACGAAGTCCGCAACGTGTTGGAGAAGCTGGCGGGCAAGGTCGCCAGGAAATCCGACGAGCTCAACCTGGAAGACGACTTCGAACGCACGCTGGCCGTCGAAGTCACCGACCTGGGCCAGTCGTTCAGCGCGAAGCTGGCCGGCGGCAAGCTGACCGACCTGCTCGACGGCGACGCCCCCGACGCCGAGGTCCGCATCATCATCGGCTCTGACGACCTGATCGCCCTGTCCAAGAAGGAACTCAAGCCCGCCAAGGCGTTCCTGACCGGCAAGATCAAGGTCAAGGCGTCCGTGAAGGACCTCGCGAAGCTGCGCAAGGCCCTCAAGGTCGACTAGTGCCGCCGGGGCCGCGAGGCCCCGAGAGACGACGAAGCCCGGACCGCGGCAGTCCGGGCTTTTCGCTTGCGTCCGAACGGGTCAGGCCAGCAGCTTCTCGGCCGCCCCGCCGACCGCGACGGGCGCGCTGGTCGGGTCGTAGCCGGTCATGTCGGCCGCGGCCCAGCTCAGCTCGCACAGGGCCCGCCAGGCGTCCAGCTCCTCGCCGGCGCCGCTGAGGCGGATCTCCCCGCCGTCCAGGACGGCGGTCCAGCCGCCGCACTCGATGCGGTCTACCTCGTCGTTCCAGTCCGGTTCGGGGTGCGGCTCGGTCAGGGCCGCGAGGCTCCAGCCGAGGTACGTCGGCCGCTCCTCCGGCGCCAGGCGCAGCGCCAGGCGCGGCGAGACCACCCCGGTGAACACCAGGAGCGAGTCGAGGCCGGCCCGGTTCGCGCCCGCGATGTCGGAGTCGGGGCGGTCGCCGACCATGACGGCCCTGGCGCCCGGCTTGCGCGCCATGGCGAGCCGGTAGATCGGCTGCTCGGGCTTGCCGGCGACGAAGTCGGGGCCGCGCCCGAGCGCCGTGGCGACCGCGCCGACGAGCGCGCCCATGCCGGGCAGCGGACCGTCCGGAGTGGGCAGTGTCGCGTCGAGGTTCGCCGCGGCCCAGAACGCGCCGCCGCGCACCGCGATCGTGGTGTCCGCGAGCGAGCGCCACGTGGTCTGCGGCGTGTACCCGAAGGCGACCGCGCCGGCGGCCTTCGGGTCCTCGACCGGTACGAGCCCCGCATCGGTCACCGCGGCGCGCAGCGCCTCGGAGCCGGTCACGAGGACCTTGCCGCCCTTGCCGATCCGTTCGAGGATGCCCGAGGCCACCACCTGCGCCGAGGTGAGGACCTGCTCGGGCTCGGCGGGGATGTCCATGCCGCGCAGGGACTCGGCCACCGTCTCGGGACTGCGGGACGCGTTGTTCGTGACGAACACCGGGTCGCAGTGGAGCCCCGGAAGGGCCGCGAGGGTCGCGGCCGCTTCCGGGATCGGCTCGTGCAGCAGGTACACGACCCCGTCGAGGTCGAGCAGCGCCAGGTCGTAAGCGCTCGCGAGCGCCTCAGCGGCGCCTTTCAGTCGGGTCATCGGAATCCTCAGCGTCGGGGTTCGCCTGCTCGGAAGCCTGGCCGGACACCTGACCGGAGGGCTCGTCGGACGCCGGCCCGGACGGCTCGCGCTCCTCGCGCGGGGCCTCGGGCTCGTCGTCGTCCTCGTCCTCGTCGCCCTCGCCGTCGAGGTCGCGGTCGCGGTCGTCGTCTGCGTCTTCGCCGTCGAGGTCGTCGTCCTCGTCGTCGTCGTCCTCGTCGTCGTAGTCATCGTCTTCGGCGTCGCCGTCGAAGTCGTCTTCGCCGTCGCGATCATCGCGGTCGAGGTCGCCGCGATCGCGGTCGTCGCGATCGTCGTCCTCCTCGTCCTCGTCATCGAAGTCGTCTTCGTCGTCGAACTCGTCGTCATCGTCCTCGTCGTCGAGTTCGTCCTCGATCTCCTCGAAGTCGATACCCTCCAACTGGAGCAGGCGCTCGGCGGCGCCGGTCTCGCCCTCCTCGTCGGCGGCGACGGCCTTGGACAGCCACTCGCGGGCCTCGTCCTCCAGGCCGTCGGCCAGCAGGCCCTCGGCGTAGGCGTAGCGCAGGCGCGCGAGCCACGGCTCCGCCTTCGGCGAGTTGAGCGCGCCGACCTTGAGCATCGCGGTGGCGGCCTCGCCCATGCCCATGTCGCGGCGGGCGCCGGAGGCCACGATGAGCAGTTCGACCCGGACCTCGGCGTCGATGGTCTCGTCGCTGCCGAACTCCCGGTAGAGGTCGATCGCGCGCTCGGGGTGCCCCAGGGCGCGCTCGCAGTCGGCGATGAGCGCGACGTGGTCGTGCGTGCCGCTCAGGCGCTGCGCGGCGCGCAGCTCGTTGACGGCGAGCTGCCACTCCTCGGCGCCGTACGCGGCGACACCGGTCACCTCACGCACGATCGCCACGCGGGACGCCTTGCGGCGGGCGTAGCGGGCCTGCTCCAGGGCGCCTTCGACGTCGTCCTCGGCGAGGAGCGCGGCAGCGGCCAGGAGCCGGTTGCCGACGGCCTCGGCGAGCTGCTTGTTCAGGCTGCGGAGACCTTCACGGGTCTCCTTGTCGAGCTGGTCGAAGCCGTACTCGATGCCCTCGGGCAGGTTCGGGGCCTCGTCGGACTCGCCCATGCGGATCGGACCCTCGTGGCCGGCCTCGCGCTCCTCCAAGGGGCGCAGGTTGTCGCGCCCGCGGCGCTCCCTGCCGTCGCGGCCGTAGCGGTCGTCGCCGCGGTCGTCACGGCGCGGGCCGCGGTCGTCGCGGTTGCCGTAGCCGCCGCGGCTGCCACCGCGGTCGTCGCGGAAGCCGCGCCCGCCCCGGTCGTCGCGGTTGCCTTCGTAGCGGCGGGGGCCGCGGTCGTCGCGGTTGAACCCGCCACGCTGGCCGCCGCGATCGTCGCGGTTGTAGCCACCGCGGTCGCCGCCGCGGTCATCGCGGCGCGGGCCGCGGTCGTCGCGGTCGAAGCGGCGCGGGCGGTCGTCGCGGTCGAACGTGCGGGGACCCCGGTCGTCGCGGTTGCCTTCGTAGCGGCGCGGGCCGCGATCGTCGCGGTTGAAGCCTCCACGGTTGCCACCGCGGTCATCGCGGTTGCCGAAGCTGCGCTGGCCGCCGCGGTCGTCGCGGTTGCCGTAGCCGCGGTTGCCACCCCGGTCACCGCCCCGGTCGCCGTCGAAGCGGCGCGGGCCGCGGTCATCGCGGTTGTAGCCGCCCCGGTCGTCGCGGTTGAAGCCGCCGCGGCTGCCACCGCGGTCGTCGTCGCGGCGCGGGCGGTCGTCGCGGTTGCCTTCATAGCGGCGGGGGCCGCGGTCGTCACGGTTGAAACCACCGCTGCGCTGGCCGCCGCGGTCATCGCGGTTGAAGCCTCCACGGTTGCCACCGCGGTCATCGCGGTTGAACCCGCCTCGCTGGCCGCCCCGGTCGTCGCGGTTGAAGCCACCGCGGTTGCCACCGCGGTCGTCGTCCCGACGGGGACGGTCGTCGCGGTTGCCCTCGTACCGGCGGGGGCCTCGGTCGTCACGGTTGAAACCACCACGGCTGCCACCGCGGTCATCGCGGTTGCCGAAGCTGCGCTGGCCGCCGCGGTCGTCGCGGTTGCCGTAGCCGCGGTTGCCACCCTGGTCACCGCCCCGGTCGTCGTAGCGGCGCGGGCCGCGGTCGTCGCGGTTGTACCCTCCGCGGTCGCCGCCCCGGTCGTCGCCGTCGCGGCGCGGGCGGTCGTCACGGTTGCCCTCGTAGCGGCGCGGCCGGTCGTCCCGGTCCTCGTACCGCCTCGGGCGGTCGTCGCGGCCTTCACTGCGGCCGTAGCCGCCCCGGCTGCCCCCCCGGTCGTCCCGGCGGTCCCCGCCGCCTCGGCCCGAACGGTCGCCGTAGCCGCCGCCCTCGCGACGGCCGTAGCCGCCTCGTCGGTCTTCTCCACCCTTGCGGGCGCGGCCGTCTTCAGCCACTTGTGTCTCCCCCTCTGTTCACCGCGACAAAACCAATCAAGTGTAGGACTTACCCGATGATCTCCACCCCGGCGACGGTCTTCTTGCCGCGCCGGATCACTCCGTATTTGCCGTGAAGCAGGTCAGAGCGGTTGATAACGGCCTCGGAGTCACTGACGCGGACGTTGTTCAGGTAGGCCCCGCCCTCCTTGGCGGCGCGGCGCGCCTCGCCGAGGCTGGCCACGACCCCGGCCTCCTTCATCGCCTCCGCCACCGTGGCGTCCGGCTTGTGGATCTCGGCCAGGCCGGCCTCCACGAGCGCCGCGCGGAGCGTGGACTCGGGCAGCTCGCCGAGTTCGCCGCGGCCGAAGAGGGCCTGCGAGGCGGCGGTGACGTTCCGGGTCTCCTCCTCGCCGTGCAGGAGCGTCGTCAGCTCCTCGGCAAGGGCCTTCTGCGCCAGGCGCGCGGCGGGCTTCTCGGCCGTGGCGGCCTCCAGCTCCGCGATCTCCTCGTGCGACTTGAACGAGAAGTACTTCAGGTAGCGCACCACGTCGGCGTCGCCGGAGTTAAGCCAGAACTGGTAGAACGCGTACGGGCTGGTCAGCTCCGGGTCGAGCCAGACCGCGCCGCCCTCGGTCTTGCCGAACTTGGTGCCGTCGGCCTTGGTCACGAGGGGGGTCACGAAGGCGTGGACGTGGTCGCCGGTGCGGCGGCGGATGTAGTCGACGCCCGCGGTGATGTTGCCCCACTGGTCCGACCCTCCGAACTGGAGGGTGCAGCCGTGGCGGCGGTTGAGCTCGAAGTAGTCGTGGGACTGGAGCAGCTGGTAGGAGAACTCGGTGAACGAGATCCCGGCCTCCAGGCGCGACTTCACGACGTCGCGGGCGAGCATCTTCGAGATCGGGAAGTGCTTGCCGACGTCGCGCAGGAAGTCCACGACGCTCAGCTCGGAGGTCCAGTCCAGGTTGTTGACCGGGACGGCGGCGTTGTCGCCGTCGTAGGTGACGAAGGGAGACACCTGCGCGCGGATCTTCTCCACCCAGCCCGCGACGACCTCCGGCGGGTTGAGCGACCGCTCCCCCGCCTCCTTCGGGTCGCCGATCTGGCCGGTCGCGCCGCCGACGAGCAGCAGCGGGCGCAGCCCGGCCCGCTGGAGGCGGCGGGCGGTGAGCACCTGCATGAGGTGGCCGACGTGCAGGCTGACGGCGGTCGGGTCGAAGCCCACGTAGAACGTGAGCCCCCCGGCGTCGATGGACTCGCGGAGCGCGTCGGTGCCGGTGGAGTCCTGGATGAGGCCGCGCCATGCGAAATCGTCGAGAATATGCACGGTCTCATTGTGCCTTAGCGGCCGAAACGCGTTTCGGCGTGCGCGCGGGCGCGTGGCACGGCCTACGCCGGGGAGCGGTCGCCGGTCTCCCCGAGCGCGAGCCCGGCCTCGATGAGGACGCGCAGCTCGACCGAGGCGGCGGTCTTCGCGGCCTGCTTCGTCGGGCCGCTGCCCTCGGCGGCGACGGTCTCGCCGGTCGCGCGCAGCCGGCCCTCGCCGACGCAGGTGAACACCCGTTCGTGTGACGGGCCGTCGACGCTGAAGTCCCAGACGAGGTCCTCGACGACCCCGCGGGCGGCGTAGATCTGGACGGCCTCGGCCGGGTTCACCGCACCGTCCACCAGGAGCTTGCGCTGGACCTCCACGCGCGGTTTCGCGGCCGCGTCCACCGACAGGTCCGGCAGGTCCGCGAGCTGCGCCGCCAGCGCCAGCGCGGCCTGGTTGCGGGCGTCCTTCTTGTTGCGCTGCAAGCGCTTCGGAGACTCGACGCGGGTGTCGCCGTAGACGAGGGCGACCTGGGCGGAGAAGAGCGGGCCCTCGAAGGCGGGTTCGGCCTCGACTTTCCAGTGGACGTTCGTCTCGTTGCTGACGGGGCCGCCGAGGCGGTCCTGGAGGTAGACGTTGAGCACGGACTGGGCCTGCTGGGGCTCGTCGGCGAGGCGCCGGTTCATGCGTTCGCGCAGGGCCGCGAACTCGCCGCTGCCGTAGAGGTAGACGGAGGCGAACTCGCGGAGCTGGAGTTCGCGCGCGTCGAGGCGGCGGGCGGTGTCGGCGGCGAGGCCGGCGGGGGCGTCGCCGCGTTCGACGGCGTACTGGAGGACGCGCGCGAACTGCTTGTAGGGCAGGGTGGCGAAGTCGGCGGCCTCGGCGTGGCGGGCGGTCTCGGCCTGCGCCCGCTGCTTGAAGAACTCGGCCTTGGCGCGGCGCTCGGCGTCAAGGGCGTCGTTGACGTGCGCGGCGGCGTCGGCGAGGGCTTCGGGGCTGTAGGGGCTGGGGCGGCCGAGGGCGGCGGCGAGCAGGATCCGCTGGGTGACCAGGTCGGGGTAGCGGCGGATGGGGCTGGTGGCGTGGGTGTAGACGGGCAGGTTGAGGCCGTGGTGGCCGTGGACGGTGGGCCCGTAGGTGGCGGCGCGGGAGACCATCTTCATGCGGGCGCGGAGCGTCTCGAAGGCGGCGCCGTCCCCGGCGGCGGCGAGGGCGTCGAGTTCGTCGCGCAGTTCGGCGGGGTCGCCGGCGACGGCGGCGAGGCGGTGGTTGCGGAAGAGGATGGGGAGGTCCTCGCGCACGGCCCAGGCCGCGATCTGCGCGTTCGCGGCGATCATGAACTCCTGCACGATGATGTAGCCGGAGTTGCGCTCGCCGGAATCGAGGCGGACGATCTGGCCCTCCTCGTTGGTGGCGAAGCCGGAGAGCAGGTCGTAGAAGGCGAGCGCTCCCGCGTTGCGGCGGGCGGCGAGCATGGTGTGGGCGAAGCGGAGTGCGAGCGCGAGGGTGGCGTGGAGGGGGTGCGCGGGGTCGTTCGCGGCGGTGGCGGCCTCGGCGTGGGTCATGGTCCAGGCGCGGGTGAGGCGGCCGGGGCCGAGTGCGGCGTCGAGGACGCGGCCGGCGGCGTCGATACGGAGGTGGACGGCGAAGGTGTCGTTGGGCCGGTCGGGGGTGAGGGAGGCGGCCTCGACGACGGGTGCGGGGAGCATGTGGCGGGTGTGGTCGGACCGGTAGCGGGTGTGGACGCGCTGGCGCGCCTCGGTGTCGGTGGGGCCGCCGGTGCGCACGTGGTCGGCGGCGCGGGCGATGTGGATCCAGACGTCGAAGCCGTCGCGGTGGGGTTCGATCCAGACCGCGTCGTCGCGGTCGACTGTGGTCGCGGTGTCGATCATGACGCCGCATTCCGCCGGGTCGTATTCGGCCAAGTGCGCTCCTTCGGGTCCAGCCGCAATCTTGACATCCCCGCCGCCTTGACTGACAGCGATCCCCGCCTTACGGCGCGCTGCCGCGGTGGCCCGCGGCGGGCGGGTGGTGTGCGGTCGCGGCGCGCGATCGGCGGCGCCGTCGCCGTGGCGGGGGTCGGATAGTGTCGCGGCGGCTCCCTGGTTCTGCTCGGCCGCAGCGGTTTCGGCGCACGGGGCCGGGAGGTGGTCCGCATGGAGTTCGCTACGGCCTTCAACGACGCCTGGCGGCGGCAGCCGGACCCGGACCCGGCGCAGTGGCCCGGGGGCCGCGGGCCGTCGAACCCGGCCTGGGTCCTGGTCTCGGCGCTGTGGCTGCTCGCGGCGTGGGCGCCCGAGGACGCGCCGGGCTGGGCGGCGACGGTCGCGTTCGACCCCGCCGGTGAGGACGGGGAGAACGTGGAACCCGCTCCTCCTGATGAACTCGTCTCGCTCATCTCCGCTGCGGCCCATGTCGACGACGCGCGGCGGGGGTCGCTGGTGCGGTGGCTGGCGAACGGCATGTACGGCGACCTGGCGCCGGTCGCGGGCGCCCCGGGCGACCCGGCGGTGCACCTGCGGTACCGCGACTACTGCGGCACGGCGCGGATCACGTTCGCGCCCGCGCCGGCGGTGCGACGGCCGCCGGTCCTGGCCGCCGACGGGGCCGACGGGGCGCTGCGCACGCGGATCGGCTGCCTCGCCACGATGCTGAGCGAGCACCTGATGGTGAACAACAACAACTCGGTCGACTTCCGGTTCCGGATCGGGACCGTCCCCGATGCTGAAACGCCGGAGGACGAGCGCCTTGCGGCGGCCGTCCGCTGGTGGTCGACCACCCGCGAGGACGCCGAGGAGCACGCCGACGAGGAGCCGGTGTTCCGCCCGGTCACGTTCGCGCGGCTGCGGACGGCGCTGCACCACGTCGCGCGGCTCTCCCTGGTCGAACTCATGGACGGCGAGTGGAGCGGCATCGAGGAGATGCCCGAGACGCCGCCCGGCCACATCGTGACCCATGCCGTGGACGACCTGGTCGACCTCATCGAGGCCCGGCTCGGCGGCGCGCTGGTCGCGGTGGACGGGTTCCTGCCCGACGAGTGGCCGCCGCAGGACATGGAGGAGGGCGAGGAGGAGGTCCACGTGCTGTTCGTCCGCGGCGACGAGGTCGGCGTCCTCGACCTCGACTTCACCTGCTGAGCACTTCGAGGCTCCTGGACAGGGACCGATGCGGGGCCGGGCGTCGCACGCCCGGCCCCGCATCGGCGTCGTCCTAGTGCGGGCGGAGGTCCCAGGTCTCCAGGCGTCCGCACATCCCCCACCTGCCGGCGGCGTCCCCGGCGGAGCCCACGTGGGCGTCGCAGAGGTGGGCCGATTCGGCGCGGGCGAGGGCGTCGAGGTGGTCGCCGGTGGCGTCCGCCTGGGCCTTGGGGCCGTCGGCCCAGAGCTTGCGCCAGTCCTCGGTGCGGTCCGCGACGATCCGGGCGGCGCGGTCCCACAGGGGCTTCATGGCGTCGGGGCCCTCGCGCTCGACGCGCTCGCGCAGGGCGAGGTAGCCCTCGACGGCGAGGTCGCGGCGGGTGCGGGTGGCGGTGCCGCGCTCCTCGTCGGTGAGGCCGGGCGCGGCGGGCGCGGTGGCGGCGGCGGCGTAGGCCGCCGGGTCGTCGAGGACGTGCTCGGGGAAGGTGAAGACGGCGTCGCCGGCCTCGGGGATGCCCGCGTTCGACATGACGACGACGAGCTGGAGGTCGCCGGAGCCGTTGACGAGGCGGTGGACCGTGCCGGGGGTGAACCACAGGACGGTGCCGCGGGCGAGGTCGCGGCGCTCGTAGCCGTCGCCGGAGAGGGTTTCGACCGCGCCGGTGCCGCCGGTGACGACGTAGCCCTCGGTGGAGGCGGTGTGCAGGTGCGGGGAGCCGCCGGCCTGGCCGTCGACGGTGGGCCAGTCGTAGACGGTGACGATGGAGACGGCGGTGCCGCCGGGGAATCCGGCCATGGTCAGGCCAGCTTCGCGAGTTCGGCGGCGGCGAGGCCGGCGGTCTTGGCGGCGCCGTCGACGCCGGTGTCGCCGTTGACGATCGCGACGGCGTGCCGCAGGGTCACGGTGTCGCCGGGGGCCATCGGCAGCTCGGTGTCGAAGAACGGCGCGGGGCAGACCGCGGCGAACGGGGTCGAGCGGACGAACCACTTGACGGGCGCGCCGGGGTTCTCGGGGTGGTCGGTGAAGACCAGGGTGGAGGCGGCGTCGACGGAGTCGTGCGCGCCGCGGAAGGCCATCCAGTCGCCGCGGACGCCCATGAGCTCGTCGCCGCCCTCGCCGTCGGCGGTGTAGACGCGGCCCTCGGTGAAGGAGCGCGGTCCGCGCCAGAAGAAGCCGCCGTAGCCGGCGTTGTCGCGGCCTTCGGTGGTGGGGCTGCCCATGACGACGGTGTCCTCGGTGTCGTTGGTGAACGCGGTCGAGAACGACAGTACCCAGGTGTCGTCGGACAGGACGGTGATCGCGAAGGCGCGGGTCTCGGAGAAGAAGTGGCGCCCGTCCTCGGTGATCCAGTCGAGGCGCTCGACGGCCTTGACCCCGTCCTCGGTGGCGGCGAGCTCGGTGAACTCGCGGTGGACCATGGCGCCGTCGTTCTTCTCGTCGACGTAGCCCAGGTCGCGGCGGAAGGTGCGCCCGCCCCAGAAGTTCTCGGGGCCGGCGTTCGGGAGCGAGAGGGCGATGCCCTTGTGCCACACGTGGTCGTGAGGCCGGTAGAGGCTCACCTGGCGCCCGGCGAGGTCGCGCAGCGGTTCGAAGTAGGGCCGGGGGGATTCGAACTGGGCGTTGTCGGGCCGGTAGACGTAGCGCAGGATCTCCAAGTCGGCCTTGGTGATCGAGAGCGCGGTGCCGTCATCGTCGAGTTGCAGCGTCATCGGTGTCCCTCCGTCGGGTGGTCGCGGTTCGGTCGTTCACTTGCGGTCGGGCCAGGGCGCGCCCGACCCGTCCATGCGCTGGTAGAAGGGGGAGGTGGGGTCGATGTCACCCGCGCGAACGCGCTTGCCGGTGAAGGCGGAGGCGTAGATCGCGGCGAGGAGTTCGAGGGTGCGGCGGGCCTCGTCGAGGGTGACGGGCGGCGCGGTGCGGCCGTCGAGGGCGTCGGCGATCCGCTTGAACTGGGCGCCGTGCCCGGACGCCTGGCCGCGCGGCTCGCCGGCCCAGGCGCGCTGGACGTCCTCGGCGGCGGACGGGATCGGGTGGATCCGCCAGTTGTCGTCGCCGTACCCGTAGAGGTGGTCGAGCTCGACGGTGGCGGTGTCGTAGTCGAGCCGGATCTGGGAGGTCTCGCGGGGGGAGAGCAGCGAGTTGGTGACCACGACCGACGCGCCGGACTCGAGGGTGACGATCGCGTGCGAGACGTCCTCGGTGTTGGTCTGCCGGCGGTGGCGGTGCGCGGTGGCGACCACTTCGGACCAGGGGCCGACGAGCGACAGGAGCGTGTCGATCTGGTGGATGCCGTGGCCCATGGTGGGGCCGCCGCCCTCGGTCTCCCAGCGGCCGCGCCATTCGACCGCGAAGTACTCCTCGGGCCGGAACCAGAGGGTGTCGCACTTGGCGACGGCGAGGCGGCCGAGGACGCCGGAGGCGGCCATGTTGCGCACGCGCTCGGCGGCGGACCCGAAGCGGTGCTGGGAGATGACGGCGAAGTCGGCGCTGGAGGCGGCCGCGGCGGCGGCGATGCGGTCGAACTCCTCCAGGCTCAGGGCCGGGGGCTTCTCGCAGACGACGCCGACGCCCGCGTCGAGGGCCGCGATCGCGCCGGGGGCGTGCGCGACCGGCGGCGTGCAGAGGTCGACGAGGTCGAGCTCCTCGTTCGCCAGCAGCTCCTCGATCGTCGCGTAGCCGCGGGCGACGCCGAACCGCTCCTTGAACGCGTCGAGGCGGGCGGTGTCGGGGTCGACGGCCGCGGTGATCTCGATGCGGTCGGGCACGTGCTTGCGCAGTTCGTCCGCGTGCAGGTGGGCGATGCCGCCGGTGCCGACGACGGCGAGGCGGTAGGTGGAGGACACAGGTGGCTCCTTTGGCCGGGAGGTTCGGTAAACGTTTTCCAGCGTCGTGGCAATACTAGCGGACAGCGCTTTCGACGGTGACCTGGGTCGCCAGCGCCCGGGTGCCGGGTTCGAGGCGGCGCGCGCCGGTCACCTGTACGCCGAGGACGGCCTCGATGTCGGCCGAGGAGCGGCCCAGGCGCAGCTCGAGGGCGCCGGCCTCGACGGTCCAGTCGCCGTCGAGTCCGATGAGCGCGGCGAGGTCGACGGGGACGGCGAAGCGGGCGCGCGCGGACTCGCCCGGAGCGAGGGTGAGGCGGGCGAAGCCGACCAGGCGCTGCACGGGGCGGACGGTCGAGGCGACGGGGTCGTGGAGGTAGAGCTGCACGACCTCGGTGCCCTCGCGCGCGCCGGTGTTGGCCACGCGCACGGCGACCTCGATCTCGCCTTCGGGACCGGTCTCGGGGCCGGACACGAGTTCCGCTTCGTCCCAGGCGAACTCGGTGTAGGTGAGGCCGTGGCCGAAGGCGTACCGGGCGGTCGGGTCGTTCGAGGAGACCTCGGAGCGGCGGGCGAGCTGCGGGGCGAGGTAGGTCGCGGGGGGCGAGTCGCGGCGGGCGGGGACGCCCACGGGCAGGCGGCCCTCGGGGGCGGCGGCGCCGGTGATGATCGCGCTGACGGCGGCGGCGCCCTCCTCGCCGGGCAGGAACGCCTGGAGGATCGCGGCGGCCCGCTCGGGGGCGGTGCCGAGGGCGTAGGGGCGCCCGGAGACGACCACGACGACGGTGGGGGTGCCGGAGTCGAGGACGGCTTCGAGGAGGTCGGCCTGGCGTCCGGGCAGGGCGTGGTCGGGGGCGTCGCAGCCCTCGCCGGAGGTGCCGCGCCCGAACAGGCTGGAGCGGTCGCCGACGGCGACGACCGCGAGGTCGGCCGCGGCGGCGGCGTTCGCGGCGGCGGTGATCTCGGCGTCGGTGGCCTCCAGGACCCAGCCGCCGGGGACGTGGTCGACGGCCGTGCCGGGCAGGTCGGCGGTGATCCGCTCCAGGATGGTGGCGATCGCGACGCCGGTGTCGACCTCGGGGTAGCGCTCCCCCGACGCCGGGTCGTAGCGCATGTGGTGGTTGGGGAAGGAGTAGCAGCCGAGCATGGCGGCGCGGTCGTTCGCGACGGGGCCGACCACCGCGACGCGCGCGGGGGCGGCGGCCAGCGGGAGGGTGCCGTCGTTGGCGAGGAGCACGATCGACTTGCGGGCGGCCTCGGCGGCGAGCGCGCGGGCCTGCGGCGGGTCGAGGTCGACCTCGGTCGGGGCCTCGGGCAGCTCGTCGAGGAGGCCGAGTTCGATCTTCTGGGTGAGGACGCGCTCGACGGCGCGGTCGAGGGCCTTCTCCTCCACGCGGCCGTCGGCGACGGCGTCGCGGAGCGGTTCGCCGAAGCAGTCGGCGCCGGGGAGCTCGACGTCGACGCCGGCGCCGAGGGCGAGCGCGGCGGCCTCGGAGCGGTCGCCGGCGACGCCGTGGAGGGAGTTGAGGAAGTTGACGGCGAAGTAGTCGCCGACGACGGTGCCCTCGAAGCCCCACTCCTCGCGGAGGATCCCGGTGAGGAGGCGGACGTTGGCGTGAGAGGGGACGCCGTCGTTGGCGGCGTAGGAGGGCATGACGGACTTGGCGCGGCCGAGGCGCACGGCCATCTCGAAGGGGGTCAGGTAGGTCTCGGCGAACTGCCTGGGGCCCAGGTAGACCGGGCCGAAGTTGCGGGCGGCGTGGGAGGCGGAGTACCCGGCGAAGTGCTTGACAGTGGCGACCAGGCCGGCGTCCTGGAGGCCGGTGACGTAGGCGGTGCCGAGGACGCCGGTGAGGTAGGGGTCCTCGCCGATGGTCTCCTCGGTGCGGCCCCAGCGGGAGTCGGCGACGACGTCGAGGACGGGGGCGAGGCCCTGGTGGATGCCGACGGCGCGCATGGTGTCGCCGATCTGGCGGGCCATGGCCGCGACCAGGTCGGGGTCGAAGGTGGCGCCCCAGGCGAGGGCGGTGGGGAAGGCGGTCGCGCCGTGGGCCATGAAGCCGGCGAGGCATTCGTCGTGGGCGAGAGCGGCGATGCCGAAGCGGCTGCCGGAGCGGATGCGCTGCTGGAGGTCGGCGAGGCGGGCGGCGCCGGCGGCGGGGTCGACGCGGGCCGATCCGAAGGGGCGCGTGAGCTGGCCGAGGCCGTGGGCGAGGCCGTCGTCGGCCGCGGTACCGCCGGTCTGCTCGCTCTGGTGGGGGGCCATGTCGCCGGCGTCGGCCTCGACGCCGCGCCACAGGCTCGACAGCTGCGCGCACTTCTCTTCGAGGGTCATCCGCTTGACGAGTCCGGCGGCGCGCTCGGCCGCCTCCACGGGGGTGTCGGTGTGCATGCTGCTCCACTCAAAGCGGCCAGGGGTGTGCCGAGGCGGCGGGTACCGGCCGATAGTTTCTGAAACTTTTCTGATCGTTTTCGATCCGGGTTCGCACACCATAACATTGATGCAGCCGCACTTCTAGCGTCAATCTGACGTTGGGATGCGCTTGCCCAGCATCCTGATTCACGACTTCCGGCCGAAACTTTCGGCCGCGCTCCGGGAGCCGTGGAGGCGGGCTATAGGATGTGCAGGCGTACGTTGTGCACCGGACCAGGAGGAGACCCTTGAGCGAAGCCGAACACGGGCGGATCACCATCCGCGCCATCGCCGACGAGGCCGGCGTCAGCGTGCCGACGGTGTCACGTGTCATCAACGGCCGCTCCGATGTCGCCCCCGAGACCCGCCGCCGCGTCGAGGAGCTGCTGAACGAGCGCGGGTACCAGCGCCGCCGCTCGACCCGGACGCCGAGCCGCGCCCGCCTGGTCGACCTGGTGTTCAACGAGCTGGACAGCCCCTGGGCCGTGGAGATCATCCGCGGCGTCGAGGACGCGGCCCACGCCTCCGGCGTCGGCACGGTCGTCTCCGCGGTGCACCGCCGCCGGGCCTCGACCGAGCAGTGGCTCGACAACCTCCGCACGCGCGCCTCCGACGGCGTCATCCTGGTCATCTCGCAGCTCGCGTCCCCGATCCTGGAGCAGCTGCGGCACCTGGGCGTCCCGATGGTGGTCCTCGACCCCTCCGGCGGGCCCACGATGGACGCCCCGGCGATCGGCGCCACCAACTGGGCCGGCGGCCTGGCCGCCACCGAGCACCTGATCTCCCTGGGCCACCGGCGGATCGGGTTCATCCACGGCCCCAAGCAGGTGCTGTGCTCCCGGGCCCGCTTCGACGGCTACCGCGCCGCCCTGGAGGCCGCCGGGCTCGAGTTCGACCCGTCCCTGGTCTACGACGGCGACTTCTACCACCAGTCCGGCTTCGACGCCGCCAACGCGCTCATGCACCTCGACGTGCCGCCGACGGCGATCTTCGCGTCCTCCGACCAGATGGCGTTCGGCGCCTACGAGGCGATCCGGCAGGCGGGCCTGCGCATCCCCGAGCACGTGAGCGTCGTCGGCTTCGACGACCTCCCCGAGTCGCGCTGGACCTCCCCGCCCCTGACGACGGTGCGCCAGCCCCTCGCCGAGATGGGCGCCCTCGCCGCCCGCACCGTCCTGGAGATGGCCGCGGGCAACGAGATCGACTCCCCCCGCCTCGAACTCGCCACCGAGCTCGTCGTCCGCGAGTCGACCGCCGCGCTCACCTGAGGGCGCTCTCACCTGACGCTGCCCTCACTTGACTGCGCCTTCACCTGACCGCGCCTACATCTGACGCCGCCCTCACCCGAGGGCGGCCAGCCGGGCCGCGCTCACGCCCCGGCGGTGATCTGCTCCCTGAGGATGTCGCCGTGCCCGGCGTGCCGGGCGAAGTCCTCGGTCAGCAGCAGGTACACGAACCGCAGGCTGACGTCGCCGGCCAGGCGGTGCGGCCTGGTGTCGTCCAGGTCGAGCCCGGCGGCGATCTCGCGGGAGCGCCGGCTCGCGCGCTCGAACTCGGCGATCACGTCCGCCACGGTCTCATCATCCGCGACCGCGAAGCTGCCCTCGCCGCCGGAGGCGTAGCCGTCGCATTCGGACTCGGGGAGCCCGAGCATGGTGCGCTGGAACCAGATCCGCTCCGCGGCGGCGGCGTGCTTGACCAGCCCGATCGGCGTGGTCGCCGAGACGACCAGGCGCCGCCGGGCGTCGGCCTCGGACAGCCCGCGCAGGGTGTCGGCGACCGCGCGCCGGTTGCGGTCGAGCATCTGCTCCAGCATGGCCCGCTCGGGCCCGGCGGTCAGGTGCGGCCAGGTGAACACGCGGTCCTCCGATCCAGGTCAGGCGTTGGGCGCGACGTCGGTGCCGGCGCCGCGCCTGCGGGGCCTGACGACCTCGCGGACCTCCTCGGGCACCGCGTCGAGGCCGAGCGGCACGAGGCCGGCGTCGGCGATGAGCGCGAGGTCGTCCTTGGCGGCCTGGCCCTCGCTGGTGAGGTAGTCCCCCAGGAAGATCGAGTTGACGACCTGGAGCGCCGTCGCCTGGAGCGTGCGCAGGTGCACCTCGCGCCCGGCCGCCAGGCGGACCTCCGCGGCCGGGTTCGCCAGGCGCACCATCGCGAGGATGCGCAGGCACCGGCGCGGGTCCAGGTCCCACTTCGCCTCCATCGGGGTGCCGTCGAACGGCAGCAGGAAGTTGACCGGGATCGAGTCCACGTCGAGCCCGCGCAGGCCCAGCGCGACCGAGACGAGGTCGGCGTCCGATTCCCCCATCCCCGCGATGAGCCCCGAGCACGGCGACAGCCCCGCGCCGTGCGCGGCGTTGACGGTGTCGACCCGGTCGGCGAACGTGTGCGTCGAGCAGATCTCGGCGTACGTGTCCTCCGAGGTGTTCAGGTTGTGGTTGTACGCGTCGGCGCCCAGGTCGGCGAGGCGCTCGGCCTGGCCGTCCTTGAGCAGCCCCAGGCACGCGCACACCTCGACGCCGGGGGCGGCGTTCTTGACCGCCGCGATGGTCTTGCCGACCCGCTCCACGTCCATATCGGTCGGACCGCGCCCGCTCGCGACCAGGCACACCCGCGAGGCCCCTCCCGCGACCCCGGCCGCGGCCGCGTCGGCCGCCTGCTCGGGGGTGAGCCACGTGTACTTGAGGACGTCGGCCTTCGAGCCCAGGCGCTGCGAGCAGTAGTTGCAGTCCTCGGGGCACAGCCCGCTCTTGAGGTTGACGAGGTAGTTCAGCTTGACCGTGTTCCCGAAGTGGCGGAAGCGCAGCCGCGCCGCGGCGGCGACCACGTCCATGAGCTCGGCGTCGGTGCTCGCGAGGACGGCCTCCAGGTCGGCCGCGGCCGGGACGGCGCCCGCGTCGGCGGCGTCGGAGAGTCGTGCGAGGGCGCCGTGGAGTGCGCCGTGGAGTGCGGTCATGGGCACGATCCTGCCACAGCCGCGGGTTGCGGGACTTTCCGATGGTGCGGGTGGTATCGGGCGGAATGCCCTCGCGACATCACGCTCGGGCCGGAGCGTCGCGATCCGCCTACACTTGCTACAGTGGGTGGTCGGTGCTGCGAAGGACGCTGCGGGCTGGTGGAGATCCCCCCTGTTCGCGTCTCGACTTGTGAACCGCCCGAACCATCCGGAGAGAATCAACCGTGCCGATCGCACCTGGACAACCGGCGTTGATCGCCGTGGCAGTCGCGACCCTCTGGGCCCAGCCCTCCGCCGCCGGTCCCGAGGACCGGCTCGCGCTGGGCGTGCCGTCCGCCATCCGCGAATGGGTCGCGAGGCTCACCAACGACATCCGCGCCAACGGCCTCAAAGGACGCGTGCGCACCCAGTGCCTCCTCGGCACCCGCGTCGAGGTCGAGCAGGTCGCCGACGGCTGGGCGAAGGTGAGCTGCCCGTCGCAGGAGACCTCGGGCTGGGTCCCCCTCGACCAGCTCGCGCACGCCGCCGACGGCGGCACCGGCGGCACCGAGTACCTCGTGAGCGCCACCGCGACCGCCGTGCGCGACGAACCCGGCGGCGACGTGTCGATCCCCGGCGTGACCCTGGGGACGCGCCTGCGGGTCGTGGGCGAGGCGTACCGGGGCTGGGTGCCCGTGGCCCTCCCGGGGCCGCAGCAGCCCGGCTGGGTGCCCCAGCGCGACCTCACCGCCGAGCCCGCCGCCGACCTCTCCTCGCCCTCGACCGCGATGGTCGCCGCGGGCCTGGACGCCGTCAAGCTCGCCCAGCAGCTCCTGGAGATCCCCTACCTGCACGGCGGCATCAGCGCCTACGGCATCGACGCCCCCGGCCTGGTCTGGATCGTCTACCGCCAGTTGGGGATCGACGTCCCGCGCTTCAACGCGGCCCTCATAGAGTCCGGCGAGGCCGTCGAGTTCGAGGACCTGCACCCGGGCGACCTGGTGTTCCTCGAGCACGGCGGGGACGCCCGCACCCCGGCGATCATGGCCGAGCGCAACCAGTCCGACCTGCCCGAGGTGATCTTCTCCTCGCCGGTCTACGGCAAGGTGGTCGTCGAGTCGCTGCGCGACGCCGAGCTGGCGCGCATCACCGCGTGCCGCCGCCTGCCCGTCCGGGCCTGAGACGCGCGATACGGCCCGCCTCCTCCCGGGGAGGCGGGCCGTATCGCGTCTGTCAGAGCTTCTCGGCGCCCGCGGTCGCCGGGACGTGCTGCTCGGCCTCGGCCTCGGCGAACAGCTCCTTCCAGGTCTTGCCCTCGCGGCGCAGGAGGAAGTGGTTCACGACGATGACCAGCGTGAGCACGCCGGCGATGACGCTGAGCGAGAGCGCGGTCGGGATCTCGGGGATCGCGTCGATGTGCTCGCCGCCGTTGATGAACGGGAGCTGGTTCTCGTGCAGGCCGTGCAGCACGAGCTTGACGCCGATCCAGCCGAGGATCGCGGCCAGGCCCAGCGAGAGGCCCTTGAGCGACTTGAGCAGGGCCGCGAGCAGGAAGTAGAGCTGGCGCAGGCCCATGAGGGCGAAGATCGTGGCGGTGAAGACCAGGTAGGGCTCCTGGGTCAGGCCGAAGATCGCCGGGATCGAGTCGAGCGCGAACAAGATGTCCGTGGAGCCGATCGCGAGCATGGCCAGCAGCAGCGGCGTGACGTACTTGACGCCGTCGATGCGGGTGGAGAGCTTGCCGCCGTCGTAGTCGGGCGCGACGCGCAGGCGCGACTCGGCGAACTTCATGAAGCCGTTCTGCGGCAGCTCCTCATCGTGGCCGCCCTTGTCGCGCAGCTGCCCCCACGCGGTCCAGATGAGGATCGCGCCGAAGATGAGGAAGACCCAGCTGAACTTCTCGATGAGCACCGAGCCGACGGCGATGAAGCCGCCGCGCAGGATGATCGAGAGGACGATGCCGACCAGGAGCACCCGCGACTGGAGCGCGTCCGGGACGCGGAACGCCTGGATGATGAGCAGGAACACGAAGAGGTTGTCCACCGAGAGGGCGAGCTCGGTGAGGTATCCGGCGTAGAACTGGCCGCCGAACGCCGGGCCCTCGGTGACGAGGATGAGCGCGCCGAACGCCAGCGCGGCGCCGACGTAAACGCCGGCCCAGGTCGCGGATTCCTTCGTGGAGAGTTTGTGGGGGTTGCGGACCGCCATCACCAGGTCGAACACGACGACCGAGGCGAGACCGAACATGGTCAGCGCCCAGGCCCAGGCCGGGAGTTCCAATGTGTTGCCTTCCTTGACATCTGGAGGGTCACATGGTCTCTCCCGATCCTCGCGGACCAGCGTCACCGGGGACCGATGGCGGTCCCGTGCATTGACGACGACGCTAACAGCGCTGCGCGCTGCGGGATACTCCCCACATACCTGATTTTGAACAGACGCGACTATTCTGCCTGTCGGAATCCGACTTGTCATCAGTCGGGTTTGTGACTTCTCTCTCGACAGTACCGCGGGTGGACGGAGTGTGAGGGAACCTGTGGGAGGCTCCGCGCATGGTTCTGGAAGTCGCTGAAATCAAGATCACCCCCGGCCAGGAGCAGGCGTTCAAGGAGGCGTACCTCACCGCCCGCGAGCTCGTGAAGGTCTCCCCCGGTCTGCGCACGATGCGCATGACGCAGGGCGTCGAGAACCCGAGCCGCTTCGTGCTCCTCATCGAGTGGGACTCCGTCGAGGCCCACGAGCAGGGCTTCCGCGACACCGACCGATTCCCGAAGTGGCGCGAGGCCATCGGCCCGTTCTTCGCCGAGCCCCCGTTCGTCGAGCACGTCGAGGACGTCGACTAGGGGGCTTCGTGAACGGGTCCTCGGTCCTCCTCTTCGGCTGCGGCAAGGTCGGCGTGCGCCTCGGCGGGGCGCTGATCGCGTCGGGGCACCGGGTGTTCGCGGTGCGGCGCCGCATCGAGGCGCTGCCGGAGGCGTTCACGGGCATCGCGCTCGACTACCGCGAGCCCTTCGCCGCCGCGCTCCCCGAAGTGGACGCGATGGTCGTCACGCTGACGCCGGACCGGGCCGAGCGGGACTCGCCGGACCTGACGACCCCGCTGCACCGGCTGGCGGCAGCGCTGCCGGTGCGGCCGCGGCGGGTGGTGCTGGTGTCCTCGACCGGGGTGTTCTCCGGCGACCCCGGCATCCGGCCGCTCACCGAGGACGACGCGCCGCGGCCGCGGAACGCGCGCTCGCAAGCGCTCCTGGACAGCGAGGACGAGGCCCGGCACCTGTTCGACGCGGTCGTGGTGCGCCCCGCCGGGATCTACGGTCCGGGGCGCGAGCATCTGCTCCGGCAGGTGGCGCGCGGCGCCGTGATCGACCGCGAGCGGCGCACCAACCGCGTCCACGAGACCGACCTGGTGCGGGCGCTGCACGAGTTGGTGCGGTCCCCGGAGCCGCCGCGGACGCTGCACGCGGTCGACGGGCGTCCGGCCTCGCTCGGGGAGGTCACCGACCACATCGCGCGCCGCCTCGGGGTCCCGGCGCCGCCGGCGTCGGACGCCGGACCGAGCGGGCACGTCGTCTCGGGCGAGCGCTTCGCGTCGTTCATGGGGACGCTGGCGTACCCCGACTACCGGTCGGGGTACGACGAGATCATCGCGTCCGGCGGCGTCGAACGCTGGCGATGACGGGCCCGCGCCGGAGCGGGCGGGCCCGCTGCGTCAGCCTCCGGCCTGCTCGATCTCGCGGAGCTCGCGCTTGAGGTCGGCGATCTCGTCTCGGTAGGCCGCGGCCAGCTCGAAGCGCAGTTCCCTCGCGGCCGTGAGCATCTGCTCGTTCCGCTCGTCGATCTGCTGGAGGATCTCGGAGCGGACCTTGCCCGCGCCCTTGGTGTTCGCGGCCTTGCCGCGCACGGGGCGCTCGGCGGCGACGAGCTTCGCGGTCTCGGCCGCGGAGTCGTACAGGTCCTCCATGATGTCGCCGATGCGCTTGCGCAGCGGCTGCGGGTCGATGCCGTGCGCCTGGTTGTAGGCGACCTGCTTCTCGCGGCGGCGGTCGGTCTCGTCGAGCGCGGCCTTCATCGAGTCGGTGAGGTTGTCGGCGTACATGAGGACGGTGCCCGAGACGTTGCGGGCCGCGCGGCCGATCGTCTGGATGAGCGAGGTCGCCGACCGCAGGAAGCCTTCCTTGTCGGCGTCGAGGATCGCCACGAGGGACACCTCGGGCAGGTCCAGGCCCTCGCGGAGGAGGTTGATGCCCACGAGGACGTCGTAGTCGCCGCGGCGCAGCTCCCCCAGCAGCTCGATGCGGCGCAGGGTCTCGACCTCGGAGTGCAGGTAGCGGACCCGGATGCCGTTGTCGAGGAAGTAGTCGGTGAGGTCCTCGGCCATCTTCTTGGTGAGGGTGGTCACCAGGACGCGCTCGTCCTTCTTCGCGCGCTCGCGGATCTCGTGCATGAGGTCGTCGATCTGGCCCTTCGTGGGCCGGACCTCCACGTGCGGGTCGACCAGGCCGGTCGGGCGGATGACCTGCTCGACGAACTTCCCGCCGGTCTCGGCGAGCTCCCACTTGCCGGGGGTCGCCGAGAGGTACACGGTCTGGCCGACGCGGTCGCGGAACTCGTCGAAGCGCAGCGGCCGGTTGTCCTGGGCGCTGGGCAGGCGGAACCCGTGGTCGACGAGGTTGCGCTTGCGGGAGGCGTCGCCCTCGGACATGGCCCCGATCTGCGGGACGGTCTGGTGGGACTCGTCGATGATCGTGACGAAGTCGGAGGGGAAGTAGTCGAGGAGGGTGTGCGGCGGCGATCCGGCGGGGCGGCCGTCGATGTGCCGCGAGTAGTTCTCGATGCCGTTGCAGGTGCCGGTCTGCTTCATGTTCTCCAGGTCGAACACGGTGCGCATGCGCAGCCGCTGCGCCTCCAGGAGCTTGCCCTGGCCTTCGAGCTCGGCCAGGCGTTCCTCCAGCTCCACCTCGATGTCGCCGATGGCGCGCTTCATGCGGGCGTCGCCGGTGGCGTAGTGGGAGCCGGGGAAGATGAGGACCCGGTCGACCTCGCGGATGACGTCGCCGGTGATCGGGTGCAGGTAGTAGAGCCGGTCGATCTCCTCGCCGAACATCTCGATCCGGATCGCCAGCTCCTCGTAGGCCGGGATGATCTCGATCGTGTCGCCGCGGACCCGGAACGTGCCGCGGGTGAAGGCGATGTCGTTGCGGGCGTACTGGACGTCCACGAGGCGGCGCAGCAGCTTGTCGCGGTCCCACTCCTGGCCGACCGAGACCTCGGTGGCCTGTTCGAGGTACTCGGCGGGCGTGGCGAGGCCGTAGATGGCCGAGACAGTGGCGACGACCACGACGTCGCGGCGGGTCAGCAGCGAGTAGGTGGCGCGGTGGCGCAGGCGCTCGACCTCCTCGTTGATCGAGGCGTCCTTCTCGATGTAGGTGTCGGTCTGGGCGACGTACGCCTCGGGCTGGTAGTAGTCGTAGTAGGAGACGTAGTACTCGACGGCGTTGTTGGGCAGGAGCTCGCGGAACTCCTTCGCGAGCTGCGCGGCCAGGGTCTTGTTGTGGGCCATGACCAGGGCGGGCCGCTGGAGCTTCTCGATCAGCCACGCGGAGGTGGCCGACTTGCCGGTGCCGGTGGCGCCGAGGAGCACGGTGTCGCGCTCGCCGCCGCCGACGCGCTCGGCCAGCGCCGCGATCGCGGTCGGCTGGTCTCCGGAGGGCTGGTACTCGCTGACCACCTCGAAGCGCCCGTCGGCGCGGGGAATATCGAATGCCACGGCCCAACGGTAACCCCGGGGTCCGACACTCCTGGGCTCCGGCGGTGACTTTTCCGGTTCCGACTCGTTGGTCCCTGCGTGAGCTCCACTACCTCGATTCCATTCAGATCGGCCCTGCTGTGGGTCGTCGCCATCATCGCGACCGTCGCCGTGGCCGGCTGGTTCGCCGTCTCGTGCAGTCCGGGCGGGTCGCAGGCCGAACGGCCGGTCAGCGAGGAGGAGGCGGCGCTGCTGGCGGGCATGCGCGAGAAGAACCACGACGCCGCGCCGGTCGCGCTGCGCATGAGCCTGCCGGTGGACGGCGAGACGCTGACCGTGGACGGCTACCTGGACTGGCAGGTCCCGATGGCGTACGCGCGCGTCCCGGACGGCGAGGGCGGGTTCCGCCTGGTCCAGGCGGTGCCGGGCCTGATCGCGAGCCGCGCGGACGACGAGGCCGCGTTCGGCGAGGTCCGCGTCCCCGAGGACGGGTGGACGACCCGCGCGATGCTCTCGGGCGCGGGGACGCAGCTGGAGACGACGCTCGACATCCTGGTGTCCTCGCTGTTCACGCTGACGGCCGAGCAGGCCGACGACCCGGCCGCGCTGGCGGAGGCCGCGACGTGGCGCGAGGAGGGGGTCATCGACGGCGAGTCGGTGGACTCGTTCCGGGCGCCGATCATGGTCGAGACCGACGCGCAGGCCGGGGAGGCGGCGGGTGCTGCGCCCGAGGCGCTGTACTCGCTCGACGGCGAGGGGAACCTGCGGCGCTTCCAGGTGAACACGGGCGCGGAGGCCCTGTCGGCGGTGGACTTCCTGCGGGACGTGTCCTTCGACGCCGCAGGGCTGGTGCCGAACGACATGCTCGGGGGCGCGCGGATCGCGCCGGAGCCGGTCGACGAGGACCTGGCGGAGACGCTCGCGGAGCTGCGGGCGGAGAACTGGTCGGAGTCGGCCGAGGTCGAGATGGCCGTGCCGGTGGCCGACGGGCAGGCCGCGACCGGGTTCGGGTCGGTCGACTGGCGCTCGATGACGGCGTACCTGCACGTGACGGACGCGAGCGGGCAGCGGCTGCTGCTGGCGCGGCCGGGCGGGTTCGCGACCCTCGCGGTGGAGGACGGCGAGCTGCCCGAGACCCCGCCGACGGAGGGCTGGGAGGTCCACGAGCTGGCCGGGGAGGACACCGCCGAGAGCTTCGGCCCGGTGGAGTCGCTGGTGTACCGGCTGCTGGAGATGGCGGCCGAAGAGGGCGACGACGAGGACGTGATCGCCGAGCGGGCGTCGCTGCTGCGCGTCGACGGCACCGAGGAAGATCCGGTGTACGTGGTGGAGTTCCCGGTCAACGGGGACGCGGAGGCCGAGCCGGGCCGCTCGGCGTACCGGTACCACGTCGCCGACGACCGCCTGTCCGAGGTGGAGATGATGACCTACTACGGGGTCGCGAGCGCCGAGGTGGCGTACGAGGACTACCCGATGGTGCCGGTCCCGGCCGGCGTCGAGGAGCGCATCGGCTGAGCCGTGGGACGACGCGGGGCCCGGTCATCGGACCGGGCCCTTCGCGTTCGTGCGGGTCAGACCGCGCGCTGCGCCTCCAGGCGCCTGAGCGTCGCGAACAGGTGGGTGCGGGCCTCCTCGGGGAGCTCGCGGTTCTCCACCCATTCGAGGAGGAGCTTGTACGCGGCGCGGACGCGCAGGAGCACCAGTTCGGCCGCCGCGGTGATGCGGCGGATCCACAGGGTGTCGGGCGAGCCGGCGATCTGCCACAGGACCTCGACCGCGGCGGTCCGGTTCACCTGCGACCAGTGGCGGACGGCCTCGATGCGGACGCCGAAGCTCACCTCGGGGTCGGTCGCGAGCGCCTTGGTGGACTCCTCGGCGTCGCGCGGGGCGAGCGGCTTGAGGGCGACGGCGGCGCGCAGGCGGCATTCGGCGTCGCCCGCGGCCCTGGCGATGAGCAGGATCGCGAGGCGCTGCTGGGTCTCGTCGGCGATGAGCCGGGCGGCCTTGAGGCGCGCGAAGGGGTCGTTGGCGGCGTCGAGGGCGAACAGGAACAGGGCCTCGACGGCGGCCTCGGGGTCGCAGCGGCGGTACTCTTCGGCCATCGCGAGCCGGTGGCCCTGGTCGAGGTAGCGGTCCTGGATGGTGTTGCGCAGCGTCCAGCGGGAGACCTCGTCGGCGCCGGGGCCGTGGGCGAGGTCGTGGACGGCGCGGTCGCGGTCCTCGCTGTCGTGCTTGGGGTCGAGGATCGCGGCCCGGGCGTCGCGCTGGACGTCGCGGGGGTCCTTGATCCTGGTGTCGATGTGGCGGCATTCGGACCGGGCGGAGCGCCGGCCGAGGCCGATGAGGCCGAGGACGCCCGCCGCGGGGCGGCGCTTGGCGTGTCGGGAACGGTCGCCGGGCCTGCCGGCGGGGGCGGACGGACCTTGCCGTGAATCCATTGTGGTGGCGTTGCCTTCTCTACTCGGTCAAGCCGACCCGAACCGGCCCGCACCCTCTCGGTGCCGGTGCCGATTCGCGATGGGAGCCGCGGAACGGGCGGTCGAACGGGGACCGAACGCGACTGTTCAGCGTATCAGAATCGGACACCGCACGTCATACCAGCAATTCCGTCACCTTATTGCTACTAATGGTCACCGCGGGGCGGACGCGGACGCGACCGGGCCCGCGGCGGTGCCGCGGGCCCGGTCGTGTCGGTTGTGGATGGTCAGCAGAGCGGCGCGTGCCAGCCGTGCTCCTCGGCCCAGCGGTTGGCGCGCGGCCAGCCCTCGGCCTCGAACCAGGGCTCCTTGGCCTCGGCGTACTCGGTGACCGAGTCGGCCTTCGCCGCCAGCACGCCCTTCGCCTGGGCGTAGTCGGCCCGCGCCTGCGGGTCGGCGCGGAGCCAGTCGCGGAACAGCAGCGCGAACCGCTGCCCGGGCGTGTCGATCGAGCGGAAGTGGAGGTGCGCGATGTTCCCGGGGTCGGCGTAGCCGTAGAGGCGCTTCTCCCACATCGCGATGTCCGGGAACTCGGGCTTGGGCGAGTCGAACTTGACCCCGCCGTAGAACCCGGCGTCGCCCAGGGCGTCCTCGAAGGCGTCCACGACGTGCAGGGACACCACGGTCACCTGGATGTCGATGACGTCCTTCGCGGGCACGCCCGCGACCGCCGTGGAGCCGACGTGGTCGATGCGGACCGCGCTCGGGCCCATGACGCGGCGCAGGCGCGCGGCCAGGTGCTCGAAGCGGCGGAACCAGGCCGGGTCGGACTCGACGAACTGGAGCTTCTCGGGCCGGCGCTCGGCGTGCCCGTGCCGGAGGTTCTCGGCGAAGGGCTTGATGCGCTCGTCCCACAGCAGCGCGACGCGCCGCTGGAGCTCGTGCACGTCGTGGTCGTTGTGGAGGACGACGTCGCACACCTCGCGGCGGTCGGCGTCGGACGCCTGGGCGTCGATCCTGCGGAGGGCGTCGGCGCGGTCGAGGCCGCGCGCGGCGAGCCGTTCGAGCCGGAGCTCTCGCGGCGCTTCCACGGCTATGTTCAGGTGGAAGCCGGGCGCCTGGCCGGTCTCGGCCAGGAGCGGGATGTCTTGGACGACGATGGCGTCCTCGGGCAGGGCATCGGTGAGCTCGCGGGCCCGGGCGCGAACGCGAGGGTGGACGATCGCCTCGAGTTCGGCGCGCGCCGGCGCGGACTCGAAGACGACGGCGGCGAGTTTCGCGCGGTCGAGCGCGCCCTCCGGGGTCAGGACCCCGGGGCCGAAGCGTGAGACCACCGCGGCGAGGCCCTCCGTGTCGGGGGCGACGACTTCGCGGGAGAGGGCGTCGGCGTCGATGACGCTCGCCCCCAGCTCCGACAGCTGCTTCGCGACCGTGCTCTTACCGGCTCCGATGCCACCGGTCAATGCGACTTTAAGCACAACTAAAACACTACCCGCCCCAGGCGAACGGCCTGGGACGGGCAGTGGTCTGTCAGTTGAAAGAGTGACAGCTGCTAGTTGCCGGCGAGCTTCTCGCGGAGAGCCGCGAGCGCCTCGTCGGTGGCCAGCGTGCCCTGGGGCTCCGCCGGGGCCGACTTCTTCTCGGAAGTGGCCTTCTTGGCGCCCTTGTCGCCCTTCGGCGCGGCTTCGCCCTCGGCGGGCTTGGCCGGAGCCTCGGTGATGACGCGCTCGGCGATCTGCTTGCCGTGCTCCTCCCAGCGGGCGCGGGCCTCGGCGTACTGCCGCTCCCACTCCTCGCGGGCCTCGTCGAAGCCCTCCACCCACTCGCCGGACTCCGAGTCGAAGCCCTCCGGGTAGATGTAGTTGCCCTGGTCGTCGTACTGCGCGGCCATGCCGTACAGCGTCGGGTCGAACTGCTCCTCGTTCTCGACGTAGGCCTCGTTGGCCTGCTTGAGCGACAGGGAGATCCGGCGACGGTCCAGGTCGATGTCGATGACCTTGACCATGGCGTCGGAGCCGACCTTGACGACCTGCTCGGGCACCTCGACGTGGCGCTCGGCCAGCTCGGAGATGTGCACGAGGCCCTCGATGCCGTCCTCGACGCGGACGAACGCGCCGAACGGGACGAGCTTCGTGACCTTGCCGGGCACGATCTGGCCGATCGCGTGGGTGCGGGCGAACTGGCGCCACGGGTCTTCCTGGGTCGCCTTCAGCGACAGGGAGACGCGCTCGCGGTCCAGGTCCACTTCCAGGACCTCGACCTCGACCGGCTGCCCGACCTCGACGACCTCGGACGGGTGGTCGATGTGCTTCCAGGACAGCTCGGACACGTGGACCAGGCCGTCGACCCCGCCGAGGTCGACGAAGGCGCCGAAGTTGACGATCGAGGAGACCGTGCCCTTGCGGACCTGGCCCTTCGCCAGCTGGTGCAGGAACTCGGTCCGAACCTCGGACTGGGTCTGCTCGAGCCAGGCGCGACGCGACAGGACCACGTTGTTGCGGTTCTTGTCGAGCTCGATGATCTTGGCCTCGAGTTCGCGGCCCACGTACGGCTGGAGGTCGCGCACACGGCGCATCTCGACCAGCGATGCGGGCAGGAAGCCCCGCAGGCCGATGTCGAGGATGAGACCGCCCTTGACCACTTCGATGACAGAGCCGCGGACGACGCCGTCCTCTTCCTTGATCTTCTCGATGGTCCCCCACGCACGCTCGTACTGCGCGCGCTTCTTCGAGAGGATCAGACGGCCTTCCTTGTCCTCCTTCTGGAGGACGAGGGCCTCGACGTGGTCGCCCACTGAGACGACGTCTTCAGGGTCGACGTCGTGCTTGATCGACAGCTCGCGCGAGGGGATGACGCCCTCGGTCTTGTAGCCGATGTCGAGCAGGACTTCATCCCGGTCGACCTTGACGACGGTACCTTCGACGATATCGCCGTCGTTGAAGTATTTGATGGTCGCGTCGATCGCGGCGAGGAGTTCCTCGTCCGAGAACGTTTCTTCGACCGTGGTGCTGTTCTCAGCGTTGCTCGAGGTGGCCTCGATGCTGCTCGTCATGTGGGCTGGTGCTCCGGATACGTATCAATCGTGGGCTCGCGCACGCACCCTGGCCGGACGCGCGCACTCGCGGTTCAGTCCCGGGCTGCCCTTGCCGCCGGCGGCGTCCTGCTCCATTCTGAGGACGCGGACAAGCCCAGGCCAGTCCAGGTTACCGTGCGCGATAATCCCGCGCCAGTCCGGGCCGGGGACCGGTGTCGATCGACACCGCTAATGGGCGGCCGCCTCCCACGACGCGCCGAAGCCGGCGGACACCGTCAGGGGCACGGCGAGCGTGGCGGCGTTCGACATCTGCTCCCGCACGAGCGCTTCGAGCCGCTCCGCCTCACCGGGTGCGACCTCGCACACGAGCTCGTCGTGGACCTGGAGCAGCACCCGCGAGTCGAGCTTCGCCTCGCGCAGCGCGCGGTCGACCCCGAGCATCGCGGTCTTCATGATGTCGGCCGCACTCCCCTGGATCGGGGCGTTCAGCGCGGCGCGCTCGGCGATCTCGCGCAGCTGCCGGTTGTCCGAGGTGAGGTCGGGGAAGTAGCGGCGCCGGCCCATGATCGTCTCGGTGTACCCGGTCTTGCGGGCCTCCTCCACGACGCGGTGCAGGTAGTCGCGGACCTTCCCGAAGCGGGCGAAGTAGTCGTCCGAGAGCTGCTGGGCCTCGGCGTTCTCGATGCCGAGCTGCTGGCTGAGCCCGTACGTGGACAGGCCGTACGCCAGGCCGTAGGACATGGCCTTGATCTTGCGGCGGTGCTCGGCCGAGACCTCGCCCAGCGGGACCCCGAAGACCTTCGCGGCGACGGCCGAGTGGATGTCCTCGCCCGCGATGAACGCCGAGATCAGGCCCTCGTCGCCGGTGAGGCTCGCCATGATCCGCATCTCGATCTGGCTGTAGTCGATCGTCATCAGCGACTCGAAGCCGTCGGAGACGACGAACCCGGCCCGGATCGCGCGCCCGGCCTCCGAGCGCACCGGGATGTTCTGGAGGTTCGGGTCGGCCGAGGACAGGCGCCCGGTGGCGGCCACGGTCTGGTGGAACGTGGTGTGGATGCGCCCGTCGGTCTGGATCGTGGCGCGCAGCGTCGCGACGATCTGCTTGAGCTTCTCCACGTCGCGGAAGCGCAGCAGCTGCTCCAGGAGCGGGTGCCCGGTCTTCACCAGAAGCTGCTGGAGCGCCTCGGCGTTGGTGGTGTACCCGGTCTTGGTGCGCTTGGTCTTGGGCATGTTCAGCTCGTCGAAGAGGATCTCCTGGAGCTGCTTGGGCGAGCCGACGTTGAACGGGCGGCCGACGATCTCGTGGGCCTTGTCGGTGGCGTCCTTGGACTGGGCGGCGAACCCGGCCTCGATGTCGGCGAAGTGGCCCTCGTCGGCGGCGATCCCGGTGATCTCCATGCGCGCGAGGACGCCGATGACCGGGAACTCCAGCTCGTCGGCGAGCACCGCCTGGTGGCGCTGCTCCAGCCGCTCGGCCTGCACGGCGGCGAGTTCGGCGACGACCGCGGCGGCGGCGCAGTCGGCGTTCACGCGCGCGGTGTCGTCGTCTCCGGCGGTGAGCGAGGCGTCGCTGAACAGCGCGCCGTCGTCGGCGGGCGAGGCCGCGGCGGCGAGCTCCTGGCCGAGGTACTGCATCGCGAGGTCGCCGAGCGCGTACGAGCGCTGCTCGGGCTTGAGAAGGTACGCGGCGATCATCGTGTCGGCCTTGAGGCCGGCCGGCTCGGGCCAGCCCGCGGCGTCGGCGCCCCACAGGAACGCCTTCGCGTCGTGCACGAGCTTGGGCTTGGAGGCGTCGGCGAGCCAGGTCGCCCACGTCTGCTCGTCCTCGGCGTCGAGCTGCGAGGGCTCGAACCACAGCGCCTGGCGGTCCTCGGCCAGCGCGATCGTGTCGAAGGACCCGGCGCCGGAGGCGAAGCTGCCGGTGAAGGCGATCGCGACGTCGCCGGTGCGGGCGGCGAGCCAGGCGTCGAGTCCGCCGGGGACGAGCGCGGCGGAGTCGACCTGCGCGGTCTCGGCGACGGGCGCGACGATGGCGCCGACGGCCTTGTCGGCGAGGTTGGCGTTGAGGCGGTCGCCGAGGGCGCGGAACTGGAGGGCGTCGAAGAGCGCGTTGGTCTCGGCGACGTCCCAGCCCTCCCATCGCAGGTCGGCGACGGTGCGTTCGAGTTCGACGTCGGTGACCAGGGCGTTGAGGCGGTGGTTGCGCAGGACGTCGTCGAGGTGGTCGCGCAGGCTCTGCCCGGCCTTGCCGGTGATCTCGTCGGCCTTGGCGACCAGGCCGTCGAGGGAGCCGTACTTGACGATCCACTTGGCGGCGGTCTTGGGGCCGACGCCGGGGATGCCGGGGAGGTTGTCGGCCTTCTCCCCCACGAGCGCGGCGAGGTCGCGGTAGTGCCCGGGGGTGACGCCGTACTTCTCCTCGACGGCCGCGGGCGTGTACCGGGCGAGCTCGGTGACGCCCTTGACCGGGTAGAGGAGGGTCACGGTGTCGTTGACGAGCTGGATGGCGTCGCGGTCGCCCGAGGAGATGAGGGTGGTGAGGCCGGCGGCCTCGCCCTGGGTGGCGAGGGTGGCGATGATGTCGTCGGCCTCGAAGGTCGGCTTGCTCAGCCACGTGATGCCGAAGGCGTCCAGGAGCCGCTGGATGATCGGGATCTGGCTCTTGAACTCCTCGGGGGTCTCGCCGCGCCCGTCCTTGTAGGCGGGGTACTCGTCGGTGCGGAACGAGTGCCGCGAGACGTCGAAGGCGACCGCGATGTGCGTGGGCTCCTCGGCCTTGAGCAGGTTGATGAGCATGGACGCGAAGCCGTAGACGGCGTTCGTGACTTGGCCGTCGTCGGTCGCGAACTTCTCCGCCGGCAGGGCGAAGAACGCGCGGTAGGCCATCGAATGGCCGTCGATCAGGAGCAGGCGGGATTGCGAAGCGGTCACGCTCCTGAGCCTATCGAGTGGGTGCGACAGGATCGGGGCAAGTCCGCGACGGCGTGGCCCGCGAATGCCGGAGGGCCCGCGACCGGTGCGGTCGCGGGCCCTCCGAGTGCTCGGTGCGCCTACTCGGCGTCCTGGGCTTCCTTCTGCTCGGCCTCGGCGATGACGCGCTCGGCGACGGCCCGCATGGACAGGCGGTGGTCCATGGCGGCGCGCTGGATCCAGCGGAACGCGTCGGGCTCGGGCATGCCGTACTGGGTCATGAGCAGGCCCTTGGCGCGGTCGACGAGCTTGCGGACCTCCAGGCGCTCGGTGAGGTTCTCGACCTCCTTCTCCAGGGCGGTCATCTCGGCGAAGCGCGTGAGGGAGAGCTCGATGGCGGGGACCAGGTCGGACTTCTGGAAGGGCTTGACCAGGTAGGCCATGGCCCCGGCGGAGGTGGCCCGGCTGATGAGGTCGCGCTGGGAGAAGGCGGTGAGGATCACGACCGGCGCGATGCGCGCGGAGACGATCTTCTCGGCGGCCTGGAGCCCGTCCATGATCGGCATCTGGATGTCGCAGATGACCAGGTCGGGCAGGTGCTCCTGGGCGAGGCGGACGGCGGCTTCGCCGTCGGCGGCCTCGGCTACGACCTCATAGCCCTCCTCGGTGAGCATCTCGGCCAGGTCGAGGCGGATGAGCCCCTCGTCTTCGGCGATGAGCACGCGCTTGCGCGGCTCCTCGGCGGCCTTGCTCGTCATGCGGGTCCGTACCTTTCGTGCGCGTCTGGACGGTGCGGCGTGCGCAGTGGTGGCACGTCCGGACGCTAGCTTAGCCGCCGCGTGTTACGTCCGCACGCTCCTATGCCGAGCGTTTCGGACGGCAGGGCCGAAACGTGAGGCGCGCAACCCCTCACGCGGGGCGGTCGGCGCCGCCGGGGAGGTCCGCCATGAGGGCGTCGAGCAACGGGATCTCGGCGCGCTGCTCGGGGGTGAGGCGGTCCTTGTGGAGGCCGTGGGGGCGGCGGGTGCGGGGGCAGCGGATGATCCGGGTCGGGGTGACGATCAGGTCGACGCGGAAGTCGTGGGGCTCCTCGGGGAGCGGTTCGTCCAGGACCTGGAGGTCGTGGACGGTGGTGGCGATGACGGTGCGGTCGTCGATGAGTCCGGCCTCGGTGAGCATCCCGTACTCGATGTCGGCGTAGCCGCGGCCCTTGCCGATGCGGGCGCCTTCGCGGTTGACGGCGACGGACCCGGAGACGACCAGGTCGAGGCGCTGCATGGCCTCGGCGCCGACGAGGAGGCTGTGCGCCTCCGCGGCGTCCCGCGTGGCGGCCTCCTCGGGCGTGTAGCTGGGCAGCAGCGAGTTCAGGAGGTAGAACGGCTGGTCGAGGGCGAGCTTCGGCACGGCCATGTAGGTGGCCTTGGAGGCGGCCAGCGCGAGGGCGCGGACGGGGTGCTGGGCCTTGTCGGGGTTGACCTTGGCGGCGTTGGCGGTGCGCCACTGGTCGGTCGAGGCGAGGAGCTTCGCGGCCTCGTCGGCGCCGTGGAAGCGGGGTATGTGCCCGGCCGGGTCGCCGTCGACGGCGCCTTGGCGCGCGAGCAGCGTCCACACGCGGTGTCGAATCTCATCCTTCGCTTGCGCCGACGACATTCGGGTCTCCTCAACGCCCAGGGGTGTGCGCCTCCAGGCTCCCACACCTCCACTGTGCCCGTCACCCTCCGGGGCGGGGAAACCGGCTTGCCGAGGGGGCCGGGCGGTGCGACGCTCTCGTCATGCAGATGCACGAGGACCAGCTCACCGTTCCCGTTGCCGCTGTTCGGGAGCTGATCGACGCGCAGTTCCCGCGGTGGCGGGGGCTGCCTGTCGCGCCGGTCGCCATGGGCGGCACGGTGAACGCGATCTTCCGCGTGGGCGACGGGCTGACGGCGCGGTTCCCGCTCCAGCCGGGCGATCCGGCGGGGGTGCGGGCCTGGCTGGAGTCGGAGGCCGAGGCGGCGCGGGAGCTGCTGGGACGCACCAGGTTCCCGAGTCCCGAACCGCGGGCGATCGGCGAGCCGGGGGCGGGGTATCCGCTGCCGTGGTCGGTGCAGACGTGGGTGCCGGGGACGACGGCGGACGAGGCCGATCCCGGTGCGTCCGAGTGGTTCGCGCGCGACCTGGCCGAGTTCATCACGGGCGTCCGGGCGATCCCGACGGAGGGCCGTGTCTTCTCCGGGGGCGGTCGCGGCGGGGTGATCGCGGCGCACGGGTCGTGGATGGAGACGTGCTTCCGGGAGAGCGCGGGGCTGCTCGACGTGCCGGCGCTGCGGCGCCTGTGGGCGGAGATGCGGGACCTGCCGCGCGGCGGCGATCCGGACGTCATGTGCCACGGCGACCTCATCCCGGGGAACGTGCTGGTGCGGGACGGGCGGCTCGCGGGCGTCCTCGACGTCGGCGGGCTCGGCCCCGCCGACCCGGCGCTGGACCTGGTCGGCGCCTGGCACCTGCTCGACGCCGGGCCGCGGGCGGTGCTGCGCGGCGTCCTCGGCTGCGGCGACGCCGAGTGGGACCGGGGCCGGGCGTGGGCGTTCGTGCAGGCCATGGGGGTCGTCTGGTACTACGCCGAGTCCAATCCGGCCATGAGCCGGTGGGGGCGGCGGACGCTGGCGAGGACCGCCGCGGACTGACGCGTCCCACATGAACTCAATCGGGTTGCTCCCCTTGGCGTGCGGTGCGAGACTGCCCCGATGGACGACACCGACGCCACCATCGACGCCCTGCTCGCCGAACTCGGCGGGACCTGGGAGACCGTCGAGCAGATCACGACCGCCCGCGAACGGCTCATAGCCGCACTCCCCGACTGGACGCTCCCGGCCGCGTACGGCATCGCCACGGTCGACGCGGCGGGCGCCGTGGCGTTCGCGCGCGCCAACGTCGGCGTGCACCCGCTCCCGGCGGTGGTCATGGCCACGGTCCTGGGACACGACGGCGGTTCGGCCGCGTACCTGCTGGACGCGACCTCCTTGGACCAGGCGATCCGGCTCCTCGCCCCGGCGGAGGCGTGCACGGCGTACGAGCACCCGAACCTGGCCGTGTGGCGCGAGGTCCGCAAGGCTCTGGACGCGGGCGAGACCGCCGTGGCGGTGTTCCTCGCCGACCTCGAGTACTCAGGCGCCGATCCGGCCGTGCTCGCGCTCAAGGACATCGCGCTCGAGAAGTCGGCCGCCGAGGCAGACTAGGGGCCATGAGACGGGCAGTGGTCGTCACCGGCGGCGGACGCGGCGTCGGCCGGGCGGTCGCCGAGCGGCTGCTCGGCGACGGGAACGCCGTAGTGGTCGTGGAGATGCGACACGAAGCGTGGCTCGAACCGCTCGTCGCCGACGGGCGCGCGGCGCTCGTCCTCGGCGACGCCGGTGACGACGATGTCGCGGCCAGGGCAGCCGCGGAGGCCCAGGCGCTCGGCACGCTCACCGGCTGGGTGAACAACGCCGCGGTCTTCCGCGACGCCTGGCTCCACGAGGCCGGCGGCGCCGCCGTCGCCGAGCTGATCCGCGCGAACCTCCAGCCGTGCCTGGCGGGCGCGGCCGCCGCGGTGCGGGCGTTCCGGGCCGCCGGGACGGGCGGCGCGATCGTCAACGTCTCGTCCCACCAAGGCCGGCGGGCCGTCTCCGGCGCGCTCCCGTACGCGACCGCGAAGGCCGCCATCGAAGGGCTCACCCGCTCGCTCGCCGTCGACTACAGGCCGCTCGGCATCCGCGTCAACGCCGTCGCGCTCGGCTCGATCACCACCGAACGCATGGAAGCGGCGCTCGCGGACATGACGGAGGCGGAGCGGACCGCGCACGCGGGCACGATGCGCGACCTGCACCCGCTCGGCCGCGCCGGGTCCGGCGACGAGGTGGCCGACGCGGTCGCGTACCTGCTCTCCGACGCCGCCTCCTTCGTCACCGGCGCGATCCTCCCCGTCGACGGCGGCCGCAGCGCCCAGGGCCCCGATCCGGAGGCCCGCCGACTCGATTGACAGGTACCTGTCAATATCTGCTAGCCTCATTCCCGTGGCAGCACTCAGTCCGCGCGCCCTCGACGTCTCCGATCTCGTCATCGAGGTCTTCCGCGCCAACGGCGCCCTCATCGCCGCCGGCGACGGGCTCGCGCAACCCGCCGGGCTCACCAGCGCGCGCTGGCAGGTCCTCGGCGTCGTCGACGAGGAACCGCTCACCGTCGCCGACGTGGCCCGCACCATGGGACTGCGCCGCCAGAGCGTCCAGCAGACGGCCGACGCCCTCGTCCGCGACGGCCTCGCCGCCTACCGCGACAACCCGAACCACCGCCGCGCCAAGCTCATCGCGCCCACCCCGGCGGGCCTGACCGCCCTCGCCTCGGTCGAGCGCCGCCACGCTTCTTGGGCCGACGCCCTCGCCGCCCGCCTCGGCCCCGAGGCGATCGCGTCCGCCAGGTCCGCGCTCCGCGAACTCCGCTCCGCTCTGGAGGCACCGCATGGCCGGTGAGACCACGATCCCGCTGCTCCCCTGCCGGTCGATCGACGAGACCGCCGAGTTCTACCGCATGCTCGGCTTCACGGAGACCCTCCACCAGACCCGGCCCAACCCGTACACGGTGCTGGTCAGCGAGGACATCCAGCTCCACTTCTTCGGTGTCGACGACCTCGAACCCGAGACCACGCTGGGCACCTGCCTGGTGATCGTCCCCGACACCGGCGCCCTCTTCGACCGCTTCGCCGCGGGCATGCGCGCCGCGCACGGCAAGCTCCTCCTCACCGGCATCCCGCGGATGACCCGCCCTCGCAAGCGCGCCAACACCGGCAACCGGGCCGGCTTCTCCGTGGTCGACCCGGGAGGCAACACCATCCGCTTCTTCCCCGCCGCCGAGGACGCCGAGGAGCGACCGCCGGCCACCACGAAGCTCGGCAAGACCCTCGAACGGGCGATCGTCCTGGGCGACGCCAAGGGCGACGCGTCCCAGGCCGCGAAGATCCTCGACGCGACCCTCGCGAAGACCCCCGACACCGACCCCGATCTCCTCGAAGCCCTCGCCTATCGGGCCGAACTCGCCACCCGCCAAGCCGACCACGCCCGCGCCCGCGAACTCCTCGACCGGATCGACACCCTCGACCTCACCGACCAGGCCCGCGCGACCCACGCCCCGACCCTCGCGGCCGCCGCCGACCTCAGGACACAACTCCCCTAACCACCAGGTATCATTCACACCGGCCCGCGAGGGCCCCGGCCCGGTATTCCAACTGGCAGAGAAGACGGATTCAAAACCCGTACAGTGTGGGTTCGAATCCCACTCGGGCCACAAACGGACATCCAGTTAGCAACACCCCATAACGAATGATCCAGCCTAGCTCTCGTTCGGCATTCCGAGGGACGCGAGTCTCGCCGTGATTAAGTATGGCGAAGACACTCCACATACACGATTCTGGAGGCAGTCCGAACTGTCCGCCGTCCACGCCGTTGTGCTGACGCCCCGCGAGCTCTTCTTCGGCCAGCAGCCGGAACCACCTCGGATATCCCCGCTTCCATCAGCTATGCACGGACGTCGACGACCGCTTCGAGAGTACGGATGCGGCGCTTAAGGCACTAGAACGCCACCGAGTGGGAGTCCTTGCTACCCGGCATCCGCCGCCGAGCACACCGTCTTTGATGCTAGCCCTGACCCTGCGCACTCCACCCCCGGCGGGAGCGAGGCCGGATACCCGACCAGGACGAGCACGGCGGCCCAGCCGTCGCCTGCGCGCATGCGCCGCAGCTCGACGGCGGCCGTGTCGGGCCACAGTTCGGCCGGGACGGGGAAGTCGCCCCTCCCGCGGGCTTTGCCCATGAGGCGGTGCAGCAGGGTGGTCATGACGGTGCCTCCGTTCGGGCGGGTGAGCCGTACGGGTCGATCCCGTACCGGACTCGCGCGGTGAGCTCGGGGGCGGCAAGCAGGCGTGAGGGCACGCCGATGCCTTCGGCCATGGCCCGGACCTGGCCGGCGGCGTAGCGCGCGCCTTCGGCGTCGGGGCAGCGGACGGTGACGGTCACCTCGCGGCGCAGGAGTTGGCGTGAGGCGACGACCTCGGCGAGCCAGGCCCGGTGCTCTACGGCGGCGGCCCGCAGGCGCGGCGCATCGAGCACGGCGGCGTGCGCCGCGAGGGATTCGAGGTAGGCGGTGAGGTCGACCGGTCGGGTGGAGAGGCAGATTTGCAGGTGCGCGTCCGTGGCGCAGAGGAGCCGGGCGAGCGCGGCGCACAGCATCGCCTGCTCGCTGGCCGAACGCAGCCCGAAGTTGAGGAAGCCCACGTCGACGGCGACCGCCCACCCAGCCGGTCCCAGATCGATCGCGCCATCGGATCGCACCGCCCGGACCGGCCCCCGGGCAGCAGCGACCGCCTTGGAGTCAAGGCGCCTGCCGAGGACGCGGGACAGGCTGCCCGCAACCGCTTCGGCAGGGGCGCCGGCGGCTATCGGGCGCCTCGGCTGGCGGAGTGCGGCCAGCGCGATCCGGTCCAGTCCGGCCCCGTCGAGGCGACCGAGGGCCAGCGCGACGGCTGCGGCGGCGACCGGCGCAGTCGCGAGCAGGAGCACCGCAATCGGGACGGTCCCGGCCATGCCGCGCCAGGCGGCCAGGAGGCCCAGCGCAACGGGGGCGAGGATGAGGGTCTGGCGGGCGGTGAGCCCGAACAGGACTTTGTCCTCCACGTTCACATCCGCCGGGACGCTGACACTGCCACGACCGCTCATGGCTCCGCCCGCCCCTCGTCGTCCCGGTCCTCGGCTGCGTCGCGGGCCCGCTGCGCGGCGATGTCAGCGGCGGTCCGGTCGCCCGGAGCCTGCCAGAACCGGGCGTCGCCGAGCATCGGCTGATCGGGACCGCCGGTGTGCGCCTCGGGCCGGACAGGTGCCGGGCCTTCGGCGGCTTCGGCACCTCGTGCGAGCGGCCCCGTGGCGCGGTGTGCCGGGTCGGGGAAGAGACCCCGTTGAGTCCAGGACGGCTGGGCCCGGCGCAGCGGCGGGACGTCGGCGATGCGCCGCCCTGTCCTCGGGCGCACACCCGCCTGCCGCAGGCGGCGCTCCTCGGCTTCGAGCTGGGTGCCTTCGGCATCGGTGAGCCGCTGCTCCATGCCGCGGCGGCGGCCCTCGTCGGTGGCAAACCCGCCAAGCCTGCGTGAATGGTCGAGCGGGTTGGCGGGCTCGAACATCGAGTCGTATGCGCCCTCGCCGGGCCGGGCAGGCTGCTCAGGGGCTGCTCCGGGCGTCCGGTCCCACCACGGCGCTGTCCGGGGCGCGGTCTCGGGCGACCGGTGGCCGAACGCCGATCCCAGGTGGTTCACCTGCGAGGCGCGACCGGGGCCGCGGTGACCGAATGCAGAGCCAAGCGGGGTCACCGATGAGGCGCGGCCCTGGTGCTTGCCCCACCAGAACTTGCCGCCGTCGTTAGCGGCTGCCGGTGCCTTGGGCTCCGGTCTGCCACCGCGTTTGCGGAACCGCCCGGTCACTGCGCCGACCGCCAAAGCAGTGGCAGCGCCGGTCACGAAACGTGAGCCGGGCACCCGCAGCGGCCGGCCGCGCGCGATCCGGAAGGCGTTCTGGTGGATCTGCCACATCATCCAGATGACGACGACCAGGTACAGGCTGTGGACGCCGATGTGCCCGATGTGGCCGAAATAGCGGCCTGAACCGTCTCGGCCCTCGGGCCACAGCAGGCTATTCCACACCCAGATCAACACCGCCTGCCCGATAGAGGACGCCATGCAGGCGCCGAACATCCGCCACCACAATTGCGCCGCCCACTCGGTGACCGGGAGGGCGTGGCACGCCAGCGCGATCGGACTGAGTGCCACGAGAAAGAACCACACGATGTTCCGCATGATGGAAACGAGGAACAGCAGTAGCAGGCATACGATCGTCAGGACCACCCACAACAGGTCGAACAGCATGACATCGATGGAGGGAGTCTCAGACCCCAGATCGCGGGTCGCCCGCAATTCCCAGAGTGCATTCGACTCCGGCTGATCCTCGATGTAATAAATGTCTGATTCAAGGAACGCCGAGGCGATGTCGTAGTTCGCATCGAGCGCCTGGAGAACGATGACGAACGAGCATCCTGCCAAGAGGAACCCGACGATCAGACGCGGGGCGAGCTCGCGAGCCGTATAGCGGGTTTGCAGCGTCTCATGCGCCATGAGGATCAAGCCGCCGACGACGATCAGGAGCGCATAGGAGGCGTAGACGATGGCGACGAAGTGCCCGCGAAGTTCGAGACCCCAGTCCGTGAAATCCTCCGAGAGCAGGACCCAGTTCGCTTCGCTCAGCGCATCGCTGATTGACCGCCGAAACACGATCGCGCGGTCGGCGAGCCAGTCAATCATGCCGTCGAGAATCTGCTCGTACATGACTACTCACCCGACAGAATCTGTTTGAGGATGGCGACGAGGATCGGTGCGAGCACGACGATGCCGAAACCGATCGCAGCGCTCCGAAGTGCCGATTTCGCCCGCTCGGTCTCCCCGGGCTCAGAGGCGAGAAGATACCGGAATCCGGCAAAAGTCAGCATCACCGCAACCGCAGTCCCGGCAATGACAACGATGACCAGCTGCAATCGGTTCAGGACGTCGATGACGCCTTGCGTATTCGCCATCGCAGGCTCAGCCATGAACACGATAAATGCCGCGACGAGTCCGGAGAATAGTCCTGCTGTGCATAGCCGATGCCGCCTTGTCGGCCTCGGTGCGTCGTGCGTGCGCATCTTCTGCGCCTCCCTCGGAGGACTCGTGCAGAAGACCGGCCCAGAATCGCGCCGAAACCCGAACCCGGGCCGGTCGACACGCCACCGATTCGCTTCGATGCGACGGAGACATCACCTCCTCCGATGCGAGTGCCAAGAGCTATGTCCAGGCCGCACCGACCTCGGCAGCGCGTCAAGCCAACGTCCATTCCGTCGACTCACCAAGAAAAGACACAGGATTACCGACCACCCGAACCACCCAGCGCGTAACCAAAGCGATAACCAGTCGCTGAACTGGGATTTCACCTTGAGGCAAATATCAGAAACCACCGTCTAACAGCTTTATGAGATCGGGGATCGGCAACGCAGCGCGGGGAGGTTGATAACCACGAATAACCAATATCCAAGGCCCGGTTACCAAGGGTTACATTCTGACTTGCACATCAGCCGAAAACGCGGCCTCATGGGGATACGCACCGACGAACAAGCGTCGAATCTTACTCATGGAGGCTCATCATGCGAATCTCAACCATCGGCAAATGTGAGCGCGAATTCAAACGAATCTGCAACCACACCGGAACCCGCACCGGCGACGGAAAGTGGTCTTTGAGTGTCGGAGGAACATCGATCTCCACCGGAGAGCTCGGCCGCACACTCCTCAGCAAGGACACCGCGCAAACCGAGCGCGATAGCGCGTGGGCAACCATCGTTGACCAAGCCCGAAAAGCGCAGGAGCCCTGGCTGATCATCGCCGTCGGCGTCGCCATCCCAGGCATCCGCAACGCCATCAAGTTCGCGTCCGTATATGCGCCTGAATACTCGGACCGGACCGAAATCGAAAGCGCCGCACTAGCCGGATTCGTCACCGCAGTCCACGACATCGACACCACTCGCGGAAAAGTCTGTGCACGCCTCTGCAATCGCGCCTACATCGCCGCAAGGCGCTGCGCGATAGAGATATCGCGATACCAAAGGCAGTTGCACTCACCTATCTTCGAGTCACACCCTCCTGCCAAAGAGTTCGGACACCCCGATCTCGTCCTAGCAAAGGCGATCGATAACGAGATCGTAACCAGACTTCAGGCAATACTCATCCTGAAAGTCGTGATCGAGAAGCTGCCGATCAGCGCCGTCGCCGAAGCCGAGGAAATAACGGAAGAATCTGCATCCAACCAGATTCGCGCGGCGAAGGCGCAACTTTGGGAATGGCTGACGCAATGAGTCATCATAGTGGTAGGAGAGTGGAACTTCCGATATTCATTGAAAAGCTCAGCCGGGAGATGCGCGCGTCAGGATATGGACTCCTGCTGTTGTTCGGTGCCTTGCTGATCACAGGATGGTGGCTCATGCTGGGCATCAGAGTCGCCCATGCAGAATGGCTTCGAGGGATGCCGACGATAGGGTATCTAGGCGCGGCGCAGCCCTGCGCCGCACTTCTAGCAAGGTGCGCAGTCAAACAGCTATGGCGCGCTACTCGCCCCCGACGCATCTGAAATCGGTATTCGCTTCATCCCACTCGGGACGGGGATTTCTGCGACGAGTTCGAGCCAGGCATTCTGCGGACCGGTTCCCCCGCTCGGGCGGGAACTCCGCCGAGCATCCCGGTGTTCATCCCGGTGATGAAAAGAGGTTCATCCCCGCTCGGGCGGGGACTCCGGACGCCCGAACGCCTGGCAGCTCAACACATACGGTTCACCCCCGCTCGGGCGGGGACTCCACAACTTGACAATCTGTCTACCTCGTGAGACGCGGTTCACCCCCGCTCGGGCGGGGACTCCGCGAGGTGGGCTATGAGGAGGCTGTTGGGGACCGGTTCACCCCCGCTCGGGCGGGGACTCCTCCGGGCCGCGGCCGACCGAGACGTGCATGTGCGGTTCACCCCCGCGCGGGCGGGGACTCCCCGACGACGAGGACGTGGTCGGCGAGGCGGATCGGTTCACCCCCGCGCGGGCGGGGACTCCATCTACGTCACCTCCGCCCCGGGTTCGAGGATCGGTTCACCCCCGCGCGGGCGGGGACTCCCTCATAGCCGAGGTACTTAAGCTGACGCTGTCGCGGTTCACCCCCGCGCGGGCGGGGACTCCCTTGGTCAGCCAGTAGTCGAGCCAGGCGTCGAGCGGTTCACCCCCACGCGGGCGGGGACTCCGTCATGCCGAGCGCGTCGAGCGTGGTGAGGAGCGGTTCACCCCCACGCGGGCGGGGACTCCCGGGGAGGCGCCGTTCGTGCTCATGAATGACGACGGTTCACCCCCACGCGGGCGGGGACTCCCTCTTCTTGACTTGCAGGTTTAGGCACCTAATGCAGTTCTGTGATCAAAAGTCGGTGGGCCATTCGGACTCCGCCGACGTCGTATCCGGATCGGGCGATTGAGCAACGAATCTCACCAAGGTCAGTCCATCGAAATCCTCAGGGCGTCGGCGCCGTTCGCCTGCGGTTTTTATCGAGAAGCCTTGTTCGTTCGCGGCTGTGTGGATGAGGACGGCGGCGCCGTCGGCAACGGCCTGCTGGGTGAGGTCCCAGAGCTGTTCACGTACCCGCTTGGAGGTGGTGCCGACGAAGACGCCAGGCGCGACTTCGATGGTCCATCGGCTGAGGGCACCTTTTAGGTGTAGTGGGACGGAGGTGGTGGCGATGACCATCATGGTTGCCATGTGTCAGTCGTTTTCGGTGTTGCTGTAATTGGTGCCTGCCGGGACTGCACCGGTTTCGGGATCCCATAGGTGAACAAGCCGGACGGGCTTGCGTTCGTCGGAGCTGCGCGGTTTGGCGTCGTCGGGGGCAAGTACGCCCTGGATGTCGCCGACGATGCGTGGCAGGAGCCGGAAGAGCCGCAGTTGCTCGCGCAGTTTGCGGCGGGCGTCGGATTCTGGATTGTGGGAGTCGTGAAGTGAGAACGCGAGGGGGAGCGTGAGTTCGGCTTTGTACAGGTCGGCGATGTCGTAGACGAAGGCGTGTTGTTTGCCTTGGTGGACGAATCCGAGGGCGGGTGAGCACCCGAGGGCGAGGATTGCGGCGTGAACGATGCCATAAAGGCAGTTGTTTGCGGATGAGAGGGCCTGGTTTACAGCGTCCTGCTGGTCCCAGTCCTCTGGGTTGTAACTGAGCTTGAAGGGCTTGATCCGGTGTCGTTGCGCGAGGAGCCGGTACATCGCCTTCATGCGCTGGCCTTCGAGGCCGCGCAGGCGCTCGAGCGTGGTGCCGCTGGGCACGGTTTCGCCGAAGCGGTGCTCGTACATGCGGACCGCGACCTCAAGTCTCCGGTCGGGTTGTGCCCAGGCGGTGGCTTGGTGTTCGAGCCAGGTAGTGGTGAGTCCTTCGGGGGTGATCGCGGCGTAGGAGCGGACGCCGCCGGCCCCGGTGCAGATGACGGTGGTGCCGTGGCGGGCCAGGGTCGCCAGGGCCCGGGTGGTGATGGAGGCACCAGGTCCGAGCAGGAGGCAGGAGAGTGCCGCGGTGGGCAGCTCCACGGTGTCGATACCGCGCCTGGTTTCGATCTTGGCGCTGATCCCGGTGTCGTCTTGGATGATGCGGACGATGTCGAGATAGAGGAACGACAGGGAGTCACCGATGCGGGGAAGCATCGCCAGGCTGGGTGCGGCGAGCCTGGCGCGGAAGTCGCGCGGCGGGCTCATGCCGGTCCGGGCAAGATGGTGAGCAGTCCGGCTCCGTAGGGTTTGGCGCGGCCGATGCCTTCAGTGAGTGCGGTGCCCAGGAGGGCGGGGTCGGTGATGGTGGCGATGCCGTCGTAGCGGCACAGGGTGAAGGTGATGGCGCCGCGTCCGGTCCGGGCGTTGCGTGGTGGGGGCCATGCGGGTGCGGTGGGCAGCAGGGTGTGGACTGTGAGCCCGTTGGCGGCGGCGCGCTCGCGCCACCAGGTGTCAGCGTCGGCACCGGTGAGCGCCCGCACGATGCCGCGCGGCCGTCTCGGGCGTTCGGAGTCGGCGTTCGCTGCGGTGAGGGCGGAGCGGCGCTCGCTGCGGGTGGGGTTGAGGTCGATGCGGTAACGGACGGCCATGCCCGCACGAAGGGCTCGCAGCAGTGGCGAGATGTCCTTGCGTTCGGTCGTGCCGTATCCGGTGGGCAGGTTGGAGGGGAGGAGCGGGTGGCTGGCTTGGGCCAGGACGGTAATGCCGCGGGGGTCGTCCTCGACGCGGAAGAGGAGGTTCGCTTGTTTGCGTGGGTCCTCGCCCATGGCGTCGGGGAGGAGGCGCATGAGCGTGGTGTGCATCTGTTTGGCGTCGCTGAGGTCGCGTTGGACGTCGCGGCTGGCGGTGTTGAGGGTGATGCGGACCAGGTTGAGCGAGGTGGTCATCGCGTGCTTCCGATCGCGTAGTCGAGGAGGCGTTGCCGGGCCTGGTAGGGCTCGCAGACGAGCGTGCCCGGCAGGTGCTCGGTCGTGCGCCACAGTCGGCGGGTGTGGAACTGGCGGGCCGCGCCAGAGGGCTGGTCGGTGATCGTGAACGCGGCAGCAGCGGGGTTGGCGGGCTGATGCTCCCAGATGAAGTCGACCGCGACCGTCGGTGCGTCCCTTTTCGCGGTGGTGCGGGCTTTCGTGGTCGTGCGGGCAGCGAGTGGCACGGCAGTTCGCAGTTCGGTGATCGCATCGGGGCTGGATCGGGCGAGCAGGAGCGGCTCATCGGGAGGACACGAGCGCCGCCCGAGGTAGGGAGCCCAGTGGGGGTGATCGAGCGCGCTGGTGATTCGGGTGATGACCGGGGCGGGCCCGGTGATGGCGACAGTGAATGCGGCGTCGGTGAGGTAGTGGCGGTAACTGAGGACCGCGGCGTTCTTGTGCTCGCCACCCGCGGTTGCGGCGGTGCCCTCGGGCGGGTAGCCCCCGCCGGTGGTGTGGAAGTCGACGGTCCGGGCGCCGGGCCGGTCGATGCGGATGGCCAGTTCCAAGTCCTCGTATCCCGACGGGTACTGGTCGCGGCCGATGCCCTCTGCGGCGGCGGCCATGCCCAGCACGCCCGACCGGGTGGGGAAGGTGGCGGTGTCGCGGACGGTGAAACTGGACCGCTCGCCCCACGCCTGCAGGGGCCCTGCCAGGCGCATGATGATGCCCTGGTTCGTCATGGTCGGTGCACCAGGGCGGTGACGGCAGCGTCAATGAGATCGGCGAAGGAGTCGAAGCGGTCACTGAGGTGCTCATAGCCCTCGGTGCCAGCGGCGGCGTGGCCAGCGAAGACGAGACCGCGTCCGCCGGTCAGGCGGCGCACATCACTGGCGTAGTCGTTGAAGGCGGCCCGAGAGGGCGCGGCGATGCCTCCGCCGTGTTCGGGCCGCACGGGGCGCTCGAAGGCGGCGGCGAAGGACACCGGGCGACGGTCGCGGACGGTGAGGTAGGCGAGGTCGGGGATGGTGTGAGGTGCGGTGCTGTTCTTCTTCGCTTGCGGCAGTGTCATCAGGAAATGGTCGGCGAAGGCGGCAGTGGCGCGAGCGGCCATTTCCTCATCGCCAGCCAGGTTCTTGCGAAAGTCCTCGAGGTTGAGGCACCCGTAGCGGTAGAAGACGCCGGCACTGAACTCGGCGGTGTCGAGGTGACCCGAGCCCGTGGCGTCGGTGTCCTGAGAGAACCAGTCGTCGACGGCGGTGAAGTAGTCACGCTGGGGCTCGGCGGCGTGGGTGGTGAACGCGTGGGCGATCTGCGCGGCGCCGTCGACGTTGGCACCGGGGACTTCGGCGAGCATGCGCCCAAACATGCCGATGGAGACGTTGCGACTTTCGATGACGCGGCGCACCTCCGATGCCGGCAGGACCTGGACGGGTTTCTTCTTGGCTTGCTCCCCGGTGAGGGCGTCGCGGTGGGTATCGCACACCTTCACGAGCTCGTCGAGGGCAGTGTCGGGCAGCAAGAGCAGGACTGCGGTGATCGGCAGACCGGTCTGCTGGCTGATCTCGAACTTGAGTGGCTTCTTGCTGACGGCGGTGGCGATCTGCTGCCATGCGAAAGCGGCCGCCTCCACGCTCCACCCGTTGCCGGTGAGCTTGGACTGGAGCCGGTTGGGCAGTTGCCGGGTGCGGAAGGTGAATTCGCCAAGGTCGGCTTCGACACCGTGGCGGATGGGGCGCTTGAGAGCTTGGCTGGAGATGCGGATTCGGTCGGCTCCGCCGTAGGTGACCATTTTGGGTGATCCAAGATCATCGCGGTTGAGATTGGCAACCGGGATGCTCTGCAGGGCATGGATTTCGAGGAATCTCGACATGGTGATGTCCTTATTGTTCGGAGTCAGGTTCGGGGTCGGGTTCGGTGCCGGGTTCGGTTGGGTCGGGCGCTTGGACGGCCCGGTAGTAGGACTCGAGCCAGCGGGTGGCGACGCGGTCGCGGGCGCGGTCCCAGCGGGCAAGGTCGTCGCTGAGTCGGCCCCAGTCGATGGCTGTGTCCGCGCGCTGGATCTGGCGGGTCAGGGCTGGCAGGCGCCGGTTGACCGAGGTGTACTGCTGGCGGGTGAGCAGGTGGAGGGTCGCTTCGGCAGAACTCGGTTTCATGGCGCCCCGGCGCACGGCCTGGCCCAGGCTGGCGCCGAGGTTCGGCGGTACCGGCGCGCCAGCGGCGGTCCGCGCATCGGCGGGCGCGGCAGCGATAAGGGCCGCAACTGCGTACCTGGCGGCTCGTGTCGTCGAGCTGGCCTGGTTGGAGTTCCATTTGACCAGGTGGCGGTGCATGCTCTGGCATTGGTCGAAGGGGCGGCCGAGGCCGCGGCGGAGCTCGGCCCGCGCTCGCTTGTCCTCGCGGCACAAGCGCTCGACGCGAAGGACGAATTCGCGGTGGGCGTCAAGTCCGGAGTTGGGGCCTTGCGGTGTGGATGTGGTGGGCATGGTGGCGCGCTCCTTGCGGGTGGAGATGGCTGCGGCAGGGGAGTCATTGGCCGACTGGGGTGGCAGGGGTCGGGACCGCCTTCCACAGCAGAGCGCGGGCGTGCTGGAGGGCCCGGGCGATTCTGATGTCACGGCGTTGCGTACTGATCACGGTCGTCAGTGCGGTCTCGGCCGCACTGCGGAAGTCCAGATGCGGGCGCCGCGTGTTGCTGGACTGCGTCAGCTCCCAGAAGATGGTCTCGGCGTCCGACCAGTACGCGGTCATGGTTGGCTCCACCCAGGGGCCTGGTTTCTTGGCGTCGATCTTTCCTCGCGCGACCACGTCCGCCCATGCCTGCTTCGCGGCGTACTGGAGTGCTTTTCCGAGCGATTCGGCGGCGGTGCGGCACTGCTCGAAGCGGAGGGCCATTGCCGGGTCGTGCTCGTGGAACCACGGAACGAGCGGCGGAGTGGTGGCGCTGTACCAGCCGAAGTCGCGCTGTTGGCCGCGCTCTTGGGCGAAGCCGAGGGCGCGGACGCGGACTTGTGGCCGCAGGTGCGATGGCATCCAGCGGGTGTGCCGGAAGATCGCGGGACGCGAGGTCCCGGCCCGGTCCATCATGAGCGCGTCCAAGTCCCGCCAGACGCTGCGGTCGAGGTCGGCCTTCCGCGGTTGCAGCTCGTCGCCTTTGCCGGTGTCGTAGATCAGGTACGGGTCGAGGGCGGGGCTGGGGGCGGCTTTGGTTGACCAGGTGACGTAGGCGTCGATGATCTGGCCGTTTTCGCGGTCGGGGACGAGCAGGACCGCGTGGCGCGACCGCCCGGTCAGCACCCCAGCAGGCCACGACAGTGCCTCCGCAGGCGCGAGGGCGTCGGGCAGATCAGCCCGCTCCCAAGGAAACGGCTCGGCTGGGGCGAGATCGGCGTGGTCAGGATCGGGGCAGGGCAGGCCCAGCAGGAGCGTGGTGAACAGGTCAGGGCCCCACGGATGGTAGGAAACGGTCCCGCGCAACGGCCCTATCATCCCGTTGCCGGGCTTGTCAGCCTTGATGCGACGAGGCGTGCACTGCCCACAGGGGCCGAAGTACGACTGCGTCAGCACCTCCCAGATCGCCGCTCCCGGGTGCACCGGCGATGCCGCGGCATCGGTGCCGTGGCCAAACAAGATCGCACCGTTGACGCCGCTCGGACGGCCGGCAACGAGCTTGTTCACCCCTGACGGACTCGGCTTCCCGTCGGTGCCGACGCACTCCTGCACCAAGCGAGGATCCTGAAACGCCGGACGGGCAGCGTCGAACAGATCCAACCCGGCACCCACAGCGTCGAAATAGTGCTGCACGCAGCCCGGATCAAACTGTCCGGTCGCCAACACCGAGTTGCGAGCACGCAGCCACTGGCGCGGCGCAGCGGCGACATCGCCGTCGGCGAGCGCGGGCTCCATCGCAGCGGCGATGCGGAAAGCCATGCCGTACAGAACTCGCAGCATCGCAGCGGCCGCTGGTGGATGCGGTGATTCGAAATCGGCGATCTTAGCCGCATCGGTGAACAGGCCGCGCAGCCCGAGGCGACTGGTGCGGCCATCGAGGTAGCGCACTTGGAGGAAGGGCTCATCGGCGAGCGAGAAACTGAGGGGCATCGACGTCCTTGGGGTGAAGCGGGACAAGTAGGGGTCAGAGGCGGAGAAGGCCGAGTTCACGATCGAGGCGGAACACGCCACGCGCCAGGGCCACCGGGCGGGCCGATCGGCCGCGGACCTGGTGACGCAGGACAGCGAGGTCACCGAGTACGGCGTGGTCCCTCCAGGCCGGGGGCGGCAGCTCGGTGTCGCCGAGCTTGCCGAGCCATTGGGCGCGGACCGGGATGGTGTGGCCCATGACAGTGCGCGCCGCTTCCACCGTAACCGAGCCTCGCAGCACCACATCGGACACCGTGTGCGACCCGGCCTCGTCGAAGCTGACCGTCCCGTCCTCGTGCTCGAACAGGCACAGCACCCGGACGCTTTCGGCGCCCAATCGCGTCGAGGCCCGCTCCTCATCCAGAGGGCGCTGGTGCAAGTCGGCGAGCTCGAACACCGCCTGACAGCGCGGGATGACCACCGTGTGGCCGAAGGACTGCTCGGCAAGCACCTTTCCCATGAACGCCGAATAGGACGCGGACGCATCGGGGCGGTCCCAGTCGAAGCGACTGTCGTCGCCGTCGACGGCCGCGACCATGTCGGGAACCTCCTGCGGTATGCGGATCGGGGTGCCGTCCCGTGCGGCCAGCAGCCGCGAGGTCGTCTCGAGTAGGAATGCGGGGTACACCCCGTCGTCGCCGCCCCAATGCCGCGGTACGCCTCCGCTCTCTTCCAAGGGGTCGAGAACGACCAGGCGGGGGCCGGTCGACCATGCCGGCCGGTCGCGTCCACCGGGGAACCCTTGCGCCTTCCACCACTGCTGGTGGCGCCAGCACCGTCCTGCGCGTTGCAGCAGCGGCGCCAGCGGCGCCAGGTCACTGATGAGCAGATCGGCGTCCAGGTCCAAGGCGACCTCGAGGACCTGCGTGGACACGATGATCCGCCGGTGCGGGCGGGGCCCGCCCCGGCCCAGCTCGGCGCTGATCCTCGCCGCCTTCTCCTGACGGATGACACCGGGGAACCGCGCGTGAATGAGCTCGACCGTGTCCGCGATCAGGCCCCGGCGCTCCACCTGCTCGCGCAGGAAGCGGTAGGTCTCCTGCGCGTCCGGGACCGTGTTGCAGGCGACCACCGCGCACCCGCCGTCCTCGCCCAGCAGCGGCTCCAGCGCCGCGAGCACCGCCGCGGCACGCGTGTCGCCGTCGTTCGCGCCGCCAGGACTGGTATGCCGCACCGGCACCGAGGCGGTCACCAGCGCGCTGCTGCGTGCCGTGGCCTGCGCGCGATGGTCCTCGTCCTTGATCTTCGAGGTTCTCCCGCCCGCCGAGACGTACAGCCATCCCGGGTAGGGCACCGGGAACGTCTGCTCCCGCACCGCCGCCTTCGAATGCCCGGCACCCTGGAGGTACTCCCGGACCAGTGCATCGGTGATCGACTGCGGCAACGTCGCTGAAAGCAGCACTACCGAACACCCGTACGCGGCCAGCCAGTGCACCAATCGACCGAGCAGAACCTGCATATAGGGGTCATAGGCATGCGCTTCATCGATGACTACCGTCTTGCCCGACAGCCCCAGCATTCGCAACGCATTGTGCGACACCGGAAGCACACCGAGCAGCGCCTGATCGACAGTGCCGACGGCGAACTGGGCCAGCAGCGCCCGCTTCAGCCCTCGAAGCCAGGACCGCGGTGCCATGCGCTTCGCCGCCTCCGCACCCGGATCCTCACCGGTGACCACCGCCGCGCCGTCCGCGTACGGCGCGGCCAGCCACGCCATGCTGTGCGCCAAAGCGACAGCGCCCCGCTCGCGATCCTGCTCACCGAGGCACCGCTCGACATAGCCGCTGAGGCGCTGGTGCAGCTGGTCACTGGTCGCCATGGTCGGCAGCAGATACACCAGGCCCGCACTCCCCGAAGCCGCGCTCAACACCCGCCATCCTTCCAGCCCGGTCTCGGTCTTCCCGTCGCCAGTCGCGGCCACAGCAACAAAGATCCCCGCCTCACCAGCGACCACGTGCGAAGGCAGGTCATCCACGACCGAGCGCTGCAGCGGATTCGGGGCCCGCAGGCCGTGGGCGATCGAGAAACCTGGATCCTCCAGCCGGACCGGCCGCAGGCCCGCCCCGTCCAGAAGCAGCACCGCTGCCGACCGTGCCTGCGCCAAATGCACCTGGAGGTCACCGGACAGATCCGACTGCCGCGCCTCCAGATACTCTTCCTGGCTCACCAGCCAGTCAGCGAGGATCACCATCCCAGTGATCAACACCGCCGTCGGAGCCGAGCACTCCCCCGGCGCCTGCGGGGTCCCCAGCAGCGCATGCAGTGCCAACACATGCGCCTGCCGCTGCTCATCCCAGCTCGGCCCACCCAGACACCGGTTGAACACGGACTTGCCGAACCACTGCTCATCAACCGGCTGAAACCGCCCGTGATGGCCGCCGATGATCTCCGCCAAGCGAAACAGCGGACCCTCCGGATCGGAATCGTCGAAGCCCATCCCGGACAACAAGGTCGCCACCGACAGCATGCCGACCCGGGCATGATCGATCCGCGAATCAACCGCCACACCCAAGTCCGCTGCCAACGCCGGATCCAAACCGGCGAACCCTTTGGCATCGCATGACTGGAAGCCGTATCCGAGCTTGCCGATGTCGTGCAACGCACCCCAGAACACCACCGTCGCCCGCGCCTGCGCAAAATCCGCACCAAACCCAAGACCTCGGGCGATCACACGCCGCTGATTGCCATCGAGGAAGTGATCCCACAACACCTCCAACATGGCCGCCGTATCCAGCAGATGCCGGATCAGACTGTACGGCTCAACCAGACCTTTCGACTTACCCCACAGCGTCAAAGACACCTTCTCAAGCAACTGCCGCATACTACTCCCGAACAGCGCGAATCAAACCAACAACCTACGACACCGGACCGACAACTCCACTGCCAGAACTGTTCGAAAAGCGAAGCCCTTCAACAGAATCATCCGGTGCTGCCGTACCTTGAAGGACATGCTCTCCTCCGCATCGATACCTCTGAAAACTGAGCAGCCGCATACTCGGCACACAGGTCTCAATTCAGTAACGGCACGGTAGCTGCGCAGGTCAGGAAGGGAACTCCCCGCCAGCGCGGGGGTGAACCGTCCAACATGGACAACCCGTATTCGGCGTACGCGAACTCCCCGCCAGCGCGGGGGTGAACCGCCCTCGAAGTGCTGGCTCGTCCCCGCGGGGACGAACTCCCCGCCAGCGCGGGGGTGAACCGCACCTCCTCACCTACATTGCCCGGTGCGGGGTGAACTCCCCGCCAGCGCGGGGGTGAACCCCCTCAGAGAACTTGAGGTCACGGGAAACCGGGAACTCCCCGCCAGCGCGGGGGTGAACCGGT
>NZ_FNGF01000001.1:177296-545541 GCF_900102815.1 Glycomyces sambucus
GAGGCGAACTCCCCGCCAGCGCGGGGGTGAACCGTGCTACCTGCACGCCGACCGGACCGACCGCGCGAACTCCCCGCCAGCGCGGGGGTGAACCGCTGTCGGGCCTGTCCAAGGGCGCCGTCGAGGAGAACTCCCCGCCAGCGCGGGGGTGAACCGGATTTCAAGGTCGTCGACCTCGGCGGCGAGTTGAACTCCCCCGCCAGCGCGGGGGTGAACCGACCAGGCGTGGGCCAGGTGGCAGCGCATGGCCGAACTCCCCGCCAGCGCGGGGGTGAACCGTACTCGCTCGAAGACGCCGTGGCCGCGCTGCCGAACTCCCCGCCAGCGCGGGGGTGAACCGCGGGCCCGCATGACCTCGGCTCCTCGGCGGGCGAACTCCCCGCCAGCGCGGGGGTGAACCGCCGTGCGAGACGTGCACGGACTGCCACGCGTGGAACTTCCCGCCAGCGCGGGGGTGAACCGCACCCGTTCCTGAACAGGTTCGTGAACGTCGGGACCTCCCCGCCAGCGCGGGGGCGAACCGACAGCGACAAACAACCTCTTGACGGTTGCCCTGACCTCCCCGCCAGCGCGGTGAACCGCCACAAGCACGGCGCCAACCGCGGAGAGCACGGACCTCCCCGCCAGCGCGGGGGTGAACCGTTCGGCATGCAGGAGATCAATCTCGCCCGCACGACCTCCCCGCCAGCGCGGGGGTGAACCGGCCCTCGTGGAGTAGGCGAAAGGCGTGCCCAGGAACTCCCTGCCAGCGCGGGGATGAACCGATGCGAACCAAGACCGAATGGCCGACCACCTTCCGAAAAACCTGACGACACCCAGCCTGCCCGCAATCCCTGCTCGCGCGAGGGTTATTTGTGGTTACTCACCACCGGTGCTCAACAGCGCCACTTTGCGAATCCGGAAACTGTGGCGGAAGGGGCCGATCGACCCCCTCCGCCACCTCAGCTTTTAGAATTGCGCAACGCTCACTCCATCAACTACGCGCCGCGAGTCGCGCCGATACTTCAACCCCGACATCGTTGTATACTGAATGGATCGCGAAGCCTCTTGATCTGCGAAAAGGATGCTGCTCAAGTGGGTGAGGTTTATTGTCATAGCCCGCCATGGATCGAAACCGACACTCGGGCACTTACTTCTCAGACTTACGTTCGAACCGCCTTCAAGATTCGGTCGGGCAAGCTTCAAAGAGCGCATGTGCGTCGGCGCATCAGACGCCGATAGGTCTCCTGGCGCTGGGTCAGCAGTCTCAGATGATCATTCAACTATCGATACTCGTAGGGAGTGAAGACGACCCGTCACCGGCCCACGGGGAGGCCCGTCCTCCCGAACCCGTTGGGCTCGGGAGGACCTTCATAACGAACCAGAACTGACATGCGGAGCTCGAATGAGACGCATTCAGGCGCCGTAGTGGCTTGCGATGGCTTGGTACTGGCTGATCCAAAAACCCAGCTTCTCGTCCTTGGAGGGACGCGGTTCGAGGAGGCCGAGGTGGGGTGGCGGTGCGGGCCGAAACGCGGACGCGGTTGCGACCGGTCTCGGTGTCGGTTTCCATGCACTCGCCTGCGACCGCGGCTATCGCCTCGGCGCGCTCCTGTAGGTCGGCAGTGACGCCGGCGTAGTCGCCTTCACCGCGCAGGAGCCTGCGGACCTCGGCCCAGTTCAGGCACGCTCTCGGGTTCGGCAGGGATGACAACCCGTCACCCTGCCCACCGAGAGACCAGTCCTCTCGAACTTGCTATGGCAGCACCTGAAGTGTCATGAAACAGCGCACTCCCCGTGTCATTCTGGCGCCCTTTCAGACAATCGCTCAACGAAAGACGTGAACTCTTCGGGCTGAGCGTATGGCATCACGGCCCAGTGCATACCCTCCGCTGAATCAATCAGCCACACCTCGGTAGCATCTTGTTGCCGAGTGTGATCCTCAATCAGATGCATCTGGATAACCTGAGCGGCACGTCGGATGTCACCTTCGACTTCTCCTGATGGCACATCTAGTGGTGACGTGATCGAGGTGGCAGCTCGATCGACATAAAGTCCAGCCTGCTTGTCGAGGTTGCGTTGCTTCGCAGTTGCCTCGAACGTCTCCAAATCAGGCAGGGTGTAGTACTCGTGCCTGCGGGTGGAGTTCCAGAACCCAGCTAGGCCGGACGCGAATTGCTCGGCGACCTGGAGTTTCTCCCCATGGGGTCGTCGTACGGTCCGTAGTCCTTCGGGCACCATGACAGATCTCGCCGGACGTGCTGGCAACCCATACATGCCGAGCGGCGCCGTCCACTCGTGTTCCGCCGCCTGATACAACCAGCGCGCCTTTGCCAGCTCTTCCATCGCAAGAACCACCAAAGCCTGGGCACGCCCCGGGCTCTGGTGTTCGGCGAGAACGGCGGCGTCCTCAATAAGCGCTACGGCGTTGGCCAGCAATGCCTTCCACCACTGACGTGCGAAGGCGGCGCTGATCTCTTCCGGTTCACTCCGTGCCATGAAGATGATTGTGACTCGAAGTTGGGGATCTGTGCAACCTGTTCATGATGCCTTCAACCAGCATGTTGATCGGGGTCTTGAAGGTAGCCGATTACGCGGGTCGAGAGCTTCGGGATGCTCCAGGGTCAGCCTCGTCGGGGCACATCGGAGCCCTCGCGTAACACCTGACGCACCGGACAAGCGAACGCGTGTGCCGCAGCCCCGAAAACGGCTCGACCATCCGGGCTTAAGTTGCTTGCACCCGATTTGGGGAAGTCGACTACGAATCTACCTGTGTCAGTATGGGAAGGTGAAATCTCCTCTGACCTCTGATGAGATCTACGCCCCTTTGCTGGGACTGGGTCTGCTTCAACCGAAAGTTGCACCACTCACCGCCATGCTGACGCTTTGGCGGCTGCACCACCATCAGCAGGACTGGACACATGGCGCCGCATACGGCATCATCACCGGCTGCCTTGCACGCTTGGGAGTACAAGCCGTCATCCAGGAGACGGCCGTCTACATCACGAATCCCAGCGATACACGCGATCCCGCACTGTATGGCAGGGATCCGGGATTCCTGGAGTCTACTGGAGACCCGTACTTCGTCATGAGGCTCCCGGGCCTGCACCGGTTGGTCGACCTCTTCTTGCCAGACCTTCCAGAGATGAGAGGTTCGGCCGCAGCTCCAATGCCGCTACAATGTGCTGTCCAAGATGGGTCCTTGCCGGAATACATGGCAGTCCCTCGGGGAGATCGGCTTGTCGTTTACATTCCGGGCGAGGAGTGGGGAGAGGAAGAACTAATCGGACTACCAGGATTCAGGGAAGGTCTGGCTTCACGACACTGCACCGACCTTCTGGCGGAACTCGTCGACATGCTCCACTGGCTGCCTGAAGCACTTCCGCTGGAGCATGAGTGCTGGGTGGTGCTCGCGAAGGTAGTGCGGGCGACCGAGCGCGCACAGCTTGCGATGATCGCCCCATCGCAGCCGGTCTTTATCTCGCGTGCGGGGCGTCGCTTTACTATGGCTGAACTCCTAGATGACGTTTAGTTCATCACGCCACTCCAAGATTTCACATCGCGGCGCCGCCCTCGTATGCGTGGGCATTCCAAGCGTGTCGATAGAGCTCGAGCCGGGTATAACGCCACATGGTACGCCAGCCTCCGCCGATGCTTGGAAGTTCGTCGATGCCAAGGTCGTCCAGTTCAATCTCCATTAGGAGCTGTTCGGCAGCGGCGCTATGTCCCTGCAGTAGCAGCGAGATGGCACCCACAAGTCGGAGACGGTGCTGCTCGCGAGGATTCGCTTGCGGGATGACCAACTCCGTCACTGACCAGGTCATCGCTTCGTGAAGCAGAGCTGCAGCTTCAGCACGATGCTTGAATATGCCGGTGAACAGACGCATGGCGCATTGATGGCCCACGTTGAGCAGCAATCGGATTGACTCCTCGACATGGAGGGTACTGGTCTCGGCTGTCTCCTTGAAGGCGACGAGCTCGAGACGAGCGGCCGCCCAGTGCTCTTGCTTGATGAGCAGTTCGATCAGGAGTCGACGGACGGTCAACTCGTTGAGACCACCGAAATCGCCTCCTTCCAGGACTTCCCGGCAGGTCCGAATGCCTTCTTCCGCATCGAAGTCGCTGTTCGAGAAGCTGCTATCGAGCGCGCGGATTCGCTTGCCAGCACGAGTGACAGGAACGTCCGGCAGACGCAGGGCAAGATCCTCGTATGCGACCATCAGCGGTCCAAGCAGCCTCGAGGCGTCGATCTCTTTATCAGCGATATTGATTCGCATGGCACCGATGACGGGCGCGACGACTTGGGCAATAACTTCGGGCGCCGTGATTGCTTGGGCTTGCGCGAACAGCAGCACCATTTCCAGCCAACGAGTAAGCTCGCGGTCGGTGGCGGTCGACCGGTCGGGCCGGGTGAGGCGCAGTTCGGCGAGGTTGCCAAGAGCATGCGCCCAGATAGTCTGGTGGTTGAGGTCTGGATCGTCCCCCAGGATCTCGATAACGTTGCGCCAAATTGCTTCGGCCGCTTCGAAGTTTCCTTTGCGGCTTTCCATGAGCCCGATATTGGTGACGAACTGCAGGGTCACCGGCTCGATCACCTGGGTGGCGACTACATGGTTGAACAGCGTCCGGGCATGGCTGAGGAGCAGTCGGACCCGCTGCCACTCGCTGCGGTGGGCGGCTGCCATTAGCCACCGGTTGGCGTGCGTAGCGAGCAGCATCAGGAGGGCGTAGGGATCGGGGAGTCGCTCGGCTTCAGCCCGGAGCAGGTCCTGCACGATCGAGTTGACCTGCATGGTCTGGACGTATACTGCGGCATCGCGTCCCTGTTCCGGAGGAAAGGGTTCGTCGAACGCAACGAGGGAGAACCGGCGCAACTCTCGGATAGTTTCACCGAGCGCGAATGCTGGCGCATCGATGTAGGAGGCGCCTTCCCCGGGGGGGACCCGGCTGGTGTGCTCATAGTCGTGGAAGAAGGAGGCGGCGACCATCTGGGTTGGGATTCTGCGCGATCCGAGATAGGCGGTGGCGGTCAGCATGGCGATTGGCAGGGCTGCGTTCGGGGAGTCCGGATCTTGCTGCCATCGACGGATGAAGGGGTCAAGACACATGTTGATCGCCGCCGTCAGGGTCCGAGGATAGCCTGAGGGCAACGCGCCATGGTCGTCAAGCGCTCGTCGACGGAGCGCAACGACGTATTCGCTCACGCCGGCCGGATCAATGCCGCAGGTGGCGATATAGCCAGCGATGAGTTCGATAGCGAGCGGCCAGCCCTCACTGATTTCGCGCAGGGCGCGGAGATCTTCGGGGTCGGCGTTCCGCCAGGACTCGGGCAGTCGGTTGCGGAGCAGCTGTTCGCCTTCAGCTTCGGACAAGGTGCCGACTTCGATGACTCTCGTTCGACCGTAGTTCGCCGCAGCGTTGAGGCTCGTGATGATCACATCGCCGCGGCCGACGGATGGAAGCCAGGTTGAGAGGCTTCCGGGATCTTCAGCGTTGTCGCATACCATCGCCCACCGCCCAGCCAGCGACGACAGTTGGGCGGTCAGAAAGTCTCGCAGCACGAGCGGGTTGCCGTCGATATTCGGCGGGAGCGATGCACCTGAGATCGCCTCGAGCACACTGTACAGTGAAGCGCTGAGCGAGCCGTCGGACTCTGCGTCGAGCCACAAGACCAGGTCATACCGGTCCGCTTGATCCGCGATGTACGCCGCGGCGAGGCTCGACTTCCCTATACCAGACGGGCCCACCAGTGCAACTCGCTGGACCGACTCGCCTGCGGAAGCGGCCAGGTATCGGTGAACTTCCGCTTGCAGGTGGGGGCGATCGACATCAGGGATCGCTGGCACGGCCCCGGCGATGATTCCCCAATCACGGCCCATACAGAGTCGGGCTAGGTCTTCGCCCGGCACCAGAAGGTCCTCCTGGAACTCGGTGATGAGCCAACGAGCGGACTGTCCATCTGCTGCGCGTCGGAGAACTTCGCTGACAAGGTAGCCGGTCAACAGACCAGCGGATCGATCGCCGAGGCCTTCACGATGGCGGTTACGCAACCATCGGAGTTTCTCGCGCAGATCCTCTCGGATCTCCTCGGACTGGCGCTGGTCGAAGTTCAGTCGTGCACGTCCGAGCCGAATCAGCTCGTCGTTTTTCAGGCCCCGGAGCACGGTAAGGCGACTCTCTGCGTTGGCGAGTATGTCCTCGAGCGCTCCGCGGAGTTCCGCTGGAGTGAGCCCGGCTTCAAGTGTCTCTGCAAGCTCCCGTGCATTTGCCGCGGGTACGGCGTTGGTCATCAGCTCATACGCCTCGCTTTCCTGTTGCCGGACGAGCTCGCACAAGATACCGAATGCATCTGGTGCGCGCATGGTGGCACCAGGGGTGCTGCTTTTTACCTGTACCGCAAGTATGCAACCGCCTGCGTGGTCGACCACATCGAAATCAACGCATTCACGGCCTGTGGACTTCCATCCTCCTTCGACTCGGATGCTGGACACTCGGTGGTCATCGATTCGTTCAACGAGCACTTCGAGCGTTCGAAGGTACTGGTACTGAAAACCTCGCGCGGCAATTCGACCGCCGTCGAGCGAAGAGCGTGGAGGTTGGGGTGCATTCGACATGTATTCTTCGCCCTTCAACTCGGGCCGACAGGATCGCGATTCTGAACGGGCTTGGCTCTCAGCCATGGGAACCGCCGACGGGGCAACTCCCGTGAGGCTGCTTCACCCACTTGTCACCGTACCGGATTCGCCAGTGGCCTTGCGATCATCGTGGTGGTGCCCGGCGAAGGAGGCACCCGCAAGGGCGACCATGCCGAAAGGCGGCTCGGTATCACGTCGCCGCACAAGCGCAGGCAGGCGGACGGCCGCGCCGAGGTCTAGCACGAAGCCAGGCTTGAGTTTTAACGTTCTTTGAGTGATACGGGTGAACCTCCTGGTCATCACTATCGTCCGGGCGGATGGTTGCTGTTGTGGACCAACATGACTCGCCAGGTGCGCATGGAGCGGAGATCGCGGTATTGAACCGGTTCCGGTCCCAGCTATACGCGTGCATGACGACCCGTGCCGACGGTCTCTTCGAGCTGTCCGACGCGCTGCTCTCCCATGTCGGCAAGATCGACTCGCTCCCGCATCTGTCCCTGGAGCCGGGTTTCCGGCGCGGTGATGGCATGGTCTACCAGGCCTTGAGCCAGGGATCGATCGACCAATGGCGAGCATCGCGGCTGCTCTTGGACGGTCCGGTGCCGCGGATGCGGGGCCGGATCGTGCTCGCGGTCGACTCGACACCATGGCTCCGGCCCGAAGCGCCAACCAGCCCTGAGCTCCTGTTCTGCCACATCTACGGCCGCACCCGCGACGGCGATCAGCAGATCCCCGGATGGCCCTACTCTCCTCGTCGCCCTCGAGCCCGGGGTCGGCTCCTGGTCGAAGATCCTCGATGCCGAACGCATCCGCAAGGGCCAGACCGAGACGACCGTCGCCATCGCGCAGATCCGTCTGGTCGTCGAGTCGTTCATCGAAGCGGGCCAGTGGAGTCCCGGTGAGCCGCCGGTCATCGTAGTCACCGATGCCGGCTACACGGCGACCGCCATGGCTTGGGCACTGTCCGACCTACCGGTGGTCATCGTCTCCCGCATCAGCTCCGACCGCGTCTACTACCGGGCCGCCACCGATACGGACCAGCCCGCGACCGGTCGCAAACGGCGCCACGCCGGAAGGCTGCCGGTCGCCGACGAGGCTGCCTGGCCGACCGATGCTCTTCACGTCGAGGCCGACTCCGACCGCTACGGCCGGATGCGGATCGACGCCGCGCCCGGCATGCATCAGAAGCTGCTGCGAGGCAGCTCCGGCCCCTGGCAGGACTATCCGTCCGCGAGTCTGCCGATCATCCCCGGCACCGCCGTCCGGATCCGCTCCGAGCGGCTCCCCCACGGACGGAAGCCGACCACGCCGGTGTTTCTCTGGACTTCCACAGCCGAACTCGACGACGATCTGCTGCTGGAGCTGGCCCTGGCCTGGCTGCGCTGCTTCGACATCGAGCACCTGTTCCGGTTCCTCAAGCAGTATCTGGCCTGGACCACGCCGCGACCACGCACGCCCGAGGCGGCCGACCGATGGACGCTCCTGGTCGTCGCCGCTTGGACGCAGCTGTGGTTGGCGCGAGGCCTGGTCGCCGATGTCGCTTTGCCCTGGGAACGGCGCCAGGATCCCGCCCGGCTTTCACCGCTGCGCGTCAAACGAGGCTTTCGCAGCATCGGCTATGACTTGGCCCGGCCCGCCCGAGATGCGAAACCCACGATCAGGGGTCCCGGACGACCTCTCGGACGGCCGAACCGCCACCGCGCGAGACGATGGAGCCCCGGGATCTCACCCAAGACCGCCGATCAGTGATAACGCCGTGGGTCCGTGCCCCGCTCCACCCTCACCAGAGCCGATCATCCAGCCCAAACCGCGGCCACAGGATGCCCGAAACTCCCAGGTCAACACCCGAGCACGTTAAAACTCAAGCCGGGCCACATGCGTTAACGGAGTGTGGGTTTTCACGCCCAACCCGAACTGGTCGCGACAGGTTCTGGACGAGGTCCACGCATTGCTACAGTAACGGGGGCCCGAAGCACTCGCCGTAGTTGCCGGATGGATCGCTGGCCGTTCACGACGATGGCGCCAGGACGAGTGGATCGCCGATCTACACGAGAATCCGCACCCGTTCCGATTCGCTTGGGGGGTGGTCCGCGCGGCGATTTGCATGCGGACTGGAGCGATCCAGCGGCGCATGGGCCAGTGCGCCGCATGGGCGCTCAGATCGGAGTGGAGAACCTGGACGCCTTTGAGCGGGCTGGTGTTCGGTGCGGCCTTCGAGACGGCAGCGAGCGCAGGGCCGCTGAGCGCGCTCTTCCTCATCGCCACCGGGCTGCCAGCACTTGCGGGGGCTGTGGCAATCGCACGGCGAAAACTCGGCGTCCAGCGCTGCCGACGGCGGCGCGAAGACGCCTGAGGGGGTGCCCAGCCGACCGCCGAAGTTCGTGTGGCGTGACGCGGACAGCCGCAGTCGCTGGAGACCGCTCCGTCGCCTTCCTCGCGGACGCGGACGTGGAGCACGCGCGCGTGCCGGTCAGCGTCAACTGGATGAGATAGGCGAACAAGAGGGCGGCGAGGTGTAGCACTAGGCAGTCAGGTCAAAAACCTCCGGCGGCTTCGGTCTCGAGGCGCTCGGTCGAGCATTTGCCGCCACGCTGTACGGGTTGAAGGAACAGGGAGCCTCGGTTATCGTGAGGGACTAAGGGATGTCAAGGAAGTAGGTCGACGTTGACAGAGCAAGAACGACCAGATTATCGGGGTGTGACGAAGACCGACGGTTTGAGTTGCCGCCGGGCGGGCGGCGTGCAGGCGATGACTAATGGCGATGATGACGAGAAGCGGGGTTCCAAGCCGGTGCGGCCTGGCCTGCCGCGAAAGCCACAGCCGGCGCCAGCTACTCCAAAGCCCCAGATCCCAGGCCCCCACAAGAAAGACCAGAAGTAGCAATTCGTCGTCCTTCTCAGGTCTGCTCGAAGTACTGGACGTACATCTCAATAACATTCCCTCTTCCAAAACATGCATACTCACTGGGAAGCTCGACCCACTCCGCTTCATCGCTTGCGCGCCGGAGGATCGGCTGCCGGAGAATGATGTCGCGATCCGAGATATCGTGGGAATCTGGATTGAAAGTGTCGACGTACCCCTGGACCTGTGTGCCACTGTCGAGCACTAGAAGGACAAGGGTGAGCACTGAAGGCTGATCTTGGGACTTGAACCACGTCCAGAATTTCCACCGAGAAATTGTGGTGCCGTTGTAATTCTTGAGGATCGCCTCCGGCGAGTGATGGAAAAGCCGCCACCATGCGGAGGTGATTGACGGATGCACGTCCTCTCGACCCTCGGTTCTGAACACAGGCAGGGTAAGCCGATCAAGAATCCAGTTTAGGACGCGTCGAGCATGAGGAAGGCTCGCAAAGTAGGCGAGACAGCTTGCAAGGAAGAGCCCGATCAGATAGAAGCTCAGAAGCTGGACGGGGCCCTCCTTCCAGTAGGAGGCAGTATCAGTAAGTAGCTTCTTCTCGTTGAGCCGCGGTATCCAAAACCAGGAGAGCCCGATCAAAACTGTCAGCTCCGACATGACGCTCACAAAGACGACATTTGCAGCTTGCCGGAAGCCGTCCAGCTTCCGCTCCGGCCCGTGCCGTTCTCGACCAACCATATAGAGAAAGCCAGGCACGAGCAGAGCTAGGTAGTAAACTACGCCAAGGAAGTTGGTGGGCATTGTTTGCCTCCATGAAAGACCAGGAACTTTAAGACAGCTATGAGTCCTAAGCGCGGATGACCTTGAGGCGCAAAATCCCAGATCATCAGGGCTCTGAGGCAGGCGAGTTTACCCGGCGCTCCGAAGTGCTCGGCCAGTGCCTTAGCGGGTTGTCACCGAAGCTTGGATCGGGCACACCTTCGAACCCGATCGGCGGTCAGGATGTCATGGAAAAGCCTCCACCATGAAGCTCATCAGGATCGTTTCAACTCAGAAGTCACACCTATATTAGCCTGCAACGAACCCTTGCTAGTTGAGATCGGCAAGGACATCTGGTACTAATAGATAAACTCGTATCGTAGTGAGGTTCCCGCAAATTCTTTCGCATCTAGAAACGAATCAATTGGGAGAAATTTTGAAAAAAGCCATAATCGTAGGAATCAACTCATATCCGAATGCACCGCTTTCGGGTTGCGTGCAGGATGCACGAGACATAACTCTTTGCCTTACAGAGCCGGAGTACGGTTTTGATAGCTCTCTCATACTTGATGACGACGGGACTCGAGATAACATTCTCAAAAACCTACACCACGCAGCCCACGCCGAACACCCGTACGGCGAAGGGAGCATTCTGCTTTTCTATTTTGCGGGTCACGGACAAGTTGTAAATGACGCTGGCTACCTTGTTACATACGATTCATTGAGCTACGACCCTGGAATTTCGCTCGCCCACGTCGCTCAAGTGATGGAGGCGGCGAGCATGGTATTTGACCACGTCATTTCAATCCTAGATTGCTGTCATTCTGGCTCGGCTTCCACTTGGGCCAACAGTCGACCGCTAGCATCGACCGACATTGAACGTGAGATAAGGGTAGTGAACGAAAGCCGCTGCATCCTGGCGGCTTGCCGTCCTGAGCAGGGCGCATATGGAAACAGCAATCGAGGAGTTTTCACTACCAGGCTTACAAATGCGCTTATGGGTGACGCGGCAAACTGGGAAGGCCAAGTTACTCTGATGAGCCTTTTTGATTGCGTAGCAAAAGCAATGCCACAAGGATCACAAACACCGGTTTTCAAAGGTGATGTTGCTGGAACTGTGGTAATAGGGAGCGGGTTCCCTAAAAGACTTGGCCCACCTGTGGCAAAAGCAGAAATGACCAGAATTGTCGCCAAAGCTCAGGCAATGATCGATCGCTATCACAATCTCGAACGCAGAGAACTTTCCGATTGGGAAACTCGTCTCTCGGGAGGCTCCAGACGATGTTCAAAAGACCTTGAGCCTCTCATTCACTGGTTTGAATCCACCGAAAAATCGAAGCCGCAGATTAAGGCTAATGAAGACTGGAAGAAGCTGCGGGCTCGACTACTCGTCTTTCAACAACATCTCTCGGACTTGACCGTCGGCGAGGAGACTCGATTTGGCAAAATTGTCACTGAAATCGGATGGGGAGCCTTTGGTCGCGTATGGGAAATACAGCCGGATGAAGAATCACGTAAAGCACTAAAGGTATTTCACGGCAATGAGATACATGATCAAACCAAAGTAAGTCGATTTGAGAACGGCTACAATAGTATGCGCAAACTCGATCACCCCCGAGTTGTTGAGGTATTTGAAATATCCAAGGCCCCCTTTGGCTTTCTAATGCAGTTTGTTGATGGAGGCAACCTGCGGGACGCATATATTCCGCGGGATGGCAACGCGGAACTCATTGTGCGTCTCATGCTTGACATCTGCGAAACTGTTCAACATGCGCACTCGAAGGGTGTTCTTCATCGCGATATCAAACCGGAGAACATCATCATTAAGATGGGAGAACGGGGGGAGCTGATACCGTACCTGACCGACTTTGACCTGGCATACCATGAAACCAATCGCACAATGACGACTACAGCAGGTAACGCAGTAGGTGGTGTGGTAAATTATGCGGCCCCAGAACAGATGTACGCTCCTCAAACTGTTGCTGCACGCAACGTCACAGTCGATGTTTATAGTCTCGCCCAGCTAATGTTTTTCTTGATCGTAGGAGAAGATCCCACAGCCGCAGATCCATCACAAAACATCCTCAAGCTGACTCGCGTGCTTAGCGAATGGATTGACGATCGAGCTTCGAGTCCGATTTTGGAAGCATACCAGAAAGCGAGTCTGAAAGATCCTGGGGAGCGCCCGCAGACCGTAACCGAGTTCGCAGCCTCCTTTCGGACAGCCGAAGCATTTATCCAGCTTGCAAGCGAATCCGAAGATGTTCCGGAGTCCGACTTCTGGCGACGGGTCGGTAATGCCTACGCTGGACTTAATAACTACGAAGCCGATTCTCGCTCGATGAGAGCGAAAAGTGTGTCAGGACAGGTGGAAGTCAACGGTCGCTTCCGCCATGTCTCCTCGCGCGGAATCGCTGAAGCAGAGCTTGAATTCTCCCTAACCCAAAATATCCTTCTAACCTCGTTCAAATCGAGCAAGAAGGCACGAGAACGACTAAATGTGCGACTCGACAAAATTTTGGCAGCCCGGTTTGGGCACACGGTACGACGTCATCATGGACACAAGGGAGTTTATCAAGTTTTCGTCTCAGCATCCGGATTGCGAATGCATATCACCAGCGTCACAAAAGTATGCGAGGTTATCGCCGCATGTGTCGACGGTATCGAAAGAGGTTAATCTTCTGTTTATTGATTTCAGATGGAGCGTTGCGCAGAGCACTCTGGGACGCCGTTGGGGCGTCGGTCACAAACCCGGTCAACAACTCCTCACGGACCCGCTTCGCGCCGAGCACCTTGACACCCTCACTACCAAGAAAAACAGTTGCACTTCTGAGACCGGGCTGAGGAGCTCCGTTCGCTGAGGATCATCGCGAAGTAGGCAGCCCAGACAGGTGCGGCCGTCCGTCAAGACTCGCAGCTACCTGACTGGTCGCAATCACCGCATGATTGCCCCTCTCCCCGCGCCTCAAACACTGCATCACCCACATGAAGCCGCGTGTACTTGACTACCATCATCATCGGCGTTGTCGCGAGACTGCTCTTACTCCAACGGACGGCCGCTCACTTGACCGGACCCTCGACCTGACCAATTCTGAACCGCCCAAGGGCCGCCGCACAGTTCGGCTGCCGGCCTCTCCGATCTAAGCAACGGTTAGGACAGTGACAACTGCGCAGCACCCTGATCAGCATGCGTCGAGACAGCGTGAAGCTTTTAGATCATCATCTTCGTTGTGCCACAAGAGTTTGCGACTTCATCGCCTGCTGAGCCCGGGCAATCCAGGACGGTCGGTCCTCTGGCAGCGCTGTCGGCGTTTCGTAGTGCGTTCTATGCCGCGATCAGCGCTCGTGCTGATGCGGTGTTCGAGTTGACCGATGCGGTCTTGGAGCATGAGGGGCAGGTCGATTCCCCTCCCGGGTTGTCACTCGAGGGCGCGTTCACGCGCGGCCACGGTTCGGTGTACGGAGCCGTCAACGCAGGCCGGATCGATCCTGATTCGGTCCGGTCGGCGGCGTTGGTTGAGCCGCTGCCGCGGATGCGGGGCCATATCGTGTTGGCGGTGGATGTCTCGCCGTGGCTGCGTCCGGACGCGGAGTGCAGCCCGGAGCGGTTGTTCTGCCATGTCTACGGGCGCGGGCGGGGCAGCGATCAGACGATTCCGGGATGGCCGTACTCGTTCCTCGTGGCGCAGACACCGGGGGCTTCGTCGTGGGTGGTGCCGTTGAGCGCGCGTCGCTTCGGCCCTGACGATGACGTGCAGGAGGCGACCGCGTCGCAGGTCCGGGCCGTCGTGGTGGATCTCGTCAATGCCGGCCAGTGGGCCGAGGGCGACCGGCCGATCATTTTGGTGACCGATGCCGGCTACGTTCCGGCCCGGATGGCATGGCAGCTCGACGACTTGCCGGTGGTGGTGTGCTCGCGCGTGCCATCCGACCGGGTCTACTACGGCCGGGCCGAGCCGAAGGCGCCCGGCGCGGTCGGGCCCCGTCCCAGGCATGGGCGACGACATGAATGCGCGAACCCAGCCACCTGGAGTGTCCCCGACGGCGCGGTGACCGTGCCCTCGACTCGGTACGGGCAGGTCCGGTCGCGGTTCTGGCGGTTCCTGCACCCGAAGCTGACCGGCCGGTCGGCGTGGGTCGGCCACGATGGGCCGCTGCCAGTCGTCGAGGGCACCGTGGTGCGGCTGGAGGTCGACCACCTGCCCCACCAGAGCAGGCCCGATCCGGTGAACTTGTGGATCTCCCGGGCCGATCTCGAAGCGGCCATGATCAACACGGTCTGGTTCGCCTGGCTGCGCCGCTTCGACCAGGAGCACTTCCACCGCTTCATCAAGCAGGACCTGGGCTGGACTGTTCCGGCCGTCCGCGACCCGCGTGCCGCCGATACCTGGACGGTGATCGTGATGGCCGTCTACCTGCAACTGTGGTTGGCCCGCGATCTGGTCGCCGACCATCGCCTCCCTTGGGAACGGCCTGCGCTGCCCGGGCACTGCTCGCCCCGGCGCGTCCGCCGCGGATTGCGCAACCTCCGCGGCGCACTCACCCGCCCCGCCAATGTCGCGAAACCCACCCGACCCGGCCCCGGTCGGCCCAAGGGCGCCAAAAACCGTCGCCGAGCAGCGCGCCATGACCCGGGCAAGCAGACCAGACGCCCCGGAACCAATGGGCTAGGCCGCGGCAATCGCGCGTGGTCGAAACAGTCGCCGAAGGTCAACGACGCAAGCCGACCTTGAGCTAACCGGTGGCGGAGAGAGAGTGGTAAGCGATCAGTAGTTTCAAGGCGGCGAATGCCTTGTCCTGGGGGATTTCACGAAGTGCTTGGAAGCGAGCGAGCTCGATATCGAAGGTCGTTGCGTGACTGATCCTGGGCCCCTGGCGAGGGAGAAACCACAGATGGCAGCGCAAGGACTCGACCTCCGAGTCACCGGCTGCATTTCTCAAGGCAGGGAGCAGGAACTTCGGGGAGTACGGATCTACCTCCGCTCGCAGCGCATCAGTTGAACTCCAGGCCGCTCCCCAATGGTGCTCCTTCGTAAGCTCATGAGCGGCAATGAGTTCATCCATCGTCAACATCTTGACCACATAGTCGACGTCGTCCCTGTCGACTTGAGAGAATCGTATGCGCTCGTCGCCCTCCACATGCCCTCCTGAATCGGTCCTCGAACCCGTCAGATCGCGATGGTCGCTCCACCAGGCGGAAGACTAGCTCGAAGCTAGATGTCATGAGTTCCAGGCCGACCACCGGGTTCGGATCATGGCCGCCGGGGCCGTCTCACACCGGAACGGCCCAGCAGGTTAAAACGCAAGCTAAGCGAATGGAGCTGGCCGGATCCGACTGCCAGGTACTGGGAACGACCTAACCCCGGCAGCCTCGGTTGATTCAATCAGCTGCGGCACCCGGGAAGATTTCATATATTGATCAGTGGTGATTGGAGACCGAAATGCCAGACCTGACGGTTAAGCACGTCCCCAAGGGGTTCAACAGGGAGAAGCTGGATGCTGCGTTTGAGGTTCTTGGCTTTGAAGGGCCGACACACATCCAGGAACTACACATTGAAACCGGGGAGTACCCCTCCGCCTACGCGGACGTCGCTGTCGTGAACGACCGTGGCGACTTGCGGCATGACGCCAATGGCAAGCCGGTCACGGCCCGGTTCGCCATTCAAGTCGACCTCTGACGGCTCCGACCGGCGCCGAGATGTGCAATGATCGCGGCAACGCGCTCGGCATCGTCGAACATGGGCCACGAGTGCGACGCAAACACACCGTCGACTTCGCGTACCGACATGGTCCGCACGCCTTCAGCCATCACCGGCATCCGGTCCGGCTCAAAAACGAAACTCCAGCCGTCCTCGATGAAGGTGGAGCGGAAGCAGGCGGCCGCGAACGGGTCGAGGACCGGCATGTCCGCGATGCGCAGCGTCTGCGGCGGCCGCGGCCACAGGCGCGTCGCCGCCCCGGATTCCTCGTCAGGGTGCACCACCACCATGCCCGGGGCCCACACCAACTGAAGGTGGACCTGCCGCCCCGCGCTGCCGTGCCGCACGCCAAGAGTCAGCTGCGCCGTCTTGGCCGGATGGCTGGCGGACACATCCAGCGACACCCGTGCATCCGATCCAGCAGGTCGGTCTGTCCCTGCCAGATCCGAGATGGCAATCCACGCGTTCATGCCTGCGGGGATGGTCCCGTTGAACACGTCGGCGAACACCGGCTCGGGAAAGCCCGCAGGTTGCCGACGCTTCCAGACTCGACGTCCGTTCATCTCGCGAACGGCCTGCGGATGGTGGTCGAGCACCATGGTCTTCACGACCCAGCGCGCGAACTGCTCTGTCCCCGTCATCTCCAGGGCCGTGAGGTGATCGAGGGACAGTGCCCGGTAGTCCTTCGTCCTTCCTCGGTCGTCCTTGACGGTTTGGAGCCCGAACAGCTGCTTCGCCGCCTCCTGGCCGTGCTGCTCGAAGTGCGCTCCGAGGCGGGTGTTATGGGCCTCGCAGCACGGGAGCTTGGTCAAGACGGGCTCATCCGCAGTGTCTTCCACACCATTTGCGGTCACGGCTTCGTACTTCCCCGGCAGCCACACCGCCTTAGTAAAGGCGCGCATGAGCCAGTCGGGAAGGACGTGCTCACCGCGGCGGGTGCTTAGGTTGGAGCAGCCCGGTGCCGCGCACGGTTCGGTCGTCAACGCCATGCGTTCATGATCGCAGGGCCGTCACCTCGATATCCGCGGCGCATCTGCAGCGAGGTGTTCTGCCATGAGGGTGTCGTAGCTGTCCTCGACCCAGACGATCGGAAGGGCGAACGATTCCAGCCAGGCGCGCAAGCCGCCTTGGGTGGCAACGGCGTCGACAGCGGCCGGTTCGGGGCCGCGTTGAACCGGTTCCTGGCGGCATCGCAGTCGATGGCGTACCGCGCCGCTTGACGTTCCTCCTCGTGGGGTCGCCGCCTACCGAGCATGGGCGGCGGCCCCACCCCCTCTTTCAGGTTCCCACTGCTTGACGGCGGCAAGGGCGCCCGCGCCGTCGTTCCGCGGGCGAAGGGCCCGGCCGGGCAACTCCGCAGCCCGGCCGGGTCGCCTCCCTCACCTCTCGCTGTTCTATCCGGGTCCCCATTGGCTCCAGAAGTCGCCCCAGGTGCTGCGCCCGGTCGCGGCGGCGACGAGCGTGCCTACGGCGGCCGCGATCGTCAAGATGAGCACCACGAGCTTCCATCCGCGTTCGACGCTTGCGGTAGCCCGCACGAACCACGACGGCCGCTCCGGGACCCGGTCGACGCGGACCACGTGCTCTTCGGCATCGACGACGCCGGCGGGGGCAGCGAACGCCATGACCGCTTTAGTGTCGGGGTAGGAGGCAAGAATCGCTCCAGCGCGTTCAAGCAACTCGATGCCGGCCGGGTCGAGCTCCCGGTCGTTGCTCCCTGCACGCGAATTGCGGTACACGTCAATACGATCCGCAACAGCCTCCAAGACACGGCCGTGCCACGGATGGCCAGCAGTCACCCGGTAAGCGAGCCGGTCAATGCCGCGCTGGACGCGTTTGAGCGGCAACCCGATCTGCAGCTTCTTCCGAGTGTGCTTCGGAGGGTTCCCGAACGCTTCGGGGTGGTGCCCTGCCAGGAGCACATCGATCTGTTCGAAGACCCAGACGCGAAGCAGCATCGCGTGCAGAGCCTGAATCATCGCGAACGCGAATGCCAGGGCAGCAGCAGCGTAGACAACGGCAGCGAGATCGTAGGAAGTGTCGCCGACGACGTCCGCGGTGTTCGCGAGTGCGCCCACCTCCGGAAGGCACAGCATCAGGGAAGCCACGATCAGGATGCGGGAGAGTCGCAGCATGTTGATCAGCGAGGCCATGATGTACCGCTCCGACAGGGGGAGGTTGAAGCCCGGATCGGCCGCCAGGTAGCTCCTCGTCGGGTGCCGCTCCGATACGGGATACGGGAGTGTGCGTAGCCCGCGCTTGAGTTCGAGCGGCCCTGCGATCACCACGATCACCAGTCCCACCAAAACCGGCAGGTAGGCCTCTTCGCTGTTTTCCGGCATGACCGCGTCAGTTCGTCCAGCGGCCAACCGGTAAAGCATGAGCAGGCCGAAACCCCAAGCGAACACCGCGAAACAGGCAACGCCTACCCGCTCTCGCAGCGGCATACCCTCCGATACCACCCCGGAGCGCCACCGCCGCCACCGCTCCTCGGCCCAGTCGAGGAACCCGCGAATCAGACCGTGACGGGGCTGCCGCTCCAGCAGCGGCACCAGGACGAATTCGTCGAAGGTCACGCGGCCTAGCCAGATGAGTCCGGCGAGGATGAGCGCAAGGAGGGTGATGCCAGCGGATTCGAGCGCGAGGAGGATGCCGTGCCATACGGCGGCCTGAGTCTGCATCGCCTCTTCTTAGCACAGCGTTTCTACAGGTCAACCGCTATAGCGACCCACACTCGCGCTGCTCAAAGTCTCTTTTCCGACACTGCACCACTGGTGTCGCTTCTACCCCGTGCTGCGACGCCGAATCGAGACCGAGTCCCACGCGCGATGAACCGTTCGCGAGGGCCGGTGAAGGCTCACGCCTTCTCGGCAGTGTCACGATCCGGCTCGGCAGCCCTCTCCACTGGCGGCGCGGTCGCCATACCGTGGCTCCAGAACCGCTCGACCCAGATAGTGAACTCTCTTCGGTTTCTCCTGTGGCCGTTCAACGCAGCCACGCCCACCAGAGCAACGTCATCCGCCTCCAAGAGGGTTCGGATGCGCTCGCGGTAGGCACCCGGCCGTTCCAGGCCGTTGATATGGTGCACCCGCTCCAAGATCTCAACTGGCGCGTCCACTGTGGCAATCAGCCACCCCTGTTCGATCCGAAGCCTGCGGACTCCAGACCACGGGAGGACGACACTTCGGAACCAGCGCCCGAGCACCAGCTGGTCCGATTCGAGCCGCAGGAAGTATCCCGGCGCAATCGCTCCAGCCACAGACACCGTGATCAGGAAGACCGCTGCCAGAACGGCCGCGTTGGTGTAGGCCAACCACTCGAGGTCACCGATCGGTCGGCCGTCTCCGCCATCGGATCGGGCCGACCGGTCGAACAAACCGGTGACACAACCGCCGACGCAGGCCAACGACATCACGATGAACATGAAGTACAAGATCTTCTCCCGGTTGAACTCGAACGTCCGTTTGTCGGGGATCGGCTCATCGGGAATCACAATGGCCGCCGCCGAAGCCATCGGTGTCAACTCGCGGTCCGCAACCGATGAGGGCGGCTGCTTCCTGCTGGGGCCTGAGTGGGGGAAGCTGCGCTCGGGAAGCTTGTCCGTGAAGCGCTTGACGGCTAGAAAACCCAGCGGGAGCAGTACGCCAACGATCATGGGGCCGATCACCATGGGCTGTTGTTCAGTCGGGAAACCGCTGACCAAGCCGATCGCCAAAACGATCAGAGATCCAGCGGCTATGAGAGCTCCGCACAGGGAAAGAAGGAGCCAGGTTCGGGGCGGCATCCCTGCATTGTGGCACTACAGTCAGCGACGAGCAGTACAGCACAACCCGCCGCCGAAGCGGTGACGGTGCAGACGACTTCGCCGGGTGGGGACCGCGCACAATCCTCGATGTGATCGCGCGGAGCTGAGGGCGAAGCCGCCCTGAGGACCCCACCCCACGGCATCCGGCGATGCCTGGCATCGGATGAGAGCGCCTGGCTGCGCTGCCGTGTCCGAGTGGCCTGGACACTGCCTACTTTAACGACGTCCAGACCGCCAAGCCCGCCGTCCCGCCATCCGGGCTGGAGCTGGTCGCCGCCGACTCGAGCGGCGAGATCCGGGGCATCCTCGGCATCACCCTCAAAGGCGAATCAGCCACCATCGACACCATCGCGGTCCATCCCCACCACCAATCCCAAGGCATCGCCCGCGCGCTGCTCCAGGAGTCGACCGTCCGCCTCCGTGCACTGAAGGTCGCAACGCTGGATGCATGGACCAGGGACGACCCATCGACGCTGCGGCCTTGGTGTCATGGGTCGAGCCGCGGAGGCCACCGGAGATCCAGATCAAGTTCCCGCCAGCTTCGTTGACGGCCTGGAGGTTCGTGCCGCGGCAGCGGTCGGCCGAGCAGGCCGGCGAACAGGTCTCCTCGCCCGGCCCCATCGTCCAGAGGGCCGACGAGCACTGCGAGCTCATCGGACACGTGACCGCCGCTTGGGACCAGGGCCGTAGCATCCGCGACATCGCCGCCTCAATCGGTCGATCGTACGGATTCGTGCACCGACCGCTGGCTGAAGCAGGCGTTGACTTCCGCACCCGCAGCGGCGCACGCAAGCGCCACCGGAGGTAGCCACTCCCCGAAGGGCGCAACGCGATTCTTCCGCGACACACCTCGTTCCGCCGTTGAAGAGGCGGACAATGCATCTACAGCTCTTCGAGTCATTGACGCGCGACCCGATCCGAAGCTGGGGCATCGGCTTGAGGACGACGCCAAGGACGAGTGTGGTCACGGGGGCGACGAGCGCAAAGGCAGCCACGAGCACCCGGGTTACTCGTGGTTACTCACCACCGAGCCTCGCTAGTACCACCTTGTAGATCCGCAGCGGTAGTGGCGCGGGCCGCTCGACCCGCGCCGCCGTCAGTCCCGCAGCTTCAGCCCTCAGGAAGACACAGCGCTCGCTCCATAAGCTTCGCGCGGCGAGGCGCGCCGATACTTCAAGCCCGTCATTGTTGTAAACTGAATGGAGCACGAACCCGCTCGGCACCCGATGAAACCCCAGATCATATGGGTGAGGGTTATTGTCATAGCCCGCCCGGGCTACCACCACAGACCCGCACTCCTGCAAGAGCATGAGACTCTTCCAGGTATTCGAGTCCGGCCTGTATATGACCCCAACGGCGACGAGATCGCAGCCGCGGCTCGGTCAGTCCTATTAGGCGCGTTTCCTCGCTGAGCGCGAGGGCCGGGACCCGTACGACTGGGTGTCCTGGCGCCGGTGGCTGGCCGCGGAAGTCCCACCCAACAAGGAGCCCCTGCAGCAGATCGGCTCGATGCAGCCGGTCTCGATCGACCATGACGCCGACGACGAGTTGTTCACCGGGCGGTTCGTGGCCCTGATGCGCGACCACGCCGCGGCCGGGGCGTGCTACGTCGAGATCCGCTGCGGTGGTGAGATCGCCACTCGCGACGGGTTCATGTCGATGTTCCGGCAGGCCGAGCAGCAGGTCCGCGCCGACTACCCACGACTGCACGCCGAAGCGATGGCGATCGTCATCGGCGCCGGGCAGGATCCCGAACGCGCGAACGCGTTCGCCGACTCCTGCATCCGCGCCGCGGACGAAGGTTCGGCCGGGATCGACTTCCTCTACTCGCCTTACGACGCCGAGGCGGACTGGGCGCCCATGTACCGGCTGGCAGAGCGGTTCGCCGACGCCGGATTGGGGATCACGGCGCACGCGGGCGAGTTGTCCACGGCCAACATCGCCGCCGCGGCGAACATGCCGGGGCTGAGCAGCATCGGGCACGGCGTCCACGCGGCATTGGACCCGGAGCTGCTGCGGCTGCTGGTGGACCGAGGCGTGACGTTGGAGTGCGCGCTGACTTGCAACGAGTACTTCGGCGTGCTGCCCGATCTCGAGGAGCATCCGCTGCTGGTCGAGGCCGGGGTCGCGGTCACGCTGGCGACGGACAATCCCATCCAGCTCGGCACGACCATCGAGCAGGAGTACGCCGCCGCGGCCGAACTGGGATTGAGCATGGACCAGCTCACGGGCATCACCCGCAACGCGATCCAGGCCGCGTTCACCTCGGACGAGCGCAAGTCCGCGATGCTCGACGAGCTCCCCGGCGGCTGAGCGCCCTGCATACCGACGTGCGAGCACAGGACGGCCAAGCCGACCATTGCTGTTGTGAGGCAGCTGAAACACGTGACGCCCGTCGACGCGACTTCGTTCGAGTCCTGGTGAACACGCTGTCGACGGCACCGTTTACCGAGGTGATAAGAATGAGTGTACAGTCACTCACATGAAATCCGATCGCGTGCTCTCCACGGCCGAGGAACGCCGTGCGAAGGTCCTCACCAGTGCGGTGGCGACGTTCGCGCAGGGCGGTTTCCACGCCGTCACGATCGCCGACGTGGCGAGGCACGCGGGCATCTCCCCCGCGTACGTGCTGAAGCTCTTCACCTCGAAGACGCAGCTGTTCATCGGCGCGCTGGAGGAGTGCTACCGGCGCATCATGGCGGAGTTCGAGCGGGCGGCCTCCAAGGCGAGTGACACCTCGCCGGAGGGCGAGCTAGATGCGATGGGCGAGGCGTACGCCGACCTCATCGGCGACCGCGACCTGCTGATGCTGCAAGTGCACGCGCAGTCCGCCGCGATGGTCGATCCACTGATCGGCGAGGCGGTGCGCGCGGGCGTCGCGGAGGTCACCGACTACCTCGTATCCCGCACGCGGGCCGAGGGGTGGCGCATCCAGCAGTTCATTGCCGTCGGCCAGCTGTGCCACCTGCTCACCACGATCGACGCCTTCGGCGTCGACGCCCCGTGGGCGAAGCTCTTGACCGAAGGCATCCGCCACGCGGACGCCAGGCCGAGCGGATCGTCCGCGGACTGACCAGGGCGTCCGCCGCCTGCGGACGCCGGAACCGAGCACCCGCCTCAGGCGGGCGTTCTTTTGACCAGATGAGTGAGTGAACAGCCACTCAATACCGGAAGGAGCAGTGTCATGAACGCGCAAGCCCTCCAGGCGGCGCCGTCCGGCGGCGAATCCACATAGCCCAGCGGAGCCCTTCCAGGGGCGCCGCCCGACATCCCGACCGCGACTCACCACCCCGAAGGAACACGCACATGCGACGTCGCAAGGCCATCGGACTCACCATCGGCATCGGTAGCGGGGCACTCGTCCTCGGCAGCACCGGCGCCTTCGCCCTCCACCTCGCCACTGCCGGCCTCGACACCGTCGGCGAGGTCGACTTCGACCGGCCGCTCGCCCTCCCGCCGCTCGCCCCCTCAACCGAGGACCCGTCCAGCGCCAAGGTCTTCCACCTGGAGATCCAGTCAGGACAGATGCAGTTCACCGACGGCGGCCCCACCGACACGTGGGGTGTCAACGGTGCCTTCCTCGGACCCACGCTGCGCGCCAAGCGCGGCCAGGAGATCGCCTTCGCCGTGCGCAACGGCCTGGACGAGGCGACCTCGCTGCACTGGCACGGCATGCACCTGCCCGCGGTCATGGACGGCGGCCCCCATCAGGAGGTCCGCCCCGGCGAGACCTGGACGCCGCAGTGGACCGTCGACCAGCCCGCCGCGACCCTCTGGTACCACCCGCACCCGCACGGCCGGACCGCCGCGCACCTCCTGCGCGGCCTCGCAGGGATGTTCATCGTGGACGACGACGGGTCCGAGGCGCTGCGCCTGCCGCAGACCTACGGCGTCGACGACGTCCCGATGATCGTCCAGGACCGCAAGTTCGACGGCGACGACCAGTTCGACGACGCGGCGACGCTGTTCGGCGCGCTCGGCGTCACCGGCGACCGCCTCCTCGTCAACGGCACCGTGGGCCCGTACTTCGACGTCACGACCCGCCTCGTCCGCCTGCGGCTCCTCAACGCCTCGGGCGCGCGGATGTACCACTTCGGATTCAGCGACGATCGGACGTTCTCGCTGATCGCCACCGACGGCGGCCTGCTGCCGGAGGCGTGGGAGACCGACCGCATCCAGCTCTCACCGGGCGAGCGGGCCGAGATCGTCGTCGCGTTCGAGCCCGGCGAGACCGTCGACCTGCGGTCGTATCCGACCGACATCGGCGGCGTCATGGGCCGGCTCGACGGGTTCGCCGACCGGCTGGACGTGTGCCGGTTCCGCGCCGGCGAGGCGCTCGCCGACGACACCGAGATCCCCGCGGTCATGGGGACGGCGCCCGACATCGACGCCGGCGCCGCAGCCGTCGAGCGGTCGTTCACGCTGGGCGGCGACGCCGTAAACGGCGAGGCGATGTCCATGGAGCGCATCGACTTCGGCGTCCGGGTCGACACCGTCGAGGTGTGGGGGGTGGTCAACGACAACGGCTTCCTGCACAACTTCCACGTGCACGACGTGCAGTTCCAGGTCCTGGAGGTCGCGGGCGAGGAGCCGCCGCCGCACCTGCGCGGCTGGAAGGACACCGTGCCGCTCCTCCCCGGGGAGCCGAACCGGCTGGCGCTGCGCTTCACCGGGTACACCGACCCGAACATGCCGTACATGTTCCACTGCCACGTGCTCCAGCACGAGGACGACGGCATGATGGGCCAGTTCGTGGTCCTCGGCGAGGGCGAGGAGATCGGCACTGTGGCCGCGGCGAGCGCACACGACCACTCGTGAGAGGGCGCCCGCCGGAACGCGATCGTCGTCCTCTAGGCTGCCGGGAATATCTGGCCGGTCGGCACCACATGGATGCCGGCTGGTCAGGCCCGCGGGGCGACGGCTGCCATCGCTTCGTCGAGCGCTTCGGCCCAAGCTAGTGCGAGGAGAGCGACCTCTCAACCCTCCAAAATGGTCTTGCGCAGCACCCGTTCACCGCGAGACGCGTCCGTCACCCGGTGTGGGACTCCTGTTGACGCCATTGCCTTTGGAATCGCTAGTGTCAATCCGTCCTGCCCCACGGATCGGAAGACAGCCCATGGACCTCACGACACCTCCGCGTCCGTTCGACCTCCTCGGCGACTTCCCTGAACTCAGCGCGTACGCCAGGCCGGCGGTGCGCCTGCATCCGCGCCGCGGCGAGCCCACGGTTGCGCAGTCCTCGATCGGCGGCCCGCTCCTGTGGCCGGCGGACGAAGCGTGGCCCCTGTGCTACCTCGACCACGACGACACCTCGATCGAACCGTACGATGCCGCGCTGCGCCTGCGCCACCAGGAGGGCAAGATCGAAGGGATGCGCGGCCGAACCGGTTACCTCGACTTCACCGCACAGATGGAGCACCGGCGAACGCTCGCGTCCAGCCTCGTGGATGCGGCAGGGATCGCCTACGGCGCAGACGAACCCAGACCTTTGATCCCGGTCGCCCAGATGTACTCGTGTGACGTCCCCGGCCTGCCGTTCACCGACCGGTTCGACCTCCTGCAGATCCTGTGGTGCCCGCGCGACCATGTCAACACGCGCAACCTGGCGCCGCACTGCCCGGCGTTCCAGGTCCGCTGGAGCCGGGCGGACCCCACCGCAGCGCTGGTCACCGACCCGCCGGAACCGGACCTGTGCAACGGCGAGTACCTGCCCGCGCCCTGCATCCTGTACCCCGAGGTCGTCACCGAATACCCCGATATGCGCAATCTCCCCGAGCCACTCGAACATGCGTTGAGGGGCTGGCACCGCGATGAGGACGAAGACGAGGAGGAGTGGTCCACCGCGTACAGCTTCGACACCGCCCTCGCACCGGGCTGGAAGGCCATGGGGCACGGCATGTATTGGGGCATCATCGATCCGTTCCCGGTCGTCTGCGAATGCGGCGCCGAACAGCTACCGCTGTTCACCGCCGACTCGAGCGAGTTCGACGGCGGAACGGGAAGTTGGCGACCCGTGGAAGAGGCCGGAAGCGGCGGTCTCCTGCAGAATCCAGTCGGCGTCACCATCGGACGGGCCTACACCCTCCAGCTCTACTTCTGCCCCGAATCCGAGACCCACCCCTGCCGATCCGTCATGTCCTGAACCAAGTGCCAGTGCGGCAGGTACATCAATGCCAGGAGTTCAGACCCCAACCCCCATGTCCCCAGGAGCATTCTGGAGCGTCGTTAGGGTAGTCGTCATGATGCTGACCTCGGGTGGAACACCCGCTCCGGACGCCCCTGTCCTGCGCACGGGCGGTGTGCCGCTTGTACCGCCCGGTTTCACCTGGCCCGCATGCGCCGAGTGCGAGGGCGCCATGCAGTTCATCGCGCACCTGCCACTCGACGACGGTGCAGTCGCGGTGTTCTACTGCCAGAACGCCGGCATGTGCGATGACTGGGACGCCACTTCAGGCGCCAACCGGGCGTTCCTGTTCACCGAGGAACTGCAGGCAGCCGAGGTCCCGACCGAAGGCGACACCCTCCTCGGCGCGGTCACCTTGCTGCATCCTGAAGCCGCGCCCGCACCCGACGATGTCGTACTCGGGCAGCTCGGCGGGGAGCCCGAGTGGATCCAGAACGATGAGACCCCCACCTGTCCGCGCTGCGCCGCCCCCATGACGTTCACGGCCGCCCTCGAAGAAGGACTCCACCACGACACGGCGGCGAACTTCGGCTGCGGCTGCGGATACGTCTTCACCTGCCGAGACTGCTCCGAGGCCGCGTTCCTCTGGCAACGCTGACATCATGTTCGGCAATCCCTCGAAGCCGTTGCTCCGCAGCACCCCTCATGTGTTCCTTCCTGACCGCGCGGTGCACCGAGGTCAGCGGGAGGCGGCCGCCGTCGGGCCGCCCCACCGCTCTACCAGGCGCTCGGTCGCCTCGGTGAAGGCGCGGACCCGGGCCGTCTCGGCGCTGCCTCGCCACACCAGGCCGAACTCGAACGGCGCCGCGTCGTCGAACGGGAGGAACGCCACGTCAGGGCGGGGGTGGTAGCGGGTGTTGTGCGCCGCCACCGTGCAGACGCCGCGCCCCGCGGCGACCGCCGTCAGCAGCTCCTGGAAGCTGCGGACGGCCGGGCCGCGCTCGATCGGCCTGCCGCTCGGCGTCGTCCAGGGCTGCGCGGTGCGCAGCCACTGCGGCGGCGGCGCCCCTGCGGGGACCAGCATGCGCTCGCCCGCGAGGTCTTCGAGCGAGACGGATGCGGCGCGCGCCAGCGGGTGTCGGGTCGAGACCGCCAGGAGGCGCGGTTCGGTGATGACCACCGGTCCCGTCACCAGGCCCGGCTCCTCGACCGGGAGCTGGGTGAGGAGCAGGTCGACCTCGTCGTCGCGCAGCGGCTGGCACGGGTCGGCGAACTCGGCCGCCAGCAGGTGCACGACGAGGCCGGGGCGGTCGCGTTCGAGGGCGGTGACCACGTCGAGGAGGACGCGCCCCGCGAGCGGGCCGAGGTAGCCGACCCGCAGGACGCCCTCGACGCCGCGGCCGGCCGCCTGCGCCCGCGCGAGGCCGTCGAGGATCGACCGGTGCGCGGGTCGGAGGTCGTCGCGCAGCCCGCTCCCGATGGGCGTCAACGACACCCGGCGGGTGGTGCGGTCGAACAGCGGGGCGCCGACGCGGCGCTCCAGGCGCTTCACCAACTGGCTCACCCTGGCCTGCGACAGCCGCAGCACCTCGGCGGCCCGCCCGAAGTGGAGCGTGTCGGCGACGGCGAGGAACGCCTCGATCTCCTGCCAGTCCACGGCCGCTCCATTCATCGCAGGGGCTTATCGATTGTGTCAGCATTCGCGCTTTTCGCACGCTTCGGACCACTGCACGCTGAAGGCATGCGACCGCACCGACCGGAGGGATCGACGATGCGAGGCACGGCGACGCGAACACGGACCGCACCGACCCAGGCGGGCGAGCGCGGTGCCAAGTGGCTGCTCGCGGTCACCTCGCTCGGATCCGGACTGGTCCTGCTCGAAGGCACCGTCGTCACCGTCGCGTTGCCGGCCATAGAGTCGGAGCTGCACGCATCGACCGCGCAACTGCAATGGACCGTGAACGCGTTCGCGCTCACGCTGTCCGCGCTCGTTCTGACCGGCGGCGGCATCGGCGACCGCTTCGGCCGCAGGCGCGCCTACCTGGCCGGAGTCCTGATCTTCGGCGCCGCGTCGCTGCTGTGCGGCACCGCGCCGACGACGGCGTGGCTCCTGGCCGGACGGGCCCTCCAAGGGATCGGCGGCGCGCTGATCGTCCCCGGGTCCCTGGCGCTCCTCCAGAGCGCCGTCCCGCCCGCCGACCGCGCCCGGGCCATCGGCTGGTGGGCCGGACTGAGCGGGGTCGCGGGGGCGGCCGGCCCGCTCATCGGCGGCGCCCTGACCGACGCGGCGGGCTGGCGATCGATCTTCCTGGTCAACCTCCCGCTGGCCGCCGTCATCGCGGTCCTGCTGCTGAAGTGCGTGCCGCGGGACCGGGAGCGGACCGAGACGCGGCCGTTCGACGTCCGCGGCGCGGTCCTCGCCGCCCTGGGGCTCGGCGCCCTCGCGTTCGCCGCGACCGCGACCTCGCCCCGGACCGGCGTCATCGCAGGAGCACTCGGTGCGACCGCGCTGGCCGCCTTCCTCATCGCCGAGCACCGCTCGGCGGCGCCGATGCTTCCTCTGTGGCTGTTTCGCTCCCGGCGGTTCACCACGGCCGGCGTCACGGGATTCCTCGCCTACGGCGCACTGGCGGGTGTGTTCTTCCTGGTGCCGATCCAGCTCCAGCTCGGCGCCTCCTACTCGGCGGCCGCCGCCGGACTGGCCATGGTCCCGCTGACCGCGCTCACCCTGGTCGTCGCCCCGCTCGGCGGCGAACTCGCGTCCCGCTTCGGCCACCGCGGCCCGCTTCTCGCCGGATCGCTCTCCTGCGCCGCCGCCGCGCTGTGGGCGAGCCGGATCGGTGCCGGTGCCTCGTACGCGGCGGACGTCCTCCCGGTGATGCTGCTGATCGGCATCGGCATCCCGCTGATCACACCACCGGTCACGGCCGCCGCGCTCGACGCGGTCCCCCAGACGCACACCGGCATCGCAGGCGCCGTCGGCAACGCCGTGGCACGCGTGGCGGGCCTCCTCGTCGTGGCGGTGCTTCCGGCCGCGACCGGCCTCCCGCAGGACCTGGCAGCCGACACAGCGGCGCTCGACCACGGCTTCGAGCAGGCCATGCTCGCCTGCGCGGGCCTCTTCCTCATGGCAGGCGTCACCGCCTGGATCGGCCTGGCGCCCGACAGGCGGCGCCGCAGCGAGCGCTGAACAGCGGTGTTCGTATCGGAAAGAGGCAGGGTCATGAATCGGCCGCGCCGGGGAGCGGGACGCCTTCTGGCGTGCCGCTCCCCGGCCGTGGTCGGTTCAGTCGGTGGGGATCGTCGGGACCGCCTCGGTGTCGTAGACCGGTGCGGGCAGCGATCGCATGAGGTCGGTGAGGGTGTCGGTGTCGATCGGGGTGTCGGCGCTCGCCGATATGCCGACCGCCCAGCCGTCGGGGGCGAAGCGGACGATGTCGAGGAGGTGCGCGGTCTCCCCCGTCGCCGTCGGGCCGACCGCGAACGCCCATGTCGTGCCGTCGTCGTCGGTCTCCTGCGTGCAGGTGTACCCGCTGCCGCACGCCACCGGGTACAGGCCGCGCTCGCCGGGTTCGCCGATGCCCGGGATCCATCCGCCCGGCAGGTAGTAGGTCAGGTCGAACCCGATGTCGCCGTCCGGAAGCGGGATCTCGGCCGTCGCCGCGTAGACGCGGGTCGCGAAGGCCCCGTACTCGTTCGCGCCCAACTGCATCGACTCGCCCTCGTCGAGGACCGCTTCGGGGTGGAGCGCGTTGAGCGCGGAGCGGGCGGCGTCCATCGTGTCCGCGGCCGCGAGGCCGCTCTCCCCGCCCGAGCCCCAGGCGGGGTCCCAGGTCCAGCCGGTCGGGACCTCGACCAGGTCGCCGACGGGTGCGAGCTCGGTGGTGTCGAACTCGAACTGCGGCATCGACTCGACCGCGGCCGTGAAGTCCTCCATCGGGATCGAGTACTCGGGCGACGGCCCGTGGCAGCCCATGTCCCAGGAGACGAGGAGTCCGGTGCCGTTCGGGTACGCCACCCCGACTTCGTACGCGCACTCGTGGTCGACCGCGTGGACCACGCGGCCGTCGTCGAGTTCGGTGGTGACGAGCTCGTCGGTCCAGTCGGCGTCCTCGTACCAGGGTGAGCCGCTGGCGCTGATCAGGTGCTGCGGGAAGACCTGTTCGGTGGCGGGGCCGGGTTCGGCGGTCCAGCCCCCGGGCAGCAGCGCCTCGACGCGCAGGACCGCGTCGTCGGGAGTCTCCCCGTCCTCGGGCCGGATCTCGGACACGAAGGACCGCAGCCAGGTCTGGCCGTAGTTCCCGGGGCTCTGGACCGGGTCGAACGCGAACGCCGGCTCCTCCCCGTCGGCCAGGACCCCCGTGTCGGCGAGGAGCTGCCCGAACGCGGCGGCGGCCGCGTCGTCGAGCTGCGCGAGTTCGGAGGCGGTGCCGAAACCCTCAGCCGCATAGGGGTATCCGGACGTAACGGGGTCCTCGACTTCGGAGGGGTCGGGGTCCTTCCCGGTCGGGCCGGGGTCCTCGGTGCGCGGCGGTCCCGCGAGGGACAGCGCCAGCACGGCGGCGACGGCGGCGACACCGGCTCCGGCCGCGCCGGCGAGGGCGGCGTGGCGGCGGCGCCGCTCGCGGTAGCCCTGGCGCATGATCGAGTCGAGGTCGAGGTCGGGTTCGTCGACCGCGAGGCGGGCACTCGCGCGCCGCAGCAGTTCCGGGGCGTTGTCGTGTTGCGTCATGCTGCCTTCCTTAGCGTTCGGTCGAGGCGGTGACGGCGGGGCGGGCGAGGACCTCGCGCAATCGTTTGAGCCCCTTGGCGGTCTGGCTCTTGACGGTGCCGGTCGAGCAGCCCAGCGCCAGGGCCGTCTCCTCGACCGAAAGGTCCTCGCAGAACCGCAGGATCACAGTGGCGCGCTGCCGCGGGGGCAGCGCCGCCAGCGCTTCGATCACGTCCAGGCGTGCGTCGACGCCCAGCTGCGGCGCCTCGATGCGCCTCGGCGGCGTGTCGCTGCTGGCGCGTTCGCGGCGCACCCACGCCAGGCGGCGGTGGGAGAAGAAGACGTTGAGGACGATCCGGCGGGCGTATGCGGGGGCGCCGCCGGGCTCGACTCGCCTCCATGCGGCGAACAGCTTGACGAGTGCGGTCTGGACGAGGTCGTCGGCCTGGTACCAGTCGCCGCACAGCAGGTACGCCTGCCGTCGGAGCGTGGTCCTGTGCGCGGCAGTGAACGACCGGAACTCGGCCTCCTGCTGCTCCTTGCTGTTCACATGGCCTCTTTCTGATGACGGGTGCACGGGGCCCTGCCCGCCCGGGTGGTGGATGGGGCGGGGTCGGACACCGTACTTACGGGCGCATCAGGTCTGCGCGGTTGCCTTGGCGGAGACTTCGGTTCGAAGGACCGCTCGCGTCACCGGTGGAGGCGGCGGTAGGCCGCGGGAGGGAGGCCGCATTCGGTCGTGAAGGCGGAGTAGAACCGGCTGACCGAGCTGAAGCCCGATTCGGCGGCGACGTCGGCGATCGGCAGGTCGGTCGTGACGAGCAGGCGGCGGCCCTCGGCGAGGCGGCATCCGAGGAGGTAGTCCCCGATGGTCGTGCGCACGATCTTGCGGAAGTGGGTCATCGCGTAGTTGGGGTGGAGGTTGGCGGCGGCGGCGACGTCGGCGACCGTCAGCGGTTCGCGGAAGCGCTCGGCGAGGTGGCGCACCATGGCGACGACGTGGCGGAGCGCCGAGTCGCCGCCGGTGTACGGCAGGACGGACCCGGCCGGCGCGTCGAGGGCGAGGCGGCGCACGCGCGCTTCGACTTCGAGGAGGAGGATTCGGCGGCGCTCGGGCTGCGCACTGGCGAGGTCGAGGGCCCACTGGGTGAAGTTCGCCGGGTCCGATGCCATTGCGGCCGCGGGCGGGGCGATGAGCGGCACGCCGGACAGCAGGCGGCCGACGAGCGCGGCCGGGAGCCCCCAACCGAGGAAGGTCGCGAACGGGACGTGCACCCAGTGCGCCCTGGTGGCGGCGTTCGCGACGAGCTGGTGGGGCACGGCCGCCCAGAAGGCCGCGACCGACCCGGGGCCGATCTCGACGGGCTCGCCGCCGAAGAGGTAGAGCATGGTGCCGCCTTCGGCGACGAAGTTGATCTCCAGGTCGTCGTGCTGGTGGGCGGTGTCCATGAGCACGGGGCGCCCGGCCCACCCGACCAGTTCCGGGGGCTGGATCGCGATCTGAGTATCCAAGAAACACCCGCTCGTATCAGTGAAGACTTCTCGGATCAGAACTTATACGTTCAAGGCGGCCCCGGCAAGCGCCGTCCGGCCATCGACCTGCAACGAAGGAGCGTTCCCGTGTTCGCTATCGGTATCGTCGGGGCCGGGCAGTTCGCCGGCGGTTTCGCGAAGCTGTTCGACGCCCACCCCGGCGTCTCCCGCGTCACCGTCACCGACCTGATCGCCGACCGGGCCGCGACGCTCGTCGCCGAGCTCGGCCTGGCCGGCGTGGAGGACGACTTCGACGCGATGCTCGCCTCCGACGTGGACGCGGTTGCGATCTTCACCCAGCGGTGGACCCACGGACCGCTCGTGGTGCGGGCGCTGCGCGCGGGCAAGCATGTCTACTCGGCAGTGCCGATGGCGTTCACCGCGGAGGAGATCGGCGCGATCATCGACGCCGTCAAGGAGACCGGCCTCACCTACATGATGGGCGAGACCAGCCAGTACAACCCCACGACGGTGCTCGCCCGGCGGAAGGCCGCCGAAGGCGGGTTCGGGCGCCTGTTCTACGCCGAGGGCGACTACGTCCACGACATGGACCACGGCTTCTACGCCGCCTACCAGTACAGCGGCGGCGCCGACTGGAAGCGCACCGCCAGCTTCCCGCCCATGAAGTACCCGACCCACGCGATCGGCGGCGTCCTCGGCGCCTGGGACACCCACGCCGTCAGCGTGAGCGCCATCGGCGTGCCCGACCGGCGCGGCGACGGCGTCTTCGACAAGTCCGTGAGCATGTTCGACAACGACTTCTCCAACGCCACCGCCCTGTTCGAGACCGCCGACGGCGGCAGTTTCCGCACCAACGAGTTCCGGCGGGTCGGCCTCGCCCACTGGATCCCCGAGTCCCGGTTCACCTTCTACGGCACCGAGGGCATCCTGGAGCAGAATTCCCGGGCCACGTTCTGGCACGACCGGTCCAAGCAGCTGGAGGACGTGACCGAGCTGGTGGAACCGGGTTCGGCCACCGGCGCCGACGACCCGGTCCTCGCCAACGTCGACCCGGCGCTGCACGACTCGTTCATCTCCGGGCACGCGCCCGTGCACGACACCTCCGCGCTCCCGGTCGAGTTCAAGGGACTCGGCAACGGGCACATGGGCAGCCACCACCTGCTCGTGCACGACTTCGTGACCGCCGTCAACGGGCGGACCCTGCCGACCGTCAACGCCTGGGTGGCGGCGCGGTACACGCTCCCCGGCCTCGTCGCGCACGAGTCCGCCCTGCGCGGCGGGGAGCGGCTCCGCATCGACGACTTCGGCGACGCGCCCGAGTAACTCCGCAATCTCACGGACGCCCGGAGGGGCGCTCCTGGGCCGCACACTCGCGAGCCCCGGCGGTCAGTCCAGGAGCGCGCCGCCGGGGACGTAGTGGTTGGGCATGGTGCGGTAGCGCTCGAGGTCGAGCCCGAGGGACTCCATGGAGGATCTGAGGGTCTCGACGGCCTTCTCGCGGGCGGTGTCGAGGGAGTCGGCGATGAGTTCGATGCCCTTGTTCATCTCGCTGGTCAGGTCGAGGAAGGAGGCGTTGCTCCGCTCCTCCATCTTGAACGAGACGGTCGTGCGCTGCTCGACCTCCGCCAGCAGCGACGCCCCGAGGCCCATGAGGCTGAGGACGGTGTTCGCCGGCGGGATGACCAGGGCGGCGATCGCGGTGCCGATGGAGAAGTGGGCGAGCGACAGCTGACCGCCGCCTCCCATGATCGACCTGGTGGCGCCGGGGAACTCCGCGAACGCGCGCCGGAGCTTGACCTGCGCGGCCGCTTCCATCTCCAGGGCCGCGAGCAGGTGCCCCACGAGGTCGCGGTGGCGCACCAGCGCGCCGGGGAGCGGGGCCCGGAACTCCTCCTGGAACGGGACGGCGGCGGCCTCGTCCCAGCCTTCGAGGAGCTCGTCCAGGTGCCGGATCGACGGGCTGGAGGCGAGCGCGTCGAGTTCGGCGTAGAACTCGACGTACTTGCCGATCATGTGCTCGAGCTGCGCCTGCTGGTCTGCATCGAAGAAGGTCGCGTAGACGCTCTCCAGGTAGTCGTACTCGGCGGTGACCTGGCTGACGGAGTCGTCCTTGATCTGCTGGCACGCGGTCTCGTCGAGCTCCTCGGGCACGGCCCGGTCGAGCGCCTGGGACCAGCGTCCCCCTTGGGAGTACTCGCCGCGGTCGCGCGCCTCCCGCTGGATCTCGAAGAGCCGCCGGTCGATGTAGAAGCGCTCCATGTCGTCGCGGATCTGCTCCAGTCCCTGGTCGACATCGGACTTCTGCGGCGTGTCGTCGGGGAATCCGGACATGGGGTCACCTCGGTCCGCTAAGCTGGTTCTCGTAGTACTCGGACGCCTCGTCCTTGTGCTCGGGGTCGAGCGGGGCCCGCTCCCCCTCGGTGTAGTCCGGGTGGGCGCCACCGCGCACCTCGGCTTCGTGCTGCTGGAAGGACGCCTCGACCTCGCCGTTGGTGACGCGGTGGTCCGCGGCGATGGCGACGAGCGCGTCTCCCATGGCGCGGATGTTGACGGCGGTGTGGAAGGCGACGGTGTAGAACATGTCGTACGCCTCGTCGAAGGCGAACATCAGCGCGCCGCTCTGCTGGGCCGAAGTCGTGGCACTGGGGTGCGCCGGGGTCGACCGGTTCTCGGCCGCGGGCTTTCCCGCGCTGAAGAACGCCTGGTCACGGTGTTCGGTCGCGAGTGCCACGCCTTCGAGGAGTTCGTCGTACTCGTCGGCGAGCGACTTGAGGTGGACGGACCCCGCTTCTTCGAGAGCGTCGGGGGTGACGTTGACCATCGGCGCTCCAGGGGGCTCGACGGGATTCGGGGATCGCTCCACATCGTGGAGTCGAAAGTCCACTCTCCGTCGATGTACGCCGAGTGACGAGCTTTCGTTGGGATGGGTTGGAATCGCGTGGATCGGGCGTGCTTCGGGAGGCGGCGGGAAGCGGGCAGCGTGCCGCGGCGGTCAGTCGGGGTCGGGTCCGGTCGGGTCCGGCCGTTCGAGACCGCGGAGCTTGGCCCGGACCTCCTCGGCGTTCCCGTGGCCGAGGTCGGTGTAGAGGTCCAGGGCCTCCTGCCAGACGGCGGCGGCGGAGTCGGGGCCCGTGGCGTCGCGGTGGAGGTCGCCGAGGCGGTCGAGGGTGCCGGCCAGTTCGAAGGGGCGGTCGAGCGCCCGGAACTCGTCGGCCGCTCGCCCGAAGTCGGCGAGCGCACCAGCGTGGTCGCCGAGGCGGTGGCGGAGGTAGCCGAGGCTGTCGGCGACGTGGGCGGCCTTGCCGCGGTCGCCGAGTTCCTCGAAGATCGCGTACGCCTCCAGGCACGGGGCCAGGGCCTCGTCGACCCGGTCCAGGTGGACGAGGAGCCAGCCGACCTCGTTGAGGGCGCGGGCCTGGCCGCCGAGGAAGCCGCGCTCGCGGTCGACGGCGAGCGCCTCCTCGGAGCAGGCGAGCGCGGCCGCGTAGTTCCCCAGGCGCTCTTCGATGTAGGACAGGCTGTGGAGGACGGCGGCGCGTCCCGGCCCGTCCCCGTCGGCGCGGTGCAACTCGAGCGCCGTCTGGAGATGGGTGCGGGCTTCGGGGAGCCGTTCGGTCAGGATCGCGGGGTGGGCCAGGTACCGGTGGGCGCGCGCCACGGCTTCGGACTGCCCGGTGCGCAGGCCGGCCTGGAGGGCGAGCTCGCCGAGTTCGACCAGCCGGTTCCACTGGCCGCGCTGCCCGAGCGGGTTGCCGCAGAACCACACAAGCTGCCAGACGTAGGCGTCGAATCCGGTCTCGGTGGCGTGGACGCTGGCGGCGACGACCCCTTCGAGCTCGTCCTCGATCCACTGCTTCGCAGTGTCGAAGTCGTCGAACCGCTCCGGTGCCGCCCCGGGGGCCGCGGGGTCGAGGGTGATCCGGTCGCGGCTCGGTTCGACGACCATGGTGGCGGCGAATCCGCTGTGGCGCCAGTGGTCGAGGCCGCGGCCGATCGCGGCGCGGCGCTCGTGCGCATCGTCGGTGCGCGCCGCCAGGGCCGCGGCGTGGTCGCGGAGCAGGTCGTGGAAGGCGTAGCGGCCCCGCTGGTCGAGGGTGAGCAGATTGGCCTGGACGAGTTCGCCGAGCACTGCGCGGGTGCGCTCGCGCGGTTCGGCGATGACGCTGGCGGCCCACGCCTCGGCGAAGTCGGGGGCGCGGTGGAGGCCGAGGAGGCGGTAGGCGCGCTGGGCGGCGGCGCCGAGGTGGCGCAGCGAGTGGTCCAGGGTGGGTGTCACCGCGGTCGCGGGGTCCGCGGGGTCGATCGCCAACTCCCCCAACCGGTCCGCGGCGAGTTCCGCGGTGTACGCGGCCAGCGGGTGGCGCTGCGGGTGGTGGTGGGTGAGGTAGTTGGCCGCGGCGATCTGGAGGGCGAGCGGGAGGCGTCCGCAGAGGTCGGCGAGGGCGCGGACCTCCTCGTCGGTGGCCGGTCCCGCGGCGAGTCGGCCCAGGAGTTCGCGGAGGAGCGCGGCGGCCTCGGTCTCGGTGAGCGCGTCCAGGTCCAGGCGGGTGATGCCGGGGCTGGTGACGTCGAGTCCGGAGAGGCGGGCCCTGCTGGTGACGAGCGTGAGGCATCCGGGGTCGGCGGGGAGGAGCGGCCGCACCTGCGTCTCGTCGCGGGCGTTGTCGAGGACGAGGAGGAGGCGCCGTCCCGTGAGCATGCGCTGGTAGAGGGCGGCCTGCGCTTCGGGGTCCGGCGGCGGGCGGTGCGGGTCGGCCCCGAGCTGGTAGAGCAGGCGGAGCCTGGCGGTCGCGGGATCGACCGGGGCGTCGGCGCTGTAGCCCTGGAGGTCGAGGTGGAGGCAGCCGTCGGGGAAGGTGGAGCGGACCTGCGCCGAGCGCGCCCAGCGCACGGCGAGCGCGGTCTTGCCGACGCCGCCGATGCCGGTGACGATCGCGAGGACGGCGTCGCCGCGGCCGTGGTCGGCGAGGAGGCGGTCGAGGCGGCGCAGGGCGGGGCGTCTGCCGGTGAAGGCGCGGCTCGCGGCCGGAAGGGACCGCGCGTCCCATTCGGGGGCGGTGTCGGGGTGCAGGGAGGTGCCGGTGAAACGGCGCCGGATCTCGTCGAGTTGGACCCGCTGCTGGAGGCCGAGGCCGAGGGCGGGGCTGCTGAGCAGCAGGTCGAAGCGGTCCGGCTCGTCCACTGCGGGCGGCGGCGGCAGGTGCTCGCCCTTGATCCAGTTGTAGACGGTGCTCATGGAGACGTCGGGGGTGGACTCGGCGAGTTCGCGGACGGAGGTGCCGGCGTCGGCGATGCGGGCGCGCAGCCAGGCGCCGAGCTTCACGGGCGTGTCGAGGTGGTCGAACTCGCCGGGCTCGGGCGCGGCCTGCACGCCTGCGGCCGCGAGCCAGCCGCGCACCTGGCCGGGGCTGACGCGCAGGTCGCGGGCGACGTCGGCGACGGTGAGGCGGTGGCGCTCGAGGTGGGTGGCGAGCCATGCTGCGAAGCGCGCCGCGGTGTCGGGGCTGCCGGGATGCACGGTCTGATCTCCTGGTGTGTCAGGTCAGTTCGCGTTCGGGGAGTTCACCGGTGGCGGTCATCAAAAGGGTGCCGACGAACGCCGACGATCCGAGGGTACCGAGGAGACGCCGACTTTGTTGGACGGGCGCCCGTGGGGACTCACGCACGCAGCACGCCCGATTCGCGGGAACACGGTCTGTGACGCGGGCGTGGCCGTCGTCCGGAACGCGACCTACCACCTCAGGGTGCGGCACCGGACGCTGTTCCTTCGCGACCCCGAGGGCAACCTGATCGAGGTCTACGCCGAGTACTGACCGGCGGGAGGGCTGCGTACAGCCGTACGGGCGAGGGCTAGGGTATGCCGCGTGGAGCTACACGTCGCGAAGTCCGGGTCCGATAGCGCAGCCGGCACCGCCGAGGACCCCCTGCTCAGCATCGGTGCGGCCGCGGCGCTGGCGCGGCCGGGTGACAGCGTTCTCGTGCACGAGGGCGTGTACCGGGAGTGGGTGAACCCGCCCCGCGGCGGTACGGCCGACGCGCCGATCACGTACCAGGCCGCGCCTGATGCGGACGGCCTCTACGAGGCGGTCACGATCACCGGCGCCGAACCGGTCGGCGACTGGCGTCCGCACTCCGCGGGGGTCTGGGTGGCGACGGTGCCGAACGCCGTGTTCGGGGACCGCAACCCGTACACCGAGCGCATCGGCGGGGACTGGTTCTTCGACCAGGTCAACACCTGGCACACCGGCGAGGTGTACCTCGACGGCAAGTCCATGTACGAGTCGCTGACCCTCGGCGGCGTCGAGCGTCCCGTGGTCACCGAGGACTCGTTCGACCCCGAGGGCTCCCTGCTGACCTGGTACTGCGAGGCGGGCGACGACGCCACGACGATCTGGGCCAACTTCGGCGGCGCCGACCCGGCCGACCACGAGATCGAGGTCAACGCCCGCAAGTTCGTGTTCTGGCCCGAGGCCACCGGGATCGACCACATCACGGTTCGCGGCTTCACCCTGACGAAGGCCGCCACGCAGTGGGCGCCGCCCACCGCCCTCCAAGAGGGCCTGATCGGCCCGCACTGGTCCAAGGGCTGGGTGATCGAGGACAACACGATCACCGACTCGAAGAACGTCGGGATCTCCCTGGGCAAGGAGGCCGTCACCGGGCAGAACGAGGCCGCCGCGGGTCCCAAGGCCAAGGGAGGCACGCAGCGCGAACGCGAGGTGATCCAGCGGGCCCTCGCGCTGCGCGGTCCCGACGCCGGCGAACCGCACCCCTGGCACCGGGACCACGTCGGCTCCCACACGGTGCGCCGCAACCGGATCCGGGACTGCGAGCAGGCCGGGATCGTCGGCCACCTCGGCGCGGCGTTCTCGACCATCGCCGACAACCACATCTCCGGCATCCACGTGAAGCGCCAGTGGCACGGCGCCGAGGTCGCGGGCATCAAACTGCACGCCGCCATCGACACCGTCATCAGCGGGAACACCATCCACCACACGCACCGGGCCCTGTGGCTCGACTGGCAGGCCCAAGGGACCCTGGTGCGGCGCAACGTCTTCTACGCCTCCACCGCCGAGGACTTCATGGTCGAGGTCTGCCACGGCCCGTACCTGGTGGACGCGAACCTGTTCCTGTCGCCGTGGGCGGTCAAGGACATGTCCTCCGGCGGCGCCTACGTGCACAACTACTTCGCGGGCCGCATCGCGAACTGCACCGAGCACCAGCGGTACACCCCGTACCACCTGCCGCACTCCACGGCCGTCTACGGCGTCTCGAACATCCTCGGCGGCGACGACCGGTTCTTCAACAACGTCTTCGTCGGCGACGGCGAACGGTCCGAGTCGCAGGCGGAGCCGGCCCTCGCGAGCTTCTGGAACGGCGCCATCGACATCGACGGCGTGCCCGGCCAGGCCACCTTCGTGCCGACCCCCGTGGGCACGTCGCAGTACGACGCGTACCCGACGCCGGAGGAGTACCCGAGCGATGGGGACGGCAGCGCGCTGGCCGGGCCGCGCCTGCCCGTCCGGGCCGAGGGCAACCTGTACGCGGAGGGCGCCGAGCCGTTCCGCGCGGAGCCCGAGCCCCGTGTCGCGGCCACGTCACCGGTGCGTGTCGAGGTGGTCGACGCCGCGGCCGGCACGGTCCGGGTCGAGACGGCCGGCGCCGTCGCGACCGTCGCCACGGTGACGACCGCGCGCCTCGGCACGAGCTACCACGCCGAGATGGGCTACACCGATCCCGACGGCTCCGATCTGGACCTGAGCAGGGACTTCACGGGCCTCCCGCGCGGCGAGACGATTCCGGGCCCCTTCGCGGCCGGGGCCCCGACTTACCGAACGCTCCTCGCACCGGCCCCGGGCCGCCGCGCCTGAGGACCCGCTCCCCCGGTCACGCCATGTCGGGATTGAGGGCCTGGTACAGCACGTGGTCCTGCCAGCGGTCCGCGATCTTCAGGTACTGGGGGGCCAGGCCGTAGCGTACGAAGCCGTTGCGCTCCAGCACCTTCTGCGAGCCGAGGTTGTGGGCCAGGGTCTCGCCCTGGACGCGGTGCAGTCCGAGTTCGCCGAAGGCGACCGCCTTCGCGAGCCGGACCGCCTCGGTCGCCACGCCGCGCCCGGCCTCGGACTCGGCCACCCAGTAGCCGAGGCTGCACGACTGGAACGCGCCCCGGATGACCGAGTTGAGCATCATCTGGCCGACGATCCGCTCGCCGTCGAGGATGACGTGGGAGCGCCCGGTCCCGGCCTGGGCGTCGGCGATCGCGGTGGCGAGGGTGCCGGCGACGCCCTCCTCGGTGAATTGCTCGTCCGAGCGCGCCGGCTCCCAGGGGGTCAGGTACTCCCGGTTCGCGAGCCTCAGTGCGGCGATCGCGGCGGCGTCGCTCGAACGTACGGGTCTGATCGTGATCACCTGCGAATCATGCTCGCCGCCTCCCCCGGGACGCGACGCGGGATGCCGTCCGCTGCCGCTTGGTCTTCGCCGGGCTCCCTTCTCGAATGCTCAGACCGCCGCGCTCTCCGCGGATGCTCGGCGCTGATCGGCACCGGTGGTGGAGAGGGCGCGGGCGTTCGGGCCGGTGAGGAGGAGGGCTCCAACGAGGAGGACGGGGAGGGCCGCCGCCGCGAAGCCCCAGGGGATCGAGTGCTGCAGGACGAGGCCGAGCATCGCGATCGAGAGGGGTTCGAAGACGGTGCGGGTGAACGCGAGGATGGAGTTGACCCGGGCGAGCAGGTGGTGCGGGGTGGTCGTCTGGATGAAGGTGGGCAGGGCGACGTCGGAGCTGTAGGCGACGCCGATGCCGAGCACGAGCAGAAGCGATGCGGCCCACCAGATGCCGCCGACCTGGCCCAGGAGGATGAAGACGGCGCCCTCGGCGAGGGTCATGCCGATGATGAGCACTCCCCACCGTCTGGGGAGGCCGGTGACGGCGGCGGCGAGTGCGCCGATGAGTTGGCCGGCGCCCCACGCGGAGATCAGGATCGAGAGCCCGAGCGCACTGTCGCCGAGGGACCGGGCGAGGACGGGCAGGCCGATGGCGAAGAGGCCGGAGTAGCTCAGGGTCGCGGCCGAGACGACCAGGAGGACCACGCGCATGCTGGGCGACTTCCACGCGTACCGCAGCCCCTCGGTGAGGTGTCGGAGCAGGGAGGCCGGCGCGGTGGGCTCGTCCTGGTGACCGGGGATGGCCAGGCAGGTCAGGGCCGCGGCGGCGAAGGTGACGGCGTTGGCGCCGATCGCGATCCCCGCGCCGTACGCGGTGGTGAGGAGGCCGCCGGCGAGGGGGCCGACCAGGAAGGACACCTGCTCGGTGACGCTCTGGATCGCGTTGCCGCGGGCGTAGTGGGCGGGCGGGATGAGCTGCGGGACCACCGATTCCGCTGCGGGAGTGAAGAACGCGCCCGCGACCCCCATGACCACCGCGAGCGCGTACAGGTGCCACAGTTCCCAGCTCTCGGCGAGCACCAGCCCGGCGACGGCGGCCGCGGCCGCCGCGCGCAGGAGGTGGCAGGCGATCATCACCGTCCGCGGGCTGAGGCGGTCGGTGACGGAGCCGCCGATGAGCAGCAGCGCGCCTCTGGGGAGGGTCTGCGCCAGGAGCACGCCGGTGAGGGCTCCGGCCGATCCGGTCGACTGGAGCACCAGCCAGGCGAGCGAGACCGCGAACGCCGCGTCCCCGGTCATCGACAGTCCCTCACCGCCGATGACGGTGAGGAACCTGCGGTTGCGCAGCGGCGCGGTCCGGTCGGTCATGTCCTTCGCTTCCCGCCCGCTCGGGGCTCAGGTGGTGAGGTCGTCGGAGCGTCCGGCGCGGATGCGCGACCAATGGGCGATGGGGCGCCCGTCGGAGCGGAACGGGTGGACGTCCGGGGTCTCGGGGGTGGGCCCGTGGGTCTGCGGCCAGCCTTCGGGTGAATCCTCCCAGGGCTCCTGCCGGCCGTAGACGGTGAGGTCCATGAGCCGGTAGTTGATGTCGACCGCCTCGACGCCGCGCGAGGTGGTCCAGTAGGTCTCGTAGACGCGGCCGTCGCGCTGGAGGTAGCAGACCACGTGCATCGACCCGATGCGCCGTCCCTCCAGAAGGGTATCGAGCGAGGGCTGCGCGGAGTACCAGGGCATCTTCCAGCCCATGAACTCGTGGTACCGCTTGCTCTCCTCGTACGGGCCCTGGCAGAACACGGCGTACGTGATGTCCCTGGAGTGGACGTAGGACAGCTCGTCCACCTGGGTGTTGTTCCAGGTGCAGCCCTCGCACTGCTCGGCCGCGGGATGGCCGGGGTGCCACATGAAGTAGTAGGTGATGAGCTGGCTGCGGCCTTCGAACGTGTCGATCAGCGGGACCGGGCCGTCTGGGCCGGTCACCGGGGTCCGGGCGTCGACTTCGACCACCGGCAGGCGCCGCCTGGCGGCGGCGAGCCGGTCGCCGGCCCGGGTGTGGGCCTTTTCCTGGACGCGCAGTTCGGCCAGGCGCGCTTCGAAGGCGGCGCGGTCGGTGACGGCGGGTTCGGGTGCGTTCTCGAGATGCATCGGACGGTCCTCCTCGTGGTTGTCTTCAGTCCTGTCTAGACCGCTGTGCGTCCTGTTCGTCGGACGTCAGCGGACGGTGGCGGGTTCGGGTTCCGGGGCCGGGGCTGCGGCCGCGGCCGCGGCCGCGGCCGCGGCCGCAGCGTGCGCGGGGCGCAGGGTGCGGCTGGCGATCGCGGCGGCGATGGCGACGGCGGCGAGGACCGCGCCCGCGATGATCGCCGCGGGGACGCCGGCGGTGTCGATCGCGCGCCCGCCGGTGAAGGCGCCGATGGCGTCGCCGAGGTTCGCGGCGGACGCGGGGAGGGAGGCGGCGAGGATCGCGCCGGGGCCGGCGAGGTGTTCGACGCGGTGCTGCCAGGGGCTGGTGACGCCCGCGCTGCACATGGCGAGCGCGAGCACCGCGAGCACGGCGGCGAGCGGGTTCGCTCCCCACAGGACCATCGCCACGAGCGCCGCCGCGACGCCGACGGCGCCGACGGCCAGGGCGCGTGCGGCGCCGGTGTCGGCGAACCTGCCGCCGCCGAGCGACCCGACCGCGGCGGCGATGCCGTAGCCCATCAGGCATGCCCCGATCCAGGGTCCGGAGATCCCGGCGGTGCCTTCCAGGAACGGGACGAGGTAGGTCAGCGTCGCCGAGACGCCCGCGAACAGCAGCACGCCGACCGCGAGCACCGCCAGGACGCTCGGGGCGAGCGCGAACCGGAGCTGGCCGAGCATCCCGACCCCGCTCTCGGCCGGCACCCGGGGCACCAGGATCCAGGCGGTCAGGAGCACGGCGGCGGCGGCCAGGACGACGGCGAGGAACGACACGCGCCAGCCGACGGCCTCGCCGAGGAGCCGGCCCAGGGGCATGCCGACCGCGCCGGAGACGGCGAAGCCGGAGATCACGACCGCCATCGCCCGGCCGGCCCGGTCCCGGGGCACGATCGAGGTCGCGGTGGTGATGGCGGCGGCGATGAACAGCCCCTCGACCGCGCCGATCGCGAGCCTGGCGGCGATGAACGCCTCCAGGCCGGCGCCGAGGGCGGGGAGCAGGTTGAGCGCGGTGAAGGCCGCGAGCGCGGCCAGCAGCACTGGGCGCCGGTCGAGGCGCGCGGTCAGGAACGTCAGCAGCGGGCCGCCGACGGCGATCCCGAGGGCGTTCGCCGTCACCAGCGCACCCACTGCCGAGACCGGGACGGCGAGGTCCGCGGCCATCAAATCGAGCATGCCCATGACGAGCATCTCGGCGCATCCCATCACCAGCGTCCCCGTGAACAGCGCGCCAAGGGCGATCGCCACTCGTGAACGGCTCTGCGTATCGAACATCGCAACCTCCGAAAATATGCAACCTTTGGTTGCACATAACCCTGCCACACTCCCCGCTCAATTGCAACCTTTGGTTGCATCAGCTGGTCGGGCGGCCTGCCGCGGTCATGCGAGCGAGCGCAGATGGTCGGCGGTGAGGGTGATCGCGGCCGAGCGCACGTTCGCGAGCAGGTGCCCGGGATCGACGGTGCCGGGAATCGGGAGCACCGCCGGTGAGCGGTGCAGGAGCCAGGCCAGCGCGACCTCGTGCCTGGTCGCGCCGAGGTCGGCCGCGACGGCGTCCAGCCGGGGTGCGTCGCCCGGCGCGATCGCGAGGGGCCGCCACGGCAGGAACGCGATCGAGGCCGCTTCGCAGGCGGCGACCACGGCGTCGTCGCGGCGGTCCGAGATCGAGTACTTGTTCTGCACCGACACCACGTCGACGAGTTCGCGGGCGGCGGCGAGCTGTTCGACCGTGACCTGCGAGAGGCCGACCATCGCGACCTTCCCCTGCTCGGCGAGTTCGTTGAGGGCCCCGATCTGGTCCTCGAACGGCACCTTCGGGTCGATCCTGTGGAGCTGGAAGAGGTCGAGCCGGTCGACGCGCAGCCGCCGCAGGCTCAGTTCGACCTGCTGCTTCAGATACTCCGGGCGCCCGAGCGGGACCCAGGCGCCGCCGGGGCGCGACTGCCCGGCCTTGGTGGCGACGAGCAGTTCGCGCGGGTACGGATGCAGCGCTTCGGCGATCAGCTCCTCGTTGTGCCCGAGCCCGTAGCTGTCGGCGGTGTCGATCAGCTCGACCCCGGCCGCGACGGCGCGCCGCAGCAGGGCGATCGCCTTGGCGCGATCGGGCGGGGCCTCCCAGGGAGTGTCGCCGGACAGGTGCATCGCCCCGAGCCCGATGCGGCGGACCCGCCGGTCGCCGAGGGCGACCGTGGCCGCGGGAGTGCTGACGTGTTGGCGGTCGTCGCGAATCATGGCCTCAGCTTCGCGGGGTAGGGCGGCCCGCGCGACGGATTCGCTCCTGGGCGAATCCTCGTGGTGTTCCGACGCCTTCAGCGTCCCGTCGCGTCCGGTGGGAGGAGGTCGTCGCCGAGGGTGGTCCGCACGTACAGCACGGAGCGGCCGATCCTGGTGGCGGTGACCAGGCCCGCGTCGCGCAGTGCGGTGAGGTGCGCGGAGACGCCCGCCGGGGACATGCCGGTGCGGGCGGCGAGGTCGGTGGTGGAGACCGGTGCCGAGAGCTCGGCGAGCAGCCGGGCGCGGGACCTGCCGATCACGGCCGCGAGCGCGTGGAGGGTGGTCGCACTCCCCCGCTCCCAGAGCGTGCCGACGCCGCGCGCCGGGTAGCGCAGGACGGGCTGCCAGCGCCGATCGGTCTTCGTGGCGACCCGCGGCCAGACGAACACCGAGGGCACGAGGACGAGGCCGCGCCCGTCGAGGCGGCGCTCGTCGCTGACGCCGCCGTGCTCGATCGTGAGCACCCCGTCCTCCCATGCGACGGTGGCGTCGAGGCCGTTCAGGAGTCGGCCGGCGCCGCCGTCGGCGAACTGGCGGGCCCGGTAGAGGACGTCGGCTTCCAGCAGGCTCCGCATCCGCGGCCAGTGCGGTTCGAGGACGAGCGCCCAGTACCGCTCGATGGTCCGGCAGATCCGGGCCAGCCCTGCGGCCGGGTCGGACCGCAGCTCGCGGACGATCGGCGCGGTCGAATCGGCGAACGGAGGTTCGTCGAGATCGAGGGTGTTGAGGCCCGCAGAGTCAGCTGCGGCAAGGTCGAGAGCGGCGGGGTCGAGGGCGGCAGGGTCGAGTGTGGCGGAGTCGCGGAGGTCCGCGAGCTCGGTTCGCAGGTCGGGGGTCGGTGTCGTGGGCGTGGGAGCCAGGAACCCGGGCAGCCGGTGCGGATGCGCGCACGCCAGCGCGGTGAGCGGTTCGAGGTCGAGGGCTGCTTCGCGGATCTGCCGCCGGGCCCGTTTGACCCACGGGAGGTGCACCGCATGCGATGCGGGCGCGTGGAGCGCTCGCAGGCTCGCGACGACCTCCCAGAGCGGGGAGAACGCCATCCGCACCTGGGATACGTCCCGGGTCGACACCGTCAAGCGAAGCACGCCTTCGAGTCTCACACACCACCCGAGGTTGAGCAGTCCGGATTCGCGCACACGCGAATCCGATGAGGTGCCGGAAGACGGCTGCCGGACACGCTCGGCCGGCGTGGATCAGTCCTTGAGGGACTCGCGGCGGATGCTGTTCAGCATCCGCCTCACCGAGACGACGTGGGCGCCCGATCCGACGACGAGGGCGTGGTAGGCGCGCCCGCGCAGCCGGGGGAATTCGGCGTTGCTGCGCGCGGTCACCTGGGTCCGCACCGGCGTGATCTCGGCCAGTTCGAACGTCAACCGGTACCGCGAGAACCGGTGCCGCCCTGCGAATCCGAGGACCCGTTCCGGGACCAGCTCGACCCGTTCGAACCCTCGCCGCGGCTGCGTGCCGAGCAGGAGGCCCAGCGGGTGCCGGTCCCCGATACCGAGCGTGTCGGACCACCGGCACAGCCCGGCCCAGACCCGGTCGCGCGGCGCGTCGATGGCGATCCGGTGCTCGTCGAGCAGCGGCAGATCCGGTGCGGGCGATGACGGTTCGGGAGCGGCCACGGTACCGAGCCTATCCGGTATCAGCGGACCGCTCCGACGGCCCGGAACGGGGCCGCACGCTCGCCTGCGGACGGTTCAGGCGACGTCGCGCCGCATCGGGGCCAGGACCGCCGCGGCCGCAGCGGCCAGCGCGTACGCGAGGAGCACCGCCGCGCCGAGGAGCGGGGGCAGGAGCGCGGTCGCCCTCCCGGTCACCTCGACGGCGGCCGCGCTCATCAGGCTCGACTCGGTGAGCGCCGCGGTCGCGCCGCCGGGCAGGAACGGGTACGCGAGGCTGAACCCGGGGATGATCGCGAGCACGTGCTCCACCATGTACAGGTAGGCGCCGAGGACCAGCAGGGTCGCGGTCTGGTTGCGCAGCAGCGCACCGACACCGACGCCGATGACCGTGTAGGCGGCCATCGCCGCGGCGAGCCCGGTCAGGAGCCCGGCCGCGGTCCCGGCCCCGATGCCGACCTCGACGCCCTTGAGCGCCGCCGTCCCGTACAGGCCCGCGGCCGCCGCGAGCGCGACCAGCGTTCCGTAGACCGCGCCCGCGAGGGCGTACGCCGCGAGCTTGGCGGCGAGCACCCGGTGGCGGCGGGGTGCGAACAGGAACGTGTAGGCGATCGTCCCGTGCCGGTACTCCGAGGTCACGGCGAGCGCCCCGAACAGGGCCGGGACCAGGACCGTGAGTCCGATCATGCTGAGCACCAGGCGGGCGCCGGCGTCGGTGGCGACGCCCGGCATGGGCGGGTCGAAGTGCTCGGGTCCGATGAGGACGCAGAGGGCGGTGAGCCCGCCGCCCGAGAGGAGCGCGGCGGCCGGGCCCCACTTCCACAGCGGGGTGGTGAGCAGGCGGCGCAGTTCGGCGCGGACGAGGTTCATGCGGTCGCTCCGGTCAGGTCGAGGAAGGCGTCCTCAAGGGCGCCTTGGCGGGTGAAGTCGGCGAGGGGGCCGGTGGCGGCGATGCGGCCGCGGTGCATGACCGCGACGTCGTCCACCAGCCGCTCGGCCTCGGACAGGACGTGGCTGGCGACCAGGACGGTGCGGCCCTCGGCGGCGAGGTCGCGCAGGAGGCCGCGCAGCCAGGCGATGCCGGCGGGGTCGAGGCCGTTCGTGGGCTCGTCGAGGACGAGCACGGGCGGGTCTCCGAGCAGCGCGGTGGCGAGGTTGAGGCGCTGGCGCATGCCGGTGGAGTAGCCGCCGGCGCGGCGGTGGGCGGCGTCGGCGATGCCGGTGAGGGCCAGGACCTCGTCGATCCGCGAGTCGGGGCAGCCGATGAAGGCGGCGTAGACGCGCAGGTGGTCGCGGCCGGTGCGGGCGGGATGGAGGCCCTTGGCCTCCAGGGCGGCGCCGACGGTGCGGGCGGGGTCAGGCAGGTCGCGGTAGGCGCGGCCGCCTATGCGGGCGTCTCCGGCGTCGGGCCGGACCAGGCCGAGCAGCATCCGCAGGGTGGTGGTCTTGCCGGAGCCGTTGGGGCCCAGAAAGCCCGTAACGCGGCCGGGTTCGACCGCGAAGGTCGCGTCGGTGACGGCGGCGACGGGGCCGAAGCGCTTGGTGAGTCCCCGGATCTCGAGGCGGTGGGGCGGGTGCATGCCGGTGCTCCGATCTTCTTGGTCTGGTCTTCTGAGATTGGTCTGCTTCGAATGGCTTATGTATCTGTTATAGCTCATGTATATCAGATAGAATGACGGCATGCGAATGACGCTCGACGTTGACAGCGAGGTCCCGATCTACCAGCAGATCCGGGACCAGATCGTCACGGCCATCGCCGAAGGCGACCTCACCGCCGAGGACCCGCTGCCCTCGACGCGGCAGCTCGGCGGCGACCTCGCGATCAACTTCCACACCGTCAGCAAGGCGTACGACCTGCTCCGGCGCGAGGGGTTCATCCGGGTCAACCGCAAGAGCGGCGCGGTCGTGCGCCGCGACCCGCGGTCGGGCCCGCCCGAACCCGGCATGGCCGACGCCTGGGAGGAGCGCCTGCGCATCCTGCTGGCCGAGGCCGTCGCCCACGGCCTCGACGCCGACGAGGTCCTGCACCGCTCGGGCCGTGTACTCAACTCGTTCGGCCGCAATGCCTCCGAGGGCACCGCCTCCGAACGTGCCGCATCCGGTCATGCCGCCTCTGGCCGCGCCACCCCTGGCCGTGCCGCCTCAGAACGCGCCGCACCCGACCAGTCCACCTCCGACCCCGTCGTCTCCGATCGGAGCCTCACGTGAACCTCGCCGACACCGCCCTGCTGCTCGCCCTCTTCGCGACGGTCACCACCGCCTGGTGGGCCGTCCCGGCCCTCACCCGGGCCCGGTACGTCTTCGGCGTCGCCGTCCCGCCCGACCGGGCCGCCGACCCCGCCCTCACGGCTATCCGCGACCGCTACGGCCGCAACGTGATCGTCCTCGGTATCGGGCTCGCCGCACTGACGTTCCTGGCGGGGCGCTTCACCGATCCGGTCGCCGCACTGGGCACGGGCGCGACCGTCCTCGTCGCGGCCGACCTCGCCGTCTACGCGCTCGCGGGGCGCGCCGTGCGCGCCGCGAAAGCGGACGGCGACTGGTACGCCGGGACCCGGCAGGGCGTCATCGCCGACCTGACGTTCCGCACCGATCCGGTCCGCGTCCCGTGGACCGGTCTCGCCCCCGCGCTCGCGGTCGTCGCGGCCACTGTCGCGATCGGACTCCTGCGGGCGGGGTCGCTCCCGGATTCCCTGCCGGGCATGGACGGGGCGACGATGGACGGCGGCCCGCGCGTGCCCACCGGCTTCTGGACCGCCGCCAACCCCGTCCTCGCCCAGGTCGCGCTCACCGCCGCGACCTGGCTCGTGCTCGTCGCGATCGTGCGCTCACGCCCGGACATCGACGCCGCGCGCCCCGCGGCCACCGCGCGCCGCTACCGGGCCTACCTCCAGGCCCTGGTGCACCTCGGCCTCGTCACCGCCGTCTGCGCGAACCTGACGCTCGCGGGGATCGCCTTGCGGCTGTGGGAGATCCTGCCGGCGACCGTCCTCACCACGGTCGCGGTCTTCACGCCGCTCGTCGTCGCCGCGGTCTTCGCCGTGCGGTTCGAGCTGCGCGTGGGCACCGGCGGGCACCGCCTCCCTGCGGCGCCCGACGAGGAGGACGAGGACACCGGCCTGGTCCAGCGCGACGACGACCGGCACTGGCACCTCGGCGGCCTCGTCTACGCCAACGGCGACGACCCGGCGGTCCTCGTCCACCAGCGCGTCGGCGGCTCCCAGTGGACGCTCAACCTCGGCCACCCCGTCGGACGGACGACCGGGATCCTGCTCGCGGCGGCGATCCTCGCGGCCGTCGTGCTGGGCGCCGCAGGGGTCATCGACCTGCCGGAGACGCGACGGCTCTGAGCGTCGCGGCTCTGGAACCGGGTCAGGCCCTCCAAGACCGGCGCGGCTCGAGTTCGATGACGGGCGCGGCCGGCGGATACGGCGGGTACTGCTCGACCAGGTCCTCCCAGACCTCGTTCGGGATCGCGAGCCCCGCGTCGATCATCGCCGCGCCGTGCCACAGGCCGATCTCCTTGAGGGCCTTGGCAGTGGCGCGGCAGATCTCCTCGTTGAGGAACGCGAACCGCTCCCCGGCCGCGTCCCGCTCCGCCAGCTCCGCCGGATCAGTCGCGTGCTCCAGCCGGTCCAGCAGCTCCCCCAGCCGCTCGCACTCCTCCACGAGCGCCAGCACCGGCCGGAACCCCGCGGCGATCGCCGCATCGGTCGACTCGTCCATGTCCCACCCCTCTCGGAGCGGACTCTATCGGCGCCGCGCCCCGCCGGTGCGGCATGGTTGGACCAGGCCGGCGAGTCGACATGGTCATGTTCGCCCGCGGCCGGGACGGCTCCGGCGGCGGAGCCATTCGGTGATCTGGAGCAGCAGGCCGATGAGCGGGATCCCCAGCGCCAGCGCCGGGAACAAGGTGTGGTTCGTCAGCCTGTCGCCGGTGAAGAGCACCGCGGCGGCGATGACGATCCCCGTCAGGGCGACCGAGCCGTAGAAGATCCGACGCGTCGGCACCAGCCAGGCCGCGAAGCCGAAGTACGCCGCGGCGCCCAGGTGGATCAGGATCGCCTCGACGGGGACGGTGCCGGGTTCGGGGGCGCCCTCGATGTAGCCGGGGGTCTTCGCCCCCAACAGGGTCCCGATGATGAGCAGCAGGATCACCTCGATGAGGACGGTGTCGAACCGCGGGCGCGGCGACTTCCAGCAGACGAGCAGGAAGAGCACCGCGGGCGTCGCGAGCCAGACCCAGACCAGGCTTTCGGCGAGCGGCACGGTCCAGCCGGTGCGGTCCGCCTGCATCGCGTGGTCGAGGTAGACGACGAGGCCGGCGATCCAGGCCGCCAGGAACACCAGCCAGGACAGGGTCCTGACCACGGCGCTGCCCGAGATCATCGCCGTGGCGATCGCGACCGCCATGGCGAGGAGGTACGGGATCATCGCGACGGGAGAGCCGGTCAGCAGGAGGGCGACGGCGAGCAGGACGGCCGCGAGCGGGCCGCCGAGGGCTTCGGGACGGCGCCGCAGGAGCGGGGCGCGGGTGTCGAGTGCGGTGGTCATGGGGGCAGTATCGAGTCCATGCGCAACCGGTCCGCTCCTGGTTTCGCGTGTTTCCTGTAGGGCTGCTACAACGCCGGCTGCGGTGGTGTCCGGTTTCGCCGGTGATTTTCTCGGTTTCCGACAACGGCAAATGGGCTCGGAGCGCCGGATTCAGTCGGTGAAGTACGCCTCGGCGACGGCGCGGGTGTCCTCGTAGAGGTGGTAGCGGGTGATGCGGCCGTCCTGGACGGTGGTGTGGAGCGCGAACGCGGTGTCGATGTCGCGGCCGGTCCTCCGAACCTCGGATCGCATGCGGCCGAACATGACCACGTCGTCGCCCTCGGCCACGACCTGGCGGACGTCGAATTCCTTGGCCCGCACGTGCTCGCCGAGGAGCTCGAAGAACGTGCGCATCCCCGCGGCGGAGTCGACCTCGGGCACCCAGGGGATACCGGGCGGGTGCGGGATCGAGAAGTCGACCGTCGCGGCGAACAGCGCCGCGGCTTCGGCGGTCTTCCCCGCCGCGAGCAGGGGGAAGAGGCGCTGGACGGTCTCGGTGGGCGTTGCGGAGGTCATGCGGGTCCTCTCGGGTCGGCGGGCCGGTCGGAGCCGACCGTACCGGTCTCGGGCCCGCCGGTCTTGAACGGAACGCGCGGATCAGGTGAGCAGTGGCAGCAGTGCGGGGCCGAAGGCGCCGCCGAGCTGGTAGCAGAGGTTGAACAGCCCGATGGCGAGCGGCGTGTCGCGCGGGTCGGTCCGGGCGGTGGCGAAGGCGATGAGGATGCCCTGGCCGCCCGCGGCGGCGATGAGCGCGGCGCCGAGGGCCGCGAGCGCGGGCGTCGGCCCCGCCGCGAACGCCAGGAGCGGGGCGGCGGCGCCGAACGCGATGAGTACGCCCACGGTGGCGGCGCGGCCGAGCCGGGATGCGGTGGCGGCGAGGCCGAACGCGAGCGCGGCGGCGACGAGCTGGACCGCCATGGCCGCCAGGCCGATCGTGCCCGCGTTCCAGGCGGTGCCGTGGTCCAGGCGGCTGGGCACCACGTAGAGCAGCGCGAAGTAGCTCGTGCCGAGGACGAGGATGAGTCCACAGTAGACGGTGAAGCGGCGGTCGCGCAGCAGCGAGTGCGGGAGGAAGCCCTCGGGCCTGCGGCGCACGTGGAGGGCGAGCAGGACCGCGAGGACCGCGGCGGCGATGAGCGAGGGCAGCGGGCGGCTGGGGAGGAACGTGAGGGCGGTGCCCAGCGCGAGGACGTAAAGCAGGCCCGGGACGTCGAAGGGCCGCGCCGGGCCGCGGGCCGGGCCGGAGGTGCCGAGGACGCCGATCAGCCCGATCAGGGCGAGCGCGGGGAGCATGAGGGCGACGCGCCAGGAGATCCAGTCGGTGGCGAGGGAGCCGACGAGGGCGCCCACGGAGGCGACGGTGGCGAGGGACGCGGCGATGAGGCCCATGCGCCCGGCCGTCCCTGCGAGGTTCATGGCGACGGCGATGAGTCCGGCGCTGCCGAGGGCCTGGAGGGCGCGTCCGGCGAGGGCGGTTTCGAGGCCGGGCGCGACGGCCACGAGCAGTGTTCCGGCGGTCATCAAGAGCGCGTTGAGGATCAGGGTGAAGCGCACGCCGCGGCCGGCGATGAGCGCCGCCGCGAGGGGCGCGCCGATTGCGACGCCCAGGCCGTTGACGGTGGCGAGCCAGGTGGCGGTGGCGACGTCGACGCCGAGCCCGTCGGCGATCTGCGGGAGCACGATCGTCGGGCCGGTCAGGCCGAAGGCGCCCGGGGCGGCGAGGGCCGCGAGCCATCCGGCGGCGACGCGCGGGGCGGCGGTGCGGTCTCGGGTCTCGGCGTCGTTCACGGGGGCCTCCAGTGGTGGCGATTTATCAGAACATAATTACAAGAACGTCATTCTGGAATTTAACTTGATAATGTCGTGGGCGCAATCGACAGTGAGGAGCACCATGTCCGCCAAGCGCCGGGGACGGCCGCGCAACGAGGCCGCGCGCACCCAGATCGTCGAGGCCGCGACCGCCCTGTTCCTGCGGGACGGGTACACCGGGACCACGGTCGGCGCCGTCGCGGACGCCGCGGGCGTCGCGGTCCAGACGATCTACTCGGCGTACGCCTCGAAGGTCGGCGTGCTCGCCGCCGTCCACGACAGCGCGATCGCGGGCGGGGAGCCGCTGCCGCTCCTCGAACGGGACTGGGCGCTCGGGCTGGCGGGCGAGGCGACCGCGGCGGCGGCCTGGGACCAGACGGTCCTCCACGTCGCGCAGGCGACCGAGCAGGTGGCCCCGGTCTTCGCGGTCATCGAGTCGGCCGCGGCCGACCCCGAGGTGGCCGAGCTGCTGAAGGAGCTCCACGGCCAGCGCCACCGCTTCAGCGTCGCGCTCGCTGAACGGCTGCTCCCGCTGCCCGGGGCGCGGCCGGACGCCGACCCCGCGCGGGTCGCGGACCTCCTGTACGCGACGCTCAGCGTCGCCACGTACCTGCCGCTCGTGGTCGAGCGCGGCTGGCCGATGGAGCGGTGGCGGGCGTGGGTGCACGAGGTCGGCGGGCGGGAGGTCCTTGCGGGAACGCCATGACGGGCGGCGCGGTCGCAATGGCGGGAGGTCTCGGCGGAAGCACTTGCCCGGCGGGGAGCCGTGCCGCAGAATGATCAGGCTCGCCCCCTGCGGCATCGAGAGAGGACACGACGCCTTGGCCGAACTGCCACCGGGCCTCCAAGCCCACATGGACCGCGCCCACGCGCGGGCCAACCGCGAACTCGACGACGTCATCGCCGGCCTGGAGCCGAAGCTCGCCGACGCCGGCACCGAGCAGCGCGTCATCATGATCATGGCCGCGCTCGATCCCGTCGTGGACGACCTCGGCTACGCCAAGGCGCTGTGCGCCGCGGCCCTGAACCGGATCCTCGACCAGCGAGCACAGGAGCGGCCGTCATGACCTGGAACCCGATCGAGGACACCGTGCTGGTCTACGAGACCCCGGACGGCGCGTACGCGACCCGCCGGGCCCGGCTCTGGGAGGACCCCGAGACCCGCGCGCACCGGTGCGTCCTCACCGAAGCGGCCGACGACCAGGGCATGTCGATCGTCGACGCCGCGGCCGACGTGGCGGACGCTGTCGAGAAGGCGTGGGGCGCGCACTGCGCGGTGATCGAGCACCACCCCGCGAAGGGCGCGGAACCCGAGCGCTTCGACGCCGTGGCCGTGGACCGGTTCGGCGAGGCGACGCGGACCCCGCTCGACCCCGCAGGGCTCGCGGCGGAACTCCCGGGTCTGGTGGACGCGGCCTGACCGTCCGCCCCGATTCACTTCCGGGGCTTGGGGTCGCGCCTTGTCACCGGTGCCGCAGGCCCCCGGCGTAGCCGATGGCGACAGCGCACGCCACGAGCGCGACGCTCCCCAGGACGAGCCCGCCCGACGCGCCGAAGAAGACGACGGCGACCGCGACGAGGACCGGGCAGAAGAACGCGGGCCAGGCGGCGAGGCGGAGCCTCCGCGCGATGAAGGGCCCGGCGATCGCCGCCGCGAGGGGTCCGAGGGCGAAGGCGGCGAGGACGTACTCGAAGCCCTCCCAGTCGGACTCGTCGGCGCCGGAGCCCGAGACGGCCGCGCCGACGAGGACGAGGGCGGTCGCGACCAGGGCGGCGACGGCGAGCTGGGCGAGCGCGGTCCACAGGCCCTTGAAGGCGGCCTGGATGCGCTCGTCCCGGCTCTTCCCGCGCGCGGGAGTGTCGTCTCGGCTCATAGCCACCGAGCGTAACCGGCGGCTGCGCCGGCTCGGCCGCGGAGCGTTCGGGCCGACCGCGCCCATGGACGAGACGGGTGGACGCGGTCAGAGGAGGCGTCGGCAACGCTGCGGATGCCGGCCGGTCAGCTAAGCAGACTTGGTCGCTCAAACAACGTCGAACTCGTTTCCCTCGGGATCAAGGAGCGCGGCGGCGTAGTGGCCCGTGTCAGGCTGGTCGTTGACCCGCAGGAGGGTGGCACCGGCGGCGACGAGACGCTGGACGGTGGCATCGACGCGCTCGGCACGTACGGCGACGGGGACGTCGCGTCCACCGCCGACCTTCAGGTCGAAGTGCCAGCGGTTCTTGCCGGTCTTCGGCTCGGGAACCTGCTGGAACCAGACGCGCGGGCCGCGCTCGGTGGGATCGACGATCGACTCGGGGAGGTCCCCGCTCCCGGGTGGCAGCTCCTCGGCGGGCACGCCGATCGCCGTCCAGTACGCGCGCCACGTGGCGTGCCCGGCGGGCGGAGGCTCGGGGACGTAGTTCAGGGCCGGGGCCCAGAACGCCACCATCCGCTGCGGGTCGGCGCAGTCGATCACGAGTTGCACTGTCAGCTCCATGCCCCGAGCCTCCCAGACCGGTCCGACAAGCACCGTCGCTCGACGATCCCGACCCCTGCCTACGATGAGCCGGAAATGGCCGAATGCTTCGAGTCCGGTTCGGCGGCATCGGGTGTCGGGGGGCGGTGTCAGACTCGGGGGGTTGCTGAGTGCGTTGGAGGCGGTATGTCGATCGAGGTCGAGGTCGTGGCGGAGGAGTTCGGGCGGGTGCTGCTCGGGAACGACGCCTCGCTGATCGCGGAGTACTTCACCGACGACTGGGTGTACGTCGGGCCCGACGGCATGGTGCCCAAGGCCGATCTCATCGAGTGGATCTCCTCGGGGCGGCTCGCGCACCACACCATGGAGGCCGTCGGGCCCGAGCGCACCGTCGTCACGCGGGACGCGGTCTTGGTGACCTGTCGGCGCACCAGTACCGGCGCCTGGGAGGGCGAACCGTACGCGACCGACGAGTGGATCACCGACCTGTGGGTGCGCAGCGGCGACACCTGGCGGTGCGCGTTCAGCCAGAAGACTCCGGCCTGACCAAGACCCCGACGCGCCGTTCACCGCGTCTCCTCGGGGTCGGCCCTGCCCCGGATCTCCTCGCTTCGCCAAGCTGAGGCGTTGGGCCTCAACGGGTTTCGAGGCGGGGTATTTAGCGCTCAACCACTGGCACCGCCTGGGCCTTGACTTAGTAACACCAATGGAGTTAATTTGTTTGTCACACCTTGCCCGTCCCCCAACGGGTCGAGGGACACCCCCACAGGAGTTTCAGATGAGGAACCCCGCCGTCCACCCCTACTCCCCCGCACTGCGCGCCGCCTCCACAAGCGCTGCGGCAGTTGCCGTTTCACACACCGGTTCACAGCCCTCCCCCGTCCTGTCCTGGGACGCGGCGAAGCACGCCTGAACCGCCGATGCCGCGCGCTCCGGCGCCGCGGCGATCACCACCACTCCCGATGCGACACCGGACGATGAAGTCCGAGAACAGAGGTTTTTGAGGATGGGATCGAGAGCAACAGCGGGCCGGGCGGTCGTCGCCGCGGTCCTCGCGTTGACGGTGACGGGGCTCGCGCCTCCCGCCGTCGCCGCGCCCGCGGTCGAGGTCGACCGCTACCCGACCGGGGTCGGCGCCGACCTGTCGTCCGTCCCCCGCACCCACGGGATCGCCGTCGCCACCGCGCCCACCGCGGGCGCGCAGGTCACCGGCGAGGAGGCAGGGCGCGAGTACTGGCGCACCGACGCCGCCGCGGGAGCGGCGCTCCTGGCGCTGGACGTCGCCGACGAGTACCTGGGCCGGCTCGCCGGGACCCCCGGCTACCTCGTCGTGGACCACCGCGTGGGCGAGGTCCTGGTCGCGACCAGCGGCGCCGCGGGCCTCGACGCCGGGGCGGCCGAGGCAGACGGGGACGGCGACGGCTGGACCACCACCGTGGTCCCTCTGCCTGCGGGAACAATCGATGCGGCAGCGGATCCCGAGGTCGGGCTCGCGGGCGAGAGCGGGGAACTGACCGTCGCGTCGGTGCGCGTCGTCGTCCAGGGCACGAGCGTGGACCTCGGCCCGACCGTGGCCGAGAACGGCATCGCCGTGCGCGCCGGCGACGACACCGCCGGGCTCACCACCGGCAGCGACGGCGACCGCGGGTACTGGCAGACCGGCACCGCGCTGGGCACGAACTTCGTGTACGCCAACGTCTCCGACGCCTACGCGCGCGACACCGACGACCGGGTGCTCGTCGACGCCACCGTCCAGGAGGGCGGCGGTTCGATGTTCCTCCAGTACGACTCGCCGGGCGGCACCATCCCCGACATGTTCAAGCCATCGGCGCGGCACGAGCTGGGCGGCGACGGGTCCTGGGGCTCGCGGTCCTGGCTCCTGGAGGACGCGATCCTCACCAACCGCTCCAACGGGTCCGACTTCCGGCTCTCGGTCGAGGGGTCCACTGAGGACGTGCGGATCGACCGCCTCGCCGTGACGGTGGTGCCGCGCGAGATCGATCCGGCCGTGGGGCTCCGCGAACTGGTGGAGCAGGCCGACATCGCGCACTACGCCGCCCGCGAGGGCGAGCGCGACGGCCAGTACCCCGCCGGGTCGCGAGCCGCACTGCGCGAGGCGATCGAGGCGGCGCAGGCCGTCCTGGACGACGCCGACGCGACCGAAGCGGAGATCGACGCCGCGATCGATGCGCTCCAAGACGCCCTAGAGTCGTTCCTGGCGGCCGAGGTCACGACCGACCTCGCCCGCGGCGCGGCGGCGACCGCGAGTTCCACCAGTTCCGGCGAACCGGGGGCCGTCACCGACGGGACCGGTTCGACGTGGGTGTCCGGGCGCGACGAGGAGACGGCCTGGATCCAGGTCGACCTCGGCGCGGAGACGGTGGTCGACGAGGTCGTGGCCGACTGGAGCGCGGACTTCGCGCACGTCTACCGCGTCCAGGTGTCCGACGACGGCGAGGAGTTCCGGACCGTGGCGACCGCTGGCGCGCTCGGCGGCGGACCGATCCGCACGCGGTTCGAGGAGACCTCGGGCCGGTACGTGCGGCTCGCACTGGACGAGCGCGCCTCGCAGCGGGGAGCCTACGGGCTCAGGGCCTTCGAGGTCAGGGACGTGACCCCTGTGGACCTGGAGTCGCGGATCGTGGCGACCGTGTTCCCGAGCGACGACGTGGTCGTGGCCGACCTCGACGTCACCGACTTCGGCGCCGACCCCACGGGCGCGGCCGATTCGACCGCCGCGATCCAGGAGGCCCTGGCCACCTGCCGCGACGCGGGCGGCGGCACCGTGTGGGCCCCGGCCGGGACCTACCGGGTGAGCGACACCCTCGAGGTGTTCGCGTACTGCACGCTCCGCGGCGACCACCGCGACCTCGACGAGCAGCCGCTCGGCGACCCGGACGCCCCCGAAGGGCTCGGGACCGTCCTGGAGGCGCACCTGCCCTCCGGCGAGGACGGCCCGGCGCTGCTGCGCGTCGGCGGATCGGCCGGCGTCGTCGGCCTGACCGCGTACTACCCGGAGCAGGACGCCGCCGACCCGGTGCCGTACGGGTGGACCGTCGAGATCCCCGGCCTCGCGTGGATCGGCAACGAGAACTACATGCTCGGCACGGTCGAGGACGTCACGCTTCTCAACTCCTACCGCGGCATCGGGATCTCCACAACCCGCAACGACCGGGGCGAGGGCCCCGGGGCGCAGGGCCACGAACTCGCGAACGTGCGCAACGTGTCCGGCACCGTCCTGTTCGAGGGCGCGGCCGGGTTCAACGGCGCCGATGTGGGCGTGTGGGAGGACGTGCGCTTCGACAACGGCTACTGGGCCGGGGCGGGCGAGGCGTACGGCGCGCCCGACCGCGAGGTCCTGGACGCGTGGACCCGCGCGCACGGCACCGGGTTCGTGCTCGCCGACCTCGAATGGGACCAGTTCACGGGGCTGCACGCCGCCGACTACGCGGTGGGCATCAAGGCGGTCAAGGGCCCGCGGGCGTCGTTCACCGGCGTCTTCGTGGACGCCGAGATCGTCGACACCGACATCGCGGTCCTCGTGGAGGACTCCGACGCGCGCTGGGGCTCCTCGTTCGCGTCGAGCGTCCTCGAAGGCTCCGAGGCGGCGGTGCGGAACGCCTCCAACGGGTACGTCAACCTCACCGACACCGAAGTGGACGGTGCGGTCGAGGGCACCGTGCGCGTGCTCGAAGGCCCGGACGAGGTGCCGGCGCTGACCGACACGCGGATCGCGCCGCGGCCCGCCGGGCTCCTCTTCGACGTCACCGCCTCGCCGTACGACGTGCCGCGCACGCCGAAGGAGTTCTCGGACTTCGACGCGACCGCCGGCATCCAAGCGGCGCTCGACGACGCGGGCGAGGCCGGCGGCGGGGTCGTGTACCTGCCCGCGGGCTGGTACACCGTGCGCGGGCACCTCTCGGTCCCCGCGGGCGTGGAGCTGCGCGGCGCCTCGGCGGTGCCGAACCGGACGTCGCTGGTGGAGTCCTCGGGCACGGTCCTCGTCGCTTACGAAGGGCGCCAGGACGACACCGGCGAGGAGTCGGTGGAGGCGGCGCTCGACGCCCCCGCCGTCGTGACGCTCGCGGGCGAGGACGCGGGCGTGCGGGGCCTGCGGGTCCTGTTCCCGGAGAACAACCCCGCCGAAGGGGCTGTGCCGTACCCGTTCGCGGTCCGGGGCGACGCCCCGGGCGTGTACGTGGTGAACGTCGGCCTCGACAACGCGTGGAACGCCGTCGACCTCACCGAGGACGCGGACGGGTTCCTGGTGCGCCGGGTGCTCGGCATCTTCCTCTCCGAGGGCGTGCGCGTCGGCGCGGCGTCGGACGGGGTCGTGGACGGCGTGCTGTCCAACGGCAACGTCATGACCCGCAACGCGTACGGGCTGCCGGGCTGGGTCGAGGAGTCGAACCTCTTCGCGCAGGTCATCGACGGCGTCAGCCGCCAGCGCGAAGTGCTCGTGCGGGCGGTCGGGTCGCAGGACCTGGAGGTGCGCAACACGTTCGCCTACGGCTCGCACGACGGGATCGTGGCGGGCGACGGCGCGACGGTGACGGCGTTCAACCTCGGCACCGACAACCTCGGGCCGGGCGGGTACACCGTGGACGCCGATGAGGACAGCGCGGTCACCGTCGTCAACCTCATGCGCTACAACGGGACCACCAGCCGGGGCCCGGTCGTCATCGTCAACCCGATGGCGATCAACATGGCGACGGCGGCGCTGACCGCGGCACCCGAGGGCGACGGGACCGTCCGGATCGACGGGAACGAGGTCGCGCCGGGGCGCTACGAGACCGGGAGCGCCGTCACCGCGGTCGCCGAGGCGGCCCCGGGCGCGCGGTTCACCGAGTGGCGCAACGGTTCCGGTGAGGCGGTCTCGACCGACGCCGCGTACGCGTTCGCGCTCGGAGGGGACACGGCGCTGGTCGCGGTGTTCGCGCCCGCGCCCGAGACGCTGCTGGAGGCGGTGGCGGTGACCCGCTGCTCGGGCCGGAAGGCCCACCTCGTGGTCCAGCTCTACAACGCCGGGGACGAGCCGCTGTCGGTGCGGGCGTCGACGCCGTTCGGGCAGCGCCGGTTCGGCGAGGTCGATCCCGGTGACAGCGCGCGCCGGCAGATCCCGACGCGCCTGGCGCGGGTCGCGGCGGGCGAGGTCGAGCTGACGGTGACCGGCGCCGACGGCGCGACCGGGGTGGTGACCGTGCACTACGACGCGGTGAACTGCCGCTGACCTTCCTCGTGCGCGGCCGGGCCCCGGTCCGGCCGCGCACGGGGGACCGATCCCCTTCGCACGACCGATCCCCTTGGCAACACAGTGCGCCGCACGGCCTGCGGGCCGTGCCGGCCGCACCCGACGAGAGGACCTCAACGATGAGCATTTCCCGACGTTCCTTCCTCGGCCTCACCGCGGCCGCCGCCGCGGCGGCCACCGTGCTCCCGGGCGCGACGGCCGCGGCGGCGAGCCCGCCCGGCGACGTGGTCGGCAAGGTCACGGCCGGCTACCAGGGCTGGTTCGCGTGCCGCGGGGACGGCGCGCCGATCGACCTGTGGTGGCACTGGGCCCGCCAGGCCGACCGCGCGCCGTCGATCACCAACTCGGCCATCAAGTCCTGGCCCGACCACCGCGAATACGCGCGGACCTACGGCACCGACTTCCCGCCGCTGGGGGACGGGCGCCTCGCGCACCTGTTCTCCTCCCACGACCGGCAGACCGTCGACGTCCACATGGGATGGATGAAGCAGCACGGCATCCACACCGCCGCGCTCCAGCGGTTCAACCCGTTCGGGGCCGAGGGACCGACCCGGGACGCGATCACGGGCCACGTGCGCGCCGCCGCGGAGCAGGCCGGGACGAAGTTCTACATCATGTACGACGTGAGCGACTGGCTCCAGATGCGGCAGCAGATCACGCAGGACTGGACCGCGAAGATGAAGGCCCACACCGCTTCCGGCGCGTACGCGCGCCAAAACGGGAAGCCGGTGGTGGGCATCTGGGGCTTCGGGTTCAACGACGCGCAGCGGCCGTTCAGCCCGCAGGAGTGCCAGGAGGTCGTGGACTGGTTCAAGGGCCAGGGCTGCTACGTCATGGGCGGCGTGCCCACCTGGTGGCGCGACGGCGTGGACGACTCGCGGCCGGGCTTCGCCGGGGTCTACCGGTCCTTCGACATGATCTCGCCGTGGCTGGTCGGGCGCATCGGCACCGCCGCGCAGGCCGACGACTTCCACAACCGCGCCACGGTCCCCGACCTCGCGGAGTGCACGCGGCTGGGGATCGACTACCAGCCGTGCACGCTGCCCGGCGACCTCCAGCTGGGGCAGCGGGTGCACGGCGACTTCATGTGGCGCCAGTTCTACAACCACGCCCGCGCAGGCGTGACCAGCACGTACATCTCGATGTTCGACGAGTACAACGAGGGGAACCAGATCGCCAAGACCGCCGAGTCGGCGGCGCACGTGCCCACCGGATCGGGCATTCGCGCACTCGACGAGGACGGCGTGGCCTGCTCCTCGGACTACTACCTGCGGCTGACGAACGACGGCGGCCGGATGCTCCGCGGCGAGCGCCCGGTGACCTCGGTGCGTCCGACGCCGACGCGCTGACCAGGCGGGCCGCGCCGCGCCCGCGGTGCGGCCCGCTCACCGGGGCGTCCCGCGCCGGGCCCGATTGGGACGCCGAGCGGAGGGAACCCTCCCCGCTGGAACCCGGCGCCGGGACGGTCCGGCGCGGAGCGGAGGAGGGGACACGATGACGAGCACACCGAGCGATCCGGGCACCGGGCGGCCCCCGGTGGTCGACCGGGCGACGTGGGAGGCGGCCCGGGAGGCGCTGCTGGTGCGGGAGAAGGCCCACACGCACGAGGGGGACGCCATCGCCGCGGCGCGGCGGGCGCTGCCGATGGTCGAGTGCGACGCGGGCGCCGAGGTGGTCGGACCCGAAGGGCCCGTGCCGTTCCTGAGCCTGTTCCAGGGCCGCGACGAGCTCATCGTCTACAAGCACATGTGGGCCGACGGCGCGGCGCACCGGGACCAGTGCGACGGGTGCACCAACGTCGCGTGGAACCACCCGGACTCCGTGTACCTCAACGCGCGCGGCGTCTCCTACGCCGTGGTCACCACGGGCGAGTGGGACGAGGTGGCCGCGTTCCGGGCGTTCATGGGCTACACCGAGCCGTGGTACTCGGTGCGGGGCCTGGAGGAGCCGATCGGCGGCGAGATGTCGACCCACTCGGTCTTCCTGCGCGACGGCGACCGGGCGTTCCTCACCTACAGCACCACGGGGCGCGGCAACGAGTACGCGAACGCCAACTTCGGCCTCCTCGACCTCACGCCGTACGGGCGCGGCGAGCAGTGGGAGGACAAGCCCGCGGGCTGGCCCGAGGGACGGGAGTCGTTCTGGTACTGGCGCACCGACGCTGCCGGGAAGCCGTCCACCGGGGCCGACAGCCGCCCGACGCCGCAGTGGAAGCGGCCCGGGGTGAGCGAGTAGGGACCCGGCCGAACCGGTCGAAAAATATTTGAGACTTCAAGTAATTGCGTCCGGATCGCCCGTCTTGTAGCGTGATGTGCACGGGCCTCAGCGGGCGACCGGCACCGCCCTGACGGGGAGGCCGGTTCGGTGCCGCGACACGGAGGTCCCTCGTGATGAGATCGGTCTCGCGCTTCCTCAAGTACACGCTCGCCGCGGCGGCGGGCCTCGCACTGAGCCTGGCGCTCAGCACCTCCGCCGCACCGGCCGCGCCCGCGGCACCCGGCCACGCCCCGCCCCCGGCCGCGGCGACCTGGGACCTCGGCGGCGGCGAGCAGCGGCTCTGCATCCCCGCCGGTGAGCCCTGGACCAGCTACTTCGTCGGCTTCATCGCCGGCTCCTGGAGCACGCCGCTCACCGCGGAGGTCGACGGGTTCCCCGCGGGCACCGAGACCAGCATGACCACGACCGTGCCGCCGGGCGACAACGGCGACAGCTACATCGGGACGGTGTGGATCGGGGTCAGACTGCCCCCGCTGGCCTTCGGCGAGTACCCGGCCGAGCTCACGGTCACCGACGGCACCTCGACGCAGACCATGCGGATCCTGATCAAGGCGCAGGAGGCGTGGGGCTGCTGATCCCTGGAGCCCGAAGGCCGCGGCGGCAGGCTCAGCCGACCCACAGGAGCAGCACGGCGAGGCTCGCGGCGGCGCCCGCGAAGCAGGCCGCCGCGGCCTTCGGACTCGGACCGGCGGTGCCCGAGGTGCGCCCGCTCAGCATCGACTGGAGCTGCTCGCGCAGTTCGTCGTTGAACGCCAGGCCGGCGGCGAGGATGAGCACCGCGGGCAGCGCGTAGACCAGGGTGTAGCCGACGAGGACGAGCACCGCGGCCGGTGCCGCCGCGTCGGCGTTGAGGAGCCGTTCGACCGCCAGGACCATCGGGAACGCGTTGGGCAGGTCGCCGATCGTCGCGAGCACGCCGAACGGCAGTGCGCTCCAGGCGTTCACCCACTGCGGCAGCGTGTAGCCCCTGCGTTCGCGGGGCCGGAGCCGGCGCACGCCCATGACGGCCAGTGCGACCGCGAGGGCGGCGAACAGCCCGCGGCGCAGCCACAGCGCGAACCCGTCGAGGGCCGACTCCGCGAAGGACAGTCCGAAGTAGAACATCAGGGCGAAGGCCAGGAACGACACGGCCGCACCGAGCATGAACGCCCAGCCGGTCGGCGCGGGGCGCTTGGCGCCCAGCAGGATCACGATGACGATCCAGATCGTCGCGGCGTTGACCGAGTCGAGCAGCGCCAGGCCCGTCAGACCCCACAGCAGTCCGCCCGTCACGAGGCGTCGAGGGCCGCGACGGCGCCGGGGTCGCCGGCGACCTCGACGCGCGCGGCTTCGCGGCGGCCGCTGAGGTAGAGCAGCAGCTCGACCGGGGGCCCGGTGAGGACAGCGCCGCCATCGGCGCCGAAGCGGCGCGTCGGCCCGCCGGGGACGCGCAGTTCGAGGCCGTGGGGCCGGATCTTGCGGGCGGCCTGCCAGCCGGAGAGGCGGACCGTCCTCCAGGCGAGCGCGTCGAGGTCGGGGCGGCCGGTACGGGGCTCCATGCCGTTCGCGCGGCGCACGTCCTCGTGGTGGATCAGGAACTCGGCGCCGTTCAGGAGGGTCCGGAGCCCGGGGATCCGCCACGGCACGGCCGGGGCCCCGGCGCGCAGGCGGCCGATGAGGGCGGGCAGGCCCTTGGCCTTCTCCCCCGCCAGCCGCTCGTCGTCCCAGCGCGAGAAGTGCTCGCGCAGGACGAGGTGCGCGGCGAGGTCGAGGGTCGTCCAGCCCTCGCACAGCGTCGGCGCGTCCGGCCCGGTCTCGGCGAGCAGCCCGCACAGCTCCAGGCGCTCGCGCTCGTCGACCGGCAGTTCCCTGGCGCCCATACGCTGTTCCTCTCCGAAGCCGTCCGCCGGACTCTACTCCCACGGCGTTCCGGACGCGAAGCGATCACCGGAGGCATCGCGCCGTGCCGATGTGCGGCGACCGGCGGGCACCGGACGCGCGGATGCGGGACCATAGGACGCGCGGCGGCATCATCGGACACCGCCGCCCGACCCTGACGGACCTCTCTTGAAGCGAACTCTGCCCTTGAAGCGAACGCTGCGCACCGCACTCGCGGTCCTCGCCGTCCTGGCCGTCGTCGCCGTCCTCGGCGCCCTGGCATGGTGGCGGCTGGCCCCGCTCGCCGACGCGCCGACCGGCACCTTCACCGCCCCCGAGGCGTACCCGCCCGCCGCGCCCGCGCCGGTGCTGTCCGCGGCCGGCGCCGACGCGCCCGTGCCGGACCTCCAGGCGGTGCTGGCCGCGGCGCTGGCCGACGAGCGGTTCGACGGCACCACCACGGCCTCGTTCGTCGACCTGGCCACCGGCGACGTGCTGTTCGAGCAGGGCGGCGCGACCCCGCTCGCCCCGGCCTCATCGATGAAGGTGGTCACCGCGGTCGCGGCCCTGGAGCACCTGGGCCCCGCGTACCGCATCCCGACGACGGTGGTCGCGGGCCCGACCGAGGACAGCGTCGTGCTCGTGGCCGGCGGCGACGTGACGCTGACGGTGGACGGCGAGGGCTACTACGACCCGCAGGCGCGCGGCGCGAGCCTGCGGGAGCTGGCGGACCTGGTGCTCGCCTCGCGCGGCGGGGTCGCGCCGGCCACGGTCTACCTGGACACCAGCGTCTTCGGCGACGACGAGAAGGCCGACGGCGTGCCGAACGGGGACCTCGTGGCGATGACCGCGCCGATGGCGCCGATCATGCTCGACGGCGGCCGCATCGACAACACCGTCAAGTACTCCGGGCGACACCCCGACCCGGCCATGGTGGCCGCCGAGGCGTTCGCCGGCCTGGTCGGCGCGGGCGCGGTGGCCGAGGGCACCGCCGAGGCGGGCGCGGCGGAACTGGGCGTGGTGTACTCCGCTCCCGTTGCGGCCCTGGTCGACTCGTTCGTGCTCACCTCCGACAACCTGCTCACCGACGCGGTGGCGCTCCAGACCGCGCTGCGGGTCGAGGGCGCGATGACGTGGGCGGCCATGGCGACGGTGCACCTCGCGACCCTCGAAGGGCTCGGCGTCGACAACACCGGGCTGGTGTTCCACGACGGCTCGGGCCTGTCACCGACCGACCGCATGACCGCGCAGGCGTTCACGCAGCTCCTGGTCGCCGCGGCGGGCTCGGCGTCCTCGGCGCTGTTCCAGTCCCTGCCGGTGGCCGGGTACTCGGGGACGCTCACCGACCGGTTCGAGGACGCCGACGACGCGTGGGGCACGGTCCGCGCGAAGACCGGCACGCTCACCGGCGTCAGCTCGCTGACCGGGACGCTGACCACGGTCGAGGGCAGGCAGCTCGTCTTCTCGATCATGAGCAACGGCCACACCGTCGGCACGGACCGCCTGGAGGAGGCCCTGGACGCCACCGCGACGGCCGTGGCCGCCTGCGGCTGCTGACCGCCGGGCTCAGACGTCCGTTCGACGACCTCGACGTGTCATCCGGTGCGCCGCAGGGCGACCGCCGCGGTGAGGCCGCCGATGCCGGCGCCCACGACGACCGCGCGCCGGGAGTTGGAGCTGACCATGGTCCGATCCTTCCGTTAGATACCCTCACTCATGTTAGAGCATGTAACGAACACTAGATGGTCTATCATCATCGGGTCGAGGGTGGGAGGCAGTGATGGAGCGGACGGGCAGCGACCGGCGGCGACGCCAGCACGAGGCGACGCGGGACGAGATCCGCCGGACCGCGCGGGCCCTCCTCATCGAGGCCGGGCCGCAGGCGATGAGCGTCAGCGCCGTCGCGCGCCGCATGGGGCTGAGCGGCCCGGCGATCTACCGGTACTACGCCGGGCACGACGAGCTGGTCGGCGCCGTGATCGCCGAGCTGTTCGCCGAGCTGGGCGCCGCGATCGAGCAGGCCCGCGACGACGGCCCCGCGTCACCCGCGGAACGGCTGCCCGCCATGGCGAGGGGCCTGCGCGCGTGGGCGACCAGCCGCCCCGTCGAGTTCCGGCTGCTGTTCGCCGCGCCGATCGCCGAGGCCAACCGCGCCCCCGAGTCCGAGCGGCAGCGCGCCGGCGAGCACTTCGACGAGCTCTTCCTGCGCGAGGCCGAGGCGCTGTGGGCCGAGCGGCCCTTCCCCGTGCCCGACCTGCGCGAGGCCGACCCCGGCCTGCGCGCGCAGGTGCTCGCGTACACCGAGCGGAAGGGCACCTCGCTGCCGCCCGCGGCCGTGCAGGTGTTCCTGACCTGCTGGACGCGGCTGTACGGCCTGCTCGTGATGGAGGCGCTGGACCAGCTCGCCTTCGCGTACACCGACCCCGAACCGGTCTACGAGGCGTGCATCGCGGAGGTCGCCGCCCTGCTCGGCATCGCGGCTGGCGCTGCACCGGCGGGAGATGTCGGCCGCCGCTCCTAGGATGACGGCATGACGGTTCTCATCACACCGAAGCGGTTCCACGAGGCCGAGGGCGTCGACGACTGGCGGGTCCTGTGGTCGGTGGCGTTCGCGCTCTACCGCACCGGCGACTTCGCCACCGGCGTGCGCCTGGTCGCCGAGATCGGCCGCCTCGCCGAGGAGGCCGGGCACCACCCCGACGTCAACCTCCGCGGCGCGGTGGTGGAGGTCCGCCTGGTCACCAGGGAGCACTGGTCCCTGACCGAGGCGGACCTGCTCCTGGCCCAGCGGATCTCCGCGACCGCGAAGGGACTCGGCGTCGCGGCCGATCCGGGTGCGACCCGCACCTGGGAGTTCGCGCTCGACGCCCTCGACGTCGACCGGGTCCGGGCGTTCTGGTGCGCCGTGCTCGGCTACGAGATGGTCGGCGACTCCGACATCGCCGACCCGGACGGGTTGTACCCGCCGGTCTTCGTGCAGCAGATGGACGTCATGCGGACCGGGCGCAACCGCATCCACATCGACGTCGGCGTGCCGCACGAGCAGGCCGAGGCGCGGGTCGCGGCGGCGCTCGCCGCGGGCGGCACGCTCGTGTCGGACCGCAACGCCCCCATGCACTGGACGCTCGCCGACCCCGAGGGCAACGAGGTCGACCTGGCCACCTGGGTCGGACGCGACTGAGGTCCTAGCCGCGGACGCCGGGGACGATGCCGGTCCGCCCCTGCCATGCGCCGTGCTCCGAGAGCGGGCGGAACCGCATGGTGGTGAACTCGTGGTGGAAGTCGCGGCGCTCGCGCTCGGCCATCGCCTCGTGGTGGACGTGCGCGTCGGCGCCCCGGCCGAAGACCATGCCGGTCATCGCGCGGGAGCTGGTCCAGACCGAGAACGTGGCGACCGTGCGGACCGGCCGCATCGCCGCCAGCGCGAGCGTCGTCTCCGGGTGGTCCCGGACCTGGCGCTCGACCGGCCTGCCCCAGTGGAGGAACCGCGGCAGCTCCGGCAGGCGCATGCGCGCGAGGGTCACCGCCACGACGGGCTCGGCGGGGTCGGTGCGGCCGGTCTCGGCCGGGAGGTGGTCGAGTTCGCGCACGCTCCCCCAGCGGCGCAGGAACGCCAGGCGCACATGCCAGCCGGCGGCGAGGGTGCGGCCGAACCGGTCCTCGGCGAGGAACGCCTCCAGTGCCGCCTCGTCCTCCCACTCGGCGAACACGGCGAGCCGCCGCAGCAGCATCCGGCGCGGCGACACCACGGGCGCGCCGAGCTCCATCCCGGCCAGCACCTCCATGTGCCGCAGCCCCGGCGCCGCGGGCGGGCGCCGCAGCGCGCCGACCGCCTGGGGCAGCGGCGGCCGGGCGAGGTGGAAGGAGTGGATGCTCATGTCTGCGATCCAACCCGAGAACGCCGCGAACCGCCAGCGGCCGGGGCGGCGGTCCGGTCGCTCGCGGCCTCTTCCACGGGCGGTTCGGGGCGGCCGGGAGGATCGATCACGAATCGAGAAGCGCGGTTCAGCAGGGAAAACTAGGCTCGGATCCAACAGAGGACGATGCTGAAGGAGCCCGTGATGACCGCCAAGAAGACCACCGTGAAGAGCACCGCCGCCAAGAGCGGCAGCGTCGGTTTCTCCGAGGACGAGCGCTCGGCGATGAAGGAGCACGCCGCGGAGCTGAAGACGGAGCAGCGGCGCGGGAAGCGGGCGACCAAGGCCGACGGCGAGGCCGACGTGCTCGCCAAGATCGCCGAGATGGAGGGGAACGACCGCGTCCTCGCCGAGGCGCTGCACAAGATCGTCACCGAGCACGCGCCGGGCCTGACCCCGAAGACCTGGTACGGGATGCCCGCGTACGCCCGGAACGGCAAGGTCGTGTGCTTCTTCCAGAGCGCGCAGAAGTTCAAGGCCCGCTACGCGACCCTCGGTTTCAACGACGAGGCGGCCCTCGACGACGGCGACCTCTGGCCGACCGCGTTCGCGCTGACCGAGATGACCTCCGCGGTGGAGGAGAAGATCGCGGCGCTGGTGGCGAAGGCCGCGGGTTAGCCGCCTCCCGCACGTACCGACGCCGAACGGCCCCGCCTGATGCGGGGCCGTTCGGCGTCGTCCGTGGGCCCGCCCGCGCGGTCCCGACGCTCCGGACCCCCGCGGGCGGTCCTGGCCGGATCCCGCCGGTGGGCCGCCGGTGTCCCGCCTTGTCCGGGGGCACGGGCGCGGTGAGACTTGCCGGGACCATCAGCCCAGGCAGAAGGACTCCACATGACCGCAATCGATCGCCGCCGGTTCCACAAGACGCTCCTCGCCGTCCCGGCCGCCGCGCTGCTCGGCACCGGGCTCGGCTCGCTCGCACCCGCCGCGGCCTCGGCGGCCCCCGCCGACTGGAACGCGCACCTGCTGGCGGGCATGGCGAACGGCGGCCTGATGCACCGGACGCGGCTCGGGAGCGGCACCTGGGACCCGAGCTGGAGCGGGCTCGACACCGACGGCACGCTGTACTACGTCGCCGCCTCGGGCGTGTCCACGGACCTCCATGTGGTCGCCTCGATCAACGGCCAGGCGCCGCGGCACCGCTTCCGCAGCGCCGCCGACGGCACGTGGACGCCGTTCGAGACGATCCCCTCGACCGGGGGCACGACCGGCCTCGCCCAGGTCGCGGCGACCTCGCTCGACGGGCGGCTCCACGTCTTCACCGCCGCGAACGGGGCCGTGCGCCACACCTCGCGGGGCGCCGACGGCACCTGGGACGCCGCGTGGGTGCGGCTGCGCACGTTCGCGAGCGTCACGCACCTGGCCGCCACCCGGGTGGGGTCCACCCTGCACGTGGCCGCGGTGGTCGACGGCGCGATCTTCCTGAACATCCGCGCGGCGGACGGGACCTGGGGCTCGTGGGCCAACGTCGAGACCGGCGCCGGGCAGATCGGCGACGTCAGCCGGGTCGCGCTGGCGGGGACCGGGGCGCAGCTCCAGGTCGTCGCCCGGTCCGCCGGTTACGCGCTTTACCACGCGATCCGCAAGGGGGACGGCACCTGGCAGAAGTTCGCCAAGCCGTCCGCGCTGAGCGGCCTCCAGCCCATCGCGATCAGCGCCGCCAACGTGGGCGGGGAGATGCAGCTCGGGATGATCGACCTGACCGACGCCGGGCAGGTCGTCAAGCACACGATCCGCCGCACCGACGGCACCTGGCAGAAGGTCGGCACGGTCTCGTCCGCCGGGATGTCGGCGCAGCCGGGCGAGCTGGCGCTGGCCGGGACGCCGATCGCGTAGAGGACCGGACCGGGGCCCGCGGCGTGCGCCGCGGGCCCCGGTGCCGTCTCAGTGAGCGTCCGCCGCGCGGGCGCGGGGCGGGGTCAGGAGCCCGGCGACGACCGCGCCGACCGCGGCGGCGACCGCCGCCACCGCGAATCCGTCGGTGAACCCGTCGAGGGTGTCGCCGACGATGCTCGCGGCCGCGACGCTGGAGACGACCGCGGCGCCGATCGAGGCGCCGAACTCGTGGAAGGTGCTCACGATCCCCGAGGCGACGCCCGCCTCGTGCGGGGCGACCTGGCCGAGCGCGGTGGCGGAGGCGACCACGAACAGCGCCCCCGTTCCGGCCCCGGCGACGGCCACGCCCGCGGTCACCGCGGCCGGGTGCGTCCACAGTGCCGGGACGGTGAGCCCGGCGGCGGCCACGAGCAGGCCGGTGACGGCGAGCGGCCGGCCGCCGGTCTTGGCGAGGAGCCTCCCTGTGGCGTTGGCGCCCAGCATGGTCGCGACCGCGACCGGCAGGAACAGCAGGCCGGTGCGCAGGGCCCCGTACTCCAGCGTGTGCTGGAAGTAGAAGGTGCCCAAGAAGAACCCGGCGATCATGAGCGCCGTCGCCATGAGGATCAGGAACGTGCCGGTCGCCACCGGGCGGCGCACCAGCAGCGCGAGGTCCATGAGCGGGGACTTCGCGGTCCGCTGCCACAGGGCGAACAGGCCGTAGCCGACCAGCGCGGCGAGCACGAGCCCGCCTGTCGCGGCCGTGAACCAGCCGCGGTCGCCCGCGCCGATGAGCGCGTAGATGAGCACCGCCGAAGAGGCGGTGACCAGCAGGGCGCCGAGCACGTCGAGGCGGGCGCGGGCGGCGGCCGGGACCGGGCGCGGGAGCATGACCGCGAGCGCGACGGCGAGGACGGCGCCGATCGGGACGTTGATGTAGAACACCCAGGACCAGCCGGGTCCGGCGGTGAGCAGGCCGCCCAGGAGCAGGCCGAGGGCCGCGCCCCCGCCGCCGAGCGCGGACCACACGCCGAGGGCCTTGTGGCGTTCGGGGCCGTCGAAGAGGGTGACGACCAGCGACAGGGCCGCCGGCGACATGAGCGCGGCGCCGACGCCCTGGGCGATGCGCCCGCCCAGGAGCATCCCGGTGGAGTCGGCGAGGCCGGTCGCGAGCGACGCGGCGGTGAACAGGAGCAGGCCCGCCAGGACGACGCGCTTGGCGCCGGCGAGGTCGGCGATCCGGCCGCCGAGGAGCATGAGCCCGCCGAAGGCCAGGGTGTACGCGCTCACCGCCCAGGTGAGCGCTTCGCGGCTGAGGCCGAGTTCGGTGTCGATGTGCGGCAGCGCGATCGCCACGACGGTGACGTCCACGATGAGCATGAGCTGGGCCGCGCCGAGGAGTCCGAGCAGGCGCCAGCGCTGGGGGTGCGGCGGGTTGGGCGCCGCGGGGGTCGCGTGGGTTTCCTGGTTGGTCATGACCACCCTCCGGTGATAAGTCGTATGTTGGAGTACGAGTTATAACCGAGAGCTTAACTCGTATATTCCCGTACGAGATAAACTGGGGGCATGGTTTCGCAGACCCGACCGCGCCGGCGCGCCGACGCCGAGCGCAGCATCGCCCGCATCGTCGCCGCCGCACGCGCGCGCCTGACCGAGGACCCCGACGCCACCATCGACGCGATCGCCGCCGAGGCCGGCGTCGGGCGCATGACCCTCTACGGGCACTTCAAGACCCGCGCCGACCTCGTGGAGGCCGCGCTGTCGGCGGCGCTGGAGGCGGGCGAGGCGGTCCTCGCGGGCGTCGACCTGGAGGGCGATCCGCAGGAGGCGCTGGACCGGCTGCTGGCGTCGAGCTGGTCGCTGGTCGCCGAGTCCGCGGCGCTCCTCGAAGCGGCCCAAGGGGTCCTGCCGTCCGGGCGGCTGCGCGAACTCCACGCCGACCCGGCCAAGCGCGTCGAGGACCTGCTGCGCCGCGGCCAGCGCGAGGGCGTCTTCCGCACCGACCTGCCGCTCCCGTGGCTGGTGAGCGTCATCCAGTACGTCCTGCACGGCGCCGCCGAGCAGCTGCGGGCCGGGAACCTCACCGAGGCGAACGTCGCCGAGACCGCGGTCGCCACCGTGAACGCGGTCCTGCGCCCGCCCGCCTAGACGCTGCGGCGGCCCGGTTCCAGGGCTTTCCAACCGCGCCTTCCGGCGGGCGCGGGTTCGCGGGAGTATCGCGGCACCTTGCGAACCACGAGAGGAGGCAGCCGTGCGCGACCGCGAATACCGCCGGGAAGACGACTGGCAGTAAGCACACCGAGGATGCCCGGCTCTCGAACACGTGGCACCCGAGGCCGGAGCCGGGACCCGCGCCGGGTCCCGGCTCCGGCCGTCCCCGCGTGCGGCGCCCCGCGGTGTCCCCGGTGCGCAGATCCAACGGATTCCAACCGGCCCTTCCGATTCGGGCCCGGTGCGGGTGCAATGGCCCTCGTCCGCGGCGTTCCGTCCGCGGTGAACCGGAGGAGCCGCATGTCCGAGCGGACGGCAAGATTCCGCGACGTGGTCGCCATCGGCGAGTTCAGGGTCCTGTGGCTCGCCCAGGTCCAGTCCCGCATGGGCGACCAGTTCGCGCGGGTCGCGCTCGCCCTGCTGGTGTTCGCGCGCACCGACTCGGCCGCGATCACCGCGCTCGTGTACGCGATGACGCTCATCCCGCCGCTCATCACGGCGCCGCTCCTGGCCGGGATCGCCGACCGGTACCCGCGCCGCACCGTCATGGTCGCCACCGAGGTCATCAGGGCCGCGCTCAGCGCCCTCATGATCATCCCGACGCTGCCGCTGCCGGTCCTCGCGGTCCTGGTCCTGCTCGTCACCTGCCCGCACCCGCTGTTCTCCGCGGCCCGCACCGCGACCACCCCGCGGGTCCTGCCCGGGCCGCTGTTCCCGGTGGGGCAGGGGATCATGAGCGCCTCCGACGGCATCGCGCAGATCCTCGGCTTCACGCTCGGCGGGGCGCTCGTCGCCGCCACCGGCAGTCCGCACCTCGCGATCGCCGTCAACACGCTGACCTTCACGCTCTCCGCGATCGTGCTCCGGGTCGGCCTGCGGCCGCACCTGCCGGACGCGGCCTCGGCCGGCACCGGTTCCAGGAGCGGCTTCGCGCTCGCGGGCATCCGGTACGTCACCGCCGACCGGCGCCTCCTCGGCCTGGCCGGGATGACCTGGCTGTTCGGGTGCTTCGTCGTCCCCGAGGCCCTGGCCGTGCCCTACGCGGCGCAGATCGGCGCCGGGAACGCGGCCGTCGGCTGGCTCATGGCCGCCGACGTCGTCGGCGCCGCGGTCGGGATGATCCTCGTCGCGCGCCTCGGCCCGACCCTGCGCCGCAACCTCACGATCCCGCTCGCCGCGGCCACGGGCGTGCCGCTCGTGCTCACCCTCGCCGGGCCGGGCCTGCCGGTGACCCTCGTGCTCTGGACGCTCTCGGGACTCTTCGGGTCCTACATGGTCCTCGCCCAGGTCGCGTTCACCGAGCGCATCCCGGACGGCATGCGCGCCAGAGCGATCGGCTTCGCCGCCGCGGGGCTCCAGACCGCGCAGGGCCTCGGCATGGCCCTCGCCGGGCTCCTCGCCGAGGCCGTCACCCCCTCGGTCGCGATCGCCCTGTCCGGCGCCGTCGGATCGGTCGCCGCCGTCGCCGTCGGCCTCCACGCGCGCCTCGGCCGCGCCCCTGAACCACCACCGGCGGACGCGTCTGAGGCCCTGCCTCGAGACGCGGCCGCCGCCGGCACGAGCACCGGAAGGAGGGAACGACATGCGCGATCGCGAGTACCGGGGTAACAAGGACTGGCGCCAGGCTCCGTCCGAATGGTAAAATCCCGGCCCGCCGCGGCCCGGTGGCCGCGGCGGCTTCACCACGGAGGCACCCATGGCTTCACCGGCGTCCCCGCCGCCGCTCACCGAGCGGCTGGCCGCGCTCCTGACCGACCACATGGCCCGCACCGGCGAGGCCGCCGCCGACACCGCGCGCCGCCTCGGCGTCGCCGAGGAGGTCGTACGGCGCTGGATCGCCCAGGCCGGCGGCGACCCCGACGCCGCCGAGTTCGCGCACCTCGACACCGCCGCGAAGCTCGGCGCCTGGCTGCGCGCCCGCATCGCCGACACCGGGCGCACCGTCCGCGACCTCGCGGACGCCACCGAGTCCGTCAGCACCTCCACGGTCTACAACTGGCTCAAAGGCGACCACCTGCCCCCGCCGCCGGTCGGCGACGAACCCGACCGCTTCGACCTGTTCCTCAGCCACCCCGCCCTCGACCTCGACCTGCGCCAGCGGGTCCGCCTCGACGAGGTCCGGCGCCGCCTCACCGGGACCTCCCTGCGCCCCGCCGCCGACCCGGGCGCCGACTGGCCCGCCCGCGCCCTGCCCGCCGGGAACCGCACCTTCACCGGCCGCACCGAGGAGCGGCGGCGCCTCGACCGCCTCCTCGCCCGGCACGCCCGCGGCGACACCGCGGTCGTCGCCGCCCTCACCGGCATGGGCGGCACCGGGAAGACCGCCCTCGCCGTGCACTGGGCGCGGACGCGGGAGGTCCGCGCGACCTTCACCGACGGGTGCCTCTACCTCGACCTGAACGGGTACGCCGAGACCCCGCCGCTCAGCGTGGACACCGCGCTGCGCAAGCTCCTCCAGCAGTTCGGCGCCGACCCCGCGACGCTCCCCGCCGACACCGACGCGCTCGCCGCCCGCTACCGGGAGACCGTCGCCGGGCGCCGCCTCCTGCTCGTGCTCGACAACGCCCACGCCGAACCGCAGGTGCGCCCGCTCCTGCCCGCCGGACCCGGATGCCTCACCCTCGTCACCAGCCGCAACCGGCTCCAGGGGCTCGACGTCACCGGCGGCCCCGTCACCCACGTGCCGCTCGACGTCCTCACCACCCGCGAGTCGGGCTCCCTGCTGCGCAAGCTCATCGGAGCCCTCATCGCCAAGTCGACCGCCGACGCCGACATCGACGCCCTCGCCGACGCCTGCGGGCACCTGCCGCTCGCGCTCCAGATCGCCGCGGCCAACTACCTCACCCGCGCCCGCCCCGAGCAGGTCTCCCTCCGCGAGTACGCCGCGGCGCTCACCGACCGGCGCATGGACGCGCTCGCGGTGGGCCCCACCGATCCCGCCCTCGCCGTGACGGCCGTCCTCGACGCCTCCTACCGGCACCTCTCGGCGGGCGCCCGCCGCACCTACCGGCTCCTCGGGCTCCACCCCGGACCCGACTGGACCACCGCGGCCGCCGCGTCCCTCACCGCCCGGGACCGGGACGCGACGGCCGCGCTCCTGGCCGAACTCGCCGAGGCGAACCTGGTGTCCGAGCACGAGGGGCGGTGGTCCTTCCACGACCTCGTCCGCGACCACGCCGCGCTCACCGCCCGCCGCGCCGACGCCGACGGGGTGCGCGCCGAGGCCGTCGCACGGCTCCTCGACCACTACCTCCACAGCGCGTTCGCCGCCGACCGGGCGCTCGCGCCCGCCCGCGACCCGATCGTCCTCGCGCCCGCGGCCGAGGGGACCGCGCCCGAGCGGCCCGGCACCTCCCAGGAGGCGGTGGCGTGGTTCGGCGCCGAGCAGCGGGTGCTCCACCACGTGTGCGCACGCGCCGATGCCGACGGGCACGACGCCCGCACCTGGGCCCTGGCGTGGAGCCTGTCGAACCTCCTCGACCACAGCGGCGCGTGGACCGAGATGGCCGCGGTGTGGCACAGCGGGCTCGCGGCGGCCCGCAGGCTCGGCGACGACGCGGGCACCGCGATCGCGCTGCGCACCCTCGCCTACTCCCACTTGCAGCTCGAACAGCACGACACCGCCCAGCGCCACCTGGAGCAGGCCCTCGCCGTCTTCGAACGCCTCGGCGACCACACCGGGCTCGCGCACACCTGCATCATGCTCAGCCACGTCAGCGAGAGCCAGCGGCTCCCCGAGACGAGCCTCGACCTGCTCCGGCACGCCCTGGAGCACTACCGGGCCGCGGGCAGCCTCGACGGCGAGGCGCGCGCCCTCAGCGGCATCGGCTGGACCCTCGTCCTCCTCGGCCGCTACGAGGAGGCGATCCCCGACTGCGAACGGGCCCTCGCCCTGCACCTCCAGTGCGGCAACCGGTCCGGCAGCGCCGGCCCGCTCGACAGCCTCGGCTACCTCCACCACCGGCTCGGGCACTACGACGCGGCCGTCGACTACCTGGGCCGGGCCCTCGCCGTCCACCGCGAGCACGCCAACCTCCGCCCCCAGGCCACCGTCCTCGTCCACCTCGGCGAGGCCCACGAGGCGGCCGGCCGGCCCGGGGCCGCCCGGGACGCCTGGACGCGGGCGCTCCAGATCTACGACGACCTGGACCACCCCGAGGCCGGGCGCGTGCGGGACCGGCTCGCCGCGTTGCCGCAAGACGGCGCCGCAGGCCCGGCGCCCGGCCTACCCTCGGAGTGAACCCGGCCCGCGGAGCGTTCCAACCGATTCCAACGGCGCCTTTCCACGGCGGCGCGGAGCGGGTGCAATGGCGGGGTTCACAGGAGCACTTGGAGGTGCAGTTATGGAGACGTCCGCTTATCTGGACGGCGTGGTCGGGCAGACCCGCGAGTTCGCCGACCTGGTCGACGGGAAGGACGCGGCGGCGCCCGTGCCGACCTGTCCGAAGTGGAACCTGTTCGACCTGGTCGACCACGTCGGCTCGGTGCAGCGCATGGTGACGATGCTCGTCGACGACCGGATGTCGGAACCGAGCGACGCGTTCGCCCGCTACGTCCCGGCCCCGTCCGACTCGACGCTGTGGCGCGACTGGCTCAACGAGGGCGCGGCCGAGGCGCAGCGGGCCTTCAGGTCCGTCAGCGACGACACCCCCGTGTGGGACCCCTCCGGCGCCGCCGCGGGCGTGCCGTTCTGGTCGCGCCGCCTCTTCGGCGAGATCTGCGTCCACGGCGCGGACGGCGCCGCGGCGCTCGGCACCGACTACCGGCTGCGGCCCGACTACGCGGCCGAGGCGATCGAGGACTGGCTGGACACCTTGACGTCCGAGGGCTACTGGGAGAACCGGCCGGACTTCGCCGACGGCATGCGCGGCGACGGCCAGACCCTGCACTTCCACGCGGACGACGCGGACGGGGAGTGGCTGGCCCGCCGCGAGCAGGACCGGGTCGCGCTGGAGCGCACGCACGGCGAGGCCGACCTCACGATGAGCGGCCCGGCCTCCGACCTGCTCCTCGTCATCAGCCGGCGCCGCCCGCTCGCGGCCGCCCCGTCACTGGAGATCGCAGGGGACCGGGCGCTGCTCGACCGCTGGATCGAGCACATGGACTGGGTCACCGACTGACCGCGGCGATGATCCTTCCCCCTCCCCCGCAGCGCGAACGGAACCTGTGGCTGATCGGCGGCGCGGTGGTCGCGTCGCTCGCGGTCGCGATGACCGCGACGCTGCTGGTCCTCGCCGAACTGCGCGGCACCGGGGGCGGCGCGGACCTCGCGGACGCGGGCTGCCACGACTTCGACCTCGCCGCGTACGAGCGGCTGTTCGGGACCGGTCCCGATGACGGCGGCCCCGGCAGCGGCGGCGACCTCGCGTGCGACTGGAGCCACGACGGCGCGATCGGCGGCGGCGTCGTGGTCGACTCATGGACCGATGCCGATGCGGCGGAGGCGTACTGGAGCGAGGAGCGGTCCTGGTGGGCGGCCAACGCCGACGGGGGCGCGACCGAGGTGGCGGGCTTCGGCGACGCCGCGTTCCACTTCGTGCAGGGCGCCGCCGACGAGCCGCAGAAGCGCCAGCTCATGGTCCTCGACGGCGGCGCCACCGTCTCGGTGTTCTGCTGGATCGATCCGAGCGCGCAGTCCACTGCGGACGCCGACGCCTACCTGGAGGATCTGGCGGCCCAGGCGGCCGCGCTCATCGGCTAGGGCACGGCCCCGTCGGATGCGGAATCCTCTGTGGACTCCCGCTTCCGGCGGGGCCGCTCGGCCCTGAGCACGATCGCCACGGCGAGCAGTACGACGGCCCCGCCCGCGACGATGGGCACCGTCACGGCCTCGCTCAGTACCAGCCAGCCCAGGAAGACCGCGACCACCGGGTTGACGTAGGCGTACGTGGCCACCAGCGACACGGGCGCGGAGTGGAGCAGCCAGACGTACGCGGAGAAGGCGACGACCGAGCCGAAGATCACCAGGTAGGCCCACGCGATCCAAGACGCGGCCGAGTACGACGCCGGGGCGATCCGCTCCCCCGCGCACAGCCCCGCGGCGATGAGGGCCGCGCCGCCGATGAGCATCTCGTACACCGTGGTGACGAACGGGTCGCGCGGCAGCCGCAGGCGCGGCTGGGACCAGGACCCGAACGCCCAGGAGACGGAGGAGAACGCGACCAGCGCCACCGTCCAGAAGGGGAAGTCGCCGCTCACGCCGTTGAAGGCGAGCAGCGCGGCGAGGCCCGCGAACCCGACGACCGCGCCGAGGACGGCCGACCGCACGGGCCGCTCCCCCGACACGCGCCGGTAGAGCAGCACCCACAGCGGGACGGCCGCGACGAGCAGCGCCGTCAGACCCGAAGGGGCGCCGCCACTCTCGGCGACGGTGACCATGCCCTGCCCCAGGACCGGCAGCAGCAGCGCGAGGAGCGCGCAGGAGCGCAGTTCGGCGAGGCCGATCCGCAGCCGCCGCCGGCCGCCGCGCAGGGCCAGGACGAGCCCGAGCAGGAGCCCCGCGACCAGGAACCGGCCGCCCGCGGCGGCGAGCGGCGGCATGTCGGCGACCATGACCCCGATGCCGAGGTAGGTCGAGCCCCACACGAGGTAGACGGTGCCGAGCGCGAGCCCGACGAGGAGCAGCCGCGGGGGCCGCTCGGCGCGCGCCGCCCCGGGGAGCGCGGGCGCGCCGCCGTCCAGGTCGGTAACCACCGTTGTCCCCCAGTGCGACCGGGGCGTGCTGCTGGACTCATGCCCACGACGCTAGCCCGCGGATCGCGCGGCGCAAAGCGGTATTCCGCGGGGGCGCCGCGCGGTGCGCCCCGGGGCGCGGGTGTCGGACCCGGCGGGCAGGATGCCCGTATGCGACCACAGGATGCACCCTTCCGTCCCCACTGGTGGGCCACCGGCATGTCGGAGCTCGGCGTGGAGGCACGGCCCGACGTCGGCACGTACGGCCGGTACGAGTTCGCGGACCTGCCGCCGGTCCCCTTCGCGCTGGACGGCGACCTCTCGTGGCTCGAACCCCTTCCCTCCCAGGAGGAGTGGCCGATCACGGGCAACGCCGCCGCCGAGTTCGGCGCGCTGCAGGCCGCGTGCGGGCGCACCGGCACGCCGCTCCCGGCGGCGTTCGCGAAGTTCATGGCCGACGAAGCGCTGCAAGGGAAGGTGCGGTCGAGCACCGGGTGCTTCATCGACCTCGACCGGGCCCCGGTCCGGGTCGAGGGCGGCGGGCGCTTCGTGCGGTTCCTCGCCGACCAGCAGGGCTGCCTGTTCTGGTACCTCTACGTCACCGAGGACGGCGCCGACCACGCCGTGGTCTGCTCGCCCGAGTACTTCGACTCGGAGGAGCACGACGTGGCCAGGGACCTCGGCGAGGTCAGCTTCAGCGCCGAGTCGTTCGAGGCGTTCCTGTGCCGGTACTGGCTGGAGAACGAGATCTGGTTCGCCTCGGTCGGCGACGGCGAGATGCCCGACGTCGGGGCCGAGTACCTGGAGCGGTACCGGGAGCCCGACGGCGCTTGAGGTTCAGGCCGGGAGCGGTCCGCCGGTCTCCAGGAGCGTCTGCAGGCTCGACAGGAGCGCGGGCCGGCTCCGTCCGCGGCTCACTCCGCCGCGCCCGCCCCGTCCTCGGACCACTGGCGGTCCAGGTCCGCGAACGCCTCCTCGGACAGGTCGAACGTGCTCAGCAGGAGCATCGGCGTCCCGGCGGTGCCCGGACCCGGGAGGCCGGTGACGACCAGCAGGCCCTCGCCCCACGCGTCGACCGTGACGCCGAGCTGGTGCGCGGAGCGGAACCAGACCTCCCCGGCGAGGTCGCGGCCTTCGGCGGACGCGGTGTAGCGGGAGCCGGGCGCGAGTTCGGCGACCGCCTTGAGCCCCAGGCGGTCGAGCACGTCGGCGCGGTCGTGGCCGGTGAAGAGGAGCGTGCGGCGCCGCGCGCCGGACGCGCGCTCGACGGCGAACCGGAGCTGGTGCAGGAACGTGGTCCAGCCCTCGGTGATCTCGTCGTAGTACACGTCCCAGGCCGGGTCGCCCGACAAGGGCGCGCGGGTGAGGACGACCCGGGCGCCGTCGCCGTCCGCCTCGACGGCGAAGCGGTCGCCGCCGTTGGCGGTCAGCGTGCGCTTCTCGGCGTCCTCCTCGATGTCGCCGAAGTAGATCGAGTCGATCTCGGCGTCGAGTTCGGGCGCGTCCCAGCCGTGCCACTGGCGGACGCGGGTCCGGTCGCGCAGCGCGCGCCACACCTCGTCGGCGGGCGCCGCCACGGTGACCTGGATCTGCGGCGTCGGGTCGTCATGCATCGGGTGACTCCTGTTCGGTCGGAACGGTTGCAGGGGCGGGATGGCCGCCGGCGACCACCCGGTACGGGCGGCCGCCGGGGGTGTCGAACTCGTCCGCGGCCTCGCGCAGGGCCGCGGCGAGCCGGTCGGTGAACCGGTGCACGTCGGCGGCGCTCGCGAAGCGCAGGTCGGCCTCGATCGTGAACGTGAGCAGGCGCTTCCCCTGCTCGTCGGCCTTGGCCTGCATGCGGGCGACGTCGCGCACGGTGGCGGCGGCGGTCCCGACGAGGTGGTCGGCCGCGAAGCGGTCCTGGAGGTGCGCGATGGGATCGGTGCCGTCGTCCGCGGGGCGCAGCAGCGTCGGGTCGACGATGAACGCGCCCGGGATGGCGCGCAGGACGCGCTCGGTGAAGCCGCGGCGGCGGCGCTCCTCGACCAGCTCCACGAGCCCGGCCGCCTCCATGGCCCGCAGGTGGTAGTTCACGCGCTGGCGCGGCAGGTCGAGCGCGGCGGCGAGCTGGGTGGCCGACGCGGGTTCCCTCAGGCGGTGCAGCAGGTCGCGGCGCATGGGGGTCAGCGCGGCGAGGACCCGGTCGGGGTCGTCGACGAACGTGATGGCGCTGCTCATGGCCACAGTATGCATTTGACAGTTTCATTTGTCAAATGGGGCGCGACCGCTCGCGGAGTCGAGTGGAAACGCTCGGCGAGCGGTCGCCCGAGCGCGGTCGCGCACGGGCGTCAGGAGGCGCCGGCGGACAGGTCCCGGCGGAGTTCTTCGAGCGTCGACTTCAGGAGGCGGGAGACGTGCATCTGCGAGAGGCCGACCTCCTCGCCGATCTGGGCCTGGGTCTTCTCCCCGAAGAAGCGCAGCGCCAGGATGCGCTGCTCGCGCTCGGGGAGCCGGCGCAGGAGCGGGACCAGGGCCTCGTGGTCGTCGACCAGGCGCAGGGCCAGGTCCTCGTCGCCGATGGACTCGGCCAGCGTGCCGCGGGAGTCGGCGCGGACCGGCTCGTCCAGGGAGACCGACCGGTACGCCTGCCGGGCCTGCTGCCCCTCGCCCACTTCGGCTTCGGAGACGCCCAGGTGCTCGGCGAGCTCGGGATCGGTGGGCGGTCGCCCGAGCGAGTGCGAGAGCTCGGCGCTCGCGTTGTTGATGGCGATGCGCAGCTCCTGGAGGCGCCGCGGGACGCGCATGGGCCACGAGGTGTCGCGGAAGTGGCGCCGCACCTCGCCCATCACGGTGGGGACGGCGAACGCCAGGAAGTCCTTTCCCAGCGACGGGTCGAAGCGGTCGATCGCGTGGATGAGGCCCACGGACGCGACCTGGATCAGGTCGTCCTTCGCGATCCCCTTGCCGGCGTAGCGGAACGCGATGTGCTCGGCCAGGGGGAGGTGCCCGCAGATGAGCTCCTCGCGGAGCGTCCGACGCTGCGGGTCGTCGTCGTCGAGGGCGGCCATCCGCTCGAACAGGGGACGGAACTGCCGGTAGTCGTCGCGGCCGCGGGTGGATCTCTTCAGATTCGGGTCGTGCTCGGGTGCCATGGTGGGCCACCGCCTTGCGGTCTTCTGGTGCGTCAGACCCGCAGCGGGGCGGGTCTCGGATCGACCAGGCGGACCCGGGCTGCGACCGGCACGGCCCCTGCGATGGGAAGAGCCCCGGGCGGTTTGAGGACCGCCGTACCCGGCATCGGCGTGGAGGGCCCGAACCGTATTCGCTTCTGCTCTGGACCGGACCCCTCAAGGGACGGTCCGCACAGCGCACGAGCGGCTCCATCGATGTTCCGAGCCTAGCCCGAATCGGGAGCACTGTCGCCAAGGTGACCATTAGGGATTTTTCTAAACCCCCGTAACGTGCCGTTCTCGGACGGCCCGGCCCCCGCGGAGGGGACCTGGGGCGGTGCGGCCGTCAGCCCGGGGTCCTGCCGGTGGCGAGCGCGATCCGGTTCCAGGTGTCGGCGGCCAGGACCACCCCGATGAGCTGCGCGAGCGCGACGTCGTCGAAGCGGTCGGCGGCGCGGCGGTAGACCTCGTCGGGGACGCGACCGCCGGCCCGCGAAGTCGACGCGGGGCGGCGGTGTCGGTCATGGGGCTAGCCTAGGGGCGAGGCGACCCATCGAAGGAGTGCGTTTCCATGTCGGATTCCCGGGTCAATTCCGCGATCCGCGCCGAGGGCGACGCCCCGCGGTCGGGTACGGACCTGCTGCTCGCGCTCGCGCCCGAGGGGCCGCGGCGCGCGGCCGTGGCGGCGGCCCTGCGGGAGGCGGTGCGCAGCGGGCGGCTCGCGCCCGGGACGCTGCTGCCGCCGTACCGGACGCTCGCCGCGGACCTGGGGGTCGCGCGCAACACCGTCGCCGACGCGTACGCGGAGCTGGTGGCCGAGGGCTGGCTGACGGCCCGGCAGGGCTCGGGGACGCGGGTCGCCGAACGGGCGGCGGCGAAGCCGAGGCGCGTCCCCAAGAAGTCCCCGGCCGGAGCGGGCGTGGTCCACGACCTGCGCCAGGGGCAGCCCGACGCGACCTCGTTCCCGCGCGCGGCCTGGGCGAGCGCGGTCCGCCGCGCGCTCAACGCGGCGCCGCACGACGCGTTCGGCCCGCCCGACCCGCACGGGCGCCCCGAGCTGCGCCGGGCCCTCGCCGAGTACCTGGCGCGCGTGCGCGGGGTGGCGGCCTCGCCGGACCAGATCGTCGTCTGCGCCGGGTTCGCCCACGGGCTGCGGCTGCTGTTCGGCGGCGGCGTCCTGCCGGGCCCGCTCGCGGTCGAGCCGTACAGCCTGCCGTTCCACCGCGGGCTCCTCGCCGGCGCCGGCGTCCGCACGGTCCCGATCGGGCTCGACTCCGAGGGGGCGAGGACCGATCAGCTCGCGTCCCTTCCGGAGACGACCTCCCGGCACGGGGCACGGGCGGTGCTCCTCACCCCGGCCCACCAGTTCCCCACGGGCGGGCCGCTCCACGCCGAGCGCCGCGCCGCCGCCGTCGACTGGGCGCGGGGCCGCGGCGGCGTGGTGGTCGAGGACGACTACGACGGCGAGTTCCGATACGACCGCGAGCCGATCGGCGCCGTGCAGGGCCTCGACCCCGACCACGTTGTCTACATCGGGTCGGTGAGCAAGAGCCTGTCCCCCGCGGTCCGCCTGGGCTGGATGGTCCTCCCGCCGCACCTGGTCGACGCCGTCCTGGCCGCGAAGGGCCTGCGCGAGGCGTGGACCGGGGTCACCGACCAGCTCGCGCTCGCGGCGTTCATCGAGTCGGGGCACTACGACCGGCACGTGCGCCGCATGCGCCAGCGCTACCGGGAGCGCCGGAACCTCCTCGTCGCGGCGCTGGCCGAGCACGCGCCGCACGTGGAGGCGACGGGCGTCGCGGCGGGGCTGCACGCGGTGCTGCGCCTGCCCGAGGGCACGGAAGCGTCGACGGTGCAGGCGGCCGGGCGGCTGGGGGTGGCCCTCGACGGGCTCGCGGCGTTCCGCCACCCCGGGAGCCCTGAGCCGCAACGGGACGGGCTGGTCGTCGGCTACGCGGCGCCGCCCGAGCACCGGTACCGTCCGGCGGTCGAGGCCCTGTGCCGGGCGCTGCCGCCGCGGTAGCGGTCAGCGCTCGGTGAGCGCCTGGGTCCAGACGGGGCTCGCGAAGTAGTGGTTGTCGTACTGCTGCGAGCTGTCGCGGATGTCCTGGACCGTGGCCTCGCCGCGGTGGACGCGCTCCAGGAGGCGGTAGTAGTCGAAGCGGTGCAGGCCCGGGGTGAAGACGACGAGCATCTCGGCCTCGGTGCCGGGGGCCGGTGCGAAGGCGTGCGGGACGGTCGGCGGCACGGTGAGGAAGTCGCCCTTGCCGAGCCGCACGATCTCCTCGCCCACGAGGATGCGCATCTCGCCGTCGAGGACCAGGAACATCTCGGTGGCCTTGGTGTGGAAGTGCGCGGGGGCGCCCGGGGAGCCCTTGCTGAAGGTGGCCTTGTTGGCGGTGAGGGCGCCGCCGGTGGCGCCCGCGTCGGCGAGGAGGGTGATGAGGCTCGTGGGGCCGTCCTGGAGCGTCTCGGCGTCCGCGGCGCGGACGAGGACGGGGGCGGGCTGGTTCGCGGTGGTGCTCATTGCTGCTCCAAGTGGTGTCGCCTGGGGCTTCACCAGGCGTTTCCGGTTGACCTCGACGAATCTACCGCCGCGAAAGACCCGTCATCTGGTTCATTCGACGGCCTGCAGCATGGGTCAATTCGCGACCGGTGCCGGTGCCGGGGCGTGCGCCCGGGAGGCGATCGCGCGGGTGGCGAGGGTCGAGGCGAGGAGCAGGGCGCCGAGGGCGGGCCAGGCCCAGTAGGGGTGGGCGAGGACCGTGACGGCGAGGAGGGCCGGCCCGGCGGCGTGGGCGAGGGAGTCGCCGAGGGCGAAGGCCGCCTGGTACTCGCCTTGGGCGTCGTCGGGCGCGAGTTCGAAACTGAGGCAGAAGTCGGAGGCGGCGTGGAACATCTCGGCGGCCGAGTGGATCACGGTCCACAGCAGCAGGATGCCCACGGCCGCAAGAGGTCCGGCGGCGGCCGAGGCGGTGAGGACGAGGCAGCCGAGGGCGAGGAGGACCCCGGCGGTGCGGGCGGCGTCGCCCGCCTCGGGGACGGAGCGGACGCGGGCGCCGACGCGCACCTGGAGGCCGATCACGATGAGCGTGTTGACGATGAGGACCAGTGACGCCGTCCACAGGGGAGCTTCGGTCTGGGCGACCCAGAGCGGGATGGCGAAGGCGAGCACGTGGTACTGGAGCGAGGTGACGCCGGTGGTGGCCGTGATGAGCAGGTAGGTGCGGTCGCGCAGGACCCGGCGGCCGGCGCGTTCGGGCGCGGGTCCGGGTGCGGTGCCCGGCAGGGGGACCGAGGCCATGAGGAGGGCGGCGGTCGCGAGGAGGAGCGCGGTGGCGGCGATCATGGCCCGGTACGCGGCCGGGGTGTCGACCAGGAGCACCACGCCCGCGGCGAGGGAGCCCATGCTGATGCCGGTGTTCCCGGCGGCGCGCATGTAGGAGCGGATGAGGACGCGGTCGGTGCCGCCGCCGAGGCCCAGGCCGTGGACGACGAGGCCGGTGACGCCCTGGAGCGCCTTGTCGGCGACCAGGTAGACGGCCATCACCGCGAGGTACGCCGCGAAGCCGTCGACGAACGCGAACGCGAGCATCGCGGCGGCGGCGACGCCGAGCACGGCCATGTAGGAGGGCTTGCCGCCCAGGCGGTCGGCGGCGCGGCCGGTGGGGATCATGAGGAGCATCGCCACCGCGGCCCCGGCGGTGATGCCCAGGCCGACCTGGGCCGCACCGAGGTCGAGGACGCGCGTGAAGTAGAGGGCGCCCGCGACCATGAACAGGCCCGCCCCGGCGGATTTGCAGAGAGTGGCGATCGCGAAGCGCCGCACCGGTCCCGCGGGCGGGACGAGTTCGGCGAGCCAGGCCCGCGCGGCCGCGGCGGGGTCAGCCATCGCCGTCCGTCTCGATCACGATGGCCGCCAGTGCGTCGCGCGCGCACCGGTCGGCGGCCTCGGGGTCCTCGGCCGCGGCGACGACGTACCCGACTCGGTCCAGTGAGGACGTGACGGGACAGACCCGGGAGCCGAGGGCCAGGTCGACGCGGACCTCCTGTACGCCCGGCAGGTACCGGGCGGTCTCGACGCCGCTGATGCGGCGCACCGTCCCCGGCGCGGGGTCGAGGTAGCGGATGACGGCGGTGCGGGTCGGCGGGGGCGGGTCGGCGGCGACCGGGAGGCCGGTGCGGGCGCGCACGGCGGCGTCGAGGAGGTCGTGGCCGGTGCTGATCTGGACGAGGTCGGTGATGTGGTCGCCGCCGTGGCGGGTGTGGGTCTCGATGATCCGGGGGCCCTCGGCGGTGAGGATGACCTCGGTGTGGGTGAGGCCGTGCTCGACGCCGACGAGGGCGAGGAGGTCGTTCACGCAGTCGGTGATCGCGGCGCGCTCGGCGTCGCCGAGCACGGCGGGGAAGCGGTGGCCCATCTCGACGGGGCCGTCCGGGTGGAGGAACTTCTCGGTGACGCCCACGACGGTGTGCTTGCCGTGCACGGCGATGCCCTCGACGGAGAACTCGGGGCCGTCGAGGAAGCGCTCGGCGAGGAGCGGGAAGGGCGGCAGGTCGGGACGGTCGGCGGGCGCGTGGCGGCGGCGGAGGCGGACCACGCCGATGCTGCCGCCGCCCGCGATCGGCTTGACGATGACCGCGTCGCCGTGGCGGGCCTGGAAGGCGTCGATGTCGTCCCAGTCGCGGACGGTGCCGTGGACGACGGCGAACCGGGGGTCGCCGTCCAGGAGCCGCCGCATGAGGCTCTTGTCTACTGTGGTCTTGACAGTGTCGGTGCTGTTGTCCTCCAGTCCGAGGCGGGCGTTGATCTCGGCGACCGGGAGCAGTCCGGGCTCGGTGTAGGAGAGGACCCGCAGGCCACCGGGGTCGCCGGAGAAGGCGCCGAGGATCGCGCAGGTGCGGTCGAGGTCGGCGTAGTCGCCGACGACGACGTGGTCGGCCGCCGCGACGACCTCGGGCGTGAGCAGTTCGGGCCGTTCGAAGACCACCGTGCGGCAGCCGAGGGCGCGGGCGCGCTCGACCAGGTTGAGCTTGCCGCCCAGGAGCGCGACCGTGGGAGGCCCGGCCGGTCGCGGGACGGCGGGCGCGGGGGTCTTGGGGCGCACGAGGTCGGCGTAGCGGTCCATGAGGAGCGCCGTCGTCTCGCCGACCGCGAACGCGGTGCCGTCGATGGACCGCACGGGCTGGACCTCGTACGCGGTGCCGGTGAGGAACGCCTCGTCAGCGAACGCGATCTCGTCGGGCGCGATGCGCCGCTCGACCACCGCGATCCCCTCGCGCGCGGCGAGTTCGATGACGGCGGCGCGGGTGATGCCCGCGAGCATCGTCCCCGGCTCGGGGGTGTGGAGCTCGTCCCCGAAGCGCAGGAACACGTTCGCGCCCGTCGCGTCGGCGACGTCGCCGCGCCAGTCGAGGAGGAGTGCGTCGTCGCACCCGCGCGCCTCGGCTTCGCCGCGGGCGAGCGTCCCGGCGCTGTACAGGGCGCTGCTCTTGGCGGTCACGGGGAACGCCGAGGGGTGCGGCCGGCGCCAGGAGGCCACGGTGAGCGCGATGCCGCGGCGCTTGGCGTCGCCGTCGAACACCGCGGGCCACTCCCACGGCGCGATCGCCGCGTGGACGGTGTTGCCCGCGCCCGAGACGCTGATCTGACCGCTGCCGCGCCAGACCACCGGGCGCACGTAGCCGTCGCCGATCCCGTTGGCGGCCAGCACTTCGACGGTGGCGGCGTCGATCTCGGCGTCGCTGAACGGGAGGGTCATGCCCATCGCGGCCGCGGAGGCGCGGAGCCGTTCGGTGTGGGCGCGGAGGCGGAAGACCGTGCCGCCGTAGGCGCGCTCGCCCTCGAACACCGCGCCGCCGTAGTGGAGGCCGTGGCTGAGCACGTGGAGGCGGGCCGAGCGCCACGGGACGAGCCGCCCGTCCAGCCAGATCAGGCCGTCGCGGTCCGCGAAGCTCACCGGTCCTCCCGCGCGTACGAGATCCGGACCATGCCGGGCAGCTGCTCGTGGAACGCCATGGCGTCCTTGACCTCCGCGTGCCGCGAGAGCACGAACGCCGGGTAGCCCGAGAAGTCCGGGTACGGGCGCACCCGGTCGCCGGGGTGGAGCATCTGCACCACGTGGTCGACATCGGGGTGGGCGGCGACCGCGTCGAGCCCGTCGATGGCGGTGATCACGCCCTGCCCGCCGCACGGGACGATGTAGTTCCCCGCCGCGCCGCGCGGCGTGATCGGCCCGAGGTGGCTGTGCGGCACCGCGCCCACGGCGGTGCGGAGCGCGTCGGCCACGAGGTCCACGCCCGCGGTGGCCCGCGTCAGGTAGGAGGAGACGCCCGAGCCGCCGATGCGCGCGCCGGTCTCCAGCACGTACGGGCGCCCGTCCACCAGCCGCAGCTCCGTGTGGCTCGGCCCGTCGGTCACCCCGATCGCCGCCAGCGCGGCCGTGACCTCGCGTTCGATCGCCGCGACGGTGTCGGCCGGGAGGTCGGCGGGCGCCTGGTAGCAGCCCTCCTCGAAGTACGGGCCCTGCGGCTCGCCCTTGTAGCCGATGGTGCAGATCCGGGTCTCGCCCCGGTGGCCCATGGCCTCGACGGCGTACTCGGGGCCGGTCAGGAACTCCTCGACCACCACCGCCTCGATGCCGCCGAGCTGGCGGCGGGTGAGGTCCCAGGCCGCGACGACCGCCAGCTCCAAGTGCGCCGGATCGTCCACCTTAGAGACCGCGATGCTGGAGAACCCGTTCGCGGGCTTGACGACCACGGGGAACCGGAGGTCGAGCGCCGCACTCCACTGGCGCGGGGAGGCGACGGTGGTGAACCGGGGCGAGTGCAGGCCCGCCGCCGCCCAGGCCCGCCGCATGGCCCCCTTGTCGCGCACGGTCCGGGCCACCTCCACGGGCAGGCCCGGCAGGCCCAGGGCCGCGGCGGCGCGGGCGGTGAACGGCACGGCCGCCTCGAAGAACGTCGCGATCCCCTGGAACGGCCGGCGCGCGAAGGCCCGGCGCAGGCGCCCGATCGCGACCTCCGGGTCGTCCAGGTCGAGGTCAAGGACGTCGACCACCGGCGCGGGCAGGTCCGTCAGGTCCTCGCCGGGGCGCGGGACGATGACGAGGTCGAAGCCCGCTTCGGCGGCGCTGTCGAACACCCACGGCATGCCCAGGCGCGGGTGGACCAGGACGACGCGCGGCCGGGCCGGGGTCACCACGCGCCGATCCCGAAGCGCAGCGGCGGCAGTGCCGCCAGCGCGGGCTGCGCGCGCAGGAGCACGCGCTGGTCGCCGGTGAACCGGTACCGGTCCTTCCCTTCGCCTTCGGCGAGGTGGCGGCGCACGAGGGCCTTGGCTCGGACCCGGTACTCCTCCTCAGTGGAGACTTCCTGCTCCAGTGCCTCGATCACGGCGACGTAGTCGCGCAGTGCGGCGATGGCGGCGGCGCGGTCGAGGCGCAGGAGGCCGTCGGCGCCCCCGGTGATCGCGCCGGCCTCGCGGAACCACGAGTAGAGGAACACGCCGGTGCCGGAGTCGAAGAGCCGCACGGCGTCCGGTTCGAGCGGGTACCGGAAGATCCGCTCCAGCAGGATCATGTCGATCACCGCCTCTGCGTGGGCGATGTCCTCGTCGGCGCACGCGACGACGGTCTTGGCGTCCACTTTGATCTCTTCGAGGACGCCGACGAACCAGTTCATCTTCAAGGAGATGTGCTCGTCGAACGGCCAGGGCCCCTGGTAGTGCGCGGAGTCGTGGAGGTAGCCCCAGACCGAGCGGGCCTGGTAGCAGTCGTAGGGGCTCATGCCGCTGGACGCGCGCGGGATCGAGTCCGGCTCCAGGACGGCCTCGGCGCCGGGGAGCGCGTAGGTCTCGTGGATGCGGCGGAACTTGCTGAACAGGAACATCGCGTACGGCTGCACCGGGGGCTTGGCGGGCGCGGCCACGTTCTCGGGGAAGAACACCAGGCAGTTGCCCTCGGTGATCCCCGCGCTCCCGGAGAGGACCCGCACGCACTGGCTGTTGTTCTTGGGGTGCGGGTGGTCGCGCTGGAGCTCGGGGAAGCAGTCGGGCTCCTCGCGGCGGCCGTACCAGGCTTCGAGGCGCTGGCCCACGTCGACGCCGTTGGTGTTGCGCAGGGGCGCGACGAAGAGGAAGTCGGCGCCGTCGTCTGGCGCGGCGAGGGCGTCGCGGGTGCGGGTGAAGTCGGGGACGGCGGCGAGGCCGGCGGCGAGCCAGTCGCGCACGTCGGCGTCGAGGGCGGCGGCCTGGGCGTCGAAGCCGTGCTCGGTGTACCAGGCGGCGGCGAGGTCGCGGATGCCGGTGAGGGCCTTCTCGTCCGCGGGGCCGGGATCGGTGACGGCGCCGTCGGCCTGCTGGCGCAGGCGGAACCGGTCGACGTCGGCGATGAGCGCCGCGTGGAGCCGGTGCGCCCGCCGGAGCTGCTCGCTCTCGGCGTCGGGGGTGATCGGCATGGGGTTCCTTAAGGGGCGCTGAGCAGGTGGACGGTGAAGATCATCGGGACCGGGCCGAAGTCGGTGACGACGCGGAGCCGGTGCCGCTCGGCGGCGACGATGGTGGTCACGCAGCCGTCGACCAGGCCGTTCGCGCAGTCGATGGCGGCCTGGGCGTTGCTGGTGACGAGGGTGCGGTCGCGGTCGGCGACGAGCTGCGCGGGCGCGGGGTGGGTGGCGACGGTGCGCGGCTGGCCGGCGCCGCGGGCGGCCAGGACCATGTTGTGGGTCGGCATGAGGAAGCTGTCGACCATGCGCAGGCGGTGGAGATTGCTGAAGACGAGGGTGTGGAGCTCGGGGTAGACGGCGCAGGCGACGATCGCCTGGGTGCCGTCGACCACAGGGTCGACCATGGCGTCCTCAATGGAGGCGTGGAGGACGACGTCGACGTCCGGTCCGGAGCGCTCGGCGTAGTCGCGGGCGGCGGCTTCGAGATTGGTGCCCGCGGGGCCGAGGGTGTGCAGACGGCGCAGGCGAAGGCGCCAGTCGGGGAGGTTCACGCAGCGGGTCCTTCTGGGGAGAGGTGGTGTTGCCGGCGTGCATGCATGGCGCGGAGGGGCCGGGGCTCGCCGTTGAGCACCGGAGAAGGGCCCGCGGCGCGTGCGCTGCGGGTTCAGGTGGTGGCGGCCGCGGCGGGGGTTTCGTCGCCGGGGCCGGCGGCGCTCCGCGCCCGGGGTGGGAGGGCGGGGTCGCGCCGGTGCGCCCGCGGTACGGGGCGCCGACCGAGAGTGATGCTACTCAACCGCTTCCACTATCGATAGTGCTGTCCCAAATAGAGAGATACGCGCGGCTCGCTGCGTTCGCACCGACAATTCACTGAATGTGCATTGTGATCACGAGATGGGCTTTTGTGGCCGGAGGGTCGATTGCGCATCGCGGTGGGATTGCACGGCACGCTCCGCACCGACCGGCGGCGACATGCGCGTCTCCCACTTCACCGGCCTGCACGGCATTCAGGTCCTCATCGGAACCGGTCACACCAGTTGCGGCAGGACCCGCTCCCCGAACACGTCGATGAAGCGCTCCTGGTCGGTGCCGACCTGGTGCACGTAGGCGCGGGAGAAGCCGAGGTCGGCGTACGACGCCAGCGCGGCGGCGTGGCGGCCGAGGTCGGCGGAGACGATGACGCCCGGTTCGAGGGCCCCGGCCGGGACGTGGGCGCATGCCGCGTCGAACTGCTCGGGCAGCTCCAGCTCCTGGTTCAGCCCGGCGGGCAGGGCGACGAACCGCCACTGGTCGAGCGCCTGGTTGCGGGCGCGGTCCTCGTCGGCGTCCCAGGAGACGTGGACCTGGAGGTGCAGCGGCTTGCCCTCGCCGCCGCCCTCGCGGAAGGCGTCGACCACCTTGCGGAGCTGCTCCTCCGGGGCGTTGACGGTGATGAGCCCGTCGGCCCAGGCGGCCACCTCGCGGGCGGTGCCGGGCGTGAGCGCGGCGGCGAACAGGGGCGGCGGCGTGGACGGGCGGGTGTAGAGCCGGGCGGCGCGGACGGTGACGCGGCCGTCGTGGTCGACGGTCTCGCCGTCGAGGAGGCGGCGGATGACGTCGGCGCTCTCGGCAAGGCGCGCATTGCGTTCGGGCTTGCGGGGCCACAGGGCGCCGGTGACGTGCTCGTTCAGGGCCTGGCCGCTGCCGAGGCAGGGTGTGAACCGCCCGGGATAGAGTTCGTCCACTGTGGCGATCGCCTGGGCGGTGATCGCGGGGTGGTACCGGTTCCCGGGCGCGGTGACGATGCCGAAGGGAACGGTCGTGGCGGCCATGGCGGCGCCGAGCCAGGTCCAGGCGAACCCGGACTCGTCCTGGCCGGTGCTCCAGGGCGCGAAGTGGTCCGAAGAGAGCACGGCCGCGAAGCCGGCGGCCTCGGCGGCGGAGGCGGCCGCGACGAGGCGCGAGGGCGGGAACTGCTCGTGCGAGGCGTGGTATCCGATCTCCACTGAGGACTCCTGTTCAGATCGTCTGGGGGCCGGCCGCAGTGCGGCCGGGTGGCCGCGGGCGGTGCGTTCGCGGGCCGTTCGCTCGCAGGCCGAATGCGTGAAGGCTGCTGCGTTGCAGGTCGATCCTTTAAGGACCGGTCATCTGATGGCCGATCACTTGAAAACGTTGGCCCGGGGCCGCAGCCACCGGTAGCCGTGGCCGGCGAGCCTGAAGACCGGCGGGTCGTCCTCGTCCGGCGGGTACTCGCCGTCGGTGAGGACGTCGACGAGGTCGGCCGCGTCGTCGTCGGGGATGCGGACCTCCACGTCGTCGCCGGAGAGGTTGACGAGGGTGACGACGTCGCCGTCCTCCTCGTCGGAGTGCCGGAGCGCGACCACCGAGGGGGCGCCGGTGTCGAGGACCCGGTGGGTGCCGAAGCCGATCTCGGTGAGGCCCAAGCGGGTCCGGACCAGGTCGCCGACGCGGGAGAGGAGTCCGTCGGGGCTGCGGTGCTGGTCGTAGACGTTGACCTCCTCGTAGCCGAACGGCCCGTCCTTGACGGGTTCGGCCACCAGCTTGTCCTTCGGTGCGGAGGAGAACCCGCCGTTCTCCTCGGAGGTCCACTGCATGGGGATGCGCACGCTCAGGCGCTCGCGGCGCGACAGGTCGTCGCCCATGCCGATCTCGTCGCCGTACTGGAGCACGGGCGTGCCGGGCAGGGAGAGCAGGAGCGCGTGGGCGGCGGCGAGGCGGCGGGGGTCGCCGCCGAGCATCGGGGCGATGCGGCGGCGGATGCCGCGGTCGTAGGCGCGCATGTCCTCGTCGGGTGCGAAGAGCGACATGACCTCGTCGCGCTCGGACTCGCTGAGGCGTTCGAGGTCGAGTTCGTCGTGGTTGCGCAGCCAGTTCGCGAACTGGCTGCGGCGCGGCGGCTGCGGAAGCTCGCCGAGGGCCCGGTGGACCGGCTCGGCCTCGCCGCGCGCCAGCGCGAGGAACACGTGGTTGTTGAGCCAGAAGTTGAGGAGCATGGTCAGGCCCTCGCCGTCGAGGAAGTAGTCGTCGTACTCCTCCAGCGGGACGTCGACCTCGCCGACCAGGACGGCCTCGGGGTGGCGCAGGGCCGTGAACTCGCGCATCTCGCGCAGGAGGTCGGTACCGGCCTGGAACTCCGCGGCGTCGGCGGCGCCGTGGACCATGTAGGGGACGGCGTCGACCCGGAACCCGGAGACGCCGAGGCGGAGCCAGAACGCCATGACGCGCCGGATCTCCGCGCGCACTTCGGGGTTGGCGAGGTTGAGGTCGGGCTCGTGGGCGTAGAAGACGTGGCGGTAGTACTGCCCGGCCTCCTCGTCCCAGGTCCAGATGGAGTCCTCGACGGTGGGGAAGACGGGCTTCAGGCCGTCGTCGCGCGGCTCGTCGGACCAGATGTAGTAGTCGCGGTAGGGCGAGTCGGGGTCGGACCTGGCCTTCTGGAACCACGGGTGGCGGTCGGAGGTGTGCTGGACGACGAGGTCGAAGAGGACGCGGATGCCGGACTCCTCGGCCTCCTCCAGCAGCTCGACGACGTCGGGCAGGGTACCGAGGCGCGGGTCGACCGAGAGGTGGTCGGTGAGGTCGTAGCCGCCGTCCTTGAACGGGGAGGGGTAGAACGGCAGGAGCCACACGCAGGTGGCGCCGAGGCCGCGCAGGTGGTCGAGCCGCTTGGTGATGCCGCGGATGTCGCCCCACCCGTCTCCGTCGGAGTCGCGGAACATGGCCGGGTCCATGGCGTAGATGACGGCGTTGCGGTACCAGAGCGGCTGCATGGCCCTCCCTTTGCGGGTCGTCCGAAGTAGTCCCGGTGGGTGCCCGTGGGGCCGGGGCGCGAAACGCGGGCGGGGCACGGTGGGCGGAACGCGGTCCGGGTTGGGGCCGCCGCGGGACGCGGTCCGGGGTGGGGGCGCCGCGGAACGCGGGGCGCCCGACCCGTCTCCAGGGCGGGCCGGGCGCATGTCCGGTCGCGGGCGGGGTATCCCCGGGGCCGAACGAGGGAGGAACCATGTCCGAGATCTCAGGCGCCTTCGGCGCCGAAGGCGTGCAGCCGCCGACGCCCGGACCGGGCGATCCGGTCCCGAAGCCGCCGGACCCGCTCCAGCCGGTGCCGGGCGATCCGGGCGGGCCGGACCCCACCGACCCCGACCCCACCGAGCCCGACCCGAACGACCCGAACCCGGGTCCGCCGGGTCCGCCGGACCCGAACGACCCGGTCCGGCCCCTGCCGGACGAACCGACCCCGCCGCAGCCCTGGTAGCGGCAGCGCATGAGCAGTGCAGGCCGGGCCCGGGAGCCGAGGCTCCCGGGCCCGGCCGTTTCCGAAGCCGGCACCGGGCGGGAACGCGTTGCGGCAGTATGGGAACCGGCACCCGTGCGAAAGGCGGAGGCGGAGGCGGAGGCGGTCGCGAGCTACCCGCGCGTGTAGTAAGCGGCACCCCCGAGGCCGATAGTGCCTCGCGGGAGCTGAAGGGGAGCTGAAGCGAAGTCGGGAGTTACCCACGCGTGTAGTACGCAGCGCCCCCGAGGCCGATAGTGCCTGGCGGGAGCTGAAGGAGAGCTGAAGGGGCTGGTCGCGGCGGCGGTCTGGTCGGAGTGCGAGATCGGTCGCGGCGGCGGTCGGATTGGTGGGGGCGGTCGGATGGCGGTTGAGAGCGTCGATGCGGTGGTCATCGGGGCGGGGCCGAACGGGCTCGTGGCGGCGAACCTGCTCGCGCAGGAGGGTTGGGACGTGCTCGTCCTCGAAGCCGCGAGCGAGCCCGGCGGGGCCGTGCGCACCGCCGAGATCGCCGCGCCCGGGTTCCGGTCGGACCGGTGCAGCGCGTTCTACCCGCTCGGCGCCGCCTCCCCCGTCATCCGCGGCCTGGGGCTCGAAGCGCACGGGCTGCGCTGGCGCCGCGCCCCCGACGTGCTCGCGCACCTCCTGCCCGGCGGCCGGGCGGCGGTCCTGTCGCAGGACCTCGACCGCACCGCCGCCTCCCTCGACGCCTTCGCCGCGGGCGACGGCGACGCCTGGCGCGCCGAGTTCGCGACCTGGCGGCGCCTGCGCGAACCGCTCCTGGAGGCCCTGCTGCGGCCCTTCCCGCCCGTGCGCGCCGGGGCGCGGCTCGTGGGCGCGCTCGGTCCCGGCGACGCCCTGCGCTTCGTGCGCACCGCCGCGATGAGCGCCCGCCGCCTCACGGATGAGCGCTTCACCGGCGAAGGCGCCCGCGTCCTGCTCTCGGGGAACGCCGCGCACAGCGGCCTCGGCCCCGACGAGTCCGCCAGCGCCCTCTTCGGGTGGCTGCTGTCGATGATCGGCCAGGACACCGGGTTCCCCGTGCCCGAAGGCGGCGCCGCGAGCCTCACCACGGCGCTCGTCGCCCGCCTCGCGTCGCACGGCGGGCGCCTCCACTGCGACCGGCCCGCGGCGGCAGTCCTGCACGCGCGCGGCGTCGCCGTCGGCGTCCGGGACGGCGGGGGCGGACTGATCCGGGCCCGGCGGGCGGTGCTCGCCGACGTGAGTGCGCCGCACCTGTACCGCGACCTGGTCGGCACCGAGCACCTGCCGGCGCGCTTCGCGGCCGACCTCGACGCGTTCGAGTGGGACCCGGCGACGCTCAAGGTGGACTGGGCGCTCAGCGGCCCGGTGCCGTGGCGGGCCGAGGGCGCCGCCGGGGCCGGGACGGTACATCTCGGGGCGGACCTCGCGGGACTGTCCGCGCACGGCGCCGACCTCGCGGCCGGGCGCGATCCCGAGAAGTACTTTCTGCTGGCGGGCCAGATGACCACGACGGACCCGACGCGGTCCCCGGCCGGCACCGAGACGCTGTGGGCGTACACGCGGCTGCCGCGCGGGCTCGACTGGAGCCGGGACGCGCTCATGCGTCGCGTCGACGTGGTCGAGCGGACGATCGAGGAGCACGCGCCCGGGTTCGGCGACCTGGTGGTGGGCCGCGCGGTCTCGGGCCCGCCCGAGCTCGAGGCGCTCGACCGCAACCTGGCCGAGGGCGCTATCAACGGGGGCACGGCCGCGATCCACCAGCAGCTCGTCTTCCGCCCGGCGGTCGGGCTCGGCCGCGCCGACACCGTCCTGGACCGGCTCTACCTGGCCGGGGCCTCGGCGCATCCGGGCGGGGCCGTGCACGGGGCGCCGGGCGCGAACGCGGCCCGCGCGGCCCTCGCACGGAACGGGATGGCCGGGGCTTGGTACCGTGCGGCGGTCGACCGGCTCCACCATTGGCTGTACGACGAGACCGGAAGCGGTGCAACGTGAACGATGCAGAAGATCGCGAAGTGGCGGGGCGTGGTCCGGAGCGGGGCGTGACCGTGCGGGTCGCGGCCCCGGTGGAGGACGTGTTCGCCGTCCTGGCCGACGGCTGGGGCTACGCGTCCTGGGTGGTGGGCGCCTCGCGCATCCGCAAGGCCGACGAGGACTGGCCCGCCGTGGGCGCGCGCATCCACCACAGCCTCGGCCCGTGGCCGCTGCTCATCCAGGACGTCACGACCGTGGTCGCGGCCGATCCGCCGCGACGGCTGGTCCTGGACGCGCGCATGTGGCCGCTGGGGTCGGCGCGCGTCCGCTTCGACCTGGTCGCGGCCGGGGACCGCACCGACATCACGATGCGCGAGGTCGCCACGGGCGGGCCGCTCGCGCTCCTGCCGGTCGCGGCCCAGTGCAGGCTGATCGCGCCGCGCAACCGCGAGTCCCTGGACCGGCTCGCGCACCTCGCGGGCCACCGCGACGAGCGGCCCGCCGGGTAGGGGTCGGGCGCTCTCCTCGTCTTCGAGGCCGACGGCGCGGCGCAGTTCCTCGCGGGTCTCGTCGCGGTCGTGCGAGCCGTCCCGCCGCGAACATGCCGCCGCCCGGAGGCCGGCCGCCCGAGAAGCCGGGCGGCCGGCGGGTGCGGTTCAGGCGGGCGGGCCGAACCAGCGGGCGAGGTGCGCGTCGAGGCCGCGCTGGTCGTCGCCGGTCCAGGCGACGTGACCGTCCGGGCGCAGCAGCAGGGCGGGGACGTCGAGGGCCGCGGCGGGATCGGCGAGGAGGTCGACCCGGTCGGACCAGGCGCCGGTGCCGAGGCGTCCGGTGCGGTCGAGGAGGAAGCCGCGGCCCCGGTGGAGGCGGTCGTAGAGGCGGCCGCCGCCCGCGCCGAGGTCGGGGAGGCGGCGCCCGAGCAGGTCCGGACCGTCGCCGAGGTCGTACCTGATGTCGATCGCGGTGATCCGCTCGATGAGGCGGCGGTTCACCTCCTCGATGTCCATGAGCTCGGTGAGCAGGCGCCGCACAGCCTGCGGGCCGGGCTCGGGCGCCGCCAGCGCGGTCTGGGCGCGCGTGTTGTCGAGGACCCGTGCGGCGACCGGGCGGCGCTCGGTCTCGTACGTGTCGAGGAGCGCGTCGGGCGCGTGCCCGCGGACCTGCGCGGCGAGTTTCCAGCCCAGGTTGACCGCGTCCTGGACGCCGAGGTTGAGGCCCTGGCCCCCGGCCGGCGGGTGGATGTGGGCGGCGTCCCCGGCGAGCAGGACCCGGCCGACCCGGTAGTCCTCGGCGAGGCGGGTGGCGTCGCCGAAGCGGGAGAGCCAGCGCGGGGAGTGCGCGCCGAAGTCGGTGCCGGCGACGACGCGCAGGCGCCGCTTGAAGTCGTCCAGTGTGGGTGGTTTCGCGCGTTCGGCGGTCCCGGCGGCGGGGACGACGACGCGGTAGGTCCCGGTGCCGACGGGCCCGAACGCGAAGGACCGGTGCGTGCGCTGGACCTCGGCGGCCCGGGCGGCGATCTCCTCGGGCGGCAGGTCGGACCGCAGCTCCCCCATGAGGGTGTCGTGCCGCGAGGGCTCGCCGGGGAAGGCGACGCCGAGCCGCTTGCGGACGGTGCTGCGGGCGCCGTCGCATCCGGCGAGGTAGCGGGCGCGGAGCCGTTCGCCGTCCGCGAGGTCGACGGTGACGCCGTCCTCGTCCTGGGCGAGGTCGGCGACGGCGGCGCCGCGGCGGATCTCGGCGCCGAGCCGGGCCGCGTGGGCTTCGAGGTGGGCGACGATCACGGGCTGCGGGAGGCCGAGGAGGTAGGCGTGGGAGGAGTCGACCTCGGGCGCGGGGGCCGGGATGCCCGCGAAGAACCCGGCGGCCGGGCGGCGCCGCCCTTGCGCGAGGAGGGGGTCGAGGAGGCCGCGCATGGCGAGGATCTCCAGGCTGCGGATGTGGAGGCCGACGATGCGGGCGAGCGACACGGGTTCGGTCTCGCGTTCGACGACGAGTACGCGGACGTCGTGGAGGCGCAGTTCGGCGGCGAGCATCGCGCCGGCCGGGCCGCAGCCGGCGATGATGACGTCGTGGGTGTCCATCGGTGGTGCCTTTCGGGAGTGCCTGTTCCGGCGCTCCCGGCGACGCCTAGACCGTCCGCCCGGCCGTGACGCGGAGGGGAGCACCCATCGGTTCGCGGTTCATGGGTCTCACCTCCTCGGACGTGTCACGGTCCCGTGCACGGTACAAGGGCGGGCCGCGGTCCGTCCACCCGGTTTCCGGGGCGAGGACGGATCTGTGACCGGGTCTGGTGCAGTGGGGCGGTCATCGCGCGGCCCCGCCGCGTCCGCACTTCGCCCCGGAGACGCCATGCAGCCCTTGTCCCCCGCCGATCCCGACCGCATCGGCCCGTTCCGGGTCCTCGCCGAACTGGGGCGGGGCGCGATGGGGCGGGTGCTGCTCGGGGCGGGCGCCGACGGGCGCCTGGTCGCGGTCAAGACGATCCGGGAGTGGCTGCTCGGGGACGAGGAGTTCCGGGCCCGGTTCCGCGAGGAGGTGCGCAAGTCGCGGCAGGTGTCGGGGGCGTACACGGCGGCGGTGGTCGACGCCGGGCCCGACGCGCCGGTGCCGTGGCTCGCCTCGGAGTTCCTGCGCGGCCCGACCCTGGAGGTCGCGGTCAGGGACGCCGGGCCGCTGCCGGAGGCGGCGGTCGTCCGGCTCGCGGCGGGGTTGGCCGCGGCGCTCGCGTCGGTCCACGCGGCCGGGGTGATCCACCGGGACCTGAAGCCGGGCAACGTGATCCTGGAGGCGAGCGGGCCGCGCGTGATCGACTTCGGGATCGCCCGCGCGGCCGAGGGCTCCGACCTGACCCGTACGGGCGCGCTCATCGGCACGCCGGGGTTCATGTCGCCCGAGCAGACCCGCTCGCTGCCGCTGACGGCCGCCTCGGACGTGTTCTCTCTGGGGTCGGTGCTGGTGCTGGCCGCCACGGGGGCCGGGCCGTTCGCGGGCGCCTCGACGCTGGACACGATGAACAACGTGGTGCGTGCGGAGCCGGACCTGTCGGGGGTGCCCAAGCGCGTGCGGGCGATCGCGGAGCGGTGCCTGGCCCTCGAACCGGCGGACCGGCCGACGCCGGCGGCCCTGTCGGCGCTCATCAGGCCGGTCCCGCCGACCTCCCGGCCGTGGCCGGACGCGGTGGCGGCCCTGGCCGCCGCGCAGGAGCGCGAGATCGCGCACCACCTGGGCGACCTGGGCGAGGACCCCACGCGGATCGACTTCGGTCCGACGATGGTCACGGACCCGAACCGGCCCACGTGGGTCCGGGAGGCGAAGGCCGGAACGGCGGAGCCGCCGCACTCCAGCCCGCCGCCCTCCTCTCCACCGCATGTCAGCGCACCGTATTCCGCTCCGCCGCTTGCGACTCCGCGCCATTCCACCGCGCCCCATGTCACCGTGCCCCATGTCACCGCGCCGCCTTTCACTGCGCCCCATGTCACCGCGCCGCCTCCGACCCCGCCGCCAGTCCCGCCCGCGGCGGCCGGGGCGACCCCGGCCCGCCTGGGTGCCGGGGCCGCCGCGCTGCTGGTCTGCGCGGCGGTCGCGGGCATCGCCTGGTACGTGAACCGCGAGGACGACGCCGACGGCCTCCTCGACCAGCGGGACCGGTACGTGGAGCAGTGCCGCGACGACGGGTACGGCGAGGACGAGTGCGAGGAGTCCTGGCCGAACGACCCGTCCTCCACCTGGACCGGGACGCTCTACTCCGAGGACGACGACGGTTTCGAGCCCGAATGGACGGAGGAGACCACCGACGACGACCAGCCGACCTCGTACGACGTCTACGTGGAGGACTGCCAGGACGACGGCCACACGCGATCCGAGTGCGAGACCTCCTGGATCAACGACTCCTCCTACACCTGGACCGGCGAGCTGTTCGACTCCGAACCGTCCGAGAAGGAGGTCTACATCGAGGAGTGCACCGCGGACGGCTACTCCACCGAGGACTGCGAGTCGTCCTGGTACTCGGACCCCTCCTACACGTGGACGGGAGAAATCTTCTAGCCTCCGAGGGACCCCTTCTCGACCGTTACGTCCGGAAAGGACCCCCATGCCGCAGTACCGCGTCAATGCCACCACTTCCGCCCCGTTGTTCACCGTCTGGGCCCTGCTCGCCGACGGCCGCTCGTGGCCCCGCTGGGCCTCGGGGCTCGATGAACTCGTCGAGCACCGGTCGAGCGGCCTCGGCCCGGACGGCCGCGACGGCGTCGGCGCCGTCCGGGCCTTCCGCTCGGGCCGCGCCGTCACCGGCGAGCGGCTCACCGAGCTGGTCCCGCAGCAGCGCATGGCCTACGAGGACGCCTTCAACCTCGCCATGAAGGACTACCGCGCCGTCGTCGAACTCGAGTCCACCCCCGAGGGCGGCACCCGCATCGACTGGCACGGCACCTGGAACGCCAAGCCCGGGATCGGCTGGCTCACGCCGCTGTTCCTGCCCCGCATCATGCAGCGCATGGCGGACGACCTCGCCGCCCACGCCGCGCGGGCGGGCGGCGCGTGAAGTCCGGGCGAAGCCCCGCGCGGACCGGCGCGCGACTCGGATACTGGTAGGCGCCATGGGAGCACGGAGAAAGGACGCCGACGTGGAGATCGCCATCACCGGGGCCACCGGACAACTGGGGTCGCGCGTGGCCCGGATGCTCGCCGAGCGCGGCGTGCCGCAGCGGCTGGTCGTGCGCGACCCCTCGCGCGCGCCGCAGCTGCCGGGGGCGGAGGTCGCGGTCGCGTCCTTCGAGGACGAGGCGGCGCTGCGCGAGGCGCTGTCGGGGGTGCGGACCCTGTTCATGGTGTCCGCGCACGAGAGCGAGGACCGGATGCCCGAGCACCGCGGGGCCGTGCGCGCCGCGGTCGCGGCCGGGGTCGAGCGGGTCGTGTACACCTCGTTCATGGGCGCGTCCCCGCTGGCGACGTTCACGTTCGCGCGCGAGCACTCGCTCACCGAGCAGCTCATCGCCGCGTCGGGGCTGCGGCTCACCGCGCTGCGCAACTCGCTGTACGCGGACATGCTGCCGCTGTTCGTGCAGGACGGCGTCATCCGCGGCCCGGCCGGGGACGGGCGGGTCGCCTGGGTGGCGCGCCGCGACGTGGCCCGCCTCGCCGTGGAGGCCCTGCTCGACGCCCGGCACGCCGACCGGATCTGGGACGTGTCCGGGCCCGAACCGCTCGACCTGCACGAGTCGGCCCGGATCCTCGCCCGCGTCACCGGCCGCGAGGTCCGCTACGAGCCCGAGACCGACGAGGAGGCCGCCGCCTCCCGCGCCGGGGCCGAGCCGTGGCAGATCGCCGGCTGGGCCGGGTCCTACAAGGCCGTCGCCACCGGCGAGACCTCGGTGACCAGCCACACCATCGAGCACGTGACCGGCACGGCCCCTTGGGGTCTGGAGGAGTTCCTGCGCGGCGAGCCGGAGTCCTGGCGCCACCTCGCGCCCTGAACCGCGCCCGCGACGGGCCCGGCCGGGTGTTCCGGCCGGGCCCGGTCCGCTTCAGCAGCAGCGCGCACCGGGGTGCGCGTCGCCGCGGTCGGTGCGCCGCCGCTCGAACTCGCGCCTCGGCAGGGCCGGGACGCCGGGATGGGCGAGCCGGTGCCGTTCGAGATAGCGGTCGTAGGCGGTCTCGCCGGTGAGCTCCCGCAGGTACCACCGGACGAGACCGAGGAGGCGGCGCACGGTCACCGCCCGTCGCCCGGCGCGTCGGCCCCGTCCGAGGGCGTGCCGGAGGCGGGCCCGGCCGCGGCGCCTACGAGGAGCTTCGACTCCACATAGGGCGCCTCGGTCGAGGGCAGCGGTTCGGGCGACCGCACCGCGCGCCAGCAGATCACGGCCGCGTTCAGGATGATGATGACGACCAGCAGCGCGAAGAACGCTGCGAGCACGCCGTCCACGGTGGAGTTCACGACCACGGTCCGCATCTGGTCAAGGTCCTTGGCCGGGGCCAGCACCTCCCCCGCGTCCAGGGCGTCGGCGTACCGCTCGCGCTGGGCGAAGAACCCGATCCGCGGGTCCTCGGAGAACACCTTCTGCCAGCTCGCGGTGAGCGTCACGAGCGCCGTCCAGGCGAGCGGCACCGCCGTCACCCACGCCCATTTCAGCCGCCCGCTCTTGACGAGCACGGTGGTGGCGACGGTGAGCGCGATGGCCGCCAGGAGCTGGTTCGCGATGCCGAACAGGGGGAAGAGCTGGTTGATGCCGCCGAGCGGGTCGTTCACGCCCGCGTAGAGGAAGTAGCCCCACGCGCCCACCACGACCGCGCTGGTGGCCCAGATGCCGGGCTTCCAGCCGACGCGGCCGAGCGGCTTCCAGACGTTCCCGAGCGTGTCCTGGAGCATGAAGCGGCCCACGCGGGTGCCGGCGTCCACGGTGGTGAGGATGAACAGCGCCTCGAACATGATCGCGAAGTGGTACCAGAACGCCTTGAGCCCCTCGCCGCCGAAGACCGAGGACAGGATCTCCGACATGCCGACCGCGAGCGTCGGTGCGCCGCCGGTGCGGGCGACCAGGCTCTCCTCGCCGACCGCGTCGGCCGCGGCCTGGAGGTCCTGCGGGGAGATGGTGAACCCGAGGTTCGCCACCGCCGTCGAGGCGGACTCCACCGTGGTGCCGAGGACGCCCGCGGGGGCGTTCATCGCGTAGTACAGGCCCGGGTCGAGGATGCACGCGGCGATGAGGGCCATGATGGCGACGAACGACTCCATGAGCATGGCGCCGTAGCCGATCATCCGGACCTGCGACTCCTTCTGGATCATCTTCGGCGTGGTGCCGGAGGCGATGAGCGCGTGGAAGCCCGAGAGCGCGCCGCACGCGATCGTGATGAACACGAACGGAAACAGCGAGCCCGAGAAGACCGGGCCGAGCCCGTTCGTCGCGAAGTCGGTGACGGCCTCGGTCTGGAGGGTCGGGGCCACGATGAGCACCCCGACGGCGAGGAGCCCGATGGTGCCGATCTTCATGAACGTGGACAGGTAGTCGCGGGGCGCCAGGAGCATCCACACCGGCAGCACCGCGGCCACGAACCCGTAGACCACCAGGCAGAACACGAGGGCCTGCGGGCTGAGGGTGAACGCGTCGGCCCAGGACGACGCCTGGACCCAGCCGCCGGCGACGATCGCGAGGATGAGCAGCGCGACGCCGATGAGGCTCGTCTCCAGCACCCTGCCCGGCCGCAGCGTGCGGAGGTAGAAGCCCATGAGCAGCGCGATCGGGATGGTCATCGCGATCGAGAACGTGCCCCACGGGGAGGCGGCCAGCGCGTTGACGACGACGAGCGCGAGCACCGCGAGGAGGATGATCATGATCGAGAAGACGCCGATGAGGGCGGCGGCGCCGCCGATCGGGCCGATCTCGTCGCGGGCGAGCTGCCCGAGGCTCTTGCCGTTGCGGCGCATGGAGATGAAGAGGACGACCATGTCCTGGACGGCCCCGGCGAAGATGACGCCGAGGATGATCCACATGGTGCCGGGCAGGTAGCCCATCTGGGCGGCCAGGACGGGGCCGACCAGGGGGCCGGCGCCGGCGATGGCGGCGAAGTGGTGGCCGAGGAGGACCCGGCGGTCGGTGGGCTGGTAGTCCACGCCGTCGTCGAGGCGTTCGGCGGGCGTGGCGCGGGTGTCGTCGACGCGCAGGACCTTGCGGGCGATGAAGCGGGCGTAGAAGCGGTAGCCGATGGCGTAGGAGCCGAGGGCCGCGACGACGAGCCAGAACGCGGAGATCTCCTCGCCGCGGACCAGGGCGATCATGCCCCAGGCGACGGCTCCGGCGATCGAGACCGCCGTCCATATGAGGATCGATCTCCAGTTCGGCCTGGCTCGGGTGGGGCTTTCGGGGGTGGTCATGTCGTCCTCCGAGTCTCGGTCGCGGGGACCGGAAGGGTAGGGGGCAGCGGCCGCGACGGATCGCCGAATCCGTCATGGTCGTAGATGTCTCGATGTCTTATGTCAGTGTTCGCAGGTGGAGTCGCGCTGGTGGAAGTCGGGCTGGTGGAGTCGCGCCGGGTGCCGCCCGACGCCTGTCTTGGTTTACCAGTATTTCGTACGAATTTCCAGTCCCGCACGGTTTCGGGCTTCCGGCGGGGCTTTCAGGGGGTACGTGCGGGGCGGGGGCGCGCGGCGGCGCCCGGGGGCCGGCGGGTGTGCGCCGGTCCCCGGGCGCCGCCGGCCGGTCAGCGGTACCAGCCGTAGAAGCAGTTGGTGGGCCCGTTGTCGTAGTAGGCGTAGACGGTGCGCCAGGTGTTGTACGGCGAGTTGCCGGCGTTGATGTTGTTCATGCCGGGCCGGGCGCAGAAGTGGTCGTCGTCGCCGAAGACGTGCTCGACGGTGAGCATGACGTTGGTGGTGCCGCAGTGGTTGTAGTCCTGGGTGCCGTCGCCCTGCCAGCCGCAGGGCGCGGCCTGGGCCGGGGCGGCGAGCGCCAGGGTCCCGGCGGCGGCGAGCGCGCCGGCCGCGAGCAGCCGGGCGGCGGTCCTGATCGTCCTCATCGGATATCGCTCCTCAGTGGTCGTAGATGAACAGTGGTCGGTGTTGCACAGTGGTCGGTGATGATCAGTGGTCGGTGATGAACGCAGGCAGGTTAACATCGGTCATTTCAGACATATCGCCGAACGGCGGGACACTGCGATTGGCCGGGGCGCCCTATGGTGAAGGTCCGCCCACTCGAAGGAGCCCGCCCATGGGTCCGTTCATCGCCGCCGTCGTCGTCCTCATGCTGATCGTCGGCCTCGTCTTCCTCCTCGGCCGCGGCGGCGGCGCGAAGCGCCGCACCGGCTCGGCCGCGTACTCCGGCGATTCCGCCTCCTACTACGGCGGTTCGTCCGACAGCGGCGGCTGGGGAAGCGGCAGCGACTGCGACCCGAGCGATTCGGGCGGCGGCGGGGGCGATTCCGGTGGTGGCGGGGGCTGTGACTAGCCCTCGCGGCCTTCACCGCGAGTGACCGCGACGGCGCGCAACGCGCTGGCACGATCCGGGGATGCCCGAATTGCGCGCGGGTCTTAGTGTTCTCTTCGACAGCACCGAACACTTCTCTACGACTCGAGGTTGGAGCACGATGAGCGAATACGACGCCCCCGCGGCCGACGACACCTTCGCCGCCGACGACTACGAGGCCGACGCGACCGACACCTACGGCGCGGACGACTCGGCCAGCTACACCGAGGACACCTACACCGACGACGACGTGTACTCGGCGGTCGCCGACACCGACGTCGACGGCGACGGCGTCAACGAGTCGGTGTCCTACGACTACGACGGCGACGGCTTCTCCGAGACCGTCGAGTCGGACCTGAACGCCGACGGCTGGATCGACCAGGTCGTCACCGACGCCGACGGCGACGGGATCGCCGAGGAGGCCATCCTCGACACCGACGGGGACACCTACCTCGACACGATCCTCACCGACGCCAACGAGGACGGCATCGCCGACACCGTCGAGGCGGACACCGACGGCGACGGCTTCATCGACGAGGTGTCCGTGGACACCAACTTCGACGGCGTCATCGACGACACGCAGACGTACTAGCCGCGGCGACGCGGTGCGCCGACCCTCCGGCCCGCCGCGTCGTCCACCCGCCCCAGGGCGACGCAGGAGAGGCCCGCACCGACCGGTGCGGGCCTCCTGTCGTTCCCGGCGGCACCCCGTTCATTTGACAGCATGTTGTCAACATGGTAGTGTACTGTCATACCCGAACGAAGGAGCAGGACATGGTCCAGCGAGTGCACACGGCGGTCTACGACACCCTCGCCGACTGGGAGGTCGGGCACGCGACCGCGCACATCAACAACGGCGAGTGGCAGATCGAACCCGGAAGGTACGAAGTGGTCACCGTCGGGGCGAGCCTCGCGCCCGTGACCACCATGGGCGGCATGCGGATCACGCCCGACATCGCGCTCGGCGACCTCTCCCCCGCCGACAGCGCGATGCTCATCCTCCCCGGCGCCGGCACCTGGCTCACCGGCGACAACGCGCCGTTCGCCAAGGCGGCCAGGGCGTTCCTCGACGCGGGCGTGCCCGTCGCGGCCATCTGCGGGGCCACCGGCGGCCTCGCCGCCGAAGGGCTCCTCGACGACCGCCGCCACACCAGCAACGCCCGCGAGTTCACCGAGGCGTTCGGCTCCAAGGGCGGCGACCTCTACACCGACGCCCCGGCCGTCACCGACCGCGGGCTCATCACCGCCTCCGGGACGGCCCCGGTCGCGTTCGCCCGCGAGGTGTTCGCCGCGCTCGGGCTGTACACGCCCGAAGTCCTCGAATCCTGGTTCAAGCTCTACGGACTCGGCGACCCCGCCGGGTACTTCGAGCTCGCCGGCGCCGGCGCGTGAGCGGCCGGCAGGAGCTGCTGTCGGGCATGGCGCTCACCGTCTTCAAGCTCAACGGCCGCTTCCTCGACGTCGCCGACGCGCTCGCGACCCCGGTGGGGCTGACGGCCGCGCACTGGCAGGTCCTCGGCGCGGTCCTGGAGGCGCCGCTCTCGGTGGCCGGCATCGCCCGCGAGATGGGCATCACCCGCCAGAGCGTGCAGCGCATCGCGGACCTGCTGGCCGCCAAGGGGATGGCGGAGTACCGGCCCAACCCCGCGCACCGCCGCGCGAAGCTGGTGGCACCCACGCCCCAGGGCCTCGACGCGGTGCGCCGCATCGACCCCGCGCACGCCGCCTACGCCGACCGGCTCTGCGACGCGCTCGGCGACGACCGTGCGGGCGAGGTCCTGGCCGCACTGCGCGACCTCTCGGCCGCGCTCGACGCCATCGAGGCCGAGGACGCCCGGGACGGTTAGCAGGAGGCGGTCAGGGTGGTCTGGGCCTTGCGCACGGCCTGGCGGATCTCGGCGGCGAGGCCGTGGCGCCCGTCCTCGCCGAAGAGGTCCGTGCGCATGAAGGTGAGGCCCCGGACCCGCCCGAACCGGTCCACTGTGGCCCGGCACAGCCGGTCGGCCGAGTACGCCTCGATCCGGTAGGAGTCGCCGCCGCCGCGGCCCGAGCCGATCTCGGGGAACGAGTCGTGGCGGCCGATCTCCTTGGCGCGCGCCCACCGCTGCTTCTCGGCCGACACCCACGCCCGGATCACCGCGTTCGCGATCGCTTTGCCGCCGATGCGCTCCACGCCCCGGTGCAGCTCGATCCCCCGCAGCGTCCCGTCGAGCCGGATCGTCAGCGACGCGGCGTACATCGCGTCGGACCCGGTGAACTCCAGGCCCTCGTCGTGGTCGCCCCCGCCCCCCGAGGACACCAGCCGGCGCGACGCCGACGCCACGATCCGCTCCGCGCGCGAGCGGAACCCCGGGTGCAGCTTCGCGATCTCGCGGATCACGAGGTGCTGCGCGGTCAGGAACTGGCGCGGGTGCATCCCGCCCCCGCGCCCGCCCTCGCCGCGCAGGACCCGGCTCACGCCGCCCGCGTACTGCGGGTGGCGGGCCGCCACGGTGTCGATGAAGTCGAACACCTCGTCGTCGGAGGGCTCCTTGCCGAAGTGGTGCTTGAAGGCGAGGTCGTACACGCGGCTCACCGTGTCGCAGTAAGCGAGTCGCTCGTGCTCGTGGAGTTCGCGGTAGGCGGTGCGGGCGTCGCGGGCACCGGTCTGGATGTACGAGGCGAGCGCCTCCGGTCCAGGCGCGGGTCGGGGCATCGGGGTCCTTGTTCGTGAAAGCGGGCGGTGCGGCGGCCGCGGACGGGAGGAATGCGCCGAGTGTACGAAACCGCGCCCACGCCCGGACGCCGCCGTCATCAACCGATCGGCTATTCCGCGGTACGGAGGTCGGTGCGCCGGAAGCGGCCCGCGGGTCGATGCCGCCAGGCCCGCTCTCGATGAGGCTTGAGGCATGGCAATCATCGAAGTCACCGGCCTCCGCAAGTCCTACGGCGGACGCACCGTCCTCGACGGGATCTCCCTCGGTGTCGAGGCGGGCGAGGTGTTCGGCATCCTCGGCCCCAACGGCGCTGGCAAGACCACCACCGTCGAATGCGTCGAGGGCCTGCGCCGCCCCGACGCCGGCACCGTCAGCGTCCTCGGACTCGACCCCCACCGCGACACCCGCGCCGTCCGCGAGGCCATCGGCGTCCAGCTCCAGCAGACCCAGCTCCCCGACAACCTCAAGGTGTGGGAGGCCCTCGACCTCTACGCCTCCTTCTACTCCCGGCCCCGGGACTGGCGCGCCCTCATGGAGGAGTGGGGCCTCGCCGAACTGCGCAACGCCAGGTTCGGCAAGCTCTCCGGCGGCCAGAAGCAGCGCCTGTTCATCGCGCTCGCCCTCGTCGGGAACCCGCAGGTCGCGTTCCTCGACGAGCTCACCACCGGCCTCGACCCGCAGGCGCGGCGCTCCACCTGGGAGCTCGTCAAGCGCGTCCGCGACAGCGGCGTCACCACGGTCCTGGTGAGCCACTACATGGACGAGGTCGAGGAGCTGTGCGACCGGGTCGCCGTCATCGACCGCGGCACCGTGGTCGCCCTCGACACCCCCGCCGGGCTCGTCGACCGGAACGCCGGACCGCAGCGGATGCGGTTCACACTCCCCCGCGGCGCCGCCGACCCCGCCGCGATCGTCGCCGCCGTCCCCGGCGTCACCGGCGTCACCACCGAACCCGGACGCGACGGCGACCGCGTCACCGTGACCGGCACCGGCGACTTCGCCACCGCCGTCACCGGCGCCCTCGCCCGCAACCACGTCCTCGTCACCGACCTGCGCATCGACCAGCGCTCCCTCGAAGACGCCTTCATCGCCCTCACCGGCCGCCCCCTCGACCGCTAACCACCCCAAAGGAACCAGTGCCATGACCGCCTTCGCGAAACTCGCCGCCGTCGAGACCAAGCTCCTCGTGCGCGAACCCGGCTCCCTCGTCAGCGTCCTCATCCCCCTGTTCTTCCTCGTCGTCTTCGGCGCCTCCGCCGACGCGACGGACACGGTCCTGCTGCCCATGGGCATGGCCATCGCCGTCGCCCTCATCGGCCTCTACCTGCTGCCCACCACCCTCGCCTCCTACCGCGAGCGCGGCATCCTGCGCCGCATGTCGACCACGCCGGTGCGGCCCGGGAACCTCCTCACCGTGCAGATGATCCTCCAGCTGGTCCTCCTCGCGGCCGCGACCGCGCTCCAGCTCGCCGTCGCCGGCGGCGTGCTCGGCCTGTCGCTGCCGGCCGGGTTCGCCCCCGTCGCCCTCGTCTTCGCCCTCGGCACCGCCGCGATGTTCGCCATCGGCCTGCTCATCGCCGCCCTCGCCCCGACCGGCCGGGCCGCCAACGGGATCGGCGTCCTGCTCTACTTCCCCATGGCCTACCTCGCCGGACTGATCCAGCCCGCGCGCCAGATGCCTGCTAGCCTGGCGCGGATCGGCGAGTACACCCCGCTCGGCGCGTTCCGCACCGCTCTCGGCCAGGCGTGGACGGGCCAGGCCCCCGAGCCCCTGCCCCTCGTCCTGCTCGCCGCCTACACCGTGCTCATCAGCGCCGTCGCGGCGCGCGCCTTCCGCTGGGAGTAGCCATGACGGACACCGGACGCCTCGACCGCTGGGAACGGCGGCTCGAGGCGCAGGTGCGCCTGGCCCCGTACGTGCTGCTGGTCCTCGCGACGGCCCTGTACTGGTTCGCCGAGGCCGCCGGCCCGGGCGAGCGGGCCGCCGTCCTCGGCCTCGCCGCCGCCGCGGCGGCCTGGGTGCGGTTCGCCGCCGGGCGCCTCCCCGGCGGGGTCTACATCGCCGTCCTGGTCGCGCTCATCGCCGCGCTCGGGACCGCCGCGGTCTGGTTCACCGCGTTCTTCGGGTTCACCGGGTTCCTCCACTCGTGGCGGTTCCTCAAGGGCCGCTGGCGGTTCGCGGGTGTCGCGGCCACGGCCGCGGTCAGCGTGCCGAGCTACCTCGGGATGCCGGGCAGCGCGGTGGAGGTCCTGGTGTGCCTGCTGTTCACCGCCGCGATCACCGCGCTGGTCGGCCTGTTCAGCTTCGTCGGCGACGTGACCACCGAGCGCAGCGCCGAGCGCAAGCGCACCGTCGACCGGCTCGAAGCCGCGCTCGCCGAGAACGCCGGGCTCCACGCGCAACTGCTCGTCCAGGCCCGCGAGGCCGGGATCATGGACGAGCGCCAGCGCATCGCCGCGGAGATCCACGACACGCTCGCGCAGGGGTTCACCGGGGTCATCGCGCAGCTCGAAGCGGTGAAGGACCCCGCGGACTGGGCCGAGCGGTCGGGCAAGGCGATGCGGCTGGCCCGCGAGGGCCTGGCCGAGGCGCGGCGGACCGTCCACGCGGTGGTACCCGCGCAGCTGGAGGCCGCGGGCCTGCACGAGGCCCTGGAGGCGGTCGCCGAGGCGTGGGCGCAGCTGCACGGCGTCCCGGTCGAGTGCGCGGCCACCGGCGCGGTGCGCCCGCTGCACCCCGAGGTCGAGGCGGTGCTGCTGCGGGTGGCGCAGGAGTCGCTGGCGAACGCCGCGAAGTACGCCGGGGCCGCGCGGGTCGCGGTGACGCTGTCCTACATCGACGAGGTGGTGGCGCTCGACGTGCTCGACGACGGCGCCGGGTTCGACCCCGCGCGGGTCGCCGAGGCCGGCGGGTTCGGCCTCACCTCGATGCGCCGCCGGGTCGAGCGCCTGGGCGGCGAGTTCGTGATCGAATCGGCCCCGGGCGAGGGGACGGCCGTCTCGGCGACCCTGCCCGCCCTCTCCCGCGAAGGGACCCCCGCATGAGCGGCACCATCCGACTCCTCATCGCCGACGACCACCCGATCGTCCGCGACGGCTTCCGGGGCGTGTTCGCCTCCGAACCCGGCTTCGCGGTGCTCGGCGAGGCCGGGAACGGCGCCGAGGCGGTGGCGATGGCGAAGGCCCTGGGGCCGGACGTGGTCCTGATGGACCTGCGGATGCCGGTCATGGGCGGGGTCGAGGCGATCCGGGAGCTGGCGCGGGCGGGGGTGCCCGCGCGGGTGCTGGTGCTGACGACGTACGACACCGAGGGCGACGTGCGCCCGGCGATCGAGGCGGGGGCGACGGGCTACCTGCTCAAGGACACCGGCCGCGAGGACCTGGTGCGGGCGGTGCGGGCCGCGGCGCGCGGCGAGGCGGTGCTGGCCCCGGCGGTGGCGACGCGGCTGATGAGCCAGGTGCGGACCCCGCAGGAGGCGTTGAGCGACAGGGAGGTCGAGATCCTGAAGCTGGTGGCGGACGGGGCCACGAACCGGGAGGCGGCCAAGCGGCTGTTCCTGAGCGAGGCGACGGTGAAGACCCACCTGCTGCACATCTACGCGAAGCTCGGCGTGAACGACCGGGCCGCCGCGGTGGCGGCGGGGTTCCGGCGGGGCATCCTCAGTGTTGAAGGACGCTGAGCCGAAACGCGTCGAGCCGAGGGGTTGAGCGCCGGCCGGTTCAGCGTGCGGTGAGTGCGGCTGCCACGGCGTCGGTGAGTTCGGCGGCGAGGCGCCCGTCCGGGTCCAGGTCGGGGTCGAAGACGGTGAGCTCGAAGCCGACGCAGCGCTCGGAGGCGAGGAGCGGGGCGAGGAGGTCGCCGAGTTCGGCGTAGGAGAGGCCGCCGGGGTTCGGGGAGTCGACGGCGGGCATGACGGCCGCGTCGAGCACGTCGGCGTCCATGTGGACCCAGAAGCCGTCGAGGTCCGGGCGCTCCAGGCGGTCGAGGGCCGCGGCGGCGGTCGCGGTCGCACCGGCGGCGCGCAGGCGCGCGAGCGGGTGCACGTCGGCGCCGAGGGATTCGAGCTCGGCGGTGTACTCGTCGTCGTCGCGGATGCCGAGGACCACGGCGTCCCCGATCCCGAGGTAGGGCCGCAGGCCGTCGAGGTCGGTGGCGAGCGACTGGCCGTACCCGGTCGCCAGCGCCAGGTCCTCGCCCGCGGCGGCGCCGACGCCCGGGGAGTTCTCGGGGTGGCGGAAGTCGGAGTGGCCGTCGAGGAACGCGATGCCGTAGCGGCCGCGGCGGCGCAGGGCGAGGGCGGCGCCGAGGACGATGGAGCAGTCGCCGCCGAGGACCACGGGGAACCGGTCGGCGTCGAGGAGCGCGCCGACCCGGTCGGCGAGGCGGGCGGTGTAGGCGGCGATGGCGTCGGCGTTGAAGAGGCCGTCGCCGAGCTTCCAGTCGCCGCGGTCGTAGCGCGGCGGGACGGCGCATCCGGCGTCCTCGGCGCCGATGCGGGCGAGGAGGCCCTGGTCGCGGACGGCGCCGGCGAGCTTGTAGCAGCCGGGGACGAGGCCGGGTCCGGGCGGGCGGAGGCCGAGGTTGGAGGGGGCGTCGAGGACGGCGAGGCTGCGCATGCGGAGGACGGTACACCCCCGCGCCCGGCCGTCGGGCCGGGCGCGGGGGGCCGGGGGTCAGGCCAGTGCGGCGGTGAGGCTCGCGTCGCCGGGCGCGTCGAGGGTGAACTCGGCGCGGCGGCCGTCGCAGGTGACGCGGTAGTCGCCGAGGAAGCCGTTGAAGCGCAGGCGCCCTTCGGCGTCGGTGGCGAGGGTGGTGGGCGGGGTGCCCCATTCGGTGTTGACGAGGTGGTGGAGGCGGTCGTAGGAGGGCTTGGGGGTGCCGTCGGCGCGGACGAGCCCGCCGGGGGCGCCCAGCCACATGCCGGCGTCGTTCATGCCCCAGTAGGTGGCGGCCTCGACGGCGGGGTGGGCGAGCAGGGTCCGGTAGTGGCGTTCGATCTCGTCGGCCTGGCGCGCTTCGCCTTCGGGGGTCGAGGGCCAGGAGTCGACCTGGTAGTCGTTGAGGTCGACGATCTCGGGCGGCATGATCTCGCCGGACAGGAGCGTGGTCTCGGTGAAGTGGATCGGGAGGCCGTAGCGGGAGAAGCGGTCGAGGATCGCCTCGGTCTTCTCCTCGCCCCAGTAGCCCTGGTGCATGTGGCTCTGGAGGCCGAGCGCGTCGATCTTGATGCCGGCTTCGAGGACGCCTTCGATGAGGCATTCGTAGGCGGCGGACATGTCGAAGTCGTTGAGCAGCAGGGTGGCGTTCGGGTTGGCCTCGCGGGCGGCGTCGAAGACGAGGCGCACCATGGGGATGCGGCCGATGTCGCGGCACAGGCGGGTGATGCCGTTGTCGTACTTGTCGAAGATCGGCATGATGACGACCTCGTTGATGACGTCCCACATGTCGATGACCCCGGCGAAGTCCTGGGACTCGCGGCGGATGCGGTCGACCTGGGCGCGCGCGATCTCCTCGTTGTCGAGGTCGAGGAGCCAGTCGGCGGTGACGGTGTGCCAGGCGAGCGGGTGGCCCTTGACGGGGTGGCCGCGGTCGGCGAACCAGCGGGCGGCCTTGAGGGTGCGCTCGGTGTCGGGCTTCCCGCGCTCGTGCTCGAAGCGGCCCCAGTAGAACGGGAGGGTCGCGAAGTTGAAGACGCCCTCCCAGAGGTCGGCGTTGCGGGCGGCGGCCGCGGGGTCGGCGGCGGTGCCGTTGGCGTGGTCGATGAGGTCGAAACCGATGCAGCCGAAGAGGAAGCGGTGCCGCGTCTGCTCCAGGACGACCTCGCGTCCGGCGACGGGCTCGCCGTCGAGGGTGAGGTCGACGACGGCGTCGGCGGTGCGGTGCCGCTGGATCCGGCCGGAAGTTTCAGTCATATCGGGTCTACTTTCCATGGAAGTTCCATGGACATTCCAGCAGCCGGATGCGCTCAGGTCAAGAGCGGCGGCGGGAGAGATCGCGTGACAGGTGGGACCGGACGAGACCGTGCCTGGAGAGGCGCCGCAGGTCGGCGGGGTTGTCGTACATGAGCTGCACGTGGAAGTAGTTGACGTGCTCCAGGGCCGCGAAGAGCGCGAACCCGAGGCCGGGGAAGGACCCCGCGCCGGGGTCGGCGACCGCGGACCAGCCGGTGAAGAGCACCGCTGCGGCGAGCACGACGGGATTGGCGCGCAGCGCGAACGCGAACAGCGGCGTCCACGGCAGGTCGGCCGCGCCGGTGTCGATCTGGCGGCGCTTCGCCGTCCAGTAGGCCGCGCCTTCGAGCAGGAGCAGCGCGAACGCCGCGAACCCGGCGAGGTTCGCCGGGTTCGCGGGCAGTCCGAGCAGGCCGAACCAGATGAACGCCTGGAGGGGGATGTTGAGCAGTTCGAGCGAGGCGAGCGACCGCAGCCGCGCCCTCACCCGTTCACGATGTCGGGGAGGCACCCCGACACCATGCCGCATCGCTACCAGGCGTACGCCTCGGGGGCCGCGCCGCCGGGGCCGGGGAACAGCTCGTCGAGCCGCTTCAGGTCGTCCTCGGTGAGGTCGACGTCGAGCGCGGCGACGGCGTCCTCCAGCTGGGACACGACGCGGGGGCCGATGATCGGGCCGGTGACGCCGGGCTGGCGCAGGACCCACGCGAGGCCCAGGACCGCCGGGGCGATGCCCTTCTCGGCCGCCAGCGCCTCGTAGCCCTCCAGGGCCGGCCGGTGCTCCTCGATGCGCTCGGCCATCTGGGGGCTCGCGCGGCGGCCGGTCTCGGCCGCCTTGCCGAGGACGCCGCCGAGGAGCCCGCCCGCGAGCGGGGACCAGGGGATGACGCCGAGGCCGTACTGCTGCGAGGCCGGGACGACCTCGAGTTCGATGTTGCGGTTGACGAGGCTGTAGATGGACTGCTCGGAGACGAGGCCGTAGCTGCCGCGCTTGGCGGCCTGCTCGTTCGCCCGCGCGATCATCCAGCCCGCGAAGTTCGACGAGCCGGAGTAGACCACTTTCCCTTGGGCCACCAGGACGTCGACGGCCTCCCAGATCTCCTCCCACGGGACGGTGCGGTCGACGTGGTGGAACTGGTAGAGGTCGATGCGGTCGGTCTGGAGCCGCCGCAGGGACGCCTCGACCTGCGCGCGGATGCTGTAGGCGGACAGGCCGCGGTCGTTGGTGCGGTCGCTCATCGCGCCGTAGACCTTGGTGGCGAGGACGACCTGGTCGCGCGCCTCGGGGCGGGCGGCGAACCAGCGGCCGATGATCTCCTCGGTCCAGCCCTTGCGGTCGCGGCCGTAGACGTTGGCGGTGTCGAAGAAGTTGACGCCGAGTTCGAGCGCGCGGTCCATGATCCGGTGCGCGTCCGCTTCCTCGGTCTCGGGACCGAAGTTCATGGTGCCGAGGACGATGCGCGAGACCTTGACGCCCGCGCGGCCCAGCTGGGTGTATTCCATGGCTCCTCCAATGATCGGTCCCATCCTAGACGCGAGGAAAACCCTTTCTCAAGCCTGCCGCCCGGCTAGGAGTCGAGGAAGGCGCGGACCTCGTCGTGGTAGCCGGGCGGTGCGAGCAGGAACGAGTCGTGGCCGTGGGGCGAGGCGATCTCGGTGTGGCGCACCGCGATCCCGCGGGCGGCGAGCGCGTCGCGCAGACGCAGCGAGTGGGCGGTGGAGAAGCGCCAGTCCGAGTCGAAGGACAGCAGCCGGAAGCGGGTGGCGGTCGGCGGGGCCGCGGTGCCGGGGCCGAAGGGGTCGAAGTAGTCCATGGCGCGGGTCAGGTACAGGTAGGAGAGGGCGTCGAAGCGCTCCAGGAACCGGTCGCCCTGGTGCTGGAGGTAGTGCTCGACCTCGAAGTCGGGGCCGAGGCGCTGGTCGGTGCCGGAGGTGCGGCGGTCGCGGCCGAACTTCGCGGTGAGGGAACGGTCGGAGACGTAGGTGACGTGGGCGAGCATGCGGGCGGTCTTGAGGCCGTGCGCGGGGGTGGTGCCGTGCTCGGCGTAGCGGCCGCCGTGGAAGTCGGGGTCGGCGAGGATCGCGTGGCGGGCGACGCTGGAGAGCGCGATGTTCTCGGGGGTGAGGCGCATCGAGGCGGCGACGAGCAGGGCACGGTCGATGCGGTCGGGTTCGTCCAGGACCCATTGCAGCACCTGCATGCCGCCGAGGGAGCCGCCGATCGCGGCGTGCAGGCGCGGGACACCGAGGCGGTCGAGGAGGCGGCGGTGGACGGCGGCCAGGTCGGCGATGTGGAGGAGCGGGAAGCGCGGGCCCCAGGCGCGGCCGGCGCCGGGTTCGGGCGAGGAGGGCCCGGTGGTGCCCTTGCAGCCGCCGAGGAGGTTGGGGCACACGACGAAGTGCCGGTCGGTGTCGACGGCCTTGCCGGGGCCGATGAGGTTGTCCCACCAGCCCGTGCGGCCGTCCTCGGCGCTGCGGCCGGCGGCGTGGGCGTCGCCGGTGAGGGCGTGGGCGATGAAGACGGCGTTGTCGCGGCGCGCGTTGAGGCGGCCGTAGGTCTCGTAGGCGACCTCGACGTGGTCGAGGCGCCCGCCGCCGGCCAGGAGGAGCGGGTCGCCGGGGTCGGCGACGGCGATGCGGCGGGTCGTCGTGGCGGACAGGTCCGTTGCGGGCGTGTCGGAAGCGGCTCGAGTCGGGTTCCGGGACGGGAATGGCGTTCCACATTCTGGGTTTCGCAATTGCGTCGGCCGATCTGTGCGTCAGACTGAAGCAGATAGTCTACTACTCCGACAGGATATGTAGTCGATGCGTTGATGCCGATGCTCGGTGGGAGGGCGGGGCCTGTGGCCGATCGCGAATACGGGTTCCGCACGCGCGCGGTGCACGCGGGCAACATCCCCGACGCGGTGAGCGGGTCCCGCGCGCTGCCGATCTACCAGACCGCCTCGTTCGTCTTCGACGACACCGCCGACGCCGCGGCCCGGTTCGCGCTCCAGAAGTACGGGAACATCTACTCCCGCGTCGCCAACCCCACGGTCGCGAGCTTCGAGGAGCGGGTCGCGAGCCTCGAAGGCGGCCTCGGCGCCGTGGCCACCGCCAGCGGCCTCTCGGCCGAGTTCATCACCTTCGCCTCCCTCGCCGGAGCCGGGGACCACATCGTCGCCAGCGCGCAGCTCTACGGCGGCACCGTCACCCAGCTCGACACCACGCTGCGCCGCTTCGGGATCGAGACGACGTTCGTGAACTCCGGCGACCCGGAGGCGTACGCCGCGGCGATCACCGACCGCACGAAGCTCGTGTTCGCCGAGACCGTCGCGAACCCCTCCGGGGAGATCGCCGACCTCGAAGGGCTCGCCGACGCCGCGCACGCCGAGGGCGTGCCGCTCGTGGTCGACTCGACCATCCCCACCCCGTACCTCAACCGCCCCTTCGAATGGGGCGCCGACATCGTGGTCCACTCGGCCACGAAGTTCCTCGGCGGCCACGGCACCACCCTCGGCGGCGTGGTCGTGGAGTCGGGCCGCTTCGACTGGCGCAACCCGCGGTTCCCGCTGTTCGACGAGCCCGTCCCCCACTACGGCGGGCTCACCTGGAACGGGAACTTCGGCGAGTTCGCGTTCCTCACCCGGCTGCGGACCGAGCAGCTGCGCAGCATCGGCCCGACCCTCTCGCCCCAGTCCGCGTGGCTCCTCGCCCAGGGGGTCGAGACGCTGCCGCTGCGGATGCGGCAGCACGTCGACAACGCCAGGACCGTCGCCGAATGGCTCGACGCCGACCCGCGCATCGAGTACGTCAACTGGGCCGGGCTCCCCGGCCACCCCCACCACGAGCGCGCCGCCAAGTACCTGCCCGCCGGGCCCGGCAGCGTCTTCAGCTTCGGGGTCGCCGGCGGCCGCGAGGCCGGGCGGCGGTTCATCGAGGCGCTCGACCTCGCCAGCCACCTCGCCAACATCGGCGACGCCAAGACCCTCGTGATCCACCCCGCCTCGACCACCCACTCCCAGCTCAGCGAGCAGCGGCTCGCCGAGGCCGGGGTGGAGCCGGGGCTGGTGCGCATCAGCGTGGGCATCGAGGACGCCGACGACGTCCTCTACGACATCGACCAGGCGCTCGCCGCCGCGGTCAAGGAGGCGTGATGCCCGAATTCGTGGAGGCCCGACTCGCCAACGGCCTCACCTGCGCCCTGCCCGCCGCCTCGCCGCTCGCCCGGCGGCTGCGCAGTGACCGGACCTGGCCGGGCCCCGGCGCGAAGGAGCGCCTCGGCATCCTGCGCCGCGCCCGCTCGGTGGCCGTGGTCGGCTTCTCCCCCGACCCGTCCCGCGCGAGCTACTTCGTCGGCACCTACCTGGTGCAGTCCACCGACTACACCGTCCACTTCGTCAACCCCAGGGCCGCAGGGCAGACCGTGCTCGGCCTGCCCGTGCACGCCTCGCTCGCCGACCTGCCCGAGACCCCCGACGTGGTGGACGTCTTCCGCAGGGCCGAGAGCCTGCCGGGCATCGTCGACGAGGTCGCGCCCCTGCGGACCGCGAACGGCGACCCGCCGGTGCTGTGGGCGCAGCTCGGCGTCTGGAACGAGGCGGCCGCCCGCGGCGCCGAGGCCCGCGGCCTCACCGTGGTCATGGACCGCTGCCTGAAGATCGAGCACGCCCGCTTCCACGGCGGGCTGCACCTGCTGGGCTTCGACACCGGGCAGATCACCGCCCGCAAGTCGATCCGCTGAAACCGAACCGCCTGAGGAGGCAACGCATGACCGACACCGCACCCGCCGTCGACAACGGCGTCAACGTGGACGCCCTGTTCGGGGCCCGCACCGCGCTCGCCGGCGCGCCCGAGCTCGCGAAGTTCGAGTGGCGCTCCACCGTGGAGTGGGTCAAGGGCACCCACAGCCTCACCGAGGTCGAGACCTTCTACGGCCTCGGCGGCGAGCAGGCGCACACGAAGAAGTTCACGTTCGACGCCGACCACCCGCCGCAGTTCGCCGCCGAGGACCACGGGATCACCCCCGCCGAGTACGTCCTGGTCGCACTCGGGAGCTGCCTGACCGCGGGCATCGCCGCGGTCGCCCAGGCGCGGCAGGTGAAGCTCAACTCCGTCCGCGCCACCGTGAAGGCGGACTTCGACCTCCACGGCATCCTCGGCGCCGACCCGGAGGTGCGCAACGGGTTCTCGAACATCACCGTGGACTACGCGATCGACGCCGACGCCTCCGACGCGGACATCGCGGCGATCGTCGCGCAGTCGCAGAAGCGCTCGGCGGTGTACGACGCGCTCACCAACCCGACCAACGTCGACGTGAACGTCACCCGCGCGTCCTGATGCCCGACACGACCGCCGTCGTCGTCGGCGCCGGGCACAGCGGGCTCGCCGTCAGCCGCCGCCTGGCCGAACGCTCGATCGACCACGTGGTCCTCGAGCGCGGCCAGGTGGCGCACTCGTGGCGCACCCAGCGGTGGGACTCGCTGCGGCTGCTCACGCCGAACTGGATGACGCGCCTGCCCGGGCACCGCTACGACGGGCCCGACCCCGACGGGTACCTGACCGCGGCCGAGACCGCGCGGTTCATCGGCGACTACGCCGCGGCCTCCGGCGCGCCGGTCCGCACCGGGACCGCCGTCACGGGGGTCCGGGCGCGGGAGCACGGGTTCACCGTGGCGACCTCGCAGGGCCAGTGGCGGGCGCGCGCGGTGGTGCTCGCCGCCGGGCTCACCGCATCGCCGCTCCCGGACCTCGCCGCGGCGCTGCCGCCGGGGGTCGCCTCGCTCGCGGCCCTGGACTACCGGAACCCCGCGCAGCTGCCCGAGGGCGGGGTGCTCGTCGTCGGCGGGGCGGCCAGCGGCGTGCAGATCGCCGAGGAGCTGCACCGCTCCGGGCGGCCGGTCACGCTGTCGACGGGCGAGCACGTGCGCGTGCCCCGCCGCTACCGGGACCGGGACGTCATGTGGTGGCTCGACGCGGCCGGGGTCCTCGACCAGGGCCTCGCCGAGATCGACGACGTCGTGCGGGCGCGCAACCTCGCCTCGTTCCAGCTCGCCGGCGGCGAGCGCACCGTCGACTTCAACGCCCTCCAGGCCCAGGGGGTGCGCCTGGTCGGGAAGCTCGGCGCGGTCCGGGACGGCGCGGCGCTGTTCTCGGGATCCCTGCGGAACCTCGCGGCGATGGCCGACCTCAAGCTCGCGCGGCTCCTCGACTCGTTCGACGACTTCGCGGGCGGGCGCGGCGAGCGGCCCGAGCCGACCGCGGTGCCCGAGCGGCCGCTGCTGCGCCTGGACCTGGCCGGCGGCGAGATCCGGACGGTCCTGTGGGCCACCGGGATCAAGCCCGACTTCTCGTGGCTGGAACTGCCGGTGTTCGACCACCGCGGGCGGCTGCGCCACCACGGCGGCGTCGCCGACTGGCCGGGCCTGTACGTCACCGGACTGCCGGTGCTGCGGCGGCGCCGGTCCACGTTCATCGACGGCGCGGCGGCCGACGCGGCGGCGATCGCGGCGCACCTGGAGGCCCACCTCGCGGGCCCGTCCGGATCCGCGAGACCGGTCCGCGGGCGCGGCGCTGCCGTAGACTGAGGCGGCCCGCAGGCGCGTCGAGAGGAGTCCCGGTGGCATCCGAGGTCGTTGTGGTGCATGCGAACGAGACGCCGCCGCCGTGGTGGGACGCCGCGGTGTTCCTCGCCGGGCCGCTCCCGCGCTCGGCCGACGTCCCGTCCTGGAACCCCGAGGCCGTCGCGCACCTGCGCGAGCGGTGGACGCGCGGGGGGCGCCTGGTGGTGTTCACGCCGGAGCTGCGCGCGGGCGTCCTCGCCGACTACACCGGGCAGATCGAGTGGGAGCACCGCGGGCTCCACGACGCCGACGTGGTCCTGTTCTGGGTCCCGCGGGACCTGGAGTCCATGCCCGCGTTCACCACCAACATCGAGTTCGGCACCTGGTACGACTCCGGGAAAGTGGTCTTCGGGGCGCCCGCGGCGGCGCCGAAGAACGAGTACCTGCTGCACCTGGCGGCCTCGCGCGGCGTGCCGGTCGCCGCGCACCTCGGCGACGCCGCGGACGCGGCCCTGGCGATGATCGGGGACGGGTCGCGGCGCGAGGGCGGCGAGCGGTCGGTGCCGCTCCTGGTGTGGCGCACCGAGAGCTTCCAGACCTGGTACCGCGCGCAGCGGGCCGCCGGGAACGTCCTCGAAGGCGCCCGTCTGGAGTGGACGTTCCGCGTCGGGGAGCACCGCGAGGCCGTCATGTACTGGGCGGCGCACGTCCAGGTCCGCGTCGCCGCCGAGGACCGCGTCAAGGCCAACGAGGTGGTGATCTCGCGGCCCGACACCGCGCAGGTGCTCCTGTACCGGCCCGGGCCCTCGCTCGACGAGACGACGGTGGTCCTGGTCCGCGAGTTCCGCTCCCCCGCTTCGACTCCGGACGGGTTCGTGCACGAGCTCCCCGGCGGCTCCAGCCGCGAGCAGCCCGACCCGGCGGTCCAGGCCCTCGAAGAGGTCCACGAGGAGACCGGCCTCAAGCTCGGCGCGGACCGCCTGCGGCCCATCGGGACCCGCCAGGTCGCCGCCACCATGTCGGCCCACCGCGCGCACGTGTTCGCCGCCGAGGTCACCGAGGACGAGCTGGCGTGGCTGCGCGAGCAGCGCCGTGTGGCGCACGGCGAGAACGACGGCGAGCGCACCTGGGTCGAGGTCGCGACCTACGGCGAGCTGCGCGGGCGCGGCCTCACCGACTGGGCGACCCTGGGCATGATCGCCCAGGCCCTCGGTCAGTCGCAGACTGCCGGGTCGGTTCCGCTGTAGGAGTAGGTGATCGTGATGCGGGCGCCCAGCGGGAGCCCGTCGCGGGGCTCGGGGTCCTGCGCGATGACCTCGCAGTCGTCGTAGTAGGGGCCGAACAGGCCCTCCTGGTCGCCCTCGCGCACGACCTCGGTGAAGCCCGCGCCGGCCAGGGCGTCCTCGGCCTGGTTCGCGGTCATGCCGGTGACCGCCGGGACGGTGCCGGTGGTCGCGCTCTCCTCGGTCGCCTCGCTCTCGGGGGCGCTCGGCTCCTCCTCGGACGTCTGCTCCTCCGAGGCCACGGTCTGCGGCGAGCCGGGGGCCTCCTGGCCGCCGACGCCGGTGCCGCCCTCCTCGTCCTCGGGGGTGCCGGACTCGGCCGCGCTGGTGCCGGAGGGCTCCGGGGACTTCGAGACACTCGCCTCGGGCTGCTCGTCGGCGCCGAGCTGGTTGCCGAACACGGCCCCGGCGGCGACCAGCGGCAGCAGCACGGCCGCGAGGACGCCGAGCCGGCGCGCGGTCCTGCGCCGCGGGCGGCCGTCGGCCTCCACGACCGGGGCGTTCGCGAGCGCGACGATGCGGGCGCCGTCGGCCGCGGCGGCCTCGGGGTTCGCCGGCAGCACCGGGTCGAGGCCGGTGCGCTCGGCCAGGAGGGCGGCGAGCAGCGGGGTCCGGCTGGCGCCGCCGACGAGGATGATCCCGGTGACGGGGGCGTCGGCCTGGCCGATGGCCTCCACGACGAGGTCGGCGCTCTGGCCGAGGAGCCCGCCGATGCAGGACTCGACCTCGTCGCGGGTCAGGTGCAGGTCGCGCTCGCCGATGGGGAGCTGCACGCCCGCCCGGTGGCGCTTGGAGATGAGCTCGCGGGCGGCCCGGATCTCGTCCAGGAGCGCGGTGCGCACGGCCTCCTCGTCGGCGTTCGCGGGCGCGTCGACCTTGTCCCAGAACTCGGGGTCGGTGTCGCGGTAGCGGCCCGAGAGGTACGCGAAGAGGAGCTGGTCGAACTCGCGGCCGCCGACCTCCCCGGTGGAGACGGCGCCGCGGTGGCGGAAGTCCTCCTCGCCGCGGACCACCACGGAGGCGTCGAAGGACCGCGCCCCGAGGTCGACCACGACCAGCCCGGCGCCGGGGTCGAGCTCGCGCCCGAGGCCCTTGACATAGCAGATCGCGGCGGCCTCGGGCGCGGCCATGGTCTCGACCTCGCCGAGCCCGGCCTCACCGGCGAGGTAGACGAGCTCCTGGCGCCGGGCCGCGCCCCAGGAGGCGGGGACGGCGAACCCGACCGGGGCCGCGCCGCCGGTCTCGTCCCGGGCGTCGCGGACCCGTCCGAGGACGGCCTCCAGCGTCGATTCGCCGTCGAGCCGGCGGATGTCGGTGTCCTCGTCGCCGCGACGAATCGACAGCGTGACGGTCGAGCTCCCGAGCTCGACGCCGATCGCGGTCGCTAGCGGGGTCTGCTGCATGATCCGAGTCTAGGAACATCGATGGACCGGCTTTGATCTACCTTGCACCTAATCCCCTTTACCTGCATCGATATCCGAAGAGGTCGCTTTGCGTCCGGCGCCTGTCACGGAGGGTCGAACGTCCTCTGTGGATGGTCAGGCCGCCTGCGGCGCGTCCTGGAGGGGGACGGGGGCCGGGCGGTCGCAGGTGCTCTCGACCGTGACCTCGGTGCCGCGGGCGGCGGCGTCGAGGAGGGCCGTCATGGTCTCCAGGACGTGGTAGGCGAGGTCGCCGCTGGCGCGGAACGGTTCGCCCGCTGGAGTGGCGGCGAGGTCGGCGAGGCCGTAGCCGCGGCCCGCGTCCCGGTAGCCCGCGCTGGGCTCCAGCACCGCCCACTCCCCGCCGAGCGGGTGCACCCGCACCTCGCCGTCGAAGCCGTTGGGGTCGGGGACGATGAGGGACCCGGAGTGCCCGTGGACCTCGATGTTCGAGGCCCGCGTGGCGACCGCGTCGAAGCTCATGACGAGGGTCGAGAGCGCGCCGGACTCGTGGCGCAGGACGCCGGTGACGTGGGTGTCGATGGTGACCGGGACGCGCTCGCCCGCACGGGGACCGGAGCCGATGACGCGAGTGTCGCGGGTGCGCGCGGCGGCGCCGACGACCGAGGCGACCGGGCCGAGGAGCGTCACCAGAGCGGTGACGTAGTACGGGCCCATGTCGAGCAGAGGCCCGCCGCCGGGCGCGTAGTAGAAGTCCGGGTTCGGGTGCCAGCGCTCGTGCCCGGGGGTGAGCATCGTGGCGGTGGCGGCCACGGGGGTGCCGATGAGGCCGTCGTCCACGGCCTTGCGGGCGGTCTGGATCCCGGTGCCCAGCACGGTGTCCGGGGCGCAGCCGACGCGGACGCCGGCCGCGCGGGCGGCCTCCAGGACCGGCAGCGCCTCGGCGGGGGTGTTCGCCAGGGGCTTCTCGCCGTAGACGTGCTTGCCGTTGGCGATGGCCTTGAGGGCGACCTCGGCGTGCGCGGCGGGGATGGTGAGGTTGAGGACGAGGTCCACGTCGGGGTCGGCGATGAGTTCGTCCACGCCGAGGGCCCGCACGCCGTGGGCCTCGGCGACGGCCTTCGCGCGGTCGGTGTCGAGGTCGGCGACGGCCGTGAGTTCCACGGCCTCAAGGCGATCGAAGGTGCTCAGGTACTGGCCGGAGATCGCCCCGGTCCCGACGATGCCGATCTTCAGCGGCTGGCCCACAGGATGCCCCTCTCGATGATGGTGCGGACGTTGGCGTCGGCGAGGACGCCGGTGTCGTGGCCGGGGGTGGCCACGAAGATCCGGCCGGCGCCCCACAGGCGGGTCCAGACGGCCGGGCAGGTGACGGGGCGGTGCCAGGGGTGGTAGGCGGTCACGGGGATCGTGGTGGTCGCCAGGACGTCGTTGTACTCGTCGGAGAGGACCCAGTACTGCTCGGTGTGCAGGTCGAAGTCCGCGATGCCCTGGACGATCGGGTGGTCGGCCTGCTCGGGCACGATGTTGACGGTGTAGTGGGTGAAGCAGTCGGCGGCCTCGCCCTTGAGCTCCTCGCGCGGGGCCCGGGTGGGGTGGGTCGCGAACTGGCCGCCGATGAACTGGAGGTAGTCGGAGCTGTTGCGGTAGGAGTCGGCGATGCCGCCGTGCCAGCCGGCCATGCCGGTGCCGTTCTCGACCGCGGCGATGAGCCCCTTGAGCTCCTCGCGCTCGATGGTGTTCATGGTGTTGGTCTGGACGACGAGGTCCACGGTCGCCATGTAGCCGGCGTCCGCGTAGACCGCGGTGGCGTCCTCCACGCGGACGTCGTAGCCGTGCTCGTTCAGGAAGGGCAGGAACGAGTCGGTGGCCTCGACGGGCTGGTGCCCGTCCCATCCGCCGCGCACGACCAGCGCGCGCTTGTTGTCCGTGGTCGACATGAAGTTCAGCTCCAATAGTTGCGCAACTTCGGCGCCGGTCGGCGCTTCGAAGATCATTATGACAAGAGTTTCACGCTAAATCCAGCCCTCGGCCCACCGCTGGAGTTGCGCAAGTTTTCGCGTTCTCGGTATGCTCTCGGCATGGAGCAGCGGCGGACGACCCTGGCGGATGTGGCGGCGGCGGCCGGGACGACGGTGCCGACCGCCTCGAAGGTCCTGAGTGGACGTTCGGACGTGTCGGCCGCGACGCGCGCCAAGGTGATGCGGGCCGTGGCCGACCTCGGGTACCGGGGGCGCTCGGGCCGGGGCGCCGTGCCCCGCACCGACCGGCCCTCGCTGGTGGACCTCGTCCTCAGCGGCGTCGAGGGCACCTGGGCGAACCGGGCCCTCATGGGCGTCGAGCGAGCCGCCACGGCGGCCGGGGTGGACCTCGTGGTCTCGGTGGCGCGCAGGGACGGCGACTGGCTCACGCGCCTGCTGGAGCGCAACCTCCGCGGCGCGGTGCTCGCGCTCGTCGACGTCACGGCCGAGCAGCTGGCGACCCTCGCCGCCGCGGAGGTCCCGGTCGTCCTGCTCGACCCCGTGACGCAGCCGCCGAGCACCGTCGCGAGCGTGGGCGCGGCGAACTGGGCCGGGGGCCGGGCCGCCGCCGAGCACCTCATCGGGCTCGGGCACGAGCGCCTGGCCGTCCTCGGCGCCGACCGCCGGGCCCTGTACACGCAGGCCCGCATCGACGGGTTCCGTTCGGCCGCGGCGCAGCCGGGGCACGCGGTCGAGGTCGAGGTGCGGTTCATCGAGTGGACCGAGACCGGCGCGGCCGAGGCCGCCGCCGCGGTCCTGGGAGCCGCCGGGCGCCCGACGGGGGTCTTCGCGTGCACCGACAACATCGCGGCGGGCGTGTACGACGCCGCGGAGTCGCTGGGGCTGCGCATCCCCGAGGACGTCAGCGTCGTCGGCTTCGACGATCTGCCCGAAGTGCAGTGGCTGCGACCGGCCCTCACCACCGTGCACCAGCCGATAAGCGAGATGGGCGAGGCCGCCATGCGGATGCTGCTGCGCATCATGGCCGACCCGCCCGCCCTCGCGCCGCGCGAGGAGCTGGCGACGCAGCTCGTCGTCCGCGGCTCCGCCGGGCGGCGGTGAGCCCCGCGCGGCCGGCCGCCGCGCGGGGCCCGTGCGGTCACTGCCAGGAGTTCCCTGACCCGGTCACGGTGAACGTGGCCGCCGAGTCGTTCGCGTACTGGACCTCGCCGGGCAGGAGGTTCACCACCTCGTTGCCGTCGAACTCCCCCGTCCCGGTGACGTTCGAGCGGATGTAGACGCCCTGCTCGGCGGGGTGGTCCACGGTGTTCCCGCTCATGACGACGTGGTTGCGCCACAGATCGATGAAGATCCCCGCGCGCAGCGAGTCCTTGACGGTGTTGTTGGTGAAGACGACGTTGGTGTACTCGTCGGCGAAGTAGGACTCCGCGTTCGGGGAGGTGATGCGCACCCCGTGGCGAACGGAGTTCCAGCCGCCGCCTCCGATGAGGACGTTCCCGTCCACGACCGCCGATTCGAGCGGGAACCCGGTGACGCCGTAGATCCCGATGTCGATGGCGCTGTTGGAGGACACCGAGTCCACGAGGTTGTCGCGGAACTCGATGTCGCGCCCGCCGGCGATGCGCAGCCCGTTGGCCCAGTACGGGGCCACGGAGGTGTTGCGGCGCACCGTGACGCGCTCGATCTGCGCGCTCTGGCCGCTGGCCCCGGCGTCGGAGTAGACGGCGAACCCGTCGTCGCCGGCGCCGCGCTGGTAGTTGTGCTCCACGAGCATGTCGTGGCCGAGCTTGTCGGGGTTGGGGACGTTGGAGTTGTTGACGTTGAAGCCGTCGCCGTAGGAGTCCGAGGAGCGGCAGTGGCGCACCGTGCCGCCGGTCCCCGACAGCCAGTTGGCGTCGCAGTGGCGGGTCCACACGCGCTCGATGGTCCAGCCGCCGGCGCCCTGGGCCTCGATGGAGTAGTCGGCGGCCCCGGCCCGGTTCTCGCCGCGGTACACGGCGTTCGAGTCGATCTGGAGGTCGCTCAGGCGGGTGCCGGAGCCGACGGTGATCTTGGTGCGGTAGGTGTTCGAGGACGGCAGCGGCGGGCGGCGGTAGACCGTGGTGTGCCACATGCCCGCGCCCTGGACGGTGGCGCCGGTGAGGTCGAGCGGGACGCCCGCGAGGCTGTGCGTGAGGTACTTCCCGGCCGGGAGCCACACGGTCCGGCCCTGCGCGCGGCCGGCGTTCACGGCGTTCTGGATCGCGGTCGTGGAGTCGGTCTGGAAGGTCGGGTCGGCGCCGTAGTCGATCACGCTGATGGAGTTCGCGGGCCGCGCGAGCGGGGCGGGCGCGGCCTCGAAGTCGACGCAGTCGATCGCGTACCAGGCCGCGGTGTTCGCCGCGTCCTTCTTGAGCGTGATCGTGCTGCCGGGCGCGATGGCGGCGCCGGTGACCTTGAACGGGAAGTCGTTGTAGAACCGGTGCGGCGCACCGCCGCCGTGCGGGTCCTTGGGATTGGTGGTGCCGCCCCGGTACAGGTAGGTCTGCGCGGAGCTGAGCGTGAGCGCCTGCCGGAACGCGCCGTTGACGTACAGGTTGAGCGTGGCCTGGACACCGCCGCCGTTCGGGGCGTCGGGGAGGGCGGCGCGGACGACGAGGGTGTTGGCGCGGATGCCGGTGGTGTTGCGCAGGGTCACCGAGTCCCCGGTGGCCTTGAGCTCCACGAGGGCGTAGCCGGTGGCCTCCAGTTCGAGGGTGGCGACCGAGCCGACGGGCGAGCCGTGGACGAAGCGGCGCACGGCCGCGCCGCCGCCGAGCGTCCCGTTCTGGGCCCCGAGGGTGGCCCACGGGACGTCCGCTCCGGCGGTCGCGGAGGCGGTCTGGGCGGCGGCGGGCGCGCCGAGCGCGGCGACCGCAGCGGCGCCGGCGGCGCCCCCGAGGAGCGCGCGGCGGGTGAGCGGATTGGCGGATGCCATTCGAGATCTCCTTTGATCGTGGCAGGGGGTATCGCGCGCAGGGCCGTAGGGGCCCTGCGGCCGTGGGACGTGCCGGGAATCGTCTGAAATGGATGGTGTGGTAGCGGTGGGTGCCGGGTCAGAAGAGTTCGCCGTAGCCCATCGCGACGAGGTTGAGGTAGGAGGTGGTCAGGCATTCGAGCGCGGTGCGCCCGTAGCACTCGTCCTGCTCGACCAGGAGGTGGTCGGCGCCGATCGCGATGGCGGTCTCGATGATCGAGGGGAAGTCGAGGTTGCCCTCGCCGACCTCCGCGAACTGCACGACGGCGCCCATGGCCTCCTGCCACGGGCCGCTGTCGCCCGCGTCGAGGGCGGTGTAGACCTCGTCGGGCAGGTTCGCGATCCGGTAGTCCTTGAGGTGGACCATGGCGACCCGGCCCGCGTATTTGCGGAGCGTGCGCACGGGGTCGAGGCCGCCGCGCTGGACCCAGTGCGCGTCGATCTCCAGGCCCACCGAGGGCGAGCGCTCGGCGATGACGTCGAGCAGGTACCGGCCCTCGTACTTGGCGAAGTCGACGTGGTGGTTGTGGTAGTGCAGGCGGATGCCGTGGTCGGCCAGGCGGACCGCGACCTCCTCGCACTCGTCGGCGAAGGCCGCCACCGTCGCCGGGTCGCGCATGGCCGCGGCCGGGAGCATCCCGATGCGGATCATGTCCGCGCCCAGGGCCTTCGCGTCGGCGATGAACTTGTCGAAGGCGTTCAGCAGGGACTCGTCCCCGGTGAGGCCGCCCGAGATGGACGCGAACTCGAAGCCGAGCTCGTCGCGCACGCGCACGAGTTCGGCGACGTTCGCCTCGGTCATCGGCACGGCCGAGACCTCGGCGGTGCGGTAGCCGATGTCGTGGACCGCGCGGAACGTGTCGTAGACGCCGCGGGAGGCGATCTCCTCGCGGAGGGTGAAGCACTGGACGCCGATCCTGGTCATGCTCGCTCCTCGGTGCTGCTCTCAGGTCATGCTGCTCGTCGGTCTTGCTGCGGAAAAGTCTTGCCGCTCAGGCGTTCGTGGTGCAGGTCAGTTCGAACTCAGCCGTCAGGGACGCGCCCGGGGCCAGGGTGAGCGGGCCCAGCGGCCCGCCGTCGGACTCGTAGGGGCGGCAGGCCGGCTCCAGCCCGATCGTGTCGGCCAGGCCCCACCAGGGGAACCCGGTCGTGGCGCGGTGCTCCTGCCACACGAACAGGTAGGGGAAGACCTCCGGGTCCCAGGTGAGGACCGCGGCGGTGCCCTTGTCCGCGTTGGCGATCACCACGGAGCCGCGGCCCTTCGCGCGGACCTCCTGGAACGCGCTGTGCGGCTCCCCCGCGGCCGGGAAGTGCGCGTCGACCCGGTCGCCACCGATGTCCACTGTGGTGCCCGGACCGATGAGCGCGGGCCCGAAGGCCGGGTGCTCGACCCACGTGAACGCCGCCTCGCGCCCGGAGTGGTTGGCCACGGTCTGGCGCACCAGGACCCCGGTGCCGGTGGCGCGCACCCGGCGGCGCACGGTGAGCGGCGCGGTGCGCAGCACGGCCTCGAGTTCGCACGAGTCCCCGTCCGCACCGGTCACCCGCCAGCGCCGCCAGGCGGCCTCGCCGTGGAACGGGTGCGCGACCCGGTCGAGGGTGCGCGCGTCGCCCGCGTGGGGCACGAGCGTGTGCCAGCCCCCCGCGTAGCGCCGGTGCCATTCCTCGTTGGAGCCGGTGAACTGGTAGGTCCCGCTCCAGTCCTCGGCCCCCCACGGCGTGGTCAGGAGGAATTCGGTCCCCGTGGGCGCGTGCGCGACCGAGGCGATGCGCGCTCCCAGCGGGTCGACGTCCACGGTGTACTCGCCGGCGGCGAGGCGGATCGGGCTCACAGGCCGTACCGCCGCGTGCGGCGCACCGAGGGCGCGAAGGAGGCGTGGAAGATCGTGGACGCGGCGCCGATGGCCCCGGCCTCGACCTTGACCAGGGAGCGCTCGACGGCGACGTGCCGGGCGTGCCGTGCGGTGGGCATCGTGTTGACGGCCTTGTCGATGGCGTCCAGGGTGATCGCCTCGACCTCCGGTTCGAAAGCGGGGCCGCCGACCACGAGGAGCGGCAGGTCGAGCAGGTCGATGAGGGCCACCGCGCCGAGCGCGATGACGTCGGCGATCTGTCGGGCCGCGGCGGTGGCCGCGGGGTTCCCGGCGCCGACCTCGGCGCACATCTCCTGGTAGGTGCGGGCCGGGCCGTCGTAGCCGAGTTCGCGGGCGATCTCGGGCAGGGCCGCGGTCGGGTTGCACTCGCGCACGAGCTGCGGACGCCCGTCCGGGTCGATGCGCCCGGCCCGGACGGCGCAGAGCTGCCCGAACTCGCCGGCGTTGGCGCTGGCGCCGCGGTAGGTCTCGCCGTTGAGGACGAGGCCGGAGCCGATGCCGGTGCCGTAGTAGACGTACACGAAGTCGCTGGCGCGCTCGGTGCGCCCGACCCAGCGCTCGCCCACGGCCGCGGCGGCGCCGTCCTTCTCCAGGACCACGGGGCAGTCGAGGCGCTCGGCGAGCATGGCGCGCAGCGGGACGTTCCGCCACTCCTTGGACAGCGGCAGGTCGAGCAGCTCCCCGTCGGTGGTGATGGGCCCGGGGGCCGCGACGCCGACGCCGAGGAACGTGGACCGGTCGATCCCCGCGGCGGCCACGGCGTCCTCGGCGGACCCGGCGACGAGTTCGACCAGCGCCTCGGGCGAGGTGCCGTGCTCGACCGGGACGGTGCGCTTCTCCAGGGGGGTGCCGTCGAGGTCGGTGAGGACCACGGTGACGAGCTCGGGGTCGACGAGGACGCCGACGGCGTGGGCGGCCTCGGCGCGCAGCCGCACCGGGGTGCGGGGCTTGCCGAGGCGTTCGGCGCGCTCGGAGGCGTTCTCCACCAGCAGGCCGCGTTCGAGGAGGATGCGGAGGATGCGCGAGACCGACTGCTGGGTGAGGCCGGTCCGCTCGGCGATCTCGACGCGGGAGATGGCCCCGGCCTGGCGGATCGTCTCGATGATGGTGGCCTCGTTGAAGGACCCGAGGTCGGACTGGTTGGCGCCGGGCCGCTCCCCCTGCGGGGGGATCGGCGCGCGGCGGGTCGGGGTGTTCGGGTCGGTCACGGGGCCTCCAGCGCTCCGTCGGGTCTGCGGACGCCGGCGGCCCAGGCGTCGTGCCCGGACAGCTCGGCGGGGTAGCGGGCGGCGGCGGCCTCGTCGATGTCGATGCCCCAGCCGGGGGCCTCGTTCGGGCGGAGCCAGCCGTTCTCGATGCGGAGGGTCCCGGGGAAGACCTCGTGGACGGCGTCGCCGTAGACGTGGCCCTCCTGGATGCCGAAGGCCGCGGAGGTGACGTCGAGGGCGACGTTGGCGGCGGCGCCGATCGGCGAGGTGTCGCCGGGGCCGTGCCAGGCGGTGCGCACGCCGCAGAGCTCGGCGAGGTCGGCGATCTTGCGGGCCGGGCTGAGGCCGCCGATGTCGGAGACGTGGCAGCGGATGAGGTCGACCCCGCCGCCCTGCACGAGGCGCGCGGCGTCCTGGAGGGAGGTCGTGAGTTCGCCGACGGCGAGCGGGACGGGGCTGGCGGCGCGCACTTCGGGGAGGCGGTCCCAGTGCTCGGGGGCGAGGACGTCTTCGAGGAAGAACAGGCGGTAGGGCTCCAGCGCCCGCGCGAGCCAGACGGCCTCCTTCGGGGTCAGTCTGGAGTGGACGTCGTGGAGGAGTTCCACGTTGTCGGGCAAGCGGTTCCGGGCGGCTTCGAAGAGGGCGGGGGTGCGGCGCAGGTAGTCGCGGGCGCTCCAGCCGTTGCGGTAGGGGGCGTCCGGGTACTCGGTGGGGACGGCCGGGGCGCCGTACCCGCCGCCGCCGGGGGTCGACATCTGGAGCCGGATGTGCCGCTGGCCGCGCTCGACGAGGCGCTGCGCGTCCTCGATCACCTCGTCGATCGTGCGCCCGGCGGCGTGGAGGTAGGTGTCGGCCGCGGCTCTCACCTTGCCCCCGAGGAGTTCGTGGACGGGCATGCCGGCGCGCTTGCCCGCGATGTCCCACAGCGCCTGGTCGATCCCGGAGATCGCGTTGTTGGTGACCGGGCCGCCGCGCCAGTAGCCGGTGAAGCCCGCGAGGCGGGTGAGGTCGCCGATGTCGCCGGGGTAGCGGCCGACGAGGAGCCGGGCGAGGTGCTCGTTCACGAAGGCGACCACGGCCTTCCACCGCTGCGTGAACGTGGCGCAGCCGAGGCCGTAGAGGCCGGGGACGTTCGTGTCGACGCGCACGACGACGAGCGCGGTGCCGTCCGGGGCGGTCGCGATGGCGCGGACCGAGGTGATCCGCACGTCCTCGCGGCTGGGCCACGGGTTCGCGAACGTTTCAATCGTCATGGGTCGCTGCTCCTTGCTGGGTCTCCATTATGGCGGGGGCCGCTCGTCAGAGGTCGAGCGTCGGGATGGGGAGGTCGCGGTGCGCCTCGAACCCGATGAGCTCCCGGGCGGGGGTGAGGTCGATCGGGACCTCGCGGCCGACGAAGCGCCGCAGCCGCGGCACGCCGGGCGCGAACTTGTCGAGCAGGTCCTCGGTGCGGTAGGGCGCGACAGTGGTGTTGGCGGCCAGGAAGAACGCGTGCGCGCCGGTGGTGCCCGCGGTGAGCGCCAGGACGATCGAGCGGGCCGCGTCCTCGGTGTGCAGGTACGACCACGCCTCCCGCAGGCCCGCCTTGGGGTCCTGTTCGAGCTGCTTGGACTGGGCGAGCAGGGCGTGCTCGTCGTGGACGTGCGGGAACCGCAGCGTCACCACGTCGATCCCCCACTGCCGCCACGCCATCCGGGCGGTGCCCTCCCCGTGGTGCTTCGACAGCGAGTACCAGTCGGCGATGTCGACGGGGATGTCGGTGTCGAGCGGGAAGTACGCCGGGACCACCTCGTGCCGGTTCATCGGCAGCCCGTAGGCGTTGATCGAGCCGGCGACGACGGCCCGGCCGATCCCGGCCGCGCCCGCCTGGGCGAGCACGTTGAAGGTGGAGACGACGTTCGTGGTGTACACGTCGAACGGCGGCGCGATGTCGCGGTGGGCGAGCGCGGCGAGGTGCACGACGAAGTCGGCCCCGTCGAGCGCGTTCGCCACGTCCTCCTGGGACCTGGTGTCGCCCACCAGGACCCGTTCGGCCTCCAGGCCCGGGTGCTCCCCGATCGAGAGCGTCGTGACCGCGGCCCCGGCCGCGCGCAGGTGCGCGACCGCGACCGGGCCGATGCGCCCCGAGGCGCCCGTGACGAGCACGCGGGCTCCGTTGAGGGGGGTCATCCCTTCACACCTCCAGCGGTGCCGACCCCGCGGAGGAACTGCTTCTGGAAGATCGCGAAGAGCACCACGGGGATGATGATGGACAGGAACACGGCGGCCATCTGGACCGCCAGCGGCGAGTTGCCCGTCGCCAGCCGGGGCAGCATGACCGAGACCGGCTGGAGGTCGGGGTTCGACAGGACCAGCATGGGCCACAGGAACTCCTTCCACGAGCCGACGATCGACAGCAGCACGATGACGCCGAGGATCGGGCGCGACAGCGGCAGCACCACCATGGTGAGGATGCGCATGGGGCCGGCCCCGTCGATCGTGGCGGCCTCCATGTACTCGCGCGGGATCGAGTCGAAGAACCGCTTGAGGACGACCACGTTGAAGGCGCTGGCGCCGGCGGGCAGCCACACGGCCCAGAACGTGTCCTGGAGGCTGATGTTGAGCAGCGGCAGGTCGAGGATCGTCAGGTACAGCGGCACGAAGGAGACGACGCCGGGCAGGAACAGGGTCGCGAGGATCGCGCCCGACAGCCACGGGCCCCACTTCGGGCGCAGGACGCTGAGCAGGAACGCGGCGGCGACGGAGACGATGAGCGTCGACAGGGTCGAGCCGACCGCGAGGATCACGGTGTTGCCCAGGGACCGCCCGATCTGCGCGCCGTTCCAGGCGAGGGCGAGGTTGCCCCAGTCGTTGGGGCTGAACCAGATGCCCATCGGGTCCGAGACGATGTCGTTGCTGGGGGACACGGACGCCTTGGCGGCCCACAGGAGCGGGCCGAGGCCGGAGACGATGAGGACGACGAGCAGGACGGCCTGCACGACGCCGAACCAGGTCCGCACGAGCGGGCGGCGGCGGTCGGAGACGGAGACGACCCCGCGGTCCTTGAGTTCGGTCATGCCGTGCTCCATCGCTTGGTCACGAAGTAGTAGACGACCGACAGGAGTCCGAGGAAGGCCGCGAGCAGGACGCTGAGGGCGGTCGCGGCTCCGAAGTCGCCGTTGACGAACGCGTAGTTGTAGATCTTCAGCAGGATCGTCTGCGTGGCGTTGTTGGGGCCGCCGCCGGTGAACAGGAACGGCTCGGTGAAGATCTGGAAGGTCCCGATGAGCTGGAGGAGCATCATCACGAAGATGACGTTCCGCAGCTGCGGGAGGGTGATGTGCCAGACGCGGCGCCAGATCCCGGCGCCGTCGATCTCGGCGGCCTCGTACAGCTCGGTGCGCACCGTCGACAGCGCCGCGATGTAGATGATCGCGGTCGATCCGGCCCCGGCCCAGGTGGCGTACAGGACGATCGAGGGCATCGCGGAGTTCTCGGCGTTGAGCCACGGGAAGGGGCCCAGGCCGACCCAGCCGAGCGCGGTGTTGAACATGCCGGTGGCGTCGGGGTCGTAGAAGAACTTCCACAGCAGGATCGCCGCGACGGGCGGGACGATCGCCGGGAGGTACGCCAGCGCGTTGTAGAGGGTGTCGTACTTGCGCAGCTCGTTGATGAGCACGGCGAGGACGATCGGGATCGGGAAGCCGAACACGAGGGCGAGCACGGCGAAGTACGCGGTGTTCAGCGACGCCTGGACGAGCCCGGGGTCGGACAGGACGTACGTGAAGTTGCCCCAGCCGACCCATTCGGCGGGCTGGATGAGGTTGGTCTTCTGGAAGCTCAGGACGAGCCCCTGGATCACCGGTCCCCAGCTGAAGTACACGTACACGAGGACGACCGGGACGGCGAAGAGCACGGCGTGCAGTCCGCCGCCGCGGGCCCAGCGGACGGGGTTGAACGGCTTGCGGCGCCGCCTGGCGGGTGCGGCGGCCGCCGCTTCGAGGGTCTTGGTCATATGGTCTCCGTTCCGAGGGACCGGCCGGGCCTGGTGCGGGCCCGGCCGGTCGGCTCGGTGTCCTTTACCGGGCGGCCTGCTCGATGATGCCGTTGAGAATCTCGCTCGCGTCGGCGACGGCCTGCGCGATGTCGGCGTTCTCGTCGGTGAGGATCTGCTGCACCACCGGGTCGAGCGCGGCGTACGTCTGCTGGGTGCCCGCGGGGGGCTCGGCGATGAGTTCGAGCGTGGAGGACGTGTAGCTCGCGAACTGCTCCAGCGGCACGTTGATGTGCGGCTCGATCCAGCCGAGGTAGCGGTCGTAGATCTCCTGGGAGACCGGCGGGAGGCCGGGCAGGCCGACCGGGTTGCCCTCGGCCGCGTTGGATTCGGCGTCGGCGAGGGCCGCGGCCTCGTCGTAGAACTTGTCGAACTCGTAGAACTTGATCCACTTGGCGGCGGCCAGGAGCTGGTTCGGGGTGGCCTTGGCGTCGAACAACTTCAGGGTGCCGCCGGTGAGCGTGCCGTTGTTCCCCGAGCCGCCCTGGGGCAGCTGGCCGATCCCGAAGTGGGCGGGGTCGAAGTCGTAGTCGCGCACGAGGGTGTTGTACGCGTCGGGGGCCTGGAGGACCATGCCGATGGTGCCGCCGGCGAACGCCTGGCGCACGCCTTCCTGGTCGTAGAGGAACTCGCGGCCCATGGTGTCGTCGACCCAGCGCATGTCGTGCAGGAGCTGGAGCGCGGCGATGGTCTCCTCGCCCATGACGGACTCGGTGCCGGCGTCGTCCTGGATGCGGCCGCCGTTGGAGTAGGTCATGGTGGTGAGCATCCACCCGCCGGTGTTGTTGGTGGTCATCTGGGCGTACGGGGTGACGCCGGGGACGGCCGCCTTGATCTGCTGGGCGAAGGAGCGGACCTCGTCCCAGGTGGCGGGCGGGGTGTCGGGGTCGAGGCCCGCCTGCTCGAAGATGTTGCGGTTGTAGGCGATGCCGACCGAGAACAGGCCGGTGGGGATGGTGTAGACGTTGCCGTCGTCGTCCTTGACGTTGTCGAGGGCGAGGGGGTTGAGCTCGTCGAGGAGTTCGAGCTCTTCGAGGTAGGGCGTCATGTCCGGCAGCTGGCCGTTCTCGATGAGCTCGTAGCTGTAGGTCAGGGAGACGCCCATGACCGTGGGGAGGGTGCCTCCGGCGAGTTTCGCCTGGAAGGTCTGGGCCTCCCACACCTCGGCGGTGGGTTCGAGCGTGATGTTGCCGTTGGCGGCCTCGAACTCGTCGACGCGCTCGTTGAACGCGGCCAGTTCCTCGGGCTTGTCCTCGGTCGGCTGGTCGCCGACGGAGATGGTGACGTCGGCCGAGGGGTCGAGGTCGTCGGTCGCGCCGCCGCTCGCACCGGGGTCGCTGCACGCCGCGGTTCCGGCGAGGGCGGCGACGGCGCCGGTGGAGCCTGCCGCGAGCACGTGTCGTCGTGACAGTTTCATCATTGAAACTCCTGTGGGGTGATGGCCCGTGATCCGTTCGGGCCGGTCATCGTGGTGCCAATAAAGTAAATCCATTAGTGTTAGTAAGTCAAGCCGGTACGGCACGTTAATTTCGCACGACCATCGCGCTACGTTTCCCCCGTACGCCGAAACCCAAGGAGGCCAACGAAATGAGCACTCCCGCCCCCGCACCCCTGCGCCTGGCCGTCGTCGGCTGCGGCGTCATCGGACGGCTCCACGCCGAGGTCGCGGCCCACTCCCCCGACCTGGAGGTCGTCGCCCTGATCGACCCCTACGCGCCCGCCGCCGAGGCGGTCGCCGCCCGGCTCGCCGAACTCGGGCGGCCCGAGCCGCGCGTCTTCGGGGACCTCGCAACCGCGCTCGCAGCGGGTGCGATCGAGGAAGGTGCGGTCGACGTCGTCGCCGTGTGCACCCTGAGCGGCACCCACGCCGCCCTCGCCCGCGAAGCCCTCGAAGCCGGCGTCCACGTCGTCGTCGAGAAGCCCCTCGACGTGGCCATGGGCCCGGCCCGGGCCCTGCGCGAGGCCGCCGCCGCGCGCCCCGGGCAGGTCGTCGCCGTCATCTCCCAGCACCGCCACGACCCCGCGTCCCTCGCGGTCCACAACGCGCTCAAGGCCGGCCGCTTCGGGACCGTGACCTCCGCGGTCGCCAACATCGACTGGTTCCGCACCCAGGCGTACTACGACTCCGCCGACTGGCGCGGCACGTGGGCGCTCGACGGCGGCGGCGCCCTCATGAACCAGGGCGTGCACACCCTCGACCTGCTGCTGTGGTTCCTCGGCGAGCCCGTCGAGGTCACCGCGCACACCGCGCGGCTCGGCCACGAGCGCATCGAGGTCGAGGACGTCGCCGTCGCGATCCTGCGCTTCGCGAACGGCGCGCTCGCCACGCTCCACGCCACGACCACGGCGTACCCGGACCTCGGTGTGCGCCTTCAGGTCCACGGCACCGACGGCTCCGCGGTGATCGCCGCCGACGAACTGGTGCACTTCCACGCCCGCGACGCCGAGGGCACCGGGTGGGAGTCCGACCAGGTCGCGCGCGAACTGCGCGAGGCCGCCGTCCAGGGCCCCGAGGGCGCGTACGCCAACCCCCACCTGACGCAGTGGACCGACATCGCCGCGGCCGTGCGCGAGGGCCGCGACCCGTGGGTGACCCTCGACGACGGGCTGCTCGCGCTCGCCACGGTCCGCGCGGTCTACCTCTCGGCGACGCTGGGCAGGCCGGTCCGCATCGCCGACGTGCTCGACGGCGTCCACGACGACCAGGAGACGCGCACCGGGAGCACCGACTCCGGAGCGTGAGGGCCCCGAACGCCGGCGCGGGCGCCGCGGATGGGCGAGACTGCTCCCATGCTTCTCGTCGTTCAGATCTTCGCGGCGCTCGCCGGGCTCGTCCACGTCTACATCTGGGTCATGGAGACCCTGCGCTTCGGCGATCCGAAGATCCACAAGGGGGTCTTCAAGACCGAGACGGCCGACGTGCCCGCCGTCAGGCCGTGGGCCGCGAACCAGGGCTGGTACAACCTGTTCCTCGCGGTCGGGGCGCTGCTGGGCACCGCGCTGGTGCGCGCCGAGCCCGCGGTGGGCTGGACGCTCATCGTGACCGCGTGCGGCTCGATGGTCCTCGCGGCGCTCGTGCTCGTCGCCACCGACCGCTCGATGCTCGCCTCGGCCGCCAAGCAGGGGCTCCTCCCGCTCCTCGCACTCGTGTCCGCGCTGGGGCAGACCTTGTAGGCTGGCGGCGCCCGTACAAGTGAATTCCCTCGAAGATGGAGTCCCCATGGCCTACCCGCCCGCCCCGCCCCAGATCCTCAAGGTCAGGTACAAGCTCTGGTTCCCGGTGCTGTGCACCGTGGTCGGAGGCGTCCTGGCCCTCGTGGGCCTGCTCAACCTCATGGTCGGCAACTTCACCGTGGGCATCGTGACCGGACCGGTGCTCCTGCTCGTCGGCGTCCCGTCCTTCGTGAACCCGTACCTCTCGTACGAGCCCGCGACCGGCGGCCTCTACATGCACTCCCCGCTCGGCTACCGGGCCGCGACCTACGGCGCGCCCAAGGGCGAGCGCCTGTGGTTCGACGGCACGAACCTGCTGCGGATCAAGGCCGACGGCACGCAGAAGCGCGTGAACGTCAAGCTCTCCCGGCCCGAGGAGATCGCCCCGGTGCTCCAGGCCGTCACTGCCGCGCAGCAGCAGGCGCGGTAGGCCGATGGACGACCGGCGGCTGGTCAAGGTCTCGAAGTACCTCTCCCGGCACCTGCGGCACGACCCGCAGCGGCTGGGCATCGAGCTGGACGAGCACGGCTGGGTCGACGTCGACGTGCTGCTCGCGGCCCTGGAGCGGCAGCGGTTCCACCTGACGCGCGAGGAGCTCGACGAGGTCGTCGCGCGCAATGACAAGCGGCGGTACGCGATCCGCGACGGCCGCATCCGCGCCAACCAGGGCCACACGGTCGACGTCGACCTCGGCCTGGAACCGGTCGACCCGCCCGCGGAGCTGTTCCACGGCACGGCCGAGGGGTACGTCGCGGCGATCCGCGAGGAGGGCCTGAAGGCGATGGCCCGCCACGACGTGCACCTCTCCCCCGACTACGCGACCGCGGTCCGCGTCGGCTCCCGCCGCGGCCGGCCCGTGGTCCTCATTGTCGACGCGGCCCGCATGGCCGCCGAGGGCCACGAGTTCTACCGGTCCGAGAACGGCGTCTGGCTCACCGGGTCGGTCCCGGCCTGGGCCATCGCGTTCCCCGACTGAGCCCTATGAAGGGCGTACGACGCGCGAGGGGCCGCCGTCCAACAGGACGGCGGCCCCTCGCGCGCTCCGGCTAGACCGCGACGGGAACCGGTTCGGCTCCGGCCGCTGCGCCCTTGCGGGCCTTGATGACCGCGACGGCGACGATGAGGGCGGCGGCGACCATGGCCGCGGCGATCGTGTAGCCGAGGCGGTAGCCCGCGGTCAGGGCTTCGGCTTCGGCGGCGCCGCCGTCGAGGAGCCCGGCGGTGCGGGAGGAGACCGCGGTGCTGATGACCGCGAGGCCGACCGCGCCGCCCACCTGCTGGGCGGTGTTGAACAGGCCGGAGGTGACCCCGGCGTCCTCGGGCTTGGAGTCGGCCATGCCGAGGGTCATGAGGGCGGGCATGGTCAGGCCGAATCCGAGCGGGGCGGTGATCATGCCGGGCAGCACGTCCACGAGGTAGGTGCCGTCGGGGCGCATCTGGGCGAAGAGGACGAACCCGAGGACCATCACCGCGAGGCCGGCGATGGCGAGCTTGCGGGGCGCGACCCGGGTGAGGAGCTGCGGCGCGACCCACAGCGAGACCGAGGCGATGACCAGCGGCGCGGGCAGGAAGGCGAGGCCGGCGTGGAGCGGCTGGAAGCCGAGGACCTGCTGGAGGTAGAGCACCGTGAAGTACATGAACCCGAACGCGGCGCCGACCATGAGGGCCTGGGCGATGTTGGCCCCGGCCACGCTGCGGGAGAACATGATCCGCAGCGGCACGAGCGGGGTGGCGGCCTTGGCCTGGCGGACGAAGAACCCGGCGAGGAGCAGGGCGGCGACGGCGCCGAAGCCGATGGTGCGCGGCGAGTCCCAGCCCTGGTGCTCGACCTCGATGAGGGTGTAGACGGCGAGCATGACGCCGGCGGTGACGAGGACCGCGCCGAGGATGTCGGCCCCGGCCCTGAGGCCGATGCCGCGGTCGTTCGCCAGCAGGCGCCAGGCGAGGAGGCCCACGACCAGGCCGAGCGGGACGTTGATGAAGAAGATCGACTCCCAGCCGACGGACTCGGTGAGGACGCCGCCCACGACCGAGCCGAGGGCGCCCCCGCCCGCGGAGGCGAACCCGAAGGCGCCGATGCCCTTCGCCTGCTGCGCGGGCTCGGGCAGGAGCATCACGACCATGCCGAGGAGCCCGGCGGAGGCGATCGCGCCGCCGATGCCCTGGACGAAGCGGCCGGCGAGGAGCAGGCCCTGCGTGTCGGCGAAGCCGATGGCCGCAGAGGAGAGCGTGAACAGGGCCAGGCCGGCGATGAACACCCATTTGCGGCTGAGGAGGTCGCCGAGGCGTCCGGCGAGGAGGAGCAGGCCGCCGAAGGGGATCACGTAGGCGTTGACGGTCCAGACCAGGTTCGACTGGGAGAAGCCCAGGTCGTCGCGGATGGCCGGGAGGGCGATGGTGACGATGTTCTGGTCCAGGATGATCATGACCTGCGCGGCGAGCAGGACCAGGACGGTGAGCCAGCGGCGGCTGAGACTCGCTTCGTGCGGGGCGGACATGACGGGTGCTCCTTCGACTCATGGGGAACTCTTTGTTCCTGGAGCAATCATGTGTTCCAATGGAGCGGTCCGGAAGAAGGCACTTTGATGTACCGGGGGATACACGGATGTTCCTCTCCAGGCCATCCCCCTCGTACACCGCGATGTGAAGTGGAGCACATGCCATGAACGACGAGTGCGACGACGTCCCGATGTCCGACGTGCAGGTCGAGGCGTGCCCGATCGTGCAGATCATCGACCGGGTCGCGGGCAAGTGGTCGGTCTCGATCCTGGTCGCGGCGATCCGGCAGCCGGTCCGCTACACCGAGCTGGAGCGGAGCATCCCCGGCATCAGCCGCCGCATGCTCACGCTGACCCTGCGGAACCTGGAGCGCGACGGCCTCCTGACGCGCACGGTCTACCCGACCGTCCCGCCGAAGGTCGAGTACAGCGCCACCGAGTCGGCCCGCGAGCTGTACGGGCACCTCACCGGGCTCCTGGAGTGGGCCGAGCGCCACCGCCCCGACATCATCGAGGCGCGCGAGCGCTACGACGCCCTGGTGGCCGCCGCCTAGCTCAGGCGCGCAGCCACACCCGCAGCGGTCCGACCGGCGCGAACCCGTGCCGTTCGGCCGCCGCGAGGCCGTCCCCGTGCTCGTAGCCGACGACCGGGACGCCCGGGTACAGATCGTGGGCGGCGGCCAGCGCCGCCGGCCATCCGTCCCCTCGCGCCGCGAAGACGTTCGAGACCCCGACGACCGGTCCGGTCCGGGTCAGCACCGCGCCCGCGCTCCCGGCCGGCTCCCCCGCGATCAGGTGGACGCCGGGCAGGTCGAGCAGTGCGGGCCGGAAGACCTCGGCGTTCCCCTCGCCGCCGTCCCAGGCGCGGGCCCACTCGCGCAGCGCCTCCGGGTCGGCGACCTCGCGCCAGGCCGCATCCGCGGGACCGGCCGGGCGGTGGATCCACCGGGCCTCGAACAGCACCTCGAATCCGAAGGGCCGCAGGTCGAGGTCGGCGAAGCTGTCCTTGACCGAGGCGCCCGCGCCGGAGTCGATGCGGGCCAGGACGGACGCCGCGTCGGCGCCGGGGGCGAGGGTCACGGCGTCCGGGTAGTAGACCGGGGTCCGGACCGGGGAGGTCCAGGCGTCCGCCGCGAAACCGCCCGGCGTGCCGTGGGCCCGGCACATCGCGTCGCACCAGGCGGCGTTGTCATGGGCGGCGGCCGAGGTCCGTGTGGTGTCCACGATCGTGGATCGTAGCGGCGCCGGAGTGCGCACCGCCGTGCCGAGACGCGGATATGGTTCCGGTCATGGATGAACCCCGCCCCGGAGCCCTGCACCACGTCGAGCTGTGGGTGCCCGACCTCGACCGGGCCGTCGCCTCGTTCGGCTGGCTGCTGGAGTCCTTGGGCTACACCGTGTTCCAGGAGTGGGAGGCGGGCCGGAGCTGGCGGCTCGGGCCCACGTACCTGGTGGTCGAGCAGTCGCCCGCGATGGCGGGCGGGCGGCACGAGCGGCGCGCGCCGGGCCTGAACCACCTGGCGTTCCACGTGCGCGACGACCGCGAGGTGGAGCGGCTGGCGGCCGAGGGCGCCGCGCACGGGTGGTCGCTCATGTTCGGCGACCGCCACCCGTTCGCGGGCGGCGCGGCGCACTACGCGGCGTACCTGGAGAACGAGGACGGCTTCGAGGTGGAGCTGGTGGCCGCCGCGGTCGGCGCCGCGCCGGCCGACCGCTAGGCTATTACGGTCGTCATAACCGGAGGAGGATTCCGTTGCAGCAGGTTGGAGCGCCGCGCGAGCGGATCGTCGCCGGTGCGGCGGAGATGATCAGCCGGCGCGGGCTGAACGCCACGAGCATCCGCGAGCTGTCGCGGCACGCGGAGGCGCCCCTCGGTTCGACGTACCACTACTTCCCGGGCGGCAAGGGCCAGTTGGCGACCGAGGCGGTGCGGTTCGCGGGCGAGAGCGTCGCGCGCAGCCTCCGCAAGGAGCTTCGGGTCGGCCCGCGCGAGGGCGTGGCCGCGTTCCTGGCGCTGTGGCGCGACATCGTGACCGGCACCGGGTTCCGGGCCGGCTGCCCGGTCCTGGCGGTGGCGGTCGAGGAGCCCCCGCCCGGCGACGTGCCCGAAGCGGTCCTCGCGGCGGCCGAGGTGTTCGCGGACTGGGAGCACCTGCTCGCGGAGTCCCTTGCGGCCCATGGCGCCGACGAGGTCCAGGCCGCGCAGATCGCGACGCTCATCGTCGCCTCCGTCGAGGGCACCGTCGCGATGTGCCGGGCCCAGCGCGACACCGGCCCGCTCGACCGCGTCGCCGCGCAGCTCGACGCGATCATCGCCGCCGTCCTGCGCTAGCGGCCCAGCAGGTCGCCGCAGAACGACCGGATCGCGCGGTTCACGACCTGCGGCGCCTCCCAGGGCATGAAGTGGCCCGCGCCCTTGACCCAGAACGGGCCGACCGCCTCGGGGAAGGCGATGGCGCACTTGGCCTCCACGTGCTCGGTCAGGGTCACCTGGTCGGCGCCGACCAGCACGAGCGCCCGCTGCGCCACCGGCCGGTCGATCATCTCCGGCGCGGACAGCTCCCTGGTCCCGGCGACCACCTCGTAGTCGGCGAAGGAGGCGCGCAGGCGCTCGGCGTCCGCGTACGGCTCGGTCAGGAAGTCGAGGTCGTCCTGGTCGAACGCGTCGGGCGGGCACCACATGCGGTGCCCGAAGAACTCGGCGATGTAGCGGCGGCGCCGCTCGGGCGTGGCGAGCTCGGCCACGAGCTCGTCGGCGTGGAAGCCCTGGCGCCGCTGGTAGTCGTAGACCGCGGGCTTGGGCGTGCCGGCCGGGATGCCCGCGGCGCGGAACGCCTCCTCCAGGTCGGGCATCGAGTCGTCGAGGACCACTAGGCGCTCGACCCGGTCGGGGTGGCGGTTGGCCATGTCGATGGCGACCATCGCGCCCAGGTCGTGGCCGGCGACGACCGCGCGGTCCCACCCGAGCGCGTCGAACAGGCCCGTCAGGTCGGTGTTGAACGCGTTGAAGTCGTAGAACCCGTCGGGCGCGAAGTCGGAGTCGCCGTAGCCGCGCAGGTCCGGGGCGGCCACGTCGAACCCGGCCGCGGCCAGCGCGGGGAGGTTGTGCGACCAGATCCGGCTCGTGCACGGGAAGCCGTGGATCAGCAGGAGCGGCACCCCGCCTTCGCCGCGGCGGCGCACCGCGAGCCGGTGGCCCGGGGCGACTTCGGTCAGGACGGGGGCGGTGAGGTCAGCGGGAACGGCCATGCCCCAGGTGTACACGACCGCCCCAGGCGCCTCACCGGCGCATGTCGGTCCCGCTGAGCAGGCGCCCGGCCAGGCTCGGCGGGAGGGCGCGCCCGAAGGCCGCGACCAGCTTGTACTGCCAGCCGGGGACGCTGAGCGCCTTGCCTTTGCGCCAGTCGCGCAGGGCCGCGGCGGCGACCCGGTCGGGGTCGAGCCACAGGAAGCCGGGGATCGTCGCCATGTCCATGCCGGCGCTGCCGTGGAACCCCGTGCGGGTGAAGCCGGGGCACAGGGCGGTGACCGTGACGCCGTGCGGGCGTGCGGCCCTCGCCGTGGCCTGGCTGAAGTTGATGACCCACGCCTTGGTGGCCGAATAGGTCGAGCTGGGGAAGAACCCGAGGAGCGACGCGGTGTTGAGGACGCCGCCGCTGCCGCGGGCGAGCATGGGCGGCAGGGCGGCGTGGGTCAGGCGGAGCACGGTCTCCATGTGCAGGCGGGCCATGGCGATCTCGGCCGCGATCGGGGTGTCGAGGAACCGCGTCGGGTGCCCGAACCCGGCGTTGTTCACCAGCAGGTCGAGGCCGTCGCGGCACCGCGCTTCGACGCGGGCGAGGTCGTCTTCGGCGGCGAGGTCGGCGGTGAGGCGCTCGGTGCCGGCGGGGAAGGGGGCGGCCTCCAGCCGTTCGCCGTCGCGGTCCACGAGCACGAGCCGGTGGCCCGTGTCGGCGAGCCTCCTGGCAAGGGCCGCACCGATACCGGAGGCGGCGCCGGTGACGAGCGCGGTCGGGGCGGTCATGCGCCGATGCTAGGCGGCGTACCGGTCGGCGACCGCGGCGGCCCGGGCGTGCAGGGCCGCACGCAGGGACGGCGGGGCCAGCGCCTCAGCGTCCGCTTCGAGCCGCCATAGCGCCCACTCGGCGTGCCGGGCGTCCTGGTAGGTGAGTTCGAGGCGCGGCCAGCCGTCCGGGCCGGGCGCCTCGGCGCGCACGGCCAGCGCGGTGTCCAGCAGCTCCTCGCGCCGGTCCGGATGCACCCGCACCTGCACCGTGAGCGAGGTGGCGGAGAGGAACCGCGCCGAGCGCTCCCGCCAGATCCGGTCGAGGTCCACCCGGTCCGGCCGCTCGGCCGGTGCCGCCAGCGCCTCGGCGGCGAGGACGCGCGAGAGCCGGTAGGTGCGGTCCGCGCCGGACCGCGTGGCGAGCAGGTACCCCTTGTCCCGCACGGTGACCAGGCCGATCGGGTCGACGGTGCGCCACTGCGGCTCCTGTCCGGCCGCCGCGTAGTGGAGGCGGAGCTTGCGCCCGGCGAGCACGGCGCCCCGGACCTCGCCGAGGATCTCGGCCGTGGTCTCGGCGGCCTGGCGCCGCGACAGCAGGTCGGTCTCGGGTTCGACCAGGAACCGCTGCGCCGCATCGCTGACGGTGGCCGCGTGGCTCGCGGGGAGCGCGTCGACCACCTTCCGCATGGCCGAGGCGAGCGCGGTCCCGAGGCCGAACACCTGCTCGCCGCGCTGCGATCCGGCCGTCAGGAGCGCCAGCGCCTCGTCGTGGTTCAGGCCCGTGAGCTCGGTCCGGAACCCGGGCAGGAGCGCGAAGCCGCCGCCGCGGCCGCGTTCGGCGTAGACCGGGACGCCCGCGGCCGACAGCGCCTCGATGTCGCGGAGCACGGTGCGGGTGGAGACCTCCAGCTCGCGGGCCAGGGTCTCCGCGTTCAACCGGCCGCGCTGGCGCAGCAGGAGGACCAGGGAGACGAGCCTGTCTGCGCGCATGCCGGAAATCTAGCAGGAAATCACGACAGAGGATGTCGTGTTTCATTGGCAGGCTCGGTTTCAAGAAGCCGACCGACGAATGGAAGCAAGATGGAACGCACCGCGATCAACCCGGTCACCTGGTCCACCGAGCTGGGGTTCAACCAGGGTGAACTCGTCTCAGGGCACACCCGGACCCTGTACTGCTCGGGCCAGACCGCGATGAGCGACGAGGGCAAGCCCGAGCACGAGGGCGACATGGCGGGCCAGCTCGCGCTGAGCCTCGCCAACGTGGAGGCCGTGCTCGCCGAAGCCGGGATGAGCCTTGAGCACCTGGTCCGCCTGAACGTCTACACCACCGATGTGGACCTGCTCTTCCAGCACTACGGCGTCCTGGCCGCCAGGCTCGGCGCCGCCCAGGCGGCCCCGGCCACCACGATGCTCGGCGTCACCCGCCTCGCGGTCCCGGGCCAGGTGGTCGAACTGGAGGCCACCGCGGTCGCCTGACCGCCGCCGCCCGCGGGCGGGTCCGCGCGGACCCGCCCGCGGGCGTCACGCTTGCTCGGCGCTGTCGTCGTTCGCAGGGCCGTTCGGGGTGGACTCGTTCGGGGCGGACTCGCTTTCGACCTCTCCGGCCTCTTCGGCCTCCTCGGCCAGGACGCGGGCGTAGGCGTCGGGGTGGTTGTCGCGCAGGAACTCGCGGTGGGGGCGGGCCTCGTCAGGTTCGCCGACGCGCTTCCAGTAGGCGATGCCCGCCATGTGGGGGCCGTAGCCGTCGGGGTCGAGTTCGAGAGCGCGCTCGTAGTGGAAGCGCATCGCCTTGTCCGAGATGCCGTCCGCGCCCCACCACGCGAGCATCAGATGGAAACTCGGCTGGTCCGGGTAGTAGGCGACGGCCTCGCGCAGCACGGCCGCGCACTCCTCGAAGCGCTCCTCGCGGCGGAGCAGGCCCGCGTGCACGAGGAGGCCGCAGCCGTCGGTCGGGTCGCCCTCCCGGAAGGACTCGATCAGGCGGAACGCCTCCTCGGTCCGGCCGCTGAACCCGTACGCGAACGCGAGGATCTCGGGGCCGACCGAGTCCGGGCCGTAGCGCTCGATCACGGCGTCGACGAACCGGAGGGCCTCGCTGTTGTCGTCGGAGTCGCTGTCCATCAGGAGCGCGAGGACCCGCTCCTCCAGCATCCGGCGGATCATCCGGGGCTCGGCCCGGGCCACGGCTCGCATGATCGAGCTGCTGCGCTTGCGGGGCGCGCGTCGTTTCGGCATCGGTGACCGCCTTCCGCCCGGGGCGCCGGGCGGCCTCAGTCTACTTGCGCTCCATGACGGAACGCGAACGACCGGTCACGGATTGACGAGACCGGCGGCCCTGGAGCGGGCCCGCGCGTGCTCCTCCGGGGTGGTGTTCGGATCGGCCTCGCGGTAGCGCAGGGCGGTCGCGACGGCCGCGGCCGGGAGGTCCCGGGCGAGGAGGTCGCGCAGCGGCGCGAGGTCGACCGGGAAGGCCGCCGCGTCGAGTTCGGCGATGATCGTCCAGCTCACCGCCCGGTCGATCGCGGGATCGCCCGCGGCGGCGTTGGTCCAGTCGATCGCGAACGGCCCTTCAGCGGTGAGGAGGACGTTCTGGGCGTGCAGGTCGAGGTGGAGGATCGCGCTCGGAGCGCCGAGGTCGATGCCGCGCGCCTCGGTCGGGAGCCAGTCCGGCACCGGGATCGCGGCCAGCGCCGCCAGGAGGTCGTCCTGGATCCGGGCGGCCTGCGCCGATGTGGTCTCGCCGGCCGCCATCGCGGCGGCGAGGGTCGGGCCCGCGAGGCGCTGCATGACCATGTCGCCGCCCTCGGCCTCGTGGACCTCGGGCAGCGGGTAGCCGTGCCCGCGCAGGTAGGTCATGAGCCGCGCCTCGGCCGCCACGTCCCAGGCGCAGCGGCGCAGAACCCTCGCGTCGTCGAGCGCGTAGACCTGCGAGGCCCGGCCCGCCGCGAGGAGTTCCATCAGGCGATCTCGGCGAGCAGCGCCCGGTGGAGGTCGGGGTTGCACGCGAGGATCGAGGTGGCGCTGGTGTCGTAGTCGACGCCGTCGATGTCGGTGACCAGGGCCCCGGCCTCGCGGGCGATGACCACGCCGGCGGCGACGTCCCACGGGTTGATGTAGGAGTGGTAGGCGGCGTCCACGCGCCCCGCGGCCGTCCAGCACATGTCCAGGGCGGCCGTGCCGAGCATCCGCACCCGCTGGATCTTCGGAACGAGGCGGCGCAGCAGCTCCAGGCGCTGGGCGTTGCGCCGGTCGGACTCGGGGGTGACGCCGAAGTCCCCGAACGCCACCACCGCGTCGTTCAATGCGGCGGGCCCGCGCAGCGCGAGCGGGTGCTTGTTCAGGGCCGCGCCGTGGCCGAGGGCCGCGGTGAAGCGCTCCTCGCCGACCGGGGCCTCCACGACGCCGACCACGGGCATCCCGTTGCGGGTCAAGGCGAGCGAGACGGCGTACAGGGGCGAGCCGTGGGCGAAGTTGACGGTGCCGTCGATCGGGTCGAGCACCCACTCGTAGTGGGACTCGGTGTTCCCGGTGCGGCCGCGCTCCTCCCCCAGCAGCGGGATCTCGGGGGTCTCGGCGGCGAGGAATCCGCGCACCGCGTCCTCGACCGCGTAGTCGAGGTCCGTGGCGTAGTCCCGGTCGCCCTTGCCGCTGATGGAGCGTTCGCCTCCGAGGCCGGTCCGGATGACCTCGGCGGCGGTCGCGACCGCCTGCTCGGCCGTGCCCAGGAAGTCCAGCAGCTCGCTCATTATTCGATTCCTCGATTCGTCCAACCCACCCGACGTGCCACATCCTAGACGTGCAAGACCAAGCGGCACTTGGACTCCCAGTGCGATTTATCCGACAATCGCGGCGAATCACGGGCCGATGCGCCCGCAAAGCGGTGTGCACCGGCCCAAACCGCTCAGACGACGGGAAGCCACACGCGCATCGCGGCGGGCCCCCGCGTGGCGCGGAGCCGGAACGGGACCAGCGGGACCGCCGCGGGCTTGCCCTCCTCTTCGAGGTGCGCGGGCCCGTAGGCCCAGGCGTCGCCGCGGTCGCGGACCTGGGCGGCGACATGGACGCGGCCGTCGCGGAGCACCGGCGGGACGGCACGGCCGGGGCGTGCGGACCGTCCAGTGCCGGGTGGTCGTGCGCGGCTCCACCGCACCCCAAGCGTAGGTTCGCGCCCGGCGCCGGGCCGCGGGGAGTAACTTCTGCGGACGTGACCGAACAGATGACCTCCGACCGCCACGCGACCTGGCTCGAACTGTTCTTCGACCTCGTCGTCGTCGCGGCCGTCGCCCAGCTGACGCACCTGCTGGTCCATCCCGACGGGTTGCGGATCGCGGCGTTCTTCGTGCTGTACACCGCGATCTGGCTGGTCTGGACCTCGTTCACCGTGTACGCGAACGTCGCCTCCGAGCGGACCCGCACCCGCACGATGCTGCTGGGCATGATCGGCCTCGCGGCCATGGCCGCCGCCGTCCCCGAGGCGACCGGCGCGCATTCGGCGGTGTTCGCCGCGGCCTACCTGTACACCAGCGGCGTCGCCTCGCAGGGGCTCACGCGCTCGGGCCGGCTGGTCATGAGCTGGTCTGCGGCGCAGCGGAACGCGGGGCTGCTGCCGTGGGTCGTGGCGTTCTGGGTCGACGACCCGCGGTGGAAGCTCGCGCTGTGGGCGCTGGGCGTGGCGATGACGCTCGCCTCGGCCATGGCGGCCCCCGCCGACCCGGCCCGGATGGAGGAGTTCCAGGAGCGGTTCCGCGAGCGCGCCGAACGCAGCCGCAGGCCGATGCCCGCCTTCGAGATGCGCGACGTCCAGGGCTCGCACCTGGGCGAGCGGCTGGGCCTGTTCGTCATGATCGTCCTCGGCGAGGCCGTCCTCCAGCTCGTCACCGCGATCGGCGAGGTGGAGTGGGGCTGGAGCCAGGTCGGCATCGGCCTCGCCGGATTCGGGCTCCTCATCGGACTGTGGTGGCTGAACTTCCGGTTCGGCTTCGACGAGGAGAACCAGACCCCGCCGCGGTTCCTACTCCCCGCGCACCTGGTCGTGGCCGTCTCGATCACCCTCATCGCGTTCGGCCTCGGCACCGCCGCCGAGCACGCCACCGACCCGCTCCCCGACCTCCACCGCTGGCTCCTGTGCGCCGCCCTGGCCCTGTGCCTGGGACTCTGCGCCCTCGCTAACCGCGCCTGGCGGGCCTTCGCGATCCTCGCCGTCCCACTCGGCCTAGCGGCCTTCGGCTCCTACCTCTCGGCGGTCCTCACGGTCGTGGCCCTCGCCGCCGCCGTGGCCGCCTTCGTCACCTACTTCAACCGCCGCCCGGCGCCGCACAGCGCCTAGGGCTCCTGCTCGGCCCACGCCTCCAGCAGGGCCTCGGCCTGGTCGAGGACGCCGTCGAACCCGGCCTGGAGCTCGGGGTCGTCGGCGACGATCTTGCGGATGAGCGGGTAGCGCAGGACGGTCTGGTCCTCGACGGGGATCTCGTCGAGCAGGTGGTCCTCGCCGGCGAAGCCGCGCAGGACGACCTCCACGGCCAGGGGCTTGGGGGGCGGGTCGGCGTCGCGGAAGTCCTCGCGCATCTCGTTGGCGAACGCGCGGAACGCCTCGTGGGTGGCGTCCTCGGCGAACCGGTGCTCGATGCAGACGCTCATGACGGCGATGGCGAACGCGAACAGCCGCTCGTGCGCGGCCTCGTCCAGGTCGTCGTGGATCCGGCGGGCGGTCGCGCCGTCGCCGAACGCGACGGCGCGGATGGCGTCGCGGAAGATGGCGGGTTCGTTCATGTGGCCCTCCGTTTCCAGTGTCGTGTGACCCGGGCTACCCCGTCAAGGGCGGCCACCGACAGGATCGCGACCGCGGCGACGGCCTCCCCGGTGGTCGGCGGCGTGTCGTCGCCGTGTCGTTCGAGGCCCATGGCGAGGCTCGTGTTCGCCGTGTCCTTGAACTGGGCGTGCACGTCGGCACCGCCGCGGATGAGCTTGCGGGTCACCTGTTGGAGCTTCGGGAGCCCGTCGTCGCCGCTCGTGTCGAGCTCGGCGGGCGGGGCGGCGGGCATGCCCAGCCGCTCGCGGAGCCGGGCGACGCGGGGCCGGTACTCCAGGGCGACCAGCAGCGACACCTCCACGTCCTGGTGCCGCCCGAGCAGGACCCGGCCGCCGTCTGGGTGCGTCCGGAGCACGAGACCGCCTGCGGCGCTGTAGGACCCGGTCATGGCGCCCTTGATGACGAGCAGTGCGTCCTCGAGGTGCCCGACGGTGAGCCAGCGCGAGTTCTGCGCCGCGCCGAGGAGGTCGGCGACGGCGGCGAGCCGCCCGGTGGCCCGCTCGGCGCCGACGCCGGCGACCGCGGCGCGGAGGTCCCGGGCGAGGTCGCGGCTGCCGAGGAGGACCGACTCCAGCGACTCGGCCTCGCGCTTGTCCGCGGCGATGCGGTCGGCGAGTTCGGAGAGGCGGCTCATCCGCTACGCCTGCTTCGCCGCCACGGCCGCGTTGACGGCCTCTTCGAGCTGGAGGGCGGTGGCCCGGTTCTGGGACGCGGACTGCTCCAGGCGGTCCTTGACGGACATGACCGCGTTGGCGACGCCTTCGGCGCCGAGCGCGGTCACCGCCCCCAGTAAGTCCTCGGCCCGCTGCCGCGTGTCCTCGATGCGGGCGGTGAGGTCGTCGGTGGCGTCCTTGTTGGCGGTGATGCTGGCGATGAGGTCGTCGAGGGAGGCCATGCGCGTACTCCATGGAACGGGGTGGTGCCGGGGGTGGTCCCGGTCGGTCCAGTTTGGCATATTCGGGCGGTGATCAGGGTTTTCACCCGCAAATGCCGTGAACGGTGGGCCGCCGGTACTAGAAAGTGGCTCCAGTTGGGAGAGTGACGCCGGGGCGTCGAGCGGGGTTTGCCCCTCGTTTGGCGATTATTTTCATATTGGGGTCTATGCATGTAACTCGTTTTCATGGGATCTTGGACGCGACCGTGCACCGAACTCCCCCGGAGGCCAGGACCCATCGTGCGAACGACCCCGTGGATCGCCGCCGCCGCACTCGCGGCCGCGCTCGCGATCGCTCCGCCTGCGAATGCCCAGGAGGACGCCCCCGCCGCCGTGCCCGTCGCCGCGGACTCGGCGGTGATCGCCCCCGGCATCACCCTCGACTCCTTCGACCGCTGGGAGGACCAGGGCTGGATCCGCGGCGACGCGGCCACCGTGGACCTCGCCGCGGGCGCGAGCCCCCGGTACCTCTCCCCCGGGACCGTCGCCGCCTCCGAACCCGTGCGCGGGCAGCTCGAATCCCTCCGCGACACCGGAGATGACGCGGTGCTCGCGTTCAACGCGGACTTCTTCGACATCAACGACACCGGCGGCGCCGAGGGCGCCGCGATCTCGGGCGGCGAGCTCGTCAAGTCCGCGGCCACCGGGTCGTCCAACGCGATCGCGTTCGACGCCGACGGGCGCGCCTCGATCGAGTCGATCGGGTTCGACGGCACCGCGACCACTCCCTCGGGGGCCCTGGACCTCCACGGCCTCAACACGACCGCGCTCCCCGCGGGCGGGATCGGCGTGTACGACGCGAACTGGGGCACCGCGAGCCGCGCCCGCGTCGCCGACGGCGCCCCGGCCACCGAGGTCACGGTCGCCGACGGCGTCGTCACCGCCGTGACCGATGCGCCCCAAGGGGGTCCGATCGCCGAGGGCACCGTGAGCCTCGTCGGCCGCGACGCCGGCGGGCAGGCCCTCGCCGCCCTCGCCGTCGGCGACCGGGTCGCCCTCGAGTACGGCGCCGTCACCGGCGGCGACATGCCCGAGACCGCCGTCTCGGGGCGCCAGATCCTCCTCGCCGACGGCGCGGTCGTCGACCAGACCGACCAGTCCCGCCACCCGCGCACCGCCGTCGGCGTCGCCGAGGACGGCCGCACCCTGTACGTGCTCACCGTGGACGGCCGCCAGGCCGCCAGCGGCGGGTACACCCTCGAAGAGACCGCCGAGCAGCTCCTCGCCATGGGCGCCCACACCGCCCTCAACCTCGACGGCGGCGGCTCCTCCACCCTCATCGCCCGCGCCCCCGGCACCGACGACCTCGTCACCGTCAACGCCCCCTCGGACGGCGCCGAGCGCGCGGTCGGCAACGCCCTCGCGTTCACCGTCCCCGCCGGCGACGGCGACCCCGCGGGGTTCGCGATCGCGCCCCGGGCCCCCTTCTCCCCCGGCGCGATCGAAGGCGCCGACTACGACCGCGTCTTCCCCGGCCTCACCCGGCCGCTCGCGGTCGCCGCCTACGACGACGCGTACGGGCCCGCCGACGCCGACCCGCGCTGGAAGACCTCCCCGAGCCGCCTCGGCCGGGTCGACGGCGACGGCGTCTTCCACGCCGGCGACCGCTCCGGCACCGTCGAGGTGACGGCCAAGGACGGCAGTGCCAAGGGCACCACCGAGCTCACCGTCCTCGGCGAACTCGCCGCCCTCGAACCCACCCAGCGGCTCCTCTCGCTCCCCGAGGCCGGGGCCGCGGCCGCGTTCCGCCTCGTCGGCGCCGACGCCGCCGGGTTCACCGCCCCGATCGACCCCGCCGACGCGACCCTTGAGTACGACGAGGACCTGCTCACCGTCACCGGCGACGGCCTCGGCGGCTTCACCGTCACCGCGAAGGCCGGCGGCTCCGGCACCGTCGAACTCACCGCGGGTGGGATCACCACCGCGCTCGCCGTGACCGTCGGCCTCGAAGCGGCCACCGTCGCCGACTTCGCGGACGCCGCGCAGTGGGTCTTCTCCACCGCCCGCGCCACCGGCTCGATGGCGCCCGCCCCCGGCCACGACGGCAGCGCCGGGCTCCAGATGACCTACGACTTCGCGCAGTCCACCGCCACCCGCGCCGCCTACGCCCGCACCCCCGCCAACATCCCCGTCGCCGGCCAGCCGCAGCGCTTCAGCCTGTGGGTCGACGCCGAGGGCGACGGCGAATGGCCCTCGCTGCAGCTCAAGGACGCCAACGGCACCGACGTGGTCCTGCGCGGCGCCTACCTCACCGCGCCCGGCTGGCAGCAGGTCGAGTTCGACGTCCCCGCAGGGGTCGCCTACCCCGTCTCGGTCAACCGCTTCTACGTCGCCGAGACCCGCGCCACCGCCCAGTACCAGGGCTCGGTGACCATCAGCGACCTGACCGCCTACACCGCGCCCGACGTCGCGATCCCCACCGCCGCGGCGACTGCCGACCCCATGGTCGCCGGGGACCTCGACGGCGCCGACTGGACCTTCGCCGTCATGTCCGACGCCCAGTTCACCGCCGAGAACCCCGACAGCGCCATCGTCGCCTCCGCCCGCCGCACCCTGCGCGAGATCGCCGCCTCCGACGCCGACCTCCTCATCGTCAACGGCGACCTCGTGGACGAGTGCGAGGCCGACGACCTCGCCCTGGCCGAACGGGTCCTGGACGAGGAGATCGGCGACGCCCTCGACTGGGTGTACGTCCCCGGCAACCACGAGGCCATGGGCTGCACCGTGGACGAGTGGTCCGCGGTCTTCGGCCCCGCGCAGCAGGTCTTCGACCGCAATGGCACCCGCTTCATCACCCTCGACACCTCCGGCCTCACGATCGGCAAGGGCGGCTGGGATCAGATCCTCATGCTCCGCAACGCACTCGACGAGGCCGCCGCCGACCCGGACGTCGACAGTGTCGCCGTCGTCGCCCACGTCCCGCCCAACGACAAGAGCCCCCAGGCCGCCAGCCAGCTCGGCGACCGCCTCGAAGCCGAAGTGGTCGAGGAATGGCTCACCGGCTTCGAGACCGGCAGCGGCAAGGAGGCCGTCTACATCGGCGCCCACGCGGGCTACTTCGACGCCGACCGCGTCGACGGCGTCTCGTACTGGGTCAACGGCAACTCCGGGAAGGCCCCCTCCACCACCCCCGAGGACGGCGGCTTCATCGGCTGGACCGAGTTCGGGATCGGCGCCACCGGCGAGGAATGGCTCGCCGCGCAGGTCCGGCCCCAGATCGACGCGCTCACCGTGGACGCCCCCGACCTCCGCCCCGGAGGCACAGTCACCGTGAGTGCCGAACTGACGCAGGGGAACACGGCGATCCCCGTCGTCTACCCCATGGGCGTCGCGTGGAGCGGCACCGACGTCCACATCGGCGAGCGGGCCCCCGGGCTCCTCGACTGGCTCCGCTACGACGCCTGGTTCAACCCCGCCACCGGCGAGCTCTGCGCCTGGCGCACCGGCACCGTGACCCTGACCGCCCACGTCAACGGCACCGCGGCCACCGACACGGCGACGATCCGCCGCTAGCGCCGCTCAGCGCCTCGGCGTAGCCGCGGATACGCGGCCGCGCCGAGGCGCACGGCTCACCGCCGCAAGCAGTGTGGACGCATGACACGCACACTGCTCCTCAGAAGCCTGACCGTGGCGGCGGCCGGTCTGCTCGCACTGACCGCGACCGCCGCCCCCGCCCGCGCCGACGACCCCGGCCTCGTCCAGACGGGCGCGGGGCTCCTGCGCGGCACCGTCACCGACGAGTCCCGCACCTTCAAGGGCATCCCCTACGCCGCGCCGCCCGTGGACGACCTGCGCTGGCGCGCACCCGAACCCGCCCCGGCCTGGGACGGCGTCCGCGACGCCATCGCCTCCGGCAGCCCCTGCGCGCAGCCGAGCGGGAACCCGCAGGCGCCCGTGGCCGGCGGCGAGGACTGCCTCTTCCTCGACGTCCACGTCCCCAGGGACGCAACCGGACCACTGCCGGTGCTGGTGTTCCTGCACGGCGGCGGCCTCGACACCGGCTCGGGCGCGACCTACGACCCGGCCCCGATCACCGCCCGCGGCGACGCGGTCGTGGTGACCCCGAACTACCGCCTCGGCGCGCTCGGCTGGCTCGCCCACCCCGCGCTCGACGACCCGGCCGCGGGGAACTTCGGCCTCGCCGACCAGCAGGCCGCGCTCGCCTGGGTGCGCGAGGAGATCGGCGCGTTCGGCGGCGACCCCGGCAACGTGACCCTGTGGGGCCAGTCCGCGGGCGGGCGCAGCACCTGCGCGCAGCTCGCCGCGCCCGGCGCGGCGGGCCTGTTCGACAAGGCGATCGTGCAGAGCGCGCCGTGCGGCAACGCACTGCTCACCGTGGACGAGGCCGAGCGGCGCGGCGCCGCGCACGCGGAGACGCTGGGCTGCAACGGTTCCAATGTCGAAGCGTGCCTGCGGGACGCCGACCTGGCCGACCTGGTCGCGCTCGGCACCGGCGGGCCGGTGACCGTGGCACGCCGGGCCGCGGACCTGCCGTGGTCGCCCGTGGCCGGGACCGAGGCGGTGCCGCTGCAACCGCTCACGGCCATGCGCCGCGGCCTCGCCGCCGACGTCCCGCTCCTCATGGGCGGCACCAGCGACGAGATGCGCTCGATGGTCTACCGCGCCTACGACCGGTTCGGCACGCCCGTCACGGCGGCCGCGTACCCGCAGATCGTGGCGGACATGTTCGGGGCCCGCACGGCCGGCGCGATCCTCGCGAAGTACCCCGCCGCCGACCACGTGTCGCCGAGCATCGCGCTCGCGACCCTGCTCACCGACTACGGGGGCCAGCTCGGCACCTGCTCGCAGCTCCCCGCGCTCGACGCGGCGGCCCGCTACTCGCGGGTGTACGCCTACGAGTTCGCCGAGCCCGCGCCGCCGGTGGGCGGGTTCCCGATGGGCGCCAACCACAGTGCGGACCTCGGGTACTTCTTCGCGACGCCGTGGGGCGCGCCGCCGCAGGGGGCGCAGGCCGAGCTGTCGGCGGCCATGATCGACCACTGGACCGCGTTCGCCGCCGACGGCGACCCCGGCTGGCCGCGCTACCGGGACCACCGCGGCTACGAGCTGTCGGTGGCGGACCCGGGCATGACCGACCTGGCGGCGGGCCACCACTGCGGTTTCTGGAACCGCGTGGCCTGAACCGGGTCGACTAGCGGACCGTTCCCCTCGCCGAGTGCCTAGTCCCGTTCGGGCACATGGCAGTCGGCGAGGTGGTCGTCGACCATCCCGACCGCCTGCATCATGGCATAAGCCGTGGTCGGGCCGACGAAACGGAAGCCGCGCTTCTTCAGCGCCTTCGACAGGGCCGTGGACTCGGGGGTGACGGCCGCGATGTCGGCGAGGCGCTTCGGGCGCTCACGCCGCTCGGGCGCGAAGGACCACACCAGGTCCGAGAGGCCGCCGTCGGACGCGAGTTCGGCGGCTGCCTTCGCGTTCGCGATGGTCGCCGCGATCTTCAGGCGGTTGCGCACGATCCCGGCGTCCTCCATGAGCCGCCGCGCGTCGGCGTCGGTGTACGCGGCGACCTTCGCGATGCGGAAGCCGTCGAAGGCCGCGCGGAAGGACTCGCGCTTGCGCAGGATGATGAGCCACGACAGGCCCGACTGGAACGCCTCCAGGGTCACCCGCTCGAACAGCTCGTCGTCCCCGCGCACCGGGCGGCCCCACTCGCTATCGTGGTAGTCCCGGTAGATCTCCGGGTCGACACCCCAGGGGCACCGCGCCAGGCCGTCCTCGGCCGACGTCACCGCGTCACTCATCGCATCCCTTCCGACGGTCGCGAGCCTACGCGCCGGGTCCGACATCCCCGCCGCGCCGCTCTCGGCCCGGCCGTGGAATGTCGGTGGCTTATTGCAAGATAGTTGCAATAGAGTGTGCGGTACCCCGCTTCGAAGGAGCCCCCCATGACCACCAGCCCCACCGGCCACACCCTTTCCGACCTCACCATGACCTGGGGCCGCGGCCGCGCCCACTCGCGGATCACCGCGCAGCCCGAGCCGATCGAGGGCGGCTACCGCGTCGCGGTCGGCCCGCCCAGCACCGAGGTCCGCGAGGTCTTCCACACCTACACCCCCGAGGGCCTCGCCGCGACCGTCGCGCGCCTCGACACCCCCGGCAACCAGGTCATGATCGCCGGGCCGAACGAGCTCCTGGAATCGTTGATCCCCGCGTCCTGGACGATGGACCAGGGCGGCCACCTCATGTCCGTCGTGTTCACGCCCGCCGGCTACGCGATCCCCGAGGGGTACCGGCTCATCGTCGAGACCGACGGGCCGCTGACGGTGGCCCGGATCTTCCACGCCAACGGCGACCTCGCCGCCTCGGCCCGCCTGGGCCGCGACGCCGACTTCGGGGTGTTCGACAAGGTCATCACCGCCCCCGCCCACCAGCGCCGCGGCCTCGGCTCGACCGCGATGCGCGCGCTCACGTGGCACGCGTGCGCGCTCGGCATGCGCTACGGGCTCCTCGTCGCCAGCGACGAGGGCCGCGCCCTGTACGAGCACCTGGGCTGGACGTTCCTCTCGGACTTCCCGGGCGCGCGCAGCAAGCAGGACTGAGACCGCTAAATCGCTTGCCGCTCATGCGTCCCGCTGCGAGAGTGGCCGCATGAGCAGCGAATCCGACGGCACCGCGACCGAGGGCGCCGGCTGGCGCGAGGCGAACCGGGCCATGTGGGACGAGCGCGTCCCGATCCACGCCGCGAGCGACTTCTACGACCAGGACGGCTTCCGCGCCGGCGGCGGCGACGTCAACGCGTTCGAGGCCGCGGAGGTCGGCGACGTCACCGGCAAGCGCCTCGTGCACCTCCAGTGCCACATGGGCCAGGACACGCTCTCGTGGGCGCGCCGCGGCGCGGCCGAGGTCGTGGGCCTGGACTTCTCCGCGCCGGCCGTGGAGGTCGCGCGCGGCCTCGCGGCCGACCTCGGGCTCGCCGACCGGGCCTCGTTCGTGGCCGCGGACGTCTACGACGCGCGGGAGGCCCTGGGCGGGCGCGTGTTCGACGTCGTCTACACCGGGCTCGGCGCCCTCGTGTGGCTGCCCGACATCGAGCGGTGGGCCGAGGTCGCCGCGTCCCTGGTCGCTCCCGGCGGGTTCCTGTACCTGGCCGAGTTCCACCCGATCGCGAACGTGCTGGACTGGGACACCGGGACGCGCTTCGAGCGCGACTACCTCACCCGCGAGGCCCTGGTCCTCGACGAGCCGGGCTCGTACGTCGACTTCGCGGCGAAGACCGAGAGCAACCTGAGCTACGAGTGGGTGCACTCGGTCGGCACCGTGGTCTCGGCGCTCGCCGCGAACGGCCTGCGGATCGAGTTCCTGCACGAGTTCGACTGGACCCTGTTCCAGAACTTCGGCTCCCTGGAGCAGGCCGAAGGCCGCTTCCGCCAGCCGGAGGGGACCGCGAAGGCGCCGCTCATGTACTCGGTGAAGGCGAGCCGGGCGTGACCCCCGCGCGGGACGTTCCGATTCTTCTCTGATCCCGCTTGCAGCCGTTCGACGGGCTTGCGCCCGAAGAATTGCGGCTCCACGAGGTGAGAGGGGTGGGCAGTGACCACCGAGCGAGACGTGACGCCGACATACGAGGGCCGGGCGTACGCCCGGCCCGAGGAGGAGCTGGTCGACCAGGGCCTCCGGTTCGACATCGGGACCTTGCTGAGCCGCCGCGGCGTGCTCGTCGCGGGCGCCGGGGCCGCGGCCCTGGGCCTCGCGGCGTGCTCGGACTCGGGCGGCAGCGCGGATTCGGATTCGGGGACGGCGGCCTCCGCGGAGGACCTGGCCGAGATCCCCGAGGAGACCGCCGGGCCGTACCCGGGGGACGGTTCCAACGGCCCCGACGTGCTGGAGCAGAGCGGCGTGGTCCGCAGCGACATCCGCGCGAGCTTCGGCGACAGCACCACCGCGGCCGAGGGCGTCGGGCTCGACATCGAGCTGACGCTGTACGACATGGCGAACGACAACGCCCGCTACGCGGGCGCGGCGGTCTACCTGTGGCACTGCAACCGGGACGGCGAGTACTCGATGTACTCCGAGGCGATAGCGAACGAGAACTACCTGCGCGGCGTCCAGGTCGCCGACGCGGACGGCACGGTGCGGTTCACGAGCGTCTTCCCGGGCTGCTACGACGGCCGCTGGCCGCACCTCCACTTCGAGGTCTACCCGGACGCCGACTCGATCACCGACAGCGCCAACGCGATCGCGACCTCGCAGATCGCGCTCCCGCAGGACGCCTGCGACGCGGTGTACGCCGAGGAGGGCTACGAGCAGTCGGTCGAGAACCTCGCCAACGTCTCGCTGGAGACGGACGGGATCTTCAGCGACGACGGCGGGGCCTCGCAGCTCCCGTCGGTCAGCGGCGACGTCACCGCGGGGTACGCGATCGCGCTGCCGGTCGGGGTCGACACCGGCACCGAGGCCGGCGGCGGTGCCGCGGGCGGCGGCATGCCCGAAGGCGGCGGGCCCGGCGGGACGCCGCCGGGCGGCGGGGAGTCGACCGGCTGAGCACGCGGCGGGGCCCACGACCGGTGGTCGGCCGCGGGCCCCGCCGCATTCAGATCGGGACCGGGTTCAGATCAGGCCAGTGCTCAGATCAGGACGACGAGCCCGGATTCGCCGAAGAGCGTGGCGGCGAGGGCGCCGCGGTTGCCGGACTTCATGGGGAGCTTCGCGCCGACGGCCTCGATGTGGGGCTCGACGCGCTCGGGGTGCGGGTGGACCGCTTCGAGGCCCACGAGCGGGACGACCGGCAGGCCCGCTGACGGGTGCGGGGCGGTCCCCCAGTCGATGAGGAACGGGACGGGGCCGCGGTGGCGCCCTTCGCGGTCGAGGGTGAGCTTCCAGGAGAGCGTGCCGCCGTCGGGGGTCCGGCGGGACATCTCCCACGGCTCGCCGGGGTCGTACCCGCCTTCGCGGGCGGTGGCGACGGCGTCGTCGATGCCCTCGACCCGCACGGACCAGGTGACGAGCCGGGCCTCGGTGAGGGTGTCGATGCCGAAGGGGCGCCAGCGGTCGGGGGCGGGCTGCTCCGGGTCGGGGCCGATGATCTCGAGGTAGGCGCCCTCGCCGATGCCGAGCAGGAAGTTCCTGGTGCCCAGGCCCTGGTGGACGCCGCCGGGGACGGGTTGCGTCCCGGTCAGGCGCGCGACCTCCTTGACCGTGACGGCCAGGTCGGGCGTGGCGAGGACGAGGTGGTCGAGTGAGGACATGAGCCGGAGTCTAGTCAGGAAGGCCCACAGGCGTAAGCGCCGTCCTGAAACCGAACCGGCGGCTCAGGCGCGGCCGGGGTCGGAAAGGGCCCGAACGACCTCGTCGCCCGTTTCGGCGGCGAAGCGCTCCAGGACCGCCTCGGCCTCGGCGCGGCCGGGCTCGTAGCCGACGGCGCACCCGTCGCGGGTGAAGGCCGCGTCGGACGCGGGCGGCTCGGTGTCGCGGCGCATGACGTCGCCGATGCCGTTCTCGAGCAGCCCGAACGCGTGCTCGGCGGCCGAGAAGGCCATGGAGGCGACCTCGTAGATCGGGCGGCCCTCGAGGATGAGGTGGACGTTGGCCTCGACGAGGACGTACTGGGTGTGCAGCAGCTGCGAGGAGACCAGCCGCGAGGTGAGCTTGGGGTGGCCCTCCTCCATGAGCACGTCGGCGAGCAGGGCGCCGGAGCGGCGGCGGTAGTCCATGGCGCTGACCATGAGCGCGGGCGTGACCGAGATGAGGCGCTGGACCTGGAGGAACAGCGGCTTGTCGCTCAGACCGGTCTGCGGGGCGCGGTGCTCCAGCAGGTGCAGGTAGCGGTCGCGCAGGGCCGCGTGCGGGGTCTTGCCGCGGGCGCGCTCGCGCACGACCCGGGCCGGGTCCTCGATGTGGTGCTTCATGCCCCCGATGACGAGGTCTTCCTTCGCGGGGAAGTAGTTGAACACGGTGGCCTTCGACACCTCCGCGGCGGCGGCGATCTCGGCGACGGACACGTTCTCGTACCCGCGCTCCTCGAACATCTGGAGCGCGGTCGACTTCAACCGCCCCCACATGGCGTTCTTCTTGCGCTCGCGCAGGCCGCTCCGTTGTTCCACCCCGCCACCCTACCAGACGAAACTCGACCCGGCCAAAAAATAATCCCGGAAAAACTTTGTACCCGGTCAAAATCGAATGCTACGCTCGGCGGCATGACAGGAAACCGACCCGCCGACACCCCCCGCAAGGCGGCGCCGCCAGAAGGCGAGGAGGGCGCCCCGGAGGCATCGATCCTCCGCCTCCTCGCCGACTACCTGCGCCCCCACCGCAAACCGCTGCTGCTGGCCGTCCTCTTCCAACTGGTCCAGACCCTCGCCTCCCTCTACGTCCCCACCCTGAACGCCGACCTCATCAACAACGGCGTCGCGGCCGGCGACTCCGCCTACGTCCTGCGCCACGGCGCGTTCATGCTCGCCGTCACCGTCGTCCAGCTCGCCGCCGCCGCCTTCGGCGTCTACTTCGGCGCCCGCGCCGCCATGGGCCTCGGCCGCGACCTCCGCGCCGACCTCTTCGCCCAGGTCCAGCGCTTCTCCGCCGCCGAGATGGACCGCTTCGGCGCCCCCTCGCTCATCACCCGCACCACCAACGACGTCACCCAGGTCGTCACCATGCTCGTCATGGGCCTCACCCTGTTCATGACCGCCCCGATCACCGCGATCGGCGGCCTCGCCCTCGCCCTGACGCTCGACGTCCCCATGACCGGCGTGCTCCTCGCCGCGATCCCGATCATGGCCGTCATCATCTACTTCATCGTCACCGCGATGATCCCCGCCGGACGCGCCATGCAGCGCTCCATCGACGGCATCAACCAGGTCATGCGCGAGCACATCACCGGCATCCGCGTCATCCGCGCCTTCGTCCGCGACGACCACGAGGCCCGGCGCTTCGACGCGGCCAACACCCGGCTCACCGACGCCTCCCTGCGCGTCGGCCGCGTCCAGGCGTTCTTCGGCGCCACCGCGATGGCCAGCGGCAACGTCACCTCGATCGCCATCGTCTGGATCGGCGCCGCGCGCATCGCCGACGGCACCATGCAGATCGGCGACCTCATCGCCTTCCTCACCTACGCCGGGCTCATCCTCGGCTCGGTCATGATGTCCATGGGCGTCTTCATGATGGCCCCCCGCGCCAAGGTCGCCGCCGGCCGCATCCGCGAGGTCCTCGACACCGAGCCGACCATCCGCGACGCCGCCGACGCCGTCCGCGAACTCCCCGGCCGCGGCGAACTCGACGTCGAGGACGTCGTCTTCCGCTACGAAGGCGCCGAAGAGGCCGTCCTCCGCGGCGTCGACCTCATCGCCCGCCCCGGCCAGACCACCGCCGTCATCGGCTCCACCGGCTCCGGCAAGACCACGCTCCTCAACCTCATTCCCCGCCTGTTCGACGTCGGCGGCGGCACCGTCCGCATCGACGGCGTCGACGTCCGCGACATGGACCGGGCCCTCATCGCCCGCACCGTCGGCCTCGTCCCCCAGCGCGCCTACCTGTTCTCCGGCACCATCGCCTCGAACCTGCGCTACGGCAACCCCGACGCCGACGACGAGGCCCTGTGGCGGGCACTCACCACCGCGCAGGCCGCGGACTTCGTCCGCGACATGCCCGACGGCCTCGACACCGTCATCGGCCAGGGCGGCACCACCGTCTCCGGCGGCCAGCGCCAGCGCCTCGCCATCGCCCGCACCCTCGTCGCCGACCCGCGGATCTACCTGTTCGACGACTCGTTCTCCGCACTCGACACCGCCACCGACGCCGCCCTGCGCGCCGCGCTCGCCACCGACATCGCCGGGGCCGCGCAAGTGATCGTGGCCCAGCGGGTCTCGACCATCCGCGACGCCGACCGCATCGTCGTCCTGGAGGCCGGACGGGTCGTCGGCACCGGCACCCACGAGGAGCTGCTGGAGACCAACCCCGTGTACGCCGAGATCGTCAACTCCCAACTCACGCTGCAGGAGGCGCTGTGACCATGCGCGGACCCGGCATGGGCGCCGGACCGGCCCTGAAGAAGGCCGACGACTTCCGCGGCACCACCCGCCGCATCATCGCCCTCATGCGCCGCGACAGGCTGCGCCTCGCCTCCGTGATCGGCTTCGGCCTGCTCATGGTCGCCGGGATGCTCGCCGTCCCCACGGTCCTCGGCCGCGCCACCGACCACGTCATCGCCGGGGCCGCCGCGGGCGACCTCGACTTCGCGGGGCTCGCGCGCATCCTCGGCCTCGCGCTCGCGATCGCCGCGGCGACCTTCGGCATCACCGTCTCGAACGGGCGGACGATCGCGAAGCTCGCGCAGCACATGGCGTACGAGCTGCGCGAGGAGGCCGACCGGAAGGTCGGGGCCCTCCCGCTGTCCTACTTCGACTCCCGCCCGCGCGGCGAGGTGCTGTCGCGGGTCACCAACGACATCGACAACCTGACGCAGACCGTCGGGCAGGTGACCCAGCGCGTGGTCCAGGGGCTGCTGTTCCTCATCGGCGTCCCGATCATGATGCTCACCATCTCCCCGCTGCTCACGCTCATCGTGGTCCTCACCCTGCCGCTCACGGTGCTGGCGACGCGCGTCATCGGCAGGCGGAGCCGGCCGCGGTTCGTGCAGCAGTGGGCGACCACCGGGAAGCTCAACGGCCACGTCGAGGAGATGATCACCGGGCACCAGCTCGTGACCCTGTTCGGCCGCCGGGCCGAGGGCGCGGCGGTCTTCAAGCGCCACAACGAGGAGCTGTACGAGACCACGGTCCGGGCCCAGTGGGTCTCGGCGCTCCTGGGGCCCGCGATGGCGTTCCTGGGACTGGTCACGTACGTGCTCGTCGCCGTGGTCGGCGGCCTCCAGGTGGCGGCCGGGGCGCTGAGCTTCGGGCAGATCCAGGCGTTCATCCAGTACACGAACCAGTTCTCGAACCCGCTGAACATGCTCGCGGCGATGTTCGGCCAGATCCAGTCCGCGGTCGCCTCGGGCGAGCGCGTGTTCGAGCTCCTCGACGCCGAGGAGCAGTCGCCCGAGCCGGTCGCGGCCGAGGGCGAGCTGGCGGCCGTCGAGGGCCGGGTGGCGTTCGAGGACGTGTCGTTCCGGTACCTGGAGGCCGAACCGCTCATCGAGCACCTGTGGCTGGAGGCCGAACCGGGCCAGACGGTCGCGATCGTCGGCCCCACCGGGGCGGGCAAGACCACGCTGGTCAACCTGCTCATGCGCTTCTACGACCTCGACGCGGGCCGGATCACCGTCGACGGCGTCGACGTGTCCACGGTGGAGCGCGAGCGGCTGCGGCGGCGGATCGGCATGGTCCTCCAGGACACGTGGCTGTTCGCGGGCACGATCGCGGAGAACATCGCCTACGGCAGGCCCGAGGCGACCCGCGAGGAGATCGAGGCCGCGGCCCTCGCGGCGCACGCCGACCACTTCATCCGCACGCTTCCCGACGGCTACGACACGGTCGTGGGCTCCGACGAGGGCGGCCTGAGCGCGGGCGAGCGCCAGCTCGTGACGATCGCGCGGGCGTTCCTCATCGACCCGTCGATCCTCATCCTCGACGAGGCCACCAGCTCGGTCGACACCCGCACCGAGATGCTGGTCCAGCAGGGGATGGTCGCGCTGCGGCAGGGCCGCACGAGCTTCGTGATCGCGCACCGGCTCTCCACGATCCGCGACGCCGACGTGATCGTGGTGATGGAGCACGGGTCCGTGGTCGAGCAGGGCCCGCACGAGAAGCTGCTGGCCTCGGGCGGCGCGTACGCGCGGCTCTACGAGGCCCAGTTCGCCCAGCCCGCGGTCGAGGAGGAGGAAGCGGCCGCGCGCGCCTGACGTACCACCAGGTTCGGAGCGAGGAACTAGGAGACCGGGCCCCGAATGAAACGGCGGCGCCCCGGGTGGTCCACCCGGGGCGCCGCCGCTCGTCCGGTCGGCGGTGCGCATTGCGGGAACCGGCCGCGCCGCGGCGGCCCGGAGTCCTACGGTGGTGCCATGCGACTCACCAAGTTCGGCCACTCCTGCGTCAGGCTCGACACCGGTCAGGGGCTGATCGTCATCGACCCGGGCGCGTACTCCGACCCGGCGGCCCTCGACGGGGCCGACGCCCTGTTCATCACCCATGAGCACGCCGACCACTGCGACCCGGACGGCGTCCGGCGCCTGCGCGAGGCCCGGCCCGACGTGCCGGTCTACGGACCCGCCTCCCTCGCCGGGGTACTCGGCGGGCTCTCGTTCACCGCCGTCAGCGCCGGTGACGCGATCCCGGTGGCGGGCACCGAGGTCAAGGTCTTCGGCGAGCACCACGCGGTCATCCACCCCGACATCCCGATCGTGGAGAACCTCGCCTACCTGGTCGACGGCGTCTACCACCCCGGCGACTCGCTCACCGTCCCCGACATGCCCGTGCGGACCCTGCTCGCGCCGGTCGCCGCGCCCTGGCTCAAGCTCTCGGAGGCGATCGACTTCGCCCGGGACATCGGCGCCCCCGCCGTCCACCCCATCCACGACGCCGTCCTGAGCGACATCGGCAAAGGGCTCCCCGACCGCCTCTTCCCGCTCCTGGTCGGCGATTCCTACCGCCGCATCCCCGACGGCGAGACCATCACCGTCTGACCGTGCCGCCCGCCCGTCGCCGGCGCCCTGCCCGCGGCGGAGCCGGTGCCGATGACCGCGCGAAGGCGGTCAGAAGGTGAAGGTCCCCGCGGCGGCGCTCACGGCGACGGCCGCGGCCGAGCCCGCTGCCGCCAGCGCGATGACGGCCCAGTCGGCGGGGCGCATGTGCTGGCGGCGGGCGTGGGTGCGGGGCAGGCCGGTGTCGAAGCCGCGGGCGTCCATGGCGGCGGCGAGGCGTCCGGCGCGGCGGATGGCGCCGACGAGGAGCGCGAACATGGTGGAGGCGAAGAGCCTGGTGCGCCGCACGGGGTTCCAGCCGCCTTCGAGGCCGCGGGCGCGGCGGGCGGTGGTGATCTGGGCCCATTCGGCGGCGAGGAGCGGGAGGAGCCGCAGGGCCGCGAGCGAGCCGATGGTGAACCGCGGCGGGGCCTTGAGCTGCTGGGTGAGGGCGTCGGCGAGGTCGGTCGGGTCGGTGGTGGCGAAGGCGAGGACGCCGGCGGTGGCGGCGACGCAGACGCGCAGGCCGATCGCGGTCCCGGCGAGGAGCGCCCCGGAGGAGACCTCGATCGGGCCGAACTCGACGAGGGTCCGGCCGGTCTGCTCGGCCGCGAAGACGGCGTTGACGGCCACGACCGCGGCGGCCGCGAGCCACAGCCAGCGCAGGCGCCGGGCGAGGGGCCTGATCCGGATGCCGGTGAACGGCAGCACGGCGAGCATGGCGGCGAGCAGGAGCAGCGGCGTGAGCCAGTCGGCGGCGACGAGCGCCACGGTGGTCACGAGCACCACCGCGGCGAGCTTCGCGACGGGGTTGGCGCGGGCGATCGGCGCGTCGGGCCCGCACACGGGCACGATGGTCAGCACGGGGCGGCCCCCTCGTCCACGCGTCCGTCCTTCAGCGCGAGTTCCCTGGCGCCCAATGCATGTGCGAAGTCGCGGTCGTGGGTGACGGCGAGGAGGGCGGTGCCTTCGGCGCGGATGTCGGCGGTGAGGTCGACGAGTTCGCCCCAGGTGCGGCGGTCCTGGCCGAAGGTGGGCTCGTCGAGCAGGAGCACGCCTGGGGCGGCGGCGAGGGCGCTCGCGACGGAGAGGCGGCGGGCCTCGCCGCCGGAGAGCGTGTGCGGGTTCGCTTCGGCGAGGTGGGCGAGGCGGAGGCGGTCGAGGAGTTCGGCGACGCGGGCGTCGGTGCGGGCCCGCTCCCAGCCGGCCTGCTCGGGGCCGAAGGCGAGTTCGACGCGGACGGTGGCGGTGACGAACTGGTGCTCGGGGTCCTGGAAGACCGAGCCGACCCGGGTGGCGAGGCGCCGCGCGGGCAGGCGGTGCAGGGGGCGGCGCTCCCCCGGGACGGTGGCGGTCCCGGCGTCGGGTGCCGCGAGGCCGCCCGCGAGGAGCGCGAGCGTGGACTTGCCGGACCCGTTGGGGCCGGTGACGGCGAGCAGTTCCCCTTGGCGCAGCGAGAAGGAGACGCCGTCGAGAGCGCGTTCGGCACTCCCGGGGTAGGCGAGCGCGAGGCCGTCGCCGCGCAGCGCGGTGTCGCCGGGGGCGGGTGCGGGGCGGTGCGGGAGGGGCGCGCCGGGGACCCAGACGCCTTGGGCGGCAAGCGATTCGCCGTGTTCGGCGAGGACGCGTCCGGCGGGGCCGTCGGCGGTGACGGCGCCGCCGGGGCCGAGGGCGATGACCCGGTCGACCAGGTCGAGGATGTCGGCGACCCGGTGCTCGACGACGATGAGGGTGGCGTCGGTGTCGGTGAGCGCGGTCCGGAGCGCGTCGCGGACGTCTTGGGCGCCTTGGGGGTCGAGATTGGCGGTGGGTTCGTCGAGGAGGATCAGCTCGGGGCGGCGGGCGAGGACGCCGGCGAGCGCGAGGCGCTGCTGCTCGCCGCCGGAGAGGGCGTGGGTGTCCCGGTCGGGTCCGTAGGGGAAGCCGACTGCGTCGAGGGCGCCGCGGACGCGGGGCCAGATCTCGGGGGCGGGAACGGCCTGGTTCTCGAGTCCGAAGGCGACGTCGTCGCCGGCGCGGGCCATGACCAGCTGCGTCTCGGGGTCCTGGAAGAGGATGCCGACGCGGCCGCGCTGCTCGGCGGCGGGCTTGCCGTCGAGGAGGACGTCGCCGTCCTGGTCGCCGGCGTCCTCGGTGAGGAGCCCGGCGAGCGCGGCGAGCAGGGTGGACTTGCCCGACCCGGAGGGGCCGAGCAGGAGCACCCGCTCGCCGGGCTCGACGCGGAGGTCGACTCCCGTGACGGCCTGGGCGCGGCGTCCGGCGTGGCGCCAGGCGTAGCCGCGGAACTCGACCGGGATCACGTCAGATCCGGGCCCGTTCGCGGCCGGCGGGGAAGCGGTCGAGGACGCCGGTGGGGAGCATGGCGGTGACGAGGGCCTTGGATCCGAGGCCGGCGACGATCGCGCCGGAGAGGGCGGCGAAGGCGATGTAGGGGACCTTGAAGGACCACAGGGCGAGGTCGGGGTACCAGACGACGACGTCGAAGAGGGTGGCGGCGATGCAGGCGAGGGCGCCGGCGGCGACGGCGACGGGGGTGCCGAAGCGGCGGTAGCGTCCCGCGGCGAAGGCGATCTCGCCGCCGAGGCCCTGGAGGAGGCCCTGGTAGATCACCAGGACGCCCCACACGGATCCGAGGAGGGCGGAGACGGTGGCGGCGAGGGCTTCGGTGAGGAGGCCGGCGCCGATGCGGCGGACGATGAGCGGGGCGAGGACGGCGGGGATGAGCCAGACGCCGTACAGGATGCCCTTGAGCGGGGGCAGGAACGCGAGGACGGGGTCGAGCCCGGCCCAGACGAAGTTCCAGGCCCAGAAGACGACGCCGAAGGCGACGGCGAGGACGGCGCAGGTGAGGATGTCGACGGTGCGCCAGCGGCCGGGCGCGGCGAGGGTGCTGTCGGTAGGCATGGGCGTTGCCTTTCAGGAATACGCGAACACGGTGCGACAGCGGCACACGACGACTTCCTCCGCCGGTATTACCCGGATCAGGTGTGAGGGTCTGCGGTCGGTTCCGCACTCTCAGCCAATCGGCTCCCCTGTCTGGTTCGACGTTAACACCAAGTGCGCCCTCGGTAGCGGGGCGCGGGCGGCCGAGTGATCCGCGGGGCCGGACCGGGGCCGCGGAGCGGCCCGGCCAAGGGCCGCCGCAACCGCCGGGGAGGGCCCGTCGGGCGCGGCGGTTAGGCTCGCGGACATGACGACTGAGCAGGATTGGGACCTGGTGAAGCGGGTCGTGGAGGCGCTGCCGGACGGCACCTGGACCTCGTACGGCGACCTGGCCGAGCTCATCGGCACGGGCCCGCGCCAGGTGGGGGCGTACATGCGCGACGGCGACGTGACCCGCGCCTACCGGGTGCTGACGGCGGGCGGCACGGTCTCGGAGGGCTTCCGGTGGGCCGACGGCTCCTCGGGCAGGGACGTGCCCGACCTCCTCCGCGAGGACGGCGTCACGGTGAGCACCTCCGGCCGCGCCGACAAGACCCAGCGCATGTCGGTCTACGACCTGAAACTCCTCGCCGCCGAACTGGACGGTGAGACACTGAACGACACAGAAGACCGGGAATAACCCGCTAAATCATGATATTTCCGGCCTAAGGGACCCCTGGCGTAAAAGTACACCAAGGGTCCGACATCGCCCGGAACGCGAGCGCCGCTCGCCAGCGGCTCCCCGCCGCCGGCGACGCCCGTCAGTGCAGATCCGCGTCCGGATCGGTCAGCCGCCACGAGGTGAACTCGACGGTGAGGCCCGCTCGCGAAGGCGCGCAGCAGTACGGGCCGGCGGTCACGGCCGCGTCCGGGTCGAGGGGCGCGAGGCGCACCAGGCGCCACGGCTCCTCCTCCCCCGCGCGGGCGCGGATCACGACGGCGTCGTTGAAGCGGGTGGCGCGCATCGTCACCTCCTTGCCGGCCCACTCGGGGACCGGCGCGGTCGACCAGTCCGAGCGGCCGTCGGTGACGACCGCGCCGAGCTGGAGCGCGCCGTCGGCGAACTCGACCCCGGTCTTGATCCAGTGCTCGGCGTCGATGCGGACCATGAGCCCCGCCTGGTCGAACTGCGCGCCGTAGTCGGCGATGAACGACACCTCCACCGCCTGCTCGCGGCTCCACGCCTCCAGGAGGGCGTGCTCGTTGTCGTGGACGAACCCGTAGGCGGTGTGCCGCCAGGCGTCGCTGCCCTCGGCCGCGGTCACCCGCAGCCGTCCGCCGGCCTCCTCGGCCGCCACCGGCAGCGCCGTCCAGGCGCCGGACTTCCATGGGACTTCGATCGATGCGTCGGTGTGCATCGCTCCGAGCCTAGCGGCGCCGCCGCTGTCACACCAGTGCTGTACAACGGTCCCCATGGGGGAAACCACCGAAACGCTGAGAAACGAAGCCGAAGCGCTGCTGCGCGCCCTCGCGGGCGAGCACGCGAGACTGCGCGACGACCAGTGGCGGGCCATCGAGGCGCTCTGCACCGGCGGGCAGGAGGAGGCGGGGCGGCGCGTCCTGCTGGTGCAGCGCACCGGGTTCGGGAAGTCCGCCGTCTACTTCACCTCCACCGCGCTGCTGCGCCGCCGCGGCGCCGGCCCCACCGTCATCGTCTCGCCGCTCCTGGCGCTCATGCGCAACCAGATCGAGGCCGCCGAGCGCGCCGGCATCCGCGCCCGCACCATCAACTCGGCCAACCCCGAGGACTGGGACGCCACCGCCGAGGCCATCGCCGAGGACGCCGTCGACGTGCTCCTCATCAGCCCCGAGCGCCTGAACAACCCCGCGTTCCGCGACCACCAGCTCCCGAAGCTCGCCGCCGGCTGCGGCATGCTCGTCGTCGACGAGGCCCACTGCATCTCCGACTGGGGCCACGACTTCCGGCCCGACTACCGGCGCATCGCGACGTTCATCGACGACCTCCCCGAGCGCGTCCCGGTGCTGGCCACCACCGCCACCGCGAACGCCCGCGTCTCCGACGACATCGCCGAGCAGCTCGACCGCCCCGGCACTCCCACCCTCGTCCTGCGCGGCACCCTCGACCGCGAGTCGCTGCACCTCTCGGTGGCCGATCTCCCCGACAACGCGCACCGCCTCGCCTGGCTCGACGAGGCCCTGCCGCGCTTCGCGGGCTCGGGCATCGTCTACACGCTCACCGTGGCCGCCGCCGAGGAGGTCAGCGACTACCTCGGGAGCCGCGGCCACGCCGTCGCCTCCTACACCGGCCGCACCGACAACGCCGAGCGCCTCGCCCGCGAGGACGACCTCCTCAACGACCGCATCAAGGCCCTCGTCGCCACCAGCGCGCTCGGCATGGGCTTCGACAAGCCCGACCTCGGGTTCGTCGTCCACTTGGGAGCGCCGTCGTCGCCGGTGGCGTACTACCAGCAGATCGGCCGCGCCGGGCGCGCGCGCGACCGCGCCGAGGTGGTGCTCCTGCCGGGCGCCGAGGACCGCGCCATCTGGGACTACTTCGGGTCGCTGTCGTTCCCGGCCGAGGACGCGGTGCGGCGCACGCTCGACGTGCTCGGCGCCGAGGGCCGGGCCCTGTCGACCGCGGCGCTGGAGACGCGGGTCGACCTGCGGCGCACCAGGCTCGAGATGATGCTCAAGGTCCTCGACGTGGACGGCGCGGTCCGCCGCGTCAAGGGCGGCTGGGAGGCCACGGGCGAGCCGTGGACCTACGACGCCGAGCGGTACGCGAAGGTCGCCGCCGCGAGGCGCCACGAGCAGCAGCGGATGCTCGCGTACGAGTCCACGAAGGACTGCCGACTGGAGTTCCTGCGCACCGAGCTCGACGACGCCGAGGCGGCGCCGTGCGGGCGCTGCGACAACTGCACGGGCACGCGCGCCGAGTCGAAGGTGTCCTCCGAGGCGGCCGAGGGCGCGGCGGCGGCACTCTCGAAGCCCGGCGTCACTGTGGAGCCGAAGCGCATGTGGCCCACGGGCATGCAGGCGATGGGCGTCGACCTCAAGGGCAAGATCGCACCCGGGCTCGGGGCCGAGCCGGGCCGGGCACTGGCGCGCCTGTCGGACATCGGCTGGGGCGGGCCGCTGCGCGCGCTCCTGTCGGACGGCGCCGACCGCGACGTGCCCGACGACGTGTTCGGCGCCGTGGTCAAGGTCCTCGCCGCGTGGGACTGGGCGGAGCGGCCCTCGGTGGTGGTCTCGACCGGGTCGCTCTCACGCCCGCGCCTGGTGAACGGGTTCGCCGAGCGCATCGCCGCGCTCGGCCGCATGGAGTACCTGGGCGCGCTGGGCCGGACTCCGAGCGCGGTCTCCGGTGCGCACCGGGCGAACAGCGCGCAGCGGCTGCACCAGGTCCTCGACGCGTTCACCGTGGACTTCCCGGTGCCGGCGGCGAGCGTGCTGCTCGTGGACGACGTGCGCGACAGCGGCTGGACGGCCACGGTCGCCGCCATGCGCCTGCGCGAGGCCGGGGCGGCGGCGGTGCACCCGCTGGCGCTCGCCCTCCAGGCGTGACCGCATCCGCTTGCAGCCGTACCAGAACTGACGGAGGACGGGCCCGGGCGCGACGACAGCGCCCGGGCCCGCTCTGGTGGAGGAGTGCGGTCGAGGTCCCCGCGGCGGCCCTAGCGGGTGTGCACCGGCCCCCGCGGACGCTATGCGAGCCGCCGGGGGTCGGTGAACGCTTCTAGAGGGCGGCGAGCAGGGCCGGGTAGTAGCCGGCGGCGTGCCCGGCGGCGTTCGGGTGGTACGGGACGTCGAGCAGCGTGAAGCCGTGCAGCCAGGGGCTGCGCGAGCAGATCTCGTGGCCGGTGAACTCGTCGCGCACGTCCACATAGGTGAACCCGTGCTCCTCGGCGGCGGCCTCGATGACCGCGGAGAGGAGGTCGGCGCCCTGGTTCATGCGGACCTGCTCGGCGATGCTGATGGTGCCCAGGGCGTCGCAGGTGTTGCGGGCGGCGAACAGGCGCGGGTAGCCGGTCACGTAGACCTCGGCGTCGGGCGCGCGCTCGGCGATCTCGGCGTAGACGGCGTCGAGCTTGGCGGGCAGCTCCTGGGTGGCCTGCCGCTCGGACTCCTCGATCACGGGGGTGCAGTTCCGGAACGGGGTGATGCAGGCGATCACCGCGTCGGTCCAGCCGATGTCGTTGCCGCCGATGCCGATCGTGACGAGGTCGGTCCCGGCGTCGAGGGCCTGGACCTGGTTCGCGAGGACGTCGCCGGTGGTCGCGCCGCCGCAGGCGACGAAGGTGAGCTCGGCGCCGAGGTCGGCGGCGAGGAGCGCGGGGTGGGCCTTGTTCGAGCGCTGGCACGCGGCGTCGGTGTAGGGCCCGGCGCCCGAGCCGGAGGAGTAGGAGTCGCCGAGGGCGACGTAGTCGGTCTGCTGGGCCTGGGCGGCGGCTGGGACGAGGAGGAGCATGGCGAGCGCGGCGACGGCGATCGTCGCTGATCGTCGGAGTCGGTCCATGGCGGGATCCTTCGCGTTCGGGGGGAAAGAACTTGCCACACATTGTGAACTCGCCGGTAACTTGAGGGGAACCCCAGGACGGTAACAAATCGGGAAATTTACACATCTCATTCTGAGGGTGGTGCCGGCGGGCAGGGTGGCGCCCGGCGGGACGGAAGGTCCGCCCCGCCGGGCGCGGTCGGCCGGCGCCGCTCAGGCGGTCCGGCCGGGCGGCAACGTCGACTGGCGTCATCGACTGGCGCCGCCGAGCGGCACTATCGAACGACCGAACGAGCGGCCCGAGTGCGCGGCCGGGTCAGACGGCTCGGGCGACGGCCGGGTAGTAGCCGTTGGCGTGGCCGAGGGCGTTCGGGTGGAAGGACTCGGCGGTCGGGTAGCGCAGGCCGTGGAGGTAGGGGACCTCGTCGCAGACGGCGTGCCCGGCGAACGCGTCGCGCACGTCCACATAGGTGAAGTCGTGGGCCGCGGCGGCGTCGGCCAGGACTTCGGCGAGCACGTCGGCGCCCTGGTTCATGCGGACCTGCTCGGCGACGGTGGGCTGGTGCAGTGCGCCGCAGGTGCTCCGCTCGTTGAACAGGCGCGGGTAGCCGATGACGAGGACCTCGGCGTTCGGGGCGCGGTCGGCGACGGCGCCGTAGACGCCGTCGAGGAGGCCCGGCAGCTCCTCGCGGATCAGGGTCTCGGAGTAGGCGATCTCGTCGGTGCAGTCGACGAGCGGGGTGAGGCAGGCGGCGACGGCCTCGGTCCAGCCGATGTCGTTGCCGCCGATGGTGAGCGTGACGAGGTCGGTGCTCTCGTGGAGGGCGCCGAGCTGCTCGGCGAGGAGGTCGGCGCTGGTCGCGCCGGAGCAGGCGGCGAAGGCGAGGTCGGCGCCGAGCCCGTTGGCGAGGAGCCGGGGGTAGGCGAGGTCGGAGCGCAGGCACTGCTCGTCGGTGTAGTTCCCGGCACCGGTGCCGGAGGAGTACGAGTCGCCGAGCGCCGCGTACTCGACGGGCCAGGACGACGCCTCGGCGGCGGCGGGTGTGAGGATGAGGACGGCTGACGCGGCCAGCGCCGCGGCCGCGAGGCGCACAGGGTTCATTCGGGCTCCGTTCCGAGTCGGTTCGAGGTGGAACTTTATTGCCCGTTCTCCGCGGTCCGTCTCGAAACCCCTGTTTTACGGATGGATCACGCTATAACGCGATATTTCCCCCCTAAGGGACCCCTGGACGCGAGTGTATCGCGGGGGTACGACACTGCCTTTTCCCGGCGATAACGCGAGGCTGGCTCGCGACGCGGCCAGCGAACCCGAGGCGGGGCGAAAGCGCGCGGGCGGCGCGGACCGGGTTCCCGCACGGCCGCGAACCGGCGTCCCGCCGGGCCGGGAACCGCGGTTCCCCCAGGGCCGCGAACCGGGTCCTCGCCCGGCCCTGCGGGCCTAGGCTGGGCCCATGGGCGAATCGACGGCGCGGCGGCGGGACGGCATGTCCGACCAGGCCCTCATCGAGGGCACCGGCGCGGACTGGAGGACGTGGCTGGCGCTGCTCGACGAGCGGGGCGCGGCGGACCTCGACCACGCCGCCATCGCGAGGCTGCTGGTGGGCGAGTTCGAGATCGACGGGTGGTGGGCGCAGTCGATCACCGTCGGGTACGAGCAGGAGCGCGGCCTGCGCGAGCCGGGGCAGCGCCCCGACGGCACGTTCAGCGCCAGCGCCTCCAAGACCGTGGCCGCCCCGATAGGGGCGGCCTTCGAGCACCTGGCCGACCCCGAGCGGCAGGCCGCGTGGGCCGGGGGCCTGGAGCTGTCGCAGCGGAGCGCGTCGCCGCCGAAGTCGGTGCGGTTCGACGCGGGCGACGGCAGCCAGGTGTACGCGAACCTGACCGCCAAGGGCGACAGGACGATCGTCGGGATCGAGATCGCGAAGCTCGCTTCGGCCGAGGCCGCCGCGGCGGCCAAGGCCGCGTGGAAGGAGCGGCTGGGCCGCTTCGCGGAGGGCCTGGGCTAGGGCCCGCGGGCCGGACGACGGCCGGTCCGATCCGCGGACCCCTAGGGCCCTGTCAGGATTTGGCGGTCGGGGCGACCTCTTCGGCGGGTGCGGCGGGCGGGGCGGCCTTCTTGCCGGCGCGGCCGCCGGAGCGCGAGATCGCGACGCCCACGAGGGCGAGCGCGCCGCCGGCGAGGGTGAGCCAGGTGGGGATCTCGCCGAGCATCGCCCAGGAGAGGACCACGACGATCGCGGGGACGACGTACGTGGTGGCGCCCATCTTCCCGGCGGTCGTGTAGCGCAGCGCGTAGCCCCAGGTGAGGAACGCGAGCGCGGTCGGGAACAGGCCGAGGTAGAGCACGTGGAGGGTGGCCGAGACCGGGGCGTCGCCGAGCTGGGCGAAGAGCTGCGGGGCGAACGGCAGGCACAGGACGGCGGCGATGGCGTTGCCGAAGGCGGTGAACTGGAGCGAGGAGCAGTGCTGGAGCGTGGGCTTCTGCACGACGACGCTGATGGCGTAGGTGATCGCGGAGACCAGGCACAGGAGGACGCCGAGGACGGAGGCGGCGCTGTCGCGGGACATGGAGAGGGAGACGACGGCGACGCCGGCGAAGGCGACGGTGATCCCGAGGAAGAGCCGGGGAGGGAAGCCCTCTTTGAGGATCCAGCCGCCGAGGAGGGCGATGAGGATGGGTCCGATGTTGACGATGAGGGCGGCGGTGCCGGCGTCGACGAGCTGCTCGCCCCAGTTGAGGGCGACCATGTAGACGCCGAACCAGAGGACGCCGGCGGTGGCGATGCCGGGCCAGGCGCGGCGGCCGGGGAGTCCTTCGCGGCGGATCGCCCAGACGGCGAGGAGGACGACGGCGGCGACGCCGGCGCGGCCGAGGGTGAGGGGGCCGGGGTCGAGGTGCCTGCCGGCGTCGCGGATGGAGACGAAGGCCGAGGCCCAGCAGAAGACGGTGACGCCGACGGCGAGTGCCGCGCGGGTGTTGAATCGCTCGCTCAAGGCGGTGGCTCCTCAGGGACGGGCGCCTCGGGTCGCGAGGCGGGGCGCAGGTGGGCGGGGGCGCGGGCGTGGACGGCGCCGCGCTCAACCTAGCACCGCGCTCGCGCGGGCGTTATCGGTCAAGTGACTGGGCGGGACGGGGCGGCGGGCGGGCGCGGTGCGAGGCGGCCGGTGGAGCGCGGGAGCCGGTGGGGCGGGTGGGACCCGGGTCGCGGGGGCCGGGGCGGGGCGCCCTAGGATAGATACCGGTATCTACCCGGGTGGTCCGCAGTGCCGTCGGCGCCGGACCCGGCCGGGTGCGCCCGGCCGGTCCGTGACGCACAATGGTCGGGCCCCTCCCGTCGCACCGGTGCGAGGCGGCCGCGCCCGCGCGGCGGCCCGACGGGAATGATCGCCTACTGGAGAGGTATCTCATGAGCCGGACCGACTTCACCTATGTGGAAAGCGTTAGCCCTGGGAGCGGGCGGCGCGGACCCCGGGCGGCCCTCGACTCCGACGCCGCCGCGCTCGCCCTCGACGGCGACTGGCGCTTCCGGCTGGGCGCGGGGCTCCACGACACCACCGCCGGGTTCGAGGACCCGGCCTTCGACGCGGACGGGTGGGACCTCCTCGCCGTCCCGTCGATGTGGCAGATGCACGACCTCGACGGCGCGGCCCCGTACGGGAGACCCGCGTACACCAACGTCGTCTACCCGTTCCCGGTCGACCCGCCGCGGGTCCCCGACGCGAACCCCACCGGCGAGTACCGCCGCGCCTTCACCCTCCCCGCCGACTGGCCCGCGACCGGCCGGACCGTGCTGCGCTTCGAGGGCGTCGACTCCGCGTTCGCGGTGTGGGTCAACGGGACCCTCCTCGGCGACGGCAAGGGCTCGCGCCTGCCCACCGAGTTCGACGCCACCGGCGCCGTGCGGCCCGGGGAGAACACCGTCGCCGTCCGCGTCCACCAGTGGTCCGCCGGGTCCTACCTCGAGGACCAGGACATGTGGTGGCTGTCGGGGATCTTCCGGCCCGTCTCGCTCGTCCACCGCCCCGAAGGCGGGATCGAGGACGTGTTCGCGCACGCCTCCTACGACCACCGCACCGGCCTGGGCACCCTGCGCGTCGAAGCCCCCGAGGGCGCCCGCGTCACCGTCCCCGAACTCGGCATCGACATCGCCGCCGGGGAGACCGCCGCCGTCCGCGTCGAGCCGTGGACCGCCGAGACCCCGCGCCTGTACGAGGCCGCCGTCGCCACCGCGGCCGAGCGCGTCGCCCTGCGGATCGGCTTCCGGACCGTGGAGGTCGACGGCGGCCTCCTCAAGGTCAACGGCCGCCGCATCCTCCTGCGCGGCGTCAACCGCCACGAGTGGGACCCCGACCACGGCCGGACCCTCTCGGTCGAGACGATGCGCCGCGACCTCGAGGTCATGAAGCGCCACAACGTCAACGCCGTCCGCACCAGCCACTACCCGCCCGACCGCCGCTTCCTCGACCTGTGCGACGAGATCGGCGTGTGGGTCGTCGACGAGTGCGACCTGGAGACCCACGGCTTCGTCCTCCACGAGTGGCGGAGCAACCCCTCCGACGAGCCCGCGTGGCGCGAGGCGTACCTCGACCGCATGGCCCGCATGGTGGAGCGCGACAAGAACCACGCCTCGGTGATCATGTGGTCCCTCGGGAACGAGTCCCACACCGGGCAGAACCTCGCCGCCATGTCCGCGTGGGTCAAGGAGCGCGACCCCGGCCGCCCCGTCCACTACGAGGGCGACTGGGACTGCGGGTACGTCGACGTCTACTCCCGCATGTACGCCGACCACGCCGAGACCGACCGCATCGGGCACCGGACCGAGCAGTCCACGAAGGACCCCGCGCTCGACGCGCACCGCCGGGGCATCCCGTTCGTGCTCTGCGAGTACGCGCACGCCATGGGCAACGGCCCCGGCGGCCTGAGCGAGTACCAGCGCCTGTTCGAGCAGCACGAGCGCTGCCAGGGCGGGTTCGTGTGGGAGTGGATCGACCACGGCGTGCGCCGCCGCACCGAAGACGGGCGCGAGTGGTTCGCGTACGGCGGCGACTTCGGCGAACCGCTCCACGACGGCAACTTCGTGGTCGACGGCCTCGTCTTCCCCGACCGCGAGCCCTCCCCCGGCCTGGTCGAGTTCAAGAAGGTCGTCGAGCCCGTCCGCATCACCGTCGACCCCGGCCCGCGCCGGATCACCGTCGAGAACCTCCGCGACTTCGCCGGCACCGGCGACCTCGCGTTCGAATGGGCCGTCGAGGACGACGGCGAGACCGAGCGCACCGGCCGCCTCGACCTCCCCGCGCTCGACCCCGGGAACGCCGCGATCGTGCAGTTCCCCTCCCCCGTCGCCGACCTCGGCGAACCGCGCGGCGAGCGGTGGCTCACCGTCCGCGCCGTCCTCGCGAAGGACGAGCCGTGGGCCGGGGCCGGGCACGAGATCGCCTGGGGCCAGGCGCGACTCGCCGCCGCCCCCGCGCCCGCGCCCGCCGGGGGCGCCCCCGCCGAGGCCGCCGGGAGCGGCTACCGGCTCGGCGACGCCGCGTTCGACGCCCTCGGGCGCCTCACCGCGATCGGCGGCCTGGAAATCGACGGGCCCCGCCTCGACCTGTGGCGGGCCCCCACCGACAACGACCTCCGCTCGTGGCACGCGCCGCTCGCCGACGCGTGGCGCGACCGCGCCGCGGGGCTCGACCGCCTCGAGCACAAGGTCCTCGGCATCGAGGCGGACGCCGGCGGGCTCACCGTCGCCACCCGGGTCGCCGCCGCCGGCGCCGAGGCCGGCATGGGCGCCGTCTACCGGTGGACCCGCGACGGGGACCGCCTGTGGCTCACCGTCGAGGTCGACCCCGAGGGCGCGTGGGACCTCCCGCTGCCGCGCCTGGGCGTGCGCGCCGCGCTCCCCAAGGAGCTCGACGAGGTGACCTGGTTCGGCGGCGGGCCCGGCGAGGCGTACGCCGACACGCGCGCCGCCGCCCGCGTCGGCCGGTTCCGGTCCACTGTCGCCGGACTCCAGACCCCGTACGTGTTCCCGCAGGAGAACGGCTCGCGCATCGACGTGCGCTGGGCGGTCCTCTCCGGCGGGGGCCGCCGCCTCACCGTCCTGGGCGCCCCGCACTTCGCGCTCACGGTGCGGCCGTGGACGAGCGAGGACCTGGAGGCCGCGAAGCACCGCACCGACCTGGTCGAACGCGACCGGCTCCACGTCAACCTCGACGCGGGCCTCCACGGCATGGGCTCGGCCGCGTGCGGCCCCGGCGTGCTCCCCGAGCACCGCCTCCTGCCGCGCGCGACCGCGTTCACCCTCGGCTTCGCGACGGGCGCATGAGGACGTTGTGACGAGCGGGTGCGGCGGGTTCGCGCGCAACGGGTGTCCACGGTGTGAACTACCCTGAGTGCGGACCCGTCGCATCCCAACCGGTGAGAGAAGGACCCCAGTGCCCAAGAAGAACGCCGAGACCGCGGGCAAGCGCCCCACCATCCGGGACGTGGCCGCCCGCGCCGGCGTGTCGGTGCCGACGGTCTCGCGGGTCCTCGCCGGGAACTACCCCGTGGCGCCCGCGACCAGGTCGAAGGTCCTGCGCGCCATGCGCGACCTCGACTACGTCGTGAACGCCCACGCCCGCGCGCTCGCGGGCGCCACCACCAAGACCGTCGCGTTCGTCGTCGACGACGTCACCGGGCCCTTCTACGCGTACATCGCGCGCGGCGTCGAGCAGCAGGCCGCGTCCGAGGGGCGGCTGTGCCTGCTGTGCACCACGCACGGCGACCCCGAGCGGGAGCTGGCCGTCGTGGAGCTCATGCGCGAGCAGCACGCCGAGGCGGTCATCGTCGTCGGCGGCGCCTGGGACGACGAGCACTACCGCGAGCGCATGCGGTACTTCGCGACCGCGCTCGACCGGTCCGGCTCGCGCCTGGTCCTGTGCGGGCGCCCCTCCCCCGGCGACGACGTCCCGGCCACGGTCGTCCACTACGACAACGAGGGCGGCGCGTACGCGATGGCCTCGCACCTGCTCTCGGCCGGGCACCGCCGCATCTCCTACATGGGCTTCGGCGAGGGCCTGACCACCACCGACGAGCGCATCCGCGGCTTCAAGCGGGCCCACGCCGACCACGGCGTCGAAGTCGACGAGGCGCTCATCCTCCCCGGTAGCTTCACCAAGTCCAGCGGGCACGAGCTGACCAAGAAGCTCCTCGCCGAGCGCGACGACGTCACCGCGGTCTTCGCCGCCACCGACATGGTCGCCGCCGGGGTCCTCAAGGCCCTGCGCGAAGCGGGCGTGCGCGTCCCCGAGGACATGTCCGTGGTCGGCTTCGACGACATCCCCCTCGCCTCGGACCTGACGCCCGCGCTGACCACGGTGCACGTGCCGCACGAGCAGCTGGGCCGCGAGGCCGTCCGCCTCGCCCTCCACAGGGGACCGGAGGTGGACGACCGCGTCGTCCTCGGCACCCACATCGTGGTCCGCGAGACCGTCGCGCCCCCGCGGCGGAGGTAGCCGCGCGGGCCGCTGGGCGGCGGCGCTGCGCCGCGCACGCCGAAGGCCGGGACGCCCCGCGCCCCGGCCCGTGCGGCGAAACGGCTAGCGGTTCTCGTCCCGGTCGCCGGTCAGACGCTCCTTGGCGTCGTGGAGCTTGTCCCCCGCGTCGTCCTGGACGTCGTGGAACTTCTCCTTCGCCTTGCCCTTGACCTGATCGGCGCGGCCCTCGTTGGCGAGACTCTCGTTGTCGGTGGCGTCGCCGAACTTCTCCTTGGCGCGCCCCTTCAGCTGCTCGGCCTTGTCCTTCGCCTGGTCGAATGCACCCATTGCTGGCTCCTCCTTCGGTGGGTTCGACCCGGGGGTACCCCCGCAGGGCCCGATCACACACATGAACGGTTCCACCGCTGTCATTCCATGCTCGTGAACTGGGAATACACCGTCCACAGCGTCCCGTGTCCGATGGCGCCCGCCGGAGGACCCGGTCGGATTCCCGATGGCGCCCGCCGCCCCCGCTTGGCACAATCCCCACGTGGACATTCGAGAAGTACGCCCGGCCGAGTACACGGCCCTCGGCGACCTGACCGTCGACTCGTACCTCCGGGGCGGGTTCCTCATCGGCGGCCTCCAGGACGGCTACACGCCCCGGCTGCGCGACGTCGCCGAACGGGCCGCCAGCGCGACGGTGCTCGTCGCGGTGGAAGGCGAGGGCGACCGCCTGCTCGGCGGGGTCACGATCGCGTTCCAGGGGAGCCCGCTCATGGAGCTGGGCGGGGACGGGGACGCCGAGATCCGGATGCTCGCGGTCGCGCCCGAGGCGGCCGGGAAGGGAGCGGGGTCGGCGCTGGCGGCGGCGTGCGTGGAGCGGGCGCGCGCGGAGGCGGGGACGAAGCGGATCGTGCTGTGCTCGCAGCGGGAGATGACGACGGCGCACCGGATCTACCGGCGGCTCGGGTTCGAGCGGGAGCCGTCGCTGGACTGGGAGCCGCTGCCGGGCGTGCCGCTGTGGGCGTTCTCCTTGGCGCTCTAGGCGTTAGAGGAAGGCGCCGTAGATGCGCTCGTAGTCGGCGAGGGCGTGGTCGACCTCGGCGGGGCCGAGGCCGTAGCGGGCGAGGTCGTAGTGGTGCCCGGTGGGGCGGGTGGCGAGGGCGGTGGTGAGGGCGTCCTGCTCGGTGCGGCCCCAGGGGACGTCGAGGCGGGCGAAGAGTTCGGGGAGCCGGTCGGTCTGGCCGGTGAGGTGGCGGTAGGGGACGTCGAGGACGGTGTAGGCGGGGAGGCGGGCGCGTTCGGCGCGGGCGCGGTCGGTGCCGGTGGCGAGGAGGCCGAGCCAGAGGCGGCCGATGTCGTGGGGGTGCTGCTCGGTGGTGTTGAGGGCCATGGCGGTCTCGGTCATGGAGCACAGCGAGGCGAGTGCGGTGGCGGGGTCGCGGTGGGTCCACACGATGCGGGCGTCGGGGAAGGTCTTCATGAGGGCGCCGAGGTTCCACAGGTGGGCGGGGGCGCGCAGGACCCAGCGGCGGCGGGGGCGGCCGCGCTGGAGGACCTGGAGGGTCTGCTTGAGGTAGCGGTAGTCGGGGGCGTAGTCGCGGTCGAGCATCCACTGGACGTAGCCGGGCGGGTGGACGCGGACGAGGTGGCCGATGCCGTGCGGGAGGACCCAGACGCAGGAGTCGGGGCGGTCGGGGTGCATGTCGTAGAGGTCGCCGAAGGTGGGGACGGCGCGGCGCTGGACGTCGACGACGCGTTCGGTGCGGCGGCGGGCGTCGGTGTCGGGGACGTCGGGGAAGTCGGGGTGCATGAGTTCGTGGAGGAGGGGGGCGCGCAGGCCCTGGGAGGCGGCGAGGAGGCGCTGGAGGACGGCGGTGCCGGTGCGGGGGAGGCCGGTGACGATGACGGGGCGGTCGATGCGCTCGTCGGCGGTGTCGGGGTCGAGGGCGTGGAGTTTGCGGATGCGCAGGCGGTTCTCGATGCGGTCGGTGACCTCTTGGGAGGCGGTGAGCCAGCCGAGGGGGGTGAGGTCGGGGACGGCGGCGTAGGCGTGGAGGAGGACGCGCATGTCCTCGATGAAGTCGTCGTCGCCGTGGGCGGTGGAGTCGGTGCGGGTCTCGGCTTCGCGGACGGCGCGTTCGATGTGGCGGTCGACCTTCTTGCGCCGGCCCGCGATGGCGGGGGTGAGGACCGTGTTGACGGCCCTGAGCCAGGGGGCGACGCGCTCCATCGTTTTGGACTCCTTTGTGCCGCTTACGGATCGAGGTGAGCCTACCGCCGGGTAGGCGGCGGGCTCACCTCGGATCCCTGCATGTGCAGATTGCTACTGCGTTTCGGGTTCGAGCGGGATCGCGGTGGCGAGCTGGGGCGCGAGTTCGGCCACGAAGCGGGCCGTGAGGTGGTTCGCGTCCCGGTAGACGAGCAGGTCGCCGACGATGACCGGGCAGGTGCCGCCGTCGGTGTCGCAGATCCAGGGGATCGGGTCGACGACGGTGGCGCCGGCCTCGTCGACGGCGGCCATGGTCGCCTCGCGGCGCTCGGGGTCCACCACGGAGTCGGCGAGCTCGTTGACGCACTCGGTGGCGTCGCGCGGGTTGGTGGTCAGGCACTCGGGGACGTTGACGCGCACGTCGGGCGAGTCGGCGAGGTAGTAGACGTCGGCGCCGGTCTCCTGGAGGCGCTCGACGGACGCGACCCACCCGTCGACCCACGCCTGCTGGGGATCGTCGGCGATGACGTCCTTCTTGTCCCAGGCCGCGGCGACCACGATGTCCGGCTCGACCTGGTCGAGGAGGTCGTAGACGCCGTCCTTCCACTGCGGGCACTCGGTGTACTCGCGCTCCAGGATCGGGTCGTAGGTGTCGACGGCGGGCACCGAGCAGTTCGCCTTGGCCTGCACCAGGAGCCGCCATCCCGAGGCTTCGGCGAGCTGGTTGAGCGCGGGGAACCACTGGGCGGCGTGGGAGTCGCCGAGCAGGACCACGGTCTTCTCGCCGTCGGGGTCGCCGTACCAGCAGTCCGGGTTGACCTCGGGGTCGTCGCGGTCGACCTGGCAGCCGTCGTCGTACAGCGCCGGGGTGTCCAGTGTGGCGTCCTCCAGGGAGGGCGTCAGGTTCGCGGGGACGGTCTCGATGTCGGAGGAGGCGCCCAGCAGCTCCCACACGGTCGAGTCGTTCCCGGTGACCTCGGCGGCCTCCTCGGTGGAGGCGGTCGGCATCGGCTGGAGCGAGGCCACGATCGACAGCGCCAGCGCGGTCGAGATGAGGCCGCCGCCGAGCGCGAGCGCCCGCGAGGGCACCGTGACGAGCGAGCGGCGGGTGCGGATCGGGTTCTCCACGAGGTGGAAGGTGGCGACCGAGAGGACGAACGCGGCGGCCATGAGCACGAGGTAGTCGCGCAGGACCGGCTGCTTCACGCCCATGATCTCGGGGCCGATCATGACCAGGGGCCAGTGCCACAGGTACAGGCCGTAGGAGATCTTGCCGAGGTACTGGGCGGGGGCGAGGCCCAGGAGCATGGTGGCGCCGAAGCGGTGCCGGGCGCATCCGGCGGCGATGACGAGGGCGGTGCCGCCGACGGGGAGGGCCGCGGCCCAGCCGGGGAAGGAGGTGCGCTCGTCGATGAGGAACACGGAGGCGACCACGAGGCCCAGGCCGGTCCACGAGAGCGGTGCGGCGGCCCAGGCCGGGAGGCGGCGCAGGCGCGAGGCGGCGACGGCCACGCCGGCACCGGCGGCGAGTTCCCATGCGCGCGTGTGGATGCCGAAGTAGGACCAGACCGGGTCGGGGTCGGACCGGGTGATGCTCCAGTAGAGGGAGGCGGCGCCGATGGCGGTGAGGACCACGGCGATCGCGGCGGTGCGGCGGCGGCGAAGGTGCCCGGCGGGGGCGAAGCGGCCGCCCCAGATGCGGGCGGCGAGCGCGGCCATGCCGAGCATGAGCAGCGGCCAGACGATGTAGAACTGCTCCTCGACCGCGAGCGACCAGAAGTGCTGCAGCGGTGAGGGGACGGCCTCGGCGTTGAGGTAGTCGGTGCCCTCGCTGGCGAGGCGGAGGTTGACGACGTTGAGCGCGGCGGCCGCGGCGTCGGTGGCGATGCCGGGCAGGCGGGTGCGCGGGAGCCAGAACCAGGCGGCGGCGAGGGTCGCGGCGAGCACGAGCGCGGCGGCCGGGAGGAGGCGCACGGCGCGGCGGGCGTAGAACCCGGCGATGGAGACGCGGCCGGTGCGGTCGATCTCGCGCAGCAGCAGCGAGGTGATGAGGAAGCCGGAGATGACGAAGAAGACGTCGACCCCGACGAAGCCGCCCTCGGAGTAGTAGAACCCGATGTGGGACGCGATGACGGCGAGGACCGCGAAGGCCCGCAGGCCCTCGATGTCCGGCCTCCAGTGGCTGGGGCGCGCACTGGGGTCCTTCGTCGTCGCGGCCGGGTCGCCGGCCGGTTCTCGTATGGGGGCGCCGCCGGTCGGCGTCGCCGTTGGTGCCGCGTTGGTCAGACGCATGTATGAGGTCTCCGCTGTCGTTACCGGGCAGGGACTCGCCAGCCGGGCGGGGCTGGCCTGTGATGGGGGGTCGGTATCGGGGACGAACGCCGACCATAGCACTGGGTCCATACCCGGACCGACCCCCTCGAAACCGGTGAAATCAGTCTCAAGAGGGTCGGTCACGGCGTGTGAGGGCCGCCCGGGACGGCGCTCCGCCTAGGGTACGCCCGGCGCCTCGGGAGTCTGCCGGAGCAGTCCCTCCTGCGTGGCCGAGGCGATGTGCAGCCCGTCGGCGTCGAAGAAGCGGCCCTGCGCCAGGCCGCGGCCGTCGGCGGCGGTCGGCGAGGCCGAGTCGTACAGGATCCAGTCGTCGAAGCGGAACGGGCGGTGGAACCACAGGGCGTGGTCCAGGCTCGTGCCGAGGTACCCGCCGGGGCCCCAGACCGCGCCGTGGCGCGACAGGACCGAGTCCAGCAGCGTCAGGTCAGAGGCGTACGTGAGGACGCACACGTGGATGAGCGGGTCGTCGGGGAGGACCCCGTCGGCCTTCATCCACACCCGCTGGTGCTCCAGGGCCGGGCGCTCGCCCGAAGCCGAGAAGCCGGAGCCGCCGATGTACCGGACGTCGATCGGGCGGGGCTTGCGCGCCCAGATGCCGAGGCGGTCCGGGTGCGTCTTGAGCTGCTCGCTCAGGGGCGGGATCTCTCCGGGCCCGGGGACGTCCAGGGGCGCGTGGTCGGCGTGCTCCAGGCCCTGCTCGCCGGTGTGGAAGGAGGCGGACATGAAGAAGATCGTCTGGCCGTTCTGGAGCGCGACCGTGCGGCGCACCGAGAAGGAGCGGCCGTCGCGGATGTCCTCCACCTGGTAGATGATCGGCTTCGTCGAGTCGCCGGGGCGCACGAAGTAGCCGTGCAGCGAGTGGACGTGCCGGTCGGCCGGGACGGTCCGCCCGGCCGCGACCAGGGCCTGCCCGGCGACCTGGCCGCCGAAGACGCGCTGGAGGCCGCCCTCGGTGCGGGGGCCGCGGAACAGGCCGGTGTCGATGCGCTCCAGGTCGAGGACGCCGAGGAGCGAGTCCACGGCGTCCTGGCCCACGAGGACGTCGGCCATCTAGGAGCCGATCTGGTGGACCCGGACCGTGTTGGTCGAGCCCGGCGTGCCCGCCGGGGTGCCCGCCACGATGACGACGAGGTCGCCGGGGGCGGCCAGGTGGTGCTCCTGGAGGGTCTTGTCGACCAGGGAGAACATCGCGTCGGTGTGGTCGACGTGCTCGACGAGGTACGAGTCGGTGCCCCACGAGAGCGCCATCTGGTTGCGGACCGACTCGATCGGCGTGAGGCCGTAGATCGGGCGGTTCGGCTTCAGGCGGGCGAGGCGCTTGACGGTGTCGCCGGTCTGGGTGAACGCCACGAGGGCCTTCGCGCCGATCGCGTCGGCGATGTCGGCCGCCGCGTGGGTGACCGCGCCGGACTTGGTGCGCGGGTCGTGGAGCAGCTCGCGCAGGCCGATGGGGCCGCACTCGGTGGTCTCCACGATCTTCGCCATGGTCCGGACGGTGCCGATCGGGTACTTGCCGACCGAGGTCTCGCCCGAGAGCATCACGGCGTCGGTGCCGTCGAGGACGGCGTTGGCGACGTCGGAGACCTCGGCGCGGGTCGGGCGGGCGTTCTCGATCATCGAGTCGAGCATCTGGGTCGCGACGATGACCGGCTTCGCGTTCTCGCGGCAGAGGCGCACGATCTCCTTCTGCACGATCGGGACCTCGTCGAGGGGCATCTCGACGCCCAGGTCGCCGCGGGCGACCATGACGCCGTCGAACGCCAGGACGATCTCCTCGAGGCGCGCGACGGCCTCGGGCTTCTCGACCTTCGCGATGATCGGGCGGCGCACGCCGACCTCGTCCATGACCTTGTGGCCCAAGCGGACGTCGTCGGGGGTGCGCACGAACGACATCGCGATGAGGTCCACGCCGAGGTTCAGGGCGAACTTCATGTCCGAGATGTCCTTCTCGGACAGCGCCGGGACGGAGATCGCCACGTTCGGCAGGGACAGGCCCTTGTTGTTCGAGACCGGGCCGCCCTCCACGACCAGGCACTCGACGTCGGTGTCGTCGGCGCCGAGCACTTCGAGCGCCAGCTTGCCGTCGTCCACCAGGAGGCGGTCGCCCTTGGAGACCTCGGCCGGCAGCTTCTTGTAGGTGCACGACACGCGGTCGTGGGTGCCGTCGACGTCGTCGGAGGTGATCTTGACGCGGTCGCCCGCGTTCCACTGCTCCGAGCCGTTGGCGAACGTGCCGAGGCGGATCTTGGGGCCCTGCATGTCGGCGAGGATCGCGACGGGCTTCCCGGCGGCCGCGGCGGCCTCGCGCACCATCTGGTACACGGCCTCGTGGTCGGACTGGGCGCCGTGGGAGAAGTTCATGCGGGCGACGTTCATCCCCGCGTCGATCAGGCCGGCCATGCGCTCGGGCGTGGCGGTCGCAGGCCCGATGGTGCAGACGATTTTTGCTCTACGAGTCACCCTGCGATGTTATATCGGACGCTCACTCGCACTCAGGGGGTCACCGCAGTTGAGAGCCGGAAATCACCGTTCGGGAATTGCGGAAAAGCGTAGGCGGAATTGAGCGCAGTGCGTTCGGGGCGGGCGGGCCCTGACATATTTACTGCGCTCAATTCCGCCTATTGCACGTTATGCGGCGAGCGGTTGTGCGGAGGCCGCGACGGGCGCGGGGAGCGCCGTCTGGCCGCCGAGGTAGCGGTGCGCCGCGGCGGCCGCGGCGCGGCCCTCCGCGATCGCCCACACGATGAGCGAGGCGCCCCGGTGGGCGTCCCCGGCCACGAACACGCCCGGCGCGTCCGTCTGCCAGTCCTCGCCGCAGTCGATCACGTTGCGCCGGGTGCGCTCGATCCCGAGCTGGCGCAGCAGCGGCTGGTCCTCGGTCCCGGCGAAGCCGATCGCCAGGAGCACCAGGTCCGCGGGGACGATCCGCTCGGTGCCGGGCACCGGCACCACGTCGCGGCGGCCCTGGGACTTGTCCACGGTGACCTCGGAGAGGCGCATCTGGCGCACGTGCCCGAGCTCGTCGCCGACGAACTCGGCGGCCGCGGAGCCGTAGTCGCGCTCCCCGCCCTCCTCGTGCGCCGGGTAGTTGCGGACGATGACCGGCCAGGTCGGCCACGGGTCCTTCGCGGCGTCGCGGTCGGCGGGCGGCATCGGGTACAGGTCGAGCTGGCGGACCGAGGCCGCGCCCTGCCGGTGGGCCACGCCCAGGCAGTCCGCGCCGGTGTCGCCGCCGCCGATGATGACCACGTGCTTGCCCTTGGCGTCGATCGGCGCGAACGGGGCCTTGCCCGCCGCGACCTGGTTCGCGCCCACCAGGTGCTCCATCGCCTGGTGGATGCCCGCGAGCTCCCGCCCGGCCTGGTCGGTCTCGCGGCCCTCCAGGGCGCCCACGGCCAGCACGACCGCGTCGTGGCGCTCGCGCAGGTCCGCCGCGGTGATGTCGACGCCCACGTTCACGTCGCACAGGAACTCGACGCCCTCGGCCTCCATCTGGGCCACGCGGCGGTCGATGTGGTGCTTCTCCAGCTTGAAGTCGGGGATGCCGTAGCGCAGCAGCCCGCCGGGGGCGTCGTCGCGCTCGTACACCGTCACCGAGTGGCCCGCGCGGGCGAGCTGCTGGGCCGCGGCCATGCCGGCCGGGCCCGAGCCCACCACGGCCACCGACTTGCCGGTGGCGAACGCGGCCGGGCGCGGCTCGACGTTGCCGTCGTCGAAGGCCCGGTCGATGATCTCGACCTCGATGTTCTTGATGGTCACCGGGTCGTCGCCGATCCCGAGGACGCACGCGGCCTCGCACGGCGCCGGGCACAGCCGCCCGGTGAACTCCGGGAAGTTGTTCGTCGCGTGCAGCTGCTCGATCGCCGCGCCCCACCGGTCGGTGCGGGCCAGGTCGTTCCACTCGGGGATGCGGTTCCCCAGGGGGCAGCCGTTGTGGCAGAACGGGATCCCGCAGTCCATGCAGCGCGAGGACTGGGCCTTCACGAGCTCGGCGGACGTGCGGGTGTACACCTCGCGGTTGTCGAGGATGCGCACCGGGATCGGGCGCTTCTTGGGGACCTCGCGCTGGTGCTCGAGGAATCCGCTCGGGTCAGGCATTGGCGGCCTCCGTCTGGGCTTGCTGGAGGGCGAGGACGGCCTTGTACTCGCGCGGGATGACCTTGGTGAAGCCGCTGGCGGCCTTGGGCCAGTTGCCCAGCAGCTCCGCGGCGACCTCCGAGCCGGTGGCCCGGCCGTGACGCAGCAGCAGCGAGTGGACCAGGTCGATGTCGGAGGCCGACAGCGGGTCCAGGTCCGCGAGCGCGGTGTTCGTGCGCGACTCGTCCAGGCGCCACACGTAGGCGGCGCCGCCGGACATGCCGGCCGCGAAGTTGCGGCCCGTGGGGCCCAGGACGAGCACGGTGCCGCCGGTCATGTACTCGCAGCCGTGGTCGCCCACGCCCTCGACGACCGCGACGGCGCCGGAGTTGCGGACGGCGAAGCGCTCGCCGACCTTCCCGCGGATGTACGCCTCGCCGGAGGTCGCCCCGTACAGGAGCGTGTTCCCGGCGATGACGTTGTCCTCGGCCTTGAACGGGGCCCCGGCGTCGGGCGCGAGCACGAGGCGCCCGCCCGAGAGGCCCTTGCCGACGTAGTCGTTGGCGTCGCCGACGAGCTTGAACGTCGCGCCCCGGGTGAGGAACGCGCCGAACGACTGCCCGGCGGTGCCGCGGAACGTCACCTTGACCGAGTCGTCGGGGAGCCCTTCGCGGTGGGCGCGGGAGACGGCCGCGCCCACGAGCGCCCCGACGGAGCGGTCGGTGTTGCGGATCTCCAGCTCGGCCTCGACCCGCTCGCCGCGCTCGACCGCGGGGCGGACGAGGTCGACCAGGCGCGCGCCGAGGGTGTCGGCGACGCCGTGGTCCTGGACGGTGGCCTGCACGCGGGGGCCCGCGACCGGGGAGGCGATGACGTTCGACAGGTCCACGCGGGCGGCCTTGCGGCCCGGCGCGGGGACCTGCTTGAGGCGCTCGACGTTGCCGATGGCCTCGTCGAGGGTGCGGTAGCCGAGCTCGGCGAGGAGTTCGCGGACCTCCTCGGCGATGTAGCGGAAGAAGTTCTCCACGAACTCCGGCTCGCCGGTGTAGCGCTGGCGCAGGACCGGGTCCTGGGTGGCGACGCCGACGGGGCAGGTGTCGAGGTGGCACACGCGCATCATGACGCAGCCGGCGACGACGAGCGGGGCCGTGGCGAAGCCGAAGCCCTCGGCGCCCAGGAGCGCGGCGACGACGACGTCGCGGCCGGTCTTCATGGCGCCGTCCACTTCGAGGCGGACGCGGTCGCGCAGGCCGTTGCGGACGAGGGTCTGTTGGGCCTCGGCGAGCCCGATCTCCCACGGGGTGCCCGCGTGCTTGATCGAGTTGGCCGGGGAGGCGCCGGTGCCGCCGTCGTAGCCGGAGATGAGGATCGTGTCGGCCTTGGCCTTGGAGACGCCCGCGGCGACGGTGCCGACGCCGACCTCGGACACGAGCTTCACGTGGACCTCGGCGTCGCCGCCGCCGGCGTGCTTGAGGTCGTGGATGAGCTGCGCGAGGTCCTCGATCGAGTAGATGTCGTGGTGCGGGGGCGGGCTGATGAGGCCCACGCCCGGGGTCGCGTTGCGGGTCTTGGCGATCCACGGGTGGACCTTGTTGCCGGGCAGTTGGCCGCCCTCGCCGGGCTTGGCGCCCTGCGCCATCTTGATCTGGATGGCGTCGGCGGTGGCCAGGTACTCCGAGGTGACGCCGAAGCGGCCGGAGGCGACCTGCTTGATCGCCGAGCGGCGCTCGGGGTCGTAGAGGCGGTCGACGTCCTCGCCGCCCTCGCCGGAGTTGGAGCGGCCGCCGAGGCGGTTCATCGCGATCGCGAGGGTCTCGTGGGACTCCGAGGAGAGCGCGCCGTAGGACATCGCGCCGGTGTGGAACCGCTTGACGATGGCCTCGACGGGCTCGACCTCGTCGAGCGGGACGGCCTCGCGGGCCGGGTTCGCGGTGGCGCTGTCGAAGCCGAGCATGCCGCGCAGCAGCCCGGAGTCGGCGGCGATCGCGTCGACCTTGCCGGTGTAGCGCTTGAAGACCTCGTACTGGCCCGAGCGGGTGGCGTGCTGGAGCAGGAACACCGTCTCGGGGTTGAACAGGTGCACCTCGCCCTCGCGGCGCCACTGGTAGTCGCCGCCCGGGGGCAGCGGCTCGCTGGCCTCGACGGGGCGCTCGTAGGCGGCGCGGTGGCGCTGGGCGACCTCTTTGGCGAGGGTCTGGAGGCCGATGCCGCCGATGGAGGAGTCGGTGCCGGTGAAGTACCGGTCGACGAAGTCGGCGTCGAGGCCGACGGCCTCGAAGATCTGCGCGCCGGTGTAGGAGGCGATCGTGGAGATGCCGATCTTCGACATGACCTTGAGGACGCCCTTGCACAGCGCGTTGATGTAGTTCTCGACCGCCTGGGCCGGTTCGAGGTCGACGACGCCCTCGGCGCACAGCTCCTCGACGGAGTCGAACGCCAGGTACGGGTTGATCGCGGCGGCGCCGTAGCCGAGGAGGACCGCGGCGTGGTGGACCTCGCGGCAGTCGCCGGTCTCGACCAGGAGCGCGACCTTCGTGCGGGTCTGCTCGCGCACGAGGTGCTGGTGCACGGCGGCGGTGAGCAGGAGCGACGGGATCGGCGCGAGGTCGGCGGTGGAGTCGCGGTCGGAGAGGACGAGGATGCGCACGCCGTCCTCGATGGCCTCGGAGACGTGGCGGCAGATCTCGACCAGGCGGTCCTTCAGGCCGCGCGAGCCGTGGCGGGCCTTGTAGAGCCCGGAGACGCGCACGGCCTGGAAGCCGGGCATGTCGCCGTCCTCGTCGATGTGGAGGATCTTCGCGAGCTCCTCGTTCGACAGGATCGGGCGGGCGAGCTCGATCTGGCGGCACGAGTGCGGGCCGGGTTCGAGGAGGTTCCCCTCGGGGCCGACGGTGGTGCCCAGCGCGGTGACGAGCTTCTCGCGGATGGCGTCCAGCGGCGGGTTGGTGACCTGCGCGAACAGCTGCGTGAAGTAGTCGAACAGGAGCTTCGGGCGCTTGGAGAGCCCGGCGATGGGCGTGTCCGAGCCCATGGAGACCAGGGGCTCCTCGCCCTTGGCGGCCATCGGGGCGAGGAACATGCGCAGCTCCTCGTCGGAGTACCCGAAGGTGAGCTGGCGGCGGCGCACGGCCTCGGGGTCGTAGGTGCGGGGCTTGCGCTCGGGCAGCTCTTCGAGGCGGATGAGCCCGGCGTGGAGCCAGTCCCCATAGGGGTGCTCCTTCGCGAGCGCGTCCTTGACCTCCTCGTCGTCGACGATGCGGCCGGCCTCGGTGTCGACCAGGAACATGCGGCCCGGCTCCAGGCGGCCCTTCTGGGCGACCTTGGCGGGGTCGATGTCGACGACGCCGGACTCGGAGGCGAGGACGACGAGGTCGTCGGTGGTGCGCCACCAGCGGGCGGGGCGCAGGCCGTTGCGGTCGAGGACCGCGCCGATCTGGGCGCCGTCGGTGAAGCAGACCGCGGCCGGTCCGTCCCAGGGCTCCATGATCGAGGCGTGGTAGCGGTAGAAGTCGCGGCGCTTGGGGTCCATGGTGGCGTTGTGCTCCCACGCCTCCGGGACCATCATGAGCATCGCGTGGGGCAGGCTGCGCCCGCCCAGGTGCAGCAGCTCGACGACCTCGTCGAAGTTGAGGGAGTCGGAGCCGCCGGGGGTGTTGATCGGGAACAGGCGGCGCAGGCGGCCGGGCAGGGCCGCGGTCGCGAGTTCGGCCTGGCGGGCGGTCATCCAGTTGCGGTTGCCGCGGATCGTGTTGATCTCGCCGTTGTGGGCGACCATCCGGAACGGGTGGGCGAGCGGCCACGACGGGAACGTGTTGGTGGAGAACCGCGAGTGGACCAGCGCGATGGCGGAGGTCAGGCGCTCGTCGGCGAGCTCGGGGTAGAACTGCGGCACCTGCGCGGGCGTGAGCATGCCCTTGTAGACGACGGTGCGGCCCGAGAGGCTGACGATCGCGGCGCCGCCGAGGTGGCGCTCGCGCATCTCGCGCTCGGCCTGCTTGCGGACGCAGAATGCGAGCCGGTCGAGCTCGATCCCGGAGGCGAGGGCGTCCTCGGCGGCGAGGAAGACCTGGGAGACGCGGGGCTTGGAGGCGAGCGCGGCGGCGCCGAGCCCGGACGGGTCGGTGGGCACGTCGCGCCAGCCGAGGACGCGGCAGCCTTCGGCGATCGCGTACTTCTCGACGATGGCGCGGGCGCGCAGGGTCTCGTCGTCGCCCTCGGGGGTGAAGACGAGGCCGGCGGCGTAGTGGCCGGCGGCGGGGAGGGGGAAGTCGACGGCGTCGCGGTAGAAGGCGTCCGGGATCTGCAGCATGATGCCCGCGCCGTCGCCCGAGTCGGGGTCGGGGGCGGTGGCGCCGCGGTGCTCCATGCGCACGAGGGCGGAGAGGCCGCGCTCGATGACGTCGTGGGCGGCCCGGCCTTGCATGTCCGCGACGAAGGCGACGCCGCAGGCGTCGTGTTCCCAGGCGGGGCGGTAAAGACCGGGTTCGGTGTGCAGGGCAGAAACCAACCGTGGCCTCCTTCGTCGTCGAGCGCTCGCAGCAGGCGTGGGGTGCTGGAGCACAGCGGTGTGTCATACGGGACGACGTCGGCCCGAGAGAATGCAAAGTGTCAGGCGAGTGTAATCCATCGCTCATCTGACGGACACCATCGTCCTACGATCCGAGCAGGTCGGGCCGTTTTTCTGAACGAGCGCTCAGAAGGCGCGCAACCGGCCTGTAATGGCGGTGTAACAACCGGATGAAGGGCGGCCGGGCCGTGCGGGGCGGTGGACGCGGGTGGTTAGAGTGATCCCATATCGCACGGTGCCCATCCCGTGCAAGCACCCCTCGCCAAGAATACGTTCGCAAGGAGCAATTCACCAATGACCTATCCCCCGCCCCCTGGCTACGGACAGCAGCCGCAGCAGCCGGGCTACCCGCAGCAGCAGCCGGGCGGGTACGCCCCTCAGCCGCAGCAGCCCGGTTACGGGCAGCCCTCGCAGCCGCCCGGCTACGGCCAGCAGCCCGGCTACCCGCCGCCCCCCGGAACCCCGGGCGGCCCCTACGGCGCCCCGCCGCCGATGCCCCCTTCGGGCGGCGGAGGCGGAGGCGGCGGCCTCGTCTGGAAGATCGTCCCGGCGATCCTGGTGGTCCTCGGCCTCGGCATCTGGTTCGTCATCCGCCTGGTGGCGAACGACGGCGACGCCGGCAACGCGCTCGACGACATCACCGACTCCGACACCTCGGCGTCGGTCGCCGAGGGCGACTGCCTGATCGAGGACCTGACCTCGACCACCACGTCCACCGACACGGACCCGACCGCCGGCCTCACCGCCGAGTGCGACGCCGCCGAGTCCTACTGGACCGTGAACAAGGTCGTCGACGACCCCGACCTGCGCGCCGACTCGCTCGGTGAGCTCGAGGACTACGTCGGCGTCGAGACCGAGTGCGGCGCCGTGGCGCTGCGCGGCGCGTTCGGCGAGGTCTGGCAGTCGTACTTCTACGTGTACGACTGGGACGGCGGCAAGGTCGACTACCTGCTGTGCCTGACGGCGATCGAGAAGGAGAACGCCAACGGCGCCCTCCCGGTCACGCCGACCACCGGCGACTGCACCGACGGCGACGGCCTGAAGATCGACTGCTCCGCCGCGGGCGCGCTCTACATCGTCGAGGAGACCGAGGCGTACGACCCGCCGGTCGAGGAGGCGTCGTGGGACTACACCACCGCCCTCGGCGGGTGCCCGAACTCCGGTTACTACGCGACGTCCCTCATGGGCGGCGACGGGCTCATCTGGGGCGCGTACTGCTCCAGTGACAACGCCTAACGCGCCATAGCGACACGAGGGCCGCTCCCGCTTCGCGGGGGCGGCCCTCTGCTTGTAGAAACGCATGTGGAAGCGCTTGTGGAAGGGACCCTCGCGAACACGCCATATGATGGTGGGGATCCGCCCCGAGCACGGCCACCCGACGGAGAGCCGCCATGACCTACCCGCCCCCGAACCCCTACGACCCCTCGCAGCAGCAGCCGGGCTACGGCCAGCCCTCGGCGCCCCAGCACTACACGACCGACGCCGACCCGTACTCGCGCCCCGACACGTACGGGCCCGGCACCGGCTACGGCAACCCGCCCCTGAACGTGCAGCCCGGCTCCGCCCCGCCCGGCGTGCCGTACTCCCCCGGCGCGCCAGGCTACGTGCCCGGCCAGCCGCCGATGCAGCCGACCGGCGCGTTCCAGCCGCCCCCGCCGCCCGGCGGGGCGTTCCAGCCCGGCCAGGCCGCGCCCCCGCCGCCGCGCAGCGGCGGCAACACGCCCCTCATCGTCACGCTCATCGCCGTGGTCCTGGTGGTGGCGATCGGCGGCACGGCCCTCGCGCTGAACCTGGGCGGGGACGACGAGGACGACCCGGTCGCGCAGGAGACCTCCGAGTCCGCCGCGGAGCAGACGAGCGAGGCGGCCGAGGAGACCAGCGCGGCCGAGCCGACCGAGGAGGCGACCACCGAGGCCGAGTCCGCGTACCGCGTCCCGGTCGAGGGCGAGTGCATCGAGAACGTGACGACCGGGTTCTACGTCGTCGACTGCGAGTCGGCCGACGCGTACTGGTACGTCGTGCACATCGCGCAGAGCCCCGCCGACTCCGACCCGAGCGACCCGTTCCACGCCGTGGCCGCCGCCGACGCGTGCGACGGCTACGAGTGGACGCAGTACTACTACACCGACACCGCGATCGCGGCCAGCCGCGACTGGGATCCGGAGATCGACTCGATCACGGCGATCTACTGCGTACGCGAGGTGGAGTAGCGCCGGCTCAAGCGGAGCGGAGTGAGGCAGGGTCGCGGAACGCGGCCCTGCTTTCGTGAGCGCAGGTTGTGAGACGCACGGTCACGGGGCGCACGTCGTGAAGCGCACGGTCGTCGAGTAGACCGTCGTGAAGCGCACGCCCCCAAGGAAGGCGCCGCCGCGCGGCGTGCGGGCTAGGATCGGCCCATGACCCTCACGGCCCTCGACGTCGACCGCTTCGAGGCCGCCCGGCCCCGCCTGGCGGCCATCGCCTACCGGATGCTCGGCTCCGCCGGGGAGGCCGAGGACGCGGTGCAGGAGGCGTTCCTGCGCTGGCAGGGCGCCGACGTCGAGCGCATCGAGGTCCCCGAGGCGTGGCTGACGAAGGTGCTCACGAACCTGTGCCTGAACCAGCTCACGTCGGCGCGGGCCAGGCGTGAGACGTACGTCGGCGAGTGGCTGCCCGAGCCGCTGCTCGGCGGCGACCCGATGCTGGGCCCGGCCGACACCGCCGAGCAGCGCGAGTCGGTGTCGTACGCGGTGCTGACGCTCATGGAGCGCCTGACCCCGAACGAGCGCGCCGTGTACGTGCTGCGCGAGGCGTTCGACTACCCGCACAAGGAGATCGCCGAGATCCTCGACATCTCCGCGGCGTCGAGCCAGCAGACCTACCACCGGGCCAAGCGGCACGTCGCCGAAGGGCGCGCCCGCACCGAGATCGACGAGGCCGCGGCCCGCCGGATCGTCGAGGAGTTCCTGGCGGCGGCCACCGGCGGGTCCGTGGGGCCGCTCCTGGAGCTGCTCACCGACGACGCCGTCGCGCAGGGCGACGGCGGCGGGAAGGTCCCGGCCAAGGCCACGCCGTACGCGGGCGCGAAGGCGGTCGCGAAGTTCCTGTGGGGCCTGTTCCGGCCCGCGGTGGGCAAGCGGAAGATCCTCGGCGGCTCCCCCGAGGTGTTCGCGTGGACGGCCAACGGCGCGCCCGCGGCGATCGCGGTCCTCGACGGGCGCGTCGTCGGCGTCATGTGCCTGGAGGTCGGCGCGGACGGCATCATCGCGTTCCGCAGCCAGGTCAACCCCGACAAGCTCGCCCGCGCGACGGCCCTGTGGGCCGCGCTCGACCACGGGGAGCCCCTGGTCGAGCAGGCGTTCTAGCCGAGCGTGACATCATGTGACGTGCTTCATAGCTGATTCCCGTCAGGGATCGATGCCCTATCCGGTTCAGGTGGCGAACCCGAACCAGACAGGAGCGAGACCATGGAGCACCGCATCATCGTCCTCGGAGCCGGCTACACCGGCGCCTTCGCCGCCGGCCGCCTCGCGAAGCGGCTGCGCCCCGAGGACGTCAGCATCACCCTCGTCAACGCCGAGCCCGACTTCGTCGAGCGCGTCCGCATGCACCAGGTCGCGGCCGGCCAGGACCTCAAGCCCCGGCCCTTCGCCGAGATGTTCGCAGGCACCGGGGTCGAACTCAAGCTCGCGAAGGTCACCGCCGTCGACGCCGACGCCAAGACCGTCGCGCTCACCGGGGCCGGCGGCGCCGAGACCCTGGCGTACGACACGCTCGTGTACGCCCTGGGCAGCGGCTGGACCGACCACGGCGTCCCCGGCGCCGCCGAGCACGCCTACGAGATCGCGAGCCGCCCCGGTGCGCTGAAACTGCGGGAGCGCCTGGCCCGCCTGGACGCCGGCCAGACGGTGACCGTGGTGGGCGGCGGGCTCACCGGGGTCGAGGCGGCCACCGAGTTCGCCGAGGCCCGGCCCGACCTGAAGGTCGCACTCGTCGCCCGCGGCGGCCTCGGCGACTGGGTCTCGCCCAAGGCGCAGGCGCACCTGCGGAAGGTCTTCGCGAAGCTCGGCATCCGGGTCCACGAGCACGCCGACGTGGCCGAGGTCCGCCCCGACGCGGTCGTCACCGCCGACGGCACCGCCATCGACAGCGCGGCGACCGTGTGGACCACGGGCTTCGCCGTCCACCCGATCGCGGCGGCCACGACCATGGAGACCACCGGGCGCGGCCAGATCGTGGTCGACCGGGACATGGCCTCGGTGTCGCACCCGGACGTGTTCGCCGTGGGCGACGCGGGCTACGCGATGGGCGACTCGGGTTCGCCGCTGCGCATGTCGTGCGCCTCGGGCATCCCGATGGCCCAGAACGCCGCCGAGGCGATCGTCGCCCGCCTCACCGGGACCAGGCCGGGCCGGGCGCCGCTGGGGTACTTCAACCAGTGCATCAGCCTGGGCCGCAAGGAGGGCCTGATCCAGTACGTCCACGGCGACGACCGCGCCCGTTCGGGTTCGCTGCGCGGGCCCCTCGCCGCCCGCTACAAGGAGCTCATCTGCAAGGGCGCGGCCTGGGGCGTCGCCAACCCGACCTACGGGATGCCGGTGCGGCGCCGCCGCATTGCGAAGGCCGCCCGGCCAGAAGGCAGCGCCGTCAGGGCCCTGGCCTGACCCCACCGGGCCGGGGCGGCCTTCCGCCCGGGCCCTTCTCACCTCGAATTTTCTACGGCAGCAAGGGAACAGTCATGAGCAAGGTCTGGTTCGTCACCGGTTCGTCCCGCGGTCTCGGCCGCGAGTTCGTCGAGGCGGCCCTGGGCCGCGGCGACCGCGTCGCCGCCACCGCCCGCAGCACCGAGAGCCTCGCCGTCCTGGCGGAGCGGTACGGCGAGGCGGTCCTGCCGCTCGCCATGGACGTCACCGACCGGGCCGCGGTCGCCGCGGCCGTCGAGAAGGCGGTGGGGCATTTCGGGCGGATCGACGTGGTCGTCAACAACGCCGGGTACGCCCAGGTCGGGGCGGTCGAGGAGCTGTCCGAGCGGGAGCTGCGCGCCCAGATGGAGACGAACCTGTTCGGCGCCGTCTGGGTGGTCCAGGCGGTCCTCCCCCACCTGCGGGCGCAGGGAAGCGGGCACATCTTCCAGCTCTCGTCGGCCGCGGGCCTCATCGCGATGCCGCTGGGCGGGGCCTACCACGCGTCCAAGTGGGCGCTGGAGGGCCTGAACGAGGCCCTGGCCGCGGAGGTGGCCGCCTTCGGCGTCAAGGTGACCATCATCGAGCCCGGCGGCTACGCCACCCGCCAGGGCAAGAACCCCGACCCCCTCGACAACGGGTTCACCGCCGAGCGCAACCCCGTCTACGACCCGCTCCGCACCCGCCTGGGCGCCATGACCGGCAAGCAACCCGCAGGCGACCCGGCCGCCGCCGCCCGGGTCCTCCTCGAACTCGCCGACGCCGACACCGCCCCCGTGCGCATCCTCTTCGGCACCGGCTTCTACCCGATGGTCCAGCAGGCGTACGCCAACCGCCTCCAGACCTGGGAGGACTGGCAGGACCTGTCCGCCAAGGCGATGGGCGCGGCCGCCTGACCCGAACACCCCGAAGGCGGGCGCCCCTCCGGGCGCCCGCCTTCGTGTGGTCTATTCGGCGGTGATGCGGGGGTGGAGGTCTTCGGCCGGGGGGTTCCAGGTGTCGACGTCGACGGTGACCTGGTCGCCCGAGCGGATGTCCTTGATCTGGGTGCCCTCGTCGTTGACGAAGAGGACAAAGGGGATGCCGCGCTTGTCGGCGAACTTGATCTGCTTGCCGAACTTCGCGGCCGAGGGCGAGACCTGGGTCGGGACGCCGCGCCGGCGCAGGCGCTGGGCCAGCGCGTTCGCGTCGGGGCGCTCGTCCTCGTTCGCGACGGCCACGAGGACGCACGTGGGCACCTCGCGGGTCGCGTCGAGCCTCCCGGCCTGGAGGAGCGGCACCAGGAGGCGCGAGACGCCGATCGACAGGCCCACACCGGGGTACGTGTGCTTGCCGTCGGAGGCGAGTTTGTCGTAGCGGCCGCCGGAGCAGATCGAGCCCAGGTGCTCCTGGCCCTCGATGAAGACCTCGTAGACCGTGCCGGTGTAGTAGTCGAGGCCGCGCGCGATCTTCATGTCGGCCACGGCGAACCCCGGGGCCTCCTTCGCGACGGCGTCGACGACGGCGGCCAGTTCGGTCAGGCCCTCGTCGAGGAGCGGGTCCGTCACGCCGAGCGCGCGGATCTGCTCGACGAAGGACGTGTCCTCGGTGCGGATCGCGGCGAGCTTGAGGCACGCCTCGGCCTGCTCGGGGGTCGCGTCGACCCCGTCGATGAGGAGCTTCGCGGTGGCGTCGGGCCCGATCTTGTCGAGCTTGTCGACGATCCGCAGCGCCTCCTCGGTGTCGCGGATGCCCAGGCCCTGGTAGAAGCCCTGCGAGAGCTTGCGGTTGTTCACGTGCATGCGGACCTTCGGCACCGGCAGGCCGCGGAGGGCGTCGGCGACGACGAGCGCGACCTCGACCTCGTAGTGCGCCGGGAGCTCGCCGAGGTCGACGATGTCGATGTCGGCCTGCCAGAACTCGCGGTAGCGGCCGCCCTGGGGGCGCTCGCCGCGCCAGACCGGCTGGATCTGGTAGCGGCGGAACGGGAAGTTGAGCTTCCCGGCGTTCTCCAGGACGTACCGCGCGAACGGCACGGTCAGGTCGAAGTGCAGGCCCAGCTCGGCGTCGGAGGCGTCGCGCTCGTCGGCCTGGAGGCGGCGCAGCACGTACACCTCCTTGGAGGTCTCGCCCTTGCGCAGGAGCTGGTCCATGGGCTCGACGGCGCGTGTCTGGAGGTTCGCGAAGCCGTGGAGCTCGAAGGCGCGGCGGAGGTGGTCGACGACCTGCTGCTCGACGATCCGCTGCCGGGGCAGCAGTTCGGGGAAGCCCGAGAGCGGCTGGGGTCGTGACATGGGTGTCTCCTCAGAAAGTGGAACGGACGTCGAGAAGGGGGCGGGGCGCCTAATGGGCGTCCGCGGCCCGCTTCAGGTACGGGTTGCGGGCGCGCTCGGCCGCGATCGTGGTGGCCGGGCCGTGCCCGGGGAGGACGACGATGCCGTCGTCCAGCGGCAGGACCTTCGTCCGCAGGGTCCGCATCATGGCGGCGTCGGAGCCGCCGGGCAGGTCGGTGCGGCCGATGGCGCCGCGGAAGAGCACGTCGCCGGTGAGCGTGTACGCGGCCTCGTCGCCCGCGGTGTGGAACATCGCGGACCCGGCGGTGTGCCCGGGGGCGTGGTCGACGGTGAAGCGCATCCCGGCGAGCTCGACGATGCCGCCGTCGGCGAGGACCTGCACGTCGTCGGGCTCGGTCCAGTCGAGGCCGGTGCCCACGAGCGACATCATGCCCGCGCTGAAGCCCTGGGCGGGGTCGGCGAGCAGGTGGGCGTCGTCGGCGTGGATGTACGCGGGGACGTCGTTCGCGCCGCACACCGGGGTCACCGAGAACGTGTGGTCCAGGTGCCCGTGGGTGAGGACGACGGCGACGGGCTTGAGGCCGCGCTCCCCGAGCAGGGCGTCCAGTCGCGGGGCGATGCCGATGCCCGGGTCCACGACCACGCACTCGGCGCCGGGACCGGGCGACAGCACGTAGCAGTTCGTGCCGAACGCATCCGCCACCAGCGTCTCGATGAGCACCCGCTCTCCCTCCCTCGCGGGGTCAGGATACACCGGGCATCCTGCGGTGACGCGCCTGACTTGACCCGGTTAGACTGCGGAACTCGTAACCCCCAACACAAGCGAACGTCATGAGGAGTCCAGGTGCCCGCGAAGTCCAAGCACATGGAGCAGCGCAAGCAGCGCATCGCGACCGCGAAGAAGAACGCGCGACTCGCGGGCAAGCTGCGCCGGCGCCGCCAGCTCCAGGCGCTGGGCGGGCTCCTCGCCGTCGCCGCCGTGCTGACCCTGGCCTACCTTTGGCAGGACGGGTTCTTCAAGGACGAGGAGCCGGTCGAGGACGTCCCGACCTCCGAGGTCACCGAGTCCGTCGACCCGCTCGCGACCGACCCGGCGGCCACTGACGCCGCGACCGACGGCGCGACCGAGAGCCCCGCGGCCGAAGAGACCCCCACCGAGACCGAGACCGAGTAACACACCCCCAACCGCGCGAAGGAGATCCGACGGTGGCGTCGAAACAGGCACAGCGACTGGCGGCCCGCCAGCAGTTGCAGCAGCGCATGGCCGTCAAGGCCGAGGAGGAGCGCCGCAAGCGCACCGTCGCGTGGAGCATCGGGGGCGTCGCGGCCCTCGTGGTCCTCGGACTCGCGGCCTTCTTCGCGTTCCAGATCTTCGGTGGCGACGACTCCGGCACCGCCACCGACCCCGACGTGCAGCAGCTCGTCGACGACGCCGCGGCCGCCTCGACCCGCTGCGACGGGATCGAGCCCAGCGGCGAGGGCGCCACCGGCACCGCGGCCGAGGGCCTCACCGACGGCCGCCCCGTCCAGGACGTCTACCTCGAGTGCCTCCAGATGAGCACCCCGGACGCCGCCGACACCGCCTCCTGCATGTTCACCTCCATGGACGGCACCAGCCCCGTCCCGCTCGCCGTGCAGCCCGCGGCCGGCACCCAGGAGATGACCATCGTGACCAACCTCGGCGTCATCACCGCGAAGATCGAGACCGCCGAGGCCCCGTGCACCGCCGGGTCCTACACATTCCTCGCGCAGGACGGCTACTTCGACGGCCAGCAGTGCCACCGCCTGACCACCGACGGCATCTGGGTCCTCCAGTGCGGCGACCCCGACGCGCGCGCCGCGATCGAGGCCGGCACGCCCGAGATGGCCGGCGCGGGCTCCCCCGGCTACCAGTACGGCGAGGAGAACACCCCGGTCGAGGCCGAGGCGAACTACCCCGCCGGGACCATCGCGATGGCCAACGCCGGCGCCGGCACCACCGGCAGCCAGTTCTTCATCGTCTACGAGGACACCACGCTCCCCGCCGACTACACGATCCTCGGCACCATCACCTCCGGCCTGGACATCGTCGAGCAGGTCGCCGCCGCGGGCGTCATGTGATCCAGTCGCGGGCGCGGACCGGGCAGCGCTGGCGGCCCGGCCCGCGCCGCGCGGCTAGGATTAATGCGTGTCGCGGCCTTGTTGAGGCTGTGCGAGGGCAGGCCGCGCCGCGGCCGCGAGAAGGCCAGGCCGCACCGCGGCCGTGAACAGGCAGTGCCGTGGGAGAACGAGGAGGCGTGCGTGGTGACCGAGCGAGCCGCATCCGGCAGACCCGCTGACGCCGCGCCCACGTCGGGCGGGCCCACCGGGCCCCCGACCGGGCGCCGCATGCGGGCCCGGCTGGCGCGCTTCAACGCGCCCTGGCAGTCCTCGACCCTCCCTGAGGTCCTGGAACCCCTCGTCGCGGCCCACCGGGCCGCGCACCCCCGCGCCGACGTCCGGCTGCTCCAGCAGGCGTACACGCGCGCCGAGCAGCTGCACAACGGGCAGTTCCGCAAGTCCGGCGACCCGTACATCACGCACCCGCTCGCCGTCGCCTCCATCCTCGCCGAACTCGGCATGGACACGAACACGCTCGTGGCCGCGCTCCTCCACGACACCGTCGAGGACACCGACTACCAGCTCGACGAACTCGGCGACGAGTTCGGCGGCGAGGTCGCGCTCCTGGTCGACGGCGTCACCAAGCTCGACAAGGTCAAGCTCGGCGACGCCGCCAAGGCCGAGACGATCCGCAAGATGGTCGTCGCCATGGCGAAGGACCCGCGCGTCCTCGTCATCAAGCTCGCCGACCGGCTCCACAACATGCGCACGCTCACGTTCCTGCCGCCCGAGAAGCAGGAGCAGAAGGCCCGCGAGACGCTCGAGATCCTCGCGCCGCTGGCCCACCGGCTCGGCATGAACACCATCAAGTGGGAGCTGGAGGACCTGTCCTTCGCCACCCTCTACAAGAAGCGCTACGCCGAGATCGCCCGCCTGGTCTCCGAGCACTCCCCGCAGCGCGAGATGCTCCTCCAGCAGGTCGTGGCCCAGGTCAAGGACCACCTCAAGGGCTCGCGCATCAAGGCCGAGGTCTCCGGGCGGCCGAAGCACCTGTACTCGATCTACCAGAAGATGATCGTCCGCGGCCGCGACTTCAACGACATCTACGACCTCGTCGGCCTGCGCATCCTCGTCGAGGACGAGCGGGACTGCTACGCGGCCCTCGGGGTGATCCACGCGAACTGGCAGCCGGTGCCGGGGCGCTTCAAGGACTACATCGCGATGCCCAAGTTCAACATGTACCAGTCGCTGCACACCACCGTGATCGGCCCGAACGGCAAGCCCGTCGAGATGCAGATCCGCACCTGGGCCATGCACCGCACCGCCGAGTACGGCATCGCCGCGCACTGGAAGTACAAGGAGACCAAGAACTCCACCGTCGCCGGCCCGCCCGCGCACATCGACGACATGGCGTGGCTGCGCCAGCTCCTCGACTGGCAGCGCGAGGCCGCCGACCCCTCCGAGTTCCTCGACGCGCTCCGCTTCGACCTCGCCTCCTCCGAGGCGTACGTGTTCACGCCCAAGGGCGACGTCATCGCACTGCCCGCCGGGTCCACCCCCGTGGACTTCGCGTACGCCGTGCACACCGAGGTCGGCAACCGCTGCATCGGCGCCCAGGTCAACGGCAAGATCGTGCCCCTGGAGTCGACGCTCTCCAACGGCGACGTGGTCGAGGTCTTCACCTCGAACTCCGAGAACGCCACCCCCAGCGAGGACTGGCTCGCGTTCGTCAAGAGCCCCCGCGCCCGCACCAAGATCAAGCAGCACTTCAAGCGCGAACGGCGCGAAGAGGCCATCGAACTGGGCAAGGACGAGCTCACGCGCGCCATGCGCAAGCGCCGCCTGCCGCTCCAGCGGATGCTCACCCACGACAACCTCACCTCACTCGCCAAGGACCTCAACCTCAAGGACGTCGAGGCCCTGTACGCGGCCCTCGGCGAGCACCACATCACCGCCTCCGCGGTCGTGCAGAAGCTCCTCGAGGTCCAGGGCGGGGCCGAGGGCGCCGCCGAGGACATGGCCGAGGCCACCGCCCCGACCCAGCCCGCCCGCATCGTCCCCGAGGCCCACGGCGACATCCACGCCGCCGTCACCGTCGCCGGCATGGAAGAGGGCGAGATGCCGGTGCGCCTCGCGCACTGCTGCAACCCGATCCCCGGCGACTCCATCATCGGCTTCGCCACCAGGTACCACGTGATCTCGGTGCACCGCAGGGACTGCGAGAACGCCGAGGAGCGCATCGAGCTCCAGCCCGACCGGGTCCTGGAGGTGCACTGGTCCCATGAGGACGACCAGGCGACGTTCGTGGCGACGGTGCAGGTCGAGGCCCTCGACCGGCACCGGCTGCTCGCCGACGTCACCCAGGTCCTCTCAGGAGAGCGCGTCTCGATCCTGTCGGCCACCGTGACCACCACCCGGGACCGGGTCGCTCTGTCGCGCTTCACGTTCGAGATGGCGAACCCCGAGCACCTGGACCACATCATCAAGGTCATCCGCAAGGTCGACGGCGTCTACGACGCCTACCGGCTCACCGGCGCAGAACGCACCTGAGCCGCGCTCGCCCGACCGGGATATGGTGTGCCGGTCCGAGACCAGCGCACACCAGAGAGCCAGACCATGCCCGAGCTGTCCCAATTCGCAGACGACGAGCGCGCCCTGATCGTGAACACGCCCGGAGTGGTGCTGAAGGGGGCCGTCGTCTCCGACGGCTCGACGAACGCCCTGGTGTTCCTCAAGGAGGTCACCGCGGGCGCGAAGGTCTTCAAGCAGGCGCAGAAGCACGAGAACGCGTTCGTCAAGTCGGTGGCGCTGGCGCTCAAGCAGCGCGGCCTCGAGCACGACGCGGACCTCCCCGTGGACGACGCCGCGATGACCGAGGCCCTGAAGCTCGCCGGCGAGGTCGCCGACCTCCTGCACCGCAAGGCCGACCCCGCCGACGCCGATGCGTACACCGCCTGGCTGCTCCACCTCGCCACCGAGGTCGCGAAGGCCGTCAAGACCCGCGAGGGCGGCCTCTTCAGCCGCAAGGTCGCCGTCACCGAGAACGAGCGCATGTTCCTCGACGACCTCGAGCGCGCGCTCCAGCGCTGAGTGACATGCGAAAGGCCCGCGCTCCTGGGGGGTGCGGGCCTTCGGCGTGCCACCCGGTCCCCCGTCGCCGCACCGGTCACCAGTCGATCGTGTAGCCGTGCTGCCAGGCGGAGCGTTCGGGGGTGGCGAAGCGGGACATGAAGAAGGGCATGAGGGCGTCGCGGAAGCGGGCGGCGAGGGGGCCGGCGGCCTTGGACTGGTTGGTGCGGGCGGCTTCGGCGATGACGCGTTCGACGCGGGCGCGGCGGCCCCGCTCGTAGGCGGTGAACGCCTCGGCGATCGGGAGGTCGCGCAGGGACCGGGCGAGTTCGACCGCGGATTCGGCGGCGAGGCTCGCGCCCTGGCCCGAGGAGGGCGAGGTCGCGTGGGCGGCGTCGCCGACGAGGGCGATGCGGCCGCGGCTCCAGACGGGCACGTGCGGGAGGTCTTCGAGCGGCAACGCGGGGATGAAGGCCTCGGGCGTCACGTGGTCGAGGATCCGCAGCATGGGCCCGGTGTCGTCGGCGAAGGCGGTGCGCAGGCGGGCGATCCACTGCTCGTAGGTGGTCGCGCGGAGGTCGTCGCGGTCGAGGCGCTTGTAAGGCAGGTTCGCGAACCAGCCGGTGCGCGTGCCGTCGCCGATGTGGCCGAAGAAGGCGCGGCGGCCGAAGACCATGTGGAAGGCGCCGCCGGTGTCGGGGACCGCGGGGCCTTCGGTGCTGCGCCTTTCGATGAACCCGCCGAGGCCGATGAGGCCGGTGTAGCGGGGCTCGGGCGCGGCGGGGTCGATGAGGCGGCGGACCGCGGAGCGGATGCCGTCGCAGCCGATGAGCACGTCGGCCTCGGCGGTGGTGTGGTCGTCGAACTGGGCGATGACGCTGCGGCCGGTGTCGACGGCGCCCTCGAAGCGCTTGCCGTGGACCACGGGGACGCCTTCGGCCTCGGCGCGGGCCTGGAGGATCTCGGCGATGCGGCCCCGTGAGACCGTGGTGACGGCCGGGAGGGCCGGGTCGGACTCGACGGTGCCCAGGACCTTGCCCGAGCCGGAGTGGATGACCATGCGCGGCGTGGGGATGCCCTCGGCGGCCACGTCGACGTCGGCGCCGACCAGGCGCAGGGCGTTCAGGCCGTTCGCGGCGAGCGTGAGCGGCCCGCCCCGGGAGCCGGTGCCGGGCCGGTACGCCTCGAAGACCTGCGCGTCGATGCCGGCCTTGCGCAGGGCGAGGGCGGCGACCGGGCCGGCCACGCCGCCGCCGATGACCAGGGCGGTCCGGGCCTTGCTGAGCAGTGGGTTCGTCATGGTCGCGACGGTATGGCGCAACCGGCCCCTCCCGCGTCACCCTCCGGTAGCGTTCTGGATTCGACCGGGGATGTACGGGGAAACCTCTTCGGAGCCCCTGATCCGCTCATATAGTGAAGCCGAATCACGTAGGGAGGGGTTCACGTGGACAAGTTCAACGAGTTCAAGGACAAGGCCGGCGACATGGCCGACGACGCCAAGGACAAGGCCGAGGACCTGTACAACAAGGCCAAGGAATCGCCGATGGGCGACAAGCTGGACGACGTGTCGGACCAGGTCAAGGAGAAGGCCCAGGGCCTGCTCGGCAAGTTCAAGGGCGACAAGGGCGCGCAGTAGCGCACCGGTCCGGAAGTCCGGGCTCCCGTTGAGCCGGCCAGCTGCGAACGGCGGGCGGACCGAAAGGTCCGCCCGCCGTTCCGTGCGTGTTGAATCCCTTTTAGCGCCGCTTGCGCTTCTTGGCGCCGCTCGGGCGGTTCTGCGGCGACCGGGACGGGCCGGAGCGGGCCGAGCTGCCGGACTTGACCGGCTCCTCCAGCAGCTCCAGCGGGATGTCGTCGGTCTTGGCCAGCTCCAGGCGGTCGTCGTCCTCGTCGCCGTCCGCGTTCTTGCGGGCCGGCTTCTCGGGCTTCTCCCCCGCCGCGCGGGCGGTGGCGACCTTCTTGTTGTGGCGCTGGAAGGCGGCGCTGCGCTCGGCCAGGTCGACCACCCACGGGGCGGCCAGGAAGATCGAGGAGTACGCGCCGACGATCATGCCGACGAACAGCACGAGCGCCAGGTCCTTCAGGGTGCCGACGCCCAGGGCGCCCACGCCGACGAACAGCAGCGCCGCCACCGGCAGCACGCCGATGATGGAAGTGTTGATCGAGCGCATGAGCGTCTGGTTGACCGCGTCGTTGACGGCCTCGGCGAAGGTCTGGTTGCGCGACTTGAGCAGCTGCGCGGTGTTCTCCTGGACCTTGTCGAAGACGACGACGGTGTCGTAGATCGAGTACCCGAGGATCGTCAGCAGGCCGACGATCGTGGAGGGCGTGATCTCGAAGCCGACGAGCGAGTAGATGCCGACGGTGATGACGATGTCGTGCGCGAGCGCGCCCAGGGAGGCGATCGCCATGCGCCGCTCGTACCTGATCCAGATGAAGGCCGAGACCAGCACCAGGAACACGATGAGGGCGATGAGGGCCTGCTTGGACACGGCCGCGCCCCAGGTCGCGGAGACCTCGGAGACGGAGATCGAGTCGGCCCCGATGCCCGCCGCCTCGGCCATGGCGTCGCGGACGGCCGTGGACTGGTCGCCTTCGAGCTCGCCGACGCGGATGATGTAGGACCGGCCGTCGCCGGAGCCGGCGACCTGGCCGGTGCCGACCTCGGCGCCCGCCTCCTCGGCGGCGTTCTCGACGTCCTCCAGGGACGCGGAGGTGTCGGCCGCGGGGACGGCGTACTGGACGCCGCCGGCGAAGTCGATGCCGAGGACGAAGCCCTTGAAGATCATGACGACCACGAGGGCGGCGATGACGATCCCGGAGGCGAGGTAGAACCGCTTGCGGTTGGCGATGAACTGGAAGTTCGTCTCGCCGCGGTAGAGCTGGCTGAGGAGGTTCGGCCGCTTCTCGGTCTGCTTGGTGCTCATCGGTCCTTAGCCTTTCGCGGCCGCGTCGCCGGCGACGGGGGCGGTCTTGGTGTGCAGGCCGGACATGGCCCGGCTGTTGAGGACCCTCCCGCGCGAGAGCCATTCGGCGATCGGGTGGGTGAACAGGAAGACGATCATGACGTCGACGATCGTGGAGATGCCGAGCGAGAAGGCGAACGCGCGGACCGGGCCGATGGCCAGGATGTACAGGACGACCGCGGAGATCATCGAGATGGCGTTCGCGGACAGGATCGTCCGCCGGGCGCGCACCCAGGCGCGGGGGATGGCGGAGCGGGCCGAGCGGCCCCCGGCCATCTCCTCCTTGATGCGTTCGAAGTACACGATGAACGAGTCGGCGGTGATGCCGATCGAGACCACGAAGCCCGCGACGCCGGCGAGGGTCAGCGTGAGGCCGACCTGGGAGCCCAGGAGCGCGATCGCCGGGTAGAGCACGGCGGTGGCGACGATGAGCGAGCCGAGGACCACGAAGCCCATGAGGCGGTAGTAGAGCATCGAGTACAGGAACACCAGGATGAGGCCGAGGAGCATCGCGTACATGCCCGCTTCGAGCTGGTCGACGCCGAGGGTGGCGGTGACCTCGTTGACGGTCTCGACCACGAACGTGGTCGGCAGCGAGCCGAAGTTGAGCTGGTCGGCGAGCTGGTTGGCGTCGTCGGCGGTGAAGTCGCCGGAGATCTGCGTCGAGTTCGTCGACGCCTCCTGGATCGTGGGGGCGCTGACGACCTCGTTGTCGAGGACGATCGCGACCTGCGAGCCGGTGTTCTCGGCGGTGAGGGCGCCCCAGTTCTCGGCCCCGGAGGAGGAGAACTGGACGTTGACGACGAACATGTTCGGGTTGGCCTGGTCGGTGCCGACGTCGGCCTGCGTGACGTCCGAGCCGAGCACGGTGGCCGGCTGGAGCAGGTACTTGTAGGAGACGGTCAGCGAGGGGTCGTCGGGCGAGTAGGGCTCGGGGGCCGAGCACGCCACGACCTCGATGTCGGCCTGCTGGACGGCGCCGGGCGGCCGGTTGTCGAGCTGGTCGCAAGTGATCTGCGGGACGAAGAACTGGACGTTCGCCGGGAGGAGCGAGACCTCTTCGGGGCTGAGCTCGCCGAAGGGCTCCAGGAGCGCCATGGTGGCCTCGTCGGCGGGGGCCGCGGTGAGGGCCTGGGCGGTCGCAGCGGCGTCGGCGCCGACCTTCGCCCACACGTCGTCGAGCGTGGCGGCCTCGTCCTCGGTGGTCGGGGCCTGGCCCGAACCGGACGCGTCCTCGCTCGTGGTCTCCTCGGTGGGGGTCTCGGAGCCCTCGGCGGTGGGGCTCTCGGAGCCCTCCTCGGTGGGCGTCTCGGACGCGGCGTCGGTCGGTTCCTCGGTGGGGGTCTCCTCGGCCAGGGCCTCTTCGAGCGCGGAGGTGTCCATCGTCGAGTTGGTGACGATGCGGAACCGCAGTTCGGCGGGGGCGCCGACGTCGCGCAGGGCCTCTTCGTCGATGTCGTCGCCGGCCACGTTCACGACGATGTTCTCATTGCCCTCGACGTAGACCTCGGGCTCGGAGACGCCGGTCGAGTTGACGCGGTTCTCGATGATCTGGCGGGCCTGCTCCATGGTCTCGGCCGAGGGCGGCTCGTCGCTGCCCTGCTGGTAGGCCGTGAGGGTCATGGACAGGCCGCCCTGCAGGTCGAGCCCGAGCTTCGGCGTGGGGAACTTCCACCCGGAACCCGCCAGCGCGGACACCCACAGGACCGCGAGCACCGCGAGCAGCGCCACGAAGTAGGGGGCGACTGCCAGGCGCTTGCGCTGGATCTTCTTCCGTGGGCGGTCAGCGCCCGTTACTGAAGCCAATGGTTCGGTCTCTTCCTCAGAACTCGGACAGGGGCGGGCGCAGTGCGACCGCGCAGACGGTAGCGGGCGCCGACCCGCCGCGGGGGCGGGCCGGAGGGAGTGGGCTCGCACACGTACCCTCGGCGGGGCTCATTCTAGGACGGGTGCCGCAAAGGGCGTGCAGGGCCTAGTACTCCTTGCGGTCCGACTTCCCGGTGTGCTTGTCGCCGTCGGTCTTGTCCTCGCCGTTGGCGAGCTTCTCGAGGTCCTCGTCGGTGAGGGTCGCGTCGGCTTCGGTGACGGTCTCCTCGACGGCCTCGGGCTCGGTCTCGGCGGGGGTGACGACCTTGGCGACGGCCTGGCGGGCGAAGACGAGGAAGGTGTCGTCGCTGGCCTCGATGGTGATGGTCTCGTCGTCGGAGTCGACGACGGTGCCGTAGAGGCCGCCGATGGTCATGACGCGGGCACCGGGCTGGACGTTGCTCTGCATGTCCTGCTGCTCGCGCTGCCGCTTCTTCTGCGGGCGAATCATCACGAAGTACATGAGGGCGATGAAGCCGACGATCATGATGATGAACATGAGGTTGGAGCCGCTGGCGCTGTCCTGCGCGAGGACGTCTGCGGATGCGAGCACGGTGGTGCCTTTCGTCGTGGTGGTCACGGTCTGGGAGGGTGACGTGCGCGGAGTCTATCCAATACGTGGTGACGCCCCGTCCCCACGCCCACCCTACGCGTCGCCGCTGCGGAAGAGTCCTTCGGCGCTCGGCGGGCGCAGGCCCAGGTGGTGCCAGGCGGCGTCGGTGGCGACGCGGCCGCGGGGGGTGCGGGCGAGGAGGCCGGCGCGCACGAGGAAGGGCTCGCAGACCTCTTCGACGGTGTCGGGCTGCTCGCCGACGGCGACGGCGAGGGTCTTGGGGCCGACGGGGCCGCCGTTGAAGGTCTTGACGAGGGCGGTGAGGACGGCGCGGTCGAGGCGGTCGAGGCCGAGGGCGTCGACGTCGTAGAGGTGCAGGGCCTCGACGGCGACGGCTTCGGTGATGGTGCCGCCGGCGCGGACCTGCGCGAAGTCGCGGACGCGGCGCAGGAGGCGGTTGGCGATGCGGGGCGTGCCGCGGGAGCGCCCGGCGATCTGGACGGCGCCGTCGTCGGTGATGCCGACGTTGAGGATGGCGGCGGAGCGGTGGACGATGGCCTCGAGTTCGCCTTCGGAGTAGAACTCGAGCTGGCCGAGGAAGCCGAAGCGGTCGCGCAGGGGGCCGGTGAGGAGTCCGGCGCGGGTGGTGGCGCCGACGAGGGTGAACGGTTCGAGTTCGAGGGGGATGGCGGTGGCGCCGGGGCCTTTGCCGACGACGACGTCGACCCGGTAGTCCTCCATGGCGGTGTAGAGGAGTTCTTCGGCGGGGCGGGCCATGCGGTGGATCTCGTCGATGAAGAGGACTTCGTTGGCTTCGAGGCCGGTGAGGATGGCGGCGAGGTCGCCGGAGCGCTCCAGGGCGGGGCCGGAGGTCTGGCGGAGGCTGACGCCGAGTTCGGCGGCGATGATCATGGAGAGGGTGGTCTTGCCGAGGCCGGGCGGGCCGGACAGGAGGATGTGGTCGGGCGGGGTGCCGCGGTGGCGGGCGCCTTCGAGGATGAGGCCGATCTGCTCGCGGACGCGGCCCTGGCCAATGATCTCGTCGAGTTTGCCGGGGCGGATGCCGGCCTCGGCCTTGCGTTCGAGTTCGGTGGCCTCGGCGGCGGTGAGGGCGCGGTCCCAGTCCTCGGAGCTGACGCCGTACTCGGCGGTGGTGTCCTCGTCCATGGGCTACCGCTTCCCCAGGAGCCGGATGGCCTGCTTGAGGAGGGTGGGGACGTCCTGGCCGTCGGCGCCTTCGGCGTCGAGCTTCTCGATGGCGGTCTCCGCTTCCTTGGCGGTCCAGCCGAGGGCCTGGAGGCCCTGGCTGACCTGTGTGCGCCAGCCGCCGGGGCGGCCGCCGGTCTGCTTGGGGACGCCGTGGAGGTCGACGGGGCCGATCTTGTCGGCGAGGTCGAGGACGATGCGCTCGGCGCTCTTCTTGCCGACGCCGGGGATGCGCGAGAGCGTGGTGGTGTCGGCGGTGGCGATGGCGTGGCGGATGACGTCGGGGCGCAGGGCCTCGATGGCGTCGCGGGCGATGCGGGGGCCGATCTTCTGGGCGCCTTGGAGGAGTTCGAAGAGGTCGCGTTCTTCGGCGGTGTTGAAGCCGTGCAGGGTGATCGAGTCCTCGCGGACGATCGTGGAGATGGCGAGGACGGCCTGCGAGCCGACCTTGAGGTTGGCGAGGGTGTGGGCGCCGGCGTGGACGGCGTAGCCGACGCCGTTGACGTCGACCACGGCGTAGGCCTCGCCGACGGCGGCGACGGTTCCGGTGAGCTGGGCGATCATCGGGTGCGCTCCTTCGCTGCGGCGACCGCCGCGGCCTGTGCGGCGGCGGCCTGGGCGATGCGGGCCTTGACGCCGCCTCTCCACAAGTGGCAGACGGCGATGGCGAGCGCGTCGGCGGCGTCGGCGGGTTTGGGGGCCTCCTTGAGGCGGAGGATGCGGGTGACCATGGCGGTGACCTGGTGCTTGTCGGCGGTGCCGTTGCCGCACACCGCGTTCTTGACCTCGGAGGGCGTGTAGGTGGCGGTGGGGAGGCCGAGTCGGGCGCCGGCGAGGAGGGCGATGCCGGACGCCTGGGCGGTGCCGATGACGCTGGCGACGTTGTGCTGGCTGAAGACGCGCTCGACGGCGACGGCCTCGGGCCGGTGCGCTTCGAGGAGGGCGCGGAGGCCGTCGTCGAGGGCGAGGAGCCGGTCGGCAAGGGGCGCTTCGGGGTCGGTGCGGACGACGTCGACGGCGATCATGGTGCCGGGCGCTCCGGGGCGTCCTTCGACGACCCCGACGCCGCAGCGGGTCAGGCCCGGGTCGATCCCCATGACGCGCACGCGCTCCTCCTGTCGCTCGGTTGTCGCGTCAGCTTATCCGGCCGGTCCGACGTTCGGTGGCATGCGGCGCGGGGAGGTGCCGCGGCCCGACAGGCGCGGGTCGGGAATCGGACTGGTGGCCTTCCCCATAAACACCTTGCCGGTCGGCAGGTCACATGATTTCGTTGTAGTCGGCAGTTCGCACCGGACCCGCCCCCCATCGGCGCAACGAGGCGACCCGTGATCGACCTGCCTTCCTCCGCTCCGCGAACCACCTGTTGGGAACACCTGTGTCTGCCGCTGCCTTCATGCCGCCCGCCGTCGCCGACGGCCACTCGCGACGCTTCATAGCCACGATGGTGTTCGTCCTCGGCGCGCTCTCCGCGACCGCGCCGATCGCGATCGACCTCTACCTCCCCGCCTTCCCCGCGATGGCCGACGCGCTCGGCACCCCCGAGAGCCGCATCCAGCTGACGCTGACGGCCATGATGATCGGCATGGGGCTGGGGCAGGCGGTCGTCGGGCCGCTCTCCGACCGCTTCGGGCGCCGCAAGCCGCTGCTCATCGGCATGTCGGTGTTCACGCTGGTGTCGCTGCTGTGCGCGGTGGCGACCAGCGCCGACCTGCTCATCGCCCTGCGCTTCGTGCAGGGCCTGTCCGGCGCGGCCGGCGTCGTGGTGGCCCGCGCGGTCATCCGCGACCACTTCGCCGGGGACGACATGACCCGCTTCACGGCCAAGATGATGTTCGTCACGATGCTCGCGCCGATGCTCGGCCCGATCGTCGGGGCGCAGCTCATCCGCTTCGGCCCGTGGCCGCTCATCTTCTACTTCATGGCGTTCCTGTCGGCGCTGTCGACGTTCCTGGTGTGGAAGTTCCTGCCCGAGAGCCTGCCCGCGGAGGAGCGGCGGGCGATGACCGGCCGCGAGTTCGGATCGGCGCTGGTGACGCTGGTGCGCGACGCGCACTTCATCGCGCCGACGATCGCGGTGCTCATGAACTTCTCGATGCTGTTCACCTACGTGTCGACGTTCAGCTTCATCTCCCAGAACGAGCTGGGCGCCTCGGCCGGGTTCTTCTCGCTGCTGTTCGCGATCGGGACGCTGGCGCTGCTGGCGGGCAACCAGGCGAACATGCTCGCGATCAACCGGACCAGGTCGAGCAGCCGCATGATCGTCGGCATGGCGATCTCGCTGGCGGGCGTCGTGTTCCTGGCGGCCGTGCAGCTCATGGGGGTCGCGAACCTGTGGACGGTGCCGATCGGCATCGCCGTGATGATGCTCGGCTGCGGTGTCGTGTTCCCCAACGCCGGTGCGGCCGCGATGTCCTCGCAGCCGCCGCAGATCGCGGGCACGGCCTCGGCGTTCATGGGCGCCACCCAGATGGCCGCGGGCGGCGTCATGCCGGCCCTGGCGACGATCGGCGGCGTGACGCTCGCGAACATGACCTTGGGAATCGGGGTGTACGCGGTCGCGACGGCGGCCGCGGTCGCGTGGACGATCGTGGTCTACCGCCGCGACCCGGTCCCCGGGATCGAGTAGACGGCAGGCGAAAGGGGCCCGGAGCGAATGCTCCGGGCCCCTTCTCGTTCGCTAGTCCTCGTCGAGTTTCGCCAGGACCTCGTCCGAGATGTCGGCGTTCGTCCAGACGTTCTGGACCTCGTCGGAGTCCTCCAGCGCGTCCACGACGCGGATCACCTTGCGGGCGCCCTCGACGTCGACCTCGATGTTGGTGGACGCCTGGAACCCGGCCTCGGCCGAGTCGTAGTCGATCCCGGCCTCCTGGAGGGCGGTGCGGACCGCGACCAGGTCGGTGGGCTCGCACAGGATCTCGAAGCCGTCCTCGCCGAGGCCGTTGACCTCGTCGGCGCCGGCTTCGAGGACCGCCATGAGGAGGTCGTCCTCGGTCAGGCCGTCGGCGGCCGGGACCATGATGACGCCGCGGCGCGAGAACATGTAGCCGACCGAGCCGGCCTCGCCGAGGGAGCCGCCGTTGCGCGTGAGCGCCACGCGCACCTCGGCCGCGGCGCGGTTGCGATTGTCGGTCAGGCACTCGATGAGGACCGCGACGCCGCCGGGCGCGTAGCCCTCGTACATGAGGGTCTCGTAGTCGACGCCGGCGCCGTCGAGCCCGCCGCCGCGCTTGACGGCGCGGTCGATGTTGTCATTGGGGACCGAGCTCTTCTTGGCCTTCTGGATCGCGTCGTAGAGCGTGGGGTTGCCCCCGGGGTCGGCGCCGCCGGTCCGCGCCGCGACCTCGATGTTCTTGATCAGCTTCGCGAAGATCTTGCCCCGCTTGGCGTCGATCGCGGCCTTCTTGTGCTTGGTCGTCGCCCACTTGGAGTGACCACTCATCCCGGCGTTCCTCGTTCCTCTTGCTCGTCCGGTCCGGCGCTCAGCCTCGGACCATGTCCACGAAGTACTGGTGCACCCGCGCGTCGGGGGTCACCTCCGGGTGGAAGGAGGTGGCCAGGCAGGCGCCCGCACGTACCGCGACGATCCTACCGCCCGGCGACCCGGGCCCCTCGTCACCGCTGTCGGCCGCGCCCGCGACCGTGGCCAGCACCTCGACCCCGTCGCCGACCCGCTCGACCCACGGCGCGCGGATGAACACCGCCCGGAACGGGCCCCCGTCGACGCCCGCGATCGCGATCTCGGTCTCGAACGAGTCGACCTGCCGTCCGAAGGCGTTGCGGCGCACCGTCATCGGAATGGCGCCGAAGGACCGCTGGTCGGGGCGCCCGTCGAGGACCTCGTCGGCGAGCATGATCATGCCCGCGCAGGACCCGAACACCGGGAGCCCGGCGTCGAGGCGCTTGCGGACGGGCTCGAACATGTCGAAGATGTCGAGGAGCTTGCTCATGGTGGTGGACTCCCCGCCGGGGATCACCAGGCCCTCGACCGCGTCGAGCTCGGCGGCGCGGCGCACGGGCACGGCCTCGGCGCCGGCGGCCTCCAGGGCGCGCATGTGGTCGACCACGTCCCCTTGCAGGGCGAGCACGCCGATCCGGGGCATGGTCATGAGAGAACTCCAATCCTGGGCGGCAGCGGGCGCCTCAAGGGTAGTCGCGCCGGACCCCGGCGCCTACCTGGAAGATCGGCACTGTGACCGAAACCGGCCTGATCACGGGCGGTGGGTGACGATCCGTTAAAGTCACCGATCGAAACAACGACGCACCCCTCGACGCCCGGGAGTATGCAATGGCCAAGACCTCGAAGCGCAACCCGATGCCCCGCTCGGTGCGGGCCGCGCGCAACACCATGTGGCTGGAGGCGGCCCTCGCCCTCGTCACCGGCGGCCTGATCGTGCTGCTCCACCGCACCGCGAAGGAGTTCGTGCCGCCCGCGGCGGAGCACGACGTCTACCGCGGTGCCGTCGGCCTGGGCGCGCTCGCGGTGTTCCTGCTGCTCTCGACCCTGCTCATGCGGTTCCAGTGGCGGATCCTGTGGATCCTGAACCTGCTGGTCCAGGCGGCGGCGCTGGTGGGGCTGGGCTGGCTGCTGTTCACCGGCGGGCTCTACTGGGCGCTCTGCATCGGCCTCGCCGTCGTCCCGATTACGATTCTGGGAACGCTTACCGAGCGCTTCGCCCGCCGCTGGTTCAACCACTAGGGCGCCGATCCCCGTCTGAGAGGCACGCAGATGCTCCCCCAACCGAACTTCGGCCGCGACCGCGATCCAGGCAAGGGCGCGCCCGAGCCAGGGGGGGACGACCCGAACGCCAAGCCCCGGAAGGTCCTGCGCCTCCAGATCGCCCTGTGGGTCCAGGTCGTCAGCGCCGTGGTGGCCGGGAACATCCTCGCGTTCTACGCGTTCTCGCTGCGCTCGGCCACGCTCGCGGAGCTGACCGACATCTACGAGGGCGCCGACATCGAGGACCCGGCCGAGACCGCGAGCCAGGCCCACGACCTGTACCAGAGCACGAACTTCCTCGCCTCGAACCTCGCCATCGCGGGCTTCGCGCTGGTGGCAGCGATCATCGCGGCGATGTGCGCGATCCGATTCAAGACCCGCCAGAAGTCGGTCCGCTGGTGGGCCGTCGGCGCCACCGCGATCCTGTTCATCGTCGGCATGTTCATGTCGACCGTGTTCGGCCTCTACGTGGCCCCCTGGGTGTTCGCCTCGGTGCTGGCCCTGTGGTGGCTGTTCTCCTCCGACATCCGCTACTGGATGGACGGCGGCGCGGCCCCGGAGAAGCCGGAGCCGCGCGCGAAGCGGGACGCGGTTGAGAAAGGCACGGTCGAGAAAGACTCGGTCGAGAAAGGCGCGGACGAGGACTAGTCCTTCGCGTCGTCCCCGCCGCCGTGCTCGGCGATGTAGTCGATGAAGGCGGCCCGCGCGAGCGGTTCGGCGGCGCCCCACTCCCCCTTGGTCCCCTCGTGCCAGATGCTGAGCAGGTCGTCGATGGCGACCCCGATCTCGGACACGTCAGGGTCGATGTCCTCGGCTTCGAGGGCGGTCGGGGTGTGCCGGAACAGGTCGATGAAGAACCGCCAGTCGTGGCGCTCGCGTGCGAGCGCGAAGGCGCGCTTCTGGAGTTCGGGAGTCGTGTACCGGTCGAGATCGGTTGCGTTCATGGCCCAAGCGTAGGCGTGTCGGAACCGGATCGGAGCCCGACCGGTTCTTAGGATCTGGCCATGCGCAAACTCGCGGTCGGCGCCCTCGGCGCCGCAGCCTTCGCGGTGATGACTCCCGCACCCGCCCATGCCGAACCGATCCCCGTCGACCCGGGCATCGGGAGCGGCGTCGGGACCGGGTTCCTGTACCTGGAGGTCGACCGGGAGGAGGGCGCCACCGAGCGCGCCGTGCTCTCGTGCCCCGGCGGCCAGGGCCACGCGCGCGGCGAGGAGGCGTGCATCCAGCTCACCGCCGCGGGCGGTGACATCGGCGGCCTCGAAGCGGCGGACGGGATCTGCACCAAGGAGTACGACCCGGTGACCCTCAAGGGCTTCGGGGTGTGGGAGGGCGAGTTCGTGTACTTCGAGGACGAGTTCGCCAACCACTGCACCGGGACCCTCGCGACCGGCGGGACCGTGTTCGACATCGCCGAGGACTGACGGCAGGGGGAAGGGCCCGGGGGATCCGCCCGGGCCCTTCCGCGTGCGTGCTACCAGCCGCGCTTGGCGAGCTTCTGCTCCTCGGGGAGCGTGTCGACGTTGATGCCGACCATGGCCTCGCCCAGGCCGCGGGAGACCTCGGCGATGATCTTCGGGTCGTCGTGGAAGGCGGTGGCCTTGACGATGGCGGCGGCGCGCTTGGCCGGGTCGCCGGACTTGAAGATGCCCGAGCCGACGAAGACGCCCTCGGCGCCGAGCTGCATCATCATGGCCGCGTCGGCGGGGGTGGCGATGCCGCCGGCGGTGAAGAGCACGACCGGGAGCTTCCCGAGCTTCGCGACCTCGGCGACGAGCTCGTACGGCGCGCGCAGCTCCTTGGCGGCGGCGAACAGCTCGGCCTCGTCGAGGACCTTGAGGCGGCCGATGTCCTGGCGGATCTGGCGCATGTGCCGGGTCGCCTCGACGACGTTGCCGGTGCCGGCCTCGCCCTTGGAGCGGATCATCGCCGCGCCCTCGGCGATGCGGCGCAGGGCCTCGCCCAGGTTGGTCGCGCCGCACACGAACGGGACGTTGTACTTCCACTTGTCGATGTGGTTGGCCTCGTCGGCGGGGGTGAGGACCTCCGACTCGTCGACGTAGTCGACGCCGAGGGACTCCAGGACCGCGGCCTCGGTGAAGTGGCCGATGCGGGCCTTCGCCATGACCGGGATCGAGACGGCCTCGATGATGCCGTCGATCATGTCCGGGTCGGACATGCGGGAGACGCCGCCCTCCGCGCGGATGTCCGCGGGGACGCGCTCGAGCGCCATGACCGCGACGGCCCCGGCGTCCTCGGCGATCCTGGCCTGCTCGGGGGTGACGACGTCCATGATGACGCCGCCTTTCAGCATGTCGGCCATACCGCGCTTGACGCGGGCGGTCCCGACCTCGGCCTCGGTCTTCTGGGTCTCTGACACGGTCACCGGCTCCATCTGGGTACGTCGCGGCTCTAGGGGTGCTGACCTGGCCGATTCTACGCCGCGACGGACCTCACAGGCCCGTTGATACAAACCGGCCGGGGGTGAGCGGTCACTGCACGGGGTCGTCGATGTCCCAGTACTCCGGGCGCGGCAGGCGGTGGCGCAGCCGCAGCAGGACCGCGACCCGCAGCGACCGGGAGGCGACGGCGTCGCGCACGAAGTCGGTGTGGATCTGGCGGGCCAGCGCGACCCGGCGGTTGGCCGATTCGAGGTCGTCGGTCCACAGCGGGTTGCGGGAGAGTTCGCGCAGGGCGTGGGTGAGGTCGTTCTCGGCGTACTCGCGCAGTTCGCGCTGACGCTGGGTGGAGGCGGGGACGGCGACCACGGAGAGGGCGAGGGCGACGACCTCTTCGAAGCCGGGGTTGCCGACGAACTTGAGGACGGTCTCGGCGCGGTCGTCGAGTTTGGCGATGAGGGCGGTCTCGGCGGCGCGGGCGCGGCGGTGGAGTCGTTCGACCCGCGCGGCCGTCCAGGTCGCGTAGGCGCCCGCGACGGCCGCGATCGCCACGATCACCGCCAGCCACCACATCGGGATCATCGTACGGGCATACGGGCGGGGCCGGGTTTCCGGCCGCGCCCGCTCAGCGGCGTTCGGCGCCGGCCTCGATGGCGGCCCGGTAGACCTCCAGGAGGCGGGCGGCGACCTCGGGCCAGTCGTAGCGCCTGACCCATTCGTTGGCGCGTTCGGTGTAGGCGGTGCGCCGTTCCGGTTCGTCGAGGAGGCGTCCGGCGCGGGCGGCGAGGTCGGCGGCGTCGCCCATGGTGAACAGCTCCCCCGCGCGGCCGTCGTCGAGGACGGAGCGGAACGCCTCGATGTCGCTGGCGAGGACGCAGGTGCCGGCGGCCATGGCCTCGGTGAGGATCATGCCGAAGGACTCGCCGCCGGTGTTGGGGGCGACGTAGAGGTCGACGCCGGCGAGCATGGAGGCCTTCTCCTCGTCGGAGACGGCGCCGAGGAAGCGGATGCGGGAGGCGGTGTCGGGGTCGAGGCCGGCGGTGGCGGCCTCGGGGTCGCCGCGGCCGACGACGAGGAGGTGGAGGTCGGGGCGGTCGGCGGCGAGGCGGGCGAAGGCGTCGCGGAGGATGGGGAACCCTTTACGGGGTTCGGTGAAGCGGCCCATGAAGCCGATGGTGGGGCCGTCGGGCTTGTCGGCGAGGGGGGCGGCCTTGCGGTAGAAGGCGACGGGGACGCCGTTGGGGATCTCGACGGCGCCGCCGCCGAGGTGCTCGACCTGGACCTTGCGGGCGTAGGCGCTGACGGCGATGCGGGCGGAGAGGTTCTCGAGGACGAGCTGGGCCATGTGCTTGCCGGCGGCGAGCATGCGGGAGCGGGTCATGGCGGTGTGGAAGGTGGCGACGACGGGGCAGCGGGCGTTGAGGACGGCGAGGCACGACAGGCTCGGGGTGAGCGGTTCGTGGACGTGGATGACGTCGAAGCCGCCTTCGTTGCACCACTTGCGGACGCGTGCGGCGGAGAGGGGGCCGAAGGCGAGGCGGGCGATGGAGCCGTTGTAGGGGACGGCGACGGCCTTGCCGCCGGAGACGACGAAGTCGGGCAGGCCCTCGGTCTCGGTGGCGGGGGCGAGGACGGAGACGTCGTGGCCGGCGTCGATGAGGGTCTCGGCGAGGTCGCGGATGTGGAACTGGACGCCGCCGGGGACGTCGAAGGAGTAGGGGGAGACGATCCCGATGCGCAGGTCGCCCATCAGGACTCCGGTGCGAAGTCGGCGGTCCAGAACCGCTGGAGCATGTGCCAGTCGGCGGGGTGGGCGCGGATGCCCTCCTCGAACGCGTCGGCGACGCGCTGGGTGGTGGAGGCGAGGCGTTCGCGGAGGGTCCCGGTGCCGGTGTCGACGGGTCCGGAGATGCGGCAGACGGCGCGGTCGTCCTCGTAGTGGATGGCGGCGGTGAAGAGGTCGACGCGGTTGCGGATCGCGAGGAGGGCGGGGCCGGAGGGGAAGGTGGCGGCCTCGCCGAAGAACTTCACTTCGGTGCCGGTGCGGCCGAGGTCGCGGTCGGCGACGAGCGCGGCCACATGCCCGGCGTTCAGTGCTTCGCCAAGGGCCGCTTGGGGATTGCGGTCGCCTCCGGAGGTGGGGATGATGTGCATGCCGAGGGCTTCGCGGTACTCCAGGAACCGCCGGTAGACCCCTTCGGGCTTGAGACGCTCGGCGACCGTGGTCACCGGGTCGCCGGCGATGCGCGAGACCCAGGCGCCGGCGAGGTCCCAGTTGCCGCAGTGGGGCAGGGCGACGACGGAGCCCAGGCCCTGGCGGGAGCGCGCGTGGACGGGGTCCCAGCCCTGCATCTCGAAGCGGCGCCGCAGGTGCGCGTCGTCCATGGAGGGGAGGCGGAACGCCTCGATCCAGTAGCGGGCGTAGGAGCGCATGGCCTGGCGGACCAGGGCCTCGTCGGGTTCGCCGCCGACGACGCGGGCGAGGTTGCGGCGGAGCTGGCGCACGCCGCGGCCGTTCCTGCGGGCGGCCCGGTCGGCGAAGCGCCTGCTGAGGGCGTACGCGGTGGACTCGGGGAGGAGCCGCACGCCGCGCCAGGCCGCCAGGTAGGCGAGCTCGGTCAGGCGCTCAGGCATCGACGTGCTCCTCGCGGGCGATCACCGCGCGGGCCTGCGCGAACCGCTGCCCGACGGTGATGGTCGAGAGGACGGCGAGCAGGCCGAGGCCGGATTCGAGCGCGTAGGGGACGCCGAGGACTTCGACCAGGACCGTCAGGCCCGCGATGATGAGGCGTTCGGGGCGTTCGGCGATGCCGACGTCGACGCGGGCGCCGAGGCTCCCGGCGGCGGCCTTGACGTAGGACACGAGCTGCCCGGCGACGAGCGCGGTCAGGGCGAGCGCGGCGCCGAGGTGGCGGTCCTCGGTGAGGAGGAAGTAGGCGAGGCCGGCGAAGATCGCGCCGTCGGCGAGGCGGTCGCAGGTGGAGTCGAGGAGGGCGCCGAAGCGGCTGGTGGTGCCCTTGACGCGGGCGATGGCGCCGTCGAGCATGTCGGTGAGGACGGACAGCGCGACGACGATGAGCCCGGCGAGCAGGTGGCCCTGCGAGAGCAGCAGGGCGGAGGCGGCGACCACGAGGGCGGTCCCGGTGACGGTGACGGCGTTGGCGGACACGCCGACGCGGATGAGGAGCCTCGCGGCGGCGTCGACGTAGCGGCGTACGCCCGCTCGGCCGGAGGTACGAAGGAACTTCGCCATGGTCTCCTGGTTTCTCGGCAGCGCCCAAGTGGGTGTTCGGGCGAGGTGGGTGCGGCGCCCGCGCCGGCCGGCCGGCGCGGGTCCATGTCCCTGACTCTAATGGTGCAGGGGCGGTCACACCCGCTCCCATGCGGCCGCGAGTTGGTCGCGGGTGTCCGCGAGGTACTGCGGGAGGGTCTTGGTGCGGCCGATGATCGGCATGAAGTTCGCGTCCCCGCCCCAGCGCGGGACGACGTGCTGGTGGAGGTGCCCGGCGATGCCGGCGCCCGCGACCTGGCCCTGGTTCATGCCGATGTTGAACCCGTGGGCGCCGAGCGCGGAGCGCAGGACGGCCATGGCCCGCTGGGTGAGCAGGCCCATCTCCAGGATCTCGTCGGTATCGAGGTCGGTGTAGTCGGGGACGTGGCGGAAGGGGACGACCATGAGGTGCCCGGAGTTGTAGGGGTACTTGTTGAGGACCACGAACATGGCCTGGCCGCGGGCGACGATGTTCCCTTCGCGGTCGTCGAGCTTGGGGATCTCGCAGAACGGGCAGCCCTCGATGTCGGCGTCGTCGCCGGTGGGCTTGCCCTCCCCCTGGACGTAGGCCATGCGGTGCGGCGTCCACAGCCGCTGGTACCCGTCGGGGACCCCGACGCCCTCGTCTTCGCGCTCTTCCACGGGACGATCCTAGGCCACGCGGACGGGAACCGGTAACGCGACGAAATCCCCCGGGTACCGTCGCTCGGTTAAGCTCCGGACGTGACGTTGCCCCAGCTGTACCTCGTCGTGCTCATCGGCTGCGTCACCGTGCTCGTCTCCATCGCCGCGATCCGGGCGACGCACCGGCTGGGGCTGCCGGCGCTGCTGGTGTTCCTGGCGGCCGGGATGGTCCTCGGCGCCGACGGGGTCGGCGTGGTGTTCAAGGACTTCGAGCTGGCGCAGGTGCTGGGGACGTTCGCGCTGGCGCTCATCCTCATCGAGGGCGGGCTGTCGACGCGGTGGCGGGCGATCTCGGGGCAGCTGGCGCCCGCGTCGATGCTCGCGACGGTCGGCGTCGGAGTCTCGGTGACGGTGACGGCGCTGGGGGCGCACTACCTGCTCGGGTTCGCGTGGCAGACGTCGCTGGTCATCGGCGCGGTGGTGGCGTCGACGGACGCGGCGGCGGTGTTCTCGGAGCTGCGCGGGGTGGGGCTTCCCAAGCGGCTCAGCGGGACCCTGGAGGCGGAGTCGGGGTGCAACGACGCGCCCGCGGTGATCCTGGTGATCGCGTTCTCGGCGGCCGAGGGCCTGCCGAGCACGTGGGAGCTGGTCGGGCTGCTGGTGTGGGAGCTGGCGGCGGGGTCGGTGATCGGCCTGGCGGTGGGCGCGGGCGGGGCGTGGCTGCTGCGGCGGCTCGCGCTGCCGGTGTCGGGCCTGTACCCGATGGCGGTGTTCAGCCTCGGCATGGCGGCGTTCGCGGCGGCGGGGTCGCTGCACGCGTCGGGGTTCATCGCGGCGTACCTGGCGGCGCTGGTGCTGGGGAACTCGCACCTGCCGCACCGGGCGGCGACGCAGTCGTTCGCGAGCGGGCTCGGCTGGGTGGCGCAGCTCGGCATGTTCGTCATGCTCGGGCTGCTGGCGTCCCCGGACAACCTCGTGCACATGCTCGTGCCGGCGCTCATCCTCGGCGCGGTGCTGACGCTGGTGGCGCGGCCGGTGTCGGTGTGGGTGAGCCTGATCCCGTTCCGGTTCTCCGCCAAGGAGAAGACGCTCTTGTCGTGGGCGGGCCTGCGGGGGGCGGTGCCGATCGTCCTGGCGACCATCCCGCGCTCGGAGCACCTGCCGGGCTCGCAGTCGCTGTGGGACCTGGTGTTCATCCTCGTGGTGGTGTTCACGCTGCTCCAGGGGCCGACGCTGCCGTGGGTGGCGAAGCGGCTGGGGCTGGCGCGCGCCGGGGCGGTGCAGGAGGTCGACATCGAGACGGCCCCCTTGGACGCCGTCGACGGCGAGGTCCTGACGATCACCGTCCCGAAGGGGTCGGGGCTCGCGGGCATCCGCATCTTCGAGCTGCGGCTCCCCGAGGGGAGCGCCATCGCGGGCGTGGTGCGCGGCGACCGCCTGTTCGTGCCCGCCAAGGCCGATCGGCTGCGCTCGGGCGACCAGCTCATCGTGGTGACGACCCCGAAGCTGCGCGAGGCGACCGAGCAGCGCCTCACCGCGCTCGCGCGGGCCGGGCGCCTGGCGCGCTGGCTCGGCGAGACCGGCCGCGACTGAGCGCCTTGCACGGGAGGGTGAACGCGGGCCCCGCGACGTGCACCGCCGCGCCATAATGTGGGTTCACGGCCGTTCCCATCCCTCGTGGAGGCACGTGTGCCGGTACTCCCCCCGCCCGAACCCGACCGCCCCACCCGCGCCCAGGCCGCCTTCGGCGAGTGCCTGCGGCTGACGCGCGGCCAGCCGCGCCTCGCCGCGCTCCACGACGCGCTCGCCGCCGCCCGCGAACGGCTCGGCCAGCCGCTGCGCGTGGCCATCGCGGGCCAGGCCAGCCGCGGCAAGTCCACCTTGGTCAACGCCATGATCGACCGCGACGAGGTGGCGGTGGGGCGCGGCGAGACCACGTCGGTGGTGACCGAGCTGTCGTACGCGCCCGCGCCCGCGGTCACCGTCAGGTACGAGGACGGCGCCGCCGTGCGCGGGCGCCCCGAGGACCTGCACCGGCTGACGGTCCGCGACCGCGGCGGCGCGCACCCCGCGCCGGGCGTGGCCCGCGTCGAGTACGGCGTGCCCTCGGAGTTCCTGAAGTCGTTCCGGCTCCTGGACACGCCCGGGCTCGCGAGCGTGTACGAGGAGGACGGCACCGCCACCGAGGACGCCCTCGGGCTGCGGTCCCACCGCGACAGCGAGTCGGCTCTGCTCGCCGCCGACGCGCTCGTGTTCCTCATCGACAGCGAGGTCCACGAGGAGGACTTCGCGCTGGTCGAGCGGTTCGCCGAGAAGACCCCCGGGAAGGTGACGCCGGTCTTCGCGATCGGGGTGTACGCCAAGTGCGACATGCACTGGCGCCCCGGGCTCCCCGAGGCCGACCCGCTGGAGCAGATGCGGCAGGTCTCGGGCAGCCGCCACGCGGTGCCGCAGCTCTCGCGGTACTTCTTCGACATGGTCGCGGTCGCGGCCGTCGCGGCGCACGGCGCGGCCCGGCTCACCCCGGAGTCCGTGGCGGGCCTGCGGGCCCTCGCGAAGGCCGACCCGGTCGAGCTCGCGGGGCGGCTGCGCTCGGGCCGCAGGTTCGTCGACGGCGCCGACTTCGCCCCGGAGGTGCCCGCCGCGGTGCGCCTGGACCTGTACGAGTCGCTGCAGCCGTGGGGCCTGTACCGGGCCTGCCGGTTCCTCGCCGCGCACCCGGAGGCCGGCGCGGCGGCGCTGCGGGCGCACCTGCGCGAGATCAGCGGCGTCGACGGGCTCAACGCGAAACTCGCCCGGCACTTCGGGAACCGGGCCGCGTTCATCAAGCTCCACTCGGGACTGCACCGGGTACGCCGGGCCGTGGCCGCCGCGAAATCGGGCGCCGAGCGGGCCGAGCTCGCGATCCTGGAACTGGTCGAGCGCAAGCTCAACGAGCTGGAGTTCGAGGACTCCAGCCTCGACGAGCTGAACGCCCTGGCCGCGTTCTACGCCGGGGACCTCGGGTTCACCGAGGCCGAGCGCGAGGAGATCCTGCGCGTCACCGGCGAGTACGGCACCCGGTGCGAGCAGCGGCTGGGCCGCGGCGCCGACACGCCGCTGCCGGAACTGGAGCGGCTCGCGGTCGAACGCGGCGACTACTGGTCGCGCCAGTGCGAGGGCGCGTCGCTGCCGGGCCGCGCCCGCCACGTCGCGCGGATCATCCGCAACAGCTACTGGCGCATCCTCCACCGCATCAGGCAGGCGCAATCGCTGCTGGACATCAAGGAGTGACGATGATGAGGGACCTCCTGCGGCTGCGCGGCGGACGGCGCGCGCGGCGGCGCCGCCGCCTGACCGCGCAGCTCGCGTACCGGATCGCGCAGCTCTACGGCGTGGGCGGGGACAGGTCGGGGCTGTCGGACCGGGACGTGGACGAGGTCGCCGAACTGGAGTTCGCACTCGCGGTCCTCGATTCGCTGCCGCCCGTCGCGGCGCCCGAGGCGCCCGCGGCGGTACCCGAGGAGCGGCCGCCCGCGATCGTGCTGTCGCTGGTGAGGACCTACGACTGGCTGGAGGTGGCCGCCGGGCAGGAGGGAGGGCCGTCGCGGGAGGTCGAGCGGATGCGCCGCGACGTCGCCGAGCTGCTGGCCCAGGCCGGGGCGGGCCTGGTCACCGAGGACGGGCCGGTCCGCACCCCCCAGCACGAGGTCATCACCACCACGCCCACCGGCGACCCGGCCCTGGTCCACCACGTGGCCCGGACCCTGCGGCCCGGGGTGCGCTGGAACGGCCTGCTCGTGCGGCCCCAGCAGGTCGTCGCCTACGTCGAGGAGGCCCGGTGAGCGTCTACGGCTCGGTCGCGGCCCTGCGCCGCGAGATCCTCGACCTGTACGAGGAGGTCGCCCGCGTCGCGGGCGCCGACCTCGCCGACGCCTCCGCGATCCGCCTGCGCGAGAGCCGGTCCCGCCTCGCCTCCGACGTGTACACCGTGACCGTCTGCGGTGAGTACAGCCGCGGCAAGTCGAGCCTCGTCAACGCCCTCATCGGCCGCCCCGACCTGCTGCCCGTGGGCATCCGCGCGACCACCTCCGCGATCGCGACGGTCCGCTGGGGCGCCGAGGCGAAGGCCGCGGTCCGCATCGAGGAGGAGGACGGGCGCCCCGTCGAGCAGCCCGTCCCGTTCGCCGCCCTCGCCAGGTACGGCTCGCAGCACGGGAACCCGCGCAACCGCGAGCGCGTGCGGTCCCTCGACGTCGCCGTCCCGTCCCCGCTGCTGCGCCGCGGCCTGGTCCTGGTCGACACGCCCGGGATCGGGACGCTCTACCCCGAGCACACCGCGATCACCAACGCGCTGCTGCCGCGCACCGACGGAATCCTGTTCGTGTGCAACGTGATCGACCCCCTGTCGAAACCGGAGCTGGAGTTCCTGCGGCGCGCCGAGCGGTCCTGCCCGACCGTGCTGGTGGCGGCGACGAAGGCCGACCGGATCTACGACGCCGCGGGCGCCGTCGCCGACATCGCCGAGCGGATCGGCGGCGCGCTCGACCTCCCCGAGGGGCAGGTCCGGGTCGTCGCGGTCTCGGCGGTCGAGCGCGAGGCCGAGCTCGCCGAGGGCCGCGAGGACGGCGGGTCGGGCTTCGCCGAACTCGAACGGGAGCTGTGGAACGGCCTGGCCGCGACCTGCATCGCGCCGCGGATCGAACGCGCGCTCGGGGAGATCACCGCGGTCGTACGCGAGTCGTCGGCGCCGGTGGTGAACGAGTTCGCGGGGATGGGGCCGGGCACCGACCTCGGCGAGACGCTGGCGCACATCGCGAGGGAGCGGGCCCGCGCCGCCGAGCTGCGCGGACCCGACGCGTCCTGGCGGGCCGACCTCGGCCGGCGCGTCGCCGAGATCGAGCGGGAGCTGCGCGTCGACCTCGACCGGCGCTGCCAGGACGCGAAGCGGGACTTCAAGGCCCAGGCCGAGAACCCCGCGGGCGGGTCCGACGCGCGGCAGCTCCTCGGGCAGGTGTGCACTGAGATCGGGGCGATCGTCGACGAGGTCGAGGCCGCGATGATCGAGCGGACCAGCCGCGCCGCCGCCGAGATCGCCGAGCGGATCGCGGTGCCGCTCATGGTGAGCGGGGCCGGGCATGAGCGGTACCTGCCCGCGATCGCCGTCCCCGGGGACGTGCTCGGCCGCAAGCGCAACCTCGGGTGGCTGCGCACCGGGTTCGAGTCCTCGATGGCCGCGGGGGCGTTCGGGGCCACCATCGGGGCGCTGGTGACCTCGCTGTTCGCGCCGGGGGCCGGGTCGGTGATCGGCGGCGTCGTCGGCGGCCTGCTGTTCAACATCATCGGGTTCGTCAGCGGCGCGACCGAGCAGATCCAGGAGGACCGCGGCGAGCGGCGCACGCTCCAGGTCAAGCGCATGGTCCGGTACGTGGTGCCGGCGCTGGACCGGGAGATCCTGGAGATCGGCCGCCGCTTCGACGCCGCGGTGAAGCAGCAGCGCGCGCACCTGGAGGACCGCGTGGAGTCCGAGGTGGAGCGGTCGCTGGTGAGCCTGGAGGCGTCGGTGCGGCGGCTCGAGGCGTCCTCCGACCGCGACGCCAGGGACCTCGAACGGCACCTCGCGGACCTGCGCCGCCGCACCGAGGAGTACCGGCTCCTCGGCGACCGCCTGACCGCCCTCCACGACCGCCTGACCCGGCTCTGACCCGCCCCAGACAGGAGCGACCCCGCCCATGGACATCGGCTACGGCATCGACTTCGGCACCTCGACCTCGGCGATCATCGTCGTCGACGCCGAGGGCAACGTCACCCGGATCTCCGATCCGGAGTCGGCGCAGTCCTCCTACACGTTCCCCTCGTGCGCTCTCATGACCGAGGACGGGCGCCTGGTCGTGGGGACCACGGCCGAGCGCCTGGGCCGGCTGCGCCTGAGCGCCTTCCGGTCCCAGTTCAAGCGCGAGTTCCGCTCCACGGTGCCCGCGCAGCTCGGCGACCGGACCGTGCGCACCGACGAGCTGGTGACGGCCCTCCTCGCGCACCTGCGCAAGTGCGCCCTCGACCGCATCCCCGGCCCGGCCAAGCGGGTCGTCATCACCGTCCCGGCCTCCTGGGACGAGGTGCAGCGCAACCGGATGCGGGACGCCGCCGAGGCGGCCGGGTTCGACCCCGCGACCGTGGTGCTGCTGCCCGAGCCCGTCGCGGCCCTGCGGTACGCGTTCGACAAGGACCTCATCCTCGGGGAGCGGTACGCGCTGGTGTACGACCTCGGCGGCGGCACCTTCGACTGCGCGCTCGCGCACGGGAGCACCGGGGAGGGCTACACGGTCGTGGGCCAGCCGGGCGGGCGCCCGGACGTGGGCGGGGTCGACTTCACGACCGCGCTGATGCAGATGGTCGCGCTGGAGCGCGACCCGCCGCAGCGGGCGTGGCTCCAGGCCGACCCGGACGACGACGACGGCACCCGCCGGTTCCTCAACTTCCGCGACGAGTGCGAGAGCGCCAAGCGGGCGCTGTCGGTGGTGGCGTCCACGACCCTGCACCTGCCCGCGGGCGACCCGGTCGAGGTCGACCAGGAGACCCTGGACGGCGCGATCGGCCCGATGCTGGACGACACGATCGCCGCGTGCGAGGAGCTGCTGCGCTCGGCGGACCTCACGTGGGACGACGTCGGCCAGGTGGTGCCCGTCGGCGGCAGCACCCGCCTCAAGCTCATCGCGAAGCTCCTCCAGGACCACTCCGACCGGATCGTCAAGGTCGCCGAACCCGAGCTCGCGGTGGCGCTGGGCGCCGCGCTGCACGCCAAGGACCTGTTGAACGAGGCCGGGACGGCGGTGGAGGAGCCGGCCGCCGAGCCGGACGCGGACGAGGCGACCGCGACGCACGCGACCGTGCCGCTCTCCACAGCGGCGCTGCCGACCGCGGCCGAGGCGCCGCCCTTCGAGGACCACCTGGGCGACTTCGACTTCGGTCGGCGCCGGCACGCGCGCGCTCCCCGGAACCACTGGGACACCGGGAAGATCTCGTGGGCCATGCTCGGCAGCGTGGCGGCCCTCGGCGGGTTCGTGCAGGCGGGCCTGTGGGTCTACCACGGCTTCGCGGGATGGCTCGACGCGCATTCGTGGCCGTGGGTGCCCGGCGGCTGGGTCGCGGGGGTCACCGGCACGCTCTGCCTGCTCGCGGGCCTGTACCTCGTGGTCGTGACCTATGTGTACGTCGTCGAGGAGCGCCCGCGCGACCACGTGTGCCCGTGGCTCACGGTCGCCTACCTGGCGGTGGGCGGCGCGGTGGTCTGGGGCCGCCTCGACGGGTGGGGCGACGCCGCGATCCCCATCGCACTGCTGCTGAATCTCGCGGTGATCGCCTACATCGTGGCGGTGGAGCACGTCTCGAACAGCATGTACCGCATCGGCGACCAGTTCGGCGACACGTTCATCCTGCTCATCACCGCGGGCGGGGTCGCGCTGTTCACGTGGTGGTCGGCGCTCGCGTACGGGCGGCTCGCGGCGTGGACGGAGCCGCGGGTCTGGGACTTCCTGTCGACCGGCTGGATCGGCGGGGTCGTCGGGACGCTCGCGGCGGTGGCGGCCGTCTTCGTCGTCCTCTGGGGCCTGGTCTTCCTCGACGACGTGGTCTCGCTCCGTGGGGTCCAGATGTTCAGCTCGGTGCTGTGCCTCGCGCTGGCCGCGGCGGCGGTCATCGTGGGCTACAACGTGTCCGGGCCGGCCGGCCTGGCGACCGCGTTCGGTCTGGCGAACGCCGCGGCGGCGGCGTTCCTGGCGGCGTCCACGGACTGAGCGGGGCGCCGCCGAGCGATCGGCGGCGCCCCGTCCTCGCTTATTCGGCGGCCGAGGGGCCGACGTTCACGCGCGAGGCGATGACCTCGGCGACGTGGGCGATCGCCTCGTCGGCGGGGACGCCGTTGCGCTGGGAGCCGTCGCGGTAGCGGAAGGACACGGTCCCGGCGTTCTGGTCGTCGTCGCCGGCGATGACCATGAACGGGATCTTCTGGAGCTGCGCGTTGCGGACCTTCTTCTGCATGCGGTCGTCCGAGTGGTCGACCTCCGCGCGGATCCCTTCGGCGCGCAGGCGGCCGAAGAACGCCTCCAGGTAGTCGGCGTTCTCGTCGCGGACCGGGATGCCCACGGCCTGGACCGGCGCGAGCCAGGCCGGGAACGCGCCCGCGTAGTGCTCGGTGAGCACGCCGAAGAAGCGCTCGATCGAACCGAAGAGGGCGCGGTGGATCATGACCGGCTGCTTGCGGGTGCCGTCGGCCGCCGAGTACTCCAGGCCGAAGCGCGCGGGCTGGTTGAAGTCGAGCTGGATGGTCGACATCTGCCAGGTGCGGCCGATCGCGTCCTTGGCCTGGACGGAGATCTTGGGGCCGTAGAAGGCCGCGCCGCCCGGGTCGGGGACCAGGTCGAGGCCCGAGGCCTCGGCGACCTCGCGGAGGGTCGCGGTGGCGGTCTCCCACTGCTCGTCGTCGCCGATGAACTTGTCGGAGTCGCCCTTGGTCGACAGCTCCAGGTAGAAGTCGTCGAGGCCGTAGTCGCGCAGGAGCTGGAGCACGAACTCCAGGAGGCTCTTGATCTCGCCGGGCGCCTGCTCCTGGGTGCAGTAGATGTGCGCGTCGTCCTGGGTCATGCCGCGGACGCGGGTGAGGCCGTGGACGACGCCGGACTTCTCGTAGCGGTACACCGACCCGAACTCCGACAGGCGCAGCGGCAGCTCCCGGTAGGAGCGCCCCCGCGACTGGAAGATCAGGTTGTGCATCGGGCAGTTCATGGCCTTGAGGTAGTAGTTCGCGCCCTCGAACTCCATGGGCGGGAACATGCCGTCGCTGTAGTGCGGCAGGTGGCCCGAGGTGTGGAACAGGGCCTCTTTGGAGATGTGCGGGGTGTTGACGAGCTCGTACCCGGCCTGCTTCTGGCGTTCGCGCAGGTAGGACTCCATCTCGTACCGGATGATGCCGCCCTTGGGGTGGAACACCGCGAGGCCGGAGCCGAGCTGGTCGGGGAACGAGAACAGGTCGAGCTGCTGCCCGAGCTTGCGGTGGTCGCGCTTCTCGGCCTCGGCGAGGCGCGCGAGGTAGTCCTTCTGCTCCTGGACGGTGGGCCACGCGGTGCCGTAGATGCGCTGGAGCTGCGGGTTCTTCTCCGAGCCCATCCAGTACGCGGCGGCCGAGCGCATGAGCTTGACCGCGCCGATGAGCTTGGTGGAGGGCAGGTGCGGGCCGCGGCAGAGGTCGGACCAGACCTTCTCGCCGGTGCGGTCGCGGTTGTCGTAGGCGGTGAGCTCGCCGCCGCCGACCTCCATGACCTCGTCGGCGTCGGTGCCCTCGCCCTTGGTCTCGATGAGTTCGAGCTTGTAGGGCTCGTTCGCGAGTTCGGCGCGGGCCTCGTCGAGGGACGCGTACTTGCGGCGGTGGAAGGTCTGCCCCTGCTTGATGATCTGGAGCATGCGCTTCTCGACGGCCTTGAGGTCGTCGGGGTTGAACGGCTCGGCGACGTCGAAGTCGTAGTAGAACCCGTCGGTGATCGGCGGGCCGATGCCGAGCTTGGCCTCCTTGAGCTCCTGGACGGCCTGGGCCATGACGTGCGCGGCCGAGTGGCGCAGCACGTTGAGCCCGTCGGGACTGTTCAGCGGGACGGGCTCGACCTTCTGGTCGGCGTCGGGGGCCCACGAGAGGTCCCGCAGCTGTCCCTCGGCGTCGCGGAGGACGACGATCGCGTGCGGTCCCGCGACGGGGAGGCCGGCCTCGGCGACCGCGTCGGCACCGGTAGTGCCAGCCGTCACCCAGAGGGGTTCGACGACGCCTGGACTCTGATTCGGTGCTGCGGAAGCCACGGTTCTCCTCATGGAATGGGCCGGTCGAGCGGCCGGCGCTTGACGTTCGGGTCCATGGTAGTCGTCGGCCGGGGAGCCGATCGAGCCCATTACCGGCGGGTGAGGCGTGTCAGGAAGTACTCGCGGGCAGGACTCGGCCCCGGTCCCGGCACCGGGGTCTACGGTCGGTCCATGACCCGGAGCGGAAGTGGGAGGTGGGTGCGAATGAGCGACGAGTGCTGCAACTGCTGCAACGACGACGCGTGCGAGTGCGCGGGAGCGGACTGCTGCCACGGCTGCTGCGAGAAGTAGAGCAATAAGGCCCTGAGCTGCGAAAACATCCTCTGCCCAGTAGGATCGCGCTGGCGCTTTGCTCTTCAAGCGCGATCCTACTGGGCCAAAGATGCTGGCAGATCCGGACTATTTCGCGGTGAGGACGATCTTGCCGAAGTGGCCGCCGGCGCCCATGAGGCGGTGGGCTTCGGCGGCGTCGCCGAGGGGGAGGCGGGTGGTGACGACGGGCTTGATGTCGCCGGTGTCGAGGGCGGGCCAGACGCGTTCGAAGACCTCGGCGAGGATCTGGCGGCGCTGCTCCAGGGGGCGGGCGCGGAGCGTGGTGCCGGTGATCGTGGCGCGCTTGGCGAGGAGGCCGCCGAGGTGGATCTGGGCGGCGTTCCCCTGCTGGAGGCCGATGATGGCGAGGCGGCCGTCCTGGGCGAGGGCCTTGAGGTTGGGCTCGAAGTAGGCCGCGCCGATGACGTCGAGGATCGCGTCGGCGCCGCCGGCCTCCTGCGCGAGGGCGGCGAAGTCCTCGCTGCGGTAGTCCACGACCCGGTCGGCGCCGAGGGCTTCGAGCCGCTTGGCGAACTCGCCGCGGGCGGTGGTCCAGGTCTCGGCGCCGGCGAGCTGGCGCGCGAACTGCACGGCGAAGCTGCCGACCCCGCCGGAGCCGCCGTGCACGAGGACGCGGCGCTTGCGGGACGCGTCCTCGCCGAGGAGGTAGCCGAGGTTGGAGTAGACGGTGGCGGCGGCCTCGGGCAGGCCGGCGGCGTCGACGAGGTCGACGTGCTCGGGGACGGGCAGCACGAGCCCGGCGTCCACGGTGGCGAACTGGGCGTAGCCGCCGCCGGGGAGGAGGGCGCAGACCTCGGCGCCGAGGAGGGTGGCGTTGTCGGCGCTGCCGACGTCGACGATGGTTCCGGAGACCTCCAGGCCGGGCCAGGCGGGCGCGCCCTGCGGGGGCGGGTAGTGGCCGGAGACCTGGAGGAGGTCGGCGCGGTTGACGCCGGCGGCGGCGACCTCGATGAGGACCTCATCGGGGCCGGGCGCGGGTTCGGGCACCTGGGCGGCGGTGAGGCTCCCGCCGGACACGGTCATGGCAAGCATTCCCGCATAGTATGACTGCGCCTGGAGCCCAAAGCGACATACCCGTCAGTAAGTCATATCAGGACCCCGGAGAACAGTGGATTCCCTTGTGCCGCAACGTGTTACGGGTTCTCGCTGGAGTGTCCCGGGAAGAGGTGCGCGGCGGGGTCGATCGCGACGGCGGCGTTGTTGACGGCCGTGGCGGCCTCGCCGAAGCCGGTGGCGATGAGCTTGACCTTGCCGGGGTACGACGCGATGTCGCCCGCGGCGTAGGTGCGCGGGAGGCTCGCGGCCATGGTCGAGTCGACCGCGATCGTGCGGTGGTCGAGGTCCAGGCCCCACTCCCCCAGCGGGCCGAGGTCGGCGGTGAACCCGAGGGCGGCCACGACGGCGTCGGCGGGCAGCTCCCGCGGGCCCTCGTCCTTCACTTCGAGCGCGACGCCGTCGACGAACGCGGTGCCGTGGATGGCGGTGACCTGCGCGTTCACGATGATCGGGACCCCGAGGGCGCGCACGCGCTCGATGGTGGCGGCGTGGGCGCGGAACCGCTCGCGGCGGTGGACGATCACGGTGCTGCGGGCGACCCCGTGGAGCGCGAGGGCCCAGTCGAAGGCGGAGTCGCCGCCGCCGACGATGACCACGTCCTGCCCGGCGTGGGCGGCGAGTTCGGGGACGAAGTAGACGATCCCGGCCCCGCGGAACCCGTCGGCCGCGGGGAGCGGGCGGGGCGAGAAGCTGCCGAGGCCGCCGGTCACGAGCAGCGCTTTCGCGGCCACGGTGACGTCGCCGGAGAGGCCGATGACGGGCAGGCCGTCAGCGTGCTCGAGCTTCTGGGCCTGGTGGCCGAGGAGGTAGACCGGCGCGAAGGGCGCGGCCTGGCGCAGGAGGTTCGCGACGAGGTCGCGGCCCTTGATCGCGGGGAACCCGGCGACGTCGTAGATCTGCTTCTCGGGGTACATGGCGGTGATCTGGCCGCCGGCCTCGGGAAGGGTGTCGATGACGGCGGTGCGCAGGCCGCGGAAGCCGGCGTAGTAGGCGGCGAAGAGGCCCGTCGGGCCCGCGCCGACGATCGCGAGGTCCACTGTGATGAGAGGCAAGGGCGGTCACCGGCTTCGTGGTAGTGGCAGTCCGTGGCGGTTCCCACGATCGTAGCGGTGGCGGGGCCCCGGCGGGGCCGCGCGAAGTCGCCCGCGCGGCCCCGTGGGGATCAGAGCCCCCGGAAGGGCCCGGTGACCTCGTAGGTGATGCCGCCGCTGCTGGAGCCGCTGGTCCCGCGCTGCGACGAGAAGTAGAGGCGGTTCCCGGCGGGGTTGAAGGCGGGGCCGGTGATCTCGGAGCCGCTCTGGCCGGTGATGCGCAGGAACGGGGCCACGACGTCGTCGGGGGTGATGATGCAGATCTCCATGTTGCCGCCGTCCTCGGCCACGAACAGGTCGCCGCTGCCGGAGGCGCCGGTGATGTTGTCGACCCCGGTGAGCGGGGCGCCGGAGACGTTGTCGTCGTAGACGGTGGCGAGGGTGTTGGCGTCGGCGTCGTAGGCCCAGACCTTGTTGTCGCCCTTGGTGGTGAAGAAGCAGATGCCGTCGGTGTAGTAGCAGCCCTCGCCGCCGTTGAAGCGCTTGGTGTTCGCCACCTGGTTGCGGGTGGCGGTCGGCGAGCCGTCCGGGTCGGGCACGGTGGCCCACGCGAGCGCCGAGCCGGTCTGGGTGAGGACCTGGAGGGTCCCGGTGGCGAGGTTCCCCCAGGTGGCGGGGCGGAAGCGGTAGAAGGCGCCGTCGCTGACGTCCTCGGTCAGGTACACGACGCCGTGGTCGGCGTCGGCCGCGGCGGCCTCGTGCTTGAAGCGGCCCATGGCGTCGCGGCGGACCGCGGCGTCGTCGCCGAAGGGGTCGGTCTCGTAGACGTAGCCGCGGTCGACCTCCTCGCAGGACAGCCACGTGTGCCAGGGTGTGGCCCCGCCGGCGCAGTTAGTGCGGGTGCCGCTGAGGGTGCGGTAGGCGTCGACGACGTTCCCGGAGGCGTCGAAGCGCAGGGCGCCGACCCCGCCGCCGGAGGAGACCTCGGAGTTGGAGACGTAGATCCAGCCGTTCCCGTCGGCGAAGCACGCGCCGCCGTCGGGGGCGCTGTGCCAGGTGTAGGAGGTGCCGGGCACGGTCTGGGAGGAGCGGGCCACGATCCGGGAGGTGAACCCGGCGGGGAGCTGGAGCCCGCGCGCGTCGGCGGCCTGGAGGGCGCCGTACGGGCTGGTTCCGGGGAGCGCGGGGTAGGCGAAGGAGGGTCGGGTCATGGTGAAGCCGAGGGCGACCGATCCGGCGCCGGCGACCGCGGCTCGCATGACGTTCCGTCGTTGCATGGTTGGCAGTCCTTTGGGGGAGGATGGAGCGCAGCGGAAGCGCTGCCGCAGGCCAGCGTAGGGAATTCGCGACTTTTGCGAGTAGACGTCACGAAACGTTCCGGTGACGGGCCGCGGACCGTTCACTGAACGGTCGGGGTCGGTCCGGGCACGAACTAGACTCGTGCCCGTGAAGACAGCGCTGATCACCGGCATCACCGGCCAGGACGGCTCGTACCTGGCCGAACTGCTGCTCGCGAAGGGCTACACGGTGCACGGGGTGGTGCGGCACGCGTCGTCGCTGATCGCGAACACCTCGCGGCTCGACGCGGTGTACCAGGACCCGCACGAGTCGGGGCGGCGGCTGTTCCTCCACAAGGGCGACGTCACCGACGCGGGGCTCCTGGTGAACCTCATCCGCGACATCGTCCCGGACGAGATCTACAACCTGGCCGCGCAGTCGCACGTGCGGGTGAGCTTCGACCTGCCCGACTACACCGCGAACGTGACCGCGCTCGGCGCGATCCGGCTCCTGGAGGCGGTGCGCGCCAGCCGGATCGACGCGAAGATCTACCAGGCGTCGACCTCGGAGATGTTCGGGACCACGGCCCCGCCGCAGGACGAGGGCGCGCCGTTCCACCCGCGCAGCCCCTACGGGGTCGCGAAGCTGTACGCGCACTGGGCGACGGTGAACTACCGGGAGTCGTACGGGATGTTCGCGGTCAACGGGATCGCGTTCAACCACGAGAGCCCGCGGCGCGGGGAGACGTTCGTGACCCGCAAGGTCACGCGGGCCGTGGCCCGGATCGCGGCGGGCCTGGAGAAGAAGGTCTACCTGGGGAACCTCGACGCGGTCCGCGACTGGGGGTACGCGCCCGAGTACACCGAGGCGATGTGGCTCATGCTCCAGCACCGCGAGCCGGTGGACTACGTCGTGGCCACCGGGCGGGCGGCCACGGTGCGGGAGTTCGCCGAGGCCGCGTTCGCGCACGCCGGCCTCGACTGGCGCGACCACGTGGAGCACGACGACCGGTACGAGCGCCCCGCGGAGGTCCCCGAGCTGGTCGGGAACGCCGCGAAGATCGAGCGCGAGATCGGCTGGAAGGCCCGCGTCCACTGGGACGAGCTGGCCCGGATCATGGTCGACGCCGACCGCAAGGCCCTGCGGGAGGGCCCGTAGCGCGGCTACCATCGCGGGCATGACAGATCTCAGGGAACCGGTGACGCTCAACGACGGCACGGTCATGCCCCGCATCGGCTACGGGACCTACAAGGTCGGCGACGACGAGGCGCAGGAGGCCGTCGAGGCGGCGCTGGCGACCGGGTACCGGCTCATCGACACCGCCGAGATGTACGGCAACGAGGTCGGGGTCGGCCGCGCCGTGAACGGCTCGGGCGTCCCGCGCGAGGAGGTGTTCCTGACCACGAAGGCGTGGAACGACCACCACGGCGCCGACGCGGTCCGCGCGGCCCTGGAGGCGTCGCTGGAGCGCCTGGGCACCGACTACCTCGACCTGTACCTGATCCACTGGCCCTCCCCGAAGCAGGGCCTGTACGTCGAGACCTTCGCGGCGCTGCTCAAGGCCCGCGAGGAGGGGCTGATCCGCTCGGCGGGCGTCTCGAACTTCCTGCCCGAGCACCTCGAGGAGGTCCACGAGGGCACCGGGGCGTGGCCGTCGGTGAACCAGGTCGAGCTGCACCCGTACTTCAACCAGCCGGAGCTGCGCGCCTGGCAGGCCGAGCGCGGCATCGCGACCGAGTCGTGGGGGCCGCTGGGCCAGCGCACCGGCTCGGTCCTGTCCGAGGACGCCGTCACCGCGGCGGCCGCGGCCCACGGGAAGAGCCCGGGGCAGGTGGTCATCCGCTGGCACCTCCAGAACGGGTGCATCGTGATCCCCAAGTCCTCCAAGGCGAGCCGCATCGCCGAGAACTTCGACGTGTTCGACTTCGCGCTGACCGAGGACGAGATGGAGGCGATCGACGCCCTCGAGACGGGCGAGCGCCAGGGAATCGACCCGGGCGGCAGCGAGCGCTGACGTGAGCGGAAGGGCGGCCGGAATGCTCCGGCCGCCCTTCGGCGTCTCGCCGGTGCCTCCGCGGCGCCGCTAGTCGATCGGGACGCCTTCGGCGAGGCGCTTGAGTTCGGCCACGTGGCCGGCGAAGGCGGCGCGCCCGGCGTCGGTGAGGGCGGCCCAGGTGCGGGTGCGGCCTTCGAGGGCCGACTTGCGGACCGTCAGGTACCCGGCGTCCTCCAGGGCCTTGAGCTGCTTGCTGAGGACGGAGTCGCTGACGCCGAGCCCGTCGCGCAGGGCCGCGAACTCGACCTCGGTCGTGACTTTCCATCGCGTCAAGTCCGGACTTTCCGAGGGGGAAAACCCGGACTTTCCGGGGCGGCAAAGCCTGGGCAATCGCTCGCCGGGTGAGTAGTTTTGCCCGCATGAGCGAACTGAGCACGTCCATCACACTGACCGGCGGTGCCGTGATCCCGCGCTTCGGCTTCGGCACCTTCAAGATCGAGGACGGCGACTCCCAGGCGGCGGTCGAGACCGCGCTGGAGACCGGCTACCGCCTCCTCGACACCGCGACCGGCTACGGCAACGAGGAGGGCGTCGGCCGCGCGCTCGCCGCCTCCGGCCTCGACCGCGGCGACGTGTTCCTGACCAGCAAGGTCTGGGACCACGGCTACGACGACGTCCGCAAGGGCCTGGAGGACTCCCTCGCGCGCCTGGGCACCGACTACCTCGACCTGTACCTGCTGCACTGGCCGCGCCCGGCCGTCGGCAAGTACGTCGAGTCGTGGCAGGCGCTGGTCGACGCCCGCGCCGAAGGGCTCATCCGCGCCGCCGGGGTCTCGAACTTCACGATCGAGCACCTCGACCGCATCGAGACCGAGACCGGCGCGGCGGCCGAGCTCAACCAGGTCGAGCTGCACCCGTACTTCAGCCAGCCCGAGCTGCGCGCCTACCACGCCGAGCACCTCATCGCGACCGAGTCGTGGGGCCCGCTGGCGCTGCGCGGCGGCGGCCTCTTCGACGAGCCGGCCGTCAAGGCCGCCGCCGAGGCGCACGACCGCACGCCCGCGCAGGTGGCGCTGCGCTGGAACCTCCAGCGCGGCAACGTCGTCATCCCGAAGTCCGTCACCCCCGACCGCATCCGCGAGAACTGGGCGACCCTCGACTTCAGCCTCACCGACGCCGAACTCGACGCGATCGACGCCCTCGACACGGGCGTGCGCCAGGGCGGCGACCCCGCGGTGGTCGGGAACTAGCACCCGCTAGGAGCGGGTCCGGCGGGTCGCCGTGCGGAGGCGCGCGACACGCCCTAACACGTGAGGCCCCGGGGGCGGCGCCCCCGGGGCCCTTGCGCTTCCGGATCTCACACACCACAATCGAGGCGTGGACGATCCGCTGCTGGTACTGCTGCACAGCCCCCTGACCGGAGTCCGGGCCTGGGAGCCGACCGCCGAGGCCCTCCGGTCCCTCGGCCACGTCGTCGCCCTCCCCGACCTCGCCCCCGCGTTCGCGCACGAGGGCCCCTACCACCCGGCCGTCGCCGCCGAGACCGCCGCCGCGCTCGTCGAGTACGCCGCGCACGAGTCGGCGGTCCTCGTCGCCCACAGCGGCGCCGGGGAACTGGTCCCGGCGATCGCCGAGGCGGTCCCGCGCGCCTCCGCAGCCGTCTTCGTCGACGCGCTCCTCCCCCACCCCGGCCACGCCTGGTTCGCCACGGCCACGGCCGAACTCGGGGACCACCTGCGCCAGGTCGCCGTCGACGGCGTGCTCCCGAAGTGGAGCGACTGGTTCCCGCCCGAGGCGATCGAGGGTCTGCTCCCCGACGACGAGGAGCGCGAGATCTTCATCGCGGGCCTGCCGCGTATCCCCTTGGCCTACTTCGAGGAGATCGCGCCCGAGGCCCCGAACTGGCCGCCCGGCCCATGCGCGTACCTGCGCCTGAGCGAGGCGTACAACGGCGAGGCCGCCAAGGCCGTCGAGCTGGGATGGCCGGTCACCGAGCTCCCGACCGACCACCTCGCCATCGTCACCCAGCCCGAGAAGACCGCCCGGATCCTGAGCGCCCTGATCCGCGAGATCGCCTGAGCGGCAACCACTCCCGTCAGAACCGGAACACCAGCTCGGCGGCCTCCGGGTTTCCGACCGCCGCGGACACGGTCAGGACGACCGCGGCGTTCGCGAGCGCGCGGAGTGGGCGGATTCGTGTCATGAAGGGCTCCAAGGGGTGCGGCGGGACCGGAGCGGGGGCGCTCCGGTCCCCGGTGTTTAGAAGCGGGCGAGCCAGTCGGTGGGCTCGGGGTCCTCGACGAAGGCCCACGGCTCGCCGGTCTCCACCGATTCCGCATGACCGAACGGCGTGAAGACGATGGGGATCTCGGCGGCGTCGCCGGGCACCGAGAAGATCGCCGCGACCTGCACGGAGCCGGTGCCGGTCGCGGCCTCCTCCCACGCGATCGGCCCCGCCCCGTCGACGGTGACGGCCGTCTCCGGGTCGAGGACCCAGGCGACCTCGGTGTACGTGTGGCACCAGTTGAACGCCACGGTCATGAAGACCTGGCCCTCCTCGGCCCAGCCGCGCCCGTCGAGCCAGGCGTTGCGGGTCGCGCCGGCCCACGGGGTGGGGCAGGTCAGGAACCAGGAGTCGGTGCCGTCGGTGACCTCGAAGTCGACGTAGTTGAACCCGCTCAGGCTGGCCGACTCCGCGGCGACGCCGTTGTAGTAGGCGGCCACGGGGTCGTGGCGCTCACCGGTGCGCAGGTCGAGGCCCTGGGCGCGGCCGTCGTCCTCGACCCACAGCACCGCGTCCTCGCCTTCGGGGGCGGCGACCGCCAGGAACGAGCCGGGGGCCGGCAGGGCGTCGAGGTCGGTCCGCTCGTCGCCGACCTGGATCCAGGCGGCGGTCTCGCCGTCCTCGAACTCGGCCTTGTAGATGGGGCTGTGGGCGATCTGGTTGACCAGGAACTCCACGCCGTTCGCGGCCTTGGGGAGGTCGGCCAGCGCGTCGGCGCGGGCGGCGACGTCTTCGGGGATCTCGGCGCCCTGGTAGTGGCAGAGGATCGACAGGGCGAAGTGCGGTCCCTTGAGGTCGGCGCCGTCGTCGATGAGCCAGGCGTCGTCGCTGCTGGCGCACCAGGGGTCGGTGCCGCCGTCGCCGGTCACGAGGGTGTTCGCCTCGGTCCGCTCGCCGAAGAGGGAGCAGCCCGAGACCGCCGGGGCGAGGGCGATGAGGAGGGTGAGGGGAATGATGAACTTGTCATGTGTTCGGGGCACGGCGCGACTGTATGGGAACACGCTCGGTCATGACTCAGTAGACGGTCACGTTCCGCGATCACCCGATACCGTGGCGAACCGCCCAGAGGGCGGCCTGGGTACGGTCGGCGGCGCCGATGCGGCGCAGGAGGTTGGTGACGTGGGTCTTGACGGTCTTCTCCGAGACGCCGAGGGCGCGGGCGATCTGGCGGTTGGTCTGGCCCTTCGCGATGAGGCCGAGGACCTGGCTCTCGCGCGGTGTGAGCGTGGGCGCGGCGGGGCCGGTGGTGCCGTTCATCAGGCCGCGCATGGCGACCGGGGCGAGCAGCATCTGTCCGGAGTGGACGGTGCGGATGGCGCTGGCGAGGGCGTCGGGGTCGATGTCCTTGTACACGAAGCCGGCCGCGCCCGCGTTGATCGCGGAGGGGACGCGCTCGGCGTCGGTGGCCGAGGTGAGAACGAGGACGCGGGGCCGGTCGCGGGCGTCGCCGAGGCGGTCGAGGACGCCCTGGCCGTCGAGGCCGGGCATCTTGAGGTCGAGGAGGACCACGTCAGGGTCGTGGGCATCGATGGCCTTCAGGGCCTCTTCGCCGTCGCCGGCCTCGCCGACCACGGCGAAGTCGGGTTCGAGTTCGAGGTAGCCGCGCAGGCCGCGGCGGACCACGGGGTGGTCGTCCACGAGGAGGAGGCGGATCGGGTCAGTCACGGCCGTCCCTTTCGGTGTCGGTGTCGGGGCCGTCGTCCTCAGTGCCGTCGTCCTCGGCAGCGTCGTCCGGAGCGCTGCCGTACTGCGCACTGTCGTACTGCGCGCTGTCGTATTCGGCGCAGTCCAGGAGCAGGGTCACGACGGTGCCCTCGCCCGGGGCGGTGGTGAGGGCGAGGTCGCCGCCGAGGGCGTTGGCGCGCTCGCGCATCGAGAGGAGCCCGAGGCCGCGGGTGGCGGCCTCGTCGGCGTCGAAGCCGCGGCCGTCGTCGGCGACGGTGATGCGCTCGGACTCGATCGTGAGCGACACGTTGCGGGCCTTGGCGTGGCGGAACGCGTTGCCCAGGGCCTCCTGGACGAGTCGGAGCACTTCGACCTCGCCGTCCCGCGAGAGGTCCACGGGCGAGCGGAGTTCGAAGTGGACGTTGGTGTCGTGCAGCCGGTCCAGGAGCGTCACGTGCCGCCGCAGGGTCTCGACCAGGCCGTGGACGTCGAGGTCGGCGGGGCGCAGTTCCACGATGACGCCGCGCAGTTCGGCGATGGCCTCGGCGGCGAGCTGCTCGACCTCGTCGAGCCGACCGCGCGCGGCGGCGGGGTCGTCGGGCAGGAGCTTGGCGGCCGCGCGGGCGGAGAGCCGCAGGGAGAAGAGGCGCTGCATGACCGCGTCGTGGAGTTCGCGCGCGAGCCGGTTACGTTCCTCTACAACGGTGAGTTCGCGGCTGCGCTCGTAGAGGCGCGCATTGGTGATCGCGATGGCCGCGTGCGAGGCGAGGAGTTCGATGAGTTCGGTGTCGGCCCCGGTGAAGCCGGGCCGGCCGAGGTCGTTGGTGAGGACCACGATGCCGAGGGTCTGGTCGCCGTCGCGGATCGGGACGCCCAAGAGCGCGGTCATCGCGGGGTGGGCCTTGGGCCACCAGCGGAAGCGCGGGTCGCGGCGGAGGTCGTCGAGGCGGATCGGCTCGGTCTCGGTGAGGATCGCGGCGAGCATCCCGTGCTGGCGCGGCAGCGGGCCGATCTTCAGCCGCTGCTCCTCGCCGATGCCGTCGGTGATGAACTCGGCGAAGCCGCCCTCGTCGTCGGGGATGCCGATCGCGGCGTAGTCGGCGCCGACCAGGCGCCGGGCGGAGGAGACGATGACCTCCAGGACCTGGTGCACCGACAGGTGCCTGGTGATCGCGCCGACGGCCGCCGACACCTCGTGCAGCAGCTTCGCGGGCTCCGAGAAGGGCCCGGTGGAGGCGGAGCCGGGTGGAGTGGGCGCCGTCGGCGAGGGCCCGGTCGAGGATTCGCGCGAAGCGGGCCCGCCCGGAGCGGGCTCGGCGGCGTGGGAGGCGGTCACGGCACGAATCTAGCCCACGCGGCGCCCGCCGGGCCTCGGTCGCAGGTCTTAGGACCACCGGACCGGGACCGACCGCGACCTCGGTCCGATGTGCGCACCGCGCGGCGGTCATAGCGTCACTGGCATGACTACCGAAGCAACCCGCACCGCCGTCGTCACCGGGGCGTCCGCCGGGCTCGGGGAAGCCCTCGCCGAGCGGCTCGCCGCCGGCGGCTGGAACCTGGTCCTCACCGCCCGCGGCGAGGAGCGCCTGGCGAAGACCGCCGCGCGGCTCGGCGCCGCGTACCTGGCCGGGGACATCGCCTACGACGCCGCCCACCGCGAGCGCCTGATCGCCCTCGCCGGAGGGAAGGTCGACCTGCTCGTCAACAACGCCTCGACGCTGGGTGAACTGCCGCTGCCGACGCTCGCCGAAGCCGACCTGGAGGCGTGGCCGGAGGTGTTCGAGACGAACATGCGCGCCCCGATCCACCTCGTGCAGCTCGCGCTCCCGTCGCTGCGCGAGCGCGGCGGCGCGGTCGTGAACATCTCCTCCGACGCGGCCACCGGCCCGTACGCGACCTGGGGGCCCTACGGGGCGTCGAAGGCCGCGCTCGACCAGCTCTCGAACGTGCTCGCCGCGGAGGAGCCGGCGGTGCGGGTGTGGGCCGTCGACCCCGGCGAGATGCGCACGAAGATGCTCGCCGACGCGGTGGGCGAGGCCGACGCGGCGGAGGCCGGCGATCCCGCGGACGCGGCGGCCGCCATCGTCCGGCTCGTCGAGGCGCGGCCCGAGTCCGGCCGCTACGAGGCCAAGGCGTTCGCCGAGGGCCGCTCCGAGAAGGGAACGAGGGAATGAGCACCACCTTGACCGAGCCGTTCGCGTTCGCGCTCGACGCCGCGCTGGAGGCGCGGCGCCCCGCCGAGGTCCGCGGCACCGGCCGCTCTGACGTGCGAATGCTGGTGACCGACAAGGCCACCGGCGCCATCACCCACCAGCACTTCGAGGACCTGCCGGCGCTGGTGCGCCCCGGGGACCTCCTGGTCGTCAACAACTCCGGGACCCTCCCGGCCGCGGTCCTCACCAGGCAGGGACTGCGCGTGCACTTCTCGTCCGTGCGGCCCGACGGGTCGTGGCTGGTCGAGCTGCGCGACCGCGACAAGCCCTACCTCGGGGACGTCATCGGCCGGACCCTCGACCTGCCCGGCGGCGTCCACCTGTACCTGGAGCGGCGCTTCGGCAAGCGGCTGTGGGTGACCCGGCCGCCGGTCAAGTCGGTCGCGGACTACCTCGTCCGCTACGGCCGGCCCATCCGCTACACGTACGTCGACCAGCAGTGGCCGCTCAGCGCCTACCAGACCGCGTTCGCGACGGTCCCCGGTTCCGCCGAGATGCCCAGTGCCGCAAGGCCGTTCACGCCCGAGATCGTGACGCGCCTGGTGTCGGCCGGGGTGGGGATCGCGCCGGTCACGCTGCACACGGGGGTCGCGTCGCTGGAGAGCGACGAGGACCCGTACCCCGAGTGGTTCGAGGTCGGCGAGTACACCGCGCGGGCCGTCGAGTCCGCGAAGGCCGCGGGCGGGCGCGTCATCGCCGTCGGGACCACCGCGGTCCGGGCGCTGGAGACCGCCGCCGAGGGCGGCCGGGTCGCGGCGGCCTCGGGGCATACCGAGCGGATCGTGTCCACCGCCGACCCGGTGACCGTGGTCGACGGCCTGCTCACCGGCTTCCACGAACCGCGCTCGACCCACCTGTCGATGCTGGAGGCGATCTGCGAGACCGAGCTGCTGCGCGAGTCCTACGCGGCCGCGATCGAGGCCCGGTACCTGTGGCACGAGTTCGGCGACGTGCACCTCATCGCGTGAGGTCCGCGGACCGCGCCACGGTGACCTGGGCGTTAGCATCGGGTGTGACGGCCCGTCCGGGCCGTCGCACCGCCCAGGAGGCCCCGCGATGAGCGATCTGTTCGACCTGCCGGACGGCCCCGAGGGGCCGCGCGAGCGCGGCCGCATGTCACTGCCCGACTCGCCGATCGTCGCGGGCATCACCGCGGGAATCACCATGGCCCTCGCGGTGGTCCTCTTCATCACGGCGATGCCCGGCGAGAACCGGGTGCTGGTCTACCAGGGCGAGCGGGTGAACGCCGGGGACCTGTGCGAGGCGGTCGGCACCGGCGGCGAGACCGTCGTCCGCGCCTGCGCCGAGCTGGGCACGTGGGAGAGCTACCCGACCGGCTGGAGCCTGCCGCCGCTGCTCGTCGCGCTGGTCCTCGCCGGTGCGGCCGGGTACGTCGCGTACCACATCCCCAAGCAGGTCAGGACCCGCAAGAAGCAGGTGCAGGACGCACTCGACAACCTCACCGGCGAGGACTTCAAGCGCCTCTAGTCGACGTAGATGTCCGGCTGGAAGTCGGTCGTGCCCGGCACCACCGCGTACGCGTCGAGGTCGGTGACCCCTTCGTCCGCGAGCAGGTCCTCGACCATGACCGCGTTGCCGGTGTAGGCGTTCGGGTCCTTCGCGAGGACCGCCAGCGCGGCGTCGGCGACGATCTCGGGCTTGCGGGAGCGGTCGAGCATCGGCTGCCCGCCGAGGGCGAACTCGACGGCGGCGGTGGCGATGGTGGTCTTGGGCCACAGGCAGTTCGCGGCGACGCCGGGCTCGGTCTCGGAGGCGCCGAGCGTCATGATCGTCATGCCGTACTTGGTGGCCGTGTAGGGGCCGCCGGAGAACCAGCGCGCGTCGGTGTTCAGCGGCGGGCTGATGGTGAGCAGGTGGGCGTGGCCGGATTCGCGCAGGTGCGGGAGGGCGGCGCTGATGGTCGCGAAGGTGCCGCGCAGGTTGACGCCGGCGATGAGGTCGAACTTCTTGAGCGGGAGTTCGCCGATGCCGGTGAGGTCGAGCGCGGAGGCGTTGTTGACGCAGGCGTCGAGTCCGCCGAACGCGGCGGCGGCGCGGTCCACGGCTTCGGCGACGGATTCGGCGTCGCGCAGGTCGCCGACGATCGGGAGGGCCTCGCCGCCGGCGGCCTCGATCGCCTTGGCGGTCTCGTAGAGGGTGCCGGGGAGTTTGGGGTGCGGTTCGCCGGTCTTGGCGAACAGTGCGACCTTGGCCCCGGCCGCGCCGAGCGCGACGGCGATGGCCGCGCCGATGCCCCGGCTGGCGCCGGTGACGAACGCGGCGCGCCCCTTGAGGGGGTGGTCCTCGACCAGGTCGGCCCTGACGGCGTGCTCCATTGCTCTGCCTCCATCGGTTCGGTGTCCCCTGATATTACTGGAAAGTAACTTCAGGGGGAAGCAGGGCGCGCCCGACACTCCGGATTCGCGCGTCCGCACCCGCGGCGACCCGCGCCTCCGGCGGTCCCGGGCGGTTCCTGAACGTCCGCTGGGAGGGGGTGCGGAAACCGCCTGGAATGGGACCTGAACCATGTCCGTGCCGGAAACGGTGGCATACGCTGGGCAACCGGAAGACGACTCGCACGAGTACCTAGGAGCGGTGGATGACTTCGACCAGCGGGCCAGCCGGTGCCGTACCGCCTGCGGTGCCGCTCCGGGGCGACGGGTCCCCGGCGCGTCTCCTGGTCGTCGACGACGAGGAGAGCCTGGCAGACCTGCTGGTCGAAGCCCTCTCGTTCCAGGGGTACACCGTGACCGCGGCGCGCTCGGGCACCGAGGCGCTGTCCGCCGTCGAGTCCGCCCGCCCCGACCTGGTGATCCTCGACGTGAACATGCCGGGCCTCGACGGCTTCGGCGTGGCCGACCGCCTCCGCGCGGCCGGCGACGCGACCCCGATCATCTTCCTGACCGCCCGCACCGCGCCCGACGACCTGCGCGACGGGTTCGGCTCCGGCGGCGACGACTACCTGATGAAGCCGTTCCGCCTGGAGGAGCTGTCGCTGCGCGTCTCGGCGGTGCTGCGCCGCACCATCGGCCGCGAGGCCGCCCCGGGCCAGCAGCCGGCCGACACCGTCGCGGTCGCCGACCTCATCCTCGACCTCGCCGCGCACCAGGTGACGCGCGACGGCACCACGGTCGACCTGTCCCCCACCGAGTTCCGGCTCCTGCGGTACCTGGCGGCCAACGCCGGGCGCGTGGTGTCGAAGTCGGAGCTGCTGAAGCAGGTGTGGGGCTACGACTTCGAGACCGAGTCGAGCCTGGCCGAGACGTACGTGTTCTACCTGCGCCGCAAGCTCGACAAGCTCGGCCCCCGCCTCATCCACACCGTCCGCGGGGTCGGCTACATGCTGCGCCCGCCGCAGGAGTAGCCGTGGCCATCAGGACCAAGATCGCCGCGGCCATGGCGGTCCTGCTCATCATCGCCGTGGCGGTGATCGGGTTCGTGACGGTCAGGACCGTCTCGAACCACCTGACGCGCCAGGTCGACGAGAGCCTCCACGAGTTCATCCAGCAGGGCCTGCGCTCCGCCCCCAGCGGGAACCCCGCCGAGCAGCTGGGCTACAGCGAGTTCGCGCTCATGTTCTTCGACGAGTCCGGGAGCGTCGTCGGGTCCCAGCAGGCGGGGTACTACAAGGACCCGTACGCGCTCCCCGACCTCGACGCCCCGCCGGAGACGAACGAGTACTTCTCCGTCGACAGCGCCGACGGCACCGTGGCCTACCGCGCCGTCGCGATCGCCGTCACCGGACAGGTCGGCGGCCGGACCGGCGACTTCACGATGGTCGTGGCGACCTCGATGAACGAGGTCGAGGCGACCGGCTCCACCCTGACCAGGACCGTGCTCATCACCGGGTTCGTCGTGGCCGCGCTCGGCATCCTCGCCGCGTGGATCATCACCCGGCGCGGCCTGCGCGTGGTCGACCACATGGTGGCCGACGCCGAGACCGTGGCCTCCGGGCGGCTCGACCACCGCCTCACCGCGGCCGACCCGCGCACCGAGATGGGCCGGCTCTCCTTGGCGCTCAACCGGATGGTGTCGCGCCTGACCGACGCGATCGCGCAGCGGGACCGCCAGCACGAGCGGCTGCGCCAGTTCGTGGCCGACGCCGGGCACGAGCTGCGGACGCCGCTCACCGCCATCGGCGGCTACGTGCAGCTGTACCAGAACGGCGCGGCGGCCGAGGGCGAGAAGCTCGACCGCGCGATGGACCGCATCGGGTCCGAGAACGCGCGGCTCGCGAAGCTCGTCGACGACCTCATGGTCCTCTCCCGCCTCGACGAGGAGGTCGGCGGCGACCGCGAGCTGGTCGAACTCGCCCAGCTCGCGCAGGACGCCGTGGACGACGCCGAGGTCGCCGACCCGACCCACCCCGTGAACCTGGCCGCCGCGGACCCGGTCACGGTGGTGGCCAACGAGGGCCAGCTCCGGCAGGTCCTCGTCAACCTGCTCACCAACGCCCGCGTGCACACCCCCGTGGGGACCGCGATCGACGTCTCGGTGGCCGCCGACGACGGCTGGGCCGTCCTGCGCGTGGCCGACCACGGGCCGGGCATCCCGGCCGAGCACCGCCGAAAGGTCTTCGACCGGTTCTACCGGGCCGACCCGTCCCGCTCGCGCGCCACCGGCGGCTCCGGCCTCGGACTGTCCATCGTGTCCTCGATCGTCGCCTCCCACGGCGGCCGGATCGACCTCGACAGCGAGGAGGGCCGGGGCACCGCCGTCGAAGTGCGCCTGCCGATCGCGCGCCTGGAATAGGACCGGGATCCAGGAGCGTCCGCGCGCGGCGGCATGGGTCTAGGCTGGGACCGCGGCCTCCCTCCGGCCGCTCCGTCCCCTGTGAACACCACCCTCCCGAGCGCACCGCCCCTCGAATGAACGGAGCCCCCTCATGGCCGCTGCACGCGTGCTCGTCTCCGGCGCCGGCATCGCCGGCACCACCCTCGCCTTCTGGCTGGCCGCCAAGGGCTTCGAACCCGTCGTGGTCGAACGCGCCCCCGCGCTGCGCCCCGGCGGCTACAAGATCGACGTGCGCGGCGCGGCCCTCCCGGTCGTCGAGCGCATGGGCGTCATGGCCGCCGTCCGCGAGGCCCGCACCGACATGCAGGAGGCGTTCATCGTGGACGCCAAGGGCCGCACGGCCGCCGCGATGGACGCCGACGCCTTCGGCGGGCGCGTCCACGGCGACGCCGAGATCCACCGCGGCGCGCTCGCGGGGCTGATCCACGGCCTCACCGCCGACACCGTCGAATACCGCTTCGGCGACTCCATCGCCACCCTGGAGCAGGACGAGGACGGCGTCGACGTCGTCTTCGAGAGCGGCCGCAGCGAGCGGTTCGACCTCGTCGCCGGCGCCGACGGCCTCCACTCCCGCACCCGCCGCGCCGCCTTCGGCCCCGAGGACGACTCCATCGTGGACCTCGGCTACGGGGTCGCCTCCTGCACCGTCCCCAACACGCTCGGCCTCGACCGCTGCGAGATGACCTACGTCGGCACCGGGCGCACCGCCCTCGTCTACAACACCGCCGGCAGCAGCGACGCCACCGCGCTGTTCCTCTGGGCCGCAGCAGGACTCGGCGATGAGCGCCGCGACCGCGAGGGCAAGGTGCGGGTCCTGCGCGACGCCTACGCCGGCGAGGGCTGGAAGGTCCCCGAACTCCTCGACGCCGCCGGCGACGCCGAGGACCTGTACCTCGACCCGCTCGCACAGGTCCGCATCGACCGCTGGTCCCAGGGCCGCGTCGTCCTCCTCGGCGACGCCGCCCACGCCGCCTCGGCCGCCTCCGGCCAGGGCACCAGCCTCGCCCTCGTCGGCGCCTACGTCCTCGCCGGGGAACTCGGCCGGGGCGGCGGCCACGCGCGCGCCTTCGCGGCGTACGAGGAGCGGATGCGGCCCTTCGCCGAGACCAACCAGGCCCTCGCCCTTCGGAACGTCAAGAGCATGGTCATGCGCAGCGACGCCCAGGTGCGCCTGGGGATCGGGTTCCTCAAGCTCGCCTCCCGCCTCCCCGGCAAGGACCGGCTCATGGCGCCCGTCGTCAAGGCCGTGCACCGCGCCGCGACCGCGATCGAGCTGCCCGACTACGAAGCGTGACACGAGGGGCCGGGTCGTGCAGGCGTGCTAACGTCAGCCACCGTGACCCGACTCCTCCCCCGCTGGTTCGTCGAACACGTCAACCCCGTCGCCGACGAGGACGACCTCCCGGTCTCCACCCTGGAGCTGTTCTTCGACCTCATCTTCGTCTTCACCGTCGCCCAGTTCACCGCGGTCATCGCCTACGACCCGCTCATCGGCCTGATCCAGTCGGTGCTCATGTTCGGGTTCCTGTGGTGGATGTACGCCGGCTACTCGTGGCTCACCAACGTCATCCCGCCCGAGCGGCCCGCCCGCCGCATCCTCCTGCTGTGCGCCATGGCCGGCTGGCTCGTCGTCGCCCTCACCGTGCCCGCCGCCTTCGCGAGCGGCAGCGTCTGGATCGCCGTCGGCATGCTCGTGGTCGTCCTCGTCCACGGCCTCATGTACCTCCAGGCCGCCCGCTCCTTCGGCCCCGTCTTCATCGCCAACCTCGCCGCGGTCGCCGCCGTCTTCGCCGCCGAGCTCGGCCCCGAAGGCGCCTGGCGCTACTCGCTGTGGGCCCTCGCCGCCGTCATCGTCTGGTCGGTCCCCTTCTGGCACGGCCAGCGCGGCCTCAACCTCCACCCCGCGCACATCACCGAGCGCCACGGCCTCGTCGTGATCGTCGCCCTCGGCGAGTCGGTCGTCGCCATCGGCATCGGCGCCCGGGACCTGCCGGTGGACGCCGACCTGCTCCTGGCGGCCGTCCTCGGCCTCGCGATCGGCGCCTGCATGTGGTGGTCGCTGTTCGTGCGCGACCTCCCGGCCACCGAGCACCGGCTCACCGCGACCACCGACGCCGTCAAGCGGGTCCGGAAGGTCCTCGCCGGGCTCTCCTACGCGTTCATCCCGGTACTCCTGGGCATCCTCGTCTTCGCCGCGGGCCTCAAGCACGCCGTCGGACACGCCTTGTCGCCCTTGGACGTCGAGTCCACGTGGCTCCTGTCGGGCGGCGTGGCGGCGTTCCTCGTCGGCACGGCCGGGCTGCGCCTGGCGATGCCGCTGCCGCGCCCCTGGGAGCGCGTGGCCCTGGCCGCGGTCGTGCTCGCGCTCGCGCCGATCGGCCTGGTCAACACCGCGCTCCAGCTCGGCGCGATCACCGCGGTCCTGGTGGCGGCGCTCGCGTGGGAGGGCCGCGCCGCCGCGGCGCCCGCTACACGAGGTTCCTCGCCCGTGCGCTCGGGATGACCAGCGGCGTCCCCGACTCCGGGTCGTCGATGATCCGGCACGGCAGGTCGAAGACCTCCCGCACGGTCTCGGCCGTGACGATGTCGGCCGGGGCGCCCTCGGCGACCACCGCGCCGCCGCGCATCGCGATGAGGTGCGTGGCGTAGCGGGCGGCCTGGTTGAGGTCGTGGAGGACCGCCACGAGGGTGCGGCCCTCGCGGTGGAGCTTGGCGCACAGCTCGAGGACCTCGATCTGGTGCGTGATGTCGAGGTACGTGGTGGGCTCGTCCAACAGGAGCAGCGGGGTCTGCTGGGCGAGGACCATGGCGATCCACACGCGCTGGCGCTGGCCGCCGGAGAGCTCGTCGACGCCGCGGGAGGCGAGGTCGGCGATGTCGGTGGCCTCCATGGCCTCGCCGGTCACGCGCTCGTCCTCGGCGGACCACTGGCGCAGGATCCCCTGGTGGGGGTAGCGGCCGCGGGCGACGAGGTCGGCGACGGTGATGCCGTCGGGTGCGGTCGGCGACTGCGGGAGCAGGCCGAGGCGGCGGGCGACGGCGCGCGTGGGCTGGTGGTGGATGTCCTTGCCGTCGAGGAGGACGGTCCCGTGGGAGGGCTTGAGCATGCGCGCCAGGGCCTTGAGGAGGGTGGACTTGCCGCAGGCGTTGGGGCCCATGATGACCGTGAACTCCCCTTCGGGGATGTCGACGGTGAGGTCAGCGCTGATGACGTTCCGGCCGTAGCCGAGCGTGGCCTCGCGGGCGGCGAGCGGGCTTGCGGTCACGACATGACCCCCTTCTTGCGGTGGGCGATGAGCAGCCAGATGAGGTAGGCGCCGCCGACGACGCCGGTGACGACGCCGGTGGGGAGCTGGCGGTCGCCGACGCCGGCGACGGCGATCATGTCGGCGGCGGTCACGATGAGGGCGCCGACGACGGCCGAGACCGTGAAGCTCCGGGAGGAGCCGGTCAGGCGGGCGGAGATGTGGGGCGCGGCGAGGGCGACGAACGCGAGCGGGCCCGCGACGGCGACGGCCCCGGCGGTGAGGATCGAGGCGGTGACGAGCGCGGTCACGCGGGTGGCGCCGACGTGGACGCCGAGGCCGGTGGCGGCGGCCTCGCCGAGGCGCAGGGAGTCGAGGCCGCGCGAGAGGAGCGCGATGACGAGGACTCCGGCGGCGAGGACGGTCCCGACGGCGGCGGCCTGCGTGAAGTCGCGGCCGGAGAGGTCGCCGGTGAACCAGTAGACGGCCCGGAACGCGTCGACGATCGTAGTGCGGGTGAGCAGGTACCCGTTGACCCCCGCGAGGATCGCCGAGACGCCGATGCCGACGAGGACGAGCCGGTAGCCGGAGGGGTCGCCGCCGCGGGTGAGGGCCCAGATGAGGAGGCCGGTGGCGAGCGAGCCGGCCGCGGCGAGCACGGCCGTGGTCTGGAGGGAGGCGCCGGTGACGATGATGGCGATGAGCGCGCCGGTGGTGGCGCCCTGGGTGAGGCCGAGGAGGTCGGGGCTGCCGAGGGGGTTGCGGGTGAGGGTCTGGAAGAGGGCGCCGGCGAGGCCCATGCACGCGCCGACGGCGAGGCCGGTCGCCAGGCGCGGCAGGCGCAGCGTCCACAGGATGAACTCGTCGCCCTTGGTGCCCTGGCCGATGAGGGCGTACCAGACGCGTTCGAGGCCCAGCGAGGTCGAGCCGGTCGCGGCCGACCACATGGCGAGCGCGACGAGGGCGGCGAGGGAGCCGAGGACCGCCGCGAGCACGCGGTGGCGCAGGCGGATCGAATACCCGCCCAAGCGGATCACTGTCACAGCCTGGCGACCTTCCTGCGGCTGACGAGGGAGATGAAGAAGGGGCCGCCGACGACGGCGCAGACGATGCCGACCTGGACCTCGCCGGGGCGGGCGACGACGCGGCCGATGACGTCGGTGAGGACGAGGAACGCGGCGCCGGTGAGCATCGAGTACGGCAGGACCCAGTTCTGGTCGGGTCCGGTGAAGGCGCGCACGACGTGCGGGACGACGAGGCCGACGAACACGATCGGGCCGCACACGGCGGTGGCGGTCCCGGCGAGGACGGTGATCGCGGCGATCCCGGCGACGCGCAGGACGCGCGGGTCGACGCCGAGGCCGGTGGCGGTCGCGTCGCCGAGCGCGAGGGCGTTGAGCGGGCGCGCGAGGAGGATGCCGACGGCGCTGGCGAACCCGATGAGGGTGACCACGGGGACGACGGGCGCGGTGTGGGCGTTGACGAGCGAGCCGACCGACCAGAACCGCATGGTCTCCAGGGAGGCGGCGTCCATGAGCTGGATCGCGGAGACATACGCGAACCCGGCGGCGGTGACGGCCGCGCCGGCGAGCGCGAGGCGGGCGGGGGTCGCAGCGGCGGCGCCCGCGATGAGGTACGTGGCGACGGTGGCGGCCGCGGCGCCCGCGAAGGCGAACCCGATGGTCTGGGTGAAGCCGGTGAAGCCGAGGAAGTAGGCGCCGGTGACGACCGCGGCGGCGGCGCCGGTGTTGACGCCGAGGAGGCCGGGGTCGGCGAGGGGGTTGCGGGTCATGGCCTGCATGAGGGCCCCGGCCAGGCCGAGGGCGGCGCCGGCGGCGAGGCCGATGGCGGTGCGGGGGAGGCGCAGCTCGGTGACGACGGGGTAGGTGTCTGCGGCGGGGTCGGTGAGGCCGGCCCAGACCTCGCCGAGGTCCATGGCGCGGGCCCCGACGGCGATGCTGAGGACGGTGAGCACGGCGATGGCCGCGAGGAGGACGATCAGTCCGGTGACGCGGCGGCCGCCCCGCCTGCGGGGCGCCGTTCCCCTTGCGTCCCCTGGGGAGGCGCCGTCCGCGGCGGGCGGCGGGGCCAGGTCGGGGGCGCGGTGCGCGGTTGACAAGTGCGGTCTCCGAAGGGATAGTCCGGTTTTGTTTAGGCTAACCTAACCATCGCCCGCCCCGCCATGACCGATCACCCCCGAAGGAGTTCCACGTGCCACTCCGCGCGTATCCCGCCCTCTCCCGCCGCAGCCTGCTCGCGGCAACCGGCGGCCTCGGCGCCGCCTCCGTCCTGGCCGCCTGCGGCGGCGCCGCGGACGAGGACCCCGAGGGGGCGGGCGCCGACGGCGGCCCGTTCTCGTTCCTCGACGAGCGCGACCAGGAGGACGTCGAGCTGGAGCACGTGCCGACGAAGGTCGTGGCGTTCACCGGCCTGGCCGCGGCGCTGTACGACTACGGCGTGGAGGTCGCGGCGGTGTTCGGGCCGACGACCCTCTCCGACGGGCGGCCGGACCTCCAGGCCGGGCGGATGCCCGTGGAGGACCTGACGGTCCTGGGCAACGCCTGGGGCGAGTTCGACGTCGAGAAGTACGCCGAGCTGGGACCCGAGCTCATCGTGTCGCACTACTACGAGGGCTTCGACCTGTGGTTCGTGCCCGAGGACCGCTTGGAGGAGGTCGAGTCGCTGGCGCCGGGCGTCGGCATCGAGGTCTCGCTGCCGACGATCGACCAGATCATCGATCGCCATGCGGCCCTTGCCGAAGCACTCGGCGCGGACTTGACCTCGGAGGAGAACGTCACCGCAGTCGAGCGGTTCGGGGCGGCGGCCGCGGCGATCCCCGACGCGTTCTTCGAGGTCCAGCAGGCGACCGGTCACGAGTACAAGGCGATGGCGGTCGGCGCCTGGCCCGACGGGCTGTACATCGCCAACCCGCCCACGTTCAACATCCTCGCCAAGAGCGTCGAGCTGGGCGCCGACTTCGTGGTGCCCGACAACCCCGACCAGAACGGGTACTGGGAGCTCCTGTCGTGGGAGAACGTCGACAAGTACGCGGCCGACGTGATCTTCCTGGACCTGCGCACCGGCAACCTCTCCCCCGAGCAGCTCGTCGCCGACTACCCGACCTGGGCGGCGCTGCCCGCCGTGCAGGCCGGGCAGGTGTACGGCTGGAACGGCGAGCCGGTGTACTCGCACGTCGGCGGGGCCGTCGAGCTGGAGCGGATCGCGGAAGGGCTCGCCGCCGGGCGGCCGCTCGCCTCGCTCGACTGAGCGGTCGGGCGGCCAGGGGGCCGAGTGGCTGACGCCACGTGAGCACCCCAGGTCAAGTGGCCGGAATGCGATTAGGTTAGCCTAACCTCGGTTCGGACGGGTTGGTCCCGCACACCGGCCGCACGTCCCGGACCCGCAGTCCGGCCCCCGCCCCCGACGAAGGAGAAACAGCACATGGCTTTCGATGCCGACAAGGCCACGCTCGGCCGCCGCGGCCTGCTCGCGGGCGGCGGCGCCCTCGGACTCGCGGGCGCCCTCGCCGCCTGCGGGAACGGCGACGAGTCCGGCGCCGAGTCCGAGAACGAGTCGACCGGCCCCTGGGAGTTCACCGACGACCAGCCCGTCACCTCCGAGCTCGACAGCACCCCCACCAAGCTCGTGGCCTACACCGGCATGGCCGCCGCGCTCTACGACTTCGGCGTCGAGGTCCCGGCCGTCTTCGGCCCCACCACGAACGAGGACGGCTCCCCCACCGGCCAGGCCGGCGACCTCCCCGTCGCCGACCTCGAGGTCTTCGGGAACACCTACGGCGAGTTCGACGTCGAGGCGTACGCCTCGTGGGGCCCCGAGGTCCTGCTGACCCACTTCTACTTCGACCCGGCGACCCTCTGGTACATCCCCGAGGAATCCAAAGAGGACATCACCGGCCTCGCCGAGGTCGTCGCCCTCAGCGCCGACGACGGCGCCAACACCCAGGACCAGATCATCGCCCGCCACGCCGAGCTGGCCGAGAGCCTGGGCGCCGACCTGGAGTCGGACCAGAACACCGCGAACAAGGAGGCGTACGACGCCGCCGTCGCGGCCCTCACCGCGGCCGCCGCCGCGAACCCCGTCACCGTCCTCGCCTGCTCCGCGGCCGCCGAGATCTTCTACGCCTCGAACCCGGCCACCGGCAACGACATGCGCTTCTTCACCGAGCTGGGCGTGAACTTCGTCGTCCCCGACAACCTCGACGAGGCCACCGGGTCCTACTTCGAGAACCTCTCGTGGGAGAACGCCGACAAGTACCCCGCCGACATCCTCTTCCTCGACGCGCGCGTCCAGGCCCTCCAGCCCGACGCGCTCACCGAGTTCCCCACCTGGAACGCCCTCCCGGCCGTCCAGGAGGGCCAGATCGTGGCGTGGGAGGCCGAGCCGATGTACTCCTACGGCCTCGCCGCCAAGTCGATCCAGGCGCTGGCCGACGCCATCACGAACGCGAAGAAGCTGGTCTAAGGCAGGCCGGTTCCTCCTCCACCACAACTGAATGCAGAGTGCGAAGGGGCGGGGGCCGCGTGGCCCCCGCCCCTTCACGTCACGCTGGAATCACTTGATGTCGAACACCACGACCGACGGGTCGTGGTCGGAGACCCCGTAGCGCCCGTACGCGGGCTCCTCGCCGAAGTCCCACGCGTCGGCCGGGTAGTCCGCGTTGATGTGCGCGGTCGCGGCGGACTCGATCTCGCGCAGCAGGCGCGGGGAGGCCCACATCTGGTCGAGCGTCTGCGTCTGCCCCATGTACGTGTAGGAGTAGGCCGCCTGCGGGTGGTCCTCCACCATCACGTCGTAGAGCGGGCACAGGCCCGAGTCCTCGTACAGGCCCGCGAGCTGGTCGGACGGGCCGGTCCAGTCACCGGCGATGACCTGGCCCTCGGCGAACGGGTCGTCGGGGCGCGGGAAGACGTTCAGGTCGCCGCCGGCGAGGATCTTCGCCTTCCGGTCGTCGTCGAGGATCGCCGCGCTGATCGCCGCCAGGTAGTTCGCCTGCTCGGTGCGGTGCAGCACGCGGGTGTTCGGGCTCGACGAGAAGTGGTTGTTGATGAGGTAGATCTCGCCGGTGCTGCGGCCGTGCTTGTCCTTGAGGTAGAACTTCGCGGCCTGCGCGGCCCGGCTGTAGACGTCGAAGCCGTTGCAGGCGTAGACGCCCGAGTTCGTGCAGCGGTCGACGACCTCCTGCGGCAGCGCCGCGTTGAGGGCCTTCGGGTTCTGCACGTCGGCGTTGATCTCGTCGCCCTCGGTCGGGTAGTCGATCTCCGGCGAGTCCCCGAAGACGGGGTCGCGCGGCTTCACGTGCGCGAGCCCGGCGAGCTCGGGCCGGTACAGGAAGCCGGTCATGATGCCGCGCGTGTCGGCGGAGTCGAGGTCGCCAGCGGCCTTGTAGGTCGGGCCGCCGGACTCGGCGATGACGAGCGCGAGCTCCTGGATGGAGTCGGGGGCGCCGTCGCCGCCGGTGTTCGCGTCGCCGGTGTTCACCAGGTCGCACACGAGGCGGTCCTGGCCGAGGTCGGAGCGCTTGGTCCACTCGGGGTTGACCGAGCAGACGTCCTGGGCCTCGCCCTCCTGGGTCATGAGGATCGCCGGGCTGTGGAGGTCCTCGATGATCTGCGCGGCCTGGCGCACCAGCTGCGCCTCGTACTCGTCGTAGGTGCCCGGCACGTAGTCGAACGGCGGGCTGACGTTCCCCTCGGGGTCCTCGGGGTCGGTGCAGCCGGCGTTCCCGGCGAAGTCGCAGCCCGAGTTCGGGTTGTCGCGGGTGTCGTACAGGTTCTCGATGTTGTACGACGCCACCGACGCCTCGCCCCGGCCCGCGGCCTCGACCGGCTCGTTCTCCGCCGGCTCCAGGCCCCCTGCGAGGACCAGGTCCTCGCTGACCTCGACCGCGTACTTCGCGAACGACAGGTAGACGCCGCCGGTGGCGGCCTCGGTGATGACGTCGTAGGTCTTGGCAGGGGCGATGATCGTGTCGGTGGTGCCCTCGGTGGCGCGCAGCCCCAGGTCGCCGATGACGAAGAGATAGCCGTTGCCGTCGTCGAACGCGCCCTCGACCGTGTCGAGCGGGTGCGCGTCGCGGTAGGAGCGGGCGGCGTAGCCGTCCTGCTGCGCCGCTTCGGCGTCGCCGCGCATCGCCCAGACCTCGCCGCCCGAGGAGAACACGTCGCGCCCGGCGGTGACCACGGAGTCGGCCGGGACGGTCATCTGCATGCCGAGGTGGCGGCGCATGTACTCGGTGCTGGCCTTCGCGTTGTCCGGCGGGTCGATCTCGACCGGCCCGACCTCGGCGAGCGGGTCCAGGCCGGTGTCGACCAGGTCGTACACGTACGCCGAGCCGCCGGAGAACTGGATGTTCCCGAAGTAGGAGCCGACCACGCCGCGCAGGACGATCTCGTCGCCCACGTTCACGGTCCAGTTGGCGCCCAGCTCCTCGCGCGCGGGCGAGCCGGCGAGCGTGCGGAGGGTCGCGAACTGGTTGTTGAAGACGAAGATCCCGTCCGAGGAGTTCGGGTCGCCGTCCGTGGCGTCCGCCTTCTCCTGGAGGAAGAAGCCCTTGGCCCCCGAGGGGTCGAGGGTCTCCTGGGTGACCACGCCCTGGACGAACACGGTCTGGCCCGCGAGCGGGGACGCGAAGTCCGTGTCGCCGTCCTCGATGGAGCCCTGGACCGCACCGATGTGGACGATGTCGGTCTGGGCCTGCGCCTGGGACGCGAAGAGGAGCCCGGAGGCGCCGATGACGACCGCGCCCGCGGCCGCCGCCGCGAGACGGGCTCTGGGGAACTGCACGGGGAGGCTCCAATGCTGTGGGCCGCCGCGGCGCGGGCGCCGGCGGCGGGAGGACGGGGCGGTACTCACTCAACCGCACCACCGGGGACCTGCGCAAGACCTCCAGGTGAATTCCTCGTATCATCCCATGTCTCGATTCGGCCACGGGACCGGACACAAGGGAGGCGGGGCCCGCGCGGGCCCCGCCTCCGCTCCTCATCTCATCGCCATCAGGGCGTGTGGTAGTCCGGCACCTCGACGTCGCCGAAGTCCATGTCCGAGCCCAGGTAGAAGCTCGTGTACTGCGGCTGGTTGTAGGTGGTCTGCTGGTTCGCGACGCCGACCCGGTACTGCGGGTCGTGCATCAGGGTGAACAGCTTGTGATCGGTGACCTCGGTCGAGGTGAAGACCCGGATCGCGCTGGAGTCGGCGGTGCGCACCAGCAGCTCCTCGCGCCAGTCGCCGAGCACGTCGGCCACCAGGCCCGGGTTCCCCTTGGTGTAGTTGTTGGTCAGGGTCCCGGCGGCGTCGAGGACGACGCCGTCCTGGTAGTCGCGGATCGTCGTCTCCTCGATCGTGGCGGCGTCCGCGCCGTGGACGAGCTGGGTCGTCAGGTCGGCGTCCCAGCGGATGCTCATGTTCGTGCCCGGCGCGGCCGACTCGATCGGCTCGCCCGCGGCCGTGAACAGGCCCTCGGGGTTCCCGGCCTGGTCCGGCGGCAGGCCCGCCCAGGCTTCGAGGCCGGGGATCGACGGGTCGATGTCGCCGACCATCCCGCGCCCGGTGTCGCGGCCGGTGTAGCCGCCCCACAGGACCTCGCCGGTCTCGGCGTCGCGCATCGCGTAGCCGTAGGGCGCCCAGACGCCGCCCTCGAAGACCGAGAAGATCTCCAGCCCTTCGCGGTCGGGGTCGAAGTCGCCCACGTGCAGCGCGTCGCCGTGTCCGAGCTTGGCGAGGGCGCCGGGGTTGCCCGAGCCCTCCGGCATGATGTCGTACGAGGAGTACAGCAGCGAGCCGTCGTCGTCGAGCGTCGCGGCGCCGTAGACGATCTCCTGCCTCCCGTCCCCGTCCACGTCCGCGACCTGGAGCGAGTGATCGCCCTGGGTCGTCAGCGTGCCCCACTCCGGGTCCGGTCCCTCGACGCCGTGCGGGCCCGAGTTGAACGGGTTCGGCATCGGGGCGTGGCCGGAGTCGGCCTGCCAGCGCTGCTCGAGGTGCCTGCCGTCCCAGTCGATCGCGGTGATCGTGGTGCGGGTGTAGTAGCCGCGGGCGAAGATCGCCGACGGGTGCTCGCCGTCGAGGTAGGCCACGCCGGAGAGGAAGCGGTCGACCCGGTTGCCCGGCTCGATGCGGGCCATGGCGTAGTCGCCCCACAGGAGGCCGTCGTCGCCGCGCTCGACCGGGAAGTCGATCGTGTCCATCTCCAGGCCCGTGCGGCCGTTGAAGACCGTGAGGTACTCGGGGCCGTCAACGATGAAGCCCTGGAAGAGGCGGAGCTGGTTGCGGGCCGAGCGCGAGGGCGCGTAGACGTCGATGAAGTAGTCGGCGAGGGTCTCGGCGTCGGCCTGCGAGAGCGGGTAGGCGAAGTCGAACTGGGCGTCGGCGCCCAGGGCCGCCTCGATCGTGGCGGGCCAGTCGCCGTTGACGACCTCGGGGTGCTCGTCCCAGCCCCGGAACATCGCCACGAGGTGGTCGTAGTAGTCGTCGGCGGAGAGGCGGTAGTCGTCCTGGTGCGTGACGCCGGCGCGGCGGTCGTCGCGCGGGAGGGTGATGTACTCCTCCTTGTCCTTGACGAACGAGGTGGTCTTGGTGCCGGGGGCGGTCTTCATCATGACCTCGGCCTTGCCGTCGCCGTCGAAGTCGTAGACGTCGAACTGGGTGTAGTGCGCCCCGGCGCGGATGTTGACGCCCATGTCGATGCGCCAGAGGAGCTCGCCCTCCTGGGTGTAGGCGTCGAGGTAGACGGGGCCGGTGTAGCCGACCTGGGAGACGTCCTTGGAGTTCGAGGGGTCCCACTTGACGACGTACTCGTAGTCGCCGTCGCCGTCGAGGTCGCCGGGGCTGATGTCGTTGGCCTTGTAGGTGTAGCCCTCGCCGACCGGGGTGACCCCGTCGGCGGGCTTCTGGAGGGGGATGTCGAGGTAGCCCTCGGACCAGGGGGTGACGGTGTCCGAGACCTCGTCGGGGCCGCGCTTGACGGCGACGACCTTGTACTCGGCGTCGCCGTCGCCGGCGGTGTCGAGGAAGTTGGTGGAGTCGGTGACGGTGCCGATCCTCTTCCCGTCCCGGTAGACCTTGAACGTCGCTCCCGTCAGACCTGAATCGTTATAACCGGTGACCTCGTCGGCCAGCAGGCGCCAGCTGAGGAACACGCCGTCGCCGGTCACGGCGGCGACGAGGCCGCGGTCGAGGTCTTCGAGCTGGATGTCGTCGTGGCGGCCGTGGTCGCCGTGGCCCTGCGCGGAGGCCGTGATCCCGGCGCCGGCCAGCACACCGACCAGCGACACCGCCACAGCCCTGCGAAATCTTCTAGGGGAATGCACCGAAGGGGCTCCTCGTCTGCGGGGCCCGGCGGCGAGGGGGCGCACCAGAACCCCAATTGAAACGATTTAACGCATCGAAAACTATCAACATTGGCAAGCCCTGTCAAGATCCCGCCCCCGTGTGACCGAGGCAATCCCCAACCCCCCGACACCGCCCAGCGGGAGGCGTTCCGGTACAGTTGTGCCTCGTCACGCTCGATTAGCTCAGCGGGAGAGCACTCGCTTCACACGCGAGGGGTCACTGGTTCGATCCCAGTATCGAGCACCGAAGCGAAAGCCCCGGCCACCACGGCCGGGGCTTTCGCGTGAGCGCCGAATCCAGAGCCGAACGCCGTCCGTGGCGCCCCCCGGGAACTCACCCAACGATGCAGGGCCTCGCCGTGGACGGGCAGAGCCGTTGTGGGACGGGGCCATTTCGAGCGGTTCGTACAATTTACCATTGCTCCGGTAGAGAAGTACTCGCGCCAGTGGAAGCTTGTATACGAATAGTGCACAAACCCTCTCGATGCGAGATGAAGCCTTAGATCGTTCGGGTGAATTTTGCTGCCATAGCCCGACATGGATCGAAACCGACTTTTGATTACCAACCTTTCAGACCTGCGTTCGAATACCCCTCGGGAGTAGGTCAGGCAACCTGCGGAAATGGAGGTGCTACAGGTGGCGACGGACGCAGGCGAGCTCCCCTCCCGCAATTCCGAGGAGTGCTAACATCTATCCTCAGTCGCTCGAACATGCACGCCCCGTGCAATTCGAGTCATCCCTTTACTTTGCAACAATAAGGACATTCTGGTGCTTAAGAAGACCCTTATCGCCGTCGGCATCGTCATCGCCACCCTCGCTGCCACCGCGACCCCGGCCTCCGCCACGGAGTACTCGTCGGCGCTCAAGATCCGCGGCATCCAGTACAACGCTCCCGGCACCGACGACAACCGCTGCAAGGGAGGGAACACCTCCGAGGAGTACGTGACCATCAAGAACTACTCCAAGACCGCGACGGTCAACCTCAAGGGCTACCTGGTGAAGGACGCCGCCGGCAACAGCTTCAAGTTCACCGCCGACCACTACCTCCAGCCCGGCGACTACATCCGGCTCCGCGGCGGCAACGGCACCGACTCGGACAAGAACAACGTCGTCTACCGCGACAACTGCAACTTCATCTGGAACAACACCGGCGACACCGTCTACCTCTACAAGCCCTCGGGCGCCGGCGCGGACTCCCACTCCTACAAGCCCTCGCGCGACGACGCCGACGGCAACGGCTACGTCACCTTCCACTAAACGCTGCAGCGCGCAGGAGCACTGCATCCGGGCTGCCACCGCGCCCTGCGCGAATGAGGTATCGGCGACCGGATCGCGAGGCGTCGAGTCGAGTGCCCGATCCGGCTCGGTTGCGACCACTGGGTCGTCGAGCGGACCATCGCAATGCCGGGCGGCCAACGCCGCCCGGCATTGCGAGTCCCCGCTGGAGTACGCGACGGCTGCACCGGCTTCGGCCAGGCCGCACACGACACCGGCTGAGACGCGCTCCTAGTGGCTTGCGAGGCTGGTGAGTTCGGCGAGGCGGCGGTGGGAGTCGAACAGGGCCTTGCGGTCGTATGAGGTGGTGCCGATGAGGAGCTCGTCCGCACCGGTCGCTTCGACCAGGCCCGCCAGACGGGGGGCGACCTCGTCGGCGGTGCCGTAGACCGCGCCCGCGAGCGCCTGTTCGAGATGCATGGACTCGCGGCGGGTCTTCGCGGCCGCCCGGATCTCGGCCGGGGGCCGCAGCGGCCCGAACTCGCCTCTGGTGCGCGACAGCGCGGTGGACCAGTACTCGGGGAGCAGCAGGTCCTCGGCCGCTTCGCGGGTCGCGGCGACGGCGACCGTCTGCGCCACGACGACGTACGGCTCGGATCGCCACGCGGAGGGCCGGAAACCGAGCCGGTAGTCGTCGATCTTGGCGCGTGTGGCCGCGGGCTCTTTCGAAGCGGCGATGACCAGGCCGACGCCGTGCTTGGCGGCGAACTCGCCGCCCGATCCCACCGCCAGGACGAAGGGTTCGGGGCGCAGCCCTTCGCCGGGCCGCGCGTGCACGCCCGGGTGGAATCGCTGCTCGCCGGTGAAATAGCCGAGGAGTTCGGTCAGGAGGTCGTCGAAGTCGTCGCCTTCGTCCAGGTCGTGGCCCAGTGCCGCGCGGACGGCCGGGACGAACCCGAGGGTGCGGCCCAGGCCCATGTCGATGCGACCCTCGAACAGGGACTCCAGGACCCCGAACTGCTCGGCGACCACCAGCGGCCGGTGGTTGGGCAGCATCACGCCGCCGGTGCCCACCCGAATGCGATCGGTCGCCGCCGCGACCGCGGCTGCGAGCACGGTGGGCGCCGAACCGGCGATGCCGGGGACACTGTGGTGCTCGGCCACCCAGTAGCGGTGGAAGCCCAGTTCCTCGGCCTGCTTGGCATGGCTCACCACCTCCCGCAGGGTCTCAGCGGCCGTCTCGCCCTCGGCGATGACGGCGCGATCGAGCAGTGAGAGCCGAACGGGTCGCGGAGTCCTCATATGCCGCGCAACGCCCGCGGGGCCGCGGATGTTTCGCGCTCGACGCCGATCGTGCCCGGTCTCACCGAGCTGTCACGCCCGGCCACCACCGCCCAGGCTTCTCAGGGGTCTTTCCGGGATCGCCGAGTCGTCTCTAGACTCGTGCAGGTGGTCGTAGTCCTCTTCTGCCCGTTGGGCATCATCTTGCTCGTGTGCATCGGCCTGATGTGGGCGAAGTCCACGGCCGAGCACCGGCCCGCTCCCGCCGGCTTGGGGTACGCGGCCCTCGCCTTCATGTGTTTGGTCGCCGCCGCGATCGTATGGGGTGTCGGTGGAGTCGCCCTCATCCAGCCTGAGGTCGACCTGGAGTGCTCGGCCCGCGGCGCGGGCGAGTTCGTCGGCTATGAGAGCAGCGAGCTGCCGCTCAGGGGTGAACTGGTCTGCGCCGAAGGGACCTTCCAAATGGTGCCGCCCTGGGTCAACCCGGTCCTGTTCACCCTGCTCGCGGGCGTGCCGGCGCTCTTGGCCACCGCCGTTCTGGTCTGGAGACGCCGACGGTCCACCGGTTCACTTTCGCGGAATTGAGAGCACGCCGGGCGGGGCGGTGTGAGTCCTTGGAACGTCGGAGCTGCGGATCCGGGCACCGGCCCTGGGCTGTCGTGAGCCTGATCCGCTCCGGTACGGACAGACCTGGCTGGAACTTCGGATGCCGGTCTCAGGTCAGGGTCGGGGGTTGGATCGGGAGGGGTTGGGCGCCTTCGGGGCTGAGGCCGTCCAGGATGACGGCGAGGTAGCGGCGCCAGAGGTCGGGGACGGCGTCGGGGACGTAGCCGGCGACGTAGTTCGGGGCGCACATCAGGAGGAAGACGTCGGTGCCGGTGATGTCGGCGCGGATCGCGCCGTGGTCGCGGGCGCGGGCGACGACGGCGTCGATGGTCGCCATCATGCGGTCGCGGGCTGCGGCGACCTCGGGCATCGACTCGGTGGCCGCGGCGAGGAACGACAGGTCGCGTTCCTGGCGCTGCGCGGCTGCGGCCGTGAGGAACTCGCGGACCGCGGCGGCGGGGTCGCCGGAGGCGAGCAGGCGCTCGCCGAGGTGGTGCAGGGCGTCCATGCGGTCGGTGAGGATCGCGGCGACCAGGTCGTCCTTGGTGGCGAAGTGGCGGAACACGGTCCCCTTGCCGACCCCGGCGCGCCGGGCGATGTCGGCGACCGAGGCGTCCAGGCCGTGTTCGGCGAACTCGTCGGCGGCCGCGGCGAGCAGGAGCCGGCGGTTGCGCACGGCGTCGGCGCGGGGCGGTCGGGTCGCGGTCATGGGGGCGAGTCTAGCAAGTTGACCGCGCGGTCCGGTTAGTGTTAGCGTCCCATCTGAAAAGTGACCGCACGGTCCGTTTAATGGAGGACGCATCATGAAGGCAGTCGTCGCACTCGACTACGGCCCGCCCGAGACCTACGCGGTCGCCGACATCCCGGTTCCCAGGCCCGGCCCCGGCCAGATCCAGGTGCGCATCGACGCGGCCTCGATCAACCCCGGTGACGTCAAGATCCCCGGCGGCGAGTTCCGCGATGCGTTCCCGCTGGAGTTCCCACATGTCATCGGGAACGACTTCGCCGGCACCGTCAGTGAAGTCGGGCCCGGCGTGGAGGGCTACCGGGTCGGGGACGAGGTGTTCGGCCAGGCCGTGCCGCGGGCCCTGAAGGCGCTGGCCGGGTCCGCGCGGGCCTCGCTGGGGACCGGGGCGCTGGCCGAGTACGCGGTCTTCGAGGCCGACACGCCCTTCATCGCCCACCGGCCCGAGAGTCTGGAGGTCGAAGCCGCCGCGGCGCTGCCGACGGTCGGGTTGACCGCCCGCGCGCTCATCGCCGCGGCCGAGGTCCCGGCGGGGGCGAGGGTGCTCGTCGTCGGCGCGACCGGCGGTGTCGGCACGACGCTGCTGCCGCTGCTGGCGAAGCACGCCAGGGTGATCGCGACCGCGACCGCGGAGGACGCCGACCTCGTCCGCGGCCTGGGCGCCGCCGAGGTCATCGGGTACGACCCGGTCGGGTATCCGCAGGACGTGGACGTCGCGTGCAACCTGGTGCTGCCCGGCGACGGCCTCAAAGGCATGAGTGCGGCGCTGCGTCCCGGCGGGCGCCTCGTCTCGATCACCTTCCCTGTCACGCAACCGGAATGGCTCGGCCGAGACGACGTCGCCCTGCGGTTCGTGCTTGACATGGACGGGCGCTACGGCGGCATGCGGGAGGTCGCCGAGGCGGCCGTGCGCGGGGAGCTCGGTGCCGTCGTCGGCCGCCGGTACGCGTTCGAGGACGGGCCGCGGGCGGTCGTCGACTTCGCCCGGCGCCACACCTCCGGGAAGCTCGTGGTCCGGGTCGACGGCCGGTCGTGAGCCGATCGGGCTCGGCTTCGGGGCGGTCGGGTCAGGCCGCGCCGCCGTTGACGTAGAGGACCTGGCCGTTGACCCAGCGGGCGGGTCCGGCGAGGAAGGCGACGGCCTCGGTGATGTCCTCGGGCGTTCCCAAGCGCTGCATGGGGTTCGCGTCGGCGATCTGGTCGACCAGCGCCTGCGGTTTGCCGTCGAGGAACAGCGGGGTCGCGGTGGGCCCGGGGGCGACGGCGTTGACGGTGATGTCGCGGCCGCGCAGCTCGCGGGCGAGGATGAGCGTGATCGCCTCGACCGCGCCCTTGGAGGCGGCGTAGGCGCTGTACCCGGGGATCTGGAGGCGGGTCACGGAGGTGGAGAAGTTGATGATCGCGCCGCCGTCGCGGATGCGGCGGGCCGCGAGCTGGTCGACCACGAACGTGCCGCGCACGTTGGTGCGCTGGATCCGGTCGAAGGTGTCGAGGTCGAGTTCGGTGAGCGGGGCCAGCGGCATGATGCCGGCGGTGTGGACGAGGACGTCGAGGCCGCCGAACTCGCGCTCGGCGGTGTCGAACAGCTCGGTCATGGCGGTCTCGTCGGCGACGTCGCCGCCCGCGGCGAGGGCGCGGCCCCCGGCGGCCTCGATGGCCGCGACGGTCTCCTCGGCGCGGGCGCGGTTGCCGGCGTAGTGGACGAGGACGGCGAAGCCGTCGCGGGCGAGGCGTTCGGCGGCGGCGCGGCCGATGCCGCCGGAGCCCCCGGTGACGACGGCGACGCGGGCGGCCTGGTCGGTGGGCTGGTTCATGGTTCGATCCTCCGCTAAGATATGTACTACAAGTACATTATCGAGTACGCGATAAATGTACAAGTAGTCCAGAAAAGAGTTCACCGTGAGTGATGCCACACCCAATCGTCGCGGTCGGGGCCGCCGTCCCGCAGCCGAAGTGCGCGCAGGCGTGCTCGACGCCGCCGGGCGCCTGCTCCTGGACGAGGGGATGGCGGCCTTGACGTTCCAGCGGGTCGCCGACGAGTCCGGGGCCAGCAAGATGACCCTGTACAAGTGGTGGCCCTCCCCCGGCGCGCTCGCCGCCGAGGCGTACTTCGCGCAGAGCGCGCCGGTCCTGTCGTTCCACGACACCGGCGACCTGCGCGCCGACCTGACCGCCCAGCTCGAGTCGTTCGTCCGCTGGCTCACCGAGGAGGGGGCGGCCAAGCCCGTGGCCGAACTCGTCGGCACCGCCCAGACCGACCCCGACCTCGCCCGCGCCTGGTCGGAGAACTACGCCCTCCCGCGCCGAGAACTGGCCCGCGAGCGCCTGCGCATCGCGCGCGCCGCGGGCCAGCTCCGCGAGGACGCCGACCTGGACGTGATCGTGGACCAGCTCTGGGGCGCCTGCTACCACCGCCTGCTCGTGCTCAAGGTCCCCTTCGACGCCTCGATCGTCCCGGCCCTGGTCGACCAGGCCCTCCACGGCGCCGCGCCCCGGCCGTGACGGGTGGTCACTCGGCGAGGCGGAAGGCGGGGAGGGCGATCCGGTCGGCGTCGACGGTGAAGGCGGACCGGGGCTGCTCGATGCCGAAGCCGAAGAGCATGAGGAGGGCGGCTTCGGCGAAGGTCAAGGGGTGGAACGGGAGCGGGTAGTCGGGGTCGTGGTGGTGGCGGCCGTCCCAGAACGGGTTCTCGAAGGGGTAGCGGTCGCCCACGTCCTCGATGATGCCGGCGTCGGGGGCGAGGCTGACCGAGCGGCGGAGGGCGCCGGACTCCCAGACCGCGAAGGCGCCGAAGTCGACCGCGCTGTGCATGAAGGCGCCGTGCGCGCCGCCGGTGGGCGAGACCGCCCGGATCCAGTCGCCGATCCCGCTGGGGCGGTCGGGGCACAGTTCGCGGTATCCGATGAGCGTGAAGGACTTCCAGGCGGCGACGCAGATGACGCCCGCTTCGGGCCAGACGCCGCCTTCGGCGAGGACGCGGGTGCCGTCGCGCTCGACCGGGCCGCCGAGGACGACGCCCGCGAGTTCGGCGGAGCGCTCGGGGTCGGGGTCGAAGCCCGCTCGCAGGGCGTCGGCGGGGAGCCCGTCGCCGAGGAACACCAGTCCTGCCTTCGCGCCCATCGCGACTCCTTCCGTCCCGGCGACCCTAGCGCCGCGCCCTGACAGCGGCGGCGCCGGTCGTTGCGGCGGGCTCGGGGCTGTCGTATCCTGCGCGGATCGGATCCGAGGGAGTGGTGCCATGCTGACGCAGGTCGCCGACGGCGTGCTCGTGCACGAGAGCGCATGCATCCAAAGCAATGCCGTTGTGGTGCAGGGCGAGAGCGGGGTGCTGCTCATCGATCCGGGGATCACGGCGGCCGAGATGGCCGGGATCGCGGCGGACCTGCGCGAGCGCGGGCTGACCGTGGCGGCGGGGTTCGCGACGCACCCGGACTGGGACCACGCGCTGTGGCACCCGGACTTCGGCGACGCCCCCCGGTACGGCACGGACCTGTGCGCGGCGACGCTCGATGCGCTGCTGGCGCAGGCGGACTGGCGGGAGCAGATGGCCGCGGGCCTGCCGCCGGAGTTCGCCGAGGACATTCCGCTGGAGGGGTTCGGGCGCCTCACCGGGCTTCCCGCCGGGACCGCGCAGGTCCCCTGGGACGGGCCCCGCGTGCGGATCGTCGAGCACCGGGCGCACGCCCCGGGCCACGCCGCGCTGCTGGTCGAGGGGCGCGGGGTGCTCGCCGCGGGCGACATGCTCTCGGACATCCTGCCGCCGTTCCTGGACCTGGAGGCCGCGGACCCGGTCGGGGACTACCTCGCGGCGCTGGCGCTGCTGGAGGACGTGGCGGACGAGGTCGTGCGGGTCGTGCCCGGCCACGGGTCGGTGTGCGGCGGGGACGAAATGCGGGCGCGGATCGCGCTCGATCGGGCGTACGCCGCCTCGCTGCGGGACGGCACGGAGCACGACGACCCGCGGATCGGGCCGGGCGGGCCGCTGGACTGGATGACCGACGTGCACGGGTGGCAGCAGGAGGCGCTCGCCGAGAAGGCGCGCGGGGCGCGGTAGCGGGTTCGATTCGGGCGTTCGGCGCATTCGCGCGCCCGCGCGTGCGAGGCTCCTTCGGTACCGCGGACCGAGGGGGCGGGGATGGGCGAGGCCGACCTGACGGCGCCGAGCGGCGCCGAGGACCTGTACCGCCGCACTGAGGGCGGCGACCCGCCGCTGGTGCTGCTGCTCGGGGCCACCGGGTACATCGGCGGGCGGCTGCTGCCGCGGCTCCTCAACGCGGGCTACCGGGTCCGCGTGCTCACCAGGCGGCCCGAGCGGGCGCGGGACTTCGCGGCCTCCGGGGCGGTCGAGGTGGTGACCGGCGACGCGACCGACCCGGGCGCGGTGCGCCGGGCGATGCGGGACGTCGCGTACGCGTACCACCTGGTGCACTCGATGACCGGCGAGCGGGACTTCCGGCGCCTCGACCGCCTGATCGCGCGGAACGTCGCGCGCGCGGCGGCCGACGCGGGCGTGCGGCGCCTGGTGTACCTCGGCGGGCTCTCGCCGCGCACCGGGCAATTGTCGGCGCACCTGGCGTCGCGGCGCGAGGTCGGCGAGATCCTGCTCCGGTCGGGGGTGCCGGTGCTGGTGCTCCAGGCCGGAGTGGTGATCGGGTCGGGGTCGGCGTCGTTCGAGATGGTCCGGCACCTGACCGAGGTGCTGCCGGTGATGCCCGCGCCCCGCTGGGTGCGCAACCGCATCCAGCCGATCGCGATCCGCGACGTGCTCCACTACCTGCTGCGGGCGCTGCGCCTGGGTCCGGAGGTCAACGGCGCCTACGACATCGGCGGTCCGGACGTGCTGCGCTACGACCAGATGATGAACGGGTACGCGCGCCTCGCGGGACTGCCGCGGCGCCGGATCTGGGCGCTGCCGGTGCTCACCCCGCGCCTGGCCTCGCACTGGGTCGGGCTCGTGACACCGGTGCCCGGGAGCCTCGCGCGGCCCCTTGTGGAGTCGCTGCAGCACGACTGCGTCATGCGCGACCACCGGATCGACGCCGTCATCGCCCCGCCGCCGGGCGGTCTGAGCACGTACAAGAAGTCGCTGCGCCTCGCGCTCGGGCGGATCGAGGTCGACCGGGTCGAGACGAGCTGGGCCGACGCCACGGTGGCGCGGGCCCCGAGCGACCCGCTGCCGAGCGACCCCGACTGGGCCGGGCGGGCCGTGTACACCGATGTGCGCGTGGTGGAGACGAGCGCGAGCCCTGAGGCCCTGTGGCGGGTCGTCTCCGGGATCGGCGGCGAGAACGGCTGGTACTCCACGCCGGTGCTGTGGGCGCTGCGCGGCTGGGGCGACCGCGTCTTCGGCGGCGTGGGGCTGCGGCGCGGCCGGCGCAGCCGCACGGAGGTGCGGGTCGGCGACGCGATCGACTTCTGGCGCGTCGAGGCGTACGAGCCGCAGCGGCTGCTGCGGCTGCGCGCCGAGATGCGGCTCCCGGGCCTCGCCTGGCTGGACCTGTCGTGCGAGGAAGCGCCGCGCACCCGCTACCGCCAGCGCGCGGTCTTCTTCCCGCGCGGGCTCTCCGGGCGCCTGTACTGGTTCGCGGTGCTGCCGTTCCACGGCCTGGTGTTCTCCGGGATGGCCCGGCGGATCGTGGCGATCGCCGAGAGCGAGGACGCGGGCCGTCCATTCGCGAACTGAGACGGGTCCGGGGCCTGCGGGTTTGCGCTGGAGTGCACTCCAGGTCGTAGCGTCGCCGGTATGAGACGAACACTCGGTCAGAGCGGTATCGACGTCAGCGGGATCGGCATGGGCTGCTGGGCGATCGGCGGACCCTTCCACAACGACAACGGCCCGAGCGGGTGGGGCGAGGTCGACGACGAGGAGTCGACCCGCACGATCCACCGGGCCCTGGAACTCGGCGTCGACTTCTTCGACACCGCCGACGTCTACGGCGCCGGCCACAGCGAACGCGTCCTCGGCCGGGCCCTCGCCGGGCGCCGCGACCAGGTCGCCATCGCCACCAAGTGGGGCTGGAACTTCGACGAGGCGACCAAGTACGCCGTCGGCGGGAACGACACCGCCGCGTACGTGCGCCAGGCGGTCGCGGCCTCGCTCGACCGGCTCGGCACCGACTACATCGACCTGTACCAGCTCCACATCGGCGACCTCGCGGCCGACCGGGCCGCGGCGCTGCTGGAGCCCCTGGAAGCGCTGGTGGAGGAGGGGAAAATCCGGGCATACGGTTGGAGCACCGACCTGCCCGACCGCGCCGAGTCGTGGGCGCGGGACGGCGCGCACTTCGCGGCGGTCCAGCACGACTGCTCGGTGCTGCACGGGTCGCCGGAGATGCTGGAGGTGTGCGAGCGGCACGGCCTCGCCTCGGTCGACCGCGGTCCGCTCGCGATGGGGCTGCTGACCGGGAAGTACACGGCCGCGACGCAGGTCGGGCCGGGCGACGTGCGGGGGTCCGGAGTGGAGTGGATGACCCTGTTCGGCAAGGACGGCAGGCCGTCGGCCGCGCACCTGGCGCGGCTGGAGTCGGTGCGCGAGGTGCTGACGTCGGAGGGCCGCACGCTCGCGCAGGGCGCGCTCGCGTGGCTGTGGGCGGTCAGCGACAGGACGGTCCCGATCCCGGGGTGCCGGACGGTCGCGCAGGTCGAGGACAACGCCGGGGCGCTCGACAAGGGACCGCTCACGGCCGCGCAGGTCGCCGAGATCGCGGCGCTGCTGGGGCCCTGACATTCGGGGCATCGGGCCGCTGACCTGCGCTGTTCGGGTGCACCCCACGGTGAAAGGTAAGGTCAGCGCTACCGACATGGGTCCGGTTTCTGTTTAGTGTCGGCTTGTACAGACTTGCCGGGATCGAACAGAAGCAGGGCCCATGACACCCCCGACCGCCCCCCTCCGGCCGCCCGCGGCCGCCGCCCGAAAGCCGGCCACGGTCCGGATCGCCGCCAGGAGCGCGGCCAACCCGTGGAAGGCCATCATCGCCTGGACCGTGTTCGTGGCCGTGTGCTTCGGCGCCGGCACCGCGGCCGGCACGAACCAGACCGCGTTCTCCGACTACTGGATCGGCGAGGCCGGTGAGGCCGAGGGCCTGGCCGTCGCCGGCGGCGTCGAGGCGCCCGCCGTCGAGTACGTCCTCATCACCTCGCCCGCGGCGCCGCTCGATGCGGCCGCCGCCGAAGCGGCCGCGGCCGACCTGACGGCGCGGATGAGCGCGCTCGACGAGGTCGCCGAGGTATCCGCGCCCGTCACCGCCGACGACGGCGACGCCGTCCTGGTCTCGGTGACGATGTCGATGCCCGCCCACGAGGCGGGCGACCGCCTCGACCCGCTCCTGGCGGCCACCGAGGCCGTCCAGGCCGGGCATCCGGACGTGGAGGTCGCCGAGACCGGCCGCAAGTCGATCGCGAACGAGCTCGACGAGCAGCTGGGCGCCGAACTCGCCGGGGTCGAGCGGTTCACGCTGCCGATCACGCTCGCGATCCTGTTCCTGGTGTTCGGGTCGCTGCTCTTGGCGGGCGTGCCGCTCGCGCTCGCGGTCAGCTCGATCCTCGCGGCCCTCGGCGTCTACGCCCTGGCCTCGCACTTCTTCCCCGACGCGGGCGGTGCGGTCACAAGCGTCCTGGCGATGATCGGCATGGCCGTGGGCGTGGACTACTCGCTGTTCTACCTCAAGCGCGTGCGCGAAGAGCAGGAGCGCCTGGGCGGGGCGGGCGGCCTCGCCGCCGCGGTGGAGCTCGCCGCCGCGACCGCCGGGCGGACCATCGTCACCTCCGGGATCGCCGTCATCGTCTCGCTCGCCGGGCTGTACCTGGTCGACGACGTCATCTTCTCCTCGATCGCGACCGCGTGCATCATCGTCGTCGCCATCGCCATGGTCAGTTCGCTGACCGTGCTCCCCGCGCTGCTGGCGAAGGTGGGCCGCCGCATCGGCGGCGGCAGGCTCATGCGGCGCAGGGAGAACCGGGAGCCGCACCGGGTGTGGGGCGCGCTGCTGCGCCCCGCGCTGCGCCATCCCGGGGCCACCGCCGCGATCGGGCTCGCCGTCATCGTGGGCCTCGCCGCGCCCGCGCTCGCGATGACCACGAGCGTCGAGGGCAAGGAGACGTTCCCGAAGTCGCTGCCGACGATCGCGGCCTACGACGCGCTCACCGCCGCGTTCCCGGACACCGGGGTCGCGCACACCGTGGTCGCGCGGGTGGACCCCGCCGACGCGGACGCCCTCGCCGCGGCCGTGGCGCAGCTGGAGGCCGCGACGCAGGAGAGCGAGCTGTTCGCGGCGACGGACGGGCCGCGCCTGCGGGTCGGCGAGGACGGCGCGTCGGTCGCGATCGACCTGCCCGTCCCGTACCCGACGAGCGACCCGCGGGCCGCCGAGTCGCTGGAGCTGCTGCGCGGCGAGCTGGTCCCGGACACGGTCGGGCGGATCGACGGCGCCGAGTACGCCGTCTCCGGCGAGCCCGCCTACGCGGAGGACTACTCGGCGCACCAGTCGGTGCGGCTGTTCCTCGTCGTCGGGTTCGTGCTGGCGTCGGCGCTGGTCATCATGCTGCTGGCGTTCCGATCGCTCGTCGTCGCGGTGCTGAGCATGGTCCTCAACCTCCTGTCGACGCTCGCCGCCTGGGGCGCGCTGGTCCTGGTGTTCCAGGGCACCTGGGCCGAGCCGCTCCTCGACTTCGACTCCCCCGGGTTCATCGGCACGCGCACCCCGCTCATGGTCTTCGCGATCCTCTTCGGACTGTCGCTCGACTACCAGCTGTTCGTGCTCAGCCGCATCAAGGAGGCCGCCCAGCGCGGCCTGGAGCCGCGCGAGGCGATCCGCGAGGGCCTGCTGTCGTCGGCGAGTGTCGTCACCAGCGCGGCCGTCATCATGATGTCGGTGTTCGTGGCGTTCGTGTTCATCGACCGCATCGAGATGAAGCAGCTCGGGTTCGCCCTGGCGCTCGGGGTGCTCCTAGACGCCGTGGTCGTGCGGGTCATGGTGCTGCCGGCGCTCATGGCGACGGTCGCCAGGGCCGGGCGGTGGCCGGCGCGCTGGGCGCCGACCGGGGCTCACCAGAGGTCGGAGGGCCAGGCGCTCAGGACCGGGGCGTCGTAGTCGCCGGTGGTGGTGACCAGCTCCCCCGGGGTGAAGGAGGCGGCCGCCCCGGGGAGGGCGGCCCCTGCCCCGGAGGCGAGGTCGTAGGCGTAGAGGTCGTACGAGGTCCAGCCCCACATTCCCGCGTCGCTGTAGAGCCACAGGGTGTTCCCGACGGCGGTGGCGCGGTCGCCGCTGCCGAAGTCGGCGCTCGCTCGCCAGCGCTCGGTGCCGTCGGGGTCGTAGAGGGCGAGGTTTTCGGCGCCGGCGTCCCAGCCGACGACGGCGAGGGCGCCGGAGGCCGGGTCGAGGGCCACCGCCTGGCCTTCGCCGGGGGCTTCGCGGACGGCGGTGCCGGTGGCGGCGTCGTCGCGGACCTGGACACCTGCTTCTGAACCAGCGCTGAACACCGACCGGCCGCGCGGATCGCCCCGCGCGGCCGGTCGATGCGGCAGTGCCGTCGATGCGTCAGGCGCTGGCGGCGTCCTGGACCTCGCCGATCAGCTCCTCGATGATGTCCTCCAGGAAGAGGACGCCCGTGGTCGCGCCCGCGGGCCCGGTGACCCGGGCGACGTGGGCGTTCTGGGCGCGGATCTGCGCGAGCGCGTCTTCGAGCTCGGCCCCGGCCTCGACCACCGGGAGGTCGCGGACGCGGTCCGCGGGGATCGGGGCGTCGAGGTCGGTCAGGTCGAGCACGTCCTTGAGGTGCAGGTACGCGTGCGGCGCCGCGCCGTTGCGGATGACGTAGCGGGAGTACCCGCTCGCCGAGACCGCCTCCTGCACCTGCCGCGGCGTCGGATCGGCCGGCAGCAGGACCAGGTCCCGCAGCGGCACCTCCACGTCGGCGACGGTCTTCTCGGTGAACTCGAACGCCGCGGTGAGCGTGCCCGAGTCGTCCACGAGGGTGCCCTCGCGCTGGGACTCCTCGACGATCGTGGCGACCTCGTCGATCGTGTAGGCGCTCTGGGCCTCGTCCTTCGGTTCGATCCGGAAGAGCCGCAGGATGCCGTTCGCGATCGCGTTCAGCGCCCAGATCAGGGGCCGCACGGCCCGCGACACGAGCACCAGCGGCGGCGCCAGGATGAGCGCCGCGCGGTCGGGCACGGAGAACGCGATGTTCTTCGGGATCATCTCGCCGAAGACCACGTGCAGGAACGTCACCAGCAGCAGCGCCACCGCGAACGCGATCCCCGTGACGGCGGCCGGGGTGAGCCCGGTCCAGCCCAGCGGGTACTCGAGCAGGTGGTGGATGGCCGGTTCGGAGACGTTCAGGATCACCAGCGAGCACACGGTGATGCCGAGCTGGCTGGTGGCCAGCATGAGCGTCGCGTGCTCCATGGCCCACAGCGTGGTCTTGGCCGCGCGGCTGCCGGCGGCGGCGCGCGGTTCGATCTGGGAGCGGCGCGCCGAGATGACGGCGAACTCCGCGCCCACGAAGAAGGCGTTGGCGACCAGGAGGACCACCAGCCAGACCAGTCCGGGAAGGTACTCGCTCATCGTTCGCTCTCCTGCTCGAAGGTCTCCAGGATGCGCTCGCGGGTGCCGCCGAACGCGGGGTCGGTCGCCTTGTCGTCGGGCAGGTAGCGGAACCGGTCGATGCGCGAGCCCGTCAGGCGGTCCACGCGCAGGAGGCCGCGGTCGAGGCGGATCTCCTCCCCCAGGGCGGGGATGCGCTCGAGGCGGTCGAGGACGTAGCCCGCGACGGTCTCGTAGTCCTCGCCCTCGGGGATGCGCACGCCCGCGCGCTCCCACAGCTCGTCGGGGCGCAGCGCCCCGGAGAGCACGATCGAGTCGGGGTGCTTGACGACCAGGCTCTGGCGCCGGTCGTGCTCGTCGTGGACCTCGCCGAGGAGTTCTTCCACGAGGTCTTCGAGCGTGACGATCCCGGCGGTGCCGCCGTACTCGTCGACGACCACGGCGATCTGGAAGCCGCGCCCGCGCAGCCGGCCCAGGAGCGACCCGACGCCCGCGGTCTCGGGGACCTTGAGCGGCGCCGACATGACCTCGGTGACGGGCACCGCGCCGCGGCGGTCGGCCGCGACGGCGTAGGCGGTCTTGACGTGGGCGACGCCGATGACGTCGTCCACGTCCTCGCCGAGGACCGGGAACCGGGAGTGCCCGGTCCGGGCGGCCTCGGCGACCACGTCGGCCGCGGTCGCGGTGCGCTCCAAGGTGACCGCGTTGACGCGCGGGGTCATGACCTCGCCCGCGGTGTGGTTGGAGAACGTGAGGGTGCGGTGGAGCATCGTGGCCTCGTCGCGGTCCAGCGCGCCCTCGGTCGCCGAGCGGCGGATGAGGAAGCTCAGCTCCTCGGCGCTGCGGGCGCCGGAGAGCTCCTCCTTGGGCTCGATGCCCATGGCGCGGATGGTGCGGTTCGCGGTGCCGTTGAACAGCGCGATGACCGGCTTGAAGACGTACGTGAAGCCGATCTGGAACGGGACCACGAGCTTCGCGGTGGCGAGCGGGACCGCCAGCGCGAAGTTCTTGGGCGCGAGTTCGCCGAGGATCATCGAGAACAGGGTCGCGACGACGATGGAGACGACCGCTCCGATGGCGCCGACCGCGGAGTCGGCGACGCCGACGCCCAGGAGCGGTTCGCGCAGGAGCGAGCTGATGGCCGGTTCGAAGGTGTAGCCGGCCAGGAGGGTGGTGAGGGTGATGCCCAACTGGGCGCCCGAGAGGTGCGTGGAGGTGACTTTCAGCGCCTTGATGGTCGGGCCGAGGCCCTTCTCGCCGCGCTCTTGCCTGCGCTCCAGTTCGGGCCGGTCCAGGTTGACCAGCGCGAACTCGGAGGCGACGAACAGTCCGGTACCGATGGTCAGTACGACACCCGCGAGGATGCCCCAGACTTCCGTGCTCAACGCTCACCTCGCTGCGACATCGCCGGGACCGGCAGTGGCCGCCCCGAGGTGAGCCAGGGTTTATGACTGGGTGAATCGTCCATGCCGACGAGGATAGCGGTGGCCGGCCGGTGTGTGCAGGGTGTCGGCGCCCGAATCACATTCCGTGCCGGTCCGGTGCGTCAGAGCCCGGTCTTGCCTTGGGGTCCGGGGCCCGAGAGCGGCCCGGTGGCGGGCGTGTCGGGGTCGGCGGCGCGGGTCTCGCGGATGCGGCGCAGGGTCCAGCCGATGTGGCGCTCGATCGCGGCGGCGGCGGCCTCGGGGTCGCCCTTGGCGAGGACGTCGCGCAGTTCGGCGTGCTCGCTCCAGGCGGAGGCGCGGAAGTGGTCGCGGTCGAGGCGGGCGTTGAGGAACATGGAGACCTGGCTGCGCAGGAGGCTCCAGGTGCGCCGGAGGCGGGCGTGGTCGGCGCCGGCGTAGACGAGGTCGTGGAACTCCAGGTCGAGGGCCACGTGGTCGTCGCCTTCGGCGAGGGCCTTCATGCGGGCGATGACGTCGTCCATCCGCGCGAGGGCGGCGTCGTCGATGCGGGCGGCGCAGCGCTCCATGGCGAGGCGTTCGATGGCCAGGCGCAGGGAGTAGACCTCTTCGATGTCGTCGAAGGTGAGGGTGATGACGCGGGCGCCGCGGTGGCGCTGGGACTCGATGAGGCCGTCGCGTTCGAGGATGGAGATGGCCTCGCGGACGGGGCCGCGGCTGACGGCCATGGACTCGGCGAGCTCGGCCTCCTTGAGGCGTTCGCCGGGGGCGAGGACGCCGCGCGTGATCATCTCGCGCAGCCGGTCGGCGACGAGTGTGGACAGCGCGGGCGGCATCGCGGGCGCGGCCGTGAGATCCGACGTCGCCAAGTCCGTCCCCTTTCCGTGGTGCCGGACCGCGGTGCGATCCGGGGATCAAGTGTATGACGCTGGGCCGGTGGCCCTTCAGGCCCCGAGGACCCGGTCGAGGTAGGCGTTGCGGAACTTGCCGGAGGGGTCGTTGTGTGCGGCGAGTTCGGCGAAGTCGCGGCCGCGGGGGAAGCGGGCGAGGCGGTCGGCGAAGGCGGGTCCGGCGAGCTTGCCCCAGTGGGGGCGGGCGTCGTGGCGGTCGAGGACGCGTTCGACGGCGGCGAGGGCGGCGCGGACGGCGGGCATGTCGGGTTTCCAGGTGAAGTGGACGCCCGCGGTGGGGCGGTGGTGGGCGCCGCTGAGCCAGAGGCCGTCGGCGGCCATGGTGCGGATCTCGGAGACCAGGAGCGCGGGGTTGACGGCGTCGGCTTCGCGGCGCAGTTCGCGCAGCACCTGCGGGAGGTGCGCGCGGTCGACGAAGTACTCGCTCTGGAGTTCGTCGCCGGCGTTCGAGGGCGGGGCGTCGTGGCGGAAGTGCGGGAGGCGTTCGAGCCAGGGGCCCATGGCGCCGCCCTGGAGGGTGACGGTGTCGTCGGAGGCCCCGGCGACCGGGGAGACGGCGCGGGCGCGGGAGCGGCGGGCGGTGACGCCGTCGGGCAGGCGCGGCTCGGTGTGGTGCTTGAGGAGGACCTGGGTGATCGCGGGGGACGCCCAGTCCTGGATGAACAGGCTGGTGCTGTAGGCGCCGGCGGTGAGGGCGTCGAAGGCGTCGAGGACCGGTTCCCATGGGGCGTCGAGGAAGAGGTCTTGGCGGAGGTCGAAGCTCTCGCGCACGTCGAGGTCGAGGCGGGTGGCGATCCCGAGGGCGCCGAGGGCGACCACGGAGCCGTCGAAGGCGTCGTCGCCGCGGCTGACGCGGGCGAGGGCGCCGTCGGCGCGGACGTACTCGATCGCGGCGACGTACCCGGAGAGGACGGGGTTGGCGTCGCCGGAGCCGTGGGTGCCGGTGGCGACGGCGCCCGCGACGGAGATGTGCGGGAGGGACCCCATGTTGCCGAGGGCGAGCCCTTCGGCGTGGAGGGCGCGGGCGACGTGCGCGAAGGGGGCGCCGGCGGGGACGGAGGCGGTGCGGCGGTCGGGGGCGACGCGGACGTCGGCGGGGAGCGCGGCGGTGGAGACCATGAGGCCGGTGGTGTCGGCGATGTCGTTGAAGGAGTGGGCGGTGCCGACGGCGCGGACGCGGTCGGCGGCGGCGACGGCCTCCTGGAGTTCGGGGATCGTGGCGGGGTGGGCGGTCCGGTCGGTGGAGAAGCGGACGTTGCCGGCCCAGTTGGTGTTCATGCGGTGCCTTTCAGGGTGTTCGGGGAGCGGTCGTGCGGGGTGTCGATGTGGGAGGGCGCCAGGCGCAGGAGGACCCAGCCGATGTGGTCCTCGATCGCGGCGACCGCGGCGGCGGGGTCGCCGGTGGCGAGGGCGTCGCGCAGGCGCAGGTGCTTGGCGTGGCTGGTGGAGCGGAAGTAGTCGCCGTCGGTGCGGGAGTGGAGGAAGACGGCGACCTGGCCGCGGATGGGCGCCCAGGTGCGGTCGAGGCGGGCGTGGGCGGCGGCCTCGTAGACGAGGTCGTGGAACTCCAGGTCGAGGGCGGCGACGTCGGCCGCGGGGGCGGTCTCGGGGAGGTCCCGCATGCGGTCGAGGACGCCGTCGAGGGCGGCCCGGAGCTCGGGGGTGAGGCGTTCGGCGGCGCGGGCCATCGCGAGGCGTTCGATGGCCAGGCGCAGGGAGTAGACCTCCTCGATGTCGCGGGCGGTGAGGCTGATGACGCGGGCGCCGCGGTAGCGCTGGGTCTCCACGAGCCCTTCGGCGGTGAGCAGCGCGATGGCCTCGCGGACGGGGCCGCGGCTGACGTGGAGCGCGGCGGCGAGCTCGGCCTCCTTGAGCCGTTCGCCGGGGGCGAGCCCGCCGTGCGTGATCATGTCGCGCAGCCGGTCGGCGACGAGGGCCGCGAGGGCGGGCGCGCTCGCGGCGAGGTCGACGGCGGGGCCGCCGAAGGGGACGGTGTCCACGGTTCCTCCTGGAAGGGGTCCCGGGAAGCCTACCAGAAAATTGCAGATTGTTTCTTGTTGACAATCTCCAATCCGGCGATTAGCGTTCGTCGCGTCGGCCCCGGTGCCAGTTCCATCCCCGAGCCGACGTCCCTCGCAGTGGCACCGGATCGCGCAAGGAGGCGCGCTGAATGGTCCAGATATCCCGGAGAACACTCCTCGGAGCAGGGGCGGCGCTCGGCGCCGGACCGCTGCTCACCGCCTGCGGCTCCCCGTTCGACGACACCACCGCCGCCGGCGGGAACGTCCTGGAGTTCGTCACCTTCTACACCGGCCCCGACGGCGTCGTCATGCAGGGCATCGTCGACCGGTACAACGAGCAGTCGACCGGGGCGCAGATCCGCATGTCCGCCCCCGCGTACGGCGGCGACTACCTCACCAAGCTCGTCACCTCGTCCATCGCCGGGAACCCGCCCGCGATCATGGCCCTCCACAACAACGAGGTCCCGCCCCTGCGCCGGTTCCTGCACGAGCTCGACCTCGCCTCGTTCGGCTTCGCCGAGGCCGACTTCGTGGAGGGCACGCAGGACCTCGGCCTCGTCGACGGGAAGCGCCTGGGCATCACCATGAGCACCGGCCCGCAGGCGATGGTCTACAACAAGCGCCTGTTCGCCGACGCCGGCCTCGACCCCGAGTCGCCGCCGGCCGACGCGCGGGAGTTCCTGGAGGCCGGCAAGGCCCTCAAGGAGTCCGGCGTGTGGGGCTTCATCCGCGAGCCCGCCGCGTGGATGCCGTGGCTGACCATGAACTGGCAGAACGGCGGCGAGATCGTCGCCGAGGACGGCACGGCGCTGTTCGACTCCGACGCCTCCCTGGAGGCGATCGACATGGAGCGGCGCTGGGTCCACGAGGACGGCATCGCCCCCTCCCAGCTCCTCGACGGCGTCCAGATGGGCCAGCAGTTCCAGGACGAGCAGGTCGGGATGATCTTCATCGGCCCGTGGGGCCTGGCCGACATGGTCAAGGCCACCGAGGAGGACGGCAAGGACTTCGGGGTCGCGCCGCTCCCGGCGTTCTTCGACGCCGCCCCGGCCGTCGCCGCGACCTCCCACGTCTACTGCATCCCCAAGCAGCGCAGCAACGACGACTGGGTGAGCGCCGAGGCCGCCAAGTTCATCGAGTGGGTGGTGCGCGAGGGCTCGGTCACCTGGGCCGGGTCGCAGGCGCCCTCCTTCAACGGGGTCGACGCCGCGATCGCCGCCAGCGACGACCCGGTCGTCACCGCGATGACCACGTTCGTCGCCGAGCAGCCGCGCGCCCGGTTCCTGCCGTACGTGCCGCGCTGGAACCAGGCGTTCACCTACCTCACCAGCGCCACGCAGTCCATCGTGTACCGCAACGAGGACCCGCAGGCGCTCATGTCCCAGGCCGCCGAGCAGGCCACCGCCGCGATCAAGGGGGCCACGCGATGACCGCCGCCACCGAGACCCGGGCAGCCCCCGCGAAGCCGAAGCGCCGCAAGCGGCTCACGCGGACCGGGATCCTGTTCGCCGCCCCGTTCCTGGCGCTGCTGGTGTTCCTGTGGGTCGTGCCCGTCGTCAACGGCTTCTGGGTCAGCCTCACCGACACCAACATGGCCGAGGGCACCGGCGGGTTCGTCGGCCTCGACAACTACGCGAACCTCGCCACCGACCCCGACTTCCATGCGGCCCTTGGCAACACCGCCCTGTTCGTGGTCCTCAACGTGCCCGTGCTGGTGGCGGTGGGGCTGCTCCTGGCGATGCTGCTCAACCAGCGGCTCGGCGGGCGCGGCGCGATCCGGGCGGCGTTCATCTCCCCCTACCTGCTCACCGGCGCCGCCGTCGCCATCATCTGGCAGACCGCGCTCAACCCGCTGAGCGGCAACGTCAACCAGATCCTCGGCGCGGTCGGCCTGCCCGAGCAGGCGTGGCTGTCGACGCCCGGCGAGGCGATGGGCGCGGTCGTGCTCATCACCCTGTGGTGGCGCGTCGGGTTCCCGCTGCTGGTGCTCCTCGCCGCGCTCCAGGACATCCCCGCGCAGCTCTACGAGGCCGCGAAGATCGACGGCGCGAACGTGTGGCAGCGGTTCCGGTACATCACGCTCCCGGCCATCGCCCCGGTGCTCATGCTCGTGGTGCTGCTGCGGCTCATCGACTCGTTCAAGGTCTTCGAGCAGGTCTACCTGGTGACGCAGGGCGGGCCCGCCGGCTCGACCCGGGTCGTGCTCCAGATGCTCTACGAGTCCGGCTTCCGCGACTTCCAGACCGGGTACGCCTCGGCCGTCGGCTGGGCGCTGGCCCTCATCATCCTCGTCGTCACCGTCATCCAGCTCGCGCTCACCCGAAGGAGGGCATCGTGACGACAGTTGAAGCAGCCGTCGCGGCCGAGACCGAACGCCCCGCCCGCCGCCCCAAGGGCGGGCCCGACCGGCGCGCCCGCCGCATCGCCACCGCGGTCGCCGCGGTCCTGGCCTTGGCCTGGACCCTGCCGATCCTGTGGGTCCTCATCGGCTCGTTCAACGCCGAGCGGATCACCTCCGGCACCGGGTTCTACCCGTCCGACCCCACCGGCGAGAACTGGTCGAAGCTCGTGCAGCCCGACGGGCGCGCGGTGAACGTGTTCATCGCGTTCTTCAACAGCACCGTCGTCGCCGTGACCGCCACCGTGCTCGCGCTCGTCGTGTGCTCGATGATGGCGTACGCGCTCGCCCGGCTGCCGTTCCGCGGCTCCGCGGTGGTCCTCGCCGCGATCGTCCTCATGATGCTCGTGCCGACCGAGGTCATCCTGGTGCCGCTGTTCAAGCAGTTCGCGGCGCTCGGGCTGCTGAACACCTACGGGGCCTTGATCATCCCGCACGTGGTGTCGCTGTTCGGGGTGGTGCTGCTGCGGCAGTTCATCGCGAACCTGCCCGTGGAGCTCACCGAGGCCGCGAAGATCGACGGCGCCAACGCCTGGCAGAACTACCGCTACATCGTGCTGCCGCTCATCCGGCCCGGCCTGGCGACGCTCGGCATCCTCGTGTTCCTCGCGGCCTGGAACGACTTCCTGTGGCCGCTCATCGCCACCAGCACCCCGTCCATGCAGACGCTGCCGCTCGCGCTCATCACGTTCCGGTCCGCCTACGGCGACAGCGAGTACGGGGTGGTCATGGCGTCCACGATCCTCGCCATCACCCCGCCGCTGCTCATCTTCCTCCTCGCCCAGCGATTCATCGTCGCGGGCATCAGCAACACCGGTCTGAAAGGTTGACAATGGCCAACACCACGCGATCCTCCGAGCACGCCGGGCACAACCGGGTGCACCCGACCGCCGCCCGGTCCGACCCGGACCCGCGGCACGTGCGCGAAGCGGAGGTCCGCATCGACGCCGCCGCCCCGAGCGGGGCGCTCGCGCCGATCTGGGCGAGCATGGGCTACGACGAGATCAACTACACCTACCGGCCCGACGGGAAGCGCCTGCTGGGCGCCATCGGCGAGTTCTCCCCGCAGGCGTTCCACGTGCGGCCCCACTACATGTTCTGCTCCGGCTCCGGCTGGGGGCAGCCGCACTGGGGCAACGGGAACGTCTACCACGAGGACGCCGAAGGGAACCCGTTCTACGACTTCACGCTCCTGGACGAGACGTACGACGCGATCGTGGGCGCCGGCCACCACGTGCTCGTCGAACTCGGGTTCACGCCCAAGGACCTGGTGCCCGAGAAGGCGAAGGACGTCTTCCCGGTGATCTCCAGCCCCACCGTCTACAGCGCCTACGAGCACGGCCTGTGGTCGTTCCCGCCCAAGGACTACGGCAAGTGGGCCGGGCTGTGCGCCGCCACCGCCGCGCACGTCCTGGAGCGCTACGGCGCCGAGGAGGTCGCGACCTGGGTGTGGGAGCTGTGGAACGAGCCCGACATCTTCTACTGGCGCGGCACTCCGCAGCAGTACTACGACCTGTACACGGTGACCGTGGAGGCGATCCGGAGCGTGCTGCCGGACGCGCGCGTCGGCGGCCCCTCGGTCACCGGCGGCGACGCGGGCGTCGAGTTCCTGCGCGGGTTCCTGGAGCACTGCAAGGAGACCGGGACGCCGCTGGACTACGTCTCGTTCCACACCAAGGGGTCGGCGTTCACGCCGTGGCGGACCTACGGGCCCATCGGGGCGCCCGCGCCCGTCCAGGAGTCCCCGTCTTCGATGAAGATGCTGTTCGAGGTGGACCGGCTCCTGGCGGTCATGGGCGAGTTCCCAGAGTACGCGGGCCTGCCCGCGCTCATCGACGAGTGCGACGCGGGCGTGCCCGCCCACCACTCCGCCTACGACAACCCGAACTTCCGGTTCCAGAACACCGAGTACTACCCGGTGTTCCAGGCCAAGCTCATGAAGAAGCTCCTCGACCTCAGCGACGCGTACCGGGGCAACATCGAGCAGGCCACCACCTGGTCGTTCTACTTCGAGGGCGAACGGTACTTCGAGGGCACGCGGTCGTGGACCACCCAGGGCGGCATCGAGAAGCCGTTCATGAACGCCTACCGGCTCTTCGCGCGCCTCGGCGGCGAGCGACTGCCGGCGCAGTCCGACGCGTCGTTCCCCATCGACGACCTCTCCGGGCGCGAGTACGGGATGCCCGAGGAGGTCGACGCCCTCGCCTCGATCGGCGCGGACGGCACCGTGACCGCGCTCGTGTGGCGCCACGGCGACGACCAGTACGCGCAGGACGCCGAGCCGACCGCCGCGGTGCTGGCCTTCAGCGGCCTCGCCGCCGCCTCCTACACCGCCACGGAGTACCGGATCGACGCCGACCACTCCAACGCGCACACCGTGTGGGAGGCGCTCGGGTCGCCGCAGGAGCCCGACGCGGAGGACCTGGCCCGCATCCACTCCCGGCAGGGCCTGGAGACGCTGGGCGAGCCGCGCGCGGTGGACGTCGAGGGCGGGGCCCTGCGGTACGAGACCGCGCTGCCGCTGCCGTCGGTGTCCCTGGTGGTGCTGGAACCGCGATGACCGAGACCCAGTTGTTCGTCGGCGGCCGCCTCCGCGCGGCCGCCGGCGGCGGGACGATGCCGCTCCACGACCCGGCCACCGGTCGGGTGACCGGGAGCGCGGCGCGGGCGAGCGAGTCTGATGTGGACGAGGCGTTGGAGGCGGTGGCGCGCGGCGCCGCCGCGTGGCGCCGGTCCGACCCGCGGGAGCGGGCGCGGGTCCTCGACGGGGCCGCGGCGCTGCTGCGGTCGCGGGCCGAGGAGGTCGCGCGGGCGATCACCGCCGAGCAGGGCAAGCCGCTGGGCGAGGCGCGCGCCGAGGTCGAGCAGTCCGCCGGGTACTTCGACTGGTTCGCCAAGGAGGCCGTGCGCGACCTCGGCCGCACCTGGTCGGACGGCGACCGCACGTTCGCGGTCGAGCGCCGCCCGATCGGGCCCGTGGCCGCGTTCACGGCCTGGAACTTCCCGGCCTCGCTCCCGGCGCGCAAGCTCGCCCCGGCCGTGGCCGCCGGGTGCTCGATCCTGGTCAAGCCCGCCGAGGAGGCGCCGAGCGCGGCGCTCGCGATGGCGCGGTGCCTGGTCGAGGCGGGCCTGCCCGGCGACGCGGTCGCCGTGGTCACCGGGGACGCCCCCGCGATCGCCGAGCGCGTCATCGGGTCGCCGGTGATCCGCAAGATCACCCTGACCGGGTCGATCCCGGTCGGGCGCGAACTCGTGCGGCTCTCGGCCGAGCACCTGCAGCCGCTCAGCCTCGAACTCGGCGGCCACGCCCCGGCGATCGTGCTGCCGGGAGCCGACATCGCCGCTGCCGCAAGGACACTGGCGAGCGCGAAGTTCCGCAACGCCGGGCAGGTGTGCATCTCCCCCACCCGGTTCTTCGTGCCGGAGGCCGACGCGGAGGCGTTCGCGGCCGAGTTCGCGCGCACCGCCGCGGCACTGGTGGTCGGGCCCGGGGACCGTGACGGCGTGGACGTGGGCCCGCTCGCCAACGAGCGGCGCCTGGCGGCCGTGGAGTCCCTGGTGGCGGACCTGCGGGAGGGCGGCGCGCGGGTGCTCACCGGCGGGCGCCGGCCCGAGGGCCTGCCCGGGTGGTTCTACGAGCCCACGGTGGTGGTCGACGTGCCCGCGACCGCGCGGGTGCTCACCGAGGAGCCGTTCGGGCCGGTCGCGCCGATCCTGCCGTACGCGGACCTCGACGAGGCCGTGGCCCGCGCGAACGCCGTGGAGCAGGGCCTCGCGGCCTACGTCTTCGGTCCCGAGGACGCGGGGCGCGAGGCGGCGGCGCGGCTGGAGGTCGGCATGGTCGGGGTGAACAGCACCGCCCTGGCGGTCGCCGAAGCGCCGTTCGGCGGCGTCAAGTCCTCCGGCTACGGCCGCGAGGGCGGCACCGAGGGCATCGGCGAGTACACCGTCGCCGTCTACACCCAGGTCCGCCCCCAGTAGTGGCGGCCCGTCCCGCGGATCGGCGCCGGTCGGCGCCGATCCGCGGGGGCCCTTGGCTACTGGGCCAGGATCTCGCGGCTGGCCTCGTCCATCTCGGTGAAGACGTCGGCGTCGCGCTCGAAGGTGAAGAACGCCTCGCTCAGCGGCGAGATGGCGTCGCCGACCTCCTGGCCGTGCTCGAAGGCGGGCGTCTCGAAGAGGGTGCCCGCCTCGAACTGGGCCGTGAACGGCGTGATGTCGATGCCCTGCGCGCCCAGGGACTCGGTGGTGACGGCCATCGAGGAGGCGATCGACGGGAAGAAGCTGCCGTCGGCGCCCGCGAGGTCCTGGCACTCGGGCGAGTTCATGTACGAGATCCACGCGAAGGACTCGTCCGGGTGCTCGGTGCCGGCCCAGATGGAGTCGGCGTTGGAGTTGGAGAGCGCGCGGCGCTCGCCTTCGGGGCCGATGACGCTGGGCGCGATGCCGACGTTCAGGTCCGGGAGCGCGTAGAAGCTGGTGGCGTTCCACGACCCGGACTGGACGATCGCCACCGAGCCGGAGCCGAGCTGCTCGGCCTGGCCCAGCGTGAACTCGCCCTCGGCGGGCGTGAGGCCGCGGGTGGAGAGGTCGCGCAGGTACTCGGCGGTGGCGACGTAGCGCGGGTCGGAGTACTGGAGCGTGGTGGGCCAGTTGGGCTCGTCGCCGAGGGTCCAGCCGGTGGTCGAGGCGAAGTTGGCCCAGGTGTCCTGGCCGTTGACGCCGTTGGAGCCCAGGGAGTTGATGCCGTAGACGGCGACGTTCTCGGGGTCGAAGCCGGGCTCGTCGCCGCGCACGCCGTTCTCGTCCACGGTGAGGCGGGCGATGACGTCCTCGAAGGTGCCGCCGTCGTCCGGGTTCCAGGTCATGTTCATGACGTCCTCGGCGGTGAGCCCGGCGTCGGCGAGCATGTCGGCGTTGTAGTAGAACGCGACCGTGGCCCAGTCCTTGGGGAGCCCGTAGAGCGAGTCGTCGGTGTAGGTCCAGGTGGGGACCCCGACCGCGAGCTGGTCGAGGTCGTAGCCGGTGGACTCGACGTAGTCGTCCAGGGGCAGGAGCTGGCCCTGCGAGGTGTACTCGGGGTAGTTGTTCACGTGGTCCATGAACGTGTCCGGGGCGCTGCCGGCGACGAAGCCCGCGGTGAGCTTGGTCCAGTAGTCGTCCCAGGCGTACTGGGAGATCTCGACGGTGACGCCCGGGTTGGCCTCCTCGAAGGCGGGGACGCACTTCTCCCAGGACTGGGCCTGCTTCTCGTCCCAGGTCCACCACTGGACGACGGCGCCGTCCCCGTCGGAGGAGGCGCCGCACGCGGCGGCGGTCGCGGCGAGGACCGCGCAGGCGGCGATCGAGGCGAGTCGGATCGGTCTCATGGCTCGGTGGTTCCTGTTCGTCGGGGACGGGGACACGGGGGCACGGGGATCACCGCTCGCCGGTCGTCGGTGACCACGAGCATCGTAAGGACCCCCGGGGCCCGGGCAGAATGGCTTTCTCGACGCGCCCCCTGGACGTTTCGACTGATGCCTCCGGCCCGGTCTCTCCCGTTTCGCGAACCGCCTGAAAGGGCTTACACTCGCATCGGCCGCGGGTGCACCCGCTCGTGGCCGACCCGGCACCGCGAATGCTCGTACCCTTCTCCACCTGGCCTTCTTCACCCAAGGAGTCTCCATTGCATCAGCAGCAGCACGCCGTCAAGGAACGCCTCGACCGCTTCGTCAGGGAGCGGCTGGAGCCCGCGAGGGAGCGGGCGAGCGCGCCGGTCCGGGTCGAGGCGTGGGCGGCGCCCGGTGAGCCGGTGCCGTTCAACGAGGCCGCGGCGCAGGAGTACGCGCCCGTCGAGGAGGGCCACGCGTGGGGCCGGGCCTGGGGCACGGTGTGGTTCCGGGTCTCGGGCACCGTGCCGGCCGAGTGGTCGGCGGGCGCCGACGAGGTCGAGCTGAGCGTGGACCCGGGGTTCGTCGGGGACGGCGCGGGGTTCCAGGTGGAGGCCCTGGTCTTCGACGGCAGCGGCCGGGCGCTCAAGGCGATCGAGCCGAAGAACGACTACGTGCGGCTGCACCTGGCGCCGGGTGAGTCGTTCGAGCTCTACATCGAGGCCGCCGCGAACCCGGACGTGTTCACCTCCGGCGAGCGGTACGCGCCGACCCCGCTGGGCCGCTGGGAGACCGCGCCCGACACCCCGATCTACCGGCTCGGCCGGATCGCCGTGGTCCGCCGGGACGCGGCGGTGTGGGAGCTGGTCCAGGACGTCGCCACGGTGCGCGGCCTGGCGCTGGAGCTGCCGGAGGGCTCGCCGCGGCGGGCCGAGCTGTTCGCGGCCCTCGACGCGATGGTCGACGCCGTCCACCCGCACGACGTGCACGCCACCGCCGAGGCGGGCCGGGAGGCGCTGCGGGAGGTCCTGGCCTCGCCCGCGGCGCGCAGCGCGCACCGGGTGTGGGCGGTGGGCCACGCGCACATCGACTCGGCGTGGCTGTGGCCGGTGCGCGAGACGGTGCGCAAGTGCGCGCGCACGTTCGCGAACGTCCTGGAGCTCATGGACGAGGACCCGGACCTGGTGTTCGCCTGTTCGTCGGCGCAGCAGTTCGCATGGATCAAGGAGCACTACCCGGAGCTGTTCGAGCGGATCCGGGCCCGGGTCGCGGAGGGCCGCTTCGTGCCCGTGGGCGGCATGTGGGTCGAGTCGGACACCAACATGCCCGGCTCGGAGGCGATGGCCCGCCAGTTCGTGGAGGGCAAGCGGTTCTTCCTGGAGGAGTTCGGGGTCGACACCCGCGAGGTGTGGCTGCCGGACTCGTTCGGGTACACCGGCGCGCTGCCGCAGATCGCGCGCGCGGCCGGGGCCGGGTACTTCCTGACCCAGAAGCTGTCGTGGAACGAGGTCAACAAGTACCCGCACCACTCGTTCGACTGGGAGGGCATCGACGGGACGCGGGTCTTCGCGCACTTCCCGCCGGTCGACACCTACAACTCGAAGCTGTCGCCGCGGGAGCTGGCGCACACCGAGCGGAACTTCGCCGACAAGGGCCGCGCGAACATGTCGCTGGTGCCCTTCGGGTTCGGCGACGGCGGCGGCGGGCCCACCCGCGAGATGATGTCCGCCGCGCGCCGCGCGGCCGACCTGGAGGGGTCGCCGACGGTGCGGATCGCGCCGCCGATCGAGTTCTTCGAGGCCGCCGAGGCGGAGCTGGAGTCGCGCCCGGTGTGGAGCGGCGAGCTGTACCTGGAGAACCACCGCGGCACGTACGCGTCGCAGGCGCGCACCAAGCGCGGCAACCGCCGCAGCGAGGCGCTGCTGCACGAGGCCGAGCTGTGGGCGGCCACCGCGGCGGTGCGCACGGGCGCGCCTTACCCGCACGAGCTGCTGCGGCGGGCGTGGCGCACGGTGCTGCTCAACCAGTTCCACGACATCCTGCCCGGGTCCTCGATCGGCTGGGTCTACGACCAGGCCGCGAAGGAGTACGCGCAGATCGAGGCGGAGCTGGAGCCGGTGATCGCGGACGCGGTCGCGGCCCTGGGTTCGGAGGGCGAGGGCGGGTTCGTGAACTCCGGGCCGTACCCGCTCGACGGCGTGCCCGCGTTCGGCGTCGGACCCAAGCGGGTCTCCGGCGCGGTCACCGTTGAGCGCGACGGGGATGCGATCACCGTCGCGAACGACGCGGTCGCGCTCGTCCTCGACGCCGACGGGCTCATCACCTCCCTGGTGGACAAGGCGACCGGGCGCGAGACCGTGCCGCCGGGCGAGCGCGCCGGGCTGCTCCAGGTCTTCACCGACACCCCGCGCCACTACGACGCGTGGGACGTCGACATCGAGTACCGCCGCTCCGGCCGCGACCTCGTCGCCGCCGAGGAGGTCGCGGTGGGCGAGGACGGCGGCGAACGCGCGGTCGTGCGCGTCGCCCGGACCTTCGGGTCCTCGACGATCATGCAGACGATCACCGTCGAGGCCGGGCGCGGCGCGGTCGACGTGGAGACGAGCGTCGACTGGCACGAGCGCCAGCACATGCTCAAGTTCGCGTTCCCCGTCGACGTGCACACCGCCTCGGCGCGCTCGGAGATCCAGTTCGGGCACATCGAGCGGCCCACGCACACGAACACGAGCTGGGACGAGGCCCGGTTCGAGACCTGCGCGCACCGCTGGGTGCACGTGGCCGAGGCCGGGTGGGGCCTGGGCGTCGCGAACGACGCGACCTACGGGCACGACGTCACGCGCCACCCGCGCGAGGGCGGCGGCACGTTCTCGGTGGTGCGCCAGACCCTGCTGAAGTCCCCGCTGTTCCCCGACCCCGAGGCGGACCAGGGCGGGCACGTCTTCCGCACCTCGCTCGTTCCCGGCGGCGTGGCCGAGGCCGTCGCGGCCGGGTACCGGCTCAACCTGCCGCTGCGCGCGACCGGCGCGGGCGCGGTGGAGCCGCTGGTGCGGGTCGCGAACCCGGCCGTGGTGGTGGAGACGGTGAAGCTCGCCGAGGACGATTCCGGCGACGTGGTCGTGCGGCTCTACGAGGCGCACGGGACGCGCACCGACGCGGTCCTGGACCTGGGCTTCGCGGCCGCGGGCGCGGTCGAGACCGACCTGCTGGAGCGCGAGAGCGCACCGGCGGCGGTCACGGCGAGCGGCGCCGGCTCGGTGTCGCTGTCGCTGCGGCCGTTCCAGCTCGTGACGCTGCGCCTGGCGCGGGCGTAGCGGGACGAACCGAGGGCCGGGCGCGGGTGCGCCCGGCCCTTTCCGCTGCCGTGGGAGCGAAGACCCTGGACGATCCGCCGCCCGTGGTGTTGTATTGGCGTATGCCGATCGAAGAGGGCTTCCGCGGGCAGCGCCTGGTCGTGGTCCCGCGCCCGCAGGTCGCCGAGGCGCTGCGGCGCCCGGTGACGCGCCGCCTGCTGGTGACCGACGCGGGCTACTACCCGGCCGCCGCCGACCACCGGATGCAGCGCCCGCGCGGCGCCGAGGAGGCGATCGTCATCGTCTGCGCCTCCGGCACCGGCTGGGCGCGGGTGGGCGCGGGCATGCACCGGCTCGGCGCGTGGCAGGCGCTCGTCATCCCCCGCGGCGTCCCGCACGAGTACGGCGCCGACGCGCGCGACCCCTGGACGATCTGGTGGGCGCACCTCGCCGGGACCGACGTCACCGAGCTCATCGAGAGCCTCGCGGCCTCCACCGACCGGCCCGTGGTCCCGGTGCGGGCCATCGACCGCGCGGTGGCGCTCCTCGACGAGATCGTCACCGGCCTCGAACGCGACCAGTCCCCCGTCCGGCTCCTCGGCGCGGCCGGCGCCGCGTGGAAGCTCCTGACGCAGATCAACGTCGACCGGCTCCTGCCCGAGCCCGGGGACCCGTTGCAGCGGGCCATGAACTACCTCGCCGAACGCCTCGACGGCAAGGTGAAGGTGTCCGAGCTGGCGAGCCTCGTCGGGGTCTCCCCTTCGCACCTGGGCACGCTGTTCCGCAAGGCCACGGGCGGCGGCGTCCTCGCCCACCACACGGCGCTGCGGATGGCACGGGCGCGGCAGCTCCTCGACGCCACCGACGCCACGATCACCGAGATCGCCTTCGACGTGGGCTTCGACGACGCGTTCTACTTCTCGCGGGTCTTCCGCCGCCACCACGGCATGAGCCCCAGCGAGTTCCGCCTGCGCTACACCGGCTGAAGCCGCAGCCCCCACTCCACGGTCCAGGTCTCGCCGGGCGCGAGCCAGTGCAGGCCCTCCCCGGTGTTGAGCGCGTCGGGCGGCGCGGTCATGGGCTCGACGGCGATCGCGGCGCGCGGGCCGTCGTCGGTGGCCAGCGCGGGGTCGACGTAGAGCTGGAACCAGCGGTGGTTGGCGTCGGCGCGCAGCTCGACCGAGGTGCCGTCGGGCGCGGTGAGGCGGTGGCGCGAAGGCCCTTGGGCGCGTTCGTAGGTGAGGTGGCGCGGGAGGCGCGCGAACGGGACGGGCTCGCGCAGGTCGTAGCCGGTGCCGGCCACCGCGAACGGCGGGCCGGGCAGGTGGGTGCGGCCGGGGAGGCGGGCGCGGTCGGCGTCGAGGCGGAGCGCGGCGGCGGGGGCGTCCCCGGCGCGCAGGTACGGGTGGGCGCCGGTGGCGGCGGGCGCGGGCCGGTCGCCGCGGTTGGTGATCGCGGTGGCGGCGTCGAGTCCGTCGGGGGCGAGGCGGTAGGTGACGGCCACGTCGAGGCGGAACGGGTAGCCCGGTTCGCCGTCGATCGCGGCGGCGAGCGTGACGGTGTCGGGGGCCGCGTGGCGCACGGTGAAGTCCCGGTCGGCGAGGAGGCCGTGGTTGGCGTGGCCGAACTCGGGTTCGGTCACGGCGAGGCGCTGCTCGGCGCCGTCGTAGGTCCAGCGGGCGCTCGCGACCCGGTTGGGCCAGGGGGCGAGGACCGCCCCGGCCATGCCGGGCGGGTCGGCCGCGGCGGCGGTGGGTTCGACCAGGTCGCGGCCGTGGACGCGGAGGGAGCGCAGCGAGGCGGCCCGGGGTGAGACCTCCGCGGTGGAGGTCGCACCCGCGAGCAGGATCAGGCCGCGCCCGGTTTCACCCGGCATCGGTGAGGCGCAGCAGGACCGAGCGATCGACGTCGAGCGAGGGGGCCTCCAGGCCGGACTCGGCGAGGACCCGGCCGGGGAGCACGAGGTCGCTCCGCATCCACGGCGGGCGCTGGCCCTCGGGGACGGCGGCGGTGACGGCGAGTTCGGCGACGCGGTAGCGGCGGTCGGGGTCGAGGCCGGGGAAGCGCAGCCGCGGCGGGGGCCAGGCGGCGGGCCGGTCGAGGAGCGCGAACTGGAAGAGCGCGTCGCGCAGATCCGGGGAGACGACGCCTTCGAGGCGGACCTCGGATTCGGTGTCGGCGTGCACTACGTCGCCGGAGTGGAGGAGGGGCCGCAGTTCCTTGTGGGCGGCGACCCACGTCTGGAGGGCGGCGAACGCGGCGTCGTCGCAGCGGGTCAGGTCCTCCTCGACGCCGAGGTGTCCCCAGAGGACGGTGGCGGCGCGGAACTCCAGGGGCGCGGTGCGGCGGGTGGTGTGGGCGGTCTCGGCGCCGATGTGGTCGCCGTGGAGTTCGGGCGGCAGGAGCAGGCCGGTCCAGCGCTGGACGTCGATGCGCTCGTGCGGGTCGTTGCAGTCGGAGGGCCACACGCGGTCGGTGTGTTCCAGGACGCCGAGGTCGACGCGGCCGCCTCCGGAGGCGCACGACTCGATCTCCAGGCCGGGGTGGGCGGCGCGGAGTTCGCGCATCATGCGGTAGGCGCGCTCGGTCTGGCGGTGGACGCCGGGGGTGCCGTCGGGGGTGTGCCCGGCGTCGGTGAGGTACCGGTTGTGGTCCCACTTGACGTAGGCGATGCCGAGCCGGTCGATGAGGGCCGAGACCTGTTGGTACACATGCTGGTAGGCGCCGTCGTGGCCGAGGTCGAGGACGTGCTGGTGGCGGGAGGGCAGGCCGGGGCCGTGGCCGCCGTCGAAGAGCCATTCGGGGTGGGCGCGGGCGAGGTCGGAGTCGCGGTTGACCATCTCGGGCTCGAACCAGAGGCCGAAGTCCATGCCGAGGTCGCGCACGCGCTCGGCGAGGGGTGCGAGGCCGTCGGGCCAGCGCTCGGGGTCGACGGTCCAGTCGCCGAGGGAGGTGGTGTCGTCGCGGCGGCCGGTGAACCAGCCGTCGTCCACGACGAAGCGCTCGGCGCCGAGGGCGGCGGCGCGGTCGGCGAACCGGAGGAGGCGTTCGGGGTCGTGGTCGAAGTAGACGGCCTCCCAGGTGTTGACGAGGACGGGCCGCGGGGTCTTCGGGTGTTCGGGCCGGGCGCGGAGGTGGCGGTGGAACTGGGCGGCGAGGGCGTCGAGGCCGGTGCCACGGGCGCCGTAGAGCCATGGGGCGGTGTAGGTCTCGCCGGTGGCGAGGACGAGTTCGCCGGGGAGGAAGAGTGCGCCGCCGCGCAGGACGCGGGTCCCGGCGGGGGTGCGCTCGGCGGCGAGGGTCTGGTTGCCGCTCCAGCCGAGGTGGGCGCCCCAGGTGTCGCCGCCGCGGAACCCGAAACCGGGTTCGCCGGCGATGAGGAGGGTGGGGGCGTCGAGGCCGGGCTTGCCGCCGCGGGACTCGCGGACCCAGGCGCCGAGGGGGAACGGGTGGCGCTGCGGGACCTTCTCGTTGGCCCAGCGGCCGGTGAAGTCGAGGAGTTCGGCGGCGCGGTCGGGCACGGGGAGGGCGAGTTCGAGGGTGTCGAGGCGGTAGGGCTCGCCCTCGTTGCGCAGGGCGGCGCGGGTGCGCAGGAGCCCGGAGGCTTCGAGGCGGATCTCCACGGTGAGCGCGAGTTCGCTTGCGGTGTCGACGGATTCGACGGTGAGGACGGCGGCGTCGCCTTCGCCGAGGCGGGTGCCGGTGACGGAGAACAGGGGCGCCCAGGCGCGGCCGTCGCGGGACCCGGCGATGCCGGGCCGCCCGAGCCAGGCTTCGGCGAGCTGCGGGACCACCGGCACCGGCTGCGGGTAGGTGACGGCCGAGTCGCCGATCGTGGGCTCGGCGGCGCGGCGGACCGCGTCGAGGTCGGCGGCGGTCAGGTCGCCGAGGTCTGCTCCCCAGTGGAGGATCCGCGGGAGCCGTGCGTCCGTGAGCGACACGGCGACGCTGGTGCCGCCGCGCCGCAGGTGGACGACTGGTGAGTCGGTCATGTCTAGCCTTTCAAGCCGGAGCTGGCGATGCCGTTGAAGAACTGCCGCTGGAGCACCAGGAAGATGACGATGAGCGGCAGCGACGCGACGAGCGCGCCGGCCATGAGGGTCGGGTAGTCGGTGCCGTACTGCCCCTGGAGGCCCGACAGGCCCACGGTGAGGGGCCGGTTGTCGCCGCGCGGGGAGACGATGAGCGGCCACAGCAGGTCGTTCCAGGAGTACAGCGAGGTGAGGACCGCGAGCGCGCCGAGCGTGGGGCGGACCATCGGGAGCATGACCGTCCGGAAGGTGCGCAGGGGCCCGGCGCCGTCGAGGCGGGCGGCCTCTTCGTAGGCGGGCGGGATCGACATGAACGCCTGCCGCATGAGGAAGATCCCGAACGCCGAGAACATCCCCGGGATGGCCAGGGCCGGAACGGTGTCGAGGAGCTTCAGGTCCCGGATGAGCTCGAACTGGCCGATGAGGAACAGCTGGCTGGGGACCATGAGCATCGCGATGAAGAGTCCGAACAGGACGGTGCGGCCGGGGAAGCGCAGGCGCGCGAAGGCGTACCCGGCGAGGGCGGCGACCGCGAGCTGGCCGGCCACGCGCAGGGCGAGCGCGGCGGCGGAGACGGTGAACTGGCTCCACACCGGGACCGAGTCGAAGAACGTGGCGAACGCGTCCCCGGTGGGGTCGGCGGGCCAGAACGTGGGCGGCGCCTGGGACGCCTCGGCGGTGGTCTTGAAGGCGGTGAGCAGCTGCCATGCGAAGGGCGCGACCATGAGCGCCGCGGTGAGCGTGAGCGCCAGGTGCAGGAGCAGGTCGGCGCCCTTGGGGCGCCTGCGGGCCTCAGTCATAGAACACCCACCGGCGCTGGAGTCGGAACTGGAGGAGCGTGGCGAGCATGATGACCAGGAGCAGGACGACGGCGATGGCGGCGCCGTAGCCCTGGTCGAACTGGACGAACGCCTTCTCGTAGAACAGGTAGACGATGGTCTTGGAGCCGTCGAGCGCGGTGTTGTCGACGCTGCGGAGCATGACGAAGACCAGGTCGAACATCTGGAGCGCGGAGATGACGGTCAGCACCGTCACCAGGAAGACGCTGGGCGACAGGAGCGGCAGGGTGATGCGGAGGAACTGGCGCACGCGCCCGGCCCCGTCCATCGCGGACGCCTCGTACAGCTCGGGCGGGATCGCCTGGAGGCCGGCGCCGAGGATGATGAGGTTGACGCCCAGGCTCATCCAGATGCCGACGGCGCCGATCGCGTAGATCGCGTAGGTGTCGTCGGCGACCCAGTACTGGCCGGGGACGCCGACCAGGGACAGCGCCCAGTTGAGCAGGCCGAAGTCGCCGTTGTAGATGAAGCGCCACACCATGGAGACGGCCACGGGGAGGGTGACGACGGGCAGGAAGAACAACACGCGGTAGACGGCGCGGCCGCGGCTGATCTGCTGGATCATCGCGGCGAGGACCACCGCGGCGGGGACGCCGAGGAGCAGGATGCCGGTGTAGACCCCGGAGTTCGCGAAGGCGTCCCAGAAGTCGCCGTCGCCGAGCAGCCCGGTGTAGTTGTCGAGCCCGGTCCACGTGCCGGGCCCGAACGCGGGCGTGTCCATGAAGCTCTTCGCGAAGGTCTTCAGGAAGGGCCACAGGTAGAGCGCGGCGAGGCCGATGAACGCCGGGGCGATCATGGCGTAGCCCCACAGCGGGGAGGGGCCGAGCCCGCCCGCGCGGCGGCGCCGCGCGGGGGGCCGGGCTGCTCGGGCGGTCACTCGGCCAGGACCTCGTCGATCGCGGCGTTGTAGGCCGCGGCGGCGTCGGCCGCGGACTGCTCGCCGTTCCAGGCCGGGGCCAGGTACTCGCTCTCGAGGCCGGTCCACTCGGCGGCGTTGCCGGCGATGGGCAGCGGCACCGAGTAGTCGACGGCGTCGACGAACACCTGGAGGTCGAACTCGGGCATGGCGTCGAGCCAGGGCTGCTGGGTGCCCGCGTAGGCGGGGAGGACGGCGCCGGACTCGGCCTGGAGCACCGCGGCCTCCTCGCCCGAGGCGAAGACCAGGAACTCGGCGAGTTCCTCGGGGTGCTCGGTGCCGGCGTACCCGGCGTTGAGGATGCCCGAGATCATGCTGGCGCGCTGCTCGCCCATGGGGAGCGGGGCGACGCCGGTGGTGGCGCGCACGGCCTCGTCGCCGTAGAGGCGCTGGGCCCAGAAGGACCCGGAGAAGTACATGGCGACCTTGCCGTCCATGAACATCTGCACCGCTTCGGTGTCGGAGAGCTGCTGGAGGGTCGGCGAGGACCCGTCGGCCTGCATCTGGGTCCAGAACTCGATCCCGGCGACGGCCTCGGGGCTGTCGATGGCCGCCTGGCCGTCGTCGCCGATGACCTCGCCGCCGGCCTGGTAGATCGAGTTGTAGTAGCCGCCCTGGCGGTCGATGGGGGCGGCGATGCCCCACACGCCCGCGTCGGGGTCGGTCAGCTGCTGCGCGGCGGCGCGGGCGTCGTCCCAGGTCCACGTGTCGTCGGGGTAGGCGACCCCGGCGGCGTCGAAGAGGGCCTTGTTGAACCAGATCCCGTTGGTGTCGTAGTCCTTCGGGAGGCCGTAGACCGCGTCGTCGCGTTCGTAGAGGTCCATGACGGACTCGGGGTAGGCGGCGAGGTCGACGCCCGCGGACTCGACGGCGTCGCTGATGTCGAGGAGCTGGCCGTTGTCGGCGTACGCGGGGTACTGGTCGGCGAGCATCCAGAACGCGTCGGGGGCGGTGCGCCCGGCGGCGCCGACCTGGAGGGTGGACCAGTACTCGGGCCAGGGCAGGACCTGGACCTCGACGTCGATGTCCGGGTGCGCCTCCTCGAAGGCGGCGGCGATGGCCTCCATCGCGGGCTTCTGGTCGTCGCTCCAGGTGGCGTAGGTGAGGGTGACGTCCTCGCCGTCGCCGCCGCCGGAGCAGGCGGCGAGGACGAGGGCGGAGGCGGCGAGGGCCGCGGCGGCGGCGCCTCTCTTGCTGTGTCGCATGGTTACTCCTTGATCGCCGCCCGGGCGTCGTCGCCCGGTGCGGTGTCGGCGCTGGGCGTGCCGCCGACGTGGAGCCGCCCGGCGGCCCAGTCGACGTGCGCCGGTTCTGCGTGCTCGGGCAGGGCGTCCGAGCGGAGGCTGAGGGCGGTGACGCCGGTCAGGTCGAGGTCGACCGCGACGGCGGGTTGCCCGGAGGCGACGACGGCGGCGAAGATCTCCCGGCCGTCGCCGTGGACGCTCACGCGCGCGGCGGTGCCGGGGGTCTCGTCGTCGACGCCGACGCGGAGGGTGAGCCGGTCGGCGGTGCCGCCGGGGTGGAGGTCGATCCGGGACGGGGTGGAGGCGCCGAGGCCGTCCGTGAACCCGGTGCCCGCGATCGACATGGGGCGGCCGTCGGCGGGGTTGCCGCCGCCGTTGGAGGTGTCGCGTTCGACCGGGCCGCTCTCGTTCGCGAACGCGGTCATCGAGAGCGCCGAGAGCCGGTGCGTCCCTTCGGTGAGGGGGCGGACGACGCGGGCGTGGGCGACCACGGGGACCTCGGGTCCGGGGGCGAAGGCCGCCGGGCCGTCGGGGCCGGGGATCTCGACGGTGACCACGCCCGCGCGGCCGGGGGCCAGGGAGCGCGGGGCGCGCACGCGCCAGCGGCCGCCGCCGAGGTCGTCGGCGGTCCAGCCGGGTGCGAGCCGCAGGGCCGCACCGGGTTCGGTCGCGATCTCGGCGGCGCCGTCGGCGTCGGCGAGCGCGATCGCTGGCTCGAGGTAGGGCGCGGCGAGTTCGGGGCGGGGCGCGGCGCGCAGCAGCGTGCCGACCGGGGCGAGGATCGCGGCGAAGCCGCCGTGCTCCGCGAGGTCCACGGTGAGCAGTCCGTCCACCGTGGACTGCGCAGCGGTGAGGCCGTCCTCGCCGTCGGACACGGTCCACGCCTCGTAGCCGTCGATGCCGAGGCGGTCGAGGGGGACGGTGATCGTGCGGGCCTCGCCGGTGGCGATGGCGCCGATGAACCAGCGGTCGCCCGAGCGGCGCGCGACGACCGCCTCGCGGTCGGGGTCGCCCGCCAGCAGCAGCGTCTCGTCCCAGGCGGGCGCGAGTTCGGCGAGGAACCGGGCGGCGTGGGGGCGCGCGAGGTAGGCGTCCACGTCGTCGGCGAAGTGCGTGATGCCGCACTCGAAGGCGACGCTGAGCGCGAGTTCGTGGGCGTCGCTCGTGGTGCGCCCGGGGGCACCGAAGGCCACCGGCGTGTAGTCCATGGCGCCCGCGACGTTCCGCGTGAACGGCTGGATCACGTTGTGGGCGGCCGAGAGCGGCGTGTCGGCGAAGAACACGTAGTACTCGCTGCCGCGGATCGCCTCGTAGCCGACGACCTGCGGCCAGGTGCGGGCCCAGCCGCGCGGGATCACCGACCCGTGGAAGTTCACGTGCAGGCCCAGGCGGGCGGTCTCGGCGAGGACCGTGTCGTACCAGCGGTACCGGTCCTTCGACTCCGACTCCATGAAGTCGACCTTGACGCCCGCGACGCCCCACGAGCGCCACAGCGCGAGCTTGGCGAGCCCTTCGGGCCCGTCGAGGTCGTGCCAGACCGCCCACAGGTGCACCTGGATCCCGCGGCGGCTCGCGTACGCGACGATCTCGGGCACCCAGGTCTCGTCCCAGCCGCAGTCGATGAGCAGGTGCTCCCAGCCCAGGCGCGCGGCCGCGTCCACGAAGTGCCGCTGGCGGTCGAGCTGCGCGCCGGAGTAGAAGTCGGACCACCAGGACCAGGCGGCGCGGCCCGGGCGGACCCAGGACGTGTCGCCGGTCGCCTCCAGCGGCGCGGGGGCGAGCTCGTCCACGAAGCGGCTCTCCACGATCCGGGCGAGGGACCCGGTGAGGAACACCCGCCAGGGGGTGAGCGGGCCCCGCGTGACCTCGTACGGTTCGGCGAGAACGAACGCGAGCACGCCGTCCGCGGTCTCGGCGTGGGCGCCGCTGAAGCGGCCGTCGATGCCGGACTCGGTGGCGAGGACGCACGCGTCGCCGGTGCGGACCAGGAACGGGAACCCGTACGCGCCGTCGGCGAGGTCGGGGAGGTCGGCGCCGAAGCGGGGCGTCTCGTACCAGGTCTGGTAGTCGAGGGCCCACACGCGGGTGGGACGGTCGATGGAGGCACGGTCGAGGCCGGCACTGTCCAAGTCGGCACGGTCGGGGCCCGGTTGCGAGAGGTGCAGGCGGGTGCGGTCGGCGTCGAGCCGGTGGTGGCCTTCGAGGCGGGCGGCGGCGTAGCGGACGGCGGTGCCGTCGGCGCCGGTGCGCACGTGGACCTGCCAGTCGAGGCCGCTCGCGTGCCGCAGCTCGTGGACCTGCTCGGTGTGGCGGTAGCGGTGGGTGCCGACCGCCTTGCCGGAGCGGGCGGTCCACTCGTCCTCGACCTCGCGCTCGGTGGTGCGGACCAGCTGCGAATCGATGTCCAGGTCGGTGCCGCCGAGGCGGATGCCCAGGCGCAGTTCGCCGAGGCCGGGCGCGCGCAGGAGGACGGCGTCCGCTCGGACGTCGAGCTCGGGGCTCTGGTGGACCACGTCGTCTCCGTGTTGCTCGTGGGGCCCGTGTGCAGTGTGCGCACCGGCAGTTCCGAGGCTAACGGCCGCGGGGCCCGGTTGGAATGTGCGATCGCACGGGTCGCCTGGACGATTCACCGCAACAGCGCGGGGCCGAGGGCAGGCAAGTGCTTGCCCCCGGCCCCGGCGCTGGGACGATCAGCGCGTCAGCGGCCAGCGCCTCAGCGGACCACGCCTCAGCGGACCACGGTGAGCCCGTCGACCCCGAGTCCAGGTGCGGACGCGCCCGAGACGGTGACCGTCCCGCCGGTGGCGGGCAGGTCGAGGCCGATCGTCTTCACCGCGACGGCGGTGTCGGACCCGGTGGCGGTCAGCGCGACCTCCCGGGTGGTGCCGCCGACGGTGACCAGGACCGTGGCGTCGACGGCGCTGGCGTAGCGGAGCTCGACGGTGTGGTTCCCGGCCGCGGCGGTGCTCACCTCGGTGAACGCCAGCGCCCCCGTGCCGTCGAGGTCCGTGACGAGCGCGCCGCCGGAGCACTCGGCGCAGGGCGCGGTCGCGGCGCCGCCGCTGAGCGTCCCGTCCTCGGCCTCGGTGGTGCGGCTGATGGTGATCGCGTCGATATCGGGCGCGTACTCGGCCGGGTTGTCGAAGCGGATCGTGTTGACACCCGCGTTCAGCGGCACGTCCACGGTCCACTTGTTCACGAACTCCCAGCCGCCGGAGTCGGTCAGCTCCTCGGTCGAGACGACCTGGCCGTTCACCGAGATGCGGATGTCGCGCGGGTCGCCGGAGGTGTACGAGAACGTCAGCTCGTGGGTGCCGGCCTCGGCCGCGGTCACGTCGGTGAACTCGACCGAGCCGCCCGCGCCGAGGTAGCCGACCTTCGCGCCCTCGGAGCAGCCCTTGCACTCGCCCACCGCGGCGTCGCCGCCGAGGACCTGGTCCTCGGCCTCGTACCTGGTGTCGCCCGAGCCGATCTGCTCCAGCGGGGTCTTCGAGAGGTGCACCGAGGCGCCGCCGGTGGCGATCATCGGCAGCGACAGGGTGTCGCCGGCGTCGACCTGCTGCGTGGAGACGGTCACGCGGCCGTCGGCGTCGTCGGCGAAGACCGTGGCGGTGTAGGTGCCGCTCTCCAGGAAGTCGAGCGGGACGCTCGCGGTGCGGGCCGGGTCGGTGATCGCGCCGACGAACCAGTCCTCGCCGGAGCGGCGGGCGACGGTGACGTGGTCGCCGGGGAAGCCCTCGACCACGTGCGACTCGTCCCAGACGGTCGGGACGGCCCGCAGCAGGTGCCGCCCGGGCCACTGCTCGTAGGCGGCGGCCGAGTCGGCGTAGTTGACCATCGCGGAGGTGAACACGATCGACTGCGCGAGCGTGTGCGCCTGAGTGAGGATCGAGTCGTTCTGCGAGATCATCGCGGGCGTGTAGTCCATGCCGCCGAGCGGGCCGCGCGTGAACGGCAGGGTCGCGTCGAGGCGCGCGGTCGTGGGCGGCGGGTACTTGTAGTGCTCGGTGCCGGCGACGGCCTCGGTGGTGAGCACCCACGGCCAGGTGCGGTTCTCGCCGCCGGGCTTGGTGGAGCCGTGGAGGTCGAGCATGAGCTCGTTCTCACCGGCGGCGTCGCCGATGGACTGGTACCACTCCTGGACCTCCTGGGAGTCGTTCAGGAAGAAGTCCACTTTGAGCCCCGCGACCCCGTACGCCTTGTGCTCGGCCGCGAGGGGGCCGGCGAGTTCGGGGGTGGCGAACGGCTCGGCGGTGACCCACGCGAAGATCCGCACCCCGCGCTGGGCGGCGTACGCGCTGATCTCGGGGAGGTCGGCCGCCGGGTCGTAGCAGCAGTCGACGGTGACGTACTCCCAGCCCATGGCGGCGGCGAAGTCGACCATCTGCTTCTGCTTGTCCATGTCGGCGGCGCTGTCGTCGTCGGTGTACCAGGTCCACCCGGCGCGGCCGGGCCGGACCCAGTCGGGCTGCTCCTGCGCGGCGGGGTTCAGGTTCTGGACCAGGTCGGTGTTGTAGAGGACGTCCAGGTCCTCGGCGACCACCGCGGTGCGCCAGGGCGTCTGGAACGGGTAGGCGGTCGCGATGGGGAACGCCTGGTCGGGCGTGCGGGCCACGTTGAGCAGGCCGGTGCCCTGGCCGTCGCCTTCGAGCATCGCGGGCGCGTAGCCGGCGTTCGCGTTGTAGACGTTGGCCTCGGTGATGAGCGTGAAATACGCGTTGTCGTCGATCGAGGCGAGGAGCGGCATGGTCAGGTCGGCGCCCGAGTTCAGCTGCGCCGCATCGCGGTAGACGTAGTCCTGCTCGTAGTTGCCGTTCCAGTCGGCGGCCCAGCCGCCGGTCCCGGCGGGGAGGCGGAAGCCGCTGGACTCGTCGGTGATGCTCAGGTCGCCGTCGCCGGGGAGGCGGTAGCGGTACGCGACGCCGTCGTCGTAGGCGCGCACGACGAGTTCGAACGCCTCACCGTCCTTCGTGTACTCCAGGACGAGTTCTTCGGCGCGGTTCGTGTAGCTCGGGTCGGTCCCGGCGGGGAGCGTGTAGGTCTCGTCGATCGAGGACCGCTCCTCCCCCGCGTACGCGAGCCCGGTGCGGAAGTCGACGCCGTCGGTGGCGATGCCGAGCGGCGACTCCTCGAAGACCTGCGTGGTCCCGGCGGTCACCTCGTAGGTGAGCGACCCGTCCGGCTGGTCGGTGACGGTGAACGTGATCGATCCGTCCGGTGAGGACACGCTGTGCGTGCCTGCGGCGTAGGCGGGTCCGCCCGCCGCGACGACCGAGGCCGCAGCGGCGACCGCCAGCGCGGCCGCCGCCCCGAGGGGACGCCGTCGTCCCGTGCTGATGCTCATGAACCACTCCCTGAATGGAGGAACCTCGGGAACCGGCCGGTACCCGGGCATTCCGACGCTAAGGGCGCGGCTCCGTTCGGGAGAAGCCGAAATTCGCTTCCGTCCCTGGACGTTCCGACGCACCCGCCGCTCTCGTCCCGGCGGGTGCGCCGGAGGTCTACGCCTCGCAGGCCACGTCTTCCCGGGGCAGTTCGCCGCCGAGGAGGAACGCGGTGGTGGTGTTCAGCGCGCAGGCGTTGGTGCCGTAGACGTACGCGCCGTGGCCGAAGCCGTCGACGGTGACCAGGCGGGCCCGGTCGCCGAACGCCTCGCGGTTGATCTGGGCGCCTTCGAGCGGCGTGGCGACGTCGAGTTCGTTCTGCACGATGAGGACGTTCGCCGGGCCCTCGTCGGTGATCGGGACCTGCGGCTCGACCGGGTCGTTGGCCCAGAAGGCGCACGGCGTGACGTTCGCGCCGGCGCCGCCGAACATCGGGTACGCCTCGCGGTCGGCGGCGGTGGCCTCCAGGTAGACCGCGATGTCCTCGGGCCAGTCGGCGTCGTTGCAGGTCACGGCCAGGAACGCGGACCAGGCGTTGTCGTAGGGCGAGGGCGTGCCGGCGGCGTCCCCGCCCGTTGCGGCGGGCACGTCGAGCTCGTCGAAGAGGCGGTCGGCGGCGGCCGCGTCGCCGGCGTCCAGCGACTGCCACAGGCGCGCGGCCCCGCCGAAGGAGTCCTCGCCGTAGAGCGAGACGAACACGATGAACCGGAACAGCGCGCCGTCGTACTCGCCGACCGGTTCGGCGTCGAGGCGCCCGGCCAGGTCGAAGTAGGTGTCCCGCACGGCTTCCGGGGTGTCGCCGAGGCCGTAGGCGGCGTCGCGTTCGGCGGCCCAGGCCGCGAAGTACGCGAAGTTCGGTTCGAACCCGCTGCCCCAGCGGCGCTGCGCCTCGTGGTCGAGGGCGGTGCCGCCGACGTTGCTGTCGAGGACGACCCGGCCGCTGGTCTCGGGGAACAGCGAGGCATAGGCCGCGCCGAGGACCGAGCCGTAGGAGGCGCCGTAGAAGCTCAGCTCCTCCTCGCCGAGGGCGGCGCGGATCGTGTCGATGTCGCGGGCGGTGTTGGCGGTGGTCATGTGCGGCATGAGGCCGTCGGTGTCGTTGGCGGCGCACTGCTCGGCGACGCCTTGCGCGAGCGCGGCCTGGGCGCGGACGGCGGCGTCGTCCGCCGCATAGGGCGGGACGTTCCCGCGGTGGGCCTGCTCGGCGGTGAAGCCGCAGCTCACGGGCGTGGAGTGGCCGACTCCGCGCGGGTCCATGCCGATGAGGTCGTAGGCGTCGGTGACGCTCGCGGGCAGGCCGAGGTCGGCCATCCCCACGGGCTGGTCGAGTCCGGCGCCGCCGGGCCCACCGGGGTTGAGCAGCATGGCGCCTTGGCGCGCTTCGGGATCGGTGCTCGCGAGGCGGGAGACCATCACTTCGATGGACTGCCCGCCGGGGTCGGCGTAGTCGAGCGGGACGGGGACGGCGGCGCACTCCATGCGCTCGCCGCCGGTCACGTCCTCGGGGCAGGCGCCCCAGGTCAATGTGTCCTCAGTGGAGTCCTGTGCGGTGGCGGGCAGGACCGCGAGGGTCCCGGCGAGCCCCGCGGCGGCGGCCGTCGCCACCGCCGCCGCGGCGATGCGCTGTCTGCTCATGCGATTCCTCCTGTGGGTGTCGGCCCCCGCGCGGGGGCCGGTCCACAGTCCAGGCCATGCCGCTGCGGCACGGTCAAGCGGTTCGCGGCTTTTCATGAAGGAGATCACAAAAGTTCGTGAATGCGGCGCATGACGTCCAATTGTGCAGGGTTGTACAGGTCCTGGAGCGTGGTGCCGATGGCGTGCTTGGTGAACGCCTCGCCGTGCGGGGCGCCGCTGAGGTCCTTGAGCTGCGGGTACCGCTCGGCCACCTCGCGGGCGGAGGGCAGGAGGCGTTCGGCGAGGGCCGCCCTCGTGGCCTCGTCGGCGTCGGCCGGGAGCCGGTCGAACTCGCGGTCGGCCTCGCTCGGCGGCATCTCGCGCAGCAGCTCGGCGTAGGAGGTGACGGCCTCGGGACCGAGGAGGCGGGAGAGCACCACCATGAACGAGCGGTCGGCCTCGGACAGGGCGCCCCCGGCGGTCGCGGTCGCGAACTCGGGGGGCAGGTCGGTGGGCGCGGACTGGCGCAGGATCGTGCCGAGTTCGAGCCGGATGCGCTGCAACCGCTCGATGGTGGCGCCGAGTTCGGCGTCGAGGGCGCGCAGGGCCTCCTCGGGGTGGTCGTCGTCCTCGCCCATCGCGGCGATCTGCGGCAGCGAGAACCCGAGGTCGGCGAGGCGCTTGATCCGCAGCAGGCGCACGAGGTGGGCCACGCCGTACTGCTTGTAGCCGTTGGAGAGCCGCTCGGGCTCCTCCAGCAGCCCCACCTCGTGGTAGTGCCGCACCGCCCGCAGGCTCGTGCCGGCCAGCTCGGCGAGCTGGCGGGTGCTCCATGCCATGGTCGTGCCCTCCCGATTCCGGTCGTTCCCCTATAAATCATGCCGGAACGGCGCGCGGGCGACCGGACAGTGCGCGGTCGTCTCGCGGTCTCGATGGGCGCTCGTTGTGCGCGGTCGTTATGTGCGCGGGTCTTCTGTACGTGGTCTGAATGTGCGCGGTCTCACCGCGTGCCGGCCTTGAGCATGCCGCAGCGGCACGGTGTCCCCTTGAGGCATGGACCCCGACGCCCGCCCCGCGCACCGCCGACTCCGCCCGATGCGCGGCCTCGACGTGCTGCACCGCGCGCTCTACGAGATCGACCTCCCCGGGCCCGCAGGCCCGGTGCGGTACACCGTGGAGGTGGACACCGACCGCGACTGGACCGCCGTCCTCTACGCGGACGGGGTCCTCCAAACCGAGGCCGACCTGCCCGCGCGCCTGCCGGTGCCCGGCGGTGTGATCGAGGCCGACCACGGCATGTACGGCGTGTCCCGGATGCACTTCACCGCCGGGGACGGCCGCGAGCGGCGCCTCGCGCCCGTGCGCGGCACCCTCGAAGACCTGCGGGGCCGGTTCGCGCACCGCCATCCGCGCGCGAGCCGCGCGATCGGGTGGGCGGCGGTCGCGGTCCTGCTGGTGAACCTCGCGCTGGCCGCGCCGCAGGCCCTCGAACTCGCCACGGAGATCCCGCGGGTCGCGGAGCGGTTCGGGACCTTCGAGTCGCCGGTGGACCTGCCGTGGTGGCTCAACACATCGCTGTACGCCGCGGGCGCGGCGGCGGCCACCGAGCGCGTGCTCACGTTCCGCCGCAACCGGATCGTGGACTTCGAGACGATCTGGACCGAGGCGTAGCGGCAGCGCCCGACGGCAGCGGCCCGGGCGGCACCGCTCCAGCGGCAGCGGTCCAGGCGGCACCGGTCCGGCGTCCGCCCGGGTCCCGCTACTCGGGCCACTCACCGTCCGCGGCGAGGCCGAGGACGAGGGCGGCGATGTTCCAGGAGTCGTCGGCGCCGGAGTGGTGGCGCCCTTCCAAGGGCAGGCCCGCGATCTGGAGGGCGGCGTCCATGCCGGGGCGGCGCCCCAGGCCCCGGGCCTCGGTGAAGCGGACCTTGACATTGGTGTGGCGGCTGCCGAAGGGGTAGCGGGTGCCGGTGGCCCTGCACTGGCGCTGGAACTGGTTGCGGTCGTAGTCGCCCCAGCTCGCCCACGGGCGGGAGTCGGCGCGGTGCTCGGCGGTGAGGAGGCGGCACGCGTCGGCGTACTCGACCCCGGTGTCCACTTCGGCCTGTGTGAGGCCGGTGAGCTCGGTGCAGAAGGCGCTCACCGTGGAGCGCCGGGGTCGGACCAGGATGCGGTGCTTGGCGGTCCGCTCGCGCGCGGCGAGGTCGACCACGGTGAGGCCGATCTCGATGATCTCGGAGACCGCGCCGGGCGGCGGCCGGCCTTCCCAGCAGGTCGCCTCGACGTCGATCACGTTCAGCAGGGTGTCCATGCCTCGCAGCGTAAAGGGCCCGTCCAACCGGTTTCGGGCGAACGGGCCCTCGGTACTCGCAGCGCGCCTAGACGGCCGTCCAGCGGCTCTCGTCGGCGGCGCTCGCCTCGACCGCGGCCAGGACCTTCTGGACCTGGAGCGCGTCGCCGAACGACGGCGTCGGCTGCTCGCCGGCGCCGATCGCGTTCACCAGGTCCACGACCTGGTGGGTGAAGCCGTGCTCGTAGCCGAGCCCGTGCCCGACCGGCCACCAGTTCCCGGTGTACGGGTGCTCGGGCTCGGTGGCCTGGATCTTGCGGAAGCCCGAGTTCGGCCCGTCCGCCGAGTCGTAGAACCACAGCGAGTTCATGTCCTCGAAGTCGAACGCGAGGGACGCCTTGGAGCCGTTGAGCTCCAGGCGCATCGCGTTCTTGCGGCCGAGCGCGAAGCGGGTGGCCTCGAAGACCCCGATCGCGTTGTTGCCGAACCGCGCGGTGAAGACCGCCGCGTCGTCCACGGTGACCGGGCCCTTCGGGCCGTCGGTGCCGCCGTGGCCGCCCAGGCCCACGAAGTCGCCGCCGACCGGCCGCTCCTTCACGAAGGTCTCCAGGATCGCCGAGACGCCGGTGATGTCGGCGCCGCCGATCCACTGCGCCGCGTCGATGATGTGCGCGCCGATGTCCCCCAGGGACCCCGACCCGGACTTGTCCTTGTCGAGGCGCCAGGTCAGCGGCGCGTTCTCGTCGGTGAGCCAGTCCTGGAGGTACTGGGCGCGAACGTGGCGGATCTCGCCGAGCGCGCCGGAGTCGACCAGGCGCTTGGCGAGCGAGAGCGCCGGGGTGCGGCGGTAGCTGAAGCCGCACATGGCGAGCACGCCGTTCGCCTTCGCGGCCTCGGCCGCCTCGGTCATGCGCTCGGCCTCCTCCACGGAGTTCGCCAGGGGCTTCTCGCACAGCACGTGCTTGCCCGCCTCCAGCGCCGCGATCGCGATCTCGGCGTGGAGGTTCCCGGGGACGCAGATGTCGACCAGGTCGATGTCGTCGCGCTCGACCAGGCGCCGCCAGTCGGTCTCGACCGAGTCCCAGCCGAGCTTGGCGGCCGCGGCGGTGACCCGCTCGCTGTCGCGCCCGGCCAGGGCGGTCATCCCGATGCCCAGCGGCAGGTCGAAGAAGCGCGGCGCGGTGCGCCAGGCGTGCGAGTGGGCGGCGCCCATGAAGGCGTAGCCGACCATGCCGATGCGAAGCGTTTCAGTCACTGCGACTCCCTCGGTCCAGGCCGTCGCGGACCGACGGCCACCCTTGCAACACAGCGAGGATATCGGCGTCCCCGGTCGCCGCGAGTGCGGTGTCGTAAGAGCCGTCGAGGATCTCGCCGATCGGGACGCGGCGGCCCTCGGCGGCGCTGCGGATCGCGGCCTCCACCATGGCGAGGCTGAGCAGGTTCGCGTGCACGCGGCCCATCGGCTCGCGGCCGGTGCGCAGCGCGGCGGTGAACTCCCGCAGCGACCCGGCGATGCCGTCCCCGGGGTCCTCGGCGGTCGCCTTCGACGCCGGGCCCGACTCCTGCTCGGCCTGCGGGTCGCCCTCGCCGTCCCACACGGCGGTGCCGTGCTCGGCGGAGACGCGCCACGCGCCGTTCCAGGAGGTCTCCAGGCCGGGACTGCACCAGGACCCGTTGAACGTGAACCGGGCGCCGCCCTCCATCTCGAACGCGGCCGTCGCCGCCGCGTTCCCGGCGTACCAGGACCACGGCGGATTGTACTCCTCGCACACGACCGCGACCGGGTCGGCGCCGAGCAGGAAGCGGGCCATGTCGAACTGGTGGATCGCCATGTCGAGCAGGAGCGGGCTGGCCATCTCGTCGCGGAATCCGCCGAAGCGCGGCGCCTTGAAGAAGTCGACCGCCACGATCCCGATGCGCCCCAGCGACTCCAGTTGCGCCTTGGCCTGGAACAGGCCGCGGTTGTAGCGCCGGGACTGGCTCACCATGAACAGCTCGCCGGTGAGTTCGGCCGCGGCCGCCAGCGCGATCCCCTCGGCGACCGTGGCGGCCACCGGCTTCTCGCCCAGGACGGGGAGCCCCGCGCGGAGCGCGGCGATCGTGACCGGGTGGTGCGCTTCGGGGATGGTCGCGTTGACGATCGCGTCGGCGCCGGTGCGCCCGGCGAGTTCGACCGCGTCGGTCCCGGTGGGGATCGCACGGCCGAGGTCGGCCGCGGCGGCCTCGGTCGCGGCCGGGTACAGGTCGGCGATGCCGACGAGTTCGGTGTCGGGGTCGGCCTCGATGGTGTGCATCCAGGCGCGGCCCATGCCGCCGGCACCGACTACGACGAGGCGCAGCGGCCCCGCGGATTGGAAGGTGCGGAAGCTCATCGCTCGAACGCCCCGCGGTAGCCCTGGCCGTTGAAGAAGTCGTCCTTGTCGTAGCGCAGCAGCGTCGGCGTCTCGCGCTCGCGGTCGGGGCGGGCCCATTCGATGCCGTTGGCGATGACGTGGTTGACGTCCGGGTGGTGGTACACCGGGAAGTCCTGGTCGCCGGGGCTGAAGTAGAAGATCCGGCCGAAGCCGCGGCGGTAGGTCATGCCGGAGCGGAAGACCTCGCCGCCGGTGAACCCGGAGATGAAGACGAGTTCGTCCGGGGTCGGCACGTCGAAGTACTCGCCGTACATCTCCTGCTCGGGGATGACGATCGGGTTCGGGATGCCGCGGGCGATGGGGTGCTGCGGGTTCACGGTCCACACGAGTTCGCGGTCGTGCTCGCTGCGCCAGCGCAGGGTGCAGGTGGTGCCCATGAGCTTCGTGAAGATCTTGGACCAGTGTCCTGAGTGGAGCACGACCAGGCCCATGCCGGCGAGGACGTGGCGGTGGACGCGGTCGACGACCTCGTCGCTGACGTCGCCGTGGGCGGCGTGGCCCCACCACACGAGCACGTCGGTCTCGTCCAGGACGTCGGAGGTGAGGCCGTGCTCGGGCTCGTCGAGGGTGTGGGTGGTGATGACGGCCTTGTCGCCGAGCCATTCGCCCGCGCCCTTGGCGATGGCGCCGTGCATGCCGTCGGGGTAGCGCTCGGCCACGGAGGGCTCGACCTGCTCGTGGCGGTTCTCGCCCCAGATGACGGCGCGGATCGGGTGGTTCGCCATGGTGCTCCTTGCTATGTGGATTGTGAGCTTACAAATCGTTGGGGGGCTTGGGTTCCGGTCTCGGTTCCGGTCGCCTCAGGCCCCGGGGTCGGTGCTCGACCGGACGGTGAGGGAGGGCGGCAGGAGGAGGTGCTCGGGGGCCTCGGGCCGGTCGATGACCAGGCGCACGAGCGCGGCGGCGATGGCGGCCGACGCCTGGCGCACCGAGGTGATGCCGACAGGGCCGAAGGAGGTGAGCGGCGTGTCGTCGTAGCCGGTGACGGCGATGTCGCGGCCGGGGACGAGCCCGCGGGCCTGGAGGGTGATGACGGCGCCCGCGGCGAGCGTGTCGGCCTTGCACACGATCGCGGTCGGCGGGCGCGGCGAGTCGAGGAGGTCGGCGGTGATGCGGACCCCTTCGGCGAGGTCGCTGCCGGAGTGGACGATCCGCTCGTCGGTGGTGGAGGAGTCGAGGCCGAGCCGGCGGCACGCGTCCCGGTAGCCGATCTCGCGCTGCACCATGGTCTCGCTGGCGTGGTTCGCGCCCATGAACGCGAGTTCGCGGTGGCCGCGCTCGGCGAGGTGCGCCACGGCCATGTCGATGCCGAGCGCGGCGTCGCCCTCGGCCCAGCTCCACGGGGTGTCGAAGGCTTTCCCGGTGCGGCCGTAGGCGGCGAAGGGGATGTCGCGCGCGAAGAGCTCGACCGGGCGGGGGTCGTCGGAGCCGACGTTCGCGATGACGAACCCGGCCACGGACTGGCCGAAGTACAGGTCCTCGCAGGCGGTGATGAGCGAGGCGGTGTCGCGCTGGGTGATGAGCGTGAGGTTGCGGTCCTCGGCCTGGCAGGCGACGGCGAGGTCGTGGAGGAACACGTCCATGTACTGGTTGCCGGCGGCGTCGGGCGCGGGGAGCACGTACCCGATCTGGCGCGGCTGGGCGAGGCGCAGGCTCCGGGCGACGAGGTTGTTGCGGTAGCGCAGCTCCCCCATGGCGGCGTGGACCTTCGCGCGGGTGCCCTCCGCCACGATCTCGGGCCGGTTGATGACGTTCGAGACGGTCATGACCGACACGCCGGCGAGTTCGGCGACGTCGGCCATGCTGGCCTTGCGCTGCGCGTCGGGCGCTCCGCTCATGGACCGCCCTCCGTTCCGTCCCGGGTCGGCACCGGCGATTTTAAGCATAAATACGAGAACGGGTCAACCCGCTTCCCGCCCCCGCCCCGGCCGCCCACCCCCGACCTGTCGCACCCCCCGAGCCACCCTTGATCCGGGGGCGCCTCCGAATCGAGCCCCACTCGCGTTCACACATCCCTCGCCCACCCCTCACCGCACCACCCCTGTCACACCCTCCCGGCACGCTTTATCCGGGGGCGTCCGCGAATCGAGCACCACTCGCGTTCACACCCCTCGCCCACCCCTCACCACTCCCCACCCGCTCACCTCTTCCCACATGGCATAGAACACCCTTATCGGGGGAATTCAGGCGCCAATCCACTCGTTCCCCACTGGTATGAGCACAATCGGATTGATCGGCAGCGGCAACATCGGCGGCGCCATCGCGCGCCTCGCCGTCCGGGCGGGACACCAGGTGGTCCTGAGCAACAGCCGCGGGCCGGAGACCCTCGCGGATCTCGTTGCGGAGCTGGGCCCGAACGCCCGCGCCGCCACGCCGAAGGAGGCCGCGGCCGCGGGCGACCTCGTGGTCGTCACCATCCCGCTGCACGCCTACAAGACCGTCCCGGTCGAGGAGCTGCGCGGGAAGGTCGTCCTCGACACGAACAACTACTACCCCGAGCGCGACGGGCACATCCCCGAGCTCGACGACGAGTCGACCACCGTGAGCGAGCTCCTTCAGGCGCACCTGCCGGAGTCGTTCGTGGTCAAGGGCTTCAACAACATCTACCAGGGCCACGTGACCGAGCTGAACCGCCCGGCCGGCGACCCCGAGCGCTCGGTCCTCGCCATCGCGGGCGACGACGCGGACGCCAAGCAGGCGGTCACCGACTTCCTCGACTCGCTCGGGTACGGCGCCTACGACGTCGGCCCGCTCGCCGAGGGCTGGCGCTACCAGCGCGACACCCCCGCGTACGGGGTGTTCTTCACCGAGAAGTTCGCCTTCGACGCCGTCCCGCCCGCACGCCAGGTCACGCCGGAGATCATCGAACCGCTCCTGAAGGCCGCCAAGCGATACCGCGACATGTAGGACCCGCACGGAACGCCCGGGACGACCACCGTCGTCCCGGGCGTTCCGTATGCTCGGGCCCGGATCGGGGCCCGCCGGGCCCCGGAACCTTGGAACCCCGGGCTCCGAGCCCCGAGCCCCGAGCCCCGAGCCCCGAGCCCCGAGCCCCGAGCCCCGACAGTCCTACCCCTTGACGAAGCCGAGCAGCGCCTCGTTGACCTCCGTAGCGTGCGTCCACAGCAGCCCGTGCGGGGCACCCTCGACCTCGATGTACTCGGCGTCGGGGACGGCCTGGTGGAAGCGGCGCCCGGTGGCGTCGATGGGCAGGATGTTGTCCTTGGTGCCGTGCAGGATCAGGGTCGGCTTGGCGGCGTCGCGCACGGCCTCCACGTCGGTGCGGAAGTCCTCGATCCAGGAGGCGACGACCGCGTAGGCGGCGACGGGCGCCGAGCCGGTGGCGGTGTGCCAGTTCGCGGTGACGACCTCCTGGCTGATGCGCGAGCCCAGGTTCTCGTCGAGGTTGTAGAAGTCCTGGTAGAACTGGGTAAACCAGGCGTAGCGGTCGCCGCGCGCGGCCTCCACGATGCCGTCGAAGACCGCCTGCGGGACGCCTTCGGGGTTGTCGTCGCGCTGCACGAGGAACGGCTCCAGCGAGGCGAGGAACGCGAGCTTCGCGACCCGCTCGTGGCCGTGGTTCTTGACGTACCGGGCGAGCTCGCCGGTGCCCATGGAGAAGCCGACGAGGATGACGTCGCGCAGGTCCAGCTCGGTGAGGACGGTGTTGAGGTCGGCCGCGAAGGTGTCGTAGTCGTAGCCCTCGCCGACCTTGCTCGACTGCCCGAAGCCGCGGCGGTCGTAGGTGATGACGCGGTAGCCGGCGGCGAGCAGTTCGCGGGTCTGGAGCTCCCAGCTGTGCCCGTCGAGCGGGTAGCCGTGGATGAGGACGACGGGCTGCCCGGAGCCCTGGTCCTCGTAGTAGAGCTCGATCGGGGCGCTGTTCTCGGTGCCGACGGTGATGGTGCCCATTGCCTTGATCCCTTCCCCTGGGAGAACGAGCGTTCTCCGCTGTTGTGGACTACTCTAGAGAACGATCGTTCTCATCGCAAGGAGTCACCCTATGATCGACGACACAGCGGCCCGCGCGCAGCTGATCGACGCCGCCGACCGGCTCTTCTACGCCCGCGGCGTGCAGGCCGTCGGCATGGACGCCGTCCGCGCCGAAGCCGGCGTCTCCCTCAAGCGCATCTATGCGCTCTTCCCCTCCAAGGACGACCTGGTCGTAGCCGTGCTCCGGCAACGCCGCGAGGTGTGGAACGCCGGGATCGCGGCCAGCGCCGAGGCGGCCGGGACGGCGCGGGAGAAGCTGCTCGCGGTCTTCGACTTCCTCGACGCGTGGTTCCGCGAGCCGGACTTCCGCGGGTGCGCGTTCATCAACGTCTACGGCGAGCTGAGCGGCGGGTCCGCGGAGGTGCGGCGGACGGTGCGCGAGCAGAAGGAGGCGTTCGGGGCGTACGTGGCAGGGCTCGTGCGGGACGCGGGGGCGCCCGAGTCGCTGGGGCCGCAGATCGCGATCCTCGCCGAGGGGGCGCAGACGACGGCCGCGATCGCGGGCGGCCCGGAGGCCGCGGCGCAGGCGAAGGCCGCCGCGGCGGTGCTCCTGGACGCGGCCCTGGCGAACACTCCCTAGTGGAGGTTTGAGCGGCGGCTCCACCTGGCGCGGCACTCCTTTCGGGGAGGGGTGTTGCGCAGCTCTCATCGAGGTAGTTATATTTGTTTGGACGTACGACAAACATACGGCTGTCGAACCTTCGCACCACCGGCCTTCGGCGAAGAGCGCACGCACACCTCCCGATGAAAGGCATCCCCATGGGCGACAACCCGAGCCGACCCTTGTTCCGCCTCCACCGCCGGACCCTCTTCCAGGCCGGCGCGGGCGCCGCCGCCGCGGCCTCGCTGGCCGGCTGCGCCGCGCTCGACGAGGGCCCCGAGGGCACCGCCGCCGGGTCCGACGAACTCGCCGACCTGCTCCCGACGTACACGCCCTACGAGGGCGGCGTCGAGGCCGACCTCCCCGGCGCGAGCGACGGCACCGTCTCCCCCGGCTACCTCTCGCGCCCCGAGTCGCCGGTCCAGGCCGTCGCCGAGCCGCCGATGACCACCGGCGAGGAGATCACCGCGATCACTCCCCTGTGGAACCCCGCGCCGCCCGGCCTGCCCGCGAACTCGTACTTCACCTCGGTCAACGAGGCCCTGGGCGGCACCGTCGTCTTCAACATCGCCGACGGCAACAACTACCTCGACAAGATCACCACCACGCTCGCCGGCGGCGACGTGCCGGACATGTTCCAGATCCCCGGCTGGGAGATCATCAAGCTCTCCGACTTCACCGAGGCCGCGAACGAGCTGTTCGCCGACCTCTCCCCGTACCTCGCGGGCGACAAGGCCGCCGACTACCCGCTCCTGGCGAGCTACCCGACCGCCGCCTGGGCCATGGGCGTCTTCGGCGGCACCCTCCTCGGTATCCCCTGGGAGCGGGCGCCGTACACGAACACGATGTTCGCCCGCCAGGACGTCCTCGACTCCCTGGGCCTGGAGCACCCCCAGAACCTTGAAGAGCTGCTTGCGATCGCGGAGGAGGTCAACGACCCGGCCGCGAACCGGTGGGCGTTCGCGAGCCTCGACCAGACCGTCCAAGAGGCCATGGGCGTCCCGACACTGTGGAAGGTGGAGGACGGGAAGCTGGTGCACAAGTTCGAGACCGAGGCGTTCGCCGCCGCGATCGAGTTCACGCGCCAGGTCTTCGACAAGGGCCTCGTGCACCCCGACTACGTCGCCGACCGGCTCACCAACACCAAGGAGATCATCGGCTCCGGTCAGGCCGTGTTCTATGAGGACGGCCTCGGCGCCTGGCACGAGATGCTCGGCACCTACCGCGACGTGGCGGGCTTCGACCTCCAGGCCGTGAACCCCATGGCGCGCGAGGCGGGCGGCACGCCCACGATCTGGCGCGACGACCCCGCGGGCATGTTCACCTTCATCAGGAAGGACCTCTCCGAGGAGCGGATCAAGGAGTGCCTGCGGGTCGCGAACTGGTGCTCGGCGCCGTTCGGCACCCGCGAGTGGGACCTGGTGTGGGACGGCGTGCAGGACGTCCACTTTACTGTGGACGCCGACGGCGTGCCGCAGCGCACCGAGCTGGGCCAGACCGAGGTCGCCAACACGTACCTGTTCCTGTCGGGCCGCGCGAACGCGAACTTCAAGTTCCAGTACCCGGGCCTGGTCGAGGCCCAGCACGCGTGGGAGACCAACGCCGCGGCGTTCCTCGACGACCACCCGTTCCAGGGCCTGCGCGTCGAGATGCCCTCCGACCTCGCCGCAGAGAACGAGCCGATGACCGACGCCCACCACGAGATCTACCGCGGCCAGCGCGAGGTCGCCGAGTGGACGGCGCTGGTGGACGACTGGCGCGCGAAGGTCGGCGACTCGGCCCGCGAGTACTACACCGGCGTCGCGGAGGACAACGACCGCCTGTGAGCGTCCCGACGATCGAGTCCCCGGTCCCGGTGACCGGGGGCCCTCCGAAGCGCAAACCGAAGGCGCACTGGCGGACCCGCCTGGTGCGCGACTGGCCGCTGCTGCTCATGGCCGCGCCCATGATGCTGCTGGTGTGGGGGTTCTGGTGGATCCCGGCGCTGGGCAACGTCATCGCGTTCCAGGACTACAAGCCCTACACGGGCGGGATCTTCGGGTCGCGCGTGGTCGGGTTCACCCACTTCCAGCTGCTGTTCGCCGACCCGGACTTCACGCGGGCGCTGCTGAACACGCTGGCGATCACCGCGTTCCAGGTGGTGTTCTACTTCCCCGTGCCGATCGCTCTGGCGCTGCTCATGCACTCGCTGGTGTCCGAGCGGCTGCGGTCGATGCTCCAGAGCGTGGTCTACCTGCCGTACTTCTTCTCCTGGGTGCTCGTGATCGCGATCTTCCAGCAGATGCTCGGCGGCGCGGGGCTCCTGAGCCAGACCCTGCGCGGGGCGGGTTTCGAGGGCGTCGACTGGATGACCAATCCGGACACGTTCATCCTGCTGGTGACCTCGCAGGCGGTCTGGAAGGAGGCCGGGTTCGGGGCGATCATCTTCCTCGCGGCCCTGGCCGCGATCGACCCGAACCTGTACGAGGCCGCCGCGGTCGACGGGGCCGGGCGGTGGCGCCGGCTGTGGCACATCACGCTGCCGGGCATCCGCCCGGTGATCGTGCTGCTGCTCATCCTGCGCCTGGGCGACGCGCTCAACGTCGGGTTCGAGCAGTTCTTCCTCCAGCGCAGCGCGGTCGGCTCGCAGGCGTCGGAGGTGTTCGACACGTTCGTGTACTACAGCGGCATCCGCACCGGCGACTTCGACTACGGGGCCGCGGCGGGGCTGTTCAAGGGCGTGGTCGGGCTGGTGCTGATCCTGGCCGCCAACAAGGCCGCGCATCTGCTCGGCGAGAAGGGGGTGTACGCGAAGTCATGAGCGCCAATGCGAAACGGGCCGCGTGGGAGGAGCCGCCCACGGTGGCGGGGCAGGCGGCGAAGGGCGCGAGCATCGTCGTGATCGCCCTGCTGATCCTGTTCCCGCTGTACACGATCGCCCTGACGAGCCTGTCGAGTTCGGAGACCGTGCACCGCGTCGGCGGGCTCGTGGTCTGGCCGGGCGACGGGATCACGTTCGAGGCGTACGAGCAGATGTTCCGCAACCCGGTGGTCCTGCGCAGCCTCGTGGTGTCGCTGGGCGTCACCGCGGTCGGGACGGCGGTCAGCGTCGTCGTGTCGGTCCTCGGCGCGTACTCGCTGTCGCGCCCGGGGTCCCTGGGACACAAGACGGTGCTGTTCTCGGTCCTGCTCATGTTCGTGGTGTTCCCCGGGCTCATCCCGGTGTACCTGTGGGTGAGCGCGATCGGGCTGCGGGACAACTACCTGGCGATCATCCTGCCGATGGCGGTGTCCGCCTTCAACGTAGTGGTCCTGCGGGCGTTCTTCATGAGCCTGCCGCAGGAGCTGTTCGACTCGGCGCGCATCGACGGGGCCGGGGAGTTCCGGGTGCTGTGGCGGATCGTGGTGCCGCTGTCGAAGGCGGTGATCGCGGTGGTGACGCTGTTCTACGCGGTGGCGTACTGGAACAACTGGTTCAACGCGTTCCTGTACCTCGACGACACGTCGAAGTGGCCGCTGGCGCTGGTGCTGCGCACGTACGTGGTCGAGTCGGCGCCGCTGCCGCAGGCCGCGGGCCTGACCGAGGCGCCGCCGACGCTGGCGGTGAAGATGGCGATCGTCATGATCGCGATCGTCCCCGCTTTGATCATCTACCCGTTCGTGCAGAAGCACTTCAAGAAGGGCGTCATCATCGGCGCCGTCAAGGGCTGAGTCAGGGGCTGAACCACCGCGGGGGCCGGCGTCGCGCCGGCCCCCGCGGTTCCCTTGATCCCGATGCAGGTCAATCCCGATGCAGGTCGGCGAGAGCCGCCTCGACCCTGGCGAGGACGGCGGGGGCGGCCGGGGTCAGCTCGCCCAGGAGCGTGCGGTGCTCGGTCCACTCGGTGTCGCGGCGGAGCTGCCGGGCCCGCTCGGGGTCGACGCCCGCGACCGCGGCGAGCACGGCCTCGTGCGCGGCGGCGTCCTCGATGAGGTCCGAGAGCCGCGACTCGATCGTCAGGCCGCTCCCGCGCGGCTCGGTGCGCGGGTCCGCAATGGACCACTCGTGGTCGCCGCTGCCGGCTTCGAACGGCTCGCGGCCCGGCAGGGTCACCAGCGCGGTCGTGTTCGGCGGCACCTTGGCGCGGACCTGGACGCCCCCGTCGGCGGCCTCCCACTGGACCTCGGCCCGCCCGTAGGGGGTCTCCAGTTCGGCGGCGGCGTGGTCGAGCCCGGCGAGCGGGACGGGGGCGACGGCGAGGCGCCGGTACCCGGGTTCGAGCGGGGCGAGGCCCGCGACGGTCCGGTGGAGCCAGTCGGCGATGGCCCCGAACGCGTAGTGGTTGAACGAGGTCATCTCCCCCGGGTTGATCGTGCCGTCCTCCAGCATGGAGTCCCAGCGCTCCCAGACCGTGGTGGCGCCCATGGTGACCGGGTAGAGCCAGGACGGGTTCTCGGTCTGGAGCAGGAGCCGCCGCGCGGTCTCGGCGTGGCCGGAGCGCACGAGCGCGTCCTGGATGAGCGGGGTGCCGACGAACCCGGTGCCGATCCGGTACCCGGCGCGGCGCACCAGCCAGGCGAGGCGGTCGCCCATGCGCCGCCGGTCCTCGGGGTCGGTGACGATCGCGAACTCCAGCGCCAGCGCGTACGCGGTCGGCGAGTCCGAGACCGTCCGGCCCGCGGCGGTCGTGTACTCGCGGACCCACGCCTCGCGGACCTCATCGGCGAGCGCGCGGTAGTGCCGCGCGTCGTCGTCGCGGCCCAGTTCGGTTGCGGCATCGGCGGTCAGGGTCGCGGAGCGGAACAGGTAGGCGGTGGCGACGATGTCGGGGTCGGTCTTGGCCTTGGCGGGGTCGGCGGGCGGGGCGTCGGGGTCGAGCCAGTCGCCGAACTGGAAGCGGCCCTCCCACAGGCGCCGGTCCCCGGCGACGCCGGCGATGTGGTCGGTCCAGGCGCGCATGCTCGGGTACTGGCGCTCCAGGACGTCCCGGTCGCCGTACCGTTCGAAGAGGACGGTGGGGACGACGGCGGCGGCGTCGCCCCAGGCCGCGGCCGGGGTCCCGGCCGAGTCGAGGACGTCGGGGACGATGAACGGCACGGAGCCGTCCGGGGTCTGCTCGATGGCGAGGTCTTCGAGCCAGGAGGCGAGGAACCCGTCCGAGTCGAACAGGAAGCTCGCGGCGGGCGCGAACACCTGGATGTCGCCGGTCCAGCCGAGGCGCTCGTCGCGCTGGGGGCAGTCGGTGGGGAGGGAGACGAAGTTGCCGCGCATGCCCCAGACCACGTTCTCGTGCAACCGGTCGAGGAGGTCGTTGGAGGACGAGAAGTGGCCGGTGCGCTCGAGGTCGGAGTGGACGACGACGGCGGTGACGTCGGCGGGGTCGAACTCGCCGGGCCAGCCCTGGATCTCGGCGTACCGGAAGCCGTGGAAGGTGAACTGCGGCTCCCAGGTCTCGGTCCCGTCGCCCGCGAGCGTGTACGTGTCGGTGGCCTTGGCGTGGCGCAGGGGCCGGGTGCCGAGTTCGCCGTGCTCCAGGACCTCGGCGTGGCGCAGGACGACGGTGTCGCCCTCGCGGCCTTGGACTCTGATCCGCAGGTGCCCGACGAGGTTCTGTCCGAAGTCGACCACGGTGCGCCCGGAGGGCGTGGTGACGACCTCCCGCACGGGCAGTTCCTCGGTGGCGCGGACGGGCGGTGCGGTGCGCGGGACGGGGACGAGGGCCTTGGCGGTGTCGGGGCGGGCGTCGAGCCAGGCGGCGTCGTCGAAGCCGGGCGAGGACCAGCCGGGGAGGGCGCGGCGGGCGTCGTACGACTCTCCGGCGTAGATGCCGCTGGCGGTGAGGGGCCCGTCCGCGGTGGCGCGCCAGCCGTCGTCGCCGGTGGCGACGAGTTCGGCTGTGCCGTCGGCGTATTCGAGGAGGAGCTGGGCGGCGAAGGACGGGTACTTGCCGTAGAAGGGCCGGGCCTGGCCGTGGAAGCCGAAGCGCTCGGTGTACCAGCCGCCCGCGAGGGACGCGCCGATCGCGTTGGGGCCCTCGCGGAGCAGGTCGGTGACGTCGGTGGTCTCGTGGAGGAGGCGGTCGCGGTAGGCGGTCCAGCCGGGTTTGAGGCGGTCGGCGTCGACGGCGGTGCCGCCGATCTCGACCTGGTAGGCGCCGCGGGCGGTCGCGTACAGGGTCGCGGCCTCCAGGCCGGGCCGGACGGTGAACTCGCGGCGCAGCAGCAGGGGCTGGCCGATGTCGGCGGGTTCGGGGACGGTGACGAACTTGGCGTGCCATTCGCCCTCGCCGAGGAACCCGGCCCGGAGGTCGCACGCCTCGCTCCAGTCCGAAGTGGAGCCGTCCGCGCCGTGGACGCGGACCCGGACGCTGCCCTCCTCGCGGGGCAGCAGCGATTCGAAGGGCCACGGGACGAGGACCGAGTCGCGGCCCTCCACCCGGGCGACGGCCGCGGCTCCGCCGCGGCGCCATTCGATCTCGGCGGCGGCCTGGAGCCAGCCGGGGCTGTCCGCGGCGGTCTTCCAGGACAGCCGCGGGCGGGCCGCGGGGGTGAACGGGGAGCGGGTGCGGTACTCGGCGTGGAGGTCGTGGACGTGCATCAAGTCTCCGGTTCGGGTTCAGCCCTTGATCGCGCCGGTGGTGAGCCCGGCGACGATCTGGCGGTTGAAGAAGGCGTACATGATCAGCGGCGGGATGGTGATGAGCAGGATGTCCATGAACAGCAGGTTCCACTGGGTCGTGTACTGGCTGCGGAAGTTGTAGAGGGTGAGCTGGACGGTGGCGTTGGAGTCGCCGGGCAGGAAGTACAGCGGGTTCTGGAAGTCGTTGAAGACGGCCACCGACTGCACGATCACGGCGGTCCACACGACCGACCGCAGCAGCGGGAACACGACCCGGAAGAACAGCCGGACCGGCCCGGCGCCGTCGATGACCGCGGCCTCGTCGAGTTCGCGCGGGATCGTGGCCACGAACGCGCGGAACAGCAGGACGCAGAAGGACAGCCCGTAGGCGACCTCGATGAGGACGAGCCCGTGCAGGGTCCGGAACAGCCCGAGCCCCTGGAGGACCCAGATCGTGGGCACCACCGCGGGCGGGATGATGAGCCCGGCGAGGACGAGCGCGTTCAGCCACGGCGTGAGCCGGCTCGGCCGCCGCTGCATGACGTACCCGACCATCGCCGCGAGGACCACCATGATCGTCACGCTGGCGACGGTGAGGATCGTGGAGTTCACGAACGCGGCCATGAGCATGTAGTCGCGGGCCTGCACGACGGCGACCAGGTTCTCCCACACCGCCCACTCGGTGGGCAGCGAGAACTCCCGCAGCGCCGACTCGGCGCGGTTCTTCGACGCGGTGAGGACGATGAACGCGAACGGGACGAGGAAGACCACCGCGGAGAGGACGATCGCGACGGTGCCGGAGACGACTCCGGCGGTGCGGCGGCGGGTCACCGCTCCACCTCCTTGCGGTTGAGCTTCCAGTAGAGCGGGACCATGAGCGCGGCCACGAGCAGGAACAGGACCACGTTCCCGGCGCTGGACAGGCCCCAGAACCCGGCCTGGTACTGCTTGAAGATCACCGAGGCGACCACGTCGGAGGTGAACCCGGGGCCGCCCTGGGTCATGGCCCAGATGAGGTCGAAGGACCGCAGGCCCCCGATGAGCGACAGCACGATGACGGTGGCGGTGGCGGGCCGCAGGAGCGGGAGCGTGATGTGGCGCAGGCGCTGGAACCCGCTGGCGCCGTCGACCTCCGCGGCCTCGAAGTACTCCTGCGGGATGGCGACGACCCCGGCGATGTAGATGAGGGTCGCCAGGCCCACGCCCTTCCACACGTCGACGAACGCCACCGAGATGAGCGCGAGGTCGGGGTCGGTGAGCCAGCCGGGCCCGGCGATCCCGACGGCGGCGAGGGCCTGGTTGACGAGGCCGTCGCCGGGGTCGAGGAGGACGGTGAAGGTGATGCCGACGCCCACGGTGGAGACCAGGGTCGGGAAGAACACCACCGAGCGCAGGTAGCCGCGGGCGATGATCTGCGAGGTGAGGAACACCGCGAGCAGCATCCCGAGGACCACTTTGAGCCCGGAGGTGAGCAGGCCGTAGACGAACGTGTTGACCAGGCCCTGGAACAGGTAGGGCTCGCTGAAGAACAGCGCGAAGTTCTCGAGGCCGATGAACTCGGTGCCGGACATGTTCCAGCGGGTGAACGCGAAGTAGAACGAGGCGACGGTGGGGACGATGAACAGGACGCCGTACACGGCGCCGGCGGGCAGGTAGAACCAGAGCGGGTAGTGGCTGCGGTGGCTGCGGTGGCCGCGCCGCCGCTCGCGGGGCGGTGCGGGGAGGGCGGTGGTCGTCATGAGGCGTCTCCTGGGAGTCGCCGCGCCCGCGGGTCCGCGGGCGCGGCGGAGTCGTTGCGCGCTACCAGCCTTCGAGGCCGAGCTGCTGCGCCTGCTTCTTGACGTCCTCGTCGTAGAGGGCCGCGGCGTCGGCCGCCGAGCGGATGCCCGAGCCCACCTCGACGGTGATCTGCTCCAGGGCCGGGCCCTTGACCGGGGACAGGAACTCCAGGGCCGGGGCGGTGAGGCCGGCGTCGAAGTAGGTCTGGAGCTGGGCCACGGCCGGGGGCACGTCCTCGGGGACGGTGCAGCCGTCGATGAAGTACGGGCCGATGACGCTGGCGCCGGCGGTCTGCGCGTCGCAGCCCTCGGTGCTGGCGACGAACGCCAGGAAGTCCTGGGCCGGACCGGGGTCCTCATTGGACTGCGGGAGGTAGAGCCCGCCGGGGAGCCAGGTGGTCAGGCCCGCGTTCGCCGGGTCGGTGCCGGGGAGGGCGAAGAAGCCGACCCCGTCGAGCGCTTCGGGGTCGGTGGCCTCGATCTCGGTGAGCGCGGTGGTGAGCATCGGGTAGTGGACGCCCTCGCCGGCGGCGAGCGCGGCGAGCCCTTCGGCATAGGTGAGGGACGCGAAGTCCTCGTTGAGGTATCCGGCCTCGGCGACCTCCTGCAGGTGCTCGAACCCGGCGGCCGCGGCAGGCGTGTCGGCGAAGTGGGCCTCGTTGGCGGTGTACGCCTCGGCCCAGTCCGGTTCGGCCGCGAGCACGTTGTAGTTGTCGGCGAGGATGAACAGCTGCGAGGTCCACGCGGACTCGGTGCCGTAGGTCTGGATCACCGGCGCCGCGTTCCCGGCGTCGAGGATCGCCCGGTTGTTGGCCATGAAGGCGTCCCAGGTGGTCGGGACCTCCAGTCCCAGTTCCTCGTAGGCGGCGAGGTCGTAGAGGACGCCGCCGCCGACGGCGTGCCCGACGGGGACGCCGTAGAGCGCGTCGCCCGCGCGCACGCCGTCCTTGAACGTGTCGGTGACGGCATCCATGTAGGACTCGCCGGCGAGGTCGACGAGGGTCTGGTCCGGCGCGAGGGCCTGGAGGAGCGAGCCGGAGTTGTAGAAGAAGAGGTCGGGCATGTCGCCGGTCTGGAGGCGGGTCTTGACGATGTTGTCGCCCTCGCTGCCGCCGGGGCGCAGCTCCAGTTCGATCTCGACGTCGGGGTGGGCCTCGGTGTACGCGTCGGCGAGGGCCTGCATGAGCTGGCCGGTGGCCTCGGAGTTGTCGATGAGGATGTTCAGGGTGCCTTCGTCGCCGCCGCCGGTCGAGCACCCGGTGAGGGTGGCGAGGCCGGCGGCGAGGGCGGCGGCTCCCGCCGCGGCGCGGCGGAGGGGTGTCGTGAGCATTGGTCGTGACCTCCATTGGTAACGCCCGATCGTCCCGGTTGGAACGATTCATTCGTGAGGGAGAGCGGTTCGCGGTAGTCGTGGACGGACGGTCAGGTCCTGCCGACCGCGCGCAGGCGCGCGGCGCCGCCGCGGGGGCGGGGCGGGCGGGTGCTGGTGCGGACCACGAGGTCGGGCCGCACCACCTCGTGCCGGGTCTCCGAGCGCCCGGCGATGCGTTCGAGCAGCAGCTCGGCGGCCAAGCGGCCCATCGCCTCTCCGTGCTGGTCCACTGTGGTCAGTGAGATGCCGGGATGCGCGGCGATCTGGATGTCGTCGTATCCGGCGACCGAGACCTCGGCCGGGGTGAGCCCGGCGTCGGCCACGGCGTGTAGGACCCCCAGGGCCGGCTCGTCGTGCGAGGCGAAGACCGCGGTGGGACGGTCGGGTTCGGCGAGGAGCTGGAGCGCCACCCGGCGGGCCTCCGGTTCCCCGTTCGGCGCGCGCACCGTGCGGATGCGGTCGCCGAGGCCGGCCTCCTGCATCGCCTCCCGGTAGGCGGCGAGCCGGATCGCCTGCGGCACACCCGATCCGACGCCGGCCAGGCCGGACTCGGGGGTCAGGTGCACGATGTCGCGGTGCCCCAGGTCGAGCAGGTGCCGCATGACCAGGTGCGCGCCGGCCGCGTCGTCGCTGACGACGGTGTCGTACGCCGAGAGCCGGTCGTGGCGCCCGATCATCACCACCGGCACCGTCGCGGCCAGCGCGTCGAGCCAGGCGGGGTCGACCATCGGCGAGACCGCGATGACCCCGTCCACCTTGCGGTCGACCAGCGCCTGGATGGCGCGGTAGCCCTCGGCGTGCGCGGGGTCGGCGGGCGCGATGATGAGCTGGTAGGGCGAGTCCGAGAGCGCGGCGGTCGCGCCTTCGAGGAGCTTGGGGAAGAACGGGTTCGAGAGTTCCGGTATCTCGAACCCGACGGTGAAGGTGGCCCCGCGCATGCCGCGCGCCGAGACGCTCGGGCGGTAGCCCAGCTTCTCGATCGCCTCGGTGACGCGGGCCTTCATCGCGGGGCTGACCCCGTAGGCGTTCCGGATGACCTTCGAGACCGCCGCCCGCGAGACGCCCGCTTCACGCGCGACGTCCTCGATGGTGACCGAGCCGGTCGGTGGTCGCGATGCCACTGGAGCCTCCCTGGGGATTGGTGTAGATCAATCTACACATGTTGTAGACCGATCTACAAGAGGGCGGCCCGCGGTTTTTTCCGGACGCGGAAAGGCCCGCCGACGGGGTGCGTCGGCGGGCCTCGTGAGCGGTTGCGCCCCTTGGCTTCGGGCCTAGACCTGCGCCCAGGCGCCGGGGCCGCCGGCCAGGACGACCTCGCCGGTGGGGAGGTCGGCGGTCGCGGCATCGGCGACGTGCGCGGCGAACTGGTCCACGGTGAGCAGGCCGCCGGTGGCCTCGCGGCGCTGCGCGATGGTGCCGGGCTGGGCGCGTTCGAGCAGAGTGGCGGTGATGGTGCCCTCGATCATGTCGCCCGAGACGGTCACGAAGTCGACCCCGCGGGCGGTGAACTCGGGGAGCATGGCGCGCAGGGCGTCCTCTCCGGCGCGCTTGGAGCGGGCCACGGGCGCGTACGCCTCCAGCTCGTCGGCCGCGGTGTCCACAGTGGCGGAGAAGTGGGCCTGGTGGCTGGTGACGTACACGATCCGGCCGCCGTTCGCCATGAGCGGCAGGGCCTTCGACGCGAGCGCCACCTGGGCGTCGCGGTTGAGGCGGAGGGCGTACCCGGGGTCGACGTCGCGTTCGAGCCCGCCGGAGGCGTTGAGGACCAGGACCCGGAGCGATGCGATGGCGCCGAACATCCGGTCGAGGTCGGCATCCGAGGTGATGTCGGCCTGGACGGTGGCGGCGGTGCCGCCCTTGGCCGCGATCGCGGCCACGACGGCGTCGGCGCGCTTCGCCTTGTCGCGGTAGTTGACGAGGACGTGCGCGCCCTCGGCGGCGAGCAGCCGCGCGGTGGCGGCGCCGATCCCGCGCGAGGCGCCCGTGACGAGCACGGTGGCGTCGGCGAGTGCGTTCCCAGGTCCCAAGTCCTTGGCCTCTCGTGAAGGGGGCTCGATCCGGGGGAAGCATAGGAGACGCGCCGCCGCACGGGCGGCTCCCGTGAGGCGGGTGTGACGCTCAGGCCCTCTCGCTGAGCGCGAACGCTACGGGGCGACCCCGAGGGCCTTCGCGGTGAGCTCGACCGACCGGAGCCGGTCCTCGACCTGCTCGGCGTGGTGGGCGGTGATGAGCTCGTCGGCGCCCGTGGAGGCCGCGAACGACTCCAGGAACGCGCGGACCTCGTCGGGGTTCCCCACGGCGGTGTACCGGGTCATGGCCGACAGCTGCTCGCCGGCGGGCGAGGCCAGGAACTCGTCGATCTCGGCGTCGGTGTACTCGCCGGTGGCCGCGGGGCCGCGCTTGATGAACGCGCGGGCGCGGTTGCGGTAGGAGATGCGGCGCTGGGCGTCGGCCTCGTCGTGGTCCTCGGCGGCGAAGACGTTCACGCCCGCGATGAGGTAGGGGGCCGACAGCTGCTCGGAGGGCTGGAACTGCTCGCGGTAGACGGCGACGGCGTCGTGGAGCGCGTCGGGCGCGAAGTGCGAGGCGAAGGCGTACGGCAGGCCGAGGCGGGCGGCGAGCTGGGCGCCGAAGAGGGAGGAGCCGAGGAGGTAGAGCGGGACCTCGGTGGGGGCGGTCGGCACGGCCTGGACGCCCTCGATGCGGGACTCGCCGCGCAGGTAGCCCTGGAGTTCGAGCACGTCCTGCGGGAACGTGTCGGAGGAGGTGGCGTCGCGGCGGATGGCGCGCATGGTCTGGCGGTCGGTGCCGGGCGCGCGGCCCAGGCCGAGGTCGATGCGGCCGGGGAACAGGGTCTCCAGGGTCCCGAACTGCTCGGCGATGACGAGCGGGGAGTGGTTGGGGAGCATGATCCCGCCGGCGCCGAGGCGGATGGTCTCGGTGTGCTCGGCGACGTGGCCGATGACCAGGCTCGTCGCACTGGAGGCGATGGTCGGCATGTTGTGGTGCTCGGCGTACCAGACCCGGGAGTACCCGCTCCGCTCGGCGGTGCGGGCGAGATCCACGCTCGCGGCGAAGCTGTCGCGGGCCGTGCGGCCCGGCGCGATCGGGGCGAGGTCGAGGATCGACAGGGCTACTGGCATGGAGTGCCGCCTTTCGGTGCGGGTTTGCGGAGCGCCCTTCGGGCAACGCCCGGAGCCGCCTCCGCAATCCCGCACCTCGACCCGACCGCCCCATGACCCTCGTCACCACGGCGCGGCGAACGCGGCCGGATCGCTCCGGCCGCGGGTCCGGGTCGGTCAGTCCTCTTCGCCGAGGCGCGGGGCCTCGTCGTGGACCAGGTCCTGGTAGTCGGCGTGGCGCTCGATCCAGCCGGCGTAGAACGGGCACACGGGGTGGACCTGCTCGCCCGCGGCGCGGGCGGCGTCGAGGGAGGTGCGCACGAGCGCTCCGCCGACGCCGGCGCCTTCGCGCTCGACCTCGGTGTGGAAGAAGGTGATCACGTCGTCGTGCCGCTTGTACTGCGCGAATCCGACCAGCTCGCCGTCGATGCGCGCTTCCCAGCGGTGCTGCTCGGGTGCATCGGTGACTTCCACGGTCATGAGTGCTCCTTCTGTCGCGGGCGTCCTGCGATCACCCTAGTGCGGTTTCCCGAGAGGGTTACCCAGAAGGAGCCGGTTCCCTCCACCCGCCCGGCCGCCACCGCTCGGCCGCGGCATGAAGGAAGGGCCGCGGCCTGCTCGTCACCGCAGGCCGCGGCCCCCGGTCCCCGCCCGACCGGAGGCGCGGGCGGGACCGGGGCCGGGCCATCCACCCATGGCCCGGCCCTCGCGCTGACCGCCGGATCGTGGAAGGCGCACCGGCGGGCAGCGCTGGAGTCGGAGCGCGGTCCTGGGGGAACCGCTCCGACCGGTTCAGAAGTTCGAACGGCGCGGCGTGCCTTCGCCGCCTTCCGCGTGCTCGGCGATGAGGTGCCGGCAGCGCTCCAGGATTCCGGGGCACCACGGGTCGCCCTGCCAGGTGCGGGCCCATTCGGGGATCGCCTCGGCGTCGTCGAAGAAGCGGCAGCACTCGCGCGGGCCGGCGCCGTCGTCCACATCGAGCAGGTATTCGGTGACCTTCGCCGGGTCGGCCGGATGGGCGCCGAGCGTGTAGAGCGTGAACGCGGCCGGTCCCCGGCAGAAGTCCCCTATGTAGCCGTCGATCCCGGGCTTGCCGTCCGACCGGAGGTTGTACGGGCCCTCATCGGGGAGGACGGCGCTAGCCATTGCACACCCGCACCCGGGAGACGTAGGCGCGGTACGCCCGCTCCTCGAAGTCCTCCCGCCACGCCTCCGGGTAGGCGCCCCACCCGGAGCCCCAACTCGCTTTCAGGTCACCGGAATTGAGGCCGGAGACGACGAGGGCGATGACGCTCCGGTCGCCCGCCGGATAGACGCGCATCGCCTCGGGGGCGAACGCGCTCGATGCGCACACGTCGAACCGGGAACCGTCCATGTCGAACGATCCGCGCCGCACTTCTGTGTCAGCCATGGGAGAGCTCCTCTCAGTCCCATCAGTGAAGCTCAACATAAGCGCAGGTCAGCGGCGCAATCCAGTAGCAAAAATCCTGGTGGGCAGGCCAAGTGGAATTCTTGGTGGAAATCCCACCTGGATCTGAGCTTGACATTCACGAATTGCAGACTGGAAAAATATCCGCATGACCGCAGGACTCTTGCACCGCGACCTCGGCGATCTGCTCACCCGCTGGCGCATCCGGGCCGGCTACTCCAGTAGGGAGGCGGCCGCCTACGAATTCGGGACTACCAAGGACATTCTCGGCTCATACGAGACCGGTCGACTCCAGTACATGGAGCCGATGACGGTCGGCTGGCTCCTCCGCAAGTACGGAGCACCGGAATACGTTGTCAGCGAGGCCGAGTCGAAGGCCAAGCAGATTCGGTTGGGCTCGCCCAACACCTGGCGCGACAACGGCCCGAAGTGGTTCGAACGGTTGAAGCAGCTCGAACCGCTCGCTACTTCGATCGACATCTTCGAGGACAGCTACATCACTGGCTTGTTGCAGACCCGCGCATACGGTCACGCCCTCATGGAAGCTGGAGGGCAGATGACGCTCAAGCAGATCGATGCCTCACTCGATCTTCGCGAGAGCCGCCGCGAAGGAGTCCTTGATCGCCAGAATCCGGCGAAAATGCGGGTGATCCAAGCCCAGAGTTCTCTCGATCTCATGCAAGGCACCGAGTTCTACGAGGAGCAGCTCCAGAGGCTTCGAGAGGACAACCGGCGAACTCAGGTGGAGATCTACATCCTTTCAACCCGCCACTTCCACCCATCGATGATCGGGTCCTACACCATCCTCGGGTTCGACGATGATGAGCGGGATGTGGGCTACCACGAAGGGCCGTTCGGCGCGCACTACGAGGCGACCAAGAAAGAAACGGATCGGGTGCGTGACGTATTCTCAGACACGCTCGCGATGGCCGAGCGGCTGACATGAGTGGAGATCATCGATGCTGACTGAGAATTGGAAGAAATCCTCCCGCAGCAATCAACAAGGCGGCCAGTGCCTCGAAGCCCGGTGGAAGAAGTCCTCGCGCAGTAACAGCCAGGGTGGGGCCTGCGTCGAGGCGCGCTCCCACCAAGGCGTCGCGCAGGTCCGGGACACCAAGCTCGGGGAGTCCTCCCCGATCCTGGAGGCTTCGGCGGCCGACTGGACCGCGTTCCTCGCTGAGGCGAAGCGCTAGGCAGACTGCATGATGAACGGCCCCCGCGTCACCGGGGGCCGTTCGGCGTTCCAGGGTGCGACCGGATCGGTTGCGGCTCAGGACCGGCCGCGCGTCCAGAGGCTCCAGGCACGGGCGTAGGGCCCATCGGCGTTCGCCAGATCATCGTGGACGCCCTCTTCCACGATGCGGCCCTTCTCCATCACCACGATCCGGTCGGCCTTCGCGGCCTGGTCGAGGCGGTGGGCCACGAGCAGACCGGCGCGGCCGTCGAGCGCCGCGGTCGCGGCGTGGTCGAGGGCGGCCGAGTCGGCGCTCCCCGCTTCCGAAGTGGCCTCGTCCAGAACCGCGAGCGGCGGGTCGAGGAGCACCACGCGGGCCAGCGCGAGCGACTGCGCCTGAGCCGGGGTGAGTTCGGTTCCGCGGTCGCCGATGCCGGTGTCGAGCCCGTCGGGCAGGCCCAGCAGCGAGTCGGCGCCGACGCGGCGCAGGGCCGCGTGCAGTTCCTCGTCGCTCGCACCGGGCTTGACCAGGTCGAGGTTCTCGCGGAGGGTCCCGTCGAAGACGTGGACCTCCTGGGTGACGAGCGCGGCCGAGCCGGCGACCGTGCCCGAGCCGGGGTCGAGGACCCCGGCGACGATCGCGGCGAGCGTCGACTTCCCGGCGCCGGAGGAGCCGACGAGGGCGACGGTCTCGTCGGCGCCGATGCGCAGCGACACGTCGTCCAGGACCGGGTGGCCGGGCAGGTACTCGAAGCGGATCGCTTCGGCGTCGGCGGCGGCTTCGCGGGGTTCGGGGCGCTCGGCGGCGGTGTACTCGTTCGCGTGGATGACGCCGACGATGCGGCGCATGGAGGCGAGTGAGGACTGGAGCTCGTCGACGACGAACATCATCTCGTTGATGGGTCCGAAGAGCCGCAGGAAGAACAGCATCGCGGTGGTCGCGGCGCCCACGGTCCCGTGGCCCTCGCGCACGAGCCAGAAGCCGACCACGAGGATCGAGCTCATGCCGAGGAACTCGGCGAGGTTGATACGGGCGAAGAACCCGTTGATGATCGTGCGGGCGCGCACGGCCCAGATGCTGACGGCCCAGGAGGCGAGGAGGATCCGCTCGCCGTGCGGGCGGGAGAGGCCGAACGCGTGGACGGTCTCGATGCCGCGCAGGGAGGCGAGCAGGTAGTGGGCGCGGGTGGCCATGGCGGCGCGCTCGGCCTCGTAGATCTGCGGGGCGTTGCGGCGGTGCCAGCGCAGGGTCCACACGTAGACGGGGATCACGAGCACGAGGGCGCAGACGGCGAAGCGCCAGTCGAGGACGGCGATGCCGACCACGGTGGTGGCGATGGTGAAGGCCGCGCCGGTGACGGCCGGGACGACGAACGGGGCGGACTCGGCGATGACGGCGACGTCGTCTCCGGCGCGGCTGACCAGGTCGCCGGCGCCGGCGCGTTCGAGGGCGGCGCGCGGGAGGGCGAGGCCGCGGGCGACCATGCGCTCGCGGGTGGAGGCGAGGACGCGCTCCACGAGGCGGGTGGCGCCGACCTGGCCCATGCCGCTGAAGAGGGCGGCGAACAGGGCTCCGGCCGCGATAGCTCCGGCGAGGAGCCAGATGCGTTCGGCGCCTTGGCTTTCGGCGACGGCGTCGACCAGGGCGCCGAGGGCCCAGGGGGTGGCGAGGCCGGCCGCGGCACCGAGGGTGAGGAGGGCGACGACGCCGACGACCTTCCAGGTGCCGCCCTTGAGGGCGAGCCGGACTTCGGAGCGGACCTGGGCGGCGGTGGCGAGCGGCAGGGTCTCGCGGGTGTCGTCACTCATTGGGCTTCACCTGGTTCAGGTCGATGACGCGGTCGCAGACGGCGAGGAGGGCGGGCGCGTCGGTGACGAGGAGGGTCGAGCGCTTCCCGCGCGCGGCGCGCAGGCGCTCGGCAATGCGGGACTCGGTGACCGAGTCGACGGCGGTGGTCGGGTCCTGGAGGACCAGGAGCGGCGGTTCCTGGGCGAGGGCGCGGGCGAGCGCGATGCGCTGGCGCTGGCCGCCCGACAGGCGCAGGCCGTCCTCGCCGACCTGGGTGTCGAGGCCGTCGGGGGCGGCCTCGACGATCTCGGCGCAGTCGGCGGCGTCCAGTGCGGCGTCGATCGCGGCGCGGTCGGCGGTGAGGAGGCCGACGTTGTCGAGGATGCTCCCGTCGAACAGGGCGGCGTGGTGCGGCACGACGAGGACCGATCTCCGCAGGGCGTCGAGGTCGAAATCGCTGAACGGGCGGCCCTGCCAGGTGACGGTGCCGCTGTCGGGCTCGGCGCTCCCGGACAGCAGCGCGGCGAGTTCGGCGCTGGCCGCAGGAGTGGTCCGAACGCCGACGCACTCCCCTGGCGCGACGTCGAGGTCGACGCCGTCCAAGCCGGCGGTGCGGACATTCGCGAGGCTGAGCTGCCCGTCGCCCGCCTCCGGCACGGCGTCCCCGTGCCTGGCCTCGTGATGGGGCAGTTGCAGGATCGAGAGCACGCGCTCGGCCGAGGCGAGGGCGCCGGCCCAGATGGCCCCGGCGTTCGTGGCGAGGGTCCCGAGGGGGCCCATGATGAACTGGGTGAGGCCCACGATCGTGATGAGCTGGCCGATGGTGAGGTCGCCGTTGAGGGCGCGGAGCCCGGCGACGAGGGCGAGCCCGGCGACGAACAGGCCCGAGGCGAGGTTCATGGAGCCGGTGTAGACGCCTTGGGCGCCTGCGGCGTGCAGGCTCCCGTCAAGGGCGTCGCGGCTGGCCTTGCGGTACCGGTCGGCGGCGGCGCTCTGCGCGCCGAGGCCCGAGATGACCCGGTACCCGGCCAGCAGGTCGGCGGCCTTCCCGGACGCCTCCCCCGCGAGCGTCGACTGGTCATGGCTGCGGCGCCGCAGCGGCCCGCCCGCGCGGTCCATGATGAAGAGCAGCAGCGGCACGCCCAGGAGCACGATGAGCCCGAGCTGCCAGGACAGGACCATGAGAATCGTCCCGCACAGGAGCACGGCAGCAAGCTCTCCGGCAGGCCACGGAACGATCGAGACGGCCTTCGCGAGGTTCGTGACATCCGAAGAGGCGATCGACAACGAAACGCCAGGCAAACCGGCCCGTCCCTTGACGCCCTTCGAGTCCAGGAGCCGGTCCGCGACCAACGTCCTGAGCCGATGCTGCACGGCCTCGATCCCCAGCAGTCCGAACCGGGACCCGAAGCGGTAGCTGTAACTGAGCAGCGCGAAATCGGCACCCAGCAGAGCCACGCACAGGGCCAGGCGCACGGGGTCCCCCGTGGCGACGGCCTGGTCGATGGCGAACCCCATGATGACGGGCACGAGCGATTCGCCGACCTGGTGCATGATGAGCAGCAGCGTGGCGGGCACAACCTGCCGCGGGGCGGCGGTCATGACCTGCAACGTCAACCGCCGCGGCGTGGTGCGCGAGTCGATACGAATGGGCCGCACCGGTATCGGGTCGGCAGGGGCCTGGAGCAGGACGGGCAGCCTCATGAGTTCCTGTCTGATTCGGGAGTCAACCGAGATCTTAGGCAACCCTAACTACCAACACAACGTGAAGCCGCCCACGTCCCCCGCCGCTCCACTGGCGGGGGACGTGGGTCCGCCCGTCAGGCTCCCGGGGTCTCGGCGACTTCGATGTCGAATTCGAACTGGTCGCCTTCGATCTTGGTGACGCTGATGGTGACCTCGTACTCGTCGCCGGTGGCGGGGTCGATCAGGGAGCAGTAGGTCTGGCGGTCGACGTAGATGGTGATGTTGAGGTCGGCTGCGCCGCAGTCGATCTCGGGGCGGGAGCCCATCTGGGCTTCGAGGGCGTCGGCGGTGGCCTCGGCGAGGCGGGACGCCTCGATCTGGAGGCTCGTGCCGTCGGCGGGCGGGGCGGAGCTCTCGGTCTCGGCCGGTTCGGTGGGCTCGCCGCCGTTCGGCTCGGAGGCCACCTCGACGTCGGCGTTCCACTCCCCGCCGTCGACGCCGGTGAACGTCACGGTCGCGTCGAACTCCGAGCCCGTCGCGGGGTCGTTCAGCAGGCAGTCGACCGTCGCGCCCTCCTCGACGGCGATCGAGTCGTCCTCGCCGCAGTCGATCTCGGGGCGCGAGCCGATCTCGGACTCGAGGGCGTCCTCGGCCGCGTCGGCGACGTCCGCGGCGGTCACGGTGGGCGTGCCGAGACTGCACGCGGCGAGGCCGAGGAGTCCGATGGCGGCGGGCAGGAGTGCGAGCGTCCGGATGGGCACAGTCGGGCCTTTCACTGGGAGCTGAGCACCGCGGCCGCATCGGCGGCGCGGCGTCCGATCGGGCGGGGACCGCGGGTCAGCGCAGCGCAATCCCCGCCCCCACCAGTCTCACCCGTCACGCCGGCCCCGTCGAGGCGATCGACCGGCGGGACACCGGCAGGAAGCGCCGGTCAGCGGTTGAGGAGTTGTTCGAGGAGGCCGAGGCGCCAGGCGGCGTCCCGGGCCACGAGGAAGCCGACGATGCCGACGATCCAGCCGGTGGTGGAGGCCGCGTTCTTGGTCATCCAGTTGTTCATGCGGACGAGCAGCGGTTCGACGGCGCTGCGGGCCACGAGCCGGGCGCCGAGGAGGGCCAGCGCGGGCAGGACCATGACGACGCAGTAGCCGGCCATCGTCGCGGTGGTCGCCGCGCCGCCGATGCCGGAGGTGGTGACGATGCCGATGGCCGCGAGGTACGGGAGCATCGTCGCGACCTCGAGCGTCGCGGCGCCGAGAGCGAGGCCGACGAGCGGCAGCGCGCTGGTGCGGGTCGCGGTGGTGCCGGGCGCGTCGGACTCGATGCCGAGGGCGCGTTCGCGCCAGCGGCCCATGCGGCCGCCGCCTTCCTTGGACTTCTTGGAGTCGAAGCGGAAGCTGAGGATGATGAGCCCGACGCCGACCGCGAGCTGGACCCACATCGCGGGCCGCGTCTCCAGGACCGCGCCGAGGTCGTCGATGAAGGTCGTCGCGCCGAGGACGATGAGCATGCCGACGCCGAAGTAGAAGACGGCGATCGTGCCGAGGTAGACGAGCATCCGGCCCGCGCGGACCCGGCCGGGCGCGAGGAGGAGCCAGATCGGGATGAGCAGCGTCCCGAAGCTGGTCGAGTCGATGAGGGCGAGGGCGGCCAGCGAGGCGGCCATGGCGAGGTCCATACCACGAGCGTATGGACGCGGGAGGGTCCGGGGCGTCGGCCGCGCGATCGATTTCGGAGCGGGCGACTGCGCCTTTGGTGGCAGGACGAAGGTGGGGACTGGATTTGGATAACGCTTTCCGATAGGGTCTTTCCTGACGGGCGACGACGCCGACGAAGGGACCTTTTCCGTGAACGACCCCCGCACCCTGATCGTCAACGACAACGGGGCCTGGTGCTGGTTCCAGGACGAGCGCGCGCTCGTCGACCCCGAGACCCAGACCCTGGTCGTCGGCTCGATCGCCGCGCCCGAGGGCCCCGGCGGCGAGGACCGGGCCGGGAACGTCGAGGTCTCCGTGGTCGACCTCCGCGCCGGCACCAGCACGACGGTGGTCCTGCACGAGCGCCTGGAGGCCGACGACCACGACGTGCCCGCGCTGTGGCGCCGCGCCGACGGCCGCTGGCTCGCCGTGTACACCAGGCACAAGACCGACGACCTCACCCGCTGGCGCGTCAGCGAGCACGGCGACCCGACCCGCTGGGGCCCGGAGCGGACCTTCGACTGGTCGGAACTGACCGGCGGCGCGGGCGTCACCTACTCGAACCTGCGCTCGGTCGGCGGGCGCCTGTACTGCTTCGCGCGCGCGGTGAACGACGACCAGTGCGCGCTCGTCTCCGACGACGACGGCGACACCTGGTCCTACGCGGGCAAGCTCTTCACCCGCCCGAAGGTCGGCTACGTCAACGGCTACACCCGCTACGACGGCGACGGCGATCGCATCGACCTGATCACCACCGACCACCACCCGCGCGACTTCGACAATTCGATCTACCACGGCTACATCGAGAAAGGCGCGCTCCACCGCAGCGACGGCACGGTCGTCGACGCCGACGCGCTCAGCGGCGAGGCGAAGTCCCAAGTGGAGCTCACGACGATCCTCGAGGCCGGGTCGCGGTGGGACGGCGTGCGCATCTCGCACTGCTGGACCACCGACGTCCGCCAGGGAACCGACGCCTCCGTCGCCGCGGTCCTGACCGCGCGCGCCGGCGAGGAGGAGCACCTGGAGCGCCGCAAGGCCCACCCGGACCTGCGGTTCTTCTACGCCCGCATGGCGCCCGGCGGCGAGTGGACCGTGCACGAGCTCGCGAAGGCCGGGCCCGGACTCATGCCGCACGAGGAGGACTACACGGGCCTCGCCTCGATCGACCCCTACGACCTCGACTCGGTGTACGTCTCGACATCGGTCGACCCCCGCGACGGATCGGTCCTCGCACACCATGAGATCTTCCACGCCCGCACCGGCGACGGCGGCGCGACGTGGACGTGGACTCCGGTCACCGAGGACTCTGATGTGGACAATCTGCGTCCGATCGCCGCGCCGGGCGACCCGTCGCGCGTCCCGCTGCTGTGGTTCCGCGGCGAGATGACCGCCTCGCAGCATTACCGCTGCGAGGTCGTCCTGCGCGACCTCCCCCGGGAGGACTGACCGCGGGGCCCGGCCGGTCAGCCGGGCCCCGCGTCGCAGCAGCTCCCGAGGCTCCGGAAAGAGCGCCGGAGCCTCGGGTTCACCAGTTCCTCACGGCCCTACGGGGTGTGGACGTCGGGCCACGGGTAGGCCGTGACGTCCGATCCGATGTAGAAGCTCGGGTGCGGCGGCTGGTTGTACGCCGTGTTCTGCCAGGCGATCGCGACCCGGTACTGCACGTCGTGCATCAGCGTCGCGATGCGCAGGCTCGTGGTGCTCGGCGTGGCGTAGATCCGCAGCGCGGAGTTGTCGCTGGTGCGCCACACGACCTCCTCGCGCCAGTCGCCGAACAGGTCGGCCGACAGGCCCGGCGTGGCCTTGGTGCCGTTGTTCGACGCGACCCCCGAGGCCGACAGGAGCGTCCCCGACGGGTAGTTGGTGATCGCGGTGCCGTCGAGCAGTTCGCGCTCGCCGTCGCCGTCCCACCAGGCCAGGAAGTTCGACGAGGCGGGCTTGGAGCCGAGGTTCGCGCCGGAGGCGCTGAGCAGGCCGCTCACGTTCGAGGACCAGTACTCGGCCCCCGGGTTGGAGGCGAGCACGTTCGCCGCGACCCCGCGGCCGTTGTCGCCGCTGGCGGCGGTCTGGAACAGGATCGACCCGTTGGAGCCGTTCAGGTGCGAGGACGGCTGGCTGGCCGACTCGTGGACCATGAAGACCTCCTGGCCCGCGCGGCTCGGCACGAAGTCCGAGACGTGGAGCGCGTCGCCGTGCCCGAACCCGGTGTTCCACAGCGCCTGGCCGTTCGCCCCGACCGCCATGGCGCCGTAGACGACGTCCTGGGCGCCGTCCCCGTTGAGGTCGGCGATGGAGAGGCTGTGCGCGCCCTGGCCGGTGTACTGGCTGCCCGCGGAGTTCGAGTCGAACGTCCAGCGGGTGGTCAGGTCGGTGCCGTTCCAGTCCACGGCCCAGATCACCGAGCGCGTGTAGTAGCCGCGCGCGAAGATCATCGACGGCGTGGCACCGTCCAGATAGGCCGTTCCGGCGAGGAACCGGTCGACCCGGTTGCCGTAGTTGTCGCCCCAGTTGGCGACGGTGCCGCGGGCCGGGTTGTAGTTGACGGTGTCCATCGCGGCGCCGGTCTGGCCGTTGAAGATCGTCAGGTACTCCGGTCCTGAGAGGACGTAACCGCTGGAGTTGCGGTAGTCCGCGGTGGAGGAGCCGATGACCTGGCCGGTGCCCGAGACCGTCGCGTCGGCGGTCTTCATCGCGATCTCCGCGCGCCCGTCCGAGTTGTAGTCGTACACCTGGAACTGCGTGTAGTGCGCGCCCGAGCGGATGTTCCGCCCGAGGTCGATGCGCCACAGCCGGGTCCCGTTGAGCTCGTACGCGTCGATGATGGTGTTCCCGGTGTACCCGGACTGCGAGTTGTCCTTCGCGTTCGAGGGGTACCACTTGACGACGTACTCGTACTGGCCGTCGCCGTCGAGGTCGCCCACGCTCAGGTCGTTGGCCTCGTAGGTGAACGCCTCGCCCGAGGGGGTAGTGCCCCCGGCCGGGCGCTGGAGCGGGAGGTCGAGGTAGCCGCTGGAGTTGAACGATGCCTCGGCCGCGACCTGCGCGCCGACGGTGCCGTTGACGACGGGGGCGACGGTGTACGTGCCGGAGGAGCCGGTGTCGAGGTAGTTGGTGGCGCCGGTGATCGGCGAGGCGTTGAGCAGGGTCCCGTTGCGGTAGACGTTGAACGCGACGTTCGACGGGTCGGTGCCCAGCAGCCGCCACGAGACCAGGCGGCCCGAGCCCGAGGGGACCACGGTGACGCCGCGGGTCAGCTCCTCGACCTCGTAGCGGCCGTTCTGCTGCGGCGGGGCGCCGTCGGTGACCTCGACGTAGTCGATGTTCGCCAGGCCCGCGCCGGAGGAGGCCGCGAGCCGGATCGTGTTGCTGCCCGCGTTGAGCGGCACCGAGACGGTCTTGGTCGACCACGAGGTCCACGCGCCCGTGGAGGGGAACGCGCTCGCCGCGGCCACAGTGGAGCCGTTGACGACGATGTCGGCCGAGCGGGTGTCGGTGGCGCCGTGGGCGTACCGGATCGCGAGGCTCGCCGTCCCGGCGGTCGCGGCGTTCACGGTGAACTGGTTGTAGGCGCCGGTCGCGTTGGTGGAGTTGCAGAACCCGCTGCCGGAGTAGCCGGCGTGGTTGGAGTCGACCGTCCCGTCGCAGACGGCCGGGCTGCTCTCCGACTCGTAGCGGACGGTGGCGGCGTTGGCGGGTTGCCAGACCGCCGATACGGCGACGGCCGCGAGGGCGGCTGCCGTCAGGACCGACAGGCTGCGCAGCCGCCGGTTTCGGGATGTACGCATGAGTGCTCCGCGTGTCGAGATGTGAGGGTGGATTCCGCCGGGTCGCGGCGGAGCGGCGCACCATGGGCATGCCGGGTCGACACGGTGCGCTTGCATTCACGCATTGAAGTGAATCGATTCAATGCCTCAGGGAAGTATAGTCGGAATCCGCTTTCAAAGGCAATCCATCGAAGCCCATAAATTTCTCGTCCGGGGCGCGGGCACTCGTTCAACCCAGGTTTACACCGCCGCGCCTACGGTCCGGGGCATGAGACGAATTCCAACGATCATCGCGGCCGCATTCCTGGCCGCGGCGTGCACCTCGGTCGAGGAGGGCCCGGATTCGGGCGCGGAGGCGCCCGCCTGCGACCCCGACCTGGTCAGCGCCCTCGGCAAGTGGGCCGACGCCGGGTTCAGCGGCGCGGTCGCCGTCACCGGCGGCGGCACCGAGTGCCGCGCCGCGTTCGGCACCGCCGACGGCACCGCCCCCAACACCGACGACACGGTCTTCGCCATCGGCTCGGTGAGCAAGGGCTTCACCGCCGCCGCGATCCTCGGCCTCGCCGACGACGGCGCACTCGCCCTCGACGACAAGGCGGGCGACCTCCTGCCGGGCCTGACCGGACCGGCCGCCGACGCCACCGTCGAGCAGCTGCTCCTACACACCTCCGGCCTCGAAGGCGAGCACGGCAGCGACCACGAACCCCTCGACCGCGACGAGGCCATCACCGCCATCAGCGGCTTCACCTCCGCGTTCGAACCCGGCAGCGACTTCGGGTACTCCAACGGCGGGTACACCCTCCTCGCGCTCATCGTCGACGAGGTCACCGGCTCCTACCGCGACCACATGGCCGGCGAGGTGCTCACCCTCGGCGGCGAGCCGTTCGGCGGGTTCTGGGACGGCGAGCCCGCCGCGCCCGGCCCGCGCGCGGTCGGCACGGTCGACGGCGAGCCGTCCACCGAGAACGGCGGCTTCCCCGGCCCGTACTGGGCCATGGAGGGCAACGGCGACCTCGCCATGACCGCCGGGAACCTCGCCGACTGGACCAAGGCCCTCTTCGAAGGCGAGGTCATCTCCCCCGCCGCCGTCGAGACCCTGACCGGCACGGCCTTCGACAACGGCGACGGCACCGCCGAGATCCCCGGGTGGGTCTCGGTCGGCCCCGACATGTTCGGCACCCCGTTCGTCACCGCCTCCGGAGGCGGCGGCGACACCGGGCACAACGCCACCGCGGTGTGGCTGCCCGACCTCGGCATGAGCATCGCCGTCACCTCGAACTCCGAGGAGGTCATCGCCGGGGACCTCGCCCAGGCCATCGCCCCCGCGCTCGCCGCCGGCGAGGAGGTCCCGGTCCCCGAGGGGCACGCCGAGGCCGACCCCGAGGAGCTGGCCGCGGCCGAGGGCACGTACACGCTGGAGACCGGCGGGACCTACACCGTGGCCGCCACCGAGGACGGCCTGGACGTGGCGGCCGCGGGCGCCGACGCGGTGACCGCGATGTTCGCCTCCGCCGACTACACCGCCGAGGACGTCGCCGCCCACGAGGACCTGGTCGCGGCGCTGCTCGCCGGCGAGACCGACGCCGGGCGCGAAGAGCTCGACGCCCTCGAAGGGGACCTCGGCGACATCGAGCGGGTCGAGCTCGCCGGGACCGCCGAGGAGCAGGGCGAGCTGCGCACCTACGCGACCCTGTTCACCGCCGACGGCGAGCTGCTGGTCTGGTACGCCCTCGACGAGCGCGGCGGCGTCGGCGCCGTCACCCTCGGCGCCGAGCCCCCGGCGTTTACGCTGGTGCCCACCGGTGAGGGCGAGTACCGCCGCGAGCTGACCGGCGCCGGCGACGGCGTCCGGGTCGCGTTCGCGGACGGCCTGATGACCGTCACCGGACCGGCCGGGTCCGTCGAGGCGACCCGGGACTGAGAGGAGTCGGCGTGCGCATCCTGCTGGTGGAGGACGACCGCGACCTGGGCCCGGTGATCGCGCTGGGCCTGCGGAACGAGGCGTACGCGGTGGACCTGGCGTCCACTGTGGCCGAAGCCGAGGAGCTGCTGTGCGCCAACGACTTCGACGTGGCCTGCCTCGATCTGGGGCTGCCCGACGGGGACGGCCTGGAGCTGCTGCGGCGGCTCGGGGCCGACCCCCTGCTGCGCCGGCCCCGGCGCCTGATCGTCCTCACCGCGCGCGACGCGGTGGACGACCGGGTCGCCGGGCTCGACGCGGGCGCCGACGACTACCTGGTGAAGCCCTTCAGCTTCGCCGAGCTCGCCGCGCGCCTGCGGGCCCTGGCCCGCCGCGCCGACGTGCGGGACGCGGTCCTCACCGTCGGCGACCTGCGCCTGGACGCCGCCGCGCACCGCGCCTGGCGCGGCGGCGCCGAACTCGAACTGACCGCGAGGGAGTTCTCGATGCTGCGGTACTTCATGCACCACCCGGGCGAGATCCTGTCCACTGAGGACCTACTGGAGCACGTGTGGGACGCGCAGGCCGACCCGTTCACCGCCTCGGTGCGCGTGATCCTCAGCCGCCTGCGCCGCAAGCTCGGCGAACCGGGCCCGATCGCCACGGTCACGGGCGCGGGCTACCGGCTGGAGGCGCGGTGAGGGCCTTGAAGTCGCTCCGGGTCCGGTTGGCGCTCACCGGGTCCCTCGCGATCTACCTGCCGGTGGTGGTGGTCTTCGGGGTCACCGCGATCACCCAGGAGTCGTACGCCGTCGTCGGCGGCGACGGCGTCGAGCGCACCGTCTCGCGCACCGGCATCGAGCCCTCGGGCTGGGCGGTGCTCACGGTGGTCCTGCTGCTGCCGGTGACGTGCGCGCTCGCGTGGTGGTGGTCGGGCCGCGCGGTGCGCCCCTTCGAGCGGGTCCGCGCCGCCGCCGAGCGCATCGAGGGCACCGACCTCGGTCTGCGCGTGGGGGACGCGCAGGGGACGACGGAGGCCGTCGCGCTCGCGGCCGCGTTCGACTCGATGCTCGACCGCCTGGAGCGGTCGGCGGCGGTGCAGCGGCAGCTGGTCGAGGAGGCCAGCCACGAGCTGCGCACCCCCCTCGCGGTGCTCATCACCGGTGCGGACGTGGTGCTCGCGCACCCCGAGCCGAGCCTGGAGCTGTACCGGGAGGGCCTGGAGCGCAGCCGGAGCGCCGCGCACCGGCTGCGGGACGTCGTCGGCGAGCTGCTGGTGGACGCGCGGGGCCGGGCCCGCGTGATCGACCGGCGGCCGGTGGACCTGGCGGCCCTCGCCCGGGAGGTCGCGGCCGAGTTCGCGCCGGCGCCCGTGGCGGTCTCGGGCGCGGCGAGTGCCGAAGCGGCCGTGGACGGTCCGAGCGTGCACCGTGCGGTCGGGAACCTCGTCGGAAACGCGGTGAAGCACGCTCCCGAAGGGACCGTCGTCGGGATCGAGGTGGCCGTGGAGGCGACCGCGGTGGTGCTCACCGTGTCCGACGAGGGCCCGGGGATCGCCGAGGCCGACCGCGAGCGCGTGTTCGAGCGGTTCTGGCGCGGCGACCGCGCGCCGGGCACGGGGCTCGGGCTGCCGATCGCGCGCCAGATCGCGCAGGCGCACGGGGGTGACGTGGAGCTGGTCGAGGGCGGGCCCGGGTGCCGGTTCCGGTTGACCCTGCCGAGGGGCGCCGCCCCGGACACTCCGCAAGGGACGGTCGCTCCTTGAGCGGATCCACCGATCGCCATGGGGCCGTTGCCCTTGAAGAGACGCTGCCCTCTCGGGGACGATGCCTTCTCGGGGACGATGCCTTCTCAGGGACGTGCCCTCTAAGGGACGGTGTGGCCGCCGGCGATGAAGAGGCGGTACCACTCCTCGCGGGTGAGCGGGACCTCGGAGCCGGCGGCGGACTCGCGGACCCGGCCGGGGTTGGTGGTGCCGAGGACGACCTGCATGTTCGCGGGGTGGCGGGTGATCCAGGCGACGGCGATGCCGGTGGGGGTGACCTCGTACTTGGCGGCGAGTTCGTCGATGAGGTCGTTGAGCTCGCCGTAGTGCTCGCGGTCGCCGAGGAAGACGCCGTCGAAGAAGCCCTTCTGGAACGGCGACCACGCCTGGAGGGTCATGCGGTTGATCCGCGAGTACTCCAGGAGGCCGTTGTCGCGGTCGACGGACTGGTCGAGGCCGGCCATGTTCGCGGCGACGCCCTGGGCGATGAGCGGCGAGTGCGTGATGGAGAGCTGGACCTGGTTGTAGGCCAGGGGCTGGCGCACGGCGGTCTTGAGGAGTTCGACCTGGAGCGGGGTGTGGTTGGAGACGCCGAAGGTGCGGACCTTGCCGTCGGCTTCGAGCTCGTCGAACGCCTCGGCGACCTCCTCGGGCTCCATGAGGGTGTCGGGGCGGTGCAGCAGGAGCACGTCGAGGTAGTCGGTGCGCAGGGCCTGGAGCGACTCGTCCACGGACCGCAGGATGTGGGCCTTGGAGAAGTCGAAGTAGGGGTGGCGGATGCCGACCTTGGACTGGATGACGATCCGCTCGCGCTCGTCGTCGTCGAGTTTGAGGGCGTCGCCGAAGCGGGCCTCGCACTGGTGGCGCTCGGCGCCGTAGATGTCGGCGTGGTCGAACGCGTTGATCCCGGCCTCGCGGGCGGTGCGGTAGAGCTCGCGGATGGCGTCGTCGTCGAGGGAGCCGATCCGCATGAGTCCGAGGACCACGTTGGTGGGGTCGGGCGAGTGGTCGGGGATCGGGATCGTCTTCATGCCGCCATCCTGCCACACCCGCTGGTTGAACGATAAATGACTCGGATTCGCGTCCGGCCGGGCGCGACGGAGGGCCGGGGCCCGCGGGCCCCGGCCGGAGTGTCGCAGGTGCGGGGGCGCATCACGGCCCGCCGTTCGCCTGGCGCTCCTTCTCCATGTTGCTGATCTGGTTCTCCCCGGCCGCGGTCGAGTTCGCGGTGTACTTGACGGTCTTCATCTTGTCGATGGGGTTCTTCCAGCTGTTCTTCAGCGGGTCGAGCGACTTCGCGAGCGGGCCGTTGGAGAGGCCGCGCAGGTTCGACGCCCCGTCCATGACCTTGCCGCCGCCGCGCATGAGCCCGGTCGAGGTGCCCTTGAGGACCTGGTCGGTGGCGCCGTCGAGGGCCTTCTTCAGCCCGGTCGACTGGGTGCCGAACTTGCGGAGCGAGGCGACCCAGCGGCCGAGCTTCGACATGAGCTGGCCGAGCTTGCCGACCAGGTTCGCGAAGACGGAGACGGCCTTGGAGACGACGCGCGCGATGGCGGCAGCGGCGGTGGCGCCGAACGTGAACCCGGCGGTCGCCAGCGCCGAGAGGATCCACAGGATGGCCTCGGCGATGAAGTTGGAGATGATCTCCAGGAACATGGTCCGGAAGATCGCCACCAGCACGCCCGCGCCGGTGATGAGGTTCGCGGTCCACTTGGCGCCGTCGGCGGCCCCGGCGATGACCCCGCCGAACGCGGCGGCGCTCTGGCGGTACGCGTCGGCGTCCTGGCCGTCCCAGTCGGCGATGCTCCCGAGTTCGGTCGTCCAGGCCGTCGCGGCGTCGTGGAGGGCCATGGAGATGTTGTTCCAGGTCATCGCCAGGCCCTCGATGGCGTTGGGGTTGCCCGCCAGCCAGTCGAGGGGTTCGCGCAGGAACGAGATGTGCTCGAACAGCCAGGAGACGCCGGCCTGCACGAGGTGCTTGAAGGGGTTGGAGATGAACGAGAGCGCGTCGAGGCCGAGGGAGAAGGTGGACGAGGCGATGTCGCCGACGTCGACCTGGCCCTGGGTGATGGCGTTCCCGTACGCCTGCCCGGCCTTGTAGACGCCGTAGAAGATCTTGGCGCTCTGGGGGAAGGCGGTCGGGGTCTCGCCTTCGATGAGGGGGTTGGTCACCGGTCGAGCTCCTTCAGGAGGGCGTCGAAGACGGCGGCGACCTCTTCGTCGACGGTCTGGTAGTGCTGGGCGGTCGCCTGGAGCGCCGTGGTGAAGCCGGTGCCGAGGTCGTCGATCGCGTCGAGGGTCTCGGTGCCGTCGTCGAGGAAGAGGTCGAGGGCGGGCGGGATCATCTGGGCGAAGACGATGCCGTAGGCGTTCTCGTCGCCGAGGCGGACGGTCTTGGCGGCGTCGGCGGCCTGGACGACCATCGGCATGGGGCCGTTGACGAGTCGCGACGCGTGGTCGCGCAGCATCTGGGGGTCGACGTTGACCATCTAGGGCTCCGTCCGGGGGGCGGCGAAGCCGGTGATGACGCTCATGGCCTCGGAGTCGGCGCCCAGGAGGGTGGACATGATCTCCGTGGTGCGGCGCCCGGACTCCTCGAGCGCGGACCGGTAGGTCTCCAGGACCAGGTCGGCGAGGCCGGTGCCGGAGAGGCCGCGCGCCTGGGGCGAGAAGCGCAGGCCGGTGAGGGTGCCGCCGGCGTTGACGGTGACGGTGACGATCTCGTCCTCGTCGGCGACGGTGACGGCGGATTCGGCGAGGAGCTCTTCGGCGCGGCCGGCGCGCTCCTGGATGACGGCGACGCGGGACTCCAGGTCCTGCATGATCTCTTCTGGCGTTCGCAAATCGTCCTCCTTGTTCGGTTGTGCCGTTGGTGCGGATGTCAAGCTAGCCAACGAGAGTGAACCGGAGGTGGCGCGGTCCTGAACGGGCGCGCTCAGTCAGGGCGCACCATGGCCGCGAGGAGCTCGGGGCCCGACCAGTCGCGGCGCCCGCCGGCCTCGGCCTCGTGCACCAGCGCCGTCAACCGCTCGTTCACCGGGGCGCGGGTCCCGTGCTCGGCGGCGAGCGCGACCACCTCGCCGTTCAGATGGTCCACTTCGGTGGGTCGGCCGGATTCGAGGTCGTCGCGGGTGGAGGAGCGGGCGTGCGGGTCGACCGCGAGCATGCGGGCGGCCACGCGCGCGAACAGCGCGTCGGGCAGGCCCAGGACCACGGGGATGAGCCGCGGGTCGGCGCCGGCGGTCCTGGCGGGAATGATCCCTGCGGCCTTGAACGCGGCGAGCGCTTCGCGCTGGGCGCGGGCGAGCACGCGCCGGTAGGCCCGCTGGGACAGCTCGGTGCGCAGCGGCAGGCCCGAGAGGGCGTTGACGGCGTTGTTGAGGTTGAGGACCAGCTTCCCGGCCTGGACGCCGCGGAGGTCGTCGTGGAGGGCCAGGGGCAGGCCCGCGCGGTCGAACGCGGCGAGGTGGGCGTCGAGGGCGGGGTGGGCCTGGACTTCGAGGCCGCCGGCGGTGGCGCGGTGGAAGCGGCCCTCGCCGCGGTGGACGACGTTGCAGGCGACCATGCCCGGGATCGCCGCGGCCGCGGGCAGGCCCTGCCGCAGCACCTCGGTGTTGCGCAGCCCGTTCTGGAGGCTGACGACGGGGGTGCCGGGCCGCAGGCGCGGGGCGAGCCGGGCGGCGGCCTCGGCGGTGGCGGCGGACTTGACGGTGACGAGCACGAGGTCGGCGTCCGCGGCGGCGGCCAGGTCGGTCTCGTAGCGCGGCTCCTCCACGCGGGCGTCGGCCCCGTCGAGGTCGGTGAGGCGGAGCCCGTGGGCGCGGACCTCGGCGGCGATGCGCTCGCGCCCGACGAACACGACGTCGGCCCCGGCGGCGGCGAGCCGCCCGCCGACGTAGCAGCCGACGCTCCCGGCCCCGTACACGCAGATCATCCCCGGATGCTATCGCCGCGAAGCGGATCGGGGAAGCCGCGGCGGGAGAGGCCCGGTGCGGGCGGGTTCGCCGAATCGACCCGGCCGCGACATCGGCCGTTCAAGATGGGGTCATGGGATGACACCCGCCGGAAGATGAAATCCGGAAGTGCAATACTCCAGGCATCCCTCGCATATCCACGGTGCTGAGTTAGGAGCAACCCCGAATGCCCGTCAACCGCAGAACCCTCCTCGGCGCCTCGGCCGCCGGGGCCGCGGCGGCCGTCGCCGCCGCCTCCCCCGCCGAGGCGAAGCAGTCCGCGAAGCGCTACTCGTTCACCGTCATGGGGACCACCGACCTCCACGGGAACGTCTTCAACTGGGACTACTTCAAGGATGCCGCCTACAGCGACGCCGCCGGCAACACCCGCGGCCTCGCCCGCGTCGCCACCCTCGTCGAGGAGGTCCGCGAGGAGGTCGGCAAGAAGAACGCCCTGCTCATCGACGCCGGCGACACCATCCAGGGCACGCCCCTGGCCTACTACTACGCGCGCGTCGACCCCATCGCCGCCGACGGCGGCCCCGTCCACCCCATGGCCCAGGCCATGAACGCCATCGACTACGACGCCGCGGCGCTCGGCAACCACGAGTTCAACTACGGCCTCGACACCCTCCGCAAGTTCGAGTCCCAGCTCGACTTCCCCCTCCTGGGCGCCAACGTCATCGACACCGAGACCGGCCGCCCCGCCTTCCCGCCGTACCACATCGCGCGCATGCGCACCCCCCGCGGCCGCGACGTCAAGGTCGCGATCCTCGGCCTGTGCACGCCCGGCGTCACCATCTGGGACAAGGCGATCGTCGACGGCGTCCTGGAGTTCCCCAGCCTCGAGACCGAGGCCGCGCACTGGGTCAAGCACCTGCGCGAGGAGGAGTGCGTCGACGTCGTCATCGTCTCCGCCCACTCCGGCACCTCCGGGACCTCCGCCTACGACACCTCCACCGGCCTGGGCATCGAGAACGCCTCCAAGATCGTCGCCGAGACCGTCCCCGGCATCGACGCGATCCTCGTCGGCCACGCCCACGTCGAGATCCCCGAGACCCGCGTGACCGGCCCCGACGGCGGCGAGGTCGTCCTCTCCGAACCGCTCTGCTACGGCCAGCGCCTCACCCGCTTCGACTTCGACCTCGTCTGGGAGCGCGGGCGGTGGCAGGTCGAGTCCGTCGCGGCCTCGGTCCTCAACTCCAACACCGCCGCCGAGCACGAGCGGATCACCGAGATCCTCACGGCCGAGCACGACGAGGTCGTCGCCTACGTCAACCAGGTCGTCGGCCAGGCGACCATCGACCTCGACACCGCCGAGGCCCGCCTCAAGGACGAGCCGATCATCGACCTCATCACCAAGGTCCAGGAGGACACGGTCAAGGCCGCGCTCGCCGGGACCGAGCACGCCGACCTGCCCGTGGTCTCGCAGGCGTCGCCGTTCTCGCGCACCTCGCTCATCCCCTCCGGCGACGTCAGGATCAAGGACCTCTCCAGCCTGTACATCTACGACAACACGCTGGTCGCCAAGATCCTCACCGGCGCGCAGGTCCGCGACTACCTCGAGTACTCCGCGACCTACTACGTGCAGACCCCCGCGGGCGGGGCCGTCGACCCCGAGGCGATCACCAACGCGGGCGGGCAGCCGGACTACAACTACGACTACGTCTCCGGGTTCACGTACGAGATCGACATCGCCAAGGCCGCCGGGTCGCGCATCGCGAACCTCGAGTACGCGGGCGCCGACGTCGACGACGCGCAGCGGTTCGTGCTCGCCGTCAACAACTACCGGGCCAACGGCGGCGGGAACTACCCGCACGTGGCCGCCGCCGAGGAGGTGTGGAGCGAGTCCATCGAGATCCGCACCCGCATCATCGAGTGGGTCACCGCCAAGGGCGCCCTCGACCCGGCCGAGTTCGCCTCCGTCGACTGGGTCCTCACCCGCGACGGGGAACCGGTGTTCTAGCAGGCAGTACAGGGCGCCGCGGCCGGTGGCCGCGGCGCCCTTCACGTTCCCGCCGACACGTGGCATCATTGCTCCCACCAGGCGAACTGACCGCCCGGCTAGTGAAGAGGACCCAATATGCCAGGAGCGCACATGGACTTCCGGGAAGCGGCCGCCGCCATCGAAGGCGACCTCATCGCGCTGCGCCGCGAACTCCACCAGATCCCCGAGATCGGCCTCGACCTGCCCAAGACGCAGGCGGCCGTCCTCGCGGCGCTCGAAGGACTGCCGCTCGAGATCACCCTCGGCCGGACCTCGACCGCCGTCACCGCTGTCCTCCGCGGCGCCAAGCCCGGCCCGGCCGTGCTGCTGCGCGGCGACATGGACGCCCTCCCCGTCACCGAGGAGAACGACGCCGACTGGGTCTCCAAGCACGTCGGCACCATGCACGCCTGCGGCCACGACCTCCACACCGCGGGGCTCGTCGGCGCCGCCAAGCTGCTCTCGGCCCGCCAGGCCGACCTCGCCGGCGACGTCGTGTTCATGTTCCAGCCCGGCGAGGAGGGCTGGGACGGCGCCGGCCACATGATCGCCGAAGGCGTCCTCGAAGCCGCCGGACGCAAGGTCGACGCCGCCTACGGCCTCCACGTCATCTCCGACATGGTGCCGCGCGGCGTGTTCACCACCCGCGGCGGACCGATGATGGCCGCGTCCTCGGGCCTGTTCGTGAACGTCGTCGGCAAGGGCGGGCACGGCTCGCGCCCCCACACCACCCTCGACCCGATCCCGGTCGCCGCCGAGATCGTCACCGCGCTCCAGAACCTCATCACGCGCCGCTTCAGCGTGTTCGAGCCGATCGTCATCACCGTCGGCACGTTCCACGCCGGGACCAGGCACAACATCATCCCCGACAACGCGAAGTTCGAGGCCACGGTGCGCACGTTCTCGGAGGAGGCGCTGGCGCAGGTCGAGAAGGAGTCGGTCAAGCTCGCCGAGGACATCGCGACCGCGCACGGCCTGACCGCCGAGGTCCGGTTCGAGCGCGAGTACCCGGCGACGGTCAACCACGACGCCGAGGCCGCGTTCGTGGCCGAGACGGTGAAGGACCTGTTCGGCGATGACCGCTACACCGAGATGCCCGAGCCGGTCATGGGCTCGGAGGACTTCTCGCGGGTCCTGGAGGCCGTGCCGGGCAGCTACATGTTCTACGGCGCCACGGTGAAGGAGGACCCGGCGGAAGGGGCCTCGAACCACTCCCCGCGCGCGGCGTTCGACGACTCGGTGCTCGCCGACGGCGCGGTGCTCCTCGCGGAGCTGGCCGTCCGCCGCATGGCGCGCGGCTGACGAGGAAGTACGTGAGGGGCGGGCCCGCGGGCCCGCCCCTTCGCGCTGCCGCGGGTCGCCGTTCCGGGCCGCGGCTCGACGGCGCTAGTCCAGGAAGGCGACGATCCGCGAGACGATCTCGTCGGGGGTCGCGGCGATGTCGACGGTGAGGCCGTCCTCGCCCGCGACCAGCGGCTCCAGGGCCGCGAGCTGGGAGTCGAGCAGGGCCGGCGGCATGAAGTGGCCCTTGCGGTGACCCAGGCGCTCGGCGATGAGGTCGCGGTCCCCGTCGAGGTGCACGAAGCGCACGCGGGCGCGCGAGCCGCGCAGGACGTCGCGGTAGTGGTGGCGCAGGGCCGAGCAGGTGACCACGGTCGAGCGGCCCGCGTCGGACTCGGCGCTCATCCAGTCCCGCAGGGTCCGCAGCCAGGGCTCGCGGTCGGCGTCGGTGAGCGGGATCCCTGAGCGCATCTTCGCGACGTTCGCCTCGGAGTGGAATTCGTCGCCCTCGGCGAACGTCCAACCGAGCCTCGCGGTGAGCCGCTCCGCGATCGTGCTCTTCCCGGAGCCCGAGACCCCCATGACCACCACGCAGGTCCCCGCCATGTCACTCCTCGTCGCAGGGCGCCGACGTTCGGCGCCGCTCCGCAGCAACCTAACACCCGTTCACATGTTTGGCGAATGGAAGCCGGAGGCAACTGTTAGGAGCCCTGACAGCGCCTTCCATCCGGAAGGGGCGCAACCTGTTCGCTCTCCGAACACCTGCGGTCACTCGCACGGCCAGCAACCCCGGGCCGTGCGCGGGGCCACACCAATGCGGGCCGCGGCGTGTTTGGGCGGCGACACGGCGTTTCGCCTGGTCTGAACAGAGAAGTACACGCAGTAACCGATTAGCATGAGCCCCAACACCACCACGGCTCACAAGGCCGCGACTCCACCGCAGATCGGACTAGCCATGCCCGAGTTCGCACCCGTGCGATTGCCGCACTACGACTGGGACTCCGGTCCCCGCTCGCTCCTCGACGACGTCGCCGCCTGGGTCGAATCCGAACCCATGGCCGCACTGCTGCGGCGCTACGGCGGCTCCCTCCCCAGGACCGGCACCGCCACCGACCTCGCCTACCTCGAGGCGTTCTCCGCGGTCCACTGGGACTTCCGGGCCGGGCGCGAGCGCCACGAGACCGCGCCGCAGCCGCTCGACCCCGAGCAGGAGGCCGCCGTGACGGAGGCGGCCCTCGCACTCGGCCTCGGCGCCGAACTCAAGCCGCGGCTGGAGCAGTACACGCACGTCCTGGTCCTCGGCGGACTCGTCGCCTCCTGCCTGTTCCGCACCCGCTTCGCCGCCGAGCTCATCGCCGCCGGCACGGGCGTCGAGCACGTCACCGGCGTCGGCGGCTTCCGCCCCCTCGGCGCGGCCGACCTCGAGTCGGCGTCCCTGAGCGGCCTCCAGTGCGGCGCCTTCGAGATCGACGCCATCGAGGCGAGTCTGAAGCGCGCCTTCGCCATCGAGGGCGAACCCCGCGTCGACGCGGGCGGCGACCCCCACCGCGAACCGGGCCGCTCGTGGAAGATCGCGACCTACGAGGCCGGACCGCTGACGGTGCGCGCCGTCGCCGCGCCGTCCTCGGTCCCCGACCGGCGCCGGGCCGACACCGTCGACACCTGCCGGTTCTGGGCCGACGAGGTGGCCGACCTCGTGCCCGGCGACAGCGTCCTGGTGGTGACCTCCGCGCCCTACACCGCGTTCCAGCACTGCGACGCCATCGCGCACATGGGGCTGCCGTACGGGTGCACGATCGACACCGTCGGCGTCGACCCCGCCGCGCTCCCCGAGCCGCACTTCCGCAAGGCGCACAGCGCGAGCGGCTACCTCCAGGAGATCCGCTCGGCGATCCGCTCGATGCGGCGCCTGCACTACGCCGCGGCCACGGTCGAGGCGGAGCGCGCGGTCGAGGCCGCGCGGGCATTACGGCGCAGAGACCGGTGATTTCACCGATGCGCGGCGGTTCAGAGCAGGAGATATTTACGTCCATCACTTGATGCGCACCATCCGGTGCGCATCGCCTGACGTGCATCGTCTGATGTGCATCGTCGAGGAGGACGTTTCATGCAGTCGACCAGGAAGCGGGGGCCGCTGGCCGCCGCAATGACCGCGGTGCTGTCGGCGGCCGTGGGCATCGCCGTCGCCGTCGCCCCCAGTGCGGCCGTGGCGCAGGACAACCCGTACGAGCGCGGCCCCGATCCCACCAATTCGAGCATCGAGGCGTCGCGCGGCTCGTACTCGACGTCGAGCACGAGCGTGTCGTCGCTCGTCTCCGGCTTCGGCGGCGGCACGATCTACTACCCGACCACCACCGGCGACGGCACGTTCGGCGCCGTCGTCATCGTGCCGGGCTTCACCGGCACCCAGTCCACGATCTCGTGGCTCGGGCCGCGACTCGCCTCGCAGGGCTTCGTGGTCTTCACCATCGACACGAACTCGATCTACGACCAGCCCGGCAGCCGCGCCGACCAGCTCCAGGCCGCCCTCGACTACCTGGTCGAGGACAGCTCGGTGCGCACCCGGATCGACGAGGACCGCCTCGCCGTGATGGGCCACTCGATGGGCGGCGGCGGCTCGCTGGAGGCGGTGCGCGAGAACCCGGACATCAAGGCGAGCATCCCGATGACCCCGTGGCACACCACCAAGACCTGGTCCACGGTCCGCACCCCGACCCTGATCTTCGGCGCCGAGGCCGACACGGTCGCACCGGTCGGCTCGCACAGCGAGCCGTTCTACAACACGATCCCCAGCTCGGCCGAGAAGATGTACATCGAACTGAACGGCGCCAGCCACTTCGCGCCCAACAGCTCGAACACCACCATCGCCAAGTACTCGATCTCCTGGCTCAAGCGCTGGGTCGACGAGGACACGAGGTTCACCCAGTTCCTCTGCCCGGTCCCCACGGGCCTGGCGATCGAGGAGTCGCGGGGCACCTGCCCCCTCGGCTAGCGAGACCGACCGAGTTCGCCGGAAGCCTCCCGGGCGCCGTCACCCGGGGGGCTTCCGCGTGCGCGCCCGGACCCCTGACTCCGCCTGTCGAATCATCGCCCGATCCGATGGCGTTCACCCCTTCCAAACCGACTGGTCGGTTTTGTACGATGGACGGATGGGACGGCGCGCACCGGAGCACCCCGCCCGGGCGGCCCCGCCCGCGCGGCGCACCGGCCCGCCGCAGGCCGGCCCCGAACCCCATGCCCCGCCGAGTGATCGCGCCGCACGGCCCGGCGTGCACACCCCCGCGGTCGGTGCACCCCTCGCCGACCGCCGCCCGCTCGCCGCGACGCTCCGCCGCCTCGACGACGGCAGCCTCGCCCTCGTGGTCACCGCCGCCGACGCCCACCTCCTCCACGAGGCCACGCGCGCCGACACCACCGTCACCCTCCGCGTCGCCAACGGCGGCACCGAACACGCCGCGCGGGCCGCCCTCGCCCGGGGCCGCCGCACCCTCGCCGACGGACCACTCGGCGACGCCTACGCCTCCTTCACCCTCGCCGGAGTGCTCGCCGCAGGAGCGGTCCCCGCACTCGCCCTCGCCGCCTACACCGCGGCCGCCGACACCGCCTGGGCCGCAGGCGATCGAGCCGCCTGCACCGCCGCTCTCGAAAGCGCCCTCGCCGCCATGTCCGCCCCTACTCGCCCGCTCGCCGCCCCCTCGAACACCGCCCCGTCGGACCCCCCTGGCACCATCAAAGCGGGGGCGACACCGAAGCCGAGCAACGGTCACCTTCACCTGCGGCCCAACCTGTCAGACCCCTCGGGCACGATTGAAATGGGGGGTCCCCCGGGCGCCCGATTTGAAGGCAATCGCCCGGACACTCCCGATACCCAGCTCGCCGACTATCTCTGGGGCCTCGCGGCCCTCCTCCGCGAGTCGCCCGCCGAGGCGATCGCCTCGCTCCGGCGCGTCGCCGCCTTCGCGGGAGACAGCCCCGACGCCCTGCACCGCGCGTCGGCCGCCGCCCTCATCCTCGGCGACACCGACGACGCCTGCCGGATCGGGCTGCGCGCCTTGGCCATCGCGCGCGACCGCGACCGGCCCGACCTCACCGCCCGCGCCCTCGAATACCTCGCGTACGCCGAGATGCGCGCCGGCCGCCACGCCCGCGCCCGCACCCACGCGCGCGAAGGGCTCGACGAGGCCCTGCGCACCGGCCGCGCCAACACCGCCGCGCACCACCGCGCGGTCCTCGCCCTCTCGGCCTCGGTCGCGGGCGACACCGCCGAGGTCGAGGCCCACGCCAACGCCGCACTCGACACCGCCAGGCACTGCGGCCTCGGCCAGACCGGCGCGCTCGCCGAATGGGCCCTCGCCAGGTCCGACCTCGCGCGCGGCGCCCCCGACGCCGCCGCCGCGCGGCTCGCGGGCCTCGTCAGCCAAGGCCACTTCGGGGTCCGGCACCTGCTGCTCCCCTGCTTCGCCGAGGCCGCCGCACTCGCGGGGCGCGAGCAGGAGGCCCAGGCGGCGGCCCGCGAGCTGAAGCTCTGGGCCGCTTCGGGTCTCGACCGGGCCGCGCAGGCCCAGCTCGCCCGCGTCGAAGCGCTCACCGCCGCCCCCGGCACCCCGCCCGAGGCGATCGACGCCCTCTATCTCCGGGCGATCCGCCTGCACCCCAACGGCTCCGGGGACTTCGAGCGCGCCCGCACCCAACTCCACCACGGCAAGTGGCTCCGCCGCCGGCGCCGCCCGCTCCTCGCCCGCGCGGTCCTGCGCGAAGCCCTCCACGGCTTCGAACGCTGCGGCGCGGCGCTCTGGGCCGAGCAGGCCCGCCAGGAGCTCCGGGCCACCGGTGAGCAGCGCGCCGCCGGCGAGCGGCGCGGCCCCGCCACCGGCGCCCTCGCCGCCCTCACCCCGCACCAGCTCCGCATCGCGCGCCTGGTCGCGACCGGCGCCACCAACCGCGAGGTGGCCCGCTCGCTCTCGCTCAGCGTCCGCACCGTCGACCACCACCTGCGCAACATCTTCGCGTCCCTGGGCGTCCGCTCCCGCGTCGAACTCGCCCGCCTCGTCGCCGACACCGCGTGAGGGACGCCGGCCCCGAGCGACCGCCCGCAGTCGTCACTCGCCGTGTCCGCGGCGACCCGCCACGGACCTCGTCGAAGCCGCGTCGCCGCGGACACGCCTTGGGCCCCTGGAGAACCAGAGGCCATTACATCGACACCGATATATCTCTTTATGTACTGAGTGCGGCCGACCCCGCGCGCCAGCAGGCGGGGTCGGCCGCGGGGCCGGTCCTCAGATGAGGAACCGGGTGTACGCGGGCAGCGTGAGGAACGTCGGGTAGTCCTCGCCCAGCGCGCACTCGGTGAAGACCGACAGGGCGTCGTCGAACCGGTCGCCCTCGAAGCGCTGGAGCGACGCGAACTCGTCCTTGAGCAGCTGCCCGACCCAGTCGCGGGTCACGGTGCGCCCGTCGTCCGTCGTGGACCCGGCGTTGATCCACTGCCAGATCTGCGAGCGTGAGATCTCGGCGGTGGCGGCGTCCTCCATGAGGTTGTTGATCGCCGCGGCGCCGACGCCGCGCAGCCACGACTCGATGTACCGCACGCCCACTTCGAGGTTCTTGCGGATGCCGGCCTCGGTGATCTCCCCGGGGGTGGCGGCGACGTCGAGGAGTGCGGCGGCGTTGGGCACCACGTCCTCGCGCTGCCGGTCGATCTGGTTCGGCAGGCCCCCGAGGGCCTCGTCGAACACGGCCATGGCGACCGGCACGAGGTCGGGGTGGGCCACCCACGAGCCGTCGAAGCCGTCGTCGGCCTCGCGGGTCTTGTCGGCCCGGACCTTCTCCAGCGCAACGGCATTGGCCTCGGGGTCGCGGCGGCTGGGGATGAACGCGGCCATCCCGCCGATCGCGGAGGCGCTGCGCCGGTGGCAGGTCCGCACCAGCAGCTCGGTGTAGGCGCGCATGAACGGCGCGGTCATCGTCACCTGGTCCCGGTCGGGCAGCACGAAGCGGGGTCCCCGCTCGCGGAAGTTCTTGATGACCGAGAAGATGTAGTCCCAGCGCCCGGCGTTGAGGCCGGACGAGTGGCGGCGCAGCTCGTAGAGGATCTCCTCCATCTCGAACGCGGCGGTGATCGTCTCGATGAGGACGGTGGCCCTGATCGTGCCGCGCGGGACGCCGAGGAGGTCCTGGGCGGTGTCGAACACGTCGTTCCACAGGCGCGCTTCGAGATGCGATTCGAGCTTCGGCAGGTAGAAGTACGGGCCGCGGCCGAGTTCCAGGAGCCGCTTGGCGTTGTGGAAGAAGTACAGGCCGAAGTCCACCAGGGACCCGGCGACGGGCAGGCCGTCGACGCGCAGGTGCAGCTCGGCGAGGTGCCAGCCGCGCGGGCGCACGATGATGGTCGGCAGGTCGGTCAGGCTCTCGCCGCCGAGCTTGTACTCCTTGCCCTGCTCGCTGGTGAAGTCGATGCGCCGCTCGATGGCGTCCCGGAGGTTGAGCTGGGAGTCGATGACGTTGTGCCAGTTCGGGGTGGAGGAGTCCTCCAGGTCCGCCATCCAGCACTTCGCGCCAGAGTTGAGCGCGTTGATGGTCATCTTCCGGTCGCACGGGCCGGTGATCTCGACGCGGCGGTCCTCCAGGCCGGGGGCGAGTGTGGCGACGCTCCAGGAGAAGTCGTCGCGCACGTCGGCGGTCTCGGGGAGGAAGCCGGGGTCGACCCCGTTGGCGATGCGGGTGCGGCGCTGCTGCCGGGCCTGGAGTATCTCCTGGCGCCGCGGCGCGAACTTGCGGTGCAGGGCGGCGACGAACGACAGCGCCTCGGGCGTGAGGACCTCGTCCTCGCGATCGACGCGGGGCCCGTTGACCGTTATCCCCGCGTCGGTGCGGGTCTGTGATGCGATGACCACTGAATACTCCTCGTATGGCTGGGCGGGGCCGCGGCCCCGCCCGGTGGACTGGTCGCTGCCGGCTAGTGGAATTGTCCCGCCTCGGTGGACCCGGCGAGCGCGAGCGTCGCGGCGTTCGGGTTCAGCGCGGAGGTGACGAGGTCGAAGTAGCCGGTGCCGACCTCCCTCTGGTGCTTGGTGGCGGTGTACCCGCGTTCCTCCGAGGCGAACTCGCGCTCCTGGAGGTCCACGTAGGCGGTCATGCCGTCGCGGGCGTACCCGTGGGCGAGGTCGAACATCGAGTGGTTGAGCGCGTGGAACCCGGCGAGGGTGATGAACTGGAACGTGAAGCCCATGGACCCGAGTTCGCGCTGGAACTTGGCGATGGTGTCGTCGTCGAGGTGGCGCTTCCAGTTGAACGACGGCGAGCAGTTGTAGGCGAGCATCTGGTCGGGGTGCTCGGCCTTGATCGCCTCGGCGAAGGTGCGGGCGGCGTCGAGGTCGGGCGTGCCGGTCTCCATCCACAGCAGGTCGGCGTACGGCGCGTAGGCGCGGCCGCGGGCGATGCACGCGTCGATGCCGTTGCGCACGCGGTAGTAGCCCTCGGCGGTGCGCTCCCCGGTGATGAACGCGTGGTCGCGTTCGTCCACATCGGAGGTCAGCAGGGTCGCGGCCTCGGCGTCGGTGCGGGCGACGATCACGCTGGGGACGCCCTCGACGTCGGCGGCGAGCCGCGCGGCGTTCAGGGTCCGGATGTGCTGGCCGGTGGGGATGAGGACCTTGCCGCCGAGGTGGCCGCACTTCTTCTCGGAGGCGAGCTGGTCCTCCCAGTGGACGCCCGCGGCGCCGGCGGCGATCATGCCCTTCATGAGCTCGAAGGCGTTCAGGGGCCCGCCGAAGCCGGCCTCGGCGTCGGCGACGATCGGCACGAGCCAGTCCTCGACGGACTGGACGCCCTCGGCGGCCTCGATCTGGTCGGCGCGCATGAGCGCGTTGTTGATGCGGCGCACCACCTGCGGGACCGAGTTCGCGGGGTACAGCGACTGGTCGGGGTAGGTCTGGCCGGCGAGGTTCGCGTCGGCGGCGACCTGCCAGCCGGACAGGTAGATCGCGTGGAGCCCGGCCTTGACCTGCTCGACGGCCTGGCCGCCGGTCATGGCGCCGAGCGCGTGCGTGTACCCGCCGGTGGCGGCGTCCTCGGTGAGCCGGGACCAGAGGCGCTCGGCGCCGCGGCGGGCGAGGGTGTGCTCCTCGGTGACGCGGCCGCGCAGCCGCACGACGTCGGCGGCGGTGTAGTCGCGGACGGTGGCCGCCCACCGCGGGTCGGCGGCCCACTCGATCGCGAGGCGCTCGGCGGCGAGGTGCGTGTCGGTCGCTTGAGGGTCGCGCTGGATGTCGGACATCGTCGGCTCCGAGAAGTCGGGACCGCCCCGAAGGCGGTCATTACTTGCAGGTAACTGGAATCTTTCACGTTCATTCACGCCTACGGGCGAGTATCGAGTGGAAAGAATCGCGTTTCTTCGCGATACTGGGAAAATGACGAACCTGCCGCAGCGCCCCTCCGACGCCCCGCACCGCCCGTGGGGCGCGGCCGAGGCCGCCGAGCTGTCCGCCGACGACGTCTCGGTGGACCTCATCAGCCTCGGCAAGCAGATCCGGCACCTGCGCAAACAGCGCGAGATGAGCCTGGAGGACCTGGGCGCGGCGGTCGGCTCGGCGCCCTCGCAACTCTCGCTCATCGAGAACGGCAAGAAGGAGCCGAAGCTGTCGATGCTGCGGGCGCTCGCGAAGGCGTTCGGCGTTTCTTCCGACGAGCTGCTGGGCGCCGAGCCCCCGAACCGGCGCGTCGCCCTGGAGATCGAGCTGGAGCGGGCGCAGCGCAGCGGCCAGTACCGGTCGCTGGGCCTGCCGTCCGTCAAGCCCTCGACCCGCCTCCCCACCGAAGCGCTCGAAGCCCTCGTCGGCCTCCACCGGGAAGTGGACCGCCAGGTCAACCTGCACACCGCGACGCCCGAGGAGGCCAGGCGGGCCAACACGGAGCTGCGGCGCCGGATGCGCGACAAGGACAACTACTTCGCCGACATCGAGGCGGAGGCGCGCACGCTGCTGGGGAAGGTCGACTACGCGGGCGGGCCGCTCTCGCAGCACCAGATCGCCGACCTCGCCGCGCACCTGCGGTTCACGCTGCACCACGTCGACGACCTGCCGCACTCGACCCGCTCGGTGACCGACCTCAAGCACCGCCGGATCTACCTGACGCAGGTCGGCACGGGCTCGCACGACCCGCGCACGGTGCTGCTCCAGGCCCTGGCGTCCTATGTGCTCGAACACGAGGTGCCCCGGACGTACCTGGAGTTCCTGGGCCAGCGCGTGTCCACGAACTACCTCGCGGCGGCGCTGCTCATCCCCGAGTCGAGCGCCGTGGCGTTCCTGCGCAGCGCCATGTCGGACAAGGAGGTGGCGGTCGAGGACCTGCGGGACAACTTCGCGGTCTCCTATGAGGCCGCGGCGCACCGGTTCACGAACCTGGCGACGCACCACCTGGGGATCCGGACGCACTTCCAGAAGGTGCACAAGTCCGGGATCATCTTCAAGGCGTACGAGAACGACGACGTGGCGTTCCCCGCGGACCCGACCGGCGCGATCGAGGGGCAGCCGATCTGCCGGTACTGGACGAGCCGGCAGGTGTTCGACGTGCCCGACAAGTTCAACGCGTTCAACCAGTACACGGACACCGCGACCGGCACGTACTGGTGCACCGCGCGCACCGAGCGAAGCGCGGACGGGGTGTTCTCGCTGTCGATCGGCGTGCCGTACGAGTCGGCGAAGTGGTTCCGCGGCAAGGAGACCAAGGCCCGCTCGGTCTCGCGCTGCCCCGACCCCGACTGCTGCCGCAACCCCCCGCGCCAGCTCTCCAAGACCTGGGCCGGCCAAGTCTGGCCCACCGCCCGCGCCGCCAGCTCCCAACTCGCCGCGATGCCCCTGGGCTCCTTCCCGGGCGTGGACGAGACCGAGGTCTACCAGTTCCTGGAGCGGCACTCCAAGGGCTGAGGCTCCGGCCGGGCGGACGCGGCCGCGTCGACTCGCGTGTCCCGTGGGGACGGTGCTTCACCGGTACGGTGACCTTGACCCCCAAGAGATCAGGATGCCGCCATGTACGACCCCTTCACCGACTCGACCCGCCCGGACCAGGGCGACCTCCCGCCCATGAACGGCATGGGCACGGCCTCGCTCGTGGTGGCGCTCGCCGCGTTCGCGTTCCTGTGGGTGCCGATGCTCTACCTGATCACCTGGCCGATCCCCGTCATCGCGATGGTCCTCGGCGCGGTCGGCCTCAACCGCGCCCGCACCGGCCTCGCCACCAACCGCAGCACCGCCGCGGGCGGCTTCTTCGGCGGGCTCGGCGCGCTGATCGTGATGGTCCTGGCGGTGATGATCAGCCTGTCGCGGGGCCCGCTCGAGATCTTCTGAGCGGGCACTCGTGCTCGGCGGGTCCGATCCGCTGACCGTGGCCGCGTTCTTGTGCGTGTTCGACGTCGATTTCGAGCGCCTCGACGCGGGCCCGGTGCTCGACGCGCTGCACACCGTGGCGAACCGGGTCCGCAAAGCATCGAAGTCTTTGCAATCATGAGCGCCATGACACCGACGTTCGTCCTCATCCACGGTTCCAACGCCAACTCGTTCTCCTGGGCGCCGCTCCAGCGGGAGCTGGCCCTCCTCGGGCACCGCTCCCTCGCGGTCGACCTGCCGGGGCACGGCTTCGGGGCGGGCGTCCCGTCGGCCTACCAGGTGCAGGACGCGGCGGAGCTGGCCGTGGCGCCGTCGAACCTCGACGGCGTCGGGCTCCAGGAGAACGTCGACCACCTGGTCGCGATCCTGGAGCGCGCGAGGGTGAACGGGCCGGTCATCGCCGTGGCGCACAGCCGCGGCGGCGTCACGCTCACAGCGGTGGCGAACCGCCGCCCCGAGCTGTTCGACCGGATCGTCTACGCCTCCGCGTGGTGCTGCGTCGAGCACACGCCGGGCGAGTACGTGGCCCGGCCGGAGAACGCCGGCAGCGTCCTCGACCAGGTCTTCGCGGTGGCCGCGGCGAACCCGGCCCGCCTCGGCGCGGTCCGCATGAACTGGCGCACCGCCGACCCGGCCCTGCTCAGGGCGTTGAAGGCGTCGATGCTCGCGGACTGCACCGACGACGAGTTCCGGGTCTTCCTCAGCACCCTCACCCCCGACGAGAGCCGCGACGCCGGCGGCCCCGAGGACCGCGCCGACGCCGCGACCTGGGGCCGGATCCCGCGCAGCTATGTGCGCCTGACACAGGACACGTCGATCCCGATCGAGCTCCAGGACCTCTTCATCAAGGAGGCCGACGCGCTGACCCCGGGCAACCCGTTCGACGTGCACACCATCGAGTCGAGCCACGCGGGCGTCCTCGTCCGCCCCGAGCGCTTCGCGGCGGTCCTGGCGGGACTCGCCTAGGACATGACCGGGGCCCGTCCGGATCGGACGGGCCCCGGGTCGCATTCCACGTCAGACCTTGCGGTACTTGGTCTGGAAGAAGCAGTAGACGCCGAAGCATGCGATGCCGAGGGCGATCAGGCCGAGGAGCCAAGGGCCCCAGTCGGTCCCGGCGAGGGTCTTGAGGGCGGCGTCGAGGCCGCCGGCCTTCTCGGGGTCGTAGGTGACCGCCGCGGCGACGATCAGCGCGCCGGCGAGGGCGTACGCGACGCCCTTGCTGGTGTACCCGGCCGTGCCGAGGCGCTGCACCGTGCGGCGCACCTTCGGACGCATCCGGCCGGTGTTCAGGTGCTTCTCGAACTTCTTCTTCAGCCCGTAGACCGCCAGACCCACACCGACGCCGAGCACGACCGCACCGGCCAGGCCGACCAGGAAGCGCCCACCCCCGGAGTCCATCATGGACGACGCGGTGGACTGCTGGCTCTGCGACTGGGAGGCGTTCGCGCCGCTGACCACCTTGTATCCGAGGTACGCGAAGTAGAGGTACAGGACCGTGCGGCAGCCGGAGATGACGCGCTCGGCCATCGCGGCGCGGTCCTGGGGCCCGCTCTCCCCGATCGCCGCCTCGAACGCCTGCCAGACCGCCATGGCGACCATGCCGACGATGATGCAGATGACCAGGAACTCGCCCGCGGGCTGCTGGGCGAGGGTGTTCAGGGCGCCGGACTGGTCGGTCTCGCCCGACGACTCGCCGAACGCGACCTGCAACGCCAGCCATGCGAACAGCAGGTGGATGACGCCGTAGGCGATGAAGCCGCCGCGCGCGAGGAGCTCCAGCGGCTTGCTGTTCGCCGCGCGGGAGGCGATGACTTGAGCGTTATTGGTGGAGGACATGCCGCCAAAGTTTCCGATGTCGACACGTCTCAAACGCGAGGAGGCATCGTGGAGGGTGAACAGGAAGGGGCGCAACGCGTCCCCCGGCGGGTCCGCGGGCGCTGGCACACCGCGTGCCATCTTTCCGACCCGCGCGGCATCGCAAACGCGGCCGAACCGGACGTTAGTCCTCATCGGACCCCGGACGTGCGGGCCGGTGCCCGGCCGTGTACCCGCGGTGACCACTCGGCGACTCCATACTGAGGCGGCAATCCTCCCTTCCCCCAAGGAGTGCCGATGCGCCTCATCCTCCGAAGACTCCTCACCGCGGCGGCGGTGCTCACCGCCGCCGCCGGGCTCATGCTCGTCCCCGCGGCACCGGCCCAGGCCGGTTTCAGCCGCATCGTCGAATGCACCGACCACGTCAACCCCGTCACCGGCACGATCGTCCTCGACTGCAACTGGTACGAGATCGAGGCCATCGGACCGCACTGGCCGCCCGGCGGCTGCCCCGAGTGCGCGGTCTACTTCGACTTCTGGAAGTTCGACATCGACCCGGTCCCCCACGAGGACTTCAACGAACTCCTCGGCAAGGGCCTCCAGACGCTCGCCAAGGCGCACCTCACCAAGGACGAGAAGCTCGCCGACCAGCTCCGCGAGCAGGCCGCGGGCCTGTTCCTGGAGGCCGCGAAGGCGGTCGAGAAGTACCCCATCGAGCTGTACCGGACCGGCCTGTGGGACCGGAAGGGCGGCAAGTACCTCCAGGACCCGACCCCGCTGCCCTGGGTCCAGACCGCGGGCGAGGAGCTCGCGGCCGGGATCGCCCTGCTCCAGGCGGACCTCTGGGACCCCCAGCCCGACCCGCCCAACGACGCCGCCATGCAGCACTTCGACAAGGCGTACGAGCACCTGGCCGCCCGGGCGGCGTACTGATGGAGCCCGCGACCGGGTCGGGGCCCGGGTACATGCGGTCGGCCGTCCACGACCCCGAACCGCAGCCGGACCCCGAAACGGCGATACAGGTGTTCGCGGCCGCGAACGCCGCGCCCGCCGCCCCGGCGGCGGGCTGACCGACCCGCTGCGGGCGGGGGCTCCTACGGGTCCGCCCGCGGCACCGCGGTCCCAAGCGCCTCAACCGGGACCGCGCCGGGCCGGGGGAATCGCCACCCCCGGCCCGGTCGGGCGCCGAAGGTCCACGCGAGGCCGAATCGGGCCCGGACCGGCCCAGTGTCGAGCGCACCTCGCTCTCGCCTCGCTCCGCTCCAGCCCGCCCCGCCGGTAGACGATCGCACATCGGACGTGGCTTGATAACCATTCATCCGCTACGGCATTCGCGGTTGACTTGCCTCATGAGCGAAACCAATGCCACCGAAACCATCCTCGTCACCGGCGCCACCGGCAAGATCGGCCGCCGCCTCGCCGAGGTCCTGCGCGCGGGCGGGCACCACGTCCGCGCCGTCTCCCGCAGCACCGACATCCCCTTCGACTGGGCGGACTCCTCCACCTGGGCCGCCGCCCTCGACGGCGTCACCGCCGTCTACGTGATCCCGCCGGACCACCCGTTCCCCGCCGACGCGTTCGCCGCCGCCGCGGTCGAGGCCGGCGTCCGCCGCCTCGTCTCCCAGTCGGGACGCCGCATCCAGGACCTCTCCGCGCTCGCCGGGGTCGGCCCCGACGTGATCGGCATGCACGCGGCCCAGCACGCCGTCCAGGCGTCGGGCATCGACTGGACCGTCCTGCAGGCCAACAACTTCAACGAGAACTTCAGCGAGGGCGACTACCTCCCGGCGGTCCTCTCCGGCGACGTCGCGCTGCCGCTCGCCGGCACCACCGAGCCGCTGATCGCCGCCGACGACATCGCGGCCGTCGCCGCCGCAGTCCTCACCGAGGACGGCCACGCCGGGAAGGTCTACGAGATCACCGGCCCCGAGTCCCTGACCATGGACGAGGCCATCGCGGCCATCGCCGGTGCCTCCGGCAAGGCCGTGCGCTTCCGCGCCGAGAGCCCGGAGGAGCACGACGAGGCCATGCGCGCCGCGGGCCTGCCCGATGAGCTGATCGCGTTCCTCAACGTCATGTACCGGTTCATGCGCGACGGGTCCATGAGCGAGACCACCGACGACGTGAAGCGCGTCCTCGGCCGCGACCCGATCCGCTTCGCCGACTGGGCCGCGAGCACCGCGAAGACCGGAGTCTGGGCGGCCGCGCCCGACGCGTAGGCGCCGGGCCCGGTGCGAGAGCACCGGCGGGAGCGACGGCGCCGGACCGGAGACCCGAACTCCGACCTCGGGCTCGGCGCCTCGGGCTCCGCACGCACCACCACTGGAAACCGAACGCCCCTGGGGCCGGACCCGAAGGTCCCGCGCCAGGGGCGTTCGCGCTCGCCCGCCTCGCGGCGGCCTAAGCGTTGTCGCTGCTGCAATAGGCCAGGTAGACCTGCGGGAGCAGGTCCTCCCCGCCGGTGACCGGCGTGGCGTAGTAGTCCGATTCGGGGCAGCCGCCCAGAGCGGTCGTGTAGTCGAAGGTCAGCTCGTCGACCGGCGGGTCGTAGGTCTCGATGTCGTCCACGACGTACAGCGCCGCCGCGTTCGCGCAGTCGAAGGTCCGCAGCGTGCCGTCGGTGCAGTCGCCGACGTCGGGCACGATCGGGCGGCCGCCGTCGGCGTCCTCCTTGTCGATCGCCTCGATGCAGTACAGGAAGTCGACCGGGCCGCCGGCGCCTTCGATCGTCTCGGTGTAGACGACCTGGTAGGACTGCCAGACCACGCCCGGGGTCCAGCCCAGGTACTCCTGGCCGCAGACCTCCACGACGGGGGCGGTGTCGTCGAGGTCGCCGAGGATGCTCACGGCGGCGCCCGAGTCGTCGGAGACCTCGGTGATGGTCCAGAACGCGGCCGGGTCGTCGCACGGGACGACCAGGTCCGCGGTGGCGTCGACCTCGGCGTCGGACATGCAGTCGCCGACCTCGGCCGCCTCGGCGGCCTCCATCTCCTCGTCGGAGAGGGTGGTGTCGGTGGTGGACTCGGCCGCGAGGTCGTCGGCGGCGTCGGTGGCGCTGTTGTTCGAGTCGCTGCCGGAGTCGTTGCCCAGCGCCCTGATGCCGATGACGATCAGGGCGATCACCACGGCGCCGACACCGCTGAGGATCTTGACGAGCACGCCGCGGCCCGCGCCGCCGGTGGGCGGCGGGATCGGCGGGGCGCCGTAGGGGCCGCCGGGAGGCGGCGGGAAGCCGGGCGGCGGCTGCGGGGCGCCGTACGGGGCGGGCGGCAGCGTCTGGCCGTCGTTCGGGCCGGGTTGGGCGGGGGCGCCGTAGCCGGGCTGCTGCGGCTGGCCGAATCCGCCGCCGGGCTGGGACGGGGCGCCGTAACCGGGCTGCTGCTGCGGTGCCCCGTAGCCGCCGGCCCCGGGCTGGGACGGCTGGCCGTAGGGCTGCTGGGGCTGGCCTTGACCGGGCGTGAGGTTCGGGTCGTAGGGATTCGGCGGGGGATAGGTCATCGGGTACTCCAACGATGGGCGGGGCACGTGGGGCGTGGGCGTGGTGCCGGCGTGGTCAGTGCGATTGGCATCCTAATGCGCCGCCGCAATGGGGGGTCGATCGCTTCCGTCCCGGACAGCCTCGGTCATTCCCGACCGCGACCTGGGCCTCACGACCTGGGCCTCGACCCAGACCTCGCGACCTGGACCTCGGTTCCGGTCCGGTCCGGTCCACTTCTAGTCCGCTCCGGCTCCGGCTCCGGCTCCGGCTCCGGCTCCGGC
>NZ_FNGF01000001.1:545551-578972 GCF_900102815.1 Glycomyces sambucus
GCTCCGGCTCCGGCTCCGGCTCCGGCTCCGGCTCCGGCGACGATCCTTACCCACCCACCCGGGGAAGCAAGTCTGCCACCCGATCCTCCCCCGCGGGTCCGACAAGATCACGCCCCACGAGCCCGTCTGTCACCCGTTCGAGTCCCAATTCCCGTCGCTCGGCCACCCGCCCGCGCCCAGCTCCGGGTACATGACGCTCGGGTCGGCGCTCAGCAGCCCCTTGAGCATCACCGTGTCCTCGTCGGCCAGCACCTCCAGCGCGCCCGCCTGCACGCCGTCGAGCCCGGCCCGCACCACGTCCGCGGGGTCGGACTTCTCGGCCGGCACGTCCTTGAGCATGTCCGTGTCGACCCCGCTCACGTGCAGCCCGGTCACCTGCGTCCCCTGCCCCATGAGTTCGAGCCGCGCCCCGTTCGTGAGGCTCCACGACGCCGCCTTGGCCGCCGAGTACGCGTGCCCCATCCCCGCCGCGCGCCACGACAGCACCGACAAGATGTTGAGCATCGCCCCGCCCCCGTTGGCGCCCAGCACGGGCGCGAACGCCCGCACCATGTTCAGCGTCCCGAAGTAGTTGGTCTCCATCTCCTGCCGGATGGCGTCCTCGTCGTCCCCCAACAGGTTCTCGAACGTGGCGATCCCCGCGTTGTTGATGAGCAGCGTCGCGTCGGAGGCGATCTCGGCGGCCGCCGCGACCGACGCCGGGTCGGTGATGTCGAGCTGCACGGCCTCGACCCCGGGCAGATCGACCGATTCGATCCGCCGGGATCCGGCATAGACCTTGGCCGCGCCGCGTTCAAGGAGTTGCGCCGCGAAATGGCGGCCCATGCCGCGGTTGGCGCCGGTGACGATTGCGATTGATCCTTGGATGTCCATGCGGTCGAAGCTAAGACCTCACGCCGGCGTCAGGGGCAAGCGACGGTGGCGGAAGCCACACCCACAGGAGAGGACGCGCATGCGCATCGGAGAACTGGCAACCGCGACCGGCGCGACCGTCCGCGCGCTCAGGTACTACGAGGAGCAGGGCCTCCTCCACGCCGAACGCACCCCGAGCGGCCAGCGCGTGTACGCCGAGGACGCGGTCGACCAGGTCGACTGGATCCGCATGATGCTCAAGACCGGCCTGCCGAGCAAGGCGATCGCGAAGCTCCGCCGCTGCCGCTCCATCGACGAGGTCACGCCCGAGCAGATGGCCGTGATCCACGCCGAGCACGCCCGGGTCGAGGCCGAGTACCAGGCCGCCGCGACCATCAGGGCGCGCTTCACCTCGATGCTCGACTACCTCAACACGAGCCCGAACGCGGGGACGAGCGCTGCTGCGAGCACCACTGCCGACACCGGCGTACCCACCACCGCGACGAGCACGACCACGACCACCGGCGCGAGCACCTGACCAGGTGCCGGCACCGCCACCGCCACCGCCACCGCCACCGGCACCGGCACCGGCACCGGCACCGGCACCGGCACCGAATAGATACCCGGTATCCCCCGGCCGCACCCCGCATGGAATACTCCCGCCATGCCCGACATCTCCGCCGCCGCCCGGCGCCCGTTCCCGCTGATCCTGTCGGTCGCGATCGTCGGCGGCCTCGCCCTCGGCGCCGTCGACCTCGTCGCCCAGCGCGAACTCCCCTACCCCTGGGCCAACCTCGCCAACTCCAGCGCGGTCTGGGCGGTCGGCGCCTTCGCCATCGGCGCATGGGTGCGCGCCGGGCGGTGGCAGCCGGCGTTCGCGGGCGCCGTGCTCCTGGTGGTCGCGGTCGAGAGCTACTACCTTGCCGCGACCCTCATCCAGAACGACGACCTCGCCAACCTCTGGGCCCCGACCTCCCTGATCTGGATGGCGTTCGGCGTCCTCGCAGGCGTGGTCTTCGGAACGTTCGGGGCCTGGTCGCGATCGGTCTCCCTCTGGCGCTCGGTGGTCGGCACCGCCGCCCTCGGGGCGGTGTTCTTCGCGGAGGCGGGGGTGCTGCTGCGCCGCCAGACGAGCATCGAACCGGAGTACCGCGCCGACGGCCTCGCCACGGCCGTCATCACCGCCGCGTTCGGACTCGCGCTGATCGTGGTCTTCGGCCGCACGTGGCGGACGCGGCTGCTCGCGCTCGCGGCGGCCGTTCCGCTTGCGGCGCTTGGGTTCGCGGGCCTCACTGCAGCCGGGTTCGGTTCCTGATCCAATCCCAAACGGAACATATAATTCCGTTCTGATAAGCTGTCCGAGTCCCGTCACCGACTCGACAAGGAGCCGACATGGCCACCGTGAACTTCCAGCCCCAGGGCTACACCACCGTCACCTCGTGGCTCGTCACCGACGACACCGCCGCACTGCTCGACTTCATCACCGAGGTCTTCGACGGCGCCGAGACCGGCCGGGTCGCGACCGAGGACGGCGCCATCGGCCACGCCGAGATCAAGGTCGGCGACACCATGCTCCTCGCCTTCGACAGCCGCCCCGACTGGCCCGCACTCCCTGCCCTGCTCCGCATCTGGGTCGCCGACCCGGACGAGACGGTCGCGAAGGCCGTCAAGGCCGGCGCCCGCGTGGTGACCGAGCTGTCGAACGCCGCCTGGGGCGACCGCGGCGCGCGCGTTCGCGACCCCTTCGGGAACATCTGGTGGGTCGCGTCGCACGTCGAGGACGTCCCCGAGGCCGAGGTCTGGACCCGCATGAGCGCCCCCGGCTACGCCGAGGCCATGGCGGACGCCCAGGAGACGTTCGACGCCGAGATGACCGGCAGGGCCGGACGCTCCAGCCGTCCGGTCAACCCCGAATAATCCGAAAAAGGGTCGACTTCCGTCATCGGCGCCACTAGGGTCGCCGAATGACTTTGAACTGGCAATGCATCGTCGTGGACGCCGCCGACCCGCGCACGCTCGCCCCCTGGTGGGCCGATCTGCTGGGTTGGCGGGTCACGTACGACACCAAGGAAGAAGTGGTCCTGGAGCCCGCCGAGGGAAGCCCGCAGGACGGCGTCTCTCCGGACATCCTGTTCATCAAGGTTCCCGAAGGCAAGAGCGTCAAGAACCGCCTCCACATCGACCTGCGCCCGGACGACCAGGCCGCAGAGGTCGCGCGCGCGGAGTCGCTGGGAGCCACCAGGGTCGATGTCGGTCAGGACGAGAAGGCCACATGGGTCGTCATGGCCGACCCCGCCGGCAACGAGTTCTGCATCCTGAGGGCCTACACCCCCGAAGAGCTCGCCAGCATGTGACTTCCCAACGGTGTCAAGGAAAACGCGCAGTTCGGCCGGGCTCGGCCCAGCGGCGACCGGCAGGATGTCGACGCCGATGCCAGGCAGCGCGATCATCCTCAGGCGGTCCGGCCCCGCCTCGCGCGGGATTCCGCTCGGGCGGCGATTCCCGGTGAGGCCGGGGCGCCGCCCGAGTCGGCCGCGTTGAACAGGGCGTCCACTGCGAGCTGCTGCATCTCCGCGTACGAGAGCTGACCGCCCGGGACCGGATTCCCCTCCCGCACTTCACAGGCCGTGCGGACCGCCGCGCTGATCGCGGTGCGGTAGAGCAGCGACCCGGTGCTCACGCGGGCGACGCCGAGGGCGGCGAGCGCGTCGAGTCCGAGACCGGTCGGTGTGCAGAGGACGTTGAGCGGGGCGTCGATGCGGGCGGCAAGAGTGCGGATGTTGTCGGGGTCGGTGGCGCCGGGGACGAAGACGCCGTCAGCGCCCGCGTCCAGGTATCGCTCGGCACGGGCCAATGCGTTGTCAAGGGGCGCTTCAGTATTGAGCCAGAAGGTGTCGGTGCGGGCGTTGACGAACAGTCCGGGGCATCGGGCCTTGATCGCGGTGATGATCGAGGCGTGGAGATCGGGATCGCGGAGGGTGCCGTCGGGGCGGCCGTCTTCGAGGTTGATGCCGACGATGCCCAGGTCGGCGAGGACGGCGGCCAGTGCGGCGACCTCGGTGGGATCGTCGCTGTAGCCGCCTTCGAGGTCGACGGAGATCATGGCCGGGAGCGGCGCGATCGTGCGGGCGAGGTCGACGGTGAGACTGCGGGTCGCGGCGGCGCCGTCGGGGAGGCCGTGGGCGGCGGCGACGCCGAGGCTGGTGGTCCCGATGGCGGTGAAGCCTTGGGCGGTGAGGGCGGCTGCGGAGGCGTGGTCCCAGGCGTTCGGGAGCAGGAGCGGGCGGGGGCCGTGGTGGGCGGCGAGGAATTCTGCGTAGCGGGTCACGGGGCCACCTCGAGTCGGGTCGGGATGCGCAGGTTCGGGAGCGGTTCGTATTCGATCGGGGCGGTGAGGAGGCGGGTGTGGCGGAGGGCTTCGCAGACGCCGATCGCGATGGCGATCGCCTGGTCGCGGCCCGGACAGGCGTGAGGACCGGCCCCGAACGGAAGCGAATGCGGCCCATCGGAGAGCGAGATCAGGACCAGGTCGCCGGGAGCGAGCGAGACGCCTTCGGCGGCTGAACCTGTGTGCTTCGAGCCGACCGGAGGTCGGCCACTCGTGGACAGCGCAGCGCCTCCAACTGGCGAATGCCCAGGGTCGGCGGGCACCTCGATCGCGCGCGCTGCCAACCGAACGGTGGCTCTCACGGGCGGGTTCGAACGGAGCTCAGCGGCCACAGTGATCGGTGCGCTCCGGGCAGTGTCCCCGACACCGGTTCCGCCCGGCCGACTCCTGTCTTCCTGACTTGCGCCTTGCGGACTTCCGGCCTCCTCGCCATCGCCACCTTGCCCAACCTGTTCACCCCCCTCGGCCCGCTCACCCTGCCCGCTCCGATCACTCGAGACCGCAGCCGAGTCGCCGAGCATGGCGGCCAAGGCGTTCCCGATGAGGGCCGCTGTCGCCTCGCACGCCTGCACCAGGAGGCCGATCTTCGCCGCGGTCGCCTCGTCGTGCTCTCCTCCACAGGCGGCGACCAGACTTTCGACCGCCGCATCGCGCTCCTCGGTCGCCTCTCCGCTCAGATAGCCCGCGGCCACCGCCCGCACTGCCGCCACCTCCACACCGTCCGCAATCCCAGTGCCCACGGCGCTCGCATTCTCCGGACCGCGCTCGCCACCCGCCGCACACCCGATGCCCACCGCTTCTCCTAGAACCCGCACCGGGACCTCCCGCGCGATGGCCGCCATGACGTCGACTTCCCCAGGAGCCCCCGCGACCACCTCCCGAGCCAGCTCGGCCGCACGCACCCGCAGCCGCCCGGGCTCCATGCGGCCCAACAGCTCCCCCACCTGGCCGCGATACCGCGCATGCCGTTCACCGCTCGCGAACCGGGCCACGTTCGCCCGCAGCCAGGCGAGCCCGCCGTCCGCACCCGCTTCGGCCAGCGGCGGGACGAGGTCCGGGTGGGCGAGGAGTTCCGCGGCGCGGTCGGCGCCGAACGTCGAGGTCGTGGTCATCGCTCGAACCTAGGTCCGGAAGCGTTCGGCGCCCGCCGAAACGTCGCCGAGGCAGAATCGGGGCATGACCGATCGCGCACACGGCACCAGGCTCGCCGAGGCGGCCGCGCTGCTGGCCGATCCGACCCGGGCGACCTTCTGCGTCGCCCTCCTCGACGGCCGGGCGTGGACCGCGGGCGAACTCGCCCGCCGCGCCGGGGTCGCGGCCTCGACCGCGACCGAGCACCTGCACCGGCTCGTCGCCTCCGGCCTGTGCGTCGAGCGCAAGCAGGGGCGGCACCGGTACGTCCAGCTCGCCGACCCCGAGACGGCCGCCCTGATCGAAGCCCTCGCCGGGCACTTCCCGATGGTCGAGGCGCCGACCGGACTCCGGGCCTCGGCCGCCTCAACGGCGCTCGCACGCGGCCGGACCTGCTACGACCACCTCGCGGGCCGTCTCGGCGTGGCGGTCACCGACGCGATGACCACCCTCGGCCACCTCGACCGGTCAGCAGGGTTCGCCTTGAGCGACAAGGGACGCGACTGGATGGAGACCGCGCTCGGCATCGACACGGGCGCGTGGTCGCGCAACCGCCGGGCGGCGGCGAAGGAGTGCCTGGACTGGACCGAGCGCCGCACCCACCTCGCCGGCCTCGCCGGGGCCGCGATCTGCGCGCGGTTCCTCGAAGCGGGCTGGATCCGCCGCGTCGGCACCACCCGCGCGGTCCGCCTCACCGACCCCGGCGCCGAACTGGTCGCCGACCTCCTCGACCTGGACCCCGAGCCGCTGCGGTAGCCCTCCATCGCGGACGCCGTCGAGTGCCGCAGCGCCCCGGGCCCGTGAGCAGGCGCGGCGGCGGCACGTCCACGAGCAGGCGCCCGCCCGGCCGCAGGCGCTCGTGCATGCGCCGGAGCGCCCGGACAGTCGCCTCGCGGTAGAGGGGGCACGATCGGGCCGGTCGGCACCAGGGTCGCCTCGTGCGCACCGTGCAGGGCCGCAATCGGTTCAGCTGCTAGCGTCAGTGCCCCGAGGCCGCCCGTCGAGCTGGGTGGCCGTTCGAGAAAGGCCCGGTTGTGGACCTCGAGATCCAGGATTACGCTCGCGCCGGCATCGCGCGCAGCGACTTCGGCAGCCGCATCGCGGGCTTCACGGTGCGCTTCGACCCGGTCAGCGACATCCGCTTCCTCAACTACGCGGTGCCCGACGACGGCGCCGAGCCCGACGGCGAGGCGATCGCCGAACTGGTCGCGGCGTTCCGCGAGCGGAAGCTCCTCCCCCGCTTCGAGTTCCTGCCGACCCGCGCGCCCGCGCTGGAGGCGGCGCTCGCGGCGGCCGGGTTCGCGGTCGAGAGCCGGGCACCGCTGATGGCATGCCGCGCAGGGGAAGCGGTGGAGGTGAAGCCGGTCGAGGGCGTCGCGATCACGGTACCGGAGACGATCGAGGAGTACATCGCGGCCGTGCGGGTCCAGTTCCGGGCGTTCGAGGAGGCCGACGAGCCCGGCGAGGCGGAGGCGCGGGCGATGCTCGTGTCGGCCGTCGAGCGCGGCGGGGCGGTCGCCATGGCGACCGACGCCGAGGGGCGGGTGGTCGGCGCCGGGCAGTACGGGGCGCCGATCGGCGGCGTCTCCGAGCTGGCCGGGGTCGCGGTGGACCCTGACGTGCAGGGCCGCGGGATCGGCGCCGCGATCACGGCCCACTTGACCCGTGCCGCGCACGATGCGGGCGTGGGCGTGGTGTGGCTGGACCCGTCCGGGGACACGGCGCAGCGCCTGTACGAGCGGGCCGGGTACCGGGTCGTCGGCGAGAAGCTGCACATGGTCGTCGAATAGACGACGGAAGGGCCGCGGCGTCGCCGCGGCCCTTCGGTGTTCAGTCGGTTCAGGCGGTCCACTTCGGGTCGCGGCCGAGGTAGCGCAGGAGTTCGGCCACCGCGTCGTCGCCTTCGGCGCCGTCGACCGCGGGAGCGTAAGCGCCCCAGGCGCGCAGGGGCTCGACGATCTGCTTGGCGGCGATCAGGATCTCGCCCGCGGCCCACTGGGAGAGCGGCTGCGGCTGGCCGGTCGCGACGGCGATGTCCCAGGCGTGGACGGCCGCGTCGAGGGCGCAGGCGCCAACACCGGTCACCGCGTCGAGGACGTTGGGCGGCACGGGGACGGGCACCTCGGCGGCGTCCTTCGCGATGGTGGCCCAGGCGTCGGCCGCGGCGGTGGTCGCGATGCTCGTGAACTCGACCGGGTCCTCGATCGGCTCGCCGGAGGGGGCGAAGGGGTTCCACGAGGGGCCCTCGCCGCCGGTGATGGCGGCGGCGAAGCCGAGCTGGTCGCCGGCGGCGTGCTGGAGGACCTGCGCGACCGTCCACTCCGAGCAGGGGGTGGGGCGGTTCCAGTCCTCGGCCTTGACGCCCTTGACGACGTCGAGCAGCGCGGTGTGGGCCTCGGTCAGCAGGTTCCATTCGGTGGTCATGGCGTGTCCCTTTTCGTTCGGTGCCGGTCCGGATCCCCGGACCGCCTCATGATCCAAGTATAACAGAGGGGAACGTTCCGTTCCACTATTGGGCCGAAGTTTTTCCGGAGGCGCCGGGCGGCAGGACCCTCGCACGAGGCGCAGGCGCCGCGCAGGGAATGTCGTACCCGCGCGGATACTTGCGGACATGCGTGCTGGCCGCCTCGTGTCGATGATGCTCCTGCTCCAACAGCGCGGGCGGATGACCGCAGACGCGCTCGCGGCGGAGCTCGGCGTGTCCGTGCGGACCGTCTACCGGGACGCGGAAGCGCTTGCGGGCGCGGGCATCCCGATCTACGGGGAGAGCGGGCGCGAGGGCGGGTACCGGCTCGTGGAGGGCTACCGGACGCGGCTGACCGGGGTCACCGAGGGCGAGGCGGAGGCGTTCGCCCTGGCCGGGGTGCCGCAGGCCGCGACGGACCTGGGGCTCCAGACCGAGCTGGCGGCGCTGGAGTTGAAGCTCTCGGCGGCGCTCTCGCCGCAGCAGCGGGACCGGGCCGAGCGGGCGCGGCAGCTCTTCCACCTCGACGTGGTGGCGTGGTTCCAGCGCGCGGAGCCGGTGCCGCTGCTGGCGCTGGTGGCGAACGCGGCGTGGGAGCGGCGGACGATCCGGGTGCGGTACTGGCGCTGGAAGGAACCGCGCGAGGTCGAGCGGGAGCTGCGGCCGCTGGGGCTGGTCCTCAAGGGCGGGCGCTGGTACCTGGCGGCGTCGCAGGGGACGGGGGCCGTGCTGCCGTACAAGGTCGCGAACCTGATGGCGGCGGCGAAGACCGAGGAGGAGTTCGACCGACCCGGGGACTTCGACCTGGCGGCCTGGTGGGCCGAGAACCTGGACGCGTTCGACGCGCGCCGGTACCGGGGCGAGGCGGTGATCCGCTGCTCCCCCGACGCGGTCGACCGGGCCGCCGACAACCTCGACGCGGACACGGCCGCCGCGATCGTCAAGGCCGCCCGGGACGAGGAGGGGTGGGCGGTGGCGACGATCCCGATCGAGACCGAGTGGGTGGCCTCGGGCGAGCTGATGAAGCTCTCGGGGGTGGAGGTGCTGGAACCGGCGTCGCTGCGGGCGATGATGCGCGAACGGGCGCAGGCGGTGCTCGACCTGAACGGCTGACCGCGGTCGGCGGAGGCCGTTGCGGCCCCGTGGCCGCCCTGGTCCCGCTGGGGCGCGGGGCGGCGGCCCGGTGCGCCGGCCGCGCGTCCTTGCCATGAGGACCGCTGACGGGCTATTCAACCGGGGTCCCGCTCACCTTGCCGCGCAGGGCGAACGCCGTGGCGGCCGTGGCGATGACGCCGAAGGCGCCGAGGAGGTAGAAGCCGTACCTGATGTGGGTGGCGTCGGCGACCGCGGCGACCAGGACCGTCATCGCCGCGCTCAGGCCGAGGCCCGCGGCGTTGACCGCGCCGAAGAGGCGGCCGGCGCGGTGCTCGGGGACCGAGCGGAGCAGGATCGACCGCATGCCGACGCGCGACAGCCCGACCAGGAACGCGGCGGGCGGCACCGCGATGAGCAGCACCGTCAGGTGCAGCGGCAGTATGAACGACATGAGCGCGCATCCGATCCCGCCCGCGACGGCCGTGCGGAACTCGCCGAAGCGGGCGCTCACCCGCGGGTAGAGCGCCGCCGCGACGCAGAAGCCGAGGCCCGCCAGCGCGTCGACGATCCCGTAGACCCCGGCGCCGCGGTCGAACGCGACGTAGACGAGGACGATCAGGGTGGTGTTGGAGACCATGATGGTGGTCTGGTCGAGGGCGTAGAGCAGGCCGAGGCGGACGAGCGGGGCGCCGGTCGTGCCGGAGGTCCCGGCGGCGTGGTCGGCGACCGCGGCGCGGGCGGGGGCTTTGCGCATGGCCCACAGGGCGACCGCGGAGGCGAGGAAGGTGACGCCGTTGAACATGAACAGCGGCGTGGTGCCGACATAGTGGATGAGGATGCCGCCCACGGCCGCCGAGAGGAGCAGGCCGAGCTGCATCGCCATCTCGTAGTGGGCGCTGAAGCGGGCGGTGCGGGCCGGGTGGACGCGCTCCTTGATGAGGGCGTTGCTCGCGGGCATGAACATCGCGGACAGGAGCGAGAGGGCGAACGCGGTGCCGTAGGCGACCGGGCCGGGGTCGCCGCCGGTCAGGATCCAGACCGGGAGGAACGCGGCGGCGCCGGCGCTGACCAGGTCGGCGATGAGGCAGAGGGTGCGGCGGTCGAAGCGGTCGGCGATGGTGCCAAACCACAGCGACAGCAGCGCGGGCGGCACCGAGACGAGGATGTAGAGCCAGCCGACCGCGAGCGCGCTCTGCCCGGTGGTGAAGACCAGGACGGCGGCGGCGACGAGCTGGATGCCGTTGCCGAGGCTGGTGATGAACGTGGCGGGCAGGAGCAGGCGCTCGGCCCGGTTCCGGGGAGGCAGTGCTGCGGGGGCGGGGCGGCGGGCGGCCGGGGCGATGGTCGTCGTCATGGGGACGATGATGCGGCCGACCCACTGACAAAGTGTGTCAGTGAATCAGAGTGGGGCGCGTCACAATATTCGAGTGGGATTGCGGCGCTCGGCGGCCGAGGGCGGGGTCGGACCGGGTGCGGGTCGAGCGGCGCGGCCGGATCAGGTGCGGGGTTCGAGTGGTTCGACCGGGTGGGCCTTGCCGGGAGTGCGCTCGTCGGTGAAGTCGATGCCCATGGCGTAGCGGGCGACGGACTTCGCGAGATGCCGTGCGGCCTTCGGGGTGAGCTTCACGCTGCGGGTGTGGAGCATCGAGCCGAGGCGGACCGGGGAGCCGTCCTTGCGGTGGCCGAGGCTCGCGAGTTCCTTGGGGGTCGGCTCCCGGCGGGAGACCTGGTACCAGTCGTCGGTCCGCTCGACCCCGACCCGCGTCTCCCGGCCCGGGAGGAACCCGAGCCAGCGCTTCCTTCTGCGCCACAGGACCAACCGGCGCACTTCGCTCCAAGGGAGGTCGACCGCGGGCGTCTCGCCGCGCAGGTACAGGCCGCCGATCTCGGGAAAGAGCCGGACGCCGCCGGGGCCGACCGTCGCCGCGACGGGCTTGGCCGCCCGGTTCCACGCCTTCATCGCGGCCCAGACGATGAACGGGAGGGCGAAGACGAGCACCCCGACCCACGCGGGCGCGGTCATGTCACGGCCGGTCCGGTGGTCGCGGTACTCGGAGGGCTCGCTCCCGGCGCTCGCGAGGAGCCACGGGAGCACGGCGAGGAGCGCGACCGGGAGCACGATGATGACGAGGTCGTGCGCTCGCAGCGTGTCGGACACTGCGGACTCCTCACGGGAGTCCTTGGGCGGCATCATATGGCGGGTCCCAGGGGTAGAGGGGCGGACCAGGGCGCACCAGGGCGGACCGGCGCGGCGAGCGGCGAGCGGCGAGCGGCGAGCGGCGAGCGATGCTGCCGGCCCTGGCGGACCTCACGCACCCGTACGTCCCTTCGCACCGACGCGGACCGGGACGCGCTGCCGCGCCCCGATCCGCCTAGCGGTGCTCTCGCCCGCTCACTCGGCCTTACGCCCCCGTGTACTCGGCGAGGTGCTTGCCGGTCAGGGACCGCTTCTGCTTCACCAGCTCGGCCGGGGTGCCCTCGAAGACGATCTTGCCGCCGTCGTGGCCGGCGCCCGGGCCGAGGTCGATGATCCAGTCGGCGTGGGCCATGACCGCCTGGTGGTGCTCGATGACGATCACCGACTTGCCGGAGTCCACGAGCCGGTCGAGGAGCCCGAGCAGGTTCTCCACGTCGGCCAGGTGGAGGCCGGTGGTCGGCTCGTCGAGGACGTACACGCCGCCCTTCTCCCCCAGGTGCGTCGCGAGCTTCAGGCGCTGGCGCTCGCCGCCCGAGAGGGTGGTGAGCGGCTGGCCGATCTTGATGTAGCCCAGACCGACGTCGTGCAGGCGCTGCACGATCTTGTGCGCGGCCGGGACCTTCGACTCTCCCTCGGCGAAGTACTCCTCCGCCTGCGCCACCGACATGCCCAGGACCTCGCTGATGTCCTTGCCGCCGAGCTTGTACTCCAGGACCGCGGCCTGGAACCGCTTCCCCTCGCACTCCTCGCAGGTGGTCGACACCGAGGCCATGATGCCCAGGTCCATGTAGACGACGCCCGCGCCGTTGCAGGTCGGGCACGCGCCCTCGGAGTTGGCGCTGAACAGGGCCGGCTTCACGCCGTTGGCCTTCGCGAACGCCTTGCGGATCGGGTCGAGGAGCCCGGTGTAGGTCGCGGGGTTGGACCGGCGCGAGCCCTTGATGGCGCCCTGGTCGATCGCGACCACGCCCTCCCGGCCGGCGACCGAGCCGTGGATGAGCGAGGACTTGCCGGACCCGGCGACGCCGGTGACCACGCACAGCACCCCGAGCGGGACGTCGACGTCGACCTTCTGGAGGTTGTTCTCGTCGGCCCCGCGCACTTCGAGCCTCCCGGTGGGCTCGCGCACCGCGTCCTTGAGGGTCGCGCGGTCGTCGAGGTGGCGGCCGGTGAGGGTGCCGGACTCGCGCAGGCCCGCCACGGTGCCCTCGAACTGGACGGTGCCGCCCTCGGTGCCGGCGCCGGGGCCGAGGTCCACCACGTGGTCGGCGATGGCGATGGCCTCGGGCTTGTGCTCCACGACGAGGACCGTGTTCCCCTTGTCGCGCAACTGGATCAGCAGGTTGTTCATGCGTTCGATGTCGTGCGGGTGGAGGCCCACGGTGGGCTCGTCGAAGACGTACGTGACGTCGGTGAGCGAGGACCCGAGGTGGCGGATCATCTTGGTGCGCTGGGCCTCGCCGCCCGAGAGCGTGCCGGAGGGCCGGTCGAGCGAGAGATACCCGAGGCCGATCTCCACGAACGACCCGAGGAGGTCGCGCAGCGACTTGAGCAGCGGCTCGACCGAGGCGTCCTCGATGCCCGCGACCCAGGCCGCGAGGTCGGAGATCTGCATCCTGCACGCGTCCGCGATCGAGACGCCCTTGATCTTGGAGGACCGGGCCTCGGGGCCGAGGCGGGTGCCCCCGCACTCGGGGCAGGTCTGGAAGGTGACGGCCTTCTCCACGAACGCGCGGATGTGCGGCTGCATCGCCTCGACGTCCTTGGACAGGATCGACTTCTGGATCTTGGGGATCAGGCCCTCGAAGGTGACGTTGATGCCGTCGGCCTTGATCTTGGTGGGCTCCTTGTAGAGCAGGTCGTGCAGCTCGCGCTTGTTGTACTTCTTGATCGGCTTGTCGGCGTCGAAGAAGCCCGAGGCGCGGTAGATCCGCCCGTACCAGCCGTCCATCGAGTAGCCGGGGATGAGGATCGCGCTCTCGTTGAGGGACTTCTCCTCGTCGTAGAGGGCGGTGAGGTCGAAGTCGTTGACCGAGCCGACGCCCTCGCAGCGGGCGCACATGCCGCCGAGCCGGTTGAAGCTCGCCTTCTCGGCGATGGTCTTGCCGCCGCGCTCGACGGTGATCGCACCGGAGGCCGACACCGACGGGACGTTGAACGAGAACGCCCCGGGCCCGCCGATGTGCGGGTCGCCGAGGCGGCTGAAGAGGATGCGCAGCAGCGCGTTCGCGTCGGTGACCGTGCCGACGGTGGAGCGGATGTTCGCGCCCATGCGCTCCTGGTCGACGATGATCGCCGTGGTCAGGCCGTCGAGGACGTCGACCTCGGGGCGGGCGAGGGTCGGCATGAAGCCCTGCACGAAGGCCGAGTAGGTCTCGTTGATGAGCCGCTGCGACTCGGCCGCGATCGTGGCGAAGACGAGCGAGCTCTTGCCCGAGCCGGACACGCCGGTGAAGACGGTCAGGCGGCGCTTGGGCAGTTCGACGCTGATGTCCTTGAGGTTGTTCTCGCGTGCGCCCTGCACGCGGATGAGGTCGTGCGCGTCGGCCGGGTTGGGTGTGTTCTTGCTGGTGGCCATGGTGTTTTGGTCTCCATCTGTCTCCGGGGCCGGGGCGGCCCGCCGCCGAGACTACCGGCGGCGGGCGACAGCCCCGAAGGGTTACGAGTCGGTCGCGCCTACTTACGAGGCTGGTTGAACCGGATCATGTTGCCCGACGGGTCGCGGAACGCGCAGTCGCGGACGCCGTACGGCTGGTCCATCGGCTCCTGGAGGACGTCGGCCCCCGCCGCGTTGATCTTCTCGAAGGTCGCGTCGACGTCGTCGGTCTCGAAGATGACGCCGCGCAGCAGGCCCTTGGCGAGCAGCTCGTTCATGGTCCGGCGGTCGGCGTCCGAGGCGTTCGGGTCGGCGAGCGGCGGCTCCAAGACGATGTTCACGTCAGGCTGGTCCGGGGAGCCGACGGTCACCCACCGCATCCCCTCGAAGCCGACGTCGTTGCGGACCTCCATGCCCAGGACGTCCCGGTAGAAGGCGATCGCCTTGTCGTGGTCGTCGACGGCGATGAAGCACTGTGAAAGATTGATGCTCATGGGACCAACCTACGAGGCGCCGGACGGCTTCGCTTCTCGATTCCTGACCGGTCTCGTGTACGCCTTCGCGATGCACGCCGGGATCGAGGCCCCGTCGTCGTGATTGCGGGCCCGGTAGCTGCTCGGGGACTCCCCGACCAGCTCGGTGAAGCGGGTCGAGAACGTCCCCAGCGAGGTGCAGCCCACCGCGAAGCACACCTCGGTCACCGACAGGTCACCCCGCCTGAGCAGGGCCTTCGCCCGCTCGATGCGGCGGGTCATGAGGTACGAGTACGGGGTCTCGCCGTACGCGGCCCGGAAGCTCCGCGAGAAGTGCCCCGACGACATGAGCGCGGCCTTCGCCAGCGCCGGCACGTCCAGGGGCCGGGCGTAGTCGCGGTCCATCATGTCGCGGGCCCGGCGCAGCCGGACGAGGTCCTCCAGTTCCACCCCGCAACGATCGCACAGGACCCGCCCTGGGTGCTAGTTCCCCTCCAGGTACGCCAGCACCGCGAGGACGCGGCGGTTGTCGTCCTCGGACTGGCCCAGGCCGAGCTTGCGGAAGACGTTCGCGGAGTGCTTGCCCACGGCCTTCTCGGTGATGTACAGCGACGCGGCGATGGCCGCGTTCGTGCGGCCCTCGGCCATGAGCGCCAGGACCTCCAGCTCGCGCGGGGTGAGCGGTTCGAGGCGGTTCTGCTGCTTGCCGAGGAGGCGGGCGACGACCTCGGGGTCCATGGCGGTGCCGCCGGCGGCGACGCGGCGCAGGGCCTCGATGAACTCGCCGACGTTCGAGACGCGGTCCTTGAGCAGGTAGCCGACCCCGCCGCGGCGGTCGCCGAGGAGTTCGCGGGCGTAGAGCTGCTCGACGTACTGAGAGAGGACGAGGATCGGCAGGGCCGGGATGTGGCGGCGGGCCTCGATGGCGGCGCGCAGGCCCTCGTCCTTGAAGGTCGGGGGGAGGCGGATGTCGACCACGGCCACGTCGGGGCGGTGCTTGAGGAGCGCGGCGGTGAGCGCGGGCCCGTTGTCGACGGCTTCGACGACCTTGAAGTCGTGCGCTTCGAGCAACCGGACGAGGCCGTCGCGCAGGAGCGAGTGGTCTTCGGCGAGGACGACGTCCATCGGTGCTCCTTGCTGTCGTTGTCCGGGCTCAGCGGCCGGACGGGCGCTCATTGTCGTCTCCGGCCGGGCCCGCGTGGAAGGCGGGGATGGCCATGGTGACCGTGGTGGGGCCGCCTTCGGGGCTGTCCACGTCGAGGGTGCCGTCGAACGCGGCGAGGCGCCTGGCGACCCCGTCGAGGCCGCCGCCGGGGGCGACGGTGGCGCCGCCGCGGCCGTCGTCGCGGACCTCGATGCGGAGGAGGCCGCGCTCGTGGGTGACGATGACCTGCACCTGGGCGGCCTCGGCGTGCTTGGTGATGTTGGCCAGGACCTCGTTGGTGGCGAAGTACGCGGCCGCTTCGAGGGGCGCGGGGAGCTTGTCGCCGAGCCGGTCGACGACCGAGACCGGCAGCGGGTGGTCGAGGGCCATGGCCTGGAGCGCGCCGGTGAAGCCGCGGTCGGCGAGGACGGGGGGGTGGATGCCGCGCACGAGCTGGCGGATCTCGTCGAGCACGTCCGAGCAGGTCTGGCGGGCCTCGGCGACGAGCCCGGCGGCCTGGTCGGGCCGGTTCTGGTGCAGCAGCTCCTCGGCCATGCCGAGGGTGAGGCTGAGGGCGGCGATGCGGCCCTGCGCGCCGTCGTGGAGGTCGCGTTCGATGCGGCGCAGTTCGGCGGCGGCGTAGTCGACCGTGAGGTCCCGCGACTGCCGCAGCTCCGAGACGCGGGCGGTGAGCACCGCCTTCGCGGTCGGTCCGAGCAGGAGCACGCCGAGGTGGGAGTACCAGCGCAGGAACAGCTCGCCCCAGCGCCACCAGGCGACGCCCGCGGCGAGCGCGAGCGGCACCAGGAAGAGGGTCTTCGCGGGCGTGTCGAAGTCGTAGAACCCGAAGTCGTTGACCGAGGGGTTCGGGGCGGTGTGGAAGAGCGTGACCAGCAGCAACGGCTGCACGAGGTAGTAGACGGCGACGCCGAACACGCCGAGGTAGAGGAGGTTGACGACGAACCCGAGGGTGGCGTCGATCGCCAGCCAGGCGACGTCGCGCCAGGTGGCGGCCTCGCGGATGAGCAGGAGCGCCTGCTGGTCGAGGCGGGCGCGCTTGGGGCGCTCGCGGTACGGGACGGGGATGTGGACGCCGAGCTGCTCGCCGATGACGCGGCGCTGCGCGTTGGCCCACACGCGGATCGCGAGGAAGACCGCGACGGCGACGGGGATGCCGATCCAGAACACCACCAGGACGCCGGTGGCGATCGCCGCGGCCAGCAGTGCGGCGGCGACGAGTGTGAGGCTGAATCGCAGGACCGACCAGCCCGGGAGGGCCAGTCGCCGCGTGATCGGATTGGCCGGCATCGACATGGTGCGGCAAGCCTACCCGTGCATGGGCCGCGACCTGCGGCGCTACCGCCGCTAGGCTGGGGCGGGCGACGTAGTAAGGGAGTGGTCGATGGGATCGTGGGCGCTCGTCACGGGTGCGTCGTCGGGGATCGGCGCGGCCTTCGCCCGGCGGCTCGCCGCGCGGGGCATGGACGTGGCGCTCGTGGCCCGCTCGGGCGACCGGCTCGAAGCGCTCGCCGCGGAGCTGCGGGAGCGCCACGGGGTCGAGGCGCTGGTGATCGTGCAGGACCTGGCGGTGCCGGACGCGGCCGAGCGGGTCGGCGAGGCCGTCGACGCGGCCGGGGTCGTGGTCGAGCTCCTGGTGAACAACGCCGGGATCGGCACGTTCGGGCGCGACGTCTCGATCGGTGCCGAGTACGCGCGGGACACGGCGATGGTGAACGTGGTGGCCGTGACCGGCCTGGTCAAGCGGTTCCTGCCCGCGATGTGCGCGCGCGGGAGCGGCGCGGTGGTGAACGTCGCGTCGATGGCGGGCTTCCAGGCGCAGCCGTACATGGCGCTGTACGCGGCCACGAAGGCGTTCGTCGTCAACTACAGCCTCGGCCTGTGGGTCGAGACGCGCGGGACCGGCGTGAAGGTCCTCGCGGTGTGCCCGGGCCCGGTGGACACGGGCTTCCCGATCGCGAACGGCATCAAGTACGACCGGGGCCGCCTCGGGTGGCTCCTGGCCGACCCGGAGAAGATCGTGCGCCAGTCGCTGCGGGCGCTGGACCGCGACCGGGGGTACGTGGTCCCGGACCTGAAGAACCGTCCCCAGGCGCACCTGCTGCCGCGGGGCCCGCGCAAGCTCATGGCGCGCCTGGTGGGCCTGGTGCTCAAGCGCTTCGCGGATTATCAACTCCGGTAGGGCCCCGTCCGGGGGCGGGGCCCTCGCGGCTATTCGGCGCGGATGTCGTCGAAGTACACCGTGCCGGTGGCCTGCGCCCCGCCGTACCCGAGGTACAGGTAGAACGCGGAGACCTCGGCCAGGTGCTCGGCGTCGAGGAGCTCGTCGGCGTGCCCGGTGTCCCACGGCGCGGGCCGGAAGTCCGCGAACGGCGCGGTGACCTCCCGGGCCGCGGTGTCGCCGAGCCCGACGTTGTACTCGAAGTACGCGCCCTTGGCGACGATCTGGAAGGTGGCGCCGTTGGTGGAGCCGTCGCCCTGCATCCAGGTCTTGAAGTCGCTGAAGGCGGTCCAGTCGGCGCCCACGGACTTCCCGATGCCGGTGTACCCGGCACTGGTGAAGTCGTAGGAGTAGGCGAGCCCGTAGTTCCCGCCGCTCCTGTGCTCGGTCGAGTGGGCGGTGGTGTTGCCGTTGACGTGGCTGTACGCCTCGCTCAGCGACGGGTCGTCCCCGGCGTAGGACTCGAAGTCGTCGACCCACCCGGCCGGGAGGGGCACGACCTCGCCGAGGAGCACGTCGGCGCTGTCGGTGTGGGTCGTGCCGTTGACCTTGGCGCTGACGGTGACGGTGACCTTGCGGTTGTCGAGCCAGGACGGGTCGATGCTCCAGGTCCCGGAGTGGTACCCGGCGCTGTCGAGGCGGAGCGTGACGGGGGCGCCGCCCGCGATCGCGTAGGTGACCTTGCGGGAGGTCCCGGCGGTGAGCCGGACGCGGATCGTGGTCTGGGCGGCGGTGATGCGCTGCCGGTCGGTGGGGGTGGCGAGGTGGAGGAACGGCGCGTTCGGGACCGCGGAGGTGCGGGCGTCGTACACGCCGTCCAGGTCGGAGGCGAACAGGGAGAACGGGTCCTGGTGGTAGGCGACGAAGTCCGGTTCCAGGGCGTGCCCGGGGGGCGGGACGTAGGCGCGGTTGGTGCCGCCGAAGTTCGCCCAGGTGAGCATGTGGGAGACGCGGCTCGCCGCGGGGTCGGCCTTGAGGGCGCCGAGGAGGTCGGTGAACCAGGTGAGGTCGCGTCCCTCCTCTCCGGACTCGCCGAACTCGGTGAACGCGGGGATCTTGCCGCGCTCCTCGGCGAGGCCGACGACCATCGCGAGGTCGGTGACGGTGGCGGCGAGCCATTCCGCGGAGCCGGCCGAGTTGTCGTAGGCGTCGTAGCCGAGCATGTCGACGAACTCGTCGCCCGGGTAGGTCTTCATGTAGTTGGTCGGGTCGCCGCCGAACGCGGAGTTCGGGGAGTACGAGTACAGGAGGTTGCGCACGCACTTGGTGTCGCGCAGGTACTCGACGGTGTAGCGGAAGACCTCGATGAACTCCGCGGAGGTGGTGTGCCCGGCGCCCCACCAGAACCAGCCGCCGGTGTTCTCGTGGAAGGGCCGGAAGATCACCGGGATGAGGGTGCCGTCGGCGCGCTTGGCGCCCTTGACGCCCGCGGCGATGCGGTCGAGGAACTCGTTGAAGTCGGCGTGCTTGGCGCCGCCGGGGAGGATCTGGCTGACCACGCGGCCGTTGACGTCCCAGAAGTCGCCGCCGGTCACGAAGTTGTACATGTGGGCGGACAGGATGTTGATCCCGCCGCGGGCGTCGCTCTCCTTGAACGCGTACGAGAGCGCCGCGATGTTCTCCGCGACGGTGCCGCCGTGGACGCCGGGCTTCTGGAAGCCGTTGAGGATGAGGGTGTCCCAGCCGAACACGGCCGGGTAGTCGCCGGTGGTGGCCTCCACGTCGGAGGCGTGGCCGTCCATCTGGGTGAAGGTGAAGCCGTCGGAGAGGGAGTGCTCGTGGCCGAACATGATCCCTCGGCCCTGCGTCTCGCGCAGGTAGTGGAACAGGGCGCGGGTCTCGCGGGTGGCCTTGTCGTCGACGAGGTCGACCGAGGGGGGACGGCCCGCGGCGGATGCCGGGACCGCCGGGAGGCCGGCCGCGGCCGCCGCGGCGGCGCCCATGGCGATGACCGTGCGCCGCGGCGCACGGGGGGAGGAGTGAGGCAACTTGCGTCTCCTTTGACACGCTGAGCCCTCGCAGGAGGGACTGGACATGGTTCAACGGACAAAACAGGCACTGAATCGGTTAAGCGAACTTCATCATAGACATTGGCATATCTCGATGTCAATGAGCGGTGTGCTGTCGATGGCGCGATGCGCTGGCGCTGAATCGGTTCGGGATGGCGACTGCGGTCGGACGGGCCGTCGTGGCGTGGCACGGCGCTCGGAGCGCGGGGGAAGCGCGGTCGGGCGCGGGAGTCGAGGTTCACGGTTTGCGGGCGGATCCACTGTTCACGGTCGCGCCGGGAGGTGGGACCGGGACCGTCCACGCGGGATCGTGAATGGACGTCCCTCGATGCGGGTAGCACTCCTGTGACGGCGAAACCGCCCGTCGACGACCCGTCCTCAGGACGGGCAGAGGAGGAAGACATGAGCGATGCAGAACGGCGCGACGCCGCTCGGCCCGTTCCCGAGTCCGAAACCGTAACGCCCCCTGCGAAGGCCGACCGGGACCGGTGGGACGCGGACCGCGGAGCGGCGGACTACGAACCCGACGTGTACGTGCCGGCGGACCGCGATCACGCGGTCGGGCGCGCACCGGCCGCGAACCCCCGACCGGACGACCGCGACCCCGGCACCGACCGCGCACCCGCGGTCGATCAGGAGCGGGTCCAGCAGCAGTACGGCGCCGATCCAGGCGTGTACCGCTCCGACGCCGAGCGCGAAACCGCTGCGCCCCAGCCGGTCAGCCCCGAACCGCACCGGTACGACCCCGAACCCGGACTCGACCCCGCAGCCGGGCGCGAGCAGGTGAGTTACGAGCCCCTGCGCGAACCTGTCGAGCGCGAGGTGATCGACCCCGACCCGCGCGGCGGCGATGACGACCGCGCCACTTTCGACCGCGCCCCCTTCGACTATGCCGCCAACGGCGGCACCACCCACGACCGCGCCCCCGTCGACCGAACCCCTGACGACCAGGGCACCACGGAGGAACGCGAACCCGTTGCGCCCGAACCGGTCACCTCCACGTCCGAGGCAGGACGCGAGCCGGTCGACCACGCGCCGACCGACCGCGAGGTGATCGACCCCGAACTCCGCGAGCAGGACACCGTCCGCAACCGGGAGCAGGTCGATGACCGGCCTGAACCCGCGCCCGCGATCGACCCCGAACCGGTCGACTACCGGCCCGAGCCCGTGGTCGTCCCCGAACCCGTCGGCCGCGAGCCGGAACCCGCCACCCGCGAGCCCGGTGCCGACGACACGGCGACCGTTGCGCGCGAGCGCGGGGCGGACGTGGCGCACACCGCCGCCGACGAGGTCAAGCACGTCGCCCGCACCGCGCGGGAGGAGGGCCTGCACCTGGCCGAGGAGGCCAGGGCCGAGGCCCGCCACATCGCCGACGACGCGAGGGCGCAGCTGCGCGAGCAGGCCGAGGCGCAGACCGAGCGGGTGACCGAGTCGATGCGCCGCTTCGGCGACCAGCTCGGCGCGCTCGCCGACGGCCGCACCGAGGAGGCCGGCCCGCTCGCGGCTTATGCCGGGGCCGCCGCCGACGAACTGCGCCGCGCCGCCGAACGCGTGCGCGACGGCGGACTCGACGGAGTCCTCGACGACACCAGGCGCTTCGCGCGCCAGCGTCCCGCGCTGTTCCTGGCGGGCGCGGTCGTCGCCGGCTTCGCCGCCGGACGGCTGCTGCGCGGCGGCAAGGCCGCGCACGACGAGCACCGCGACAGCGCGGACGACCCCGGCACCCCGGTCGACGGCCCCGCCGCGGACTCGACCCCGTACGGGGCGCCTGTCGATGAACCGATCGCCGACCCGGCCCCGTACCGGGCGCCGGTCGACGGACCCGCCGCCCGCACCGAGGAGGAGACGTGGCGATGACCGATGAGCAGCGCTTGGAGACCGACCCGGAGGGGCACCGCCCCGAGGGGCACGACCCCGAACGGCCCGAGGACCAGTCGCTCGGCGGGCTGCTGAGCGAGGTCGCCCGCGACGTCAGCGAGCTGATCCGCAAGGAGGTCGAGCTCGCGAAGCTGGAAGTGCGCGAAGAGGCGGTCAAGGCGTCGAAGGCGGGCGCGAAGCTGGGCGCCGCCGCGCTGATGGGCAACCTGGCGTTCCTGCTGGCCGCGTTCGCGCTGGCGTGGGGCCTCGCCGAGGTCATGCCGGCCGGGTGGGCGTTCCTCGTGGTCGCGGTGATCGCCGCGGCCGTGGCCGGCGGACTGTTCGCCGTGGGCCGCAAGCAGTTCCGAGAGGTCTCGCCGGTTCCGCGGCAGACCGGTGAGACGTTGAAGGAGGATGTCGAATGGGCTCGCGAGCGGATGAGCTGAGGCAGGAGATCGCCAGCACGAGGGAGGACCTCGGGGAGACGATCGACGAGATCAACGACCGGGTGAACCCTAAGCGGATCGTCCAGCGCAAGAAGGAGAACGTGCAGCGCCGCGTGCACACCGTGCGCGAGAAGGTGATGGGGACCGTCGGGCCGGAACGCGTCGGGGACCGGATCGAGGGCAGCCCGCTGGCCGCCGGGCTCATCGCGTTCGGCATCGGCGCGCTCGCGGCCTCGCTCCTGCCCGCGGACCGCACCTCGCGTGAGGCCGCCGAAGCGCTCTCCGAGCACGCCGGGCCCGCGGTGGACCGCGTGAAGGAGGCCGGCGCCGCGATCGGATCGCACGTCGGCGCCACCGCGAAGGAGTCCTCGCAGCACCTGGGCGAGCGCGCGAAGGAGTCGGTCGAGCACGTCAAGGCCGAGGCGCAGTCCTCGGGCGAGACCGTGAAGGACGAGTCCCAGCGCGCGGCGCACGACGTCAAGCGCACGCACGAAGGCTAAGGGCCGCAGAGACACTGCGGTCCGGCGCGTTCCCGACCGCGCCCGGCCGCAGGACACGGCACCGGCTCCCGGTCCAAACCCATTGCCATGCAACGGGTCCGACCGGGAGCCGGTGTCGTTGTGCGTGTAAGTCAGCGCGAGCGGTCGCGTCGGGGCCGAGGCCGTGCGGGTCTCCACCGAACGGCGTCGCACCCGCGCGGTGGCCTTGCCCGTCCCGCCTACTCCAGGACGCGCGCGATCGAGAGCCCGTCGTAGCCCTTGACGCCGACGGTCTGCATCACGGTGCCCTCCAGCTTCGGGTTCGCGGCGACCTTCTCCAGGTAGGACCGCACGCCCTGCACGTTCGGGTCGCGGCTGAGCCCGTCGGCGACGGCGCCGCCGCGCACGACGTTGTCGGCGATGATGAGGCTGCCGGGCCGGGTCAGCTTGAGCGCCCAGTCGAGGTAGCCGGGGTAGCCGCCCTTGTCGGCGTCGATGAACACCATGTCGAAGGGCCCGGCGTCCTCCTCGGCGAGCTTCGGGAGGGTGTCGGCGGCGGCGCCGACGCGGATCTCCACGGTCCCGACCAGGCCGGCGCGCGCGATGTTGCCGCTGGCGACCTCGGCGTGCCTCGGGCTGTACTCCAGGCTGACGAGGTGGCCGTCGGCGGGCAGTGCCCGCGCCATCCAGATCGCGCTGTAGCCGCCGAGCGTCCCCACTTCGAGGATGCGCTTGGCGCCGAGGGTCTTCGCGAGGAGGTAGAGGAGCTTGCCCTGCGCGGGCGAGACGGAGATCGGCGGCAGCCCGGCGCGGCGGGCCGCGTCCGTGGCGTCGGCGAGCGCCTCGTCCTCACCGACGAGCAGCGATCCGAGGAACGCGTCGACTTCGGTCCATTGCCCCTGGCCCATTGTTCGCCCCTTCCGACGGGTCCGAGAACGTCGATGAAACGCTATCACCGCCGTCCCACAGGACTCGCTCCGTTAAATTCGGACCTTACCGACTAAAGGTTCGATCACGCTTTCCGGTGCCCACGCCTGGAGGGCCGGGAATGGTACCGCGAATGGGTGAAGCCTGTTGTTGTAATTACGACATTGACGGAAGATTAAGGGTGGTCTTTTGTCGGATTTTGCCCCTGAATCAGCTGAACGCGCCGGGGTCGGTCTTGCCGATCGTCGTACGGTGCAACGGCTTGAATGATAGACCTGAGTCACTACTTGTTCGCGGCCGCGGAACCGGTGATCTGATCCGGTGCAGCCGCGGACTTGAACGACGGCCGGCTTCGGGGGAGCCGGTCGCACACTGGGGGGTAACGCTATGAGCATGGCACGATCGGCGACAGTCGATATCGGGACCACCATGCGGCTCGTCGCGCCCGATTTCGCGACGGTGAGTGTGCGCGCGAGTCTGCGATACGACCCGGACGACCCTTACGCGGTCTGCGTGATGTTCCATCCGGACGGGACGGACGCCGACCAGGTGGCCTGGTCCTTCTCCCGGGAACTGCTCGCAAAAGGACTCGAGGAGCCCACGGGGATCGGCGACGTGCGCGTCTGGCCCTGGACGACCCCGCGAGGCGAGTCGGTGGCCCTGGCGCTCTCCTCGCCCGACGGGAACGCCTTGTTCGAGATCAACCGCGGCGTCGTGCAGCGCTTCCTCCGCCGGGCGTACAGCCTGGTCCCCCGCGGTCGCGAATCGGGCTATGTGGACATGGACACGACCCTGACGAAGCTCCTGGCCGGCGGCGTGTAGCCGCTGGGACAGTGCCGAAGGGCGGACCGGGCATCCGGTCCGCCCTTCGCGTGTCAGCGGCACTTGCCGGCAGGACTGCCCGGAACGACCCGTCCGAAACCGACCATCCGCCGCGAAACGTCGCACCCCTATGTCAGGGTTGGAACCGGGGGCCCATCATGTGCCCGATTCACCCGGACACTCCCGTGATATCCGGTCAGCTCCGCAGCAGCGCCGCCGTCTGCGAGGCGATCTCTCCTTCTTCGTTGGTCGGAATGACCATCACCGTGATCGGCGACTGCGGCGTCGAGATGACCGGCCCGCCCGCCGCGTTCGCTGCCTCGTCGAGGTCCACGCCGAGCGCCACGAGCGAGGACAGCGCCCGCGCCCGCACCTCGGCGCTGTTCTCGCCGATCCCGGCCGTGAACGCGATCGCGTCCGCCCCGCCCAGCGCGGCGATGTACGAGCCGATGTACTTGCGGATGCGGTAGCAGTAGATCTCCAGGGCGACCTGCGCCGCCCGGTCCCCGGCCGCCGCGGCCTTCTCGATCTCCCGGTTGTCCCCGTGCCCGCTCAGCGCGAGCATCCCCGACCGCTTGTTCAGGGCCGCGTCGAGGTCCGCGAAGCTCGCGCCCGTCTGACGGTGCATGTGGAAGACGATCGCCGGGTCGATGTCGCCCGAGCGGGTCCCCATGACGAGCCCTTCGAGCGGCGTCAGGCCCATGGAGGTGTCGATCGAGCGGCCCCGCTCGACGGCCGTCACCGACGCGCCGTTGCCGAGGTGCGCGACGATCACGTTGACCTCCTTGGGGCTCTTGCCGAGCAGCTCGGCGGCCCGCCGGGAGACGTAGGCGTGGGAGGTCCCGTGGAAGCCGTACCGCCGCACCCCGTGCTCCTCGCGCCACTCGCTCGGCACCGCGTACAGGTGGGCGCGCTCGGGCACCGTCGCGTGGAACGCGGTGTCGAACACGGCCACCTGCGGCAGCTTCGGGAAGAGCTTGCGCGCGGTCCGGATGCCCTCCAGGTTCGCCGGGTTGTGCAGCGGCGCGAGCGCCGACAGCCCGTCGATCGCGCGCTCCACCTCGTCGTCGACGACGACCGGCTGCACGAACCGCTCGCCGCCGTGGACGACCCGGTGCGCGACCGCGATGAGCCCGGCGTCCGCCAGCGGCGTCCCGTGCTCCTCGAAGGCCGCGACCATGGCCTCCAGGCCCTCGCCGTAGTCGGCGAAGCGGTCCTCCCGCACGGCCTTCTCCCCCGCGTGCCGGTGGGTGAGGACCGAATCGGACAGTCCGATGCGCTCGATGAGCCCCGTGGCCGACGCCTCCATGGTCTCGCCGTCGACCAGCTGGTACTTGATCGACGAGGAACCGGAGTTGATCACCAGGACCGGTGCGCTCATGGCACTTCCCCTCTAGAGCGCCCGCCCGCTCAGGCGGTCTGGCTCGCTTGGATCGCGGTGAGCGCGACCGTGTTGACGATGTCCGGCACCGTGGCGCCGCGCGACAGGTCGTTGACCGGTTTGCGCAGCCCCTGCAGGACCGGGCCGACCGCGACCGCGTTCGCCGAGCGCTGCACGGCCTTGTACAGGTTGTTGCCGGTGTTCAGGTCGGGCACGATGAAGACCGTGGCCTTCCCGGCGACCTGCGAGTCCGGGAGCTTCGTGCCGGCGACGCCGGCGTCGGCGGCGGCGTCGTACTGGATCGGTCCCTCCACCGGGAGGTCGGGTCTGCGGGATCGGACGATCTCGGTCGCCGCCCGGACCTTGTCCACGGCCTCGCCGTGTCCGGAGGTGCCGGTCGAGTAGGAGAGCATCGCCACCCGCGGTTCCACGCCGAACTCGGCGGCGGTGCCTGCCGAGGATAGCGCGATGTCGGCCAGTTGCCCGGCATCGGGGTTCGGGTTCACGGCGCAGTCGCCGTAGACGAGCACCCGGTCCTCCAGGCACATGAAGAACACCGAGGAGACCACCGCGACCTCGGGCTTGGTCTTGATGATCTCGAAGGAGGGCCGGATGGTGTGCGCGGTGGTGTGGACCGCGCCGGAGACCATCCCGTCGGCCATCCCGGTGTGGACCATCATCGTGCCGAAGTACGAGACGTCGGCGACCTGGTCGTACGCAGCCTCGACCGTGACGCCCTTGTGGGCGCGCAGCCGCGCGTACTCCTTCGCGAAGCGCTCGCGGATCTCGTGGTCGCCGGGGTTGAGGATCGCGGCCCCGGAGATGTCGACGCCCAGTTGGGCCGCCTGCGAGCGGATCTCGGCCTCGACGCCCAGGAGCGTCAGGCGGGCCACGTCGCGGCGCATGAGGATCTCGGCGGCCTTGAGGATGCGCGGCTCGGCGCCCTCGGGCAGGACGATGTGCTTGTCGAGGGCCTTCGCGCGCCCGAGCATCGAGTGCTCGAACATGATCGGCGTGACCACGGCGGGCTTGGAGAGCGCGAGGCGGTCGAGCAGGTCGTCGCCGTCGACGCCCTGGGCGAAGTCCTCTAGGGCGCGGGTGATCTTGCGCTGGCCGCCCGCGGCGAGGTTGCCGGTGACGTCGCCGACGAGGTTGGCCATGTCGAACGTGTCGTGCTGGACGAGCGCGATCGGCAGGCGGGAGTCGAGGCCGGCGACGATGTCGAGGATCTGGGGCTCGGGCCGGATGCCGCCGGTGAGGAAGACCGCGGACAGGCTCGGGGTGCCTTCGGCGAGGTGGGCGGCGATGAGGCCGAGGAGGACCTCGGAGCGGTCGCCGGGGAGGATCACGGCCTTGCCGTCGGCGAGGCGCGTGAGGAGGTTGGGGAGGGTCATGGCCGCCACGACGACGTCGCCGACGGTGCGGGTGAAGACGTCGGGGTCCCCGGAGATGAGGGTCGCGTCGGCGGCCTCGATGAGCTCGCCGACCGTGGGGGCGATGAGCTCGGGGTCCTCGACGACGACGCCGGTGCCCGGGTGGGCGTCCTGGACGAGGCCGGCGTCCGCGGCGTCGACGCGGTTGACGACGGTGCCGAGGACCGTCGCGTGGTCGGCCTCGGCCTGGGCGGTGCCGAAGCGGAGCGCGGCGGCGATGTCGGCCGGGCTCTTGCGGTGGCCGGTGACGATGAGGAGCATCGGCGCGGCGAGGTTGACCGCCACGCGGGTGTTGTAGGCGAACTCGACCGGGGACGAGACGTCGGAGAAGTCGGAGCCGACGACGAGGACGACCTCGTGCTTGTCGGCGAGTTCGTGGTAGCGCTCGACGATCTCGGTGAGCGCGGCGTCCGCGTCGGCGCGGACGTCCGAATAGGTCACGCCGACGGAGGCGGCGTAGGACGCGGGGAGGCGGTACTGGTCGCGGAGGAGGGTGATGATCGGGTCGCCGGCGTCCGTATGGTCGTCGCGGACGATGGGGCGGTAGACGGCGACGGACCCGGCGCGCCTGGTGAGCAGGTCCATGACGCCGACCGCCACCGTCGATTTGCCGCTGCCGGGGTCCAGGCTGGCGAGGTAGAGACTTTGAGCCACGGCTCCAACGCTATCCACCCCGTGCGAGCCCCGCAGGCGATCTGCGCCCGGGCTCACCTGTGAGCTTCGGCGGGATCGCGAGCGGGGGGTGGGCGGGCGGGTCCTCCATCCCGAACCCCCACCCTCCCGGGGAAGAATAAGGTCCCAGCCTCGCACCGGGGTCCGACAGAAACCGGCCCGCTCCGCGGCCGTGTCACACGAAGGTGTGACCGGGCGCGAGGCGCGCTCGCAGCAACGGGGCGTCGTACCGGAGGGCCCGCCGCAGGCGGGCCCTCCGGCCGGTCTCATTCGGCGAAGCCGCCTTCGGGGACCGGGACGGGCGGCGGGGTGCCCACGTACTTGGCCCGCGGGCGGATGATCTTGGAGTCGCGGGCCTGTTCGAGGATGTTCGCGCTCCAGCCGACCACGCGGCTGGTCGTGAACGTCGGCGTGAACATCGGGCGCGGCACGCCCGCCAGCTCCATCACCACGCCCGCGTAGAACTCGACGTTCGTGTAGAGCTTGCGGCCGGGCTTGACCTCGGCGAGGATCTCGACCACGCGGCGCTCCACGGTCTTGGCGAAGTCCACGATGCCGCCGCCGAACTCGTCGGCGACCGAGCGCAGGTGGATCGAGCGCGGGTCGTCGGTCTTGTAGACGGCGTGCCCGAAGCCCATGATGCGGCGCCCGGCCTCCAGCTCGCCGCGGATCCACGCGTCGATGTTGTCGGGGCCGCCGATCGCGTCGAGCGCGTCGAGGGCCCGGGCGGGCGCGCCGCCGTGGAGCGGGCCCGAGAGGGCGCCCACGGCGCCGACGAGGGCCGCGCCGAGGTCGGCGCCGGTGGAGGCGATGACGCGGGCGGTGAACGTGGAGGCGTTGAACCCGTGGTCGATCGTGAGGATCAGGTAGTGCTCCACCGCCCTCGCGGCCTCGGCCGAGGGCACCTCGCCGGTCATCATGTACAGGTAGTTCGCCGCGTAGCCGAGGTCTTCTCGCGGATCGAGCGGTTCCTGGCCCTGCTGGAGGCGCCACATGGCGGTGAGGATCGCGGGCGTGACGGCGCACGCGAACAGGGCGTCGTCGGCGCGAGCGGCCTCGTCGATGTCGAGGACGGGCCGCATGGGCCGGGCGGCGCACGCGGCCGACAGCGCGGTGCGCAGGCCGTCCAGCGGGGAGGCCGCGGCCAGGTGCGGCAGCAGCTCGCGCAGCTGCGGGGTGAGGGTGCGGTAGGGGGCCACCTGGGCCTTGAAGGCGTCGAGCTGCGCGCGGGTGGGCAGCTCGGCGTGGGTCATGAGGTACCAGACCTGCTCGAAGGAGCAGTGCTGGGCGAGTTCGACGGCGTTGTACTGCCGGTAGTGGTAGAAGCCCTCCTCGCCGCGGACGTCGCCGATCTCCGTGTCGGCGACGATGACGCGGTCGAGGCCCTTGGGGACTTCGATGAATTCGGGCATTGGGTCCTCCTCCGCTCGGTTCGCTGTCAGCCTACGGGATTTCGTGACGGATAGGCCCGAACGCCGACCCGGGGACCCGCCGCGGGCGCGGCCCGGTCAGACTGGTGCGGAACAGGTTTCTAGAGCGGCCCTCGGCTCCGTATCCGGCTCGGGGGCGTTCGCAGGACGCTCCGAACGAGGTTTGCACGTGGATTCCGGGACCCTCCTCTCCGGCCGCTACCGGCTGGACCGGCCCATCGACTCCGGCGCCATGGGCGCGGTCTGGCGCGCGCGGGACGAGCGCCTGGACCGCGACGTGGCCGTGAAGGTCCTCCTGCCCGGCCTCGACGGCGCCGGCGAGCGCTTCGAGCGCGAGGCGAAGACCCTCGCGAGCCTCAAGGGCCCGAACTACGTGGAGGTCTACGACTTCGGCGAGGAGCTCGACGGCGACCGCACCGTGCACTACCTGGTGATGGAGCTGGTCGAGGGCGTCTCGCTGGCGCGGCTCCTCGCGCGCGAGGAGCGCCTGGACGCGGACCGCGCGATGCGGATCGTCGCCGAGGCCGCCGACGCGCTCGGCGCGGCGCACCGCCGCGGGATCGTGCACCGCGACGTCAAGCCCGCGAACCTCCTCATCGACGCCGACGACCGGGTCCGGGTGGTGGACTTCGGGATCTCGCTGCTGGTGGACCGCTCGCGGCTGACCGACAGCAAGGAGGTGCTGGGGACCGTCCCGTACGTGTCGCCCGAGCGCCTGCGGAACCAGGACGTGACCGGCAGCTCGGACCTGTACTCGCTCGGCGCGGTCGCGTACGAGTGCCTGACGGGCGCGCCGCCGTTCCCCGCGCAGGACCCCATGGCGGTCATCCACAGCCACCTGTACGAGGAGCCGCCTCCGCTGCCGGAGACGGTGCCGCCACCGGTCGCGTCGGTGGTGTCCCGGTCGCTGCGCAAGGACCCGGCCGAGCGCTGGGAGTCGGGCGAGGTGCTGGCGGAGGCGTGCCGGCTGGCGGCCACGGGCGAGATCGCGGTGCCGCCTCCGGCTCCCGCCGCTCCTGCGGCGGTGCCGGACGGCGAGCGGCCGCGGAGCCGGAAGCGCCTGGCGCTCTTGACGATCGCGACCGTGCTCGCGGCGGCGGTGCTCGGGGTGGTGGTCTGGAGCCCGTGGACTGGGGACGGCCCGCTGGGCCCGGGCGCGGGTGAGGAGTCCTCCTTGGCCGACGCCGACGAGGCGGCGGGCGAGCCGACCGCGACCGGGACGGGCAGTCCTTCCGCGTCGGCGTTCGAGACCGAGTCGCCCGCGGCCGAGGAGTCCGAGTCGGCCGCGGAGGGCGGCAGCGAAGGCGGCGGGTCCGAAGGGGACGCCGAGGAGACCCATGGCGGCGAGGAGGAGCAGGAGCAGCCCGACGAGCCCAAGAGTGGGACCACCGAGCTGCCGCGGGTGACCGGGATGACGACGTTCGAGGCCCGCGACTACCTGGAGGGCGAGGGGTTCTCCAACGTGGTCCCCGACGTGGGCTACTACATGATCTCCCCCGAGCCGGCGCACTGCGCGGTCGTGCAGCAGTTCCCGTCCGCGGGTTCCACGGTGGACTACGCGGACCAGGTGACGCTCTCGTACCACAGCCGCAATGCCGAGGGCACCACATGCGAGTGGTGAAAGGGACGGTGCGGGTTGACCGCCCGGGCCCCGGTCTGGATGATGGAACGGGCGACCGGTACAACAGTCCCTGCACGGTCACCTGCTGAAGCGATTGGTCTGAAGATGGAAGATAATCTGGGCGCCGCCCCCGGCGTGGTCGTCGGGGTCCTGCTCATCATCGCGGCGGTCATGTGGTTCTCCCCCGGCGCCCGCCACAAGTTCCGCAAGGCGACCCTGTGGCTGGTGATCGTCGCGGTCGCGATGATCATCATCTTCGGCTACCTGAACGCCGGGCAGGAAGCCTAGAACCCGTATTCCCGCAGCTCGACGGCCTCGGGGCCGTGCTGCGGGATTTTTTCGGCCCGCCTATTGGAACAGATCGTTCCGGTCTGCTATAGTGGAATCAAACGTTCCGTTCCACTGAATTCGGATCAGCCCGGAGGCTACCGTGACCGTCATCCTCGAGACCCCCGCCGACGACGCGAAGGTCGACGACACTCCCCGAGCGGCCGAGCCGCGGACCTTCCCGCACCGCTGGCTGGGCCTCATCGCGATCCTCTCCGCGACCCTCCTCAACCTCCTCGACGCCTCGATCGTCAACGTCGCCGCCCCGGCGATCCGGTCCGAGCTCGGCGGCACCGCCGCGACCCTCCAGTGGCTCTCGGCCGGCTACACCCTCGCCCTCGCGATCGGCCTGCTGACCGGCGGCCGGCTCGGGGACATGTTCGGCCGCAAGAAGGTCCTCATGCTCGGCCTGGTCGGGTTCCTCGCCGCCTCGCTCGCCTGCGGCGCCGCCGGGACCATCGAGGTCCTGCTCGCCGCCCGCGTCGTGCAGGGGATCTTCGCCGCGGTCATGGTGCCGCAGTGCTTCGGCCTGATCCGCGACATGTTCGGCCGCGACATGGGCAAGGCGTACGCGCTGTTCGGCCCCGCCATCGGGCTCGCCACGATCGCCGGACCGGTCGTCGCCGGCCTCCTGGTCGACGCCGACCTGCTCGGGACGGGCTGGCGCTCGATCTTCCTCATCAACCTGCCGCTCGGCGCCGCCGCGATCGTCCTCGGCGCGAAGATCCTCCCGGCCGGCGCCCCCGCCGTCAAGGGCCTGAAGCTCGACCTCGGCGGCGCGCTCCTGGCCGCCGCGGGCATGTGCCTGCTGCTCGTGCCGCTGGTCGAGGGCCGCGAGCTCGGCTGGCCGGCCTGGTCGGTCGCGATGCTGATCGCCTCCGTCCCGGTCCTGGCCCTGTTCGCCTGGACCCAGGCCCGCCGCGCCCGCTCCGGCCGCACCGCGCTGGTCGAGCTGAGCGTCTTCAAGAAGCGCTCGTACACCTCCGGCATCGCGTTCGTGGTGGTCTTCTTCGGCGCCGTCACCGGCTTCTCGCTCGCGGTCGGCCTGTTCCTCCAGCTCGGCCTCGGCTTCGGCCCGCTCCAGGCGAGCCTGGCGATGGCCGCCTGGGCGGTCGGCGCGTTCGTCGGCTCGGGCTCCAGCGCGGCGCTCGCCCCGAAGCTCGGCCGCGGGGTGCTGCACGTCGGCCTCGCCACGATGACGGTCGGCCTGGCGATCGTGTGGTTCCAGTTCGGCGCCGAGACGACGCCGGGCACCTGGGCCCTCTCCCCCGCGTTCGCGGTCTTCGGGATCGGGATGGGCATGATCTTCGTGCCGCTGTTCGGGATCATCACCGGCGAGCTGGAGGACCACGAGGTCGGCTCCGCGTCGGGGCTCCTGGAGTCCTTCCAGCAGGGCGCCTCGGCGCTCGGGGTCGCCGGGCTCGGGACGGTGTTCTTCGGGCAGTTCGCGATCGGCGGGAGCCCGGTCGAGGCGATGCAGGCGGCGCAGCTGGTGACGGGGCTGACCGTGGCCCTCACGCTGGTGGCCTTCCTGGTCGCGTTCGGCCTGCCGAAGCAGGCGAAGGCCGGCCACTGACCCTCCGCGAGCCGCCTCGCCGGCCGTGCCTCCGGGCGCGGCCGGCGAGGCCGCAGCACCAGAAAGCACAGTCAGAATGAACCGCTCTGTTCCGGATAGGATGCGTGCCATGACCGACAAGCCGCTCAGCGGGCGCAAGGCGCAGGCCGCCCGCAACGACAAGCTCATCCTCGAAGCCGCCCACGAGGTCTTCGTCGCCGACCCAGAGGCGCCCATCGCCGAGGTCGCCAAGCGCGCCGGGGTCGGCATCAGCGCGCTGTACCGGCGCTACCCGAGCAAGGAGGACCTGCTCCGCAAGCTCTCGGGCGACGGGCTCCACCGGTACATGGAGCTGGTGCGGGAGGCGGTCGAGTCGGAGGCGGAGCCGTGGGAGGCGTTCCGCACCTTCATGCGCTCGGTGGTCCTCGCCGACACGCCCTCGATCACGGTGCGCCTGGCGGGGACCTTCACGCCGACCCCCGACATGTTCCAGGCGGCCATGGACGGGGACGCGCTGAACAAGGAGATGCTCGCGCGGTTCAAGAACGCAGGGGTGCTCCGCGAGGACGTCGGCAACGGGGACCTCCAGATGGTCACCGAGTCGGTCTGCTCGATCACCATCGGCGACGCCGAGCGGACCCGCGAAGTGCGCCTGCGGACCCTGGAGCTCCACCTCCAGGCCCTCCGCGCACCGGGGGCGGCCCCGCTCCCGGGAACGACCGTGAGCGACGAGGAGATGGGTGCTCGCTGGATCCCCAAGGGCGCGTAGACGGAACGCGAAAGGCCCGGCGAAACCGCCGGGCCTTTCACTCTGGAGCGGACGACCGGGATCGAACCGGCGACCTGCACCTTGGCAAGGTGTCGCACCAGCGCGAAGCGCTGC
>NZ_FNGF01000001.1:579442-1126590 GCF_900102815.1 Glycomyces sambucus
AAAGCCCGGCGATCTCGCCGGGCTTCTTGCTGTTCCTGAGCGGACGACCGGGATCGAACCGGCGACCTACACCTTGGCAAGGTGTCGCGCTACCAACTGCGCTACGTCCGCATCTCGCAGGGTGACCTGCGAACGACCATACTGTAGCGCACCGTTCAACCGGACTTCATGGGGCCTTGGTGCCGATTGGGGCTTAGATCACGCCTGCGGCGCGCCCAGGCCGAGCGCCGCGCGGGCCTCCTCGTCGAGCCCTTCGATCGCGACCTCGTGCCGCCGATGCGCCTCCCAGCGCTCGCGGTCGAGCCGCCAGCGCCGGTCGAGCCGCCGCTGGTCGCGCAGGACCTTGTGGTCGACGCCGTCGGCGAGGTACCCCAGTCTCCGCGAGACCCCGGCCGAGGGCTCGTTCCCGTCGAACGAGGCGCTGAGCGCGTAGTCGGCGCCCAGGCCCTCGAAGAGGAACGCCAGCACGGCGGCGCGCATCTCGGTCCCGAAGCCCTGCCCGTGGTGGGCGAGGCCGAGCCAGGAGCCGGTGGTGGCCTCCCGCGTGACCCCGAACCGCTTCGCGGTGACCTCCTGCATGCCGATGACCTTGCCTTCGTGGACGGTGACGAAGGGCAGCGCCCAGTCCTCGGGGGTCGACCCGGCGACGGCCTTCATCTGCCACTGGATGGTGGCCCGGCCGCGTTCGAGCGGTGCGGCCTCGGTCCAGGGTTCGACGAATGGCATGAAGTCGGGCGTGTGGACGCCTTCGGCGGCCCGGTCGGCGAGGGCGACCAGGTCGTCCATGTCGGGCAGGCGCAGTTCGAGGCGCGCGGTGCGGAGCCGGATGCGGTAGACCGGGAGGTAGTCGGTGAGCATGCACCGATTGTCCTGAGCGGTGCGGCGGGCCGCAATCGAGTTACGCGAGGCCGAGCATGGCGCGGGCGTCGTCGTCGAGGCCGTCGACGGCGGCCTCGTGGGTGCGGTGGGCCTCCCAGTCGTCGCGGGTGAGGCGCCAGCGCAGGCTGGTGACGCGTTCGCCGTTGTAGACCTGGTGGTCGATGCCGTCGGGGCGGTAGCCGAGCTTGCGGGAGACGGCTTCGGAGGGGCCGTTGCCGTCGAGGCAGTCGCTGAGGGCGTAGTCGGCGCCGAGTCCGTCGAAGAGGAGGGCGAGGACGGCGGCGCGCATCTCGGTGCCGAGGCCCTTGCCGTGGTGGGCCTGGCCGAGCCAGGAGGAGGTGGTGGCCTCGCGGGTGACGGCGTACCGCTTTCCGGCGAGGTCCTGCTTGCCGATGACGCGGCCGTCGTGGACGGCGACGAAGGGCAGGCACCAGCGGTCGGGGGTGACGGCGGCGATGAGGTTGAGGTTCCAGAGGATCGCGGTGCGCCCGCGCGCGAGCGGGTCCGCCTCGGTCCAGGCGTTCTTGAAGGGCTGGAAGTCGGGGCCGTGCACGCCGGCGGCGGCCTGGTCGGCGAGCGCGGCGAGGTCGTCGGTGTCGGGCAGGCGCAGTTCGAGGCGCGCGGTGCGCACGCGGATGCGGTAGATCGGCAGGTAGTCGGCGAGCATGCGTGCGATTGTGCCCGAACGGTCGGACATGCGGGCGCGGTCGGGCGGGCGGGTCGCGGCCGGGCGTCGCGAGGACGTCGTCGCGGGTCGGGAGGTCGTGAGTCGGGACGGCAATCGGTCATCGGCTCGCGGGGCCGCCTAGACTTCCGGGGACGGTCGGAGGAGCGGGAGGCGCGGCATGAACATGGGCCAGTCGGGGATGCTGTTCGTCTTCGGGATGTTCCTGCTCGTCACGGCGATCATCATCGCGGGGTTCCATTTCGCGGCCACGGCGTCGAAGGCGCGGGCGGCGGCGGCGCGGGAGGCGCACTACCGGGAGCTGGCGGAGAAGGCGAGCGTGGACGCGACGGAGATCCAGGCGTCGCTCATCGAGATCAAGTCGCGGCTGGCGTCGCTGGAGCGGCAGCGGGCCGCGGAGTAGGCGCGCGAAGAATTCTTTCGAATCGCGGTCAATCCGCGCCCGATGGGGCACGCTCTGACGCATGGACACCGCGAAGACCGAGCACTCCCGCGCGCCGCTCTCGGACGAGGAGCTGGCGGGCGTCGACGCCTACTGGCGGGCCGCGAACTACCTGACGGTCGGGCAGATCTACCTGCTCGACAACCCCCTGCTCCGCGAGCCGCTGCGACCGGAGCACATCAAGCCGCGCCTGCTGGGCCACTGGGGCACGAGCCCCGGCCTGAGCCTGATCTACGCGCACCTGAACCGCTGCATCAAGGCCCGCGGGATGGACGTGATCTACGTGTGCGGGCCGGGGCACGGCGGTCCGGCGATGGTCGCGAACACGTGGCTGGAGGGCACGTATCCGGAGCTGTACCCGTCGGTGAACCACTCGGAGGAGGGGATGCGGCGGCTGTTCCGCCAGTTCTCGTTCCCCGGCGGCATCCCCTCGCATGTCGCGGCGGAGGTGCCCGGGTCGATCCACGAGGGCGGCGAGCTGGGGTACGCGCTGTCGCACGCGTACGGGGCGGCGTTCGACAATCCGGGGCTGACGGTGGCGTGCGTGGTCGGCGACGGCGAGGCCGAGACGGGGCCGATGGCGGGGTCGTGGTTCTCGAACGTGTTCCTGAACCCGGTCTCCGACGGCACGGTGCTGCCGATCCTGCACTTGAACGGGTACAAGATCGCGAACCAGACGATCTTCGCGCGGATCTCGGACGAGGACCGCGCGAGCTTCTTCCGCGGCTGCGGGTACGACCCGGTCCTGGTGGACGGGGACGACCCGGCGGAGGTGCACCAGGCGCTGGCGGGGGCGATGGACGCGTGCTTCGACCGGATCGCGGAGATCCGGGCGGAGGCGCGGGCGGCGGCGAACGGGGCGCCGGTGCGGCCGCGCTGGCCGATGATCGTGCTGCGCACGCCGAAGGGCTGGACGGGCCCGTCCGATGTGGACGGCAATCCGGTGGAGGGCACGTGGCGGGCGCACCAGGTGCCGCTGTCGGGGGTCCGCACGAACGCGGACCACCTTGCGATGCTTGAGGAGTGGATGCGCTCGTACCGGCCGGAGGAGCTGTTCGACGCCACGGGCGCGCCGGTCCCGGAGCTGCTGGGGATGCCGCCGGAGGGCGGGGCGCGGATGAGCGCGAACCCGCACGCGAACGGCGGCCTGGTGCTGCGCGACCTGGTCCTGCCGGACTACCGGGACTACGGGGTGGAGGTCGAGGGCCACGGGTCGACGACGGGCGAGGCGACCCGGACGCTGGGCACGTGGCTGCGCGACGTCATGGCCGCGAACCCGGACCGGTTCCGGCTCTTCGGACCCGACGAGGTCGAGTCGAACCGGCTCGGCGCGGTCTTCGAGACCACCGACCGGCAGTGGCAGGCGGAGATCCTGCCGACCGACGAGCACCAGGCCCCGCACGGGCGGGTCATGGAGGTCCTGTCGGAGCACCTGTGCGAGGGCTGGCTGGAGGGGTACCTGCTCACCGGCAGGCACGGCCTGTTCACCAGCTACGAGGCGTTCATCCACATCGTCGACTCGATGTTCAACCAGCACGCGAAGTGGCTCGACTCCTCCAGGGGCATCCCGTGGCGGCGCCCGGTCGCGTCGCTGAACTACCTCCTGTCGAGCCACGTGTGGCGCCAGGACCACAACGGCTTCTCGCACCAGGACCCGGGGTTCATCGACCACGTGATGAACAAGAAAGCCGACATCGTGCGGGTCTACCTGCCGCCGGACGCGAACACCCTGCTGTCCACGATGGACCACTGCCTGCGCAGCCGCCAGTACGTGAACGTGGTCGTCGCCGGGAAGCAGCCCGCGCTCCAGTACACGAGCATGGACGAGGCGGTGCGCCACTGCGAACGGGGCCTGGGGATCTGGGAGTGGGCCTCCACCGACGGCGGCGAGGAGCCCGACGTGGTCCTCGCCTGCGCCGGCGACGTGCCCACACTGGAGGTCCTGGCCGCGGCCGACCTCCTGCGCACCCACCTGCCCGAGCTGAAGGTCCGGGTGGTGAACGTGGTCGACCTGATGCGGCTCCAGCCCGAGAGCGAGCACCCGCACGGGCTCGGCGACCGCGAGTTCGACACCGTGTTCACCGCCGACCGGCCGGTGCTGTTCGCGTTCCACGGCTACCCGACGCTCATCCACCGCCTCACCTACCGGCGCACCAACCACGACAACATCCACGTGCGCGGCTACAAGGAGGAGGGCACCACGACCACGCCCTTCGACATGGTGATGCTCAACGACCTCGACCGGTTCCGGCTGGTCATGGACGTCATCGACCGCGTCCCGGGCCTGGGCCCCAACGCGGCCGGGCTGCGCCAGCGCATGGTCGACGCCCGCCACGCCGCCCGCGAGCACACCCGCACGCACGGCGAGGACCTGCCCGAGGTGGCCGACTGGAGCTGGCCGGGTTAGCTTGCCGTGCAACACAAGTGACTGAAGGCGCAGCTGCAACCGCTTGACACTCCGCGAACACGCTTCGTTAACCTCTTAGGGGAGGCTCACCCGCTCACCCCCTGGAGGTCCTCACGTGGCGAAGGTCAGGCCCGGACGCGTCGTAGTGGACTACGGCGAGGCCGTCGTGGTGTTCACCGGCGGCATCCGGATCAACCGGCTGTGGAAGGTCGGGAAGTGGGTGCCGGTCCTGGTGGCGCTGCGGAGGATCCTGCGGGAGCTGGCCTCCGACCCGGAGCTGGGGCTGCTCGACTCCCGGTTCGCCTTGAGCGGGCGGGTGGTCATGGTCGTCCAGTACTGGCGCAGCGGCGACCACCTGGAGGAGTACGCGCACTCCCAGGAGCGCCTGCACCGCGGGTTCTGGAAGTGGTTCAACCAGAGCGTCAAGGACAACGGCGACGTGGGCCTGTGGCACGAGCTGTACCAGGTGCCCGCGGGGGCGTTCGAGACCTCGTACTTCAACATGCCGCCCTTCGGACTCGCGCGCGCCACCAAGGAGAAGGAGGCCGCGCGCACCGACCCGGACGACCACGGGCACGGCCACCACGGGCACGACCACCACCGCGGGGCCGTACCCGACGGGGCCTAGATCCCGAACGCCGTGAAGTCCCGCTCCAGCGTCTCGGTGGCCCACTTGGTCTGGTTCGCCTCCTGCTCGGCGTCGAACCCGCGCACCTTGCACTCCGCCACCAGGATGAGCATGATGTACGTGCGGTAGAGCGCGAGCCGCCGCTCCTCCCCCGCGGTCATCGGCCGGCCCAGGAACCCGTCCACGACCGCCGGGAACTCCTCCTCCGGGATCATCTGGAGCGACACGAGCTCGGCGATCGGGTCGCCGTAGAAGGCGCGCTCGCCGTCGATGAACGCCTCCAGGGCCCAGCCGTCGCCCTCGCGCCTGACGAAGATGTTGCCGTCCCACAGGTCGAAGTGGACGAGCGCGGGCCGCTGCACCTCGTCGAGCAGCGCGTGCTCCGCGCGGACCAGGGCCCGGACGGCCGCGACCGGGCGCGGGAGGGCGGTGCCCTGCTCCTCGATGTCGTCGAGGACGTCGTCGACCATCGCCGTGAACGCGGCCGACCAGGTGTCGGCCCTGGTGCGCCCGCTCGCGCGCGGGTAGCCGAAGTGCGTGCCGGTGACGGTCGCGTAGCCCGCGCTCGCGGCGCCGATCTCCTTGCGCAGCAGCAGGAGCTGGTCGGCAGGGATCTCCTCGCGGGCCTTCGGGAGCGGGACGCCGTCGAGGCGGTCGATGATGATGACGCCGCCCTCGGGGTCGGCGTGCCACAGCCGCGGCATGGGCACGCCCGCCGCGATGCCGCGCTCGAAGCACTCGATCTCGGTGGCCATGAGGTCGACCTCGTAGCGCAGGAGCTTCAGGTCCCTGTCGGGGGCGACCTTGACGACCACGCGGCGGCCGTCGGCGATCGCGAGGGCGTGGGCGGCGTTAAAGAAGCCGTCCTTGAACTCCTCGTGCGCGGTGAACTCGAGGTCGGCGCCGAGGGCGGCGCGGACCAGGGACTCGACGTCGGCGCGGTCGAGGCGGGGGCGGATGGCGACTTCGGACATGGCGCCATTCTCGCGGCGCGGCGCCGCGGGCGCAAGAGCGTTCCCGCCGCATGCGGACGGCCCCGGAGCGCAGCGCTCCGGGGCCGTGCTCGCGCGGTCGTTCAGCCCGCCTTGAGCGCCGCGAGGCGGGCCTCGACGTCGGCGTCGTCGCTGACGTCGTTCAGGGCCTCGAACTGGCTGTCGAGCGAGGACATCGCCAGCTCCTGGTGTCCGCGGACCTTCGCCTCCTCGCGCCGCACCTTGTCCTCGAAGCGGCTGACCTCGCTGAGCGGGTCCATGACGTCGATGCTGCCGATCGCGTCGTTGACCTTCTGCTGCGCCTCGGCGGTCTTGGCGCGCGCGGCGAGGCTGGAGCGCTTCGCCTGGAGCTCGTTGAGCTTGTCCTTCATCTGGCCCAGGCCGGTCTTGAGCTTGTCGACGACCTCCTGCTGGCTCTTGATGAGCGGCGCCTCGTCGGACATCTCCTTCTCGACGGCGATCTGCTTGCCGAGGGCGACCTTCGCGAGGTTGTCGAACTTGTCGGCCTCGTCGGTGCTGCCGGAGGCGCGGAGCTGGTCGGCCTTCTGGCTCGCGTTCTTGGCCTTGACGCCCCACTCCTCGGCGGCCTTCTGGTCGCCGGCGTAGTCCTCCTCCATCAGGCGCAGGTTCCCGATGGTCTCGGCGATGGCGTTCTCGGCGTCCACGATGCTGTTCTTGTAGTCCCGCTCGATCTGGGCGAGCATCTTGGCGGGGTCCTCGGCGTTGTCGATGGCGTCGTTGATGTTCGCCTTGACGAGTTGCGAGATGCGCCCGAAGATCGACTGCTTCTTCGACATTGGTCCACTCCTGTTTCGAGATCGGTGCGATTAGGGTCAGAGGGCTGCGCCCCGGGATTCAGAACCGGCCCCCACCCCCTCGCCTCCCGCGGGTGCCCGAGCCGCCGAACGACCCGGGCCCGCGGCGGCCCCCGCCGCCGCCGAACCCGCCGCCGCCGCCGAAGCCTCCCGGGCCGCGGCTGCCGCCGCCCCCGCCGAGGATCTGGCCGAGCAGGATGCCGCCGAGCATCGCGCCGGCGTTGCCGCCGCCACCGCCGCCCATGGAGCCCTTGTTCGGGTTGGAAGGGGCGAGGTAGCCCTGCACGTCCTGCTGGGCGAGCTGCGACGCGGCGTTCGCGAGCTGGTCGGCCCGCTGCGCCAGCGCGAGCGCCTGCACCGGGTCGGTGTCGGCGAGGGCGCGGGCCTGCGCGAGCTGCTGCTTCGCCTCGTTGAGGCGGGTGCGGGCCTCGGGGCCGACGGCGCCGCGGTTGGTGGTCACGTAGTCCTCGACGGCCGCGGCGGTGCTCTGCGCGGACAGGAGCATCTGCTGGAGCTGGGCCTTGGCCTTCTGCGCGTTCTGCACGGCCCCTTGGAGGATGCGGACCTCCTGTTCGAGGTCGAGCGACGCCTGCTCCACCCGGCCGGTGGCGGCGAGGGGGTCCACCTGCCCGGTCTGGGCCTTGACCTCGGCGATGACGGCCCGCAGGTTCGCGGCCTTCGCGGCGACGGCCTGGCCGCCCTGCGCGGCGGCGAGGCGGTCGGCGTCGGCGGCGTCCTGCTCGGCCTCGGCGAGGACGCCGGGGAGCTGGGCGGCGGCCTGGTCGAGTTCGCCGCCGCGGCGCACGACCGCGCCGGCCATCTGCTCGGCCTGGCCGACGGCCTCCTCGGCGGCGCGCAGGAGGACGGCGGCCTTGGAGCCGTCGTCGGCGGCCGCGGCCCGGTCGGCCTCGGCGAGGTGCTCCTCGGCGAAGCGGAGGCGGTCGGCGGCGGTGTCGGGGAACCCGCGGACGGTCTCGGTGGCGGAGGCGGGGTACGCGGTCGCCATGGCGGCCAGCGCGGTGCGGGCGGCGTCGAGGTCGATGCCGGCCGCGCGCTGTTTGAGGGCGGCGATGGCCTCGGGGGCGCGCTTGCCGAGGTCGCGGAGGGCGTCGAAGTCGTCGGCGACGGCGTCGAGGTCGTCGTTGGCCTTGGTGAGGCGGTCGATGATGCCGGCGAGCATGCGGCGGCGCTCGTCCTCGGTCTCGGGCTCGTCGTCGTCGAGGAGCTGCCTGGTGCGGAACGACTCGGAGAGCTGCTCTTTGGCGGTCTGGAGGGTCGCGGTGAACTTCCCGGTGGCCTCGTCGCCGAACTCGGCGACGGCGAAGCCGAGTTCCTGCTCGCTGGTGCGGAGGGCGTCGTCGGTCTCGACCAGGAGCCGGTTGGCCTCGCTGTTGAGGTCCTCGGTGGAGCGCGCGTCCACGGGAGGTCCGCCCTTGCCGCCGGCTCCGGCGGCGGGAGGGTGCTTGCGGCGGCGCATCCAGAGGACGGCGGCGACCACGATCGCGGCGACGACGAGGAGGCACAGGACGACGCCCATGACGCTGACGCCGGAGCCCGATCCGGCCCCGGCGACGTCGTCGCCCTCGTAGGCGGCCCGGTATCCGGCGGCGGCGTCGATGGCGGCCTGGGCCCAGTCCCCGTCCTGGAGCCGCGGCGCGATGAGGTCGGAGGCGACCTCGTTGAGCTGGGTGTCGGTGAGCGGGAACGCGGCGTCCACCGACCAGGTGTAGCGGCGGTCGCCGGTGGCGATCGCGAGGAGGATGTCGTCGGAGCCGAGTCCGGAGTCGACGGCGCTGGTGTCGGCCCAGGTCTGGGGGCCGTAGGAGTCGAAGCTGTCGATGTAGGCGACGTACAGGCCGATGCCGGTGGCGGATTCGAGGTCGTCGACGGCGTCCTGGACCTCGCCGGCGCGGTCGCCGAGGGCGTCGACCTGGTCGGTGACGCTGCCCGAGAGCATGATCGGCGCGACCGCTTGCGCTGCGGCCGGCTGGAGGAGGACGGCGAGGGCCGCCGCCGTCAGCGCCGCGGCGGCCCGCCTGGCCGTGCTGCCGATTCGGTTCATCGCGGACCGCACCCCCGTTCGGTCGGAAACGAAGTCAGTCTAGGAGCGCGTCGTCGCAGGTCGGGCGCTTTCTGAAGAACTCCTCGGGTCCCGGGCGGGGCCGGCGGGACCCGGAACGGTCGGTGACGCCGGTCACGGCTGAAATATTCGGACCCGCGCGGGCGTCTTTAGATTCGTTAGCACTCAACACCCGAGAGTGCTAACGCAGAGGACTAAGGAGACCACCATGATCGTGCGCTACCAGCACCCCTATGCGGCGTTCCGGCAGTTCGACCGCGCCTTCGCCAACCGCGAGTTCGAGCGCCTGGTGCGCCTCGGCTTCGGCCGGACCGCCGTGCAGTCCACGCTGCGCGCCGACGTCTACACCGAGGGCGAGGACCTGGTCGTCCGCGCCGCCGTCCCGGGCGTCAGCGCCGAGGACGTGACGGTCGAGCTCGAAGGCCGACGCCTCTCCATCACGGCCGAGCGCGAGGCCCGCGAGGCCGCCGACGGCGACCGCTACCTCGTGCGCGGACTCTCGTCCGGTTCGTTCTCCCGCGAGTTCACACTCCCGGCGGGCACCACGGCCGAGCAGGTCAGCGCCGAGGTCGCCGACGGCATCCTGACCGTGCGGGTCGCGGCGGCGGTCAAGCCCGCCCCCGAGGCCGTGCGGATCGCCGTCAAGGGCGCCGCGCCCGAGATCGAGGCCGAGGCCGAGGCGAAGGCCGAGGACGCCGAGACCGAGCACAAGTAGATCGAGTACCGCGAAGGGCCCCGGATCACTCCGGGGCCCTTCGCGCGCCCTCACTCCGCTTCGGGGGTCCCGAGGCGCATGCCGATGAGGGCGAGGTTCTGGATCGTGGCGAGGCCGCACTGGGCGGCGTCGTTGGTGGACAGCGTGCGCGCCTCGTCCACCGGGGACAGCACCTCCGGAGGCAGGATGCGCACGGCCCGGAAGGCGTCCTCCCCCATGAACTCGCCGCCCGCGAAGTACGCGCGCCAGGCCCGGTCGGCCAGCGCGTCGTCGCCGAGCCGGTCCGCCGCGTACGCGGTCAGGCGCGAGTGCGCCTGCTCCAGGTGGACGCCGTCGGGCGCCACACCCAGCTCCGCGCGCTGGACCTCGGGATCGGCGAGGTAGAGGCGGCAGTACGCCAACCAGGCGTCGCGGAACCCGGGGGCGTCCACGAGCCCGGCGTCGATGAGCGACACGAGCTCGCTGCACACCTCGACGAGGCCGAACACGGCCGAGAGGTGGGAGACCGAGACGCGGTCGCGCGCGGTGTCGAACCGGCCGGTGTCGAGGTCGTACAGGGCCTCGCCGGTGAAGAAGCCCTTGGGGAGCGCCCCGATGTCGCGCATGGTCCCGACCAGACGGTCGCGGGAGCGCTCGCTGCCGGTGATCTCCCAGTCCGCCAGCCAGGTCGCGGCCAGCGCGCTCCAGTCGGTGCCGAGGCCGACGGCGAGCGCGCGGCGCTCGGGCCGGTAGGTGGCCGCGTCGGCGCGGACCTTGCGCGTCGGGTCGAGGGCGAGGAACGCGGCGTCGGAGTCGCGCAGCTCCAGCATGAGGTCGCGGGTGTGCTCGTCGCCGGTGAGGAAGTAGTGGGCGCGGCGGTACGCGGGCGTGGAGATGCGCACCTGCTTGGCGCTGCACCCCCAGTGCTGCACGTTGTGCCTGGTGCCCAGGCCCTGCCAGGGTCCGGCGTGGTAGACGTCGACGTCGCCGGTGTGGCGGGTCATGCGCTCGGCGAGGCGGTAGGCGTCGGCGCGGCCGGTGCGCAGGAACGAGGTCCACAGCCACAGGTCCGGGGAGAGCTCGGAGTTGTCCCACGCGTAGCCGCCGACGTCGTAGCGCCAGGTGTGGCGGTCGGCGTCGTAGGCGTGCATGACGTCGCCGTAGTTCCAGAACCCGCACCAGGAGCGCTGGTCGACCTGGCCCGCGTAGAAGTCGAGGAGGAAGTCGAGGCGGTCCTCCAGGGCGGCGCGGCGCGGGTCGGTGCGGTCGGGCAGGTCCCAGTCGCCGAGGACGCGGGCCGCGTGCAGGGCCTCGGGTGCGGGGGCGAGCTGGGGGCGCAGGGCCGTGCCGCGGGCGATGCGGGCGAGTTCGGCGACGGGCGGGGTGGCGGCGAAGGGGGTGACGGTGAGCTCGTGGGTGCGGCCGATGCCGTGGGCGGTGCCGAAGCCGGGTTCGTAGTCCTCGTAGGTGATCTCGAGGGCGTCGAGCTGGTCGGCGTAGTCCTCCTGGCCGAGGCCGTCGTGGTAGAAGCGCAGGTCCATGGGTTCGGCGTCGGGCGACCAGAGCCAGGTGGTGAGGGTGGCGGCGTCCGAGTCGGCGCCGCGCACGTCGAGGCCGGTGGGGTGGGACTGCCAGAACCCGGACAGCCCCACGGCGAGTCCGCCTCCGGTGTCGCCGAGGTAGGCGAGGCCGTCGGCGCGGGTGCCCTGCGCGACGTCGATCCATGGTCTGCCGGGGGCGGTGCGCTTGCGGATGGCGAAGCCGTTGGCGTTGGGCTGGCGCAGGGTGTAGTCGGACCAGGTGGGGACCCAGCGGGAGAGGCGTGCCACGTCGCGGTCCCATGTGGAGGGATCGGGAGTGGGGCGGCCGTCGAGCTGCGCGGCGCGGACTTCGGCGCCGGGGTCGCGGCGCAGGCCGGTGAGGCCGCGCACGGCTTCGCGGAGGAACCCGCCCTCGGCGCCCGCGATGCGGACGTGGCGGTCGTGCGGGGCCGCGCGCAGGGGCACGGTGAACCGCAGGCCGAGGGAGGAGAGGAAGTCGCGGTCGGGGTCGCCGTCCCAGACGAAGGAGTGGACGACCCGGAAGGTCGCGGCTCCGGCGGCGAACACGAGGCGCACGGTGAACGGCAGCCATTCTCGGCCGTCCGGTTCGATGTGGACGCCGGTGACGCGCACGACGGCGCGCAGGGGGCCGACCTGCTCGACCTCGCAGCCGCGGACGTGCCCGGCGGCGTGGACGCGGCCGGGGACGTCGGGTTCGGGGCGGTCCTGGCGGCTGGAGACGAGGCGGCCGGAGGAGGCGACCTCGGCACCGCCGACGAGGATCGAGCGGACGAGGTCGGTGCCGTTGCGGGACAGGACGATGCGGGCCGCGCCGGTGTCGACTTCCACGGTGTCGGGGTGCTCGGTGACGCGGACGCGGGTCGCGGGGGCCGGGCCGGTGCCGCGCACGACCCGGTAGCCGTCGGCGGGTTCGCTCGCGCCGAGGGCGACCCCGGCCCACTTGACGCTGCCGTCGGGCCAGGCGGCGAGGCGCCAGGTCTGGGCGGGCACGGGCGCGCCGGAGGCGTCGAGGACCGCCAGGTCGGCGGGGTCGGTCACGGTGCCCGGTGTGAACGGGACGCCGCAGGTGACGCCCGCCAGCGCGAGGTCGGGCAGGGCGTCGTCGAGCCAGCGCAGGGGGACGTCGACGGGATTCGTGTTCGGCGTGGTGGTCATGGCAGCGCGGTCACCTCGGGGTCGCGGTAGTGGGAGACGAGCGGGAACGTCTGGCGGCATTCGATGCGGCCCAAGCCGAGCGGGCCATGGAACGTGAAGCGGGTGAGGCCGTCGACTTCGAACGACCCCTCCGGGCCGCGTTTGACGACGTGGGGCGGTAGGCGGTCACGGCTGCAAGGTCCACTTGCCGAGGGGCGCGAGGTCGGCGCCGACGCCGCGGATCGCGTCGAGCCGTTCGGCCACAAAGCGGGCGACGGCCGCGGCGCCCGCGGTCGTGTAGTGGGTGTTGTCGTTCGCGAGGGCCGCGTCGACCAGGATGCCGCGCGCGGCGGCGGCGCCGTGGACGAACAGCGCGGCCGAGCCGGCCTCGCCGAGGTACGTGTAGAGCCAGCGGGTGAAGGCGTTGAGGTCGATGACCGGCACGTCGAGTTCGCGGCTGAGCGCGCGTACGGCGTCCGGGTAGGGTCCGTGCGAGTACCGCAGGGCCCCTTCGTCGTCGAAGAGGCGGCGCTCGACGCTCGTGGCGAGGACCGGGCGCGCCCCGGCGGCGCGGGTCTCGGCGGTGTACACGGCGAGGCGGTCGCGGTAGCCGCCCGCGGCGGCGAGGTCCACGGGCTCCTTCTGGTCGTTGTGCCCGAACTGGATCACGACGGTGTCGCCGGGTCGCAGCTCGGCGGCGATGCGGTCCCAGTGGCCCTCGTCGCGGAACGACCGGGTGGTGGCGCCGCCGACCGCGCGGTTGGCTACGGCTTCGGCGGTGAACCGGCGCAGTTCGTCGCCCCAGCCCAGGAGCGGCAGGTCGGGGCGGCCCGCGGTGGCGCCCCCGTCGGTGGGGGCGACGGTGGAGTCGCCGGCGAGGTGGATCGTCATCAGCCCTTCACACTCCCGATGAGCATGCCCTTCGCGAAGTGCTTCTGGAGGAACGGGTACGCCAGGAGCACCGGGATGGTCGCGATGACGACCACCGCGAACTTGATGCCCTGGGCGGGCGGCGGCACGTCGGTCGCCATCTCGTCCGCCGAGAGCGAGGCGGCGGCGGTGACCTGCCGCAGGATCATCTGGAGCGTCCACTTGCTGGTGTCGCTGAGGTAGAGGAGCGGCGAGAGGTAGTCGTTCCAGATGCCGACGGCGTAGAACAGCGCGAACGTGGCGAGTACGGGCTTGGACAGCGGCAGGACCACGTGGCGGAGCACCTGGAGCTCGTTGGCGCCGTCGATCTTCGCGGACTCCTCCAGCTCCGGCGGGAGCTGCTGGAAGAAGTTCTTGATGATGATGAGGCTGAACGGGTTGATCGCCATGGGCAGGATGAGCGCCCAGTAGGTGTCGAGCAGGCCGAGGTCCTTGACCACGAGGAAGGTCGGGATCATGCCGGCGCTGAAGACCATCGTGAAGACGACCAGGGCGAGCACGGTGCGGCGCCCGGGGAGGTCGGCCTTCGCGAGCGGGTACGCCATGAGCGCGGTCAGGCCGAGCTGGACGAGCGTGCCGACGAAGGTGACGACGACGGTGGTGGCGAAGGCCCGCACGAACACGTCCGAGGACAGGATCGAGCGGTACGAGCTCGTGGTGATCTCCTCGGGCCACAGGAAGAACGGCCGGGTGGTGATCTCCAGTTCGGTGGCGAAGGACCCGGCGAGGACGTACAGGAACGGCAGGATCGCGAGCAGGCCTACCCCGGTGAGGAGCGCGACGTTGAGGACGTCGAACGCGCGGCCCGCGCGGGTGTTGAACCGCTGGTGGGAGGTGGACATCAGAAGATCCCCTGCTGGTTGAAGCGCTTGGCGAGCCAGTTGGTGCCGAAGATGAGCACGAGGCCGACGAGGGCCTTGAACAGGCCGACGGCCGTGGAGTAGCTGTAGGCGCCCTGCTCGATGCCGGCGAAGTAGACGTACGTGTCGAACACGTCGGCCACGGTCCGGTTGAGCGAGTTCGACATCAGGTAGATCTGCTCGAAGCCGGTGTTCAGGATCTGTCCGGTGTGGAGGATGAGCAGGACCACGATCGTGGGCATGATCGAGGGGATGGTGATGTTCCGGACCCGCTGCCAGCGCCCGGCCCCGTCGATGACCGCGGCCTCGTACTGCTCCTGGTCGACCCCGGCGAGGGCCGCGAGGAAGATGATCGTGCCCCAGCCGGTGTCCTTCCAGACCATCTGCATGAGGATGAGCGGGCGGAACCAGTCGGGGTCGGCGAGCATGTTCGCGTCGGTGCCGAACAGGTCGGAGAGGAACGTCCACAGGGGGCCGGTGCCGATCGCGAAGAGCAGCGCGGTGATCGAGACGACGACGGTCCACGACAGGAAGTGCGGGATGTAGACGAGGGTCTGCACCGTGCGCTTGAGGATCTGGAGCCGCAGTTCGTTGAGCAGCAGCGCGAGCACGATGGTGAGCGGGAAGGCGATGAACAGGCTGAGGGCGGCCACGATGAGCGTGTTCGCGAGGAGCCGGGTGAAGTCGGGGTTGGACAGGAACGCCTGGAAGTGGTCGAGGCCGACCCATTCGCTGCCGTCGATGCCGAGGAAGGGGATGTAGTTCTTGAACGCGATCCGGGCCCCGTACATGGGCCAGAAGCGGAACAGCGCGAAGTAGAGGGCGCCGGGGAGCATGAGCAGGAGCAGCCAGCGGTAGCGCACCGCGTCGCGGCGCAGGCGCTGCGGGCGCGAGCGGGGCCGCGGGCGCGGGGGCTCGGGGTCGGCCGCGAGTGCGGTCGTCATCGCAGTCTCCTTGGGGGGCTTGAGGGGTGGGGGCCAGGGGCGGGGCCGGCCGCGGTGGGGCCGGCCCCGCGCGGGTCAGTTCAGGTCGGCGTACAGGTCGTTCATCTCCTCGACGACCTGGTCGCCGCCGCTGGACCGCCACGTCTCGATGGCCGCCTGGAGTCCGGCGTCGTCGATCTGCCCGGCGATGTACTGGATGCGGGCGTCGGCGATGATCGTGTCGAGCTGGGCCCCGCTGGTGGTGTAGGTCGGGGACACGAGCGCGGCCGCCGGGTTGTAGACCGCGTTGGCGACGTCCTCGGCCTGGAGGTCGAGCCGGAGCTGGTTGAGCGCCTGGTCGAACTCGGTCTCCTGCTGGATCGGGTAGGCGTTGTACCCGGCGAGGTTGGTGCCGAGCTGCGCCCAGGCGCCCGTGACCTGGTCGGTGAAGTCCTGCTTCGCGGGGTCGAAGACGGCCTCGCCGTCGACGACCGAGTAGTTGTCCCCTTCGATGCCGTGGTTCATGAGGTTCTGCGCCTCGGTGGTGTTCAGCTCGTTGAGCGCGGTGAGCACCTGCTCGAGCTGGTCCTCGTTCTGGACGCCCGAGCGCGGGATCGCGAGGAACCCGGAGTACCCGGCGGTCGGCAGCGCGTAGGTGCCGTTCGGGCCGTCGAGCTGGCCGACCAGCGCGACGTACCGGTCGTAGGTCTCGGGGTCCTGCTCCTTGAACAGCTTGGCGAGCTCGACCGCGCGGGACTGCACGTCGATGATGATGCCGCCCTTGCCGTTGAGGAAGGGCTCGTTCCAGGTGGCCGGGTCCATGGTGGCGTAGTCGGGGTTGACGTAGCCGCCCGAGACCAGGTCGCGCTCGTACTGGAGCGCCTGGAGCCATTCGTCGGAGGTGAACGCGGGGGCGAGTTCGCCGCCCTCGTCGCGCCACAGGTTGCCGGCGCCGTACCAGGTCTCGATGGCGTCGTAGGGGCTGCCGTTGCCGATGCCGCTCCAGGCCGGGTTGATGAGGCCGTAGGTGTCGTCCTGGCCGTTGCCGTCGGGGTCGTCCTCGGTGAAGGCGCGGGCGATCTCGGCGAGGTCGGCGGTGGTCTCGGGCGCGGCCAGGCCGAGGTTGTCGAGCCAGTCCTGGCGCAGGATCACGCTGGTGCGGATGACGTCGCGCGCCCGGTAGACGCCGTAGACCTTGCCGTTGACGCTGGACGCCTCCTGGACCTGCGCGTTCTCGGTGACGAGGTTCGGGTAGTCGCCGGAGGCGAGGTGGTCGGTGAGGTCCCAGAAGCCGCCGGCCTCGGCGGTCTGGACGAAGGACTGGTCCTTGCCCTGGATGACCATGACGTCGGGGATGTCGTCCCCGGCGAGGACCGTGTTGGTCTTGCTGCCGTAGTCGGTGTTGGGGACCCACTGGACGCTGAGGTCGAGTCCGGCGAGTTCGCTGAGCGCCTCGTCGATCGGGTCGTCCTCCTCCGGCGGGACCGCGGAGAAGAAGGGCGCCATGATGGTCAGCGACTCCAGCGGCTCGCCGGAGCCTTCGCCGCCGTCGGAGCACGCGGCGGTCAGTGCGAGGCTCGCCGCGGCGGCCAGCGCCAGGGGTATGCGCTTGCTTTCGAACATGGGGGTCCTTTCGGAAGGGGATTTCGGTGGTCGGTCCGCCGGCGCCGGCAGCGGAGGTCAGGCCGGGAGGTTCCGGTCGTTGGCGGCGAAGAAGGAGAGGCACAGCGCGGTGCACAGGTGGATCCACACGCCGATCGAGAGCACCGGCGCCAGCCCGGGCACGAGTCCCGTGACGGCCGCGACGAGCGCGGTGGTGGCGATGAGGAGGAGCGGCGCGCCGGGGAACCTGGTGAGGAACGCCCAGGACAGGCGCAGGCACCGGCCGCGGCGCAGGTCGTAGTGGGCGTCCATGGCCACCGCGATGAGCAGGTGCGCGAGGCAGACCGCGCCGGCCGCGGCGAGGGCGGCCTGGAGCCAGCGGGTCTCGGCGGCGGCGAGGTTCCAGCCCAGGAGGGCGAGCGCGACCGCGGAGGGCGCCGCGAGGAGGTTGGCGTGGACGAAGCGGCGCCGCCACCGGGAGGCGAATTCGCGCACGAGGCGCTGCGTGTCGCCGCGCAGGCGGGTCCGGCTGCACGCGGCGGCGGCCGCGAGCGCGGGGGCCCAGCCGAGGACGATCCCGCCCGCCAGGGTGAAGGCGATCACGAGGAGGTTGAGCGCGCCGACGAACGCTATGGCGTCGAGGCGGCCGTACCAGCGCTCGGTCCGCGAGCCGTCGCGGGCCGTCCGCTCGGGCGCCGCCGGACCGCGAGGGGTGTCCAGTGTCGTCATGCGCGTGCTCCACATCTCCATCGATGCGCTCGGGCGGCCGTCGCAGGTTCGCCCGAAAGGGGTGCCGCCGGAGGGCGGCGCGAGGGTCCAACAGTTTTGAAAGGATTCAAACGTGATTGACACAATAGTTAACGATCACCCTCCCGTCAACACGGGACGCGAGGCGATGTCAGGGGCCCATGACCAGGGAGTAATCGGACGAATGCGGCACGCGAGCGGCGGTGAGCCGGAGTCCATCGCGGACTGACGCGATTGTCGTTGCAGTGCAGCAGAGCACCAGGTCAGGAGTCCTCAAGGGACGGCATGGCTTCGAAGCAGGTCGATGGCCGCGTCATTGAATCGGTTCAACCGAGACGGGCGGACCACTGGATGGGGCAGACCACTGGATGGGACCGTGCCGGAAGGCGGAGGCGAATGCGGCCGCCGCGCTGATTCATTCAAGGGGAATTGCCAGGGAACGAAACAAGGCCGCATAGCAACCTATGCGGCCTGTATTCGAGAATGCGTGGAGGTGGGTACGGGATTCGAACCCGTGTGCACGGCTTTGCAGGCCGTTACCTAACCACTCGGACAACCCACCGCGATAAAGCGTGGTGGACGATACTGGGATTGAACCAGTGACCTCTCCCGTGTCAGGGGAGTGCTCTCCCGCTGAGCTAATCGTCCGGGATAGCGCTCTTTCGAGCTCCGAGCGGACGACCGGGATCGAACCGGCGACCTACACCTTGGCAAGGTGTCGCGCTACCAACTGCGCTACGTCCGCATGTCTTCCAGGTATTTCGCATTCCCTGGCGACGGGATAGAACTTTACCCAACGCCGTGGGAAGCGTCCACCGGGGGGTCGGGGCTTCCGGCTTCGGACCGCGTTGTCGCAGCGCTCTGGCAGAATCCTCCCGTGGCTCAAGCTATCGATCAACGCATCGCCGAAGAACTCTCGGTCGGCGCCCACCAAGTCCGCTCGGCCGTCGCGCTCCTCGACGACGGCTCCACCGTCCCGTTCATCGCCCGGTACCGCAAGGAGGCCACCGGGGGCCTCGATGACGAGCAGCTCCGCTCCCTCGAAGAGCGCCTGGGGTACCTGCGGGAGCTGGAGGCCCGGCGCAAGGCGGTGCTCGAATCGATCGCCGAGCAGGGCAAGCTCACCGACGCGCTGGCCGCGCAGATCGACGCCGCCGACACGAAGGCCCGCCTCGAAGACCTGTACGCGCCCTTCAAGGTCAAGCGCCGCACCAAGGCCCAGATCGCCCGCGAGGCGGGCCTGGAACCGCTCGCCGAACTCCTGCTGAGTGATCCCTCACAGGACCCGGAGACCGCTGCCGCGGCGTTCCTGAACCCGGAGCAGGAGGTGGCCGACGCGGCCGCCGCGCTCGCCGGGGCCCGCGCGATCCTCACCGAGCGCTTCTCCGAGGACGCCGACCTCATCGGCGACCTGCGCGAACGCATGTGGCACAAGGGCAGGGTCGTCGCGAAGGTCCGCGACGGGGCCGAGGAGAAGGGCGCGAAGTTCTCGGACTACTTCGACTTCGCCGAGACCTTCACCACGCTCCCCTCCCACCGGGTGCTCGCGCTCTTCCGCGGCGAGAAGGAGGAGGCGCTCTCGCTGTCGCTGGAACCGGGCGAGACCGAGGTCGAGGGCGCCGACTGCGAAGGCGTCATCGCCGCGAAGTTCCGGATCAGGGACGAGGGCCGGCCCGCCGACGCGTGGCTCGCCAAGACCGTCTCGTGGGCCTGGCGCACCCGCATCCTCGTCAAGCTCGGCGTGGACCTGCGGATGCGCCTGTGGCAGCAGGCCGAGGACGAGGCCGTCCGGGTCTTCGCCGCGAACCTGAAGGACCTGCTGCTCGCGGCCCCGGCCGGACCGAAGGCCGTCATGGGCCTGGACCCGGGCTACCGGACCGGCGTCAAGGTAGCCGTGGTCGACGCCACCGGCAAGGTCCTCGACACCACCGCGATCTACCCGCACCAGCCGCAGAACCGCTGGGACGACGCGCTCGCCGTCCTCGGGGCCCTGGTCAAGAAGCACGGCGTGCAGCTCATCGCCATCGGCAACGGCACCGCCTCGCGCGAGACCGACCGGCTCGCGACCGACCTCGTCAAGGCGTTCGCGGGCGTGGCCGAGATCTCCAAGATCGTCGTCTCCGAGGCCGGCGCCTCGATCTACTCGGCGTCGGCCTACGCCTCCAAGGAGCTCCCGGGCATGGACGTGTCGCTGCGCGGCGCCGTCTCGATCGCCCGGCGCCTCCAGGACCCGCTCGCCGAGCTCGTCAAGATCGAGCCCAAGCACATCGGCGTCGGCCAGTACCAGCATGACCTCACCGAGGCCAAGCTCACGCGCTCGCTCGAAGCGGTCGTCGAGGACGCCGTGAACGCCGTCGGCGTCGACCTGAACACGGCCTCGGTGCCGCTGCTGTCGCAGGTGTCGGGCCTGAGCGAGTCGGTGGCCGGGAACATCGTGGCCTACCGCGACGAGCACGGGCGCTTCCCCGACCGCAAGGCGCTGCTGAGCGTGCCCCGCTTGGGCCCCAAGGCGTTCGAGCAGGCCGCCGGGTTCCTGCGGGTGCCGGGCGGGGACAACCCGCTCGACGTCTCCTCCGTGCACCCCGAGGCGTACCCGGTGGTCGAGCGGATCATCGCGGCCACCGGCGCCACCGTCGCCGGGATCGTCGGCGACGCGAAGACCCTGCGGGGGCTCCGGCCCGGCGACTTCGCCGACGACCGCTTCGGCGTGCCCACCGTCACCGACATCCTCGCCGAGCTGGAGAAGCCCGGGCGCGACCCGCGGCCGGAGTTCAAGGCCGCCGCGTTCAAGGAGGGCGTCGAGAAGGTCGGCGACCTCAAGCCCGGGATGCTCCTCGAAGGGGCGGTGACGAACGTCGCCGCGTTCGGCGCGTTCGTCGACATCGGCGTGCACCAGGACGGCCTCGTGCACATCTCGGCGCTCGCCAACCGGTACGTCGAGGACCCGCGCGAGATCGTCAAGCCCGGCGACGTGGTCAAGGTCAAGGTCGTGTCCGTCGACCTCGCCCGGCAGCGGATCTCGCTGACCATGCGCCTCGACGACGAGCCGGAGTCCGGTGGCGGCCAGGGCCAAGGCCAGCGCCGCCAGGGCGGCGGCGGCCAGGACCGGAAGGGCGGCAAGGGCGGCGGGCGCCAGCAGCCGCGCCAGAAGGGCGGCCAGCAGGCCGCGCCGCAGAGCGCGATGGCCGAGGCGCTGCGCCGCGCCGGGCTCACCAAGTGACCTCGTAACCCTGTGACGCGGCGGCGCGCCCGGCACCGGCCGGGCGCGCCGCCTACGCTGTGGACGTGAAGCTCAGTTCCCTGTTCCGGCCGATGGACCTCGTCGTGGGGTCGGTCAACGCGGTCGTGGTCATCTCCTGGACGCTCGTGCAGTGGGAGCTGCGGATGCGGGACGTGCAGGGGCTGAACGAGGACCTCGGCTGGATCATGATGGCCGTCTCGATCGTGGCGCTGTTCTTCCGCTCGGCGTTCCCGCTCGCGGTCACACTGGTGATCCTGGCGGCGACGCTCGTGTACTACCCGGCGTCGTCCACGGACGGGCCGATGATGTCGGCGTTCGTGATCTCCCTGTACACGCTCGCGGCGATGGGGCGGCTGGTCGCGGCGTCGGTGATCGCGGCGAGCACGTTCGCCATCATCGTGGTCTCCGAGGTGATCGCGAACTTCGCGCACATATCGCAGAGCGAGACGATCATGCTCGGCGGCTGGATCGTCGCCGTCCCCGCGATCGGCGCCGTGGTCGCGCACTACCGGCGCTACCGGGCGGAGACGCGGGTGGCGCTCGCGGAGGCGCAGCGGCGCAGCGTGGCCGAGGAGCGGATCAGGATCGCCCGGGAGCTGCACGACGCGGTCGGGCACCACCTCTCGCTCATCAACGTGCAGACCGCGGCCGCGCTCCGGAAGCTCCGCAAGGACCCCGAGTACCGGGCCGAGGGCGTGCTGGAGGTGGTCGCGGAGACGAGCCGGCAGTCGCTGCGGGAGCTGCGGGCGATGGTCGGGGTGCTGCGCGAGGCCGGGGCGGACTCGCCGACCGGGCCGGGGCCGAGCCTCGACCAGCTGCCGTCCCTCGTGGACGCGGCGCGGGCGTCCGGCCTGGAGGTGGAGCTGCGGGTCGACGGGCACGCGGAGCTGCCGGTGGCCGTCGACGCGGCCGCGTACCGGGTGGTGCAGGAGGCGCTGACGAACGTGCTGCGGCACGCGCGGGCCTCGCGGGTGCGGGTGAAGGTCGTCATCGGGACCACGACGCTGGCGGTCGCGGTGACCGACGACGGCGTCGGCGATGCCAAGGGCGCCAATGCGGAGGGGAACGGGCTCACGGGGATGCGCGAGCGGGCCGAAGGGCTCGGCGGTACCTTCAACGCGGGGCCGCGCGAGGACGGCGGCTTCACCGTGGAGGCCGCGTGGCCGATGGAGGTGCCGAAGTGATCCGGGTGATGCTCGTCGACGACCAGCGGCTGGTGCGGGCCGGGTTCGCGTCGATCCTCGGCGACGAGGAGGACATCGAGCTGGTCGGCGAGGCGGGCGACGGCGCCGACGCGCTGGAGCTGGTGCGCAGCAGGCGCCCCGACGTGGTGCTCATGGACATCCGGATGCCGCGCATGGACGGCCTGGAGGCCACCGAGCGGATCGGGCGCGACCCGAAGCTCGACGGCGTCAAGGTCGTCATCCTGACCACGTTCGACGAGGACGACTACGTGTACCGGGCCCTGCGGGCCGGGGCGAGCGGGTTCCTCGTCAAGGACACCGACCCCGACGAGCTCATCCACGCGATCCGGGTGGTCGCGGCCGGGGAGGCGCTCATCTCGCCGAAGGTGACGCGGCGGCTCATCGCCGAGTTCGCCGGGCGGGTCGCGCGGCCCGAACCGAGCTCGCGGCTCGGCGCGCTGACCGAGCGCGAGACCGAGGTCCTCAAGCTCGTGGCGACGGGCATGAGCAACGACGAGATCGCCGGGGCGCTGTTCCTGTCCCCCGCGACCGCGAAGACGCACGTCAGCCGCATCATGTCGAAGCTGGCCGCGCGGGACCGGGCGCAGCTGGTGGTGACCGCGTACGAGGCCGGGCTGGTCCGGCCGACCTGGACCGACGGGCAGTGATGCGACCGGGGAGGTACGGCCCGGCCCCGGCGTGATCCCGGGGGCGTAGCGCGAAAGCCGCTGCCGGGCCGATGCGCCCGGGCGGGGACTTCGGGAGAGTCGCCGGTATGGAACCAGACCTCGCCCCCGCCCGCTCGCGCATGGCGCGCCTGTCCGACCGGACCCAGCGCCGGCCCCTCGTCGCACTCCTGCTGTGGGTGCTCGTGTTCGCCGGCTCGATCGGGGCCGCCGCCGCGATCGGCTCCGCGTTCGACGACGAGTACTCGATGCCCGGGACCGAGTCCCAGGAGCTGTCCGACCTCCTCGCCGACCGCGCCCCCGACGCGGACCGGGTGACCGTGGACGTCGTGTTCGCCGCGGATTCGGTCGCGGCCGAGCAGGACCGCGTCGCGGCACTGCTCGCCGAGATCGCCGCGATGCCCGGCGTCGGCGACGTCTCCGACCCGTTCACCGAGCCCGGCGCGATCAGCGGGGACGGCACCGTCGGGGTCGCGACCGCCGTGTTCGACGGGACCACCGAGCAGGCCGCCGGGCTGCTGCCGCTGGCCGAGGACGCGAGCGGGGACGGCCTCGACGTCGCGCTCGGCGGCGACCCGGTCCGCGAGGCAGAGGAGGGCGGCGGCGGTGCCGCCGAGGGCGTCGGGATCCTCGCGGCACTGGTGATCCTGGTGCTCATGTTCGGGTCGTTCCTGGCCGCGAGCCTGCCGCTCATCACCGCGGTGTTCGCGGTGGGCACCACGTTCTGCCTGGCGCAGCTCGTGTCCCACGTGACGACGCTGCCGACGTACCTGACGCCGATCCTGTTCCTCGTGGGCCTCGGCGTGGGCGTCGACTACGCGCTCCTCATCTTCGCGCGGTTCCGCTCCGAGCTGCTGGGCGGCGCGACCCGCCGAGACGCGGCGGCGACCGCCCTCGACACCGCGGGCCGGTCCGTCCTGTTCGCCGGGTCCGTGGTCATCGTGGCGCTCATCGGCCTGTACGCGCTCGGCCTCGGTGCGCTGCAATCGGTCTCGATCGCGGTGGCGCTCGTGGTGCTGGTGACGATGGCCGCGTCGGTGACGCTGCTGCCGGCGCTGCTCGCGCTGTTCGGCAAGCGGATCGAGCGGCGGGTGCGCAAGCATGCGGCGAAGGCCAAGGGCGTGCCCGGGCGGCGCTGGAACGCGTGGTCGCGGCTGGTCGAGAAGCGGGCGTGGCTCGCGATCGTCCTGGTGACGGTGGGCCTGGTGGCGCTGTCGGCGCCGCTGACGGGCATCCGGCTCGGTTTCGCCGACGCGGGCACCGAGTCCGAGGAGCTCCAGAGCCGCCGCGCCTACGACATGCTCTCCGAGGGCTTCGGGCCGGGCTACAACGGCCCGCTCATGGTCGTCACCGACGGCACCGAGGCCGAGGCGCGGGCCGCGTACGAGGCGATCGACGGCCTCGACAGCGTCGACTCCGTCTCCCCCGCGTTCCCGATCGGCGACGGCCTGTGGATGTCCACGGTGGTCGGCACCGGCGGCCCCAGCGACGAGGCCACCGTGGACCTCGTGCACGAACTGCGCGGCGACGTCCTCGACGACGCCCCGGGCGACCAGCTCGTGGGCGGCGCGACCGCCGCCGCGATCGACTTCAGCGACATCATCGAGCAGCGGGCGCCGCTGTTCCTCGTCCTCGTGGTGGGCCTGTCGATGCTGCTGCTCATGGTGGTGTTCCGGTCGATCCTCATCCCCGTCAAGGCCGCGATCCTCAACCTGCTCACCATCGGCGCGAGCCTGGGCCTGGTGACGTGGATGTTCCAGAACGGGGCGCTCGGCGCCGAGCCCGGCCCGATCGAGGCGTTCGTGCCGGTCATGTCGTTCGCGATCATCTTCGGGCTGTCGATGGACTACGAGGTGTTCCTCATGTCCCGCATGCGGGAGGAGTGGGTGCGGACCGGCGACGCCACCGAGGCGGTGCGCAAGGGCCTGGCCTCCACCGGCGGGGTCGTCACCGCCGCGGCCGCGATCATGATCGCCGTGTTCGGCGCGTTCGCCTTCAGCGAGTCGCGCCTGCTCCAGCAGTTCGGCGTCGGCATGGCCGCCGCGATCTTCATCGACGCCTTCGTCATCCGGGTCCTCCTGGTCCCGGCGATCATGAAGGTCATGGGCCGCGCCGCCTGGTGGATGCCCAAGTGGCTCGACCGGGCCCTCCCCCACGTCACCGTCGAACCCGACCCCGAACCGACCCGGGCACCCGCCAAGGTCTGAACCAGGAAACAGCAGGGCCCCGGCGCGATGCGCCGGGGCCCTTGCGCGCGTCTCAGCCCATGAGGCCCAGGTAGCGGACCACGGCGTACTCGATCTGCTCCATGTCCTCGCGGTTGAGGAAGTCCACGAGGTCGCCCACCACGTAGCGGGTGTCCACGGTCCGCATCTGGTCGACGAGCAGCCGCGTGGGGCGGCCCGCCACGGTCGCTTCGGGACGGAACGCGGACGCCTGCGCGCTCGTGGAGGTCGGGACCACGGTCACGGTGCTCCAGCGCTCCTGGTGCGCGCTGAGCACCAGGCCCAGGCGCCGGCCCCGCTGCTCGTGCCCGCGCTTGGCCTCGCCGAGGTCGACTGGGTAGACCGCACCGCGGATCACCGCTCGCGGTCCTTCCGGGCCGGGACGACGATGTCGGTGCCGACGACGCGGACGTCGCCGTGCTCGTCGTACTCCCACTCGTCGGGCTCGCCGGAGAGGTCTTCGAGGGCGAGCCGGGCCATGTCGGCGCGGGCCTCCTCCTCCCACGCGAGCCGTTCGAGGCTGCGCAGCCCGCGCCGGAGCACGTCCGAAGTGCTCTCGCCTTCGCGCTTGAAGCCCTGGATGATCCGCTCGTCGTCATCCGTGGGACGGAAACCTATCGCCATCCCCCCAGTGTACAACAATTGTTGAACGCGAGCCTGGATCGCCCCGCGCCGCCCGTTTCCACGGAAGCGGCACCGGGGGTCCCGGATCGGACTAGCGTCGGGAATCAAGGCGTTTTCACAGGTGGAACGGGGTGATTGCGATGCTGGAACTGCTCGCCAAGAACTGGGCCTGGGTCCTGGTGCGCGGGATCTTCACGATCGTGTTCGGGGTCCTGGCCGTGTTCTGGCCCGGGATCACGCTCATCGCGCTCGTGATCCTGTTCGGCGCGTACGCCGTCGTCGACGGCATCACCGCGATCGCCATGGGCATGCGGCGGAGCACCGGCCGCGGCTTCCTCATCTTCATGGGCGTCCTCGGCGTCGTCGCCGGCCTCATCGCGCTCATCTGGCCGGGCATCTCCGCGCTCGCGCTGCTGTACGTCATCGCGTTCTGGGCCATCGTCACCGGCATCGGCTCGATCGTGAACGGCTTCGGCCTCACCGGGGACGCGGGCGGCCGCTGGCTGTTCCTCCTCTCCGGCATCGCCGCGGTCGTCCTCGGCATCCTGCTGCTCGTCAAGCCCGGCGAAGGCGCCATCGCGCTCGTGGTCACCATCGGGTTCTTCGCGATCGTCTGGGGCCTGCTCACCGTCATCACGAGCGTGCGGCTGCGCCGCCTCTCCAAAGAGGTCTAGCGGCGTTCACCTGCGATGCGGGTGGAGAGAAGACGGCAGCGGCCCGCGCGATGCGCGGGCCGCTGCCGTCTTCGTGTTAAGCGGACCAGGTCTGCCAGGCGGCGATCTGCTCGCGCACCTGCGCGAGCTGGTCGGCCACGGCCTTCGGCCCGGTCGAGCCCGGGGTCGTGCGGCCCGCGAGGGCCCCGTCGACGTCGAGCACCGCCTTCACCGACGGGTCCAGGTGCGCCGAGATCCCCGCCAGGTCGGCGTCGTCGATCTCGTGCAGCTCGATCCCCCGCGCCTCGCAGTGGGCCACGCAGGCGCCGGAGATCTCGTGCGCCGAGCGGAACGGGATCCCCTTGCGCACCAGCCAGTCCGCGATCTCCGTGGCAAGGCTGAACCCCGTCGGCGCCGAGGCGCGCGGCACCTCCGTGTTGAACCGCATCGTGGCGACCATGCCGGTCACCGCGGGCAGCAGCAGCGCCAGGTTGTCCAGGGAGTCGAAGACCGGCTCCTTGTCCTCCTGGAGGTCCTTGTTGTACGTGAACGGCAGGCCCTTGAGCGTCACCAGGAGCGCGGTCAGGTTGCCGACCAGGCGCCCCGACTTGCCCCGGGCCAGCTCGGCCACGTCCGGGTTCTTCTTCTGCGGCATGATCGACGAGCCGGTCGAGAACGCGTCGTCGAGCGTCACCCAGCCGAACTCCTGGCTCGACCAGAGGATGACCTCCTCCCCCAGGCGGGAGAGGTGCACGCCGATCATCGAGCACACGAACAGCAGCTCGACCGCGAAGTCGCGGTCGGAGACGCCGTCCATCGAGTTCGCCGCGGGCGCGTCGAAGCCCAGCTCCTCGGCCACGGCGACCGGGTCGAGCGGCAGCGAGGAGCCCGAGAGCGCACCCGAGCCCAGCGGCGACACCGCGGCCCGCTTGTCCCAGTCCCGCAACCGGTCCAGGTCCCGCAGGAGTCCCTGGGCGTGCGCGAGCAGCTGGTGCCCCAAGGTGACCGGCTGCGCGTGCTGGAGGTGCGTCATGCCCGGCGCCGGGGCGTCGAGCAGGTCGGCGGCCTGCACGGCCAGCGCGTCCACCAGCGCGGTCACGTCGGCGGCGAGGCCCCGGGCGTGGTCGCGGCAGTACAGGCGCAGGTCGGTCGCGATCTGGTCGTTGCGGCTGCGTCCGGCGCGGAGCTTCCCGCCGAGGTCGCCGAGGCGCTCCACGAGCCCGCGTTCGAGCGCGGTGTGCACGTCCTCGTCCGCGATCGTTCCGGTGAAGGTCCCGTCCGCGACGTCCTCGCCGAGGGCGTCGAGCGCGTCGAGCATCCGCGCCAGCTCGTCGGCGGTGAGCAGCCCGGCGCGGTTGAGCACGCGCGCATGGGCTTTGGACGCCTTCAGGTCGTACGGTGCGAGCCGCCAGTCGAAGCCGATCGAGGCGTTCAGGGCCTCGAGGGCCGCGGCGGGGCCGCCGGTGAAGCGGCCTCCCCACAGTTTCGCCATTACGCGGCCTCGGTCTTGATCCGCTCGTTCCGGGCGGCGGCGAGCTTGGCCGGCAGGCTCCACAGCTCGACGAAGCCGCGCGCGTTCGACTGGTCGAAGGCGTCGCCCTCGTCGTAGGTGGCGAGGTCGAAGTCGTACAGGCTGGTCTCGGAGCGCCGGCCGGTGACGGTGGCCTTGCCCGCGTGCAGGGTCAGCCGGACCTCGCCGGTGACGTGGGTCTGCACGTCGCCGATGAACGCCTCCAGGCTGTCCTTGAGCGGGGAGAACCAGAGCCCGTCGTACACGAGCTCGCCCCACCGCTGGTCGACGGTGCGCTTGAACCGGGCCTGCTCGCGCTCGATGGTGACGTTCTCGAGCTCCATGTGCGCGGCGATCAGCGTGATGCCGGCCGGGGACTCGTAGACCTCGCGGGACTTGATGCCGACGAGCCGGTCCTCGACCATGTCGATCCGGCCGATGCCCTGGGCGCCGGCCCGGTCGTTGAGCTCCTTGATGAGTTCGAACGCGGACTTCTCGACGCCGTCGAGGGCCACGGGCTTGCCGGAGACGAAGGTGATGACGACCTCGTCGGGCTCGCGCTCCTCGGCCGGGTTCTTCGTGTAGTCGTAGATGTCCTCGATGGGGCCGTTCCAGATGTCCTCCAGGAAGCCGGTCTCGACGGCGCGGCCCCACAGGTTCTGGTCGATCGAGTACGGGGACTTCTTGGTCACGTCGATCGGGAGGCTCTTCTCCTCGGCGAACGCGATGGCCTTGTCCCGGGTCCAGGCGAAGTCGCGGGCGGGGGCGACCACCTTGAGGTGCGGGGCGAGGGCGGCGAGGCCGGCCTCGAACCGGACCTGGTCGTTGCCCTTGCCGGTGCAGCCGTGGGAGACGATCGTGGCGCCGTGCTTCTCGGCGGCGGCCACGAGGTGCTTCACGATGAGCGGCCGCGAGAGCGCGGAGACGAGCGGGTAGCGGTCCATGTAGAGGGCGTTCGCGGCCACCGCGGGGAAGCAGTAGTCGGCGGCGAACTCCTCGCGGGCGTCCACGATCTCGGCGGCGACGGCGCCGCAGCCGAGGGCCCGCTGCTTGATGACCTCCATGTCCTCGCCGTTCTGGCCGACGTCGATGGCCACGGCGATCACTTCGGCGTTCAGCTGCTCGGCCAGGTACGGGATCGCGACGGACGTGTCGAGGCCGCCGGAGTAGGCGAGCACTACCTTCTCGGTCATTTCTGGTTCTCCTTGGTTCCTTTAAGGTGCATGGCGTCGATGGTGGCGTTGTAGGGGTCCGGGCCCTGGCCGGCCCAGTTGAGCATCTGGTCCGCGACGTGCTTCCCGGTGACGCCGTCGCGGGCGATCACGGCGATGGTGTCGTCGCCGGCGATCGTGCCGATGACGTCGGCGAGGCCGGAGCGGTCGATCGCGCTGGCGAGGTACTGGGCCGCGCCGGGCGGGACGCGCAGGACGGCCATGTTCGCCGAGTGGTCGGCGCCGACGAGGAGTTCGCGCAGGAGCCGCTGGAGGCGGTCGGGGGCGCCTTCGGCGTCGCGCAGGGGCCGTTCGCCCTCCGCGAAGATCGAGTAGACGGCGGAGCCGCCGTCGGTGCCGCGGACCTTGACGGCGCCGAGCTCTTCGAGGTCGCGCGAGAGCGTGGCCTGGGTGGCCTCGATCCGGTCGTCGGCGAGGAGCCCGGCGAGCTCGGTCTGGGAGCGGATGGAGCGCGTCGAGATGAGCTCGACGATGCGCGCCTGCCGGGCGGCCTTCGTGGTCGGCTGATTCACGCGGACTCCTTCAGGAGCCAGGCCAGGAGGGCCTTCTGGGCGTGCAGCCGGTTCTCGGCCTGGTCGAACACGCGCGAGTGCGGGCCGTCGATCACCTCGTCGGTGATCTCCTCGCCGCGGTGGGCGGGGAGGCAGTGGAGGACGATCGCGTCGGCGGCGGCGTGCGCGAGGAGGTCGGCGTTGAGCTGGTAGGCGCGGAGGTCGCCGAAGCGCTTCGCGCTGTCGGCCATGCCCATCGAGACCCAGGCGTCGGTGGAGACGACGTCGGCGCCGGCGACCGCTTCGACCGGGTCGGCGGTGACGGTGACCGAGCCGCCGGTGGCGGCGTTGATGCGCGCGGCGCGCTCCAGGACTTCGGCGGCGGGCTGGTAGCCCTCGGGGGCGCCGATGCGCACGTGCATGCCGGCGAGGGAGGAGGCGATCACGGTCGAGTTGCCCATGTTGAACGCGGCGTCGCCGAGGTAGGCGATGCTCGTGCCCTTGAGCGGCTTGTGCTCGGCGATGGTCTGGAGGTCGGCGAGGAGCTGGCAGGGGTGCCAGCCGTCGGTGAGCGCGTTGACGACCGGGACGGTGGCGTGCTCGGCGAGCTCGGCGATCCGGTCGTCGCCGAAGGTGCGGATGACGATGGCGCTGACGTACCGGGAGAGGACCCGGGCGGTGTCGGCGACGGTCTCGCCGCGGCCGAGCTGGGTGGACTGGGCGTCGATGACGACGGAGTGGCCGCCGAGTTCGGCGATGCCGACGTCGAAGGAGAGCCGGGTCCGGGTGGAGGGCTTCTCGAAGATCACCGCGACGGACTTGGGTCCCGCGAGCGCGGGGTAGGCGTAGCGGTCGGCCTTGAGCTTGGCGGCGAGGTCGAGTACCTCGGCCTGCTGGGCGGGGGTGAGGTCGTCGTCCTTGAGGAAGTGCTTCAGATTCAGCGGAGCTGAGTGCTTCAGGTTCAGCGGAGCTGGGTGATGAACGGTCACGGTCGTCCTCCGGGAGCGGGACAGACGGCGTCGAGGGCCGCGAGGAGCTGGTCGCAGAACAGGTCGATCTCGGACCGCGAGATCGTGAGCGGGGGCGCGATCCGGATCGTGTCGGGCCGGGGCGCGTTGGCGAGGACGCCGAGGCCGATGAGGTGCGCGACGGCGTCGGCGGCGACGGGCTCGGTGAGCGCGATGCCGCGCCACAGGGCCTGGCCGCGGACCTCGGTGACGCGGGGGTCGGCGGTGAGCCGGGCCTCCAGGTGCGCGCCGAGGGCGAGGACGTTGTCGAACAGGTGCTCGCGCTCGATCGTGTCGATCACGGCGAGGGAGGCCGCGCACGCGATCGGGTTGCCGCCGAAGGTGGAGCCGTGCGTCCCGGGGGTCAGGAGCGCGGCGGTGGCCTCGGTGGCGAGGACCGCGCCGATGGGGACGCCGCCGCCGAGGCCCTTCGCGAGGGTCACGGCGTCGGGCACGACGCCCTCGGCGTGGTGGGCGAACCAGGCGCCGGTCCGGCCGAAGCCGGACTGGATCTCGTCGAGGATGAGCAGCGCGTTGCTCGCGGCGGTGATCTCCCGTGCGGCCTTGAGGTATCCGGCGGGGGCGGGGACCACGCCGGTCTCGCCCTGGGTGGGTTCGAGGAACACGGCGGCGACCGTGTCGTCCACGGCGGCCTTGAGCGCGTCGGCGTCGCCGTAGGGCACGAAGGCGACCTCGCGGGCGAAGGGCCCGAACGGCTCGCGGATGGCGGCCTTCCCGGTGATGGAGAGCGCGCCGAGGCTGCGGCCGTGGAAGCCGTGCTCGGTGGCGACGATCTTGCCCTTGCCGGTGGCGCTGCCGTGGAGGATCGCGAGCTTGAGCGCGGCCTCGTTGGCCTCGGTCCCGGAGTTGCACAGGAAAACCCGGCCGGGGTTGCCCCACAGTTCCAGGAGCTTCTCGGCGAGTTCGACCTCCTTCTCGTGGAGGAAGAGGTTCGAGGTGTGCGCGAGCCGGGCGGCCTGGCCGCTCACGGCCTCGACCAGCGCGGGGTGGTTGTGGCCCAGGCTGGAGACGGCGATGCCGCCGATCATGTCGAGGTAGGCGTTGCCGTCGACGTCGGTCACCGTGGAGCCCGAGCCCTCGCGGATCGCGACGGGCGGGAGCCCGTAGTTGCCCATGAGCGCCTTGGCGTACCGGGCCTTGATCTGCTCCGAATAGGTCATGCGTCCTCCTGGACCATGGTGCCGACGCCGTCGGTCGTGAAGATCTCCAGCAGGGTCGAGTGCGGGACCCGGCCGTCGATGACGTGCGCCTGGGGGACCCCGCCCTTGACGGCCCGCAGGCACGCCTCCATCTTCGGGACCATGCCCGACTGGAGGGAGGGGAGGATGTCGGCGAGCCGGTCGGTGGAGATCTGCCGCAGCAGCGAGTCCTTGTCCGGCCAATTCTCGTACAGGCCCTCGACGTCGGTGAGGACGATGAGCTTCTGCGCGCCCAGCGCCTCGGCCAGCGCGGCGGCGGCCGTGTCGGCGTTGAGGTTGTAGAGGATGCCGTCGTGGTCGAGCGCGACGGTGGAGACCACGGGGATGCGCCCGGCGGCGATGAGGTCGTCGACCGCGGCGGTGTTGACCGAGGCGACGTCGCCGACCCGGCCCACGTCGACCTGCTCGCCGTCGACGTCGGCCCAGCGGCGCTTGGCGGTGAAGAGCTGCGCGTCCTCACCGGACATGCCGACCGCGAACGGGCCGTGGTTGTTGATGAGGCCCACCAGTTCCCGGCCGACCTGGCCGACCAGGACCATCCGGACCACGTCGGCGGCCTCGGGGGTGGTGACGCGCAGGCCGCCCTTGAACTCGGAGGCGATGTCGAGCTTCTTCAGCATCGCGGAGATCTGGGGGCCGCCGCCGTGCACGACGACGGGCTTGATGCCGACGTAGTGCAGGAACACCATGTCGGCGGCGAACGCGGCCTGGAGCTCGGGGTTGATCATGGCGTTGCCGCCGTACTTGACGACCACGATGGAGCCGGTGAACCGCTGGAGCCACGGCAGGGCCTCGATGAGCGTCTCGGCCTTGCCGAGGGCCGCCTGGAGGTGCGGGGCGAGGGTGCTGATGTCGGTCATGTCGAGTACGCCGAGTTCTCGTGGACGTAGTCGTGCGACAGGTCGTTGGTCCAGATCGTGGCCGCGGCGGCGCCGTAGTGGAGCTCGATGTCGATCGCGACGTCGCGGCCCTTGAGGTCGACGAGGTCGCGGCTCTCCCCGGCGGCGCCGGCCCGGCAGATCCACACGCCGTTGACGGCGACGTCGACCGCGTCGGCGTCGAAGGGCGCCTTGGCGGTGCCGACGGCGGCGAGGATGCGGCCCCAGTTCGGGTCGGAGCCGAACAGGGCGGTCTTGACGAGGCTGTCGCGGGCGACGATCCGGGCGACCTCGACGGCGTCGTCCTCGGTCTCGGCGCCCGAGACGGTGATCGCGACGTCCTTGGTGGAGCCCTCGGCGTCGGAGAGGAGCTGGTGCGCGAGGTCCTTGCACAGGGCGGTGACCGCGGAGATGAACTCGTCGGCCTCGGCCTGGACGCCGGAGGCGCCCGAGGCGAGCAGGAGCACGGTGTCGTTGGTCGACATCGAGCCGTCGGAGTCGAGCCGGTCGAAGGAGTACCGGCAGGCGGTGCCGAGCGCGGTGTCGGCGAGCGGGGCGTCGACGACCGCGTCGGTGGTGAGGACGACGAGCATGGTCGCCAGGCCGGGGGCGAGCATGCCCGCGCCCTTGGCGATGCCGCCGACGGTCCAGCCCGCGGGGCTGGTGACGGCGGCGTTCTTGGCGACGGTGTCGGTGGTCATGATCGCGGTGGCGGCGTCGGGGCCGCCGTCGGCGCTGAGGGCCTTCGCGGCGGCTTCGACGCCGGGCAGGAGCTTGTCCATGGGGAGCCGCTCGCCGATGAGCCCGGTCGAGCAGACCGCGACCTCGACGGCGCCGCAGCCGAGGACCTCGGCGGTCTTCTCGGCGGTGGCGTGGGTGTCCTGGAAGCCCTCGGGGCCGGTGCAGGCGTTGGCGCCGCCGGAGTTGAGGACCACGGCCTTGAGCGCGCCGGTGGTGAGGACCTGCTGGGACCACTTGACCGGGGCGGCCTTGACGCGGTTGCCGGTGAACCGGCCCGCGGCGACCTGGAGCGGGCCGTCGTTGACGACCAGGGCGATGTCGGGCTTGCCGGAGGCTTTGAGCCCGGCGGTGGCGCCGGACGCCTGGAAGCCCTTCGGGGTCGTGATGGTCACGGCGCGACTCCGTTCACGGTGAGGCCGGCGGCCTCGGGGAGGCCGAGCATGAGGTTCGCGCACTGCACGACCTGCGCGGCCGCGCCTTTGCCGAGGTTGTCGATGGCGGCGGTGACGATGATCCGGCCCGAGTCCTTGTCGACCGTGCCCTGGAGCTGGACGGCGTTGGTGCCGAAGACCGAGGCGGTCGCGGGCCACTGGCCCTCGCGCAGGACGTGCACGAAGTGCTCGCCGTCGTACGCCTTGCCGAGCGCGGCCCGCACGTCGGCGGCGGTGACCTCGGCGGCGGGCTTGGCGGTGACGGTGGAGAGGATGCCGCGGGGCATCGGGGCGAGCAGCGGGGTCATGGAGACCGAGGCGGCGCCGCTGGCCTGCTTGATCTCGGGGACGTGCTGGTGGGCGCCGACCTTGTAGGCGCTGATGGAGCCGGAGACCTCGGAGGCGAGGAGGTTCTTCTTGGGGGCGTTGCCGGCGCCGGAGGTGCCGGAGGCGGCCACGACGACGACGTCCTCGGGCGAGGCGATCCCGGCGTCGAGGAGCGGGCGCAGCGCGAGGATGGTGGCGACGGCGTAGCAGCCGGTCGCGGCGACCCGGTCGGCCGCGGCGATCCTCTCGCGCTGGCCGGGGAGCTCGGGGAGGCCGTAGGTCCAGGTCCCGGCGTGGGGGCCCGCGTAGTAGGACTCCCACTCGGCGGCGTTCTCGAGCCGGTGGTCGGCGCCGAGGTCGACGATCTTCTGCCCGGCGGGGAGCTGGGCGGCGAGCGCGGCGGACTGGCCGTGCGGGAGGGTCATGACGACGAGGTCGGCGTCGGCGAACGCCTCCGGGGCGGTCGGGGTGAAGCGTCGGTCGCCGTACGCGGAGAGGTGGGGGTGGACTGCGGTGATGTACTCACCGGCGTTGCTGTGCGCGCCCGCGGCGACGACGTCGAGCTGCGGGTGGTCGGCGAGCAGCCGCAGCACCTCGCCTCCCGCGTAGCCGCTGGCTCCCGCCACGGCGACCTTGAACGTCACTGGAAACCTCCGTCTTGAATGACTATGCAGCGAACTGTATCAGCATTCAACGACGAAGCGACAGCGAAATTCCGCGTGTTGGGATGTGACTATCGCCCACATTCGTGGACTCTGCGGCGGGCGCGGACGAGCGTCGGTCTCCGAGGCCCCGCCCCGGCCTCAGCGCCCCTGTTCACGCGCATAGATCGCGGCCTGGACCCGGCTCGCCAGCCCCAGCTTCGCGAGTACCCGCGTGACGTGCGATTTCACCGTGGCCTCGGCCATACCGAGCTCGGCGGCGATCTCGGCGTTCGACATGCCCTCGCCGATGAGCGCCAGCACCTCGGTCTCGCGCGGCGTCAGGTTCGCGACCCCCGCGCCGTCGACCTCGATCGGCGCGTACGCCGGGCGCGAGCGCGCGAACTCGGCGATGAGGCCCCGGGTGACCGCGGGCGAGATGAGCCCGTCGCCGCGCGCGATCGTGCGCACCGCCTCCACCAGGGTCTCGGCGTCGGCGTCCTTGAGCAGGAACCCGCTCGCCCCGGCGCGGAGCGCGTCGAAGACGTTCGCGTCGTCGCCGTAGGAGGTGAGGACCAGCACGTCGGCGGTGCCGCGCAGCTCGGCCGCCGCCGCGATGCCGTCCTTGCGGGGCATCCGGATGTCCATGACCACCACGTCGGGGCGCAACTCCCGCGCCAGCGCGACCGCCTCGACCCCGTCGGCGGCCTCGCCGACCACCTCGATGCCGCCCTCGCCCTCGGCGTTCGCGCTCTCCAGCAGCATGCGCAGTCCGGCGCGCACGGCCGCGTGGTCGTCGGCCAGCAGGACACGGGTCATCGCTCACTCCAAGAGGTCGGATCGGTGGGTTCAGTGGACGCGTCGGCGACGATCGCGGTCGGGATCTCGGCCCGGACGGCCCACTTGCCGCCGTCCGGCCCGGCGCTCACCCTGCCGCCGAGGAGGCGCACCCGCTCGGTCATGCCGACCAGGCCCGACCCCGCGCCGGGGACGGCCGCCTTCCCGTCCCCGAGGGCGTTCACCACGGTCACGACGAGCGTCCCCGGCGCGAACCGGACGGTCGCCTCGGCGTCGCAGCCGTGCTTGAGCGCGTTCGTCAGCGCCTCCTGCACGACCCGGTACGCGGTCAGCTCGACCTCGCCGGGCAGGTCGCGCGCGGCGCCCTCGACGCGGAAGTCCACCGCGAGGCCGACCGCGCGCATCCGCTCGGCCAGCTCGGGGATCTGGTCGATCCGGAACGACGCCAGCTCCTCCCCCTCGTCCCCCGCGCGCAGGATGCCGATGATGCGGCGCAGCTCGGCGAGCCCGTCCACACTGGAGGCGCGGATCGCCGCGATCGAGTCGCGGACCCTCTCGGAGTCGAGGTCCTTGCGGGACTGGAGGGCCGTGGACTGGAGCGCGATCGCCGAGAGGGAGTTCGCGACGGTGTCGTGCAGCTCCCGGGCCATGACGGTGCGCTCGCGCAGGACCGCCTCCCGGCGGCGCACGTCGGCCAGGCGCACCGCCTGCTCGGCGCGCTCGCGTTCGAGTTCGGCGCGGTCGTGGGCCTGGCGCACGATGATGCCGGTGGCGATCGGCGACAGGAGCACCACCGCGAGGATCGCGAGGGTCGTGATGACCGCGACCGTGTCGGCGCCTTCGAGGAAGGTGAGGCCGCCGAGGGCGAACACGCCGACCGCGATGGCCGGGGTCAGGACGCGGACGCCGCGCCGCGGCCCGTAGCGCGCGTACGCGTACAGGTTGTCGGTGTACACGCAGATCGTCGCGAACGAGACGCCGATCGCGACCTCGGTGGTGAACCCGATCGTGCCCAGCGCGAGGCACAGGGCCGGGGACGCCCGGCGCACGACCACGCCGAGGCACGCGAGCCCGAACGGGATGAACCGGTATCCGACCGGCAGGTCGCGCATGTACGGCTCGAAGCTGCCGAGTCCGATCAGGACCGAGCCGATCGCGAAGAGGATCGCGGCGGCGACGAGGTCGCCCCTGCGGACGCGGCCGAGGAGGCCGGACGGACTGGTCATGCCCCCATCCCATCACGCCGCCGGGCCGGCGGCCTCAGTCCCGGAGGGGAGCCGGTCTCCGACTTTGGTCGCACCCAGCGCGCCCCACCGGACCCGGAAGGTTCATCATGTTCGGGTGACTCAGGTGAACCCTCCCCAGTTCCGGCCCGAATGGGAACGGTACAGCGGCGTGCTCCGCAACCTCGTGATGGCCAACTCGTTCCTCGCGCTCGTGCTCGAACTGGCGCTCTTCGTCTTCGTCGCCTGGTGGGCCCTCGCGCTCGACCACGCGCTCTGGACGCGGCTGCTCGTCGCCGTCGCCGCCGTCGGCGCGCTCGTCGCCCTCTGGGGCGCGTTCGCGGCCCCCAAGGCACGCGTGCCGCTCCCGACCGCCGGGACCATCGCGGTCAAGGCCGTCGCGTTCGGCGCGGGCGCGCTGGCGCTGTGGGGCCTGGACCTGCCGGCCGCGGCGATCGCGTTCGCCGTCCTCGCCGCCGCGAACACGGCGGCCGTCACCTACTTCAGGCGAGACCGAGCAGCGTGAGCACCACGGAGTAGTCCCAGGACGACGGGTCGTCGGTCGGCCAGTCCTCGATCTCGCCCACGATGGCGCCGAACATGCTGACCCAGAAGACCGCGTACAGGATCCAGAACACGATCGAGGCGGTGCCGATCCACCCGAGGACGATCCCGGTGGTGGCGAAGCCGTCCCCGGCCTCGCCGGTCTCGGCGATCCGGCGCCGGGCGACCATCCCGAAGATGAGGCCCAGGACCCCGACCGGGTTGCAGACGCCGATGATGCCGAGGACCATCGCGGCGATCGCCATCCCGTTGACCGGCCGCGGCGGCGGGTAGTAGCCGTACGGCGGCGGATAGGGTCCGACCACGTAGGGCGGCGGCGGCGCGGGCGCCGGCGGGTACCGCTGCGGTTCGGGGCTGGTCGGTTCGGGCGCGGACATCACGGGCACCTCTCGGTCGTTCCTGGCACGACCTCAGCGTAAGGCGTCCTCGCCCGCCGCGGACTCCGCGACGGGAGGCGCGTCGAGCGCCTCGCGCAGCTCGCGCTCGCGGTCGAGCAGCGGCGTGCACGCGAACCACACCAGCGCGGCGACGGCCCAGCCGATCGCGGCCCCGCCGACGGTGTCGGTGAGCCAGTGGGCGTGCTGCCAGGTGCGCGCGCCCATCATGAGGACCGTCAGGAACACCGCGACGGGCCACCAGGTCCGCAGGTGCCGGGCGGGGATCCACACGACGGCGACGATGACGACGAACGCGGCCATGCGCGCGGCGTGCCCGGACGGGAACGCCCAGGACCCGGTCTCCACCATGACGTCCAGTGGCCGGGGCCGCTCGCCGACGCGCTTGGCCAGGTCGACCACGAGCGCCGAGGCGGCCACGGCCGCGAGCGCGAACACGGCCGAGCGCCAGCGCCGCACGATGAGCAGGGCGACGACGGCGATCGCGAGCAGCGCCAGGCCCGGGTCGCCGCCGAGGCGGTTGAGGAGCTGCGCGAGCTGCCAGCGGACGCCGTCGGCGGGGCCGCCGACGAGGCCGTTCCAGGAGTCGTCGAGGGCCTGCCAGGGCGGGGCGCCGGGGGCGAGGCGGATCCAGAGCGCGTCGCCGACGACCGCCAACGGGACCAGGACCGCCAGCGCGAGTGCCGTGCGGGACTTCGGGAAGCCGTTGGGAGTCATGGGCAGCATCCTAGGGGCTCGGGGGCCGGGTCAGCAGAAGGGCCAGGTGGTGCATTCGCTGGTGGTCTCTTCGGGCTCCGATGTGGTCGGCTCCGGTTCCTCGGGCTCCGAGGTGGTGGGTTCGGGCTCCTCCGGCTCCTCCTCGGTGGGCTCCTCCTCGGCCTCGCTGGAGGACTCGGCCTCGCTCGGGGAGGTGGAGGCGCCGCACGCGGCGTCGTCCGGATTGGACCGGCAGTACTCGCCGGAGGGGTCCACCGAGCCGTCGTCGATGCCGCCGGTGAGGTCCTCGCCGGCTCCGGAGGCGCCGGGGAGGTCTTCGGCCTCGTAGCCGTTGGCCTCGATGGCGGTGTCGATGACGGTGCGCCACAGGGCGACGCCGCCTTCGCCCTCGCCGCCGCCGTTGGACCAGGCGGCGACGCTGAGCTGCGGTATCGCGCCGACGAACCAGGACTCGGTGGTCTGGCCGTGGTAGTCGGCGGCCACGCCGAAGAAGTCGCGGTCCTCGATGGCCTCGCTCTCGCCGAGGCCGATGAACTGGAGGTCCTGCGCGGTGGTCTCGGCGAGGGCCCGGTCGGTGCGCACCCCTTGGCCGGGCTCGATCTCGCGGTCGCCCGAGTCGAGGACGGCGGCCACGAAGTGGGTCTCGGCGTAGGTGCCGCCCGCGGCGATGGTGGCGTAGACGCTCGCCATGTCGACCACGGGCACGGGGTAGGTGCCGAGGTCGGCGGCGGTGAGCCCGGTGTAGTCCCCGGCGGCGAGGTCGCGCACGGCCCCGTCGGCGTCGGCGATCGCGGTGAGGCCCATGCCGTTCGCGGTGTCGAGGACGGTCTCCACGCCGTACTCGCCCGCGACGGTGTCCATCGCGTCGCCGCGGCCTTCGCTGACGGCCTGCGCGAGCGTGACGTCGGCGTCCTCGTCGGCCCACCGCGACTCGATGGAGGCGCCCGCTTCGAGGGCGGTGGCGGCGGTGATCATGTCGAACACGGCCGAGGGCGGGTGCGGCGAGGCGGCGCCGACGAGGTCGGCGCCGGTGTCGGGGTCGGTGCCCGCGTAGCACAGGACCGCACCGGAACCGGGTTCGACGGCGACGACCCCGGCGCGGCCGGTGGTCTCCTCGGCGGCGTCCTGGAGGGCCTTGTCGAGGGTGAGGACGACCCGGTAGCCGTCGGGGCGGGCGTCCGCGTCGTAGAGCTGGTCGGGGGTGATCCCGTAGCGGGCTTCGAGTTCGGCGTAGACGCGGTCGGCGAGGGCGGTATGGGTGTCGGGGAAGTCGGCGGGGAGGGCGCGGCCGTCGTTGTAGAGGAGCGCGGCGTCCTCGGTGCCCGCGCCGTCGTCTCCGGGGAGGTTGCCGAGGACGATCGAGACGCCGACGGCGAGCACGAGTGCGGCGGCGCCGCCGACGGCGAGGTGCATCCTGGTGAACTGCATGTCGCGCAGGCGGGCGGGGATCGAGGTCGCCGCCCGGCGGGCGCCGCTGTACGCGAGGCCGGCCCGGTGGCTCCCGGGCGGTCCGCCTTCCGAGCCGGTCCGCCTCAGACGCCTGCCAACGCGAGAGGGGTTCCCGTTATTCACACCACGTACCTTAAAAGGCGCGGACCATGCGACATGCCGCGGCTCCGGCTTTATGCCGAAATCACCGTCGAAACGAACACGCGGTAAGGGCGCGGTGCCACCGTGGTGACACCGCGCCCCGTCGTTCGCTCTCCGTTCGCCGTTCGCGCGGTCTCCGACTCGCGCGGACCGCTATTCGCGCAGTCCCGCGCCGAAGCGCTCGGCGGCGACGGCCACGGCCGCGTCGCGGACGGCCACGCCCTCCTCGTTGGTGAGGGTCCGGTCGTTCGCCCGCAGCTCCAGCTTGAACGCGAGGGACTTGCGGCCCTCGCCGAGCTTCGCGTCGCGGTAGACGTCGAACAGGCGCAGCGAGTCGAGCAGCTCCCCCGCGCCCTCGCGCAGGGCCTCCTCGACCTTCCCGGCCGGGACGGCCTCGTCCACGACCACGGCGACGTCGATGAGCGTCGCCGGGAAGTGCGAGACCACCGGCGCGGGCGCCAGGTCCGGCAGCGGCAGCGCGGTCAGGTCGAGCTCCATCGCGGCGGTGCGGCGCGGCAGCCCGAGGCGCGCGCACACCTCCGGGTGCAGTTCGCCCGCGTGGCCGACGACGGCGCCGTCCACGCGCAGCTCGGCGCAGCGGCCCGGGTGCCACGGCGCGGCCTCGCCCTGGGCGGTCTCCAGGACCACGCCCGCGGCCTCGGCCACGACCTCGGCGGCCTCGACCGCGTCGGCCCAGTCCACGGCCCGGCCGGGCGAGTCGACCCCGGCGGGGACGGCCTGGCCGCACAGGACCGCGGCCACGTGCCGCGGCTGCACCGGCAGGCGCCGGATCGCGGCCTCGATGGCCTCGTCCTCGGGGCGCTTGGAGACGGGCAGGGCCACGACGTCGAACTCGGTCCAGCCCTCGGCGGGCTGGAAGACCAGGCCCTCCTCGAAGACCGCGAGGTCCTTCGCGCCGCGCGCGAGGTTGACGCGCACGGCGTTCACCAGGCTCGCGAGCACCGTGGCGCGCAGGAGCGGGGCGGCGTCGTCGAGCGGGTTGAGCACCGCGACGGCCTCGCGCTGCGGGTCCTTCTCGTCCAGGCCCAGCTCGTCGGCGCGCTCGCGGGAGACGAACGGGAACGTGTAGGTCTCCACGAACCCGTTGTCCGCCAGGGCCCGCGCCACGCGGCGGCGGCGCCGCTGCGCGGAGGTCAGGCCCGTCCCGGCGATCGCGCGGGGCGTCGCCGACGGGACGTGCGCGTAGCCGTGCAGCCGCACGACCTCCTCGACCAGGTCGGCCGGGTCGGTCAGGTCGGGGCGCCACGACGCGGGCACGACGGTGAGCACGTCGCCGTCGCCATCCACAGTGCACCCCGCGGCTTCGAGCATCGCCACGACGGTGGCCCGCTCGTAGTCCACGCCCACGGTGCGCGCGGGCAGGTCCACCGGGATGGTGATCGGCGCGATCGGCCCGCGGCGGTCGATGTCGGCCACCTCCGGGGCGAGCGTGCCGCCGCCGTACTCCACGAGCAGGTCCGCGGCGCGCTGCGCGGCGAGCAGGCTCAGGGCCGCGTCGGCCCCGCGCTCGTAGCGCTTGGACGCCTCGGAGCTGAGCCGGTGGCGCCGCGAGGTGCGCGCGATCGCGGTCGGGTTCCAATGGGCCGCTTCGATGAGCACGTTCCGCGTGTGCGGCTCGACCTCGGAGGACTGGCCGCCCATGACCCCGGCCAGCGAGAGCGGGCCGGTCGCGTCGCAGATGACCATGTCCTCGGGGTCGAGGCGACGCTCGACGTCGTCGAGGGTCTTCAGGACCTCGCCGGGCCGCGCCTGCCGGACCGTCAGGCCCTCGCTGAGCGCGTCGAGGTCGAAGGCGTGCAGCGGGTGCCCGAGTTCGAGCATCAGGTAGTTGGTGACGTCCACGGCGAGGCCGATCGGGCGCATCCCGGCCTGCACGAGCCGCTTCGCCAGCCACTCGGGCGACTCCGCGTTCGCGTCGACGTTGTGCACGGCGCGCGCGGTGAAGCGGGTGCAGCCCTCGGTCTCGACCGCGATCGGGAACGGCTGGGAGCCCGTCGCGGGCTCCTCCTTCGCCTTCGCGGCCGGATCGGTGAACGCGACGCCGAGGCGGTGCGCGACCTCGCGCGCGATGCCGCGCACGGAGAAGCAGTAGCCCATGTCGGGGGTGATCGCGAGCTCGAACACGACGTCGTCGAGGCCGACGACCGCGCGCGCGTCCTCGCCCACGGTCCCCTCGGGCAGGACGATGATGCCCTCGTGGTCGTCGGAGACGCCGAGTTCGCGGGCCGAGCAGATCATGCCGTCCGACAGGCGGCCGTACGTCTTGCGCGAGGCGATCCGGAAGCCGCCGGGCAGCTCCGCGCCGGGCAGCGCGACCACGACGAGGTCGCCTTCGGCGAAGTTCCGCGCGCCGCAGATGATCGAGCGCGGCTCGGCCTCGCCGACCTCCACCCAGCAGTGGCGGATCGGCTTCTTGAACTCGGTCAGCTCCTCGATCGAGGCGACCCGGCCGACCACGAGCGGGCCGGTGACGCGCGCGCGCAGGTCGTCGACCTCCTCGACTTCGAGGCCGCACTCCACGAGCGCGGCGTCGAGGTCGGCGGTGGAGAGGTCCGCGGGCAGAGCGGCGTACTCGGCGAGCCAGGAAACGGGAATCCTCATCGTCTACTCCTCCACTCGCAGGCCGGCCGGGAACCGGACGTCGCCGTCGATGATGTCGCGCAGGTCGGTGATGCCGTGGCGCAGCATGAGCGCCCGCTCGACGCCCATGCCGAAGGCGAAGCCCGAGTACACGTCGGGGTCGATGCCGCAGGCGCGCAGCACCCGCGGGTTGACCATGCCGCAGCCGCCCCACTCGATCCAGCGGGCGCCGTCCTTGTGCGCGGCGAACCACACGTCGACCTCGGCGCTGGGCTCGGTGAACGGGAAGTACGAGGGCCGCAGGCGCGTCTTGGCGTCGGGCCCGAACACGGACTTCGCGAAGTGGTCGAGGGTGCCCTTGAGGTCGGCCATGGTGATGCCCTTGTCGACCACCAGGCCCTCGGTCTGGTGGAACACCGGCGAGTGGGTCGCGTCGACCTCGTCGGTACGGTACACGCGGCCGGGCGCGACCGTGTAGATCGGCGGCTCCTGCGTGAGCATCGTGTGGATCTGCACGGTCGAGGTGTGCGTGCGCAGCACCATGTTCGACCCGTACCCGCCCTTGCCGTCGGCGATGTGGAACGTGTCCATCATGGTCCGGGCCGGGTGGTCGGGGTGGATGTTGAGCGCGTCGAAGTTGAACCACTCCAGCTCGACCTCGGGGCCCTCGCCGATCTGGTAGCCCATGGCGGCGAACAGGTCCGCGATGCGGTCCATCTGCACGTTGATCGGGTGGCGGGCGCCCTCGCGGCGGCGGGGCGTGCGGGCGGTGACGTCGACGGTCTCCTCACGCAGGACCCGGGCCGCCTCGGCGGCCTTCAGGATCTCCTCGCGGGCCTCGTAGACGGCAGTGATCTCGGAGCGGGCGGCGTTGACGTTCCGGCCGGCCTCTCCGCGCTCGGGGCCGGGGATCGAACCGATCGCCCTGCGGGCCAGCGACACCGGCGACTTGTCGCCGAGCGTCGCGGACTTGGCGGCGGCGAGTTCGGCGAGGTCCGCGGCCGCTTCGATGGCGGCGGCGGCGTCTTTCACGGCCCTCGCGAGGGCCTCGGGCTGGAGCAGGCCAGCCTCGTTCTCAGTGCTCATTCGTCTCTCTCCTGGCGGGACCTTCAGCAGTGTAAGGAAGGCGTGCGGCGCTGCCGCAGCCCGCTGGGGAGAGGAGGTCGGCTAGCCGCCCAGCCCGCACCCGGCGGGCTGGATAAATTCGCGGCGACCGTAAGACATGAACCCATTCTAACTTCCGCCGCTGCGCGGCGGCACTCGCGGCTGTACTCATGACGCGCGCCGCTGCGCGGCGGCACTCGCGTAGAGGCACACGCCCGCGGCGACGGCGAGGTTCAGGCTCTCGGCCCTCCCCCAGATGGGGACGCCGACGCGGCGGTGGGCCAGCGCGGCGGTCGCGTCGTCGAGGCCGTGGGCCTCGGAGCCGAACAGCCACACGGTGGGCGCGTCGAGGTCGCCCGCGGCGTCGAGCCCGTACAGGTCGTCCCCGCCGGCCGCGGCCGCGAGGATCTGGGCGTGCGGGAAGACGTCGAGCAGGTCGGCGGTGTCGGCGGCGCGGACGACGGGCAGGTGGAACAGGCTCCCGGCGGAGGAGCGCACGCACTTGCCGTTGTACGGGTCGACCGAGTCGGTGCCGAAGACCACGCAGTCGGCCCCGGCGGCGTCGGCCGCGCGGAGCACGGTGCCGGCGTTCCCGGGGTCGGTGATGCCGTGCAGGACCGCGACGAGCCTGGCCTCCTCGGGGAGGCGCTGGTCGAGGAAGCGGCAGACCGCGACGAGCCCCTGGGGGGTCACGGTCTCGGCGAGCGACGCGAGCGCGTCGTCGGTGCACGGGTGCACGTGGGCGCCCGCAGCGACGGCCGCGTCGATGAGGTCCGAGTGGCGCGTGTCGGCGTCGAGGTCGTAGAACAGGTCGGTGACAACGCCGGCCGCGACGGCCTCGCGGACGGCCTGCGGCCCTTCGGCGAGGAACCGCTCGGCCTTGTCGCGGCCGCGCCGGCGCTGGAGCTTCCGGGCGGCGACGACCCGGGACGACCGCGCGGTGAGCGCGTCCGTCCCGGGTTCATCAACGGTCATTCGCGCTTACGCTTCGACCGGGGCGTTGACGTCCTCGGGGAGGGCGGCCTTGGCGACCTCGACCAGGGCGGTGAACGCCGCCGCGTCGGAGACGGCCAGCTCGGCGAGGATCTTGCGGTCCACCTCGACCTCGGCGAGGGCCAGGCCCTGCATGAAGCGGTTGTAGGTGAGGCCGTTCGCGCGGGCGGCCGCGTTGATGCGGGTGATCCAGAGCTTGCGGAACTCGCGCTTGCGGGCCTTGCGGTCGCGGTACGAGTAGGTGTACGAGTGGAGCAGCTGCTCCTTGGCCTTGCGGTACAGGCGCGAGCGCTGCCCGCGGTAGCCCTTGGCCTCTTCGAGTACGACGCGGCGCTTCTTCTTGGCGTTCATTGAACGCTTGACGCGTGCCACAGTTGGTCTCCTTGCGGTTAAAAGCGGTTGGAAGTCAAACGGAGTGCGAGCTAGCGGCCCAGCAGCTTGTTGACCTGCTTGACGTCGGCCGGGGAGACGGCGACGCGGCCGTCCTTGCCACGCTTGAGCTTGGAGGACTTGTGCTCCAGCAGGTGGTTCTTGCCGGCCTTGCGGCGCATCAGCTTGCCCGAGCCGGTCACCTTGAACCGCTTCTTGGCCCCGCTGTGGGTCTTCATCTTCGGCATCGTGCTTCTCCTTAGTTCGTTCGGGCGAGGTCGGGCGCGTCGCCGCGCCCGGCCCGCCCGTGCACCCGCGTCTAGGACGCGGGCGTCTCGTCGGGCTTCTCGGCAGGGGCCTCGGCCTGGGCCGGGGCGTCGTCCTCGGCCGGGGCGTCGTCCTCGGCCGGGGCGGCCTCGTCGCGGTCGCGGCCCTTGCGTCCGCCGCCGGCCTTGTTGATCTCGCCCTTGGGGCGGATCGGGGCGACGACCATGATCATGTTGCGGCCGTCCTGCTTGGCGGCCGACTCGATGACGGCGAGGTCCGAGATCTCCTCCGCCAGCTTGTCCAGCAGGCGGCGTCCCAGCTCGGGGCGCGACTGCTCGCGCCCGCGGAACATGATGGTGATCTTGACCTTGTCGCCGGCCGTGAGGAACCGCACGATGTGACCCTTTTTGGTCTCGTAGTCGTGCTTGTCGATCTTCGGCCGGAGCTTCATCTCTTTGATGACGGTCTGCTGCTGGTTGCGGCGCGAGGCACGGGCCTTCTGAGCGGACTCGTACTTGTACTTGCCGTAGTCCATGAGCTTGCAGACCGGCGGGCGCGCGGTGGGGGCGACCTCGACCAGGTCGAGGTCGACGTCCGCGGCAAGCTGCAGTGCCTTGTCGATCGACACGATGCCGACCTGCTCGCCTGCCGGACCGACCAGACGCACTTCCTTGGTCCGGATCTGGTCGTTAATCCGCAAATCGCTGATGGGGCCTCCTTGGTTGAGCTGCTCGCCGGCGCGGTCGCGCCGGCGGCCCTGTGGCTTTCGGGTCGTCGCCGGCGCAGGTGCACCGGCGGCTCGTCGCGCAAGCGTGACCCAGCGGCCTCGGGCATGAGGTCCCAACAAAGAAAGACCCCAGCGTATGCCGGGGTCCACTCCAAAGCACGGCGAAGTCAATCGCCGTCTTGTGACCCGGTCGCCAGTCGGTCCCGTTCAGGGACCCGGCTGCGGGTGGGAGCTGGACTCCGCTTGCTGCACCGCAGGCCGCAACTGGGCGGCGCGGTGCGATCGACAAGCCATCGTAGCACCTAGCTGCGGGACTGCTCCAAGAGCGCTCGCAGGTGTTTGATGGCCGCCACAGCCCGCTCCTTGTCGCTGACCTGCACGGCCATGATCGACATCTCGTCGTCGTCCGCGAGTTCGACCGTGGCCCACGTCATCTTGTCGGTGAAGTTGATCGCGGTGACGACCTGCCACGGGAAGAAGCGGGTGGCGGTCACGTTGCGGACCTCGACGCCCTTCTCGTCGGCGCGCACGCGCAGGCGCAGGAAGCTGAGGGCGATGCCGGCGCCGATGACGCCGAGGCCGATCATGGCGGCCTGGTCCGCGATCGTGACGGCGCCGCCCTCGACCGTGGTCGAGCCGAGGGTGAAGGACAGCGCGGTGAAGCCGACGAAGGCGACGGCCGCGCCGATCCAGGCGCCGATGCGGGACTTGCGGGGTCGGTATTCGAGCGGGCCGGTGGTGGTCATGGACTGCTCCTGTACGGCGGTCACGCTGCTCCTCTGATTGTCCCTCGTCCGGCCCCTCACGGGAGCTGGTCGATCTCCAGGCTCGCGTCGAATGCAAGCAGGGTCTTGGGCTCGCCCGTGACGATGGGCCAGCCGGGGCGGTTCAGGCCACACCAGGCGACGTGCCCGGCGGCGATGTTCCCGTGCTGGCGCGAGCGCGAGAGCATGAGCCCGACGTCGCGGGCGGACTTCTGGTCGAGGTCCATGACCACGGTGACGGGCAGGCCGAGCAGCACCAGGAGGGCGTCGCGGTCGCGGCGGCGGGCCTGGGACCACGCCTCGGCGAGCGCCCCGGAGGGGATCGCGAGGACCACGTTCTGCTCCAGCGCGGTGAACACCACGGCCTGCGGGTAGGGCATGGAGGTGGCGAATCCGACGATGGCCGACACGTCCAGGATGCGGCCACCGATCATGTACGCGCCTCCGGGTCCTCGACGCCGAGGACTTCGCGCGCCCAGGCGAGGTGCTCGGCGCTGGGGCCCTGTCCCTTGCGGTCGAACAGGTCCTGGAGCTCGGTGAGGGAGCGGTCGCGCTCCAGCCGCTCGGCGACGGCGGCGCCGACGTACTCGTCGACGGACTCGGCCCGGCCGACCGCCACGAGGCGGCGGATCTGCTCGAGCTGGACTTCGGTGAGGGTGACGCTCGAGCGCGAGGGGCCCGCTCCCTGGTTCGGGGGCGGGTTGAGCGACGAATTGGCGCGATCGGTCACGATTCTCAGGGTAGCGGTGCCGTCGCGTTCGGGGCGACCGGCCGGGACCGTCGTGGGGCCCTCGCGAACGCGGTACCGTCACTGTGCAAGCGCCACCGGGCAGGCCCCAGCCGCGCGACAGGCATTGAGGAAAGGAACGGCGATGGCCGAGACGAAGTCCGGGGAGCGACCCCACGACCCGAAGTTCCCCGAGAAGTTCCTGGAGTTCATGCGCTCCGGTTGGGGGCCCTTGGACCTGGACGCGGCCCCGCTGCCCCAGGCGGCCTACACGGCGCGCCGCCGCGAGGCGCTGTCGGCGGCCTTCCCCGGCGAGGTGCTGATCGTCCCCACGGGTGAGGAGCAGCGCCGTTCGAACGACACCTTCTACCCCTTCCGCGCGGGCTCGGACTTCGTGTGGCTCACCGGCGACCAGGACCCCGAGGGCGTCCTGGTGCTGCACCCGAGCGGCCACGGCCACGAGGCGGTCCTGTACCGCCGGCCGCGCAAGGGCACCGACTCCGACGAGTTCTTCCGCTCGGCGAAGTACGGCGAGCTGTGGATCGGCCGCAAGCACTCCCTGGACGAGACCGAGGTGCGCCTGGGCCTGCCGTGCAAGGACGTCGAAGGGCTCGACGACGCCCTCAAGGGCGCCGACCGCTCGCGCACGCGCCTGCTGCGCGGCTTCGACGCGGCGCTGGACGCGCGCTTCGCGGCGGAGTCCTCCGAAGGCGGCCTCACCCGCGACGGCGAGCTGGCGGCGGTCCTGTCGGAGCTGCGGCTGCGCAAGGACTCGTGGGAGCTCGAGCAGCTCCAGGACGCGGTCGACATCACCGTGCGCGGCTTCGAGGACGTGGCCCGGATCATCCCGGCCACCGGCTCGGTGTCCGAGCGCCTCATCGAGGGCGTGTTCCGCTCCCGCGCGCGCCTGGAGGGCAACGGCCTCGGCTACGACTCGATCGTGGGCGCCGGGTCGCACGCGACCACGCTGCACTGGATCACCAACGACGGCGCCACCAAGACCGGCGAGCTGCTGCTCATGGACATGGGCGTGGAGAACCACCACCTCTACACCGCCGACGTCACCCGCACGATCCCCGTGGACGGCCGGTTCACGCCGCTCCAGCGCCAGGTCTACGACGTCGTGCACGCCTCGCAGCAGGCCGGCATGGACGTCATCAGGCCCGGCACCGAGTTCCAGGAGATCCACCAGACCTGCATGCGGGTCCTCGCCGAGGGCCTGAGCGACCTGGGTATCCTGCCCGGGACCGTGGACGAGGCGCTGGACAAGGACTCCCTGGTCTACCGCCGCTGGACGCTGCACGGCTTCGGGCACATGCTCGGACTCGACGTGCACGACTGCGCGGCCTCGCGGCCCGAGCACTACTACAAGGGCGCGGTGCAGGAGGACTTCGTCCTCACCGTCGAGCCGGGGCTGTACTTCCAGGCCAACGACGAGCTGGTCCCCGAGGAGCTGCGCGGCGTCGGCATCCGCATCGAGGACGACGTGCGGGTCACCGCCGACGGCTGCGAGAACCTCTCGGCGGGGCTCCCGCGCACCTCCGACGAGGTGGAGACCTGGCTCGCGGAGCAGCGCGAGGCCGGGCCGCGGCTCGCGGGCGAGTGAACGCGTATCCGCTGGTCGCGTCGGGTGCCCGAGGGCCGGTGGCGGTCCCCGATGCCCGACGCGTATAGTCCGATTTAAGACTTATATCCACCGCACCGGGCCGGCGGCGGCGGCATCACCGCACACTACCGCCAGCCGCCGCCGGCCTTCAACCTTCCGATGCGGTCTCCCCCTTGGCGATCCACGCCACACGGCCGCACTTAGGGTCGGCTGGGAAACTCCCCCGCGACATCAGGTGCTACAGTTGGACCCGTTAAATAAGACGGACGTACTGTTTAAGAGTCGGCGGCTCTGCCCGGCCACGGTCCTCGACCGCGGTCCCCGGCCTCTCAGGTTGCGGCAGACTGAGACCGACCTTCAGTTCTGACTCGAGGAGCTCTCATGGTGAGTACGGACTCCTTCGGCGCCCGCGAAACGCTGCGGGTCGGCGAACACGACTACGACATCTTCCGCATCGACAAGGTGGAGGGCCACCAGCGGCTGCCGTACAGCCTCAAGGTCCTCCTCGAGAACCTGCTGCGCAACGAGGACGGCGCCGACATCACCGCGGACCACATCCGCGCCCTCGGCTCCTGGGACCCCAACGCCAAGCCCAGCACCGAGATCCAGTTCACGCCCGCGCGCGTCATCATGCAGGACTTCACCGGCGTCCCCTGCGTCGTCGACCTCGCCACCATGCGCGAGGCCGTCCGCGACCTCGGCGGGGACCCCTCCAAGGTCAACCCGCTCGCGCCCGCCGAGATGGTCATCGACCACTCGGTCATCGTCGACTTCTTCGGCCGCCCCGACTCGTTCCAGCGGAACGTCGAGCGCGAGTACGAGCGCAACCGCGAGCGCTACCAGTTCCTGCGCTGGGGCCAGACCGCCTTCGACGAGTTCAAGGTCGTCCCGCCCGGCACCGGCATCGTCCACCAGGTCAACATCGAGCACCTGGCGCGCGTCGTCATGACCCGCGACGGCGTCGCCTACCCCGACACCTGCGTCGGCACCGACTCCCACACCACCATGGAGAACGGCATCGGCGTCCTCGGCTGGGGCGTGGGCGGCATCGAGGCGGAGGCCGCGATGCTCGGCCAGCCCATCTCCATGCTCATCCCGCGCGTCGTCGGCTTCAAGCTCTCCGGCGACCTCCCGCCCGGGACCACCGCCACCGACCTCGTCCTCACCATCACCGAGATCCTGCGCGACCACGGCGTGGTCGGCAAGTTCGTCGAGTTCTACGGCGAGGGCGTCGCCTCGGTGCCCGTCGCCGACCGCTCCACGCTCGGCAACATGGCCCCCGAGTTCGGGTCCACCTGCGGCATCTTCCCGATCGACGAGCGCACCGTCGACTACCTGCGCCTGACCGGCCGCACCGACGAGCAGATCGCGCTCGTCGAGGCGTACGCCAAGGCCCAGGGCATGTGGCACGACCCGTCGCAGGAGGCCGAGTACTCCGAGTACCTCGAACTCGACCTCTCCACCGTGGTCCCCTCGATCGCCGGGCCCAAGCGCCCGCAGGACCGCATCCAGCTCGACGACGCCGGGCGCCAGTGGCGCCGCGACGTCGCCGGCTACGTGGCCGACGAGCCGGGCATCGAGTCCTTCCCGGGCTCCGACGCCCCCGCGCAGTCGCCCAACGGGAACCGCCCGCACAACCCGCAGACCGTCAAGTCCGAGGCCGGCGAGTTCGAGCTCGACCACGGCGCCGTCGTGATCGCCGCGATCACCTCGTGCACCAACACCTCGAACCCGTACGTCATGGTCGGCGCGGGCCTGCTCGCCAAGAACGCCGTCGAGGCCGGCCTGCTCTCCAAGCCGTGGGTGAAGACCTCGCTCGCGCCCGGGTCCCAGGTCGTCACCGGGTACCTCCAGCGCGCCGGGCTCTCCCCGTACCTCGACAAGCTCGGGTTCAACCTCGTCGGCTACGGCTGCACCACCTGCATCGGCAACTCCGGCCCGCTCCCGGAGGAGACCTCGGCCGCGGTCCAGGCCGGCGACCTCGCCGTCGCCGCCGTGCTCTCGGGCAACCGCAACTTCGAGGGGCGCATCAACCCCGACGTCAAGATGAACTACCTCGCCAGCCCGCCGCTGGTCGTGGCCTACGCCCTCGCCGGGACCATGGACGTCAACCTGACGACCGACGCCATCGGCACCGGCAAGGACGGCCAGGACGTGTACCTGCGCGACATCTGGCCCTCCGCCGAGGACGTGCGCGAGGTCGTCGACGGCCACATCGGCCGCGACATGTTCCTCAAGGAGTACGCCTCCGTCTTCGACGGCGACGAGACCTGGCAGTCCCTGCCGATCCCGACCGGCGACACCTTCGAGTGGGACGACGCCTCGACCTACGTGCGCAAGGCCCCCTACTTCGAGGGCATGCCCGCCACCCCGGGCGCCGTCGAGGACATCCACGGCGCGCGCGTCCTGGCGAAGCTCGGGGACTCGGTCACGACCGACCACATCTCCCCCGCCGGCTCGATCAAGGCCGACTCGCCCGCCGGCGAGTACCTGAAGGGCCAGGGCGTGTCCCCGGGCGACTTCAACTCCTACGGCGCCCGCCGCGGGAACCACGAGGTCATGGTCCGCGGCACCTTCGCGAACATCCGCCTGCGCAACCAGCTCGCGCCGGGCACCGAGGGCGGCTGGACCCGCGACTTCACGCAGGCCGACGGCCCCGTGTCGACGATCTACGACGCGGCCCAGAACTACGCCGCCGCCGGGACCCCGCTGGTGATCTTCGCCGGCAAGGAGTACGGCACCGGCTCCAGCCGCGACTGGGCCGCCAAGGGCACCCTCCTGCTGGGCGTCAAGGCCGTCATCACCGAGTCGTACGAGCGCATCCACCGCTCGAACCTCATCGGCATGGGCGTCCTGCCGCTCCAGTTCCCGGAGGGCGAGTCGCACCAGAGCCTCGGCCTCACCGGCGAGGAGACCGTGGCGATCACCGGCGTCGACGCCATCAACGAGGGCATCCCGGAGACGGTCACCGTGACCGCGACCGGCGCCGACGGCACCGTCACCACCTTCGAGGCCGTGGTCCGCCTGGACACCCCGGGCGAGGCCGAGTACTACCGCAACGGCGGCATCCTCCAGTACGTCCTGCGCGGCCTCCTGGCCGGGTAAGGCGCACCGAGCGTGCGGGGCGGGCCTTCGGGCCCGCCCCTTTCGCGTCCCCGCGGAACCCTGTCTTCGCGCAATCCCTGTCTTCGCGCAAACCCAGTCGACTGGGGCGCGACTGGGTTTCGGGTCCGGGCGTTGACGGGCCGCGCGGGGCGCTGGCAGGCTCGGTGCATGGGATACGAACTGGCGCAGGTGAACATCGGGCGGATGCGGGGGACCACGGACTCGCTCGTCATGAAGGACTTCATGGACGGCCTCGCCGAGGTGAACGCCGCGGCGGAGGGCGCCGACGGGTTCGTGTGGCGCCTGACCGACGGCGTGGGCGACGGCGCGACCGGCCTCCGCTTCTGGGGCGACGAGTGGCTCATCGTGAACATGTCGGTGTGGACGGGACCGGAGGCGTTGAAGGCGTACGTGTACGGCGAGGTCCACCGGCCGTACCTGCGGCGCCGCCGCGAGTGGTTCGAGCACCTCCAGGAGGCGGTCACGGCCCTGTGGTGGGTGCCGGCCGGCGAGCGGCCGACCGTGCGCGACGCCGAGGAGCGGCTGACGCTGCTGCGGGAGCAGGGGCCGACGCCGGAGGCGTTCACCTTGAAGGCGGAGTACGCGGAGCCCGCGTAGGGAGCCGGAACGCGCGGCGGGCGCAGGACGCCGGGGTAGACGGCCGCGCAGGCGCGGCGAGGGGCTGACGGCCGCCGCGCTGGTGCGGCGCGAGACCCGCGTGAAAGCCCTCACCACCCGGAATCCGGGCCGTTCCCGGGGCGTTTCGCCTGGTGTGATCCGGGAAGTGGACGTCGTCGTGATCGGGGCCGGCCAGGCCGGGCTGTCGGCCGCGTACTTCCTGCGCCGCCACTTCGAGCCCGGGACCGGGTTCGCCGTCCTCGACCACGCCCCGCACGCGGGCGGCGCCTGGCAGTTCCGGTGGCCGACCCTCACGTTCAAGACCGTGAACGGGGTCTACCAGCTCCCCGGGATGCCCGTCCCCGAACCCGACGAGGCCACCCCCGTCGCCGGGGTCATCTCCGCGTACTTCGCCGCCTACGAGCGCGAGTTCGACCTGCGCGTCGAGCGCCCGGTCTCGGTGCGCTCGGTGCGGTCGCTCCCCGACAAGCGCCTCTCGATCGCCACCGACCGGGGCGAGTGGATCGCGAAGGCCCTCATCAACGCCACCGGCACCTGGGAGCGCCCGTTCTGGCCGCGCTACACCGGGCAGGACTCTTTCAAGGGCCGCCAGCTCCACACCGCGCAGTACCGCGGGCCCGAGGGGTTCCGGGGCGAGCAGGTCGTGGTCGTCGGCGGCGGGATCTCCGCGATGCAGCACCTCATGGAGATCCACCCGGTCGCGGCCGCCACCACCTGGGTGACGCGGCGCGAACCGCAGTGGCGCAGCGGCGACTTCAACCCCGACCGCGGCCGCGAGGCCGTCGCGATGGTCGAGGAGCGCGTCCGCAGGGGACTGCGCCCGCAGTCGGTCATCAGCGTCACCGGCGTGCCGCTCACGCCCGAGATCCGGGCCGCCCGCGAAGCCGGGGTCCTCGAACGCCACCCGATGTTCGACCGCATCGAACCCGAAGGCGTGGCCTGGAACGACGGCCGCTTCGTCCCCGCCGACACGATCCTGTGGGCCACCGGGTTCCGGGCCGCGCTCGACCACCTCGCGCCGCTGAAGCTGCGCGGGCCGGGCGGCGGGATCGTCATGGACGGCACCAGGGTCGCGGCCGATCCGCGCATCCACCTCGCGGGCTACGGGCCCTCGGCGAGCACCGTGGGCGCGAACCGCGCCGGGCGCGCGGCCGTGCGCGAGATCCGCGAGTACCTCAGCCGCGCCGCCTAGCGTCCGATCGTGAACACCGCCTGAACCGGCCAGTGGTCCGACGGCGTCATGCCGTCCCCGGCGCGCGCGTTCACGCCTGCCTTGTGGACGGTGAGCTCCTGCCGACGCGGTCCGGGCTTCACCATGATCCAGTCGATGCGCCGGCCCGCGGCGGGCTCGGGCCTCCAGCGGTTGAACGTGCCCCAGTCGGGGGTGAGGCGTTCGGCGCTCGTGTTCCAGGCGTCCAGGAGCCCGCCGCCGGTGAGGATGCCGTGGGCCTTCGATTCGGGGCCGCAGTTGAAGTCCCCGGCGAGGACGGCAGGGCCGAGGAAGCGGCGCACGGTGTCGCGGCAGATCGCGGCGCCCTTGCGGCGGGCCTTCTCGGAGCGGTGGTCGAGGTGCACGTTCGCCACGTGGAAGTCCCTGCCGGTGGCCTTGTCCTCGAAGCGGACCCAGGTGAGCATCCGGACCGTGCCGGACCTCCAGTTGCGCGAGCCGATCCGGTCGGGGTGCCGCGAGAGCCAGAGGTGGTCGTAGTCGAGCGGGGTGAGCCGGGCGGCGTCCCACAGGATCGCGGTCGACTCCGAGCGGGAGCCGCCGAGGCGCCCGAGGTGGATCCAGTCGTAGCCGCCGAGGTCCTCGCGCACCTCCATGAGCTGGCGGAACCGGCCCTCCTGCGTGCACAGCACGGTCGGGCGCTCCGCTTGAAGGAGCTGCTTGACCAGCGGCCGGCGCTTCCACCACGCCTGCGAGGCGCTGCCAGAGGCGGACTTCAGGTTGTAGGTCATGAGGCTCAGGTAGGGCGCCGCGACCGGTCCGACCAGGGGCGCGCCGCCCAGGGCGGCCGGGGGCGCCGCGTCCTGCGGGGCGGCGGACCGACGATCGTTCATGGTCGCGACCATAGCGTCAGGGTCCGTCGCCCCGCAGGCGCTCGCGGATTACGGCAGCTCGATGAGCGCCTGGGCCGGCCAGTGGTCGGACGGGGTGAGGCCGTCCTTCGCGTACGTGTTCACCGCGGCCTTGAGGACGCGGATGCCGGGGGTGGTGAGGATCCAGTCGATGCGGCGCTCGGCCTCGCTGGGCACGGGGTTCCAGCCGTTCCAAGTGCCCCACACCGGGGTGACCTGCTCCTCGGCGGCGAGCATGGAGTCGACGAGGCCGCCGTCGGTGAGGATGGTGTAGGTCGGGGTGTCGGGGACCTGGTTGAAGTCCCCGGCGCTGACGACGGGGAAGCCGGCCTCGATCCAGGGGGCGATGACGTCGAGGTTCATCTGGGCGCCGCGCTGGCGGGCGTCCTCCGACTGGTGGTCGAAGTGGTTGTCGACCACGTAGAACTCCTTGCCGGTGCGCAGGTCGAGGAACCTGACCCACGTGAGCATCCGCACCACGTTGTTGCCCCAGCCCTTGGAGCCGATGAGCAGCGGGGTGTCGGAGAGCCACAGGTGGTCGTACTCGACCACCTTGAGGCGCTTGGAGTCCCAGTAGACCGCGGTGGCCTCCGACTTCGAGCCGCCGAGGCGGCCGAGGTGGATCCAGTCGTAGCGGTCGTCCAGGTCCTCCAGGATGTCCTGGAGCTGGTCGTACAGGCCCTCCTGCGTGAACAGGACCGTGGGCTTCTCGCGTTTGAGGACGGTCTTGACGAGGGGCCGGCGCTCCTCCCACGAGTGCGGGGAGGGGTCGCCCCTGAAGCGGATGTTGAAGGTGAGCAGGTGGAGCTGGTCGCGTTTCGGCTCGCCGATGAGGGCGCCGCCGAACGCCTCCTCCGCTTGCGCCGCTCCGGAGAAGGCACCGGTGGCGACCGCCGTGGCACCGACGGCGAGGCCGGCGCCGAGCACGCCGCGTCGACTGAGGACGTTTGTCATTGAACCTCTATATCTCAGGATGAAACCGGGTGGAATGCAAGTTCACGACAAATGCCCCGAGAGTGCAACCCTCAGCGCGTGAACGCGGAGCGAACTCGCGTCGGACGGGCTCCGGAGACCACAAGAGACGGCGGCGGGCGGGTGCCCGCCGCCGTCCCGGTTTCCTGGGATTCCGGTCTGCGCCGGGACTCAGTGCTTCCCGGCGTGGGTGTCGAGGTAGTCCCGGACCGCCGCGGGGTCGTCGGTCCCGGCCCAGCCGATGTAGCCGTCGGGCCGCACGACGCGGGTCAGGCCGTCGGGTTCGGCGGTCGCGGCGTCAAGGGCCCCAGTGGGTTCGGTGCCGTCGAGGACGACGAACCGGCCGCCGCGCAGGGCCTCGTAGAGCCGTGAGCCGTCCGCGAGGGCCACGTCCGCGGCGCGCGTGCCGGTGAGCGGGTGCTCGCCGTGGCCGTGCCCGTAGCGGACGTCGATGCCGCTGATCTGGCCGGTGACCTTGTGCTGCACCGCGTCGAAGCGCATCGCGGTGCCGAGGACGGCGCCGCGGACCACCTTCGCGACCTTCGACTTGTTGGCGGCGACCCGGATGATCCGGCCGCTGGTGCGCAGGACCGCCTCGCCCACGGGGTGGCGCTCGCCCTCGTAGGTGTCGAGCAGGGCGGCGTCGGCGCCGCGCAGGACCGCGGCGAGCTTCCACGAGAGGTTCGCGGCGTCCTGGAGTCCGGTGTTCATGCCCATGCCCCCGGCGGGCGAGTGGCAGTGCGCGGCGTCCCCGGCGAGGAAGACGTTGCGGGCGCGGTAGGTCGGAGCCTGGCGCTCGTCGGCGTGGAAGCGCGAGGACCAGCGCGGCTCGTGCATCCCGAAGTCGGTGCCGAAGGCGAGCTTGAGGGCGGTGCGGATCTCAGCGGTGGTGACGGGGGCGTCCTCGCTGCGCTGGTCGGCGGCGTTCCAGGCGATGACGCGCCAGGTGCCGTCGCCGAAGTCGGCGATGAAGCAGAACGCGCCCCCGGCGCTGCCGACCGCGGGGCTGTGCGCGGGCGGGGCGTCGAGTTCGGCGTCGGCGAGCATCATCGACTCCAGTACGGCCTCACCGGGGAAGGGGATGCCGACGGCCTCGCGCACGGACGAGCGCACCCCGTCGGTGCCGACGACGTAGGTCGCGCAGTGGTCGCCGTCCTCGGTGCGGACGGTGACGCGGCCGTCCGCCTGGTCGACGCCGGTGACCTTGCAGTCGAAGCGGAACTCGACGCCGGCCGCCTCGGCGCGCTCGCGCAGGACGCGCTCCACGTGGTACTGCGGGGTCATGAGCACGTAGGGGAATCGGGAGTCGAGGCCGCTGAGCTTGACCTTGGCGCTGCCGAACAGGAAGAGCTCGCCGAGGCGGCTGCCGCCGAGGGCGAAGAGGTCGTCGGTGAGGCCGCGGGCGTCGAGGACTTCGAGGGTGCGGGCGTGGACGGCGAAGGCGCGGGAGAGGTTCGAGATCGCCGCACCGCGCTTCTCCAGCACGAGGACCCGCACGCCGGCTTCGGCGAGGTCGCCCGCGAGGAGGAGCCCGGTGGGGCCGGCCCCGACGACGATGACCTCGGTCTGCTGCTGCTCGGACATGATGTGCTCCTGGGGTGGTCGGAAATTCATCACTTGATGAATTCAACATACGTTGAATTCTCTCCGAAGGAAAGCCCGTTGGGCCGCAATGTGACGCACGAGTCTCCGAAAGGATCCGGGAACGCAGCTAGGGCCGCGAGAGGTGAGAGACTCGCGGCCCTAATTCGAACTGCCGAAGATAGGTTAGCATAACCTAACTAGCTACTCAAGGGGCCGTTACCAGCGGAGGAACGCCCCCACGCCGCCGGCCTGCTCCCCCAGTTCGACGCCCTCGCTGAGGATCGAGACCCTGGCGTCGGAGGCCAGCGCCATCTCGATCATCGCCTCGCCGAGCTGCGCTTCGGCGATCGCGGTGGCGACGTCGGCCTCGCCGGGCGCGACGGCGTCGGCGAGGACCGCGCCCTGCGGGATGCGCTGGGCGCTCCAGACCGAGTCGCGCTCGATGACGAGCCGGTCGACCCGGCCGCCCTGGAGGGCGTCGAGGACTTCCTCGGATCCGATGGCGGCCTTGGGAGGCGCTTCGGCGAAGTCGGCGGCGATCCGCGCGTCCCGGGCGTGCCTGGCGGCGGCGATCTCGGGGGCGAGGAGCTGCTGGATCTGCGCGGGCGACTTCTGGCCGAGCACCATCTGCGCCGCGACGACCTCGGCCTTGACGCCGCCGAGCGACTTCGAGGCGGCCTCCACGAGTTCGGGGTCGCCGGTGACGACCAGGAGCTCCCAGCCGAACTGGGCGGTGTGCTCCTCCAGTGTGGAGTGGGCGGCGGTGAGGAACTTCTGGAGGTGCTCGGCGACCCGGAAGTCGAAGAGGTCGTACTGGGTCGAACTGCTGTGGTGGTCGCGGCCGTGGCCGCCGGGGCCCTTCATGACGCGCCATTCGGAGGTGTCGAGCACGAACGCGAGCCCGGAGACCTCCTCGCACCGGCCGAAACGGCTGTCCAGCAGCCGCATGCCCTTCCCGTCGACGACCGCGATGCCCACGGGAGAGCCCTCCGCCCACGCACCGAACATCGGGGCGATGTGCGAGCGGGGCCCGAGGGCGACCCGGTCGGCCAGGGGCGTCTGCATCTCCACGGTGTAGGTCTCGCCGGTGCCGAGCGCGACGAACAGCGCCCGCCCGATCCCGGGCGAGCCGGGGCGGACGAGCGCTTCGATGTCGATCTTGAGTTCTTCGACCCGGCGGCCGAGGAGGGACCTGGTGCCGTTGTCGACGGCGTCGAGGAGCTGCTTGAGCCCCTGGTCGAGCCGGGTCTTCCAGATGGGGGTGGAGCCCTGCTCCCGGGGGTCGGCGTTCACGTAGAGCGAGAGCACGCCGGCGTCGTCCCGCAGGTGCACCAGCTTGAGCTGCGTCTCGCGATCCATGGGCATGGCTACCGCCTCCTCCTCGGTGGGAAATTCGCCTCAGGATATGCCCGGACGCTCCGAATCGAGAAGGTTTCGCCACTTCCGCGGCGCTAGATCGCGCACCCTTCGGGCCCGCACGCTTCCGCGTCGTCGGCGCCGGTGACGGTGGTGAGCGCGGGCTTCTTCTCGTTCCACGCCTTCTCCAGCATCTCGGCGAACAGCGCGGTCGGCTGCGCGCCGGAGACGCCGTACTTCTCGTCGATGACGAAGAAGGGCACTCCGTTGGCCCCGAGCGCGGCGGCCTCGGCCTCGTCGGCGCGCACCGCTTCGCGGTACCGCTCCGGGTCGTCGAGCACGGCGACGACCTCGCTCTCGTCGAGCCCGGCGGCGACGGCCACCTCGATCACGCGGGAGCGCTCGAAGATCGAAGCCTCGTCGGCGAAGTTCGCGGCGTAGAACGCCTGCCAGACCTGCGCTTCGAGCCCCCGGTCAGAGGCCAGGTGCAGCAGCCGGTGGAGGTCGAAGGTGTTCCCGTGGTCGCGGCCCTCGGTCCGGTACTCCAGGCCCTCGATCTTGGCGAGTTCGCCGAGCTTGTACTCGTTGGCCTGCGCCTGGGCGGGGCTGATGCCGTACTTCTTGGCGATCATGGGCACGACGGCGTCGACCTCGCCCGGGGCGCGGTTCGGGTCGAGCTCGAAGGACCGGTGCCGCACTTCGACGGCGACCTTCCCGGAGAGCTCCTCCACGGCCTTGTCGAAGCGGGCCTTGCCCACGTAGCACCAAGGGCAGGCGATGTCGGACCAGACGTCCACGCGGAGGACGTTCTTCTTCAGCTCAATCACACCAGGCCCAACACTTGAAGCTTGCACTGAATTCCGCGTGTGCGGCGCCTCTCCCTCCCCCCGCTGCCCAGTGACCCTGCACTCGCGCCCAAGCCCCCGTTCAGGTACCCTTTCTCAGGCTCGGCGCGCCCCCACGCGCCCCAGGGTGCTTAGCTCAGCGGTAGAGCACCTCGCTTACAACGAGGTGGTCACAGGTTCGATCCCTGTAGCACCCACCAAGCATCTATCTGCTCGGTTTCGCGTCGGCGTCGCGGTGGCGGCGGGCGGTTTCGAAGGCTTCTACGTCGGTGGTCCAGGGGCCGAAGGGGTCGAGGGCGGGGCAGCCTTCCTTGATGAAGGCGGCGACCAGGTCGCGGTATCCGCGGAGGCCGTCGATGAGGGCGTATTCGACCTGGTACTGGGGGTCTTCGCCGGGGATCGGGGTGGTGATCCTGGCGGCGGTGTCGGCGTAGAGGTGGAGTTGGATTCCCTCGCCCGCCGCTTCGTCTTCGATGGTGAAGACCTCGTTGTCGCCGGCGTAGTGGTCGGCGACGAAGTCCCAGAACGCGGTTGTGGTGGGGCGGGGGTCGGCCGGGGTCCAGGTGAAGGTGGCGTCCTTGTCGTCGGTGAAGACGAGCGGGCGGTCGGCGGACGTCCCGTCCTCGGGGGTGGTCCGGGCGCGGTGGGCGGCTTCTGCGCACATGAGGAAGGTGACGGTGCGGACGGCGTCGTCGGCCAGCGCGGGGTGGGCGCGGCGGACGGCCTCGGCGACGGCGTTCTCCATGCGGTGCCAGTCGTCCCTGTCCGTGCCGCGCCTGCCGCGGCGGGGGTCGCGGGCGATGCCCATGGTGGTGGCGGTCCGTTCGGCGGTGAAGACGACCCGCATCACTTGGGGCAGGAGATCGGGGTCGACGGCGTCGGGGAGGCGGCGGGGGATCGTCGCGCCGTGCAGGTACTGGCCGGTGAACTTCAGGATCGCGGTGTCGAGCGGGGTGAGGCGGACGCCGCGTTCGGCGCGGCGGCGGTCGGCGTCGTACTCCTGGACGCGCTGCGGGTCGGGAGTCTCGGTGAGGGATCGCGATGCGGCGACGAGTTCGCCGCGTTCGAGCAGGTCGATGTCCGCGCCGTGGGCGATGAGCTGGTACTCGACGGAGCGGTGGTTCCGGCAGCGCGCGTCGAGTGCTTCGGGCGTGCCGAACAGGATCGGGCCGAGCAGTGCGATCGCCGCGGCCTCGTCGAGCGGGCCCCGGGTCCCGGCGGCGTCGCACAGGGGCGCGAGCATGCCCCACAGGAGCAGGTGCCGCAGGAGGTCGTGGCGGATCACCGCGAGGTGGGCGTCGTCGATGGGGAACGTGAACACGCGCGGGTCGTGGTTCGCGTCGGCCCCGCCGACCACCTCCAGTCGCAGTTCGCCGTTCACGCGGACCGCCTTCGGCATCCAGCCGTCGGCGCGCCTGAATACGAGTTCGCTCATGGGACCCCTCTCCCTCACCGGTGAGGATATTCGGTCAGGAGTACCACTCGCATCAGTGGTTCGCGGGCCGGGCGGTCAGGGCTCCCGGCGGTCGTCGGTGAGGTCGAGGGCCGCTACGCGTTTCCTCAGGTCGTCGAAGTGTTCGCGCATGCGCTGGACGGCCAGCAGCTCGTCGCCCGCGGTGAGGGCGTCGATGATGCGGGCGTGGACGAGGCCGCGGTTCGGGGCGGGGGCGAGCATGCGGCCGCCGACTTCGCGGCTGAGTTCGCCGAAGAGCCGCCAGAACAGGTCGATGAGGTTGTCCACCAAGGGATTGCCGAGGCCGGAGTAGAGCGTGCGGTGGAACTCCTCGTCGAGTTCGCGCGAGTCCTCGCCGCGTTCGTCGCGTTCGGTCATCTCCCGCGCGATGTCGGCGCAGCGCTGGAGTTCGGCGTCGAGGCCGGCCCGCGCGACGGCGGGCATGAGGCCGGCCTCCATCGCCTCGCGGGCCGTCAGGACCTCGACCACGGCGGTGCCGGTGCCGGCCAGGCCGTACGGGAGCTGTTCGATGATCGGTTTGAAGGAGAACTCGGAGACGAAGAGGCCGTTGCCGTGCCGCGCCTCGATGACGCCGAGGGTCTGGAGGCTGCGCGTGGCCTCGCGCAGCGACAGTCGGCTGACGCCGAGTTCGGCGGCGAGGTCGGCCTCGCTGGGGAGGCGCGCGCCCGCGGGCAGGTCGTGCTCGCGGATGTAGTCGCGCAGCCTGCGCTGCGCGGCAAGGTAGATCGGACCGCCTGATCTCATGTGACGACCGTACCGGGGAGCGCGGGCGCGTCGGCCGCGGCGGCGAGCGCGTCGCGCAGGGACGGGACGAGCCGGTCGATCGCGGCGCGGTCGGCGGCACTGGCCGGGCCCCAGGGGGTGCGGGCCGGGCCGATGTCGGGGCCGAGGCGGTTCATGAGCTCCTTGACGAAGCCGGGTCCGGTTGCGGCGCGGGCGATGTCGCGGAAGGGCCGGTGCAGTGCGTGAGCGCGGTCGGTCTCGCCGCGGTCGAAGGCGTCGACGACGGCGTGGGCGAGGGGCGCGAGGCCGTTGTAGAGGCTGCCGATCGCGGCGCCGGAGCCGAGGGCGAGCGCGGCGGGCAGGAGCTCGTCGCGTCCGAAGTAGACGCGGAGGTCGGGGCGGGCGAGGCGGACCGCCTCCAGTTCCATCAGGTCCTCGTCGGTGAACTTCACCGCCGCGAGGAAGGGGACCGCGGCGGCGACCTCGCTGGGGCGCGGGACGGGGCCGGTCATCGACGGGATCTGGTAGTAGCAGAACGGGACCCCGGCCGCGGCGGAGGCCACTTCGGACAGCCAGTCGACCAGGTGCGCGAGCGTCGGCGCCTGCCCGTAGTAGGGCGCGACGGTGGCGACGAGGTCGACGCCGAGGCCCTTGGCGTGGGCGGCGAGGTCGCGGGTGGTCGCCAGCGGCAGCCCGCCGACGTGGACGCCCAGGCCGAAGCCGTCCGGGCGGGCGGCGGCCCACGCCTCCAGGATGGACACGCGTTCTTCGACGGTGAGGAACGGGAACTCGCCGCTCGTGCCGTTGACGAAGGCACCCTGCACGCCGGTCGAGCGCAGGTGCGCCAGCTGCTCGGGGACGCGGTCGAGGTCGACCCGCCCGGTCCCGTCGTACGGCGCCAGGGCGGCCGCCCAGAATTCGAACCGGCTCATGAGCTGTCCTTTCACGCGTGTGTCACGCCTTGGTGGCGCCGTCGGTGAGCCCGGCGACGATGTACCGCTGGAGGAAGACGAACGCCGCGATCACCGGCAGGGCCACGACCGCGGAGACCGCCATGAGGTCGTTCCAGCGCACCCCGAACTCGTTGGTGATCTCGGCCAGGACGATCGTGATCGGCTGGATGCCCTCGCTGGTGGCGAGCGAGAGCCCGAACACGAACTCGCCCCACGCGCCCAGGAAGCTCACGACGGCCACCGTGACGATGCCGGGCACCGAGATCGGGAGTGCGATGCGCGCGAACGAGGAGAGCTCGCCGCAGCCGTCCATCCTGGCCGCCTCGACCACCTCCTCGGGGACGCCGAGGAAGTACGGCCGCAGGATCGTGACCGCCAGCGGCACCGCCAGCGCGCAGTTCGCGATGACGAGCCCGGCGTACGAGTCCACCAGGCCCGCACCGGAGAACAGGACGAACATCGGCAGGGCGAGGTTCACCGAGGGCACCATCTGCACGACGAGCATGAGCATCATGACCGCACCGACGCCGCGGACCCGGAACTTCGCGAGCCCGTACGCGGCGGGCAGCGCGAGGAGGAGCGTGAGCACGGTGGTGCCGACCGCGATGACGGCGCTGTTGGCGAGGCCGCGCGCGATGTCGGGGTCGGCGAAGACCGCGCGGGTGTAGGACTCGACGGTCGGCGGCAGCGGGACCAGGTCCGGGGGCACGCGGAAGACCGCGTCGCCGGTCTTCAGAGAGGTGACGACCATCCAGTAGACGGGAATCAGGTAGACGGCGGCGGCGATGGTGCCGGCGGTCGCGAGCCACCGGCGGGTGCGGCGGTCGCGGCGCGAGCCGGTCGCGGTGGTCGCGCTCATGCGCTCTGCTCCTTCCGCAGGGCCCGGAAATACCAGAGGGACAAGGCGATCGGCACGATCATGAGGACCGTGGTGGCGACCGAGGCGGTGTCGAAGCGGGAGAACTCGAACGCCTCGTTGTACGCGTAGACGGGCAGTGTCGCGGTCGCGCCGCCGGGCCCGCCCGCGGTCATGAGGAAGATCGTGTCGAAGTTCTTGAACGTGTAGATGAAGACGAGCAGCAGCGCGGCGAGCGAGACCGGGCGCAGCTGCGGGAGCGTGAGGTGCCGGAACTGGCGCCACGGCGAGGCCCCGTCGATGCGCGCGGCCTCGTACAGCCCCTTGGGGATGCCTTCGAGCCCGGCGGCGAGCAGGATCATCGCGAACGGGGCGAAGCTCCACGCGGTGGCGATGACGACCGCGGCGACCGCCGCCGTGGGCCGGCCGAGCCAGAACAGGTCGCCTTCGAGGAGCCCGAGCGCGCGCAGCAGCGCGTTGAGCAGCCCGTAGCTGCCGTCGAGGAGCCACCGCCACACGTTGGCGCTGACCACGGTCGGGAGCACCCAGGCGACGAGGATGAGCGCGCGCAGCACGTCCCGGCCGCGGAAGGGCCGGCGCAGCAGGAGCGCGAGGCCGAGTCCGATCGCGAACGTGAGCGCCACGCTCGCGACGGTGTAGACCGCGGACACCGCGAAGGCGTCCCAGAAGCGCGGCCGGTCGAACTGGTCGACGTAGTTGTCGAGGCCGACCCAGCGCGCCCCGCCTTGGACGACCTCGCGCAGGCCGATGTCGAAGAAGCTCTGGAGCACGCTGTAGAGCAGCGGGTAGACGACGGTGGCGCCGACGAAGAGCACGGCCGGGGCGATGAACAGCAGCGGCGCGAGGCGGCGGCGGCCCCGCCTGCGGGGCCCGGCCGGGCGCGGTGAGGTGGCGGCGCGGGCGGCGACGATGCCCGGCGAGGCCGCGCCCGGTGCAGCGCTGCCCGGCGTGTCTCGCCGCACGGTGGGCGGTGGAACGGCCACGGGTCAGCGCCCCATGGCCTCGTCGATGGCCGCCTGCGCCTCGGCCGCGGCGTCGGCGGGCGTCGCCGATCCGCTGATGACGGCCTGGAGCGCCTGCTGGACGATGGTCAGCGCCTCGGTGGAGTGCAGCGCGGTCTCCCCCGTCGGCGCCCAGGCGTTCTCGAGCTGGTCGGCGAACACGGCCCGGACCGGGTCGGTCACCGCGCCGGGCACGTCGGAGCGCGCGGGGAGCTTGTTGCGCTCGGGCAGGTACTCCTCCAGCACGCTCGGCTGCTGCATCCACTCGATGAGGTCCCACGCGGCGTCCGCGTCGCCGCTGCCGGCGCCGATCGCGAGGTTCTCGGCGGACAGGAACGTCGCCTCGGTGGCGTCGGCGGGGAGCGGGGCCACGTTCCAGGCGAGGTCGGGGGCGTTCTCGCGCACGACGTTGACGGCGCTGGCGGAGTTGATCGCCATGGCGGCCTCGCCGTTGGTGAACGCGGCCATCGCGTCGTCCTCGTTCCAGGTGAGGAAGCCCTCGGAGAGCCCTCCGGAGGCGGTCATCCGCTGGAACGACTCGAGCGCGGCGGTGCCGGCCCCGCCGCCGAAGTCCGCGAGGTCGCCGCCCGCGGCGAGAGTGCGCAGGAGGATCCCGGTGGCCCCTTCGGCGCCTTCGATGCCGGAGACGGCGAGCCCGTAGGAGGCGGCGCCGCTGTCGGCGATCGCGGCCGCGGCGGCCTCCATCTCGTCCCAGGTGGTCGGGACCGCGACGCCGGCCGCGGCGAGGGCGTCCTCGTTGTAGTAGAGCGCGTAGTCGTCGGCGAGGTGCGGGATGCCGTAGGTGGCGCCGTCGACCTGGCCGGTCTCCCAGCCGGCGTCGTAGTAGGCGTCCCGCTCGCCCCAGGCGTCGGCGTAGGCGCTGAGGTCCTCGATGATCCCGGCGTCGGCGAGCTGGCCGGTCTCGTAGGCGTTGACGAGCGCCACGTCGGGGAGGCCGCCGGCCGCGGCCTGCTGCTGGAGGGTGCGGCCGAAGTCCTCGAAGGGGATGAAGCGCGGCTCGACCTCGACGCCGGTCTCCTCGGTGTACCGCTCCAGCATCGCTTCGAGGGGGACGCCGTGCGGGTCGCCGTAGTAGTGCCAGAACGTGATGACGCCGTCGCCGGCGTCGGCCTCGTCGGCGCTGCCGCCGCCGAAGACGCCGCAGGCGGTGAGGGAGAGGGCTGCGGTGAGCGCCGTCAGGGCGGTGGCCGTGCGGCGGAGGGGTGCACGCGTCATTGGTCCTCCAGGAGTCGCGTCGTCGGAACTCGTGATCGCAGGAGTAGATCAGATATCTGATAACTTGTCAACGGAGCCCGCTTGACGCAACCCTTGGGTTGCGATAGAGTCGCAACCAGAAGGTTGCGAGCATTGGAGTACGGCCATGGGCTTTCCCGACCGCATCGAGCGGACCCTGGACCTCGCGCACCCGCCGAGCCGGGTCTGGACCGCGCTGACCACGGCCGAGGGCCTGAGCGGCTGGTTCGGCAGCGAGACCGAGATCGACCTGCGCCCCGGCGGGCGCGCGTGGATGCGCTGGGACGACGGCTCGACCGCCGACGTGCGCGTCGAACGCGTGGAGGAGCCCCGGGTCTTCGGGTTCACCTGGCCGATCACCGGCCTGCCCGCGGACGACCCGCGGCGCACCTACGTCGAGTTCACGCTCGAACCGGCCGGGGCCGGCACGCGGCTGCGCGTGGTCGAGACCGGTTTCGCCCAGCTCCCCGCCGACGCGCACCGCGCGGCGTTCGAGGGCAACACCGGCGGCTGGGCGAGCGAGCTCGCGGAACTGGCCGGGTACCTCGATGGCCGATGACGTCGAGGCCGTCGCCGAGCGGGTGTTCACCGCAATCGCCGACCCGTCCCGGCGCGCGGTCCTGGCCGCGCTCGCCGCGCACGGCCCGGCCACGGTCACCGAACTCGCCGACCGCCTCCCGATCACGCGCCAGGCGGTCGCGAAGCACCTCGCGCTGCTGACCGAGGCGGGCCTGGTCGCGGCCGGGCCGCCGGAGGGCCGCCGCGTCCGGTACGGGCTCCGGTCCGCGCCGATGCAGGTGGCGCAGCGGTTCCTCGCCTCGCTGGCGCGGGACTGGGACGGCCGGCTGCAAGCCCTGCAGGACCACTTGACGAGAGAGGCGGAAGACCGGTGACACCGAGGTTCGAAGGCGGCCGGAACATCGCCATGAAGCTCCCGAAGGCCCGGTTCGACGCCGTGGTGGCGTTCTACCGCGACGTGCTGGGCATGACCGTGACCGACGAGTCGGACGCCGACGTCGCGGCGGGCGTGGCGCAGTGCGCCTCCGTCGCGTTCGGCCCCGTGACGCTCTGGCTCGACCGGGTCGACAACTACACCGGGGCCGAGCTCTGGCTGGAGCTGTGCACCGACGACGTGGACGCGGCGATGGCGCACCTGGCCGCCCACGGGGTGTCCCCGCAGGACGAGCTGGAGGCCCTGCCCCCGGGATCGGACGGGCATTGGATCTCCAATCCGGTCATGATCCCCCACCTGGTGCGCCGTCCCGACTGACGGCGGTCCGCCGCCGGGCCCCCGGAGCGCAGATCAATTGCGGCACAAGGCCGTCGAGGCACCGGCCCACCGCCGGGCCGCCCGCTCGCGGGGCGGCCCGGCTTTTGCGTGACCCGCACCGGTACCTTGCGGTGATAAGGTAGCTGCATGGAGGCTAAGTTCGCTGCGCTGCGCCGGGGGATGCTCGAACCCGTGGTGCTGGCCGCGCTGGACGGGGAGAGCCGGTACGCCGGGGAGATCGCCCAGCTGCTCCGCGACGCGGAGTTCCCGGTGCAGGACGGCACCCTGCACCCGCTGCTGAACCGGCTCCGGCGCGAAGGGCTCCTCACGCACGAGTGGCGCGAGTCCCCCAGCGGCCCCCCGCGGAAGTACCTCTCGCTCTCCGCCGAAGGCCGGACCCAGCTCACCCTGTTCCGGGACTACTTCCGCAGCCTCGCAACGATGATCGACTCGATTGGACATTGACCGTGGACCACATCGCCCTCAGCGGCCACTCCGGCGCGTTCCCCGTGACCGCCCCCGCGAAACGACTGCTCGTGTCCTATCTGGCCGACGCGCGCTCGGCCGTCGGCTCCGGCCCCGACGGCGACGAGACCGTGCGCGACATCGAGATGGCCATCGGCGACCGGCTCCGCGCCGAACTCGACGGCGGCCCTGCAGGCGTCGAGGAGGCCGCGATGGCGCGCATCCTCGCCGAGACCGGGCCGGTGGAGCCCGGCCCCGACAGTGCTTCTGCAACCGGTGCTGCCCCAAGCGGTCCCGCCGCGTCCGCCCCGCGGGCTCCCGGCCGGAGCCTGCCCTGGCTGTACCGCATCGACGAGGGCAAGTGGTTCGGCGGCCTGTGCCTCGGGCTCGCCACGCGCAGCGACCTCCGGGTGGACTGGGTGCGCGTCTTCGCGATCGTGTTCCTGTTCGTCACCAGCGGCCTGCTCGGCGTCGCGTACCTGATCGCGCTGCTGTTCGTGCCGCGCATGGAGACCGTCGAGGAGTACCGCGCGGCGCTGGAGGAGAGCCGGCGCGGCCACCGGCCCTGACCCGGCCCTGACCCGGCCCTGACCCGGCTCAGCGCCGGGCCGGTTCCGGGGCGGTGAGCGCGCGGGCGCCCACGTAGCCGTCGGGAACCGTGGCGGACGGCACGTCGAAGACGCGGGTCACGGGCGCCGCGGGCGAGGCGGCGGGCCAGCCGGGGTCGGCGGTCGCCGCGAACGCGACCGCGGCGCCGTGGAGTTCGGCGGCGAGGGCCTGCGGCGGGGCGTAGCCGGTGACGCGGTCGGCGGCCCTCGCGTCGAGGTGGTCGAAGAAGAACGGCAGGTCGAGGCAGTGCACGGCCGCGTCGTAGACCGGTGTGCGCCAAGCGAACCGGTACAGCCACGTCGCGGTGGCCCCGCCCCGGGCGCGGGCGTGGAGCAGGTCGAGGACGCCCGCGCGGAACGCCCGGTCGGTCGTGTACCGGGCGAGGACCGCCGCGGTCCCGCGGCAGCGCACGTCGGCGTTGTCGGCCATCCACGCGCGGCGGGCCCTCCCGGTAAGGCCGACCCGGCCGAGCAGGGGCCCGGCGGGCAGGAAGCGCAGGAACCGCTTCGCGTCGCGGAGCGCGGGCGTGAGCTCGTCGTCGCAGGTGCCGACCACGAGCGGGACGGCGGCGCCGTTCCCGGCCGCGATCGCTCCGGGGATCGTGTCGCGGAGGAGGTCGCCGTCGACGACCGGCCCCATCTGGAGCCCGTGCGCGAGCGCGGAGGTGATCGACTTGGCGACGTTCCCCTGCCGCAGTCCCACGGCCTTGCGCTGGGACTTGAGCAGGCGTGCCTCGGTGACGCCGAGGAGCGATTCGAGGTTCGGCTCGGCTCCGGCGTGTTCGGCGATCTGCCGCGAGAACGCCTGCGCGCGTTCGGGTGAGCCGTAGGCGGGAGCGGGCGAGAGGGCCCAGCCGCGGGCGAACAGGCCCTGCGCGCGGGGCGCGGCGAGGAGGGCGAGGACGGCGGTGCCGCCCGCGGACTGGCCCGCGACGGTGACCCGGCCGGGGTCGCCGCCGAACGCGGCGATGTTGTCCTGCACCCAGGCGAGGGCCGCGAGCCAGTCGAGGGCGCCGCGGTTGGCGGGGGCGCCCTCGATCCAGCCGAACCCGTCGAAGCCGAGCCGGTAGGAGACGTTGGCGGTGACGACGCCGTCGCGGCAGAACGGCGCGCCGTCGTACCAGGGGCAGGCCGGGGACCCGGCGGTGAAGCCGCCGCCGTGGATCCACACCAGGACCGGCAGGCGCGCGCCCGGGCCCGGGTCGGGGGTGAAGACGTCGATGTTCAGGGTCTCGTCGCCGGGGATGTACGCCTCGGGGATGAGCGCGGGCGAGCCGCCCTTGCGGTAGGGGGTGGGCCCGGGTTCGAGCGCGTCGCGAACGCCGTCCCACGGGGCCTTGGGAACCGGGGCCATGAAGCGCCGCACGCCGGTCGGGGGCTCGGCGAACGGGATGCCGAGGAAGACCGCGTTCGCGCCGGGGGTCCCCGGCTCGCCGCGCCAGCGCCCGCGCAGGCGCCCGGCCCGGGTCCGGACCTCGGCGAAGCGGGCGTCCTCCTCGCCCATCGCGGCTCCTCCCCTCGCTCCCGCGGCGGGCGGCCCGCCGCACGGCGGCGGAGCAGCCGCCCTCGTCACCGTAGACACGCGGCGGCCGCTCCGGGAACGGTTCCGGCGATCGGGGCCGGGGCTCTAGGGCCGCCCGGTGGCGTCGTGGGCCAGCGGGGCGGCCTCCAGGTGGGGTTCGGGGGCGCCGGAGTCGAGGCGGTCGATCTGGTCGTCGGCGGGGCAGCGCCCGGCGTCGACGTACCGCGCCCGGAACTCGGCCAGCGCCGCGCGCAGCGTGGGTGAGGCCCCGGTGCGGCGCAGGGATTCCGCCGCGATGGTGAAGCAGTCGCGCACGACGCCGGCGAGGTCGGGGTCGGCGACGCCGATGCGGGCGGCCTGCTCCCATACCGAGGCGGACGGCTGGTTCCGCTCGCCGCACAGCGCGGCGGTGGCGGCGTACGCGGCGTCGGCGGCGACCGGGTCGTCGACGAGGGTCGTGGCGAGCACGGCGGGGACGATCCAGCCGTCGCCCTCCTGCTGGTCGATCATCCGCAGCTCCAGCCAGCCGCGCGGCCGCACGGGCGGGAACAGCGTGGTCATGTGGTACTCGAGGTCTTCGACGGCGGGCCGGTCGCCGTCGACGCCGTCCCTGATCCACGAGCGCATGGTCAGGCCGGGCGGGGCGGTCCACTCGCCGGGCGGGTCGCAGCGGCGGCACATCACCTCGGAGTCGAGGACGAAGCGCGCGAAGTCGGCCCGCAGGTCGCCCTCGTCGGAGATCGGGTGGCCCCAGTCGGGGACGAGCTTGGTCCACAGGGCCTGGCGGGTGGACTTCCAGCCGCTGCGGCGCCCGTCCATCACGGGCGAGTTCGCGAACGCGGCGACCAGGACCGGGCCGAGGCGGTGGGCGAGGTCCCAGCGGCGGCGCAGCTCGGCCTCGTCGTCGCCCGCGTCGAGGTTGACCTGGATGGAGGCGGTGCCGCACATGACCATGCGGCCCCACGGGCCGCTGCGGTCGTAGTAGGTCTCCATGGCGCGGTACCGCTGGTCGTCGATCTGCCGCACGGGGTCGCGGACGCCGTCGAAGCCGCCGCCGACGACGAACTGGCCCCGCTCGGCGAGGGCCGCGGCGAGCGCGGCCTGGTCGGTCTCGACGGCGACCACGCAGGAGGCGAGGTCGTCGGCGGGCAGGGAGCTGAGCTCGACCTGGCCGCCGGCCTCGCGCGTGACCTTGCCGCCGAAGGGCAGGTCCCAGGCGGTCTCGTCGTCGTCGCGGGGGTGGACCAGCCATTCGAGCTCGACGCCGACGCGCCGCGAGGGTCCGGTCGTGAAGCAGGTGCGGCCGATGTGCTCGGCCGCGTCGGCTTCGGTCAGTGTCGTGGCCATGTCGTCCTCCGCGCGTGTCCGGTGGCAGGGGGCAGGGGCCGGGGTCAGGGGAGCCCGGCCGGTGAGGGAGGAGTGTGCCCAGCGGCGGGGTGCCTTACGCGCGCCCCAGGTCGCGGACGCGTGATTTGTTCAAGCCCGGCCGCGGGGGCGGGCGATAGCTTCGGTTCCGGGCCGGATCACCGGTCCGACCGCCGATGGGGCGGGAGTGCGGCGATGCGGAGAGGTGCGACGGATGCGGGAGATCACCACGTTCCTGTGGTTCGACGGGAAGGCCCTGGAGGCGGCCGAGTACTACACGTCGGTGTTCGAGGACGGGAGGATCCTCGGGACCGTGCTGAACGGGTCGGCCGGGCCGGGGGCGGAGGGCACGGTCCTGACCGTGGACTTCGAGCTGGCGGGCCGGCGGTACATCGCGCTGAACGGCGGCGCGGGCGACGGCTTCAACACGTCGGTCTCGCTCATGGTGCAGTGCGAGACCGGCGAGGAGGTCGACTACTACTGGGAGCGGCTCTCCGACGGCGGCGAGCAGGGCCCCTGCGGGTGGCTGAAGGACCGGTTCGGGGTGTCGTGGCAGGTGACGCCGACGCTCATGTTCGAACTCCAGCAGCACCCCGACCAGGTCAAGGCGCAGGCGGTCGTCGCGGCGATGCTGCGCATGGGCAAGCTCGACCCCGCGGCGCTCCAGGCGGCCTTCGACGCCGCCTGATCCCGGGCGCGGCTCCGGCCCGTCCGCGGCGCTCTCTCGCTCCACCCCCTGCCGCGGACGCCGGCGGGCCCGCTCCCCGCAGGTGGGCGGGCCCGCTTCGGGCCCCGGAAAAGGACTGGGCCGCACCGGTTCGATGCCGATAGCGTGTGCCTGGTCCGACTTCAGGAGAGAGGGGCCAGGGGATGCGGGAACCGGAGCGCCGGCGGGCGGTCGAGGCGGCCAGGGCGGTCGGGAACGGCCTGGGGCTGCGGGGCGACGTGGCGATCGTGCTGCACGACTCGAACAAGCTGTCGGTGCGGCTGCTGCCCGGCGACGTCCTCGCCCGGGTGGCGCCCGCGGCGCACGGCGTGGCGGGCTTCGAGATCGCGCTCGCGCAGCGCCTCGCCGAGGCGGGCTGCCCGGTGGCTCGGGTCGCGGCGCCGGGGGTCCACGCCCGCGACGGCTTCGACGTGACACTGTGGACGTTCTACGAGACCGCGTCTCCCGAGGTCCCGGCGGACGCGTACGCGGACGCGCTGGCGCGGCTGCACGCGGGGATGCGCGGTGTCGAGGCGCCCGCGCCGCACTTCACCGAGCGCGTCGGTGCGGCCCTGGCGATCGTGGCCGACCGCGGGACCTCCCCCGGGCTGGCCGAGGACGACCGGGAGCTCCTGGTCGGCGTGCTCCGCGACCTCGGCGCCTCCGTCGCCGGCCGCGGGACCGATCAGCTGCTGCACGGGGAGCCGCACCAGGGGAACCTGCTCGCGGCGAAGGAGGGGCCGCTGTTCGTGGACTTCGAGACGGCCTGCGTCGGGCCGGTCGAGTTCGACCTGGCCCACGCGCCGGACGAGGTCGCCGACCACTACCCCGCCGCGGACCCGGAGCTGGTGCGCGACTGCCGCCTCCTCATGCTCGCGATGATCGTCGCGTGGCGCTGGGAGCCCGGCGACGACCTCCCGGACGGGGAGCGCCTGAGCGCCGAATGGCTCGCGGCGCTCCGGGCAGGCGCGAACGGCCGCCAGGGCGGGGGCACCCCCTAGGACCAGTCGTAGCCCCGGTTGCGGCACAGGCAGAACGGGTGCCCGACCGGGTCGGTGTAGACCTGCCAGCCGTAGCCCTCGTCGTTGACGAACTCCTGCTTGAGGGTCGCGCCGAGGGCGGTGACGCGCTCCTGCTCGGCCGCGAACCCGTCGACCTCGAAGTCGAGGTGGAACTGCTTGGGGTGCTCGTCCTCCGGCCAGGTCGGGGCCCGGTACTCGTCCACCTTGTAGAAGGCCAGATCGGTCTCGCCGAAGGCGATCGCGGCCCAGAAGTCGGTGCTGTCGGCCTTGAGCGGGCGGCCCGTCACCTCGGCGTAGAACGCCCCCAGGGCCATCGGGTCCGGGCAGTCGATGATGAAGTCGGTGAATCGCAGCATGAGCCGATCCTGTCACAGCCGCGCAACGGGATATGCGCAGAACGGTCGACGGCGGCGGGGCGGTGCGGTTCACCGCCCGGCGCCGCCGGATCGACCAGTCTGCTGTCACGATGGAGTTCGATGGTTCGCCGGGCGGCCGCACGGCCCTCGGGGGCCGTCCCTCCGCGGTCCGCTCCGGCGGGCCCGCGTCAGGAGGCGGAAGGCGCTCCGACCTTCGCCGGGGCCACCACCACGGGTGCGTCGAGCACGGGTTCGGCGCTGTGGCTCTCGCGCCACCAGCGCATCAGGTTGCGGATGTAGATCACTTGGAGCCCGATGACGAGCGGGGCCAGGCCCCACACGTCCCAGACGACGATGAACGCGATCCAGGGGATGCCTCCGAGGACGCCGAGGAGCCACCCGAGGTTGTTCTTGTTGCCCGCGAGCCAGTAGGCCACGAGCTGGTTCGCGCTGAGCAGGATCGCGACGGCTTGACGGATGAAGTCGCCGTCGAAATTGAGTTCCACGTCTAGACCTCCTGGGTCCAGGTGGGGCCGGCGGGCGCTGCCGCGGCGGTGGAGGGCGCCGGGGTTCCGGCGATCGTCCGCGCGGCGGCGCCGGCGGAGGTGTTGGAGTGGGCCGGTCCGGGGACCGGCGGTGTCGGAATATGAGCGGGGACCATGATCGAATCCTAAGGAGGATTCCGGAAAGTGAGTGTCGCATTACTCACTACGGGTGATGTCGGATCATGGACGAAAGGCGTTTCGCTCAAAACGGGAATTGACGCGCTTGCGCCGCACGGGATGCCGGGGGCCTCAACCGTGATGTGCGGTCCTCCAAAACGGGTTGTCGGATTGCACACGCAACTCGATCAGACTAGTCCCCTCGGCGGTGAAAAGCGAGAGCGGTCCGGCACCATTTTCGCGGCCCCCGGGCGGCGGTCCCCCACAAGGGCGCGCCGCTAGTCCGCGGCGGTCGCGAAGAGGCGTTCCACGAGGTCCTGCCAGGCGTCGGCGAGCCGCCGGCCCGCTTCGGCGGGCGGCGGTTCGGTGGTCCGCGAGGACGACAGGTACAGCAGCAGCGGGCCTTCGAGCGCGGCCCCGAGCTGCACGGCGAGGCTCTCGGGGTCGCGCACGCCGAGGTCGGCCCTGCCCAGCAGCATCCGGAAGTGGACGAGGGTCAGGTCGACCTCCGCGGCCGGGTGCCCGGCGCCGGGCTCCATCGCGGCCTGCGCGACGTCGAGGTTGTCGACCAGGAACGCGATGCGCACGCGGCCGTAGGCGGTCAGGCGCTCGACCGGGCCGGCGCCGGGGCCCAGCGGGGGCGGGCCGGAGAGCACGAGCTCCTGGAAGCGGTGGGCCTCCTCCTCGAGGAGGGCCTTGAAGATCCCGGCGCGGGTGCCGAAGCGGCGGAAGACGGTGCCCTTGCCGAGCCCGGCCCGCTCCGCGAGTGCGTCCATGGTCACACTCGCGGCGCCGCCGTCGTCCATCATCTCGCGCGCGACGGCCAAGAGCCGCAAGCGGTTTCGCCTGGCGTCGGCGCGTTCGGCGCGCGGCTTGCCCAGAGGTACGACGGGTCGGTCCACGGGATCAATCTACCTGCCGGAAATATAAGCGGGGTAAAGTCCGTTTAGTTGGCGACGGGCCCGACGCCGTGCCCGCCACTGCGCACTTCCGCCGACCGCACCGCGGTCCACCCGCTTCGAGGAGCACCACGCATGAACCTGTTCCGCCTGGACGCCAGCATCCTGCCCGGCGCCTCCACCAGCGCCGAGATCGCCGACCTGGCCGAGGCCGAATGGTCCGCCGCCCACCCCGGCGGCACCGTCGTCCGCCGCCACCTCGGCACCGACCCGCTCCCCGCCGACGCGTGGACCAACGCCACCCTCGGCGCGTTCACGCCCGAGGAGGAGCGCGGCGAGGCCCACCGCGAGGCCCTGCGCCTCGCCGCCGAGCTCGCCGAGGAGATCCAGGCCGCCGACGCGGCGATCCTGGCCGTCCCGCTCTACAACTACGGCGTCTCCCAGCACTTCAAGACCTGGGCCGACCTCGTCATCTCCGGCGCCGGCGCCGCCACCCCGGTCCTCAAGGGCACGCCGACCGTGCTCGTCACCTCCATCGGCGGCGGCTACGGCCCCGGCGCCCCGCGCGAGGGCTGGGACCACTCCACGCCGTACCTGCGCCGCGTCGTCGGCGACCTGTGGGGCGCGGACCTGACGGTCGTCAAGCGCGAGCTCACCCTCGCCGCCACGACCCCGGGCATGGAGGGCCTGCGCGACCTCGCCGCCGCGGAGCACCGCCAGGCGCTCGACGCCGCCCGCGAGGCCGGCCGCGCCATCGCCGGGAACTGAAGCACCGCAACGCCGACGGAGGGCCCGGGGGGACACCCCCGGGCCTTCCGCGTCTTCACGTGATCTGAGACACGTTGCAGCGCCGGTCCGTAGCACAGGAACCCCAGCTGAGGGGAAACGGGACATGAACGGAGTCAAGGGTTGTCAAGATTCCGTCAAGACGCGTCGGATTACGCTGTCCCCGTGCCCTCCTCGCCCGCACCCACAAGGACGGAGACCCCCTTGAGCGAGAACGACCCCGCGCCGCCCTCGTACACCAGCGCCTGCGGCACCGTGACCGTCGTCGGCGGCGCCGAGGCGCCCGTCGTGCACCTGAGCGCCGACGCCACCCGGCTCCCCGCGCGCGACCTGGCCGACCTCATCACCTGGACCGCGCGCGAGGCGGCCGACGCCGCCCGCGACGACCAGGCGCACGAGTCCCGTTCGGCCGCCGACGCGCTGGCCGAGCTGAAGAACCTCCGCGACGGCCTGCGCCAGGACGGCCTCGAGGCCGTCATCGAGCGCAAGCGCACCGAGTACGGCGCCGAGCAGCCCGCCGCCGACCCCAGTGACCCCAGGACCATGTCGCGGCTCGCCCTCGGCGGCGACTTCCCGATGGCCGGCCTCGACATGGCCATCGCGGTGCTGGAGCGCTTCGGCCCCGGGGGCAGCGGCGCGGCGCAGGTCGAGGGCGAGGGCGTCGTCGGCCGCGCCGACGGGCCCGAGGAGGCCGTCACCGTCGAGGCCACCGCCCAGTACCCGATCGCCAAGGTGCTCCTGGGCATCCACGCCCGCGAGCTCGGCCCCGAGGCCCTGGCCAAGGAGGTCACCGAGACCGCCGCGAAGGCCGCCGCGGACCTGCGCGAGCGGCAGCGCGCCCGCATCGACGGGCTCGGCCTGCCGCTCTCGATGGACCAGGTCGGCGGCCTGCCCGCCGAGATGAACGCCTACGGCCGCAAGATCCTCGGCCAGTCCGAGTACCTGCGCCGCCAGCACGACGACACCATCCGACGACTGCACGAGTGAGGACGCCATGACCCAGATCGACCCCGCCTCGGTGCGCCAGCTGGGCGCCGACATCCAGGCCAACGTCACCCCGACCCTGGAGGAGGCCAACGAGATCCTGCCGAACCTGCGCAGCATCGATCAGACGCTCTACACCTCCGTGGCGCCGTCGCTGGCGCTCGCGTACACCACCGCGGTGAGCTACATGAACGAGATGGTCACCGGCGCCGCCGAGTGCTTCCAGACCATGAACGAGAACCTCGACGGGTGCGCGACCTCCTGGGAGGACGCCGACCAGACCTGCGCGACCTCATTCCGCTGAACGAGCACTCCTCCGACCGAAAAGGATCCGCCCAATGTCAATCGGCGCCCCCGACCCCAAGAGCTTCCAGGGCATGATGGACGCGTTCGGCATGGTCTCCCCGATCGCCGCCGTCGAGATCGTCCTGCCCGCCTTCACCTTCGGGCCCTCGTGCACCCAGATCGCCCGGATCATCTACATGAACCAGTGCAACCCCGGCCAGATCATGATGGTCGGCGCCTACTGGCTCCAGCTGGCCGAGAAGTACATCAAGGCCGGCCAGGGCCTCGACGAGGAGGTCGGCGCCATGGAGGCCGACACGTGGCAGGGCGACGACTGCGACGCGTTCCTCGACCAGTCCGGCAAGGTCACCGTGCAGCTGTTCACCATCGCGGCGTTCGCGCTGGAGGTGGGCCTGGCCCTGTTCACCATCGCGGCCCTCCTCGCGGTCATGGTCACCGCCTACGCGGCGCTCGCGACCGCGCTCATGGCCATGGCCCTGGTCTACTGGCCGCTCCAGGCGTTCCCGCTCACCGCCGCGGCCGCCGTCGCGGTCCGCACCGCCGCGATGACCGTGGCGGCCACCGGGCTCGGGGTCCTCAAGGCCCTCGACGCGGCGCTGCTGGCGCTCGGGAACGGGCTCGCCGCGTTCATCGGCGGCGGCATGACCGCCTCGTGGGGCCTGCTCGCGAGCCAGGGCAACGTCGTCAACCCGCTCGACATGGTCGGGCCGACCGCGTTCAACATGGCCAACGGCCTCGCCCAGCTCGCGCTCCGCAACGCGGCCGCCCCCTCGGGCGGCCGGCACGTGGCGCCGGGCCTCAACCACCTGTTCGTGGGCGGCCAGGGCCTGTACAACGCCGGGCTGAACGCGAACGACATCGCGCAGGACGGCGCGCTCGACGGCAAGAACGACCCCCGCGGCACGTACGGCGTCGACCCCGGCAACCTCGACTTCATCCCCTATGTGGACACTCCCGAGGGCGCTGAGGAGCCCGCGGGCACCTGGGAGAAGCCGACGTGGGCCGACGACCCGGCGGCCGACTGGGCCGGGAAGTAGCCGTCCGGGGATGAGCACCGACGACACCGCCGGCGTGGCACTGGGCCTGCTGGCCGTCGCGGTGCTCGCCTCCTGGCCGTTCCTGCCCGGACTGCGGCGCCTGCGCGCCTTCAAGGCGTTCCCGCCGTTCCGCGCCTGGGCCGCCCGGCCGCATCCCGATGCGGCCGCGGCGGTCCGGGCCGGCACCGGGCTGCGACCGTCTGCCGTGGACTCCTCGCTCGGCGCGGTCGTGGTCCGCACGGCCTGGCGCAACCAGGACCCGCGGGACGCGCAGCCGTCGCTGCGGGCCTCCCGGCCGCTGGTCCCGGTCGTCAGCGTCGACGGCGTCCCGGCCTCGTGGGGCTGGGGCGTCACCGAACTCGCGCTCGCGCCGGGCGAGTACCTGATCGCCGTCGCCGGCAGCCACTCGCGCTGCTACCGGGTGGTGGAGGTGCGCGCGGGCGAGCGGGTCGAACTCGACTACGCGAGCGTCATCGGCGACACCGCGCACCGGTACTCGCTGGCGGGCAACGACGTCCGCGACCTCACCTCGTTCACGGTGCGGCGCGGCGGCCCGAACCGGGCCGTCGTGTTCACCGCCGCGGGCCTCGTGCTCGCGGCGGCCCTCGCCGCGATCGCGTTCGCGGCCCCCGGCCTGCTCGCGTACGCGCCCGTGGTCGGCGCCGTCGCGGTCGGCCTCGGGATCGGGGTCGGCGTCGTCGTCGCCTCCCTCGCCAAGCAGGCCCGGCTGCGACGGGTCGTGATGGCGCCGAACGCGATCGGCGACGCGCCCGTGGTCCTCGACGCCGACGAGCCCGCGCGGATGGCGCCCGCGCCCGGCTGGGCGGGACTCGGCCTGCACCTGCGGTTCGAGCTCGCGCACCACGCCCCCGAGGCGGTCGCGGCCCTCGCCGGGGGGAGGCCGGACCTGTGGCAGCGCTGGCGGACCGTGCGGATCGGCGAACCGGAGGTCCCCGGGTGCCGCCCGTGGGTCCCCGCACCGGAGGTGCGCCTCGACGGGCGTCCCGTACGGGCCGGCTGGACCCGCTCGTGGCTGCGGGTCGCCCCCGGCGAGCACGAGCTCACGGTGCGCGTCCCGCTGCCGCGCAGCCAGATCGGACCGTCGACCGAAGTGGACGTGACCGAGCACCGGCTGCGCTTCCGGGCCGAGGCCGGGCAGACCGCCGAGGTGGCGCTGTGCGCCGACGTGGCGGCCGTACCCGCGCCCGCGGGCCCGCACCTCGCGTCGCTGCGGGTGCGCCTGCGCTGACACCCCTACCGGGAGCCGGGGGCGCATTCGCACACGCGTGCTTTAATCCTTCGGTGCTAGGACAGAAACTCGGCGCCCTGATCGGCGCCATCGGCGGACTGGTCTTCATCCTCGTGAACGCCGGCGGACTGCCCGGGCCCCTGCCGCTGATCCTGCGGATCGCCGGGGTCGCCGCGTTCGCGTTCGTGCTCTGGGCCGTGTCGCGCCGTCCGGGCCCCGGCGGCGAGCCGCCGTCGCGCAAGGCCATGCGCACCTACTGGATCTGCGTCGCGGCCATGGTCGTCGCGATCCCGGTGGGCGCCGCGCTCATCAACAACGTGCTGGAGCGGCCGGAGCTGACGGTGTGCTGGGTCGTGCTCATCGTCGGCGCCCACTTCCTGCCGTTCGCCCGCGCGTTCGACGCGCCCGTGTTCACGCAGCTCGGCTGGGCCCTCATCGGACTGGCCGTGGTCGGCGGCGCCGTGACCCTCGCGACCTCCGGGGTCGCCGCGGCCGCGACGGCCGTGCTCGCCGGCGTGGTCCTGCTCCTGTTCTCCGCGTTCGGCGGCCGTCCGCGCGGGCGCGCCTGAGCCTTACAGGGCCGGGAGGACCCTGGTGGTCACCAGGCCCGCGTCCCGCATGAAGCGCTCCAGCGCGATCGCGGCGATGCCCTCCATGCCGGAGCTGTGCGAGGGCTCGATGACGAGCGACGCCGCGGCGTCGCCGGGGGCGTCGTCGCGGACGCGCCGCTCGGCGACCGGCAGCACGAGCGCGCCCAGTTCCGCTGCGGCCCAACCGGTGAGCGCGATGACCTCGGGGTTGACGATCGCGACGAGGTCGGCGAGCGCCGCCCCGAGGTAGTGCGCGGTCCGCTCGACCGCGGACGCCGCGGCCGGGTCGCCGGACTCGGCCGCCGCGGCGAGCGCGGCGGCGAACCCGGGGAGCGGCACGTCGAGCAGCGGATGGCCGGGCGCGGTCTCGGCGAGGGTCCGCCGGATGCCCGGCACCCCCACGTACGCCTCCGCGCAACCTCTACGCCCGCACTGGCATGCGCGCCCGTCGAAGACGAGCAGCGAGTGCCCCCACTCCCCCGCGGTGCCGGTGGCGCCGCGCACCACCGCGCCGTCCTGGACGATGCCCGCGCCGACGCCCTCCCCGAGGTTCGCGACGACGACGCTGGCGCAGCGGCGCCCGGCGCCGAGCCACAGCTCCGCGGCGGCGATGGCCTTGAGCGGGTTGTCGACCACGACCGGCAGGCCGAGGCGGTCGCGCAGGCGGTCGAGGTGGAGCCAGATCGCGTCGGGCGCGAGCGCCGACTTCACGGGGCGCTGCATGCCGCCGGGGAGCAGGACCCCGACGCCGAGGACGTCCTCGTGCGAGGCCCCGGCTTCGGCGAGGGCGGTGTCGAGGGTGCGGGCGATCCGGTCGATGACGTCGTCGGCCGCTTCGACGGGTGCGGGCGCGGTGACGTGGACGTTGGCGAGGCGGCGCAGCGCGGCGTCGAACACGGTCGCCTGGAAGTGCCGGTCCTCGACGTAGACGCCGACGACGCGGCCGCGGTCGGGGTTGAGCCGCAGCCCGGTCGTGGGCCGGCCGACGGTGCCGCTGAGGAGCCCGGCCTCGGCCGCGACGCCGGACCCGAGGAGGTCGCCGACGACCGCGGAGACCGTGGCGGGGCTCAGGCCGGTGTCCTCGGCGAGGGCGGCCCGGGTCGACTCGCCGGCCGCGAGCAGCGCCCGGACGACGATGAGCCGCGAATCGCTGCGGATGTCGCGGGAAGTTCGCCGGGCGACGGCCATGGGCGCTCCAGATTCCTCGGTCAACGAGGAATGGTAGCGCGGGACGGGCGCCCCCGCCGCGACCGCGAGGAGGGCCCGGTCACGCTCCGGAGCCGGCCGGCATCGCCGTTCCGTCCCCCGCAGGGCGACCCCGTCCGGGCTACACCGCTTGCGGGCGTTTCGCGCGCACCCGGTATGAATAAGGGAACGGACGGCCCGTCAGGTGGGGGGAAGCGAGCAGCGCTATGCACGGCATCGGTGACTTCCGGGAGCTCTTCGGCGACGAGCGCTACCGCACCCCGGTCCGGCCCACGTACGCCGCGCCCAGGCGCGTCCGCGAGGACGCCGGGACCGAGGGCCGCCGCGGCGACCCGGAGGTCGTGGCGCGGCGGATCGCCGCCGCGGCCGCGGCGGTGTGGAACCACGACGGCGTGCGGCTCGGCGGCGCCGACCACGCGCACCCCGTCGACCGGTCCTGGGCCATGGAGGCCACCGGCCCCGTGGTCGCCGACCTCCTCGCGGTGCTCGCACGGCACGGGTGCGACGTGGACGACGAGCAGGTCCAGGACGCCGCGGGCGCCTTCGCCATCCTCGCGGCGCGCAACCCCGCCGACTGACTCAGTCCGCTTGCGGCGCTCGGGGTTCGAGCGGTTCGGCCGCGACCATGTGGAACCGGCCGCGCACCGCCTCGCGGCGGTCCCCGGTCGCCAGCGTCTCGGCGACCACCACGACCTCCACGGTCATCGAGCGGCGCCCGCGCCGCTCCACCACCGCGGTGGCCTCAATGAGGTCCCCGGCCCGGATCGGCTGCGCGAACACGATGTCGTCGGCCCCGGCGCACACCACGTCGGCGCGGGCCTCCCGGCTCGCGGCCACGAACGCGGCCCGGTCCATCAGCGCCATCGCGGCCCCGCCGAACAGGGTCCCGCGGTGGTTCAACTGCTCGGGGAACACGACGTCGGCGATCGTCGGGCCTGCGCTCATCCGGACTCCCTCACTCGGCCCCCAGTATGTGCGGCCCCGCGGCGGACCGGAAGCGCTGCGATTGTGGTTTCTTGTGGAATCTTTCGGGCCCGGTTGCGAACCTTGTGTCAGCCCCCGAGGCGCGCCAGCGCGGCCTCCCCGGCCGGGCGCCACGTCGGCTTGCCCCAGTGCTCCCCCTCGTCCCCGGCGACGCCGATCGCGCGCAGCCCGAGGGCGCGGCGCAGGGCCCAGCCGCGGGCGCGCCGGACGGTCGCCTCGTCGGCCGCGTAGTGCGCGAAGAGGGCGTCGGGATCGGGCAGGAGGAGCCAGGCCGCGGCGAGGTCGGTGGCCGGGTCGCCCGCGGCGAGGTCCCCGAAGTCGACCACTCCGGTGAGCGCGCCGCCGGTGGTGAGGACGTTCGCGGGGTGGAGGTCGCCGTGGAGCCACAGGGCCGGGCCGTCCCATTCGGGGGCGGCCAGCGCGTCGTCCCAGACCTCCCGCAGGGGCCCGTCGAGGCCCGCGAAGTCGTCGGCGAAGGTGCGGAGCGGGACGCCGCGGTCGGGGTTGCGCGGCGCGTCGGCGGGCGCGGGCACATGGAGCGCGGTGAGGAACGACGCGAGCGCTTCAGCAGACGCGGGCGCCTCGACCGGCGCGAGGTCGGCCGGGGTCCCGGGGACCCAGGTGGTGACGAGCCACGGCTCGGGGAACCGCGCGGTGGGGGCGCCGCGGCGGACCGGGACGGGGACCGGCAGCGGCAGGGCCGCGGCGAGGCCGGGGAGCCAGCGGTGCTCCTGTTCGAGCAGGAGCGGGGCGCGCTCGGTGCGCGGCAGGCGCAGCGCCAGGCCGTCGCCGAGGCGCCACATGCGGTTGTCCCAGCCGCCGTCGACGGGCCGCAGCTCCAGGTCCGCGAGGTCGGGGTGCTGGTCCTCCAGGAGCGAGCGCACGAGCGCCTCGTCGATCGTCAAGTCGTCCAATGGGAGTCCTTCCGCGGTGCGGCGCTTCCGATGCCGTGCCGAGCCTACTTGCGTAGGCTGGGGCGCATGGGTGAGCACAGCGAGCCGTCGCGGACGGCGGGGACCGAGCATTCGACCGCGGGGGCCTATGTCACGGGCGGCGAGTTCACGCGGGACACGAACTACATCGAGGACCGGATCGTGGCCGACCCGGCCGCGGTGCAGGCGGCGCGGCCCGAGGCCGCGTCCGCGATCGGGGACCCGCGGATCGCGGGGCTGACGGAGGGCGCGCTGGCGTGGCCGGTGGAGCCGGGCCGGTACCGGCTGGTGGCGGCGCGGGCGTGCCCGTGGGCGCACCGGTCGATCATCGTGCGCCGGCTCCTGGGCCTGGAGGACGCGATCTCGCTGGCGACGCCGGGCCCGGTGCACGACGTGCGGTCGTGGACGTTCGACCTCGGCCCGGACGGGCGCGACCCGGTGCTCGGCACCGAGCGGCTCCAGGAGCACTACTTCAAGCGCTTCCCCGAGTACCCGCGCGGGATCACCGTGCCCGCGATCGTGGACGTCCCCTCGGGGCAGGTCGTCACCAACAACTACCCGCAGATCACGTTCGACCTCTCGACCCAGTGGCGGCCGTACCACCGCGAGGGCGCCCCGGACCTGGTGCCGGACGCGCTCGTGGAGGACATGCTGCCGGTGGTCAAGAAGATCTTCACCGAGGTGAACAACGGCGTCTACCGGGCGGGGTTCGCGGGTTCGCAGCGGGCCTACGAGCGCGCGTACGACCGGCTGTTCGAGGCCCTGGACTGGCTGGAGGAGCGGCTGTCGACCAGCCGGTACCTCATGGGCCCGCACCTGACCGAGGCCGACGTGCGGCTGTTCACCACGCTCGTGCGCTTCGACCCGGTCTACCACGGCCATTTCAAGTGCAACCGCAGCAAGCTCACCGAGCTGCCGCACCTGTGGGGCTACGCGCGGGACCTGTTCCAGACGCCCGGGTTCGGCGACACGGTCGACTTCGACCAGATCAAGCGGCACTACTACGTCGTCCACGAGGACATCAACCCGACGCAGGTGGTCCCGGCCGGGCCCGACCTCGCGAACTGGCTCACCGAGCACGGCCGCGAGGCCCTGGGCGGCTCGCCGTTCGGCGACGGCACCGCGCCGGGCCCCGTGGCGGCCGAGGAGCGGCCGCCCGGGGCGAACCCGCTCTACAGCGACGAGAGGTAGGACCCGAGTCCGGCCGCGTACGCCTCCGGGTCCTCGTTCCAGGTCGCGGTGTGGCCGGACGCGGACTCCACGAGGGTCGCGCGGTCGCCGAGGAGCCCGGCGAAGTCGAGCGTGGCACGGTGGTCCACGGTCTCGTCGGCGGTGTCGACGAACAGGAGGACCGGCATCGCGAACTCGTCGGCGAAGTTGCGCTGGTCGAGGTCGTGCAGGCTGATGTCGGCGCGCGGCTCCACGATGCGCTTGGCGGCCCAGGTGATCGGGGCGATGACGTTCCGGTTGTCGGCCTGGAGGTCGAGCGTGGAGTCCCAGTCGAGGCACGGGGAGTCGAAGACGATCCCGCGGATGACGGACGGGTCCTCGATCTTGCGCGCGGCCGTCGCCACGGTGGAGCCGCCCATGGAGATGCCGTGGAGGATCACGTCGCTCGCGCCGTTGGCGAGCGCGTAGTCGACCGCGTCGAGGACGTCGTCGGCCTCGTACTCGCCGAGGCTCATGAGGCCGTTCTCGGCGGCGGGGGCGCCCTCGTCGTTGCGGTAGGTCACGGCCAGCACCGGGTAGCCGAGCGCGTGGTAGACCTCGGCGGAGCGCAGGGTCTCCTCGCGGGAGGCGTTGCGGCCGTGGACGCCGATGACCCAGGTGGTGCCGTCGGCGGGGATGAGCCACGCGGGGGCGTCGCCGAGGTCGGTCTCGATCTCCACGTCCTCGAAGTCGAGGCCGAGGGCGGTCGTCGGGTCGCCGCGGTAGGCGTAGGTGTCGATGCGGACGGCCTCGCCCTCGGTGAGGTCGCCGGAGATGACCCGGTCCACGGTGCGCGTCACCGAGTCCTCGTCCTCGTCGACGACGTCGCCGATGAGGGCCTGCCCGTCCTCCCAGGCGAGGCCCCAGGTGCCGGGCTTCTCGGTCTCCTCGTCGCGCGGGAGCGTCACCGTCCCGTCGGCGGCGGCCTCGACCGCGAACGGGTACTCCGGGGCCGAGTGGTCGGGCTTGAGCAGCTCGTTGGAGAAGTACCAGCCCGCGCCGGCGAGCCCGGCGAGGGCGAGCACCACGACGATGCTCAGGGCGACGATCGCGCCCTTGAGCCACTTGCGGCGCTTGCGGACGGGAGCTTCGGATGCGGCGGTGGCGGTCACGTGGGTTCCCCGGGGTTCGAAGGGTGCTGGTCGGTCGATCCTAATGCCGGGTCGCCCGGCGCCGCCTCCGGCGAGCGGCGGTAGAGGTAGTGCTGCTCGATGACGCCGTAGACGACGAGGGCGGCGAGGGTGGCGGCGGAGGCCGCGGCGGCGCCCGGGATGGTGAGGACGGGTGCGAGGAGGGCCGCGCCGATGGTGACGGCGGCCGCCGCGAACTTGGCGATCACGTGGCCGACGGCGATGCCGCGCTCGCTCACCGCCTCGATCATGAGGGTCGTCAGGAGGATGACCGCGACGGCCACGGCCGGGATCAGCGCCACCGCGCGGTCGCTCAGGTGCACGTGGGCGGGGTCGGTGATCCGCTCGACCGCCAGCGCGGTGCCGGCGCCGAGGGCGGCGACGGCCGCGAACACGAAGTAGTGCGCGTACGCCCACACGTAGACGGTGACCGGCCCGCGGTCGAAGGCGTGGCCGCCGCTGAAGTCGAAGTAGATCCACCACAGCGCGAACACGACGACGAGCCCGGCGGCGGCGAGGGTGAGCAGCGGCGCGGTGTCGAAGTCGAGCCCGGAGTCGACGGCGCCGGAGACGGCGATCGTGGCGGCGGCGACGGCCTCGCCGAGGACGATGATCGTGAACAGGCCGTAGCGCTCCTTGATGTGCCCCCAGTGCCCGCCCAGGCGCGGGTTCCAGCGGGCGAGGAGCGGGACGGCGAGGTCGAGGAGGAACCACGCGATCCACGCCTCGACGCGCCATTCCGTGGGCACCAGGAGGAACGCGACCCAGCCGAGCTGCACGAACGTGGTGAGCACGATGATGCGCCCGGCGAGGCCGCGCATCGCGGGGTCGCCGTGGCGGTAGACGCGGGCCCACTGGGCGACGTACGCGAGCCGCATGACCACGTAGGAGACCACGAAGATGCGGAAGTCGAGGTGCGCGGCCTGCGGGACGCCCGCGGCGAGGCCGAGCGAGCCGGCGATCATCACCATCATGAGGAGCCGGTAGGGCACGTCGTCGGTGTCGAAGAAGTTCGCGAACCACGTGAACGACACCCAGATCCACCAGATCGCGGCGAACACGAAGACGAACCCGAGGAGCCCTTCGCCGAGGTGCCCTTCGGCGGCGGCGTGCTCGAACTGGGTGGCGGCCTGCGCCACCGCGACCACGAACGAGAGGTCGAAGAACAGTTCGAGCCAGGTGGCCTGGCGGTGGCCCTCGGTGTGGTCGCGGGTCGCGATCGGCACCCGCCAGCGCTTCGCCTCCACCATGGGGCACCGTCCCTTCCGATCACCTGCCGAGGTCAGCGCACAGTATCGCCCGCGTGCACGGCCCCCGCAACCGGTCCGGAGCGACCGGCGGCGCATGTTCGGCCGGGATCGCGGGGGAACGATGCGGGGTCGCGGTGGGGCCCCGATGCGGCGCCTCGGAACGGACCGTCCGGCGCCCGCGCGTGGGACGATGGAGGAGGACCCACCCTTCGGCCCCTTGAGGAGTCCGCATGCCCGGCTCCGACGCCGCACGCATCGCCGACCGCCCGCACTGGCGCGACGCGGCCGCCACCGCCGCGGGCACCGCCCTCGCCGTCGGCGCGATCGTCTCGGCCGACGCGGGCACGAGCGTCGGCTGGCCGGTGGCGATCACGGTGGTCACGGCCGCGCTGGCGTGGCCCGGGAGCCGGTGGCGGCGCCTGAGCACGCGACCGGTGGTCGCCGAGTTCGACCGCGGCGGCGTGCGGCTGTACCGCGAGACCTCCGCGGGCCGCCACACCCGCGCGCTGCGTCCCGCGGTCGACCTCCCGTGGTCGGAGATCCGCGGGATCTACCTGTGGCGCAAGCGGGAAGGGCTCTTCCCGGTGACGATGATCGGGGTGGAGCCGATCCGGTCCGACCCGCGCCGGCCCGACGACGACCGCGAGGGCGTGCCCGCGCACGTGTCGACCTCGATCGCGCGCCGGTCCGTGGCGTGCAGCGGCTGGAGCCCGGCGCGCATCGAGGCGGTCGCCCGGCGGTTCACCGTGCGGGCCAGGGTGGTCGACCTCCGCAAGCCCCCGTCGAAGCGGCCCCGGAAGGTCTACTGAGGATCGAGTTCCAGGACCCAGTCCTGGCCGGTGAGGTCGTGCCCGAAGCCGCGGAACGGGGTCTCCTTCACCAGCGTGAACCCGTTCGCCTCGTAGATGCGGCGGGCCGAGTCCAGGAGGCTCGCGGTCCACAGGACCACCCGCTCGTAGCCGGCGGCGCGGGCGAAGTCGAGGCAGGTGTCGACCAGGCGCGCGCCCAGGCCCAGGCCGCGGGCGTCGGCGGCGACGAACAGGATGCGGAGCCGGGCGGTGCCGGGCTCGCCGTCGGCGACGAGGGCGATGCTACCGGCGCGCTCGCCGTCGGCCTCGGCGATCCAGGCGGCCTCGCGGGCGGGGTCGTGCCCGGCGGCGAAGTCGGCGACGATGCGCGCGACCAGGCCCTCGTACTCGGCGTTCCAGTCGTGCTCGGCGGCGTAGGCCGCGCCTTGGGCCATGACGATCCAGCCGAGGTCGCCGGGCCGGTCGGCGCTGCGGATGCCGATGTGCGCCATCGGGACTCCTCCGGTCTCGAAGCTCACTGAAACAGTCGTTTCAGTGCCCTTATGCTAGCCCCATGACCCAGGACAGCGCCAGCCCCCGCCGCACCGAGCTGCTGGAGGCCGCCTACCGGTACGGGCTCGACCGCGGCCTCGCCGACCTCTCGCTGCGCCCGCTCGCGGCGGCGATCGGCTCCAGCCCGCGCGTGCTGCTGTTCCTGTTCGGCTCCAAGGACGGCCTCATCCGCGCGCTGCTCGCCCGCGCCCGCGCCGACGAGCTCGCGCTCCTGGATCGGCTCGACGGCCCGCTCGGGCTCGCGGCCGCCGCCGAGCGCCTGTGGGCGTGGGCCGCGGCGCCCGAGCACCGCCCGCTCCTGCGGCTGTGGGTCGAGGCGTACGGGCGCTCGCTGGTCGAACCGGACGGCGCCTGGGCGGGCTTCGCGAAGGCCACCGTCGACGACTGGCTCGCGGTCCTCGCCGCGTGCGAGCCCGCCGGCGCCGACCCGGCCCGGCGCACCCTCGTGCTCGCCGTCCTGCGCGGGGCGATCCTCGACCTCCTCGCCACCGACGACGCCGACCGCACCGGGGCGGCGCTGCGCCTGCACCTGGGCCTGCTGCGCTGAGCCGGACCCGTGCGGCCCCGCCCCGATCATTACGCGATACTGAATCGCGATTGAGCGGGAGTGAACTTCGGAGGCGCACGGGACATGGAGTGGCAGGAGATCGAGACGTTCCTCGTCCTGTGCGAGGAGCGGCACTTCGCGCGCACCGCGCAGCGGATGCGCCTCTCCCCCGCCCGCGTCACCCAGCTCGTCCAGCGCCTGGAGCGGTTCGTGGGCACGCCGCTGTTCACCCGCAGCAGCCGCCAGGTGGACCTGACCGAGACCGGCAGGCACCTGTACGAGGACCTCGAACCGGCCTACCGGACGATCCGCGAGAGCCTGAAGCAGGCCGCCGACCGCGCCGCGAGCGCCGCCGGGGAGCTGCGGATCGGGTTCCTCGGCCCCGGCACCGCCAAGGTCCTCGCCGACCTCATGGCCGCGTTCGCCGTCGACCACCCCGCGGTCGACGCCCGGCTGGTCCTGGAGGTCGAGGTCGGCGACCCGCTCAAGCCCCTGCGCGAGGGCCGGGTCGACGTGGTCGCCGTGCACTTCCCGATCCGCGAACCCGACCTCATCACCGGGCCGGTCGTCATGCGCGAGGCGAAGATCATCGCCGCGCCCGCCTCCAGCCCGCTCGCCGCCAAGGAGCGGTTCGACGTGGAGGACCTGGCGGACCTGCCGATCATCATCGCCGGGGAGGCCGCCCCGCCGTACTGGCGCGAGGCGTTCCTGCCCCCGGTCACGCCCGGCGGGCGGCGCACCGCGATCGCGGCCACCGCCGACACGTTCCAGGCCGGGCTCACCCTCATCGGCGCGGGGCGGTACTTCGCGCCGGTCAGCGAGCAGATCGCCCGCTACTTCCCCCGGCCCGACGTCGTGTACCGGCCCCTGGACGGACTCGACCCCGCCCTCCTCGGCCTGGTGTGGTCGGCCGAGCGCGAGACCGAGGCGGTCCGCGCCTTCGCCCGCCTCGCCGAGTCCCGGCCGGTCGTCGACACCACCGGCGAGGACGGGGCCTGACCTGCCTCACCCGAGGCCGGCCTGCGCCCGCAGGCACGCGGCGAGGTCGGCGACCGGCGCGAGCGGCCGGGCGGTCCGCCTGCGCAGCAGGTGCATCGAGACCGCCGTGCCGTCGCCCGCGATGGGCCGGAACGCGATGAGGCCGCTCCGCTCGAGCGGATCGCCCCTGACGGCGTAGTCGGGCAGGACCGCCGCGCCCAGGCCCTCGGCGACGAGGAGCTTGCCCATCTCGCCGCCGTCCACCGAGTGCCACGCGGCGGGCGGCCGGTCCCCGAAGAGCCGCACCGCGAACCGGTGCATGGTCGATCCCGCGCGCATCCCCACGAACGCCTCGGCGCGCAGGTCGTCGGCCGTGACCTCGGTGCGCCCGGTCAGCGGGTGCGCGCTCGGCAGGACCGCCACGGCGCGGCCCCGGATCAGCTCGGCCCCTTCGAGGTCGGGCGGCACGGACAGTCCCTCCAGGACGTTCACCAGGCCCAGGTCGAGCGAGCCGTCCGCCAGTCCGGCCTCGATCTCGCGCTGCCGCAGCGCCCGCACCTCCACGCGCGCACCGGGCCTGCCGCTCCGGTAGGCCCGGATCGCGGGCAGGAGCAGGCTCGCGGCCCCGGCGTTGACGGTGCCCACCCGCACCGCCCGCGCCGCGCTCGCGCCCGCCGCGGCCGACCGGAACCGGTCGACCGCTTCGAGCACGCCGAGCAGGTGCTCCAGGAGCTCCTTGCCGCGCACGGTGATCCGGGCGCCGTCGCGGCGGCGCTCCAGGAGCGTGACGCCGAGTTCGCGTTCGAGCTTGCTGATGGCCTCGCTGAGCGCGGGCTGCGAGACGTGCAGGTGCTCGCTCGCGCGCCGCAGCGACCCGTAGCGGGTGACCGCCGCGACGTACTCCAGTTGTTCGATGCGCATCCGCCGCCTCCGATGCCCTCGTCGGCGCCGCCGATGGGGGCATCGGCCGATCCGACGACCGGGCGCTGTCGCCCGGTCCGATTCTTCGGTACCGTATTTCCTAGTAACTTGATAGGAAAAGCGTACAACGCGCGAGCGCCCCGGCACCAACCCTTAGGAGCGGCACGTGAGCGACCCGTCCTGTCCCGTCCCCGTCCTCGACGCCCCCGCCGCGCTCGCCGCGGCCGCGAGCCTCGCCGGGGAGTTCGCCGCCGGCGCCGCCGAGCGCGACGCCCGCCGGACCCTCCCGTACGCCGAGGTCGACCGGCTCGCGGCCTCCGGACTCCTGGCGATCACCGTCCCCGCGGCCCACGGCGGCGCCGACCTGCCGGCCGCGGTGGTCGCCGAGGTCTTCCGGCGCCTCGCCGCGGGCGACCCGAACCTCGCGCAGATCCCCCACAGCCACTTCGTGTACGTCAACCTGCTGCGCCGCCGCGGCACCGCCGACCAGCGCGGGCGCCTGTTCGCGGAGGTCCTGGGCGGCAAGCGGTTCGGCAACGCGCAGACCGAGTTCGGGACCCGCCACGTGCGCGACCACCGCACCGCCCTCACCCCCGACGGGACCGGGCGGTGGCGGCTGAACGGCACCAAGTTCTACTGCACGGGCGCGCTGTTCGCCGACTGGATCCCGGTCCTGGCGCACCTGGGCGTGGACGGGCCGATGCACGTGGCGTGGGTCCGCCGCGACGCCGAGGGCGTCGAGGTGGTCGACGACTGGGACGGGATCGGCCAGCGCACCACCGCGAGCGGCACCGTGCGGCTGCGCAACGTCGCGGTCGGCGGCGAGTGGATCACCCCGTACGCCACCGAGTTCGACGGCCCGCAGACCTACGGCGCGTTCGCGCAGGTCCTCCACGCCGCGATCGACGCCGGGATCGCCAGGGCCGCGGTGGAGGAGGCCGCGGAGTTCGTGCGGACCAAGAGCCGCCCGTACCCGGACGCCGGGGTGGAGCGCGCCGCCGACGACCCGCTGACGGTGCACGCCTTCGGGGAGATGGAGCTGTCGCTGCGCGGCGCCGAGGCGCTGCTGGCGGAGGCGGCGTCCGCTGTGGACGCCGCCGGGGCGGACCTGACCGGGTCCTCCGCGGCGGCGGCGAGCCTCGCGGTGGCGGCGGCCCGGGCCGCGACGGCGCAGGTCGCGGTCGCGGTCTCCAGCCGGGTCTTCGAGGCCGCGGGCACCCGGAGCGCCCTGGCGGGCCTGAACCTCGACCGCCACTGGCGCAACGCGCGCGTCCACACCCTGCACGACCCGGCGGCCTGGAAGGTCCAGCACCTGGGCCGGTGGGCCCTCGACGGGGCGCCCCCGCCCCGCCACGGCCAGCTCTGAACCCTCGCCCGCCCTCCTCCCTCCCCCTCTCCCCCTTCCCGCCAAGGAGCGATCATGACCGGTCTGACCACGAACCAGGACCTGGACCCCCGGCGGCTGCGGGAGGCGTTCGGCGCCTTCCCCACCGGGGTCGTGGCCGTCGCCGCCGAGGTGGACGGCCGCATCACGGGGCTGGCGGCGAGCTCGTTCACGTCGGTGAGCCTGGAGCCGCCGCTGGTGTCGTTCTCGATCGCAACGGCCTCGAAGACCTGGCCGGACCTGCGCCGCGCCGGGCACCTGGGGCTGACCGTGCTCGCCGACCACCACGGCGCGGTGTGCCGCCAGCTCGCCGGGGACCCCGAGCAGCGGTTCGCGGGACTCGCCCTGAGCGCCACGGAACTCGGGGCGGTGACGCTCGACGACGGGCTCGCGCGCTTCGACTGCTCGGTGTACCGGGAGGTCGAGGCCGGGGACCACGTCATCGTGCTGCTGCGCCTCCACGCGGTGGAGCACGCGGACACCGCGGGGCCGCTGGTGTTCCACCGCAGCGGGTTCAGCCGCCTCGCGGAGTCCTCGTTATTCCGGGTGTGAGATACACGAGTATTCCTATCGCTTAAGTTGACATTGCCCTGGGGGTGGCGATACGGTTCCGGAGGTGCCATAGTGCACTTCCCCCCAAACCATCGCGAAAGGCCCTGCAATGCGCAGAACCGAGGCGCCGAACCGCGGCGCTTTGACGAAGTCCTCCGCCGCGATCGCGGCCGCCCTCACCCTGGCGGTCGCGGGCTGCGGCGGCGGCGAGGACGGCGGCGCGACCGGCGCCGGCTTCGAGGACTGCATCACCGCACCCACCACCTGCAACTCCGGGGAGCGCGCCGACGGCGGCGACCTGGTGTGGGCCGTGGACGGCAAGTGGGAGGCGTGGGGCCAGGCCGACATCTACGGCTCCAGCCTCGCCACCTCCGTCATCAACCAGCCCCTGCGCCCGACCGTGTTCAGCTTCGACCAGGCCGGCGAGATCCACTACAACGACGGGATCTACGCCGAGGCCCCCGAGCTGCTGGCCGAGGCGCCGCTGACCGTGGCCTACCACCTCAAGGAGGAGGCCACCTGGGGCGACGGGGTGCCGATCGGCATCGACGACTTCGTCTGGCACTGGAAGGCGACCTCCGGCGACGAGGCCCAGTGCGCGCAGTGCACCCCCGCAAGCTCCTACGGCGCGACCGTGGCGTCCATCGAGGAGGCCGAGGACAACACGATCGTCGTGACCTACGTCGACGGCTACCTCGACGCCGAGTGGTACGCCGCCGGGGTCATCACCCACCCGGCCCACATCGCCGAGGCCCGCGGGCACGCCGACTGGCGCACCGACCCGGTCGTCATGGCCGCCTCCGTCACCGACTTCTCCGAGAACCCGCCGCTGGACTACAGCGCCGGCCCGTTCAAGATGGTCGAGGGGGTCCTGGGCGACTACGCGAAGTACGTGCCGAACCCGGAGTGGACCGGCTCGCAGCAGTCGACGCTCGACTCCTTGACGCTCAAGTACATCGACGGCGCCGAGGCCATGGTCACCGAACTGCGGCAGGGCACCATCGACGGGGCCGCGCCCTCCAGCTTCGACCCCGAGGTGCTCGACCAGCTCGCCTCCGAGGAGGGCCTGAAGTACAGCGTCGCACCGCAGTCGGGCTGGTCCCACGTGGACGCGAACCTGCGGAACCCGTTCCTGGCGGACAAGCCGCTGCGCGAGGCGGTCTTCACCGCGATCGACGCCGCCGACGTCAACGAGCGGGCCTACGGCTCGGCCTACGAGGACATCGAGACGATGCAGAACGTGCTGTTCCGGCCCGACTCGCCGTACTGGAGCGACCAGATCGCCGACGGCGGCCTCGGCTCGGGCGACCTGGAGGCGGCCCGCGCGATCCTGGAGGAGGCCGGGTACACCTGGCAGGACGACCGGCTCGTGACCCCCGCGGGCGAGCCCGTGACCCTGCGGTACCGCACCGGGATTGAGGGGAACGCGTTCACGCCGATCATCCAGGACCTGGTCATCACCTACCTCGCCGACCTCGGCATCGAGCTCACGGTGGACCCGATCCCGGCCGGCGAGCTGAGCACCGTCCTCGACGAGGGCGACTGGGACCTCATCCAGTTCTCCTGGATCGAGACCCCGCTGTTCGCGGCCTCGGCGGCGGACTACTGGGGCGAGGGCAACCACACCGGGTTCCAGAACGACGAGGTCGACGCGATCGTCGCCGAGCTCGCGACCACGATGGACCGCGACCGCGCCGCCGAGCTGAACAACCACGCCGCGCAGATCTCGCTCGACGAGGCCGTGCAGCTCCCGCTCGCGTGGACCCCGGCCCTGGTCATGGTCCAGGACGACGTCGTCAACGTGCGCGACAACTGGGCGACCACGATGCGGGTCTTCTCCAACGTCGGCGAATGGGGCTTCATCGACGAGAACGCCTAGGAACCGAGCATGTCGGCCGGGTCGCGCGAAGGCGCGGCCCGGCCGCCGCACGTCCACGACTCGGCGCCTCCCCTGAAAGAGGGCGAACCGCCCCAAGAGGAGAGGCGTCGGCAGCGACGCGCCCGGCCCGAACCGGGCGCGCCGGGACCCCCGCCTCGCTAGGCTTCCAAGGGTGAGCGATGCGGGCGAAGTGAAGTCGGAGAGCGTCCTGACCGTGCTCGTGGCGGGGCTGATGAACCTCGCCATCGCGGTCGCGAAGCTCGTCGCCGGGGTCCTGTCGGGCTCGGCGGCGATGGTCTCGGAGGCCGCCCACTCGGCGGCCGACACCGTCACCGAGATCATGCTCTACATCGCCCTGCGCAACAGCGTGAAGCGCCCCGACGACGCGCACCCCTTCGGGTACGGCTCGACCGCGTACATGTGGGCGGCCCTCGCCGCGGCCTTCACGTTCGTCGCGGGCGGCCTGTTCTCCATCACCCACGGCTTCCACTCGATCCACGACGGCGGCGAAGCGGACTTCCTCGTGTCCTACGTGGTCCTCGCGGTCTCGTTCGTCCTGGAGGCGGTCTCGTTCGGGCGCACCATCGTGCAGCTGCGCGCCGAGTCCCGCGAGTGGAACGTGCGCCCGCGCCGGTTCCTGCGGTACACCCCCGACACCAGCCTCAAGGCCGTGTTCCTGGAGGACCTGGCCGCGCTCATCGGCCTGGTCCTCGCCGCGACCGGCCTCGCGCTCACCGAGGCCACCGGCGACCCGCTCTACGACGGCGGCGCCTCGATCCTCATCGGCGTGCTCCTGCTCGTGGTGGCGGTCCTGCTCGGCCACGCGAACCTCTCGCTCCTCATCGGACGGAGCCTGCCCCCGCGGTTCCAGGCGGCGGTCCGCGCCGAACTCGCCGCCGGGGACGAGATCACGGCCGTCCAGGAGCTCCTGACCCTCCAGCTCGGCCCGACCTCGGTCCTGGTCGCGGCCCGCATCGACTACCGCGACAGCGCCGACGGCGCCGCGATCGAGGCGGCCAGCCGCGAGACCGAGGCGCGCCTGCGGGCGAAGTACCCGCAGATCACCTACGTGTTCCTGAGCCCTTGGGGCGACGCCGACCTCACTCCCCGATGACGTCCTGGGCCGCTTCGAGGTACCCGCGCATCTCCTCCTGCCAGGCGTACACGTCGTCCTCGATGTCGAGGTAGTAGCGCAGCTGCGCCTGCCGCCAGGCGTGCTCGGCGGCGTCGCGGAACCCGGACTCGTCGCCGCACTCGGCGAGCACGGCCGTCCGCTGGCGCTCGAAGTCGAGCCAGGCCTGGGTGTCGTCCTCGGCGGGCACGTCCCCGGGCGGGTCGGGCCAGACGCCGCCCTCGTCCTCGTAGGAGTGGTAGGGGAACTCGCCCTCGCCGGACTCGAACAGGTAGTCGTGGACCGCGAGGTGCCCCTCGTGGAACTCCCAGCCGCCGAAGCCCCGCTCGTCGAGGCAGTCGAGGAGGCCGTCCTCGGCGTCCTCGGTCCGCTCGGTGTACCGCTCGTTCATGGCCTCCCAGTCGCCGCCCGGCTGGGCGGGGCGCCAGACCCAGTCGCTGAAGGACTCCTCCGCGTTGTCCTGCTCCTCGGGCCCGCCGTAGACGGCCTCGATCATCTCGCGCTCGCAGCCGCCGGGCGGCGGGTTGAAGAAGACCTGGTCGCCGCCGGCGTCGGTCTTCGTCTGCTCGATGCCGACCAGGTATCCCTGGTGGTACTCGGCCCAGGTCTCGCCGCCGTAGGCGACGTACCAGGCGTACATGTCCTCGGGGGGCAGCTCGTAGAATTCGCCGTCGCCGACGCCTTCGGGCGGCCCGTCGCTGAGCCCCCGCGCGGTCAGTGAATCCTGGTAGGCGGCCCACGGCGCGCCGTCCTCGATCGTCTCGGCGCCGTCGAGGTTGACCCACTGGAACACGCCCCGCAGCCGCGCCTCCTCGACCGTGGGCAGGAAGACCTCGTACGGCCCCTGGTCGAGGAAGCTCTCGCGCTCCTCCAGGCCGAAGTGGGCGAACTCGTCGGGGCTGTGGACGGTGAAGCCCTGCGCCTCCAGGCAGTCCTGCACGATCCGCGCCTCGGCCGCGGTGAGCTCCTTCTCGAGGCGCACCCCCTCGTTGTACATGTCGGTGAGTTCGCCGGCGTAGGCGTCGAAGTCGAGGTCCTCCTCCTCGGGCTCGAAGAAGGAGCAGCCGGAGGCGAGCAGCGGGAGGGCGAGGGCGGAGGCGATGAGGATGGCGATGCGCTCGGGGTGCAAGACGGGTCCGTTCTGCCGGGGCCGATGCACTCTGGACGCCGCGGGCGCGCCGGCGGGTTGCACCGGCGCGCCCGTCGCGGGAAGCCCTAGCCCTGGAGGTCGGCGAGGGCCTTCTGCCACCGGGACTGGTCGCGGGCCTGGCCGGGGGGCAGCATCTCGGCGAAGCGGACCACGCCGTCCTTGTCGATGACGAACGTGCCGCGGTTGGCCATGCCCTTCTCGTCGTCGAAGACGCCGTAGGACTGGGCGACGGCGCCGTGCGGCCAGAAGTCGGCGAGCAGCGGGAACTCGAAGCCCTCGCGCTGGGCCCACACCTTGTGCGCGAACGGGGAGTCGACGGAGACGCTGAGGACCTGCACCTCGTCGGACTGGTACGCGTCGAGGTTGTCGCGGATGCCGCACAGTTCGCCCTCGCACGTGCCGGTGAACGCGAAGGGGTAGAACACGAGGAGGACGTGCTTCTCCCCGCGGAAGTCCGCGAGGGACACCGGCTGGTTGTTCTGGTCCTTCAGCGTGAAGGCGGGGGCCTCGGCCCCGGTCTCGATCGGCATGCGCGCTCCTTGCGACGGGCCCCCGCGAGCGGGGGCCTCGGGTGTCTGTCGCGCTGAAGGTTAGCGGCGGGCGACGACCATCCGGGACGCGACCCAGTCGGGGGAGGCGTTCAGGGTCTTGGTCGACTTCAGGCCCGCCTGCTCGGCGGAGTCCTCGACGTCGGCGGGGTCGATGTGGCCGGGCCGGCCCGCCTTCGGGGTCAGCAGCCACACCACGCCGTCGTCGGCGAGCGGGTCGCGGGCGTCCAGGAGGAGGTCGACGAGGTCGCCGTCCTCCACGCGGCACCACAGGAGGACCGCGTTGACGATCTCGTCGGAGTCCTCGTCGAGGAGCTCCCCGACGGCCTCGATCACGGCCGTCCGCAGTGCGGCGTCCACGTCGGTGTCGAAGCCGATCTCCATGACGGCCTCGACGCCGTCGAGCCCGAGTCGCTGCACCACGCTCGACACGTCCACCGGGCTGCTCGGAGCGTTCACCTTGTCCCCTCCATAGGTCGGATGCCAGAGCGCGTCGCTCTGTGAACCACAGCATATGGAGTAGAGCATATTCGGTGGGGCATATGGCGGACTCGCGCGCCCGTTCGCGACGCCCCCTCGGCAAACGGTCGCACGCCCGTGACGTGCGGACGTGCGGGAGTGTTCACGTGGCCGTGATCTCACGGCAGTGGGGTGCGCGGGCGGTGGCGCAGGTGAGCGGGCCCCGAGGTCGCGGGGAGTGTGGGCGCGGTCGCATCAACCCGGGTGGGCGGTCCGGGGTCGCGGTAGATTCGAGGGAGGATGGTAGAAAACGATGACACTCTGCTGCCATGAGAGAAACCCTGCAAAGCCGCAGTCTTAGAACGAGGGATCGCCCGTGACCACGGAACAGAACCGGCCGCCCATCAGTGACGGTTTGCCGACCCAAGTGCCGGACACTGACCCCGGGGAGACCAGCGAATGGCTGGAATCCCTCGACGGCCTCCTCGACGCCGGCGGGCGCACCCGTGCCCGCTACGTCATGCAGCGGCTGCTCGAGCACGCACGCAAGCGCCAGATCGGCGTGCCGGCGTCCACGAGCACCGACTATGTGAACACCATCCCGGTCGAGGCCGAGCCCCACTACCCCGGGGACGAGGCCGTCGAGCACCGCATCCGCGCGTACGTGCGCTGGAACGCCGCGATGACCGTCCACCGCGCGCAGCGTCCCGGCATCGGCGTGGGCGGCCACATCTCGACGTACGCGTCGGCCGCGAACCTCTACGAGGTCGGCTACAACCACTTCTTCCGCGGCCGCGACCACGAGGGCGGCGGCGACCAGATCTTCTACCAGGGCCACGCCTCCCCCGGCATGTACGCCCGGTCCTTCGTGGAGGGACGCCTCACCGAGGACCACCTCGACGGCTTCCGCCAGGAGGTGTCGCGCCCGCAGGGCGGCCTGCCCTCCTACCCCCACCCCCGCCTGATGCCGGACTACTGGCAGTTCCCGACCGTGTCGATGGGCCTGGGCCCGATCAACGCGATCTACCAGGCCCTGTTCAACCGCTACATGGACGACCGCGGCATCCGCGACACCAAGAAGCAGCAGGTGTGGGCGTTCCTCGGCGACGGCGAGATGGACGAGGTCGAGTCGCGCGGCGCGCTCCAGTTCGCGGCCGGCGCCGAGCTCGACAACCTCACGTTCGTCGTCAACTGCAACCTCCAGCGCCTCGACGGGCCGGTGCGCGGCAACGGCAAGATCGTCCAGGAGCTCGAGTCGTACTTCCGCGGCGCGGGCTGGAACGTCATCAAGGTCATGTGGGGCCGCGAGTGGGACCCGCTCCTGGCCGCCGACCACGACGGCGCCCTGGTGAACCTCATGAACACCACGCCCGACGGCGACTTCCAGACCTTCAAGGCCGAGTCCGGCGCGTTCATCCGCGAGCACTTCTTCGGGCGCGACACGCGCACCAAGGCGATGGCGCTGCCGATGACCGACGACGAGATCTGGGACCTGCGCCGCGGCGGCCACGACGACCGCAAGATCTATGCCGCCTACAAGGCCGCGATGGAGCACGAGGGCCAGCCCACCGTGATCCTCGCGCACACCGTCAAGGGCTACAAGCTCGGCTCGACCTTCGAGGGCCGCAACGCGACCCACCAGATGAAGAAGCTCTCGCTCGACGACCTCAAGGGCTTCCGCGACGCCCTCGACATGCCGGTCACCGACGAGCAGCTGGAGCAGAGCCCGTACCTGCCGCCGTACATCAGGCCCGAGGAGGGCTCGGCCGAGTTCGAGTACCTCCAGGAGCGCCGCCGCGCGCTCGGCGGGTCCATCCCGTCGCGCCGCAACACGGTGATCCCGCTGAACCTGCCGGGCGAGGAGGCGTACAAGTCCGCCAAGCGCGGTTCGGGCAAGCAGAAGGCCGCCACCACCATGGCGCTGGTCCGCCTGCTCAAGGACCTCATGCGGGACAAGGAGACCGGCAAGCGCTGGGTCCCGATCATCCCCGACGAGGCCCGCACCTTCGGCATGGACGCGATGTTCCCGACGGCGAAGATCTACTCGCCGCACGGGCAGCAGTACCTGTCGGTGGACCGCGACCTGTTCCTGTCCTACAAGGAGTCCGAGCAGGGGCAGCTCCTGCACGTGGGCATCAACGAGGCCGGCTCGCTGGCCGCGTTCACCGCCGCCGGCACCGCCGGGGACACCCTCGGCGAGCCGATGATCCCGTTCTACATCTTCTACTCGATGTTCGGGTTCCAGCGGACCGCCGACGCCATCTGGGCCGCCTCGGACCAGCTCGCGAACGGCTTCCTCGTCGGCGCCACCGCCGGGCGGACCACGCTCAACGGCGAGGGCCTCCAGCACGAGGACGGCCACTCGCTGCTCATCGCGCACACGAACCCGGCGGTCGTCTCGTACGACCCCTCGTTCGGGTACGAGATCGGGCACATCGTGCAGGACGGCCTCAAGCGCATGTACGCCGACGGCGAGCACGTCTTCTACTACCTCACCGTCTACAACGAGCCGATCGTCCAGCCGGCCGAGCCCGAGGGCGTCGACGTCGAGGGCATCCTGCGGGGCATCCACCGGGTCTCCACCTCGGAAGTGGCGGGGCCGCGAGTACAGCTGCTCACCTCCGGGTCGGCGATGGCGTGGGCGGCGAAGGCCGCCGAACTCCTCGCCGAGGACTGGGGCGTGGCCGCCGACGTGTGGTCGGTGACCTCCTGGTCCGAGCTCAACCGCGACGCGATCGAGGCCGAGCGGCACAACCTGCGCCACCCCGAGGCCGAGAAGAAGGTCCCGTACGTGACGCAGAAGCTCTCGGGCGCCGAGGGCCCGTTCGTTGCCGTCAGCGACTACCAGCGGGCCGTGCCCGACCTGGTCAGCCGCTGGGTGCCGGGCGAGTACACCTCGCTGGGCACGGACGGCTTCGGCCACTCCGACACCCGCGGGGCCCTGCGCCGCCACTTCAACGTGGACGCCGAGTCCGTGACCGTCGCGGCCCTCCAGCAGCTCGCCGCGCGCGGCGAGGTCAAGCCGGAGCTGGCCGCCCAGGCCGCCGCGAAGTACGCGATCACCGACCCGACGGCCGCCGAGGCCGGCGAGGCGGGCGGCGACTCCTAAGCCGCACAGCGTGAAGGGACCGGAGGGCAGTGCCCTCCGGTCCCTTCGCGTTCACACGGGCCCGCACGTCGGACACCGGCCCCGGAGGCGTCCCTTCACGCCCGCACCACCCTGCGGGACACGGTCTCCGGATACGAACGAGGGCGGGCGCGCCGCAGCGCGCCCGCCCTCAATGCGTCTTGGTCGGACTAGGCCTCTTCGGCCTCTTCCTTCTCGATCTCGGCGCGCACCGCGTCCATGTCGAGCTCCTTGACCTTGCCGATGATCTCCTCCAGCGCGGCCGGCGGCAGGGCGCCCGGCTGGCTGTAGAGGAGGATGCCGTCGCGGAAGGCCATGAGCGTCGGGATCGACTGGATCCCGGCCTCGGCGGACAGCTCCTGCTGGTCCTCGGTGTCGATCTTCCCGAAGACGACGTCGCTGTGCTGCTCGCTCGCGGACTCGAACGTCGGCGCGAACATCTTGCAGGGCCCGCACCAGTCGGCCCACCAGTCGACCAGCACGATGCCGTTGCCGGTGACGGTCGCTTCGAAGTTGTCCTTGGTCAGTTCAACGGTGGCCATAGGACCGCCTCTCTGTTCTTGTCTGAAATCGTGCTCTCTCGGGCAACAGTAGTGGCGCGACGGGTATTCCGACCGACGTCGGTGCGCGGCGCGCGCCACGTCTGGCAGGCTATAGGGCATGGACCTGGCCACGACCATTCAGAACATCGAACGCTCCTCGTCGGCGCTGACGACCCAGTCGCTCACCCGGATGGACGAACGCCTCCCCTGGTTCCGCGACCTCCCCGCCGAGCAGCGCTCGATGGTGACCCTGGTGGCCCAGGCCGGCGTCCGTCAATTCCTGGAGTGGCTGCGGTCCTCCGGCGACGACCTCGGCACCTCCGACATGGTGTTCGAAGCCGCGCCCCTCGAACTGGCGCGCGCCATCAGCCTCCAGCACACCGTCGCCCTCATCCAGGTCGTCATCGACGTCGTCGAAGAGCAGGTCCCCCAGCTCGCCGCCGACGGCGAGGACGACCAGCTCCGCGAGTCCGTGCTCCGCTTCAGCCGCGAGATCGCGTTCGCGGCCGCACGCGTGTACGCCCGCGCCGCCGAGACCCGCGGCGCGTGGGACGCCCGCCTCCAGGCGATGCTCGTCGACGCGCTCCTGCGCGGCGACAACTCCGACGAGCTCATCAGCCGCGCCGCCGCGCTCGGGTGGTCCGAGACCCAGACGATCACCGTCGTCTGCGGCGCCACCCCCGGCGGCGAGGCCACGCTCGTCCTCCACTCGGTCCAGCGGGCCGCCCGGCGCCTCGGCCTGGACATCCTCGCGGGCGTCCACGGCGCCCGCCTGGTGCTCCTCCTCGGCGGCGTCAAGGAGCCCGTCGAGATCGTCGAGAAGCTCACCGGGCAGTTCGGCGAGGGACCGATCGTCGTGGGGCCCACCGTGACCGGGCTCGCGGACGCCTCCTCCTCCGCGCTCGCCGCGGTCGCCGGCCACCGCGCCGCCCCCGCCTGGCCCGACGCCCCCCGCCCCGTCACCGCGATGCAGCTCCTCCCCGAGCGCGCCATCGCCGGCGACGAGGCCGCCCGCCAGGGCCTGCGCGAGGGCGTGTTCATGACGCTGCGCCGCGCCGGCGGGGAGCTGCTGGAGACCATGGACGCGTTCATCGCCTCCGGCGGCGTCCTCGAGGGCACCGCGCGCGAGCTGTACGTCCACCCCAACACGGTCCGCTACCGCCTCCGCCGCATCCAGGAGGTGACCGGTTTCTCCCCCACGGATCCCCATGAGGCCTTCGTGCTCCGTGTGGGGTTGACCATAGGGCGCCTGGAGAGCTCGCCGGTGACCCGGCGTCCTCGCAGCTTACAATGAGTGTTGTAGATTCCCTACAAGAACCGGCGGGGGTTTCAGTCCTCCGCCCGCTCCCGTATCCCATGCCGTCGATGCGAAAGTTCTAGTGTGCTTGCCATTCTCGCTCCCGGGCAGGGCTCGCAGAAGCCCGGGTTCCTGACGCCGTGGATCGACGACCCCGCAGCGGCCACCCGGCTGCGCGAGTGGTCCGATCTCATCGGCCTCGACCTCGTCCGCCTCGGCACCGAAGCGGACCAGGACGAGATCACCGACACCGCGAACACCCAGCCGCTCCTCGTCGCCGCGGGCCTCCTCGCGGCCGAGCGCCTCCTCGCCGACCCCGCCTACGACGGCGCCGCCGTCGCCGGGCACTCCGTCGGCGAGCTCACCGCGCTCGCCATCGCGGGCGTCCTCACCCCCGAGGCCGCCGTCCGCCTCGCCGCCGTCCGCGGCCGCGAGATGGCCGCCGCCTGCAACATCGAGCCGACCACCATGGCCGCCGTCCTCGGCGGCGTCGAGGACGACGTCCTCGCCGCGATCGAATCCGCCGGCGCCTGGCCCGCCAACCGCAACGGCGCCGGCCAGATCGTCGCCGCCGGACCCGTCGCCGCCATCGAGAAACTCACCGGGAACCCGCCCGAGAAGGCCCGGATCATCCCGCTCAAGGTCGCCGGCGCCTTCCACACCCCCCACATGGCCCCCGCGCAGGAGGCCCTCGAAGCCGTCGCCGCCGAGATCGCCACCGCCGACCCCGTCCGGCCCCTCCTGTCCAACCGCGACGGGAAGCCCGTGACGAGCGGCGCCGCCGCGTTGCAGCAACTCGTGGCCCAGGTCACCTCACCCGTCCGATGGGACGCCTGCATGAGTACGCTTGGAGAACTGGGCGTCACGGCGGTCGTCGAACTGCCGCCGGCAGGGACGCTCACCGGACTGGCCAAGCGGGCGCTCAAGGGCGTGGAGCGACTCAACGTCAACTCCCCCGAAGACCTCACCGCCGCCGCCGAACTCGCGAGCACTGAAGGAGTCGAGTGAGCGTCAACGGAACGCGCGTCGTCAGCGTCGGGCACTACCAGCCGGAGAAGGTCCTCACCAACGAGGACCTCGCCAAGATGGTCGACACCAACGACGAGTGGATCGTCTCCCGGGTCGGCATCAAGGAGCGCCGCATCGCCGCCGACGACGAGAAGGTCGCCGACATGGCGACCCACGCCGCCCGGCAGGCCCTGGAGAACGCCGGGCTCCAGCCCGGCGACATCGACATGGTCATCGTGGCGACCGTCTCCGCCAAGGACGTCTGCCCCAACACCGCCTGCCGCGTCTCCGAGGCCCTCGGCATCGACGCGCCCGCGGCGATGGACGTCAACACCGCGTGCTCGGGCTTCGAGTACGCGCTGGCCCAGGCCGACATGGCGATCCGCATCGGCAGCGCCACCCGCGCCCTGGTGATCGGCGCCGAGAAGCTCACCGCGGTCACCGACTGGGAGGACCGCACCTCGTGCGTCCTCTTCGGCGACGGCGCGGGCGCCGTCGTGGTCGAGGGCACCGACGACCCCGCCCTGGCCATCAGCCCGGTCGTGTGGGGCTCGGAGCCGTCCATGGCCGACGTCATCCGCATCGAGGAGGACGTCCCCTACATCAAGCAGGCCGGCCAGACCGTCTTCCGCTGGGCCACCACCCAGCTCGCGCCGCTCATCGAGAAGGTCGCCGAGAAGGCCGACGTCAAGATCTCCGAACTCGCGGCCTTCGTGCCGCACCAGGCGAACCTGCGCATCATCCAGGGCATCGCCAAGCGGCTGGACTTCAGCGACGACTGCGTCGTCGCCGAGGACATCGTCTACTCCGGCAACACCTCGGCGGCGTCGGTGCCGCTGGCGCTGTCGAAGTTGGTACAAAGTGGCAAGGTGGCCTCCGGCGCCCCGATCCTCCTGTTCGGATTCGGCGGCGGGCTCACCTACGCCGGGCAGGTCATCCGCTGCCCGTAACTATCGAAAGGGAATAACTCATGGCTCTGTCTCGTGACGAGATCCGCGAAGGCCTGTCGGACATCCTCGAAGAGGTCGCGGGCGTCAACCCCGACGACGTCGCCGACGGCAAGTCCTTCACCGACGACCTCGACGTCGACTCGCTCGCCATGGTCGAGGTCGTCGTTGCCGCCGAGGAGAAGTTCGGCGTCAAGATCCCCGACGACGAGGTCGCCAACCTGAAGACCGTCGGCGACGCCGTCTCCTACATCGAGAAGGGTTAATGTGACTGAGGTAGTCGTGACCGGGCTCGGCGCGACCACTCCCCTCGGCGGGGACGTGGCGTCGACCTGGGAAGCACTCGTGGCCGGACGGTCGGGTGTCCATCAGCTCGCGCACGCGTGGGCCCAGGAGCTCCCGTGCCGGATCGCCGCCGAGCTGGCGGTCGAGCCGTCCGAGGTCCTGCCCCGGGTCCGGCTGCGCCGCCTCGACCGCTCCGAGCAGATCGCGCTCGTCGCGGCTCAGCAGGCGTGGGACGACGCGGGGCTGAGCGACGACCTCGACAAGGAACGGCTCGGCGTCGTCTTCGGCTCCGGGATCGGCGGTGCGCTGACCCTCCTCGCCCAGGACGACATCCTGGAGGAGAGCGGCGCGCGGAAGGTCTCCCCGTTCACCGTGCCCATGCTCATGCCCAACGGACCCGCGGCCGTGGTCGGCCTCGAGTTCGGCGCCCAGGCCGGCGTGCACGCCCCCACCAGCGCGTGCGCCACCTCGGCGGAGGCGATCTCCTGGGCCGCCGACATGATCCGCGCCGGCCGTGCCGACGTGGTCGTGGCCGGCGGGGCCGAGGCGGTCATCGGCGGCCTGCCGATGGCCGGGTTCTCCTCGATGAAGGCCATGTCCACGCGCAACGACGACCCCGAGCACGCCTCCCGGCCCTGGGACCGCGACCGCGACGGGTTCGTCATGGGCGAGGGCTCGGGCGCGCTGATCCTGGAGCGCCGCGAGCACGCCGAGGCGCGCGGGGCGAGGATCTACGCCGTGGTGGCGGGCTCCGGCCTGACCTCCGACGGCTACGACATCGTCCAGCCCGACCCGGAGTGCCGGGGCGGCGGGCGCGCGATGCGGGCGGCCATTAAGCAGGCCGGCATCGACCCGAAGGACGTCGGCCACGTCAACGCCCACGCCACGTCGACGCCGGTCGGCGACATGGCGGAGGTCAAGGGCATCAAGCGCGAGGTCGGCGACCACGTGGTGCTCACCGCGACCAAGTCCATGACCGGGCACCTGCTCGGCGGGGCGGGCGCGGTCGAGTCGATCGCGGCGATCCTGGCGATCGTCGAAGGGGTCATCCCCCCGACGATCAACCTGGAGAACCCCGACCCGGCCCTGGATCTGGACGTCGCCGCGAACGAGGCCCGCAAGGTCGAGCTCAACGCCGCGCTCAACACGGCCTTCGGCTTCGGCGGCCACAACGCCGCGCTCTTGTTCACGAAGCCGTAGGCGGAGTGAACTAGAGGTTCAGCACGAAGCCGTAGGCGGAGTGAACCAGAGGTACGGCACGAAGCCGTAGGCCGAGTGAACTAGAGGTCTGGGACGAAGCCGTAGGTGTAGTAGACCGAAGGTCCTGTACGAAGCCGTAGCCGGAAGTCCCAAGGGACGCAAGCGAACAGCAGGGCCCCGCCGCATGCGCGGCGGGGCCCTGCTGCGTGCGCCAGCGTTTCGGGAGTGTCCGGGAGTGTCGCGGAGCGCCTACCATAAACCGGACACGAAGAGGGTCCCCTGGGTAAAAAATACTCCTGGGGTACGACATCGCACGAACGTGATCCTTCCTCAGCACGAGGCGGAACGGTACCGGAGACGGGAGCAACGCCCGGGGGCTGGCACTACCGTGAAAAGGGCGCGAATTTCCTAGACTGTGGAGGTGCGGACCCCACCGCATCGCACAGCACCGCGCGGCACCGCGTTGCGCGGCAACGAACCAGGAAGCCCGTCCCGATCCCGAAGGAGCCCGTCGTGACCGCAACCCCCTACGCGACCGCCGACCCGCCCAAGGCCGGCCCGCCCACGCCGATCACCAAGGCCGAGCGCTCGCTCGCACCCGACATCGCGCGCGGCGGCATGCTGCTGTTCATCGCGCTCGCGAACGTCCCGATCCACCTGTGGGGCATGGGCCTCGACAAGTACAACCACAACACCGGGCAGTCGGCGGCCGACCACATCGCCTACTTCATCGAGCAGCTCCTCATCGCCGAGCGCTCGCGCCCGATGTTCGCGATCCTCTACGGCTTCGGCATCGCCGTCATGGCCTCGCGCATGTTCGCGCGCGGCATGGAGGCCAAGGCCGTCCGCAAGGTCCTGCGCCGCCGCTCGTGGTGGCTCATCGCGTTCGGCTTCCTGCACGCGACCCTGCTGTTCTTCGGCGACATCCTCGCCCCGTACGGCGCCGCCGGCCTCATCGCGCTGTTCTTCGTCGCCCTCTCCGACCGGGGCCTCAAGAAGTGGCTCATCGGCACCACCGCGTACACCGTGCTCATCGGCACCCCGATGATGGCGTACTTCTACACCATGTCGAGCCAGCCGCCCGGCGGCGGCGAGGACATCCCGCCGTACGTCGGCCAGCTCATCACCGGCGCGATCGCCTCGCCGGTCGCCGCGGTCGCCATCGTCGTCACCGGGACGTTCTTCCCGCTCATCATCGCGGGCATGATGCTCCAGCGCGCCGGGTGGCTCAACCACCCCGAGGCGCACCTGCCGCAGCTCAAGAAGGTCTTCGCCACCGGCATGGCCGTGAACGTCCTCAGCTCGCTCCCCGTGGCCCTCATCGCGCTCGGCGCGTGGGAGCCGTCGAACGGCGTGTGGATCGGCGCGGTGTACCTGACGCTCATCGGCGGCCTGTACGCCGGCCTCGGCTACATCTGCGGCTTCGCGCTCCTCGCGCACAAGCTCCGCGGCTACGGCCGCCGCGGCGTCCCCGGGGCGCTCGCCGCGGTCGGCGAGCGGTCGCTCACCAGCTACCTGCTCCAGTCGATCATCATGGCGCCGCTGCTGACGATCTGGGGCTTCGGCCTCGGCGAGGACCTCGGCTACTTGGGCGCGTTCGGGTACGCGTTCGGGACCTGGGCGCTCACCGTGGTCATCGCGGTCCTCATGGACAAGGCCGGGAAGCGCGGCCCGTTCGAAGTGGTGCTCCGGCGCCTCACCTACGGCCGCAAGCGGTCCTAGCACCGCGCACCGGACGCCCCCGTGTCGGATGGCCGACGCGGGGGCGTCGCCGTCCCCGCGCCCATGGCAGAATACGGCCGTGCGAGTGAGCTGGATTCCCTTCCGACTGCTGCGGGCCGCCGTGTTCGCCGCGGTCGCCGGGCCGGCCTCGCTCCTGCTGCACCTGTGGAGCGGCGGGCACGCGCCCGGCCTCCTCCAGGCCGCGGGCGCCTTCGCGCTCGTCTTCGCCGCCGCGTACGCCGCGGGCGGACGCCAGCGCGGCTTCCTCGTCCTCGCGCCCCTGTGCCTGGCGGCCCAGTGGGGCCTGCACGAGCTGTTCCAGGCGGGTGCCGTCGAGACCGCGCACGCGCACGGCGCGGGCGTGAGCATGTGGCTGGTGCACGTCGCCGCGGCCCTGGCGCAGGCGTCGTGGCTGGCGCGCGGGGAGTCCGCGTTCGCGGCGCTGCTCGACCTGCTGGCGCTGTGGTTCGCGCGCCTCGTACGTATCACGGGCCTGGGCGCCCCGGCTCCGGTGCGCCTGCGCCGGTTCTTCTCTCGGACGCGGGTCCCGCGTCCGGCCCCGGTCGCCGCGGCGGCCATCTCGCGCCGCGGTCCTCCGCGGTTCGCTTTCTGATTCCCGTCGTCCCCCGGCGCCGTTCGGCGCTCCCCCCTGCCCGGTGATCCGGGCTGCTCAGAAAGCGAAGCATGTCAACTGCAAGGATTCGGGCTGCCCTGCGGCAGCCCCTGCTCCGGCTGCATTTCTACGCCGGCATCGTGATAGCACCGTTCCTGCTGGTCTCGGCCTTGACCGGACTGGCCTACGCCCTGTCCTACCCGTTGGAGGACGTCCTCCACGCCGATCTGGAGACCGTCGAGCCCGGCGGCGAGCCGCTGACGCTCGCGCACCAGGTGGGGGCGGTGACGGCGGCGCACCCGGACTGGCCGGTGACGGCGGTGCGGCCCGCGGCCGACGCCGAGTCGTCCACTGCGGTACTGGTGGACGACGGGACCGCGCGCGAGTCGGGCGCGGTGGCCGTGGTCTACGTGGACCCGTACACCGGGGAGGTGCTCGGCGACTCCACGACGTACGGGTCTTCGCAGGCCGGTCCGGTCCGGGAGTGGATCTCGACGCTGCACCGGAACCTGCACCTGGGCGAGCCGGGGCGCCTGTACTCGGAGCTGGCGGCGAGCTGGCTGTGGGTGGTCGCGCTCGGCGGCCTGGTGCTGTGGGTCTCCAGGAGGCGCCGGAGCGGCGGGTTCTGGCGGCCGCGGCCGGCCGGTGCGGGCCGGTCGCGGACCCTCGCCTGGCACGGCCCGGTCGGGGTGTGGCTGGTGCTGGTGCTGCTGTTCTTGTCGGTCACGGGCGTCACGTGGTCGCGGTACGCGGGCGAGCACGTGGCGCAGCTGCGCGAGGCCCTGAGCTGGACCACGCCGTCGCTCGCGGTCGATGAAGGGGCCTCGGGCGGTGCGCACGCCGGGCACGACGCGATGACGGGCATGGCGACCTCGGCGTTCTCGATCACGCTGCTGGACAGCGTGTACGAGACGGCGCGGGAGGCGGGGATGAGCGACCCGATGGAGATCGCGCTGCCTGCCGGGTCGGCGACTCAGTTCCTGGTGAGCGAGCAGCGGCGGTCGGTGCCGCTGGAGCAGGACCAGATGGTCGTGGACACGGCTTCGGGCGCGCCGCAGGTGGCCGGCGAGCTGCGGTTCGCGGACTGGCCGGTGATGGCGCAGGCGACGAGCGTGCTCATCGCCGCGCACATGGGGCTGCTGTTCGGGCTCGCGAACCAGGTCGTGCTGGCGGTGGCGATGGTGCTGCTGGTCCTCATGGTCGTCTGGGGGTACCGGATGTGGTGGCAGCGGCGCCCGCGCGGCGGTCTGGTGGGCCGGGCGTACCCGCGCGGCGGGCTGCGGCGGCTGCCGTGGCCGGTGATCGCCGCGGTGGTGGCGGTCTGGGCCCTGGTGGGCTGGTTCTTCCCGCTGCTGGGGATTTCGTTGGCGGCGTTCGTGGTCGTGGACGTGGCGGTCGGCCTGTGGCGGCGGTTCCGGAGGCCGCCGGTCGAGCGCGGGCCCGGTGCGGCGACGGTGTCGCGGCGGACGGCGCTGGCGACGGCGACGGTCTCGGCGGCGGTCGGGGCGGGCGTCGGCATGGCGATCGCCTCGGGTGCGCAGGACGAGGGCGCGGCGGCCGGTGACGAGGGTTCGGGGACCGAGCCGTTCTACGGGGACCGGCAGGGCGGGATCGCGACGCCGGTCCAGGGCCATGCGCTGTTCGCGGCGTTCGATCTGGCGGCGGCGGACCTCGCGACCGGGGCCGCCCTCGGCACCGCGGCGGTGGCCGCGAACCTGAAGGCGCTGCTGCGGGACTGGTCGGACACGGCGGCGGCGCTCGCGGCCGGGGAGGCCCCGCCGAAGGCCCGGATCGACGGCGCGGACCAGTTCGACGCCGAGGCCGTGGCCGCGGGCCTGGCCCCGGGGCGGTTGACGGTGACGTTCGGGATCGGCCCGGCCGCGTTCGCGAAGGCGGGCCTGGAGGCGGCGCGGCCGTCGAAGCTCGCCGAGCTGCCCGAGTTCGACGGGGACCGGCTCAATCCGGCGTGGTCGGGCGGGGACCTGCTGCTCCAGGTGTGCGGCGACGACCCGCAGGTGGTGTCGAACGCGTTCCTGGAGCTGCGCAAGCGGGCCGTGGGCCTGGGGACGCTCGGGTGGGTGCAGCACGGCTTCTCGTCGGCGCCCGCCGGGGGCGGGACCCCGCGGAACCTCATGGGGTTCAAGGACGGCAGCGCGAACCCAGAGGCGGGGAGCGAGGAGTTCGACGCCCGGGTGTGGGCGGTGGACGCGGAGCCGTCGTGGTTCGAGGGCGGCACGTACCTGGTGTTCCGCAAGATCCGGATGCGCCTGCCGGACTGGTCGATGCTGTCGGCCGAGGATCAGAACCTGACGTTCGGGCGGGAGCGGGACTCGGGGGTGCCGCTGAGCGGCGGCGGCGAGTTCGACCACCCGGACTTCACGGCCCTGGACGCCTCGGGCCTGCCCGCGGTGCCGGCCGACTCGCACATCGCGGTGGTGCACGACGCGGCGATGGTGCGGCGCGGCTTCAACTACGACTACGGGTTCCTGACCCAGGGCGACGTGTCCTCGGACGCGGCGACCGACGGGCACCTGGACGGCCACATGCACGCCGAGCACCCGTACGACGCGGGGCTGCTGTTCGTGTCGTTCCAGGCCGACCCGCAGGTGTTCGTTGACGCGCAGGAGAAGATGGCGGCCTCGGACCGGCTCTCGGAGTTCATCACCGCCGAGGGCTCGGGCGTGTTCGCGGTCCCGCCGGGCGCGGCCGAGGGCGGCTTCGTCGCCGAGGACCTGTTCGGGGCGTGAGGGTGCGGGGCGGGCGCCGCGGCGCCCGCCCCGCCAGGACCGGGACTCAGAACCCGGGGCTCAGAACCCGGGGACCAGGCCCTCGGGTGTGTCGTGCTGCGGCGCGGCCACGTACTCGGGCACGACCTCGGGGACGATCTCCACGGGCGAGCCGGGGCCGGCCACCGGGACCGGCTGCGGCGCAACCGCTTGCGGTGGCACCGGCCCCGCCGCGACGGTGACCGGCGGGAGCTGGCGCGGGATCGCGGGCGCGGACTTCTGCGGCGGTGCGGCCCCGATCTGCCCGTACCACAGGCAGAACACCAGGACCGCCCACACCTTCCGGGCGTGGTCGGCGCCGTCGCGGTGCTCGCGCAGGAGCCCGCGCGCGTAGTCGAGGTCGAGCAGGTGCCCGCACGCGGCCTCGGCGAGGATCTGGTCGGTCCAGTCGAACATCGGGCCCGCGAGCCACTGCCGGTGCGGGGTGGGGAAGCCGAGCTTGGGGCGCTCGACGATCGCGGGCGGCACGATCCGCGCCAGCGCCCGCCGCATCGCCGTCTTCGTCTGCGCGCCCGAGAGCCGGTGCTCGGCGGGGATGCGGGAGGCGACCTCCCACACGCCGCGGTCGAGGAACGGGACCCGGACCTCCAGGCTGTGGGCCATGGACATCCGGTCGGCCTTGACGAGGATGTCGCCGCGCATCCAGGTGCGCAGGTCCAGGTACTGCATGCGCGAGACCGGGTCGAGGTGCGCCGACTCGTCCCAGACCGGACCGGTGACCTCGCGGACGTCGGGGCCGGGGCGGCGCAGCAGCCGCGCCTTGGCCTCGCCGGTGAAGATCTTCGCGTTGCCGACGAACCGCTCCTCGATCTCGGCGGTGCCGCGTTCGAGGAAGCCGCGGCCCTTGACGCCTTCGGGGAGGGCCCGGGAGACGCGCTGGAGGAGGTGCTTCGCGGAGTCGGGGAGCGCGGTGACGGGCTTGAGGGACTTGGGTTCCCGGTAGATCGTGTACCCGCCGAAGAACTCGTCGGCGCCTTCGCCGCCGAGGGCGACGGTGACGTGCTCGGCGGCCTTCTTCGCGACGAAGTAGAGCGGGACGAGCGCGGGGTCGGCGACGGGGTCGTCGAGGTGCCACACGATCGCGGGCAGCTCGCGCATGACGTCCTCGGCCGAGACGGGCGCGGGGATGTTGGCGAGGCCGAGCTGCGCGGCGGACTGGGAGGCGACTTCGAGCTCGTCGTACAGGCCCGGGTCGGTGAACTGGGCGGTGAAGGTGAGCAGGCCCGGGTTGACCTCGCGGGCGAGTGCGGCGACGGCGGTCGAGTCGATGCCGCTGGACAGGAGCGCGCCGACGGGCACGTCCGAGCGCATGTGGAGGCGCACCGACTCGCGCAGGGCCGCCTCGATGTCGCGGTGGAGGCGCTCCTCGTCGGTCACCTTGGCGGGCTTGAACAGCGGCTGGAAGTAGCGGACCGGCCGGGGTTCGGCGCCGGGCCGGAACAGGGCGCTGTGGCCGGCCTCGAACCGGTGCACCCCCTGGTGGAGGGTCGCCGGTTCGGGGACGTACTGGAACGTCGCGTAGTGGGCGAGCGCGTCGGGGTCGACCCGGTCGCGGTCGAGCCCGGGGAGGGCCTTCTTCTCGCTGGCGAGCCAGACGGCGCCGCCGCGGCGGGTCCAGTACAGGGGCTTGATCCCGAAGGGGTCGCGGGCGGCGAACAGCAGGTCGGCCTCGGCGTCGTGGAGGACGAACGCGAACATGCCGCGCAGGCGGTGGAGGACGTCGGGGCCCCAGTGCCGGTACCCGGCGAGGATCACCTCGGTGTCGCCGCGGGTGGCGAAGACCGCGCCGTGCTCGCGGACGAGTTCGTCGCGCAGTTCGAGGTAGTTGTAGATCTCGCCGTTGAAGACGATGGAGAGGCGCCCGTCGCCGGTGCGCATCGGCTGGTGGGACCCGGCGGTGTCGATGATCGCGAGGCGCTTGAAGCCCATGCGGACGCGCCGCCCGGGCGGGTCGGACGCGGTCTCGTCGGGGCCGCGGTGGTCGAGCAGTTCGAGCAGGGCCGGCAGGTCGCCGCCGGCCGGCTCGGCGGGGTCTCCCGCGCAGACGACGAATCCGCACATGAGCGCTCCTCGGGGGGAATGGGGTCAGGTGCACCCATGCTCGTGCGCATCGGGCGCCGCCGCCTCCGGCGAAGGTCCGGGACCGTCCCGCCCCGGTCGGCGGTCCGCCGCCGCCGGGCGGCGGCGGTTGCAGGACCTCCGGGGGTGCGGACCCGACCATCGGCGGGTGCGGCCCCGACCATCGGATGCAACCGAACGCCGCCCCCGCGCGGTATTCCCGGCAGACCCCCGGCCTCCGGGCCGCAGACAAGCCCCATACCGCAGAGAGGAGCGACCGATGATCCGCGTCCTCATCGTCGACGACGAGGCCCTGATCCGCTCCGGCTTCACGCACATCCTCGGGACCGCCGACGACATCGAGGTGGTCGACGCCGTCTCGGGCGGCGACGCCTTCGACCGGATCGTCGCGCTCCGGCCCGACGTGGTCCTGCTCGACATCCGCATGGCCGACGTGGACGGCCTCACCATCCTGCGGCGGATGCGGGAGCTCTCCCGCCCGCCGGCCGTGGCCGCGCTGACCACGTTCGGCACCGACGAGTACGTGGACGCCGCGCTGCGCCTGGGCGCCGCCGGCTACCTCCTCAAGGACACCAAGCCCACGCACCTGATCCACCAGGTGCGGGCCCTGGTGACCGAGGGCTCGGCCCTGTCGGGCCAGGTGACGCGCTCGATCGTCGCGAAGTACCTCGACGCGGCGGCCACCAGCGAGCCCGACCCGCGCCTGGAGCGCCTGACCGAGCGCGAGCGCGACATCCTCGTGCTGCTCGCGGAGGGCCGCTCGAACGGGGAGATCTCCTCGGAGCTGTTCCTCGGCGTGGGCACCGTCAAGGACCACGTGTCCTCGATCTTCACGAAGCTGGAGGTCGCGAACCGGGTCCAGGCCGCGCTCATCGCCGAGCGCTCCTCGCTCCTGGACGGGCCCGGTCGCCGCGAGGCCCGGTGAGGCCCCCGCAGCTCCCCCAGTGGGCCTGGGACCTCGCCGCGCTCGCGCTCGCGGTCGTGCACCTGGCGTTCGTGATCGACGTGCGCAACCAGCCGGCCGCGGGGTTCGCGGTCGCGGGCGTCGCGGCGCTGGTGCTGCGGCGCCGGTACCCGTTCCTGGTGTTCCTGGTGACGCTCCCGGCCGCGTTCATGGTGTTCGAGAAGGTCGCGTCGATGATCGCGCTGTACACGATCACCAGCCGCGCCCGCGGCCCGTGGAAGCCGCTCGCGGCGACCGTGCTGCTGTCGGTCGCGTTCGTGCTCCAGGGGACGTACCTGTGGGGCCTGTTCTTCGGGGCGTGGCGCCTGCCGTTCGCGCGGGCCCTGGCGGAGCTGCCGCTGTACACGACGCCGCTGGAGCCGTTCCTGCGCACGGCGCTGTCGTACGTGGCGCTCGCGGTCGTCCCGGTGGTGCTCGGGTACGGGCAGCTCACGCGCCACCGCCTCGCCGATCGGCTGGCGGAGATCTCCGAGGCCCGCGAGCACGAGCAGCGGCTGCTGACGCAGCAGGCGCTGGCGTCGGAGCGGGCGCAGCTGGCCCGGGAGATGCACGACGTGGTGTCGCACCAGGTGAGCCTCATCGCGGTGCAGGCGGGGGCGCTGGAGCTCCAGGCGCCGGACGCGCGGACGCGTTCGACCGCGGAGGCGATCCGGGAGGTCAGCGTGACGACCTTGGAGGAGCTGCGGCAGATGGTGCGGGTGCTGCACGCGAGCGGGCGCCGCGGCGGGGAGGGCCCGGTGCCGCAGCCGTCGATCGCGCAGTTGCAGCGGCTCGTGGAGGGGTCGGGGATCGACGCGGAGCTGGCGATCGGGCCGCTGCCGGAGCTGGACGCGCCGGTGCAGCGGGCGGTGTACCGGACGGTGCAGGAGGCGTTGACGAACGCCCGCAAGCACGCCCCGGGCGCGAAGGCCGGGGTGCGGCTGGAGGCGGTCGGGCGGGACCTGGTGGTGGAGGTCGTGAACTCGGCGCCGACGCGCCCGGCCGTGGAGCTGCCGAGTTCGCGCGTGGGCCTGCTGGGGCTGCGCCAGCGCGCGGAGCTGCTGGACGGCGGGATCGAGTACGGGCCGGTCGGCGCGGGCGGGTGGCGGCTGCGGTTGACGCTGCCGCTCGCGGGCGCGTGAGGGTCCCGGCGGGCGCCGGGGCGGCTACCAGCGGCGGCCGGTGAGGAGTTCGTACGCCTCGATGTAGCGGGCGCGGGTGGCCTCGACGATGTCGGCGGGGATCTCGGGGGCCTCGGCGTCGTCGGGGCGCCAGCCGGTGGACCGGGCCCAGTCGCGCACGAACTGCTTGTCGAAGGACGGCTGCACCTGGCCGGGCTTCCAGCCGGAGGCGTCCCAGAAGCGGGAGGAGTCGGAGGTGAGGACTTCGTCGGCGAGGGTGAGGACGCCGTCCTCGTCGAGGCCGAACTCGAGTTTGGTGTCGGCGATGATGATGCCCTTGGCGAGGGCGATCTCGGCGCCGCGGCGGTAGACGTCGAGGGTGAGGTCGCGGACGCGGGCGGCGAGGCCGGCGCCGAGGCGGTCGGCGGTCTGCGCGAACGTCTCGGCCTCGTCGTGGTCGCCGACGTCGGCCTTCGTGGTCGGGGTGTAGACGGGCTCGGGCAGGCGCGAGCCGTCTTCGAGGCCGGGCGGGAGGGCGACGCCGTTGACGGTGCCGGTCGCGCGGTAGGCGTCCAGGACCGAGCCGGTGAGGTAGCCGCGGACGACCGCCTCGACCTTGACCATGTCGAGGCGCTTGACGCGGACGGCGCGGCCGGCGAACTCGGCGGGCACGTCCTCGGCGGACACCACGTGGTTGGGGACGACGTCGGCGAGGCGCTCGAACCACCACAGGCTGAGGGCGGTGAGCAGGGCGCCCTTGTCGGGGATCTCGGTGGGGAGGATGACGTCGTACACGCTGACCCGGTTGGAGGCGACGAGGACGAGGTCGCCGCCGTCGGCGTAGACGTCGCGGACCTTGCCCTGGTGAATGAGTTCCACTGCCGCTCCCGTGGTGTCGCCCGGTGTACTGGTGTGCTGGTGTCGCCTGGTGTGCCGCGCCCATTACAGCAGCGGGGACGTCATCCTACGATTCGCGCCGCGCGCGGCTGTGCCGAGCGACACCTGCCGGTCGGCGGCGGCGCGGCGTAGGCTGGGGCGGTGACTTCCGTACAGCCTGAAGGACGCCGGATGCTGCGCCTCGAAGTGCGCAACGCCCAGACCCCGATCGAGAAGAAACCCTCCTGGATCAAGGTCAAGGCCAAGACCGGACCCGAGTACACCGAGCTGCGGGGCCTCGTCAAGAGCGAGGGGCTGCACACGGTCTGCCAGGAGGCCGGGTGCCCCAACATCTACGAGTGCTGGGAGGACCGCGAGGCGACGTTCCTCATCGGCGGCTCCCAGTGCACGCGGCGCTGCGACTTCTGCCAGATCGACACCGGCAAGCCCGGCCCGCTCGACCGCCTGGAACCGCTCAAGGTCGCCGAGTCGGTGAAGACCATGGGCCTGAAGTACGCCACGGTCACCGGCGTCGCCCGCGACGACCTGGACGACGGCGGGGCGTGGCTCTACGCCGAGACCGTCCGCCAGATCCACGAGGCGATCCCCGGGTGCGGCGTCGAGCTGCTCATCCCCGACTTCAACGCCGTGCCCGAGCAGCTCGCCGAGGTGTTCGCGTCCCGGCCCGAGGTGCTCGCGCACAACGTCGAGACCGTGCCGCGCATCTTCAAGCGCATCCGCCCCGCGTTCCGCTACGAGCGGTCCCTCGAGGTGATCACCAAGGCCCGCGAGGACGGCCTGGTCACCAAGTCGAACCTGATCCTCGGCATGGGCGAGACCCGCGAGGAGATCTCGCAGGCCCTGCGGGACCTGCACGCGGCCGGGTGCGAGCTCATCACGATCACCCAGTACCTGCGCCCGACCAAGCGCCACCACCCGGTGGACCGCTGGGTCAAGCCCGAGGAGTTCGTGGAGCTGTCGGCCGAGGCCGAGGAGATCGGCTTCGCGGGCGTCATGAGCGGTCCGCTCGTGCGCTCCTCCTACCGCGCGGGGCGGCTGTACCGACAGGCGATCGAAGCCCGCAGCGAAGCGCTCGCGTGACGCGCCGGTAGAATCGAGCCCATGGCACAGCAGCAGGAAAAAGAGACGTTCGGGTCGCGCCTGAAGACGATCGGGATGGCGATCAAGTTCACCAACCAGCGGGACAAGCTGTTCCTGCCGTTGGAGGCCGCCGCGATCCTGCTGCCGTTCGTGATCGTCACCGCCCTGGTGGTGTTCGCGCGGTTCTCGCTGCTGTGGTACATCTCGGCCCTGTTCGTGGCGCTTCTGGCCGGCCTGATCGTGCTCAACATGCGCACGAGCAAGGTGGTGAACAAGGAGGCCGTCGGCAAGCCCGGCGCGGCGTACGCGCTCATCGACGGGATCCGCGGCTGGACGGTGACGCCCGGCGTCGCGGCCCTGTCGGAGACCCAGATGGTGCACCGCGCGGTCGGCAAGGCCGGCGTGGTGCTCCTGGGCGAGGGCGGGCCCAAGACCCGCAAGCTGCTCGGCCAGGAGAAGAAGCGGATCTCGCGGGTGGTCGGCTCGACCCCGGTGTACACGTTCCTCGTGGGCGAGGGCCAGGGCGACGACTTCTCGGTGACCGAGGTGCGCAAGCGCCTCATGAAGCTGCCGAAGAACATCGACTCCAAGGCCGCGAACCACATCGCGAAGCGCCTCGACGCGCTCGGCATCGGCATGGCGATCCCGAAGGGTCCCATCCCGACCAGCGTGAACCAGGGCCGCGCGGCCCGCCGCGCGATGCTCCGCGGGCGTTAGCGAACCGCACCGCTGCGATGCATCGGCCCGGCCGGGGACACCCGGCCGGGCCGCTTCGTGTTCGGGGCCGGCGGCCGACCGCGGTTCTAGGGCCGCGACCGCCGCTCGAGGGCGTCCGCCGGAGGCCGCGGGAACGCCCGGTCCGCCGGCGCCGTGTTCGCCCACAGCGCAACGCCGTTCGCCCGAAGGAAGTGCCCGCGGCCCAGTGGCCGCGCTCCCCCGGCCGAGATCCCGCAGCCGTGCGCTTCCGGCCGCACCCCTCGGCCGTACTCCCGCAGCCGCGCTCCCCCGGCCGTGCCGCTCCAGCAGTGCCCGTGCGAACACGCGAAACGGGCCCGCCCTTCAGGCGCGGCCCGTCACTCGCGTGCGTGTGTGGATGCAGGTCAGAAGATGTCGCCGTTGTCGCGGCGGCGGCGCCAGCGCTCCTCCATGCGGGAGGTGAACCCGCCGGGCTTGGCGCCCTTCGAGCCGCCTCCGCCGCCGGTGGTGCGCGTGGTGCCCTTGCCGTCGACGGCCTTGAGCTTCACGTTCGTGCCGCGTCGCTGCGCCCACAGGCCCAGGATGAGGCCGCCGAACATGAGGACCGCCCCGATCGGGGCGCCCCACTTGGCGGCGCTCCCGCCGGCGATCACCGTGCCGATGACGGCGGCGATGCCGATGACCGTGACGACCCCGGCCAGGATGAACCGGCGCCGTGTCACGTGCGCCGGGTCGTGGGCGCGCACCGCATTGGCGAACTGCGGGTCTTCAGACAAGGACTGCTCGATTTGCTCGAACAGGCGTTGCTCGTGGTCGGAGAGCGGCACGACACTCCTCCTGCACTAGTCTCGACGGGACCCAGCAGGCCCCGGTGCTTGTAGTCCAAGTCTACGAGGCTTTCGCCCGAGGCGGAAGGCAGTTCGTCCTTGAATCGGTCCGTTCTGGCCTCGCGATCCCCAGGCGGGGGCACTCGGAGCGGCGGCGCTCACCCGGGCGGGTTCCCAGGATCGCGGGTGTCTACACGCGAGTCTCTGCGCGAGAGCCTCCCGGCCGACCGGACCGCCCCCTTCCCGAACTTCTCGGTGGCCTTGTCCATCACCGCTTCGATGTCGCGCCAACCGTGTTCGGGCTCGCCGAGGGCGACCTGGCGGCCGACCGCGGCCGACTCCACGAGGTGGTCGAGCTTCACGCCGATGAGGCGCACGGGCGCGGTAGCGGCCGCGTCGGCCATCTCGCGGGCCGCCTCGTAGATCTCGCGGCCGACGTCAGTGGGCGCGGCCAGCATACGGGAGCGCGTGATGGTGCGGAAGTCGCCGAACCGGATCTTGACGGTGACGCCGCGCCCGGCCCAGCCCGCGGCCCGCGCGCGGGAGGCGACCTTGCGCGACAGCTCCAGCAGCACCGGGCCCCACTCCGAAGCGTCGGGGGCGTCGGTGCCGAACGTGGTCTCGTTGCTGATGGACTTCTCGACCCGCTCGGGGCGGACGGGCCGGGGGTCGATGTTGCGCGCGAGGGCGTACAGGTGTTCGGCACTGGCGGTGCCGACGGAGGCGGCGAGGGCGTCGACGTCGAGGCGCGCGAGGTCCCCGACCGTGCGCATCCCCAGACGCGAGAGCTTCTCGGCGGTCTTCTCGCCGATCCCCCACACGGCCCGGATCGGGAGGCGGTGCAGGAACTCGAGTTCGGTCGCGCGTGCGACGACGCCGAGGCCGTCGGGCTTGGACGCCTCGGAGGCGAGCTTCGCGAGGAACTTCGTGGAGGCGATCCCGACCGTGCAGGTGATGCCGTGCTCCTCGCGGACCCGGGCGCGGATCGAGCGGGCGATCTCGACGGGCGAGCCGATGAGGCGCCGGGCCCCGGCGAGGTCGAGGAACGCCTCGTCGACCGAGATCGGCTGGACGTGGGGCGTGTACTCGCGGAAGATCGCCATGATCGCGCGCGAGACCTCGCCGTAGGAGACCGTGGGGGTCATGAACACGCCGTTGGGGCAGCGGCGGCGCGCGACGGCCATCGGCAGCGCCGAGTGGACGCCGTAGGTGCGGGCCTCGTACGAGGCGGCGGCGACCACGCCGCGCAGCCCGAGCCCGCCGACGATCACGGGCTTCCCGCGCAGCGAGGGGTCGCGGGCGACCTCGACGGACGCGAAGAAGGCGTCCATGTCGACGTGCGCGATGTCGGTCCCCGCATCGGACAGGTCGGGTCCGATGAACCGGCTGGAATCCCCGTTCACACGCGAAGCCTAGCCAGCGGGACCGACAAGGCGCCGCGCTCCGCCCGAAGGGCGGGTGGGTGGGCACGGTTCTCACCATCCCTACCCCCCACCCTCCCGGGGAAAGGTAGGTGCCACATTCGCAGCCGGGTCCGACAGAACCGGGCCCCCGCGGCCCCCGTGTCACCCGATCGTGTCGCCCGATCGCGTCACACCCGGCCCGCCGAGCGGTCCGCACCCTCCCGCCGCTACACCGGCCGGTACGTCCAGAGCGGGACGGCCATCTCCGCGGCGGTGAGGCCCCCGTGCTGGCCGATGAGGCGGGCCACGTGCGGCGGCTCGCCCTCGACGCCGACGACCGCGAAGGTGTCCTTGCAGGCCACGACCAGGTCGCCGATGCGCTCGCGCGCGGCGTCGGTGACCTTCGGGCCGAACCAGCCGCGGTCGACCGCCTCGTCGCGGTCGATGAGCTCGGCGCGCTCCCCCACCGCGTCGGTCCAGGCCGCGCGCACGTCGTCGAGGGCGCCCGGCGCGGCGTACAGGTACCGCATGCGCCCGTCCCCCGCGATCGCGTCGACCCCCTGGCGCAGGTCGGGGCGCTGGTCGACGTGGAGGCGGTCGGTCACGTTGACCATGCCGTGGTCGGCGGTGAGGAACAGGGCCGCGTCGCGCGGCAGGCCCGCGAGGATGCCGTCGATCGCCTCGCTCACCTCCGCGACGGCTTCGAGCCAGTCCGGCGAGCCCACCCCGTGGAAGTGCCCGGCGGTGTCGACGTCGGGCAGGTACGCGTACACCAGGCTCCGGTCGGCCCGCGCCAGCGCGGCGATGGTCCCCTCGGCGACCTCGCGCGGGCTGGTCGCGGGGAGCCAGTCGGCGCCGCGGTAGATCGCGCGGGTGAGGCCGGTGTCGCGGAAGGAGCCGTTGGAGACGATCGTGCACGCGACCCCGTCGGCGCGGGCGCGTTCGAACGCGGTCGGCTCGGGCTGCCAGGTCTCGGGGTCGGGGCTGGAGCCGTCCCAGCGGATGTGGGTGACGAGGCCGCCGGTGTCGGGGACGCGGACGGTGAACCCGATGATGCCGTGCTGTCCGGGCGGGAGGCCGCACGCGAGGGAGGCGAGGCTGATGGGGGTGGAGGAGGGGACGGTCGCGGTGATGGCGGTCAGGGTGCCGAGTTCGCCGTGGTGGACGGCGCCGACGGTGTCGCTGGCCTGGGCGGCCTGGCCGAGGAGGTGGTAGCCGAAGCCGTCGAGGAGGAGGACGGCGATGCGGCGGACGCCGTCGAGTTCGCCCTCGCGCAGGAGCACGGCGGGGCTGTCGGCGCGCTGCGGGACGCCCAGTGCCGCGAGGGCGGTGGGCATGACATCGGCGAGGGTGCCGGTGCCGTAGGCGGGACGGGCGGCCGCCAGGTACGGGCTCGAAGGCATGGCCCGAGGCTAGCCGGTTTCGTCTCGTTTCGGCCACATGAGAGGGCCGTGGCCGGGAATGGCGCCGGGCCGGGGCGTGTCCGGTGGGTCGGGGCGGCGGTCGGGTCCGTCCGCTCGCGGAGGAAATCGGCCCGGCCCTAGGTCCCGGGCGGGGCCCCTAGGTCTCGGGGATGTCGAGGCCGGAGCGGTAGGCGATGGCGACGAGGCCGGCTCGGTCGCGGGCGCCGAGTTTGGCGAGGAGCTTGCCGACGTGGGTGCGGACGGTGGCGGGGCTGATGAAGAGGCGTTCGCCGATCTCGTCGTTGGACAGGCCGGTGGCGACCCAGCGCAGGATCTCCTGCTCGCGTTCGGTGAGGTCGCCGAGGTTGGGGTGGGGGCGGGCGCCGCCGGTGCCGCGTTCGGCGTAGGCGTCGATGACCTTGCGGGTGACGTCGGGGCTGAGGAGGGAGTCGCCGGCGGCGGCGAGGCGGACGGCGCGCAGGAGGTCCTCGGGCGGGGCGTCCTTCATGATGAACCCGGCGGCGCCGCCGGCGAGGGCCTCGAAGATGTACTCGTCGATCTCGAAGGTGGTGATCATGACGACGCGGGTGCCGGCGAGGGAGGGGTCCTTGCCGATGCGGCGGAGCACTTCGAGGCCGTCGAGGCCGGGCATGCGGATGTCGAGGAGGGCGACGTCGGGCCGGATGCGGCGGACGACCTCCCAGGCTTCGCGGCCGTCCTCGGCCTCGGCGGCGACGTGGATGTCGTCCTCGCCCTGGTAGAGGTTGCGCAGGGCCATGCGGATGAGGCTCTGGTCGTCGGCGATCACGAGCTCGATCATCGCGACTCCTTACGGTCGTAAGGGATGTGGGCTTTGACGGCGAAGCCGCCGCCGGTCCTGGGGGCGGCGGTGAAGGTGCCGCCGCCGGCCTGGACGCGCTCCATCATGCCGGTGACGCCCTGGCCCATCCGGTCGGGGTGGAGGGGGCCGCCGCGGCCGTCGTCGAGGACACTGACGCGCAGTGCGGCGGCGTCGCAGGCGATCTGGACGGTGGCGCGGGTGGCCTCGGCGTGGCGGATGACGTTCGTGAGGGACTCCTGGACGACCCGGTAGGCGGTGGCGGCGACGCTGACGGGGACGGCGCCGGGGTCGCCGGTGAGGGTGTAGTCGACGGGGAGGCCGCCTTTGCGGACGCCGTCGACGAGGGCGGCGATGTCGGTGACGGCGCCGGTGGGCCGCAGTTCGGGGGCGAGGCCGCGGCGCAGGGGCGCGAGGGTGGCGCGGAGGTCCTGGAGGGCGCGGCCGGAGGCTTCGCGGATGGCGCGCAGGTTCTCCACGACGGCTTCGGGGGTGCCGTCGTGCTTCTCGGCCATGTGGAGGGCGACGCCGGCGTTCATGGAGACGACGGCGAGGCTGTGGCCGACGACGTCGTGGATCTCGCGGGCCATCTCGACGCGCTCGTCGGCCCGGTAGCGCTCGCGTTCGGCCTCGCGTTCGCGCGTGCGGGCGCGGCGGGCCTCCTTCACGACGCGGCCCCCGGCGGCGGGGACGGCGAGCCAGACGAGGGCGACCACGGCGGTGAACCAGACGCTCTGGTCGCGGTCCGAGAGGCCGTGGAAGGCGACCGTGTAGACGAACACGGCGGCGAGGACGTACGCGCTGGTGCGCAGGGACCTGGTGAACGTGTAGAAGAACACCGCGACGGCCGGGAGGAGGAACACCGGCCCTTCGGGGAGGTCCAGGTAGAGGTAGACCGAGAGGGCGGCCATGGAGCCGGCGAGCGCGGCCTCGGGCGAGAGGCGGCGGACGGCGAGGCTCGCGGCCATGGCCCAGACGAGCGCGAACGCGACCGGCGCGGGCCGGACGCCGCCGTTGGCGCCGATGGTGGCGCCGGAGACGAGCAGCCCGAGCAGGAGCGCCAGGCCGATGTCGAAGACGGGGGCCGGGACGGTGGGTCGGGTCGCGTTCACGGTGCTCACGGGCTCAAGGCTACGGTCCGGGCGGGGCGGCGGCGTGGGCCGGACGGCGTAATCGCGCCTACGCTCGCTGACGTAGGCGCCGGTCGGGCCGGTGCGGCGCCCGATCCCTGTCTGCCCGGAGTCCGGTCAGCGCATGGGCTTGCGGGCGAGCAGGTGGATGTTGGTGGCCATGTCGCGGAAGGGGACGCGGGAGGCGGTGGCGAGTTCGAACTCGCGCAGGGCCTCGCCGGTGGCGGTCTCGGGCGTGGCGGCCTGGATGAGGTCGCCGAGGACGCCGACGCCGTGGACCTGCTCGGTGACCAGGCCGGAGCCGCCGACGAGGGCGGTGAGGGTGGCGGTCTCGAAGCGGCGCTTGATGGTGTCGCGGCCCTCGGTGACGCCGTCGACGTGGACGAGGAGGTCGAGGGCGGTGGTGAACTGGCCGGAGAGGGCCTTGGCGAGGACGGCGGCGATGCGGTTGGCGACGAGGATGCTGACGGCGCCGCCGGGCGCGCAGACCTTCGCGAGCGCGTCGAGGGCGGTGTCGGGGTAGTCGACCATCTCCAGGACGGAGTGGCACAGGACGAGGTCGGCGGAGCCGGGTTCGGCGACGTCGGGGAGTTCGTCGGCGTCGGCCTGGACGGCCTGGACGCGGTCGGTGACGCCGGCGTCGGCGGCCCTCTGGCGCAGGGAGGCGAGGGCGTTGGCGCTGGGTTCGACGACGGTGACCTCGTGGCCGAGTTCGGCGAGGGGGACCGCGAAGCCGCCGGAGCCGCCGCCGACGTCGAGGATGCGCATGGTGGCGCCGGTCCCGGCCGCGAAGCGCTCGATCTCGGCCGACAGGACGGACCACACGACGGCGATGCGGGGGTGGTGGGGAGCCTTCGCGGTCTCCCTGGGAATGTTGTCGACCATGCGGCACAGCCTAGCGTCGATCGGGCGGACGGGTGAGTGGGAAACCGCCCGGGCGCGGGCCCGGGCGGTCCACCGCTATTCGCGCAGGAACGGGGGGCGCTTGCGGATCTCGCGCAGGTACGCCGGGTTGTTCTGGAAGTACCGGCGCCACAGGCGCTTCGGCTCCTTGGTGAGCCGGAAGAGCCATTCGAGGCCGTTGCGCTGCATCCATGGCGGGGCCTGCGGGACGAGCCCGGCGTGGAAGTCGAAGGCGGCGCCGACGCCGAAGAGCGCGGGGGCGTCGAGGCGGTCGCGGTGCGCGGCCATCCACCGCTCCTGCTTGGGGGTGGACAGGCCGACCCACACGAGCTGGGCGCCGGAGTCGTTGATGCGCTTGACGACCTCGGCGTCCTCCTCCTCGGTGAGCGGGCGGAACGGCGGCGAGTACATGCCGGCGAACCGGACGCCGGGGATGCGCTCGGCGAGCTTCTCGGCGAGGAGCTCGGGGACGCCGTCCTTGCCGCCGTAGAGGAACGAGGACCAGCCGCGCTCGGCGGCGCGGGCGAGGACGTTGAGCATGAGGTCGGGCCCGTAGACGCGGTCCATCCACTCGGCGCCGGCCTTATGGCCGGCCCACACCATCGGCATGCCGTCGGGCGTGGTGAGCCCGGAGGCGTTGTGGATGGCGAGCAGGTCGGGGTCGCGCTGGGACTCCATGACGCCGTGGACGCCGGTGACGCACACGTAGTGGCGCTCGCCGGTGTCGACCCAGCGGGTGACCTCGGCGAGTGCCATCGCCTGGTCGACGGTGGAGACGCCGACGCCGAGGACGTCGACGCGGCGGAGGTTCGGGTCGGCCATTACAGGTTGTAGGTCGCCTTGACCTGGTCGTAGACCCACTCGTAGGTCTTCGACATGCCTTCGCGCAGCGAGATCGAGGGCTCCCAGCCGTAGTACTTCTGGATGAGCGTGTTGTCCGAGTTGCGGCCGCGGACGCCGAGGGCGCCTTCGACGTGCTTGAGCTCGATGTCGATCCCGGCGATGTCGGCGACCAGGTAGTACAGGTTGTTGATGGTGGTCAGCTCGGAGGAGCCGAGGTTCAGGGGCTCGGTGACGTCGCCGCGGGTGAACATCTTGGTGCCGTGGACGCAGTCGTCGATGTAGGTGAACGAGCGGGTCTGCTCGCCGTCGCCCCAGATCTCGACCTCCTTCTGGCCGGTGAGGGCGGCGACGGCGATCTTGCGGCAGGTGGCGGCGGGGGCCTTCTCGCGGCCGCCGTCCCAGGTGCCGACGGGCCCGTAGATGTTGTGGTAGCGGGCGATGCGGGTCTCCAGGCCGAAGTCCTCGCGGAAGTGGCGGCACATGCGCTCGCTGAAGAGCTTCTCCCAGCCGTAGCCGTCCTCGGCGTCGGCGGGGTAGGCGTCCTCCTCCTTGAGCGGGGCGATGTTCGCCTCGGTCTGCTTGTACCCGGCGTAGACGCACGCGGAGGAGGAGTAGAAGAAGCGGCCGACCTCGGACTCCTTGGCGGCCATGAGCATGTGGGTGGAGGGCAGGACCGAGAGCATACACAGGGCCTTGTTGTTCTCGATGAAGCCCATGCCGCCCATGTTGCAGGCGAGGTTGTAGACCTCGGCGGCGCCGTCGCCGACGGCGGTCTCGCAGTTGGCGAGGTCGGCGAGGTCCATCTGGAGGTTCTGGGTCCCGCCGTGGACCTGGTACCACTCGTCGAGGGGCTTCACGTCGACGGCCCGGACGGTCTTGCCCTCGGCGAGGAGGCTCGCCACCAGGTGCCCGCCGATGAAACCACCGGCTCCCGCCACTACCGCGTCCACGCTTGCCGCCATCGTCACTCCTCGGTTGTCCGGGTACGGGGAAGAAGGACTTCAGCCTACCCGCCGGGTTTCGGCGCCCACCAGCCGGGAAATGGGGCCTGAGTCACCGTCAGGGGGAGGGTTCGGGGGCCGCTGCCAGGAGTTCCGAGGGGGTGACGGCGCGCAGCGACGGGTCGGGGTCGCCGGTGATCGCGGGCTCGAAGCGGGAGGCGACGCAGTAGAGGCGGGCGTCGGGGTCGCCGAGGAGGCGCTTGACGTAGCGCAGGCGCTTGAGCTGGCGCTCGACCATCCGGAACCGCCAGCGGACGGTCCCGAGGGCGATCGGCGCGCCCTTGTCGTCCCAGGTGGCGAGTTCGAGGGTGCGCATCTGCCGGAACCGCGGGTCGGGGACGGTGACCCGCGTGGCGGTGGCGGCGCCGGTCGCGTCGCGGGCCCATTCGCGGGCGAGGTCGAGGAACTCGGGGCGGGCCACGTACCGGTCGAAGCGGGCGCGGTTCATCGTCCACAGCTTCTCGGTGATGTACCCGCGCCGCCAGCGCGGCAGGTGCGGGCGCAGGACCGCGTAGTGGAAGCGCGCGAGCCGGTCGGTGAGGGTCCAGAAGGGGTTGCCGGCTTCGAGGGGGTTGGCGCGGGGGGCGAGGAGTCCGGCGGCTTCGAGGCGCGGGAGGAGGGCGAGCAGGTCCTCCTCGGGGAGGCGGGTGAGGCTGCGCAGGTCGTAGGCGGTGCGGGGGCGGACGACGACGAGGGCGAGGACGGCGTCGGCGGCCTCGTCGACCTCGGTCTCGCCGAGGAGCGCGGCGGCGCGGCCGGCGGCCTGTTCGAAGTGGGGGCCGTCGGGGGTGAGGAACCCGGTCCGGAGCCAGTCGGCGGTGTCGTCGAACCGCTGCGGGGGCGCGGTGGTGAGGAGGGCGGGGTCGCCGCCGGTGACGGCGTGGACGGCGACGGCGGTCTCCGGGTCGGCGACGCCCAGGGAGCGGATCGACTCGCGCAGTTCGTTCATGGTGAGGGCGATGCTACTCGGCCCCTGCGACTTCCGGGGTCCGCGGCGGCCTCGCGGTCACAGGGCCTTGTACATGAGGTGGAGGTCGACCGGGCCCTCGGCGGGGTGGTCGAAGGCGCCGGGGATGAGGGCGAGGGTGGCCATGCCGAGGGAGTGCCAGAGCTTGACGGCGTGGACGTTGGTGGCGACGACGGCGTTGAACTGCATGGCGTGGAAGCCGTCGGCCTTGGCGCGGGCGAGGGCGGCCTCGCCGAGGGCCCGGCCGATGCCGCGGCGCCCGTACGCGGGGTCGACCATGAAGCCGGCGTTGGCGACGTGCGCGCCCTGCCCGGGGAGGTTCGGGTGGATCTCGACGGTCCCGGCGACGCGGCCGTCGACGACGGCGACGAGCCGCGAGGCGGGCTTCGGGCGCTCCATCCAGTAGGCGCGCGTCCACGACTCGGTGGTGTCCGGCGGCCACGGGTAGGTCTCGCCCGCTTGGACGATCGGTCGCATGAAGGCCCACATGGCGGGCCAGTCGCCCGGGACGGCGTCGCGGATCTGCATGCGCTCGAAGGTATCGGATCAGCGCGGGGGCTGCCAGTCGGCCAGTGACGCGGCCTGGCTCTGGACCCACGAGTCGGGGACGGCGCGCAGGAGGCCGCGGGTGACGCCGCGGCCGCCGGAGGCGATGGTGTGGACGCGGCGCGAGAGCCGGGCGACGCGCTTGAGGCGGGGCAGGCGGGCGCGGTCGTAGGAGGCGAGGGCGTCGGGGACGGACTCGGGGGTGCGGCGCAGGGCCCAGCCGAGGGTGACGGCGTCCTCCAGGGCGAGGCTGCCGCCCTGGGCGAGGATGGGGGCGACCCCGTGGGCGGCGTCGCCCATGAGGACCAGGCCGCCGCTGCCGCCGGCGGCCTGGTGGAGGCGTCCGGGGACGGGCCACACGTACCGGACGGACTGCTGGGTGAGCTCGGAGGGCCGGGTGGCGGCGATGTACTTGCCGACGGGGGCGGGCCAGTCGGCGAACCAGCGGTTGATGAGCTCGTGCTGGATCTGGGGGGACTCGGGGCGCATGCCTCCGGGCACGGTCGCCCACCAGCAGGCGCCGGCGTGCCCGAGGTCGCCGTAGCCGAAGCGGCGGCGGTCGGGGCCGTAGACCTCGACGGCCTCGGCGCTGCGCTCGGGGGCGCGGTGGGCGGGGATGATCCCGCGGAACACCACCACCCCGGCGTCCACGGTGGGCGATCCGGGGGCGACGAGGGGCCGGGTCGGGGAGTCGATGCCGTCGGCGGCGACGACGAGGTCGGCGTCCCAGCGGCGGGTCGCGTCGCCCGCGGCGAGGTCGACCATGTCGATCCGGTCGACCTGCACGGCGGGGTGGACCTCGACGCTGTCGCCCAGGCGCGACACGAGCGCCTCGTAGAGCATCGCGTTGTGGACCATGACGGACGGGGTGCCGTCGTCGGCGCCGAGCATGGCGCCGCCGAAGGAGCTGGACAGGCGGTCCTCGTTGCGGATCTCGAAGCGCTCTACCGGGGTCCCGGCGGCGTCGAGGGTCGCGTCGACCCCGAGCGCGCGCAGTGCGCGCACGCCCGAGGCCCACAGGATCATGCCGAGGTCGTCGCCCTTGAGGCGCTCGCGGCGCTCCAGGAGCGCCACCCGCCAGCCGAGCTTCGACAGCACGATCGCGCTGGCGAGCCCGGCGACGCCGGCGCCGACGACTACGGCTCTACGGTTCTGCATCTGCACCTGCCCGGGGGAAGCGGTGTCGGTCAGGCGTCGTCGCGGGACTTGCCCGCTTCGGCCTGGGGTTCGTCGGACGGCTCGTCCGCGACGCCGTCCTCCTCGGGTCGAGTGTCCTCGTTCTCGTCGGTGTCGGGGGTCCCGGTCTCCTCGGGGGCGGTGAGGAGGACGCCCTTGGGGAGGGCGCCGTCGATGTACCCGTTGGCCTTGGCGGCCTCGGAGTCCCAGGAGGTGATGAGGCGCTCGCCGCCGTCGTAGGCAACGACCTTGCGGGAGCCGCGGACCAGGAGCAGGTAGGCGATGGCGAGGACCACGACGACGACGCTGACCCACTGGTTGAGGCGGAGGCCGAACGCGGCCTCGGCGGGGTCGATGCGCAGGCCCTCGATCCAGAACCGGCCGGTCCAGTACAGGAGCACGAAGAGGGCGACGAGGCGGCCGGCGCCGAACTTCCACTTGCGGTCGGCGAGGACGAGGACGATGGCGACGCCGGTGTTCCACAGGGCCTCGTAGAGGAACGTGGGGTGGAAGGTGGCGTAGTTCTCGTAGCCGGCGACGCGGTGGTCGGCGTCGATGGCGACGGCCCACCAGGCGTCGAGGGGCTTGCCGTACAGCTCCTGGTTGAACCAGTTGCCGAGGCGGCCGATGGCCTGGCCGACGGGGACGCCGGGCACGCAGGCGTCGGCGACGGTGGCGAAGGGGAGCTTGAGCTGGCGGCAGCCGAGCCACAGGCCGACGCCGCCGAGGAGGATGGCACCGGGGACGCCGAGGCCGCCCTCCCAGACCGCGAGGGCCTTCCAGGGGTCGCCGTCGGGGCCGAAGTAGGCGTCGGGGCTGGTGAAGACGTGGTAGATGCGGGCGCCGACGATGCCGAAGGGCACCGCCCACACCGCGAGGTCGAGCACGGCCCACTCGGGGGCGCCGCGGCGGCGCAGCCGCACCTCGGCGATCCAGCAGGCCGCGACGATGCCGGCGATCAGGCAGAGCGCGTAGGCGCGGATCGGGATGGGGCCGAGGTGCCAGACCGACTCGGCAGGGCTCGGGATTGAAGCGAAGTCCACGACGCAAAACCTATCGGGTGGTGGCGGAGCGGCCGGGCGCGGGCCGGGCGGGGGGCACGGAGGGGCCCGGACCACGGGTTCGGGCGAGGTCGGGGCCGAGTCCGTTTGTTCGCTCGCAAGGCGGAAGACCTCCTGGATACCGGGGTGGTATCCAGGAGGTCGACAACGCAGCGAGCGGGCGAATGGGCCGGGCCCGGACCGGTGGGACCCGTGGTCCGGGCCCCTATCCCCGCGGGCGGGGCCTGCGGGGCCTGAGTGGACTAGCGGCGCACGCCTTCCGCGAGGTCGGCGGTGAGGGCGGCGAGGCGCTGGTGGCCGGCGGGGACGTCGTCGGTCTCCAGGTAGCAGTTGACCATGGCCGAGCCGACGATGACGGCGTCGGCGTAGGCCGCGATCTCGGCGGCCTGGTCGCCCGAGCGGACGCCGAGGCCGACGCCGATCGGCAGGTCGGTGCGAAGCCGGGTGCGGCGCACGAGTTCGGGCGCGGCGACGGAGGTCGCGGCGCGGGCGCCGGTGACGCCCATGACCGACTGCGCGTACACGAACCCGCGGCAGGCCGCGACGGTGGCGGCGATGCGCTCCTCGGTGGAGGACGGCGCGACCAGGAAGACCCGGTCGAGGTCGTGCTCGTCGGAGGCGGCGATCCACTCGGCGGCCTCGTCGGGGATGAGGTCGGGCGTGATGAGCCCGGCCCCGCCCGCGGCGGCGAAGTCGCGCGAGAACCGCTCGACCCCGTAGCGCTCCACCAGGTTCCAGTAGGTCATGACGAGGATCGGGACGCGGCCGGCGACGGCCTCGGTGACCTCGAAGACCTGCCGGGTGCGGAACCCGCCCGCGAGCGCCTGGTCGGCGGCGCGCTGGATCGCGGGGCCGTCCATGACCGGGTCGGAGTAGGGGATGCCCAGCTCGATGACGTCGGCGCCGTGGTCGATCATGATGTCGACGGCCTTGATGGAGTCGGCGAGGGTCGGGAACCCGGCCGGGAGGTAGCCGACGAGGGCGGCGCGGCCCTCGGCCTTGGTCTTCGCGAACGCGTCAGCGGCTCTCATGCGGCTACGCCTCCTTCTTCTCGGGGGCACCCGCGAAGCCGTAGTACTCGACGACGTTGCCCATGTCCTTGTCGCCGCGGCCCGAGAGGTTCACCAGGACGCGCGCGCCCGGCTCCAGGGACTTGGCGAGGCGCAGCGCCCCGGCGAGGCCGTGGGCGGACTCGATCGCGCAGATGATGCCCTCGGTGCGGGCCAGCTTCTCCAGGGCGGCCATGGCCTCGGCGTCGTCCACCGGCTCGTAGACGGCCCGGCCGGTCGCGGCCAGGTGGGCGTGCTCGGGGCCGACGCCCGGGTAGTCCAGGCCGGCCGAGATCGAGTGGGACTCGATCGTCTGGCCGTCCTCGTCCTGGAGGACGAAGGTGCGGGCGCCGTGGAGGACGCCGATCTGCCCGGCGGTGATGGTCGCGGCGTGGCGGCCAGTGTCGTACCCGTCGCCGCCGGCCTCGAAGCCGTACAGCTTCACCGAGGCGTCGTCGAGGAACGCGGTGAAGATCCCCATCGCGTTCGAGCCGCCGCCGACGCACGCGGCGACGACGTCCGGCAGGGCCCCGGTGCGGTCGAGGAACTGGGCGCGGGCCTCGTCGCCGATGCCGCGGCAGTAGTCGCGCACGAGCTGCGGGAACGGGTGCGGGCCGCCGACCGAGCCGATGAGGTAGTGCGTGTGGTCCACGCTCGCGACCCATTCGCGCAGGGCCTCGTTCATGGCGTCCTTGAGGGTCCGCGAACCGGTCGTGACCGGGACGACCTCGGCGCCGAGCAGGCGCATGCGGGCCACGTTGAGGAACTGGCGGCGGGTGTCCTCCTCGCCCATGTACACGGTGCACTCGAGCCCGAAGTAGGCCGCGGCGGTCGCCGCGGCGACCCCGTGCTGGCCCGCGCCGGTCTCGGCGATGATCCGGGTCTTGCCCATGCGCTTGGTCAAAAGCGCCTGGCCGAGGACGTTGCGGATCTTGTGCGCGCCGGTGTGGTTGAGGTCCTCGCGCTTGAGCCAGACCTCGACGCCGGCCTCCTCTGAGAGGCGCTCGGCGAGGTACAGCGGCGAGGGGAGGTTCCCGTACTCGCGCCCGAGCCTGTCGAGCTCGTCGGTGAACGCCGGGTCGGCGAGGGCCTCGGTGTGGGCGCGCTCGAGCTCGTCGAGCGCGGCGATGAGGGCTTCGGGGACGAACCGTCCCCCGAATTCGCCCCAGTGGCCGGTGGCATCTGGGTTGGGCACGGTACTTACTCCCCTTCGCTTCTCTCGATCGGTGCTGCTCTCGATCCGACGCGCCCTAGGCCGGCGCGCCTCAGATCGGGCGCGGCGTCGCCGGGTGCGATCCGGCGGTGACCAGCTCGCGGACGGCGTCGCGCGGGCTCTTCTGCTTGACGACCCCCTCGCCGACGAGCACGGCGTCGGCGCCGGCGCTCGCGTAGCGGATGAGGTCGCGGGTGCCGCGGACGCCGGACTCGGCGACCTTCACGACGTCCCGGGGCAGGCCCGGCGCGATCCGCTCGAACACCGAGCGGTCCACCTGGAGCGTAGTCAGGTCGCGGGCGTTGACGCCAATGACTTTGGCGCCCGCGCGCATGGCCCGGTCGGCCTCGTACTCGGTGTGGACCTCCACGAGCGCGGTCATGCCGAGCCCGGTGATCCGCTCGTGCAGCGACACGAGCGTGTCCTGGTCGAGCGCGGCCACGATGAGCAGGACGAGGTCGGCGCCGTGGGCGCGGGCCTCCAGGACCTGGTAGGGGGAGACCACGAAGTCCTTGCGCAGCACCGGGATCGAGACCTTCGCGCGCACGGCGTCGAGGTCGTCGAGGCTGCCCTTGAAGTAGGACCGCTCGGTGAGCACGGAGATGACCGAGGCGCCGCCGGCGGCGTACTCGGCGGCCAGCACGGCCGGGTCGGGGATGTCGGCGAGGGCGCCCTTGGAGGGCGAGGCGCGCTTCACTTCGGCGATGACGCCGACGCCGCCGCCCGAGAGCGCGGCGTACCCGTCGAGCGGGGGCCTGGCGGCCTCGGCGCGCTCGCGGACGACCTCGATGGGCACCTCGCTCTGGCGCCGCTCGAGATCGGCGCGGACTTCGGTGATGATCTGCTCCAGCACGTTCACCTACGCGGTCCTTTCTCCTGCGCCGATGCCGTGATAGTAGGCGACGAGGGGTCCTGGCCGGAGTCGAGGGCGTTCCACAGCGACACCGGGTCCTCTGCTATGGCGGCGCCCCCTGCGGGGGACGCTTCGTAACGGTCCGTGGCGGGCCAGGCGCCGGCCCGCGCGGTGGTCCAGGCGCCCGCGCCCGCGAGGATCAGCCCCGCGGCGGCGAGCACGATCGGCCACGCGCCCGCCGTCAGGTGGAGGACGCCGCCGAGGGCGGCGGCCAGGCCCGCGAGGGCCGCGACGGCGCCGAGGACGCGGCGGGCGCGGTTCCCGGTGGCGAGCATCGCGAGGAACGCGGCGCCGCCGGCGAGCGCGCACGGCAGCGCCCACGAGGCGAGGTCGGTCCCGGACTGGACGGTGGTGGCGGTGAGCCCGGCGTGGCCGGTCTCGGCGGTCGAGGTCCAGCCGCGGGAGGCCGCGAGGGCCCCGAGCGCGGCGGCGAGGACCCCGGCGAGGAGCACGCGGGTGCGCTCGGCGGCGCGGGGGTCGGAGTCGCGGGATTCGGAGGCGCTCGGGACTGCGGTGCCCGACCCTGAAGCGCGTGACTCTGAAGCGCTCGGTCCGTCGGCGTCCTCGTGGGGCGCCGCGGCGTCGTCCGCGGGGTCCTCCGCTCGGCGGGGGGCCGCATCGTCGCTGCTCATGCGATCTCCCTTCCGGAGAAGCAGGTGCGGGTGCCGGTGTGGCACGCGGGGCCGGTCTGGTCGACCTGGAGGAGCACGGTGTCGCCGTCGCAGTCGACGGCGACCGAGACGACCGCCTGGCGGTGCCCGGAGGTCTCGCCCTTGACCCAGTACTCGCCGCGGCTGCGCGACCAGTAGGTGGCCTGCTTCGTCGCGAGGGTGCGCCGCAGCGCCTCCGCGTCCATCCACGCGAGCATGAGCACTTCGCCGGTGTCGTGCTGCTGCGCGATCGCGGGCACGAGCCCGTCGGCGTTGAAGCTCAGGTTCGCCAGGACCTCTTCTCGACCTTCCACGAGTACTGATTGTGATCGCTGCGCGCCGCGCCCCGCCACCCGGCCCCTGCGGGGAGTGCATCGTGGGATTCTCGGGACCATGGAGCGCCCTTATGTCATTCTTTCGGCCGCGGTGAGCCTCGACGGGTTCCTCGACGACGACTCGCCCGATCGGCTCGTGCTGTCCAACGAGGCCGATTTCGACCGGGTCGACGAGGTCCGCGCGGGCGTGGACGCGATCGCGGTCGGCGCCGGGACGGTCCGCGCGGACGACCCGCGGCTCCAGGTGCGGTCGGCGACGCGCCGGGACGAGCGCCTGGCGCAGGGCCGGCGGGCCACGCCGCTGCGGGTGGTGTTCTCGCCCTCGGGCGAGCTGGACCCGGGCGCGCGGCTGTTCTCGGGCGGGGACCCGGTCGTGGTGTACACGTCCGAGGCGGGCGCGGCGGCGTGCCACGTGGGGCCGGAGGCGGCGGAGGTGGTGGCGACCGCGGCGCGGGAGGTGGACCTGGAGGCGGCGCTCGCGGACCTGGCCGGGCGCGGGGTGGCGCGGCTGCTGGTCGAGGGCGGGGGGACGGTGCACACGGCGTTCCTGTCGGCGGACCTGGCCGACGAGGTGCACGTGGCGGTGGCGCCGTTCCTGCTCGGGGAGCGCGGCGGGGCCCGGTTCGTGTACCCGGCGCCGTTCCCGCAGTCGCCGGCGCGGCCGCTGCGGCTGGTGGAGGCGCGGGCGATCGGGGCGGTCGCGCTGCTGGTGTACCGGCGGGATTAGCACGGTTCGAGGCCCGGTCTGGGCGGATCGGCCGGATAGAGGCTATTGGTCCCTTATGGTGGCTTCAGTCCCCTGCCCGAGCCGCACGTGAGGAGCCGCGCCATGGCCGTGAGCGAGACGCCCGCCGAACCCGAGCGCCCCGTCGAGGCGGAGGCGCCGCCTCCCGAAGTGCCGATCGAGGACGAGGAGCGGCAGGCGACGCTGCCGGTGGACCGGCCGGTGTTCTGGACCGCCGCGTGCATCACCGTCGCGGTGATCCTGTTCGGCGCGTTCTTCCCCGAGCAGTTCGAGGACGGCTCCACGGCGGCCCTGAACTGGGTCATCGCGAACTTCGGGTGGCTGTTCATCATCGCGGGGAACATCTTCTTGGTGCTGGCGGTCTACATCGCCGCGAGCCGGTACGGGAACATCAAGCTCGCGGTGAACCCGGACGAGCAGCCCGAGTTCGGGACGCTGCCGTGGATCTCGATGATGTTCGCCGCCGGCATGGGCATCGGCCTCATGTTCTACGGTGTGGCCGAGCCGCTCTCGCACTACTTCGACGCGCCGCCGCCGCTCCAGCTCAACCCGCAGTCGCCGTTCTACGCCGACCAGCTGGAGGAGGGCGCGCTAGTCTACTCCTACTTCCACTGGGGACTGCACCCGTGGGCGATCTACGCGGTGGCCGGGCTCGCGCTCGGCTACTCGACGTTCCGCAAGCAGCGCGGCAACAACATGAGCGACGCGTTCGAGCCGCTGACGGCCGGCAAGCGCTGGGGCCCGGCCACCGGCAAGGCCATCGACCTGCTCGCGATCTTCGCGACCGTGTTCGGGACGGCCGCGAGCCTGGGCCTGGGGGCGCTGCAGGTCGCGGTGGGCCTGGAGATCGTCGCGGGCGTGCAGGACTCGAAGTTCCTGGAGGTCATCGTCATCGTGGCGCTGACGGCCGCGTTCGTGGCCTCGGCGTTCTCGGGCGTCCACCGCGGCGTCAAGTGGCTGTCGACGACGAACGTGGTCCTCGCGCTGTTCCTGGTCGTCTTCGTGTTCTTCGCGGGCCCGACCCTGTTCATCCTCGACGCGTGGCCCAACGCCGTCGGCGGGTACCTCGCGGAGCTGACGAACCTCTCCAGCGTCACCGGCGCGTTCGGCGGCGAGGAGTGGATGGCGGCCTGGACGATCTTCTACTGGGCGTGGTGGCTGTCGTGGGCGCCGTTCGTGGGCACGTTCATCGCCCGCATCTCGCGCGGGCGCACCATCCGGCAGTTCATCGTCGGCGTGCTCCTCATCCCCTCGGCCGCGTCCACGCTGTGGTTCGCGATCCTGGGCGGGACGGCCCTGTGGAAGCAGGACCACGGCTACTTCGACTACGCCGACTCGATCGGGCAGGGCGAGGAGTACGCGCTGTTCGCGCTCCTGGACTCGCTGCCGCTGTACAGCCTCCTCGCGGGCCTGTCGATGATCCTGGTCGCGATCTACTTCGTGACCGGCGCCGACTCGGCCTCGCTGGTGCTCGGGTCGCTGTCGAGCCGCGGCTCGCTCGCGCCGAAGAAGGCGCTCGTGGTGTTCTGGGGCGCGACGATCGGCGCGGTCGCGGCGGTCCTGCTGCTGTCGGGCGGCCTCGAAGGGCTCAAGAACGCGACGATCATCGTCGCGCTGCCGTTCGTGGTCGTCATGCTCGCGCTGTGCGTGGCGCTCATGCGGGAGCTGACGACCGACCCGGCCGCGAACGTCCTGCGCCACCACATGCGCCAGCGCGGCTTCCGGGACGCCATCCGCCGCATCGTCGGCGAGGAGTTCGACACCCGGACGGCCGCGAAGAACCCGTGGGGCCGCGCGCGCATGCGCTTCCCCTCCGGCGGACGCCGGACCGGAACCGACGAATAGCGGGGCACCACGTAGGTTATGGGGTGAACCTGCGGCGGAAGGAATCCTCATGAAGGCGATCGTGGTCGAGCGGACCGGCGGGCCGGGCGTCATGACGGTCCTGGAGGGCGAGGACCCGGGCCCGCGGCCCGGGCAGATCGCCGTCAGGGTCGCCGCGGCCGGCGTCAACTTCATCGACGTGTACCACCGGACCGGCGCCTACGGGCTGCCGCTGCCGTTCACGCCGGGCCTGGAGGGCGGCGGGTACGTGGCGGCCCTCGGCGAGGGCGTGGAGGGCTTCGCGATCGGCGACGAGGTCGCCTGGAAGAGCGTCCCCGGGTCCTATGCGGACCTGGTCGTGGCCGACGCCGACCAGTTCGTGCCCGTCCCCGAGAAGGTGGCGGTCGAGACCGCCGCCGCGGTGATGCTCCAGGGCCTCACCGCGCACTACCTGTGCAACAGCGTGTACGACGTCCAAGAGGGCGACACCGTGGTCGTCCACGCCGCCGCCGGCGGCATGGGCCTCCTGCTCACCCAGATGGTGAAGTACAAGGGCGGCAAGGTCGTCGCCACCGTCTCCACCGACGCGAAGGCCGAGCTCGCCCGCCAGAACGGCGCCGACCACGTCATGCGCTACGAGGGCTTCGGCGCCAAGGCCCGCGAGCTCACCGGCGGCGAAGGGGTCGCGGCCGTGTTCGACGGGGTCGGCAAGACCACGTTCGACGAGGGCCTGGAGGCGCTGCGCCCCCGGGGCGTCATGGCCCTGTTCGGGCAGGCCAGCGGGCCCGTCCCGCCGGTGGACCCGCAGCGGCTGCACCAGGGCGGCTCGCTCGTGCTCACCCGCCCGACCCTCGGGGACTTCACGCGCACCCGCGAGGAGTACCTGGCCCGCGCGGCCGACGTGTTCCAGATGATCGAGGACGACAACCTGCTCGTGCGCGTCGGCGAGACGTTCCGGCTCGAAGAGGCCCCCGAGGCGCACGAGGCGCTCCAGTCCCGCAAGACCACCGGGAAGCTCCTGCTCATCCCGTGACGTTGCGAGGTGTACCGGGCCCAGAATGGGACCGGTACACCGGAGGCGACGGAAAGGGAACCGACATGGCGACGATGCGAGCGGTGGTCCAGGACGAGCTCGGCGGACCGGAGGTGCTGCGGATCGCCGAGGTCGAGCGGCCCGCACCGGGCCCGACCGAGGTGCTGGTGCGGGTCCACGCGGCGGGCGTGAACCCGACCGACTGGAAGTCCCGCGAATCGGGCGGGCTCACGGGGCTGAAGCCCCCGTTCACGCTCGGGTGGGACGTCTCGGGCACCGTGGAGGCGGTCGGGGTCGGCGTGCGGCTGTACGCGCCCGGCGACGAGGTCTACGGGATGCCGCGCTTCCCGCACCCGGCGGGCGGTTACGGCCAGTACGTGGCCGCGCCGGCCCGCCAGTTCGACTTCAAGCCCGCCGGGCTGTCCCATGTGGAGGCGGCGGCGGTGCCGCTGACAGGGTTGACGGCGCACCAGGCCCTGGTCGACAACGCGGGTGTGCGCGAGGGGCAGCGGGTGCTGGTCCACGCCGCCGCGGGCGGGGTCGGGCACTTCGCGGTGCAGATCGCGAAGGCCCACGGCGCGTACGTGATCGGCACGGCGAGCGCGGCGAAGCACGACTTCCTGCGGTCGCTCGGCGCCGACGAGGTGATCGACTACCGCGAGACGGACTTCGCCGAGGTCCTGTCGGACGTCGACGTCGTGGTCGACCCGATCGGCGGCGAGTACGCGGCGCGGTCGGCGTCGGTGCTCAAGGACGGCGGATTCCTCATGTCGGTGATCCCCGGCGACCTCCCCGAGTCCGAGCGCGCCCGCGTGCGCACCGGGTTCGTGCTGGTCGAACCGGACTGGAGCGGCATGCGGGCCCTGTCGGCGCTCATCGACGCGGGAAGGCTCCGCCCCACCGTGGCCGAGACCTACCCGCTGGAGGACGTGGCGAAGGCCCACGAGTCGCTCCAGACCGGCCGCACCACCGGCAAGATCGTGCTCACCGTCGACTGACGGCAGAGGCCCGGTCGATTGACGGCAGAAGTTCGGCCGACTGACGGCAGGGGCCTGGTCGACTGAAGGCAGAGGCCCGGCCGATCGACGCAGGGAGCCTCCCAGATGACGCGCGGCGTCCGGACCCGGCCGGGTCCGGACGCCGCGTCGTTTTCCGGCCAGCGCCGCGGCCCCGCGGCGGGTTCCATTGGGGCATGCATGTGAACACGCCGTTGAAGGTCCACTACTACGGGAGCGCCGTCGTGCTCCTCGGCACCCGCGACGCGGAGGGCCGCGCGAACGTCGCGCCGATGTCCTCCGCGTGGTGGCTCGGGCAGTCGGCCATGCTCGGGATGGGCGACCGGTCGCGGACCGCGCAGAACATGCGCGCCACCGGGGAGGTCACCGTCAACCTGGTCCCGAGCGGCCTCGCCGACGCGGTCGACCGGCTCGCCGACCTCACCGCGATGGACCCGGTCCCGGAGACCAAGGCCGCCAAGGGGTACCGGTTCGAGCCCGACAAGTTCGGGGCCGCGGGGCTCACCGAGCAGGCCGCGGACCTCGTGGCCGCGCCGCGGGTCGCGGAGTGCCCGATCCAGCTCGAATGCCGCATCACCGCGGTCCACCCGTTCGGGCGCGGCTGCTCCGCGTTCGAGGCCGAGATCCTGCGGTCCCATGTGGACGAATCACTGCTGGTGCCCGGCACCGCGTACGTCGACCCGATCGCGTGGGACCCGATGATGATGAAGTTCTGCGACTACTTCGGGGAGGCCCGGAACCTGCGCGACTCCACGCTCGCCGCGAACTGGCGCATGCCGAGGGGCCGCCTCGGCGCCCGCGCCTGAGCGCGGTGCGGGCCCGTCCGAAGAGGACGGGCCCGCACCGATGCCTCATGCCCGGTTCCGAGACCGAACGCAGTCCGCGACCGCGCCCGCTTGGCGGTCGTGCCTCGTTCGCGGTCGTGCCCGGTCCAGGATCGCGCTCAGTTCGAGCGCGTCTGCTCCACCCACGAGCCGTGCAGGCCCGCGTAGACCGAACCGGCCTCCGCCGCGAGCGCGGCGTGCGGGCCCTGCTGGACCAGCTCGCCCGCGTCGAACACCAGGACCTCGTCGGAGGTCTCGGCCGTCGAGAGCCGGTGGGCGATGATCACGGTGGTACGCCCGCGCGTCACCGCGTCCAGGGCCGCCGACAGGCGCAGCTCCGTGGCCGGGTCCACCGCGCTCGTCGCCTCGTCCAGGACGAGCAGGTCCGGATCGGTCACGTACGCGCGCACCAGGGACACGAGCTGCCGCTCCCCCACCGAGAGGTTCGCGCCGCCCTCGCCCAGCTCGGTGTCGAGCCCGGCCGGCAGCGTCTCGACCCAGTCGGTCAGGCCCAGCTCGGCGAACGCCACGTAGATCTCGGCGTCGGTCAGCTCGGGCCGCGCGAACCGCACGTTCCGGGCCAGCGTGCCGTTGAACAGGAAGCCCTCCTGCGGCACCATCGTCACCCGCCGCCGCAGCGACGCGAACGTGATCCCCTCCAGCGGCGAGCCGCCGAGCAGCACCCGGCCCGAGGTCGGGTCCATCAGGCGCGTCAGCAGCTTCGCGAACGTGGTCTTGCCCGAACCGGTCTCGCCGACCACCGCGACCTTCGAGTGCGCGCGGATCTCCACGTCGATCCCGTGCAGCACCTCCGCGCCGCCCGGGTACGCGAACCGCACCCCCTCGAACCGGACCCCGAGGGGCCCTTCGGGAAGCGCGATCCCGTCGACCGGGTCGGCCACGTCAGGCGCGGTGTCGATGATGTCGAGGACCCGGCGCCAGCCCGAGACCGCGTTCTGGGCCTCGTTCAGCGTCTCCGTGCCGATGACCACCGGCTGCGTGAACAGCACGACCAGGAACAGGAACGCCGTCAGCTCGCCCACCGACATCGACCCGTCGGCCACCAGGAACGCGCCCAGCACCACCACGATCACGTTGACGCCCAGATAGACCAGCTCCCCCGCGCCGAACGACAGCGCCGAGCGGCTGATCGCGCGGGTCTGGTCGCGCCGGTGCTCCTCGATCGAGGCGTCCAGGCGCTCGCTCGTGCGCGCCCCGACCCCGTACGCGCGCACCGTGCCCGCGCCGACCACGGACTCCGCGACCGCCGAGAGCATCGCCGAGACGCTGCGGCGCACGCTCGTGTACGCCGACGCCAGGTGCTTCTGGAGCCACTTGATCATCCACGTCACCGGCAGGAACACGATCCACACCGCGACCGCGAGCTGCCACGAGTAGACGACCATGACCACCGTCGCCACGATGATCTGCGCCATCGAGGTCACCAGGACCATGCCGCCCTGCTGGAGGAACTGGCTGATCTGGTCGATGTCGGTCGTCACGCGCGCCGTCAGGGCCCCGCGCCGCTCCGACTGCTGGTGCAGCATCGACAGGTCGTGGATGTGCCGGAACGTCTTGCGCCGCAGCGACGCCAGCGCGTGCTCGGAGACGACGAACAGGCGCCGGTTCATGACGTAGTTCGCGAGCGTCGTCAGGACGAGCGCCGCCGTGCCGAGCGCCGCGACGGTGAACACGTACCCGAGGTCGGGCCCCCCGTCGCCCAGCAGGCCCTCGTCGAGGATCTTCTGCGCGCCGATCGGCACCACGAGGCGCCCGAGCGCGGTCACGGCCGCGAGGAACACGGTGAACCCGAGGCCGCTGCGCAGTTCGGGCGAGAGCTGGAGGCCGCGCTTGACGGTCTCCCACGGGCCGGGCTGGGTGGGGGTCTCCTGGGCGGTCACGCCGCGCCCTCCTCGTCGAATTCGCGCTCGGCCTCGGCCCGCTCGTAGGCGGTGACCAGGTCGGCGTAGGGCTGGTGGGTGCGCAGCAGCTCGGTGTGCGGGCCGCGGGCGGTGATGCGGCCGCCTTCGAGGAAGACGACCTCGTCGGCGAGGGCGATCGTGGCGCGCCGGTAGGCGACCACGAGGACGCTCGCGACCTCGGAGGAGCCCTTGAGGCCGGCGAGGATCTGGGACTCGACCTTCGGGTCGACGGCGCTGGTGGCGTCGTCGAGGACGAGCAGCCGGGGCCGGCCCGCGAGGGCGCGGGCGAGGGTGAGGCGCTGGCGCTGGCCGCCGGAGAGGCTGGTGCCGCGCTCGCCGACCTCGGTGTCGAGGCCGTCGTCGAGGTTGAGGACGAACTTCTCGGCGCCGGCGGCGACGAGGGCGTCCCAGATGCGGTCGTCGTCGACGCCGGGGCGGCCGAGGGCGATGTTGGCGCGGACGGTGTCGTCGAAGACGAAGGGGATCTGCTGGACGAGGGCGGTGGTCCGCGCGAGGCTCGCGTGGTCGAGGCCGCGGAGGTCCTCGCCGTCGACGCGCACGGCGCCGCGGCTCGGGTCGACCAGGCGCGCGGCGAGGTGGGCGAGGGTGGACTTGCCGGAGCCGGTGGCGCCGACGAGGGCGACCGTGGTGCCGGGGGTGACGCTGAAGGTGACCTCGCGGAGGGCTTCGTGGCCGTCGGGGTAGGCGTAGGCGACGGCGTCGAACTCGAGGCTCGCGGGGGCGGTGCTCGCCGGGAGCTGCTTGTCGCCGTAGGCCATGTCGCCGGTGGCGGCGAGGACGTGGTCGACGCGGGCGCGGCCGACGACCGAGCCGGGCAGGTCGCCGAGGACCCAGCCGATGGCGCGGACGGGGAAGGCGAGCACGGAGAACATGAAGGAGACGGTGACCAGCTGCTCCAGGCTGATCGCCCCGGCTTCGAAGCGGGCGAGGCCCACGAGGAGCGCGACGAGGACGGCGATCTCGGGGAGGCCGGAGATGGCGGGCTCGAAGGCGGCGCGGAGGCGGCCGACGCCGATCATGGCGTCGCGCAGCTCGGTGGCGGAGGCGCTGAAGCGCTCGGTCTCGGCGGACTCCCGGCCCATGGCCTTGACGACGAGGGCGCCGTCGAAGGACTCGTGGCCGACCGCGGAGACCTCGGCCCGGAGCTCCTGGGCGCGCTTGGCGCGCGGGGCCATCTTGGTGGCGAAGACGGCGTTCAGGGCGAAGAGCGCGGGGAACATACCGAGGGCGACCAGCGCGATGGCCCAGTCGATGGTGAAGAACGCGATCATGGCGACGACGACCATGAAGAGGGTGCCGCACGCGAAGGGCAGCGGGGCGAGGGGGCGGGTGGCGGCCTCGACGTCGGCGTTCGCGTTGGAGAGGAGGGTCCCGGTGGGGTGCTTCTGGTGCCAGGAGACCGGGAGCGCGAGGTAGCGGCGGGTGATGCGGCGGCGCCAGGCGGCCTGGACGCCGAACTGCATGACGCCGGCCCCGATGCGCCTGGCGCACATGGAGGAGAAGCGGATGATCGAGGTGCCGAGGAGGGCGGCGGCGCCGAGGAGGACCGTGCCGACGGCCACCTCGCCGCTCTCGTAGGCGGGGACGGCGATGCCGGCGACGACCCAGCCGACGACGTAGGAGAGGAAGAGGGTCATGCCGGTGTTGATCATGGCTCCGGCGGCGCCGACGGCGAACGGCTTGGGTTTGAGCCGGATCATGTCGCCGAGGTTGCGCAGGCCGCGCCCGAGGATGCGCTCGTCCGCTCCCGCGGCGAGGTCGTCGGGATCGGCGGCGGTGCCGGTGGGCAGCGTCATTGGGTCTCCGGTCGAGTGGGTGGGCTCCGGGCTGGTTCCTAGCCGCACGGCAAGCGGCCGCTTGCAATCATGCCTCGCCTCGGGGACGGTCGCCAACCCTCTTTGAGAGCTGAAGGCCGTTTACCATCCCGAGCCCCCACCCACCCTGAGGGGACCGTAGCGGCCAGCATTGCCCGGGGGTGCGACAAGATCCGCCCCCGCACGCGCCCGTGTCACCCGGAGCGGGACACGAATGTAGTCGGCATCACTGCATCGAAAGGTTTCGAACGCGTCCCCGGCGCTTCGAGAGCGCGGAGCGCGCCGGAGGGAGCGGCGACCGCAGGAGGTGGCCGACCCGTGGAGCGCGCCGAGGGCGAGCGGCCCCGCGGGGCCGAGGACGATCGACGGCGCGAGCGGCGACGCGCTTCGCGCGTCGCCGCTCAGCGGGTCGGGAGGCCGGCGCTTCGAAAGCGCGGAACGCTCGGCTCTCGGCTCTCGGCGCTCAGCGCACCGGGTGGCCGGCGGTCTGGAGTTCGCGCTTGACCTCGCCGATGGCGACGTCGCCGAAGTGGAAGATCGAGGCGGCGAGCACCGCGTCGGCGCCGGCCGCGACGGCCGGCGGGAAGTGGGCGGCAGCGCCGGCGCCGCCGGAGGCGATGAGGGGCACGTCGACCGCGGCGCGGACGGCCGCGATGAGCGGGAGGTCGAAGCCGGCCTTGGTGCCGTCGGCGTCGATCGAGTTGAGCAGGATCTCCCCCGCGCCGAGCCCGGCGGCCCGCGCGCACCACTCGACCGCGTCGATGCCGGTGCGCCGCCGCCCGCCGTGAGTCGTGACCTCCCAGCCCGAATCGGTGCCGGCGCCCGAGGCGACGTCGGCGGAGAGCACGAGGACCTGGTTGCCGAAGCGGTCGGCGATCTCGGCGATCACCTCGGGCCGCGCGATCGCGGCGGTGTTGACGCCGACCTTGTCGGCGCCCGCGCGCAGCAGCCGGTCCACGTCGTCGGGGGTGCGGACCCCGCCGCCCACGGTCAGCGGGATGAAGACCTGCTCGGCGGTGCGGGCCACGACGTCCATCATGGTGCCGCGGTCGTCGCTCGAAGCGGTCACGTCGAGGAACGTGAGCTCGTCGGCGCCCGCGGCGTCGTAGGCGGCGGCGAGCTCGACCGGGTCGCCCGCGTCGCGCAGGTTCTCGAAGTTGACGCCCTTGACGACCCGCCCGGCGTCCACGTCCAGGCAGGGGATCACACGCACCGCAACAGTCACGCGGAGAAGACTACCGTGCGGCCCCGGCCGTGGCGTCGGCCATATTTCGGGGCCTGGACTTGAACATGTTCAAGAAGCTGCGTAGGTTGAAGCCAGGAGTTGAACACGTTCAACTCTCGAACTCCCCCTTCCAGAACGGAGCACTGTCATGGACATGACGGTCGTCGCCTACATCGCCTACCTGCTCGTCGCCGTACCGCTCACCGTCTGGGTCGCCCGCACCCTCGGCACCAACGGCTTCCACTTCATCAAGGACGTCTTCGACGGCGACGAGCAGCTCGCCCAAGCCGTCAACCGCCTCCTCCAGGTCGGCTTCTACCTCCTCAACTTCGGGTTCGTGGCGCTGTGGCTGCGCACCGGCGACGAGGTCGGCACCGCCCGCGGGGTCTTCGAGACCGTCGCCGTCAAGATCGGCGCCGTGCTCCTGGTCCTCGGCCTCCTGCACGTGCTCAACATCGTCGTCCTCAACGGCTTCCGCAAGCGCGGCCGCGTCGTCGACGCCCGCGCGCTCGGCGCCATGGAGCCGCCGCAGCCGCGGCCGGGGCAGTACGGCCCGCAGCCACAGTAGGATCGCCTTTGTGAGCGCCTCTGCTTCCGGCCCCGACGAGTCCGACGCGTCCGCCCGCCCTTCCAGCAAGGGCGAGCGGACGCGGCAGCGCATCATCGAGACCGCGCTCGACATGTTCGCCGAGCGCGGCTACGACAAGACCACGATGCGGGCGATCGCGGCCGAGGCGGGCGTCTCGGTCGGGAACGCGTACTACTACTTCAAGTCCAAGGAGCACCTGATCCAGGGCTTCTACGAGCAGGCGACCATGCGGCACGCCGAGCTGACGCCCACGATGCTCGAAGGCAAGGAGACCCTGGCCGAGCGGATCGAGGCCGCGCTCCTGGCCTGGCTCGACATCGCCGGGCCGTACCACGCGTTCGCGGGCCAGTTCTTCCGGAACGCCGCCGACCCGTCGAGCCCCCTGAGCCCGTTCTCGGAGGACTCCGGGGAGAGCCGCGACCGCGACATCGCGCTGTACCGGGAGGTCCTGGAGGGCTCGAAGACCAAGGTGCCCAAGGACATGGCCGACATCCTGCCGGAGATGCTGTGGCTGCACCAGATGGTCGTGGTCCTGTACTGGGTGTACGACGCCTCGCCGGGCCAGGAGAAGTCCCGCGAGCTGGCGCGGCGCACCGCGCCGCTGGCGTCCCGGGTGGTGGCCCTGTCGCGGCTGAAGATCCTGCGGCCGCTGGTGAAGCAGGGCGAGGAGCTGGTCCGGGACTTCCTCATCACCAGGAAGCCGGAGTAGGGGCGCCGCGGTCGGGACGATCGCAGCGGGCCGTCCCCCGAGCAGCCCGAAGGGCCGGCCGGACGCCGTTGTCCGAGCGGCCCTTCGGTAGTGCGTGGTGCGTGCGGTGCGTCAGCAGTCCCGCAGCTCGGGCGACTGGTTGAGCAGCTGCCCGCGCGGCGAGATGAACTTGCGGTAGGTGTCCGAGTCGACCTCGGAGACCGGGAAGGCCGCGATGCGGTGGCAGTTCTGGAAGGCGAGCTTGACGCCGTGGTGGCGCTCGAGCGCGCCCCGCATCGAATCCGAGGCGAGGACCCGCAGGAGCTGGCCCCGCGCCTGCTCGTCCGGCGGCGGCGTGGTGTTGTCCGCGAACTGGGTGGACCCGGAGGACGAGACCACCCCGTTCTTCAGGTCGTGGACGACCTTCGCGATCAGGTCCCACGCGAACGGCAGGGACTGCTTGACGCAGTCGACGAAGTCGGCGTCGGTCACCTCCCCCGCTTCGGCCTTGGTGAGCAGGTCTTCAGAGACGTCAAGGGACATGCGTACTCCTCTCGGTTCGAATCGGTTCATTGTGCGGGCGGTAGGCGCCGGCCGCTGTCGGGTACTCGACGCAGACCCTTCCGGCCGCGCCGGGCGTCCAGAAGGGCCGGCGGCGCCTGCGGCCTGTCGTGGATCGGCCCTAGTGGACGGGCGCGCCGAGCAGGTGCTCGCCGAGCACGTAGTCCGGGACGATCTGGTCGGCGAGGTCCACCCCGGCCTTGTCGTTGCCCCAGGCGAGGGCGGCCTTGCGGTGGAACTCGTGGGCCTGGCGGGTGAACTTGGCCCAGTCCTTGCCCCCGGCGACGGCCCGTTCGCGGGCGGCGTCGACCACGGCGAGGTTCGCGGGTTCGAGGTCGGCGACGGGGCCGACGCTGCCGCGCTCGGCGGCCTTGACGTACTTCGAGCGCGAGCACCAGCCCAGGAGGGCGTCGCCCACGTGCTCGCGCAGGAACGCGACGTCGTCCTCGTCGTCGGTCTTGTTGCCGATCACCGAGATCCGCACGTCGTAGTCCTCGGCGTAGCCCAGGTACTGCTTGTAGACGCCGACCGAGCGGAGGGTCGGCTCGCACACCAGGAACGTGTGGTCGAAGCGCGTGAACATGCCCGAGGCGAAGGCTTCGGCGCCGGCGACCATGTCGACCACGACGAACTCCTCGGGGCCGTCCACGAGGTGGTTGAGCAGGAGCTCGACCGCGCCGACCTTCGAGTGGTAGCAGGCCACCCCGAGGTCGTCGTCGACGAAGCCGCCGGTGGCGGCGAAGCGGATGCCGTCGTGCTCGGTGAAGAGCCGGTCGAGCAGCGGGTTCGACTCGCGCACGGTGAGCAGGCGCGAGCCGGGTCCGGGCGGCGTGGTCTTGAGCATGAGCTCGGCCGAGGGCACGAGCGGGTTGGCGCCGCGCAGGTAGTCCTTGATGTCGGCCAGGTGCTCCCCCAGCACCGGGCCCATCGCGGCGGCCTCGGCGTCGAGGCCGAGGGCCGCGGCGAGGTGCTGGTTGATGTCGGCGTCGACGGCCATCACGGGGTGGCCGAGCGCGGCCGCCCTCCGGGCGAAGAGCGAGGCCATCGTGGTCTTGCCCGATCCGCCCTTGCCGACGAAGGCGAGTTTCATGGTTCCGGTCCCCACTAATTGAAAATGGTTGTTGATTTCAAGAAGAGGGTAGCAGTCCCGGGACGCGACGAGGGTTCATATCGGATGGGCCGCACGCGAAAGGGCCCCGCCGGCCGGTGCCGGCGGGGCCCTGCTGGTCGTGCGGAGTGTCGTCAGGCCACGGTGGTGCCGGCGACGCCGCCCGCGACCGTGGACTCCAGCTGCGCCGCGGCCTTGGGCGCGGCGGTCGTCTTGCGCATGCGGCGCTCGACCAGGACCACCAGCTTCGAGAGGGCGTACGCCAGCACGAAGTAGATGAACGCGGCGATGATGAGCGCCTGGAGAAAGGAGTTGCTGTAGTCGTTGCCGATGATCCGGGCGGAGTGCAGCAGCTCGGGGTAGGTGATGACGTAGCCCAGCGAGGTGTCCTTCAGGAGGATCACCAGCTGCGCGAGGACCGCCGGGAGCATGTTCCGCAGCACCTGCGGCAGCACGATGAGGCGCTGCACCTGGCCGTGGCGCAGGCCGATCGCCTTGCCCGCCATCGCCTGGCCCGGAGGCAGGGCGTTGACGCCGGCGCGGAGGATCTCGGCGAGGATCGCGGCGTTGTAGATGCCGAGGCCCAGCACCAGGAACGTCAGGCGCCGGGCGTCGCCGCTCCAGCCGAGCGTCTCGGTGGTGAAGCCGAAGTGCCCGTCGATGGTGAACGACACCCAGATGAGGAGCACCAGCGGCAGCGACCGGAAGAACTGCACGTACCCGGTCGAGGCCCAGCGGGTCAGCGCGAACTGCGAGATCCGCCCGAACCCGAAGACGATGCCGAGCACGATGGCGACCACCGAGCCGAGTGCGAACGCCACCAGGGTGTTCACGATCGCCGGGACCCAGGTGGTCTCCACCACGAGGGCGTCGAGCGGGTTGACCCAGCGGGAGGACTCGAAGAAGCCCTCGCCGTAGAGCACCCAGGCGACGTAGGCGAGCACGCCGAGGATGACGGCCGCCGAGACGGCGGCGGCGATGTTCGCGTTGCGCCGCCCCTTGGGACCGAGCACGTCGAACAGGACGGTGGTCTCGTTTTTTCTGCTCATGAGTCGGCCCCTCTCATCGGACGAACGCGGTGCGCTTCTCGGCGATCCGCACGAGGTAGCTCAGGACGAGGGCGATCAGCAGGTAGCCGACGGTCACACAGATGATGACGCCCCACAGGTCGAAGCGGCTCTGCGTGTCCTCGATGAGCCGCCGCGAGCGGGCGGTCAGTTCGGGCACGCCGATGGCGAGCACGAGCGCGCTGTTCTTGACCAGGGCGATCAGGAGCGAGCCGAGGGGCGGGATGACCGCGCGGACGGACTGCGGCAGGATCACCGTGCTCAGGGACTGGCCGAAGGTGAGCCCCAGCGAGCGGGCGGCCTCGGCCTGGCCCAGCGGGATCGAGTTGATGCCCGAGCGCATGGTCTCGCCGACGAACGCGCCGGTGTACATGCCGAGTCCGAGCAGGGCCCAGACCCAGTTGTCCGCCACGATCCCGACCTTGGGCAGGCCGAAGTACATGATGAACAGGACGGCGAGCAGCGGGACGTTGCGGAACAGCTGCGTGTAGGCGTTGGCGGCCCAGCGGGCGGGGAACGCGGGGCTGACGTGCATGACCACGAGGACCATGCCGATGGCGAGCGCGATGGCGTAGCTGGTGAGGGTGACCCACACGGTGGTCCACATACCCGCACCGAGGGCCTCGATCATCAGGTCGAAATTGTCGAACAAGCGGACTCCTCCATAAGGCGGGCGGCGGCGGCCGTCTCACGCGGCCGCCGCCGCCTCACCGAACGGTTGCGAAGGGACCTAGTACCGGTTGGGGGCCGGGAGCGGGTCCGGGGTCGGCATGCCGGCGGCGCCGAAGGTCAGGTCGAACGCCTTCTGCCAGTCGCCGTTGGCCAGGATCTCGTCGATCATGTCGTTGACGAAGTTGCGGGCGTCGGTCTCGCCGAGCGGCATGGCGACGCCGTAGGGCTCGTCGGTGAAGTTGTTCGAGGACTCCAGGACGCGGAAGGCGTCCGGCTTGTCGACGGTGAAGCCGTACAGGATGGTCTCGTCGGTGCTGACGGCGTCGGTCTGGCCGTTCTCCAGGGCCTCGGCGCAGGCGGCGTAGTCGGCGAGCGGCGTGATGACGGCCTCGGGGTTCTCGGCCTCGAGGTTGCCGATCGAGCCGGAGCCCTCGGCGATGCACACGTTCTTGCCGGCGAGGTCGGCCACCGAGTTGATGTCGGTGTTGTCGGCCGCGACCATGACGTTCTGGCCGGTCTCGAAGTACGGGCCGCCGAACTCGAACTGGGTCAGGCGCTCGGGGTACATGGAGTACGAGGCGATGACCGCGTCCACGGTGCCGTCGTTGATGTAGGTCTCGCGGTTCTGCGAGGTGGTCTCGACGAAGACCAGGTTGGCGTCGTCGCCCTCTTCGACGACCTCGCCGAAGATGTAGGTGGCGAGGAGGCGGGCGATCTCGGCGTCGAAGCCCTCGATCTTGCCGGTGGCGGTGTTCTTCTGGCCGATGAGCGGCTGGTCGAACTTGACGCCGACGGTGAGGACGCCCTTGTCCTGGATGTCCTGGATGTAGCCGGCGGGGATCTCCGCGGCCTGCCCCAGCTCGTAGGACCCGACGGACTCTTCCAGGGACTCCTGCTCCTCGGCGTCCTGGCTGGCCTCGCCGGAGCAGGCGGCCAGGGACATGAGGCCGACCGCCGCGATCGCGGCGGCGGCCTTGCGGAATGCGCGCATAGCTGTTTCCTTCCTTATGGGTGGGGCTGACTGGTGGTGCTCTGGTGCGCTGCGGACCGAGGCGGCTAGTGGCTCATGACCTTGGACAGGAAGTCCTGGGCGCGCTCGGTCTGGGGGTTGTCGAAGAACTCGTCGGGCGGCGCGACCTCGACGATCTGGCCTTCGGCCATGAAGACGACGCGGTTGGCGGCCCGGCGGGCGAAGCCCATCTCGTGGGTGACCACGACCATGGTCATGCCCTCGCGGGCGAGGTCCTGCATGACGTCGAGGACCTCGTTGATCATCTCGGGGTCGAGCGCCGAGGTCGGCTCGTCGAACATCATGAGCTTGGGGTCCATGGCCAGGCCGCGGGCGATGGCCACGCGCTGCTGCTGGCCGCCGGAGAGCTGGGAGGGGAACGCGTCGGCCTTGTCGGCGAGGCCCACCCGCTCCAGGAGCTGGCGGGCGCGCTCGTCTGCCTTGGCCTTGGGGGTGCGGCGCACCTTGATCGGTCCGAGGGTGATGTTCTGGAGGACCGTGAGGTGCGCGAAGAGGTTGAAGTGCTGGAAGACCATGCCGACGTCGGCGCGGAGGTTCGCGAGGGCGCGGCCCTCGGCGGGGAGGGGCTTGCCGTTCACGGTGATCGTGCCGGAGTCGACGGTCTCGAGGCGGTTGATGGTCCGGCACAGCGTCGACTTGCCGGAACCTGAGGGTCCGATGAGGACCACGACCTCGCCGTCGTCCACGGTCAGATCGATGTCCTTGAGCGCGTGGAGGTCTCCGAAGTGCTTGTTCACTCCGGCGATGGTGACCATCGGAGCCTTCGGCGTTGCTTCCATTCGTATCCCTGTGGTCGTGTGGAACCCTCGACTGGCGCGGGGCGAGCGGATTGGGCTTTAAATACCTTAGGAATAGTAGTGTGACAGCTCACGCGCGGTCACCGGGGCGGCCGAGGGCGGCAACTAGTCGGCAATTAAGTAACGGCATCATAAAGAACGACCTGCGCAAATCGGGTCGGACGCGGCGCAGGGGCCACGGTGACGCATCCGTCGTCCGGTGGCCGCGCGGGCGCGGCGGGGATTATCGTCGGGGTATGACCGACACTGTCGACGAACGCACCGCGGCTGCCGCGACCGGCACCGTCTCGACCAGCACTGTCGTTTCCAGCAGCACTGTCGTATCCACAAGCACTGTCGATGGCATCACCGTCGAGAAGCGCGGCCTCATGGACTACCAGGAGGCCTGGGACTACCAGAAGGAACTCCAGCAGCGGCGGATCGACGACGAGATCGGCGACACCGTCCTGCTGCTCCAGCACCCCAGCGTGTACACCGCGGGGCGCCGGACCGAGACGTGGGCGCTGCCGCAGGACGGCACCCCGGTCGTCACGGTCGACCGCGGGGGCCAGATCACCTGGCACGGCCCCGGCCAGATCGTCGGGTACCCGATCATGAAGATGCGCAGCAAGGTCGACGTGGTCGGCTACGTGCGCCGCGTCGAGGACATGATCTCGGCCGTGTGCCACGAGATGGGCGTGACCTCGGCGAGGGGGCGCCTCCACGACCGCACCGGCGTGTGGCTGCCGGAGGACGGCAAGGGCCCCGAGCGGAAGATCTGCGCGATCGGCGTGCGGGTCCGCTGGGCGACGACCATGCACGGATTCGCGCTCAACTGCAACCCGGACATGACGTTCTGGGACCGGATCGCGCCGTGCGCGATCACCGACGCCGACGTCACGAGCCTGTCGCAGGAGCTGGGCCGGGACGTCACGGTCGAGGAGGTCCTGCCGCTCGTGGAGAAGCACCTGGGGCTCCTGCTCGAACGGGACTAGCGGGAATTCGGGGACGGGCGCGGCCGGGGCCGCGCCCGTTTCGTCGTCCTACGGGCAGTCCGGGTTCGCCTCGGGCTGCCCGGCCGCGAGGTCGGGCTCCTGGCCGACGAGGACCTTGAGGATGTTGTCCCAGGCGTCGGACTCGGGGTAGAAGATCTCGGAGTGCGAGTGGACGCCCTCGACGGGCTTCCCGGCGATGCCCAGGTCGTGGAGGCTCACGCCGTAGTCGTCGACCGCGTCCGGGGCGTCGGAGAGGCTGCCGGTGGCGAGGTTCCGCACGCCGGGGAAGTCGTCGGGGTCGGCGCCGTGGCCCAGGAGCGGCACGTACGGCATGCCCTGGACGTAGGAGATCGGGTCGCCGGGCGCGGTGATGGAGTAGCGGGCGCGGCAGGGCTCGGTGTAGTCCCCCGGGCCGTAGACGTCGTTGCCCATGCCCGCGGAGGCGATGTGCAGGACCCGGTCGGCCTCCAGGTCGAAGGTCTCGGCGTAGCCGATGACCGCGCCGCCGTAGGAGTGGCCGGCGAGGGTGAGCGCGACGCCGTCGCCGAGCTGGTTGCGCAGGTCGAACGTGAACGACGCCAGGGTCTGGGCCGCGACCTGCGACCAGGAGGCCCAGGACTCCTCGACCCAGCCCGAGGGCCAGGAGGCGGCGGCCCAGACGACGACCGCGAGCTCGCCGTCGGCGGCGTCGACGAAGGACTCCGCGCGCTGGTGGTAGAGGTCGAAGTTCTCGCTGGAGAGCACGGCCGAGCCGCCGGGGACGAGGACCGCGACGTTCGCGGCGGCCTCCAGGTCGCCGACGACCTCGATCCAGGAGCCCTCGCCGGCGTTGTCGTACGGGTCGAGGTAGAGGAACTCGCGGCCCGAGCCGATGAGGCGCTGGAGCTCCTCGCGGGGCGGGCGCGCGGCGTCGTCGGTCCAGGGGCGCTCGGGGCTGTCGTAGGCCGCGGAGGCGGCCGTGGCGGCCTCCAGGACGAGCCGGTTGGCGGCCTCGCGGGCGGCGAAGGGCGCGCCGGGCATCTCGCCGACGACCGAGGGGTAGAGGACGGCGAGCCACGCGGTGCGCTCCTCGCCGAGGCCGGTGAAGAAGTCGTGCACCGCGACCGGGTCGAGGCCGCCGCCGGCCTCGTGGAGGGCCGCCAGCGCGGCGCCGAGTTCGCCGGAGTCGGCGGTGGGGACGGCGGCGACGAGGGCGGCCGCGGTGGCGGGGTCGGCGAGCGCGGCGGCGAGTGCGGCGGCGGGGTCGTCGCCGGCGACGGGGGCGGCGGTGCGCATGGCGGCGAGTTCGGTGCCGGGGTCGGCGGCGAGCACGGGGACGGCGTGGGCCTGCTCGGCCTCGGCTTCGCCGAGGCGGGCGAGTCCGGCGAGGTAGACGAGCGCGAGGACTGCTACGGCCGTCACGACCGTCGCGCGCCACCACCGGAGTCTCACCGGGTCAGCGTAGCCGAGGGGCCGTTCGGGCGGCGAGTTCTGCGTGTGTGAGCCCGGTTGGCGGGCAGGCGCAATGGTGCGGGGGTCGGGGCGCGGTGCCCGGTTCGGGAGCGCGGTGGGTACCCGGGGTGCGGTTTGCGGGCAGGGGCGACTCCGGGGACCGGCGTTCGCTGGGCCCCCGGTCGAAACCCTGGCACGGGGGTATGACAGTTCGGGGGTCCCGAGGGCGGTGCCGTGTGGTGAGTCAGGCGGCGGTGGCGGTGAAGCGGTTGCCGTTGGCGGTGAGGGTCAGGGGGAGGCCGAACGCCTTGGAGAGGGTCTCGGAGGTCAGGGCCTCGGCGATGGGGCCGGCGGCGATGACGCCGCCGCCGGAGAGGATCAGGGCGTGCGTGAAGCCCGGCGGGATCTCCTCGACGTGGTGGGTGACCAGGACCAGGGCCGGGGCGGCCTCGTCGCGGGCGAGGCCGGCGAGGGTGGCGACGAGCGCTTCGCGGGCGCCGAGGTCGAGGCCGGCGGCGGGCTCGTCGAGGAGCAGCAGCTCGGGGTCGGTCATGAGCGCGCGGGCGATGAGGACGCGCTTGCGCTCGCCTTCGGAGAGGGTCCCGAACAGGCGGTCGGTGAGCTGGGCGACGCCGAGCCAGCGCATGAGCGAGGCGGCGCGCTCGTCGTCCTGCGGGTCGTACTCCTCGCGCCAGCGGCCCATCATGCCCCAGGCGGCGGTGCGGACGACGTCGAACGCCTTCTCGTCGTTGGGGATGGCGTCGGCGACCTGCGTGGTGGTGAGGCCGATCCGGGGGCGCAGCTCGAACACGTCGACGCGGCCGAGGCGTTCGCCGAGGATCCGCACGACGCCGGAGGTGGGGTGGTTGCGGGCGGCCGCTAGGTTGAGCAGCGTCGTCTTCCCCGCACCGTTGGGGCCGAGGACGACCCACCGCTGGTCGGCGTCGACTTGCCAGTCGACGCCGTCGAGGAGCTGGTTGCCGCCGCGTCGCACGGTGACGCCGGACAGGTCGAGGACGCGTTCAGACTGAGCCACGGGTCAATGAAACCACGTGGCCCGGTCGCCCGGACGGGGGCGGGCCGCGAGGTGGGAGTAGGACACACGGGCGAGCCCCCGCGACGGGCGCGCCCGCGCCGGACCCGGCCGCCGTGCAACGGCGCGGCCCGGAGCGGCGTCTTCATACGTACCGTCCACCGGTGCCGCCGCGGCCGCGGCGCGCACGGTGCACCCAGGAGTGGAAACGAGTTCATGCCCCCGATCATCGAGATATCGGGGCTGCGGAAGACCTACAGAAGGAGCTTCCGCCAGCCCCATCACGCGCTGGACGGCCTCGACCTCGAGGTCGCCGCGGGCCAGGTGCACGGTTTCCTGGGCCCCAACGGGTCCGGCAAGACCACGACGCTGCGGGCCCTGCTGGGGCTCATCCGCGTCGACGGCGGGACCATGCGGGTCTTCGGCGAGGAGGTGCCGCACCGCCTGCCGCAGGTGGTGTCGCGCATCGGCGCGGTCGTGGAGTCCCCGCAGTTCTTCAAGCACTTCTCGGGGCGCCTGACGCTCCAGCTGCTCGCCGAGAGCGCGGGCCTCCCGAAGGAGCGGGTCGAGGCGGTCCTGGAGCAGGTGGGCCTGCGCGAGGCCGCGAAGGCGTCGGTGAAGGGCTACTCGCTGGGCATGCGCCAGCGCCTCGCGGTGGCGCAGGCGCTGCTGAAGCAGCCGCAGCTGTTGATCCTGGACGAGCCGGCGAACGGGCTGGACCCGGCCGGCATCCACCACATGCGCGAACTGCTGCAGTGGCTCGCGCACGAGCAGGGGGTCACGGTCGTGGTCTCCTCGCACCTCCTGTCGGAGGTGCAGCAGCTGTGCGACTCGATGACGATCGTGTCGCGCGGGCGCCGGATCGTGGACGGCTCGGTGGCCGACATCATCGCCGGGCACTCGGGGGCGTCGTTGAGCGTCCGGGTCCCGGACGCGGGCGCGCTGCCCGAGGCGGCCGAGGCCCTGAAGACGGCGAAGGCCGGGGTGGGCGCGGTGGTCGAGCGCGACCGGCTGGTGGTCACGGGCGCGCCGGAGCCGGCGTGGGTGACGCAGACGCTGGCGGAGTCGGGGATCTACCTGTCGGAGCTGGTGACGCAGACGAAGAACCTGGAGTCGGTGTTCCTGGAGTTGACGGGCACGGCCCCGCAGCCGGGGCAGACCGTCCAGATCGGGCAGTCGGTGGCGGTGCCGCAGGCGGCGGCGCAGTCGGCACCGGCGGGGGCGCCGATCGAGGCGCCCGTGAACGCGGCCCCGGAGTCCGGGCCCGAGGCCGAGGAGGCGCAGCGGTGAACCTGTTCAAAGCGGAGCTGCGGCGCATCGCGCGCCGGCGGCTGACCCTGGTCTTCGGGATCCTCCTGCTCGCGGGCGTGGCGGGCCTGTCGATCATCATGGCGTCGATCTCCACGAAGGGCCCCAGCGAGGCGGACCTCGCGGCGGCGCAGGCGCAGGCCGACGAGTGGAACGAGCAGAACCCGGACTTCCGGGACTGCGTCGAGGACGAGTCGTACTTCGAGCAGAACCCGAACTACAGCTGGGTCGAGACCGACCCGGAGTACGAGGGCATGGAGCACCGGGAGGCGTGCGAGTACTTCGTGGGCGGCTCCCGCGCCCAGGACTACATCTGGACGTACACGTTCAGCTTCGAGGACGAGGCGCCGTTCGTGATCATCGGCATCGTCGTGGTCACCGGCCTGGTCATGATGATGCTGTCCTCGTCGGCGATCGGCGCCGAGTGGTCGAGCGGCGGCATGTCGAACCTGATGGTGTGGCACCCGAACCGGATGCGGCTGTGGGGGACGAAGCTCGGCGCGGCGCTGACGGCGTGCGCGGCGGCGGTGGTCGTGCTGGCGGTGCTCGCGTTCGGGCTGCTGCTGGCGGCGGCCGCGCTGCGCGGGGAGATCGGCGACCTCGACGGGCCGTGGTGGGAGGAGACGCTGACGTACGTCCTGCGCACGGGCGTGCTCGCGCTGGGGATGACGGTGCTGGGCGCGTCGCTGGCGATGCTGGGCCGGCACACGGCGATCGCGGGCGGCGTCATCGCGGGCTACCTCATCATCGGGGACCTGATCGTGCAGATGGTCTCGATGAACCTGTCGATGAAGTTCCCCGAGCGCCTGTCCCTGTACACGTGGGTGGGCGCGTGGATCACCGGCCGGGTCGAGCTCCAGGACTGGAGTTCGATGACGCTGGAGTCCGCCGGTGACGTCATGGTCATCACGTGGGGCGAGGCGGGCCTGCTCCTGGGCGGGATCGTGCTGCTGTTCGGGGTGCTGGCGACCTGGTCGTTCCAGCGCCGCGACGCCGCGTAGCGAGAACGACGAGACCGCCCCCGCCGCATTGCGCGGCGGGGGCGGTGCCGTTCAGCAGCTCAGTTGAGAAAGCTCGGTCGAGAAAGCTCGGTCGAGAAAAGGTCAGTCGAGAAAGCTCGGTCGAGAAGACTCAGTCGAACAGGCTCTCGCGGACCGCGTCCAGGCCGTGGAGGATCGCGCCGCGCATGATGGGCTCCTCGATGACCGTGCCCGCGACGACGCTCGGGTTGACCGGGGCGAGCTGGGAAGTGTGGGCCGCGACGCGGCCGGCGAGGACGAGCCCGCCCGCGTAGCCGACCGGCCCGCCCAGCACCACGACCGTGGGGTCCAGGAGGACGCACACGGCGACGATGCCGAGGGCGATGCCCCGCGCGATCTCGTCGAGGCAGGCCGCGCCCGCCTCGCGGGCCTCAACGGCGGCGGTGAGCACGTCCTCGGGCTCGGCGGCCTCGAAGCCGTGCTTCGCGCCGATGTCGAGCACCGCGTCGCCGCCGATGACCCGCTGGTACGAGCCCTTCGACAGGCGCGTGACGATCCCGCCCGTGGGCAGGTCGCCGCCGGGCACCGGGAGGAACCCGATCTCCCCCGCCGCGCCGGAGGCGCCGCGGTAGAGGTTGCCGTTGAGGATGACGCCGAGGCCCAGGCCGCCGCCGAACCACGCGTACACGAAGTCCGTGGCCCCGCCCGCGCCGCCCGAGCGCTGCTCGGCGACCGTGGCGAGGTTGACGTCGTTCTCGATCGCGACCGCGGCCGCGAACTCCTCGTTCAGGGCCGTGCGCAGGCCGCGGTGCCAGGCCGGGAGGTTCCACGAGAACCCGATGTCGCCGCTGGCGGGGTCGATCACGCCGGGCGTGCCGAGGGTGATCCGCTGGACCTTCGCCATCTCGATGCCCGCGTCGGCCACCGAGTCGGTGACGACGCGGCGCACCACCGCGACCGGGTCCGTGGAGCCCTCCACGTCGATCTCGGCGCGGCCGACGATGCGGCCGGTGAAGTCCGCGCAGGCGCCCTTGGTGGTCACGGGCCCGACCTCGACGCCCACGACGTACGTGAACGCGGGCACGGCGGCGTACAGCGACGCGTTGGGGCCGCGCCCGCCGGACTTGGACCCGACGACCTCGACCAGGCCGCGCGTCTGGAGGCGCTCCATCATCTGCGAGGCGGTGACCTTCGACATCGAGGTCCGCTCGGCGAGCTGGGCGCGGGTCTGGGGCCCGTCTTCGAGCAGGAGCTTCAGCGCGGCCTGGTCGTTGAGGACGCGCAGCAGCTTGGGCACCCCGGGGGTGTGGCTCTTCGGCATTCGTACTTCCTTATCCTCCGAGCCCACATTATCCACGGGGTCCCCACACGCCACCGCCGCGTGTGAGCGGTCAATCGCCGTCGGTCTCCACGAGGCCGCGGATCTGCCGGAGCGCGACGGAGAGGACGGCGAGCTTCTCGTCGGAGCGCTCGGCCTCCTCGGTGGCCTCGTGGAGCGAGGCGATCTCGGTAGCGTGGCGCTCGGCCCACGACTCGACGGCCTCGGCCGGGTCCGTGCCCGGCTTCGCCTGGAGGACGCTGGCGGTGAGGCCGTGCATGGCGCCGTACAGGTCGTAGCGCAGCGCCGACCGGGCGAGGGTCTGCCAGCGGTTGGTGCGCGGCAGGGCCGAGATCTGGTTGAGCATCTCGTCGAGGTGCACCTGCGCGGCGATCCCGTAGTAGACCTTCGCGGTGGTCTCCAGGTCGGTCTCCAGCAGCCGCGCGCACTCCACGACGTCCACGAGGCCGAACCCGAAGATGGGGGCGGAGGCGTCGCGGGCGATCTCGGCGGGCATGCCCTGGTCCTCGAGCTGGTCCACGAACTCCTCGAACCCGACGGCCTCGGAGTCGGTGAGCAGCACCGGGAGCATCGGCTGGAGCACCGCCAGGCCCGGGCGCAGCCGCTCGGTCTCGGCGGCGACGTCGAGGTGCCCGCGCCGGTGCTGGACGAGCCAGCGGACGCCGCGGTCGAGGAGCCGCCGGATCACGAGCATGGCCGCGACCTGGGCCTCCTGCGGGACCTGGCTGTCGAGCGCCTCGATGCGGCGCCACAGGTCGGGCAGGCCGAAGGCGTCGCGGATGATGACGTACGCGCGGATGACGTCCACGACGTCGGCACCGGTCTCGTCGGCGATGCGGAAGAAGAACGTGGTGCCGCCGCGGTTGACGGCCTCGCCGACGACCGCGGTGGTGACGATCTCGCGGTGGAGCGGGTGCTCCAGCATGAGGTCGGCGTACGGCTCGCGCAGCGGCGCCGGGAAGTACTCGCGCAGCACCGGCGCGGTCCACTCCTCGGCGGGCAGGTCGGAGTCGAGGACGGCCCGCTTGGCCCAGATCTTCACGTACGAGAGCAGGACCGACAGCTCGGGCTCGGTGAGTCCGCCCCCGGCGGCGGAGCGCTCCTTGAGCTGCTTGTCGCTGGGGAGCCCTTCGATCTCGCGGTCGAGGCCGACGGTCTTCTCCAGGTGCTTCATGAGCCTGATGTGGACGGGCAGGAGGCGCCGGTTGAGGCGGATCGCGTTGGCCAGGGCCATGTTCTGGCCGTAGTTGTCGGCGAGGACCGCGTCGGCGACGGCGTCGGCCATGTCCATGAACAGCTTGTCGCGCGAGGCCGGGTCGCACCGGCCGGTGAGGGTCGCCGAGCGGAGCAGGATCTTGATGTTGACCTCGTGGTCGGAGGTGTCGACGCCCGCGGAGTTGTCGATGAAGTCGGTGTTCATGCGCCCGCCGGTGCGCTCGGGGCCGCCGGTCTGGGCGTACTCGATGCGGCCGAGCTGCGTGAAGCCGAGGTTGCCGCCCTCGCCGACGACGCGGCAGCGCAGGTCCTCGCCGTTGACGCGGACCGCGTCGTTGGACTTGTCGCCCGCGGCCGCGTCGGTCTGGGCGGCGGACTTGACGTAGGTGCCGATGCCGCCGTTCCACAGCAGGTCCACGGGCGCGGTGAGGATCGCGCGGATGAGCTCGGGCGGGGTGAGGTCCTTGACGTCCGCGTCGATGCCGAGGGCGGCCCGGACCTCGTCGGAGACGGGGATGGACTTCGCGGACCGCTCGTACACGCCGCCGCCCGCGGAGATGAGCGACTTGTCGTAGTCGGCCCAGGTCGAGCGCGGCAGGTCGAACAGGCGCCGGCGCTCGGCGGAGGAACCGGAGGCGTCCGGGTTCGGGTCGACGAAGATGTGCAGGTGGTTGAAGGCGGCCACGAGCCGGATGTGCTCGGACAGGAGCATGCCGTTGCCGAACACGTCGCCGGACATGTCGCCGATGCCGACGACCGTGAAGTCCTGCGTCTGCGTGTCCAGGCCCTCCGCGCGGAAGTGGCGCTTCACGGACTCCCAGGCGCCGCGGGCGGTGATGCCCATCTTCTTGTGGTCGTAGCCGACCGAGCCGCCGGAGGCGAACGCGTCGCCGAGCCAGAACCCGTACTCGGCGGCGACGGCGTTGGCGATGTCGGAGAACGTCGCGGTGCCCTTGTCGGCGGCGACCACGAGGTACGGGTCGTCGCCGTCGTGGCGGACCACGTTCGGCGGCGGGACCACCGTGTTGTCGGCGTCCCGGTTGTCGGTGATGTCGAGCAGCGCGGAGATGAACTCGCGGTAGCGGGCGACGCCCTCGGCCTGGAACGCGGCCCGGTCGGCGAAGCCCTCCTGCTTGAGCACGAACCCGCCCTTGGCGCCCACGGGCGTGATGACGGTGTTCTTGACCTCCTGGGCCTTGACGAGGCCGAGGATCTCGGTGCGGAAGTCCTCGCGCCGGTCCGACCAGCGCAGGCCGCCGCGCGCGACCTTCCCGTACCGCATGTGCACGCCCTCGAAGTTCGGGGAGTACACGAACACCTCGAACATGGGGCGGGGCTTGGGCAGGAAGTCGATCGCGCGGGCGTCGAACTTGAACGCCACGTACTCCTTGGGGCGCCCGGAGTTGCCGCGCTGGAAGTACGAGGTGCGCAGGGTCGAGCGGATGAGCGTCAGGAACGCGCGCAGGATCCGGTCGGCGTCGAGGCTGGGGACGCCCGCGAGCCCCTCGGCGAGGGTCTCGTCGATGCGGGCGACGGCGGCGTCGCGGTCGGCGCCCACGCGCGGGTCGAAGCGGGCCTCGAAGAGCCGCACCAGGTTCGCGGCGATCTCGGGGTGGGCGCCGAGGGTCGCGGCGATGAACTCCTGGGAGAACACGAACCCGCACTGGCGCAGGTACTTCGCGAGGGCGCGCAGGACCACGACCTGCCGCCAGGTGAGCCCGGCGTGGATGACGAGCTCGTTGAGCCGGTCGGACTCGGCCTCGCCGGCCCACGCGGCGCGGAACGCGTTCTCGAAGCGGATGCGCAGCTGCGGCACCGACTCGGCGGCCTCGCCGGGCAGTTCGAGCCCGAAGTCGTGCAGGTGGATCGTGCCGTCGGCGCGCTTGATGTGGTACGGGCGCTCCTCGGCGACGCGCACCCCGAGGTCGCGCAGGACCGGCAGGGCCTCGGAGAGCCCGATGGGCTCGCCGAACGCGTACAGCTTGAAGTGGACGTCGGCGTCGTCGCCGCCGCGGCGGAACAGCTGGAGCTCCATGTCGCCGCTCTCGCGGAGCAGTTCGAGCTTCGCGATGTCCTTGGCGGCGTCGATGGGCGAGTGCTCGGCCTTGTAGGCGGGCGGGTAGGCGTGGCCGTACGCCTTGTAGAGGCTGCGGGCCTGGCCCTCGCCCACGTGGTGGTCGAGCTGGAGGGCGAGGTCGGCGTCCCAGGAGCGGGTGGCGTCGGCGAGCTCGGCCTGGATCGACTCGACGTCGACCGGGGGGTGGTCGGCGAACGGGTCGATGCGGACGACGAAGTGGAGGCGGGCGAGCACCGACTCGGTGACGCGCGCGTCGTAGTCGACGGCCTTGCCGTGGAGGCGGCGGCGCAGGATCGCCTCGATCTTGACCCGGTTCTCGGTGTTGTACCGGTCCCGGGGCAGGTAGACGAGGCAGGAGTAGAAGCGGCCGTAGACGTCGCGGCGCGCGAACAGGCGCAGGCGGCGGCGCCCGGCCAGGCGCAGCACGCCCATCGAGGTCGAGTACAGGTCGTCGGTGCGGGCCTGGAACAGCTCGTCGCGCGGGTAGGTCTCCAGGGCGGTGACGAGGTCCTTCCCGGAGTGGGAGGACAGGGTCACGCCCGAGCGCTCCAGGACGTCCTGGACCTTGCGCTTGACCACGGGCAGGTCGGTGACGCTGGAGAGGTACGCGGCGGAGGTGAACAGGCCGAGGAAGCGCAGCTCGCCGTCGGGTTCGCCGTTCGCGTCGAAGGTCTTCACCCCGATGTAGTCCATGAAGGACGTGCGGTGGACGGTGGAGCGCGCGTTCGACTTGGTGATGACCAGGAGCCGCTTGGTGCCGATCTGGGCGCGGGCGTCGGCGTTGAAGGTGCTCAGCGGGCGCGGCGAGGCGGGGGCCTTGCGCAGCAGGCCCAGGCCGGTCTCGGCGAGCGGCGCCAGCGCCTGCTCGTCGCCTTCGCCGGTGAGCTTGTACTGGCGGAAGCCCAGGAACGTGAACTTGTCGTCGGCGAGCCAGCGCAGCAGTTCCACGGTGTCGTCGATGTCCTTGGGGGGCACCGGGAGCGACACGGTGCCGGGGGTGCCGGCGGCGGCGCTGGTGAGGTCGGCGGCGATCTCCAGGGCCTTGGCGCGCATGGCCTGCCAGTCGGCGACGCACGCGGCGACGTCGGCGAGGACGACCTCGATCTCGGCTTCGAGGCGCTCGATGTCCTCGGCGCCGGAGAGGCGCTGGACCTCGATGTGCATCCACGACTCGGCGGCGCCGCCCTCGGCGGGCGCCTCCTGGAGGTTCCCCTCGGCGTCGCGGCGGACCGTGACGATGGGGTGGACGAACACGGCGATGTCGACGCCGTGGCGGTTGAACAGGCCGGTGAGCGAGTCCACCAGGAACGGGGAGTCGTCGCAGACGAGGTCGACGCGCGTCGAGGAGGCCGCGTCGGGGCCCTCGGCGTCGTCGGGGCAGTCGATCTCCAGGCAGACCTGGCCGGGGGCCCGCACCTCGGCCATGCGGCGGTGGTGGGCGGTGGTCTCCAGGAGCTGCTGGGCGCTGCGCCCGACGAGGTCGTCGTCGGCCACGAGGCTCCAGTAGAGCTCGACCAGCCTCGCCAGGGATTCGTCGGATCCGGCCAGTCGGGCCGCCTCGGTCAGCAGTTCCTCCCGGTCGGGGAGGGTCTCGCGGAACTCTTCGTCTCCGATGAACGCCAACACGTCTCGATACTCCAGTCCGAATCACCGTCGACCCACATCATTGTGAGCCCTTTCCAGGCTAGATCTTAGGGTTCGCAGTCGACGCCGGGGTTACACCGAAGTTGCCGACGCGACCGGAGTGATCGCGATCTCCGCCGCGGGCGTTCCCCTGGGGGCGCCACGTTGGCGGTAGAGTGACGTCAAGGAAACACCCCACACAACCTGAAGGCACCGCCATGACCCTCGTCATCGTCCTGCTGATCGCCGCCGCGGCCGTCCTCGGCTGGGTCCTGTGGCGCAACGGCCAGCGCAAGCGGGAGGCCGAGCGGACCGCCGCGGCCCCCGGCCCGGTCGACCCCTTCGCCGACGCCGACACCGACGTCCTGCGCGGGGACCCCCGCCGCCTCAAGGCCGCCGACCTCGTCGAGCTGTACGGCAAGACCCTCGCCGTCCGCGGGACCCTGCGCCTCTCCGAGGGCGACTACCGGTGGGCGGAGCACTTCCTCGACACCGGCACCGGCGTCAAGCGCTGGCTCTCGGTCGAGGCCGACCCCGATCTGGAGGTCGTCATGTGGGAGGAGCTGACCGACTCGGACCTGAAACCGGGACCGCGTGAACTCAGCCACGAGGGCGTCTCGTACCGTTCGGACGAGAAGGGCACCGCCCGGTACACGTCCGAGGCGACCACCGGGCTCGCCCCGACCGGCACGGTCCACTACCACGACTACGCCGGGCCCGACGGCCAGAAGCTCTCGTTCGAGCGCTTCGGCGACGAGGGCAAGTGGGAGCTGGCCAAGGGCCTCACCCTGGACCGCAACCAGATCACGATCTACCACCAGAGCGAAGAAGTCTGACCCACCACCGATCCCCCCGGAGCACCAGCTGATAGCGCACATCGAGGTGCCGTTCGCCGACGTGTCGGCAGCCTCGCTCACCTTCCGGCCGGACGCGCCGCCCATGCCGGTCCTCGACCGCATGGACCGCGACGCCGGCCCCCTCCGGCTGTCCCTGCGCCTCCTGGGCGCCAGCCACCAGGCCGTCGTGGCCACCCCTGACGGGTTCATCGCCGAGACCCTCGCGTACCGCACGAACCTCGGGCCGGACCTGCCCGAGGCGTTCACGCAGCGCGTCGGCGCCTGGCGGCACCGCTACGAGTGCACCGTCGAGACGCTGACCGTGCCCGAGCTGCGGCGGCGGGTGCGGGAGCTGCGGGACCGGGCCGTGCAGCGCACCGCCGAGCCGGACCTCCTCGTGGGGCTGTTCGGCGGCGACCCGGACGCGCTCACGGCGCTGGAGGTCACCGGGACCGAGCCGCTGTCGTGGCGCACCGTCCACACGTACCCCCAGTACGGCGAGGTCGTGACCACCGTCAGTCGCGTCGTCCCCGTAAGCTGAGCCGAACCCCGAGAGACCACCGAGGACCGCCGATGACCAACGGACAGCAGCATCCCCCGACCCCCGCTTCCCGCGGCATGAACTGGAAGCACTGGACGGCGATCGTCGTCGTCCTGGCGCTGTGCTGCGGCGGGGTGTTCCTGATGAACTCGAACTTCTCCAACCCCACCGGGACGATCCGCGACCACTACACGCGGGCCTCGAACCTCGACGAGGGCGGCGGCAAGGCGTACACGTCGAGCCTGTCGCCGGCCACCGTCGCCGACCAGATCGACGACGACGCCGAGGCGCGCGAGGAGCGCTCCTCCGGCGGCGTCTACTACCTCCAGTACTCCAAGCACATCGTCGCCGTGTCCCCCTACCGCGGCGGGTCGAAGATCCTGGTGCACGACTACCGGTCCGGGTATAACCACTACTCGTCGGTGTTCCTCCTGTGGGGCTGGTCCTCCTCGCCCCCGTCGCCGTTCCGGGGCGGCGGCCCCGGCTCCGGCAAGTAAGCCCAGTCCCGAATACCGAAAGGCACGGCCTCCAATGATCGAAGAGCTCAGCCGCGACGTCCTCGAACCCCTCGTCGGCGCGGTCGCCTACAGCGTCGTGGGCATCGCGCTCATGGTGCTCGGCTACCTGGTCACCGACTGGCTCACCCCCGGGAAGCTCGGCGAGCTGATCTGGACCGAGCGGAACAAGAACGCCGCGATCCTGCTCACCTCCAACGTCCTGGGCGTGGGCCTGATCGTGGTCGGCGCGATCTGGGCGTCCGAGGGCGGCGTGCTCCGCGGCGTGGTCTCCACGTTCGTGTACGGCGTGATCGGCCTGGGCGCCATGGCGATCGCGTTCCTCATCCTCGACCTGCTCACCCCCGGGAAGCTCGGCGACACCCTCACCGAGGAGGAGCTGCACCCGGCGGTGTGGGTCAACGCGGCGATGCACGTGGCCCTCGGCGGGGTCATCGCGATGGCGCTGTCGTGAAAGGCGGCACCGTCGTGAAGAGCGGCACGGTCGTGAAGGTAGTGCTGTCTTGACGGCTGCGGCCGACACCCCCCAGACGACGACGTTGAGCGCGCGCCGGGTCCGCCTGGCGCGCTTCGGCCTGCTCGCGACCGCGTTCGCGGTCTCCGCGTGCGGCCTCGTGTACGAACTCGCGCTCATCACCCTGGGCGCCTACCTGGTCGGGAACACCGCGAAGCAGGCGTCGATCGTCCTGGCGATCATGGTCTTCGCGATGGGCATCGGGGCGCTGGCGGCCAAGCCGCTGCGCCGCTGGCCCGCCCTGGCGTTCGCGGCCGTGGAGCTCGCCCTGGCGCTGCTGGGCGGGTTCTCGGTGATGCTGCTGTACGCGGCGTTCGCGTGGACCGACCTGTACTCGCTGCCGCTGGTGGTGGTCGCGGCCGCGATCGGGCTCCTCATCGGGGCCGAGATCCCGCTGCTCATGGAACTGCTGCAGCGCATCCGGGAGCAGGCCGCGGGCGCCGCCGTGGCGGACCTGAACGCCGCGGACTACCTCGGCGGGCTCATCGGCGGCCTGGCGTTCCCGTTCGTGCTGCTGCCGTTCTTCGGGCAGATCCAGGGCGCGCTCATCGTCGGCGCGGTCAACGCGGTGGCCGGGGTGCTCCTGGTGTTCATCCTGTTCAGGAACGACCTCTCCAAGCTCGCGAAGCAGCTCCTGGCCCTGGTGTCCGTCCTGACGGCGCTGCTGCTGGTCGCCGCGTTCGCGTACACCGACAGGTTCGAGACCGACGCGCGCCAGGCGCTGTACGCGGCGCCGATCGTGTACACCGAGGACACCCAGTACCAGCAGATCGTCATGACCGAGTCGGCCTCGCCGTTCGGCGAGCAGGACCTGCGGCTGTACTTGAACGGCGACCTCCAGTTCTCCTCGGTCGACGAGTACCGGTACCACGAGGCGCTGGTCCACCCGGCCATGGACGGGCCGCGCGCGAACGTCCTCGTCCTCGGCGGCGGCGACGGGCTCGCCGTGCGCGAGATCCTGCGGTACGGGGACGTGGAGACGGTGACCCTGGTCGACCTCGACGGGGCCGTCACCGACCTCGCGCGGGGCTTCAACGACCTCGTGGCGCTCAACGGCGACTCGCTGGACGACCCGAAGGTCACCGTCGTCAACGAGGACGCGTTCACGTGGCTGCGGCAGCAGACCGGGACCTGGGACGCGATCATCGTCGACATGCCCGACCCCGACGCCACCGAGACCGCGAAGCTCTACTCGACCGAGTTCTACACGCTCGCCGGGGACCACCTCGGCGAGGGCGGGCGGATGGTCGTCCAGGGCGGGTCGCCGTACTTCGCGCCGAAGACGTACTGGACCATCGCCGCGACCCTCGCCGACGCCGGCTACGAGCCGACCCCGTACTGGGTCTCGGTGCCCTCGTTCGGCGACTGGGGGTACCTCATGGTCGGGGCCGACGGGCGGGCGCCGGAGCTGGGCCTGGACACCTCCGTGGGGCCGTTCCGGTCGCTCACCCCCGAACTGCTCGACGCCGCCCAGGTGTTCCCGCCCGACCGCGCCGAGATGGACATGCCTCCGTCGACGCTCATGCACCCGGTGATCCTCGACCTGGTCGAGTCCGAATGGCAGCACTACTGAGCCGGACCCGCCCCCGGGCCCGGGGCGCCGCGGGGAGCGGTCCGTCCCTGTCGGTGGCCGCTGGCAGACTCGCGGGCATGGAGTTCTACCCCTACCCGCCCGCGGCGAGCGCCCGGATCGACCCGTTCGACACGAAGACCGCCGCCGTCCAGTACCGCGTGTGGGGCGGCTCGAGGTCGACGTACGCGTTCACCGGGCGGGTCGCGCCCGGCCCCGACTTCCCGATGGACGGCCACATCCCCATGGGATACAAGGTCCTCCAGTACGCCCAGAAGATCGCGGTGTTCGAGGACGCGGAGCTCGTGCGCGAATGGCCGCGGGTCGAGGAGGGACCGCGCCGGGAGCACGAGCCGGTCCCCGAGCCGGTGCCGGGCGTGAAGCGCAAGACCCGGCCGCTCCCCCCGCTCGCCTCGATCTGGGAGGTGAACACGTGCGGCTTCATGGTCGAGTCGCCGTCGGGCGAGGTGAAGCTCCTCGGCTACGACGCCGGCGAGGCCATGGAGGCGGGCGCACTGGCCTCCATCGACAAAGGCACCGCCGCGGTGTGGTTCGTGTACGCGGCCGAGGACTGGCACTGAACCTGTCGGCCGAGGCCGATCCCCACTATCCTGAGAGCGCCCCCGCCCCTTCCCCCCTTGGAGACGCGATGCCGTCCGCCGAAGGCCCCCGCACCATTCGAGTCGGCTACTCCCGCAAGGCGTCCGTGCTCACGATCGGCCTGGGGTTCGTGCTCGCGGCCTGCGCCGCGGTCACCGTGTTCACGCCGTTCATCCCCGTGCTGGTCCCCATCGGACTCACGGGCCTGGCCCTGCTCGGCGGCGGCCTGCGCTCGTTCTTCCGGCCCCGGTACCTCTACAGCCCCGAGACCGGCGTCCTCACGGTCTTCATGGTGTTCGGCCCCGGCAGCGAGGGCACCCCGGGGCCGGAGGGCGAGCGGGTGTACTCCGACGGCCGGCGGGTCTACCGCGAGTCCCCTGACGGCGAGCGGCACCGCGTCAGCTTCACCGGCACCGACCGCGCCGACATGGCGCGGCTCCTCCAGGCGCTTCCCCAGGGCCGCGGGCCCGCGATCACCGGGCCCGGCGACCGGCCCTAGTGCGGGATGGGGCGCCCGGTCGGGGCGTACTCCAGCAGGACGATGCGGCCGTCGAGGACGCGCTGGTCCACGAGGTCGAGGTCGGCCTCCTCGACCCCCGCGAGCATCGGTTCGCGCCCGCCGGGGCCGACCAGGAGCGGGAAGACCATGAGGCGCAGGCGGTCGACCAGGCCCGCGTTGAGGAGCTGCCGCACGATCGAGAGGCTGCCCATGGTGCGCAGCGGCGCCGCGGACGCGTCCTTGAGCGCGCGGACAGAGGCGGCGAGGTCGCCGGACTCGATGCGCGCGCCTGGCCAGTCGACGCTGGCGAGCGTCCGGGAGAACACGGTGGTGGGGAGGCGGGTCATGGTCTCGTACGCCTCGTCGCGGGCCTCGCCGGGCACCGAGTCGAGGGCTTCGTAGGTGAGGCGGCCGAGCAGCACGTGCTGCGGGCGGGCCGACTCCTCCTCGATCCAGCGCCCCAGGTCGGGGCCGTAGTAGCCGAAGTAGCCGGGCGAGCGCTCGCCCTTGGCCCAGCCGTCGGCGGACACGAACAGGTCGGCGGTGAGTGCGGCGGTCATCGAAGGTCCCTTCGTCGCGGGTCACCTGTGGTGACTGACCGGGGGCCGCGGATTCATCGCCGCCGGGCGTACCGAGCACGCGGACCGGGCCCGAGCGGGTGCGGCTCGGGCCCGGGGTCTGTCGCGGGCGCTACTTGGCGCCGAGGACGGTCTCCTCGCCGACCACGATCTCCTCGACCAGGTCGACGGTCTCGCGAAGGCGGACGGGCGTCAGGAACAGCGCCGCGATGAAGCCCGCGGCGGCGATGCACGCGGAGATGAGGAACAGGTGCCCGGTCGCGTCGCCGTAGGAGGCGCGCACGATCTCGGCGATCGGCTCGGGCATCGCGTCCAGGTCGAGGCTGCTGCTCGACTGGCCCGCGGTGCCCGCGTCGATCCCGATGGCGGCGAGCCCCTCGCGGATCTTGTCGGCGACCTGGTTCGCGAGGACCGCGCCCAGGACCGAGACGCCGATCGTGCCGCCCAGGGAGCGGAAGAACGTGATCGCGCCCGAGGCCGCGCCGAGTTCGCGCAGCGGCACCGAGTTCTGGACCACCAGGACCAGGTTCTGCATCGACATGCCCACGCCGACGCCGACCGCGAACATCCCGAAGCCCATGAACACCAGGGAGGTCTCGTGGTCGATGGTCGCGAGCATCGCGAACCCGGCCGTCAGGACCAGGGTCCCGGTGATGATGTACGGCTTCACGGAGCCGGACTTCGAGACCATGCGCCCGGCGACCGCGGAGGCGACGAGCACGCCGAACATCATCGGGATCGTCAGCAGGCCCGCCTCGGTCGGCGAGAAGCCGCGCGAGATCTGGAAGTACTGGCCGAGGAACACCGAGCCGCCGAACATGGCCATGCCGACCGCGAGGCTCGCCACGGTCGCCAGCGCCGGGTCGCGGCGCTTGAGGACGTGCAGCGGGACCACGGGCTGGCTGACGCGGGTCTCGACCAGGGCCGCCGCGACGAGGATGACCACCGCGCCGCCGGCCATGGCGAGGGTCTGCCAGGAGATCCAGTCGAAGTCGTCGCCGACGAACGTGACCCACAGGAGCAGCAGGCTGACGCCGGCCGCGATGAGGACCGCGCCGAGGTAGTCGACCTTGGTGTCGGTGTTCTTGGTCTCGTCGAGGTGCAGGGTCCGGGTGAGCATCGCGAAGGCGATGACGGTGATCGGGACGGCGAGGAAGAAGCACCACTGCCAGCCGAGCCAGTCGGTGTCGGTGATGGCGCCGCCCAGGAGCGGGCCGCCGACGGTGGAGACGGCCATGACGCCGCCGAGGTAGCCGTTGTACCGGCCGCGCTCCTTCGGGCTGACCATCGCGCCGATGATGACCTGGACGAGGACCTGGAGGGCGCCCATGCCGAGGCCCTGGACGGCGCGCAGGGCGATGAGCTGCTCGGTGTTCTGCACCAGGCCGCACGCGAGCGAGGCGGCGGCGAAGATCACGATGGCGATCTGGAGCAGGCGCTTCTTGTCGAACAGGTCGGCGAGCTTGCCCCACACCGGGGTCGAGGCGGTGCTGGCGAGGAGGGTCGCGGTGACGACCCAGGTGTACTGGGACTGGCTGCCGCCGAGGTCGCCCACGATCTGCGGGAGGGCGACGGAGACGACGGTCGAGGAGACCATCGCGGCGAAGAGGACCATGAGCAGTCCGGAGAGGGCCCGGAGGACCTCGCGGTGGGTCATCTGGGCCTTCGGCGGAGCGTCGGATACGGCGGTCAAAGGACGGCCTCCTATGGTGTTTCGGAGGAACGGCCGCGGGAGCGCACGGCTCCGCGGCCTGGGTTCGCGGTGGTTTCCGGGGGCGCGACGTTAGTGAACGCGGCGTCTCTTATTACAAGCTAGCATTTAGTGAACGCATCGTTCACTATTGAAAGGAACGTGGTGACCGAATCCACACCGGGCCGCCGACGCGGCGACGACCTGGAGCACGCCATCTTCGACGCCGCGCTCGCCGAGCTCGCCGAGGTCGGCTACGCCAACGTCCGCATGGAGGCCGTCGCCGCCCGCGCCAAGGCCGGCAAGGCGTCGCTGTACAAGCGCTGGCCCGACCGCGCCCGCCTCATCCAGGCCGCCGCCCGCTACAAGGCCACCGAGGTCGAGCCCGAGTTCGAACCCAGCGGCGACCTCCGCGGGGACCTCGTCAAGGTCATGCGGCACATCGCCGCCCAGCAGGCCAGCCCGTTCGGCGAGGCGATCCGCGGCTGGATCGGCGAGCTGCGGAGCACCCCGGCCGAACTGACCGAGGAGCTCCGCACCAGGATCGAGAACCCGCGTATAAGGATCTTCGCGAAGATCTTCGAGGACGGCGTCGCCCGCGGCACCGTCAAGCCCGAGGCGCTCCACCCGCGCGTGGTCAACCTCGCCCCCGCGCTCCTCACCCACTACTTCCTCACGAAGGCCGAACCCGTCGACGACGCGGGCGTCGACGAGATCCTCGACCACATCGTGATGCCGCTCATCAGTACCGGCGCGTAGGCCCGGCCCACCCCAGGCGGCCCCGCGTCGCCGCCACGAGGACCACCGCGATCAGCGCGAACACCGCGAGCTGCACGACCTCGTACCGGAAGCTGTTGTCGACCCCCGGGAACAGCACCGGCAGCAGCGTCACGTTGAAGAACGTGTGCGCCACGATCGCGACCGGGCCGCTCCCGCCCGTGCGGTTGTACAGCCACGTGAACAGGTACGCGATCGCCACCGTGAACCCCAGGAACACCAGGTAAGGGCGCAGCGTGGCGGCCGGGTCGCCCCCGGCGTGGTTGTAGCCCTCGATGAGGAACAGCGGCAGGTGCCACAGGCCCCACACGAGGCCGAGCGCGAACGTCCCGCGCACCGGCCCGAACCGCTCCTGGAACCGCGGCGTCGCGAAGTTCCGCCACCCCGGCTCCTCCCCCAGCGGGCCGCCCACCACCAGCACCAGGAAGAACACGAGCACCCACCCGCCGAGCTCGCCGGGGTCGGGCGCGAACGCCGCCGCCGCGCCCGGCAGCGGCAGCACGCACAGCATGAGCACCGCGGGCAGGCCGAGCACGACCAGCAGGTACCAGCGGGCGCCCACCCGCCAGCGCACCAGGTCGGCGACCAGGGCCCGCACCCCCGGGCGGCCGTCGGTCGCCGCGGTGACGAGGAACGCCGCCAGGAACGGGCCGACGAACGGCGCCGCGAACATCCACGGCACCAAGGGGAGCCCGAGCGCGATGCACCCCAGCACGTACGCGAAGGACGGCACGAACGACAGCACCACGAAGCTCGAGAGCGGCCGCGAGCCGACGAACCGGACGAGCGCGGAGCGGTGAGGCGAGCGGCGCGGTGAGCGGTGCGGTGAGCAGTGCGGGGACAGGGTCTGGACCATGTGGACTCCTTCGGGGACGTTGACGTGCGCTCCAGCATGCGTTCCGGAGCCCGGTCCGCGATATCGGCCGGCGGAGGGATCGTCGGGAGCCCGAAATCCGTCTTTCGGCAGAGGGCGCGGGGTGCGGCGGGCGGCTACGGTTCCCGGCATGGTCAGCGACTCGCGATTCCGCCTCCACCCGTACGTCCGGCCCGCCGCCGCCGCCGTGGCGCTCGGGGCCCTGCTCGTCCTCGCCCCGGCGGCCTGGACCTTGGTCCTGCCGGCCGCGGTGGCGGTGCTCGCCCTCGCGGCGCCCGGCCGCGCCGCGGCGTGGCGGCGGTCGGGCCGCGCCCTCCTTGCGGCAGCGGCGGTCTCGCTCATGTGCACGGCTCTGCACCGCGGCCCGCTCGACGGGCTCGCGGGCGTCTGGCTCCTCCTCGAACTCGGCGCCCTCGCCGTCCTCATCGGCGTCGCGGTGCGCCGCGCGCCAGTGGGGGGTGCGGTGCTCGCCGCGGCCGCGGGGACGGTCGCACTCGGCGTGCAGCCGCTGCGGATGCTGATCCCGGCCTCGGCCGCGCCGACCGAGTACGTGTTCTTCCTCGGCTGCTGGACGCTCGCCGCCCTGGCCGCGATCGGCGTCGGCGCGATCCGGCGCCTCGCCGCCGCCCGCCGGGCGCGCACCCTCGCCGCGGCGCGGCGCGACGAACGGCTCGCACTCGCCGGGGACCTGCACGACCTGGTCGCGCACGACGTCACCGGCATCGTCCTCGACGCGCAGGCCACCCGCGCCGAGGGCGACCCCGCGCAGGCCCCCGAAGCGCTCGAACGCATCGAACGCGCCGGCCTCGACGCCCTCGCCGCGATGGACCGGACCGTGAGCGTCCTCCGCGGCGCCGACGCGCCCGGCACCCGCACGCACGGCGCGGCCGACGTCCCGGACCTGGTGCGGCGCTTCGAGGGCACCGCGCGGATCCCGGTCCGCCTCGACTTCGACCCCGATGCGGCCCAACGCGTCTCGCGCGAAGCGGGGGACGCCCTCTACCGGCTGGTGGCCGAGGCTCTGACGAACGTGCGGCGGCACGCCCCGAACGCCACGGGAGTGGAGGTCGGGCTGACCGTCGAGGGCGCCGCGCTGCGGGTCCGGGTCGCGGATGCGGGCACGGGGAGCGGGCGGCACCGGCTGCCGCGGCTCGCCGGCCACGGCGGGACCGGCCTGGCCGCCCTCGCCGCCCGGGTGGAGGCCCTCGGCGGGGCGCTCGACGCCGGGCCGGCGTCCGGCGGCTGGGCGGTCGAGGCGACCCTGCCGCTCGCGCGGGAGGCCGCGTGATCCGGGTCCTCATCGCCGACGACCAGGACACCGTCCGGCGCGGGCTGCGGCGCCTCATCGACGTGCACGAGGACATGACCGTGGTGGGCGAGGCGGCCGACGGGGTGCAGGCGGTGGCGCTGGCCCGGTCGCTGCGGCCCGACGTGGCGCTGGTCGACGTCCGGATGCCCCGGCTCGACGGGCTCGACGCGACGCGGCTCCTCGCGGACGGCCCGGTCCGGGTCGTCGTGGTCACCACGTTCGACAACGACAAGTACGTCCACGCCGCGCTCCGGGCCGGCGCCTGCGGGTTCATCCTGAAGCGCTCGGGCCCGGCGCTCCTCGCCGAGGCGGTGCGGGCCGCCGTCGCGGGCGAATCGCTCATCAGCCCGGCCGTCACGGTGCGGCTCCTCGAACACCTCGCGCCCGCGAGACCCGAACGCGCGGAACCGAACCCGCTCACACCCCGCGAGACCGAACTGGCCCGGCTGGTGGCGCACGGGCGGACCAACGCGGACATCGCCGCCGAGCTGTTCATCTCGGTGGGCACCGTGAAGACGCACGTGGCGAACATCCAGGCGAAGCTCGGCGCCGCGAACCGGGTGGGCATAGCGGCGTGGTGCTGGAGGACCGGCCGCGCGGCCTAGGCGATGGACGCGGCGGCGGCGCGCAGGGCGGCGAGCTCCTCCGGTGAGGACTGCCGGGCGAGCGCGGCGATCTCGCAGATGAAGACCCGCTCATCGGCGGGGAACGCGGCGGCGACCCGCTCCGGGTCCTCCGTCAGGGCCCGGTAGATGTCGCGCCCCTCCGCGAAGAACAGGTCCACGAGCACGAGACCGCCGTCGGCGCGCCGCATGACGTTGCCGGGGTTCCGGTCGAGCCCGCCCCAGAACGGGATCGACTGGGCCGCTGCGGCGTTCAACCGCTCGGCCTCCGAGCGCACGGCGGCGACCGGATCGCCGGATTCAGCGGCGTCCCACCGCTCGGTGACGGTCGCGCGCTCCTCGTCGGAGGCGGGCATGAGCGCCTCCATCACCGTGACCCGCCCGCCGCCTCTCAACTCGGCGTCGAAGTCGACGCGGGGCAGCATGGGGTGCCCGGAGAGCTTGCGGCACAACTCGACGAAGACGCCGTACCCGGGCTCGAAGGCGCACACGCGGGCGACGAGGCGACCGTCCGGCGAGCGCCAGACGTAGGCCCAGTCCCCGATGCCGCAGACGTTCCATCCATCAGCGAGCAGGCGCCCGGCGACGGCGCGGTGATCCAGGTCGGCGAATTCGGTGTAGTCCACGCCGCGAGCCTAAAGGCCCGGCCTCCGCCGGCGACACCGGTTTTCGGGGACTGTCACAGGCGGCGCATACGATCGCGTCACCACTCACCGCGAAGGAGCAGAGCCGATGGGCGCTTGGGATTACGGACCGTTCGACAACGACGGCGCCTGGGACCGCATCGCCGAACTCGGCGACGACGCCGCCGCGAACACCGAGCGGCTCGAAGCCGCGATGCTCGAAGTCCTGGTGGTCCTCGACTACGTCGAGAACCCCGAGGCCCAGGGCGCGGTCGGCGCGGCGGTCCTCACCGCGGTCCGCCTCGGCGCCCCCGCCCCTTCCGAGCGCATCACCGAACTCCTCGCCGCCCACCCGTTCGACGCCGACGACCTCCGCGACCTCGCGCGCCGCACCCTCAAACGCGTCACCGAGAACCCCGTCGACAACGAATGGCACGACCTCTGGCTCGAATCGGGAGCCCTCGACAAGGCCGTCGGCCTTCTCGCCCCGTACAAGGCGGTCCTCGAAACGGAGCGCTGACCTCCGTCAGAGCAACCCGATCGCGACGCTGATGAGCGCGGCGATCGCCACCGCGGCGACGCCCGAGATCAGCCCGCCGAGCGCCGAACTGCGATTGGTGGCCTCACCGCGCTCGGCCTTCCCGAGCCCGATGCCGCCGAACACGATCGCGAGCACGCCCGCGACCACCCCCAGGCAGCACAGGTACGGCATCCAGCTCGTCACGACACCGCAGATCCCCAGCACCAGCGCGGCCGTCCCCATCCCGTTCTGCGGCCCGAGAGGCATGCGGCCCTGGGGAAGCACCGGGTACACGGGGTAAGGGACGTAGACGACCGACGGCGGCGGATGCATGGTGACCGGCGGGGGCGCGGACTCCTCAGCAGGCCCGGGCTCGGCGGCGGGGGTTTCGCTCATGCAGTTGCTCTCACAGTATTCGGGGCGGTCGCACCGAGTCTATTTCGCCACCACCGAACCCGCTGCCCCCGAACCGTCCCTCTGACCGAACGTCCCCCCAACCCCACCCGATCGGCCCGGCCGGGCGACTGGGGCCGGACGCGACACGCGTCCGGCCCTCTCATCGGCGTTCAGCCCTTGACGCAGACGACCTGGCGGAGGCGGGCGGTGATCTCCACGAGGTCGGACTGGGCGGCCATGACCTCGTCGATGTCCTTGTAGGCGCCGGGGATCTCGTCGATGACGCCGGGGTCCTTGCGGCACTCGACGCCCTCGGTCTGGGCGATGAGGTCCTCGGCCGTGAACCGCTTGCGGGCGGCGGTGCGGCTCATCCTGCGGCCGGCGCCGTGCGACGCGGACTCGTAGGCGGCGCCGTTGCCGAGGCCGCGCACGATGAAGCTCGAAGCGCCCATCGACCCGGGGATGATCCCCATGTCCCCCAGCCCGGCCCGGATGGCGCCCTTGCGGGTCACCAGGAGCTCCAGGCCGTCGTGGGTCTCCTCCGCGACGTAGTTGTGGTGGACGGAGATCTCGGGTTCGAAGCGGGCCCTCTGGAACTTCTTCTTGACGACCTGGCGCAGCAGCGCCATCATGACGGCCCGGTTGCGGCGGGCGTACTCCTGCGCCCAGAACAGGTCGCGCCGGTACGCCTCCATCTGGGGCGTGTCGGCGATGAACACCGCGAGGTCGGGGTCGGGCAGGTCCGTGTTGTGCGGCAGACCCTTGGCCTTCTCGATGTGGTGCTGGGCGAGGGCGTTGCCGATGTACCGGGAGCCGGAGTGGAGCATGAGCCACACCTGCCCATCGTCAGATAGGCATACTTCGATGAAGTGGTTGCCGCCGCCCAGCGTGCCGAGCTGCTTCGCCGCCTTCGCCTCGGCCCGGCGGGCCGGGGACTGGGCGAGCTCGCCGAAGCCGGACCAGAACTCGTGCCAGCCGTGCAGGCCGGTCTTGAGGTGGCCGGTGTCGACCGAGCTCTTGTGCATCGCCTGGCCGACCGGGATCGCGGCCTCGATCTTCGAACGCAGGTGCCCCAGGTCGTCGGGCAGGTCCTCGGCGGTCAGCGACGTCCGCTGCGCGGTCATGCCGCAACCGATGTCGACCCCGACCGCGGCCGGGGAGACCGCGCCGCGCATCGCGATGACCGAGCCGACCGTCGCGCCGATCCCGTAGTGGACGTCGGGCATGACCGCCACGCCGTGCACCCATGGGAGCTTCGCGATGTTGTACAGCTGGCCCTTCGCCTGGGGCTCGACGGCGTCGACGTCGCCCCACAGGCGGATCGGAGCCGCCTTGGACTCGAGGTCGGTGAATGACATGAGGGGCTCCTCTCGAAGGGTACACTGTGGACAACGGGCCCGGTTGCGCTGTCCATGTTCCTATGCGCGAGAGCGAAAGGCCAACACATTTATCCGCACAGGTCAGGCGAAGACGATCCAGTAGGTCAGCGCCGCACCGACGACCACCGCGGGATAGGCGATCCGGGAGCCGATCGTGAGCCACTTCAGGCGCCGCTTGCGGCCCTTCGCGGCCCAGGAGGAGCCGACGAGGTCGATCACCAGCAGGCCCACGCAGATCAGGATGAACAGGTAGTACAGCCACTCGATCGCCACGGTGTAGCTGATCGCCGGGAGCACCCCGGTGACCGAGTTGAGCATGACGGCGCTGGAGAGGATGCCGGTGATCGCCATCGACACCCGCGAGGTCACCGCGTCGTACCCGAGGAACAGCGACACGTACGTCGCCATCACCAGCAGGCACAGCGGCAGCAGGTTCTTCACCAGGAACCCGCCCACGTCCCGCCGCACCTGGAGGTCGGTCACGAACTGGCTGTAGTAGAGCCCGCCCGCCGCGTCCGCGCTCGGGTCGCCCATGTTCGCGGTGGTGCCGACGGTCTCGGCGGTGAACAGCGCCTGGTCGACCCGCCAGTTCGGGATACGGTCGATCGTCGCGCTCGCGTCGCCCGCGCTCGCCAGCCGCTCGGCCTGGGACTGGGCGCGCACGGCGGCGTCGAGGACGTAGACCACGCTGCTGTCGGGCAGGGTCCGGTTCTGGAGCACGATCGGCAGGTGCTGCACGTCGAACGGGAACCGCCGGAACTCCAGCTCCGCCTTGAAGGTCCCCTCCACGTGGTACAGCCGGTACTTCCTCTCCCCGACCTGCTTGGCCTCCAACGGGTCCCCGAGCGACAGGCTCTTGTCGGCGGAGTTGGGGAACCACACGTCGAGCACGTCGTCGCCGCCGGTGTAGTTGAACCATATGAACATGTCCGCCGAGAACGTCCCCGCCTGCGTGTCGAGGTCGCGGATCTCGTTGATGTTCACGCCGGTGCTGACGATCTGGGACGGGACGAGGACCTCCTCCTCGAACTCGACCACGGTGCCGTCGGCGGCCAGTTCCCGCCCGGCGACGGGCTCGTACGGGACGAGCTGCACCGGCGCCGAGACCGGGCGGGTCCCGCTGAAGACGCCCATGCGGACCGGCCGCACCAGCGTCCGGTCGTCGAAGTACAGCGGCCCGGTCAGGCCCGCGACCGCGGTCTCGGGCGAGTCGGTCGCGGCCCACGCGTCGCGCAGGAGCTCGCGGTCGGCAGCGCGGTCGCCCGGTTCGAGGCTCGCCCCCGCGAGGCCGCGGGCGATGAGCGTGACGGCGTCGCTGCCGGTGACGGCGGGCCAGTCCGGGACGTACCCGTGGGTGCGCACGAACGCGAGCAAGAACTCCAGCGCCCCACCGGAGAGCGAGTCGGTGAGCACCGGCGCGGTCGCGTACACGGGCGCGGCCAGCGCGGCCTCGTCGGCGCCGCCCGCGGTGAGCGCGTCGTGGACCTCGGCGGTGAACGCCTCGGAGCTGAGCTTGTCGCCGCCGATGACCGGCTCGGTGACCCCGGCGGCGCGCAGTGCCGGGATGAGCCGCCCGGCGGTGTCGGGCCGCAGGCCCAGGACGATCGCGCCGCGGTCGGGGTCGGCGGCGATCGCGGCGGCGGCGGCGTCGAGCGCGGCGTCGGTGTCCCCGGCGAGGTCGATCGCGGTGTCGGTGGCGGTCCCGGTGAACGCGGAGGTGAAGCCGCCGTGGACGTCGCTGCCGTACCGGTCGTCGCCCCACACGATCGTGGCCCGGTCGAGCCCGAGGACGGCCTCCACGTAGGCGGCGAGGAAGGCGCCCTGCTGCGTGTTGTCGAAGATCCCCTGGAAGTACCAGGGCCGGTCCGCGGTGAGGTCGTCGCCGGTGGCGGAGGGGCTGATCGCGGGGATGCCGCCGGCGGCGTAGACCGGGGACGCGGCGATGGACGGGTCGGTGGTGGTGTGGCCGATGACGGCGAGCGCGCGGCCGTCGGCGGCGATCGCCTCGGCGTTGCGCTTGGCCTCGAGCGGGTCGCCGCCGTCGTCGTAGGCGAGGATCTCGACGGTGCGGCCCGCGATGCCGCCCGCGTCGTTGAGGCGGTCGACGGCGAGGCGCACGCCCGGGAGCAGGTCGGTCTCGATCCGGGTGGTGTCGTCGCCGCCGAGGTCGCCGGCGACGGCGATGTACACGGGTTCGGGCGCGGCGGCGCGGGCGATGAGGACCACCGCGAGGGCGGCGAGCGCGGCGAACACGAGCACTCCGGCGGCGGCGAGGGTCCAGCGCCTGCGGTGCGTCGCGGTCGGTGCCATGGGCGCTCCTCCTCCGGGTGCACCTACCAGCAGTACCGGAATCGGGGCCGCGGTTCAGGGGTTTCGCGCGATTGGCGCCTGGAGGAGGGCGCTGGGAACGCGCTACTGAAGGGCTTCGACAGCGCTATTGCAGGGCTTCCACCAGGAGGTCGGTGAGGGCCTTCGCGTACTCGCCGTCGGGGTCGTAGTCGGGGTCGAAGACGGTGAGGTCCATGCCGGAGCAACGGTCGTCGGCGGCGCAGGTGGCGACGATCTGGCTGAGTTCGCCCAGGGAGATCCCGCCGGGCGCGGGGCCGTCGACAGCGGGCATGACCGAGGGGTCGAGGACGTCGACGTCGACGTGGAGCCAGAACGTGGCGACCTCGCCGAGCGCGTCGAGGGCCCATTCGGCGCTGCGGCCGACGCCCCCGGCGCGCAGGGCCGGGACGGTGCGCAGCGCGATCCCGGTGGCCTCCAGTTCGACCCGGTGGGGGTCGTCGGCGCGCAGGCCGAGCATGACCAGGTGGTCGGTGTCGACGTAGGGGCGCAGGCCGCCGATGTCGGTGAGGTCGGGCTGGCCGCGGCCGGTGGCGAGCGCGAGCTCTTCGGCGGCGGCGGCGCCGACGTACTGGGAGTTCCCGGGGTGGCGGAAGTCGGAGTGGGCGTCGATGAAGACGAGGCCGCGGGCCTTGCGGTCGCGCTCGGTGCGGCGGCGGGCGGCGAGGGCCGAGCCGAGGAGGATCGAGCAGTCGCCGCCGAGGACGAGCGGGAAGCGCCGCTCCTGCCACAGGCGCTCGACGCGGTCGGCGAGGCGCCGCGTGTACTCGGCGATGGCCTTGGCCTGGCCGACGCCGTCGCCGGGGCGCCAGGGGGAGGCGTCGAAGCGCGGCGGGGTGAGGCAGCCGGCGTCGAGGGCGTTCAGACGCGAGACGAGCCGGTGGTCCCGAAGGGCCCCAGGGGCTTTCGCGGCGCCGGGGACGGTGTGCGGGGTGGGCGGCCGGAGGCCGAGGTTCGAGGGCGCGTCGAGGACGGCCACGCGTCTCGTCCGAGTCGCCGGCACCGCTCACCTCCCACCATTACGCTGTCCCGCTAGCTTGGCACAGGGAACGCCGCGGCACCAGGTGATCTACCTCCTCCGAAAGGACGGACCTCCGCGGCCGGGAATTGCCGCGGAGGTCCGAATTCGATTGTGGCGCTTGTATTCCGGCGTTAGAAGAGGACGGCGCTGAGTTTGCGGCGGGCCTTGCCCACGGCGGGGTCGTCGGCGCCCGCGACGGTGAACAGCTCCACGAGGCGCTTGCGGACGCGCTCGCGCTCCTCGCCGAAGTTCTTGGCCACCAGCTTGATGAGGCGGTCGTAGGCGGCCTCGGCCTGGCCCGACAGGAGCTGGACGTCGGCCGCGGCGAGGGCCGCGTCGATGTCGTCCGGGGCGGCGTCGGCGAGCTCGATCGCGTTGTCGGGCACGGTACCGACGCGACGGAGCATGCGCACCTGCGCGATCCCGGCCTCGGCCTCGCCGGACGCCGGGTGGTTCTTGAGGTACTTGTCGTAGGCGGCCTCGGCGGCGTCGAGTTCGCCTTCGACCATGAGGTTCTCGGCGTTCGCGAGCTCCGGGTCGGCCGGCTGCGGGACGTCGAGCCCCGCGGCCTGGGTGATGCGCCCGATCCACTGGCGCAGGGCCTGCTCGGACTGCGGGCCCTGGAGCAGGTCGAGCGGGCGGCCCTGGGCGAGGGCCACGACGGCCGGGAGGGCCTGGAGCTGGAGCGCGGCGGCGAGCTGCTGGTTCTCCAGGACGTCGGCGCGGGCGTACACCCACGCGCCGCCCGCCTCGCCGGCGAGCCGGCCGAGGACGTCGCGGACCTGGAGGCTCTCGGGGACCTGGTCGGCCCAGAACGCGACGACCACGAGCGCGTCGAGCGAGCGCTCCAGGACCTCGGTCTGGACAGTGGCGTCGGTGACGTCGATCGCGAGGACGCCCGCGCCGCCGGGCGCGGCCTGGGCCGATGCCTGCTGCGCCTGCGCGGCGGCGGCGAGGGTGCTGAGGTCGACGCCTCCGGAGAAGCGGGACGGTACCTGGTCGCTCATGGTGGTGATCATTCCATTCTCATCTGGGATCGGCGGTGCGGGCCGGGCCCGCTGTGGGCCGTCGGTCACGGCCCGGGACCGGGCTCAGCGGCGCCCGGCGGCCTCGTCGCGGCCTTGGCAGGCGAGCTTGTCGGCGCGCTCGTTGCCGGGGTCGCCGGCGTGGCCCTTGACCCAGCGCCAGTCGACCTCGTGGCGGGCGGCGGCCTCGTCGAGGCGCCGCCACAGGTCCGCGTTCCTGACCGGCTCCTTCTTGGAGTTGACCCAGCCGTTGCGCTTCCAGCCGTGCATCCAGGTCATGATGCCGTTGCGCACGTACGAGGAGTCGGTGTACAGCACCACTTTCATGGGCCGCTTCAGGGACTCCAGGGCCTGGATGGCGGCCATGAGCTCCATGCGGTTGTTGGTGGTGGCCTTGTCGGAGCCGTACAGCTCCTTCTCGTGGCCGCCCCACTGGAAGTACACGCCCCATCCGCCGGGGCCGGGGTTGCCGGAGCAGGCCCCGTCGGTGTAGATGACGGCGGTGTCCACGATCTCGTCCGTTTTCGGCATGACCGCCAGCTTATCCCGCCAGCGCCGTCACGGCCTCGACGCCCAGCAGGACGCCGATGACGAGGAACAGCCCGGAGGAGACGTAGCGGACGACCTTCTCGGGGATGCGCTTGGCGACCCAGGCGCCGGCGAAGACCGCGAGGAGGTCGGCGGCGAGCATGCCGAGGGTGCCGCCGATCCACACGCCCCAGCCGTTGTAGCTGGAGCCCAGGCCCATGCCGATGATCATGGTCTTGTCGCCGAACTCGGCGAGGAACATGGCGGTGATGACGGTGAGGAGGCCGGAGCGGCGCTCCTTGACGGGGCCGTCGTCGTCCTCGTCGTCCTGGCCGCCGCGCAGGCCCCAGAGGCCGAAGCCGATGAACATCACGGCGGCGGCGAGGCGGATCCAGTCGGTGGGCAGCAGGTTGCCGACGGCGGCGCCGACGCCCACGGAGAGCCCGATGAGCGCGCCGATGGCGATGACGAGTCCGAGGACGACGGTGCGGAGGCGGTACTTCGTGGCGAAGGTGAGGGCCATGAGCTGGCTCTTGTCGCCGAGTTCGCCGACGAAGATGGCGCCGAAGGCGACGCCGGCGGCGATGAGCAGTGCTTCCATTGCGGGTGATCCTCCCAGTGTTCAGGCCGGGAGGAGGGGACACGGCGACCTCGACCCGGCCGTACGGCCTTGGTCGAAGGTCTCGCTCGCCCCGGGGACCGAGGCCGTGCGGCCGGGCCTGCTCCTCGCGGAGCTCGCGAGCCGTTCGTGCGCTCGCGGGGCCAGTGTGTCGACCGCAGCGTTGGGAGCTACTCCCCTTCGTGCGCTGGCAACTATACGTGAGCGGGGGGCGCGGGCGCGACGGGCGCGGGGTGTGGTGCCCGTCGCGCCAGGCGGCGCATGGTGAGCGGGCCGCCCACGGCGATGAACACGGCGAGGCCGGCGGGGACGAGGAGTCCGACCGTCAGGTCCGTGCCTTCGGCGAGGTAGCCGATGGCGGCGGGGCCGATGAGGAGGCCGGTGGAGCCGGACATGGAGATGAGGGCGACGTTCGAGGGCGTGCCTCCGGCCTGGCCGATGGCGCTGAACAGGACGGGGACCATGACGGCGATGCCGGTGCCGGCGAGGGCCCAGCCGGTCCAGGCGAGCGGGAGGCCGCCGCCGGGCGCGGCGGCGGAGGCGAGGACGAGGGCGTAGCCGAGGACGGCGAGGGCGCCGGCCCACAGGAGGGTGCGGCCGGGGCCGAGGCGGGCGCGGATGGGGTCGCCGAGGAGGCGGAAGACGGTCATGGCGACGGCGAAGACGGTGTAGGAGAGGGGCGCGAGGGCGTCGTCGGCGCGGAGGACGTTGGCGGCGTGGAGGTTCGCCCAGTCGATGGCGCCGGATTCGACGAGGTGGCCGCCGAGGCCGAGGAGGAACAGCGCGGCGAGGAGGACCGCGCCGATCTTCGCGGTGGCGGGGGCGCCGCTGCCGCCGCCCGTCGGAGTACCTCTCACAGTGTCTCGGGGCGGCAGCAGCGGACGGGTGGTGACCGCCATGGCGGCGGTGCTGACGACCGCGACGGCGATGAGGACGGCCTGGTTCCCGAAGCCGAGGACGAGGCCGACGGAGGTGGCGGCGCCGGCGGCGGCGCTGCCGAGGCTCCACAGGCCGTGGAACGCGGAGATGATCGGGCGGCCGTAGCGCTGCTCGAGTTCGACGGAGTGGGCGTTGATGCCGACCTCGATGAAGCCGACGCCGACGCCGTAGAGGGCGGCGCAGGCGAGGAGCGTGGCGTAGTTCGGGGCGAGCGCGGGGGCGATGAGGACGAGCTGGGTGGCGGGGGCGGTCCACAGCAGGAGGCGGCGGGAGGTGATGCGGTCGGCGATGCGCCCGGCGAGGCCCATGGAGGCGAGGCCGACGAGCTGGATGAGCAGGAGCGCGGTCCCGAGCCGGGCTTCGCCGAGGCCGAGGCGGGCGTCGAGGCCGGGGAGCGCGGCGGCCCAGGCGCCCATGACGAAGCCGGAGGTGGCGAAGGCCCCGTGGAGGCCGAGGCGGGCGCGGCGGAGCGCGAGCGGGTCAGACATGGGGGTCCCGGTTCGTGGTGAGGTGCGTTGCTTCGTGATGCTCTGCTTCGTGATGCTCTGCTTCGTGATGCGCTGCTCGATGCGTTGCTCCGCGGTGCGGCGGGTCGCATGACGCGGCGGAGTTTTGTTCTCGGTGAGAACATAACAGGGTCCGGCCGTCGCCGTCAACAGTTATGTTCTCGGCAAGCACAAATACGGGGCGGCTGGCATAATCCAGCCATGCCGCAGACGATGACGAGCGCCGACCTGAGGACCCACAACCAGGTCCGGCTCCTGCGCGCCGTCCACGACGCGGCCGTGCCGCTCACCCGGGCCGAGGCCGCGCGAGTCCTCGGCATCGGCCGCAACACCGCCGCCGCGCTCGTCGGCGAGCTCGAACAGGCCCGGCTCCTCCACGAGGTCCCGGCCGAGACCGGCGGGCGCGGGAGGCCGACCACGCTGCTCGTGCCGCATCCCGAAGGCCCCCTGGCGTTCGCGGTGGACTTCCGCGAGGACACCTGGACCCTCGCCTCGGTCGAACTCGGCGGCGCGATCACCGAACTCGAAGGGGGCGAGCACGACCGGACCCCGCACGCGTTCACCGAGATCCGGGCCGCGATCGAGCGGCACGCGACCGACCGGCTCGCGGTGGTCGGCTTCGCCACGTCCGGGCCGATCCGCGACGGGCGGCGCCTGCACATCTCGCACCTCGGCTGGGACGAGGTGGACCTCGACGTCCTCATCGGCGCGGACTGGCCCGAGACCCTGGTCGACAACGACGCGCGCCTCGCCGGCCTCGCCGAGGCGCGGCGGGGTGCGCTGCGCGGCACGGGGACCGCGATGCACTTCCACATCGACTTCGACATCGGCGGCACGCTCCTCCTGCGCGGCGACGCCCAGCGCGGCGCGCACGGCATCGCGGGCGAGTTCGGGCACATGCCGCTCACCGGGTCCGCGCTCGAATGCATGTGCGGCGTGCGCGGGTGCTGGAGCCTCGACGTGGGCGCGAACGCCCTCGTCCGCCGCTTCGGCGCCCGCCCCGGCTACGTCGAGGGCCGCGATTTCGCCCGCGAGATCCTGCGCCGCGCCGAGGACGGCGACCCGCAGGCCGCCGCCGCACTCGACGCGAACGCCGCGGCGCTCGGCAAGGGCCTGGGCGCCTTGGCGAACGCCCTCGACCCCGAGGCGATCAGCCTCTCAGGGCTTGGCTTGGACCTGATCCGGCTGCGCCGCGACCTCATCGAGTCGGCGTGCGCCGAGAACCTGATGGCCTTCCGCCGCGACGCGCCCCCGCAGATCCTCCCGGGCACCATGGGCGACGCGGGCCCCCTCACCGGCGCCGCCGAGATCGCCTGGGACGCCCTCCTCACCCCCGATCGGGTGAAAAACCGCCTTCAGGGCGCCTGAACGACCGGTTCTTGTCGGACCCGTCGGCAATGCTCGCCCCCAGACTGCGGTTCCCCTCTGGGTGGGTGGGGGCTCGGGATGGTCTACAACCTTGAGCTTTTAACGCGCGTTGAGGAGCCGGTCCGTCTCGGCGGCTTCGGGCGCCGTGGCCGGGCCGCGTTTGGTGACCGCGAGGGCTGCGGCGGCGTTGGCCCGGCGGACTGCGGTGTCGATCGGGTCGGCTCGGAGGAGGGCGGCGGCGAGGACGCCCGTGTGGGCGTCGCCGGCGCCGGTGGTGTCGACCGCGTTCACTTGGAAGCCGGGCACGAGGCGGACTCCCTGGTCGTCGGCGATCCAGGCGCCTTCGCTGTTGTCGCGGGCGATCACGGTGCCGCCGGGGCGCAGGCGCGGCCGCAGGGCGGCGGCGCGGTCCGCGAGCGGTGCGTCGGCGAGGGCCGGGGTCAGCAGGCGGGTCTCCCTCGCGTTGGCGCTGAGCACGTCCGTGCGCGCCAGCGCCGCGCCGAGGACGCCGGGCGGGAGGTCGGCGACCAGCGGGGACGGGTCGAGGACGACCCGCAGGGCCTCCGGAAGCCCCGGGAGCCAGGCGGTCAGGGCCTCGGCGTTCACCGGGTGGGCGAGGCCGTAGCCCGAGACCACGACAATGTCTTCCACTTCCACAGACACTAGTCGCAGGTCCGCAAGGCGCAGTTGGCCTTCCGCCCCCACATAGGTCACGAACGTCCGCTCGGCGCTGTCGTCGACGAGGACGATGCTGTAGCCGCTGTCGAGGTCGCTCAGGCCCGGCCCCGCGACCGCGAAGCCGTGCAGGGCCTCACGCACGATCGACCCGAACGGCCCCGTCCCGTACTGCCCCGCATACAGCACCGGCGCGCCGTCGCGAGCCGCGGCGGTCATCGCGTTGAAGCCGCCGCCCGCCGTGATCTGCGAAGAGGAGGCGATCACGTCGCCCCCGGGTTCGGGCATCGCGCCGATCGCGAGTCCGATGTCGACGATCACATTGCCGGTGTAGACGACGCGGCCGCTCATGCCACGGGCTCCTTCCGGGCCGGCTTCGCGCCGCCCAGCGCGAAGTACAGCACGGCGGCGGCCGCGAAGGTGACGATCCACGCGATGCCGTCCTGGCCGATGCCGCGCATCACGTACCCGAGGACGATCGCGAGCAGCCAGGCCCCGGTGGCGCGCCGCTCGATGCCGCCGCGGTACCAGTACGCGCTGGTGCGGCGCACGTCCATGAGCGCGGCCGGGTCGTAGGTGCGGCGCTTGAGCATGTCGACGAGGAACACGCCGAGCCACGCGGTGATCGGGACGGCCAGCAGCGAGATGAAGGTGATGAACGGCCCGTAGAAGTCCCCGGCGATGAGCATGAAGTAGATCGAGCCGAGGAACGTGACGACCACGTCCACCGTGACCGCGTACACGCGCTTGATGCGCACGCCGAGCGTCAGCGTCGTCAGGCCCGCCGAGTACACCGACAGGTGGTTGGAGAGCAGCAGCCCGCCGAACGCGGCGATGAGGTACGGCACGGCCATCCCGGCCGGGAGCATCGCGCGGATCGCGGCGACCGGGTCGGGCGCGGTCGCGAGGTCGGGGCTCCCGGCCGTCAGCAGCGAGCCGAGCGCGATGAGCAGCAGCAGCGGGACGCCCGCGCCCGCGGCGCTGGAGGCGACCAGGTGCGCGGCCTTGACGGAGGTCTTCTGGTAGCGGGCCATGTCGGCGCCCGCGTTGGCCCAGCCGATACCGGTGCCGGCGGCGATGGTGCCGATGCCGAGGAGGACCGCGGACCAGGACCCGGCGGCGGTCGCGGTGACGGCGTCCCAGTCGACGGTGGCGATGAGGAACGCGGCCACGACGAGGTTGAGCGCGCCGAAGATCCAGGTGGCCCACCGCTGGATGACGAGGATCGCGGCGTGGCCGAGCCCGGAGACCAGGAGCGTGCAGACCACGAACAGGCCGATCGCGACGAGCGTCAGCACCGGCGCGTCCTTGGCGGCGATCTCCTCCCCCGCGGCGAGGGAGAACAGCGAGAGGAGCACGAACGCGGCGGTCGTGGTGTTGACGGTCTCCCAGCCCAGGCGCGACAGGAGCGACACGAGCGTGGGCCCGGCGTTGCCGCGGACGCCGAACACGGCGCGCGAGAGCGTCATCGAGGGCGCGCCCCCGCGGCGGCCCGCGACGGACACGATGCCGACGAGCGCGAACGACCCGAAGGCGCCGATCGCGGCCACGACCACGGCCTGCCAGATGTTCAGGCCGAGCGCGACCAGGGTCGCGCCCAGCGGCAGGCCGAGGACGGAGATGTTGGCGGCGAACCACACCCAGAACAGCTGGAAGGCGTTGCCGTTGCGCTCCCCGTCGGGCACGGGTTCGATGCCGCGCTGCTCGATCGCGGTGAGCGAGCCGCCGGGGGCGGCGTCGGTGGTGGTCATGGTCGGACTCCAGTCTTCGTTGAATGGAACGGGCGAGGGGGCGTTCAGATCCGGCGGCGCTCGCGGACGGCGAGGAGGCCGGTGCACAGGGACGCGAGGTCGAGGCGGTTGCGGTCCTGGACGACCGCGAGGGCGTCGGCGGGCCAGGCGGCGGCGCCGTGGACGGCGCCGAGGACGGCCCCGGCCATGGCCGCGACGGTGTCGGTGTCGCCCCCGGCGCGGGCGGCGGTGCGCAGGGTCGTCCACGGGTCGGTGGAGGCGGCGGCGAGCGCGAGGGCCGCGACGACGGACTCCTGGGCCGCGACCGAGGTGCCGACGAGGTCGATGAGGAGCCGGGCGTGGTCGGCGGGGTCGGTGTCCCGGAGGAGCGCGGCGGCCCAGCGGACGCGGGGCCCGATGCGGCCCCCGGCGGCCCAGTGGGCGCGGCGTTCGGCGAGGTCGGCGTAGTCGGCGCCGATCGCGACCGCTTCGGCGGCGGTGGCGCCGTCGATCGCGGCGGAGACGGCCGCGCCGACCGCGGCCGCGGCGGCGAGGCCGAGGCTGGAGTTGTGGGTGATGCGCGCGGAGTCCTGGACGGCGTCGAGGAAGGGCGTGCGCGGCGCGAACGGGACGGCGATCCCGACGGGCGTCACGCGCATCGCGGCGCCGTTCGTGGACCCGCCCTGGCCGGTGGTGGCCGGGTCCTCGCCGTCCTGGAGGCGCTGGAGGGCGGCCTTCGTGGAGGGCCCGAGGAGGTCGAGGGAGTCCTTCGCGATCATGTCGCGCTCCCAGGTGAGGAGGCGGCGCGCGAACTCGTCGGCGGGCAGGTGCCCGTCGTGCTCGATGAGGAGTTCGGCGAGGAGGACGGCCTGCTCGGTGTCGTCGGTGACGCTGCCGGCGGGCATCCCGGCGGCGATCCTCTGGCGCGGGCCGGCGGCGGCGAGGCCGTCGAGGTCGCCGTAGTCCTCGGCGATCTCGCGGGGGGACATCGACTGGGTGGGCATGCCGAGGGCGTCGCCGAGGGCGAGCCCGGCGAACGCGCCCAGGGCACGGTCGTGGACAGCCCGGTCGTGGGCGGTGCTGTCGCGGGTGGTGCTGTCGTGGGTGGTGCTTCCGTGAGCAGTCCCGTGCCGGCCTGCACTGCCGTTCTTGGATGCAGTGTCGTTCTTGGTTGCACTGCCGTGTGCGTCGCCGGTCATGCGGTCTCCCCGAAGCTGATGTGGACGCGGAAGTGGTCGGGGTCGAGCCAGGAGACGACCTTCTCGACGAAGTCGCCGGCGGCGTCCCGCACGAGGCGGGTGGAGTGGAGGAAGAGGGTGCCCGCGGTGCGTTCGAGGTGGGCGGCGTCGTCGAGGTCGAGCGCGGCCACCGAGACCCACTGCTCGCCGGAGGCGGGGGTGAGTCCGGCTTCGCGGAGGGTCGCGGTGAGGGAGCCGTCGACGAGGCCGTCGCGCGGGACGGCCGCGAGCGCGCCGACGGCGGGGACGCGGCTGCGTTCCAGCGAGACGGGGGTGCCGTCGGGGAGGGCGCGGACCCGGTCGAGGGCGAGGAAGCGGGAGGAGGCGGCGCCGACGCCCACCGCGAGGTCGGGGTCGGCGATGATCTCGGCGCGCAGGACGGTGGTGGCGAGTTCGGCCCCGGCGAGCGCGCGGCCCCAGCCGAGGCGCTGGTCGAGGGCCCGGCCGCCGAAGGAGACGAAGGAGCCGACGCCGGTGCGGGTGTTGATGAGGGACTCCTCGCCGAGCTGGGCGAGGACCTTGCGGATGGTGCCGCGGCTGACCTCGTACCGCTGGGCGAGCTCCTGCTCGCCGGGGAGGAGCTGGCCGTCGCGGTAGCGGCCGGTGAGGATGGCCCTGCGCAGGGACTCGGCGACGAGCGTGCTCTTCTTGGGCGGCCGCGCCGCCGCTGATTCAGCGGTCATCTCTGTACTGTACCTGTACAAGACCTGTACAACAAATATTCAGCGTCCGTCGCCGGAGGGATGCGAAAAGGGCGGGCCCGCGGGCCCGCCCTCCTCTACGTCGTCCCTGTTCAGGGGCTCAGATGCCGCCCTCGAGGTGGTGGTACACCTGGTTCCAGCGGAGCTCCTGCTTGAACTCGCGGGCGTTGGTGTCGCCGTCGATGGTCACCAGCTCGACGCCGGCGATCTCGGCGAAGTCCTCCATGACCTCGCGGCCGAACGCCTGCGTGAACGAGGTGTGGTGGGGTCCGCCCGCGGTCAGCCACGCCTCGGCCGAGGTCTGGAGGTCCGGGCGCGGCACCCACACGGCGCGCGCGACCGGCAGGTTCGGCAGGTCCTCGTCGGGCTCGACCGCGTCGACCTCGTTCGCGACCAGGCGCAGCCGGGTCCCGAGGTCGAGCAGGCCGACCATGAGGGCCGGGCCGGGCGGGGCGGTGAAGACCAGGCGGACCGGGTCCTCCTTGCCGCCGATGCCGAGCGGGTGGATCTCCGCCTTGGGCTTCTCGGACGCGATCGTCGGGCACACTTCGAGCATGTGCGCGCCGAGGATCTGCGGGGTCTCGGACCCGAGGTTGTAGGTGTAGTCCTCCATGAAGGACGTGCCGCCGTCGAGGCCGGTCGCCATGACCTTCATGAGGCGCACCAGGACCGCGGTCTTCCAGTCGCCCTCGCCGCCGAAGCCGTAGCCGTCGGCCATGAGGCGCTGCACCGCGATGCCCGGGAGCTGCTTGAGCTTCCCGAGGTCCTCGAAGGTGTCGGTGAACGCCTTCGCGCCGTGCTCCTCCAGGACCGAGCGCAGGCCCAGCTCGATGCGGGCCGCGTCGCGCAGCGACTCGTGGCGGGCGCCGCCGGCGCGGAGCTCGGGGACCACGTCGTAGTCGGCCTCGTAGACCGCGGCCAGCTCGTCGACGGCCTTGTCCTCGATGGACGCGACGCGTTCGACCAGCTCGTTGACGCCGTACGTGTTCACTTCGACGCCGAGGCGGATCTGCGCCTCGACCTTGTCGCCCTCGGTGACGCCGACGTACCGCATGTTGTCGCCGAAGCGGACCAGCTTCAGGTTCTGGACCTCGTTCCAGCCCAGGGCGGCGCGGGCCCAGCCGCCCACGCGCTCCTGGACCTTCGGGTCGCCCCAGTGGCCGACGACGGTCTTGCGGCGGTGGCGCAGGCGCGTGAGCATGTACCCGAACTCGCGGTCGCCGTGGGCGGCCTGGTTCAGGTTCATGAAGTCCATGTCGATGTCGGCCCACGGCAGGTCGCGGTTGTGCTGCGTGTGCAGGTGCAGCAGCGGCTTCTGGAGGGCGCCGAGCCCGGCGATCCACATCTTCGAGGGCGAGAACGTGTGCATCCAGGCGATCACGCCGATGCACTCGTCGGACGAGTTCGCCTCCAGCAGGACCCGCCGGATCTCCTCGGGCGTGGTCAGCACCGGCTTCGCGACCACGGTCACCGGGATCGCGGCGGCGCCGTCCAGGCCGGCCACGATGTCGGCCGAGTTCTGCGCGACCTGCTCGATCGCCTCGGGGCCGTACAGGTGCTGGCTGCCGGTGACGAACCAGAGTTCTTTGTTTCCCATTGCTTCCTACTGCTCCTTCGGGGCCGGCTGCTGGCCGTAGACGTTCTGGTAGCGGTCGTAGAGCCGGTCGATGTCGGCCTGCGGGATCGGCACGGGCTCGCCGAGCTGGCGCGAGATGTGGACCGTGCGCGCCACGTCCTCGGTCATCACGGCCGCCTTCACGGCCGACTTCGGGTCCTTGCCGATGGTGAAGACGCCGTGGTTCTGCATGATGACCGCCGGGGAGCGGTGGCCGCGGAGCGTCTCCACGATCCCCTTGCCGATCGCGTCGGAGCCGATGAGCGCGAACGGGCCCAGCGGGATCTCCCCGCCGAACTCGTCGGCCATCGCCGTGAGCACGCACGGGATCGGCTCGGCGCGCGCGGCCCACGCGGTCGCGTACGGGCTGTGCGTGTGGACGACCCCGCCGGTCTCGGGCATGCGCCGGTAGACCTCGTTGTGGCTCTCGGCGTCCGAGGACGGCGCGAGGTCGCCTTCGAGAACCTTCCCGTCGAGGTCGGTCACGACCATGAGCTCGGGCGTCAGGTCGTCGTAGGAGACCCCGCTCGGCTTGATGACGATGAGGTCGGTGCCCGGGACGCGGCCCGAGACGTTCCCGCTGGTCCAGGTCACCAGGCCCCAGCGCAGCAGCTCGGCGTGGAGCGCGCAGACGCGGGCCTTCATCTCCTGGACCTCGGGCGTGGACGTGTAGGTCACTTCGCGGCCTCCGTGGCGATCTCGTTGAGCGTGTGCAGCGCGCGGGAGCCGCCACGGCCGAAGTGGTCGTGCAGCTCCTCGTAGACGGCGTACAGCCGGTCGTACGCGTCGGCGCGCGCCTGGTCGGGCACGTACGCGTTCCGCTCGACCTTGCCCATGGCCTCCGAGGCGGCGTGGATGTCCGGGTAGGCGCCCGCGGCCACGGCCGCGTGGATCGCCGAACCCAGGGCCGGGCCCTGCTCGGAGGTGAGGACCGTGATCGGCATGCGCAGCACGTCGGCGTAGGTCTGCATGAGCCACCGGTTCTTCAGCAGCCCGCCCGCGGCCACGAACTCCTCGATCGGGACCCCGGCCTTGACCAGCGTCTCCACGATCATGCGGGTGCCGAACGCGGTCGCCTCGACCAGCGCGCGGTAGATCTCCTCGGGCCTGGTCTGGAGCCCCAGGCCCAGGACCGCGCCGTGCAGGGCGTGGTCGACCAGGACCGAGCGGTTCCCCGAGTGCCAGTCGAGCGCGACCAGGCCGTGCGCGCCCACGGGCTGCTCGGCGGCGAGGTCGGTGAGGTACTCGTGGATGGAGATCCCGCGCTTCGCGGCCTCCTCGGTGTAGGCGGCCGGGACGCCGTTCTTGGTGAACCACGCGAAGATGTCGCCGACGCCCGACTGGCCGGCCTCGTAGCCCCACAGGCCCTTGGTGATGCCGTCGCGGACCACGCCGCACATCCCCTGGGCCTCCTTCAGCTCCTCGCCGTTGACGACGTGGCAGGTGCTGGTGCCCATGATCGCCACCATCCGGCCGGGCCCGACGGCCTTCGCCGAGGCGGCGGTGACGTGCGCGTCGACGTTGCCGACCGCGATCACGGTGCCCTCGTTCAGGCCCGTCCACGCAGCGGCCTGCGCGGTGAGCCCGCCGGCCTTGTCGCCGAGCGCCGAGAGCGGGTGCTCCATCTTGGCGTTGAAGTCGGCGAACTCCGGGTTCAGGGCCGCGAGGTACTCGCGGGAGGGGCGCTGCCCGTCCTGGACGATGCCCTTGTACCCGGCGGTGCAGGAGTTGCGGGTCTCCCGGCCACAGAGCTGCCAGATGATCCAGTCGGCGGCCTCGATCCAGCGGTCCGCGCGGGCGTACAGCTCGGGGTCCTCCTCCAGGAGCTGGAGGCCCTTGGCGTAGGCCCACTCCGAGGAGATCTTGCCGCCGTAGCGGGGGAGCCACGACTCGCCGCGCTCGGCGGCGACCGCGTTGATGCGGTCGGCCTGGCCCTGGGCGGCGTGGTGCTTCCACAGCTTCGGCCACGCGTGCGGGCGCTCGCGGTACTCGTCGAGCTCGCACAGCGGCGTGCCATCGGCGGTGGTGGGGAGGATCGTGCACGCGGTGAAGTCGGTCGCGACGCCGATCACCTGGTCGGCGCTGACGCCGGCGGCGGCCAGCGCGGCCGGGACGGCGTGCTTGAGGACGTCGACCCAGTCCTGCGGGGACTGGAGCGCCCAGCTCCGCGGCAGGCGGACGCCGGAGCCGGGGAGGGACTCCTCGATGGCGCCGTGGGCGTAGACGTGCTCGGCGCTGGCGAGTTCGCGGCCGTCGGCTACGGACGCGACGACGGCGCGGCCGGAGAGCGTGCCGAAGTCGATCCCGATAGCAACGGCACCGTTGTCGCTGCCAGTCATGTGCGGCCTCCTTGGGGGATGCTCGTTCAACGGAAGTGACCGTTCACATGCGGGGAGTCCCCCGCCGTGAAGCGCAGTGATCCGGCTGCGCGCACGACAGATGACGCTTGCACACAGGTGGACCCCCAACAACCTAACGCATTCGCACGTTCGGTACCAGTGGCGGTCAGGCGTTCCGCCGCGGAAAGCGGACACGCCGCCCTGTTCGGCGGCCCCGCCGGCCCCGCCCGGCACCCCCGCGGTGACGCACTGTGACCGACGTCCCGCTCCCCCGAAGGCTCCGTCAGACCCCCGACTGTCGGACCCGAGGCGCAGGGTTGAGTCCGGGGGCCCATCGATGTCCGTTTTGCACAGACCCTCCGTTCACATTCCCAGCAGCAGCCGCGAACCGCTCCCGGCCGGGAGCGCCCGGCAGCGCCCGGCAGCGCACCGCATCCGATCCGGGCCGGTCCGGGCCGATCAGATCCAGCCCGATCCAAACCTGACCGAGGTGGCTCCCAGCACGCCCGTGCCCCCGGCGGCCATGGCCGCCGGGGGCACGGTGCGCGTCCGCCGGGTTTAACGGTGCAGGAGGCGGCGGAACTTGGAGCGGCGCTTGGTGTGGGGGCGCAGCCGTTCCGCGGCGGTGCCGACGGCGGCCGCGGCGCGGTCGAGCTGCTTGCGCGCGGACTTGCGGCCGCGGCTGGTCCCCTTGAGGGCGTCGCCCGCGGCGAGCCGCAGGGCCTCGCCGCCGTGCTTGAGCGCCGTCCCGGCGCTCGACGCGGCGATCCTCGCGTTGTCGCGGGCGGTGCGCTTCTCGGCCCTGCGGTGGCCGCGCGTGATCGCGACGGTCACGACCGCGGTGGCCGCGGCGCCGGCCGCGGCGACGACCACCGTGTACGGGTGGCGCCGCACCGGCGCGAACGGCCCGTGGGCCGTCGCGGCGTCGGGGCTGAGCCCGAGGCGGTCGCGCAGTTCCAGGACGGCGTCGTTGATGTGCTCGCGGGCCTGCGCGGCCTCGCGCTTGAGCTCGTCGGTGGTGGCGGTGTGCTCCGGTTCGTCGGCGCCCGCGTCGTGCTCGGCCCACTCGTGCCGGTGCTCCAGCTCGGCGGCCTCGTCGCGGCGCACCACGTCGACGTCGGGGTCGTAGGGCATGCCGGTGGCCGGGGGCGGCGCCAGGCCGGTCCCGGGGGGCATCGCGGATTGCGTGTTCATCGAGGTCATCGGTCCATCCCTCCTCGCAGGGCCCGGGCGTCCTCCCGGGCGCGTTCCATGGTCTCGTCGGGGACCGGCGGCATCGCGCGCTTGATCATCGAGCGGCCCGACAGGGCCGCGATGCCCGCGATCGCGAACAGGACGACGCCGACGGCGAGCGCCGCCAGCCACGCCGGCCACACCAGGGCGAGCGCGATGCCCGCCGCCAGTGCGAAGGCCGCGCCGCCGTAGAGGGCGAACACGCCCGCGGCGGCGAACATGCCCCCGCCCTTGGCGCCGCGCTTGGCCTTCTCGGTCACCTCTCGGGCGGCGAGCTGGGCCTCGACGCGCGCCAGGTGCGCCACCTCGGTGGTCAGGTCGCCGACGAGGTGCCCGACGGAGCGGTCGTCGCGGTCGCGGCGGTCGCGCCGCGTCCAGTCGCCGTCCTGCTCCACCCGGCGGATCGCCGCGGCCTCGGGTTCGTGTCGAACCTGCATGTCTCACCTCTCCCCCGGGCTCACTTGCGGCGCTCGACGGCGCGCAGGAGCTCGGCCTTGTTCATCTTGGACCGGCCTTCGACGTTCTTGCGGCGGGCCTCTTCGTAGAGCTGCGCCTTCGTGCGGCCCTTGGGGCCGGAGTGCGAGCGCTGCCCGCCGCGCCTGGAGGACGACATGTCCTCGGTGGACGTGCGGCTGGCCGTCTTGGTCCTGCCCTCGCGCGCCCGCTGCTTGTTCACCGTGCGGGCGGCGATCTCCTCGGCGCGCTCGTCGCTCTCGCCGCGGTCCTCGGCGCCGTCCCGGATGTGCCGGTACTTGCGCTCGTCCTTCTTCGTCCACTCCTTCGGCATGGCCGTCTCACCTCCACGCGGTCGTCGGCCGGTCCGATGCCTTCCGGGTTCCCGGCCCCGCGGCGGGGAAACCTCGGGCGGTTTCGCACCGTGTCGGACGGGTAGCCGTTTCGTCTGAGCAGGGAACGGAGTGAACGCGATGGGCGTCATGGACGAACGGATCTCCGGCCTGGTGGAGCTCGGCCAGCAGCTGCGGGTGGACGCGGTGCGGGCCTCGGCGCGGGCGGGTTCGGGACACCCGACCTCGTCCATGTCGGCCGCCGACCTGATGGCGGGCCTCCTGGCGGGGCATCTGCACTACGACTTCGAGCATCCGCACCGGGCCGGGAACGACCGGCTGGTGTTCTCCAAGGGCCACGCCTCGCCGCTGCTGTACGCGATGCTCCTCGCGGTCGGGGCGATCGACGAGGAGCACCTGATGTCGTACCGGCGGCTGGGCTCGGACCTGGAGGGGCACCCGACGCCGCGCCTGCCGTGGGTCGACGTCGCGACCGGGTCGCTCGGGCAGGGCCTGCCGGTCGGGGTCGGAATGGCGCTGGGCGCCAGGCTGGGCGGCTCGCCGGCGCGGGTGTGGGTCCTGTGCGGGGACGGTGAGCTCGCGGAGGGCTCGATGTGGGAGGCGTTCGCGGCGGCTTCCGATCTGGGCCTGGGGAACCTGTGCGCGATCGTGGACGTCAACCGCCTCGGGCAGACCGGCCCGACCAGGCACGAATGGGACACGGCGGCGTACGCGAAGCGGATCGGCTGCTTCGGCTGGCACACCGTCGAGATCGACGGGCACGACCCGGCCGAGATCGACCGGGCGCTCGCCGAGGCCGAGGCCGAGCAGGGCCGACCGACGGCGATCCTCGCGAAGACCCGCAAGGGCAAGGGGGTCGCGGCGGCCGAGGACAAGGAGGGCCTGCACGGCAGGCCGCTCCCCGAACCGGAGAAGGCCGTGGTCGAGCTCGGCGGGGTCCGCTCGAACACGGTGCGCGTGAGCCCGCCCAGGTCCACCGAGCCGCGCCAGCGCGGCCAGACGATGCCGCTGGTGCTGCCGTCGTTCCCGGTCGGGATCGCCGCGGCCACGCGCGACGGGTTCGGCAAGGGCCTCGAAGCGGTCGGCGAGGCCGAACCGGACGTGATCGTCCTCGACGCCGAGGTGGGCGACTCGACCCGGACCGCGGGCTTCGCCGAGGCGTTCCCGAACCGGTTCGTCGAGTGCTACATCGCCGAGCAGCAGATGGTCGCCGCCGCGACGGGCCTCCAGACGCAGGGGTGGATCCCGTACGCGGCGACGTTCGCGGCGTTCCTCACCCGCGCCCACGACTTCCTGCGCATGGCCGCGATCGGCGGCGCCGACCTGCGGATCGTCGGCTCCCATGCGGGCGTGTCGATCGGCCGCGACGGCCCCAGCCAGATGGGCCTGGAGGACCTCGCGATGATGCGGGCGCTGTGGCGCAGCGTCGTGCTGTACCCGAGCGACGCGAACCAGGCCGCGCACCTGACGGCCACGATGGCGGACCTGCCGGGCATCAGCTACCTGCGGACCACCCGCGCCGACACGCCGGTGATCTACCGGGAGGACGAGCTGTTCCCCGTGGGCGGCTCGAAGACGCTCCTGGGGTCGCGGCACGACCGGATCACGATCGTGGCCGCCGGGATCACCGTCGCGGAGAGCCTGCTCGCGGCCGAGCAGCTGGTGCAGGACGGCGTCGCCGTGCGCGTCATCGACGCGTACTCGGTGAAACCGCTGGACGCGGCGGCGATCCGGAGGGCCGCGGCCGAGACCGGCCGGGTGCTCACCGTCGAGGACCACCGGCCCGTGGGCGGCCTCGGGGACGCCGTCCTCGACGCGATCGCCGGTAAGGTCCCGAACGTGCGGTTCACGAAGCTCGCGGTGCACGGCATGCCCGGCTCGGCCGGGCCCGCCGAGCAGCTCGCGGCCGCGGGGATCGACGCGGCGGCCATCGTGCACGCGGCGCAGCGGCTCCTGGCCTGATTCGGCGCTTACGGCCCGGGCGGCCGGGTAACCGGAGAAGATCGAGGGACGTTCACTACTCGGGTGGATCCGATGAAGGAGATGGGCCACATGGCGACCGCACGCGAACTCATGCACAACGGGTGCACCTGCGTCAAGAGCGACGACTCCGCGGCCAACGCGGCGCGCCTCATGGTGCAGCTGAATGTCGGCGCGCTGCCGATCTGCGGCGCGGAGGACGAGAAGATCAAGGGCATGGTCACCGACCGCGACCTGGTCATCAACGTCATGGCCGCCGGGGAGGACGCCGAGGCGTACACCGTCGACCGGCTGCCCCAGGGCCACCTCGTCCTCGCCGACGCGAACGAGGACGTGGAGGTCACCATCGCGAAGATGAAGGAGCACCAGGTCCACCGCATCCCCGTCATCGACGAGGGCCGCCTGGTGGGCATCATCGCGCTCGCCGACGTCTCGCACCGGATGCCCGAGGCCGTCACCGGCGGCCTCGTGGAGTCCATCCGGTCCTGACCCGGAGCACCGGAGCGGCCGCCGCGCGAGCGGCGGCCCTTCGGCGCCCGGCACCTCCCGAACCGAATCCCCCGAGCGACCCAGCAACGCCCCGCCACACCCCGAAGGAGGCAGCGATGCCCCAGTCAGATTCCCCGCAGCCGGAGCAGGACACCGAGGAGCAGGACACCGTCCAGGAGGACACCGACCTGATCCGCGTGATCGAGGCCGACCACCGCGCGTTCGAGTCCGCGTTCCAGCAGTTGGAGGCCAGCGCCGACGAGCCCGTGGGCCGCAAGGCGCTCGTCGACCACGTCATCGCCGAACTGGTCCGCCACTCGGTGGTCCAGGAGCAGTTCGTGCACCCGGTGATCCGCCGCCGCTTCGACGACGGCGAGGCCGTCGTCGAGCGCGAGTTGGCGGCCTACGCCGAGGCCGAGGAGGTCATGAAGGCCCTCGACGCGCTCGGCCCCGCGGACTTCGACTTCGAGCCGCTCCTGGAGCGGCTCATCGCCGGAGTGCGGTCGCACAGCGCCGAGGAGGAGGCCGGGCTGCTCCCGCGCCTCGCCGCGGCCTGCGACGCCGAGGAGCTCCAGGACCTGGGCTTCAAGGTGCGGGCCGCGAAGTCGTACGCGCCGACGCGCCCGCATCCGCACGCGCCGGACTCGACCCCGGCGAACCTCGTGATCGGGCCCGGGGTCGGGCTCGTGGACCACATCCGGGACGCGCTCGGGAACCGCGACGTGTGAGGCCGCCCGCGTGAAGTGGGGCCGGGGCGGCGGGTCCGGGAGGGTCCGCCGCCCTTCGGCGTGTCAGGGCCCGGGTTCGGGGGGCCGGTCGAGGCCCTCGCGCAGCTCGTCGAGCGTGCGGTGGAGGAGCCGCGACACGTGCATCTGCGAGATGCCGACCTCGTCGGCGATCTGCGTCTGCGTCATGTCGCCGAAGTAGCGCAGGGCGAGGATCCTCTGCTCCCGTTCGGGGAGCTCCTGGATGAGCGGCACCAGGGACTCGTGGTCGTCCACCAGGCCCAGGGCCGTGTCCTCCTCGCCCACGGCGTCGGCGAGCGTGGTGCGGTCGTCGTCGGCGAACGGCGCCTCGTCGAGCGAGACGGCCCGGTACGCCTGCCGCGCCTCGTTCCCTTCCAGGACCTCGGCCTCGGTGATGTCGAGGTGGGCGGCCGTCTCGGCGTCGGTCGGCGGCCGGCCGAGGCGCTGGGAGAGCTCCGCGCCCGCCCGGTTCAGCGAGATCCGCAGCTCCTGGAGGCGCCGGGGCACCCGCATCGGCCAGCTCGTGTCGCGGAAGTGGCGGCGGACCTCGCCCATGACGGTCGGGACCGCGTACGAGAGGAAGTCGGTCCCGTGGTCGGGATCGAACCGGTCGACCGCGTGGATCAGGCCCACGGAGGCGACCTGCACGAGGTCGTCCTTGGCGATCCCCTTGCCGGAGAATCGCTGCGCGATGTGCTCGGCGAGCGGGAGGTGCCCGGTCACCAACTGTTCCCGGACCTCGGCCCGGCGGGGGTCGGCCTCGTCGAGCGAGGCCATCTCCCTGAACAGCGGCGCCAGGTGCCCGTACTCGTCGGAACCCTGTCGTTTGCGTTCGGTCTTCTTGTCTCCCATGCGATCGCCCTCCTGCCCCTGTGGACATCGGTTTGAAGCATGTTGCCCCATATAGGTACTTGACGCCCCCATCGTAGGCACGTTGCGGGCGTCAAGGCAATCCCGAACGTGTGAATTTCCCGTTTATCAGGTCAAATGGCGGCATTCTCGCGGTATTCGCCCCACTCGTCGCGCAGGGCCCCGCAGATCTCCCCGAGGGTGGCCTCGGCGCGGGCGGCGGCGAGGATCGGCTCGATGAGGTTCGCGGTTCCCTGTGCGGCCGTGACGATGTCGGCCAGCGCGCGTTCGACGGCGGCGTTGTCGCGGCCCGAGCGGCGCTCGGCGAGGAGCGCGTTCTGGCCGTGCTCGACGTCGCCGGAGACGCGCAGGATCTCCAGGTCGGCGGTGACGGTGCTGGTGAGTTCGGTGACACCCACGATGTGCTTGGTGCCGTCTTCGAGCTGGCGCTGGTAGGTGAACGCGGACTCGGCGATCTGGGCGTTGAACCAGCCGTCCTCGATGCCGCGGAGGATCCCGGAGGTGACCGGGCCGATCTCGTGGCGGTCGGCGTCGTTCGCCATGGCGTCGCGGGCGAGTGCGGCCGGGTCGGCGCCGGCGTCGGCGGGGGTGCCGCCGAGGGCGAGGATCTGGAGGAACAGGGCCTCGGCCTCGGCCTCGATCCGGTCGGTGAGCGCTTCGACGTACCAGGAGCCGCCGAGCGGGTCGGCGACGTTGGTCACGCCGGTCTCGTCGCGCAGGACCGCCTGGGTGCGCAGGGCGATCTCGGCGGCCTGGTCGGTCGGGAGCGCCAGCGTCTCGTCGAGGGCGTTGGTGTGCAGGGAGTTCGTGCCGCCCATGACGGCCGCGAGGGCTTCGACGGCGGTGCGCACCACGTTGTTGTACGGCTGCTGCGCGGTCAGGGAGACCCCGGCGGTCTGGGTGTGGAACCGGAGCCACTGGGCGCGCTCGGTCTGGGCGCCGTAGACGTCGCGCAGCCACTTGGCCCAGATGCGGCGGGCGGCGCGGAACTTCGCGATCTCCTCGAAGAAGTCGATGTGGGCGTCGAAGAAGAACGACAGGCCCGGCGCGAACACGTCCACGTCGAGGCCGCGCGAGCGCCCGAGCTCCACGTAGGAGAATCCGTCGGCGAGGGTGAACGCGAGCTCCTGCGCGGCAGTGGAGCCGGCCTCGCGGATGTGGTAGCCGGAGACCGACAGGGGCTTGTAGCGCGGGATGTGCTCGGCGCAGTAGGCCATGAGGTCGCCGATGAGGCGCAGGTGCGGCTCGGGCGGGAACAGCCACTCCTTCTGCGCGATGTACTCCTTGTGGATGTCGGTCTGGAGCGTGCCGTCGAGGGTGGAGAGGTCGACGCCCTGCCGCTCGGCGGCGGCCAGGTACATGCAGAAGATCGGGACCGCGGGCCCGGAGATGGTCATCGAGGTGGTGACGCCGCCGAGGTCGATGCCGTCGAAGAGGCGGTCCATGTCGGCGGTCGAGTCGATGGCGACGCCGCAGTGGCCGACCTCGCCGAGGGACGCGGGCTCGTCGGAGTCGCGGCCCATGAGCGTCGGCATGTCGAACGCGACCGAGAGGCCGCCGCCCCCGGCGCCCAGGAGCATCTTGTAGCGGGCGTTGGTCTGCTCGGCGTTGCCGAAGCCGGAGAACTGGCGGATCGTCCACTGCCGGCCGCGGTAGCCGGTCGGGTAGAGCCCGCGGGTGTAGGGGAACTCGCCGGGCCAGCCGATGCCGGCCATGCGCGGGTCGCCGGTGCCCTCGGGTGGACCGTAGACGGGCTCGACTTCGAGACCCGACAGGGTCGTGAAGTCGGCGTCGCGTTTGGCGGCGGAGGCGTAGCGCTTGGCCCAGCGCTCGCGGCCTTCGTCGATCTCTTGAGCGTCCACGGTGACACCTCACTTTTGGCGAGACTCGGTGAGCCATGGTCCGGCTCGGGTCCAAGTCTACTGAACGGTCGTTAAGCCGCCAGACGGCATAACACCCCGAATCATCGCGCATCGAACGGGAGTGTCTGCACATTTCGGGCATCGGGGAACCCCCCGGTTCCAAGGATGCCCGCGGGGTCCGACAGCGAACCCGGATCAGTGCCGGAAGCGCGGTTCAGGCGAGCGCCGACACCGTTGAGGCGGGGCCGGCTGTGCCGCTGCGCCGGGGCGACTGCGCCGCCCGGCCGATCCCGCATCGCCGTTCCGGCGCCGTTCAGTCGATGTCGCGCCAGGCGCGGAACGCCTCCAGCTCCACGGCCACGAGCTGGCCCGGATGGAAGAGGCCGGTAACGATGACGACGGTGGCGGTCGGCAGGACCACGCCGAAGAACTCGCCGTGGACCCGGCCCACCGGGTCGGCGTGGGCCGGGTCGGTCACATAGAGGCGGGAGCGCACCACGTCCGACACGCCCGCACCGGCGCGGACCATCGCGTCGAGCGCGGTCCGGAACGCCTCGCGGGCCTGCCCGGCGGGGTCCTCCCGCAGGTGCGGCCGCGCCTCGACGTCGGCGGTGCACGCGCTCGTGACCACGAGCGGCCCCACGGCCACGGCGCGCGAATACCCGTAGAGCTGCGCCCACGGCCCGGTCTCCGGAACCCGTTCGACCAGTGCCATGCGCGCCTCCCCTTGAGCTACATACCCTTCAGCAGGTTCAACGCCTCAGCGACGGTGAAGTTACGCTCGTACAGCGCGGTTCCCACGATCGCGCCCTCGACGCCGATCCCGGTCAGGCCCGCCAGCGCCCGCAGGTCCTCCAGCGAGGACACCCCGCCGGAGGCGATCACCGGCTTGTCGGTGGCCTCGCAGACGCTGCGCAGCAGGTCGAGGTTCGGGCCCGAGAGCATCCCGTCGCTGTTCACGTCGGTCACCACGTACCGGGCGCACCCGGCGCGCTCCAGGCGCTCCAGGGTCGCGAACAGCTCCCCGCCCTCGCGGGTCCAGCCGCGCGCGGCCAGGTGCCCGCCCTTGACGTCCAGGCCGATCGCGACCCGGTCGCCGTACTCGCCGCAGATCCGGTCGCACCACTCCGGGTCCTCCAGGGCCGCGGTGCCGATGTTCACCCGCCGGACCCCCGCTGCCAGTGCGCGCGTGAGGGTCTCGTCGTCGCGGATGCCGCCCGAGAGCTCCACCTGCATGTCGACCTGGCCCGCGACCTTCGCCAGCAGCTCGTGGTTCGAGCCGCGCCCGAACGCCGCGTCGAGGTCCACCAGGTGCAGCCACTCGGCGCCCTGGCGCTGCCATTCGAGGGCCGCCTCCAGCGGGTCGCCGTACTGCTTGCCCGAGCCGGCCACGCCCTGGACGAGCTGGACGGCCTTGCCGCCGGTGACGTCGACGGCGGGCAGGAGCTGAAGTTCGGTCATGTCAGAGATCCTTGATCCAGTTGGACAGCAGTGCGTACCCGGCGTCGCCGGACTTCTCGGGGTGGAACTGGGTGGCCGACAGCGCGCCGCGTTCGACGGCGGCCACGAACGGCTCGCCGTGCACGGTGAGCGCGGCCTTCGCGCCCGGCGGGACGGCCTTGGCGGCGTAGGAGTGCACGAAGTAGAACCGCTCCTCGGGCCCGATGCCCGCGAAGAGCCGCATGCCCTCGTCGGCGCGGACGGTGTTCCAGCCCATGTGCGGGATGCGGTCGGCCGCAACGAGGTCGACTCGGCCTTCGAGGACGCCCACACCGCGGGTGCGGACCCCGTGCTCGATGCCCTCCTCGAAGAGGATCTGCTCGCCCACGCAGATGCCGAGCACGGGAGCGGCGGCCGCGACGCGCTCGCGGATGACGGCGTCGACGCCGCTCTTGAGGACGCCCTCCATGCAGGCGGCGTAGGCGCCCACGCCGGGCACCACGAGGCCGTCGGCGCGGCGGGCCGCGTCGAGGTCGCTGGTCAGGGTGGTGTCGGCGCCGGCGCGCTCCAGGGCGCGGAACGCGGACCGGAGGTTCCCCGAGCCGTAGTCGAACAGGGCCACCGTCGGCTTGGTCACCTTGTCCCCCTTACCCGTAGACGAGATAGAGGCCGCCGCCGAAGGCGGCGACGGCGAGGAGCCCGGTGACGACCGCCGCGGGGAGCCTGCCGTTGCGGCGCAGGCTCACCGCGCCGCCGAGGAGGATTCCGGCGAGGGCCATGAGCAGGATCGGTCCGGCCCAGTTCACAGGACCCCCTTGGTGGAGGGGATGTCGGTGCCGTCGATGCGGGTGGCGGACTTCAGGGCCCGCGCGAGGGCCTTGAACTGGGCCTCGATGACGTGGTGCGCGTCGGGCTTCTGGCCGGGGTTCGCGGACCGGAGCACGGTGACGTGCAGGCAGATCCGCGCGTGGTACGCGAAGGACTCCAGGATGTGGCGGGTCATCGAGGTGGGGTAGTCGGTGCCGATCATCGGCGCGATGTCCATCGGCTCCTCGTGGACCATGTACGGGCGGCCCGAGAGGTCGACCACGGCGCGCGCGAGCACCTCGTCGAGCGGCACGGAGGCGTCGGCGAAGCGGACCACGCCGGCCTTGTCGCCCAGGGCCTCGGCGAACGCCTGGCCGAGCGCGATCGCGGTGTCCTCCATGGTGTGGTGGGCGTCGATGTGGAGGTCGCCCTTGACGGCGATCTTGAGGTCGAACCCGCCGTGCTTGCCGAGCTGGTGGAGCATGTGGTCGTAGAAGCCGACGCCGGTGGCGATCTCGACGGCCCGGTCGGTGCCGTCGAGGTCGACGTACACGTCGACGCTGGTCTCACCGGTGGTGCGGACGATGTGCGCGGTGCGGCTCACTTACTTGCTCTCCTCGTTGGGCTCCGCGGGCGTCGCGAAGTGCTGGGGGCTGTCGGTCATGGCGGCGTCGAAGGCGTCGAGGAGCGCGGTGGTCTCCTCCTCGGTCCCGGCGGTGATGCGCAGGCGCCCGGGCAGGCCCACGTCGCGGATGAGGACGCCCCGGTCGAGGACGGCCCGCCACACGGCCGCGGCGTCCGCGAGGCCGCCGACGAGGACGAAGTTCGCGTCGGAGTCGGCGACGGGGAGTCCCTTGGCGCGCAGGTTCTTGACGATGCGGTCGCGCTGGTGCTTGAGCTCGTCGACCTCGGCCTGGAGCTGCGGGGCGCACGCGAGGGCGCCGCGGGCGGCGGCCTGCGTGAGGCTCGACAGGTGGTAGGGCAGGCGCACCAGCAGCAGCTTCTCGACCAGTTCGGGGTCGGCGGCGAGGTAGCCGACACGGGCCCCGGCGAACGCGAACGCCTTCGAGAGCGTCCGGGTGACGACGAGGCGCTTGCGGCCCGCCAGGCGGCCCAGGGCCGTGGAGGCGGGGTCGCGGGCGAACTCGGCGTACGCCTCGTCGATGACGACGATGCCGCGCGCGGCCTCGTAGGCGGCCTCGACGACCTCGGCGTCGAGCGCGGTCCCGGTCGGGTTGTTCGGGGACACCAGGAAGACCAGGTCCGGGTCGTGGGCGGTGATCGCGTCGCGCACGTACGCGGGGCTGAGCGTGTAGCCGTCCTCGCGTCCGGCGTCGGTGAAGGCCGTGCCGGTGCCGCGGGCGAGCAGCGGGTGCATCGAGTACGACGGCATGAAGCCGAGGACGGTGCGCCCGGGGCCGCCGAACGCCTGGAGGAGCTGCTGGAGGATCTCGTTGGAGCCGTTGGCGGCCCACACGTGGTCGGCGGTGAGGCCGTGCCCGAGGTAGGCGGCGAGGTCCCGGCGCAGGGCGACCGCGTCGCGGTCGGGGTAGCGGTTGAGGCCGCGCAGCTCCCGGCCGATGAACTCGGCGAGCACGGCCGCCACGTCCTCGGGGATGGCGAACGCGTTCTCGTTGGTGTTCAATTGGACCGGGACGTCGAGCTGGGGCGCGCCGTAGGGCGTCTGCCCGCGCAGGTCCTCGCGGAGCAGGTTCTCGATCTCGCTCACGGCGCGAACCTCGCGGACACCGCTTCGCCGTGCGAGGGCAGGTCCTCGGACTCGGCGAACACCACCACGTCGGCGGCGACGGCTTCGAGGGCCTCGCGGGAGTAGTCGATGACGTGGACCGCGCGCAGGAACGTGTGGACCGAGAGCCCGGCCGAGTGGCGGGCGCACCCGCCGGTGGGCAGCACGTGGTTCGAGCCGGCGCAGTAGTCGCCGAGGGACACCGGCGAGTACGCGCCGACGAAGATCGCCCCGGCGTTGCGCACGCGCAGGGCCACCTCGCGGGCGTTCGCGGTCTGGACCTCCAGGTGCTCGGCGGCGTAGGCGTCGGCGACCGCGACGGCCTCGTCCACGTCGGCGACGAGGATCGTGCCCGACTGCTCGCCCTTGAGCGCGGTGAGCACGCGGTCGGCGTGGCGGGCCTGCGGCGCGCGGCGCTCGAGTTCGGCGTCGACGGCGTCGGCGAGGGCCGCGGAGTCGGTGATGAGCACCGAGGCGGCGGCCGGGTCGTGCTCGGCCTGGCTGATGAGGTCGACCGCGACGTGGACCGGGTCGGCCCCCGCGTCGGCGATGATCGCGATCTCGGTGGTCCCGGCCTCGGCGTCGGTGCCGACGAGGCCGCGCACGGCGCGCTTGGCGGCGGTGACGTAGACGTTCCCGGGCCCGGTGATCATGTCGACCGGCTCGCACTCGACTGTCCCGTCTTCGGCCACCGCCCCGTACGTGAACATGGCGACGGCCGCGGGGCCGCCGACGGCGTAGACCTCGTCGACGCCCAGGAGCCCGGCGACGGCGAGGATGCCCTGGTCGGGCAGGCCGCCGTTGGTCTTCTGGGCCGGGGTCGACAGGGCGATGGACTCGACGCCGGCGATCTGTGCCGGGACGGCGTTCATGATGACCGAGGAGGCGAGCACGGCGAGGCCGCCGGGCGCGTAGAGGCCGACGCGGCCGACCGGCAGGTACCGCTCGGTGACCGTGCCGCCCGGGGCGACCTCGGAGACGACGTCGGGGAGGCGCTGGGCCTCGTGCGCGGCGCGGACCCGCTCGATCGAGGTGAGGTACGCGCGGCGCAGTTCAGGGGCGAGGCCCTCGACGGCGGCCTTGATCGCGGACTCGGGGACGCGCAGGTGCTCCAGGCGCACGCCGTCGAAGCGCTCGACGGCCTCGACGACCGCGGCCTTCCCCCGATGCGCGATGTCGTCCATCAGCGGCTGGATCTGCGCCAGCGCCGCGTTGACGTCGAGCTCGGGGCGCGGCATCAGCCCGCGCAGGGCGCGGACCGGGTAGCCGGCGATTTCTCCTGAAAGGTCGATGCGTCTGAGCACGCCCCAAGCGTAGTCACCCGCAATTCCAGGTCAAAGGCCATACCGCTATTCGGGAGCGTCCGTTCGAAGGCCGGGCCGACGTGACCAACCGGCGCAGACGGTGTAAGTGAAGGTCGCGGCGAGGGCGGTGACGGCGAGCGCGCCGAGTTGGAGCGAGCCGAGCGCCGTTGTGAGTTCGCCGACCTTCAGGGCCTGCCAGGCGGCGCCGGGGTCGAGTTCGACGAACAGGACCGACGGCGGGCGCCACATGTGCACGCCGATCGGGGCGCGCTCGACGGCGTCCCAGAAGTCCTGCCACTCGTTCGCGCCGATCTTCCAGGCCACGACCTGGCACGCGACCGAGCCGATGACGAGGCCGAGGAGGAGGATCGGGCCGCGGCGCTCGCGCATCGCGGCCCACGCGACGACGGCGGCGACGATGCCCAGGGCCAGGCCGATCCCGGCGAACATGAGGTCGCCTTCGATGTAGCCCTCGGGGTAGGTGTCGACGGAGACCCAGCCGCCGTCCACGACGACGAACTCGACGCGGGGCGTGACGATCTGCCACAGCATCGCGTACGGGAACCCGAGCGCGGTGAGGATCACCGCGAGCACGCCGGCGGCGAGCAGGTCGCGGCCGACGGTCCGCTGCGAGCGCGCGCGGACGCCGCGGCCGCCGTACACGTGAGGATCGGCGTGCGGATCGGTGCGGAGGTCGGGTTCCGGGGTCGCTTCGTCGGTCACGCCTGGAATCCTGCCACAGCGGGCTCGGGGCCCGGCGGCATGTGCGGTGGAGGCGGCGGCTACAGACCGTCCACGATCGTCGCGGCGGCCTCGAACCAGGCGGCGCGGGTCTCGGGGCGCAGCGCGGAGAACTCGATCTTCGCGCCCGGCTCCAGCGACGGGTCGTACGGGACGACCGCGCAGGCGCGGGTGCGCTGCGAGAAGTGCCGCTGGAGGTCGTGCAGGAGCGGGCCGGGGTTCGGCGTGGGCATCGACAGGAGCGTCACGGCGTTCTTGACGAGGTTGCCGTAGCCGCCCTCTTCGAGGTGGTCGAGCATCCAGTCCGCGGAGAACGCGGCGTCCTCGCGGGGCACCGTGGTGACCACGAGCCGGTCGACCGAGGAGACGACGGTCCGCCAGTTCGGGGACTCGACGTTGTTGCCGGTGTCGATGCAGACGATGTTGTGCGTGCGGGTGAGGATGTCGAGCACGCGCAGGACCGTGGTCGGGTCGAGGCGGCGCTGGAGCTTGGGGTCCTCGTCGCCGGCGAGCACGTCGAACGAGCCGTCGGAGGAGTGGCGCAGGAACTCGTCGAGGTGCTCGGGCAGGTGGACGCCGGCGGCCTCGACCTGGTCGAGGTGCTCCACGAGGTGGCGGATGGTGCGCCCGTGCCGGGCGGACCCGGCGCGCAGGCCGAGGGTGCCGCGGAGCTCGTTGTCGTCCCAGGCGATGACGCCGCCCTGGCGGGCCGTGCCCATGGCGGCGGCCGAGAGCACCGTCGCGGTGGTCTTGTGGACGCCGCCCTTGGGGTTGATGAACGCGATGACGCGGCTGCGGCCGAGGTCGCGGCGCAGGCGCTGGAGCGCGACCGGGCTGGGCTCGACCTGGCGCTGCGGCTGCCGCGGCTGGGGCGGCAGGCCCTGCTGGGGCATCGGCCGGGTCAGCTGCGCGGCGCTGGGCGGGGTCTGCGTCGCGACCGGCGGGCGGCGGCCCGCGGTCGGGACCGAGTAGTGGGCCTGTCCCGGCGGGGGCCCCACGGGGGGCGACGGCGGGTAGGACTCGCGGGGCGGCGGCGTGGGGGTCTGCTGGGCGCCTCCGGCGCGACCGCGGCCGCGTCCGAGGAGCTTCTGCCAGCGCGAGCCGTCGTTGTTGCGGTCGTTGCTCCATGCGTCGGGCGTGTTCACGTGCGACCTCCTCTCGACCGATGCGGTGGTCGGTCCGCGAGCGCTGCCGCTCGCGTTCCCTCGCCGTACCCACCGGACACCATTACCACCCGCGACTATTAGAACACAACGAATCCTCAAGGCCCGTTGCGAATCGCGGGCCGTTCGGGCCCGGGGGGTGAGGCGTGCGTCATGCCCGCTGCGACGGTGCGGCGAGCACCTGGGACCAGTCTAGTGGCTTCCTATTGGTCCGCTCGCAACCGCGCCAGCGCGGTCGCGAGGTCGTCGGGGTAATCACTCGTGAAGGTGACCGTCCGGCCGGTGCCGGGGTGGACGAACTCGAGGTGGTAGGCGTGCAGCCACTGCCTGGTCAGGCCCAGTCGCTCGGCGAGCACGGGGTCGGCGCCGTAGGTGAGGTCGCCGGCGAGCGGGTGGCCGAGCGCGGAGAAGTGGACGCGGATCTGGTGGGTCCGGCCGGTCTCCAGGCCGAGGTCCATGAGGGACGCGCCGGGGAAGACCTCGATGGTGTCGTAGTGGGTGACGCTGGGCTTGCCGTCGGCGACCACGGCCCACTTGTAGTCGTGGCGCGGGTGGCGCCCGATGGGGGCGTCGACCGTGCCCGACAGCGGGTCGGGGTGGCCTTGCGCGACGGCCCGGTACCGCTTCGACACTCTGCGTTCCTTGAAGGCGCGCTTGAGTTCGGAGTAGGCCCGCTCGCTCTTGGCGACGACCATGAGGCCGGAGGTGCCGACGTCGAGGCGGTGGACGATGCCCTGGCGCTCGTCGGGGCCGTGACTGGAGATCCGGTACCCGGCGGCGGCGAGGCCGCCGGTGACGGTCGGGCCGGTCCAGCCCGGGCTCGGGTGGGCGGCGACGCCGACGGGCTTGGCGACCACGACGATGTCGTCGTCGTCGTGGACGACGTCGAGGCCCGCGACGGGCTCCTCGGTGCGGGCGCGCACGTCCTCGGGCGGCGGCGGGAGGACGACCTCGAGCCAGGACCCGGCGGAGACGCGCACGGACTTGGTGGCGCAGGGCTCGCCGTCGAGCGTGACGTCCCCGGCGGCGACGAGCTCGGCCGCGACGGTGCGCGAGAGCCCGAGGAGGCGGGAGACCACCTGGTCGATCCGCTGGCCCTCGAAGCCCTCGGGGACCGGCAGCGAGCGGGTCTGGCGGGCGGCGACGTCGCTCATGCGGCCTCGGCCTCCTCGCTCTCGCGCTGCGGCCTGCGCGACTCGGGCGAGAAGCCGTGGCCGGTGAGTTCGAGCAGGACGATGAGGACCACGCCGCAGCACAGGGCCGAGTCGGCGATGTTGAAGATGGGGAACGCCTCGCCGAAGGGCTTGAAGGCGCTGATGAAGTCGACGACGTGGCCGTGGGCGAACCCGGGCTCGCGGAAGTACCGGTCGACGAGGTTCCCGGCCGCGCCGCCGAGGACGAGGCCGATCGCGACCGCCCACATGGGGTAGGCGATCCTGCGGGAGAGGAACACGAGGAAGACCACGACCGCCGAGGCGACGATGGTGAAGATCCAGGTGTAGCCGGTGCCGAGGCTGAACGCGGCGCCGGAGTTCCACGTCAGGCTCAGGTAGACGAGGCCGCCGAGGATCCGCACGGGCTCGTGGGGGTCGAGGTTGGCCTCGGCCAGGTACTTCGTCCACTGGTCCAGGCCCACGGCGAAGGCCGCTATGAGCAGGGCGGCCAGGGTCAGGCCCGGCCGCCGCCGCGGCTTGTCAGAGGTGGTGTCGTCGGGCCCGGGGCCGGCGTCGGCCTCGGGCTGGGTGTCCTCGCTCAGCGTCGCTCCTCCAGCTGTTTGCAACTGACGCAGAGGGTAGCCGACGGGAAGGCGGCCAGACGAGCCGCCGGGATGGGCTTGCCGCACTTCTCACAGAAGCCGTATCCGCCCTCGTCGATGCGTTCGAGGGCGTGGGTGACCTGGCGGATGCGCTCGGAGATGGCGCCCGCGACGGCCACTTCGTGCTCGTGTTCGACGGTCTTGGAACCGGAGTCGATCTGGTCGTCCCCGGCGGTGTCGCTCAGGCGCTCGCGCTGGGCGACGGCGATGGAGTCGCGGTAGCGCTGCTGCTCGGCGACGAGCTCGTCGAGCCGCTCCTTGAGGGCGGCCCGGAGTTCGGCCTGCTCGCTCTCGGTGCGGAGCTGGTGGTCGGCCTCGGCCTCGGCCGCGGGCGCGGCGGCCGGCGCGGGCTCGGCGGCCTTGGCGGTCTTGCGGACCGCCTTCTTGGCGGCCTTCTTCACCGGGGCCTCGGCGGTCTGCTTCACCGCGGCCTTCTTGACCGGGGCTTTTTTGACTGCGGCTTTCTTGACCGCGGCCTTCTTCACGGGCGCTTTCTTCACGGCCGCCTGCTTCGCGGCCTGCTGCTGGGTCTTCTTTGCTGGACTCATGACGCGCCTCTGGAGGGGTGTGTCGGCTCGGGTTCCGGTCGGGCCTGGGCACGCCGGGGCCGCGGCTGAGCCCTGCGTCGGGCGTTCGGCATCGCGGCTCCCGAGTTGGCGTACTCCTGACGACCTCGTCGAAACGAGGACAATTGCGCGCCAGCCCCCGCCGAGGCGGGTACTGCCGCGCAATTAAGCACACAGGATACGCAAGACCTGCAACTAGGTCAATTACTTCGGGAACTTGCCCCCGGACGGAGCGTCAGCGTTCACCGGCCGCCGACAGGCGCCATCAGCAGTCGCGAGACGGGTTCGCACATCCCGCAGGGCGTGAACCCCAGGTCGAGGGCCTCGGCGACCGGCAGCGGCTCGTGCTCGCGGCCGGTGAGGTGCGCGCACGCGGTGTGGTGGAACCGCGGCCGACCGTCGACGACGGCGACCTCGGTGTCCAGGCGCATCAGGGCCGCGGCCTCGACGCTGGACATGCGCTGCTCGGTGGGCTCGTCGGCCAGGGACTCGGGGGCCCGGTGGCTCGTGGCGCCCTGCCGCTGCGGCTCCTCGAAGCGCAGCTCCGGGTCGCGGTCGACGGCGTAGTCCGTGGACTCGAAGACCTTGCCCTCCAGGAGCGGCAGCTCGGTGGTGGGGGTGTCGTCGAGTCCGATCCGGCGGAACTGCTGGGTGTCGTCGTCGGCGGCGGTGCGGCCGGTCCGCTGGGAGGCGATGCGCGGACGCTTGGCGCCCCTCCCGCGGATGCCGGCGTAGAGCGCGATCCCCGCGGCCAGGCTCGCCGAGATCGACGAGACCAGCAACTGGTCGTTTCCGGTGATCATGCCGATGACCAGCAAGACCGCCGCAATGACGAGGATCAGCAGGCTGCTGACGATCACGTCGAGTCCTCCCCTGCGAGCGGGTGGCGGTCCCGCACGCGGTCCTACGCGGCCCCTGGAAGGGGACCGCGGATCGTTAACGCATGGTGGTGGCGGTGGTGAGGGCGTCCGGTGGTGCTCCGCAGAGCACCGGCGCCCTCACCCGCTCACCCATGGATAACGAGGCGATCCCCGTTCAGGTTATGCCCGCAGGCGTACCAATGTCGCTCGCGCGATCCTGCCTCGGCACGACGCGTCCCCGGGGAGGCGGGGAGGGTCAGCCGCGGCCGCCCTGCATCACGAACGCCGACCGGGCGCCGGTGCGCTCGCCGCCGGCCTCGCGCTGCTGGGCCTCCTCGAAGACCTCCTCCTGCGTGCGGCCCTGCTGGCCGTTGAGGTCGCGGAGCTGGCTCTCGAGGTAGAGCTTGAGGCGGGTGCGGTACTCGCGCTCGAAGGTCTTGAGCTCCTCGATGTTGTGGAGCAGCGAGGTGCGGGACTCCTCCAGCTGGCCGATGACCTTCTGGCGCTCCTCCTCGGTCTCCATCTCCATGCGCTCGGCCTTGTCGCGGGCCTGGCCCACGAGGTCCTCGGCCTGGGTGCGGGCCTCGGTGACCATCGTCTCGGCGTCGCGCTGGGCCTCGGTGACCATGGTCTTGGACTCGCGCTGGGCCTGGGAGACCATCGTCTGCGACTCGCGCTGCGCCTCGGAGACCATCGACTGGGCCTCGCGCTGCGCCTCGCTCAGGAGCGTGTCGGCCTCCCGGCGGGAGTCCTCCAGGTGCTCGTCGGCGGTGCGCTGGGCGACCATGAGGAGGCGCAGGGCCTCCTGCTCGCCGCCGGCCCCGGCGGGCGCGGACGCGTCCTGCTGGGGGCCGCGCTGGGCCAGTTCCTGCTGGAGCTGCTGCGCCTGCTGCTGCGCGGCCACCATCTGCTGGTGCATCTCGTGCAGCTCGGCGTCGAGCTCCTGGAGCTGCTGCTCCATGCTGTGCTTCTCACGCTGCACCCGGTCGAGTGCGGCGGCCATCTCGGCGTGGTCGGCGGCTCCGGGGGGAGCACCGGCGCGGAGGGAGTCGAGTTGCGCGCGAAGTTCGCCGTTCTCATCGCTGAGGCGAGCGAGTTCGCGCTCGACCTCGTCGAGGAAGCCGTCGACCTCGTCCTCGTCGTATCCGCGCTTTCCGAGCATGGGTTTCTTGAACGTGACGTTGTGAACGTCGGCTGGGGTCAGCGGCATTCGAAACTCCTTCTCAGCTGTTCGCCTGGCGCGCAAGGTCACTCGACACGATAACCGTGCCGTGCGACCCTGCCCGGCGCTGCTCAGGAGATGAATCCCGCGATCACGAAGTCCATCAGGATCCACACGATCAGGAGCAGCGCCAGGAACGCCAGATCAATCGATACAGTACCAAGCCTGAGAGGGGGTATCACCTTCCTCAACCCCTTCAGGGGAGGGTCGGTCACGCTGTAGACCGTCTCCAGCAGGGCCGCGGCCCGGGGGCCGGGCTCCCAGCGGCGGGAGAACTGGACCACCACGCTGCACACCAGGCGAGCCAGGAGGAACAGGTAGAACGCGAAGAGCGCCAAGTAGACGAGCTGGAGTGCCAGGTTCACGGTACGGAGTCTATCCGCCCGGTCACGGCTGGCTGAAGAACCCGCCCTCGGCGATCTTCGCCTTGTCCTCCGCCGTCACCTGGACGTGGGGCGGGGAGAGCAGGAACACACGGTTGGTGACCCGCTCGAAGGAGCCCCGGGTGCCGAAGATCAGCCCCGCCGCGAAGTCGACCAGGCGCTTCGCGTCGGCCTCCTCCATCTCCGACAGGTTCATGATGACGGGCGTGCCGTCGCGGTAGCGCTCGCCGATGGTGCGCGCCTCGTTGTACGTGGTCGGGTGGAGCGTGGTGATCCGGTAGTTCGCGTGGGGCTCCTCCTCGGCCGGGACCGGCCGGACCATCGCCGGCTCGGCGAGGGCGAGGTTGTCGCGCGTCAGGGGGGTCACCGAACCGGAGCCGCGGTTGAGCTGGCGGACGGGGCTGCGTTCCTCGGAGCGGCGGTCGTCGGCGGTCCGACGGTCCTCGGCGGTCCGGCCCACCCGGCCGGTCGTCCGCTGCGCGCCGCGCACACGGGTCGGCGCCGGCTCCTCGGCGAACTCGTCGTTCTCCTCGAAACCGTTGTAGCCGCGGTCCTCCTCGTCCTCGATGAGGCCGAGCCAGATGCCTGCCTTCCGCATCGCGCCCATCGAACTTGCTCCCTCCTCGGGCCGCCCCTGCTGCTGAGTCAGGTACGCGGCTTCATCCTAGCGCCGACTCCTTACACGGAGGTGTTTTTCCGCGGTTCGCCGATGACCGGCCGCGGCATAGATCCCTTTACTGCCGTATACCTTACGCCATCGCCTCACGTTCGCCGAGGACGTTTCTGCCCAGTCTGACCATTGTGGTCCCAGCGGCGACCGCCTCGCGGAAGTCACCGCTCATGCCGGCGGAGACCTCGGCGGCGGCCGGTTCGACGCGCCGCACCGCCGCTGAGCACTCGTTCAGCAGCGCAAAGGCTTTGGCGGGCTCCCAGCCGAGCGGCGCCACGGCCATGACGCCCTTGAGGTCGAGGTGCGCGCTCGCGGCGATCCGCTCGGCCAGCGGCGCGATCCCGGAGACCGGGACGCCGCCGCGCGAGGTGTCCCCGTCGAGACTCACCTGAACGAGTGCGTTCATGTTGCGGCCGTGCGGGGTGAGCGCGGAATCGAGCGCGTCCACGAGGCGTTCGCGGTCGACCGAGTGGATCCAGTGCGCGTACGCGGCGACCGAGCGGGCCTTGTTGCGCTGGAGCTGTCCCACGAAGTGCCACACCGGGTCCAGGCCCAGTGAGGCGAGTTCGGCGGCCTTCGGCGCGGCCTCCTGGTCGCGGTTCTCCCCCAGGTCGGCCTGGCCGAGGCCGCAGAGCGCGGCCGCGTCGGAGGCGGGGAAGGTCTTGGTGACGACGACGAGCCGGACCGATCCGGGGTCGCGGCCCGCGTCGGCGCAGGCGGCGGCGATGGACTCGCGCGTCCGGTTCAGGCGCTCCCGCAACCGGGTTCGGCGCGCATCTGCAGTCAAGGCGGTCCTCGGCGTGGGGAGGTGGAGCGGGCGGGCGGCGGTCCGCCGAGTCCTCGGGACCCGACGGAGCGCCGCCGCTAGAAGCCCTCTTTCAGGAACGAGGGGACGTCGACGTCGTCGAACAGGACCTTGCCGCCGCCGCTCTCGCGCTCCGGCTCGGGCTTGGCCTCGCGGATCGGCTCCGGCTTCTGCTCGGGCAGGGCGGAGATCCGGGTCGGCTGCGCCAGTTCGAAGGCGGTCTCGTCCTCGACGTCGAAGCCGGCGGCGATGACGGTCACCCGGGCCTCTTCGCCGAGGGCGTCGTCGATGACGGCGCCGAAGATGATGTTCGCGTCGGTGTGCGCGCAGTCGGAGACGAGCTCGGCCGCGTCGTTGATCTCGAACAGGCCGAGGTCCGAACCGCCCGCGATGGACAGGAGCACGCCGCGCGCGCCCTCCATGCTCTGCTCCAGCAGCGGCGACTCGATCGCCGCGCGCGCCGCCTCGACCGCGCGGTTCTCACCGCGCGCCGAGCCGATGCCCATGAGGGCCGAGCCCGCGCCGCTCATGACGCTCTTGACGTCGGCGAAGTCGAGGTTGATGAGTCCCGGCGTGGTGATGAGGTCGGTGATGCCCTGGACACCGGAGAGCAGCACCTGGTCGGCGAGGCGGAAGGCGTCCATCATGGAGATGGAGCGGTCGCCGAGGTGGAGCAGGCGGTCGTTGGGGATGACGATCAGCGTGTCGCACTCGTTCCGCAGATCCTCTATTCCCGACACGGCCTGGGTCTGGCGGCGCTTGCCCTCGAAGGCGAACGGCCGGGTGACCACGCCGATCGTGAGCGCGCCGAGCTTGCGGGCGATGTTCGCGATGACCGGGGCGCCGCCGGTGCCGGTGCCGCCGCCCTCGCCGCAGGTCACGAAGACCATGTCGGCTCCCTTGAGGACCTCCTCGATCTCGTCGCGGTGGTCTTCGCAGGCTTTCGCCCCCACTTCGGGATTGGCGCCGGCGCCGAGGCCGCGCGTCAGCTCCCGGCCGACGTCGAGCTTCACGTCGGCGTCGCTCATGAGGAGCGCCTGGGCGTCGGTGTTGATGGCGATGAACTCGACGCCCTTGAGGCCCGCCTCGATCATCCGGTTGACAGCATTGACGCCGCCGCCTCCGACTCCAACGACTTTGATGACGGCGAGGTAGTTGTGCGGTGGTGTCATCGCGGCTGCCTTCCTTCCCCTTCGCGGCCCTGGGTGCGACGAACGGGAGGTGCAAGCAACACCCGCTCCCCTTAACGCTAACTCACAGTGGGTGCATCTGGTGCGCTGACATCGACATGTTCGTACCCGACCGCGAGCAATCGATCGACCACCTCGGCCTTCTGCTCGCCTTCGGACCCGTCGCCCCACGTGACCGTCCGTCCATCGTCGAGGAACAGGGTGACCCCCGCGGGGGACGGCGATTCGACGTGTTCGACCTCGTCGGCGAGCTTCGCGGGGAGGGACTGGAGCACCGCGAGGGTCTCCACCGTGGCGAGGTCGTCCGGTGACGGATCGTCGAGTTCGACCATCCACACAGAACCGGAAGGCGAATCGGACTCGTCGAATGCCACACCTTCGGAGTCGACCATGAGAAAAGTCTCTTCTCCGGTGGGAACGGCCATATACGGCTTTCGCTCCGTGACGTCCACGCGGAGCGCGTCCGGCCACGAGCGGGAGACGTCGACCGACTTCACCGGCGCCAGCGCCGCGACCGCGGACGCCAGCGCGTCGAGGTCGGCGCCGAGCAGCGGATCCCCAAGGGCCCCTTGGCCGAGCGCCTGGACCTCGGCCGGGTCGAGCACGGTCGTCCCCGTGACCTCGATCTGCCGCACCTGGAACCACGGCACGGTCCACAGCACGGTGAACGCCACCAGGAGCAGGGCGAGGACGCCGACGACGGCGAACCGCAGGCGCTTGTCGGGCAGGCCCCGGCGCACCACGTGGACGAGCCGCCGGGACCCGGGCTCGGTCGTATCGTCGGAGCCGCGCATGGGTCGATCATGGCACGGGCGGGCCACCGGACGGTGGCGGCACGCCGGGCCGTCGGATAAGGTTAGGCAAACCTTATTCCTAGGAGGAGCAGCGCGTGGCGACGCAGACCCAGGCCCAGGCGGCCGAGACGACCGTCCGGGCGTTCGACCTGTTCCCCGCGGAGGTGCGGGCGCTGCGGCGCCTGAGTCCGTCCTTCCTCCGGGTGACCTTCGCGGGCGCGACCCTCCCCCACTTCGCGGACAACGGATTCGACCAGCGGTTCAAGCTCATCTTCCCGGCCCCGGCGTGCGGCTTCGACAAGATGCCGCGCTCGGAGCGCTGGTACTCCGAGCTGCGGGCGCTGCCCGAGCAGGAGCAGTGCGGGGTCCGCACTTACACCGTGCGGGCCGTCCGTCCCGAGCTCGGCGAGGTCGACGTCGACATGGTGATCCACGAGGCCGGCGCGAACGAGCACTGCGGCCCGGCCCTGCGCTGGCTCCAGACCGTCGCGGTCGGCGACGAGCTGCTGCTCCTGGGACCCGACGCGCGCTTCGACGGCAACGCCGGCGGCGTCGACTTCCACGCCCCCGACGGGGCCGAACTCCTCATCGCGGGCGACGAGACCGCCGCCCCGGCGATCGCCGCGATCCTGGAGGACCTGCCGGTCACCGCGCACGGCAAGGTGTTCATCGAGGTGCCCACCGCCGCCGACGTGCTGGAGCTCGACGCCCCCGCGGAGGTGGAGGTGCACTGGCTGCCGCGCGAGGGCGCGGTCTGGGGCGACCGGCTCGTTCCGGCCGTCACCGACGCCGCGCGGGCGATGGACTTCGCGCGGGGCGGGGAGTTCGAGGAGACCGCGGAGGAGATGATCTGGGACGCGCCGCAGGACGGCGCGGTCTCCGGCGGCGCGTACGTGTGGATCGCGGCCGAGACCGGCGTGGTCAAGACCCTGCGCTTCACGATCCGCAAGGAGCTGGGGCTCCCGAAGGAGTCGGGGGCGTTCATGGGCTACTGGCGCAACGGGATGCCCTGGGACTGAACGATGCGAGGAGGGCGGCCGCCGGGGATCCGGCGGCCGCCCTTCGCCGTTCACGGGGCCCGCAGGGGCGCGAGGGGCGCCGGGAGGCCCGTGTGCCGGTGCGGAACGGGTCGGGCAGCGGCGGGCGCGCCAGGCGGCCCACAGCGCCCGGAAGCGGTGGGCCGGTCGTCCCGGTCCGGTGGCGCCGTCTTGAGGCGGTTGCGGCGCAGCACGATGGCGGGCCCGCCGGAGCGGGCCCGCCGCGTGCTCGGTGCTCAGCGCAGGAGGTCGTCGGGCATGAGGGACACCGGCGGGGCGCCCATGGTGACCACGACGTCGCCTTCGGCGGCGAGGGCCCGCACCGCGGCGGGGACGTCGTCCCACTCGGGGACGAAGACCTTGTCGTCGGCGTGGAGGGCGATCGCGTCCAGGAGCGCCTGTCCCCCTTCGCCTGCGGGGACCTCCTCGCCGGGGCCGAAGATCTCCATGACCACGACCCGGTCGGCGAGGGAGAGCGCGGCGGCGATCTCCTCGCGCATGGCGATGGTGCGGTAGGCGCGGTACGGCTGGAAGACCACGATGAGGCGGCCGTCCCCGGCGACCTCTTTGAGGGTCTTCACGGCCTCGGTCATCGCGGTCGGGTGGTAGGCGTACTCGTCGAAGACCGCGTAGCCGTCCTTCTCGCCGCGCTTCTCGAAGCGGCGCTTGACGCCTCCGAAGGCGGCGATCCCGGCGGCGATGTCCTCCGGTTCGAGGCCGAGGTACAGGCCCACGGCGACGGCGGCGGTGGAGTTCAGGGCGATGTGGCGTCCGGGCATCGGCAGGTGGAAGCGGCCGAGGACCTGCTTCTCGTAGAGCACCGTGTAGTCCACGCCGTCCACACTGGACTCGACGTCGCCGAGCTGCACGTCGGCGCCGTCGCTGAACCCGTACGTGGCGACGGTGCGGCCCTCGGCGCGCAGCTTCTTCGCGAGCCCGAGCGTGCCGGGGTTGTCGGCGCACAGGACGAGCAGGCCGTCCTTGTCGGTGTTGCGGCAGAACCGCTCGAACGCCTCGGTCAGGGACTCCATGTCCCCGTAGGTGTTCAGGTGGTCCACGTCGATGTTGGTGACGATGCCGACCTCGGGCCGGTAGCGCAGGAACGAGCGGTCGGACTCGTCGGCCTCGGCCACGAACAGGTCGCCCGCGCCGTGGGCGCCGGTGAACGCGCCGATGTTCTCGCCGCCGTTCACATAGGACGGTGCGAGTCCGGCGTGTTCGAGCATCTGCGTGATGATCGCGGTGGTCGTGGTCTTGCCGTGGGTGCCGGTGACGACGATCGAGCGGCGGCCGGTCATCGCGGCGGCGAGGGCCTCGGAGCGGTGGTAGACGCGGATGCCGCGGCGGCGGGCCTCGGCGACTTCGAGGTGCTCGTCGTTGTGCGCGGTGGAGCGCACGACGGTGTCGACCCCGTCGAGGTTGGAGGCGGTGTGCTCGCGGTGGATCGTGACGCCGAGGCGTTCGAGTTCGGGCAGCGAGGGCCAGTCCTTGAGCTCGGAGCCGGAGACGGGGAGCCCGCGGGTGGCGTAGAGGCGCGTGAGGCCGTTCATGCCGACGCCGCCGACCCCGATGAAGAGCACCCGCCCGAGGTCCTCGGCGGTGACGCCCTCGTCGATCGGGCTGGTCAGGTCGTTGGGATCGCTCATGCCTGCGAGACCACCTTCAGCGTGTAGTTGCGGAGCGCCTCGTCGCCGGTGCGGGACCCGAAGGCGGCCGCGGCCTGCGACATCTGGAGGACACGGTTGCGGTCGGTGATGACCGGGATGAGGTTCTCGGCGATCCAGCCGGGGCTGAGGTTCTCGTCGTCGCAGAACATCGCGCCGCCGGCGGCCACGACGGGCCCGGCGTTGCGGTACTGCTCCTTGTTGCCCCACGGCATGGGGACGAACACGGTGGGGATGCCGAGCGCGGAGACCTCGGCGACGGTCATCGAGCCGCCGCGGGCGAGGACCATGTCGGCGGCGGCGTAGCCGAGGTCCATGCGGTCGAGGTACGGGAGGGTCCGGTACGGGACGGGCAGGCCGTCGGGCACGTGGACCGGCTCGTCGCGGCGGGCGCCGGTGATGTGCAGGACCTGGACGCCGCGGTGCGAGAGCATCTGGGCCGCACCGGAGACGGCATTGTTGATCGAGGCCGCGCCCTGGGAGCCGCCGTAGACGAACAGGACGGGGCGGCGCGGGTCGAGCCCGAAGTACTGGCACGCCTGCGCGCGCAGGGCGTTGCGGTCGAGGTGGCTGATGGCCGGGCGCAGCGGGACGCCGGTGAACTCGCCGTCGGCGAGGATCGGCGACGCCTGCGCGAGGTGCGGGAAGCCGAGCGCGAGGTTGTCGCTGAACTTCAGGGCCAGCTTGTTGGCGACCCCGGGCGGGTCGTTGAACTCGAAGATGACCATGGGGGTCTTGCGGCGCCACGCGGCGAGGTAGGCGGGGACGGCGACGTAGCCGCCGAAGCCGACCACGACGTCGGCCTGGACCTCGTCGAGGATGTCGCGGGTGGCCTTCATGGCCTTGAGCATGCGCGGCGCGGTGAGGAGGAGGTCAAGGTTGACCTTGCGCGGGAGCTGGTGCGCGGGGACGTTGCGCAGGTCGTACCCGGCCTTGGGGATGAGGTCGTTCTCCAGGCCCTTCTCGGTGCCGAGGCAGGTGACGCGCACGTGGGGGTCGTGGCGGCGCAGGCAGTCGGCGTAGGCCAGGAGCGGGTAGATGTGGCCGCCGGTGCCGCCGCCGGCGAGGACGACCGATCGAAGCTGTGGCAACGTCATGTCTTTCTGGTCGTGGGACTGGACTTCTTGGAGCCGGCGTCCGACTCCGAGCGGGGGGCGGGCGGCAGGGGGGCCCAGAGCAAGCGTACGAGACGGGAGGGGTTGCGCGCCCGCAGCGCCTGGGCGGCGTCGGGTTCGGCACGCGCGAACCCGGCGAGCATCCCGACCGCGGCGAGGACCACGACGAGCGCGGTGCCGCCGTCGGAGATGAACGGGAGCGGGACGCCGGTCATGGGGATGAGGCCGAGCACGCCGCCGATGTTGATGAACGCCTGCCCGGCGATCCAGATCGTGACGCCCGCGGCGACGAGCGACCGGAACGGGTCGTCGGAGCGGCGCGCGATCCGGAAGCCGGTGTAGACGAGCACCGCGAACAGCGCCAGGATCACCAGGCAGCCGACGACGCCCAGCTCCTCGGCGATGAGCGCGAAGATGAAGTCGTTGTGGCCGTTGGGGAGCCAGTCCCACTTCTGGCGGCTCTCGCCGAGGCCGAGGCCGAACCAGCCGCCGTCGGCGATCGCGTAGTAGCCCTGGATGGCCTGGTAGCCCCAGGTGTCGGCGAAGTCCTCGGGCCGCGAGAAGGAGATGATGCGCTCCATCCGGTAGCCCTCGAACGCGATGAGCAGGACCGAGCCGAGCAGGGCGGTGCCGAAGAGGACGCCGAGGATGCGCAGCGGCACCCCCGAGGCCCACAGCAGGCCGATGAACATCGCGACGATGATGAGCATCGTCCCCAGGTCGGCGTAGCCGATGATGATCATGAGCAGGCCCGCGATGGGGAACATGGGGATCGCGAGGTCGCGCCAGGACGCGATGCGCGGGCCCAGGCGCACGAGCGAGTCGGCGGCCCACAGCAGCAGTGCGAACTTGGCGATCTCGGCGGGCTGGAACTGGACCGGCCCGATGTGGATCCACAGGTTGTCGGTGGCGATGCCGCCGGAGTCCTCGGAGCCGTCCTGGGCGATCGACATGACGACCAGGAACAGGCCCAGGAGGATCGCGACGACCAGGAGCGGGCGCGAGACCGCGCGGTAGGTCCGCGAGGGCAGGCGCTGCGCGACCCAGAAGCAGATGAGGCCGACCACGGCCCAGATGATCTGCTGGAGGATGACGGTGTACGGGTCGCCGGTGGCCTCGTAGGACTCGACCATGGTGGCGGAGAAGACCATCACCAGGCCGATGGTGAGCAGGAGGCCCGCGGAGGAGAGCAGCAGGTAGTACGAGGCGAGCGGCCGGTCGAGGAGGCCGCGCAGCAGCTCGGTGAACCCGCTTCTCACCCGTCGTCCTCCCCGAGGAGCTCCCGGACCGCCGCGGCGAACGCGTCGCCGCGGTGGGCGTAGGAGCGGAACATGTCGTAGGAGGCCGCGGCCGGGGAGAGCAGCACGGTGTCCCCCGGCAGCGCGAACTGCGCGGCGCGGGCGGCGACGTCGGTCATCACCGCATCGTCGCCGCCGTCGAGGACGGCGACGGGGAGGTCCGGGGCGTGTCGCGCGAGCGCGTCGGCGACCTCGGTCCGGTCCTGTCCGATGAGGACGGCCGCGCGGAGCTTGTGGGCGTACTCGGCGACGAGGCCGTCCACGTCGACGCCTTTGAGCTGGCCTCCGGCGACCCACACGATGGAGTCGTAGGCGGCGAGCGCGGCGGCGGCGGCGTGGGGGTTGGTGGCCTTGGAGTCGTCGACCCAGGTGACGCCCGCGTGCTCGGCGAAGGCGACGTTGCGGTGCGGCTCGGGCGTGTAGGTGCGGATCGCCTCGGCGATGTCGGCGTGGGAGACGCCGGCCTCGCGGGCGAGCGCGGCGGCGGCGAGCGCGTTGGCGACGTTGTGCCATCCGGCGGGGCGGACGAGGTCGACCGAGCAGATCTGGACGGGCGTCTCGCCGGTGTGGTCGACGAGGTAGCCGAGGGCCACCCCGAACTGGCCCGGTTCGGGCTGGTTCAGGGTGAAGCCGGTGACGTGCGCGTCGGTGTGCTTGGCGAGGGCGACCACGGCGGGGTCGTCGAGGTTGACGACGGCCCGGCCACCGCGCCAGACTGCGGACTTGGCCTCGGCGTAGGCGTCGAAGCTCCCGTGCCAGTCGAGGTGGTCGGGGGCGAGGTTGAGGACGGCCCCGGCGTCCGGTGCGAGCGTGGAGGACCAGTGGAGCTGGTAGCTGGAGAGCTCGACGGCGATGGCGTCGTAGGGGCCGGTCGCGGCGTGGTCAGTGGCGGAGTGGCCGGTGACGGCCTGTCCGGTGACGGCGCTGACGAGGGGCACGCCGATGTTGCCGAGGGCGGCGGTGCGCAGGCCCCCGGCGGCGAGCATCGCGGCGAGCATGGTCGTGGTGGTGGTCTTGCCGTTGGTGCCGGTGACGGCGAACCAGCGGGCGGCCCCGGGTCCGCGCAGGCGCCAGGCGAGTTCGGGTTCGGAGTAGGTCTCGATCCCGGCCTCGCGGGCGGCCTCGGCGACGGGGTGGTGGGGCGGGAAGCCGGGCGACAGGAGGACCTGGCCGATCCCCGCGAGGAGGGCGGGGTCGAATTCCCCGTGGGCGGTCCGGGCTCCGCGGGCGGCGAGGGCGCGCAGGCGCTCGGAGTCGTCGCGGTCGTACACGGTGACGGCGGCGCCGCGTTCGAGGAGGACCTCGGCGCAGGCGGTGCCGGCGACGCGCGCGCCCGCGACGAGGACGCTGTCGGCGATGTCGGCCACCGGCTACCCCGCTATCCGGAGGAAGTCGGCGAAGAAGAAGCCGAGGGCGATGGCGACGCCGATGCCGGCGATGATCCAGAAGCGCACGACGATGGTGACCTCGGACCAGCCGGCGAGTTCGAAGTGGTGCTGGATCGGGGACATGCGGAAGACGCGCCTGCCGGTGAGTTTGAAGGAGGTCACCTGGATCATGACGCTGGCGGTGGTGATGACGAAGAGGGCGCCGACGATGGGCAGGAGCAGGATCGTCTTGGAGGCGATGGCGAGTCCGGCGATGAGCGCGCCGAGGCTGAGGGAGCCGGAGTCGCCCATGAAGATCTGCGCGGGCGAGGTGTTCCACCACAGGAAGCCGAACATGGCGCCGGCGGCGGCGCCGGCGATGAGGGCGATCTCCAGGGGGTCGCGGACGTCGTAGCAGAGGTTGTCGGCGGGCTGGGCGCCGCCGCACCAGTGGCGGTACTCCCAGAAGCCGATGATCATGAACGCCATGAAGGCCATCATGGAGGCGCCGGTGGCGAGGCCGTCGAGTCCGTCGGTGAGGTTGACGCCGTTGGCGGTGGCGTTGACGAGGAGGACGATCAGCACGACCATGCCGATCTTGGTGATGTCGAGGGCCTCGATGTCGCGGGTGAAGGACACGAACGGGGTGGCGACGGTCTCGGAGATCTCGTCGGTGTCGATCGAGCCGGTGTAGTAGACGGCGACGATGCCGAAGACCGTGGCGGCGATGGTGAGGCCGACGACCTTGGCGCGGCCGGAGATGCCGCCGGAGTGCTTGCGGCGGATCTTGAGCCAGTCGTCGATGAAGCCGACGAAGCCGCAGGAGATGAACAGTCCGATGAGGACGATGCCGGTGGCGGTGAAGCCGGTGGGCCGGTTGAGGAGGAGCCCGTCGACGCGCTCGGGGAGGGCCATGAGGACGAGGTGGCCGCAGACGTAGGCGAGCACGGTGGTGAAGATGAAGACGACGCCGCCCATGGTGGGGGTGCCGGCCTTGGCGAGGTGGGTCTGGGGTCCGTCGGAGCGGATGGGCTGTCCGGCCTTGAGGCGGCGGAACAGCTTGGCCGCGAGGGGCGTCAGCGCCATGGTGAGCGCGAACGCCACGAACGCGGCGACGATGACTGCTCTCACTGGTCGGTTTCCTCCTTGGCGCGCAAGTGGTCGGCGACGTCCCAGGTCCGGTAGCGGGACCCCTTCACCAGGACGGCGTCGCCGGGGCGCAGCCGGTTTTCGAGCAGCGCGATGGCCGCGGCTTGATCGGGGACGTGGGTGGCGGTGACGCCGTCGGCACCGTCGATGATGGGTTCGGTGCCGTCGCCGGCTGCGCCTTCGACGATGGGTTCGGTGCCGTCGCCGACGGCGATGACCTCGTCGATGCCGGCCTCGCGGGCCTGCTCGCCGAGGCGCCGGTGGCATGCCTCGCTCTGCTCTTCGAGGTCGGCCATGAGACCGAGGACCGCGATGCGGCGGCCGCCGGTGGGCAGGAGCCCCAGGGTTCGGACGGCCGAACCCATCGAGGCGGGGTTGGCGTTGTAGGAGTCGTCGATGACGACGGTGCCGTCGGGGCGGGTGAAGACGTCCATGCGGCGCTCGGAGAGGCGCCCGGCCTCGGCGAGTCCCGCGGCGATCTCCTCGGGGGCCGCGCCGAGCCGCCACAGGACGCCGGCGGCGGCGAGGGCGTTGTGGACGTGGTGGGCGCCCCACAGGTTGAGCCGGACGCGGGCCTCGCCGGCGGGGGTGACCAGGGTGAAGGCGTGGCGGCCGTCGCCGGGGTCGACGTCGGCGGCCCTGACGGCGGCGTCCTCGCCGAGGCCGAAGAAGTAGGTGTCGGCCTCGGTCTTGGCGGCCATGGCGGCCACGCGCGGGTCGTCGCCGTTGAGCAGGACGGTGCCCCCCGCGCCGATGAACCGCGGCAGTTCGGACTTGGCCTCGGCGGTGGTCTCGATGGAGCCGAAGCCGTCGAGGTGGGAGATGCCGACGTTGAGGACCGCGCCGATCTCGGGCGGGGCGATCTCGCACAGCTTCGTGATGTGGCCGAGCCCGCGGGCGGCGAGTTCGAGGACCAGGTACTCGGTGTCGGGCGTGGTGCGGCAGACCGTGTACGGGTGGCCGAGCTCGTTGTTGAAGTTCGCCTCGGTGGCGACCGTGGGGCCGAGCCGGGCGCAGAGCTGGCCGATGAGGTCCTTGGTGGAGGTCTTGCCGTTGGAGCCGGTGACGCCGATGATGCGGGCCTTCGCCACCGAGGCGACGTGCTTGGCGAGCAGGGTGAGCGCCGCGACCGCGTCGTCGACGTACACCGCGGGGGTGTCGATCGGCCGCGTGGCGATCGTGGCGGCGGCGCCCTGCGCGTGCGCCTTGGCGGCGAAGTCGTGGCCGTCGGCCTTGGCGCCGGGGATCGCGAGGAAGAGGCCGCCGGGCCCGGCCTTGCGGGAGTCGAACTCGACGTCGCCGGTGACGACGGCGTCCGGATCGGCCGTCTCGCTGAGCTTGCCGCCGGTGACGGCGGCGACCTGGGCCAGGCTCATGGGGATCACGCGGCGGACTCCTCCTGCTGTTGTGAGGTCATGCTTGTCGGACTATCACGCTTGAGCGCGCGGTTCCGGTTTCACCCATCCCGCATCGGTGAGCGCGCGGGCCAGGAGCACGCGGTCGTCGCTCGCCACCGGGCCGTCGGCGGTCTCGGTGTACGTCTCGTGCCCCTTGCCGAGCAGGGCGACGGCGTCACCGGGCGCGGCCAGCGCGGCGGCCTCCCGGACGGCCCGCTCCCGTCCCGGAATATTACGGCAGGGCACACCCTGGACGGCGGCGGCCACCTCGTCCCGGATGCGCGCGGGGTCCTCGGTGCGCGGATTGTCGTCGGTGACGATGACCAGGTCGGCGGCGGCAGCGGCGGCCGCGCCCATGAGGGGGCGCTTGGACCGGTCGCGGTCGCCCCCGGCGCCGAGGATCGCGATGACCTTCCCGGGCGTGGACTCGCGGAGCGCGTCGAGGACGGCGGTGATCGCCTCGGGCTTGTGGGCGTAGTCGACGACGCCGCGCACGGGCCCGTCGCCGGAGACGAGCTCCATGCGGCCGGGCACGCCGGTGCAGGAGGCGACGCCCGCGAGCGCGGTGTCGGTGTCGAGGCCGACCGCTTCGAGGAGCGCGACGGCGAGGACGGCGTTGGCGACGTTGTGGCGCCCGGGCATGTTGACCCGGCCGTCGCCCTTGCCGTACGGGCCGCTCAGGTGGAACGTCTGCGTGAAGCCGTCCCCGGCGAGGTCGGTCGCGTAGTAGTCGGCGGCAGGGTCGCGGAAGGAGAAGGTGCGGTTGACGCCGTCGGCGAGGGTCGCCACGCGCGCGTCGTCGGCGTTGAGGACCTCGGTCTCGGCGCGGCCGTCGAAGAGGCGGGCCTTGGCGGCGAAGTAGTCGTCGAGGTCGCGGTGGAAGTCGAGGTGGTCGGTGCCGAACATGGTGAACCCGGCGGCCTTGAAGCGGCAGCCTTCGACGCGGCCGAGGACGAGGGCGTGGCTGGAGACCTCCATGACCACGTCGGTGACGCCGCGTTCGAGGGCGGTCGCCAGGAGCGCCTGGAGCTCGGGGGCCTCGGGGGTGGTCCGCTCGGACTCGACCCGGTCCCCGGCGATGCGGGTCTCGACGGTGCCGATGATGCCGGTGGTGCGCCCGGCGTGCGCGAGCGCGGCCTCCACGAGGTAGGCGGTGGAGGTCTTGCCGTTCGTGCCGGTGATGCCGATGAGGTTGAGGCGCTCGGAGGGGCGGCCCCACACGCGGGCGGCGGCCTCGCCGGTGAGCGTGCGCGGGTCGTCGGCGACGAGGACCGGCAGGATCCCGTCGGCGAGTGCGGCGCCGCGGGCGTCGGTGAGGACCGCGGCCGCGCCGCGCTCGGCGGCCTGGGCGGCGAACTCGGCGCCGTGCCGGTTGGCCCCGGGGAGGGCCGCGAAGAGGTCGCCGGGCTCGACCGCGCCGGCGGCGAGGCTCACTCCGGTGACCGCGAGGTCCAGGTCCCCGGCTCCGGGCAGGAGGTCGGCGAGGCCGTCGAGGCGGTACGGGACGGTCCGGTGGGGACGTGGAAAGGTCGGCACGGCCTGACCCTACACCGGTACCGACCGTCCGCAGGCCGTACACCGCCCGGGGACCCGGACGGGGCCGGCGGGGTCAGTGGTCGGGTCGGTGGACCGGGTTCCGGTCGTGCTCGTCGAGGTTGTCCGACCACGTCCCGAGGAGCTTGTCGAGCTCCGCGGACTGGTCGCAGTTGAGGTCGTCGAGGAACAGCTCGCGCACGAGCGAGAGGATGCACGGCGCGGCCTGCTCGAGGCGCTCGAGCCCGGCCGGGGTCAGCTTCACCCAGGTGCCGCGGTTGTCGCGGTCGCACTTGTGGCGCTCGACCAGGCCCATCTCGGAGAGCTTGTTGACCTGGTAGGTGACGGCGCTCTTGGCGGTGACGATGGAGTCGGCGAGGTCGCTCATGCGCATCGCCTGCTCCTCGCCGTCGGCGAGGCGCACCAGGATCTCGTACTGGGTGTGGGTGATGCCGTGGTTGACCTGGAGGCGGCGGTCGATGTGGTGCTCCAGGCGGTGCGTGACCTGGAGGAACCGGGTCCAGACGGCGTTCACGTCGGGTCGGAGCCAGCGGCTCTCGAAATCGCCCGCGCCCATCCCGCTCCTCCTCTCGTCGCGCCCGGCACCAGCTCCGAGGCTGGTTCAATTTCGAACAATCCTAGCAGCCCGTGAGCGGTTCCACGGTCCGCGAGGCGGACGCCACATTCCCGTGATCCGGCGACCACCAGCGGTTATGCACACTGGCCCGGTTCGGATTGAAGAATCCTTCCGTTCTAGGCTGGGGCCGACCACGGCCCCCACTCGGCCCCGAGCATCCGAAGGACCGCCTCCCTTGAACGCCGGAACCATCGCCAGGCGCGCCGCCCGCCCCTTCCGCGGCGCGAAGCGGCTGCTCACCTTCCCGGTCGCCGCGACGGCCGCCGTGGTCTTCCTCATCGCCCCCGGCTCCCAGTCGAACGCGCAGGAGGAAGAGGAGGGCGCCTCGGCCGAACTGAGCCAGGCCATCGAGGACTACCTCAACGCCCAGGACGAGCTCGAATCCCTCCAGCAGCAGGAAGAGGACCTCGCCGCCGAGCTCGCCGCCTCCGTCGAGGAGCGCGCCGCGCTCCAGACCGAACTGGAGGACTACGCCTACATCGCGTCCACCACCTCCGACTACCAGTCCACCGCCGCGCTCCTCGCCTCCGGCGACCCCCAGGACGCCATCGCCGCCCTGGAGATGCTCCAGTTCCTCGGCGAGTCCCGCGCCGCCCGCCTCAACGAGCTCATCGACCGCCTCGCCGAGATCGAAGCCCTCCAGCAGACCCTCGACGACACCATCGCCGAGCAGGCCGACGTCACGGAGGAGATGGAGGCCGCCCGCGACGAGGCCGCCCGCGAGCTCGCCGCCTCCGGAGGCGACAGCGCCGACGGCCCCACCGCCTCCGACGCGCCCGCCGCCGAACCGTACGAGGGCGACAGCTACGGCTGCACCGAGGACGACCCCACCCCCGCCGACGGCTGCCTCACCCCCCGCACCCTCCACGCCCTCGAACAGGCCCAGATCGCCGGGTTCACCAGGTACGTCTCCTGCTACCGGCCCTCCGGCTCCGGCGAGCACCCCAAGGGCCGGGCCTGCGACTTCTCCTCCGAACCCGGCGGGTTCGGCGGCGACGCCGGCGGCGAGGACTACGACTACGGGCAGAACCTCGCGGCCTGGCTCATCGAGAACTCCGACGCCCTCGGCGTCCAGTACGTCATCTGGTACCGCCAGATCTGGTTCCCCGGCAACGGCTGGAAGTCCTACTCCGGCGCGTACGGCGACCCCTCCTCCGACCACACCAACCACGTCCACCTGAGCATGCGCAGCTGAGCGGCGGGGCAGCCGAACTCACAGGTGCACAGGGGACGCGAACTCGCCGGGCGGTTGTACCGTGGGGCGATGAGCTTCGGACGATCCTCTCTGACCCGCCGCGGCGCCTTCGTCGCCGCCGGCTCGGCGGCCGCACTCGGCCTCGCCGCGGCCTGCACGAAGGAGAACGGGACCATCTCGGAGGACGGCGGCTCCTCCGAGGAGCCCCAGAGCGCGGCGAAGGTCCAGATCACCCCCGCCGACGGCTCGGCCGAGGCCACCGCCGCCACCGAGATCGCCTGGACCGTCGAGAGCGGCGAGTTCCAGGAGTTCGCGCTGGCCGACGCCTCGGGGGCGGCCGTCGAGGGCGCGATGCACCCGGACGGGACCACCTGGGTCCCCGCGAGCCCGCTCGAATGGGAGGGCGTCTACACCGCGACGGTCACCGCCGCCGACGAGGCGGGCCTGGTGGCGACCGCGACCTCCACGTTCACCGTGATCGCCTCCCCCGGCCAGCGCATCGGCATCGAGAACTACCTGCCGGGCCAGGACTCCACGGTCGGGCAGGGCGCGATCCTCGCGTTCCGCTTCACCGACCACGAGATCCCCGAGGACCTGCGGCCCTCGGTCGAGCGGCGCCTGTTCGTGGCCTCGGAGCCGGAGCAGGAGGGCTCGTGGCACTGGATCACCGGCCGCGCGCTCGAGTACCGGCCCAAGGAGTACTGGCAGCCGAACTCGCAGGTCACGGTCCGGCTCGGCCTCGGCGGCCTGGACCTGGGCGAGGGGTACTACGGCGAGTTCGACCAGGAGACGGCGTTCGGCACCGACTCGGAGGCGCGGCTGCTGGAGGCCGACAACGACACCAAGGAGATGCGGGCGTACCTCGACGGCTCGGTCGTGCAGACCATCCCGATCTCGCTGGGCTCGGACGAGCCGATCGACGGCAACGACGCGCGGTCGTTCTCGGGGACGATGACGATCATGAGCCGCGAGGAGTCCTCGACGTTCGTCTCGGACCTGTACGACTACGAGACCGACGTCAAGTGGGCGATGCGCCTGACGTTCTCGGGCCAGTTCATCCACGGCGCCCCGTGGGCGGCCGACCGGCTCGGGGTCTCGAACGGCTCCCACGGCTGCCTCAACGTCTCCGACGAGATGGGCGAGTGGATCTACAACTTCGTGCGCTGGGGCGACCCGGTCGTGGTCATGAACACCGGTGTCGAAGTGCCCCAAGGGGACGGCTTCACCGGGTGGTCGCTGGACTGGGAGACGTTCAAGGCCGGCTCGTACCTGGACTGAGACGCGCGAGAAGGGCCCGGCATCTGCCGGGCCCTTCTCGCTGCGCGCTAGACGTGCTCGTCGTGCCGGACCTTCGGGTCGGCGGCCTGCGGGTGCTCCTCGAGGATGCGGCGGTGCGCCCAGCGCTCCACGAAGAAGGAGGCCACCGGGACGGTCCCGCCGAGCAGAAGGCCCACGGTCTGCGGCCAGAACTTCCAGCCCGCCTGCTGGGCGAGGTGGAAGCCGAGGACCAGGTAGACCATGTAGCAGAGGCCGTGGATCGGGCTGATGACGGTCACGAGGACGTCGTCGCCGCCGAAGTACTTCAGCGGCATGGCCACGAACATGAGCAGGATGAGGAACGTGCCGACGATCCAGGCGACGATGCGGAAGCGTTTCAGAGCGGCGTTCAAGCGTGGCTCCCCTGGGAGGATTCGGATGGTGACCGCCGCACGCCCGCGGCGTGGTCGTGGCGGGCCTCGATGATCGCGGCCTCGAACGGCGAGGTCATCGGGGGCGGCTCGGGGCGCCCGCGGCGCGGCGCCTCGCCCTCGGGGCGGTCCTTGCGCAGCTCCAGGCGCATCTGCCGCACCCACAGGGCGATCGTGAAGACCGCGAACAGCGGCCATTCGAGGGCGTAGCCCCAGCTGATGGCGTTGCCGTGCTGGGCGCGGCCGAGCTGCCACCACCCGAGCAGCCCGAAGGCGACCGTCAGGACCACGGCGAAGCAGTGGAGGACGATCCAGGGGGGCGTCAGCAGCCGTCGCACCGCCCCAGACTATGGTGACCGACCCGATGTTGCCGCCGGGGGGCCGTCCATGGTGACATAGGCCGGTGACTCAGGACCTTCCCCGGGCGGGCGCCGTGCGGGCCTACCCGGCCCCCGACGCCGCCGCCGTCCGCGAGCTGCTCCTCGACTGGTGCGGCGCCGACCCCGAGGACGCCGACGACGCGGTGCGCGCCCTCGGCGCCCTCGACGCGGACGCCCGCGAACTGGGCGACCGGCTCTACCAGAGCATCGCCGGCGACATGGGCGGCAAGAAGTGGCTGCCCTGGCCCAAGCCGCCCGCCGATCACCCGCTCGCGAGCCTGTTCCCGGTCCTCGCGGCCGTCCCGGACATGCTCGCGTTCCACGCCGAGCGCGGCATCGACGAGGACCTGTCCCGGCGCCTCCTCGGCGACGTCGGCGAGAAGCTGCGCCTGAACCGGCGGCTCTACGGCCGGGCCGGGCTCGACGTCGCGCACTGGTTCACCGGGCACGTGCGCGGCTCGCTGTTCCAGCTCGGGCGGCTCCAGTTCTGCGTCGAGGGCCCCGACCCGAAGCCGTTCGCGGGCCTGCACATCCGCGGCGAGGGCGGGCCGCTCACGCTCGACGCGGTGCGCGACTCGGTCGAGTGGGCCCTCGAGTTCCTGCCCGCGGTGTTCCCCGAGCGGTACGCCGGTCCCGAGGACCTGGTGTTCGTGTGCGAGTCGTGGCTGCTGGACCCGCAGCTCGGGGACTGGCTCCCGGAGAAGTCGAACATCCCCGGGTTCGCGGCCCTGTTCGCGCTCGAAGGCGAGGGCGACCCGGGCGGGAACCGCTCCGACCTGTGGCGGTTCGTGTTCGCGCGCCCCGAGGACGTCCCGGTCGCCGAGCTCCCGCAGGACAACACCCTCCAGCGCTCGGTCCTGGCCGGGATCAAGGCGGACGTGCAGTGGCGCAACCGCTTCGGCCGGCTCGACCTGGCGCGGCTGGGTCTGTAGGGGAACGCCCGTCCAGGGGCGCGGAGCGCGGGCGAGGCAATAGGCTGTCGTCATGCGCATCGTCATCGCCGGATCGAGCGGCTACCTCGGCAGGCCGCTGATGGAGGCCCTCGCGGGCCACGACATCGTCCGGCTGGTCCGCCACCGGCCCGACGAGGAGAACGAGATCCAATGGGACCCTTACAAGGAGCCCCTGGACCCGCAGATCCTCGACGGCGTCGACGCGGTCGTGAACCTCTGCGGCGCCTCGATCGGCGGGCGGCGCTGGAACGACGCCTACAAGCAGCGGCTGCGCACCACCCGCGTGGTCCCGACGACCGTCCTCGCCGCGGCCGTGGCGCAGGCGAAGGTCCCGGCGCTCATCAACGCCTCCGCGATGGGCTGGTACGGCGACCGCGCCGACCTGGAGGTGGACGAGAGCTTCCCCGCCGCCGCGGACTTCCTCGGGAAGCTCTGCCTCGCGTGGGAGCAGTCGACGGCCGCCGCCGAGGAGGCGGGCGCGCGGGTCGTCCACCTGCGCACCGGGCACGTGCTCGGTCCGGGCAGCCTGCTGGTGGCGCGGCTCGCCCCGGCGTGGAAGCTGCTGCTGGGGGGCCGCTTCGGCAGCGGGCGCCAGTACCTGAACTGGATCTCCCTGCGCGACTGGACCGCCGCGGCCAAGGCGATCATCGAAGGCGACGTCTCCGGCCCGGTCAACATGGTCGGCCCGCACGCGGTGCGCAACAAGGACTTCGCGAAGGCCCTCGGCGCGGCCCTGCACCGGCCCGCCCCGTGGATCATCCCGGGCTGGGCGGTCAAGATCGTCGCGGGCGAGGCCGCCGTCGAGATGCTGCGCGGCTCGAACATCAAGCCGGGCAAGCTGGCGGAGATGGGCTTCGAGTACCAGGACCAGACCGTGCTCGAGGCGTTGAGGACCGCGATTCCGCGCTGACCCGCCGCCCCCGCAACGCACCTGAGACCGGCCCCACTGGTGTGGGGCCGGTCTCTTGTCCTTTCACGACCGGCCCGCCGGACGTAAAGTTGAACATGTTCAACTCACCTCTCTTCAGGAGCGCCCGCATGGTGTTGCTTCACCCGGTGCCCCCGCCCCCGTGGCCGCGGTTCATCTCCACCGTCCGAGTCCTCACCGGCGTGCAGGTCGCGCTGGTCATGGTCTGCGGGAACTGCTCGTTCGGGTGGCCGCTCCTCGCCGCGTTCACCTGGGCCACGGAGCGATTCGACTGGCATGAGGACGCCGTCGGGTTCGCGGTGCTCTGGGCCTGGGTCGTCGGCTTCGCCGCGATGCTGATCTACGCCTCCTTCACCATCCGCTGGGCCGCTCTGGCGGACCGCCGAGCGCGGGCCGCGATCATCGTCGGAACGGCGGTACTGGTCGCCTTCACCGTCGCGTCGATCTCGCTCACGGGAGGAGACCCGCCGATGGTCGGCATCATCCTCATCACCGCCGCACCCTCGCTCATCGTCCAACTGATCGTCCTGCGGTGCGTCTACGGCAGGGAAGGCCGCCGCTGGTTCGAGCACGGCCCGAACCCGAGCGGGCCGGAGCGGTAGGCGCGCGGCACTGCCTCGGACCGGTCGTTCGGTGGTCGGCGCCCGGCTGAGCGACACTTGGGCCATGACCCCACCCAGGGAAGGCCGGGACAAGCCGCGCTCGATCAGCCTCGCGCAGGCCGGGCTGTGGCTCCAGTTCGGATACCTCGTCGGTGGCGGGCTGCTGTCCTCCGCGTTCGTGCCCTACCCGTTCGGCGCGCTCATGCTGGCCGCGGCCGGGGACGGCCTCGCGGTGCTGCTCCTCATCGTGGGCGTGCCCGCGCTGGGGATGGGCGCGGGGCTGCTGACCCTGATGATCGCCGACGGGTTCCCCGGGGCGCGCACGGCCGCGACCGTCGCGTCACTGGTCCTCGCCGCCGCGGCGGTCGCCGTGTCCTTCGCCTCCCCGATCCCGTGGATCACCTTCGCGACCGCCCTCCCGTGGTTCGCGCTCCAGGCCATGACCGTGGTGAACCTGCGCACGGCCGAGGCGGACCGGTGGTTCTCCGGCTCCGGCCCGGTGGCCCCCGAGCCCTAGACTTCAGGGACCGCCCACCCGGAGGACCCGCCCATGCTGACCCCGCCTTCCATCCCGCTGCCCCCGGAGCTGCTGCACCGCAAGCCCGGCACGGTCACCACCGCCCAGGTGATGCTGTGGCTCCAGTTCTCGTTCCTCATCTGCTGCGGCGCGGGGACCGGGCTGATCGGGGTGTTCTGGACCTCGGTGGACTTCGGCGACTTCGCGTTCGACACCGACCTGACCGACGTCATCGAGGACCTCGCCGCGCTCGTCATCCTGGTCGTGGTGGCGACGATCCTGGTCGTGATCCTCTACGGCGTCCTGGCGGTGAAGATCGGCGCGGGCAGGCGCTGGGCGCAGGTCGTGACGATCCTGGTCATGCTCGCGACGATCGTGGTCGGCTTCCTGGGCCTGTACACGGGCTTCAAGACGGACGACGAGGCCGGCGCGGCGGTCGACGGGTCGCGGCTGATCTGGACGCTCCTGGGCCTGTCGATGCCGCTGGTGACGCTCCTGTGCCTGTTCACGGGCTCGGCGAACCAGTGGTTCCGCCAGAAGGGCCGCGAACCGCTCAGGGACGTGCCGCCGCAGGTGCCGCAGTACCGGCCGTACTGAGGGCCTCGCCGAGCGCGGCGATGTTGCCGCGCACGGCCGCCTCGTCGCCCAGGCCCTCCACGAGCAGGAGCTGGCGGGCGACCCCGGTGGCCGCCGCGGACGCCGCGAGCCGTTCGGCCACGTGCGATGCGGTGCCGACGGCGTGGCGATGGACCATCCAGTCGACGTAGGCGCCGTGGTCGCGCTGCGCGCGGCCGGGTTTGAGGGACACGTACTGGCCGACCCCGCGGGTGAGCAGTTCGGTGAGCGAGGCGCGGAGCCGGTCGGTGTCGGCGGGCGCCTCCACGACCTGCGCGAGGTGGGTCGAGACGTGCTCGGCCGCGTCGGGATCGCGCCCGGCGTCCTCGGCCGCTTCGCGCCAGGCGCCGATGAGCGAGCGGTGCTCCTCGTCGGGGGCGTGCATGCCGAGCATGAGCGGGAGCCCGAGGCGCCCGGCGAGGCGCGCGGTGCCCTCGCCGGTGGCGGCGACCCAGATGGGCGCGCCGGTGCCCGGGGGCATGACCCGGACGGGCAGCACGTCGAAGAATTCACCCGTGTGGGCGACCTCGGGCTCACCGGAGAGCCAGCTCGCGAGCAGCCGCAGGCCCTCTTCGAAGCCGCGCTCGTAGCGTTCGAGTCCGGTGGCGAACACGTCGAGGTCGATCCAGGGGCCGCCGCGGCCGACGCCGAGGCGGAAGCGGCCGGGGGCCAGCGCGTCGAGGGTGGCGGCCTCCTCCCCCAGGGCCACGGGGTGGCGGTTGGAGAGGACGGCGACGGCGGTGCCGACCTGGATGGTGTCGGTGGCGGCGAGGAGGTGGGCGGCCATGAGGGTCGCGGAGGGGCTGGCGCCGTACTCGATAAAGTGGTGCTCGGCGGTCCAGACCCCGTCGAGTCCGGACGACTCGGCCTGGCGCGCATAGGAGACGACTCGGCGGAGCGCCGCCGCCGGTGCGGTACCGGGGAACACTCCGCCGAGCAGGAACACGTCGTGTGCACTCATGCACACCACTCTATGGCTTGTGGACGAGCGCGCCGGGGCCGCGGAGGGCCGGTGGCGCGGTCGCTCCGCGACGCGGCACCTCCATGGCACTGTGGCGCAGCACTTCCATGGCACAGTGGCGCAGCGCCTCCATGGTTCAGTGGCGCAGCATCTCCGCGACGAGGAAGGCGAGTTCGAGCGACTGCTGCGTGTTCAGGCGCGGGTCGCACGCGGTCTCGTAGCGGTCCGAGAGCTGGTCGTCGCGGATCTCCTGGGCGCCGCCGACGCATTCGGTGACGTCCTCGCCGGTGAGCTCGATGTGGATGCCGCCGGGGTGGGACCCGATGCGGCGGTGGACCTCGAAGAAGCCGAGGACCTCGTCGACGACCTGGTCGAACGCGCGGGTCTTGTACCCGGAGGCGGCCTCGTAGGTGTTGCCGTGCATGGGGTCGCACTGCCACACGACCTTGCAGCCGGCGGCCTCGACCTTCTCGACGATCGGCGGGAGCACGGTGCGGACGTTCTTGTGCCCCATGCGCGTGATGATGACGAGCTTGCCGGGGACGTTGTCCGGGTTGAGCTTCTGGCACATCTCCACGACCCACTCGGGGGTGGCGGTCGGGCCGATCTTGCAGCCGACCGGGTTCGCGACGCGCGAGAGGAAGTCGATGTGGGCGCCGTCGAGCTGGCGGGTGCGCTCGCCGTTCCAGACCATGTGGCCGGAGAGGGCGTACGCCTTGCCGTCGAAGATGCGGGTGAGCGCGCGGTCGTACTCGATGGCGAGCATCTCGTGGGAGGCGAAGACCTCGGCGGTGTGGAGGTTGTCGTCCTCGACGCCGCAGGCGGCCATGAAGCGCACGGCGCGGTCGATCTCGCGGCCGATGGCCTCGTAGCGCTCCCCGGCCGGGGAGGTGCGCACGAAGTCCTTGTTCCAGTCGTGGACGGCCATGAGGTCGGCGAGGCCGCCGCGCAGGTAGGCGCGGAGCATGTTCATGGTCGCGGCGGAGTTCGCGTAGGCGCGGATCATGCGCTGCGGGTCGACGACGCGGGCCTCTTCGGTCGCTTCGAGCGAGTTGAACATGTCGCCGCGGTAGACGGGCAGGCCGAGCGAGTCGGTCGCGGCCGAGCGCGGCTTGGAGTACTGGCCGGCGACGCGGCCGACCTTGACGACCGGGAGCGACGCGCCGTAGGTGAGCACGACCGCCATCTGGAGGAGCGTGCGCATGTTCGCGAGGACGTGGTGCTCGGTGTTGTCGATGAAGGTCTCGGCGCAGTCGCCGCCCTGCATGAGGAAGGCGCGGCCTTCGCACACGTCGGCGAGGAGGGAGCGCAGGTGCTCGACCTCGTAGGGCGCGACGATCGGCGGGACTCCGGCGAGCACGCCGGCGACGTCCTCGACCTCGGCGTAATCGGGCCACGGGGGAACCTGCTCACGGGGCAGGTCCCGCCAGGCGTCGAGCTGATAGCGCTCGGCTTCGTCCTCGTCGGCGACGACGGGGACGAGGCCGGGGTTTCGCAGGTCATGCCATTGGCGGTTCACGCCGATATCGTACGCGGGCGGCCGGGGAGGCGGCGACGCCGATTTGGGTGTCCCATGGTCTGGGCCTCACCGGGGACGCGACACACTCGGGCGCGCGGAGACATCCCACCTTTGGCGGCGCGTCTAGGCTGGTCGGGTGCGCAAGACGACGATTGAAGAGTGGCTGACCGACCTCGCGTCGGAGCAGCCGGCGCCCGGTGGGGGCGCCGCGGCGGGGGTGAACGCGGCCATGGGCGCCGCCCTGGTCTCCATGGTGTGCAACCTGACGATCGGGAAGCCCAAGTTCGCCGAGCACGAGGCGGTGATGCGGGAGGTCCTGGCCGAGGCCGAGCGGCTGCGGCTGGAGGCGCTCCAGCTCGCGGAGGACGACGCCGAGGCGTTCTCGGGCGTCGTGGCGGCCTACAGGCTGCCGAAGTCCTCCGACGAGGAGAAGGCGGCGCGGACCGCGGCGATCCAATCGGGCCTGATCGAGGCGGCGGCGGTGCCGCTCGCGGTGGCGCGGGTGGCGGCCGAGGTCATCAAGCTGTCGGGCCGGGTCCTGGAGGGCTCGAACCCGAACGTGCTCTCCGATGTGGCGGTGGCGGCGTCGGCGGCGAAGTCGGCGCTGGAGTCGGCGGCCCTGAACGTGGACATCAACCTGGTGTCCATCAAGGACGCCGGCGAGCGCGAGCGGCTCGCGGGCGCGCTCAACGAGGCGCTCCAGGCGAAGGTGCAGGCCGAGGCGATCATGCACGCGGTGGCGAAGCGGATCCGGGCATGAGCGACATCGACGGGCGCGCGGTCGCCAAGCAGATCAGGGCCGAGGTCGCCGCGGCGGCCGCGAAGCTGCGGGCGGACGGGACCGTTCCGACCCTCGCGGTGGTCGTCCCGACCGACGACGAGGGCACGGCCTGGTACGTGCGGTCGATCAAGAAGGCCGCCGAGAAGGAGGGCGTCGACTGCCGCGTCGAGCAGCTGACCGCGCCCGGCCGGGCCGAGATCATCGCGAAGCTCGAAGCGCTGTCGGCCGACCCTGAGGTGCACGGGATCATCTGCCAGACGCCGCTGCCCGAAGGGGTGACCCTCGCCGAGGTCGGCTGGTACATCAGCCCGTTCAAGGACGTCGACGGCGCGAACCAGGAGAGCCTGGGACGCCTGGCGCAGGGCCGGCGCACGTTCGCCCCGGCGACGGCCGCGGCCGTCCTGGAGCTGCTCAAGCACGAGGACCTGACGCTCGCGGGCGCGCGGGCCGTGGTGGTCGGCCGGTCCACGGTGGTCGGCAAGCCCGCGGCGCTGCTGCTGCTCAACGAGTCGGCGACGGTGACGGTGTGCCATTCGCGGACGAAGGACCTCGCCACGGTGTGCCGCGAGGCGGACGTCCTGGTGGCGGCCGTGGGCCGCGCGGAGATGATCGGCGCGGACTTCGTGAAGCCGGGTGCGACGGTGATCGACGTGGGCACCAACCCGACCGACGACGGCGGCCTGGTCGGCGACGTCGACTACGCGGCGGTCGCGCCGGTCGCGGGCCGCCTGACGCCGGTCCCCGGCGGGGTCGGCCCGGTGACCACGGCGCTGCTGCTGCGCCACACGGTCGAGGCGGCGGAGCTGTCCCTGACGCACCCGTAGACCTGCGAACACGTCGACGGCCGATCGCCCGGCAGGGCGGTCGGCCGTTTCGCGTGCACCCGAAAGGCCCTGGCGCGGCCTGGGGAAGGCCCCCCGGTTCTCCAAGCTACCGGCCCGCACCTGAAGGGGACCTGAAGCCGACCGCGGCACCGTCTGCGGCCGTGCACGGCACAGTCGGCGCCGCCCGCTCGTTCCACTCCCGCCGCATGCTCCCGCCCCGTGCGATTCGCCCGGAAGATCCGCATCGATCCGGGTCCGGCTAGTGGCGGATACCCGACAGACACGGGCCGTCACCGGACGTAGCGTTAAGACTCCGCACGCAAAGGAGGTCACGAATGACACGTCGTCTTGCCTTCGTGGCGACCGTCGCCGCCATGATCGTGGCGGTGTCGAGCCCGGCGATGGCGTTCCAGCACGACCGGGTCCACAATCCGGTCCTGCACTGGACGCTCGACATCGCGACCCTCGCCATCGTGGTCGCGCCCATCTGGACGGCGCTCCTGTGGGGGCGGGGCCAGAACAAGTGGCTGCTGGTGGGCCTGATCGCGATCGTACAGGTGCCCGTGGCGATCCTCGGCTTCTCACCGGGGGCCTCGGCCCTGTTCGCCGGCGGCGGCCTGTTCGCCGGGCTCGCGGTCACGACCGCGGCGATCGTCTACACGCGACGGGCCACCCGTCTGGAGAGCGCCCAGGCGCAGGCCCGGGTCGCCGAAGGCGATTGAACCCGGCCCGGCAGGGGCCGCACCGGCCGGGCGCGCGGTGACCGCGCCCGATACAACTGGATCCGCAATGACGAGGTACCGCCGGGCGCGGCGCCCCGAGCCCAGCTCGAAGCCGCGCACCCGGTCGCCCTCGCGGAGCACCCGCAGCAGCGGGCAGCCCGCGAAGGGGCCGTCGAACCCGCCAGTGGCGGGGTCGCGGTAGGCGTGCCAGGAGCAGTGCTCCTCGCCGACCCAGCCCCAGGCCCGGTGGGTCTCGGCCCCGGCGAACCGGTACACCCCGACGCTGAGCAGCCGCCCGGCGACCGGGCGGCGGTAGAAGTCGGCGTCGAGACCCGCGACAGGGACGCCGTCGAAGTCGACGTCCGCGAGGGTCTTGCGATACGTGAAATCGGCGAGATGCGGGATCTCGCCGATTTCCTCTTCCTCAAGGGGATCTGCATAAGCCACGGGCACGCCCGGTCTAACGACCGGGCGTGCCCGTGGTTGCGCGTTCACTGTGCATTGCGGCCGACTCGCCTTCAGCTCCCCTTCAGGAGCCCCGGACTACCGTTGCGAACCGGGGGCCCACCCCAGGGCTCCGATCGGCTCTCGCCGTGCCCGGCTCCAGGTCCCCTCCGCTCGGCCCGTTCGGCATCCCGCCGGGCCTCGCTTCAGCTCCCCTTCAGGTCGCCCCCGCTACCGTTGCAAACCGGGGGCCCACCCCAGCGGCCGTGGCCGGCCTGCGGTGTGCCCTCGGCCGGAACCGGCCGCGGCGTGCGCTACACGCCGAAGAACACCTCGGCGTCGGCGTAGCGCTCGACCGGCACGGTCTTGAGCACGTCGGTGCCCTCGTTGATCGGGATGCGCACCACATTGGTGCCCTGGAGCGCCATCATCTTGCCGAAGTCGCCCTCGCTGACCGCGTCGGCGGCCTCGAGGCCGAGGCGCGTCGCCAGGACCCGGTCGAACGCGGTCGGCGTGCCGCCGCGCTGGAGGTGCCCGAGGATGATCGCGCGGGTCTCGATCTCCGCGCGCTCCTTGATCTGCGCCGCGACCCAGTCGCCGACGCCGCCGAGCTTCACGTGGCCGAACGCGTCGACCTCGCCGTCCTTGAGGACCATGCCCTCCTGGGCGTGCGCGCCCTCGGAGACCGCGACGATGGTGGCCTTGCCGGCCTCCTTGCGCTCCTTGACGAAGTTCGCGACCTTCTCGATGTCGAACGCGACCTCGGGGATGAGGACCACGTTCGCGCCGCCGGCGATGCCCGCGTGCAGCGTCATCCAGCCCGCGTGGCGGCCCATGATCTCCACGACGATGCAGCGGTCGTGCGAGTCGGCGGTCGTCCACAGGCGGTCGATGGCCTCGGTCGCGATGTTCACGGCCGTGTCGAAGCCGAACGTGTAGTCCGTGCCCGACAGGTCGTTGTCGATCGTCTTCGGCACGCCCACGCAGTTGACGCCGTCGGCGGTCAGCTTCGTGGCCACGCCCAGGGTGTCCTCGCCGCCGATGGCGATGAGCGCGTCCACGCCCAGGTCCGCCATGTTCTTCTTGATGGCCTCGACGCCGCCCTCGATCTTGTAGGGGTTGGTCCGCGAGGAGTGGAGGATGGTGCCGCCCTGGTCGAGGATGTTCTCGACGGTGTCCCAGTTCAGCTCCTGGGTGATGCCCTCGATGGGGCCCCGCCAGCCGTACCGGAAGCCCACGAACTCGTGGCCGTATTCCTTGGTGCCCTTACGGACCGCGGCTCGGATGACCGCGTTGAGACCGGGGCAGTCGCCGCCGCCGGTGAGCACGCCAATGCGCATGCGTCTAACTCCCTAGAAGATGAGGACTGTTAACTGGGCGGCCTCATTGCCGAAACACCGCCCACCATATATCGGGGCCCGGGAGCGGCGACCAGGGGTTCCGGAGCGCGACCCGGCATGGGACGGGCGCCGGAACGCCATCAGTGGTGGGACTCGACCGCGCGCTCGGCGCGCGTCGCCTCCAGCGTCTTCCAGCGCGCGAGGTTGAGCTTCGCGTCGGTGAGCGCGTCGTGCATGTCGGCGTCCGGGGTCACCGGCAGCTCGGGCCGGCCCAGGTCCTCCCAGCGCTGGCGCAGGTCCTTGGTCATCCGCGGGAGCGCCCGCGGCAGCTCCGGCATCGTGCCCCACAGCTGCGCGAGGACCACGTGGTCGTACGCGCCGATCCACGCCCACAGCTCCACGCGCTCGCCCGGGTGGCTGCCGGTCTTGCGGCGCACCGGCTCCACGAGGAACTCGTAGAGCTCGTCGCGGATCGTGGACCGGTCCTTCCAGAGGTGGCTGGAGGGGGCCGGGAGCTTGTCGAGGACGTTGCGCCGCACCCATTCGATGGCCCGCGACGGGTCGAACTCGGTCGACACGGCGTAGTACTCGCGGCCGCGCTCGTCGACGACGGCGATCGAGACCAGGTCGATGGTCCGGCCGTCCTCGATGAACTCGGTGTCGTAGAAGTAGCGGTACGCCACGCATCGGCCTTTCGTATGATCACGGGCGGTCTGTTCGGCCCGAATCGGGACCCGCCCGTATGTCGCCGGGCTGGAGTCGACGCTACGCCATACGATCAGGCAGCCGGAATCTGACCTCGCAATCTGCATATGAGAAGCGCGATACCGGACAATAGACGCGAAAGCACGTAGACTCGATCGTACGCTCGGCCGAGCGACAAGTGCACCGTCTGGACACATGACCCAACGGAGCGTGAAGTTTCCGACACCGGGCCCTGTACAACGACGGAAAAGACAGCGATCATCGGAGGGAACCCGCGGACCCGGGACCCACCGAAGGGGGAGAACTATGGGTGTCAGCCCATCTGAAGACCCGCTTGCAGGCGTCGCCATGTTCGCCGGCCTCGACCCGCAGGCCCGGCGACAGATCGCAGGTGTGGCGGTACAGCGCCACTACCGGCGTGGGCACCTGCTGTTCTTCGAAGGCGAGCCGGGCGAGTCGCTCATCATGATCCGCTCGGGAGCCGTCAGCGTCTTCAGGACCGCCGCCACCGGCGAGCGGGCCATGCTCCACGTCGCGCGCGCACCCGAGGTGCTCGGCGAGGTGTCCCTCCTGGACGGGTCGCCCCGGTCCGCCAGCGCGGAGGCCCTGGAGGACACGTCGGCGCTGGCGCTGGCGCGGTCGTCGTTCCTGGAGCTGGTGCACGGGAACCCGAAGATGCTCGACGCGGTGCTGCGGTCGATGGGCATGATCGTGCGGCGGTTGACGGAGCAGTCTTCGGACCACGTGTTCCTGGACCTGCCGGGCCGGGTGGCGAAGACGCTGGTGCGGCTGGCGGAGCAGCACTCCTCGCCGATGACGACGATCGAGCTGAACCAGACGCAGCTGGCCGAGATGGCCGGGGGCTCGCGCCAGAGCGTGAACCAGGCGATAGGGATCTTCGCGAACCGCGGCTGGCTGCGGACCGAGGGCCGCAAGATCGTGGTGGTCGACCTGCCGGCGCTCAGACGCAGGGCGGGCTTCGGGGGGCCTGAGTAGAGCGGAAGCGCGGTGGAGCCCGAGTGAGCGCGGGCGACACTTGTAACCCGTTCGGGTGAAGCAGCAGAACTGAACCAGTGCAGAGGCAAGGCGCGGCGCGGACCGGTGGGGCTACCCCTGCTGTCCGCGTTCTTTGACTTTCGCGGCGTACTCGTCGACGTAGTCCTGGCCGGAGAGCTCCCGGAGGGCGTCCATGACCTCGTCGGTGACGGCGCGCTCGATGAAGCGGTCGCCCACGAGCTCCCGGTACCGGTTGAAGTCGTGCGGGGCCCCGAACTTGATGCGGACGCGGCCGATGCGGGGGATGCGGCGGCCGATCGGCTGAAGCTCACCGGTGTTGAGCATCGCGACGGGCACCACCGGCGAGCCGGTCTGGAGGGCGAGGCGGGCCACGCCGGTCTTGCCGCGGTACAGGCGACCGTCAGGCGAGCGGGTGCCCTCGGGGTAGATCCCGAACAGGCGGCCCTCGGAGAGGACGCGCTCACCGGTGTCGAGGGCGACGTTCGCGGCGTCGCCACCGGCGCGGTCGACGGGGATGGCGCCGACGGCGTTCATGAAGGACCGCACGAACCAGCCCTTGAAGCCGGTGCCGGTGAAGTACTCCTCCTTCGCGATGAAGGTGACCCGGCGCTTGACGACCAGGGGCATGAAGAATGAGTCGGTCACGGCGAGGTGGTTCGAGGCGAGGATCGCCGGGCCCTCCTCGGGCACGTGTTCGAGCCCTTCCACCTTCGGGCGGTAGACCACCCACAGCAGCGACCCCAGTGTCGCCTTCAACAACCACCACATGATCACGCGTCCAAGCGTATCGGCAGCGGTCAATCCGGTCGATGGCGTCCGCCCCCGGGCGCGACGGGCGGGCCCTCAGCGGTGGCAGCGCGGGGCGGGCGCGTGCGAGAATGGGCACGCAGCGCGAAAAGGGACCACCCGGTCGCGGCCCGAGTGCCGCGGTCGTGCCGGGCGGGCCGCGCGCCCGTCATTCAGCCGATCCGGGAGGCGACGTGTCGATCGATTCCGAGGAGTTCACGTTCGACCTCGGTCCTGACGCCAAGGCGACGATGCTGCTGTGCCACGGGTTCACGTCGGATCCGGCCTCGATGCGGCCGTGGGGCGAGTACCTGCGGGACGCGGGCTTCAACGTCGTCGCGCCGCTGCTGCCGGGCCACGGCCAGACGTGGCAGGTGCTGGCGAAGTCGACGTGGCAGGAGTGGTACGGCCGGCTGGAGGAGGCGCTCGACGAGGCGCTGGCGCTGGGGCGGCCGGTGTTCGCGGGCGGCCTGTCGATGGGCGGGTCGCTGACGCTGCGGCTGGCCGAGCAGCGCGGCGGGGACCTCGCCGGGCTGGTGCTGGTGAACCCGGCGATCTTCGACGACAAGCGGCAGGGGTTCCTGGCGCCGGTGCTGCGGTACGTGATGCCGTCGGTGGCGTCGATCGGGTCGGACATCAACATGCCGGACACGCGCGAGAAGACGACGGACCGGACGCCGGTGGCGGCGTACGCGTCGCTGCGGCGGCTGTGGAAGGTGACCCGGCCGGAGCTGGCGCGGGTGACGGTGCCGCTGCGGATCTTCACGAGCGCGCAGGACCACGTGGTGAGTCCGCGCAACAGCGCCGTGGTGCGGGCGGGGGTGCGGTCGAAGGACGTGGAGTCGACGGTGCTGCCGCGGAGCTTCCATGTGGCGACCCTCGACTACGACGCGGAGACGATCTTCGCGGGGAGCGCGGCGTTCATGGAGCGGCAGCTGTCGAAGGCGCGGAGCGTCCATGACTGACCGGGGCGAGGAATCCGAGCGCAGCGAGCAGGAGGACGGCCGCGAGGGCGAGCTGCTGCCCGAGGACGTGGACCGGCGGTTCAACGAGCTGATCAAGGACCTGGAGGACTCGGGCGTCGGGTCGTCGAAGTCCTTCGGGACGGACGAGGATCCGGCGGAGCCCGCTCCGGCGGCGCCGCCGTCGTCGACCCAGGACGAGGAGCCGGGTCTGCTGGAGCTGTGGGACGCGGAGCTGCCCGACGACGAGGAGGACGACTACGATCCTCCGGATCCGCCGCCGGTGCCGTGGCCGAGCCTGCCCGCCGTGGGCGGGGTCCTGCTCATCATCGCGGGTCTGGCGCTGCTGGTGAACCCGACCATCGCGCCGCTGGGCACGAACCCGGGCCGCCTGGTCGGCTTCTGCGGCTTCCTCATCGGCGTGTGGCTCCTCATCAGCCGCCTCCGCCCGGACAAGGACGCCGACGACACCGACGACGGCGCCGTGGTCTGACCCCGGCCGGGCGCGGACGACTGGCGACCGCACCGCACCGCACCGCACCGCACCTCACCTCACCTCACCTCACCTCACCTCACCTCACCTCACCTCACCTCACCTCACCTCACCTCACCTCACCTCACCTCACCTCACCTCACCTAAGAGTCTGACTCCCCGCTTCAGCTCCCCTTCAGCATCACCCCGGTAGCGTTGAAACCGGGGGGCCATCCCCAGCGCCCCGACCGGCCTCCAGCGTGCCCTGCCCCGGTCCCGCCGCACCTTCTTCAGCGCAGCTTCAGTTTCCCGGAAGTACCTTCGAAACCGGGGGCCCTTTCCCAGCGCTCGGCCGGGCCCTTTGCGTGCGCCGCTTCAGCTCCGCTTCAGGTTCCCCCTAGTAGCGTTGGAAACCGGGGGGCCTTCCCCAGGCCCTTGGCGGGCCTTTCGTGTGCGCCGGGTTCAGTCCTTCTTGCTGGCGAGCCAGGAGAGGATCGCGTCGAGGAGTCCTTCGGCGCCAGCGCCCTTGAACACGTCGTCGGGCGAGCCCGCGAAGGTCAGGGGGGCGATGCCGTAGGCGTCGGCGACCGCCTGGGTCTCCTTCGTCTGGGTCTCGGACTCGGCGACGACAAGCAGCACCGAGGGATTGCCGACCGGGGTCGGCGGCTGCTTCGGGACCTTCTGCGGCGACACGAGCACCAGACCGGCGGCCGGGTACCGGCCCGCGGCGAGCGCGGCCCAGGCCGCGCCCTCCTTGTGCCCGATGAGGACCGCCTGCCGCGGCACGGTGACCGCGGCCTGCACGATGTCGTGCGCGCGCGCCTCCAGGCCGCCTTCGGCGATCGGCGTGCCGCCCTGGCCGCGCACGCTCACCGCGGCCGCGTACCGGCCGGAGGTGGCGATCCGCTTGAGCCACAGGGCGTTGAAGGCGGCGGCCCCGGCCGGGTCGCCGGTGCAGCAGAGCACCGGGCTGGCCTCGGGGTCGTCCTTGATGTCCATGTCGAAGAGGTCGGCGGGCTCGAAGAACGCGTACTCGCGCTTGACGGGGGCGGGAGCGGGGGTGCGGGCGCGCCGGACCCAGGCGGCGAGGCTCATTTGGCGGGCTCCTGTTCGAGGGTGTCGATGATGCGGCCGAGGCTCGCGAGGTACACCTCGGCGTCCACGGCGAGCCGGTGGCGCGGCGACGTCCCCGCCGGCTCCCCCGCGTCCTGCTCGGACTCGCTGCGCACCTGGAGGCGGAAGTTCGCGGCCCGCTCGGGGTCGCTCTTGCGCACCAGGAGCCAGTGGGCGATGGCGTGGGTCTGCCAGTGGACGATTGGGAGCACGCCCACCCCGGGCTCGACGAGCCCGGCGACGGCGAGCGTTTCCTTGCGCGGAGAGAACATGCGCGCGTACAGGTTCGGGTAGGGCGAGTCGCCCTCGATGCCGAGCAGGCGCGGCTCCACCGAGGTGAACTTCGGCCGGTACCCGGTGGCGAGGACGGTCAGGTCGGGCCGCATCTCGGTGCCGTCGGCGAAGGACACGTCGAAGCCGTCGAAGCGGGCGACCTCGCCGCGGCGCTGGATCGACCCGTCGCCCACGTGCTCCATGTACCGGCCGTTGCGCACCGGCTCCTCCTCCGAGGGCCGGCTCTCGGCCGTGACGCCCATGCGCGCGGCGAGGCTCTCGGGGCCCTTGAGGAGGCGGTCGGTCAGGAAGCGGCGCAGGAACTTCGGGCGCGAGTTCAGGCGCGCGAGCGCGTAGTCCGCGGGCTCGCCGCCGAGGTACTTCGGCAGGTGCCGGGAGCCGCGGCGCACGGAGTGGACGCAGCTCGCGGCGTTCACCGCGGCCTCGCACGCGATGTCGGCGCCGGAGTTGCCGCCGCCGATGACCAGGACGTGCTTGCCGCGCAGCCGGGACGGGTCCTTGAGCTGCGAGGAGTGCAGGACCGTTCCGCGGAACTGGTCGAGCCCGGGGTAGGACGGCAGGTTCGGGGACCAGTGGTGGCCGGTGGCGATGATGACCGCGGCGTAGCGCAGGCGCCGGGCGGCGTTCCCGGCGGCGGGCTTGACGACGACCTCGAAGCGCGAGCCGTCGACGGGCTCGACGTGGGAGATCTCGGAGCCGTACCAGATGTGCTCGGACAGCCCGAAGTGCTTGGCGTACGAGGTCAGGTACGTGAGCATCTGCGCCGCGGACGGGTAGTCGGGCCAGTCGTCGGGCATCGGGAAGTCGGGGATCTCGGTCTGGGACCGGGAGGTGACCAGGTGCGTGTTCGGGTACAGCGGGCTGTGCTGGTTCTGCGGGTTCCACAGGCCCCCGAGGACGGTGTCCCGCTCGTAGCAGTCCACTTCGAAGCCGTTCTCGCGGAGGTTCTTGACCGCTATGAGTCCCGACGCCCCGGCGCCGATCACGCAGACGGCCTCGCCGCGGTCGTACGCGGCCTGGGAGGAGTACTCCTGCAAGGGACGGTCTCCTTCTGTGGGCATTGTTCTGTGCCGGACGGGCGCCCCCGGCGCGGTGCGGCCTGCGGGCCGCAGGGGTGAAATGCGCCGAAAGACTGAGAGCAGATTACCGTGAGCGGACCTCGTACTTTCGGGGGAGGTAGGCTGCGCCCGTGCTGTTCGAGCTGTGGAAACATCCGCGCCCCGAGGCCCCGGTGTTCCGGCGCGACGGCCAGGTCGTGGTCGCCTCGCACCGCCTCGCCCGCGAGGTCCTCGCCGACCGCGAGCGGTTCTCCGCGGCGAACGCCCTGGACGCGGTGGTCCCGATCCCCGCCGGCCCCCTCCGCGAGCTGGCCGCCCACCGGTTCCGGCTCCCGGCCACGCTGGCCAACAACGACACCGCGACCCACGGGCCGATCCGCGAGCGCTTCGGCGAGGTCTTCGCGCCCGCGCGCGTGGAGGCGCTGCGGCCCTGGCTCACCGGCCTGGCCCGGCGGACGGCCGCGGGCGTCGCGTTCCGGCTGCGCGCGGGCGAGGCGGTCGACCTGGACGCGGCGGTCTCCTCGGAGATCCCGCTCGCCGCGCTGGCGCGGCTGATGGAGCTCGACGTGCTCATGGACGACACCGCCGCGACGGCCGAGGTCAAGCGGTTCAGCCGCGCGGCCCTGGAGCTGTTCTGGGGCGACCCGACCCCCGAGCGGCAGCGCGAGCTGGCCGGGACGACCGGTCCCTTCCATGCGCTGCTCCGCGGTTGGGCCGCCGAGTCGACCGGCGCCACGAGGGCGCTCTTCGAGGCGTACGGGGAGGACGCGGCGACGGCCGCACTGTTCTTCCTCCTGGTCGCGGGCCAGGAGACGACCTCGCAGTTCCTGACGCTGCTGCTGCACCGCCTGGTCGTGGAGCCGGGCCTGCTGGGCTCGGCGCCGACCGCGATCGTCGAGGAGGGCCTGCGGCTGCTGCCGCCGATCACGTCCTGGCGGCGGGTCGCGCTGCGGGACACGGAACTCGACGGGGTGCCGGTCGGCGCGGGCGACTCGGTCCTGGTGTGGCTCGCCGCGGCGGGCGCCGACGAGGGCGTGGCCGAGTGCCCGGCGGGGATGATCCCGGGCCAGCGCGGTTCGCGGCGGCACCTGGCCTTCGGTGCGGGGGCGCACCGGTGCCTGGGGAGTCAGTTGTCGCGCTTGGAGGCCGAGGTCGTGGTCGCGGAACTCGCGCCGCTCCTCCCCCGCTGCGAGGTGGTCGCGGCCCCGGTCAGCGACCCGAACCTGTCCTTCCGCATGCCGAGTCCGCTGGTGGTCCGGTTGCGGCGCTGAGGAGAAAGGTGACTCAGGGACGGCGGCCCGACGGCCCGACGGCCCGACGGCCCGACGACACCATCGCACCCGGTTTACGGTCGGCCCGGCACGATCCGGCCGACACCCGGATCCACCTGCTGCGAAATCTCGTTGCACTGCGGTGCAGGTGCTTGCGACGCTTGCCGGATGCCTGAGCCGCTGAAGTTCCGCCAGCGCGGTGCCGCCTACGTCCTGCGCCGCCGCACTGAGCAGACCGGGATCGAGGTCCTGGTGATGCTCCACCAGGACCACCCGGAGGCGGGGGTCCAGATCCCCGGCGGCGGGGCGCGGCCCGGCGAGACGCCCGGGGAGACGGCGATGCGCGAGGCGTTCGAAGAGACCGGTGTTCAGGGCCTCGAATTCGGAGAGGTGCTGGGCAGCAAGCTGATAGCGGTTCCGGAGTGGACGGCCCACGACCACCAGGTGACCACCTACTCGTGGCTCGCGGCCACGGATGCGCGGACCGCCTGGGACCACACGGTCGCCGTCACCGGGGACGAGGACGACGGGCTGCGGATGCGCTGCGAGTTCCGGCCGGTCGCGGCGGCGGGCATCGACTGGGGTCTGGACTGGCTGCTCGACTTCGCGGTGCCGAGGTTCGCGGCCTGGTGGGAGGCCCCGAAACCAGTGTCCGCATAGCAGTCGTACGTGCGTCATGCGCACAGTGAAAAGAGGTGCCCGATCTGGCGCGCGATGCGGGCGCCGGGGGTAGGGGCGCCCGCATCGCGTTGATATGGCCTGAGTTGGACCAGATCGCTGCCAAATGTAGCGGAGCCCGGCAACTCTGCTCGGGCGTCGGGGACGCGGTGCCGGAGCGCCGGGGAGACGAGGCAAGCGCGTCGGGGACACGAGGCCAGTGGATCAGGGACGCGAGGCCGAAGTGCCGGGAACGCGAAGCCGGTGCGTCAGGGGCGCGAGCCGGGCTCGGGGAGGAGGAACCACTCGCTCGCGGCGAGGCGGAACGCCTCCGGGTCGAGCTTCGCGGCGTCTTCGGGGATCCAGCCGAGGCGGTCGCCGGGCAGGTCGGTCAGGTTCTCGTACTCGGCGATGCCGAGGTCGCGGGGCCAGGAGCCGATGACGACCGCGGCCTCGATGCCGCGCCGTTCCAGGGCTTCGAGCGTGAGCGCGGTGTGGTTCAGGGTCCCGAGGCCCGCCCGGACGACGACGACCGCGGGGCAGCCGAGCTCGACGGCGAGGTCGCGCGCGGTCCAGCCGTCCTGGCCGAGCTGCACCAGGAGGCCGCCGGCGCCCTCGAGGAGGACCACTTCGGCCCGGGAGTCGAGGACGGTGTCGGCGACTTCGGCGAGCTTGAGCAGCGGCAGGCCGCTGCGGCGGGCGGCGGCGAAGGGCGCCAGCGGGTCCGGGTAGGAGGCGAGGGCGCGGGCGGGGGCGCCGGAGAGGCGGGTGATCTCGGCGGCGTCGTCATCGTCGCCGGTCTGGGCGATCTTGACGACGTCGACGCTGCGGCCCTGCCGGATGAGCGCGGCGGCGAGTCCGGCGGTGGTGACGGTCTTGCCGACGCCGGTGTCGGTGCCGGTCACCAGGACCGGGCCTTCGAACGGGATCACGGGCGTGCCTCCAGGACGGTGTCGAGGGCGTGCGCGAACTCGGCCGCGGGGACGCCGGTGTTGACGGTGATGCGCAGGCGGGAGCGGTGGTCGGGGGTGGACGGGGGCCGGAAGCAGCCGACGGCGACGCCGCGCTCGGCGCAGCGGGCGGCCCAGGCGGTGGCGGCGCGGGCGTCCCCGGCGGGCGGGGAGCAGACGCCCGCGGCGGGCGCGGGGGCGTCGAGGACCGCGGCGGCGAGGGCGGCGCGGCGGGCGAGTTCGGTTCGGGCGCCGTCGGATTCGCGGGCGATGTCGAGCGCGGCGGCGGCCCCGGCGATGACCGCGGGGGGCGGGGCGGTGTCGTAGATGAAGGTGCGGCCGGTGTCGTGGAGGTGGCGGCGCAGGACGGCCGGACCGGCGACGACGCCCCCGGCGGCGCCGAGGGCCTTCGAGAGCGTGGCGGTGAGGACGACGCCCGGGTCCCCGGCGAGGCCGGCGGCGGCGACGCCTCCGGCGCCGTGGGGGCCGATCGTGCCGATCGCGTGGGCCTCGTCGACGAGGAGGAGCGCGCCGTGGGCGCTGGTGAGGGCGTGGAGTTCGCGGAGCGGGGCGGCGTCGCCGAGGACGGAGTAGACCGACTCGACGGCGACCAGTGCGGGCCGCAGCTCGCGGAGCCGTTGTTCGAGGTCGTCGAGGTCGTTGTGCGCGAACGTCTCCGGGCGGCCGACCGCGAGGCGGGCGGCGTCGTGGAGGGAGGCGTGGGCGTGCGCGTCGAGCAGGACCGGCCCGGAGGCGAGTGCGGTGACCGCGCCCAGGTTGGCGAGGTAGCCGGAGGAGTAGAGGACGGCGGTGCCGGTGCCGGTGTGGCGCGCGAAGTCCGCTTCGAACGCCTCGTGGAGCGCGGTCGTGCCGCGCACGAGCCTCGATCCGCCCGCCCCGAGCCCGTACTCGGCGAGCGCGGCCGCGGCGGCGTCGCGCACGCGGGGGTGCCGCGAGAGCCCGAGGTAGTCGTTCCCGGCGAGGTCGACGGCCTCGGTGCGGGGCCGGGCGGCGCGGGTGAGCCCGGCCTTGGCGCGCAGGTCGGCCTTGCGGGACAGGCGGTCCCAGACCTTCGCGACCGTGGCGGGTGGCCGCGGCGGGGTGGTGATGCCCTCGGCGGCGGCGGAGGTCCGCTCGGGTCCGGCGCCGCCGTCTCCTGCGGCATCCGCGGGCCGCGGCGGCGGCGGCGCTGCGGATCGCCGAGGCGCGGCGTCCGCCCGCTCCTGGGTGCCGGTCATGCCAGGACCTCGTCGATCGCGGCGTCGAGGGCGTCGGCGAGGAGGTCGGCCTCGTCGTCGCCGAGGGTGAGCGGCGGCATCACGACGACGGTGTCGCCGAGGGGGCGGAGCCAGACGCCGTGGGCGCGGGCGGCCTGGCAGACGCGGAAGCCGGTGCGGTCGCCGGCCGGGGCGACCTCGACGCCGATCATGGTGCCGAGGCGGCGGACCTCGACCACGCCGTCCTTGGCGGCTACCGGTTCGAGGAGCTTGCCTAGGCGGTCGCCGAGGCGCGCGGCGCGGGCGACGACGTCCTGCTCGCCCATGACGCGCAGGTTCGCCAGCGCGGCGGCGCAGCACAGCGGGTTCGCGGTGTAGGTGTGGCCGTGGAAGAACGTGCGCGGGGACGTGTCGCCGGGGCGGCTGAGGAAGGCCGCGAAGACGTGTTCGGCGGCGAGGACCGCCGAGAGCGGGAGGTACCCGCCGGTGATGCCCTTGCCGCAGGTGAGGAGGTCGGGGACGACGCCGGCGTGCTCGGCGGCCCACATGCGGCCGGTGCGGCCGATGCCGGTGGCGACCTCGTCGAAGATGAGGAGCGCGCCGTGGGCGTCGGCGAGGGCCCTTGCGGTGCGCAGGAAGTGCGCGTCGTGGTCGAGCATCCCGGCGGCGCCCTGCATCATCGGTTCGACGATGATCGCGCAGACCTGGTCGCCGTGGGCGTCCATGGTCGCGGTGAGGTCGGCGACGGCGCGGGCGCAGCGGTCGGCGCCGTTGGCGCGGTCGCCGGGCGAGGCGACGCCGATGGTCTCCAGCAGCAGGGGCCGGTACGCCTCGTGGAAGAGCTCGTGGCCGCCGACGGCGACGGCGCCGAGCGTGTCGCCGTGGTAGGCGTGGTCGAGGCGCACGAACTTGGGCCGGGCGCGGCCGGTCTGCGTCGAGTACTGGTAGGCGATCTTCAGGGCGGCCTCGACGGCGGAGGAGCCGTCCCCGGCGTAGAAGACCTTGGTGAGCTCGGGGCCGTCCCCTCTGGGGGCCAGGGCGACCAGGGCCTCGGAGAGCTCGATGCCGGGCGTGTGGGTGGTGCCGAGGAACGTGGAGTGGTCGAGCTTGGCGAGCTGGGCGGCGATGGCGGCGTTGACCTCGGGGTGGCCGTGCCCGAGGGTGGTGGTCCACAGTGAGGAGACGCCGTCGAGGTAGCGGCGGCCGTCGACGTCCCACAGCCAGGGCCCCTCGGCGCGGTCGACGACGGTGGGGTCGTCGCCGGTCCAGGTGGCGTGCTGGGTGAACGGGTGCCAGACGGCGGCGGCGTCCCTGGCGATCCAGGAGGCACTGGCGGACATCGCGGCTCCTTAGTGGTTTCCTACAAAGACCATTGGAGGATAGCGTCAGGCCCGGCGGGACCGGTGCGCCGACCACCGTTATCCGATCGAAGCCCGGCGTGCATCTGCCGTACCAGTGGGCTTAGGCTGGGCGCGGTTTCGCGTGTTCGGCCCGGACCGACGGCGTCCGTCCGGGTTTTTGCACTTTGAACACACTGGGATGCTTGACAACCTCCTGCGACAGCGGCAGACTGGTGACACTTGCGGCAATCGCGGAGGATTGTCACTTACCGCCCCTTCAGCCATCGCACCCCCGGCGAGGCACACGGAGCGCGGCGCCGCCCGTCCCGCGCGCCGGGCCGAGCAGCGCCACGAGGGCGGTCGGATCGTGGAATTGCAAGGAAGGCCCCGTGTCTGACCAGAACCCCAAGGCCGCCGACCCTGTCGGCGACCAGTCGGACGCCGACCGCCGTCCGCGGTTCTCCGACGTCTTCGGCGACCGCGAAGCGGCCGCCTACCTCGGCGCGTTCTGCCTCTCCAACGCCGGCTCGATGCTCAACCGGGTCGCCGTCACCGCCCTCGTGTGGGCGAACACGGGCTCCTCGGCGCTCGCCGTGGCCTCCTTCGCGATCAGCTACGCCCCCTACCTCGGCCTCGCGCAGGTCCTCGGCGCCGTCGTGGACCGGTACGCGTACCGGAACGTCATGGTCGCCTGCGACATCCTGCGCGCCGGACTGATCGCGCTGCTCCTCATCCCCGGGATGCCCGTCCCCGCGATGATGGCGGTGGTGTTCGCCGTGGCCGCGGTCCAGCCCGCGTACAACGCGGCCCGGACGGCGACGCTCGCGCAGATCCTCACGGGCGACCGGCTCTCGACCGCCATCGCGCTCACGTTCAGCACCGCGGCGGTGGCCCAGATCGTCGGGTTCCTCGCCGGCGGCCTGCTCTCCTCGATCGACCCGTACACGGCGCTGCTGGTGAACGCGGCCCTGTTCGCGGTCAGCGCGGTCGCGGTGCTCGGCCTGGTCCGGCACCGGCCCACGGTGAACCGCCGCGAGGACCGGCGCCACGTGCTCGCCGAGACCGCCGACGGGATGCGGATGGTGTGGGACAGCAAGGTCCTGCGCACCGTGTCGCTCGGCGTGTGGGGCCTGTTCGCGCTCACCGCGGTCCCCGAGGGAGTCGCGGTCCTGTGGGCGGTGCACCTCGACCGGGGCGCGGCGACCCAGGGCCTCATCATGGCGATCGACGCGGTCGGCACGGTCGTCGGTACGCTCCTGTTCGCGCGGCTCGTGCGGCCCTCCCTGCGGGGCAGGCTCATCCGGCCGCTCGCGTTCCTCGCGCCGCTGGCGCTCACGGCGGCGCTGCTCGACCCGCCGCTGCCCGGGGTGCTCGTGCTCGCGTTCGGCGCGGGCCTGGCGACCATGACGATGGCGCCGATGAACGCGACGCTCGCGCAGTGCATCCCGGACGGCTGGCGCGCCCGGGTCATCGCCGCGATCAACGCCGGACTCCAGCTCAGCCAGGGCATCGCCATCGCCGGGGTCGGTCTCGTCGCCGAACTCGGCGTGCCCGTGCCGTACGTCGTGGGCGCCTGGGGCGTCATCGGCTTCGGCATCCACGCGCTGCTCACCCGCGCGTGGCCCACGGACGAGGAGATCGAGGCCGCGAAGGCCGCCGCCGCGCCGCCGCCCCAGCCCGCGGCCTCCTGACGCGGAGGGGTTCCGCCGCCGGGCGGAGACGGCGGCTAGGCTCGATCGGGCGCCGCCCTTGCCGGACCGCGGCGCCGGGACGCGACAGGAGCACCAACGTGGAACACGCAATGACCGTCGAGCTGCGCGGACACCTCATCGACCAGGGCGTCTTCGCCCGGGTCATGGACGACGTGCTGGAGTACTCGGGGGCCTATTCGATCGACCGCTTCGACGTGGGGCGCCACCACACCGACGAGTCGTACGCGCAGCTCACCGTCTCCGCGGAGACCTCCGAGCTGCTCGAGCGGATCATCATGCGCCTGCAGACGCACGGCGCGAACCCGCTCGAACCCGGCGTCGCCTCGCTCAAGCCGGCCCCGCGCGACGGCGTGTTCCCCGAGGACTTCTACTCGACCACGAACTTCGACACCCAGGTCCGCCTCAACGGCGGCTGGATGGACGTCGAGAACTCCGAGATGGACTGCGGCATCATCGTCTCCGAGGACCACGCGCGCGCCTGGACCCTCCCGGTGTCGGACGTCAAGGAGGGCGAGCTCGTCGTCTGCGGCGGCGAGGGCGTCAAGGTCCTCCCCCTGCCCGAGCCCGCGCGCCGGAGCCCCGAGTCCTCGAACTTCGAGTTCATGAGCGGCGGCGTCTCCTCCGAGCGCCCGCAGGCGCTCCAGGTCCGCCAGATCGCCCAGCACATGCGCGACGTCAAGGCCCGCGGCGAGAAGATCCTGTGGGTCGGCGGCCCCGCGATCGTCCACACCGGCGCCGGGAAGGCTTTGGAGGCGCTCATCAACGAGGGCTACGCCGACGTCATCTTCGCCGGGAACGCCCTCGCCGCGCACGACATCGAGTCGAACCTGTTCGGCACCTCGCTCGGCGTCGACCTCGACAAGGGCCACGGCGTCCCGCACGGGCACGAGCACCACATCCGCGCCATCAACAAGATCCGCACCTGCGGCTCGATCGCCGCGGCCGTCGAGCAGGGCGTCCTCAAAGGCGGGATCATGCACGCGATGGTGAAGAACGAGAAGGAGTTCGTGCTCGTCGGCTCCGTGCGCGACGACGGCCCGCTCCCCGACGTGTACACCGACGTCATCGACGGCCAGCGCGCCATGCGCGCGGCCCTGCCCGGGGTCGGGTTCGCGATCATGGTCGCGACCATGCTGCACTCGATCGCCACCGGCAACATCCTGCCCGCGAAGGTGCCGCTCGTGAGCGTCGACATCAACCCCGCGACGGTCACCAAGCTGGCCGACCGCGGCTCGGCCCAGGCGATCGGCGTCATCACCGACATCGGCCTGTTCTGCGAGCAGCTCGCGGGCGAGCTGGTCGTGGGCTACAAGCGCGAGTAGCGGACCCGGCCGATCGCTGACGTGCGTGGGGGCTCAAGGTAGTAGGCCATCCCTAGCCCCCACCCACCCTGAGGGGACCTTAGCCCCCAGCATTGCCGAGGGGTGCGACAACAATGCCGGTCCGCGGGCGGAATGTCACCCGATCGCGGGACGGGTGAGGTTCGCGACCCGGTCCTCCCGCCGCACCGCGCCTCGCGCCTCGCGCCTCGCGCCTCGCGCCTCGCGCCTCGCGCCTCGCGCCTCGCGCCTCGCGCCTCGCGCCTCGCGCCTACCGGAGGGTAGCGCTTTCCAAACCCCGGTTCGCCCGCTATGATCCCATTAAATCGATTCATTTCAATCTCTCGATTGAAACGTTCGAATCGACGGGAATCACAAGGAGCACAACGATGTCCTTCACCGGCAATCCCAAACGGCGCCTCCGCCTCGCCCTCGCGGCGGCGGCCGTCGTGTTCACCGGCGCCCTCGGCGCCGTCGCGGTCCCCGAGGCCGCCCTGGCGCAGGGGTGCGGCGCCGGTTCGCCGCACGCCACCGTCACCGGGTCCTCCGGCGCCTACGTCACCCGCGAGGGCGGCACCACCGTCTACTCCGGATCGGACTACCGCGCGGCGGTCCAGGCCGGCGTCGACAGCATCTCCAGCGGCCAGCGCGTCGCCGTCATGGCCTCGGGCTCGATCGGCGCCAACACCATCACCGTCCAGAGCGGCAAGACCTTCGAAGGCTGCGGCACCATCAACGTGGGCAACCGCTCCGGGCGCGGCGCGATCGAATCGCTCGGCACGACCAACGTGTACATCCCCTACCTCAAGATGACCGGCAGCCCGTACTTCGGCATGCGGTTCAACGGCACCACCGGCCTGCGCCTCGGCGACATCGACCTCACCCTCAGCGGCGGGCTCGGCATCCGGTTCGACCGCGACGCGGCCTGGAACTACGAGGTGCGGATGGACGACGTCTACGTGTCGGGGGCCGGCAGCCACGCCGTCGAGACCTGGAACATCGACGGGCTCGACGTGTACAAGCTGGTCGCGGTGAACGTCGGCGAGTCGGGCCTGCTCGTCCAGCGTTCACGGAACGTGTGGGTCGGCCTGGTCGACGGGAACAACGTCGGGGCCGGGACCGGGTACGCCACGCTCCGGTTCGCGAACAACAACGGGCAGCTCGCGAACGGGTCGTACACGACCAACGTGTGGGTCGACAAGGTGGTCTCGCGCGGCGGCGGCCGCGGGGTCTTCTGCGTCTCGCAGTCGGGCGGGGCGATCATCAGGAACGTCGACCTGGCGAGCAACGGCAACAACGCGATCCTGATCGAGAACTGCTACAACCTGACGATCCAGGCCGGCACCGTCAACGGCGGCGGGGAGGTCCGCGTGGCCGCGCGCTCGGAGTTCCCGAACACGCGGGACGTGTGGATCACCTTGACGGTGAACAACACCTCGGTCCGGGAGTCGCCGTGCGGCGACAACGTCAACTGGTACCTGAGCGGCAACGGCTCGCGGAACGTGTGCTGAAGCCTCTTGCATAAGACCGTATATAAGGCATAGCGCGCAATGGCGAGCGAAAGGAAAGGCCCGGAGCATTCGCTCCGGGCCTTTCCGACGCATATCGACTAGGGGACGATGTCGCGGTGGCGGGCGAGGTCGGCCGCGCCGATGACGCCGGCCTTGGAGCCGAGTTCGGCTGCGCGGACCTCGGCGAAGGGGACCTGGTTGCGGTTGGCGAGGGCTTCCTCGTAGTGCCTGCGGATGGGGTCGAGGAGCAGGTCGCCGGCGTCGACGACGCCGCCGGCGATGAGGATGACGCCGGGGTCGATGAGGTTGACCATGTCGGCGCAGGAGTTGCCGAGGTAGTAGCCGATCGCGTCGAACGCGGCGAGGGCGACCTCGTCGCCAGCGCGGGCGGCCTCGGTGACCTGGCGTCCGGAGATCGCGTCGGGGTCGCCGCCGGCGAGTTTGAGCAGGACCGCGGCCTTGTCGGGGGTCTCGGCCGCGCCCTCGCGGGCGGCGCGGGTCAGGGCTCGGCCGGAGGCGTACTGCTCCAGGCAGCCGGTGCGCCCGCAGCCGCATTCGCGGCCGCCGGGCATGACCGAGCGGATGTGGCCGATCTCGGCGGCGACGCCGTGCGTGCCGCGGAGCAGGTTGTCCTTGACGACGATGCCGCCGCCGACGCCGGTGCCGATCGTGTAGAGCACGGAGGAGCGGTGGGCCTTGGCGGCGCCGAAGCGGTGCTCGCCCCAGATGGCCACGTTCGCGTCGTTCTCGACCACCACGGGGAGGTCGATGACCGCGGTGACCTTGTCGCGGAGGGGCTCGTTCTTCCAGGAGACGTTGGGGGCCAGCATGACCGTGGAGCGGTCCGAGGAGATCCAGCCGGCCGCGCCGATGCCGACCGCTTCGATCTCGCGGCCCTCGCGCAGCTCGTCCACGACCTCTTTGACCGCCTGGATGACGCCGGCCTGGTCGTCAGCGGGGGTGGGGCGCCGGGCCGTGGCGAGGACGTCGCCGTTCTCGTCGACGAGTCCGCCGCCGACTTTCGTGCCCCCGATGTCGACTCCGATAGTCAGACTCACAGCTGTCCCTCCAGCGGTTCCCGGAATTGAGGCGTTGGCTGCCACGCGACGCTGCGGGCCACCGACAGACTTTACGGCACGATTAATTCCCGAGGAAATCGGCTGTTCCATCCCCCTTGGCGAAGGTATCACCGCAGTGACTTTCGATCTCGTTCTCAGTGCTCTAGCATCGGAATTCAACCTGACTTGCCAACGGAGTTAACTCACCGGTAAGTTGTGCCCATCACGTGTCGACCGCCTTTCTTACAACGCCGTAACCACGGCGCGTTGAACGGAGCCATAATGCGCGAGTTCGCCGTCCCCCCAGTGGTGACAGTGCCCGACGAAGACAACACCCTCACCGCGCTGTGGGACGCGGCCGAGAACCACCCCTCCTCCATCCTGTACATGCGCTCCCACGACGACGGCGCGACCTGGCACGACGTCACCGCGGTGCAGTTCCGCGAGCAGGTGGTCGCGGCGGCGAAGGGCCTGGCGGCGGCCGGCGTGCAGCCCGGCGACCGCGTGGCGCTCATGTCCGCGACCCGCTACGAGTGGACCCTGCTGGACTACGCGATCTGGGCCGCCGGGGCGGTGACGGTGACGATCTACGAGACGTCCTCGGCCGACCAGGCGCGCTGGATCCTGGAGGACTCGGGCGCCATCGCGGCCATCGCCGAGACCGCCGAGATGACCGAGATGATCGAGGGCCTGGGGTCCACCGAGGTCAAGCACGTGTGGACCATCGACGGCGGCGCGCTCGACGCCCTGGAGACGCTCGGCGCCGACGCCGACGTGGACATCGAGGCGCGGCGGACCTCCCGCGGCACCGCCGACCTGGCCACGATCGTCTACACCTCGGGCACCACCGGCCGGCCCAAGGGCTGCATGCTCACCCACGGGAACCTGCTCAACGACATCCGCAACATCGTCCCCGAGGTCCCCGGGGTCCTCTACGACGGCGCGCGGATGCTGCTGTTCCTCTCCCTCGCGCACGTGCTGGCCCGGATCCTGCAGATCGCCGGCATGGAGTCGCGCACGACCATCGCCCACGCCGACCGCACCCGGCTCACCGCCGTCATGCCCGTCGTCAAGCCGACGACGCTGCTGGCGATCCCCCGCGTGTTCGAGAAGGTGTACGCCGGCGCGTACCAGAAGGCCGTCGACGGCGGCAAGGGCCACCTGTTCGAGAAGGCGACGGTCGTCGCCAAGGAGTACAGCCGCGCGCTCGACAAGCCCGGCGGGCCGGGCCTGGGCCTGAAGCTCCGCCACAAGCTGTGGGACGTGCTGGTCTACAAGAAGATCCGCGCCGCCGTCGGCGGCGAGTGCACGTCGGCGGTCTCCGGCGGCGCCGCGCTCGGCCCCGAGCTCGGCCACTTCTTCCGCGGCATCGGCATCGTCATCTTCGAGGGCTACGGCCTCACCGAGACCTCCCCGGTGCTGTCGCTGAACATGGAGACCGCGATCAAGGTCGGCTCGATCGGCCGGCCCATCCCGGGCACCGCGCTGCGCGTCGCCGACGACGGCGAGCTGGAGGCCAAGGGCCCGCAGATCTTCCCCGGCTACTGGAACAACGACGCCGCCACCGCCGAGGTCCTCGACGCCGACGGCTGGTTCAAGACCGGCGACATCGCCGAGATCGACGACGACGGGTACGTGACGATCACCGGCCGCAAGAAGGACATCATCGTCACCGCCGGGGGCAAGAACGTCGCCCCCGCCCCGCTGGAGAAGATCCTCGACTCCCACCCGCTCATCGCGTACGCGCTGGTCGTGGGCGAGGGCCGCCCGTACATCGGGTGCCTCATCTCCGTCGACGGCGACATGCTGCCCGACTGGCTCTCGCGCCGCGACAAGGACCCGGCCACGCCGATCGCCGACCTCGTGGACGACCCCGAGCTCCTCGCCGAACTCCAGGCGAAGGTCGACGAGGCCAACCAGACCGTCTCCAAAGCGGAGCAGATCAAGCGTTTCCGGGTCATTCCGGTCGAACTGAGCGAGGACGCCGGAGAAATCACTCCCTCAGTCAAGGTCAAACGACACGTGGTCATGGAAAAATACTCAAGCGAGGTCAACGCGCTGTACGACGCGGCGCGGGACGACGCCAAGAGCTGACGAAGGGGGCCCTGTGGGCGAGGAGGCGGTGCTCGAGCGCCAATGGCGACTGCCCGCCGTCGCACTGCGAGGGGCCCTGTTCGCACTCGTCGCGGTCTTCGGCTGGGCCTCCGTCGGCCTCGCCGAAGCCGCGACCTGGTGCGGCATCCTCGCCCTGGCCGCCCTCCCGGGGGTGGTCCTCCCCCGGCACCGGCTCCTCGCGCCCGCCGGGCGCCTCGCCGAGGTCGCCGTCGTGGTCCTGGGGACGCTCGCCACCGGCGGGCTCCCCGCCTGGATGCTCCCCTACCTGATCGCGCCGTTCGCGACCGCCGCGTTCGACGCCGCCGCCCCCGCCGAGGACGGCGACCGCTGGTCGCGCCTGCGCACCTGGGGACCGCCCGCGCTCGTCGCGCTCGCCGCGGTCGGGCTCCTCGCGCAGGCCCCGCAGGTCGCCGACTTCAACCGCGGCACCTACGTCTCCACCGCGGCCGTCGCGCTCGCGTTCGGCCTCGCCGCCGCCGTCGGCGCCTGGTGGCTGCGCCGCTCCCGCACCTCCGACATGCACCACTCGCAGCTGCCGTACGCCGAGGCCGCGGCCCTGCTCACGCAGCTGCGCGTCGTCGCCAGGCAGCTCCCGGGATCGACGCTCGACCCCGGTGGCATCGCCACCGAGATCGTCGACACCGCCTCGCGCATCCCCGGCGTGGAGCGCGCCGCGGTCCTGTCGGCCGCCTCCGGGCGGCGCCTGGTCGTCCTCGCCGAGCACGCCGACGAGCGCGTCGACTGGGAGACCTCGCCGCAGCTCAACTCGCTCCTCGCCGACGCCTGGGCCGGGCAGAAGCCCCAGGCCGGGCAGGTCCCGCTCTCGCGGTCCACGCAGGGGCCCGTCGCGTCCCTGGTCATCCCGCTGGTCGCCGAGGGCCGCACCGTCGGACTGGTCGCGATCGAGTCCGACGACCCCGCCGCGTTCGGCCCCGAGGCCATCACCGCCGCCGAGGACCGCACCAAGGGCGCGGCCCTGCGACTGGAGACCGCGCTCCTGTTCGAGGACGTCAGGTCCATGGCGACCACCGAGGAGCGCCAGCGCCTCGCGCGCGAGATCCACGACGGCATCGCCCAGGAGCTGGCGATGCTCGGCTACGGCATCGACAACGCGATGGCGATCCTCCCGCCCGAGGCCGGGGAGGCCAAGGGCGAGCTGGAGGACCTGCGCTCGGAGGTGACGCGACTGGTCACCGAGCTGCGGTTCTCGCTGTTCGAGCTCCGCTCGAACGTCGACCGTCAGGGGGGCCTCGCCTCCGCGATCGCGGACTATGCTCGTACTGTGGGCGCCTCCGCCGGACTGCGGGTTCACCTGTCCCTCGACGAAGGCGGAGCGCGGCTGCCCGCGAGCACCGAGGCCGAGCTGCTGCGGATCGCCCAGGAGGCGATCACGAACGCGCGCAAGCACGCGAGGGCCGAGAACCTGTGGGTGACGTGTGAGGTGGACCCGCCTTACACCCGTATCGAGGTGACCGACGACGGACAGGGGCTCTCCGGCGAGGCGTCCGAGGGGCGCTACGGCCTGGCGATCATGAGCGAGCGGGCCGAGCGCATCCGGGGCTCGCTGGAGATCCGACCGCACCAGCCGCACGGGACGACCGTCGCGGTGGTGCTCAACGCGGGGGCGAGGCCCACCCCGAGGGCCGAGGCCCCGCGGCCCGGTTCCGCGGCCTGGGCGGCCGCCGACCGGGCGAGAACTGAACAGCCGGCCCGACGGCCTGACCACGGTGGTGGCCGTGGCAGCCAATGAGGAGAGACACGCATGAACGCTGACGCGCTGGAGACGACCGGCCAGACGACGGTGCTGATCGTCGACGACCACGACCTGATCCGCAAGGGCCTCCGGCACGCTTTCGACCGCGACCCCGAGTTCGAGGTGGTCGGCGAGGCCGACACCGCCGCCGACGCCCTGCGCCAGGCGGCGTCGCTCATGCCCTCGGTGGTCATCATGGACCTGCGCCTGCCCGACGGGTCGGGCCTGGACGCGACCCGCAAGCTCCGCAAGGCCCACCCGAACATGGGGATCGTGGTGCTGACGATGTACGCCGGCGACGACCAGCTGTTCGGCGCGCTCGACGCGGGCGCCTCGGCGTTCGTGCCGAAGTCGGCGCCCGCGAACGACGTGGTGTCGGCCGCGCGCCACGCGGCGGCCAACCCGACCGCGTTCAGCGCCGCGGACCTCGCGGAGGCGATGCAGCGGCGCCTGACCCCGACCGGCCCCCAGCTGTCCCCCCGCGAGTCGCAGGTGCTCAAGCTCCTCGCCGACGGCCTGTCGGTGGCGGGGATCGCGAAGCAGCTGTACGTCTCCGAGTCCACGGCGAAGACCCACATCTCGAAGCTGTACGAGAAGCTGGGCGCGGGCAACCGGGCCCAGGCGCTCATGACGGCGCTGAAGCTGGGTCTGCTCGAAGCCCCCGACCAGCCGAAGTTCTAGCCTTCGGCCGACGACTGCACGAGCGGTGCCCGGGTCCCCCGGGTGCCGCTTTCTCGTTCGGTGCGGTGCGAGTCGCGGTTCAGACGGTCTCGCCGTAGAGCATGCCTTCGAGGCGGCCGGCCTGGCGCTCCCAGGTCCATTCGCCGACGGCCCAGTCGCGGCTGGCGGCGCCGAGCTTGCGGGCGAGCTGCGGGTCGGTGAGGACCTGGACCAGGCGGGAGGTGATCTCGCCGAGGTCGCGGCCGTCGACGACCCAGCCGGACTGGTCGTGCAGGACGGTGTCGGGGGCGCCGCCGGAGTTCCCGGCGATGACCGGCAGGCCGCACGCGGCGGCCTCCAGGAAGACCGCGCCGAGCCCTTCGACGTCGAGGCCGCGGCGGCGGGTGCGGCAGGGCATGGCGAAGACGTCGCCGGCCGTGAAGTGCGCGGCGAGTTCGTGTTCGGGGACGCCGCCGGTGAAGACGACCTGGCGGGAGACGCCGTGGAGGCGGGCGGCGGCGCGCAGGCGCGGCTCGTAGGGGCCCTCGCCGACGATGAGGAGCCGCACGTCCTGGCCGGTGGCGGCGCGCACCTGCGGGAGGGCGGCGATGAGCATGTCCTGGCCCTTGCGGGGCACGAGGCGGGAGACGCAGACGATGACGGGGAGGTCGCCGAGGCCGTGGCGCTCGCGCACGGGGGTGCCGTCGACGCCGGGGTGGAAGGTCTCGGCGTCGATGCCGAAGGTGAGCTTCTCCAGGCGGGTGTGCGGGGCGGCGACGGGCGCGAGGCGCCGGTACGTGTAGTCGCCGAGGTAGGTCATGACGTCGTGGGAGGCGGCGATGCGGCGCAGCAGGCCGCGGGTGCCGGGCATGGCGGCCCAGCCGACCTCGTGGCCGTGGGTGAGGGCGATGGCGCGTTCGATGCCGGTGTCGCGCTTGAGGACCGAGGCGAGGAGGCCGAGGGGGGCGGCGGCGCCGAACCAGACGCGGTCGCAGCGGTGCTCGATCGCGAGCGCGGTGACGGCGCGGGCGACGCGGGGCGTGGGCAGGAGCATGGAGGTGCGGTCGCGGACGACCTGGAAGGGCTGGGCGGCGTCGAACTCGCGCCAGCCGGGCGAGGTCGAGGTGTACACGACCAGGTCGTCGGAGGGCAGCCGCAGCGCCATGCCGTGGACGAACGTCTGGATGCCGCCCCGGCGGGGCGGGAAGTCGTTGGTCACCAGCAGCGTGCGGCTCATATTGACCCCCTTCACAATCGCACCAGTCTGCCACGGCGGGGCGGACGGCGAGGCGATCCTCGATGACGTCGGCGTGAAGAACAGCGGTCGCCACCGGCGCGCTGTGGCGCCGATGGCACACTGGTGCCCATGAGCAGCGGCGACGAGACCAGCGGCGCGGGGCCCGACGCCGGACTTCCGGAGGCGCCGGCCTCCGCGGCGGCCGGCGACGAGGGCGCGGCCGAGGGGGACCCCTCCGAACGGACCGAGGGGGATCCCTTCCAGCAGGCCGAGGGGGACCCCTCCCAACGGGCAGAGCCGGGCGCGATGGTGTTCCTCACCGAGCCGGTGCGGCGCAGGGCGGTCGAGATCGCGGCGGTCGCGATGCCGGGTCTCGCGCCGGGCCGGGTCCCGGCGCGGTTGCGGCGGTTCCTCAAGTTCAGTCCGGCCAAGCGCGCCAAGCTCGCCAAAGGGGACCTCGCCGCGGCGCTGGACCGGGACGAGGCGTTCCGGGAGGGCCTGGCGGAGGTGCTGGCGTCGGCGGACTCGCCGCTGATCGGGGTCATCAGCGGCGGCGGCGCGGTGTCGCCGATGGCCGACCCGGTGGAGGTCGCGGCGCTGACGTACCTGCTGCGGCCCCAGGGCTGGCGGGAGCTCATCGCCTCCGCGGTGGAGGCGATCCCGGAGGCGCCCGAGGCGCCGCCGGCCGCGGCCGGTCCGGACGAGGCGGGCCGGAAGCGGCTCGCGTCGCTGGAGAAGGAGAACGCGAAGCTGCGCGGGGCGCTGGCCGACCAGCGGGCGGCGGCCGGGACGCTCCAGGAGGAGCTGCGGCGGGCCCGCCGGGACCTGAAGGACGCGGAGGAGCGGGCCGCGAAGGCGGCCGGGGACCTGGCGGCGGAGAAGGGTCGGCTCAAGCACGCCGACACCGAGCGGCGCTCTGAGCGGCGGCGGCTCGAATCCGAAGTGGAGTCGCTGCGGGGGCAGCTCGACCGGGCCCGCAAGGCCGACCGGGAGCAGGAGCGGCTGGCGTCGTCGCGGCTGTGGCTGCTCATGGAGACGCTTTCGGGCGCGGCCACGGGGCTGCGGCGCGAGCTCGGGCTGGAGCCGGTGGACGACCGGCCCGCGGACTACATCGCCGAGGAGTACTGCGACGACCCCGAGGAGCGGCCGTTCGAGGGCTCACGGGGCCTGGAGGGGACCGACCCGCAGCGCCTGGACCACCTCCTGTCGCTGCCGAACCCGCACCTCATCGTGGACGGGTACAACGTGACGATCTCGGCGTGGGGCGAGACGCTGACGCTGGAGCAGCAGCGCAACCGGCTCGTGCACGGCCTGGGCACGGTGGCGGCGCAGACGAACGCGGAGATCACGGTGGTCTTCGACGGCGCCGACGCGATCTTCGGCGCGAAGCCGTCGGCGCGGGGCGTGCGGGTGCTGTTCAGCGCGAAGGGGCAGATCGCGGACGACGTGGTCGTGGAGCTGGCGCGGGTCGAGCCCGAGGGCCGGCCGGTGGTCGTGGTGTCCTCGGACCAGGAGGTCGCCGACCGGGTGCGCCGCGAGGGCGCCTACCCGGTGCCGTCGCCGGTCCTGGTCCGGTGGCTCCAGCGGATCTGACGCCGGGCCCTAGGACGCGGCGGGGACCTTGAGCACGACCGAGCCCGCGGCGAGGTCGTGGAGGCCGCGGTTGTACGGGTGGAAGAACGCGGTCAGGGCCGGGACCACGAGGGAGAGCAGGAGCGCGCGGAGGATCGAGCGCCACAGCGGCAGCCGCCCGCCGGTGCGGGAGTCCACGCAGGCGATCTTCATGACGGCCATGCCGAGCGTCTGGGTCCCGGCGGTGAGGGCGACGGCCGTGTAGAGCAGGAACAGGCCGGAGGGGAGCACGTCCGCGCCGGCGACCCGCGGGGGTTCGACGCCCATCCACTGGATCAGGTAGGAGAGCAGGAGGCACGCGACCCAGTCGATCACCAGCGCGACGAAGCGGGCGCTGATCGAGGCGAGGTCCTGCCCGGAGCCGGTGGATTCGGGGGCCCTGGCACCGCGTTCGCTCGTCATGGCGGGAGTCTACGGGTCACCCCGGTGGGCGCGGCGTGTGCGCCGTTCAGGTGTGAAACCGACCGGATTGCACCGTCCTGAGCTGTGGTTTCTATCGTTCGTGAACAGGCCCGCATTTCGCAAGTAACATGCGCGAAACAATTGATTTACGGTGAGGCAATTGATCGCGGCTACCGTTCCGCCTAATAAGCTTAGGCGTCGACAGCGAGGTCGGCCCGCCGGTTCGGGCGATCGACGATCCGGGACCCGCTGGGCGGGGCCGCGCCACGGTCCTCCCGGCAACTCACCTACCGAGAGGAATACCTTCGTGTTCTCCAGCCCTGAAGAGCTCCTCGGCTACGTCCGCGACAACGACGTGAAGTTCATCGACGTCCGCTTCTGCGACCTGCCCGGCGTCATGCAGCACTTCAACATCCCGGCCGCGTCCTTCGACGACGACCTCCTCGAAGAGGGCCTCGCCTTCGACGGCTCCTCGATCCGCGGCTTCCAGGAGATCCACGAGTCGGACATGCTGCTCCTGCCGGACGTGGCCACCGCCTTCGTCGACCCCTTCCGCGAGCAGAAGACGCTCGCCCTGAACTTCTTCGTGCACGACCCCTTCACCCGCGAGGCGTACAGCCGCGACCCGCGCAACGTCGCCAAGAAGGCCGAGCAGTACCTGGCCGGCTCCGGCATCGCCGACACCGCGTACTTCGGCGCCGAGGCCGAGTTCTACATCTTCGACTCGATCCGCTTCGACCAGACCGCGAACCAGGCGTTCTACGAGATCGACTCCGTCGAGGGCGCCTGGAACACCGGCGCCGACGAGCCCGGCGGGAACCTCGGCTACAAGCCGCGCCACAAGGGCGGGTACTTCCCGGTCGGCCCCGTCGACCACTTCGCGGACCTGCGCGACCGCATGGTCACCAACCTCATCGAGGGCGGCCTCACCATCGAGCGCGCCCACCACGAGGTCGGCACCGCGGGCCAGTCGGAGATCAACTACCGCTTCGACACGCTGCTGCACTCCGGCGACGACGTGCAGAAGTTCAAGTACATCATCAAGAACACCGCCACCCAGGCCGGCAAGACGGTGACGTTCATGCCCAAGCCCCTGTTCGGCGACAACGGCTCGGGCATGCACACCCACCAGTCGCTGTGGGCCAACGGCGACCCGCTGTTCTACGACGAGACCGGCTACGCCGGCCTCTCGGACACCGCGCGCCACTACATCGGCGGCCTGCTCCGGCACGCCCCGAGCCTCCTCGCCTTCACGAACCCGTCGGTGAACTCCTACCGCCGCCTCGTGCCGGGCTTCGAGGCCCCCGTGAACCTCGTGTACTCGCAGCGCAACCGCTCCGCGTGCACCCGCATCCCGGTCACCGGCTCCAACGCCAAGGCCAAGCGCGTCGAGTTCCGCGTGCCGGACCCGTCGAGCAACCCGTACCTGGCGTTCTCCGCCATGCTCATGGCGGGCCTGGACGGCATCAAGAACAAGATCGAACCGCCGGCGCCGGTCGACAAGGACCTGTACGAGCTCGGCCCGGAGGAGTACGGCGACATCCAGCAGGTCCCCGGCTCCCTCGACGCGGTGCTCGACAACCTCGAGGCCGACCACGACTTCCTCACCGAGGGCGGCGTGTTCACGCCCGACCTCATCGAGACGTGGATCAGCTACAAGCGCGAGAACGAGATCGACCCGATCCGCCTCCGCCCGACCCCGCACGAGTTCGATCTGTACTACGAGGTGTAGCGACAGCTCAGGCCACGAGGTCTGAACCGTTGTCAGACAACGTGCTCCAAGGGCGCGTCCGGCTCCGGCCGGGCGCGCCCTTGAACGTTTGTTCAGAGGACCGCGGGCGGGGCATACTTCGGCGATGCCCATCGCTTTCACCAAGCACCTCGACCGGCCGCTGCTGCGCGACATCGCCGCGCTCGCCGCCGGGATCCTCATCGTCGGCCTCTCGTTCGGGGCCATCGCCACCTCGCAGGGCGTCCCCTGGTGGCAGTCGACGGCGATGTCCCTCTTCGTGTTCGCCGGGGCGTCCCAGTTCGCGACGATGGGGATCATGACCGCGGGCGGCGGCCTCGTGGCCGGGGTCGCGGCCGGCCTGATCCTCAACCTGCGGCACGTCCCGTACGGGATGGCCGTCGGCGGCGTGTACTGGACCAGCCTGCGCGCCAAGATCATCGGCACGCACCTGCTCACCGACCAGTCGACCGCGTTCGCCCTCGCCGCGGGCGACGACGCCCGCAAGGCGAGGCAGACCTACTGGACCGTGGCCGTGAGCCTGTTCCTGGTCTGGAACGCCGGGACCGTGATCGGCGCGTTCGCGGGGCAGCTCGTCGCCGACCCCGCCGTGCTGGGCCTCGACGCCGCGCTCCCGGCGATCCTGCTGGCGCTGGTCATGCCGGGTCTCAAGGACCGGCGGACGATCGCGGCGGGCCTGCTGGGCACCGCCGTCGCGCTCGCCGCGAGCTTCTTCCTGCCCGCGGGGGTGCCGGTGCTGCTGGCGCTGGTCGGCCTCGTCGTGATGTGGAAGGGCGCCGATGGGAAGCGGGAGGAGCGGGCATGACGATGTTCATCGCGATCATGGTGCTCGCCGCCGGGACGTTCCTCATCCGGCTCTCGGGCCCGCTCCTGCGCGAGCGCATCAGCCTGTCCCCGTACGCCGAGACGCTGCTCAAGACCGGGGCCACGGTGGTGCTCCTGGCCCTGGTCGCCACGTCGGCCTTCGTGGTCGACGGCGCGTGGGCGGGCTGGGCGCTGCCCGCCGGCGTCCTCGTCGGCGGCGTCCTCGCCTGGCGCCGTGCGCCGCTGGCCCTCGTCGTGGTCGCGGCGGCGGCGACCACCGCGCTGCTGCGGCTCGCCGGCGTCGCTTGAGCAGCGCCGCCTGAGCGCCGTCAGCCGAGCACCTTCACCTGAGCGCACTCGCCTGGCCCGGAGACGGCCGAGGGGCCCCGCAGCTTCCGCTGCGGGGCCCCTGACCTGTTCAGCTACTACCGGAGTCCGTACCCCTCAGGGTGTGACTACCAGTCCTGGGCGGCGCGGCGGCGACGCATCAGGAAGAAGATCACGCCGGCGGCCACGATGAGGGCGGCGGCCGAGGAGATCATGATGGTCAGCGAGCTACCGGTCTTGGGGAGCTCGGGCTTGGGCGACGGGGACTCGCTGGGGGTCTCCGGCGGGCAGGGGTACCACGGGGTCTCACCGGAGATGAAGTCCTTGTCGGTGTAGATCTCGTAGTAGACCCAGAACTCCTCCGACTGCGCCGGGAAGTTCACGGTGTCGGTGCCGCCCGCGGCGACGGTGACCTCGAACTCTTCCTCGGTGGCGTAGTTGTAGAAGTAGAACGTGGTGTCCTCGCCGTCCTCAGGGACGGTGAGGGTGAAGGTCAGGCCGTCGACGCAGCTGGACTCGACAGCGGCGTAGTGGCACAGCGGGTTGTCGATCCACTCGAAGGTGTCGTACAGCTCGCCGTCGACCGAGATCGTGACGGTGAGGCCCGCCTCGGGGTCGGTGACCTCGAAGTAGTTGTAGTAGTCCTCGCCGACCGCGGGGGTCACGGTCTCGGAGAAGCCGTCGCTGGTCTCGATCGTGAACTCGGAGAGCACTTCTTCGCTCTCGTTCCACGCCCAGACGTTGATGCCGAAGCAGTCGGTGTAGACGTCGACGTAGCCCTGCGGGGTGGGCTCTTCGGCCTCGCAGCCGCCCTCGGGGGCGGGCACGTACGCGGAGGAGGTGTTGGTGTTGCCGTTGTCCCACACCGCGTCGATGGTGATCGACGCACCGGTCACGTCGGCGGCGAAGTCCTGGCTGCCTTCGAGGTACTCACCGGTGGAGGGGTGCGGAAGGATGGCGCCTTCGACGATCTCGGTGCCCTCGTTGAAGGACCCGTCGACCGTGATCGTGTCGATCGAGCCTTCGATGTCGCCCTGCGAGTTCCAGTCGGTGACCTGCCAGGTGACGGTCCAGCCGCCCTCCGGGAGACACTCGGTGATGCCCTCGATCTCGACGTGGTGGGCTTGGGCTGCGGAGGCGAAGGTGACCGCTCCGGCGAGGCCCAGGACGGCGCTGCCGGCCAGTCCGAGCACCCGCTTGAGGGTACGGTTCATGTCTCTCCTAAGTAGATGACTGTTGGGTTGGGGGGAATCGGGGCGCCGGCGGTCAGGGGGTTAGCTCCGACCGGTCCGGGCACCGTACCAAATGAGACACGCCCCGAGGTGAAGAAGGGTCGCATAACAATCGGGTAACGGAAGGGCCGTCACCTGCTGCGACGCGGCCGATCCGGACCGTCGGTGAAATGCCCGGCGGATCAGGCGAAAGCAGCGCGGCCGGGCCCCGAGGGGACCCGGCCGCGTTCTGAGCGCGATGGGGCGGTCACACCGGTACGGCGCGGCCGTTCGGATAACGCTTCGCCGGCGTCGATCTGCTCCTCGGTGAGGTATTCGCTCTCGACGATCACTTCGACGTAGTTCTCGGCGGTCACGTCGACCGGGTCGAGCAGCAGCGAGGGCACGAACTTGAAGCCGTTGTCGTAGGTCCCGAGGTCGTTGACCTCGGGCTCGCCGCCGCCGACCAGGGCCTCGACCATGTCGGTCACGGTGGACGCGAGCAGGCGGGTGTCCTTGAAGACCGTCTCGGTCTGGCCGGTGCCGTCCTTGATCGCCTTGATCGACGCGGCCTCGGCGTCCTGGCCCGTGACCACGGGGAAGTCGTCGGTGCCGGGCTCGTAGTCGGCGTCGACCAGGGCCTGGACCACGCCGCGGCTGATGCCGTCGTAGGGCGAGAGCACCGCGTGGAGTTCGAGGTCGTCGTAGAAGTCGGCCAGGAGCGTGTTCATGCGCTCCATGGCGACGTCGCCGCTCCAGCCCGCGGTCGAGGTCGGGCTCTGCTCGGTCTGGCCCGAGGGGATGACGATCTTGCCGTCGTAGATGAAGCTCTCGAAGGTGTCGAGGCCGCCCATGAAGAAGTACTGGGAGTTGTTGTCGCCCAAGTCACCTGAGAAGATCTCGACGTTGAACGGGCCCGGGTTCTCGCGCATCCCGAGCCGGTCGATGATGTGGTTCGCCTGGAGCACGCCGACCTGGTAGTTGTTGAACGAGGCGTAGTAGTCCACGTCCGGGGTCTCGAGGATGAGGCGGTCGTAGGAGATCACGATGACGCCCTTGTCCTTCGCGTCGGCGAGGACCTGGCCGAGGGACTTGTTGTCGATCGCGGCGATGATGAGGAACTCCACGCCTTCGTCGACCATCGACTGGATCTGGGAGATCTGGTCTTCGACGACGTCCTTGGCGTTGTGGTGGATGACGTCGTAGCCGAGCCCCTTGAGGTTGTCCTCCAGCGCCTTGCCCTCGATCACCCACCGCTCCGAGGTGTCCGTGGGCATCGAGATGCCGGTGAAGCCGGTGAGCTCTGGACCGTCATCACCACCCACGCCGCATCCGGCCAGCGACACCGCTGCGACACCCGCCGATCCGTAGAGCAGGCCACGACGACTGAGGTACATAAGGGTGGTACTCCTTCGTACACGAGAGGGGTTGACATCACCCCCGAAACTAACACGGCCAAAAAGCGACAACCGGGTCTATCCGTGATGGAACCGTGTCCTGAACTGGGCAGAAACCAGGACCAGAGCCATATTACGACTCGATGGTGAAGAAGTTTCGACACCCGGTTGTCGTAATTCGGAAATGCCTCCCGCCGAAGGTAGAACGAGCACGGAGAGCGATCTCCGGCGCCCCCTCCCCCGAGGGAGCCGCATCGCTCGTCCGGGACCGGCGCGCGGGGCGGCGTCCGCATACCATTGCGCACATGAGCGACCGTTGGATCGAGGTGGGCGACCGCGTGTGGGCCCGCCGCCTGAAGGAACTCGACCAGACCCTCGGGCTGGTCGTCGCCGACGAGTGCGCGCTGGTGATCGACACCGGGACCACCGCCGAGGCGGGCTTCGCGTACGCCACCGCGATCCGGGAGCTGACGAACCTGCCGTGGCAGGTCGCGTACACGCACGACCACTTCGACCACTGGTTCGGGACCGCCGCGTTCGGCGAGTCCGCGGTGTGGGCGGTCGCCGACGGCGCGCACTACGTGGCCTTCGGCGACGAGCAGCGCAAGGCGTGGGTCGCGAAGTACCGCCTCGACGGCCGCGAGGAGGACGCGCGGAAGATGGCGGCCTCGCGCCTGGTGCCCCCGAACTGCCGCGTCCAGGGCGCGATCGGGCTGAACCTGGGCGGCCGCACCGTGGTCCTGCGCCAGGTCGGCTTGGCGCACAGCGACAACGACATGGTCGTGGAGGTCCCGGACGCGGGCGTGCTGTTCGCCGGGGACCTCCTGGAGCAGGGCGCGCCGCCCTCGTACACCGCGGCCTACCCGATCGAGTGGCCCCAGGCGGTCGAGTTCCTGCTGAGCTGGAAGCCGAAGGTCGTCGTGCCGGGCCACGGCGAGCCGGGCGACTACTGGTGGGCCCGCGCCCAGGCGCGGGACCTCGCCGAGGTCTCGCGGCTGTGCACCGAGGTGGCGCAGGGGTTCCTCACCGAGGACGAGGCCGCCGAGCACGGCCCGTTCGGCCCCGACTCGATGCGCGAGGCGATCGCGCGCTGGAAGGAGCTGACGCCGCCGGCCCCCGAGCCCGCGCCCCGGCCCGCCTCGGCGGCGACGCCGCCCCCGCCGGTCGTGGTCTACGAGGTGTTCGACTACCAGGTGGACATGACGCGGTAGGGGACGACTGGCGAACGGCCCGGGCACGGGTGCCGGGCCCGATCGAGAAGGCTCGGAAGGGGCCCAGAGGAAGAGGGCTCAGTCGAAGGGCTGGTCCTCGAAGCCCGCGTGCAGCTTCTTGAGCAGGGCGCCGAGCTGGCGCCGCTCGTCGTCGGTGAGGACCGAGAGGGCCTCGTTCTGGGCCGCGACGCCGATGCGGACCGAATCCTCGATGACCTCGCGGCCGAGTTCGGTCATGCGGACCTTGATGCCGCGCCGGTCCCCCGGGTCGGGCAGGCGCTCGACGAACCCGGCGGCTTCGAGCTTGTCGAGGCGGCCGGTGAGCCCGCCGGAGCTGAGCATCATGGCGGCGCTGATCTCCTTGGGCGAGAGCGTGTAGGGGTCCCCGGAGCGGCGGATGGTCGCGAGGACGTCAAACTCGTTGCGCCCCAGGCCCTTGCGCGCGCGCAGCTCGTGGAGCCGGGCGCCGAGCTTCTGGGAGATCCGGTGGATGCGCCCGAAGAGGGCCATCGGTTCGAGCTCCCGGTCGAGGTCGAGTTCGGGCATCTCGCGGTGCCACTGGCCGATGATGCGGTCCACGGCGTCGTCTGTCATGAGCGGTATTCTCCCCTACCTGCGTCGACACCGCCCGAGTACCTGGCGGTGAGGTAAATCTTGAACAAGTAACTTGACTTCAAGTTACTTTGATGTAAGCTAATCATAGACAAGCTACTTCAAGGAGTCGTCGTGAACCGCAGCACCAAGGACCTCCTCCTCACCGCCCTCGCGCCGGTCATGTGGGGCACCACCTACTTCGTCACCACCGAGTTCCTCCCCGCGGACCGGCCCTTCCTCACCGCGCTCCTGCGGGCCCTCCCCGCCGGCCTGCTGCTCATAGTCCTGGCACGACGCCTGCCGCGCGGATCGTGGTGGTGGAAGTCCGGGGTCATCGGCCTGCTGAACATCGCGGTGTTCTTCGCGCTCCTGTTCACCGCGACCTACCGGCTCCCCGGCGGCGTCGCCGCCGTGCTCGGCGCGGTCGGCCCGCTCGTCACCGCCGCGATGACGATCCTGGTGCTGCACACCAGGGTCCGGCTGCGGACGTGGCTGCTCGGCATCGCAGGCGTCACCGGCGTGGCGATGGTGGTCCTCACCGCGCAGGCCCGGCTCGACCTGGTCGGCGCGCTCGCCGGGGTCGGCGGCGCGGTCTCGATGGCGACCGCGGTGGTCCTCACCAAGAAGTGGGGCCTGCCCGAGGGCGCCGGCCCCGCGGCCCTCGCGGGCTGGCAGCTCACCGCCGGCGGCCTGCTGCTCGCCCCGCTCGCGTTCCTCGCTGAAGGCGGCATCCCGGTCCTCACCGGCACCAACGTCCTCGGCTACCTGTACCTCGGCCTGGTCAACACGGCCCTGGGCTACTGGCTGTGGTTCCGCGGCATCCCGCGCCTCTCGGTGGTCCCGCTCAGCTTCCTCGGCCTGCTCTCCCCCCTGACGGCCGCCACCGTGGGCTGGCTCCTCGCCGGCGAGACGTTCACCGTCTGGCAGACCGTCGGCTTCGCGGTCGCCCTCGGCGCGACCCTCCTGGCGCAGCTCCAGAACCGCCCCAAGCGGATCGTCCCGGAGACCGCGCAGGCGGTCGAGCCGCCGAAGGTCCTCGCCCGGGTCTGAACCCGCATGCGAAAAGGGCCGGTCCTCGGACCGGCCCTTTCGGCTCGCGTCAGACCATCTTGCGCTTGTAGGCGCGCATCGCGAGCGGGGCCGTCACCGCGAAGATCACCGCGGCCCACACGAACGTCCACATGAGCGGTTCGGCGATCGGGCCGTACGAGAGCAGGCCGCGCATCGCGTCGGCGAGGTGCGTGACCGGGTTGACCTTGGCCCACGCCTGCATGAAGCCCGGCATGGTGTTGATGTCCACGAACGCGCTCGAGGTGAACGTCAGCGGCATGATGATGACGAAGGCGTAGATCTGGACCTTCTCCTCGGAGTCCGCGACCACCCCCATGAGCACCGAGACCCACGAGATCGCCAGCGCGAACACGACGAGCACGAGCGTCGCGAGCAGGGCGTAGCCGATGCTGCGCAGCTCGAAGCCCATGAGCAGGCCGAGGCCGACCATGATGAGGATGGACCAGACCTGCTTGAACATGTCGGCGAAGATCTTCCCGGCCAGGGGCGCGGAGCGGGCGATCGGGAGCGACCGGAAGCGGTCGTAGACGCCCTTGCGCAGGTCGGCGTTGATGCCGGTGCCGGTGTACATGGTGAGGAAGATGGCGTTCTGGGCGATGAGGCCGCCGAGGACGTACTGGAGGTAGTCCGAGGTGGAGCCGGCCATCTGGCCGCCGAAGACGTAGACGAACAGCAGCAGGAACATGATCGGGCTGAGGCTGAGGTCGACGAGTTCGAACGGGTTGTGCTTGATGCGGACCATCTGGCGCCAGGCCATGGAGAGGGTCTGGCTGACGGTGGCGCCGACGCTCGGCCGTCCGAGGACGGGGGCGGCGGGGGTCTCGACGGTGGCGGCGGTCATCGGCCGGCCTCCTCGGTGTCGTCGTCGGTCTCGTCCTCGGTGCGGTGCCCGGTGAGGGTCAGGAAGACCTCGTCGAGGCTGGAGAGGCCGAGGTGGAAGTCGGTGAGGGCGATGCCGCGGTCGCGGAGTTCGGCGGCGAGGGTGGGCATGACGCCGTCGTCGTTGACGCCGATGGTGACGGCGCCGGCGGAGACGAGGGGGTCGAGGTCGGGGAAGCGCTCGGCGATGAGGGCGCGGAGGGCGTCGAGCTGGCCGTGGTCCTCGGGCTGGATGCGGAGGGTCTGGCCGCCGATCTTGGCCTTGAGCTGGGTGGGGGTGCCGGTGGCGATGACCTTGCCGTGGTCGATAACGGCGATCTCGTGGGCGAGCTGGTCGGCCTCTTCGAGGTACTGGGTGGTGAGGAGGACGGTGGTGCCGTCGGCGACGAGGCCGCGGACGAGTTCCCAGAGTTCGCCGCGGGCTCTGGGGTCGAGTCCGGTGGTGGGCTCGTCGAGGAAGAGGATGCGGGGGCGTCCGACGAGGCTGGCGGCGAGGTCGAGGCGGCGGCGCATGCCGCCGGAGTACGCCTTGGCGGCCTTGTCGGCGGCGTCGGAGAGGTTGAACTGGGAGAGGAGTTCGCGGGCGCGGGCCTTGGCGTCGGGGGTGGGCATGCCGAGGAGGCGGCCGATGAACCGGAGGTTCTCCTCGCCGGTGAGGAGTTCGTCGATGCCGGCGAACTGCCCGGTGAGGCCGATGAGGGAGCGGACCTCGGGGGCGTGGCGGATGATGTCGTAGCCGCCGACGCGGCCGGTGCCGGCGGTGGGCTGGGAGAGGGTGGCGAGCATGCGGACCATGGTGGTCTTGCCGGCGCCGTTGGGGCCGAGGACGCCGAGGACGGTGCCGGTGCGGGCGTTCAGGTCGATGTGGTCGACGGCCACGAGGTCGCCGAAGTGCTTGGTGAGCCCTTCCACCTCGATGGCGTAGTCGGTGGTTCCGGGTTGCGACACGTCGTCCTCCTTCGGATGCGTTCGCGGGTGCGCTCGGTGGCGCTCGGATGCGGTTGTGCCCCGGTGGCGTGCACCGGGCGGGTGCTGGTCTCCGCGGCGCTGGGAGCGCCAGCTCTCATGATGTCAGATTGACGCCCAGTTGGCATCACCTCGGCGCGGCGTGTTTCACAGGCCGGAGATCGATCATGCACCCTGGGTCCGACAAGTGGACCGTTTTTGCGAACGTCTGTCGCATCTTGGGGCTAGAGGGTCTGGAGGAGCTTCCTGATGCGCTTCTCGGAGACCTGGTAGCGGGTGCCGAGCTGCTGGGCGAAGAAGCTGATCCGGAGCTCTTCGAGCATCCACCGGACCTCGCGGCCCTCACCGGAGCGCAGCGCCGCGGGGCGGGAGCGCGCGAGGGCGTCGCGGTCGGCCTCGAGGGAGTGGATCACGTCCATCTTGCCCTTGTCGCCGGCCACGTCGGCGACCACGCGCTTGGCGCGGTAGGCGATGCCCTTGACGTAGCGGTGCAGGTCGTCCAGGCGCCACCAGCCGGTCGCGCCCACGAACCCGTCGGTGCCGGTGAGCCCTTCGAGCTGGCGGCGCATGTCGCTCATGGCCGCGAGCATGGTGAAGTCGAACTTGCCTTCCAGGAGGCGCGCGGCCTCGCGGGTCTCGGTGAGCACGGCGGCGGCCTTGCGGGCCACGGCCGGGGACTCCCCGGCCACCTCGGGGCGGGCGCGCCCCAGCAGCGCCTCGAACCCGGCGCGGTCCCACGCCGGGCCGCCGCCTTCGATGAGGACCTTGTCGAGGACGGTGCGCACGCAGTCGGCCAGGAGCGCGTCGACGTTCGCGTACGGCCCGGTGGCGAGCGCGAGCTGCTCGTTGCGGGTGAGGGCGTCCTTCAGGCGCGGGTCGGGGCAGTTCAGGCGCAGCAGGCGCCGGGTGCCGGCCCACATGTTCGCGGCCTGCGAGGCGGGGTCGGGGAACGCCTTGACGCCGACGGTGGCGCCCTCGTCGACGAGCGCGGGGTACGCCTTCGCGGTGTAGCCCTTGCGCGGGGTCTCGTGGAGCTTCGGCAGCGCGTCGAAGTCCCATGTCTTGAGGCCGGTGCGCTCCAGGTCGAACGCCTCGGCGGCGGCCTCCTGGGTCTTGGGGGCGAGCTGCCGCTGGAGCGCGCCGAGCTCCTTGCCCTCGGCGAGCACCGCGCCGTCCTCGTCCTTGACCTGGAAGGTGACGAGCAGGTGCCCGGGGACCTTGGCGAGGTCGAAGGCGTCGAACGGCACGTGCACGTTCGTCATGGACTTGAGCGTGTCGGCGAGCGCGGCCATCATGGGGCGGCCGGGGGCCGGGGCCATGCGGGCGACGGCGGCCTTCGCGAAGTCGGGGGCCGGGACGAAGCTGCGGCGCAGGGACTTCGGGAGGCTCTTGATGAGCGCCTCGGCGAACTCGGCGCGCAGGCCCGGGACCTGCCAGGTGAACGCGTCCTGGTCGAGGAGCTGGAGCGCGGGCAGCGGGACGGCGACGGTGACGCCGTCCCGGGCCGAGCCGGGCTCGAACTCGTAGTCGAGTTCGAGGTCGGCGCCCTCGGAGGTCCAGACCTCGGGGTAGTCGCCCTCGTCGACGGCCTCGGCGCGGTCGCCCAGGAGCAGGGCCTCGTCGAAGTCCAGGAGGGTCTTGTCGCGCTGCTTCTTCCACCAGGAGTCGAAGTGGCGGCCGGAGACGACGTCGGCGGGCACGCGTTCGTCGTAGAAGTCGAAGAGGGTCTGCTCGTCGGCGAGGAGGCCCCTCTGGCGGACGCGGCTCTCCAGCTCCTCGACCTCGGTGATCTTCGCGAGGTTGTCGGCGAGGAACCTGTGGTGGGTCTCCCACTCGCCCTGGACGAGCGCGTGGCGGATGAACAGCTCGCGGCTGAGGGGCACGTCGATGCGGCCGAAGTTGACGCTGCGGCGGGCCACGATCGGGACGCCGTAGAGCGTGACGCGCTCGAACGCCATCACGGCCCCGGAGCGCTTGGACCAGTGGGGCTCGGAGTAGGTGCGCTTGACGAGGTGCTGCGCGATCGGCTCGACCCACTCGGGTTCGATCTTGGCGCACACGCGGCCCCACAGGCGGCTGGTCTCCACCAGCTCGCCCGCGACGACCCAGCGCGGCTGCTTCTTCGCCAGGCCCGAGCCGGGGAAGATCGCGAACTTCGCGTTGCGCCCGCCCAGGTACTCGCGGGTGTCGGCCTCCTTGACGCCGATGTGGGACAGGAGCCCCGAGAGCAGCGCGGTGTGCACGCGCTTGGGGTCGGGGGTGAGGTCCGGGTCCTCGACGGGGATCTTCAGGCTCTTGAGGACGCCGAGGATCTGCCGCACCAGGTCCTGCCACTCGCGGATGCGCAGGTAGTGCAGGTACTCCTGTTTGCACATGCGCCGGAACGCGCTGGAGGAGCGCGAGCGGCGCTCGTCCTCCAGGTACCGCCACAGGTTGAGGAAGGCCGAGAAGTCGGAGTCCGGGTCGTTGAACCGGGCGTGGGACTGGTCGGCCTGGGCGCGCTTGTCGGCCGGGCGTTCCTTCGGGTCCTGGATCGACATCGCGGCGGTGATGACGGCGACCGCGCGGACGCAGCCTTCGTCGCGGGCCTGGAGGATCATGCGGGCCAGGCGCGGGTCGATCGGCAGCCGCGCGATGTCGCGCCCGGCCCTGGTCAGGCGCCGCTCCCCCGCGCGCACGTCTTCGAGCGCGCCGAGCTCCACCAGGAGGTCCATGCCGTCTTTGATGTTGCGCGAGTCGGGGGCGTCGACGAACGGGAACGTCTCGACGCGGCCGAGCTTCGCGGCGGTCATCTGGAGGATGACGGAGGCGAGGTTCGTGCGCAGGATCTCGGCGTCGGTGAACTCCGGGCGGGCGTTGAAGTCGTCCTCGGAGTACAGGCGGATGCAGATGCCCTCGGCAACGCGGCCGCAGCGGCCGGCGCGCTGGTTGGCGCTGGCCTGGGAGATCGCCTCGATGGGGAGGCGCTGGACCTTCGTGCGGGCGGAGTAGCGGGAGATGCGGGCGTACCCGGCGTCGACCACGTAGCGGATGCCGGGGACGGTCAGGGAGGTCTCGGCGACGTTGGTGGAGAGGATGATCCGGCGCCCGGTGTGGGGGCGGAACACGCGGTGCTGCTCCTCGGCGGAGAGGCGCGCGTAGAGCGGGACGACCTCGGTGTGGCGGAGCTTGGCCTTCTCCAGGGCGTCGGCGGTGTCGCGGATCTCCTGCTCGCCGGAGAGGAAGACGAGGATGTCGCCGTCGCCGGCGCGGGAGAGCTCGTTGACGGCGTCGAGGATGCCGTCGGTCTGGTCGCGGTCCTCCTCGCCCTCCTCGCTGCGCAGGGGCCGGTACCGGATCTCGACGGGGTAGGTGCGCCCGGAGACCTCGAGGATCGGGGCGGGCTTCGCCTCCGTACCGCTGCGCCCCTGTTCGCCGGAGGCGAAGTGCTTCGCGAAGCGCTCGGGGTCGATGGTCGCGGAGGTGACGATCACCTTGAGGTCGGGGCGCTTGGGGAGGATCTGCTTGAGGCAGCCGAGGATGAAGTCGATGTTGAGGCTGCGCTCGTGGGCCTCGTCGATGATGATCGTGTCGTAGGCGCTGAGCAGCCGGTCGTGCTGGATCTCGGTGAGCAGGATGCCGTCGGTCATGAGCTTGACGTAGCTCTTGTCCGAGACCTGGTCGGTGAAGCGGACCTTCCAGCCGACGGCCTCGCCGAGCGGGGAGCCGAGCTCCTCGGCGATGCGCTCGGCGACCGCGCGGGCCGCGATGCGCCGCGGCTGCGTGTGGCCGATCATGCCGCGCACGCCGCGGCCGAGTTCGAGGCAGATCTTCGGGATCTGCGTGGTCTTGCCCGAGCCGGTCTCGCCCGCGATGATAACGACCTGGTGGTCGCGGATCGCCGCGAGGATGTCGTCCTTGCGCTGCGAGACGGGCAGCTCTTCGGGGTAGACGATTTTCGGGACGCCGGCGGCGCGGGCCGCCAGCGCGGCCTCCCTGGACTCGACGTCGGCCTCGATCTTCGCGAACGCCTCGCCGCGGGCGGGGCCTTCGAGTTCGCGGGCCTCCCGCAGGCGGCGCCGGAGGGCGCGCTGATCGGCCGTGCGCAGCGCGGAGACGCGCTCGTGCAGGCTGGGACGGGATTTCGGGACGCTGCTGGGCATGACGATAGGCAAGGATACGCGGGCGGCACCGCTGCGCGCCATGCATTAACGGCGGCTGTGGCGCCGGTCGGGGGTTCAGTCCTCCAGGTCGCCGCAGAGGACCCGGTCGCCGGTGAGGCCCTGGGCCTGGACGACGGCGTCGGGGGCGTGGACGACGACGCTCTCGGCCCGGTCGTCGAGGGCGAGGGTGCTGGACTCGGTGGTCTCGCCGACGCCAGTGGCCGAGGTGGTGAACGTCAGTTCGACGATGTTCCCGGCCGCGTCCTCGCCGTTCGGGTCCGAGAGCCAGTGGCCGCCGCCGGGCGGGTTGTCGTCGCACTCGCCGTCGTGGACGTGGGCGGTGTACTCGACCGAGTCGCCGAGGCCGACGGCGGTGAGCTGGACGTTCGTGCCGTCGTCGGAGGTGGCGTTCACGGTGCCGTGGCCGTTGGGGTAGACCGCGGCCCATTCGGCGGTGGTGGTCAGGTTCGCGGTCCAGGAGCCGCCGAGGTCGGCCGCGTCCTCGGCGTCGGGGTCGTCGTCGCCGCACGCGGCGGCGGCCGCGGCGAGGAGGGCCGCCGCGCTGATCGCGGCGGCCTTGGCGGTGACTCGGCGGTTCGGCATGGGCGCTCCTTCATCGGTCGGCCCGACCAGTATCGGGCCGCCCGGGCGTCCGGGCCGGGATTCGCGCGCCGTGTCCGGCGGGTACCGGACGCGCGAACCGGGTCCGTGGTCGCGCGTTCCCGCGAGCGGCTGCGGGTCCACGGCCGCCGCGCCCGGTCGCAGGACCGGGCGCGGCGGTGCGGGTCAGGCCGCGACCGGGACGTCCTCGGCGATGCCCTCGCCGCGGACCAGGGCCACCCGGCGGGTGAGGCCGAGCCCTTCCAGGAACGCGTCGTCGTGGCTGACGACCACCAGCGCGCCCTCGAACGCGGTCAGCGCCTGCTGGAGGTGCCGGATCGAGGACATGTCGAGGTTGTTCGTCGGCTCGTCGAGCAGCAGGAGCTGCGGGGCGGGCTGGGAGGACAGGACCGTGGCGAGCGCGGCCCGCAGCCGCTGGCCGCCCGAGAGGGTCCCCACCCGCTGGAACACCGCGTCGCCGCGCATCCCGAAGCGGGCCAGGCGGGTCCGCAGGACCGACTGCGGGGCCTCGGGCGCGGCGGCGCGCACGTTGTCGAGCACCGTCGCGTCCTCGTCGAGCAGTTCCAGGCGCTGCGTGAGGAACCCGTGCGGCACGCGCGCCGCCTCGGCCACCGCGCGCAGCAGCGTGGTCTTGCCCGAGCCGTTGTCGCCGGTGACCGCGACCCGCTCGGGGCCGCGCAGGTGCAGGCCCACCCCGTCGCCGTAGATCTCGCCGACCTTGAGCCCCTTAACGACCGCGATCTCGCGGTGCGTCGAGACGTTCGTCTCGGGCAGGTCGACGCTGATGCCGCCCTCGTCGCGGACGGCGTCCTCGGCCGCGTCGAGGCGCTCGCGCGCCTCGGCCACGTCCTCCTGCTTGGACAGGAGGATCTTCGCGGACGAGACCTCGCCGGCGTTCTTCTTGCCGTTGAGGAGGATCTTCGGCGTGCCGCCGCGGTCGCGCTCACGCTTCCACGCGGACGCGCCCTTGTCGTTCTGGATGCGGGTGGCCACCAGCTCCTTCTTCTGCCGGGTCAGGTCCTGCTTCGCGTCGCGCACGGCGCGCGCCGCGGCCTCCTGCTCGGCGGCGACGATCTGCTCGTAGGCGCTGTAGTTGCCCTCGAAGACGCGGATGCGCCCCTTGTAGAGCTCGGCGACGGCGTCGACGTGCTCCAGGAGGGCCCGGTCGTGGCTGACGACCACGAGCGTGCCGTTGAAGCGGCGGATCGCCTGGTACAGGTGCTTGCGGGCGGTGGCGTCGAGGTTGTTCGACGGCTCGTCGAGCAGGAGCACGTCCGGGCGGCGCACGAGCCGACCGGCCAGGCCGACGAGCATCGACTCGCCGCCGGACAGGGTCGCGACGGTCCGCTCAAACCCGATGTGGTCGAGGCCGAGCTCGTCGAGGGCCAGGCGGGAGCGGTCGAGGAAGTCCCAGTCGTCGCCGATGGCGTTGAAGTGCTCCTCCCCCGGGTCGCCGGACTCGATCGCCAGGAGCGCCCGCCGCTTGTCGGCGATGCCGAGCAGGTCGGCGACGGTGTCGCCGAGGCGCAGCGGCAGCTCCTGCGGCAGGTACTCGATGAGCCCCGACGCGGTGATCGACCCGGACTCCTGCCGGAGCAGGCCCGCGGTCAGGCGCATGAGCGTGGACTTGCCGGTGCCGTTGTCGCCGACGAGGGCGGTGCGGCCGTCGGAGAAGACGACGTCGACGCCGTCGAAGACGCGCTCGCCCTCCGGCCAGGCGAAGCGCAGCTGCTGGACGTTGATATAGGTGGTCATGAGACCTCTCTCAGGTGAGTTGCGAAACGGGATCACATGAGAGACATCGCGCCTGAACGGCGGAAAAGGATTCATCCCCGGAAATGGGCACCCTCTCGATCGAAGACACACCGTGCACGTGCGCAGAGACGTGGCGGCGCGATGTCTACGACCTAGAGCTTCAAGTGAGTGCCTAACGTCGGGAACAAGGACGGGGACAACGGTAGCGGCGCATCGGAGGGACTGTCAAGCGGTCTGCGGGAAGCCGAGACGCGCGCCACGGGCCGCCCGACACCGGAGGGTGGATCGGACGGCCCGTGGCCCGGTGCGGTCGGTTAACAGTCGGAGGTCCGCTTCCAGACCCCCCATTCGCCGGTGGTGCCGGGCTCCTCGCCCTGGGTCCACCAGGAGGCGGTGTACGCCGCGCCCTCGTGGGTCACCTTGCTGCCGCCGGTGTACACCGAGGCGGCGGCCCAGGCGCCGGCCGAGCAGCCCTCACCGGTGCCGGGGTCGGTCGTGGTCGGCGGGTCGGACGGGTCGCCCGGGCCGCCGCCGCTGAACTCGACGTCCATGCAGGAGTAGAAGGCGTTCGCGGTGTCGGCGATGTTCCACACCGCGAGGACCAGGTGCTGGCCGGTGCGCGAGGGGAGCGTGACCGTGTGGGTCATGGTGTGGTCGGGTTGGGCGCCGCCCATGCTGAACGACGCGATCGGGGTGAGCCCGAGGTCCGAGCGGGTGAGCGGCTGCGCCGGGTCGTAGCTCGAGTTGGTGATGTAGTAGTCGAACGTGGCGGTGGAGTGGCGCGCGGTCATGGTCCACGTGAAGGTCTTCGGACCGGCGCTCACCGAGGTCGTGGGCCAGTTGCCGCCGCGCGGGTCGTCGAGCTGCGCGAACGGGTCGTTGCCGCCCGAGCAGATCTCGCCGTCCACGGGGCCGGCCGCCGGGAAGCCCTTGGGGCCCTCGACGCTCTGCGGCTCATAGGAGATGTTCCCGCAGTTGGTGACCTCGCCGCTGGCGCAGAGCGCCGAGCGGGAAGGGGGGTCGGAGGTGTAGCCGTGGCCCCAGGCCAAGGCGGCCATGGAGGCCGACACCGCGAGGGTCGCGGCTCCGGCGATGGACAGGATGATCTTGCGCGACTTGCGCATCGTCGTCTCCCATCAAGGGTTGGGTTCAGCGATTCCCTTCAATGTCGTAACACTTCCTACCTGCGACGACATGAATTAAAAAGTAACCTAACAGTTTGTGCGGTGCGACACAAGAGGGTCGGTCGCGGTTTTTCGGGCTTTTCCGTGGGATGTCGGGGTTTCGCACGGAAACGAAAGCGGCCGCACACGAACCGTGCGCGGCCGCCGTCCGGGACGATCAGTCCTCTTCAGACGGTTCCGGGTTGCGGATCAGCGTGATCGCGGAGGCGACGAGGCCCCCGCCGACGACGAGGATCGAGATCACCAGCATCGTGACGGCACCTGCGCTCATCGGGCGGCCTCCTCGGCTTCGCGGGCTTCCTCTTCGGTGACGAACGGCGGGGTCTCCTTGCGGCGCAGCAGGAGCGCCATGACGACCGCGAACGCGAGCGAGCCGCCCGCGACGGCCCAGCCGAACGCCTGGTACTGGTGGTAGGCCGCGTTCGCGTCGCCGGGGCCGGCGGTCACGAGGTCGCGGACGTTGAGGAACAGGATCACCGTGAGCGCCAGCGGCGTGACCACGCCCAGGCAGGTGACCCAGATCGGGCCGACCTTGAACACCGAGGTGGCGTTCGCGTTGTCGCGCAGCTCCTTCCACTTCCACAGCACCCACACCACGGCGATGATGCTCGCCGGGGCGGCCACGGCGATGCCGTAGTTGTTGATGAAGTAGTCGGTGACGTCGAGCAGCATGAGGCCGTTCACCGTCGGGAACAGCGCGACCGAGACGAGGGCCATGCCGCCGCCGACGATCGCGACGGCCTTCCTGCGGCTCCAGCCGAAGCGGTCCTCCACCGCGGCGACCGGGACCTCGACCACGCTGATGAGCGAGGCGAAGCCGGCGACCACCAGCGAGAGGAAGAACAGCACCCCGAACAGGCCCGCGAGGTACGGCAGCGTGTTGATGATCGCCGGGAACGCGATGAACGCCAGGCCCACGCCCTGGTAGGACTGCTCGTCGATCGGCACGCCGGTCTCGAACGCGAGGAAGCCGAGGACCGCGAACACCGCGATGCCGGCCAGGATCTCCCCGAACGAGTTCGACATGCCCACCGTCCACGCGGAGGTGGTGATGTCGGACTTGCGCTTGAGGTAGGACCCGTACGTGATCATGATGCCGAAGCCGACCGACAGGGTGAAGAAGATCTGGCTGTAGGCCGCGAGCCAGACCTGCGGGCCGCGGATGGCCTCCCAGTCGGGCGTGAAGAACGCGTTCAGGCCGTCCACGGCGCCGTCGAGGGTGAGCGACTGGACCACCAGCGCGCCGAACAGGAGGATGAGCAGCGGGATGAAGACCTTGCTGCTCGCCTCGATGCCCTTCTTGACGCCCGCGCCGATCACGGCGAGGGTCGCCACCCACACCAGTGCGAGCGCGATCCCCAGGCCCGGCAGCCAGGTGCCGAAGTCGTACAGGTCCCCGGCCTGGAGGAAGTCGGCCATGAGGAACCGCTCGGGGTCCTCGCCCCACTGCCGCCCGATCGAGAACCACGCGAACCACGCGGCCCACGAGATGATGACGGCGTAGTAGACGCCGATGACGATCGCGATCGCGACCTGCCACCAGCCGAGGAACTCCGCGTTGCGGTGGATGCGGCGGAACGCGACCGGGGCCGAGCCGCGGTAGCGGCGGCCGATCGTGAACTCCAGGATGAGGAGCGGGATGCCCGCGGTGCACAGCGCCACGAGGTAGGGGACGAGGAAGGCGCCGCCGCCGTTCTCGTACGCGACGCCGGGGAAGCGCCAGATGTTCCCGAGCCCGAGGGCCGAGCCGACGGCGGCCAGGATGAACCCGACCCTGCTCCCCCATTGCTCTCTTGCCATTTGCGTCTCTCCAGTCACGCCAAGGGGCACTCAAAACGGCCTATACCGTAACCAACGGTCGCGCGAAGGTCGGGGGCGGTGTCGGTGAGGTCATGAGGGGCCCTGTCCCGGAACGAGACGGAGCGGCCCGGGCGGCGGTAAGGTTGATCAGTTCCACCGCGATCGGCACGGCGCATTCGGCGAGCCGTCCATCGGCGGGGGCACTCCAGCGCACCGTCTGCGCCCCCAATCCAGTCCGCTCCGTACCAGAGGAGAGCCGTGTCCGCTGCCATCACTCCTGCCGCCAAGGCCGAGCAGACCCGCCTGGACGGGCTCTACGCCCGGGTCGACCGGCTCCGCGACGAGGCCGCCGCGCGGCTCGGCGAGGCCGGGCGCCGGCACGTGGAGAACGACCAGGAGCGCTCGCAGCGGGACGCCGAGACCCTGCTGTACCGGCGCCGGATCGCGCTCCTCGACGCGGTCGAGGAGGGCCTGTGCTTCGGGCGCCTCGACTACATCGACCCCGCCGAGGCCCCGATGTACCTGGGGCGCATCGGCGTCCACGCCGAGGGCGGGGAGCAGTTGCTCGTGGACTGGCGCTCGGAGGCCGGGCGCCGGTTCTACCTGGCGACCGCCGCGTCCCCGGCGGGCGTGCGGCGCCGCCGCCACCTGCACACCAAGGGCCGGCGGCTGCGCTCGCTCAACGACGAGGTCCTGGACCTCGACGCGGCCGCCGACTCCGGTTCGTCGATCGGGTCCGAGGGCGCCCTCATGGCCGCGCTCGACGCGGCCCGGACCGGGGCGATGAAGGACATCGTCGCCACGATCCAGGCCGAGCAGGACCGGATCATCCGCGCGCCCCTGGAGGGCGTCATGATCGTCGACGGCGCGCCGGGCACCGGCAAGACCGCCGTCGCGCTCCACCGGGCCGCGTACCTGCTGTACGAGCACCGCGAGCGCCTGAAGCGCCAGGGCGTGCTCATCATCGGGCCCGGCAGGCAGTTCCTGCGGTACATCTCCGACGTCCTCCCCGGCCTGGCCGAGACCGACGTGCTGCTGCGCACGCCCGCGCAGCTCGTCCCCGGGATCGTCGCCGACCGGCCCGAGACCGAGGCGGTGGCGGCCGTCAAGGGCCGGGCCGTCATGGCCGGGGTCATCGCCAGCGCGGTGGCCGACCGCCAGGTGGTGCCGCGCGAGCCGCTGCCGGTGGACTTCGAGGGGCACGAGCTGTGGCTGCGGCCCGAGAAGATCACGGCCGCGCGCGACGCGGCCCGCGAGACGGGGCTGACGCACAACGAGGCGCGCGAGACGTTCCACAAGCGGGTCATCGCCGACCTCGCGACCCAGTACGCGGACGTCATCGGGGAGGACCCGCTCGGCGGGGAGAACCTGCTGGGTCTGGCCGACCGGGCGCAGTTCGCGGTGGAGATCGCCTCGGACGCGGTGATCCGGGGCCAGATCGAGGAGCTGTGGCCGGAGCTGTCGGCCGAGGAGCTGCTGGAGGACCTGTTCGCGTCGCGGGAGCGGATCGCGTCGGCCGCGGCGGTGCTGAAGCGGGACGAGCGCGCGCTGCTGCTGCGCCGCCCGGGCGGGTGGAGCGAGGCGGACGTGGCGCTGCTGGACGAGGCCGCCGAGCACCTGGGCGAGGTGGACCGGGGCCTGCGGTCGGGCGGGCCGAGCGCGGAGCAGATCGCGTACGCGCAGGACGTGCTCACGATCGCGGCGGGGTCGGCGTCGTTCGACTTCGAGGACGAGGAGTCGGAGCTGCTGCAGGCCACGGACGTCATCGACGAGTTCTGGCTCGGTGAGCGGCAGGTGGACGAGCGGTTCGTGTCGGTGGCCGAGCGGGCCGCGGCGGACCGGCGGTGGATCTTCGGGCACGTGATCGTGGACGAGGCGCAGGAGCTGTCGCCGATGGAGTGGCGGGCGCTGCTGCGCCGGTGCGTGACGCGGTCGTTCACGGTGGCCGGGGACCTCGCGCAGGCCGCCGGCCCTTCGGCGCCTTCCAGTTGGGCCGAGGTGTTCGGTGGCTGGGGCCTGGACTGGCGGGTCGAGCGGCTGACGGTGTCGTACCGGACGCCGAAGGAGATCATGAACGTCGCGGTGCGGGTGCTCGACGCGATCGGCGTCGACGCGCCGCGGCCGCGTTCGGTGCGCGCGTCGGGGCACGAGCCGTGGCTGGAGGTCGCGGGCGAGCACCTCGACCGGGTGGTGGAGGAGCAGGTCGCGGCCGAGAAGCGGGCCGTCGGCGAGGGCTCGGTGGCGGTGGTGACGACAGCGGAGCGGGCCGCGGGGCTCGCGGGGATCGCGGACGCGGCGGTGCTGACGGTGAAGCAGGCCAAGGGCCTGGAGTTCGACTCGGTGATCGTGGTGGACCCTGACGCGGTGGCGGCGACGGGGCTGCGGAACCTGTACGTGGCGCTGACGCGGGCCACGAAGCGGCTCGGTGTTGTGGCGCCCGACAAACCGGTGTTCCCCGGCGCCGAGGTCCTGTAGAGGTCGCCCCAAGCTTTTACACTGTCACCAGGTGTAGGAGGTGCGGGTTGACAACGACGACCGGGGACCTGACCGGCGCGCTCGTCGACGGGCGCTACCGGCTGCGTCGGCTCATCGCCCAGGGGGGCATGGCCGATGTGTACGAGGCGCACGACGAGCGGCTCGACCGCACCGTCGCGGTGAAGATGATCACCGCGGGGCGGGCGCACGGGTTCGACCTCAAGGCGTTCGCGCACGAGGCGCGGACGATCGCGCGGCTGTCGCATCCGAACGTGGTCGCGGTCTTCGACCAAGGGGTCCACGAGGGCCTGCCGTACGTGGTCATGGAGTACGTGCCCGGGACGACCCTGCGCGACCTGCTCAACCGGCGGCGGCGCCTGCGCATCGAGGAGGCCGTGGAGGTCTGCGCGCAGCTCCTCGACGGGCTCCAGGCCGCGCACGACGCCGGCCTGGTGCACCGGGACATCAAGCCCGAGAACATCCTCCTGAAGAACGGCGGCCGCGGCGACCGCGTCAAGGTGGTCGACTTCGGCCTGGCCGAGGCGGTCCACGGCGACCGCGAGACCGGCGGGCCGCTGGTGGCGACCGCCGCGTACGTCGCGCCGGAGCTGGTCGGCGGGAAGCCCGCGACGACCGCCAGCGACGTGTACTCGACCGCGATCGTGCTGTACGAGCTGCTGACCGGGGAGGTCCCGTTCGACGGGCCGGACTCGGGCGCGGTGGCGCGCCGGCACGTGGAGGAGGACGTCCCGTCCCCGCAGCTCAAGGCGCCCGATGTGCCCGAGGGCCTGGCGGGCCTGGTCGTGGCCGCGGCGGCGCGCAAGCCCGGGCAGCGGCCGGTCGACGCGGGGGCGTTCCTGCGGCGGCTCCAGGCCGTGGACCTGGGCCACGTGCCGGGTTCGACGGGGAAGGTGCCGCGCCCGACCAGGGCCGTGCAGACGACGATGGTCGTCGACCACCCGCGGCCGCAGCGGAACTGGAAGGCGCTGGTGACGCTGGGACTCATCGCGGTCCTGCTGGTGTCGGTGGCCGCGGCGGGGTGGTGGATCGGCATCGGCCGGTACACGTCCGCGCCGTCGCTGCTGGACCAGGACCGGGACTCGGTCGCGGCCTACGCCGAGGAGCGGGGCTTCGACGTGGAGCTGGTCGACGGGTACAGCTCGTCGGTGCCGCTCGGCGGCGTGGTCTCGCAGGACCCCGAGGTGGGCGACCGCATCCGGCAGGGCGCGACGATCACCGTGGTGGTCTCGCTGGGGCCCGAGCGGTTCCCGGTGCCCGAGCTCGCCGGCAAGAGCGAGGAGGAGGCGATGGCGGCCCTGGCGGCCTTCGACGCCGACGTCACCGTGGAGCACGAGTACAGCACCGAGTTCCCGGACGCGGGCGAGGTGACGCGCACCGATCCGCCCGCCGGGGAAGAGGTCAAGTCCGGTTCGTCGGTGGTGCTGTTCGTCTCCGACGGGTTCCCGCCGCTGAACGTCCCCGACGTGGTGGGACTGGCCGAGACCGACGCGCGCGCCGCGCTGGAAGCGGAGGAGCTGGTCGTCGGCGAGGTCGCGAACCGGCACAGCGACTCGATCCCCGCGGGCTCGGTCATCGAGCAGAGCCCCGCGGCCGACGCACCCGCCGGGCCGGGAGACGAGGTCGACCTCGTCGTGAGCGACGGGCCCGAGCCCGTCACCGTCCCTGACGTGGTCGGCAAGGACATCCAGGACGCCACCGAGGAGCTGGAGGCGCTCGGGTTCACGGTGAAGACCGCGCAGATCTGGTTCACCGGGACGGTCTTCGACCAGTCCCTGGACGCCGGCACCGACCACCCGAAGGGCTCCGAGATCTGGCTCTGGGCCAGGTGAGGCAATGCGAAAGGGGCCGGACGCCTCCGCGTCCGGCCCCTTTTCGTCCGCTACCGCGCGCCCGCGGCCTTGAGCTCCGTCATGGTGAACAGGGCCTTGAGGTCGATCCCGATGTCGGACAGGTTCTTCAGCCCGCCCGATTCGCGGTCGATGACGCACACGCCCTGCTCCACGACCGCGCCGCGGTTGCGCAGCTCGCCGACCGCGTCGAGGACCGCGCCACCTGAGGTGACGACGTCCTCGACGATGAACAGGCGCTGCCCCGCGACCTCGCCGCCCTCGGCCAGGCGGCACGTGCCGTAGGTCTTGGCCTCCTTGCGCACGAACAGGGCCGGCAGGCCCGTCACCTGCGACAGCATCACCGCGATGGGGATGCCGCCGGTCTCCAGGCCCGCCAGCGCGTCCACGCCGTGCGCGGGCACCAGGGGCGCGAGCGCCTCGGCGATGCGCCGCAGCAGGACCGGGTCGGACTCGAACAGGTACTTGTCGAAGTACTCGTGCGCGACCACACCGGACCGGAGCGTGAACTCGCCGGTCAGGTGCGAGCGGTCGAAGATGTCGCGGGCGAGGTCGTGGTGGCTCATGCGCTCAGCGTGCCAGATTCCGCCGCTACGGGCGCAGCGGCGGGTAGGACGGGTCGAGGAGGTCACGCTCGGCCAGCCAGTTGTACAGCGGCGTCTCCTTCGGCCAGTGGCCCCAGCCGTGGTCGCCGGTGGGCGCGTGCCCGCCGAGGAGCTGCTGCTGCACCGGGTCGAGGTCGTTCCACCAGGACTGCTGCGGCAGGTCGTCGACGAGGTCGCGGGCGCGGATCCAGCGCGGCGTGAACCCGAAGAACGCGACCTTGCGGGTCAGGTCCGAGTAGTTGTCGCTGCGGGCGTGCCAGATGCGGCGGTCGAAGAACATGACGTCGCCGGCGTTGCCGGTGACCTCGATGGCGCCTTCGGGGTCGGGCCACTCCATGTCGCGGCGCGGCGGGCCGTCGATCGAGTTCCACTTGTGGGAGCCCGGGATGATCTTGGTGTTGCCGCGGCCCTCGGCGGAGAGGTCGGTGAAGAAGTACGCGAGCTTGACCGAGAGGCGCGGGCGCGGCTCGGTCTCGGTCTCGCGGTTCTGCCGGCCGCCGTCCTGGTGCCACTCGAAGCGGAAGGGGCGCTTCCCGGCGATGGGCGGGTGCTTGTCCACATGGGAGTGGTACACGTGGAAGTTCCAGCCGAGGATCGACCACACGTAGTGGAAGGTCCGCGGGTGGTTGAGGAGGAACGCGAGCTCCGGGCAGGAGGTGACGGCGTCGAGGCGGTGCATGGCGCCCTCGGGGCTGAGCCGCCCTGCCTCCCGCTCGAGTTCGTAGACCCTGTCGAGGGCGTCGGAGCACCGTTTGATCTCGTCGGCGTCGAGGGCGCCGCGGATCATGAGGTAGCCGTCCCGGTCGAACGCCTCCCGCTGCTCGGGACTCAGTGCTGCGGCACCGACCGATGTCACTGCGGTCATCTCAATGCCTTTCCGGTATCCAGGGGGTGTTGTCGTCCATGAGACGCGCGGCCCACCCGTGTTGGTTGCACCGTCGGACTTGGAAAGCTCAGGCAAGCGTCCGGCGGCGCTCATTACGGGAAATCGTAGGGCTCATCGCTTCAGGAGCGCTGGAGAAATTCTCGAAGTTCGATGAGAACTGGGAGAAAAACGGGGATTCATCGCTATTCGGACGGACTGTCACAGTCCGAAAAGGTCGGAGATCCACGTGAAGTCGAACGACAGGAAGTCCCAGTCGAGCTCGCCGAGGTAGTCGATGCCGACCATGAACAGGAAGACGCCCGTGACGAGGTGCGCCAGGCGCGCGGACTTGCGCTTGGCGTGGAGCCAGCGGCCCCACAGGATGCCCCCGGCGATGCGCACCAGGAAGAACAGGCCGATGGCGACCGCGAGCACGAACAGGTAGCTGAACACCTGGTTCTGGAGCGTCTCCAGGCCGGTGGTGACGACCCGCAGCAGCCACATGATGAGCGAGAACAGGCCGCCGATCACCGACAGCTCGAAGCCCTTCGCGAGCGAGCCGGGCGGGCCGAGCAGCGGGTGGCGGTCCTGCTCGGCGAGCTGGCGCTCGCTGGGCTCCTCGGGGTCGGTGGCGAGGCGCAGCCGCGGCAGCGGCCCGCGGCGCTCGGCCGGGCCCGCAGAGCGGCCGGGCGAGAACGACCCCTGGTCGGGGACGCGCACACGGCCGGAGATCGGCTGCTTCTCGGGCGCCGGGCCGGCGTCCATGATCCGGGTGCCGGAGGGCGGCGGCGACTGCGGGACGACCTGGGTGGGCGGCACGCCCATCGCGGCGGGGGCGTCCATGCGGCGGGTGCGGTCCGCGCCGGGCGCCAGGCGCCGGGTCGCGTCCGCGGGGCCGCCGACCTGGTGGCCCCAGTCAACGCCGAGGTCGGGCAGGTTCGCGCGCGAGACCACCGCGGCGAGCTCGCTGATCCAGCGCGGCAGCTCCTCGGTGCGCGGCCGGTTATCGGGGTTGTCGTCGAGCGGCGCGGTGAGCAGCTCGCGCAGGCGCGGGTTCGATTCGAGGACCGGGTGGCGGCGCAGCCGCGCCCACGGGACGCTCTGCTCCTGGCCGGGCGAGTCCGTGCGGGCCGTCGCGCCGGTGACCAGGTAGAACGCGATCGAGCCGAAGCCGTGCACGTCGTAGGCCGGGCCGACGGTGCCCTGGTGGGCCTCGGGGCCGGCGGTCTCGCGCGTGTACGCGATCGTCGTCAGGTGCGCGGGCGTGTGGTAGCGGGCGCCGGTGAAGTCGATGACCTTCGCCGACCCGTCCGGGCCGATGATGACGTTGGCGGGCTTGAGGTCCATGTGCAGGACCGGGTGCGCGCCGACCGGCGGGTGGTGCATGGCGTTCATGACGTCGAGCACCGACCGGAGGGTCCGGGCGGCGTCGACGCGGCCGATCCGCTGCGACAGGAGCTGGCGCAGGTCGTGGCCGGGGAGGTATTCGAGGACCTGGAACGGCATCGGGTCGCCCTGCGGGGGCCGCCCGGACGGGTGGGGGGCGCGCCCGTAGAACGCGTCGATGCGGCGGCAGATCGAGCCGACGTTGCGCGAGTGGAGGTCCATGAGGACGGCGTCGCCCTTGTCCCAGGAGCGGAACTGGTGCTCGCGGGTGTCCTGCGGGTTCGGCCGGAAGACCTTGACGGTGAGGGGCGCGGAGGAGATGCCCGCCGACACGCGCACGGCCTGGTACACGTCGGCCTGGCCTCCCGAGCCGAGCAGGCCGGTGAGCCGGTAGCTCTGCTCTGACCCCGGGAGGGGGTCGGCCGGGCCGCAGACGAGGTCAACGGTGGCGTTCGACATTGGTAGGTCCTTCGCGAATTCAGGCTGAGTCCATAGCGTAACGCCCGGAATCCACCCTTCGCGGTCCCCGGAGGGCCGGTTGTACGCATCATCTCAGCAACGCTTCGGAGGCGGCCCGGGATCAGCGGCCGGCCCCCCAGGGGCTCTCCCCCTGCGGCTGGGACCCGAAGCCCGCTGCGGGCTGGCCGTAGGAGCTGGCGGGCGGCGCGGGGGCGGCCGCGGGGTTCATCGGCTCGAACACGCCGCCGGGCTTGCCGGGGGCGGCGGGCGAGGACGGGGCCGGGACGGCGCGGTCGTAGCTCCCGGAGGAGGCGGCCGCGGGGGCGGCGCCGCCGGAGCGGGCGAGGGACCACAGCGCGGGCGAGAGCGCGACGGTGAGGACCCCGAAGCCGACGGCCCACTGCTCGAGCGGGGCGTCCTCGGCGAAGCCGGTGAAGTCGAGGTCGGCGAGGTGCCAGGCGACGGAGGCGGCGAGGAGGAGGAGCGTCCCCAGCAGGCCGACGACCTGGAGGAGTTGGAGGAGAACGCGAAGACCCTTAGACATGGTTTGACGATACCGACACCCGTCCAATAACTCCAGGCGCGATCTTCCGAATCCTCCCGGTTGCCGGAAACGCGAAGGCCCGGGCCGGAACCCGGGCCTTCGCGTTCGATCCTGTTGCGCCCTAAGGGATTTCAGGCAGCTCGTGAGTGGACTCCCAGGCCGTGAGCATGTCGATGCGGCGCTGGTGGCGCTCCGAGCCGGAGAAGGGCTCGTCGACGAACGCGTCCGCGAACGCGGTCGCCTCGTCGAGGGAGTGCATGCGCCCGCCGATCGCGACGACGTTCGCGTCGTTGTGCTGGCGGCCGAGCTTCGCGGTCTCCACGCTCCAGGCCAGGGCCGCGCGGCAGCCGGGGACCTTGTTCGCGGCGATCTGCTCGCCGTTGCCCGAGCCGCCGACGACGATGCCGAGGCTGCCGGGATCGGCGACGACCCGGGAGGCCGCGTGGAGGCAGAACGGCGGGTAGTCGTCGTCGGGGTCGTACGAGTGCGGGCCGACGTCGACGACCTCGAAGCCGCGGCCGGACAGGTGCTTGACCAGGTGGTCCTTGAGTTCGAGGCCCGCGTGGTCGGAGCCGAGATAGATGCGCACGATGACAGACCCTAGCCCTTCGGGAGCTCGGCGATGGCGAGACCGGCGCGGGCCTTGGGCACGAACCAGGTCGACTTGCGCGGCATCTTCAGCCGCTGGAGGTTCACGTCGATGAAGTCGGGCACGGTGACCGGCGCGATGAGGATCGCCAGGTCGGCCTTGCCCGCGTCGACCTGCGCCGCGAGCCACGAGGCCGGGTAGTCGCCGCCGACGTACGTGATGCGCTTGTCCCCCGCGTCCCAGCCCAGGAGCGCGGTGAAGACCTCGTGCTCGACGCGCGTGTGGTCGAGCCTGTCGACCACCGATCCGTCGCGGTCGCCGAAGGAGACCTCCCAGGTGCGGCCCTGGCCGTACATGACGACCGTGCCGCCCGCGGCGGGCGTCTCGGGCGGGCCGTCGGTTTCGGCGACCGTGGCGCCGATCTGGCCGATCTGCTCGACCAGCTGCGACGCGGAGCCCGGCAGGCCCTTCACGAGGCGGTGGTAGGGCCGGATGACGACCGACTGGGGCGTGGTGATGACGGCCAGGAACCGGTCGAGCCCGCCGACCTGCGCGGCGAGCGAGCGGTGGTTGCCGTCGGCGACGATGAGGTCGCCGTCCCCGGCCAGCGCGGCCAGCTCCTCGCCGGCCTCGCCGCCGATCGCCCAGACCTCGTGGACGCGGCCGGACTCGTCGGTGTCGGCGGCCACGGGGGCCCCGGCGCCGGCGATCGCGGCCGCGACCGCGGCGTGCAGCTCCTCGCCCTTGGAGGACTGGAGCAGGAGCACGGGGCTGAGGAGGTGGCGCAGGAGCTGGTTGAGCTCGTTGCGCTGCTTGACCTTCTCGATGAAGACGTCCTCGTTGCGGATGACCTTGCCGGGCTCCTCCGCGGAGGAGGAGATCTCGGCGGTGTCGACCAGGCAGAACACGCCGTACGCGACGGGCTCCTCGCCGCCGGAGATGCGGTAGGCCACGGCCACGTCGCCGAACGCGGCGAACCGGCCGGCGTCCTTGAGCGCGCCGAGGCGCTCGGCCGCGGCCGGCAGGGACGCCTCGAAGCCGAGTCCGGCGGCCACCGCCTCGGGCGTGTGGGCGGGCATCTCGACGCCCAGCATGGACGCCGGGTTCGCCTCGATGATCCGAGTGATCTCGGTTTCGTCGGGGAACTCGTCGTAGTTCTTCGCGCCCGTGCCTCCGGTGGAGAGCCAGGCCAGATCGATCGGGTGTGCAGCAGTCACGCCCCGAGCGTAATCGACCGTGTTCGCGGCGCCCGTGGCCGCCGAGTGAACTCTCGGGATGTGACACACTTCTTTCATATCCGAACCCAAGACGCTGGAGGCATCGTGCCGTCGACGCACATTCTCACCAGAGACGAGGCCGAGCGGCGGGCCGAGCTGCTCACCGTGGACTCCTACACCGTGGAGCTCGACCTCACCGGGCACGAGCGGGGAGACACCTTCGGCTCGCGGACCGCGGTGGTCTTCGACTGCGCCGAACCCGGCGCGGAGACGTTCATCGAGATCGCGGCCGAGCGCATCGAGGACGCCTTCCTCAACGGCGAGCCGGTGGACATCACCGCGTTCGACCCGAAGGCGGGCCTGCGCATCACCGGGCTGGCCGCGCGCAACGAGCTGGTGGTGAACGCGGTCTGCGCGTACTCGACCGACGGCCAGGGCCTGCACCGCATGGTGGACCCGGTCGACAAGGAGACCTACCTGTACTCGCAGTTCGAGGTCGCGGACGCGCAGCGCGTGTACGCCTGCTTCGACCAGCCGGACCTGAAGGCGACCTTCACGTTCCAGGTGCGCACGCCCGGGCACTGGAAGGTGATCTCCAACATGCCCGCGGCGAGCGAGACCGACATCGAGGCGATCCAGACCAAGGTCACGCTCTTCGAGACCTCGGTGCGCATGAGCCCGTACATCACCGCGATCTGCGCGGGCCCGTACTTCGGGGTGCACGAGGTCCACGACGGCATCGACATGGGCCTGTACTGCCGCCAGTCCATGAAGGACCACCTGGACCCCGAGGGGGTCTTCGAGGTGACGCGGCAGGGCTTCGACCACTTCCACGAGCACTTCGGCGTGCGGTACCCGCTGCCCAAGTACGACCAGGTCTTCGCCCCCGAGTACAACTTCGGCGCGATGGAGAACTTCGGCTGCATCACCATCGCCGAGGCGTCGTTCCTGTTCCGCTCGCAGGTCACCGACTTCGAGCTGGAGCAGCGCGCGAACGTCATCCTGCACGAGATGGCGCACATGTGGTTCGGCGACCTCGTCACCATGCGCTGGTGGGACGACCTGTGGCTGAACGAGTCGTTCGCGGAGTGGGCGAGCCACTGGGCGAACGTCGAGGCGACCCGGTTCTCGGGCGCGTGGACGACGTTCCTGTCGGCGCGCAAGAACTGGGGCTACGGCGCCGACCAGCAGCCGACGACGCACCCGGTGTACACCGCCGCGGGCGACACCGAGGAGATCCAGGCGAACTTCGACGGGATCACCTACTCCAAGGGCGCCTCGATCCTCAAGCAGCTGGTCGCCTACGTCGGCATCGACCCGTTCCTGGCGGGCCTGCGCGCGTACTTCCAGAAGCACCAGTTCTCCAACGCGGTCTTCTCGGACCTGCTCGGCGAGCTGGAGGCCGCTTCGGGCAAGGCGCTCAAGGACTTCGCGGACACGTGGCTGCGCACGGCCGGGGTCTCGACCCTGCGCCCCGAGGTCGCGGTGGACGCGGACGGGAACTACACCTCGGTCGCGGTCTCCCAGGAGGTCCCCGCCGAGCACCCGACGCACCGGACCCACCGGATCGCGATCGGCCTGTACGACCTCGACGGCGGCGCCCTGGTGCGCCGCGACCGGATCGAGGTCGACGTCACGGGCGCGTCCACGCCGGTCCCCGAGCTCGCGGGCGTGAAGCAGCCGGACCTGCTGCTGCTCAACGACGACGACCTCACCTACGCGAAGCTGCGCCTCGACGAGCGGAGCCTGGCGACCGCGGTCGCGCACACCTCGGCGCTGGAGGACTCCCTCGCGCGGGCCCTGATCTGGGCCGCGGCCTGGGACATGCTCCGCGACGCCGAGCTGAACGCGTCGCAGTTCGTGGAGCTGGGCTGCCGGAGCCTGACCGCCGAGGACGACATCAACATCGTCACCGTCGCGCAGCGCCAGGTCGCGGGCGCCCTCGCCTACGCCGACCCGGCCAAGCGCGCCGGGCTGCGCGAGCAGTGGGCGCAGGCCGCGAAGACCGCCATGGAGACGGCCGCGCCGGGCTCGGACCCGCAGCGGTCCTGGGCGAAGGCGTACGCGTCGGCGTCCCGCTCCGAGGCCGACCTCGCCCGCATCGCCGGGTGGCTGGAGGGCGCGGACGTGCCCGAGGGCCTCGCGGTGGACGCGGACCTGCGCTGGTCGCTGCTGACCGTGCTGGTCGCGACGGGCACCGTCGACGAGGAGGCGATCGACGCCGAGCTCGACCGCGACTCGACCGCCGACGGCAAGCGCCTCTCGTTCATCGCCCGCGCCGTGGTCCCGACCGCGGAGGCGAAGCAGCGCACCTGGGAGCGGATCGTCGACCCGTCCTCGGAGAACTACGTGCGCCGCTCCTCGATGCTCGGGTTCGCGCCGCTGGACCAGGCCGACCTCGTGCGCCCGTACCTGCGCCCGTACCTGGACGCGGTGCCGGAGCTGTGGGAGAAGCTGGGCGCCCAGCAGGCCGTGGAGTACTCGAAGTACGCGTTCCCGTCGAACCTGATCGACGCGGAGACGATCGCGGTGCTCGACGCGTGGCTCGCCGAGGACCGGCCCGCGCCGGTCAAGCGCGGCGTCGCCGAAGGCCGCGCCGACACCGCCCGGGCCCTGCGGGGCCAGGAGCTCGACGCGCGCGGGTAGGACCGCCTCCTCGGGGCTCCGGGACCGGCCCGCGGACGGGCGGTCCCGGAGCCCCGAGTGCTTTTCACACCGTTGGTAAGCTCGCCGTGTCGCGGCTCGGCCGCGGCGCGCCCGCCCTGGGGATGAATGGAGAGAGCAGTCTTGTCCGCGCTTTTGCCGGTGGTCGTCCTCAGCGCCACCCTGGTCGCGCTGTTCGGCGTCGTCCTGCCGCTCCTGCTCCTCGGGCCGGTCCTCGCCTCGCGGACCCGGCCGCAGCCCCAGCAGCTCGTCTTCGCCGTCGTCCTGCTCATCCCCACGGTCGCGATCGGCTCGGTGTTCCTGTCGTGGTGGGCCGTGGAGTGGCTGCGCCGCTACGACGTCCCCGCGCCCGAGCTCACCGGCATCGCCCTCGTGGCGGCCGCGGTGGTCGGCCTCATGGCGCCGCTGCGCCTGCCCGCCGGTTCGGGGCCGTTCTGGCTCAAGCCGCTCCTGGGCTTCGCGTCGGGCGTCCTCGTGCCGATGTCGATCATCTGGACCGTCGAGGCCGGGCTCCACGAGCTCGCCGCCGCGGGCATCGCGCTGCTCCTGCTCGTGGCGCTGGTGGTGTTCTTCCGGGTCATCGCCAAGCCGATCGCCGACCGCCGCCACGCCAAGCAGACCCGCACGTCGGTGCTGCGCTTCCAGGGCCAGCTCGTGGACGTCACCGACGCGGACTGGACGCTGTCGAGCGCCCGCGGCACGGCCGACCGGATCGTCCTGACCTACAGCGGCGAGGCCGAGGGCAAGCCGATCGGGGCCGCCCTCATGCTCAAGCGCGACATGGAATGGGTCCCCAAGGCCCGCGAGAACGAGTCCGCGGTGTTCGAACTCGCCAAGGGCCTCAACGGCCAGCCGACCGAGGCGGTCCTGGCGCAGAAGCAGATCGGCACCCCCGCGACATTGACGATGCGCATCCCCGGCACGACGATCCTGTCGATCCGCGAGACCGTCGCCGACACCCTCTCGTGGGTGGAGTTCATCGGGAAGCTGGAGCTCACCGACGCCGACGGGCTCCTGGAGCGCCGCCGGTCCGCGGACGACGAGCCGGCCGAGTAGTGGACGCGACGGCGGCCCGGATGCTTCCGCATCCGGGCCGCCGTTCTCGTAGGTGCCTAGCGCCCCTGGGCGGTCTCGGCGAGCATCCGCAGACCGGTGACGATCCCGCCGGCGAGCTGGCCGGCGCCGAACGCGGCCTCCATCGAGAAGACCACGAGGGCCGCGGAGCGGTCCGGGATCTTCTCCTGGGCGAGCTTGCCGGTGACGATCTCCAGCTGCCGCTGCTCCGGAGAGACCGCGACGAGCACGGAGCGGTCCGGGTCGGCGAGCTTGTCGTGCAGCGCCTCGGCCGCGCCCCGCACCGGGTCGTGCAGCGGGCCGACGTAGACGCTGTAGTGCAGGCCCCCGCCGTCGCGCTCGGCCACGGACAGGGCCTCGTCCAGGTGCAGCAGCTCCTTCACGTCGAAGGGGCCCTCCAGCATCGGCTGGCGCATGTGCTCGGGGCTGCGGTCGACGCCCTCGACGACCGCGACCTGGTTACCACTTGCCATGGGAGCCTCCCTTGGGTCCACTGGCGACGGCCTCGCCGTGGGCGGCCTCGAGCTCGGCCGCGTGCGAACCGGCGTCGCCGGGAACCGCGCCGTTGCGGGCGACGAACCAGACCGGTGTGAAGTCGTAGGGGCGGCCCGCGCGGTAGCGGGACTGCGGCCGCGGGTGGCGGAGGAAGACCACGGTGAAGACCGCGACCACGACCAGGATCGGGGCGCCGAACAGAATCAGCCAGTCCTGGAAATTCATTGTTGCTCCCGTAGTTGCAGAGACAGGTGGCCCCCGCCGGAGTACGGCTGGCAAGCGGGCGCCGTGACCATGCCTCTCAGCCTAATCCAATTGCGCCCCTCACATCACCGCAGGTGGGAAGTCGGTGCCGCGGGTCGCATGCAGTCCCGGTTCCCAAGGGGCGGCGCGCATCGGGTATGGGAAGGGCCCGCCGGCGGTCGATGACCGTTCCGGCGGGCCCGCCCGTCCGATGGGGAGGCTACGAGAGGCGGGCGCGCTCCTTCCCGTGGCGCGGGAGCCACGCCTCCCACGCCGGGTCGGGGCGGCGCTGGCCGCGGAAGCCGCGCAGCTGCCATCCCGAGGGCGGGCGGGGGACGCGGGGGAGCCGCCAGCCGAGCTCGGCGAGGGTCTTGTCGCTCTTGCGGTGGTTGCAGGGGGCGCACGCCGCCACCACGTTGTCCCAGGTGTGCGTCCCGCCGCGCGACCGGGGCACGACGTGGTCGATCGTCTCGGCGGAGGAGCCGCAGTACACGCAGCGCCAGTCGTCGCGGGTGAACACGCCGCGGCGCGAGGGGCTCGCGCCGACCTGCCTGGGGATGGCGACGTAGCGGTTCAACCGGACCACCGCGGGGACGGGGATGTGCATGGTTTCGGAGCGCAGAAAACCGTCACCAGGGGTGACGGTTTCAGCCTTGCGAGTGAGCAGCAGCACCGCCGCCCGCTTCACTGGTATCACGCACAGCGGTTCGTAACTCTGGTTGAGGACCAGCGCCGACCCGAGACCGACGCCGTGCGTGAAGAGATTCGCTTGCACCCCTGGGGAAGGATCATCGCTGTCGAGCGTGCTCCTATGTCGAGGACCTATCACGGTGACGTACCTCCAAGCCATCGGTCCCCACAAGTTTGACCTATATCTCAGAAAATTGCACCCTGGTTCCGTGGGATCTTGAATGACGAACGAATATCGTCTGTTCGAACCCCCGGTGGCGCCGGACGGTGCGGACCGGTGGACCGTGCGACCGGGGTCGGAAGCGGAGAATGGTGAACGTGGAAGAGCTAGCGGCGGCCGAGACGGCCTCCCCCTGCGATGCGGGGTTCAACGCCTGCTCGCTGCTGTGGCGGATCACCGACAGCGAGGAGTTCGCGGTCGACGCCGGCACGGTCCTCGACAAGATCGGCCAGGTGCTGCTGATCCTCGTCGCGGCGATGCTCCTGCGCTGGCTCGTCAACCGCGCGATCGCACGGATCATCAAGCAGGTCACGACCATCAAGGGCCCGCAGTCGATCGCCGACCTGGCCGACAAGCTCGGGTCCTCGAACTCGCGGCGCGACGAACTGCTCGGGGACCGGTCCAAGGCCCGGGCGGAGACGCTGACGGGCGTGCTCCAGCACGTCAGCGGCATCGTCATCTACACCGTGGCGTTCATGCTCGTCCTCAGCTCCTTCAACGTGAACCTGGCGCCGATCCTCGCCAGCGCGGGCATCGCCGGCATCGCGATCGGCTTCGGCGCCCAGAACCTGGTGCAGGACTACCTCGCGGGGATCTTCATCCTGCTGGAGGACCAGTACGGGGTCGGCGACAACGTCGACGTGGGCGACGCCACGGGCACCGTGGTCGACATGGGCCTGCGGGTGACCACGCTGCGGTCGCTGGACGGGACCCTCTGGTACGTGCGCAACGGCCAGATCCTGCGGGTCGGCAACTCCAGCCAGAGCTGGGCGTACGTGGTGGTGGACACGCCGCTGCCGCCGACGGCGGACATCGACCGGGCCGGGGAGATCATCACCGGGGTGGCCGAGGAGTTCAAGGACGACGACGCGTGGCGCGACCACGTGCTCAAGGAGCCCGAGTACCTGGGCCCGATCGAGATGACGATCGACGAGATCAAGGTGCGCCTGGGCGTGCGGATGACCTCGGACCAGCAGTGGGCGGCCGGGCGCGAGCTGCGGCGGCGCGTGACGGAGGCGCTGCGCGACGCGGGTGTCATCGACCTGGCGTCGAGCGGGCGGATCTACGTGCCGCGCACGATGGCGAACGGCGGCCCGGCGGGCGCGGCCGGGGCGGCGGGCACAACCCCGTAAGGGGTTCGGGCGGTGCCGTGAGCGGCGGAGGTCTGGACCCTTCTCGGTGATATAGCGCCCATTCGGTGTGACGCGCATCGGAACGGCTTTCCACTCGGGTCCGGGGTTGGCACGATTGGGAGATGCCTACTGACAGCCCGCGGGCCGTTGTGCCCCTCACGCCGACTGGACAGCCCGCGCCCACGCAGTCCTTCTACGAGGCGGTGGGCGGCGAGGACACCTTCGAGCGCCTGGTGACCGCGTTCTACGCGCAGGTCGCCGACGACCCGGTCATGCGGCCGATGTACCCGGAGGAGGACCTCCGTCCGGCGGCCCGCCGCCTGAAGATGTTCCTGGAGCAGTACTGGGGCGGCCCGCACACGTACTCGGAGGAGCGGGGCCACCCGCGCCTGCGGATGCGCCACGCGCCCTTCGTGATCGGCGAGCGCGAGCGCGACGCCTGGCTCAAGTGCATGCGCACCGCCATGGACGAGGTCGCGCTCCCGGCGGAGTACGACAAGGTCATGTGGGAGTACATGAAGCGGGCGGCGGACTTCATGCGGAACGCATGAACAAAGAAGCACGGCATGCGGAACGCATGAAACGAAGAAGCACAGCATGCGGTACGCCCGAGCCGAAGGCTCGGAAAGCGGAACGCACGAGCCGAAGGCTCAGGTGGGGAATGCCTGGTCTCAGCAAGACGATCGAGGGCCCGGACGCATCGCGTCCGGGCCCTCGCCGTAGCCCGTTTCAGCCGCGGTCCGCTATCGCGTTACGGCGAGCAGCGGATGACGACTTCCTGGTAGAGCTCGCCGAGCTCGTTCTGGTAGGCGATGTACTCGTCGGTGAAGAGCTCCTCGAAGCTCTCGGCGTCGGCGTTGATGTCGCCCTCGTATTCGAGGCTGTTGTAGGCGTCGAACGCGGTCTGGCAGGCCGCGAAGTCGTCGGCGTCGAGCTGGAGTCCGGCGAGGTCGTTGACGAGTTCGCCGTTCTCGGTGGTCAGGGCCTCTTCGGAGGCGCGCAGGTCCTCGATCTCGGCGGCGCGGGCCTCGGACTCGTCGGCGGCCTGGGTGTACAGGTACGCGAAGGTCCCGGCGACCAGGCCGACCACGACGAGCGCGATCGCCAGGACGACCGTGCCGGCCTTGGAGGGCTTGCGCGGCGCGGGCGGACCGGGGATCGGGCCGGTCGGCATCGACTGGATCGGCACCGGTCCGGTCGGCATCGACTGGGTCGGGACCGGGCCGGTGGGGTGCGAGAGGACCGGCATCGGGCCGGGCGCGGACGGCGCCGGGCCCGAGGGCATCGGCGGCGCCGGGGCGTACTGCGGGGCGGCGACCGGCGGGGCGTACTGGGGGCCGGGCGCGGAGGGCGGCGGCGTCATGGCCGGCTGGACCGTGTTGTCGATCACGGGCGGAAGCTGTGCCGCCGCAGGCGACTCGGCGGACGCGGCCAGCGCGGGCGCTTCGCTCTGCGGCGCGGCCGTCTCGGCGGGAGCCGCCTCAGCCGCAGGGGTCTCGACCGGGCTCGCCTCGACCACCGGGGTCTCGACCGGGCTCGTCTCGGCCGCCGTTGCGGCGGGCGCCTCGGCGGCGCCGGTGGTCGCGGGCGCGGGGTCGGGCGCCGCCGTAGGGGTCTCCGTCGCCTGGGGATCGGCGTCGCGCGGGGCGTCGGGGTTCGGGAGGGTCATGGGTGCTCCTGTATTCATTTGAATTAAAGGGAGTTCATAGATTACCGAAGCTCCGCGGAAAGCGCAGTCCACATATGCCGGTGCCCTGTCGTTCGCCCAGGTGGCGTTGGCATTTCCACCGGCCCGACCGAATTGCGACCGCGCAAAAGGGACCCCGCACGCGAAATAGGGGCCGGAGCGCTTCCGCGCTCCGGCCCCGTTCGGGGGTCTCGGGTGTTACAGGAGTTCGCCTTCGAGCCATTCCACGAACGTGCCGGAGATGGCGGTGCCGCAGTCGATGAGCTCTTCGAGGAGCGCGGTGGTGATGCCGGGGCGGACGGGGACCTGGATCTCGCCGAACACCGGGAGCGCGCCGGACTCGGTGGGTTCGCCGAGGTACGCCTTGAGGAAGCGGCGCGTGCGGTTCCACTCGTTCATGGCCGAGTAGCCGCGCTCGGCCCACTCGCGGGGGACGGTCTGGTAGGCGCGGGCGCGCAGCACCAGGATGTCGGCGTCGGGGCCCTCGGCGCGGACCTGGACGATGTGGCGCTCCCAGAGGGCCACGATGCCGCCGTTCTCGTCGACGAGGTAGCGGATGTCGAGGTTCTTGAGGGCCGCGATGATGCGGTCGGCGTCGAGCGGGGCGGCCTCGTCGCGGGCGTCGGCGGCGATCTGCTCGAGGTCGGTGATGAACTCGGGGTCGATCTCGGCGAGGTCCTTCTTGATGAGGTGCCAGCGGTCGATCTCGGAGATCTGCTCCTCTTCGGGTCCGAGGAGGAGCTGCTCGGCGGAGAGCTCGTGGCGCAGCTCGCGGGAGGCGAGCTCGTACTCGAGCGCGTCGGGGGCCTCCTCGCGCCGCTCGGCGCGCGGGTTCGGGACCGCGCTGGGCTGGCTGCCGCGGGCCTGGGCGCGTTCGGCCGAGCCGCCGATCTCGCTGTCGGCCTCGGCGACCGCCTCGGTCACCGGGTCGTCTTCTGCGTCGCGTTTTCTGCTTCGCCACCATGCCATGGTGTTGTCCGCCTTCCCACCCAAAATGCGAATCACTGGCAGTGCTTGGGTACTTCGTTGGCATTCGTATTGGACTGTGCCTTTGGTCTTTGACCGTGCCGTTGGTCTCCGACTGTGCTGTTAGTCTTCGACCGCGCCATTGGCGTTCGTCTGTGCCATTGGTTGCGGTTGGTTGTGCTTCGCCGGGCACAGCCAAGTTACGTCGCGTTGCAGTGAGCAGACTAGGGACTCGGTGCGACTTGGCACAACCGTCAGCCAATCCTGACTGAAAGTATGAACCGTCGAGCGTTTGTTCGCAGGCCCGTACTGGGTACTGTCACCGGTTTCATATGTATCAGAGTCGGAGGCGTCGTCCCATCCTCCGGACGTCGGAAATCAGTCACTGAACGGTGTGACCGCCCAACGGTCACAACAGGGGCAGTCCGCGGTCGCGTTCCCAGACGGTGCCGAAGGTGCCGGAGAGGCCCAGGCGGCGCCCGGCGCGCAGGACCTTCACCGGGTCGTCGCCGAGGAAGCCCATGCGGCACAGGGCGGCGACGAGGCGGACCTGGACCGGGAAGAGGCGGCCGTCGCGCTCGACGGTGAGGGCCACGTGGTCGAGCATGGCGTCGCGCAGGCGGCGGTCGCCCACGCCGTGGCCGCGCCGCTCGCGCAGGGCCGCGCCGGCCTTGCGGTCGATGTCGGCGACGTCGGCGGCGGGGACGGTCTCGACCGTGGTCCAGGGCCGCCGCGGGAGGCGCCCGCGCCAGGCGGCCTCGGGCTGCGCGGCCCCGCTGCCGGCGGCGAGGTCCGCGGCGCGGTAGACGCCCTCGGGGACGGCCGCCTCGCGCACCGCGAGGACCCCGATGGGCAGGGTCGCCCACAGGCGGCCCTCGCGGGCGAGGACGGGCGCGTCCGGGTCGAGGCGGGCGACGCGCGCGGCGAAGGCGAGGCCGTCGCCGGCGGTCAGTCGGTCCATCGCTCGAGGAAGTCCCGCTCGGCGGCGGTGACGCGCCGGGGCCGCTGGGTCTCGGTGTTGAACGGCACCATGACCGACCGGGCCTTGAGCGCGAGCTTGTCGTTCGCGAACAGCTCGTAGGCGAACGTGAACGACGAGTTCCCGATCCGCTCGATCCAGACCTCGACGCGCGTCTCGGCCGGGACGGTCACGGGGAGGAGGAAGTCCACCTCGTGGCGGGCGACGACGACCCCTTCGCGGAAGCCGGTGATCCCGGCCGCCTCGGCGGTGTCGAACATCATCGCCACCCGCGCCTCTTCGAGCAGCACCATGAACTTGTTGTTGTTGACGTGCCCGAAGACGTCCATGTCGGACCACCGGAGGGCGACGTCGGTCGTGAAGCGCGCCATGGCTAGTCCCGGGTGAGCTTCCGGTGGGTGACCCGGTGCGGCTTGGCGGCCTCGGCGCCGAGGCGGTCGACCTTGTTCTTCTCGTAGGACTCGAAGTTGCCCTCGAACCAGAACCACGCGGGCTCGCCGGTGGCCGGGTCGCCCTCCCACGCGAGGATGTGGGTGGCGACCTTGTCGAGGAAGGCCCGGTCGTGCGAGATGACCACGGCGCAGCCGGGGAAGTCGAGCAGGGCGTTCTCGAGGCTGGAGAGGGTCTCGACGTCGAGGTCGTTGGTGGGCTCGTCGAGCAGGAGCACGTTGCCGCCCTCCTTGAGGGTGAGCGCCAGGTTGAGGCGGTTGCGCTCGCCGCCGGAGAGGACCTTGACGGGCTTCTGCTGGTCCGGGCCCTTGAAGCCGAACGCGGCGATGTAGGCGCGGCTGGGCATCTCGACCTTGCCGACCATGAGGTAGTCGAGGCCGTCGGAGACGACCTGCCACACGGACTTGTCGCCGTCCAGGCCCGCCCGGTTCTGGTCCACATAGGAGAGCTGCACGGTGCCGCCGACGCTGACCTCGCCCGAGTCGGGCTTCTCCAGGCCCACGATGGTCTTGAACAGCGTGGTCTTGCCGACGCCGTTGGGGCCGATGATGCCCACGATGCCGTTGCGCGGCAGCGAGAAGCTCAGGCCGTTGATGAGGGTGTTCCCGTCGAAGCCCTTGTACAGGTCCTTGACCTCGATCACCGACGAGCCCAGGCGCGGCCCCGGCGGGATCTGGATCTCCTCGAAGTCGAGCTTGCGGGTCTTGTCGGCCTCGGCGGCCATCTCCTCGTACCGGCCCAGGCGGGCCTTGGACTTGGTCTGGCGGGCCTTGGCGTTCGAGCGGACCCACTCCAGCTCGTCGCGCAGGCGCTTCTGGAGCTTGGAGTCCTTGCGGCCCTCCACCTTCATGCGCTCGGCCTTCTTCTCCAGGTAGGTGGAGTAGTTGCCCTCGTACGGGTAGGTCCGGCCGCGGTCGAGCTCCAGGATCCACTCCGCGACGTTGTCGAGGAAGTACCGGTCGTGGGTGATGGCGATGACGGCGCCGGGGTAGGAGGCGAGGTGGCGCTCCAGCCACAGCACCGACTCGGCGTCGAGGTGGTTGGTGGGCTCGTCGAGCAGGAGGAGGTCGGGCTCCTCCAGCAGCAGCTTGCACAGGGCGACGCGGCGGCGCTCGCCTCCGGAGAGGTGGTCGACCTGCTCGTCGCCGGGAGGGCACCGGAGGGCGTCCATCGCCTGCTCCAGGCGCGAGTCCAGCTCCCAGGCGTTAGCGGCGTCGAGCTCCTCCTGGAGGCGGCCCATCTCCGTCATGAGCTCGTCGGTGTAGTCGGTGGCCATCTCCATGGCGACCTCGTTGAACCGGTCGAGCTTCGCCTGGATCGGGGCGACGGCCTCCTGGACGTTCTCCATGACCGTCTTGCCCTCGGTCAGCGGCGGCTCCTGCGCGAGCAGGCCCACCGTCGCGCCCGCGGCCAGCTTCGCCTCGCCGTTCGAGACCTGGTCGAGCCCCGCCATGATCTTGAGCAGGCTCGACTTGCCGGCGCCGTTGGGGCCGACGACGCCGATCTTCGCACCCGGGTTGAACCAGAGGTTGACGTCATCGAGGATGACCTTGTCACCATGCGCCTTGCGGGCTTTTTCCAGGGAGAAGATGAACTGCGCCACGCTGATCCTTCGCTTTGCGACGAGCTGTACGGAACTGACCGGTACCAATGATGTCAAGTCCTGGGGGCCTCCCGCCAATCAGGGCCTCGGCGGGAGGCGTGTGCGTCACCACGGCCCTCTCGCACCCCTCCCCCGCTAGGCTTGTGGAAAGGAGGAACACATTGAGCAACGCATCGTTCATCGTCGTCGCCAACCGCCTCCCCGTCGACGCGGTCGTCGATGAAGAGGGAAACAAAACCTGGCGCCGATCCCCTGGCGGCCTCGTCACCGCCCTCGAACCCGTTCTCCAGGCCAACCGGGGCACCTGGATCGGCTGGGCCGGCATCGCCGGCGCGGCCCCCGAGCCCTTCGAGTCCGACGGCGTCACGCTGCTGCCGGTCGAACTCAGCGAGAACGAGGTGCTCCGCTACTACGAGGGGTTCTCGAACGCCTCGCTGTGGCCGCTCTACCACGACGCGGTCGAGCCCCGCGTCTTCCGCCGCTCCTGGTGGAAGTCCTACTACGAGGTGAACGAGCGGTTCGCCGAGGTGTGCGCCAGCGAAGCCGCCCCCGGTGCGACCGTCTGGGTCCAGGACTACCAGCTCCAGCTCGTCCCGGGCATGCTGCGCGAGCGGCGCCCAGACCTGCGGATCGGGTTCTTCCTGCACATCCCGTTCCCGCCCGTCGAGCTGTTCATGCAGCTCCCCCACCGGATGGAGATCCTCAAGGGCCTCCTCGGCGCCGACCTCGTCGGCTTCCAGCGGCCCCTGGCGGCGCAGAACTTCCTGGCGCTCACCCGGCACCTCCTCGGCTACCGGCCGAGGGGGCACTACGTCACCGTCGACGACCGCCTGGTCAGGGCCGACGCCTTCCCCATCTCCATCGACACCGCCGCCAACGAGGAGGTCGCGGGCACCGAACGCGTCCGCCAGCGCGCCAAGGAGATCCGCGCCGAGCTCGGCGAACCCGAGACGATCATCCTGGGCGTCGACCGGCTCGACTACACCAAGGGCATCGAGCGGCGCCTCAAGGCGTTCCGCGAACTGCTGGAGGACGGGCGCCTGACGGTCCCCAAGACCGTCATGATCCAGGTCGCGACCCCCAGCCGCGAGCGCGTCGACCAGTACATCGCCCTGCGCGAGCGGGTCGAGCGCGAGGTCGGGCGCATCAACGGCGAGTACGGCGTGGTCGGCCTCCCCGCCGTCCACTACCTGCACCAGTCCTTCGACCGGTATGAGCTGGCGGCCCTGTACCAGGCCGCCGACGTGATGGCCGTGACACCTTTGAGGGACGGGATGAACCTCGTCGCGAAGGAGTACGTGGCCAGCCAGGTCGACAACCGCGGCGCGCTCGTGTTGAGCGAGTTCGCCGGTGCCGCAGGGGATCTGCGGCAGGCGTTCCTCGTCAACCCGCACGATCTGACAGACCTGAAAGACGGATTCGTGACAGCGGCGAACGCGACCGCCGACGATAAGATGAAGAGGATGCGCGCCATGAGGAGGTACCTGCGCAAGCACGACGTCTCCCGGTGGGCGCGCAGCTTCCTCACGGCGCTGGGAGTTCCGGAGCGCAGCGCGGCGTACAATCCGGGCAGCCTGCCCTCCGCCGACTGAAAACGGCAGGCAGGGGCCGGTAGGCACACATAATCCGCAACGACGGTGTTGGAGAGATACGCCAAGATGACCGCACCTAGCCCAGAGGGCCGTGCTCCGGAGGCCCCAGGGTCCTCCGAAGAGCTCCGCTCGGCCCTCACCCTGCTCGCACGCGTTCCGCAGCTGCTGATCGCGTGCGACTACGACGGCACGCTCGCCCCCATTGTGACCGACCCCTCGCAGGCCAAACCGATCCCCGAGTCGGTGTCGGCCCTGCGGACGCTCGCGAACCTGCCGCAGACCAAGGTCGCGGTCATCTCCGGTCGCGCCCTGCGCGACCTGGCGGCCCTGTCCCGCCTGCCTTCAGAGGTACACCTGGTCGGATCCCACGGGTCCGAGTTCGACATCGGCTTCACCCGGGCGCTCTCCAGCGAGGACCAGCGGCTGCGCGACAAGCTCGTCGCCGAGCTGTCCGCGATCGCCGAACGCTACGAGGGCGCCCGCGTGGAGCCCAAGCCCGCGGGTGCGGCGCTGCACGTGCGCGAGAGCACCGACGAGCACGCGCTCGCCGCCGTCGAGGACGTCCGCGAGGGCCCCTCGTCGTGGGACGGCGTGCAGACCACCGAGGGCAAGGCCGTCATCGACCTGTCCGTGGTCGCCACCCACAAGGGCGACGCCCTCGACAAGCTCCGCCACCAGCTCGGGGCCTCCGCGGTCCTGTTCCTGGGCGACGACGTCACCGACGAGAACGCGTTCGCGCACCTCCACGGCCCCGACGTCGGCGTCCGGATCGGCCCCGGCCCCACCCGGGCCGCGTACCGGATCGCCGACCCCGAGGCGGTCGCGGTCCTCCTCGCCAACCTCGTCGACACCCGCCGGGCCTGGCTCCAGGGCGAGTCCGCGCAGCTCATCGAGCGTCACTCGATGCTCGCCGACGGCGCCAACCACGCGCTGCTCACCCCCGAGGGCCGCGTCACCTGGATGTGCCACCCCAAGCCCGACTCGGGCTCGGTCTTCGCCGACCTGCTCGGCGGCGACCACGCCGGGCACTTCACCGTGCAGCCGGTCAGCGCGGGCATCCCGCTCGGCCAGCGGTACGTGGCCGGGACGATGACCGTCGAGACCCGCTGGTCGGGCCTGTCGGTCACCGACTGGCTCGACTCGACCCCGCGCCGCCGCGGCGACCTCAACGCCACGGTCCTGGTCCGCGAGATCACCGGGGAGATCCCCGTCAAGATCACGTTCGCGCCGCGTCCGGAGTTCGGGCAGCTGCCCGTGCAGCTCCAGCCCGTCGGCGACGACGGCCTCAAGGTCCTCGGCGGCCGCGAGCCCATCAGCCTGCGGTCCCCGGGCGTGGAGTGGCACATCGAGTACGACGGGCAGCACTCGCTGGCCGTCGCCACCGTCGACCTCGCCCAGACCGGCGGGTCGCTGGTGATCGAGATGCGCGCCGGGATCGACGACATCAGCGAATGGCGCCCGCCGGTCCACGTCCGCCGCCGCACCACCGAGGCGGGCTGGCGCAACTGGTCCGACTCGCTCAAGCTGCCGCGCATCGAGTCCGAGACCGTCGGGCGATCCGCCTTGACGCTCAAGGCCCTGTGCTACCAGCCGACCGGCGCGATCCTCGCCGCCGGCACCACCTCGCTGCCCGAGGAGCTCGGCGGGGTCCGCAACTGGGACTACCGGTTCTGCTGGATCCGCGACGCCGCGATGACCGCGAACGCGCTGGTCGACCTCGGCTCGCTCCAGGAGGCCGAGTCCTACTTCGCGTGGATCGCCGGGATCCTGGAGCGCACCGCCGGGCACCCCGAGCGGCTCGCCCCGCTCTACGACATCGAGGGCCAGGCCCCCAGCCCCGAGGCCATCATCGACACGCTGCCCGGGTACGCCGGGGCGCGGCCGGTGCGCATCAACAACGCCGCGTCGAACCAGGTCCAGCTGGACGTGTTCGGCCCGGTCGCGATGCTCATCGAGTCCGTGGCCCAGCGCCGCGGGCACCTCTCGGAGTTCGAGGAGCGCGTCATGGCGAGCATGGTCGAGGCCGTCGCCAAGCGCTGGCACGAGCCCGACCACGGCATCTGGGAGGCCCGCCAGGCCCCGCGGCACCACGTGTACTCCAAGGTCATGTGCTGGGTGACCGTCGACCGCGCGATGAAGGTCGCCGAGCAGTTCGGCATGGAGTACAAGCCCGAGTGGCCCGAGCTGCGCGACCAGATCGCGAAGAACGTGCTCGAACTGGGCTGGAACGACGAGATCGGCGCGTACACGGCCGCGTACGGCCACGACGACCTCGACGCGGCGTCCCTGTGGATCGGGCTCTCGGGCCTGCTCCCGCCGGACGACCCGCGGTACCTGCGCACCGTCCTCAAGATCGAGGCCGGACTGCGCTCGGGGCCGACCGTGTACCGCTACCACCGCGACGACGGCCTGCCTGGCACCGAGGGCGGGTTCATCATCTGCGCCGCGTGGCTCGCCGAGGCGTACCTCCAGGTGGACCGCCGCACCGACGCCGAGGAGCTGTTCGAGCAGATCCTCGCGTGCGCGGGCCCGACGGGCCTGCTGCCCGAGCAGTGGGACCCGATCGCCGAGCGCGGGCTGGGCAACCACCCGCAGGCGTACTCGCACCTGGGGCTGATCCGGGTCGCGAACCTGCTCAACGGCACCGCCGGACGCATCTGAGGAGGACTCGGGGCGGGGGCTAATCTGGACGGGACAGTTGTCCCCGGCAGAGAGCCCCCGCCTTGAGCCTCCCCACACCGGCCATCCCCGGATTCCGCGACTTCGAGATGGTCGCGCACGGGTCGACCGCGTTCGTGTACCGCGCCGTGCAGGAGCGCCTCGACCGCACCGTGGCCGTGAAGGTCCTCCTCGTCGACGACGACATGACCACCGCCGACTCGGTCGAGAAGGAGCTCGAGGCCACCGTCGCGGTCTCCAACCACCCCCACATCGTCTCGATCATCGACACCGGGCACACCGAGGCCGGGCAGCCGTTCATCGTCATGGAGTACTGCGAGGGCGGCTCCTACTCGGCGATCCTCAAAGCGAACGGCCCGCTGCCGGTGCCGGACGTGCTCGACGTCGGCGTCAAGATCGGGCAGGCCCTCCAGGCCGCCCACCACGCGGACATCCTCCACCGGGACGTCAAGCCGCAGAACATCCTCCGCGGCCAGTACGGGCCCGCGCTCGCGGACTTCGGGATCGCCCGGACCGCCGCGGCGCTGGCGGCGACGGCCGCCATCGACAAGCTCACCCCGCTCCACGCCTCGCCCGAGGCGCTGCTGCGCCAGGCGCAGACGCCCGCGAGCGACCTGTTCAGCCTCGCCTCCAGCATGTGGCACCTCCTCGCCGGGTACGCGCCGTTCGCGAACCCCGCGGGCGGCACGGACCCCGACACGCACCGCCAGCGCGTGACCTCCGACGAGCCGCCGCCGAAGCTCCCCCGCGACGACGTCCCCGAGTGGCTGGAGGGCCTGCTCGTGCGGAGCCTGTCGCGGGACCCGGCGCGGCGCCCGGCCTCGTGCGAGGCGTTCGCCGAGGAGCTCCAGCGGGGCATGTACGGCGGCGGGGTCGGCAAGGCCGCGGCGCCGTCGGTGATCGGGGACGTCTCGAACGAGGAGACGGTGTACCGGCCCGAGGTGGCCTCGCGGGGCACGCGGGTGCCGCTCGACCCGTTCGCGCCCGTGCAGCATCCGCCGATGCCGCACTCGGAGTACGGGAACACGCTCGGTTCGACCGCGGGCGGGATGACCGGCGGGGGCACCGGGGGCGGGTTCGGGTCGCAGCTGGGCCACGCGGTGGACCCGCGGTACGCGCAGCTGAACGGGCCGCAGCTGAGCGGGGCGCCCATGGCGGCGCCGCCGGTCTCGGCCGCGCCGTTCTCGGGGGCGCCGATGTCCGCGCAGCCGTTCTCGGGCGCTCCGGCGTCCGCGGCGCCGCACATCGCCCCGTACTCGGCGCCGCCGCAGGCGCCGGTGAGCATGCAGCCGCCGCCCTCGCCGTGGACGGCGCAGCAGGCGGCCCCGCCGGTGTCGGGGCACCCGGCGCAGCCGGAGCAGGTGTTCGCGCCGCCGGTGATCGGCCGGGACGGCGCGAAGCAGCGCAAGACCAAGGCGTACAAGCCCGCCAAGCAGGTCCAGGCGCGCCAGAAGGACACGCGGAGCCTCAAGGGGTACGTGTACCTGGGTCTGGCGATCACGGTGGTCCTGGGGCTCGTGATGGCCGCGTGGCTGTGGCTGATCCTGCCGAACCAGGACGAGGGCGATCTGGACCGGGCGAACACCGAGGGGCAGGGCGCGCCGACCGCCGTGGCAATCGACTCGTGGGACGCGGGCGAGGTGACGCTGTCGTGGACGGAGCCGGAGGGGGCCACGGACACGTTGCGCTACATCGTGTTCGCGCAGCGCGTGGGCGACGACCGGGCCGAGGCGCTGAACACCGAGGGGACGCTGGAGACCGAGTTCACCACGGCCGGGTTCAGCCCGGACCAGGACTACTGCTTCCAGGTGAGCGCACTGTGGTCGGTCGACGAGGTGCCGATGTCCGAACCCGTGTGCACGGCCGATCTCGGAGATTGACCGAATACCCGATAAGGGCCGCCCGATCGGGTGAAGTCCCCCACTCGGCAGTGCCAATCCGGGAGTGCATTCCGCAGTTGCAGGAATTGGGCGCCGAATGGTCATTCGATCATTTGTTCGAATGGATATTCGGCGCCCAAAGAAATGCGCCCCACGCCCGGAGGGCATGGAGCGCTGCTGTCGCGGGTGCGAAACCTAGGCGGCGACGGCTTCGGCGGAGAACGCGCCGGCCTCTTCGAGGGACTTCAGGGTGGTGTCCCAGCCCTGCTCGGCGGGCTGCTTGGCCGCGAGGCCCTCGATCTCGACCTTGATCTTCTCGCCGTGGCCGGCGGCGGCCAGGGCCTTGACGGCCTCGGTGAACGCCTCGGAGCCGGTGGCGAGGTGCAGGGTCTTGCCGTCGGTCAGGTTGCGCAGGTAGACGTGCTTGCCGCCGTTGAGCGGGATCAGGTACTTGAACTCGCCCAGGACGCTGAGGCCCGCGGCGCCCTTGCCCTGGCCGGCCTTGACGGAAGCGCGTGCTGTCTTGGAAGTGTTGGCTGCCACGCCGGTCTCCTCACCATGTCGTGTAGACGGATCTCGGTCTCACGCAGGAAGAGCAGCCCCGAAGACTGGCACTGAACCTGGGTTGGACCACAAAAGAAAACCGACAGTATGCCGGTCATGCGCAAGTGTAGCTCAGGTGCGGCCTGCGACGACTAGCACATAGACCAGGTGTGACACATCGAATGATCGAAAAAGTGAGTGCCCGGAGCCGTTTAAGCCTAGCGCGATGCTTTCGAAGCTGTCAGTATGTAACAGAGCGGAATAGCGCGCCGGGTCCGAGTTCATCCCTTCATCGGCCCGGCCGATACCCGTTGGGCGACTTCAAGTCGTATCCAGATGACCACAAGGAGTGAGCCAGTACTCAGATACGCCGATTCCCAAGGAGGTGCGCGATGCAGACACGCGGCGTGATCTACATCCACTCCAGCCCGCTGGCCGTGTGCCCGCACGTCGAGTGGGCGATCGGGCGTGTCCTGGAGAGCTCCGGCGGCACCTCGCGGCAGGGAACGGTGAAGCTGGGCTGGTCCCCGCAGGACGCCGAGCGCGGCACCATGCGCGCCGAGCGCGCCTGGACCGGCTACGCCGGCATGGGCGCCGAGTTCGCGAAGGCCCTCGCGCAGTGGCCGATGCTCCGCTTCGAGGTCACCGAGCTCCCGAGCGCGGGCGTCGACGGCGAGCGCATCATGCACGTCCCCGGCCGCGGCGCCTACCGCGCCGCGATGAGCGCCAGCGGCGACATCATGATCGCCGAGGACCGCATCCGCGCGCTCCTGGCGACGACCACCAGCGCCGAGGCGCTGCGCTCGGGGCTGGACCAGCTCCTGGGCCTGGAGTGGGAGCGGGAGCTCGCGCCGTACCGGCAGGCCGCCGGCGGCACCGAGCAGTCCTGGCTCTCCCAGGTCAGCTAGACGCAGAACAGGAACGGCCGCAACGCGATCGCGTTGCGGCCGTTCCGCTGCGCCTCGGAGGTCGCCGTTCCCGGGGTCGTCGCCCTAGCGGTCGCCGCTCCGGAGTTCGTCGCTTTCGAGGCGGTCGTTCTAGAGGTCGTCGACGAGGTTGTCGAAGTTCGGGCCGTCGGTGCGCGAGCGCTTGAGCTCGTAGAAGCCCGGCGTCGTGGTCACGGCGTAGACGCCGTCCCACAGCTTCGCGGCGGCCTCGCCCTGCGGGGCGGGGGTCACGACCGGGCCGAAGAGGCCGACCTTGACGCCCTCGTCGTTCTCGACCGCGACGACGGGCGTGCCGACGTCGGTGCCGACCAGGCCGATGCCGCGCTGGTGCGAGGCGCGCAGGGCCTCGTCCCACTCGTCGGTCTTCGCGGCCGCGGCGAGCTCGACCGGGAGGCCGACCGCTTCGAGGGCCGACGGGAGGTAGGCGTCGGCGTCGCGCTCCTTGCGGAGGTGGATGCGGTTGCCGAGGGCGGTGTAGAGGCGGCCGAGCGTCGCGTTGTCGTACTGCTCGGCGACGGCGGTCGCCACGCGGACGGCGGGGAGGGTCGCGGGCAAGAACTCGCGGTAGCCCTCGGGGAGCTCGTCGAGCTTGGGCTCGTTGAGGACGAAGAGGCTCATGACGTTCCAGCGCACGTCCAGGTCGCGGTGCTTCGCGGCCTCGATGATCCAGCGTGAGGTCATCCACGCCCACGGGCAGGCGGGATCGAACCAGAAGTCGACGGTCTTGGGTTGTGTCATGCGCCTAGAGTACTTTCAATTTGAACTAGTTCCCAGGCGCCTCGTCACTATGATCCGAACCCACTCCCAATCCCGATAAAAAGGATAAACTTGCCGCTGATGCTGGTGAATACGCGACAAGATGACATAACGGGCCGCATGTTCGAAAGCCCCGCCGAGTTCGGCCCCGAGCCGTTCGGCGCCGCTCCGGCCCCGTCGTTCGAGATCCTCACGCTCGCGCGGCTGCGCGCGGGCGCCGCCGGGCTCACGCGGCCGTTCCGGCCGGACCGGCACTGCCTCGTCACGCTCACCTCGGGCGCGCTGCGGCACGCCGTCGACTTCCGCGAGCACGCGATCGCCCCGGGCCAGTGGCTGTGGGCACGGCCCGGGCAGGTGCAGCGGTGGGGCGACCTCGACCGCGCCGAAGGTGTGCTCATCCGGTTCGCGACCGGATTCCTCGACCCCGACACCGCGATCGGGGTGTGCGCGGACGACCCGCACGCGCCGGTGCTGCGCGCGCCGGCCGCTGAAGACCACGCGCTGCTGCGGGCCGCGATGACGCAGCTCCAGTGGGAGCACTCGGCCGACCGCCTCGCGCCCGACACCCGGCGGCAGGTGCTGCGGCACCTGCTCGCGGTGCTGGTGCTGCGGGTGGCGAGCCTGCCGGCGGTGTCGGCGGGGAGCGAGCAGGGCGAGGTGTACCTGTCGTTCCGCGACGCGGTGGAGCGGGACTTCGCGAACACGCGGACGTTGAGCGACTACGCCGAGGCCCTGGCGTGCTCGCCGAGGACGCTCTCGCGAGCGACGATCGCGGCGGTCGGCATGCCCGCCAAGGAGTTCATCGACCGGCGGGTGGTGCTGGAGGCCAAGCGCATGCTCGCATGCTCGGCGACCCCCGCGGCCCGCATCGGCGAGCGCCTGGGCTTCTCCAGCGCCACGAACTTCAACAAGTTCTTCGCCCAGCGCACGGGCCGCACGCCGATCGCCTTCCGCAGCGAGATCCTGGAGCCGCGCCGGTAGTCGTGCACCCCAAGGACCCGCCGGGACCTCGGGGTTGGGCCCCCGGTTTTCAACGGTGCCGCAGGGGTCCGACAGAACGCGGGCGGTGGGCTCGTCGGGCCGACGTGCTTTGGCTAACAGTCACTGTCGCGCGGGTGCTTCAGCTCGCCGCCGCGCTGTGCTCTCGCTCGCTGCCGCACTGTGCCCTGGTTCGCTGCCACGCTGTGCCCTAGCTCGCTGCGGCGCTGTGCCCTGGTTCGCTGCCGCACTCTGCCCTAATTCGCTGCCACGAACACCGTCTCCGGCTTCGCGGTGTCTCCCGACTCGAGGAGGACCGCGAGGAGTTCACCCGCTTCGTCGAGGACGGCGTAGCGGCCCGCGATGCCCACGGCCGCAAGGGGCTTGCCGTAGGAGAGGGACTTGGCCTCGGCAGGCGTGGCGGTGCGGGTCGGCATGAGGCGGGCCGCGGCCTCGCCCATCGTGAGCGCGCCGAGCGGTTCGCCCGCGTCGGAGCACTCGGCCAGGGTCTCCAGGGCGGCGGCGGTGTCGAGGCCGAAGCCGCCGATCCTGGTGCGGCGCAGTGCGGTCAGGTGGCCGCCCACTTCGAGGGCGGTGCCGAGGTCGCGGGCGATGGCCCGGATGTAGGTGCCCGAGGAGCACGAGACGTCGACGTCGACATCGGTGAAGGCGCCTTCGCGGCGGATCGCGAGGATCTCGATGGCGGCGATGGTGACGCGGCGGGGCTTGAGTTCGACGGCCTCGCCGTCGCGAACGAGCTTGTAGGCGCGCTGCCCGTCGATCTTGACGGCGCTCACGGCGCTCGGGACCTGGTCGATCTCGCCGGTCATGGCCGCGAGCGCGGCGCGGATCGCGGCTTCGGGGACCGCGGAGGCGTCGGCGGTCGCGGTCGTGTCGCCCTCGGCGTCGTCGGTCACCGTGGACTGGCCGAGGCGGATCGTCGCGGCATAGGACTTGTCGAGGCCCGACACGTAGGTGAGCAGCTTCGTGGCCTTGCCGACCGCGACGATCAGCACGCCGGTGGCCATCGGGTCGAGCGTGCCGCCGTGGCCCACCTTGCGGGTGCCGCAGATGCGGCGCATCCGGGCCACGACCCCGTGGGAGGTGATGCCCTGGGGCTTGTCGACGACGATGAGGCCCGGCTGGGGACCGTTCTGCGCTGCGCTCACGGTGGTCCAGGCTAATGGGCCGCCGGCGCGGGGCGGTTACTGGTGGCGGTCGAGGGACTCCTGGAGGGCGCGCAGCGCCTCCGCCTTCTCTTCATCCCAATTATTGGGACGGGCATGACGCTTCCGGCGAGGCGATGAATCAGTCTTCATCCTGGAAACCTTAACGGAGGTTCAGGTGCCGCACTACGCCGAATTCACATGGTGAGACGGATTTCCTCAGGCGCGCTCGGCCCCGGTGACGGCCCAGTCACCGGATCGCAAGCGCCACAGGATGAGTCCGAGCCGCACGAGCATGAAGACGGCGATGCCGCCCCAGATCCCCGTGAGGCCCCAGCCGAACACGAGCGTCAGCCATGTGAACGGCAGGCCGCTCGCGATCGAGATGACCGTCATGTTCCGCATGAACCGCAGGTCCCCCGCGCCGATGAGGACGCCGTCAAGGGCGAACACCACGCCCGCGACGGGCAGCAGCAGTACCAGCCACGGCCAGATGCGCCCGAGCTGGTCGTGCACCGAGGCGTCGGTGGTGAACAGGTCCGGGAGCACCGGCAGGAGCGCGAAGATCCCGACCAGGAACACCAGGCCGTAGCCGACGCCGACGACGGTGATCCGCTTGGCGGAGGCCCGCGCGGCGTCGGGGCGGCCCGCGCCGAGGTCGGCGCCGATGAGGGCCTGGGCCGCGATGGCGACCGCGTCGAGGGCCAGCGCCGCGAAGAACCACAGCTGCATGCCGATCTGGTGCGCGCCGAGGGCGGCGGTGCCGACCCGGGCGGCCACGGCCGCGGCGGAGAACGAGCTCACCTGGAACGCGGCGCCGCGGACGATGAGGTCGCCGTTGGCGACCAGCTGCTTCGACATGAGCGGCCAGTCCACGCGCAGGCTCACCCCTTCGCGGCGCAGCGCGAGGAGGAACAGCGTGCCGGAGACAGCCTGCGCGACGGCGTTGGCCCACGCGGAGCCGACCAGGCCGAGTCCGGCCGGGTAGACGAGGACCGGCGCGAGGACCGCCGAGAGGAGGAAGGAGGCGGAGACGAACCACATGGGGCGGCGGGTGTCCTGGACGGCGCGCATCCAGCCCTGTCCGGCGCCCGCGACGAGGAGGAACGGGGCGCCGAGGATCGCCACGCGGAGCCATTCGGCCGCGGCGGCCTCGACGGCGGGGTCGTCGCCCATGAGCCGGGCGACCGGGCCCGCGAAGACCTCGATGAGGCCGATCATGAGCAGGCCCGCGGCGAGCGCGAGCCAGGTGCCCTGGACGCCTTCGGCGACCGCGCCGGCCCGGTCGCCCGCGCCGAAGCGGCGGGCGGCCCGGGCGGTGGTGCCGTAGGCGAGGACCGCGCCGATGAGCGGCGCGAGGCCCATGATGACGCCGCCGAGGGCGAGTCCCGCGAGCGGGACGGCGCCGAGGTGGCCGACCACGGCGGTGTCGATGAGGAGGTAGATCGGCTCAGCGGCGAGGACGACGAGGGCCGGGAGCGCCAGGGAGGCGATCTTCCGGTAGGAGGCCGGCTTCGGAGGGGCCGAGGCCGGGTCGGCGGGGGCGGCCGGGGTCACTTCCGGGGCTCGTCCCCGGCTTCGTCCTCGGGCTCTTCCTTCTCGATGTACGGGTTGGCGTCGCCGGCGTAGGCGGCGCCTTCGGCGATCTTGTGGACCTCGGCGTCGGCCGCGGCGGCCTTGGCGAGGAGCTCTTCGATCCGGTTGGCCTGGTCGGGGACGGTGTCGGCGATGAACTGGAGGGACGGCGTGTGGCGCATCCCCAGTGCCCGCCCGACGGTGGTGCGCAGGTGCCCGGTGGCGCGCTCCAGGCCCGCCGCGGACGCCTTGACCTGGTCCTCGTCGCCGAGGACGGTGTAGAAGACCGTGGCCTCGCGCAGGTCCGAGGTGATGCGCGCGTCGGTGATGGTGACCATGCCGACCCGGGGGTCCTTGAGTTTGCGGACCGCCTGGGCGGTCAGCTCCATGACCCGCTTGGACACCTGGGCCTGCTTCGCCGCGTCTGCCATCGCTCTCCTGCCTTCTGCTTTCACGCGCACCTCGGTTCGGATGCGCCTTGGTCGACCGCTCCCCGTCGTCGGGGGCGGTTCCTTGTCTTACCCGCTCGCGCCGGTCATTCGTCCTCGGGGCCGAAGACGCGCCGCCGGGCGCTGAGGAGTTCCACTTCGGGGCGTCCCGCGACGTGGTGCTCGCACGCGTCGAGGACCTCCGCGACGTGGCGGTGGTCGCCCGCGACGGCGGCGACGCCGATCGTGGTGCGGCCGTGGACTTCCTGGTCGCCGACCTCGGCGACCGCGACCTCGTACTTCCGCAGCGAGGCGACGATCGGGCGCACGTAGGAGCGCTTGGCCTTCAGCGAGCGGGAGTCCGGGGGCAGGAGGAGGTCGAATTCGGCACATCCGGTGAACACCGCTCTAGATTACGCGCCGGCCCCGACTTCCCCAAGATCTTTTGGGCTGCCGGAAATCGCCGGTTTCGCGACCTCCGTCACGGGTACCTGCCAATATGAGGCCGGAAACGGACCGAGGAGGAGCTATGGCGTCACCGCAGGGCGGTTGGGACCGCAACTACGAGCAGCCGACGCGGCCCTACCCGGCGGTGGACCCGCAGCCGGAGGACCGCCCCCGCGTGGACGCGGGGAAACTCTGGGCGGGCGGGTTCGGGACCGCCGTCGTCGCGGCGCTGGTCGCGCTCGTCGGCATCCTGCTGGTCCGGGGCGTGCTGGGGATCCACATCCTCTCGCCGTCGGACGCGGGCGCCTACGGCGACGCGACCACCACGACGTATGCGTTCGGGGCCTTCGGGGTCGCGATCCTGGCCACGGGGGCCGTGCACATGCTGCTGATGCTCATGCCGCGGCCGATGGCGTTCTTCAACTGGATCATGCTGCTGGTGGTGGCGGTGGGCGTGCTCATCCCGTTCACCGTGTCGGCGGAGGTCGAGTCGCAGATCGCGACCGCGGCGATCAACCTGGTCATCGGCCTGTGCATCATGAGCCTGCTCAACTCGGTCGCGGGGATCGCGACGCGGGCCGGGCGGACCGTGAGCGGGGACGGGATGCTGTGAGGAGGGTAGGGCCTGCCCTACCTTGAACAAGCGGGACCGCCGGGTCGTACCGGGCGGCCCGCTTTTCTACTGTTGAGGCATGCGTACAAGCCTCCGGCAACTGGGGATCGACACGGGGTACCTGCTGTCGATGTTCTTCATCGCCCTGCCCTCCTTCATCATCGGCCTCGTCGGGACCCTCCTCGGCGTCGGCACGGCGGTCATCTGGATCGGCGTGCCCATCGCCGCGGCCACGATGTTCGCCATGCGCGGCATGGCCGCGGCCGGCCGCTCGATGCTCCCGGGGGTCCTGGGCCGCGAGCTGCCCCGCCCGCGCTACAAGCAGGCCCCCGAGGACGCCTCGGCGCTGCGGCGGTTCCTGACCGCGCTCACCGACGGCCAGTCGTGGCTGAACGTCCTGTGGGCGGTCGCGGTGCTGCCGGTGTCGATCGCCGGGTTCGTGATCGCGGTCGTCTGGTGGGCGGTGACGATCGCGACGGTGACGTGGCCGCTGTGGGGCTGGATCGTCATCGCCGCCACGGGCCAGTCGGAGCAGGGCCTGGAGATCGCGGCCACCTGGCTCGGCTGGGGCGACTCGTACCTGGCGATGTCGGCGGTGACGCTCATCGCCGGCGCGGTCATGGTCCTGACGATCGTCCCGGTGATCCGGGGCATGGCGATGGCGCAGGCGCTCATCGGCAAGGGGATGCTCACCTCGATCAGCGGCCTGCACGAGCGGATCGACCAGCTGGAGGAGTCCCGGGCGGCGGCGACCTCCGCGGAGGCGGACGCGCTGCGGCGCATCGAGCGCGACATCCACGACGGTCCGCAGCAGCGCCTGGTGGGCCTGGGCATGGAGCTGGCCCGCGTCAAGCGCCAGTTGGCGACCAATCCCGAAGCGGCGCAGGAGACCTTGGAGTCGGCGATCGCGCAGACGAGGGAGACCATCGACGAGCTGCGGTCGCTCTCGCGCGGCATCGCGCCGCCGATCCTGACCGACCGCGGCCTGGAGGCGGCGCTCGCGGCCCTGTCGGCGCGCTCGCTCGTGCCGGTGGAGCTGGAGACCGACCTGAACGGCCGGTACAAGGCGGCGGTGGAGAGCACGGTGTACTTCGTGACCGCCGAGTGCCTGACGAACGTGGCCAAGCACTCGCGTGCGACCAAAGCGACGGTGTCGGTCGAGGACTGGGGCGATAGGCTGGTGCTCTCGGTCGGCGACAACGGGGTCGGGGGCGCGCACGTCTCGAAGGGGCACGGGCTCTCGGGCCTCACCGACCGGGTCAAGGCCGTCGAGGGCCAGTGGACCATCGACTCCCCCGACGGCGGTCCGACAGTGATCGTCGTGGAGGTTCCGTGCGTGTAGTCGTCGCAGACGATGCCGTGCTCATCCGGTCGGGGCTCGTGAAGCTCCTCCAGGAGTTCGAGTGCGAGGTGGTCGCCGAGGTCGGCGACGGCGACGCCCTCGTGGAGGCGGTCGCCGAGCACCGGCCCGACGTCTCCGTGGTGGACGTCCGCATGCCGCCCTCGTTCACCGACGAGGGACTGCGGGCCGCCACCCGCGCCCGGGAGGTCGTCCCGGGCGCGCCCGTGCTCATCCTGAGCCAGTACGTGGAGGTCTCCTACGCGGACGACCTGCTGGCGGACGCGAGGGGCGCGGTCGGGTACCTGCTCAAGGAGCGGGTGATCGACATCGAGGACTTCATGGACTCCCTGCGGCGGGTCGCCGCCGGGGGGACCGTGTTCGACCCGGAGGTGGTCTCGCAGCTCATGGTCCGGCGCCGCAAGAACGACCCCGTCGCGTCGCTGACGCCGCGCGAGAAGGAGGTCCTGGGCCTCATGGCCGAGGGCCACTCGAACAAGGCGATCGGCAAGAAGCTCTTCATCTCCGACGGCGCGGTCGAGAAGCACATCAGGAACATCTTCACCAAGCTCGCGCTCAGCAGCGAGGACGGGGACCACCACCGCCGGGTCAAGGCGGTCCTGGCCTACCTGCGGTCCTAGTGGCACTTGTCAGTCTGGGTTGACGACTTCGCGGTTGTCAATCTAGACTGACAGGCATGACCACTGACGACCTGTCGGCCCTGATCCGGTCCGACGACCCCGCCGTCGGCCTGCGGGCGGTCGGTGCGCTGCACCGGCTCGCCGAGCAGGTCGAGGCCGCGCACGTCGACCTCGCCCGCCGCGAAGGCTGGTCCTGGGAGCAGATCGGCGACGCCCTCGGCGTCTCCCGGCAGTCCGTCCACGCCAAGTACGGGAAGGGCCGCTGACATGTTCGAACGATTCGCCGCCACCGCCAGATCCGCCGTCACCCGCGCCGCCGCCGAGGCGCGCGAGCGGGGCGACCGCCGCGTGGGCACCGAGCACCTGCTGCTCGCCGTCCTCCAGGAGGGCGAAGGGGAGGTCCTGCTCGGCGTCACCGCCGAGGCGGCCCGCGCCGCCGCCGACGACCTCGACCGGAGGGCGCTCGCCTCGGTCGGCGTGGACGCGGAGGGCTTCCGGCCCGTTGACGTGCCCGCGAAGCGGCGCACGCCGCAGTTCAGCGCCGGGGCGAAGGACGTCCTGGCGCGGTCGCTGACGCTCGCCTCGGGCGCGCGCTCGCGCCGCATCGAGAACCGGCACCTGCTGCTGGCCCTGCTCGAACGCGATCGCCGCGACCCTGTCGCGGACCTGTTCGCCGCGCTCGGCGTCGACCCGGCCGCGGTGCGCGCCAAGCTGTTCGCGCTCTAGGGCCGGTCCGGTGGATCGGGCCCAGGTGTCTCAGACGAGGAAGCCGCGCTCGATCAGTCGCCGGATGACGGGGTACAGCTGCGCGTACAGCAGCGGGGTCTCGGCCCCGTAGGTGTCGGCGAGGAGCTGCACCTGGAGGCGGACCTCGGCGGTGCCGTCGCAGGCGCCGAGGAACGCGACCACGAGCGGGTCGGCCTCCTCCGCGTAGCGCATGCCGTCCGCCTGCTGGAGCCACTGCCGGTCCACGTCCCAGCCCTCCTCGCCGAGGACGGCGGACTGCTGGAGCACCGTGCCGGGGGCGACGCGCAGCCGCGCGGTCCACAGGTCCTCAGGGGAGAGCGGGCGCGCGCGGACGGCGAAGTGGTCGGCGACCCGGTCGCGCCACGGGGTCGCGACCGCGTGGCGGGCCTCTTCGCAGACGACCTCGGCGGCGCCGTCGACGCGGCGGACGGCGATGAAGCCGAACCCGACGGCCTCGACCTCGTTGGCCGCGAACCAGTCGAGCCAGGCCGCGGCCTGCTCGGCGTCGTGGGACTCCCCCGAGTCGCGCTGCCAGGTGCGCACGTAGTCGAGCGGGTCGAGCACTTCGCGCTCGACGGCCCACACCCGCACGCCCTCGTCGGGGAACCATCCGGCGACCCGCTCGGACCAGTCCTCCCCCTTGCGGTGCAGCCAGTTCGCGAGGAACCGCATGGTGCCGCCGGGGTTGAGGAGCGCGGTGGACGCGGCGGCGAGTTCGGCCGCGATGCCGTCGGCGTCGCGGCCGCCGTCGCGGTAGGTCCAGCCCGAACCGGGCGTGCCGATGACGAACGGCGGGTTGGCGACGACGAGGTCGAAGGTGCGGCCGGCGACGGGGGCGAGCAGGTCGCCTTGCAGCAGTTCGAGGTCCGCGCCGTTGACGACCGCGTTCAGGGCGGCGAACGCGAGCGCCCGCTCGCTCAGGTCGGTGGCGGTGACGCGCTCGGCGTGCGCGGCGAGGGCGAGCGCCTGGACGCCGCAGCCGGTGCCGAGGTCGAGGGCGCTCGCGACGGGCTCGCGGGGCGTCAGGTCGAGCAGGAGGTTCGAGGCGCCGCCGACCCCGAGGACGTGCTCGCGGGTGCGCCCGCCGGTGGTGTTCGGGAGCTGGTCGGACAGCAGCAGCCGGTCGCCGTCGAACTGGGCGCCCCACCCGGCCGCGACCGTGTCGGTGCCGTCGAGCGGGCCGGGTATGAGGAGGCCACAGCCGAGCGCTTCATCGAGGGTGAAGGGCGCCAGGGCGTTCGCCGCATCGGCGGCGGGGACCGGGACGCCGACGGTGAACAGGCGGGTGAGGACCCCGTGGGGGTCGTCCCCGCACTGCGCGAGGAGGGCCCGGTAGTCGCCGCGGTCGGCGGCGGCCAGTGCTTCCGGGCCGTGGACGGCCGACAGCGCGGCCCGGCGGAAGCCCCGAAGGGCCTCGCCGAGCCGCGCCGCGGCATCGGTCTGGAGGAGCCGCACTTACGCGCGCGGCTTCTCGCGCATCTCGAAGGCTTCGATGATGTCGCCCTCTTCGATGTTGTTGTAGTTCTTCAAGGTGAAACCGCACTCGAAGCCCTCGCGGACCTCGGTGGCGTCGTCCTTGAACCGGCGCAGCGACGAGATCGTGGTCTCGATGACCACGGCGCCGTCGCGCATGAGGCGGACCTTCGCGTTGCGCTTGATCGAACCGCTCGTGACGAGCGCACCGGCGATGTTGCCGAGCTTCGAGGAGCGGAAGACCTCGCGGATCTCGGCCGAACCGAGCGCCGCCTCTTCGTACTCGGGCTTGAGCATGCCCTTGAGCGCGGTCTCGATCTCCTCGATCGCCTGGTAGATGACGGTGTAGTACCGGACGTCCACGCCTTCGCGCTCGGCCATGTCGCGGACGCGACCCTCGGCTCGAACGTTGAACGCGATGATCGTCGCGGACTCGCCGTCGCCCGCCGCGGCGAGGTTGACGTCGGACTCGGTGATCGGACCGACGCCGCGGTGGATGACCTGGAGGTGCACTTCCTCCGGGATCTCCAGCGCGACCAGCGCCTCTTCGAGCGCCTCGACCGAGCCGGCCCCGTCGCCCTTGATGATGAGCGAGAGCGTGGTGCGCTCGCCCTCGGCGATCTTGTCCATGAGGTTCTCGAGCGTGGTGCGCGAGACGCGGGACGCCTGCTGGGCGGCGCGGCGGCGTGCCTGGCGCTGCTCGGCGATCTGGCGGACCGTGCGGTCGTCGTCGGCGGCGAGGAACACGTCCCCGGCCATCGGGACGGACGCGAGGCCCTGCACCTGCACCGGGAACGACGGGGTCGCCTCGGTGACCTTGGTGCCGTCGGCGTCGTGCATCGCACGGACGCGGCCGTGGGCCCCGCCCGCCACGATCGAGTCGCCGACCCGCAGCGTGCCCTTCTGGACCAGGACCGTCGCGACCGGGCCGCGGCCCTTGTCGAGGTGCGCCTCGATCGCGATGCCCTGCGCGTTGCCCTCTTCCGACGCCTCGAGTTCGAGCGACGCGTCGGCGGTGAGCAGCACCGCTTCGAGCAGTTCGGCGATGCCGATGCGCGGCTTGGCGGCCACGTCGACGAACATGGTCTGCCCGCCGTACTCCTCGGCGACCAGGCCGTACTCGGTCAGCTGCTGGCGGACCTTGCCGGGGTTCGCGTCGGGGAGGTCGGTCTTGTTGACCGCCACCACGACGGGAGCGCCGGCGGCGCTGGCGTGGTTCAGGGCCTCGATCGTCTGCGGCATGACGCCGTCGTCGGCCGCGACCACGAGGACCACGATGTCGGTCACGTTGGCACCGCGGGCGCGCATGGCGGTGAACGCCTCGTGGCCCGGGGTGTCGATGAACGTGATCGCGCGGTCTTCGCCCTCGTGCTCGACGTGCACCTGGTACGCGCCGATGTGCTGGGTGATGCCGCCGGCCTCGCCCGCCACGACGTTCGTGTGGCGGATGGCGTCCAGCAGCTTGGTCTTGCCGTGGTCGACATGGCCCATGACGGTGACGACGGGGGGACGCGCGACGAACGTGTCCTTGTCCTCGGCGTCGAGGTCGATGCCGAACTGCGACAGCAGCTCGCGGTCCTCCTCCTCGGGGGACACGATCTTGATGTCCCAGTCGAGGTGGGCGCCGAGGAGCTCGAAGGTCTCCTCGGACACGGACTGCGTGGCGGTCACCATCTCGCCCAGGCCGAACAGCTCCTGGACGAGCGTGCCCGGCAGGGTGCCGATCTTGTCGGCGAAGTCCGCGAGCGACGCGCCGCGGGCGAGGCGGATGGTCTCGCCGTTGCCGCGCGGAGCGCCCGACTGCATCCTCGGCGCTGCGAGGTTGTCGAACTCCTGGCGCCGCTGGCGACGCGACTTGCGGGACTTGCCGCGGGGTCCGCCGCGGCCGAACGCGCCCGCGGCACCGCCGCCGCGCGCCTTGCCGCCGCCGCCCGCGCGGCCGCCGCCGCCGCGGTAGGGAGCCGGCGCGCCGGTCGAAGGACCGGAACCGCCGGTGCCGCCCGCGGCACCGCCGCCGGAGCCGCCGAACGTGCCGCGGTAGTTGCCGCCGCCCCCACCGGGACGACCGCCACCGCCGCCGGGGCGGCCTCCGCCGCCGCCGGGTCCGCCGCGACCGCCGCCGCGGGCCCCGCGGGGACCGCCGCCGTCACGGCCGCCGCCGGCCGGACGACCGGGCATCATGCCCGGGTTCGGCCGCGGAGGCATCATGCGCGGGCTGGGACGGGGACCGCCGGGGCGGTCGCCGCCGCCTTCGGGAGCGGCCGGGCGCGGCTTCGCGCCAGTGCCGCCGCCGACACCGAACGGGTTCTTCGGGCCGGGCTTCGGCGCGCCCGGACGGGCGGCCGGAGCGGGCTTGGGGCCGGGCTTGGGCGCCGCGGCGGCGACGCGCGCGGCGTCGGCCTGCTCCTGCTGGCGCTTGAGCAGCTCCTCGGCGCGCTTCTGCTCCGCGGCCACCTCGATGTCGCGGGCGGACGCGGGCTTCGCCTCGGGCTGGGCCGGAGCCGCCGGGGCCTTCGGGCCCGGCTTGGGCGCCGCGGCGACGGGCGCACCCGGCTTCGGGGCGGCCTTCTTCGCGGCCTTCTTGGCCACGGACTCGCTCTTCGCGTCGACCTTGGCCTGCATGATCTTGGACGGGCTCGGGGCCGCCGGGCGGGGCTTCGCCGCCGCCTCGGACTTCACGGGCTCGGGCGTCGGGGATTCACTCTTCCCGGCCGACGCTGCCGGGGCGCCCTGTGCCGCGTCGTACTCCAGCCGCAGCCGTCGCGCCACTGGCGCTTCGACCGTGCTCGACGCTGACTTCACGAACTCGCCCATGTCGCCCAGGCGCGCGAGCAGCTCTTTGCTCGTCGTGCCCAGTTCCTTGGCAAGTTCATGTACGCGGGGCTTTGCTGCCACTGCACTCCTCACATTCGAGGCCGTACGGGCAGCGCCCGCCGACCTCAGCCTTCCACTGACAACCAGTTCATCGGGAGAACTTCATCGCGTGGTCTTCATTCGGTCTCTACCTGCTTCGTGTGCGGGAGTCGGCCTCTCGGCCGACTCCGACTCGACAAGGGCTCGCACCGCGGCGACGTCCACGGCTCCTTCTATCCTGAGCGCCCGGGCGAACGCACGCTTGCGAACTGCCTGGTCAAGGCAGTTCGAAGAGTGGTGCACATGGGCTCCGCGGCCGCTGAGGCGGCGCTGCGGGTCCGGAACCAAGCGGTTCTGGCAACCCTCAGAGCGTTGAACGACGACGCGCAGCAGCTCGGAAGCGGAAGCACGTCTGCGGCATCCCACACAGGTGCGGACTACCGCTGCGTCACGTTGCGATCCGTTGATCAGTCTACCTCCCGGAGCGGCGGCCGCCACCGGCCGGGCCGGTCTCCTCCTTCGCGCCGCCGGACACGTGGGCGTCGGACTTGATGTCGATCCGCCATCCTGTGAGCCTGGCCGCAAGGCGCGCGTTCTGGCCTTCGCGGCCGATCGCGAGCGACAGCTGGTAGTCCGGGACGATGACCTCGGTCGAGCGCGTGGACTCGTCCACGACCCGCACCGACAGGGTCTTCGCCGGCGAGAGGGCGTTCGCCACGAACTGCGCGGGGTCGGCGCTCCAGTCGACGATGTCGATCTTCTCGCCGCCGAGTTCGCTCATGACGGCGCGCACGCGCGAGCCCATCGGGCCGATGCACGCGCCCTTCGCGTTGACGTCCTTCGTTGTGGCGCGCACCGCGATCTTGGAGCGGTGACCGGCCTCACGTGCGATCGCCGGGATCTCCACGGCGCCCTCGTCGATCTCGGGCACCTCGAACGCGAACAGCTTCTTGACCAGGGCCGGGTGGGTCCGGGAGAGGGTGATCTGGGGGCCGCGGGCGGTGCGGTTCACCTGGATCACGATCGCGCGGATGCGCTTCCCGTGCTCGTAGTTCTCGCCGGGCACCTGCTCGTTCAGCGGCAGGGTGGCCTCGATCTTGCCGAGGTCGACGGTGACGATGCCGCGCTCGTTGCGCTCGCCGTGGGCCTGGACGACGCCGGTGACGATGTCGCCCTCCTTGCCGGAGTACTCGCCGTAGTTCACCTCGTCGGCCGCTTCGCGGAGCCGCTGGAGGATGACCTGCTTCGCGGTCTGGGCGGCGATGCGGCCGAAGCCCTCGGGGGTGTCGTCGCGCTCGGAGACGACCTCGTCCTCTTCGTTCACCACCGGCACCAGCACATTGGCGATCCCGCTGTCGCGGTTCACCACGACTCGTGCGCGCTCATCGGCCCCGGGGGTGTGCTTGTAGGCGGTCAGCAGCGCCGATTCGATAGCGCCGAGGATTGTCTCGAAAGGGATGTCGCGCTCGCGTTCCAGCGACCGCAGCGCGGCCAGGTCGATATGCACCCGTTCTCCTTAAGTCTTGAGTTGTCCTCACCGCGGCCGTTCAAGGCGTGCGAGCCGCGGGCGTCGCCATCGGACGCTCACCGCAGCTCGATCTGCACCTTGCCGGGCCCCAGCTCGGCATAGGTGGCCGAGCGGCGCGCGCCGTCGGCCTCTAGTTCAATCCCCCGCTCGCTGGCATCCGCGATCCGCCCTTTCACGGGCTCCTCCCCGATGTTCACGGCTACCAAGCGCCCAATATTACGCCGCCAGTGCCGGGGCTCGGTCAGCGGACGGTCGACCCCGGGCGACGACACTTCCAGGGTATATGGGGTGTCGGCGAAGGGCCCGCCCGTGGAGTCGGACTCGTCCAGGGCCTTGGAGCACGCTTTCGAGACAACGGCCACATCGTCCAGACTGATCCCGCCGTCCTTGTCCACAAGGACCCTGACGAGGAGCCGCCGACCGGCCTTGGTGACCGTCAGCCCCTCCAGGTCGAAACCCGCGGCCGAGACCGCCGGGTCGAGGATCGATTCCACTTCGGCGCGCTGCTCGGATCCCATGCGCACTCCTCTCGTATCGCCTATTTCGCCGAGATTAACCGCCCGGAGTCAGAATGGAAAGGCAGCCTGGGAAACTGGGGGGGTGTTCACGACCCGACGCGGACTCCTGATCGGCGCGGCCGCATTCGCCGCCGCCGGGTGCACGGAGCAGGCGCAGATCACCACGTCCGACGCGGACCTCACCGCGGCGCTCCGCACCGCGCGCGCCCTCGCTCAAGGCGCCGACGCCTTGGGCTACGGCGAGATCGCCGAGGACCACCGCACCCACGCCGCGACCTTGGAACGGCTCTTGCGCCCCAACACGATCGCGGAGGAGGAGGCCGCGGCGCCGGCCGACGCCGACGCGCTCGCCGCCGCCGAGACCGCCGGGAGCGCCGAGGCCGCGGAGTCGTCGATGACGACGCAGTCGGACTACGCGGTGCTGTTCGGGGAGATCGCGGCCAGCCGCGCCGCCCACGCGGCGGTGATCGCATGACCGCGGTCGACACCGGCCTCGCGGCCGAGTACGCGGCGATCTTCGCCTTTAGCGCCGCCACCGTGCACCTCGACGGCGACGCCCGCGACCGGGCCGAGGCCCTGGAGTCGGAGCACCGCACCCGGCGCGACCGGTTGCTGGACCACTACTCGGCGGCCGGGGCCGAGGCGCCCGCGCCCGCGGCGGGCTACGACGTCGGCGTCATCGCCGACGCGGCCGCCGCGCAGGAGCTGCTGACCGCGGTCGAGCTCGACGTCACCGCGACCTGGCGGGCGGGCGTGGCCTCGTCCGACCCGGAGGAGCGGCGGCTGTGCCTCGACATGTACGCCGCCTCGGCGGTGTCGCTGGCGCAGTGGCGGCTCGCCATCGGCCAGGCGGTGGCCGATCCGTGGCCGGGACGCGCCGAATAATTCACTGACCTGGGGGAACGCGAACAAGGCATACCGCGTATCCATCATTTGCATACCCGCTATACCCTACTGGGTATCTCCTCGAATCGGGGAGTGTCCCCCAGCGATGCGAGGTTGCACATGAGTGTCAAGCACAGCCTCCTGGCACTGCTCGAACGCGGCCCGGCCTACGGATACCAGCTCCGCACCGCGTTCGAGAGCGCCACCGGCAACACCTGGCCGCTCAACATCGGCCAGGTCTACACCACCCTCAACCGGCTCGAACGCGACCTGCTCGTCGAAGCCCTGCCCGAGAACGAGTCCGGCCAGCGCCCCTACCGGATCACCGACGCCGGCCGCCGCCAGCTCGCCGGCTGGTTCGCCTCCCCCGTCCAGGCCGCCGACCGGCCCCGCGACGAGCTCACCATCAAACTCGCCCTGGCCGTCACCACGCCAGGCGTCGACGTCGCCGACGTCATCCAGCGCCAGCGGACGGCCACCCTGCGCCTCCTTCAGGAGTACACCCGGCTCAAGGCCGCCGAGGACCACGCCGAACTCGCGTGGCGGCTGGTCCTGGAGTCGATGATCTTCCGCGCCGAGGCGGAGGTGCGCTGGCTCGACCACACCGAGGCCGTCGTCGCCCGCACCGGCCTGCCGGCGCCGAGCCCTTTCGCCGAGCACGTCGGACCGCACGCTGAACCGGGTGCCGAAACGCACGCCGAACGACCCGAGCCCGAGATCCTCCGAGAGAACCGGTGACCCCCATGACCGTCCTCCAGCTCCGTGGCGTCAACCGCGTCCACGGCGCCGGCGACAACGCCGTGAACGCCCTCGTCGACACCGACCTCCAGGTCGCCGCCGGCGAACTCGTCGCCATCATGGGCCCCTCCGGGTCCGGCAAGTCCACGCTCCTCAACCTCGCCGGGGGCCTCGACGCCCCCACCTCCGGGCAGGTCCTCGTCGAGAACACCGTCCTCGCGACCCTGAACAAGAAGCAGCTCGCGCGCCTGCGCCGCCGCAGCGTCGGCTACGTCTTCCAGGACTACAACCTCGTCCCCAGCCTCACCGCCGCCGAGAACGCGGCCCTGCCGCTCGAACTCGACGGCCTCTCCGCGGGCAAGGCGCGCGTGCAGGCGCTCGCCGCGCTCGAAGAGGTCGGCCTCGACGCCAAGCAGGCCGACCGGTTCCCCGACGAGCTCTCCGGCGGCCAGTCCCAGCGGGTCGCCATCGCCCGCGCCCTCATCGGCGAGCGGCGCCTCGTCCTCGCCGACGAGCCGACCGGCGCCCTCGACTCCACCACCGGCGAGGAGGTCCTCAAGCTCCTGCGCCGCCGCTGCGACGCCGGCGCCGCCGGGCTCCTGGTCACCCACGACGCCCGCCACGCCGGGTGGGCCGACCGCGTGGTGTTCCTGCGCGACGGCCGCGTCGTCGACTCCTCCGCGCCGCTCGCCGGCGCCGAGACCCTGCTCGAAGGGGCGGGCTCCTAGATGGGCACCGCGACGGGCGCGGGCAACCGCCTGGCCTTCCGGATCGCGCGCCGCGAGGCGCTGCGCTACAAGGGGCGGTCGGTCCTGTCGATCACGCTCCTGGGGCTCCCCCTGCTCGCCGTCGCCATCGGCGCCAGCGCGTACGACACCGCGATGCTCTCCGACGAGGAGGAGGCCGCCCAGGTCCTCGGCGAGAACGAGGCGTACGTCGAGTTCGCCGTCCCCGGCGCACCGCTGGTGCAGCACAGCTGGAACGACCGCTGGTCGATGTACGACATGGACGACTACGACGACCCGGGCCGCGCGGTCACCGACACCGAGATCCTCAACGCGCTCCCCGTCGGCTCCTGGATCGCGCCGTACACCCCCGACGCCGGTAGCGGCGACGCCGCGCAGGTGGAGACCCCCGACGGGCTCGGGCAGATCGCCACCTTCGGGTACAGCCTCGGCGACGGCCTCTACGAGGCCGCCGGACTGGAGTACATCGAGGGGTCCGCGCCCGGCAGGGGCGAGGTCGTCATCAGCAGCGCGGCCGCCGACTACCTCGAACTCGGGGTCGGCGACGACATCGACGTCGAGAGCGGCCCCGGCAGCGGCGAGCACGAGGTCAGCGGCATCGTCGAGTTCCCGTGGGACATCAACGGGCGCTTCGCGATCGGCGGGGTCTTCCCGGCCCAGGCCAGCGGCTGGCTGGTCGACACCCCCGAACCGCTCACCAAGGACCAGGCCACGGCGCTGAACGCGCTCGGGCTCACCGTGTGGGCGCAGTCCCTCCTGGACGAGCCGACCACCGGCGCGTACGCCGGGCAGCAGGTCATGGCCGACGACGCCGAGCTCATGATCTACGGGCTCATCATCGTCGCGGTCGTCATGGAGGTCGTGCTCCTGGCCGGGCCCGCGTTCGCGATCAGCGCCCGCAGGCGCACCCGCGAGTTCGCGCTCATGAGCGCCAACGGCGCGACCCCGGGCCAGATCCGCAACGTCGTCCTCGCGGGCGGCGTCCTCTTCGGCATCCTGGCCGCCGTCGCGGCGATCGTCCTCGGCATCGGCATCGTCGCGGCCGGGACGCCGTGGCTGGAGCAGTTGGTCGGCCACCGCAGCGCGGGGCTGCGGATCATGCCGGCCCTCCAGGCCGCGCTCGTCGGCGTCGCCCTCGCCACGGGGCTGCTCTCGGCGCTCGCCGCCGCGGTCAGCGCCTCGCGCGTCAACGTCGTGGAGGCCCTGACCGGGCGCTCGGGCCGCCACAAGAGCTCCAAGAAGTGGATGCTCACCGGCATCGCCATGGTCGCGGCGGGCATCGCCGCGGGCCTGGGCGGGGTCGCGCTCTGGAGCCTGCCGCTCATGGCCGCGGCGATCATCCTGGCGCAGCTCGGCATGGTCGTGTGCACGCCCGCGCTGCTGTCGTTCGCCTCGCGGCTGGGCCGGTGGCTGCCGCTGGCCCCGCGCATGGCGCTGCGCGAGGCCGGGCGCAACCGCGGCTCCGCGGCGCCCGCGATCGCCGCCGTCCTCGGCGTGGTCGCGGCCGGCATGGCGTTCTCGATGATCGTCACCGCCGACGCGGTGCGCACCGAGCAGAACCAGGAGCGGCTGCTCCCCCAGGGCGCGATGACCTTGAGCCTGTGGGACAACGCCGGCCAGGAGGGGCAGGTGGACTGGGACGCGGTGGTGGCCGAGGCCCAGCCGATCCTGGAGTCGCGCCTGAACGACCCCGAGCTGACGCCGGTGCCCACGTACAACGCGGACGACTGCGACGAGACCGCCTCGCAGCCGAACGGTGTGGTCGCCTGCCAGTGGTCGCTCACCCGGCCCGAGGAGAACCGCTGCTCGTACTGGGAGCAGGACCTCGTCGACGAGGAGGCCGAGCGGGCGGCCGTCGAGGCGGCCCGCGAGGACGAGCGGTGCGACGAGACCGCCGCCGACTTCAACGGCGGGATGTGGGACATCCCCGGCTCGACCGATCCGAAGATCGTCGCGGCCTACACCGACCTCGAAGGCGAGGAGCTGGACCGGGCCGTCGCGGTGCTGGAGGAGGGCGGGATCCTGGTCGCCGACCGGTTCGCGCTCACCGACGAGGGGACCGTGGTCCTGGAGCAGCGGCTCACCGAGTACGAGGAGGAGACCGGCATCACCGGCGACGAGGAGGTCGCGGTGAACAAGCTGGAGGTGCCCGCGATGTACGTGGACCGGGGCCAGCTCGGCTACAACCGGGTCTTCCTGAGCCCGGGGGCGGCCGAGTCGATGGGTCTCGTCGCGGGCCTGTGGCAGCAGATCTACCTGGTGGAGACCCCGACCGAGGTCGACACGGCCGCGGCCGAGGCGCTGGCGGCGGACTTCGACCAGGAGCTGGCCGGGGGCGACGTGTGGGCGCAGTTCAGCGTGGTCGACTACACCGACCCGTTCACGTTCTACTTCACGATCGCCGTGACGGGGCTGTGCGCGCTCATCGCGCTGGGCGCCACCGCGGTGTCGACGGGGCTCATCATCGCCGAGCAGAAGCGGGACATGGCCACACTCGGCGCCGTCGGTGCCGCACCGGGGCTGCGCAAGCGGTTCGCGATGTGGCAGACGGTGGTGATCGCGCTGTTCGGCGCCGGGCTGGGCACGGCCGCCGGGGTGATCGGGTACGCGCTCATCCGCGAGGCGCTGAACCGGCCGCTCCAGTGGTCCTACCCGTTCGAGACGCTGTACGGCTGGGAGCTGCCGTGGCCGAGCTTCGGGATCATGCTGCTGGCGGTGCCGCTCATCGCGGCGGCGGGGGCGCTCGTCTTCACGAAGGCGACGCTGCCGAGCGAGCGCCGGATCACGTAGGCCGTCGGCCGGATCGCATCGGCGCACATACGGAAAGGCCCGCCCGCGGAATGCGGGCGGGCCTTTCTGCATGTGCGGGAGGCGGCGCCGGCTCAACCCCTCGGAGACATCGGCATCTCAGTGACCGGCGCCGCCCCGGCTCAGCTTATGAGGCGGATGCCACTACGCCTGTCCCGCAGGCGTTCCGGCGGGGGCCCCTGTGGACGGGAGGGTGAGGACCTCGAAGCCGTCGCCGGTGACCAGGAGGGTGTGCTCGAACTGGGCGGACCACTTGCGGTCCCGGGTGACGGCGGTCCAGCCGTCGTCCCACATGTCGTGCCCGGCGGTGCCGAGGTTGATCATCGGCTCGATCGTGAAGGTCATGCCGGTCTCGATCTCGGTGGTGAGCTCCGGGTTGTCGTAGTGCGGCACGTAGAGGCCGGAGTGGAACGAGGTGCCGATGCCGTGGCCGGTGAACTGGCGGACCACGCCGTAGCCGAAGCGGTCGGCGTACGCCTCGATGACCTTGCCGACGACGTTGAGCCGCCGCCCGGGCTTGACGGCCCTCATGCCGCGCCACGTGGCCTTCCAGGTGCGCTCGACCAGGTCGCGGACCTCCTGCGAGACGTCTCCGGCGAGGAACGTGGCGTTGCAGTCGCCGTGGACGCCGCCGATGAACGCGGTGATGTCGACGTTGACGATGTCGCCGTCCTCGACCACGGTGGAGTCGGGGATGCCGTGGCAGATGACCTCGTTGACCGAGGTGCAGCAGGACTTGGGGTAGCCGCGGTAACCGAGGGTCGAGGGGTACGCGCCGAGGTCGCACAGGTACTCGTGGACGAGGGCGTCGATCCGGTCGGTGGTGACCCCGGGGGCGACGGCCTTGCCGGCCTCGACGAGGGCGTCGGCGGCGATGCGGCCGGCGGTGCGCATCCGCTCGATCGTCTCGGCGTCCTTGACCTCGCTGCCGGTGAACGGGGTCGGCGCGGGCCGGTCGACGTACTCGGGGCGCGCGATGGCGTCGGGGACGCTCCGCCGGGGGCTCTGCCTTCCGGGGCGCAGTGCGGGACGGGAACTCATCCGGACAGGGTAGCCAACGCGGCCCGCGGGACCTGCGGGGCCGTTGTGGCACCGTTACCGAGACGACGCGGAAAAGTGCGGTTCGCGAGGAGAAAACCTCTTGCGTTTCGAGTCCCGAATCGGCATCCTGGGTGCACCGGCCCGCTCCTTCGAGCAGGTCGGACCCCGCGAAGCCTCTCCTATCCGAGCCGACGCGGGGCGCTGCTCCCGCGGTAGTGCCGGCGGCCGGATTCCCATCCGGGCACCGGCGTACGACACCTCCCGCGGTCGAGCGCCCCGCCTGTCCAACCCAGGCGGCGTGCAGTCGCCCTGCGTCGGCTCACCACACCCTCGATGGCGAAAGGCCCGCGTCCCCCCGTCAGGGGCGCGGGCCTTTCTCGAATCCGCCTCAGGCGGCTTCGAGCTCCTTGGTGGCGTCGTCGTCCTCCGAAGCGGCGGCGGCCGCCGCTTCGGGGGCGGTGACCTCCTGCGCGAGCCGCTCCCACAGCATCCCGCCGGAGTGGGCGATGGCGCCGATGATCGAGGGCACGAACGGCAGCACCCAGTCGGCGAGGAACCCGGTGTGCGGCATGTTGAGCACGAGCATGGCCGAACCGGCGCACAGCAGGCCCTGGAGCGTGCCGCGCCAGGCCGCGCGGGTGCCGTCGATGACGGCCTCGCGCCGCTCGGTCGCCGGGTCGTGGAACTCCGAGAGCCCCGCGGCGTCGCGGCGGCCCAGGTAGGCCCCGACCACGGCCAGGACCGCGGTGCCCGCGATCACCGCGGCGAGCAGGCTGTTCTTGGTGACGACGTAGATCAGCGCGAACAGGAGCCCGCCGCCGAGGAGCGTCAGGACGCCCCGGATCCAGTCGACCTTCTCGCCGGGGTACCAGTAGTACTTCGTGACACCCTCGGAAATCTGGCGTTCGATCTTGCCCATGTCGGTTGGCTCCCCATGTGTTCGCGGGCCCTGTGGCAGGCGCAGGCACGACAATTATGCGTGGCGCAGGACACGGTGCAGGCGGAATCCCACGAGTCACCATTATGCAATTTTGCACCGGGTGCGTACGGTGTCCGGTTCACCCCTGGCGTGAACTGCCGCTCTGTACAAGCGTACGGAAGCGCCCGTTCGTCCGGAGTCGGCGATCCGACACTCAGTGGACCTTGACGACCGGCCCGGCGAGCCCCCGGAGCTCCTCGGGGAGTTCGGCGCCCATCTCCTCGGCGAGGCGCACGGCCTCCTCGATGAGGGTCTCCACGATCTGCGACTCCGGCACGGTCCGGATGACCTCGCCCTTGACGAAGATCTGGCCCTTGCCGTTGCCGCTGGCCACGCCCAGGTCGGCCTCGCGGGCCTCGCCGGGGCCGTTGACGACGCAGCCCATGACGGCCACGCGCAGCGGGACCGGCAGGCCCTCCAGCCCGGCCGTGACCTGCTCGGCCAGGGTGTAGACGTCGACCTGCGCGCGCCCGCACGAGGGGCACGAGACGATCTCCAGCCCGCGCTCGCGCAGGCCCAGGGACTCCAGGATCTGGTTGCCGACCTTGACCTCCTCGACCGGCGGGGCCGAGAGCGAGACGCGGATGGTGTCGCCGATGCCCTCCGACAGGAGCGCGCCGAACGCGGCGGCCGACTTGATGGTGCCCTGGAAGGCGGGCCCGGCCTCGGTGACGCCCAGGTGCAGCGGGTACTCGCACTGCTCGGAGAGCAGGCGGTACGCCTTGACCATGACGACCGGGTCGTTGTGCTTGACGGAGATCTTGATGTCGCGGAAGTCGTGCTCCTCGAACAGGGACGCCTCCCACAGCGCCGACTCGACCAGCGCCTCGGGCGTGGCCTTGCCGTACTTCTGGAGCAGGCGCTTGTCGAGCGAGCCGGCGTTGACGCCGATGCGGATCGGGGTCCCGGCGTCCTTCGCGGCCCGGGCGATCTCGCCGACGCGGTCGTCGAACTGCTTGATGTTGCCCGGGTTCACGCGGACCGCCGCGCACCCGGCGTCGATCGCGGCGAACACGTACTTGGGCTGGAAGTGGATGTCGGCGATCACGGGGATCTGCGACTGCTTCGCGATGACCTTGAGCGCGTCCGCGTCGTCCTGGGTCGGGCACGCGACGCGCACGATCTGGCAGCCGGTGGCGGTGAGCTCGGCGATCTGCTGGAGCGTCGCGCCGATGTCCGAGGTCCGGGTCGTGGTCATGGACTGGACGCTGATCGGGGCGCCGCCGCCGACGAGCACGCCGCCGACGTTGAGCTGCCGGGTCTGCTTCCGGGGCGCCAGGGGCTCGATCTCGTGGTCGTGGCGCTTGGTGGGGATACCGAGGTTCACTGCGGTCATGTGGCTAAGTCTCCACCCAGATTCGCGGGTCAGTTGAAGATGGTGATCGGATTGACGATGTCGGCGGTGATCGTCAGCAGCATGAAGCCGCCCAGGACGACGATGACAGCGTAGGTCAGCGGCATCAGCTTCAAGTAGTCAACTCGGCCCGGGTCGGGCCGCCCGCGCTTGGCGGCCACCCAGGACCGGAACCGCTCGTACCAGGCGATGGCGATGTGTCCGCCGTCCATGGGCAGGAGCGGCAGCAGGTTGAACACGCCGATGAAGTAGTTGAGGACCACCAGCAGCATGAAGAACATCGCCCACTGGTCGTACTGGACCATCTCCCCGCCCAGGCGGGAGGCCCCGACGACGCTGACGGGGGTGTCGTCGGCGCGCTCGGCGCCCCAGATCGAGTCCCACAGCGGCGGGATCTTCGAGGGCAGCTGGCCCAGGGCGATGAAGGTCTCCTTGAACATGTCACCGGTGTAGGTGAACGTCTCGCCGATGCCGGAGACCGGGCCGGCGCCCTCGGCGGTGTAGGGGATCGCGGGGTCGACGTACACGAACACGCCCAGGCGGGCGACCTCCTCGACGGTGCCGTCCGCGTTCTCGACCTCGGCGGCGTAGGGAGTGACCTCGACGGTCCGCTCGGTGCCGTCGCGGTCGACGGTGACGGCGACCGGCTCGCCGGGGGTGAGCTCGCCGACGGCGGCCAGGAGGCCGTCCCAGTCGGCGACCGCGGCGCCCGCGATGGCGGTGATCTCGTCGCCGTTCTCGATGCCGGCCGCGGCGGCCGGGCCCTCGACCTGGCCGTCGGCGCAGTCGCCGGCGGTGCCGGTGGCGGGGTCGGAGGTCGCCACGCAGGGGGCGACCTCGACGGCGACGTCCTCCTGACCCGTCTCCGCGGCCTGCGCGTAGGCCGGGTTGACGCCGATGCCGACGAACGCGACGAGGATCCACAGGACGAGGAAGCCGAGCACGAAGTGGGTGACCGAGCCGGCCGCGAGCACGACGGTGCGCTGCCACAGCGGCTTGCGCCAGAAGACCCGCTTCTGGTCCTTCTCGTCGAGCTCTTCCTCCTCCTCTTCGAGGGGGGTCATGCCGACGATCTTGACGAACCCGCCGAGCGGGACGCCCTTGACGCCGTACTCGGTCTCGCCCTTGCGGAAGGACCACAGGGTCGGCCCGAAGCCCACGAAGTAGCGGGTCACCTTCATGCCGAACGCCTTCGCGGTGAGCATGTGCCCGAACTCGTGGAGGCTCACGGAGATGAGGATCGCCAGCGCGAAGAGGGCGATCCCGGTGATGTAGGCCGTCAAGTGTGTCTCCTTCTAACGCTCGGACGCGTCCAAGACTAGCCGTCGGGCGCTCGACCGCGCCCACTTCTCCGCTTCGAGTACGTCTGCGACACTGCCTGGTCGGCCGAACTCCGGGGCGGCCCCGAGCACCGCTTCGACGGTGTCGACGATGCCGGTGAACGCGAGCCTTCCGTCGCGGAACGCGGCGACGGCCTCCTCGTTGGCGGCGTTGTAGACCGCGGGCAGGAGGCCCCCGGCGCGGCCGGCGTCCTTGGCGAGCGCGACGGCCGGGAACGCGGCGGCGTCGAGCGGTTCGAAGTGCCAGTCGGCGGCCTTCGTCCAGTCGACGGGGCTCGCGGCGCCGGGGAGGCGGTCGGGCCAGGCGAGGGCGTGGCCGATGGGCAGGCGCATGTCGGGCGGGGACGCCTGGGCGATGGTGGAGCCGTCGGTGAACTCGACCATGGAGTGGATCACCGACTGCGGGTGGACGACCACGTCGATGTCGTCGTAGTCGAGCCGGAAGAGCTCGTGGGCCTCGATGACCTCGAGGGCCTTGTTCACCATGGTCGCGGAGTTGATGGTGACGACCGGGCCCATGGCCCACGTGGGGTGGGCGAGGGCCTGGTCGACGGTGACCTCGGCGAGCTGGTCGCGGGTGCGGCCGCGGAAGGGGCCGCCGGAGGCGGTGAGGACGAGCTTGGCGACGCGCTCGGGGGTGCCGGACCGCAGGCACTGGGCGAGCGCGGAGTGCTCGGAGTCGACGGGCACGAGCTGGCCGGGGGCGGCGGCCTCGCGCACGAGGGGTCCGCCGGCGACCAGGGACTCCTTGTTGGCGAGGGCCACTTGGCGCCCGGCCTTGAGGGCCGCGAGGGTCGGGGCGAGGCCGATGGAGCCGGTGATGCCGTTGAGGACCGTGTGCGCCTGCCAGGAGGCGATCTCGGTCATGGCGTTCGGTCCGGCGATGAGCTTGGGCATGCGGAAGCCGCCGCGGTCCCACTGGCGTTCCTTGGCGGCGGCGAAGAGGCGGAGCTGGACGGCTTCGAGCGCGGTGGCGTCGGCCACGGCGACGGCCTCGACGCCGAGTTCGACGGCCTGCTCGGCGAGGAGGCCGGGGTTGGCGCCGCCCGCGCCGATCGCGGTCACGCGGAAGCGGTCGGGATTGGCGCGGACGATGTCGATGGCCTGGGTGCCGATGGAGCCGGTGGACCCCAGGAGCACGATCTCGCGCTGTTCTGCTTTCGCGACTGTCACGCGGCCATTATCCGCTAGCGGAAGACGACGGTCGAGTGCCCGTTCAGGAGAATCCTCTGATCGAGGTGGGCGGCGAGGCCGCGGGCGAGGCAGGTCGACTCCAGGTCGCGGCCGGCCGAGACGAAGTCCTCGGGGCTCATCGCGTGGTCGACGCGGGCGACCTCCTGGTCGATGATCGGGCCCTCGTCGAGGTCGGAGGTGACGTAGTGGCAGGTCGCGCCGATGAGCTTGACGCCGCGGGCGTGGGCCTGGTGGTAGGGCTTGGCGCCCTTGAAGCTCGGCAGGAACGAGTGGTGGATGTTGATGATCCGGCCGGGGAGCTTGGCGCAGAACTCGGGCGAGAGGATCTGCATGTAGCGGGCGAGGACGACCACGTCGATGCCCTCGGCCTCGATGAGGTCGAGGACCTGCTGCTCCTGGCTGGCCTTGCCGGCGGCGCCGACGGGCAGGTGGTGGAAGGGCACGCCGGAGGAGGCGGCGAGGTCGGCCCAGTCGGGGTGGTTGGAGGCGACGGCGGCGGCCTCGCCGTGGAGGGCGCCGATGCGGAAGCGGTAGAGCAGGTCGTTCAGGCAGTGGCCCTGCTTGGAGGCCATGATGAGGACGCGGGGCTTGACGGCGCGGTCGTGGAGCTGCCAGTCCATGTCGAACTCGCGGGCGATCTCGGCGAAGCCGACGGCGAGCTCGTCGCGGGCGCGGGCGCTCCCGCCGTCCTCGTGCCCGGTGTCGACCGAGAAGGCGACGCGCATGAAGAAGCGTCCGGAGCCGTGCTCGGAGAACTGCTGGGAGTCCTCGATGTTCGCGTCGCGGCGGGTGAGGAAGCCCGAGACGGCGTACACGATGCCGAGGCGGTCGGGGCACGAGACGGTGAGCACGAACTGGCTGGTCATGGCTCCGATGATACGCGCGAGGGGACGGGCCGCGGCCCGTCCCCTCTTGCGGTGGTTCGCGGTGCGGTGCGCTACGCGGCGCCGATCTCCGCGTTGAGCTGGTCCATGAACGCCTTGGTGGTGTCCTCCACCGTGGTGTCGCCGAAGATCATGGTCTCGAACACGCCGAGCATGATGTCGGCGGCGGTGCCCGAGCCGACCGGCGGCACGGGCGGGCCCTCGGCCAGGTCGGGGGTGAGCGCGGCGATGAAGTCGGCGCCGAGCTTCTGGTCCGGCGGGAGCTGGGGCAGGATGCGCTCGCGCTGGGCGGTGTTGGACGGGAGTCCGCGGTCGCCGAGCATGAGGTCCAGGGACTCGTCGCTGTTGAGCAGGAAGTCCACGAGCTTGCCCGCGGCGGCCTTGTCGGAGACCGTGCGCGAGACCGACCAGTACATGGCCGACTTCAGGTAGAGGCCCGGCTGGGTGCCCTCGGTCTCGCCGGGGACGCGCAGCAGGACGAGGTCGGAGCCGAGCACCGACTGGATGGCGCCGATCTGGTTGGTCCAGTAGAACTCGGTGGCGCCGGTGCCGGTGGCGAGCGGGGCCTGGTCCTGGCCGGCGGCGAACGCCTCGACGATCTGGCTCGGCTCGGGGATCGCCCCGGAGTCGCGCAGGTCGAGGACCATCTGCCACCACGCGTTCATGGTGGCCTCGGTGAAGCCGAGCTGGCCGTCCTCGGTGTAGAGGCTCTCGCCCTTCTGGCGTGCGAACACGTTGAACAGGGACTCGTTGCTGAAGGAGATGGCGGAGTTGCCGACCGCGTCGCCCGCCGCCGAGATGTCGGTGGTGAACTGCATGAAGTCCGCCCACGTCCACGACTTGTCGTCGGGCAGGGACAGGCCCGCCGCCTCGACGATCGCGGGGTTGACCAGCAGGCACAGGGAGTTGACGCCCGTGGGGATGCCGTAGGTCTTGCCGTCGAACTGGCCGGTCTTGATGGTGCCCTCTTCGATGTTCGACAGGTCGAGGTCGAGTTCTTCGAGGGGCAGGAGGGCGTTCTTGTCCGCGTAGTCGCGGAGGTAGCGCTCGTCCTGCTGGAGGACGTCGGGGGCGTTGTTGCCGGAGACGGAGACGTTGAGGGCGTCCCAGTAGGCGTCGAACTCGTTGGGGCTGGGCTTGATCGTGATGCCCTCGTTCTTGGCGAGGAAGGCGTCGATGATCTTCTGGGTGTACTCGTGGCGCGGGTCGGAGCCCCACCACCAGAAGTCCAGCTCGCCGTCGCCTTCGTCGGCGCCGCCGCCGTCTTCGCCGCAGGCCGCGAGGAGGGGCGAGGCCGCGGCGCCGAGGATCCCGGCTTTGGCGAGCGTTCTCCGCGAGACGCCCGAGGGGTTGGCTTTGCGCATGCTTTCGTCCTTTCAGGACTAAGTGAGGGTCTTTATGCCGGATGTTACTTGATGCCGGTCGTGGCGATCCCCCGGACGAGGTACCGCTGGCCGGCGAGGAAGAACCCGAAGATCGGGCCCAGGGCGACGATCGACATCGCGAACAGCGCCCCCCAGTTGGTGGTCCCGGTGGAGTCCATGAACAGCCGCAGTGCGAGGGGCACCGTCTGGAGGTCCACGTCCCGCAGGTAGATCAGCTGGGAGTAGAAGTCGTTCCACGTCCAGATGAACGTGAAGATGGCGGTCGTCGCGAGCGCGGGCATGCACAGCGGCATGATGATCCGCAGGTAGGTGCCCCAGTAGCCGCAGCCGTCGATGGAGGCGGCCTCGTCGAGTTCGCGCGGCAGGCCGCGGATGAACTGGACCATGAGGAACACGAAGAAGGCGTCCGTGGCCAGGAGCTTGGGGACGATGAGGGGCCAGAAGGTGTCGACCCAGCCGAGGTTGTTGAACAGGATGTACTGCGGGATGATGACCACGTGGATCGGCAGCATGATGGTGCCGAGCATCACTGCGAACAGCATGCCGCGCAAGGGGAACCGCAGCCGCGCGAAGGCGTAGGCGGCCATCGAGCAGGACACGAGGTTCCCCACGATCGAGCCGGCCACAATGAGCATCGAGTTCCAGATGTACTTCTCGAACGGGTGGGGCAGCGCGTTCCAGCCCTCGCTGTAGTTGCTCCACTCCCAGGTGTTCGGCAGCAGGCCGGGGTCGGCGAAGATCTCGTCGAGGGGCTTGAAGCTGGCCGAGAGCATCCACAGCAGCGGGTAGATCATGACCATCGCCGAGACGGTCAGGAGCAGGTGGAAGACGAAGCGCTTCAGGCCGGTCGCGGCGCCGCGCTCGGCGCGGCGGCGGGTCGGGGCCGGGGCCGGTGCGCCGGTCTCAGTCATTGTCGCCATAGAACACCCAGAATTTCGACATGAGGAAGTTGAGCGCGGTGAAGATCGCGATGATGGCCAGCAGGAGCCAGGCGATGGCCGAGGCGTAGCCCATGTCGAACTGGGTGAAGCCCTGGTCGTAGAGGTACAGCGTCAGGAACATGGTCGAGTCGGCCGGGCCGCCCTTGCCGCTGGAGATGATGAACGCCTGGGTGAACGACTGGAACGAGTTGATGATCTGGAGCACCAGGTTGAAGAAGATGATGGGGGTCAGGAGCGGGATCGTCACGCTCCAGAACCGGCGCATCGGCCCGGCGCCGTCCACCTTGGCGGCCTCGTAGTACATGGTGGGGATCTGCCGCAGGCCCGCGAGGAAGATGATCATCGGGGAGCCGAACGTCCACACGTGCAGGACGATCAGGGTGCCCAGGGCGTAGTCGGGGTGGGAGACCCAGCCCTCGCCCTGGATGCCGAAGAGCGCCAGGAGCTGGTTGACCAGGCCCTCGGTGCCGAAGATCTGGCGCCACATGATGGCGATGGCCACCGAGCCGCCGAGCAGCGAGGGCAGGTAGAAGACCGAGCGGTAGAACGCCATCCCGCGCAGGCCCCGGTCGAGGACGATCGCGAGCAGGAGCGCGGCGGCGAGCTGGAGGGGCACCGAGACGAAGGTGTAGACCGCGGTGACCTTGACGGCGTTGGCGAGCCGGGGGTCGTCGAACATCCGGGCGTAGTTCTCGCCGCCGACCCACTCGCCGTAGCCGAGGCTGTAGTCGGTGAACGAGAGGTAGAACGAGGCGACCATGGGCCCGATGGTGATGGCGAGCAGGCCGATGATCCACGGCGACATGAAGCTCAGGGCGGCCCAGCGCTCGCGGTTCCGGATCGTCCCGCGGCCCTGGCGCGGGGCCGGGGCGGGGCGCTGCGCGGGTGCGTGGGCGGCGCGCTCGGGCGGTGGGCCCGCGCTGCGCCGCATCGGGCGCACCACAGCGACATCGTTGTCGGTCATAGGGTATTGGGACCTTTCGGAGGGGGTTGGCTCCTAGATCACATCAATCTATGCAACCGCTTGCCTAAAGTCAATGGCTCAACTTAAATTCTTGGATATTGTTCGGCGGGGCCCGCAACGATCGTCCCAAAACGGGAACCAGACGCGCTGCGCCACTCCCGCAACGCGGACGGGCCCGTCCGGAGCGGTTCCGGACGGGCCCTGGTTCCCCAGTGGTCAGACGTTGACGGGCGTGCGGTCCTCCGCCGGCGCGGCGGCGTCGTCGGACTCCTTGATCCCGTACTTGGCGTAGAGCCTCCCGAGCGGGCCGGGGACCCACCAGTTGGCGCGGCCCAGGAGGCGCATCGTCGCGGGGACGAGGAGCATCCGGACCACGGTGGCGTCCAGCAGGATCGCCACGGCCATGCCGAGGCCGATCATCTTCATGAACGTGATGCCGCCGAAGGCGAAGGCTCCGACCACGACGATGAGGATGGCCGCCGCGGCGGTGATGATCGAGCCGGTGGCCTGCATGCCGCGCATGACCGCGGTGCGGTTGTCGGCCCCCAGGTCCCACTCCTCGCGGACCCGCGAGAGCAGGAAGACCTCGTAGTCGGTGGAGAGCGCGAACAGCAGCACCACCATGAGCAGCAGGTTCGACGGCATCAGGTAGCCCGAGGGCGTGAAGTCCAGGACGCCGGAGAGGTGGCCCTCCTGGAAGATCCACACCACGACGCCGATGGCGGCGGCCAGCGACACCAGGTTCATGAGCACCGCCTTGATCGGCAGCACGATCGAGCCGAACGCCAGGAACAGGACGATCACGGTCACGGCCACGATGTAGCCGACCATGAGCGGCAGGCCGTCCTCGATGGCGCCGAACATGTCGACGAGGTCGGAGGCGCCCCCGGTGACGTACAGGTCGCCGTCGATCGCGCGGGCCTCCTCGATGAGGTCGCGGGCGTCCGCGCTGAAGGGGTCGCCCGCGAAGGCGACCTGGAGCAGCGTGGCGTCCGCGGTCTGGCCGACCGGGGTGACGCCGGTGACGTGGTCGAGGCCGTCGAGCTCGTCGGCGACCGCGGCGGCGGCCTCGGCGTCGCCCATGACCATGACGTCGAAGGTCTCGGCGTCGCCGCCGGGGAAGTCGGCGGCGATGGTCTCGGTGACGACGCGCGACTCGGCGTCGGAGGGCATGTCGCGCTCGTCGGTGCCGCCGAGCTGGATGTCGATGGCGGGGCTGGCGAGCAGCGCCATGAACGCGAGGACCGGCAGCAGGACCAGCACCGGGCGGCGCATGACGCCGGCGGCGAGGCCGTGCCAGAACCCGTGCTCGGGGTCGGCGGGGGCCCGCTCGCGGCGGCGGCCGAAGATCCGGCCCTTGTCGACGCGGTCGCCGAGGAGGTAGAGGATCGCGGGCAGGACCACCAGGGCCGCGAGCATGGCGACGGCGACCGCGGACATGACGCCGAACGCGATGCCGTGCAGGAACGGCACGTCGACGAACAGCAGGCCGACCATCGAGAGCACGATGATGAGGCCCGAGACCATGACGGTGCGCCCGGCGGTGGCGACGGTGGTGAGGACCGCGGCGCGCTTGCCGCGGCCGTTCGCCATCTCCTCCCGGAACCGGCGCAGCACGAACAGGGCGTAGTCGATGGACATGCCCAGGCCGATGATGGTGATGACGTTGGCGGCGAACACCGAGACGTCGGTGAACTCGGTGATGACGCGGGTGATGGTGAAGCCGCCGAGGATCGACAGGCCGCCCACGAGCAGCGGCAGCGACGCGGCGACGAGCGCGCCGAACACGATGACCATGATGACCAGCAGGAGCGGCATCGAGATGAGCTCGGCGATCTCGAGGTCGTGCTGGACCTGGGTGTTGATGTCGTGGAAGATCGCGGCGGGGCCGCCGAGGGAGACGTCGAGGCCGTCGGTGTCCCCGGCCTCGCGCAGGTCGTCCTGGATCGACTCGTAGACGCCCGCGAGGGCCTCGTCCGAGACGCCCCCGTCGAGGGCGACGGCCGCGAAGGTGGCGCCGCGGTCCTCGGAGACGAAGTTCTCGGCGCCGGTGTCGTAGTAGGTGGTGACGGTGCCGACCTCGTCGATGCCGGCGATGTCGGCCGCCGCGCCGGTCACGGCGTCCTGGAACTCGGGGTCGTCCACGGTGAGGGTGTCGGACTCGTACAGGACGATCACGTCGGCGCCGGTGTTGCCGAACTCGTCCTCGATGGCGGCGGCGTCGGTGACCGAGGGGGCCTCACCGGAGACGAATCCGCCGTCGGTGAACTCGTCGAAGACGCCGAGGCCCCAGGTCGCGCCGATGGCGAAGATCGCGAGGACGCCGGCCAGGATGAACCAGCGGGTCTTGATGACCGCACGGCCTAGCAGGGAATACATGGCTTTCTCCTATGGGTGTTCAGCGGAGAGGGAGGCTGCGACCGCTGGTGCCGGAGGTCCGGGCGGCGGTACGATGTAAGCGTCGATCATTTAGCTAACACCGTTGACTCTAATGAACGCCCCTCATAGAGTCAACGCCGTTAACTAAGTTGTAAGAGAAGGAGAGCAGTGACTTCCAACACCGCGGGTGGCCCGACCCGTCGCGAGCGGATGCGCGCCGAGACCATCGCCGAGATCAAGGCGAGCGCCCGGCGCCAGCTCCAGGAGGGCGGTCCGAGCGGGATCTCCCTCCGGGCGATCGCACGGGAGGTGGGCGTCACGCCGGCGGCCCTGTACCGCTACTTCGACAGCCTCGACGCGCTCCTGAACGCGACCTGCGTCGACCTCTACGACGAACTTATCGCCGCCACGGTCGCCGCGATGGACGCCTACCCGAAGGACGCGCACCTCGAACGGATGAAGTCGTGGATCTGGGCCTTCCGGGCCTGGGCCGTGGGGCACCGCCGCGAGTTCGAGCTGATGATCTCCTTCCCCGAGGGCAAGGCCGCCATGCTCATCGACGGCGAGGCGCTGGAGCGCGACCCCGACCCGCTCTCGCGCAAGGCGCTGGAGCACTCGCAGCTGTGCGGGCGGGAGATGGCGGCGTTCTACCGCAAGACCGAGCGCGGCGAGATCGAGGCGGGCGGGCCCGTGGAGCTGCCGGCGATGTCGGAGGCGCTCAAGGCGGAGCTGATGGAGAAGTGCTCGGCGTTCATCGTCGGCGAGGACATGCCGCTGCCCTGGGTCTTCTCGTTCACCTCGGGGTGGGTGCGGGTGTTCGGCCTGGTCGTCATGGAGGCGTTCGGGAGCCTGCCGGTGCGGGACAACGTCGACGAGTTCTACAAGACCCAGATCCTCACCATGATCAAGGACTTCGGGATCGAGGGGTAGCCCGCGGGTGCGGAGCGCGAAGGGCCCGGACGCGGCGCGTCCGGGCCCTTCGGTCTCGGTCTACTCGGCGGAGGGCGCCTCGTCGGCCGGGCAGGACCTGATGTCGTGCCCGACGGAGGTCATGCACTTGCCGGACTTGAGGTTCCACTTCCAGCCGTGCATCTGGCAGGTGAGGACGCCCTCCTCGATCTTGCCGAACACCGACAGGTCGGCCTTGAGGTGCGGGCAGCGGCGCTGGACCTGCCAGCCGTTCATGACGATGTCCTCGTCGTCGGGGCGCTGCTCGGCGTACCAGCCCTCGGCGTACTGGAGCCGCTCTTCGGAGAGGCACTTGAAGAACGCGTACACGTACTCGTTGTACTGGCCGATGCGCGCGGCGGTGAAGCGGCACGACAGGAACAGCGAGTTGACCCAGTCGACCTCGCGGATGTGCAGCAGGTGCTCGATGAGGCGCCGCTCGGTGCGGAAGCGGTAGCGGACCTTGCCCCCGTCGTCGGGGTGGATCTTGCGCTCCAGGAAGTCGAACACGATCGACTCGACGACCTCGTCGGAGTCGGGCGCGGTGAGGTCGAAGCGGACCGGGCCGCCGATGCCGGTGGCGATGTGCTCGGCCGAGGCCATGAGCGGCTCGATGCGCTCGCGCAGCGTCTCCAGGACGTCGATCTCGGGGTGGGACCAGGACGCCTTCTCCGCGGCGATGCGCGGCTGCATGCGCTCCTTGAACTCGTCGAGGTGCTGCTTCTTGTTCCTGAACCACTCGCGGATGTCGTCCACGGGGTGCTCGACCGAGGCGGAGCCGTCGGCGAGGACCTCGGCCACCGAGCCCGGCAGCAGGATGATGTTCTTCTCGCGCCCCTGCTGCTCCAGCCACTCCACGTACGACATCTGGTCGGGGAAGATGTTCCCCTCGTCGCCGAACACGTCGTTGAACTGGTAGAGCGCGTCGTCGAGGAAGCACGGGGGGCCGGCGATGGGGAAGACCCAGTCGCCGGCGACGTCGTCGATGTAGCGCAGCGAGCGGTCGAAGCCGCGCTCGCGCTTCTGCTTCCCGAAGGCGCGCTTGGCGTTGTCGGGCAGCTCGTAGACCATCGGGAACCAGATGGCGCCGGAGAACTGGAGCAGGTGCGCGTGGATCCTCCCGTGCTGGAGGAAGACGCTCATGTCGGTGGGGCGGGCGTCGTTCTGGTTGAGCATGCGCGTGCCGTCGGCGTCCTCGACCCACAGGGAGGAGTCGCCGATGGGCCCGTCGGTGGGGCTGGTCAGGGCCTGGATCATGACCTTGACGCCGCCGGGGAGTTCGACGACCTCCTCGGAGACGGTCTTGATGAACTTGTGGAAGCCCAGGGCGCGCAGCTCGGACTCGAGTTCGGAGGTGGGGTACTCGGGCAGCAGGACGGTGGTGTCCTTGCTGATGTGCTTCGTGAGGTTCTCCTCGTCGAAGTGGTCCCGGTGCAGGTGCGAGACGTACAGGTAGTCGGCCTGGCCGAGGGTGTCCCAGTCGAGCTGCGAGTTGTCCGGGAACGGGAACCACGAGGCGAAGTAGGCGGGGTTCACCCAGGGGTCGCACAGGATCGAACCCGCGGCGGTCTCGATGAACATACTGGCGTGGCCGGTACCGGTGATTCGCACGGTGACCCTTCCGGACATGGGGGACGACGACGCTCCCAGACTACAAGTCACAGCTCCGGCGGGGGCCGGGCGCCGACGCTTGTGGCGTGGGAGACTGTGGGCGATCAAACGAACGGTTGGAGGAACCAGCATGGCTGCCGAAGAGCAGATTCTCTCGCCCGATCAGCGCAAGCCCACCAGCCGCAAGGCCCTCTACTCCGCGCTGACCGTCGGCATCGTCATCAACCTGGCGTACCTGTTCGGCAACCACCAGGGCTGGGTGGAGGACGTGTTCCTCCTGCTCACCGCCGGAATCCTGCTGGCGGTCATCGTCACCGACGCCTGGCTGGTCAAGGCCGGCCTGCGCTAGAGCGAAGCCACGGACGAGGGGCGGGACCGCATCGCGGTCCCGCCCCTCTCCTTGCGTCTCAGTGCATCTGAACTCAGTGCATTCGAGATCAGCGCATCTCAACTCAGTGCATCATGCCGCGGCGGGCGAACATCTCGCGGACCTCGCGGAGCGCGGAGTCCACTTCGGCCTCGAAGTAGCCGCCCTGCACGAGCGAGAACTGGCTGGTGTCGAGCTCGCGGTCCGACAGCGGGACCGGGTTGCGCCCGGTCATCGCCGCCGAGACGGCGTCGAACATCTGGTCCACCTGGCCGGGGTCGTAGCCGGAGCCGAAGCGCCGCGGCTGGAAGGCGCGGCGGAGCTGCTCCAGGCGCTGCACGTCGTCGGGCGTGAAGGGGGAGTCCGACGCCCGCATCTCCGTGGTCATCTCCTCCCGGCCGTGGCGGCCGGGGGCCTCGAACGCGCCGCGTCCCTCGTAGGGGTTGCGGCGGCCGAAGTCGGGCGGGGTGGCCGCGCCGCGCGGGCCGCCCGCGGGGCCGCCGAAGCCGCCGGTCGGGTCCTGCCCGGGGGGCGGACCGGAAGGCGCGCCGAAGCCGCCCGTGGGCTCGTGCGGCGGACCGCCGAAACCGCCGGTCGGCTCGTGCTGCGGTCCGCCGAAGCCGCCGGTGGGCTCGTGCGGGCCGCGGTCGAAGCCGCCCTGCATGGGCGGGCTCGGGACGCCGCGGCGCCCGTATCCGGTGTCCTCGGGCCCGGGGCCGCCGAAGCCGCCCTGGGGGCCTCCCGGCGCGCCGTACTCGCGCCCGCGCGGGGCCCCGTAGGGCTCGGACTGGGGCGGCTCGGGGCGGCCCATCGGCCCCTGGCCCATGCCGGGGACGAGGTTCTGCGGGATCGCCTGGGTCGGCACCGCGGGCGGCATCGGCTCGGGCTCGGACTGGCCGTAGCGGTCGGCGCGCGGGATGGCGCCGGTCTGGTGCGGCTGCTGGCCCATGGGGCCGCCCTGCATCGGCGACTGGTGCGGTGCCGCGCGGCGCCCGCCGGTGTCGCCGAACTCGTCGTCGTAGGCCGCGCCGAACCCGGGCGGCGGCGGCTCGGGGGCGCCGCGGCGCGGGCCCTGGCCGTAGACGCCCGGCTGGTCGCCGGGGCCGAAGCCCCCGCGGCGCGGGTCGGACTGGAGCGGGAGCTGCTCGGTGGCGCCGTGCGGGACGGGACCGGCCTGGGGCCCGTCGTGCATGGGCCCTCCGGCGCGCGGTCCGGCCTGCGCGGGCGGTGCGAAGTCGCCGCGCTCGGGGCCGCGAGCGCCGCCGCCGTACTCGCTGCCGCCGTAGACGCCCGGCTCGGGGGCGCCGCCGCGCGGCCCGTACCCGTTGGCGCCGTTGGGGTTGCGCTGCGGCGGGAACTCGTCCCGGCCGAAGTCGTCGCGGGCGAAGTCGTCGCGCTGCCCGAACTGGTCCTGCGGGGGGCCGAAGTCGTCGCGCGGGCCCGGACCGAAGTCGTCGCGGCCGCCGCGCCCGAAGTCCTGCTGGCCGCCGCGGGGGGAGCCGAAGTCCTGGCCGCCACCGCCGCCGCGCTTGGCGAACGGGTCGTCGTAGTCGTCGCCGGGCGGGCCGGCGAGGAAGCCGAAGCCCTCGCCGTCGTCGCCGCGGAGGTCGCCGAAGCCCTCGTCGTCCTGCGGGGCGGCCGCCCGGGGGGCGGGTCCGCGGCCGCGGCCGACCGGCTCGGGGGCCGGGGGCGGGGGCGCCATCTCGCGGGCCGCCATCATCTCGTGCGCGGGGATGACCTGGGTCGCCTGGGCCTCGGGGGCCCGGCGCGAACCGGGGCCCTGCTGCATCGGGGGCTCGTCGAAGCCGCGGCCCTGGGCGGCGGTCTCGGGCTTGCCGTAGTCGGGAGCGGGGGCGGTGCCGAGGACGCCGCGCTCCTCCAGTTCGGCGAGCTGCCGCGCGACCCGGTCGAGGTAGACGTCCACCTGCCACTCGTCGTACCCGCCGAAGCGGACCCTGAAGACGACATCGTCGACCTCGTCCGCCGAGACGGGACTGCCCACCGGCTCACCGGAGAGCGTCGCCTCGACGCGGTCGAGGAACGCGTCGACCTCATCGACCTTGTAGCCCCGGCTCAACGCCCGGCGCCGGAACCGGTCACCATGACTCGCCACTACCAAGCCACCCTTTCCGCCTACTCCGCGGCGCCGGAGGCGCCGAGCGGCTTCGCACCGGCGCGGCCGGGCGTACCGGCCTCCCGGACCGAAGCGGCCAGCTGCCCGCAAGCGCCGTCGATCTCTTGGCCGCGCGTATCGCGCACCGTCGTGGACACGCCCGCTTCGCGGAGGCGCCGCACGAACTCCGCCTCAACCGGCTTGGGACTCGCGTCCCACCGGCTCCCCGGCGTGGGGTTCAAGGGAATCAGGTTGACGTGGACCAGCTTGCCCTTCAAGAGCTTCCCCAGCAGGTCGGCCCGCCACGGCTGGTCGTTCACGTCCCTGATCATCGCGTACTCGATCGAGACACGACGTTTCGTCACCCGAGCGTACTCCCAGGCCGCGTCGAGGACCTCGGCGACCTTCCAGCGGGTGTTGATGGGGACGAGCTCGTCGCGCAGCTCGTCGTCGGGCGCGTGGAGGGACACGGCCAGACGCACCGGCAGGCCCTCCTCCGCGAGCTTCTTGATGGTGGGCACCAGGCCGACCGTGGAGACGGTGACGCTCCGGGCGGAGATCCCGATCCCGTCGGGCACCGGCGCGGTGATGAGGTGCAGGGCGGACTTGAGGCGGGCCCAGTTCGCGAGGGGCTCGCCCATGCCCATGAAGACGATGTTGGACAGACGTCCGAGGCCGCGCTCCTCGGCGAGGCGGGCGGCGTTGACCACCTGGTCGACGATCTCGGCGGTGGTGAGGTTCCGGTCGAGGCCGCCCTGGCCGGTGGCGCAGAACGGGCAGGCCATGCCGCACCCGGCCTGCGACGACACGCAGGCGGTCACCCGGTCGGGGTAGGCCATGATGACGGATTCGACCAGCGCGCCGTCGTACAGGCGCCAGACGGCCTTGACGGTGCGCCCGTCGTCGCACGAGTCGACGCGGATCGGCTGGAGGAGCCGCGGGAGCAGCGCCTCGCCGATGGCCTCGCGGGCGGCGGCGGGGAGGTCGGTCATCTGGGAGGCGTCGCCGACGTGGCGGCCGAAGTACTGCTGGCGCAGCTGCTTGGCGCGGAAGGCGGGCTGCCCGATCTCGGAGAGGACGGACTGGCACCCGGCCAGGTCGAGGTCGGCGAGGTGCCGTGGCGCGGCCTTGCGGGGGCGCGGCTCGGTCAACGTGAGTGCTACAGACATGTCACGACCTAGTCTCGCATGACAGGCCCGCGGCCCGCCAACCCCGGATCGTCGAATTCACCCCGGGCCCTCCTTCATCGGATACACCAATCAGGACACATCACCCGAGCAGGTAACGGAACCACACATAGGCCACCGGGGCCACCATGAGGATCGAGTCGAGCCGGTCCATGACCCCGCCGTGGCCGGGGATGAGATTGCTCATGTCCTTGATGCCGAGGTCCCGCTTCAGCAGCGAGACGGACAGGTCCCCCAAGGTAGCCGCCAGGGCCACGCACACGCCGAACGCCACGCCCAGCGGGAAGGACACGCCGAAGAACGCCCAGAGGGTGATCGAGCCGCCGAGGGCGGCCGCGACGACGGAGCCGGCCAGGCCCTCCCAGGACTTCTTGGGGCTGATGCGGGGCGTCATCTGGTGGCGCCCGAACAGCACGCCGGCGGCGTACCCGCCGGTGTCGGACATGACCACGGCGAACAGGTAGATGAGGACCTGCGCGGCGGCGCCGTCGACGAGGCGGGCGTCGCCGGCGTCCGACGTGGCCAGGAGCATGACGAACCCGGCCAGGAACGGGACCTGGATGAGCACGAGCGCCGCGGCGGCGATGTCGGTGCGGTAGCCGGTGGCGCCGTCGGAGAGCCGCCACACGTACAGTGCGGCGACGCTGACGGCGGTGCCGAGGAGGAGGCCGGTGGCCCCGCCGAACCAGGCGAGGACCACGATGAGCACCCCGGCGGCCGCGAGCGGGATCACCGGGACGTTCTTGCCGCCCTTGCGCATCGCGTTGCCGGTCTCCCAGCAGGCGACGGCGACCGCGACCACGGCGAGGCCGAGGAAGATGAGCGGCTGGAACACGATCGAGGCGATGACGACCGCGGAGATGCCGAGGCCGACGCCGATCGCGACGGGCAGGTTGCGGCCGGCCTTGGGCCGGGGCCGGCCCTCCGCCTCGGCGGTGTCGGGCCCGCGCCCGGGCCCGTCGGGGGACGGGTGGGGGCGACGGCCGGGCGCACCGTCGGGAATCGCGCTCATCAGATCTCGAGCAGCTCGGACTCTTTGGCGCCGACGAGCTCGTCCACCTGGCCGGTGAAGCGGCCGGTGAGGTCGTCGAGCTCCTTCTCGCCGGAGCGGCCCTCGTCCTCGGAGACCTCGCCGTCCTTGACGAACTTGCCGATCTCGTCCTTGGCCTTGCGGCGGACGTTGCGGATGGCGATCTTGGCGTCCTCGCCCTTGGTGCGGACGATCTTGATCATCTCGCGGCGCCGCTCCTCGGTCATCGGGGGCAGGTTCAGCCGCAGCTGGGTGCCCTCGTTGGAGGGGTTGACGCCGAGGTTCGAGTTGCGGATCGCGTCCTCGATGTCCTTCATCTGGGAGGTGTCGAAGGGCTTGACGATCACCATGCGGGGCTCGGGGATCGCGATGGAGGCCACCTGGGGGATGGGGGTGGGCGCGCCGTAGTAGTCGACGGTGATCCGGTTGAACATGGCGGAGGAGGCGCGGCCGGTGCGGACCGCGGCGAACTCCTCCTTGGCGTGCTCGATGGCCCGCTCCATCTTCTCCTCTGCTTCGAGGAGGGTGTCGTCAATCACGGCTCTCTCACATTCTCTCGCGGCCTGACAGCACTTCTGACCGTACCGTCCCGCCGTGGGTCCTCGGTGGCGCGGACGTCCCCGTCGTCGGGGTCCGCCCCGCGGGGGTCAGTCCTCGGCGGCGTGGATGAGGGTCCCGATCTGCTCGCCGATGACGGCGCGGCGCAGGTTCCCCTCGTCGTCGGCGCCGAAGACGCGCATGGGCAGGGCGTTGTCCTTGCAGAGGCTGAAGGCCGCCTGGTCGACGACCATGAGCTCGCGCTTGAGGGCCTCGTCGAAGGTGATGTCGTCGAGGCGCTGCGCGTCGGGGTCGGTCTTGGGGTCGGCGGTGTAGACGGCGTCGACGCCGTTCTTGGAGACGAGCACCTCCTGCGCGCCGATCTCGAGGGCGCGCTGGGCGGCGACGGTGTCGGTGGAGAAGTACGGCATGCCGGCGCCGGCGCCGAAGATGACGACGCGCCCCTTCTCCAGGTGGCGGATGGCGCGCAGCGGCAGGTACGCCTCGGCGACCTGCGCCATGGCGATGGCGGTCTGGACGCGCGTGTCGACGCCCTCCTTCTCCAGGAAGTCCTGGAGGGCGAGGCAGTTCATGACGGTGCCGAGCATGCCCATGTAGTCGGCGCGGGCGCGCTCCATGCCGCGGCGCTGGAGTTCGGCGCCGCGGAAGAAGTTGCCGCCGCCGACGACCACGGCCACCTGGACGCCCTCGGCGACCCCGGCGGCGATCTGCCGGGCCACGCCCTGGACGACGTCGGGGTCGACGCCGACGGAACCGCCCCCGAAGGACTCGCCGGACAGTTTCAGCACGACCCGGCGGAACGTGGCTTGACTCATGGCACTCCCTGTTGTGACTTCCCCTCGGCGGCGGGGCCCGGTTCACGGTCGCCCGCCCGCTCCGGGCGTTCCCGCTCCAGACATGGAACGGGGCGGCGGCCTGCGCCGCCGCCCCTTCCCGTGCTCACGGCTGGAGCCAGTGTAGTCCGCGTCCGCGGACCGCTCGCTACTCCTGGCCGACTTCGAAGCGGATGAAGCCGGTGACCTCGGTGCCGGACTCGGCCAGCACCTGACGGACGGTCTTCTTGTTGTCGAGGACCGAGGTCTGGTCGAGGAGGACGAAGTCGCGGTAGTAGGCCCCGACCTTGCCTTCGACGATCTTGTCCCAGGCGCGCTCGGGCTTGCCCTCTTCCTTGGCGGTCTCCAGGGCGACGCGCTTCTCGGTCTCCACGATCTCCGCGGGGACCTCGTCGCTGCTGAGGTACTTCGGACGCATCGCGGCGGCCTGCATGCCGGCCTGGCGGGCGGCCTCGGCGTCACCGGTGTACGAGACGAGGATGCCCACGGCGGGCGGGAGGTCGGCGGCCTTGCGGTGCATGTACACCGAGACCTCGCCCTCCAGCGAGCCGACGCGGCCCAGGGCGAGCTTCTCGCCCAGCTTCACCGACTCCTCGGCGACGACCTCGGCGACCGTCTTGCCGTTGAGCTCGGCCTGCTCGAAGGCCGGGCCGTCGACGGGGCGGACCTCGTCGGCGCGCTCCACCAGGGTCTGCGCGAGCTCGATGAACGCGCCGTTCTTGGCGACGAAGTCGGTCTCGCACAGCAGCTCGAGAATGGTGTTGCCGGACTGGGCGACCAGGCCCTGGGCGGTGGTGCGCTCGGCGCGCTTGCCCACGTCCTTGGCGCCCTTGATGCGCAGCGCCTCGAGGGCGGTGTCGTAGTCGCCGTCAGCCGCTTCGAGGGCCTTCTTGACGTCCATCATCCCGGAGCCCGTGGCTTCCCGGAGCTTCTTGACGTCAGCCATCGTGAAGTTGGCCATTGCTCCCCTTCTAACTTCTCGTGAGGTCCGATTACTCGGCGGAGGTCTGCTCGGTCGCCTCGGCCTCGGCGGCCGGAGCGGCCTCGGCGGGCTTGTCCTCGACGAGGAGCTCCTTCTCCCACTCGGCGAGCGGCTCGCCCTCGGCCTTCTCGCCCTGGCCGCCGGAGCGGGCCAGGAGGCCCTCGGCGGCGCCGTCGGCGATGACCTTGGTCAGCAGGGCGACGGAGCGGATCGCGTCGTCGTTGCCGGGGATCGGGAAGTCGACCTCGTCGGGGTCGCAGTTGGTGTCGAGGATCGCGACGACGGGGATGCCGAGCTTGCGGGCCTCGTCGACGGCGATGTGCTCCTTCTTGGTGTCCACGATCCAGATCGCGGCCGGGGTCTTCTCCATGTCGCGGAGGCCGCCGAGCGTGCGCTCGAGCTTGTCCTTCTCGCGCATGAGCTGGAGCATTTCCTTCTTGGTGCGGTTGGCCGCACCGTTGGCCTCGATGATCTCGAGTTCCTTGAGGCGCATGAGGCGCTTCTGGATGGTCTGGAAGTTCGTGAGCATGCCGCCGAGCCAGCGGTGGTTCACGAAGGGCATCCCGACGCGCTGCGCCTGCTCGGCGACGGCCTCCTGGGCCTGCTTCTTGGTGCCGACGAAGAGGACCTCGCCGCCTTCGGCGACGACGTTCTTGACGAAGTCGTGGGCCTTGGCCGCGTAGTCGACCGTCTGGCGCAGGTCGATGACGTAGATGCCGTTGCGGTCGGTGAGGATGAACCGCTTCATCTTCGGGTTCCAGCGACGGGTCTGGTGACCGAAGTGCACGCCGCTCTCGAGGAGCTGGCGCATGGTGACAACCGACACGGTTGTAGTTCCTTTCGTTCCCTGGTTCATTCGCGGGAGGCGCCCGAAGTCCGGGCGTCCCGCGCCTGGCACCCGCCTCCGGCGATCCGCAACCGGGAAGGACCCGGACCTGGGAGATCGCGAGGGCCGGACCACACCACCGCAGGGGCTCGGATACCGAGCCGGCGATGGAGGTCGGGCCGCGACGAGTGCGCGAAGTCGGTTCGGCGCACAGTGGTGCCGTACCGCTTTGATCAGTGTACTTGGACCCGCGCGACCTCCGCGAAGGCGGTGGACCGCAGTGACCGAGGCGATGCGCCGCCCCGCGCCGCAATCGCGCGCCGGCGCGGAAACCTTGCACCGCATTACCGCAGGTAGAAAAGCCGTGCACAAGGTTATCCACAGGCCGAAAAGAATTTTCTGGGCGATACCGGCCCCCTGGTCCAACCTTGAGTCATGCATCAGCTACGCAAGGCGACGACGCTCGGCCTCATCATCACCGTGATCCTCACCGCCACCGCACTCGCCCGCCCGCTCCCCGCCTTCGCGCAGGACCGGGGCCACGCGGCCGCCGGACCGTGGCGGCCCCCGACCGGCGGGCTCGACCTGCGCACCGCCTTCGACCCGCCGCCCCTGCCGTGGATGCCCGGCCACCGCGGCGTCGACCTCGGCGCCGCTGACGCCCAGACCGTGACCGCCGTCGGCGCCGGCACGGTCATGTTCGCCGGGGACCTCGCCGGCCGCGGTGTGGTGAGCATCGCCCACGCCAACGGCCTCCGGACCACCTACGAACCGGTCGCACCCACGGTCGCCGCGGGCGAGAAGGTCACGGCGGGCCAACCGGTCGGCACCCTGCAACCGGGCCACGCCTCCTGCCCCGGCGCGGCCTGCCTCCACCTCGGCCTCAAGCGCGGACCGCTCTACCTCGACCCGATGCTGCTCTTCGGCTCCGGGAAGGTCCGGCTCCTCCCCCGGCCCGGCCGCGATGCGGCCGCACCGCTCCGCTCTTCCGCAGTGCTCCGTTCTTCCGCAGTGCTCGGCTCAGCCGCAGCGCTGAACTCAGCCGCACCGCTCCGCTCGGCTGCACCGCTCCGCTCAGGCGGCGCGTCATGAACATCTCGCGAACACTCGAATCGGCCCCGCCCGCACCCGCCGGGACCGACCTCCGCCGGCTCACCCCGCACCAGCTCGGGCGGCTCGGCGAACGCCTGGCCGCGGCGCACCTCCAGCGGCACCGCATGCAGATCCTCGACCGCAATTGGCGCCACCGCACCGGCGAACTCGACCTCGTGGCCCGCAGCGCAGACACCGTCGTCGTCTGCGAGGTCAAGACCCGCCGCTCCGACCGCTTCGGCGGCCCGCTCGGGGCCGTCGACGGCGAGAAGGTCCGCCGCCTCGAACGGCTCGCCCGGACCTGGCTGCGCGGCCACTGCCGCCCCGACCAGCCCTGGCGACTCGACCGGCTCGCCCTCACGGTCACCGGGCCGGACCGCCTCGCACTCGAGCACCGGCAAGGAGCACGCCGTGGGTTACGCACGCACCACCACCGTCTGCATGGTCGGCGCCTCCGCCGTCACGGTCACCGTCGAGGCGTCGGTCTTCAAGTCCTCGTCGAAGGGCGCCGACACGGTCCGCATGTCCGGCCTGCCCGACAACGTCGTCAATCAGGCCCAGACCAGGGTCCGCTCGGCGATGGCGAACTCCGCGCTCCGCTTCCCGGACAAGTCGATCTCCGTGAACTTCGCGCCCGCCTCGGTCCCGACGACCGGCTCGGCGGCGGACCTCGCGCTCGCGGTCACCATCATGTGCGCCGACGACCTGCTCCCCGCCGAACGCCTCGCCGACGCGGTCCTGCTCGCCGAACTCGGGCTCGACGGGAGCCTCCGCGCCGTCCCGGGCACGCTCCCGGCCCTCATGGAGGCCCGCCGCAGCGGCGTCCGCACCGCGATCGTCGCCCCGGAGAACGCCGCCGAGGCGTCGATGGTCGAGGACCTGACGATCCTCGCCCCGCGCGACCTCGCCACCCTCGTCGCCTGGGTGTTCGGCCAGACGCCGCTCGACCCGGTCCCGCGCCGGCCCGCGCCCGAACCGCCGCGGCTCCCCGACCTGTCCGACGTCCGCGGCCAGCCGCTCGCCCGGCGCGCCTTGGAGATCGCCGCCGCCGGAGGCCACCACATGCTCATGATCGGCCCGCCCGGCGCGGGCAAGACCATGCTGGCCGAACGCCTCCCGTCGATCCTGCCGCCGCTCAGCGACGCCGAAGCGGTCGAGGTGACCTCCCTGCACTCGCTGCGCGGCAGGTTCACCGGCGGTGCCGCCGCGCTCCTGCACCACGCGCCGTTCGAGGCCCCGCACCACTCGATCACCGTGCAGGCGCTGGTGGGCGGCGGCACCGGCAGCGTCGGTCCGGGGTCGCTGGCACTCGCGCACCGCGGGGTCCTGTTCATCGACGAGGCCCCGGAGTGGCCCCGGGCGGTCCTCGACTCGCTGCGCCAGCCGCTGGAGAGCGGCGAGGTCCGCATCCGCCGCGCGAACACCTCGATCAGCTACCCCGCCAAGGTGACCCTGGTCCTCGCGGCGAACCCGTGCCCGTGCGCCCCGAACCGGCCCACCGACTGCACCTGTCCCCCGCTCAAGCGCCGCGGCTACCTGACCCGGATCTCGCGGCCGCTCATGGACCGCATCGACCTGCGGGTCCACCTGCCGCCGGTGCCGCCCTCGGCGATCCTCACCGACCTGACCGAGGGCGAGCCGTCCGGTTCGGTCGCCAAGCGGGTCCTGCGGGCGCGGGAGGCGGCCGCCTCGCGATGGGCCGAGTCCGGCGAACCGTGGGGCGTCAACAGCGAGGTGCCGGGGCCGGCGCTCCGCTCGGCCCGGTGGCGCCTGCCGCCGCCGGTGCGCAAGCACGTCGACGACCTCCTGGTGAAGGAGCGCATCACGGCCCGGGGCTACGACCGGGTCCTGAAGCTCGCATGGACGATCGCGGACCTCCGCGAGCACGGCAGCCCGACCGCCGACGACGTGGCCGAAGCCGGCGAACTGCGGCTCGGCTACCCGCTCAGATGACCCGACCGGTACCGGACCGCCGGAGCGCGGCCGGAGAGGAGGACCAGTGACCAACCTGCCCGACGACGCGCGCAGCGCGCTGATGCTGCTGTCCGAACTGGTGGAGCCCGGAGACGCCGAACTCGACGACCTCCTGGACGAGACCGGCCCGATCGAGGCGGTGAAGCGCCTCTGGGAGGGGGACGTGCCGGAGCGGTTGCGGCGCATCACCAGCGCCGCGGTCTCGTGCACGCCCGACCCGGCCTACCGGGCCGCCCAGATCCGCGCCGCCACCGCCGCCTGCGGCGCGAGGGTCCTGACACCGGACGACCCCGACTGGCCCGAGCGGCTGCGGGACCTGCTGCTGGTCTGCGACGCCGACGAACCGCACGTGCGCCCGCCCCGCTGCCTGTGGGTGCGGGGTCCGCACGACCTGGCGGAGGTCTGCGAGCGCTCGGTGGCGATCGTCGGCGCCCGCGCGGCCACCGAGTACGGCCAGCACCTGGCCGACGACCTCGCGGCGGAGCTGGCGGACGCAGGCTGGACGATCGTCTCGGGCGGTGCCTTCGGCATCGACCGGGCGGCCCATCTGGGTGCGATGGCCCGCGGGGGCACCACGGTGGCGGTCCTGGCCTCGGGGGTGGACTCGCCGTACCCCAAGGGGAACGTGTCGATGTTCGACCTCATCGCGGAGCGCGGGCTGCTACTGAGCGAGTGGCCGCCGGGGTCGTCGGCGATGAAGCACCGCTTCCTGACCCGCAACCGCGTGATCGCGGCGCTCACCGCGGGCACGGTGGTCATCGAGGCGGCGCTCCGCTCGGGGGCGCGGAACACCGCGAGGCACGCGGCGGAGCTCGGGCGGGTCCTGATGTTCACGCCGGGGCCGGTGACCTCGACGATGTCCACGGGCGTCCACCGGTTGGCAAGGGAGCCTTGGGAGGCGAGGCTCGTCACGCGGGCCGAGGAGGTGATCGAAGACCTCACCGGCATCGGCGGCCCGCTCGCGAGCGAACCGCCGCCGCAGCAGCGCCCCATCGACCGCCTCACCGAGATCGAGGCCCGCCTGGTCGAGTCCCTCCCTCGCGGCTACGTGGTGGAGACGGCCCGCCTCGCGGCGGTGGCGGGCCTCCCCGCCGAAGTGGCGGCCGAGACCCTCGAACGCCTCCAGCGCATGCGCTGGGTCGACCGAGTAGACGACCGCTGGCGCTTGGCGAGAGTCCCGCAGACCTGAACTACGGGATCGGCGGGGGCAGCGGATAGTCGAGGGTGACCGTGCGGGGGTTCTCGAGTTCGGCGAGGGGGGCCCAGCATTCGTAGACGCCGCGTTCGACGCAGGTGGCGTCGGCGGCCATGATCGCCTCGATGTCGGGCTGGCTCAGGCGCAGGCGCACCCAGTCCTCGTTGCGGCCCAGCGCGATGACCTCCGTGTCGCGCCACCGGGCGCGGGTGTGGAAGCGGCGCGGGCCGGTGACGGGGCTGCGGCTCGCGGCGCCGCGCGCGTACGCGTGGAACCCGTGGCCGGGGTCGGCGGTGATCGGGACCCGCTCGCCCTCGTGCTCGCCGGTGAGCCCGGCGTGCACCGACGGGTTGACGCGGAACAGGGTGCGCCCGTTCTCGAGGCCGGGGATGCGGTTGACGAGGTCGCGGTGGCGGGCGCCGGCGACGCGGCTCCAAACGTTGGTCTGCGGCTGGTACTGGAACAGCGCGATCTCGGCGCCGTCGGGCGTGTACGCGAGGATCTCGGCGCGCGCGCTCAGCGGCAGGTCGGCGAGCCCGGCGGTGGCGAACTCGGCGATGAGGTGCGTGCCGCTGGGCAGGAACCCGGTGCCGAGGATCATCGAGCCGCGCCGCTCGCGCCCGGGGATGCCGACGAGGCCGGGGAACTCGGCGAGTCCGGTGCTGGTGTAGTCGCCGGGCCCGATCGCGCGCCAGCGCAGGCCGAAGGCGAGGTCGCGGACGTCGTCGGGGTCGCCGGAGAGGACGATGCGGTCGCTGGGGAACCGCAGGTGGGCGACGTCGAACTCGCGGTAGCAGAGGCCGCTGACGAGGGGCGCGGAGGTGAGCTGCCGCGAGACCTGGTGGCGGCTCAGGGGTTTGACCATGCGGGTGCCGGGGGTGATGAACGCGGTGGCCCTGGTGGCGGAGACGAGGGCGCGCTCGGCGGGGCCGATGCGCGGGTTCTGGCTGTACTGGTGCACTGTAGACGCGGTGATCCCGGGCATGACCGGGATCGCCAGCGGTGCGACGCCGGCGAGGAGCATCTCGCCGCCGGTGCTGACGGCCTCGGAGGCGTGGACGAACCGGTGGTGGCTGGTCCCGCTCGGCTGGAAGCCGGGCTCCGCGGTGTCCGAATAGATCTCGAATGCGGCGCCGCCTGCGACCGCACGGGCCCGGTACCGCCTGTCATGCCAGACGATCTCGGTGATGCCGGTCTGCGCGGCAGGTGGGGCCTGCATGACGCTGAGTGTACGGAGACGGGTGAACACTCCGGTGAACTGAAAGTGAACTCCAGCGGTTGCGGGCCCGCGGAGCTGGGATCACACCGTCTCGGTGACCTTTTTGAGACCTCTTGGGGCGTCGGGGTTCTCCCCGCGTTCAATTGCGAGGTGGAGCGCGACCCGTTGCAGGGGAAGGATGTCGAGCAGTGCGGCGATGCGCTCGTCGACGGCGGGGGTGGCGAGGCGGGCGGTCTGGCCGGGGACGTCGGCGGCGCCGACGATGACGACGTCGGCGCGCTGCTTCTCCAGGCGGGTGAGGACGTTCCACATGGCGTGGCCGCCGGGGCCGGAGCCGACGACGGCGAGGACGGGGACGCCGGGGTCGGCCATGGCGAGGGGGCCGTGGAGGAGGTCGGCGCCGGAGAAGGCGAGGGAGGGGAGGTAGGAGGTCTCCATGAGTTTGAGGGCGGTCTCGCGGGCGGTGGGGTAGGCGTAGCCGCGGCCGGTGGTGACGAAGCGGGAGGCGAAGCGGTAGCGGCCGGCGAGTTCGGCGGCGCCGGGGTCGTCGAGGACGCTCTGGGCGAGTTCGGGGAGCTTGTCGAGGGCGGCGGCCTCGGCCGCTTCGAGGCGGCCGGTGCCGGTGCGGATGCCTTCGATGAGGAGCAGGAGGGTGAGGAGTTCGGCGGTGTAGGTCTTGGTGGCGGCGACGGCGCGTTCGTGGCCGGCGCGGACGTCGAGGTGGAGTTCGGCCTCGGCGGCGAGGCGCGAGCCGGGGTTGTTGGTGACGGCGAGGGTGAGGGCGCCGCCGGCGCGGGCGGCGGCGACGACCTGGGCGAGGTCGGGGGAGCCGCCGGACTGGGACACGGCGATGACGAGGCTGTCGGACCAGTCGGGGCGGGCGTCGTAGACGGTGACGACCGAGGGGCTGGCGAGGCTCGCGGGGATGCCGAGGCGGATCTCGGTGAGGTACGCGGCGTAGAGGGCGGCGTGGTCGGAGGTGCCGCGGGCGGTGAAGACGATGGAGCGCGGGCGCCGCTGGGCGATGAGGGCGGCGACGCGGGCGATCTCGGGGGCGCCGTGGTCGAGCACGCCGGCGTAGACGTCGGGCTGCTCGGCGATGTCGGCGGCCATGCCGGTGCCGGGGCGCTCCTCGGCGCCGGTGGTGTCGGGGACGCCGGCCTGGGGCTGGTTCACGGGACGCTCCTTGTCAGACGGATACCGCAGTGAAATATTAAATAAACCTTCATAATGAAGCCTAGTCGACGCGAACCAGGGCCGTCCACCGCCGCCCGGGGCTTCCCGCGGACCGGGCGGCGCCGCTCCGCGCCCTCCCAAGGGTCCGTCGATTTCACCCCGTCGTCAACGCCCTCCGGACGGTCGCGCAGGTACCGGTAAGGTTGACCCACCGAATTCCCGACCACACCTGAGGAGGAAGCGATGGCGAAAGCAGCTCGCAAGCGCAAGTCGCGTAAGAAGAAGGCCGCGAACCACGGGAAGCGGCCGAACAGCTAGCGCTTGGCGGGGCAGGCGGCCGTGGCCGCGACTGCCCCGCGATGGCACTGGCCGACACGGACAAGAACGAGACTTGCCCAGATGACCGAATCGCCGCGCGAACCGCGCGAGCCGCAACAGCCGAGCACCCGCGAGCGGATCCAGCGGACCGCGATCGCGCTCTTCAGCGAGCACGGCTACGAGCACACCTCTCTCAGGGAGATCGCCGAGCACCTCGGCGTCACCAAGGCCGCGCTGTACTACCACTTCAAGACGAAGGAAGACATCGCGGCGAGCTTCTTCGAGTCCTACGCGAACGACCTGGACGCCATCTGCGACTGGGGGGACACGCGCCCGAGGGAACTCGACACCCGCACCGAACTGCTGCGCCGCTACGCGGAGGTCATCCGCGCGCACGTGCCGGTGCTGCGGTTCATGCAGAACAACCAGGCCGCGCTCACGCGCCTGGACCGCATGTCGGTCTTCCGGCTGCGGCAGCGGCGCCTGCACGCGCTGCTCGTGGAGTCGGACGCGCCCCTGATCCAGCGCATGCGCGCCTGGGACGCGATCACGACGCTCTACAGCAACTGGATCACGTACCCGCGGGTCGACGACTCCGAGGACGACATCCGGGAGGCGTCGCTCCAGATCTCGATCGGCATGATCGAGGCGAACGCCGCCTCCTGATCCGGGGACGCCCGGGCGCGATCAGCGATCGCGCTCGGCGGCCTCGGAGAACAACTGGCTGACCTGCTCGATCGCGCCGAGCTTCTGGCGCAGCCGCTCCTTGACGTCGTCGGGGGCGACCTCCTTGGAGCAGCAGCGGTGCACGATGGCCCGCACCTCCTGCTCGATGCCGTACTCCGAGAGGCACGGCGAGCAGTCCTCGAGGTGGTCCTTGATGACGCCGCGGCGCACGTCGGAGCACTCCTCGTCGAGGTACAGGTAGACCTCTTCGAGCACCTCGCGACAGTCGAGGCGGGGCTTGTCCGGTTCGCTGGTCACGACTGGCCCTCCTGTGCGGGCGAGAGGCCGCGGTCGGCGGCGTACGAGCTCAGCAGCTGGCGGAGCTGGCGCCGGCCCCGGTGGAGGCGGGACATGACCGTCCCGATCGGGGTGCCCATGATGTCGGCGATCTCCTTGTAGGAGAAGCCTTCGACGTCGGCGAGGTAGACCGTCAGGCGGAAGTCCTCGCCCAGGCGCTGGAGGGCGTCCTTGACGTCGGAGTCGGGCAGGTGGTCGAGGGCCTCGGTCTCGGCCGAGCGCAGCCCCGAGGCCGAGTGGGACTCGGCGTCCGCGAGCTGCCAGTCGGTGATCTCATCGGTCGGCGAGGTCAGCGGCTGGCGCTTCTTCTTGCGGTAGGAGTTGATGTACGTGTTGGTGAGGATCCGGTACAGCCACGCCTTGAGGTTGGTGCCCTCGCGGAACTGGTGGAACTTCGAGTACGCCTTCAGGAACGTCTCCTGGACCAGGTCCTCGGCGTCGGCCGGGTTGCGCGTCATGCGCAGCGCCGCGCCGTAGAGCTGGTCGATCAGGGGCATCGCGTCGCGCTCGAAACGCTCGCGCCGCTCCTGGGCGGTCTCGCTTCCTGCCTCGGTCACCGTCTCCCTCTCGTCGGCCTCAGAAGCCGAGCCTACGGCAGGGGTCCGGGAGGGGACGGCGGAAATACCGGCGGCGGTGACGCCGCCGACGGGACTGGTCCCGTAGGCGGGGGACCATTCGGGACCGCTCAGCAGCGCGGCCAGGCGCTCGTCTTCGCGTCCGCGGACGGTGGTGGTCATAAGCGATGCGCTCCTTACAGCGAAGTCGGAGACTCGTACCGCTCAACAGCGCCCGGTGCCGGTTCATTCCGCCGAGGGCGGGACCCTGCGAGTCTGCTCCGCCACACCCGGTCCGCGGGGGCCCGGGAGGCGGTGCGGCCGAGCGGGAACCGCCAACGAGGCGTGCGAAATTCACGAAACCATGCGAAAACCTTACTTACCGGATCGAACCGGTAACTTTCGGTGCGCGCAGTCGTTATCGTCAGTGGACCCGGAAGGGTCTTGATCGCGCCGACGACACATCGGCGCGTGAACTCCCAGTACCTGCCCCGGGCCGGCGGACATGACACCGCCGCCGGTCCGGGGAGGCTGCGGACTCCCCCTCGCATTGCGAGAACGCCCGCGAGGGCTCCCCGCTTCCCCGCACATGCGAAAGGCCGCGACGGTCGCCCGGGCGGGGCGGTCGCGGCCGATCAGAGCCGGGTGCGCTAGGCGCCCACGGCCAGGGGGTTGATGTCCTTCCAGACCTCGATCATCGCCCGGCGCTCGCGGGGCGCGGTGGCCCCCCAGACGCCGTGGCGGTCCCGGGCCTCGAGCGCGCGCACCAGGCAGGGCGTGCGCACCGGGCAGGACGCGCACATGGCCAGGGCCTCGTCGATGGGCTCGCGGGGCTCGGGGTACATGACGTCCGGCTCGGCCTCGGCGCAGTTGCCGTGGCGCAGCCAGTCGTCGCCGCTCATCCGGTACGAGCCGCCGAGCGACTCGCTCCGGTATTCAGCGGCGTCGAGCAGCCGGGGGTCCTTGCGGGCGCGGGCTACTTCTTCGGGGCGGATTCGCCGCATTGCTGCCTCCCTTTTTCACTGCCGCCGCAGCCCTTCCGGGCGTCTACGCCGAGACGCGGGGAAGCGTTCCCTTTCAGCCGGCGACGGCTTGTACACGAAAGACCGACGAGTTGTGGTACAGATACCGATGCGGTGGTGTGATTGGTTTCACAATCCAGGGAGTGTCGAGGGGCCGGGTTCGCCGTCCACCGGGAGCACGAGTTCGGGCCCGTCGTTCGTCGCGCGGCCGACGCCGCGCCCGACCTTCCGGATCTCCAGGTCCCCCGGCAGCGAGGAGGCGGGGCCGGCGAGCAGTTCGCCCTCGGCCGCGTCCTCCTCCCCCAGCCAGGCGGCGTACCGCTCGGGAGGGAGCACGTAGGGCATGCGGTCGTGGATGGTCTCCATCGCCTCGCCCATCGTCGGGCAGGTGAGCACGGTGAACGTCAGCAGCGTGAGGTCGCCGTCCTTCCAGGTGTCCCACAGCCCCGCGAAGACCACGCCCCCGGGGCGGGTGAAGAAGTACGGCTGCTTGCCGCCGCCGGGGAGCTTGCGCCACTCGTACCAGCCGTCGGCCGGCACCAGGGCGCGCCGCGTCGCGAACGGGCGCTTGTAGGCCCGCGAGGTGGCGACGGTCTCGATGCGGGCGTTGAACATCCGCGACCCGATCGCCGGATCGGAGGCCCACGGCGGGACCAGGCCCCACCGGGCCAGCTCGACCACCCGCTCCTCGCGGGACTTCGAGCGGCGCACCACCGGCGCCTGCACCGTCGGCGCGATGTTGTAGCTCGGGGTCCACGCGCCGGCGATGAGGTCCGAGGCGTCGAAGAGCGCCGCCATGCTGGGGCTCGACTTGCTGTTCGCGTACCTTCCGCACATGCCCCACACGGTAACCCCGCCCACCGACACCGCGGTTCCTCCATTTCCGGCACGCCCCGCAAGACGCACGTCCGGCCCCGGGCGCCACCCCGGTCCGGCGACCACCCGGTTCCCGCACACCGGACCACTAGACTGGCGGGCGTGAACGCAACCGCCGCCCCCGAGAAGCGCCGCTGGGAGGCCCCGTACGCGGAGGCCGAGCTCGACGCGGTCGTCCGCGTGCCCGGCTCGAAGTCGATGACGGCCCGCGCCCTCGTCCTCGCCGCGCTCGCCTCCGGACCGAGCACGATCAAGCGCCCGCTCATCGCCCGCGACACCCTCCTCATGGTCGAAGGGCTCCGCGCGATCGGCGTAGGCGTCGACACCGGCGACGACGAGGCGTGGACCGTCACGCCCGGCGGGTTCCGGGGCGGGACCTCGATCGACTGCGGCCTCGCCGGGACCGTCATGCGGTTCCTGCCACCCGTGGCGGCCCTCGCCGACGGGCCCGTGGCCTTCGACGGCGACCCGCACGCGCGCAAGCGCCCCAACGACGGCGTCATCAAGGCCCTGCGCGGCCTCGGCGTCGACATCGAGGACGGCGGGCGCCTCGCGCTGCCGTTCACCGTGAACGCCGCCGGCCGCGTCAAGGGCGGCGAGCTGGAGGTGGACGCCTCCAAGACCTCGCAGCTCGTGAGCGCCCTGCTCATGGCCGCGCCCCGCTTCGAGAACGGCCTCGACCTGCGCCACACCGGCGACCGGCCCGTGCCCAGCCGCCCCTACCTCGACATGGTCGTCCAGATGCTCCGCCAGGCCGGCGCCGACGTCGACGACTCCGAGCCGAACCGCTGGCGGGTCGCCCCCGGCGAGCTCCAGGGCCGCGAGTGGACCATCGAACCCGACCTCCAGAACGCCGCGCCGTTCCTGTGCGCCGCGCTCGTCGCGGGCGGGCGCGTCACCGTCGAGGGCTGGCCCACTGAGACCACGCAGGCCGGGGACGCGATCCGCGAGATCCTCGTGCAGCTCGGCGCCCGCGTCGAGTGGACCCGCGGCGGCCTCACCGCCTACGGCACCGCCGAGCCGCTGCCGGGCGAACTCGACCTCGCCGACGCCGCCGAGCTCACCCCCGCGCTCGCGGCGGTGTTCGGGGTCAGCAACGGCCCCTTCACGGTCCGCGGTGTCGCGCACATCCGCGGCCACGAGACCGACCGCGTCTCGGCGCTGGTCACCGAGCTGCGCAAGATCGGCGCCGACGTCGACGAGTACGAGGACGGCTTCCGGGTGGGCTCGGGCGGGCACGAGCGCGGCACCTGGGCCACGTACGCCGACCACCGCATGGCCCACGCCGGCGCCGTGGCCGGGCTCGCGATCCCCGGGCTGGTCCTCGACGACGTCGCCTGCGTTTCCAAGACCTGGCCGGAGTTCGCGGAGGTCTGGGAGCAGGCCGTGCGCGGGAAGGGATAGCCGTTGCCGAAGCCGGACTGGGACGTCGACCCCGACGACGACGATGCGGACGAGTGGGACGAGGACGACGTCAAGGTGCGCGCCTCCCGGCGCTCCCGCCCCCGCACCAAGATCCGGCCCAAGCACACGAACGCCCGCGAGGGCTTCGTGACCGCCGTCGACCGCGGTCGCTACACCTGCCAGGTCGAGGGCACCACCGTCACCGCCATGAAGGCCCGCGAGCTCGGCAAGCAGTCCATCGTGGTCGGCGACCGCGCCGGCCTGGTCGGCGACCTCTCCGGGAACCCCGGGACCCTCGCCCGGGTCGTGCGGATCGAGGAGCGCCACGGCGAGCTGCGGCGCTCGGCCGACGACGAGAACGCCACCGAGCGGGTCGTGGTCGCCAACGTCGACACCCTCGTGGTCGTGGCCTCCACCGTGGACCCGCCGCTGCGGTACGGGTTCGTGGACCGGTGCCTCGTCGCCGCCTACGACGCGGGGGTCAGGCCGGTCCTGTGCCTCACCAAGAACGACCTCGCCCCGCGGATGGCCGAGGAGGTGCGCGCGTACTACTCGCAGCTCGACCTCACCATCGTCGCCACCGAGCCCGACAGCCCGCTCGACGAGCTCATCGCCTTGCTGCGCGACAAGGAGAACGTGTTCTTCGGGCACTCGGGGGTCGGCAAGTCCACGCTCGTCAACCGGCTCGTGCCCGGCGCCGGCCGCGCCGTCAGCGAGGTCCGGTCCATCGGCAAGGGCTCGCACACCTCCACCAGCACCGTCTCGTTCGCGCTGCCCGGCGGCGGCTGGGTCATCGACACCCCCGGCGTCCGCTCCTTCGGGCTCGCGCACGTCACCGCCGACTCGATCCTCAAGGCGTTCCCCGAACTCGCCGAGGTCGCCGCCGACTGCCCGCGCGGGTGCACGCACACCCCCGAGATCGGCGACTGCGCCCTCGACGCCGAGATCGGGCCCGAGGACCCGCGCGCCGGGCGCCTCGCCTCGTTCCGCCGGGTCCTGGCCTCGCTCAACGAGGCCGACACGAAGAACTGAGGGGCGGCCCGGACTCAGTAGGATGAGCCCATGCCCTCTTCCAGCTACAACGACGACCTCGGCCTCGCGCACCTGCTCGCGGACTCCGCGGCCCAGATCGGCACCAGCCGGTTCCGCGCCTCGGACCTGCGGGTCTCCGCGAAGCCGGACATGACCGAGGTCTCCGACGCCGACACGACCATCGAAGAGGTGCTGCGCTCCACGCTCGGGCGCGCCCGGCCCCGCGACGGGATCTTCGGGGAGGAGTACGGGGACAACCCCGGCGCCTCCGGCCGCAAGTGGGTCATCGACCCGATCGACGCCACCCGCAACTACGTTCGGGGCGTGCCGATCTGGGCAACGCTGATCGCGCTGTTCGACCGCGGCGAACCCGTCGTCGGCGTCGTCAGCGCCCCGGCGCTCAACCGACGCTGGTGGGCCATGAAGGGCGCCGGGGCCTTCGCCGGGCGCGACCAGCGCGCCGGGAAGCGCATCCAGGTCTCCAAGGTCGCCCGGCTTTCGGACGCGTCGGTGAGCATCTCCTCGATCACCGGGTGGGCCAAGCTCGACCGGCAGGGCGCGATGCTCGGGATGCTCCACGAGGCGTGGCGCGAGCGCGGCTTCGGGGACTTCTACTCGTACTGCCTGCTCGCCGAGGGGGCCGTGGACATCGCGGCCGAACCCGAAGTGGCGCTGTGGGACCTGGCGCCGCTGGCGCTCATCGTGGAGGAGGCGGGCGGGAAGTTCACCGACCTGCGCGGGCGCCCCGGCCCCGACGGCGGGTCGGCGCTGGCGACGAACGGGCTCCTGCACGACGAGGCGCTGGAGCGGTTGAAGATCCGCGAACTGTAGGACGCGGGCAGGGGCGGGACCGAGTGGTCCCGCCCCTGCCGCGCGCCTAGCGCTCGGCGAGGAACTTCAGGTGCTCGCCTCGCTGGTGGATGCCGCCGCCTTCGTGCCGGTTCCAGGGCCACACGGTGATCCGCTTGTCGCCCTGCCAGCGGTTGTAGGCCGCGAACACGGTGGAGGGCGGGCAGACGTCGTCCATGAGGCCGACGGAGTAGAGCGCGGGGGCGGTGCCGCGGGCGGCGAAGTGGAGGCCGTCGAAGTAGTTCAGGGTCGCGAAGACGCGGTCCTCGCGCAGGCGCTGGCCGGAGAGGAACTCGACGATCTCCTGGTAGGGGAAGGCGTCGGTGATGGTGACGGCGCGCTGGAAGTGGGTCAGGAACGGCACGTCGACCATGGCGCCGGCGAGGTCGGCGCGCAGGCCGCCGACGGCCTGGGTGATGCCGCCGCCCTGGCTGCCGCCGGCGACGACGATCCGGTCGGGGTCGATCCCGTCGAGGCCCTTGGCGACGTCGACCGCGCGGTAGGCGTCGGTGAAGACGCGGCGGTAGTAGTAGTGCTCGGGGGCTTCGAGGCCCTGGGTCATCCAGCCCTTGTTGGTGGGGCCGGTGGTGCCGTAGGGGTCGGCGGTGTCGCCGGGCTGCCAGTTGCCGTAGCCCTGGCCGCGGGTGTCCATGACGAAGTGGGCCCAGCCGGCGGCGGGGTAGGTGGTGTGAGCCCAGGGGTAGGAGCGGCCGCCGGAGTAGCCGATGTACTCCACGACGCACGGGAGGGGGCCCTCGACGCCCTTGGGCTTGACGAGCCACGCCTTGATGGGGTGGCCGCCCCAGCCGGCGAAGGTGACGTCGTGGACGTCGACGGCGACCAGGCCCGCGTCGTAGGGCTCGGTGCGCACGTCGAGTCCGAAGCCGGCGGCCTCGCCGAGGGTGGTCTTCCAGAACTCGTCGAAGTCGGCGGGTTCGGGGACGTCGGGGCGGTATTCGCGGAGCTGTTCCAGGGGGAGGTCGAAGAGAGCCATGGGGAAGTTTGTAGCACGACCCGAGGAAAGCGTCTACCGCAACCGGTTGCCACACTCGTTCCGCCCCGCATCAGCGCTTGCCAGACGCCAGTCGGGCCCGGCGAGCCGCCGCCGGCCCCGTGCCTTTCTATTTCGCGCGAAGCCCTTGCAAACGCTGTCCGGTCGGGCTTACCGTGAAAAATAGGCGCATATCGATATGTTGCGTCTGCTTCTCCAACGAAAGGACGCTCGTCAATGTCGACGACCATCTCCCTCACGGCCAGGCGGGTCCTCGGACTCGTCGCGGCGGTCGTGCTGGCCGCGCTGTCGGTCACCGCCCTCGACCCGGCACCGGCGGTGGCCCAGTCCGGCCTCACCGGCTGGGCGACCCAGAACGGCGGCACCACCGGCGGCGCCGGCGGCCCCACCACCACGGTCACCAGCGCCTCGGCGTTCACCTCCGCGGTGTCCTCCAGCAGCGCCAAGATCGTCCGCGTCAGCGGCACGATCGCCCTCTCCGGCATGGTCAACGTCGGATCCAACACCACCATCATCGGCAACTCGGGCGCCACCTTCACCGGCGGCGGCCTCAACTTCGACTCCGACCGCAACGTGATCGTGTACAACATGCGGTTCAACAACTGGTCCGACGACGCGATCAACGTCCAGGACGGCTCCACGAACCTGTGGTTCGACAACAACACCTTCGGCACCGGCTCCGACGGCGCGCTCGACATCAAGCGCGGCTCGGACTTCATCACGGTGTCGTGGAACCGGTTCAACGGCACCGACAAGACGATGCTGCTGGGCCACTCCGACTCCAACGGGAGCCAGGACATCGGCCACCTGCGGGTCACCTACCACCACAACTGGTTCAACGGCACGAACCAGCGCACGCCGCGCGTGCGGTTCGGCGAGACCGTGCACGTCTACAACAACTACTACGTCAACATCGGCTCGTACTGCGTGGCCACCACCGAGAACGCGGGCGTCCTGTTCGAGGGGAACTACCTCGAGAACGCGGACGACGCGGTCCACATCGGCGAGGGCTCCTCGGACGACGGGCGGATCGTCTCCAGGAACAACCACCTGGTGAACACCTCCGCGCCGGCGTCGAGCGGATCGGTGGGCGGCGTCCCGTACGGGTACTCGCTGACCACCCCCTCGCAGGTGAAATCGGTCGTGACCGCGAGCGCCGGGGCCAGTTAGCCCCGCCCGTACCAGCGCTTGCCACACGCCAGACGGGACCGGTGGCGCACCGCCGGTCCCGTCCCTTTCTATTTCGGACGGAGCTCTTGCAAACGCTGTCCTCACCGGGTTACCGTCAACATCGAGGTCCATCGATATATTGGGCCTCCCCCTCCATCGAAAGGACCCCGGTCTCATGGACACCAACCCCGCCGGAGGCACGCACACCAGACGCGGCTTCTGGAAGATCGTCGGGCTCGGCGCCGCCGTACCCGTCGCCGCCTCAGCCGGCCTCCTCGCGGCCGCCGCCCCGGCACAGGCGGTCACCCCCGGCACCTGGTACCACATCAAGTCCCGCCACTCCGGGCTGGTCCTGGACGTGCTCAACCTGAGCACCGCCGGCGGCGCCGAGATCATCCAGTACAACCAGACCGGCGCGACCAACCAGCAGTTCCGCTTCGTCGACTCCGGCGGCGGCTACTACCGCATCCAGGCCCGGCACTCGAACCTCGTGCTCGACGTGTGGGAGTGGAACGCCGCCAACGGCGCCACAATCGCGCAGTGGACCGACCTCAACGCCGACAACCAGCAGTGGCGGGTCACCGAGTCCGGCGGGTACGCGACCTTCGTGAACCGCTTCTCGGGCAAGGCCCTCGACGTGTGGGAGTGGTCGACCGCGGCCGGCTCGCGCATCTCCCAGTACGACTACCTCAACGGGTACAACCAGCAGTTCCAGCTCGTCCAGGTCGGCGGCTCCACCCCGACCACGGGCCTGGTCGGCTGGGCGACCCAGAACGGCGGCACCACCGGCGGCGGCAGCGCCTCGGCGACCACCGTGACCTCGGCGTCGGCGCTGGCCTCGGCCGTCAGCGGCTCCTCGGCGAGGGTGGTCCGCGTCAGCGGCACCATCAACGTCTCGGGGATGGTCAACGTCGGCTCGAACGTCACCATCGTCGGCAACTCCGGCGCGCAGATCACCGGCGGCGGCTTCCACCTCAGCGGTTCGCGCAACGTCGTCATCCAGAACCTGCGCTTCAACAACTGGTCCGACGACGCGATCAACATCCAGGACGGCTCGACCAACATCTGGGTGGACCACAACACCTTCGGCACCGGCTACGACGGCTCGTGCGACATCAAGCGCGAGTCCGACTTCGTCACCGTGTCGTGGAACCGCTTCGACGGCAGCGACAAGAACATGCTGCTGGGCCACTCCGACGACCACACCGCCGACATCGGGAACCTGCGGGTGAGCTACCACCACAACTGGTTCAACGGCACGAACCAGCGCAACCCGCGCGTCCGCTTCGGCGAGCCGGTCCACGTGTTCAACAACTACTACTACGACATCGGCGACTACGGCGTGGCGACGACCATGAACGCCGGGGTGATCTTCGAGGGCAACTACATCGAGAACACCGACTCCCCCACCGAGATCGGCCAGGGCGACTCCGCGGGCGGGCGCATCGTCTCGCGGAACAACCACCTGGTGAACTCGGGCTCGCCGGTCTCCAGCGGCTCCGTCGCGGGCGTGCCGTACTCGTTCACGCTCGACACCCCGTCGAACGTCAAGTCGATCGTGACGGGAGGCGCCGGGGCGCGCTGACCCCGATAGAGGAAGAGGCCCCCGGCTCGCGCCGGGGGCCTTGCCGCATCAGGCCCAGGGGAGGCCGAGTTCGCTGTAGAGCCTGCCCTGGGTCGCCGCGTCGACCACCGCGCGGTCGACGCCCTTGAGGATCGTCACGGGATCGTCGCCTACGCGCTCGAGGTGCTTCTCGTCGACCAGGCGCGGCACCGGCGAGGTGAGGACCTGCTCCAGGACGCCGGTGAACGGCTTGGCGCGGCGCAGCCCCGAGATGAGGCCGACCCCGCGGCGGCGGTGCGCCAGAAGGTTGTCGAGGAGGTTCGTGGTGCCGTACTGCTTCGCCTCGGTCTCGCCGGGCAGGCGCAGCAGGTCCTCGCGGAAGCCGTACCACGCCTCGCCCTCGGTGCCCTTGATGTAGATGTCGCCCTCCACCTTCGCGTCGCCGCAGAGGGTCACGGCGACGGTGATGCGCACGCCGTTCTTGTTCGTCGCGCGCCACACGGCCGTGTCGTCCACTTCGATCGACTCGCGGGTGCGCAGCCGTTCGAGCTCGACCGGGCCGTGGAGCGGCCAGTCCCCCGCCAGCGCGATGGCCTGCTGGGAGGCGTGGGCCCACGGGTTCGCGAGCGCGCCGTCGGCGACGAGGGTGCCGTTGAGCTCGCGCCTGCCGGCCCACGCGGAGCGGCGGTAGTACGAGTCGGGGCGCTGCCAGGAGCCGGCGACGCCGATGGACTCGATCTCGCCGAAGCGGCCCGCCTCGATGGCGTCGCGGACGGCGTTGAAGGCGTGGGAGCCCAGGGCCTGGAAGCCGACCTGGACGTTGCGGCCGGTCTCGGTCATGACGTCGTACAGCTCGCGGTATTCGGCGAGGGTGGTGACGGGGGGCTTCTCCAGGTAGATGTCGGTGCCGTGGCGCATCGCGTCGCCGGCGATGGGCAGGTGCGAGGGCGGCGGGGTGGCGATGATGACGACGTCGGGGTCGGTGGCGTCGAGCATGGCCCGGTAGTCGTCGAAGACGGGCGTGTCGCCGATGGGGGCGCCGGGGCGCTCCTGGATCTCGGCGGTGTCGCACATGCCGACGAACTCGAGTTCGCCGCGCGCGGTGCGCGGGGCGAGGTTGTGCTCGCGGTGGTGGAGGCCGAAGCCGTTGGCGCCCACGAGGGCGACGCGCGGGATGCTCGTTGTCACAGGTGCTCCAGGGTGGTGGCGACGCCGTGCCGGTCGAGTTCGCGCAGCCATTTGGCGGCGGCCCGGCGCAGCTGGTGGTTGTCGGCGAGGGGTTCGGGGACGACCTGGCGGATGCCGAGGATCGCGTCGATGCGCGCCGCGGGGGCGGGTCCGGCGGCGGCGAGGCTCTGGCGCAGGACGTCCTTGAGCGGGTCGTCGAGCGGCAGGTCGGCGCCGGCGTCGGACTTGCCGGCGCAGAAGCGGGTCCAGGCGGCGAGCGGCAGCGCGATGAGGTCGAGGTCGACGCCGGCGGCGGCGAGGTCGCCGATGGTGGCGAACAGGCGCTGCGGGAGCTTCTGGGAGCCGTCCATGGCGATCTGGATGCAGCGGTGGCGGATGCCGGGGTTGGCGAAGCGCTCCAGGACGCTGTCGCCGTACGCGACGGTGTCCTGGCCGTCGGGGGGCGTGAAGCTCGGTGCGATCTGCTCGGCGATGAGCCAGCGCGCGAAGCTGTCGGCGCCGGGGAGCGCGAGGGCGCCGGCGACGGTCTCGGTGTCGGCGAGGGCGCCGAGGTAGGCGAGGGTGGAGTGGACGCCGTTGAGGGTGCGCAGTTTCAGGCGCTCCCAGCCGGCGACGTCGGCGGTGTAGGTGGCGTCCCACGGGGGGCGGGGTCCGGCGAAGTCGTCTTCGATGACCCACTGGCTGAACGGTTCGGCCTCGACGGCGGCGAGGTCGGAGACGCCGAGTTCGGCGAGGGCGCGTTCGTAGGTGGCCCGGGTGGAGGCGGGGACGATGCGGTCGACCATGGAGGAGGGGAACGTGACGTGCTCTTCGGCCCAGGCGCGGGTGGTGTCGTCGAGGAGGGGTTCGACGGCGGCGCGGGTGGTCTTGCCGTTGTCGGGGAGGTTGTCGCAGCACAGGATCGTGAGCGGGGGCCCGCTCTGGGCGGCGCGACGGGCGAGTCCTGCGGCGAGGAGGCCGGGGACGCCGTGCGGGTCGCGGTACGCCTTCTCGGTGACGGTGAGGGTGACGACGTGCGTGGTGGGCGCGGCGACGGTGTCGAGGGCGCGGTCGCGGTCGGTGGCGATGTGGAGGGTGTCCGCGATCGATCCGATGACGCGCATGGAGGCGCCGTCCGGGCCCAGGGTGGCGACGGAGTAGAGGCCGTCCTGGGCGGCGAGAGCGTCGATGACGCCGCGCGAGCTGGGCGCGGCGACGGTGATGCCCCAGTCGGTGTCGTCGGTGTAGACGGCTTGGTGGGCGCGGTGGAAGGCACCGGCGCCGATGTGGAGGATCCCGGAGCGGTCGGGGCGGTCCCCGGGGACGGTGACGTCCCCGGGGAGCCGCTTCAGGACCTCGTCGCCTAGGACGTCGTTCAAGAGCTCAGCCACGCCGGGCCGTTCGGGTAGGAGTACTCGGCGATGGATTCGGCCTTGAGGGTGACCGAGTAGCCGGGCTGGGTGGGGAGCCGGTAGCGGCCGTCCACGACGGTGACGGGGTCGGTGTAGTGCTCGTGCAGATGGTCGACGTACTCGATCATGCGCCCCTCCAGGGTCTTGCCGATCCGGAGATATTCGAACATGCCGAGGTGCTGCACGTATTCGCACAGGCCGACTCCGCCCGAATGGGGGCATACTTCCACGCCGCGCTTGGCGGCCATGAGGAGGGTCGCGAGGACCTCGGGGACGCCGCCGACGCGGCAGGCGTCGATCTGGCAGACCTTGATGGCCTCGGCCTGGAGGAGCTGCTTGAAGATGACGCGGTTGGCGGCGACCTCGCCGGTGGCGACGCGGATCGGGTTGACGGCCTTGGCGATCCGGGCGTGGCCGAGGATGTCGTCGGGGTGGGTGGGCTCCTCGATCCAGTAGGGGTCGAAGGCGGCGAGTTCGCGCATGTTGGCGATGGCCTCGGGGACGGACCAGATCTGGTTGGCGTCCATCATGAGGAGGCGGTCGGGGCCGAGGACGTCGCGGATGATGCGGGCGCGGCGGACGTCGTCGGCGACGTCGGGGGAGCCCACTTTCATCTTGGCGGCGGTCCAGCCGTCGGCGACGGCCTGCTCGGTGAGGGCGCGGACCTTGTCGTCGCTGTAGCCGAGCCAGCCGACGGAGGTGGTGTAGGCGGGGAAGCCGTCGTGCTCGAGGACTTTGAGGCGGTCCTCGTAGCCGATGCGGCCTTCGTCGAGGATGGCGACGGCCTCGTCGTAGGTGAGCTCGTCCTCGATGTGCCGGTAGTCGACCTGGGCGGCGAGTTCGGCGGAGTCCATCTCGGCGAGGAGGCGCCACATGGGCTTGCCTTCGAGTTTGGCGCGGAGGTCCCAGACGGCGTTGACGACGGCGCCGACGGCCATGTGGGTGGCGCCCTTCTCGGGGCCGAGCCAGCGGATCTGGGGCTCCTGGACGAGGGAGCGGGAGAACTCGACGGGGTTCGCGAAGATCTCCTCGACCGTGCGGCCGACGACGAGGGGCGCGTACGCCTTGACGGCCTGGACGCAGATCTCGGTGCCGCGACCGCCGGTGAAGGTGAAGCCGGTGCCGGTGGGGCCGCCGTCGGTGAACAGCTCCACGTAGCAGGCGGAGTAGTCGGCGCGGTTGATCGAGTCCGAGCCGTCGCCGGCGGTCGCGGTGGGGAACCGGACGTCGTGGACCTCGAGGCGTTCGATTCGAGCAGACACTTACGTTTCCAATCCGTAGATCTTGCGAGGGAGGTGGTAGGCGAGGTCCACCGCGACTTCGGCGGCCTCGGCGTCGGTCATGCGGTGCTCGGCGACCAGGCGCGCGAGGTAGGAGGCGTCGACGCGGCGGGCCAGGTCGTGGCGGGCCGGGATCGAGCAGAACGCGCGGGTGTCGTCGACGAACCCGGCGGTGTTGTAGAACCCGGCGGTCTCGTGGACCGCCTCCCGGAAGCGGCGCATGCCTTCCGGGGAGTCGAGGAACCACCAGGGGGCGCCGGCGAACACCGACGCGTAGCCGCCCGCGAGGGGCGCGATCTCGCGGCTGAAGACCGTCTCGTCGAGGGTGTAGAGGACGATGCGGAAGCGCGGGTGGTTGCCGAACGCGTCGAGCAGGGGCTTGAGGTCCCGCGTGTACTCGGTGGTGTTGGGGATGTCGCCGCCGACGTCGCGGCCCCAGCCTTCGTACAGCCACTGGTTGTGGTTGCGGTTGGACCCGGGGTGGAGCTGCATGACGAGGCCGTCGTCGACGCTCATGCGCGCGAACTCGACGAGCATGAGCGCGGGGAAGCGCAGGATCTCGGCCTCGGTGGCCTCGCCGTCGAGGGCCCTGGCGTAGATCTCGGCGGCGGCCTTCGGGTCGTCCTCGGTGCGCGCGGTGAGGTTGCCGTGGTCGGTGCAGGTGGCACCGGCGGCGATGAAGTCCCGGCGGCGTTTGCGCAGGGCGGTGAGGAAGCCGTCGAAGGTGGCGGTGTCCTCGCCGGTGATCGCGGCGAGGGCGTCGACGCGTTCGCGCCAGCCGGGCCAGCCGGGTTCGACGAGGTTGTCGGGCCGGAACGTGGTGACGACCTTGCCGCCGCGCCCGCCCCAGCGGCGCCCGCCGCCGGCGGGGAGTTCGGCGAGGGCGGCGTGGGGTTCGAGGGAGTCCACCGGGGACTCGGTGGTGGCGAGGACCTCGATGTTGAAGCGGTCGAACAGGGCCCGGGGCCGGTAGGCGGGTTCGGCGAGCCTCGCGGAGAGGTGGTCGTAGAACTCGTCGGCGGTGTCGGGGCCGAGCTCCTTGTAGATCCCGAAGACCTCCGCGAAGGTGTGGTCGAGCCACAGCTTCGAGGGGGTGCCGCGGAACAGGTAGTAGTGCTCGGCGAAGCGGCGCCAGATGGTGCGGCCGTCGACCTCGGAGGGCTCGCCCGCGGCGGAGGGGACGCCGAGCTCGTCGGGGCGCACGCCCTGCGCGTAGAGCATCCGGGTCAGGTAGTGGTCGGGGACGACGAACAGGCGCGCCGGGTCGGGGAACGGCCGGTTCTCGGCGATGAGGCGCGCGTCGACGTGCCCGTGCGGGCTCACCAGCGGCAGGTCGGCCGTGCGCCGGTGGAGTTCGCGGGCGATGGCGCGGGTGCGCTCGTCGGCCGGGAAGAGGCGGTCGGGATGAAGCATCAGCGTTTACTCCGGTTCGGGGAAGGCGAGCGAAGCGAGCCGGCCGGGCGGGGCGACGGGTGCGGGAGCATCGGCGTCTATTTCTCCTGCTTGAAGAGGTCCGAGACGGCAACCGATTGCCCAGTGCGGATCGAGGCGTTCGACGCCAGGCCCGCGGCCAGCGCGTTGAGGCCGTCCTGCGCGCTCGCCGACCGGTCGTGGGGGTCGGCGTCGCCGTCGAAGAGGACGCCGAGCATCCGGGTGTCGCCGCCGCCGTGCCCGGCGCGGTTGTACTCCCCCAGGTCGATCTTCTCGGGCTTGGTCCAGAACGGGTGCACGGTGAGCTCGTACCGGCCCTCCTCCGCGGCGGCGTGCGTGCCGTGGACGCTGGCGCCGTTGGGGCCCTTGAGGGCGGGGTTGACGTGGTCGTTCTCGACGACGAGGAGTTCGAGGCGGCCCTGGGTGCCGTTGAAGTGGACCCGGTAGCCCTCCCAGGGCGAGTAGGCGGTGAGCCGGTAGGAGAGGGTGACGCCGGAGTCGTAGTCCACGAGGGACATCATGTCGTCGTAGATGGTGACCCCGGGGGCGAACACCGACTGGTCGCGGACGTAGCCGTCCTCGTCCTCGGCGTCGAGGTAGAGCGCCTTGAGGCCCGGGTTGGACTCCATGTGGAGCGCGAAGGGGTCGTCGGCGGCGGCGTCGGAGCCGTGGACGCGCGCGTAACCGCGGTCGTGGCCGTTCGCCTTGCCGTTCTCGCCGTAGAAGGCGAGGCGGCCTTTCGCGAAGGCGCGCACGGGGGCCGCGTCGAGCCACCAGTTGACGAGGTCGAAGTGGTGGCCGGACTTGTGGACGAGCAGGCCGCCGGAGTTGGCCTCCTCGCGGTGCCAGCGGCGGAAGTAGTCGGCGCCGTGGCGGGTGTCGAGGAGCCAGTCGAAGCCCACGGAGGTGATCTCGCCGACCGCGCCCTCGCGCAGCAGCTCGGCGACCTTCTCGTGGAGGGGGTTGTACCGGTAGTTGAAGGTGACGGTGACCTTCCCGGCGGACGCCGCTTCGGCGGCGAGGATCTCGGCGGCGTGCTCGGCGGTGGTCGTCAGCGGCTTCTCCGAGATGACGTCCTTGCCGGCGGCCAGCGCGGCGAGGATGTACTCGTGGTGGGTGGCGTCGACCGAGGTGACGATGACGGTGTCGGGGTCGGTCTCGGCGAGGAGGCGCCCGAAGTCGGCGGCGGCGTAGCGGGCCGGGGCGGGGAGCCCGGCGGCCTCGACCGCGGCGGCGTGGTGGGCGATCCGCTTCGGGTTGGGGTCGGCGAGCGCGACGAGCGCGGTCCGGTCACCCCGCTCGATGATCGCGTTGACGTACATCGTGGCGCGCGAGCCGGTCCCGACGATGGCATAGCGATGCGGCGTGCCTGACATGTGACTCCTTCGTCTGCGAGGTTCTGGTAAACGCTATCTGAGAACATCGCGCCAAGCAAGACCAGGGCACATTTACGGCTTTCGCGCTCCCGCGCCCGTCTACTTCGGGCTGGCCTTCGTGAAGGGGGGCTTGACGACCCGCACCGGGAGGCGCCGGCCCCGCACGTCGAGTTCGAGTTCGGCGCCGGGCTTGTACGCGGCGTCGAGGAGCGCGAGGGCGACGCCCTTCTTCAGGGTCGGCGCGTGGGTGCCGGAGGTGGTCTCGCCGACCACCGCGTCACCATCGAGAACAGTCATATGGGCGCGCGGGACGCCCTTGCCGGTGGACTCCAGACCCCACAGGCGGCGCTCGGGGCCCGCGGCCTTCTCGGCGTCGAGGGCGGCCTTGCCCCAGTACTCGGGCTTGTCCCAGCCGATCGCCCAGTTCAGGCGGGCCTGGACCGGGGTGATGTCGAGGGAGAGGTCCTGGCCGTGGAGCGGGTAGCCCATCTCCAGGCGCAGCGTGTCGCGGGCGCCGAGGCCGCATGGGGCCGCGCCGGCGACGAGCATCGCGTCCCACAGGTCCCCCGCGGCCTCGCCCGGCACGACGAGTTCGTAACCGGTCTCGCCGGTGTAGCCGGAGCGGCAGACGATGACGTCGGCGTGGTCGACCAGGTGCTCGCGGAAGCTCATGTACTCGTGCTCGTGCGGCAGGCCGAGGTATTCGAGGATGCGCGGGGACTCCGGGCCCTGGACGGCGATCACGGCGAAGGACCGGTGCACGTCGCGGACCTCGACGCCCTCGGGGGCGGCCTCGCCGAGGCGGCGCGCGACCTCGGCGGTGTTGGCGGCGTTGGGGATGAGGAAGACCTGGTCGTCGCCGAAGCGGTAGGCGATGAGGTCGTCGACGACGCCCCCGGACTCGTCGAGGCACAGCGTGTACTGGGCGCCGCCGGGGCCGATCCGGTCGAGGTCGTTGGCGAGGCAGCGGTTGACGAACGCGGCCGCGCCGGGGCCGGTGACCCAGATCTTGCCCAGGTGGGAGACGTCGAAGACGCCGACGCCGGTCCGCACCGCCTGGTGCTCGGCGAGCACGCCGCTCGGGTACTGGAGCGGCATGTCCCAGCCCGCGAACTCGGCGAACTTGGCGCCGTGCGCGATGTGGCGGGAGTGCAGCGGTGAGGTGAGCAGCGACGGTTCGGACATGGGACAGAGCCTATCGTGCGCGTCCCAGTGGCTAGGATCGGAGCATTTGGTCCCCGAAGAACTGAAGGAACGACCGTGACTGATCTGCTCAGCGCCTCCGGCGACGCCGCCGACGCGGACGTCGACGTCCTCGTCGTCGGCGTCTTCTCCGGCGAGGACGCGCCCGTCCTGCCCGAGAGCCTCGCGGGCGTGGACGCCGAGTTCGGCGGGCGGCTCGCCGGGCAGCTCGCCGCCCTCGGCAACACCGGCGCCGCCGCCTCGCTCACCCGCCTGCCCGCGCCCGAGGGCCTGCACGCGGCGCTCGTCTACGCGGTGGGCCTCGGCGACGCCGACGACCTCGACGACGAGACCCTGCGCCGCGCCGCCGGGACCGCCGTGCGCGCCGCGTTCGGCAAGGGCTCGGTCGCGATCGCGTTCGAAGGGGACCCGGAGGCCACCGCCACCGGCGCGATCCTCGGCGCGTACAGGTTCGAGGGCTTCAAGACCGAGGGGGGCGGCGACGCCGCCCCCGAGTCGATCGCCGTCTACGGCGCCGGCGAGGACGCGGTGGCGAAGGCCCGCGTCCTCGGCGAGAGCATCGCGCTCGTCAAGGACTGGGTCTCGGCGCCCGCGAACCTGCTGCGCCCGCCGACGTTCGCGATCGAGATCGAGCAGGCCGCCGTCGCGGCGGGCCTGGAGGTCGAGATCCTCGACGCCGAGGCGCTCTCGGCCGGCGGCTACGGCGGCGTCCTCGCCGTCGGCGGCGGCTCCTCGGCCCCGCCGCGCCTGGTGCGGCTGTCCTACCGGCCCGAGGGCGCGCGCAAGCACATCGCGCTCGTCGGCAAGGGCATCACCTTCGACTCCGGCGGCTACTCGATCAAGCCGGCCGCGGGCATGTGGGAGATGAAGTACGACATGGCCGGGGCCGCGGCCGTGGTCGGCGCGACCATCGCCGCCGCGCGCCTGGGCCTGGCCGTGAACGTGACCTGCACCGTCGCGCTCGCCGAGAACCTCGTCTCGGGCACCGCCTTCCGGCCCTCGGACGTGCTCACCATCCGCAACGGCATGACCGTCGAGATCCTGAACACCGACGCCGAGGGCCGCCTGGTGCTCGCCGACGCGCTCTCGCGGGCCGTCGAGGACGGGCCCGACGCGGTCTACGACGTCGCGACCCTCACCGGCGGCCAGCTCATCGCGCTCGGGCGCCGGACCATGGGCCTCATGGGCACCGACGCCGAGACCGAGCGGCTCCGCCGCATCGGCGACGCCACCGGCGAGCACGGCTGGCCGATGCCGTTCCCCGACGACCTCGTCAAGCTCATGGAGTCCTCGATCGCCGACGTGTCGCAGTGCGCGCAGGGCCTCAAGCGCGACGGCCACATGATCCAGGGCGGGATCTTCCTGTCGAAGTTCGTGCCCGAGGAGATCCCGTGGGCGCACCTCGACATCGCCGGCCCGGCCGACTCGGACTCGGCGCACGGGTACACTGCGAAGGGCGCGACCGCGGTGCCGGTGCGCACGCTCGTGGCGCTGCTGGAGGAGCACGCCGGCGAGTAGCCGCCCGGCGTTCACCGCCGGTCGGCGGGAACGCGCACGAGAGTTCACGGACGCGGCCGGTCCCGAAGGGGCCGGCCGCTTCGTACTACTGGCGGCGCTGCTGCTCCAGCTTCTTGCGCGCGTCGTAGTCGCGCTTGCGCTGCGGGTACCCGACCTTCGCGACCTCGTAGACCGGCACGCTGTGCTTGCGGCCCAGGGCGAAGGCGCCCGCGGGGCCGTCGACCCGGCGGCGGGTCCACTCGCCGTCGTGGGCGATGAGCATGACCGTGGTCTCGGTGACGGTGGTCTTGGGCTCGACGTACGCCTCGACCCCGGTGCGCGTGTTGATGAATTCGACCAGGTGGCGCTGGTCGCCGTTGTCGGAGGCGCGGTCCAGCGTCCCGTCCCCCTGCTTCCTCTTCTTGCCGAACCAGCCCACAGCCGCTCCCTCACGCACCCGCACGATGTCGACTTTCAAGCGTACACACGCGCTATGACGCCTGTGTCCAGCCGCACACGAACTTGACTTTCCGAAGCTCCCAGCAAGCGGTTGAATGGTGTTGCACACTCCAAGCACCGGGTCTGGGCGACCACGAGACGCGCCCGGTGGAAGGATGGGCAGCGAACCTAAGCACCCTCGGCGACGCTTGCGGAGCCGTACATCCGGACAGTGAAGTGGGGAGATCAATGAGCGACCCGAACGCAGGATACGACGTCGTGATCCTGGGCGGCGGCAGCGGCGGTTACGCGGCGGCCTTCCGCTCGGCCGAGCTGGGGCTGAAAGTCGCCCTGATCGAGAAGGACAAGGTCGGCGGCACCTGCCTGCACCGCGGCTGCATCCCCACCAAGGCGCTGCTCCACGCCGGCGAGGTCGCCGACACCGCCCGCGAGTCCGAGCAGTTCGGCATCCTGGCCGAGTTCAAGGGCGTCGACATGCCGGCGGTCAAGAAGTACAAGGACGACGTCGTCTCCAAGCTGTACAAGGGCCTCCAGGGCCTGGTCAAGGCCCACAAGGTCGACTTCATCCAGGGCACCGGCACGCTCGTCGGCCCGAACGCGGTCCAGGTCGACAACGGCCAGACCGTCACCGGCAAGAACGTCGTCCTCGCGACCGGCTCATACTCCAAGACCCTCCCCGGCCTGGAGATCGACGGCGAGAAGATCATCGCCTCCGAGCACGCCCTCGAACTCACCGAGCTGCCGAACAAGGCCATCGTCATCGGCGGCGGCGTCATCGGCGTCGAGTTCGCCTCCGCCTGGAAGTCCCTGGGTGTCGAGGTCGAGATCATCGAGGGCCTCCCCCGCCTCATCGCGGCCGAGGACGCCGACTCCTCCAAGCAGCTCGAGCGCGCGTTCCGCAAGCGCGGCATCAAGTTCCACACCGGCAAGTTCTTCGAGAAGGTCGAGAGGACCGATTCGGGCGTGCAGGTGACGATCCAGGGCGGCACCGTCGTCGAAGGCGACCTGGTGCTCGTGGCCGTCGGCCGCGGCCCCGTCACCGCCGGGATCGGCTACGAGGAGCAGGGCATCACCCTCGACCGGGGCTTCGTCCCCGTGAACGAGAGCCTCCAGACCTCCGTCCCCGGCGTCTACGCCGTCGGCGACATCGTCCCCGGCATCCAGCTCGCGCACCGCGGCTTCCTCCAGGGCATCTTCGTCGCCGAGCACATCGCGGGCCTCAACCCGGCCCCCATCGACGAGACCGGCATCCCGCGCGTCACCTTCACCGAGCCCGAAGTGGCCTCCATGGGCCTCAACGAGGACAAGGCGAAGGAGAAGTACGGGGCCGACAAGATCAAGTCCGTCAACTACAACCTCGCGGGCAACGGCAAGTCGAACATCCTCAAGACCCAGGGCTTCATCAAGCTCGTGGCGGTCGAGGACGGGCCGATCGTCGGCGTCCACATGGTCGGCGCGCGCATCTCCGAGCAGATCGGCGAAGCCGAGCTGATCTACAACTGGGAGGCGTACGCCAACGACGTCGCCCAGCTCATCCACATGCACCCCACCCAGAACGAGGCGATCGGCGAAGCGGCGATGCTGCTGGCCGGCAAGCCGCTGCACGCCCACGACTAATCCACAACCGCAGGAGTTGAACGAACGATGCCGACATCGGTAACGATGCCCGCTCTCGGTGAGTCGGTCACCGAGGGGACTGTCACCCAGTGGCTCAAGAAGGAAGGCGACACCGTCGAGGTCGACGAGCCGCTCCTGGAGGTCTCGACCGACAAGGTCGACACCGAGGTTCCTTCGCCGGTCGCGGGCGTGCTGCTGAAGATCGTGGTCCCCGAGGACACTGACGTCGAGGTCGGCGGCGAGCTCGCCATCATCGGCGACCCGTCCGAGGCCGGCGGCGGCGAGGCCCCGGCCCCCGCGCCCGCGCAGGAGCCGCTGCCCGAGCCCGAGGAGTCGCAGGCCGAAGCGCCCGAGGCGGAGGAGCCGAAGGACGAGGCCGCTCAGGCCGCCGACGCCGCGAAGGCCGCGTCCTCCAGCACCGCCTCCGGCACCGAGGTCCGCCTCCCCGAACTGGGCGAGTCGGTCACCGAGGGCACCGTGACCACCTGGCTCAAGGCCGTCGGCGACACCGTCGAGGTCGACGAGCCCCTGCTGGAGATCTCGACCGACAAGGTCGACACGGAGATCCCGTCCCCGGCCGCCGGGACCCTGCTGGAGATCCGCGTCGCCGAGGACGAGACCACCGAGGTGGGCTCCGTGCTGGCGATCATCGGCTCCGGCGACGCCGCCCCGGCCGCGTCCGCCCCGGAACCGAAGCCCGAACCGAAGGCGGCGGAGCCGACTCCCGCGGTCAAGTCCGAGCCCGAGCCCGCCGCGGCCCCGGCGAAGGCCGAGTCCACGCCGACCGCGCCGGCCCCGGCCGCACCCGAGGTCGCCGAGGCCCCGGTCGCCGCCGCTCCGGCCGTGGCCGCCCCCGCCGCGTCGAAGCCCTCGGGCTCCTACGTGACGCCGCTGGTGCGCAAGCTCGCCGCCGACAACGGGGTGGACCTCTCGTCCGTCACCGGGTCCGGTGTGGGCGGACGCATCCGCAAGGAGGACGTCCAGACCGCGATCGACGCCAAGAAGGCCGAGGCGCCCGCGCCCGCCGCCGCCCCGGCCAAGGCCGCTCCGGCCCCGGCCGAGGTGAGCCCGCTGCGCGGCCGCACCGAGAAGATGTCGCGCCTGCGCCAGTCCGCCGCCAAGGCCCTGCTCCAGTCGATGCAGACCACGGCGCAGCTGACGACGGTGCGCGAAGTGGACGTCACCAAGGTGGCGAAGCTCCGCGCGGCCAAGAAGGACGAGTTCCTCGCCCGCCACGGCGTCAAGCTCTCCTTCCTGCCGTTCTTCTCGATCGCCGCGATCGAGGCGCTCCAGCAGTACCCGATCGTCAACGCCACCATGAACATGGAGGAGAAGACGATCACCTACCCCGAGGCCGAGCACGTCGGCTTCGCGGTGGACACGCCCAAGGGCCTCATCGTCCCGGTCGTCAAGGACGCCGGCGACCTGAACATCCCGGGCCTGGCCAAGCGGATCGCCGAGATCGCCAAGAAGGCCCGCGACGGCGGCCTGACCCCCGACGACCTGTTCGGGCCCACCTTCACCATCACCAACACCGGCTCGGTCGGCGCGCTGTTCGACACGCCGATCGTCCCCGTGGGGCAGTCGGCGATCCTCGGCACCGCCGCGATCGTCAAGCGCCCCCGCGTCATCAACGACCCGGAGCTCGGCGAGGTCATCGCGGTGCGCTCGGTCATGCACCTGACGCTGAGCTACGACCACCGCCTCATCGACGGCGCCGACGCCGCCCGCTACCTCGAAGCGGTCACCAAGCGCATCGAAGAGGGCAACTTCGAACACCAGCTGGGCCTGTAGGGGCACGGCTGTCCGAACACGACAGGGGGGCGCGGCGGGGGAACCCGCCGCGCCCCTTCGCCTGTCACCGCCCGGGTGTCACCGCGGTGGTGCATCTGCAAGTTTCCTCCCCAACCCGCGGCGATTACCCGTAACCGGAAACTCGTGTCTTCGTTGTTCCTACAACCCACCTTTTGTGACCCCACGCGGAAGTTAGGAACTCGAATGTCGATCGAGTACAACGAACTCCTCGCCATGCTGATGGAGACCCGCCCCGAATTCGCCACAGAGCTGTACAACTTCACCGACGGACCCGACCTCCCCGACTACGACAGCATCACCGTCAGCCGCAGGACCCTCACCCTCCCCGAACAGCCCGGCCGCCTCCGCGTGTGCGTGGCGGCGGCCTACGCCATGGGCGGCGAGCGCGTCGTCGCCGTCCTCTTCGACGCCGTCCTCGCCCCCGATCCGGCGCAGGCGGAGTCGTGGCTCCAGTTCATGACCGACGCGCAGCGGGCGCTCAGCTGCATGGTGGCCTTCGTGGTCCTGTGCCGCGACGCCAGGACCGCGCGCTGGGCGCTCACCTACAGCGAGGTCGGGGACATCGGGTGCTATGTGCTCCCCGTGGTCATTCCCTCTTTGCTCGCGAGCGCCTAGAATAGACCCGGCCCTCGCCGCCGACCCCACCACGGCCGCGAGGGCCGCCCCACTCCCCGGAACCCCGCGGAGACCTCCCGTGGCACACCAGTGACCGCATGCTGAAATCCGGCTCCCACCCATTGGTACCGAGGGACTAGTCTCGTGCCCATGGCAAAAGAGACGGCGAAGTACATCCACGGCCACCACGAATCGGTCCTGCGGTCGCACACCTGGAGGACGGCGGAGAACTCGGCGGCGTACCTGCTGCCGTACCTCAAGACCGACCACGTCATCCTCGACATCGGCTGCGGCCCCGGCACGATCACCGCCGACTTCGCCGAGATCGCGCACGACGGGCACGTGACGGGCGTCGACTACGTCGCGGACGTCCTGCCCAAGGCCGAGGCCGCAGCGGCCGAGCGCGGGCTCACGAACACGCGCTTCGAGCAGGCCGACGTCCACGCGCTGCGGTTCGCTGACGACAGCTTCGACATCGTGCACGCGCACCAGGTGCTCCAGCACGTGAGCGATCCCGTCCAGGCCCTGCGCGAGATGCGGCGGGTGGCGCGGCCCGGCGGGCTGATCGCGGTGCGCGACAGCGACTACGCGGCGTTCACGTGGTTCCCGGAGTCCCAGGGGCTGACCGACTGGCTCGGCCTGTACGAGACCGTCGCGCGGGCCGGCGGCGGCGAGCCCGACGCGGGGCGCCGCCTGAAGTCCTGGGCGCTCGACGCGGGCTTCCCCGAGGCCGCGATCGAGGCGACCTCCTCCACCTGGACGTTCTCCGACGAGGCCGACCGCACCTGGTGGGGCGACCTGTGGGCCGACCGCAGCCTCCACTCCGACTTCGCCGCGCAGGCCCTCGACGGCGGCCACGCCGTGCAGGACGACCTGGAAGCGATCTCCAAGGCGTGGAAGGCGTGGGGCCACAACCAGACCTCGTGGCTGATGATCCCGCACGGCGAGATCCTCTGCCGGGCGTGAGCGCGCGGCGGTAGGTCTCTCCGGAGACCTACCGCCGGGTAGTTGTGCCTGGGGAAACACCGGTGGACACAAGGGACCAAAGGGCACCAGATTTTTCTATATAGAAACTTTACAATCTATTAATCGGACTCTAGGCTGGGGCGCGTGGCCACACCCACAGTCTCATCGACCTTTCGCATGACCTGCGAGAAAGGCATGAACATGAGTCCTCGAAGGAGCATCGCCGCCGTCGCGGCCGCGGTGCTGACGGGAAGCGGAGCGCTCATCCTCGGCGCACCGTTCACCGCCAACGCACAACCCCTCCAACCCCCCGCCGACGTCGACCCCGCGGTGCTCGCCGCGATGGAGGACGACCTCGGCCTCACCACCGCGCAAGCCCTCCAGCGCCTCGCGACCGAGGACGCGGCGGTCGAGGTCGAGCACCTCGCCACCGCGCGACTCGGCACCGACTACGCGGGCACCTGGATCGACGCCGACGGACAGATCGTCGTCGCCGCCACCGAACCCATCGCCACCACCTTCGCCGCCGACGACTACGAGACCGCCGTCGTCGACCGCTCCACCGCGGACCTGTCGGCCCTCGCGGCCGACGTCACCGCCGCGGTCGAAGCCCTCGCCGCGGACGACGTCTACAGCTGGTACGTCGACCTCCCGGCGAACGCCATCGCCATCGTCGCCTCCGACGCCGAAGCGGCCGAACGGGTCGCCGAGGTGGCCGGCCTCGAACCGGACGCCTGGAGCGTCTCGGTCGAAGCCGAGCGGCCGGTCCCCTACCAGGGGTCCATCCGCGGCGGCGACGCCTACAACATCGGCGGGCAGTCCCGCTGCTCCGTCGGCTTCTCCGCCACCCACCCGACCTACGGCACGGGGTTCGTCACCGCGGGCCACTGCGACATCGGGAACGGCCAGATCACCGGCGGCACCGGCGCGGGCGGGCAGTTCCGCCTGTCGCAGTTCCCCGGTGAGGACTGGGCGTTCGTGCAGGCCGGCACCGGGTGGACGGTCTCGCCGAACGTCAACCGCTACAACAACACCAACGTCACGGTCGCCAACGGCACCGAAGCGGTCGTCGGCGCCTCCGTGTGCCGGTCCGGTTCGACCACCGGCTGGTACTGCGGCGTCATCGAGGCCAAGGGCGTGCAGATCAGCTACCCCGAGGGCTCGCTCTCGGGCATGACCCGCACGACGGTATGCGCCGAACCCGGCGACTCCGGCGGCTCGTACATCTCCGGGAACAGCGCGCAGGGCATCACCTCCGGCGGCGCGGGCACCTGCCCGAGCGGCTGGACGGTGTACGAACCGCTGAACCGGGCCCTCCAGCGCACGGGCGCGACCCTCACCACCACGGGCGGCACGCAGCCCGGGTTCACGATGTCGGTCAGCCCCGGCACCGCGACGGTCCAGCCGGGACAGTCCACCACCGCGACGGTCGCCACCCAGACGACCTCCGGCAGCGCCCAATCGGTGAACCTCACCGTGACCGGCGCCCCCACCGGCGTCCAGGCCGCCGTCTCCCCTGCCCAGGTCACCACCGGCGGCTCGGCGACCCTGACGCTCACCGTCGCGGCCTCGGCCGCCCAAGGCACCCATACGATCACCGTCACCGCGCAGGGCACGGTGACCCGCACGGCGACCTTCACCCTCGTCATCGGCGGCGGAGGCGGTGGCGGCACCTGGAGCGCCGGGACCCCCTACGCCGTCGGCGCCCTCGTCACCTACAACGGCGTCGGCTACCGCTGCGTCATCGCCCACACGTCCCAATCCACCTGGACCCCGGACGTGACCCCGGCCCTCTGGGCCCGAACCTGATGACCTGACAGCGTGCCCGAGACGACGATCGCGCCTCGGGCACCACCAACCGCACAACGCAAAAAACCGGGGCCGACGAGCACCACTCGTCGGCCCCGGCATGCAGTCGGTGTCAGCACCTGCCCCGTCAGGGACGCTTCGCGTCGCGAAGCAATCCGATGAAGTCCGCAGTCTCCAGTTCCAACACCGGCGAACCCTCACCGAGCTTGCTGTCCCGGACCTGGAAGCCGGAGATGGCGTTTCGCGCCTCGACACAGTTGTCCTGGGGGGCGCTTCGGCTCGACTTACGCCATCCGGTCGGTCTCATGGCTTGAACTCCTTGATCGCTCTGGCCTGCTCATGCCCCGCCTCGATCGCCATCCGGCAGGCTTGCACCGGATCGGCAGCCTCCACGAACCGCGACTCACCTGGAGCCTCGAAGTAGACGAGATCAGGGTCCCTGTCGTCCTGGAACGATAGTATGCTGAACGACGCCGTGAACAAACGACCCGGCCCGGAACCGAACGGCAGGTATCGAATCGTCAGATTCGGCCGTTCATCCAGCTCGCACAGGTAGTCGATCTGTTCAGCGTCGCAGCCGTTGCGCAAAGCACCCTCGCTGAGAAGCGCGCGGATCCTGATTGCATTCCCGCGCCGCTCGACTTCCTCCTGGCGATGCAGACGAAGCTGGACCAGCTTTTCCGACTCGGTGGCATCGAGGAACGGATCCCCCTCATGCTGGCGGCGAATGAATCGTTCGGTCTGAAACAGTCCAGGAACGAGACCCAGCTCGTACAGGTCCATGCTGACGGCGATCCGCTCAAAGCCCATGTACGGGCTGAAGCCGGCCTTCACCAGCGCCTCGGCGGACTCCGAAAAGCTGGTGTCGTCGAGCACATCCCACAGCCTCTGCAGCTCGAACTTCTTCTGAGGGCTGCTGTTGAACAGATCGCAGAGTGCCGCGATCACCGGGTAGGTCAGATTCGTCCGTTCGCCTTTCACCAGGCGCGCATAGGTTCTCGTCGAACCGCAGATCTTGAGGATCCGAATGTCATTGGCGGGAATCCCGGCCGTGTTCCGCATCTTGTCGAGCTCACGACCGATCTCGCGCCTAAGCGCCTTCGCATCTGCCATCAGGCCAGTATCACACGATTCCCCTGCAACACAACCACCATGAATCACTCGGCAGTTTTGGCCGGCGTACTGCCGAGCAAAACTGCCGCGCATGGTTGACCAACATTTCCGCCTTACCCTGAACAGGCAATTCGCTATTGAATCGCCTACAACGCGGCCCTTACCTTCTTCTCAGCGCAATCGCCCATCCGATTGCCGAGGAAGTGGAGGCAGGGATGCAGTATCCGAGTGTTCAGGGGAGCCAAGGACCGACACCGGCTCCACAGGAGATCGAGGTCGGTGTCGAAGTGGACGGGTCGACGCGAATCCGGTGCCTGCTCGATCCCGACTGGGGGTCGGTCATGTGCTTCCGGATCGCGCCGGGCGAGCTCTCGATCTACCTTGGTGTGGTGACCGGACCCGACACACCGACTCCGAACCTCCACCTCGTCTCCGAGCACAGCTGGCGCTTCCCGACGCCCGAGATGCGCGAAGCATTTCGCCAATCTGTGCTCGATCTCTATCGCCGATGGAGCGCGGACCGATGACCGACACGGGCACCACGCCACGCCGGATCCCCGGCCAGCACAAATCTGACGGCGGCATTCCGCCCTGGTGCTTCACCTGCTCGGCGCATTACCGCTGCCCAATTCGCTTCCCGTGCGGCACCTACCGACTCACTGAGTCAGCAGCCAAGACCTGACCCGATCCGGTGTCGCGCACAGTCTCCCAGGACTCAAGCGCCCGACACCGAGGACCGCGCCCGGCCAGGTGGGGCCGGGCGCGGCCTCTCTATGACCTGAACCACTCACCCATCAAAACTGTCGGTGGTCGTCTCTACACTTTCCGCAACATCGATCGACCGACAACTTCACAACAACCAGAGATGCAGGAGATACCGATGTCAGCGCCAGAACTCGACCACCTCGCCGACTCGATCACGGCCCTCGCCGGAGCCCGAAACCGAATCCCGCTCCACACACTCCTCCGCGAGACCGCACTCAACGTCCTGATCCTCTCCCGCATCGCCTCGAACCGCCTCCCCGACAAGCTCCGCAAGGAAGACATAGAAACCGCGGCCGACAACCTGATCACCCAACTCCGCCACGCCGCCTGGGAACTCCCGCCCCCGACACCGGAAATCTCCCCGCCCGATCCAGCACCTGCGCCACCACCCGAATCTTCCCCCACTTAGCCGAAACCGGCAGCGCCGAGGGCTCCCTGCTCTCCTTACGAACCGGTAACAGGCCACCCGATAAACTCGCCGTTTTCCTCGTAGACGAGCGAGATGCCAACGGACTTGATGAGCTCCCCCAGGTCGGAATCTGGGGCCTCAGGGAGGAGGATCGAAAGCACGGACTCCGAGTCGACAGACCTACGATAGTCAAACAATTGACCAATTGCCATGCGGACGGAGTTCCGGTCGGATTTGCCCTTCGCCTCGTAGAGCACCTTCGAATCAACCTCGTAGAGGTCGGTGTACAGCCGAGTTCCCTCGGGGACGGGGATCTTGTTCCGTTTTACTTCGACACCTTTTGCTTTCAACCATGCCTTGAACCGAAGCACCAACTCACGCTCGACAGTCCGCACAGCGACCTCTTCTATAGCCTTCCGGATGATTACTTCACCAGAATGCTTCTCGATGTCGATCAACTCCGACAGCGGCTGGTCCGACAGCGATTCCTCGGTGTCCTCGTGCTCGACGAGGTAACTGACGCCCGAGACAACCGGCCCATGATCGAAGGGAGGTGGTTCAACCTGGTCAACCGGTCGCAGTCTGAATACATACACCCTCCGATCAACCCCGTCTTTGTCCGGGGCTCGATCGGGAAAGCAGGGGCGCACAGGATCGAGCTCGTACTCACCTAGATAGCGATGCAGACCTGTATCGGTTCCGGGAATCTTGCCATCGGCGATGAACAGCCTGAGCGCTTTCCCATTCTGTCGATGTTCCAGAAGTGATCGGTTGCGTTTTGTCAGCTCTTGATCTCCGGAGGTGCCCTGCCCTACGTAGAGGGCAAGCGGCCCATCATCAAACTGGAAGAGGTCATCGTGGTAGCCGAAGCCGCTGTTCTTCGTTGGGTCGGAGAACAACAGGATGTTGTCGGTCTTAGTCGAAGGTTCAATCCCTGAATACTTAGACCCTCCCCACGCATCTGCGATCTCCTCGCGGGTGAGCCGTTGGCCGAGCTTGAACTCCTTGTCCTCAGACATCAGCTGCCGTAACCTCCTGAAACAGGGCCGTAGTTGAACTCTTCAGCCTAGGGCACCAGAGCGATCGAGAGGGTTCGGGCGATGGACAGTGACGTCGTTGTCGTCGGGGGTGGGTTGGCCGGGTTGGTGGCTGCCTCGGAGTTGGTGCGGCTTGGGAAGACGGTGACGATCGTTGACCAGGAGGGCCAGCAATCGCTTGGGGGGCAGGCGTTCTGGTCATTCGGGGGGTTGTTCCTCGTGGATTCGCCGGAGCAGCGGTTCATGGGGATCAAGGATTCGCACGAGCTCGCCTGGCAGGACTGGGTCGGGACCGCCGGGTTCGATCGGGCGGAGGACGCGTGGCCGCGGAAGTGGGCTGAGGCCTACGTTGATTTTGCCTCGGGCGAGAAGCGGGCCTGGCTGCATTCGCTGGGGGTGCGGTTCTTCCCCGTCGTCGGGTGGGCCGAGCGCGGGGGGTATACGGCGGAGGGGCACGGGAACTCCGTGCCGCGCTTCCACATCACGTGGGGCACCGGGCCCGGGATCATCGCGCCGTTCGTGCGCCTTGTCGAGGACGCGATCGTCGATGGGAAGCTGCAGCTGAAGTTCCGGCACCGGGTGGATCGGCTGACGGTGACCGATGGGCGGGTCACCGGGGTGTCCGGGACCTTGCTCGCTCCGGACGAGTCGCAGCGGGGGGCCTCGACCAGTCGGGAGACGCTCGGGGAGTTCGAGATCAGTGCCAACGCGGTGATCGTGGCGTCCGGCGGCATCGGGGGGAACTTCGAGCTGGTCAGGAAGAACTGGCCAGACCGGCTGGGGGCGGCTCCGAAGCGGCTCATCTCCGGGGTTCCCGCGCACGTGGACGGCCGCATGCTCGGGATCGCCGAGGACGCCGGGGCCGACCTCATCAACCGGGACCGCATGTGGCACTACACCGAGGGCATCGAGAACTGGGATCCGATCTGGCCCCATCACGGCATTCGGATCCTGCCCGGGCCTTCGTCGCTGTGGCTGGACGCGACGGGGAAGCGGCTTCCCGCTCCTTACTTCCCCGGGTTCGACACCCTGGGGACGCTCGAACATATCGCCACGACCGGGTATGAGTACACCTGGTTCGTCCTGACGCAGAAGATCCTCGAGAAGGAGTTCGCCCTCTCCGGGTCGGAGCAGAACCCTGACCTGACCGGGAAGAATCTCAAGCTCCTCCTGAAGCGAGTCCTGCCGGGCGCGCCCGGGCCCGTGGAGGCGTTCAAGAAGCACGGGTCGGACTTCGCGGTGGCGGCGACGCTGCCGGAGCTGGTGGCGAAGATGAACTCGATCAGCGGGGACGGCCTGCTGGAGTACGAGACCGTCAGGGCCGCAGTGGAGGCCAGGGACGCCGAGATGGGCAACAAGTTCACGAAGGACTTGCAGGTCACGGCACTGCGGGGGGCGCGGAACTACCGCGGGGACAAGCTCATCCGGGTGGCCTCGCCGCACCGGCTGCTCGATCCGAAGGCCGGGCCGCTCATCGGGGTGCGGCTGAACATCCTGACGCGCAAGACCCTGGGCGGCCTGCACACCGACCTGGACGGGCGGGTGCTGCGAGGCGACGGCGAGCCGCTGCCGGGGCTGTTCGCGGCGGGCGAGGCGGCCGGGTTCGGCGGGGGCGGGATGCACGGGTACCGGTCGCTGGAGGGCACGTTCCTGGGCGGCTGCATCTATTCGGGCCGGCAGGCCGCGAGGGGCGTGGTGAAATAGGTCACGGAGGCCGTCGGGCGTGATCGGCTTACTTGTCCGGTATGTCGACGCATAGGGCGGAACCAGGCACGATGGGTCGGAACAGGGGTCGCACGGGCGGTCTAAGGTGGGCGATAAGCGGCCTTCCTCACCCGCGAAACCGAGCACTCCTCACGTACGGGGCGTGGTCCGCTAGCATCCAAGGTTCTGCGGGTGCCGGCCGGACCCACCACCCTTCGGCAGCGCTCGCCGAAGCCGACTCGGGCCGCGCGCCGAGGGCCGGCACCTCACAACTCGTGGATGGTTGAGCATGAGCGACGTTTACCGCCCCTCTCCGGGCCACTCGGCCGGACCTCCCGGATCTCCCGCAGGACCTCCGGCCGGACCGCGACCCGGATTCCAGGCGACGCCTCCGGCACGGCCCCAGGGCCTCCCGCCGGGACGAGCCGTGCCGCCGCCGCCCATGGGCCCGCCCGCGGGACCGCCGCCCGGCCTCCCGGCCGGACCGCCGCCGCCCCCGATGGGACCGCCCTCCGGCGGCGCCCCAGCAGGACCGCCGCCCGCCGGTCCCCCGGCCGCCGCCGGCCGCGCCGGCGTCGGGCGCGCCTCCGTGGTCGCCGCCAGGCCCAAGCCGGCCCCCGGCACGCCGCCCCCGGGCAAGAAGCGCAAGAAGCAGATCTCGGTGCGCCGCCGCCGCGTCTACGCCGCGCTCATCATGGTCTGCCTCATGCTGCTCGGCGCCGTCACCGTGGCCGGGTCCTGGTTCTTCCAGAACGTGCCCGCGCCCAAGGACCTCAAGTTCGGCGAGTCCACCACGATCACCTACGCCGACGGCACCACCGTCGCCGGGTACGGCGAGTACACCCGCAAGCTCGTCGACACCTACGAGGAGCTGCCCGACCAGGTCGTCTGGGGCCTGCTGGCGCTGGAGGACAAGGACTTCTTCGAGCACGACGGCGTCGACTACAAGGGCACCATGCGCGCCCTGGTCAACAACGTCACCGGCGGCGACACCCAGGGCGCGTCCACGATCAGCCAGCAGTACGCGGGCATGGTCATGGAGATCCGCGACGACATGTCGTACGGCCGCAAGGCCCGCGAGGCCGTCATGGCCATGAAGCTGGAGCAGCAGTACTCCAAGGAGACGATCCTCCTCCACTACCTCAACCTCAACTTCTACGGCCGCGGCAGCTACGGCATCGCCGCCGCCGCCGAGATCTGGTTCGGCGTGCCGCTCAAGGACCTCACCTGGGGCCAGGGCGTCATGCTCGCCATGCAGGTCAAGGCCGGCGACGGCTCCTTCGACCCGCGCCTGGTCGAGGAGGGCGACACCGCGCCCCTCGACCGGTGGACGCACGGCATGGAGCAGCTGCTGACGCTCACCGACGACCTCAGCGACGAGCAGCTCGCCGCCGTCCAGACCGAGCTCGACGCCGGCATGCCCGCGACCCTCGAAACGCTCGAGAACCCGGGCACCTGGGGCCACGAAGGGGCCACCGGCTTCATCACCAACCCCACCGACGGCTACATCTGGGAGGAGCTGGAGAGCCGCTACGGCCTCACCCAGGAGGACTTCTACGGCGAGAAGGAGGGCACCGGCGGGTACACCGTCCAGCTCACCCTCGACCCCGAGATCCAGGCGCTCGCGATCGAGACCGCCAGCCGCGGCGACCTCAAGCGGGTGAAGAACGACGACGACCAGTTCGTCGACGACAACGGCGAGGTCGTCGAACGGGCGGCCGCGGCCGAGTACGTGAACGACGACGGGTTCTTCGAGTTCGAGGACGACAACGACAAGGCCGCGCTGTACGAGTTCAACGAGTCGATGGCCGACGCGGTCGTCGCCGTCGAACCGGGCACCGGCCGGGTCCTCGGCTACTACGGCGGGAACAACGGCCTCGGCATCGACAAGGCCGGCATCGAGAACCCGCACCCGCCGTCCTCGACGTTCAAGATGGTCACCGCCGCGACGGCGATCCTCGAAGGCGCCTCGATCGACTCGTGGTGGAACTCCGACTCGCCCCGCGAGTTCGAGGCCCGCGGCGACGCCGGGCCCGTCAGCAACGCCGGGCGCACCGAGAACATCGACAAGACGCTCACCGACTCCGTCCGCGACTCCCGCAACACCCCGATGTACGCGATCGCCGAGAAGTACGGCGCCACCACGGTCCTGGAGACCGCCATCAGGATGGGCCTGCGCACCATGCAGGCCACCTCCTCGGGCGACATCTACCGGTTCTACATCGAGGACGACGGCACCATCACCTACACGGTGCACAACACCGTGGAGGCCGACGGCGGGTACGTCACCGACGCCAACGGCAACATCGACCCGCTCGCCTCGGTCAACGGCTACGACGACGACGGCAACGCGGTCCGCACCCCGCTCAACCTCGACGACACCCGCGCCCCGTTCGACTACGAGATCGGCTTCGGGCAGTTCCCGACCTCCGTCAAGGACATGGCGACCGTGTATGCGACCATCGCGAACGACGGCGTCTACAACGAGACGCACTTCGTCGAGAAGGTCCTCGACCGCGACGGCAACGAGGTCCCCACGATCCGCGGTCTGGAGGAGACCCAGGCCATGGACGCGAGCATCGCCCGCAACCTCCAGTGGGTCGGCTCCGAGATCGACGGCGACGGCGGCGCGATCGACCACCCGTACACCGGCAAGACCGGTACGTGGGAGGCGAACTGGGACGGCTTCGACGACGCCAACGCCCACACCTGGTACGTCGGCGCCATCAAGCAGCTCAGCATCGCCGCGTGGGTCGGCAACGCCACCGCCGAGTCCGCGCCGCTGCTGAACAAGGACGGCGGCACCGACAACGTCTTCGGTGGCACCTTGAGCTATCCGGTCTGGAAGCAGTTCATGGAGGGCGCGATCGAGGCCAAGGAGTACGAGCGGGTCGACTGGACCCAGGCCGAACCCCAGGGCAGCGCCATCGTCGACGACATCGTCAACGACGACGGCACGATCGACGCCGACAGCGCCTACTGCGCCACCCCGACCGGCGCGGCCGACACCCGCTGCGCCGCCGCGCACCAGCCCGGCGGCGGCGGGGAGGAGTGCGACCCGATCTCCGAGTGGATGGGGCTGTGCACCAATGAGGAAGAAGGCGGCCCCGGCGGCGGGGGCGGCGGCGGCCGCGACGACTAGCGCGACGTGACAGGGCCCGGCGGGATCACTCCTGCCGGGCCCTGTCGCGTTGCGGCTCAGACGAACGCGTGGCCCTCGCCGCGGTACGTCGGGACCTCGTCCACGACCTCTCCGCGCCGCACGAGGTGGATCGTGTTCACCCGCTCGGCCAGCTCGCCGGCCTTCGCGTGGCGCATCCACACCCGGTCGCCGATCGCCAGCGCGTCGGCCGCGCGGCCCCGCAGCGGGGTCTGGACCTCGCCGGCGCCCTCGGTCTTGACGTACCGGAGCCCGCCGGGGAAGGACGGCTTGGGGAGCCGGTCGGGGCCGGGCACGCCCGAGGCGATCCAGCCGCCGCCGAGCGCGGTCACCATGCCGCGCTTGGGGCGCCGGACCACCGGGAGCGCGAAGTACGCGGCCGGGAGGGGCCGGATCGAGCGGTAGCCGTCGAACAGCGCCGGGGAGTAGAGCCCGGAGCCGGCGGCGATCTCGGTGACCGAGGGGTCGGCGGCGGTGGAGGCGACCGAGCCGGTGCCGCCGCCGTTGACGAACTCGAGGTCGGTGACGCGCCGGACGGCGGCGACGGCCTCGGCGCGGCGCTCGGCGAGCTCGGCTTTGGAGATGGTCTGCATGAGCCGCACGATGGGGGCCTTGAGGGACGCGGCGCTGTAGGCGTCCTGGACGCCCGCGATCTGGCCCTCGTAGCCCATGATGCCGACGAGGGTGACGCCCGGGCGCTTGTCGATCTCGTGGGCCATGTCGAGGGCCTGGTCGGGGGTGCGGACCGGGGACCGGAAGGACCCGAGGTGGAGGCGGCCGCCGAGGAGTTCGAGGGAGACGTCGAGTTCGAGGCACAGGCGCAGGGGCCGCGACGGGTGCGGGTCGACGTGGCGGGTGAGGAACTCGAGGTGCTCGACCGAGTCGACCATGAGGGTGATGCGGCGGGCGAGTCCGTCGTCGGCGGCGAGTGCGCGCAGGGCGTCGGTGTCGGCGGTCGGGTAGGCGACGACGATGTCGCCGAACTCCCCGTGCTCGTCGGCGCCGGCCAGCCACAGGGCCTCGGGGAGCGTGAACCCGAGGACGCCTTTGAAGCCGGGCTGCGCGAGGGCGCGGCGCATGAGGGCGCGGCAGCGCAGGGACTTGCTGGCGAGCCGGAGCGGTTTGCCGATCGCGTTGCGGCGCAGGATGGCCGCGTTGGTGTCGAAGGCGTCGAGGTCGACGGCGGCGAACGGCGGCTGGAGGCCGGCCGTGGCGCGGTCGAGGACCCCGAACCGCTGGTCGGCGCCGCCGTTGGCGGCGGCCCCTGGCGAGCGCGTTCCTCCCTGGTGTCCCATGCGTCTTCCCTTCCGCAGGTCAAGTGGGGTTAGATGAAAGCTACCGTGAAGTACACCTCGTATTCAACAGAGTCGTTGGAAGGACCGCCGCCATGGGGACCCCCGTCGTCGAGAACGCGCGCTGGCAGAACTGGTCGGGCACCGAGGCCGCGGAGCCGGTGCGGACCGTGCGTCCGGAGGGCGTCGAGGAGCTGTCGGCCGCGGTGGTCGCGGCGGGCGGGGACGGCCTGCGGGTCAAGGCCGTGGGCGCGGGGCACTCGTTCAGCGCGATCGCGGTGCCTGAGGGGGTGCGGATCGACATGGGCGGGCTCGACGAGGTGGTGTCGGTGGACCCGAGGTCGGGGCTGGTGACGGTGGAGGCGGGGATGCCGCTGTGGCGGTTGAACCAGGTTCTGGACGCGCACGGGCTGGCGCTGGAGAACATGGGCGACATCGACCGGCAGACGATCTCGGGGGCGATCTCGACCGGGACGCACGGCACGGGCGACCGGTACCGGGGGTTCGCGTGGCAGGTCAAGGGCGTGAAGCTGGTACTGGCGAACGGCGAGGCCGTGCAGTGTACGGAGTTCGAGCGGCCGGAGCTGTTCGCGGCGGCGCGGCTGGGGCTCGGGGCGGTGGGGGTGATCGCGGAGGTGACGCTCCAATGCGTGCCGGCGTTCCGGCTGCACGCGGTCGAGCGGCCCGAGCGGCTGGACGCGGTCCTGGGGGGCCTGGACGAGCTGGTGGCGGAGAACGACCACTTCGAGTTCTACTGGTTCCCGCACACGGACCGGACGCTGACGAAGCGGAACAACCGGCACGCGATGTCGGAGCGGGGCCGGGCGCCGAGCCGCCTGTCGTACTGGTGGAACGAGGGGTTCACGGAGAACACGCTGTTCTCGGCGAGCAACCGGGTGGGGGTGCGGTTCCCGGGAATGGTGCCGCGGCTGAACCGGATCGCGGGGCGGGTGTGGAGCGCGCGGGAGTACACGGACGTGTCGCACCGGATCTTCACGTCGCCGCGGTCGGTGGTGTTCCGGGAGATGGAGTACGCGCTGCCGCGGGAGGCGCTGCCGACGGTGCTGCGGGAGCTGAAGGCGCTGGTGGAGCGGGAGGGGCACACGGTGTCGTTCCCGGTGGAGGTGCGGTTCGCGGCGGCCGACGACATCTGGCTGTCGACGGCGCAGGGGCGGCGGACGGCGTACGTGGCGGTGCACCAGTTCCGGGGGCACGACCACGTGCCGTACTTCCGGAACTGCGAGGCGGTGTTCGACGCGGCGGAGGGGCGCCCGCACTGGGGGAAGATGCACACGCTGGGGGCGGCGGAGCTGTCGCGGCGGTACAAGCACTTCGAGGACTTCCGGCGGGTGCGGGACGAGGCGGACCCGGAGCGGCGCTTCGCGAACGCGTACCTGGAGCGGGTGCTGGGGGCCTGACGGCGGCGGGCCGCCGCCAGGCCGCGGCCGTCAGCAGGAGCCCTGGGTCATGAGGCTCTCGGCGTCGTCGTTGAAGCCCACTTCCTTGAAGTTCTGGATGGGCTGGTAGGCGTGGATGCAGTACGAGGCGCCCTGGGCGCCGTCGTCGGCGTAGACGACGATCGCGTAGCCGGTGCGGTTGAGGGCGGAGCTGATCTCGTTGTCGCCGTTCCAGCCGCCGATCTCGAAGATCTGGCCGGTGCCGGAGGGCTGCCAGTTGACCCACTTGTCGCCGCCGTAGCCGGCGTCCTCCCACATGCAGACGTGGTTCTCTTCGCAGGTGCCGGCCTCGGTGAGGGGCGCGGCGGCGGCCGCGGCGCCGGTGAGGGCGGTGGCGGCGAGGGCCGCGGCCCCGGCGGCGGCGAGTGCGGTGGTGATCCGTCGTGCAGTGGGCATCGTGGTCTCCTTCGTTCGGATGCGGTTGCGCCGGATGGCGACACGTCACGATCAGTGATCGCGTCAAGACACAACGCGAATGAGTTTACGGATCGCGCGGTGCGGCGGGCCGAGTTCGGGGAATCCGCTGTCGGACGGGTGGGCTACCTTTTGGCGGTGGGAGAGCTGCGGTACCGAGAACTCGATGAACTGACCGACGACGAGGTCTACGAGGCGTACGCGCCGCCCGAGCCGGACTGGCTGCGGGTGAACTTCGTGTCCAGCGCCGACGGCGCGGCGACCCTGGGGGGCCTGTCGGGGTCCCTTTCGGGTGAAGCCGACAAGCGGGTCTTCAAGGTCCTGCGGGCCCGGTGCGACGTGCTCGTGGCCGGGGCGCAGACGGTCCGGGCCGAGGGGTACGGCCGCCTGGTGCTCTCCGAGGACCGGATGGCGTGGCGGCGGGCGCAGGGGCTGCCCGAGGTGCCGGTGATGGCGATCGTGACGCGAACGGCGGCCCTCGATCCGGGGGCGGCGATCTTCGCGGAGGCGCCGCGGCGTCCGATCCTGCTGTGCCCGGGGGGCCTGGAGGAGGAGCGGGTCGCGCCGTTCCGGGAGGTCGCCGACGTGATCCAGACGGGCACGAACTGGGTGGACCTGACCGCGGCGGTCGCCGCGCTGCGCGAGCGGGGCCTGCGGCAGATCCTCTGCGAGGGCGGGCCGCACCTGTTCGGGGACCTCGTGGCGGCCGACCTCGTCGACGAACTGGACCTGACGCTGTCGCCGCTGCTGGTGGGCGGCGGGCCGTACCGGATCGCGGAGGGGCACGAGTCCTCGGTCGCGAGGCGGCTTCGCCTGCGACACGTCCTCGAAGCCGGGGACGACCTCATCCTGCGCTACGTGCGAGGATCGACCGATGAGTGATTCGGTGGGCCGCGTGCTCGGCACGGAGGACGCGACGCCCCTGTCGTTCTGGGTCGGCGTCGGCCCGGAGGCGTACGCGCAGCTCGACGACGTGCTCACCACCGAGCGGCAGGTCCCCGGGGTCGGCACGGTCCGCATCTCCGGCGTGGTCACCGCGGTGCGCAGCCGCCATGAAGGGGCCCAGTTCGACTCCGACGTGTTCGACATCGCCGGGGGCCTGCTCCCCGCGCAGGTGCAGGAGGCCGCCGAGGTCACGGTGACGCGCGTCGAGCCCGAGGTGTTCGTGCCCCCGCGCCCCGGCGCCGAGGTCCAGCGCGCCACCGGCGAGGACCGCGACCGGGCCCTGTACTTCGACGGCATGGCACGCCAAGTGCCTCTTGGGTTCTCGCGGGACGGCCAGCCGGTGTTCCTGAACCCGGACTTCCTCGACGGCACCCGGGGCGCGCACGTCTCGATCTCCGGTATCTCCGGTGTGGCCACGAAGACCTCGTTCGCGACCTGGATGCTGTACTCGCTGCTCCACTCCGGCGCCTTGGGCGCGGAGGCCGCGAACACCAAGGCGCTCATCTTCAACGTCAAGGGCGAGGACCTGCTGCTCCTGGACCACGACAACACCAAGATCGACGAGACGGTCCGCGACTCGTACCGGCGCCTGGGCATGGAGCCCGGCGCGTTCAAGTCCGTGGAGGTGCTCGCGCCGCCGCGCGAAGGGGACTCCAACGGCGTCCCGGACGTGGCGTGCCGGTCCACCGGCGTCGACGCGTTCTACTGGACGCTCGCCGAGTTCTGCCAGCTCAACCTGCTGCCGTTCGTGTTCGCCGACGGCGACGACGACCGCCAGCAGTACACGATGGTCGTCCACCAGGTCGCGGCCCGGCTGCGCAAGGAGGCCCGCCCCAAGGACAACGGCGCGATCAGCGTCGACGGGCGGCTGCTCACCAGCTACCGGGACCTCGTCGACCTCGTGTGCGAGCGCCTCGCCGACGACGAGACCCGCACCGAGTGGGCCGGATCGGCGATCGGCCTGGGCACCGTCAACGCGTTCATCCGCCGGCTCATCGCCTCCGGGCGCGACATCGGCCGCCTCATCCGCGGCGACCTGCCGCCGCGCGGCGCGGCCCTGTCCTCCGACGCGCAGGTGACGGTGGTCGACCTGCACAACCTGCCCGACCGGGCGCAGCGGTTCGTCGTCGGCGTGGTGCTGCGCAGCGAGTTCGAGCGCAAGGAGAAGGCCGGCACCGCCCGGCCGCTCCAGTTCGTCGTGCTCGACGAGCTGAACAAGTACGCGCCGCGCGAGGGCACCAGTCCGATCAAGGACATCCTGCTCGACATCGCCGAACGCGGCCGGTCCCTGGGGGTCATCCTCATCGGCGCCCAGCAGACCGCGTCCGAAGTGGAGCGGCGCATCGCGTCGAACTCCGCGATCCGCGTCGTCGGCCGCCTCGACGCGGCCGAGGCCACCCGGCCCGAGTACGGGTTCCTCACCCAGGCGCAGCGCATGCGCGTGCTCATGGCCAAGCCCGGCACCATGTTCGTGGCGCAGCCCGAACTGCCGGTCCCGCTGGTGGTGAACTTCCCGTTCCCCGCCTGGGCCACCCGCCCCGCCGAGGCCGGGTCCGCCCCGGCCGCCGCGTCGCGGTCGGGCCGGGCGCTCTCCGCCACCGCCAAGGTCGACCCCTTCGACCTCGCCGGCGACGACGAGGACGACATTCCGTTCTGAGCCCGCCCAGGGCTCGCGAACTCCGCCCAGAGGGGGGCAACATCTTGCGCATTCTCCACACGTCCGACTGGCACGTGGGCGTCACCTTGAAGGGGCGCCCGCGCCTCGACGAGCAGCGCGCGGTCTTCCGGCAGATGGTCGAGGTCGCCCGGGCGGAGGCCGTCGACCTCGTCATCGTCGCCGGGGACCTGTTCGACACCGCGTCGCCCTCCAGCGACGCCCAGAAGCTCCTGTTCACCGCCCTGTCGGCGCTCCAGGGGACCGGCGCCGAGGTCGTCGTCGTCGCGGGCAACCACGACAACGGCAAGGCCCTCGAAGCGTTGCGGGCCTGGGCCCACGCGGCCGGGATCCACCTGCGCGGCAGCCTCGGCAAGGCCGCCGACCACGTCGTCACCGGCGAGACGAAGGACGGCGAGCGGTGGAAGTGCGCGGCCCTGCCGTTCATCGCCCAGCGCCACGCCGTGCGCGCCGCCGAGCTGTTCGAGCTCGGCGCGGCCGGAGCCGAGGCGAACTACGCCGACCACCTGCGCCGCCTCGTCGCCGCGCTCACGCAGGACTTCGCGGCCGACACCGTCAACCTGTTCACCGGGCACCTGACGGTGGTCGGCGGCAAGGTCGGCGGCGGCGAGCGCGAGGTGCACACCGTCGCCGACTACGCCGTGCCCGCAGCGATCTTCCCGCCCACGACCTCCTATGTGGCCCTGGGGCACCTGCACCGGGCGCAGGCGATCAACGGCCCGTGCCCGATCCGGTACTCCGGCGCGCCGCTCGCGGTCGACTTCGGCGAGGAGGACCACACCCCCGGCGTCGCGATCGTCGAGGTCAGCGCGGGCGTGCCCGCGAAGGTGCGGACCGTGCCGCTCACCGCGGCCGTGCCGCTCCAGACCGTCCGCGGGAACCTGGAGCAGCTCGCGAAGGCCGAACCGGACGAGCAGGCGTGGCTGCGGGTCTTCGTGACCGAGCCCGCGCGGGCCGGGCTGCGCGGCGAGGTCGCCGACCTGTTCCCCAACGCCGTCCAGATCCACATCGACCCGGTCATGCGCCTGGATCGGTCCGAGCCGCGCGAGCGGCGCTCCGGACGCAGCCCCGGGGAGCTGTTCGGCGCGTACCTGACCGAGAACGGCCACGACGACCCGGCCGTGGCGAAGCTGTTCTCGCAGCTTTACGAAGACACCCAGACCGTCGCCGAGGAGGTCTGATGCGTCCGATCCGGCTCGACCTCAACGGCTTCGCGTCCTACACCGGCGCCGAGACCTTCGACTTCACCGACGTGGACTTCTTCGCGCTCACCGGGCCCACCGGGGCCGGGAAGTCCACCGTGCTCGACGCGATCTGCTTCGCGCTGTACGGGCGCACGCCGCGCTGGCGGGTGAACACCACGCAGAACGCCCTCGCGCCGTCCGCGGTGGAGGGCCGGGTGCGGCTCGTGTTCGCCGCCGCCGGCACCCACTACGTGGCGACGCGGATCCTGCGCCGGGACCGGAACGGGAAGGTCAAGACCACCACGGCCGCACTGGAGCAGCTGCCGGACGGGGTCGACCCGGCCGACGACGAGGCGCTGGTCGAGGGCCTGGGGCGGGCCCTCGCGGGCAGTCCCAGCGAGGTCTCGAACGCGGCCGAGCGCGTCATCGGGCTGCCGTTCGAGCAGTTCACCAAGTGCGTGCTCCTCCCCCAGGGCGAGTTCGCGGAGTTCCTGCACGCCTCCCCCGCCGACCGGCGCAAGATCCTGGAGAACCTGCTGGGGCACAGCGTGTACCGGCGGGTGCAGCAGCTCGCGGGCGCCAAGCGCGACGCGGCGACCACCGCGATGAGGACCCTGGAGGCCCAGCTCGCGCGGGTCCCGGCCGTCGCCGACGCCGAGCTCGCGGCAGCGGCCGAGCGGGTCGTGCAGCTCGAGAAGCTCACCGAGCCGGTGCGCGACAAGGCGAACGCCCTCGACGGGCTCGCCGCCGCCGTCGAGTCGGCCCGGCGGCGCCTGGCCGAGGCCGAGGCGAACCTGGCGTCGCTCACGTACATCAAGCGCCCCGACGGGGTTGCCGACATCGCCGCGCAGGTGTCCGACGCCGCGGCCGCCGTCACCGCGAAGGCCGCCGAAGTGGAGGCGACCGAGACCGAGGACGAGCGGCTGCGCGCCGAACTCGACGGCCTCGACCTGGGGCTCATCGAGCGCCAGCTCAAGGCGTGGGCCGAACTCGCCGAGACGCAGTCGAAGCTGAAGACCGGCCTGGAGCTGACCGAGGAGCTGCGCGACCAGTTCGCCGAGGCGAAGGAGCTGGAGGAGGCCGCCGGCGAGGAGGTCGAGATCCAGCACGCGTCCCTCCACAAGGTCCGGATGGCCGAGCTCGCCGGGACACTCCGCGCCGGGCTCGCCGTCGGCGACGAGTGCCCCGTCTGCGACCGCCCGGTCGAGACGGTGCCCGAGCACGACCTCTCGGAGTCCATGCAGCAGGCCGAGGAAGCCTCGCGCACCGCGACGATCGAGCACCGGGACGCGCAGGCCGGCGTGGTCGCGCTCCAGACCAAACTGGAGAACTACGAGGAGCGGCTGACCGAGCTGCGCCTGGCCGAGGGGCGGCTGAAGAAGCGCCTCGAAGGCGTCGAGGAGCCCCCCGCGCTCCAGGCCCGGCGGTCGTCCTCGGAGGAGGCCCGCCAGCAGCTCGCCGGGACCAGCGCCGCGCTCAAGGCCGCGCGGCGGGCCCTGCGCGAGGCCGAGAAGCGCAAGCAGACCGCCGATGAGCGCCAGCAGCGCGCCTGGAAGGAGTTCCAGCACGCCCGCGACCAGGTCGCGGTGCTCGCGCCGCCCGCGGCCGGGGACGACCTGGCCGCGAGCTGGGAAGCGCTCGTCGACTGGGCGAAGGCGTCGCTGGAGCGGGCCGCGAGCGAGCGGGAGGCGGCCCGCACCGAGCTGACCGGTCTCGACGGCCGCGCCGGGACCCTCCGGAGCGAACTGCGGATGGCGCTGGGCGAGTTCGACATCGACGTCCCGCGCACCGGCGGGGGCGGCGACTACGTCGGCCGCCACGCCGCCGCCGTCGAGACCGCCCGCGCCGGTTCGGCCCGCCTCGCCGAGGCCCGCCGCCAGCGCGTGGACCTGGAGGCCGAGACGCGGCGCTTCGCGCACGAGGCCGAGATCGCCAAGGCCCTCGCCTCGCACCTGGAGGCGCGGCGGTTCATGGAGTGGCTGCTGTCGGAGGCCCTGGACGAGCTCGTGGCGGGCGCGACGGTCATGCTCAACCAGATCACCGCGGGCCAGTACGACCTCATCTACCGGGACCAGGACTTCTGGGTGGTCGACCACCACGACGCGGACATGGCCCGTCCGGCGCGGAGCCTGTCGGGCGGCGAGACATTCGCTGCCTCGCTGTCGCTGGCGCTCGCGCTGAGCGACCAGCTCGCGAGCCTGGCGCGGCACGGGGCGAGCCTGGAGTCGATCATCCTGGACGAGGGCTTCGGCACGCTCGACCCGGAGACGCTCGACGCCGTGGCGACCACGTTGGAGGCGCTGACGCTGTCGGCCGGGCGCACGGTGGGCCTGGTGACGCACGTGGCGGAGCTGGCCGAGCGGGTGCCGGTGCGGTTCCGGATCACCAAGGACGCCAAGGGCTCCCACGTGGAGAAGACCTGGTCCTGACCGCGCTCCCGGCGGCGCGGGCGGGCCGCACCCGCGGTTTCCATACGGAATCTTGACGCCCGTATGCCAAGGGGCACAACGGACGCCCGCGTCGATACGCCGCCCAGCTCCGAGGCGTAAGCAGAACGTATGAATACCACGCATATCTCCGGCACCCGCCGGAGGCTCCTCACCGGGGCCGGCGCCGTCGGCGCCGGCGCCGCGCTCCTCCTCGCCCTCGACGCCTGCGCCGCCGACTCCGGCGGCGCGGCCGCCTCCGAGACCGCCTCCGCCACCCCCGAGGTCCCCGACCTCAAGGGCCTGGAGACCGCCGAGGAGATCTGGGACGCCCTCCTGGAGGGCAACCAGCGCTGGGCCGACGGCGAACCCGTCCACCCCGGCACCGACACCGACACCCGGGAAGCGCTCGTGGAGGGCCAGGCGCCGCGCGCCGCGGTCTTCACGTGCGTCGACTCCCGCGTGGCCCCCGAACTGGTCTTCGACACCGGCGTCGGCGACCTCATGGTCACCCGGACCGCCGCGAACACCTTCGACCCGCTCGTCTCCGAGTCGGTCTCGTACGGCCCGGCCGCCCTGGAGGCCCCGCTCCTGGTCGTCCTCGGGCACCAGAAGTGCGGCGCCGTCACCGCCGCGCACGACGCGCTCGCGGCGGCGGACGCGGGCGAGGAGGCCGAGGACCACGGGTACGCACTCCCCGAGATCGTCGCCTCGCTCACCCCGGCCTACGAGGCCGCCAGGACCGAGTCCGGCGACCCCGTCGACGCGATGATCGCCGCGAACGTCCTGCTCACCGTCCAGGCGCTCAAGGAGCACCCGAACCTGGCCGAACTGGTCGCCGACGGCGCGCTCACGGTCGTCGGGGCCGTGTACTCGCTGGAGACCGGTCTCGTCACCGAGATCGCGGCCTGAAGGCCCCGGGCCGGGACCCGGTCCCGGCCCGGACCCCCATGGGGCCCATGGACCTCGACGGCGCGAAGTAGGCTGGGCCGCAATCGACCGGAAAGCGGGTGCGCCTTGCAGATCACCGTCGACGCCTGGGACCCGTCCTTCGCCGACAACCCGGAGTCGCCCACGCGCTCCGGCGGCACCGTGCGGACCGAGGTCGAACTCGACCCCGAGGACTGGCGGCCGATCGACGCGCCCGCGAAGGGCCCGCGCCGCCTCGTCGTGGTCGACGGGGTGCGCCGCATCGACGCCCGCGTGGAACTGCTCGACGACACCGACGGGCACCGGGGCGAGCGCTGGCCCGGCCTGTGCGTCTCCTGGGCCGCCGGCGCGGTCGCCTGCGACCTCGACGGGCACGTCTCGGCCGTGGCCGAGGCGGACGTGGAGCGCGGCCTGTTCTCGGCCGTGGACCCCGGCGCGGACTTCGGGCGCTACCCGCACTGCGAGGTCGAGTCCGCCGACCCGGGCGAGCTCATCGCCGCCGCCCAGCGGAAGATGACCGAGCTGGAGGCCAAGGTCGCCTCGATGGTGGCGATGGACGCGGAGCTGGCGGTCCTCGACGGGCCCCTGCGCGGGCGCGACCAGCTCTCGAACTCGGTGGGCTACATCAAGAGCCACCACCGGTCCTACCTCCAGGGCGAGCAGAACGCCGTGGTCGAGCGCCTGGCCCCCGGCCAGCGCACGCCGGTGTTCCACCTGGTCTCCGGGTGGCCCCGGTACACGTGGTACCTGCGTCTGCCCGGGACGAGCAACCGCGGCTGGAGCGGCATCGCGCGCTTGGAGGCGTCGGACGACCTGACGGAGGAGGCGGCGATCGCGCTGGCGGACGCCACGGCGGCGGCGCTGCCGCCGCTGGGCTCGGCCGCGCACAAGGACGCCAGGGCCCCGCAGAACCTCACGCCGATCGCGGGGCTGGAGCGGCGCCTGAAGCGGATGCTCGGCGATCCGCGGCTGCTGCTGCGGTCGGTGCGGGCGGCGTCGATGGAGACGGGCCGCTGAGGCCCTGAGACGTGACGGAAGGCCCCGGTGCTCAAGCACCGGGGCCTTCCTGGGTCAGCGAACTCCGGGTTCGCAGGTGTGTCGAGCGTATGCGGTTCTCAGTACCAGCCGTTGGACTCGCTGTGCGACCATGCGGCGCACGGGCTGCCGTAGCGGCCGTCGATGTAGTCCAGGCCCCAGGCGATCTGGGTGGCCGGGTTGGTCTCCCAGTCGTCGCCGTTGGCGGACATCTTGTCGCCTGGGAGCGACTGAGGGATGCCGTAGGCGCCGGAGCCGGAGTTGTAGGCGGTCTCGTCCCAGCCCGACTCGCGATTCCACAGGTCCACGAGGCACTGGAACTCGCCCATGTCGTAGCCGGCGTCGAGGGTCATGGTGCAGCCGATGGCCTGGTTGCCGGAGTAGTCGGAGCACTCGGCCGAGATGTCGACGCTGGGGCCCGAGGACTCCTCCTCGGGGGCGGCCTCCTCGGCGGGGGGCTCCTCCTCGACCGGGACCTCGGCCGGTGCGGACGGTGCGGTCTCAGGAGCGGCCTCGGCCTTCTCGGGCAGGATGCTGTCCATCGACGCGACGTCGTCCCACTGGCGGTCGGCAGTGCCGGCGTCGGCGACGATCTGCTCGGCCAGCTGCTCCTCGGCGGTGGGGTCGTCGGTCGCGATGATCGCGGCGCTCGCGCTGCTGGCCGAGCCGACTGCGAGCAGTACGGCGGCCGAGGACACGAACACCCGGGTGCGCACCACGTGCCGGAGGCCGCCGGGGCGGCGCTCTGCGGCGCGGTGCTTGGCTCGGGTCGTCTTCAGTCGGGTAAACATCGGGGGTAACCCTAGAAGCGCGAAACGCCGCCGCCGTACCGCTCGGTAACGGCGACATTACGGCACATCGCCGCCTGTACCGGAACGCATTGCGTGCCCGTCTCGCCCGATAGCGGGAGTATCGCGGCGTGTGCCGGATAGGTCGGGAACTGCGGCCCGCGCCCTCCTCCGAACGGCCCATTGACGGTGGCCGGGGCGCTCCGTCTTTCTTCCACTTAGGTCCACCGAGAGCAATGTCACACCGGGCAACGGAAGGGCCCCGCCCTGGTGCGGGCGGGGCCGGTGGTGCGCGTGGTCAGCTCGTGGCGGACTCTTCGGGGGTGGTCGGGACCTCGGAGGCCGAGGTGTCGGCGGTCGGCTCGGCGCTCGCGGTCGGGTCGGGTTCGGGGGTGGTGGCCGGCTCGGACTCCATGGGGGTCTCGGAGGCGGTCGGCTCCGCGGTGGACGGGTCCTCCAGCGGGAGTCGGCCGCCGACACTGCACAGCGGGTACTGGTAGCCGTAGTCCACGTCGTAGGTGGCCATCGGCTGGCCGTACTCGTCCGTGCAGGTCCAGGGGTCGCCGAGCTCGATCGGGTTGCCGTACTCGTCGAGCAGGTAGACGTCGCTGAGCAGTTGGCCGTCCGCGTCGTAGACGTAGACGTCGCCGACGTCGGTGGCGCCGCCGCTGTAGTCGGTCTCGACGTACTCGACCTGCGGGACGCCGAGGAACCACGCGAACTGGTAGGCCGATATCGCGAGGATCGCGAGTCCGGCGGCGGCGGTCCAGCGGCGGCGGTCGCGGCCCCATTCGAGGGACTTCGCGCCGATGCGCAGTGAGGCCCAGGCGCCGAAGAGCACTGCGGCCGTGAGCAGGATGAGGCCGGGGAGCGAGCCGAGGACTCGGAATCCGGTGACGCCGTACTGCGCCGCCGAGAGCCAGTAGACGAACAGGGCGGCGACGAGGACGCCGCGCGCGACCCACCAGCCGGGGCGCAGGCGTGCGGCGAGGTCGGCGGCGTCGGTGTGGCCGGTGCTCGCGGCGTAGCGGTCGGCCGCGGCGCGGGTACGCGACACCAGGGGCTCGACGGTCTCGCGGAAGCGGCGGCGCATGCGGGCGCCGGCCTCCTCGCGTTCGGTCTCGGCGGTCTCGCGGAGCTCGCGGGCGTAGGACTCGGGGCTGCCGAGGAGGTCGACGAGGGTGGTGCCCGGGGCCAGGTCGGCGACGACCTCGGCGAGGTGGGAGTCGAGGTCGGACAGCAGGTCCTCGCGGACGGGTTCGGGCAGGTCGCTCAGGTGGCGCTCCACGGCGACCAGGTAGGCCGCGATCTCCGTGCGCCGGGGGGATTCGGTCATGGACTCAGCCCTTCTTGGGAACGTCGAACAGGTGCCGCATCTTGGTGCTGACGTCTTCCCAGGCGTCGCGCATCTCGCGGAGGTACTTCCGGCCCGGTTCGGTCAGCGAGTAGTACTTGCGGTGCGGCCCCGACTCGCTCGGCTGGACATAGGTGGAGAGGTAGCCGGCCCGGTAGAGGCGCCGGAGGGTGCCGTAGACCGAGGCGTCGCCGAGGTCGTCGAACCCGGCCTTGCGCAGGCGGTGCAGGATCTCGTAGCCGTAGCCGTCCTCGTTGTCGAGGACGCGCAGCACGATGATGTCGAGCAGTCCTTTGAGCAGTTGCGATCGGTCCACGCGTTACACAGTACCATGCATTGCATAGTAGTAGAAGTGCGCGGATGGGTCATGGGTTGCGGCGCTCGGGATCGACTGGGGCGCAGGTGATGCGGCGGGTGAGGGGTGGAGTTCGGGCGGGGTTCGAGCGGGCGGCGACGGAGGGGTGGGCGGATGGGCGGCGTCGAATGCGGCCTCGCGGTAGCGGGGCTCGCGGCGGCGGGGTCCGATGCGGTCTCCCGGCGGCATGGACTTGCGGTGGCGCGGTCCCGAGGTGACACGGCCTCGCGGCCTGGGCGCCGATGTCGGGGCGGGACTTGTGAGGCACGCCCCGAGTGCGAAATAGGAGGTGTGAGGCACGCCCGAGCGCGGGGGGCGGGCGAAATCTGTTGGGCCGCAACCGAACCTGAAGCCAGGCTGAAGATTTACCACTCGATTGAGTGATGACACCCCCTGATGCAGGTGAGACAATTGATGTACGCACAGGGACACGGAATTAGTACATTCGGCGGCAGGTGTAAGCAGACTAAGACAAGCCTCTGGCCGGGACCGTACCTTTGACTGGTTTCGAGAACCCCGTACCGCGCAGGGCGGTCGGGCGGGTCTCATCCCCACGTGCCATCGGGTTCCACCTCCCGCCTGACGCAAAGGCCGCTAGGAAGTGGAAGACCTCCGGGCGGGATCCCCTCGCTCCGGGGAGCAAGTGCTCAGAACGAGGCACAAGGCACCACCAGCGGACCGCACACCACGCCGCTGCACCACACGAACACCCACCGACGACCATTCGCAATGCAACGCGGACTCAGCGGAGTATGCGGGCTACCAGGGCGGGCAACGCTCACGCGGCACGATGCGCATGAGGGACGCCAACCACTGGGCGGGATCCCCTGCAAAGAGAACGGCTCCTTGCATCCCGATCCGGTGGCGGATCAGTAGCAGTAGCAGTAGGCGCCCTTCGACCGCCGGAACAACGCGGCGATCGAGATGCCCCGCAGCACCGCAGTGCCGCAGCGCCGCAGCGCCGCAGCGCCAGAGCACCGCAACAGCTCAGTAGTGCAGCATCGCGGTACCGCAGCACGGGCAGGAGAGAAAGCCCCGCGATGCGGATCGGAGCATCGCCCATTGCCGGGAGATCTCGGATCCCACGAAGCGCCGCTTGCGATGCGGACAGGGAACGTGGACAAGAGACAAGAGACAAGAGACAAGAAAGGAGAGCCACACGATGCCAGGCCAGACAAGTAATCCGCAACGGCCGCATCAGTACCGGCTCAATCCGGCGATGCACGCCGCAGCACGCCAACCCGACCAAGGCGAGCGAGAAGACCGAGAAGAGCGAAAGGATCCAGAGGTTCGAGAGGATCGGGCAGAGCGGAGTTGGTCGGCAGAGATGGGCCGGGCCGAGGTCGGCCAGAGCGGGCCGGGTCGGACCGAAGCGGGTCGGGCCTATGTGGGCCCGAGCAAGCCGGGCCGGGCCGAAACGGGCCAGAGCAGGCCGGCCGGGCTGGACCGAGGTGGGCCGGACCGAAGTCGGCCAGAGCGGACCGGGTCGACCGAAGTGGGCCGGGCCTATGTGGGCCCGAGCAAGCTGGGCCGGGGCCGAAGCGGGCCAGAGCGGACCGGGTCGGGCTGGACCGAGGTGGGCCGAACCGAAGTCGGCCAGAGCGGGCGGGGTTGAATCGAAGCGGGCCCGAGTGGGCCGGGTCAGGCGGCTGGACCGGAGCGGGTCCGCGCGAGCCGGGCCGGAACTGGCCTGAGCGGGCCGGGTCGGGCTGGACCGAAGCGGGTCCGCGCAAGCCGGACCGGAGCGGGCCTGAGCGGGCCGGTCGGACCGCAATGGGTCCGAGGAGAGAGTCGGGCCGGACCGAAATGGGCCAGTCCGAACAAGGCCGGACCGAAATGGGCGAGGTCGAGATGGGCCGGACCGAAGTAGGTCAGGTCGAAGCGGGCCAGCGCCAATCGGACCGGAGCGGGCCGGGCCCGATCCGGCCGGGTCCCCGCATCGCGACCGATCGCGGCATCCCCGCTTTCCGTCGCTGACCGCCTGAACCTCAAGCGGAGCGAACCAGGCCACGAGAACCCCGCCCCGCCTACCTCCTACCTACTGCCTCCTACCTTCCGCCTTCTGCCTTCTGCCTTCTGCCTTCTGCCTTCTGCCTCGCCGACCGAAGCTCCTGATCGCCTGAGCTTCAGTCCGAATCCACAACTCAATAGTGGAACATCAAGGATCGCCCGAACGGAACCCTCAAGGACAGGCCCCAAAGGATTGAGGGTGATCCCTTAGGGCTCAGAAGATTGCGGTGAGCGGCATCCTTCAAGACAGACCGATCCATGCGACCCTGAATCTCCCACCAAGGACGTCGGAGGTATCCATGCCGGTTCCCTCATCACTGACCGAATGGAACGCGAGCACTCGGTTCCGCGATGCTCGACTCCGGAGGAATGTGAGCCAAGCCGGACTGAGCAGGGAACTCAACGTCTCCCCCGCGACGATCGCCAACTGGGAGAAGAACAGGTCCAAGCCTCACTCCTCCCAGGTCGAGAAGATCTGCGACGTGCTCGGCATCGGCAAGGAGATCAAAGCCTTCCTCTACCGCATCGCCGTAGACGGCGGCTCTCGCAACATCGAACTGACACCCCGCGAGAACGCCCTGTGCCTCGCCCTCGCCGAACTCCACTACGGGTCCATTTGGAAGTGGGAGCCGCTGTTCGTACCCGGGATCGCTCAGACGCGCGCCTACAACAAACTCGTTCAGCAAGCCGAGGGCACCAGCGACATCGAAGCCCAGTTCGACGAACGGTTCAAGGAGGAGCGGAAGAGGGAGCTCGCTCGCCGAAGCACTCCCTACCGCATGAGCGTCATCTGCTCCGACCTCGCACTCCTCCACCTCAAGGTCCTTGAAGCGGAAGAGCGGCGCGAGCAGGTCGAATACCTCCGGGAGTGCAATGCCCGGGAAGGGTGGGAGCTGCGGGTGATGGCTACCCCCAGCAATCTCGGTGGACCCTTCAGCGTCTACGTTCCCGACGCGAGTCCCACCGCTGGCCCTCCGTTCGTCTACACCCAGATCCACGACCTCAGTTGGTGCATCGAGGAGCTGGGGAGGGTCCGGGCGTACCATGAGCGCATCAAGAAGAACTGGAAACGCGCAACACCACTTGAGGAGTTCCTTGATGCAGAACGTGACCGCCTGGCGTAAGAGCATTCGCAGCGGCAGCGACGGCAACTCCAGCTGCGTCGAACTTCGCCGGTCCTGGCGCAAGAGCACGCGCAGCGGGAGCGACGGCAACTCCGACTGCGTCGAACTCTCCGCTTGCGCGGACGATGGCTTCCACGTCCGCGACTCCAAGCTCAGCGACAGCTCACCCGTCTTCAACCTCACCGGCGCCGACCTCTCGGCACTCCTCCACGCCGCGAGCTGAACCCGCAATCGACAGAAGAACGGCCCCGCGCTGACGCGCGGGGCCGCTTTCGTATGTAGCGCTTCAGATGTGACACTTCGAAGGTGGCACTCTGACATGCGCCGCTTAGAGCGTCGCGCGGGCGGCGCGCAGGCGTGCCAGGCTCACCTCGGCGCCCAGCAGCTCCATGGACTCGTACAGCGGCGGCGACACGGTCTTGCCGCTGATCGCCACCCGGACCGGGCCGAACGCCTTGCGGGGCTTCAGACCCATGCCGTCGACGAGGGCGCCCTTCAGGGCCTCCTCGATCGCCGGGGTGGTCCATTCGATGCCTTCCAGGGCGGCGATCGAGGCGTCGAGGACCTGGGCGGCGTCGTCCTTGAAGGTCTTCTTCGCGCTGTCCTCGTCGATCGCGACCTCGGTGCCGCAGAACAGGAACCGCAGCATCTCCACGGCCTGCGAGAGGGTCGTGCAGCGCTCCTGGACCAGCGGCACCGCCACGTCGAACACGTGCGCCTCGGCAGGAGTCGGGGACTCGCCGATCAGGCCCGCCTCGCGCAGGCGCGGCAGCAGCAGGCGGGTGAGCTCGCCGGGGTCGGTCATGCGGAAGTGGTCGCCGCAGATCGAGTCGAACTTCTTCTCGTCGAACCGCGCCGGGTTCGACTTGACGTCGTGCAGGTCGAACGCCGACAGGAACTCGGCCACCGTGAACGTGTCGCGGTCGCCCGAGATCGACCAGCCGAGGGTCGCCACGTAGTTGAGGACCCCTTCGGGAAGGTACCCGGCCTCCTTGTACTGCAAGAGGTTCGAGCGCGGGTCGCGCTTCGACATCTTCTTGCCGCGCTCGTCCACGATGAGCGGCAGGTGCGCGTACTCCGGCTCCCCGTCGGCCAGGCCCAGGTCGACCAGCGCGCGCCACATGACGATCTGGCGGGGCGTCGAGGGCATCAGGTCTTCGCCGCGGGTGACCATGTTGACCTTCATGAGCGCGTCGTCGACCGGGTTGGTCAGCGTGTACAGCGGCGAGCCGTCGCCGCGGGCGATCACGTAGTCGGGGACGGTGCCCGCGGGCGTGCGGACCTCGCCGCGGACCGCGTCCTGGAACACGATGTCCTCGTTCGGCATCCGCATGCGGAACACCGGCTTGCGGCCCTCCGCGCGGTAGGCGGCCTTCTGGTCCTCGGTGAGGTCGCGGTCGAAGTTGTCGTAGCCGAGCTTCGGGTCGCGTCCGGCGGCCCGGTGGCGGGCCTCGACCTCTTCGTTGGTCGAGAACGCCTCGTAGGCGTAGCCGCCGTCGAGGAGCCGCTTGATGACGTCGGCGTACACGTCGAGTCGCTGCGACTGCCGGTAGGGCGCGTAGGGGCCGCCGATGTCGGGGCCCTCGTCCCAGGTCATGCCGAGCCACGAGAGCGCGTTGAGCAGCTGCTCGTAGGACTCCTCGGAGTCGCGGGCCGCGTCGGTGTCCTCGATGCGGAACACGAACTCGCCGCCCTTGGCGCGGGCGTAGCCCCACGAGAACAGGCAGGTGCGCACCAGGCCCACGTGCGGGGTGCCGGTGGGGCTGGGGCAGAAGCGGGTGCGGACGTTACTCACTGGCGACCACCTTGTTGGACAGCGTGCCGATGCCGGCGACGGAGACCGTGACGGTCTCGCCGGCCTGGATCCGGTCGACGCCCGCGGGCGTGCCGGTGAGCACCACGTCGCCGGGGATCAGCGTCATGATCTGCGAGACGTAGGCGACGAGCGTGGCCGGGTCGAACACCATGTCCTTGGTCGAGCCGAGCTGGCGGACCTCGCCGTTGACCTCGCAGCGGACCTCCGCATCGGCCACGTCGGTGCCGTTCGAGGGCCAGTCGGTCTCGATCCACGGGCCCAGCGGGCAGAACGAGTCGAAGCCCTTGGCGCGGGTGAACTGGACGTCCTGCTTCTGGAGGTCGCGGGCGGTCACGTCGTTCGCGCACGTGTAGCCGTAGATCGCGGCCTTGGCGGCCTCGCGGTCGAGGTTGCGGGCGCCGTGCAGGCCGATGACGACGGCGAGTTCGGCCTCGTGCTCGACCTGGTCGGAGACGGCCGGGAGGCGGATGGCCTCGCCCGGGCCGATGACCGAGGTGGAGGGCTTGAGGAAGATCAAGGGCTCCTTGGGGACCTCGTTGCCCAGCTCGGCGGCGTGGTCGGCGTAGTTGCGGCCGACGCAGACCACCTTGGACGGCAGGATCGGGGCGAGCAGCCGCACGTCGTCGAGCGCCCAGCGCTGGCCGGTGAGCTTGATCTGCGCGAACGGGTGCCCCTCGATCTCCGCGGCGGTGGCCCCGGGCCCCTCCCCTTCGAGGACTGCGAACGACATGCCGGTGGGGTGAGCGATCCGCGCGATCCGCACAGTCGGCCCCTCTCTAAGACTGGATCGGAAGCTTGCGGACCTCAGCTTAGTTCGCGGGGCGGGGCGGGGCACGGCGCTATCGCGCGCCGGACCAGGGCGTCACTCGGGCGCTACCGCAGGAGCAGGAACAGGCCCGCCAGGACGATGGTGCCGACGAGCGCGCCGACGACGATGCCCATGCCCATGCGGCGGACGCGGCCGAACATGCCGACGAAGAACCCGAGGACGAACGTGAGCGGGGTCGCGACCAGGAGCGACAGCGCGGTGGCGCCGAGGCGCACGCGCAGGGTCTCGCCGAGGCCGCCGACGAGCACGAAGCCCAGGACGAAGGCGAGGATCACCAGGATCACGAGGCCGAGGAAGAACCCGGCTCCGAACCGGCGGCGCCCGTACACGGCCGAGTCCGCGGCCTGTGCTGCCGCGCGGGCGCGATCGGTCTTGTAGGAAGTCACACCTCAACTGTAATACGGCGGGTCAACGGCGGTGGGGACCGCATTCGCCCGTTCCCGGTGTCCTCGGGGCGTATCGGGCCGGGCGCGTGTCAACTTTGGAGTTCCCCCGCAGGCGTGACCTGTGCGCCCGGTCTCGCGGACGCGCCGCCGCGAATCCCCGGTGCGGTCCCCGATGCGTGCAACACTGCCGCAATGCGCCGTTTGATCACACTTTCCGCATTGCTCGCGGCCCTCCTGTTCGTCCAGCTCCCCGCCGGGGCCGTCGACTCGAACCTGCCGCAGGCCACCGCGTCCTTCAACGACCAGGTCGTCAAGGTCGCCTACAACGGCGACACCGTCTACTCCGGGGGCCTGTTCACCCGGGCCCGCCAGACCGACGGCACCTTCGCCGACCGCTCCTACCTGGCGGCGGTGAACTCCCGCACCGGGGCGCTGCTGCCGTTCGCGCCGGCCCTGAACGGGACGGTCCACGAGCTCAAGACCGGCGGCGGCTACCTGTACGTCGCCGGGAAGTTCACCGAGGTCGACGGGGTCGCCATGTCCCGCATCGCCCGGTTCAGCCTGAGCACCGGGAAGCTCGACACCGCGTGGAAGCCCAAGCCGAGCGCCACGGTGTACTCGATCGAACCGGTCGGGTCCACCGTCTACCTCGGAGGGACGTTCACCACCGTGGGGGGCCACGCGCAGCCGCGGCTCGCCGCCGTCAACGCCGCCACCGGCGCCCCGGTGACGTCCTTCGCGCCCGCGGTGTCCGAGGGCGCGGTCCGCGACCTCCAGGCCGGGCACGGGCGCCTCTACGTCGCCGGCGTGTTCTCGATGATCGGCGGCGACAAGAAGTACGGCAAGCTCGGGGCCGTGAACCCGGCTTCCGGTGCGGTCGACACCGGGTTCGTGTCCAAGGTGTTCGTGCTCACCCGCGAGGTCGTCGTCTCCGGCGACCGCGTGTACGCGGCGCTCGACGGGCGCGGCGGCGAGATCCGCGCGTTCACGAAGGCCGGCGAGACGCTGTGGTACCAGGCCGTCGACGGGGGCATGCAGACCGTCGAGGTGTGGGGGGACGCCGTCATCGGCGGCGGCCACTTCGACAAGGCGTGCAACACCAACCACGCCGGGCCGCTGGGCCAGTGCGTCGACGGCGTCAAGGCCGACCGGGGCAAGCTGCTGGCGGTCGACATGAACGGGACGCTGCTGCCGTGGAACCCGGGCGCGAACGGCGTCGTGGGCGCGTGGGACGCGACCGCGCACCCCTCGGGCGCGAACCTGAGCGTCGGCGGGTCCTTCACGACCTTCGGGGGCGGCACGATGGAGCAGAAGCGCCTGGCGATCTTCGACTGATCGAAGGTTTGGGGAACCGGGACGCGAGGAAGGGGTCCGATCGGATGATCGGACCCCTTCTCCGTTCCCTCCCGCGCGGTCGGCGCGGGCCGGGTGGGGGCGGGTCTCGTGGACCGGCCCCGGTCTGGGTTCGCTCGTGGCGAGGCGGAATCGAAGGTCAGCGGCGGTTCAGGCCGTAGGCGAGGCCGTCGGCCAGCGCGTTCCAGGAGGCTTCGATGAGGTTGGGGGCCACCCCGACGGTGGTCCACTCGGCCTCGCCGTCGCTCATGGAGATGAGGACGCGGGTGACCGCGTCGGTGCCCTTGGAGCCGGCGAGGATGCGGACCTTGAAGTCGGAGAGGGTGAGTTCGGCCAGGCGCGGGTGCCGGGCCGCGAGGGCCGATCGCAGGGCCGCGTCGATGGCGTTGACGGGGCCGTTGCCCTGGGCGGTGGAGATGACGCGCTCGCCCTCGACGTCGACGCGGACGGTGGCCTCGGCGACCGTGGTGCCGTTCGGGTCGTGGTCGACGATGACGCGGTAGGTGTCGAGCGTGAACGGCCGGGGCAGGCCGCCTTCGACCTCGTCGCGCACGAGCAGTTCGAAGGAGGCGTCGGCGGCCTCGAAGGACCAGCCCTTGGATTCGAGTTCCTTGACGCGCCTGGTGATCCGGTCGAGCGCGTCCTTGTCGCCGGAGAGGTCGATGCCGAGTTCGCGGCCCTTGAGCTCGACGGAGGCGCGGCCGGCCATCTCGGTGACGAGGATGCGCATGTCGTTGCCGACGACGACGGGGTCGACGTGGTTGTACAGGGCCGGGTCGGCCTTGATGGCGGAGGCGTGGATGCCGGCCTTGTGCGCGAACGCGGCGTGCCCGGTGTAGGGCGCGTGCTCGTCGGGGATCATGTTGGCGATCTCGGCGATGGCGTGGGAGACGCGGGTGAGCTTCTCCAGGCCGCCGTCGGGGAGGACCTTGCGGCCGAGCTTGGTCTCCAGGTTCGCGATGACGGTGAAGAGGTTCGCGTTGCCGGGGCGCTCGCCGTAACCGTTGGCGGTGCCCTGGACGTGCATGGCGCCGGCTTCGACGGCGGCGATGGTGTTGGCGACGGCGCAGCCGGTGTCGTTCTGGGCGTGCATGCCGAGGCGGATGCGCTCGGGGGCGAGGCCGGCGCCGAGGAGGCGGGCGCGCAGGTCGGTGAACGCGGCGGTGATGTCGGAGGGCACGGACCCGCCGTTGGTGTCGCACAGGACGACCGCTTCGGCGCCGGCGTCGAGGGCGGTCTTGACGACGAGGGTCGCGTAGACCGGGTCGTGGCGGTAGCCGTCGAAGAAGTGCTCGCAGTCGATGAAGACCTGGCGGTCGTGCTCGCGCCCGGTGCGGACGGAGTCGGTGATCATCGCCAGGTTCTCTTCGGGGGTGGTGCGCAGGGCCTGCTCGACGTGGCGCATGTCGGACTTGGCGACGAGGCACAGGACGGGGGCGCGCGAGTCGAGGAGGGCCCCGAAGCCGGGGTCGTCGGCGGCGGTGGAGGCGGCCCGCCGGGTCATGCCGAAGGCGACGAGCTTGGCGTGCTTGAAGTTGAGTTCGTCGGCCGCGCGGGCGAAGAACTCGGTGTCCGAGGGGATCGCGCCGGGCCAGCCGCCCTCGATGTAGTCGACGCCGAGCTCGTCGAGGAGCTCGGCCACCGCGAGCTTGTCGGCGACGGAGTAGCGGAGGCCCTCCATCTGCGCGCCGTCGCGGAGCGTGGTGTCGAAGACGTGGAAGTCCCCGCCACCGGTGGCGGATGCGGTTGCTGCTTGCGTCACTTGGTACTCCAAGTTCTCTGTGCCGATGGGTCCAGTGCTGCGCGTCGGACCTGAACGTTCGTTTGCCCTGAACGAAAAAGACCCCCTGCGGGCGCAGGAGGTCTGGCGTTCGGCGATGGCATCACGGCCTCGCTGAACGCCCGCAGCTAATCATGAGCTGGAAAGTCACGAGTCGAAGTATGCCACCGGCCGCGGAGCCGGACCAGCATTTCCCGCATCGTGGGAATCACTGTGTTGGATTCCCTGCGTCGTGAGGTTCGCTGCGTCGTGGATGCCGCGTCGCCGCGGTGAGTCGCGAATGGGCGGTGCGCCCCGGACTCACCAGTGCCGCAGGGCCCTGCGCCGCTGCCACCACAGGACCAGCGCGGCGCCGCCCGCGAGGGCGACCGCTCCGGCGCCGACGGCCATGCCGAGGCCGGCGCCGGTGGTCGGGAGCTTCGGCGTGCCGGGCTGCTCGGACGGCGACCCCGGCGTCGTCTCCGAGGGCGGAGCGGACTCGCTCGGGGACGGCGAGGGGCTCTCGGAAGGCGGCGGGGAGGTCGGCGGCGGGGGCTCCTCGATCTCGCCCTTGACGAGCCACTCCTGGAAGTGGCGGCTGTTCCCGGACTCGGGCTCGACCGCGAGGACCGCGGCGCCCTGGACGGCGGCGACGCCGTCGGCGAGGCCGAGGAAGTAGCCGTCGCCGGTGGCGAACCGGAGGTCGTCGAAGCCGGGCCGGTCGTCGTACTCGGCCGTCCAGGTGATCGCGTCGGCGCAGTCGGCGAGCGCGACCGGCTCGGTCTCCTCGCCGCCGGAGGTGTCGGCGGTGAGGCACCGCCCGGACTCGTCGTGGACGATCTGGAACTCGCCGATCTCCTGGAACGCCTCGACGGAGCGGAAGCTCCACAGGTCGAAGTCGGCGCTGAGGACGATCGCGCCGCCCTCCTCGGCGAGCGGGATCGGCTCGTGCTCCTTGAGGTACAGCTTGACGGGTTCGACGGGGAGCGTCTGCGGCTGGGCCTGGGCGGGCGCGGCCCAGGCGAGGACGGAGACGGCGGTGACCGCGGAAGTGCGAAGAATAAGGGCTTTCACGCGAAGATTAGACCAAATGAGACCTATTCGCGTTAATGGCCTCAGGCGATGCCGCCGCGCTGGGGGCCGATGCGGCCGCGGATCTCGCTCGCCGCGTCGCCGGCCGCGCGGAGGCGGTCGGCCGCGTCGGTGAGCATGTCGAGCGTCTCGTCGGCGCGGTGCGCCGACAGCTCGTGCTGGAGCCCGAGCGAACCGGCCAGGCACTCCCCCGCCGCGCTCACCATGTCCTCGTAGGCGGTCACGCCCGCGTCGAGGCGCTCGACCATCCGGTCGAGCCCGTCCTGGAGGCCCGTGCGCTTCATCGCCGGGGAGACGCCCATGGCCTGCTCGACGTCGCGCACGCTCAAGGCGAGCTGGTACAGCTCCCGCCCGGCCTTCGCGGCCCCGGCGAGGATCGCCACGGCCTCCTGGTTGCCCTGGAGGCGGTCGGCCATCCGCTCGGCCGCGATCGACGCCTGCTCCAGTCGCTCGTAGGGGGCCAGGGCCCGGCTGTGCTTGAACTGGCTGCGCGCCCGCCCGCGCTGGATCGCCTGCGCCGCTTCGCCGAAGAGGCCCTGGGCCTCCTTGGTGAGCTTCGCGGTGCCGTGGATCTCCAGCGAGGCGCGCTCCTCGGCGGGCAGCGCGCGGGCGAGGCGCCGGTAGTCGAGCCAGCGGACCACGGCCATCGCGGTGGAGAACCCGGCGACGGTGACCCACACGCCGTCGAGGCCGCCGAGTCCGGCGTAGGGGATGAAGAAGGCACTGCCGGCGACGGCGCCGCCGGCAGTGGTGGTCCAGCTCTTCGCGGAGGCCAGGCGGGACCGCAGGCGCTTGAAGGCGCGCTTGCGGTCCTTGGCGTCCACGGGGCGTCCTAGCTCTTGGTCTTGTCCGCCTCCGCGGTGCCCTCGTCGCCGAGGGACGCGCGGATGTCGGCGAGGCGGGCGTTGGTGACCGACTCCTTGGACTCGATCTGGGCCTTCTCGCGGTTGCCCGCGGAGAGCTGGTCGCCTTCGAGGGAGGCGCGGATCTGCTCCAGGCGGGAGACCCCGGCCATGTCGCGGGTCGCGCGGTTGACTTCGAGGAGGCGGCCCTCGACCGAGTTCGAGGCGAGCTCGGCGCGGCCCATCGCGGAGGCGTAGCGGCCCTCGATCTTGTCGCGGATCTCGTCGAAGTTCGGGACGTTGCCGGGGGCGGCCGTCTGCGACATCGACTCCAGGGACGAGGCGATCGTCTCCTGCATCTTCGCCTGCTCCAGCTGGCCGAGGAGCTTCGTGCGCTCCTGGAGCTTCTGCTGGAGGATCATCTGGTTGTTCTCGACGGCCTTCTTGGCCTGGTCCGCAGCGGTGAGCGCCTGGTCGTGCATCACCTTCATGTCCTCAAGGGACTGCTCGGTGGAGACCAGCTGGCCGGCCAGGATCTCGGCGGTGGACTCGAACTGCTGCGCCTTCGCCTCGTCGCCGTCTGCGCGGGCCTTGTCGGCCAACACGAGCGCCTGGCGCGCCTGCGCCTGCAGACGCTCCACTTCGGCCATCGAGCGGTTGAGCTTCATCTCCAACTGGCGCTGGTTCCCGATCACCGAGGCGGCCTGCCCCACCAGTGCCTGGTGCTGCTTCTGCGCTTCCTCGATCGCCTGCTGGATCTGGATCTTGGGGTCGGCGTACTCGTCGATCTTCGCACCGAAGAGCGCCATCATGTATTTCCAGCCCTTGACGAACGGATTGGCCATTATCGGGGTCCTTCCGGTGCTCACTTGGCGAAGCTTGCGAGCCATAAGTTTTGCAGTGCAACGCCGACTTGCCTCTAGTGTCGGACATCGGCGCCACTCGTGCGGGACAGGGGTGACGCCTCACTCGCAAAACTACATCATCGGGTGCGCTCAGGCTGCCGCGCGGACCACCGAATCGGTCACTTCGCCACGACGGTGCCGGGAACGGACCTGCGCGATCGTCGGGGACGGCGGCGGGGCGTGGCGGCGGCGGCGCGACTCCTCGGCCGCGGCCTGCTCGCGGGGCAGCGGGAGCACCGCCACCTGGCGGCCCTGCTGGTCGGTCGCCTCGCGTCCGCCGGGCGCGGCCTCGCCGCGCTCGTGCTGGGCCACTTCGCGGGAGACCTCGGCGAGCACCTCGGACAGGCGGACCTGGAGCGCTCCGCACACGGAGGCGAGCAGTTCGCTCGACGGCTCCTTGTGGCCGCGCTCGATCTCCGAGAGGTAGCCGAGGCTGACGTTGGCCTGCTTCGACACGTCCCGCAGCGTCCGCTTCTGCGCGCGGCGGCGGCGCCGCAGGGTCTCTCCCAGCAGTTCCCTCAACAACACCATAGGGTTCTCCTCCACGCCGCCGATCGCTCCCGTGAGCCTAAACCGGTCCTGCAAGCCTAGCTCGTCCGGTTCGGCTCGCTCTCCCTCAATTTGAATGCTTTCCAGAGGTAATCCATTCCCGTCAGCACCGTGAGGAGCAGCGCGGCGTACATCAGCCACACCCCCACCAGGTCGAACGGGCCCGGCCACGGGAACAGCATCCAGGACACGGCCGTGATCTGCAGGACGGTCTTGAGCTTCCCGCCCCGGTCGGCCGCGACCACCGTGCGGGTGCGGATCGCCATGCGCCACGCGGTGATCCCGAGCTCGCGGACGAGGATGACGATCGTCACCCACCACGCGAGGTCGCCGTAGTAGCTCAGCAGGACCAGCGCGGTGCCGATGAGCGCCTTGTCGGCGATCGGGTCGGCGAGCTTGCCGAAATCGGTCACCAGGCCGCGCGAGCGCGCGAGCCAGCCGTCCACGAAGTCGGTGGCCGAGATGAAGATGAACAGCGCGCAGGCGGCGACCCGCCAGCCCGTGTGCTCCATCCCCGAGAGGACCACGAACACGGCGAACACCGGCACCAGGAAGATCCGGGCCACGGTCACCACGTTGGCGATGTTCCACGGGGAGACCGGCTGGTCGGTGGTCACCAGGTCTCCTCGACGATCTCCGCGACCAGGTCGACGCCGTGGGAGTCCACGACCTTCGCGGTGACGAAGTCGCCCGGCTCCAGGCCGTCGACCTCGCCGACGAGGGCGACGGTGCCGTCGACCTCGGGGGCCTGGTGGGCGCCGCGCCCGTCCACGCCGTCGTCCTCGACGGACTCGACCAGGACGGTCATGGTCTCGCCCACGCGCTCGGCGGCGCGCTGGCTCACCAGCTCGTCGACGAGCATCGCGACGCGGGTGTGGCGATCCTGGACCTCGTCCTCGGGGACGTGGCCGTCGAGGTCCACGGCCTCGGTGCCGTCCTCGTCGGAGTACGCGAAGACGCCGGTGGAGTCGAGGCGGGCGGCCTCCAGGAAGCCCATGAGCTCCTCGACGTCCTCCTCGGTCTCGCCGGGGAAGCCGACGATGACGTTGGTGCGGGCGCCAGCGAGCGGGTTGACCGCGCGGATCTGGTCGAGCAGGGCCAGGAAGTTCTCGGTGGAGCCGAAGCGGCGCATGCGGCGCAGGACCTTCGCCGAGGAGTGCTGGAAGGAGAGGTCGAAGTACGGGACCACCTTCTCCGTGCGCTGCATGGCCTCGATGAGGCTCGGGCGCAGCTCGGCGGGCTGGAGGTAGGAGAGGCGGATCCACTCGATGCCGTCGATCGCGGCCATGCCTTCGAGGAGGTGCTCCAGGGCCTGGCTGTCGGGCAGGTCCTTGCCGTAGGAGGTGGTGTTCTCCGAGACGAGGTTGAGCTCCTTGACGCCTTCGGAGGCGAGCCACGCGGCCTCGGCCAGGATCTCCTCGGGGGTGCGGGAGACGAACGAGCCGCGGAAGGTCGGGATCGCGCAGAAGGTGCAGCGGCGGTCGCAGCCGGAGGCGAGCTTGAGGTTCGCCACGGGGCCGTCGGTGAGGCGCTTGCGCACGACCGCGAGGTGCTGCGGGGCGCCGGCTTCGAGCGCGGTCCCGTCGGCCTGGGCGGTGCGGGTGTGGCCGGGGACGACGGCGGCGGCGCTCTGGCGCGCGGCGGGGGCCAGCGGCAGGAGCTTGCGGCGGTCCGACGGCTGGTGAGACTCGACCGTGCGTCCGGCGAGGATGTCGTCGAGGCGGGCGGCCATGTCCGGGTAGTGGTCGAAGCCGAGGACCGCGTCGGCCTCGGGCAGGCTCTCGGCGAGGTCGCGGCCGTAGCGCTCGGCCATGCACCCGGTCGCGACGACCTTGGCGCCGGTGCCGGAGGCTTCGAGGAGGACGTCGATGGACTCGGTCTTGGCCTGCTCGATGAAGCCGCAGGTGTTGACCATGACCACGTCGGCGTTCTCGCCGTCGTCGCTGATCCGCCAGCCGCCGGCGGCCAGGCGGGCGGCCAGCTCCTCGGAGTCGGTCTCGTTGCGGGCGCAGCCGAGCGTCAGGAGCGCGACGCTCTTGGCCTCGCGCGTCGAGTCCTCGGATCGGGTCGAATGAGCTGATGACACCAGGAAAGCGTACCCAGGGGCGGTGGGTGAACGCCCGGGGCGGCGGGCAGGGTCACGGTCGCGCGGGCGGTAGAGTGGCGCACCTTACGTCCGGGGCGCCTCGGGGGCGGTCACCGACGGTATGCGCCGATTGCGGCGCGGACGTTTCGGGTCATTCTCGACCCTCCTGCGCTGGGGCAACATCGGATGAGCGGCCGTTGCGGACGTGGCCTAGGCTTGTTCCATGTCCCCCAAAGGCATCGCCCCAGCCGTCAGGAACCCCCGGAAGAGCACCGCCAGGCGGGTCGCGTACGCGGCCGCCGCGGCGGCCGCCGCGCTGACCGCCGCCGCGTGCGGCGAGGTGCCCACGGGCACGGTCAACACCCCCGCGGGATACACCGTATCGAGTGACGACGTGCCCGTGTCGATCTGCCCTTCGGAGGGCGAGACCCGGTTCGAGGGCGACGAGGGCCTGCTCAGGGGCGCGCACTTCGCGCTCCGTGTCGAGTGCCTGGCGTCCTTCGAGGAGGTGCCCGAGGGCTTCCAGCTGGAGTACCTGCTCGCGGACGGGTACAAGCTGCTGCCGCCGCCCGAGGGCTACGAGTTCACGATCGTGCAGTTCGCGCCCGAGCCGGGGGTCGAGGCGCCGTACGCGGTGGACGACCTGACCGAGCTGACCGGCAAGCTCGCGATCGGCGACGTGGAGTGGGAGTTCGCGGGCGAGTCGCCCAAGCCCGGCGCGGTGTACTTCACCGTGGCCGAGAAGGGCGCGCCGGTGACGCTGGAGCTCACCGACGCCGAGCGGACCCAGACCCTGGACCTGCGCGAACGCACCCGCACGGGCCTCATCGAGGCCCTGTACAACGGCTCGACGGACACCGTGACCACCGACATCGTGGAGAACTCCGTCGACGGGTACACCACCAGCGGCAGCTACGAGTACTGGTTCGACGACTGGCAGTACTCCACCGACTTCACGCTCACGCGCGAGGTGTACCGGCCCGGGAAGGGCTGGGTGTCCGCGCCGGACGCGGCTGTCCTCAACGTCACGTTCGGGTGGCTCCAGTCCGGTTCGGGCCTGGAGTGGGACATCGATCCCACGGAGGCGCTCACCGTGGCGGACCCGAACGGGCCGCTCGCCGCGGCCTCGGCCACCCACGTGGACGAGGAGTGGGGCGACGGGATCTGGCGGACCTACACGCTGGTGTACAACATCCCGGCCGCGAGCCTGGTCTTCGACCTGACGTTCCACCCCGACGGCCCGGTCACGTGGCCCGAGGAGGACGTCTCGATGCCGATCACCGGCGACAAGACGCACGAGCTCACCGCGAGCTTCGAGTAGCGCACACGTAAGGGCCGGTCCGTTCGGACCGGCCCTGTCGCGTTCACGCTCCCGTGTGGTTTCACTCCGCCTCGCGCCGGAGTGCCGGTCACTCCCCCTGGATCGAGGCGATGACGCTGTCGAGCTCATCGGGCTTGACCATCACGTCGCGGGCCTTCGTGCCCTCCGAGGGGCCGACCACGCCGCGGGTCTCCATGAGGTCCATGAGCCGCCCGGCCTTGGCGAAGCCGACGCGGAGTTTGCGCTGGAGCATCGAGGTCGAACCGAACTGCGTGGTCACGACCTGCTCGATCGCCTGGATGAGCAGTTCGAGGTCGTCGCCGATGTCCGGGTCGATCTCGCGGGTCGAGCCCGCGACCGCGGTGACCTCCTCGATGTACTGCGCGTCCATCTGCGCCTTCGCGTGTTCCACGGCCGACTCGATCTCCTTGTCGGAGACGAACGCGCCCTGGATGCGCTCGGGCTTCGAGGCGCCCATCGGCAGGAACAGGCCGTCGCCGCGGCCCACCAGCTTCTCGGCGCCGGGCTGGTCGAGGATGACCCGCGAGTCGGCGAGCGAGGAGGTCGAGAACGCCAGGCGCGAGGGCACGTTCGCCTTGATGAGGCCGGTGACGACGTCGACGGACGGGCGCTGCGTGGCGAGCACCAGGTGGATGCCGGCGGCGCGCGCGAGCTGCGTGATGCGCACGACCGAGTCCTCCACGTCGCGCGCGGCCACCATCATGAGGTCGGCCAGCTCGTCGACGATGACCAGCAGGTACGGGTGCGGGCGGAACTCGCGGCCCGAGGCCGGGTGGACCTTCGCCTCGCCCGCGCGGACCTTGCGGTTGAAGTCGTCCACGTGCCGGACCCCGGCCGCGGCCAGGTCCTCGTAGCGCATGTCCATCTCCTTGACGACCCACTGGAGGGCGTCGGACGCCTTCTTCGGGTTCGTCACGATCGGATGGACCAGGTGCGGGATGCCCTCGTAGTTCGACAGCTCCACCCGCTTGGGGTCGATGAGGAGGATGCGGACCTGCTCGGGGGTGGCGCGCATGAGGGTGGAGACCAGCAGCGAGTTGATGCACGAGGACTTGCCCGAGCCGGTGGCGCCCGCGATGAGCATGTGCGGGGTCTTGGTCAGGTTCGTCAGGACGTAGCCGCCCTCGACGTCCTTGCCCAGGCCCACGATCATCGGATGCGCGTCGGCCTGCGCGTTCGGCGAGCGCAGCACGTCGCCGAGCGCCACGTCGTCGCGGTCGGTGTTCGGGATCTCCACGCCCACCGCGGACTTGCCGGGGATCGGGTTGATGATCCGCACGTCGGCGCTCTTGACGGCGTACGCGATGTTCTTGGCGAGCTGGATGATCCGCTCGACCTTCACCGCCGGGCCGAGCTCCACTTCGTACCGGGTCACCGTGGGGCCGCGCGTGAAGCCGGTGACCGCCGCGTCCACGTTGAACTGCGCGAAGACCTCCTGGAGCGCCGCGATGACGACCTCGTTGGCCTTCGAGCGCTTCTTCGCGGCAGGGCCCGTGGGCAGGATGTCCATCGGCGGGAGCCGGTAGTCGCCGTCCGAGGCGCCGTCCGAGAGCGTCGGCTGCTCGGTCTTCTTCGGCGGCGGCGAGTGCTTCGGCGGGTCGCGCACCGGCTCGGGCTCGGGGATCGGCACGGAGGTGCGGCGCGGCGGCGGCTCGTCGGCCCCCAGGTCGGGGACCTCCTCGGGCGCCAGGCGCGGCAGGACGGTGGTCGGCCGGTGGACCCGGCTCGCCTCCTCCTCCTTGAGGCGCTTGGCCTCCCGGCTCTCGGCCCGCGTCATGCGGGGAGCGGCCTCCTCCTCGTCGTCGTCCTCGTAGGACTCCACCTTGCCCGTCGCCAGGCCCCACAGCTGCGCGAGCCGGGCCGGGACCTGGTTCAGCGGCGTCGCGGTCGCCACGAGCACCCCGAACAGCAGGAGCAGCACCAGGAGCGGGAACGCCACGTAGGCCGAGACCGCCAGCGCGAGCCCGCCGCCCACGAGCCAGCCGAGCTGCCCGCCCGCGGCCATGCGCTCGCCCATGTCGGCCGGCAGCCCGGAGATGAGGTGGAGCAGGCCGAGGCTGGAGAGCCAGATCGCGCCCCAGCCGACCAGCGAGCGGCCGTGCGCGCCCTCGGGCGGCGTCTGCCGCATGACGCGGACTCCCCACAGCACCAGCAGGACCGGGAGCGCGCGGGTGGCGAGGCCGAGGAGCCAGTCGAGGATGAACGCGAAGCGCTCGCCGACCGGGCCGGCCACGTCGAACCAGACGGCGCAGGCGAGGACGATCGCGGTCGCCACCAGGAGCAGGCCGAGGCCGTCCCGGCGGTGCGCGGGGTCGATCTCGCGGGCCGTGGCCGCCTCCTTGCCGACCGAGCGGGCCATCCAGCCGGTGGTGCGGGCGGTGCCCACCCACAGCCCCCGCAGGCCCATGCCGAGGGCTTCGAGCGGGCCGGGGATCGCGTCGGCGCGCTTGCGCGGCGCGGCCTTCTTCACCGCGCGCCTGGCGGTGGTCTTCTTGGCCGCCTTCTTGGCGGTCGCCTTCTTCGCGGCGGGCTTCTTGGCGGCGCTGGCGGCGGCGGGCCTGCGGCGCGCCGCGGGCGCGGTCCCCTTGCGGGCGGTGCCGCCCTTGCCGCTCGTCCTGGCCATCATGGTCCATACGTTACCGCCCGCACGCCTCCCGGCGTTGGCGCGAAGGGCTTCACGGGAGGGGCTAATGTGACGACATGTCAAAAACGATCCTGGTCACCGGTGCCGGGCGCGGACTCGGCCGGACCCTGGCCGAACGCCTGAGCGCGCGCGGCGACACCGTGATCGCGCACGCGCGGAGCGCGGAGGCCCTTGCGGGCGTGCCGCATGCGAAAGCCCTGGTCGCGGACCTCGCCGACCCGGCGAGCCTGGCCGAGGCGGTCGCCGGGCTCGGCGTGGACCGGCTCGACGCGCTGGTCCACAATGCCGGCGTCCTCAATGTCAGCCCGGTCGCGGAGGAGACGCTGGAGGTGTGGCAGCGGACGATGGCGGTCAACGTCGTCTCGGTCGCCGAACTGACCCGGCTGCTGCTGCCGTCCCTGCGCGCGGCGCGCGGCCACGTCTTCTTCCTCAACTCCGGCGCGGGCCTGAACACCGCGCCGCGGCTGGCGTCCTACTCGGCGAGCAAGCACGCGCTCAAGGCGATCGCGGACGCGCTGCGCGCCGAGGAGCAGGCGAACGGCCTGCGGGTGACGAGCTTCTACCCGTCGCACTTCGACACCGACATGCAGCGGGGCCTGCGGGACCAGTACGACTCCGACTACGACCCGTCCCGCGCGATGAGCCAGGAGACCGTGGCCTCCACGATCCTCACGGTCCTCGACGCCCCCGCCGACATGGTCGTGAACGAGCTGCGGACCGAGCCCCCGAACCCGCTCCCGATCCGCCCGCGGGGCTGACAGGGACGGCCCGTTCGCGGGACCCTGCGCGACTCCCGTGGTCGGTAGCATGGCGGCGGTGAACGGTCTTCCGCCCCAGGACCCCTCGGTCCCCCCTCCCCCGCCCGCCGAGCCCGCGCCGCACCCGACGGGTCCCGCGCCGGACCACGCAGGGCTGCACCACGACGGGCTGCACCACACCGGGCCGATCATGGTGCCGCCGCAGCCGCCTTCGACCGCGCCGTCGCCGCTGGGTCTGGCCGTCGCCGGGGTCGGCCTGGCGATGCTGTGCGTCTCGATCCTGGTGCCGCGCGTCAAGGTCGAGGATCCGGAGCACATCTTCGGGATCTTCTCGTACACGGGCATGTACGGTCCGGGGTCCTACGGGATCGACACGGCGACGGTCGTGATGTCGCTCGCGCTCCTGGCCGCGGTGGGCGCCAGCGCCCACCGGAACCCGGCGCTGCGCTGGCCGTCGCGGCTCGCCGCGGTGGGCTTCGCGGCGCTCGCGGCGGCGTTCTCGTACCATCCGGTCACGGTGATGCGCCAGTACCTCGAGAGCTTCGACGGCGTCGAGGACGACTTCGGCGCCGATGCGGGGGCCGTCGACGCGATCACGGTGTCCGCGGACAACGGCGTGTACATCGCGGTGGTCGGCGTCGCACTGCTGGCGCTGAGCACGTTCCTCATGCAGGTCCGCAAGCCGCCGGTCTACGCCCCGCCCCCGCCCCCGGCCCCCGCGGGCTGGCCGGGCGCGGAACCCACCGTCACGGTCCACCCGGGCTAGCACGGGCCCCGGAAACGCGGCGGGGCCGCACCAGACGGGTGCGGCCCTACCGCAGCGCCTGCGGCTCAATCCCCCGGCAGCATGTGGAACGCCTCGTGCGGGGTCAAGGGCCGGATCATCCGGAAGTGCTTCCAGTCCAGGGTGACGATCGCATTCGTGCGGAACTCCCGCGCCAGGACCACATTGGTCGCATCCGCGAGGCCGATCCCCGGGTAGTCCTGGAGCACGGCGTGAACCGCCGGAAGCATCGGGCCGATGCCCGGCACCTCCCACCGCCCTGAGGCGACGCGGGAGGCGATGTAGCCCAGGATCGGGTTCGAGACGTGCGGACCCTTGCGGGTGGCCAAGAGGTAGTCGAGCTCGGCGAGGATGCACGGCGAGACCACGAGGTGGCCGATCGAGGCGATCGTCGCGCGTGCGGCGGCATGGTGCTTGTCGTCGGCGTTGAAGAAGGCGATGAGCCCGGAGGTGTCGCCGATGGCGACCGGAATACTAGTAGTCGTCACTGCCGAATCCGGTCAGCCAGTCGTCGACGCGTTCCGCGAAGAGCGGATGGCCGTTGAATACGGGGGCCTTGTCATCGTCGCCCATGGGGTCGGTCCGGAATCCGTAGACGGGCTCGCTCGGCGTGTCGACCGGCTGGATCACCGCGATCGGCCTGCCGTTCTTGGTGACCGTCACCGCCTCACCGGCCTCGACATGGGCCAGCACCTGTGCCGTGTGCTGGTTGAGCTCTCGCATGGTCGCGTCCATGACATCATTGTACTACACGTAGTACACGAGTTAGATTCATTATTCGCGTACGCGGAGGGCCGCACCCGGACGGGTGCGGCCCTCCGCGTACGCGTGGTTTGTCAGACCTTCAGACTGCGCTTCCGGCGCCCTCTCATACTTCGAGGCTGCACTTCCCGCGCCCTCTCATACTTCGAGGACGTGCGGCACGATCATCGGGCGGCGGCGGTAGGTGTCGTTGACCCACTTGCCGACCGTGCGCCGCAGGATCTGCTGGAGCTGGTGCGGGTCGGTGATGCCGTCCTGGGCGGCGCGCTCCATGGCGTCGCCGATGAGGGGCAGCACGCCGTCGAACGCCTTGGGGTCCTCGGAGAAGCCGCGGGCCGAGACGGTGGGGCCGCCGACGACCTTGCCGTTCTCGGAGTCGATGACGACCGTGGCGGCGATGAAGCCGCCGTCGCCGAGGACGCGGCGCTCGTTGAGGACCGGCTCGCCGACGTCGCCGACCGAGAGGCCGTCGACGTAGACGAGGTTGTTCGGGATGTGCCCGACGAGGCGGGCGCGGCCGTCGATGAGGTCGACCACGTCGCCGTTCTCGATGACGATGACCTGGTCGGCGGGGACGCCGGACTCGATCGCGAGCCGCGCGTGCGCCTGGAGGTGCCGGGCCTCGCCGTGGACCGGGATCATGTTGGACGGCTTGACCACGTTGAGCACGTACAGCAGCTCGCCCGCGGGGGCGTGGCCGGAGACGTGGACCTTCGCGACGTCCTTGTGGATCACGGTGGCGCCGGTGCGCGCCAGGCGGTTGATGACGCCGTAGACGGCGGTCTCGTTGCCGGGCACCAGGGACGACGCGAGGATGACCGTGTCGTCGGGCTCGACGGTGATGTGCCGGTGGTCGCCGGAGGCCATGCGGCCCAGGGCGCTCATGGGCTCTCCCTGGGAGCCGGTGCTCATGTAGACGATCTCGTCGGCGGGCAGCCGCACCGCCTCGTCCATGCTCACCAGCAGCCCCTCGGGGACGTGCATGAGGCCGAGGTCGCGGGCGATCGCCATGTTGCGGACCATGGAGCGGCCCACGAAGGCGACCTTGCGGCCGTGCGCGTGCGAGGCGTCGAGGACCTGCTGCACGCGGTGCACGTGACTGGCGAAGGACGCGACGATGATGCGGCCCTTGACGTCCTCGAAGAGCTTGTCGAGGACGGCGCCGATCTGGCGCTCGGAGGTCACGAAGCCGGGGATCTCGGCGTTCGTGGAGTCCGACAGGAGCAGGTCCACGCCCTGGTCGCCCAGGCGCGCGAAGCCGGCGAGGTCGGTGATGCGCCCGTCGAGCGGGAGCTGGTCCATCTTGAAGTCGCCGGTGTGGAGCACCAGGCCGGCCTCGGTGCGGATCGCGACGGCGAGCGCGTCCGGGATGGAGTGGTTGACGGCCAGGAACTCGCAGCCGAACGGGCCGAGCTGGAGCGTCTCGTTCTCGGCGACGACGATCCCGGCGGGCTTGATGCGCCGCTCGCGGAGCTTGGCCTCGACGAGGGCCACCGAGAAGCGGGAGCCGACGACGGGGATGTCGTTCTTGTGCTCCAGCAGGAACGGGATCGCGCCGATGTGGTCCTCGTGGCCGTGGGTGACGACGATGGCCTCGATGTCGTCGAGGCGGTCGAGGATCGGCGTGAAGTCCGGCAGGATCAGGTCGACGCCGGGCTGGTCGACGTCGGGGAAGAGCACCCCGCAGTCGACGATGAGCAGGCGCCCGTCGTACTCGAACAGGGTCATGTTGCGGCCGATGGCGCCGAGGCCGCCGAGCGGGATCGTCCGCAGGGCCCCGTCGGGGAGGGCGGCGGGCTCGCCGAGGTTCTTGGGACGGGTCAAGCCCATCAGGACTCCTTCAGGTCGGCGAGTCGGGCGGCGATGAGGGCGGTGAGGTCGGCTTCGGCGGGGAGCAGCGGCAGGCGCGGCTCCCCCGCGGGCAGGCCCGCGGTGACGAGGCCGGACTTGACGGCGACCACGCCCGGCCCCTGGCCCATGAGGGCGCAGACGGCGGGCAGGATCGCGTCGTTGATCTGCGACGCCTTGGCGGTGTCGCCCTGGTCGTAGGCGTCGAACATGGCGTTGATCTGGCGGCCGAGGAGGTGGGCGACGACCGAGACGACGCCGACCTGGCCGGTGGCGTAGGCGGCGAGGTTGAGCTCGTCGACGCCGCAGTAGACGGCGAGTCCGGTGTCGACGCGTACGCGCTGGGCCTTGACGAGGTCGCCGGTGGCGTCCTTGACGGCGATGATCCGCTCGTGCCGCGCCAGGCGCGCGAACGTGTCCTCGCCGATGCCCAGGACCGAGCGCGGCGGGATGTCGTAGAGCATCGCGGGGAGCTCGGTGGCGTCGGCGATGGCCTCGAAGTGGGCGGCGATGCCGGCCTGGGTGGGCTTGTTGTAGTACGGGGTCACGAGGAGGAGCCCGTGCGCGCCGGCCTTCTCGGCGGCCTGCGCGAGGCGCACCGAGTGGCGGGTGTCGTAGGTCGAGGCGCCGGCGATGACGTGGGCGCGGTCGCCGACGGCCTCGACGACGGTCTCGATGACCTGGGTCTTCTCCGCGTCGGTGGTGGTGGGCGACTCGCCGGTGGTGCCGTTGAGGACCAGTCCCTCGCAGCCCTGCTCGTCGACGAGGTGGCGGGCGAGGGCGGCCGTGCCGGGGACGTCGAGCTCCCCTGAGGGAGTGAACGGCGTGATCATGGCCGCGAGTGTGCGCCCGAAGGGGCGCGTTGCGTTGCGCATCTGCTTTCACCAATGCTGATTCCGGCGGCGGGGCGCGCCTGCGCCCGGCCGCTCGTTTCGTTTAACTGTCTCAAGTTTCGTGCGCCCGCGGTCGCGAACCGGCCCCCGCGCGGTGCGCGGGACCGGTGCGGGCCGCGGGCGGTGCGCCCGGCGGCTCTACCCCTCGGTGACGTAAGGGCTGGAGGCGACCTCGGTGCCGTCGTCGAGCTTCGTGATCTGGAAGTCGGCGAAGACGTTCGGGGCCTTGTCCTTGAGCTGCTTGAGGCATTCGACGGCCAGCGCCCGGATCTCGACGTCGGCGTGCTCGGAGGCGCGCATGGCGACGAAGTGCCGCCAGGCGCGGTAGTTGCCGGTCACGACGATGCGGGTCTCGGTGGCGTTGGGGAGTACCGATCGCGCCGCTTGGCGCGCCTGCTTTCGGCGCAGGGTCGGGTTGGCGACGTCGGCGAACTTCTTCTCGAGTCCTTCGAGGAGGTCGTCGTAGGCGCTCTGGGCGGCGTCGGCCGCGGCGAGGAAGCGCTCGTGGAGCTCGGGGTCGGAGGCGATCACTTCGGGCTCGACCATGTGCGCGTCGCGCTCGGGGACGTAGCGCTGCGACAGCTGGGAGTACGAGAAGTGGCGGTGGCGGATCAGCTCGTGGGTGAGGGAGCGGGAGATGCCGCTGAAGTAGAAGCTGACGGTGCCGTGCTCGAGGACGGAGAGGTGGCCGACCTGGAGGATGTGGTCGAGGTACCCGGCGTTGGTGGCGGTCCTGGGGTTGGGCTTGGTCCACGACTGGTAGCAGGCGCGGCCCGCGAACTCGGCGAGTGCCTGGCCGCCGTCGGCGTCGGTGTCCCAGGGGACGTCGTCCGGCGCCTCGAAGTGCGTCCAGGCGACGAGTCGGACGTCCATCGGTACGATCTCGGGCATCCCCGGTCCCCCTTGGTGGCTATTAGTGCTGGTTCTCGACTCCCTGAGGGTACTCGGCGGGTGGGTGTGTCCCTGCACGCGCCCGGCTACGCGAGTGGATCGCGTGTTCTCTGTGGGACGCGCGGGGCGCCCCGCCGCACCCCGGCTCCAGCGCGCCGCTTGACAGACGTCAGAAATGATGTCATCATGGTGTCATGGACTTGACGCCGTATATCGAATCGCTCCGCCGGAGCCTCACCGCCGCCGCCGCGCCGGGCGGGGAGGACGCCGCGCGGACCGCGGAACTGCTGTCGGAAGCGCTCGACGCGGGTGCGCGCCTGGCGCTCATGGAGGCCCTCTCCGAGGCCGCCGCCGAGATCACCGCCGGGCTCGACCAGGCCGGGTCCCCGGCGTCGGTCGATCTGCGGGTGCGCGGCAAGGAGGTCGACCTGCGCGTCACCGGCGGCGAGACCGCCGAGGCCGCGCCGCCGCCGGCCCCGCCCGTGGACGACGACGTCGCCCGCATCACGCTGCGCCTGCCGGAGTCACTCAAGGAGGACGTCGAACGCGTCGCCTCCAAGGACGGCGCCTCCGTCAACGCCTGGCTGGTGCGCGCGATCAACACCGCGGTCCACGCCTCGCGCACCTCGGGGCAGCCCGCCGGCGCGAAGTACAGCCAGCGCATCACCGGCTACGCCCGGGCTTAGGAGCACCAAGGATGAACGAGTACACCGAATTCACCCACGACGGGCCGGTCACGGCGGCGATCACGCTCGCCGACGGCTCGGTCACCGTCACCGCCCACGAACTGGACACGGTCCTGGTGGAGATCAAGCCGGCGCAGCGCCGGGCCGAGAACGACTCCGACGCGGCCGACCTCGCGAGCGTGTCGTTCGAGAACGGCCACCTGCGGGTGGTCGCCCCGGACAAGCCGCAGAACTGGTTCTTCCGCAAGGAGATCGGCGTGCACCTCTCGGTGCGGGTGCCGGTCCGCTCCGAGGTGTCGGTCAAGACGACCTCGGCGCCGATCAGCCTCCACGGCAAGCTGGGGCCCGTCTCGATCAACACGGTCGCCGGGTCGGCGACCGTGGAGAGCGCGACGAGCGTGCGGGCGAACACCGTGTCGGGTTCGATCAGCGTCATCGACGCGTCCGAGGACTTCCGTGCGAACACCGCGTCGGGTCAGGTCAAGGCCGACCACGTCGGCGGGGACTTCTCCGCGAAGACGGTGGCGGGCTCGATCACGGCCGAGCGGCTGGACTCGAACGCGAACGTGAACACCCTGTCGGGCGGGATCGAGCTCAGCGCGCTGCGCTCCGGTTCGGTCAAGGCGAACACGGTCTCGGGGCGCATCAGCCTCGGCGTGGTCCCCGGCACCGACATCTGGGTGGACCTGGACGCGAAGGCGGGCTCGGTGACCTCCGAGCTGGCCACCGGCGACACCTCGCCGGCGCCGTCGAGCGACGGCACGAGCCTGGAGGTGCGGGCGCGCTCGGTGTCGGGAGACATCTACCTGCACCGCGCCAGCGCGTTCGCTTAAGACTTCGATTCAACACCCACGAGCGGGCCCGGTCGTCGCGAGACGGCCGGGCCGCTTCGCGTCTGCGCTGTCGGGCCGCTTCGCGTCTACCCGTAGAAGGGTCACACGTAGAAGAAGGTGAACGGCGCCCAGGGGAGGTTCCGCAGGACCGTGAACGCGGCCCAGGCGGAGAGGAAGACCGTGAGCAGGCCCGGGGTGAGGTGGAAGGTCGGGAGCCTCCAGGTGCGCTTGGGGAACAGGCGCGGGAGGGCCCAGGCGAGATACATCCAGACGATGAACGGGGTGGCGAAGACGGCCATGATGTGGTGGCGCGCGGCCTCGGGCAGGTTGAGGGTCGCCACGTAGTAGAGGGCGCGGGTGCCGCCGCAGCCGGGGCAGTCGAAGCCCGTGGCGAGCTTGAAGAGGCAGGTCGAGGGGCCGGTGTCGTCCGTGGGGTTCATGGCGACCACGCCGGCGGTGGCGGCGGCGACGCAGGAGAGGATCGCGAGCGGCGCGAACCAGGGGTGGACGACGGCTCCGGTCACCCAGCGCTTCACGGGGTTCCCGCGCCGGCGCGGGGCCTCGGGGTCCGGCCGCGACTCCAGGGTCGCCTCATCGACTGCGCACACAAGCCCTCCTCACCGACCAGACTAGCGGGCACGGGCGAGACGGCAGGGCCGCGGCGGTGCGAAGCGGACCGGGTCGGGGCCGGCGGCGGTGCCGCCGGTTCGCGGGCAGGGGCGGAGCCGAGGACTCCCGTTCCCAGGGCCCCCGGGTCAACACCCTGACACGGGGGTCCGACAATTCGCGGCCGCACGTGCGCGAAAGCGCTGATTCGTCCGATTCGCGGGCTTAGGCTCGGGTCATGCTGGGTGTACATGCGCGCCGGGTGCTCGGGGCGGCGGCCGCGGTCGGACTGCTGGTGGCGGCCTCCGGGTGCGTGCGCCTCGACCTGGGGCTGGAGGTCCGCCCCGACGACACGGTCGGCGGGGAGTTCACCGCCGCCTGGAGCCGGGACTTCCTGGAGGAGGCGCAGGACGAGGGCCTGGAACGGGCCGAGCTCGACGCGTTCCTCGACGCGCTGCTCGACGGCGTGCCCGGCACCGAGCGCACCCCCTACGAGCAGGACGGCTTCCAGGGCCAGACCGCCACGTTCACCGACCGCCCGCTCGCGGAGTTCGCCGAGTTCGGCGGCGACGAGTGGGGCTACCTGCGCCTGACCCACGACGGCCGCGAGTACGCGCTCGAAGGCTACTGGGACCTGCGCGCGGCCGGGTTCATCGACCCGGAGTCGTTCGAGGACGCCGAGATCCTCATCAGCGTGAACTTCCCCGCCACGGTCACCGACCACAACGGGGAGCTCGACGGGCGCACCGTCACCTGGCGGATGGCGCCCGGCGAGGACTACGAGATGCGGGCCACCGCGACCGAGCACAACGGCTGGGCGTTCGTCGTCGCGGGCATCGCCACGGTGCTCGTCGTCGGGCTGCTGCTGTGGCTGTGGCAGTGGTGGGCGCTGCGCCGCTACTCCACCGGGGCGATGCGCTGACCCCGTTAGATCGGGCACAAACCGTAGTCGCTCCGTGCACGGCCCGTATCCTGGTGAGTCCGTCCGGATCACGGACCGGTAACGCCCAGGGGGAGGGCCGTTGACGCAATACCGCTCGGAGAGCAAGGGACGCAAGGACAAAGAGCCCGGTCTGGAACTGAGCATCGGCCAGGTCCTGGCCGCCGCGGGCGCCACCGTCGTCGGCGCGCTCCTGGCGAAACTGCTCAACATCTGGGGCACGGTCGCGGGCACCGCGGTGCTCAGCATCTGCTCCTCGATCGGCGCCGTCCTCATCCTGCGCGCGATGCGCTCCACCGGCGAGCGGATCAAGACGCAGATCGCGGCGATGGCCCCGACCGCGCGCGGTAAGGCGACCGCCGCCACCGTGGAGCTCGGGCCCGAGGGCGCCACCGCGACCGCGAAGGTCCCCGAGGCGAGCGAGCTGCACTCGACGCAGGACGCGACCGTCCCCATCGAGGTCCCCGACCCCGGCGCCCCTGAAGACGAGGACGGGAAGGGCCACGTCATCCGCACCCGGTCGCGGAAGCGGACCCTCATCGCGATCCTCGTCTCCAGTGTCCTGGTCTTCGGCCTCACCATCGGCACCCTGTTCCTCCTGGGCGTCTTCACCGGCGACCCCGGCCGCTTCATCGGCGACGACCCGCGGGGCGGCGTCAGCGAGACGCAGACCGAGACGGTCGACCCGAGCGAGAGCGCCACGACCGAGCCGAGCGAGTCGGCCTCGGAGGCCCCGAGCGACACCCCCAGCACCGACGCGCCGACCGGCGACGCCGAGCCGAGCGAGTCGACCTCCCCCAGCGGGGAGGCCACGACCCCGAGCGAGCCCGCCACCGGCGACACCGGCCAGGGCGGCGCCGAGCCGACCCCGAGCACCAGTCCCGAGGCCCAGGACGACGAGGACGCGGCGGTCTCCGACCCCGGGACCACCGCCGGATAGACCGAACGCGAAAGGCGCCCGCCGGATCCGGCGGGCACCTTTCGGCAGCAGTTGAAAACACTCGGCAGTTAAGAACTCAGCAGTTGAAAGCACTCAGTCGAGCAGGTCGTCCAGGCCCACGGTCAGGCCGGGCCGCTTGACGACCTCGCGGATCGCCAGCAGCACGCCCGGCATGAACGACTCCCGGTCGAGCGAGTCGTGCGAGATGACGAAGCGCTCGCCGGAACCGCCGAAGCGGACCTCCTGGCTCGCCACGTACCCCGCCGAGCGGACCGCGTGGATGTGGACGCCGTCCACGTCCGCGCCGCGCGCGCCCTGCGGGTCGGACTCCGTCGCGTCCGGCATCCCGTCGAGCCCGGCCTCCGCGCGCGCCGCGGCGATGAGCCGCGCCGTGTGCACCGCCGTGCCCGAAGGCGCGTCCACCTTGCGCGGGTGGTGCGCCTCGATGATCTCCGCGGAGTCGAAGTGCTTGGCGGCCTTGGCCGCGAACTGCATCATCAGCACCGCGCCGATCCCGAAGTTCGGCGCGATGACCGAACCGACCTCGGGGTCGGCGGCGAGGATGTCGCGGGCCGCGTCCAGGCGCTTCGCGTCGAACCCGGACACGCCGACCACGGTGTGGATGCCGCGGTCGGTGCACCAGGCCAGGTTGTCCATGACGACGCCCGGCAGCGTGAAGTCCACGACCACGTCGCACCCGGCGACCTTGTCGAGGCGCTCGTCGCGGCCCACGGTCGCCGTCAGCTCCAGGTCCGCGGCGGCGTCGACCGCCTCGCACGCGGCCCGGCCCATGCGGCCCCGGGCGCCGAGCACCCCCACCTTGATCATCGGAAGTCCTTCTCGTCGAACGGCCCCACGGCCGCGGTCGTCATCGGCTGCGACAGGACCTCCGCGGCCACCGACCGGATCTGCTCCGACGTGACCGCCTCGATGTCCGCGAGCTCCCGCTCCAGGCTCAGGTGCTCGCCGTACAGCAGCTCGGCCCGGCCCAGCGCGTTCATGCGCGAACCGGAGTCCTCCATCGACAGCACCATGCCGCCGCGGCTCATGCCCTTGCCGCGCACCAGCTCCTCGTCGGTGATCCCCTCCGAGGCGATCCGCTCCAGCTCCGCGTTCACGAGCTCGCGCACCTGGTGGACCTTGTCCGGGTTCGATCCGGCGTAGACGCCGAACATCCCGGTATCGGCGAAGTACGAGGTGAACGAGTACACCGTGTACGCCAGGCCGCGCTTCTCGCGCACGGACTGGAACAGCCGCGAGGACATCCCGCCGCCGAGCACGTTGTTGAGCACCTCGAAGGCGTCCTTGCGGGGGTCGTGCCGCGAGAACAGCCGGCAGCCGACCACCAGGTGCGCCTGCTCGGTGTCGTGGTGCTCGACCAGGAGCCGCCGCGGCTCGGCCAGCACGGCGTCGTCGTGGCGGCGCCGGCGCGGGACGTCCGGTCCGCCGAGCAGCGGCGCGAACGCCTCCTGCACCAGCTTCACGGTCTCCCCGTGGTCGACGCCGCCCGCGGCGCACACCGTCAGGTTCGGGGCCTGGTAGTGGTGGCGGTAGAACTCGTTGATCTGCGCGCGGGTCAGCGCGCGCACGGTCTTGGGGTCGCCGGCGATGTCGCGCCCGAGCGGGCCGGTGCCGAACAGCGCCTGCGAGAACAGCTCGTGGACGACGTCGGACGGCTCGTCGGCCGACGCGGCGATCTCCTCGAGGATCACGTCGCGCTCGACCTCCACGTCGGCGGGGGTCACCAGCGAGGAGCACATGGCGTCGCCGAGCACGTCGACCGCCATCGGCAGGTCGTCGTCGAGCACCCGCGCGTAGAAGCAGGTCAGCTCCCGCGCGGTGTACGCGTTCGACTCGCCGCCGACGGACTCGATCACCTCGGCGATCTCCGTGGCGGTGCGCTTCGCGGTGCCCTTGAACAGCAGGTGCTCCAGGAAGTGCGAGACGCCGGCGAGTTCGGGGGCCTCGTCGCGGGCCCCCACCCCGACCCACACGCCGACCGAGGCCGAGCGCATGGTGGGGACGGTCTCTGTCAGCACACGCAAACCGCCGGGCAGCACGGTCACTCGGACCGTGCCGCCCAGCGGGTCGTCGATGAGCGTTCGAGTCTGGGGACGACTCATCTACTCTTCCGAGCCTCCGGCGTCCTCGGTGCGGCGGGTGCGGCGGCGGCGGCGCTCGCCGTCGCGGTCCCCGCCCTCGGAGCGCTCGCCGCGGTCGCGGCGCTCGCCGCCACCGGACGAGGAGCGCTCGCCACCGCGCTCGCCGGAGCGCTCGCGGTCGCGACGGGGCCCGCGGTCGCCGCGGTCGCCCCGCTCGCCGCGGGACTCCTTGCGCTCGGCCGGGCGGCCCTTCTTGTAGCCCTCGGGCTCCTGGCCCTCCGGGTAGACCTTGTCGAGGTAGATCTTCCCGCGGTTGTCGATGTCGCCGATCTCGACCTCGATCTTGTCGCCGACGCCCAGGACGTCCTCGACCCGCTCGACGCGCTTGCCGTCGCCGACCTTCGAGATGTGCAGCAGGCCGTCGCGGCCCGGCACCAGCGAGATGAACGCGCCGAAGTCGGTGGTCTTGACGACCGTGCCCAGGAACCGGTCCCCCACGTTCGGGAGGGTCGGGTTCGCGATGGCGTTGATCGTCTCGACCGCGGCCTGCGCGGCCTCGCCGTTCTCCGCCGACACGTAGATCGTGCCGTCGTCCTCGACGGTGATGTCCGCGCCGGTGTCGTCCTGGATCTGGTTGATCGTCTGGCCCTTCGGGCCGATGATCGCGCCGATCTTGTCGACCGGGATCTTCAGGGTCGTGATCCGCGGGGCGGACGCGGCCAGCTCGCCGGGCTCGCTGATCGCGTCGAGCATGACGTCGAGGATCGCGTGGCGGGCGTCGTTGGCCTGCTGGAGCGCCTGCGCCAGCACGTCCGACGGCAGGCCGTCGAGCTTCGTGTCGAGCTGGAGGGCCGTCACGAACTCGGGCGTGCCGGCGACCTTGAAGTCCATGTCGCCGTACGCGTCCTCGGCGCCGAGGATGTCAGTGAGGGTCACGTACTTGGTGCCCTCGTCGGTCTCCTCGGAGATGAGGCCCATCGCGATGCCCGCGACGGGCGCCTTGATCGGGACGCCCGCGTTCATCAGCGACATCGTGGACGCGCAGACCGAGCCCATCGAGGTCGAGCCGTTCGACGCCAGCGCCTCGGAGACCTGGCGGATCGCGTACGGGAACTCCTCGCGGCTCGGCAGCACCGGCACGAGCGCCCGCTCGGCGAGCGCGCCGTGGCCGATCTCGCGGCGCTTGGGCGAGCCCACGCGGCCGGTCTCACCGGTCGAGTACGGCGGGAAGTTGTAGTTGTGCATGTAGCGCTTCTTGCTGACCGGCGACAGCGTGTCGATGGCCTGCTCCATGCGCAGCATGTTCAGCGTGGTGACGCCCATGATCTGGGTCTCGCCGCGCTCGAACAGGGCCGAGCCGTGGACGCGCGGCAGGATGCCGGCCTCCGCGCCCAGCGGGCGGATGTACGCGGGGAGGCGGCCGTCGATGCGGACGCCCTCGTTGATGACGCGCTTGCGGACCAGCTTCTTGGTGAGCGAGCGCAGGGCGGCGGACAGCTCGCCCTCGCGGCCCTCGAAGTCGGCGCCGAGCTTCTCCAGCATGACGCTCTTGACGCGGTCGAGCTCGTCCTGGCGGTCGGTCTTGTCCGCGATCTGGAGCGCCTGGTCGAGCTCCGCGGAGACCGCGGCCTCGACGGCGGCGTACGCGTCGTCCTGGTAGTCGAGGAAGCGCGGGTAGTCGGCGGTCGGCTTGGCGGCGACGGCGGCCAGTTCGGCCTGGGCGCGCACCAGCTCGGCGATGACCGGCTTGACGGCCTCGAGGCCCTCGGCGACGACCTCCTCGGTCGGCTTGGTGCCGCCCGAGGCGATGAGGCTGAGGGTGTTGTCGGTGGCCTCGGCCTCGACCATCATGATCGCGACGTCGCCCGAGTCGAGGACCCGGCCGGTGACGACCATGTCGAAGGTGGCCTTCTCGATCTGCTCCAGGGTCGGGAACGCGACCCAGGTGCCGTCGATGAGGACCACGCGGGTGGAGCCGAGCGGGCCCGAGAACGGGAGCCCGGCGAGCTGGGTCGACATGGAGGCGCCGTTCATGGCGACCACGTCGTACTCGTCCTTGGCGTCGACGGCCAGGATCGTGCCGATGACCTGGACCTCGTTGCGCAGGCCCGACACGAAGGACGGGCGCAGGCCGCGGTCGATGAGGCGGCAGATGAGGATGGCGTTCTCCGAGGGGCGGCCCTCGCGGCGGAAGAACGAGCCGGGGATGCGGCCCGCGGCGTACATCCGCTCCTCGATGTCGACCGTCAGCGGGAAGAAGTCGAAGTGGTCCTTCGGGTTCTTCGAGGCCGAGGTGGTCGAGAGGACCACGGTGTCGTCCATCTGGACGATCGCGGAGCCCTGGGCGAGCTTGGCGAGGCGGCCGGTGCTGAAGACGATCTTGCGGGTGCCGTACGCGCCGTTGTCGATGACGGCGGTGGCGTGGTGATCCCCGAGGTTGAACGCCTCGGGTGTCCGGTCGTTATCGGACATAGAGTGTCGATCTCCTTGTCGTGCCGAAGCACTGTGTAGTTCGGAAGCGCGTCTCCCGCCACGCTTTCCGGTCTTCGATCGAAGCACTCGGAGTCGGGTCCCTGCGGGACGTTCCGGATGCCACTACCGAGGACCGGTGCGGTCTCAGGCGGGCCGCGCCGCGCCTCGCGCGAGGCGCTGCGATGGGGCTCGTCGCCCCCTGCCCACCTTACGTTACCCGGCGGGCGCGGCGGCAGCCGCGAAGCGAAAGTGAGGCGTCGCTGCGGGTCGCGCGGGGCGGCCCGGGTACGGCGAAGGGAGCGCCCCGAAACGGGGCGCTCCCTCCTGCAAGTCGCTGCTAGGCGTTGTCGCGGATGCCGAGGCGCTCGATGAGGCCGCGGTAGCGCGCGATGTCTTCCTTCTTCAGGTACTTGAGGAGGCGGCGGCGCTTGCCGACCAGCAGCAGCAGGCCACGACGCGAGTGGTGGTCGTGCTTGTGCGTCTGGACGTGGGCGGTCAGCTCCTTGATGCGGTGGGTCAGGATCGCCACCTGCACGTCGGTCGAGCCGGAGTCGCCCTCGTTGGTGGCGTACTCCTTGATGATCTCGGCCTTCTTGACAGCGTCGAGCGCCATAGTCGAACACCCTTTCATTTCGATGACGGCCAGTCCGCGGTGTCGAGCAGACTGGTCGGGAATGCAACCTGACCAGGCTAGCAGGAGTGTTACTCCAGCTCCAAGGCCCGGCGGGTCTCTGCGACGTCCGTCTCGATCTGGGCGATGAGCGGCTCCAGGCCGTCGAAGGCGACCTGGCCGCGCAGGCGCGCGGTGAAGTCGAGGCGCACGTGCTCGCCGTAGAGGTCCCCGGCGAAGTCGAGGAGGTACGCCTCGACGGTGCGCGCGTCGCCCTCGAAGGTCGGGTTCGTGCCGACGCTGATCGCGGCCGGGTGGCGCACCGAGTCGCGGTAGAACCAGCCGGCGTAGACGCCGTCGGCGGGGATCGCGGTGCCCTCGGCGATGTCGAGGTTCGCGGTCGGGAAGCCCAGGGCCGTGCCGCCGCGGCCGGCGCCGTGCACGACGGTGCCCTCGACCCCGAAGTCGCGGCCGAGGACCTCGGCGGCCGCGGCCACGTCGCCCTCGGCGACGAGCCGCCGGACGCGGGTCGAGGAGTACGCCTCGGCGTCCGCCGTCAGCGTCTGCGGCAGCACCTCGAAGCCGTACTCGGCGCCGAGTTCGGTGAGCGTCTGGACGTTCCCGGCCGCCTTGTGCCCGAAGCGCCAGTTCTCCCCCACGACGACCGCCTTCGCGTGGAGGCCGCCCACGAGGACGTGCCGCACGAAGTACTCCGGGCTCAGCTTCGAGAGCTCCTCGGTGAACGGCAGCACGCACACCGCGTCGACGCCGAGCGCGCCGAGCAGTTCGATGCGGCGGTCGAGGGAGGCGAGCCGGGCTGGGACCGCGTGCGGTGCGACCACGGCCGTCGGGTGCGGGTCGAAGGTGACGACGACGCAGCGGGCCTCGCGCTCGGCGGCGGCCTTGGCGGCCGTGCGGACGAGCGCGGCGTGGCCGCGGTGCACGCCGTCGAACACGCCGATGGCCACGACGGATGCGGGCCAGCCCTCGGGAGTCGCGTCTATTCCACGCCAGGTTTCCACGTGGACGATCTTCTCACTGCCGGAAGGCGGCGGCCATCCGGACGCGACCGCAGTGAGGACTGCCGCTAGAGCATCATCGACGAGTCGGCGTTGCCGCCGGACGCGAAGATGAGCAGCATGAGGACGCCGACGGCGACCAGCAGCAGGATGCCCAGCAGCAGCCAGGCGTTGCCCGCGAGTTCGGGCTGCCGGGGCTGCTCCTCGGCGAGGCCCCGGGGTTCGGCGTGCTCGGGCTCCTGGACCGCCTGCTCGGTGAGCGTGTGGCGGAACTCCTCTGGAATCTCACTTGCCGCGTACGAGCTCATGGCTATCTCCTGACGACGAGTTCCGGGTTGCTCCTTCAATTGTCGAGAGACCGTCGGCTATCCGACCGACGTTTCCAGGAATCCGCCTGACAACAGCGCTATTTCGCCCTCGTGGAAATTACACGGTCGTGACCGCCCTACCTCGCCGAACGTCCTATAGCCGACAGAAGACTCCCCTCGTCACGTAAGACGTGACATCTTCATGTCCAGGTACGACCGATGGGGGTCCTGGCATGAACCGCAAACTCCTGGCGCTGGCGGCGGCCGGCGCCTTTCTCCTGGCCCTCGTGGCCGTCCCGGCGCCCGCGTCGGCGGCGTCGCTCGGGTGCACGCGGACGGGCGCGTACACCGTGTGCCGCACCGATCCCGGGGGCAGGGCCCAGGACGACGCGATCGTCGACGAGCTCGTGCGGCAGATCGACGCGACGGGGAAGGGCGACACGGTGCGGGCGGCCGTGTACCAGTGGTCGCTGAACAAGCCGGTGGGGCCGCTGGCGCAGGCGATGGTGGACGCCAAGAAGCGCGGCGCCGACGTGCGGGCCGTCGTGGGGCAGCTCAACTCCAGCCCCTCGGCCAACGATCCGGTCATCGACAAGTTCAAGGCCGCCGGGATCCCGGTGAAGCAGTGCAAGGGCGGGTGCCTGCCGAACGCGAACGGGACCCGGCAGGGACCCGACCACAACCGGTTCTTCCTCATCGAGAAGGACGGCGTGCCGACGGTGCTGGTGACGAGCCTGAGCTTCGTGCGCTCGCACACCACGCAGGCGAACAACATGCTCGGCGTCCACGGCGACCGGGGCCTGTACGACTTCTACACGGGGTTCTGGAGCCGCCTCTACGCCGGGAGCTGGAACGGGTGGACCGACAAGGACAAGGCGACCACGAGCGACCTCGGCCGCGCGTGGGTGTTCCCGCGCGGGCCCGACCCGGTGGCCGAGCAGCTCGGCGAGATCACGAAGTGCGGTGCGGGCGACCGGGTCCTGGTGGGGCACGCGAACTTCCAGTCGAACCGGCCCGAGGTGCGCGCGCAGCTCGACCGGATCCAGGGCCTGGGCTGCCAGGTGCGGGTCGTGGTCCTCGACGCGGAGACGAGCAGCCCGGGGTGGATCGAGGACAAGCTCGGGGGGTCGAACGTGCGGGTGCACGACGCGCACCGCAACAAGTTCATCGTCGCGGAGGCGTACTTCGGGGCCACCCACCGCGCGGTGGTGTGGACCGGGACGCACAACCTCCAGGGCAACGCGATGAAGCACGCCGACGACAACCTGCTGCGGGTGGCGAACCAGGACGTGGCGGACCTGTACGCGGACTTCTTCCAGCGCCTGTGGCAGGGGGGCCGGTGACACCGGGGCCGTGGTGGGATCAGGCCGCGGTAGAACCAAGGCCGCGTTAGGACCAGGGCCGCGATACGACGAGGGCGGGGAGGGGCGATGCGCCCCTCCCCGCCCCTCGGCGGACGTCAGCCCTTGACCGAGCCCGCCAGCAGCCCGCGCACGAAGTAGCGCTGGAGCAGCAGGAACACGACCAGGGGCACGACGATGGCGATGAAGGCCGCGGCCGGGAGCCGCGTCCAGCCGAAGCCCCACGTGCCGGCCATGTCGCCGAGGACGGCGGTCAGCGGCCGGGTGGCCTCGCCGGGCGCGAACGTGCGGCCCACGAGGAAGTCGTTCCACACCCACAGGAACTGGAAGATCGCGATCGACGCGATCGCCGGCGTCACCAACGGCAGCACGACCTTGCGGAAGATCTGCGAGTGGCTGGCGCCGTCGATGCGGGCGGCCTCCATGACGTCGCCCGGGAGCTCGCGCATGAAGTTGTGCAGCAGGAAGATCGCCAGCGGCAGGCCGAAGATCGAGTGGGCGATCCACACCTGGATCAGGGTGTTCACCCCTTCGAGGTCCCAGGCCGGGATGATCGTCATCCCGCCGATGTGCAGCCCCGAGCTGAAGATCGACAGCAGCGGGATGAGCGCCATCTGGAGCGGCACCACCTGGAGGGCGAAGATGCCCACGTACAGGAGGTTGCGGCCGCGGAACTTGATCCACGACAGCGCGTAGGCGGCCATCGCGGCGAACGCGACGGGGACGACCACGCCCGGGATGGTGATGACGACGGTGTTGATCAGGTTGATGATCAGCCCGCCGCCCTGGGAGTCCGAGTAGAGGACGTAGTTGTAGTTGTAGAGCGAGACCGAGCCCGGGTCGGCGAAGAAGTTCCACCAGCCGGTGGTGCGGATGTCCTCGTCGGGCCGGAGCGAGGAGACGAACAGCCCCAGCGTCGGGATCGTCCACAGTGCTGCGATGACGATCGCGACGACGCTGGCGGCGCGGCTGGAGAGCACGCGCCGCAGCCGCTCGCCGCGGGTCTCGCCGATGCGGGCGGCCTGGTCGGCAGTGCGGGTGCTCATCGGGTCTCCATTTCCTGGCGGCGCATGTTCCGCACCTGGTAGATGACGACGGGGACGACGAGCAGGAACAGCAGGACGGCGAGGGTCGCGCCGCGGCCGCGCTCGAAGAGGCGGAACGCCTGCTCGACCATGTTGTGGGCGAGGACGTCGGTGCCGTGGTGGCCCTGGGTCATGGCGCGCACGATGTCGAACAGCTTCAGCGTGGCGATGAAGACCGTGACCGCGACGACGATGATCGCCGAGCGGATCGACGGCACGGTCACGTTCCAGAAGATCTCCGACGGGCTGGCGCCGTCGATGCGGGCGGCCTCGACGATCTCGGTCGGCACGCCCTTGAGCGCGGCCGACAGGACCACCGTCGCGAAGCCGACCTCGATCCACACGAGGACGACCATGAGCAGCAGGTTGTTCCACGGGGACTCGTTGAGCCAGTTGACCGGCGAGCCGCCGAGCCAGACCACGACCTGGTTGAGCAGGCCGATCTGCTCGCCGCCGGCGCCGTTGTACTGGTAGACGAACTTCCAGATGATGGAGGCGCCCACGAAGGAGATGCCCATCGGCAGGAAGACCAGCGCCTTGTAGACCTTCTCGCCGGCGCGGCCGTCGATGAGGACGGCGTAGACCAGGCCGAGGGCGGTCGACAGCAGCGGGACGATGACGATCCACATCGCGGTGTTGACGAGGATCTGGAGGGCGTCGGGGTCGGTGACGGCCCAGACGTAGTTGTCGAGTCCGACGAAGTTCTCGGACTTCGCGTCGTAGAACGACATCACGACCGTGCGGACGGCCGGGTAGACGAGGCCGATGAGCAGGAAGAGCACGGCCGGGGCGAGGAAGACGAACGCGACCGCGCGGTTGCGGTCGCGTCGCGAGGCGAGTTCGGCGAGGCCGTAGAGGGCCAGGAGGACCGCCGCGAAGGCGACCAGCCCGACGGCGAGCAGGCCGAATCGGTCGAGGTAAGCGGAGATGTTCACGTCGAGCGGCTCCAGTTGTGTCCGGGCAATGGGCCGAGCGGGGCCGGTGGGCCCCGCTCGGCTTCTCGTTCAGTCGCACGGGCCGCTTACGGCCAGGACGCCTCGATGTCGTCGGCCATCTGCTGCGAGGTCTTGTCGCCGTCGACCCACTGGATGATGCCGGTCCAGAAGGAGGACGCGCCGACCGCGCCGGGCATGAGGTCCGAGCCGTCGAAGCGGACGGTGACGGCCGGGTCGGTCAGGATCTCGGTCGCGAACTGGTTGATCGGCGTGGTGGCGTTCGCCGGGTCCACGCCCTGGCGGGCGGTGCTCCACGGGCCGGTCTGGAGACGGGCGTTGTGGTAGAGCTCGGAGGCCAGGAACTGGCGGAACGCCTCGGTGGCCTCGGAGTCGGAGAACGCGGCCACGAACTCGCCGCCGACGAGCATGGTGTTGTCGCCCTCGTTGGTCTCCGGAAAGCGGAACGCGAACACGTCCCCGTCCTCGGCGACGTTGGTGCCCGCGGGCCACATGGCGCCGTAGAAGGACGCCTGGCGCATGAACGCGCAGCCGCCGTCGATGATCGGGAAGCCGGCCTCCTGGAAGGCGGTGGCGCTGATCGTGTCGGTGCCGCCGTACACGTACTCCTCGTTCTGGAGCACCGAGCCGGCCTTGTCGATCGCGGCGACGATCTGCGGGTCGTTGAACGGGATCTCGTGGGTGACCCACTGGTCGTACAGGTCGGTGCTCTCGCGGAGGACGATGTCCTCGATCCAGTCGGTGCCCGGCCAGCCGGTGGCGCCGCCGGACTCGAAGCCGGCGCACCACGGGGTCACGCCGGACGCGGCGATCTCGTCGGACAGGGCGATGAGGTCGTCCCAGGTCGCGGGGACCTCGTAGCCGTTGTCGGCGAAGAAGGACGGCGAGTACCAGATGAAGGACTTCGCGTTCGAGGAGTGCGGCGAGGCGTACAGCGTGCCGTCGACGGTGCCGTAGTTGACCCAGTCCTCGGTCCAGCCCTCGGTGGTGAGCGCGGTGAGCTCCTCCGAGGCGGGGACCAGCGTGTCGGTGAAGTTGGACATGAGGCCGGGCTGCGGGAACAGCGCCACGTCGGGGGCGTTGCCGCCGTCGACGCGGACGGCCATGTCGGACTCGAACTCGCCGGTGCCCTCGTACTCGACGGTGGCGCCGGTGCAGGACTGGAAGTACTCCCAGGCCTCGGTCATCTCGTCGGCCTCGGCGTCGCGGATGGAGCCGAGGACGGTGACCGTCTCGCCCTCCAGGTCGCCGTACTGCTCGTAGTTGGCGCAGTCGGTGGCGTCGTCCGGGACGGCGCCCCGGTCGTTGTCCTCCTCCTCGGGCGCTCCGCACGCCGCCGCGGCGAGCGCGAGGACGCTGGCGGCAGCCGCTAGGCAGGAGATACGTCGGGTCTTGCTCATCGGGGATTCCCTCTCTTCGCAGGTGTTCCGTGCGCCCGGCGAGTCCGACTGCCTCCCTGTCCCGACCCGAATGGGAAGCGCTCTCACTACTTCCACCCCAGGTAGGGACTGCCTCACCCGCCGTTGGGGCGACGCTGGCAATGGTGCTCTGGGTAACACTGATTGTCAAGTGTGCATTGCCGAATCGTTACCGGGTGCGATTGGATCGATATCTGTCCGCACCCGGTCGATGGGAGCGATACCAATGACGTATCATTCCACCGCCCGGCAACTCGTTTCCATCCGCGCCGCGCCCCCACCCGGCTGCGCGGCGGAGAAAGGTGCCATCCGATGACGCAGCTGACCTTCCCCGAGGGCTTCCTGTGGGGTTCCGCGACCGCCTCGTACCAGATCGAGGGCGCGGTGAACGAGGACGGCCGGGGCCCGTCCATCTGGGACACGTTCGCCGCCACGCCGGGCAAGACCTGGCGCGGCCAGTCCGGGGCCGTGGCCTGCGACCACTACCACCGGCTCGACGAGGACGTGGCGCTCATGGCCTCGCTCGGCGTCGACACCTACCGCTTCTCGATCGCGTGGCCGCGCATCCAGCCCGACGGCTCGGGCCCGGCCAACCCCGCCGGCCTCGACTTCTACGACCGCCTCGTGGACAAGCTCGTCGCGGCCGGGATCAAGCCGATGCCGACGCTGTACCACTGGGACCTGCCGCAGTCGCTGGAGGACCGCGGCGGCTGGCCCGCGCGCGACACCGCCGAGCGCTTCGGCGAGTACGCCGCGATCGTCGGCGCGCGCCTGTCCGACCGCGTCCACACCTGGTGGACCCTGAACGAGCCGTGGTGCGCCGCGTACCTGGGCTACGGCAACGGGCACCACGCGCCGGGCCGCACCGAGCCCGCCGCCGCGCTCGCGGCCGTGCACCACCTCAACCTCGGCCACGGCCTCGCCGTGCAGGCGCTGCGCGCCGCCGGGGCCGACCAGGTCTCGATCGTGCTCAACCCGACCCAGTGCCGCGGCGACGAGGAGGCCGTGCGGATCGTCGACGGCATCGCCAACCGCGTGTTCTTCGACCCGATCCTGCGCGGCGAGTACCCCGCGGACGTGGTCGCGCGGACCCAGGGCCACACCGACTGGTCCTTCGTCCAGGACGGCGACCTCGCCCAGATCAACCAGCCGATCGACCTGCTCGGCGTCAACTACTACAGCCCGTCCTGGTTCCGGATGAACCCCGACGAGCCCGAGAGCCCGGTCGGCCCCGGGACCGTGGGCGTCGAGGGCTGGACCCCCGAGGGCCTGGAGTTCACCGACATGGGCTGGGCGATCGACGCGACCGGCCTGACCGACCTGCTGGTGCGCATCCACAAGGACTACGGCGTGGCCACGATGGTCACCGAGAACGGCGCGGCCTACCCGACCGGGCCGGGCCCGGACGGCGAGGTCGACGACGTCGAGCGCGTGGCCTACCTGCGCTCGCACATCGCCGCCGTCCACGACGCGATCGAGGCCGGCGCCGACGTGCGCGGCTACACCGCCTGGTCCCTCATGGACAACTTCGAGTGGGCCTTCGGCTACGACAAGCGGTTCGGCATCGTCCACGTCGACTACACCACTCAGCAGCGCACGCCCAAGGCGAGCGCGAAGTTCTACTCGCGGGTCATCGGCGCCAACGGCCTCGACCGCTAGTCACACCAAGGCGCCCCGGAGCGCGCGGATCTCGTGCTCCGGGTCGCCGGCGCGCATGACCGCGCCCATGACCGCGACCCCCGCCGCCCCCGCCTCCCGGGCGGCGAGGGCCCGCTCGGGGCCGGTCACGCCGCCGAGCGCGTACACCGGGACCGGGGTCGCCGCGCAGACGTCGGCGAGCGCGGCGGTCCCGATCGCCGGGCCGTGGCCGGGTTTGGAGTCGGTGGGCCACACCGGCGAGTAGGTGCAGTAGTCCAGGCCGGGGTCGATCGCCTCGCCGGCGTGGACGGAGCGGCCCACGAGCACGGGCCTGGGGTCGGGCACCGCGCGGTGCGCGGACAGGTGCGCCGCGGCGACGGGCCCCTCGGGGTCGGCGACGATGAGCACGCCCCCGGCCTCGGCCATGAGCAGGCCGACCTCCGACGCGAGCCGGTGCCGCTCCTCCCAAGGAAGGTCCTTGTCGCGCAGGACGAGTGCGAACGGTCCGCCGCGGAGCGCGAGCGCGACCTGCTCGGCCAGCGGGCGCGGGCACCCGTGCCGGTCGGTGACGACGATGAGCCGGTGCTGCATCCCCCGTACCTTACGCCCCGAACGGGAGTGGTCCGGAGTTCCCGGTGTGTTCTGAGGTGGTTCGCGCCCGACTCGCCAGTGCTGCGCCGGTTTAACGCTTCTGTATCGGTCCATGAGCCGAACTTGCGTAATTCACGACACAGGTGCGAAACTTCAGGGGATGAACATCGGCGATCAAATCAACGTGCTGCGGACCGAAGGGGAGCGGATCGCTGTCGCTGGTGGGGAACTCGCATTGAACGCGCTCGTGCCCACCTGCCCGGGCTGGATCGTCAAGGACCTCTTGACCCATATCGGGACCGTCCATCGCTGGGCGGCGGCGATCGTGGGCGGAGCCCTGCCCTACGATCCCCGCAAGCAGGACTTCCAGCGGATCGTGGGGCCCACGCCCCATGACGACCTGCTGGTCGACTGGGTCAGGGAGGGACTCCTCCGGCTCGCCGCCGTCCTGGAGTCCGCGCCCGACGACCTCCAGTGCTGGCAGGTGTTCCCCGCCCAGTCCTCACGCCGCTTCTGGGTCCGCAGACAGGCCCACGAAACCACCATTCACCGCGTCGACGCCGAACAGGCGCGAGGCGACGAGATATCACCGGTCGGACGCGACTTCGCGGCCGACGGCATCGACGAGCTGCTGCTGGGGTTCCACGGCCGCCCGTCGAGCAGGGTGCGGGCACTGCGGCCGTCAGTGCTCCACATCCACGCCACCGATCTGCCGCCGGGACGCGGCGACTGGTACGTGCACCCCACCGACACGGGCCCGCTCGTGACGTTCAGCGAGGTCGAATCCCCGCACTGCGTCATCGAGGGCCCGGTGGAGCTGCTGTACCTGGCGCTGTGGAACCGGCTGCCGTTCGACGACCTCGCCGTTCACGGAGACCCGGCACTGCTCCACTTGTGGCGCAATTACTCCGCGGTCCGGTGGGTCGATCCAGTAGACGTGTGACACGACGGACAGCGACTGGAGCGCTACAGAGGAAATTCGCAGGTGATCGGACCCGTTTGGCGGTTAATGTCCGCTGTGGCCGCTCGGGGCGCGCTGCTGCGCGCCCGGGCGGCCGGGGGACCGTAAGCTCACCGACGTGAACGAGGTCCATGCGAAGCACAGCCATGCCGCCCCGAACGACGCCGTCCCCCGCGCCGCGCTGTGGATCCTGGTCCCGGCCGCGGTCGCCACGATCCTGGGCATGATCCTGCTGTGGCCCCAAGGGGTCGAGGACGCGCAGAGCGAGGAGTACGGGACCGAGGTCGACGGCCGGGTCCTGGCGGTGACCGAGACCGAGTGCACCGCCGACGAGGCCGAGGTGCTCACCGTGTGCGGCGAGGTCGTCGTGACGCTGGGCAGCGGCGAGCACGCCGGGGAGGAGGTCGTGGTCGACATCCCGAGCGGCCCGGGGGCTCCGGAGGTGTCGGCGGGCGACGACGTCATCCTCATCTACACGCCGGACGCGATCTCGGGGCAGCAGTTCCACATCATCGACCACGACCGGGCCGGGGCGCTGTGGGCGATGGTGATCGCGTTCGCGCTCGCGGTGGTCGCGTTCGGGCGCTGGAAGGGCCTGCGCTCGCTGGTGAGCCTGGGGCTGACGTTCGCGGTCGTGCTGCTGTTCATGGTGCCCGCGGTGCTCGACGGCTCCTCCCCCGTGATGGTCGCGATCGTCGGCGCGGCCGCGATCATGCTCGTGTCGCTGTACCTGGCGCACGGGTGGAACCGGACCACGACGGTGGCGGTGATCGGGACGCTCGCGTCGCTGGTGCTGACGGTGCTGCTCGCGGAGGCGGCGGTGCGGCTCGCGGAGCTGAACGGGGTCCTCGACGAGAACACGACGAACCTCTCGCTCCAGTACCCGATCGACATGTCCGGGCTGCTGCTCGCGGGCATCCTCATCGGTGCGCTCGGCGTGATCGACGACGTGACGGTCTCGCAGGCCGCGACGGTGGACGAGGTCGCGAAGGCGAACCCGCGGTGGGGCCACGCGCGGTTGTACAAGTCGGGCATGCGGGTCGGGCGCGACCACCTCACGTCGGTGGTGAACACGCTGGTGCTCGCGTACGCGGGCGCGTCGCTGCCGCTGCTGGTGCTCATCGCCGCCGCGAACCGGCCGCTGGAGCAGGTGCTCACGAGCCAGACGATCGCCACCGAGATCGTGCGGTCGGTGGCGGGCACGCTCGGGCTCATCGCGGCGGTGCCGATCACGACCTGGCTGGCGGCGTACCTGGTGCGGTGGCGCCCGAAGCCGAAGGAGCCCGAGGAGAAGGAGCCGAAGCGGCCCCGCCCGAAGCCGGTCCCTGAGGACGCGGTCTGGGGCGGCGCGGGGGGCGGCGAGGGAGGCGAGGGCGAGTCTCCTTACCCGCCTTCGCATCTGCGGTAGCGGATCACGAGGCCGGGTGTGTCGAGTCCCGGGCCCCCGGCACAAGGGTGGCTCGGGGGTACGACACCGGGCCTCAGAACCGCTCGGCCGCGGTCATGAGCTTCCGGGCCGCCTGGTGGAGGGCCTGGAGGACCGTCATCACCGCCGGGCGGCCCGTGGACGCGGTGCGGTGGACGACGTAGACGTCCCGGCCCGGCAGCTCCTCGACCATGGCGCGCACGGCGACGTCGCGGCGCTCGGCGGCGGCCATCCACGGCGCCACCGTCACCCCGAGGCCCTTGGCCACCAGGGTGAGGATCGTGTCCAGGCCCTCGAACTCCGAGACCGGCGCGGTGATCCCCTCGGCCCGCCACAGCCGGTCGAGCGCGGTGCGCGAGGGCTCCCCCGCGGGCGAGGCGATCCACGGCTCCCCCGCCAGCGCGTGCGCCGACACGGCCTCCTCGACCGCGAGCGGGTGCTTGGCGGGCAGGACCGCCACGAGCGGGTCCTTGACGAGGTGGTGGAAGGTGAGCGGCCCGATCGCGGCCGCGCGGCGCTGGCCGGACCAGTCGTCGATGAGGGCGAGGTCGATCTCGCCGGAGCGCACGCGCGCCAGGGACTCGGAGACGGTGTGCTGCTGGCGCAGCACCATCTGGAGTTCGGGGTAGCGGCGCAGGCGCCGCACGATGGGGCCGGCGAGGGCGACGGCGACGGTGGGGAACGCGGTGACGGTGACCCGTCCGCGGGGTTCGGCGGACTCGGCGGCGAGGTCGGTCTCGGCGGCGTCGATCGCCTCGATGATGCGGGCGGTGTGGGCGACGAGGCGGCGGCCGGCGTCGGTCAGCTGGGCGGAGCGGGCGGTGCGTTCGAGCAGGGCGACTCCGGTCTCCTTCTCCAAGGCGGCCAACTGCTGCGAGACGGCGGAGGCGGTCTGGCCGGTGGCGAGGGCAGTGGCGGATATCGATCCCTGGGCGGCGAACTCGTAGAGGAGGCGCAGGCGGCGAACGTCGAGCATAAGCAAATCTTATCCTCGGCGAAAGGTAGAAATACTTGCGATGATGCTTGCCGAAGAGGAGGGTGGTGTCCGTCCGAACGACTTTCCAACGAGGAGTCCTCTGTGACCGTCTCCGCCACCCTCGCCGCCAACGAAGCCATCGCCGCGCGCCGCGCCGCCGGGCAGGAGGTGCTCGCGCTGGGGTTCGGAGAGGCGGGGATCCCCGTGCACCCCTTGCTCCGCCAGCGCCTGACGCAGGCCGCCGGGCAGATCTCCTACGGTCCCGTGGCCGGGATCGACGCGGCCCGCGAGGCCGCCGCCGGCTACTGGACGCGCCGCGCGATCCCCACCGGCGCCGAGCAGGTCCTGCTCGGCCCCGGCTCGAAGCCGCTGCTGTTCGCGCTCCTGCACGCCGTCGGGGGCGACGTGGTCCTCCCCAAGCCCGCGTGGGTGTCGTACGCGGCCCAGGCGAGGCTCCTCGGCCGCGAGCCGATCCGCGTGCCGGTCCCCGCGGGCGAGGGCGGTGTGCCTGACGCGGACGCGCTGGACGCGGCGGTGCGCGAGGCCCGCCGGGCCGGGCGCGACCCGCGGGTGGTCGTGGTGACCCTGCCCGACAACCCGACCGGGCGGCTCGCCTCGGAGCGGTCGGTCAAGGCCCTGTGCGAGGTCGCGCGGGAGCTCGACCTCGTGATCGCCGCGGACGAGATCTACCGGGACCTGGTGTTCGAGCCCGGGACGTTCCCCTCGCCCGCGGCGTGGGCACCGGAGCGGACCGTGACGACCACGTCGCTGTCGAAGAACTACGCGCTGGGCGGCTGGCGGGTGGGCGCGGTGCGCTTCCCCGATTCGCCGCTGGGCGCGCAGCTGCGGGAGTCGGTGCGCGGCACCGCTTCCGAGCTGTGGTCCTCTACGCCGATGCCGATGCAGCACGCGGCGGCGTACGCGTGGTCGGATCCGCAGGAGCTGGTCGAGCGGGTGGCGCTGGCGCGGCGCCTGCACGGGTCGGTGGCGCACGCGGTGGCGGAGGTGTTCGCTCAGGCCGGGTGCGCGGTGATGCCGCCGCAGGGCGGGTTCTACGTGTGGCCGGACTTCGGGCCGCTGCGGGATTCGCTGGCCGCCGATTGGGGTATCGCCACGAGCCCGGACCTCGCGCGGGTCCTGCTGGAGCGGTTCGGGGTGGTGGTCCTGCCGGGCACGGCGTTCGGGGACGACCCGGAGTCGCTGACGGTGCGGGTGGCGGTCACGGGGATCTACGGGGAGAACGACTCCGAGCGCTTGGCGGCGCTCGTGTCGAAGTCCCCGGTGGAGATGCCGTGGATCGCGGAGTCCCTGGCGGGGCTCGGGGAGAAGCTTCGGGCGCTGACGGCGCCCGAGTAGAGCGCCGGACGGCGCTGCCGAGGCCGATGCGGCAGCGCCGTCCGGTTCGTTTCCAGGTCAGTTCACGCGGTCGACGACCGCGATGACGCCGTAGACGACGGCGAAGACGACCACGAGGGCGATGACGACGAGCGAGATCCCGATGAAGCGCTGGATCTCGAGTTCGTGGCCTTCGCGCACGGGCCGGCGCCAGCGGCCGTAGCGCCAGTGGTCGCGGCCCTGCTCGTAGTCGGTGGCGAAGTCCTCCAGGAGCGCTTGGAGGTCGGCAAGGGTCTCGGCCCGGCGGGCGAGCTGGCGGCGCAGCTTGTACTCGGCGTCGTCGATGGCGCCGCGGCGGCGGGCCTGGCCGAGCCGGTAGAGGGCCATGCGACGGTGGGCCCTGGTGGGGCGGATGGCGAAAGCGTCCATGACGTGCTCCCGGGGTCGTGTGACCGGGAGGGTTCCCCGCCCGCACCGTTCGTACACATAGGTTTCCGGTGCGGGTCGGGTTGCGCGCCAAGGCGTCGCGGAGGCTCAGCCCAGGAGGTCGCTGACGGCGCGGGCGAGGTCGGTGTCCTTCGCGGAGACCTTGTCGCCGGCCGAGTGCGAGGTCACCGAGACGCGCAGCTTGTCGTAGTTGACCGTCAGGTCGGCGTGGTGGTCGCGCCGCTCGGAGAGCAGGCCGACGCCGGTGGCGGCGGCGAGGGCCTGGAGGTGGCCGGGGAACGTCCACGTCCGCTCCAGGCGGTCGTTCGCGTGGCTCCAGCCGGGCAGGTCGGACAGGGCGAGGTCGATCTCGCCCTCGGTCAAGGGTTGGTCGCTCATACCCCGATTGTGACAGCCCGGGCCGGTCAGTTCTCCTCGATGAGCGTCACTTCGCCGGTGTCGAGGTCGTAGACGGCGCCGACGACGAGGACGCCGTCGAGGTTCTCGCGGCGGCCGAGGTCGGCGACAGTGCGGCGGACCTGGAGGCGCAGGGCCTTGGGGGCCGCGTCCTCGCCCTCGGCGGACTCGGCGAGGGCCTGGGAGGCGGGCTGCCAGAGCTGCTCGACGAGGTAGTCGCTGCGCGGGTCGTGGGTGTCGTCCTCGACGGCGTGGAGGGCGGCGTTGATGGCGCCGCAGCGCTCGTGGCCGAGGACGATGACGAGGGAGACGCCGAGTTCGGCGGCGGCGAACTCGAGGGAGCCGACGGCGGCGCGGTCGGGCACGTGCCCGGCGGTGCGCACGACCAGGAGCTGGCCGAAGTCGCAGTCGAACACGGACTCGGCGGTGACGCGGGAGTCGATGCAGGTGAAGACGGCGGCGGCCGGCGTCTGGCCGAGCGCGTGCTGGCGCGCGGAGGTGATGTCGCGCTTGTATCGCGGCTCGCCGGCGACGAAGCGGCCGTTGCCCTCCAGGAGCGAGACGAGCGTCTTGGCGGCTTCGTGGTGCTCCATCAGCGAGGAGGCGGTCAGTTCAGGCACGCCCTGAATGGTGCCGCACGATCCGTCCCGCCGCAAGCGCGACGTGCCCTCGGTAACGCACCTTTTACCGACGTCGCGTTACCGTTCCGAGATCTTCAGGTCATTTCGCAGGACTTGTCGCTCGCGGAACGGGACCATAGGATGAACGGGAACTACCGCATTGCGGTTCACCTGCGGGTTCGTCCCGCGCCGGATTCTGGAGGCCACCGGTGCGCACCTACGGCGAAGGCTGCCCCGCGGCCCACGCGCTCGACCTGGTCGGGGAGCGCTGGTCGCTCCTCGTCGTCCGCGAACTCCTGCTCGGCCCCAAGCGCTTCACGGACCTCCGCGCCGGCCTGCCCGCCGCGAGCGCGAACGTGCTGTCGCTGCGGCTGCGGGAGCTGGAGGCGGCCGGGGTGATCGGGAAGCGGCGGCTGCCGCCGCCGGCCGCGTCGAAGGTGTACGAGCTGACCGAGTGGGGCCGGGAGCTCGAAGGGGCGATCGTGCTGCTGCTGCGGTGGGGCGCCCGGTCGGCGGCGATCCCGTTCGACGCGCCGATGAGCGCCGACGCGGTGATCCTGTCGATGCGGAGCCTGTTCTCGCCGCAGTCGGCGCAGGGCTTCGACGCGGCGTTCGAGCTGTGGGTCGGGGACCGGCCGTTCATCGCCGAGGTCATCGACGCGCAGCTGGTGCTCGCGCCCGGCCGGCCCGAGCATCCCCACGCGGTGATCCGCACCGACGCGGAGACGCTGAAGCGCCTGACCCTGGGCGGGCGCAGCCTCGACGTGTCGATGCACGCCGGGCGCGTCACCGTCCAGGGCGATCAGGCGATGGCGGAGCGGTTCCTGGGAATGTTCCGCCTCCCGGAGCCGGCCGCGGCCTCGGCCTCGGCGGGCGCGGTGTGACCGTCCCGCCGCTCACCGGAGGATCCTGATCTCGCCGGACCCGCTCGGCCTGGCCCGCCGGTCGGTGATGAGCATGTGCCCCGGCGCGTGGGTGATCGCGAACGGCAGCTTCGCCTGCACGACCGCCTCCTGGAGGGTCACGCCGCAGGCCCAGAACACGGGGACGTCGCCGTCGTGGAGGCGCACGGGGTCGCCGAAGTCGGGCTTCGCGAGGTCGCGGACGCCGATGGAGGCCGGGCTGCCGACGTGGACGGGGGCGCCGTGCGCGTGCGGCATGTCCATGGTGATCCACGCGGCGAGGTCGACCCGGTCGGCCGGGACCGGCCGCATGGAGACCACGACGGGGCCGCGGAAGCGCCTGGCGCCCAGGGCCTTGCGGTTGGTGCGGTACATGGGGACGTTGACGCCCTGCTCCAGATGGCGCAGGGGGATGCCGGCGCGTTCGAGGTAGGGCTCGAACGTGAACGTGCACCCGACCAGGAACGTCACCAGGTCGCTCCCCCAGTAGTCGACGACGTCGCCGGGTTCGGCGATGAGCTCGCCCTTGCTCCAGACCCGGTAGGCCGGGAGGTCCCGGCGCAGGTCGGCGCCGACGGCCAGCTCGGTCCAGTAGTCGCCGGCCCCGACCACGTCCAGCAGGGGGCAGGCCCTGGGGTTGCGCACCGCGAAGCGGCGCAGGGCGATCGCGTCGCGCCGCGGCACGCTCACCAGGTTGGTCTGGACGAACCCGTGCGACCAGCCGCTGGTGTGGGCCACCAGTCCGTCCCGGAATCTGGCGCGGGCCTCGCGGGGGCTCGTCCGCGCTTCGGGACGCTGCATCGTGAACATCGCTCCTCCTCGAAATCGCTGCTCGATGTGTCGAGAATCCGATACTCGGGTGTCAAAGGGTTCACGAGTCCTTCACGAGCAGGATGCGCACGCAGGAACGCCTTCTGAGCGCCACCGCTCGTTCACTGAGCGATTCGCCTTGCGAGCGTTCCCAAATGATCAAGAAATGCCCATAGACTGGAGCGATCCGCTAATTTCGACCGGCCGCACCTCGACTCCCCGGGAGGTGGCGCCCTTGGACTTCGCGATCCTCGGTCCGCTGCAGCTGACTTGGGAGGGGCATCCCGTGCCGCTCCCCGGCCGGACCCTGCCCCGGCTCTTCGCGGTCCTGCTCCTGGAGCCCGGCAACGTGGTCCCGCAGCACCGCCTCGTGGACGCGGTGTGGGGCGAGGACCCGCCCGCGACCGCCAAGCGCCAGCTCCAGAACACCGTCGCCAACGCGCGGGGACTGCTGCTGCGCGCCGGGACCTCGGAGCTGGAGACCGTCGGGGACGGGTACCGGCTGCGCGTGCGGCCCGAGAAGCTCGACGCGCTCCGCTTCCAGCGGGCCGCGCGCATCGCCCGCGAGCAGGTCGCGGCCTCCGAACCCGAAGCGGGACTGGAGAGCCTGCGCGAGGCCCTGGACCTGTGGCGGGGCCCGGCGCTCGCCGGGCTCACCGGCCGGGTGATCGAGGCGGGGGCGCTGCGGTGGGACGAGGAGCGGGCCGCCGCCGTCGAAGCCCGCGCGGAGCTGGAGCTCGAACTCGCGACCGGGCTCTCGGTGGTCGCGGACCTGCGGCGGGTCCTGGACCGGCACCCGTACCGCCAGCACGCGGCCGAGCTGCTGATGACGGCCCTGTACCGGGAGGACCGGCCCGCCGAGGCGCTGGACACGTTCGAGGCGATCCGCCGCCAGCTCGCCGACGAGCTCGGCATCGACCCCGGCCAGCGCCTCAAGGACCTGCACACCGCGATCCTCCGCGACGACCCCGGACTCCAGGCCCCCGCGAAGGCGCCCGTGCCGACCGCCGGGCGCCGGCGCCTCCCCGCGCCCGCGCAGCTCCCCGCCGACAGCGTGCACTTCACCGGCCGCGCAGGCCAACTCAAGGCCCTCGACGCGCTCTTGGGTCCGGGGCCGCAGGTCGCGGTCCTGTCGGGGATCGGCGGCTCCGGGAAGACGACGCTCGCGCTGCACTGGGCGCACCGGGTCCGGGAGCAGTTCCCGGACGGGCAGCTGTACGTGAACCTGCGCGGCTTCGACCGGGCCGCGCCTTTGACGCCCCTGGATGCGCTCGCGGGGTTCCTGCGCGCGCTCGGGGTCCCGACCGAGGCGATCCCCTCCGACGCCGACGAGGCGTCGGCGCTGCTGCGCTCGCGCCTGGCCGACACCCGCACCCTCGTCATCCTCGACAACGCCCGGAACTCCCAGCAGGTGCTCCAGCTGCTCCCGGCCACGGCCGGGTGCGTCGCGGTCGTCACCAGCCGGTCCCGGCTCCCGGACCTCGCCGCGCTGCGGGACGTCCGGCAGGTCACGGTGGGGACGCTCGACGCCGACGAGTCCGTGCGACTCCTGGAGAGCCTGATCGGGCCCGAGCGGGTCGCGCGCGAACCCCAGGCGGCGCAGCGCATCGCACGGCTGTGCGCGGGTCTGCCGCTGGCGCTGCGGATCGTCGGCACCAACCTCGACGGGCAGCGGTTCTCCCTCGCCGAGACCGCGGTCGCGCTCGAAGGGCGGGACCGGCTCGCCCACCTCGCCGTCGAAGGCGACCCGACGATGACCGTCGCCGCCGCGTTCGACCTGTCCTACCAGGCGCTCGAACCCGAAGAGGAGCTGCTGTACCTCAACCTCGCGTGCCTGCCGGGGACCGACTTCTCCAAGGGCCTCGCGTGCGCGCTCGTCACGTGGGAGCCGGCCACGGCCGAGCGCATCCTCGCGAACCTCGTGGCGGCCCACCGCATCGAGGAGTTCCGGCCCGGCCGGTACCGGTTCCACGACCTGGTGCGCGAGTACGCGCGCCAGAAGGCCGAGTCGGCGTTCGACCCCGCCGCGCTCCAGCGCCTGCGGGAGCAGGTCGTGGAGTGGTACGCCAAGGGCAGCGCGCGGCTGCCGGTCGAGGAGTACCGCAACATCGTCGCCGCGTTCCTCGAATGGAACGGGCACCCGACCGTGTCGCGCCTGCTCACGCGCCTCATCGAATTCGCCGACGCGGGCTACCGGGAGGAGAGCCCCGACTCCGCGTACGAGCTGCCCGAACTCGCCAAGGTCGCGCAGCTCGCCATCGAGACCGGCGTGCGGTCCGAGGAGCCGATGGACGCCGTGCGCGCCTACGCGCTCGCCGACGCCGTCGCGTACGCCTCCGGCGAGATGCACCAATCGAAGGTGTACGCCGAGAAGACCCTGGAGAACCTGCGCCGGACCCCGCACGGGGACGCCACGGGCAAGGCCCGCAACGACCTCGCCACGACGTTGATCCAGTTGGGCCGGTACCGGGAGGCGGTGTCGCTGCTCCGTGAGGCGGTGGTCGCGGCCGAGCACTCCGGGAAGCGGTACGTCCAGGTCGAAGTGCTCACCTCGCTGGGCACGGTGCTGCGGCACATGGGGATCTTCGCCGAGGCCGAGGCGCTGCTGCTCAAGGCCCGCGCGCTCGACGCCGCCTCCCCCGAGGGCCCGACCACGGTCTACCCGCTGCTCACCCTCACCGGCCTGTACGTCGACCTCGGGCGCATCTCCGCGGCCGACGAGCTGTGCCGCGAGATCGGCGAGATGCTGCGCGGCCACCCGTCCAAGTACTACCGGGCCCGGCTCTACTTCCGGCAGTCCGCCGTCCACAGCGCCGACGGCGACCTGCCCCGCGCCGAGGCCGCGCTCCTGCGCGGGCTCGAACTCGTCGAGCAGGTGAGCAGCTGGCGGCACCAGCTGCTGTACACGTACGCGCTCGCCGAGCTGTACCTGGAGACCGACCAGTTCGACGCCGCCCGCGACGCTCTCGTCAAGGTCGAGCACCTGGGCCGGTACGAGACCTCCGAGACCCTCGCGGTCAAGGCCCGCGTGCTGTGCCGGCTGTTCAGCGCCGACGGGCGCATGCGCGCGGCCGTCAAGTACGGGCGCCAGGCCGTCGACGTGTTCGCGGCCATGCCCGACCCGCTCCGCCAGGCCCGCAGCCTCGCCGCCCTCGCCGACGCCTACGCCGCCGCCGGCGACACCGAAGCGGCCGAGGCGCACCGGGACCAGGCCGCGGCCCTGTTCGCGGCCCTGAACCTCGACCCGCGGTCGATCGCGGCGCGGGCGTTCCAGCGCGAGCAGGGCGCGGGCGCCGAGTACCGCGCGACCGGCCGCGGCCCCGGCGAGGAGCCCGCGGACGGGGTGGTGTTCCTCGGCGACGGCGCGCGCCGCGAGGAGGTCCTGGCCGCGTACCGGCGGGTCCTCGCCGCGCTCGGGCTGGAGGTCACCGAGACCGACCCGCCCCGGTTCGGCTCGTTCTTCCAGCGGTTCCGCCTGGCCGCGTGGTCGGACCACCGCCGGACCCGCGCCGCGGACCTGGCGGCGGCCGTCGACGCGTCCGTGGGCGCGGGGCCCCAGGGCGGGCAGGTCGACCGGGACCTGGTCGAGGCCGTGTCGCGGCTCATCGAGTCGCTGCGGTACGAGCAGGAGGCGGTCGTCCAGGTCGGGTCGATCCTCGTCGTCAAGCACGCCAACCGGATCACGCAGCGCATCCTCACCCCCGAGGAGCGGGCGCGGCTCCAGGAGGGGTGGACCGGCGTGGACCTGCCCGGCGACATCGGCGGGGTGCTGCGCGCGTGCGGCGTCAACCCGCTCGTGCTCACCGAGGAGACCGGTCCGCAGGGGCGCCACCGCAAGGACTGAGGGGCCAGTCGGTCGACGGATGCGGGGCCAGTCGGCGCGCCGGTACGGTCGTCGCACACCCACCGACATGGAGAGAAGGTCGACATGCACGCGATCCGGCAGCACGAGTTCGGCGGCCCCGAAGTGCTCGTGTACGAGGAGGTCGCCGACCCCGAGCCCGGGCCCGGCCAGGTGCGCATCGACAACCGCGCGGCCGGGGTCCACCTGCTCGACGCCACGTTCCGCTCCGGCGCGAAGGACAGCCCGTACCCGCTCCCCGAGCTGCCCGCGATCCCCGGGCGCGAGGCCGCCGGGGTCGTCGACGCGGTCGGCGAGGGCGTCGACCCGGCGTGGATCGGCAGGCGTGTGGTCGCCCACCTCGGCTTCGGGTCCCAGGGCTACGCCGAGAAGGCCGTGCGCGAGGTCGAGTCCGTGCACGAACTGCCCGAGGGGGTCGACTTCGGCGAGGCGGTCGCGATGATCGGGACCGGCCGCACCGCGCTCCTCGTCCTCGCGGTCGGCCCGGTCCAGGCCGATGACGTGGTCGTCGTCCCCGCCGCCGCGGGCGGGCTCGGGACGCTCCTGGTGCAGGCCGCCAAGAACGCGGGCGCGTACGTGATCGGCCTCGCCGGCGGCGCCGACAAGGTCCGGCAGGTCGCTGCGAACGGCGCCGACGCCGCGATCGACTACCGGGCCGGGGACTGGACCGGCGTCCTCGACCGGACCCTCGACGGCCGCGAGGCGAGCCTGTTCTTCGACTCCGTCGGCGGCGCGGTCGGCCGCGCCGTGTTCGACCGGCTCGGCTTCGGCGCCCGCATGGTCGTCTTCGGCTGGTCCGCGGGCGAGGCCACCCAGGCGACGGTCGCCGAGATCGTCGGCCGCGGGCTCACCGTCTCCGGCGCGCTCGGGCCCAAGATCGTGCAGCGGATGGGCGGCCTGCGGGCCCTCGAAGAGCGCTCGCTCGCCGAGCTCGCCGCCGGGCGGCTGCGCCCGGCCGTGCACACGTTCGCGCTCGCCGAGGCCGCCGAAGCCCACCGCGCCCTGGAGCACCGGGGCACCACGGGCAAGGTGGTCTTGGTCCCCTGACGGATGCTGAAGGGCCCCTCGGCATTACGCCGAGGGGCCCTTTTCCTATGTCGCGGTTACGAGGCGGTGACCAGGTCCGCGGGCTCGATCGCCGGGACCTGCGCCTCGGCGTGCGCGCGGGCCAGCGGGAACGAGAGCACCAGGCCGGCCAGGGCCAGGCCCACGCCGACGAGGATCGGCGCGGTCAGGCTCAGGCCCAGCGAGAGCGCGAGGCCGCCGAGCCAGGCGCCGTTCGCGTTCGCGAGGTTGAACGCCGCGTGGTGCAGCGAGGACGCCAGCGACGGGGCCGCGTGGGCGCCGTCGAGGAGCAGCCGCTGCATGATCGGGCCGACCAGCGACGACGAGGTCGCCATGAGCAGGACCCCGGTGATCGCCAGCGCCGGGTTGGACATGGAGAAGTACATCGCCAGGAGGACGGTCGCGATGGTCGCGAACGCGGCGAACAGGCCCTGGACGGGCGCCTTGTCGGCGATGTGGCCGCCGAGGACGTTGCCGAGCGTGAGGCCGACGCCGAAGACCGCGAGGGTGATCGCGATGGCGACGGCGTTCATGCCGGTGACCTGCTCCAGGATCGGCGTCAGGTAGGTGTAGGCGGCGAACATGCCGCCGAAGCCCACCGCGCCGGTCACCAGCGGGAGCAGGACGCGCTTGCTGCGGATCGCGCGGATCTCGTCGGCGGCCTTCGTGGGGACGATGACGCCGCGGGTGTCAGGGACGGTGGCCCAGATGGCGGCGGCGGCGACCAGGCCGAGGACGGCGACGGCCGCGAAGATCCAGCGCCACGAGATCTGGCCGATGAGCAGGGCGCTGATCGGCACGCCGACGATCGTGGCGACGGTGAGGCCGGACATGATCCCCGAGATCGCGCGGGCGCGGCGGTCGAAGGCGACGAGGCTGGCGCCGACGACGGCGGCCGCGCCGAAGAACGCGCCGTGCGGGAGGCCCGCGATGAAGCGGGAGCCGAGCAGGAACCCGAAGTCGGGTGCGAGCGCCGTCGCGAGGTTCGCGGCGGCGAAGGCGAGCATCAGGCCGATGAGCAGCGGCTTGCGGGGGACGCGGGTGGTGGCGACGGTGAGCAGGGGCGCGCCGAGGACGACGCCGACCGCGTAGGCGGAGACGGCGAGGCCGGCCTGGGCGAGCGAGACGCCCTGGGAGGCGGCGACCTGGGGCAGGATGCCCATGATGGCGAACTCGGCGGTGCCGATGCCGAACGCGCCGATGGACATGGCGAAGAGAGGCATGCGCATGAGTGCGGCTCCGGTGGGATGAGAAGGAGGGTGAGAACGCTGAGGCTGTCACCGGCTGCTTCCTTGCCGAACCGGTCGCTGGTCAAGATCGGAGGCGGTGCCTCCGGGTCCAAGCGTAATAACACTCGCCGCACGAGGAAAAGTCCTGGAGGTGAAAAGTCGTGGTGATGTCCGTCGCCGGCGGGTTACACAGGTGGCGCGGGGGTTGCGGAAGTGACGCGCGACAATCTCCTGAACGCCGCGGCCGTGGGCGAATCCGGTTGCGGCACATAGACGACTAGGCGGAGCCCGGTGCCAGGCACGTCCAGGACCTGGCAGTCGAACTCCAGCGGGCCGACCTCGGGGTGCACGACCCGCTTGCGCTGGGCGGTGCGCACGGCCACGCGGTGGTCCGCCCACAGCTCCCCGAACTCCGGGCTCGTGCGCAGCAGCTCCTCGACGAGGGCCTTGAGCTTGCGGTCGCCGGGGTTGCGGGCGTAGGAGGCGCGCAGGTCCGAGACGCTGTCGGCAAGAAACCGCCTGATCGAGGGGTCGGCCAGGCGCTCGGCGACCCCGTCGCCGGAGAAGTTGGTGCGCAGGATGTTCCGCTGCGGCGCCGAGAGGGCCGAGAGGTAGCCCATGAGGCGCTCGGCCTTGTCGTTCCAGGCGATCATGTCGTAGCAGGTGTCCATGGCGTACGCGGGGAAGTCGTCGAGCCCGGCGAGGAGGTTCCGCACGGCCTGGGGCACCTCGCGGCCGGAGTCGGCCTCGGGCAGCTCGTCCACGAGGTGGAAGAGGTGGGCCCGTTCGTCGTGGTCGAGGACCAGCGCGCGGGCGAGCGCCCCGAGGACCTGCCGGGAGGGCTTGGGGCCGCGGGCCTGCTCCAGGCGGATGTAGTACTCCACCGAGATCCCGGCGAGCTGGGCGACCTCCTGGCGCCGCAGCCCCGGGGTCCGCCTGCGCTGCCCGCTCGGCAGCCCCACGCCCTCGGGCGTGATCGCGTCGCGGCGGGTGCGGAGGAAGTCGGCGAGCTGCTGTCGGTCCATGCGCCAATACTCCCCCGGTTCGCGCCGCGGAACCAGGTACCGGATGTACCACCATAAGCAGTGCTCTTTGCAGGTCGGCGGATCGGGCGCAGGCTCGGTCCATGGCAAAGAAGACGGCGCTCGTCACGGGCGCGAACAAGGGAATCGGCTACGAGATCGCCAAGGGCCTCGGCGCGAAGGGCGTCAAGGTGTACGCGGCGGCCCGCTCGGCGGAACTGGGCGAGGCGGGGGCGGAGAAGCTCCGCGGCGAGGGGGTGGACGCGGAGTTCGTGCGCCTCGACGTCACCGACGAGGACTCGATCGCCGCGGCGGTGAAGCAGGTGGAGTCACTGGACATCCTGGTGAACAACGCAGGTGTAGCACTCGCGGACGGCGGCTGGAACACCAGCGAGCTGACGACCACGACGGCGCGGAAGGTCTTCGAGACGAACGTGATCGGGGTGATCGCGGTGACCAACGCGTTCCTGCCGCTCCTGCGCGAGTCGGACGCCCCGCGCATCGTGAACGTCTCCAGCGAGGTCGGCTCGCTCACCTTCATGACCGGCGAGCACGAGTTCGCGAAGATGCAGGGCGGTGCCTACGGGGCCTCGAAGTCGGCGCTGAACATGCTGACGATCTCCTACTCCAAGGAGTTCAAGGACGGCCCGGTCAAGATCAACGCGATGACCCCGGGCTACACGAAGACCGACCTCAACCACAACCAGGGCTGGAGGGACCCGGCCCTCTCGGCGAAAGTCGCGATCGACCTCGCCCTCCTCGACGACGACGGCCCCAACGGCGGCTTCTTCCAAGAGGGCCTGGAGTACCACGAGGACACGACGGTCCCCTGGTAGCGACCTCGTTCCGGCCCGGGCGAGCGCCCGGGCCGGGCGGGTTCAGCGCGGGGTCCTGCCGGGGCCCTGGCCGTCCTTGGGGAGGTACTGGGCGAGGACGGCGTCGACGTCGATCTTGTCGCCGATGAGGCGGCGGGCCATCTCGGCGGTCTTGGCGGCGTACGCCTCGCGGGCCCGGCGGATCAGGGCGACCGTGGCGGGGCCGAGGGACTGCCGGAAGCGCATGGCGCCCTCGTTGATGACGATGGCGTCGACCTTGCCGTTGGCGTCGAGCCTGACGCTGAGGAGTCCGTCCTCGGAGACGACCTCGATCGCGTCGGCGCCGAGTTCGGCGCTGACCTCCTCGTACTTGCGGAGTGTGGCCTCGGCCTCCGAGCGCATGCGCTCGAATTCGGCCATGATCTGGTCGGGCGTGGGCCGCGCCTGGTCGCTCACAGGTTCTCCTCGCGCTCGGCCTCGAACACGTCGGCGAGGGTCCGGCGGATCGCCTCGGACAGCTCGCGGTCGGCCTCGTCGGTGGCGGTCTTGACGGTGGCGGCGGTCAGCTCGCCGAGTTCGAGGCCGCTGAGCTCGAACGCGTTCATCCGCAGGTCGATGACCCTGACGTCGCCGCCGGGTCCGGCCACGACGCGGACGGCGCCGTCCTCGGACACCGCCTCGACCTCGGTCTCGGCCGCGAGCCGCTGGGCCTCGGCCAGTTTGCTGTGTATGTCGCCGTGCATGGACGGCTCTCCTTCCTTGAGCGAACGCGGGGGGTCAGTTCCAGTACGCGAGCCGCCTTGCGGGGTCGCCCATCCACTCGGTGCGGAACTCCTCGGGTGCGAGGCGCAGCCGCGCGGGCCCGCGGGCGACGCCCTCGGGGCCGCGGTGGGCGTACAGGTGGGCGTCGGCGCGGACCGCGGTCGCCTCGCCCGCGGCGACGTCGACCTCGACGCGCTCGGCGGCGCCCTCGGCCTCGACCTCGACGGTGTGGGGGCCCGGGGGCAGCGGGTGCCACCAGTTGCCCCAGGTCGCGGGGACCTCCAGGCCGTCGATGCGCACGACGGGCGGCGCGGCCCGCAGGCCGGCGAGCTCGGGGTCGCGGACGACGACGCCGTCGCCGTCCTCCCACAGGTGCCGGTGGGCCCTGGCGCGCAGCAGGAGCGCGCCGCGTCCTGGCACGAAGTCCGGGAGGGACCCGGGCCGGTCGCCGACGAGGGCGGGCCGGTCGGCGGTGAGCACGGGGTCCTCAGGGCCGTCCCACGGGTAGTGCACGGGCCGCGAGAGCCCCGGGCCCTGGTGCTCCAGGCGGAGCGCGGCGAGGCGGGCGCGTTCGCGCCTGCGCCACGGCGCCAAGGGGATCAGGGCCAGGATCAGGACCGCGAGGGCGGCAAGGACGATCCGACTGCCGGTGCTGTCGAGGCTGAAGAGGTTGACGATCCCGAACGGCAGCCCGCACACGAGCACGGTCACGACCGCCCACTCGTAGAGGTACACGCGGGAGGCCAGCGGCATCGCGTCGACCGCCTTCGGTCCGAAGTGGACGGTGTACCGGTCGGCCTCCTCGCGCCACACGAGGGTCGCGGTCGCGCCGTCCTCGATCCGGACCACGACGGGGCTGCCCGCGGTGCCGCTCTGGACGTCGACCTCGTGGAACCCGGCGGGCAGCACGGTGAAGACCGTGCCGTCGCCGACGGCCACGGGGGTCCCGTCGACCGCGGCCACCGGCATGGTCGCGGCCGAGTCGAGCACGAGGCGGAGCACGCCCGACCCGTCCGGGGGCACCGGGCGGGCCGGGGTCGTCGCGAAGGGCGAGGGGACCGGCGCCACGGCGGGGTCCCGGTGGAGCAGGGGCTTCGAGCGCAGGGGCCGTCCCAGCAGGTCCGTGTACACGCCGCGGCCCCGCTCGTACGCCTCGGCGAGGTCCTTGGGGATGGCCTTGCGGTCGATGCCCTGCACTATTTCCCTCCGGCGGCCTTGATGTCCTCGCCCGCCTGGATGTCGGTGTCGCGGTACGCGGTCGCCACCTCGGTGAACCGCGTCGCGTTCCCTTCGAGCGCGGGCGAGATGAGCGCGACGTCCCCGGCGAGCTCCACGCGCTGCGTGTTGTAGCCCTCGACCCAGCCCTGGCAGGCCAGGCCCCACGTGAAGAAGTCGGTCTCGGTGTCGCTGTTGACCGCCTGCGAGAGCGAGTCGGCGTTCCCCTGGAGGCCCTTGAGCTTCTCGGCGACGCCGTCGAACTCGTCGGGGTCGACGCTCGTGTACGTCTGCATGTCGCCCGAGGGGTTCGACGAGATCGGCGTCGAGTTGCCGCGGCCCGGGGCCCCGGTGCTCTGGATGCCGCCGGCCCAGTTCGAGATGATGCCGCCGGCCCACTGGAGCATCTCCGAGGACGACTGCCGGAACGTGGAGCCGAGGATCTCGGTGCCGATGTGCGCGAGCTGCTTGCCGGTGAACTGCGCGAGCGAGACCCGCAGGAACATGGTCGCGGTGTCGACGGCGGTCTGGCGGGTCGCCCACATCAGGAACGTGGTGATCGAGCTGCCCGCCGAGGCCCACGCCATCGCGAGGGCCATGAGGCCGTAGATGATGACCTGCTCGATGAGCGCCGACAGGAGGGCCTTGACGAGCTCGAAGACCGCCTTCGAGAGCATCTGCGCCATGCCGATGTGCGTCTCCATGTGGGAGATCGCGGCGGCGATGCCGCCGAGCGCGGCGGCCATCCCGTTGACCTTGTCCTTGGCGGCGTCGGTCGTCGGCGACTGCGAGGTCTTCAGCGAGTCCTGCCAGGCCGCGTCCACCTCGCCCTGGAGGGAGATGAGCGTGGTCTTGAACTGGCGCCACCGCTCCTGGAGGTCCTGCATCTGGTTCGGGTCGCCCGAGAGCCAGGTGATGAGCTTGTTGGCGGGCTCGAACAGGGCCAGGACGAAGTCGAGGCCGACGTTGACGAGCATCCCGAGCGGGTTCTTGTACGCCGCGTAGCCCTCCAGGGCGAGGCTGGCGATGTCGGCGCCGACGGTGACCGCGGCGTTCCCCGCGGACACCTCCTCGTCCTCGATGGCCTTGTTGATGACGTCGGCGCTGTTGAGGACCTGCTTGACGCCGGGCACGGCGCCGCCGGCCTTCTTCCAGAAGCCGTCCTCGCCGGGCTTCTCGTCATTGGTGATGTCGGAGTCGTTCGCCATCTGGGGCTGCTCCCGGGAGGTCGGAGGGACTGGTGCGGATTCCGACCATAACGGATTCGGGCAATACCGGGAAGCAGGAGCGGGCACGCGGAGGGCCCCGCGCCGGCGCGGGGCCACTCATCGCGGGCGGTCGTAGGGCAGGCAGGACTTGAACCCGCGACCCAGGGATTATGAGTCCCCTGCTCTAACCAGCTGAGCTACTGCCCCGAGCGGGCAATATCCTCTCACACCCAGTATCGGCGCGGTGGCCCCAGGGCACGGAGGGCCCGTCGCGGGGGTGCGGTCGCGGGAGGAAACGCCGCGCAGTGTTCACTGGTGCCGAACCGGACCGAAACGGCCGCATGGCACGACGGAGGAGGCCCGGGCGACGCGGCGGTAACATTCGCGCCACATTTGCAACGGTTCCATAACGACAGGTGCTGTTGTTAGCCAGGTCTCTTTAAGATCCGACTCACTCCTGCCGTTCCGTGTTTCTCGAACGTTGCACGCGGCGGGTTCCGACGCCCGAAACCTCCCGAGGGGGCCCATTGAGACGACCATTGATGCTGCTGTCGGCTGCGCTGGCCGGCCTATTGCTGTGTCTGGGGGTGAGCAGCAGCGCCGGCGCACAGGACGCGTTCGGCGTCCACGGCCTCCTCGACGACCAGCAGGAGCAGCCCGTGGCCGGCGTGTCGATCACCGTGACCGACGCGGACGGGGCCGAGATCGCCTCGGTCGTCACCGCCGAGGACGGCACCTGGGCGGTCCCGCTGGAGGCCGAAGGCGACTACGTCGTCACCCTGGACGAATCCACCCTGCCCGAGGGCCTGGTCGTCCGCAACTGCAAGCCGCAGCTCGAAGTCCACGTCACCGGCGACCGCACCGCCCTGTTCCCGCTCGACACCCAGGTCGACGGCTGCACCCCGGGCGAGAGCCCCGGCGGCGGCACGCCCTCCGACGACGCCAGTGACGAGCCCGGCGAGGAGTCCTCCGAAAGCGAGGACGCCGCCGCCGACGACGCGGCCGCCGACGAGGTCAGCGAGGTCGAAGGCGAGGGCGGGGCGACCCGCGCGATCAGCCTCCTGGTCTCCGGCCTGCACTTCGGCCTCATGATCGCCCTCGCGGCGGTCGGCCTGTCGATGGTCTTCGGCACCACCGGCCTCACCAACTTCGCCCACGGCGACCTGGTCACCTTCGGCGGCGTCATGGCGCTGCTGTTCAACGTCACCTTCGGCGTCCCCGTGTGGCTCGCCGCCATCGCCGCGGTGGCACTCGGCGCGGCCTTCGGCTGGGCCCAGGACTGGGGCCTGTGGTCCCCGCTGCGCCGCAGGGGGACCGGCCTGGTCTCGATGATGATCATCTCGATCGGCGTGGCCCTGCTCATCCGCAACGCGACGCTGTTCTTCGTCGGCGGCGAGCGCCTGCGCTACACCGAGTACGTCGGGCAGACGCCCTGGGACTTCGGCTGGCTCGTCATCACGCCGAAGGAGGTCGTCACCGGCCTCATCGCCCTCGCCGTGTGCGTCCTCGTCGGGCTCGCCCTGGTGTTCACCAGGCTCGGCAAGGCGACCCGCGCCGTGGCCGACAACCCGTCGCTCGCGGCCTCCACCGGCATCGACGTCAACAAGGTCATCCGCCTGGTGTGGACGATCGGCGGCGCGCTCGCGGCCATGTCCGGCGTGTTCCTGTCGATCAGCGACGGCGTCAAGTTCGACATGGGCCAGCACCTCCTGCTGCTCGTGTTCGCCGCCGTCGTCCTCGGCGGCCTCGGCACCGCCTTCGGCGCGTTCGTCGGCGCCATGCTCATCGGCGTGTTCGTGCAGATGTCGACCCTCGTGGTCGCGCCCGAGCTCAAGTACGTCGGCGCGCTGGCCGTCCTCATCATCATCATGCTCACCAGACCCCAGGGCATCCTGGGCCGCCGCGAGCGAATCGGTTAGGAGGCCACGCGATGGATTGGCAATTCGTATTCAGCCAGGCGCTCACGCAGGCCATCGGACCGACGATGCTCGTGTACGCCCTCGGCGCGATCGGCCTGAACCTCCAGTTCGGGTACACCGGCCTGCTCAACTTCGGGCAGGCGGCCTTCGCCGCCATGGGCGCGTACGGCCTGGCGCTCAGCGTGGTCGCATGGGGCCTGCCGTTCTGGTGGGGCATCCTCATCGGCCTCGCCGCGGCCGTCGTCATGGCGCTGCTGCTCGGCATCCCGACCCTGCGGCTGCGAGCCGACTACCTCGCGATCGTGACGATCGCGGCGGCGGAGATCATCCGGCGCCTCGCGCGCGCCACGGTCTGGTCGGACACCACCGGCGGCTCGGACGGCATGCGCGGCTTCTCGGAGCCGTTCTTCGAGCTCATCCCCTGGGACCGCGACTCGACCTGGACGCTCCTGTTCGTGTCGATGGACAACGGCCGCCTGGCCGTGGACTTCGGGATCTTCGAGCTCCAGTACTCCTACCGCGACACCTGGATCATGGTCGTCGGCTGGGCCCTGGTACTGCTCATCTGCGGCGTCATGGCGCTGCTGGTGCACAGCCCGTGGGGCCGGGTCCTCAAGGGCATCCGCGAGGACGAGGAGGCCGTGCGCAGCCTCGGCAAGAACGTGTTCGCGTTCAAGATGCAGGCGCTGGTCTTCGGCGGCATCATCGGCGCGGTCGCGGGCTTCCTGTTCGCGCTCAGCCGGGCCAACATCCAGCCGGACACGTTCACCACGGACTTCACGTTCTACTTCTACGTGGTGCTCATCCTCGGCGGCGCGGCCCGGGTCTTCGGTCCCGTGCTCGGCGCGGCCCTGTTCTGGTTCCTGTACAACATCCTGTCCCAGGGGCTGGGCGAGGCGATCCGCGCCGACGTCATCCCCCCGAGCGTGCTCGAGATGACGCAGGTCGGCCCGCTGGTCTTCCTGCTGCTGGGCCTGGGCATGGTCCTGCTGCTGATCTTCCGGCCGCAGGGGCTCATCGGCAACCGGAAGGAGCTGCTGTTCGATGTCCGATAAGGAGAAGGCGGGGAAGGCCGCCGCGGGCGCGGCGCTGGCCGGGGTCCCGGCCGAGCCGGGCGCGCCGAAGGCGGACGCGATCCTCTCGGCGACCGGCGTGCGCCGGGCGTTCGGGGGCCTCGTGGCCGTGGACGTCGAGCACGTCGAGATCCAGCGGGGCACCATCACCGCGCTCATCGGCCCGAACGGGGCGGGGAAGACGACGTTCTTCAACCTGCTCACCGGGTTCGACCGGCCGAGCCGCGGCTCGTGGGACTTCGACGGGCGCCGGGCCGACCGGATGCGCTCCTTCCAGGTGGCGCGGGCGGGCATGGTCCGCACGTTCCAGCTCACGAAGGCGCTCACCCGCATGTCGGTCCTCGACAACATGCTCATCGGCGCCGCCGACCAGGTCGGCGAGCGCATGTGGGCCGGGCTCGTCCCGCGCCTGTGGCGCGGGCAGGAGGCCGCCAACCGCGAACGGGCCCTGGTGCTCCTGGAGCGGTTCAAGCTCATCGACAAGCGCGAGCACTACGCCGGGGAGCTCTCCGGCGGCCAGCGCAAGCTCCTGGAGATGGCGCGGGCGCTCATGCTGGAGCCCAAGATGATCATGCTCGACGAGCCGATGGCCGGGGTCAACCCGGCGCTGAAGCAGTCGCTGCTGGAGCACATCAAGGACCTGCGCGAGGACGGCATGACCGTCCTGTTCGTGGAGCACGACATGGACATGGTCCACGAGATCGCGGACTGGGTGGCGGTCATGGCCGCCGGGCAGCTCATCACCGAGGGCACCCCGGACCAGATCTCGGCCGACCAGCGGGTCATCGACGCGTACCTGGGCGCCCACCACGACGCGGCACAGCATTAGGAGGCGGCATGAGCGACAACGAGACCGGTGAGGGGATCGGCCCGACGGGCGCCCCCATCGACGAGAGCGTGGAGTCGGCGACCGAGGTGTGCAGCCGCGAGGGGCACCTCGCGGCCTCGGGCGAGGCCCTGCTGCGCGCCGACGAGGTCGTCGCCGGGTACATCCCGGGCGTGGCGATCCTCAACGGCACCGACCTGTACGCGAACGAGGGCGAGCTCGTCGGCATCATCGGCCCCAACGGGGCCGGGAAGTCGACGCTGCTCAAGGCCATGTTCGGGCTGGTCGGCATCACCTCCGGGAAGGTGGTGCTGCGCGGGGAGGACATCACGAACCGCAAGGCCCACCAGCTCGTGCCCCTGGGGGTCGGCTTCGTGCCGCAGACGAACAACGTGTTCGCCGCGCTCACCGTCGAGGAGAACCTCGAGATGGGCGTGTTCCTGCGGCCCAAGGCGTTCAAGGAGCGGTTCGGGTTCGTCACCGACCTGTTCCCGGTGCTCGGAGACCGGCGCGCGCAGCGGGCCGGGTCGCTCTCGGGCGGCGAGCGGCAGATGGTGGCGATGGGCCGGGCGCTCATGATGGAGCCGTCGGTGCTGCTGCTCGACGAGCCGTCGGCGGGCCTGTCCCCCGCGATGCAGGACGAGGTCTTCTTCAACACGAAGCAGATCAACCAGACCGGCGTCACGGTGGTCATGGTCGAGCAGAACGCGCGGCGGTGCCTCCAGATCTGCGACCGCGGGTACGTCCTGGACCAGGGCCGCAGCGCCTACACCGGTCCGGGCGACGGCCTCATCGACGACCCGAAGGTCGTCGAGCTGTACCTCGGCACCCTCGGGCGCGCGAGCTAGTACGCGCGCAAGGAGAAGCCCCCCGGGTCCTGTGGTCCCGGGGGGCTCTTCCGTCGGATCCTTGCGCCGCGGCTAGCTCAGCTCGCCGAAGCGGTACTCGAGGTTCTCGTAGGTGTTGTCCGGCAGGTACTGGTACACGCCGATGGTGGCGGCGGTGACGTCGCCCTCAGGGGAGAACTCGATCGGGCCGGAGTAGCCCTCGTAGTCGATGTCCGCCGTGTTGTCCTCGGCCAGCAGGTCGTAGCACTCGGTGAAGCCGGTGCACTTGGTGCCGCCGCCGGAGACGTCGACCAGGTTGTCCTTGATCGTCTCGGAGTCGACGCTGTCGCCCGCGATCGCGGCGAGCGCGACGAGGGAGGTGGCGTCGTACGACTCGGGGCCGTACGTGAAGTCCGTCAGGTCCGGGTTGACACCGAGGAGGCGGTCCTGGATGCCGGCGGTGTCGGCGCCCGGGAAGGTGCCCTTGGCCCCGTCGAGGAAGCCGGCCGGGAAGGTCTCCGAGTAGTCGGCCAGGTTGCCGTCCACGAGGTACCAGCCGAGGTCCTGCGCGCTCAGGCCGCCCTCGGCGAGGGCCGGGCCGAGGTTCACGATCTCGTTGAAGGTGATGAGGACGACCGCGTCGGCGCCGGACTCGGCCACCGCGCTGACCTCGGCCGAGAACTCGGTCGCGGTCGGGTCGTAGATCGTCTTCAGGACCACTTCGCCGCCGAACTCGGTGATGTTCTGCTCCACCGCGTCGGCCAGGCCGGTGCCGTAGGCGTCCTGGAGGGCCAGGATCGCGATCTTCTCGTGGCCGTCGGCGATCACCGTGTCGGCGAGGACGCGGCCCTGGAGGATGTCCGAGGGCGCGGTGCGGAAGTAGTAGTCGCCGCGCTCGTACGTGGTGAAGTCCGGCGACGTGTTGGCCGGGGACACCTGGACGATGCCCTCTTCGTAGAGCTTGTCGATGAACTGGAAGGAGACGCCCGAGGAGGCCGCGCCGATGACGGCGTGGACGCCCTGCGCGATGAGCGCGTCGGCGGCGGGCGAGGCGATGTCGGTGGAGGTGTCGCCGGAGTCCTCGTGGAACACCTCGACGCAATTGTCGAGCACGCCCCCGGCTTCGTTGATCTCCTCGATGGCGAGGTCGACGCCGGCGAACTCGGGCGGGCCGAGGAAGGCGAGGGAGCCGGTCTGCGGCAGGATCGTGCCGACCTTCAGACCGTCGTCGCTCTCGGTGCAGGCGCCACCGGACGCGTCGTCGTCGCCGCCGTCGTCGGAACAGGCGACGAGCGAGAACGCCGTGATGCCGACGGTGGCCACGGCGAGCATTGCTCGGGGAAAGCGAGCCATTGTTTCTCCTATTGAGTGTTCGAGATGGATCCGCAGGTGGATATGGAGGTTGACGTGATCCGAGTTACACCCTATTGCAGGGCGGGTGTCGATGCCAGACACCGTGACCACACCCGTTCCTGTTTGTGATGGCTCCGTGACCTTTTTGAAACCGGTGTTGCAATCGCTTTGCGGGAAAGGGAAGCGCGGGTTTCGCTCGGTTTCGGTCCCCCTCCCCCGCCCCGCTCCCCCGCCCGGGGGAGGCGGTTCGCCCCCGCGCGGGAGGCCCCGGGCGCCCGCCGCCGCGAGGCTGGGGGCATGACAACGGAACCCACCACCCAGCCCCGGAAGCGGACCGGGCGCGCCGCCGCCATCGCGGCGTTCCTCTGGTCGCTCACCGCCGTCCCCGTCGGCCTCTGGCAGCTCCTCGACCCCGAGGGCGGCCCCTTCAGCCATGAGCTGTACGAACCCACGTTCACGCTCCCCGCCGCGGTCCCGGCCTGGGCCGCCCCCGCCGCGCTCATCGCCGCCGGCGTCCTCGGCCTCCTCGCCGCCCGCGCCCGGCCCCGCCTGTGGCCCCTGACGGCCCTGTACGCCGTGGTCTTCGGGATGCTCCTGAGCACCACCTCCCCGATCGCCTTCGCCGGCTACATCTGCGCGTTCCTCATCCCGCTCGTCGTCGCGGCCGTCCCGGTCATGCTCGCCCGCGGGACGGCCGGGCGCCTCGTCGCGGCGGCCGCGGTCGCCGCGCTCCTGGTCGCCCTCGGCCTCACCGGGGTCGTCGACTACGCCGCCGTCGGCGACTTCCTCCAGATGCTCGGCGCCCGCGTCGCCGAGATCGGCGCCTACATGCTGGTCCAGGTCTGGATCGTCGCCGGCGGCGCGATCTGGGCCGCGCTCACCCTGAGCCTGCTCCTGAACGGCCGCGGGGACCGCCCCGCCCCCGCCTGGCTCGCCCCCGAGCGCGCCGCCCGCTGGGGCCGCGCCGCGAGCTGGACCGCGTTCGCCTGCGCCCTCCCCTACGGGCTCGTGCGCATGACGTGGCTGACCCCGTGGGCGTGGACGGGCGGCCCGCTCGACTCGTCGATGATCGACCCGGCCACCCGCGTGTGGGGCCTGTGCCTGGGCTTCGCGGCCCTCGCCGGCGGCGTCCTGTGCCTGGGCATGACCTACCGGTGGGGAACGCGCTGGCCGTTCTGGATGCCGGTGGTCAAGGGCCGCCCGGTCCCGCCGAAGCTCGCGATCGTCCCGGCGACGACGGTGGCCGCGCTGTTCACGTGCGTGTCGCTGCCGTTCGTGGCCCTGTCGATCCGCCAGGACGCCCTGGAGATGGTGTGGGCCTTCCCGTTCTACGTGTGGGGCCCGGCGCTGGGAGCGGCGACGCTGGCCTACGCGATCAGGCGCGGCGTGGTCGAGGCCCGCTGACGGGAGTCGGGGGCGGGCCCCGGGGCGATGCGCCCCGGGGCCCGTCTTAGCGTGGCAACGGTGTTGACCCCGGGGCGCACGCGGCCGTACTGTTGCCCCCGCAACGCTTTCCATGAATTCCTGCAATATATTCCAGCGAAGGAAACCACATGCTCGACATCCTGGTCGTCGGCGGCGTCGGCGTCGACACGATCGTGCGGGTCCCGGAGATCGCGATCGGCGAGGGCGACTCGCTCGGCGTGGAGCCGATCCGCGACTACGTGGCGCACACCGGGAACGGGGTCGCCCTCGGCTGCCTGCACCTGGGCCTGGACACGCGGTTCATCGACTACATCGGCGAGGACGAGCAGGGCGCGCTGGTGCGCCGCCACTACGAGGAGCACGGCCTCGACTTCCGGTACCTGGTGTCGGCCAACGGCACCTCGCGGTCGGTGAACCTCGTGGACGCCCTCGGGCGCCGCTACTCGTTCTACGACTACCGGCACGCCCCCGAGCTGCGGATGCCCGAGTCGTTCTTCGGTCCCCACGTGGCCGAGGCGAAGCACGTCCACGTGTCGATCCCCAACCACACCAGGGACGTGCTGGGGGCGATCCCCGAGGGCGTCACGGTCTCCACCGACCTGCACGGCTGGGACGGCGAGGCCGAGCACCAGAAGGACTTCGCGCGCCGCGCCGACCTGGTGACGCTCTCGGCCGCGCGCCTCGGCGGGAGCCCCGAGAAGGCGATGCGGTGGATCGTCGACCACGGCCGGGCCTCGGTGGTGGTCGCGACCGACGGCGAGCGGGGCGGGTACGTGCTCGAACGGGGCGGATCGGTGGAGCGGTACCGGGCAATCGACCCGGTGGCCGAGCTCGGCGGCGTCTCGCCGGAGTGGGCGTCGTGGGCGCCGGTGGACTCCAACGGCGCGGGCGACGCGTTCGTGTCGGGCATGCTGTGGGCCCGCGGGCGCGGCGGCGGCCTCGCGCGGGCGCTCGACGCGGGCCGCATCGCGGGCGCCTACGCGTGCCGCACCAAGGGCACCAGCACCGCGCTCATCTCCGCGGAGTTGATGACCGAGAGCCTTGCGGCCCTGCGGTAGCGGAGTCGACGGCCGGGGCCGTCACTGCTGCTCGGGCGGACGGTTGGCGGTCATGGCCTTGGCGCGGGCGATGACGTCGTCGAACGGGGAGGGCTCGGCCGGGCTCGGGCGGACCGCGTCGCGGTGCTCGGGCTGGACCACGAGCATGAACAGGCCGCCCGCGACCGCGGCCACGACGGGCGCGCCCAGGCCGATCTCGGCGACGGGCCAGTCGCCCGCGTGCGCGCCGGTGGCGATCATGAACGCCGCCCACACCGGGACCGCCCAGCCCCCGGCGAGCAGGAGCAGGTCGCGGCGGCGCCGCAGCTCGGGCCGGATGAGCCAGACGAGGAAGTCGAGCCAGGCGCCGCCGAGGAGGAACACCCACACGTACGCGCCGTTGTCGAAGCCGGTCATGGCCCCGGCCATGATGCTCGGGTAGACGAAGACGACGGTGAAGAACCCGAGCGGGAGCCGGAACCGGCCGGTCGCGAAGACCGCCAGCGCGAGCACCATGACCGTGGTGAACACGATCCCGGCGACCGGGCCCGAGTCGAAGCCGAAGCGGCCCTGGAGGCCGACGCCGGTCTCGAACGGGGTCCTGGTGAAGGGCACCAGGTAGTTGAGGAAGAGGACGAGGGTCGCCACGAGGAAGCCCAGGGAGAGGGCGGGCGCGGCGAGGCGGGCCTCGACGGGGATCGGCTCGGGCTCGACCGAGAGGGTCTCGCGGCGCCAGGCCGACAGCCAGGGGGCCAGGGCGATGAGGACGCCGGCGGCGGCCAGGCCGAGGTGCGAGGGGCTGAAGAAGATGTCGAGGTGGGCTTCGACGCCGAGCAGTTCGTGCCAGATCAGGTCGGCGAGGGCGGAGGCGAGGAAGAGCGGGACGCCGACGATCGCGGGCCCGTAGCCGTGGGGGACGGCGGCCGTGCCGGTGCGGCCCTCGGTGCGGTGGGCGCGCACGAGGATCCAGGCGATCCAGGCGGCGGTGGCGGCGAAGCCGGTGTAGAAGGCGAGGTGCCACCAGGTGAAGAAGGACTCGGGCCAGCCGTGGGCGTGGGCGTTGACGTCGAGGATCAGCCCGCCGATGAACCAGGCCGAGAACCCGGCGGTGGCGAGGTCCTGCCACCAGGCGGCGAAGACGCGGGGCTGGCGGGAGTCGGCCAAGAGGTGCATCTTGTACTCCAGCAATCGGTCAAGGGGGGTGAGGGCCATGAGGTCATCATGGCCCACCCGGACCGGCCGCGCAATCGCGGTTTCGTCACCGTCCGCGCACAGTGGTCAGGCGGTGAAGCGCACGAGGAACAGCTTCGGCCAGTGCTTCCCGGTCAGGTAGAACTCGCCCTCGCCCTCGGCCTTCGCGATGCCGTTGAGGACGTCGGCGCCCGCGGAGTCCTCTTCGGACAGCAGGCCGGAGGCGTCGATGTCGGCCTGCACGGTGCCCGAATCGGGGTCGATCCCGACGATCCGGTCGGTCTGCCAGACGTTCGCCCAGACCGTGCCGCCGCTGCATTCGAGCTCGTTGATGGAGAACACGGGCTGGCCGGACTGGTCGGCGACCGCGACCGTGCCGGTCTCCTCGAAGGTGGCGGGGTCGCGGAAGGTGAGGGTGTCGGAGCCGTCGCTCATGACGAGCCGTTCGCCGTCGTAGCAGACGCCCCAGCCTTCGCCCTCGTACTCGACGGTCTCGACCACGTCGAGGGTGACGGGATCCCGCTTGTAGGCGCGGTGCTCCTGCCAGGTGATCTGCCAGACCGCGTCGTCGGTGAGGGTGAGCCCTTCGGCGAAGTCCTCGGCGGGGAGGTCCTGGGAGGCGAGGACCTCGCCGGTGGCGGGGTCGGTGATGCGGACGTCGGACTCGCCGTAGAGGCCGGCGCTCTCGTAGAGGACGGTGCCGAACTCGGGGTGCTCGGCGAGTTCGAGGCCCTGCGTGAAGGAGCCGGGGTCGTGGTCGTAGGTCTCCAGGACCTCGACGCCGGTGAAACCGCCCGCGTCCTGGTCGGGGGTGTCGCTCTCCCCGGCCGCGGCGTCGCCGGCCGAGCAGCCCGCGAGCGCCAGGAGCCCCGCCGCCGTGAATGCGAGGCCGTGCCGGGCCGCCCGCTTCTCATCGAACATTGAACTCGTCTCCAGGTGCCTCGGGGGTGACACCTCGTACCGTATCGGTCATGGCAAACGAGGACAAGAGGTGAATCGAAGCGGTTGCCGCGCATCGGGGGAGACCGGCCCGCCGCGTCCGGAGGGCCGGCCCGCGGGCCGCTTTCCAGCGCTTTCAGCACTCCCGCGTCAGCGGGTCAGTGCGCACGGCCGCGTCAGCGGGTCAGTGCGCACGGCCGCGTCAGCGGGTCAGTGCGCACGGGGGACCCAGCGGGTGACGGTCGCCGAGACGGTCACGTCGACGCGCTCGGGCAGGGCGGCCACGGCCGCGTCCAACTCGGCGGGGCCGTGGTGGCGGGCGCTCGGGCCCATGCCGACGATCCTTCGGACCGCCTCGTGTCCCAGGCCGATCGAGTATGAGATCTCGTCGGCCCGCTCGGCCTCGAACAGCGAGCCGAGCTGGTCGGCGGTCCGCTGCGGTTTCGCAGGGTCGACGCTCAGCAAGTCCAAGGCGTCGACGAGTTCGCGGAGGTGGTCCAGCCGGGGGGTCAGGACCACCAGAGCGCCTCTTGGGTGGAGGACGCGTGCGATCTCGTCGGCGTTGCGGGGGGCGAAGACGTTGAGGACCGCAGCGGCGGCGCCGTCGCGGACCGGAAGCCGGTTCCACGCGTCGGCGAGCACCGCGGCGAGTCGCACCTGAGTTCCAGCGGCTCGCCGCGGTTCCCCGTCCGCGGGGGCGCCGCGCTTGGCGCAGCGGCGGAGCGCGTACTTGGAGGTGTCGAGGCCGACGCCCTCGCGCGCGGGGTCCGCCGCGAGGGCCGCGGCGAGGTAGTGGCCGGTGCCGCAGCCGGGTTCGACGACCACGCCGGGCGCGTCGGTGGCCGCGGCGGCGGCGACCGCTGCCAGGAGCGGGTCGTAGGCGCCGGAGGACAGGAAGTCCTCGCGGGCGGCGACCTGGTCGGCGGTGTCGCCGGTGGTCGCGTTCGAGCCGGGCGCGAGCAGCGGCGCGTAGCCCTGCTTGGCGAGGTCGAAGGAGTGCCCGTCGGGGCAGGACAGGCGCCGGTCGGCCTGGTCGAGGCCCTGGCCGCAGTTGGGGCAGGCGAGCGCGCCGAGCGCGGGCAGCGTCACGCGGCGGCCTCGGGGTCGATGAGGCGGAGGAAGGCGCGGAAGGACGCGGGCATGTCGACGCTTTCGGGTTCGTGGAGCCACTGGAACTGCAGGCCGTCCATGATCGCGACCAGCAGCGGCGCGGCCTCCTCCGGGGTGAGCCCGGAAGGGAGCCGGTCACCCCACCGGCGGCGCAGGGTGATCGCCATGTCGCGGCGCACGAGCCGGTAGCGGTCGCGGAAGTACGGCCCGGCCGGGTGGTCCTCGGTGACCGACTCCCCCAGCAGCGCCGAGAACGTCCGCACGATCGGCGCCCGGTGCGAGTTGGCCTCGACCACGCCCACGGCCTGGGCGATCGTCATGGGCTCCTCGCCGATGACGCGCTCGCCGGAGTCCCACTCGTCGCGCATGGTGAGCACCGCGATCAGCAGGTCCTCTTTGGACGGGAAGTAGTGGAGGAGGCCCTGCTGGGTGAGCCCCACCTTCTCCGCGACGGCCGCGAGGCTCGCGCCCCGGTAGCCGCGCTCGGCGATGACCTCCATGGCCGCCCGGACGATCTCCTCGCGGCGGGCCTGCCCGCGGGCGCCGTGGCGGACGCCTTGCGGCCTCGGCGGGTTCGTCATGCGCGCCCCGATTCTGGAGTCGGTTCCGATGGCCCCCAAGCATAGATAATCACGATTCGGACTCAAGCACTACCGGGCACTCGGTAGACGTGGCAGACTCCTCCTTACCCTTCCCAGTGACACCCCTCCCCGTGACGCAGAGGAGCCCGAGCGATGGCGCTCGACTCGACCCCGGCCCCGCCCCTCCCGCCCCCGCCCCCCGCCGCCGGCCCGGCCCCCGCCCCGAACGGCTTCGTGCTCCGCGCCGCCCTCTCCAACTGGAGCCTGTGGACCGCGCTCCTCACCCCCGGCGTCCTCACCCTCGCCATCCGCGTCCCCGAGATCGTCGGCGACGACTACGAGGCCGCCTACTCCCTGGTCATCTCCACCGGCATCGCCGTCGGCATGCTCGGCGCCCCGCTGTGGGGGCGCCTGTCGGACCGCACCCGGTCCCGGTTCGGGCGCCGCCGCCCCTGGATCGCCGGCGGCGCGCTCGCGGGCGTGGCCGGGACGCTCGTCGTCGCGTTCGCCCCGGACCTGCGGCTGCTCCTGCCCGGCTGGGTCCTCGCCCAGGCCGGGTTCAACGCCGCCCTGGCCGCGACCATGGCGATCATGCCCGAGCGCATCCCCGCGGCCGCCCAGGGCCGCGCCTCCGGGGCGTTCGGCGCGGCCATCACCGGCGGCTTCCTCACCGGCTCGGCCATCGCCGCGGTCACCCAGGACACCACCGTCATGTTCCTGCTCCCGTGCGCGCTGGTGCTGGTCCTCACCGGCGCGTTCGCGCTCACCCTCGACGACCCGAAGGTCGATGCACCACCGAAGCCGTTCTCCCCCAAGGAGTTCGCGAGCAGCTTCGGTTTCGACCCGCGGCGCCACCCCCAGTTCGGGTGGGTGTGGCTGACGAAGTTCTGCTTCATCTTCGGCATCGTCGCGCCCTCGACCTACATGGTGTACTTCCTCGCCGCGCGCCTCGACCTGACCGCCGCCGCGGCCGCCGCCGTGGTCGGGCTGGTGTTCGTGGTCAACTTCAGCGTCCAGACCGGCGTGGTCCTCGCCACCGGCTGGCTCTCGGACCGCCTCGGCCGCCGCCGCCCGTTCGCGGCCGCCGCGGGCCTCCTCCTCGCAGCGGGGCTGCTCACCATGGCGTTCGCCGACGGACTGCCGCAGATCCTCGCCGGCCAGGCGTTCCTCACCGTCGCCGGCGGCCTGTTCGCCGCCATGGACGGCGTCCTCGTCTTCCAGACCCTCCCCGACCCCGCCGCGCCCGCCAAGGACCTCGGCGTCGCCAACCTCGCCAACGGCCTGCCCGGCGCGCTCCTGCCGCCCCTCGCCACCGCCCTGCTCGCCATGGGCGACACCGAGTACACGCTCCTGTTCGTCATCTGCGCCGGCTCCGCCCTCGCGGCGGTGCTCGCGCTCGGACGCGTCACCAGCGTGCGGTGACGACCCCGCGCCGCCGGCCCCGCGGGGAGGCCGGGACCGGCGGCGCGGCCACACAGACGCCCCTGCGAAGGAACCGAGAGAAAGGAAGGGCACATGAGCGACTGGACCGTCCCCGCCGACCGGCCCGACTACGACGAGGCCGTCGAGGCCGCACTCGCGAAACTGGACCTGGAGACCAAGGCCGACCTGCTGGCCGGCATCGACATGTGGCGCACCCTCGCCGCCCCCGACGCGGGGCTGCGCTCGATGACCGTCTCCGACGGGCCCATCGGCGTGCGCGGGCGCTTCTGGACCGCCGCCGACCCGTCACTGGCCCTGCCCAGCCCCACCGCCCAGGCCGCCTCGTGGGACCCGGCCCTGGTGCGCCGCATCGGGCACCTCCTCGCGGCCGAGGCCCGCCGCAAGGACGTCGACGTCCTCCTCGCCCCCACCATCAACCTCCACCGCTCCCCGCTCGGCGGACGCCACTTCGAGGCGTTCAGCGAGGACCCGTACCTGACCGGGCGCATCGCCGAGGCGTACGTCGCCGGCGTGCAGGAGCGCGGCGTCGGCACCACCATGAAGCACTACGTCGCCAACGACGCCGAGACCGACCGGTTCACCGTCGACAACGTCATCGGCGAGCGGGCCCTGCGCGAGCTGTACCTGCGGCCCTTCGAGATGGTCGCCGCCGCGGTCAACCCCTGGGGCGTCATGACCGCGTACAACACCGTCAACGGCACCACCATGACCGCGCACCGCGAGCTCATGGACGTCCTGCGCGGGGAGTTCGGCTTCGACGGGTTCAACGTCTCCGACTGGGGCGCCGCCCGCCACACCGTCGAAGGCGTCGAGGCCGGGCTCGACCTGGCCATGCCCGGGCCGTTCACCGTCTTCGGCGAGCACCTGGTCGCCGCCGTCCGCGACGGCCGCACCACCGAGGACGCCGTCGACGCCAACGTCCGCCGCATCCTCAGACTCGCCGCCCGCGTCGGCGCCCTCGACGGCGTCGAGGCCGCGGTCGGCGGCCGCATCGAAGGCGTCGCCGACCCCGACGGGCTCCTCCGCGAGATCGCCCGCCGCTCCGTCGTCCTCGCCAAGAACGACGTCCCCGCCGGCGACGAGACCCGCATCCTGCCGCTGCACCCCGACGTCGTCAACCGCCTGGCCCTCATCGGCCCGGCCGCCCGCGACGCCCGCATCCTCGGCGGCGGCTCCGCCACCGTCTTCCCCCCGCACGTGGTCTCCCCCCTCGACGGCCTCCGCGCCCGCCTCGGCGACCGCGTCCACTACGCCCAGGGCGTCGACCTCTTCGAGCAGATCCTCGCCGCCGACCGCGGCTTCGAACTCACCGTGCACCCCGTCAAGAAGGACGGCACCGCGCTCCCCGCCGAACCGCTCGCCAACGGCGACGTCAAGTGGATGGGGTACGTGCCCGGCGGCGTCACCGCCGACGAGTTCGACCACGCGCTCCTCGAAGGCCGCTACACCGCGACCAGGACCGGCGAGCACGTCTTCGGCACCCGCGGGTTCGGGCGCCACAAGCTCGTCATCGGCGGCGAGACGGTCTTCGAGGGCGACCACGACTACGCCGGCGACGACCCCTTCGAGGCGTTCTTCGGCCCCGGCGTCGAACGGGTCCGCCTCCACCTCGACGAAGGCCAGGAGGTGGCGGTCAGCCACGAGTTCGCGCCGTTCGACTTCCCGCCCGGGTTCCCGCCCTCGGTCCTGTTCGGGCTCATGCACACCGAGCCCCGCCCCGACGAGGACACCCTGCTCCGCGAGGCCGTCGAGGCCGCCCGCGGCGCCGAGATCGCCGTGGTCGTCGTCTCCACCACGGCCCTCACCGAGTCCGAGGGCTTCGACCGCCCCGACCTGCGCCTCCCCGGACGCCAGGACGAACTCGTCGCGGCCGTCGCCGCCGCCAACCCCAACACCGTCGTCGTCGTCAACACCGGCTCCCCGGTCGAGATGCCCTGGGCCGGCGACGTCGCCGGCATCCTCCTCACCTGGTTCCCCGGCCAGGAGGGCGGCAACGCCCTCGCCGAGGTCCTCCTGGGCGCCGAACCCGGCGGGCGCCTCACCACGACCTGGCCGAAGACCCTCGCCGACGCCCCGGTCACCGAGGTCGTCCCCACCGACGGCGTCCTCCGCTACGACGAGGGCGTCTTCATCGGCTACCGGGCCTGGCAGCGGCGCGGCACGGTCGAACCGGCCTTCTGGTTCGGCCACGGCCTGTCGTACACGACATGGGCGTACGAGTCGATCGAAGCCGCCGCCGGTGCGGTGCGGATCAAGGTGCGGAACACCGGCGACGTGCGCGGCCGGGAAGTGGTCCAGCTCTACCTGGCCCCCGATGCGGCGGCCGACGTCCCGGGAGGCGTCGAGAGGCTCCGCCTCGCGGGCTTCGCCGCGGTGGAGGCGGATCCGGGCGAGGAGATCGAGGTCGTCATCCCGATCGAGGAGCGGTCGTTCCAGTACTGGAACGAGGAGGAGCACGCCTGGGTGCGGGTGCCGGGGGCGTGGACGGCGAAGGCCGGGCGCAACGCGAACGACCTCGGGCTGAGCGCCGAGGTCGGCTAGACCCGACCGAATGAGGGATGGGGAGAGGGCCGGGACTTGGGATCCCGGCCCTCTCCGCGTCGGCTATGGAATTCAGAAACCGGGTGCGTCGCCGCGCATGGCGCGGTCGTTGCGGGCCGGGGTGGTCACCCCGGCGGAGTCCCAGGGCTCGGCCTTCGGGGGCTCGTCGGCGCTGGTCGTGAAGTTCTCGATGATCTCACCGAACTTCGTGTCCTTGATCTTGTCCTGCGCCGCGTTCACCGCTTTTCCCGCCTGGTTGCGAACCGACGACGCGACCTGCTGGACCTTGTCGTTGCCGGTCACCCGGCGCGTGTAGTCCACGATCTGGTCGTACCGCTCCCGGCCGGCCTTCGCCCCCAGGACGTACCCGACCGCGAAGCCCGCTACGAGATACCACTTCCGCATGTTTGCCTCCCCCGGCCGACCCTCGGGCCGGACGCTGCCTTCGTCGACTGTGCGTCCCCGCACACAGCGGCCATTCTGCCGCATCCAGGGGTGCCCCGCCGGTCCAAGCGCGAAACGCGCCGCCCGATTCCTCCCGTCCCGGGGCCCGCGCCACACCCACCCCGGTGGCACCCGCCCCCGCCGCTCCTGTAATCTCGTATCCGGTTCGCCGCACGGCAGAACACCATTCCCCAATAGCTCAATTGGCAGAGCAGCCGACTGTTAATCGGCAGGTTCTTGGTTCGAGTCCAAGTTGGGGAGCAGACAGAGAAAGGCCGGTCGTTACGACCGGCCTTTTCGCGTTGTCAGCGGAGGGTGTCGAAGAAGGCCGCGATGTCGGCGGTGATCTCGGCCGGGATGGCGTGGTGGAGGTAGTGGGAGTCCTGTTCGTAGACGTTCCAGGAGCGGATGTCGGCGTGGTCGCGCTGGGCGAAGTTGCGGATGCCGTGGAAGTCGCCTGAGGCGCCGGCGAGGGCGAGGGGGGTCGTGGTCGGTTCGGTGGCGGGCTCGGCCTGGGCGTTCTCGTAGTAGAGGCGGGTCGAGGAGCCGGCGGTGCCGGTGAACCAGTAGATCGCGACGTTGGTGAGCACGAAGTCGTCGTCCACGGTCTCGTCGAGGAGCTGCGCGTTCCACCCGAGGAGGCCGGCGGGCGAGTCCGTGAGCGCGTGCGCGAGGGTCTGCGGCTGCTGGGAGTGCAGGGTGTTGAACGCGGACTTGTGCTTCATGAAGTGGTCGAGGGTCTCCAGGGTCGCGTAGTCCCGGGGCTCCAGGCCCTCGAACTCGGCGGGGTCGCCGCTGGGGAAGGAGAAGACCTGGGTGACGTGGACGCCGGCCACGTGGTCGGGGTCGGTGCGGCCGAGCTCCGGGGAGATCATCGACCCGGCGTCGTTGCCGACCGCGCCGTAGCGCGTGTAGCCGAGGCGGGCCATGAGTTCGGCCCAGGCGCGGGCGACGCGCCCGTTGTCCCAGCCGGCCTCCGCGGTCGGGCCGGAGAACCCGAAGCCGGGGATCGAGGGGATGACCAAGTGGAAGCCCGCGGCGGTGAGCGGTTCGACGACGTCGAGGAACTCGGCCACGGAGCCGGGCCAGCCGTGGGTGAGGATGAGCGGGAACGCGTCCTCGCGCTCGGACCGGGCGTGGATGAAATGGACGTTCTGCCCGTCGATCTCGGTGGTGAACTGCGGGTGCGCGTTCAGGCGGGCCTCCCAGGCGCGCCAGTCGTAGCCGTCGCGCCAGTACTCGACGAGGTGGCGCACGCGGTCGGTGCTGACGCCGTAGGAACCGGGGATCTGGTCGGCGAAGCGGACCCGCGACAGGCGCTCCTGGAGGTCCTTCAGGTCGGCGTCGGCGATGTCGACGGTGAACCGTTCGATGCGGTGCTCGTTGCTCATACCTCTATGATTTAGCAGGTCGTGGGCATGATCAAGGTCGAAACGCAGCACGCGCGTGCTGCGGGGCAACACGATCTAGGCGAGCCAGCCCGCGCCCCGGGCGAAGTCGGCGGCCACATCGGCGAACGCCTGCACGAGGGGGCTGCGCGAGGACCGCGGCCACACCAGGCGCACCGGCATCGGCGGCAGGCCGATGAGCGGCAGCACCACGACGCCGGGCCGGTGGTACGAGTCGAGGAGCGACGCGAAGGTGAGGTGCGCGAGCTGCTGCTCGGCGACGAGGCGGAGCACGTCCTCGATGTACTCGGCGGTGACGCGGCGCAGCCGCAGCTCGCGGCCCCCGGGCGTGGCGCGCGGCGTCCACGCGCCGCCGTACCACTGCGGCAGTTGGGGATAGACCACCTCGTGGGCGGCGAGGTCTTCGATGTCGACGACGGCGCGTTCGGCGAGCGGGTGGTCGACGCCGAGCATCACCGCGCGGCGGACGTGCTGGACGGCCGGACCGATCGCCAGGTCGGCCTCGGGCGCGGTCTCGACGGGCATCCAGGTGGCGAACACGTCGACCGGCCATGAGGGGCGGTCGCCTTCGAGCCAGTGGAACAGGTCGGTGGTGGGGGCCGCGTACTGCACGACCCGCGCCTGCGGGTACGCCTGCTCGAACGCCTGGACCAGCGCGGGCGCCAGCTTCTCGGGGAGCGTGGTCGCGAAGCCGACCCGGACGACCTTCCCCGCGGGGTCGGCCGCGTCGCGGACCTCGGCCAGCGCCCGCTCGATCCGCACGTACGCGGCGCGGAACTCGGCGAACAGGTGCTCGCCCGCGCGGGTGAGGCGCACGGTGCGGCTGGTGCGCTCGAACAGGGCGGCCCCGGCGCGGCGTTCGAGGGTGCGGATCAGCGCGCTCACCCTGGAGGTCGACAGCGAGAGCCGCTCGGCGGCGCGACCGAAGTGCAGCTCCTCCGCGACGGTGAGGAACGCTTCGATCTCTCGCATCTCCAGGTTCACGTCGGCAGTATGAGCGCGCCCGGGCCGGCGCGCGGAGTTCCCGAACGCAACCGAACACCGCCGGACTCCGAAGTCGCGGGTCCGGCGTCAGGGAAACGATGCCGTCAGAAGAACGGTGCCGTCACAGGCGCGAGAGCGCGTCCTCCACGGCGCGGTGGAACGTCGGGTAGGCGTAGATCATGCGGCGCAGGTTCGCGATCGGGGTCCGCTCGTGGACGGCGAGGGTGAGCATCGACAGGACCTCGCCGCCCGTGGGGCCCGCGGAGGTCGCGCCGACGAGGACGCCCTTGTCGGTGTCGGCGACGAGCTTGATGAAGCCCTCGTTGCCGGTCTTGTGGATCCACCCGCGCGAGGAGCTGGGGATCTCCGAGACGGAGGTCGCCACGTTCAGGCCCTGGTCGCGGGCCTGCTGCTCCGTGAGGCCGACGGCGCCGACCTCGGGGTCGGTGAAGGTCACGCGCGGCACGGCGTGGTACTCCGCGCCCGCGTTGTCCTTGCCGAGGACGTGGTCGGCGACGATCGCGGCCTGGTACATCGACATGTGTGTGAACGCGCCCTTGCCGACGATGTCGCCGATCGCGTAGACGCCGTCGGCGACGCGCAGGTGCTCGTCGGCGTCGAGGGAGCGCCCGCTCGCGTCGACGCCGACGGTGTCGAGGCCGAGGTCGCGGATGTTGGGCCTGCGGCCGGTGGCGACGAGGAGGCGGTCGGCCTCGACGGTCACGGTGCCGGCGGTGACGGCGAAGCGGCCGTCCTCGTGCGAGACGGACTCGACGGACGCTCCGGTGTGGACGGCGATGCCCTCCTCCCGGAAGACCTTCTCCACCAGCTCGCCCGATTCGGGCTCCTCGAGGGCGAGGAGGCGGTCGGCGGCCTCGAACACGGTCACGTGGGTGCCGAAGCGCGAGAACGCCTGCGCCATCTCCAGGCCGATCGCGCCGCCGCCCAGGACGATGAGCGAGTCGGGGGCCTCCGTGGCGGCGACGGCGTCGCGGTTGGTCCAGAAGGGGGTGTCCGCGAGCCCGGTGATGGGCGGGACGGCCGGCTCGGTGCCGGTGTTGAGGATGATGGCCTTGGCGACGGTGAATTCCCGGTCGCCGACGCGGACCGCGCCGGGGCCGGTGATGACGGCCTCCCCGCGGACGAGGCGCCCGCCGGCGTCGGTGAAGCGGTCGGCCGCGACCTGGTCGTCCCAGTCGTCGGTGGCCTCGCCGCGGATGCGCTGGGCGACGGGGGCGAAGTCGGGGGTGACCTCGGCGGTGCCGGCGAGGTCGGCGACGCGGCGGGCCTCGGCGAGCGCGTCGGAGCCGCGGACCATCATCTTGGTGGGGATGCACCCGTAGTAGGGGCATTCGCCGCCGACGAGGCGGCGTTCGACGCCGACGACGACGAGTCCGGCGCGGGCGAGTTCGGCGGCGGCCGACTCGCCTCCGGGACCCATGCCGACCACGACGACGTCCACTTGCTCGGCCATTTCCGGCTCCTCTCGTCCGTGTTCGGGCCCAACCATACCGGTGTGCGCGGGCACGGGTGCCGCGCTTGCGCCACGGCCCGGTTTTTCCGAATCGTAAGGTTCGAGGAGGCGTGGAGGAGGCGCGGATCGGGTAGTGTCGCGTGAGCGCCGGGCCCGATCGCCGGCGAATGCCTGGCCGACCGGGCGATGTGCGGACGGCGGCCGAGGCCCGCGCCCGTCCGCGCACAGAGGAGCCCGATGATCGAGTTCCGCAACGTCACCAAGCGGTTCCCGGACGGGACGGTGGCCGTCGACTCGTTCGACCTCGTCATCCCCTCCCGCAAGACCACCGTGTTCGTCGGGTCCTCGGGCTGCGGCAAGACCACGCTGCTGCGCATGATCAACCGCATGGTCGAGCCCACGTCGGGCACGGTGGAGATCGACGGCGAGGACGTGGCCGCGAAGCAGGCGGTCGCGCTGCGGCGCAGCATCGGCTACGTCATGCAGAACAGCGGCCTCATGCCGCACTTCACCGTCGCCGAGAACATCGCCACGGTGCCGCGCCTCAACGGCGGCACCCGCCGCGCCGCGAAGGCGCGGGCCCTGGAGCTCATGGACGTCGTCGGTCTGGAGGCCTCGATGGCCGACCGGTACCCCAGCCAGCTCTCCGGCGGCCAGCAGCAGCGCGTGGGCGTCGCCCGCGGGCTCGCCGCCGACCCGAACATCCTGCTCATGGACGAGCCGTTCGGGGCCGTCGACCCGATCGTGCGCGCCGAGCTCCAGCGCGAGCTCATCCGGCTCCAGCAGGAGCTGGACAAGACGGTCGTGTTCGTCACGCACGACATCGACGAGGCGTTCCTCCTCGGCGACCAGGTCGTGATCCTCGCCGCGGGCGCCCAGCGCCTCCAGGTCGGCAGCCCCAGCGAGATCACCGAGCGGCCCGCGGACGACTTCGTGGCCGCGTTCATCGGCGCCGAGCGCGGCAAGCGGGCGCTGAGCGTCAAGCAGACCCCGAACGGGCCGGTGCTCGTCGACGCGGAGGGCCGCACCCAGGGCGTCCTGGTGGAAGGCGGCGCCTAGATGGACTGGGTGTCCGACAACCTCGACCTCATCGGCTCCCTGACGCTCGACCACCTGCGGCAGAGCGTCATCGCGATCGTCGCCGGGTTCCTGCTGTCGCTGCCGCTGGGCTGGGTGGCGTGGCGGTACCGGCTGCTGCGCGGGTGGGTCATCACGGTGACCGGGCTGCTGTACACGATCCCGTCGCTCGCGCTCCTGATGATCCTGCCGGTGGTCGCGGGCTATCCGGCCACGAGCGAGACCAACCTGGTGATCGCCCTGACGATCTACGCCATCGCGATCATGGTCCGCGCCGTCACCGACGGCCTCGACTCGGTCGACCCGGCGGTGCGGCGCTCGGCGACCGCCGTCGGCTACGGCGACGCGCGCCGGTTCTGGGCCGTGGACCTGCCGCTGGCCGGGCCGGTGATCCTCGCGGGCCTGCGGGTGACCGCGGTCAGCACGATCTCGCTCGCCACCGTCGGGATCCTGGTGGGCGTCACCAACCTCGGGTACCTGTTCACCAACGGCCTCCAGCGGCGCATCACCGCCGAGGTGCTGGCCGGGATCGTCGCGGTCGCGCTCATCGCGCTGCTCATCGACCTGCTGCTCATGCTCGCGGGCCGCCGGCTCATGCCGTGGGTGCGCGGCAGGACGCCGGCCCGGCGCTCGGCCGCCCTGGAGGCCGCCGCATGAACCTCCTCGCCGACGCGTTCGCGTGGCTCTCCGCGCCCGAGCAGTGGTCGGGCCCGAACGGGCTCCAGCACCTGCTCGCGCAGCAGCTCTACTACACGGCGATCGCCGTCGCCATCGCCGCGGTGATCGCCGTCCCGGCGGGCTGGGCGATCGGCCACACCGGACGCGGCAAGGAGATCGCCGTGGCGTTCGCGGGCGCGGCGCGCGCCGTCCCGTCGTTCGGCCTGCTGGTGCTCCTGGTGCTCCTCTTCGGGGTGCTGCACAAGCCCGAGGCCGCGACGGTCACGTTCGTGATCCTCGCGATCCCCTCGCTCCTGGCGGGCGCGTACGCCGGGTTCGAGGCGATCGACCGGCGCGTCGTCGACGCCGCGCGCGCGGTCGGGATGACCGAGGCGCAGATCCTGTGGCGCGTGGAGGTCCCGCTCGGGCTGCCGCTGCTCGTGGGCGGGTTCCGCTCCGCGGTGCTCCAGGTGGTCGCGACGGTGACGATCGCCGCGTACGTCAACCTCGGCGGGCTGGGCCTGCCGATCATCACGGGCCTGAGCCTGCGCCGCTACGAGGTCGTCCTCGGCGGTGCGGTCCTGGTCGCGCTGCTCGCGCTCGTCCTCGACGCGCTGCTGGCGCTCGCGCAGCGGGCGGCGGTGCCCCGCGGGATGCTCGCGGCCCAAGGGCAGCACGTGACCGGGCCGCGCCGCAGGCTCGGACCCGACCCCGAACCAGCCACCTGAGCCCACACCCATCTTGAGAGGAATACCCATGTTCAGAGTGCGAGGCATTCGTGCCGGACTCGCCGCCGCGGCGGTCCTCGGCACCGCGATCGCGTTGACCGGCTGCTCGTCCGACGACCCGCTGGCCGAGGACACCCCGTCCGGCGACGCGCCGAGCGGCACCATCGTCGTCGGCTCCCAGGCGTACTACTCCAACGAGATCGTCGCCGAGATCTACGCGCAGGCCCTCGAAGGGGCCGGCATGGAGGTCGAGCGGCGCTTCAGCATCGGCCAGCGCGACGCCTACATGCCGGAAGTCGAGAGCGGCGCGATCACGCTGTTCCCCGAGTACACCGGCAACCTGCTCCAGTTCCTCGACCCCGAGACCGAGGCCCGGTCCCCCGAGGACGTGTACGCCGCGCTCCAGGAGGCCCTGCCCGAGGGGCTGACGGTCCTCGACCAGTCGACCGCCAGCGACCAGGACTCGTACACCGTCACCGCCGACTTCGCCGCGGCGAACAGCCTGGTGTCGATCGCGGACCTGGCGAACGTCTCCGACACGCTGACCCTCGGCGGCCCGCCCGAGCTCGCCGAGCGGCCGTACGGCCCGACGGGCCTTGAGGACGTCTACGGGGTGTCGGTCGAGTTCTCGGCGACCGGTGACACCACTGTGGAGGACCTGGTGGCGGGCACGGTGAACGTGGCGAACGTGTTCACGGCCGACCCGCGCATCCAGACCGACGACCTCGTGGTCCTGGAGGACCCGGAGTCGCTGTTCCTGGCCTCGAACGTGGTCCCGCTCGTGAGCGAGGCCGTGGCCGGCGACGTGGCCGACGTGATCAACGCGGTGAGCGCCGCGCTGACCCCGGAGGGCCTGGTCGCGCTGAACGTCCAGAGCACGGTCGACCAGGCGTCGACGCCGGACATCGCGTCGCAGTGGCTGTCGGACAACGGCCTGAGCTAAACGCATGAGGAGAGGCCGGTCGCGTGCGACCGGCCTCTTCTCATGCGCGCAGCCGCTCCCGGGCCTCCACGAGGGCCTTGCCGAGGAGGTTGAGGCCGCGCCAGGTGTCGGGCGAGGCGGCGCGGGGGTCGTCGTCGGCGAGGCCGATGCCCCAGATGCGGTCGACCGGGCTGGCCTCGACGAGGACCCGGTCGCCGGTGCCGAGCAGGAACGCCAGCAGTTCGGGGTCCTGGCCGAACTTGAGCACGTTGCCGCGCACGACGATCCCGTACCGCTCGGCCTCCCACGCCTCCTGCGTGAAGCCGCGGACCTGGCGCCCGATCTTCTGCACGTTCGCGGGATGCCCGGCGGCGAGGATCCGCTCGGCGGCCTCGGTGTCGCCGAACAGCCATGCCTTGTGCGCCATCATGTAGTGCTCGGCGGTGGCGTACCGGTGGCCGTCGTCGGTGAACGCGCTCGGCCACCACTGGCTCAGGCACCCGCGCCCGACGGCGCCACCGGGCTCGCCCTTCTGGTTCCAGAAGTACAGGTACTCGACAGACATGCCGAGACCTTCCCACGCGGGAGGGCGGCGGAGCAAGGGGGAATCCCACGCGCTTGCCGGGCGGCTAGCGGGGGCGTTAGGGTCGGGGCACCTGATCTGGAAGGGTGCACATGGGCGATGCTCAGCTCGCTGCGCTGGCGCAGCGGTACTTCGACTTTCATCTGGCCGACAACCCCGCATCGGCCAGCTTCTACGGGATTCCCGGCTACGACCACCTCCTGGGCGATCCGAGCCGGGGCGGCGACGCGGTGCGGCTCGCGCACCACGCGGAGGTCCGGGACGGGCTCGCCGCGATCGACGCGGGGGCGCTGGAGGGCCAGGACCGCATCACGCACTCGATGCTCGGGCGGCTCGTGAACGACCAGTCCGCGGTGATCGAGGCGCGGCTGGGGGAAGTGGCGCTGAGCAACACCATCAGCGGCCCGGTCTCCTCGATGCTGTCCTCGCTGCCGCGCCAGAGCCTCGACACCGAGCAGCGGAGCCGGGACTACCTCCTCAGGCTCGGGCAGGTCGGGGACCACTTCGACGCGGTCCTGGAGCGGTACCGGCAGGCGGGGGCCGAAGGGCGGCACCAGACCCGGACCGGGGTTCTGGGGGTCGTCGAGCAGGTGCAGGACTACCTCGGGACCGATATAGAACGGGATGCGCTCGCGGCGCCCGCGCCCACCGGCGTGGACGTGGACGAGTGGAAGGCCGAGGCCAAGGCCCTGGTCGCCGAGCGGGTCCGGCCCGCGCTCGCGCGGTGGCGCGAGGCCCTGGAGACCGAGTTCCTGCCCGTGGCCCGCGGCGACGAGGCCGTGGGCATCTGCCACGTCCCGGGCGGCGAGGAGGGGTACCGCGCGGCGTCGCGGCAGTTCACCACCACCGACCTCGACCCCGAGGCGGTGCACCGGATCGGCCTCGAAGAGGTCGAGCGCAACCGCGCCGACTTCGCCGAGATCGGCGCCCGCGCCCTGGGCACGGGCGTCGTGGCCGAGGTGATCGAGCGCCTGCGCGAGGACACCGGGCTGCGCTACGAGACCGCCGACCAGATCCTGCACGACGTCACCGCAGCGCTGGGCCGGGCCGAGGCCGCGCTGCCGAACGCGTTCCTGGACTACGAGTTCGCCCCGTGCTCGGTCGAGGAGATCCCCGAGGCCGCGGCCAAGGGCTCGACCCTCGCGTACTACACCGTGCCGGCCTCGGACGGCTCGCGCCCGGGCACGCACTGGGTGAACACCCATGCGCCGCAGAGCAGGGCGCGGTACGAGTACGAGGCGCTGGCCTTCCACGAGAGCGTCCCCGGCCACCACCTCCAGTTCGCGCTCGGCCAGACCCTGAAGGACCTGCCGCAGTTCCGGCAGTTCGGGTACGTGACCGCGTTCGGCGAGGGCTGGGGCCTGTACACCGAGCGGCTGTGCGACGAGATCGGGCTCTACAGCGGCGACCTCGCGCGGCTCGGCATGGTCTCGTTCGACGCCTGGCGGGCCTGCCGCCTGGTCGTGGACTCGGGGATGCACGCGTTCGGCTGGTCGCGCGAGCGCGCCGTGCAGTTCATGCGCGACAACACCGCCCTGTCCGAAGTGAACATCGCGAACGAGGTCGACCGGTACATCGCGTGGCCGGGCCAGGCCCTCGCGTACATGATCGGCCGCAAGCACATCGAGGGCCTGCGCGCCCGCGCCGAGCGGGAGCTGGGGGCCGGGTTCGACCTGCGGCACTTCCACGACCGCATCCTGAGCAGCGGCTCCATCCCGCTGGAGACGATGACCGGCGTCGTGGAGGCGTGGATCGCGGAAGCGAGGTAAGTCCCCCTGAGAGGGGGAAACCGGGACCGGCGGCGGGCGTCCAGCCCGCCGCCGGTCCTGTTGCGTCCCATCGGAAGACGATCGCGAAGCGGGCGGCGGAGCCACTGCGGCGTGCGGCGCCCTGTCGGATTGGCGACAGACAGCGTCCTCACGGTCCGTCATGATTCAAGCGCGGCGGCGACTCCCCCCGGGCGCCGCCGCAACTCCCCTGCGGTGCGCCGCGGACGACATCGCCGCTGGCGATCCGGTTGCGCCCCAGTCACCTTCGCGCCTCCTCCAGAGAGGCCGTCCGGCGTCGGCCGCATTCTCACGCAAATGCCGATTAGCGGAATCCAGGTCCGAGAACCGTGGAGAACATCACCATCCGGGATGAGGTCTTCCGCCCGTCATGCACTTAGGTTAGCCTAACCTACACGTTCCCCGGCATCCCGAGAGACCGTCCCTCCGTGCAGGACCACTGAAAGGTGACCCTCCGTGCTGACTAGTGCCGACCTCCGCCCGGCTCCCGTGCCGCGCAACCGGACCGCACCCCCGGCCCTCCTTGGCCGCGACTCGGCCGCCGCCTACCGCGGCCTCATCGCCGACGTGGCCGACCGGATCGCCGAGCGGATCGCCGCGGTCGAGCGGCCCTGGACCGGCGCCGCCCCGGCCGCGCTCGCGCCCGCCGTCGCGGCCGTCGACCTCGACCGGCCCCTGGAGGACTTCGAGGCCGCGTTCGAGGAGGTCGGCGGGCTCTACCTCGACGACGCCGTGTGGTTCCACCACCCGCGCTACCTCGCCCACCTCAACTGCCCCGTCGCGCTCCCCGCCGTCGCGGCGGAGACCGTCCTCGCGGCCGTGAACACCTCGGTCGACACCTGGGACCAGAGCGCCGGCGGCACCCTCATCGAGCAGCGCCTCATCGAGTGGACCGCCCGGCGCGCCGGCCTCGGCCCGGACGCCGACGGGGTCTTCACCTCCGGCGGCACCCAGTCGAACCTCCACGCGCTCCTCCTCGCCCGCGACGAGGCCGTGGAGGCCGTGCTCCTCAAGCACCGCATCGAGCACGGCACCCCGCTGCGCGGCGTCGAGGTCCTGCCCCGCCTGCGGTTCTTCGCCTCCCCGCACTCGCACTTCTCGGTCGTCAAGGCCGCCAGGCTCCTCGGCCTCGGCGAGGAGGCGGTCGTCACCGTCCCCGCCGACGACTGGTTCCGCATGAACCCCGCCGCGCTCGACGCCGCCATCGAGACCTGCCGCGAGCAGGGCGACGTCCCCGCCGCGGTCGTCGCCACCGCCGGGACCACCGACTTCGGCTCGGTCGACCCGCTCGCCCCCATCGCCGAGGTCGCCGCCGCGCACCGCGTCTGGCTCCACGTGGACGCCGCCTACGGGTGCGGCCTCCTCGTCTCGCTGGAGCACCGGGACCTGCTGGCGGGCATCGAGTCCGCCGACTCGGTCACGGTCGACTACCACAAGTCGTTCTTCCAGCCGGTCAGCTCCTCCGCGCTCCTGGTGCGCGACCGCGCCTCGCTGCGCCACGTCACGCACCACGCCGACTACCTCAACCCGGCCGAGGGCGCGCTGCCGAACCAGGTCGACAAGAGCCTCCAGACCACGCGCCGCTTCGACGCGCTGAAGCTGTGGATGACGCTGCGCACCTTGGGACCCGACGCCGTGGGCGCCATGTTCGACCGGGTGTGCGCGCTCGCCGGCGAGGCGTGGGACTGGCTCGCCTCGGACCCGCGCTTCGAGGTCGCCGCGCCGCCGTCGCAGCTCTCGACGGTGCTGTTCCGCCTCGCCGGGGCCGGCGACGACACCCACCGGACCGCCCGCGAGGCGCTCGCGGCCTCCGGCGGCGGCATGGTCGCCGCGACCCGCGTCGAGGGCCGGATCGCCCTGAAGCTCACGCTGCTCAACCCCGAGACCACCCTGGAGGACGTCGTCCCCGTGCTCGAAGCCCTGGCCCGCCACGGCAAGCAGGCCAAGGAGGCGGCGTGACCACCGTGCGCGACTTCATCGGGATCGGGCTGGGGCCGTTCAACCTCGGCCTCGCGGCCCTCACCGCGCCGATCGCCGACCTCGACGGACTCTTCCTGGAGCGCAAGCCGGACGTCGATTGGCACCCGGGGATGCTCATCGAGGGCACCACGATGCAGGTGCCGTTCATGGCCGACCTCGCCACGCTCGCCGACCCCACCTCCGAGTACTCGTTCCTTAACTACCTCAAGCAGAACGGGCGGCTCTACCCGTTCTACATCCGCGAGTCGTTCTTCCAGCTCCGCGCCGAGTTCCAGGACTACCTGCGCTGGGCCGCAAGGAAACTCGACAACCTGGAGTTCAACCGGGAGGTCGTGGAGGTGGCCTGGGAGGACGGGGCCTACGCCGTGACCTCGCATGGCCCGGGCGGCGCGCGGACCGACCGGGCGAGGCGCCTGGTGCTCGGCACCGGGACGCCGCCGTGGGTGCCGCCGGCCTGCCGCGGACTGGAGTCCGGGACGGTGTGCCACGCGTCGTCCTATCTGGAGCACCGCGACCGGCTCCGGGAGTGCGCCTCGATCACCGTGGTCGGCTCGGGCCAGAGCGCGGCCGAGATCTACCGGGACCTGCTGGGCGGCATCGACTCCGGCGGGTACACGCTCAACTGGGTCACGCGTTCGCCGCGGTTCTTCCCGCTGGAGTACACGAAGCTGACGCTGGAGATGACCAGCCCGGAGTACGTGGACTACTTCCACGCCCTTCCGGCCGACCGGCGCGACGAGCTGAACCTGGCGCACAAGGGCCTGTACAAGGGCGTCAACGCCGAGCTCATCAACGAGATCTACGACGTGCTGTACGAGAAGCGGTTCGCGATGGGGACCGTCCCGACGCGGCTGCTCACCAACTGCACGGTTGAGAAATGCACGGTTGAGAATGCGGCGGAAGGCGCTGCGGCCCTGCGGCTCGGCGTGCGCCAGCACGAGCAGGACCGCGGCTTCGACCTGGCGACCGAGGGCCTGGTGCTCGCGACCGGCTACAGTTACCGCGTCCCGGCGTTCCTCGACGGGGTCCGGGACCGGCTCCGCTTCGACGCGACCGGGCGCCTGGAGCCGCGGCGCGACTACAGCGTCGACGCGGCCGGCGCAGGCGAGGTCTTCGTCCAGAACGCCGAGCTCGCCACCCACGGGTTCACCGCCCCCGACCTCGGCATGGCCGCCCACCGCAACTCCTGGATCATCCGGTCGATGACCGGCCGGGAGGTCTACCCCATCGAGCAGCGAATCGGCTTCCAGGAGTTCGGAGCACCCGCATGAACGCGCTGACGCACGCCCCCAAGACCTTCTACCACCTCCACGACCGCCTCGGCGACTTCGGGCTGCGCCCGGTCGACCCGCCCACCGACTCGCCGCTGCTGCACGAGTGGGTCACCCACCCCAAGGCGCGCTACTGGATGATGCAGGACGCCGCCGTCGCCGACGTGCTCGCCGAGCACGAGGCCATCGAGATGAACCCGCACCACTTCGCGTACATGGGCCTGTACCACTACCGGGCCCGGTTCCTCGTGGAGGTGTACGACCCGGCGCACTCCGAGCTGGCCTCGGTCTACGACCCCGCCGAGGGCGACGTCGGCATGCACGTGCTCACCGCCCCCGCCGAGACCCCGATCCCCGGGTTCACCAAGGGGGTCATGACCGCGGTGATGCACCTGCTGTTCGACGGGTTCCGGGCCAAGCGCGCGGTCGTCGAGCCCGACACCGGGAACGAGGCGATCCACCGCCTCAACGAGCACGTCGGCTTCCGTCCTGAGAGGACCGTGAAGCTGGAGCGCAAGGAGGCGCTGCTGAGCTTCTGCACCCGGATGGACTTCGAGCGGTCCGCCGCGAAGGGGGTGCACGCGTGAGCGCCATCGACCACCTGACCCCGGGGCCGTGGCTCCGGGCCACGCGGGACCTGCTGGCCAAGGCCATCGGCGAGTTCGCGCACGAGCGGCTGCTGGTGCCGGTCAAGGACGGCGACGCGTACACGCTCGCCGCCGGGGCCGAGCGGTACCGCTTCACGGCGCGCCGCTTCAAACTCGACCACTGGGTGGTCGACCCCGCCTCGATCGAGCGGACCGCAGGCGGGAAGGGCGCCGAACCGGACGCGGCCGCGTTCTTCCTGGCGTTCAAGGGCGAACTGGGCCTGAGCGACGCCGTGCTGCCGGTGTACCTCGAAGAGGTCGCGGCCACCGTCAACCGCGGGGCGTTCCAGCTCGCCGAGGACCAGCCGACCGCCGCGGCGCTCGTCGGCGCCGGCTTCCAGGCGATCGAGGCGGCCATGACCGGCGGGCACCCGTGCTTCGTGGCCGGCTCGGGCCGGCTCGGGTTCACCTCCGAGGACTACCGGGCCTACGCGCCCGAGGCCGGTGCGGGCGTGCGGCTCATGTGGCTCGCGGCCCGCCGCGAGCACGCGATGTTCGCCGCCTCGCCCGAACTCGACTTCCAGTGGCTGCTGGAGACCCAGGTCGACGCCGACTCCCGCGAGTACTTCGCGTCGGTGCTCACCGACAAAGGGTTGTCCTATGAGGACGTGTACCTGATCCCGGTGCACCCGTGGCAGTGGCGCAACCGGATCTCGGTGACGTTCGCGCCCGAGATCGCCGCCGGGCGGCTGGTCCCCCTCGGCGAGGGCCACGACGAGTTCCAGGCCCAGCAGTCGATCCGGACCTTCTTCGACCGCACCGAGCCCGGCCGCGACTACGTCAAGACCGCCCTCTCGGTGCTGAACATGGGCTTCATGCGGGGCCTGTCGACCGAGTACATGGAGGTCACGCCCGCGATCTGCGACTGGGTGGCCGACCTCGTGCACGGCGACCCGACCCTGAAGCGCCACGGCGCCACCGTCCTGCGCGAGCGCGCGGCCGTGGGCTACCGGCACCCGGCCTACACGGCCGGGGCGCCCAAGGGCTCGCCGTACCGCAAGATGCTCGCGGCCCTGTGGCGCGAGAGCCCGGTCCCCAAGCTCGCCAAGGGGGAGCGCGCGGCGACCATGGCCTCGCTGCTGCACGTCGACCGCGACGGGAAGCCGTTCGCGTCGGCCCTCATCCGCCGCTCGGGGCTGCGCCCGGCCGACTGGCTGCGCGGGTACCTCGACGCGTACCTGGTGCCGCTCGCCCACTGCCTGTACAAGTACGGGCTCGTGTTCATGCCGCACGGGGAGAACGTCATCCTCGTGCTCAAGGACGGGGCCGTCGAGCGGGTGTTCCTCAAGGACATCGGCGAGGAGTGCGCGGTCCTGGAGCCCGCGACCGAGGTGCCCGAGGCGATCGGGCGGATCCGGGCCGAGGTGCCCGACGACGTGCGGGCGCTGTCGATCCTCACCGACGTGGCCGACTGCTTCCTGCGGTTCCTCGCCGGCATCCTGCACGTCGACGGCGTGCTCAGCGAGGACGAGTTCTGGCGCACGGCCGCCGAGGCCCTGAAGGACTACCAGGCCGCGCACCCCGAGCTGGCCGGGGAGTTCGAGCGGTTCCCGCTGTTCGCGGACTCGTTCACGCTCTCGTGCCTGAACCGCTTGCAGCTCAAGAACAACCAGCAGATGGTGGACCTGGAGAACCAGGAGGAGAGCCTGATCTACGCGGGCCGCCTGGACAATCCGCTCGCCCCCTGGCGCTGAACCCGCGCCCGCCGCGGGGCCGTCCCGTGCCGGACGGCCCCGCGGCGGGCGCCCCGGGACCGAGCGGTACGGGACCCTGGACACGGCAGGCCAAAATGAACGGCATGCAACTCAACAGTCCTGTCCTCATCACCGGAGCGAGCCACGGCCTGGGCCAGGCCACCGCGTCGCTCCTGGCCTCCCAAGGCGTCCCGCTGGCCCTGTGCGCCCGGAACGCCGCGCCCCTGAACGAGTTCGCCGCGAAGCTCCGCGCCGAGCACGACGTCCAGGTCGCGGCGCGGGCACTGGATGTGAACGACGCCGAGATGCTCACCGAGTTCGCGCACGAGGCCGGGCGCCGCCTGGGCGACCTCGGCGGCGTGGTCGCGAACGTCGGCGGCGCGCGCGGGCGCAGCCTCGTCGACACCGAGGCCGACGACTGGGCCTACACGCTCGGCGTCAACGTCGTCAGCGCCATGACCGCGCTCAAGGCGTCGCTGCCGCAGCTGCGCCGCACCCGCGGTGCGGCCGTGCTCGTGTCCTCGATCTCCGGCGCGAAGCCCTCCCCCGGGCTCGCGTACGGCTCCACGAAGGCCGCGCTCAACCACGCCGCGACGGTGCTCGGCCGCGAACTCGGCCCCAGCGGCGTCCGCGTCAACGCGGTCGCCCCCGGCTCGATGCTCATCCCCGACCGCAACTGGGACCGCCTGCGCGTGGCCGACCCCGGCCGCTACGAGGCGTTCCTCGACGAGTTCCCCTCGCGCCAGTTGCTCGACCCCGGGGACGTGGCCGAGGTCATCGCGTTCCTGCTGTCGGACAAGGCGAGAGCGGTGAACGGCGCCGTCGTGCCGGTCGACGGCGGCCAGAACGCCCCGAGCGCCTACGGCTACTAGGCCGCCTCCTCCGCGGCGGTCGGGCCGGAGATCCGGCCCATCAAGAACGGGACCACGCACAGGGTGACCACGGCGCAGAACACGCAGAGCATCCCGTAGCTCGCGTACTCCACGATCGGGCCCGACGCGATGCCCGCGCCCATCGCGGCCAGGCCCATGACCAGGTCGGAGAACCCCTGCGTGGACGGGCGCTGCGCCGGGGAGACCGCGCCGGTCACCAGCGCGGCCGCGGCGACGGTCATCGCCGACCAGCCGAGGCCGAGCAGGACCAGGCCGATCGAGAGGCGCACGTGGTCGTCCGCGGGCGAGGAGCCCGCGACCGCGCACGCCGCGACCAGGATCGCGGTGCCGGCCACCAGGACCGGGCGCGAGCCGTGGCGGTCGACGAGGCGGCCGACGACGGGCGCCAGCGCGTACATGCCGCCGATGTGGAGGCCGAGGATCACGCCGACGACGGTGAGGGCCTGCTCGGGGTCGGCCATGCCGTGCCGGATGTGGAGGGCGGTCATGGCCATGACCCCGACCATGACGAAGTGCCCGAGGGCCGCGGCGACCACGCCGGTGCGCACCGCGGGGTTCGACTTCGCGGTGCGGTACCCGTCGGCGATCGAGCGGCGCGGCGCGTCGGTCTCGCCGCTGAGCTCGCGGGCCGTCAGGAGCGGGTCGGGGCGCAGGAACACCCCGATGATCAGCGCGGTCAGGACGCACAGGACGCCCATGGCGACCATCGAGCCGACGTACGCGGGCCCGCCGACCGCCGCGGACCACCAGCGCTCGGCGAGCGCGGCCACCGAGGGGCCGACGACCGAGCCGATCGTGGTGGCCCACACGACGATCGCCAGGTGCGAGCCGCGCTTGGCCGCGGGGGCGAGGTCGGCCGCGGCGTACCGCGACTGGAGGCCCGCGAACGACGCCGAGCCGAGCAGGAAGTACCCGAGGACGGCCACGGGGGCGTTGTCGAGGTGGATCGCGGCGATGATGACGAGCGTGCCGGCCACCGCGCACGCGTAGCCGAACGCGAGGCCGCCGCGGCGGCCGAAGCGCTCGGTGATGCGCACGGCCGGGACCACGACGAGCGCGGAGCCGCCCACGAAGAGGCTCTGGGCGAGCCCGGCGTACGTCGAGGAGCCGGTCATGTCCTCGACGAGGAGCGCGCCGACGGCGATGCCGATGCCGACGGCCAGGCCGCCGATGACCTGCGTGGCGAAGAGGGTCCGCAGGACGCGTCGTTGCAAGAGGGTCGTGTCCGGGTGTGCAGTCGCGGTCACGGGGGGTTCCTTTCTGGAGTTGTCGGGCGAATCGGGTGGTCCGCCCGGGGCGCCGCCGGGGGGCGGCGCCCGGTCAGACCGGCGGCGCCGCCGGTCCGGAGGCGTAGACGATCGCGTCGGCGACCGCGGGTGCGGCCTCGGGTTCGAGGCGGGCGGTGCTCACCCGGATCGCCTGGGCGCCGTGGAAGGAGAAGCCGCGGCCGGGGGCCACGGCGTACCCGGCGTCGCGCAGGGAGACGACGGCGGCGGTCTCGTCGGCGACCGGGACCCACAGGTTGAGGCCGGAGGTGCCCCACGTGTCGATGCCGCGCGCCGCGAGCGCGTCGCGCAGGGCCGCTTGGCGTTCGGAGTAGACGCGGCCCGCGTGCCGGACCCGGGCGGCCGTGTCCTCGTCGGTCCACGCGGCGATGACGAAGTGCTGGAGGATGCACGAGACCCAGCCGTGGCCGAGGGCCATGCGTCCCTGGAGGCGGGCCTTCGTGTCGGGGTCGGCGGCCACGAGCGCGGTGCGCAGGTCGGGGCCGTAGGGCTTGGAGACCGAGCGGACGAACATCCAGTGCTCGGCCGCGTCGGCGACGAAGCGCAGCGGCGTGCGCGAGAGCTCGGCCCAGTGGTCGTCCTCGATGACGAAGACGCCCCGGTGGCGCTCGACCACCTCCCGGAGCTCGGCGGCGCGGGCCTCGGACACCGCTGCGCCCGTGGGGTTCTGGCCGCGCGAGGTGAGGATGAACGCGCGGGCGCCGGAGGCGAGGGCGGCGTCCAGCTCCGCGGCGATCGGGCCCTCGCCGTCGATCGCGACCGGCGTAACCTGGTATCCGGCCGACAGCAGCAGGTCGCGGCCGTTGGCCCAGGTGGGCTCCTCGACGGCGACGGTGTCGCCGGGTTCGAGCCGGGCCGCGAGGCCCCGTTCGAAGGCGTCCAGGGCGCCGGAGGTCACGGTGAGCTCGCCGCGGACGCCGTCGGCGGCGAAGCGGTCGCGGGCGAGGTCGAGGAGGTCGGGGCAGGGGCCGCCGTCGCGGTAGTTGCCGTGGACGATGTCGACGCCGGGCTTGAGGGCGCCGAGGTCGGGCAGCAGGTCGGTGTCGGGCTCGCCGGAGACGAGGTCGCGCACTCCAGAAGGGACCGTGAGGGTCCCGGTGGGGGTGAAGGCGGAGCGCTGGCGCACGAAGGTGCCGGCGCGGCCGCCGGTCTCGACCACGCCGCGCTCGCGCAGCCGCCGGTAGGCGGAGGCGACGGTGCCGGGCGCGACCCCGAGGTCGGCGGCGAGCTTGCGGACGGGGGGCAGGGTGCGGCCGGGCGCGAGCCGTCCGGCGCGCACGCCGGCCTCGACGCTGGCGGCGATCTCGGTTGCCGCCGTTCCGGTGATCTGATACTGTACCGACATAACCACAGCATTGTATCAGTACAAATAAGCGGATGGGAGCCCCCCTCGATGTCCACCCTCGAATGCCCCTACAGCGGCCGGTTCGAGCAGACCGAGCGCACGACCCCGAAGCGCTCGCGCGAGCGGGTCACCTACGAGCGGGCCGAGTCCTACCGGGTCCTGGACGAGGCGCTGTTCGTCGACCTCGCCTTCGTCGGCCCCGACGGCGCGCCCCGCGTCCTCCCCACCTTCCATGTGCGCGTTGGCGACACGCTCTACCTGCACGGCTCGACCGGCAGCAGCATGGGCCTGGGCGGCCGCGAGGGCTTCCCGGTGAGCGTCACCGCCACCGTCGTCGACGGGCTCGTGTTCTCCAAGAGCTGGTTCCACCACTCCATGAACTACCGCAGCGTCGTCGTCCACGCGAACGCCCGGCTGGTCGAGGACGCCGACGAGCGCTGGAACGTCTTCAAGGCCCTCATCGACCGCTTCGCCGAGGGCCGCTCCGAGCGGTCCCGGGAGGCGAGCGTGAAGGAGAACGCCATGTCGGCGCTGCTCGCGATCCCGCTCGAAGAGGTCTCGATCAAGCAGCGCGCGGGCGGCCCGGTCGAGGAGCCCGGGGACGAGGACCTGCCCTTCGAGAACGGTGTCGCGAACGTGCGAACCCTGGTGACCGGGCGGTTGTAGACTCCGATCCGCGCGGTGCCGGACCGGCTCCGCCCCGTGGCCGTATGGGTGCTCCGGGGTGTGAGCGGGTCGTGGGAACTTCCGGCTCGGAGCCGTCCGGCACCGCGTCCCCGGACACGACGAAGGGCGGGCCTGCGGCCCGCCCTTTTCGCACGTGTCAGACGCCGGCCCGCACCGGCGGGTCCGCGGCCGGTTCGCTCTCGGCGCCTTCGGATTCGCGCAGGGCCTCGTCCTTGTCGAGGCGCCACACGGCGATGGAGCCGCCGCCCGCGACCGCCACCACGAAGAGCACGAACGTCCAGGTGTAGGGCCACTCGGGGGCCGCGTCCTCGGAGTTCTGGAGGAGCATGCCCTGCTCCCCCGCCGCCCACCAGATGCCCTGGCGGATGAGCTGGAGGAAGTCGCGGTCGCCCCAGGTCTTGCCGGTGCCGCCCGGGGAGGCGTAGAACGCGTTGTAGGACTCGGAGTTCCAGGCGACGGGGTCACCGGAGCCGAGCTGCGCGAGGATCGTCGACTCCGGTTGCGCGGGTTCGGGATCGAAGTAGTACCAGCGCTCGGTGACCTTGAGCTCCTCGTCGAGGCCGTCGGTGATCGGCGAGCCCGCGTTGAACGCGACCTCCTGCTCGGAGGCCGGCTCCACCGGGGGCGTGAGCGCCGTGGCGCCCAGCAGCTCCTGGTAGAAGTCCCAGTCGGGTTCGCTCGCCGCCGCGGCGTTGGTGGCGACGAAGCCGCCGCCGCGGGAGAGGAACGAGTGGAGCGACGCCTCCTGGGTCTCGTCCAGGATGTCGGCGCCGGTGTTGAGGAACATGACCACGTCGGTGCCGTCGAGGTCCTCGAGGTCCGCGGGGGTGCCCTCGACGAGGGTGAAGCTCCAGCGGCGGGCCTCCATGTGGAGGCGTTCGAGCGCGAAGTCGGCCACGTCCTGGGCCTCGTTCCCGGTCGTCAGCACCAGGACCGTGGGGCCGCCGGCGGCGAGCGCCGCCGAAGGGGCGAAGGCGGGCGCGCAGGCCAACGCGACGACGATGCACAGTCGCAGGAGGGTTCTCACGCGCCCACCATATCGGGCTTCGCTGCGGGGCGGGTCAGCCGCAGTGGCTCCAGCCGCTCGTCCACGTGGTCGAGCCGACCGAGCCGCCCCACTTGACGCAGGTGTTCGGCGCGGACTTCTTCACCGGCCCCGCGTAGTAGGAGAAGTTCCCGGAGTCCTTCGTGACGGTGCCGCCTTCGACCTGGAGGGTCGAGGAGACCGCGGAGGCGGTGCCGACGCTGGTGTACTTCAGCGTCACGACGCAGTTGTACCCGTTGGAGGCGTTGTACATCAGGAAGATCGCCCCGACGGTGCCGAGCGCGTGCTGGTTGATCTGGGAGTAGCCGGACCCGCAGACCTCGCCGGGCGTGTACGGGTTCCCGCCGCCGGAGCAGCCGTTGGTGGAGGTGATGGCCTTCTTGGTGCCCTGCGGGACCGAGACGCCCTCGACCACGGGGCTGACGACCGTGCCGCTGGCGTTGCGCTGCTCGTAGTGCAGGTGCGGCGCGTTGGAGCCGCCGGTCGAGCCGACCGTGCCGATGATCGTCCCCTGCGAGACGCTCATGCTGGAGCCGGGGGCCTTCACCTGGGTGGCGAGGTGGGCGTAGCGGGTGCTGGTGCCGTCGGAGTGCACGACCTTGACCCAGCGGCCGTAGCTCGTGGAGCCCTCGTTGTAGAAGTAGGCGGTGCCGGCCGCGGTGGCGCGCACGTTCTCGCCGTTGATCGCGTCGGACCCGTAGGTCTGCCAGTCGATCGACTTGGCGGGGTTGTGCGCCGGGGTGCCGATCCAGTTGTTCGCGTAGAACGTCTTGTTGCAGTTGAACGGGCTCTTGTGGGAGACGGCCTGCGCCGTGAAGTCGTCGGCGTTCGAGACCAGGGTCGGCGCGAAGGCTGCGACGGCCGCGGTAAGGAGCGCCGCGACGAGGAGTGCGATTCGTCGGTTGCGGTGTCTCATAAGGGGAACGTACCGAAATTTCACTCCGTTGTGAAGGTCACATTTGAAGAAAACTTTCTTACATGGAAGCAGCCGCGCCCCCGCTCGTGCGGAGGCGCGGCCTGCTGCTTGACCGCTGCTACTTATACAGAGCCCGTGCCAGTCGGCGCTGGGCGATCCACATCCCGCCGACCGCCAGCGCGAGGAGGTACGCGATGTGCACCAGCATCATCGGGCCGAGCTGGCCCAGGCTGATGCCGCGCACCAGCTCGATGCCGTGGTACAGCGGCATGACGTAGACGATCGGCTGCGCGAAGCCGGGGTAGGACTCGACGGGCGTGAAGGTGCCGCCGAACAGGAACATCGCGAAGACGACGGCGTTCATCCAGTCGAAGTCGGTCCAGTCCCGGAACAGGGTGGCGAGGGTGAGGCCGATGCCGGCGAACGCGAGCGCGATGAACACGCACGCGGGGACCGCCAGGAGCGCCCACCAGGAGTCGAGGAGTCCGAAGAGCCCCATGACGACCACGAACGCGCCGATGTAGGTGAAGCCGCGGATGAGGGCCCACCAGACCTCGCCGAGGGCGACGTCGGCGGGCCGCAGCGGGGTGTTGAGGATGCCGTCGTAGACCTTCATCCACTTGAACTTGGCGAAGACGTTGACGGAGGTCTCGGCGAGCACGCCCATCATGGCGGCGTTGGCGAGGATCGCGGGGGCGACGTACGCGGTGTAGGAGACGGTGGAGCCGTCGGGGAGGGTGAGGTCCCCGACGAGGGCGCCGACGCCGAATCCGAAGGCGAACAGGAACAGCAGCGACTCGACGGCGCCGGAGAGGATGAGGATCCAGGCCCGGCGCATGGCGATCCAGTTGCGGTTGAGCAGTGCCCCGGAGTTGCGGAGGCCGGCGCGGGCGGCGCCGTAGGCGATGACGGACACGCGGGCTCCTAGAAGTTCAGGCGGCGCTCGATGACGCGGCGGGCGGCGAACCAGCCGGTCACGGCGAGCAGCGCCAGGTAGGCGATGTGGACGTAGGGCGGGAGGGCGGGCGCGGTGCCGGCGGTGGCGGCTCGCGCGAGCTCGGTGCCGTGCCACAGCGGGGAGATCCACACCAGCGGCTGGAGGAACCCGGGCATCTGGTCGGCGGGGAAGAAGACCCCGGAGAACAGGGAGACGGGCATGACGGCGAACCGGAAGATCATGTTCAGGTTCGAGTCGTTCTTGATGCTGGAGGCCCAGCAGTGGAGCCAGGGGGCCATCGCGGCGGAGACGAGTCCGGCGGCGATGACGGCGAACGCCGCCCACCAGGAGGTGTAGACGCCGAAGAACGCGAGGACGACGGCGACGATGGTGCAGTTCGTGAAGGGCCGGAACAGGGCCGCGTACGCGAGGTGGCCGTTGAGGATGTCGACCGGGCGCAGCGGGGTGGCGCGCTGGGCGAGGTAGCCGCCGCCCCAGTCGGCGTAGCCGCCGAAGACGGGGAAGACCATGTCGTTGCCGAGCATCATGACCGCGACGGAGCAGATGAGGCCGGGGGCGATGAACTCGGCGTAGGTGAGGCCGCCGACGGAGGCCGAGTCGATGTAGGCGCCGACGCCGATGCCGATCGAGACCATGTAGAGGACGGGCAGGAGCACGGAGGTGAAGACGGTGCCGTGCCAGACGTGCCGGTAGAGGGCGAGCTGGAGGTGGAAGGCCCGCCAGGCGCCGTCGAGTGCGGTCGGGGCGGTGCGGTCGGCGGTGGCGGGGGCCTGGGCGGTGGTCGTGGTCACGACTCGGCCTCCACGAGGGCGCGGCCGGTGAGTCGCAGGAAGACGTCTTCGAGGGTGGCGCGGCGGGCGAGGACGGAGGTCGGGTGGACGTCGCGGGCCTCGAGCGCGGCGTTCGTGTCGTCGGCGTCGTCGGTGTAGACGAGGATCTTGTCGGGCAGGGGCTCGATCTGGGCGCCGACGCCGTCGAGGGTGTGGGCGAGGGCGGCGAGTTCGGCGGTGTGGGCGGTGCCGAAGCGCAGCTCCACGACCTCCTTGGTGACGTGGGTGTCGATGAGTTCGCGGGGGGAGCCGGAGGCGATGATGCGGCCTTCGTCCATGACGACGAGGCGGTCGCAGAGCTGCTCGGCCTCGTCCATGTAGTGGGTGGTGAGGAGGATGGAGACGCCGCGGTGCTTGAGCTGGAAGAGGCGCTCCCAGACGAGGTGGCGGGCCTGGGGGTCGAGGCCGGTGGTGGGTTCGTCGAGGATGACCAGTTCGGGGTCGTTGATGAGGGAGCGGGCGATGGCGAGGCGGCGCTGCATGCCGCCGGAGAGGTCGGAGACCTGGTCCTTGGCGCGCGAGGTGAGCTGGACGAAGTCGAGGAGCTCGGCGGCCTTCGCGCGGGCCTCCTTCTTCCTGATGCCGAAGTAGCGGGCGTAGACGACGAGGTTCTCGAACACGGTGAGCATGTCGTCGAGGGTGTTGTCCTGGGGGACGACCCCGAGGCGGGCGCGGATCTCGGCGCCCTGGGTGTGGGGGTCGCGGCCGAAGACCTCGAGGGTGCCGCCGGTGGGCTGGGAGACGCAGCCGATCATCCGCATGGTGGTGGACTTCCCGGCGCCGTTCGCGCCGAGGAACCCGAACGCCTCGCCGCGCCGGATCGCGAAGTCGACGCCGCGGACGGCCTCGTGCTCGCCGTACTTCTTCCGCAGGTCGGCGGCACTGACCAGGATCTCGTTGTCATCAGGCATACCGTCGAGCCTAGATCCCTCATACGACAGGGCTCCACTCCTTACTCACTGTCATGGTCCTTACCCGATCGGGTGCCGGTCTTCACGCTGTGCTGCCCGTTCCTGTGAGTCGCCTGGGAAAGGTAGGGCAAGCACTACCCCTATTGACGGGTCAGCGGTAGCGACTTGCGGGCCCGCAACCGGGAGGCTAGAGGGGTCGAGAACGAGCACGACAGATCGGAAGCTCACATGACGATGACACTGCCCGCCCCTGAGGCTCCGACAGCGGAGCGGACCGGCAGCGACTTCGCGCAGCTCTCCCGCCGCATCAACGCGGCCGGGCTGATGCGCCGCCGCCCCGGGTACTACGTGATCCGCTTCGCCCTCACCGGCGCGGTGTTCATCGGCGGCTGGGTCGCCTTCGCCATGCTCGGCAACACCTGGTGGCAGCTCCTGACGGCCGTGTTCCTGGCCATCGTCAGCGCCCAGGTCGCGTTCCTCGGCCACGACCTCGCGCACCGCCAGGTCATCCGCAGCCGCAGCACCTCCGAGCGGGTGGGCTGGTTCACCGGCAACCTCGCCAACGGCATGGGCTACGGCTGGTGGAACGACAAGCACAACCGCCACCACGCCAACCCCAACCACGAGGACCTCGACCCGGACGTGGCCGGGGGCCAGCTGTTCGTGTGGTCGAAGCGCCAGGCGCGCATCGCGCAGGGCATCGACCGGTTCTTCGGCAAGTACCAGGCGGAGCTGTTCTTCCCGATCCTCACGCTCGAGGGCCTGAACCTGAACGTCTCGGGCATCAAGTCGGTCCTCAAGCCCGGTCTGAAGAACCGCGGCATGGAGGCCCTGTTCCTGGCCGTCCACTGGGCCGCGTACCTGTCGGCCGTGTTCCTGGTGCTCTCCCCCGGCAAGGCCGTCGTCTTCATCCTGGTGCACAAGGCCGCGTGGGGCGTGTACATGGGCTCGGTCTTCGCGCCGAACCACAAGGGCATGCCGACCTTCGTCGGCGAGACCGAGCTGGACTTCCTGCGCAAGCAGGTGCTGACCTCGCGGAACGTCAAGGGCGGCTGGTTCACCGACTTCGCGCTCGGCGGCCTGAACTACCAGATCGAGCACCACCTGTTCCCGGCGATGCCGTCGGTGCACCTGAAGTACGCGCAGCCGATCGTCGAGGAGTTCTGCGACGAGAAGGGCATCCCCTACCACGCGACGGGCCTGATCCAGTCCTGGCGCGAGGCCCTCGGCGAACTCCACGCCCACGGCGAGCCCCTGCGCAACCCGCAGCCCGCCGAGGCGCACTAGACCAAGCAGCTTCAAGGCCGCTCCCCGTGAGGGGGGCGGCCTTTTCGCTGTTCAGGTGGACTGCCCGGCCGTGCTAATAGACCGTGCTATTCCACCGCGTTGGCGGCCTGGTCGCGGAGGGACCGCACGTGCTGCTCCAGGCCCATGAGCTGGCCGAAGAGCGTCATGTACTGGTCCTTGTCGGTGCTGGGGTTGATGCGCTGGAGCCGGCGCTTGAGGTCGGCGACCTCGGCTTCGACGACGGGCCGCTGGATGCGGGCGAGGATGGTGCGCACGTAGAGCGCGTCGGGTTCGCCCGCGAGGCGCAGCTCCTCGACGGCGAGTTCGCTGACGAGGGCGCCCGCGGCGATCTCGGTGCAGGCGCTCTGGACCGCGGCGACCCAGTTCGGGCCCGCGGCGGCGTGGGCCGCGCCCCCGGCCGCGGCGACCGCTTCGCGGACGGCGCGGTAGTTCGGGTCGGTGAACGGCGCGGCGTCGACCGCGTCGAAGTACGGACCCGCGACCTGCGGCTGCTGGAGCGCCACCTTGAGGACCTCGCGCTGGGCGCGGAGCTGCATCGAGTCGGCGCGGGTCTCGCGCCGCGGCTGCACCGGGGCCTCGGCGGGGGCCTGACCGGCGGCGGCGCCCTGGACGGCGCGGCGCAGCTCGGCCTTCTCCTTGCCGAGCCGGCCCGCGTAGACCCCGATGTACTCGTCGACGAGGCCGCGGTCCTTGACGCGCGCGAGCAGCGGCGCGATGGCGCGGGTGGCGTGCAGGCGGCCCTCGGCGGTGTCGAGGTCGTGCTTGGCGATCGCGCGCTCGATCGCGAACTGCACCAGCGGCGTGTGCCGCTCGATGAGTTCGCGCACGGCCGCGTCGCCGGCGCTCTGACGCAGCTCGCACGGGTCCTGGCCGCCGGGGGTGACGGCGATGTACGTCTGGGAGACGAACCGCTGCTCCTCGTCGAACGCCTTGAGGGCGGCCCGCTGGCCCGCCTCGTCGCCGTCGAACGTGAAGATGATCCGCCCGTCGGCGGACTCGGAGTCGAACAGGAACCGCCGCAGCACCCGGATGTGCTCGGCCCCGAACGCGGTGCCGCAGGTGGCGACCGCCATCGGCACGCCCGCGAGGTGGCAGGCCATGACGTCGGTGTACCCCTCGACGATGACCACCCGGCCGGTCTTCGCGATCTCCTTGCGCGCCAGGTCGATCCCGTACAGGACCTGCGACTTCTTGTACAGCGGGGTCTCGGGGGTGTTCAGGTACTTGGGGCCCTGGTCGTCGTCGAAGAGCTTGCGCGCGCCGAAGCCGATCACCGCGCCGGACGAGTCGCGGATCGGCCACACCAGGCGGCGGCGGAACCGGTCGATGAGGCTCCCCGAGCGCGAGGGCTTCGCGAGCCCGGCCTGGGTCAGCTCCTCGGCGGTGAAGCCCTTGGCGCGCAGGTGCTTCGCGGCCGCGTCCCACGCGTCGGGGGCGTAGCCGCAGCCGAACGTCGCGGCCGCGTCGCGGTCGAAGCCGCGGTCGGCGAGGAACCGGCGGGCCGTCATCGCCTCCGGGGACAGGAGCTTGCCGGTGTAGAACTCGGCCGCCGCGGTGTGGGCGTCGAGGAGCCGCTGCTTGAGGCCGGGCTGCCCGGAGGGGCCGCGCTGGGGGCGGCCGTCCACGTCCTCGTAGGTGAGCTTGAGCCCGGCCTTCCCGGCCAGGCGCTCGACCGCCTCCACGAACGTGAGGCCGTCGAGCTCGGTGAGGAACGTGATGGCGTCGCCGCCGACGCCGCAGCCGAAGCAGTGGTAGACGCCGCGGGCGGGGGTGACGTTGAAGCTCGGGGAGCGCTCGTCGTGGAAGGGGCACAGGCCCTTGAGGTTGCCGCCGCCCGCGTTGCGCAGCGTGACGCGCTCGCCGATGACCTCGGCGATGTCCACCCGCTCGCGCACGAGCTGGATGTCGGCGTCCCGGATTCGCCCCGCCACTGTTCACCTCTTTCTGCTGCCACCATTCTGCCCGGTGGGTCCGACAGCCCGGAGGCGGACGCGGCAGGTTGTGAGGCGCCCCGGCGACACGCCCGCGTCGAAGGTCACGTCCCCTCTGGCCGTCACGGGATCCCTTGGCGCCGAAGAAGTCCGAGGTGGCGGGCCCGCTGTACCATGAACCTCTCCAACATCTTTCCCGACCACGCCTCACGGTTGCGCGGTCCGATCAGCTAGAGTCGCCTATCATGCCGGACCCATCGCCCGAGCAGCCGCCCTCCTGGCCTCCCACCAGCGAACCCGCGGCCACACCCACGAATCCGCCCCGCATCACCGCGCGCGGGGTGGGTCATCTGCCTTCCGCAGCGCCGGAAGACGAGGCGTCGTCCGATCCCCGTCCGCCCGCGGGCCCGAACCTGTTCGGTCAGCCCGCGACCGCCGACGACCTCGACCCCGAGGCCAGGCGGAACGAGTGGGCGACCGACCTCGGGGGCGCCGAGCCGCCGCGCGCCGGCGAGGCCCGCGGCACCCTCTTCGAGACCCCGGCGCCGCCGGACGCCCCGCAGCCGCAAGGCGAGTGGGGCGAGTCCGCCGACTGGCCGCCGCGCTCGAGCCAGGACTGGATGACCCAGCAGGGCCAGACCGGCTGGGGCCTCGCCGGCGGCGGTGCCGCCTGGCCGGGCGCCGCCGTCCCGGGCCAGCCCGGGCCCTCCGGGCCGCCGGACCAGACCTCCCGCCCTGACCAAGCGCCCCGCCCCGACGCGAGCGCCGACCCGTACGCCGCCCCCGCGCCCGGGCCGGGCTTCGCCGGACCCGAGCCGCAGGGCGAGGGCTTCGAGTTCCCCGAGCTGCGCGCCGACCCGTACGAGGCCGACGTCTACGGCCAGAACCAGTTCCGCGGCGACGCCGCGGGCCAGGACCCCTACCAGGCCGACCGCCGCGCCGCCGAGGCCCAGGCCGCACGCGACCAGTACCAGGCCGGCCAGCAGCAGTACCAGGCCGACCCGTTCCCGGCCGCCGCCCAGGGCTCCTTCCCCGAGCAGCAGCAGGCGGCCCCCGAGCGCCCGCAGCACGCGTTCGCCGAGCCGCCCCCGGCGTTCGCCGAACCGGCCCCGGCCGCGTTCCCCGAGCAGCAGCCCCCGGGCGGCCACCAGCAGCAGGGCTTCCCCGAGGCGCCCGCCAGCGCCTACCCGGCCGAGCGGTTCCCCGCCGACGCCGCACCGTCTTATGGGGACAGGCCGGGTGAGGCGGTCGTCACCGAGACCGTCCCCGCCCAGCGCCGCAGCGAGGAGACGGCCGCGCCCGAACCGGCCCCGGAGGCCCCGCCGACCCGCGTCGCGCCGCCGACCCACGTCGGCGTCCGCTACGCGATCTACGGCATCGGCGGCCTCATCACGCTGGGCCTCATCATCGGCATCGTCCTCATGCTGGGCGCGGCCCCGCCGAGCGAGCCGAACCAGCCCGCCGACGACGACGGCGACGCCTCCAGCAGCGAGAGCCCCGGGGCCGACGAGGCCCTGAGCGCCGAGCGCTACACCGAACTCGCGGCCGCCGCCGGCACCGCCGACTGGTTCGCGTGGCGCTACGGCGACGCCTCGGGCGGCTCCGACGCCGAGGAGCTGGCCCCGACCGGCGGCGACGCCCTCGCGACCGCGCCGCTGCTGGGCGACGCCGACCGCAGCGTCCAGGGCCAGCTCGGCTACCTGACCGACGACGCGGCCCTGAGCGGGGTCGACCACGTGACCGCCGTGGAGACCACCGACGACCTCATCGGCCTCGCGCCCCGCGCGGGCGGCCGCTTCTCCGAGGACGGCACGCCCGAACTCGAACTCGTCGAGGGATCGACCTCCGAGTGCATCGCGGGCCTGGGCGTCGAGCTCGGCCGCCCGGTGGCGCTCGCGCGGCCCGAGCAGAGCGCCGAGGTCAGCGCGCACTCGGTGATCGCGTTCTCCTCCGGGGTGATCGCGACCGCGGGCATCAGCGGCGCCCAGGGCGGCACCTGCCTGCTCCTGCCGGACGGCCAGGTGCCGACGGACGTGGCGCTCACCGACGGGAACGAGCTCGCGCTCGTCACCACCTGGAACCCGGCCTCGCAGACCGGCTCGCTCGTGGTGATCGCCATGGGCGACAAGAGCGGGTCGTACTCCTCGAGCTGGTCCGAGTCGTATCCGGGCCTGCCGAACCCGGGGCACTTCGCGTCGGCGTCGATCGTCGGCACCGTGGCCCTGCCGTTCACCGCGCCGACCTCGGTCGACGCGTGGTCGGACGCGACGGGCTCGCTCGCGCTGGAGCGCGGCACGGTCGAGGACGGCGAGCACCGGGACACGGTCGCGGGCTCGGCGTACGCGGTGGTCGGCGACCTGAGCGCGAGCCAGGCGACGGTGGTGGACCTGACGTCCACGCTCCAGGGCCTGGCGGCGCAGTACTACGACGGCGCGGCGCTCGCGTTCGACGCGGTCGCCGGCGAGGCGATCGGGTTCGACGGCGGGGTGGCCGACGTGGCCGCCTCCGAGGCCGGACCGGCGGTCGCCACGAGCGTCGGCACCGTGCACGAGCTGGACCGGGAGCTGGCGGAGACCGCGGCGACCGAGGTCGGTGCGAACGTGACGTGCCTGGTGGTGGGGGCCCAGAGCGGGCAGTTCATCGCCACGAGCCGCGGCGCGGGGACGATCAGCTGGGTCGCGGGCGGCGAGGTCGCCAAGGAGCTCGCGGACTCGCGGCTGACCGACCCGCTGTGCGCGTCGGAGACGCCCTCGCTGGGTGTGAAGGGCTACGCGGGGAGCGCCGCGGTGGTCCTGGTCTCGGACTTCGAGGGCCAGAAGCTGCACGCGTACCTCGACGGCCAGGCGACGATCCCCGGCGGCGCGGCCGTCGGCGGCGAGGGCTTCAGCTACGCGGGGGCCTACGACGTGGCGGGCAAGCCCTGGGCGGCCTCGGTGACCGTGGACCTCGAATAGGACTCGCGTCGACGGGGGTGACCGCGGCCGCGGTCACCCCCGTCGCGCTTTGCCGGTCCGGGCGGGCGCTGGGATAATCGACCGGTGACGAATCAGCTCTCGCTCGCGGGCCGGCCCGTGTCCCCGCCCGTGGTCCTCGCACCGATGGCCGGGATCACGAACCTGCCGTTCCGCAAGCTCTGCCGCGAGCAGGGCGCGGGGATCTACGTGTGCGAGATGATCACGACCGTGGCGCTCACCGAGCGCAACCCGAAGACCATGCGGCTCATCGAGTTCGATCCCGAAGAGGAGACCCGCAGCCTCCAGCTCTACGGGGTCGACCCCGAGGGCGTGCGCAAGGCCGTGCGGATGGTCGTCGAGGAGGACCTGGCCGACCACGTCGACCTCAACTTCGGCTGCCCGGTGCCGAAGGTCACCCGCCGCGGCGGGGGTTCGGCGCTGCCGTGGAAGCGGCGGCTGTTCCGCGAGATCGTGACCGCGGCGGTCGACACCGCCGCCGAGCGAGGCATCCCGGTCACGGTGAAGATGCGCAAGGGCATCGACGACGACCACCTCACGTACCTGGAGGCCGGCGAGATCGCCCAGGACGCGGGGGTCGCGTGGGTCGCCCTCCACGGGCGCACCGCGGCCGAGCGCTACTCCGGGACCGCCGACTGGGAGGCGATCGCGAGGCTCAAGGAGCGCCTGGACGTGCCGGTGCTCGGCAACGGCGACGTCTGGGAAGCGGACGACGCGCTCCGGATGGCCGCTGAGACGGCCTGCGACGGCGTCGTGGTGGGCCGGGGCTGCCTGGGTCGCCCCTGGCTCTTCGGGGACCTGGAGGCGGCCTTCAGCGGGCGGGAAGCGCGCCTCATGCCGTCACTCGGGGAGGTCGCGAAGGTCATGCTGCGCCACGCGCAACTCCTCGTGGAGTGGATCGCGGGCGCCGAGTCGTACGAGGCGCGCCGGAACATCGACGCGGAGGAGCACGGCTGCCGCGAGTTCCGCAAGCACGTGGCCTGGTACCTCAAGGGGTTCCCGGTCGGCGGCGAGCTGCGCCGCTCGCTCGCGATGGTCTCGACCTTGAACGAGCTGGAGGACCTGCTCGGGAGGCTCGACGCGGCCGCGCCGTTCCCGGAGTCGACCATCGGGAAGCCGCGCGGGCGCACCAACTCCCCCGGCAAGGTCTCGCTGCCGGACGGCTGGCTGGACGACCGCGACGACCGCACGGTCCCGGTCGGGGCCGAGATCGACTCCTCCGGCGGCTGAGCCGGACTCCTTCTGACACGACAGGAGGGGCCTCCCGGTGCCGGGGAGGCCCCTCCTGCGGTCGTGCGCGCCTACTTGCCCTTCTGGCCGTAGCGCTTGTAGAACTTGGCGACGCGGCCCTCGTCGTCGAGGACGCGGTTCTTGCCGGTCCAGAACGGGTGCGAGGCCGAGGAGATCTGGACGTCGATCACCGGGTAGGTCCGGCCGTCCTCCCACTCCACGGTCTCGGCCGACGTGGCCGTGGACCGCGTGAGGAAGGCGAAGTCGGCGCCGCGGTCGCGGAAGACCACGTGCTCGTAGTTCGGGTGGATGCTCTGTTTCATTGCTGAATCCCTTCCTTGCCGTCGAAACAACCGTCGAACGGGTCGTCGTATTCCCGCCAGCGCCGCTCGCCCTCGGCGGCCTCCGCGTCGGTGAGGAGGCAGGCGTCGAGGAGCGCGGTGAGCTCGTCGGCCGCGAAGTGCAGGCCGACGAACGCGAGCTGGGTCTCCCGGTCGCCGTAGTCGGCGTCCCAGTGCAGGTCGGCGGTGACGCGGCGCTCGGGGCTCGAGTGCTCCCACTCCTCGTCGGGGGTGGCCGCGAGCCAGCGTCCGAGGTCGCCCATGGCGACGCCGCCGCCGCTGGACTCCCAGGCGACGATCGCGTCCGGTTGCGACGCGAGCCACAGGTGGCCGCGGCCGCGGAGGGTCTTCCCGGCGATGGCGGGGAGGGCCTGGTGGAAGCGCGCGGGGTGGAAGGGCCGGCGGGCGCGGTAGACGGCGGCGACCACACCGCAGTCGGGTTCGGGCTCGTGGCTGCCGACGGCGTAGCCCTCCAGGCCGCGACCGTAGGGCTCGGGGGCGTCGGGGTCGAAGCGGCCGCTGCGGCGCAGGCGGGCGGAGAGCCAGGCGGGTTCGTCGAGGTCGACGACGAGGTGGCGGGCCCAGGGGTTGAGGCGCTGGAGGAGGACGGCGAGGCGGGTGTGCTCGTAGGTGTCGAAGCCGCTGCCGGGACCGGTGCCCAGTGCCCAGAGGAGGACGGTGTCGGCGTACTCGATCTGGCGGGCGGCGGTGTCGGCGACTGAACGGGCGTCGTCGTCGGCGGCGTGGAGGCCGCGGTCGGCGAGGTCCTGGTCGGAGTCGAGGGTGTCGAGGAGGCTCGCGGGGTCGCAGACGGCGACGACGGAGTCGATGCGGACGGCGTCGGTGACGGGCGCGCCGTCGACGTGGGTCCAGGAGCAGGCGGTGGCGACGGTCTCGGGCTCCATGTTGGGCGGGAGGACGAGGGCGATGTCGCCGCCGGGCCGGGTGCGGGCGAGGCGCACGAGGGCGGGGAGGAGGTCTTCGCGGACGGTGCAGGAGAGGCAGCCGTGTTCGAGGGCGGTGCGCTCGTCCTCGATGACGCCGGTGCCGTCGCGGACGGTGCGGCGGACGGTGCCCTCGCCCGCGAGGGCGGCGAGGTCGTAGCCGACGACGAGGAGGGCGGGGTCGGCGCGGGTGAGCAGGTCGGCGGCGGCGTTCACCGCCTCGGGGGCGAAGCCGGTCAGGAGCGTCAGGGCCGGGCGCAGGTCGGCCTGCTGCGCTGCGGTGCCGGACTGGGCGAGGTGGGACATGGGACCTCCGCTTCAATTGAAAACGATTGTCATTATAGTTGAAGGATCGAAGGGAGGGCGACGTGCCCAGAACATGCGACGTGACCGGGGCGGGCCCCGGGTTCGGCAACAACGTGCCGTGGTCGAAGCACAGGACCCGCCGGCGCTGGAACGTGAACCTCCAGTCCAAGCGGTACTACCTGGCCAGCGAGGGCCGCTATGTGCGGCTCCGGCTGTCGACCAAGGGGATCAAGATCGTCGACCGCGACGGCGTCGAAGCCGTCGTGGCACGCGTCAGAGCACGGGGAAGGAAGATCTGAGATGGCGTCGAAGAGCACCGACGTGCGGCCCGTCGTGAAACTGCGGTCCACCGCGGGGACGGGGTACACGTACGTGACGCGCAAGAACCGCAGGAGCGACCCGGACCGGATGGTGCTGCGCAAGTACGACCCGGTCGCCCGGAAGCACGTCGAGTTCAGAGAGGACCGCTAGTGACGACCCTGGACCGGCGGCAGAGCAGGGAGGCCCGCTAGATGGCCAAGAAATCGGCGGTCGCCCGGCAGCGGCGGCGCGAAGTCCTGGTGGCGCGGTACCGGGAGCGGCGCGCGGAGCTGAAGCGGCTCGTTGCGCACCCCGGGACGGCGCCGGAGGCCCGCGCCGAGGCGGTGCGGGCGCTCCAGCGGCTGCCGCGGGACTCCGCGGCGGTGCGGCTGCGCAACCGCGATGCAGTGGACGGGCGCCCGCGGGGCGTCTTCCGGAAATTCGAACTGTCGCGTGTCCGACTCAGGGCGATGGCGCACCGCGGCGAATTGCCCGGAGTGCGGAAATCGTCCTGGTAGGAGCCTCAGCCGAACGGATGAGGCCACGGCTGTGACCTGCACCCCCGGCGGCCCATTGGCATGAAACCGTTACATGCCCGTCGCCGGGGGACGCTAATCTGGGCGTTGCGAGTGCGCTGTGAAACTGCTCTCAAGCCCGGAACCAGGTGAGCCGTCGCCGCGTTGACTCGGAAGAGACGAAGGAGCGAGAACAGCAATGGTCCAGCAAGTGGAGACCGCCCCGATCGAGGCGTCCGACATCCTGACCGCCGAGGTCCAGGCCGACGTGCCCGCGAGCCCCGCGTCCCTCTGGGCGTCGGAGAGCCGCGGCCACTACATCACGCACACCGATCGCGCCTCGGCCCCCGCGTGGGTCGACTGCGACTGCGTCATCCACAGCGACTGAGCCCGCGCGGCCCCGGGCCGCGCCCCGCTCCACCGGCACGTCCCGCGCGGACGCCGCCTACTCCACCTCCACGAGCGAATTGCAGCGCTCGATGGTCGTGCCGTCGGCGCGCGTGATCGCCGCGCCGCCCGCGAAGTCGAGGTCCGCGAAGAGGCCGTCGGCCCAGATCGGGCAGCTCACCACCGTCTCGCGCGACTCGCCGCCCTCGGTGACGACCGCCGCGATGCGCGCCTCGCCGGGCTCGGTGGTCACGAGCACGAAGCCCTGGAGCAGCTCGTACCCCCACCACTGCGCGTCGACCTTCGGGTAGGACGCGATCTCCCAGGCCGCCCCCGGCGCGGGCGCCACCGTGCGGGTCTCGTCGGCCGGGAACCCGAGCGGGCAGCCGGCCGTGTCCGGGGCCGCGACGCACGCGTCCAGGTACGCCACCAGCGCGGTGTCGATGAGCGCCTCGCCCTCGGCCGAGACCGTGGGCCAGGGGATCGGCAGCCACTCGTCGGACCGGTCCTCCCCCAGGAGCACGAACCGGTTCCCCAGGGCCAGCACGGCGCCCTCGGTCTCCAGCTCCATCGTGGACGGCAGGTCGGGGTAGAACTCGTACACGCCCGGCAGCAGCATGAGGTTGGTGATCCCCATGGCCTCGTCCACTTTCGCGGTGACGCCGTTGACGTCGAGGTGGTCGAACGCCGGGTACGCCTCGCTGGTGGCGAGCGCGTTCTCGATGACGGCCGCGCCGTCCTCGATGCCCACGAGGTACCGGAACCCGATGCGCGTGCCGTCGAACGCCTCGATCTCGGCGTACACCTGGGTGGTGACGCGGCCCGGGCGCGGGCTCTTCGTGTAGGAGACCTGGCCGACCTCGACGACCCTCCAGCGGGTGTCGAGGGCCTCGGGGACGAGGAAGTCGCCGGTGGCGTGCGGCTGGTCGGTGAACGCCAGCGCGGCGGCGATGTCGCCGCGCCGGGCGGCCTCCAGGAACCCGGTGACGACCTCCTCGGCGTTGAGCTCGGCGGCCGGCAGCCACTTGGCGACGGTGACGACCCCGGCGGCGAGGGCGAGGACGACCGCGGCGAAGGCCATGGCGGCGTTGGGGAAGCGCATGCGCCGCGGCGCGGGGGCCGGCGGTGCCGGGGCCGCCTCGGGCGACTCGACGGCGCCGAGGTCGATGTCGTGCTCGTCGGCCCAGCGGTCGGGTGACGCCGCTCCGGACACGTTGGCCCCCTTGTGACCCCGCCGCAGCCCGCGTGGCGTTCGCCGAACCCCGGAGCGCGGGCGGGGCGAAGCGCCGCTACCGTGGTGAGCAAAGTGTAGCGTTCTCACTCGGGACCTCTTATGCCCTCGAACAGGTGGATCGGCGTCCAGGCCGGGAAGGCCCGGCGGCTGGCGGCCCGCGCCGCGCACCGCCTGGAGCCCTTGCCCCGCCTGCCGTTCGCCGTCGCGCTCGCGGCGGCGGCCGTGGTCCTGGCCGTGTCGGTCGAATGGCAGCCGCGCCCCTACGACGACATCGCCGAGGTCTCCGAACTGCCGACCGCGGCCCAGGACTGGTTCGACTTCACCAGCGGCCCGCAGGTCGAGTTCCAGATCACCGAGTACGGGTTCAGCACCGTCGTGGACGAACTGGGCTTCGAGCGGGTGATCCTGGGCGCGGTGGTCCGCAACCCGTTCGACACCGCGATCATCAGCCCCGGCTCGATCGACATCGTGGCGATGCGCGACGGCGCCCCCGCGACCGCGCTGGAGAGCTTCTACCCCAATCCGATCCCGGCGGACACCTCGGTGACCGTGGGGCACGTCCTGTCCTCCACGCAGCTCGACCTCGACCCCGCCGACCTGCGCCTGGAGACCCGGGAACCGTCGTTCCTCTCCCCCGACCCGGCGGAGCTGGGCCCCGACGAGCTCGACTACGGCGTGGTGGACCCGCTCCCGGAGATCACGGTCCTGTCGGTCGAGCCGCTGCTGAGCCCCGAGGGGTACCGGCTGCACTACCGGGTCGTCAGCGACGCCACGCGGGAGATCCGGCTCGCGGTGCTGTTCCGCGACGCCGCGGGGGCGCTCATCGGGGGGCTGCCGGCCGCGGAGGACCCGTTCTCGTTCGAGCTGGGCTCGGCGGGCTGGCGCACGGTCATGGAGGGCGAGACGGTGCAGGAGCTCGACCTGCACGCGTCCTGGATACCCGAAGGGGCCGACCTCGGTCGCACCGAGATCGGCCCCCGTTCGCTGGGCGGCGGCTAGAGCCGTTCGAGGAGGTACCGCTCGACCTGGTCGAGGGCGACGCGCTCCTGCTTCATCGAGTCGCGGTCGCGGATGGTCACGGCCTGGTCCTCGAGGGTGTCGAAGTCGACGGTGATGCAGTAGGGCGTGCCGATCTCGTCGGCGCGGCGGTAGCGGCGGCCGATGGCGCCGGCGTCGTCGAAGTCGACGTTCCAGTGGCGGCGCAGGCGCGCGGCCAGGTCCTTCGCCTTCGGCGACAGGTCCTCGTTGCGGCTCAGCGGCAGGACCGCGGCCTTCACGGGGGCCAGGCGCGGGTCGAAGCGCAGCACGGTGCGCTTGTCGACGCCGCCCTTGGTGTTCGGGGCCTCGTCGACGTCGTACGCCTCCAGCAGGAACGCGAGCACCGAGCGGGTCAGGCCCGCCGCGGGCTCGATGACGTACGGCGTCCACCGCTCGCCCTTGGCCTGGTCGAAGTAGGACAGGTCGGCGCCCGAGTGCTTCGAGTGGGTCGACAGGTCGAAGTCGGTGCGGTTGGCGATGCCCTCCAGCTCGCCGAACTCGGAGCCGGCGAAGTTGAAGCGGTACTCGATGTCGACGGTGCGCTTCGAGTAGTGGGAGAGCTTGTCCTTCGGGTGCTCGTAGCGGCGCAGGTTCGACTCGCTCAGGCCCAGCTCGACGTACCAGTTCCACCGCTCGGTGAGCCAGTACTCGTGCCAGTCCTCGTCGGTGCCCGGCTCGACGAAGAACTCCATCTCCATCTGCTCGAACTCGCGGGTGCGGAAGATGAAGTTGCCGGGCGTGATCTCGTTGCGGAAGCTCTTGCCGGTCTGGGCGATGCCGAACGGCGGCTTCCTGCGCGAGGCGGTCATCACGTTCGTGAAGTTCACGAAGATGCCCTGGGCGGTCTCGGGGCGCAGGTAGTGCGTGTTCTCCGAGTCCTCGACGGCGCCGAGGAAGGTCTTCATCATGCCGTTGAACATGCGCGGCTCGGTGAAGGAGCCGCGGGCGCCGCAGTGCGGGCACGCGAGGTCGGCCAGGCCGTTCTCGGGCTCGGCGCCGTCGTGCTTCTCCTGGTACGCCTCGACGAGGTGGTCGGCGCGGAAGCGCTTGTGGCACGACTGGCACTCGGTGAGCGGGTCGGTGAACTCCTCCAGGTGGCCGCTGGCGACCCACACCTGGGGGTTGAGGACCACGGCGGAGTCGAGGCCGACGACGTCGTCGCGCTCGCGGACCATCGCGTTCCACCACTCGCGGCGGATGTTCTCCTTCAGCTCCACACCGAGCGGGCCGTAGTCCCAAGCTGAGCGGGTGCCTCCGTAGATCTCCGAACTGGGGAAGACGAAGCCGCGGCGTTTGGACAGGCTGATGAGCGCTTCGGTGCGGTCCTGGGACACGATGATTCCTCTCGATCCGGCTGGCGGTCGGTGAGACTGCGGATGATTCCTCTGTTGAGATCCTCTGAGCAGATCACTCAGACGGCGGCAGTTCAACCCGGTTTCGACCTGGTGGTGAACGTTCGGGCGCACCGAGTGTGCGCCGCTGCCGCCGGTGGGCAAGCGTACCTCGCGGTAGCGGGCCCGCTGTGCGCGCCCCGCTGGCGAGTCAGGCCCCCGCGGCCCCCTGCCGGAGGTCGGCCAGGTGCTGCTCGAAGCCCTCCCGGGCCTCGGCGTGCTCGGGGGCCGCGAGCCAGCCCAGGGCCTCCTCCCCCGCCTCGATCGCGCCCGCGGTGTCGCCCAGCTCCGCGAGCAGCCACATCGACTGGTGCGCGACCAGGCTCGCGCGTTCGAGCAGGAGCGGGCCGTCGCGGAACACCGCCAGCGCGCGCCGCTGGAGGTCGAGGACCGGTTCGGCCTCGTCCCGGCGCAGGCCCGGCTCGCCCGCCTGGGACTCCAGGAACTGGAACGTCAGCTGCGCGTGCTGCCGGTAGGTCTCGCCGAGTTCGAACCGGGCCGACTCGCGCGAGGACTCCGGGAGGGACGCGTCGGTGCGCTCGGCGATGAGGCCGGCCGCGATGTGCGCCATCGCCTGGAGGCCCTCGCCGAACGCCGTGTCGCCGGACATGGTGCGCAGCAGCCACACCCGGGCCCGGCTCACCCGCGCCCACGACGTCAGGTCCCCGACCTCCTCGGCGGCCTCGGCGGCGCGCGTGTACACCTCCAGGGCGTGCTCGTGCTCGCCGAGCTTCTCCAGCAGCTCCCCGGTGAGGAACAGCGTGTCGGCGTACAGCGGGGCGTGGCCCAGTTCGCGGCGGGTCTCCATGAGCGCCAGCGCGGCCAGGCCGTGCTCGACGCCCCGGCGGGTGTCCTCCTGCTTGTCGTACGCCTCCGCGAGGTTGAAGCGGATGTTGCACACCCGCCACAGCTCCGCGTCCGGCAGGTCCTCCAGGGCCTCCTCCAGGATCGGGATGGCCTCGGCGCGGCGCTCCATCTCCACCAGGGCCGCGCCCATGAGGTGGCGGGCCACGGCGCCGGGGACGGTCATGCCGACGGCGTCGCAGTGCACCGAGGCGGCCAGCGCGTGCTCGTAGGTGCCGGAGTGGTCGCCTTCGCGCATGCGGAACTCGGCGGCCTGGAGGTGGAGCTTCGCGGCGATGGTGCGGCTCGGCTCGTCGCCGAGGGCGGTCAGGCCCTCCCGGGTGATCGCGTACGCGGCGGTGAAGTCACCGGTGAGGCCGACCTGGTCGGCGAGGTCGGCGCAGGCGCGGGCCACGGCCCACCCGGCGTCGGCGGCGCGGGCGACCTCCAGTTCGGTGGTGAGCAGCCAGGTCTTGGCGTCGGCGTCGCCGGTGAGGCGGGCGCGCAGGTCGAGGAGGTCGCAGCGGCGGATGAGCGCGTAGCGGCGGCCCGGGAGCTCGGCGAGCTCGGCTTCGAGGGCTTCGGCGCGGGCGTCCAGGCCCGGGACGGGCTCGCCCGCGGCGGCGAGGTACTCGGCGCGCATCGCGAGGACCTGGCTGGTGTGCAGGCTCCGGTCGTCGATGCGGCCCTCGGCGCCCAGGCGCTGCGCGGTGGCGGTGATCTGGGCGGCCCCGGCGGGCACGTCCCGGGGAGCGCTCTCGGCCCGGTGGATGAGCAGGAACGCCTCGGCGACGAGCGCGCGGCCGGGCTGCCCGGCCGTGCCGAACAGGGCGACGGCGCGGCGCAGGCCGTCCTCGATCTCGGCGGGGTCGTCGGCGCGGGCGGACTCGGCGTGGGCGATCTCGGCGCGGTGCTCGGCGATGAGCTCGATGCCGAGGGCGTCAGCGATCGCCCCGACGGTGAGCCACGCTTTCCACGTGTCCGGCGAGCACGCGTCGTAGGCGGCGTACGCGGCGTCGATCGCGGCGTCGAGGTCGGCGCCCTCCACGGGCGCGTCCGCCGGGAGGGCCACGCCCGGCTCGGGCTTGCGGGGCTCCTTGAGCCCCAAGTGGACCGGCTGGTCGTAGGGGGTGGACTCGACGACGCACGCGGACATGCGCGAGTGGTGGTCGTTGCCGTTGCGGGCGTCGAAGCGCGCGCACACCGCGGCCCGCTCGGCCTCGGCCCACTCGTGCAGCTCCCCCGCCGTCCACTCCCGCCCGCCCGGGCCCGGGACGGCCGCGTCGGCGAAGCCGAGGGCCGTCAGCCGCCGGCAGGTGAGGACCGCGACCTCCAGGAGCCGCTGGCGCTCGCGCACCCCCAGGTCGAGGTCGAAGAAGCGGGCGTGGTCGGCCAGGATCTCCACGGCCCGGTGCTCGTTGCCGGTGAGCGCGCAGAACTCGACGTGCAGCGCGATCATGGGGACCATGTCCTCCTTGCCGCGGCACATCTGGTAGCCGCGCAGGTGGTTCGCGCGGGCCTCCGCCGAGCGGCCCAGCTCCACCAGCGGCAGCAGCGAGAGCGCGAGCCCGTAGTGCGGCTCGTGCGCGCACGAGTGTTCCCCGGCGAGGACCGGCTCCAGCATCTCCATCGCGGCGTCCGCGGAGTCCTCCTCCGCGTAGAACACGATCGTCGCGAGCGTCGTGTACTGGCAGGCGGTGCAGTCGGACATGTCGTCCTCCTCCGCCTCCCCGAGGGCCTCGATCGCGCGGGCGACCCGGTCGTAGTCGCCCGTGTGGTACGCCAGCTGCATCTCGTAGGCGGCCGGCGCGTGCATCGAGTACCCGGCCTCGGCGTAGCGGCGGCGCATCTCCTGGAGCCAGTGCTCGATCGACTCCAGGGGCACGTCGGGCTGCTCGATCATCGAGTCGACGATCCACTTGAACGTCCAGTACAGCGACCGGGTCAGGTAGGCGTCGAAGTGCTCGGGGCGGGTGTCGAAGGCGCGCAGCAGCCGCGCGAAGGGCACCAGCAGGCGCGTGGAGTCGCGCGAGAACTCGTAGGCGTCGACGAGCCCGTTGAGCGCGTAGTTGACCAGCTCGGGGTCGCCGACCGCGTCGGCGGCCTCGACCGCCCGCTCCAGGGCCGCGACCTTCGCCTCCCCGGCCTCTTCGAAGCGCGCCTCGTTGAGCAGTCGCCAGATCGCGTCGGGGTCGGGAGTGGCCATCGCGGGTCCTCGGTCTTTCTCGGGCGGGGTCGAGGGACTGCTAGTCCTGGGGTCGCTCATCCTTTGTAACGCGTTCGAGCAGGTTCATGAAAGAGCGGTTCAGCAGTGCGGTGTCAGCGCTGCGCAGCGGCCGGTGGCTCATGAGCAGGGCCTGGCCGTACAGCGACTCGACGGCGGTGCCGGCCAGCTCGGGGTCGGCGATGGCGCCGATGCGGCGCACGGTCGGGTTGCGGTGGTTGAGGACGAGCTGGGCGCGGGGCGCGTGCTGCTTGATGGAGGCGAGGATGCCGCCCCACAGGTCGTCGGCCTGCGCTTCGGCCTCGGCGCGCTGGCGCTCGCGGCGTGCCTCGCGGTCGTCGAGGAGGAGCGCGGGCACCGAGACGGGGTTGAACTCGCGCACGACCACGTCGACGTCGACCGCGTCGAGCCGGGCGCGGGCCGCGGCCAGGAACGACTGGAGGGCGAGCTCGGCGCGGGTGTCGAGCGGATCGAGGCTCGCGGAGATGACGCCGGGCTGGAGCTGCTCGACCTTCACCTGCGGGTCCAGGCGCGGCAGGGCCTGGACGAGCTCGGCGTCGTAGGTGTAGCCGCCGTTGACGACGCCGATGCCCTGGGCGGCGGCGATCTGGGCGACCTGCCGGTACTCGTCCACCGTGCCGGCCAGGTAGACCGGCTGGTAGGCGCGGGCGAACTCGGGGAGGCTGGTGCGCCCGGCGGTGGTCTCGAAGCGCAGCCACGGGAGCATCGCGGCCAGCAGCTCCTCGTCGTGGCGGGCGAGGGCCTTCACGCCGAGCTCGTGGACGGCGAGGAACGCCTCCAGGCGGGCCGGGTCCTCGGCGGCGAGGCGGGAGATCCACTCGCGGATCTGCGCGCCGACCGCGTCGCGGGCGACCGCCAGGGCCTCGTCGTCGTACAGGGACTCGCGGGACGCGGTGGGGCGCAGGGAGTCCGTGTCGACCACGCAGCGGACGAAGAACGCCCACTCCGGGACCAGGTTGTCGGCGGTGTCGGTGAGCAGCATGCGCTTGAGGTGCACGCGGTGCGCCGGGCGGGCCGACGGCGAGGTGGCGTGCGGGAGGACGAACGCGACCCCCGTCAGGCCCGAGAGCGGCACGTCGAGGTCGATGACGTCGAGGGGCGCGAACCCCAGGACCTCCTCGCAGTAGCGGTTCAGGGCGAGGCGGCGCGCGGTCGGGTTGGGGTACTCGCGTTCCCACAGCGGCGGCGTGTCGGTGATGCGGACCGGCGCCCCGCCCTCGGGCTCGACCGTGATCGCCACGGGCAGCAGGGAGCCGTACTCGCGGGCGAGCCGCACGACCCGGTCGGGCTCCAGCCAGTCCTCGCCGGGGCGGGCCACGAGCTCGACGGTGGTGCCCGGCTCGGGGTGCTCGGCGTGCGGGACCTCGGTGACGGTGTACGAGCCGTCGTCCTTCGCGGCCCAGCGGACCGCGGGCGCGGCGGCGTCCCGCGCCGAACGGGAGGTCACGGTGATGACCGAGGCCACCGTGAAGCACGCGAGGAGGCCGATGCCGAACTGCCCCAGGAAGTCCCGGCGCGCGCCCTCGATCTCCTCGTCCCGCTTGGACGAGCCGCCGATGGTCGCCAGCAGCTTGTGGACCTCCGCGATCGTCAGCCCCACACCGGGATCGGTGATCCGCAGGCGGCGGCCGTCGGTGGTGATGCGCACGGCGGCGCTATCGGTGTCGAAAGCGGCGTCGAACTCCGGATCGAGCTGGCGCCGCGCGGTGATCGCGTCCACGGCGTTCTGCAGCAGCTCGCGCACGTACACCTTCGGCGAGGAGTACAGGTGGTGCGACAGGAGGTCCACCAGGCCGCGCAGGTCCACTTGGAACGTATGGGAAGTGGGCGTTGTCTCAGACACGGCGCGTCCTGCTCTGATCGGAGGTCGTTCAGCGTCAGTCAGACTAGCAAACCGCCGCTTCCCCGGAACGCGTGAAAACCCCGCTCCGAGCGGACCTCCGGCCCGGGCGACGTCCGGTAAGGTGGCCGCTACCGAACTCCCGAACCGCGAGGACCCCGCCCCGATGAGCTTCCCGCCCCCGCCGCCCGACCGGGCGCACCTCCAGTACCCGCCCGCCCCGCCCCAGCAGGCGCCCGCGGGCCCCGGAGGCGCGTACGGGCCGGTGCCGCAGCGGCCGGACCAGATGCTCCCCGGGCAGCTCCCGCCGCCCGAGGCGACGATGCGGAAACCGGGCTCGATCACCGGGATCCAGGCGATCCTGTGGATCTTCACCGCGCTCGCGGGGCTCGGCGACGTCGGCGCGGCGATCGGACTCGTCCAGTACTTCACCCCGATCGGGCTCATCGGACTCGCATGGGCCCTGTACTCGACGGTGCAGGCGCTCGCCAGCGGCGTCCACATCACCCGCGGGAAGCGGTGGGCGTGGATCTGGTCGCTGGTCTCCGCGATCATCGGCCTCGCCCTCAGCACCGCCGCGATCGCCTTCGGCATCGTCTACATCGAGACCGGCTGGGTCTCGCTCCTCGTCGGGATCGTCCTCGGCGGCCTCTACGGGACCCTCCTGGGGCTGCTGTGCTCCAAGTCGGCCCGGCAGTGGATCCTCATGCACCGCATCCAGAGAGGCGAGGTGCAGCTGCCGGGCGCGGCCGGCCCCGGCGGGTTCGCGCAGGGCCCGGCCCCCGAACGGCCCGACGTGCGGCCCGGATCGGCGGGGTTCACCGTGCTCGCCACCGGGGTGCTCATGGCGCTCAGCGCGTGGGCCGCGGCCGGCTCGGTCCAGTCGATGCTCGCGCTCGGGCGCGGCGACTACGCGGCGGCGATCGACTTCGTCGGCCTCGCGTTCGGTTCGGGGGCGCTGCTTTTGACGGCCGTCGCGGCCGCCGTGATCCTGGTGTGCGGGCTGTTCACCGCGATCGGCGTGCACCGCGGCCGGTTCGGCGCGCGGGTCTTCACGATCGTGTGGACCTCGATACTGGTGCCCGTGTGGGGGTTCCTAGCCTTCATGCAGCTCGTGCAGTACCTCCGGTACCGGGAGTTCCCGCTCCCGGGCCAACCCACGGTGTACCCGATGCTGCTCACCGGACGGAACCTCGCGATCGCGGTGCTGCTGGTCGTCCTGTTCGTCATGGTGCTCACGCCCGGCGTGCGGGCCTGGACGCCCGGCAGCGGTGGCGGGGCGCTCATCGTGGTCGTGCCGCAGACGTACGGGACGCAGGGGCAGTACGGGTCGCAGCCGCAGGCGCCGTACGGGGCGCCGCAGCAGGGCCAGACGCAGCAAGGGCAGTTCCCGCAGCAGGGCCAGTACCCGCCGGGGCCACCGCAGCAGTACCCGCCGCAGCCGCCCTACGGCGGCTGAGGACCGCGCGGCCGACCGCTACGTGACGTCGTACCAGCCGCACACGCTCGTGCCGAGCGAGTCCGCGGTCTGGTCGAGCTGGATCACCAGGGCGATCTCGGAGCCGTTCCCGAGGCGCACCCGCACGTCGACGTCGTCGAACGCCAGCGGCTGGACCTCGGCGCTGGACGGCTCCCAGGACTCCCACTCGGGGATGTAGTCCGCGGCGGGGCGGTCGCGCAGGTCGTCGCAGAGCATCGCGTAGGCGCCGTCCCAGTCCTCGTCGGCGAGTTCGGCGACGAAGCCCGCGGCGGTGTCGTGCACCTCGTCAGCGATCGAGTTGGTCATCGTGGCGACGGCGAGGATGATCGCGACGACCACGGAGACGACGACGGCCGCGCCGCCGCCGATGCCGAGGACGAGCTTGAGCGCGAGCCTGCCGCCGTTCCGCTCGGTCGGCGGGGCCGCGAACGGGACCGGCACACCGGTCGGGGGCGGCGGCGCGGAGGAGACGACCGGGGGCTCGACGGCGGCCGTGGTGGGGGGCAGCGCGAGCGTGTCGGCGGTGCCGAGGTCGGCGGCAGGGTCGGCGGCGGGATCGGTCCCGGTCGCGGGAATGTAGCCGGGGGTCTGGCCGTGGTCCGCGGTCTGGTCGAAGTCCTGGGCGAGCGCGACCGGCGCGGCGCCGTCGGTGCGCTCGGGCACGGACGGCTCGGGCTCGAACGGGATCGGCGCGGCGCCGGACTCGGGAGCGATCTGCGCGGGCGCGACCGGCTCGGGCACGGCCTCGACGCTGGTGTGCGGCTCCGCCTCGATCGGCTCGGGCGCCTGCCTTGAGGGCGCCTCGGGTTCAGGGGCGGTCGTGAGGTCCGGGATCGGCTCGATCGGAGGGTCGATGCGCTCGACCGGCTCGGGGGCGGGTTCGGCGCGGCCGTGCTCGGGCTGCGGCACGGCGTCGGCCGCCACGTCGTCGGCAGCCTGCGTCCCGGCGTCCTGGCCTTCCGCGGGGGCCGGTTCAGGCTGCGGCGCGTCCGCCTCGGGTCGCGCGGGGTCGCGGTCGGTCATCGTGCGGCCTCCCTGCGGGCGGACTCGGGGTCGGCCTCGCGGTCGGAGTCGGTGCGCCGCGGCCGCCCGCCGGGCGCGCATTCGGCGAGGACCTCGAAGCCCGAGGCTTCGGGGAGCGCCCGCGACAGCAGCGGCGTGGCCATCTTGACCTGGAAGTTCGAGAGGGAGCGCCGGTAGGAGCCGACGTCGTCCCACTCCGACCAGAGCATCCAGACGGCGTCGTCGGCATCGAAGTCGTCGAGGGCGCGGCCCAGCCCGCCGCGGACGTAGCCGCCGCAGGAGGCGAGCGCGGCCAAGGCGTCCTCGGCGTCGCGCGAGAAGCTCTCCGTCTCGCCTTCGGTTACGGCGAAACGATATACAACCAGCACGCTGCTCAGCCTACTTGGAGCACTCGGCGCACAGGCCGTGGAGTTCGAGCGTGTGTCCGACGTCGGTGAACCCGTGCTCGGCCGCGACCTTGTTGGCCCAGCGCTCCACGGTCGGCCCGGCCACCTCCGCGGTCTTGCCGCACGAGCGGCAGACCAGGTGGTGGTGGTGCTCCTCGGCGGCGCAGAGCCGGTACAGGTGGTCCCCGCCGGGCAGGCGCATGACGTCGACGATGTCGGCCTCGGCGAACGCCTGGAGCGTGCGGTAGACCGTGGTCAGGCCGATCTTGGACCCGGCGTCCCGCAGGATCGCGTGGAGGTCCTGGGCGCTGCGGAACGCGTCGTCGTGCTCGAGCAGTTCGAGGATCGCGGTCCGCTGCTTGGTGGACCGGGCCATGTTCTCGGCCGGGGGCTTCGTGGCCACTAGTGCTCCTCCCGGGCGTGGTTGACGGCGTCGGTGACGATGTGCGCGATGTGGTCGTCGATGAGCGAGTACGAGATCTCCCGGCCCGACCTGGTGCCGCGGACGATGCCCGCGCCCCGCAGCACCCGCAGGTGCTGGGAGACCAGCGGCTGCGTGACCCCGAGCGTCTCGACGATCTGGTGCACGTACTTGGGCCCCGCCGCCAGCTCCATCACGATCGCGATGCGCAGCGGCGCGGCGAGCGCGCGCAGCAGCTCGCCGGCCGACTCGTAGTCGGCGGGCGCTTCGGTCGGTTCGGCTTCGGTGCGCACCCCGCAAAAATATCGCGTCGCGCCCTCCGGTGAGGTCCCAGGTGTCCGCGCGGTCATGCTTTCGCGGGCAGCTCGACCTCGAGCGGCTCGCCCTCGGGCGGCAGGTGGCCGCGCCGGGTCCGGCGCACGCGCCTGGTCAGCGCGGCGATGAAGGCGGTGGCGACGAACGCGGCGACACCGATGAGCACGATCGTGGCGCCGGGCGGGACGTCCTGCGCGGCGGAGGTGAGGACGCCCGCGCCGGAGATGAGGAGGCCCGCGCCCATGGAGGCGAACATGGTGGCCTTGAACGAGCGCGTGAACTGCTGCACGGTGACCACCGGGATCACCAGGAGGGCGCTCACGAGGAGGATGCCGACCGCGCGCATCGACACCGAGACGGTGACGGCGGTGGTGACGAGCAGGAGCAGGTTGAGGGCGGCGACGGGGAGCCCAGAGACGCGCGCGTACTGCTCGTCGGCGCAGATCGCGGTGAGCCAGGGCCGCAGCACGAGCATGAGGGCGGCCACGACCGCGCCGCCGACCACGATCGTCCACACCTCGGACCAGCCCGCGGTCAGGAGCGACCCGAACAGGTACTGCTGGAGGTTCGCGATGCCCTTGTCGGAGGCGATGCCGGTGAGGTACACGCCGCCGGCGAGGCCGCCGTAGAAGAGCATGGCGAGCGCGACGTCGCCGGAGGTCTTGGACTTGGCGCGCAGCAGCTCCATGACGACGGCCGCGGCGACGGTGACCGCGAGGGTCGTCCACACGGGCGCGGCGCCGGTGAGGAAGCCGACGGCGACGCCGGTGAGCGCGACGTGGCCGAGGCCGTCGCCGATGAGCGCGAGGCGCTTCTGGACGAGGAACACGCCGACGGTGGGCGCGCACAGGCCGACGACCAGCGCGCTGAGGAGGGCGCGCTGCATGAACTCGTACTGGAAGTACTCGAAGATCACTTGCCGCCCCAGAGGTCGTCGGAGTCGTTGTGGCCGTTGGCATGCGGGTGCACATGCTCGTGGGCGGGGTCGGCGTGCTCGCCGACGGGGCGCGGCGGGGCGCCGTCGTGGACGACCTTCCCGTCGGCGAGGACCACGGCGCGGTCGAGGCGGTCGGTGAGCGGGCCGAGCTCGTGGGTGACGAGGAGGACGGCGCACCCGGCGTCGACGCGTGCGGCGATCACGGCGGCGAGCGCGGCCTGCGTCTCGGCGTCGACGCCGACGGTGGGCTCGTCCATGATGAGCAGTTCGGGGTCGGTGGCGAGGGCGCGGGCGATGAGGACGCGCTGCTGCTGGCCGCCCGAGAGGGTGTCGACAGAGCAGCGGGCGTGGTCGGCGAGGCCGACCTCGGCGAGGCTGCGGGCGACGGCCTCGCGGTCGCCGCGGCGCGGCGGCATGCCGAGCGCGCGGTGGGCGAGGCGGCCCTGGGAGACGACCTCGGCGGCGGTGGAGGGGACGCCGGAGGCGGCGCCGGTGCGCTGGGGGACGTAGCCGATGCGCTTCCAGGCTCGGAAGCGCTTCTGCGGCGTGCCGAACAGCTCGATGGACCCGCCGGCGAGCGGGACGAGGCCGGCGACGGCCTTGATGAGCGTGGACTTCCCGGAGCCGTTGGCGCCCATGAGGGCGACGGCCTCTCCGGGGGCGACGGCGAGGTCGGCGCCGCGCACGACGGCGCGACCGCCGTAGGAGACGGTCGCGCCGCGGACGTTGAGGACGGGCATTCGGCTAATGCTGCCCTACGCCGCACCGAGGGCGGTCTGCAACGCGGCCAGGTTCTCCCGCATCACAGTGAAGTAGTCGGCGCCGTCGGCGGCCTTGTCGTCGGCGAGCCCTTCGAGCGGGTCGAGCACGGCGGTCTGCGCGCCGGACTCGGCGGCGAGGGTCTCGGCGATGTCGGGCGACACGAGGGTCTCGAAGAAGATCGTGGTGACGGCGTTGTCCTCGACGTACTGGGCGACCTCGGCCATCCGCTGCGTGTCGGGCTCCTGGTCGGGGCTGAGGCCGGAGATGGCGACCTGGGTGAGGCCGTAGCGGTCGGCGAGGTAGCCGAAGGCGGCGTGGGAGGTCACGATGGCGTCGCTGGTGCGGTTCGCGAGGCCGTCGGTGAACTCGGCGTCGAGCGCGGTGAGGTCGGCGGTGAAGGCGTCGGCGGCGGTGGCGTACCGGTCGGCGTCGGCCTCGTCGATCCCGGCGAGGCCGTCGGCGATGGCGTCGCCGATCTGGGCGTAGCGGACGGGGTCGAGCCAGATGTGGGGGTCGGTGCCTTCGAGCTCGTCGTCGTGGGCGTGCTCCTCGCCCTCCTCCTCGTGGGACTCCTCGCCTTCCTCGTGGGCGTGGTCGTCGCCTTCGTGGTCGGACTCGTGGTCGTCGGCAAGGGCCTGGGTGGAGTCGTAGCCGATGGTGTCGACGGCGGTGGCGACGTCGAGGGCCTTGTCGGAGGCGTACTCCTCGATGGCGGCGTCGAGTTCGGGGATGAAGTCCCCCAGGTAGACGACGTAGTCGGCCTCCTCGATCGCGGCGATGTCGGAGGGGGCGAGTTCGAGGTCGTGGGGCTCCTGGCCGGCGGGGGTGAGGTTGGTGACGGTGACGTCGTCGCCGCCGACCTGCTCGGCGGCGTAGGCGAGGGGGTAGAACGCGGCGACGACGTTCAGGCCGTCGCCGTCCGAGCCGCCTTCGCCGCCGCAGGCGGCGAGGCTGGCGGCGGCGAGGCCGGCGATGGGGAGGATGAGCAAGCTGGAACGGCGCATCTCTGAACCTTGCTCCGTCATGACAATCATTGTCAACAGCTAATATGACCCGTGGTCGAGGTCGATGAGGCCCGCGACCAGGAGGAACACTCGCGCTCCGCGCCCGCGGGGCGCAAATCGCATGACCCGTATCACGCGATCGAGTCTCATTGGTACTCGTTCTCCGGCGCCGGGATCGGGGTGATCGACTCGACCTCGATGTAGGGCACCAGCTCGCCGTTGATCTCGTCGCGGCCCTGGCGCGGGGTGTACTCGCCGACGACCTCGACCCACTGGTCCGGCTCCAGGCCGGCGGGCACGTCGCCCTCGAACCCGATCTTCACCGGCCGCGCGTCGGCCGCGCAGCAGGAGACGACCATGCGCGCGAGCTGCGGCTCGTCCCCCTCGTAGAGGATGAACCCGCGCAGCTGGATCCGGTGCCCCTCCAGCGTCTGGCCCTCGTCGAAGATCGCCCGCGCGGCGTAGTCGAGGAGCGTCAAGGGCACCGGGTCGACGTCGTCGGGCAGCTCCGGATAGCTCGACCGCGACTCCTCGGCCCCGACCACGGTCCCGGTGCGCTCGGCCTCGTACGACCCGAGCGCGCCCGGCGCCACGAGCAGCATCCCGACCACCGGCGCGAGCAGCAGCCACGCCACCTTCGGCTCCCCGTGCCCGTGCCCGTCGTCGCCCGCGCGCTCCCCGCGCCACGCCTGGACACCGGTGATCGCGGCGACCGCGACCAGCAGGACCCCGGCCGGCACGATGAGCCAGAACGCGTACGGCTTCACGTAGTCGAGGTAGGCGCCCGTCCAGGCCAGGCGCAGCATCCCGCCGCCGACCAGGAGCAGGATCACCGCCTGCGCGTCGAGTCTCACAGCCAGACCGCCCCCATGAGCACGGCGGCGGCGACCGCCGCGACGAACGCCGCCGGTGCGAACCGGGCCGCGAACCGGCGGCCGAAGGTCCCGGCCTGCATGGCCGCGAGCTTCACGTCGATGAACGGGCCGACGACCATGAACGCGAGCTTCGCCGTGGGCGAGAACTGGGTCAGCGAGGCGGCCACGAACGCGTCGGACTCCGAGCAGATCGACACGAGCACCGCGAGGACCGCCAGCGCGAGCACGCCGAGGACCGGGTGGTCGGCGATGGGCGCGAGCCAGGTCTCCGGCACCAGCGTGTTCAGGCTCGCGGCGATGGCGGCGCCGATGACGAGGTAGCCGCCGGCGTGGAGGAAGTCGTGGCGGATCGCGGCCCAGAACGCGGCCCACTTCCCGTCGTCGTGGTGGCGGTGCCGCGGCAGCCGCAGCCACTCGGCCTTGCCGAGCTTCGCCCAGAGCCAGCCGATGGTGACGGCGGCGAGGAGCGAGGCGGCGACGCGGGCGCCGACCATCTCGGGGTTGCCGGGGAAGGCCACGAAGGTGGAGACGACGACGATCGGGTTGATCGCCGGGGAGGCGAGCATGAACGTGAACGCGGCGGCGGGGGCGACGCCGCGGCGCACGAGGGCCCCGGCGACGGGCACGGAGGCGCATTCGCAGGCGGGCAGGATCGCACCGGCGACGCCCGCGACGGGGACGGCGAGCGCGGTGCGCTTGGGGACGGCCTTGTGGAAGAAGTCGGCGGGTACGAAGGCGCTGATGGCGGCGGAGAGGGCGACGCCGAGGACGAGGAACGGGAACGCCTGGACGCAGACGGCGACGAAGCGGGCGGACCACGCCTGGGCGGCGGGGGCGGCGAAGAGCTCGGTGAGGCCGGGGCGGGCGGTGAGGCCGAAGACGAGGAGCAGGGCGAGGGCTTCGATGGAGGTGAGGCCCCGGCGGGGCCGCGGGGCCGCGGGGGCGTCGCTGTCGGTGCCGGTGTCGGCGAGGTCGGCGCTCACGGCCCCATTGTGCGGCATGGGAGGCGCCGACCGGGTCACCGGCCCGCTCACCTCCGCAGTTGTGACGTGTTCGCACTTATTACGCTTGGGCGGTGCGAGTCCCCACCCTAGGTACCTCCCCCAGCCGTGTACCCGCCTTCTGCCGTGCGCTGCTCTCGAACCGGCGGTTCCAGATCCTGTCGATGTGGGTGATCGTGGTCAACGGGGCGGCGCTGGGGGCGATGACGTTCCAGGGCGCGATGGACGTGGCCGCGGACTTCCTGCACTGGGTGGACCACGTGTGCCTGGGGTTCTTCGCGTTCGAGGTGGTCGCGGGGATCATGTCGTTCGGGCGGCGGCCGTGGCGGTACTTCAAGGACGGCTGGAACGTCTTCGACTTCGTGATCGTGGTGGCGTCGTTCCTGCCGGGCCTGCGCGAGAACGTGACGATCCTGCGGATGCTGCGGCTGGCGCGGATCGTGCGGATCTTCCGGTCGCTGCCGTCGCTGCGGGTGATCCTGGTGGCGGCCGGTAAGGCGCTGCCGAAGTCGGCGGGCGTGTTCGCGCTGACGGGCCTGGTCATGTACCTGTGGGCGATGATCGGCTGGATCGCGTTCTACCGGACCGACCCGGAGCACTTCGGGTCGGTGGGGAAGGCGCTGCTGAACCTGTTCCAGCTGGTGGCGTTCGACGACATGGGGAACGTCATCCGCGACAGCATGGCGCACAACATGTGGACGCTGCCGTACTACGTGGTGTTCATCCTGTTCGGCGCGTTCATCCTGGTGAACCTCATGATCGGCGTGGTGCTGGCCTCGATGGAGGAGGCGCAGAAGATCGACGACGAGGACGGCGAGATCCACGCGGACACCGCGCTGCTGCTCGACCGGATCGAGAAGCTCCAGGTCGCGGTCGACAAGCTGGCCGCGGATCAGGACAGAGGGCGCGAGTACACGCCGTTCCGGTAGGCCGCTCAGGCCGAGACGGGGTTCGGCTCGGCTCCGCCCCTGTGCCTCCGGATCGGCTCCACCGCGGTGGTCGCCCGGACGCGGTCCGCTCAGGCCGAGACGGGGTTCGGCTCGGCTCCGCCCCTGTGCCTCCGGATCGGCTCCACCGCGGTGGTCGCCCGGACGCGGTCCGCTCAGGCCGAGACGGGGTTCGGCTCGGCTCCACCCCTGCGCCTCCGGATCGGCTCCACCGCGGTGGTCGCCCGGACGCGGTCCGCTCAGGCCGAGACGGGATTGGGCTCGGCTCCACCCAAGCGCCGGTCCCGGCGGGCGTAGATCTCGCAGGCGCGCCACAGGTGGCGGCGGTCGAAGTCGGGCCAGAGGACGTCGAGGTAGACCATCTCGGCGTACGCGGACTGCCAGGGCAGGAAGTTCGAGGTGCGCTGCTCGCCGGAGGGGCGCAGGAACAGGTCGACGTCGGGCAGGTCGGGGTTGTAGAGGTACTTCGCGAAGGTCTTCTCGGTGACGCGGTCGGGGTTGAGGCGCCCGGCCTTGACGTCGCGGGCGAGGGCCGCGGCGGCGTCGGCGATCTCGGCGCGGCCGCCGTAGTTCACGCAGAACTGGAGCGTGATCTTGTCGTTGTGCTTCGACATCTCCTCGGCCACTTCGAGTTCCTTGATGACGCTCTTCCACAGCTTGGGGCGGCGCCCGGCCCAGCGGATGCGCACGCCCATGGCGTGGAGCTCGTCGCGGCGGCGGTGGATGACGTCGCGGTTGAAGCCCATGAGCCAGCGGACCTCGTCGGGGCTGCGGCGCCAGTTCTCGGTGGAGAACGCGTACGCGGAGAGGGTGCCGACGCCCATCTCGATGGCGCCCTCGATGGTGTCGAACAGCGACGCCTCGCCCATCGTGTGGCCCTCGGTGCGCTTGAGGCCGCGGTCCTTGGCCCAGCGACCGTTGCCGTCCATGACGAGGGCGACGTGCCTGGGCACGAGGTCGCGCGGCAGCTCGGGCGGCACCGCGCCCGAGGGGTGCGGCTTCGGCGGCTCGTACGTGCGGCTCACTGGACCTCCAACTCGGCGGGGACCCGCCGGGGGGAACCGACCGTCGGGCGGCCTCGATCGTAGTCCCGGGCGCGGGCCGACCCACCGCACGGCCCGGCCGCGAAGCGGCTCGGCCGTGCCGGACGCGCACACGCTCATGTACGCCGCCCCACGGCCTGGCTGCGAAGCCGCTCGGGCCTCACCCGGTCGTGCACACGCTGCCGTAGGCCGCCCGGTGCCCGGTGCCCGTTGCCCGTTGCCCGTTGCCCGTTGCCCGTTGCCCGTTGCCCGTTGCCCGTTGCCCGTTGCCCGTTCGCGTTCGCGTTCGCGTTCGCGTTCGCGTTCGCGTTCGCGTTCGCGTTCGCGTTCGCGTTCGCGTTCGCGTTCGCCAAGTATGGTGCCGTCCCGATGTCGGACCCTTCGGGCACTGTTAAACGGGGGCGACTGCGAATGCGCCGGGTCCTCGCGTTCGCCGCTGCGGGTCCTGGCGCCCGGGTGTGGGCTCTGTTACGTTCGGCGCGTGGAACCTCTCAACGTGGAGCACCGCGGCCGCACCCTCC
>NZ_FNGF01000002.1 GCF_900102815.1 Glycomyces sambucus
CTGTCCCTAGTACGAGAGGACCGGGATGGACGAACCGCTGGTGTGCCAGTTGTACCGCCAGGTGCATGGCTGGTTGGCTACGTTCGGGAGCGATAACCGCTGAAAGCATCTAAGCGGGAAGCGTGCTCTAAGATGAGATCTCCGTCAGCAGCAATGCTGGTGAGGCGCCCTAAAGATGATGGGGTTGATAGGCTCGACATGGAAGAGCAGCAATGCTTGGAGTGGACGGGTACTAACCGCCGAGAACTTAACACAACACTACGGCCGGCAACGGTCAGGTAGAAACCACATTCACGCACACTATGCGATTCTGAGACAACACACCTCAGACTCGAAGGACCCCGGCAGGGGTCCGACAGCTCTGGCTTGACGCCCCCCAGGGGCTCGCCAGACGAACCGACACCCGAGCGGGTGTCCACAGGTTTGTTTGGTGGTGAGAGCGGAAGTGACACACCCGGTCCCATTCCGAACCCGGTCGTTACGGCTTCCAGCGCCGATGGTACTGCACTCGAGAGGGTGTGGGAGAGCAGGACACCGCCAAACATGAAACACAAAAGGAAGGCCCCCACCACAGGTGGGGGCCTTTCCTCATCTTCAAGGACAACGCCGGCCGCACCAGGCCGCAACGAAGAAGGCCCCCACCTCGCGGTGGGGGCCTTCTTCATGTCTACGAGGAAGTCGAGAGCGCGTCTCTGAGCCTGGCGACGCCGACACCGATTCCGAAGATCGCGCCGGTCACCAAGAACGTCAGTAGCGACACTGTCACTAGCGCGATCGCGATTCCGATAGCACCGACGACACTGAAGAATGTGCTCACGTGGCCTCCTCCGTTGCAGGCTCTGGGTGTTGCCCTTTAGGTATTGTCCCACATCGATGCATCAATCATGGTAGGCATCACAAGTTAGATAGGTCACATTAGTGGACTCTGGTCTCATCACCTGTCTTCCTGCCGCTCCCCTCGCTCTGGCGTCACTCCGTCGGTGCTCCGAAGTGTGCTTCTGAGTCCTCTGGGGCGGAACAGGGTTCGACGCACACTTGCCCGGGTAGATCTGGTGATTCCGGCAATTCGTGATGTACAAGGCAATAGCGGCTTAGGATTCGTGCACGTGTGGTATCGGTTCAAGTCGCCTACGGGAGTGAGTGATGACGACAGACAATGACGGTCTGATGCGGGGCGAGCCCGCGTCGCCCACCGGGTCGGCGCTGTTCGTGTCGATCGCCGCCGCACTGGGCGGGTTCCTGTTCGGGTACGACACGGCCGTGATCAACGGGACCACCGGCGCCCTGGAGACGCAGTGGGGGATCGGCTCGGTCGAGACCGGCATCGTGGTCTCCTCAGCACTGCTGGGCTGCGCGGTCGGTGCGTGGTTCGCGGGATCATTGGCGAACAAGATCGGCCGACCGAAGGTCATGATGATCGCGGCGATCGTCTTCTTCATCACCTCGCTGGGCAGCGCGTTGGCGACGGGCCCGGTGGACCTCACGATCTGGCGCATCATCGGCGGCTTCGCGATCGGTGCGGCGAGCGTCATCGCGCCCGCCTACATCGCCGAGATCTCGCCCGCGCACCTGCGCGGCCGGCTCGGCTCGCTCCAGCAGTTCGCGATCGTGCTCGGCATCTTCGGCGCTCTGATCGTCAACTACGGCATCCAGGCGTCGGCGGGTGGCGCGAGCGGTGAGGTCCCGTGGGGCGGCACGGCCTGGCGGTGGATGTTCGCCGCCGCGGCGATCCCCGCGTTCGTGTACTTCATGTTCTCGCTGAACATCCCCGAGTCTCCCCGCTACCTGGTGGCGAAGCAGCAGCTTGACAAGGCGCGGACGGTGCTGCTCAAGTACGTCGGCGGCAACGTCGACCACAAGATCATCGAGATCCAGGGGACGCTCGACAGTGACCACCCGCCGCGCATCTCGGACGTGCGCGGTTCGCGCTTGGGCCTCATGCCGATCGTGTGGGTCGGCATCCTCCTGTCGATGTTCCAGCAGTTCGTGGGCATCAACGTCATCTTCTACTACTCCACGTCGCTGTGGCAGTCCGTCGGGTTCAGCGAGAACGACGCGTTCCTGACCTCGGTCATCAACTCGATCGTGAACATCGCCGGTACGATCCTCGCGATCTACCTCGTGGACCGGATCGGCCGCAAGAAGCTGCTGCTCATGGGTTCCGCGCTCATGTTCGTCGCCCTGGGGACCATGGCCGTGGTCTTCGCGTCGTCCCCCGTGGACGCCGACAACAACCCGGTCCTGAGCGACGCTGCCGGCGTCACCGCGCTCATTGCGGCGAACGTGTTCGTGTTCGGCTTCGCGTTCACCTGGGGCCCGGTCGTGTGGGTGCTCCTGGGGGAGATGTTCCCCAACCGCATCCGCGCCTCGGCGCTCGGCGTCGCGGCGGCCGCGCAGTGGATCTCCAACTGGCTCATCACCGTCACGTTCCCGGAGCTGGCGCAGACCGGCCTGTTCCTGGCGTACGGCCTCTACTCGCTGTTCGCGCTCATCTCCTTCATCTTCGTGTGGAAGATGGTCAAGGAGACGAAGGGCATCGAGCTGGAGGACATGGAGGACCTGGAGCGCCACGGCCTCCCGTCGACCTGACACGCGTGCGAGCGAGGCGGGGCGTCCGAAAGGACGCCCCGCCTCTGTTTCCCCCGCTGCTGACGAAAGCCCTACTCGTAGCTGATCGCGCCGAGGATGTCGACCTTGGAGGCCCGCACCGCCGGGGCGATCGCCGCGAGGAGTCCGACCAGGACGGCCGCGCCGAGGTAGGCGGCGATGAGCGCGGTCGGGACCGCGAACTCCTCGATGCCGCTGGGGACGAGCGCCTGCTGCACGATCCAGCCCAGGAGCAGGCCCGTGCCGATGCCCAGGAGGGCGCCGAAGAGGGCGATGGTGACGCTCTCGACGGTGACCATCCGGGTGGTCTGGCCGCGGGTCATCCCGATCGCGCGGAGCATCCCCAGCTCTCTGGTGCGTTCGAGGACCGACAGGACCAGGGTGTTGACCACTCCGATGACCGCGACGATCATCGCCAGCGCCAGCAGGAGCTGGATCGCGATGACGGCGTAGTCGAAGAACACCGTGACCTGCGCCAGGTACTCCTCGTGGTTCTGGACGCTGACCGCCGGCTCGTCGGCGAGGATCGACTCCACCTCGGCGGTGACCTCGTCGACGTCGGCGCCGTCGGCCACGTCGACCAGGGCCGTGGTGGGCTTCGGCGTGTAGAACTCCGCGGCGTAGGACGGGTCGACGTACCAGCCGTCGGTGTCCTCGTTGTCGGCGAGGATGCCCGTGATCGTGAACTCGTGCGCCTCGGAGCCGCGGCTGAAGGTCATCGTGACGGTGTCGCCGACGCCGATGCCGAGCTCGTTCGCGCTCCACTCGTTGACGACCGTCTGGCCCTCCTCCAGGTCGGCGACGGTCCCTTGCAGGACCTCGCCGCCGAACAGCTCGATGCCGCCTGCGAGGTCGGTGGTGGCGTTGACGTACTGCTCGGTGCCGTCGACCTGGGCGAGGTCGTAGTACAGCTCGACCGCGGCCGCGACGCCGTCGGCGTCGCGGATGTCGTCCATCAGGGCCGGGTCGAAGGTCGCGGGCACCGAGGACGTGACGGGCCCGGTGATGAACAGCTCGGCCTTGATCGAGGACTCGAACTGCTCGGCCAGGCTCGCCTTGACGCTGGTCAGGAGCGTGGCGGTGGCGGTCACCAGAGTCACGCCGATCATGAGCGCGGCGGCGGTGACGGCGGTGCGCCGCGGGTTGCGGGAGGCGTTCAGGCGGCCGAGCCGCCCGGCGAACGACCACGACCAGACCGCGCCCAGGAGCGCGACCACGGGCTTGGAGAGCCACGCGGTCAGCAGTGCGACGCCGACGAACACGATGCCCGCGCCGACGGCGGCCGCCGCGAGGTTCGCCTTGTCGCCGTCGAAGGTCTCGGTGAGGCCCAGGACGATCCCGGTGGCGCCGACGAGCGTGACGAGCAGCCCGGTGACGGTGACGCCGGTGATCGGCTTGTCGGCCTTGACGGCTTCGCGCATCGCCTCGACCGGCGGGGTCTTGGAGGCCCGGACGGCGGGGAGGAGCGCGGACAGGACCGTGACGACCAGGCCGACAGCGACGGCGGCGACCGGTGCGGCGGCCGGGACGGCGACGCTGGTGCTCGCCGTGTCGAGGAAGCTGTTCCCCACCAGGGAGGTCAGGCCCGCTCCGGCGGCGACGCCGAGGCCCGCGCCGACGACGGACGCGACCGCGCCGAGCAGGCCCGCTTCGGCGAGGACCGAGCGGATGATCTGGCCGCGGGAGGCGCCGACGGCGCGCATCATCGCGATCTCCTTGAGCCGCCCGGCGATCACGATGGAGAACGTGTTGGCGATGAGGAACACCGAGACGAACACGGCGATGAGGCCGAACCCGAGCAGGAAGTACCCGATGAGGCTGGTGGCCTCGGCGGTCTCGGCGTTGAGGTCGTCGACGTACGCCTGCCAGGTCAGGGCCTCGGCTTCGTCGCCGACGGCCGGTTCCAGCGCGGCGAGCAGTTCATCGCCGCTGACGCCGTCGGCGCCGGTGACGGCCACGGTGGTGTAGACGTCCTCGCCGTCGAAGACCAGGCGCTGCGCCTCGGCGGTGGTGAACGCGAGTTCCGTTGCGCCCGAGAGTGAGTCGCGGTCGCCGGAGTAGCCGAAGACCCCGACGATCTCGTACGCGGTCTGATCGGTGGCGAGCGAGTACGCCTCGACGGTGTCGCCGAGGCCGAGTCCGGACTCGGTGACGAACCGGGCCGAGACGGCGACCTCGCCGGCGGTCTCGGGGCCGCGGCCCTCGCGCAGCTCGCGTTCGACGGACTCGTCGCCCCAGTTGACGGCCATGGTCGGGGCGAAGCCGCCGACGATCTTGCCGTCGTCGCCGAGGGCGTTGACCATCCACGTGACCGTGGTGCTCACGCTCGCGACGTCGTCGTTCGCCTCGATGGCGGCGAGGGTCTCGGCGGAGACGCCGTCGCGCACGAGCCGGTCGCCGCGGTTCTCGGGCTCGACGGGCTGGACGATGACGTCGGCGCCCGCGTAGGCGTCGCCGTTGAGGTCGTCCACGGTGGCCTGGATGGAGGCGGTGAGGACCAGTGCCGCGGCGATGAACGCCGATCCGAGGACGACGGCGATGCTGGTGAGGATCAGGCGGGCCTTGCGGGCCGCCATGCCTTTGAGGGTGGCGCGGAGCATGTCCTAGCGGCCCTCTCCGGCGAGGGGGACGCGGTTCTCGAAGCCGCGCATGGTGTCGATGACGCTGTCGGCGGTCGGCCGGTGCAGGTCCTCGACGATCTGGCCGTCGGCGAGGAACACGACGCGGTCGGCGTGCGCGGCGGCGCTCGGGTCGTGCGTGACCATGACGATCGTCTGCCCGAAGTCGTCCACGGACCGGCGCAGGAACCGCAGCACCTCGCCGCTGGAGCGGGTGTCGAGGTTGCCGGTGGGCTCGTCGGCGAAGACGACCTCCGGTCGGGTCGCGAGCGCTCGGGCGCACGCCACGCGCTGCTGCTGGCCGCCCGAGAGCTCGGTCGGCTTGTGCGTCAGGCGGTCGGCGAGGTCGAGGGTCGCGATGACGCGGCCGATCCAGGCCGGGTCGGCCTTGGCGCCGGCGATCGAGGCGGGCAGGAGGATGTTCTCCTCGGCCGTCAGGGTCGGCAGCAGGTTGAACTGCTGGAAGATGAAGCCGATCTTGTCGCGGCGGAGCCTGGTGAGCGCCTTGTCGTTCAGGCCCGTGATCTCGGTGTCGCCGATGCGGACCGAGCCGCGGTCGACGGTGTCGAGCCCGGCGAGGCAGTGCATGAGCGTCGACTTGCCCGAGCCCGAGGGGCCCATGATCGCGGTGAAGGCGCCGGAGGCGAACTGGACCGAGACGTTCCGCAGGGCCACGACCTGGGCCTCGCCGGAGCCGTACGCGCGCAACAGGTTCGTGGCGTCGACGGCTGCGCGGGTCCGGGTGAGCTGCGGGGCGGGGGGATTCGCGAGTGGCACGGGAGCGCCTTTCTGATCGGGTGCGTTTCCTGTGCTCCCAAGGCTATGGACGCGCCCTTCCGTCCGCTTCGGTCCGCGGGCCACACTCGCGCTCCTCCGCAGGTCGGAACCGTGCCCGCGGCCTCCGCCATTCGGCCGAGGGCCCCGGCGCCGAAAGGCGGGCAGACGGGAGGGGCGGCGCCCGAAGGCGCCGCCCCTCTCCTGGTTTCCTTTGGGAGTGAAGACTATTCGTAAGCGATCGCGTTGAGCACGTTCAGCTTCGCCGCCCGGGCGGCGGGGGCGATCGCGGCCAGCAGGCCGACGGCCACGGCCGCGATGAGGTACCCGGCGATGAGGGGCCACGGGAGCGCGAAGCTCGTCAGGCCCTCCTCTTCGAGCGCCTGCTGGACGGTCCAGCCGAGGCCGATGCCGACGGCGATGCCGAGCACCGCGCCGAACAGGCAGATAATGACCGACTCCACGGTGATCATGCGCCTGGCCTGGCCGCGGGTCATGCCGATCGCGCGCAGGAGGCCGAGCTCCCTGGTGCGTTCGAGGACCGACAGGACCAGCGTGTTCACGACGCCGATGATCGCGATGATGATCGCCAGCGCCAGCAGGACCTGCACCGAGTTGAGGAGCAGGTCGAGCTGCGAGGTCTGCTGCTCCACGAAGTCGGCGTTGTTGGCGACGCTCACCTCGGGCTCGTCGGCGAGGATGTCGTCGACCTGGTCCTGGACCGCGTCGACGTCGGCGCCGTCCTCGACCTGGATGTACGCCTGCATCGGCTTCGGCACGGTGAAGTGCGCGATCTGCGCCGGCGCGACCCAGAACCCGTCGGTGAGGAGCTGGTCCTCCAGGACGGCGACGACGGTGAGCTGGGCGCTCTCGCCGTCGGCGAAGGTCACGGGGACGGTGTCGCCGAGGGCGAGGCCCGCGTCCTGCGCGGCGGACTCGTTCACGACCAGGCCGTCGTCGGGCAGGTCCTCGACCGTGCCTTCGGCGACGGTGCCGCTGAAGACCTGGAGGCTGGTGGCGAGGTCCTCGCTGGCGAACAGCGCAGTCGACTCGCCGTCGATCTCGGCGCCGAAGAACTCGCCGTAGAGGTCGCCGACCGCCGCGACGTCGGGGAGCGCCTTGATCTCCGCCAGGGTCTCGGGGGCGAACGTGGGGATGTTGGCCCCCTGCTGCCCCATGACGATGAGGTCGGAGTCGAGGTTCTGGTCCGTGAGGTCCGCGGTGGTCTCCTTGAAGCTGGAGACGATCGTGGCGATGCCGGTGACCAGGGCGACGGCGATCATGAGCGCCGAGGCGGTGATCGCGGTGCGCCGCGGATTGCGGCCGGCGTTGAGCTTGCCGAGGCGGCCCGAGAACGACCACGACATGACCGCGCCGAGGAGCGCGACCAGCGGCCGCGACAGGATCGGCGTGAGCAGCGTGATGCCCACGAACGCGATGCCGACGCCGGTGAGGAACCCGCCGAGGCCGAGGTCGCCGAGGTTGTCGGTGAGCCCGAGGCCGACCAGGACGCCGCCCGCGGCGGTGACCGCGAGCCCGGCGATGGTGATGCCGCGCAGCGGCTTCGGCGGGTTGACCGCCTCGCGCATGGCGGCGACCGGCGGGACCCCGGACGCCTTGACGGCCGGGACGATCGCGGAGAGCACGGTGACGCCGATGCCGACCGCCAGCGCCCACAGGGCCGTGAGCGGGACTTCGAGCTTGACGGCGAGGCCGCCCATCGCCGAGGAGCTGACGAGCTGGGACAGGCCCCAGCCGAGCAGCACCCCGAGGCCGAGGCCCGCGATGGAGGCGATGACGCCGATGACGGCGGCTTCGGCGAGGACCGAGCCGACGACCTGGTTCCGTCCGGCGCCGATGGCCCGCAGCAGCGCGAGTTCGCGCTGGCGCTGGGCGACGATGATCGTGAAGGTGTTGATGATGAGGAACACCGACACGAACACGGCGACGAGGCCGAAGCCGAGGAAGATGTAGCCCATGATGTCGGCGACGACGGCGAAGCCCTGTGCGGCCTCTTCGGACGCCTCTTCACCGGTCTGGACCCGGAAGTCCGCGCCGACCGCGTCGGCGATCGTGTCGGTGGAGGCGTCGCCCTCGACGTAGATCGTCATGTACGCGTCCTCGCCCTGGGTGAGGAGGCGCTGGGCTTCGGCGGTGGTGAAGCCGATCTGGGTCTCGCCGGCGAGCGAGTCGCGGCCGCCGGGGAGGCCGAAGACGCCGACGATCTCGTAGTCGGCGCGCTCGGCGGTGTAGGAGTAGGCGGTGACGGTGTCGCCGACGTCGAACCCGGAGTCCTTGACGAACTGGGCGGAGACGATGACCTCGCCGTCGGCCTCGGGGCCGCGGCCGTCGCGGATCTCGTTGTAGCCGGTGGTCTGGTCGTTCCAGTTGAAGCCGATGGTGGGCGCGAAGGCGCCGACGAGCTTCCCGTTGTCGCCGATGGCGTTGACCTGGCCGGAGACGTCGCCGTCGGCGGACTCGACGCCGTCGACGCCGCGGACGTCGTCGAGCACGGAGGCGGGGATCAGGGTCGCGCTGGGGGTGTTCCCCTGGGCGGCGGCGGGGTCTTCGGCGGCGGTGACCACCGCGTCGACGCCGGTGAAGGCGTCGGAGATGACGCCGGTGACGGACTTCTCCATCGTGGCGGTGAGGACCATCGCGGCGGCGACGAACATCGTGCCGAGGACGACGGCGAGGCTGGTGAGGACAAGGCGGGCTTTGCGGCTCGCCATGCCCTTGAGGGTGGCGCGCAGCATGGCTAGGCGTTCTCTCCCTGGGCGGCGGCGACGAGCTCTTCGAAGTGCTTCATCTTGTCGATGACCTTGTCGGCGGTCGGGTCGGCCATGTCCTCGACGATCTGTCCGTCGGCGAGGAACACGACGCGGTCGGCGTAGGCGGCGGCGCCGGGGTCGTGGGTGACCATGACGATGGTCTGCCCGAAGTCGTCCACGGACGTGCGCAGGAAGCGCAGGACCTCGGCGCCCGAGCGGGTGTCGAGGTTGCCGGTGGGCTCGTCGGCGAAGACCACGTCGGGGCGGGTCGCGAGGGCCCGGGCGCAGGCGACGCGCTGCTGCTGGCCGCCGGAGAGCTCGGTCGGCTTGTGCGTCAGGCGGTCGGTGAGGTCGAGGGTGTGGATGATCCGCTTCAGCCAGTCGGGGTCGGCCTTGGCGCCGGCGATCGCGGCGGGGAGGGTGATGTTCTCCTCGGCGGTGAGCGTCGGCAGCAGGTTGAACTGCTGGAAGATGAAGCCGATCTTGTCGCGGCGGAGCTTGGTGAGGGCCTTGTCGCTCAGGCCGGTCACGGGCGTGTCGCCGATGTGGACGGCGCCGCGGTCGGTGGTGTCGAGGCCCGCGAGGCAGTGCATGAGGGTGGACTTGCCGGACCCGGAGGGGCCCATGATGGCGGTGAAGGCGCCGGAGGCGAACTGGACCGAGACGTCGCGGAGGGCGATGACCTGGGCCTCGCCCGAGCCGTACGCCTTCCAGACGCCTTCGGCCGATACGGCGGTGGACTTGACAGGGGAAGCGGTGGACACGACGCTCTCGCTTTCGGGTGAAGGTGTCGGGTTCCGAGGGATTCGGTGCTCTGGTTTCCTTGCGCTCCCCGGGGCGCCGCCCCGTGAAGCCTTGGTGCTATTCGTGATGCGGATCGATGACGTCGATTCGCCAGATTGTGACATCATACCTGATGTCACTCGGCGTCGCTGCCCGCATGATCCACTTCGACCATATGGCCTCCCGGGCGCGGCCGCATCCGCTTCGAGAACGGTCTTCCACTACTTCCCGAGGCGGTCTCGGACTACACCGCAAGTCGGAGTGCGGCCGGGCCCGGGGAGGAGCCTCAGTCGGTCGCGCCGGGCTTGACCAGGCCCGTCTCGTAGGCCAGGACCACGGCCTGGACCCGGTCGCGCACGCCGAGCTTGGTGAGCAGGTGGCCGACGTGGGTCTTGACGGTGGTCTCGCCGACGGTCAGGGAGTCGGCGATCTCGGCGTTCGTGAGGCCCTTCGCCAGCAGCATGAGGACCTCCTTCTCGCGGGTGGTGAGCGCGCCGAGGAGCGCGGGGGAGCGCTCGTCGTCGGTGCCGCGGTGCTGCGCGAAGCGCCCCAGCAGCGTCGAGAGGATGTGCGGGGCCACGACCGCGCCGCCGCGGTGGACGGTGCGGATCGCCTCGACCAGGTCGGCGGCGGGGGCGTCCTTGGTGAGGAACCCGGCCGCCCCGGCCCGGAGCGCGCCCACGACGTACTCGTCGAGGTCGAACGTGGTGAGCACCAGGACCCGGGTCGGCAGGTTCGCCTGCACGATGTCGGCGGTCGCGGCCACGCCGTCGCGCCGCGGCATCCGGATGTCCATGAGGACGACGTCGGGGACCAGCCTGCGGGTGAGTTCGAACGCCTCGACGCCGTCGCCGGCCTCGCCGACGATGTCGATGTCGGTCTCGGCGCCGAGCACCATCTTGAAGCCCGCGCGCAGCAGCTGCTGGTCGTCGGCGAGCAGGAGGCGGATCGGCCGGTCGCTCATGTGGTCACTCCCTGGAGGTGGGCGTTCTTGGGGAAGCGGGCCTCGACGAGGTACCCGCCGCCGGGCCGGGGCCCGGCCTCGAGCGTGCCCCCGTAGAGGGTCGCGCGCTCGCGCATCCCGATCAGGCCGTGGCCGCCGGAGAACCCGGAGACGACGGGCGCCCCGGTTCCCGAGTCGCCCACGGAGATCCGGAACTCCTGGTCGCCGTAGTCGACGACGACGCCGGCCCTGGCCTGCGGCCCGGCGTGCTTGATCGTGTTCGTCAGGGCCTCCTGGGCGATGCGGAACACCGCCAGGCTGACGCCCGTCGGCAGCGGGTACTCCTCGCCGCGGACGGTGTAGCGCACCGGCAGGCCGGCGTCCTTGGTCTGCGCCACCAGCGCCCGCAGCGAGTCCACTGTAGGCTGCGGTTCGAGGTCGGCGGGGTCGTTGTCCTCGTGTCCGTGGCGCAGGACGGTGAGGATGTCCCGCATCTCGCGCAGCGCGGTGCGCGCGGTCTGGTTCACCGTCGTCAGCGCGTCCTCGGCCGCGTCGGGGTCGGTCCGCAGGACCCGCTTGGCGCCCTCCGACATCACCCCGATCACCGAGATGTGGTGCGCCACGACGTCGTGCAGCTCGCGGGCGATGCGCCGCTGCTCGTCGGCGACCGCCTGGGCCGCCAGGGCCTCCTGCCGCTCCTCGGCGAACCGGGCCCGGTCCGACAGCTCCTCGACCTTCTCGCGCCTGTTGCGCACGACCCATCCGATCCAGAACGCGGTGACGGCCAGGACCAGGTTGACCAGGACCAGCATCGTGCTCGTCAGGTGGTCGGCGCCCTCGGTCATGGGGAACGTGTAGATGACCAGCGAGACCGGCACCCAGAGCGCGCCCGCGGCCGCGAGCGCCTGCTGGACCGGCCGGTGGGCCGCGGCGGTGTAGGTGAGCACGAACAGGCCGATGCCGCTGTCGGCGCCCATGCTCTGGATCGGGTCGATGTACACCGCGCAGCACAGGATCACCAGCGCCAGCGCGATCGCGCCCCACAGCCACCTCCGGCGCAGGCAGATCGCGGCGAACGGGACCAGGATCAGGGCCGCGTCGGCCCACCCGTAGTCGAGCTCGGGGACCAGCTGGGCGCTGGCGGAGTAGAACGCGACGTAGCCCAGGCCGAGGGTGAGCGCCAGCACGCAGTCGGCGGCGAAGGGCCGCTGGTGGAGCCAGTGGCGGAGGCGGCTGAACGTGAACGCGGCTTGCACGCTCTATACCGTATCCGCCGGTCACTCCCGTTTCATCGAACGTGGGAATGATTCGCGGCTCCGCCTCAGGTAGGAGGCATCTCCAGTCCTGGAAGGACGGTCGGCAGCGGGTACGCCGGCGGCTCCCCGCCGAACTCGGGGCAGATCTTCTGGTGGGCGCACCAGCCGCACAACTTCGACTTCTGCGGCCGGAACTGCCCGGTGGCGATCGCCTCGCGCATCGAGGCCCACAGGACCTTGAGGGTGCGCTCGAACTGCTCCAGCTCGCCCTTGGTGGGCGTGTAGTCCAGGACCTCGCCGTCGCCGAGGTACATCAGCCGCAGCAGGGTCGGCACCGTGCCCCGCGTGCGCCACCACACCAGGGCGTAGAACTTCATCTGGAACAGCGCCTTGTCGGCGAAGCGGTCCGGCGGGCGCTTCCCGGTCTTGTAGTCCACCAGGCGCACCAGCCCGGCCGGGTTGACGTCGGCGCGGTCGATGAAGCCCTTGAGCTGCGTACCGTCGTCGAGCGTGGTCGTCACCAGGCACTCGGTGCGGTGCGGCTGGAGGCGCTGCGGGTCCTCCATCGAGAAGTAGGTCTCGACCAGGCGCCGCACGCCCCGCAGCCAGTCCGACTCGTCGCCGAGGCCGTCGAAGAGCTCCGAGTACTCCTGGGACGCGTTCAGCTTCGTCCACTCCGGCTCGATGAGCGCCAGAGCCTCCTTCGGGGTGCGCCGGCCGGCGTCGAGCTCGTAGAGCCGCTCCAGCACCGAGTGGACGAGCGTGCCCTGCACCTGCGCCCGCGAGGGCGGCTCGGGGAGGCGGTCGACCGCCCGGAACCGGTAGAGCAGGGGGCACTGCTTGAAGTCCCCGGCGCGCGAAGGGGACAACTGGGTCGGTCGGGTGGCGTTCGACATCCTTCGAGCATAAAGCGGGGGACCGACAGGCCCGCACGGCGCTGGACATTTCAACATAACGCCCGTACTGTTTGGGGCATGAGCACCGACGACACCTTCGGACCCGACCCGCGCGCGCAGGCCCGCTCCTTCGGCCGGGCCGCCGACCTCTACGACGCCGCCCGCCCGAGCTACCCCGCCGAGGCCCTCGCCTGGCTCGCCGGCGAGGGACCCGCCGACGTCGTCGACGTCGGCGCCGGCACCGGCCTGCTCACCCGCGGCCTCATCGCGCTCGGCCACCGCGTCACCGCCGTCGAACCCGACGGGCAGATGCTCGCCAAGCTCACCGCCGCCACCACCGGCCTCGCCGCCGCCCGCACCGGCAGCGCCGAAGCCCTCGGCCTCCCCGACGCCAGCGCCGACGTCGTCACCGCCGGCCAGGCGTTCCACTGGTTCGACCGCGCCGCGGCCCTCCCCGAGATCCGCCGCGTCCTGCGCCCCGGCGGCGTCCTGGCCCCCATCTGGAACCTCCGCGACGAGACCGTCGACTGGGTCGAGCGCCTCACCGAGGTCATCGGCTCCTCCAAGGGCGAGATCACCGCCCTCGGCGCCACCGAGCCCGGCTACTTCGCGCCCGGCTTCGCCGAACCCGAGGTCCGCGTCTTCCGCCACGAGAAGCCCCTCGACCCCGCCGGGCTCGTCCGCCTCGTCCAGTCCCGCTCCTACTACCTCACCGCCGACGACAGGCGGCAGCGCGAACTCGTCGCCGCCGTCGAAGACCTCATCGCCACCCACCCCGACCTCGCCGGACGCGACACCTTCGCCATGCCCTACGCGACCTACGCCTTCCGCGTGCGCCCCGCCTAGCGGCACCGCCGCCCGCCGAACCGCGCCCGGGCCCGGCGGCCCGGGCGCGTAGCATTGCCGCCGATGTCGACCAACGTGCTGGCCTTCCGCCGATCCGGTTTCACGCTCGCCCGCGTCAAGGGCATCCCCGTCACACTCGGCTACACGTGGCTCATCCTCGCCGCCATGGTCGTCGCCGTGTACGCGCCGGTCGTCCAGCGCTCGGTGCCCGGCATCGGCGCGGGCGCCTCGCTCGCGGTCGCCGCGCTCTTCGCGGTCACCCTGCTCCTGTCGGTGCTCCTGCACGAACTCGGCCACGCGCTCGTCAGCCTGCGCGCCGGGATCGGGGTGCGCCGCATCAACCTCGACGCCCTCGGCGGCTTCACCGAGATGGACCGCGAGGCCCCCCGGCCCGGCACGGCCGCCGCGATCGCGCTGGCCGGACCCGCCGTCTCGCTCCTGCTCGGCCTCGCCGGGCTCGCCGGACTCGCCGCCATCGAGATCGGCACCCTCGGCTGGCAGCTGTGCTTCCAGGTCTGCGTCGCCAACCTCCTCGTCGCCGTCTACAACCTCCTGCCGGGCCTGCCACTGGACGGCGGCAAGGCCCTCCAGGCGGGCATCTGGGCCGCCACCGGCGACCGCTGGCGCGGCTACCGCGTCGCCGGGTGGGCCGGGCGCGTCGTCGCCGTCGGCACCGTCGGCGCGGGCCTGTGGCTGTTCGCCAACCGCTGGTTCTCCTGGATCGGCCTCATCCTCCTGCTCATGGTCGCGTTCGAGCTGTGGCGCGGCGCCGGCGGCGCGATCCGCGCCGCCCGCATGGGCCCGCGCGTCAAGGCCCTCGACGCCGCCGCGCTGGCGCGCCCGGTGGCCGTGGTCAGCGCCACGGCGACCCTCGGGCAGGCGCTGGCCGCCGCGGAGGGCCGCGAGGTCGTGGCCGTCGACGGCCGCCCGGTGGGCGTGCTCGACCGCGCCAGCGCCGAGGCCGTCCCGGCCGACCAGGTCGACGCGATGCCGCTGAGCGGGCTGCTGCGCTCGGCGGTGAAGATCCCCGGCCTGGAGGCCGGACTCAAGGGCCAGGCCCTGGTCGACGCGATCGGCGCGAGCGGCGCGGACCGCTTCTTCGTGGTCGATGAGGGGCGCCTGACAGGGCTGCTCTACACCGCGGACGTGGTCAGAGCCCTCCGTTAAGATGCTTCGGACCTGACCGAAGGAGACACGAGGCAAAGTGGCATCTGACCTGCTGGCGCCGGGCGACCGCGTCCAACTGACCGACGCGAAGAACCGGAAGGCCACGATCACCCTCGCCGAGGGCGGCGCCTTCCACACCCACCGCGGGCGGCTCTTCCACGACGACCTCATCGGCAGGCCCGACGGCGTCACGGTCACCACCGAGGGCGGCACCGCCTACCTCGCGCTGCGCCCGCTCCTGCCCGACTACGGGCTGTCGATGCGCCGCGGGGCCCAGGTCATCTACCCCAAGGACATCGCCCAGATCCTCACGTTCGGCGACATCTACCCGGGCGCGCGCGTGGTCGAGGCCGGCGCCGGGTCGGGGGCGCTCACGAACTGGCTGCTGCGGGCCGTGGGCCCGACCGGGAAGGTCTTCTCCTGGGAGCTGCGCGAGGACTTCGCGAAGATCGCCCAGGAGAACGTCGCGGGCTACTACGGGGAGCTGCCCGAGCAGTGGACGCTGACGGTGGGCGACGTGGCCGGGGCGGAGCTCGACGCGCCGGTCGACCGGGTCGTGCTCGACATGCTCTCGCCGTGGGAGGTGCTGGACACTGTGGAGCGCCTGCTGCGCCCCGGCGGCGTCTTCATCGGATACGTCGCGACCACCACGCAGATGTCGGAGCTCGTCGAGGCCCTGCGCGAGCGCAAGACCTTCACCGAGCCCGAGGCGTGGGAGTCGCTCGTCCGCGGCTGGCACCTGGAGGGCCTGGCCGTCCGCCCCGACCACCGCATGATCGCGCACACCGCGTTCCTGATCACCGCGCGGAAGCTCGCCCCCGGGACGGTGGCCCCGGCGCGCAAGCTGAAGCCCTCGAAGGGCCAGCAGGCGCTGCGCGAGCGCAACGCGCGGATCGCCGCCGAGGCCGAGACGGCTCCGGCGGACGACGCCCCCCAGGGGTAACAATCTGATTACTTCTTGAGTCGGATTCACGACTTCTCAAGTGCTGAAACGCAACCGGGCGGGAATCATTGTCGACGACTCCCGCCCGACCCGCGTCCGATCAGTCGTCCGCCCCCGGCCCCGCGACGGGCGTCTTGTCGTCCCGGTCGCGCACGTAGATGCACTCCCCGGGGCAGTCGTGGGCTGCGTTCACAATGTCCAGTCGCAGGTGTTCGGGCACCTTGACCTGCGAACCCGGTGTAGTCAACAGCTCGCCGTCCGTGTCCTTCACGTAGGCGAGCCCGTCGATGTCGAACTCGAAGACGGCGGGTGCGTACTGCACGCAGAGGCCGTCACCGGTGCAGGCGTCTTGGTCGATCGACACTTCGATCTCACGCTCGGTCTTCATGGCCCAAGACTAGCCGCGCGGCAATCCCCCTTCCGAATGTCGGTGTCGAGCCTTACTATTGGCCTCCCCGACCAGATACGGTTGGGAGTACGAACACTCTCCTGGGAGGTGTGACCCGTGGCACGAAGCAACGATGACCGTCGACAGAACCTGGGCCAGGGCTCAGAGCGCGACGAACTGTCAGGACAGGTCGAAGAGCTCCAGGAAGAACTGGCCGCGGCCCGGCGCCGTCTCACCGAGACCCCCCGACACATGCACATCCTGGAGGAGCGGCTCGCCGCCGCCCAGTCCCAGATCGATCGCCTGTCGGAGCAGAACGAGCGGCTCGTGTCGACCTTGAAAGAGGCCCGCGAGCAGATCGTCTCACTGAAAGAGGAAATCGACCGGCTCGCCCAGCCGCCGTCCGGATACGGCGTGTTCCTGGGCGCGCGCGAGGACGGCACCGTCGACGTCTTCACCTCCGGCCGGAAGTTCCGCGTGTCGCTCGCCCCCTCGATCGACCCCGAGGAGCTGGAGCGCGGCCAGGAGGTCCTGCTCAACGACGCCATGAACGTGGTCGAGGTCCTCGACTACGAGCGCATCGGCGAAGTGGTCACGCTCAAGGAGCTCATCGAGGTCCCCGGCGGCGGCCCGCCCGACCGCGCGCTCGTCACCAGCCACGCCGACGAGGAGCGGGTCGTGCTGCTCTCCGACGCGCTCATCAACGGGCCGCTGCGCGCCGGCGACTCGGTCATGATCGAGCCGCGCGCGGGCTACGCGTACGAGCGCATCCAGAAGAGCGAGGTCGAGGAGCTGGTCCTCGAAGAGGTCCCCGACGTCGACTACTACGACATCGGCGGCCTCGACGGGCAGATCGAGATGATCCGCGACGCCGTGGAGCTCCCGTTCCTGCACGCCGACCTCTTCCGCGAGCACGAGCTGCGCCCGCCGAAGGGCATCCTGCTCTACGGCCCGCCCGGCTGCGGCAAGACGCTCATCGCCAAGGCCGTCGCCAACTCGCTGGCCAAGAAGGTCGCCGAGATGCGCGGCGAGGAGGCCTCCGGGCGCTCCTACTTCCTCAACATCAAGGGCCCCGAGCTGCTGAACAAGTACGTCGGCGAGACCGAGCGGCACATCCGCCTGGTCTTCCAGCGGGCCCGCGAGAAGGCCAGCGAGGGCATGCCGGTCATCGTGTTCTTCGACGAGATGGACTCGATCTTCCGCACCCGCGGCTCGGGCGTGTCCTCCGACGTCGAGAACACCATCGTCCCGCAGCTGCTGTCGGAGATCGACGGCGTCGAGGGCCTGGAGAACGTCATCGTCATCGGCGCCTCCAACCGCGAGGACATGATCGACCCGGCGATCCTGCGGCCCGGCCGCCTGGACGTCAAGATCAAGATCGAGCGGCCCGACGCCGAGTCCGCCAAGGACATCTTCTCGAAGTACATCACCACGACCCTGCCGCTGCACGACGACGACCTGCGCGAGCACGACAAGGACCGCGACGCCACGGTGAACTCGATGATCCAGGCGGTCGTCGAGCGCATGTACTCCGAGGTCGACGAGAACCGCTTCCTCGAGGTCACCTACGCCGACGGCGACAAGGAGGTCCTGTACTTCAAGGACTTCAACTCCGGTGCCATGATCGAGAACATCGTGGCCCGCGCGAAGAAGATGGCCATCAAGGACTTCCTGACCAACCAGTCCAGGGGCATCCGGCTCACCCACCTGATCGACTCCACGGTGGACGAGTTCCGCGAGAACGAGGACCTGCCGAACACCACCAACCCGGACGACTGGGCCCGCATCTCCGGCAAGAAGGGCGAGCGGATCGTCTACATCCGCACGCTCGTCTCCGGCAAGGGCGCCGACTCCGGACGCAGCATCGACACCGTCTCCAACACCGGCCAGTACCTGTAGCACCTGCGGGAACGGCCCGAACAGCAATTGAGGAGATCGGCCGGCGGGCCCGCCCCGCCGGCCGATTCCCCCTGTCCGGCGCGTGTCGGGCCCCATTCCGCGGGTAACCGATATCCATGAGGCAATTGCACATCGAGCTGGCGGAAATCCAGTCGGACGCCCTCCGAGGGGGCGCAAAGGGGCCCGGACGGACTAGGCTCGAAGGCATGACCGTTCGCCGCATCATGGGCACCGAGATCGAATACGGGATCTCCGTGCCGGGCCAGCCGGGGGCCAACCCGATGGTGACCTCCTCGCAGATCGTCAACGCCTACGCCGCGCGCCCGGAACTGTCCAAGGGCGGCCGGGCCAGGTGGGACTACGAGGAGGAGACCCCCCTACGCGACGCCCGCGGCTTCACGTACACCGGGGCCCTCTACGACCCCGCCGAGAACCTCGCCGACGAGGACTCCGGGCTCGCCAACGTCATCCTCACCAACGGCGCCCGCCTCTACGTCGACCACGCGCACCCCGAGTACTCAACGCCCGAGGTCACCAACCCCCGCGAGATCGTCCTGTTCGACAAGGCCGGCGAGATGACCATGGCCGAGGCCGCCCTCCGGGCCGCCCACACGCCCGGCATCGGCCCCATCAACCTCTACAAGAACAACACCGACAACAAGGGCGCCTCCTACGGCGCGCACGAGAACTACCTCATGTCGCGCCAGACCCCCTTCGCCGACATCGTCGCCCACTTCACGCCGTTCCTGGTCACCCGCCAGGTCTACGCCGGCGCCGGGCGCATCGGCATCGGCCAGGACGCCTCCGAGCACCGCTACCAGATCTCCCAGCGCGCCGACTTCTTCGAGGTCGAGGTCGGCCTGGAGACCACCCTCAAGCGGCCCATCATCAACACCCGCGACGAGCCCCACGCCGACGCCGAGCGGTACCGCCGCCTCCACGTCATCATCGGCGACGCCAACCTCGCCGAGTACGCCACCTTCCTCAAGGTCGGCACCGCCTCGATCGTCCTCGCCATGATCGAGTCCGGCGCCTTCGACGGCTCCCTCGCCGTCGCCGAGCCCGTCGCCGAACTCCGCGCCGTCTCCCACGACCCGAGCCTCGCCCACAAGATCGAACTGCGCAACGGCAAGCGCCTCACCGCGGTCGAACTCCAGATGTCCATCCTGGAGCAGGCCGAGGCGTACTGCGGCCCCGACGCCGACCCCGACACCCGCGAGGTCCTCGACCAGTGGGCGTTCGTCCTCGACGCGCTGGCCCGCGACCCCATGGAGCTGGCCGACATGCTCGACTGGCCCGCCAAGCTCTCCCTCCTGGAGCGCTACCGCGAGCGCGAGGGCCTCGACTGGGGCGCCGCCAAGCTCCACGCCATCGACCTCCAGTACCACGACGTGCGCCCCGAGAAGGGCCTCTACCACCGGCTCGTGGCCCGCGGCAAGATGAAGCGGCTCCTCACCGACACCGAGATCATCGACGCGATGACCGAGCCGCCCGCCGACACCCGCGCGTTCTTCCGCGGCCGGTGCCTCTCGCGGTACCCCTCCGAGGTCGTCGCCGCCTCCTGGGACTCCGTCATCTTCGACGTCGGCGCCGACTCGCTCGTGCGAGTGCCCATGATGGAGCCCGAGAAGGGCACCAAAGCCCATGTGGGGGAGCTGTTCGAGCGCTGCGAGGCCGCGAAGGACCTCCTCGACGTCATCACGGCCGATTAGCCGACACCGGGCCGCCGCGGGAATATTACAGAGCGGTACAGCGTCGTATCTGGCGTGCTGTCGTACTCTCGCGGTACGGTTTATGCACCGTCGAGGTAGAAGGGAACAGCTATGGCAGCGAAGGACTCCGGCGGGCAGTCGCAGTCGCAGCGGTCACGGCAGGAAGCAGACGCCGAGACCACCGAGGCCGCTGTAGACCCCGAGATCGCCGAACGACACGAAGCGATCACCGAAGAAGTCGACGACCTGCTCGACGAGATCGACGAGGTCCTGGAGACCAACTCCGAGGAGTTCGTGCGCTCGTTCGTGCAGAAGGGCGGCCAGTAGCCGCACCTGCGGTCGACAGGGCCTGGTGCGACGGCCGAGCACGTACTCGGCTCGCAAGCATCGCCAAGACCGGCGCACCGGGACCCTGGCACCGTTCAGTCGCAATCTCGGCCGAGCGTCGAAAAGAATAGAGAATCAGGGAGGTCATGTCGTGACAGGTCAAGGATTCCCAGGCAAACTGCCGCACGCGTATATGACGGCCGGAACCTCCTCCTTCTCGGAGTTCCTCATGCAGGCGGCGCCGGAACTGCTGCCGGGGCGCAGGCCCCTGCCCCCCGGCGACTTCGCCGAGATGAGCGCCCACGCGACCACCATCGTCGCGCTCAAGACGGCCGAAGGCGTCGTCATGGCGGGCGACCGGCGCGCGACGTCCGGCAACTACATCGCCAGCCGCGACATCGAGAAGGTCTTCCCCGCGGACGCCTACTCGCTCGTGGGCATGGCCGGCACCGCCGGCCTCGGCATCGAACTCATCAAGCTCTACCAGGTCGAACTCGAGCACTACGAGAAGATCGAGGGCGCACCGCTCACCCTGAACGGCAAGGCGAACCGCCTCGCCACCATGCTGCGCGGCAACCTCGGCATGGCCATGCAGGGCCTCGCCGTCGTCCCCCTGTTCGCAGGGTTCGACAACGACGCCCCCAGCGTCGCCGAAGCCGGGAAGATCTACAGCTTCGACGTCGTCGGCGGCGTCTACGCCGAACGCGACTACGACTCGATCGGCTCCGGCTCGATCTTCGCCAAGGGCTCGCTCAAGAAGCGGTACCGGCGCGGCCTCAGCACCGAGGACGCCGTCAAGGCCGCCGTCGAGGCGCTCTACGACGCGGCGGACGACGACTCCGCCACCGGCGGACCCGACCCGATCCGCGACCTCTACCCCGTCGTCATGAGCGCCACCGCCGAAGGCTCCAAGCGGATCGACGAGGCCACCGTGGCCGACCTCGCCCGCGCGGTCATCGCGGCGCGCACCGAGAACCCCTACGGATAACGAGAGGAGCCTGACATGGCCATGCAGTTCTACACCAGTCCCGAGCAGATCATGCGGGACCGGGCCGAGTTCGCCCGCAAGAACATCTCCCGCGGCCGCAACGTCGTGGTGCTCTCGTGCGCCGACGGGGTCCTCCTGGTCGCCGAGAACGTCTCCTCGGCGCTCCACAAGGTCTACGAGCTCTACGACCGCATCGGCTTCGCCGCCGTCGGCAAGTACAACGAGTTCGAGAACCTCCGCACCGCCGGCGTCCGGATGGCCGACCTGCGCGGCTACTCCTACGACCGCCGCGACGTCAACGCCGCCAGCCTCGCCAAGGCGTACGCGCAGACGCTCGGCGCGATCTTCTCCGAGCAGACCAAGCCCTTCGAGGTCGAGATCTGCGTCGCCGGCGTCGGGTCCTCGCCCGACGGCGACGAGCTGTACCGGCTGACCTTCGACGGGTCGATCAACGACGAGCCCGGCTACCTCGCCATGGGCGGCGCCGCCGAGCAGCTGGTCGAGGTCCTCTCCGAGGGCCACGACTCCGAGGCCCCGCTCGCCGACGCGTTCGCGCTCGCCCTGCGGGCGCTCTCCTCGGACGGGGGCAACGGCGTCCGGCGCGAGCTGACCACCGACGTCCTCGAGGTCGCGGTCCTCGAACGGGCCCGCCCCGGCCGCGCGTTCCGGCGCATCGAGGGCCTCGCCCTCGACGCGCTCATGCCGAGCACCGAGGCCGAGGCCGAACTCGACCCCGACGAGGTCCTCGGCGACGAGCCCGAGGACGGCGCCGACACGCCGGACAAGGGCGAAAGGCCCCAGCCGAGCGAATAGGCAACGGCCCGAACCACAATCAGAGACACGAAACTCCCGCACGCAAGTGGACGGTCGCGGGGGCCCGCGAGCCCCCGCGACCGTGCGAACACCGTCAACACGCCCGTCGCGGAGCGAAACCGTTCGACCGCGAGGGGTGTTCTCCTCATAAGAATCGGGGTAGGGTTTCGACATGGACAGGCGCATTTTCGGACTGGAGACCGAATACGGGGTCACTTGCACCTTCAGGGGACAGCGCCGCCTGTCTCCGGACGAAGTGGCCCGATACCTCTTCAGGCGCGTGGTCTCCTGGGGCCGCTCCTCCAACGTGTTCCTCCGCAACGGCGCCCGCCTCTACCTCGACGTGGGCTCCCACCCCGAGTACGCCACCCCCGAATGCGACTCCGTCGAGGACCTGGTCAAGCACGACCGGGCCGGGGAGCGCATCCTCGAGGGCCTGATGATCGACGCGGAGAAGCGCCTCCACGACGAGGGCATCGCCGGCGACATCTACCTGTTCAAGAACAACACCGACTCCGCCGGGAACTCCTACGGCTGCCACGAGAACTACCTCGTCAGCCGCCACGGCGAGTTCGGGCGCCTCGCCGAGGTCCTCATCCCGTTCCTGGTCACCCGGCAGCTCATCTGCGGCGCCGGCAAGGTCCTCCAGACCCCGCGCGGGGCCCGCTTCTGCCTCTCCCAGCGCGCCGAGCACATCTGGGAGGGCGTCTCCTCCGCGACCACCCGCTCGCGCCCCATCATCAACACCCGCGACGAGCCCCACGCCGACGCCGAGCGGTACCGCCGCCTCCACGTCATCGTCGGCGACTCCAACATCAACGAGATCACCACGCTGCTCAAGATCGGCTCGGCCGACCTGGTGCTGCGGATGATCGAGACCGGCGTGACGATGCGCGACCTCACCCTGGAGAACCCGATCCGGGCCATCCGCGAGATCAGCCACGACACCACCGGGAAGCGCCTGGTGCGCCTGGCGAGCGGCCGCGAGGCGTCCGCACTGGACATCCAGCGCGAGTACCTCGAGAAGGCCATGGACTTCGTCGACCAGCGCGGCGCCGACGCGACCACCAAGCGCGTCATCGAGCTGTGGGGCCGGGTCCTCCAGGCCGTCGAGGACGGCAACCTCGACACGATCTCGCGCGAGATCGACTGGGTCGCCAAGTACAAGCTCATCGAGCGGTACCGCGAGAAGCGCGGCCTGCCGCTGTCGAGCCCACGCGTCGCCCAGCTCGACCTCGCCTACCACGACATCCGGCGCGGGCGCGGGCTCCACCACCTGATGGAGAAGCGCGGCGAGGCCGAGCGGATCACGCACGACGTCGAGGTCTTCGAGGCGAAGGAAGTGCCGCCGCAGACCACGCGCGCGCGGCTGCGCGGCGAGTTCATCCGCAAGGCGCAGGAGAAGCGGCGCGACTTCACCGTCGACTGGGTGCACCTGAAGCTCAACGACCAGGCGCAGCGGACCGTGCTGTGCAAGGACCCGTTCCGCTCGCGGGACGAGCGGGTGGACAAGCTCATCGCCAGCATGTGAGCATGAACCGTGCCCGACACCCCTGAGACCGAGAACCCCGAGACCGACACGGCCGCCGAGCGGCGGCCGGGTGGACGCGAGCAGGCCGGCAGGTCCGGCCTGCTCGGTTCGTTCGACCCCGTGGCCGCCACCGAGAAGCGCAAGGCCCGCATCCGCGACGAGATCGCCCGCAACAGGCGCGGCGAGTACTCGGTCCCGACCTGGGCCCTCGCCCTCGCCCTGGCGGGCGTCGTGGGCGTCTGGCTGCTGGTGCTGTTCGTGCTCTAGGGCATGCCGCAGGTGCGGTCCGGCGCTGGGAAAGGGCCCCCGGTTTCGAAGCTAGCTCGGGAGACCTGAAGCGGAGCTGAAGCCGGAACCGAGGCGATTTCGCGGGGGCACGCCTCATGGTCGGGGCGCGTCAGGCGCCCCCGGCTTCGACGCTAACTCGGGGAACCTGAAGCGGAGCTGAAACCGGAACCGAGGCGATTTGGCGGGGGCACGCCTCATGGTCGGGGCGCGTCAGGCGCCCCCGGCTTCGACGCTAGCTCGGGGTTGCTGAAGGGGAGCTGAAGCCGGTCGCGGGAGCGTCGGAGGTCGGTGACCGGGGAGGGTCAGTCGCGGCGCTTGGCTATCTGGGCCGCGTGGCGGCCCGCCGCGGCTTCGGCGATGAAGTAGACGCGGTCCTTGTCGAGGCCGCGGCCCATGGTGGAGAGCCTGACCGGGAGGGCCTGCATGGCCTCGGCCAGGCCGGAGCAGTCGATCTCGATCTGGCGGTGGCGCTCGGGGAGCTCGGCGAGCTGGGCCCGGATCTTCGGTTCCAGGTCGGCGGGGAGCTCGTCGGGGACCGGGATGTCGGCCGCGGCGAGCGCGACCTTGCCGTACGCGGTCATCGAGTGGTGCGAGACGCCGCGGTGGCGCTCGCGCGCGTCGCCCTCGGAGATCCGCAGCGAGGCGACCGGCCGGCCGCCGAGGACCGAGGCCGCGTTGACCGCCTCGCCCGCGGCGGTCCCGGAGAAGCCCCACACCGTGCCGGTGCCGAGGTTGCCCGGGCCCTGGGCCACGATCGCGATGTCGGCGCCGCCGACCGTGCGCGCCGCGATGAGCGCGTTGTGGATGTTCGTCGCCTCCAGGTCCCCGCCGAAGCACTGCCCGGCGGTGACCACCGTGCGGATCCGGTCCGAGAGCTGGTCGAGCTGCCGCGAGAACCACGCCGGGAGCGACCCGCCGTCGGTCATCACGTACGCGACCTTCGCGTCGGGCGCGGTCGCGTGGATCCCCGCCAGGACCGGCGCGAGCGCCGAGTGCAGGTCCGCGACCACCACCGGCATCCCGCCGAGGTCCTCGCAGTCCTCCACCGCCGCGCGGTACGGCGAGTCGTCCTCGTCGACGGCAAGGCGCATCGCCTGCATCGGCGTGTACCGGGCCTTGACGATGTGCCCCGGCCCGTCGACGTCGGCCGGGAGCCGGTCGGGGACGGCGATGACCAGGGCGTACCCGCCCGTGCCCAGGCCCTTGGCGATGGCGTTGCAGTTGAGCAGGACCCGGTCGCCGACCTCGGGGACCCCCACGAGCTGGTCGTACGCCAGGCCCCGCGCCGAGTACGCGTCCTCGCCCTCGCGGGCCTCGACGTCGACCTCCAGCTCGGTGCAGCCGCGCCAGCCGCCGCGCACGCCGGTGACGGTCCCGTATCGCCATCTGATCACGCCCGGACACTATCAAAGGGGCCGCGAACGGCCCGGGGGGCGCTTGCGGGGCATGGCGAACCGGCGCCCGACGCCGTACCCCCCGGTCCCGCGCGCGGCGCCCCGGACCGCGGGCGCCGGGCGTGCTGGCGGGCCGCTCAGGCGCTGGCATAGGCTGGGCGGGTGTCCAACGATCGCACTGAACGACTGGTGAACCTGGTGCTCTGCCTGCTGTCCTCGCGGCGCTTCCAGACCGCCGGCAGGATCGCCCGGACCGTGCCCGGATACGAGCACGACCTCGAGGACAAGAAGGCGCACGAGGCGTTCCAGCGCAAGTTCGAGCGCGACAAGGCCGAACTGCGCCGCATCGGCATCCCGCTCCAGTCCGGCGTCGACTACCTCGCCGACGGCGAGCCCGGCTACCGGATCGCCCGCTCGGACTTCGAGCTGCCGCAGATCGAGTTCACCGACGCCGAGGCCGCCGCCGTCGCGGCCGCCGCGCGCCTGTGGCAGCAGCCCGAGCTCCAGTCCGGGAGCGCCGAGGCCCTGCTCAAACTGCGTGCCGCCGGGATCGACGTCGAGTCGCACGCCGCCACCGCGACCGTGAAGTCCCTGCCCGGCGCCGAGGCCGCCCTCTCGCCGTTCTTCGAGGCCATCGCCGCCCGCCGCGCCGTCGTCTTCGACTACCTGGGCTCGCGCGACGAGTCCGCGCAGCAGCGCCGCATCCAGCCCTGGGGCTGCGCCGCCTGGCGCGGGCGCTGGTACGTCGCCGGCCTCGACCTGGAGCGGAACGCCCAGCGGTGCTTCCGGCTCTCGCGCATCTCCGGGAAGGTCCGCCTCACCGGTCCCGAAGGCGCCTACACGATCCCCGCGGACGTCGACGTCCTCGCGTTCGCCTCCGAGTCCGAGGCCCGCCAGCAGCCCGTCCGCGCCACCGTCCTCGTCCGCCCCAAGCGGGCGTGGGGCGTGCGCCGCCGCGCCGACCAGATCGGGCCGCGCACCGCCGAGGGCGACCAGGTCTGCTTCTCCTTCACCGAGACGGCCCCGACCGCCGCCTGGCTCGCGTCCTTCGGCGCCGACGTGCTCGTGGTCGACCCGCCCGAACTGGTCAAGGAGACCGTCGCCTGCCTGCAAGCCCTCGCCGACGAGGAGGAGTCCTGACATGACCACCAACCGTCTCGCACGCCTGCTCAACCTCGTCCCGTACCTGGTCGCGCGCCCCGGCGGGGTGCCGATCCACGAGATCGCCGCCGACTTCGGCGTCGACGCCGAGCAGGTCCAGGCCGACCTGACCATGCTGTGGATGTGCGGCCTGCCCGGCTACGGCCCCGGCGACCTCATCGACATCGCCTTCGACGCCGACGCCGTCCGCGTCCTGTTCGCCGCCGGCATGGACCGCCCGGTCCGCCTCGCCGCCCACGAGGCGCTCGCGCTCTCGGTGGCCCTGCGGGTCCTCGCCGACACGCCCGGGGTCGGCGACCGCGGCGCCATCGCCTCGGCGCTCGACAAGCTCGCCGCCGCCGCGGGCGAGGCCCCGGCCGACGTGACCGTGCGCGACACCGTCACCGACCCGCAGGCCGAGAAGTACGCCGCGCTCGTCGCCTCCGGGCACGCCGCGCGCATCACCTACTACTCCGCGCACCGCGACACCACCTCTGAGCGGGTCGTCGACCCCATCGAGATCGTCGTCGCCGAAGGCCACGCCTACCTGCGCGCCTGGTGCCGCACCGCGGGGGAGATCCGCCAGTTCCGCATCGACCGGATCGACGCCTGCACCGAGCTCGACGAGCCCTCCGAGCCGCTGCGCCTGACCAACCAGCCCGCGCCGACCGCGTTCCTCGCCTCCGAGCTGCCGCGCATCGAACTCCTGCTCGGCGCCGGCGCCAAGGGCGTCTCCGACTCCTACCCGTGCGAGGAGGTCGTCGGCGAGCCCGACGGGCGCCGCCGCGTCGTCATGCGCGTGCGCGACCTCGACTGGGCCCGCCGCTTCGTGCTCGGCCTCGGCGGCGAGGCCGAGGTGGTGGCCCCGGCCGAACTGCGCGAGTCGGTGCGCCAGACCGCGCGCTCGGCGCTGGACCGGTACGCCCCGGCGGCCTGACCCGGCCCCGCGTCGGCTTAGAATGGCCCGATGATCTGGGCGATATCGGTCGTGCTGGCACTCGCCGGACTGGTGCTCCTCGCCGTCGCGGCGTGGCGCCTCCTCGGCGGGCTGAAACAACTGGGACACGGGCTCGAACGCGTCCAGGAGCGGGCCGAAGAGGCTCAGGAGCTGCAGGAACGGTTGAACCTGACGCTGGCGGAAGTGCAGCGCACGACCGCCGCCCTGCCCGAGAAGTGACACCGTCCGGTCGCACTCGCCACATTCTGATAAAGATCGGCGATCCCGAAGGCTCCAGTGTTGACGGAAGTGTCAAACGTCGGTCATGCTTGTCCGGCTCGACGATGTCGTAGCCGCGCCTACCAACGGTGACCACGGGGTGAACCCGGTCTCAGGCTCCGTGGCGGCGGCCTCCACGGAGGCATACGATGGTTAACGTCACCGACACATATCCGGAGGGACCGAACAATGGGTGCACTCAAGCCCTGGCACATCATCATTCTCGTCGTTGTCATCCTGCTGGTGTTCGGCTCCCGGAAGCTCCCGGACATGGCCCGCGGTCTGGGTCGCTCCATGCGCATCCTGAAGTCCGAGACCGAGGCCATGAAGTCGGACTCGACCAACCCCGAGAAGGACGGCGACGTCCGCGCCGAGCCCAAGCACACGCGCGAGCCGCTCGAGCCGCCGGCGCCCGTCAACGAGACCGTGATCGACGGCGAATCCGTCGACCGCAAGCAGACGCGCTAAGACGGTCACGGCCGTTACGGACATGACGGACGAACCACCGCGGCGCCGAGGCAGGAAACGCCAGACCAAGTTCCAGCGCGCCGCAGACGGCTCCATGACGCTCATGGAGCACCTCATGGACCTGCGCTCGCGTCTGATGATCGCGGTCCTGGTGATCCTGATCGGCACCGCGCTGGGCCTGGTCTTCTCGAAGCAGGCCATCGAGTTCCTCGCCCAGCCGTACTGCAACACCTCGGGCGCGAACGTCGAGGACAGCGAGCAGGTGCTGTGCAACTTCACCCTGAACTCGCCGGCCTCGCACATCGCGCTGTACCTCAAGGTCTCGCTGTACATGGGCCTGGTCGCGACCTCCCCGATCTGGCTGTACCAGCTCTGGGCGTTCATCGCCCCCGGTCTGCACCGCAACGAGCGCCGGTACGCCTACACGTTCATCGGGATCGCCGCACCGCTGTTCCTCGGCGGCGCGCTCCTCGCGTACTTCGTGGTCAGCCACGGCATCCAGTTCATCATGGTGCTCCAAGAGGGCACAGGATTCACGATCGCGCTGAACCTCGAGGAGTACATCAACTTCTACCTCACGGTGATGGTGGTCTTCGGGATCGGATTCGAGTTCCCGCTGATCATGCTGATGCTCAACGTGATGGGCCTGGTGACGGCCAAGCGGATGCGCGGCTGGTGGCGGATCGTGGTCGTGGTGAGCTTCATCTTCACCGCGATCTTCACCCCCACCCCCGACCCGTTCGGCATGACCGCGCTCGCGATCTGCATGCTGTTCCTCTACGGACTCGCGCTCATCGTCGCCCATCTCAACGACAAGCGCAAGGGCATCACCGACGAGGAGGACTGGGACGACGAGGAGGCCAGCGACATCGGCGCCTCCGACGACGTCGAATCGGCGACCTCGATCCGCGCGGGAGGCCTGGACGACGAGGACTACCCGGCCGAGAACGAGCGCCGCAACCGCTTCGGCAGGCGCGTCGACGGCTACGACGACATCACCTGAGTCCCCTGAGGACGACGGCCGAGCGACAGTGAAGGGCCCCGGAGCATCCGCCCCGGGGCCCTTCGACGTCCCGTCTCAGCAGCCGCGCACCAGGCGCAGCACCGCGTCCAGCCCCACGGACCGGCCCGCCTCGGCGTGCGGCACCAGGTAGCAGCGCGCCCCGATCCGGGCCGCGCCCGCGTCGGCCATCGTGTCGCCGACCATGAGCACCCGGCCCGGCTCCACGTCGAGCGCGTGGCACGCCGAGTAGAAGATCTTCTCGTCCGGCTTGCAGAAGCCGACCTCGTAGGACAGCACCCACGCGTCGATGAACCGGTCGATGCCCAGGCGCCGCAGGATCGGGCGGGCGTCGAAGCCGATGTTGGACACCAGCGCGATCGGATACCCCTGCGCCTTCAGCGAGACCAGGGTCGAGAACGTGTCGGCGAAGGCCACCCACCCCTCGGGCGAGGCCAGCCGGTCGTACAGGGCGTCGGCGAGCCCGTCGAACACGCCGTGCGCCTGGGCCGCGAGCTCGGTGAACGCCTCGCGGTGGGCGTCCTCGTCGAGGTCCCTGTCGGCCCACGCCTCAGCGAAGTGGGGCCGCACCCGGGGCTCCATGCCCGAACCGAGCCAGCCCTGCGCGCCGATGGCGTCCGCCAAGGCGGTCACCGCGAGCGGCGAGAGCTGTCGGCCGCACGCCTCGGAGGCCAGAGCGACCGACCGGGTCAAGGGTTCGAGCTGCGCCAAGGTGCCGTGGAAGTCGAACAGGACCGCGTCGACCCCTCCGCGTCCCGCATCGTCGTCTCCTGGTGAGGAATCACGGTGCACAACCGGGACGATACCCGGCCGTGTAGGCGTCGTCACAGCCGGGTGCGCTGGCGTGTTGCCGGAACGCGCTAGTCGGGCCCGTGCGCATTTCTGACTCGCGAGCGTCGTCGCGTCTGGACTAGTGTTGGGGCCATGGTTAACGCCGACGTGCCTTACGCCGACGACCGCTCCCCGGCCGAACGCCACGCTGCCGCGCAGGCACGCCGGCAATGGCCCCAGCTGGCGGCATTCGCGGGGGACTACCCGTTCGAACTCGACGACTTCCAGGTCGGGGCCTGCCGCGCCCTCGAATCCGGCCACGGCGTCCTCGTCTGTGCCCCCACGGGCGCCGGCAAGACCGTGGTCGGGGAGTTCGCGGTCCACCTCGCGCTCGCCGAGGGCCGCAAGTGCTTCTACACCACGCCCATCAAGGCGCTGTCGAATCAGAAGTACAACGACCTCGTCGCCGCCCACGGCGCCGAGAACGTCGGCCTGCTCACCGGCGACACGGTCGTCAACGGCGAGGCCCCGATCGTCATCATGACGACCGAGGTCCTGCGCAACATGATCTACGCGGGCTCGCCCACCCTCCAGGGGCTGCGGTACGTGGTCATGGACGAGGTCCACTACCTCGCCGACCGCTTCCGCGGCGCCGTCTGGGAGGAGATCATCATCGAGCTCCCGCAGGAGGTCCGGGTCGTCTCGCTGTCGGCCACGGTCTCCAACGCCGAGGAGTTCGGCGACTGGCTCAAGAGCGTCCGCGGCTCCACCGAGGTCGTCGTCTCCGAGACCCGCCCGGTCCCGCTGTGGCAGCACATGATGATCGGCGGCGCCCTGCTCGACCTGTTCGAGCCCGACGGCGACTTCGTCTCCAAGGACCTGCTCAAGAAGGACGCCCGCATGCGCGAGCGCGGCGAGCGCCAGGGCGGCGGGCGCCGCCGCGGACGGCCCCATGTGGACCGCGGCCGCGTCGTCTCCCGCCTCGACCAGGCCGCGCTGCTCCCGGCGATCTACTTCATCTTCTCGCGCGCCGGCTGCGACGCCGCCGTCGACGAGTGCGTGCGCGCCGGCCTGCGCCTCACCGACGGGCGCGAACGCGACGAGATCGTCGACTACGCGACCGCCTCGGTCGCCCACATCGACCCCGCCGACCTCGACGCCGTCGGCTTCGACCGGTGGCTCGCCGGCCTCGCCGCCGGCATCGCCGCCCACCACGCCGGGCTCCTGCCGGTGTTCAAGGAGGTCGTCGAGAAGCTGTTCGAGCGCGGCCTCCTCAAGGCCGTGTTCGCCACCGAGACCCTCGCGCTGGGCATCAACATGCCCGCCCGCTCGGTGGTCCTGGAGCGGCTCATCAAGTACGACGGCTCCGACCACGTCATGCTCACCCCCGGCCAGTACACGCAGCTCACCGGGCGCGCCGGGCGCCGCGGCATCGACATCGAGGGCCACGCGGTCACCGTCTGGGCCGAGGACGTGCGCCCCAAGGAGCTCGCCGGGCTCGCCTCCAAGCGCACCTACCCGCTCAACTCCTCGTTCGCGCCCTCGTACAACATGGCCGTGAACCTCATCGGCGCCGCCGGAGTCGAACGCGCCCAAGAGGTCCTGGCCTCCTCGTTCGCGCAGTTCCAATCGGACTCCGAGGCCGTCCACATCGCCGAGCAGGCCCGCTCGCTCGGGCGCCGCGCGGCCGAGGCCGCCAAGGGCGCCGAGTGCCACAAGGGCGACTTCCTCGCGTACTTCGAGATGACGCACGAGCTCTCGCAGGCCGAGCGCGCGAACCAGAAGCGCCGCAAGGGCGCCCTGCGCGACGAGGCCCGCACCAACCTGGAGGGGCTGCGCGGCGGCGACGTCGTGTGGATCTCCCGCGGCAAGCGCACCGGCTGGGCCGTGTTCCTGCGCCCCACCGGCGGCTCGCGCCACCACGACCCGCGCTGGGCCGTGCTCACCGCCGACGGCTGGGCCGGCACGGTCGAGACCGCCGCGTTCGACGGCGGCCTCGAAGTGGTCACCAAGCTCCGCATGCCCAAGCGCTTCGACCGCCGCGACCCCAAGTCCCGCAGCGACCTCGCCTCCAGCCTGCGCGAGGCCACCCGGGACCGGTCCCGCCCGACCCGCCGCGGCGGCGCCGCCGAGACCCCCGAGATCGCGCGCCTGCGCGACGAGGTCAAGAACCACCCGTGCCGCACCTGCCCTGACGCCGGGCAGCACACCGTGCACGCCTCCCGGTGGTCGCGCCTGCGCCGCGAGGAGGAGACGCTGCGGCGCCGCTCCGAGCGCCGCGAGCACTCGCTGGCCCGCCAGTTCACGGCCGTGCGCGAGGTCCTCACCGAGTTCGGGTACCTCGAGGGCGAGACCGTCACCGAGTCCGGCCGGCTGCTGCGCAACCTCTTCGTGGAGACCGACCTGCTCGTGGCCCAGTGCCTGCGCGACGGCATCTGGGAGGGGCTGGACCCCGCGTCCCTCGCGGCCATCGCCTCCACGGTCATCTACGAGTCCCGCTTCGAGGAGGACGAGTTCTTCGTGGCCGTCCCCGGCCAGATCACCGAGCTCGTCGCCAAGACCGCGCGGCGCTGGGAGGCCATCCGCCGCGCCGAGAACCAGCGCGGCCTCGCGCTCATCTCCCGCCCGCAGCTGGGCCTGGCCTGGCCGATCTACCGGTGGACCAAGGGCGAGGAGCTGTCCAAGGCCCTCGCCGCGGCCGACGGCCCGTGGCCGATGCCCGGCGGCGACTTCGTCCGCTGGGCCCGCCGCACCGCCGACCTGCTGCACCAGATGGGCACGGCCGCGCGGTTCATCGGCACCGAGTCCTCCAACAAGCTCGCCGACGCGGCGTTCGAAGCGGTGGACGCGATCCGCCGCGGCGTGGTCGCCGACGTCTAACGCGCTCGGCCCGGCCGCCCGACGCGGCCGGACCGGGCCTCCCCGACGCGGGCGGCCCGATGTCTCGGCCGCGACGGGCCGGTTCGCGCCGCCGGGCCCCTAGTCCTGCCCGATCGCGTCCGCGAACCGCTGCAGGGCCGAGCCCACGTTCCACTCCTCCGAGAGCGCCGCGACCGCAGCCGGGTCCTTCCACGCGGCCGGGAGCGCCGCGTCGACCACCGGGACGTCGACGTCGGCGGCCACGGTCGACGTGCGCACCGCCCGGTCGAGGTAGTCGGCCGAGTCGGTCACGGCCGCGCGCTGGCGGGCCGGGACCTCCGAGGCCGGGTCGGCCGCGGCGGCCCTGAGCCCCGCGATGCCGCCGTAGGCGTTCACGAGCGCGACCGCGGTCTTGGCGCCGATGCCCTTGACGCCGGGCAGCCCGTCCGAGGGGTCGCCGCGCAGGACCGCGAAGTCCACGTAGTGGCTGGGGCTGACGCCGAACTTGGTGGCGACGGCCTCGCCGTCGAACAGCTCCGCCTTCGAGATGCCCTTCGCGAGGTACACGACTTTGCGCTCGCGCTCGTCGTCGACGAGCTGGAACAGGTCCCTGTCGCCGGTGACCACCAGGACCGGCTCGGCCGTGCGCGAGGCGAGCGTGGCGATGACGTCGTCGGCCTCGTAGTCCGGGTGCGCCGCGGTGGCGATCCCCAGGGCCGGCAGCAGCGCCTCGATCGCGGCCACCTGGTCGTCGAGGCCCTCGGGGGTGTCCTCGGCGCCGTCGGGGAGCGCCCGGTCGGCCTTGTAGCCGGGCATGAGGTCCAGGCGCCACTGCGGACGCCAGTTCCCTTCGAGGCAGCACACCATCCCGGTGGGGGAGAAGCGCTTCGAGAGGACCGCCAGGCCGTCGAAGAAGCCCCGCACCGCCCCCGAGCGCCGCCCGTCCGGGGCCTTGATCGAGGAGGGGAGCCCGTAGTAGGCGCGGTACCACAGTGACGCGGCGTCGATGAGCATCAGCATGCGCACCACTCTCTCATGCGCGGACGACACCGCGGGCCATCGGCGATTCACCCCGCCCGTACTGCGAAACCTGCCACATTGCGGACCAGGTGGCACAACTATGGGAGGGTCCGACCGGAATGATCGGCGCGAACGCCAACTACGAGGAGCCTTCAGGTGAACAACCACACCCGCCGCGCCGCGGCCGCCCTGGCCCTGATCGGGACCGGGCTCGCCGCCGCATGCTCGTCCGGTGCCGAGGACGACAGCACGCTCACCGTGTGCACCAACGTCCCCTTCGAACCCTTCGAGTTCTCCGAGGACGGCGAGTACGCGGGCTTCGACATCGACCTCATGAACATGCTCGCCGAGCGCCTCGACCAGACCGTGGAGGTCGTCGAGATCAGCTTCGACTCGATCTCCTCGGGCGAGGCCCTGAACGCCGGCACGTGCGACATCGCCGCCGCCGGCCTCTCCATCACCGAGGAGCGCCAGGCCGCCATGGGCATGTCCCAGGCGTACTACCGCGCCGACCAGGCCCTCGTGGTGCCCGCCGGCTCGGCCGTGGCCGCCCTGGAGGACCTCGACGGGCTCCAGGTCGCCGTCCAGTCCGGCTCCACCGGCGAGGCGTACGCCAACGACAACGCCGAGCAGTACGGCTACGAGGTCGTCGCCTTCGAGTCCATGGGCGACATCGCCTCCGCGCTCACCGCCGGGTCCGTGCAGGCCAGCATCGCCGACCTCGCCACCTGGAACGAGATGATCGCGACCGCGACCGACCTCGCCCTCGTGCAGACCATCGAGACCGCCGAGCACTACGGCTTCGCCGTCCAGAAGGACGACACCGAACTGCTCGACGAGGTCGACACGATGCTCGACGAGGTCTTCGCGGACGGCACCTACGCGGAGCTGTACGAGAAGTGGATCGGCGAGCCCTACACCGGGGACCTCGACCAGTAGTGGACACCGCCACCGACACCGCCCCCGCCCGAGGCGCCCGCATGACGGCCCGCGGGCGGCGGCGCCTCGCGCGCACCCTCCAGTACGCCGCGATCGTCGCCGTCGTCGCGGTGCTCGCCTTCGCGGCCGACTGGGACCGGATCGCCGCCTCGTTCCTCCAGTTCGACATCGCGGCCGACATGTTCCCGGACGTGTGGACCTCGTTCTGGAACACGATCGTCTACACCGTCCTCGCGTTCGCCTTCGGCATGGTCGTCGGCATCCCGATCGCGCTCATGCGCGTCTCCGCGTTCGGTCCCTACCGGTGGTTCGCCACCGCCTACGTCGAGGTCTTCCGCGGCCTGCCCGCGCTGCTCGTGCTCTTCCTCGTCGGCTTCGGCGTCCCGCAGGCGTTCCCGGGCATCCAGTACCCCGGCGGCGTCTACGGGCAGGTCGCGATCGGCCTGGGCCTCACCTCCTCCGCCTACATCGCCGAGAGTGTGCGCGCCGGCATCCAGGCCGTCCCCAAGGGACAGGTCGAGGCCGCCCGCTCCCTCGGCATGAGCCACACCCGCACCATGGTCACCGTGGTCCTCCCGCAGGCGCTGCGGATCGTCGTGCCCCCGCTGACGAACGAGCTCGTCATGCTCACCAAGGACTCCTCCCTCGTGTTCGTCCTCGGCGTCACCACCGCCACGATGGAGCTGTCCAAGTTCGCCCGCAACGAGCTCACCGACACCGCCAACGCCACCCCGCTGCTCGTCGGCGGCCTGCTCTACCTGCTGCTGACCATCCCGCTGGGCCTGCTCGCCCGCCGCCTCGAGAACCGGGAGGACAAGCGATGACCGCCCCCATCGTCCGCATCGAGGGACTGCGCAAGCGCTTCGGCGACAACGAGGTCCTGCGCGGCATCGACCTGGAGATCGCCGAGGGCGAGGTGGTGTGCCTCATCGGGCCCTCCGGCTCCGGCAAGTCCACGCTCCTGCGCTGCGTCAACCTCCTGGAGGAGCCCACCGAGGGCGCGATCACCGCCGCCGGGCACGACATGACCGCGCCCGACGCCGACCTCGACCTCGCCCGCCGCGACATCGGCATGGTCTTCCAGCACTTCAACCTGTTCAGCCACATGACGATCCTCGACAACCTCGTCATCCCGCAGCGGCGGGTCTGCAAGACCCCCAAGGCCGAGGCCGTCGCCGAGGCCCGGCGCCTCCTCGCCGAGGTCGGCATCGAGGGCAAGGAGGACGCCAGGCCCGCGCAGCTCTCCGGCGGGCAGCAGCAGCGCGTCGCCATCGCCCGCGCGCTCGCCGTCAAACCCCGCCTCATGCTCTTCGACGAGCCCACCAGCGCCCTCGACCCCGAGATCGTCGGCGAGGTCCTGGAGGTCATGAAGGGGCTCGCCGCCGAGGGCATGACGATGCTCGTGGTCACCCACGAGATGGCCTTCGCCCGCGAGGTCGCCGACCGGGTCCTGTTCCTCGACGGCGGCGTCATCGTCGAGCAGGGGCCGCCCGCCGAGGTCCTCACCGCGCCCAAGACCGAGCGGGCGCGCAGCTTCCTCCACCGCGTCCTGCACCCGGCCGACTGACATCATTGGGGGCATGAGCCTCCTCGAGAACACCGAGCGTCGCGAACGCACCCTGTGGCGGGGCGGGCGGGTCGCCAGCCCGACCCACCGGGACGCGACCGCCCTGCTCACCGACGGCGACCGCATCGCCTGGATCGGCGAGGGCGCCGACGCGCCCGCCGCCGACCGCACCGTCGACCTCGACGGGGCCCTGGTGACCCCGGCGTTCGTGGACTCGCACGTCCACCTCACCGGCACCGGGGCCTCGCTCACCGGCCTCCACCTCGCGGGCCTGCCCTCGGCCGCCGCCGTCCTCGACCGGGTCGCCGCGTTCGCCGCCGCGCTCCCCGCGGACGCGATCGTCCTCGCCCACGGCTGGGACGAGACCGCCTGGGACGACCCCGCCCCGCCCTCGGCCGCCGCCCTCGACCGGGCCGCGGGCGGGCGCCTCGCCTACCTCTCGCGCACCTGCGGCCACATCGGCGTCGCCGGACCGCGCCTCCTCGCCGAGCAGCCCGGCCTCGCCGCCCTCGACGGCTTCGACCCCTCCGGGCTCCTCACCCGCGCCGCCCACCGCGCCGCCCGCGCCACCGTCAACGCCGCGATCCCCGTCGCCCAGCGCCTCGACACCGCCCGCGCCGGCCTCGCGCACGCCGCGTCCCTCGGCATCGCCGCCCTCGCCGAGATGGCCATCCCCGCCGACGCCGACCCCCTCGCCGAAGCCGAGTTCTCCGGCCTCGTCGCCCTCGGGAAGGAACCGGGCAACCCCGGCGTCTACGGCTGGTGGGGCGAGCTCGGCGCCGCCGAGAAGGCCCGCGACCTCGGCGCCCACGGCGCCGGCGGCGACCTCTCCGCCGACGGCTCCCTCGGCGCCCGCACCGCGTTCCTGCGCACCCCCTACGCCGACGAGGACACCTTCGGCGCCGAATACCTCACCGCCGACGACGTCGCCGCCCACCTGCGCGCCGCCCACCGCGCGGGCCTGTCGGCCGCCTTCCACGCCATCGGCGACGGCGCCATCGCCAACGTCCTCGGCGGCCTCGACGCTGTGGAGCGCGAACTCGGCCTCGACGCCATCCGCCACGCCCGCCACCGCATCGAGCACGCCGAACTCCTCGACGCCGGGCTCATCGCCCGCATGGTCCACCACGGCGTCCACGCCTCCGTCCAGCCCGCGTTCGACGCCGCGTGGGGCGGCCCCGGCGGCATGTACGCCGCCCGCCTCGGCCGCGACCGCGCGCTGGCGGCCAACCCGCTCTCGCGCCTCGCGGGCGTCGGCGTCCCCCTCGCGTTCGGCTCCGACTCCCCGGTGACCGCGCTGGACCCCTGGGGCGGCGTGAGAGCCGCCGTGCGCCACTGGAACCCCGTCTCCCGCCTCCCGATGGCCGCGGCGTTCACCGCGGCCACCAGGGGCGGCTGGAGGGCCCTGGGGATCGACGACGCCGGGTCGCTCGTGCCGAACACCCGCGCCAACTTCACCGTGTGGGACCTCACCGGCGGGCGGCTCCCCGACTTGAGTGATCCCGGCGTCCCCGACCCGGTGTGCCTGCGCACGGTGGCCGACGGAACACTCGTCCACGAGCGCGCCTGACCTGGCCCCGGGGCCGCGCCGGCCCTGACGCGAGAAAAATTGCTGGACCAAAATTCCGACCCGGTCGACGCCCTCGGCGCTGTTTGGCTTACGGTGGTCTGGTCCTCGGCGGAAGACCTGAAACGGTGGCCCGCCGAACGTCGGGGGCGACTCGACTTGCTTTGCTCCCACGCAGACTGGACAAGGTGGCAGCGCGGCCGCACTGTCACCGGCGGCCAGGTCCAGATCGCGGGGGTCGGCGGAGGAAGGCGGGCCGGTCGCCGGTGGTGGACCCGCGGCGGATGCAGGTGATCCCTAGACAACAGCTCGTAGACGCTCAGCCAGACGGGTGCGAGTTGGTCCGAAGATCACCAGTGAACGCGGCAGGGGACACCGGCCGTACAGGGACTGGGAGAAACCCGTGCGAGGGGCGTAGCCGGACACAGCTACGCCCCTTTGCCGTCCCCGCAGTACGCTGGAGCCCGTCGACCGCGAGCGCCGCTCGCGGTCGCAGACCAGGCCAGCGCACGACCGAGGAGCGCCCTTCTTGAGCACCGTGATCGACGACGACCGCGACGCGCCCCCGGCCGCGGACCGCCCCGCGCCCCGACGCCGCCCCGCGCTCCTCGTCGCCTCGCCCCTCGGGCGCCGCCTCAGCCTCCCCGCCGCGCTCGGGCTCGCGCTCGCCTCCGGCCTGCTCGCCGTCCTCGCGTTCCCGCCCTACGGCGCCTGGCCCCTCGCGGCCGTCTCCGTCGCCGGGTTCGGCGCTGCCGTCCACCGCAGGCGCCTGCGCGGCGGCCTCGGCATCGGTTTCGTCTACGGCATGGCGTTCTTCCTGCCGCTCCTGTCGTGGTCCTCCACGCAGGTCGGCCAGTGGCCCTGGCTGTTCCTCTCCGCGCTCGAAGCGCTCGGCACCGGCCTCCTCGGCGCCGGACTCGCCGTCTGCTCGCGCCTGATCGACCGCCACCGCTGGACCTGGGCCCCGCTCACCGGCGTCGCCTGGGTCGCCCAGGAGGCCCTGCGCGACCGCCAGCCCTTCGGCGGCTTCCCCTGGGCCCGCCTCGCCTTCAGCCAGGCCGACGCGCCCACCGCCTTCGCCGCCTGGCTCGGCGGCGCCCCGCTCCTCAGCTTCGTCGTGGCCCTCACCGGCGGACTCCTCCTCGTCGCGGGCCACGCGCTCGCCACCCGGCGCCGCGCCGGGCTCCGCAAGGCCGCCGCGTTCGTCGCGGCCGCCGCCGTCGCCACCCTCGCGCCCCTCGCGCTCCCGGTCGGCGCCACCGCCCCCGCGGGCGACACCGTCACCGTCGCCGTCGTCCAGGGCAACGTTCCGCGCCTGGGCCTGGGCTTCAACGAGCAGCGCCGCGCCGTCCTCGACAACCACGTCGAGGCCACGCTCGACCTCGCCGACGCCGTGCGGGAGGGCACCGCCGAGCAGCCCGACTTCGTGGTCTGGCCCGAGAACGCCTCCGACATCGACCCCATCGAGAACCAGGACGCGTACGACCGCATCAGCCAGGCCGCGCTCGCCATCGGCGCGCCGATCGTCCTCGGCGGCATCGTCCACAACGACGACGGCACCGTCTCCAACATGAGCATCGTGTGGGACCCCCAGGACGGCCCGGTCCACATGTACGCCAAGCGCCACCCGGTGCCCTTCGCCGAGTACGTGCCCTACAAGGACTTCTTCAGCACCCTCGCCGGCTGGATCGACCCGCGCATGTCCGAGGGCCTCGACAACGTCGCCGGCTTCGCCGCCGGCACCGGCGAGGGCGTCATCCCCGTCGCCGGTACCGACGTCTCCGGGCTCATCTGCTTCGAGATCGCCTTCGACGCCGAGACCCGCGACTCCGTCCTCGCCGGCGCCCAGCTCATGGTCGTGCAGACCAACAACGCCACCTTCGACACCAACGAGGCCCAGCAGCAGCTCGCGATGGTCCAGATCCGCTCCATCGAGCACGGCCGCGACGGCCTCATGGCCTCCACCGTCGGCGTCTCCGGCTTCACCGACCACACCGGAGCGGTCTCCCAGGCGACCGAGTTCAACACCGCCGCGGTCATCCGAACGGACCTAACCCTCTCCGACGCCTCGACTCCCGCCACCGCAGTGGGTATCCTGCCTGAAGCGGTCCTCACCGGAGCGGCACTGGTGGCCCTGGCCTGCGCAATCGCCATCAATTTCAGGCACCGCCGCAGCCAGCACTAGAAAGACCATCCACATGAGTCGAACCCCGGACCGGAACGTCCCCGGCAGCGATGTCGGTCCGGCCATTGTGGCCATACCCACCTACAACGAGCGCGACAACATCGAGACCACCGTCCAGGCCGCCCTCACCGGCTGCCCCGGCATCGACGTGCTCATCGTGGACGACAGCTCGCCCGACGGCACCGGCGACCTCGCCGACGCCCTCGCCGCGGCCCACGAGCGCGTCCACGTCCTCCACCGGCCCGAGAAGCAGGGCCTCGGCGCGGCCTATCTCGCCGCCTTCGCCTGGGCCGCCGAACGCGGCTACCGCATCGTCGTCGAGATGGACGCGGACGGCTCCCACGACCCCGCCGACCTGCCCCGCCTCCTCGCCGCCGTCGAGGACGGCGCCGAGGTCTCCCTCGGCTCGCGCTACATCCCCGGCGGCTCGGTCGAGAACTGGGCCCTGCACCGGCTCGCGCTCTCGCGCTGCGCCGGGATCTACACCCGCGCCATGCTCGGCCTCAAGGTCCAGGACGTCACCGCGGGCTACCGCGCCTACCGCCTCGACGCGCTCCAGAAGCTCGAACTCGAGACCGTCAACTCCGTCGGCTACTGCTTCCAGATCGACCTCACCTGGCGCGCGGTCAAGGCGGGCTTCACCATCCGCGAGGTCCCCATCGTCTTCACCGAGCGCCGCGCCGGCGCCTCGAAGATGAACGGCGCCATCACGGTCGAGGCACTGTGGAACGTGACCCGGTGGGGAGTGGCCCACCGCGCACGGCAACTGCGACGCCTCTTCTCCCGTGGCACAATCGGAGGGTGACGCACCAGCAGCCGCCGCAGGCACCGAAGCGCGCCCCGTTCGCACTCAGGCTCGCGCTGGCGGTGTGGCTCGTCTCCGAGGCCGCCGCCTTCTTCGGCCTGGCCTACCTCATCGGGATCGGCTACACGCTGATGGTCTTCATCGGCACGACGTTCATCGGCATCCTGCTCATCCAGTACGTCGGCGCGAAGTCGTTCCGGGCCGCCCGCGACTACCTCAACTCCGGCGGCGACCCCTCGCGGGAGCTGCCGAACGGGTACGCGCTGGCGGGCGCGTTCTGCCTCATCATCCCCGGGTTCGTGACCGACCTGGCCGGCCTGCTCCTGCTGTTCCCGCCGACCCGGTTCGTCTTCCGGGGCCTGGGCCGGTGGATCGCCGCCCGGACCCCGGTCATGCGCTTCGGCGGCGACGTCATCGACGGCGAGGTGGTCGAGGAGCGCGACTCCGCGGCGAACCCGGACTTCCCCGACGACGAGCCCAAGAGATACGACAACGGACCCCGGTCGATCGACCAGGGTCCGTGAGTCTCGTCTGCGCCTAGCGCTCGCCGCGGCGGGCGCGCATCTCCTGCAGGCGCTCGTCGAGGATCTCCTCGAGCTCCTCCATCGACCGGCGCTCCAGCAGCATGTCCCAGTGGGTGCGCGGCGGCTTGACCTTCTTCGTCTCCGGCTCCTCGCCGTCGACGAGCTTCGCGGTCGTCCCGTCGAGACGGCACTCCCACGTGAGCGGGATCTCTGCCTCCACGGCGAACGGCACCTCGAAGCGGTGGCCCTGCGGGCACACGTAATCACGGGTCTGGCGGGGCGCCAGCTCCGTGTTGCGGTCCGATTCGTAGCTGACGGCGCCGAGACGGGAGCCCCTCAGCATTCTGTCGCCCATGTTCCCCTGCACTTCCTTTGAGCATTGCCCTGACCCACGCGGCCGGGCCGGTCGGCCCCGGCCGCTCTGCGCGTCCCCCCGGATCACGCCGAACCCTGGGGCTTTCGCTTCGTACAACGCCGGGACCTGGCCGGTTCCTTCCCGGCGCCGCCGTCCGAGGACGCGGCCGTCCCGACGCGGACCCCCAAGTGTGGCCCGGCGAGGCCGCGGCCGCCACGGACGTCCCCTTGAAGTGTGACACAACACGGGCCCCGATCCGCGCGGGCGAGCACGTGAGACCCGACTCGCGACCGGTGCGAAGCGGGTGCGAACGGTGCGTGAGCGACGCGTGAACACCGAACGGGTCGCATCGGGGGTGGACGCGCCCAGTAAGGTGTGCACCAGACAAGGAGTTCTCACATGCACGTGCTTGGAATCGACTTCGGAACCTCGAACACCGTCGCCGTGCTGCGTTCGGCCGACGGACGCGTACGCCCGCTGCTGTTCGACGGCGCTCCGATCCTGCCCTCGTCGGTCTACTACAACTCCGACGGGCGCATGCTCGTCGGACGCGACGCCGAGCGCAACGCCCGCATGGACCCCGCGCGGTTCGAGCCCAACCCGAAGCGCCGCATCGACGACGGCTCGCTCTTCCTGGGCACCTCCGAGATCCCGGTGCCCCAGGTCTTCGCGTACGTGCTCCAGCAGGTGGCCCTGGAGGCCCAGCGCCAGGCCGGCCAGATGCCCGGCCAGGTCCGGCTCACCCACCCCGCCCGCTGGGGCGAGCGCCGCCGCTCGATCCTGGTCGACTCCGCGCGCCTCGCCGGGCTGCCCGCCCCGCAGCTCATCCCCGAGCCGGTCGCCGCGGCCTCGTACTTCACCTCGGTGCTCGGCACCGCCGTCCCGCCCGGCCGCTCGCTGGCGATCTACGACCTCGGCGGCGGCACGTTCGACGCCACCGTGGTGCGCCGCACCCAGACCGGCTTCGAGGTCCTCGCCGAAGAGGGCATCGGCGACATCGGCGGCCTCGACTTCGACCACGGCATCGTCGAGCACCTGGGCAAGACCTACGGCGCCTCCCACCAGAGCGACTGGCAGCGGCTCCTCTCGCCCGCCGACGACCGCGACCGCCGGTACCGCCGGATGCTCTACGAGGACGTCCGCGGCGCCAAGGAGACCCTGTCGCGCACCGCGAGCGCCGACATCCACCTGCCCGCGCTCGAAGTCGACGCGCACCTGACGCGCGCCGAGTTCGAGGACATCGCGCGCCCGCCCCTGGAGCGCACGGTCGACTGCCTCCAGCGGGCCATCAGCTCCGCCCGCATGAACCCGGCCGACCTCGTCGGGATCTTCCTCGTCGGCGGCTCCTCGCGCATCCCGATGATCTCGCAGCTCATCCACTCCAAGCTGGGCGTGCCGCCGCAGACGTTCGAGCAGCCCGAGACCGTGGTCGTGGAGGGCGCCGTGCGCGCCGCCTCCGGCCCGGCCCCGACCGACCAGCAGTCGATGGCCCGCCCGACCTCGGGCGGACCCGTCTCGCCCGCCGGGCACATGTCGGCCCCGCGCCCGCCCGTGCAGGCGCCGCACCAGCCGCCGGTCCAGGCCCCGCAGATGCTGCCGCCGCAGACGAACTACCAGCCCGCGCCCCAGGCGCAGCCGTCCTACCAGCAGCAGGCCGCCAAGCGGCCGCTGTCGCAGGAGCCGGCCGTCCTGGTGACCGGCGCGGCCGTCATCATCCTGCTCGTGGTGTTCTTCGTGCTCCTGTCGGTGATCCTCTAGCGGCCGGCGGTCCCTTAGAGGCCCTTGCGCAGGCGCTCCAGGCCCTCCTCCAGGACGGCCCGGGGCTTGCAGAAGGTGAAGCGGACCTCCGGCCTCGCGGCCGCGGGGTCCGCGTAGAACACCTGGTTCGGGATCGCGACGACCCCGCACCGCTCGGGCAGGCCGAGGCAGAACGCCATGCCGTCCTCGTACCCCAGCGGCGCGGCGCTCGTGGTCACGAAGTAGGTGCCCTGCGGCTCGTACACGGTGAACCCGAGCGCGGCCAGGCCCGCGGTCAGCAGGTCGCGCCGCTCGGCGTAGTCGGCGACGAAGCCGTCGTAGAACTCCCGGCCCGAACCGAGCGCCGCGGCGATCCCGTACTGGAACGGGGTGCCCGACGCGAACGTCAGGTACTGCTTGACGCCCTTGACGCGGTCCACGAGCGCCGCCGGGCCGGTGGCCCACCCGATCTTCCAGCCGGTCACCGAGAACGTCTTCCCGGCCGAGCCGATCGACAGCGTCCGGTCCCACATGCCCGGCAGCCCCGCGACCGGCTCGTGGCGGCTCCCCGCGAACACCAGGTGCTCGTACACCTCGTCGGTGACCACGAGCAGGTCCCGCTCGACCGCGAGGCGCGCGACGGCCTCCAGTTCGGCCCGGTCCAGGACCGTCCCGGTCGGGTTGTGCGGGGTGTTCAGCAGCAGCACCCGGGTGCGCTCGGTGACGAGCCCGCCGAGCCGTGCCAGGTCGGGTCGGAACCCGGGGGCGTCCAGGCGCCACGGCACGATCGTGCCGCCCGCCAGCTCGACGGCCGCCTTGTAGGAGTCGTAGAACGGCTCCATCGCCACGACCTCGTCGCCGGGGCGCACGAACGCGAGCATCGACGCCGCGATCGCCTCGGTGGCCCCGGCGGTCACCACGACCCCGTCCTCGGGGCTCGGTGCGAGCCCGTACCAGTCGCGCTGGTGGGCCGCGATCGCCTCGCGCAGCTCGGGGACGCCCGGCATCGGCGGGTACTGGTTGCGCCCGTCCCGCATCGCGGCGACGGCCGCCTCGACGACGTGCTCGGGCCCGGACTCGTCGGGGAAGCCCTGCCCGAGGTTCACCGCGCCGTGCCGCTGCGCGAGCGCGGACATGACGGTGAAGATGGTGGTCTGCGGCTTGGCCGGGCCCGGTAGGTCCATGGGGGTTCCTCCTCTGCGAACCCGGCCATCATCGCGCACCGCGCTCAGCCGGGACCGCCCGCCCGCTTCCCGGCGAGCGACGCGGCGATCCGCGCGGCGATGCGCTCGCGCGCGGCCGCGGTGCGGGCCTGGAGCACCGGGAGCATGAGCGCGTACCGCTCGCTCCGGGGCAGGGCCGCGAGGGCCGCCTCCGCGCTCGCGGCGGCGACGGCCGCCGCGAGTTCGGCCGGGACCTCCGCGGTCCGCTGCGACTCGTAGGCCGCGTCCCACCGGCCGTCGGCCTTCGCGGCCGCGACCTGCGCCTCCCCGGCGGGTCGCATCCGGCCCGCGGCGGTGAGCGCCGCGATCTTCACCCGGTTGACCTGCGACCACGCGCTGCCGGCCCGGCGCGGGGAGTACCGCTGGAGGAACGAGTCCCCGTCGAGGGCCTTGCGCTGCCCGTCGATCCACCCGAAGCACAGCGCCCCGTCCAGGGCGTCCTCGATGCGGATGAGTTCGAGTGCGCTGCGGCGCTTGCCGATCCGCAGCCACGCCTCGGTCGCGCCGGCGTGGTGCTCCGCGAGCCAGGACTCCCAGTCCGCGAGGTCGGCGAACTCGAGCGCGCTCACCGCCGCGCCCCGAGCACGTCGAGGTAGTGCTGGTTGAACATGACGCCGAGGACGTTCCCGAACGGGTCGAGGAACGAGGCGGTGACGAACCCGTCCCCGCGCACGGTCTTCGGCTCGTACTCCTTCGCGCCCATGGCGGTCAGGCGCTCGACGGCCGCGTCGAGGTCGTCGACGTGCCAGTAGGCGATGGCCCCGCCCGGGGCCGCCCGCAGGTCGTGGGGCGCCCACGAGCCCTGGACCAGGCCCAGCTCGTGCCCGTAGTCGCCGACGCGGAACTCCTTGTACCCGCCCGGGACCTGGAAGTACGCCTCGATGCCGAGCAGTTCGGCGTACCACGCCTCGGCGGCGTCCAGGTCCTCGGCGAAATAGGTGACGGTGGCGAATCCTCGCAGCATGGCCCTTGCCCCTTCGTTGTCGTTGGCACCCACGCTACGGCGCATTGCGGACGACTTCCTTCCGCAATGCGTGGCAGAATCCGGGAATGCTCGAGACCTCCGCGCGCCTGCTGCGCCTCCTCTCACTCCTCCAGACCCACCGCGAGTGGTCCGGTGCGGCGCTGGCCGAGCGCTTGGAGGTGAGCACCCGGACCGTGCGCACCGACGTGGGCAAGCTCCGGCGGCTCGGCTACCGGGTCGCCTCCACCACGGGCGCGGCCGGCGGCTACCGGCTCGAGGCGGGGAGCGCGGTGCCGCCGCTGCTGCTCGACGACGAGGAGGCCGTGGCGGTCGCGGTGGGCCTGCGCGCGGCGGCCTCCGGCTCGGTGGCGGGGATCGAGGAGACCTCCTTGCGGGCCTTGGCGAAGCTGGAGCAGACGCTCCCCTCGCGGCTGCGGCGGCGCATCGAGGTGCTGCGCTCGGCCACGGTCTCGGCGGCGGCGGCCGGGCCCGCCGTCGACGCCGGCGTGCTCACCGCGATCGCCGAGGCCGCGCACCGGAGCGAGCAGCTGCGGTTCGACTACCTCGACCGCGACGGGGCGGCGTCGCGGCGCCGGGCCGAGCCGCACCGGCTCGTCTACACCGGGCGCCGCTGGTACCTGCTGGCCTGGGACGTCGACCGCGGCGACTGGCGCACCTTCCGCGCCGACCGGGTGCGGCCCCGCACCCCGAACGGCCCGCGCTTCGCGCCGCGCGACCCGCCGGAGGAGGCCGTCGCGCACGTCCTGCGGGGGGTCGGCCGGACGGCCTGGCGCCACCCGGCCCGGCTGCGACTCCACGTCTCGGCCGAGACCGCGGCCGACCGCCTGCCGCCCGGCAGCGGCCTCATCGAGCCGGCCGGACCGGACGAGTGCCTGTGGGAGACCGGCAGCGACTCGCTGCGCGACCTCGCGCGCTTCGCGGCCTCGCTCGACGTGCCGTTCACTGTGGAGGAGCCGCCGGAGCTGCGCGAGGAGCTGCGGGTGCTCGCGCAGCGGCTGCTGCGGGCCTGAGCGGGCCCGGTGCCGTCGAGTCATGGGTGCTGTGTGACATGTGACGTGCCACCCGGGTTCCGCAAGGCGGTGGCGGGAGTTCGCTCCGGCCGCCGGTCGCCCATGCCGTGTGGCATGTGACGTATTACCGTGACGGCCGCTCGGCGGTCGGCCCGCTCACTCGCCTTCGGCGGCGAGCTTCGCCAGGAGGCCCGCGAGCGCGTCCCGCTCCTTCGCCGTCAGGGGTGCGAGGAGCCGGTCCTGGTTCGCCAGGTGCACGCCCATGAGCCGGTCGGTGAGCCCGACGCCCTCCGGCGTCAGCGTGATCCGGCGTCCGCGCGCGTCCTCGTCGGTGACCGCCCGCGCGACCAGGCCCTTCGCCTCGAGCCGGTCGACGCGCTTGGTGATCGCGCCGGTCGTCACCAGCACCGTGCGGCTCAACTCGCCCGCCGAGAGCGAGTACGGCTCGCCCGCGCGCCGCAGGGCCGCGAGCACGTCGAAGTCGCCGTTGCCGAGCCCGGCCTCGGCGAAGGGCGGGCGCAGGCGCCGGTCGAACCCCTCGGCGAGCCGGAACAGCCGGCCGACCACGAGCATGGGGGAGGAGTCCAGGTCAGGGCGTTCGCGCCGCCATTGGACGACCATGTCGGCGACATCGTCTCTCTGCATGACTTGCATTCTAGCTTCCGAGGAAGATATTATGTCTTCCATGGAAGATACTTCATCGAGGCCGGTCGTCGACTGCTACTTCGACCCCGCCTGCCCCTTCGCCTGGATCACCTCCCGCTGGCTCCTGGAAGTGGAAAGAGCGACCCCGATCGACCTGCGCTTCAAGCTCATGAGCCTGTCCGTCCTCAACGAGGGCCGCGACCTGGAGCCCTGGTACCGCGAGTTCAACGACCGCGCCTGGGGACCCGCCCGCGTCTGCGCCGCCGCCGCGGCCGCGCACGGCCCCGGCGTCCTCCGCGACCTCTACACCGCCCTCGGCACCCGCATCCACACCGGCCGCGACAAGGACTTCCCCGCCGTCATCGCCGCCGCCCTCGCCGAGACCGGCCTCCCCGCCGCGCTCGCCGACGCCGCGCACACCGACGCCCACGACGGCCTCCTGCGCGCCGCCCACGCCGAGAGCCAGGCGGCCGCCGGAGAGGAGTCCGGCACGCCCGTCACCGCGATCGACGGCGCCGCGTTCTTCGGACCGGTCCTCTCCGCGATCCCCAAGGGCCCCGAGGCCGCCGAGCTCTTCGCGGCCCTGCGCACCCTCGCCGGGCAGCGCGCCTTCGCCGAGCTGAAGCGAGGCCGCGGTGACCTCGACTTCTCCTGAGGCCGTGCGGCGCCGCTTCATCGCCGCCAGCTTCGTCGACGCGCTCGGACAAGGCGTCTACGTGCCCCTCACCATGCTCTTCGTCCACGCCCTCACCGGCCAGACCCTCACCGCGATCGGCACCGGCCTCACCCTCGCCGGGCTCGGCGCCCTCGCCTCGATGCCCGCCGTCGGCTCCCTCATCGACCGGTTCGGCGGCAAGCGCGTCTACACCGGCGCGCTCGCCCTGCGCGCCATCGGGTTCGCGCTCTACCCGCTCGCCCACTCCTACCCCGCGTTCCTCGCCGTCGCCCTCCTCCTCGCCGTCGCCATGTGGGCCTCCCCGCCGAGCCAGCAGTCCCTCATCGGCGACATCGCCGAAGGCGCCGAGCGCGACCGCCTCCTCGCCTGGGACCGGAGCCTGCGCAACGGCGGCATGGGCTTCGGCAGCCTCGCCGCCGCCGGGATGCTCGCCTTCGGCGGCACCGCCACCGGGTTCCTCGCGGCGGCCGCCGTCCTCGCCGCCGCCTGCGCCGCCGCGGCCCTCATCGTCGCACGCCTCCCCGTCGCCCGCCGCGAGGCGCCCGCGCCCGAGGCCGCCCGCGGCGGCTACCGCGACGTCCTCGCCGACCGGCCCTACCTCGCGCTCACCGCCGCGAACTTCCTCATCGGCTTCGGCTACACCGCCCAGGCCATCGCCCTCCCGGTGTTCCTCACCCGCGACGTCGGGCTCCCCGACGCGCTCGCGGGCGCCGTCTTCGCCGTCAACACCGCCCTCGTGGCCGTCTTCGGCGTGCCCGTCGCCCGCGCCATGGCCCGGGCCCGCCGCGCCCGCGGTGCCGCCCTCGGCACGGTCGTCTTCGCGGCCTCCTTCGCCGCCTTCGCGCTCCTGCCCGCCCTCGGCGGCGGCGCCGTCGCGGTCCTCATCGTCGCGATCGTCTACACCGCAGGCGAACTCATCCACTCCGCACCCGCCCAGAGCCTCTCGGTGCAGGCCGCCCGCGACCACCTCAGAGGCCGCTACCTCTCGGTCTACCAGCTCTCGTGGTCCCTGTGCCGCACCGTCGCCCCCATGCTCCTCGGCCTGCTCCTCGACGCCGGGACGTGGCAGCTGTGGGCCGCGCTGGCCGCCGCCGTCCTCGCGGGCGGACTGATCCTCCTGTGCACCGAACGGGCCCTGCCCGCGGCCCCCGTTTTCAGCCGTTCGGCGGATACGTTGCGTACCGTCGCCGTCACGCGATCCGCGTAGCCTGGGAAGACGGCCGAGCCCCCGACGGCGCCGACCGCCCCTCCCGGAAGAAGGCACCCATGTCGAAACTCCTCGTCACCCTGCGCACCCCCGGCGACCGCGACGCCGTCCGCGACGCCGGGGCCGAAGTCCTCGCCGAGTACCCCGACACCCTCCTCGTGTCGACCACCGCCCGGCAGGCCCGCGACCTCGCCGACCGCGGCGTCGAGACCGCGCCGCTCCCCGAGCAGCCCGTCCAGACCGCCGGCGCCAGCTTCGCGTTCGCCGCCGCGGTCGGCGCGCAGGAGCGGGTCGCCCTCGAACCCGAACCCGGCCGCACCGCCTACTGGCTCGTCAAGCTCATCGGCCCGCCGACCGCCGACTGGCTCGACGAGCTCTCCGCCGCGGGCGCCGCGATCCACGGCAGCCTCTCCGGCTTCACGCTCCTGGTCGGCGCGCTCCCCGAACGCGTGCAGGCGATCCGGGACCTCCCGCGGGTCGAGGAGGTCACCCCCTACCGGCCCGCGATGAAGGTCTCCACCAAGCTCCGGCAGCTCCCGCGCGAACTCGGCGCCGCCCAGCTCGCCGCCGTCGACCCCGACGCGTTCGCCGACGACGCCCTCCAGATGGTCGAGGTCTCCGTCTTCCCCGGCGAGGACACGGGCGCGCTCGCCGCCCGCATCCGCCGCTCCGGCGGCACCGTCCTCACCGCCCTGCCCTCCTCGGTCGTCGCCAGCCTGCCCCGGCCCGTCATCTCCGACCTCGCCGACCTCCAAGGCGTGCAGGCGATCGTGCCCTACGCGTTCTCCCGGACCAGCAACGACCGCGCCGCCGCCGTCATGGGCGTCCCCGACGACCGGGTCTTCGCCGGGCTCCCCCTCACCGGCGAGGGCCAGATCGTCGCCGTCTGCGACTCCGGCCTCGACAACGGCGACCCCGAGACCGTCCACCCCGACGTGCGCGGGCGCGTCGCCGGGATCACCTCCTGGCCCACCCGCGCGGTCCTCGCCCCCTTCACCAACGACCCGCCCGCCCACGACGACGGCCCCGCCGACATCGAGTCCGGCCACGGCACCCACGTCACCGGCTCCGTCCTCGGCAACGGCGAGGCCGCGCGCCTCGCCGGCGCCGGACCCGTCCCCGCCGGGATCGCCCCCGGCGCCCAGGTCTTCTTCCAGGCCATCGCGCAGCGCATCCGCTGGAAGTCCCGCGGCGAACTCGCCGCCGCCGGGCTCCAGCCCTTCACGTTCCCCTGGCCCCCACCCGAATCGGGGCTCTACGGCATCCCCGGCGACATCGCCGACCTCTTCGCCGAGGCGTACGAGGCCGGCGCCCGCGTCCACACCAACTCCTGGGGCGCCCCCCTCGCGGGCGAGTACAGCCAGAACGCCCGCTCCGTGGACGCCTTCACCTGGCACCACCCCGACATGCTCGTCCTCTTCGCCGCCGGCAACGACGGCGAGGACACCGACGCGGACGGCCAGATCGACCGCGACTCCATGGGCTCGCCCGGCACCGCCAAGAACTGCCTCACCGTGGGCGCCAGCGAGAACGACCGGCCGCCCGGCTCCGACCCCGCGCCCGGCCTCGACCGGAACTGGAGCGACTGGTCCGGCTACCCCAAGCTCGCCGCCGCCGGGCACGTCTCCGACAACATCGACGGCATGGCCGCGTTCTCCTCCCGCGGCCCCACCGACGACCTCCGCATCAAGCCCGACGTGGTCGCCCCCGGCACCAACGTCCTCTCCATGCTCACCTCCGTCTACGACGGCGACGGCGAACCCCTTTGGGGCCGCCTGCCCGAGGACCACCCCCTGCGCGACCGCTACTGCTGGAGCGGCGGCACCAGCATGGCCACGCCCCTCGTCGCGGGCGCCGCCGCGCTCGTGCGCCAGCGCCTCGCCGCCGCCGGCCACGTCGAGGACGGCCGCCGCCCCTCCGGCGCGCTCCTCAAGGCGCTCCTGGTCAACGGCGCCGTCCCGCTCACCGGCCAGTACCAGGGCGAGGTCCCCGCCGGGCCCAACCCCGTCTCCGGCTTCGGCCGCGTCGACGTCACCGGCGCCGTCGGCCCCGAGCAGCGGGTCGCCTTCGCCGACGCCCCCGACCACGCCGTCGCCACCGGCGAGATCCGCACCTTCCGCATCGAGGCCGCCGACGCCTCCCGGCCCCTCAAGGCCACCCTCGTGTGGACCGACGCGCCCTCCCTCGAAGGGCTCGGCGGCCTCGTCAACGAGCTGTACCTCCAGCTCGAGACCCCTTCGGGGGAGGTCCGCAACTGGGACGCGAACCCGGTCACCCGCGTCACCAACAACGTCCAGCAGATCACCGTCGCCGCCCCCGGGCCCGGCGTCTACACCGTCCGCGTCCGCGGCGTCTCCGTCACCGAGCACGCGCCCGGCGCGGCCCCCGCGGGCGGGCTCCGCCAGGACTTCGCGCTTGCGGTCGCCAACGCCGCGCCCGAAGGCGGGGGAGGGGAGGCGCTCTGGGCGGTCGCGCCTACGGCCTCGTGACCGGGCCGCGGGCCATCGGGGGCCGGAACAGGATCTCGACGTAGACGATCCGCTCGTGCAGCACGTCCAGGACGAGCATGCCCTCCTCGGGGTCGAGCAGCACGTTCCGGTGCCCCGGCCCGTACGGCTGCCCCTCGGGGTGCGGCGCGGTGCGCACGCTCTGGCAGAAGTCGTCCGCGCACCCGCACTCGGCCACGATCCGCAGGTCCCGCACGGCGATCGACAGGTACCGCTCGCCCTCGCCCTCCAGCAGCCGCACCAGCTCCTCGACGAGGTCCGGGTACACCTCGCGCAGCAGCGGGCCCTCGTCCTCCATGGGCCCGATTCTAGAACCGGGCCGCCGCGCGGGCCGGACTCGCGGTCCGCGCCCGAACGCGCTGGCGGCCCGCGCCCGCGGCCGGTACCGTGTCAGCCGACGGAAGGACGCCTGTTGACCGGAACCGAGACCCCCTGCGACGCGCACGCCCCCGATGGGGTCCCCGCCGGCCTCGTCCCCGCCGGGCGGGCCGAGCGGTGATCGAGGACTTCTTCGCGCCGCTCGGGGCCCGCGCGCACGTCCACGTCAGGGACCTCGCCGACGGGCGCGGCCTCGGCGCGGGCGAGGACGAGCCGGTGATCCTCGTGTCCGTCGTCAAGCTCTTCATCGCCTGGGAGTTCCGCCGCCAGGTCGCCGAGGGCCTGGTCGACCCCGCCGCGCCCGTGCGCGTCACCGCCGCCGACCGCCTCGGCGGCACCGGCACCGCGGGGTTCCTCTACGACGCGCAGATCAGCGTGTGGGACCTCGCGGCCCTCATGATGGAGGTCTCCGACAACTCCGCGGCCGACCTCGTCGCCCGCCGCATCGGGCTCGGCTCCCTGCGGTCCCTGCCGTCCCGCCTGGGGCTCAAGGGCACCCGGCTCATCGGCTCCCCGCGCACCATCCTGGAGGACGTCGCCAAGGACCTCGGGATCGCCGGCATCGACGCGCTCGCGCACGTCCTCGACAGCGGCTCGGTGACCACCGACGAGCTGCGCGCCACGAGCGCCTGGGACCCCGACCGGACCAACGTCTCCACGCCCGCCGACCTCACCGAGTTCCTGCGGCAGGTCTGGAACGGGCCCGCGGCCGTCGCCGCCGACATGCGCACCTGGATGCGCCGCCAGCTCACCGGCGGGCGCCTCTCCCGGCTCGCCCCCAGCGAGGTCGAGGTCCACGGCCGCTCCGGGTCGCTGCCCGGCTGGCTCAACGAGGTCGCCGTCTGGGAGTGGCCCGACGGGCGCCGCCACGCGCTCGCGGTCTTCGCGCGGCCCACGCGCGGGAACTTCCGGGAGGTCGAGCTCGCCATGAGCCGCGCCGCCCTCGCGCTCACCGAGGCGATCTCGGAGTAGTCCGAGTCCAGCGGCGGGCGCTCAGTAGATCGAGGTCCACGGGCGCGGCGGGCGCTCGGTGTCGGCCTCGGCCGCGCGCTTGACCAGGCTCCGCATCCGCTGATGGCGCCGCAGCAGCTCCGGCGCCTCCCGCATGAGCACGTGCCCGGCCGGGGTCAGCGCCACCTGCCCGCCGCTGCGGTCGAACAGCTCCGCGTCGAGCTCCTTCTCCAGCCGCCGGATGCGCTGGCTCAGCGGCGGCTGCTCCATGCCCAACCGCTCCGCGGCCCGGCCGAAGTGACGTTCTTCACCTACCGCCAGGAAGCACTCCAGATGCCGCATGATGTCCACCGAGCCACGATATCAATCCGCGTATCACGTCATGGGCGCGTTGATATTGGACGGATCGGGCGTCACCGGCTTGACTGTCGGCCATGACCACGAACGCAGACCGATCCCCGGCGCTCCGGCGCCGCAACCTCCTCAAGGGCACCGGCGCCGCCGCCGTCGCCGCGGCGGCCGTGGGGGGCGGCGTCGCCGCGGCCCAGACCGACACCGCGGGCGTGCGCCTGCGCTGGCTGGGCACGAACGCCTGGGAGTTCACGACCGAGACCGCGACCGTGCTCATCGACCCGTGGGTGAGCCGCTTCCCGACCGGCGCGTACTCCTCTCCCGGGGGCGCCGACCCCGAGACCCGCATCGAGGTCCACGAGGACGTCATCGACGAGCACCTGCCGAAGGCCGACACCATCCTCGTCACGCACGGGCACTGGGACCACATCGCCGACGTCCCCTACCTCGCGGCGCGGACCGGCGCCACGGTGCTCGGCACCGAGACGCACCTCAACCTCATGCGGGCCATGGACGCCCCCGACGCCCAGCTCTGCCAGGTCGGCGGCGGGGAGCTGTACCAGTTCGACGGCTACACCGTCGAGGTCTTCCGCTCCTCCCACTCCACCACCGGCGAGCACAAGCGGATCCAGTTCGGCGGCACCCGCCCGGCCGAGGTCCCCAAGCGCCCCAAGAAGATCAAGGACCTCGTGGAGGGCGGCAGCCTCACCTACCTGATCGACTTCGGGAGCGTCTCCTTCTTCAGCATGGGGTCGGCGAGCTTCCACGAGCACGAGATCGCGGGCATCCGCCCGACGGTGCTGTTCCTCCAGCCCGGCGGCGGCCACACCCCCGACTTCGTCGAGCGCGCCCTGGAGGCCACCGGCTTCCCGCCGTACGTGGTCGCCTCCCACTGGGACGACTTCGACCAGCCGCTCACCGAGCCCGGCGTCAAGGGCGGCGACTGGGAGGCCCTGCGCGACCGCGTGGCCGCCGCGAGCCCCGACACCGAGTTCCTGCTCATCGACCACCTGGAGAGCCATGAGTTCTGAGGTCACCGTCCGCTGGCTCGGCACCAACGCCTGGGAGGTCACCGGGAACGGCGCGACCGTGCTGGTCGACCCGTACGTCTCGCGCACCTACACCGGCGCCACCGTGCCCGGCGAGTTCGACCCGGACACGCCGATCACCGTGGACGAGGGCGAGGTCGACAAGTACGTCACCGCGGCCGACAGCATCCTCATCACGCACGCGCACTTCGACCACATCGCCGACGTCCCGTACGTCGCCGCGAAGACCGGCGCCACGGTGCTCGGCACCGAGACGCACCTGAACCTGCTGCGCGCCATGGACGCGCCCGACGAGCAGCTCGCGCAGGTCGGGGGCGGGGAGCTCTACCGGTTCGACGGCTACACCGTCGAGGTCTTCCGCTCCTCCCACGGGGTCTCGGGCGAGCACAAGACGCTGCTGTTCCCGGGCACGCGCCCCGGTGCGGTCCCCAAGCGCCCCAGGAAGATCAAGGACCTCGTGGAGGGCGGCAGCCTCGCCTACCTCGTGACCTTCGGGGAGACCTCGCTGTTCTTCAACGGCCTGCCGTCGTTCCACGAGCGGGAGGTCGCGGGCGTCGAGCCCACGGTGCTGTTCATGCAGGGCCCCAACCCGAACTACCCGGACTACGTGGAGCGGATGCTCGCCGCCACCGGGTACCCGCCGCACATCGTGCCGACCCACTGGGACGACTACGAGCTGCCGCTGGACGAGCCGGCCGTCGACCTGTTCGGCGCGGCCGCGCTGGGGGAGCTGGTCGCCGCGGCCAGCCCCGGCTCCGAGTGGGTCCTGCTGGACCACCTGGAGTCGCACACGTTCGGCGCCTGACCGACCGGGGCCGCGTTCGCGCGCGGCCCCGCGGGTCAGCGGCGGATCCGCCGCAGCCGCGGTCGCGGAGCCTGGCGCGGGCGGGGGACCGGCTTCGGGAGGGTCCCCCTGATGGTCCAGCGGTCGCCGTCGAGCGCGTGCTCGACGCTGCCGCCCGCCTCGTCGAACCGCTTGGCGAGCATCGACAGGCCGTTGCCGCCCTCGCCGCGCTCGGGGGCGCCGTCGTTCACCACCGTCACCGTCACCTCGGCGTCGATCTCCACGATCGAGACGTCGGCGGCGGTCGGCTCGGCGTGGCGGATGAGGTTCGTGGTGGCCTCGCGCACGAGCAGGCCCAGCAGCCGCTCGGTGTCCTCGTCGAGACTCGGCGCCGCGTCGGGGACGCTCGCCTCGACCCCGGCGGACTTGAGGATCCGCGCGGCCGAGTCGATCTCGTCGGCCAGCGCGGTCTTGCGGTAGCCGCCCACGACGGCGCGCATGTCGCGCAGCGCCTCCCGCGCCAGCTCCTCGACCGCGCGGACCTCGCTCGCGGCCAGTTCGGGGTCGGCGTCGGCGAACCGGCGCGCCACCTGGGCCTTGAGCATGATCGCCTGGAGGTGCCCGCCCTGGACGTCGTGCAGCTCGCCCGCGAACCGCAGCCGCTCCTCGGCCACGGCGAGCTCGGCGGCGAGGCCCCGGGCCTGCTCCAGCTCCTGCGCGACCCGGTAGTGCCACAGCTGGCACACGATCCCGGCCGCGACCGACGGGACCAGGATCGCGGTCATGAGGACCACCGGCGGCTGCATGTACCCCAGCTGCGCGGCCAGGGCCGCCAGTCCGGTGGCGACGGCGGTGCCCGTGAGGAGGGCGAGCGTGCGCCGCCCCTGCCGCGACCACAGCAGCGCGCCCTCGGCGGCGAGCAGCCCGCCCGGGGCGGCCCAGGCCGCGCCGATGTCGCCCGCGGCGGCCTCGACCGCGACGCCCGCGAGCAGGAGCACCAGGGCCGCGAACCAGAGGACGCGGCGCCGCAGCGGGCCCTGCCCGTGCCAGTGCAGCGCCAGTCCCGCCGTGCACAGCACGACCGAGGCGGTCGCGGCGCCGACGGCGAGCGGCAGCGCGCCCGTCTCGCTGTTGGCCAGGAACAGGGCGGCCATGAACAGGGCCAGCGGTCCGGAGCCGATGACGGTGACGAACGTGTAGTGGCGCAGGCGTCGCAGATCGCGCGCCGGGGTCGGTTCGGGGGTCACCCGGAGATTCAACCATTCGGCCCCCCGATCGCGCATGTCAGATGGTCCGCGCTCCGGGGAGACGAGGACCACGCGTGGGGCGCGCGAGCGGTACAGTCGGCTTGAGCGACGCGGTTCGCCTTATCTCCACAGTCGCCGGAACGGTCGCGATCGTCCACATTGGTCAACCATTCGGTGTCACTTCATTTCCCTTGGTACCACTGGAAACAGCGACGGATTGTACCAATGCGCGAGTACTCCGGCAGCCCCCGAAACGGTACGCGCGGTCAATTGTGCGGGCGGCGCCGCCGCATTACGCTCCGTGAATGGGCGCCCCTCGACGCCCGGAACCGCCTTTCTCCCGCGAAGGGGCCGCGATCGTGGACGCATACCGCGGAGCAGCCGAGCACCCGATGCAGCGGCCGGGCGCGCCCGCTCCCCCCGGCGGCGCCCCCGACGCGGCCCCGACCCTGCCCGCCGTCGGCAACCCGCCCGGGCGCCTCGGCGAGACGTTCCAGACCAACCCCGTCACCGGATCGGCCTCGCTGTCGTTCCCGCTGCCCTTCAGCTCCGGCCGCGGCGCCCCCGCGCTCGCGGTCGCCTACGACTCCTCCGCGGGGCCCGGCCTGTTCGGTTACGGCTGGGACCTCCCCGTCCCGCGCATCAGCCGCCGCACCGACCGCGGCACGCCCCGCTACCGCGACGCCGAGGACTCCGACGTGTTCCTCGCCGCCGGCGCCGAGGACCTCGTCCCCGACGCCGCGCCCGCCGCGGTGCGCACCGTCGCCGGGACCGCGTACTCCGTCCAGCGCTACCGGCCGCGCATCGACGACGGGCTCACCCGCATCGAGCGCTGGAGCGCCGTCGCCGACCGCGCCGACGTCAAGTGGCGCACCCTCTCCAGCGACAACCAGACCTCCTGGTTCGGCGAGGGGCCCGAGAGCCGGATCGCCGACCCCGCCGACCCGGCCCGGATCTTCGCCTGGCTCCTGAGCTTCGGCCACGACGACAAGGGCAACGCCGTCGCCTACGAGTACGCCCCCGAGGACTCCGCGGGCGTCCCCCGCTCCGCCGCCGAATCCGGCCGCACCGAGCAGTCCCGCACGGCCGCAAGGCACCTCAAGCGCGTCCGCTACGGCAACGCCGTCCCCTACCTCCCCGTCCTCGACCCCGACGCGCCGCCGGCGCCCCGCCCCGAGCAGTGGCTGTTCACCCTCGTCCTCGACTACGGCGACCACGACCCCGAGACCCCCGCGCTCGAACCCGACCGGCCCTGGCCCGCCCGCCCCGACCCCTACGGCTCCTGCCGGTCCGGGTTCGAGGTCCGCTGCCACCGCCGCGGCGAACGCGCCCTCATGTTCCACGACCTCCCCGAACTCGGCGACACCCCCACGCTCGTGGCCTCCGTCGACTTCACCTACGACACCGCCCCCCACGCCGGGGACTCCCTCCTCGCCGCCGTCCACTCCACCGGCTACCTCCGCTCCGGCGACGGCTACGACCGCGCCCACACCCCGCCCACCACCATGCGGTACACGCCCGCGGCCCTCGACCCCGAGGTGCGCGACGTCCGCGCCGAGCACCTGCCCACCGGCCTCGACCTCGTCGACTACACCTGGGTCGACCTCGACGGCGACGGCGTCGCCGGGGTCCTCGCCTCCCGCGCCGGCGCCTGGTACTACCTGCGCAACCACACGCCGCTCGAACCCGAAGGGCCCGTGCGCTTCACGACCGCCCAGCACGTCGACCCCCGCCCCGAGACCGCCCGCCTCAACGTCGGCACCGACCTCCTCCTCGACGCCGACGGCTCCGGCAGGCCCGACTTCGTGCGCCTCGACGGCCCCGTCACCGGCATCGCCGTCCGCGAGGAGGACGGCCGCTGGCGCGCCGCCGCGCCCTTCGCGCAGCGCCCCGCCATCGACGCGTTCGGCGCCGCCGTCCGCGTCGCCGACATGACCGGCGACGGCCTCTCCGACCTCGTCCTCACCGACACCGCCGGCGCCACCTGGTGCGAAGGGCTCGGCCTCGCCGGATTCGGCCCGCCCCAGCCGATCGAACCCGGCCCCGAACCCCTCCGGCCCTCCCTCGTCGAGACCTCCGAGCGCATCGCCGTCCAGCTCGCCGACATGACCGGCGACGGCCTCCCCGACCTCGTGCGCATCGCCAACGGCGCCGTCTCCTACCGCCCCAACCTCGGCCGCGGCCGCTTCGGGCCCGCCGTCCCCATGGACGACGCCCCCTGGTTCGACAGCCCCGACCGCTTCGACCCCCGCCGCGTCCTCCTCGGCGACACCGACGGCAACGGCCGCACCGACCTCGTCTACCTCGCCGCCGACGCCGCCCGGATCTACGCCAACCGCTCCGGCGACTCCTGGGCCCCCGCCCGCGAGCTCCCCGGCGCCCCCGCCGCCGACAACCGCCGCATGGCCGCCGTCGTCGACCTCCGCGGCGCCGGCACCGGCTGCCTCGTCTGGTCCACCGGCCTGCCGCACGGCACCGCCGCCGCCATGCGCTACATCGACCTCGCCGCCGCCGGACGCCCCCACCTCCTCGCCGGGTACGAGAACGGCTTCGGCGGCGAGACCACCGTCGAGTACCTGCCCTCCACGCACTTCGCGCTGGCCGACGAGCAGGCCGGGCGCCCCTGGCCCTCGCGCCTGCCGTTCCCCGTCTCGTGCGCCCACCGCGTGACCGTGGCCGACCACGTGCGCGAGACCGCGTTCACCTCGACCACCAGCTACCACGACGGCTACTTCGACCCGGTCGAGCGCGAGTTCCGCGGCTTCGGCCGCGTCGAGGCCCTCGACACCGAGGCGTACGAGACCGGCGGCGCCTCCGAGGACGACGGCGCCGGGACCGGCCTCGACCAGCCGCCGGTCCTCACCCGCACCTGGTTCCACACCGGGGCCGCCGCCGCGGCCGGCCGGCGGATGCTCCACGCCCGCCGCGACCAGTACTGGGAGAACACCGTCCTCCCCGAGCCGCCGCTGCCCGAACCGCTGCTGCCGCAGGGGCTCGGCGACGACGAGTACCGCGAGGCGTGCCGCGCCCTCAAGGGCGTCGTGCTGCGCACCGAGGTGTACGGCCTCGACGGCGCCCCCGAGGCCGCCGACCCGTACTCGGTCAGCGAGTCCGGCTACGACGTGGCCCTGCGCCAGCCCAAGGGCGCGCGCCGCCACGCGGTCTTCCAGCTCCTGCCCACCGAGGCCGTCACGTACGCGTACGACCGGAACCCCGGCGACCCCCGCGTCTCGCACTCCCTCGCCCTCGAACTCGACGACCTCGGCCTGCCGGTCCGCTCCGCCGCGATCGCCTACCGCCGCGCGGTCACCGACCCCGCACTGCCGCAAGCGGTCCGTGACGCCCAGGCCCGCACCCGCGCCGGGTACAGCGAGGCCGACTACACCGCCGACATCGACGAGCCGGACGCCCGCCGCCTGCGCCAGGTCTGCGAGGCCCGCTCCTTCGAACTCGCCGGGCTCCCCGCCGGGCGCCTCACCGCCGCCGACGTCGACGCCCTCGTCGCCGCCGCCGCGCACGTCCCGTACGAGCAGGTCGGCGACGACGGCGCCGTGGACGCGGACGGGCCCGCGCTGCGGCTGCTGTCGCGCGCCCAGGCGTTCTTCCGCTCCGACGACCTCGCCGGGCCGCTCCCGCACGGCGTCCACGGCCGCCTCGGCATCGGCCACCGCAGCCGCGGCCTCGTCCTCACCGACGGCCTCGTCGCCGCCCACTACGACGGCACCGTCACCGCCGCGGAGCTGACCGCCGCCGGGTACGAGCACTTCGACGAGGGCTGGTGGGCCACCGGGCCGACCGAGGTGTACGCGCCCGACGCCCCCGACCGCTTCTACCTCCCGACCGGCTCCACCGACCCCGCGGGCGTCACCGCCACAATCGAGCGCGACCCCCGCGACCTCATGGTGGTCCGCGCGACCGACGCCGCCGGGCGCGAGATCCGCGTCGAACCCGACTACCGGGTCCTGCGGCCCCGCCTCGTCACCGACGCCTCCGGCAACCGCGCCGAAGCCCGCTTCGACGCGCTCGGGGCCACCGTCGCCACCGCGGTCCTCGGCCGCCCCGGCGACACCGACGCCGACACGATCGAGGACCCCACGACCACGATGGACTACGACCTGTTCTCGTGGATCGACGAGCGCAAGCCCATCAGCGTGCGCAGCCGCCGCCGCGAGCGCCACGCCGACCCCGGCACCCCCTGGCAGGAGGTCCGCACCTACTTCGACGGCGCGGGCGGGACGGTCATGACCAAGGGCCGGGTCGCCCCCGGGCCCGCGCTCCAGTACGACCCCGGCACCGGCACCGCGACCGAGGTCCACGCCGACCCGCGCTGGGTCGGGAACGGCCGCACCGTGGTCAACAACAAGGGCCTGCCCGTCAAGCAGTACGAGCCGTACTTCTCGACCACCGCCGACTTCGAGTCCGAGGCCGCGCTGGTCGAGACCGGGGTGACCTCGGTGCCGCGCTACGACCCGCTCGGGCGCGTCGTGCGCACCGACCGCCCCGACGGCACGTTCACGCGCACCGAGACCTCGCCCTGGTCCACGGTGTCCCACGACGCCGACGACACCGTCCTCGACTCCGCGTGGTTCGCCGAGCGCGGCAGCCCCGACCCGGCCGGGCCCGAACCCGCCGACCCGCAGCAGCGCGCCGCGTGGATCGCCGCCCAGCACGCCGGCACGCCCGCGGCCACCCACTCCGACCCGTCCGGGCGGACCGTCTACACCGTCGCCGACAACGGCCCCGCGGGCCTGCGCACCAGCCGGGCCGCCGCCGACGCCACGGGCGGGTTCACCCGCGAGTTCGACCACCGCGGGCGCCTCGTGGGCGCGGCCGTCGCCAACCTCACCGGCGGCGCCGTCGCCGGGGAGTCCGCCGAGCGCGGGCGCCGCTGGCACCTCGCCGACACCGTGGGCCGCCTCGTGCGTGCCTGGGACGAGCACGGCCGCATCCTCCGGGTCGCCTACGACGGCCTCCACCGGCCCGTCACCACCCGCCTCACCGAACCCGACCGGCCTGAGACCGTGCTCAGCCGCGTCGTCTACGGCGACGCCCACCCCGAGGCCGCCGAACGGAACCTGGTGGGCCGCACGCACATCGTCTTCGACGGCGCCGGGGCCGTGGTCTTCGACCGCTACGACCGCCACGGCAACCCCCTGCGGGTGCTGCGCCGCTTCACCGCCGACCCCGAGACCGAGCCCGACTGGTCCGCGCTCGACGGGATCGAGGACCCCGCGGCCGTCATGGCCGCCGCCGCGCCGCTGCTCGAACCGCTCGCCGACCAGGTCGAGACCGGCGGCGCGTTCGACGCCCTCGGCCGCGCCACCACCGCGACCCTCGCCGACGGCACCGTCGTCACCCCCGCCTACGACGAGGCCAACTGCCTCGCCCGCCTCGACGCGCAGATCGGCGGCACCGGCCCGGTGCGCACCCTCATGGCCGGGCAGGAGTACGACGCGCTCGGGCGCCGCGCCACCGCCCGCTACGGCAACGGCCTCACCACCGCCTACACCTACGATCCCCTGAGCCGCAAGGTCACCGAGATCCGCACCGCCGCCGACGGCGCCGCGGACGCCGTCCAGCACCTCCACTACGTCTACGAGGCCGCCGGGCGGCTCGTCGAGGCCGACGACACCGCGCAGCAGTCCCTGTTCTTCGCGGGCGCCTTCGTGCCCGCCGCGATGCGCTTCCGCCACGACGCCCTCGGCCAGCTCGTGCGCGCCACCGGCCGCGAGCACGCCGGCACCGACGCGAACGCGCCCACCGGCCCCGCCGACGCGGTCGGCGCCCCGCTGCCCCACCCCAACGACACCGCCGCCGTGCGCCGCTACGAGCAGGAGTACGCCTACGACGACCTCGGCAACCTCCTGTCCATGCGTCACATCGCGAACGGCGGCGGCTGGACCCGCCGCTACCGGTACGCGCACGACGACGACCCCGCCGACCGGCGCAACCGGCTCACCGCCACCAGCGCCCCCGGCGACGCCTCCGAAGGGCCCTACAGCCACCAGTACACGTACGACGCGTACGGGAACCTCGCCACCGCGCCGCACCTGGCCGCGCTCGCGTGGGACTGGAACGACCGCCTCCGCGAGGCCGACCTCGGCGGCGGCGGGACCGCCTACTACTGCCACACCGGCGGCGGCGCGCGCGCCCGCAAGGTGATCCAGCGCCAGGGCGGCCTGCGCACCGAGCGGCGCTACCTCGGCGCCGTCGAGGTCTACCGGGAGTGGATGAACGGCGTGCTGCGCCTGGAGCGGCGCACGGTCCAGTTCACCGACGACGCCGGGCGCTTCGCCCGCGCCGACGTCCTCGTCACCGACACCGCCGGCACCGACGGCGCACCCCTGGGCGAACCGGTCTTCCGGTACCAGTACGGCAACCACGTCGGTTCGGCCACAGTGGAGACCGGCGAGGACGGCGCCGTCGTCTCCTACGAGGAATACCACCCCTACGGCACCACCGCCTACCGCTCCGCCAGGCCCGGCGAGCACCACAGCCTCAAGCGCTACCGCTTCCAGGGCAAGGAGCGCGACGAGGAGACCGGCCTCCACGACTACGGCTCCCGCATGTACGCGCCGTGGCTCGGCCGCTGGACCGGCGCCGACCCCGCCGGCACCGCCGCGGGCCCGAACCTGTACGCCTACTGCGGGAACGACCCCGTCGGCAGGATCGACCCGAAGGGCACCCAGGACGCCCCGGCCGACACCGCCGAACCCGGGAAGATCAGCATCCCCGTGCCCGGTGGCGACCCGCAGATCTGGTCCAACCCGAACGCCGACCCCGCCGACGTCCTGCGCGAGGCCCAGCGGATCCTGCCCTACCTCCACACCCTCCCGACCTGGCAGGACGGCGCCTGGTTCTTCAACGAGCCGTACCGCGACCCCGGCGAGACCAGCGACGACGCCGAGATCACCGTCCACGCCGGCGACGGCGGCGACGCGGCCGAAGCCGGCACCGGCACCGACGCGGGCCCCGGACCCGACGCCGGAGCGGGCGCGGACGGCACCGGGTCAGGCGACGCGGGCACCGGCACCGACCCGGGAGCCGCGACCGGCGCCGAGACCGGCGACGGCGGCGAGACCGGGGAAGGCGCGGGCGCACCGGCCGGGCCCGGCATCGGCGCGGCCGGACGCGAGGCGTTCCGCGCCGGACCCCCCGGCGAGACCCTGGAGGTGCCCAACAACTTCGACGACGCCAAGATCAACGCCTACCGCCAGCGCATCCAAGGCGACCGCGGCGTCGGCCTGCGCTCGGCCGACCCCGCCCACACCGGGCGCGGCTCGGCCCGCACCAGCGACATCCGCGCCGCCAACGAGGGCCTGATGGACGCCTTCGACGCCGCCAACGGCGGCCTGCGCTCACCGGCCAACCCCGTCGACCACCTGGTCGAACTCCAGCACATCGTCCGCCAGCCCGGCGAGTTCGTGCGCCCCGCCGACCACCGCTACTGGCCGCGCGGCATCAACAGCTCCCAAGGCTCCAACGCCATGCACGCCGACCGGCGCGCCCGCGCCGCCGGCGCCGTCGAGGACGTCCCCTCCGGCGGGGTCGCCCGCACCGCCGACATGGGCCACTGGAGCAACAGCACCCGCCTGCGTACCGGCCTGCGCTGGGGCGGCAACGCGCTCATGATCGCCGGGCCCGCCGTCACCATCTGGGGCGCCTCGTCCATCGAGAACCGCGCGGTCCGCTACGGCGCGTACGGCGCCGCCGGAGTCGAACTCGCCGCCGGGGCCACCTACGTGGGCGCGCGCACCGCGCTCGGCGTGCGCGGCCTCCACTCCGCGAACCTCGCCCGGACCGCCGGGATCGCCCGCGGGGCGGCCGGCGTCGCCGGCGGCGTCGCCCAGGCCCTCATCTCCGGCTACCTCGCCTACGAGGACTACCAGCGCGGCGACTGGACCTCGTTCGCGTTCAACGCGGCCGCCGCCGTCGGCGGCGTCGCCCTCGTCATCGGCTGCATCATCGGCTCGCCCGTCCTCATCGGGATCGGCATCGTCACCGGGATCGCCGCCGGACTCTACGGCCTGTACCGGATGTTCACCGACGACTGACCCGAACCCCCGGCCCGGCGCCGCCACCGCACCGACCACCGCGCACCCACCCCAGTTGCGAGATCCACGGGACCGCCGCAGCACAGAGAGGACCCGACATGACCCAGCCGAAGCGGCACTTCAGCCCCGACGCGATCCGCAAGCTCGCCCTGCCGGTCGAGACCGCCGCCGCCCCGCCCGGCGCCGACCCCGACCGCACCATGGCCATCCAGCTCCCCGGCTTCACCGAGGAGCCCGCCGGCGGCGACGTCGCCGCCCTCCAGGCCGCCCTCACCCGCCTGCGCCACCCCATCGACGCCGACGAGCTCGCCGACGTCCGCCTCGGACCCTCCACCAGGGACGCCGTGCGCCGCCTCCAGGCCGGTGCCGGCCTCATCCGCTCCGGCGTCGTCACCCCCGAGACCGCCGGGCAGATCAAGCGCGAACTCGAGCACCGCTACTTCACCGACGCCCCCTACCGGGCCGCGAAGATCCAGGGCCTCCTCACCGCCCTCGGCCACCGCATCGACCCCGCCGAGATCGCCGACCGCAAGGTCGGCTCCACCACCGCCGCCGCGATCCAGCAGTTCCGCGCCCGCACCAAGTCCCGCGGCGTCTCCTGGTGGCTCGACGAGGCCCTCGTCGAACGCCTCCGCGCCGAAGCCCTCCAGGCCCGCCTCGGCTCCCGCACCCAGTTCGGCAAGGCCCAGCGGACCCTCGTGCGCGCGCTGGCGATCGCGAAGCTCGACGTCGCCGTCGGCGCCGACGAGCTCGCCTCCCGCCAGGCCGGCCCCGGCACCCAGGCCGCCCTGCGCGCCTTCCAGGCCAAGTACCGCCTCCCCGCGTCCGGCCGCTTCGACCTCGCCACCATGGACAAGCTCGACGCCGTCGCCAACTCCCGGCCCGCGCCCGTCAAGACCCTCAAGGTCAAGTCCGCGCTCGGCCTCGCCACCCTCAAGCGCCAGTCGAAGCTGAACATGCGCGGCGGCCACGTCGCCACCGCCCAGAAGGCCCTCGCCCACTTCGGCTACCCCGTGCCCATGTCCGAGCACGGCGAGGCCCGCTACGGCAAGGCCACCCGCAAGGCCGTCCTCGCGTTCCAGGCCGCCAAGCACCTGCCCGCCACCGGCCAGCTCGACGGCCCCACCCTCAAGGCCCTCAACCTCGACATCCTCGCCGCGCTCCCCGCCGACAAGCAGCCCACCGCCCGCTACCGGCTCCGCGGGTCCGTGCGCGACGCGCTGTGGCGGCCCGTCAAGGGCGCCAAGGTCCGGCTCGCGTTCCGCTCCCTCGCCGGGGAGGGCGAGCCGGTCGGCACCCGCGTCACGAGCGAGTCCGGGTTCTACGACCTCCCGTACGACCCGCCGCGCGACCCCCAGACGAAGGAGGTCGTCAAGCCCCTCCACCTCGTCGTCACCTTCACCGGCCCCGACAGCGCGCCCCTCGGCTCGCGCATCCTGTTCAACCCCACGCCGATCCAGTGGACCAACCAGACCATCGGCGACCGCCCCTACCGCGGCTCCTCCCTCTACGAGACCCAGCGCGCCGCCCTGGACGCCGTGCTCGGCGGCATGGGCGTCACCGACCTCGTCGAGGACGGCGAGCGCAACGACGTCACCGTCGCCGCCCTCGAAGCCGGGCTCACCCAGTACGAGGTCATGCGCCTGGTCCTGTCCGTGCGCGCCGCCAAGCACGTCGGCGACCCCGCCCTCGGCGCCGCTCTCTACTTCGGATTCATCGCCCAGGGCCTCCCCGGCACCCTCCCCGAGGAGCTCCTCGCCGCCACCGACGAGTGGACCCGCATCGACGCCCTCACCGCCGACACCGCCCGCGGCATCCTCCTCCTCGGCCCCGAGAAGCAGGCCGAGGCGTTCGCCCGCGCCGCCGACGGCAACCTCGTCCCCATCGCCCTCGTCCGCGACGAGGAGGCCGTCCTCGGCGCCCTCACCACGCGCTCCGTCGGCGCCGTCCTCGCCGCCCCGCCCCTCGGCGGCGACGCCTCCCTCAAGCAGCTCCTCGACACCTCCGACCTCGACGCCGGCCACTACGACACCGTCGCCGCCATGCTCCTCCAGCACGGCGAGACCAGCGAGGCGTTCTGGACCGACCTCACCGGCGCCGCGGCCGACCTCGGCGGCCACGCCGTCGTCGCCGACGTCGCCGCCTCCATGGAGACCGCCGCCATCGCGGGCGGCCACGCCCCCGCCGCCGCCCACCTCAAGGCCCTCGCCGACGCCCCCGACCTCGCCGGGCCCCGCCACCTCGCCCGCCTCTCCACCGCCGAATGGGACGCCGTCGTCGCCGCCACCGGCTACCCCGACGACACCCCCGGCGACGACCCCGCGGGCCGGGCCGCCCACTACGCCCGCACCCTGGAGGCCACCGCCGCCGAGCACTACCCGACCACCGCCCTCATCGCCGAACTCGCCCGCACCGACGGCCACGGACTCACCCTCGTCGACCAGGCCGCCGCCTTCATCGACGACCACCCCGACCTCGAACTCAAGGCCACCGGCCTCGACGCCTACGTCCGCGAGCACGACCTCGACCTCGACGCCGACCTCCGCGGCGAACTCCGCGTCCAGCAGCGCGCCGTCCGCCTCGCCCCCAACCACAAAGCGGGCGCCGCCCTCCTCGCCGAGCACCTCCACTCCGCCGGCCAGATCGCCGCCCTCGACCGCGCCGAACTCGCCGCCCGCCTCACCGCCCACGAGGGCGTCACCGACCGCGACGCCGCGAACGTCCACGCCAACGCCCAGATCGCCTACGCCCACGTCCTCTCCCAGGTCGCCACCTACCGGGCCGACCTCGCCCCCGGCCAGTTCCACGTCTTCTCCGGCCAGACCGTCACCCTCGCCGACGCCACCGGCGTCCTCGGCGACGTCCCCGACCTCGCCCTCCTCTTCGGCGGGCTCGACTACTGCGAATGCGGCCACTGCGAATCCGTGTACGGCCCCGCCGCCTACCTCGCCGACCTCCTCCGCTTCCTCTCCACGCGCCCCGCCAAGACCACCGGCACCGCCACGATCCTCTCCGTCCTCCAGGCCCGCCGCCCCGACATCGACGACCTGCTCCTCAACTGCGCCAACACCGACACCGCCCTGCCCTACATCGACCTCGTCAACGAACTGCTCGAACGCGCCGTCCCCGCGGCCGGACCGCCCGCCGCGCAGCCCCAGACCACCCGCACCGCCGCCGAGCTCCGCGCCGTCCCCGAACACCTGCACGCCCCCGCCTACGAGACCGTCAAGGCCGCCCGCTTCCCCGTCCGCGGCGCCTTCAACGCCTGGCAGGAGGAGGCCCGCGTCATCCTCGCCCACCTCGGCGTCCCCCGCCACGAGCTCATGCGCCTCCTCGGCCCCGCCACCGCCCCCGCGCACACCTCCGCCGCCGGCGAGTACTTCGGACTGTCCACACTCGACGTCCAGCTCGTCACCGTCCCCGCCCCCGGCCAGGCCGTGCAGGACGACATCTGGGGCACCGACACCACCGACACCGAGTCCGGCGTCCTCCCCTTCCTCCACCACGCCGGCCTCACCTACACCGAACTCCTCGACCTCCTCGACACCGCCTGGATCCACGGCGCCGGCCACGTCGACCTCCAGCGCCCCGACGGCACCTGCCTCCTCGAAGAGCAGTCCCTCACCGGCCTCGACCCCGACACCTACGACCGCCTCCACCGCTTCATCCGCCTGTGGCGCCACACCTCCTGGACCCCCGCCCAGCTCGACCGGCTCCTGCGCGCCCCCGGCCTCGGCGGCGGCGCCCTCGACGCCCAGGCCCTGCGCCGCCTCGCCGCGTTCGCCGAACTCGCCAAGCGCCTGCGCCTCGCCTTCGAACCGGCCCTCCTCCTCTACGGCCCCCTGGGCACCGAGCCCGGACCCGACGGCGCCCGCTCGCCCTACGCCGACCTGTTCCTCAACCCCAACCTCCTCGACCCGCTCGACCCCGCCTTCGCCCTGCCCCTGCCCGGCACCGAGCCCATGGACGACCACCGGCCCGCGCTCGCCGCCGCCTGGCAGGTCGGCGAGGCCGACCTCGACCTGCTCCTGGCCCGCACCGGACCGAACCTCACCCTCGCCGACCTCACCAGGCCGCTGCGGTACGCGACCCTCGCGAACGCCCTGCGGCTGCCCGTCGCCGAACTCCTCGCCCTGGTCGACCTCGCCGCCGCCGAGGTCCCCGACCCGTTCGCCGACCCGTTCGCGACCACCGCGTTCACCGACCGCCACGGCGAGGTCGCGGCCGCCGGGCTCGCCGTGGCCGAACTCGACTGGCTCCTCAACGACCGCCCCGACGCCCCTTTCGGGCAGCGCACCGAGGCCATCACCGAGCAGCTCGACGCGCTCCGCGAGGGCCTGCGCACCACGCCCGCCGACGAGGTCGACGGCCAGATCGCCGCCACCGTCGCCGCCACCTTCTCCCTCCCCGACGAGCAGGCGGTCACCCTCCTCGACCTTCTGCGCCCCGCCGGGGCGCTCCGCGAGGTCTTCGAGCACCCCGACTTCACGGTCCAGAACGAGGACGGCACCTACACCCACCCGCTCACCGAGGACCACTTCGGCGAGCTGTACTCCGCCTGGCGCCTCCTCCACAAGGCCGCGTACCTGGTGCGCCTCATGCACATCGACGCCGCCGACCTGCCGTGGCTCATGGACCGCGCCGCCGCCTCGGGCTGGCTCCACCCCGGCTCGCTCCCGGTCGCCGCGGCCGACCCGGCCGCCTCGATGGGGGAGTGGCGTGCGCTCGCCGCCTGGCTCGTGCTGCGCCGGCGCTACCCCAAGCCCGAGGAGACCGGCTGGCCCGAGGTGTTCGACGCCGCGGCGGCGGGCGACCCGGTCGCCGACGTCCGCGCCGACGTCGCGGCCCTGACCGGCTGGAGCACCGCCGACCTGGAGGTCCTCGACTCGGGGAATGTCACATATTACTCCGATGTGGACGCCCTGACCCGGGCCCGCACCGCCCTCGACGCCCTCCGCCGCCTCGGCGTCCCCGCCGCCGAGGCCCTCCAGTGGGTCGACCGCGACGACGACGCCGGCGGCGCCCAGCGCCTGGCCGCCGAGCACCTGCGCCAGACCATGAAGTCCAAGTACGACACCGGCGCCTGGCTCGCCCTCATGCCCGAACTCCAGGACCCCCTCCGCGAGGCCCGCCGCGACGCCCTCACCGCCTACCTCGTCGAGCACTCCCTGCGCACCACCGCGCCCACGATCACCGCCGAGGGCCGCGAATGGGAGAACCCCCGCCACTGGAAGGACAGCACCGACCTCCAGCGCTGGTTCCTCCTCGACACCGAGATGACCTCCGTCCAGCTCACCTCCCGCCTCAAGCAGGCCATCAGCGCCGTCCAGATGTTCGCCCAGCGGTGCCTGCTCAACCTCGAACTGCCCCTCGTGCGCATCACCGCCGCCCAGACCGCCGACACCACCTCCCTCGACTCGTGGAGCCAGTGGGAGTGGATGAGCGGCTACCGCCTCTGGGAGGCCAACCGGAAGGTCTTCCTCTACCCCGAGAACTGGATCGAGGCCGAACTGCGCGACGACAAGACCCCGTTCTTCGTCGAGCTCGAAGACCGCCTCTCCCAAGGGGAGCTGACCGACGCCAACGCCGAGGAGGGCTACCGCGACTACCTCCGCAAACTCGTCGAGGTCTCCCACATGCAGACCCTCGGCATCACCCACGAGCAGCACCCCGGCGCCGACCGCGTCCACGTCGTCGCCAGGTCCGCCTCCCAGCCGAGCCACTGCTACTACCGCAGCTTCGACGTCGCCTACGGCGAGTGGACCGGCTGGGAGCGCATCGACGCCGACATCCCCGCCGACCAGGTCGTCCCCGCCGTCTACCGCGGCCGGCTCCACCTGTTCTGGCTCCAGTTCGAGGAGAAGACCCAGCAGCCCAAGCGCCAGCCCCCCGCCGAGCCCTCCGGCTCCCCGAGCCAGACCGCCGACCCGGCCCGCACCCTGGAGATCGAGCTGTGCTGGGCCGAGCGCACCCCCGACGGGTGGACCTCGCGCCGCACCAGCGGCGAGAAGCTCATCCACCCCTGGCAGCGCCCCCGCTCCTCCTACACCCTCAAGCCCCGCCACCGCGCGAACCAGCTGTGGCTCGACGTCTACATCTCCTCCTCCCCGGAGTTCAACGACGCCCGCTTCTACGACGAGTTCACCGACTCCCACGAGCGGATGACCAAGCGCCACTACTCGGTCCTGCACTGGCCGTGGCACTCCTCCTCGTTCGTGTTCACCGGCGCGGTCGTCGACCTGAAGATGAAGCCCATGTACGGCAACTACACCCGCCGCTCCGACGGGACGCTGTTCACCGCCGACTCCCTGTGGCACGTGCAGACCAACTTCGGCGAGAAGGGCCGCGGCATCAAGGCGCTCGCGTCCGCCGAGCGCGGCCCGAAGCTCCGCAAGCCCGCCACGATGCGCTTCGCCAACGGCCGCCTCGGCGCGGTCGGGTCCGCGGTGGACCTCATGATCGGCTTCGAGGACACCAGGAAGCTCCTCAGCGCCGCCCGCACCCCCGCCGAGCTCGTCATGTCCCCGGGCCACCGCCAGTACAACGAGAACGCCACCTCACCGGTGATCTACCAGGACCGCGAGCGCGCCTACTGGCTCAAGCGCACCCAGGTCACCACCACGACCGCGTTCCACTACACCGGCGGCGGGGTCGGGCACTGGATCTCCGTCCCCGTGACCACCCTCGCTCACCGCTGGTTCCCGTTCTGGCACCCGCACGCCTCCGCGTTCCTCGCCGCCCTCGACACCAAGGGCGTCGAGGGGCTGGTGACGCGCGCGCAGCAGAGCATCGCGCCGAACGCCGAGACCCAGTTCTCGTACGGCCCCATGTTCGGCAACGTCATCGACCCGACCGCCCAGGGCGGCGTCGACTTCACCCGGGGCGGCGCGTACGCGGCGTACAACTGGGAGCTGTTCTTCCACGCGCCCATGCTCATCGCCGCCAAGCTCACCGCCGAGCACCGCTTCGAGGAGGCGATGCGCTGGTACCACCGGATCTTCGACCCCACGAGCACCGACGGCCCCGAGGCGCCCCAGCGGTACTGGGTGACCAAGCCGTTCTTCGACCACACCGCCGAGGACTACCGCCAGCAGCGCATCGAGTCGATCCTCGGCGACATCGGCGACCACCTGGAGGAGCTGCGGGCGTGGAAGAACCACCCGTTCTCCCCGCACACGATCGCCCGCCACCGCCCGGTCGCCTACCAGAAGGCGATCGTCATGAAGTACCTCGACAACCTCATCGGCTGGGCCGACCAGGAGTTCCGCCGCGACACCCTGGAGTCGATCAACCAGGCCGTCCTCCTCTACACGCTCGCCTCGGAGATCCTGGGCCGGCGCCCCGAGAAGGTCCCCGCGCCCGAGCGCGCCGACAAGTCCTACGCGCAGCTCACGGCCGAGAGCGCCCTGGACCCCTTCGGGAACCAGGACGTGGCCGCGATCCTGGAGGGCTTCGCGCCGCCGCTCGACCTCACCGCCGAGCCCGCGGAGCTCGGCGGGGGCGAACCGCTCCCGCACCTGGAGGTCAAGTACTTCGGGATCCCGGTGAACGACAAGCTCACCGGCTACTGGGACACCGTCGCCGACCGCCTCTTCAAGGTCCGCCACGGCCTCAACATCGAGGGCGTGTTCCGCCAGCTCCCGCTGTTCGAGCCGCCCCTCGACCCGGGGATGCTCGTCAAGGCCGCCGCCGCGGGCGCCGACCTCTCCAGCATCCTGGGCCTGTTCACCGCCACCGACACCCGCTACCGGTTCCCGGTGCTCGCGGCCCGCTGCGCGCAGCTCCTCGCCGAGCTGCGGGCCCTGGGGGAGAAGTTGCTGCGCATCCTGGAGACCCGCGACGCCGAGGAGCTGGTGCTCCTGCGCGCGAGCCAGGAGGCCGCGCTCAACCGCGCGATCCAGACGGTGCGCGAGCTCCAGGAGGACGAGGCCGCCGCGTCCCGCGCCGCGCTGGAGGCCGGCCGCGAGGCGATGAACACGCGGATCGCCTACCACGGCAGCGTGGTCCGCATGAACGCCTTCGAACTGTCCGCCGTCACGATGCAGAACCTCGGGCTCTCCCGGAACCAGACCAGCGCCATCATGTCCGGCGTCGCCGGGATCGCGAACCTCATCCCCGACTTCTCCATCGGCATCGCCGGCTTCGGCGGCTCCCCGACGGTGAGCATGTCCATCGGCGGCTCCAACATCTCCGGGTACCTGGGGAACCTCGCCTCGATGGTCAACGGCTTCGCCGGGATGCTCCACACCGGAGCGGGCATGGCCGAGTCGCAGGGCCGCTACACCCGCCAGTTCGACGACCACCGGTTCAACCGGGACCTCGCCGCGAACGACCTCGCCCAGCTGGAGGCCCAGATCGCAGTGGCCCAGCTCCGCGAGCAGATCACCGCCGCCGAGACCGCCAACCACCTCCAGGCCACCGCCGACGCCGAGGCGATCGAGGACTACCTGCGCGACAAGTACACCAGCAAGCAGCTCTACGAGTGGATGCTCGGCAAGGTGTCCACGGTGTACTTCCAGGCGTACCAGATCGCATTCGACACCGCCATGCTCGCGCAGCAGTCCTACCAGTTCGAGCTGGCCGAACCGGACGCCTCGTTCATCCAGTTCGGCTACTGGGACTCCCTGCGCAAGGGCCTGCTCGCCCCCGAGCGGCTCACGAACGACCTGCGCCGCATGGAGTCCTCCTACATGGAGAAGCGTAAGCGCGACCTGGAGCTGACCAAGCACGTGTCCCTCGCCCAGGTCGACCCGCTCGCCCTCCTGGCGCTCAAGACGACCGGGCAGGCCGCGGTCCGGCTCCCCGAGTGGCTCTTCGACCTCGACTACCCCGGCCACTACCGGCGCCGCCTCAAGTCCGTCGCGGTCTCCGTCCCGTGCGTCGTCGGCCCCTACACGTCGATCAACTGCACGCTCACGGTGACCGGCAACGGGGTCCGGCTCACCGACGCGGTCGCGGGCGGCTACGGCGACCCGCTCGCCGGCGGCGACCCGCGGTTCTGGACCAGTCCCGTGCCGACGCAGGCGATCGCGACCAGCCACGCCGTCAACGACCGCGGCATGTTCGAGCTGCGCTTCGAGGACGACCGCTTTCTGCCCTTCGAGGGCGCCGGCGCGGCCAGCGACTGGACGATCTCGCTCCCCAAGGCCCACAACCAGTTCGACTTCGCCTCGATCACCGACGTGGTGCTCCACCTCGACTACACCGCCCGCGCGGGCGGGCCGGGCCTGACCGACCTCGCGGTCGCCAACCTCGACGAGGTCCTGCCGTCCTCCGGCGCGGCCCTGTTCGCGCTGGACGAGCAGTTCGGCACCGCCTGGCACCGGATGCTGTTCCCCGAGGCCGAGGACGACCAGGAGCTGGTGTTCGCGCTCGGCCTGGAGCACCTGCCGTTCTGGGCCCGGGTCCGGGCCGCCTCCGCCCCGGTGAAGGTCGCCGCCGCCGACCTCGTGATCGACACCGCCCACACCGACGCGTTCACCGTCGAGTGGCGCCTGCCCGGCCAGGCGTCGGCCTCGGAGGTGCCGGGCGCGAACGACCCGGCGTTCGGAGGCGCCCCGCACTCGGCGGTCGCGCCCGTGCCGGCCCCGGCGATGCTGGGGGAGTGGCGGCTCAAGCTCAAGCGGGCGGTCGCGGCCGACTACACCGGACTGCTCGCCGAAGACGTCAGGCGCGCATACCTGTTGGTCCGATTCGACATCGGCTGAACAGCTGATTCCTCCATTCGAGGACCCGGACGCCTTGACCGCTAAGGCGTCCGGGCATTACAATTGAGAGGTCTCGGTGATACTTAAAGTTAGTGTATGGTGTGGACAAATAGTCTGTAGAAAGAAAAAGCGGTAGCAAAAGAAGGTCCTCGAGTCATTTTTAAGGCTTTCGTCGTTTCGGTTCGTTGCGGTGGGGCCTTTTTTCTTGCCCTGAAACCGCCGCCGCTGAAGCAGCCACTCCTGAAACCGACACCGCCGCAATGCGACCGACGACCACCACCGTTCACGCGGCCTCCGGTGCCCGCTCCTCGGATCCGGGGGAGCGGGCACCGGCTCGTCCGGCACCCGCCCGCGACGCGCCAGGTCGTCGAGCGCGCGGTCCGGCCCGCTACAGTCCGGTCATGACGATCATCGACGCACAGGGCCGACCCGAGCCCCCGGTCGGCGGCGACGAGGCCGCGACGCTGCTCGGCTTCCTCGAATTCCACCGCGCCACCTTCGCCTGGAAGGTGAGCGGCCTGGACGCGGCGGGCCTGAACACCACCGTCGGCGCCTCCACGATGACGCTGGGCGGCATGATGAAGCACCTCGCGCTGGTCGAGATCAGCTGGTTCGCCGAGGACCTGTTCGGCCGCCCGATGGGCGAGCCGTGGGACTCCGTGGACTGGAAGGCCGACCGCGACTGGGACTGGCACTCCGCCGCCGGCGACACCCCCGAAGCGCTCCTCGCCCTGTGGGAGCGGGAGGTCGACCGCGTGCGCGCCCTCACCGCCGAGGCGATGGCCGACGGCGGGCTCGACCGCCTGGCCGTGCGCACCTGGAAGGACGGTCGCACGCCGACCCTGCGCTGGCTCCTGGTCCACATGATCGAGGAGTACGCGCGCCACAACGGCCACGCCGACCTCATCCGCGAGGCGGTCGACGGCCGGACCGGCGAGTAGGTCAGGCCGCGTACTCGACGCCCGTGAGGGCGGCTCCGCGGAACGCGGCCAGCCGCTCGGCCTCGGCCTCCACCGACGTCCGCTCGGCGGCGGTGAGCCGGCCCCACGGCTCCAGGAGGACCGTGAACCGCTTCCCGGACTTGCGTGGCCGCCACAGCCCCGCGATCCGGCCGCCCGCCAGGAGCGCGCCGGGGCGCCCGAGGACCGGCCACAGCGCCTTCGCCTTCGCGGGGTCGTCCACGAGGAGTCTGCGGTCGCGCGACTGGAGCAGCAGGTCGTAGGGGCCGACGAGCCGCACCGCCTCGGCGTCGGCCTCGCGCAGCGCCGCCTCGTCCCCGGCGAGGATCCACCGCGGCTCGCCCGCGACCTCGATCTCGACGGCGTCCTCGGGCCAGTGCGCCTTGACCTCCTTGACGGGCGAGTCGACGTACTCGGCGACCTCCTTGACCGTGGCCGGCCCGCACAGGTGCAGGTACGCCCGGACCGGGTCGAGCCGGTCGGGGAACGTCGTGCCTGCCTCGAACCCCTTGGCGGGCTTGAGGACCGGCGGCGAGGTGTGCGGCTCCAGCTCGAGTCCGGCGCGGACGGCGGCGAGCCGGAACGGCATCTCGTACAGGTGCACCGCGTCGCAGGACCGGCAGAACCGCTGGTACGGCTCCGGCAGCGTCTCGTGGAGCCGGCCCGAGACGTCGCCTTTCACCATGGGGGCCTTGACGGTCGCGCGCATCTCGGCGGCGACCGTGTCGAGGGCCTCCAGGATCGGGATGCCCGCGGCCTTGAGCGGCTTGGAGGCGTCGAAGATCCGCTTGGCCGCGTCGGCGTCCGACCACGGGGCGACGGCCGCGGCGACCGCGTTCAGGTCGGACCGCCGGTACGCGTGCGGGGCGCCGCGCAGGGTCCACAGCCAGACCAGGTTCGCCTCGTCGGCGTCGAGTCCGCGCACCGCCAGCGCCCACATCGCCCCGTCTGGCCCGGTCTCCTGGGCGCCGAGGTCGAGGACCGCGGTGTCGGCGAGCGTGCCGTCCTCGCGGTCGAGCTGCTGGACGCGGGTGCGGTAGCGGACCACCTGTCGGCTGTCGATCATGACCTCACCGTATCCCCGCGCGCCGACACCGGTCCGGGAACGGCGTCCCGCGGCGATGAATCCGGGCGGTTCGCCTCGTCTGCACCTACGAGAGCCCGACATCCCTCGGAAGGACGAGACACCATGAGCACCAACGAGATTGCCCCCAACGACCTTGCCTCCGGCGACGCCGCCGCCGACGATTCCGCCGCGGGCGCCGCCGCCCGCCCCGGACGCGGCCCGCACGTCGCCTTCTGGGTCCTCCAGGCCCTCGCGGCCGCCTTCATCATCGTCGCCTCGGGCACCCCGAAGCTGCTCGGCGCCGAGTCCGCGGCGGCGGGCTTCGACCTCATCGGCTGGGGCGACTGGTTCATGTACGCGATCGGGGCCCTGGAAGTCGCCGGCGGGGTCGGCCTGTTGATCCCGCGCCTGTCCGGTCTGGCCGCGACCTGCCTGGGCCTGCTCATGATCGGCGCCGCGATCTTCAACGCCACGATCCTGGACTTCCCGGTCGTCACCCCGCTGATCCTGCTCGTGGTGTTCGCCGCGATCGCGTGGGTGCGCCGCTCCCAGACCCGCCGCCTCTTCACCGAGGGCTTCACGTCCTGAACGGGACGCGCGGAGGGCCGGTGGCATCGCCACCGGCCCTCGCTCGTGCGAGAGGGGAGGGGCCGCCCGGATTGCAGGCGGGGCGGCCCCTCCGTGTGAGTGAGGCTAGGGCTGGAGCGCGCGGCGGCGCGCCAGGACCATGACCGCCGCGCCGCCGGCGAGGAGCGCGCCGGCCGCGGCGATGAACAAGGTCAGCGGGGAACCGGTGACCGGGAGCTTCGGCGAGCCCGCGCCGGAGGCGCCGGTCGTGGTCTCCTCGCCGCCGCCACCGCCGCCGGGGTTGCCGGTCGGCTCGCAGGTGGTGTCGGGGGCGCCGTCGACCGCGACGCTGAACGACAGCGCGTCGAGCTCGGAGCCCGCCGGGTAGAACCCGCCGAACCAGTCCACCCCGTCGGCCGCGACCACGGCCGCCGCACCGGAGACCGCGACGACGCCGTCCTCGATCGCGAGCTCGTCGACCGCCACGTCGGCGATCCGGGTGTCGCCGGAGAACACCGCGAGGCCGCCGTCGGTGGACTTGACGCTCACGTCGGCCAGGTCGAGGTCGAGTTCGCCCTCGTGGCCGTAGAAGTTGACCCCGCCCGCGAAGGCGGCGTCGAGGCTGCACGTCTCGGCCGCGAAGGTGCCCGAGGCGTCGGGGAAGCGGTAGGTCCCGTCCTCGTTCTCCGCGGCCGGTTCCTGGACGGTGATCTCGCCGTTCGCGATCGGGCCGGTGACGTAGTCCCGGAAGGACTCCTTGACGCCCCAGTCGGCGTCGCCGCCGGTGACGTCGTAGACCTCGCCGCCCGGCTCCTCCGTGGTCGGGGCCTCGGAGCTCGACTCCTCCTCGGAGGGCTCCTCGGTCAGGTCGGCCTCGTAGGCGATCGTGATCGGGTCGAGGGCCGCTCCGGCCTGGTAGAACCCGGCGAACGCCTCGGCGCCGTCGGCGGTCAGGGTCACGGGGGCGTCGGTGAGGGTGGTGAACCCGTCGACCCAGGTCCACTGGCCCACTTCGAAGTCGGCGAAGTGGACGTCCTCGAAGACCTCCCCGTTGGAGGTCACGTCGGCGTAGATCGCGCCCGTGTAGCCCACGGTGTCGCTGACGGTCGCGACGTTCTCGATGAGGAGGTCGAGCGCGCCGTGGTGGCCGGTGAAGCGGACGCCGCCGCCGGACTCGGTCGCGGTGGTCTGGGTCGTCTGGTCGAGCGTGCCGGTGACGGGCGCGAAGGTGAAGGTGCCGTCCCCGTTCTGGGCGGCGCCGTCCACGACCTCGATCGCACCGCCCGCGATGGGGCCGGTCACGTAGTTGCGGAAGGTCTCCTTGACGCCCCAGGTGACCGAACCGTCCACGATGGGGTAAGCGGCGGGCTCCTGGGCCTGGGCGGGGAGGGCGGCGAGTCCGAGGACCGTGCCGGCGCCCAGTGCGACCGCGGACAGGACCGCGAGGCGCTTTCTGACGGGGGCTCTCATGGGTCATTTCTCCTTGTCGTTCGCCGGGGCGGCGTCGCCGCCGGTCCCGGCCGCTTCGGGGGTGTCCTCTTCTTCAGGGGTGCCCGCGGAGGGGGCGGCCTCCGGGGTGGCTTCGGATCGCTTGCGGCGCTGGACGACCGCGACGACCGCGGCTCCGGCGCCGAGGAGGAGCGCAACGGCGGCGGGGACGGTCCACACCAGCGGGTCCACGCCGTCCTCAGTGGACGCCTCGTCGGCGCTCGTCGCCTCGCTCGCGCCGGTCTCGACCGGGGCGGGGTCCGAGCCGAGGTCGGGCAGGGCCGGCAGTATCGCGTCAGCGGTGAGCGGCACGGCGATGAGCAGCGGGTCCATGGGGTCTCCGGCCTGGTAGAACCCGCCGAAGACGGGCACCGCCGCTTCGGTGAGGACCGTGGGGACGTCCTCGGCGAGCAGCACGCCGCCGGTCTCGACCAGCTCGGCCGTGAAGGCCACCAGGTCGACGCGGGTCCCGGCGACCTCGGCCGAGAGCACGCCCTTCCCGTCGGTCGCGGTGACGACCGGGTCGGTGATCGCGAGGTCCACATCGGTCCCGGTGAACGCGACGGTGCCCTGGAACGCGAGCTCGTAGTCGCGCGCGGTGGCGGTGCCCGCGCCCTCGGCGAAGCGGAAGACCGCGCCGCCGTCTGCCGCGCCGTCGGCGACGGTCCATGCGCCCGCGGCGATGTCGCCGGACACGTAGTCGCGCCACGAGGTGCGCACGCCCCAGTCCACGACCGCGCCGGCCACGGTGCCGCCGGGCGCCTCGGTGGTCGCGGCCTCGCTCGGCTCCTCGGTCTCCGCGGGCGCGGCGGCCACGTCGGCGCTGAAGGACACGGGGTCGAGCTCCTGGCCCGCCTCGTAGTACCCGGCGAACGCGGCGGCGCCGTTGGCGGTGAGCGTGGCGCCGGCGCCGCTGACGGAGACGGTGCCGCCGGAGGCTTCGAGGCTCGCGCCGCCCAGGCTCGCCATGTCGGTGCGGGTGCCGTTGACGTACACGTAGAGCGTTCCGGACGAGCCGGAGTACTCCACTGACGGGTTCGCGAACGTGAGGTCGAGTTCGCCGTCGTGCCCCCAGAAGTAGACCCAGCCCTGGTAGTCGACGACGGCGGTGCCGTCCTCGTACGCGCCGGAGGCGGAGTGGAACCGGTAGTCCCCGTCCACGGTGGACGCGCCGTCGCCGGTCCGCACCTCGCCCTGGGCGATCGAGCCGGTGATGTAGGTCCGGAACGACTCCTTGACGCCCCAGTCGAGGCGGCCTCCGGAGAGGTCGTCGGCGCTCGCGGGGGCGGCCCACAGCAGGAGCGTGGCGACCAGGGCCGCGGCCGCGGTCAGTGCTCCCGCGATGCGGGTGGCGTGGGGCATGGGGGGAACCTCCGTATTCACATTCAACGAAGGCAAGGCTAACCTAAGTTCCATGCATCGAGCAAAGGGGGTGCTAACAATAGTTAGCGAAGCCTAACCTATGCTCGATCGGCCGCCCGACCACAGAACTGGAGACGCCCGTGCGCAGCACCCGCCCCCGCCGGACCGCCCGCACGACCGCGACCGCCCTCGGCGCCGCGGTCCTCCTCGCCCTGACCGGTTGCGGCACAAGCGATGCCGATGCGGACACCGCCGCTGGGGAGACCGTCGACCGCGTCGACCCCATCGCCGAGGGCACCGAGCCCGGCCTTCCCGCCACCGTCACCGACGCCACCGGCGCGGCGGTCACCATCGCGTCCGCCGACGCGATCGTGCCGCTCTCGGGCTCGCTCTCGGAGATCGTCTTCACCCTCGGCCTCGGGGACCGCGTGGTCGCCCGCGACATCACCGCGACCTTCGAGCAGGCCGCCGACCTCCCGATCGTCAGCCACGGCCACGACATCTCCGCCGAGGGCGTCCTCTCGCTCCAGCCCGACCTCGTCCTCGCCGAGACCGGCTCCGGGCCCCAGACCGCGCTCGACCAGATCGCCGCCGCGGGCGTGCCGATCGTCGTCTTCGACCCCGCCGACGGGATCGACGCCGCCGCCGAGCGCATCACCGCCGTCGCCGCGGCCTTCGGCGTCCCCGACCTCGGCGCGCAGCTCGTCGAGCGCACCGAGGCGGGCATCGCCGCCGCCACCGAAGGACTCGACCTCTCCGACCCGCCGCGCGTGGCGTTCCTCTACCTGCGCGGCTCCGCGTCCGTCTACATGATCGGCGCCCGCGACTCCGGCGCCGCCTCCCTCATCGAGGCCGCCGGGGGCATCGACGCGGGCGCCGAAGCCCTCGAAGGCGACTTCATCGAACTCACCCCCGAGGCGCTGGCCGCCGCCGCGCCCGACGTGATCCTGGTGATGGACAAGGGACTCGACTCGGTCGGAGGCGTCGAGGGCCTCCTGGAGCTCCCCGGCGTCGCCCAGACCCCCGCAGGCGAAAACGAGCGCATCGCCCACCTCCCCGACGGCATCATGCTCAACTACGGCCCCCGCACCGGCGACATCGTCGCCGACCTCGCCCGCCAACTCCACGGCGAACCCGCATGACCACCGCACCCGCCCAGGCGGTGCCATGTCACATGGCATCCGTGCTGTACCTGCCCCCGCCGCACGACAGAGCGGCCTCCCGCGCCCTGTCGGACACAGTGGCATGTCACATGCCACAAGTGCTGCGCTCGCGGCGCTGGGCTGCAAGCTCCAAACCACTCCGCGCAGTGCCGTGCCATATGGCACCCGTGCCGAAGCCGCCCTTGCCGCACGGCCGAGCGGACTTCCACATGCTGCCGCGTGCAGTGGCATGTCACATGCCGCCCGCGCCGCGCCCGCGGCGCCGGACCGCTGCTGCCGCACTACTCAGCACAGTGGCATGTCACATGGCACCCCGACCGCGAGCGCTCCGACTGCCAGCACCCCGACTGCCAGCGCCCCGAACACCGGGCCCGGCCCGCCGATTCCGAGGAGCCGCCGCGTGACCGCGACCGCCGCCCCGCCTGCCGCCTCGACCACCGAGGGCCCCGGCCCGGCCCGGCGTCGCCGCTGGGCCGTTCCGGCCCTCCTCGGCGTCGGCCTCACCGGGCTCCTCGCGCTCGGCGTCCTCGTCTCGGCCTCCAACGGCGCCTTCGCGATCCCCCTCGGCGACATCCTCGCCTCCATCGCGCACAAGCTCGGCCTCGGGGGCGCCCCCGTCGAGGGCACCGGCGAGAGCGTCCTGTGGAACATCCGCTTCCCGCGCGTCGTCCTCGGCGTCGTCGTCGGCGCGAGCCTCGCCTGCGCCGGCGCCCTCATGCAGGGCATGTTCGGCAACCCCCTCGCCGAACCCGGCGTCATCGGCGTCAGCTCCGGCGCCGCCGTCGGCGCCGTCTGCGCCATCGCCTTCGGCCTCACCTTCGCCGGGAACTGGACGATCCCGCTGTGCGCCTTCGCCGCCGGAGTCGTCACCGTGTCCATCGTGTACTTCCTGTCCCGCTCGGGCGGACGCACCGAGGTCGTCACCCTCGTCCTCACCGGCGTCGCCGTCAACGGCCTCGCCGGGGCCCTCATCGGCGTCTTCATCTTCTACGCCGACAACGACGAGATCACCGCCATCACGTTCTGGCAGATGGGCAGCCTCTCCCAGGCCACCTGGCCGAAGATCCTCGCCGTCCTCCCGCTCGCCGCGATCGGCCTCGCCCTCGCCCCGACCTACGGCCGCCGCCTCGACCTCCTCGCCCTCGGCGAACGCCCCGCCCGCCACCTCGGCGTCGACGTCGAACGCCTCCGCCTCCACCTCATCGTCATCGTCGCCCTCCTCACCGGCGCCGCCGTCGCCGTCTCGGGCGTCATCGGCTTCATCGGCCTCGTCGTCCCGCACCTCATCCGCATGGCGGCCGGCCCCGGGCACCGCGCCCTCCTGCCCTTCTCCACGATCGGCGGCGCCGCCGTCATCGTCTGGGCCGACCTCGCCGCCCGCACCGTCGCCGCCCCCGCCGAGATCCCCCTCGGCATCCTCACCGCCCTCGTCGGCAGCCCCTTCTTCTTCTGGCTGCTCCGACGCACCCGACGCCGCCAAGGAGGCTGGGCTTGATGCGCCTGCGCACCCGCCGCACCACCGCCACCGGCACCACCCCCGACCGGCCCGCCGCCGCCCGCGGCCTCCACGTCCGCCTGGGCGGCAAAGAGATCCTGTGCGGCGTCGACCTCGACGTGCACGCCGGCGAAGTCCTCGGCCTCGTCGGCCCCAACGGCGCCGGCAAGTCCACCCTCCTCGCCGCGCTCTCCGGCGACCTCGAACCGTCCTCCGGCGACGCCCTCCTGTGGGACCGGCCGATCCGCGACTGGAGCCCCCTCGACACCGCCCGCCGCCGCGCCGTCCTGCCCCAGGCCCACGGCGTCTCGTTCCCCTTCACCGCCCGCGAGGTCGTCGAGATGGGCCGCGCCCCCTGGGCCGGCACCGACCGCGGCGCCCACGACGAGGACCGCATCGCCGCCGCCATGGCCCGCAGCGAGACCGAGACGTTCGCGACCCGGCCCTTCACCTCCCTCTCCGGCGGCGAGCAGGCCCGCGTCATGCTCGCCCGCGTCATCGCCCAGGACGCCGGCCTCGTCCTCCTCGACGAGCCCACCGCCGCCCTCGACCTCCGCCACCAGGAACTCGTCGGCCGCCTCTGCCGCGACCTCGCCGCCGAGGGCCGCGCCGTCGTCATCGTCCTCCACGACCTCGACCTCGCCGCCGCCTACGCCGACCGCACCGCCCTGCTCGCCAACGGCCGCATCGCCTCCTGCGGCCCGCCCGCCGAGGTCTTCACCGCCGAACGCCTCGGCGACGTCTACCGCCAAGCGGTCAAAGTAGAGCCGGACCCCGACACCGGCACACCGAGAGTGACCCCGCTCCGACGAATCTGCTAGACATTGCCCATGGCTGACAAACCCGGACTGCCGCTGCGCAGAAGTCTCTCCCAGAGCCCGCCCATCGCCGCCGGGGCCCTCTTCGGCCTCGGCCTCGCCATCGCGTACGCCCTGGTCTGGTCGCTCCAGGAACTCAGCACGGTCATCACCGCGCTGGTCGTGGCGGTCTTCCTCGCGGTCGGCCTGGAGCGCATCATCAGCCCCATGGTCCGCCGCGGCATGCCCCGCTGGCTCGCCATGACGATCCTCCTCTTCGGGATCTTCCTGGTCCTGTGCGGCGGCATCGCCGCGATCATCCCCGCACTCGTCCGCGAGACCGCGCAGTTCGTCGAGAACGTCCCCGACTACTACCAGACCCTCATGAACAGCAAGCTCGCCGCGCAGTTCGGCGGCGAGTCGGGCCTGCTCGAACGCGCCCAGGGCGTCCTCACCGCGGGCAACCTCACCAAGGCCCTCGGCGGCGTCGCCGGCGGCGCGGCCTCGGCCGCCAGCGGCCTCGTCTGGACCGTCACCACGATCCTGCTGACCGTGTTCATCCTCGCGTCCTACTCCCAGCTCCGCCAGGGCACCCTGCGCCTGGTCGCCGCCTCCAAGCGCGACCAGACCGGCCGCATCCTCGACGGCATCCTCAAGCAGGTCGGCGCCTACCTCATCGGCGCGCTCGCCATCGGCCTCGTCGCGGGCATCTCGTCGTGGATCTTCATGGCGATCGTCGGCATCCCCTACGGCGCACTCCTCGCGCTCCTGGTGGCACTGCTCGATCTCATCCCGCAGATCGGCGCCACCATCGGCGCCGTCGTCGTCACCCTGGTGGCGCTCGCGGTCTCGCCGATGACCGCCGTCGCCTCCGCGATCTTCTTCATCGCCTACCAGCAGCTGGAGAACTGGGTCATCTACCCGACGGTCATGCGCAGCGCCGTCAAGGTCTCCAACCTCGCCGCGATCGTCGCGGTCCTGGTGGGCGGCACGCTCTTCGGCGTCGTCGGCGTGGTGCTGTCGGTCCCGATCTACGCCGCCATCCGGCTCATCGGCAAGGAGCTCGTGCTCCCGCGCCTCGACAACTCCTGACCCGGCGCCCCGGAACCGGGGCACGGCACTCGACCACCGGCACCGGGCCGCCGCACCGGATCCCGGCACCGGGCTCCTGACACGGGTAGGGGCCGGAGCGCATACCCGCACGCGCTCCGGCCCCGTCTTCGTCCCCAGCATAAGGCCGGTCCACGAGCGCCGGCACCCGGCCGCACCCGGTGGAGCGGGACCGGCGCCCGCCCCGGACTAGAGTCGGAACGAGGAGACCCGGCCGCGGCCTGCCGCGGCCCGACGAAGGGCGCACCACCCATGGGCCACAACGAGACCATCTACGAGCGCATCGGCGGCGACGCATCCCTGCGGTCCACTGTCAACGACTTCTACTCCTCGGTCCTCAAGGACCCGATCCTCCAGCCGCTCTTCGGCGAGGGCGCCGCGCACCACGTCGACCACCTGACCGCGTTCCTCGCCGAGGTCTTCGGCGGCCCGACCCGCTACACCGACGAGCTCGGCGGGTTCGCCACGATCCTCGAATCCCACCAGGGGCTCGCCATCACCGACGCGCAGCGCACCCGCTTCATCGAGCTCTTCGACGCCGCGGTCGCCAGAGCCGCCGCCCTCGACACCGCGGAAGGCGGCATCGCGGCCGACGCGGCCCTGCGCCGCTCCCTCCACGAGTACCTGGTCTTCGGCACCGAGGTCGCCCAGGTCAACTCCCACGCCCAGGACGAGGGCGACCTCCACCCGTGCCAGGAGGTCCCGCGCTGGCCGTAGGGCGGTCTCGGCGCCGCGGCGGCCCCGATCGGCCCGCGATGGGAACGGTCCTGGGCCGGGCCCGCGACACCGACCCGCTCGCGAGAGGTCTCCGGCCCGACCGACCGGCGGGCGTCCATCGGCCGGGAAGCCGATTGCGGCACTGGTCGGCAGGGTCGTACGCTGGGACCGTTTGTGCGAGCGCCGCTCGCGAAACCTCCGCTCCCCGGCCCGAGAGGACCCGCCCGTGTTCGGCACCGTCGACCTGTGGACCTACGTCGTCGCCTCGGTCCTCATCATCCTGCTGCCGGGACCGAACTCCCTCTACGTGCTCTCCGTGGCCTCACGCCGCGGGCGCCGCGACGGCTTCAAGGCCGCGGCCGCCGTCTTCTGCGGCGACTCGGTCATCATGGTCGCCACCGCCGCGGGCCTCGCCTCGGTCTTCGCCACCTCGCCCGTGGTCTACAACGTGGTCCGCTGGGCCGGCGTCGTCTACCTCGCCTGGCTCGCCTTCGGACTCATCCGCGGCGGCGTCAAGTCCTGGCGCGCCGCCCGCCGCGGCGAGGCGGTCGAGGAGGCCCCCGCGCCCGCGCTCGCGGTGAACGAGCGGCCGTTCATGCGGGCCCTCATCGCGAGCCTGCTCAACCCCAAGGCCATCCTGTTCTTCGTCTCGTTCTTCGTCCAGTTCGTGGACCCGGCCTACGCCTACCCGGTCCTGAGCTACGGCGTCCTGTACGTGATCATCCAGGCGATCTCCATGGCCTACCTGACCACGCTCATCCTCGCCGGAGACGGCCTCGCCCAGACCTTCCGCCGACGCCGCCGCCTCGCCGCGGCCGGCAACGGCCTCGTCGGCGCGGTCATGATCGGCTTCGCCGCCAAACTCGCCGCCGGTTAGCGCACTGCAGCGGCAGTAATACGTCACACGTGACACGGCACTGCCAGGTCGTACACTCCCGCCGCGATCCGCGATCCGCGATCCGCGATCCGCGATCCGCGATCCGCGATCCGCGATCCGCGATCCGCACTCACTTCACGCGCAGTGCCATGTCACACGTGACATGGCACCTACCTATCCCGAGGCCGCCCCCGCGCGGCGCTGGCGGACCATGCCTCGCAGGAGCCGCTTGGGCGCGGGTGCGGGAGGCAGGGGTTCGACCGGGTCGGCCGCGAAGGCCCTGAGCATCTGGCCGACGAGGCGGCGCGACGCCTCTCCCGCGGCGTCGCCAGCCGCTGCGAGGACTCCGGCGTTGGCCATGAGGAGGATCGGCAGGTCCTCCGGGGTGAAGTCCTCCCGGAGCCGCCCCTCGGCCTTGGCCCGCTCGATGAGGCCCGTGAAGGCCGCGAAGCCCTCCTGCCGCTTGCGCTCCAGCTCCTTCGCCGACCCGAAGTGCATCGTCAGCGCCTCGGCGAACCCGCGGTTGTCCGCCTGGAGCCCGCACACCGCCTCCACGTACTCGCGGAACCCGTCCCACGCCGACTCCCGCCCCGCCGCGGCCACCGCCGCCGCCCGGCTGCCCTCCATGGCGTCCTCGAACACCGCCGCGAGGAGGTCGGTCCGGGTCGGGAACCGCCGGAACAGCGTCGCGATCCCGACCCCCGCGGCCCGCGCGATCGAGGCCGTCGACGCGCTCAGCCCTTCGCGTCGGAACGCCTTGCGCGCGGCGTCGATGATGCGGTCGCGGTTCTGCTCCGCGTCGCAGCGGAGGCGCCGGGGGCGCTTGCGGGCGTCCGGGGTCGGTTCCATCCCGCCATCCTAGCCAAGTGGAATGACCTCTCCGCTTATGTTGTTACACTCACCGCCTACAACCGGATAGGCCGCTCCGTTTGGCAGCGGCCTCCATCGATCTGCAAACGGAGAGTGCCCCATGAACGTGCTGCTGTGGATCCTGCAAGGGCTCCTGGCCCTCGCCTTCCTCGCCGCCGGCGCGATGAAGACCACCCAGCCCAAGGAGAAGCTGGCCCCCAACATGCCCTGGGTGAACGACTTCTCCACCGGCACCGTCAAACTCGTCGGCATCGCCGAGTTCCTCGGCGCCCTCGGCCTCGTCCTGCCCGGCCTCTTCGGCATCGCCGTGATCCTCACGCCCGTCGCCGCCGCGGCCCTCGCGCTCGTCATGGTCCTCGCCGCCGCCTACCATGTGCGCAAAGGCGAGTACGCCTCGCTGGGCATCAACGGCGCCCTCTTCCTCATCGCCGCCGTCATCGCCTGGGGCCGCTTCGGCCCTTGGCCGCTCTAGCGCAGAACCGCGGCCGCTCTAGCGAAGAACCGCGCCGCCCGGCCGTCCGCTCCCGGTGCTTGACCCCACCGGGGCGATCGGTCGGACGGCGCGGCCGCCCTGTGTGAATCCTCGGCCGAAGCCGAGCGGGGTGTTCGAGGGTCTTCCCCTACAGCTTGCCCAAGGTCCGCAACCCCGGCAGCGGCTTCCCGTCGAAGTCGAACAGCGCCTGGTTCTCCCAGCCGTTCCCGCTCGCGGGGTCGGCCGGGTCCCAGCCCGCGCCTTCGACGCCGGTCCAGGTGGCCTCCCACCACACGACGCCGCGCCCGAGCCCGCCCGGCACGTTCTTGACGACCTCGGCGACCTGCTCCAGCCAGTACGTCTGGTTCTCCGGACTCGACGGGTACCCGGCCACCGGCTCGGGGTCGGTGATGATGTTCGCGAACCCGTCGGCGTCCCCGGTGGTGAAGGGGTACGCGGTCTCGACCACGTAGATCGGCTTCCCGTACCGCTCCGCGACGTCGTTCAGGTTCGCCTCGAGCCCGGCGAGCGGCCCGTGCCAGTACGGGTAGTACGAGGCCCCGATCGCGTCGAACTCGACGCCGTTCGCCACCGCGTTGTCGAAGAACCACCGGAACGCCCCGTTGTTCCCGCCCTCGGCGAGGTGCAGCATCGCCTTGGCGCCGGGGACGGTGTCGTGCACGGCGTCGCATCCGGCGGCGAGGAGCCGCCCCATCTGCTCCAGCTGGTCCCACCGGCCGTCGGGCCACAGCAGCCCGCCGTTGGTCTCGTTGCCGATCTGCACGAGCGTCGGCTTCACCCCGGCCCGCTTGAGGGCGCCGAGGACGTCGGCGGTGTGGTCGTACACGGCCGCCACCAGGTCCTCGAAGGCGAGTTCGGCCCAGGCCGCGGGCTTGTTCTGCTTGCCGGGGTCGGCCCACGCGTCGGAGTAGTGGAAGTCGACGAAGAGGTCCATCCCGGCGCGCTTCACGCGCTTGCCGAGCTCGACCACCCGCTCCTTGGTGTTGTAGCCGTCGACGGGGTCGACCCAGACCTTGGCCCGGATCGTGTCGACCCCGCTGTCGGCGAGGATCTTGACGGCGTCGCCGGTGCGGCCGTTGGCCTTGCGGTACACCGCGCCGAAGTCCTCGTTCTTGAGGAGCCCGGAGATGTCGGCGCCGCGCACGAACTTCCCGGGCCTCCCGCCGGGCCGGTCGCCCAGCGCCTCGGCGAGGGCCGGCGTGGCCGAGGCGGCGGCGACGCCGAGGGCGCCGATCCCGGCGGCGGTGAGTGCGGTTCTGCGTTTCATGGGTTCGCTTTCTGCTGAGGGGCCTGCTGTCGTGAGGTCTTGCGCTGGAGGGGGTTCCGGGGGCCGGCCGCCGCGGAGTGCGCCGCGGCGGCCGGCCCCGACCGGGGTCGGAGGAGGGTCTACAGGGTGCCGAGGGTCTTGAGCGCGGGAGTCACCTTCCACGCGTAGTCGAACAGCGCCTGGTTCTCCCAGCCGTTGCCGCTGCTCGGGTCCGCGGGGTCCCAGCCGTTGCCCCTGACGGCGGTCCAGGTGGCCTCCCACCAGAACACGCCCGCGCCGCGGCCGTTCGGGACGGCCTTGACGACGTTAGCGATCGCCTTGAGCATGTTGGACTGGCCGGTGGTGCTCGCCGGGTAGCCGGATACCGGCGTGGCCGCCGAGACGATGTTCGCGAACCCGTCGCTGTCGCTCGCGGTGAACGGGTACGCGGTCTCGACGACGTAGACGGGCTTGGCGTACCGCGAGGCCACGTCGTTCAGGTTGGACTGGAGGCCCGAGAGCGAGCCGTGCCAGTAGGGGTAGTACGAGGCGCCGATGGCGTCCCACGTGACGCCGCGGGCCCGCATCGCGTCGAAGAACCACCGGAACAGCGAGTTGTTGCCGCCTTCGGCCAGGTGCAGCATGACCTTCGCGGCCGGCACCGTCGCGCGGACGGCGTTCGCGCCGGAGATCAGGAACTGCGCGAGGTTGTCGAGCTGGTCGTAGCGGCCGGTGGGCCACAGCATCCCGCCGTTGAGCTCGTTGCCGACCTGCACCATCTGCGGGGCCGCACCCGCGGCGACCATCGCGCCGAGGACGTCGGCGGTGTGGTTGTAGACCGCGGTCTTCAGCTGCGCGACACTGTAGTTCGCCCAGGCCGCGGGTTTGGTCTGCTGGCCGGGGTCGGCCCAGGAGTCGGAGTAGTGGAAGTCGACGAGCACGTTGAGGCCCGCGGCCCGGGCGCGCCGGGCGACGTTCACGACGTGGGTCTTGTTGTTGTAGCCGTCGGCGGGGTTCACCCACACCTTGAGGCGGATCCAGTTGACGCCGCTCTTCTGGAGGATCCAGATCGCGTCCTCGCGCCAGCCGTCGGACCACATGTAGGTGCCGCCGAGCGCTTCGGACTTCGCCAGGCTGGAGATGTCGGCGCCGCGGGCGAACGCGGTCTGCGCCGAGGCCGCGGTGCCGCTGCCGAGGACAGCGAGTGCCGGGGCGGCCACGGCGGCCGTGAGGGCGGTTCTTCTCTTCATTGAGATCTCCCTGTTGGTGATTCGAGGGGCGGCGGCCCCGCGGGGGTGCGGGGCCGCCGGGGTCTAGGCGTCGGCGAGGACCACGACCGCTCCGGCGGGGACGGTGACGCGGCCGTCGTACGCGGTGCCGTCGAGGGCGTCCACGCCGCTCCCGGGCACCTGGACGTCCTGTCCGGTGTGGTTGATGAGGAACCGGTGGCCGCCGCGGCGCACCACCTCGACGTTCTCGGGGACCCCTTGCAGCCGTTGCACACCGGCGGCGTCGAGGGCGGTCGCGAGGAGTTCGTTCAGGCCGGTGGACTCGTCGAGCGCGGTCGCGGCGTACCAGGCGGTGCCGCGGCCGAGGTCGTGCCGGGTGAGCGCCGGGCGGCCCTCGTCGGGCCCGGAGGCGAAGCGCGCCACGGCCTCGGCGCCGTCGAGGCGCACGTGCTCGGACCAGATGCGGCCCGCCCACACGCCGCCGAGGCCGGTGCCGGAGGCCGATTCGAGGCCGAGGGCCTCGCCTTCGTGGAGCGGGTGGAACTCCTCGATCCACAGGCCGAGGGTCTCGCGCAGCGCCCCGGGGTGGGCGCCGGGGTGGACGGTGTCGTGCTCGTCGACGATCCCGGAGAAGTACGAGACCAGCAGGTGGCCGCCGTTCTCGACGTACCCGCGCAGGTTCTTCGACGCGGCGTCGGTGAGCACGTAGGAGGAGGGCGCCACGACGAGCCGGTAGCCCGACAGGTCGGCCTCGGGGTGGGCGAAGTCGACGGTGACGTGCTGGCGCCACAGGGCCGCGTAGTACGCCTCGACGCGCTCGCGGTACCGCAGGTCCACCGAGGGGCGCCATTCGAGTTCGAGCGCCCACCAGGACTCCCAGTCCCACAGGACCGCCACGTCGGCCTCCACGCCGCTGCCGACCACGTCGGACAGTCGCTTGAGGTCGTTCCCGAGTGCGGTGACGTCGCGCCACACCCCGGTGTCGGTGCCGCCGTGGGGGACCATCGCGGAGTGGAACTTCTCGGCGCCGGCCCGGGAGGCCCGCCACTGGAAGAACATGAGCCCGTCGGCGCCGCGCGCGACGTGCGCGAGCGAGTTGCGGCGCAGCTCGCCGGGGGTCTTGGCGATGTTGCGCGGCTGCCAGTTCACCGCGGACGTGGAGTGCTCCATGACCATCCACGGGCCGCCCGCGACGGCCCGGGTGAGGTCGGCGCTCATCGCCAGCTCGATCTGGTGGTCCTCGCGCTCGGCGATGAGGTAGTGGTTGTTGGACACGACGTCCACGGCGCCGGCCCAGCGCCAGTAGTCCATGCCCTCGCAGTTGGGGATCATGAAGTTCGTGGTCGCCGGCACGGGGGAGTGGCGCGCGATGGTCTCGCGCTGGAGCCGGTAGTTGGCGATGTGCTCGTCGTTGGAGAACCGCTTCCAGTCGAGCTGGAGGGCGGGGTTGACGCCGGGCGGCGCGGCGGCGGGGGCCTCGACCTGGTCGAAGGACCGGTACACCAGGCCCCAGAACGCGGTGCCCCACGCGTCGTTGAGGCGGTCCACCTCGCCGTACTTGTCCGCCAGCCACGCCTGGAACGCCGCGGTGGACGCCTCGCAGTAGCACTCCACATTGGCCCAGCCGTACTCGTTGTGCACGTGCCACAGCTCGACCGCCGGGTGCGTCCCGTACCGCCGCGCCAACTGGTCCACGATGGACTCGCACGCGTCCCGGTAGGCCGGGGCGGAGGGGCACACGCCGTGGCGCGAGCCCCCGGCGAGGGTCCGGCCCTCGGCGTCGACGAGGCGGATCTCGGGGTGCGCCCGGCGCAGCCACGCCGGGGGAGAGGAGGTGGGGGTCCCGAGGTTCACCCCGATCCCGTTGCCGTGCAGCAGCTCCACCACTTCGTCGAGGCCGCTCCAGTCGTACTCGCCCGGGGCGGGTTCGATGATCCCCCAGTTGAAGACGCCGAGGCTGACAAGGTCGACGCCCGCCTCGCGCATCAGGCGCACGTCCTCGCGCCAGACCTCCTCGGGCCACTGTTCGGGGTTGTAGTCGCCTCCGTAGCGAATGGTCTGCACCGCGGTCTCCTGTGGGGTTCCTTGCACAAATGCCTGTGAACGTGCACAGTACTCCACGGCCTGCGACCATGCAACCTGTGATCCAGTCGGCACTCGTTTCGAAATTGTGATCGTTTCATGAGGTACGTTCCACGTGAAACGGACGTGATCGGACATAGATATGTTGCTAACTGCGACGTGAGTCGCTAGATTCGTGTAAACGTTCACAGTCCCGAGGCGCGCCGACTTGGCCCAGCGCGCACCGGGCACCCTCTCACCCAGACAAGGACTTGACATGCGCAGCAACGGTGCTCACGCAGGACTCTCGATGAACCGGCGCCACCTCCTCGCCGCGGGCGGCGGCGTCGCCGCCGCCGGGGCCCTCGCCGCCTGCGGCGGCCCCGAGGAAGAGGAGGCCGCGTCCGGCGGCCTCGAGTGGGACGCGGACGCGCAGCAGTACGTCATCGAGGACGAGATCGCCTCCGGCGAGGTCCCCCTCAAGCTCTGGTTCGAGAACGAGGACCTCGCCAACGCGCAGATCGCCGCGTTCAAGGAGGCGTTCAAGGACGTCTACCCCGACATCCGGTTCGAGTACGAGCTCGTCGCCCAGAACGACGCCGTCAACGAGATGTCCCTCGCCGGCGAGGCCGGCAACGGCGGCGACGTCTTCATGAGCTTCTACGACCAGGTCGCCCGCGCCATCGAAGAGGGCACCGCCGCACCCCTCGGCGAGTACGAGTCCGTCCTCAAGGGACGCATGGCCGAGAACTTCCTCAGCGCCGTCACCGGCGACGACGGCCAGATCTACGCCGTCCCCGTCACCACCGAGTCCATCGCCCTGATGTACAACAAGACCCTCCTCCAGACCGTCACCGGCTCCCCCGAGCCCGCGACCACCTGGGAGGACATCCAGGCCGTCGCCGCCGACTACAACGACCCGGCCGCCAACACCTGGACCATCCGCTGGGTCCCCGGCGAGATCTACTACTCCTACTCCGTGCTCTCCTCCATGGGCTGGCAGGCGTACCCCGGCGGCGACGTGAACGAGCCCGGCTTCGACGACCCCGCGCTGGCCGAGGCCCTCGACTACTACAAGGGACTGCGCGGCATCTGGGACGTCCCCAGCGCCGACGCCACCCCCGAGACCGTCGAGGCCGAGTTCGCCGCCGGCAACACGCCGTACATCATCACCGGCCCCTGGGCCTTCAGCGCCTTCGACGCCGGCGCCGCCGAGAACGGCTTCGAGTACGGGGTCACCCCCATCCCCGCCGCCGCCTCCGGCGACCCGGCCTCCTCCTTCGCCGGCATGCACGTCATCGCCGTCTCCGCGTACACCGAGTACCCGGCCGCCGCGCGCGTCTTCGCGAACTTCCTCGCCTCCGACGCCGGCGCCGCCGCCCTCTACGCCACCACCGGCCAGATCCCGGCCCTCAATCCCGACCTGCTCACCGGCATCGCCGGCCTCGCCGAGGACCCGCACGTCGCCGGCATCGTCGCCCAGGGCGCCCAGGCCGACCTCTTCCCGCAGCTCCCCGAGTACTTCTGGTCCACCGCGAACGAGATGACCGTCGCCGTCTGGGACGACCTCTCGTCCTCCGCCGACGCGGCCGCGGCCGCCGTCGCCGGGTACGACGAACTCGCCGGCCTGTAAACGGGGACGACGACGCCGATGAGCACCGCTCAGAAGACCAGCGGGCCGCCCGCACCGGTGCCGGGCCTCGCCTCGGCACTGGTGTGGGGCGCCGGCCAGCTGCTCAACCGCCAGGCGGGCAAGGCCGCCTTCTTCTTCGCCTTCTTCGCCGCCCTCATCGGCTGGGAGATGGGCACCGGCAACTACTACGCCGGGATGGACTACGCGCCGCGCACCAACGGCGGGTTCTTCGTCAAGGGCCTGTGGGGCCTGTTCACGCTCGGCACGCAGCCGCGCCAGATGACCGTCACCGGCCTCTCCGAGGGCGACAACTCGATCGTCCTCATGGCCAACGGCCTCATCAGCCTCCTCACTCTCGCGCTCCTGGCGATCGTGTGGGTCTGGAGCGTCCGCGACGCCCACGCCTACCGCCGCGCCCTCGCCTCCGGCGGCGCGCGCGAGACCTCCCGCGCCTACTTCAAGCGTGTCTGGGAGGGCGCCTTCGCGTACATCGTGCTCTCGCCCGGCCTGGTCCTCATGGTCTTCATGTCGGTCCTGCCGGTGCTCTTCGGCATCCTCGTCGCCTTCACCGACTACAACCGCGACAACCTGCCGCCCAAGAACCTCGTCAACTGGGTCGGCTTCGAGAACTTCGCGACCATCTTCGCCGTCCCCTCCTGGACCGCCACGTTCGTCGGCGTCCTCGGCTGGACCTTCGTGTGGGCCGTCGTCGCCACCGCCACCACCTACGCCGCCGGATTCCTCCAAGCGGTGCTCCTGGCCAACCGGAAGGTGAAGTTCCCGCGGGTGTGGCGCTCGGTGTTCCTGCTCCCGTGGGCCGTCCCCGGCATCGTCTCGGCCCTGGTGTTCCGCTCCATGTTCAACGGCCAGTTCGGGCCGATCAGCCAGTGGCTCATGGACACCGGCCTCACCGACGAGCGCGTCTACTGGTTCACCGACCCCTCCCACCCCAATCTCGCCCGCGGCGTCGCGCTCCTGGTCAACCTGTGGCTCGGCTTCCCGTTCTTCATGGCCCTCGTCGGCGGCGTCCTCACCAACATCCCCGACAGCTACTACGAGGCCGCCCGCATGGACGGCGCCGGCCCGCTCCAGCAGCTGCGCCACATCACCTTTCCGGTGGTGCACCGCACCGTCGCGCCGCTGCTCATCCTCGCGTTCGTCTCCAACTTCAACAACTTCGGCGTCATCTACTTCCTCACCCAGGGCGGCCCCGACAACGCCGACTACCGCTTCGCCGGGAGCACCGACCTGCTCATCACCTGGCTGTTCAACCTCACCCTCGACAACCGCCTCTACAACATCGGCGCGGTGATGAGCATGCTCATCTTCGTCATCGTCGGCACCATCTCGGTGTGGAACCTCAACCGCTCCAAGGCGATCCGGGAGCTCTGATCCAATGACCACCGCACTCGACACGCCCGCGGACCGCGCCCGCGCGGCCCGCCGACGCCGCCGCACCTCACCCCGCGCCGAACGCGTCGCCAGCGCCTTCCTCCACCTGGAACTGCTGGTCGTCGCCGTCATCGTGATCTTCCCGCTGCTGTGGATCGTCGGCGCCTCCTTCAGCCCCGGCACCGGCCTCGCCAACGCCAGCCCCATCCCCGAGGACGCGACCCTCGACCACTACGTCAGCCTCTTCACCGAGACCGACTACGGGCGCTGGTACCTCAACTCCCTGTACGTCGCCACCCTCAACATGGCCGGCTCGGTCGTCCTCTCCGCCCTGTGCGGCTACGTGTTCTCCCGCATCAGGTTCAAGGGCCGCAAGGCCGGGCTGCTGGGCATCCTCATCCTCCAGATGTTCCCGACCTTCCTCACCGCCATCGCCGTCTACATGCTGTTCCTCAACTTCGGGCTGCTCGACTCCCTCACCGGCCTCGCCCTCGTGAGCATCGCCGCCGCCCTCCCGTACAACACGTGGCTCATGAAGGGCTACACCGACAACCTGCCCGCGAGCCTCGACGAGGCCGCCGCGATCGACGGCGCCAGCCGCTGGACGATCTTCGTCAAGATCGTCCTGCCGCTCATGCGCCCCATGCTCACCTTCGTGGCGATCACGCAGTTCACGATGCCGTGGATGGACTTCATCCTCCCGGCCCTGCTGCTCCAGAGCCCCGAGAAGCAGACGGTCGCGCTCGGCCTGTTCGCCATGATCGAGGACGTCTACCAGAACGCGTTCACGACCTTCGCCGCCGGCGCGGTCATCCTCGCGGTCCCGATCACCATCCTCTACATCGTCCTCCAGCGCTACCTGGTGACCGGCGCGTCCGCCGGCGCCGAGAAGGGATAGAACGAATGCTGCCCATGCGGGGTGCCGACGTCTCCATGACCGCCGAGATCGAGGAGCGCGGCGCGGTCTTCACCGCCGACGGGACCGCGCGGGACCTGTTCGGGCTCCTCGCCGACCACGGCGTCAACTGGATCCGCCTGCGCCTGTGGGTCGACCCGCGCGACGAGTCCGGCGAGCCGTACATGGGCGGCACCAACGACCTGGCGACCACGGTCGCGCTGGCCCGCCGCGCGAAGGCGGCGGGCCAGCACCTCCTGCTCGACCTGCACTACTCGGACTTCTGGACCGACCCGAAGAAGCAGTCGACGCCGAAGGCGTGGCGCGGCCTCGCCGGCGCCGACCTCGAAGCGCGCGTGCACGACTGGACCGCCGAGGTCCTCGCCGCCCTCGCCGCGGCCGGAGCCGCCCCCGACATGGTCCAGGTCGGCAACGAGATCACCAACGGGATGCTCTGGCCAGCGGGAAAGACCCCGAGGTTCCTCGACCGGGAGCGCCGCTTCGCGGGCGAGGACCCGGCCGCGTGGGACCGCCTCGCGGGGCTCCTCAAGGCCGGCGTCGCGGCGGTCCGCGCCGCCGGGGACGCGAAGGTCGCGCTGCACCTGGACTTCGGCGGCGCCAACGAGCTCTACCGCGGCTGGTTCGACCAGGCGACCGCGCGCGGCGTCGACTTCGACGTCATCGGCCTGTCCTACTACCCGTACTGGCACGGGACCCTGAAGGACCTGGGCGAGAACATGAACGACCTCGCCGCCCGCTACGGCAAGGAGCTCGCGGTCGTGGAGACCGCGTACGCGTGGACGGGGGAGGAGCCCGAGGGGCACTTCCAGGTCTTCAAGTCCCCGATGGCCCGGACCGGCGGCTACGAGGCGTCCCCGGCGGGCCAGGCCGCGTTCCTGAGGGACCTCTACGACGTGGTCGCGGGCGTTCCCGGCGGCCTCGGGATCGTCTACTGGGAGCCCGCGTGGCTCCCGGTCGCGGGCACCACCTGGGCCTCGCGCGCCGGGATGGAGTACGGCGACGACGTCGTGGACGAGGCCGGGAACTCCTGGGCCAACCAGGGCCTGTTCGACTTCGACGGGAACGCGCTGCCCTCGCTGCGCGCGCTCGGCGACGGGACCGGCGCGGCCCCGGCGGCGTGACGCCGCCCCGCTTCGTTCAACGGACCGCGAGGCCGTCACCCCCCTTGGGCGGCCCCACCGGTCCGGCGGCGCGAGCCGCGGCCCCGCCCTATCGCCGGGCGGGGACATAATGGCACTGAGGCACAAGGGAGAGTTGAGCAACTTGGCACGGAAACGACCGACGATCCACGACGTCGCCGACGCCGCGGGCGTCTCGCGCGGCACGGTCTCGCGGGTCCTCAACGGCAAGTCGAACGTCTCGCTGTCGGCGGAGACGGCGGTGCGCCGTGCCGTGGCCGAGACCGGGTACGTCGTCAACCGCGCGGCCCGCAGCCTCGTGACCAGCCGGACCGGGTCGATCGTCATGGTGCTCTCCGAGCCGCAGGAGCGCCTGTTCGAGGACCCGAACTTCTCGGTCCTCATGCGGGTGGCCACGAACCAGCTCGCCGAGCGCGACATGTCGCTGGTGCTCATGATCGCCGGGGACGACCGCGGCCGCGACCGCGTGGCCCGCTACCTGCGCGGCGGCCACGCCGACGGGGCCCTGCTGGTGTCCACGCACGCGGGCGACCCGCTGCTCGACGAGATCGAGCGCTCCGGCATCCCCGCCGTCGCCTGCGGCGCCGTGCTCGGGCGCGAGTCGGTGATCCCGTACGCCGCGGCCGACGACCGCGGGGGCGCCCGCGCGATGACCCAGTACCTCGTCGACCTGGGCCGCCGCAAGATCGGCATGATCACCGGCCCGCTCGACACCCCCGGCGGGGCGCTGCGCCTGGAAGGGTTCACGGGCGTGCTCGGCCGCAAGGCCGCCAAGCAGCTCGTCGTCCACGGCGACTACACGCAGGCCGCGGGGGAGGCCGCGATGCGGCGCCTCCTGGAGGCCGTCCCCGACATCGACGCGGTGTTCGTCGCCTCCGACCTCATGGCCGCCGGGGCGCTCCAGGCCCTGCACGCGGCCGGGCGGCGCGTCCCCGACGACGTGGCCGTGGGCGGCTTCGACGACTCCGTGATCGCCACCGCGACCCGCCCGGCCCTGACCACGGTCCGCCACCCCCTCGACAAGGTCGCCGAGGAGACCGTCCGCCTCCTCATCGACCTCCTCGAAGAGCGCGAGGTCGAACCGGTGGTCCTCCCGACCGAACTCGTCGTCCGCGACAGCGCCTGAGCCGGACCGCTGCCGTGTGCGCAGTGGTGCGGCTGCACCGCAACCGGCACCTCGCTCGACGCCGGGCCGCTGAGACGGCGTGCCTTTGGGGTGCCGTTGCGCCGCAACGGCACCTACCGCTCAGCCCGCGACGAGCCCGCGCACGTACGCGGCCTGGCCGCCGTGCTGCTGGTTGTCGTCGATGACGCTGACCAGGCGCACGCCGAGCGTCACGTGCGGCGTCCAGTTCACGTCCACCACCCGGTCGAGGTCGGCCGCGGTCAGCCCGGAGACGTACTCCAGGGTCCGCGCGTGCACCGCCTCGTAGTAGGCGAGGAGGTCCGCCCCCGACACGCCGCTGACGCGCCCCACCTGCTCCGGCGTGTGCCCGTACCCGGTGTCGCCCGGCGGCAGGTCGAGGCCGAAGCGCTCCTCCCAGCCGCCGTCCGTCCACGCCTGCTCCCGGCCGGCCGCCTCGGACACGTGGTCGTCCTGGACCCGCGCGATGTGCCACACCAGCCAGGCGATCGAGTTCGCGCCCGGCCCCGGCCGGGCCTCCAGGTGCTCCTGCGACAACCCGTCCAGCACCTCCGCGACCTCGCCCCGGACCCGGCCGAAGGCGTCGGCCAGCAGCTCGTTGATCTCCATGCGGAACCTCTCCTCGGACCGAAACGCACGGCCGCCCGAACCCGGGCGGCCGTACGAAACTAGCGCGTCGCGCCGACTTCAGCGCCCGAAGCCGTCGACCCCGGTGAGCTCCACCGAGAAGTCCCACAGCAGCGCGGCCTCCTCGGGGTCGACCGCGTACGGCGCGACCCCGCCACCGTCCTCGGTCACCTCGGCGACCTCGCAGTCCACGAGGTACACGCCGCCCATCCCCTCCAGCTGCGGCGAGAACGCCGCCCACGTCTGGGTGGCCGCGCCCTGCTCGGGCGTCTTGAGCCAGTCGGCGACCGCGTTGCCGTCCTCGTCGATCCAGCCCAGCGCCACCTGGTCCTCGTGCGAGACGTGCCGCTGGAGCGGGGTGAGGATGCCGCCGGGGTGCAGCGCGAACGCCCGCACGCCCCGCTCCTTCCCGAGCCGGTCGAGGTGGACGGCGAACAGCACGTTCGCGGTCTTGGACTGGCCGTACGCCTCCCAGCGGTCGTAGCCGCGCTCGAAGTGCGGGTCGTCCCAGCGGATCGGCGAGCGGCGGTGGCCGCCCGAGGACACCGCGACGACGCGGGCGCCCTCGTTCAGCAGGGGCGCCAAGCGGTTCACGAGCGCGAAGTGCCCGAGGTGGTTGGTGGCGAACTGGAGCTCCCAGCCCGGTCCGACGCGGGTCTCCGGGCTCGCCATGACCCCGGCGGAGTCGATGACGGCGTCGAAGCCCTCCCCGGCGGCGAGGCGCCTGTCGGCGAACGCCTCGACGCTGTCGAGGTCGGCCAGGTCGAGCCCGTCGGTCTCGACCCCGTCGATCCCCGCCAGGGCCTCCTTCGCGGTCGCGGGCCGCCGCGCCGGGACCACGACGTTCGCGCCCGCGGCGGCGAGCGCGCGGGTCGTCTCCAGGCCGATCCCGGAGTAGCCGCCGGTGACGAGGACGCGCTTCCCGGTCAGGTCGATGCCGTCGAGGACCTCGGCGGCCGTGGTCGCGGCCCCGAAACCGGAGCCGATCGCATGCTGTGGTGTGCTCATGGCCCGAGCGTAGAACCTAGAGCGCACTCGAGGTCAACTCCCGCGATTCCACGCCTGCGGTGGCCGCCGGGGGCGCGCGCGATCCATACTGAACCCGTGCCCTCGACCCCGCATCCGGACGCCAAGCGCCGGAACCCGGCCGCCGTGCTCCTCGGCCCGCTGCTCCTCGCCGCCCTCCTCGCCGCCAGCTGGTGGCTCATCGAGACCGGCGTGCGCGTCGGCCACACCGTCGAATGGGAGTGCTGGGGCGGCGAGTGCTCCACCGACGACTGGCGTTCGCTCCTGCCCGTCGCCGGCATCATCTGCAACGTCGTCCTCGCGATCATGCTCGCCGGGCTTGCCCGCGCCTTCGGATTCGGCCTTGCCGCGCTCGCGGGGCTCCTCGCGGCCTTGAGCGGCTGGAGCGCGGCCGTCACCGAGGACGGCCTGGCTGCCTCCGAGGTCGCCACCGAGTCGCGGATCGTCGGCGCGCTCGCGGGCGTCGCCGCGGTGATCGCCCTCCTGGGCCTGCTCGCCGAACTCAGGGTCACGGGGTACGGCGCGCGGCTGCTCGGCGCGCAGCGGGTGCCGGCGCGGCTCACCGACTACGGCGCGGCCGAGGCTCCGATCGGCGGGATCTCCGCCGAGACCGCCGCGGCGAGCGGCTTCGGCACGGCGAGCCTCCGGTTCACCCACAACGGCCGCCGCCACAGCGTGCGGGTCCGCATCAACCGCAAGTGGATCGACCAGCCCGTGTTCGCGGTCTTCCGCGAGACGCGCCCCGAGAACGCGCGCGTGGCCCTCCCGTGGATCAGGTCCGGCACCCCCGCCGCGGAGACCTCGTCGAGCACCACTGCCGCGGCCTCCGCGAGCACCCGCACCGGGTCCGGCTCGATCGTCTCCGAACTCGAACGCCTCGCGGCCCTGCGCTCGGCCGGCCACCTCACCCAGGAGGAGTTCGACGCGGCCAAGCGCCGCCTCCTCGGCGAGTGAGTCACAGGCCCGGCGCCGGTCCGGCCTCCACTGTTCGGGCGCCCGGTCCGGCCCCCTGCTCGGGCAGCCGAGCCGGCGACCGGTCGCCGCATCGTCTCGCCGCATCGTCCGCCCACAACGGTGCCGGACCCGCCTCCCGAACGGCGGCGGTGCCCCCACCGGCTGCGGTTGCCCGACATACCGCAGGCGGCGGCACGTCACGCGTCATATGTGACATACCACCGCCTGCGGGCGACTACCGGCCGGTCAGAGCGATCCCTTCCACTCCCGGCGGGCCTGCACCGGCTCGGGAACGTTCGCGGCGAGCGCCATGACGCAGCCCGCGGCCAGGAGCAGCAGGCCGACCGCGGCGACCACTTCGCCGGAGCCCTGGCCGCCCGCGGGCAGGTCGCCGGAGATGCGCAGGTCGCCGCCGTAGAGGAGCATCGCCCCGGTGAACCCGCCGAAGGCCCAGGCCATGCGGGTCTCGTGGGTGCGCCACGCGAAGAACATCGCGCACCACAGCACCAGCAGCGGGATCAGGGCGAGCGAGAGCCCGTAGGTGCCGGCGTCCGCGTCGACGCCGTCGAGGTCCGCGAGCCCCCAGTAGTTCACCGTCCCTCCGCCGGCGTCCGCCCACGGGAGGAACATCGAGCCGGCCACGAGCATGGAACCGCCGAGGGCGGCCAGGCCGCCGGCGCGGGAGTACGGGGTCGAGGGAGTGCGCTCCATCATCCACCTCCGGTTGCGATTCGCGTCTTCCCTCAAGGGCACCACCGCGGATGACCTGCGTCAACGGCCTTGACGGCTTCTTGACACGGAAGGCGCGAAAGCGTCCAGACCGCCGGAACCCGGCGATATCGAGCGCGCTCGATGCCGCGGGCACGCGCGGCATTTACCGTCGTGAATGGAACGTCAAGCCCGCGCCGCCAACCGCCGCAGGTGCTCGTGCGCGTACTCGCAGATCACGGCATGGCGGTACACCGCGTGCGGCACGTCCGCGTTCGAGTCGACCCGCACCGACAGGTCGCCGTTGCACCACCGCAGGAACGTCGGGTCGCCGGTGATCTCGGCGAGGATCGCCAGGATCGAGTCGTCGAACCGCATGGAGTGGACGGCACGGCGGTACTCCTCGGGGGTCAGGCACGCGGCGAACGGCAGGTTCATGAGGCACAGCGCGGTCTGGATGTCGAGCCGCATGAGCCGCACCCGCTCCGGCTCGGCGTCCAGCTCGGGGATGTCGAGCCCCGTGAAGTCCGGGTCGGCCCGGCGCGCGACGGGCCCGAGCCCGGCGAGCACCACGTACACGTTGACGTCGTGCTCGATGACGGCCGCGTCCCCGAGCCCCGCGAGGTCGGTGGGCCGCAGTGCGACCGGCTCGATCGCCGTGTCGGTGTTGCGGACGATGAAGTTGAGCAGGTTCGTCTCGATCACGAAGTGCCGGATGAGGAGTTCGACCGCGAGCGGGGACACGAAGCGGCGCAGGAACCAGATGCAGAGCCGGTCCATGAGCCGGTGCGCGGTCCAGCGCACCGGCGTGATCCGCTTGAGCACCAGGATGACCAGCGCCAGGACCCGCGAGACCGGCCGGGCGACCGGGTACAGCCAGGTGCGGGTCCAGCGGCGCTGGTCGTCGGCGATCTTGCGGGCGGTCTCGCGGTCGAGGACCAGCGAGGGGTCCCCGGTCACGGCGTCCCAGATCGGCGGCCCCGCGAGGTCAGACATTGTCGAGCTCTTCGAGCTGGAGCGCGTACAGGCGGGCGACGGTCTTCGCGGTGGAGACGATCGCGTCGGCCGCCGCGGCGTCGATGCGCGGTGACGCGAGGATCGCCTGGAGCTTCGCGAAGTGGTCGTCGTCGGCCTCCCCGTGGTAGGCCAGGAAGCTCACCTGGTCGTCGCGCAGGCCGAGCTGCTGCTGGAACTGCGCGGCCCACCCGGCGGCCTTCCCGGTGCCGAGCCCTTCGATGACGAACATGGCGCCGAGGAGCCCGACCGGGTCCGGCAGGCTCGCGGCGTGGAACATGTACGCCGACAGCGCCTCCGAGCCGATGTTCTTGCGCCCGTTGCGGATCGCCTCGATCGAGCCGCCGCACGCGGCGTAGTCCCGCTCGATCATCATGAAGTCGCGGTGCTCCTCGGCGGCGTGCCCGATCGCGGCGCTGCGCAGGTCGAAGTGGTCCACGGAGAAGTTCGAGGCGGCGCGGGAGATCCAGCGCGCGCCGTCGGCGACCTGCTGGCGCAGGTTGAACAGCAGCCGCAGGTAGTCGTCCAGGGTGGACTCCCCGTCGGCGAGGCGCCGCATGACCGGGACGGCGTCGAGGCGCCGCTCGAAGTCCTCCCACACCGCGTCGAGCCGCGCGAACACGTTCCCGTCCGAGGTCGGCGCCGCCCCGTGAAGCACCGCCTCGTGCGACACCTTCTCATGCACCACCGCGGCCGGCGCGGCGGCCCGCTCCGGCACCTGGACCGCCTGCGCCGCTTCGGGTCCCACGCACGTCAGGTGCGCGAACCCGAACGAGAACCGCCCCGACTCTGGCACCGCGAGGAGCACGGTCTGGCCCGGCTCGAACCGCCCGGTCCGCCAGCACTCCTCCAGCGCGATGAAGATCGAGGCCGCCCCGGTGTTCCCGCGCGTCTCCAGGTTCGAGAACCACCGGCCGGTGTCGATCTGCGCGCCCGTGGACGCGAGCTGGTCGAACACGATGTCGCGGAACGCGTTCGTCGAGTAGTGGCACAGCACGTGGTCGAGCCGCTTGAGGTCGATGAGGCCGCGCTGCGCGAGCGAAGCGAACTCCTTGAGCCCCGCCTCGGCGAGCGCCCCGAGCGCCGACGTGTCTTGGCGCAGCAGCATCATCCCGGCCTGCTCGGCCGCGGCGGCGCTGCCCATGTCCTGCCAGGTCCGGCCCGCCTCGGGCGCGGCGCCGTCGGTCCCGGAGCGCATGCACACCGCGTGCTCGTGCGCGAGCGAGACAGTGCGGACCCAGTCGACCCGCAGCGAGGGCCGGTCGGGGCGCGGCCGGGCCTCCACGAGCACCGACCCGGCCCCGTCGGAGAGCATCCAGCGCAGGAAGTGCGCGTCGGTGTCGCTGCCGCCGCTGCCGTTGGCGCCGTGCGAGCCGTTGAACCGGGAGGCCCGCAGCCACCGGGACGCCAGCTCGGAGCCGACCACGGCCGCCCGCTGCCGGTCGCCGAGCCGCACTTTCGCGACGGCCGCGTCGAGGGCCGCGATCCCGGAGGCGCACACCCCGGCCGCCGAGAGGAGCTGCATCGGCCCGCCGCCGATGCGCCCGTGCACCATCGACGCGAACCCGGGCACCAGCAGGTCGCCCTGGGTGGTCGCGGTGGCGAGCATGTCGAGGTCGGCGGGGCCGAGACCGCGGTCGTCGAGCATCGACCGGAGCGCGGCGGCGGCCAGCTCCTCGTTCAGCTCGGTGGTGCGGCCGCGCTCGTCGAGCGCGTAGTGCCGCTTGGCGATCCCGTTGGCAGCGAGGATGCGGCGCCGCAGCCGGTCCCCCCGCGCGTCCACGCCGCCGAGGCGCGCGGCGATCTCGTCGTTCCCGACCGGGTCCCCGGGGAGGTACGCTCCCGCTGCGGTGATGAAGGCGTTCATGACTCCATTGAGCCTCACCGGGGCCGCCGTGCGCATCGGCTGGATCGCTCAATCCCCGGGGGCGAAAGTACTCAGTCCCCGTCGATGCCCTGCTCGATCGCGTACCGCACCAGCTGGGCCCGGTTGTGCAGCTGGAGCTTCGCGAGGATGTGCTGGACGTGGTTCTGCACCGTCCGCGGCGACAGCGTCAGCCGCGCGGCGATCTCCTTGTAGCCCAAGCCCTTCGCCACGAGCCGCAGCACCTCGGTCTCGCGCTCGGACAGGCGTGGGCGCTCCTCGGGCTCCGGCGCGTTCGCCAGCCGCCGGTACTCGCCGAGGACCAGGCCCGCCAGGCCCGGCGTGAACACCGCGTCCCCGGCCGCCACCCGCTCCACCGCGTCCGCGAGCTCCGCGGGCGACGCCGACTTCACCAGGTACCCGCGCGCCCCGGCCTTGATCGCCTCCAGCACGTCGGAGGACTCGCCGCTCGCGGATAGCACCAGGACCGCCGTCGGGCAGTCCTCGCCCAGGCCCTGGAGCACCTGCACCCCCGACAGGCCCGGCATCTGGAGGTCGAGGATCGCCACGTCCGGCCGCAGCGACCGGATCCCCTCCAGCGCCGCCCGGCCCTCGCCGAACACGGCGAGCACCCGGTGCCCGGCCCCGGTCAGGTCCCGCGCGATGGCCTCCCGCCAGATCGGGTGGTCATCGACCACGACGAGCGTCGCCACCGGCACCTCCCTCCCGACGCGGCACCCGCATCTCCACCTCCGTGCCCTCCCCGGGCGCCGACACGAACTCGGCCGTCCCGCCCAGCTCCCTGATCCGGCCCCGGATCGACTGCGCCACACCGAGGCGGCCGTCCGCGGCCGCCGCCGCCAGCCGCTCGGGCGCGAACCCGGGCCCGTCGTCGCGCACACTCACCTGGACCGCGTCCCCCTCGTCCTCCACCAGCAGCCACACCCGCGTCGCCGCCGGGCAGTGCTCCCGCACATTGTCGACCGCGCTCGCCACCGCCGCCGCGAACTGCCGCGCCGTCTCGGCCGGCAGCAGCACCGGGGTCGCGGGGGCCGCCACCGTCACGTCCGGCCCCGCATGGCGCCCGACCAGTTCGCGTAGGTCCCGCTGCCCGTCCAGGGGCCGCCGGTACGACGCGGAGCGGATGAGCGCCCGCAGCGCCTCCTCCTGGCCGCCCGCGAGCCGCCCCAACTCCGCGGCCTCGCCGCCGATCTCGGCCCCGCGCCGCTGGACCAGCGCCAGCACCTGGAGCACCGAGTCGTGGATGTCCCGCGCCAGCCGCTCGCGCTCGCGCGCGGCCGCGCTGCGCTCGGCCGCCTCCCGCATCCGCCGCTCGGCCTCCACCCCCAGCCGCACCAGGTGCCCGGCCGCGAACCCGGTGAGCACCAGCAGGACCGTCTCGTTCACGGTGCTGGAGTGGACGCCGCCGCGGAAGACCATCCCGGCCGCCGCGACCACCGCCCCCGCGACCGCCCCCGAGCGCCGCCCCGAGGCCGCCGCCCACGCGAGCACCGCCCCGGCCATCCACGGCCCCACCGAGATCGGCACCCCGCCGTCCACGGTCGCCAGCACCCACGACGACGCCCCCACGGCCGCGACCGTGACCGCCAGGTCCGCGTACAGCGCCGGCCGCCCGTACCCGCGCCGCCGGTACCACTCCGTCGCCAGCCACGTCCACCCCAGCAGCGCCACCACCAGCAGCACCGCCCACAGCGGACGCACCAGCGTGTCGAACGCCAACGCGCCGAACAGGACCGGATAGCCGAGCGCGACGAAACGGAACACCGTGTTCGCCTTCCGCAGCTGCGTCTGAATCCCCACTGAGGAATTCTCGCAGGCCCGCGCGCCGCACGGGGACGCCCGGCTCCGGCTCGCCCCAGGTCACTACAGTGGCCGCATGTCCTTCTCCAGCCCCCGGCCCGCGTCGATCAGCATCGACTTCGGCACCTCCCACACGGTCGCGACGATCCGCCGCGCCGACGGGCGGGTCCACCAGCAGCTGTTCGACGGCTCCCCGCAGCTGCCCAGCGCGGTGTTCATGAACGACGAGGGCGGTCCCGTCGTCGGCGCTGACGCCGTCCACTCCGGCCGCCGCCGGCCCGACCGCTTCGAACCCAACCCCAAGCGCCGCATCGACGACGAGTCGATCCTCCTCGGCGACACCGAGATCCCCGTGACCAGCGTGATCGCGGCCGTCCTCTCCCGCGTCGCCCGCGAGTGCGAGCACACGCTCGGCGCGCTCGGCCCGGTCACCGTCACCGTGCCCGCCGCCTGGGGCCCGACCCGCCGCCACGTCGTCGCCGACGCCGCGACCGCCGCCGGGCTCGGCCAGGTCGACCTCGTCGCCGAACCTGTCGCCGCCGCCTCCTACTTCGTGGAGACCCTCGGCACCGACGTCGCCCCCGGCTCCGGCGTCGTCGTCTACGACCTCGGCGGCGGCACCTTCGACGCCACCGTCCTGCGCCGCAGCACCAACGGCTTCGACGTCCTCGCCGTCGACGGCGCCGGCGACCTCGGCGGCCTCGACTTCGACCAGGCCCTCGCCGAGCACCTCGCCGCGAGCGTCCAAGCCGAGGACGAGCGCTGGGCCCGCCTCACCAGCCCCACCGAACCGGCCGACCTGCGCCACCGCACCGCCTTCATGGAGGAGGTGCGCCAAGCGAAGGAGCGCCTGTCCCGCTCGGCCTCCACCGACCTCACCATCCCCCTCCTCGACGTCGACGCCCACCTCACCCGCGACGAGGTCGAACGCGTCTGCGCCCCGCTCGTGGCCCGCACCATCCGCGTCACCCAGGGCGTCCTGCGCGAGTCCGGCCTCGCCGCCGAGCAGATCGCCGGCCTCTTCCTCGTCGGCGCCGCCTCCCGCATGCCGCTGGTCGCCACCGCCCTCCACCGCGAACTCGGCATCGCCCCCGCCGCCATCGAGCAGCCCGAACTCGCCGTCTCCGAAGGCGGCCTGGTCGCCCAGCACACCGTCAACACCCCGATCGCCGTCCCCAGCCCGGCCCTGCCCCCGCAGACCGCGCCGCCGGTCCCGTCGGCCCCGCCCGCGCCCGACACGAACCAGACCATGCAGCTCCCGCCGCACCCGAGCGCGCCCCCGGCCGGGCACCCGAGCCCGGTGCCGACCCCGCAGGCCGTCCCCGGCTACCCGAGCCCGGTCACGCAGCCCGCCATGGCCGCCCCGCAGGGTCCGCCGCCGCCCGGTTACCCGCAGGTCCCCGGATACCCGGCGCCGCAACCGAACCCGACTCCGTGGATCAGGACCAAGCAGGGTCTCACCACCGTCGGCACGGCCGCCGCGGCCGTGGTCCTCGCGCTGGCGGTCATCATCGGGCTCCAGTTCCTGCCCGACGAGGGCGCGGACGACACCGCGGGCGGTTCGGAGCCCCAGAGCGAGAACAGCTCCGAGGACGAGGGGAACGCCTCCTCCGACAACGGCGGCGACGACGAGGCGTCCGAGGCCGGGGAGGGCTCCGGGCTCGTTCCGATCGGCGAGGCCGTCCAGGGCGACCTCGTCGCCGACATGCAGCAGGCCCACACCGGAGCGGTCTCCGCTGTTCGCAGTGGATACATCGACTCCGCGCCCGTCGCGGTCACCGCGGGGGAGGACGCGATCGTCCGCATCTGGGACCTCGCGACCGGCGAGAAGATCGACGAGTACCGCGGACACCAGGGCCCGGTCGACCACCTCTCGGTCTTCGAGTACGACGGCGAGTGGATCGCGTTCAGCCGCGACTCGACCACCGAGGCCGTCTGGCCCCTCGCCGACCCCGCGACGCCGATCGCCGAGCGCGAGGCCGGGTACGACTCGATCTACTGGGTCGGTCTGTGGGACGGCGTGCCCGCCTACCTCACCGACTACGAAGTGCGCCAGCTCTACACGGGCGCCTCGATCGCCGACATCTCGACCGCGTACGCCGACCACTCCGGCATGGTCGCGGTCGGCGGCGTCCTGCGCCACGTCGGCACCTACGAGAACCGCGTGTTCGTGGCCGACCTCGCCACCGGCGAGCCGGCCGGGGCCACGTTCGACCAGCTCTCCTACGACGTGGTCGCCTTCGGCGCGGGCCCGGCCGCCGGGAAGGACCTCGGCGTCACCGTGACCGCCCAGGGCTCGTTCCAGGCGTGGGACCTCGCCACCGGCGAGCCGTTCGGCACCGCCGGGGAGGAGCTGCTCCAGCAGGTGACCTCGGTCGGTGTGACCGACATCGACAGCGCGGCCGTCGCGGTCCTCCAGGGCAGCCAGGGCCTGAGCATGTTCGACCTGTCCACAGGGGAGCAGCTGGGCGAGGTCTTCGCGCCGCACGCGGGGGAGGACCTGATCCAGACCTCCGCGTTCGCCGAGATCGACGCCAACCCGGTCGTCGTCACCGGCTCCGCCACCGGCGACGTCCAGGTCTGGGCCCTCAAATGACGCGAGGGCGCGGCGGGGGAGCACCCCACCGCGCCCTCACTCAAGGCCGGTAATACATCACATGTCACGCGGCACCGGGCTTCCGAGTACCCAGCGCCCGAACCTCGCCCGGACCGCTCACTCCCGGCGCAGCCAGACCGTGGTCTCGCCCGGCAGCTCTCCGGCGTCGAACGGGCCGCTCGACAGCAGCGGCACGCCCTCCGGGAGCGGCAGCGTCTCCGTGCTGAAGTTCGCCACAGCCTCCCAGCCGTTCGCGCGCCGCACGTGCAGCACGTCCTTCGCCGGGTAGTCCACCCATTCCAGGGTCTCGTCGGCCTGGAGTTCGCGCCGCAGCCCCAGCGCCTCCTGGTACAGCGACAGCGTCGATGCCTCGTCCCCGGACTCGGCCTCCACCGAGGACTTCCCGAACCAGTCGGGCTGCGGCAGGTGCGCCGGGCCGGTCCCGAACCCGAACGACGGGCCCTCCACGGTCCACGGCAGCGGCACGCGGCAGCCGTCGCGGCCCACGTCCACGCCGGGGCTGCGGAAGAACGTCGGGTCCTGCCGCGCCTCGTCGGGGATCGTCGCCACCTCGCCCAGACCCAGCTCCTCGCCCTGGTACAGGTACGCGCAGCCCGGCAGCGCGAGCATGAGCAGCGTCGCGGCCCGCGCCCGGCGCAGGCCCCGCGCCGCGTCCAGCTCCGGCTCGGTCCCGCGCGAGAGCAGCCACGCCCGGTTGTACTTGCGCGGCTCGTCCCCGTTGGGCGGCAGGCCGTACCGGGTCGCGTGGCGCACCACGTCGTGGTTGGAGAACACCCACGTCGTGGACGACCCCGACTCGGCCGCCTGCTCCAGGTTCTCGGTGATGATGCCCCGGAACGCGCCGGCGTCGAAGTCGGCTTCGAGCAGGTCGAAGTTGAACGCCTGCCCCAGGCCCTCGGCGCTGGCGTAGCGGGCCCGGCGCGAGGGCGGGTTCACCCACGCCTCGGCGACGGCGATCCGCGGCGGGTCGTACTCGTTGAACACCCGGCGCCAGTCGGCGTAGATCTGGTGCACCTCGTCGCGGTCCCACAGCGGGTGCAGGCCGGTGGCCTTGTCCATGGCCTCCAGTTCGGCCTGCGAGGGCAGGTCGGCGGGGAGGTCCTTGGCGAGGGCGTGGGCGACGTCGACGCGGAAGCCGTCGACGCCCCGGTCCGACCAGAAGCGCAGCGTCTTCAGGAAGTCGGCCCGCACCTCCTCGCTGTGCCAGTTGAAGTCGGGCTGCTCGGGCGCGAACAGGTGCAGGTACCACTGCCCGTCGCCGACGGCGGTCCAGGCCGGGCCGCCGAACATCGAGACCCAGTCGGCGGGCGGCAGTTCGCCGTTCTCGCCGAGGCCGTCGCGGAAGACGTACCGGTCGCGCTCGGGGGAGCCCTTCGGGGCGGCGAGCGCGGCCTGGAACCACTCGTGGCGGTTCGAGGAGTGGTTCGGGACGATGTCCACGATGAGCCTGATGCCGGCGGCGTGGAGTGCGCCGACCATCGCGTCGAAGTCGTCCAGGGTGCCCAGGCGCGGGTCCACGTTGCGGTAGTCGTCCACGTCGTACCCGCCGTCGGCGAGCGCGGACGGGTAGAACGGGCTCAGCCACACGGCGTCGACGCCGAGCCGCGCGAGGTAGTCGACGCGGGAGGTGATGCCGGGCAGGTCGCCGACGCCGTCGCCGTTCGCGTCGGCGAAGCTGCGCGGGTAGATCTGGTAGACGGTGGCCTGGCGCCACCAGTCGGCGGAGGCCGGGGTCGGAGCAGCCATCTCGGGTGCCTTTCAATGCCGGTGGGCCGCGCCGGAGCGCGGACGGGAATGATCCTGTGATTAAATCTAATACCAAAATCAAATCACTCCCGTCATACTGGTCCAGCGAAGGCGAGGTGTCAAGAGGCGAATGTCGAGCAGCATGGTCGAACCCGAAGACCGGACCCACCCCCAGCGGCGGGCGAACGCCGCCGCGGTCCTGGACCGCGCGTGGGAGGCCGAGGCGTTCACCGCCAGCGACGTGATCGCCGCCACCGGCCTCACCCGCTCCACCGTGATCGCCCTCTGCGACGAGCTGGTCGAGCGCGGCTGGTTCGCCGAACTCCCCAACGCCCGCGCCGCCGGCGAGGAGTACCGCAAGGGCCGCCCCGCCCGCCGCTACGAGCTGCGCGCCGACGCCGGCGCGGTCCTCGGCGTCGACGCCGGCCAGCACGGCATCACCGCCACCGTCGCCGACCTGCGCGGCCGCGAACTCGCCCGCGCCCACACCGCGACCGACCCCGACGGCCGCGACCCCGCCGCCCGCCTCCAGGCCGCCGACGCCGTCATCGCCACCGCCCTCGCCGACGCGGGCACCGGCCCCGAAGCCGTCCTGTGCGCGGTCATCGGGGTCCCCGCCCCCACCGACCTCGACGGCGCCTCCCCCGAAGGCGAGCAGCACTTCTGGGAGCGCATGAACCCCGGCTACGCCGCGCGCTTCCGCGCCCGCGGCTGGCTCACCGAGGTCGAGAACGACGCCAACCTCGCCGCCCTCGCCGAAGGCGCCCGCGGTGCCGGCGCCGGGGCCTCCTCCTACATCGCCCTCGTCTCCGGCGAGCGCTTCGGCGCCGGCTACGTGGTCGACGGCCACCTCGTGCGCGGTCGCCGCGGGGCCGCCGGCGAGCTGCGCCTGCTCACCCTCGTCGACGGCGTCGGCTCCACCCACGGCATCGGGAACCTGCTGCGCCGCTGGGCACTCGAAGTCCGCGCCGACGGCGCCGCCGACACCGCCAGTCCCCTCATGACGGCCCCCGCCGACCGCCTCGGCGCCGAACTCGTCCTCCGCGCCGCCGAAGCGGGCGATGCGGCCGCGATCGCGCTGGCCGAGCGCATGGCCGAACGGCTGGCGCGGATCTGCGCCGTCCTCGGCGGCCTGCTCGACGTGGAGCGGATCGTCGTCGCCGGGGCGGTGGCCGACTCCCTCGGCCCGGTCCTCGACCGCGCCGCCGCCCGGCTCGACCAGCTCACCCACCCGCCCGCTCCCGATCTCGTGGCCTCCACCCTCGGCGGCGGGGTCGTCAGCCTCGGCGCCGTCACCCGCGCCCTGGAGGTGGTCCGGGCCCGCGCGATGGACCTCGAACCCACGTGCCCCCGTTAGGGGCACTGCGCGGGAGGGATCACGGACCGGCCCGGATACTGTTGCCATAGACTTGCAATAAGCGGCCCGGTCCGGGGCCGTGGAGCACCGAGGAGAACCGTTGCCGACCGACGACACCGCACCCGCCGCGAAGCCCGGCGACCGGGGCACCGCCCGCCCGATCGTCCACTACGGCGAGCCCGTGCTCCACCGCGCGTGCAAACCCGTCGAGTCGTTCGACACCGCGCTCGCCGACCTCGTCGAGGACATGTTCGCGAGCATGTACGCCGCGAACGGGGTCGGCCTGGCCGCCAACCAGATCGGCGTCGACGCGCGCGTGTTCGTCCTCGACTGCGAGGACGCCGACGGCGAGCGCACCGTCGCCGCGGTCGTCAACCCCGTGCTCGTGCTGCCCCCGCCGCCGCGCGAACTCATGGTCGGCGACGAGGGCTGCCTCTCGGTCCCCGGCCCGTTCACCGACACGCCCCGCTCGGCCACCGCCGTCGTGGAGGGCTTCGACCCGGCCGGGAACCCGGTCCGCATCGAGGGCACCGGCACCCTCGCGCGCTGCCTCCAGCACGAGACCGACCACCTCGACGGCACCGTCTACGTCGACCGCCTCCCCGCCAAGACCCGCAAGCGCATGCTCGCCGAAGCGGGCCTGCGCTAGACCTGTCGCACCCCTCGGGCATCATCGGCCCCATGCGATACGACGACGTGAAGACCGACCTCCGCGCCGCCTACGACGCGAGCGCCGACGACCGCGAGGCCATGGACGACGCCCCGTGGAAGGCGTCCGAGCGCGCCCGCTTCGCCGCCCGCCTGGCACCCGGCGCGGCCCTTTTGGAGATCGGCGCCGGCCACGGCGTCAGCGGCCGCCGCTTCGCCGACGAGGGCTTCGCGGTCACCTGCACCGACCTCTCCCCGGCCCTGGTCGCCCACTGCCGCGCCAAGGGCCTCGACGCCCGCGTCATGGACTTCGCCCGCCTCGACTTCCCCGACGCCGCCTTCGGCGCCGTGTTCGCCATGAACTGCCTGCTCCACGTCCCGAAGGCCGAACTCCCAGGCGTCCTCGCCGGGATCGACCGCGTCCTCGCCCCCGGCGGCCTGTTCTACTGGGGACAGTACGGCGGCCGCGACTCCGAAGGCGTCTGGGACGGCGACCGGTACGAGCCGAAGCGGTACTTCTCGTTCTTCACCGCCGACCGCATCGAAGCCCTCGCTCAGCGGCACTTCACCCTCCTCGACACCGCCCTCGTCCCCGTCGGCGGCGCGATCGACCAGTACCAGGGACTCGTCCTCCGCAAGCGCTGAGATTCGTCCGGCCCGCCCGAACCCTGGACTTGAGCTGGGCAACCGGGCCGATCCGGCTCTATCCTCGCCACAGGCCGCGCGCAACGGCGCCGCGGCCCGGAAGGGGGACGCGCATTGTCAGCAGAGCGCCACCAGATCGCCGAACTCATCGCGACCGGCAAGGACGGCCGCATGTACGCCACCGAGCCGGACAAGCTCCGGCGCCTCGTCCACTTCGAACTCGCCCGCGAACCCCGCCTCCCGCAACCCGAACTGCGCCAAGCGGGCGTCGGCCTCCTCGCCCTCGGCGACTACGCCGCCGCCCAGCGGGTCCTCGCCACCGCCGTCGCCCGCGCCGAGACCCCGGGCCAGCAGGTCGCCGCCCTCGTCAACCTCGGCGACGCCCACCGCTACCCCGGCGCGCTCGACGCCGCCGAACCCGTCTACCGGCAGGCCATCGAGCTCGCCCGCACCCACTGCCCCGAACTCGTCCACTACACGCTCCAGCACTACGGCAAGCACCTCGTGGACGCCCGTCGGCCCCACCTCGCCGTCGACGTCCTCACCGAGGTCCTGGAGATCCGCGAACGCCTCGGGGACCCGGCCCTGATCGCCTCGACACAGGACGCGCTGAGCGCCGCCCGCGCGGCGGCCGGGCAGCGTACGATCTGACCGCGCTTTCCCGAACGGCACGTTCACCACAGGCGCCACGACCCGGACCGCGACCCGACGCGAAGGAGCACCATGGCCACCGACACCGCCGACGCGAACGGCCGCGCCGCCCGCGGCCTCGCCCGCCTCTCCGGGATCCTCCGCGCCGAGGCCGCCAACGGCCTCTTCTGGGGCGCCGGACCCGACGAGGAGGCCCGCCTGCGGCGCCTGCGCGAACTCGCCGCCGCGCTCCTCGCCCAGGTCGACCACCGGCCCTACGAGACCATCCTCGCCGCCTACGAGGCCGACACCGGCCTGCGCTCCCCGATGCCCGGCACCGAACTGCGCATCGACTGCGCCGACGGCACCCGCCTGGTGCGCCGCCGCCGCCTCAGCCGCACCTCCGGCACCCTCGGCCAGCGCCTGGAGACCGTCGCCGCGGCCCTGCGCACCCGCGTCCCCACCGAACCGGTCGCCATCGCCGACACCGACCTCGCGGGCCTGCCCTGCCCCCACACGTTCCTGCTCGTCTACGAACTCCAGACCCACCTCGACGCGCCCGCCGCCGCCGCGCTCCTGGAGCTCACCGAACCCGACCTCGAAGGCGACGTCCCGAGCCTGAACCCCTCGGCCTCCGCCGTCGTCCCCGACCACGGCGTCCTCCAGGTCGCACCCGTCGTCAAGCAGCTCCTCGACGCGATCGCCGCGCTCGCCAAGGAGTCCCTCGCCGAGACCGCCGATCCCTACGAGCGCGAACGCCAGCACCGCATCGCGGCCCTGTGCGAAGCCGCCGAGGAGACCGACCTCGAATACCCGCGCATCGACTGCGGCGACCTCACCGCCGACTGCGTCTCCACCGGCGCCGACGCCGCCGTCTTCGACGAGGCCGGGCGGCTGCTCCTCATCCGCCGCACCGACACCGGCCAGTGGGCCGTGCCCGGCGGCGCCGCCGAGGTCGGCGAACCGGTCGGCCTCGCCGCCGTCCGCGAGGCGTTCGAGGAGACCGGCCTCGACGTCGAGCTCACCGGCCTGTCGTGGGCGTTCGACAAGCGCGACACCAAACTCGGCGACGACCGCATGCCGATGATCATGAGCTTCACCGCGCGCGCCCTCGACCCCGCGCAGCCGCTGCGCCTGGCCGAACTCGAAGCCTCCGACGCCCGCTGGATCACCCGCGAGGAGGCCGAAGGACTCGACCTGTTCCGCGGCCACGGCCTGCGCGTCCCGGCGGCCTTCGCCCGCCACCGCGGCGAGCGCTGACCTGCGGGCTACCTCAGAACAGCCAGGTCGCGCATGAGTCCGACACGGCCACCCACGCCTGGGTCTCCTCTTCGGAGCCCTCGGGGGTGGCCCAGAACCATGCGAGGTCGTCCAGGCACGCCCGCATCGACTCGGCGTCCGCGGCCTGCACCTCCAGCTCGCTCACCTGCGTCTCGGCCGCGTCCAGGTCCTCCCGGAGCTGCGCGATCTCCGCGTCCCGGTCGTCGAGCTGCGCGTTCGCGTCGCTCAGGTCGCCGTCGGCGCGCAGCCACAGCGCCAGCGACAGCGCGGCCGCCGCGAACCCGATCACCGTGACCACGCCCAGGATCGGCACGACCGGCGACCGCCGCTCCGGCGGCGGTCCCGGTACGAGCATCGGCTGCGTGAACTGGGTTGGGGCCGGCTGCGTCGGCACGTACCCGGCCGGCGCCCCGCCGGGGGAGTACGACGGCGGCGCGCTCTGCGGCTGCGACATGTAGGAGGGCGGGGCGCTCTGGGGCGGCGAGCCGTACTGCGGCGGCGCGCTCGGCGGCTGCTGGGGCTCGACCGGCTCGCCGAAGCTGTAGTGCGGGGGCGGGTTGTAGGCCATGGCGGGCTCCTTCGACGGGTGCGGGTTCGCCCAAGGTAGGACGACGGTGCGAACCGGGGCGGTCACGGAACTCTGACGAACATCCGAGGGAACCGGTTGCACTCGTGATGCAACCGTGACACGAGGGTCCGACAGTCCCTTTTCCCCGCACCCCCCGCAAGGGCCCGGACGCGGCGGGCGCGGGCACCTCCAGAGGTGCCCGCGCCCGCCCGGACCGCTACGCGGCCTTGAGGGTCCCGCCGTCGATCACGTGGTCGGCGCCGTGGATGTTCGCCGCCCGGTCCGAGAGCAGGAACGCCACGAGGTCGGCGACCTCCTCCGGCTCGCCGATGCGGCCCGAGGCGATCCCGAACCGCCCCGGGATGTTCGCGAGCAGGTCCGCGTGCGCCACCCCGTACGCCTCGGCGACCTTGCCGCCGAACCGCTCCTCGTCGCGCCACAGCGGCGACCCGATGACGCCCGGCGACACCGTGTTCACCCGCACGCCCAGCGGCGCGACTTCCTCGCTCAGCCGCTTGGAGAACATCGTCAGCCCCGCCTTCGCCTCGGCGTACCCGACCGGCGCGCCCGAGGGCGTGCGGCCGTTCACCGACGACACGTTCACGATCGCGCCGCGCCGCTCCACGATCCCCGGCAGCGCCGCGTGCGTCGTCCACACCGCGCTGAACAGGTTGAGGTCGAACACGGTCGCCCACTGCTCCGCCGGCACGTCGAGGAACCCGCCGACGACCATGCGGTCGGCGTCGCCGCCGCCGACGTTGTTGACCAGGAAGTCGATCCCGCCGACCGCCTGCACCGCCTGCGCGACGACCCCCGCCGCGCCCTCGCGGGTGGACAGGTCCGCCGACACGGTCGCGGCGGCGACCTTCTCCAGTCCGGGGGTGACGGTGCGCGCGGCGCCGACGACCCGCACGCCCTCGGCGGCCAGCGCCTCGGCGACGGCGAGGCCGATGCCCCGGCTCGCGCCGGTCACGAGCGCGGTCTTGCCCTTGATGCCCAGTTCCATGGTGGTGCCCTTCGGTATTGGATCTCTGCACTGCAAGCCATTCTTGAACTTGTGGTCAAAAATCAGGGTGGAAAAAACGCCCTCGGACGAGGGCGCGGTGGTCTAGAAGCCCGCCAGGGCGGTGTCGATGATCCGGTGCAGCACCTGACCCTCGTGGGTGCGGGCCATGACGCGCAGCCCCACGATCGTGTTCATGAGCAGGTGCGCCTGCGCGACGACGTCCAGACCGCGGTCCACGTCCCCGTCGCGCTGGCCGCGCCGCAGCCGCTCGGCCAGCAGCTCGATGGTGCGGTCGGTCATGCGCCGCACCGACGCCGTCGCCTCGGGGTCGCGCCCGCCCAGTTCGAGGGCGGTGTTGGCGGCGAGGCAGCCGCGGCGCACCGGCCCGTCGAGGTCGGTGTCCACGAGGAAGGCGAGGTAGGCGCGGATGCGCTCCTTCGCCGTCCCCGGCTCGTCCAGGTACGCCTCGGTCAGCTCGGAGCCGGCCGCGCCGTACAGGTCGAGGGCCTTGCCGAACAGCTCGCGCTTGGAGCCGAAGGCGTGGTAGAGGCTGCCCTTGCCCACGCCGGTGGCCTCGGCGAGGTCGGCGGGGGAGGTCCCCGCGTACCCGCCGGTCCAGAACGCCTCCATCGCCTGCGCGACGACCGCGTCCGGTTCGAATTCCTTCGGCCTGCCCATGCCCCGAACCCTACCCGGTTCTCGACCTGAAGGTCAAGAAAATCGTGCCGCTGGTCACCCCGGTTTTCGATGGCCTTGGGGCCGAAGGGCTCCGGCCTCCCCTGAACGGCCGGTGTCGGCTGTCCGTCGGATCGGTTGTCGCCCTTGCCGGGCCGGGCGATACTAGAGCGGTGCTCAAACCCCTTGTGATCGCCTCAGACCTGGACGGCACGCTGCTCGCCCCCGGCGGCACGCTGTCCGAGCGGACCCGCGACGCCCTCGCCGCCGCCCGCGCCGAAGGCGTCTCGGTCGTCGCCGTCACCGCCCGCACCCCCTACGGCGTGGACATGCTGCCCGACCTCATCCCGCTCCTCGACGGCGCGATCTGCGCCAACGGCGCCATCGACTACGTCCCGGGGACCGGGAGCGTCCGCGTCCTGCGCTCGATCCGGATCGGCCCCGGCCGCCGGGTCGCGGCCGCCATCGCGAAGCGGCTCCCCGACGCCGTGTTCGCCGTCGAGACCGGCACCGGCATCGTCGGCGAGGAGGCGTACCGGCCCCTCGTGGGCGCCTCGAACTGGGACTTCGTGCCCGACGTCGACGCGGTCTTCAAACGCGCCAAGCGGGCCGTGAAGATCAAGGTCTACTGCGCCGAGCGCACCGGCGAGGAGATGGCCGCCGCCGTCGAGGGCGCCGAGCTGGGCGGGCTGTCGATGTGCCACTGGGGCGACTTCGGGATGCTCGACTTCAACGCCCGCGGCGCCGACAAGGCGTTCGGGCTCGCCTCCTGGTGCAAGGAGCGCCGGGTCGGGCCCGACGAGGTGATCGCCTTCGGCGACATGCCCAACGACGTCCCGATGCTCGCCTGGGCCGGGCGCTCCTACGCGATGGGCGACGCCCACCCCGAGGCCGTCGAGGCCGCCACCGACCGCACCGCGACCAACGCCGAGGACGGGGTCGCGCAGGTCATCGAGGCACTGCTCGCGGGCGAGGCGGCCAACGCGGCCTGACTCCCCGACCACCTCCACTGTGTCCGAAATTGTCGGAAGTATCGGGACTTGTCAGTAAATTGTATGATGAGACTCCCTTTGACCGCCCCTTCGGCTGCGCCGTCACCCTCGGCGGGCCGAGAACGGAACGGACACATGCATATGAAGCGAAGGCTCGTCGCCGCCGGCGTCGCGTTCGGGGTCGCCGCCGCGACCACCGGCACGGTCGCCCTCACCGCGCAGGCCGACCCGGCCGAACCGTCCACCTCCACCGAGCCCGTCACCTGGACCGTCGACGGGCTCTCCGGGACCGACGTCGCCGAACTCGAGGCGCTCGGCTTCGACGTCGCCCACGACCACGGCGGCGAGGCCCAGATCATCGGCGACGAGGCCGTCGCCGATGAGCTCCGCGCGCTCGGCCACGAGCCGGCGTTCTTCGACACCGTCTACAAGGACGTCCCCGCCACCGCCCAGCAGGAGGGCACCTACTACGGCGGCTACCGCACCGTCGACGCGATCGAGGGCCACCTCCAGGACGTGGCCGACGCCAACCCCTCGCTCACGCGCCTGTACGACATCGGCGACTCCTGGCTCAAGACCCAGGGCGAGGGCGGGCACGACGTGCTCGCCGTCTGCGTCACCGCCATCGCCGCGGGGGACTGCGAGCAGGACCCCGACTCGACCAAGCCGCGCTTCTCGCTGATCGCGCAGATCCACGCCCGCGAGATCGCCACCGGCGAGATCGCCCTGCGGTGGATCGACAAGCTCGTGGCGGGCTACGGCACCGACGCGGAGGTCACCGACCTGCTCGACACCACCGAGGTGTGGGTCGTGCCCGTGGTCAACCCCGACGGGGTCGACGTCGTCGCCTCCGGCGGCGACGACCCGGTGCTCCAGCGCAAGAACCTCAACGACTCCGCGGGGAACTGCGGCAGCCGCGCGGGCATCGACCTGAACCGCAACTCCTCGTTCGAGTGGGGCGGCGACTCGTCCTACCCGTGCGCCGAGACCTACCAGGGCGCCTCGGGCGCTTCCGAGCCCGAGACGCGGGCGGTCGAGGACTGGCTCCGCGCCCTCCACCCCGACCAGCGCGGCGAGGGCCAGGACGACCCGGCCCCGGGCGACGCGCGCGACGTGTTCCTGACGCTGCACTCCTACGGCGAGTACATCATCGTCCCGTGGGGCTTCACCTCCGACGCGGCGCCGAACGACGCGGCGCTGCGCGCCCTCGGCGCGTCGATGTCGGACTCCAACGGGTACTTCGTCGGCACCAACGACGACACCGTCGGCTACAGCACGAGCGGCACGACCGACGACATGGCCTACGGCGAACTCGGCGTCGCCAGCTTCACGTTCGAGGTGGGGCCCGACTTCGGGAACTGCGGCGGGTTCTTCCCGGCGTTCTCGTGCGTCGAGGACACCCTGTGGCCGGAGAACGAAGGCGCCCTCATGACCGCGGCCCAGGCCGCGGCCGCGCCCTACGGCGGTTGACCCGCCGGTCCCGGCGGGCGGAGGCCCGCCGGGACCACCCGGCACCGACGCGGCCCCGACCGGTCCCGCATCGCAGCCCGAGTTCACCGCCGAACCGCCCGGGCCCGTACCGACCGCAGTCACCGCGCGATTTCCCCGAACCGCCGCCGAACCGCCCGATCCCGCCCATACTGACGATCCTGGTACGAGCGGGAGGAGCAGGCGATGTCCAGTGGGGACGCGGTCGAGGGCAAGGGCGGCAGCGCGCTGCGCCGCCTCATCGTCGCGGGCGTGATCATCGCCCTCGCGATCTGGTTCATCCTCGCCAACACCGAAGAGGTCGGCGTCAAGCTCTGGTTCGTCAAGGTCGAGACGCCCATGTGGATCATGATCACCGTGGTCTTCATCGCCGGCTGGGCCGTCGGCGCCCTCCTCCGCCGCCGAGCCGCCAGAAAGCGCCCCTGACCCGCCACCACATGTCGCACCCCCGGGGCACCCTTGGAACCGGGGGCCCTGCAAATGCCCGATTCGCGTAGACCCGCCACGACACTCCCGACTCGGCAGTCCCGCTCCCACTCACCCGTTGTCCCCGGCATCGAGTGCCATGTGACATGTCACGTGCTACTTGCTCCCAGGGCGCCGGGGCACCGATACTCGATGCGTGCCCGCGCCCAAGGTGATCGCCACCGATCTCGACGGAACCCTGCTCGGCCGCGACGGCCGGCTCCCGCCCCGCAACCAGAAGGCCCTCCAGGCCGCCCGCGAGCTCGGCGTCCTCACCGTGGCCGTCACCGCACGCGCGCCCCGCGCGGTCTACCGCATCCCCGAACTCGCGCCCGTCCTCGACGCCGCCGTCTGCTGCAACGGCGCCGTCGTCTACGACACCGCGAACCGGACCGCCGAACTCCGCCACCCCGTGCCGCTCGCCGCCGCACGCGAACTCCACACCCGCCTCCTCGACGCCCTCCCCGGCGCGCTCTTCGCCGTCGAGACCGGCGAACGCCAGCTCACCCAGTCGGTGTTCCTCCAAGAGGGCGTCCACCTCAACGACCCCTGGGTCTTCCTCGAACCCGCCGACGACCTCATCGGCGCCGCCGATGCCATCGCCGAGATCGTCGTCCGCGTCCCCGGCTCCACCGGCGAGGCCATGTACGAGGCCACCCGCCACATCGACCTCCCCGGCGTCAGCCTCTGGCACTGGGGGAGCTTCCCCGAGATCGAGTGCACCGCCGCCGGCGCCACCAAGGGCGCCGCGCTCGCGGCCTGGTGCGCCGAGCGCGGCATCGGTGCCGACGAGGTGATCGCGTTCGGCGACATGCCGAACGACGTCTCCATGCTCGCCTGGGCCGGCCGCTCCTACGCCGTCGCCGGCGCCCACCCCGAGGCCGTCGCCGCTGCCACCGACCGCACCGGCCCCGCCGTGGAGGGCGGCGTCGCGCAGATCGTCGAAGCCGTCCTCGGCCTCGCCTGACCGCCCGCGACACGCTCCTCCACCGGCTCACGGAAACCCAACGCCGCCAACCGGACCGGGGCCCTGGACGTCCGCACGGCGGCACGCACACGACCGTCGCCGGCTACCAGATTGATGCCTACGACCTCGTGAAGCAGTACATCCGCTTGGGCGCCTACGTGCCGATCCGCTCCGGATCGGCCCCGATCGCCGCGAGCAGCGCGCGATAGGTCGCCTCGACGTCTCCCGGAACGCTTGCCACCGCGACCGCGTGCGGCCGTTCGGCGGCGAGCCGTTGGACGACACCGTGCCACTCGCGCAGCGCGTCGTCGCCGCCGGCCAGCAGCTCGTGCGCCTCCACATGCGCCGGTTCGGCGGCGGCCCGCGTGCGCTCGGCGAATCGCTGCACGACGCTCGCGGCGTCGTCCAGGACGTACACCTCGTGGAACCGCGCGCCCGCCTCGGCGGCCACCGCCGCCAGCCGCTCGATGAACTCGACCCGGCCCACGAGCTGCGGCACCACCACGTCGTACCCGGCCGCCAGGTGCTCGCGCGCCGCGGCCGACGCGACCGACCGGATGCGCAGCCCGGCCGCGCCCGGGTCGTCCCGCCACCGGCCGAGCATGGGCCGCAGCACGTCCAGGTCGAGCACGAGCGCCAGCGGGCGGTCTTCGGCGTACCGCCGCGCGAGCGTCGACTTCCCGACGGCCGGGGCGCCGTTGAGCAGGATCAGCCGCGGCGCCGCGTCCCCGCCGGGCGCACCCGGCCCGCCGCGGTTCAACGGCACCGGCAGCGCACCAGCGCGGAGTCGACGGGGTCGAGCCGGGGCGTTCGGTGGTCGTGGATCCCGTTGCGGCCCTTGCGGTTCCCGGTGTCGCGATATTTCGCCGCCACCTCATCGACGCCGACGTCCATGCAGTGCCCCTTCGCGGTTCGCCCGAGCGGAGCCGCCCACGCTACCGCCGCGCCCCGGCATGGACAAGCCGCCTGCTCGGGAGCCGCCCGTTCGCTGCGGCTCCGCGGCGTTGGCGCACGGACCGCCCCGCCGGGCGGCCGACCGGGCTAGGGTGGGCCGTATGCATGTCGTCATCGCCGGAGGGCACGGGCAGATCGCGCTGCTCCTCACCGAGATCCTGGCCGCAGAAGGACATTCGGTCACCGGGCTCATCAGGAGACCCGAGCAGGCCGAGGACCTGACCGCGATCGGCGGTCGCCCGATCGTCCTCGACTTGGAGCAGGCCGACGCCGAGCACCTCGCCGGGCTCCTCGCGTCCGAGACCGGGGACGCGGTCGACGCCGTCGTGTTCGCCGCCGGCGCGGGACCCGGCAGCGGGGCCGCCCGCAAGGAGACCGTCGACCGCGGCGCCTCCGTGCTCCTGGCCGACGCCGCCGAGCGCGCCGGGGTCCGCCGCTTCCTCCAGATCTCCACCATGGGCGCCGGCACCGTGCCGGACCCGGCCCGCGACGAGGTCTGGGCCGCCTACCTCGCGGCGAAGACCGCCGCCGAGGACGACCTGCGCGCCAGGGACCTCGACTGGGTGGTCCTGCGGCCCGGCGCGCTCACCAACGACGCCCCGGCCGGGACGGTGCTGCTCGCCGAGCCCTCGGTGGGCCGCGGCGAGGTCACCCGCGCCGACGTCGCCGCCGTCATCGCCGAGCTCCTGCGCACGCCCGCGGTGTCGCGGAGGGTCCTGGAGCTGCGGGGCGGCGACGCGCCCGTCGCGGACGCCGTGGCCGCCTTGGTGTCGGAAAACTGACACCGTCCGCAGTGGTCTGACTTCCGGCCGCAAACGCATATGCGGATTGCGTCGCCGAAACGGAGTGCTCGATACTGTACCGATGCGATTTGGTGTGGTTCCTTCCTCTGTCCGCCGCGACGTCCTCAACTGGCACGGCGATGCAGGCCAGGCATGGCTCGACGAACTCCCCAGGACGGTGTGGAGCCTCAAGCGCGCGTGGTCGCTCAGGATCGACGGCCCGCCCTACGACGGCGGATCGCACTCCTACGTGGTCCCGGTCCTGCGCGAGGACGGCGCCTCGGCCGTCCTCAAGGTGATCTACCGCGACGAGGAGAACCGCGCCGAGCCGACCGCGCTGCGCCAGTACGGCGGCGACGGCGCCGTCCGCCTGCACGACTACGACCCCGCGACCGGCGCGATGCTCATGGAGCGCGCCGTCCCCGGCAACCGCCTCAAGTCGACCCGCTTCTTCGGACACAAGACCCCCGCCGCCGCCTGGCGCCGCATCGGGATCGCCACCGGCCTCTACCGGCGCCTCTGGCGCCCTTACGAACCCGAGGCCGGCTACCCCGACCTGCCCGCCGCCACCGGCATGCTCGACGACTGGCGCGCCCGGTACGCGGACCCCGCGCCCGACCTCCTCGACCGCGTCGGCGACGAGCGGCTGCGCGACGCCCTCGCCCGCTGCGGCGCCCTCGCCGACCCGCCCGAGCTCGGCATCGGCAACCGCGACACCCACCTGAGCAACATCGTCTCCGCCGAACGCGAGCCGTGGCTGGTCATCGACCCCAAGCCCTACCTCGCCGAACGCGCCTTCGACGGCGGGTACTTCCTGTTCAAGCAGCAGCTCCACGGCCCCCACAGCGGCGCCGAACTGCTCCGCGCCGTCGCCGAAGGGCTCGGCGCCGACACCGCGCGCGTCCGCGACTGGGCCCTGCTCCGCTTCGCCGACCACCTCGCCGAGACCGCCGACGAGCGCGACCTCGAGGCCGCGTCCAAGGCCATGCGCGACCTCGAGGACGCCTAGCGGGGGAGCACCGGAATCCGGTCCCGGTGCTCCGCCATCCGAATCAAGCGCTTTCCGGCTCGAACGGGTGAAAAAGATCCGCGTCGGATTCCCGACTCCCCGGCGAGTCGCCAACGAGTCGAGCGGTCCTATCAGGAATCCCCGCGGCCCGCCCGGCGGCTCGCCAGGAACCCCCGCAGGCCGATCGCCCCGACCGCCGTCCCGAGGACGAACGACGCCGCGGCGAGCGCTAGGTGCACCCAGAAATAGCCCGTTGGGTCGCCCGAGCCATCGAACGCCAAGCCGCTGACGTCGGCGAACAGGTTCTTGGCGAACGTGATCCAGATGAACCACGACCACACGCCGAACGCGAGCAGGAACACCGAGGCACCGCGACTGAGCTTCATCGGCCCAGTATCGGACCCCGCCCGGCCCCCGGACATTCCGGGCGCATCCCACCGGACCCCCGTCACTCCCGAGCACGATTCGCACCACCACCGAGGACCGACACGCCGGATGCGCCTACTATCCTGGTCATTGGAGACCCGGTGTCACTCTGTGCGGCAGTTGCGTGCATACCGTGGTCTGCGATGATGGAGACCGGATTGTCATCAATGCATGGAATGGCTGGCCCGGAATGAACGGACCCGACAACCCGCTCCCGAGCGGGTACCCCGACCCCGAGGCCGTCGGCTGGCTCCGCACCGATGAGATCGAGTTCCTCGAACTCCACATCAGAATGACGATCACCCCCGGCGAGCGCATCGTCCAGCTCTGGCAGCTCGCCGACGGCCACCCCGTCTCCTGGATCGGCAACGTCTTCCGCATCGACTCCGAACCCCCCGGCCTCTACCTCAACCACAAGTTCGAGACCACCCTCAACCGGCCCCAGCGCGACTCGCTCGCCCGCCTCGCCGCCAAGTTCTGGAAGTCCTGAACCGCCGTCACAACCGGCCCGGCACCCATCGACCCTTTTAGAGGCACCCAATACAGTGGTGGCCCTGCGGCACGCGATTCACTGGGGGGCAACATGGCGGCCAAGCAGGCGCGGGGACGGGAGACCGTCGAGCGGCTGCTCGACGCGGCCCTCGACCTCTACGACCGCACCGGACCCGAGGGCTACACGATGACCGGCGTCATCAACGCCAGCGGCGTCAGCGTCGGCAGCCTCTACCACCACTTCGGGTCCTTCAACGGCCTCACCGCCGCCCTCTACACCCGACTGTCCGCCGAACTCCTCGACCGCCTCGTCGCAGCCGTCGAACCCCGCCGCACCGCCAAGACCGGCGTCCAGGCGTGCGTCACCGCCTACCTCACCTGGTGCACCGAGCACCGCTCCAAGGCCCACTTCCTGCTCGCCATGCCCTACCAGGCGCACCTCATCACGCCGACCGAGGCGATGCTCGCCGAGACCGCGCCGCAGCTCGGGCGCATCCTCGCGTGGACCGCCCCGCACATCGCCGCCGGACGCATCGTCGACGTCCCCGACAGCCTGCTCGGCTGCCTGCTCATCGGACCGGTCACCGAGGCGGTGACGCGCTGGCTCATCGGCATGCCCGGCGCCGACGACATCGCCGAGGCGTTCAAGTACCTGCCCGACCGGATCTGGGCGTCCGTGAAGGGCCCCAACGCTTTACTCGTCCACCCGCCGGCCGGCGCGCCCTCGTTCGCCTACGGCGCTCACCGGTCGAGGCGCTCCAGGGCCTCGACCAGCGGGCGGAAGTCCGGGTTCGCGCGCGCCTCGTCGAGCGCCTCGGCCAGCGCCCCGTCGTGGGTCGGCCGCGCGGCGTCGAGGAGCCGGCGGCCCTCCTCGGTGACGTTCGTGTAGATCCCGCGCCGGTCGTCCTTGCAGATCGTGCGGGCGAGCAGCCCCCGGTCCTCCAGACGGGTCACCAGGCGCGTGGTCGCGCTCTGGCTCAGCACGATCGCCTCGGCGACCTGGCGCATCTGGAGATGCCCGGCCTTCCCCTCGTGCTGGCGGATCAGCACCGTGAGCAGTGAGAACTCCCGCACGCTCAGGTCGTGCTCGGCTTCGAGCCGGCGCCCGATGCGGTCGGCGATGCGCTCGTGCAGGACCGACAGGGCGCACCAGCGCTGCGCTAGCGCGGTCATGGTCTCCGGGGCCGCGGTCACGGTGTTCCTCCCTCGGGCTCGGGCGATCCCGCCTATCCTAGCGTACGGCGATATACCCAACAGCTCAAATACCATCGCTTGCAATTAACCCGCGTCTGCAAGTATTATCGGCGGGTCACCGGGAACCACCGACCGAAGGAGAACCGATGAGCGAACGACGCCGCATCGCCGTGCTCGGCACCGGCATCATGGGCGCCGCCATGGCCCGCAACCTCGCCCGCGCCGGACACGACGTCACCGCCTGGAACCGCAGCCGCGACAAGGCCGAACCCCTCGCCGCCGACGGCATCCGCATCGCCGACACCCCCGCCGCGGCCGTCGACGGCGCCGACGCCGTCCTCACGATGCTCCACGACGGCCCCGCCGCCGCCGACGTCATCGCCCAGGCCGCCCCCGCACTGACCCCCGGCACCCGCTGGATCCAGTCCACCACCGCCGGCATCGACGGCACCGCCGAACTCGCCGCCCTCGCCCGGCGACACGGCCTCGTCTTCTTCGACGCCCCCGTCCTCGGCACCCGCGCCCCCGCCGAAGCCGGACAGCTCACCGTCCTCGCCGCAGGACCCGCCGACGACCCGATCGCCGACGCCGTCTTCAACGCCGTCGGCGCCAAGACCGTCCGCACCGGCACCGACGCGGGCAGCGCCACCCGCCTCAAACTCGTCGCCAACAGCTGGGTCCTCGTCCTCACCCACGGCATCGGCGAAGTCCTCGCCCTCGCCGCGGGACTCGGCGTCGACCCCCAGGACTTCTACGCCCTCATCCAAGGCGGCCCCCTCGACGCCGGATACGCCCACGCCAAAGGGGCCCTCATCCTCGACGGCACCACCGCCCAGACCAGCTTCGGCCTCGACACCGCCGCCAAGGACACCCGGCTCATCATCGAGGCCGCCCAAGCCAACGGCGTCCGCCTCGACCTCGCCGAAGCCGGCGCCGAACGCTTCCGGCGCGCCTCCGCACAAGGCCACGGCGACGAGGACATGGCCGCGACCTACTACGCGAGCTTCGACGAATGACCCGGAAGCACCCGGGAACCCGGACCACCGGGCCACCGGGCACGTGACGCCCGGGACCGCGAGCACCCGGCCCGCGACACCACCCGGCCCATGACACCGGGCCCGCGGCATCAGGCCCGCGACAGCACCGCCGAGCAACCGACCAGCACCAGGGGGAACAACGACATGGCGAAGATCCTGTTCATCATGACCGGCGCGAGCGAATGGACGCTCAACGACGGCACCAAGCACACCACCGGCTACTGGGCCGAGGAGGCCGTCGTCCCGCTCCAGGCGTTCAAGGACGCCGGCCACCAGGTCACCGTCGCCACACCCGGCGGCACCGTCCCGCCCGTCGACCCCGTCAGCCTCGACCCCGACCTCGCCGGAGGCGCCGACAACGCCGCCCGCTACCGCGACGCCGTCGCCACCGCACCCGAGTTCGCCGCACCGCTCGACCTCGCGGCCGCCGACCTCGCCGACTACGACGCCGTCTACGTCCCCGGCGGCCACGGCCCCATGGAAGACCTCGCCGTCGACGACCGCACCGGCGTGCTCCTCGCCGACGCGCTGGCCTCCGGCAAGCCCGTCGGCCTCGTCTGCCACGGCCTCGCCGCACTGCTGCCCGCCACCGAACCCGACGGCGGCAACGCGTTCGCCGCCTACCGCATCACCGGGTTCACCGACCGCGAGGAACGCCTCGGCGCGCTGGCCGACAAGGCCCCGTGGCTGCTCCAGACCCGCCTTGAGCAGGCCGGACTCCACTTCGAGGCGGGGGAGCCGTTCGCCCCGCACGTCGTGGTCGACCGCACGGTGGTGACCGGCCAGAACCCGCAGTCGTCCCACACCGCCGCCGCCGAGCTGCTGAAACTCATCGGCTAGACGTACCCTTGGGGCCGCCGGTACCCGGCGGCCCCGCCGACCGCCCGACCCTCGTACACCGCCCACGCAGAAGGACCCGCACGTGACCAGCAACCTGTTCTCGCCGCTCACCATCCGAGGCACCGAGATCCCCAACCGCGCCTGGATGGCCCCGATGTGCCAGTACAGCGCCGACACCACCGGTCCCGGCACCGGCGCCCCCAACGACTGGCACGTCCAGCACTACGGCTCCCGGGCCGTCGGCGGCGCCGGGCTCATCCTCACCGAGGCCACCGCGGTGACCGCCGAGGGCCGCATCAGCATCGGCGACCTCGGCATCTGGAACGACACCCAGGTCGAGGGCCACCGCCGCCTGACCGCCCTCATGCGCGCGCACAGCACCGTCCCCGGCATCCAGCTCGCCCACGCCGGCCGCAAGGCCACCTGCGACCTGGAGTTCCTCGGCGGGCGCACGCTCGACCCCAGCGAGGGCGGCTGGGTCCCGGTCGCGCCGAGCGCCGTGGCCTTCAGCGAGGCCCGGCCCGTGCCGCACGCGCTCACCGTCGAGGAGATCCGCGGCGTGGTCGACGCGTTCGCGGCCGCGGCGCGGCGCTCGATCGACGCCGGGTACGAGGTCATCGAGATCCACGGCGCCCACGGCTACCTCCTGCACGAGTTCCTGTCGCCGGTGTCGAACCGGCGCGAGGACGAGTACGGCGGCTCGTTCGAGAACCGCACGCGCATCGCGATCGAGATCACCGACGCGGTCCGCGCCGAGGTGGGGGACCGGGTGCCGGTGCTCTTCCGCGTCTCGGCGACCGACTGGATCGAGCCCGAGGGCTGGACCGCCGACGAGACCGTGCGGCTCGCCGCGCTGCTGCGCGAGCACACGATCGACCTGCTCGACGTCTCCAGCGGCGGCAGCGTCGAGCGCGCCGACATCCCGACCGCGCCCGGCTACCAGGTGCCGTTCGCCGCGCGGGTGTGCCGCGAGACGGGCCTGCCGACCGGCGCGGTCGGCCTCATCACCGAGCCCCGCCAGGCGGAGAAGATCCTCGCCGACGGCGACGCGGACGCGATCTTCATCGGCCGCGAGCTCCTGCGCAACCCGTACTGGCCCCTCCAGGCCGCCCGCGAACTCGGCGACGCGGTCCCGGTCCCGGCCCCGTACCGCCGCGCCTGAACACGAAAATGTCGGCCCCCGGTGCCACCCTTGTGCCGGGGGCCCGACGATGTCCGATTTGAAGGGCGACGCCGCAGAATCAGCGGTTTCACGTTTCCAGCGCCGCCCCAGGACTGTCGGACCCCCGTGTCACGGTCGTTGAACCGGGGGCCCGCGAATAAGTCGGGTCGTCCATCGTTTTCGAGTCCCTGCCGCCCCGCTCCCGACCGGTTACGCTGTCGCCCAGAGGAGAGGAGCGACATGGACCCGCACCCGGCGAACGGACGCCCCATCGAGGACTACGCCCTCCTCTCCGACCGCCACACTGCGGCGCTCGTCTCGTCCGACGGCTCCATCGACTGGCTGTGCCGCCCCCGCTTCGACAGCCCCGCCGTCCTCGGCCGCCTCCTCGACCCCGACGCCGGCCACTGGTCCATCCGCCCCACCGCGCCTTTCTGGAGCGAACGCGCCTACGTCGGCGACACCTTCGTCCTCCGCACCACCTTCACCACCGACGCCGGCACCGCCGTCCTCACCGACGCCCTCGCCCTCGGGCCCGCCACCGACCGCGGCCGCATTCGCCTCGGCGCCGGGGCGCCCATCGCCACTCTCCGCGTGATCGAATGCACCGCAGGCGAAGTCGAGATCGACTTCGCGTTCCGGCCCCGCCCCGAGTACGGGCTCGTCAGCCCCATCTTCACGCCCGTGCCCGGCGGCGTCCTCGCCACCGGCGGCCCCGCCCGCTTCGTCCTCACCAGCCCCGTCCCGCTCGACTCCGGCGAGGACGGCGCCACCACCCGCACCACCCTCCACAAGGGCCATTCGCTCCACTTCGCCGTCCAGACCGCCGACCTCGCCCAGGACCCGCCCCCGGCCTGGTCCTCCGAGGCCGTCCAGGCCGCCCTCGACGAGACGATCCTCGCCTGGCAGGACTGGCACGACGCCCACCCGGGCTGGCCCGGTCCGTACGAAGCGCTCATCGACCGTTCCGTCCTCGTCCTCGAAGCCCTCCGCTACCAGCCCACCGGCGCGATCGTCGCCGCCCCGACCACCTCCCTGCCCGAAGCCGTCGGGGCCGGCCGCAACTGGGACTACCGCTACGCCTGGGTGCGCGACGCCAGCTTCACCGTGCAGGCCCTCGCCGCCGCCGGCTGTCACGGCGAGGCCGTCGAGTTCTTCGAGTTCATGACCCGCGCCGCCGCCCACTACCAGCCCGAGAAGCCGCTCCAGATCATGTTCGGCATCGGCGGCGAGCACGACCTCTCCGAACGCGAACTCGGCCACCTCGCGGGCTGGCGCGACTCGCGCCCCGTCCGCGTCGGCAACGCCGCCTGGCTCCAGCCGCAGCTCGACGTCTACGGCGAACTCCTCGACGCCGCCTGGCACCTGCGCGGCCACCTGCAAGGACTCGACGAGCCCGCGCGGCGCTTCCTCGCCGGGATCGCCGACGCCGCCGCCGACCAGTGGGAGCAGGCCGACCAGGGCATCTGGGAGTCCCGCGGCGAGCCGCGCCACTACGTGTACTCCAAGCTCATGTGCTGGGTCGCCCTCGACCGGGCCGTCAAGTTCGCCCACCGCCTGGGCGCCGCTGACCGGGCCGGCGACTGGGCCGCCGCCCGCGACCGGGTGCGCGAGGCCATCGAGACCCGGGGCTGGAACCCCGAGGTCGGCGCGTTCTGCGCGGCCTTCGGCGCCGACGACCTCGACGCCGCCGTCCTCGCCATGCCCGCCTCCGGGTTCCTCCCCGCCGACGACCCGCGCCTGATCTCCACTGTGGATGCGATCGACCGGCGGCTGCGCGACGCGCGGGGCCTGGTGCGCCGCTACGAGACCGGCAGCGACGGCCTCGACGGTGCCGAGGGCTCCTTCGTGATGTGCACGTTCTGGCTCGCCCAGGCGCTCGCGCTCACCGGCCGCCCCGACCGCGCGGCCGAGGCGTTCGACCTGGCCGCCACCTGCGCCAACGACCTCGGGCTCCTCTCCGAGGAGATCGACACCGCCACCGGCGCGATGCTCGGGAACTTCCCGCAGGCGTTCAGCCACATCGGACTCCTCAACGCGGCCATCGCCATCCGCGACGCCCGCCGGTCTTCCCCGGACCCGGAGGCGACCCCGCCACCGCGATCGCCCTGAACGCCTGGGACCTCGGCGACCGGAAGGCGTACCGGCCCGCAACGGCGACGACCATTTCGGCGACGACGGCAACGGCGACGACGCCATCCCCGGCATCCGTCGGCCCTCGACGCCGCGTCCGCACGCGACTACCCTCACTGCCGTGACGCTCTTGATGATCGACCTCGACAACACCCTCATCGACCGCGACGCCGGCTTCCGCACCGGCCTGGTCGCGCTCCTCGCCGAGCACGGCCTCCCCGCCGAGCACGCCGACTGGATCACCGCCGTCGACGACCGCGGCTACACGCCCCGGCCCCAGGTCGCGCAGGCGATCCTCGACCGCCTCGACCTCGGCCTCACCGAGGACGACCTCATCACGGCGCTGCTGCGCTGCTCCCGCGACAACGCCCGCCTCGCCCCCGATACCGCGGACGCGCTCGCACGCGTGCGCGCCGCCGGGCACCGCGTCGTCATCGTCACCAACGGGCCCGTCGCCGGCCAGACCGGGAAGATCCGCAACGCCGGGCTCGACCAGCTCGTCGACGCCGCGATCGTCAGCGAGGCCGTCGGTGCCGACAAGCCCGAACCGGCCGTGTTCCACGCCGCCGCTGCCGCCGTCGACGGGACCCTGGAGGACGCCTGGATGATCGGCGACCGCGACGACACCGACATCCTCGGCGCCCACCGCCTCGGCGTCCCCAGCGTCTGGCTCCACCTCGGCCGCACCTGGGCCCCGGCCGACTACCGGCCCACGCACACCGCCGACACGATCGTCGAGGCCCTCGACCACGCCGCGCACGCCTGAACGCGCCCCGACTGTCGTGAACCCGTCGCTTCGCGATCGCGAAAGCCTCCGAACGGGCCCGCGCGCGCCGTTACGGTGACGAGCGAGCCGCGCCCAGGGCGCCGGCTCAGCAACACGGCACGATTGAGGAGGGCGGCGACATGGCCGCGCACAAGGAACACGCCGGACACGCGCACCGGCACGGCAAGGACTGCGGACACACCGCGGTGCAGCACGGGGACCACACCGACTACATGCACGACGGGCACGTGCACCGGGTCCACGGCGACCACGTCGACGACTGCGAGGGCCGGGGCAAGAACTGACCCGACGCACCGCACGACGGCCGCGAGCGCACCACTCGCGGCCGTTGCCCGTGCAGTGATATGTGACGCGTGATGCGTGACGTGCCAGTGCCCGCCGAGGCGCTGATCGACGCGCGGTCGGCGCCGGAGCGGCGTGTCAGCGCCTGAGAGGACAGTGGCATGTCACATGCCACCCAAGCTGCGTCAGGGCTGAGCCCATTTGCCGCGCACATGGCTCAGGTGCAGCTCCATGACGTTGCGCGTCGCCTTCGGGTCGCGGGTGAGGAGGCATTCGAGGAGTTCCAGGTGCTCCACCGCCGACTCCTCCAGCTCGCCGAGCTCCAGCAGCGCCGTCAGCCCGTACAGGCGCGAGCGCAGCCGCAGGTTCCGAACCGTCTCGACCAGGGTCCCGTTGCCCGACAAGGACAGCAGTGCCAGATGGAACCGCATGTCGGCTTCCACATACGCGAGCAGGTCCTCCTCGGATGCCGCGTCGACGATCGCCTGGGCGAGCGGGCGCAGCGCCTCGATCGCCTCCGGGTCCGCCGTCTCCGCGAGCGCCACCACCGTGGGGATCTCGATGAGTTCCCGCAGCCGCGTGTACTCGTCGAGCCGGTCCTCCGAGACCGTGGTGACCCGGAACCCCTTGTTGGGCACCGGTTCCAGCAGCTCCTCCTTGACCAGATCGAGCATGGCCTCGCGGACGGGCGTGGCGGAGACGCCGAACTGCTCGGCGAGCGCCGGGACCGAGTAGACCCGGCCCGGGGCGAGCTGCCCGGCGATGATGGCGGCGCGCAGGGCCTCGCCGACGCGCTCCCGGTAGCTGGCGCGGCGGCCGTCCAGTTCGGGCAGGGTCATCGGCGTGTCCGGCCGGGCGACTCGGGCGGGCATCGTTGCTCCTCAGTGCTATGTGACATGGCGGTCACCCAGTATGAGGCCCGGCCCCGACGGCCGTCCTATCGCACCGAGCCGATCAGTCGCAGGTAGGCGCTGAGCTGCGCGGCCGCGTCGAGCATGGCCAGGCCCCGGCCCCGCAGGCGCCGGCCCCAGTCGTCGAGGGACGCCGCGAGCGCGTCGGTGCCGCCCGCGGTGCGCACCTGCTGCACGACCGTCGCGATGTGCTCCAGCGGGTACCCGCCGCGCCGCAGCAGGTGGGCGAGTTCGGCGTCGCGCACGTCGGCCGCCGCGAACCGCCGGTAGCCGGTGGCCCGATCGCGCTCGGGCGCGAGGATCCCGGCCTCCTCCCAGTTCCGCAGCGTCGCCGGGGTGACCCGCAGCCGGTACGCGAGTTCGCCGACGGTGAAGGGCGTGAACGGCTTCGCCGCCTCCGCCGCGGGCCCGGCGGTGAGCCGGCCGACCGCGGCCCGCACCGACTCGAGCGTCGCCCGGTCCCGCAGCAGCTGCTCGTGCCCGCGGTCGACCACCATCAGGACCTCGTCGACACTGCCCTCCCCGGCCGCGTGCATGACCTCGCCCGCGACGGCGTGCCCGTACGCGCGCACCAAAGCCAGGAACGCGCGCAGCGCCGCCGCGTGCACCTCCGTGTAGACCCGGTACCCGCTCGCGGTGCGCTCGGCCACCGGCAGGTACCCGTCGCGCTCGTAGTTGCGCACCGCCTGGGCCGACAGGCCGTGCTCCCGCGCCAGGTCGGCGGGCCGAAGTCGCATCATGGTTTGAGACTTTACCTCACCGATCCGAGAGCAGACCTGCTCCAAGTCTCAACGGTTCTTTCAACGATACGTTTCAGACCATGCAACTCGACGATCTCGTGAACGACACCCATGAACTGGTCGGCGCCGGCGAGGCCGACCACCGCGAACCCGCCTTCCAAGAGGCCCGCAACGCCCTCTTCGCCCGCCTCGCCGACCGCGGGTTCCGCTCCTTCGCCCTGGAGACCGACCGGGCCGCCGCCTTCACTGTGGACGACTACGTGCGCGAGGGCACCGGCACCCTGGACGCCGCCATGGACGACGGCTTCTCGCACGGCTTCGGCGCCTTCGACGGCAACCGGCGCCTGGTCGAATGGATGCGCGACTACAACCGGGACCGGGAGCCCGCCGACCGCCTCGCCTTCCACGGCATCGACGGCCCGTTCGAGTTCACCGCCCCCAGCCCCCGCGCCGCCCTCGAACACGTCCGCGACCACCTCGGCCTCGACCTCGACATCGCCTCCCTCGCAGGCGAGGACGAGCGCTGGAGCCGCACCGAGGCCGTCACCGACCCCGCCGCCTCACCCGGGGACACCCCCGAGGCCCGCGAACTCGGCGTGATCGCCGACCGGCTGCTCGCGGCCGTCCGCGACGCACCGCCCGCCGCCCGGTCGCGGGCGGCGCACCACCGCGCGCTGGCCCACGCCCTCACCGCGCGCGGGCTGCTGCGCTACCACCGGCAGGCCGCGCAGCCCCTCGCCGAGGCCGAGCGCTGGAGCCGCCTCTCCGGCCTGCGGGACGCGCTCATGGCCGAGCACCTGCGAGCGATCCGCGACCAGGAGGCCGACCGGGGTCCGACGCTCGTGGCCGGGCACAACATTCACTTGCAGCCCACCGAGAGCCGCTTGGAGATGGCGGGCATGAACCTCACCTGGACCGGCACCGGCGCCCTCATGGCGGCGCTGCTCGGCCCCAAGTACCTGTTCATCGCCGGGAGCCTCGGCCCCGCCGGGCCGGGCGACCACGGCGGCGCCGACGCGGTGCTCGTCGCCGGGGACGAACCCGCACTGGTCCCCGTCTCCGGCGGCACTCGCGACCGCGCCAGCGGGTCCGAGCCCGTCAAGGAGTGAACGCGAAGGGCGGGAACGGCCCGAGCCGTTCCCGCCCAGCGGATCTCAAGCGGACGCGTCCGCCTTCGCCTCGCGGCGGTCCGCCTCGTCGAAGGACTCCTGCTCGGCGATGTCCCGCGCCAGGTGCGCGACCGAGCGGTTGAACACCTCGCGGTCCTGCGGGTCGGCGAGGCTCCAGTCGTCCAGGTGCCGGTCGAGCCAGCGCTTCCAGGCCGTCACGAACAGCTCGAACTCGGCCCGCCCGCGCGGCGTCAGGCGCAACCGCCCGGCGTCGACGGCGAGGTAGCCCTCCCGGACCGCCTGCACGAACACCGGTTGCAGCACCTGCGGTGGCAGCCGGTGCGCCGCCGCGATCTTCACCAAGGTCGCCTCGGCCCCGGCGGCCTGCCGCATGTAGACCTGCCGCAGCGCCCAGGACCCGGCCCGGTCGAGGGCGCTCGCGCCCGCCGCCGACTCGTACACCTCGGTGTAGACGGTGCGCCGCTCGCGCTGCATGAGGTCGGCGACCATCCGCGCGAGGCGCTCCTCGGACGGCGACGGGTCGGGGGCCGCGAAGCCCTCGCCCATGTCGCCCGCGCGGCCGCGGGCCGCGTCGTGCAGCGGCCGCTCCTGGAGGAACCACGCGACGAGGAACCCGAGGATCGCCACGGGGACGGTCCAGAAGAACACGAAGTTGATGGAGTCGGCGTAGGCGTTCACGATGGGCGCGATGACATTCTCGGGCAGCTCGTGCAGCGCCGCGGGGCTCGCCACCGCGGCCGGGTCGACGCCCGCCTCGGCGTACGCGGCCGCCAGCAGCGGCGTCGAGTGGTTCACGAACAGGGTCCCGAAGATCGCGGTGCCGAACGTCGAGCCGACGGTGCGGAAGAACGTCACGCCCGAGGTCGCGGCGCCCATCTGCGCGTACGGGACCGTGTTCTGGACGGCGATGGTGAGCACCTGCATCGCCAGGCCCAGCCCGAGTCCGAACACGAGCATGTACAGCGACTCCAGCCACACGCTCGTCGCCCTGTCCATGGTGGACATCAGGTAGAGGCCGAGGGCCATAACGCCGGTGCCCGCGACCGGGAACAGCTTGTACCTGCCGGTGCGGCTGACCACCGACCCCGACAGGATCGAGGTGGTGAGCATCCCGACGACCATCGGCAGCGTCCGGTACCCCGAGACCGTGGCCGACACGCCGTCGACGTACTGGAGGTAGGTCGGCAGGTACGTCATCGCCCCGAGCATCGCGAACCCGACGATGAAGCTGAGGATCGAGGACACGGTGAACACCGGGTTCCTGAACAGCCACATGGGCAGGATCGGCTCCGGGGCGCGGATCTCGACGAGCACGAACACGACCAGCGCCGCGACGGCCCCGGCGAACATGCCGAGGATCGTCGCCGAGTCCCACGCGTAGTCGTCGCCGCCCCACTCCAGCGCCAGGATGAGCAGCGAGGTGCCGACCGCGACGAAGATGAGCCCCCAGTAGTCGATGATCGGGCGCACCGCCGAGCGCACGCGCGGCACCGTCGCGGCGGCCATCGCGATCATGACCACTGCGATCGGGACGTTCACGTAGAAGCACCACCGCCACGACAGGTGGTCGGTGAACAGGCCGCCGAGCGTCGGCCCGAGCACCGTGGTCACGCCGAACACCGCGCCCATGGCGCCCTGGTACTTGCCGCGCTCGCGCAGCGGGATGACGTCGGCGATGAGCGCCATCGCGGTGACCATGAGGCCGCCGGCGCCCAGCCCCTGCACCGCGCGGGCGACGATGAGGAACACCATGTCGTCGCTGAACCCGGCCAGCGCCGACCCGCCGACGAACACGACCGCGCTGATCTGGAAGATCGACTTGCGCCCGAACATGTCGCCGAACTTGCCGACGACCGCCGACGCGATCGCCTCCGCGAGCAGGTAGGACGTGACGACCCATGCCATGTGCCCGGCCCCGCCGAGGTCGGCGACGATCGTCGGCAGCGCCGTCGACACGATCGTCTGGTCCAGCGCCGCCATGAGCATCCCGAGGAGGATCGTGACGAACACGAGGTTCCGGCGGGACCTGCTCAGGACCGGCGGGGCGGCCTCCGCGCCGGCCGGGCGCTCGGCGGTGTCGACAGTGCTCATAGGCCGAACGATAGCGGCATTCCATCCCATAATCTCCGGTTCGGCCGCTGGCCGCACGGCCTAAGATCGCTCCAGGCACAACCATTGGAGACCGGATGGAACTGGTGGCGATTCTGTTCGCCCTCACCGTGGGCGGGCTCCTGCTGACCGCCGCCGCGGAGTGGATGCGCATCCCCGCGCCGGTCCTCATCTGCCTGTACGGGCTTGCGCTCGGCCTCGTCCCCGGCATGCCCGCGCTCGACCTGAACCCCGAGCACCTCCTCCCGGTGCTCCTGCCGCCGCTGCTGTGGGCCGCCGCCCGCAAGTACTCGTGGCGCCACTTCGCCGCGAACTGGCGGCCGATCATCTTCCTCGCGGTGGTCCTCGTCTTCGTCACCGCCGCCGCGGTCGCCCTGCTGGCGGCCACGATCAGCCCGGTCCTGCCGCTGACGGCCGCCGTCGTCCTCGGCGCGATCTGCGCCCCGCCCGACGCCGCCGCCGTCTCCGCGATCGCAGACCGGCTCGGCCTGCCCCGCCGCCTCGTCACCATCCTCGAAGGCGAGGGCCTGTTCAACGACGTCACCGCCCTGACCCTCTACAACGTCGCCGTCATCGGCGTCGTCACCGGCTCGGTCTCCGCGGCCTGGTCCGCGGGCCTGTTCGCCTACTCCGCGGTCGTCGCTGTCGCGATCGGCATCGGGGTCGGCTGGGTGCTCGTCAAGCTCGGGTCCCTCGTGGACGACAGCCGCGTCACCACCGCCCTGGGCCTGACCGGCCCCTACATCGCGTTCCTCCTCGCCGACGCCGTCAAGGCGTCCGGGGTCCTCGCGGTCATCTGCGCGGCGTTCTACCTCGTCGCCCGCTCCAACGACCCCGACGACTACGAGGGCCGCCTCGTCCAAGGGTCGGTCTGGGAGGTCCTGGAGACCGCCCTGAACGCGCTCACGTTCGCGCTCGTCGGCATGGAGCTGGTCGACATCATCCAGGCCGTCGGCGACGGCGTCGGCGACCTCCTCTGGAAGGCCCTCGCCGTCGCGGGCGCCGTCATCGCCGTCCGCGCCCTCTGGCTCGGCCTCGCGATCCTCCTGGGGCGCACCGGCATCGGCTGGAAGCAGTTGGGGGAGCACCCGCGCCTGGCCGTCGTCACCGCCTGGGCCGGCATGCGCGGCGTCGTCACCATCGTCACCGCGCTCGCCCTCCCCGAGACGATCGCGGACGGCTCGCCGTTCCCCGGCCGCGAGCAGATCCAGTTCCTGTCCGTGGTCGTCGTCATCGCCACGCTCCTCGCCCAGGGCCTGACCCTGCCCGGCCTCATCGCCCTCCTCGGCGTCAAGGCCGACACCGACAAGGAGACCGAGGCCCTGCGCGCCATCATGATCGAGTCCGGGAAGGCCGCCACCCGCCGCCTGCGCGAACTCCGGCAGCAGGGCGAGATCGACGACGAGGTCGCCGCCCGCATGGAGCAGTGGTACGACCGCCGCGCCGGCCAGGTCGCCTCCCTCGTCGAGGACCGCGAGGACCCCGAGACCGAGCGGATGGTCGAGAAGTTCGACGCCATGCAGCGCATCGAGAGCGAGATGCTCTCGGCCTCCACCGCCCAGCTCCTCCAGATGCGGTCCTCGCCCGGCAACGACCCGGCCCTCATCGACCAGGTCCTCGCCGCGCTCGACCACCGCGCGGTCGGCCGCCGCCGCCCCGCCTGAACCCGGGTGCCATGTGACATGTCACGTACTACCCGACCTGCGGGCCCCCGGGTTCCACCCTGCCGCGGGGGTACGACAATGCGGACTCGCCGGTATGTCGTGCCCGGGTGCGGGCCTCGCGCGCAATTAAGGTGGCGCTGTGGAGAGACGAGACGCGAGGGCGGGCCGCCGGGCGGCTGCCGGACTGGTCGGGGCCGCGGCCCTGGCGCTGGCCCTGACCGGGTGCGGCGCCGGCCAGCACGCCGAGACCAGCAGGACGCAGCCGGCCATTTCCGGAGTCGACGCGGACGCGGGGGACCTCGTCCTGCGCGACCTCCAGATCGACTTCGGCGCCAACGGCTCCTATCCCGAGGGCGGCCAGGCCCCCCTGCGGGTCTGGATCGGCAACAAGGGCGAGACCGCCGTGGTCCTGGAGTCGGTGACGAGCCCCGACGCGGCGGCCGTCGTCCTCGCCGCCGAGATCGTCATGGAAGAGGCCCCCGAGAGCCCCGCCGGCGCCGAGACCCCGAGTGGCGACGCCGCCGAGACCCCCACGGGCGAGGCCACTGCCTCGCCCGGCGACGACGCCTCCGAGACCCCCGCGGGCGAGGACGAGGAGGCCGTCGCCGAGATCGTCGGCGAACCCGACTTCACCGTCGAGATCCCCGCGGGCGACTTCGTGCGCCTGACCCCCACGACCGGCTCGTTCCTGCTCCTCGACGGCCTCGAACGCGACGTCGACATGGGGTCGGGCGTCGAACTCGTCTTCGAGTTCTCCAACGGCGAGACCGTCGAAGTCCTCGTCCCCGTGGGCGACCCGGGCACCTCCGGCGAGCGCTCCTACTTCGGCGACCCGCACGAGCCCGCCGCCGAATAGCGGCCCGGCCACCACCGCACCGACTTCGACGGCGGCCCCGCACTCGCGGGGCCGCCGCCGGCGTCTCACCGGGACGGCGCCGGCGGCACCTGGATGATGAGGATGGTCAGGTCGTCCTCGCGCAGGTACCCGCCGCCCTCGAAGTCCGCCTTGAGCTTGCGGTGCAGCCGCCCCGGGTCCCGCACCCCCGACGCGATGTGCGCGTTGACCATCGCGATGAGCGGGAACGACTGCCCGTCCGCGGTCCGGCCCTCCACCAGCCCGTCGGTGAACGCCACCACCACGTCGCCGGGCATGATCGCGGCCTCCCGCACCACCGGCTGCTGGAGCCCGAAGTCGGTGAGGCCCAGCGGCGGACTCGGCCGGGCCGCGATCGGCTCGGCCGAACCGCGCACCAGGAGCGGCGCCGGGTGCCCGCACAGCACCACCCGGATCGTGTCGTGCCGGGGCGTGATCTCGATGAGCGCGGCGGTCGCGAACGACTGCTCCCACTCGCCCTTGCCCCGGTTGTGCAGCCGCACCCGCCGCTCCAGCCGCGCCGCGAGCGTCGGCAGGTCCGGGTCGTCCAGCGCCCGCTCCCGGAACGTCCCCAGCAGCGCCTCGGTCAGGTGCACCGTGCCCAGCCCGTGCCCCTGCACGTCGCCGACCACCGCCCTGATCCCCGCGTCCGTCTCCTGCACGTCGTAGAAGTCCCCGCCGACCAGGCCCGGACTGCCGTCGTGCGTCCGGTACGCCACCGCCACCGTCAGGCCGCCGATGCTCCCCGGCAGCTCGGGCAGGATCGCCCGCTGCACCGTCTCGGCGACCGCCGTCATCTTCACCAGGCGCACGATCGTCCGCGTCCGCACCCACGCCAGGATCGTGCACAGCACGCCCACGGCGATCACCGGCGGCAGGTCCGACCAGGTCGACTGCGGATAGGGGAGCAGCCCCAGCGCCTCGTCCCCGGCGCTGATGACCGCGACCACGCACATCGTCGCCGCCACGGTCGCGAGCGGCCCGTTCAGCATCGCCGTGAACGCGGGCAGGAACACCAGCGCGAACTCCGCGAACTTGTCCATCTCCGGCACGAAGTACACCAGCGGGAGCGTCGCGACGACCAGGATCAGCGGCAGCAGCCGCAGCAGCAGCGCCGAGGCGGGATGGCCCGACGCGATCCGGTCCCACGGGGTCTCGGGCGCGACGTAGGACCGGATGTAGTCCTGTATCTGCGTGGTCTTCGCTCCCCGTGGCATGCCGAGAGCGTAGCCAGATCACGGATCGGGGGAGTTCTCAACAGGGAAAACGGACGGCGGCGGCGCTGGGAGCCGCCGCCGCCGTCCGCACCGTGCTCTCAGGAGGCGTTCGCCTGGACTGCGTCGATGGCCTCGCGCAGCCGCTGCTCGTCCTCCGAAGAGAGGTTCGTCTGGAGCAGGCGCCCCTGGTACTGGCCGCCGAGCTCCTCGACGACCTTGTCCTCGGTCGCGGAGACGACCAGCAGGACCAGTGCCGCCGTGCCCGGAGCGAGCTCGGTGCCGAGGTCCTTCATGAACGAGTCGTCCACGCCGATGTCGGTGAGCGCGCCGCCCGCGGCCCCCGCGGCCGCGCCGACGGCCATGCCGAGCAGCGGTGCGAAGAACAGCAGGCCGATGAGACCGCCCCACAGGGCCCCGCCCGCGGCGCTGACGCCGACCAGGGACGTGGATTGGTGGAGCTTGACCTTGCCGTCGTCGCGGCGCTCGACCACCACGGCGTCGGCGAGCTTGATGAGCTCGCGTTTCTGCATGTCCGCGAGCTTGCCGAGGACCGTCTGGGCGGTGGGGACGTCCGGGTAGGCCACGGCGATGAGTTGGCTCATGGGCGCCTTCCTTCCTGAGGTGCCGCCGGCGGCGGCTTCTGGGCCCGATTCTGGCCCCCGCGCGGTGCCGTGTCCGGCGTTCGCAAGGAAATCCCGGATCAGGTGACACCCGGCGCCCCGCGTCCCACACCCGTCACGCGACCGGCCGCCGCTTCCCGCGGACCGGGACCTGCGGTTGACGTTCACCCCCATCCAATCTATATTTCCCATAGATTTGGTAGAGATATTCGCCCGGTCACGTCTCGGAAGGCAGCCCCGTGAAAACCCTCGTCCTCCTCGGCATCGTCGGCCTGGTCGCCCAGCTCGTCGACGGCAGCCTCGGCATGGCCTACGGCGTCACGTCGACCACCCTGCTCCTGGCGATCGGCACCAACCCCGCCGCGGCCTCCGCCACCGTCCACCTCGCCGAGATCGGCACCACCCTCGCCTCCGGCGCCTCCCACTGGCGCTTCGGGAACGTCGACTGGAAGGTCGTCCTCAAGATCGGCATCCCCGGCGCCGTCGGCGCCTTCGCCGGCGCCACCTTCCTGTCCTGGCTCTCCACCGAGATCGCCGCCCCGGTCATGTCCACGATCCTCCTCGGCCTCGGCCTCTACCTGCTCATCCGCTTCACCCTCCGCGGCCTCGACAGCCGCAACCTCGGCAAGCCCCTGCGCAAGCGGTTCCTCACCCCGCTCGGCCTCGTCGGCGGCTTCCTCGACGCCACCGGCGGCGGCGGCTGGGGCCCGGTCGGCACGCCCGCCCTCCTCGCCAGCGGGCGCATCGAGCCCCGCAAGGTCATCGGCTCGATCGACACCTCCGAGTTCCTGGTCGCGCTGGCGGCCTCGCTCGGCTTCCTGTTCGCGCTCGGCAGCCAGGGCATCGACTTCGCGTGGGTCGGCGTGCTGCTCGTCGGCGGCCTCATCGCGGCGCCGATCGCGGCCTGGCTGGTGCGGCACATCCCGCCGCGGGTCCTCGGGTCGGCCGTCGGCGGCGTCATCATCCTGACGAACGTGCGGACGCTGCTGCGCTCGGACTGGATCGGCGCCTCGAACACCGTCCAGATCATCGCCTACATCGCCATCGCGGTCGTGTGGATCGCGGCCGTGGCCTACTCGGTGCGCCGCCACCTCGCCGAGCGCGACGTGGGCGGCCCGGTCCTCGACAAGGCGAACCAGCCCGCCGAGAAGGACGAGCCGGCCGCCGAGTCCGCCTGAGCCGCCGCACCGGCCACTTCGAGCCGTCAAGACACTGTCGAGCCGCGTCGGGCCCGCCTCCTGGAGGAGGCGGGCCCGACGCGTTCCCGGCACACCCCTGCTTCCGGCCCCCTTGTCCGTCCCTATTGGATTTGAGGGACGACGCGGCGCCCCGCCTCCCGTAGCATGTTCCCTCAACGTGGCCGCTGTAGGACCCCTGGAGGCACTGTGACGCTGTTCTACCAGGCAGTACTGCGCGACGGCGGGCAGCGGCTCGGCCCGCGCCTGCGGCGGTGCTTCGCCGCGTGGGCGGGCGTCGAGGACGACGGCGCGCCGCTCGTGGAGCGCACCAAGGGCCGCACCCGCGTCACCCTCGCCGACACCGCGGCCTGCGGCCGCTACACCCTCGACGAGCCGACCGGCCGGGGCCGACTGCGCACCACCGCGACCTGGGCCGAGGGCCGCAAGCCCGACCGGAACTGGGTGCTGGTCACCGTCGAGGGCGACCTGACCGAGACCGCCGGGGCCGTCCGCGCCCCCGGGTTCGTGGCCGCCTACCTCGCGACCGGCCGCGCCACCGACGGCGCCGTCCCGGTCGAGGCCGGCGCTCACGTCGTCGGCCCCGAGGAGGTCCGGGACCTCACCGCGCGGCTCGCGCACCGCTCCCGGGCCGTCCCGGTCATCGTTCTCACCGTCGACCGCGCCGACCCGAACACCGCGGCCGCCTGCGCCGACCACCTCGCCGAGGCCCTCGCGGGCGTCGCCTCCGTGGTCCGCCTGTACGACACCAGGACCCAGGACGACCTGAACACCTGGCTCGGCGCCGACCTGAGCGTCTTCGGCGGGGGCCTGCGCACCTACCTGCCGGGCGTACGGCCCGGCGAGGAGTCCTACGCGATGCGCCACCAGCCGCGCGGCGGCAACGCCATCCGCGAGCACGGGACCCGCGCGCTCGACGTGGTCGTCACCGGGGTCGTGGAGCTGTCCGTGCACCGGCAGGTGCCCGCCGACATCCGCCAGACCGAGCAGCGGGTCGGCCGCGTCCTCGCCGGCGCCCTCGACCCGGCCGCGCTCCACGCCGCCCCGCCGAGCCCGGCCGCCATCGCCGTGCCGCGCCCGCCCAAGCCCCCCAAGCCGACCGCACCCCCCAAGGCCGAACCGCCCGCGGCCCCGGCCGCCCCCGAACCTCCCGCCGCGACCGCACCCGCCGTCCCCGAGCCGGCCGCGGCGGTCCTCGCCGCGCCCGCGGACGACGGCACCGGCGCGCTCGCGGCCGGGATCGCCGAACGGCTCGCCGACCACCTCGACGACGCCGTCCTGGGCGCGCTGGTCGACATGGCGCGCGGCGGCGACTCCGAGACCACCGCGCTCATCAGGACCATGTCCGCGCACCTCGAAGCGCTCACGCGCGCCGTCGAGACCACCGGGCTGCTGGGCCGACGCTCGCGCGGCGACGAGCACGACCGGCTCCGCCGCGAGTACGACCGGCTCGAACTCGACTTCGTGGAGCTCCAGGAGCAGGAGCGCAAGGCCCAGGACCGGATCCGCTGGCTGGAGGGGCGCCTGGCCGAGCACGCCGACCCCGTCTACGGGATCCAGGACGACGGCCCCGAGGGGCCCTTCGTCGCCGAGAGCCTCATGGACGTCGTCCAGCGCGCCCGCAAGCAGCTGCGCCGCGTGGAGCTGCCCGACGGGCTCGACACCGAGGTCTCGCGCCTCGACGTCACCTACCCGCGCCAGCGCCGCCGCTGGGCCTGGAAGGCGTGGGACGCCCTCCGCGCCCTCGACGCCTACGCCGCGGCCCGCGCGGAGGACCGCTTCACCGGCGGGTTCTACGACTGGTGCTCGCGCCCGCTCGCGGGCGAACCGCACCTCACCCCGACCATGGTGTCCATGAAGGAGTCCGACTCGGTGTCGGGGAACCCGAAGTTCTACCGCGCCCGCGTCTTCCGCGTCGCCGCCGAGGTCGACCCGTCGGGGCGCGTCTACATGCCCGCGCACATCAAGCTCCAGCCCATCGGCTCGCCCGCGCCGCGCATGCACTTCCTCGACGACGCCGGCGGCGCCACCGGGAGGGTGTGGATCGGCTACCTCGGCGACCACCTCCCCAACACCCGCACCAACTAGGCTCTGAAGGGGACGGACCGGCACACCCCGGACCGGCGACCCCGCCGGGCGCCGCGCTCCCGTAGGCTCGGTGTGAACCCGGGAGGAGCGCCGATGGACTTCATGAGCCGCAACGCGAGGTGGATCGCCCTCACAGCGGTCCTGGTGATCATGGCACCGTTCCTCGCATGGGGCCTCAACGCCCTGTTCGCGGTCGACACCTTCCTCGTGGCCGTGATCCTGCTGCTGGCCATCGTGGTGGCCGTCGTCCTCCTGGCCCGGTCGCAGAACGACGAGGAGTGATCATGGCACGAAGGAGCCACCGCCTCTTCGCCCGCTGGTACCCCAAGGCCGCCGCGTCCCTCGAGGACCGCGGCCTCGGCGAGCAGCGGGCGCGGCTCCTGGCAGGACTCAGCGGACGGGTGCTCGAGGTCGGCAGCGGCCACGGCGCCAACTTCACGCACTACCCCGGCGCCGTCACCGAACTGGTCGCCGTCGAACCCGAGGAGGCCATGCGGGAGCTCGGCCGCGAACGCGCCGAGGAGCTGGGCCTCAAGGCCGTCGTCCTCGACGGGCAGGCCGAGCAGCTCGCCTTCGAGAACGACTCCTTCGACGCGGTCGTGTGCACCCTGGTGCTCTGCTCGGTCGAGGACCAGGCGCGCGCCCTCGCCGAGGTGCACCGCGTCCTCAAGCCCGGCGGGCGACTCGTCCTCCTGGAGCACGTGGGCTCGGCGAACCGCAACATCCGCGCGTTCGAATACCTCTTCGACGTCGTGCTGTGGTCGCACGTGTTCGGCGGCTGCCACACCTCGCGCGACACCGGCGCCGCCCTCACCGCCGCCGGGTTCGACACCGCCGGCCTCGCCCCCGAGCGGCTCCCGTTCCTGCCCTACCCCCTCAAGGTCAGCCCCCACCTGGCCGGCGAGGCCCGCAAGCCCGCCTGACCCGAACGCGTCTGCGGCCCCGCCTCCCGAGGCGGGGCCGCCTCACTTCCCGATGCGCCCGTACGCCTTGAGCGTCTTGAGCCGCGCGAGCGTCAGGTACCCGCCCCATTCGTGGGCGACCACGGGCGTCCACATCTCGAAGTTCGGGGCCCACCCGCCGTCCTCGCCCTGGTCGGCGATCACGCGGTCGAGGTGCAGGTCGATCTCGTCGTCGCTGAACAGGCGTCGCGCCAGCGTGTCCGGCGCGGGCGCGAGGTCGACGGGGGAGTGGACGTGCCCGGGCGCGTCCGGGTCGATCGCGGCCGCGCCGCGCAGCGAGGCCCGCAGCCGCTGGAACTCGGCCTCGGCGCGCTCGCGGTCCGGGACGCGTTCGAGGAAGTTGAGGATGCACATCGCGTCGTACGCCCCGACCTCGCTGATCTCGGCGATCGCCTTCCAGCAGAACGCGGTCGCCGGCTCCAGCCACGGGTGGTCGACGCCGTACGCGTGGAGCAGCCCGGCGAGGGGCCCGGTCGGGTTGAGCGCACCCGGGGGCCGCTCGCCCTGCGGCTGCCACCACGGGCCGCGCTCGTCGTCGAGGACGCTGGGCAGGACCCACGGCACGCCCCCGTCCTCGGCGGTGTGGGCGGCGAGCCAGTCGCACGCGCGCAGCAGCATCGGCTCCTCCGCGCCCGCGATGCCCTCGACCATCCACAGTGCGATCTCGGCGCCCTGCGGCTGGCTGCCCGAGCCGCGCAGGTCCGGTTCGAGCGCGTGCCCGAAACCGCCGTCGAGGTTCTGGTAGGCGGCGACGGCGTTGCGCACCAGTTCGCCCGGGGCGTCCAGGAACGCGTGCGCGAACCGGAGTCGGTCGACGAGCCTGGCGTGGAGTTCGAGATAGCGTTCCGCGGCGGCGAACGCGTCTTCGGTGAGCGTCTTCATGCGGGTGACCCCTTCGTCGGTTGCGGGCGTCCGACCGTACCGGCAGGGTCCGACAACGCCGCCTGACAGGAACGCCGCCTGACAGGAACGCCGCCCGACAAGAACGCCCCCCGGCAGGAACGCCCGCGCCTCAGCCCCTCGCCCGATCGAAGGCCGCGTAGACCTCGTCGGTGAAGAGCACGAAGCGGACGTCGTCCACTTCGGTTGCGGTCGCGCGCACCGTGTCCAACGCGATCCGCGCGGCCGAGTCGGCAGGCCAGCCGTATACCCCCGCCGAGACCGCCGGAAACGCCACCGACCGGGCCCCGAGCCCGTCGGCGACCCGCAGCGACTCCCGGTAGCACGACGCCAGCAGCGCACTGCGCTCCTCCTCCGCCGAGTACACCGGGCCGACGGTGTGGATCACCCAGCGCGCGTCCAGCCGCCCCGCCGTCGTCGCGACCGCCTGCCCGGTCGGCAGGCCCCTCCCGTACCGGGAGGCGCGCAGGTCACGGCACGCGTCGAGGATCGCGGGCCCGCCCGCGCGGTGGATCGCCCCGTCCACCCCGCCGCCGCCCAGGAGCGAGGAGTTCGCGGCGTTGACGATCGCGTCCACCGACTGCCGGGTGATGTCGCCTTCGAGGATGGTGATGCCCATGCCCGCATTCAAGCACGCGCCCCGGACGCCGTCGCGGCCGAAACGCGCCCGCCCGCCCGCACGGTGGGTACCGTTCGAAGAGCGCCGACCGGAAAGAGGAGCCGCATGATCGTCACGGTCACCGCCAACCCCAGCCTCGACCGCACCATCGCCGTCGACCGGCTCCGGCGCGGCCGGATCCACCGCGCCGCCTCCGACCACGTCGACCCGGGAGGCAAGGGCGTCAACGTGTCCCGCGCCCTCGTCGCCAACGGCCACCCCACCCGCGCGGTCCTCACCACCGGCGGCCACGCCGGAGCCGAACTGCTCGACCTCCTCGCCGAAGCCGGCGTCCCGGTCGAGGAGGTGCCCGTCTCCCAGGGCATCCGCTCGAACCTCACCATCGCCGAAGCCGACGGCACGGTCACCAAACTCAACGAGTCCGGGCCCGCCCTGCGCCCCACCGAGATCGACGAACTCCTCGTCGCCGCCATCGCCCCCACCCTCGACCGGGCCGCGTCCTGGATCGCCGGCTGCGGCAGCCTGCCCCCCGGGGTCGGCGCCGACTTCTACGCCGACCTCGTCGCCCGCGCCCGCGACGCCGGCGTCCTCGCCGCCGTCGACACCTCCGGGCCCGCCCTCGCCGCCAGCCTCCGCGCCCGCCCCGACCTCGTCGCCCCCAACCGCGACGAACTCGCCGAAGCCGCCGGGACCACCGTCGCCACCCTCGGCGACGCCGTCACCGCCGCCGAAGCGCTCCGCACCGCCGGCGCCCACGCGGTCCTCGCCAGCCTCGGCCCCGACGGCGCGATCCTCGTCGACGCCCGCGGCGTCCACCACGCCGAGGCCCCGCTCACCGGACCGGTCGCGAGCCCCGTCGGCGCCGGAGACGCCGCCCTCGCCGGATTCCTCGCCGCCGGCGGCAGCGGACCCGACGCCCTCGCCGCCGCCGTGGCCTGGGGGACCGCCACCGTCGCCCTCCCCGGATCGACCATGCCCGGACCCGCCGACCTCCGCCTCGACACCGTCCGCCTCACCGCCGACCCCGACCGCGGCCGCCTCCTCCGCTGAGGAAACCAGTTGCGTCCCCCGCCGCGGTGCGGTGAGATCGCCACCATGACGACATCACTGGAACGACCGCGGCCCCACGAGACCCCCGCGGCCCTCACTGCCCTGCGCGACTGGCAGCACGACGGCGCCGTGATGCAGCTCCACCCCGGCGACCTCGGCTGGTACCACCGCTTCGGCGCCGACACCGCCGCCGACGCGACCCGCACCTGGAGCCGCGACGGCCGCATCCTCGCCGTCGGCCTCCTCGACGGCCCCGACCTCCTGCGCCTCACCACCGCACCCGACGCCCGCGACGACCGCGCCCTCGCCGAACGCATCGCCGACGACCTCGCCGACCCCGACCGCGGCGTCCTCCCCGCCGGCCGCGTCAACGTCGAAGCACCCGCCGACGCCGCCCTCCAAGACGTCCTCGCCGAACGCGGCTGGCCCACCGACGACCCCTGGACGCCCCTGCGCCGCGACCTCACCGACCCCGTCGAAGACCCGGGCGTCCACATCGAGACCGTCGGCCCCGACCGGGTGCAGGACCGAGTCGACATCCACGTCGCCTCCTTCGACCAGACCACCTTCACCGTCGAACGCTGGCACGCCATGGCCGCCGGCGCCGCCTACGCCGACGCGCGCTGCCTGGTCGCCTACGACGGCGGCGTCCCCGTCGCCGGAGTGACCGTGTGGTCGGCCGGACCCGGCCGGCCCGGCCTCCTCGAACCGATGGGCGCCCACCGCGACCACCGCGGCCGCGGCTTCGGCCGCGCGATCACCATCGCCGCCGCCGCGGCCCTGCGCGACCTCGGCGCCTCCAGCGCCGTGGTCGCCACCCCCTCCGACAACCCCGGCGCCGTCGCCACCTACGCGTCCGGAGGCTTCACCGCCGGACCCGAGATCCGCGACCGGTACCGCCCCTAGCGATCGCCCGCGGACCGGCCGGGGCGACCCGGCCGGTCCGCAGGCGTCCTCGCCACCCGCGGCAGCGCACGCGGCGACCGGCGTCGGCAGGGCGATCTAGGCTGCCGGTATGCCGAACTCCTCGTACCTGTGCGCCACCGACCTCCGCACCGTCTACCCCTCGACCACCGACAAGGGCTTCAACGCGGCCACCGACGTGGTCGCCTACGACGTCCGGTGCGTACCGCTGCTGTGGCTCGCCATGTTCCGGACCGCCGACCTCGTCACCCAGACCGTCGTCATCGAACCGGATCCCGACGCCGTCTACTACGAGCTCGGGCCGAACGGCGACTTCGTCGAGATACCCACTCCCGCAGCCGAGACCGTCGACCAGGTTGTGGAGGCCGTCGCCCCGCTCACCGCCAAGGAGCGCGCCCTCGCGCAGCTCGACGCCGCCGTCCCCGTCCTCAACCGGCTCTTCCCCGAAGGCCCCTTGGACGAGCACGCCGCGATGCTGCGCCGCGCCGTCGCCGAAGCGCCCGGCGCGCACCTCACGATCGAACTCGACGAGATCGAGGCGATGTGGGAGCCGGACACGTTCCAGCCCGCGCTGCGCGCCGCGCTGGCGGGCCTCGACGAGCCGGGCGAACCGAAGGCCGACCGGGCGCGCCTGGTCGAGCTCGCGCAGCTGCGCGAGGGCCGGCCGTTCCCGTCCGCGCTGGCGCTGCTCGGCGACCAGAACGGAATCGAGGACGACGACTACTGGAACCTCGTGCGCCTGCTGGGGGCGGGCTTCAGCGCCGCGGTCCCCTGGGAGCCCGCGGCCTGACCGCCGTCAGCGGGGGCTACCAGCGGTCGTGGACCTGGGGCCGGATGAGGTCGTCGTAGACCTTGCGGACCTCGTCGTGCAGGTCCTCGGGCAGTGGCGCGAAGGCGGCCGCGGCGGCGTTCGCCTCGGCCTGGGCGGCGTTGCGGGCACCGGGGATGACGACGCTGAGGCCGGGCTGGTCGAGGATCCAGCGGAGCGCGAACTGCGCCATGGTCATCCCCTCGGGGACGAGCGGCCGGATCCGCTCGACCGCGGCGAGGCCGGTTGCGAAGTCGACCCCCGCGAAGGTCTCGCCGACGTCGAACGCCTCGCCGCGGCGGTTGTAGTTGCGGTGGTCGTCGGCGGCGAACTCGGTCGCCGCGGTGTACTTGCCCGACAGGAGCCCCGAGGCGAGCGGGACGCGCGCGATGATGCCCACGCCGGCCTCGGCGGCGGCCGGGAGGACGCGCTCGAGGGGCTTCTGGCGGAACGGGTTCAGGATGATCTGCACGGTCGCGACGCCGGGACGCGCGATCGCGGCCAGCGCCTCCTCGCAGGTCTCGACGGACACGCCGTAGTGGGCGATGCGGCCGTCGGCGACCATGGCGTCGAGGACGGCGAACACCGCGTCGTCGCCGTACACGCTCGTCGGCGGGCAGTGGAGCTGCACCAGGTCGAGGGGGGTCATGTCGAGGCGCGAGCGCGAGTCGTCGTTCCAGGACAGGAAGTTCGCCTCGCCGTAGTTCGCGTGGACCTGCTCGGCGCGCCGGCCCATCTTGGTGGCCACGAAGACCCCCGGGTGCGCCTTGCGGAACGCGCCGACGATGCGCTCGGAGCGGCCGTCGCCGTAGACGTCGGCGGTGTCGTAGAACGTCACGCCCGCCGCGGCCGCGGCCTCCAGGGCCGCCGCGGCGTCGTCCTCGCTGACCTCGCTCCAGTCCGCGCCGATCTGCCAGGCGCCGAACCCCACGACGCCGACGCTCGCGCCGGTCCTGCCGAGCACTCGCTCTTCCATGCCGTCCACCCCTCGAATCCGCGGCCGAAACCGCTGCAGAGCATATCGGGTCGCGGGAACCGCCGCCCCCGTCGCCGGGTGAACCGCACCCGCCACTTCAACTAACCCATTTACAAAGTGACGCGTCCGCCGTAGCATTCAGCCATGAAGTCCACCTCGCGCGACATCCGCCTGCGCAACTGCTTCGCGGTCCTGCGCCACCTCATCGCGGACGCGCCGACCTCCCGCCAGATCCTCGCCCGCGAGACCGACCTGTCCGTGGCGACGGTCTCCAACCTGGTCACCGACCTCATCGAGCTCGGCGTCGTCGTCGAGGTGGGCCGCGAGGACTCCGGCGGCGGACGGCCCCGCGCCCTCCTCGCCCCCCACGCGGGCGGCGGCGTCATGATCGGCGTCGACGTCGCCGAGACCTACGTGCAACTGGAGGCCTACGACCTCGCCCTCACCGTGGTGGACCGGGCCGAGGAGCGCATGGAGGCCAGCGAGACCAGCCCCGACCAGGTCATCGGCCATATCGCCGCCGCCATGGACCAGGTCCGCGGGCGCCTCGGCGACCGCGCCATCCTCGGCGTCGGCGTCAGCCTCCCCGGGCAGGTCGACGTCACCTGGGGCGTCTCCGGCTTCGCCCCCAACTGGGACTGGCACGACGTCCCCTTCCGCCGGCTCCTCACCGAGCGCCTCCGCCTCGACGTCCCCGTCTACCTCGACAACCCGCTCAAGACCATCACCGTCGGCGAGCTCTGGTTCGGCGACGGCCGCGGCGTCGACCGCCTCGCCGTCCTCATCCTCGGCACCGGCGTCGGCGCCGGCCTCGCCTTCGGCGGCCAGCTCTACCGCGGCGCCACCAACTCCGCGGGGGAGTGGGGCCACACCACCATCGACCCCGCCGGACCCCAGTGCCGCTGCGGTGCAACGGGATGCATCGAAGCCTATGTGGGCGCGCCCGCGATCCTGCGGCAGTGGGACGAGTTCGGCGGCCGCGCCGCCGGGTCCCAGACCGAGGCCATGGCCGCGCTCGCCGCCGCCTGGGAGGCCGGTGAGCCCGCCGCGGTGCGCACCGTGGAGACCGTCGCCGAGTCCCTGGCCGCGGGCGCCGCCAACCTGCTCAACCTCGTCAACCCCGACCTGGTCGTGCTCGACGGCTGGGTCACCGCGGCCCTCGGCGACGCCCTCGTGCCCGAGTTCGAGCGCCGCCTCGCCGCCCACGCCCTTGAGGCCCCGCTCAAGGCCGCCCGCCTGAAGCGGAACACCCAGGAGCGCAACATGGTCGCGCTCGGCGCCGCCGCCCTCGCTCTCGAAGGCCATTTGAACCGCCTGAACACCGTCGGGTCCCGCAGCCGCCGCTGACCGGACCGGCCCCGCAACCGCACACCGCGCGGCCGCGGTCCCCGGACCGCCGCCGCGGCCACACGCGCCCCACGCGTCACCTCAACGGGGCGCTTTTCATGCTGCACGCTGCGGGAACGCGGATCCCCAAAAACCGAGTGCTTCCAACGTGATCGCGCACGAATCGTTACCCCGAGGCTTACTTCAACCCATTGACAAAGTGAGTGATGCTCGCAACACTGGACAACGAATCGGCGCATGTCGATTCTCCGCTGCGACGTCGACCATGACCCGGCCTCGCCCCGGAGCCCACCGACCTCCCACGTAGCGAGGAGCTAGAAATGGTCGCCCACAGCAACAACCGACCGTCCAGGCGGGCGCTCGCCGCTCTCGCGCTCGACCGCCGCCGCATGCTCGCGCTCGGCGGTCTCGCCGCGGGCGCCGGCGCGCTCGGCGCGTGCGGCTCCAACACCGGCCGCGGCTCCAGTGACGGCGTCAACCTCTACCAGTGGTACCACCAGTACGGCGAGGCCGGCACGAAGGAGGCCGCCGAGAAGTACGCCGCCGCATACGAAGACGCCACCGTCAGCATCAACTGGGTCCCCGGCGACTACGACACCACCCTCTCCTCCGGACTCCTCGCCGAGAACCCCGGCGACTACCCCGACGTCTTCGAGAGCCACCTCAACCGCTCCATGGTGGACTCCGGCCAGATCGTCCCCCTCGACGACCTGTTCGACGGCGTCCTCGACGACTTCACCGACATCGACGTCAAGCGCAACTCGATCGACGGCAAGATCTACGGCATCCAGATGATCGACGACCCGCAGTTCCTCTACTACCGGCCCTCGCTCCTCGCCGACGCCGGCGTCGCCGAGCCGGCCACGTTCGACGACCTCGCCGCCGCGGCGGCCGAACTCACCACCTCGGACGTCAAGGGCCTCTTCCTCGGCAACGACGACTCCGCGACCAAGCTGTTCCAGCCCATCGTCTTCTCCGCGGGCCAGACCCTCCTCACCGACGACTTCCAGATCGGCTTCGACAAGGACACCGTCATCGCCGGGGCCCTCCAGGTCAAGGCCCTCCACGAGTCCGGGTCGCTCCTCATCGGCGCCCCCACCGAAGCCTGGGACCCGTCCTCGATCATCCAGGGGCTGTGCGCGATCCAGTGGTGCGGCCTCTGGGCCCTCCCGCAGATCATCGACACCTACGGCGACGACATCGCCGTCATGCCCTTCCCCGGCTTCGCGGGCGGCGCCCAGACCGTCTACAACGGCGGCTGGTCCACGTTCGTCAACGCCAAGTCCGAGCACGTGGACGAGGCCAAGGCGTTCGCCAAGTGGCTGTGGATCGACAACGAGGAGTACATCCAGGACTGGTGCCTCTCCTACGGCTTCCACATCCCGCCGCGCAAGTCCATGGCCGCCAACGCCGACGCCCTCGCCGAGGGCCCCGCCGCCACCGCCGTCCAGATCTCCCAGGACTACGGCTGGGGCGACGACCCCAACTGGACCCCCACCATGGAGACCGCCGTCGACGACATGATGACCCACATCGTCCTCGAAGGCGCCGACCCCTCCGCCGAGTTCGACACCGCCGCCCAGACCATCCAGACCGAGCTCGACTCGATCTTCGGCTGACCGGAGGCACCGTGGCCGTCTCGACCGAGGCCGCCGCGCCCGACGCGGCGGCGGGTGCCGGGGGACGCGCTCCCCGGCCCCGCCGCCGCACGGGCGGCTGGCGGACCGCACTCACCTTCTGGTACTTCGTGGGGCCCTTCCTCATCGGGCTCCTCGTCTTCACGTACATCCCGGTGGTCTGGAGCGCCTACCTGTCGTTCTTCGACGCGCGCAACACCGTCACGCCCCTGCCCGAGGACTTCGTGGGCCTGGGCAACTACGCGCGGATGCTTCAGGACGCCGCATTCACCGACAGCCTGGTGACGTTCACCGTGTTCGCGGCCTTCGTCGTGCCGCTGACCTTCGCCTGCTCGCTCGGGCTGGCGCTGCTGCTCAACCGGGTGCGACTGATGCGGGCGTTCTTCCGGTCGGTGTTCTTCCTGCCGTTCTCGTGCTCCTATGTGGTGGCGTCGCTGGTGTGGAAGATGTCGATCTTCAACGGGGTGCGGTACGGGATGGCGAACTCGGTGCTCGACCTGTTCGGCATCGAGGACGTGCCGTGGCTGTTCGACCCGAGCCCGCCGTGGTACTGGCTGGTCATCGTGTCGCTGCGCCTGTGGATCCAGTGCGGCTTCTACATGATCCTGTTCATCGCCGCGCTCCAGCAGATCCCCGAGCACCTGTACGAGGCCGCCTATGTGGACGGTGCGAAGCCGGGGAGGCAGACGTTCTGGCACATCACGCTCCCGCAGCTGCGGGCCACCTCGGTGGCGGTGCTCATGCTCATCCTCATCGCCGCGTACCAGGCGTTCGACGAGTTCTACAACCTCATCGGGAACCAGGCGTACGCCCGGCCGCCGCTGATGTACCTGTACACGACCGCCCTCGGCACGCAGCAGGACCTGGGCCGCGGCTCGGCCGGCGCGCTCATCCTGGCGCTCATCATCGCGATCGTGACGGTCCTCCAGGGCAGGTTCCTCGGATTCGGCAACGCGGAGGAGAAGTAGCGCCATGTCACATACCACTGCGTCACGCAGTACCGCGTCTCGTACCACCGCGCGCAGCAAGCCGGTCGGCTACCGGCCCGGGGTCGGGTCGAAGGGCGCGAACATCGCGGTCTTCACCGTCCTCGCGGTGCTCGCCGTCCTGTTCCTCATCCCGTTCTACCTGATCCTGCGCAACGCGTTCGCCACGGACGCCGAGATCACGGCGCCCGGCTGGATGTGGTTCTCGCCGGACCCGGCCTGGGGCAACCTGTCGCGGCTGTTCGACGACCCGGCGGTGCCCATGGCGCGGTCGCTGCTGAACTCGGCGATCGTGGCGGTCCTGACCACGGCCGGCACGCTGTTCCTGTGCACCACCGCGGGGTACGGGCTCGCCCGCATCCCGTGGCGGCACGCGAACAAGGTGTTCTACCTGGTGCTGGCCACGCTCATGATCCCCGGCGCGATCACGTTCGTGCCGAGCTTCGTGATGGTGTCGAGCCTCGGCTGGCTCTCGGACTACCGGGGCCTCATCATCCCGGGCCTGTTCAGCGGCTTCGCGGCGTTCCTGTGCCGCCAGTACTTCCTGGGGTTCCCGCGGGAGCTGGAGGAGGCGGCGCGGGTGGACGGGCTGAGCCACTGGGGCGCGTTCTGGCGCATCGTGGTCCCGAACTCGGGGAGCTTCCTCGCGGCGATCGCGGTGATCACGTTCGTGGGGGCGTGGAACTCGTTCCTGTGGCCCCTGGTGATCGGCCGGTCCCCGGAGTCGTGGACGGTGCAGGTCGCGCTGTCGACGTTCCTCACCGCGCAGACCGTGAGCCTCTCGCAGCTGTTCGCCGCGGCATTGGTCGCGATCCTCCCATTGGTGTTCGTATTCCTGTTCCTGCAGCGATTCCTCGTCCAAGGAGTGGCGCAAACAGGGCTAAAGGGCTGAATACAAGGGACGGCCTACCTCCAAAGCAGACGATCACACATGCTAATGTGAGCGCACTTCGGCCAGCGGGCCCAACCGGCTGCGGGATGCGTCCCGCAGCCGTGCGCTGTCGTCGAGCCCCGTTTCCCCTGTACGCAAGGAGCAGTGCCCCATGCCCGAACTGAAGACCCGCGGCCCGTTCGCCGTCTGGATTCTGAGCATCGTGACCTTCGGCATCTACTACCTCGTGTGGTTCGCCAAGACCACCGCCGAGGTGAAGGCCGTGAACCCGAACGGCGAGAAGAACGTCAATCCGGCCCCCATGGTCTGGTCGCTCCTCATCGGCGCGCTCACGCTCTTCATCTGGCCGATCGTGAACTGGTTCAAGTTCTGCGCCTCGATCCGCCAGGAGCAGGAGGCCGCCGGTCTCACCCCGACCTTCTCCACCGGCCTCGCCACGCTGTTCGTCTTCCTGGCGAGCACCCACGTCTGCTACGTCCAGTCGCAGCAGAACTTGGTCGTCGCGGCCGTCAGCGCCAAGCGTGCCGCGCCGGCGCAACCCGTCGCGGCCTAGTGAGCCTCGTCGATTCCCGAGCCCCCGGCCCCGGCCGGGGGCTTCATCGTTCCCCAGTGCCGTGTGACATGTGATGTACTACCGGCATCACGGGCCCCCCGTCGCAACCCTGCCCCAGGGGTACGACAGTTCCGGCACTGGTGAGAGGGCTTCGGGTTCGTGGTGGCCGGTCCGGAGCGTCGGGTACTTCGGGGCCGGCGACCGGTTACCCTTGCCGTCGTGGACCTGACCGAATACGTGCCCGTCGTTCCCGACTTCCCCGAACCCGGGGTCGGCTTCCGCGACATCACGCCGCTGCTCGCGGCCCCCGACGCGTTCCGCGCCTCGATCGACCGCCTCCAGGAGGCCGTCGAGGCGTACCCGTACGACTCGATCGCCGCGTTCGACGCGCGCGGGTTCCTCTGGGCCGCGCCGCTCGCCGACCGCACCGGGAAGCCGCTCCTGCCGATCCGCAAGGCCGGGAAACTGCCCCGCGAGGCCGCCGTCGAGACCTACCGCGGCGAGTACGCCGAGGTCCGCGTCGAACTCCACGCCGACGCCGTCAAGGACGGTGACCGGGTACTCCTCGTCGACGACGTTATCGCCACCGGCGAGTCCATGGCCGCAGGCGTGCGCCTCGTCGAGGGCCTCGGCGGCACCGTCGCCGCCTGCGCCGCCCTCCTGGAGATCGCCTCCCTCTCCGGCCGCGACCGCCTTGACGGCTACCCGATCGTCTCCCTGCTCGGCAAGCTCTAGGCGAACCGCGAACCGCGAACCGCGAACCGCGAACCGCGAACCGCGAACCGCGAACCGCGAACCGCGAACCGCGAACCGCGAAGCCGCAAGCGGCGGCGTCTCCCGCGATCGCGGTGTCCCCAGGCCCGAGAACCGAAAACGCGCGCAACGGTCACGTTGCGCGCGTTTGTCGTACCCCTAGGGCAGGGTTGCAGCGGGGGGCCCGTGATACCGGTGGTACATCACATGTCACACAGCACCGGGCCCCGCGCAGCTCAGGCCAGCAGCTTCTCGATGTTCGCCGGGTCGGCCAGGGCCGAGCCCATGCCGATCACCGCGGCGCCGGCCTTGCGGTACGCCTCGACCTCGTCGGGGGCGACGCCGCCGGTCGCCACGTACTTCACGTCGGGGAACGGCCCGGCCATCGCCTTGAACCAGTCCTTGCCGAGCGACGACGCGGGGAACACCTTCACCCACGTGCACCCCAGCTCCCGGGCCAGACCGACCTCGCTCGCCGTGGCCACGCCCGGCAGGTGCGGCAGGCCCGCCGCGTGCGACGCCGCCAGCACCTCCGGGTTCAGGCCCGGCGCGATCGTGTAGGCCGCGCCAGCCGCGGCCGCGCGCTCCACGTGGCCCGCTGTCACCACGGTCCCGGCACCGACCAGGTGCCCGCGCGGCGCGGCGGCCTTCACCGCCGCCGCGAGGGCCTCCTCCTGGCCCGGCCGCCCGATCGGCACCTCGACCAGTTCCACCCCGGCGTCCCACAGCCGCTCGGAGAGCGCCACGGTCTCGTCGGCGGGCAGGCCCCGCCAGATCGCCATGACGCGCTGCCCGGCGAAGAGGCGGTCGAAGAATGCGCCTTGGTCAAGGGTCACTGGTCCTCCAGGATGGCTCGAACGGTCTCGGGTGCGGGCGGGGGCGCAAGGTCCCCGACGATCTGGAGGGCCCCGGCGGCGAGCCGGTGGCCCAGGCGCATCGACGCCGCGGCCGAGGCGCCGCGCAGGCGCCCGAACAGGAACCCGGCCGCGAACGCGTCGCCGGCGCCGACCGGCTCGACCACGTCGACCGGTTCGGCGGGGGAGTAGTGCGCCGCGTCGCCCTCGAACGCGGTGACGCCGTTCCCGCCGTCCTTGACGACGAGCACGCCCGCGCCCGGCACGCGCTCGCGCACGTCCTCCGCGGTCTTGACGCCCCACAGGGTCTGCGCCTCGTCGAGGCCCACGAACGCGATGTCCGCCGCCCCCGCGAGCCGCGCCAGCACCGGCCCTGCCTCCTCGACCGGCCACAGCGCCGGCCGGTAGTTCACGTCGAAGCTCACGACCGCGGGCGCCAGCGCCCGCGCGACCATGAGCTCCTCGATCAGCGCCGCGCACGAGTCCGACAGCGCCGGCGTGATCCCCGACAGGTGCAGGATCTTCGGCGCCGCGACGCCCGCGAGGTGCCCGGGGGCCATGGTCGAGGCCGCGGAGCCGCGCCGGTAGTAGTGGACGACCGTGCCCTCGGGGCCCGGGTTCTTGAAGTACACGCCCGTCGGCCGCGCCGGGTCGGTCGCGGCGCCGGAGCAGTCGACGCCCGCGGCCTCCAGGACGTCGCGGATGCGCAGCCCGAACGGGTCGGCGCCGACCTTCCCGTGCCAGGCGGCGCGCGCGCCCAGCCTCGCGAGCGCGACGGCGACGTTCGATTCGGCGCCGGCCACGCCGGCGTGCAGCTCGCCGGCGGTGCGCAGGGGTCCGGCGGTCGAGGGCGCGAACACGCACATCGACTCGCCGAGGCACAGGACGTCCAACAGGGGCTCCCTTCGTCCGCGGTCCACCCGCGGTCGGGGTCGGGGGGTCGCCTCAGCCTACCCACCGGAAAGCGCATTCTCAAAGCCGCGCCGAGCCGGAGTCCCGCGTAGACTGAAGCGGCCGGCCTCTCACGATGGGGGCGAACATGATCGACGTGCGCCTGGTCAAGCTCTTCGCCTGGGTCATCGGGGTGCTCATGCTCCTGTGGCTGCTCGCCGAGTGCCTCGGCGGCGTGGACGAGGCCGACCCCCGCAACCAGGACCTCGACCGCGACACCGAGCAGTACGCCGCCGACTGCGACCGCGCCTGGCAGGTCCTCGACCTCGTCGGCGGCGCCGACGGCGCGAGCATCGACGCGGTCGTCGACGAGATGGCGGTCCTCGGCAACGAGATCGAGGACCCCGCACTGAAGACCCTCGCCGAGTCCTACTCCCTGGACGTCCAGGACCTCGTCGCCGCCACCGCCCCCGAAGACCTCGACGAGGCCCGCTCCCAGTACCAGGACTCCGCCGCGTTCAACCTGGCCCTGCGCTGCCCCATCACCTGAACCGCCGCGGCGGGCCCGCGGCGGCAGACCGAGGACGGCAGGCCGGCGGCGGCACGCCCGCGACGTCAGGGCCGCGGCGGCACGCCCGCGATCCCACCTCCGAGATGTCGAAACCGGTATTGACAGTGTTCGAATTTACCGCTAACTTCTACACGTTCGAACATCCTTCTGTCCGAAGGATGCCGACTCGACCTCAATGTGGAGGGCCGCGGCCCCGGCGCACCGACGCCGCCCGCCCGGCGACGCCGGCCCTCCCGCAGACCTTGCTCTGGGGTTGACGGGGCGGGGCCGACCGGACCCGCTGCCGCCGCGGGCGACCGTGACGCAGCGCAACGGCGGGCCCGCCCCGTTCCTGCCGTGAAACCCCCAAAACATCCCATAACGGTTCGCGCGTTTGGGTTCGGGCCCGTGCTTGTGGCAAAATGGCACGTCTGCCTTCCCACCGTAGGAGCCTCGTTGCCACCCAGCGAACTGCACGCCACCTTCCTGCCCGACCACGCCTCCCCGGCCGACGGGCGGCTCCTGTTCTTCGGCGGCGCGCGACCCGAGGCCGCGGTGGCCGAGCTCGGACTCCCCCCGGGCGACCCCGTCGACGCCGAGCTCTACCTCGACGGCGTGCTCCAGGACGTCGAAGGCGTCGCCATGCCCGTCCGCCCCGTCCTCCCCGCGCTCACCCGCATCGCCTCCCGACCCGACATCACCGAGTCCGTCGCGATCTGGGCCCGCATCGCCAACGCCGTCGACGACGACAAGTTCGACGACCTCGACCGCATCGCCGCCGAACTCCCCGCCGAAGGCCACAGCGCCCCCCACTCCGAAGGCCACGTCTGGACCGCCACCGCCCTCGTCGGCGCCTTCGTCGAGTCCTACACCGAACTCCTGCGCTCCGACTCCGGCCTCAACCTCCGCCTCATCACCGCCCAGCACGCCGACCCCGGCGACGTCCGCGTCAACGCCGACCTCCGCCGCTACCAGGCTCACGGCATCGCCTGGCTCGAAGCCGCCGCCGACGGCGGCGCCGGCGTCATCCTCGCCGACGACATGGGCCTCGGCAAGACCCTCCAGTCCATCGGCCTCCTGGTCCGCCGCGCCGGCATCGCCCCCCACCTCGTCGTCTGCCCCACCTCCCTCGTCGGCAACTGGCAGCGCGAGATCGCCCGCTTCGCCCCCCAGCTCTCCGTCCACCTCCACCACGGCCCCGCCCGCAGCAAGTCCCCGGCGCCCCTCGCCGACGCCGACGTCGTCGTCACCTCCTACTCGATCGCCCTGCGCGACATCAAACTCCTGCGCGCCATCGGCTGGGACACCATCGTCATCGACGAGGCCCAGGCCATCAAGAACCACCGCTCCCGCACCGCCGGCGCCGTCCGCGACCTCACCGGCCGCGTCCGCATCGCCCTCACCGGCACGCCCGTCGAGAACCACCTCGCCGAGCTCTGGTCCATCTCCGAGTTCGTCAACCCCGGCCTCCTGGGCATCCAGGCCGACTTCAAGCGCCGCTTCGCCGACCCCATCGAGATCGGCCGCGACCCCGTCGCCGCCGCGACCCTCCGCGCCCGCATCGACCCCGTCGTCCTGCGCCGCATGAAAGAGGACGTCGCCGCCGACCTGCCCCCCAAGATCGAGTCCGTCGTCGCCTGCACCATGACCGACGAGCAGTCCGGTCTCTACCGCGAGGCCATCCGCGAAGCCTTCGACGAGGGCCTCGGCGACGGCATCACCCGCCGCGGCCGCGTCCTCAAGCTCCTCACCCGCCTCAAGCAGATCTGCAACCACCCCGCCCAGTACGTCGGGGTCGGCGACGGCGGCCTCGCCGAGCGCTCCGGCAAACTCGACCGCGTCACCGAGATGCTCACCGAGGTCGTCGAGGAAGGCGACAAGACCCTCATCTTCACCCAGTACCGGCAGATGGGCGACCTCCTCTCCCGCCACCTCGAAGCCGAACTCGGCGTCGCCGCCCCCTTCCTCCACGGCGGCCTCGACCAGCCCGCCCGCGACAAGCTCGTCGACGAGTTCCAGACCGTCGAGGGCCCCGCGATCCTCCTCGTCTCCCTCCGCGCCGGCGGTACCGGTCTCAACCTCACCGGCGCCTCCCACGTCGTCCACTACGACCGCTGGTGGAATCCCGCCGTCGAGGACCAGGCCACCGACCGCGCCCACCGCATCGGCCAGACCCAGACCGTCCACGTCCACAAGCTCGTCACCGCCGGCTCCCTCGAAGAGCGCGTCGACGAACTCCTCGCCCGCAAGCGCGCCATCGCCGAGGCCGTCGTCGGCTCCGGCGAGGACTGGCTCGGCGAACTCGACGACTCCCAGCTGCGCAAACTCATCGAACTCGACGACGAAGGGGGCCACCTGTGAGCGACCCGTACGGCCGGACCTGGTGGGGCCGCAAATGGTGGCGCGCCCTGGAGACCATCGGCCTCAACTACCCCGACCAGCGGATCGTCCGCGGCCGCGCCCTCGCCGGGCACGGCAGCGTCACCGGCCTCGCCATCGAACCCGGCCTCGTCTCCGGCAGGGTCGCCGACGCCAACGGCGCCTTCGACGCCCAGATCGCCATCCCCGTCTACAACGCCTCCGCCTGGGCCGCGGGCATGACCGCCCTGTCCCTCTCACCCTCCTGCGTCGCCGGACTCCTCGCCGGGCGCCTGCCCAAACGCATCGACGACGTCCTCGCCGAGACCGGCATGCGCCTGCTCCCCAAGAAGTTCGTCACCGAGGACCACAACCGCATCACCACCTCCTGCGGCTGCGCCGACGCCCGCGAGGTCTGCGCCCACATCATGGCGCTCGCCCTCGTCTCCGCCGCCAGGATGGACGACGACCCGTGGCTGGTCCTGCTCCTGCGCGGCGGCCCAACCCGCGACCTCGCCGGACGCCTCCGCGCCGCCCGCCTCGCGAGCATGGAGGCCGCGCAGCCCGTCGCCTGAGCGGTCGATCCGCTGCCGCGCTGGCGTGGCGGTCAGGGCAGCGTCACCGACAGGGTCTCGCGGTCGAGGACCACCCGCACACCGGTCATGTCCGGGACGCGGGGGAGTCCCGCCGCGGCCTCGCCCCGGTAGCCGCCGACCACCACGGTCGCAGCGCCGGCGCCGGTCGCGGAGGCCAGGCCCGCGGGGGCGTCCTCGAACGCGATGGCGTCCGTGGCGTCGAACCCGAGCGCGCGGGCCGCGAGCCGGTACGGCTGCGGGTGGGGCTTGCCCCTGGTGACGTCGTCGGCGGCGACGAGGACCTTCGGGAGCGGGATGCCCACCGCCGCGAGCCGCTTGAGCGTGAGCGCGCGGGTCGCCGAGGTGACCACCGCCCACCGGGACGGGTCCAGGGACTGCAGGAGCGCCGCGGCGCCCGGGACCTCGCTGATCCCGTCGGTGCGGTCGATCTCCTCGGCCTCGATCCGGTCGGTCTCGGCGATCGCGTCGACACCCGCCGGCGCGAACTCCGTCACCACCTCGATCGTCGGGCGCCCGTGCGCCACCGCCAGGATCGCCCCGGCCTCCAGGCCGTGCCGGTCGGCGAACCGCCCCCACGCCCGCTCCACGGACGCCGTCGAGTCGACCAGCGTCCCGTCCATGTCGAACAGCAGCACCGAAGCCGTCAGCACCGAACCCATCGCGAACCTCCCTAGAACCGACCCGCAACGCTACCAACGGAAGATGACGGACGCGCTACATTCCGCGCGCCGATCCGCGAACTCGCGGTGCGCCCGGGATTCCGGTTGCACCCGCGAACGGGGTCATTTAGCGTCGAACCGTGCCCGAACTGATCCTCCCCACCGCCGACCTCGCCGACACCTTCGCCGAGGCCGTCCGCGAGTTCATCGCCGAAGGCCGCGGCGGGCCCGGCGACCAGAGCCTCCTGGGCGACCTCGTCCAGCGGCTCGGGCCGCCCGACGACCCCGCGACGTGGATCGAGGGCGTCCTCGCGATCGAACGCGCCCTCACCGAGGACCCGCCCGCCGCGTTCGTCCCCGCCACCACCTTCTGGTGGGTCGACGGGCCGGTCTTCCTGGGCCGCATCAACATCCGGCACCGTCTCAACGAGCACCTGCGCGACTACGGCGGCCACATCGGCTACGACGTCCGCCCCTCGGCGCGCCGCCGCGGCCACGCCACCGCCATGCTCGCCGCCGCGCTCCCCGTCGCCGCGGCCCTCGGCATCGAGAAGGCCCTCATCACCTGCGACACCGACAACACCGGGTCCCGCAGGGTCATCGAGGCCAACGGCGGCCTCCTCGAGGACCGCCGCGGCGACAAGCTGCGATTCTGGGTCCCGACCGCGCCCGCCGCCTGAACGAGGCCGCCCACGGCGCCGGCGGAAAGGTGCGGGGCGAGGACTCGCCGGGCACCGGGCCCGCTACAAGGGTGCTGTGTGACATGTGATGTACCACTGGTATCACGGGCCCCCCGCTGCAACCCTGCCCCGCGGGTACGACAAGAACCGGGAGAGCGGGAACGCGAGGAGTGCTCAGTTGCCGTCGGGTGCGACGAGGCCGGTGTTGTAGGCGAAGATGACCGCCTGCACCCGGTCGCGGGCGCCGATCTTGGCGAGGATGCGGCCCACGTGGGTCTTCACCGTCGACTCGGCCAGGTGGAAGCGCTCGGCGATCTCGGTGTTGTTCCAGCCCTTGCCGATCGCCGTCAGCACCTCGCGCTCGCGCTCGGTGAGCACGTCGAGCTGCGCCGCCGCGGCCTTCGCCTCGTCCTCGCCCTCGACCGGGAACTGGTCGGCGAACCGGTCGAGGAGGCGCCGCGTGAGCTTCGGGGCCACCACCGCGTCGCCCGCGGCCACCACCCGGATACCCGACAAGAGCTCCTCGGGCTGCGCGTCCTTCACCAGGAACCCGCTCGCGCCCGCCCGCAGCGCCGCGTACGCGTACTCGTCCAGGTCGAACGTCGTCAGCACCAGGACCCTGCTGCGCCCGCCCGCGGCGATGATCCGCCGCGTCGCCTCGATCCCGTCCACACCTGGCATGCGCACGTCCATGAGGACCACATCCGGACCCAGCTCGGTCGCACGGCGCACCGCGTCCGCCCCGTTCTCGGCCTCGCCGAGCACCACCAGGTCCGGCTGGCTCTCCACCAGCATCCGGAACCCCATGCGCTGCAAGGGGTGGTCGTCAACGATGAGCAGGGTGGTCACCGGCGCTCCTTCCCGTTCACGGGCATCCACAGGGCGACGCGCCAACCGCCGTGCGCCTCCGGCCCGGCCACCATTGTGCCGCCGAACGCCGCCGCCCGCTCGGCCAGCCCCGCCAGGCCCCGCGCGGTCCCCGCCTCGTCGACCCGGTTCCCCGTGTTCGACACCGTCACCGCCAGGCCCTCCTCGCGGTACGACATCGACACCTCGGCCCGCTTCGGGCCCACCGCGTGCTTGAGGACGTTCGTCAGCGACTCCTGCACCGTCCGGTACACCGCGAGCTGCTGGTTCTCCGACAGCTCCCACCGCTCGCCCGACGTCAGCAGCGTCACCGGCAGTCCCGCCTCCCGGACCCGCTCGATGAGCGCGTCCATGTCGGACAGCCCCGGCTGGGGCGCCAGCTCGACCTCCGCCGGATCCTCCGCCTTGAGCACCGACAGGACCCGCCGCAGCTCACCGAGCGCCTCCCGGCTGGTCCGCCCGATCACCTCCAGCGCCTCCTTCGCCTTGTCCGGCGAGGCCGCCGCCGCGTACGCGCCGCCGTCGGCGAGCGCGTTGATGACCGCCAGGTTGTGCCCGATGATGTCGTGCATCTCCCGCGCGATCCGGTTCCGCTCGTCCGCGACCGCCTCCCGCGTCGCCTGGTCCCGCTGCGAACTCTGGAAGTCCCGCCGCGTCCGCACCAGCAGCCCGATCGCGACGATGAACCCGAAGTACACCGCCGTCGGCACGAAGAACGCCAGGAAGCTCCCGACGCCCAGCCGGTGGTTCACCGTCCAGTCCACCAGCGACGGCACCAGCGACACCAGCGCCGCCCACCACAGCAGCCGCAGCGGCCGCCGCAGCACGATGTTGTAGACCACCACCGTGAACGACAGCGCCGCCGCCCCGTCGACCATGCCCGAACCGACCCCGGTCAGCGACAGCGGGATCGTGATGCACAGCGGCACGGCCTGGCTCAGCAGCACCGCGAACGGGTACCGGCGCCGCCAGATCGTCGGCACCAGGAACAGGACCGCGGCCACCAGCTGCCACACCGGGTGCCGGAGCTCCACCTGGCCGATCGCGGCCCCGATCGCGCCCAGGCACCCGAAGAACACGTACAGGAAGATCGGGAAGAGATCCCAAAGCAGCGGGTGCCGTGAGTCGAACTCCGACACCCGCTGCCACAGCCCGCGCTTGCGGGACACGTTCACGGCCTGCGCCACAACGGGATTGTCACACGTCCCGGCGCTTGAGCAGCACGCCCGCCAGCCCGTAGGCGACGACCAGCCAGATCCCCATCCACAGCCACGACTCGCCCAGGCCGAGCGTGCCCATCGACGTGTCGACCACCGCGATGGTGTTCGGGACGTTGCCCGGCGCGTACGGCACCACGTCGCTCACCCACTCCCACGGCAGCAGCGTCGCCAGCTGCGGCAGGATCATGATGACGCCGACGTAGAAGCCGATCGAACCGGCCGAGTTCCGCAGGATCGCACCGATCGCGATCGCCAGCAGCGCCAGGTACACGATCATCCCGACGTACCCGAACAGCGCCCGCAGCACGCCCTCGTCGCCCAGCGAGACGCCGCCGATCTCGGTGCCGCTCAGCAGCGCCTGCGACATGAAGAACGTCGCGAACACCATGGCGGTGAACAGGACCGCCACGACCGCGCCGAACACCAGCGCCTTCGAGAACAGCATGCCCAGGCGCTTCGGCGCCGCCGAGAGCGTCGAGCGGATCGAACCGGTCGTGTACTCGCCGGTGATCGTCAGGATGCCCAGCACCGCCACGAACACCGAGGAGAGCGACACGCCCGCCATCGCGAACGACAGCGCCGCGTCGGCCCCGCCGACGGCCGCCTCGTCCGGCACGCTGGCCGAGATCAAGGCCCCGAGCCCGCCCGAGAACACGACCGCGCACAGCAGCACGATCCACGTCGAGCGCAGCGACCACAGCTTGGTCCACTCCGAGCGCAGCTCGCCCACGAAGGTGAGCCGGTACTGCTGCGGCGGCGCGTACGCCGGCCGTTCGGTCATTGCCGCGGCGGTCATCACTTCGCCCCTTCCATGGTCTGTCGGTACTCGACCGCGTCGGCGGTCAGCTGCATGAACGCGTCCTCGAGCGAGCCGCGGTCGGTCCGCAGCTCGTGCAGGACCAGGCCGTGCGCGGCGGCCGTCTGGCCCACCACCGCCGCCTCGGTCCCCGACACGTCCAGGACGCCCCGCTCGGGACTCGCGATCGTGATGCCCGGGCCGGCCAGGTGCTCGGCGAGACGCGCCGCGTCGGGGGAGACCACGCGCACGCGCGCCTTCCCGTTGCCCGACACGAAGTCGTCGACGGTCGTGTCGGCCAGGAGCTTGCCCTGCCCGATGACGATTAGGTGCTCGGCGGTCTGGGCCAGCTCGCTCATGAGGTGCGAGGACAGGAAGACCGTGCGGCCCTCCGAGGCCAGGCCCTTGAGCAGGAGGCGGATCCACTTCACGCCGTCGGGGTCGAGGCCGTTGACCGGCTCGTCCAGGATGAGCACGGCCGGGTCGCCCAGCAGCGCGACCGCGATGCCCAGGCGCTGGCCCATGCCGAGGCTGAAGCCGCCGACGCGCTTGCCCGCGACCTCGTGCAGGCCGACGAGGTCGATGACCTCGTGGACGCGCTTGGTGGGGATGCCGTGCGTGCGGGCGAGCGCCAGCAGGTGCTTGTAGGCGCTGCGTCCGGCGTGCACCGACTTCGCCTCCAGGAGCGCGCCGACCTCGGTCAGCGGCGACCGGAACTCGGAGTAGTGCTTCCCGTTGACGCGGGCCAGGCCGGAGGTCGGGGCGTCCAGACCCACGATGGCGCGCATCGTGGTGGACTTCCCGGCGCCGTTCGGCCCCAGGAACCCGGTGACGACGCCGGGCTTGACGGCGAACGTCAGATCGTCCACGGCCGTCTTCTTGCCGTAGCGCTTCGTCAAGTGCTCGATCTCGATCATGCCCACGACGCTACGGCCCGCGGCCCGGTCGTTCATCGGTTTCGGGAGCGATCTTCCGGGACGCGAGTGGTACCCGGGTACTACGACTCCAGGAGAAGAAAGCGCTGTCGCGACTCCTCCTCGCATTCGCCCGCAGCGGCGTCGCCCCAGCAAGGCGCCTACGCCTGCGCCGCCGCGCCCGGAAGACGGTGCCATATGACATGTCACATGGCACCCGACCGGTGGGCCCCCGGGTCCACCCTGACACACGGGACCGACAGGGCCTTCCGGGGCGGATTCGGGTCCGCGGCCGGGGGCCTGCCGGTCATTTCGCTTCGGAGTAGCTGTCCACGACCTTGGGGCGCAGCGGGATGCGCACCGGGAGGGTGCCGAAGAGCGTCCGGGTGGCCTCCTCCGCCGCGCGTTCGATCGCCGCCGAGACCGCCGCCGCGTGCTCCTGCGGGCAGTGGACCATCACCTCGTCGTGGAGGAAGAACACCAGCTCGCCCAGGTCCCGCTCGTACAGCTCGTGCCGCAGCAGCGCCAGCAGCACCAGCGCCCACTCCGCGGCCGTCCCCTGCACGATGAAGTTCCGCGTGAACCGGCCCCGGCTCGCCGACGACCGCGTGCCGTCCTCAGAGCTCAGCGCCCGCCACCACCGCTCCGACGGCGCCGGCACCGTCCGCCCCAGCCACGTGCGCACCAGCCCGCCCTTCTCACCCGTGCGCGCCGCCGACTCGACCTTCTCGAACGCCGCCGGGAACCGGTCCCGCATGAGCTGCACCAGCTGCCGCGCGTCCCCCGCCGTCCCCCCGTACATCGCCGAGATCAACGCGATCTTCGCCTTCGACCGCTCCCCGCCCAGGCTCGGCGCCAGCTCCGTGTACAGGTCGTCGGCGGCCGTCGCCGCCACCATCGCCCGGTCGCCGCTGATCGCCGCCAGCAGCCGCGGCTCCAGTTGCGCCGCGTCCGCCGCCACCAGCTTCCACCCCGGGTCCGCCCGGATCGCCTCCCGCACCGAATGGGGGAGCTGCAGCGCCCCGCCCCCGTCCGTGCCCCACCGCCCCGTATCGGCCCCGCCGACGATGTACACCGGCCGGAACCGGCTCACCACCCGCCCGCCCACGGGCTCCGGCGCGTCGAACACCCACGCGTCCGCCCAGTTCCACCCGAACGCCCCCCACACCCGCGCGTGCTCCCGGTACACCTTCAGCGCCTCCACCGCCGGATGGTCCACCGCGTGCAGCTCCCACGCGTGCGTCGTCTTCACCTCGACCCCCGCCGCATGGAACGCCGCCAGCACCTGCTTCGTCGAGTCCGGGTTCAACTGGTGCCCGAACGCCTCCGCCACCCGGTCCGCCAGCGCCTGGAGCTTCCGCGGCCGCAGCCCCTTCGACGGCCGCGGCCCCAGCAGGTCCCGCAGCAGCCGGTCGTGCACTTCCCGGTCGAACGGCACCCCCGTCCGCCCCATCTCCGCCGCCACCAGGGCCCCCGCCGACTCCGCCGCCAGCAGTGCCCCCAGGCCCGGGATCGCCGCGTTCGCCGTCCGCCGCCGCTGGTCCAGCCACGCCGCCTGGAGCCGCACCAGCTCGGCCGGACCGTCGACCGGCTCCGGCTCCCGCTCGAACAGCGTCCCCGCGTCGGGATCGGACGCCACCACGTACGCCGGCGGCTCGTGCGCCTCCACCCGCGACAGGATCCGCTCGGCCAGGCGCAGGTCCCGCATCCGGTCCAGGCGCGCCCCCGCCTCCAGCAGCGGCGGGTAGTCCCGCGCACCGTCCGCCACCACCCACCGCGGCGCACCGGCCGCCTCCGCCTCGCTCACCGCCGCCGCCAGGTCCGCGTGGTACGCCACGGCCCCGCCGGGCAGGGGCATCGTCCAGCCCTCCCCGGCCCTCCCGTGCACCAGAGCGACCTCCACGCCACCAGTGGACCACGACCCACCGACATCCCCGGCCCGCTCGCGGCGAACTCCGCGAAGCGAATCCGAGGAATGTAGACATATTCCTTCGGCCTATGGGTATACGGACCGCATGGCATTGATTCTCTGGATCCTCGCGGTCCTACTCGTGGTTTACGGTATCTACATGATCTTCCGAGGCCAGGTGCTCCTCGGGATCGTGGTCATCATCGTCGGCCTGCTGGTCGGCCCCGGCGGGGTGAGCGTCTTCACCTAGCCAGGCCGCCCCGCACGCGCCCTCAGGGCGCGCGGCGAGCGGCCACCAACCGGACAACAGGACACGAACGACCGGAAGCCCGGCCCGCAGCAGCGGGCCGGGCTCCACTGCGTCTCAACGGCCTCGCCCCCGCGGAACCGGCGTCACCGCCGCACGCACCGGGCGCTTCTCGACCGTGTCCTTTACAACCATGTCCCTTACGACCGTGTCCTTCACGTCCGCATCCTTCATGAACGTGCGCTCACGCCGACTCGCGGATCACCAGCTCCGTCGGCAGGATCGTCATCGGCGACACCTCGCCGCCCTCCAGCAGCCGCAGCATCGTCCGGGCCATCGTCCGCCCGATCTCCGCGATCGGCTGCCGCACCGTCGTCAACGGCGGATCCGAGTACGTCGCCAAGGCGATGTCGTCGAACCCCACCACCGCCACGTCCTCAGGCACCCGCCGCCCCGCCTCGCGCAGCGCCTGGAGCGCCCCGTGCGCCATCAGGTCCGACGCGACGAACACCGCGTCCAGCTCCGGCTCGTCCGCCAGGAGCTGCCGCATCGCCGCCTGCCCCGACTCCGCCGTGAAGTCGCCGACCGCCACGATCGAACGCCGGTCCGCGGCCGCGAGCGCCTCCCGGTACCCGTCCAGGCGCGCCCGCCCCGCCACCATGTCCAGCGGCCCCGCGATCGACGCGATCCGCCGCCGGCCCTGCGCGATCAGGTACTCCACCGCCGCCCGCACCCCGCCCAGGTGGTCGACGTCGATGCACGGCGCCTCCAGCTGCGGCAGCCCGTTGCACACCACCGGCACGCCCCGCCGGATCATCAGCTCAGGCAGCAGGTCCGCGTCGTGCAGCGACGCGAACATGACGCCGTCGACGTGACCGCCCACCGCGTACCGCTCCGCGCGCTGGCGCGCCTCGGCCGACCCGGTCGTCATGAGCACCAAGAGCTTCCCGGCCGCGTCGAGCTCGGTGGCGACGCCGCGGATGACGCTCGGGAAGAACTGGTCGTCCGAGAACACGCGGTTCGGGGACTCCGGGAGGATGAGCGCCACCGAGTCCGTCCGGTGCGTCACCAGCGACCTCGCGGCGGCGTGCGGGACGTACCCGAGCTCGTCGGCGGCGGCCTCCACGGCCCGCCGCAGGTCCTCGTTCACCGTGGTCTGCCCGTTCACCACCCGCGAGACCGTCGCGCGCGACACCCCCGCCCGCTCGGCGACCTCCTCCAGGGTCGGCCGCCCCAGGCGCGGGCTCCGCACCGGCCCCGCTTCCGCACGCCGCATCGCGTCCGCCTCCGTCTCCGTGTCAGCCTTTGACCGCACCCTGCATGATCCCGCTGATCATGTACTTGCCCAAGAGCGCGAACACCGCCAGCAGAGGAAGCGTAGCCAGCATCGTCCCGGTCAGGACGAGCGACTGGTCGGTCACGTAACCGCCCGACAGCGTCGACAGCGCCACCTGCACCGTCTGCGTCTCGGGGCTGGAGAGGACGATGAGGGGCCAGAAGTAGTCGTTCCAGGCGGTCAGGAACGTCAGGACCCCGAGGACGACGGCCGCCGGCCGGGCCGCGGGCATGACGATCTGCCAGAAGATCCGGAACGTCGAGGCCCCGTCCATACGGGCCGACTCGATGAGCGAGCCCGGGAGCGCGCCGCGCAGGTACTGGGTCATGAAGAACACGCCGAACGCGTTCACCAGGCCCGGCGCGATCACCGCCCACAGCGTGTCCGTCCACTCCAGCTCCACCATGAGCATGAACAGCGGGATGACGCCGAGCTGCACCGGGACCATCATGGTCGCCACGACCGCCACCAGGAGCACCTTGGCGCCCTTGAACTCCAGCTTCGCGAACGCGAACCCGGCGAGCGTCGAGAAGAACACCACCGAGGCGGTCACGCTGCCGCTCACCAGCACCGAGTTGAGCAGGGCGGTCCCGAACGGGACCGTGTCGAACACGCGCTGGACGTTCTCGACGAGGTTTGCGCCCGGCAGCACCGGCGGCGGGACGGTGGCGAGCGCCGAGTTGTCCCGCGAGGCCACCACGAAGCTGTAGTACAGCGGGAACCCCGAGAAGAACAGGACCGCGACCAGGGTCAGGTAGGTCAGGCGTCCGGGCTGCTCGCGCAGGGCGCGCAGGCGGGCCCGGGCCCGGCGGCCGGGCCGCGGCGCGGGTGCGCGGTCCGCCCGCCGGGAGTCGTCGGCGGTGCGGTCGATGAGGTCGGCGGTCACGAGGCGCTCCTGATGCGGCGGATGAACAGGTAGTTGAGGAGGGCGACGAGGACGATGACGGCGAACATCGTCCAGGCCACGGCCGAGGCGTACCCGAACTCGAAGCCGCGGTTGAAGCCGTGCTCGTACAGGTAGAGCGTGAGCGTCTGGAACTGGCGGGAGGCGCCGCCGGTGACGCCGTTCTGCCCGCCGCCGCCGAACAGCTGCGGCTCGGCGAAGATCTGGAGCCCGTAGATCGTCGAGACGATCACCGTGAACACGATGGTGGGCCGGATCATCGGCACCGTCACGTGGAACAGCTGCTGCATGCGGGAGGCGCCGTCGAGGTGCGCGGCCTCGTACACCTCGCGCGGCACGGCCTGCATCGCGGCGAGGTAGATGAGGGCGTTGTAGCCGGTCCACTTCCACGCCACCATGACCGCGATGGCGATATGTGACGTGGCACTGCCGGCCTGCCAGTCGATGCGGCCCGCGCCCAGGGACTCCAGGACCCAGTTGATGAGCCCGAAGTCGCGGCCGAACAGCTGGCTGAAGATCACCGCGACCGCGACCACGGAGGCGACGTTCGGCAGGAGCATCCCCATGCGCCAGAACGTCTGCGCGCGCAGCCGCATGGTGAGCAGGTGCGCCAGCAGGAGCGCGGCCAGCAGCTGCGGCACCGTCGCCAGCAGGAGGATCGACATGGTGTTGCCGAGGGCGTTCCAGAAGTACGGGTCGGTCAGCAGCGTCGTGTAGTTCCCGAACCCGACGAACACGTGGTCGTCGGAGAGCAGGCTCCACTCGTGGGTCGACACCCACGCGGTGAACGCCAGCGGGAACAGCCCGAACACGGCGAACAGCACGAAGAACGGGGCGATGTACAGGTACGGGGAGGCTTTCAGGTCCAGGCGGTAGCGCAGGAGGCCCGCGGGGCCGCCTCGCGCGCCGGTCCCCTTGGCGGCGATGGTCATCGGGTCGCTTTCACGGTGGGTCGGAACACGGTTCGAGTGGGCAGGGTTTCGAGAGGCAGGGTTTCAGGAGGCAGGGTTTCGGAATGCAGGGTCTCGGAGTGCAGGATGCCGGGAGGCAGGGCTTCGACACACCGCTGCGAAGACGTGCTCCGCGGCGGTGCTTCGAGCATCGGCGGCCTCGGAGCGGCACGGGTCGCGAGGGGCCGGGCGGCGGGCCCGCGGGCCCGCCGCCCTCGCTCTGGGGCTAGAACGATTCGAGATCCGAGAGCACCTGGCTCCAGGCGTCCTCAGGGGACTGGCTGCCGTCCTCGATGCGGCCGAGGCCCTGGCCGATCGTGGCGAGCACGTCGCCCTGGAGCGGGCCCTGGTACTGCGGCTGCACCGCCTGCGCGGCGGCGGTGAAGATCTCGCCGACCGGCGCCTCGTTGAAGTACGTCTTGCTCAGGCCCGTCAGGGCCGGGTCCTCGTACAGCTCCGGCGTGGACGGGAAGTTCCCGGTCGCCTCGAACACCTTGAGCTGCTGCTCGGGTGCGGTCAGCCACTCGATGAACTCGTACGCCTCCTCGGCGTGCTCGCCCTGCTCGGGCAGGACCAGGTGCGAGCCGCCCATGTTCCCGGCGCCGCCGGGCACGGTGGCGATGTCCCACAGGCCGGCCGCGTCGGGCGCGTTCGTCTCGATGTAGGAGGTCATCCACGCGGGGCAGATGATCGTCGCGAACGTGCCCTCGTTGAACCCGGCGTTCCACTCCGGGGTCCACGCGGTCAGCCGGTTCGACATGCCGGCCTCGATCGCGTCGACGGTGAGGTCCCACGCCTCGCCGATCGCGGGGTTCGACTCGACGATGAGGTTGTCCTCGCGGTCGTACACGCCCTCCTCGGCCTGCTCGACCATGGCGCGGAACATGTTCCCGGAGGACTCGAAGAAGAACCCGCCGGTGTCGGCGGTGTACTGCTCGCCGACGGCGACGTAGTCGACCCAGGACCCGGCCCACAGGGCCGAGACCTCGTCGCGCTCGACCGGGAGCCCGGCGGCCTCGAACAGGTCGCGGCGGTAGCACATGGCCATCCCGCCGACGTCGGTGCCGAGGCCGATGAGCGACTCGCCGTCGGCCGACAGCGCCTGCTGCCACTTCCAGTCGAGCCACTGGCCTTCGAGCTCGTCGGCGCCGAGGTCGAGCAGGTTGTGGAAGCGGTCGGGCTGGGCGGTGTACTGCGAGATGTACCCGACCTCGACCGCCTCGATGTCGGCCGCGCCGGAGCCGGTCGCCAGGTGCGTGGTCAGGTTCGTGTGGTGGTCGGCGAACTCGGCGATGCGCTCCTCGAACTCGATCTCGGGGTGGAGCTCCGAGTACTCCTCGTACAGCGGGCCGAAGCCGAAGTCGCCGAACAGGCCCACGCTCAAGGTGATCTTGCCGTCGTCGTCCCCGCCGGAGCAGGCGGTCAGGCCCGCCGCGGTGACGAGGGCCGCGGCGAGGGCCACCGCGCGGATCGGTCTGCTTGTGTTCACTGGTTCTCCACTGTGTTCATCGGGATTCGGATGAGGGATTCACGCTCGCGCGCGATGAGAGAGCGCTCTCTGGGCGGAGGCGATCGCCGCCCTTCGAGTCGCTCAATCAAGCAATGTGTGACATGTGACGTGCCACTGCCCCGGGGAGGCGGGCGGGCCGGAGAGGCCGCGGCCCGCCCGCACCCCCGGGCCGGATCAGCGCCGGAAGTGGAACTGGTCCACGGACACGAAGTCCTGGGGCTGGCCGGAGGTGAACGTCAGGAACACGTCATGGACGCCGGTCACCGCGGACACGTTCCCGGGGATGTTGCTCCACGAGGTCCACCCGCCGGTGTTCGCGAGGGCGAACGAGCCGATCGGCGTCGCCGTCCGGGAGTCGATCCTGACCTCGATCAGGCCGCTCACCCCGCCCGCGGCGCCGGAGGCGACCCGCGCCATGAAGTCCAGCGGCGCCGTCGACCCGAAGTTCACGTCGTCGTAGCGGACCCAGTCGCCGTTCCCCAGCGGGCCGATCGCCCCGCCCGAGGACGGCAGGCTCGCCGACGACGCGTCGAACGAGGTCGCCTCGATCGCGGCGTAGGCGTCGCGGTTCCCGCCCCCGCCGGGCGTCGTGGTCGGCTCCCCGGTCGGCTCGCCCGAGCCGGCCGCGGTGTAGACCCGCACGTAGTCGACGAGCATCGAGGCGCCCGGCTGCGTCGCCGAGGTCGGCGTCGCGTGGCCCGCGACCCCGTCGGGGAAGGCCCCGCCCATCGCCAGGTTGAGCAGGATGAAGTACCCCGCGTGGTTCGTCATCGACGCCCACGTGTCGGCGGGCAGGGCGCTCTCGTTCACGGTGTGGAACAGCTGCCCGTCGGCGTACCAGCGCAGCTGGCCCGACGCGCCGGAGTCGTCCCACTCGAACCGGTAGGTGTGGAACCCGTTGTGGCAGTTGCCGCCGCACTGGGTGGTCGCGCCGAGGCCGTTGAACTCGTTGCAGGGGCCGCCGGGGGCGACGCCGCAGTGCAGGACGCCGTGCACGGTGCTCTGCCCGTTGACGTTCTCCATGATGTCGTACTCGCCGATGCCCGGCCAGTTCCAGTAGTTGCCGCGGAACGGCGAGCCCAGGGCCCAGAACGCCGGCCAGTACCCGAGGGCGGCGTTCCCGCTGACCTGGGGGAGCTGGAGGCGGCCCTCGATGGCGAGGGTCCCGCCCGAGGGCGCCTTGAAGTCGGCGCGGGCGGTCTCGATGCGCGCGGAGGTCCACGCGCCCGCGCCGTCGCGCAGCGCGGTGATCTTGAGGTTGCCCGAGCCGTCCATGGAGACGTTCGCCGGATTGTTGGTGTGGTAGGCGATCTCGCCGGTGCCCCAGTTGCCGGGCCCGCCGGGGTAGCCGTGGCCGATGTCGAACTGCCAGTTGGCGGTCGAGGGCAGCTGGCCCGCCGACCCGTTGAACTCGTCGGACCAGACGAGGTTCCACGCCTGCGCGGCCGCGGCGTCCTCGGTCTGGGCGTTGGCGTTGGCGATGGCCAGGCCGACGCTCGCGATGAGCGCGGCTCCTGCGGTGACGGCGGCGATCGCGCGGGCGAGCCGCCGCCCGGTCCTCGTGCGTACGGGGGTCTGAACGTCTGCCATGAAGGCTCCTCTGCCGGGATGGAGAGATCGCGCTCTCTCCGGTCCGATCAGTGATCAGAGCCGAGATGAGAGAGCGCTCTCTCATTCGTTCCAGGACTCATTCGTACCCAACCGATAGGCACATGTCAATGGGTTGTGGCCGAAACGTTACCTTCGGCGGTCATCGCGCCCGAGGTAAGCCCTTGCAGCGCAACCGATCGGCGATGCGGTCCGAATGCGAGAAATGTCCGCCGCCGGTGCGGTCCCGGCCGGTGGCGCCAACCGGTCAGCGGCTCACTGCCACCGGAAGCACCGGCGCCGGAAGCATCATCGCCGGAAGCACCGCCGTCGGCGGCACGCCCGCGCGGAGCAAGTCGGCGAGGCCGCGCTAGCGCGCGCCGTCCTCGCCGTCGTTCTGCGGCGGCCGCTGCGCCTCCTCGGCCCGGCGCCGCAGCTCGCCCATGCGCGCCTGCCGCTCCTCCCGGAGCCGCTCCAGCCGCTGGTGCCGCTCGATGCGCTCCTCCGGCGACTCGGTCCCGCCCAGGATCCGCTTGTCCAGCCACTCCAGGTGCTCGGCGTGCGCGGCCGCGTTGATCGCCCGCACGTCCTGGTAGGCGCCCCGCAGCGACTCCATCCGCTTGAGCGCGTCGTGGCACTGGGCGATGAGGATCTCGATGTCGGCGTGCTCGTCCTCGTCCGCGTCCGCCCGGCGGGCCTCCAGCCAGGCGATCCCCTCCCGGATCCGGTCCCGCGCCCGCAGATTGTGCATCGTCAGGTCCTCCACGAGACGGTCGCTCATCTCGAGGAAGCTCAGATGCGGATCGGGCCGGTCGTCGGTGCCCATGGGGCCGTCCTTCCACGAGGAGGTGCCTCTGCCTCCTCTACCATATGCCCGCCGCTAGGATCATCCTTCACCGCGCGTCCGTTTCACCCCGAAGACGAGGTCCTGTGGCACCGATCGAGTCCGTCATCGACACCCTCACCCAGACGCAGGACGCCCCGCCCGTCGGCGTCATGCTCGCGTGCCTCGCCGCCGCGGCGGCGGCCGTCCTCTCCGCGCCCGTCTGGCGCTGGAGCCGCGGCCTGGTCACCATCGCCCACGAAGGCGGCCACGCCCTCATGGCGGTCCTCATGCGCCGCCGCCTCACCGGCATCCGCCTCCACGCCGACACCTCCGGCCTCACCTTCTCCCGCGGCCGCCCCACCGGCTTCGGCGCCGCCATGACCCTCGTCGCCGGCTACACCGCCCCGGCCCTGCTCGGCCTCGGCGCCGCCGCCCTCGTCGGCGCGGGCCGGATCGTGCTGCTGCTGTGGATCACGCTGGTGCTCCTGGCGGTCATGCTCGTGTTCATCCGCAACTGGTACGGCGCGCTGGCGCTCCTCGTCGTCGGCGCGGGCGTGTTCGCCGCGACCTGGTACGGCAACGCGATCGTGCAGACCGTCGCCGCCTACGCGGGCGTGTGGCTGCTGCTCCTCGGCGCCGTCAAGCCCGTCATGGAGCTGGGGTCGCGCCGCCGCGGCGGGCGCGGCGCGGGCCAGTCCGACGCCGACCAGCTCGCCGGGATCACCCCGTTCCCGGCCGCGTTCTGGATCTTCGTGTTCATGCTCGCGACGATCGCCGCCGCGTTCTGGGGCACCTGGATGCTCCTGCCGGTCGACACCTGGCTCGACGCCGCCTGATCGGCGGGACGGCCGCTAGCCGCCGCGCAGCCGCCGGTTCGTCCACGCGGTCGGCGCGGCCGACGCCGGGTCCTCGGGCCACGGGTGCTTCGGATACCGCCCGCGCATCTCCTTGCGCACCTGCAGGTACGACCCCTGCCAGAACGACGCGAGGTCGGAGGTCACCGCGAGCGGCCGCCCGGCCGGGTCGAGCAGGTGCGCCCGCACCTGGACGCCGCCGATCCGCGGGATCGCGGCGGCGCCGAAGAACAACTGGAGCTTCATCGACACCACCGGCCACCCGGTCGCGTAGTCGACCGCGGTCTCGGAGCCGTTGTCGAGGCGGAGCCGGACCGGCGCGGTCCGCTCCAGGTCCTCCGACCACGGGACCAGGTTCCTGAGCGCGGCGCCCGCCTCGATCCGCTCCAGGTCCCGGCGGCGCCGGGCGCGGCTCCACCACGGTTCGAGCCAGTCCGGGGAGGCCAGCAGCGCGGCGTCGGACACGTCCGGCCACTGGTCGCCGATCTCCCGGTGGCAGAACGCCATCCGCTCGCGCGTCCGCCGTGCCGCATCGGTCCACTTGAGCACGTCCAGGCCCTCCTCGCGGAGCCCGTCGAGGAGCGCCGCGCCGACGAGGGCCGGGTCGGGGTCCCGGAGCGGTTCGGACGCGTCCTCGATCGCCCCGACCATGCGCACCGACCGGGCGGCGACGTCGCGCCGCTCCCGGTCCCAGGCGACGCGCTCCTCGCGCCGCTCGCCCGCGATCTCGCGCGCGAGCCCGCCGTCGATCGGCACGCCCGCCCTGACCTGGGCCGCGGCCCGGCCGGGGTTCCGGGAGGCGTCGGCGATCGCGAGCCATTCGCTGCCCGCCAGCGGGGAGCCCTCGGCGCAGACCGCGCCGGTGCCGCCGACGGTGAGCCACTGGCCGCCGCTGCGCTTGGCGATCCGCTCGGGGAACGCGAGCGCGACCACGGTGGCCGCGGCCTCGTCGTCGCCCACGTGCCGGTCGGTCGCGGGGACCGTGCGGGACAGGCGCTTCACCTCCCGCTCCCACTGCCGGTCCCGGCTCGCGCGGAGCTGGCGCCATTGTGCGAGCAGGTCGTCGCCGCGGCCGCGCTTGTCGAGCCCGAGCAGGGCCGCGACCTCGGCGGCCTTCACGGAGCCGACGCGCGCGGCGCCGTCCACGAGCGCCCGCGCCAGCCGCGGATGCAGCCCGGCCCTGGCGAGGACGCGGCCGCGGTCGGTCGCCGCCCCATCGTCGTCGATGGCGCCCAAGGCTTGCAAGGTCGCCTCGGCGGCTTCGACCGCGCCCGCCGGGGGCGGGCCGGGCAGCGCGAGCTCGGCGACGGGGGTGCCCCAGCAGGCCGCCTGGAGGCGGAACGCGGTGAGGTCGGCGGCGGCCACGTCGGGCACGGGCTGGGCGGCGCGGCGCAGGTGCTCGGCCTCGCTCCAGCAGCGCCACACCGCACCGGGTCCCTCGCGCCCGGCGCGGCCCGCGCGCTGGTCGGCCGCGGCCCGGGAGGCGGGCGTGGTCGTCAGGCCCGGTAGCCCCCGGGCGTGGTCGACGACGGGGCGCCGCGCGAGCCCGGCGTCCACGACGATCCGCACCCCCGGCACGGTCAGGCTCGACTCGGCGATGGCGGTGGCGAGGACGACGCGGCGCCGGTCCCCGGCGCGCATCGCGCGGTCCTGCTCGGCCGGCGACACCGATCCGTGCAACTGATATATATCGGCATCAAGGTGTCTGAGTTGGTCGGCCACGCGCCTGATCTCGGCGGCACCGGGGAGGAAGACCAGCACGTCGCCGTCGTCCGCGTCCAGGGCCCGGTCGACGATATGTGACACATGACCGAGGAACCTGGGGTCGACCCGCAGCCCGTCGGGCGGGTCGAGGCGTTCGCGGGGCGGGACCCAGTGCATGGCGACGGGGTGGCGCATCGGCTCGGAGGCGACGGCGGGCGCGGGCCCCGCGTCCGCGGCGAGGAGGCCGGTCCACAGTGCGACGTCGGCGGTGGCGGAGGCGGCGACGAGGCCGAGGTCGGGCCGCAGGACCTGCCGGGACTCGATGAGGAAGGCGCAGGCGGTGTCGGTCTCCAGGTGCCGCTCGTGGCACTCGTCCAGGACCACGAGATCGACGCCGGGCAGTTCGGGGTCGGCCAGGAGCCGGTTGAGCAGCACCCCGGTCGTGACGACCTCGACCCTGGTGGCGGCGGACCGGCGCGTCTCGCCCCGGATCTGGAACCCGACCCGCTCGCCGGGCTTCTCGCCGAGGATAGCCGCCATGCGGGCGGCGGCCGCGCGCGTGGCGAGCCGCCGCGGCTCGGCCACGAGGACCCGCCGCTGTGACATATCACGTGTCACATATCGCGACCCGTCCGCGGCGCCCGCGTCGATGAGCCCGGCGAGGGCGAGCGGCGCGAGCGTGGTCTTCCCGGTGCCGGGCGGTGCGGCGAGGACCGCGGTCCCGGTGCGCGCCACGGCGTCGAGCAGGGCGGGCAGCGACTCCCGGATCGGCAGGTCGGGCAGCGCGGGCGGTTGCGGCATGCCGACCATTGTCGCCGAGCCGGCGCGGATCCGCCCCGCGGCCGGGAGGGGTGTGCCGTACCGCCGCCGGGCCCGGCGCGGGGCACCTGCACGGTCCGGCCTGGACGCGGTTCACTGTGCGTGCCGCGGTCCCCGCCCGAGGGCGGGAACCTGCGGTCAGACGTCGCCGCCGAGGTTCCCGTCCGGGCAGGCGTCGTCGTTGGCGATGTACTCCAGCTCGATCGGGGTGTCGTAGCCGACCTCGGCGCCGCCTTCGGGCGACTGGGAGACGACCTCGCAGGTGTCGTACTCCTCGCCCTCGGGGGCGAGCGGCGAGACCGAGACCTCGTTGAAGCCCTCGTTCTCCAGCTCGTCGAGGGCGTCCCTGACGTCCTGGCCGGTGTAGTCGTCGAGGTCGGTGAGCGGAGGCTCGTCCTCGGAGGTCTGCTCCTCCTCCTCGGTGTTCTGGTCCTCCTCCTCTTCCCCGCCGTTGTCCTCGCCCTGGCTGTCCTCCTCGGCCTCGGAGGTCGTGGCCTCCTCCTCGGCGGCCGCGGTGGTCGTGGCGGTGTCCTCGGCGGCGCCCGACGGGTCGTCGTCCTCGTTGTCCCAGGGGGACCACATGAACAGGGCGATGAGGATGACCGCGACACCCGCGATCGAGACGAGGATCGGCCCGGTCGGGTTCCGCTTGGGCTGCTCCGCATCACGCGGAGGCGGCAGCGGCCGCTCGCCGGCACCGCCGGCGCGGTACTGGCCGGTGCCCGCCGCGGGCCCGTAGTCGTCCTGGAACTGCTGCTGCATCGGGCTGGTGTGCGCGGCGACGACGCCGGCGCCCATGGCCGCGCCCATCGCCCCGCCGGCAGCGGGGCTCATGACGCGCGTGGACTGCGGCGACTGCGAGGGCGGTGGAGAGGCGAGGATCGCGGTCGTGCCCCCGGTGCCGCCGGCGCGGCACACGCGGGCGAGCTCGGCGGCCGAGGAGAAGCGCTGGCGCGGGTCCTTCGCGAGGCACCGCATGATGATGTTGGCGACCGGGCCGGGGACGTCGGCCGGGAGCGGGGCGGGCTGGCCGGTGAGGTGCCCGGCGATGGCGGCGGTCGGCTCGTTGCCCGCGAACGGCGGGCGCCCGGCGAGGGCCTCGTAGCCGACGATGCCCAGCGAGTACACGTCGGTCGCGCCGGTGAGCTGCGAGCCTTGGAGCTGCTCGGGCGAGGCGTACGCGAGGGTGCCCATGACGGTGCCGGTCTCGGTGAGTCCGGCGCCGCCCTTGGCCGCGGCGATGCCGAAGTCGACGATCTTGACGCTGCCGTCCTCGTTGACGAGGAGGTTGCCGGGCTTGATGTCGCGGTGGATGATGTGGGCCTGGTGCGCGACGTCGAGGGCTTCGGCGGCCGAGGCCATGATCTTCAGGGTCTCGTTGGGGGACAGGCGCCTGCGCTGGCGCAGGACGTTGTCGAGCGCCTGGCCGCGCACGAGCTCCATGATGAGGTAGGAGACCAGGCCCTCGGGGGCGTGCTCCTCGCCGTAGTCGTAGAGGGCGACGATCCCGGGGGACTGGAGCTGGGCGACCGCCTGCGCCTCCTGGTGGAACCGGGCCCGGAACCGGTCGTTGCCGGACAGTCCGGAGTGGAGCAGTTTGACGGCGACGATGCGGTTGAGCCGGGTGTCGGTCCCGCGCCACACCTCGCCCATGCCGCCCGCCGCCAGGCGCTGTTCAAGGCGGTAACGGCCAGCGATCAGGTTCCCGGGTTCCACCCTCAGCCTCTTTCGTCATCGGAGCAGGGCACGAAGGTGAGCTTAGTCGGGTGCCGCGAGCGCGCCCTCGTCGAGCCCGCTGGGACTCGCGTCCATGCGAGTCCCAGCGGGCTCGACGAGGAGGAAGACCCCAGCTCAGAGCGCGATCACCGCTTCGGTGCGGTCGCGCTCTTGCGACCGCACCGAAGCGGCGATCATGATGCCGCACCGAGACTTGTTGCGGCTCAAGCGAAATACCTAAGCGGCCTGGTCCTCGACCGGCTCCAGCGTCAGGCTGATCGAGTTGATGCAGAAGCGAGCGTCGTCGGGGTTGTCCCAGCCCTCGCCGTAGAAGACGTGGCCCAGGTGCGAGTCGCAGTTGGCGCAGCGCACCTCGGTGCGCTGCATGCCGAGGCTGTCGTCGGTGAGCAGCCGCACCTTGTCGCCGGCCATGGGCGTCCAGAAGGACGGCCACCCGCAGCGGGAGTCGAACTTCGTGTCGGACGCGAACAGCTCGGCGCCGCACGCGCGGCAGCGGTAGACGCCGCGGCGCTTCTCGTCGACGTACTCGCCCGTCCAGGGCGCCTCGGTGCCGCCTTCGCGCAGCACCCGGTACTCGTCGCGCGTGAGCTTCTCGCGCCACCGCTCGTCATTTCCGCGTTCTGGACCCATGCCCCCAGTCTAGGACCTGCCGGGGCGGACCGGTCCCGGCCGCGCGACGGGCCCGGGCGCCCGAGCCCGCGCCGCTCTGTGACGGGGCGGCTAGGATTTGGCGCATGCGGTACCTCCTTGGCGACTACACCACTGAAGGCGGCCCCGGTCTGGTCGCGGCCGGACCCGACGGGCTCGGCGAGCCGGCGGCGGTGGTGAACCCGTCGTGGGTCCACGTCGGGCCCGAAGCGGTCTACACCCTGACCGAGACCGAGCCGGGTTTCGCCGGTGCCTGGCACCTGAGCGAGGACTTCGCGCTCGACCGCGCCGGGCAGGGCCGCTCGACCGGCGGCAACAACCCGTGCCACGCCACGGTGGACCCGTCGGGGCGCTGGCTGCTGGTCGCGAACTACGGCTCCGGTGAGGGCGCGGGCGCCTCGGTCGCGTCGCTGCCGATCGGGGAGGACGGCACGCTCGGCGAGGCCGCCGACGTCTTCCGGCTCTCCGGTTCGGGCCCGGTGCCCGACCGCCAGTCCGGCCCCCACGCCCACCAAGTGGTATGTCACATGTCACGCGTGCTGGTGGTGGACCTGGGCTCGGACCGCATCCACGCGCTCGACCTCGGCGAGGACGGCACCCTGACCCCGGCCGCGACCACGCAGCTCGAGCCCGGGTTCGGGCCGCGCCACCTCGCGTTCGTGGGCGACCGGGCGGTGATCGCGGGGGAGCTCGCGAACGCGTTCGCGGTCGGCTCCTATGACGACCGCTCCGCCACGTTCTCTTTCGGGCCCGCGGTGCCCCTGCCCACGGGTGAGGCCGTGGACTTCGCGGCGATGCCCGACATCGGCCTCGACGAGGACGCCCCCGGGTCGCTGCCGGCCGCGGTGGTCCCCGACCCCGAGCGCGGCCTCGTCTACATCACCGTGCGCGGCCCCGACCAGCTCGCCGTGGTCGACCCGGCGACGAGCACGCTGGTCCGGTCGGTCCCGGTCGGCGCGGCGTGGCCGCGCGACGCGGTGCTCACCGGCGACGGCACGCTCCTGGTCGCGTGCCAGCACGGCGGGGTGGTGACGCGGGTCGACCCGACCGGCGAGCGGCCGCCCGTCACCGAGTGGACCGTGCCCGGTGTGACGTGCGTGGCGCCTCTCACATAGCCAAACTTGCGTGATCTGCAAAATTTCATCCTGGGCATCTTGTGAACACCGGCGACCCCCGTTAGTGTTACGTCATGGCCGAATCGACCGGACTCCGCGAGCGCAAGAAGGCCGCCACCAAGGCGGCCCTCAGCGAGGCAGCGCTGCGCCTGGCGATCGCCAAGGAGGGCATCGAGTCGGTCACCGCCGAGGAGATCGCCGCCGAAGCCGGCGTCTCCACCCGCACCTTCCACAACTACTTCCCCTCCAAGGAAGCCGCGCTCCTCTACGACTTCCACGAGACCACCGGCCGCCTCCTCGCCGACCTGCGCGAGCGCGCCCGCACCCAGCCGATCTGGGACGCCTTCCGCGACGCCACGATCGACATGCACTTCGACGAGAAGTTCGACATCGACGACATGCGCTGCCGCGAGCAGCTCATCCACTCCTCGCCCTCCCTCATCAAAGAGCAGTCCGGCCAGTTCATGGAGCTGTTCGCCGAGGCCATCGACATCGTCGCCGCCTCCACCGGCACCAGCAAGGACGACCTCTACCCGCGGCTCCTCCTCGGCGCCGCCCTCGTGACCATGAAGTCCTCGACCGAGCACTGGCTCTCCGACCCCGGCGAACGCACCCTCGCCGAGGCCATCACCGAGGCGTTCGCACTCTTCGAACGCGGCATCACCCAGCCGCCGCCCGCGCCCGCGACCTGAACCGCCCGGACGCCCGAACGCACAACTGAACAAGGAACCACCAGGAAACCCACCGCCGACGACGCTGTCGGCGAACACCACCCGACCGGTCCCGCCGCACACACACCCACCGCGCTGCCGTGCAGCGCACCCTCTGGCGGGGCCGGCCAATCATCCGATTGGAGCACCCACCGTGGCCACCTTCCTCTACCGCCTCGGCAGAGGGTCCTACCGACTGCGCTGGCTCGTCCTCGCCGTCTGGATCCTCGTCGTCGGCGGCGTCGGCGCCGCAGCCGCCACCCTCCAGCAGGAGACGAACCCCGAGTTCGTCCTCCCCGGCACCGAGTCCCAGGAGGCGTTCGACCTCCTCGAAGAACGCTTCCCGGAGATGGACGCCGACGGCGGGACCGCGCAGATCGTCATCGAGTCCGAAGACGGGCAGCCCCTCACCGCCGAGGCCAACGCCGCGGCCGTCGACGCGCTCGCCGCCGTCATGGCCGACTCCCCGCAGATCGCCGGCGTCACCAGTCCCCTCGCGACCGGCCCGAACGGCGAACCGGTCGGCATGCTCTCGGCCGAGGACCAGACCATCGGCGTCATGCAGGTCGCCTACGCTGAGCCCTCCATGGAACTCGACGAGTCCACCGTCGACTACCTCGAGGACGCCGTCGCGGACGCCGAGGACCAGGGCATCCGCGTCGAAGTCGGCGGCGACGTCCTCCAGGCCATGCCCGAGACCAGCGCCACCGAGCTCATCGGCATCGGCGTCGCCCTCGTCGTCCTCATCATCACCTTCGGCGCGCTCCTCGCCGCCGGACTCCCGATCATCACCGCCGTCCTCGGCGTCATGCTCACCACCGCGGGCATCCTCGCCGCCACGTCCTTCATGAACGTCAGCGAGTCCACCGGCACCCTCGCCTCGATGATCGGCCTCGCCGTCGGCATCGACTACGCGCTGTTCATCCTCTCCCGCTACCGCTCCGAACTCGCCAAGGACGGCCGCGTCGAGGACAAGCGGGCCCGCGCCGACGCCATGGGCCGCGCCGTCGGCACCGCCGGCTCGGCCGTGTTCTTCGCCGGCCTCACCGTCATCGTCGCCCTCCTGGGCCTGTCGGTCGTGAACATCCCGTTCCTCACCGAGATGGCCGTGGCCGCCGCCGTCACCGTCGCGATCGCCGTGGTCATCGCCGTGACGCTCCTGCCCGCCTTCGCCGGGTTCGCCGGCAAGCGCATCTTCACCGGCCGCCAGCGCCGCCGCATCGCCTCGGGCGTCCACGGCAGCAAGCCCAACGGCGGCAAGCGCTGGGCCGGGTTCGTCACCCGCCACCCGATCCTCGTGGCGCTCGTCGGCATCGTCGGCCTCGGCGCGCTCGCCTACCCGGCCACCGACCTCGAACTCGGTCTCCCCGACGCCAGCTCCTACGGCGAGGAGACCACCCAGCGGCAGGCGTACGAGCTCATCAGCGACGGCTTCGGCGAGGGCTTCAACGGGCAGCTCATGCTCGTCGGCGACCTCCACGACGGCGTCGACGCGGCCACCGCCGCGGCCGACGTGACCGCCGCGCTCGGCGACGTCGACGGCATCGCCGTGACCGGCCAGGCCGTCCCCAACGAGGCCGGCGACACGCTCCTGGTCACCGTCATCCCCGAGACCGCGCCCGCGGCCGAGGCGACCAACCAGCTCGTCCACGACATCCGCGGCGTCCTCGCCGACGACGCCGACGCGGACTGGGCCGTCACCGGCGCGACCGCGCTCAACATCGACATCTCCGACAACCTCAACGACGCGCTGCTGCCGTACATGCTCATCGTCGTCGGCCTCGCGGCGCTCATCCTGCTGCTGGTGTTCCGCTCGATCCTGGTGCCGGTCATGGCCACGCTCGGGTTCATGCTCAGCGTGTTCGCGGCCCTGGGCGCGCTCGTCGCGGTCTTCCAGTGGGGCTGGGGCGCCGAGCTGTTCAACGTCGACCAGCCGGGTCCGATCATGTCGATGATGCCGATCCTCATGATCGGCCTCGTCTTCGGCCTCGCGATGGACTACCAGATCTTCCTGGTCACGCGGGTCCGCGAGGCGTACGTGCACGGCGCCGACCCCAAGGCCGCGATCGTGGAGGGCTACGGCCACTCCTCGCGGGTCGTGGTCGCGGCGGCGCTCATCATGATCAGCGTGTTCGCGGCGTTCATCTTCAGCGCCGAGTCGCTCATCGCCTCGATGGGCTTCGCGCTGGCCGCGGCGGTCGTGTTCGACGCGTTCGTGGTCCGCATGGCGATCATCCCCGCGGTCATGGCCCTGGTGGGCCGGGGCGCGTGGTGGATCCCGCGGTGGCTGGACCGGATCCTGCCGAACGTCGACGTCGAAGGGGAGCGCCTGCAGCGGCACCTCGCCGCGGACGCCCCCGAGGACGAGCGCGAGCTCGTCGGAGCGACCAAGTAGCCGAAGCCCCGATGGGGACTCGGGCCGACCCCCGGCCCGGGTCCCCGCGGGGGTTCGGTGAACGGGGGACCCCATGGTCTTCTTCTGGGCGCTGCTGATCCTGATCGGCATGATCACCGCGGACTTCTTCGTCCCGATGCTCCCGAGCGCGACGCTGGTGACCGCCGCGGCGGGGCTCGTGCTGGGGAACCCGTGGCTGATCCTCGTGCTGCTCGTCGGGGCGGCGGGCTCGTCGTGGTTCGGCGAGTTCATGGGCTACAAGGTGTTCCGCGCGGTGCGGGCCGGGCTGCGGCGGCGCCCGACCGGCTTCGCCGCGCGGGTCGCGCAGCGGACGGTGGGCGGTGCGGTGCTGAAGCTCGAGAAGCTGCTCCAGGGCAGTGTCGAGCGGCATCCCTACCGCACCACGATCGTCGCCCGCTTCCTTCCCGCCGGCCGCACCACACTCGCGTGGATCGCGGCCGGCGCCGGTCGTGTGCCGTACGGGCGGATGGCGGCGCTCGGCGGGGTGCTGTGGGCGGTGTACACGGTCAGCCTCGGCCTGCTCATCGCCTGGATCGCCGGTCCGGGCCTGCAGTCGCTGCTGGGGTCGGTGCTGACGGTCCTGGCGGTCGGGTTCGTTTTGGGGTGGGTCGCCAAGCGCTGGCAGCGGAGCCAGGTCGGCGAGCACATCGACGAGGTCGATCCTGCGGAACCGCGGGCGATCGTCGCCGGTTCCGGCGCGGCGTCGGCCCTCGATGCCGATCTGGGGGAGTCGGGTGCGGCCGGCCTGCGCGCGGCCGGGCCGGGTGCCGCTGATCGGAGCGCGGGAGAGTCGGGTGTTGATGGTCTGGGGGCCGCTGATCGGGGCGCGCTGGGCGCGGCCGAGCCGGGCAGGAGCGATCCTGGCAAGAGCGATCGGGGCGCGGCCGCTTCGGCCCGCCGGATCGATCCGGGCCGATCCGCGCGGTTCACCGGGGCTTCGGGCTCCGGCGCCGCCTGGAACGCTGCCGATTCGAGCGGCGATCTCGACACTGGCAGCGGGTCGCTCCCGAGCGATCCCGCGGTGTGCCGCCCGCGACCGGGCGGCGCCGCCGAACCCGGTTTCGGCGCGGATTCGGGACCGGCGCAGGCGGCATTACCGGCGTACAAGTAGCACATCACATGTCACACAGCACGGGCCCGTCCGGAATGGACGGGCCCGTGCCATGTCACACACTACTGAGCGTCTTCAGGCGCCTCAGAGCTGCTCGCAGCCGCCGGGGACCTCCGGCAGCCACGGGTCCTCCGGGTCGGGCGCGAACTCGCGGCCCTGCCGGCCGGCCGGGATCTCGCCCATCCGGCCCGCCTGGAAGTCCTCGACCGCCTGGACGATCTCGGACCGGGTGTTCATGACGAACGGCCCGTACCGTGCGACCGGCTCGTTGATCGGCTCGCCGCCGAGGAGGAGGACCTCCATGGCGCCGGTCGTGTGGTGCTGCTCGGGTCCGGCGCCGACGGTGATGTAGTCGCCGCCCGGCGCGAACTGCGCGAGCTGCGACTCCTTCAGCGCCCGCTTCTCGTCTCCGGCGTACCCGTCGCCGTGGAGCGCGAAGGCCATCGCCGAATACGAGTGCTGCCAGGGGATCCGGACCTCCGCGCCCGGTGAGAGCGAGGCGTGGACGAGCGTGATCGGCGTGTAGGTGCGCCCGGGCCCTTCGTGACCGGCGGCCGACCCGGCGATGATCCGGACCAGTGCGCCGCCGTCGCTGGAGGAGACGAGCGTCAGGCCGTTCCCGCGGATGTCCTGGTAGTTCGGCGGGTTCCACTTGGCGCGCTTGGGAAGGTTGACCCACAGCTGCACGCCGTCGAACACCCCGCCGGTCATGACCAGCTTCTCCGAGGGCAGCTCGTCGTGCAGCAGCCCCGAACCCGCGGTCATCCACTGGGTATCGCCTCCGCGAATGACCCCGCCCCCGCCGTGGGAGTCGGTGTGCACGAAGGTGCCGTCCATGAGGTAGGTGACGGTCTCGAAGCCGCGGTGCGGGTGCCACGGGGCGCCCTTGGCCTCGTGCGGCTCGTAGGCCGCGGTCATGTGGTCGAGGAGGAGGAACGGGTCGCCGCCGTCCATGAGGCTCGGCGTGGGGAACGGCCGCCGCACGGGGAAGCCGCCGCCTTCGAGGGCGCGGATCGAGTCGACGACCTTGGCCACGGCGCGCGGGCGCGACTCCAGCGCGGGCGCGTCGAGACGCGGCAGCGCGAGGATGTCGGGCACGGTCACTGCGGGCATGTTGGCCTCCTTTGAAGGTTGGTCAGCCAACAATATCATTGGCCGACCAACTATTGCTAGGCTTGCCCGATGGAACCCACCCGCACCGCCACCAGCGCACCGGGAAGCGACGTGTGCGACGACGAGCAGCGCGTCGGCGAGATCGGCCACGCCCTCTTCCGCGTCGCCCGCGCCCACCGCGCCGCCGCAGGGCGACTCCTGCGCGAGATCGGCCTCTACCCCGGCCAGGAGGTCATGCTCGGCCGCCTCGCCGACCACGGCCCCACCCGCCAGTCGCGCCTCGTCCTCGAACTCGGCATCGACCCCTCCACCGTCACCAAGATGCTCCAGCGCCTCGAACGGCAGGACCTCGTCGAGCGCCGCGCCGACGCCGTCGACCGCCGCGTCTCGGTCGTCGCCATCACATCGAAGGGGCGCGAACTCCTCGACAGCATCGAGGAGTCCTGGCGCCGCCTCGACGAGATCACCTGCGCGGGGTTCACTGAGGCCGACCGCAGTGCCCTCTCGTCACTCCTGGTCCGGTTGGAGCACAACCTGTCCACCTGCCAGGAATGATGAACGCTTGCATGCCTAGATGCTGATATGTCAATGATCAGACACTACGTCAGCCTTTAGTGTCCTTTCGCGACTGGTGGGTACCTCCCTAAGCTGAAGGCCGAACTTTTGGGGACGACGCGGTGGGGGCATCGTCCGCCCGACACAGATCAGGTGGGTGCCGATGATCCGGGTTCTCCTCAAGCACGACCAGGACCTCCTGCGGACCGCGCTCGCGCGCGGACTCGACGGGGCGCAGGGCATCACGGCCGTGCACGACGTCCCGTCCGACGAGGACGTCATCGCGGTCGCGCGCCGGATACGGCCCCACGTCCTGGTGCATGAGGCGGGTTTACTGCCCAACGAGCATGTGGCCTCGGTGTGCTCGGCGCTGCCGGACTCGAACGTCCTGCTGCTCCTCGATCCCGGACGGCCCATGGAGTTCCGGCCCGAACTGACGCGGTTCGCGCCGCGCGTGGGGGTCATGACGACCGGGGAGACCTTCGACCGCTTCGTCGAGGCCATCCACCGGCTGAGCCGCGGCGAGCCGGTGATCGACGCCGAGATCGCGCTGGCGGCCCTGCGCTCGCGCTCCAACCCGCTCACGCCGCGCGAGCGCGAAGTCCTCGGGCTCGCGGCGACCGGTGCGCGGACGGGCGAGATCGCCGAGAAGCTGTTCCTGCGGGTGGGGACGGTGCAGAACTACCTGTCGAACGCCATCCACAAGTCCGGCGCGCGCAGCCGCATCGACGCGATCCGGATCGCTCAGGGAGCGGGCTGGATCTGAGGCGGATGCCGAGTCGTGCTGGGGCACTGAGGGGCTGGGGCACTGGGGCACTGAGGGGCTGGGGATCTGGGGCGATGAGGTTGCGGTACTGCGGCGCTGGGACGTGGGTGCCGGGGGCCGTGCGACGGTCCAGAGGGTAGGAAACGGCCGCACTCGAGGTCGCAGCAGGACAGACGGTCCGCGATGCGGCTGGCTTCTACGTCCTGGCGTTGTGGGCGAGGAGTTCGCGGAACAGCGGTGAGACTCCTTGCAGGAGTTCGCGGTCGCCGATGGTGGCGGTGCCGCCGTCGAGGACCAGGATTCGTCCGGCGCGCAGTGCCGAGGAGGGCCGGTGCGCGATGACGATGAGGGTGCCGCGCTCGGCGAAGGCCCGCTCGGCGCGCTCCTCGGCCTCCGGGCCGAGGTGGCAGGTGGCCTCGTCGAGGATCGCCACGGGCGCGGGGGAGAGGTGCGCGCGGGCGAGCGCGAGGAGCTGGCGCTCGCCGTCGGACAGGTCTCTGGGCGCGAGCGGGGTGTCGAGCCCGCCGAGCCGGTCGACGAGATCTGCGGCGCCGACGGCCGCCGCCGAGGCGGCGATCGTCTCGTCGGAGGCGTTGGGGCTCAGGTAGGCGAGGTTGGCGCGGACGGTGCCGGTGAAGACGTACCCGCCTTGGGGCAGCAGCACGCGGTGGCGGGCGAGCGCGCGCGGCGACAGCCGCGCGGCATCGCTGTCGCCGTAGGCGACCGCGCCGGTGTTCGGCTTGAGGAGTCCGCAGAGCAGTGCGGCGAGCGTGGACTTCCCGACGCCGCTCGGGCCGACGATCGCGAGATGGTCGTCGGCGTGGACGGCGAACGCGAGGTCTTCGACGGCCGGGGCGGAATGCGGGCCGTAGGCGAAGGTGAGGTTGCGCGCGTCGAGGATCGGGACGGACGATCCGGTCGGTGCGGGTGCGGGTGCGGGTGCGGGTGCGGGTGCGGGTGCGGGGTGATTGGGAGTGTCCGGGCGATTGCCTTCAAATCGGGCGCCCGGGGGACCCCCCGTTTCAATCGTGCCAGCGGGGTCTGACATGTTGCGTTGCAGGTGAAGGTGACCGTTGCTCGGCTTCGGTGTCGCCCCCGCTTTGATGGTGCCAGGGGGGTCCGACGGGGTGATGTTCGACGGCGTGGTGCTCGGCTGGGCGGGGGTCGGCGGTGTGGTGGGGGCCGAGTCCTGGAGGGGGGCAAGGTGAGCGGGGTTCGGCTTCGGTGTCGCCCCCGGCTCAACTGTGCCTGGGGGGTCTGACATCGGGTGGCGCTGACTGGGGGTGGGGCTGAGGTGAGTTGGGCTCGGGTTGGGTGTCGCCCCCGTTTCGATAGTGCCTTGAGGGTGCGACAGGGTTTCGTTGGTGGTGGGGTTGGAGGCGGGCAAGGGCGCGGAATCGGGGTCGGCTGCGGTGCTGGGGTCGGCCGTGGCGTCGGGGTGGCCGTTGGGGGAACCGAGGTCAGTGAGGTCGTTGGGGGAGGTGGCGATGGGGTCGGTGAGGATTCTGGTGAGGGCTATGTAGAGGCGGAGGCCGCTGCTTCCGAGACCGGAGATGAGCGCCGACAGCGCCGGTTGGAGACCGGTGAGGATGTAGAGGAGGGCTCCGGTGAGCGCCCCGGCCGTGACGCCCTGGTCGAGCAGCCAGGGGGCCGCCGCCAAGAGCACCAGTAGGGGCAGCCATCCCCCGAGCGTGAAGCAGAGCGTCCGGAGCACCGCCGCTGCCGCAAGGGCCCGCTCGGCCTTCGCCTGGGCGGCGATCGGTGCTGCCGCCAGTGCCTCGGCATGGGCCTCTCCGCCGCAGGCGACCAGGTCTCGGGCGGCGGCCGCCACCTGCGTGGCCCGGTCGGTCAGGTTCGCGTCGGCTTGGGCCGCGTCGCGCTGGCGGTTCGCCGCGAAGCCGAGGGTGGCGATGAAGGCCAAGAGCCCCAGAAAGAACGGCGGCAGCACCAGGATCGCGAGCCTCGTGTCGAGGGCGATCAGGCCGGCGCCGACCCCGACCGTGGTGACCAGGCAGCCGCGAATCGACACCACGATGCCCGCGTAGGCGTCGCGGGCGATCTCGACCTGCCGGGTGAGGAGCGACAGCGCCCCTTGATCGGGGCGGCCCGCGACCGCGTTCTTCAGCGCCCGCCGGACCACCCGGCGCACCAGGCGGTCCCGGAAGGGTTCCACCACCGCCCCGAGCGCGGCGTAGACCCGGCCCGCCCCCAGGGCGCCCACGCCGGCGGCGAGGAGCACGCCGCCGAGCCATGCCGTGCCGGTCCACGGGCGGCCCGCCAGGAAGCCCTCGTCGATCGCTCGGGCGAGCATCAGGCCGAACAGGGCCGTCGGCAGGATCTCCAGGGCCGACCAGCCCAGCAGCGCCCAGGCCGAGCGCGGGTACAGACCTGATGCGGCGTAACGGATCTCGTGTCTCATCGTGCGAAGACTGCCCGGTACTCGGGGTTGGACCAGAGGACGTCGTGCGGCCCCGTGGCCCGGACCCGGCCGTCCGCCAGCCAGACGACGAGGTCGGCACGCGCGGCCAGTGCCGCGTCATATGTCACCACCAGGCGGGTGCGGCCCGTCGCCGCCAGGGCCTCCTCGATGCGGTCGGCGCTGAGGAGGTCGAGGCTGGAGGTCGCGTCGTCGAGGACCAGGAGGCGGTCGGCGTGCCAGGCGCGGGCCAGGCCGATGCGCTGGGCCTCGCCGCCGGACATGGGGACCTCGGGCAGTGGTGTGTCATATGCCGCCGGGAGGCGGGTGGCGAAGTCGTGGGCGCCGACCGCCTCGGCCGCCGCGCGGACCTCGTCGCGCGGCCTGCCCGGACCCATGGCGTCCGCGAGGGTCGCTCCCGCGAGGGCGGGACGGGCCGTGGCGAGTGAGACCGCTGTGCGGAGGTCGCTGCGGGCGAGAGCGGGGAGGGGGCTGCCGTCGAGGGCGACCTCGCCGCTGTCGGGGTCTCGCAGGCGGACCGCGGTCTCCGCGAGGGTCGATTTTCCGGAGCCCGCCTTCCCTACCACTGCCGCGGTCGCTCCTCCCGGGACCGTGAAGGTGATGTCCTGGAGGAGGACCCGGTCGCCGGCTCGGACGGTCACTTCTCGGAATGCGAGGCTGCCCGGGCCATCGGGGAGCGCATCGGTGCCATATGACATGGCACTGAGGTCGTGGACCTCGGCGATCCGCGCCACGGCCGCCCGGGAGCGGGCGACGGCGGCCACGATGCCGGTGAGGGAGCCCAGGCCCGCGCCCATCATCGCGTACTGCGCGGCGGCGAGGAGCTCCCCTGTGGAGAGGCGCCCGCCGGCGACCAGGAAGCCGGCCACCACGAGGACGCCGATCGTCGCGAGCGGGCCCGCGACCGCCGCCCTCGCACCCGCCGCGGCGAGGGCCCTCCAGGTCGCCCTGCCGTGCTCGGCGAGGGCGGGGAGGCCGGTGAGGACGCGTCTGGTCTCGGCGCCGAGCGTGCCGGCGGCGGCGATCGTGCGGGCGCCGTCCAGGGCCTCGGTCAGACGGGCCGCCATGTCCCCCTGCGCCGCCTGGTAGTGCAGGGCCGCGGTCGCGGTCTGCTTCGCGAACAGGCGCAGCACCAGCGCGACCAGAGTCAGGCCGACCGCGAACGCGGCCGCGAGGCGCCAGTCGAGCCAGATCAGGACCACCAGGCTGCCCAGGGGCGGGAGCGCCGCGGCGACCGCGCCGACCGCGCTCGGGCCGGCGTGCGCGGCGTCGGCGGCGCCCGCGGAGATCCGGGCCACGAGGTCGCCGGTGTCGAAGCGCCCGATCCGGTGCGGGGCGCCGAGGAGGCGCCGCACCATGCCGGTGCGGAGCCGCGCGGCCGCGTCCGCGGTGCATGTCGTGGCCGCGGTGGATTCGACCAGGTCGCAGGCCACGCCCAGTAGGACCAGGCCGGCGGCGATCGCGACGGGGATCCTCGCGTCGCCGCCCGCGGCGATCGCGTCGACCGCCGCGGCGAGGGCCAGCGGCAGGGCGAGCGTCCCGAGCGATCCGAGGAGGGACGCGGCGCCGATGAGCGGCAGCCGCGCGCGGGACTGCCGCACCACGGCCCCGAAGGTCAGCGGCCGCTCGGCCGCGCCTCCAGACGCGGCTTGGATCGCGGCTGTGGTCGCGGCCCCGGTCGCGGCGTCGGTCATGGTGCGGCTCCGTTCGCGGGCCGCGGCCCCGGACATCGGTGACTTGTCCGGGGCCGCGGCGGTGTTCTTAGTGGCAGAGCAGGATCGAGAGGCCGCTCGTGCCGCCGCAGAGGGTCGCGGACAGGTTCGAGGGGCAGGAGTGCCCGCTCGCGCTGGAGCCGCCGCCGTTGGTCGCGACCGCGTCGTTGTTGTCCATGCCCTGGAGGTCGAGGAGAGCCATGATCTTGTTCCTTTCGTAGGTCACCGGGAGGTGATCTTTTCGACCCGCGCGGGAGGCGCGGGCGTTCGAGGGGCGGTCGCGCCGGGGATCAAGGGAAGCCCGGGCCCGCCGTGCAGGGCGCCGAGGGCGAGCAGGACGCCCGCGCCTCCGGTCGCCAGGTCCATGGAGAGGCGCAGCAGCCCGGTCCCGGGGAACGCCATGCCGCCGCCGTACGGCAGCGCGTGCCACGCCAGCGCCGCGGCCTGCCGGCGCACCAGCGGGTCCGCGGCGGGCTCGGGCGTGCGCGAGGCCAGGTAGAGGAGGATGCCCGCGCGGCCGGTCGACAGGCCGGGCAGGATGTACATCGGGGAGGCCGCGGTGACCGCGATCCCCGCGGACGCCTCCGCGAAGTCCGCGTCGGCGCGGCGCGCGGCGTACATGTCGAGGACCAGGCCGATGCCGACGCTCCCCGCGTCGAGGTACGGCATGGTCCGCCAGCCCTCGTTGACCTCGCGGGACCCGTTGTCGCGCACGACGGTGCGCCGCAGGTCCGCCCGCAGCGCCGCCGCCGCGGCGTCGAGGTACCCGGCGTCGCCGGTGGCGTCGGCGGCGCGCATGAACAGCACGGCGCGGCCCGCGCCGCCGCGCATCAGGCCCGCCCACGGCTCGCGTCCGCCGCTGACGGCGGCGGTGCCGGTCTCGGCCGCGAGCCGGTCGGCGGCGATCGCCGCGCAGCGCAGGCCCGCCTCGGTCAGGTCCGCTTCGTCATGGGCCGCACCGAGGTGCAGCAGGCCCAGGCCGATGCCGGCGATGCCGCCGGACAGGTCGCCGCCGAGCGTCTCCCAGTCCTCGCGGAGCACGATGTCGGCGATGTCGAGCGCGTCCTGCGCGTACCCGAAGCGGTCCAGGGTGAACGCCGCGCCGAGGAGCCCGTCGTAGAGGCCCAGCCGTGTTCCCGCGGCCGGGTGGACCGCGCGGTCGCGCAGCCACGCCTCGTACTCCACGAACCGGCCCGCGCCCGCCGCGTCGAGCGCATACAGGACCCCGGCCGCGCCGAAGGACAGGCCCAGGCCGCCGGACTCGAACTGCTCGACGTCGCCGGGGAACAGCCGGTCGGTCCGCTCGGGGGTCGCGCTGGCGGTGACGGCCGCGGCGATCGCGTCCCGCACGCCCGGCCACGAGGCGGGGTCGGGGTCGATGCGGGGCGGCTCGTACGCGAAGGACGCCGGGGCGATGCGGTCGAGCGCGTCGTCGAACCAGGCGGCGGGGACGGGGAAGTGCCCGGTGATGATCTCGGTGAAGTGGCGGGCCTTGAGCCGGTGGAGGCCCAGGAGGTTCGTCATCGGCAGGAACAGCGCGAGCTTCATGCACGCCAGGGAGTACCGGTCCGCCTCGGCGCCGGCCATCGAGCGCGGGGCGGCGAAGCCCTGGTTGCCGAGCCCGGCGCGCCGCTCGGAGTCGACCGGCCCGGCCACCTCGAAGTCGAGCAGGCACGGGCTCCCGTCGGGCCGGACCATGACGTTGAACAGGTGCAGGTCGCCGTAGGCGACGCCGCGCTCGTGGACGGCCGCGACGATCGCGTCCAGGCGCTCGTACAGCCCGCGCGCCCAGTCGCTGAACACCGCGTAGTCCTCGGGCGCCGCGGTGGCGTCGATGAGCGGGTAGCGGGTGACGACGGCCTTGCTGAGGACCTCGCCCTCGATGTACTCCATCGCCATGAACCGGTGCTCGCCGAGCCAGAACAGGTCGTACACCTCCGGCACGCCGGGGACGCCCGCGAGGAGCGAGAGGACCTCGTGCTCGCGTTCGACGCGCCGCACCGCGTCCTCGCCCCACGCGTCGAGCCCGGCGTGGGGGCGCCCCTCCTTGAGCACGACCTGGCGGCCGTCCTCGTGCCGGGCGAGGTAGATGCCGCCGCCGTTGGAGAAGTGCAGCACCCTCTCGATCGCGTAGGGGATGTCGGTGACGGTGACCGCGTTGCGCGCCTTCAGGTGCGGTTCCAGGAACCCGGGGAGCTCGACCCAGTCGGGGACGTGGAACACGGGGTCGCGGCGGTCGGCGACGAGGTTGCCCTCGCCGTCCTCCAGGGCCGGGACGACCGCGCCGGTCGCGTCGGTGGTGAAGCGGTTCGCGAAGGCCCCGTAGCGGACGTGCAGGGGGCCGGTGCCCCAGCGCAGGTCGCTGAGGATGTACGGCCCGGGGGCGCCGTCGAGTTCGGCGCCGAGCTCGGTGAGGATGCGCTCGCACTCGGCGTCGTCGGCGGGGTAGACGGTGACGAGCTTCCCGGAGAACCCGCGCGGCGCGTACTTCGACACCCGCGCCCGGAACGCGCCGGGGGAGCGCAGGAACTTGAACTGGATGCCGCGCGGCACGCAGTAGTCCCACACCGCCTCCAGGACCCGCTCGGCGCCGTCGAGGCTCGCGGAGGCGTGGATCTTCCAGCCCTGGAGCGGCAGGACCGCCCCCTCGCGCCGGACGGTCAGCCAGTCGTCCTTGGCCGTGCACCGCCACGCCTCGGGGAGGTCGCGGCCCGCGACCGCGAACGAAGCGCCGGCCGTCGCCTCCGAGTGCATCGCGTCGTAGAACGACGGGTCCGCCATGCAGAACGCCTCGTACCGATCGCCCATGCGTGCCCTCCAGATCCGGCGCCGTTTGCGACGCCCACTCATATTGCGGTCCGCGGTCACGCAGAGCCACCCCGCTTTCACACGATTCGGGCCGTGAATAACCCACGGCCCGATACCCCGGCGGGGTTGCGGCGCAGGCCCGGCGTTGATAGCGTCTGCCAGCGTGACGTCTCCGCACCGCACGTTCGGACCACTGGACCAGAGCCACGCAGGATGGGGCGCCGCCGCGCTCGCGATCGGCCGCCCGGCGGTGGAGCTGGCCGCACGCGGCCCCGGTGCCATGCCGGTCACCATGTCCAACCACTCGCACCGCGAGAACTGGTTCGAACTGCTCACCCGCCCCCTCTGGGGCCTCGCCCCCGCCAAGGACCACGTCCCCGACGCCGTCTGGGCGCCCCTCGCCGCCGCCCTCGCCCGCGCCCTCGACCCCGACGACGACTGGTACGTCGGGGCCGGCGCCGGCCAGCGCAGCGTCGAGGCCGCCGCCGTCGGCTGGGGCCTCGCCACCGCCCCCGAGAAGCTCTGGGAGCCCTTGGAGCCCAAGGCGAAGGACAAGGCCGCGGCCTGGCTCTCGGCCGCCTACACGGCCGAGGTCGCCGACACCAACTGGCACTACTTCCCGGTCTTCGCCGGCCACGGCCTCAAGCGGATCGGCGTCAAGCACGACCCCGCCGTCGCCGCCGCGCACCTGGACCGCATGGGGGAGTTCCTGCTCGGCGACTCGGTCTTCGAGGACGGCTTCGGCGGGCGCGTCGACTACTACAACCCCTTCGCGTTCCACACCTACGCGCTGCTCCACTCCCGACTCTCCGGCGACGACCGGTTCGTGGAGAACGCGGTGGCGTTCGCCCGCCGCTTCGGCTCCTGGTTCGCCGCCGACGGCGCCGCCGTCCCCTATGGACGGAGCCTGGGGTACCGGTTCGCGCAGGCGTCGCTGTGGGGCGCGCTGGCCGCCGCCGACGTGGAGGCCGTCCCGTGGGGCGAGGCCGCCGGGTACGCGCGCCGCCACCTCGACTGGTGGTGGCGCCGGCCCATGCTCGACACCGAGGGGCGCCTGACCGTCGGCTACTCCTACCCCAACGACGCGGTCGTGGAGCAGTACCTCACCGCCGGGTCCCCGTGGTGGGCCACGAAGGTCTTCACCGGGCTCCTCGCCGGACCCGGCCATCCCTTCTGGACCGCCGAGGAGACCGTCCCCGGCCCGGTCGTGGAGGCGCACAAGGCCGCGCGGGCCGTCCACGTGCGCGACCGCGCCGGACACGTCACCCGCCTCAACGGCCAGGCGTGGCACCCGTGGGCGCGCAACGGCCAGGCGTCGTACGGCAAGTTCGCGTACTCCTCGCTCGCCGCGTTCTCCCACACCACGCCCGGCCCCGGCCTGGAGGCGGCCGTCCCCGACGGCGCCCTGCTCCTGTCCGAGGACGGCCGGCACTGGCGGGGCCGCGAGGACTCCGACGAGGGCACCATCGACGAGAACGGCGTCCTCACCGTCGAGTGGCAGCCGTGGGACGACGTGTCGATCACGACCTCCCTCGAAGCGGCCGTGGACGGCTGGCACGCGCGCGTGCACGTCGTCGACACCGCCCGGACCCTCCACACCGGCGAGGGCGGCTGGTGCGTCCCCAAGTCCGGGCACGTCGCCCAGGTCGGCGAGGCGCAGGCCGCCGTCACCAGCCAGGGCCTGCGCTCGGAGATCATCGACTCCGGGACCGGCCGCGAGGCGTCCCTCATCGAGCCGATGCCCGGCACGCACCTGTACTGGCCCGCGACCGTCCTGCCGGTGCTCCGGGGCATCCTCGAACCGGGCAAGTACGTCCTGAAGTCCCTCATCTACGTCGGGACCGAGTGACCCGGCCCCGCCCGGGGCTGTGCCTTCGGTCATAGCGGGCCCCCGGGTGTCACATCCGGGGCCCCCGCACCGCTCTCAGATCGGCGACACCACCCGCCGATCGAGGAGGCGCACATGGAACCCGAGGCGCAGACGCCCACCGCGGTCTTCACCGAGCACCGCGAGCTGCTGTTCGGCATCGTCTACGCGATGCTCGGCACCGTCGCCGACACCGAGGACGTGCTCCAGGAGACCTGGCTGTCCTGGGAGGCGCGCTCGCACGGCTCGCCGATCGGGCACCCGCGCGCCTACCTGGTGCGCGTCGCGGTCAACGCCGCCATCGCCCGGCAGGCCGCGATCCGGCGCCGCCGCGAGACCTACATCGGGCCGTGGTTGCCCGAACCCCTCGCCTCCGCGCCCGACCCGATCGGGGACCGCGCCGCCCGCGAGGGCGACGGCGCCGACCGGGTCCTGCTGGTCGAGTCGGTCTCCCTGGCGCTCATGGTGGTCCTGGAGTCGCTGACCCCGGCCGAGCGCGCCGTGTTCGTCCTCGCCGACGTCTTCGGCTACGGCCACAACGAGATCGCCGCGATGCTCGACCGCACCCCGGCCGCGGTCCGCCAGACCGCGCACCGCGCCCGCGCGCACGTCCAGGCCCGGCGGCCCAAGTACGCGGTCGACCCGGCCGTCCACCGGCAGGTCACCGAGCGGTTCATGGCCGCCGTCTCCGGCGGCGACCTCGACGCCCTCATCGGCCTCATGGCCCCCGACGTGGAGCTGACCTGCGACGGCGGCGGGCTCGCCCCCGCGGCCGGGCCCCGGCCCATGCACGGCCCCGAGCGCATCGCCGCGTTCCTGGTCGGACGGGTCTTCCGCCGCGGGGAAGGGCTCGCGATCGGCTTCCGGCCCGTCAACGGCTCCCCGTCGGCCCTCATGGTCCGCGACGGCGCCACGGTGGGCGTCCTCATGCTCGACCTGCGCCCCGAGGACGGGGCCGTCACCGGCGTCTACGCCGTCACCAACCCCGAGAAGCTCACCCGGCTGCGGTAGCGGCCCGCCCGCGCCCGCCGCCCTCCGGGCCGCGGGCGGGACCGGCCCTGCCCGCATCCGGCCCGGCCGCCGCACCGCCGGCGGCCCGCCTCACTTAGTTCACCCGACCACCGCAAGGAGCACTCCCATGTCCACCCTGTACCTCGTCCTGGTCCTCGTCGGCGGCCTCGCCAACCTCGGATCGGGGATCGGCGCCATCGTCCGCCTCAAGGTCATCCTGCCGCTCATGGACGGCGCGCACGTGCCGCAGTCGATGCTCGTCTTCCCCATCGGCGTCCTCAAGGTCCTCGGCGGCGCCGGCCTCCTCGCCGGCCTCGCCGGCCTCCCACTGCTCGGCACCGCGGCCGCCGCCGGACTGGTCCTGTTCTGGACCTGCGCCGTCCACACCCACGTCCTGGCGAACTTCTGGCCGAAGGAGACCTTCGGGACCTTCACCTTCCTCGGCCTCGCCGTCGCCACCCTCGCCCTCGATCTCGCCATGTGAGACCAGGCGAGTCGCGGTCCGGCCCCGCGAGGTCCGCCCCGCGAATCCAGCCATCTGCGACAGAACGATATCGACTCTGACCCGGGCGTCCGCCTCCTCGGCGGGCGCCCGGGCCGTCGAGAAAACCCCGCCCGAGGCGAATCGAGTGACGATCCGACCAGGCGGGCCGGGGGACCGCCCCCGGCTCCGGCCCGGGGCTTCAGGCGCGCTGCGCGATGAGGTCGCCGATCCCGACGAGGAGCCGTTCGAGCCCGAACTCGAACGAGGAGTCGTGGTCGGCGTCCCCCTCGCGCCGGGCCTCCTCGGCCACCCGGTGGGCGGTCGGGAACCGCGCCGGGTCGAGCACCAGGTGCAGGAACGGCTCGTGCTCCCGCCAGAACCGCTGCTCGGTGCGGCCGTCGCGCTCGTCGTCGCGGGCCTGGCTCTGGAACCGGGCCGCGCCGTAGACGAAGCTCGTCAGCGACATCACCGCCGCGTTCATCTCCGCCGCCCGCAGGCCCGTCCCCTCCAGGGCGGCCAGGTCGCGGTCGTACTTCGCGGCCACCCCCGGCCCGAACGCGGGCCGCGCGGCCGGCAGCTCCAGCAGCCACGGGTGCCGCAGGTACCGGTCCCGGTCCTGCCGCGCGACGGCCGCGCACCGCTCGCGCCAGCCGCTGCCGGACACCTCGCCGGCGTCGGCGAACACGCGGTCGAGCATGAGCGCGTTCAGCTCCTGCTTGCCCGGCACGTGCGTGTACAGCGACATCGTGCCCACGCCCAGCCGCTCGGCGACGCTGCGCATCGTCACCGCGCCGATCCCCTCGGCGTCGGCCAGCGCCACCGCCGCCTCCACGATCGCGTCCACGGTCAGCCCGCTCCCGCGGCTCGGACGCTCGGCGGTCCGCCACAGCAGCGGCAGCAGCGCGCCGGGACCGGGCCATCGTCGTTCGGGCGTACGTTGCGAAGTCACGCGCCGATTCTAGTGCCGCCCCGATCCCGCTTGCGCGAACTCTAGCGTACCTTGTACGGTACGACGTACGACAACGAAGGGAGCGCCATGAGCGCCATCAGGATCCTGCGCTGGAGCGAGCACGGCCGATCCGTCCTCGCCCTCACCCCCGGCCCCGTGCCGGGCCTCGCCGAGGAGCCCGCCCCCGCGGGACTCGACCTGCCCGGCGCCGCCGGCATCGCCGTCCTCGACGACCCGGACGGCTGGCTCGACACCGGGGCCGCGCCGCTCGGCGCCGCCCTTTACACCGGACCCGGACTCGACGCCCTCCTCGACGCCGTCGCCGACGGGCGCACCGACGCGCACGCGCCCACCCAGGCCGCGGGGGAGATCCGCATCGACGCCGACCCGCACACCGTGTGGTCGGTCCTCGCCGACGTCGCGAGCTGGCCGCACGTGCGCGGCGACGTCCACAGCGTCGAATCGGACGGCCCGGCCCGCCCCGGCGGCGCCTTCACCTGGAGCGCCGGACCGAACCGGATCGCCTCCACGTTCGCCGCCGTCGAACCCGGACGGCTCCTCACCTACGCGAGCACCAGCGCCGGCGCGCACTTCACGCACGTCTACCGCACCGCGCCCGCCGCGGACGGGACCCTCCTGTCCTGCGAGGAGACCCTGGCCGGGCCCGTCATCGCCGCGCTCGTCCCCAGCGCCGCCCTGCAAGCGGGCGTGGACACCTGGCTCGCGGGCGTCAAGGCCGTCGCCGAAGCGCGCTGAGCCGCGCCGCGGCGGGACGGGCGTCCCGCCGCGGCCCTACGGCTCCGGGTCGAGGCCCGCGACGATCGCGCGGACCGTCGCGGCCACCAGGCCCCGGTCGAGCGGGGCGCCCTCGATGACGCGCTGGATCGGCCATCCCTCGATGAGCACGTCGAGCGCCATGCAGACCCGCTCGGGGAAATGGAGGTGCAGGCTCTCGCGGGAGCGGTGGAGCCAGTCGCGGGCGATCGCCATGACCTGCGGATGGTGGTTCGCGTACCCGTACAGCTCGAAGATGAGCGTCATCTCCCGCGAGGTCCCGTACTCGGGCCCGCACACGAGCTCGACCACCGCCGCCTCCGCCTCGGCGCGCGTCCGCGCCCGCGCCAGCGAGTCCCGGTAGTGCTCGGACATGGTGTCGGCGAGGCGCGCGAACGCCTGGAACAGCAGGTCGTCGAGCCCCGCGAAGTAGTACGTGAGCGATCCGAGCGGCACCCCGGCCCGGGCCGCGACGCGGCGGTGCGTGGTCCTGTGGATGCCCGACTCGGCGACGACGTCGAGCACGGCGTCGAGGATGCGCGCCTTGCGTCCGGGGTCGTTGGGGACCTCGCGCCGTGTTCCGCCCATGTGACCAATCTGCCATAGCCCGCGCGGCGCCCCGATCCGAGACGCCCCCGCAAGTGTGTACGGTTGTACAGACTCGTGCCGCCGTCCTGAGAAGGCCCCCCGTGCCCGCTTCCCCCACCGCCCGCAGGAACGCCCTGTCCGCGCTCTTCTTCCTGCCCGGCATCACCATCTCCTCGTGGGTCACCCGGACCCCGGACGTGCGCGACCTCGTCGGCGCCTCCACCGCCCAGATGGGCCTCATCCTCTTCGGGCTCTCCGTCGGCTCGATGACCGGCATCCTCGCCGCCGGACCGCTCGTCTCCCGGTGGGGGACCAGGCCGGTCATGATCGCCGGGACCCTCGCCATGGCGTTCGGCGCGGCCGTCATCGGCACCGGCGCCCACCTGGGCTCCGGGCTCGTCGTCGCGATCGGCCTGGGCCTCTTCGGCTTCGGCATGGGCGGCGGCGAGGTCTCCTTCAACATCGAAGGCGCCGAGATCGAACGCGAACTCGGCCGCTCCACGATGCCGCTCATGCACGGCTTCTTCAGCCTCGGCACCGTCGTCGGCGCCACCGCCGGGATGGTGCTCACCGCCCTCGCCTTCCCCGTCTCCCTCCACCTGTGGACCGCCGCCGCGATCGCGGTCGCCGCACTGGCCGTCGCGATCCGGCCCGTCCCCGCGGGCGTGGGGAAGCGCACCGCGGCCGACACCGCCGTGGACGCGCCGCGCGCCGCCGTCTGGAAGGACTCGCGGCTCCTGCTCATCGGAGGCGTCATCCTCGCGCTGGCCATGGCCGAAGGCACCGCGAACGACTGGCTCCCGCTGGTCATGGTCGACGGCTACGGCATGGACGCCGCCCTCGGCTCCGGGATCTTCGCCGCCTTCGCCGCCGCGATGACCATCGGGCGGTTCCTCGGCGGCCGGCTCGTGGACCGCTTCGGCCGCGCCGCGGTCCTGTGCGCGTGCGCGCTCGTCAGCGGGGTCGGCATGGCCCTGGTCGTCTTCGCGGACAACCAGATCGTCGCGGGCGCCGCCGCGATCCTGTGGGGCCTGGGCGCCTCACTCGGGTTCCCGGTCGCCATCTCGGCCGCCGGCGACTCCGGCCCGAACACCGCCGCCCGCGTCTCCCTCGCCGCGACCATCGGCTACGTGGCCTTCCTCGTCGGCCCGCCCGCCCTGGGCTTCCTCGGCGAGCACTACGGCCTGCGCACGGCCCTCATCGCCGTCCTGGTCCTCGTCCTCGCCTCGGCCTTCATCACCCCGGCCGCCCGCAGGCCCGCGGCCCGCATCGAAGGCGCACCCGAGGAACCCGCCGAAGCCCGCTGAGCCCCGCCACGACCGGGCCGAACCGCCGGGGCGGCAGGTGCGCCCCAGCGCCCCGGGATCCGCTCCGGCCCGATCCCACCGGCGAACCGCTGGTGGAGGTCGCGGTCCCGGCTCAGGTTCGGACGGCCTTGTCGGCGTTGGCCCTCACCTCCTCCGCGTAGACCTCGTGCATCGGTGCGGGGATGTCGTGGCCGACGCCCGGCGTCACCACGAGGCGGGCGCCGGCGATGGCCCCGGCGAGGTCGCGGGCGCCCGCGGTGCGCAGGAGCTGGTCGCCGTCGCCGTGGAGGACCACGGTGGGGACCGCGATCGCGTGGAGCTTCGGACCCGACCAGTGGGCGCCGTGCTGGCGGCCCATCGAGTTGGTATCCCTGACCGAACCGGAGACGTCCTTCTCGATGCGCGACAGCGCTTCGGCCTCGTCGAACGCATAACCCGGCGAGGCCAGGGCCCGCGAGACCGCGAGCCCCATCGCCAGGTCGCCCTCGCGGGTCTCGGGGTAGCGGAGGCGCGCCATCTTCGCGACGGTGCCGAAGCGGATGCGGCGCAGCAGCTTCCACGGGCCCGCATCGGAGGACACCGAGGCGGAGAGGGCCAGGCTGCGGACCCGGCCGGGATGGCGCAGGGCGATCCGCTGGGCGCGCAGGCCCCCGTTCGAGTGCCCGAACAGGTGCGCCGAGGACCAGCCCACCGCGTCGAGCACCGCGACGGCGTCGTCCGCCACGTCCTCGCCCGTGTAGGCCGGGGCCTCCTTGCGGAAGAGGGCCGCCACCGGATGCGCCGGCGAGGCCGGGAAGTGCGTGGACTGCCCTGAGTCGCGGTTGTCGAAGGCCACCACGTGGAAGCCGCGGTCGATCAGGGCCCTGACGAGTCCGTCCGGCCACCAGAACCTGGTCACCGCCGACCCCATCACCAGCAGGAGCGGATCGCCCCCCTCGCCGCCCAAGTCCTCGTAGGCGATGCGGACCTCGCCGTTCCGCGCGTATCCGGTGGGGGCGAGGTGCGGTTCGACCGGCTCGGCTCGAGGCTCGGTCTGCGTCCGGCGCTCGGTCGGGGGCTGGGGCTGCTCTCGGTCCATGGTTCCTCCAGGTTCGGAGTTCGCGAACAGTGTTCCCGAAGTCTAGCCTTCGGGTACAGTGTTCGCAAACGACCGAGGAGTGACGTGGCCGACTACGACGAACCGATCTGGCTCCGGCCCGAGCGGGCCGCCACCGGCCGCCCCGCGGTGCGCAGCCGCCCCGAGATCACCGCCGCCGCACTGGCGGTCGCCGACCGCGGCGGACTGGAGACGGTCTCGATGCGCAACGTGGCGGCGGAGCTGGGCACCGGCGGCGCCTCGCTCTACCGGTACGTGTCCGGGCGCGACGACCTCCTCGACCTCATGGTCGACGCGACCGCCGCCGACATCGCCCTCCCGCCCCCCACCGGCGACCCGGTCGCCGACCTCGTCGCCGTCGCCGAGGGCCTGTACGCGGTCATGGCCCGCCACCCCTGGCTGCCCGAACTCGTCCTCACCCGCCCCTCACTGGGCCCCAACGGCATCGAGGTCCTGGACCATGTCCTGGCCGTCCTCGCCGACCACCCCGGCGACGGCCGGTCGAAGCTGGAGGTCTTCGCCCTCCTCAACGCCGTCACCGCGACCTTCGCCCTCAACGAGCGCGCCGCCGGGACCCGGCCCGCCCACGCCGCCGCCTACCTCGCCCACGTCGCGGCCGAAGGCGACCGCCCCCGCATCGCGGCACTCCTGGGCGACCTCACCACCTCAGACGACGACCACCGGCCGCGGGCGCTGGCGAAACTCCTCTCCGGACTCCTGGCCTGACACCCCGCGGACCGGGACTGGTCCGGCGCGCGCGACACCCCGGGTCGGCCGGTTCTCGAATACGCCCGTTCCGGGGACCGGGTTCCGGGCATTCGGGGTGAAATAGCAGTTCAGGCACGGTCTGCGGCCCTCAGGGCGGGTGTGACGCCGTCGCTCCGCACGCGCACGTGGCGAGGTAGATAACGGGCGGAGCGCGGCGACGGGGGCCGGGCCGGATACCGTTCATACATGACCTATCGATACCTCACCGACGCCCACGCCGAAGCGGTCCTCCAATCGACCTATCCCCAGGCGACGCAGCTGCCTGCGCTGTCGGAGCTGCTCGGGAGCGACCTGCGGTGGGACCAGCCGGCGCGGACGCTCGTCTTCATGGCCGAATGCTGGATCGAGGGCACCGGCTACGGGCAGCGGCTCCACACCTGCGCGGCGCGCAACATCAACAGCGACAAGGACCTCGCGGTGGAGTTCTCCCGCGCGGCCCGCAAGGGCGACCCCGAGCTCGTGGCCGCCGCGGCCGACGAGGTCCTCACCATGGTCGCCGAGGGTGTCAGCGCCGCCGACAACGCCGCGGCCGAGGCCGCGATCGGCGCGATGCTCCACGGCGGCCTGACCGAGTCCCCGTCCCGCAAGCCCATGTTCACGGCCCTGCGCACCCAGTGGACGGCCCGCACGCCCGCGTCCTGATCCGCGCCGAGGCGCGGGCCGGCCGGACACTGGTGGTGGCCCGACCGGCCCGCTCGCACAGAACACGCACCGGAACGTCGGCCATGACGCGGTTCGGGCGAAAAATCCCGCACCCATGCGGGCGCGCCGCCGCGGAGCTCCCTGCCGGACCTCCGCGGCGCTGCTGAGAGCGGATCCGCCCAGGGCGGATCCGGTTGCGGGGGAGGAGCACCCCCGCGCACCGTTGAGCCATGAGCGAAGACAACAGGCCGCAGCAGTTCTCCGAACGCGTGCGGCGGGAGCTGTACCAGCAGCGGGTGCTCGTCCTCGACGGCGTGCTCGACGACGACAACGGGACCCTGCTCGCGACGCAGATGCTGTCGCTGGCCATCGACGACCCCGCGAGCGACATCTCGCTGTGGATCCACTCCCCGGGCGGCTCCGTCCCGGCGATGCTCGCGATCCGCGACACCATGCGCCTCGTGCCGTGCGACGTCGCCACGCTCGCACTCGGGATCGCGTGCAGCGCGGGCCAGTTCCTGCTCTCGGCCGGGACCAGGGGCAAGCGCCGGGCGCTGCCCCACGCCAGGATCCTCATGCACCAGGGCTCGTCCGGGATCGGCGGCGCCGCCGTCGACATCGAACTCCAGGCCAACGACCTGCGCTACACCAGGGACACCGTGCTCCGGCTGACCGCCGAGGACACCGGCCAGGCCGTGGAGCGGATCTTCGACGACTCCCTGCGCGACCGCTGGTACAGCGCCGAGGAGGCGCGCGAGTACGGGTTCGTCGACGCGATCGTGACGTCGTTCGACGAGATCGCCCCCAAGGAGCGGCCGGGCATCGGCCTGCGGGTCCGGGCCGAAGGAGGAGCGCGATGAGCAGCTACATGATCCCCAACGTCATCGTCGACCAGGGACGCGGCGAGCGCGTCATGGACGTCTACTCGCACCTGCTCAGCGAGCGGGTCATCTACCTCGGCACCGCCGTCGACGCCGGCGTCGCCAACGCCCTGGTCGCGCAGCTCCTGCACCTGGAGGCGATCAACACCGACAAGGACATCAACCTCTACATCAACTGCGAGGGCGGCGACCCCAGCGCGATGCTCGCGGTCTACGACACGATGCGCTACATCAAGCCGCAGATCGCGACCACCTGCATCGGCCAGGCCGTGGCCGTCGGCGCGGTGCTCCTGGCGGCCGGGGCCGAGGGGAAGCGGTCGGCCCTGCCGCACGCGCGGATCGTCCTCGACCAGCCCGCGGCCCAGGGCCGCGGCACGATCCCCGACCTCATCATCCAGGCCGACGAGGTCGTGCGAGTCCGCGACGGCATCGAGCGGATCCTCTCGCGCCACACCGGCCAGACCGTCGAGGCGCTGCGCGTCGACACCGACCGGGACCGCGTCTTCACCGCCGAGGCCGCCAAGGACTACGGCCTCATCGACAACATCCTGGAGACCCAGTAGGAAGGTTCGCGCGGGCCCGGATTCGCATACACTCTGCCGATGCTCATCGTTGAAGACCTCCTCCTGCTCCTGCTCGACGACGAGAAGGGGTACATCGCCGGCGAAGGCACGCTGTACTACCCGCTGGGCGGCGCGGTCCTCATGGACCTCGCGCTCGCCGGGGACGTGCGCTTCGAGGAGCAGCAGAGCGCGTGGAGCACCGCGAAGGTCCACGCCGTGGAGGGCGCCGCGCCGCAGGACCCGCTGCTCGCGGACGCGTACGCGGCGATCGCGCCGAAGCCGCGCGCCGTGCAGGACCTGCTCGTCCGGATCGGCACGAAGCTCCGCGAGACCGTCGCCGACCGGCTCGTGGACAAGGGCCTGGTGCGGCGGGACACGAAGAAGGTGCTCGGCCTGTTCCGCTCCACCACCTGGCCCGCCGCCGACGCCCGGCACGAGGGCGAGCTGCGCGAGCGGCTCAAGGCCGTGCTCGTGGGCGGCGAGGAGCCCGACCCGCGCACCGGCGCGATCATCGCGCTCCTGGCCGCCAGCGGCAGCATGCACCAGGTCCTGAAGTACGACGAGCTCAAGTGGACCGCCCTGGAGCAGCGGGCCGGCGAGATCGTCGCGGGCCAGTGGGCGGCCGAGGCGGTGCGGAACGCGATCGCCGCGACGAACGCCGCCATCGCGGCGGTCGCGACCACGGTCGTCATCACCACCGTGACCAGCTAGGAGGAGGCCCGGGACCGGTCCCGGGCCTCCCGGTCAGGCCGCCAGCGCGTACGCCGCCCGGCACACCGGGCCGGACGGGGGCGCCGCGCGGTCGGCGACCGCGCGCTCGATCTCGATCACACTGCGGTCCAGGAGGATGCGTTCGGCGACCTGGAGGGCCAGGTCGCCGAGGGTCGTGTCGAGGGCGCCGGCGACGGCGGCGATCATCTCGCTCGACGGCTCCTTGATCCCGCGCTCCATCTCGGAGAGGTACTGCGGGGAGATCCCCGCGCGGTCGGCGGTCTCGCTCAGGGTCTCGCCGCGCTCGCGCCGGGCGGACCGGAGCCGTTCGCCGAGGGCGTCGCGCCACAGGGGCTCGCGCGGGGCGCGGCTCGGTCGGGTCGCCTCGGGCGCGTCGACCGGGTTCGGGGAAGTCTCAGCCATGCCCCACGGTAAGCCGCGGCCCCGCGAGGTTTCCACCCGTTACGCCCACGGCGGAATCGGCGGGCGTTTCCGCGCGTCGCGGGCCCGGCGCGAAAAAGTGGGACCCGACTGTTGACTCGATACCCCTAGGGGGTATAAATTCAGATCAAGGAGATACCCTCCAGGGGTATGATCGAGCGAGAGGAACCGCCATGAGCGTCATCGAGTACCAGGTCACCGGCATGACGTGCGGCCACTGCGAGATGTCCGTGCGCGAAGAGGTCGGCAAGATCGGCCCCGTCACGCAGATCGACGTCAGCGCCGCCACCGGCCGGCTCGTCGTCACCGCCGCCGGGCAGATCGACGACGCCGCGGTCATCGCCGCCGTCGACGAGGCCGGCTACGAGGCGGTGCGCGCCGCATGAACACCCCCGTCCGACTGAGCGCCTTCGGCCTCGGACTCGCCGCGCTGTTCGGGGGCGCCTACGCGGTCGCCGCCGTGGCCGTCCCCGACAGCGCCGTCGAAGACCGACTGGCCGACACCGAACCCGAACACGACATGGACATGGAGACGGACATGGAAGACCACGGCGGCCACGCGGCCGACCCGGTGCGCGGCCTCTCGATCGAGCAGGACGGCTACCTCATGAGCGAGGTCGCCGCCCCCGCCCAGACCGGCACCGACGGCGTCCTCGCCTTCGGCATCACCGCACCCGACGGCACCCCCCTCACCGAGTACACCGAGTCCCACGAGAAGCAGCTCCACCTCATCGTCGTCCGCGCCGACGGCGCCGAGTTCCGGCACGTCCACCCCGAGTTCGACGGCGAGACCTGGTCCCTGCCCTGGTCCTGGGCCCAGCCCGGCACCTACCGCGTCTTCGCCGACTTCGTCCCCGGCGACGCCGCCGAGGAACTCGACGTGACGCTCTCGCAGACCGTCGAGGTCGCCGGCGACTACGCGCCCCGCGCCGACAACCCGATCACCCGCACCGCCAGTGTCGACGGCTTCGAGGTCACCCTCGCCGGCGACCTCGCCACGGGCACCACCACCGAACTCACCGTCGAGGTCACCCGCGACGGCGAGCCCGTCACCGCCCTGGAGCCCTACCTCGGCGCCTGGGGCCACCTCGTCGCCCTCCGCGAAGGCGACCTCGGCTACCTGCACGTCCACCCCGAAGGCGACGACCCCGTGCCCGGCACCACCTCCGGCCCCGCCATCACCTTCGCCACCGCCGCGCCCACCGAGGGCACGTACCTCCTCTACCTGGACTTCCAGGTCGACGGCCAGGTCCACACCGCGGCCTTCGTCCTCGACACCGACGGCACCGCGCCCGCCGCGCCGACCGAGTCCGCGACCCCGCACGGCCACGACGGCACCGACGCCCACGACGACTGAGCTTCCGACGACCGCGCCCCCAACGACCGAGCGAACACCGAGCAGAAGAAAGGCAGACCCATGGCATCGGCCCCCGCCGCCGCGAACCGCATCGAACTCGAGATCGGCGGCATGACCTGCGCCTCCTGCGCCATGCGGATCGAGAAGAAGCTCAACAGGCTCGACGGCGTGACCGCCAGCGTCAACTACGCCACCGAGAAGGCCCGCATCGACGCCCCCGCCGGCATCGACCCCGCCGAGCTCATCGCCGTCGTCGAGAAGACCGGCTACACCGCCGCCCTCCCCGCGGCCCCCGAACCCGAGGCCGCCCCCGAGGACCGCCCCGACCACGAACTCGACTCCCTGCGCGACCGCCTCATCGCCTCGATCGTCCTGTCGGTCCCGGTCATCGCCATGTCGATGGCCCCGGCCCTCCAGTTCGACTACTGGCAGTGGCTCTCGCTCGCGCTGGCCTGGCCGGTCATCGCGTGGGCGGCCTGGCCGTTCCACAAGGCCGCCTGGACCAACCTGCGCCACGGCGCGGCCACGATGGACACGCTGGTGTCCGTCGGCACGCTCGCCGCGTTCGCCTGGTCGGTGTACGCCCTGTTCTGGGGGACGGCCGGCGAGATCGGCATGACCCACCCGTTCGAGTTCAAGGTCGAACCCAACGACGGCGCCGGGAACCTCTACTTCGAGGTCGCCGCGGGCGTCACGATGTTCCTGCTGGCCGGGCGCTACTTCGAGAAGCGCTCGAAGCGCCGGGCCGGCGCGGCCCTGCGGGCCCTGCTGGAGATGGGCGCCAAGGACGTCGCGGTCCTGCGCGGCGGCGCCGAGACCCGCGTCCCGATCGCGCAGCTCGCGGTCGGCGACGAGTTCGTGGTCCGCCCGGGGGAGAAGATCGCCGCCGACGGCGTGATCGTCTCGGGCACCTCCGCGATCGACGCCTCCATGCTCACCGGCGAGTCGGTGCCCGTGGAGGCCGGCGAGGGCGACGCGGTCACCGGCGCCACCGTCAACGCCGGCGGCCGCCTGGTCGTCCGCGCCACCCGCGTCGGCGCCGACACCCAGCTCGCCCAGATGGCCCGCCTCGTCGAGGAGGCCCAGTCCGGGAAGGCCGAGGTCCAGCGCCTCGCCGACCGCGTCTCGGGGTTCTTCGTGCCGGTGGTCATCGCGATCGCGGTCGGCACCCTCGGGTTCTGGCTCGGCGCCGGCTTCCCGGCCGCCGCGGCCTTCACCGCCGCCGTCGCGGTCCTCATCATCGCCTGCCCGTGCGCCCTCGGCCTCGCCACGCCGACCGCGCTGCTGGTCGGCACCGGCCGCGGCGCCCAGATGGGCGTCCTCATCAAGGGCCCGGAGGTCCTGGAGTCCACCCGCAAAGTGGACACGATCGTGCTCGACAAGACCGGCACCGTCACCACCGGGAAGATGACCCTCGTGGACGTCCTCCCCGCGGAGGGCGTCGACCGGGCCGAGCTGCTGCGGCTCGCCGGTGCGATCGAGCACGCCTCGGAGCACCCGGTGGCGCAGGCGATCGCGAAGGGCGCCGCCGCTGACGGGCCGCTGCCCGCGGTCGAGGACTTCCAGAACGTCGAGGGCAAGGGCGTCCAAGGCGTCGTCGACGGCCACTACGTGGTCGTGGGCCGCGAGTCCCTGCTCCGGGACTGGACCCTCGACCTCGACCCGGCGCTCGCCGAGGCCAAGGCCGAGGCCGAGCGCGGCGGCAAGACCGCGGTGGCCGTGGCCTGGGACGGTGAGGCCCGCGGGGTCCTGGTCGTCGCCGACACCGTCAAGCCGACCAGCCGCGAGGCGGTCGCCCAGTTCAAGGCCCTCGGGCTGACGCCGGTCCTGCTGACCGGCGACAACCGGGCCGTCGCCGAGCGCATCGCGGCCGAGGTCGGGATCGACGAGGTGATCGCCGAAGTGCTCCCCGAGGACAAGGTCGCGGCCGTGACCCGGCTCCAGGAGCAGGGCAAGACCGTCGCCATGGTCGGCGACGGCGTCAACGACGCCGCCGCGCTCGCCAAGGCCGACCTCGGCCTGGCGATGGGCACCGGCACCGACGTCGCCATCGAGGCGGCCGACCTGACGCTCGTCCGCGGCGACCTGCGCGGTGCGGCGGACGCGATCCGGCTCGCGCGGCGCACCCTCGGCACCATCAAGGGCAACCTGTTCTGGGCCTTCGCCTACAACGTCGCGGCGATCCCGCTCGCGGCCCTGGGCCTGCTCAACCCGATGCTCGCCGGGGCGGCCATGGCCTTCTCGAGCGTGTTCGTGGTCGGCAACAGCCTGCGGCTGCGCTCGTTCAAGAGCCGCGCGCTGTAAGCACAGACGAGGAGGGCTCCCGCCGGAACCGGCGGGAGCCCTCCTCGCGTCTGCTACGCGTCGAGCTTCGCGGCCTCGGCGGCGACGCGGGCGATCGCGCCGTCGCCCCACTGCTCCACCGCGGCGTCCAGCTCGGCCGGGTCGGTGCCGGCGACCTCCAGGAACAGGCGGGCGCCGTGGCCGGTGCCCTCCCCGAAGCGCAGCCGGACCTCCTCGCCCGGCTCGTCCGCGGCCACCGCGAACGCGAAGGACTTCGGCTCGTCGCACTCGACCACCACGCCGAGCAGCACTGCGGTCGCCTGCGGGGCCCGGAACTCCTCGCCCGGACCGGGCGCCGCCCCCGGGCCGCCGAAGAACAGGTCCCAGGCCGCCTGCGCCGGGCACGTCAACTGCCGCTCGAACGACGCCGTCCAACCGTCCGCCGTGGTCGTGACCTGCGGCCGGTCGAGCCCGAACCGCGACGCCAGCTCCTCGTGCCGCGCGACCCCGCGCCCGGCCTCGCCCGGCTTCCGGTCGGCCAGCACCTCCGCGAGCGCGCCCATGCACAGCTCCCAGCCGGCCGCGAAGCTCGCCGCCCCCGGCTTGTCGTCGAAGCCGTGGACCAGCGTGAACAGGGTCCCGTCGCCGTCCTCGGCCAGTGTGAACTCCAGCTTGTCGTCGCCCCACGTGAACGCGAGGAACCGCGGCGGGTCGGCCTCCAGGACCTCGCCCGTGCCCCCTTCGCCGAAGTCGGCCTTCCCGCCCGCGCGCAGCTCGAGGTCGGCGCCGAACGGGAACCACTGCGCGAGGTGCTCCTGCTCGGTCACCGCGCGCCAGACGCGGTCGATCGGGTGGTCGTAGCGGCGCTCGACCTTCACGGCCGGCCGGTCGCGGTCGGTGAGCAGTTCGGTGTCGGTCATCGGTCCTTCTCCTCGTCGGTTGCGGTCTCCGTTGCAGGGGCTGCTGCGGCGTCCTCTTCGGCCGCCATGGCGTCCAGGCGGTCTCCCAGCCGGTCGAGCCGCGACTCCCACATCCAGCGGTACGGCTCCAGCCACCGGTCGACCTCGCGCAGCGGCTCGGGCCGCAGTTCGTACCAGCGTCGCTGCGCCTCCGCGCGGACGCTGACGAACCCCGAATCCCGCAGCACCCGCAGGTGCTTCGACGCGAGCGGCTGGCTCAGCCCCAGGCCCTCGGCCAGCTCGCCGACGGTCCGCGGCCCCTCGCGGAGCCGTTCGACGATCGCCTGCCGGACCGGCAGCGCCAGCACCTCGAAGATCGAGGACACCACCATTGCATACTCCTTCGGTTATATAACGCTTCATTCATACACCGAGGCGGGCCGGTCCGTCAAGCAAGCCCGCGTGGCCTGGGGCGCAGGCGCGCTCCGCACCGGGGTCCGCGCGGGCGGCCGGTGCTAGGTTCGGCGCGGAAACACTCTGAAAGGAGCCCGCGGTGGCCAAGAACCCCGTCTTCCTGTACCGGATGCTCACCCTCGCCGAAGGCTGGTCCTTCGTGCTCCTCCTCGTCCTCGGCTCGGGCCTGAGCCGCGTCTCCGACATCGACCTGGTCATGCCGCTCGGCTCCCTCCACGGCGCCCTGTTCGTGCTGCTGTGCGGCTCCACCCTCCTCGTGCGCCGCCGCCTCGGCTGGGGCTTCGGGACCACGCTCCTCGCGCTCGTGTGCGCCGTCGTGCCGCTCGCGCCGTTCTGGTTCCACCACCGCAAGCGCGAGGACTTCCTCCGCGCCGAGGCCGCCGCCCAGCCCGCCTAGGACCCGCGCTTCCGCAACGCGCTCCCGGACTCCTCCGGGGGCGCGTTCTCGCGTCTTCACCTGCGAACCCGCCCGCCCGCCAGGAAACTGTTGTGACTCGTGTTGCGATCCGAAATTCCTCTGATATCGTTCTTGGAAACGTTCTTAAGAACGTTCCCAAACCCCTCCTATCTGCAGGGATGAGGATGGCTGAGACACCGAAGTCCAACCTCCAGCTCGTGGCCGCCAAGGCCGGCGTGTCCGTGTCCTCCGTGTCGCGGGTCCTCAACGGCGGCTCCGCCAGCGAAGACCTCGCGCGCAAGGTCCGCGAGGCCGCCGCCGAGCTCGGATACGTCCCCCACGCCAGCGCCCGCACCATGCGCACCGGGCGCACCGACCAGATCACCCTCGCCGTCGCCGACGTCGGCAACCCCGTCTACGTGCAGATGATGCGCACCGTGACCGGGATCGTCGCCAAGGCCGGGTACCGGCTCGTCGTCTCCTCCACCGGCAGCGACCCCGCCTCCCAGATCGACCTCGTCACCAGCCTCAACCGCGGCTACGCCGACGGGCTCCTCATGAGCCCGCTGCGCATCACCGAGGACCTCGTCGAGGCCATGAAGTCGAGCCGCCTCCCGATCGTCGTCATCGGCACCCTCCCCGCCGACGTCGAACTCGACAACGTGCGCGCCGACTCCGCCACCGGCATCGGCCTCGCCGTCGAGCACCTGGTCGCCCAGGGCCGGCGCCGGATCGCGCTCGTCAACGGCCCGGTCGACACCGTCCCCGGCTCCGCCCGCCTCGCCGGCTACCTCGCGGCGATCGAGCGGTACGGGCTCCCCACCTCCTCCGAACTCCAGGTCACCGCGACCGCGTTCACCTACCGGGCCGGGCGCAAGGCCACCGCCGCACTCCTCGGCCAGGCCAGCCCCGACGCGATCATCGGCGCCAACGACCTCCTCGCCGTCGCCGCGCTCAAGGAGCTCGCCGCCGCCGGGGTCCGCGTCCCCCGGGACACGGCGGTCGTCGGCATGGACGACACCGACGCCGCCGAACTCGCCACGCCCTCGCTGACCTCGGTGGACCTCGGCTCGGCCAAGCGCGCCAAGGCCGCCGCGAAGCTCCTCATCCGCCGCATCCAGGAACCCGACGCCCCCGTCAGCCGCATCGTGATCCCCCCGGCGCTCTCGATCCGCGAATCCACCGGAGGCCCGGCATGACCGCGCTCGCCGCACCCGCATCACCCCGGGCGCCCAAGCGGCGCAAGAGCACCGAGGGCCGCGACGCGTGGCTCCTGGTCCTGCCCGCGCTCCTGCCGGTCATGCTCTTCAGCGTCTACCCGCTCGTGTACGGCGTCCTCCTCGGCTTCACCGACGCCGAGGCCGGGCTCAACGCGGAGACGCACTTCAACGGGTTCGACAACTACACCGCGCTCGCCGGCAACGAGCTGTTCTGGAACTCGTTCAAGATCGGCCTCATCTGGGCCTTCGCGGTGACGATCCTCCAGTTCCTGGCCTCGCTCGGGCTCGCGCTGCTGCTCAACCTCGACCTGCGCCTGCGCTGGCTCGCCCGCACGCTCGCGCTCATCCCGTGGGCGATGCCGCCGGTCATCATCGCGATCATGTGGCAGCTCATGCTCAACCCGAACTACGGGCCCGTCAACCGCACGCTCGCCTCGCTGGGCCTGCCGTCCTCGATCAACTGGCTCGGCGAGTCGGCGATCGCGCTCCCGGTGGTCATCGTGGTCGGCGTGTGGGCGGGGATGCCGCAGACCACGGTCACGCTCCTGGCCGGGCTCCAGTCGGTGCCCGCCGAGCTGAACGAGGCCGCCGCGATCGACGGCGCGAGCACCTGGCGCCGGTTCTGGCACGTGACGCTGCCGGCGCTGCGCCCGATCATCACCGCGATCACCACGCTCGACCTGATCTGGAACTTCAACTCGTTCGCGCTCGTGTTCGTCCTGACCGCGGGCGGCCCGGGCGGGACCACGATGCTGCCGAGCCTGTTCGCCTACAACGAGGCGTTCCGGTACGGCAACTTCGGCTACGCCGCCGCGATGGGCAACGTCATGGTCGTCCTCATCGGCGCCTTCCTGATCCTGTACCTGCGCGCTCAGATGCGGAGCCGGAACTCATGACCCGATCCATGCGCAACCCCGTCGCCCGCCCGCTCCAGTACCTGGCGCTCCTGGCGTACATGTGCTTCCTGGCGTTCCCGCTGGTCTTCCTGCTCACGACCGCGTTCAAGACCGACCGCGAGATCCGCTCGCCCGACCCGTCGTTCCTGCCGCGGTCGCTCAACTTCGACAACTTCACCGCCGCGATCGAGCGCGCCGACCTGTTCCAGGCCGCCGCCAACAGCCTGCTCACGGCGGTCACCACCACGGTGATCGTCACGGCCGTCTCGCTCCCGGCGGCCTACGCCCTGGTCCGGTTCCGCACCAGGCTGCGGGCCGTCGCCACCGGGTGGATCCTGCTCTCGCAGGTCTTCCCGTTCATCCTCATCATCATCCCGCTGTTCCTGCTGCTCAAGGACATCGGCCTGGTGAACACGCTGCTGGGCCTGGTCCTGGTGTACGCCGTCTGGGCGCTCCCCTTCGCGCTGTGGATGCTCCAGGGCTACGTCTCGGCGATCCCGGTCGAACTCGAAGAGGCCAGCGCCGTCGACGGCGCCGGCCGGTTCAAGACCCTCGTGAAGATCGTCCTGCCGCTCCTCGCGCCCGGCCTGGTCGCGACCAGCCTGTTCACCTTCATCAACTCCTGGAACGAGTTCTTCTTCGCGCTCGTGCTCATCCAGGACCCGGACATGCAGACCCTGCCGCTCGCCCTCGCCCGCTTCGTGGGCGCCGAGGGGCAGGTCCAACTCGGGCCGCTGGCCGCCGCCGCGCTCATCGCGTGCGTCCCCAGCCTCGTGTTCTTCATGCTCATCCAGAAACGGCTCACCGCCGGACTCCTCAGCGGCGCGGTCAAAGGCTGACCGGGCCGACCACTATGGAAAGAGAGAACGAAATGCGCACTCGCACCAGCGCCAGCGTCGCCGCGGTAGCAGGGCTCATATCCCTGCCCCTCGCGCTCACCGGCTGCTCCGCCTTCGGGGTCGGCGACGACTCGGACGAGGGCGGGAAGGTCACCCTGACCTTCCAGTCGCTGGCCTACCAGGACACCACGATCGCCGCCACGCAGGAGATCGTCGACGCCTGGAACGCCGACAACCCCGACGTCCAGGTCGAACTCGTGCAGGGCTCCTGGGACAACGTGCACGACCAGCTCGTGACCCAGTTCCAGGGCGGCACCGCGCCCGACGTCATCCACGACGAGTCCGCCGACATCATGGGCTTCGCCGAGCAGGGCTACCTCGCCGACCTGACCGACCTGCTCAGCGACGACACCAAGTCCGCGGTCTCGGACGACATCTGGGGCACCGTCACCTCCTCGGACGGCGCGATCGTCGCCGCCCCGACGCTGCTCCAGTCCTACGTGGTCTTCGCCAACACCGACGCGTTCGCCGACGCCGGCGTCGAGGTCCCCGCGGGCGAGAGCCTGTCGTGGGACGACTTCCAGGCCCTCGCCGGCCAGCTCGGCGGCGACGGCGGCTTCGGCCTCGGGTGGGGCCTCCAGCAGCCCACCGCCGCGGTCATGAACCTCTCGCTCGGCTTCGACGGCACCTACTTCGAGGGCGACGCGATCAACGTGGCCGAGAACGAGCTGGCCGTGCCCGAGCGCATCCACGCCATGGCCTACGAGGACGGATCGCTCGACCCGGTCTCGCTGACCCAGTCCGGCTCCGACGTCCTGCCCGGCTTCTTCGACGGCCGGTACCCGATGTACGTGGCGGGCAACTACATCGCCCAGCAGATCACCGAGTCCGCTCCCGAGGGCTTCAACTGGGCCGTCCTGCCCCCGCTCGCGGGCACCGCCGGCGCGGTCCAGGCCGCCAACCCGCAGACCATGTCGGTGGCCGCCGAGTCCGAGCACGTCGAGGAGTCGGCCGCGTTCATCGACTTCTTCATGCAGGCCGAGCACCAGGCCGCCCTCGCGCAGGGCGACTGGCTCATCCCGTCCTCGGACACCGCGCGCGAGCTCGTCGCCGAGCAGACCGCGGGCGAGAACGGCTGGGACGCGATCCTCGCCTCCGGCGAGGGCCTGTCGGCCGCGCCGTTCCAGTCGGCCGTGAACTACCCGCAGTGGAAGGACCAGTACGCGACCCCCGCCCTCCAGCAGTACCTGGCGGACGAGATCACCGTCGAGCAGCTGCAGACGCAGCTCACCGACGGCTGGAACGACCTGGGCTAGCGCCGCACGAACACCCTCCGCCCGCCGGGGCCGCGGCCCCGGCGGGCACCGAACCAGAACCTGAGGAGACACGATGACCCTGCCGCCGAACGCTGAACCGTCGAGCGACATCCTGGTGGACAAGGCGACGGGCGCGCTCGCTGGCGCGGCGGTGGGCGACGCGCTCGGCGGCGCCGCCGAAGGGAACACGCCCGCGGCCATCCAGGCCCGCTACGGCGGCTTCATCGAGGGGATCGTGCCGCCGTTCAACACGGACTGGCGCAACGCCCGCCCCATCGCCCCGTACCACAAGGGCGACGGGCACATCACCGACGACACCCTCATGACCTGCGCACTCGTCGACGTCTACGCGGACGTGCGTGGCCACCTCGACGCCCACGCGATCGCCTCGCACCTGGTGCCGCTCCTCATCGGCGAGAAGCGCTGGATCCCCGAGTTCGAGGCCGAGGGGCTGCTGCTCCACCGGATCTTCCTCGCCGAGAAGTGGCTCGTCGCGCGCCTCCACTACGGCCACATCGACCCCCGCGAGGCCGGGGTCGGCAACATCGTCAACTGCGGCGCCACCATGTACGCCGCCCCGATCGGCATCGTCAACGCAGGCAGCCCCGAGGCCGCCTACGCCGAGGCCGTCGACGTCGCCGGCGCCCACCAGTCCTCCTACGGCCGCGAGGCCGCCGGGGTCTACGCCGCCGCCGTCGCCGAGGCCATGCGCCCCGGCGCCGACGTCGAGTCCGTGGTCGCCACCGCGCTGCGCCTCGCCAAGGACGGCACGAAGCACGCGATCGCCGCCGTCGTCGAGGCCGCCCGCGGCGTCGCCGACTGGCGCACCGGCCTCGCCGACCTGCGCCGCGCCGTCGAGCCGTACGACACCGTCGGCCCCGACTACCGCGCCCCCGCCATGGACGCGCGGATCCCGAGCCGCACCAAGGCCATCGAAGAGCTCCCGATCGCGCTCGGGATGCTCGTCGCCGCCCGCGGCGACTACCGCGACGCCGTCCTCGGCGCCGTCAACTACGGCCGCGACTCCGACTCCATCGCCGTCATGGCCGGTTCGATCGCGGGCGCCCTCGGCGGCCTCGGCGCCGTGCCCGCCGCATGGGTCGAGGACGTCAGCGGCAACTCCCGCATCGACGTCACCGCCACCGGCCCCGTCATCGCCGCCGTCGCCCGCGACATCTGGGCCGCCGACGCGCGCCGCGCCGCCGAGGTCGACGCCGCCCGCACCGCCTACGCCGGAGCGGCCGCATGATCCGACTCTCCTGGACCCAGCCCGAGGACCTCGTCCCGCACGCCCTCGAAGCCGCCCGCCTCGACGGCCGCGACGCCGCCGCGATCCGCGACCGCTGGACCACCGCGGGCGGCTCCACCCAGGCGCCGGTCTCCGGCGCGACCCCCCGGCCCGCCCCCGCGGCGCTCCGGGCGCTCGCCCGCGACCTCCTCGCCGAACTCGACACGCTGCCCGACCCCGAAGCGCTGCGAGCGAGCGAACCCGACGAGCCCGGCGCGATCCTCGCGTTCGCCGCACCCCCCGAGCTCCCCGCGCCCGGCGACGTCGAGGACCGCGTCCTCGGCGCCTGGCTCGGCCGCGCCGCCGGCTGCCTCCTCGGCAAACCCGTCGAGAAGATCTCGCTCGGCGGCATCCGCGCCATCGCGAAGTCCACCGGCAACTGGCCGCTGCACGGCTACTTCACCGAGCGGGGCCTCGACCCCGCCGTCGCCGCCGCCCACCCGTGGAACCGCCGGTCGCGGCCCACCAGCCTCGCCGAGAACATCGACGGCATGCCCGAGGACGACGACCTCAACTTCCCGCTCGTCGCCCTCACCCTCCTCGAACGCCACGGCGACGCCTTCACCACCGACCACGTCGCCCAGGCGTGGCTCGACCTCCTCCCCGGCGGCCGGGTCTTCACCGCCGAGCGCATCGCCTACCGCAACCTCCTCGACGGCATCGAACCCGAGCGGGCCCGGGCCGTGCGCAACCCCTTCCGCGACTGGATCGGCGCCCAGATCCGCACCGACCTCTACGGCTGGACCCGCCCCGGACTCCCCGTCGAGGCCGCGGTGCTCGCCTGGACCGACGCGCGCCTCTCCCACGGCCGCAACGGCGTCTACGGCGCCATGTTCGCCGCGGCCGCCTCCGCCGCCGCCGTCACCGGCGCCCCGGTCGCCGCCGTCATCGAGGCCGGCCTGTCGGTGGTCCCGCCGAACTCCCGCTACGCCACCGCGATCCGCTTCGGCACCGACCTCGCCGCGGGCGCGCTCGGCGACGAGGCCGCCGTCGACGCCCTCCACGCCCAGTACGGGCACCTCCACTGGGTCCACGTCCTCAACAACGCCGCGCTCCTGGCGTTCGCGCTGGCGCGCGGCGACGGCGACCTGCACCGCACCATCACGCTCGCGGTCTCCGGCGGCTGGGACACCGACTCCGTCGGCGCCACCGCCGGTGCGGTCGCGGGCGCGCTCACCGGCGCGAAGGCCCTGCCGCGCAAGTGGACCGACCCGATCGACGACCGGTACGCGACCTCGGTGCCCGGCTTCGCCGGCGTCCGCTTCACCGACCTGGCCGCCCGCACCCTGGAGGTATCCCGATGACCGCCGTCGTCGTGCTCGGCTCCGCGAACCTCGACCTCGTCTACGACGTCGAGCGCATCCCCGCCCCCGGCGAGACCGTCCTGTCGCTCGGCTTCGGCGCCTTCCCCGGCGGCAAGGGCAACAACCAGGCCGTGGCCGCCGCCCGCGCGGGCGCCGACACCCGGTTCATCACCGCGCTCGGCCGCGACGGCTCCGGCGACCGCCTCGCCCGGGAAGCCCGCGACGCCGGGATCACCCTCCTGGACCGGCGCGTGGACGCCCCCACCGGGACGGCCGCGATCTTCGTGGACCGCCGCGGCGAGAACTCCATCGTCGTCGACTCCGGCGCCAACGCCGCCCTCACCGACCTCACCGGACCCGAACGCGAGGCGATCGGCGCCGCCGACGTGCTCGTCCTCCAACTCGAGACCCCGATCGGCACCGTCGCCGAGGCGGTCGCGGTCGCGAAGGCCGCCGGGACCCGCGTGGTCCTCAACGCCGCCCCCAGCGGCGAGGTCCCGCACCACGTCCTCGACGGCGTCGACGTGCTCGTGGTCAACGAGCACGAGGCCGCCGACCTCGCCGGCCCCGGCGCCGACCCGATGGCGGCCCTGACCGGCCGCGGGTGCGCCGTCATCATCACGCTCGGCGCCGAAGGCGCCCTCGTGGGCCTGCCCGGCGAGACCCCGGTGTCCGTGCCCAGCCACAAGGTCGACGCCGTCGACACCACCGGCGCCGGCGACACGTTCGTGGGCGCGCTCGCCGCCGCCCTCGACGGCACCGGCCTGGAGGCGCTCGTCGCCGCCACCGGCTTCGCCACCGCCGCCGCGGCCATCGCCGTGCAGCGCAAGGGCGCCGTCCCGTCCATTCCGACCCTGGAGGAGGTGCGGGCGTTCCGTGACGCACGCTGATCCCGACGAGGCCGCCACCAACACCATTGATCCGCTGGTGCCCCGGCCCATCGACCGCCCGACGACCCTGCCGCCCGGCGGCCGGATCGACCCGGCGGCCGGCGACATCGCCAAGATCTTCGCCGCCCCCGACGACCCCGCCGACTGGCCCGCCTGGCGCGCCGACCTCGCCGCCTGGCGCGACGAGGCCCGCGCCCGCCTCGCCTACAGCGGCGAGGCGTACGACGACCCCGCCGTCCGGTGGGCCGCGCGCGCCCACGCCGTCGCCCAGGTCTGGCTGTGGGACGAGCGCCTGTTCGACCACGCCGAGCAGCGGTTCACCCCCGAGCGGTTCCTGGAGTCCGTCGCCGCGCAGGGCGGCCTCGACGGGCTCGTCCTCTGGCACGCCTACCCCGTCATCGGCATCGACGACCGCAACCAGTTCGACTTCTACCGGGACGTGCCCGGCCTCGCCGACCTGGTGCGCCGCTTCCACGACCTCGGCCTGCGCGTCTTCGTCGACTACAACCCGTGGGACACCGGGACCCGGCGCACCGGCCGCGGCGACGCCGACGAGCTCGCCGACCTCATGCGCGACCTCGACGCCGACGGCGTCTTCCTCGACACCCTCAAGGAAGGCGACGCCGCGCTCACCCGCGCCCTCGCCGGATGGGTCCTGGAAGGCGAGTCCCGCGTCGCCAACCCGCGCATCGAGGACCACCTCCTGTCGTGGGCCCAGTGGTTCGCCGACTCCGAGGCCCCCGGCGTGCAGCGCGCCCACTGGTACGAGCGCCGCCACATGATGCACTCGGTCCGCCGCTGGAACCGCGACCACTCCGGGGAGCTCCAGTCCGCGTGGATGAACGGCACCGGCGTCCTGGTGTGGGACGCCGTGTTCGGCGTCTGGGTCGGCTGGAACCGCCGCGACGAGGCCACGCTGCGCCGGATGCTCCGCGTCCAGCGCGCCGCCACCGACGTCCTGGTGGAGGGCGAGTGGGCGCCGCTCGACGGCGCCACCCCCGAGGCGGTCGCCGCCGGGGTCTACGCCTCCCGCTGGACCCGCGGCGACGTGACACTGTGGACGATCGTGAACCGGCGCGACCTCGACTGGGTCGGCGACCCGCTCGCCGCGCCCGCGACCGGCCCCCGCTACGACGTCACCGCCGGCACCGAGGTCGCCGGCGCCGTCAAGGTCCCCGCCCGCGGCGTCACCGGCGTCCTCGACCTCGCCCCCGGCGCCGAGCGCCCGGCCTGGCTCGACGCGCTCCTCGCCGAGGCCGCCGCCGACCCCGGCGCGACCGACGCGACCTTCCCGGCCCGCGAGGCGGTCCGCTTGCGGCCCAAGCCCTCCGCACTGCAGATCCCGCCCAACACCGCGATCCGCGTCCCGGCCGGGCGCCGGGACCTCACCGTCGCCTTCCGCCGCCGCGAGACCGGCTTCTACCAGGGCGCCCCCTACGTCGAGGAGTGGAAGCCGCTCCCGCCGCGCCTCCACGACGACCGCGAAGCGGTCCTCACCGCCGAGACCGGCCCGGTCGCCGTGGCCGCCAACGAGGTCTCGCTCCTGCAGTACCGGCTGTTCCTCGACCGCAGCGGCTACGAACCGCAGGTCCCGCACCGGTTCCTCACCGGCACCGAGGACGCCGACCCGGCCGCGCCCGTCACCGGCGTGTCCATCGAGGACGCCCGCGCGTACGCCGCGTGGGCCGGCGCCCGCCTGCCCGACGAGTTCGAATGGCAGCTCGCCGCCGCCGCGCCCGGCTTCACCCGCCGCCGCCCGGCCGTGTGGAACTGGACCGAGAGCGAGCACTCCGACGGCGTCACCCGCTTCGCGATGCTCAAGGGCGGCAGCGACCACCGCTCCGAAGGCTCCGACTGGTACACCGACGGCGGCCTCAAGGACCCCGGGTTCAGCCTCAAGTTCCTGCTGCCGGGCCTCGGACTCGAACGCTCCGCCAGCATCGGCTTCCGCATCGCCTGGGACCTGCCCGGCGACGGCCTTCCCAGTGACGATCCATCCAGGAGCGAGGAGACCGCATGACCGCGCCGCTGGAGGGCCTGCGGGTCCTCGACGTCTCGACCCTGTTCGCCGGGCCCATCGCCGCGACCTTCCTCGGCGACTTCGGCGCCGACGTGATCAAAGTGGAGCACCCGACGAAGCCCGACGCCGCGCGCGGCCACGGGCCCTCCAAGGACGGCGTCAACCTGTGGTGGAAGACGCTGGGCCGCAACAAGCGCACCGTCACCGTCAACCTCGGCACCCCCGAGGGCGCCGAACTGCTGCTGCGCCTGGCCGCCGACGCCGACGTGCTCATCGAGAACTTCCGGCCCGGCACCCTCGAACGCTGGGGCCTGGGCCCCGACCGGCTCCACGAGGCCAACCCGCGCCTCGTCGTCGCCCGCGTCACCGCGTTCGGCCAGACCGGCCCCTACTCGGGCCGCCCCGGCTTCGGCAGCCTCGCCGAGGCCATGAGCGGCTTCGCGGCCCTCACCGGCCAGCCCGACGGGCCGCCCACCCTGCCGCCCTTCGGCCTCGCCGACGGCATCGCCGCGCTCGCCACCGCGTACGCCGTCATGGTCGCGCTCCGCTCCGCCGACCGCGACGGCGCCGGCCAGGTCATCGACCTCGCCATCATCGAGCCGATCCTCATGCTCCTGGGCGGCCAGATCACCGCCTACGACCAGCTCGGGGTCCTCCAGCCGCGCAGCGGGAACCGCTCGGTCAACAACGCGCCCCGCAACGTCTACAAGACCGGCGACGGCGAATGGGTCGCCGTCTCCACCAGCTCCCAGTCCATCGCCGAACGGGTCGTGCGCCTGGTCGGGCGCGCCGACCTCGTCGCCGAGCCCTGGTTCGCCTCCGGGCACACCCGCGCCGAGCACGCCGACGAACTCGACGAGGCCGTGGCCGCCTGGATCGGCGCCCGCCCCACCGCCGAGGTCGTCGCCGCGTTCGAGGACGCCCAGGCCGCCGTCGCCCCCGTCTACGACGTGCGCGGCGTCCTCGCCGACCCGCAGTACCAGGCGATCGGCACGGTCCAGACCGTCCAGGACGACGAGCTCGGGCCCGTCAGAATGCAGAACGTCCTGTTCAGGCTCTCGGGGACCCCCGGCGCGATCCGCTGGCCCGGGCGCCGCCACGGCCAGGACACCGACGAGGTGCTCGCCGAGGTCGGCGTCACCCGCGAGCAGCTGGAACGACTGCGGGAGAAGGGGATCGTATGAACCCGGTCAGCGCCCTCTACGTGCCGGGCGACCGCCCGGACCGCTTCGACAAGGCCGCCGCCTCCGGCGCCGACGTCGTCATCCTCGACCTGGAGGACGCCGTCGCCGACGCCGCCAAGGCCGCCGCGCTCGACCACGTCACCGCCTGGCTCGCCGCCCGCACCGGCGGCCCCGAGGTCCAGGTCCGCGTCAACGTGGGCGCCGACCACGAGATCCGGGCCGTCCGCGCCACCGGCGCGCACGTGGGCCTGCGCATCCCCAAGGTCGAGGCGCCCGAGGACCTCGGCGTCATCGCCTCCCTCGCGCAGGGCCTGCCGCTGACCGCGCTCGTCGAGTCGGCGCGCGGCCTCCAGAACGCCGGACCCATCGCCGCCCACCCGGCCGTGGCCGCGCTGGCGCTCGGCGAGGCCGACCTCGCCTCCGACCTCGGCTCGACCGCCGAGGCCGTCCTCGACCACGCCCGCATCCGCCTCCTCGTGGCCGCCCGCGCCGCGGGCCTGCCCGCCCCGATGCTCTCGGTCTACCCGCGGATCCAGGACCTCGACGGCCTGCGCGCCGACACCGAGCGCGGCCGGGCCCTGGGCCTGCGCGGGCGCACCGCCGTGCACCCCAAGCAGCTCCCGGTCATCCGCGAGGTCTTCGCGCCCGACCCCGAGGAGACCGCGTGGGCCGAGGCCGTCGTCGCGGCCCTCGGCGGCGCCGCGGACGGCGGCGGGGGAGTGGCGACCCTGCCCAGCGGTGAGATGGTCGACCCCGCGATGCTCGGCCGCGCCCGCGCCATCCTCGCCGCCGGGCGGCCCTGAGCGGGCATACTCGGGCGGTGACACTCATCCGACGCGAGAGGGACGGCGACCGCGACGCCGTCCACGCCCTCCACACCGCCGCCTTCGCCGGACTCCCGCACGCCTCCGGCGGGGAGGCCGACCTCGTGGACGCCCTGCGCGGCACCGCCGCCTGGGACCCGCGGCACTCTCTCGTGGCCGAAGTGGACGGCGAGGCCGCCGGCCACGTCCTCTCCACCTACGGCACCGTCGGCGAGGCCCGTGTCCTCGGCCTCGGCCCCATCGGCGTCGACCCCGCCCTCCACCGCCGCGGCATCGGTTCCGCCCTCATGCACGCGGCCCTCGCGGCCGCCGACGCCTGCGGCGAGCCCGCGGTGATCCTCCTGGGCGACCCGGCCTTCTACGGCCGCTTCGGATTCGTGCCCGCCGCCGACCACGGGGTCGTCCCCGAGCACCCCGAATGGGGCCCCTACTTCCAGATCCGCACCCTCAGCGCCTGGGACGAGGGGCTGCGCGGCACGTTCGCGTACGCGCCCCCGTTCAGCGAGTTCGGCTGAGGCGCGCGGCGATGAATCGCGCCCGGCCGCGTCGTCTGCACCGCGAGAGAACGGAGACCAGGTGACCCACGCCGACCTGTCGCGCAAGCAGCTCTGGAGCGCGATCTTCACCGAACGCCAGGCCCTCGCCGACGACCTCGACGGCCTCGACCCCGCGGCGTGGACCACGCCCTCGCTGTGCGCGGGCCTGTCGGTCCGCGAAGTCCTCGCCCACCTCACCGCCGGGGCCAGCCTCGACTGGGGCCACTGGATGGCAGGGGTGATCAAGCACCGCTTCGACTTCGACGCGCAGTCCGACATGCAGCTGCGCCGCCGGCTCGGCGACTCCGCCGCCGACACCCTGGCGCAGTTCAAGGCCGCGGTCGCCAGCACCACCCGGCCGCTGCCGCTCAAGGCCGTGCTCGGCGAGATCGTCGTCCACGGCGAGGACGTGCGCCGGCCGCTCGGCATCCGCCGCGACCACCCGACCGCCACCGTGACCGCGGTGGCCGACTACTTCCAGCGCACCAACATGACCGTCCCCTCCGGCAAGCGCGCCGCGGGCCTGCGGCTGGAGGCCGCGGACGGGCCCTTCACGGCCGGTGACGGCCCGCTGGTCTCCGGCCGCACCATCGCCCTCGTCATGGCGATGACCGGCCGCGCCGCCTACGGCGACGAACTCGACGGCCCCGGTGCCCCGGTGCTTTTGGAGCGCTGCGCGTCCATGTGAGGCTGCGGGGGCGGGTCGGCGCGAGTCAGGGCGCCGGGTGCGAGACGCCGCACACGCGACAGCCGCCGGGCCCGAACGGGCCCGGCGGCTGTCACTCGCCTGCTAGCGCAGGTCGAACCGGTCGAGGTTCGCGACCTTCACCCACGCGGCCGCGAAGTCCTTCGCGAACTTCTCGGCGGCGTCGTCGCTGCCGTACACCTCGGCGAGGGCCCGCAGCTCGGAGTTCGAGCCGAACAGCAGGTCCACGCGGGTGCCGGTCCACTTCGACTCGCCCGTGGCGTCATCGTGCGCCTCGTAGGTCCCGTCCTCGGCGGCCGACCAGGTGACGCCCGGCGCCAGGAGGTTCCGGAAGAAGTCGTTGGTCAGCTGCCCGGGGCGGTCGGTGAAGACGCCGTGCTTCGCGTCCTCGAAGTTCGCGCCCAGGACGCGCAGGCCGCCGACGAGGACGGTCATCTCCGGGGCGGTCAGCGTGAGCAGGTTCGCCTTGTCCACGAGCAGGAACTCCGCGGGGATGCGGTGGCCCTTCCCGAGGTAGTTGCGGAACCCGTCGGCGGTCGGCTCCAGCGGCGCGAACGAGTCCGCGTCGGTCTGCTCCTCGGTCGCGTCCACGCGGCCGGGGGAGAAGGGCACCTCCACGTCGAACCCGGCGTCCTTCGCGGCCTTCTTGACCGCGGCGGCGCCGCCCAGGACGATGAGGTCGGCCAGCGAGACGCGCTTGCCGCCGGTCTGCGCGGCGTCAAACGCCGCCTTGACCTCTTCGAGCTTGGCGAGGACGACCCCGAGCTTGTCGGGCTCGTTCACCGTCCAGCCGCGCTGCGGCTGGAGGCGGATGCGGGCGCCGTTGGCGCCGCCGCGCTTGTCGGAGCCCCGGAACGACGACGAGGCCGCCCACGCGGTCGACACGAGCTGCGCCACCGTGAGCCCCGAGTCGAGGATCCGGGCCTCGAGGTCGGCCACGTCGGCGTCGGTGATCGCCTCGTAGTCGGCCGCGGGCAGCGGGTCCTGCCAGATGAGGTCCTCTGCGGGGACCTCGGCACCGAGGTAGCGGACCTTCGGGCCCATGTCGCGGTGGGTCAGCTTGAACCAGGCGCGGGCGAACGCGTCGGCGAACGCCTGCGGGTCCTCCGCGAAGCGGCGCGAGATCGGCTCGTAGACCGGGTCGAAGCGCAGCGACAGGTCGGTGGTCAGCATCGTCGGCGCGTGCTGCTTGGTCGGGTCGTGCGCGTCGGGGACGGTCCCGGCGCCCGCGCCGTCCTTCGGCCGCCACTGGTGGGCGCCGGCGGGGGACTGGAACAGCTCCCACTCGTAGCCGAACAGGATCTCGAAGAAGCTGTTGTCCCACTGGGTCGGCGTGTTGGTCCAGATGCCCTCCAGGCCGGAGGTGATGGCGTCGCCGCCCTTGCCGGTGCCGAAGCTCGACTTCCAGCCGAAGCCCAGCTCCTCGATCGAGGCGCCCTCGGGCTCGGCGCCGACGTGCTCGGCCGGTCCCGCGCCGTGGGTCTTGCCGAAGGTGTGGCCGCCGGCGATGAGCGCGACGGTCTCCTCGTCGTCCATGGCCATGCGCGCGAAGGTCTCGCGGATGTCGCGGGCCGCGGCGATCGGGTCCGGGTTCCCGTTCGGGCCCTCCGGGTTGACGTAGATCAGGCCCATCTGCACCGCGGCGAGCGGGTTCTCCAGGTCGCGGTCGCCCGAGTAGCGGGCGTCGCCGAGCCAGGTGGTCTCGGGGCCCCAGTAGACGTCCTCGTCCGGCTCCCACACGTCGGCGCGGCCGCCGGCGAACCCGAACGTCTGGAAGCCCATGGACTCCAGCGCCACGTTCCCGGCCAGGATCATGAGGTCGGCCCACGACAGGCTCTGGCCGTACTTCTGCTTCACCGGCCACAGCAGGCGGCGCGCCTTGTCGAGATTGCCGTTGTCGGGCCAGGAGTTCAGGGGCGCGAAGCGCTGCTGCCCGGCCCCGGCGCCGCCGCGGCCGTCGCTGATGCGGTAGGTGCCCGCGGAGTGCCACGCCATGCGGATGATGAGCGGGCCGTAGTGCCCGAAGTCGGCCGGCCACCAGTCCTGCGAGGTCGTCAGGACGCGCTCGATGTCGGCCTTGACCGCCGGGAGGTCGAGGGTCAGGAACGCCTGCCCGTAGTCGAAGTCCTCGCCGAGCGGGTTCGTCTCGGCCGGGTTCTTGGCCAGCAGCCGCAGGTTGAGCCGGTCGGGCCACCAGCCGCGGTTGCCGCCGCCCTGCGCCGGGACGGGCGCCCGCCCGTGCGCGACGGGGCACTTCGACTCGGCCCCCGCCTCCGGGTCGTGGACGATGGCGTCGTGGTCCTGGGACATGGATTTCCTCCTCATTCGCCGGGGAGCCCCGAACCCCTGCCAGGGGCGGCCCCCACACCGGGTCTAGACAACAACCTACTCGTAGTTTAGACAGAGTCTAAATCAGGGCCCTGCGGCGGCTATCCACCCGTCCAGACCGGTACAACGGCCCATCCTAAGGACCATCGGTGCGCCGGTGGAGGAAACGCCCATTGCTCACCTGATCCGCGACGGTTCCGGGCCGCCGGACCGGCCGCCCAAGCCGAACCGCTGGACCAGGCCGCTGGACCGAACCGCCCGGGTCAGGCCGCCAGGAGCCGCCTGAGCGCGTCGAGCTGGACCTCCGGCAGGCCCGCGAGCTCCGGTGCCGCCAGGTCGGCGGCGTTGGCGACGGTCCACTCGTCCATCGCCCACACCACGGCCTTCGCGAGGTGGCGCTGGAGCGCGAGCGGGAGCCCGTCGCCGACCGCGCCGCCGGCCCGGCCGACCTCCAGGGCCCGGTCGATCCAGGCGTCGACCGCCGCGCGGACGGCCGCGAGCGGCGCCCCGGCGGGCGCGTCGGAGAGGTAGAACAGCGCCGCGAACCGCATCGCGTCCGGCTCCTCCCGGGCGATCCGGGCGAGCCGCGCGGTGAGGTCGCCGACGCCCGACCAGAAGTCGCCCTCCGCCAGCGCCTCGGGCGGCGGGGCACCGAGCGCGGCCGCGGCGGCCTGCGCGAGGTCCTCGACCACCGCGTCGAACAGCTCCTCCTTGGACGCGAAGTAGTGGTAGAACGAGCTCTTGCTCATGCCCTGGCCGCGGATGACGCGGTTGAGCGACGCGCGCTCGTACCCCGCCCGCGCGAACTCCTCCGCCGCCGCCCCGAGCAGCGCCGCGCGCCGCCGCGGCGGCAGTACTCCCACTGCACGCGTCATGGCGCCAGCATACCCACCGCACTGGACCGGGTGGTCCACTCGGGTGTACGGTGGCTCTGGACCACCCGGTCCACTCGTCTCGATCCGCGCTTTCCGAACCGCGCCTTCCCAACCGTGCCTCTCAAGCCGTGCGACCCGAACCACGTATCCCGAACCGAGGAGGAGCCGTGCTCCAGGAGACCTCCGTCCGCACCCAGCTCGACGCCGCCGCGCGCGACCGCACCCGGGTCCTCGTCGTCGGCGCCGGGGTCGCGGGCCTGACCGCCGCGGGCATCCTCCGCCGCAGCGGCCTGCACCCCGTCCTGATCGAGCGGTCCGGGCCCGACGCCCCCAGCGGGTACATGCTCGCCCTCATGCCCCTCGCCGACCCCGCGCTCGCCGACCTCGGCGCCACCGACGAGTACCGGGCCCGCAGCACCCCGATCGACCGCTACCGCATCCGCGACCACCGCGGCGCCGTCGCCCGCGACTACACCATGGGCGCCCTTCTCGACACCTACGGCGACTACCGCGGCATCTCCCGCGGCGAACTCCTCGCGGCCCTGGCCGCCCCCGGCGGCACCGTCACCCGCCGCGCCCGCGTCACCCTGCTCGACGCCCGGCCCGAGGCCGTCACGGCCGTCATCGCCCATGGCGGCACCGAGACCGAGGCCGTCTTCGACGCCGTCGTGGTCGCCGACGGGCTCCACTCCCAGACCCGCGCCCAGGTCACCGGCACCGCCGCGGAGCGCGACACCGGCTGGGTCGCCTGGACGAGCGCCGACGCGGACGCCGACCTCGCGGAGGAGCTGTGGGGCGTCGGCTCCTTCGTCGGCGCCTACCCCGTCAAGGACCGCCTCGGCACGATCGTCTGCGCCCCCGCCACCGCCGCCGCGGCCGGACTCCCCGCCTTCATCGCGCGGATCCGCGAGCGCACCCCGCACCTGAGCGAGCGCTTCGACCGCGTCCTCACCGAGGCCGCCGACGGCCGCGAGACCTACTACTGGCCGCTCACCGACTGCCGCAGCGCCGTCTGGGCCCGCGGCCGCATCGCCCTGGTCGGCGACGCCGCCGCCGGGTTCCTCCCCACGGCCGGGATCGGCGCGGGCATGGCGATGGAGTCCGCCCGGGCCCTGGCGATCCGCCTCGCCGGCGCCGACGACGTCCCGGCCGCGCTGGCGGCCTACGAGCGCGACCAGCGCCCGCGTGTGGAAGCGGCCCAGCGCAACTCGCGGCAGCTCGCACCGCTGCTGTTCAACACCAGCCGGACGGCCGCCGCTGTGCGCGACGCCGCCGTCCGCTTCGTCCCGCTCGGCGCCGCCCTCGGTCCGATCCGAAAGCTCCTGGACTCGCGGCCCTGACGATCGGGGTGCTGGTGAACCGCAGCGCTGATGAACCGCGACGCACACAAACCGGTTGCGTCCGAGAGCGGTTGCCGGTTGAATGCGCTGCATGGAACCAGCAGCGGCAGCGGCCGCACTCGGCCTCGGCGCCCTGCGCGGACCGGCGGTCGTCCTCAAAGCCGATGAGCTCTCCCCGGTGTGGCGGCTCGACACCGCGACCGGGACCTGGGTCGTCAAGAGCCTTCTCCCGCACGGCGACTACTGGCTCGCCGACGTCGCCCAGACCGGCCGCCTGGAGGCCGCGGCCTGGGAGGCCGGCGTCGCCATGGCCGAGCCGTTGCGCCCCGAGACGGCCGCCGCCGGCATGTGGGCGCCGGTCGGCGACGGCTCGTACGCGAGGGCCGCGAGGTTCCTCGACGGCGCCCCGGCCCCCGCACCGGTGCCTCGGCGCCTCGCCGCCTGGGCCGGCGCGACCTTCGCGGCCCTGGAACGGCTCGCGGTCGCGCCCGACCGGGACCCGGCCGGCGACTACGCCTTCCGCTTCCACCCCGAGGCCGAGTGGGACGAATGGCTCGGCCAGGCCCAGGACCTCGACGTCCTCGACGCCGCCGGGAGCCGCGCGCTCAAGGACATCGCGGTGCGCATCGCCGCCGCCGGCGAGCCCGCCGTCGCCGCGATGCCGCGGCGGCTGGTCGTCCACGGCGACTTCAGCCACCTGAACATCATGGTGACTCCGCAGGGCCCCAAGCTCATCGACTTCGACTCCGGCGGTCCGGCCGTCCCGTGGTGGGAGCTGGTGGCGATCGCGATCGAGATGGGCGCCCCGGCCCTCGGCGTCATGGAGCCCGACCGCGCCAGCGTCGAGGCGTGCGTCTCCGGGTACGCGGACGCGGGCGGTACGGTCCGCGACACCGGCGAAGGCGCCTTCACCGGCATGCTCGCCGGGCGCCTGTCCACGGCCGCTTGGCAGCTCTGGATGGCCTGCGGACACCGCGGCGGCAGCCCCGAGACCCAGGCGGGCTTCGCCCGCGACCTCCGCGGCTCGATCACCGCCCTGACGGCGATGCTCGACGCGCTCCCGGTCTGGTCCTCCTGGCTCAAGGGCTGACCACGGTAAAGTCCGATCGGCTTGCGCCGCAGACGATCAGTGCCTGCGCGGCCCCGACGCCCGAGCCCGCTCAGTCCTCGGGTCCGACCCCGCCGCCGGGGGTCACCAGGCCCGTCTCGTACGCCACCACCACCGCCTGGGCCCGGTCGCGCAGGCCGAGCTTCGCGAAGATCCGCGCCACATGGGTCTTCACGGCGCTCGGGCCCGCGCTGCGCGCCCACCGGCTCTCGGCCGCCGAGGCCGTCAGCGCGGGCTCGGCCCCCCGCGGCGGCCGCGGCCTGCGCGTCCACCGCCGCCTCAGCGGCACGCCGCTGCCGCGCTCGGTGAGCCTGGGGCTGGGCCTGCCGTTCGCGCGGCCCGGCCGCACCGCGCTGACGGCCGCGGCCGTGGTGCTCGGGGTGACCACCGCGACCTTCACCGCGGGCCTGGCCGCGTTCGCGACCGGGGTCGACGCGATGATCCAGCGGCACGGGGCCGCCCAGGTCGAAGTCCTCGGCGGCTCCGGCGGTCCCGGCGCCGACACCGCTGCCGCCCTGGGGGACCGGGAGACGCAGGACCTCCTCGCGGCGATGCCCGGCGCCGCGAACGTGACGGCGAACCTGCGGATGCCGGTGTCGGTGTCCGGGTTCGCGAAGACGCCGACGCTGTGGTTCATCCGCGGCGACGCCTCCGACATGGGCTTCACCGAGCAGCTGGTCGACGGGCGCTGGCTCGGCGGCCCAGGCGAGGCGGTCCTCTCCTCGAAGGCCGCCCACCAGAGCGGCCTGGGGCCGGGGGACGAGATGACGCTCGAACTCGACGGCCGCACCGCCGCCGTGTCGGTCGTCGGCGTCGTCATGGGCAGCGGCACCGGCACGGTCTACACCGACTGGGACGTGCTCACCGGCCTGGCCGCCGACGTCGACGCCCTCGGGCAGCCGATCGCCTACGAGGTCGCGCTCGACGCGGGGACCGACCCGGCCGCGTTCCTCGCCGCCGTCGAGGACGAAGGGCTCATCGGCCGGTCCACGCGCCAGTCCGACGCCACCGGGGTCGCGGTCGTCGGCCTGGCGACCCTGTTCGCGCTCATGCTGGGGACCGTCGCGGCGCTCGGGGTGTTCAACACCGTCGCGCTCGACGCGCGCGAGCGCCGCCGCGACCTCGCCATGCTCAAGTCGATCGGCATGACCCCGCGCCAGGTGGTGGCGATGATGACGACCTCGATGGCGGGCCTGGGCGTCCTCGGCGGCCTGGCCGGCATCGGCCTCGGCGTGGCCGCCCACCGGCAGGTCATGCGGCTCGCGGCCGCCGCCTCGCAGGTCGACATGCCCGACTCGCTGCTGCGGACCTGGAACGCGCCGCAGCTCGCGCTGCTGGCCCTCGCGGGCCTGCTCATCGCGGTGGCCGGCGCCTACCTCCCGGCGCGGCGCGCGGCCCGGCTCACCATCGCCGAAGCGCTGCACAGCGAGTGAGGCCGGGAGCGGCGCCGGACTCCGGCGCCGCTCCCGCTCACGACTCGGGCAGGCCCTTGGGCCTGCGGGCGGCGGGGGAGCAGATCGCGGCCACCGCCACCAGCACCAGGACCACCAGGAACGCGTTGCGCAGGCCGACCTCCTCGCCGAGGACGCCGATGAGCGGCGGGCCCACGAGGAACGCCATGTAGCCGATCGTGGCGACGGCGGCGACGTTCGCGGTGGCCCGCCGCGGGTCGTCCGCGGCGGCCGACATGCCGACCGGGAAGCCGAGCGAGGCGCCCACGCCCCACAGGACCGCGCCGGCGATCGCGATCGGCGCGGTCGGGCCGATGATGACGAGCAGGAGCCCGGCGAACGCGAGCACCGCCGACCCGGCCAGGACCGGCACGCGCCCGAACCGGTCGAGCGCGGCCCCGCCGAACAGCCGCCCGGCCGTCATCGCGGTGACGAACACGGCGAACACCGCGGCCCCGCCGGGGTTGGTGAGGCCGTAGCCGTCGACCATCGCCAGGCCGAGCCAGTCGTTCGCGCTGCCCTCGGTGAACGCCATGCCGAGGATGATGAGTCCGATGAGGATGATGCGCGGGTCGCGCCACGCCGACAGGCGCCCGCGCCACCCGGCGGACTCGCCCGGCCCGGCCTCGTGCGGCTCCTCGGCCGGCTGGAGGTACCGGACCACCCACAGGTCGACCGCGATCACCGCGGCGCCGACCACCACGAGGTGCCACTCGACCGGGACGCCCAGCTGCTCGGTGAGCGCGCCGGTCCCTGCCCCGAGCATCGTGCCGACGCTGAACCCGGCGTGGTACATCGGCATCAGGGTCCTCCCGATGCGCCGCTCGTTGGCCGCGCCGGCGACGTTCATCGCCACGTCGAGGATCGCGTTGCCCCCGCCCGCGACCATGAGCGCGACGAACAGGAGCCAGAAGTCGGGTGCGAACCCGGCGATGAGCCCGGCCCCGATGAGCCCCACGGCCGCGGTCGCCAGGAACCAGCGGATCGCCCGGTTGACGCCGAGGTGGGTGATGACGTGGCTGGAGGCCACGAGCCCGAGGATCGCGCCGCCGGCCATGCCGAGGATGAGGACCCCCATCTCCTGCGTCGAGGCCCCGAGGATGTCGCGGATGTTCGGCACCCGCGCCGCCCAGTTGGCGAACACGAACCCCGACAGGGCGAAGATCGTGAACACGGCGTTGCGCCAGCGCGCGAGCACCGGGTCGGTACGGGGCGGGCGCTCGCGCAGGGAGGATTCGGTCACGTCGGTCCAATCGGGCGTCGAACGGCTGGCGGAGCGGCCCGGGGCGGCCGGGCACCGGACCAGCTTGCATCCGATCGGGCCGAACGGCAAACCGTTTCGACAGGTGGGAGCCGGTTGATCGCTAAAGGTGAGCGGAACCCGAGGTCAAGCTAGGCTTGCCCCCATGGACGACCAGGGGCTCACCATCGGCGAGGTCGCCGAAGCGACCGGCCTGAGCGTGCACGCGCTCCGCTTCTTCGAGCGCGAGGGCCTGTTCCTGCGCGACATCCCGCGCACGGCCGCCGGGCGGCGGGTCTTCGCGCCCGCCGACGTCGAGTGGCTGACCCTGATGAACCGCCTGCGCGACTCCGGGATGCCGATCGCGGGCATCCGCGGTTTCGCGGCCCTGGTGGCGGCCGGGCCCGGCAACGAGGCCGAGCGGCTGAAGCTCCTCAAGCAGCACGAGGCCGACGTCCGCGCGAAGATCGCGGAACTGGAGGCGTGCCTGGAGGTCGTCCACCACAAGGTCGTCGTCTACGAGCGCCACGTCGAGGCGGGCACCGCGCGGGGCCTGTGGTCCCCTCAGGGGCGCGCCGCGTAGGGGAGCGGCGCGTCCATGCGCCAGTGCTCGCGGTCCCGGTCCCCGGTCGCCGACATGAGCCGCACGCCGTCCTCGCGCCACCACAGCCACCCCGCGACGCCGGCGACCGGCAGGCCCGCCAGGAACGCGATGAGGACGAGCTTCCCGAGCGGGTCGGCCAGCGGCAGGTAGACCAGCGAACCGAACACGACGGCGCCGGCCGCGACCGCCGCGCCGGCCAGCGCGACCGCGAGGTACCGCCCGCGGACCCGCTTCGTGTCGGCGACGCTGCGCACGCGCACCAGCAGCTCCCGCCCGCACTCGCCGCAGTGCGCCTCGGCCACGTCCGCGCCCGCGGCCGGGCGGCGGAACGCGAGGTGCGTCAGCGCGAAGCGCCTGGTCTCCCTGGAGTACACGATCACGGTGAAGAACCTGGTGTCGACCAGGTGCCCGACCACGACCCGGGCCTGCTCGTGCAGCGGCTGCATCACGGCTCCTCCCACTCGCCGCCACCTTAACCCCCGCCGGCCATCCGCGGCCCCGGACGCGCCCGGGGCCGGTTCCCCTGCGGCGCTTGGACTCCCTCCAATGAGCTCGCTCCGGTCGGGCTCTATCCAAAAGCGGCGGTCGCTGCCATACTCGAAGGCATCGATGCATTGGTATCGATACCAACGAGACGGAGGGCAGTCTTGAGAAGACTTCCTATCGCCTGCGCCGCAGCGGTATTCGTCAGCATGCTGGTCATCCAGCCCACCCAGGCCGCCCCACCGGGCCCGGCCGCACCGACCCGGGCCGAGGTCGCCACCGAGACCGACACCGAAGAGCTGCCCCAGCAGGGCGTCGGCGAACCCCAGCCGTTCGACCAAGCCGCCTTCGACGCCTACACCGACGACGGCGACGCCGACTTCGGCCCCTACGAGGCGGACTCGGCGCAGGCCGCCGAGCACAGCGCCGTGCGCCAGGAGATCACCGCCGACACGCTCGACGTCGAGCCGTTCGCCATGGAGGACGCCGCCACCGCGGCCGCCGACGACTGCGCCTCCTCCTACAACTACAACTTCCACGACTACGAGTGCCAGGCGTTCGCGGGCGACTTCGTGTTCCTCTACGACGTCAAGGACAGCCCCGGCGACGTCCGCGGCGTCCCCGCCGCCGCGGGCCCCAACGGCCGGCCCACCGCCGTGGTCGACATGATCAACGCCGTCGACGAGGCCCAGTCCGCCTACCGCCAGATGGGCTACGACGTCGACCCCGGCTCCGGGCCGTGGGCGGTCGTGGTGGGGCTCAACGACACCCAGGAGGGCTGGTTCCAGGGCGGCGCGTTCACGCTCCCGTTCGGCGCCACAGCCAGCCGATGATCGTCCTGCCCTCCGACCCCGGCCGGTACGACAGCGACAACTACGACTACCTGCCCCGGCACGAGTTCTTCCACATCGTGCAGTACCAGTACTGGGACGACACCGGCGACATCGGCTGGGCCTACCTGCGCGACTGGATGGGCGGGAGCGACTTCAAGACCATGAACTGGTGGATGGAGTCCACCGCCGAATGGGCCGCGCTCATGTCCTACCGGCTCCAGCCGTACCCGCCGTCGAACACCAGCGCCTCGCGCATGTACGCCCACGCGCTGGAGGAGTTCCTGGGCGACCCGGGCAGGGCGCTCAACGCGGCCGAGGAACTCGGCAGCTCGCGCCAGTACAGCACCTTCCTGCTCGCGTTCTACCTCAACGAGCAGACCGGCGGCACCGCCGCGGTCCGCAAGACCTGGGAGCACATCCGCGACCACGACTCGACCCCCGTCACCGCGATCAAGGCCGTCCTCACCGGGTACGGCCTCGACATCCCCTCCACCCTCCTCGGCTTCTCCGTGGCGAACTACCGCCTCGCCGCCGAGCAGGGCGGCGCCCCGCCGAACCCCATGGCCGGGTACGGGTACGACGACGCCGAGCGCTCCGTGTGGCGCGCCCAGCTCGTGGGCGACTCCCGCACCGACGACCACCTCCTCGGCGAGTACCGCCCCGCCCGCACCACCCGCGCGGTCCCCATGGGCACCCAGGAGACCTACGCCGCCGACATCGAACCGGGCGGCTCCGCCTACTTCGACTTCGCGGCCGTCCAGAACTCCGGCGACCCCGCCGACGGGTACGAGTCGAAGCTCACCATCGGCACCGAGGACCGCGACGACCTCGAGTACGTCGCCATGGTCTGGTCCCCGCAGGGCAGCCCCGGCTCCCTCTCCGAGTACCCCACGGCCGCCCGCGCGGTCTACCCGAACGCGAACAACGTCATCACGGTGACCGACTTCGCCTACCCGATGGTCGTCACCCTCGTCGCCACCCGCACCGACCTGAAGACGAACTCCGTCGAGGCCGACGGGGACGGCCGCGAGTACCGCTTCCGCGTCCGCGCCCTCGTCCCGCTCGACAGTCCCTCCTGCAACCTCTCGAACCTCACCGTCAGCAACCTCCAGGACGACGGGGTCGCGCCCGAGCAGCAGTTCCTCGACTACGCCGAGTCCACCCCGAACGGCTGGACCGGCGGCGACTCCACCTACTCGGTGCGCCTGCCCGACGGCGACCTGCTGTGGCTGTTCTCCGACACGTTCCTCGGACCGCTCAACAGCGACGGCACCCGCCCGGTCACCGCACCGCTCATCAACTCCACCTTCGTGAGACAGGACGGGGGCACGCTCTCGACCATCCAGGGCGGCACGGCCGCCAACCCCGAGGCGATCATGCCGCCGCCGGAGGCGAACCACTGGTACTGGCTCGGCGACGGGATGATCTCCCGCCGGGGCGGCACCGACTACCTCCAGGTGGTCTTCCAGGAGTACCTGCGGTTCGGCTCGGGCGACTGGGACTGGCGCTTCGACCAGAACGTGGTCGCCACGTTCGCGCTCTCGAACCTGAAGGACCCCGTCAGCGTCCAGTCCCTGCCCTCGCAGGCGGGGGCGTGGGGCTCGGCGCTGCTGCCCGCGAGCCAGTCGGGCGACGGCTACACCTACATCTACGGGATCGCCGACGCGCCCACGAACAAGAAGCAGCGCATCGCCCGCGTCCACGGCACCGACCTGGGCGCGACCGCGAAGTGGCAGTTCTGGACCCCCGACGGGTGGACCGCGTACGAGTCCGACACGGGCACCGGCCTCAACGGCATCGCCAACGAGTACTCGGTGACGAAGTGGAACAACCAGTACGTGCTGGTCTCCCAGGACTCGACCGTGGCGTTCAACAACCAGGTGTTCGCCTACACCTCCTGCTCGCCGGCCGGGCCGTTCACCAACCGGAGCCTGGTCTACGCGATGCCGGAGACGGGCCTGTTCGGCAGCTACGGCGACGAGCGGATCTTCGCCTACAACGCGCACCTGCACCCGACGATCAGCTCCGGGAACCGGTTCGTCATGTCCTACAACGTCAACACCTTCGACAGTCGCATGACCGCGGAGGGCTCGCACTACACGGACCCGAGCATCTACAAGCCCCGGTTCATCAGCTTCACGCTGAATTAGGACGGGGCGCCGGCACATCCTCTCGGTGCCTCCGGGGTACCCCGGAGGCACCGAGAGGAGGGAACGGCATGACCTGGATCCTGCGAAAGGTGGCGTTCGCCGTCGGCCTGGCGATCACGCGGCGCCTGCTGCGCATCGCCAGGCGCCGCCGCGCCGAGCGGCGCGCACTGGAGGCGTCCGTGACACCCGGGAGCCCGGCGTCCCGGGGTTCGTCGCCGCGGTGATCGCCTCGGCGCCGCTCACCGGCGCCGCCGAGACCATCGCCTCCGGCCGCCACCAGACCGCCCACTCGTCTCCCGAACGACCGCGCCGGGGCCTGCTCACGCGAGCGGGCCCCGGCGGCCCCACGCCTGGAACAGCACGGCCGTCGTCGGCACCGGCACCATCCGCACCCCCGCCCGGCGCCCCAGCCCCCACCGGAACGCGTCCACCAGGGACGGCCGCACCCCGCGCAGCACCAGGTCGACCCCGTGCCGAGCGCACTCCTCCACCAGCGCCCGCCGGTCCACCAGCAGCGCCGGGTCGTGCACCCCGCGCACGGCGATCCGCGGGATGCGCTCGGCCACGGTGATCGCCAGGAACCGGCACAGGGCCGTCGCCGCGAGGGTGTCGACCAGCAGCAGCCCGCCCGGGCGCAGCAGCCGGCACGCCTCCGCGACCGCCGCGGGCAGGTCCGGGACGTGCTCCAGGATCTCCCCGGCCGCCACCACGTCGGCGCACCCGTCCGGCAGCGGCACCGCGCACACGTCCCCGCGGACCGCGAGCACCCCGTGCGCGGCGGCCAGCCGCAGCGACTCCCGCGACAGGTCCACCCCGATGTGCGTGTAGCCCTTGCCCTCCAGGTGCGGCGCGAGCAGCCCCGCCCCGCAGCCCAGGTCCACCAGGACCGCGCCGGGACGCCCCGCCTGCGGAACCAGCGCGCCCCGCGCCGCGGCCAGCCAGTGCAGCACCGCGAACGCGCCCCGGGGCCGCCACCACTCCCCGGCGAGCCGGTCGTACATCGCAGGGTCGTTGGGGGCGAGATCGTTGGGGGCGAGGTCATCGAGAGCGAGGGCGTCGCGGGGGAGGTCGTCGGGGGCGGGATCGTCCGGGGTGCGGCCGTCGGGGGCCGTTCGGGTCTGGCGGCGCATGCCCCCAGGGTGGCACACTGATCCGCATGACAACGGCCGCAGCGATGCTCAAAGCGCTCGTCCAGGCGTCCCACACCCTCCCCGCCCTCGCGGTCACCCTCGTCACCGCCGGGCTCGCCGCCTCCACCGGCCGGTCCGTCCCCGGGATCATCGCGATCGCCGTCGCGATCCTCCTGGGCCAGTTGTCGGTCGGCTGGCTCAACGACCTCGTCGACGCGCCCCGCGACGCCGAGGCCGGCCGGCCCGGCAAGCCCCTCGCCTCCGGCGAGCTCCACCCCGCGATCGCCAGCGCCGCCGTCGCCCTCGCCGCGCCCGCCGCGGTCCTGCTCACCCTCGTCTCCGGCCTCCCCGCGATGCTCGCCCACCTCGCCGCCCTGGTCTCCGCGTGGGCCTACGACCTCGGCGTCAAGGGCACCGCGTTCTCCGTGGCGCCCTTCGCGGTCTCCTTCGGACTCCTGCCCGCGATCGTGTCGCTCGGCGAGCCCGGCTCGCCCTGGCCGCCCCTGTGGCTCACCGCCGCCGCGGCCGCCCTCGGCTCGGGCGCGCACTTCGTCAACGTCCTGCCCGACCTCGCCGACGACGCCGCCACCGGCGTCCGCGGCCTCCCGCACCGCTTGGGCGCCACCGCGACCCGGCTCCTCGCCGCGGCCCTGGTCCTCACCGCCTCGGTGCTCCTGGCGTTCGGTCCGCCCGGCCCGCCCTCGCCGCTCGTCCTCGCCGCGGTCCCGTTCGCCGCCGCCGTCCTCGCCGCCGGCCTGCTCCTCGGCCGCCGCCCCGGCTCGCGCGCCGCGTTCCACGCCGTGCTGCTCGTGGCCCTTGTCGACGTCGTCCTGCTCCTCCATACTGGGGTGCCCGCCGGCTGAGGCCCGAAGGTTCGGGAACCGGGCTCCGGGGCATCCGCCACCGGTTGTCCGCGACCCGAGGAGTGAACGCCCATGCCAGCACCCACCGAGTCCAGGGGCGGTGAGGCGCTCGCGCTCGCGCGCGAGCTCGCACCGCGCTTCGCCGAACGCGCCGCGGCCCACGACGAGCGGGGGCGGTTCCCCGAAGCCGACTTCGCGGAGCTGCGCGCGGCCGGACTGACCGGGCTCATGGTCCCGGCCCGCCTGGGCGGGTTCGGCGCCTCGTTCGCCGAGTACGCGGCGGTCGCGGCGGCCCTGGCGCGCGGCGCGGGCTCGACGGCCCTCATCTTCAACATGCACGCCTCGGTGACCGGCGCGCTCGCGCAGACCCCCGAGCACCTGGTGCGCGCCCTCGGCGCTCCCGAGAGCTTCTTCGCCGCTCGGGACAAGGCCCTCGAAGCGGCCGCGGGCGGCGCCCTGTACGCGGTCGCGATGAGCGAGCGCGGCGGCGGCTCGCGCCTGTCGAAGACCACCACCGCGTACCGCCGCAGCGGGGACGGCTTCCGCATCACCGGCGCGAAGGCGTTCGTGTCCGGCTCGGGGCACGCCGACGCCTACCTCGTGACCGCGCGCGACACCGAGTCCGAGGAGCCCCTGGTCTCGCACTTCCTGGTCCCCGCGGGGGCCGGGGTCCGGGTCGAGGAGACCTGGGACTCGCTCGGCATGCGCGCCACCGGGAGCCACGACGTCCACTTCGACGCCGAGGTCGGCCCGGACGCGCTCCTCGGCGGGGTCGAGGGGCTCGCGCTCCTGCTCGCCGAGGCCATGCCGCAGTGGCTCGTCGCCTCGTACGCCGCGGTCTACACCGGGGTCGCGCGGGCGGCCGTCGACGCCGCCTGCGACCACGTGCGGGGCCGCGGGCTCGACGGCCTCGCGCCCGTGCGCGCCCGCATCGGCCGCGCCGAGGCCGCCGTCGCCGCAGCCGAACTCGTGGTCGCCGAGGCCGCCCGGCGCATCGACGCCGACCCGGGGGAGGACGCCACCAACCGGTGGGTGTGGCGGGCCAAGCTCACCGCCGGGGACACCGCGTTCCAGGTCGCCTCCTCGCTCCTGGAGGCGGCCGGGACCGGCGCCTCGCGGCGCGGTCACCCGCTCGAACGGCTCTACCGGGACGCCCGCTGCGGCGCCCTCCAGCCGGCCACCTCCGACGTGTGCGCCGACTGGCTCGGGGCCGCCGCCCTCGGCGGGGACCCCGACCGCGACACGGCGGTCCCGCGGTGGTGAGCGCCCGGATCGCCGGGATCGGCACCGCGCTGCCGCCCCAGTTCGAGCAGCAGTGGCTGTGGGACAACGTCTTCCGCGGCCACTTCGGCGGCAGCCGCGTCGCCGGGCGCATGTTCGACACCGCCGGGGTCGCCCGCCGCCACTCCTCGACCCCGCCCTACGAGCTCGCCGACGCCGCCGGATGGTCCACCGAGGAGCGGATGCGCCGGTACGCCGAGCGCGCCCCGGCCCTCGGCCTGCGCGCCGTGCGCGGCGCGCTGGCCGCCGCCGGGACCGACCCCGACGAGATCGGGCTCCTCGCCGTCGCCACCTGCACCGGCTACGGCACGCCCGGCACCGACATCGAGCTCGCCGGGTCGCTGCCGCTGCGCGCCGACGCCCGGCGGCTCCTGGTGGGCCACATGGGGTGCCACGCCGCGATCCCGGCCCTCGGCGCGGTCACCGACTACGTCGCCGCCCACGACCGGCCCGCGGTCCTGCTGTGCGTGGAGCTCACCTCGCTCCACGTCCAGCCCGGCACCCGCGACATCGACCAGGCCGTGGTCCACGCCCTGTTCAGCGACGCCGCGGCGGCACTGGTCCTGCGCCCGGGGGACGGGCCGGGCCCCGAGTCTTCGCGGCTGCGCGTCGTGGACGTGGCCGCCCGCACCGACACCGCCCGCCGCGGCCACATGACCTGGCGCGTCACCGATCTGGGCTTCCGCATGGGCCTGTCGCCGGAGGTCCCCGAGGCGCTGAGCGAGCACGTGGGCCCGCTCGTGAAGGACCTCCTGGCCCGCCACGGGCTCGACCGCTCCCAGGTGGCGGGGTGGGCCGTCCACCCCGGCGGGCCGCGCGTCCTCGACGCCGTCGCCGCGGGCCTCGACCTCGGGCCCGACGTCCTCGACCCGTCGCGCCGCGTCCTCGCCGAGCACGGGAACTGCTCCTCGGCGACAGTGCTGCTCGTCCTCGACGAGATCCTGCGGGCCGGACCGCCCGCAGGACCGGTGGTCATGCTCGCCTTCGGCCCCGGCCTGACCCTCTACGCGGCACTCCTCGACACCTGAGCGCGGCGGCCCGCGGCGGCGCGCCGCCGCGGGCCCGCCGCGCATACGAATCTGCTGAGGTGGTCCCCGTCGAGGCGGGGATGCGCTTTGAGAACCGTGCTCCGAGAACCGCGCTCCGAGAACCGCGCCCCTGAAACCCGGTCGCGCGCATCGCCGCACCCTGGTACCTTCGGTGCCATGTCCTCTCCGGAAGCGTTCAGAACCGGGCCGCCGCACCGCCGGCGGCCCGCGGCGCACGCCTGAGAACTCTCTATGAGCCCTGCCCCCGAGGCAGGGCCTCCCTCCGTGCGTCCAGGGCCCGGCGGCGTCCCGCCGTCCGCTCTCGACAATTCGGAGAAACCGCAATGCCTTTCGTGCTGTACCTGCTCGCCACAGCCGTGTTCGCCCAGGGCTCCTCGGAGTTCATGCTCGCCGGCCTGCTGCCCGACCTCGCCGCCGACCTCGGCGTCACCGTCGCCGAAGCCGGGCTCCTGACCTCGGCGTTCGCCGCCGGAATGGTGGTCGGGGCGCCGCTCATGGCCGCCGCCGGGCGCCGCTGGCCCCCGCGCACCGCCCTCGCCGCGTTCCTGGCGCTGTTCATCGCCGCGCACGCCGCCGGCGCCCTCACCGACCACTTCGCCGTCCTCCTCGCCACCCGCGCGGTCGCCGCCCTCGCCAACGCGGGCTTCCTCGCGGTCGCGCTCACCACCGTCGCACTCCTCGTCCCCGAGACCGCCCGCGCCCGGGCCCTCGCGGTCCTGCTCGGCGGCACCACCCTCGCCCTGGTCGCCGGGGTCCCGGCGGGCGCGCTCCTCGGCGACGCCCTCGGCTGGCGCGCGACCCTGTGGGCCGTCGCGGTCCTCGCCGCCCCCGCGCTCGCCGCGGTGCTCCTCGCCGTCCCCGACCGGCCCGCCGCCGCCGCGCCGCTGGCCCTGCGCACCGAACTCGCCGTCCTCACGCGGCCCGACGTGGTCCAGGTGCTCGCCCTCGGCGTCCTCGTCAACGGCGGCACCTTCGGCGCCTACACCTACCTCGGCGCGCTCGCCGAACGCCGGGTCCCGCTCGTGCTGGCGCTGTTCGGCATCGGCGCGTTCCTCGGCGTCGCCGCGGCCGGGCGCCTCGCCGACCGGCACTGGCGCCGCCTCCTCGCCTGGTGCGGTCCGCTCCTCCTCGCCGGCTGGCTCGCCCTCGCGCTCGCCCCGGCCGCGCTGGTCCTCCTCGCGCCCGTCCTCGGCGCGCTCGCGTTCGCCGCGGGCAGCACGCTCATCGGCCGCATCATGGCCGCCGCGCAGGACGCGCCCACCATGGGCGGGTCCTACGCGACGGCCGCGCTCAACGTCGGCGCGATGCTCGGCCCGGTCCTCGCCGGGGCCGCCTACACCGCGGCGGGCGCCGCCGGACCTGCCTTCGCCGCCGCCGGCCTCACCGCGAGTGCGATCGCGGTCGCCGTGTACGCCGGCAGGACCAGCAGCCCCGCCCACCACGGCAGCGGGAAGTAGCCCGTCCACGGGACGTGGTGGCCGATCACCTGCGGGACTCGGCCGCCGTCTGCTTCACCACCGCGAACCCCGCGGCCGGGGCGGCGCGCAGCAGCCACTGCGCGGCCGAGTCCCGCAGGACCGGCACCGCCCCGGGCGTGGGCTACCGGCTCGCTTGAGGCCCTTCGGGTCCGCGGTGCCGCTTGGCGCGGATCGTGAGCTTCTGCGCCACGAGCGAGGCCGACCCGGCGATCGCGGTGATGTTGAACGCCATCTGGACGCTGAGCACGCCGCGCGCGAGCTGCCCCGCGGCGTGGACGTCGCCGAACCCGACGGTGAGCAGGGTGCTGAGCGCGAAGTACAGCGCGTCGATCCGGGTGTCGAGCCCCGCGAACTCGCCGGGCCGGTGCACGGCCACGGCGAAGTCGATGAGCGCGAACAGGAGCACCCCGGCCAGGACCCCCACGACCAGGCCGCCCAGCGGCGCCCGCGGGTCCCGGAGCTGCCGCACCGCCTGCCAGCGGATCGCGACCGCCAGGACCACGAGCATCGCCGCGGTGACCGTCCACCGCACCGCGAGCGTCCCCGAGTCCGCCTCGGCCTTGACCGGCACCACCGCGTACGCCACGCCGAGCGCGACGCAGACGACCGCGTACCGCACCGGCCCCGGGATCCGCCTCACGCCGCCACCGCCTCAGTTCCCGCGCGTGGCCGGTCGAGGACCCGCTCGGTCACGAACGCGACCACGACCGCGATGAGCACCACCGGGGCCATCGACGCCGCGTCCGCGCCCAGCAGCAGCGTCACCAGGACCGCAGCCGAGACCGGCAGCGGCAGGACCGCCGCGGTCGCCGCGGCCATCCCCACCGCCAGCGCCGGCACGGTCCCGAACCCCGGCAGGGCGCTCAGCAGCACGCCCGCCGCGGCGCCGAGGAACAGGCCCGGGAAGATCGGGCCGCCGCGCAGGGCCGCGAGCGACACCGCGTACGACACGCCCTTGCAGACGATCATCGCGACCAGCGCCCACGCGGTGATCGAGGCGGGGTCGCGGCTCAGCTCCGCGAGGGAGTCCTGGCCCGACAGCAGCACGTCGACGGGGGAGCGGCCGGTGAGCAGCGCGTACGCGCCCGCGGCCACCGCCGTCACCGCGACCGCGGTGAGCGCCATCGTCATCGGCCGCCGCTCGGCCGCGGGCGCGAGCGCGCGCCCCAGGACGTGGACCTGCTTGACGAGGACCGCGACCGCCACTGCCGCGGGGACAGTCCACAGGAGGTCGGTGACGTGCAGGACCGCGCCCGCGTCCAGTCCCGGCAGCGAGAGCGAGGACACCGGCAGGCCGGTCCAGTCGCCGAGCCCGGTGAACACGAGCGCGCCCACGCCCGCCGCGAGCAGGCACGGCAGGATCACGCGAGTCAGCCGCGGCCGAGCGAATCCGGCCGCCTCCATGATGAACACCGCCGCCACGAGCGGGCTGCCGAAGATCACCGCGACCGCCGCGGCCGCGCCCGAGGTGCCCAGGACCGCCGACTCCGGCGTCCCCTGCTCCGGCCCCCACCGGCGCGCCACCAGCAGCGCGACCGCCCCGCCGACGGCGATGAGCGGCGCCTCCGGCCCGAGCACCACGCCGAGAGGGAGCCCGCCGAGCGCCGCCAGCAGCACCCCGGGCAGGTACGAGGGCTTCACGGGATCGGCCGACAGGCCGTCGATCGGCACGTGCCCGCCGCCGCCAGGCAGCCACTTGACGGCCGCCCCGGTGGCGAACCCGCCGACCAGCAGCCACGGCGCGGGCCACCACCACGGCGGCACACCGTGCCCCAGGTCCGCGGGCAGGTCCTCCCACACGAACCCCGTCAGCCAGTGCAGCAGCGCCAGGAACGCGAACGCCGCCACCGACACCGGGACGCCGACCAGGCCGGCGAGCAGCAGCAGCCGCACGTACCGCCAGGCCCCCGCCGACCGCTCCGCCTGCGCGTTCCCGGCCGGCCCCGTCTCCGCCTGCTCGTCCACTGTGCGCCTCCTGCGTCACAGTTTTCCCTGCGGAGGGGCCCCGTACCGGGCGTTCGGCCCAAACCGGGCCGGATCAGCGCGCGGCGCCCGGCCGCAGCGCCGCCATCGTGCGGTCCAGGCACGGCTCGAACGCCTCCGGGTCGCCGAGGGCCGGGAACGCCGACGCGTGCAGGCACGCGAACGCCCCGCCGACCATGGCGCGCAGCATCACCGGGTCCGCGTCCTCCCCGGCCCGCTCCAGCAGCGCCTCGGTGAGCATCCGCTGCAGGAGCTCCAGGCGGCACAGGTACGAAGCGAGCAGCCGCGGGCTGCCGTCGATAATTCGCTGGATCGCGGCGTCGTGCTCGCGCGATACTGGGTCGCCGAATCGCTCCACGACCGGATCGAACGCGCGCCGCAGGGAGTCCCACTCGGGCTCTCCCGGGGGCCGCGCCGCCAGCCGGTCGGCGAGGTCCTCGCCCAGCCGCTCCAGGCTGTCGAGCACGACCTCGTCCTTGGACGCGAAGTAGCGGAAGAAGCTCCGCTGCGACATGCCCACGGCCGCGGCGATCTCGTCGACCGTGGTCTCCTCGAAGCCCTTGGCGACGAACAGCGACTCGGCGGTCCGCGCGATCCGGGACTGCACGGCCCGACGTGACACTTCTCGCAGACTGGTACCGGCGGTCATGCCAAGGATGTTAGCAACTGCAATGATTGACAGTCACTGACACTTCCGGTGCGTACCCGCCGTCACCACAGCGGGCCCCGTCGGCACCGGGAAGGCCACAACACCCGAAGGATCCCCCATGAGCGTTGACCAGCGTCCGGCCGACACACCAGAAGCGGCCGGCACACCCGCGGCGGTCGAGACCCCCGCCTCGGAAGGCGTCCCGGCCCAGATCAAACTGGTCCTCGGCGTGCTCCTCGTGGCCGCGTTCGTGATGATCCTCAACGAGACCATCATGGGCGTCGCCCTCCCCGAACTCATGGAGCAGTTCAGCCTGACCGCCGCCACCGTCCAGTGGCTCACCACCGGCTTCATGCTCACCATGGCCATGGTGATCCCGATGACCGGCCTCATCCTCCAGCGGTTCACCACGCGCACGGTGTTCATCGCCGCGATGACCCTGTTCACGGCGGGCACGATCCTCGCCGCGTCGGCGCCGGTCTTCGGCGTCCTCGTCGCCGCCCGCGTCATCCAGGCCAGCGGCACCGCCGTCATGCTGCCGCTGCTCATGACCACCGTGATGACCTTCGTCCCCGCCGACCGGCGCGGGCGCACCATCGGCCTCATCACCATCGTCATCGCCGTCGCCCCGGCGGTCGGGCCCACCTTCTCCGGGTTCGTCCTCGCCCAGCTCTCCTGGCACTGGATGTTCCTGTCGGTGCTGCCCATCGCCGTCCTCGGCCTCGTCCTCGGCGCGCTGAAGATCCAGAACCTCGGCGAGACCCGCCCGGTCAAGTTCGACCTCCTCTCCGCGCTGCTCTCCGCGGTCGCCTTCGGCGGGCTCATCTACGGCCTGTCCTCGATCGGCGAGGCCGCCGCCGGGGCCCACACCCCCGTGCCGCCGTACGCGACGATCGCCGCGGGCGCGGTGGCGCTGGCCCTGTTCACCATCCGCCAGCTCCGCCTCCAGCGCACCGACTCGGCGCTGCTGGACCTGCGGGTGTTCCGCAGCCGCTCGTTCACCGTCGGCGTGGTCATGCTGCTGGTCTCGATGGCGGCGCTGTTCGGCTCGCTCATCCTGCTGCCCATGTACCTCCAGAACGTCCTGGACCTCACCACGTTCCAGACCGGCCTGGTGGTCCTGCCCGGCGGCCTGGCGATGGGCCTGACCGGCCCCGTGGTCGGGCGCCTGTACGACCGGTTCGGCCCGCGCCCGCTGGTCATCCCCGGCTCGTTCGGGGTCTTCGGGGCGCTGGCGCTGCTGACGATGCTCGACCAGGCGAGCCCGGTGTGGTTCGTCGTCGTCATCCACGTCCTCATGAGCCTGTCGCTGAGCATGCTCATGACGCCGCTCATGACCTCCTCGCTCGGGTCGCTGAAGATGGAGCTGTACTCGCACGGCAGCGCCGTCCTCACCACGCTCCAGCAGGTCGCGGGCGCGGCCGGCACGGCCGTGTTCATCACGCTGATGACCACGGGCACCACCGCGAGCCTGGAGGCCGGGGCGAACCCGGTCACCGCGCAGGCCGACGGCATCCACACCGCGTTCCTGTGGGGCGCGGGGATGGCCGTGATCGCCGTGGCCGCCGCGTTCCTGGTCCGCCGCCCGGCGGTGGACGGCCAGGAGCCGGCCCTCGCCGCGCACTGACCCGCACGGCAGCAGTACGGAGGAACGGGCCCGACCGCATCGCGGTCGGGCCCGTTCCCGTGTGATCCCTAGAGTGCGTCCAGATAGGGCCGGTGGCTCTCCATGAACTCCCAGCCGTAGTACTCGTCCCAGTTGATCGACCAGGTCATGAGTCCGCGCAGGCCCGGCGAGGCGCCGCCGCGGAGCGTGTAGCCGCCGCAGTCCGCCCCCGAGGTGAGGCAGTCGAGGGCCTGGTGCACCTGGGCGGGCTGCGTGTAGCCGTTCCCGGCGCTGACCGCGGCGGGGAGCCCGAACGCGATCTGGTCCTCGCGCAGGCCGGGGAAGAACCGGCCGGTATTGGCGACCTGGAACCCGGCCTTGAGCATGTCGGTCATGGCGATGTGGAAGTCCGCGCCGCCCATGTTGTGGTACTGCCCGTCCAGGCCCATGACGGGGCCGGAGTTGTAGTCCTGCACGTGGAGCACGTCCAGCTGGTCCCGGAGGGCGTGGATGACCGGCAGGTACGAGCCGGTGCGGTTGTCGCCGGCGCTGGTGCCGCCGTAGAACTGGTGGCCGACCTGCACGAAGAACGTCTCGGGCGCCATCGAGAGCACGAAGTCGTCGCCGTACTCGGCCGTCAGCGACTTGAGCGCGCTGATGAGGTTGACGATGACGGGCGTGGTCGGGTTGCGGAAGTCGCCGTCCCCGGCGTTGAAGTACAGCGAGTGGCCTTCGAGGTCGACGTCGAGGCCGTCGAGCCCGTACTCGTCGATGATGGCGCCCACCGAGTTCACGAACGCGTCCCGCGCGGCGGTCGTGGTGAGCTGCACCAGGCCGTTCTGGCCGCCGATGGAGAGCAGGACCTTCTTGCCCTCGGCCTGCTTGCGGTCGATCGCGGCGATGAACTGGGCCTTGGTCTCCACGTTGGGGCACTCGGCGACCGGGCACAGCGAGAAGCGGATGTCGCCGGAGGTCGGGGTGGTCGGCTCGCCGAACGCGAGGTTGATGACGTCCCATTCGGACGGCACGTCGTCCATCCGCAGGTAGCCCGATCCGTTCGCGAAGCTGGTGTGCAGGTAGCCGATGAGCGCCCGGTCGGCCAGGCCCGATCCGGTGCACCCGGCGGTCCGGCCGCTCACCGCGGCGGCGGGGCCCTCGCCCTCGGCGTTGCGCGCGGTCACGGTGAACTCGTAGGTGGTGCAGGCGGACAGGCCGCTGATCGTGGCGCTGGTGCCGGTGACCGCGACGTCGGCGGCCCCGGCGCGGCGCACGGTGTAGCCGTCCACGTCGCCGGAGGCGGCGTTCCAGGCGAGGGACACGCTGGTCTCGGTGGTCTGCGCGACGCGCGGCGACCCGGGCGCGCCGGGCACCGAGCCCTCGCCGCCGCCCTCGCCCGGCGGGCCGTCCACGACCACGTCGTCGACCCAGAAGTCGCCCTGGCCGTACCAGCCGTGGACGTACACCTCGGCGGTCGTCTGCGACGCGCCCGTGGTGAAGGTGGTGCTCAGCTGCGCGTACGACGCGGGCGACCCGGTCCAGGTCGACCCGCCCCCCGTCGCGCCGAGGTACACGTAGGAGCCGCGCACCCAGGCGCTGAGCGTGTAGGTGCCGCCCGGCTGCACCGGGACGGTGAGCGCGCACCGCCCGGTCGAGGCCGAGCCGGCGGTCCCCTTGAGCGCCTTGGTCCCCGAGCGCACCGGCGACGACACCACCTGGCCCCCGTCGCAGTTCCACGGTGCCACCGTCCCGGATTCGAACCCCGGATCGGCGAGCAGGTTGGCGGCCTGCGCGGGCGAGGCGCTGAGCGCTCCGGCCAGCAGCACCGCCGCGGCGGCGAGCAGGGATGCGAGCAAACGCGGTCTTCTCATGTGGTCCTCCCGTACTGACAGTAAACCTTCCTATTAATAAATGTCAATACGTCGGTGCCGTCCTCGGGCGCGGCGGGTCCACAGGAGATCAGCGGCAGCGCGGGGCTCGGGATCGCGGCTCCCGGTCAGGACCGCCGGGGCCGGTAGAGGCCGACGAGGACGCCGTACCGGGCCCCGTCCTCCTCGTTCTCGAGGTCCTGGACCAGCGCGTCGAGGGTGTCGCGGAGGCGCCGGGCCTGGGCCTCGGAGAGGCGGACGCTCCGGAGGTGGAGCAGCGGGTCGTCCTCGGCGGTGAGCATCTCGTCGGCCACGGCCGCGAGGGCCGCCTTGGTGCTCTCGCCGGGGTCGAGGTGCAGCTTGCGGAAGGCGCGCTTGAAGTACTGCTCGGTGCCGCCGCGGACCTTGCGGGCCTCGTCGAGGTCGACCAGGCCGGCCTCGCGCAGGATCTTCAGGTGGTGCCCCGCGCTGCCCTTGCTGATCCCCAGGTCGGCGGCGAGGCCGCTCAGGGTCGCGGGCCGCTCCCCGAGGGCGAGGAGCAGTCGGTGGCGCACCGGGTGCCCCAGGGCCCGGTACTGCGCGGGCGTCGCGACCTGCACGGGTTCGTCCATGAAAATAAGTGTCCAGAACTCTGGACACTTTGTCAAATCGGTGGTTGACTGCTCGATGTCACCCGCCCCTCCAGGAGGTCCCGATGTCCGTCGTCACCCAGGTCGCGCAGCTCCTCGACCAGCACTACGTCTTCCCCGACGTCGCCGCCGAGCTCGGCGCCGTCCTCGCCGCCCGCGCCGCCGAGGGCCGCTACGAGGGCGCCGACCAGGCCCGCCTCGCCGAACTCGTCACCGCCGACCTCCAGTCCGTCAACGGCGACCTCCACCTGCGGCTCAAGCACAGCGACACCGCGCTCGAGGAGACCCACGACGACGAGGAGACGCAGCTGCGGCAGATGGCCGAGTGGAGCGACCTCACCTGCGGCGGCGTCGCGAACGCGCAGCGCCTCCCCGGCAACGTCGGCCTGCTCAGGATCGCCCCGCTCCTGTTCCCGCCCGCCGTCGCCGAAGCCCGCGTCAGCGCCGCCCTGCGCCTCCTCGCCGCCACCGACGCCCTCATCGTCGACCTGCGCGAATGCCTCGGCGGCGACCCGACCATGGTCTCGTGGGTCCACAGCCACTTCACCGGCGTCGAACCCGTGCAGCTCTCCGGCATGGCCCACCGCGACCCCGCGGACTTCAAGCAGCAGTGGACCTCCCACGTCCCCGGCCCCAAGTTCGGCCCCGACAAGCCCATGTGGGTGCTCACCAGCGCCGCCACGTTCTCCGGCGGCGAGGCCCTGAGCTTCGACCTCCAGGAGCAGGGCCGGGCCGCGATCGTCGGCGAGCGCACCAGAGGCGGCGCCCACCCCCGCCAAGGCTTCAAAGTGGACACCCACCTGGAGGTCACCATCCCCACCGCCCGCTCTGTCAGCCCCCGCACCGGCGGCAACTGGGAGGGCACCGGCGTCGTCCCCGACGTGCCCACCACCGCGGCCGGCGCCCTGCCCGAGGCCCACCGCCGCGCCCTCGCAGCCGTCCTGGCCCTCGGCGCCGACGGCCTGCGCGCGCAGGCCGCCGCCGAAGCCGCCGCGGCCCTGCGCGACCTCGAAGCGGCCCAGGCGAACACGTAGCCGGAGGGCCTGCATCCCGCCGCCCCCGCGGGCGGCGGTATCGTGTGGCGCACCGAGGAGCGGACCATTCGTCACCGTTGCGGCGGTATCGGGCGGCCCGGCGCCCCGGCCTCCCCCGTAGCCGACGGCCTCTCGAAGGAGACCTCCCTTGCAGCGCACCACCCAGATGCTCGGCGTCCTCAACATCCTCATGGAGGGCCAGCGCCGCTCCGAGTCGGGCACCACCCGCAAGGTCGACGCCGTGTTCGACAAGATGCAGGCCAAGGCCCGCAAGGACACCGGCACCGCCGGCCTCGTCCTCGACGACGAGGACGCCGCGCTCATGGAGACCCTGCGGTACCTCCTGCACTGCTGGGCGAAGACCCCCGACCTCTCCGGCGTCGGCTGGCGCTCGGCCAAGGACATGGTCGAGGCCCGCATCTCCAACCTGCTCACCGTCCGCCGCCTCCAGGCCCAGCACCCCGAGGTCCGCGACGAGGTCGTCGAGCGCCCCATCTTCGTGCTCGGCCTGCCCCGCACCGCGACCACCCTCGCGCAGCACATCATCGCCGGCTCCGACTCCGCCCGCGCCCCGTTCCTGTGGGAGATGTACTACCTCGGCCTCGAACCCTCCCCTGAGGAGCGGCGCCGCCGCATCCGCGCCACCCAGAAGCGCCTCGACATGACGCTGCTGCTGTCGAAGTCGTGGACCTCCATCCACCCCACCAACGCCGAATGGCCCGAAGAGGACTTCTGGCTCAAGTTCCACGCCGTCTTCCACACCACCGTCGCGCCCCTGCCCGGCTACCTCGACTGGTACCGCACCTCCTACGACCGCGACACCGACTTCCGGTTCGTGCGCGACGCCCTCCAGGTCCTCCAGGCCGGGCGGCCCAAGCAGCGCTGGGTCCTCAAGCACCCCGGCAACATCTTCAACCTCGACTCGATCCTGCGCGTCTTCCCCGACGCCCAGATCGTCCTCACCCACCGCGACCCCACCACCGTCATGTCGTCGCTGTGCTCCATGGTGGAGAGCCTGTACAGCATCCACCTCAAGCGCGGCGCCGTCGACCCCGAGGAGATCGGCCGCACCTGGCTCCGGGAGCTCGCCCAGGGCATGGAGCAGTGCCGCCAGGTGCGCGCCGCCGCCGGGCAGCCGGGCCGGTTCGTGGACGTCAAGTACCACCGCCTCACCGGCTCCCCGCACTCCGCCGTCCCCGAGCTGTTCCGCCAGCTCGACCTCCCGTGGGGCCCCGACGACGAGGCCCGACTCGAAGAGCAGCTCACCCGCACCGGCCAGGGCGGCGGCCGCGACGGCGTGCGCCGCCACGAGCACTCCCTCCTCGGCTACGGCCTCGACCCCTCCGAGGTCGACGACGCCTTCGGCAGCGACTACATGCGCATCGCCGCGGGGTAAAAGCGCTCGCGCGGGACGCACGGGCCGATCTAGACTCGCGCCCGTGCGCCCCGCCGCGACCCCGAGGAGACCCATGACCGAGCCCACCGCCGACCTCGCCCGCGCCCTCGTGGCCGAGCAGTTCCCGCAGTGGGCCGGCCTCCCCGTCGCACCGGTCGACCGGCAGGGCTGGGACAACCGCACCTTCCGCCTCGGCGACGGGCTCACCGTGCGCCTCCCCACCGGACCGACGTACGCCCTCGCCGTCGCGAAGGAGGACCGCGTCCTCCCCGCGCTCGCCCGCCACCTCCCGCTCCCCGTCCCCGAACCCGTCGCCACCGGGAAGCCCACCGCGGACTACCCGCACCCGTGGTCGGTCCGGCGCTGGCTCGATGGCACGACCGTCCAGGACGCGCCCGGCCTCGACCAGGAACGCCTCGCCCGCGACCTCGGCGCCGTGCTCACCGACCTGCGCGCCGCCCCGCTCGGCGACGGCCCCGCCGCCGGGCGCCACTCGTTCTACCGCGGCTGCCACCCCAGCGCCTACGCCGACCAGGTCCAGGACGCCCTCCGGACCCTCGCCGGCGAGGTCGACACCGCGGCGTGCGAAGCGGTCTGGGCCGCCGGCATGACCACCGTGTGGCAGGGCCCGCCCGTGTGGTTCCACGGCGACATCGCCCCGGGCAACCTCCTCGCCTCCGGCGGGCGCCTCTCGGCGCTCATCGACTTCGGCACCTGCGGCACCGGCGACCCCGCCTGCGACCTCCAGATCGCCTGGACCCACTTCACCGGCGACGCGCGCCGCGCCTTCCGCGAGGCCGCCGGCCTCGACGCCGACACCTGGGCGCGCGCCCGCGCCTGGACCCTCTGGAAGGCGCTCATCGTGACCGCGGGCGACCACGACCGCGACGGCTCCCAGCGCCGCGCCCTCCACGCCGTCCTGGCGGACCCGGCCGCATGAACGCACAGCACGTCCTCGCACTCCTCGACGCCATGCGCCGCAACGGCATCGACGTGTGGATCGGCGGCGGCTGGGGCGTCGACGCCCTCCTCGGCGAGCAGACCCGCCCCCACCGCGACCTCGACCTCATGCACCGCGCTGAGCACGAGGGCGCCCTCACCGCCCTCCTCCAGGACCTCGGCTACACCGAGACCCTCGACCAGCGGCCCGTCCGCTTCGTCATGACCGCCCCCGGCGGCCCCGAGATCGACCTGCACCCCCTGGTGTTCGGCCCCGACGGCGCCGCCGTCCAGTCCTCCTTCGACCCCGGGGCGCCCTTCCGCTACCCGGCCGACGCCTTCACCACCGGCACCGTCGACGGCACCCCCGTCCCGTGCCTCTCCGCCGCCCAGCAGAACCACTTCCACCAGGGCTACGAACCCACCGACCGCGACCGGCAGGACATGGCCCGCCTGCGCCGCGCCTTCGGCATCGCCACCCACTTCTGAACCACGGCACTCCGACGCGCTCACCGGAAGTCGCGCGACGGCGCCGCCGGACTGCTCAAGTCCAGCTCGACCAGCTTGTACGCCACGATCATCGGCATCGTGCTCGCATGCGCGTCGACGGCCTTCTCCACCGTCCCCTTGACCCGCAGCGCCTTCGCTACCGTCGCCACCGACTGCCAGCGCTTCCACAGCCCCTGCGAGCACACCACGTTCGCGATCCCCGTCTCGTCCTCCAGGCTCAGGAACGTCGCCCCCTTCGCCGTCGAGGGGCGCTGGCGGTGCGTGACGATCCCGGCGATCTCCACCCGCTTGCCGTCCTTCATGTGCGGCAGCCGCTTCGCGGGCAGCACCCCGTCGGCGTCGAGCGCGGCGCGCGCGAACTCCATGGGGTGCATCTCGACCGACAGGCCCAGGCCCGTGTAGTCGGCGCGCGCGAGCTCGGTCGCGCTCATCCCCGGCAGCGTCGGCGGCGGCGCGGCGGGGCCCGTCCCCGCGATCGTCCCCGGCCGCTCGTCCACCGTGCCCGCCGCCCACAGCGCCCGCCGCCGGTCCGGCTCCAGGCTCTCCAGCGCGCCCGCGACGGCCAGCCGCTCCAGCGCCCCCCGGCCCAGCCCGGCCCGGCGCGCCAGGTCGGCCAGGGACGTGAACGGGCCGTCCGCGTCCCGCGCGGCCGCGATCCGCCCGGCGGGCGCGGACCCCAGGCCCTTCACGTTGTCGAGGCCCAGCCGCAGGTCCGCGACCCCGTGCAGCGGCGGCTCGCACGCCCGGTCGGCCGCGATCAGCGAGGCGACCTCCCCGCTCGCGTTCACGTCCGGGGCCAGCACCGCGATGCCGTGCCGCTGCGCGTCGGCGACCAGCGACGCGGGGGAGTAGAACCCCATCGGCTGGCTCGCCAGCAGCCCCGCGTAGAACGCCGCCGGGTAGTGGCACTTGAGCCACGACGAGGACCACACCAGGTGCGCGAACGAGGCCGCGTGCGACTCCGGGAACCCGAAGTCGGCGAACGACTTCAACTGGTTGTAGATCTGATCGGCCTGCTCCCCGACGATCCCCTTGCGCCCCATGCCCTCGTACAGTCGCGCCCGCAGCTCCTCCATGCGCTCGGCCGACCGCTTGGCGCCCATGGCCCGGCGCAGCCGGTCGGCCTCCCCGCCGTCGAACCCCGCCGCGATGATCGCGATCTGCATGAGCTGCTCCTGGAACAGCGGCACCCCGAACGTCTTCGCCAGCACCGGCATCAGGTCGGGGTGCACCAGGTGCTCCCACGCCTCCCCGTTGCGCCGCCGCAGGTACGGGTGGACCGCGCCGCCCTGGATCGGGCCCGGCCGGATGAGCGCCACCTCCGCCACCAGGTCCCGGAACGTCCGGGGCCGCAGCCGCGGCAGCGTCGCCATCTGCGCCCGCGACTCCACCTGGAACACCCCGACCGTGTCGGCGCGCTGGAGCATCGCGAACACCGCCGCGTCGTCGGGCGGCAGGCGCGCGAGATCGACCCGCACCCCGTGGAACTGCGCCACCAGGTCGACCATCCGGTGCAGCGCCTCCAGCATCCCCAGGCCCAGCAGGTCGAACTTGACCAGCCCCGCGTCCGCGCAGTCCTCCTTGTCCCACTGGAGGACCGTGCGGTCCTGCATCCGCGCCGGCTCCACCGGCACGATCTGGCTCACCGGCTCCTCCGTGAGCACCATCCCGCCCGGGTGGATGCCCAGGTGCTGCGGCATGTCCCGCAGCTCGGACGCCAGGGCCTGGACGTCCACCGGGATGTCCCCCGCCTCCTCGGGATCGAGCCCGCTCCAGCGGTGCAGGCGCTTCGACCACGCCACCGCCTGGTCGTGCCCGTACCCCAGCGCCTTCGCCGCGTCGCGCACCGCCGACCGCGGCCGGTACGTCACCACGTTCGCCACCAGCGCCGCCCGGTCCCGCCCGTACCGCTCGTACACGTACTGGATGACCTCCTCGCGCCGCCCCGACTCGATGTCCACGTCGATGTCCGGCGGGCCGTCCCGGTCGGCCGACAGGAACCGCTCGAACAGCAGCCCGAAGTCGATCGGGTCCACATTGGTGATCCCCAGGGCGTAGCAGACCGCGCTGTTGGCGGCCGAACCCCGGCCCTGGCACAGGATGTCCCGCTCCCGGCAGAAGCGCACGATGTCGGCCACGATGAGGAAGTACCCCTCGAACCCCAGCCCCCCGATCACCCGCACCTCCTTGTCCAGCTGCGCCCACGCCGCCCGCAGCGCCGGGTCGTACGGGTCCCCGTACCGGTCCCGCGCCCCCGCCACCACCAGCGCCGCCAGCGCCGACAGGTCGTCGTGGCCCTCCGGAACCGGGAAGCGCGGCAGCCGCGGCTTCAGCAGCTCCAGGTCGAACGCGCACTCGGCCGCGATCCGCACCGACTCCTCCACCGCCGCAGGGAAGTCCGCGAACCGCAGCGCCATCTCCCCGCCCGAGCGCAGGTGCGCCCCCGCGTTCGCCGGCAGGTACGGATCGGCCTGGTCGAGCGTGCTCCGCGCCCGGATCGCCGCCAGCGCCGCGGCCGCCTTCGCCCGCGCCGGCGACGCGAAGTGCACGTTGTTCGTCGCCACCACCGGCACCCCGCAGCGCCGCGCCACCGCCGCCAGGGCCTCCATCCGCTCGACGTCCCCGGGCAGGTCGTGGCAGGTCAGCTCCACCGACACGCGCCCGGGACCGAACAGGTCCACCAGCGTGCGCAGCTCCCGCTCGGCCGCGGCGGGCCCGCCCGCGGCCAGCGCCGAGTGCAGCGGGCCCTTGCGGCAGCCGGTGAGCACCTGCCAGCGCCCGCCCGCATGAGCGGCCAGCGACTCGATCCCGTACCGGGGCAGGTCCTTCTCACCGCCCGCGAGCTTCGCCTCCGTGATCGCCCGCGACAGCCCCCGGTACCCGCCCGGGTCCCGCGCCAGCACCACCAGGTGCGTCCCGGCCGGGTCCGCCTGGCCCCGCCGCGCCCGCGGCATGTCCAGGCCCAGCTCCGCCCCGAACACCGTCGGCAGGCCCGCCGCCCTCGCGGCCGTGGCGAACTGCGACACCGCGTACAGGCCGTCGTGGTCGGTGATCGCGAGCCCCCGCAGCCCCAGCCGGACCGCCTCGGCGGTCAGCGCCGCGGGGGAGTCGGCGCCGTCGGCGAACGAGTAGTGCGAATGGCAGTGCAGCTCCGCGTAGTCAGTCATACCAGCCCACCGCCCGCCACCGGCCGTCCTCCCGGGCCAGCAGCGCGACGCTCCCGTCGGCGAGCTCCACCTGGAGGCGCGCGTACCGGCGCGCGTCCGCGCTCCACCACCGCTCGGCCACCGGCCACGGCCCCGCCCACGCCGCGATCCGGATCCGCCTGCCGCCCAAGGCCACCAGTGCCGGCGTCGCCGACAGGTCGCCGCGCGCCGACACCGCCACGACCGCGCCGGCCGCGTCCAGGACCTCCACGTCCTGCCCGGTGCCGGTGAGCTGCGGCAGCGGGTCGGGCAGCCCGCCCGGCCACGGCCCCGACGGCTGCGGCGGCGGCGGTTCGACCTCCCAGGCGGCGCTGGCGTACCGCTCGGAGAGGTCGCGGCCGTCGGAGGGCCCGGCGATGCGGACGGCCTCGGGGCCGAGCAGGCTCTGCGTGTGCCGCAGGGCCGCTTCGGCCCTGACGGCGGCGGCGGTCTTCTCGCCCCACAGGCCGCGCCCGGCGGCGACGAGGCCGACCAGGCCGCCGGGGGCGAGTTCGAGCGAGGTGACGGCGTTCGCGGCCTCGTCGCCGCCGTGGACGAGCGGGCCGGCGGCGAGCCAGCCCTCGAGCTGCCAGCGGACGCGGCGGGCGAGGTCGGGGGCGGTGATGGCGGGGTCGATCTGCCAGGTCCGGCGCCGCTCCAGGCCGCTGCCGGTGCGGGCGGTGACGGTGACGCGGGTGCAGGTGAGGTTGCGCTCGTCGAGGACGCGCAGCAGCCGCTCGGCGAGCGGGCGGGCCGCGAAGACGGCGTGCTCGACGGTCTCGTACGGCGTCTCGGGCGTGTCGGCGACCGCGAGTTCGGGCGCGACGGGTCGCGGCACGAGCGGGCGGGTGGAGCGCCCCGCGGCGAGCGCCTGGGCCCGCCGCACCGGCGCGCCGAACCGCTCGGCCACGGCCTGCGGCGGGAGCTCCCGGAACTTCCCGAGCGTGTCGATTCCCAGGTGCCGCAGGATCTCGCAGGTCTCCGGCTCCACCAGGGCGGTGGCGAGGAGGTCGGCGACGTCCCTTCGCGCGAGGAACGCGGCGTCGCCGCCGGGCGGCACGATCCGGCCGTCGCGGGCGGCCAGGACGGCTGCGAACAGGCCGTCGGCGACACCGGTGAGGCAGTCCTGCTCGACCAGGCCCGAGACGGTGTCGATGAGCCGCTCGCAGAACAGCGCCTCGTCGCCGGACCCGGCGCGCAGGGGCACGGCCGCGCAGCCCGGTTCGAGGACCTCGACGTACGGGGTGAGCAGGTCGAGGGCGTCCAGGACCGGCTCGAACGCGGCGGCGTCCTCCCCGTCCCAGTCGACCAGCCGCATCACCAGGACCCGGCTGGGGGCCCGGCGGATGCGCGGGTTCACGGCCCCTCACCTCCGGCGATCCGGGCCGCGGCGGGAACCGGGCCGCCGGCGTCATCGAGGGTCCGGGCCCCGCCGAACGAAGCCGCATCGCCGCGCGGTTCGGCGGCACTCTGTTCGGCGGTACTCGGCTCGATTGCGCTCTGCTCGACAGTGCTCTGTTCAACAGTGCGGTCGCGGAGGTCGAGGACGTGCTCGGGGGGCCTGCCGCCGTAGGGCCAGACGGAGGCGCGGCGGACACCGCCCGAGCGCCAGCGGGAGGCGACCTCGAGTTCGCAGGCGTCGAGCCGCCCCGCGCCCCAGCGGCGTCCGGCGTTCTCGCGCAGGCCCTTCCAGTGGGCGCGGGCCACCTGGAGCCGGGCGTCGGCGCCGGCCACGGGCCGGGTCTCCCACCACACGATGGAGGTGCCGCTGCCGCGGGCGCGCGCGGCCAGGCGCCGCGCCTGCACGGGGCTCAGGGCCTCGCTGGGGACGACGATCGCGGCGACGCCCTCGGCCAGCGCCCCGGCCGCCTCGGCGACGCGCGACCCCGGGTCGACCAGCGCCACCCGCCCGAGGTCGACCCCGGCGGCGGTCGCGGCGAGCGGGTAGACGCGCGGCAGCCCGACCAGCGCGCACCACGCTCCGGCCCCGGTCGGCCCGGCGAGGAGCCGCCACAGCAGTGAGGTGGCCCCCCGCCGCCCGGCCGTGATCGCTGTCACTGTTGCGAGTCCGCCGTGGGGGAGGAGCCCGGAAATGTCGGAGGTGACCGGCAGGATGGTCTTCGGAGTTCCGACGACCGCCTGGCGGTGCTGTTCGATATGGCGACGCTGCTCGGCGAGACTGTGTTGCTCGGTGTGACGGTGTTGTTCGGCGTGGCGGTGCTGCTCGGCGAGACGCTGCTCGGTCTGGCGCTCGGCCTGCCCAAGCAGGCGGCTCTCGGTCGAGTCCGGCGCCTGCCGCCCGGCGGCCCGGCCCGCCTCGCCCGGCGCCGCAGGCGCCGGGGCCGTGCCCGCGGCGGCACCGCGAAGGTCCGCGCCTGTGCGCAGCCCGAGCTCAGCGGCCAATGCGGCCGCGACCGTCGTCGCCACCAGAACCCCCGTGCTGTGTCGAACGTGTGTATCAAGATCAACTTACCGAACCTCGACGCCGATGCAACATCAAACGGGTGTTCGATAAATCTCGCGGGCCTGGTATGGCCGACCCCACGCCACTCGTCCGGGTGACAATGCCCCCGCGACCCCGGTTTCCTGTCGCACCCCCCGGCAAGACTGGCCGCTACGGTCCCCTCAGGGTGGGTGGGGGTTTGGGATGGTATACGACCTTCAGCTCTTAAAGCGCGTCGCGAACACTTCTCGGTCGGTTTCCCGGAGAAGCCCTGCTCGATCCGATCCGCGTCATTTCACCGTGCCGTTCCACGGCGCCGCTCCGCAGTGTCGTTCTGCGGTGTCCCTCCATGGTGTCGATGGTGCCGCTCGATGGTGCCGCTCCACGGTGCCACTCGACGTGTCATCTCGCAGTGCCGTCCCGCGGTGCCATTCGATCATTAATCGAGACATGGCTATATAGAAAAGCCTGTGCTAAAGTCTGGTTACTTCTTGCAAGAACTGCAAGAACACATCTGGGAACGGCAAGAAACACCGGATCGACCACCACGCCCCACAGGAGTTCGACATGACCCGCGGACACCGCCGCCGTTCCCGGCTGCTCGCCGCCGTCCTCGCACTGGCCGCCGCGCTCATGGCGCTGCTGGCCGTCCCCGCCGCGACGGCCGCCGCCACCACCGCCACCGTCTACTACCGCGCCCCCGCCGGGTGGACCGGCGCCAACCTCCACTACGCCGCCGACGGCGGCGCCTGGACCGCCGTGCCCGGCGTCCCCATGGCCGCCGCCTGCACCGGCTGGCTCTCCCGCACCGTCGACCTCGGCGCCGCGACCGGCGCGCAGGTCGTCTTCAACAACGGCGCCGGGACCTGGGACAACAACAACGGCGCGAACTACCGGATCGGCTCGGGCGACGTCACCGTCTCCGGCGGCCGCGTCGCCGCCGGGAACCCCTGCGGCGGCGAGGAGGCCGTCGTCTACTACGACCTCACCTCCATGGGCTGGACCCAGGCATACCTCCACTACGCCGTGAACGGCGCGTGGACCACCGCCCCCGGCACCGCCATGGCCGAGCCCGCCTGCGCCGGCTGGGCCCGCCTCACCGTCCCCCTCGGCTCCGCCGCCGGCCTCACCGCCGCGTTCAACAACGGTGGCGGCGTCTGGGACAACAACGGCGGCGCCGACTACCGGATCGGCACCGGCACCACCCTCGTGACCGGCTCCGAGGCCGCCGCCGGCACCGACCCCTGCGAGGCCGCCGAGCCCGACACCACCGCCCCCGCCGCGCCCGCGGGCGTGACCGCGGTCGTCAACGCCACCACGGTGATCCTGTCCTGGAACGCCGCCACCGACGACGTCGGCGTCACCGGCTACCGCCTCACCCGCACCTCCGCAGGCGGCACCGAAACCCGCACCACCACCGCCACCGAGTTCACCGACGCGAACCTTGACCCCGACACCCGCTACACCTACACCGTGGCCGCCTACGACGCCGCCGGGAACGTCTCGGCCGCCAGCGCCGCCGTCACCGCCATCACCGGCGACGCCCCGCCGACCGCCGCCGGCGGCGAGATGCTCGGCGGCGACCCCCGCCAGGATCCCATCTACTTCGCCATGACCGCCCGCTTCTACGACGGCGACGAGTCGAACAACCGCGGCGGCGCCAAGCACGAGACCTCCGGCAACGCCGCGTACGACGACCCCATGTTCCGCGGCGACTTCTCCGGCCTCATCGAGCGCCTCGACTACATCAAGGCCCTCGGCTTCTCCGCCGTCTGGATCACCCCGGTCGTCCTCAACCGCTCCGACTACGACTACCACGGCTACCACGGGTACGACTTCTACGAGATCGACGCCCGCCTCGAATCCGAGGGCGCCTCCTACCAGGACCTCATCGACACCGCCCACGACAAGGGCATGAAGATCTACCAGGACGTCGTCTTCAACCACTCCTCCCGCTGGGGCGCGGTCGGCCTGGAGACCCCCACCGTCTACGGCGTCCAGGACGCCCAGTGGGGCGACTTCTACGACACCTACAACCCCGACTTCACCTACGACGGCCTCGCCGTCGAACCGGGCTCGGGCCGCTCCCACTACAACGGCGACCTCTGGTCCACCGCCGAGCCCGCCGGCAACACCTGCCGCAACTGGGGGCAGTTCACCGGCAACTACAGCGCCGAGGGCTGGAAGGTCTACCACTGCCAGTGGCCCAGCCCGACCTCCGGCATGTTCTCCGCCGCGAACTACCACCAGTGCTGGATCGGGAACTGGGAGGGCGAGGACGCCCGCTCCTGCTGGATCCACGAGGACCTCGCCGACTTCAACACCGAGGACGAGGCGGTGCAGGAGTACCTGATCGGCGCCTACGAGCAGTACATCGACATGGGCGTCGACGGCTTCCGCGTCGACACCGCCGTCCACATCCCGCGCGTCACCTGGAACCGGGTCTTCCTGCCCGCCCTCCAGGAGCACCTGACGGCCAAGTACGGCGCCGAGAAGGCGCAGGACTTCTACATCTTCGGCGAGGTCGCCGCGTTCGTCCACGACCGCTGGAACCGCGGCTCGGTCAACCACTCCGCGCAGTTCTACACCTGGCAGGAGCGCCGCGAGTACGCCGCCGACGACGTGGCCGCCGCCCTGGAGCAGTACGACTGGGAGAACACCCAGGGCACCGGGAACCAGCCCACCAGCGACAACGCCTTCCTCGACGGGAACACCTACCACGCCCCCGACCACTCCCAGTTCTCCGGCATGAACATCATCGACATGCGCATGCACATGAACTTCGGAGAGGCGTCGAACGCGTTCTTCAACGGCAAGGACTCCGACCCCTGGGTCAACGACGCCACCTACAACGCCGTCTACGTCGACTCCCACGACTACGGCCCCAACAAGTCCAGCACCCGCTACGCCGGGGGCACCGACGCCTGGGCCGAGAACATGAACCTCATGTGGACCTTCCGCGGCATCCCGACCCTGTTCTACGGCTCCGAGATCGAGTTCCAGGCCGGGGTGCGGATCGACTGCGGCCCCACCTGCCCCCTGGAGGAGACCGGCCGCGCCTACTACGGCGACCACCTCGAAGGCACCCTCGCCGTCAGCGACTTCAGCCAGGTCGACTCCGCCACCGGCGCGATCGCGACCACACTGGACCAGCCGCTCGTGCAGCACCTCCAGCGGCTCAACGAGATCCGCCGGGCCGTCCCCGCGCTCTCGATGGGCCAGTACTCCACCGAGGACGTCAGCGGCGGCATCGCCTTCAAGCGCCGCTACACCGACGCCGACACCGACAGCTTCGCCCTCGTGGCCGTCACGGGCTCGGCGACCTTCACGAACATCCCCAACGGCACCTACACCGACGCCGTCACCGGCGACGTCAAGACCGTCGCGAACGGCACCCTCACCGCCACCGTGAGCGGCCAGGGCGACATGGCCGTGTGGGTGCTCGACACCGCGCTCACCGACGCGCCGGGCCAGGTCGGCGAGGACGGGCCCTACCTCTCCTGACCCGCCCCCGGACCGCCGGAAGCCTTGCCCTCCCAGAAGGGCCGGGCCGGCCGCGGGGCGACCCCCCGCGGCCGGCCCGGCCCGCCTACCCGTCCGGTCCCGGACCGCGCTAGTCGATCGTGTGGCCGCCGTTGACCGTTAGGCGCTGGCCGGTCACGAACGACGCCGCGTCGGAGGCCAGGTAGGACACCGCGGCGGCGATGTCGCCGGGCACGCCCATGCGGCCCATCGGGACGTCGGCCACGTACCCGGCGGTGTCGGCGTCGGTGAGCTCGCCGTGGCGCTCCACCGGGGTCCAGCCGGGCGCCACCAGGTTCACGGTGATCCCGTCGGCGCCCAGCTCCCGCGCCCACGACCGGGTCAGGCCCCACTGCGCGCCCTTCGCGGCCACATAGGCCGACCAGCCCGCGAGCGCCCGCTCGAACATGTCCGAGCCGATCTGCACCACCCGGCCGCCGCCCGCTTCGCGCATGTCCGGCAGGAACGCCTTGAGCAGCAGGGTCGGGCTCTTGACGAAGAACTCCAGCTGCGCGAGGTGGTCGCTCCACTCCAGGCGCTCGACCGGGACCTCCGGCTGCGGGCCGGTGGCGTTCGCCACCAGCACCGTCACCGGGCCCAGCCCGGTGCGCACCCGCGCGGCGAGGTCCGCGACCGCGGCCTCGTCGGTGACGTCGCCGCCGAACGCGGCGGCGGTGCCGCCCGCGGCCCGGATGTCGGCGACGACCCGCTCGGCCGCGTCGGCGCTGGAGCCGTAGTTGACCGCGACGGCGAACCCGTCGGCGGCGAGGCGGCGCGCGATGACCGCGCCGAGACCGCGGGACGCACCGGAGACGAAGGCGACGGGCATGGCAGGAGTCCTCCAGACGGGCGGGCCGCCCTTCGGCCCGGTCGAACCTAGCCGCCGCTGAACCGGTTCGGCAACTCCCGTCCCGGCCACGGAGACGCGACGCGGGGGATCGGGGCGGCGGTCCGGGAGGCAGCGGTTCGGGAGGCGGCGGTTCGGCATTGGGCCGGACCGGCAGCGCCCTCACCCCGAGCCGGCCCCCGGACCACCCGGCGGCACCACGCCCGAACGCCGAACGGCGGCGCCCCCCAGGGAGCGCCGCCGTCCGTTCAGCCGGTCAGCAGCCGATGCTGTCGAAGCCCTCGCGGGTCACGTTCACGATCGCCGGCCGCGGGAGCGAGCCGGGGCCGTCGGGCCACTGCGAGAGCGGGTTCTCGTAGCTCGCGCCGGACAGCTCGCCCGGGTGCTGGGCCGCGACCAGGATGTGCTTGTCCTGCACCACCGGGCCGCAGGTCTCCGCGCCGATCGGCACCGTCAGGAACTGCTTGGTCAGGCCGCGGTACCGGCCCTCCAGCGCGACGGCGAACAGGCCGTCGTTCGAGCCCAGCGCGTTGCCGTCGGTCGAGATCCACAGGTTGCCGTGCGGGTCGAACGCCACGTTGTCGGGGCACGAGATCGGCGAGACCTGGTCCTTCGGGAAGCCGCCGAAGTAGGTGTCGGCCGCGGCCGGGTCGCCGCAGACCAGCAGCAGGTTCCAGCCGAACGTCGACGCCGTCGGGTCGTCGCGGCGCTCGGTCAGCTCCAGGACCTGCCCGTGCTTGTTCGCGTTGCGCGGGTTCGCCTCGTCGGCCTTCGCGTTCGAGCCGGTGCCGCGGTTGGTGTTGTTGGTGAGCGCCACGTACACCTTGCCGGTCTTCGGGCTCGGCTCGACGTCCTCGGGGCGGTCCATCTTGGTCGCGCCGACCCGGTCCGCGGCCTGGCGGGTGTGCACGTACACCTCTTCGGCCGAGAAGCCGTCCACGTACGACCGGTCGCCCGAGGCGAGCTTGATCCACTCGCCGGAGCCGTCGAAGGCCCCGTCGCGGGGCAGCGCGCCCGAGCCGTCGATCTGCTCGACCGGGCTGTCGCCGGTGAACTTCGCGACGTACAGCGTGCCTTCGTCGAGGAGCTTGCGGTTGTGCTCGCGGGCGCTGCGGGAGTTCCCGGTCTTCATCTTGTGCTTGGAGATGAACTTGTACATGTAGTCGAAGCGCTCGTCGTCGCCCATGTAGACCACGACCCGGCCGTCGCGCGCCAGGCGCGGGCCCGCGCCCTCGTGCTTGAAGCGGCCCAGCGCGGTCCGCTTGCGCGGCGCCCAGTCGGGGTCGTACGGGTCCAGCTCGACGATCCACCCGAACCGGTTCGGCTCGTTCGGCTCCTGCACCAGGTCGAAGCGGGTGTCGTACTGCTCCCACTTGCGGGCCGAGGCCCCGCCGGAGAAGCCGTAGCGCGCCAGCGCCGCCTTCCGCTCCGGGTCGGTCACCGACGCGAAGTTCGCGAAGTACTGGTTGAAGTTCTCCTCGCCCGAGAGGACCGTGCCCCACGGGGTGGTCCCGCCCGCGCAGTTGTTCAGCGTGCCGAGCGCGGTCTCGCCCTCGGGGTCCGCGGAGGTCTTCAGCAGGTCCGAGCCGGCGGCCGGGCCGCTGATGACGAACGGGGTCTCGGCGGTGATGCGGCGGTTGAGCCCGTCGCCGACGACGGGGGTGAGCGCCCCGGTGCGGCGGTCCTCCTTCACCGTCACCACCGACAGGCCGTGCGCGGCCAGGCCGATGCGGATCTGGTCCTCGGTCGGCGCGGCCTCGTCGTAGTCCGGGAGCATGGAGCTCTCGGTGGTGTACTCGTGGTTCGCGACCAGGACCTTCTTGTGGCGGTCCGAAGGATGGGGGAGGAGCGCCACGTAGTCGTTGTTGTACCCGAACTGGCCCGCCTGCGACTCGGGGGTCTGGTTCTCGGGGTCGAACTCGGGGGCGCCCGCGAGGACCGGGTCGCCCCAGGCGATCACGACCTGCTGCTCGTAGCCCTCGGGGGTGACGACCGCGTCCTCGCGGTTGGGGGCGACCGCGTCGAAGTCGAGGCCGCGGGGCGCGCGGCCCCACCAGTGCGCCGAGGAGGCGTCGCCGCCGGCGTCGGCCGCGGCCGCGGGGGCGGCGACCGCGCCGGTCGCACCCACGACCAGGCCCGCCGCCACGCCGCCCTTGAACAGGCCGCGGCGCGACACCGCCTTGGCGATCACGTCGCCCAGGTACTCGTTGTCGGAGGTGTTCGGGACCGGGTGGCTGCAGGCGTCGCCGCAGCGGTACATGCACGTCAGCGCCGAGCGCCCGCCGTGCACGGACGGGAACAGCTGCAGGCGCCGGCGCTCCGGGTTCTGGGGTTGCATTCGCTTCTCCATGGCAGTCCGATGGGGAACGCGTGCGGGGGTCGCTGCGTTCGGTTGTCTCTCGCCCCGGACGCTATGCGGCACGGGTACGCGGTTCCACCAACGTCGAATGAACAGCCGGAGAACGCCCTCGCCACGGTAGTGCGGATTCGTCCGAGGCGAGGGCGAAACGGCGCGGCTCAGCCCGCGGCGCCCGAGGCCGCCCGCGCGGGCGCCCCCTTCACGCCCAGCAGCTCGGTCGGGACCTTCGCGGTCTCCCGCGCCGTCGCCACCGCGATCGCGTTCACCAGGCACATGACCGCGGTGAACACCGCGACCCGCACCCACGCGCCCTTGTCGGCGCCTTCGATCGCGACCGCGATCGTGGGCAGGAACCCGCTGATCGCGAACCCGATCTGGGTCCCGATCGCCATCCCCGACAGGCGCACCCGCGCGGTGAACATCTCCCCGTAGAACGAGGGCCAGGTCGCGTTCGCCGCCTGGTACACGAGCCCGAACAGGAGGATGCCGAGCCCGAATACGAGCGCCCAGTTCCCGATCGAGATCGCCCACAGGTACGGGAAGATGAGGATGCCGCACCCGATCGAGCCGGTCAGGAACACCGGCTTGCGCCCGTACCGGTCGGCCGCGATGCCCCACAGGGGGATCAGCGCCACCGCGAGGATGTTCGCGGCGACCCCGACCCACAGCATCGGGGTCCGCTCCAGCCCGACGGTGTTGACCGCGTACGTGAGCGCGTAGACGGTGAAGATCGTCGAGACCGAGGCGATGAGGGCCGCGCACACCACGCGCAGCACGTCGGCCCAGTGGTCGCGCAGCAGCACCGCGAGCGGCAGCTTCACCACGTCGCCCGAGCGGGCCGCGTCCTCGAACACCGGGGTCTCGTCGAGCCGGCGGCGGATGACGTAGCCGACGACGACCATGATCACGCTGGCCCAGAACGGGACCCGCCAGCCCCACGACAGCAGCGCCTCCTCGGGGAGGGCCGCGACGGGCAGGAACGCGGCGGTGGCGATGAGCTGCCCGGCCTGCGTCCCGCTCAGCGTCCAGGAGGTGAAGAACGCCCGGCGGTGCGCGGGCGCGTGCTCCAGGCTCATCGAGTTCGCGCTGGCCTGCTCGCCCGCGGCCGACAGGCCCTGGAGGAGGCGCAGCGTGACCAGGAGGATCGGCGCGGCGATCCCGATGGTCTCGTAGCCCGGCAGGCACCCGACGAGGAACGTGGAGGCGCCCATGAGCAGCAGGGTGAAGACGAGGACCTTCTTGCGGCCGAAGCGGTCCCCGACGTGGCCGAGGATGACGGCGCCGAGCGGGCGGGCCGCGTAGCCGACGCCGAAGGTGGCGAGGGCGAGGAGGGTCCCGGTGGCGGGGTGGGACTCGGGGAAGAACACCCGGCCGAACACGAGTGCGGCCGCGGTGCCGTAGATGAAGAAGTCGTAGTACTCCAGGGCCGAGCCGATCCAGGCGGCGACGGCGGTCTTGCGGGGCGCGCCCCGGTGCGCGGGGCCCGGGGGCTGGGGGGCGGGGTGGTCGGACACGGTGAACTCCTCCGGCGGTGCGCCGTTGCAGGGCGGCGGGGTGGCCATTCCATCCAGTGAACGTACTGGATAGTTATGTACTGCTTGGTTAATCACCGATCATTCGCCAGCGTGGCGGCGCTGTCAAGAGGCTGGAGCGCGCGATATGCGCAGGTCGGCGGGCAGCATGCATCGCGGCCCGTCGATACGGAAGCAGGGGAGGGCGGGGTCAGCGCCTGGAGAGGTACTCCACGACCATGTCGCCGAGCATGGTCCGGTGGTGCGCGCGGCGCCCGGGGTCGAGCATGTCGCGGCCGAAGATCGTGCTCCAGGTGTGCCGGTTGGCGATCCGGAAGACGCAGTACGAGGAGATGAGCATGTGGACGTCGAGGGCGTCCACGTCCTCGCGGAGCACGCCCGCGGCCCAGCCGCGTTCGAGGATGCGCCCGATGAGCTCGGGGACCGGCGCCGACAGGCTCGGGAGCATCTCGGACTGCGCGAGGTGCTTGGCGCCGTGGATGTTCTCGATGCTCACCAGGCGGATGAAGTCCGGGTGCGACTCGTGGTGGTCGAAGGTGAGCTCGGCGAGCTGGCGGAGCGCGGCGAGGGGGTCGAGGTGCTCGACGTCGACCTGCCGCTCCAGGGAGCGGATCACCGAGTACGCCTGCTCCAGGACCGCGAGGTAGAGGCCCTGCTTGCTCTGGAAGTAGTAGTAGATCATCCGCTTGGTGGTGCGGGTCTTCGCGGCGATCTCGTCGACCCGCGCGCCCGCGTAGCCGTTGGCCGCGAACTCGCTCGTGGCCACGTCGAGGATCTCGGCCCGGGTGCGCTGGGGGTCGCGGACGCGGCCTTCGGCCGGCGCGGTCTCGGGCGGCTGGGTGCTCAAGCGGTTCCCCCGGGTGGCGGTGCGTTGCGGACTCGCAACTGTATCCCGCTCCCGCGCGCGCCGGCCCCACGGCCGCTCGTGCGGTGGGGCGCAGTGGGTCCGGTCGCGCACCGCCTTCCCGGGCGCGGCGCCTTTCCGAACCCCGTGCCTTTCCAAACGTCCCCGGGGTTGCTAAGTTGAAGTAACTAGTTCGTACATATGCGGCCGCATCGCGAGGAGACCCCCGTGCCCACTGACTTCGGCGCTCCCGGCGCGCACCTCATCGGGCTCATCGGCGCCGGGATCGGGCCCTCCCTCAGCCCCGCGCTCCACGAGCGCGAGGCCGACGCCCTGGGCCTGCGGTACCAGTACCGGCGCCTCGACCTCCTCGACCTCGGGATCGGGCCCGAGCGGATCGGCGACCTCCTCGCGGCCGCGCGGCTCACCGGCTACACCGGACTGAACGTCACCCACCCGGTCAAGCAGGCCGTCATCGCCCACCTCGACGCCCTCGCGGAGGAGGCCGCCGTCCTCGGCGCGGTCAACACCGTCCTCTTCAAGGGCGGCAGAGCGATCGGCTACAACACCGACGCCTCCGGGTTCGCCCGCTCCGCCATGGGCGGCCTCGCGGGGGCCGCGCTCGACCGGGTCGTCGTCCTCGGCGCGGGCGGCGCCGGCGCCGCGGTCGCCCACGCGCTCCTGGGCATCGGCGCCGGACACGTCCTGGTCCTCGACCTCGACACCGACCGCGCCGCCCGCCTCGCCGACGCCCTCGGCGCCCACTTCGGCCGCGACCGCATCGGCTCCGGGCCCGCCGACGCGCTCGCAGGTGCCGTCGCGGGTGCCGACGGCCTCGTCCACGCCACCCCCACCGGCATGGCCGCCCACCCCGGCTCGGCGGTGCCGAGCGGGCTCCTGCGGCCGGACCTGTGGGTCGCCGAGGTCGTCTACTTCCCGCTGGAGACCGCGCTGCTCACCGCCGCCCGCGCCGCCGGATGCCGTGTCCTCGACGGCGGCCGCATGGCCGTCTACCAGGCCGTGGACTCCTTCCGGCTGTTCACCGGCACCGAACCGGACGCCGACCGGATGCTCCGCCACTTCGACGAGCTCGCCCGCTGAGGAGGACCCCCGTGCACACCCTGGGCATCGCCACCGTCTGCCTCTCCGGCACCCTCGACGACAAGCTCACCGCGGCCGCCGCCGCGGGCTTCGACGGTGTGGAGGTCTTCGAACCCGACCTCGTCGCCGCCGCCGACGGCCCCGAGGAGGTCCGCGCCCGCTGCGCCGACCTCGGCCTGAGCATCGACCTGTACCAGCCGTTCCGCGACTTCGAGGCCGTCCCGCCCGGCCTGCTGCGCGCCAACCTGCGCCGCGCCGAGGCGAAGTTCGCGGTCATGGAGCGCCTGGGCGCCGACCTCATGCTCGTGTGCTCCAGCGTCCACCCCGACGCCGTGGACGACGACGACCTCGCCGCCGAACACCTGCACCTCCTCGCCGAGCGCGCCGCCGGCCACGGCGTGCGCCTCGCCTACGAGGCCCTGGCCTGGGGCCGCCACGTCGCCACCTACGACCGGGCCTGGCGGATCGTGCGCCGCGCCGACCACCCGAACCTGGGCCTGTGCCTCGACTCCTTCCACATCCTCTCGCGCGGCTCCGACCCGGCCGCGATCCGCGTCATCCCGCCCGAGAAGCTGTTCTTCCTCCAGCTCGCCGACGCCCCGCACCTCGACATGGACGTGCTCCAGTGGAGCCGCCACCACCGGCTCTTCCCCGGGCAGGGCGCCTTCGACCTCCCCGGGTTCCTGCGCACCGTCCTCGGCACCGGCTACACCGGGCCGCTCTCCCTCGAGGTCTTCAACGACGTGTTCCGCCAGTCGGACCCGCGCGTGGCGGCCGTCGACGCGCTCCGGTCCCTCCTCGGCCTCCAGGAGGCCGCCGGGCACACCGCCCTGCCCGCGCCGCCGCGCCTCGACGGCACCGCGTTCGTCGAGATCGGCGCCGGACCCGGTGCCGACGCCGAGGTCACCGGGGCCCTGGAGGCGCTCGGGTTCACGCGCGGCGGCGAGCACCGCTCGAAGCCGGTCTCCCTGTGGGAGCAGGGGAGCGCCCGCGTCCTCGTCAACCGCGCCGCCGCGGCCGAGGGCGCGACCGCGGTGGCCGCCATCGCCGTCGAGAGCACCGATCCGCCCGCGTCGGCCCGCCGGGCCGAACGCCTCCTCGCCCCGGTCCTGCCGCGCGAGCACCGCGCCGGCGAAGCCGACCTCGCGGCCGTCGCCGCCCCCGGCGGCACCTCGGTGTTCTTCTGCCGCACCGACGCCGCCGAAGGCTGGCGCGCCGACTTCGCACCCACCGGCGAAGTCCCGGACCCCGGCGCGGGCCTCACCGCCGTCGACCACGTGGCCCTGACCCAGCAGACCGACGACTTCGACGGCGCCGCGCTCTTCTACCGCACCGTCTTCGGCCTCCACCCCGAGAAGGCCGCCGAGGTCGCGGCCCCCTTCGGGCTCATGCGGAGCCTGTCGATGACCGACGCCGAACGCCGGGTCCGCATCGCCCTGAGCGTGGCCGCGGTCCGCCGCGGCGGCTGGGCCCCCGGCGTCCCCCACCCCCAGCACGTCGCCTTCGCCACCGCCGACGCCGCCACCGCCGCGGCGCGCCTGCGCGGGGCCGGGCTCCTGCTGGAGATTCCCGGCAACTACTACGACGACCTCGACGCGCGCCTCGACCTGCCCCCCGACCGCCTCGCCCTCATGCGGGAGCGCTCGCTGCTGTACGACCGCGACGAGCACGGCGAGCTCCTCCACTGCTACACGCCCGTCCTCGGCTCCCGCGTCTTCTTCGAGGCGGTGCAGCGCATCGGCGGCTACACCGGCTACGGCGCCCCCAACGCCCCGGTCCGCATGGCCGCGCACCGCCGCGAACGCCTCGCCCGGAGCCGAGCGGCGCGCCCTCACTGGTCGCCGCCCACCCCGACGCAGCGGTAATGTCGATCCCGTCCACGGCCCCGCGACCCGACGGGTGGTCCATTCCATGCAGCGCGTCCGCCTCCACCTCGACGCCCCGCCCCGCACCGTCCAGGCCGGGATCGGCCTCCACGGCCGCACCGTCGCCGAGGACGTCTTCCGCCTCCCCGACCTGTGGCAGCTCCACCTCTACGACTACGAGGCCGACCTCGACGTGGGCGGCACCGCCCACGCGATCCGGCCCGGCCGCGTCAGCCTCATCCCGCCCGACACCGAGGCCCGCTTCCGCTACCGCGGCCCCTCCGAGCACCTCTACGTCCACTTCAGGCTCGCCGAGTCCGGTGCGGCCCACTCGGTCCCGGTCATGCGCGACACCGGGGCCGACCTGACCCGCGTCGCCGAGGCCCTGCGCCGCACCGTCGCCTCGCCCTCCACCACCCGCGCGAACGCCGAGGTCTGGACCCTCCTGTGGCGCCTGGCCGACCTCCCGCCCGAGGCGCCCGCCGGGCCCGTCGCCGACGCCCTCGCCTACGTCGAGGCCAACCTGCCCCGGCCCCTCGCCGTCCCCGACATCGCCGCCGCGGTCGGCCTGTCCCACAACCACCTCACGCGCCTCTTCCGCGCCGCCACCGGCACCACCGTCGTCGCCCACATCCGCCGCCGGCGCCTCGAACGCGCCCGCCACCTGCTCAGCGAGTCCACCCTCTCCATCCCGGCCGTCGCCGCCGCGGTCGGCGTCCCCGACCTCCAGGCGTTCAACAAGGCGTGCCGCCGCGAACTCGGCGCCGCGCCCCGCGAGATCCGGGCCGCCGGGCGGGGGAGCACCGGCTGAAGAGGGGTTACCGTCCGGTTCGCGACCTGATATCTTCACGAACGTTACTCACGTCACTTTCGGAGGTGCCCGTGGCCGCGATGCCGCGCCTGCCCGGCGGATTCGTATGGGGCGCCGCCACCTCGGCGTTCCAGATCGAAGGGGCCACCACCGAGGACGGCCGCGGCCCGTCCGTCTGGGACGCCTTCACCGCCACCCCCGGCAAGGTCCGCGACGGCCACACCGCCGACACCGCGTGCGACCACTACCACCGCTACGAAGAGGACGTCGCCCTCCTGCGGCGCCTCGGCGTCGACGCCTACCGCTTCTCCGTCGCCTGGCCACGCATCCAGCCCACCGGCTCCGGCCCCGCCAACGAACCCGGCCTCGACTTCTACGACCGCCTCGTCGACGCCCTCCTCGCCGCCGGGATCGCCCCCATGCCCACGCTCTTCCACTGGGACCTCCCGCAGGCCCTCGAAGACCGCGGCGGCTGGCTCGACCGCGACACCGCCCACCGCTTCGCCGAGTACGCCGCCGTCGTCGCCGCCCGCCTCGGCGACCGCGTGCGCCACTGGATCACCCTCAACGAGCCCTTCGAGCACATGGCCCTCGGCTACGCCCTCGGCCAGCACGCCCCCGGACACACCCACCTCCTCGACGCGCTCCCCGCCGCCCACCACCAGCTCCTCGGCCACGGCCTCGCCACCACCGCGCTCCGCGCCGCCGGAGCCCCGCACGTCATGCTCACCAACTCCTACACGCCCGCGGTCCCCTACAGCGGCAGCGAAGCCGACACCGAGGCCGCCCTCGCCTACGACACCCTCCACCGCCGCGTCTTCACCGATCCCGTCCTCCTCGGCACCTACCCCGACCTCGGCGCCTTCGGCCTCGACGGCGCCCTCCCCTTCATCGAGGACGGCGACCTCCAGGCCATCAGCGCGCCCCTCGACGGCCTCGGCGTCAACTACTACAACCCCACCCGCGTCACCGCCCCCGAACCCGGCACCACCCCGCTCCCGTTCGAACTCGCCGAGTTCGACCACGTCGACACCACCGACTTCGGCTGGCCCGTCATCCCCTCCGGCCTCACCCGGACCCTCCTCGACCTCACCGCCGACTACGGCGACGCCCTCCCGCCCCTGTGGGTCACCGAGAACGGCTGCTCCTACGACGTCGCGCCCGACGCCGACGGCCGCATCCGCGACCAGGCCCGCACCGACTACCTCGACGCCCACGTCAGGGCCGTCGCCGCCGCCGTCGAGCAGGGCGCCGACGTCCGCGGCTACCTCGTGTGGAGCCTCCTCGACAACTTCGAGTGGGCCGAGGGCTACCACCAGCGGTTCGGCCTCGTCCACGTCGACTTCGCGACCCAGGCGCGCACCCCCAAGGACTCCTTCGACCGCTACGCGGCGCTCATCCGGGCCCAGCGCCCGTGACCGCCGCCCCGCCCGCGCCCCACCCCGCCCTGGCCGAACCCGAACGCAACGTCGGCCGCGTCTGGATCGGCGGCATCACCACCGCCATGCTCGGCCTCTACATGGCGTTCTTCACCCCGATCCAGGTGCTCCTGCCCCTCCAGCTCGCCGCGATCGACGAGGACGGCAAGGTCGCCGCGTTCGGCCTCGTCACCGGCGTCGGCGCCCTCGTCGCCGTCGTCGCCAACCCCGTCGCCGGGGCCCTCTCCGACCGCACCACCGGCCGGTTCGGGCGCCGCCACCCCTGGACCCTCGGCGGGGTCGCCCTCGGCGCCGCCGCCCTGTGCCTCCTCGGCACCCAGACCACCGTCCTCGGCGTCCTCGTCTGCTGGTGCCTCGCGCAGGCCGCCCTGAACGCCGGGTACGCGAGCCTGAACGCCGGCATCCCCGACCACGTGCCCGTGCGCCAGCGCGCCGTCGTCTCCGGCTGGATCGGCTTCCCGCAGGCCCTCGGCCTCGTCGTCGGCGCCGTCATCGTCACCATGCTCGTCACCGGCCTCGCATCCGGCTACGCCGTCATCGGGATCGGCGCCCTCGCCATGGCCCTGCCGTTCGTCCTGTCCACACCGGACCCGCCCCTGCCGCGCCGCGCCCGCCCCGCGTTCTCCTGGAAGGCCCTGCTCGACACGTTCTGGGTCTCCCCGAAGGCCCACCCCGACTTCGCGTGGGCCTGGTTCACGCGCTTCCTCGTCATGCTCGGCAACGCCACCGGCACCCTGTACCTGCTGTACTTCCTCGACGACGCCGTCGGATACCCGAACCCCGAAGAGGGCGTGCTCATCCTGACGCTCCTGTACACCGGCGGAGTCATCGCCACCGCGGTGGCGGGCGGGATCGTCTCCGACCGGATCGGGCGCCGCAAGGCCCTCGTCACCGCGTCCTCAGTGGTCATCACCGCGGCCGCGCTCATCCTCGTCTTCTGGCACACCTGGCCCGCCGCGATCGCCGCCGCCGCGATCATGGGCGCGGGCTTCGGGGTCTACCTCTCGGTCGACCAGGCGCTCATCACGCAGGTGCTGCCCGCGGCCACCGACCGCGCCAAGGACCTGGGCATCATCAACATCGCCTCCACCGTGCCGCAGGTGCTCGGCCCGGCGCTCGCGGCCCCGATCATCGCCGGGTTCGGCGGCTACGCCGGGCTGTACGCCGTCGCCGCGGGCGTCACGCTCCTCGGCGGCATCCTGGTGTGGCCCATCAAGTCCGTGCCCTAGAACCCGCGGCCGTACAGGCGCCGCAGGTCCACCAGGGCCGCGCCGCCCTCGCGCCCGGCCGCCTCCAGTTCCGGTGTGAACCCCGTCAGCGAGAAGACCCCCAGGACCGCGCCCTCGGCGCGGTAGCCGAGGCCCCCGAGCGCGCGCCGGATCGTCTCCAGGCGCTCCAGCGCGGGGACGCCCTGGCGCTGGCCGGTGGCCTTCGCCTCGCCGATGAACGTGACGGTGCGGCCCTGCACGCCCAAGACGTCCACTTCGTACTTCGCGCGGCCCGCGTTGTCCTGCACGTTCGCGGTGCCGACCTCGCCGAAGCCCTCCTCGCGGCCGAGCTCGGCGGCGGCGAAGCGCCGCACCCACTCCCGGGCCAGCTCCTCGAAGTGCGGGCCGATGATCTGCGACCGGAACGTGTCGCGCATGGCCCGCCACACCTGCCGCGACTGGCCCAGTTCGAGCTGCCCCTGGCGCGGGGCGGTCACGAGCCGGTCGAAGCGGATGATCGGGTCGCGCACGCTGATCGAGCTGCGCCCGCGCACCAGGTCGACCCGGCGCGCGACGTACCCGGTGGACTCCAGGGTCCGCAGCAGCGGGCGCACCGCGTCCTTGCTGCGGCCGGTCTCGGCGCCGATCTTCGCGAGCGTCGTGGAGCCGCGGGCGATGGCGCCGAGCACATCGTGGTACGCCGACCGGTCGGTGATCCGCGGGTCCTCGCGCAGCAGGTAGTCGACCTCGGCGGTGGTGAACGCGCCGAACCCGGTGCTCAGCAGCGTGTCCGGGACCCACTCCTCGAACTCGGCGGGGGAGTGCGGCACCCGGTCGATGAGGCGCCGGTACCCGGGGTAGCCGCCGACGCAGGCGTGGACCTTGAGCGCGGTCTCGGGGTCGTCGATGCCCCACAGCCCGGCGGTCTGGCGGTAGTCGAGCGGCCCGAGCTTGAGGTCGACCATGGCGCGCCCGCGCAGCGGCTTCGTGCCCGAGAGCAGTTCGCGCATGACGCTCAGGGACGACCCGCACAGGATCACCCGCCCGCCCGGGCCCTCGCCGCGCTGGGACCGGTCGTAGAGGAGCTGGAGGAGGCCCGGCAGCTGCGGGGCCTTCGCCATCGCGTAGGGGAACTCGTCGATCACCAGCAGCGGTGGGCGCCCCGCGGGGGCGGTGCGGGCCGCGACGTCGAGGGCGCTGACGAGCAGCGGCTCCCAGTCGGCCGTGGCGGCGCCGGTGATCCCGCCGTGCGCGGCGATCCCGGCCGCGAACCGCGCCCGCGCCGACAGGTCGCCCTCCTCCTGCACGCACACGTGGTAGAGCCCGCCCACGGCCCCCGCGGCGGCGGTGAGCAGGTGCGTCTTGCCCGCGCGGCGGCGCCCGGAGACGATCCCGATCTTGAGCGAGCCGTCGTCCCCGGCGCGCAGGAACCGCTCCAGGACCGCCCATTCGAGGTCCCGGCCGATGATGGTGTCGGGCTTCTCCACGAGCGCCCCCTTCCCGGTCGAGTCGTGTAGTCGAGACTACACGAAAACCGTGTAGTTCGAACTACACGGTCTTCACTTCCGGGCGGTCACCACTCGATCGGGAGCTCGTGCACCCCGTAGATGATCATGTCGGTGCGCATCCGCACCGCCTCCGACGCCACCGCCAGCCGCAGGCCCGGGAACCGCGACAGCAGGGCCGGGACCGCCACCTGGAGCTCGACCCGCGCGAGCTGCTGGCCCAGGCACTGGTGCACGCCGTGCCCGAACGCCACGTGCCCGGCCGTCGACCGCAGCAGGTCGAGCACGTCCGGATCCGCGAACCGCGCCGGGTCCCGGTTCGCCGCCGGGATCGACACCGTCACCGACTCACCGGCCTTCACGGTCTCCCCCGCCAGGACCACGTCCTCCGTCGCCGCCCGCACCGTCGCCGGGATGACGCTCAGGTACCGCAGCAGCTCCTCCACCGCCGGAGCGGCCAGGCCCGGGTCCCCGCGCAGCTCCGCGAGTTGCACCGGGTGCTCCAGCAGTGCGAACGCCCCCAGCGCGATCATGTTCGCCGTCGTGTCCAGGCCCGCCCCCAGCAGCGAGAACCCGATGTTCACCAGCTCCTCGTCCGTCAGGTCGGTCGCGACCAGCCCGCCGAGCAGGTCGTCGGTCGGCGCGGTCCGCTTGGCCGCCACCAGCTCCGACACGAACCCGTGCACCGCCGCGAACGCCGCCGCCCGCTCCTGCGGCGCGTCCGACATCCGGAACAGCCGCAGCGCCGGCCCCTGGAACCGCTCGCGGTCGGCGTACGGCACGCCCAGCAGCTCGCAGATCACCTGCGACGACAGGGGCACCGCGAGGTCCCGCACCACGTCCGCGGGGGCGCCGCCTTGCTCCATCGCGTCCAGGAGCCCGGCCGTCACCTCCTCCACGTGACCGGTCAGCGCCCGCATGCGCCGCACCGTGAACTGGCCAGTCAGCAGCCGCCGGTAGCGGCCGTGGCCGGGCTCGTCCATCGACCCGAACATCCCCGGCGGCGCCGGCCGGACCGCGTTCGGCACCCCCGGGAACGGCTGGTGGTACCGGTCCGACCGCGCGCTGAACCGCGGATCGGCCAGCACCTCCCGCACCAGGGCGTGCCCGGTCGCGAGCCACCCGACGTGCCCGTCCGGGTAGGTCATGCGCGACAGCGGGGACCGCTCCCGCAGCCGCGCGAGCGCCGCGGGCGGATCGAAGGGGCGGTCGGCCGGGCGGTCCGCCGGCAGGGCCGGATGCTTCACGTGCTCCTCAGGTTCCATGCCCGGGACGCTAGGCTCGATCCACCCGGTCCTGCAAGCACCGCAGAGTGAACCGCCAGTTCACCGCCGTCCCGTGCGTGCAATGACCTTGGATCTGAACGCACAGGAGGAGCGATGCCCGGAGGCCGCCTGACCTACGAGGAGCGCCGCGCCATCGCCGACGGCGTCGCCCGCGGCCGCAGCTGCGCCGAGATCGCCCGCGGCCTCGACCGGCCCGCCTCCACCGTCAGCCGCGAGGTCGCCCGCAACGGCGGCGCCCGCCGCTACCGCGCCAACCTCGCCGAGCAGGCCGCGCGCTGGCGGGCCCGCCGCCGCGCGCCCCACCCCGAGCCGTCCCCCGGGCCGCGCTCTGACGAGGCCGCCCCTGCCGCCGACCGGCACGGGTTCGGGGACCGCTTCGCCGCGACGATGGTCCGCACCGGCGTGCCCGCCATGGCCGCCAAGGTCCTCGCGCGCCTGTACACCAGCGACGCCGGGAGCCTCCCCGCCGCCGACCTCGCCGCGGCCATGCGCGTCAGCCCCGCCTCGGTCGCCAAGGGCGCCGGCTGGCTCGTCGAGCGCGGCATGGTCGCGCGCGAACGGGAAGGGCGCCGCGTCCACTACCGGATCGACGACGAGGCCGCCTACCGCGCGTGGCGCACCAGCCTCGACGGCATGGCCGCCTGGGCCGAGCTCACCGGCCAGGGCGCCGACCTCCTCGGCGACGCCACCCCCGCCGGGGCGCGGCTGCGCGACACCGCCCGCTTCTTCGACCTCCTCGGCCGCGACATGGCGCAGGCCGCCGAGCACTGGCGCCGGATCTCAACCGGCCGTTGAGGCCGCCGTCGTCGCAGCCACGGTCCGGTACTGCGAGGGCGCGAGGCCGTACTCCTTCGCGAACGCCTGGCGCAGGGACTCGGCCGAGGCGAACCCGCAGCGGGCCGCGACCCGGGCCACCGGCAGGTCGGTCGTGGCCAGGAGCTGCGCCGCGGAGGTCACGCGGGCCTTCCTGACGTACCGGCCCGGGGTCTGGCGCAGGTGCGCGCGGAACAGGCGGGTCAGGTGGCGCGGGCTCACCCGCGCGAGGCGGGCCAGCGCCTCGGTCGACAGGTCGGCGTCGAGCGAGGCGGCGATGTGGCCGGTGACCTTGCGGACCGTGTCGTGGTCGGTCGCGGGCGCGGCGGTGAACACGCTCATCTGGGCCTGGTTCCCGGGCCGGTGCAGGTAGGTGACCATGGCGCGCGAGACCCAGCGGGCCATGTCTGGCCCGAAGTCGGCCTCGATGAACGACAGCGAGAGGTCGAGCGCGCTGGTGACCCCGGCGGCGGTGTAGACGTTCCCGTCCTGGATCCAGATCGGGCGCGGGTCGACCTCGACGGCGGGGTAGGCCGCGGCGAGTTCGTCGGCGAAGCGCCAGTGGGTGGTCGCGCGCCGGCCGTCGAGGAGCCCGGCGGCGGCGAGGACGCTCGCGCCGGTGCACAGGGAGGCCACGCGCTCGCTCTCGCGGGCGAGGCGGCGCACGTGGCCGACCAGGCGCTCGTCGCGGGCCGCGCCGGTGTGCCCGAGGCCGCCGGAGACCACGAGCGTCCCGACCGGGCCCTTGACGCGTTCGAGCACGGCCTGGGCGTTGAGGACCAGGCCGGAGCTGCACGTGACGGGAGCGCCGCCGGGGGTCGCGAGCACGAGGTCGTAGCGCAGCGCCGGGTCGATGTGGCGCACCGCGTCGAGGGTGGTGGTGACGCAGGCGATGTCGAGGAGTTCGGCGTCGTCGTAGCCGACGACGACCACGCGGTGCGGGTCCATGCCTCCAGGCTAGGGCAGACCGGGGATGGTCCGGAAGACCATGATGCCAAGATTTCGGACATCGGGCCGTCCCCGACTTGACCGCGGGGGCCCACAGGCGGAGAGTCGAAGACGTCAGATACCCCCTCCAGGTATACGAGGAGCTTCCAATGTCGACCACCACCCCTGAGCAGACCGGTCCGGAGCGGACCGGGAACCGGGTCCTGCGCTACTGGCCCGTCGCCGCGGGCATCGCCGTCGGCGTGCTCTCCGGCTACGGGGTCGCCGCCGGGGCCGACCTCGCGCCCGTGCTCACCGCCTCCGGGCTCGTCTACCTCGGCGCGGCCGCGCTCCAGCGGCGCGGCGCCGCCTGGCCCGTGTTCTTCGTGGCCTTCGTGGTCATCGGCGCGTCCCGCTTCCTGCCCTGGGAGGACGCCGCCACCTGGGTCCTGCTCGGCTTCGCAGCCGCGTTCGCCCTGTACGGCCTGGTCCGCGGCGCGATCCGGCCCTTCGAGGCCCTGCCGCTCCAGTCGCTGGCGATGGTCCTGTTCGGCGGCGCCTCGGTCCTGGTCCTCATCATCGGCGGCGACACCGCCGCCTACATCGTGGCCGCGGGCCTGCTCGCCCACGCCGGCTGGGACGCCTGGCACCACCGCACCGGCCGCGTCGTGGTCCGCTCGATGACCGAGTTCTGCATGTTCCTCGACGTCATCGCCGCCGGTTTCATGATCGCCGCGGCCCTCGCCTGAAGCCCCGCCCGCACCACCGGCCATCGCCCGGGACCGACCGGTCCCGGGCGGTGGCGTCCTGAGACCGTTTGCCCTACAATCTGGATCGACAATTATAAATGCCTGGATTGCTGAGGAATTTTTTTCCCGGCATGCTCAGCGACCGGGCGCGTCCAATGGAGTCGATATGTCATCGAGTACTTCAGTGCGCCCATCGCGACGACGCCGCCTCGCGGCGGCGGTCGCCTTCCTGGTCGGCGCGGTCCTCGCGGCCGCGACCGCCCTCGTCACCGCCACCGGGGCGCAGGCCGTCGAGACCGGTGTCTGGTACAACGTCGAGTCCCGCCACTCCGGCCTGGTCCTCGGCATCCGCGCGGCCTCCACGGCCGGCGGCGCCGAGCTCGTCCAGTGGTCGAGCAACGGCTCGCACGACCAGCAGTTCCGCTTCGTCGACGCCGGCGGCGGCTACTTCAAGATCCAGGTCCGCCACTCCGGCCAGGTCCTCGACGTCGCCAGCGGGTCCACCGCCGACGGCGCCAAGGTCCAGCAGTGGGGCGACGCGGGCAGTACCAACCAGCAGTGGCGCATCACCGAGAGCGGCGGCTACGCCACGATCGTCAACCGCGCCTCGGGCAAGGCCCTCGACGTGTGGGAGTGGTCGACCACCAACGGCGGCAGGATCTCCCAGTACACCGCCACCGGCGGCACCAACCAGCAGTGGCGGCTCGTCCCCGCCGCAGGCGACATCGAGGCCGACATCGTCGTCGCCGCGGACGGCTCGGGCGACTACACCGGGGTCCAGGCCGCGGTGAACGCCGCCGCCTCGGGCTCGACCATCCTCATCAAGGCCGGCACCTACAAGGGCGCCGTCACCGTGCCCTCCTCCAAGACCGGCCTGACGTTCGTCGGGGCCACCGGGAACGCGGCCGACGTCGTCATCCACGAGAACCGCTGCGCCGGCTGCAGCAACGGCTCGGGCGGCACGTGGGGGACCAGCGGCAGCGCCAGCGTCCTGCTCCAGGGCGCGGACTTCACCGCCGAGGACCTCACCTTCGCCAACACCTACGACGAGGCCGCGAACGGCGCCAGCCAGGCCGTCGCCGTCAAGGTCCAGGGCGACCGGATGGTCTTCGACAACGTCCGCTTCCTCGGCAACCAGGACACCCTCCTGACCGACTCGGGCAGCGCCACCACGGTGTCGCGCCAGTACTACCACGACTGCTACGTGGAAGGGGACGTCGACTTCATCTTCGGCCGCGGCACCGCCGTGTTCGACGGCTGCCGCATCCACTCGCTCAGCCGCGGCTCCACCACCAACAACGGCTACATCGTCGCGCCGAGCACCGAGATCACCAACCCGTACGGGATGCTGTTCCACCGCTGCTCGCTGACCAGCAACGCCCCCGCCGGCTCCGTGTACCTGGGCCGCCCCTGGCCCGCCGGGGGCTCGACCACCGCGCGCGGCCAGGTCCTCTACCGCGAGACCACCATGGGCGCGCACCTCCGCACCGCCGAGCCGTGGTCGGACATGTCCGGCCTGGCCTGGGAGGACGCGCGCCTGCGCGAGTACCAGAACACCGGCCCGGGCGCCGCGGTGAACGGCAACCGGCCCCAGATGTCCGCCAGCGAGGCCGCCAACTACGAGATGGTCGACTACCTGCGCGGCTCCGACGGCTGGAACCCGATCCGCTAGCACGGCCGCCGGGGCACCCGCCCCGGCGGCCCCGACACCGTTGCGGCACATGGATTCGGCCTCCCGGCCGCGCCGTCCCGTTAGAATCTGCGGATGCCCACGACCCCCGCCCGCCCGTGACCGCCGCCTACCTCGCCGGACTCGCGCTCGGCTTCGCGCTCATCGTGCCCATCGGCGCCCAGAACGTCTTCGTGTTCGGCCAGGGCGTCGCCCTCGGCATGCCGAGGGCGCTGTGGGCCGTCGCCGGTGCGGGCCTGTGCGACACGCTCCTCATCGTCCTCGGCGCGACCGGCGCCTCCGCGCTCCTGGACTCCGTGCCCGGCCTGCGCCCCGCCATGCTCGCCGCCGGGGCCGCGTTCCTCACCTACCTCGGGGTGAAGTCCCTGCGCGCCAAGCCCGCCGCGATCGAGGACGAGGCGGGCTCCTGGTCCCCGCTGCGCACGCTCCGCCGCACCGCCGCGGTCTCGCTGCTCAACCCCCACGCCATCCTCGACACCGTCGGCGTCCTCGGCGCCGCGATCGCCGCCCAGGCCGCAGCCTCGCGCACCGTCTTCGCCGCCGGGGCCGTCACCGCCTCCTGGGCCTGGTTCCTGCTCCTCGCCGGCGCCGCCACCGGCCTGCGCGGCGCCATGACGAAGGAGCGCCACGTGTGGTTCGACCGCGCCTCCGGGCTGATCCTCCTCGTCTTCGCCGCCTGGCTCGCGTACGAGTTCGTCCAGGCCCTCCTGTGAACCCTTCCTGGGCGCGCTGTTGCGATCCGCGCCTTGGGAGCGATTGACAAAGTTTAGTCTCACAACTTAGTCTTGGCATCGAGGATTCTCGATGGGTTCCCGCGGCCCCGCGTCCTCCCCGGCACGACGCGGACAGAAGGAGCACCATGCAAGGCGTCAAGCGACGAACCCGCAAGTGGATGGCGCTGGCGGTAACCGCCCTCGCCGTCCTGGCCGCCGGGCTCGGCATCCTCGCCCCCTCCGCCGCGTACGCGGCCGAGGGCTGCAAAGTGGACTACAAGATCGCGAGCCAGTGGGGCGGCGGCTTCACCGGCGACGTGAAGATCACCAACCTCGGCACCGCCGTGAGCAGCTGGAACCTGGTGTGGACCTTCCCGAACGGGCAGCGGGTCACCCAGGCGTGGAACGCGACCACCACCAACTCCGGCGACACCGTCACCGCCAGGAACATGAGCTACAACGGGTCCATCCCCACCAACGGCTCGGTCTCCTTCGGCTTCAACGGCTCCTGGTCCGGCACGAACGGCACCCCGGCCTCGTTCAGCCTCAACGGCGCCGTGTGCACCGGCACCGTCGGCGAGCCCAGCACCCCGCCCACCACCACCCCGCCGCCCACCGGCGGCGCCGACGCCATGGAGACCGTCCAGGCGATGCAGCCGGGCTGGAACCTCGGCAACTCCCTCGACGCCGTCGGCGCCGACGAGACCGCCTGGGGCAACCCGCGCATCACCGAGGCGCTCATCGACAACGTGGCCGCCCAGGGCTACAACAGCATCCGCATCCCCGTCACGTGGGACAACCACCAGTCCAAGTCCGCGCCGTACGCCGTGGAGGACGCCTACCTCGACCGGGTCGAGGAGGTCGTCGGGTGGGCGCTCGACGCCGACCTGTACGTCCTCATCAACATCCACCACGACTCGTGGATCTGGATGGCGGACATGAACGCCAACCGGACCGTGGTCGAGGACCGCTACGAGGCCATCTGGACCGCGCTGGCCGCCCGCTTCCGCGACGCCCCGCCCGAGCTGCTGTTCGAGAGCGTCAACGAGCCGCAGTTCAACAACGTCGACGACACCACCGCGTACGCGCTCCTGGACGACCTGAACACCTCGTTCCACTCGATCGTCCGCGCCTCCGGCGGCGGCAACGCCGACCGCGTCCTGGTCCTGCCGACCCTCCACACCAACGCCGACCAGGGCCGCCTCGACGCCCTCAGTGCCACCATCGACGCCCTGGACGACCCCAACATCGCCGCCACGATCCACTACTACGGCTTCTGGCCCTTCAGCGTCAACATCGCCGGGTACACGAAGTTCAACGACGAGGTCCGCGCCGACCTGGAGGGCTACTTCGACCGCGCCTACAACGAGTTCGTCGCCAACGGCATCCCGGTCCTGGTGGGGGAGTACGGCCTCCTCGGCTTCGACGCCCACACCGGCACCGTCGAGCAGGGCGAGAAGCTCAAGTTCTTCGAGTACGCCGGGTACTACGCCCGCCAGAAGGGCATCACGCTCCAGCTGTGGGACAACGGCCAGCACTTCGACCGGACCGCGTTCACGTGGAAGGACCCCGAGCTCTTCACCGCCATGAAGGCCGCCTGGACCACCCGCTCGGGCACCGCGTCCACCGACCAGGTCTACGTCGGCCGCACCGCCACCGTGGCGGACGTGTCGGTCACCCTCAACCTGAACGGCACCACGTTCCAGGGCCTGCGGGTCGGCTCGACCAACCTCGTCCAGGGCACCGACTACACCGTCTCCGGATCGACGCTCACCATCAAGGCCAGCAGGCTGACCACGCTCCTCGGCGACCGCTCCTACGGCGTCAGGGGCAGCGTCCACGCGGTCTTCTCGCAAGGCGCGCCGTGGCGCATCAGCGTCATCTCCTACGACCAGCCGACGATGTCGGCGGCCACCGGGGCCGCGGCGACCTTCGCGATCCCCACCCAGTTCAAGGGCGACCAGCTCGCCACCATGGAAGCCAAGTACGCCGACGGCACCCCCGCCGGCCCGCAGAACTGGACCAGCTACAAGGAGTTCGGCCGCGCGTTCAACCCCGACTACACGGCCGGCACCGTCACACTGCCGACCGCGTTCTGGTCCGAGGTCAACGACGGCCAGAAGGTCACCCTGACGTTCCACTTCTGGAGCGGCCGCACGGTGACCTACTACGTCACCGAGTCCGGCGGCAACGTCACCGGATCGCTCACCTAAACCCCTAGCGAGCGGAACGGCCCGGCGCGAGAGCGCCGGGCCGATCCGCGTCCGCCTAGCGGGTCGACTCGCGGACCTTCAGCTCGAACGGGGCCGTGTGCTCCTCGGGAGGACGCGAGGGGTGCTCCATGCGGGCGGCGATGAGGGCGACCGCCTTCTCGGCCATCCAGCGGTGGTCGGGGGACACCGACGACAGGGTCGGGGTCGTGTACGCCGACTCGGGGATGTCGTCGAAGCCGATGACCCGCACGTCCTCGGGGACCCGCAGCCCCACGTCCGCCAGGCCCCGCACCACGCCCATCGCCACCGTGTCGGTCACCGCCACCACGCCGTCGAACGGCACCCCGGACGCGTGCAGGCGCCGCACCGCCCGCCGGCCGTCCTCCATGGACATCCCCGACAGCGCCACCAGCGAGGTGTCCAGTTCGAGGCCGTTCGCCGCCAGGCCGTCCACATAGCCCTGATGGCGCCGCGAGACCACGTGCACGCCCTCCAGGCTCCACCCGGTCACGTTCGCGATCCTGGTGCAGCCCTGCGCGATCAGATGCTCGGTGGCCGCCCGCGAGCCCGCCTCGTTCGCCATCCCGACATGGTCGATGCTCGCCCCGAAGTCGCGCTCGCCGAGCATCACGATCGGGAAGTCGCCCCACGAGTGCCCCTGGTCGCGCGGGTCGAGGACCACCGCGCTCAGGATCAGCCCGTCGAACTGGAGCTTGTGCGACTGCGCGACCGCCTCGACCTCGCCGGTGTCGCTCCCGCCGGTCTGCTCGATCGCCACATGGAACCCGCGGGCGCGCGCCGCGTCGATCACCAGGGCCCCGAGCATCCCGAAGTACGCCTGGTCCACGCCGGGCACCGCCAGGCCGATCACCCCTGTGCGCCCCGCCTTCAGCGTGCGCGCGTTGACGTTCAGGCGGTACCCGGACTGCTGGATCGCATCGAGGACGCGCAGCCGGACGGGCTCGGAGACCCCGGCCCGGTTGTTGACCACGTTGGACACGGTCATCTTCGACACGCCGGCCAGGCGCGCCACGTCGCTCATCGTCACCATCTCGGGTACCGCCTTTCGGGATCCGACGATCCTCCTATGTTCTCACCCTAGTGCGAGCGTCCGACTACGCCACGTCCCCGGCCACGGTCACGAACGAGTGCGCGGGCAGGTGGACGAGCAGTCGGCCGCCCTCGATCCGCGCCCCGTCGTGCGCCCGCGGGGCGACGGCCTCGGGCGCCTCGGGGGTGTTGTGCGAGTGGAGGGTACCCGCGGTGAGGATCTCCGACTCCAGTCCGGCCACGACACCGCCGCGCAGGTCGATCTCGACGTCGGCGGCCTCGCCCGCGTCCAGGTTCGACAGCGACACCAGCAGGCGGCCGTCCTTGCGGGAGGCCGAGACCGACACCGTCGCCAGCTCGGCGCCGTCCACGTCCTTCACCGGCGCGCCGCCCACGACGTGCACCTGGAGGCTCGCGGCGTCCTGGTGGCCCTTGTTCATCCGGAACACGTGGTACGTCGGCGTGAGCACCAGCGCGCCCGAGTCGGGGTCGGTGAGGATCATCGCCTGGAGCACGTTCACCGTCTGCGCGATGTTCGCCATCACCAGGCGGTCGGCGTGCCGGTGGAAGATGTCGAAGTGGAGGCTCGCCACGAGCGCGTCGCGCATCGTGTTCTGCTGGTACAGGAACCCGGGGTTGGTGCCCGGCTCCACGTTCCACCACGTGCCCCACTCGTCGAGCACGATCCCGATCTCCTTCTTCGGGTCGTACAGGTCCATGACGTTGGCGTGGCCGGTCAGCAGCTCGTCGGTGCGCGCGGCCTTCGCCATCGTCGTGTAGTACTCGGCGTCGGTGAACTCGGTGGCCGAGCCCTTGTCGGCCCAGGTGCCCGCCACGGTGTAGTAGTGCACCGAGACCGCCTGGTACAGCGGGCGCTCGACGCGTTGGCAGCCGAGGTGGGAGAGCTGCTTCATGAGCGTCTCGGTCCACCCGTAGCTGAAGTCCGAGGCGCCGGCGGCGATGCGGTAGAGCTTGTTGTCGCCGTAGTCGCGGCAGTAGGTCGCGTAGCGGCGGGCCTCCAGGGCGTACTGCTCGGCTGTCATGTTGCCGCCGCAGCCCCAGGTCTCGTTGCCCAGGCCCCAGTACTTGACGCTCCACGGCTCCTCGCGGCCGTTGGCCTTGCGCTCGCGGACCGCGGGGGAGTCGCCGTCGCGGGTGAGGTACTCGACCCACTCGCTCATCTCCTGGACGGTGCCGGAGCCGACGTTCCCGGAGATGTAGGGCTCGGTGCCCAGCAGCTCGCACAGGGCCATGAACTCGTGGGTGCCGAAGTGGTTGTTCTCCTCGACCCCGCCCCAGTGGGTGTTCACCATGACGGGCCGGTCCTCCTTGGGGCCGATGCCGTCCCGCCAGTGGTACTCGTCGGCGAAGCAGCCGCCGGGCCAGCGCAGGTTGGGGATGTCGAGGGCGCGCAGGGCCTCGACCACGTCGAGGCGGATGCCGCCCTCGTTCGGGATGTCGGAGTCCTCGCCCACGTAGAAGCCGCCGTAGATGCAGCGGCCCAGGTGCTCGGCGAAGTGGCCGTAGACGTGGCGGTTGATGACGGGGCCTTCGAGGTCGAGGTTGACCACGGCGTTGACGGTGCTGCTCATCGGAGCCTTCCGGGTGAGTGGTGTGTTTATCGGTAAAGTCGTCTCACTCTACCGGGTTCCGGCGCCACCTTGTCAAGAGCGCGGCGTCAAGAGCGGCGGTCGCTGGGGCGGCACGGTCTGGGCGGCACGGTCGGAGCGGCACGGTCGAGGCGGCACGGTCAAGGACGCGGTGCCGAGCGCCGGGAATTTCCAAGCCCGCCCCCGGCCTTGAACCTCCCGGCAGCCGACGACACCGAGGAGGACGACGTGACCGACGACTTCACCCGCGACTGGCGGGCCTGGCACGCGAGGCGCGAGGCCGCGCTGGCCGAGCCCCACGGCTGGCTCAGCCTCACCGCGTTCCACTGGCTCGACGGCGACCCGGCCCGCCTCGACGGCCTGCCCGGACTCTGGAGCTCCGACGGTGACGCCGTCACCGTGACCGCCGCGGCGGCCGACCGGCTCATCGCCGACGGCGCCCCGGTCGAGGGCACTGCCGAATTCAAGACCCCGGCGGGCGTGGCCTGGATCGACTACGGCGACAAGCGCCTCGAACTCGCCCCGCGCGGTGGCCGACACGCCGTGCGCGTCCGCGACCCGCAGGCGCCCACGCGCACCGGCTTCACCGGGGTGCCCGCCTACGACCCCGACCCGGCGTGGGTCGTCACCGGCGATTTCACCGCCGACCCGGACCGGGTCGAGGTCGGCTCGGTCCGCGCGGGGGTCGACCAGTCGCTCGACGCCCTCGGCACCGTCCGCTTCGACCTCGCGGGCGAGACCCAGGAGCTCGTGGCCGCCGACGCCGGGAACGGCCGCCTGTGGCTGCTGTTCCGCGACCCGACCAACGGCGACACCACCGCCTCGTTCCGCCAGCTCACCACCGCCGCGCCCGCGGCGGACGGCACGGTGGCGCTCGACTTCAACCGGTCGATGAACATGCCGTGCGCCTTCACCGAGTTCGGCACCTGCCCGCTCCCGCCGGGCCCGAACCGCCTCACCGTCGCGGTCACCGCGGGCGAACGCGAACCGGCATAAAGAGGTATATCGGCCCCGATGCAAGCCACATCGGGGCCGAAGGACGCACCGACGTAGAGTCGTCATCCGGACCGCCCTTCGAAAGGACCCCGGATGTTCGACGCCGTGCCCAATCCCGTCCTGTTCAACGCCTTCGGCGTGCCGACGACCCTCATCGAGGTCCTCGGCTTCGCGTCCGGCGCCCTCTGCGTGTGGCTGGTCGCCCGCCAGCACATCGCCAACTGGGGCATCGGCATCTTCAACTGCCTCATGTTCATCGTCCTGTTCACCCAGTGGGGCCTGTACGCCGACGCGGGGCTCCAGCTCGTCTTCATCGCCCTCGGCGCGTACGGCTGGTGGAACTGGGTCCGCGGCGGCGGCCCCGCCGACGACACGCTGCCCGTCTCGCGCACCGGCCGCACCGAGTGGACCGCCCTCGTCGGCGCCGGCCTCGCCGCGCTCGCGGCCATCGCGATCCTGCTCGACCGCGCCACCGACTCCACCGTCCCCTTCTGGGACGCCCTCACCACCGTGCTCTCGCTCATGGCCACCTACGGCCAGACCCGCAAACGCGTCGAATCGTGGTGGCTGTGGATCGCCGCCGACCTCGTGTACATCCCGCTGTACGCGTCGAAGGGCCTGTACCTGACGTCGATCCTCTATATCGGGTTCCTCGCGCTGTGCGTGCTCGGCCTGCGCAACTGGCGCCGGGACCTCACCGCCCGCCCGGTCGCGGAGGCCGCCGCGTGAGCCTCCCCGAGCACGGCCTGGTCCTCGGCAAGTTCTACCCGCCCCACGCCGGCCACCACCACCTCGTCCGCTCCGCCCTCGCCGGGTGCGAGCGGCTGACGGTCCTGGTCAGCCACGCCACCGTCGAGTCCATCCCCCTCGCCGACCGGGTCGCGTGGCTCCAGGAGGCCCACCCGGAGGCGCGGGTCATCGGCACCGTCGACGACGTCCACATGGACCTCCACGACGAGGCGGTCTGGCAGGCCCACGTCGACATCTTCCAGGCCGCCGTCCCCGAGCGGATCGACGCGCTCTTCACCTCCGAGCCGTACGGGCCCGAACTCGCGCGCCGCCTCGGCGCGCGGCACGTCGAGGTCGACCTCGACCGGACGCGCTTCCCGGTGTCGGGCACGAAGGTCCGCGCCGACCCGGCCGGGAACTGGCACTTCCTCGAAGGGCCCGTGCGCGCGGGCCTCGCCATGCGCGTGGTCGCGCTCGGCGCCGAGTCCTCCGGGACCACGACGATCGCCGAGGCGCTGGCGCAGGTCTACGCGGCCCGCGGCGGCGCCTGGGCCCAGACGCGCTGCGTCCCCGAGTACGGCCGCACGTTCAGCGAGGAGAAGCTGGCGGCACTGCGAGCCGTGCGGCCCGGGGCGGCGTGGGCCGACGTCAGGTTCGACACCGCCGACTTCCCGCGCATCGCCGCGCGCCAGAACGCCCTGGAGGAGGCCGCGGCCCGCGCGGGCGGGCCCGTCCTGTTCTGCGACACCGACGCCTTCGCGACCGCGGTCTGGCACGAGCGCTACATCGGCGGCCGCAACCCCGCGGTCGACCCGCACGCCGACGCGCTGCGCCACCACCTGTACCTGCTCACCGACCACGAGGGCGTCCCGTTCGAGGACGACGGCCTGCGCGACGGCGAGCACCTGCGCCCCTGGATGACCGCCCGCTTCCAGGCCGAACTCGAGCGCACCGGCCGCCGGTACGTGAAACTCCAAGGCCCCCATGAGGACCGGCTCGACCAGGCGGTGCGCGCGGTCGACGCGCTCGTCGCCGGGGGCTGGGGGATCGCCGACCCGCTCCCGGAGTACCGGTGACGCGATTCTGACGGGCCCGGCCGCGATCCTGATGCGACGGCGACGGCCGCGCGGGCGCAGCGGTGCCTACGCTTCAGGCGCCCCGCGACCGCACCCACCGGAGGACCGCCATGGACATCGCCGAACACCCCCGCCGAGCGAGCGCCGGCGCGATGATCGGCCGCGCCACCGTGCGCGCCGCCTCCGACGGCGGCGAGGCCCATGTGACCGTGGACCTCGCCGGGGCCGTCGTCGGCGTCGGCTTCGGGCCCGCGAGCCGCGGCATGCGGGAGGTCGACCTCGCCGCGCACGTCCTCGCCGCCTACGAGCGGGCCGCCGCCCAGGCCGCGCGCCTGGCCGCGGAGCTGCCGTGCGCGGATCCGGGTTGCCCGCCGGGCCCGGCCGGCGCACACTGACCACATGCGCATCAGGGCCGTGGCCGAAGCCGACCTGCCCCTCCTCCAGGACATCGAGCGCGCCGCCGGCGAGTGCTTCCGCACCGTCGGCATGGCCGCCGTCGCCGACGACGAACCGCTCACCCTGAAGGAGCTCGACGACTACCGCCGCACCGGCCTGGCCTGGGTCGCGGCAGAGGACGGGACGCCCGTCGCCTACCTCATCGCCGAGCCCGTGGACGGCGCCCTGCACATCGAGCAGGTCTCGGTCCACCCCGACCGGTCCCGCCTCGGCATCGGCCGCGCCCTCATCGACCACGCCGCGTCCCGCGCCGCCGCGGCCGGCTTCGCCGCGCTCACGCTGACCACGTTCACCGAGGTCCCGTGGAACGCGCCCTACTACGCCCGCCTCGGCTTCGCCGCGCTCGAGGAGGCGGCGCTCACCCCCGGCCTGCGCGCGATCCGCGACCGCGAGGCCGCCCACGGCATCGCCCGGTGGCCTCGCGTGTGCATGCGCCGCCCGGTCCCTACCGTGCGAGGCCCGCCTCGACCCGCCGGATCGGAATACTCCTCGGGACCCTGCCGTTAAGGTAGATGCAAACGCATCAACTTCGAGCCCGCCGCGGCGGGGAGAGCAGGGAAATCCGATGCAGTTCGGGATCTTCTCAGTCAGTGACATCACGCGCGACCCGATCTCCGGAACCACCCCGAGCGAGGCCGAGCGGATCCAGGCGATCCTCAAGATCGCCGTCAAGGCCGAAGAGGTCGGCCTCGACGTCTTCGCCATCGGCGAGCACCACAACCCGCCGTTCTTCTCCTCCTCCCCGACCACCCTCCTCGCGCACATCGCCGCCCTCACCGAGCGGCTGATCCTCACCACCGCGACCACCCTCATCACCACCAACGACCCGGTGCGCATCGCCGAGGAGTACGCGATGCTCCAGCACCTGTCCAAGGGCCGCATGGACCTCATGCTCGGGCGCGGCAACACCGCCCCCGTCTATCCGTGGTTCGGCCAGGACATCCGCCAGGGCCTGCCCCTCGCGCTCGAGCACTACAACCTCCTGCACAAGCTGTGGCGCGAGGACGTCGTCGACTGGGAGGGCCAGTTCCGCACGCCCCTCCAGGGCTTCACCTCCACGCCCCGCCCGCTCGACGACACGCCGCCGTTCGTGTGGCACGGCTCCATCCGCACGCCCGAGATCGCCGAGCAGGCCGCGTTCTACGGCAACGGCTACTTCGCCAACCACATCTTCTGGCCCACTTCGCACTCCAAGCGCCTCATCGACTTCTACCGCCAGCGCTTCGAGCACTACGGGCACGGCACGCGCAAGCAGGCGATCGTGGGCGTCGGCGGGCAGGCGTACATCGCCAAGCGCTCGCAGGACGCGGTCAAGGAGTTCCGCCCGTACTTCGACGAGGCGCCCGTGTACGGCCACGGCCCGACCCTGGAGGAGTTCACCAAGGGCACGCCGCTCACCGTGGGCAGCCCGCAGGAGGTCATCGACAAGACCCTGACCTTCCACGACGCGTTCGGCGACTACCAGCGCCAGATGTTCCTCATCGACCACGCGGGCATGCCGGTCGGGATGGTCCTGGACCAGTTGGAGCTGCTGGGCGGGGAGGTCGTGCCGGTGCTGCGCAAGGAGCTGGCGTCGCGCAGGGACCCGGAGTCGGCGGAGGCGCCGACCCACGCGGGCCTGGTGGCGGCGAAGTACGGGGAGGGCCCGGTGCGGCAGCCGCGGCCGAACGCCAACCGCGGCGACAACGTCACGGGCGCCTCGCCCTACCAGGACTCGGCCCCGGCGGCCGAGTACCCCGAGCTCTAGGAGGACCGGTGACGCGCTCACGGATGCGGCTCGCGAACGAGTCGTGGGAGTCGATCCTGACGGCCCATGCGGCGCTGATGAAGCGGTTCGCGGCGGAGCCGATCTGGGACGAGGTGTCGATGCGCGAGTACGACGTGCTGTACACCCTGTCGAAGCACGAGGGGCCGATGCGGCCGTTCGAGTTGGGCCGGGGGGTGCTGCTGAGCCAGCCGGCGCTGTCGCGGCTGGTGGAGCGGCTGGTCGAGCGCGGTCTGGTGGAGCGGACGCCCGATCCCGAGGACGGGCGCGGGCGGCGGCTGGGGCTGACGTCGGCGGGGCGTGAGGCGCAGCGGGCGGTCGGCGGCCGGCACGCGGTGGACGTGGCGCACGCGCTGGCGGACGTGCTGACCGATGAGGAGATGCGCCAGTTGGGCGCGATCGGACGCAAGCTGGCCGGGGGGAAGGCCCCGGTGCAGCGGAGCAGTGAGGAGGCCGTGCTGTGAGCACCGCCAAGGAGCCGTACCGGCTCGCCGTCGTGAGCGCCGGCACCAGCGACCCGTCGTCGACGCGGATGCTGGCGGACCGGATCTCGTCGCGGGTGGGGTCGCTGGCGCGGGAGCGGGGCGTGTCGGTGGAGGTCGAGGTGATCGACCTGCGCGAGTTGGCCACGGAGATCACGACGGCGATCGTGTCGCAGTTGATGGGGCCGAAGATGACGCGGGCGGTCGAGGTGCTGGGGCGTGCGGACGGGGTCGTGGCGAGTGCGCCGGTGTACAAGGCGGCGCCGAGCGGGCTGTTCAGTTCGTTCTTCCATGTGCTCGACAACGACCTGCTGATCGCGAAGCCGGTGGTGCTGGCGGCGACGGCGGGGACGGCGCGGCATGCGCTGGTGGTGGACGAGCAGATGCGGTCGTTGTTCGCGTACTTGCGGACGATGACGGTGCCGACGTCGGTGTTCGCGGCGACGGAGGACTGGAACTCCTCGGAGCTGGGGGAGCGGATCGGGCGGGCGGCGATCGAGCTGCTGCTGCTGATGGAGTCGGGGTTCGCCGAGCAGGTGCGGTCGGAGTCGTGGCGGTCGTACCAGCACGAGTACGGTTCGGCGGGCGGCACGGAGCTGGACATCGATCTGGGTTCGGATCTGATGCGGTTGGCGGCGGGCGGTGCGGCGCCGCCGCAGCGCAGGGCCGAGTGACCGACCGGGGGCCTCGGGGCGCGGGAGCGCTTCGGGGCCTTCGCCGTCCCCTGGCCGCGGGGTGGTCGCTGTACATTGGAGGGAACCCTGGGAGGTCCTTCATGAGCGATCGCGACATGGTCAGCACCGGTGAGTTCATCGTCTATCCGACCGAGGGGCCGGCGGAGGTCATCGAGACCGTCGAGGTGGTGGCGGCGGACCCGACGGGCGGCGACTTCCTCGACGCCGATACGGCGCCGGAGTGACGGTCAGGTCTCGTCCCGCAACGTGACGGCGCGGCGGCCCCGGTTCGGGGCCGCCGCGCCGTCGTTCACTTGCCGAGTCGGTGGAGGGCGACCGCGGCGGCGGTCTCCTCCTCGGTCAGGTCGGCGTTGATGAGGGCGCCGGCCATGGCGCCGGCGACCGCGGCGGGTCCGACCTGGGCCATGAGGTCGGTGACGTTGCCGGCGGCCCAGACGCCGGGGACGGCGGTCTTGCCGAAGGCGTCGGCGGGGACGTGGGTGCCGGCGCCGGACGGGTGGTCGGCGACCTCCAGGCCGAGGTCGGCGAGGAATCCGGCGCGGGCCTCCATGCGGGTGGCGATGGCGAACGCCTCGCGCGGGACGAGGCGGCCGTCGGCCATGCGGGCGCCGTCGGCCTCGACGGCGGCGATCGGTCCCTCCTCGACGCGGATGCCGCGGGCGGCGAACTTCTCGCGTTCGTCGGCGGTGAGCTCGGGCGCGGTGTGGGTGAAGAACACGAGGTCGGCGGTCCACTGCCGGAACAGGAGCGCCTGGTGGACGGCCATGGGGCCGGTGCCGATGACGCCGATGGCCTGGTCGCGGTGCTCCCAGCCGTGGCAGTACGGGCAGTGCATGACGTCCTTGCCCCAGCGTTCGGCGAGGCCGGGGATGTCGGGGAGCCGGTCGACGATCCCGGCGGCGACGAGCAGGCGCTTCGCGGCGACTTCGCGGCCGTCGTCGAGGGCGACGACGAACGACTCGTCCCGCCGGTACGCCTTGGCGACCCGGCCGGTGACGACGTGCCCGCCGTAGCCGCGGACCTCGTCTCGGCCGGTGGCGAGGAGTTCGCCCGGCGGGACGCCCTCGCGTCCGAGCAGGCCGTGGACGCCGTCGGCGGGGGCGTTCCTGGGTTCGCCCGCGTCGATGACGGCCACCGACCTGCGGGCGCGTCCGAGCATGAGCGCGCCGTTCAGTCCGGCCGCGCCGCCGCCGATCACCACGACGTCGTACCGGTCCCTCAGTTCATCGGTCACTTCGACCACCTCCTGCCCGTACCGTAGATCCGCGGGTGCGAAACCGGCAAGCTTTCTTGCCGGTCTGGCAAACTGGGGGCATGGACATGGACAAGGCGCTCGAAGCGGTGGGGCCGCGCCTGCGGGCGCTGCGAAAGGAGCGCGAGGCGACGCTGGCGGACCTGGCCGCGACCACGGGCATCTCGGTGAGCACGCTCTCGCGCCTGGAGTCGGGGGCGCGCCGGCCCACGCTGGAGCTGCTGCTGCCTCTCGCGAAGGCCCACGGGGTGACCCTGGACGAGCTGGTCGACGCGCCGCCGACGGGCGATCCGCGCATCCACCTGCGCCCGGTCGTGCGGCACGGGATGGTGCACCTGCCGCTGACGCGGCGGCCCGGCGGCATCCAGGCGTACAAGCTCATCATCCCGGCCGGGGAGCCGAGCGAGCCGGACCCGCAGGCGCACGAGGGCTACGAGTGGATGTACGTGCTCAACGGGCGGCTGCGGGTCGTCCTGGGGGAGCACGGCTTCGTGATGCGCCCCGGGGAGGCCGCGGAGTTCGACACGCGGACCCCGCACTGGTTCGGGCGGGCGGGGGAGGAGTCGGTGGAGTTCCTCAGCCTCTTCGGGTCCCAGGGCGAGCGCGCGCACCTGCGCGCGAAGCCGAAGGCGAAGGGCGGGTCCGGGGCGACCGGCTAGTCGAGGAACCCGAGGACGTGCGCGAGGCCGCGCTCGCCGGTGCGGGGCTCGCCCGGGAGGATGTAGGCGCGCAGGCCCGAGGCCGCGGCGCCGCCGTCCTTGGCGGGGTTGTCGCCGACCATGAGGGTCGCGCGCGGGTCGACGCCGAGCCGTTCGCACGCGGCGCGGAACAGGACGGGGTCGGGCTTCTCGGTCCCGTACTGGTAGGAGACGACGCGCACGTCGACGAGGTCGTCGAGCCCGAAGTGCGCCATGTGGACGCCGACGTCCCACGGGAAGTCCGAGACGATCCCGGTCCTGATCCCGCGGCGGCGCAGCTCGCGCAGCAGCGGCTCGGTGTCGGGGTAGGGCACCCACGCGTCGGGGGCGGCGATCGACTCGTACGCGGCGTCCTCGATGCCCTGGAGGTAGTCGATGCGCGCGAACCAGGTGAGCAGCGCGGTCCGGTGCCGCGCGGCGGACTCGTCGCGCCCGATCTGGGCCGCGGCCACCTCGGGGATCCGGTACGCCTCGTACAGCTGCTCGGCGGTCTTCTCCAGGACCTCGGCGTCCAGTGCCCGCCCGGTCGCCGCGGCGATCCGGCCCAGCCAGGTGGGGACGTCGACGAGCTTGAAGATCGTGTTGCTGAAGTCGAACAGGACCGCCTCGATCGGCGGCACCGGCCCGGCCTGCTCGGCCTCGGTCGGCCGGTAGGCGGCGGCGGAGTCGAAGAGGTTGTAGATCACGGCGGGCCTTCCGTTCGCTCTGGCATTCGCGGCGCCCCCTTGCGCCCGCCGCAACCGTAACCGCCCCGGAGCGCCCGGAACCACCGCCGCGGCCCCGCCGCACGCAACCGTCCCCGTCCCTTCGGCCGCCGTTCACTTCGCGGCGAGCCGGGCCCGGGTCCCCGCGAGCTGATCGGGGACCCGGGCCCGGGGCTTCGGTGGAGGGGTCTCGGTGGCGGACGCGCGGGTCCCCCGCGCAGGGGAAGGTGCGAGCGCCCTGCGCGGGGGAGTCTGCCTCCTAGCGGTCGCCCGCCAGGCCCCAGGATTTGCGGATGCGGTTGTCGGCGGCCTTGAACGCGGTGTCGACCAGGATGCCGATCACCAGGACCGTCACGATCCACGTGAGCACCCGCGCCGAGTCGTTGAACTCCCTGGCGCCCTGCATGAGCGCGCCGATCGAGCCCTGTCCGGCCACGATCACCAGCAGCTCCCCGGCCATGAGCGAGCGCCACGCGAACGCCCACCCCTGCTTGAGCCCGGACACGAACGACGGCAGCGTCGCGGGCAGGATCACGTGCCGGTACAGGCCGAAGCCCTTCATGCCCAGCACCGTCCCGACCCGCTTCCACGCCGGCGGCACGTAGTCGATCCCCGAGATGATCCCGTTCGCGATCGACGGGACCGCCCCGAGCACCACCACGAACAGGATCGCCGACTCCGAGATCTTGAACAGCAGGATCGCGAGCGGGAACCACATGATCGACGGCATCGTCTGGAGCCCGGTGATGAGCGACCCGATCGCCGCCCGCAGCGGCTTGAACCGCGCCACCGCGATCCCCAGCACCGACCCCACCGCCACCGACAGCGCGAACCCCGTCAGGGCCCGCTGGAGCGTGATGAGGATCGCCTGCCCGTAGTCGGGCGTCGCGGCGTACGCGACCAGGTCCTCCCACACCGTCAGCGGCGCCGGCAGGACCCATGGGGCCTTCCACTCGCTCAGGAACAGCAGCTGCCAGGCCCCGATCACCAGGACCAGCGCCAGGACCTTCGGCCAGGTCCCCGCCCACAGCCGCGAGGCGAACCGGCCCCACCGGGTCTCGGTGATCGGCGTGCGCTCCAGCTCGTCGAGCCCCGACACCCAGTCCCGGGACGTGTCCTCGGCCTCCGGCTTCACGGTCTCAGTTGGCATGGCGGCCCACCTCCTCCCGGAGCGCGTCGGTGATCTCGGCCGCCAGCGCCGCCACCGGCGCCGAGTCGATGCGCCGCGGCCGCTCCAGGTCCACGTCGTACACGTTGAGGACCCGGCCCGGGCGCGAGCTGAGCAGCACCACCCGGTCGCCCAGGCGGACGGCCTCGCGCACGTTGTGCGTCACGAACAGGACCGTGAGGTGCCGCTCGCGCCAGATGCGTTCGAGCTCGTCGTGGAGGAGGTCGCGGGTCATGGCGTCGAGGGCGCCGAACGGCTCGTCCATGAGCAGCACGGAGGCGTCCTGTGCGAGGGCCCTGGCGAGGGCCACGCGCTGGCGCATGCCGCCGGAGAGCTCGTGGGGCCGCTTGTGGGCGAACCCGGTGAGCCGCACGGTCTCCAGGAGTTCGAGTGCGCGTCGGCGTCGTTCAGCCCGACCGACGCCGCGCACGCGCAGGGCGATCTCGACGTTGCCCTGGACGGTGAGCCAGGGGAACAGCGCCGATTCCTGGAACATCATGGCGACGGGCTGGTCGACGTGGTCGATCCGGCCGCCGGAGATGTCGTCGAGTCCGGCGACGAGGGAGAGCAGGGTGCTCTTGCCGCAGCCGGAGGCGCCGAGGAGGCAGGTGAAGCTGCCGGGCGCGACGGTGAGGGAGACGCCGTCGAGGGCGGTGACGGCGCCCGGGCCGCGGCCGTAGCGCTTGACCACGTCGGTCAGCACCACGGCGCCTTCGGCCCGGGCGGTGTCGTCGTCCCGCGTGCCCGCGCCTGCGAACTGGGCTGTGCGGGCCCGGGTCATGCCAGGTCACCTGCCGAGACCTCGGTGTCGCCGCGGTCGGCGAGGACCTGGTTGAGGGCGTCGAGGGCGTAGATGCCGGTGAGGTCGACCTCTTCGAGGAGTCCGATCTCGACGGCGTGCTCCTTGCTGCCCTGGAGGGAGGCGGCGATGGGGTCGGCGGTGAAGCTCAGGTTGGCGAAGGCCGCGGCGATGACGGCGTCGTCGAGGCGCTTGTCGGTCAGGGCCTCGATGCGGTCGTTCGATTTGACCTGGGCCTCGTCGGGGTTGGCGGCGATGTAGTCGAGGGCGGCGAGGTGCCCTTCGAGGAACGCCTTCACCAGGGCGGGCTGCTCGTCGAGGAAGGTCTTGGAGACGATGATGTGGGTGGTGACGAACTCGCCGCCCTCCCACAGCTCGCGCTCGTTGAGGAACTCGACGGCGCCGTGCTTGAGCAGGAGGTCGGAGTAGCGCGGTTCGACGGCCCAGGCGGCCTGGACGGTGCCGTCGTCGAAGGCCGCGGCGACCTCGGAGTTGTCGATGGGGGTGACCGAGACGTCGCCGCCGCCGTTCTCGTCGGTGGCGAAGCCCTGCTCCTTGAGCCAGTAGCGGGCCGCGACGTCCTGGGTGTTGCCGAGCTGCGGGGTGGCGAGGGCCTTGCCGCGCAGGTCCTCGACCTCGGTGATCTCGGGTTTGACGACGAGGCCGGCGCCGCCGGAGGTGGAGCCGGCGATGATGTGGAGGGCTTCGCCGCCGGACTGGGCCCAGCCGTTGATGGCGGGGTTGGGGCCGATGTAGGAGATGTCGATGGCGTCGGCGAACAGGGCCTCGATCGCGGAGGGTCCGGCGTTGAAGACGGTCTCCTCGATGGTGACGGCCTCGGGGAGGGTGTCGGCGAAGACGCCGGCTTCGAGGCCGACGAGGGCGGGGGCGTGGGTGACGTTCCCGAAGTAGCCGAGGCGGATGGTGCCGCTGGCGGTGGCCGCGTCGGCGTCGGCGGCGGCCTCGTCGGGGTTCTCGTCGTCGCCGCAGGCCGCGAGGGCGCCGACGGCGGGCAGGGCGGCCGCGGCCGCGATGACGCTGCGGCGCTTGAGGGGGCGCGGGCTGGCAGAGCTCATGGGGATGCTTTCTGGTTCGATCGGGAAAGGAGCATTCCTAGTAGTCCGATTACTCCGACTAATCTAGTGGGAATTCTAGGATGGCCGCCGAAGCGGCGGCAACCCGGGTCCCGCGATGTGGGCGCGGAGAACGCGTTCCAGCTCGCGAAACACTGGCGGTCCCGCGCATTGGGACGGTTCCGTCCCTTATGCCCGGACGGTCCCGGCGGGCGGGCCGGGACCGTCCGGCGCTAGCGGGAGTGCGCGAGGACGCCCTTGACGGCCGAGGCGACCGCCTCGGCCCGCCGCGGGTTCTCCGGGCGCGCGAGCCCGTAGTGGCCCCGCAGCGTCGTCGCCTCGTACTCGGTCCGGAAGCGGCCCTTGGCCTGGAGGATCGGCACCACCTGGTCCACGAACGCCTCCAGCCCCGAGGGCAGGACCGCCGGCATGATGTTGAACCCGTCGGCCGCGCCGTTGTCGGCCCAGTCGAGGATCGCGTCGGCGACCTGCTCGGGCGTCCCGGTGAACGTCCGGTGCCCGCGCCCGCCGCCGAGCCGCCCGATGAGCTGGCGCACCGTCAGGCGCTCGCGCCGGGCCAGGTCCACGATGAGCGTGAACCGGCTCTTGGCGCCCTCGATCTCGTCCTCGGTCGGCAGCACCGCGGGGAGCTCCTTGTCGAGGTCGAGTTCGGACGGGTCGAGCTTGAGCTGCTTGGCGAGGTTCCCCAGCGCGTACTCGGGGACGATGAGCCGGTCCAGCTCCTCCTCCAGCAGCCGCGCCTCGGCCTCGGTCGAGCCCAGGACCGGGACGATGCCCGGCAGGACCAGCACGCCGTCGGGGTCCCGCCCGGCGTCCTTCGCGCGGCGCTTGACGTCGGCGTAGAACGCCTGCGCCTCCTCGATGGTCTGCCAGGCGGTGAAGATCGCCTCGGCGTGGTTGGCCGCGAACGCCCGCCCGTCCTCGGAGGACCCGGCCTGCACCAGCAGCGGGTGCCCCTGCGGGGTGCGGGGGACGTTGAGCGCGCCGGCGACCTGGAAGTGCTCGCCCGCGTGCGCGGCGGGGTACAGGAGGCGGTCGTCGCCCCACAGGCCCGCCTCCTTGTCGGCGAGCACCGCCTTGTCGTCCCAGGAGTCCCACAGCTTCTTGGCGACCTGGAGGAACTCCTCGGCCCGGGCGTACCGGGCCGCGTGGGACGGCAGCTCGTCGCGGTTGAAGTTCCGCGCCGCGTCCAGCGTGGCCGTGGTGACGATGTTCCAGCCCACGCGCCCGCCGGAGATGTGGTCGATCGACGCGAAGCGCCGCGCCAGGTTGTACGGCTCGTTGTAGGTCGTCGAGGCGGTCGCGATGAGCCCGATGCGCGTCGTCAGCGCCGCGATCGCGGCCAGGACCACCGTCGGCTCCAGCGACCCGGAGGGCCGGCGCCCGATCGTGCCCCACAGCGACGGCGAGTCGGCGAAGAAGATCGAGTCGAGCCGCCCGCGCTCGGCGGTCTGCGCGAGCTTCGCGTAGTGCGCGATGGACGTGGTCGAGTACGGGTCGGACTCCGGGAGCCGCCACGACGCCTCGTGGTGCCCGGTGCTCATCAGGAACGCGTTCAGGTGCAGCGGCTTCGGCGAGGTGCTCATGATTCCTCCGGTGTGATCTCGGCGCCGCCGGCGAGGCCGAGCGCGGCGAGCAGTTCGGTCCGGACCGCCGCGAACGCGGGGTCGGAGGGGTCGCGGGTGCCGTCGAGGTCGATGCGCCGCTCGGTCTTGACGACCCCGCGGTCCAGGACCAGCACCCGGTCGGCGAGGACGATCGCCTCGTCCACGTCGTGCGTCACCAGCAGCACCGCCGGGCGGTGCCGCTCGTACAGGGCCCTGAGCAGCCCGTGCATTTTGATGCGCGTCAGCGCGTCGAGGGCCCCGAAGGGCTCGTCGGCGAGCAGCAGCTCGGGCTCGCGCACCAGCGACCGGGCCAGGGCCACGCGCTGCTGCTCGCCGCCCGACAGCTCCCGGGGCCAGGCCCGCTCGCGCCCGGCCAGGCCCACCTCGGCCAGGGCCTCCTTGCCGCGCCCGACCGCGCCGGGGCCCTCCAGCCCCAGCACCACGTTGCGCAGGACCCGCTGCCACGGCAGCAGCCGCGAGTCCTGGAACACCACCGAGACCTGCTCGGGCACGGCGATGTCGCCGGTCCCCGAGGCGTCCTGGTCCAGGCCCGCCAGGGCCCGCAGCAACGTGGACTTGCCCGAGCCCGAGCGGCCCAGGAGCGCCACGAACTCGCCCGCCTCGATGTCGAGGTGGAGCCCCGACAGGACCGGCCGGTCGTCGGTGAAGGAACGGTGCAGGTCGCGGATCTGCACGGCCGCGGTGGCCGTCAGTCCTCCAGGGTGCGCCGCCATGACAGGGCCCTCCTTTGGATCAAGCGGACGACGGTGTCGGAGGCGAGCCCCAGGAGCGCGTACAGGACCAGGCCGACGATGATCACGTCGGTCTGCCCGTACGTCCCGGCCAGCAGCATCATGTACCCGATGCCGCTGGTGGCGTTCACCTGCTCAACCACCACCAGGGACAGCCAGGACGAGGTCACGGCGAACCGCATCCCCAGCAGGAAGCCCGGCAGCGCCCCGGGCAGGACCACCCGGCCCACGAACGCGCCCGGCCGCAGCCGCAGCGTCTCGGCCAGCTCGGCGTAGCGCCCGTCGATCGAGCGCAGGCCGTTGTGGGTGTGGATGTAGATCGGGATGAGCACCCCGAGCGCGATCGTGATGATCTTCATCCGCTCGTCGATGCCGAACCACAGCAGCAGGAGCGGCAGCAGCGCCAGGTTCGGGATGGACCGCTTGATCTGCACCGGCCCGTCCACGATCGCCTCGCCCCAGCGGCTCAGGCCCGACACGAGCGCGAGCGCGAGCCCGGCGAGGACGCCGAACACGAGGCCGAGCGCGAAGCGGCGGGCCGACACCAGCAGGTCCGGCCCCAGCCGCCCCGACTCCCACAGGTCCCACGCGGTCGTCACCACGGTCCACGGGGCCGTCAGGACCCGCGGGTCGATCCAGCCCTGCGCCGAACCCCAGCTCCACACGCCCAGCAGCAGGAGCGGGCCGATGAGGTACCCGAGCCGGATCGGCTTGCCGGGCCCGAGGCGGCGCTTGCCCCGCGGGCGCGAGGCGCGCCCGGCGGCCAGCTCCTCGTCGTCGACCGGCGGGATCACGGCCCCCGCCTGGGCCTTCGCCTCGACGGCCGTCATGACGCGCCGCCGTCGCCGTACTCGGCGATGCCCTCGGCCACCAGCGGCTCGAAGCGCCGGTCGTACAGGTCCTCGGCGTCCAGCACCTCGTTCCCGGTGCCCGCGGCGACGACCTCGATCGTCTCCTGGTGGCGCTCGATGGTCTCGTCCCAGGTCTCGGGGAAGTCCGGCTCGCCCTCGCGGTCGAACAGGTACGCCCCGTCCTCGGCCGACAGGCCCTCGTGCTCGACGTACCAGGCGTCGATCCACTCGTCGCGGTTGGCGCGCGTCCACAGCTTCGCCGCGCCCCACAGGCGCACGTACTCCGCGATCGCCGCCGCCTTGTCGGCGTCCTCCAGGACCTCCACGGGCGCGTACAGCACCCACGGGTCGTCGCGCAGGCCGTGCGGGATCGCCGTCGCCCCGTCCGCGCCGTACTTGTTGAGGTAGGACTTCACCTGGGTGCCGCCGATCGGCGCGACGTCGACCTCCCCGCCCGCCAGGGCGTTCGAGTACGTGTCGGCCGTGGACGGCAGCTCCACCAGCTCCACGTCGTCCTGGTCCAGCCCGGCCGCGTCCAGGACCCGCAGGATCAGCGCGCCCTGCGCCTGCCCGGGGGAGTACGCGATCCGCTTGCCCGCCAGGTCCTCGATGGACGCGACGGCGGCGCCGGGGGCCACCCCGAGGTCGTAGATCGGGTGGTCGAGCGGGTCGATGCGCCCCGCGGCGGCCACGATCCGGGTCGGCAGGCCCGTCCAGTTGGTGTGGATCGGCGGGATGTCGGCCACCGAGGAGATGTCGAGGGACTTGGCGCGGAACGCCTCGGCGGACTTGGGCCCGCCGGAGATGTTCGCCCACTCCACCTCGAAGGTCAGCAGGGACGCCAGCCCCGACAGCTCGAACGCGAGCTGCTGGGACGGGTCGCCGATGACGAGCTTGGTGCCCTCGGGCACCGCGGTCGGCAGGTCGGCGTCGGCCGCGAGCAGCGGCCCGGCGTCCTCTTCGGAGCAGGCGGCGAGGGCCAGCGCGGCGACGGCGGGGGCGCCCGCCAGGAGGGTTCGTCGAGTGGTCTTGGACGGCATGGGGATTGCCCTTTCGGGGAGGTTCGGAGAAGCGGTCGTCAGTCGAGGGGGGCGGCGGCGCAGTAGCCGCCGGCGTGGTAGACCAGCGGTTCGTGGTCGCCGCCGGTGGCGGCGCCGACGACCAGGGCCAGGACGATGTGGTGGTCCCCGGCCTCGATGCGGTCGGTGACGACCGCCCGCAGGTGCGCGGGGGCGTCGGCGAGCACCGGCTCGCCGGTGTCGAGCCGCGACCAGGCGGTGCCGCGGAAGCGGTCGATGCCGCTGGTGGCGAACCGGGTCGCGACGGCGTGCTGCTCGGCGGACAGGAAGTTCACGGTGAGGCTCTCGGCCTCGCGGACCGCCGGCCAGGCCGAGGAGCCCGAGGCGATCGCGAAGGACACCAGCGGCGGGTCGATCGAGACCGACGTGAGCGAGGTGGCGGTGAACCCGGCCGGGCCGTCCCCGGCGTCGGCGAGGACCACGGTCACCCCGGCCGGGTGGGCCCGGAACAGGGACCGGAACGAGGCGGGCTCGACGCCCGCGTGGACCTGGGTGCTCATGCCGGCACCCCGGCGCCCGCGGCGGCGCGCAGGGCCGGCAGGTGGGCGCCGGTCCACTTGGCCAGCCGCTCGTCGAGCTCGGAGAGCTCCTGCTCCCGCAGCGTGAGCGAGGGGACGGGCAGGCTCGCGCCGAGCTCGGCCAGGACCGGGCGCAGCTGGAGGTCGGCGAGGAACCGGTGCTCGGCGGAGGCCGCGATCGTCACCGGGACGGCCACGGTCCCGGCGAGGGCGCCCGGGGGGAGCTGGTCGAGGAAGAGCTTGAGCAGGCCGGTGTAGCTGGCCTTGTAGACGGGCGTGCCCACCACGAGGACGCGGGCGGCGCGGACGCGGGCCTCGGCGTGGTCGTAGCCGGGGGGCTCGATCCCGTCCAGGTAGAGCTCGGCGAGGTCGATCGAGGCGGTCGCCTCCCCGGGGCCGGCGATGGCGGCGGCCAGGGCCTCGGCGGTGGTCAGGGTGCGCGACAGGCGCTTGGGGTTGCCGACCACTGCGGTCACGGCGGTGCTGTCGGTCACGGTGCAGTCCTTACGGTGGGTAGCGTGCGAGGGCACGCCGCTGGAGGGCGTGCTGGGAAGGGACCCGCTGGGGCCCTGGGGAATCGGCGCCGCGTGAGGCCGCGGCCGGATCGTGTGTGAAGGTGTGCGCGTCGGGAGCGGCCCGTGGCGGGCGGGTCCCGACTAGCGCATTCGGGGACGACAGAGGGCGCTGGCGGCGCGCATCTGGTCGATCTCGCGCCGCCGCGTCAGGAGGCTGGCGGACGTCATGCCGACAACACTAGCAGTATTCCTATAGAAATACTAGGATTTCTTAGATGGTGAGAAGCCGGTCCTCGCCGGGGTACCCGGCCGGGGTGGTCCGGTACTCCACGTCCCGGCTGCGCGTGAACCGGTAGCCCACCCCCCGCACCGTGGCCACCAGGGCGTCGAACTCGGCGAGCTTGGCGCGCAGGCGCCGCACGTGGACGTCGACGGTGCGCCCGGGCAGGCCCGTGTCCGGTGTCTCCCAGACGTACTGGAGCAGCTCCGACCGGGTGTGGACCATGCCGGGGTGGCGGGCGAGGAAGGCCAGGAGCTCGAACTCCAGACGGGTCAGCGCGACCACCTCGCCGTGGATGGTGACCTCGCGGCCGGCGGTGTCGATGACGAGCGCGGGCGCGGGGGCCGGGATTCCGGGGACCGGGGCCTCGAGGGCCGGCTCGGGCGGGGACGCCTGCGCCCCTTCGACGTTGACGCGCCCTCCGCCCTGCGCGAGCACCCCGAGCGCCGCGGTGAGGCGGCGCGCCAGGCGCGGGTCGTCGGCGGGGATCTCGACGGTGACGGTGATCGTGGCGGTGCCCGTGCGGCGGTGGACCGGGGGACGGGTGCGGGTCTGGACGGGAGTCATGGCGGCGCCTTCGTTCGATTCTCGACAGAGGATTCCGGGACGGGCGGCGACGTCGGGCAGCGCTCGGTTCAGCGCACCGCCGCGGCGGGGCCGCCCGGGCGACACAGCGCGGAGTCCGAACGCGCGAAGTCGATGTGGCGCCTCTTGGTCCACCCCGTCCTCGCCGGTTCGCTGGTGCGGTTCACCCCGACAGCATATCCTATCGATCAAGTAGGATTCAAGTACACGTTCCCATTTGCCCCGAAACACGAGGAGGGAGCCCGCCATGCAGGTCTCCGCTCGCGGCGAGTACGCCGTCCGCATCGCGGTCACGCTGGCCCAAGGCCATCCGCGCACCATCTCCGCCAGCTCCCTGGCCGCCGCGCAGGCCCTGCCGCGCAAGTTCGCGGAGGTGATCCTCGGCGACCTGCGCCGGGCGCACCTCGTCGACAGCGTCCGCGGGGTCGAGGGCGGCTACCGCCTCGCCCGGTCCCCTGAGGACGTCTCGGTGGGGGAGGTGCTCCGCGCCGTCGACGGGCCCCTCGCCGAGGTCCGCGGGCGCCGCCCCGAGGAGACGAGCTACGAAGGCGCCGCGGTGAACCTGCCGCGGCTGTGGGTCGCCGCGCGGGCCGCGGTGCGCTCGGTCTTCGACGAGGTCTCCCTGGCCCAGGCCGCGACGGGGGAGTTCCCGCTCCGCATCGACGAGCTCACCGCCGCCGACGACGCGTGGACGCCCCGGTAGTCCACATCGCCCGGTGGCGGTTGCGCGGGGGGCGCGGGCGCCGTACCATGCCTATATCCTATTGATCCGATAGGAATACTGTGTGCGGGCCCGGCGCCCGCCGCCTCCGCCGAGACCCGGGAGTCAGCATGTCCGAAGCCCCGCTCCGCGACCGCGCCGCCGCGCCCCTGACCGAGGACGCCGCGCACGAGCGCATCGCCTCCCTGGCCTTCGAGCCCGCCGCCACCGGGCGCGTCGGCGCCGAGGTGGAATGGCACCTCACCAGCCCCGCCGACCGGCGCCGCCGCGTCGACCCCGAGACCGTCAAGGCCCTCCTCGGCGTCCGCGACGCCCTCCCGCGCCGCACCCGCCTCAGCTTCGAACCCGGCGGCGCCCTCGAACTGAGCACCCGGCCCGGCACCCTCACCGAGTGCTTCGACGACCTCGAAGCCGACCGCGACCGCATCGCCGCCGCCCTCGCCGCCGAGGGCCTGGAGCTCCTTGGCCTGGGCCTCGACCCGGTCCGCCTGCCCCGCAGGGTCGTCCGCAGCCCCCGCTACCAGGCCATGGAGGAGCTGTTCGACCAGGACGGGCGCGCCGGGCGCTGGATGATGGCCAACACCGCCTCCGTCCAGGTCTGCGTCGACACCGGCACCGAGGCCGACCTCGCCGCCCGCTGGACCCGCGCCCACCGCCTCGCCCCCGTCCTCATCGCCGCCTTCGCGAACTCCCCGCTGCGCCGCGGCGAACCGAGCCTGTGGCGCTCCACCCGCCAGCACGTGTGGACCGCGATCGACCCCACCCGGTCCCGCCCCGTCTCCGCCGGCGACCCCCGCGAGACCTGGGCCCGCTACGCCCTCGACGCCCGCGTCATGGCCGTGCGCGGACCCGGCCGCTGGACCGTCCCCCGCGGCCTCACCTTCCGCGACTGGCTGCGCGCCACCGACCTCCGCCCGCCCACCCGCGACGACCTCGACTACCACCTGACCACGCTCTTCCCGCCGGTGCGCCCGCGGGGGCGCTACCTCGAACTGCGCATGATCGACGCCCAGCCCGGCCCCGACTGGATCGTCCCCGTCGCCCTCGCCGCCGCCCTCTTCGACCACCCCGGCGCCGCCGCGGCCGCCGACCGCGCCCTCGCACCCCTGTGGGACGGCGCCACCGCCGCCGACCTCGCCCTCCGCGCCGCCACCGCCGCCCTCGGCGACGGCCCCATCGCCGCCGCCGCCCTCGCCTGCTTCACCGCCGCCCGCGACGCCACCGCCGACCCCCGCATCGCCGCCGCCCTCGACCGCCACACCGAGACCTTCGTCGCCAGAGCCCGCACCAGAGCCGACGACCTCGTCGCCGCCCGCCGCTGACCGCCCACGTCACCACTTCGGACTCGCCGCGCCCCCGCAGCCCGGCCCGCCGATACGATGGGCGCGACCCTGCTCCCCGACCGTGCCAGCAGACCGTGCCATCAGATCAGGCCCTGCGGCCAAGCCCTCCGACAAGGACACCGATGCCTCCCCGCCGCCCCACCGCGACCCGGCGCCGACTCATCGGAGGAGGACTCGCCCTCTCGGGCGCCGCCCTCCTCGCCGCCTCCGGCGACGACCGCCCCGCCACCGCACCCGACGGCGACCGCGCCGCCGAGCGCGCCGCGACCGGCCTCCTCGACCGCGCCCGCGACCTCCTCGTCGGCGGCGCCTTCGACCCCGCCGACGCGGACTACGCGCAGGCCCTCGGCGCCCTCGACCGCGCCGCGACCCGCTTCTGGGACGACATGGACCGCGGCGAGGACCGCACCGCACTGTGGAGCGACATCGCCCCGCCCTCCGACCCCGCCGGCTTCAACACCGCCTACTCCCGGATCCTGCGCACCGCCCTCGCGTGGGCCACCCCCGGCACCGGCCAGCACGGCGACGACGCGATCGCCGCGGGCCTCGCCGACGCCCTCGCGCTCCTCCACCGCGAGGGCTACCACGCCGACGCCGAGCGCACCGGCAACTGGTACTGGTGGGAGATCGGCTCGCCCGCCGCCCTCATGCGCGCCTGCGTCCTCCTCGGCGACCACGTCCCCCGCGACGACCTCGCCCGGTACCTCGCCACCGTCGACCGCTGGTGCCCCGGCGCCTCCGTGCGCCCCACCGCACCCGACGAGGCCGAGACCGGCGCCAACCGCGCCGACAAGGCCGCGATCCTCACCCTCCGCGGCATCCTCGGCCGCAGCCCCGCCAAACTCGAGCAGGCCCGCGACGACCTCACCGGCGCCGCCGGCGACGGCGCGGGCAACGTCTTCGCGCTCGTCACCGCCGGCGACGGCTTCCACGACGACGGCTCGTACCTCCAGCACGGCTGCGTCCCCAGCACCGGCAGCTACGGCATGGTCCTGCTCGGCTCGGTCGCGCTCGTCACCGCGCTCCTCCACGGCACCCGCTGGGCCGTGCCCGCCGCCGACGTCGAGCGCCTGTACACCACCGTCGAGCAGTCCTTCGCGCCCTTCAACGAGGACGGGCGCTTCATGGACTGCCTGCGCGGCAGGAGCATCGCCCGCCCCTACCACCGCGACGACACCACCGCCGCCGCGCTCCTCACCGCCGTCACCGCGCTGGCCGAGCACGCCTCCGAACCGCACCGCGCCCGCCTGCGCTCGCTCGCGAAGGGCTGGCTCGAACGGACCGGCCCCGCGGCCTACTTCGGCGCCGGAGACGTCGGCGGCATCCGGCGCGCCAAGGCCGTCCTCGCCGGCGACGACCCGGCCGCCGCCCGGCCCGAACTCACCCGCGTCTACCCCGCGATGGACCGCATGCTCGTGCGCCGCGCCGACTGGTCACTGGCGCTGTCCATGTCCTCCAACCGCATCGCGGCCTACGAGACCGGAAGCGGCGAGAACCTGCGCGGCTGGTACACCGGCGACGGCATGTCCTACCTGTACCTCACCGCCGACCCGGACCAGTACGGCGACGAGTTCTGGCCCACCGCCAACCCGTACCGGTACGCGGGCGTCACCGCCGACACGCGCGAGCGCGGACCCGAGGGCGAGGACGACCGCCTCACCGCCCCCCGCCCCGCGAACGACGTCGCCGGCGGCGCGACCCTGCTCGACCGGTACGCCGTCGCCGCCATGGACCTCGTCGCCGAGGGCTCCTCCCTGCGCGCCAAGAAGGCGTGGTTCGTCGCCGGTGACGCCGTGATCGCCCTCGGCGCCGGGATCACCGCCACCGACGGCCGCGCGGTCGTCACCGCCGTCGAGCAGCGCAACCTCCACGAGGACGGCGACAACCGCCTCCTGGTCGACGACACCGAGCGCGCCCTGGAGGCGGGGCTCTCCGACCGGCTCGTGAACGCCCGCTGGGCCCACCTCGACGGCGTCGGCGGCTACGTCTTCCCCGGCGGCGCCGACGGGCTCCTCGCGCGCCGCGAGACCCGCCGCGGCTCCTGGAACGACATCGAGCAGGGCCCCACCACCGGCGGCGGCGACACCACCGTCCACAGCAGGCGGTACCTCTCGCTGTGGTTCAACCACGACGCCTCGCCCGCGGACGCGACCTACGCCTACGCGCTCCTGCCGACCGCCACCGCCGAAGCGACCCGCGACTGGGCCGCAGCCAGGCCGGTCACCGTGCTGTCCAACACCACCGCCGTCCAGGCCGTCGGCGACGAGGGTCTGGGCCTGGTCGCCGCCCACTTCTGGGAGCCCGGCGACGCCGGCGGCCTCGCGTGCGACGCCCCCGCCTCGGTCCTGGCCGTGCGCGACGGAGACGAGGTGCACGTGGCCGTCGCCGACTCCGGCCGCACCACCGACACGGCCGTGGTCGAACTGCCCTGGGCCGTCGCGGGCGTGCTCCAGGCCGACGAGACGGTCGTACTCGAAGCCGACCGCCCCGCCAGGCTCGTCGTCCGCCTGCGCGGCACCGGCGGGCGCACCCAGCGGGCCGTGCTCGCCGCTGTCTAGCGCCCCAGGTGCGCGGTCGCGGCCGGGCGGAAGAGGAGGAGCAGGGCGAGCGCCGCGGCGAGGACGAAGATGATCTCCAGGACCGACTCGCCGGGCCCGAACCAGGTCGGAAGGTGGTCGTAGACCTGTTCTGCCACCAGGGAGTCGGCCTCGTTCGCCGTCTCGGTGGCGAACACGTACCCGAGGTGGAACAGGCTCGGCAGCGCCCACAGGACCACCCCGAGCGGGGCCGCGACGGCCGCGAGCGTGCGGGCGCCCCGGCGGCCCCGGGCGGTGCCGATCGCCGCCGCCACCAAGAGCGCGGCGAACACGAGCGACGCGGCGACCGCCGCCCAGTACGGCAGGTACCAGGCCGCGGGTCCGAACTGCTCGCACGGGAACGAGCTGTCGGGCCAGCCCCCCGAAGGCTCCAGGTCCACGACCTCGTCGCACGCGCGCGCCGAGGCGTCCTGGAACGCGCCGTACTGCACGATGCGGGCGATCCCCACGGCCGCCGCCGCTCCCGCGGCGACCCACAGCGCCGCACCCCCGGCCTTCAGCACGCCGGGCCTGGTCTCGGTCTCGCTCATCTCGGTGCTCCCCTTCAGCGTCGTGAGCGACCACTGTAGGGCCCCGAGGCGACCGTATCGACCGGCGGGGGACCAAGCGGTCGAAAACGGCACGCGGGAGGGGCGTTCGGACCGAGACGCAGCGGTCTACGGCTTGCTTTGCCTCCTGCGGCCGTCTGCGATTCCTGCGGCCCACGGTCTGCTGTGCCTTCTACGGCCGACTGTGCTTTTCGCGGCCTACGGCCTACTGTGCTTTCTGCGGCCTACGGCCTACTGTGCTTTCTGCGGCCTATGGCCTGAACCGGTACCCCATCCCCGGCTCGGTCAGCAGGTGGACCGGGCGGGCCGGGTCGGCTTCGAGCTTGCGGCGGAGCTGGGCCATGTACTGGCGCAGGTAGTTCGTCTCCCGGTCGTAGTTGGGGCCCCAGACGCGGTGCAGCAGCTCGCGCTGGCTCACCAGCTTCCCCGGGTTGCGCAGCAGCACTTCGAGGAGCTGCCACTCGGTCGGCGTCAGGCGCACCTCGTCGCCGTCTTTGCGGACCTCCCGCGCCGCCAGGTCCACCGTCACCGGCCCGATCGCCGTCACCGGCGAGTCCGAGCCCGGACCCGAGCGGCGCGTCGCCGCCCGCACCCGCGCCAGCAGCTCCCCGATGTCAAAGGGCTTCGTCACGTAGTCGTCCGCGCCCGCGTCCAGCGCGGCGATCTTCTCCGCGCTCGCGGCCCGGCCCGACAGCACCAGGATCGGCGCCTTCGACCACCCGCGCAGCCCCTCGATCACCTCGGAGCCGTCCATGTCCGGCAGCCCCAGGTCGAGCACCACCAGGTCGGGCACCACCGCCGCCGCGGCCCGCAGCGCCTGCGCGCCGTCGGCCGCGGTCGTCACCTCGTACCCGTGCGCCGCCAGGTTGATCCGCAGGGCCCGCGCGATCTGCGGCTCGTCGTCCACCACCAGTACCTTGATCACTCCGCACCCTCTCCATCGGACGCCGCTATCCGCAGCGCCAGCACCATCGTCAGCCCGCCGCCGGGAGTCGCCTCCGCTGCGAGCGAGCCGCCCATCGCCTCGGCCAGGCCGCGCGAGAGCGCGAGCCCCAGGCCGACGCCCGTCGTGTTGTCCCGGTCCCCGAGCCGCTGGAACGGCCGGAACATCGTCTCCCGGTCCTCATCGGGCACCCCCGGGCCCCGGTCGACCACCCGCAGCTCCACCGCCTCGCCGTGGATGCCCGCGGTCACCCGCAGCGGCACCCCCGCCGGGCTGAACCGGAGCGCGTTCGCGATGACGTTCACCAGGATCCGCTGCAGCAGTCCGGGATCGGCAAGGACCTCGGGCAGATCCGGGGCCACGTCCAGGCTCACGTCCGCCGCCGCCTCACCGATCTCGTCGAGCGCCCACGGCACCGCCTCGTCCAGCGCGATCGGCACCGGATCGGCCCCCAGCACCCCCGCCTGCAACCGGCTCATGTCCAGCAGGTTGTCCACCAGGCCCGTCAGCCGCGTCAGCGACTGGTCCGCCGAGTCCAGCAGCTCCGCCCGCTCGGCGGGCGTGAACAGCTCCCCGGTGGACTTCAGGCTGGAGACCGCGACCCGCGTCGACGCCAGCGGCGTGCGCAGGTCGTGCGAGACCGCCGCCAGCAGCGCCGTCCGCAGCTTGTCCGCGTCCGTCAACCGCTGCACCGCCTCCGCCTGCCGCTCCAGCCGTTCGCGTTCGAGCGCCGCGGCCGCGTGCATCGCGAACGCCTGCGCGATCCGCCGGTCCGCCGCCTCGAGCGTGTGCCCGCGCAGCGCCATCGCCAGGTCGTCGTTGATCGGCAGGTCGTTGTCGGCCGCACCGGGACTCGTGCACGCCGCCCCCGCGTGCGCGACCGGCCGCCACGCCTTCGGGTCGCGCCGCTCGTCGGGGCCCGCGCCCTTCGCCGTCCGCTCCAGCAGCGTCACCGATTCCAGCCCGAACGTCTCCCGCAACTGCTCCAGGAGGTCGTCCAGGCGGTTCCCGCCGCGCAGCACGTTCCCCGCGAGCGTCGCCAGGGTCTGCGCCTCCGCGCTGGCCCGCGCCGCCAGGCGCGCCCGCGCGGCCGACAGGTTCACCACCGCCGCGCCGCCCAGCGCCAGGGCCACGAAGATGACCAGCGCGATCAGCTGCTCCTGGTCGTGGATCTTCAACTCGTAGTACGGGGTCGCGAAGAAGTAGTTGAGGAGGAAGAACCCCAGCAGCGCCCCCAGCAGCGCCGGCCACATGCCGCCGGTGAGCGTCAGCGCCATGACGGCGGTGAGGACGATGAGGATCATTGTCGTCAGCGACAGCTCCTCGTGGAACGGGATGAGCACCACCACGAGAGCGGGGATCCCCAGGAACGCCAGCCCGATCCCGAGCCGGCGTCGCGCGGCCCCGATCAGGTACCGGCCCGAGCGCGAGCGCTGCACGCTCGCGACCCGCTCGTGGCTGACCAGGTGCACGTCGATCTTCCCCGACCTTGCCGTGGTCGTGACGCCGACGCCGCGCGAGAGCGCCTGCGCGAACCGGCCCCGCCGCGACGCCCCCAGCACCAGCTGGGTCGCGTTGGCGCCCTGCGCGAACTCCAAGAGCGCGTCGGGGATCGAGTCGCCCACCACCTGGTGGTACGAGCCGCCCAGGTCCTCCACGAGGTTCCGCTGCCGGGCGAGGTTCCGCGCCGAGGCCGCGCTCGTCAGCCCGTCGCCGGAGGCCACGTACACGGCCTTGAGGTCGGCGCCCCCGGACCGCGCGGCGATGCGCGCCGCCCGCCGGATCAACGTGTCCCCCTCGTCCCCGCCCGACAGGGCCACGACCACGCGCTCCTTCGACTCCCACACCGCGGTGATGTGCTGGGCCGCCCGGTACTGCTCCAACTGGTCCTCGACCTTGTCGGCCAGCCACAGCAGCGCCAGCTCCCGCAGCGCCGTCAGGTTCCCCACCCGGAAGTAGTTCGCGAGCGCCGCGTCCACCTTCTCCGGCGGGTACACGTTCCCGTGCACCATCCTGCGCCGCAACGCCTCCGGCGTGATGTCGGCCAGCTCCACCTGGTCGGCGCGCCGCACCACCTCATCGGGCACGGTCTCGCGCTGCGGGACCCCGGTGATCTGCGCGACCACGTCGTTCAGCGACTCCAGGTGCTGCACGTTCACCGTCGAGATCACGTCGATCCCCGCGTCCAGCAGCTCGTCGATGTCCTGCCAGCGCTTCTCGTTGCGCGACCCCGGCACGTTCGTGTGCGCCAGCTCGTCGACCAGCGCCACGGTGGGGGCGCGGGCGACGACGGCGTCCACGTCGAACTCCTCGAAGGCCGACCCCCGGTACTCGACGGTCCTGCGGGGCACGGTCTCGAGGTCGCCGATCAGCTCGGCGGTCGCGCGGCGCCCGTGGGTCTCGACGTAGCCGATGACGACGTCGGTTCCGCGCGCGGCGCGGCGGCGGGCCTCCTCCAGGGCGGTGAAGGTCTTCCCGACGCCCGGGGCGGCGCCGAGGTAGATCCTGAGTTGTCCACGTGGCACCTGCTAATCATTCACGCGTTTCGCCGGTTCGGCCGTCAAGAACGCGTCAAAGGTGTCAGGGCCGACCGCCGCGGTCCTCAGGCGCCGCCCAGGAACCGCACGATGACGGGGGTCGCGGCGCCCTTGGCGACGGCGTCGGGGCCGAGCATCCCGGGTGCGATCCGGGCGCTGGCGAACGGCTGCTTGAGGGCGTATTCGCCGGTGGCGGCGGTGATGTCGCCGAGGCGGCGGCCGGCGAGCATGAGCCCGGCCCAGCCGCCGATGACGATGAGCTCGGGGTTGAACAGGTTGAGGAGGTCGGCCAGGCCCGCGCCGAGGTAGCGGACGGTCTCGTCCACGACGGCGACGGCGGCGGGGGAGGGGTCCGCCAGCAGGCGCCCGAGCGCGGCCTCCTCGCCGCCGTCGAGGTCGACGGCCCCGGCGGCGGCGAGGTACCGGTCGAGGATGCCCTCGGCGCCGACGTACGCCTCCAGGCAGCCGCGGCTGCCGCACCGGCACGCGGGGCCGTCGACGCGCATGGTGGTGTGGCCCCATTCGCCCGCGCTGGAGCCGGCGCCGCGGTACAGGGCGCCTTCGGCGATCACGCAGGAGCCGACGCCGGAGCCGATGAGGGCGATGATGGCGTTCTCGGCGCCGCGTCCGGCGCCGAACCACAGTTCGGCCTGGCCCATGGTCATCGCGCCGTTCTCGACGTGGACCGGGAGCGGGTCGAGGCGGTCGGCAAGCATGCGGCCCAAGGGGACCGCGTCCCAGCCGAACGCCTGGGCGTGGACGACGCCGTCGGGGCCGTACTCGACGATGCCGGGCATGCCGACGCCGACGCCGAGGACGGGGACGCCTCCGGCCGCGGCGAGCACTTCCTTGACGCCGGCGGCGATGTGCTCGATGACGGTGGCCGGGTCGTGGCGGCCGGTCTCGAGCGCGTAGCGGGCGGCGGCGCGGGCGGCGAGCTTGAGGTCGAGGAGTTCGACCTGGACGTGGGTCTCGCCGACGTCGACGCCGACGACGAGGGCGTGGCCGGGGTCGACGTCGAGGAGGATGTGGGGGCGGCCGCCGTCGGAGTCGACCTTCCCGGCCTCGCGGAGGATGCCCTCGGCGATGAGCTCGGCGGTCACGTTGGAGACGGTGGCGGTGCTCAGGTTCGTGGCGGGGGCGAGGTCGCGGCGGGTCAGCGGGCCGTCGAAGTACAGGGTCCGCAGCAGGCGCGCCCGGTTGCCGAGCTTGAGGTCGCGCGTGGTCATCCGCTTGGGGCGTTCCATCTGTCCACCACTCCGTGTCGTTACCTGTCCGGGACCATGCCGTTATTGCGGGGAGATTGACGGCACGAGTCGATCTACTTAATCTAAGTCTTAACAGTAAGTCGTAGACCTACTGATCCAGCCTACATCCGGGTCACTCCGGACCGCGTCGGCCGGAGTCTCTCAAGGGCCCCGGCAGGAGCGGGAGCGCCGCCCGCACCCCAGAGAGCGCTCCCTCACAAGGACCCTCCGCACAGGAGCCTTCCGCAATCCCTCCCGGCCGCCGGCGTCCTCCGGCGGCCGCAGCAAGGAGCATCCATGAGGATCACACCTCCCCTCCGCCGCCGCGGCGTCTCGGCCGCCAAGGCGGCCGCCATCGGCGGCGCCGCCCTCCTGGCCGCCACGGCCTGCCTCGACGGCGGCGGCTCCAGCGCCTCCGACAAGGTGGAGATCACCTGGTTCGTCGGCATGGGCGCGGGCTCGGACGCCCCGACCATCCCCGCGCAGGAAGCGGTCGTCGAGGAGTTCAACGCGAGCCAGGACGAGATCGAACTCGTCCTCGACATCGTCGACGCCGACCAGGCGCCCAACATCCTCTCCACCCGGATCGCCACCGGCGACGCCCCCGACATCGTGGGCCCCATGGGCATCCGCGGCCGCTCCACCTTCCCCGGGGCCTGGCTCGACCTCACGCCGTACATCGAGGAGAACGAGTACGACCTCACCGACTTCGACCCCGCCCTGGTCGACTTCTACCGGATCGAAGAGGAGGGCCAGATCGGCCTGCCCTTCGCGGTCTTCCCGTCCTTCCTCTACATCAACCTCGACCTCTTCGACGAGGCCGGACTGCCCTACCCGCCCCAGGAGTACGGCGCCCCCTACGTCGACGCCGACGGCGTCGAGCACGTCTGGGACATCGCGACCATGACCGAGCTCGCCAAGCAGCTCACCGTCGACGCCGAGGGCAACGACGCCACCAGCGCCGACTTCGACCCGGCGAACATCGTCCAGTTCGGCTTCGGCAACGTCTTCGCCGACATCCGCGCCCAGTCCACCCTCTTCGGCGCCGGCTCCCTCGTGGACGACGCGGGCGACGCGCAGATCCCGGCCCACTGGGCCGAGGCCCAGCAGTGGTACTACGACGGCATGTGGACCGACCACTTCATCCCCAACGGCCCCTACGGCGACTCCGACATGCTCAACGCCGGGTCCTGGTTCGAGTCGGGCAACCTCGCCATGGGCTACACCCACCTGTGGTACGCGACCTGCTGCATGGCCGGCTTCGAGGGCACCTGGGACACCGCGGTCGCCCCGTCCTACGACGGCACCACCACCGCCAAGCTCCACGCCGACACGTTCTCCATCACCAAGGACACCGAGCACCCCGACGAGGCGTTCGAGGTGCTCACCTACCTGATCGGCGACGCCGCCGAGACCCTCACCCAGACCTACGGCGGCATGCCCGCGCGCATCAGCCTCCAGGACGGGTACTTCGAGCGCGTCGGCGCCGCGAACTTCGAGGGCCAGGACATCAACTGGGACGTGGCCGTCGAGGGCATGACCTACGTCGACAACCCCTCCCACGAGGGCGGCATGCCGAACTTCCTGGAGTCCGAGGCGGTCCTGGCCGAGTACGCCACCAAGTTCAACCAGGAGGAGGGGCTCGACATCCCCACCGAGCTGGCGGCCCTCCAAGCCGAACTGCAGGCGGTCTTCGACGCCGCGGAGTAGCCGCACCCGGTAGCCGCACCCCCGAGGCCCGCCATCCCGGGCCTCACCTCCCCGCCGGGCGGGCGGCACCCGCCCGCCCGGCGCCCCACGCCTCACACCATGCCTCCCGAAAGGCGACACCCATGTCCGGTTTCACCGACGCGGTCCTGACCGCGCGGCGGCGGAAAGGCGGCCGTCCCACCCGCCCCGCCGGACCGATGCAGCGCCGCGAAGCGCGCTGGGGCTACGCGTTCATCAGCCCCTGGATCATCGGCTTCCTCCTGTTCTGGCTCGTGCCCATCGGCGCCTCGCTCGTCTTCTCCACCCTCGACTTCCAGCTCACCGACCCCGACGCCACCAGCTTCGTGGGCACCTCGAACTGGGAGCGGGCCCTGTCGGACCCCGACACGTGGACCGCGCTGGCCGCGACCTTCCGCTTCACCGTGCTGTTCCTGCCCCTGAGCATCGTGGTCGCCCTCGGGCTCGCGCTCCTGCTCAACTCCAAGCACCTGAAGTTCACCGGGTTCTTCCGGCTGCTGTTCTACGCGCCCTCGATGATCCCGCTGGTCGCCGGCGTCCTCATCTGGCAGCAGGTCCTCAACCCCCAGACCGGCTGGGTCAACCGGCTCATCGGCCTCACCGGCGTCGACGCCACCGGCACCGACGGCATCCGCTGGTTCGACAACCCGATCCTGGTCCTGTTCGCGTTCAGCTTCATCGGCCTGTGGGGCATCGGCAACGCCATGATGGTCAACCTCGCCGGCCTCCAGGGCATCCCCACCGAGCTCTACGAGGCCGCCGAGATCGACGGCGCCGGCTGGTGGCGGCGGCTGCGCAGCGTCACACTGCCCCTGCTGTCGCCGATCATGTTCTACAACCTGGTGATCGGCTCGGTCGCGATCCTCCAGTACTTCGTCGTCCCGTGGGTCCTCTTCGGCGCCACCGGCCGGCCCGGCGGCGCCAGCCGCTTCCTGCTCGTGCACTTCTACCAGCAGGCGTTCGTGTTCGGCGACATGGGCTACGGCGCCGCCCTCGCCTGGCTCATCTTCATCCTCGTCGCCGTCTTCACCGCGGTGCTCTTCGGCACCTCCCGGTACTGGGTCCACTATGGAACGGAGCGCTCGTGACCGCCACCGCCACCGCGCCGCACACCGAGGCCGCCGAGACCCCGCCCGCCGAGAAGGCCATGCGCCGCAAGCGCCGCGGGATCACCATGACCATCGTGACCACCCTCGGCGCGCTCCTGCTCGCCGTCGTGTTCCTCATGCCCCTGGGCTACGGCGCCGCCACCGCCCTCAAGGACAAGGACGGCGTCTCCGACCCCAACGCCGCCGTCCTCCCCGTCTCCGCCCTCACCTTCGAGTACGAGGGCGAGGTCCACGACGTCTACGCCGTCCCCATGCCCGACGGCACCACCCGCGACCTCGCGCTCATCGAGCCCGGCCGCGAGTCGAGCACCTTCGTCGACCCCGAGGACCCCGGCGCGGGCCCCATCGAGTGGGACGGGCGCTGGCGCACCCTCGAACCGGTCACCGGCCTCAACCCCCAGTGGGGCAACTTCGAGGAGGCGTGGAACACCATCTCGTTCCTGCGCCTGACCGGCTGGACCCTCATGTACGCCCTGGTCAGCATGGCCCTGACGGTGGTGTCCTCCGCGGTCGTCGCCTACGGCTTCGCGCGCTTCCGGTTCCCCGGCCGCGGGCTCCTCTTCGGCCTCCTCATGGCCACGATCCTGCTGCCCCCCGCCGTCACCCTCGTCCCCAAGTACGCGGTGTTCCTCCAGATGGGATGGGTCGGCACCTACCTGCCGCTCATCGTCCCGCAGCTGTTCGCCAACGCGTTCAACGTGTTCCTGCTGCGCCAGTACTTCCTCACCATCCCCAGGGAACTGGAGGAGGCCGCCCGCATCGACGGCGCCGGCCCCATCAGGACCTTCCTGCGCGTCATCATCCCCCAGTCGGTCCCGGCGCTCACGGCCGTGAGCCTGTTCCACTTCTTCTACGCCTGGAACGACTTCTTCGAACCGCTGCTCTACCTCGCCGGCAACCGCGAGATCGTCCCCATCGGCGTGGGCCTGAGCTACTTCAGCGGCGTCTACAACTCCGAGCCCCACCTCATCCTCGCCGCGTCCCTCCTGGCGCTGGCCCTGCCGGTCGCGATCTTCCTCGCGGCGCAGCGGGTCTTCGTCCAGGGGATCGTCGTCACCGGCGTGGACAAATGAGCCCGGCCACACCACCACCAAGGAGCACACCATGACCAGTCCCTTCCCCGACGGCTTCCTCTGGGGCGCCTCGACCGCGGCCTACCAGATCGAGGGCGCCGCCGCCGAGGGCGGCCGCGGACCGTCCATCTGGGACACCTTCGCCCAGACCCCCGGCAAGGTGAAGAACGGCGACACCGGCGACACCGCGTGCGACCACTACCACCGCTGGCGCGAGGACTTCGGCATCGCCGCCGGCCTCGGCCTCAAGGCGTACCGCCTCTCGGTGTCCTGGGCCCGCCTCCAGCCCGCCGGGCGCGGCGACCTCAACCCCGAGGCCGTCGCGTTCTACCGCGAGCAGCTTGCCGACCTGCGCGACAAGGGCATCCGCTCCGCCGTCACCCTCTACCACTGGGACCTCCCGCAGGTCCTGGAGGACGAGGGCGGCTGGCCCGAGCGCTCGGTCGCCGAGTGCTTCGGCGACTACGCCCGGCGCACCGCCCAGGCCCTGGGCGACCTCGTCGACGAGTGGATCCCGATCAACGAGGCGTGGTGCGCGGCCTTCCTCGGCTACCACGTGGGCGTCCACGCCCCCGGCCGCCAGGACCGCACCGCGGCCCTGCGCGCGGCCCACCACCTCAACGTCGCCCACGGCCTCGCCGTCGCCGCGATCCGCGAGCACGCCCCCGCGGGCAAGGTCGGCTCGGCGGTGATCCTCACCGACATCGAGGCCGCCACCGACAAGCCCGAGGACGTCGCGGCCGCCCGCCTCTCCGACGGCGGCGGCAACCGGCTGTTCCTCGATCCGCTGTTCCGCGGCGCCTACCCCGAGGACATGCTCGCCCACTTCGCGCCCACCGGCGCGTTCGACGCGGTCCTGCCCGGCGACATGGAGTCCATCAGCGCACCCCTGGACTTCGTGGGCGTCAACCACTACCACCGCTTCGTCGTCGAGGCCGACCCCAGCGACGAGCACCTGGGCAACCGCAGCCTGCCCCCGCAGCACGCCGTCACCGCCTTCGGCTGGGAGATCCACCCCGAGAGCCTGCGGCGGGTCCTCACGCGGCTGTCCACCGAGTACACCGGCCTGCCGGTGTACATCACCGAGTCCGGCGCGTCCTTCGAGGACGCCGTCGCCGCCGACGGCTCGGTCGACGACGCCGACCGGGTCGACTACCTCGACGGCTACATGCGCGCGGCCGGGCGCGCCATCGAGCAGGGGGTCAACCTCAAGGGCTACTTCGTGTGGTCGCTGCTCGACAACTTCGAGTGGGCCGAGGGCTACTCCAAGCGCTTCGGGATCGTCCGCGTCGACTACGAGACCCAGCGGCGCACCCCCAAGCGCAGCGCCGAGTGGTACCGGGACGTCATCGCCTCCAACGGCGCGTCCCTGAACTGGGCCTAGGACTCCCGGCTCGCGGGCCTTGCCGGGCCCCGCGAGCCGGGCCTCACCCGACCGGCGGGGGACCGGCGGTGCCCCGCTCGATCAGCGCCACGTCCAGTGAGACCGCCTGCTCGGGGCGGTCCTTGCCCGCGAGGCGGTCCATCATGAGGCGGACCGCCTCGGCGGCCTTCCCCGGCAGGTCCTGCGCCACCGTCGTGAGCTTCGGGGTGACGTAGACGGCGAGGTCGGCGTTGTCGTAGCCGACGACCGACACGTCCCCGGGCACCGAGCGGCCCGCCGCCGCGAGCCCCTCGATGAGGCCGATCGCGAGGATGTCGGCGGTGGTGAACACCGCGGTCACCTCCGGGTGCTCGGCGGCCAGGCGCCGCCCGTACTCCAGGCCCGCCGCGTGCGTGGTCTCCACCTCGGACGCCAGCGCCGGGTCGAACGCGATCCCCTGCCCCGCCAGGACCTTCCGGTAGCCCTCGAAGCGCTGGCGCACGACGCCGGTGTCGGAGAACGCGGGGCCGGCGAACGCGATCCGCTCGTGCCCGAGCCCGACCAGGTGCCGCATGGCGAGCTCGGCGCCGCCGAAGTCGTCGGAGCGGACCTCCAGCGCGAGCGGGTTCTCCGAGTAGGAGTCCATGGCCACCAGGGCCACGTCGCCGACGTCGGCGGCGGTGAGGCGGTCGATGACGACGTCGTTGAAGCCCAGGAGGACCGCGCCGTCGAGGTTCCACGAGCGCAGGGCCTCGGTGATCTCCCCGCGCCGGGAGATCCCGCGGAGCATGAGGTGGTAGTCCAGGCGCCGCAGCTCGCGCTCGAGCATGCCGACGACCTCGACGGTGTGCGGGTCGATCGTCAGGGACGACTCGCCGACGGCGGGGACGAGGAGCCCGACCAGGCGCGAGGAGCGGGCCGCGAGGCTGCGCGCCGAGGCGCTGGGGACGTACCCGCGCTCCTTGACGAGGCGCATGATCCGCTCGCGGGTGGCCGCGGAGACCCGGGCCTGCTTCCCGTTGACCACGTTGGACACGGTCATGAGGCTGACGCCGGCCTCGGCCGCGATGTCCTTCAGCGTGACGCCCAAGAGGGCTCCTTTCCATCGAGCAAGCGGATGCCGGTACCCCGCCGTTGACAAGTGTGACATCCAAGAGCTAAGCTTCCGGCCAAGGTATAGCGCTAAACCTAGCATGTGCAGGGCATTCACCATGCCCTGACCCCCTCCTAGGTCGCGTTCGACGCATGGACGGAGCCACATTGCAATCGCGACAGCAGCCCCAGGCCGCCCCCGAGTGGTGGCGGAACGCGGTGATCTACCAGGTCTACCCGCGCAGCTTCGCGGACGCCGACGGCGACGGCACCGGCGACCTCGCCGGGGTGCGCGAGCGCCTGCCCTACCTCGCCGCCCTCGGCGTCGACGCGCTCTGGTTCACCCCCTGGTACCGCTCGCCGCAGGCCGACGGCGGCTACGACGTCGCCGACTACCGCGAGATCGACCCCGCCTTCGGCACCCTCGCCGACGCCGAGGCCCTCATCGAGGACGCGCTCGCCCTCGGCATCCGCACCATCGTCGACGTCGTCCCCAACCACGTCTCCTCCGAGCACGCCTGGTTCAAGGAGGCCCTCGCCGCCGCCCCCGGCGACCCCGCCCGCGACCGCTTCTGGTTCCGCGACGGCAAGGGCCCCGGTGGCGACCGGATGCCCACCGGCTGGACCTCCAGCTTCGGCGGCGACACCTGGACCCGCACCGAGGGCCCCGACGGCGAGCCCGGCCAGTGGTACCTCCACCTGTTCGCCCCCGAGCAGCCCGACCTCAACTGGACCCACCCCGACGTCGTCGCCGAGCACGAGGCGGTCCTGCGCTTCTGGTACGACCGCGGCGTCGCCGGCATCCGCATCGACTCCGCCGCCCTCATCGCCAAGGACCCCGAGCTGCCCGAGGTGGGGGAGCACCACGAGCCCGGCCGCCACCCCCACCTCGACCGCGACGAGCTCCACGACGTCTACCGCGGCTGGCGCAAGGTCGCCGACTCCTACGGCGACGACCGCTTCCTCGTCGGCGAGGTGTGGCTCGCCGACACCGAGCGGTTCATGCTGTACCTGCGCGACGACGAGATGCACATGGCCTTCAACTTCGACTTCATGACCCGCCCCTGGGACGCGGCCGAACTGCACGAGTCCATCGGCGCCACCCTCGCCGCCCACGAGGCCGCGGGCGCCCCGCCCAGCTGGGTCCTGTCCAACCACGACGTCACCCGCCCCGTCACCCGCTACGGGCGCGAGGACTCCTCCTTCTCATTCCTCGCCAAGCGCTTCGGCACCCCCACCGACCTCGCGCTCGGCTCCCGCCGCGCCCGCGCCGCCGCCCTGCTCACCGCCGCCCTCCCCGGCGTCCTCTACGTCTACCAGGGCGACGAGCTGGGCCTGCCCGAGGTCGAGGACCTGCCCGAGGGCACCCGCCAGGACCCCATGCACTTCCGCACCGACGGCGTCGACCCCGGCCGCGACGGCTGCCGCGTCCCCCTCCCGTGGACCCCCGACGGCGACACCTTCGGCTTCAACACGAACGGCGCTCCCCCCTGGCTGCCCCAGCCCGCGGGCTGGGGCAGCCGCGCCGCCGCCCTCCAGGAAGCCGACCCCGGCTCCTTCCTGGCCCTGTACCGCGACGCGATCCGCCTGCGCCGCACCGAACCCGCCCTGCAAGGTGACGGGTTCGCCTGGCTCGACACCGCGCCCGGCACCCTCGCCTTCCGGCGCGGGACCGACCTGACCTGCGTCGTCAACTTCGGCGACGCCCCGGTGGACCTGCCCGCCCACACCGAGGTGCTGCTCGCCAGCGCCGAGACCGGCGACGGCCGCCTGCCCGGCGACGCCGCCGCGTGGCTGCGGGCCTGACCGCACGACCCCTCTCAACCGCAATGGAAACCGACAAGGAGCAACGATGCTTACCTCTCGCGCCACCGCAGCAAGGACCGCGGCCGCCATCACCGCGCTGGGCGTCTCCGCGCTCGGCCTCGCCGCCTGCTCGGACGAGCCCGACGACGGCAAGACCCACATCACCGTCACCATCGACGCCGGGCTCGAACAGGAGGCCATCGACGCCTTCGAGGCCCGCGTCGAGCAGTTCGAGGACGCCAACCCCGACATCGACGTGGAGACCCAGGAGTACACCTGGACCGCCGGGACCTTCACCGCCCAGCTCGCGGGCGGCACCCTCCCCGACGTGTTCACCATCCCCTTCACCGACGGGCGCGGCCTCATCGAGCGCGGCCAGATCGCCGACATCTCCGCGTACACCGCCGAGCTGCCCTACCGCGACGGGTTCAACCCCAACATCGCCGCGGCCGGCGAGGACGCCGACGGCAACCTGTGGGCCGTCCCGATCGCCGCCTACGGCCAGGGGCTCCACTACAACCGGACCCTCTTCGCCGCCGCGGGCCTCGACCCCGACGCGCCGCCCACCACCTGGGCCGAGGTCCAGGCCGCGGCCAAGGCCATCAGCGACGCCACCGGCGAGGCCGGCTACTCGGTGATGACCAACGACAACACCGGCGGCTGGATCCTCACCACCGTCGTCAACGCGCTCGGCGGGCGCACCGAGGACGGCGGCACCGCCACCATCGACACCCCGCAGATGCGCGAGGCCCTCACCCAGCTCCAGACCATGCGCTGGGCCGACGACTCCATGGGCGACACCCTCCAGTACGACTGGGGCACCATCAACCAGGACTTCGCCGCGGGCCGCATCGGCATGTACGTCTCCGGCGGCGGCAACTACGGGAACCTGTTCACCCAGAACGGGCTCAACCCCGACGACTACGGCCTCGCCGTCCTCCCGCTCGCCGACTCGCCCGACGCCGGGGTCCTCGGCGGCGGCACCCTCGCCGCCGTCAGCCCCAACGCCGAGGCCGACGAGCAGGAGGCCGCGGTCGCCTGGATCGACTTCTACTACATGGAGAAGCTCACCGACCAGGAGGCCGCCGTCGCCGACGCCGAGGTCAAGGCCGAGACCGGCCAGCCCGTGGGCGCCCCCGAGCTCCCCGTGTTCGACCAGGCCACCTACGACGAGCAGCAGGGCTGGATCGCCGAGTACGTGAACGTCCCCGTCGAGCAGATGGCCCCCTACACCTCCCAGGTGTTCGCCCAGCCGCTGCTGACCGAGCCGGTCACCGCCACCCAGGAGGTCTACGGCGTGCTCGACACCGTCGTCCAGTCCATCCTCACCGACGAGAACGCCGACATCGACGCGCTCCTGGAGACGGCCCAGGCGAACGCCCAGGCCGCCATGGACGCCGCCGCCTAACCGAGGGCAACGACAGACATGACCACCACCGACACCCGCCTCGCCGGTGTCACGGGGGACCAGGCCGGGCCGCGCACCGCGGCCCGGCCCGGCCGCCCGGGCTCCCGCCTCGCCCGCGCCCGCACCGGGCTGCACACCCTCGTCTTCCTGGCGCCGATGCTCGTCGTGTTCGGCGTCTTCTCATGGGTCCCCATCGGACGCGCCGTCGTCATGAGCTTCCAGCGCACCAACCTGGTCGCCGACCCCGTGTTCGTGGGCTTCGCCAACTTCGAGCAGGTCTTCGCCGACCCGCTGCTGTGGACCGCGATCCAGAACACCGGCTACTTCGCGCTCCTGGCCCTGCTCTTCGGCTACCCGATCCCGCTCGTGGCCGCGATCCTCATGAGCGAGGTCCGCAAGATGCGCGGCCTGTTCTCGGCCCTCGCCTACCTGCCCGTGGTCGTCCCGCCGGTCGTGGCCGTCCTGCTGTGGCGCCTGTTCTACGACGCCGGCGAGGACGGGGTCTTCAACACCATCCTCGGCTGGTTCGGCGCCGCCCCCGTCGCCTGGCTCCAGGACGCCGACATCGTCATGCCCTCCCTGGTCCTCGAAGCGACCTGGGCCGCGGCCGGCGGCACCGTCATCATCTACCTCGCCGCCCTCATCGGCGTCGACCCCAGCCTCTACGAGGCCGCCGAGATCGACGGCGCCGGCGTGTGGCGCAAACTCTGGCACATCACGCTCCCGCAACTGCGCGGCGTCCTGCTCATCACCTTCATCCTCCAGATCATCGGCACCGCCCAGGTGTTCCTGGAGCCGTTCCTGTTCACCGACGGCGGCCCCGCCAACCGGACCCTGACGCTGCTGCTGCTCATCTACCGGTACGCGTTCACCAACTCGCTCGGGGGCGACTACGGCGCCGCCGCCGCCCTCAGCCTCATGCTCGCGGTGGTCCTCGCCGGGTTCTCGATGCTGTACTTCCGCCTCACCCGACACTGGAGCAGCTGATGGCCGCGGTCAAGAGCACCACCGACCGGGGCCTGCTCGCCCCCACCGACCGCAGGCGCGCCAGCGTCCGCTGGAGCACCCGGCTCTCCCACGGCCTGCTCCTGGCGATCCTCGCCGTCGCCGGGCTGGGGCCCATGCTCTGGCTCGCCAAGGCCGCCGTCACGCCCACCCAGGACACCCTGCGGAACCCGATGGCGCTGTGGCCGGGCGGCATCGACCTCGCCAACCTCGCCGAGGCGTGGACCCGCGTGGAGATCGACAAGTACTTCTTCAACACCATCGCCCTCGCCGCCGGCTCCTGGGCCGTCCAGCTCCTGGTCGCCGCCACCGGCGGGTACGCCCTCGCCGTCCTGCGCCCGCGCCTGGGCCGCTACCTCTCGGGCGCGATCCTGGCGACCCTGTTCGTGCCCAGCGTGGTCCTGCTCGTCCCGCTCTACCTGACGATCCTCGACCCGCCCGTGCTCGGCACCTCCATGCTGAACACGTTCTGGGCCGTGTGGCTCCCGGCCGGCGCCAACGCCTTCAACGTCCTGCTCATGCAGCGCTTCTTCGCGAACCTCCCCCGGGAGATCTTCGAGGCCGCCCGCGTGGACGGGGCCGGGCCCTACCGGCTGTTCTGGTCGATCGTGCTGCCCATGTCGCGCCCGGTGATCGGGGTCGTCTCCGTCTTCGCCGTCATCGCGTCCTGGAAGGACTTCCTGTGGCCGATGCTGGTGCTGCCGGACCCGGCCCTCCAGCCCCTGTCGGTCCGCCTGCCCGCGCTCCAGCAGTTCGTCGAGCTCGACGTGTTCCTGGCCGCGCTGGCGATCTCCTCGCTCATCCCGATCGCGCTGTTCCTGGTGTTCCAGCGCCTGTTCCTGTCGAGCGCGGGGCTGGGCGGGGCGGTCAAGGGCTGACCCCGCGGGCGGGGGACCGGCGCTGCTCCCGGCCCCCGCCCGCTCCGCCGGTCCTGCCCGCCGGCCCTGCGCCGCACCTGGCGCCCAAATCGCCCTATTGACAATGATCTATCCCGATGTTAAAAAGATAGGACTATTTAGAGAGAGCGCTCTCTCGGTGTAGTCCCGCCGTGACCGCGCTCCTCCACGGAACGAGAGGACGCCTCCGTGAGACCACCCCGAGTCCACAAACCCATCCGCAGACTGCTCGCGATCGCCACCGCCGCCGTGGCGGCGGCCGCCGCGGTCACCGTGGGCCTCACCGCCGCCGGCGCCGACGAGCCCGACGAGGTCCAAGTCCAGGAGCAGGTCCAGGCGCAGGCCCTGACCTGGAGCGACGAGTTCAACGCCGCCGCCGGGACCGCGCCGAACTCGTCCAAGTGGCGCTACGACATCGGCGGGGGCGGCTGGGGCAACAACGAGCACCAGTACTACACGAACTCCACCAGCAACGCCGCCCACGACGGGGCCGGCAACATGGTCATCACCGCCCGCAAGGAGAACCCGGCCGGGTACCAGTGCTGGTACGGCTCCTGCCAGTACACCTCGGCGCGGCTGCTCACCAACGGCACCTTCACGCAGGCGTACGGCACCTTCGAGGCCCGCCTCCAGATCCCGCGCGGCCAGGGCATCTGGCCGGCGTTCTGGATGCTCGGCGACGACCTCGGCTCGGTCGGCTGGCCGCAGGCGGGCGAGATCGACATCATGGAGAACGTCGGCTACGAGCCGAACACCGTGCACGGCACCCTCCACGGGCCCGGCTACTCCGGCGGCGCCGGCGTCGGCGGCGCCTACACGATCGGGCAGCCGTTCGCGAACGGCTTCCACACGTTCGCAGTGAACTGGACCCCCAGCTCGATCAGCTGGTCGGTCGACGGCGTCACCTACCAGACCAAGACCACCGGCGACATCGGCGGCAACGAGTGGGTCTTCGACCACCCGTTCTTCATGATCCTCAACGTCGCGGTGGGCGGCAACTGGCCCGGGTACCCCGACGGCTCGACGCAGTTCCCGCAGACGATGAAGATCGACTACGTGCGCGTCTACTCCGGAGGGACCTCCGGGGGCGGGTCGGCCGTCACCGGGCTGGCCGGCAAGTGCCTCGACGTGGAGGCCGCCGGGACCGCCGACGGCACCCCCGTGCAGCTCTACACCTGCAACGGCTCCGCGGCCCAGCAGTGGACCGCGCCCGGCGACGGGACGCTCCGCGCGCTCGGCAAGTGCCTCGACGTCGCCAACGGCGGCACCGGCGACGGCACGCCGGTGCGATTGTGGACGTGCAACGGCTCGGGGGCGCAGCAGTGGGTGTTCTCGGGCGCGAACGACCTGGTGAACCCACAGGCGAACAAGTGCCTGGACGTGCCGTGGGCGAACTCGGCCGACGGCACCAACCTCCAGATCGTCACGTGCAGCGGCAACGCGGCGCAGAAGTGGTTCCGCTGACGCGCTGACCCGGCGCGCAGGTGAGGGCCGGAGGGGGTCAGCGACCCCTCCGGCCCTCCGCGCGCCCGGCGCTACCCGACCGGGCCGGCCTCGTCCCCGGCAGGGAACACACTGTCGAGTGCGAGGTTGAGTTCCACGACGTTCACCGCCGGGTCGCCCATGAACCCGAGGAACCGCCCGGTCGTGTGCTCCTCGACCAGCGCTTCGACGTCCTCAGTGCTCGCTCCGCGCTCGGCGGCGACGCGGGCGGTCTGGAGCTCGGCGTACTCAGGGCTGATGTGCGGGTCCAGGCCCGACCCCGAGGCGGTGACCGCGTCGGCCGGCACGGCCGGCTCGCCGGACGCGTCGCCCTCCACGGGCGTGACGATCGCCGCCGCGTAGTCCTCGCCGTAGACGGCGCACTCGACCGGCACACCTTCGTATTCGGCGAGGAACGGCGCGGCGACCGCGTCGCACGCCTCGTTCAGGCTCACGACCCGGACCACGTCGCCGGTCGTGCCCTCGGCGTAGAACACCCCGAGGACCGCGCCCACGGCGCCCGCACCGGACTCGGTGCAGTACGGCCGCGAGCCGTCCACGCCCTCGCGCTCGCCGATCGCGTACGAGCGCTCGCACACCTGCGTCAGCAGGCTCTTGGTGGCGAGCTCGTCGCCGTCCCAGCCCAGTGCGGGGTCGGGCAGCGCGTCCACGACGCTCTCGGGGCCCAGGTTCGAGGCGCCCGACACGAGCGGGTCGTAGTCGCCGTTCTCGCCGGCGGCCATCGACGGGCGCGACTGGAAGTACGCCGCGATCGCGTTCCCGTCCTCGTCGGTGAAGGACTGTCCCAGCAGCGAGGAGCCGACCACCGCGCCGTCCTCGTCGTAGACGAGCGACCCTTCGGCCTTGTGGTCCAGGCCGGGGAGCTGCGCCACGGCGAGGACCGCGAGCGGGTACAGGATGCCGGTGACGGCGGTGAGGACCAGCAGCGCGCGGAGCGCGGCCAGGTGCTGGGAGACCCAGCGGGGAAGGCGTGCCATTTATGCCACTCCTGGGATCAGGGCGACCGCGAGGTCGATGAGTTTGATGCCGATGAACGGCGTGACGATGCCCCCGAGGCCGTAGACCCACAGGTTCCGGCGCAGCAGCGCCGACGCGGACCCGGGCCGGTAGGCGACGCCCTTGAGCGCCAGGGGCACGAGGGCGACGATGACCAGCGCGTTGAACACCACCGCCGAGATGATCGCCGATTCCGGGCTGGCCAGGCGCATGACGTTGAGCGCGTCCAGTCCGGGGTAGATCACGGCGAAGATCGCCGGGATGATCGCGAAGTACTTGGCGATGTCGTTGGCGATCGAGAACGTCGTCAGGGCGCCGCGGGTCATGAGCAGCTGCTTGCCGATCGCCACGATCTCGATGAGCTTGGTCGGGTCCGAGTCGAGGTCGACCATGTTCCCGGCCTCTTTGGCCGCGGAGGTCCCGGTGTTCATCGCGACGCCGACGTCGGCCGCGGCGAGCGCGGGCGCGTCGTTGGTGCCGTCGCCGGTCATCGCGACCATCCGCCCGGCGTCCTGCTCGCGCTTGATGAGCGCCATCTTGTCCTCGGGCTTGGCCTCGGCGAGGAAGTCGTCGACGCCGGCCTCGGCCGCGATGGCCTTGGCGGTGCGGGGGTTGTCGCCGGTGACCATGACCGTGCGGATGCCCATGGCCCGCAGCCTCGCGAAGCGCTCGGCCATGCCCTCCTTGACCACGTCCTTGAGGTAGACCACGCCGAGGACGCGGGCGGTCTCGCCGTCCCGGTGCTCGGCGACGACCAGCGGCGTGCCGCCCTCGCGCGAGACCTGGTCGACCAGGTCGTCCAGGCGCGGGTTCGGGTCGCCTCCCGAGGCCCGCACCCACTCGGCGACCTGCGCGGCCGCGCCCTTGCGGATGCGGTGCACCGAGCCGTGCTCGTCGAGGTCCACGCCCGACATGCGGGTCTGGGCGGTGAACGCGATCCACTCGGCGTTCGCCAGCTCCCCGGCGGCGCGCTCGCGCAGCCCCTGGGACTCCTTGGCGAACACCACGATCGAGCGCCCCTCGGGGGTCTCGTCGGCGAGGCTGGAGAGCTGCGCGGCGTCGGCCAGTTGCGCGGCGGCGACGCCGGGGACGGCCAGGAACGAGGACGCGCGGCGGTTGCCGTACGTGATCGTGCCGGTCTTGTCGAGCAGGAGCGTGTCGACGTCGCCGGCGGCCTCCACGGCCCGGCCGGACATGGCGAGTACGTTGCGCTGCACCAGCCGGTCCATGCCGGCGATGCCGATGGCGCTCAGCAGCGCCCCGATGGTGGTCGGGATGAGGCACACCAGGAGCGAGACGAGCACGATCCCGGTGACGCCGTTGCCGTCGAGCACCGCGGAGTCGGGCGCTGCGGCCATGTAGTCCTTGGAGTAGACCGCGACCGGCTGCATGGTCACCACCGCGAGCAGGAAGACCACGGTCATCGCCGACAGCAGGATGTTCAGCGCGATCTCGTTCGGCGTCTTGCGCCGCTCCGAGCCCTCCACGAGCGCGATCATGCGGTCCAGGAAGGACTTCCCGGGCTCGGCGGTGATCTCCACGACGACCCAGTCCGACAGGACCCTGGTGCCGCCCATGACCGCGCAGCGGTCGCCGCCGGACTCGCGGATCACCGGCGCCGACTCGCCGGTGATCGCCGACTCGTCCACACTGGCGATGCCGGTGACGACGTCGCCGTCGCCGGGGATCGTCTGGCCGGCCTCGACCAGCACGTAGTCGCCGCGCTTGAGCTCGGGCGCGGGGACCTCGACCGTCGCCACCTTCGGGGAGGTGATGCCGGGGTCCTGCTCCGCGAGCCTCCGCGCGACGGTGTCGGTCTTGGCCTTGCGCAGCGAGTCGGCCTGGGCCTTGCCGCGGCCCTCGGCGATCGCCTCGGCCGCGTTGGCGAACAGGACCGTCAGCCACAGCCACGCCGTGATGAGCCAGGCGAACACGCTCGGGTCCGCGACCGCCAGCGCCGTGGTGAACAGCGCGCCGATCTCGACGATGAACATGACCGGGTTGCGCCACATCAGGCGCGGGTCGAGTTTGCGCAGTGCCGAGGGCGTGGACCTGACCCACTGCTTGGGGTCGAGCAGTCCGCCCCGCACCTTCGGCGCCACCGTTGTCATTGCAGACATTGCGGGCATCTCCTATTGCAGCCCTTCGGCCAGCGGGCCGAGGGCGAGGACGGGAAGGAAGGTCAGTGCGACGAGGACGAGCGTCACGCCCACGACCATGCCGACGAACAGGGGACGGTGCGTCGGGAGCGTGCCGGCTGAGGCGGGCACCGGCCGCTGCCTCGCCAGCGACCCGGCCAGGGCGAGCACCAGGATGATCGGGATGAACCGGCCGAACAGCATGCACAGGCCCAGGGCGGTGTTGAACCACGGCGTGTTCGCGCCGAAGCCGCCGAACGCGGACCCGTTGTTGTTCGACGCCGACGTGAAGGCGTACAGCAGCTCGGAGAGCCCGTGCGGCCCCGCCTCCTGGAGCGAGTCCATATTGGACGGCAGGAGGAACGCCGTCGCCACACCGACCAGGACCAGCACCGGGGTCACCAGGAAGTACATGCTTGCGAGCTTGATCTCCCGGGCCCCGATCTTCTTCCCCAGGTACTCCGGGGTGCGCCCGACCATGAGGCCCGCCACGAACACCGCGATCACCGCGAGCACGAGCATCCCGTACAGGCCGCCGCCGACCCCGCCGGGCGCGACCTCGCCGAACATCATGTTCAGCATGAGGACCCCGCCGCCGAACGACGTGAACGAGTCGTGGAAGGAGTTCACCGCGCCCGTCGAGGTCAGCGTGGTCGCCGCGGCGAACAGGCTGGAGTCCTCGACGCCGAAGCGGACCTCCTTGCCCTCCATCGCGGCCGTCACCGCCTGCGGCACGGTCCCGTTCCCGAGGGACTCGAACCCGAGCACGGCGGTGATCGAGGCGAGGGCAAGGACCCCCATGACCGCGATGATCGCGTACCCCTGCCGGTCGTCGCCGACGATGCGCCCGAACGTGCGCGGCAGCGCCACCGGGATCATGAGGATCAGGTAGACCTCCACGAAGTTCGTCCACGACGTGGGGTTCTCGAACGGGTGCGCCGAGTTCGCGTTGAAGAACCCGCCGCCGTTGGTGCCCAGCTCCTTGATCGCCTCCTGGCTCGCGACCGCGCCGCCGGTGATCGACTGCGTGTCGCCGGTCGCGGTCACCGCCTGCGTGACCTCGCCGAAGTTCTGGATCGCGCCGCCGAGGACGAGCACCACCGCGCCGACCGCGGCGATCGGCAGCAGCACCCACACGGTGATCCGGACCAGGTCGACCCAGAAGTTCCCGAGCCGGTCGGTGGCCTTGCGGGCGAAGCCCCGCACCAGGACCACCGCGACGGCCATGCCGACCGCCGCCGACACGAAGTTCTGCACGGCCAGGCCGCCGGTCTGCACCAGGTGGCCCATCGTGGACTCACCGGAGTACGCCTGCCAGTTCGTGTTCGCCACGAAGCTCACCGCGGTGTTCCACGAGACGTACGGGTCCACGCCCGGGAAGCCCAGGCTCAGCGGCAGGAAGTGCTGGAGCCGCTGGAGCCCGTACAGCAGCAGCACGCTCACCGCCGAGAACGCGAGCACGCTCCTGGCGTACCCGGCCCAGTGCTGCTCGGTCTCCGGTCGCGCCCCGATGACGCGGTAGATCCCGCGCTCGACCTTGTAGTGGCGCTCCCGGGTCACGACCCGGTAGAGGTAGTCGCCCAGCGGCCGGTAGGTCGCGGCGAGCGCGGCGACCATCGCCGCGATGAAGATGACGCCCGCGGTGGTGTCGCCCATCAGAAGCGCTCCGGTTTCAGCAGTGCGACCACCAGGTAGACGCCGACGAGGACGGCGAGGACGAGGCCGATGGCGTTGACGGCGCTCACAGCTTCTCCACCGCCTTCACGAGCAGGCCCAGGGCGATGAAGCAGACCACCGTCAGGGCCAGGTAGGCGAGATCGGGCATCGGATCCTTCTCTTCGAGCAGGGGAGGCGCGGTGTCGCCCGCGCCGCCGGTCCAGGGGTCGTGCGGCCCGGCGGATCCGAGTGAACGCCGCTCCGGGGGCCTTGCCCAGAGGACCTGACGGCTTCGCTACGGCCCGGCGCCGCTTCTTGACAGGCCGCTGACGATCCGGCCCCCGCCCGCCCGGAAATCCCCCGAAAGCGACCGAATCAGTCGAACCGCGCCCATCCCGCCACAAGCCCCCGTACGGTGTGTGCATCGGCGCCTCGCCGCGGCCGACCGGGCCGGTTCCTGCCATGCGACCGGCCCGGTCGGCCGCGGCGGACCCGTCGCACCGCCGCATCCAGGGAGACCACATGAGGCGCACCGCCGTGCCCGCCGCCCTCGCCTGCACCGCCCTGGCCTGCGCCGCGCTGGCGGGGTGCGGGGCGGACTTCGACGGGAACGGCTCCTCCAAGGCCCGCGCGGGCGTGGCCGACGTGCAGGACCGGGTGGGCAGCGTCGACTGGGGCGCGTGCGACCGCGACGCCATGTACGGCACCGCCGAGCTCACCGCGGCCGAGACCGCGTGGGCCGAAGCCCTCGAATGCGGATCGGTCCGCGTCCCGGTCGACTACGAGGACCCCGGCGGCCTCCAGGTGCGCATCGCGATGGTCCGCCACCCCGCCACCGGCGCCGACCGCACCGGCTCCCTCCTGGTCAACCCCGGCGGCCCGGGCGGCTCGGGGATCGCGCTGGCCCAGTACCCGTTCCTGCCCGAGGCGGTCACGGCCGCGTTCGACGTCGTCGGGTTCGACCCGCGCGGCACCGGCGCGAGCGCCGAACTCGCGTGCGGGTCCGAGGAGGCGTTCGACGCGGCCGTCACCGCCGTCGCGGCGACCGACCCGGCCGCGGTCACCGACGACCAGTCCGACGCCCTGAAGACCGGCGCGGCCGACTTCTCCGGCGAGTGCGCCCAGGAGAGCGACCCGGTGTTCCTGGAGCACATCGGGACCATGGAGGTCGCCCGCGACCTGGAGGTCATGCGCGCGGCCCTCGGCGACGACGGGCTGACCTACCTCGGCTACTCCTACGGCACCTACATCGGGCAGCTCTACCTGTACCTCTACCCCGACCGGGTGCGCGCCATGGTCTTCGACGGGGTCATGCGCACCACCGGCACGGTCCTCGACCTCGCCGAGGGGCAGGCCGCGGGCTTCGAGGCCGCGTGGCGGGCGTTCGTCGCCCACTGCCTGACCGTCGAGGGCTGCCCGTTCACCTCCGCGGCCACCGCCGACGCCGAGCTCACCGCGATCCTCACCCGCGCCCAGGCCGAGCTGGCCGGGTCGGTCACCGTCCCCGAACTGCTCGAAGCGGTCTCCCGGAGCCTCTACAGCGAAGCGAAGTGGACGGCCCTCGAACGGGTCCTCGCCGCGGCCGCCGACGGGTCGCCCCGCGACTTCGCCGCCGACCTCCGGGCCCTCGCGGGCGGCGCGGGCGCCGAGCGCGGCCTCCCGCGCCCGCTCCCGCCGGTCCCGCTGCCCCAGCGCGACGCCGACGCCGACTTCTACGCCGTCCAGTGCGCCGACCGCGACAACCCCGGCCACTTCGGCGCCTACGCCGACTCCGCGCAGGCCGCGTACGCGGCCTCGCCCCTGTTCGGGGCCGGGATCTCCTGGTCCTACCTGCCGTGCGCGACCTGGTCGGCCGACGAGCCGAACCCGTCCTCGATCTCCGGCGACGGCGCGCCGACCACCGTGCTCGTCGGCAACACCGGCGACCCGGCCACCCCGTACGCGTGGGCCCAGGCCGTCGCCGGGCAGCTCGACGCCGCCGTCCTGGTCACCTACGAGGGCTCCGGGCACACCGCGTACGCGCTCGGCCACGCGTGCGTCGACGGGCCGGTCACCGCCTACCTGACCGACCTCACCGTCCCCGAGCAGGGCCTGCGCTGCCCGCAGGAACTCGACTGACCCGACACAGTGGACCACCGGTACCGTGGGTCTCACTGGCGTGCGTACACCGACCGGTCACGCTGGCGCGTCTGGCAAGATGTCCCAGTCGCTCCGGGAGCCGCAATGCGGCGGAAGCGACGCCTGACCGTCGATGTGACGAAAGAAGCGCGAATGCACATTCCCCCCTGCCATGCACGGACGGAGGCGTCCGCATGGTCGACATGACCTGGTTCGAAGCGATCGTGCTCGGGATCGTCCAGGGCCTGACCGAGATGCTGCCGGTGTCCTCCTCGGCGCACCTGCGGCTCACCTCGGCCCTGTTCTTCGAGGAGGACGCGGGGGCGTCGTTCACGGCGGTCACGCAGCTCGGCACCGAGACGGCGGTCCTCATCTACTTCTGGAAGGACATCGTCCGCATCCTCGTCGCCTGGTGGAAGGGCCTGTGGAACAAGGAGGAGCGCGGCGGGACCGACTACCGGCTCGGCTGGTACGTCATCATCGGCACGCTCCCGATCGTGTTCTTCGGCCTCATCTTCAAGGACGCCATCCGCGACGGGGCCCGCAACCTGTGGCTCGTGGCCTTCAGCCTCATCTTCTTCGGCCTCCTGCTCGCCCTCGCCGAGCTCGTCGGCAAGAAGACCCGCACCTGGGACGACTTCCGCATGAAGGACGGCCTCATCCTCGGCTTCGCCCAGGCCGGCGCGCTCATCCCCGGCGTCTCACGCTCGGGCGGCACCATCACCGCGGGCCTGTTCATCGGCCTCGACCGGGCGGTGGCCGCCAGGTACTCGTTCCTGCTGGCGATCCCGGCCGTGTTCGGCGCCGGCATCCTCAGCCTCGGCGACGTCTTCGAACCCGCCACCGAGGGGTCGGTGCCCTCGGGCGCGCAGATGCTCGTGGCCACGATCATCGCGTTCATCGTCGGCCTCGGCGCCGTCCACTGGATGCTCAAGTGGGTCGCCAAGCACAGCGTCTTCATCTTCGTGTGGTACCGCTGCATCCTCGGCGTGCTCGTCGTCATCATGCTGGAGACGGGCTACCTCCAGGCCACCTGAGCCGCGGGCGAAGGGCCGGTCCGTTCGGACCGGCCCTTCGGTCTATCTGCGTTACCGTGCGTCTTGCGCCTGTGCCCCTTGCGATCGTGCTTCTCGCGGTCGTGCCCCGCGCGACTCGGCGGCCGCGAGGGCCGTGATCGAGGCGAGCAGGATCAGCGACCCCGCGACGGCCGCCGCCGTCAGCGGCTCACCGAGTACCGCGACCGCCAGCACCGCCGCGGTCACCGGCTCGATGAGCATCATCACCGACGCCGTCGCCGCCCGCACCCGGGCCGCGCCCGCGAAGTACAGCGGGTACGCCAGCGCCGTGGTGAACACCGCGAGGTAGGCCATGAGCGCCCACGCCCGCACTGGGTCGCCGCCGCGGGGGAGCAGCCCCTCCAGCAGCGCCGGGACCAGCAGCACCGCGGCCCCGACCCCGAAGGACCACAACGTGATCGTGAACGGGTCCTCGCCGCGCTGCCCGGCGCTGCGGCCCAGCAGCGTCACCGCCGCGTACCCGGCCGCCGAGAGCAGTGCGAGCGCCGCGCCCGCGGGGTCGACGCTCGCGTCCCCGCCGACCAGGACCGCGAGCCCGACGACCGCTCCGGCGACGGCGAGCAGGCCGCCGCGCCCGAGCCGCTCGCCCAGCGCGAGCCGGGCCCCGAACGCGGTGAGCACCGGCCCCGAGCCGAGCGTGAGCAGCGTCGCGACCGCCACGCCCGTGGCCTCCACGGACGCGAAGTACGCGGTCTGGAACACCGCCATGCCGAACCCGGCGCCCAACAGGTGCCCCAGGCGGCCCCGCAGCGGGCGCCTCGGCGCGCGGGGGCCGCGCGCGACGCAGAACGCCCCGAGGAGCACCAGGCCGCCCAGGTGCCGCCAGAACGAGACCGCGGCCGGCCCGATGTCGGTGGCGGCGTAGATCAGGTCGGCGGCGGCGCCGGTGGTGCCCCAGGCGAGGCCGGTGACGGTGAGGAAGGCGAGCCCGCGGCGGGCCGAACCCGGTCCCGGGTGCGCTTCGATGACAGTGGCTGCGCCACTTGCGGACATGTGTCCTCCAGAGGAGAGTCAGAACAAGGTCTCTCGTCTGCGGGCACACCGCGGAAACGCGACCGGCCCGTGGCCGGTCGCGGTGCTCAGATGCCCGCCCTAGCGGACGGGCGGGGAGATGCCGAAGCGCATGGCCGCAACCCTACACGCGCCCTGGCCCGCCCCGCTCCCGCGCGGCATGCCGGCTGCGGCGGCATGGAGGTGGCCGCCCCGGAGCGGCCGGTCGCCGTCCAGGACGCGGAGGCGGGTCACAGCCGCACTCCTGCACCAGTCTGACCCCGCGCGCCACCGCGCCCGGTCAGCGCGGCAGGTGCCTGCGGTAGGACCGGACCACCGCGAGCGCGCACACCGCGCCCGCGCCGACGACCCCCAGCAGCAGCGCCGTCGCAGGCGCACCCGTGGCGGCCGCGACCGCCGCCAGCAGTGCGGGGGAGGCGAACCCGAGGTAGGAGACCGCGTAGAACACGCCGGTGAGCCCGGCCAGGTCCGCCGGTCCGGCGATGCGCTGCACCTCCAGGAGCCCCGAGACCATGCCGATCCCCATGCCCGCGCCCACGAGCACCGCCGCGGCCGCGCCCAGGGGCCAGGACTGCCAGTGCGCCGCCGCCGCGACCAGCGCCACCCCGGCCACGATCGTCACCAGGCCCGTGAGCACGCCGCGCGCCGAGTCCCGCCGGTCGATGCGCTTCGCCAAGGGCTGCACCGCGGCCGAGGCCGCCAGCGCGACCGACGTCAGCAGGGTCGCGTACGCGATGCCCCACCCCTCGGTCGCCCCCTTGAGCAGCACCGGCAGGTACCCGTAGCCGATCGCGGAGGCCGCGAACACCCACGGGCCGCCCACGAGCACGACCCGCGTGAACCGCCGGTGCCCCGCCGCGGGGACCCGCAACCGCGCGCGCAGCGGCCCTGGCATCCCGCCGCCGATCGCCGTCTCAGGGGCACGGAGCACCAGCCACGCGAACGGCAGCGTCAGCGCCACGTGGATGAGGAACGGCAGCTGCTCGGGCCAGGGCCCCCACTGGGCGATGAGCCCGGCGACGCCCGCGCCCGCGAGCGACCCGAGCGAGAACGACAGCGTCGCGCGCCGCGCCCCGGCCCCGGTGTCGGCCGCCGGGTCGTGCGGCCACTGCGAGAGCTCCTTCATCCAGGCCGTGCCCACGCACGTCGCCGTCCCCACGGTGACCCCGGCGAGGAAGCGGCCCAGGCAGATCATCAGCGCCCCCGACTCGCCGAACGCGAGCGCGGTGCTCGCCGCGACCGCCGCGAGCACGCCCGCGAACATGACCGGGCGCCGCCCGTACCGGTCGCTGAGCGCGCCCGAGAGCAGGAACGCGGGGACCAGGCCGCACACGTACACGCCGAGGAACCCGTTCACCGCCGCGGTCGAGTAGTGCTGGCGCTCCTGGTAGAGCAGCAGCAGCGGGCTGAACTGGTTGCCGGCCCAGCTGGTGGTGAACATGACCGCGAACAGGGTCCGCCACGGGCGCGTGCGCGGGGGCGCGATCGGCTCGGGCGGCGCCAGGGTCGCGCTCATGCCAGGCCCTGGTGGCGCGAGAGGTGCACCTCCAGCACCGCGTGGTACGCGGCGGCGTCGTGCCGGCCCAGGCAGGCGGCCATCTCGCGGTGCTCGCGGAACGACAGGTCCAGGACCACGCCGCTGCCGGAGAGCACCAGGAACGCCAGCCGCAGCTGCCGGTCGCGCAGCAGGTCGAAGAAGTGCGCGGCGATCGGGTTGCCCGACAGGCCGACGACGGCGGCGTGGAAGTCGCAGTCGGCCTCCACGTACGCGGCCAGGTCCCCGGCGGCCAGCGCGGCCTCCTGCCGCGCCAGCGGCGCCCCCAGCGCCGCCTCGACCTCGGCCGCCGCGGGCGCCTGCGCGGCGATGCGCGCGACTGCGGTCCGCTCCAGGACCCCGCGGGTCTCGATCAGGTCGGCGACCTCGGTCACCGACACCGGCTGCACCGTCGCGCCCTGCCGGGAGGAGAGGGTGATGAGCCGTTCGGCGGCGAGGCGCAGGAACGCCTCGTGCACGGGGGTGCGGCTGAGTTCCAGCTCCTCGCAGATGCGGCCCTCGCTGAGGCGCTCGCCTCCGGGGAGCTCGCCGGTGATGATGCGCCGCTTGGTGTACGCGTACGCGCGTTCGGCCGCCGCCTGTCCCGTCACGGGTCAGGACGCTACCAGTTGCATGCAACGATGCATGCAACGATTCCGCCTCGTGGGATCAGCCGCCGCTGCGCTGGCGCACCGCGTACCCGGCCTTGCGGTTGAGGTCGGCGACCTGGCGGTCGAGCCATTCGATCTCGGTGAGGTTGGTGGACCGGTGGATCTGCATGAGGCCCTTGCGGAACGGGGAGTCGAGCTGCTCGGGCGGGATCGGGGTCCCGTTCGCGTCGAAGAACAGCTGCGCGGGCTGGTCGAGGAACTCGCGGCGCCGCGTCAGCACCAGGGCCTGCTCGCGGGGGTTCTCCAGGTGGTGGAGGAACGCCAGGAGCACGTACCACTTGTTGTCGTCGGTGATGAACCCCGGCTCGGGGTCGCGCAGCCACCGCCGCAGCTGGTCGGTGCCGGTCTGCGTGATCTCCAGCATGTGCCTGGGCGCAGCAACAGAGCCCGGCGCCGTGCGCCGGGTGAGGCATTGCGCGTCTTCGAGTTTCTTGATGGTGGGGTAGAGCGTACCGTCCGCGACCGGCCGCACGTGCCCGGCCAGGCTCGCGACGCGGTTCTTCAAGTCGTACCCGTGCAAGGGGAAGTCCCGCAGGAATCCGAGGATCGCCATCTTCAGCATGCGTCCATTATGCCATACATTTCAATATACATCGATCCCGAGGTTTAAAAACCTCCTTGTCAGTCAACGAAAGTGCCCCTCAAGAGCACGAGCACGGGCTCCGCCCGCGCACTCACCAAAAAGGAAAGCCCTCGCGGATCCCCTGGTCCAGGGGCCTGCGAGGGCGTTTCGGAGCCGATGTGGAGCGTCAGTCGAGGGGCTGGGCGTAGCGCCGCACGGTCTCCCGGATCGCCTCCGAGTGGAGGTAGATGTCCTCGAGGGAGTCCAGCGGGTGCCGGGTCTCCACCTTGTCGGCGTCGAACAGGCCGAGGTACCGCTTCGTGCGCCCGTTGAAGTGCAGCCGTGCGATGGGCTTGCGGTTGTTGTCGTCCATGATGATCGCGCAGTAGCTCTTGGCGTCGCGCTGGACGATCCGGTGCGGCTTGACCTCGCCGCAGGCGATCGCCTTGACGATCTGGTAGCCGCCGATCTCCTCCAGGGTCGTCTCGACCCCGGACTCGCGCTTCTCGGTGGTCTCCTCCTCGACCGCGCCCTCTTCGGCGACGGCCGGCTCGGGTTCCGCGGTGGCCGGGAACGACGACCCGAGGGCGCTCTGGAGGCGGCTGTTGACCTGGTCGTTGAGGAACTGCGCGGACGCCTTCGCGACCAGCGGGGTGAAGTGCTCGCGCACGCGCTGCGTGAACGAGCCCTCGTACACCCGGGTGGTGAGGAGCTTGACCCACTCGGGTTCGGGCTCTTTGAACAGGGCGGCGAGGGTCCGCTTGATCTGGCCGATGTACTTCAGCTCCTCGGCGGCGTTGATGATCGAGTCGAGGTCGAAGGACTCCTTGGTCAGCTTCCGCAGCTCGGGCAGGAGCGTCTCGTCGAGGTCGTCGAAGTCGAGCACGAGGAACGGCTTCTCGTCCATGCGGTTGGGGGCGTCGAGGTCGGTGAAGAACCGGTACTCCGCGCCGTTGGTGAGCACGGCGATCCTGGCGTTGGTGACCGCGAAGTAGCGGTAGAGCTGGGAGGCGTTCTCCAGCGTCAGCGCGTCCTGCGGACGCTTGCACTCGATGAGGATCTGGACCTCGCCCTGGTGCACGATCGCGTAGTCGATCTTCTCGCCCTTCTTGAGGCCGACGTCCGCGGTGAACTCGGGGATGACCTCGTGCGGGTCGAACACGTCGTAGCCGAGGACGGTCGAGATGAAGGGCATGATGAAGGCGTTCTTCGCGCCTTCCTCGGTCTGGATGATGTCCCGCTGGTTGCGGACTTTGGCGACGAGGGCGGCGATCCGCTCGTTGAAGTCCATGTCCCGCTCCTTTGCAAAAGCATGGCAGTGATGGGGGCGCTACTTCGAGTAGCAGAGCGTATAGCGCCGCCACCGGGCGGGACAACAGCCGTTCGGGCCCTTGCGCTCCACCGCCCGGACCATTCTGGAGCGACCGGATACGTTGCGGCCGTAGCCTTTCGGTGCATATCGCGAATTTCGAAGGCTTGTGCGATCAGACGATGTGGAAGTACCACAGGGCGAGGTAGGCGGTCGCGCCGAGGAAGGCGATGAGGACCAGGAGGACGAGCCATCCTGCGGCGGCCTCGAACATGCCGGGGCGGCCCGCGTCGCCGCCTGCCGCGGCCACCGGCTCCCACACGGACTCGTCGAGGATTCGCATGGGCGCGAGGGCCTTCGCGGGCGGGTACCAGGCCCGCGCCTGGTCGGCGAGGGCGGTGCGGTTGGCGGCCTGGAGGCGCCCGCGCCGGTTGTAGGAGAACAGGGCCACTTCGGACTCATCGGCGAGGGCGGCGACGGCGTCGTCCACGGGCATGCTCGTGTACAGGCGCCGTCTGCGGTCGGGGGCGCCGGTGCCGACGATCATGGGGACGTCCGCGGCGGTCACCTCGACGCCGGGCGCCTTGGCGGCGGCGACGGTCCGGGCGGACTCGACCGCGGCCTCCCACTGCGGGACGGGGAGGTGGTCGCCGTCGGTGCGGTCGAGGTGCCGCAGGTGCGCCTGGACGAGGCTGAGGAGGGCGTACGTCTGGGGCGGCACGTCGGACGGCATGTTCATGCGTTGAAGTGTCACATACCGTCGCGGTCGCCGCACCGGTCCCGACCTCGCGAGTGCGTCACTCAGAACGGCTCGATCTCGGCGCCGAGGAGCTGGAGGCGCTCGGCGAGGTGCTCGTAGCCGCGGTGGATGACGTTGATGTGGCGCAGTTCGGAGGTGCCGCGGGCGCGGAGCATGCCGAGCAGGAGCACGACGGCGGGCCGCAGCGCGGGCGGGCACGTGACCTCGGCCCCGGACCACTCGACAGGCCCCTCGACGCTGATGCGGTGGGGGTCGAGCAGGCGGACGTGCGCGCCGAGCCGGTTGAGTTCGGTCAGGTAGATCGCGCGGTTCTCGTAGACCCAGTCGTGGATCATCGTCGACCCCTCGGCGCAGGAGGCGATGAGCGCGAAGAACGGCAGGTTGTCGATGTTGAGCCCGGGGAAGGGCATCGGGTGGATCTTGTCCATGGGCGCGCGCAGGCGCGAGGGGTGGACGGTGAGGTCGGCGAGGCGGGTGCGGCCGTTCTCGGCGAGGTACTCGGGGCCGCGGGCGTACTCGAGGCCCATCTCCTCGGCGAGGGCGAGTTCGATCTCGGTGAACTCGATGGGGACGCGGCGGACGGTGATCTCGGAGTCGGTGACGATGGCGGCCGAGACGAGGCTCCACGCCTCGATGGGGTCCTCGGAGGGCGCGTAGTCGACGTCGGCGTCGAGGTCCTCGCGGCCGTGGACGGTGATGGTGGTGGTGCCGGCGCCGTCGATGCGGATGCCGAGGTGCTCCAGGTAGAAGCAGAGGTCCTGGACCATGTAGTTGCAGGAGGCGTTGCGGATGACGGTGACGGCCGGGAACCGGGCGGCGGCCATGATCGCGTTCTCGGTGACGGTGTCGCCGCGCTCGGTCAGGACGATGGTGCCGGGCGGGTCGACGCGGTCCTTGACGGTGGCGCGGTAGGCGCCGCCGGAGGTCTCGACGGCGAGGCCGAAGCGGCGCAGGGCGACCATGTGCGGTTCGACGGTGCGGTCGCCGAGCTCGCAGCCGCCGGCGAACGGCAGCTCGAACTCGGGGTAGTCGTGCAGCAGCGGGCCCAGGAACATGATGATCGACCGGGTGCGCCGGGCGGCGTCGGCGTCGACGCGGGTGAGGTCGAGGCGCTCGGGCGGGGTCAGGCGCAGGTCCTGGCCGATCCACTCGTAGTGGACGCCCATGGAGGCGAGGACCCGCAGGATGCGGTTGACCTCCTCGATGCGCGCGACCTTGCGGAGGGTTGTGGTGCCGCGGTTGAGGAGGCTGGCGCACAGGAGTGCGACGCAGGCGTTCTTGGAGGTCTTCACGTCGATGGCGCCCGAGAGCATGGTGCCGCCGGTGACGCGCAGGTGCCTGGGGGCGTCGCCGCCCGCGCCGTCGCTGGGAGCGGCGCTGCCGTAGTCGAACATGCGGTCAGCGTAACGGAGACGAGTGTCCGAATAGGGTCGTTCGTGTTCGAAGGGCGCCGGTCAGGGGGCCGGGTTGATGCCCTCGGCGGCGCGGATCCGCTCGTCGAGGAGCTCCATGACCGCGGCGACGGCGGGCCGCCGGGACCCGCCGCGCAGCGTGACGGCCCGGAAGTGCCGGTAGGGCGTGTAGGGGCCGCCGATGGGGACGCGGACGAGGTCGAGGTGGTGGGGGAGGTCGACCAGGCGCGGGATGAGCGCCACGCCCATCCGGTGGTCGACCATGATCGCGATGACGGGCCATTCGCGGGCCTCGCCGGTGACAGTGGGCCGGAACCCGGCGTTGGAGCAGGCGGTGAGGACGTGGCGGCGGTGGATGGAGCCGGGGACGCCGATGATCCAGGGTTCGCGTTCGAGGTCGCGCAGGTCGGCCTTGCCGGCGCCGGCCACCCAGTGGTCGGCGGGCACGACGAGGTCGAACGGGTCGTTGAAGACGGTCTGGGAGTCGAAGCGGATGTCCTCGGGCGGCGGGTTGTCGGGGGTGGCCTCGACGAGGGCGAGGTCGGCGTCGCCGGAGAACAGCAGGTCGAAGCTCTCGGTGGCCTCGGCTTCGCGCAGGCGCAGTTCGAGGCTGGGGTAGCGGTCGCGGGCGGCGTCCACGAGGGGGGCGAGGAGCGTGGCGATGGCGGTGGGGAAGCCGCACAGGCGCAGGAGCCCGGAGGGCTCGCCCTCGGTCGCCTGGATCTCGGCCTCGGCGAGGCGCCACATGGCCTCGATGGCGTCGATGTGGGCGATGAGGATCTGGGCGGCCGAGGACAGGCGCACCCCGCGCCCGACCGGTTCGAGGAGGGGCACGCCGAGGTCCTTGGAGAGCAGGCGGATCTGCTGGGAGGCGGCCGAGGTGGACATGTGGAGCGCCTTGGCCGCGCCCGAGACGGTCCCGTGGTGGGCGATGGCCCGCAGGACGTGCAGGCGGCGGAGGTCGATCACCGTGTGGCCCCAATCCCTTTAGTTTCCGCTTCACGATGAGTTTCGCAAACCATCGTCGCCCAAGTGTTGTAGCCCGGACGAATGGGACCTTAACCTCGATCGTGAGCGTGGTGCCGGCGTCGGAGCCGGCGGGTGCGCGCTCGAATCGAACACGCGATCCCCGATGCCTGTGAGGAGGACACGGTCATGCCCTGCTGCCCGTACTGCGGTTGGCCCGACGACGATCCGGTGACGACCGTGTCCCGGCACCCGGGCGCCGCCGGCGCCACGGTGTGGACGCGGTGCATCTGCGGTTCGCTCCAGATGCGCGTCCAGCGCGGCGACGTGCTCGCGGTCTGCGCGCGGAGCAGACCGAGCGGCCACCCGGCCGCCGCCTTCTAGCGCGTCAGCGCTCCTCCCGCACAACCTCACTTGAGTTCCGCTCGCGCCCGATCGGGCGCGGGTGCAGTCCTGCCTGCCTACGCTTCGAAAAGGGTTCACGAAATGCACGACTTCGACGTCCGGATCATGCTCCAGATCCTCGGCGCCCTGCTCTACATCACCAACTTCCTGCTCCTGCAGACCCACCGCATCCACGCGACGAAGCCGGCGTCGCTGGGCCTGGTGATCTCGGCCTGCTCGATCCTGCTGACCGCGGCGGTCATCGGCCGCGACTGGGGACTGATCCTCCTCGAAGGCACCTGGCTGATCATGGTCGCCACCACGTTCGTCATCCGCCAGCGCGCGGCGCGGCGGCAGGCGGTGCTGGAGCGGGAGGCGGTGGTCTCGGCGGTGCCGGCGCGTCCGGTGGCGGTGCGGGTGTCGGAGCCGGTCGCAGAGCCGGTCGTGGAGCCGGTGCTGGTGCGGGAGCCGGAACTGGCGGGTGCCGCGGCGTAGGGGCCGGTTAGGCTCGGGGCGTGGTTATCCGAGTGCTCATCGCAGACGATCAGGAGATGGTCCGGGCCGGGTTCCGGGCCATCATCGACGCGCAGCCCGATATGGAGGTGGTCGCGGACGCGCCTGACGGGGTGGTGGCGGTGGCGGAGGCGCGGCGGTTGCGGCCGGACGTGTGCCTGTTCGACATCCGGATGCCGCGTCTGGACGGTCTGGAGGCGACGCGGACGCTGCTGGCGGGTGCGAACGGTTCGGGGCCGCGGGTGGTGGTGGTGACGACGTTCGACACGGACGAGTACGTGTACGGTGCGCTGCGGTCGGGGGCGACGGGGTTCTTGTTGAAGGATTCTGGTCCGACGTTGCTGGTGGAGGCGGTGCGGGCGGCGGCGAGCGGTGAGTCGCTGGTGTCGCCGTCGGTGACGGTGCGGCTGCTGGAGCGGTTGAGCGAGCCGGTGAAGGACGGTCCGGAGGCGGTGCGGGTGCTGACGGAGCGGGAGTTGGATGTGGTGGAGCTGGTGGCGCGGGGGCGGACGAATGCGGAGATCGCGGGGACGCTGTTCGTGTCGGTGTCGACGGTGAAGACGCATCTGGAGTCGGTGCGGGCGAAGCTGCCGGCGCGGAACCGGGTGGAGATCGCGGCGTGGGCGTGGGAGCACGGCGTCGTCGGTTGATGCTGTCTGCTGGGGTGCTGTCGGTTGTGGTGCGGTTGCGGGGGTGCGGGTGATGCGGGGTCTCGCGGTGGGGTCGTCGGTGACGGAGACGGTGGTGACGCGGTCGCGGTTCGTGTGCTCGCTGTTCCGGGTGGGTTCGGAGGGTGAGGCGCGGGAGCGGGTGGCGGCGGTGCGGCGGGAGTGGTGGGAGGCGTCGCACCACTGCACGGCGTATGTGCTGGAGGGGGGCCGGGTGGCGCGGTCGAGTGATGACGGGGAGCCGGCGGGGACGGCGGGTGCGCCGATGCTGGAGGTGCTGCGGGGCCTGGAGCTGACGGAGGTGCTGGCGGTGGTGACGCGGTACTTCGGGGGTGTGAAGCTGGGTGCGGGCGGTCTGGTGCGGGCCTATGGCGGTGCGGTGTCGGCGGCAGTGGATGCGGCGGGGACGGTGGAGTTGGAGTGGTGGCCGCGGCTGCTGATCCGGGTCGATTATGCGAATGCGGGGAGTATGGAGGGGCTGCTGCGGTTGCGTGAGGACGTGCGGTTGGCGGAGGTGCTGTTCACGGACGTGGTGACGTTCGATGTGGCGTGTGCGGACGCGGAGCTGCTGGCGGCGTGGGCGGCGGGGCAGTCGGCGGGGTCGGCGGAGGTGGAGCCGGCGGGGTCGGTGCGGGTGGAGTTGTAGGATCCGTGTTGTGACCGATAACAATCTGATTCGGGGCAGCGGCGCCGCGTTCCCGAACCCCTTCATCCGCGAGCGCGCCGACCCGCAGATCCTGCGGCACGGCGGCCGGTACTACTTCACCGCGACGGTCCCCGCGTACGACCGGATCGTCCTGCGCACCGCGGCCACCCTCGACGGGCTGCGCACGGCCGAGGAGTCCACGATCTGGGTGCGGCACGCCGAGGGCGCGATGGGCTCGCACATCTGGGCGCCCGAACTGCACCGGATCGGCGGCGGCTGGTACGTGTACTTCGCGGCCGGGGAGGCCGACACGGCGACCGGGGACGTGTGGCGGATTCGCATGTACGTCCTGGAGAACCTGAGCGAGGACCCGCTGGCCGGGGAGTGGACCGAGAAGGGGCGGATCGCGACCCCGGTCGACTCGTTCTCCCTGGACGCCACCACGTTCGCGCACGGAGGCCGCCGGTACCTGTGCTGGGCGCAGCACGACCCGGGCCTGGCCGGTTCGAACACGAGCCTGTACCTCGCCGAGCTGGCCGACCCGTGGACGCTCGCGGGCGACCCGGTCGAGATCTCGCGGCCCGAACTGGACTGGGAGACCGTCCGGTTCGCCGTCAACGAGGGCCCGTACGCGCTGGTGCGCAACGGGAGAGTGTTCCTCACCTACTCCGCTTCGGGGACGGGCGCGGAGTACTGCGTGGGGCTGCTGACCGCCGACGCGGACGCGGACCTGCTCGATGCCGCGTCGTGGTCGAAGAGCCCGGTCCCGGTGTTCGGCACCAGTGCCGCGCACGGGATCTACGGGCCGGGGCACAACGCGTTCACCGTCGGCGAGGACGGGCGGGACCTCCTGGTCTTCCACGCCCGCGCGTACGAGGAGGTCGCCGGGGACCCGCTCGACAACCCCGACCGGCACTGCCGCGTGCAGCCCTTCACCTGGCGCGAGGACGGCACCCCCGACTTCGGGCTCCCGCTGCCCGAGAACGCTTAGCGTCCGTCGCGCGTCGGCCGGTCGGCCGAGGCGCGGGCGGTCCCTTGGGGACTAGCGTGGGACTCCCACCCCTGTGAGGAGTCCCCATGAAAGCCGTCGTCCAGGACCGGTTCGGCCCGCCCGAGCAGGTCCTCCGCGTCACCGACACCGACCGGCCCGTCCCGGGCCCCGGCGAGGTCCTCGTCCGGCTCCGGGCCACCAGCGTGAACACGCCCGACTGGATCGCCGTCGCCGGCGTCCCGTACGCGCTGCGCCTGGCCGCCCGCGCCGAGGGCGCGGTGCGCGGCACCGACATCGCCGGCACGGTCGCGGCCCTGGGCGAGGGCGTCACCGCGTTCGCCCTGGGGGACGCGGTGTTCGGCACCAAGTGGGGGTCGGGGTTCGCCACGGCCGGGACGTTCGCGGAGTACACGGTGACCGCCGCCGACCGGCTCATCGCGAAACCGGAGGCGCTGGCGTTCACCGACGCGGCCGCGTGCGTCATGTCGGGGCTGACGGCCCGGGCGGCCGCGGTCGACGCGTTCCCGACCGGGCCGGGGACGCGGCTGCTGGTCAACGGCGCGTCCGGGGGCGTGGGGACGTTCGCGGTGCAGATCGCCAAGCACCGCGGCGCGCACGTGACGGCCGTGTGCGGGCCGCGGAACCTCGACCTGGTGCGCGACCTGGGCGCCGACGAGGCGATCGACTACACCGAGCGCGACTTCACGGCCGGGCCCGACCAGTACGACGCGATCCTCGACAACGTCCTCAACCACCCGCCCCGGCGATCGTTCCGCGCCCTCGCCCCGGGCGGGGTGTACCTGCCCAACAGCATCGGCAACACCGGCGGGCTCCTCGCCGGGCTCGCGACCATGGCCGGGGCGAACCTGCGCGGCATGGCCACGCGCACCACCGTGCGGTCGGTGGACGGGAACTTCACGCCCGACCGCCTCGCCGAGGTCGCCGCGCTCGTCACCTCCGGCGCGGTGACGCCGGTGATCGACCGCGTCTACCCCCTGGAGGAGACCCCGGCCGCGGTGGCGCACATGTACACCCACCACGCGCGCGGGAACGTCGTCATCACCATGGGCGACTAGCGCTTCGAACGACCACAGCTCCAGGCGACAGGACCCCACGCGGCCGGCGCGTCGGGCGCCTAGGACCCCGCGGCCTCGCGCAGCAGCCGGACCGCCTTCGGGCCCACCCCGTGCAGCGCCCCCAGCTCCCGGTCGGTGAGCGCCGCGACCTGGGCGAGCGTGGTGATCCCCGCGTTCGCCAGCGCCCGGGTCGCGGGCCGGCCGATCGCCGCGGGGAGGTCCCGACCTCCCCGGACCCGGCCCGGTCGGCCGCGGCCGCCTGCGCGGCGAGGCCGGCGGGTGCGGCGGCGAGCCAGGCGCGGCGCACCCAGTGGTTGAGGGCCTGCCCGCCGATCCCGGCCACCGGCACCCGCGCCCCGTCACCGGTCCGTTCGGCCTCGGCCTCCTGGCGCACCAGGTCGTCGGCGTCCGCCTCCGGCAGGCGCAAGTGGACGGTCCGGTCCGCGTCGAGGGACGCGTACACGGCCCCGGCGACGGCGTAGGTCGTGCCGTCGGCGGTCGTGCCGGGGTTGGCGAGGGCGGTCTTGGCCAGGTGGGCGGCGGTCGTCATGGGGTCCACGATCCCATACGGGTGCGACTCAGTCCCCGGTGTCGCGGCGGCCGCGCTTGACCTCGCCGCGGCGCTTCTTGTCCTCCAGGCGGCGCCGCTTCTGGCCCCGGGACGGCTTGGTGGCGCGGCGGGGCGGGGGCGGGGCGGCGATGGCGCGGCGCAGGGCCTCACCGAGGCGCTCGGCGGCGGCCTCCCGGTTGCGCAGCTGGGACCGGAACTCGGAGGCGGCGATCACGAGCGTGCCGTCCACGAGCCTGGATTCGAGGCGGGCGAGGGCGCGTTCGCGCAGGGCGGGCGGGAACACCCGGGTGGCGGCGAGGTCGAAGACGAGTTCGACGCGGGAGTCGGTGGTGTTGACGCCCTGCCCGCCCGGGCCCGAGGAGCGGGAGAAGCGCCAGTGCAGCTCGGCGTCGGGGATCGCGTACTGGGCGGTGACGGTGACGGGCATGCGCGGGCTTTCAGGTGTCGAGGGCGGTGCGGGCCCAGCGGACGAGCATCGCCAAGATCGGGCGGCGCCGGGCCAGGACGTCCAGGTCGGCGCCGGCGTCGTAGTCGCTGCTGCCGACGCCCTGCCCGGCGGCCAGGCGCCCGAGCATCATCGAGGCGAGCCAACAGTACTTCGCGGCCCCCGCGGCCGCGACGGCTTTTCGCACCCCGGCCTCGTCCCGGTGCCCGGCCTCGGCCAGGCCTTCGAGGTAGGCGCCGGTGAGGGCGGTCTCGGCGTCGGCGAGGAGGGCGACGTCCTGGTGCCCGTCGAGGAACGCGTCCGGGATGAGGTTCGCGAGGTCCTCGCCGATCGCGCCGGTGCCGGTGAACGCCCAGTCGAACAGGGCGAAATCGCCGTCGGGGCGGCGGTAGAGGTTCATGGGCCACACGTCGAGGTGGCAGAGGGTCTGCGGGGCGGCCTCGGCGAGCGCGAACAGGTCCGTGCGCCGCTCCCACATGGCGCGCAAGCCGTTGCGGAGGTCCGCGGGCCAGTGCGCGGCGGCGGCCGAGTGGTCCCAGTCGACGTCCCCGAAGTCGCGGCGGCCCGCGTAGGAGCGCAGGAACCGGCGCGAATGCCACGCCTCCTCGCGGTGCGGGCGGCCCTGGGCGGCGCCGAGGCGGCGGGCGAACTCGGCGAGGTCGTCGACGCCCAGGCCCGTGCCCGGGGTGCCCTCGACCTTCTCGAGCCACAGTTCGAGGCTCCCGTCGGGGCGCTCCCCGGCCGCCATGAGCGCGGGCGCCCCGATCCCGGTGTCGCGGCCGTACCCGGCGGCGAACCCGCTCGTGTACGCGGCGTGCTCGCGCCGCCAGTAGTTCCAGTGCCGCGGATCCGCCGACGCCTCCCAGCCCCCGCGCCCGGCCCCGCCGGGCGTCAGGTGCTTGAGGACGGCGGCCCCGCCGGGCCCGGTGACCTGCCAGATCCCGCCCGTCGCCTGATTCCCGGTGTTGTGGACCAGCGCGGTCGCCGCACGGACGGGCGAGCCGATGGGGGAGTGGCAGGGGTCCTCGAGCACGCCGAGGATTCTCTCAGGCCCCCACCCGGAAGCACCGGCCGGTCCTCGGCTGCGGGCCGACGGTCTCGAACACGGCACCCGCTGGCGGCACCGGCCGGGCGGCGGCCGGCGGGGCCGGTCAGCGGTCCAGGAGTTCGGCCATCCAGTCGGCGGCGACGAGCGGGTAGTCCTCGGCGCTGCTGCTGGAGCACCGGTCGATGCGGTCGGCCTCGCAGGTGCGCACATCGACGGCGACCGCGGTGCGCAGCGGCTGCGGATCAGCGCTCGCGGCGTTGAACTGGGCCCACCGGGCGAAGGGCACCGGCCCGGGGTCGGTGAACGGCAGGATCGCGACGGCGTCGTGGAGCAGGTCGGCGCCGACCGGGATACAGGCGGGCAGCAGGAGCCGGTCCTCGGCCGGGTACGCGGGCGCGGCGGCCGGCACGGTCTCGGCGGCGCGGGTGTGCTCGTCCGGGTCGGCGTAGCGGTCGGTGAGGTGGAGGTCGTCCAGGCGCAGCATGAGACCGGGTGCGGTGGCGCACTCGGGCGGCGGGGCGTGCTGGGGCCACCACGAGTTCGGGCCCCACAGACCCGAGTCGTAGGCGTTCCCGGTGTCGGACCCCAGACCGAAGTAGTCGACCAGGGGCTCCCGCGGCGCGTCGCCGGCCGGGTCGAGGTTCGCGGTCTGGGTGATGAAGAGGTGGTCGGGCCGCCAGCGATCCGCCTCCTCCTCGCCGAGGAACGCCGCTCCAGGAGGCTCGTGCCGGTCGCCGCGCACGCACGACTGGAGGAGCGCGGGCCCGTCGCCCGTGGTCAGGCGCGCGTTCAGGCAGTGCGGCCCGCCCTCGGTCAGGGTGTCGGCGGCGACCGCGAGACGCACCCCGGACCCGAGGCCGTCCTCGTAGGTCTCGACGCGGACCGCCGTCACCGCGAGACCGGGCTCCCACACCAGGTCGAGGACCGCGGCGCCGGCGGTGAGGCGCGCCGTGCGCGCGACCGCGAGGTCGTCGATGCCGTCGGCCAGTGCGGCCGGGTCGGCCGCCGCGGGCGCGGCGGCGAGGTCGGCGGCATCCCAGTCGGTGCGGTCGGTGGAGGCCGGGGCGACCCCGAGGGCGGCGTCCCGCAGGTCGCCCCAGAACACGGCGGCCAGCGCGAGGAGAGCGGCCGAGAGCAGGACGATCCATCTGGCGCGCAACGGGAACCGGGCCGAGGTCAGGAGCGGGGGCACGCAAGGGAGCCTACCGGCGCGCCGGCCCCGGCGGGGTGCAGCGGGTTCGGGCCGCCGTGCCGAGGAGCGGGGCGGCCCGCGCGTTCGACGGGCAGGCCCCGGTCTCGCCGCCGCGGTGCCCGCGCTCGTTCCGGCCGGCGCGGTCGCCGAGGACCCGCGGTGCCCGCGGACGCCGACCGCGCGGTCGAAGACCGGCACGACCCGGCGTTCCGCGAAGGCACCGCAGTGCCGCAACGGACCCGACTCAGGGCCGGTCGGAGAAGTCCTGTACCGCCATGACCACGGTGCCGGTCTCGTCGGAGGCGTCGAGGTCGACGGTGAAGACCATCGCCCAGTCGCGGTCGCCGGCCGGGTCGTCGATGGTCTGGCGGACCGTCCAGGTGCGGCCGTCCTTGGCGATGTCGAGGAAGCCGGCGCCGCGGGCGTCGCCGGTGGTGCCGATGTCGTCGTGCGCGGCGAAATAGGTCTCCAGGGCCGTGTCCCAGCGCGACACCGGCCAGCCGGTGTCGAGGGCGGCGAGGGCTTCGGGGCGGTCGGCGGCGGCGAGTTCGACGTGGCGGAACGCGGCGTTGCGCACCGCGATCGTGAACGCCCGCTCGTTGTCGGTGAACGCCCGCGCCGGCCGACCCGTGTCCAGGTCCCCGTCGTCGTCGGCCGGGTTCGTCAACTGCTCCCACTCGTTGATGAGCGAGGAGTCGGTCTGGCGGATCGTCTCGCCCAGCCACGCCGTCAGGTCATCGAGTTCGGCCCCGCCGGTGTCCTCGGGCAGGGTCTGCACCAGCGCCTTGTACGCGCTGGAGAGGTAGCGCAGCAGCAGGCCCTCGGCGCGCGGGAGCCCGTACAGGGCGATGTACTCCCCGAAGCTCATGCGGCCCTCCCAGATCTCGCGGAGGATCGACTTCGGTTCGAGCTGGTAGTCCGCGGCCCACGGGTGGCTCGCCTTGTACGCCCCGAACGCCTCCTCCAGCAGCTCGGCGAGCGGCTTGGGGTAGTCGACCTCGGCGTCCTCGAGCTGGTTCATGCGGTCGTAGTAGTCGAGCCCGTCGGCCTTCATCGCGTTGATCGCCTCGCCCTTGGCCTTGCTGCGCTGGGCGGCCAGGATCTGCCCCGGGCCCTCCAGGGTCGCCTCCACGATCGACACGACGTCCATCGCGTACTCGTCGGACTCCGCGTCGAGGAGCTCCAGGGCCGCCAGCGCGAACGGGGCGAGCGGCTGGTTGAGCGCGAAGTGGTCGGGCAGGTCCACGGTGAGCTTCACGGTGCCGCCGTCGATGACGATGATCCCGGCGTCGCGCAGGGTCCGGGCGATGGTGAGGGCGGTGCGGGCCATCTTCAACTGGGTGGGGCGGTCGGCGTGGGAGTCCTCGATGAGGGTGCGCACGTGGTTGAACGTGTCGCCGCCGCGGCCCAGGAGGTTGATGAGCATCGCGTGCGTCATGCGCATGCGAGACGTCAAGGGCTCGGGGGCGGCCTCGGACAGGCCGGTGAACGTCTCCTCGGACCAGCCGACGAAGCCCTCGGGGGGCTTCTTCTTCGCCATCTTCTTGCGCTTCTTGGGGTCGAGGCCGAACTTCTGCATGGCCTTCTCGTTCTCGATCACGTGCTCGGGGGCCTGGCAGACCACGAACCCCTCGGTGTCGAACCCGGCCCGGCCGGCGCGGCCGGCGATCTGGTGGAACTCACGGGCGCGCAGGCGGCGGGTGCGGCGCCCGTCGTACTTCGTCAGGCCCGTGAAGACCACGGTGCGGATCGGGACGTTGATGCCGACGCCGAGCGTGTCGGTGCCGCAGATGATCTTGAGCAGGCCCTGCTGGGCGAGGCGCTCGACCAGGCGCCGGTACTTGGGGAGCATCCCGGCGTGGTGGACGCCGATGCCAGCGCGCACCAGGCGGGCGAGGGTCTGCCCGAACTTCGTGGTGAACCGGAACCCGCCCAGGGCGGCCGAGATCGCGGCCTTCCGCTCCTTGTCGACGAGGTTGAGCGAGGCGAGGGCCTGCGCGGTCTCCAACGCGGCGGCCTGCGTGAAGTGCACGATATAAGCGGGTGCCTGCTCATTGCGGACGAGGATCTCCACGGTCTCGTGCAGGGGGGTCTTGCGGTAGTCGTAGTGGAGGGGGACGGGCCGGGTCGCGGAGGCGACCAGGGCGGTCTCGCGGCCGGTGCGGCGGGTCAGGTCCTGTTCGAAGAACGCCGTGTCGCCGAGGGTCGCGGACATGAGCGTGAACTGGGCGCGGTGCAGCTCCAGGAGCGGGACCTGCCAGGCCCAGCCGCGGTCGGGTTCGGCGTAGAAGTGGAACTCGTCGGCGACCACCGAGTCGCAGTCCAGGGCCGCGCCCTCGCGCAGGGCGAGGTTGGCGAGGATCTCGGCGGTGCAGCAGATGAGGGGCGCGTCGGGGTTGACGGCGGCGTCGCCGGTGAGCATGCCGACGTTCTCGTGCCCGAACTGCTCGCACAGCTCGAAGAACTTCTCCGACACCAGGGCCTTGATCGGCGCGGTGTAGAACGAGGTCCGCTGGTTGGCGAGCGCGTTGAAGTGCGCGGCGGCGGCGATGAGCGACTTGCCCGACCCGGTGGGGGTGGCCACGACGACGTTCTGGCCGGTGCAGATCGCCAGGAGCGCCTCCTCCTGGTGCTCGTACAGGACGATCCCGGCGTCCTCGGCCCACTGGGCGAAGGCGGCGTACACGTCGTCGGGTTCGGGTCGGTCGGTCCCGGGCAGGTAGTCGATGAGGCTCACGCGTACCAATGGTGCCCGCCCGCCCGGGGCGGCCGCCAGCGGGCCCCGCTAGTGGTCGTAGGTGACCAGGACCGGGGCGTGGTCGGACCAGCGCTGATCGTGGGTGGCGGCCCGGTCGACCCACGCCTTCGTGGCCGTGGCGGCGAGTCCGGCGGTGGCCACGTGCAGGTCGATGCGCCAGCCGGCGTCGTTGTCGAAGGCCCGGCCCCGGTAGGACCACCACGAGTAGGGGCCGTCGACGCCCGGGTGCAGGGCCCGCACCACGTCGACGAACCCGCGGGGCCCGTACACGTCGGTGAGCCAGGCGCGCTCCTGGGGCAGGAACCCGGCGGTCTTGCGGTTCGCCCGCCAGTTCTTCAGGTCCGGTTCGGCGTGGGCGATGTTCCAGTCCCCGCACACCAGGTACTCCCGGCCCTCGCCGGCGGCGGTCTTGGCGGCGTCAACGAGGTAGTCGGCGAACGCGGCCATGAACCGCTCCTTCTCCTCCTGCCGGGGCGTCTCGGCCTCACCGGAGGGCAGGTACAGGGACGCGACCGTCAACCCCGGGAGGTCGACCTCGGCGTAGCGTCCGGCGCCGTCGAACTCGGTCGACCCGAACCCGATCCGCGACGCCTCCGGCGCCTCGCGGGTGAGGACCGCCACGCCCGCGCGGCCCTTCGCCGTCAGCGAGGGGGCGACGAGCCAGTGCCAGCCTCCCGCCGCGGCCACGTCCGCGGGGACCTGCGACTCGTCGGCGCGGACCTCCTGGAGCAGCACCACGTCCGCTTCCACGTTCGCGAGCCAGTCGACCAGGCCCTTCTTGGCGGCGGCCCGGACTCCGTTGACGTTGGCGGTGGCGATGGTGCGCATGCGCCCACCCTAACGCGCCCCGCCGACGCCCCCCGGCAGCGGCGCGAGGGCCGCGGCACGGACCGTGCGGGACGGACCCGGACCGGACGCGAGGACCCCATAGACTACGGGGCATGACACAGGTGGCGGGTCGGCGGCGAGTGCCCAGGGGCGGTTCACGGGTGCGCTGGGCCGTGGCCGGCCTGGCCGCGGCGGCCGCGGCGCTGGCCCTGCCGCAGCCCGCCCAGGCCGCCGCCGAACCCGAGGCCGCCGGGATCGTCATCGTCGGCGTCCCCGGCCTGAAGTGGTCCGACATCGACCGGGCCGACACGCCGCACCTGTGGGACCTCGCCGACGAGGGCGCCTCCGCGGCGATGAGCGTGCGCACCCTCGGGTCGTGGACGTGCCCCGAGGCCGGGTGGGTCAGCCTCGGCGCCGGCGAGCGCGCCGGCGGCGCCGCCCCCCGCGACGCCCAGTGCTCGGCCCAGTCCCAGCTCGAGGCCCCCGCCGGCACCGGCGACGGCTGGACCGTCGAAGGCTGGGACGCCTTCGTGGAGGCCAACAGCGCCTTCAACTACGGGGCCCGCCTGGGGTCCCTCGCCGACGCGCTCGCCGAGGCCGCCCTCCAGCAGGAGACCGCCGCCGCCGAGGCCGAAGCCGACGGCGAACCCGCCCCCGAACCGAACCCGGGCTCGTGCGTCGCCGCGATCGGCGACGGCGCCGCGCTCGCCGCGGCCGACACCGAGGGCCGCATCGCCTACTGGGCGCCGGGCCTGGAGTCCCTGCCGGACGCCATGGACGCCTGCGACGTCGTCATCGTCGACCCCGGTGTCGTCGTCGGCGACACCGCCGACCGCGCCCCCGACACCGGCACCGACTACGACCAGCTCGGCGAGGACGACACCGAGGTCGGCACCGAGGAGACCAGCGGCGCCGAGGACGCCGGGGAGATCACCCCCGACACCGACCCCGTCCGCACCGCCGCCGCCCGCGACGCCGACACCGCCGTCGGGGCCGTCCGCGACGCCCTGCCCGAGGACTGGCGGCTCATCGTCGCCGGCGTCAGCGACGCCGCCGCCCCCTCCTCGCTCCACCCCGTCCTCTATACCGGGCCCGGGGTCGAGGCCGGCGAACTCACCTCCTCCACCACCGGCCGCGACGGGTACATCCAGCTCACCGACCTGACCGCGACGGCGCTCGCCGTCGTCGGCGCCGACATCCCCGCCACCGTCGCCGGCGCGCCCGTCACCGTCCGCCCCGACCCCGGGCACACCGCGGCCGGCGCCGTCGCCAAGGGCACCGACGAGACCGCCGCCGCCGCCGCGGTCGCCGACGTCTCCCCCTACTTCTACTGGACGCTCTCGTTCGTCGGCGTCGCCGCGATGCTCACCGCCGCCCACTACGCCGCCGGACGTGACCGCTTCCGGCGCACCGCCCGCACCGTGTGCCTGGCGTTCTCCACGGTCCCGGTCGCCGGAGTCGCCGCCGGCATCCCCCCGTGGTGGCGCGCCGACCACCCCAAGCTCGCGTTCTGGGCCCTCATCGCCGCCGGCATGATCGTCCTCACCACGGCCGTGTCCCTCCCGTGGACCCGCACCGGCGTCCGTCCGATCCTCCTCATCGCCGGGACCTGCGCCGGCCTCATCGCCGTCGACCAGATCTCCGGCGCCACCTGGCCCCTCCACACCCCCATGGGCTACACCGCGCAGGCCGGGGCCCGCTTCACCGGCCTGGGCAACTACGCCTTCAGCGTCTTCGCCGCCGCCGTCATCCTCCTGGTGTGCTTCATCCCCTGGCGGGGCCGCACCCGCGTGTGGGGGCCCCTCGCCATCGGCGTGTGCGCCGTCGTCATCGTCGGCGCCCCCATGCTCGGGCGCGACATGGGCGGCACCCTCACCCTCGTCGCCGCCGGGATCCTCTGCTGCCTGAAACTGTGGGGCCGGCGCCTGTCCATCGGCTCGGTCGCCCTCGCCGGCGGCATCGCCTTCACCGTGTTCGCCGTCGGCGGCGTCCTCGACTACCTGCGCCCCGAAGAGGACCAGACCCACCTGGGCCGGTTCGTCGGCTCCGTCCTCGACGGCTCCGCGCAGCTCATCCTCATCCGCAAGGCCCGCGCCGCCCTCGGCACCATCGACGAGTCCATGGCGTTCATCTCCTTCGCCGCACTCCTGGCCGCCGTCCTCATCTGGCGCACCCGCGCCCCCGTCCGCACCGACCCCGTCGCCGCCGCCGTCGTCGGCCTCACCACCGTCGCCGTCATCGGCGGCCTCGTCAACGACTCCGGGATGGCCATCCCCGGCTTCACCGCCGCCCTCGGCTTCGGCCTCCTCGCCGCCGCCGTCGGCCCCCGCCCCGACACCACCGCCGCCCCCGCCCCGGCAACGGTGACGAAAGCCCCAGCGGCGACCTGAACCGCACCCGCGCACCCCCGGTCCGCCCGATCACGCACCGCAGCCAGGTAGGGTGAGGCGCATGCGCGTGGCCACCTGGAACATCAACTCGCTCAAAGCCCGCCTCGAGCGGGTCCTGGCCTGGCTCGCCGCGGCCGAACCCGACGTCGTGTGCCTCCAAGAGCTCAAATGCGCCACCGCCGACGTCCCCGTCGAGGCGTTCACCGCCGCCGGGTACGAGACCGCCGCCTGGGGCACCGGCCGCTGGAACGGCGTCGCGATCCTCTCCCGCGTCGGCCTGACCGACGTCCGCCAGGGCATCGCCGGCCAGCCCGATTTCGCCGACGAGACCGAGGCGCGCGCCCTCACCGCCACCTGCGGGCCCGTCCGCGTCCAGACCCTCTACATCCCCAACGGCCGCGACACCGCCGACCCGCACTTCCCGTACAAGCTCGCGTTCCTCCAGGCCCTCGCCGCCGACGCCGCGACCGACGCCGCCGGGGACCTCCCCTTCGCCGCCATGGGCGACTACAACATCTGCCCCACCGACGACGACATCTGGGACGTCGAGGAGTGGACCGGCACCACCCACGTCACCACCGACGAACGCGACGCCCTCACCGCCGTCAAGGCCGCCGGCCTCGCCGACGTCTTCCCCCGCGCCCTCAAATACGACCAGCCGTTCACGTTCTGGGACTACCGCAACCTCGACTTCCCCAAGAACCGCGGCCTGCGCATCGACCTCGCGCTCGCCAACCCCGCGTTCGCCGCCGCCGTCACCGACGCCTACGTCGACCGCAACGAACGCAAAGGCAAGGGCGCCTCCGACCACGCACCCCTCGTGATCGACCTCGACCTGTAAACCTGCCGCGCGGCCACCCCACCGACCACGAGCCGCGCCCGATCCGCCGGAAGGGCTGACCTCCACCCGTGCGACACAAGATCCTCTCCGTCCTCCTCCTCGTCGCGCTCCTCGCGCTCCTGCCCGCACCCGCGGCCGCCGAACCCGACGAGGAGACCCTCGAAGCCGACCTCACCGCCGCCATCGCCGCCGTCAACGACGCCCAAGCGGCCGTCGACGACGCCGACGCCCGCGCCGCCGAGCTCGCCGCCCAGATCACCGAGACCCAGGCGCGCCTGGCCGAACTCCAGACCGACCTCAACGACTACGCCCTCTACCTCCACACCGAAGGCGACCTCCAGCAGACCAACGCGATCCTCTCCTCCGAGGACACCCAGGACCTCATCGACGCCATGACCTTCACCGGGTTCCTCGGCCAGGAGCGCGCCGCCCTCCTCGCCGACGCCGGCGAGATCCTCACCCAGCTCGAAGCCGAGCAGGCCGCCCACGCCGACACCGTCGCCGAAGCCGCCGCCGCCCTCGAGGACGCCGAGCAAGCCCAAGAGGACCTCGAAGAGCAGCTCGACGAACTGCGCGCCGAAGAGGCCGCCGGGCCCTCCGGCGACGGCGGCGCCCCCGGCGCCGGGGACTACAACGGCGGCGACGGCGGCTGCACCGAGGACGACCCCACCACCTCCGGGTGCCTCACCCCCCGCACCCTCAACATGTACTACGAGACCAAGGACGCCGGCTTCGACCACTACGTGTCCTGCTACCGCTCCGGCGGCTCCGGCGAGCACCCCCTCGGCCGCGCCTGCGACTGGGCCGCCGACGCCTCCGGCTTCCAGGACGCCGACGCCTCCGGCGACGACAAGGCCTACGGCGACCAGCTCGCCGCCTGGTACGTCAACAACGCCGACGCCCTCGGCGTCGAGTACGTCATCTGGTACCGCCAGTTCTGGTCCTCCGGCGGCGGCTGGCGCTCCTACTCCGGGCAGGACGGCACCCCCGCCGGCGACCACACCAACCACGTCCACGTCTCCATGCAGTAGCGGGAAGGGCACCATGACCGACACCAGGCACCAGTACCTCGCCGCCGCCGCGACCGGCCTCGCGCTCGTCGCCGACGACGCCGTCGCCGACCAGTGGACCGAGCCCTCCGCCCTCGAAGGGTTCACCGTCGGCGGCCTCGCCGCCCACCTCGCCCAGCAGATCACCGCCGTCACCGCCGCCCTCGACGCCGACCACGACGGCAAACCCGTCACCGGCCTCCACGACCACTACCGGCAGGCCCCCTGGGTCGGCGCCGACATCGCCGGCGACTACAACACCGCCATCCGCGACGGCGGCGAACACGCCGCGCAGGCCGGGCACGCCGCGGTCCTCACCGCGACCTCCGCGGCCCTCCAGCGCCTCGCCGCCGAACTCCCGCTCCTGGCCCCCGCGCACACCACCGGGAACACGCGCTGGCCGTACGCGATGCGCCTCGACCACTTCCTGACCACCCGGATCCTCGAACTCGTCGTCCACGCCGACGACCTCGCCTACTCCACCGGCCTGGACACGCCCGGTTTCGACGACGAGGCGTTCGCGACCGCCGCCGCGCTCCTGGCGCACCTGGCGGCGGCCCGGCACGGGCAGGCCGCGCTCGTGCGGGCGCTGGCCCGCACCGAGCGGGCCCCGGGGTCGATCAGCGGCCTGTGATGCGAGCGGCACGCGCCAGCGAACGGGAGCCGGGCCCGGTCGCGGCCATGGCCCCGCCGGCTCCGACCGTGCGCCGCGCCCTCGCGGCCGCCGCGTGGCTGCTGGTGGTCCTCGCCGGGCTCCTGGCCGCGGTGTGGGGCGTCGCGTGGGCGCTCGAAGGCGGCCCGCAGCCCTCCGCGGACGCGGTCGAGGAGGCCGTGCACCTGACCCTCCCCGACGGCACCGACGTGATCGACGCGGACCTGTCGCAGGCCCAGCCGCCCATGCCGGGCGACCGGGCCGAGGCCACGATCGCGGTGCCGGCCGAGGCGTTCGGGGAGTTCATCGACGGCAACGGCATGGACGCCCCGCTCCTGGCGGGCGTGACGCCGGCCGGGACCGCCTCGGGCGTCATCCCGGCCGGGTGCACCGACGAGGTCTGCTACGCGGCGACGATCATCGTCACCGAGGACGCGGTCGAGGTGCGCCTCACCGTCACCCTGATCTGATCAGGCGAACAGCGCGGGCTCGCCGCGCTCCAGGCCCAGCAGCCACTCCTTGCGCCACAGGCCCCCGGCGTACCCGGTGAGCTTCCCGTTCGAGCCGATCACCCGGTGGCAGGGGACGACGATCGCGATCGGGTTGCGCCCGTTCGCGAGCCCGACGGCCCGCACCGCCTTCGGGTCGCCCAGGTTCTGGGCGACGTCCAGGTAGGACCAGGTCTCGCCGTAGGGGATGCGGACCAGCTCGGCCCACACCCGGTGCTGGAACCCGGTGCCCTCGGCCGCCAGCGGCAGGTCGAAGTCCTTCAGCTCGCCCGCGAAGTACGCCAGGAGCTGCTCCTCGGCGGCGGCCAGGACCGGCGTGGGCTCCTCGGGCCCCCAGGCGTCCTTCATCTCCTCGACGCCCATGTGGACGTACGTCAGGCCCTCCTCGACCGCCGAGACCGCCATCAGCCCCAGCGGGGACTCGAACTTCACGTGCCGCGCATCGGTGCGCATCATGCGCTCGCCTTCTCTCGTGTCTGGTCGTCGTTGCGGGCCGGGCCCGCGGGGGTCCGGTTCGTCGGGTGCTCGGTGGCCGCCCACAGGTACTGGACGGCGTAGGCGCGCCACGGCCGCCACGACTGCGACCGGGCCTCCAGGGCCTTGCCGGCGCCGAGGCCGAGCGACGCGGCCCCCTTGGCGACGCCGAGGTCGGTGAGCGGGAACGCGTCGGGGTCGCCCAGGGCGCGCATGGCGATCATCTCCACCGTCCACGGCCCCACGCCGGGGACCGCGGCCAGCTGCTCGCGCGCGGCCGCCCAGTCCGCGCCCGGCCCCAGCTCCACGCGGCCCTCCGCGAGGGCCGCGGCGAGGGCCAGGACGGTGCGCTTGCGCCCGCCGGGCATCGGCAGGTCCGCGGGGTCGGCCTCGGCGAGGGCCGATGAGTCGGGGAACAGGCGCGTCAGGCCGCCGTCGGGGTCCTCGACGGTCTCGCCGTACCGCTCGGCCAGGCGCGCGGCGATCGTGGCCGCGGACGCGGTGGAGACCTGCTGGCCGATGACGGCGCGCACGGCGTACTCGGGCGCGTCGGCCTTGCGGGGGACGCGTCGGCCCGGGGTCTTGGCGACCAGGGGCCCGAGGACGCCGTCGCCGGCGAGCGCCTCGGCGGGCGCGCACGGGTCGGCGTCGAGGTCGAGCATGCGCCGGCAGCGGGCGACGGCGGCGGTGACGTCGCGCAGGTCGGCGACGCGCAGCCGGGCCTCGACGTACCCGGGCCCGGGGGTGAGGGCGGCGATGCCGGGCCCGCCGGGCAGGCGCAGGGTGCGCCGGTAGGCGCCGCCGCGCCACTCCTCGACGCCGGGGGCCGCCGCGGCGGCGAGGTGCCCGAACAGGTTCGAGGGCTCGAACGGCTCCCGGTAGGCCAGGCGCACGGTGATCGCCCCGCCCCCCGCGGGCCGGGTCCTGGTCTTGGCGCGCAGCTCGGTGGGGGAGCAGGCGTAGACCTCGGCGACGACGCGGTTGAACGCCCGGATGGAGGCGAACCCGGCGGCGAACGCGACCTGGCCCATGGGCAGGTCGGTGTTCTCGATGAGGGTGCGGGCGACCTGGGCCCGCTGGGCGCGGGCGAGGGCGGCGGGCCCGGCGCCGACCTCGGCGACCAGCAGCCGCTCCAACTGGCGCAGGGAGTAGCCCAGGCGCCGGGCGAGCCCGGCGGCGCCCTCGCGGTCGACCACGCCCTCGCCGATGAGGCGCATCGCCCGCGCGCACACGTCCGAGCGCCAGTCCCAGGCCGGGGACCCGGGGGAGGCGTCGGGCCGGCACCGCTTGCACGCGCGGTACCCGGCGTCCTGGGCGGCGGCCGCGGAGGCGTAGAACCGCTGGTGCTCGCGCTTGGGTTTGACGGCCGGGCAGGAGGGCCGGCAGTAGATGCGCGTGGAGGTGACCGCCAGGAACACCCAGCCGTCGAAGCGGGCGTCGCGTCCGGCGACGGCTGCCTGGAGCTGCTCCTCGTTGCCGAGGATCTGAAGATCGGCCATGGGTACCAGCTTGCCCCCTGGAGCCGGCCGCGGCTAGCCAGAAATCGACATCACGATTCGGGCAGCTGGAGGCGGTCGACGGCCTCGCGGGAGCGGCGGGCCGGGCGCCGGTCGTAGCGGGCGGTGGTGGCGGGGGAGGCGTGGCCGACCAGGGACTGGGTGATGGCGAGGTCGACGCCGGCGTCGAGGAGCTCGCCGATGAAGGTGCGGCGGAAGTCGTGGGGGGTGTGTCGGCGCTGCCCGGCCTCCACGAGCCGCTTCGTCAGAAGGTCGGCGATGGCCTGCCCGGTCATGCCCGAGAGCTGGTTCCCGCTCCTGCGGAGGGCCCCGGCCTTGTTGATGGGGCAGAACAGGGCCCCGGGGGTGTTGCCGCGCACGGCCATCCACCGCTCGATGCGGGCCTGGGCGGCCTCGGTGACGTAGACGGCGCGCTCCTTGTTGCCCTTGCCGACGATGCGGATGGCGCGCTCGGAGGCGTCGTAGTCGGCCAGGCGCATCGAGGCGATCTCGCTCCTGCGGCACCCGGTGGAGTAGAGGGTGGCGAGGACGGCGGCGTCGCGGGCCCCGGCGGGCCCGGGGTCGGCGTCGCACGCGTACAGGGCCGCGCCGAGGGCCTCGCCGTCGACCTGCTGGCCGACCGGGAGCCGGGTGGCCTTGACCGGTTGGAGGTCGCAGGCGCGCTGGTAGTCGTCGGCGGCCATGAGGTCGAGCCGCCACGCCTCCTTCAGGACGCGGCGCAGGGCCGCGAGGTGCTTGTTGACGTACGCGCCCGACCAGCCGGCGTCGATCATGGCCGCGCGCAGCCGGGAGGTGTGCTCGTAGCGCAGCAGGTGCCAGGGCTGGCCCTCGCCGGTGGTGTCGGCGTCGCCGGACAGGAGCTGGGCGATGCGGTCGAGGCACCCGCGCATGGTGCGCCGGGACTCGGCCGAGCCGAGGGAGTCCAGATAGGCCCGGTACGGGTCGGCGTTGGGGGAGACGACGACGGTGCGGTCGCTCCAGTCGATGCCCGACAACGACGTGCCCGCCAACGACTTGCCTGCCGACGACTTGCCCGCCCCGCTGCCTGCCATGGCCCCACCCTAGACGACGGGGCCGACATGCCACGACCGCACCGCGATCCGGCCCGCGCCCGCTCCGGCCGGGCCCGGCCCGCCGTGGGAGGATCGCCCCCATGAGCGCGGCGTTCCACACCACGACCCTCGAGGTCCACACCGGACGGCGCGAGTGCGTCCGCAACCTCACCGGCGACTGCGAGGGCTTCCTGTCCTCGATCGGCGCCCGCGAGGGCCTGCTGAACGTGTTCGTGCCCCACGCGACGGCCGGGATCGCGGTGATCGAGACCGGCGCGGGGTCCGACGAGGACCTCCTCGACGCGCTCGGGGACCTGCTGCCGCGCACCGACCGGTGGCGCCACCAGCACGGGTCGATCGGGCACGGCCGCGACCACGTCCTGCCCGGCCTGGTCGCCCCGCACGCGACGCTCCCGGTGGTGTCCGGACGGCTCGCCCTGGGCACGTGGCAGTCGGTGCTCCTGGTGGACACCAACCGCGACAACCCCGACCGGACCGTCCGGCTCTCCTTCCTCGGCTGAAGACCCCCGCGCTAGGCGGCGGCGTGCATGCGGGCGAGCTGCCCGGCCTCCAGCTTGAGCGCGACCCCGGCGACGGCCTCCTCCAGCTGCGCGACCGACGACACCCCCACCAGGGGGACGATCGGCGCCTCGTGCGCGCACAGCCACGCCAGCACCACCTGGTTGCGGGTCGCCCCGGTCTCGGCGGCGACCTCGTCGAGCACCGCGAGCCGCGCGTCGGTCCCCGGGTGGGCGTAGTGCTCGCCCAGGGGCTTCTTCACGTACGCGCCCGACAGGAGCGAGGAGTACGCCAGCAGCGCCGTCCCCGGCGTGTGCGCCAGGTAGTCGAGGTCCTCCACCGCGGCGTGCACGTGCCCGCCCTCGGGCAGGACCGCCCCCGGACGCGGCTTCAGGTACGAGTACCGGTTCTGCATCGCCGTATAGGCCGCCGCACCCGACGCCGCTGCGACGCCGCGCGCCCGCTCGACGCGCCACGCGGTGTAGTTCGAGGCCCCGACCATGCGGGCCTTCCCGGCCCGCACCGCGTCGTCGAACCCGGCGACGGTCGCCTCCAGGGGCGTGTCCCGGTCGTCGCGGTGGGCCCAGAACAGGTCCACCCGGTCGGTGCCCAGCCGCGCCAGCGACTCGTCCAGCGCGGCCCCGATCCGCTCCCGCGACAGCGGCTCGGAGTGGTCCATGCCCCCGCCGAAGAACGTCGGCCGGCGCCCGGCCTTCGTCGCCAGCACCACCTCGTCCCGGTTCCCGCGGGCGGCGAACCACCGGCCCAGCAGCAGCTCCGACCGGTCCCCGGTGCCGTCGCCCTCCCAGAACATGTAGCAGTTGGCGGTGTCGATGAAGTTCCCGCCCAGTTCCACGAACCGGTCCAGGATCGCGAAGCTCAGCTCCTCGTCCTGCTGCGTGCCCAGGGCCATCGCCCCCAGGCACAGCCGCGACACGCCCACGGCGTCCGGTCCCAATGCGATCCGCTCCACAGCGGTCCCCTCTCGTCGTTCCCTACCCCGACGACGCTAGGACCTGGAGTGGACTCCAACGCAAACCCGCAGGCCAGTGCCCGTGCCCCACCCCGGCGGGGGCGGCGACTATCCTCGGAGGGCGTGGACACCACCTCAACGGCCGACGCTTACACGATCGGGGAGTGCGCGCGCCGCTCCGGCTTCACCATGGACACCCTCCGCTACTACGAGCGCATCGGCCTCATCGGCGACATCGCCCGCACCGCCACCGGCCAGCGCCGCTTCAACGACGAGCACCTCGAATGGCTCGGCGTCCTCAAGTGCCTGCGCGACACCGGCATGCCCGTGGAGCAGATGCACCGCTTCGCGACCCTCGTCCGCGACGGCGACCACACCATCGCCGAGCGCATCGCCCTCCTGGAGGACCACCGGACCGCCGTCGACGCCCGCATGGCCGACCTCGTCGCCAAACGCGACTACCTCCTGGGCAAGATCGCCTACTACAAGTCCGTCGCCTAGCGCCCGCCGCCGGGAAAACGACTCGACCCGCATCCGCTCGAGCCGCCATACTCCGCTGGTGCACCACCGCGACCGCGCCCTCGCCATCGCCGCCCGGACCGCCGCGGCCGAACCCGACGCCCTGGCCGTGGCCCTCGTCGGCTCGGTCGCCACCGGCACCGACCACCCCCACTCCGACATCGACCTCATCGCCGCCGCCCGCACGGACCCCGGCACCCGCGTCCTGCACGTCGAAGGCCGCATGGTCACCCTCACCCGCAAGACTCCCGCCGACCTCGCCGCGGCCCTGACCCGACCAAGGGAGGCCGGCGCCGCCGTCCCCGCCTGGCGCACCGCCCGGCTCCTGGCCGACCCCGACGGGATCCTCCACGACCTCCAGGAACACGCGCACGCCTGGACCTGGGACGAGGTCGAGCGCCCCGACGAGTGGGCCGCCGGCGAACTCGTCGGCCTCGCCGAGGAGGTCCACAAGGTCCACGGCATGCTCGCCCTCGGGCGCGCCCGGGCCGCCGCCGCGAACCGGCTCATCCTCGCGCTCGCGCTCGCCGTCCCCATGGCCGCCGCGAACCGGCTCCTCTACGGCTCCGAGAACGACCTCTGGGACGCCCTCGCCCGCACCGAGGGCCCCGCCTGGGCCCGGGCGTGGGACACCGCGACCGGCCTGGCCCCCGCCCCCCACGACACCGCCTGCCGGGCCGCCGCCGACCTCTACCGCACCGCCGCCGCCCGCCTCGCCCGCCACCTCGACCCGGCCGACCGCATCACCGTCACCACCGCCGCCGACCTGTGAAGGGGCCGCCTGTGCGCCGCCACATCCTCACCGGCGCCCCCGGCGCCGGCAAGACCACCATCGCCGACCGCCTCGCCCGCACCGGGCGCACCGTCGTCGCCGAAGCCGCCACCGACCTCATCCGCACCGCCCAGGCCGCCGGCGACCCCAGACCCTGGACCGACCCCGGATTCTGCGAGGCCACCGCCGCCCTCCAACGCGACCGCCGACACGACGCCGACCGCCTCCCGGGCCCCGACCAGTACTTCGACCGGTCCCCGGTCTGCACGCTCGCGCTGGCCCGCTTCCTCGGCCACCCCGTCGGCCCCGTCCTCGCCGCAGAACTCGACCGCGCCGCCGCCGACTACGCGCCGACGGTCCTCTTCGTCGACCTCCTCGACACGCTCACCCCGACAGCGGTGCGGCGCATCAGCCTCCCCGAGGCCCGCGCGTTCGCACAGGTCCACCTGGACGCCTACACCGAGTACGGGTTCCAGATCGCCCGCATCCCCGCCGGAACCGAAGCCGACAGGACCGCGCTGGCCCTGCGCCTGACCCGCCCCTGACCTCCCGGGGCCGCGTCACGCCACCGGGTCCAGGCCGACCAGGCCCCGCGCGTAGTTCACCGTCGACCGCTGGTACCGCGGCAGGTGCGGCGCCAGCGCCGTCAACGCCACCGACAGGCCCTCCCGGTCGCGTCCCAGCTTCGCCAGCGTCAGCGCCTCGCACATCGCCAGCGCCCCGTCGTAGGCGTCCGAGCCGCGCGCCCGCTCGTCCGCGATCACCGCCAGGGCCTCGGCGGGCCGGCCGGTCTCGCGGAGGGAGGACGCCATCTGGATCGACACGCGGCGCCGCCGCACCCCCGACAGGCCCGCGGCCACGGCCCGCTCGTAGTAGCCGACCGCGTCCTCGGTGAACCCGGTCGAGTCGTGCGCGCCGCCGACCTCGAACAGGCCCACGGCCTCGTCGCCGCACTCGGCCGCGAGGTCCTTCATGGCCTGCACGAACTCCTCGCGGCCCATCGCGTCGAGCCGCTCCCACAGCGCCGCGCAGCGCGCTTCCCAAGCCTCATCGGTCATGGCAGCGAACCTACCCGCTCCGCGCCGGTCGACCCTATTCGGGCCGTAGCCCGTCCCCGAGCGCCCCGAGCGCGCCCAGCAGCACCAGCCGCTCCCGCGCGTCCAGCGCCTCGTAGATCGGCGCATCGAGACGGTTCGTCTCCGCCTCCACCTGCTCCCACATCGGCCCCGACTCCAGCGCCACGACCTCGTCGACCGACAGGCCCGCCGCCGCCCACGCCGCCCGGTGCGCGTCCGCCCGGTGATGGCGCAGCGCCTCCAACCGCGACACCAGCAGCCCCGCCGCCGAGGCCCCAGGCGCCTCCCACGTCGGCGTGAACGCCGCGAACACCGGGCCCCCTCTGGCCGCCCCGGCCTCCAGCAGCCGGCCCACCAGCGGCAGCGCCGCCTCCACCGCCGACACCCCCGCCAGCGCCGGCGAAGGCGTGAACGACCACAGCGCCTCCGCCGCCGCGGCCAGCGCCCCCTCCACCCCCACCGCCAGCTCCCGGCCCCGCTCGGTCCAATCCCACGACCCGCCCGACCGCACCGCCAGACCCCGCGCCTCCTCCGCACCCGCCGCGAACGGCAGGTACACCATCCGCGCCGCCACCGCCGCCTCCGGCACCGGATGGTCCAGCATCGCGTACAGCAGATTGATCTCCAACCCCGGCAGCAGCCCCAACGGCGCGTACAACTCCCGCACCGCCGGGCGCGACGCGTGCCGCACCCCCACATGCAACCGGTCCACCACCGGACGGACCACCGCGGCGTACGAAGCGAGCGGATGCGACATCGAGAACTCCCGTCGACAGGGGAATATGATCAGGCCCCATGATGCCACCGCCGCCCCTCACCGCGCTCGCCGCCGAGACCGCCCGCATGGCACAGGCCCTCGACACCGTCACCGCCTGGGACACCCCCACCCGCTGCACCCCATGGGACGCCGCCGCACTCACCGCCCACGTCACCGGCGCCCTCGCCCGCCTCGACCCCATGCTCGACGCCCCCGAACCGCCCGCGGCCACCGTCACCGCCGCCGGCTACTTCACCCCCGACCACCGCTACTCCAACGCCGCCAACACCACCCGCGTCGACACCGCCACCTCGGCCGCACGCGACGCCGGGCCCGGCATCGCCGCCGCCTTCACCACCACCGCCGCCCGCGTCCTCGCCCGCTGCGCCACCCAACCCCCCGGCCGCCGCGTCACCACCCGCCACGGCGACCACATGACCCTCACCGACTTCCTCACCACCCGCGTCGTCGAGACCGCCGTCCACGGCATCGACCTCGCCGACGCCCTCGGCACCCCCCGCTGGACCACCCCCGACGCCCGCCACACCCTCACCCGCCTCCTCCTCGGACCCGGCCACACCACCGCGCTGGCGGCCCTCGGCGGGGACCCGGTCGCGTTCATCGCCAAAGCCACCGGCCGGGACCCGTTCCCGCCCAGCGAAAAGGCCGAGGCGACCCGCCTCGGCCTCGTACCGCTCGCGTTCGGCTAGCAGCCGGCGGCGACGTCGAGCAGCGCCGTCCGCTCCGCCTCATCCACGGTCAGCGACCACTCCTTCTTCACCTCGACCCACGCCCACACGTAAGCGCACCAGACACTTTCATCTTCGGGCATCCACTCCGCGGGGTCCTGGTCCGACTTGGACCGGTTCGAGGACGCGGTCACCGCGATGAGGTGCCACGAGTTCCCCAGCCAGTTCGCGTACGACTGCCGGTCCTCGGTCGTCCAGTTCACCGCCCCCGAACCCCACGCCTCCTTCAACGGCACGAAGTGGTCGATGTCGATGTCCCCGGACTCGGTGACGGTCTCGCCGTCGTACATCGACACCCACTCGCCGGTCATCGCCGCATCGCAGTCGGCCTCGGTCAGCCCACCCGACCGGTCCTGCGCCACCAGCACGTCGTCGCGGGCGTCGCACCCGTTCCCGTCGTCGTCCTTCCAGTGCGGGAACAGGGACCGGTCGTAGCCGCCGTTCTCCTCCTCGGCCACCGTCAGGGCCTCGATGTCGGAGGTCAGCACCGCCGGATCGACGGTCACCGAGAACGGCGCCGTGTCCGCGAACTCGGCCGGCGCCGCCGACCCGCCCCCCGACGGGAGGTCGTCGATCGCATCAGACAAGCTCTCGCAGCCGGTCGCGACCACGAGCAGGGCAGGGGACAGGAACAGGGCGAGACGGGAAGCGCGCATCACTTCGTCCTTACTGGAGTACCGGGCGGGGTCGGGGCCAGGGTGCCCCAGCTGTCCGCAACGTAACACGATCACGGCCACCGAACCACCGCCGCCTCTGCTAGATTCCCCCGGATGATCGTCTGGCTCAACGGCACCTTCGGCTCCGGCAAGACCACCACCGCGCGACTCCTCCAGACCGCGCTCCCCGCACGGCTCTTCGACGCCGAACACGTCGGCGCCCTCCTCGAATCCGTCATCGGCGACCTGCCCCACGACGACTTCAAGGACTTCCCGGCCTGGCGCGCCCTCACCGTCGCCACCGCCCGCCACGTCCTCGACCACGCCGGCGGCACCCTCGTCATCCCGCAGTCGGTCCTCCAGCGCGAGTACTGGACCGAACTCATGGACGGCTTCGCCCACCACGCCATCCCCGTCCGCGCCTACACCCTCCACACCGACCGCGACACCTTCACCCACCGCGTCGAACACGACACCGACGAACCCGGCGCCCGCCAGTGGCGCCTCGACCACCGCGACCCCTACGAGACCGCCCTCACCGAATGGCTCGCCGACGCCACCACCGTCGTCGACAACACCCGCGCCACCCCCGACCAGACCGCCGCGCGCATCACCGCCGACCTCCGAAACCGCGGAACCGCCTGAAAACGTCACACCCGGGCGCGACGATGGGGGACCACAGCCTCGACCGCACGGCAAAGGAGCCCGCCATGGCCTACCTCGTCCTCATCGGCACCCGCAAGGGCCTGTTCACCGCCACCAGCGACGACCGCGTCCACTGGTCCGTCGACGGCCCCGCCAAACTCGACCAGGACGGCTTCACCGCCGTCGCCGAGATCTACGCCGCCGCCTGCGACCCCGCCACCGGCCGCGTCCTCGTCGGCGCCTCCACCTTCTTCGGCCCCTCCATCTGGCGCTCCGACGACGCCGCCCGCACCTGGGACGAACCCGAGCACGCCCCCATGGCCTTCCCCCAGGACCTCCCGTACCGGCCCCTCGACTTCTCCGAGACCGCCGGCATCGACCAGCCCGACAGCCCCGAGACCAACACCGTCAAACGCGTCTGGCAGCTCGCCTTCGGCCCCGGCGACCGCGTCTGGGCCGGCGTCGAACCCACCAGCCTCTGGACCTCCGACGACGCCGGCCGCACCTTCACCTTCAACCAGGCCCTCTGGGACCACCCCCAGCACACCACCTGGGCCTCCGGCGCCGGCGGACCCGCCGTCCACACCATCGTCACCCACCCCGGCGAACCCGGGAAGCTCACCGTCGCCATCTCCTCCGGCGGCATCTACCAGACCACCGACGACGGCGCCACCTGGAACGGCATCACCAAGGGCATCACCGTCGACTACGGACCCGACGAGGCCCCCGAATCCGGCCAGTGCATCCACAAGGTCACCCGCGACGCCGCCGGCACCCTCTTCGCCCAGAGCCACGGCCCCGCCTACCGCGCCGACCGACCCGACGGCGGCTGGACGAACATCTCCGCCACCCTCCCCACCAACTTCGGGTTCGCCATGGTCGCCCACCCCACCCGGCCCGGCACCGTCCTCGCCTGGCCCGTCGGCGAAGCCATGGACCGCACCCCGCCGAACGCCCGCATCGCCGCCTGGCGCACCACCGACAACGGCGAGAACTGGACCTCCTGGGCCCACGGCCTGCCCGACGAGAACTACTACGGCACCGTCATGCGCGACGGCGCCTGCACCGACGGCGACCCCGCCGACCCTGGCTGGTACTTCGGCACCCGCTGCGGCGACGTCTGGGCCGCCGCCGACGACGGCCACTGGCACCAGGTCGCCGCCCACCTGCCCGACGTCCTCTGCGTCCGCGCCATGGTCACCGCATGAGCACCGACGTCAAGATCCCCGCCGCACTCGCCTCCGAGTGCGGCGGCGCCCGCCACCTCACCGTCGACCTCGACGAGCACGCCACCCTCGCCGACCTCCTCGACGCCGTCGCCGCCGCCCACCCACGCCTCGGCCGCCGCCTGCGCGACGAGTCCGGGCGCCTGCGCCGCTTCGTCAACGTCTACATCGGCGACGAGGAGTCCCGCCGCCTCCAAGGACTCGACACCCCCCTCGACGGCCGCGAGATCCAGATCCTCCCCTCCATCGCCGGAGGCTGAACACACCGGAGGGGCCGCCCCACCGGGACGGCCCCTCCGAAAACCGCGACTACGACTTGCCGTTGATCGACACCACGTCGACCACGAACACCAGCGTCTCGTTCGGGCCGATCACACCGCCCGCACCCGCCGCACCGTACCCCAGCTCCGGCGGGATCACGATCAGGCGCCGGTCACCGACCTGCGCACCCGCCAGCCCGTCGTTCCAGCCCTGGATCACCGGCGCCGAACCCAGCGGCGACACCGTGAACGGCTGCGCCCCACGGTTCCACGACGCGTCGAACTCCTTGCCGTTCGACCAGTTGAACCCCGCGTACTGGACCGCGACCGCATCCCCGGCCACCGCCTCCGCACCCGAACCCTCCACCACGTCGTGGACGAACAGCCCCGCAGGAGCCGCACCCCCCGGCACCGTCACCACCGGACGCGCACCCGTGTCCTCCGACACCGACACCTCGACACCGTCACTGATCTGCACCACGCTGACATCCCCTTCATCCGAGCCGCCCTCAGCGGCACCGCAACCGGCCAGCAGCACCGCACCCGCGGCCGCCACCGGCACCACAAACCTCAACAGCCTAAGCACCACCGCGAGAACCTACCACCCAGACCCCCGCACCCGCCCCCTCGCCTATCCTGGACCCCCGACCCGACCAGCAGGAGCACCGCACCATGCAACCCGCGCCCGACCCCGCCGAGCACGTCACCGAACTCCTGCGCGCCCTCACCGTCCAACTCCGCCTCCTCAACCACCAGGTCTCCGACCGCCTCGGCCTCCAAGACGTCGACCTCGAATGCCTCGACCTCATCGGCCGCACCGGACCCCTCACCCCCTCCGCGCTCGCCCGCGCCGCGGACCTGCACCCCGCCACGGTCACCGGGGTCCTCGACCGGCTCGAGAGCGCCGGGTGGATCCGCCGCGACCGGGTCCCCACCGACCGGCGCGCCGTGCACCTGACCGCCGACCCCGACCGGTCCGCGGCGGTCCGGGCCCACTACGAGCCGCTGCGCGGGGCCATCGCCGCGATCTGCGGCGACTTCGACCCCGCGCAGCTGGAGACGATCGCGGGCTTCCTCGCCCGCGTCACCGCCGCCGGGCAGGCGGCCACCGACGACCTCGCGGGCCGTCAGTAGGCGACGCCCAGGACCTTCCCGGCCGCGTCCGCATCGGCCGCGGCCGCGAGCATCGCCGCGGCCAGGTCCGCGCGGCCCAGCGTCCACCCGTTGCGCGGCTGCGCGCCCTCGGCGGTGCGCCAGGCGCCCTTCGCCGGGACGTCGGTCAGGCGCGGCGGGCGGACCACCGTCCAGTCCAGACGCGAGTCCACCACCAGGTCCTCCATGCGGGCCAGGTCCGCGTAGTGCGCGGCCAGGGCCCGCTTGACGATCGGCGTGACCAGGCGCAGCAGCGGCCCGTCGCCGGGGTCGGTGCGCGGCTTGTCGGGGCGCGCCGCGGTCGGCACGGTCCCGATCGGCGCCGCCGACAGCACCACCAGCCGCCGGACCCCGGTGGCGCGCATGGCGTCGAGGAGCGCGGCGGTCCCGGTAGCGGCCACCCCGGCGTCGTGCCTGCCGGTCGCGCCCAGTGCCGAGACGACCGCGTGCGCGCCGTCCAGGGCCTTCGCCAGCGCGTCGGGGTCCGGTGCCGCGAAGTCGGTGCGCGCGAACGGCACGCCCGGCGGGAGTTTCTGCGGCGACCGGACCAGGGCGGTCACCTCGTGTCCGGCGTCGCGGGCCTGCGACAGGACCAGGCGGCCCGTCGCGCCCGTGGCCGCTGCCAGTGCGAGTCTCATGGGGGTCTCTCCTCACGCAAAGATGATACGGATTCCATACTATCTGAGTTCCGTATCGATTCGGCACTGCGCGCACGCCCCGACTACGCTTCCAGGGACCGGCTTCCCGAGGCGAAGCCCCGAACCCCTTCCCGCAGGAGCCGCATTGACCCTCCCGGCCGCACCCGAACCCCGCCCCGCCCACCCCGTGCGGCGCGCGCTCACGACCTGGGGCGCGCTCATCGCCCTCCTGTGGGCGGTCCTCGTCGCCGACCTCGTCCTCCCCGCGCACCTGACGATGTGGGGGATCACCCCGCGCACCCTCGACGGTCTCGTCCCCGGGATCGTCGCCGCCCCGTTCCTGCACGCCGACGCCGCGCACCTCGCCGCGAACACCGTGCCCCTCGCCGTCATGGGCGTCGTCTGCGCCCTGCGCGACCGCGCCGGCATGTGGGCCGCCCTCGCCACCGCGCTCGTCGTCTCCGGCCTCGGCGTGTGGCTGCTGTCCCCGGCGCACTCGGTGACCGTCGGCGCCTCCGGCGTCGTGTTCGGCCTCTTCGGGTACCTGCTCGCGCGCGGCCTGTTCATGCGCAAGATCGGCGACTTCCTCATCGCCCTGCTCATCGTCCTCGTCTACGGCTCCCTCATCTGGGGCGTGCTGCCGACCAGCCCGTACATCTCCTGGCAGGCCCACCTGTTCGGGTTCCTCGGCGGCATCGCCGCCGCGATCGCCGTCGCCCGCTCCCGCCGCGCCAGGGCCGCCGCGTGAGCGCCCCCGCGGGCTTCGCGCACCGCGAGCGCGGGGACGGGACCGTCGTCATCACCCACCGCGGCCGGGCCGCCGCCACCCTCCGCGGCACCCGCGCCGCGAAGTTCCTCGCCGAGCTCGCCGCCGGCGACCCCCAGCTCGTCATGGCCCGGTGGACCGGCGCCTACCGGTTCGGCACCGAGCGCACCGCCCGCGACCACCCCCGCAACCAAGGCTGCGACCAGCGCCGGTAGCCCCACCGGGCACCCCGCGATTGACACCGGCCGACCCGCGGCACTATAGTGCTAACATCCTAGTGAAATAGAGTTACCGTGATCGACTTCCACCTCGAACCGCGCTCCGGCGTGGCCCCCTACATGCAGCTCGTCCACCAGGTCCAGCAGGCCCTCAGGCTCGGCATGCTCGCAGTGGGGGACCAGCTGCCCACGGTCAAGCAGGTCGTCGCCAAGATCGCCATCAACCCCAACACCGTCCTCAAGGCGTACCGCGAACTCGAACGCCAAGGACTCGTCGCCCCCAAACCCGGCCGCGGCACCTTCGTCACCGCCACCCTCGCCGCCGGCGACCTCGACGCCCACGCCGAACTCAAGACCGAACTCCACCGATGGATCACCCGCGCCCGCACCGCCGGACTCGACGACGACGCCATCACCGCACTCTTCGCCACCACGATCAGAAAGACCTGACCCCGAAAGCAGGACCATGGACACCCCGGTCATCCGCGCCGACGCCCTCACCAAGCGCTACGGCCCCCACCCGGCCCTCACCGACGCCACCCTCGACATCCCCGCCGGCCGCATCGTCGGCCTCGTCGGCCCCAACGGCGCCGGCAAGTCCACCCTCCTCGCCCTCGCCGCCGGCCTCATCCGCCCCACCTCCGGCACCATCGACGTCCTGGGCCGCCGCCCCGCCGCCGACACCGCCCAACTCGCCCGCGTCGGCTTCGTCGCCCAGGACACCCCCGTCTACGCCCAGCTCACCGTCGCCGAGCACCTGCGGCTGGGGGAGCGGCTCAACCCCGCCTGGGACCGCCCCTTCGCCCACGCCCGCATCAAGCAGATCGGCCTCGACCCCGCCAAGAAGGCCGGACGCCTCTCCGGCGGCCAGAAGGCCCAGCTCGCCCTCACCCTCGCCGCCGCCAAACGCCCCGAACTGCTCATCTTCGACGAACCCGTCGCCGCCCTCGACCCCCTCGCGCGCCGCGCCTTCCTCCAGAACCTCATGGAGTTCGTCGCCGAGATCGACGTGTCGGTGATCCTGTCCTCCCACCTGATCTCCGACGTCGAACGCGTCTGCGACCACCTCGTCATCCTCGCCGAATCCCGCGTCCAGGTCGCGGGGGACATCGACGACCTCACCGCCGCCCACTTCCGCGTCGTCGGCCCCCGCGGCACCCTCGACACCCTCCCCGCCGGCACCGACGTCATCGCCACCGAGCACACCGACCGCCAGACCACCCTCATCGTCCACGCCCGCAACGGCACCCGCCCCGACACGCTCGGGCAGACCGAACCCGTCGGCCTCGAGGACATGGTCCTCACCTACCTCCACCGCGCCCAAGGCACCGGCGCCCCGACCCTCCAGGAGAGCACCCGATGATCTGGCTGACCTGGCGCCACATGCGCACCCAGACCCTGTGGACCGCCGCCGCCCTCGCCGCGCTCGCCGTCTACCTGCTCTACCTCGGCGCCGACCTCCGCGAGGTCTACGACCGCGACATCGCCGGCTGCACCGCCGAATGCGGCCAGGCCGCCAGGGCCGTCGCTGACGCCTTCGGGACCCCGCTGCTCCTCCTGGGCCTCGTCCTCATCGCCGGCCCCGCGCTCCTGGGCGCCTTCTGGGGCGCGCCCCTCATCACCCGCGAACTCGAGACCGGCACCCACCGCCTGGTGTGGAACCAGTCGGTCACCCGCACCCGCTGGCTCACCGTCAAGCTCGTCCTCGTCGGGGGAGTGAGCGTCCTGCTCACCGGCGCGCTCAGCCTCCTGCTCACCTGGGCCGCCGCGCCCTACGACCAGGTCGCCGCCTCCCGTTTCGAACCGCTCACCTTCGCCGCCAGGGACATCGCCCCGTTCGGGTACGCGCTCCTGGCGTTCGCCATCGGCCTCGCCGTCGGCGTCCTCGCCCGCAAGACCCTCCTCGCCATGGCCGTCACCATCGCGCTCTTCATCGCCTTCCAGGTGCTCATGGCGACCGCCGTCCGCCCCCACTTCGCCGAACCGGTCACCGAGACCATCGCGTGGTCCGACGCCAACGCCGTCGGCACCATCGACTCCTTCGGCATCGGCCCCCACGGCGCCGGCATCCAGGGCTACACCATCACCGACGCCTGGGTCCTGTCCGACTACATCACCGTCTACAAGGCCGACGGCACCGAGGTCGACGAGGACGACATCGCCGCGTGCGACCAGCAGACGCTCCACCCCGACGAGTGCATGACCTCGCTCGGCGCCGTCTTCGACGTCACCTACCAGCCCGCCGACCGGTACTGGCCGTTCCAGTGGGCCGAGTTCGCCGCCGCGGCCGGTCTCGCCGCACTCCTCATCGGCCTCGCGTTCTGGCGCGTCCCCCGCGGCATCAACTGACGCGATTCCCGCAAGCAACGGTGGGCGGACCCCAGGGTCCGCCCACCGTCTTCCACGTGCCGCGCCGCCCGATCCCGGGCTAACCGGGGGACTAGCTCCCGGCGATGTTCACCATCCACGCGATCCCGAACCGGTCCACCAGGGCCCCGAACTCGTCGCCCCACATCTGCTTCTCCAGCGGGATGCTCACCGACCCGCCCTCGGACAGGCCGGCGAAGTAGCCGCGCAGCGCGTCGCCGTCGTCGCCCGAGAGGCTGATCGCGATGTTCCGGCCCGGCTCGTACGGCATCCCCGGCGGCGTGTCCGACGCCATGACCGTGTACCCAGCAGACGAGGTCAGCTGCGCGTGCATCACCTGCTCCGCCGGGGCGTCCGGCACCCCCGACTCCCCGAACGTCATCACGTTCAGCTCACCGCCCAGCACCGACTGGTAGAACTCCATCGCCTCCCGCGCGTTCCCGTTGAACGACACGTAGGGATTGAGGATCGAACCCATCGCAGACTCCTTCCGCCCGATCTCCCCGCCATCGTCGCAGCGCCCGCCGCCACCGGCGGCCGAATCCCGGAGACCCGCCTCCGCAGGATCCGCCCCGGGATCTCCGCGAGTCCCCGTCATGCCCGTCCTCCGGGCCGGCCCCGGCGGGCCCATCGCGCCGAAAGGGCCACCGACCCGACGAACGCTGCTGCGGATCGCCGTAGGTCGTCACAGGGTCCTCACACCTATAACTTGCGGGAACGGCACTTCTCGTGAGTTATGCATCGGGAGGCGACACGCCTGTTTTCCTATTATTTAAATATCAATACCGGAAATAAATAATGTTAGGATGTGGGCATGACGAAAACAGATGCCACCGCCCAGACCGCCCCGAAGCTCGTGACGCTGTGCAAGCGGTGCGGCACGCCGATCCCGCAGCAGCCCGGCCGCGGACGCCCGCGCCTGTACTGCGCCGACGGCGACTGCGCCTCCCAGGCCAAGCGCCAGCGCGAGCTGCGCCGCGCCACCCCCGGGCTCGAAGGCGCGCTGGCGCGGGCCGAGGAGCTGTACGAGCAGATCGAGCAGTCGATGTCCTCGGCGCTGGCGCCGCTCGCGGAGGCCCTGCGGGCCGAGACCGACCCGGCCGAGGTGGAGGCGCGGATCGCGGAGGTCCGGTCCGAGGCCGCCGGTGCGGTGGCGGCGGCCCGGGCGGAGCGGGACGAGGTGGCGGCGCGGGCGGGTGCGCTGCGCGAGGAGGTCGCGCAGGCGCTGGCGGAGGTCGAGCGGGTGACCGCGGTGGCCGCTGCCGGTGAGGCGCGGGCGAAGGAGGCCGTGGCGGCGCGGGTGGCGGCGGTGCGGGACGCGGAGTCGTCGCGTGCGGAGGCCGAGCGGGCGCTCGCTGAGGCGGCGGCTGCGGTGGCGGATCGTGATGCGGCGGTGGAGGAGGCGTCGCTGGCGCGGGCCGAGGCCGCCGGTGCGGTGGTGGAGCGGGACGCGGCGGTGGCGGGCCGCGAGGAGGCCGAGCGGGCGGCGGGTGCGGCCCGCGGTGAGGCGGCGGCGGCGCGGGCGCGGGCGGATGAGGTGGCCGCGGAGGCGGCGGAGGCGCTGCGTGCGGGTGAGGCGGCGCTGGAGCGGGCCGAGTCGCGGGTGTCGTCAGTGATGGTCGAGCGCGATCGTGAGCGGGCGCGGGTGGAGTCGCTGGTGGCGGAGGTGGCGGTGGCGCGCCGGGATGCGGAGCACGCGTCGGCGGCGGCGCTGGAGCGGGCGGAGGCGCTGTCGCGGTTGCAGGGCGAGTTCGCGGACGCGGTGGCGGATCAGCGGGTGCTGGCGTCGCGGTCGGCGGCGGCGGAGGCGGCGCTGGTGGAGGCGCGTGGTGAGGCGGGGTCGTGGCGTGAGCGGGCGCTGGCGGCGGAGGCGCGGGCGGTGCCGGCGCCGGAGTAGTCCGCTCGGGTACTCCCCCGTGCCGGTGGGCGGGGGTTTTGTCCGGTTCGGGGCCCGGTGGTGCCGGGCCCCGTCGGTGTCCGGGTGCGCGGTCTGGGTGCGCGGTCTAGAGGCCGGCGGCGGTGCGGGCGGCCTGCTCGACCTGGGCGCGGTAGGCGGTCCAGTCGTACTGGTCGGCGGGCGGGAGGTTCGTGTTGCGGGCGCCGAGTCCGGCGGCGCCGTCGATGGTCTCGCGGACGATGTCGGCGTGTCCGGCGTGGCGGTTGGTCTCGGCGGTCATGTGGACGAGGATCTGGCCGAGGGTGACGGTGCGGCGTTCCTCGGGCCACCAGGGGACGGTGCCGGTGGCGTCGAGGTCGAGGGCGTCGACGGTGGCGTTGGAGTGGTCCCAGACGCGCCGGTAGAGGTCGGTGAGGTATTCGCTGGTCTCGTCGGCGGTGGCCCACATCTCGATGTTGGGGACGGACTCGATGAGGGCGAACCAGGCGGGCGGGTCGGGGAAGGGCCGGTCGAAGACGGTGCCGAAGTACTCGACGTCGGTGGCGGCGGAGTGCTTGACGAGGCCGAGGAGGTTGGTGCCGGTGGGGGTGAGGGGTCGGCGCAGGTCGTACTCCCCCAGGCCGTCGAGCTTCCACAGGAGGGCTTCGCGGGCGGACTGGAGGTAGCGCTGGAGGGTGGTCTTCAGGTCGGTCATGGGTGCGAGTGTGGCATCCGGGTGTGACGTCAGAGGTCGGTGGGGACGGATTCGTAGACGCGGACGTCGGCGGGGCGGGCGCGGTGGGCGTCGAGGGCGGCCGAGCCGACCCGGTGGTGGGGTGCGTCGAGGTGGTGCTGGAGGGCGGTGCGGTCGGTCCAGGCTTCGACGCAGACGAACGCGCCGGGTTCGGTGACGCTCTCCCAGAAGTGGTAGGCGAGGCAGCCGGGGTCGTTGGCGAGGGTGGACGCCTGGAGGGCGCGCAGGCCGTCGCGGTAGGCGTCGAGGTGTTCGGGCTGCGCCCAGAGGTACGCGTGCACGGTGATCATGCGGGTGAGGTTATCCGGTCGACCGGGGGCGGTGTTGCTGCTAGGGTCCCGGCGATGACTTCTCATGACGGGCCGTCGCGGTACGGCCATCTCGACTGCAACTCCCCCATCGCCGCGTGGCGCTTCGACCGGCAGGTCGCGGAGTGCGCGTCGTTCGCGCCGGAGACGATCCTCGACATCGGGTGCGGGTGGGGCGAGCTGCTCCAGCGCGTGGCCGAGCGGGTCCCGGGCGCGCGGGCGGTGGGGGTCGATTCGGACGTGGAGCTGCTGGAGCGGGGCCGGGCGGGTGCGGCCCGGCGCGGGATCGCCGACCGGGTCGAGTTCGTGGAGTACCGGGGCGAGGCGTGGACGGAGCCGGCGGACCTGGTGGTGTGCATCGGGGCGGCGCACGCGTTCGGGACGGGCCCGGAGGCGGTCGCGGCGCTGGCGGAGCTGGTGAAGCCGGGTGGGCGGCTGCTGTTCGGGGACGCGGTGTGGGCGCGGGAGCCGTCGGAGGCGGACCTGGCCCGGATGTGGCCGGAGACGTCCGCCGCGGACTGGGTGTCGCTGCCGGATCTGGTGGACGCGGCGGTGGAGGCGGGCCTGCGGCCGTTGCGGGTCGAGTCGGTGGAGCAGTCCGAATGGGACGACTTCGAGTCCGAGTTCCTGGCGGACAAGGAGTTCTGGCTCCAGGCGAATCCGCGCCACGAGCGGGCCGCGGAGGTCCGGGAGGCCGCGGACGCGCATCGTGCCTGGTGGCTGCGGGGTCACCGCGGTGTGCTCGGGTTCGCGTATCTGACGCTGGGGCGCGCGGTAGCGTTAGCGGTGTGGGCACGGCCCGGACCCGGTGGGGGTCCGGGCCTTCGTCGTCTCCTCCCCCGGGTGCGTCAGAGGGCGGCGAGGACGCACAGGGCGATGAAGAGGACCTGTTCGGCGGTGCGGATGCCGAGGGGGGTGGCGGGTTTCCCGGCGAGGGGGACGCCGCGCTTGGCGGCGGAGTAGTTCGCGGGGAACATGGCGGCGAGCAGGAGTGCGAGGCAGGCCGCGGCGGCGGGTGCGGTGGCGGGGACGAGGAGTCCTGCGGCGCCGGCGAGTTCGAGGACGCCGGTGAGGGCGACGAGCGCGGCGGGTGCGGGCAGGCGCGGTGGGACCATGCGGACCATGTCGTCGCGGAACTTGGGCGCGAAGTGGACGGCGCCGGTGAGGGCGAACATGGCGGCGAGGCCGATGCGCAGGCACATTTGCCAGTCGTCGAGGGCGTCGGCGCCGAGGAGCCCGGCGAGGCGGGCGAGGAGGGTGGCGGCGGTGAGGGTGATGATGGGTGCCATGGGGCTGCCTTCGGTGGTGGGCGCGAAGCCGGTCTTGACAGTGTCAAGTTAAGGGTGCGCCGGGAACTGGACACTGTCAAGTCCATGGGCTGTGGTGTGCGCTACCGGCGCGAGCGCCAGGCCGCGACCGCCTCGTCGGCGTCGACGGGCCCGAACCGCAGCGGCGGGCCCTCGACCGGGCCGATGAGCGCCTTGCGGATCCGCGTGTTCAACTCCCCCACCGCCGCGCGCACCGCGGCCTCGTCGGCCAGCGCGTCGAGGGCGGCGGGGAGGTCTTCGCGTTCCTTGGCGAGGCGGAGGGCGGGCGGGAGGGCGTCGGGGCCGAGGGGGTCGCGGGCGGCCTGCTGGTGGAGCCACCAGTCGTCGTGGAGGGGGCGGTCGAGGCCGGGGAGGGGCTTGCCGGCGCCGGGGAGGTTCTTGAAGTCGCCGCGGGCTTCGGCTTCCTGGATGGCGCGGTCGACGCCTCTGGCCTGGCGGTCGCTCATGGCGGCGCTCCCCTCGTGGTCGGGTGCCGCAATGGTATCGGTCAGGTGGCGGCTTGGACGACGAGTGCGACGGCGGTGAACTGGGCGGTGTAGGCGGCGAGGGTGAAGGCGTGGAAGACCTCGTGGAAGCCGAACCACTGGAGGGAGGGGTTGGGTTTCTTGAGGGCGTAGACGAGGGCGCCGACGGTGTAGAGGACGCCGCCGGTGTAGATGAGGATCGTGGCGGCGAGGCCGGCGCCGGCGAGGAGTTGCGGGGTGACGGCGACGGCGGACCAGCCGAGGACGATGTAGAGGGCGGTGTAGAGCCAGCGGGGGGCGTCGTGCCAGAGGATGCGGAAGAGGACGCCGAGGGCGGCGCCGGTCCAGATGACGGTGAGGAGGGCGGTGCGGGGGGTGCCGTGGAGGGCGAGGGCGGCGATGGGGGTGTAGGTGCCGGCGATGATGAGGTAGATGTTGGCGTGGTCGAGGCGTTTGAGGACGGCGGTGGTCTTGTCGGGGAGGTCGGTGCGGTGGTAGAGGGCGGAGACGCCGAAGAGGGCGGCTGAGGCGGCGGTGTAGACCGCGGCGGTGAGGCGGCCGGGGAGGGTGGGGGCGGTGGCGGTGAGGGCGAGTCCGGCGAGGAGTGCGATGGGGAGGGCGCCGAGGTGGAGCCAGCCGCGGAGGCGGGGTTTGGGGTGGGTGTACGCGGGTGCCAGTGCCATGGTTCGAGGCTACGTCCGCGGGTTACCGGTCGGTAGTGCCGCTGCTCCCCCGAATGGTGGTGGGGTTAGGCCCCGAACGGGCGGCGTGCGGGGGTTGCGCGGTTTACGCTGCGGCCGTGGACTGGGACGGGGTGCTGGTGTTGGCGGTGGCGGCGGTGGCGGCGCCGCTGCTGGTGGACCGGGTGGAGCGGTGGGTGCGGCTGCCGGGCGTGGTGGTGGAGATCGTGCTGGGGGTGCTCATCGGTCCGCAGGTGCTGGGGCTGGTGCAGACGGGGGTGCTGCTGGAGACGGTGTCGCAGCTGGGGTTGGCGATGCTGTTCTTCCTGGCGGGGTTCGAGATCGACTTCCGGGCGGTGCGGGGGCGGCCGATCGGGTTCGCGGCGCTGGGTTGGGCGGTGTCGTTCGCTTTGGCGGTGCTGCTGCTGTGGGGGGTCGGTGCAGGGGGCGCGGTGCTGATCCTGGCGATCGGGTTGTGTTCGACGGCGCTGGGGACGATCCTGCCGATCGCGCGGGATTCGGGGCTGCTGGCGGGGCCGGTGGGGCCGCATCTGATGGCGGTGGGGGCGGTGGGCGAGTTCGCGCCGATCGCGCTGCTGGCGCTGTGCTTCTCGGAGGGGTCGCATTCGGGGCGCACGACGCTGGTGATCGCGCTGGTGGGGTTGGCGGTGGCGGCCGCGGTGTTCGGGTCGCTGCGGCGGTCGGCGCGGGTGGGGCGGCTCCTGTCGGCGACGCTGGGGACGAGTGCGCAGCTGGCGGTGCGGTTGTCGGTGCTGGTGCTGCTGGCGTCGGTGCTGCTGGCGGCGGAGATCGGGGTGGACATCGCGTTGGGGGCGTTCGCGGCGGGGGTGTGCATGCACGTGCTGCTGTCGGCGCTGGACGAGCGGGAGGAGGCGCTGGTGCAGTCGAAGCTGGACGGGATCGGGTTCGGGGCGGTGGTCCCGGTGTTCTTCGTGTACACGGGGGTGACGTTCGATCTGGACGCGCTGGTGGGCTCGCCGGTGGCGCTGGCGCTGATCCCGGTGTTCCTGGCCGCGTTCGCGCTGGTGCGTGGCGCGGTGACGTGGGTGTTCGCGCGCGGGTCGCTCGTCGGGGGTGACCGGCGGGCGCTGGCGGCGTTCGCGGCGACGCAGCTGCCGATCGTGGTGGTCGCGTCCGCGACGGCGGTGGAGCGGGGCCTGGTGGGCGAGGCGGTGGCGGCGGCGATGGTCGGTGCGGCGATGGTGTCGGTGCTGCTGTTCCCGCTGGCGGGGTTGCGGTGGGCGCGGCGCTCGACCGCGGCGGTGGCGGCGGAGCCGATCTAGGCGCGGGTCCGCGCCCGGGCGTAGGGGCGGATACGTCCGCGCGCGGATGTGCCGCCTGGGGGCGGGCCGCGATCGTGGACGGTATGAGAAAGCTACGCCGACCGGCCTACCGGTTCTTCATCGTCGCCCATGTCGCCTCGTCGGTCGCCTGGCTCGGGTTGAGCCTGAGCCTGCTGGTCCTGGCCGTGCGGGCGGTGACCGCGTCGGACGCGGGCGACCAGTTCGCGGCCGGCACCGCGATGGACGCGCTGGCGTCGACCCTGTCCCTGCCGATCGGCGCGGTCGCGATCGCGACCGGGCTGGTCCTGATGTTCGGCACCCGGTGGGGGCCGTCGCACAAGTGGGTGCTCACCAAGCTCGTGCTCACGTGCGCGGCGTATGCGGCGACGGTGTTCGCGCTCCTGCCGGGCCTGGACGAGCTCGCCGCGCTCGTGGACCCGGACCGGGTGCGGACGGTGGACGCCGGCGTCCTCTACGGGCCGGTCGTGTCCTCGCTGATCTACCTCGGTTCGACGGTCCTGTCGTACGTCAAGCCGTGGGGACGGCTGGGCGCGAGGCGCGCGCCGGCCCCAGCACGAGTGCCCGCCCGTAGTGCTCGATGAGCGCGTCGCCCTCGGCCTCCCAGGTGCGTCCGCGCACCTTCAGGCGCCCGCGCCGGCCCCACTGGCGCAGCACGTCCCGGCGCCCGGCCAGGGACGCGACCAGGCCCGCCAGCGAGGCGGGGTCGCCGGCCGGGAAGTGGGTGCCGTCGACGCCGGGGTCGACGAGTTCGGCGGCGCCGCCGGCGTCGACGGCGAGGACGGCGACCCCGGAGGCGTGGGCCTCCTGGATGGTCTGGCCGAACGTCTCGAAGGGGCCGGTGTGGACGAACAGGTCGAGGGAGGCGTACAGGCGGGAGAGGTCTTCGCCGTGGAGGGCGCCGAGGAAGGACGCCTGCGGGAGGAGGCGTTCGAGGGCGCGGCGGCGGGGGCCGTCGCCGGCGATGACGAGGCGCACGCCGGGGAGGTTCGCGACGTCGGCGAGCCAGTGGAGCTGCTTCTCGCGGGCGAGGCGGCCGACGTAGCCGACGAGGAGTTCGCCGTCGGGGGTGAGGGCGTCGTGGAGGGTCGTGTCGCGGAAGTCGGGGTGGAAGCGGTCGGTGTCGACGCCGTGCGGGAGGACGGCGACGGAGCCGATGCCCTGGTCGGTGAGGTCGCGTGCGGTGCAGTTGGAGAGGGCGAGGTTGACGGCGGCGCGCGAGTGGATGGACTTGAGGCGCTTCCACACGAGCTGTTCGAACGCGGTGAGGTGGTAGGCGCGGGTGTAGGCGGGCAGGTCGGTCTGCCAGACGGCGACGGCGGGGACGCCGCGGCGTTCGGCCCAGGCGGCGGCGCGGGCGGTGTATCCGAAGGGGGAGGCGAGGTGGACGACGTCGGGGCGGTGGGCGTCGAGGGCGTCGTCGAGGGCGCGGGTGGCCAGGCCGGCGCGGAAGTGCCGGTAGGCGGGGAGGCGCACGGAGGGCACGTGGACGACGGGCCAGTCGAAGACCGGGCGGGGGCCGGGGCCGGGCGCGGGGGCGATGACGACCGGTTCGATCCCGCGCGAGGCCAGGTGCGCCGCGGCGCGTGCGACGGAGCGGGCCACGCCGTTGACTTGCGGCGGGAAGGACTCGGTGACCAGTGCGACTCTCATGCCCGGAGCTTAAAGGCGCAGGTGGGCGCGGGAGGGAAGGACACATGTCGCGGGTCTGAACCGCAGTCGATATTCGTTGTGGGGCGTGTCCGGTTCGTTCAAGCGCGGGGGCGGTGCGGGTTCTAGCGTGGCGGGTATGAGACGGATGAGTGCAGACGTGGAGGCCAGGGCGGCGCGGTTCGTGTGGCGCACCGGTGGACTGGTGGACCAGCGCCGTATGGAGGCGTGCCTGGGGGCAGGGTCGGCGGGGGCGGGGTCGGTGCGGGCGGCGGTGCTGGCGCACCGGACCGGGGACGGGGGGTTCGCGTACGGGATCGAGCCGGACGTGAAGGGGCCCGAGGCGCAGCCGCTGTCGGCGATGGGCGCGGTCGAGGTCCTGGCCGAGGTCGGGGCGCTCGATGCGGCGACGGGGGCGGGGGTGTGCGGGTGGATGGCGCGGTGGACCGCGGCGGACGGGGGCGTCCCGGACCTGCTGGCGTCGATCGCGGCGTATCCGCATCCGCCGTGGGTCCAGGCCCCGCCGCAGGACCGCGGCGGGCTGCTCACCACGGCGCGGACGGCGGGGCTGCTGCGGGGCGCGGGGGTGGTGCACCCGTGGCTCGAGGGGGCGGTCGCGTTCTGCCGGGACCGGATCGACGCGCTGGCGGCGAGCCACCCGTACGAGGTGTTCAGTATCGCGGCGTTCCTCGCTAGCGAGCCGGACCGGGCGTGGGCCGAGGCGGCGGCCGAGCGCGTCGGGGCGATGGTGCGTGCGGGGCTGGTGCTGCTGGACCCGTCGGATCCGGGCGGGCAGGAGCCGCCGCCGGGGTACGCGCCCGGCGAGCACCACCTCGCCTGCGACTTCGCGCCCGCGCCGGGCAGTGTCGGCGCGGTCTGGTTCACCGGCGCGGAGATGACCGCCGCGCTGGACGCGCGGGCGGCGGAGCAGGAGGCGGACGGGGGCTGGCCGATCCACTACCGGCGCTGGCATCCGGGCATCGAGCAGCAGGCCCGCCCCGGGTACACGGTCAAGGCGGTGCGGACCCTCCGGGCGTGGGACGGGCACGCGTAGGGGCCCGGCCCGACCACCGGCGGACCTCGCGGGACAGGTGCGCCTGGTCGGCGTACCCGGCCTCGGCCGCTGTTCGCGCCCACTGCCCTGGGGCCGGGGCGGCGGTGGCGCGGCGGAAGCGGAGGATCTGCTCCAGGGTCTTGGGCCCGTACCCGGCCGCGTCGAGGATGCGGCGGCGCAGCTGCCGCTCCGAGAGCCCGAGTTCGCGGGCGAGGACCGGGAGCCGCAGCGGGCGGGGCCGGTTCAGGGCCGCCGCGGCGGCCAGCGCCACCGGGTCCGGCGCGTGGCCGTGGAGGGCCCGGTCGAGGAGCGCGTGCGCGAGGAGCCCGGCGGCGAGCCACGGGTCGGATTGGGCCGCAAGGCGATCGGCGAGCGCCCGGTCGTGCCGGGGGTCGCCGTGGCGGAGGTCGTCGAGGGCGGGCTGGGCGTCGCGGACCGCGGTCGCCGGGACCGGGCCCAGGAGGACCCGGGCCGCGCCCGGGCGCAGCCGCACCCCGGCGATCACCTCGCCCGGTGCGAGGGGGGTGTCGCGGGGGCCGGTGTCGGGGCCGGCGACCTCCAGCCTTCCTGCGCGCCACAGCAGGTCGGTGCACCCGTCCGGGACGATCAGGGCGGTGCCGGGGGCGGGGGCGCGGTGCACCCACAGGCACGCCGACCACGCTGCCGCGGCGGCGGGCGCGGGGCGCTCCTCATAGGCCGGTGCGGGCCCGGCCGGTGCCTCGTCCACTCCCCGACCGTAACGCGCTGCACCGACACCGCTCGCGGCGCGCGCGACTGCCGGGCGGGGCAGTGTCGGACCCTGCGGGTACGTATTGGAGGATGCAGACCAGTTCACCAGGCCGCGCCCGCCAGGGCCGCCTCCGAACCCATGTGAAGGAGCCCCCGATGTCACTGTCGAGTGCCGACATCGCCCATCTCGAAGCGGTGCTTGCGCAAGGCAAGAAGCCCAAGGTGGTGTTCACCGACGCGGCCGGGCAGGTCGCCGGCCGCACCGGCAAGGTCGTCGCCCTCGACCCCGCCGGCGTCGACGACTTCGTGCAGGTCGCCTTCGGGTCCGACGAGCTGTCGTTCTCCGCCGCGGAGCTGCGCCTGCCCGCGCCCGGCGAGGGCGCCCGGCGCACGGCCGCGCCGCGGCAGCGCTCGGCGGCCCCTTCGGGGCCCGGGCTGCTCCCCGACGACGCCCCCGCACCCGCACCGCAACCGAAACCCGAAGTGAGCGAGAGGAAGCCCGTGACCGAACCCGAGACCACGCCCGCGGCAGAGCCGGCCCCGGTAAAGAAGAAGACCGCCCGGCCCCGCGCCGCGGCCGCCAAGCACCCCGAGCTCCAGGTGATCTTGACCTATGAGGACGGCGAGTGGTCGGTCGCCGCGAGCCGCGGCGCCCGCACGGTCGTCAAGGGCGCCAAGGTCGCCCACACGAACGCGCTGGCGATGTGCCAGGCCGCGGGCGCCGTCGAGGTCGAGGAGGTCGTCTCGGAGGTGGTCGAGAAGATCCGCTCCGAGGCCGCCGAGGAGGCCGCCCGGCTGCGCCGCCAGCTCGAAGAGGCCGAGGCGCGCCTCGCCGAACTGAAGTAGCGGGGACCTCCCGAAGGAGCAGCAGCCGCGGCCCGAACGCACCGGTTCGGGCGCGGAGCCGACGGGCCCGGGACGCCGCACGCCGGCGGACCGGGCCCGGCTGTATCCCATCCGGGTCCCCCACCCCGCCCGCCCTGGTGCACCGGCGGTTGCCCGTGCGGTTCACTGCGTATCGGTCGCTGATCGGGTCGTGGCAGGCTCCTCTCGGTCGTTTCCGACGGGGTGGGAGCCATAGTGCCGGGAGCGACCTGAAGGAGAGCTGAAGGCGCCTGAAGAGAGCTTCAGGAGGCGGGGTCAGTCGCGGGCGTGCTTGATGTAGATCATGACCGCTTCGCGGGTGGTCTTGACCCCCAGGGACTGCCGGGCGGCGGCGATGCGGCGGTTGGCGGTGCGCAGCGACACGAACTCGGCCTCCGCCGCGGCCGCGATCGTCGACCCCGAGGCGAGGCGGGCCAGCAGCGCCCGCTGCTCGGCGTCGAGGTCGAGCCCGTCGGCGGCCTCGGCCTTCCCCGGGGTCACCCCGAGGGGCCCGACGCGGCGCAGGTCCGCGGCCAGGTTCAACGCCAGCTGCCCCGAGGCGACGGCGATGATCCCCGCCCCGCGCGCGGCCGCGAGCACGGCCTGGGAGGCGGTGTGGTCGTCGCCGACCTGCCCGTGGCACACCAGGCGCCGGTCGGCCAGGTCCCACGCCGGCTCCAGCAGCGCGAACCCGCGGTGCGCCGACCAGCCCGCGGCCGCGCACCGGCGCACCAGCGCCTCGGCCTCGCCCGCCGCGGCGACCACGTGCAGGGGCACCTGCTCGCCCATCAGCCCTCACCGCCTTCCAGCGGCGCCGCCGACAGCAGCACGGCGGCCTCGGTGCGGGTCTTCGCACCGAGCTTGCGCATCCCTGAGCGGATGTGGGTCTCGACGGTCTCGGCGGTGATCCCGAGGATCTCGGCGATCCGCCGCGAGGGGTGCCCGGAGGCGACGTGCCGCAGCACCTCGGCCTCGCGGTCGGTCAGGCCCCCGCCCCCGCGCGCCGACCGGCGGTCGCGGCGCACGTCGTGCTTGCGCAGGCCCCGGCGGGCCCGCCCGGCCAGGACGATGAGGCCGTGCTCGTCGGCGATCCGCTCGGCCGCCTCCAGGGCGGCGACGGCCGCGTGCGGCTCACCCGAGTGCGCCGCCAGCGCCAGCAGGCAGCGGACCTGCTCGCGGGCGGCGAGGCCGTCCCACGCCGAGGCGGCCTGCGCGAACGGGCCCGGTGCGGCCTTGTCCCACGCCGCGAGGGTGGTCGCGACCGGGGCGGGCCAGGGGACGGCGTCGGCGGGCACCGGCTCGGTCCCGGTGTCGTAGGCGATCCACCGGCCGGTGATGTGCGCGAGCCCGCCGACCAGGCCCGGCTGGGCCTCGGGCGCCTCGGGCCCGGGCTGGCCGTCGAGCCACGCGGTCTCGTGCTCGAGCCAGGCGACGAGCCCGTCGAGCGCGGCGGGGGCGTCGTGCAGGCGCGACAGGCGCGCCCGCGCGGCCCCGAGGGCGCCGGTGTCGGCCTCGGCGAGCGCGATCGACGCGGCGATGAGCGTGTCGGCGACGGCCGGGAGGGCGTGGTCGGCCAGCGACTGGGCCGCGGCGATCACGTTGTCCAGGCCCGTGCCGGACAGGACCAGGCACCAGGCGGCGGCGGCGAGGAACCGGGTCTGCCACGAGTAGGCGCCGTCGGCGCCGGCCCGGTCGGCGGCCTCGTGGGCGACCGCTTCGGCCTCCACGAGGCGGGCGGCGTCGGCGAGGGCGATGACCCGCGACCACGCGCACCACGCGGCGGTGGTCGCGTCCCCGGCGGCGCGCGCGAGCGCTTCGGCCGCGGCGAGGGCGTCGGGGTCGTCCCCGGCGAGGGCGGCGGCGAGCCCGGGGTGGTCGGTGCCGGCGTAGATCGTGCGCAGTTCGAGCGCGAGCCCGGCCCGTTCGTGGACGGGCGCGCACAGCAGCCGCAGCTGGTCGGTCTCGGGCCCGGGCGGCGCGGCCTGGAGGGCGGCGCGGGCGCGGGGGGTCTCGCCCACGGCCAGGAGCGCCCAGGCGCGGACGACGGCGGTCTCCCCGTCGCTGCGGGGGGCGCGGTCGAGGACGGCGAGGGCGGCGTTGGTGCGCCCGGCCTCGAGGGCGGCGCGGGCGGCGGGGACGGCGTGGGCGCCGTCGAGCTCGGCCGCGAGCAGCAGGGCCTCGGCCCGGGTCTGAGGGGAGGCGTCGCGGGCGGCGGCGAGCGCGGCGGCCAGGGCGCGGTCGGCGAGGCCGGCGGCGTGGGCGTGGCGGGCGGCCTCGACGCCGGCGGTGGCGTCGGCGAGGTGCTCGTGCATCGACCGGCGGGCCTCGGCGTCGAGGATGCCCGCGGCGATCTCGGCCATCCACGGCGACGCGGGGCGCAGGAACGGGCCCTCCCACGCGGCCAGGCCCGCGTCGGCGAGGACCTGCGCGCCCTCGCCCAGCAGGCTCGGGTGCGCCGGGCGCCCGAGCAGGCCGAGGACGGCGAGGGCGGTGCGCCCGGCCCGGGGCAGGTCGGCGATCGCCGCGGCCGCCGCCGAGGCCGGGTCGCCGGGCGCGCCCGGGTCGGGTTCGGCCGCACCGGTGTGGGCGGCGCGGCGCGCCAGCGCGGTGAGCGCGAGCGGGTTGCCGCCGGCGCGGGCCGCGAGCGCGCCGGCGCGCGCCGGCGGCAGGGCGGGCGCGGCCTCGGCGACCAGCGCGGCGGCCTCGGCGTCGGTGAGCTCGGGGACGGGCACGACGACGGCGGCGGCGAGCAGGCGCGCGAGGGCGTCGTCGCCGAGCCGGTTGGGGATGCGCAGGGCCGCGGCGACCGGGAGCCGTTCGGCCAGGACCGGCAGGACCGCGAGCGTGGCCGCGTCGCACCACTGGAGGTCGTCGATGACGAGCAGGCCCCCGCGGGTGCGGGAGTAGACGGCCTCGGCCAGGAGCGGGAGGTCCCCGGCGGGCATGCGGGCGCGGGTGGCGCGTTCGAGCGCGAGCGCGGGCTGCCCGGAGAGCATCGCCAGGCCCCCGCCGGCGTGCACGGGCCGCTTGGAGGCGCGGGCGAGCCGCTCCAGGAGCCGGGTGCGGCCGGAGCCGGGCGGGCCGGTGACGACCACCAGGCCCGGTCCCGCCAGCGCGCCGGCCATGGCGCGCAGCGCATCGTCACGGTTCGCGACCGCGCCGGGCGGGGGCGGTGCGGCGACGCGGGGCGCCAGTCCGGGAGTGGGCGGCGGGGCGGCCAAGGGGGCTCCTAACGCTGTGGCACGAATGGGGGAGGCGGCCGGGCGGCTGCGGTTTGTAATCTCGTGTTGTCGACCGACGGCCGACGCCTCTCATGATATTGCGGAAGCTTCGATGCCGCAGACCGGCGTCGGCGGCCGAAGCGCCGCAGACCGGCGCGGGCCCCGATCATCGGGACCGACGAGACTAGCAGGAGAGGGCGGACGCGGGGACCATGGTGGCAGGTCAACTCACCACGAGCGTGGCGAGCATGTGCGAGGAACTGGCCGGGAAGGTCAGCAGCGCGTCGCGTCCCGTGGTCGAGGAGGTCGCCGGCCGCCTCGGGCAGCCGTTGCGGGTCGCGGTCGCCGGGCGGTTGAAGGCCGGGAAGTCCACGCTCGTGAACGCGCTCATCGGGCGGCGGGTCGCGCCGACGGCGGCGGGCGAGTGCACCCGGGTGGTGACGCAGTTCCGGTACGGCCCGGCCGACCGGGTCGACGTGGTCGCCCGCAACGGGTCCAAGCACGCCGTCCCGCTGGACGCGAACGGGATGATCCCCACGACGCTGCCGATCCCGGCCGACGAGGCCGCGATGATCGACGTGCAGCTGTCCTCGGACCGGCTGCGGGACCTGACCGTGGTCGACACGCCCGGCCTCCAGTCGGTGAACACCGACATCTCGGAGGCGGCGCGGGAGATGCTGTTCGCCGCCCCGATCGCCGAGGACGTCGACGACGACTCCAAGGCCGCCGTCGAGTCGGCCGAGGCGATCATCTACGTGTTCACCCAGCAGGTCCGCGCCGACGACGTCGACGCCCTGGAGGCGTTCGCGAAGGCGTCCCAGCAGCTCTCCTCCTCCCCCATGAACGCCCTGGGCCTGTACAACAAGGCGGACAAGCTCGCGCCCGGGCCCGGGCAGGACCCGTGGCCGGTGGCCGGGCCGATCGCCGGCGACCAGGCGAACGTCCTGCGCCGCTCGGTGTGCGACGTCGTCCCCGTCGTGGGGCTGCTCGCCGAGACCGCCGAGGCCGGGCTCTTGACGGCCGCCGACTGCGAGGCCCTGCGCACCCTCGCCGGGCTCGGCGAGGAGAAGCGGGCGCTCATGCTCGCCTCCGCGGGCCTGTTCCTGTCCACCGAGAGCCCGGTCGACAAGCACCAGCGCCAGCGCCTGCTCGAGCGCCTGGACCTGTACGGCATCCACTTCGCGATCGCGCACCTGCAGGCGAGCCCGCACCTGGCGACGGGGGAACTGGTGCGGCTGCTGTTCGCCGCCTCGGGGTTCCCGCGCCTGCGCACGACCCTGCACCAGATCTTCGGGGTCCGCGCCGACGTCATCAAGGCCGGATGGGCCCTGGGGCGCCTGGACGCGGCCGCGGCCTCCGGGCCCGCGGCCGACCGCGACCTCCTGCGGGGCGCGGTCGAGTCGATCGTCGCCCGCCCCGAGTACCACCGGCTCCCGCTGCTGGAGGCGGCCGCGCAGGTCACCACCGGGCAGGTGGCCCTGCCTGAGGCCATGGAGGCCGAGGTCGCCCGGCTCGCGCTCACCGACGACGCCGGCGTGGTCCTGGGCCTGCCGGATGCGCCGCGCCCGCAGCTGCGGCGCGCCGCCATCGAGGCGGCCGCGCGCTGGCGGGCCTTCGCCAACGGCGGCGCCACCCCGTCCCAGGCCAGGGTGGCGAACGTGGTGCATCGTGGTTTCCATCTGCTGGCCCAACGACTCGGCTGACCCCGTCACCGTTACGACCTAAGGAGAGCAAAGTGACGAATCGACTCGGCGGACCGCTGGTGGGGGCCCTCGTGGGCCTCGCCGCCGCGGCCCTGGGCGCGGTGTTCCTCACCGGCGGCGGGTTCGATGCGCGCGTCCTGGGCATAGCCGCCGGCTCGGTCCTGGTCACCGCCGCCGTCGCGTTCGCCGCCGGCAGGTCCATCGCCGCCCCCGCCGCCAAGGCCGCGGCGCTCAACCCCCCGCCGTTCGCGCCCCCCGCCGGCACCGGCGCGGTCTCCGGGGCGATCCCGGTCGGCCAGCTCGCCGACTCCGCCCGCGCCGCCCAGAACACCACCGACCGGACCGTCCTGGTCGAGACCTGCATCTGGATGCGCGACCGCGCCACCTCCCCCGCGCTTGCCCAGCACCTGGACGGCGCGTTCGCGAAGGTCGGCGTCAACCCCGTCGACGCCACCGGGCAGCGCTTCGACCCGGCCGTCCACGAGGCCGGCTCCACCGTCGCCGCCCGCGGGCCCGCCGACGAGGGCATCATCGCCCGCACCGAGCAGATCGGCTACACCGACCGGGGCCGCATCGTGCGCCACCCGATCGTCACCGTCTACCGGGGCCAGGGGGTGCGGGCATGACCGACACCGCCGCCCCCGCCGCGGCCGCCTCCCCGCCGCAGCCGGCGCCCGCGAAGAAGGCCGCCGCGAAGCCGAACCCGGCCGTGGCGATCCACAAGCTGTGCGTCAAGGCCGCGAAGGCCGGGAACGCGTCGCTGCGCACCGTCGACGCCCGCGCGGCGGCCGAGGTGGACGAGGTCGCGCGCTGGCAGCCGGACAAGCCCGTCGCCGTCGTGGTCGGCGAGACCAAGCGCGGCAAGTCCTCGCTGGTGAACGCCCTGCTGGGCATGCCGGGCCTGTCGCCGGTCGACGCCCAGGTCGCCACCACCGCGTACCTGGAGTTCGCGTACGCCGACCAGGCGTCGGTGCGGGCCTGGCAGCCCGGCGCGGCCGACCCGATGCTCCTGGGCGTGGGCGACCTGCGCAACTGGGCGACGCGCCTGGGCACGATGCCGCCGGGGATGGTCCCGCCGCGGCGCATGCTCGTCGGCCACCCCTCGGCGCTGCTCAAGCACATGTCGGTGGTGGACACGCCCGGGACCGGCGGCCTGGACCCCGACCACGCGGTGATCGCGCTGGAGGCGGTCGCGCGGGCGACGTGCCTGATCATGGTCACCGACGCCTCGTCGCCGATGGCGAAGACGGAGCTGGACTTCCTCACCGAGGCGTCCAAGCGCGTGAACTTCGTGGTGTTCGCGCTGACGAAGACCGACACGTACCCGGGGTGGAAGACCGTCCTGGAGGAGAACCGGTCGCTGATCGAGGCGCACGCGCCCCGGTTCCGCAACGCCCCGCACTTCCCGGTGTCGGCGATGCTCGCCGAGCACGCCCTGAACTCGCAGGGCCCCACCCGCCAGGCCCTGGCGAAGGAGTCGGGGATCGGGAAGATGCAGCGGGCCCTGGTCAAGGTGGGCGCCGCGGGGAAGGCCCTGGTGGCCGCGAACGTGGTGCGCGCGGTGCGCACCGAGTTCTCCCGCCTCGCCGTCTCGGCGCAGGAGGACATGAAGGCGTACGACCCCGACCCTGAGACCGCCAACCGGCTCAAGGAGGAGAAGAAGTCGGCGCTGAACGCGCGCCGCACCGAGACGAAGAAGGCGAACCTCGCGCTGCGCGTGGAGACCCAGCGGGCCAAGATCGAGGTCCAGGGGCGCCTGCGCGCGCACCTCCAGGAACTGGAGGAGGCCCTGCTCAACGAGTTGGAGAAGGCGAACAAGGCGGCCCTGGAGTCGCTGCCGCAGCGCATCGACATCGCCCTGCAGGGCATCGCCGCGCGCCTGTCCGGGGAGCTGCACCAAAGGTTCGTGCTGCTGGCCGAGCGCGTGCTGCGGCAGGTGTTCACCGAGGACGAGCTCATGCAGGCCACGAACTCGATCTCGGCGGGCCTGCGGGCCGCGGCGTCGGGCCGGGCCCGCCGGGACGCGAACCAGGACGGGGCGCTGCTCATGGCGTCCTCGGCGGGTGTGGCGATGATGGCCGGGCGCGCGGTGACCGCCGGTGCGGGCATGATCGGCCTGACCGCGGTGGCCGGGTCGGTCGCGTCGGTGGCGCTGACGGCCTCGGGTGTGGGCATCGGCCTGGCCGCGGCCGCGTTCCTGCTGTACCGCCGCAAGATCCAGGGCGACCGGCAGGCCGCCAAGCAGTGGGTGCAGCGCGTGATCGCCGAGGCCCGCGCGAACCTCAACGAGGAGATCGGGTTCCGGTTCACCGAGGTCGAGTTCGTGTTCAACTCCACGCTGGACGACGCCCTGGAGCGGCGCGCCGCCGAATTCGACGCGCGGATCTCCGCGGCCGAGAACGCCGCGAAGGCCGACCAGGCCGCCCGGGCCAAGAAGCAGGCCGCGCTCAAGCAGCGCCGCGACTCCATGGCCCAGAAGGTCAAGCAGCTCGACGAGGTGCTCGCCAAGGCCCGCACCCTCGTACCAGGAGATGAGGAATCCGATGGATGAGTTCGACGAGTTCGACCCTGAAGGGGGCGACGGCGACTTCCCCGACCTCGACGACGACGGCCAGGAGGCCCCCGGGTTCGACGAGTTCGACACCGGCGAGGTTCCCGACGAGGACGGCCTGGACGCGTTCGCGTTCGACGACGACCTCGACGAGGACGCGCCGCTCGACGAGGCGTTCGACGCCGAGTACGAAGACGGCACTGTCGAGGACGCGGACGCGGACGCGGACGACGAGCCGGGCGGGGACGAGACCGCGTACGCGGCCACCTACGAGGACCTGCTGCTCGACGAGGCCGACAACCCGCCGACGTTCCCGCCCGAACTCGACCTGGACGTGCCCGAGCCCGTCGACGGCTACCCGTGGGTCGACCTGGACGCCCTCGGGTCGGCCGAGGCCGAGCCGTGGGTGAACTCGGTGGACGCCTCCGAGTACGCCATCGCCGACATCGACGACCCGGCCGCGCAGGCGCTCGCGCGCTTCTGGCAGGGCTAGCGGACCGCGGTTCGGCGGGCCCGGCAGCCGCCGACCGGTGCACCGGCCCCGCGCCTTCGGGCGCGGGGCCGTCCGCGTGCGCGCCCCGCCCGCACCCGCACCTTGCATCGACAATAGTGAATGGCACCGGTGTGCACTGTCCGATGTCGCCTGCCCCGGGTCCGCCGCCGCAATGGCGCAAAGCGCCGGCCCGGTCCCCTCCGGCGGCGCCGCGTTTCGCCGAAGACGCTCGCGGGGAGGGGAAACCGCAGGCCGGAAGGGGCGGGGCCCGTCCCACCGGGGCGCCGTGGGGGCTCCACTGTGGCGCTGCGCGGGCCCGGGAGGCGAAGTCCCGGCCACGACAGGCTGAATTTTCGGGACCTGCCGACACCGAAAGGGGCGAACCGGCGGTAGATTGGGGGCTCCATTACCGTCGAGTCCGACGCCCGATCCCCTCGCCGGGCACAGGCCCGTCCCCGTACGACCGACCGGGAGCCGTGGTGAACGAACCAGACCACTACCGCGTCCTCGGGGTGAGCCCGCAGGCACCACGCAACGAGATCCAGGCCGCCTACCGCAGGCGCCTGCGCGAGACCCATCCCGACCGCGGCGGCGACGAGGGCGAGTTCCACCTCGTCCAAGGCGCCTGGGAGACGCTCTCGCACCCCGGGCTGCGCCGCGAGTACGACCTGCTGCGCTTCGGGCGCCGCGCCGCCCGCCGCTACGGCCGGGCCGCCGCCAAGCCCGCGCACCGCAAGGTCCGCGGCTGGAACGTCGCGCCCGCGCCCGCACCGGTGCAGCACGCGTTCCCCGCCGAGGGCGCCCTCGTGGCCGTCCCCTGGCACGCCCGGCTGCGGCGCCTGCGCCCGGTCTACCGGCCCTCCGCGTGGACCGCCGCGGCCCTGTGCACCGCGGCGGCGGCCGTGTGGGTGTTCATGGGGCTCGGCTTCCTCGGGCAGGCCCTGGCCTCCGACTCGTGGGTGTTCCTCATCCTCGCCATCCCGGTGACGATCGCGGTCGCGATGATCGTGGCCGTCCAGACCAGCCGGGCCCTGCGCCGGCGCCCCGACCGGTCCCCGCCCCCGCCGACCGGGCGGCTGGTCATCGCGGCCCTGTTCGCCGCCGCCGTCATCGTCCTCGCCGGGCCCTCGACGCCGTGGGGCTGGGCCCTGGGCGTGTACGTCCTCACCGGCGCCGGCCTCGCCTGGACCGTCAAGCGGCTGCGGTTCACCATCGCGCTGCGCCGCACCGTGGGCGGGGCCCTGCGCCAGTTCAACGCGTTCGGGCCCGCCGGGACCCGCCCGAAGGCCGACCGGCCCACCGGGAAGCTCCTGCGCGAGGTCCTCACCAACCTCCCCGCCGCGCGCCTGTTCGTGGCGCTCCCGGCCGAGGAGGACACGCGGGTGCCGCACGCGATCGTGTGCGGCGACCGGATCGCGCTGCTGTGCGCGCCGGTGGGCCGCGACAGCGCCGACGTCGACTCGGTGAACCTCCCCGAGGCCGTCAAGGCCCTCGACGCCGCGCTCCCGGACGCGCACGTCCAGGGGTGGGTGCTGTGGCCGACCCTGCCCGAGACCGCGCGCGCCGGGGAGTCCGCCGCGGTCCACGACGTCGCCGTCGCCCAGGCCGCGGCCGACATCGGCCTGTGGCTCGCCGCCGGCGGCGCGGTCTACGACCTGCCGGTGCTCCAGGCCCTGCGGATGCGCCTGGCGGCCGTCCCGGCCCCCCGCACCGGCGAGCGCACCGCCGTCGTCAGAGCCTGAACGACCCGCCCGCATCCGTCCCTCACGCTGCGCTTCCGTGCGCTCCGTGAGCAATCGCACCCTCCACACGGGCGGGTGCGGACAGTAGGGTTCAGGCAATGGACGCCACCGCCCGCGCCGACGCACTCGTCGCCGACCGCCTCCGCGCCGCCGCCGGGCGCGAACCCCTCCCGGGCCGGGCCGATGGCACCGGCGCGGCCCGGATCGCCGCCGCGGTGAGCGCGGGCTCGCCCCATCAGGACCGGTTCACCGCCGAGGTCGCGGCCGCGGTGCGCGGCACCGCCCTCGCCCTGGAGGCCGCCCGCCCGCACCCGACCGATCTGTGGGCCGCCGCCGCCGCGGCGCACCCGGACCCGTCGGTGTGGTTCGAGCAGGCCGTCGTCCTCGGGCACCCGGTGCACCCGCTCGCGCGCTCGCGCGGGGGACTCACCGACGATGAGATCCGCGCCTACGCGCCCGAACACCGGGCCCGGTTCGACTTGGGGCTCTTCCACTTCGCGGACCTGCGCGAACCCCCATGGTGGCTGTCGGCCCGCGGCCCGACCGGGCACCTGCCGGTCCACCCCTGGCAGGCCGCGCGCCACGGCCTCGGCGCACCCGCCCGCAAGCTCACCGGGGCCGCGCCGCTCATGAGCCTGCGCACCGTCGCTGTCGGCGACATGCAGATCAAGACCGCCGTGGACCTGCAGCTGACCTCGGCGGTCCGCCACGTCTCGGCCGCCGCGGTCCGCAACGGCCCGCTTCTCGCCCGCGCCCTCGCCGCCGACGCCGCCGCGCACGGCATCGCGCTCCTGCCCGAGCGGGCCGCGATCACCGAAGGGCCCGAGGGCGAACCGCGGCCGCACCTCGCCGCGATCGTGCGCCCGGCCCCGCACGCCATCGGCCACCCCCGGGCCGTGCCGCTGGCCGCGCTGGCCGAGCCCTGCCCCGCCGACGGGCGCCCGATCGCCGCGGCGTTCACCGGGAACGACCCCGAGGCGTGGTGGGAGCAGTTCGTGCGGGTGGCGCTGGCCCCGCTGCGGCTGTTCGCCGCGACCGGCGTCGCCTTGGAGGCGCACGGGCAGAACACCCTCGCCTCGTTCACCGGGGACCGGCCGACGGCCTTGGTGTACCGGGACTTCGGGGGCGTGCGCGTCCCGCCCGGGGCGTTCCCGGGGATCGCCGGCGACCTCCCCGAACCCGATCCCGAAGCGCGCCTGGTGAAGCTCCTTGCGGCCCTGTTCCCGACGACGCTGACGTCGATCGTGGAGGCGTTCGCCGCCTGGTCCGGCACCGACCCCGGCAAGTGGTGGTCCACCGTGGCGGCGGGCGTGCGCGACCTGGGCCTGGAGCCGTGGATCGCCGACGCGGTCCTGCGCGCGGACTGGCCGATCAAGGCGACCACGGCGATGCGCCTGGCCGCGAACCCGACCGGCGACATCTGGGTCCGGGTCCCCAATCCGCTGGCGGCGGCGTGAACCTCACCGACCAGATCCTGGCCGCGGCCTGGCGCGAAGACCTCGCCGGGCACCGCACTAGGCACCGTACTGGGGCCGCGCCCGTCCCCGAGGGCCCCTTCAACCAGCTCCAGTACCCCGAGAGCGCGGACGAGGACGGCGACCCGGTCAAGACCCTCGAAGGAGTCCTCGGCGGACCCGTCCCCGGGCACCTCGCGGCGGAACTGGAGTCCGCGCGCACCGGCCGGGCCCTCGCCCGCTCCCGCGCCGCGGGCCGGCGCCGCCGCGTCAAGGCGCTCGCCGACCGGACCGGGACGCCGAGCCTCGCCCGACTCGTCGCGGCGTGCTCGCGCGACGTCGACACGACCGCGCGGCTGTTGGAGACCATGGCGACCGATGGGCACCAGCTCCACCCGTGCGCGCGCACCCGTCTGGGCTGGGACCGGTCCGACCTCGAACGCTACGACCTGGAGACCCCCGCCCCGATCCGGGTCCGGCTCGTCGCCGACCGCGCCGGGGTCCTGGAGCGGTCCGGGGCCGACTTCCGCACCCACCCGATGCTCGCGGGCCTGGACCTGCCCGACCCGGTCGTCCCGGTCCACCCCTGGCAGCTCGAGCACCGCGTCCTGCCCGCCTACGGGGACCTGTTCGCGACCGGGCGGCTGCGGGTCCTGGACGCGACCGTGCCGGGGTGGCCGACCGCCGCGATCCGCACCCTCGCCGGGCACCGCGCCCCCGGGTTCCTCAAGCTCGCCATCGGCATCCACATCACCTCCACGCGCCGCGACATCTCCCCCGCGACCGCGCTCCTCGCCCCTGTCCTCTCCCGCCACCTCACCGCGCTCGAGGCGGACGGGACGCACCGCCTGCTCCCGGACCTGTCCGGGGCGTGGCTGCCGGGCCGGCGCGACCTCACCGCCATCGCCCGCGCCCCCCTCGCCGCGGTCACCCCGCCGGGGACGGTCTGCGTGCCCGCGACCGCGCTCGCCGCGACCTCACCGGTTACCGGGGTGAGCCTCGCGGCGGAGTACGCGCACTGGCACGGCGACCCGGGCGCGTGGCTGCGCGCCTACGCGGCCCTGTTCGTGCCCCCGGTGCTCGCGAAGGCCGCCATGGGCATCGGCCTCGAAGCGCACCTGCAGAACAGCCTGGTCGCCATGGACGGCCCCGTGCCGGTCGCGGCCGTGACGCGCGACCTCGGCGGCGCCCGCCTCCACCCGCCCGCCCTCCCCTTCGCGGTGGCGCTGCCCGAGGGGAGCCCGGTGCGCGCGGCCTCGCTCGACCAGGTGCGCGCGAAGGTCGCCTACACGCTGTTCCAGAACCACCTCGCCGCCCTCGCCGCGGCGCTGGCGCGCGACACCGGGCTCGACGCGGCCCGGTTCTGGGCCGACCTGGCCGACCTTGTCGCCGCCCTCGACCTCCCCGCGGCCGACCGCGACTTCTATCTGGCGCCGGTCGTGCCGACGAAGGCGCTGCTGTCGATGCGCCTGGAGCCGGGCCGCGAGATCGAGGCCCCGGTCGACAACCCCTTGGCCCGCCCGTGATCCCCGCGAAGGTGACCGCCGCGGTCGCCGCCCTCGACGGGCCCGCCAGCGCGTGGCTGTACGACCCCGGCGTCTTCGGCGAGCGCCTGGCGTCGGTGCGGGCGGCGATGCCCGCGTGGACCGTGCTGTACGCGATGAAGGCGTGCGCGAACCCCGCGATCGTGGCCGCGGCCGCGCGGGACGCGGACGGGATCGAGTGCGCCTCCGGCGGCGAACTCGCCGCCGCGCGGGCCGCGGGGGCGCGGCGCCTGGCGTTCTCGGGCCCGGCGAAGACCCCCGCCGACCTCGCCGCCGCCGCGGCGTGCGACACGCCGCTGTGCGTGCACGTCGAGAGCGTGCGCGAGCTGGCGCCCCTGGCGGCGGGCGGGTTCGCGGGCCCGGTGGCGGTGCGCGTCAACCGCGGGCGCGCGCTGCCGGGGAGCCACCAGATGACGGGGGCGCCCACGCCGTTCGGCATGGACGAACCGGCCGCGCTCGCCGCCGTCGACCGGGCCCTGGAACTGGGGTTGGACGTGGCGGGGTTCCACCTGCACGCGGTCTCGAACTGCCTGGACGCCCCCGCCTACGCCGCGCACGTCGCCGACGCCCTCGCATGGGCGCGGCGGGCGGCGGCGGGCCGGTTCGCGCTGCGGTACGTGAACGTGGGCGGGGGCCTGGGCGCGGACCCGCGGGGGGACGTGATCGACCTCGGCGCGCTCGCGGGCGCCCTCGCCGGGGTGTCGGCGCCGGGGGTGGAGCTGGTGATCGAGCCGGGCCGGTACCTGGCGGCGCCGGCGGGCTGGTACGCGGCCGAGGTCGTGGACGTGAAGACCGTGGCGGGGCAGGCGTTCGCGGTGGTGCGCGGGGGCACGCACCACTTCCGGCTGCCCGCCGCGTGGGGGTACTCGCACCCGTTCGAGGTGGTCCCGGGCCCGCGCACCGGACCCGTCCTGTCCGATGCGGAGGTGCGGGTGTGCGGGGAGCTGTGCACGCCCCGCGACGTCCTCAACGCCGGGCAGCACGTCGCGGCGATCGGGGCCGGGGACCGGCTCGTGTTCGCGAACGCCGGCGCCTACGGTTGGGAGATCTCGCACGACCGGTTCCTGGGCCATCCGGGCCCTGACTTGGTCGTCATCGACTGATCGGCCGATCCGCAAACGTTCGCCGTACGTCTACTATGAAGGGCCCGGCGTGCCCGGTCCGTCCCGACCAGGTGCGCTACCGCCTCGATCCCCCCATTGAGGAGTCCGTATGCCGAATCGGCGTTTTGCCCGGCGGACCCATCGCGAAGCGGCCCGGCTCGTCGCCGCCGGCGACCACCCCGCAGCGCAGGCCGCGTTCGCCGCCGCCGCGATCGAGTACCGCGACCGCCTCGCCGGCCACCCCGGCGACCGGTCGTCCCGCGAGGACTTCGCCGACCTGCTCGCCGCCCGCGCCGCCGCCCACACCGCGGTCGGCGACTACCCGCACGCCTACGCCGCCGAGCGCGAGCGCGCCGAGGTCGCCGGGCCGCTCGGCCTGGCCGGACCGGCCCGGGCCCGCCAGCGCCTGGACCTCGCCGAGGCCGCGGTCCGCGCCGGACGGCTCCTGACGGCGGCCGTGCAGGCGGACTCGGCGCTGAACGCCCTCGACGACACCGACCCGGCCGACCCCGCGGGCGCGGGCTTCGCCGACCTCGCCGCCGCGCTGGCCCGCGCGGCGCGGGTGTTCGGGCGCGCGGCCGACCCGGACCTGGCGGTGGGCGCCGCCGACCAGGCGGCGCGGATGCTGCTGGCGGCAGGCCGCCAGGACGAGCTGCTGCGCGACAGCCTGCGCCTGGCCGCGGCCCTGCACGCCGCCTCCGGCCGGGGCGCGCACGCCCGGGGCGCGAAGGACCTGCTGGGCAAGTACTTCCCGGACGCGGAGGCGCTGACGGCCCCGAACCTGGTGACGCTGCGCGGGGCGCTCCAGACCGCCGCGGGGATGGGGGCGTTCGCCGACGCGTCGCTCATCCGCCGCCTGTGCCCGGACCCGGCCGGGCGCGACGCCCCGCCGACGGTGTCCTCGCGGTGCGACCTGGGCCTGGCGGCGGTGGCGCTGCACGCGGCCGAGCCGGCCGTCGAGGCGCTCGCGCGCACCAGCCCCGGCGCGGCGTGGCGCATCGCCAGCGAGGTCCACTACCTGCTGGCGGCGGCCGACCGGCACGGGGAGCGGAACCTGCACGTGAACTTCCGCGACCACGGCCCGGTGTGGGTGGCGATGCTCATGGCGCTGGCGGTGGACGGCAAGCGGGGCCCGCTCATGGCCGATCTGGCGCTGGTGCTGTCGGGGCTGTGCGACCGGCTCCACACGCGGCATGCGGCGCCGGAGTACGAGCCGCTGATCCGGGCGGCGCAGCGGTTCATCGCGATGCACCGGGACGGCGAGCGGTGAGGGCGGTGGTGGTGGCCGCGTGCTGGCGGGGCGAGCCGGGCACGGGCTCCCCGACGGTGGTCGTCGACGATGCGGGCCTGTCGGACGAGGAACGGGCGCGGGTCCCGGGGGACACGGGGGTGTCGCACGCGGTGTTCGCGGACCGGTCGGGTCCGGTGGTGCGGCTGCGGTTCTTCACTGCGGCCGGGGAGCTCCCGGCGTGCGGGCACGGCACCCTCGCGGCGTGCGTGGCGCTGGAGGCGTGGGAGCACCGGGCCGGGCGTGACACGGATGAGTGGCGGTTCGCGGCGGGCGGGCGCGAGTTCTCGGGCGGTATGACCCCGGAGGGCGCGTGGTTCTCTGCGGGGGTCGTGCGCCACCGCGTGCCCGCGGACGCGGGACCGGTCCTCGATGCGCTGGGCGCGGTCCCGGCGGGGCCGGTGTACGCGGCGGGGACGGCGCGCGAGCGGCTGCTGGTGCCGGTCGCCCCTGACGCGCTGGGGCCGCTGGCGCCGGACGCGGGGGTCCTGGCGGCGGCGTGCGACGCGGCGGGCCTCCTGGGCTGCTTCGTGTACGCGCCGAGCCGTGCGCGCTGGTTCGACGCGCGGATGTTCGCGCCTTCGATCGGGGTCCCCGAGGACGCGGCGAACGCGAACTCGGTCGCGGCCCTCGCGGGCGTCCTCGCGCAGGACGGCCCGCTCAGGCTGGTGGTGTCGATGGGCGGGAGCCTCGGGTCGCCGTCGCGGATCAGGGCCGAGGGGTTCCCTGCCGGCGACGGGTCGGCGCGGGTGCGCCTCTCGGCCCGGATGGGCCCGGCCCGCGACCTCGTCTCGGGCTTCAGCGTTCGGGGCCGAACCAGCCGGGGGCGTCGAGGCGCCAGATCTCGCCGGGGGTGAGGTCGGCGAGGTCGGCTTCGAGCCGTTCGAGGCGGTCAGGGCCGAGGGTGTCGGCCCATTGGGCGCGCACGCGCGCGAAGGTGCGGGCGGAGCGGTCGAGGACGTCGCGGCCGGCGTCGGTCAGGCGCACGGCCTTGCGGCGGGCGTCGTGCGGGTCGGGGGCGCGTTCGACGTAGCCCTGCCGCTCCAGGGCGGCGATGGTCTTCCCGGCGGCCTGCTTGGAGACCCCCAGGCGCGCGCCGAGTTCGACGGCGGTGGTCCCGCGGGTGCCGATGGCCTGGAAGACGAAGCCGTGCATGGGCCGCAGGTGCTCGTGGCCGGCGCGGGCGAGGTCGTCGTGGACGGCGTCGACGGCGGCGCGGAAGGCGGCGAAGAGGCGCAGCGGGAGCTCGTGTCCGGGGGCCGACTCACCCATGATCGACAACCAGGTTTACTATATGGGCAACCATGTTGTCCATTCTAGGAGACGCCCCTATGCGCATCGTCCGCAGTACCGAGACCCGCCGCACCGCCACCCCCGCGGCGGTCATGACCACCCTCGCCTCCCCGACCCTCGGGGACGCCCCGTTCCCGCTGTGGCGCGTCGAGGCCGCCCCCGGCACCGCCGGGCCCCTCCACCGCGTCGACGCGCCGCAAATCTGGACCCTCACCGCCGGCACCGTCACGGTCGAAGAAGGCGCGGTGGAAGGAGACACGGTCGAAGGAGGTGCGGCCGAGACCGGCGGTGAGGCCACCGAGCTCGCGGCCGGGGACACGCTCGTCATCCCCGCCGGGCAGGACCGGCGCTTCACGCCCGGCCCGGCGGGGTTCACGGCGATCGTGGCCGGCCCGGCCGGGATGCGCGCCGCCGTGCCCGCGGCCCCCGATCAGCTCGTCGACCTCGCCTGGGCCGCTTAGGCGGCGAGGCGGGTGCGGCGCCGGTGCGCGTAGTCGCGCAGGGCCCGCAGGAAGTCGACGCGGCGGAACCCGGGCCAGTACACGTCGCAGAAGTACAGCTCCGCGCCCGCCGACTGCCACAGCAGGAAGCTGGAGAGTCGCCGCTCCCCGGAGGTGCGGATGATGAGGTCGGCGGCCGGCAGGTCCGGGGTGTACCGGTGGGCGTCGATGTCGGCCTCGCGCAGCCGGCCGGCGAGGTCGGTGATGCCGGTGCCGCGGGCGGCCTCGTGCGCGAGGAGTCCGCGGACGGCGTCGACGATCTCGGCCTGCCCGTCGTACCCGATCGCGACGGTCAGGTGCGCCCCGGTCCGGTGCGCCGTGGCCGCCGCCGCGGCCTCCAGGGCCAGCGCGGTGGCCTCGGGGAGGGTGTCGAGGCGCCCGGCCAGGTGCAGCCGCCACGGGCTGCCCGCCTCGCGCAGGCGCCGGGCGACGATGTCCTCGACCACGGCCAGGAGGTGGGCGACCTCGCCCCCGCCGCGCTTGGCGAGGTTGTCGGCGGAGGCGACGTACACCGAGACGTGGGCGATGCCGAGCCCGTGGCACCACTCCAGGAGGTCGGCGAGGTGCTCGGCCCCGTACCGGTGCCCGGTCCCGGGGTCGGTGAAGCCCTGGGCGCGGGCCCACCGCCGGTTGCCGTCCATGGCGACGGCGACGTGCCCGGGCAGCAGGGCGGGGTCCAGGCGCCGGGCCAGGCGCGCGGTGTAGAGCCGGTACAGGGGTGCGCGCATGGCCCGATCCTAACGGCCCCTAGGGCAGTCGCTCCTGCGCGTAGGCGTCCATGGCCGCGCGCAGGTAGGCGGCGAAGCCCGCGCCGACCCGGTCGTAGGTCTCGCGGAAGCGCGGGTCGTCGGTGTAGAGCGCCGCGAGCCCGGTGTACGCCTCGCGGCCGGGCTCGGAGTCCCAGTGGCGGGCGACGAGCCGGTGGTGGTCGGCGACCACGGCCTGGACGGGCGCGTCGCCGGGTGCGTGTCCGGCGGTGCGGAGGGCGTCGAGGGCGGCGTTGACGCGGTCGAACTCGGCGGGGATCGCGCGGCGCTGCTCGGGGGTCATGTCCTGGACGACGGCCCAGGCGCGTTCGACGACGGCCTGGCCCCATCTGCGGCGGGCCTCCTCGCGGTGCCGGTCGTCGAGTCCGGTGAACCAGGTCTCGGGTGCCATGGGCGTGCCTCCTTCGAGTTGGCGGATGGTGTCGGCGACGGTGGCGGCGAGGCGGGCGAGCCGCTCCTGCTCGGCGGCGATCTCGGCCGCGTGGCGGCGCAGCGCCTGCGTCTCGTCGAGGCCGCCTTCGAGGATCTGCGCGATGGTGTCCAGGCGCAGGCCGAGGCGTTTGAGCAGGAGGATCTGCTGGAGGCGCAGGAGTTCGGGCCGGCCGTAGCGGCGCTGGCCGCCGTGGCCGGCGCCGGCGGGGGCGAGGAGGCCGATGGCGTCGTAGTGGCGCAGGGTGCGCGCGGTGACGCCGGTCAGCTTGACCACGTGCGCGGTCGTCCAGGTGTCCATCGCCGTCCTTCCGTCGGTGCGGGTCCGACGGTATCGGCTGACGCCGCGTCAACCGCAAGGAAAGAGAGACGCGGGTCACCGTCAAGTGGCGCGACCAAGGCGCGCCCGGTTCGTTGTTTACATGGGGCGGCATTGACCCACTCACGTGGGGCGGATTTCCCCTGGGGTCTCCCCGCTCACGCGGGGCAGGAGAAAACGAGCGGCCCCCGGCGATCGCCGGGGGCCGCTTTCTCGCTTCCATTGCTAGGCGGCGCGGACGGCGGCCTTGCGGAAGTCGCGGTTGAGGCGGCCGATGACGTCGAGGCCGATCTCCTTGGGGCAGGCGGCGGCGCATTCGCCGGTGTTGGTGCACCCGCCGAAGCCGGCCTCGTCGTGGGCGGCGACCATGCCGAGGACGCGGGTGCGCCGTTCGGGCTGGCCCTGCGGGACCAGGCCGAGGTGGGCGACCTTCGCGGCCATGAACAGCATCCCCGACCCGTTGGGGCAGGCCGCGACGCAGGCCCCGCAGCCGATGCAGGCGGCGGCCGAGAACGCGGCGTCGGCGTCCTCCTTGGGGATCGGGGCGGCATGCGCGTCGGGCGCGGTCCCGGTCGGCGCGGAGATGTACCCGCCGGCCTGGATGATCCGGTCGAACGCGGAGCGGTCGACGACGAGGTCCTTGATGACCGGGAACGCCCCGGCCCGCCAGGGCTCGACGTCGATGGAGTCGCCGTCCTTGAACTTGCGCATGTGGAGCTGGCAGGTGGTGGTGGCGCCCTGGGGGCCGTGCGGCTGGCCGTCGATGACCAGCGAGCAGGACCCGCAGATGCCCTCGCGGCAGTCGTGGTCGAACGCGACGGGGTCGCCGCCCTCGGCGATGAGCCGCTCGTTGAGGACGTCGAGCATCTCCAGGAAGGAGGCGTCCTCGGAGACGTCGTCGAGTTCGTAGGCGACCATCCGGCCCTTGGCGTCGGCGTCGCTCTGGCGCCAGATTCGCAGCTTGAGTTTCACTTGTAGCTCCGTTGGGTGGGCTTGACGTACTCGAACACGAGCGCTTCCTTGTGGAGGACCGGTTCGTCCCCGCCCCACTCCCACGCGGCCACGTACGAGAACTCGTCGTCGTCGCGCTTGGCCTCGCCGTCGTCGGTCTGGGACTCGGCGCGGAAGTGCCCGCCGCAGGACTCGGTGCGGTGGAGGGCGTCGATGCACATGAGCTCGCCGAGCTCGAAGAAGTCGGCGACGCGCCCGGCCTTCTCCAGCTCCTGGTTGAGCCCCTCGGCCTTCCCGGTGACCTTGACGCGCTTGTAGAACTCGGCCTTGAGGTCGCGGATGAGCCCGATGGCCTTGCGCAGGCCCTCGTCGGTGCGCTCCATCCCGCAGTACTCCCACATGATCTTGCCCAGTTCGCGGTGGAAGGAGTCGACGGTGCGGTCGCCCTCGTTGCCGAGGAAGAACGCGATCCGCTCCTCCACCTCGCGCCGCGCGGCCACCACGGCTTCGTGGGTCTCGTCGAGGGCGTCGAAGGGCCCGTCGGCGAGGTAGTCGGAGATGGTGTTGGGCAGCACGAAGTACCCGTCGGAGAGCCCCTGCATGAGCGCGGACGCGCCCAGCCGGTTGGCGCCGTGGTCGGAGAAGTTCGCCTCCCCGGTCACGAACAGGCCCGGGATGTTCGACGACAGGTCGTAGTCGACCCACAGGCCGCCCATCGTGTAGTGCACGGCCGGGTAGATGCGCATGGGCCGCTCGTACGGGTTCTCGCCGGTGATCCGCTCGTACATGTCGAACAGGTTCCCGTACTTCGCCTCCACGGCCGGCTTGCCCAGGCGCGCGATGGCGTCGGCGAAGTCGAGGTAGACGCCGAGCCCGCCGGGGCCGACCCCGTGGCCCTCGTCGCACACGACCTTCGCCGCCCGCGAGGCGATGTCGCGGGGCACCAGGTTCCCGAACGCCGGGTAGCGCCGCTCGAGGTAGTAGTCGCGCTCGTCCTCGGGGATGTCGGCGGGGTGCCGGTCGTCGCCCTTGCGCTTGGGCACCCACACGCGGCCGTCGTTGCGCAGCGACTCCGACATGAGCGTGAGCTTCGACTGGTGGTCGCCCGACTGCGGGATGCACGTGGGGTGGATCTGCGTGTAGCACGGGTTCGCGAAGTACGCGCCCTTGCGGTGCGCCCGCCACCCGGCGGTCACGTTGCAGCCCATCGCGTTCGTCGACAGGAAGTACACGTTCCCGTACCCGCCGGTGGCCAGGACGACCGCGTCGGCGAGCTCGGTGGTGATCTCCCCGGTCACCAGGTCGCGCACGATGATCCCGCGCGCCTTCCCCTCCACGATGACCAGTTCGAGCATCTCGTGGCGGGTGTGCAGGTCGACCGTCCCGGCCGCGACCTGCCGCTGCAGCGCCTGGTAGGCGCCCAGGAGCAGCTGCTGCCCGGTCTGGCCGCGCGCGTAGAACGTCCGCGACACCTGCGCGCCGCCGAACGACCGGTTGTCGAGCAGCCCCCCGTACTCGCGCGCGAACGGCACCCCCTGGGCCACGCACTGGTCGATGATCTCGGTGGAGACCTCCGCGAGCCGGTGCACGTTCGACTCCCGCGACCGGAAGTCGCCGCCCTTGACGGTGTCGTAGAACAGCCGGTGCACGCTGTCGCCGTCGTTGCGGTAGTTCTTCGCCGCGTTGATGCCGCCCTGCGCGGCGATCGAGTGGGCCCGCCGCGCCGAGTCCTGGAAGCAGTAGTTCGCCACCCGGTAGCCCAGCTCGCCCAGCGTCGCCGCCGCCGAGGCCCCGGCCAGGCCGGTCCCCACCACGATGACCCGGAGCTTGCGCCGGTTCGCGGGGTTGACCAGCCGCCCCGAGAAGCGCCGCTTCTCCCACCGGTTCTCGATCGGCCCCGCCGGGGCCTTCGCGTCCGCGACGGGCGCGCCGTCGCGGTAGAAGTCGATGCTCATATCACTCCACCAGTCCGAACGTGACCGACAGGGGCACGATCGCGAACCCCACGACGATGACCACGGCGACCGCGAGCGCGGTCGCCTGCGTGCGCTTGCGCCACTTCGTCCCCGGCCCGGCGATCGTCTGCACCGCCGACCAGACCCCGTGCCGCAGATGGAACCCCAGGGCCACCAGCGCCAGCAGGTAGAACACCGTCACCGGCCACCGCGACGGGTCGAACGTCGCCACCACGGCCCCGTAGGCGTCGTGGACGTCCTTGACCGGGTTCACCGTCCGCCACGTCAGGTCCAGCAGGTGCCACACCACGAAGAGGATGATGACGATCCCGCCCAGGCGCATCGTCAGATACGCGTTCGGGGACTCGCCCTTGGCCTGCTGCCGGTGCGCGTACTTGACCGGCCGCGCGTGGTGCGAGCGCACCGACAGCACGATCCCGGTCCACAGGTGCACCGCGATCGAGGCCACCAGGCCGATCCGCAGCACCCACAGCAGGCTCTCGTGCGGCAGCAGCGGCTCCCCGAACGAGCGCAGGCCCGCCGCGTAGGCGTTCATCTCCTCCCGGCCCTCGAACACGTGGAGGTTCCCCGCCATGTGCGCGATGATGAACAGCACCATCAGGACGCCCGAGACGGCCATGGCGATCTTCAAGCCGATGTTCGACCGCCACGGCCCCACGGGCTTGGGCGGGCGCTTCGCCGAAGGCGCGGCGGTGCGCGATTGCAGTTCCGTAGACACGACCGGATGCTAGACGCGACCGGGCTCACCGGTCCAATTCATGGCACCACCCCGAACCATGCCGATACGTTATGGACATGCGCCCGCAGCAGCTCCAAGCCTTCCTCACCGTTGCACAAACCCGGCATTTCACCCACGCGGCCGAAGAACTCGGTGTGACACAACCGTCATTGAGCAAACAGATCCAAGCCCTCGAAACCGAACTCGGCGCCCCCCTCCTCACCCGCTCCCGCGGCCGCATCGAACTCACCGACGCCGGACACACCCTCCTCCCCCACGCCCGCCGCATCACCGCCGCCCACGCCGCCGCCCGCGCCGACATCGACGACGTCCTCGCCGTCCGCGCCGGCCACCTCCGCCTCGGCGCCACCCCCTCCCTCTGCGCCTGGCTCATCGCCCCCCTCCTCACCCGCTACACCGAAGCCCACCCCGGCGTCACCGTCACCCTCACCGAAGACGGCTCCGGCCCCCTCGCCGAACGCCTCGCCGCCGGCGACCTCGACCTCGCCTTCACCGCCGGCGACACCGGCCACGACACCGGCCTCACCGTCCAACCCCTCCTCGCCGAAGCCCTCGTCGTCGCCTCCGCCGCCCACCTCCCACCCCTCACCCGCCAGGCCTACATCGGCCTCACCCAACTCAGAGAACAGGCGTTCGTCCTCCCCGCCCACGGCTACGACCTCCGCGACCTCACCATCACCACCTGCGAAGCCGCCGGCTTCACCCCCCGCACCGGCGTCGACGGCGGCGCCACCGACGCCGTCGCCTCCCTCGTCGCCGCCGGCCTCGGCATCGCCCTCCTCCCCGCCATGATCACCGCCGGCCGCCCCGGCCTGCGCGCCACACCCCTCGCACCCCCCGGCGCCTCCCGCACCATCGCGCTGGCGGCGCGCCGGGACGCCCCGTTGACGAAGGCGGCGGGGGCGTTCGCGGCGTGCCTGGACGAGCACCTGACGGACCTGCACGCGTGGGGGCGCCTGCCCGAGGGCATGCGCGCGGTCTGAGAGCCCCGCTAGGGATTGAAGGTGTCGCGGTCGAACATGGCGGCGATCTGCCGCGCCGAGGGGGTGCCGGCGTCGGGGTCGGCCCCGGCCTCCAGGAGCGCGGCGACGACGTCCTCGGAGTTCTTGAAGACCGCGCCGGCGAGCGGGGACTGCTGGCGGTCGTTGCACCGGTCCACGCCCGCCCCGGCCGCCACCAGCGCCCGCACGGTCCCGGCGTGCCCGTGGTAGGCCGCGAGCATGAGCAGCGTGTCCCCCGACCCGGTGGCGAGGTCCACGGGCAGCCCCGCGGCGACGAACGCGAGGAGCCGGTCGGTCTCGCCGGCCCGGGCCAGGTCGAACGCGGCCTCGGCGATGGTGCGGAATTCCTCGTCGTCGCTCATGCGCACCAGCTTGGCACAACCCCCGCACCCGCGCCCCGCGATCGCGGGCGCGCTCAACTGTGGACGGGCGGGCGCGTGGTTCACCCGGGCAGGTGTCGCGCCGGGTATTGACACGACTGCGCCGAGGTGGGAAAGATTGATGCGGGCCCGCAGGCGATGCGCTGACACGAACCGCCGCGCCGCCCGTATCGGTGGGACAAGAACGGTGAGGACTCGGGCATGAGCGAGCCGAAAATCCTAGGACAGTTCCAATTGGAACATCGGACCATCCAGGTCAGCGGCGACGACGGGAACGCCGGCACGGTCTGGCTCCAGCGGCTCCACCCCGACCCTCCCATGGCGCTGGGGTGCGTCGTCGAGCTCGACTCCCAGACGCCGCGGCTGCGCCTGTACCGGGCCGAGTGGCCCGACGCGCTCCGCGAGCGCGCCAAGGAGCAGACGATCGCGATCTGGAAGGCGTCCCGGGACGTAACACCAGGCGCGCGGTGACCGCGCGGGCCTTCGCCTCGGCCTCGGCGACCTCCGCGTCCGGGTCCGACCGCCACGTGACGCCCCCGCCCGCCCACAGGTGGACGCGGTCCCGGTCGAGGGCGACGGTGCGGATCGTCACGCCCAGGCGGACCCGGTCGCCCTGGAGGTACCCGAACGCGCCCATGGCCGGGCCGCGCCCGGCCGGCTCCAGTCCGGCGACGAGGTCGAGCATCGCGAGTTTCGGCGTCCCGGTCACCGAACCGGGCGGGCACAGCGCCCGCAGCAGGTCCGCCAGACCCGCCCCCGGCCCGATCTCGCACACCACAGTGGATTCGGCCTGCCAGAGGCGGTCCCATTTCGCGAGCGCGAACAACCGCTCCACGGCCACCGTCCCGGGGACCGCCACCTGAGCGAGGTCGTTGCGCGCGAGGTCGACGATCATGACGTGCTCGGCCCGCTCCTTCACCGACGCGAGCAGGTCGGCGCGGCCCGCCGCCGTCGCCGGCGCGGTGCCCTTGATCGGGTGCGTCGCCGCCCGCGCGCCCCCGACGGTGAGGAACGCCTCCGGGGACCCCGAGGCCACCAGCCAGTCCGCCCCCGACAGGACCCCGCCCCACGCCGCGCCCGGAATGCCCGCGACCGCGGCCGCGATCCCCGCCGGGTCGCCCGACCAGGCCGCGGACCGGTGCCCGACCACGTTCGCCACGTACACCTGGCCGCGCCCGATCGCCTCCTGCACCGCCACCACCGCCTTCGCGTGGTCGGCCCCGGTCCACGACGCCCGCCACCCCCCGACGGCGAACGCACCAGGGGGAGCGGGTTCGCGGGCGGGGCCGTGCGCGAAGGCGACCAGCGCCAGATCCGGGACGGCCGGGACCGGCGACGGCGCGCCCGTCGCACCCCCGACCATCACCGCGCCCGCGGCCGACGACACCAGGACCGCCACACCGCACACCGAGCCCTCAGCGCCCGTGTGCGCGCCCCGGTACGACGCGCAGAACGCCGCCGCCAGCGCCGCCGGGTCGCCCCCGTCGCCGACCCGCCACTCCAGGCGGTCGACCTCCACCAGCCGCGCCCGGCACGCCGCGCCCACCCCCGGCGGCGCCGGAGGCACCGCCCCCAAGATCGACATGGAACCAGTGTCGCCCAACCCGAGCCGCCCTCCCGAACCGAGTGGGGCACCTCACGCCGGAGCGATCTCCCCCAGGACCCCGCCGTCCTCCGGCGCCGCCAGGAACGCCCCGCCCCCGGCCGACGCCAGCACCTCCAGGTTCGCCGAGTTCGCCGACCCGAACCCCACCGTGTACACCGACACGCCCCCGCCCAGGCCCTCCAGCGTCCCCGCCGTCTCCTCCACCGTCGGCAGGCTCGCCGTGTCCTCACCCGAGTTCGTCAGCACCACGATCACGCTCGACGCCCCGTCCACCGCCCCCGCGCTCATCTCCTCGTACGCCGCCACCAGCGAGTCGTACAGCGGCGAACCGCCCTCATAGGTGGCGTTCTCCGACAGGTCGTACAACTCCTCGGTCAACGCCGACTTCCCGTCCGCCGACATCTCCGCCGGCGCCGCCACCGACCGCCAGTTCGACTCGCCCCCCGCACCGACCCCGTACTCCCACAACCCCGCCGTCCACGCCGGCTCCATCTCCGCGACCATGTCCACCGCCATCCGCACCGCCGCGATCCCCGCCTCGACCTCCTCGCCCTCGTACGCCACGGTCTCCTCCATCACCGCCGACGACCAGTCCAGCAGGAACAGCACGTTCAAGTCCTCCGCGCCCGACTGCCACGCCCGCACCGCCTCGCCCACCGACTCCGGCGTCGTCTGCCCCAGCGCCGCGGCCTCGTCCTCGACCGGGGCCAGGTCGGGGTCCGAGAACTCGCCCGACGCCACCTGCCCCGCCACGAACTCCCCGAACCGCTCCGCGATCTGCGCGTCCGACGGCGACACCCACGCCGCACCGCCCAGCACCAGGTACGACGCCACCGCCCCCACCATCGTCCCGCTCGGCTTCACCGGCACCAGCGGATCCGCCGACTCCGACGACGCGTTGAAGTCCTCCACCTGGTAGTCCAGCAGCGTCATCACCTGCGACGGATCCGCCGCCTCCGCGTACGCGGTCCGCAGCGCCGACGCGTCCGCCGCCGACGACCCCGCCTCGATCGCCGCCGCATACGCGTCCGCCGCCGCCTGCGAGAACCCCCCGGCCCCGTCCGACGACGCGTTCAGCAACGCCACCAGGCCCTCCGTCGACGACCGCGGATTCGCCGCCGCCAGACTGATCTCCCCCGCCGCGGCCGCGTCCATCACGTCCTGCCACGACGGCGGCTCACCCCCCAGCCATCCCAGGCCCGTCGCCGTCGACTCCGCCACCGCCAGCACCGACGCCGCCTCCCCCAGCACCACCGGATCCGACGTCACGTACCCCGCCGTCGCCTCACCCGCCGTCAACCGCGACGCCCACGCCTGCGCATCCGGCGCCCACGCGATCGGCCGGTCCCCGAACGACATCGAGTTCCACGTCCCCGTGATCCCCTGCAACGCGTCCGCCGCCGACACCTCCGTCACCGACACCCCGATGCACTGCCCGTTCAACTCGGGCTGCTCCCGCTCCCACGCCTGCGCCGCATCCCCCAGCGACCCGTACACGCTCGGCGCCGCCGCCACGGTCACCCGCCACATCTCACCCGAGCACCCCGACCGCAGCAGCGCCACGAAACCCCACGTCAACCCCGACGCCACCAGCACGCACACCAGCGTGATCACGATCCACGGGGCCACCAGCATCTTCTGGCCGCCCTTCTTGCGGCGCCGACCGGTGCGGTGGGACTTCACCTTGTGCTCAATACCGAAAACCATGCGCGTCACTCCTGGGGGATCGTTCGGCGACCAGTCTAGAGCCCGCACGTCGAAGGCCCGCCCACAGTAGTGAGCGGGCCTCCGGTCACGCTACTCCCCGAACGCCTCCACCGGCGGACACGTGCACGCCAGGTTCCGGTCCCCCCACGCATTGTCGATCCGGCCCACCGGAGGCCAGTACTTCCCCTCACCGACCCCCGCCGGCCACGCCGCCGCCGACCGCGAATACGCCCGGTCCCACCCGTCACCGGTCACCACCGCCGCCGTGTGCGGCGCCGCACGCAGCGCCGACGCCTCCACCGCCACCGCACCGGACACGACCGCGTCGATCTCCGCCCGGATCGCGACCATCGCCGCCACGAACCGGTCCAGCTCCGCCAGGTCCTCCGACTCCGTCGGCTCCACCATCAACGTCCCCGCCACCGGGAACGACATCGTCGGCGCATGGAACCCGTAGTCGATCAACCGCTTCGCCACGTCCTCCACCGTCACCCCCGAATCCCTCGTGAGCCCCCGCAGATCGAGGATGCACTCATGCGCCACCAGCCCGTGCTCACCCGTATAGAGCACCGGGAAGTGGTCCCGCAGCCGCGCCGCCACGTAGTTCGCCGCCAGCACCGCCGACGCCGTCGCCGCCGTGACACCCGCCGAACCCATCATCCGCAGGTACATCCACGGGATCTGCAGAATCCCCGCCGAACCCCACCGCGCCTGCGACACCGGACCCACCGGACCCGCCGCCGCAGAAGGATCGGACGGCAGGAACGGCACCAGATGCGCCGCCACCGCCACCGGACCCACACCCGGACCGCCACCGCCGTGCGGAATGCAGAACGTCTTGTGCAGGTTCAGATGCGACACGTCCGCCCCGAACCGCCCCGGCTTCGCCCACCCCAGCAGCGCGTTCAGGTTCGCCCCGTCCACGTACACCTGCCCGCCCGCGTCATGCACCCGCGCGCACACGTCCACGATCGTCGACTCGTACACCCCGTGCGTCGACGGATACGTCACCATCAGCGCCGACAACCGGTCCGCATGCACCGCGATCTTCGCGTCCAGATCCGCGAGGTCCACGTTCCCCGCCTCGTCGCACGCCACCACCACGACCCGCATCCCCGCCAGCACCGCCGACGCGGCGTTCGTCCCGTGCGCGCTCGCGGGGATCAGGCACACGTCCCGGCCGGTCTCGCCCCGGTCGTGCTGCCACGCCCGGATGGCCAGGAGCCCGGCGAGCTCGCCCTGGGACCCGGCGTTGGGCTGCACCGACACCGCGGCGTACCCGCACACGTCCGCGAGCCAGCCCTCCAGCTGCTCGATGAGCTCCCGCCAGCCCTCGGTCTGGTCGGCCGGGGCCAGCGGGTGCACGTCGGCGAACGCCGGCCACGAGATCGGTTCCATCTCCGCGGCCGCGTTCAGCTTCATCGTGCACGACCCGAGCGGGATCATGCCCCGGTCGAGCCCGTAGTCCTTGTCGGCCAGGCGCTTGAGGTAGCGCATCATCGCCGTCTCGGAGTGGTGGGCGGTGAACACCGGGTGCGTCAGGTACGCCGACTCGCGGCGCACCGCCGCGGGGAGGTCGAGGTCGACCGGGCCGCCGAGGGGGACGCCGAACGCGGCGCACACCGCCTCCAGGTCGGCCTCGGTCGTCGTCTCGTCGCACGAGACGGCCACGGTGTCATCGTCCACGCCCCGCACGTTCACGCCCCGCTCCGCGGCCGCGGACACCACCGCGGCGCCGCGCCCGGGGACCGTCGCGGTGACGGTGTCGAAGAACGCGCCACCGCCCACGGCCACACCCCCGGCGGTCAGCGACGCGGCCAGGCGCGCGGCCCGCCCCGCGGCGTGCTCGGCGATCCGCCGCAGCCCCTGCGGGCCGTGCCAGACCGCGTACGAGGACGCGATCACCGCCGGCAGCACCTGTGCGGTGCAGATGTTGCTCGTGGCCTTCTCCCGCCGGATGTGCTGCTCCCGCGCCTGGAGCGCGAGCCGCAGCGCCGGCTGGTCCCCCGAGTCCCGCGAGACGCCCACCAGGCGGCCCGGCAGCTGCCGCTGCAGCGACTCGCGCACCGCCATGTACCCCGCGTGGGGGCCGCCGAAGCCCATCGGCATCCCCAGCCGCTGCGTCGACCCGACCGCGATGTCCGCCCCGAACTCGCCCGGCGCGGCCAGCAGCGTCAACGCGAGCAGGTCCGCCGCCACCGTGACGAGGGCGCCCTGCGCGTGCGCGGCCGCCGTGACGGCCCGCCAGTCGCGGACCTCCCCGTCGGCGCCCGGGTACTGGAGCAGCACCCCGAACGCGCCCTCCGGGACGCCTTCCGCCAGGTCGGCCGCCACCAGCTCGATCCCCACCGGCTCCGCCCGCGTCCGCAGCACCGCGAGCGTCTGCGGAAGCACCCGCGAATCCACCGCGAACACCTCGCCCGCCCCGCGCTTCGCCGCACGGCGCGCCAGCAGCATCGCCTCGGCCGCCGCCGTCGCCTCGTCCAGCAGGCTCGCACCCGCCACCGGCAGACCCGTCAGGTCCGCCACCATCGTCTGGAAGTTCAGCAGCGCCTCCAGGCGCCCCTGCGAGATCTCCGCCTGGTACGGCGTGTACGCGGTGTACCACGACGGGTTCTCCAGGACGTTCCGCCGGATCACCGCCGGCGTGTGCGTCCCGAAGTAGCCCAGCCCGATCATCGACCGCATCGCGCGGTTCCGCTCGGCCAGACCCTTGAGCTCGGCCTGCGCCTCGGTCTCGGACACCGCCGGCGGCAGCGCCAGACCGTCGCGCGAGCGGATCAGCTCGGGCATGCACGCGTCCATGAGCGCGTCCAGGCTCGGATACCCGACCGCCTTGAGCATGGCGTCCTGATCCGCGGGATCGGTGCCGATGTGGCGGGCGGCGAAGGAAGAACGGTCGGTCACGGTACCTCCGGTGACATGGGACGACACTGGCATCCCCTCGTCTGTCACCGGGCCGGGCACGAGCACCGCCGGCTTCAGAGCGGCCTAACCCGAACGGTCCTGGTACCTGAGAGTTTGAAGCGAGGGACTTGCCCCTTCGGTGCCGTGTAGCGCATGAGGCCCACGATCTCTCCCGCCCGGTTTTCCGGCTCTGCCGCCATCGTAGGTCAGGACACCCCGCGCCGGCGACCGGGCACACCCGTCGTGTGGCGCTCCTCCAGCCGCGCCGCCCCGTGCAACTGCGTCGGCGCCTTCACCGGCGCCTCACCCGGCAGCGTCGCCAACCGGCCCATGACCTCGGTCACCGTCGACCGCACCGCGATCCCGAAGACGCCCTGACCGCCCCGCAGCAGATCGATCACCTCGCCCGCCGACCGGCACTCGTACACCGTCGACCCGTCCGACATCAGCGTGATCTCCGCCAGGTCCTTCACCCCGCGCGACCGCAGCGCCTCCACGGCCTTGCGGATGTTCTGCAGCGACACCCCCGCGTCCAGCAGCCGCTTGATGACCTTCAAGACGATGATGTCCCGGAACGAGTACAACCGGTTCGACCCCGACCCCGACGCCGGCCGGATGCTCGGCTCCACCAGCCCCGTCCGCGCCCAGTAGTCCAGCTGCCGGTACGTGATGCCCACGACCCGGCACGCCGCCGTCCCGCGCCACCCGCGGATCTGACTGGGAGGGACCGCAGGGCGGGCCGACGAGGGTTCACTGTGGGCGTCCATCGCACATCCTCCGAGCGCAGCCGGTGTTCTACGAGGGTGAGCGTAACGCCGCGACCCTCCACCATGGGCTGAACAAGAGAAAAGCTCGACAGGTCCCCGGGGGGCTAACGCCCCTCCTCGAAGTCCTCGGGCGTGACCTCCTCGAGGAACTCCCGGAACTTCTCCACTTCGTCCTCCTGCGTATCCGGGAGGACCACCCCCGCCTCGTCGAGCACCGCGTCCGCGCACCAGATCGGCGCCTCCGTCCGCAAGGCGATCGCGATGGCGTCGGACGAACGGGACGACACCCGCGTGCGCCCGTCCAGGACCAGCTCCGCGAAGTAGATCGTGTCCCGCAGCTCCGTGATCTCCACCGCCGTCAGCGTCACGTCCAACGCGTCCAGCACATCGCGGATGAGGTCGTGCGTCAGCGGACGCGACAACTGCACTTCCTGCTGCTGATAGGCGATCGCCGCCGCCTCGACCGTTCCGATCCAGATCGGGAGGTAGCGGTTCCCGTCGACTTCCTTGAGGAGCACCACCGGCTGGTTGCTCGGGAGTTCCACGCGGACCCCGACCACGGTCATCATCCGCACCGGTAACGCCTCCAACGGATCGCCGTCTGATGGAAGGACCCGCCAGGGACTGGCCCGGGCGGGTCCTGAGACTTCAGCCTACTGCGCCGATGACGCGCGCGCGGCGCGCGCCGGGGTTACGGCCCTTGCTAAGCGGCCGGCTTGGGACCGGAGATGAACACCAGGCGGAACTTGCCGATCTGCACCTCGTCGCCGTTGCCCAGGCCCGCGGTCTCCACGCGCTCCCGGTTGACGTAGGTGCCGTTGAGGCTGCCCACGTCGCGGACGGTGAATCCGGACGCGTCGCGGTGGAACTCGGCGTGGCGCCGCGAGACGGTCACGTCGTCGAGGAAGATGTCGGAGTCGGGGTGGCGGCCGGAGGTCGTCACTTCGGTGTTCAGCAGGAAGCGCGCACCGGCGTTCGGCCCGCGGCGGACCACCAGCAACGCGGTGCCCGCCGGCAGGGAGTCCGCCAACCGGGCGGAGTTGAGCTCCGCGTCGACCTCGCCGCCCTCCTGCAGGGCGGACAGGTTCATCGTGGCCGTCACATCCGGCGGAGGGAACTCGTCATTCGAACGCGTCATGGGATTGCCACCTTCTAGCAAGTCTGGACCCTCTGGTCACTCCGTAAGCTTCGCATACGCTCCGGCGTCGAGCAAAGCACTGAGCGAGCCGGCATCCTCGACTTCGATGTCGAACATCCAGCCCGCCGCATAGGGGTCGCTGTTCACCAATTCCGGGGATTCCGACAATTCGTCATTGCACGCAAGAATCTTACCGGTCAACGGAGCGTACACGTCGGAGACGCTCTTGGTCGACTCGACTTCGCCGACCACGTCACCGGCCCGAACCTCGGCGCCCGCCTCCGGAAGTTGGACGTATACGACGTCGCCCAGCGCGTTCTGCGCGAACTCGGTGATGCCGATGCGGAGGACGTTCCCGTCCCGCTGCTCGACCCACTCGTGCTCCGCCGTGTAGCGCAGTTCTTCCGGAATCACCTGGTGCTCCCCTCTGAGGACCCCGCCGGGAGGCGGGTCGGACGCACATGACCGTATCGCCCGGCCGAACGGCCGCTGCATCGGGTCGGGGGCCGGGTGACCGACCGCGGCCCGCCGCAGCAGCGGTGGGACCGCTTCCCTGCTCAGGCCGCGATCTCGGTGCGCGGTCGCCCGACCTTGAGGATCTGGCGGGCCTGGCGCAGGTACACCAGGGCCGCGAGCCAGTACAGGCCCAGGCCCCACCAGGCGAGGGCCCAGCCGAGCGGCTTGGCCCAGAAGTCGGCCTCAGGGACGAGCCCGGCGATGACGAGCACCGGGAACGTGCAGAACACGATCGTCGTCGAGGCCTTCCCCAGGAAGTGCACTTGGGGCGGGGCGTGGCCGTGCCAGCGCAGGACGATGACCATGGTGACCATGACGGCCTCGCGGGCGAGGGCGGCGAGGGTGAACTGCCACGGCAGCAGTTCCACGTAGGTGAGCGCCAGGAGCGCGGTGAGGATGTACAGCCGGTCCACGAAGGGGTCGAGGAGGCGGCCGAGCTTGGAGACCTGGTTCAGGTGGCGGGCGAGCTGCCCGTCGACCCAGTCGGTGCCGCTGCCCACGGCGAGGACGACGGCGGCCTGCCAGTAGTACTGCGTCGCCAGGAGGAGGTAGCAGAACAGCGGGATGCCGAGCAGGCGCACGGCCGTGACCAGGTTGGGCCAGGTCCACACCCCCCATCCGGCGGGGGGTGCTGTCGCTGCTGACTTGCTCAAGGCGGTCCTCTCGGCGGCGCCGGCCGCGGTGGCGGTCCGGTGCCCTGGGTCGGTCTCCTCTCGCTCGCCGGCGGACGAGCGGTGTGTGGTCGTTTCGTTCGCTTCGGTGGGTGTACCGAGATTCTAGCCGTAGGCGCCGACACCCGTACCGCGGAAATCCGAGGCCCTTGTGGGGTCGCTGACGGGCGAAGCCCGGCGTTATAGGTACCCGAGCCCGAGGTCGGGCCGTGATTCCACAAGAGGCGGTACGCCTCGGAGTCGATATATCTCTTGTATAAAACGTGATAGGAAACAACCCGAGCCGGTCCGCAGGGACCGGCTCGGGCCGCGTTCGGGGGGTCGCGGGGCTATGCCGCGGGCGCGCCGGGGATGAACTTCTCCGGCTCCTCCTTGCGGAAGTACGCGTTCGCGGCGGGCAGCGCCAGCAGGATGACGACCAGCAGCGAACCGAGGACGCCCAGGGCCACGACGCCGTAGTCGACCACGGGGGTCCAGGACGGGTAGGCGCCGTAGGCGGCGTCCATGAGCGCCTGCGCGTCGATGCCCTCGGTGCCGGACGCCTCCAGGCCCGCGTCGAGCGAGGCCGCGCCGGCGATGATGCCGAAGGCGAGCACGCCGGAGCAGATGAGGACGAGCGGCTGCACGATCCAGGTGAGGATGCGCCCGACGCGGTTGCCCGCGGCGTTGAGGAGCGCGAAGACGACGAGCAGGACGGCGAACGCGATGAAGACGATCGCGTTGACGCCGCCGCCCTCGAAGGTGAACCCGTCAGGCAGGTCGGAGGTGGAGAATCCCTGGGCTTCGAGCTCGGCCTCGGCGGCGTCCTGGGCGTCGGCGCCGTAGAGGAATCCGACGACGGCCTGGGCCACCAGGAACAGCGCCAGCAGGATCTGGATCCACACGGCGGCGCTGACGGCGCCGGGGCGGTTCCTGCCGGTGGGTTGGGGCGGGGTCTGGGACATGGTTGCCTCCGTGCGGGTTCACGGCCGGCCGTGGCGGCCGGACCACTGGGGGTGGTTCGACCCCCACGCTAGCAAGCATCGACGCCCGTCGCTGGAAGGAATACCGGTCCTTCTCGGGCAGGACGCCGCGCGCCCCCGCCTCGCCCGTGAGGACTACTCCCCTGCCGCCCCCTCCGCGCGCTCCAGGCGCCTGCGGCGCACGGCCACCGCCGCCCCCGCGAGGCACCCGGCCATCGGGACCGCCAGGAGCCACAGCGCCCACGCGGTGGCCGCGAAGACGGCCAGGCCCCCCAGGAGGATGCCGGTGCCGCTCACGTCGGTCCTGCTGTGCGCCAGGGCGGCCGCGAACGCGTCGCGCCACCGCGCTGCGGGCGACCACTCGGCGGCGGCGCGCAGCAGGACGGTGGCCGCGAGCGCGGCGACGACGAAGGTGGCGAGCGCGAACCCGGGGCGGCCGGGCACGCCCTCCTGGGCGAGCACGGCGAGGTTGAGCCCCAGGAGCAGGGCCGCGCCGGCCATGGCGAGGCCGACGCGCCAGCCGCCGCGCCACGCCTCGCGGAAGTCGGTCCAGAAGCCGCGCCAGGAGGCCGGGTCGCCCTCGGTGTAGGCGCGGAGGTGGCGGCAGGCGGCTGCCAGCGCGGCCGGGACGGTCACGACCGGGAGGGCCGCGAGGGCGAACCAGACGCCGGTGAGCAGGCATTCGGCGAAGAGCGCGAAGCCCTCGCCGAACGCCCGCCGCGGCCGGCGGGAGGCGCGGGGCGCGTCCGCTCGCACGGCCGCCACTACCCCTTGACCCCGGAGGTGGCGATGCCCTTGATGAGGAACTTCTGGAAGACCAGGAAGAACAGCACGACCGGGACGAGCGAGAGGAGGGTCATGGCCATCATGCCGCCGTAGTTGGAGACGGCCTCGGTGTTGTTGTAGGACTGGAGGAGCCGCGGCAGCGGGAACTTCTCGATCTCGTGCAGGTAGATCAGGGGGCCCATGAAGTCGTTCCAGGAGCCGATGAACGTGAAGATCGAGGAGGTCACGATCGCCGGGCGCAGGAGCGGCAGCATGATCGAGAAGAAGATGCGGAAGTGCCCGGCGCCGTCGATGGTGGCGGCCTGGTCGAGTTCGCGCGGGATGCCGCGCAGGAACTGGATGTACATGAACACGAAGAACGCGTCCAGGGCCAGGAACTTGCCGATGACGAGCGGGAAGATCGTGTTGACGACGTCGAGCTCGGAGAAGATCAGGTACTGCGGGATGAGCATGACCTGGCCGGGGAGCAGGAGCGTCGCGATGACGACGGCGAACATGGCCTTGCGGCCGGGGAACTCCAGGCGGCCGAGCGCGTAGGCGGTGATCGAGCAGGAGACGACGATGCCGACCACCGACAGGGCGGCGATGACGAACGAGTTCCAGAAGAACCGCCACAGCGGGACGCCGGCGAGGCCGTCGAAGGCGGAGGCGAAGTTCTCCCAGGTGACCGTGGTCGGGATCGGGGAGAGGTCGGTGATGATGTCGGCGTTGGGCTTGATCGAGGCGGTGAGGACCCAGAAGGCCGGGTACAGCACGACGACCAGGGACGCGAGGAGGCACAGGTGCCAGAGGACGGACTTGCCGCGTTCGGCGCCGGTGCGCTGGCGGCGGCCGACGACGCGGGGTTCGGCGGCGGCGTGTTCGGCGGTGGTTGCGGCGGTCATTTGTTGTCCTCCCCCGCGTAGTAGACGAGGTTCTTGGCCGCGCGGAACATGATCAGGGTGACCACGCCGACGGCGAGCACGAGCATCCACGCCCACGCGGAGGCGTAGCCCATGCGCAGGTCGACGAAGGCGAGCGCGTAGATGCGCACGGTGTAGAAGAGGGTGGACCAGGCGGGTCCGCCGGCGGTGCCGCCGATGATGAAGGCGGGGCCGAACATCTGGAAGGCGTGGACGGTCTCCATGAGGACGTTGAAGAAGATGACCGGGGAGAGCATGGGGATCGTGATGTGCACGAACCGGTGCCACTTGCCGGCGCCGTCGACCTCGGCGGCCTCGTAGAGCTCGCCGGGGACCTGGAGGAGGCCGGCCATGAAGATGACCATGGGGGCGCCGAAGGTCCACACGCTCAGGAGCACGAGCATGAGGATGGAGACGTCGGGGTTGCCGATGAACCCGCCGCCCTCCCAGCCGAAGAGGCTCATGAACTGGTCCTGGGGGCCGTCGGCGGCGAAGAGCGCCTTCCAGACCAGGGCCATGCCGACGCTCATGGCGATGAGCGAGGGCATGTAGAACGCGGCGCGGTAGAAGCCGATGCCGCGGCGCTTCTGGGTGAGGAGCATGGCGACCGCGAGGGAGGCGAGGAGCTTGAGCGGGACGGCCAGCACGACGTACAGGAGGGTGACCTTGACGGCGCGGGAGAACATCGGGTCGGCGAACATCGCCGTGTAGTTGTCGAGGCCGATGAAGTCGCCGCCGAGGATCAGGTGGTAGTCGGTGAACGAGAGGTACAGCGACCACAGCATGGGCCCGAGGGTGAACACCAGCGAGCCGATGATCCACGGGGTCATGAAGGTGTAGCCGGTCAGCAGCTCGCCGCGGCGCGAGATCGCGGGGCGGCGCCTGCCGCCGCGCTTGCGCTGCTTCGCCTGTGCGGCGAGTGCTCCGGCCTCGTGGGCCGCGGGCGGGGCCGCGGTGGAGGGAATCGTCACGGTGAGGTTCCTTGTCGGCGTGGGTTGCGGTCCGCGGAGTGACGGGCACTCCGCGGACCTCTGGTCGTTGCTTCGGCGCCTGTGGTCGCTACTGCTCAGCGCTTCCAGTCGCTGCTAATGCTGCTGGTCGCTCCTGCGCAGTGGTCCCAGTCGCTACTGCGCTGCGTTCCTGGTCGCTCCTGCGCTGCGCTCTTGGTCGCTACTGCTCCGCGGCGAGGAGGGTCTCGGCCTCGGTGAAGAGCAGTGCCGCCGCCTCGGCGGGGCTCATGGCCGCGTACTGGACCTGCTGGTAGATCTCGCCGAACTTGACCTCGATGGCGCCGGTGGCCGCGGGCGGCGCGGGCGGCGGGGTGGTCAGGTACTGCGAGACGCTGGCCTCGTAGTCGAGGACGGCCTGGGCGTACTGGTCGATCTCGGCGTTCTCCAGGCCGACGTTGGTGGCCGGGATGCCGCGGTTGGTGCCGAGGATCGCCAGCGCCTCGGGGTCGCCGAGGAAGAAGTCGACGAACTTGGCGGCGGCCTCGGCCTGCTCGGTGGCGGCCGAGATGACCAGCTGCATCGAGGGCTTGAGGTAGAGGCCGAGGTTGGACGGGTCCAGGCTCGGCGGGGCGGCGAGGGCGAGGGTGCCCCCGTTGGCCTCGACGGTGGGCGAGAAGCCGGGCATGAAGTTGTCCCAGCCGATCTCGGAGGCGAGGACGTCCTGGACCAGGCCGCCTTCGGTCCATTCGATGGTGGTCTCGACCGGCGGGACGTTCCCGGCGGCGTACAGGTCGGCGGTGGTGGTCCACCACTCGGCGAGCTGCTCCTGGGTGAAGTTGAGGGCCTTGCCGTCCTCGGTGTAGAAGGACCCGCCCTGCTGGCGCAGCCACAGCTCCATGAAGTGGTACTGGCCGGCCCAGTCGCCGCCGCCCCACTTGCCCTCGCCGAGGGCGGGGGTGAGGGTGGCGATGTCGGCGGAGTACTGGTCCCAGCTGTAGCCGGGGGCGGGGGCGGCGACGCCGTTGGCCTCGAACCAGTCGCTGCGGTAGATCAGGCCGAGGGTGTTGCCCGCGGCCGGGACGGCGATGAGCTGGCCGTCGAGTTTGGCGGTCTCCAGGAAGCCCTCGCGGAAGTCGTCGGTCTTGACGACGCCTTCGAGGGGCAGGAGCATCCCGGCGCCGCCGAACTGGCGCAGGCGGGAGTAGTCCATCTGGAAGACGTCGGGGAGGTCGCGCGAGGCCATGCGGCCGGCCATGCCCTCCCAGTAGGTCGGGAAGTCGGCGAAGTTGGCGGTGACCTTGATGCCCTCGTTCTTCTCCTGGAAGAGGGTGATGACCTGGTTGGTGAGGTCGGCGCGGGTCTCGTCGCCCCACCATTCGAAGCTGATCTCGATCGGGTCGTCGGCGGTGCCGGCGGGCCCGTCGTCGCCGCAGGCCGCGGCGGCGGCGAGGACGGCGGCCGCGGAGGCGCCCGTGAGGAGGGATCGGCGCCGGAGGCGGTAAGGGTGGCTGATCATCGTTGACTGCTCCTTCTTGTATGAGGGGTCCCGCCGGGGCGGGCCTTCGGGATTCAGGGTTGGTGCCCCAACAGGCGTTGGGAGGCGTGGGACCAAGGTGCTCGGGGCCCTTGGGGTTCGTAGCGCCTGGGCCGCGCGGAGGCGCGGGCGGCGGCGCGGCGGGCCGCCGGCCCGGGGGCGATGAGGCCGAGGGCCTGGGCCTGGACGAGGGCGTTGCCGAGGGCGGTGGCCTCGTCGGGTCCGGCCAGGACGGGGCGGCCGGTGGCGTCGGCGGTGCGCTGGCACAGGAGCGTGTTGTTGGATCCCCCTCCGACGATGTGAACGGTATCAACCGGTCGGTCGGTGAGGGTTTCGAGGGCGTCGATCGCGCGGCGGTGGGCCAGCGCGAGGGAGTCGATGACGCACGCGGCGGTCTGGGCGGGGGTCTCGGGGGCGGGCTGGCCGGTCTCGGCGCAGTAGGCGCGGAGGCGGGCGGGCATGTCGCCGGGGTCGGCGAAGCGGGGGTCGTCGGGGTCGACGACCGAGCGGAGCGCCTCTTCTCCGGCGGCGGCGTCGAGGAGGCCGGCGAGGTCGATGCCGCGGCCTTCGCGGCGCCAGGTGTCGACCGATTCGCTCAGGAGCCAGAGTCCGGCGACGTTGCGCAGGAAGCGGACGGTGCCGTCGGCGCCGCGCTCGTTGGTGAACCCGGCGGCGAGGGCGGCGGGGGTGGCGATCGGGGTGTCGCGCTCGGTGCCGACGAGGGACCAGGTGCCGCAGGAGATGTAGGCGGCGGTGCCGGAGGAGGCGCTGTCGGGAGCGGCGCCGTCGGTCTCGTAGGGGACGGCGGCGACGGCGGCCGCGGTGTCGTGGCTGGCGGTCGCGATCACCTGGGTGGCGGCGCCGAGGCCGGTGGCGGCGGCGATCTCGGGGAGGATCGGGCCGAGGACGGTGCCGGTGGGGGTGACCGGTCCGAGCAGGGCGAGGTCGATGCCGAGCCGGTCGGCGACCGCGGTGGACCAGTCGCCGGTGTCGGGGTCGAGGAGCCCGGTGGTGGAGGCGTTGGTGGCCTCCCAGGCGGGGCGCCCGCTGAGCCAGTAGGCGAGGAGGTCGGGGACGAGGAGGGCGCGGTGGGCGCCGGGTGCGTCGGCGGTGAGCTGGAACGCGGTGTTGAACGGCTGGGGCTGGACGCCGGTGTGCGCGAACAGCTCGTCGGCGCCCGTGTGCGCGAGGACCGCGGCCTTGGCCGCGGCGCCGCGGGCGTCGCGGTAGCAGTAGGGGTTGGCGAGGAGGTGCCCGTCGGCGTCGAGGAGGCCGTAGTCGACGGCCCAGGAGTCGACGCCGATCGCGGCCGCGCCGCCGGTGGCGCGGAGGCCGTCGAGGACGCCCGACCACAGGCCGAGCACGTCCCAGTACAGGCGCCCGCGCACGGTGACGGCGCGGTTGGGGAACCGGGCGGCCTCGGTGAGGGTCACCCGGTCCCCCGCCCGGTCCCGTGTCACCTCGGCGGCCATGACGCGTCCGGAGGAGGCGCCGAGGTCGACGGCGGCGAGCGTGGTCATCGGCGCTCCCTCCGGTGCGGGGAGCGGCGGGCGGGTCGGGCGGGGGTCATCTGAGGAACCCTTGCGGGTTCCCGGAGTCCACGGGGATGTGGACGCCGGTGGTGAGGCCGAGGTCGGGGCCGACGAGCGCGTAGACGGCGTCGGCGACCGAGGACGGCAGGACCTCGCGCTTGAGGAGGGTGCGCCCGGCGTAGTAGCGGCCCAGCTCCTCCTCCTTGACGCCGTAGACGGCGGCGCGCTCGGCGCCCCAGCCGCCGGCGAAGATCCCGGAGCCGCGCACGACCCCGTCGGGGTTGACGCCGTTGACGCGGATGCCGTGCTCGCCGAGTTCGGCGGCGAGGAGGCGCACCTGGTGGGCCTGGTCCGCCTTCGTGGCGGAGTACGCGATGTTGTTGGGGCCGGCGAAGACCGAGTTCTTGGAGGCGATGTAGACGATGTCGCCGCCCAGGCCCTGGCCGATCATGGTGCGGGCGGCCTCGCGGGAGACGAGGAAGGAGCCCTTGGCCATGACGTCGTGCTGGAGGTCCCAGTCGGCGGCGGTGGTGTCGAGCAGGGACTTGGAGAGGGAGAGCCCGGCGTTGTTGACGACGAGGTCGACCCCGCCGAACGCGAGCGCGGCCTCGGCGACGGCGGCGGCGACCGCGGTCTCGTCGGTGACGTTGCAGGACACGCCGACCGCGACGTCGGTCGAGCCGATCTCGGCGGCGGCGGCCCGAGCCTCGCCGGCGTCGAGGTCGGCGACGACCACGCAGGCGCCTTCGGCGGCGAGCCGGGCGGCGGTGGCCTTGCCGATGCCCCCGGCCGCGCCGGTGACCAGGGCGATGCGCCCGGCGAGCGGCTTGGGTTTCGGGCGGCGCTGGAGCTTGGCCTCTTCGAGGGACCAGTACTCGATGCGGAACTTCTCCGACTCCTCGATGGGCCGGTAGGCGGAGACGGCCTCGGCGCCGCGCATCACGTTGATCGCGTTGACGTAGAACTCGCCGGCGACGCGCGCGGTCTGCTTGTCGGCGCCGAAGGAGAACATGCCGACCCCGGGGACGAGGACGATCGCCGGGTCGGCGCCGCGGATCGCCGGGGAGTCGGGTTCGGCGTAGCGCTCGTAGTAGGCGCGGTACTCGTCGCGGTAGGCGGCGTGGCGTTCGCGCAGGTGCGCGACGACGTCGTCGAGGGGGTCCTCGGCGCCGGTCTCCAGGACCAGGGGCCGGACCTTGGTGCGCAGGAAGTGGTCCGGGCAGGAGGTGCCGAGCGCGGCCAGGCGCGGCATCTCGGCGGAGGCGAGGAAGTCGAGGACCTCGGCGGTGTCGGTGAAGTGGCCGACCTGGCGGTGGTCGGTGGAGGCGAGGCCGCGGATCACCGGGGCGAGGGCGGCGGCGCGGGCGCGGCGGGCCTCGGGGCCGAGCGGGGCCCGTTCGGCGACGCGCTCGCCGAAGGGGGCGGGGCGGCCGTGCTCGGCCAGGTACGCCTCGCAGCCGTCGATGATCTCCAGCGAGTTCGCCTCGCACGCGGCGGAGGTGTCGCCCCAGGCGGTGATGCCGTGGCCGCCGAGGATGCAGCCGATGGCCCGCGGGTTGGCGGCCTTGATCGCGGCGATGTCGAGCCCGAGCTGGAAGCCGGGGCGGCGCCAGTCCACCCACGCGACGCGGTCGCCGAACGCGGCCGCGGTGAGCGCGGGGCCGTCGGCGGCGGTCGCGAACGCGATGCCGGCGTCGGGGTGCAGGTGGTCGACGTGGTTCGCGTCGACCAGGCCGTGCATGGCGGTGTCGATCGAGGGGGCGGCGCCGCCGCGGCCGTGGAGGCAGTAGTCGAAGCGCTCGACCATGGCGTCCTCGGCGTCGAGGCCCGGATAGGTGCCGGCCATGGCGCGCAGGCGGTCCAGGCGCAGGACCGCGAGCCCGCCGGGCGTGAGGGTGCCGAGGTCGCCGCCGGAGCCCTTGACCCACAGCAGGTCCACGTCGTGTCCGGTGACCGGGTCGGTCCCGGTGCCCTTGGCGGAGGTGTTGCCGCCGGCGAAGTTGGTGTTCCGCTTGTCGGCGCCGAGCCGGTTGGAGCGGGCGATGAGGTCGTCGACCGCGCCCTGGGAGTCCGCCATCTACGCGCCCCATCCGGCCTGGGAGCCGCCCACGCGGGCGGCCTTGATCTCCTCGGCGTACCCGGAGGCGGCGTAGGCGGCGAGCGGGTCGGCCGCGAGGCCCTGCCCGGTCCGGACCTCGGCCACGAGCGGGCGCACGTCGGTGTTGTAGGCGTCCATGAGGACCGCGTTCGCGCCGAGGACGTCGCCGGCCCGCTGGGCGGCGGCGAGCGCGTCGTGGTCGACCAGGAGGGCCTTGGCGGTGGCCTCCTGCACGTTCATGATCGAGCGGATCTGGCCGGGGATCTTCGGCTCGATGTTGTGGCACTGGTCGAGCATGTAGGCGATGCCGGAGGCGGGGAGGAGGGCGTCGCGCAGGGCCAGCTCGTGGAGGATGCGGAAGAGCTGGAACGGGTCGGCGGCGCCGACCATGAGGTCGTCGTCGGCGTAGAACCGGGAGTTGAAGTCGAAGCCGCCGAGCTTGCCCTCGCGCAGCAGGAACGCGACGATGAACTCGATGTTGACGCCGGGGGCGTGGTGGCCGGTGTCGATGACGACCTGGGCCTTGGGGCCGAGCTTGAGGCAGTGCGCGTACGCGGTGCCCCAGTCGGGGACGTCGGTGGTGTAGAACGAGGGCTCGAACAGCTTGTACTCCAGCAGGAGCCGCTGGTCGTCGCCGAGGCGCTCGTAGACCTCGGCGAGGACGTCGGCGAGGCGGTCCTGGCGGCCGGCGATGGAGTCCTGGCCGGGGTAGTTGGTGCCGTCGGCGAACCAGAGCTTGAGGGTGTCCGACCCGGTGGCGTCCATGATGTCGACGCATTCGAGGAGGTGGTCGGCGGCCTTGCGGCGGATCTTCGCGTCGGGGTGGCAGACGCTGCCGAGCATGTAGTCGTCGTCCTGGAACGTGTTCGAGTTGATCGTGCCGATCCTGACCCCGAGCGCGGCGGCGTGGCGGGCGAGGTCGCCGTAGTCCTCGACCCTGTCCCAGGGGATGTGGAGGGCGACCGAGCCGGCGGCGCCGGTGTACTTGTGGACCTGGGCGGCGTCGGCGAGCTTCTCGTACGGGTCGCGCGGGACGCCTTGCTGGGCGAAGACCTTGAAGCGGGTGCCGGAGTTGCCGAACGCCCACGAGGGCGTCTCGATGCTCTGGCCCGCGAGCACCTGCTGGGCGTACGGGGTGCGGTCACTCATTTGCCGGCTCCTTCAGCCGCGGCGTCGGCCGCGGCCAGTTGGGTCTCCAGGTTGAACACTTCGGTGAGGACGTTGAACGCGTCGTCGGCGTGCGCGCCGCCGGTGCCCTCGAAGAACGGGGCCATGGACTCCTGCCAGCGGGCGTTGACCTCGGTGCGGGCCATGGCCTCGCGGGCGGCGTCGAAGTCGGCGGTCTCGAGGTAGCCGACGAGGAGGCCGTCCTCGGACAGGAACAGGGAGTAGTTCGTCCAGCCGGTCGCGGCGAGGGCGCGGAGCATGTCGGGCCAGACCGCGGCGTGGCGCTCGCGGTACTCCTCGCGGCGGTCGGGCCGGACGCGGAGGGTGAAGCACACACGGGTGAGCGGCGGCTCGCCCTCGGGTGACGCGGTCACGGGGGTTCCTCCCTGGGGTGCGGGGCGCGGCGTGTGAACGCCGTGTTTTTGAATCGTTTCATGAACGGATTTCGCTAAACTAGAACGCGAAGCAAGCGCTTGTCAAGCCACGGCCGGGAAGAAATTCGAACACGGTCCGGTATATGCTCCTCACGCTCGCCGTTCACCGTTGAACCGTTTCAATCGACGGTGGCGTCGACGGGCGTCGATCCCCGCCACTGGAGGAGCCGGCAGTCCCCTGCCGTCCCGCCAGCGCCCCTGCCCCCCGATAGACTCATTGAGGTGACCATGACCACCACCAGTATGAAGGACGTCGCGAAAGCGGCCGGCGTCTCGGTCGGGACGGTCTCCAATGTGCTCAACCGGCCCGAGGCCGTCGCCGAGGAGACCCGGGCCCGGGTGCAGGCGGCCATCGCCGATCTCGGCTACGTGCGCAACGACTCCGCGCGCCAGCTCCGCGCCGGGCGCAGCCGCACGGTGGCGATCGTGGTCCTCGACGTGGCGAACCCGTTCTTCACCGACGTGGTGCGCGGCGCCGAGCCCCTTGTGGAGTCGGCGGGCGGCGTGGTGACGGTGTGCGACTCCGGTGAGGACGTGCGCCGCGAGCGCCGCCACCTGGAGCTGCTGGAGGAGCAGCGGGTGCTGGGGCTGCTCATCACCCCGGTGGACGACTCGTCGGCGTCGTGGATCGAGCGGCTGTCGGGGCACGACATCCCGGTGGTGCTGGTCGACCGCGGCGCGGGGCGCCACCCGCACTGCTCGGTGGCCGTGGACGACGTGCACGGGGGCCGGCTGGCCGCGCAGCACCTGGTCGAGCGGGGGCACCGCAAGATCGCGTTCATCGGCGGGCCCGCCGCCATCCCGCAGGTCGCCGACCGGCTCGGCGGGTGCCGGGAGGTGTGCGAGGAGTCCGGTGTGGAGCTGGAGGTGTTCGCGACCCCGGGGCTGAACTTCCAGGCGGGCCGCGAGGCGATCGAGCAGATGCTGGGGAGCGAGGACCGGCCCACGGCCGTGTTCTGCGCCAACGACCTCGTCGCGCTCGGGGCGCTCCAGGGGCTGACGATGCACGGCGTGAAGGTGCCGCAGGAGTGCGCGATCGTCGGCTACGACGACATCGACTTCGCCGCGGCGGCGGCCGTGCCGCTGTCGTCGGTGCGCCAGCCGCGGGCGCAGCTCGGGCGCACGGCCGCGCAGCTGCTGTTCGACGAGATCGCCGAGGGGCGCGACCACACGCACCGGAACGTGGTGTTCCAGCCCGAGCTGGTCGCGCGGGCGTCGACGGCGCTGGAGCTGTGACGGCCGGAGCGGTGGAGAACCCGCGGAGAAAAACCTGCGCCCGGGGACTGTACCGGTAAAGCTCTGATCTGGTAGCGTCACCGCAACCGGACCCGCCAGGGGCCCGGGTTACCGCTCACCACGCAGCTCCCCGGAGGCGATCATGGCCGACCACCACCGCGCACGCATCGAGTTCGACCCCCGCTTCACCGTGGCCGAGGTGCCCGACCGGCTCTTCGGGTCGTTCGTCGAGCACCTGGGCCGGTGCGTCTACACCGGCATCTACGAGCCCGAGCACCCCACCGCGAACGAGGACGGCCTCCGCGAGGACGTCCTCGAACTCGTCCGCGAACTGGGCCCGACCATGATCCGCTACCCCGGCGGGAACTTTGTCTCCGGCTACCGGTGGGAGGACGGCGTGGGCCCCAAGGAGGACCGGCCGCGGCGCCTCGACCTCGCCTGGGGCGTCACCGAGACCAACCAGTTCGGGCTCGGCGAGTTCATGAAGTTCTGCCGCACCGTCGGCGTCGAGCCGAACATGGCCGTCAACCTCGGCACCCGCGGCCTCCAGGAGGCCCTGGACCTGTTCGAGTACGCCAACCACCCCTCCGGGACCCACTGGTCGGACCTGCGCCGGTCGCACGGCGACGAGGAGCCCTACGGCATCAAGCTGTGGTGCCTGGGCAACGAGATGGACGGCCCCTGGCAGATCGGCCAGCGCACCGCCACCGAGTACGGCCGCGTCGCCGACCAGGTGGCCCGCTCGCTGCGCATGATCGACGGCGGCGACGACCTCGACCTGGTCGCGTGCGGCTCCTCCTCCCGCGGCATGCCGTTCTTCGGCGCGTGGGAGAACGAGGTGCTGACCCACACCTACGACTCGGTCGACTACATCTCCGCGCACGCCTACTACCACCCGCTCGACGGCGACGTGGTGTCCTTCATGGCCTCGGCGCAGGACATGGAGCTGTTCATCGACGGCGTCATCGCCACCGCCGACGCCGTGGGCGCGAAGCTCAAGAGCGACAAGAAGATCAACATCTCCTTCGACGAGTGGAACGTCTGGTACCAGACCGCGCCCTCCGGCGAGCGGCCCGAGCCGTGGTCGGTGGCCCCGCGCCAGCTCGAGGACCACTACTCGGCGATGGACGCGGTCGTGTTCGGCTCGCTGCTCATCACGCTGCTGCGCCGCTCCGACCGCGTCACCGCCGCCTGCCTCGCGCAGCTCGTCAACGTCATCGCGCCGATCATGACCGAGCCGGGCGGCCCGGCCTGGCGCCAGACCACGTTCTTCCCGTTCGCCGAGGCGTCCAGGTACGGGCGCGGCACGGTCCTGAACGTCAACGCCGACTCGCCCGGGTTCGACACCGCGAAGTACGGCGAGGTCGCGGCGCTGCACTCGGTGGCCGTGGCGAACGAGGACGGCTCGGTCACCGTCTTCGCCGTCAACCGCGACCTGGAGACGCCGATGACGCTGGAGATCGACGCGTCCTCGGTGCGGGTCGGCGATGTCACCGTCTCGACCCTCACCGGCGAGCGCGACGCCAAGAACACCCTCGACGACCCCGAGCGGGTCGCCCCGGTCGCCAACGAGCACGTCACCGTCAAGGACGGCACGATCAGCGTGGAGCTCCCGGCGATGAGCTGGAACACCATCCGCATCGTCTAGGGGCGCATGACGACAGGGCCCGGACCATCGGTCCGGGCCCTTCGCCGGTGACGGATCAGCCCGGGAGGAGGCCGCGGCCCTCGCGGACCTCGAAGACGAGCTGGGTCTCGGTCTGGCGGACCATCGGGTGGACGGTGACGTGCTCCAGGATGAGGTCGCGCAGGGCCTCGGGGCCGGCGACGGCCACGTGGAGGAGGAAGTCGTCGTCGCCGCCGACGTGGAAGACCGTCAGCACGCCCGGGAGCGCCACGAGCCGGTCGTAGAGGTGGTGCACGAGCTCGCGGCTGTGGCTGCCCAAGCGCACCTTGATGATCGCGTGCAGCGGGCGGCCCAGGGCCTCGGGGCTCAGGTGGGCGCGGACGGCGGTGAGGACCCCGGCCTCGCGCAGGGCGCGGACCCGGTACGCGCACGTGGACTCCGCGACTCCGGCCCGCGCCGCGAGGGCGGCGTTGGTCATGCGGCCGTCCTCGGTGAGCGCGGCGAGGATCGCCAGATCGGTGCCGTCCAGTGCCGCCTGGTGCGGTTGCGTTTTCTTCGGCCGCTCCCCCGCCATCACACGTCCTTCCGCTGAATCCCCACCGGTACCGGGCCCTGCCGGAGGTTTCTTCGGCAAGTATTGCAGCAGGTTGTGGATCCGCCTACAGTCCTCGCATGACTTCGCCGTGGCTGCAACCCGACACGATCGCCGTTCACGCCGGCCGCGAGGACCTCGCCGGACTCGGCGTCCACGCCCTCCCGATCGACCTCTCCTCCACCAACCCCCTCCCCGGCATCGAAGCCGGCGGCCTCTCCTACGAGGCGATGGCCGCCGGCGGCACCCCCACCCCCGAGGGCGGCGCGGTGTACGCGCGCCTGTGGAACCCCACCGTGGCCCGGTTCGAGTCGGCGCTGGCCGAACTCGAGCACGCCGAGGCGGCCGTGGCGTTCGCCTCGGGCATGGCCGCCATGACCGCCGCGATCCTGGCCGCGACCGCCGGGACGGGGCGCCGCCACGTGCTCGCGGTGCGCCCGCTGTACGGCGGCACCGACCACCTCCTGTCGACGGGCCTGCTCGGGACCGAGACCACGTTCTGCACCGCGGCCGAGGTCGCGGCATCGGTGCGGCCCGACACCGCGATGGTGGTCCTGGAGACCCCCGCGAACCCGACGCTCGACCTGGTCGACATCCGCGCGGTGGTCGCGGCGGCCGGGGGCGTCCCGGTGCTGGTGGACAACACGTTCGCGACCCCGGTCCTGCAGAACCCGGTCGACTTCGGGGCGGCGATGGTGCTGCACAGCGCCACCAAGTACCTCGGCGGGCACGGCGACGTGGTCGCGGGCGTCATCGCCTGCGGCGGCGAGACCGCGGCCGCGCTGCGGCGGGTCCGAGCCGTCACCGGCGGCCTGCTCCACCCGCTCGGCGCCTACCTGCTCCACCGGGGGCTGACGACGCTGCCGATCCGGGTGCGCGCCCAGCAGGCCGGGGCGCAGCGGATCGCCGCCTGGCTCCAGTCGCATCCGGGTGTCGCGCGGGTCCATTACCCCGGGCTGACCGGTGACCCGCTGCTCGGCGTGCAGATGCGCGGGCCCGGCGCGATGATCGCGGTGGACCTGGCCGGCGGCTACGAGGCGGCCCGGCGGGTCACCTCCGCGGTGGCCCTGTTCACGCACGCGGTGTCGCTCGGCGGCGTGGACTCGCTGATCCAGCACCCGGCGGCGCTGACGCACCGGCCCGTGACCGGCGACGCGAAGCCCGCCGACAGCATCGTGCGGCTCTCGATCGGCCTGGAGGACCCCGAGGACCTCATCGCGGACCTCGACCGGGCGCTCACGTTGCGGCGGCCGGTCGAGGTCCTGCGCGAGGTTCAGCCCGGCATCGCGTAGCCGAGCTCTTCGGCGGCCACGGACCAGAACGCGTTCTCGTCCTCGACGGCGGCCGCGTCGACCGCTGCGAGGCGTTCGAGGACCGCTTCGGTGAACGCGTCGCCGCGGTCCTCGTCCTCGTCGGGGTCCTCGGCTTCGGCGCGTTCGACCTCCGCGGCAGCCTCGGCGTACACCTTGGAGCAGGCGGTGAACGCGGCGGCGCTCGAGTTCACCAGCGCGGGCTCGTCGCCTGCGGGCAGCAGCCACACGCCGCCGCCCTCGCGGTCCACGCCGATGTCGCTCAGGCCCGGGTCGGCGGCGACCAGGGCGTACACGCGGCCGCCCGCGCGGTGCTCGCGGTACGGGGGCTCCTGCCATTCGCCGGGGTACGGGGTGTCGGCGCGGTCGGCGAGCGCGCGGGCGATGTCCCGGTCGGTCAGTGCGTCGGTCATTGGGCGAACCGATCCGCGAGGTCGTACAGGGCGGCGGCCGCGGCGCGGTCGCCTTCGACGGCGAGCGCGTCGACCGGCAGGCGCCGCCACAGCCACAGCAGGACCTCCCCGGGGGAGCCGGCGACGACGCCGCTCGCACCGGCGGTGATCCCGTCGGCGATGTCGATCCCCGCGACGCTGACGATGACGGTCCACTCGGTGTCCCCGGCGCGGACGCCGAGCTCCAGGCCGAGATTGGCGAGGAGGTCGTCGGCGACCCAGTCGCGGTAGGCGCGCGAGCCCCACGCGAGCATGACGGTGAACATCTCGTCGATGCCGTCGAGGGCGAGCGCGGGGTCGATCGGGCCGACCGTGCGGCCCGCGGCGAGTTCGGCGTCGGCGCGGTGGACGACGGTCTCCTGGGCCATGCGCCGGATCCAGAACCCGACGGTCTGGTCCGGGCCGTACCAGGTGTGGGACAGGCTCTCGGGGCCGCGGTCGCCGAACTCGGCGAGGAGGTCGGCGAGCGCGGCGTCGAAGCGCTCGACGGCGGCGCCCGTGCGCTCGATCGCGTCGGCCTCGCCGGGTTCGCGGAAGAGGCGCATCGACTGGATCTTGTGGTCGTAGACCTCGGTGACGTGGTCGAGCAGGTCGGTGGCGGTCCACTCGGGGCAGCTCGGCACCTTCGCGTCCGGGGCGGCCGCGAGGGCGGCCTCCCGGAACCGGGCGGCGTCGGCGGTCAGGTGGGTCTGGAGGTCGGGGAATTCCATGCGGGGAATCCTCGCACGGCCGTGCGACGCCCGGGCGCTACTCCCCCGGCTCCCCTTCCTTCGACAGCTCGGCCAGCAGTTCGCGGGCGTACGCGTCAGCGCGCTTGGCGCGCAGGGTCTCCACCTCGACCTCGGTGTCCCCGCGCTTGAGCCGGATGCGGGTGGGCCGGATACGGGCGCCGAGCCACACGCCGATGGTCGTGGTCGCGGCGGTGAGCACGGCGGGGTTCCCGGCGAACATGGTCAGGGTGTCGGTGACGGCGCCCAACTCGCCGCGGCCGGGCCGCCGGAACTCCAGCCCGAGCCCGGCCGTGCGCAGTTCGGGGTCGCGGCGCAGCAGCGCGAGCAGTTCGCGGATCTCGCTCGGGTCGCCGGTGACGGCGAGCCGGTCGGCCTCGGGCATTGGCGCGGTCCTCTCCGGAGGGGTTGCGGGGCCTCCCGCTTCGGTCGGCGCGGCCGAGCCGGACTCCATAGCGGGGGAGGTCCGGTCCCTTGCCGACGCCGAGTCCTCAGGGTAGCGGCCGGTGGCAGGGGACGGGGTTCCCGGCGTTCCGGGTCATGCCGCGCGGTGGCTCCTCCAGCCGCCCTCGCCGGTGATGTCGATGCCGCTGGGGGCGTTGGCGACGAAGCCGGTGGTCCAGGTGCCGTCGGCGAGTTCGACGCTGCCGAGGGTCATGGGGGCGGGGAGGGCGGTGAGGAAGGCGCCCAGGGCGGCCGGGCTGAGGAGCCAGCGTTCGCCCGGGAGGCTCGCGCCGTCCTCGGCGCGGACGACGAGGGGTTTGGGGGGCGTGGTGTCGAGCGCGTACATGCGGTAGGCAGGGGCGGTGGCGACCTCGCCGTCGAAGCGGGCGCCGAGGTCGGTGAGCTGGTGGTTCAGGGGCATGCCGGTGAGGTGGGCGCCGAAGACGACGAGTTCGGCCCCGGCGGGGGCCAGGAGCGGCGCGGGCACGTCCTGGTAGCGGGCGGCGAGGTCGAGGGCGACCTGGTCGTGGAAGGCCGGGACGATGACGCTGAGGCCGAAGCCCTTGGTGCCGGCGGTCCCGGCGGGGACGGCGACGGCGGCCATGTCGAGGAGGTTGACGAAGTTGGTGTAGGTGCCCATGGCGGCGTTGACGGCGATGGGGTCGGCGCGGACCTCGGCGATCGTGGGGTGGAGGGGCGCGGTGGGCAGGAGCAGTGCGTCGAAGCCGTCGAGGAGGTCGGCGGCGCGGCGGCGGGCCGCGCGCAGGCGCTGCTGGTCGGCGACGAGGTCGGCGGCGGTGAACTTGTCGGCGCCCCTGACGATCTCGGCCACGATGGGGTCGGCGTCGCCGGGCCGGGCGTCGATGTGGGCGCCGAACGCCGCGTACCGCTCGGCGACGAGCGCGCCTTCGTAGAGCAGCAGCGCGGCGTCGAGGAGCGGCTGCACGTCGACCGGGACGAGCTCGGTCCCGGCGGCGGCGAAGCGGGCGAGCGCGGCGTCCCACAGGGGCCGGAGTTCGGGGTCGAGGCGGGCGAGGTTCGCACCGGTGGGGACGGCGGCGCGGGCGGCGGGCGGGGCCGCGAGCGGCACGTCGGCGGGCCGGTCGCGGGAGGCGGGGTCGTCGGCCGGGCCGGTCATGACGCGCATCGCGGCGGCGGCGCCGGCGAGGTCGGGGGCGAAGACGGTGAGGCAGTCGTAGGAGGGGCAGGCGGGGACCACGCCGTCGACCGGGACGAGGCCGAGGCTGGCCTTGATGCCGACGATCCCGTTGAGGGCGGCCGGGACCCGGCCGGACCCGGCGGTGTCGGTGCCGAGCGCGAAGTCGGCGATGCCGAGGGCCACCGCGACGGCGGACCCGGAGGAGGACCCGCCGGAGACCCGCGCGGGGTCGGCGGCGGCGCGCACGGCGCCGTAGGGGCTGCGGGTGCCGACGAGGCCCGTGGCGAACTGGTCGAGGTTGGTCTTGCCCAGGCAGACCGCCCCGGCCGCGCGGAGGCGGGCGACGGCGGTGGCGTCGCGGTCCGGGGTGTACGCGTAGGACGGGCACCCGGCGGTGGTGGGGAGCCCGGCGACGTCGATGTTGTCCTTGGCGGCGAAGACGAGCCCGGCGAGGGGCAGGTCCTCGCCCGCGTCGAGCCGGGTCTGGACGCGGGCGGCCTCGGCGCGGGCGTCGGCCTCCTCGCGCAGGCTGATCCAGACCTCGGGCCGGTCGGCCCCGGCGATGCGGGCGTAGGCGGCCTCGACGCGTTCGACGGTGTTCACTCGGTCCCCTGTCTCGTTGTCCACGTTGCCTATCGGATGACCAGCAGCGGCGCGCCGGGCGCGGCCTGGTCGCCCGGGCGGGCGAGCACGCGCGTGACGGTGCCGGAGACCGCGCAGGCCACGGGCATCTCCAGTTTCATCGCTTCGAGGACCACGACGGTGTCCCCGGCGGTGACGGTGTCGCCCTCGGCGACGTTGACGCGCCACACGCTCGCGGCCATGGGTGCCTCGACCAGGGTCTCGCCCGGTGCGAGTTCCACGGTCGCACCGTCGCCGGGGGCCGGTTCGGTGTGGTCGCGGTCGAACTCCCCCGCGTCGGCCCAGCGCCGCCGCTCGGCCTCGAACGCGGCGGCCTGGCGGGCGCGGAACGCGTCGATGGCGTCGGCGTTGTCGGCCAGCAGGCGCCGGTAGTCGGCGTAGGCGAAGGTGCCTTCGCGGATGTCGATCTCGGCGCGCCCGGCGGCGAGGTCGCGGCGGGTCTCGGCCAGCTCCTCCTCGGAGACGCGCGTGAACCTGACGCGGTCGAAGAAGCGCAGGAGCCACGGCAGTCCGTCCTTGAAGGACGGCAGGTCGCGCAGGCCGGCCCAGATGGGGGCGGTGCGGCCGACGAGCTGGTACCCGCCCGGGGAGTCCATGCCGTAGATGCACATGTAGGAGCCGCCGATGCCGACGGTGCCCTCGGCGGTCCAGGTGCGGGCGGGGTTGTACTTGGTGGTGACGAGCCGGTGGCGCGGGTCGACGGGCACGGCCGCGGGGGCGCCGAGGTACACGTCGCCCAGGCCCAGGACGAGCCATTCGGCGGCGGTGGCGATCCCGGCGACGTCCTCGACCGAGTCGAGGCCGTTGATGCGGCGGATGAACTCGATGTTCGAGGGGTTGAAGAGCGCGTCGTCGCGGACGTTGGTCGCATACCGGGCGATGGCCTCGTCGACCACGGCGTCGTTCCAGGAGATGGGGAGGCGGACCTCGCGGGAGGGGACGGTCATGTCGCCGGTGTCGGGCAGGTCGGCCTCGAGTTCGGTGAGGAGCCCGGTGAGCGTGCGGATGGGGAGCACGTCGGGGTCGACGTGCAGGTGGAGGGAGCGCACGCCCGGGGTGGTGTCGATGAGCCCGGCGGGGTCCGCGGCGGCGAGGGCGTCCATGAGGGCGCCGACGCGCATGCGCAGCGCCAGGTCGAGGTGCATGGGCCCGTATTCGAGGAGGACCGCGTCGTCGCCGGCGCGGCGGTAGGCGACGGCGGGCCGGTCGTCCCCGGCCTCGATCGCGGCGAGGGTGGCCTCGTCGCGGGCGGCGTTCACCAAGGGGACGTGGGCCAGCGTGGGCTCGGCGCGCAGGCGGTCCGCCTCCTCCTCGGCGACCGGCAGGAAGCGGACGGTGTCGCCGGGGCGGAGCTGGCCGAGCTTCCACCGGTCGGCGGTGGTGACGGTGAAGGGGCACGCGAAGCCGCCGAGGCTGGGCCCGTCGGGGCCCAGCAGCGCGGGCGTGTCGCCGGTGAAGTTGACGGTGCCGACCGAGTACGGGTTGTCGTGCAGGTTGGAGGGGTGGAGCCCGGCCTCGCCGCCGTCGGTGCGGGCCCACTGCGGGCGCGGCCCGTCGAGGCGCACCCCGGAGCGCCCGGCGTGGACCTGCACCGACCACTCGGCGGCGTAGATCCGCTCCATGTCCGCGACGGTGAAGTAGTGCGGGGCGGGCTGGGGGCCGGGGGTGACGGTGAGGGTCCACTCGTGCCCGAAGGCCGGGCGGTCCGCCACCGGGACCGGGGAGGAGGTCCCGATGGCGGAGGTTCCGGTGGCGGAGTTCTCAGTGGCGCAGACGGGGACGAGCCGGTCGCCGACGCGGAGGCGGTCGCCGGTGTAGCCGCCGATGCGCCCGGGCGGGAACGTGGAGGCCGAGCCGAGGAAGGTCGGGACGTCGAGGCCGCCTTGGAAGAGCACGTAGGTGCGCGCGCCCGCGTCGGCGATCTGGCCGACCGCTAGTTCGCCTCCGGCGGGGACGGCGACGGGGACCCACTGCTCGACCGGTTCGCCGTCGAGCATGACGGGCGCGGGGGCGCCGGTGACGCACACGGTGACCGGGACGCCGAAGCGCAGCACCGGTCCGGCGATGGTGCACTCGAGGCCGGGCGCGCCCTCGTCGTTGCCGAGGGCGCGGTTGCCGAGCCGGAACGAGAGGTCGTCCATCGGCCCCGACGGCGGCACCCCGACCTGCCAGTGGCCGATCCGGCCCGGGAAGTCCTGCACCGTGGTGAGGACCCCGGCGCTGACGACGTCGATGCGCGGCGAGGCGTCCGCGATCGTGGCGACCGTGGCGGTGTCGTGCTCCACGGCGAGCACGCGCGGGTCGACCGCGGCGGCGCGGAGCTGCCCGAGGTTGGTGTGGACGCCCTCGATGCGGGTGGCGGCCAGCGCGTCCGCGAGCGCGGCCCACGCGTCGGCGCGGGTGGCGCCGGTGGTGACGATCTTCGCGAGCATCGGGTCGTAGACGGCGGGGACCTCGGTGCCGCGTTCGATCCAGGTGTCGACGCGGGCCTGCTCGGGGAGGTCGACGCAGGTGAGGAGCCCGGCGCTGGGGAGGTGGCCGCGGGCGGGGTCCTCGGCGTAGACGCGGGCCTCGACGGCCGCGCCGGTGACGGCGGGCCCGGTCTCGGGGACGCCGTCGAGGAAGGCGGTGTCCCCGGCGGCGGCGCGGATCATCCACTCCACCAGATCGATCCCGAGGACCGCCTCGGTGACGGGGTGCTCGACCTGGAGGCGGGTGTTGAACTCCAGGAAGGACGCCTCCTCGCGGCCGGGGTCGTAGATGAACTCGACGGTCCCGGCGGAGCGGTACGCCGCGTCGGCGGCGAGCGCGCGGGCGGCGGTGTGCATCGAGGCGCGGACGGCGTCGGGGAGGCCGGGCGCGGGGGCCTCTTCGAGGACCTTCTGGTGGCGGCGCTGGAGGGTGCAGTCGCGGTCGGCGAGGGAGACGACGCGGCCCTCGCCGTCGCCGAAGACCTGGACCTCCACGTGCCGGGCGTGCAATACATAGCGTTCGATATATACCGAGTCGTCGCCGAAGTTGTCGGCGGCCAGGCGCTTGACAGAGGCGAAGCCCGCGGCCAGCGCGGCCGGGTCCTCGGCGACGCGCATCCCGATGCCGCCGCCGCCCGCGGAGGCTTTGACGATCACGGGGTAGCCGATGGCCGCGGCCGCGGCGACCGCCTCCTCGGGGGTGGCGAGGGCGGCGGTGCCGGCGGCGAGCGGGACGCCCGCGAGGGTCGCGGCCTCGCGCGCGGTCACCTTGTCGCCGAAGCGCTCCAGCTGCTCGGGGGTGGGGCCGATGAACACGAGCCCGGCCGCGGCGGTGCGGCGCGCGAACTCGGCGTTCTCGGCGAGGAACCCGTACCCGGGGTGGACGGCCTGCGCGCCGGTGTCCTTGGCCGCCGAGAGGATCGCGTCGACGTCGAGGTAGGACTCGGCGGGGGCCGCCGGGCCCACGCACACCGCCTCGTCGGCCTCGCGGACGTGGAGCGAGGCGGCGTCGGCCTCGGAGTAGACGGCCACGGTGGCGATCCCGAGCCGGTGGGCGGTCCGGGTGATGCGCCGGGAGATCTCGCCGCGGTTGGCGATGAGGATGCGCTCGAACATGGGTCTCGCTCTCTCGGGGTTCAGGGCCGGACGGCGTTCGCGAGGTGGGCCCAGGTGAGGGCCGCCTCGGCGCGGCCGACCACGATGGACCGGGACGTCTCGATGTGGCGGGTGAGGATCGCGGTGGCCTCGGCGTAGCGGCCGTCGAGGGCGCCTTCGGCGATGGCGATGTGCTCGGCGATGGTCGACTCCATGCGCTCGGCGGTGAAGTAGTCGAACATCCGGGCGGGCCTGATCCGGTTGTTGACGGCCTTGAGCGCCTCGGCGAGCTGGGGGTTGCCGGAGGCGGCCAGGAGCGTCAGGTGGTAGCGCTCGTCGGACTCGACGAACCCGGCGTCGGGGCCGGGCGGGGCGTCGCGCAGGCGGTACCAGCGTTCGAGTTCGGGCCCGAGGAGGTCCGCGTCGTGCCGGACCTCGGGGTCGGCGGCGGCGCGGGAGAGGCCGCGCAGCTCCAGGGTGAGGCGCACTTCGTAGAGGTCGTTGAGCTGGTCGATGCGCGGGCGGTAGGGGTAGAGGCCGTCGACTTCGCGGGAGACGAGGCCGTCGGCGGAGAGGCGGCTGAGCGCTTCGCGCACGGGCGTGCGGGAGACGCCGTAGTTCCCGGCCAGGCGCTCCTCGCCGAGGCGCTTGCCCGGTTCGTAGCGTCCGGCCATGAGGTCGGCGCGCAGGGCGACGTAGACGCGGGCCGCGAGCGGGCCGCCCGACTCCGGCAGGGGGGAGAGTTCGGCGGTCATGCGCGGGCTCCGGTCGGCGGTTCGGGGGTGCGGGTCATATGGCCATCGCCTCTCGGACGCGGGTCGCGGCGCCGGTGCCGGTCGCGCCGGTGGAGGCGGTGCGGCCCGAGCGCAGGACGCAGTACCGGTCGGCGGCCTGGAGCGCGAAGCCGAGGTGCTGCTCCACCAGGAGCACCGAGAGGCCGCCGCGGGAGGCGAGCGCGGTGACGGTGGCCTCGATCTCGGCGACCACGTTGGGCTGGATGCCCTCGGTGGGCTCGTCGAGGATGAGCAGGCGCGGTTCGGTGACGAGGGCGCGGGCGATGGCGAGCTGCTGGCGCTGGCCGCCGGAGAGCAGGCCGGCCTGGCGGCCGAGGAGGCCGCGCAGCGCCGGGAACAGGTCGAGCTGCTCGTCGACGAGGGCCTTGCCGCGCTTGCGGCCGTCGGCGACCAGGCGCAGGTTCTCCCCCGCGGTCAGGTGCGCGAAGCACTGCTGGCCCTGCGGGACGTAGGCCATGCCGGCCTTGACGCGCTTGTTGGTGGGGCGCCTGGTGACGTCCTGGCCATCGAACTCGACGGTGCCGGACATGGCGGGGATGAGGCCGACGACGGCGCGCAGGAGGGTGGTCTTGCCGGCGCCGTTGTGGCCGACGACGGCCACGACCTCGTCGGCGCCGACGTCGAGGGACACGCCGTGGACGACGGCGGAGCGGCCGTAGCCGCAGGTGAGGTCACGCAGTCGCAGCATCGGCGGGCTCCTTCGCGGTGCCGAGGTAGACCTCCTGGACGCGGGGGTCGCCGGAGACCTCGTCGACCGAGCCGGAGGCGAGGACGGCCCCGGCGTGGAGGACGGTGACGCGGGAGGCGAAGGCGCGCATGAAGTCCATGTCGTGCTCGACCACGGCGACGGCCCGGTCGGCGGCGATGTCGTGCAGGAGGCGGCCGGTGGTCTCGCGCTCGTCGTGGCCCATCCCGGCGATGGGCTCGTCGAGCAGGAGCACGTCGGCGTCGCCGACGAGGAGCATCCCGATCTCCAGCCACTGCTTCTGGCCGTGGGCGAGGGCGCCCGCGGGGGTGTCGGCCCGGTCCCCCAGGCCGATGCGCTCCATCGTGGCCCTCACGTGCGGGGGCAGGTGCCGGCGGCGGCGCAGGAGCGTCCACGGGGAGCGTCCGGCCCCGGCGGCGATGTCGAGGTTCTGGGCGACGGTGAGGGCCTCGAAGACGGTGGCGGTCTGGAAGGTGCGGCCGATCCCCTTGCGGGCGATGTGGTGGACCTTGCGGCCGCGCAGCTCCTCGCCGTCCTTGACGACCGAGCCGGTGTACTTCGCGAGGCCGGTGACCGCGTCGACAAGGGTGGTCTTCCCGGCGCCGTTGGGGCCGATGAGGAAGTGCACCTCCCCGCGGGCGAGTTCGAGGTCGACCCCGTCGACGGCCCGGAAGCCGTCGAACTCGACCACGATGTCCTTGCAGCTCAAGGCGATGTTCATGCGGCGGCCTCCACTTGCGTGCGCTTGGTCGGGAACCGGCGGGCGACGCTCGCGATCGAGGCGATGCCGCCGGGGAGCAGGGCGATGACGAGGACGAACAGGAGCCCTTGCGCGTACGTCCACGCGGAGGGGAACTGCTCGGAGAGGGCGGTCTGTGCCCAGGCGACGGCGAGCGCGCCGACGACGGGGCCGACCAGGCTCGCGCGCCCGCCGATGGCGACGCCGAGGATGAACATGATCGAGGGGACGATCCCGATGCTCGCCGGGGAGATGATCCCGACGATCGGCACGAACACGGCCCCGGCGACGGAGGCGAAGAGCGCGGCGACGGCGTAGGCGACGACCTTGACGTTCGCGGCGTCGTAGCCGAGGAAGCGCACGCGCTCTTCGGCGTCGCGGACGGCGACGAGGAGCTCCCCGTAGCGCGAGCGGCGCAGTTGCAGCGCGACGGCGACGACGCTCAGGAGGACCCCGGCGGCGATGAAGTAGAGCATCCGCTGGTTGACCGGGTCGGCGAGGGTGAAGCCGAAGAAGTACCGGAAGCGGCTGAGGCCGTTGAACCCGCCGAGGGACTGCTGTCCGATGAGGAGGATCGCGAAGGCCCCGGCGAGCGCCTGGGAGAGGATCGCGAAGTAGGCGCCCTTGACGCGGCGCTTGAACACGGCCAGGCCCAGGAGCACCGCGAACGCGGTCGGCAGGACGAGGATCGCCGCGATCGTGAAGGCGGGCGAGGAGAACGGCGCCCAGTAGGCGGGGAGTTCGCGGATGCCCGCGAGTTCCATGAAGTCGGGGACGGCGCCGGGGCCGCCGCGGAACTCGGCGTCGGCGGTCTTCAGGTGCATCGCCATGAGGTAGGCGCCCATGCCGAAGAAGACGCCCTGCCCGAGGGTGAGCATCCCGCCGCGGCCCCAGGCGAGGCCGATGCCGACCGCGACGACCGCGTAGCACAGGAACTGGGCGAGCAGGCCGAGCCGGAACCCGGAGAGCAGCAGGGGAGCGAGTCCGAAGAGGACGAGTGCGGCGGCGGCGAACCCGGTCCAGGTGCCGGCGCGGGTCTGGAGGAAGCGGTTCATCGGCGTCCGTTCCGGTTCGGGCGGTGCGGTCGGGTGCGGGTCATGCGAGGCTCCTGGTTCGCAGCGTGAACAGGCCCTGCGGGCGCAGTTGGAGGAAGACGACGATGACGACGAAGACGCCGACCTTCGCGAGCGACGCGGTCGAGTAGGTCTCGAACACCGCCTGGAGCGCGCCGAGGGCGACCGCGGCGACCACCGCGCCCTTGATGCGGCCCAGGCCGCCCGCGACGACCACGAGGAACGCGTCGACCAGGTAGGACTGGCCGGTGGTCGGGCTCGTGGACCCGATGAGGGTCAGGGCGACTCCGGCGACGCCCGCGAGGCCCGAGCCGATGAAGAACGTGGCGGCGTCGACCCGGCGCGAGGAGATCCCGGCGGTCTCGGCGAGGTCGCGGTTGCCGGTGACGGCGCGGATGCGCCGCCCGGCCGGCGTGAACCGCAGGACCAGCGCCACGGCGGTGACGGCGAGGACCGCCAGCGCCATGATGAACAGCCGGGTCCTGGGGACGGTGGTGCCGAGGAGGTCGACGCCGCCGCGGAGTGCTTCGGGCACGGACACGTTCACCGCGGGCGCCCCGAACACGTCGCGGGCGGCCTGCTGGAGGACCAGGCCCACCCCGAAGGTGACCAGGAGCGTGTCGAGCGGGCGGTGGTAGAGGCGGCGCAGGAGCAGGGCCTCCAGGACCAGGCCCATCGCGCCGCCCACCAGGAATCCGATCGGGAGGGCGATCAGGAGGGACACGCCGGCGTCGCCGACGACCTGCTGGACGACGTACGCGGTGTAGCAGCCGGCCATGATGAACTCGCCGTGCGCCATGTTGACGACGCCCATCTGGCCGAAGGTGAGCGAGAGGCCCAGGGCGGCCAGCAGCAGGATCGAGCCGGTGCTGAGGCCGGTGAGGAGCTGCCCTACGAGGAGGTCCACGGTGTCCCCTTCCTGATCGTCCGGTCCGGTTACTCGGTCACCGCGAGGTCGGCGGCCCAGTCGTAGCCTTCGAGGAACGGGTCGGGCTCGATGGGCCCGTCGGACTCCCAGACGGTGTAGAGGAGGCCGTCGGCGGCGATCTCGCCGATGCGGGCGGTCTTGGTGACGTGGTGGTTGTCGCCGTCGATGACGACGGTCCCTTCAGGGGAGTCGAAGGAGACGCCGTCGGCGGCGGCCTGGACGTCGGCGACCGCGAAGGACCCGGCCTTCTCGACGGTGGCGGCCCACAGGTGCACGGAGTTGTAGGCGGCCTCCATGGGGTCGGAGGTGACCCGCTCGGCGCCGTACTCGGCCTTGAACGCCTCCACGAACGCGGTGTTCGCGGGCGACTCGACGGTCTGGTAGTAGTTCCAGGCGGCGAGCTGGCCCTCGATGTTCTCGACGCCGATGCCGCCGACCTCCTCCTCGGCGATGGAGACGCTCATGACGGGCATGTCGGCGGCGGTGAGGCCGACGTTGGCGTACTCGCGGAAGAAGGCCACGTTGGAGTCGCCGTTGAGGGTGTTGAACACCGCGTCGGCGTCGGCGGACTTGACCTGGTTGACGATGGTGGAGAACTCGGTGGAGCCCAGGGTGACGTAGTCCTCGCCGAGGACCTCGATGCCGTGGGCCTCGGCGTAGGCGTTGATGATCGCGTTCGCGGTGCGCGGGAAGACGTAGTCGGAGCCGACGAGGTAGAGCGACTCGACGCCGGTCTCGGCGAGGTAGTCGAGCGCGGGGATGATCTGCTGGTTCGTGGTGGCGCCGGTGTAGAAGATGTTCTCGGAGGCTTCGAGGCCCTCGTACTGGACGGGGTAGTACAGGAGCGAGTCGTTGTCCTCGAAGACCGGGAGCATGGCCTTGCGGGAGGCGGAGGTCCAGCCGCCGAAGACGGCGGCGACGCAGTCCTCGCGGATGAGCTTCTCGGCCTTCTCGGCGAAGACGGTGGGCTCGGAGGCCCCGTCCTCGGCGACGATCTCGATCTGCTTGCCCTGGACGCCGCCGGCCGCGTTGACCTCCGCGACGGCCAGCGCGATGGCGTCGCGGACGGTGGTCTCGGAGATGGCCATGGTGCCCGAGAGGGAGTTGAGGGAGCCGACCTTGACGGTGTCGCCGGAGGTGTCCACGCAGGACTCGGTGGCGACGGTCTCCTCGCCGGCGCGGGCGCCGCAGGCGGCGGTCGCGAGGAGTCCGGCGAGGGCGGCGGAGGCGGCGAGCGCGCGGGCGAGGCCGCGGACTTCGGGCGTGGGGCGCAGTGGCATGTGCGGGTGACCTTTCGCAGAGGAGCGTCCCGGCATGGAGGGGTGCCGGGTCTGCAAGGGAGCGCCGCCGCAGGTCGCGGCGGGTGTACGGGGGCGTATACAGCGTCGTATCCGCTCTGGGTCCAAGCTATGGGCGCGATGTTTCGCCGCCGTTCACGTCGCGCACAGTCCCGTGAACTCTCGTTGCCCGCACGTAAAGAAACGCGCACAACGGGGTCGGGAGGCGCGGGAGGCGAGGCGACCGGTCCGGCTGCGGGGTTCAGACGTCCTGGAGGTAGCGGGCGACGAGCTCGGTGCGGCCGGCGGTGCCGGTCTTGGCGAGCAGGCGGGACATGTGGACCTCGACGGTGCGCTCGGAGATGCCGAGTTCGGCGGCGATGCGGCGGTTGGTGGCGCCGCGGGCGGCGGCGCGGAGGACGTCGGTCTCGCGGGCGGTCAGGGCGGCGGTCATCGGTGCGGCCGTGAGGGAGGCGACGAGCGCGGCGGCTGCGTCGCGGCGGTGGCCGGGCCAGCGCGAGAGGAGGGCGAGCGCGTCGCGGGCGTGCGCGAGGGCGGCGGCGCGGTCGCCGAGGCGCCGGTGCGCTTCGGCGGCGAGGGTGCGGGCGGTGCTGCGCCGGTGGGGCTGGTCGGCGGCGAGGGCGCCGTCGAGGAGGGCGAGGGTCCCGGTCCAGTCGCCTTGGCGGAGGCGGGACTCCATCCACATGAGGTCGGCGTGCGGGCTGGAGCCGGGTGCGGGGACGGTGCCGAGGCAGTCGGTGAGGAAGCGCCGCACGGCGGCCGGTGCGGTGCCGCGGCCCTGGGCGAGGCGGGCGACCTCGATGACGCGGTATTCGCGGAGGCGGTGGAGGTCGGGCGGGACGGCGTCGCGGTAGGCGCGGAGGGCGGTCTCGAGTTCAGTGCGGCCGAGTTCGGTGCGGCCGAGTTCGGCATGGCCGGCTTCGGTGCGGACGGGTTCGGCTCGGTCGGCGCGGCGGGCGGCGAGGGCGGCGGCGAGCCAGTGCGGGTAGGTGACGACCCAGCCCTGGTCCATGCCGGCGACGAGGTCGAGACCTTCGCGGCACAGGCGCTCGGCGGTGTCGAGGTCGTCGCGTTCGACGGCGAGGAGTCCGGCCTTGGCGGCGAGGACGGCCCGCTCGTGGGGGTCGGTCTCGATCCGGGCGCGGGCGCTGAGGAGGTCCCAGGCGCGGTCGAGGTCGCCGAAGCCCGTGGCGGCGTCGGCGGCGACGCGGGTGATCTTGCCGCCCCAGGCGGCCATGCCGAGGTCGCCCACGGCGGCCACGGCCCGGTCGTAGAGCCGCCACGCCTGCGGTTCGGGGAGGTCGGCGAGGTGCACGGCGAGGAGGTTGTTGACGGCGCGGCCGAGTTTGCGCAGGTCGCCGTCCGCTTCGGCGTCGCGCCAGACCTCGTGGAGGGTCAGCACGGCCGCGTCGGTGTCGCCGAGGTAGTGCAGGGCGGTGGCGCGGCTGATGGCGATGGAGCGGCGCTGGACGTGGAGGCCGTGGCGCGCGAGGAGGGCGTCGGCCTCGTCGCAGAGGGCGGGCAGGCCGCGGTGGTCGGCGGCGCGGACCATGGCCTGGGCGCGGCCGGTGAGGCAGCGGCCGTGCTCGGCGCTGCCGGGTTCAGCGAGGGCTTCGGCGGCGGCCAGGAGCGCCCACTGGTCGGCGATGCGGCCCTGGTGCCAGGCGGTCTCGGCGAGGCGGAGGTGCGCGATGCACCGATCGGGGCCGGAGCCGGCCCGGCTCAGATGTCCGAAGTGGACGACTGCGGCGGGGTAGTCGCCCGACAGGAGCGCGGCCTGTCCGGCGGTGTAGCGCAGGCCGGTGTGGTCGGGGGCGGATTCGAGGGCGGCCTCGGCGGTGCGCTGCGCGGACTCGAGGTGCCAGGAGTCGAGTTGGCGGGTCGCGGTCCGGTCGGCCGCGGCGGCGACGAGGCCGGTCTCCCCGAGCGCCGCGGCGTGGGCGGCGACGGCCTGGTCGTCGCCGCGGGACAGGGCGGCGTCGAGGGCGGCGCGGTGGACGGCGGCGGCCTCGTCCGGGAGTGCGGTGGCGGCGAAGGCTTCGCGCATGAGGGCGTGGGGGAAGCGCAGGACGGTGCCGTCGTGGACAACGACGCCCGCGGCGGTGAGCCGCGGCAGGGCGGTCACCAGGAGGGCGGTGCCGAGGACGCCCGCGGCGACGGCGGTGTCCGTGCGCTCGCCCAGGAGCGCGAGGCCGCGGGCGAGCCGCCGGACGGGCGGCTCCTCCCCCGCGAGGCGGGCCCGGACGAGCGAGGCGAGACGGCCCGGGAGCGGCGCGGTGGCGGACCCGGCCGCCGCGAGCTCCTTGACCCAGAAGGGGTTCCCGCCGGTGCGGCGGTGCACGGCCCGGACGGCGGCGGGCGTGGCGTCCGCGCCGAGGAGCGTGCCGGTCTCGGCGGCGGTCAGGGGCCGCAGCGCGATGGTGTCGGCGACGGGCGCGGCGGCCAGGCGGGCGAGGGTCCGGGCGGCCGCGGCGGGGTGGCGGGCCTCCTCGGGCGGGCGCCCGGCGGCGAGGAGCAGCACCGGGAGGTCCCAGGCGGCGGCGAGTTCGGACCACAGGGCGAGGCTCTCGGGGTCGAGCCAGTGGAGGTCGTCGACGGCGAGGAGCGCGGGGCCGGCGCCGACGAGGCGGCGGACGGTGCGCATCGCCCCGCGCAGGAGCGCGCCGTCCGGGAGCGGCCGGGGGGCTACGTCGTCGGCGGGTTCCTGGCGCAGGACGCGCCACAGCCGCTCGTCGGTGCCGCCCGGCCGGTCGGCGTCCGCGGTGGCGGCGGCGAACCAGTCGTGCGGCGCGGCACCGTCGGCGCGGGCGGTGCCCGCGAGCAGGAGCGGGGGCGCGACGGCGGCGACGGCCTCGCGCAGCAGCCGGGTCTTGCCGATCCCCGCCTCCCCGACGACCGTCACCGCGGCCGGCCCGCCGCCGGAGCGCAGCCGGTCCCACGCCGCGGTGATGCGCGCGAGCTCGGCGTCGCGGGCGATGAACGGGGACATGCGCTCAAGGGTAGAACCCTCGGCGGACCCCGGAACGGGCCCGCGCGGCGGGGTGAGGCGTACGTGGAAACACGTATGGCGGCGCGGCCTTCACAGGTCGATGCTGAAGGCATGAGCCTCACCGGAATCGACGCCCCCGCGGTGGAAGTGCGGGCACTGGTCCGCGACTTCGCGACCGCCAGGGGCGGGCCGCCCCGCCGCGCGCTGGACGCCTTCAACCTCACCGTCGCGCCCGGGGAGGTCCACGGCCTGCTCGGGCCCAACGGCGCGGGCAAGACCACGCTGTGCAAGATCCTCTCCACGATCCTGCTGCCCACCTCCGGGACCGCCCGCGTGCAGGGCCTCGACGTCGTCACCGACGCCAAGCGGGTCCGCCCGCTCCTGGGGATCGTGTTCGGCGGCGAACGCGGCCTCTACGCGCGCATGACCGCCGCGCAGAACCTGCGGTTCTGGGCCGCGCTCTACGGCCACGGCCGCCGCGAAGGGCGCCGCCGCGCCGCCGAGCTGCTGGAGCGGGTGGGCCTGGGCCCGCGCGCGAACGAGCCGGTCGAGACGTTCTCGCGCGGCATGAAGCAGCGCCTGCACCTGGCCCGCGGCCTCGTCGGGGACCCGCGCGTGCTCGTGCTCGACGAGCCGACCGTGGGCATGGACCCGGTGTCTGCGCACGAGTTCCGCGACCTCGTGGAGGACCTGCGCGGCGAGGGCCGCACGGTCCTGCTCACCACGCACGACATGGCCGAGGCCGAGGCGCTGTGCGACCGGGTGTCGTTCATCGACGGCGGCCGGCTGCTGCGCTGCGAGGACCCGCGGGTGCTCGGCGAGCTCCTGTCGCGGCACGAGCGGGTCAGGGCCGCGGGCGTGCCGGAGGCGCTGGCCGCGCGGATCGCGGACCTCCCCGGGGTCGAGCGTGTACGCGCGACCGGGCCGGGCGCGGTCCTGGTCGAGACCGACCGCGGCGGGGCGGCGCTGCCGGTGCTGCGGACCCTCGTGGAAGCGGGCGTCACCGACGTCTCGACCGCACCGCCGACGCTCGAAGAGGTCTACCTGCACCTCATCGGCGAGCGCGGGATGGCGGTGCGGCCGTGAGCGCCGCGCTCCCCGCGTTCCTGGCGGCGGCCCGCACCCAGCTCGGGGAGTTCCGCCGCGAGCCCGGGACGCTGCTCATGCTCGTCACCGCGCCGTTCTTCGCGGTGATCCTCCTGTCGGTCACCGAGCACGGCGGCCGCGCGGACCTGGCGGCCTACGCGCTGCTCGCGCCCGCGGTGATGACCTCGGTCGGCATGGCGGTCATGGAGGCCGGCGAGTCGATCTTCCGCGACCGCGCCTCCGGGGTCCTGGAGGCGATCATGACGACGCCGGCGCCGCTGGCGGCGGTCCTGTCGGGCCGCGTCGCGGCGATCACCGCCGTGAGCCTCCTTGGAATCGGCGAGTGCTGGCTGGTGGGCGCCCTCGGGTTCGGGGTCGTCGTCGCGGTCGCGCATCCGCTGGTGTTCGCGCTGACGCTCGCGGCGGCCGCGGCGGGGATCGCGGCGACCGGGGTGCTCCTGGCGGCGGTGTTCGTCGTCGGCAGGAACGTGCGGAGCTTCCAGAACTCGCTCACGTTCCCGCTGTACCTGCTCGGCGGGGCGATGGTCCCAGTGGCGTTCCTGCCGTGGGGCTTCGAGGCGCTGTCGCGGCTGTTCTTCCTGTCGTGGGCCACCGACCTGCTCCGCGACAGCCTCTCCCCCGGCCCGGTCGCGGCGTTCTGGCCGCGCCTGGGCGCGGTGCTGGGACTGTCGGCCGTGCTGTTCGCGGCCGGGTTCTGGCTGGCGCACCGCCTCGTGCGGCGCGTCCGGCGCACCGGAACGGCGGGGTTCGCGTGATCGCGGTGCTGCGGCAGACGATGTGGTCGGGCTGGACCGACCTGCGCCTCGTGTACACGCCGACGACCTGGGCGTTCGGGTGGATGGTCCGCGTGCTGTGCCAGGTCGTCTTCTACTCGACCCTCGGGACCCTCCTGGGCGACCCGGACCGGACCCGGTTCCTGCTGGTCGGCGCGGCGGTCTTCATCGCCGCCAACGAGACCATGATGGCCTCGGCGTCGACCACGTGGGAGCGCATGAGCGGCACCCTCTCGCTCCTCGCGGCGGCCCCGGCCGGCATGGTCGCGGTGCTGGCGGCCCGCTCGTGGTTCTGGATCGCCACCGGCACGCTCTCGTCCTCGATCGCGCTGCTGGCCCTCGCGCCGTTCTTCGGGCTGCGGCTCGGGTTCGGGGAGTCGGCGGCGGCCGTGGCCCTGGTGTTCGTGACCGCGTTGACGAACTACGCGGTGGGGCTGTGCTGCGGGAGCCTGGCGCTGCGCTTCCACGGGCTGCGCAACGTGTTCGCGAACATCGCGCTGCTGACGATGACCGCGTTCGGCGGCGTCATGGTCCCGGTGGCGTTCTGGCCCGCGGGCCTCCAGTGGTTCGCGGCGGCCTTCCCGGCGGTGCACGGCCTGGCCGCGGTGCGCCTGGCGATCGGCGGCGGCTCCGCGCCCGCGGTGCTCGCCGAGGCCGGGTTCGCGTTCGCGACCGCCGCGGGATGGCTCGCGGTGGCGGCGGCCTCGCTGTGGTGGTTCCAGGCGAACGCGCGCCGGACGGGCTCGATCGACTTCGGCGACTAGCGCGACCAGGCTAATGCTTGGGCGGGGCTGTTACCGTTGGAACATGCCCGCGACGCTGCTGCCCGACGAGCCCGCCCCGGTCCGGCTGATGAACACGGTCTGGGCGGGGCGGTCGGTGCTGACCGACGACTTCGACACGGTCGAGGGGTTCCGGGAGTGGGTCGCGGCGTTCGACCCCGCGGCCGCCGACGCGAGCGAGGGCGAACGGGACCGGTTCCGGGCCCTGCGCGACGCCCTGCGGCGGCTGGCGGCGTTCACCACCGGCGACACGCGGCCCGCCGCCGCGTCGGCGGTCGAGGAGGTCGAGGCGGCGGTGGCGGAGGTCAACCGGGCGGCGGCGCTGGCGCCGTCGTGGCCGGTGCTGGAACTGCGCGGGGACGGGCTCACCGGGACGTCGGCGGGTGCGGGCGATCCGGCGCGGCGGCTGCTCGCCTCGCTGGCCGCGCAGGGGGTCGAGCTGCTCGCCGGGGCGGGCCGGGGCACGCTGCGGGCCTGCTACGGGCCGAGCTGCGTCCTCTACTTCACCAAGGACCACCCGCGCCGGGAGTGGTGCTCGGCCGGCTGCGGCAACCGCGCCCGCGCCGCCCGCCACTACGCGAGGCACCGGGACGCACAGGACTGATCGGGAACCGAAGCGCCGCATGCCGAGAGGTATGCGGCGCTTCGGCGTGCGCGGCCGGGGCGCGAGGGACCGAGACGGCCGCCACTCTAATGGTTGCATCGCTTGCAAGCGTTAGATCGATGTGCGAGGCTTCAATCTCACGGAACAACCGTGAGATCGCTTGCTTGATCCTGGAGGCCCCATGGCGCTCAAGACCGGACACATCGGACTCAACGTCACCGAACTGACCCGCTCGATCGCGTTCTACCGCACCGTCTTCGAACTGGAACTGCTCGGCGAGCGGGCCGAGGGCGAGCACCGGTACGCGTTCCTCGGGCACGACGGCGACCTGGTGCTGACCCTGTGGCAGCAGAGCGAGGGCGGCTTCGACGCGTCCCGCGCAGGGCTGCACCACCTCTCGTTCGAGGCGCCCGACATCGACGCCGTGCACCGGGCCGAGGCCGTGCTCAAGGACGCCGGCGCCGAACTCGTCTACGACGGCGTGGTCCCCCACGGCGAGGGCGCGTCCTCCGGCGGGCTGTTCTTCACCGACCCCGACGGCACCCGCCTGGAGATCTACGCGCCCGCGGGCGCCGACACCGCGCCCGCACCGACCGCGGGCAAGCCGACCTGCGGGTTCTTCTAGACCGGGAGCGGATCATGCGACACGCAGGCGAACTCGCGGTGCAGCGCCGGACCGGACTCGACGCCGAGGGCTGGGGGTCGGCGGGCGCCAAGGCGGCGATCCCGGCGGTCGCCGCCGACTTCCTCGCCCGCCAGCGCATGGTCGTCATCGGCGCCGCGGACGACGACGGCGCGGTCTGGGCCGGGGCGCTCGCGGGCCCGGAGGGCTTCGTCAGGGCCGAGGGCGACAGGGAGGTCCGCATCGACGCGGTGCCCGAGACCGGTCCGCTCGCGGGCCTGTTCGAAGGAGGCGGCGGCCGCGATCTCGGGATGCTCGCGATCGAGCCGGCCACGCGGCGGCGGATGCGCGTCAACGGCACCGCCCGCCGCACCGGGAGCGGGCTCGCGGTCCGGACCGAGCAGGTCTACGCCAACTGCCCCAAGTACATCCAGACGCGGACGGTGGACGCGGGCGAGGCGCCGGGCGGGCCGGTCTCCTCGCGCGCCTCGGACCGGTTGAGCGCCGAGCAGGTCGCGTGGGTCGCGGCGGCGGACACGTTCTTCGTCGCGACCCGCGCCGACGGGCTCGGGGCCGACGCCTCGCACCGGGGCGGCAACCCGGGGTTCATCGCGGTCGCCGACGACCGCACGCTCGTGTGGCCCGACTACGCGGGCAACTCGATGTACATGACGCTCGGGAACCTCGAACTCGATCCGCACTGCGGCCTGCTGTTCCTCGACTGGGAGCGGGGCAGGGCGCTGCACCTGACCGGGACCGCGCGCACCGACTGGGACCCCGGCCGCGCCGCCGCCGTCCCGGGCGCGCAGCGCCTGGTCGCCTTCGCGCTCGAACGGGCCGTCGAGGTCGACGGCGCGCTGCCGCTGCGGTGGACGTTCGAGCGCTACTCCAAGTTCAACCCCGCCTGAAAGGGGGCCGCGATGCAGGTCCGTGTCGACCGTGCCGTGTGCCAGGTGCTGGCCCAGTGCGTGTTCACCGCGCCCGACGTGTTCGAGCTCGACGGCGACGACGCCCTCGTGTACCTCGCCGAGCCGCCCGAGGAGTTCCGCGACGACGTGGAGCAGGCCGCGCGCGCGTGCCCGCTCCAGGCGATCATCCTCGAATAGCGCCTTCGACGAACGCCGTCGGACGGCGGTTCAGGCGCGGGGCTTGGGGGCCGCGGTGCTCGCGCGCAGGACCAGGCGCGGGCGCTCGCTGGAGTAGCGGCGGTCGTCGGTGCCGTCGACGGCGTTGAGGAGGAGCTGGAAGCCGCGGCCGCCGAGGCCCGCGAAGTCCTGCTCCACCGTGGTGAGCGGCGGGCTCCACAGCTCCGCGAGCGGGTTGTCGTCGAAGCCCGCGACGGAGACGTCGTCGGGGATGCGCAGGCCCGCTTCGGTGATGCCGCGCATGACGCCCATGGCGATCTCGTCGTTGCCGCAGAACACCGCGGTGACGGCGGGGTCGGCGGCGAGGGCGCGGCCGATCGCGACGCCGCTGCGCGGGTCCCAGGTGGCGTCGACGGCGGCCGGGACGGGCGCGCCCGCGCGGCGCAGGGCCCGGCGCCAGCCGGTGGTGCGGCCGTCCACTTTGCGCGAGGGCGGCACGCGGACGTGGTGGACCGTGGTGTGGCCCAGGTCGAGCAGGTGCCGCGTGAGCTCGTCGGCCGCGGCGGCCTCGTCGAGGACCGCCTGCGGGGTCGCCGGGTCGCGCACGCCCGAGAGGGCGACCACGGGCAGGTGCGGCGGGATCTTCGCCAGGGCCGCCACTCCGGGCGGGTCGAACTTGAGGACCGCGACCCCGGCGAGCGGCTGGGTCAGGGTCGCCGCGATGGCGCGGTCCACTTCGTCCTCGTCCGCGGACTCGACCACGGTGATCATGACGGTGTAGCCCTCGGCGCGCGCGGCGATCTCGATGCCGCGGATGGTCTCCGCGTAGCCGTAGCGGGAGGTGTTCCCGGCGATGATCGCGATCGTCTGCGGCTTGCGGGAGACGAGTGCGCGGGCGGCGGCGCTGGGCCGGTACCCGAGGTCGGCGATCGCGGCCTCGACCAGTTCGCGCTTGGCCGGGCTCACCCGCGCCGCGCCGGTGAGGACGCGCGAAACGGTCGGGACGGAGACGCCCGCGCGGGCGGCCACATCGGAGATCGTCGGGTTGCCGGCCCTGTTCATGTCACCGCCCTGCTCGTGTCGCGTCGCATCTCATTTCACCGCTCCGCTGGTGATGCCCGAGATGATCCTGCGCTGGGCGACCACGAACGTGACGAGCAGCGGCAGGCTCATCAGGATGATATAGGCGAAGATCAGGTGCCAGTTCTGGAGATACAGTCCCGCGCTCGCGACCTGGTACAGGTTGAGCGGCAGGGTGTCGATGCGCCCGCCGATCACGAAGAGCGCGTAGAACACGTCGTTCCAGATGTACAGGCAGATGAGGATCGTCGCGGTGGCGAGCACCGGCCGCAGCAGCGGCAGGACGATCCGGATGAACACGCGCCCCGGCCCGGCGCCGTCCACTCGGGCGGCCTCCTCCAGCTCGTGCGGGATGGTGCGCACGAACCCGGTGACGAAGAAGATCACCGTCGACAGGTACATGCCCATGTAGACGCCGATCATCCCGAGCGCGGTCCCGGCCAGGCCGAGCTGGCGCAGCAGGAGCACGATCGTCACCACCGCGGGCGGCAGCACGATCCCGGAGATGCCGAGCGCGTAGATCGCGGCCGAGAGCCGCCCGCCGCGGCGCCCGAGGATCCACGCGGCCATCGAGCCGAGCACGAGCACCCCGACGACGGCCGGGACCATGACGAGGAGGCTCCCGAAGAACGCCGCGGGCATCCGCCCGTCCGCGAACACGGTCGCGAAGTTCTCCCGCAGGTGCCACTGCGAGGGCGCGGACAGGTCCGGGTCCAGGGCCTCGCCCTGGTCCTTCCCGGCGGTGGCGACGACGAGCCAGAACGGGACGCCGAGCACGGCCGCGGCGGTGAGGACCGCGGCGATCGGCTGGCCGATGCGGCGGCGCGGGCGCGGGGCCCGGCGCGGAGCGGCTGCTGCGGTCACAGGACTTCCTCTCGCTTGCGGAGGTAGCGGATGACGGGGAACGCGAGGACCGCGACCATGAGGAACAGCACCAGGCTCATGGTGGTCGCCTGGGCGAACAGGCCCTGCCCGAAGGTCCGGAAGATGTAGATGTTGAGCAGCTCGGTGGTGCCGCCGGGGCCGCCCTCGGTGGTGGCCTGGACGATGTCGAAGCCGTTCATGGAACCCAGGAGCGCGGTCGCGACGTTGAACGTCACCGCAGGGGCCAGGAGCGGGAACCGGATGGAGCGGAACATGGTCCAGCGGCCCGCGCCGTCCAGGCGGCCCGCCTCCACGACGTCCTCGCCGATGGTCTTGAGCCCGGCCAGGTAGATGAGCATCGACAGGCCCATCCACTTCCAGGCGTGGACGATCGCGACGACCACGATGGTCCAGGTCGTCGACCCCAGCCACGGGATCGACACCGCGGAGCCGGTGAACCAGCCGATGATCGCGTTCAGGGCCCCGTCGGGTTTGAGGAGCGCCTGGAAGATGTAGCCGACCGCCAGCGCGGACATGACGACCGGGACGAAGAACGCCACGCGCACGGCCCGGTTGACGGCGGTGTCGCGTTCGAGCAGCAGCGCCAGGCCGAGGCCGAACAGGTTCTGGAAGACCGCGACGAGCACGGCGTAGACGAGGGTGACCTTGAGGGAGTTGAGGAGCGTGCCGTTGGAGAACAGGGAGGTGAAGTTGTCGGCCCCCGCGAAGCTGATGGCGCTCTTGAAACTCGACCAGTCCGTGAACGCGTACACGAAGTTGGACAGGGTCGGGACGAAGAAGAACACGACCAGGACGGCCAGGGCCGGGACGAGGAACCACAGCGGGTGGTCGCGGCGGCGGGAGCGCGGGGTCCCCGCGGTGGCGGATGCCATGGGCCTGCCTTTCGGTTCAGGGGCGGGGGCACCGGGCCATGCCCGACCGGTGCCCCCTGTGGAGCGGTGTCTAGAAGCCTTCGGCGCCCTGGGCCTTGGCGAGTTCGGCGAACTGGGCCTGGGTCGCCTCGGCGACCTCGGCGGGCGTCTTGGTGCCCTGGATCATGTCGGCGAGGTAGAGGTACAGGTCGGGGTTGGCGATCGCGAGCGCCTGCATGGACCCGGCGCTGGTGCCGACGGCCTCGGAGGCCGACAGGAGCGCCTCGGGGACGTCGGCCGGGGTCTCGGTGCCGGTCTGGAGCGAGACGGTGGACTGGGCGTTCACGAAGTCGCCGTAGCCGTCGCCGAGCCAGTAGGACAGGAGCTGGCGGGCGGCGGACTCGCGCTGCTCGTCGCCGGTCCTGAACGCGACGAGGGCGTTGGACTGGTCGGGGATGAACGTCCCGGTGTTGCCGGAGGGGGAGATCGGGAAGAAGCCGATCTTCCGGTTCAGCTCCTCGGTGTCGGCGAGGGACTGGAGCTGGCCGAAGAAGGAGTTCACCTGCACGACCATGGCGGCGTCGCCGGCCAGGAGCGCGGCACCCTGGTCCTCGAAGGTCGCGGTCTTGATGTCGGCGTTGAAGAGTCCTTCGTCGATGAGGGCCGCGTACTGGTCGATGGCGCCCTGGATGGTCGGGTCGGTGAAGGCTTCCTCCCCCGCGTTCACGCGGTCCCAGAGGCCGTCCTCGGCGGCGTCGGCGAGCTGCACCTGGACCCACCACTGGGTGGCCCAGCGGTCGGCGCCCATCTCGTGGAAGGGGGTGGTGCCGGCGGCCTTGAGGTCGCGGGCGGTCTGGAGGAAGGAGGCCCAGTCGGCGGGGAGGTCGGTGATCCCGTTGGCGGCGAAGACCTCCTTGTTGTAGTAGACGCCCTGGACGGCGGGGGTGGTGACGAGCGCGGCGTACCGGGTGTCGTCGAGGACGCCGGTGATGTCGCGCAGTTCGGGGTCGTAGGCGTCGAGCCAGGGCGCGCCGTCCAGGGACTGGAGGTGCTGGGAGGCGTTGAGGGCGGTGAGCTGGGAGGCGGTGGGCTGCCAGAAGGCGAGGTCGGGGGTGTCGCCGGTGGCGACCTTGGTCTGGACGCCCTGCTCGTAGGGGTCGGGGATGGTGACCACGTCGACCTCGGCGCCGGTGAGCGCCTCGAACCCGGCGATGACGCTGTCGGGCACGGTGTTGGAGTTCTGGGCGGCCCAGATCGTGAGGGTGGTGCCGGTGAGGTCGGCGTCCTGGGCGGGCCAGTCGGCGGGGCCGGTGCCGGTGTCGCCGGCGCCGGGGTCGGAGCACCCGGCGAGGGTGACGGCGGCGGCGAGCGCCAGTGCGGTGCGGAATCCGTTCTTCATTGAAGCTGCTCCTTGGCGGTCTTCGAGGGTCGGTTGCGAGGTCGGTGTCGAGGTTCAGCGCGCGGTGAGGCGCAGGGTCCGGGCGGCGGTCTCGGCGCCTCCGGCCCGCACGGTGAGGGTCCCGGTGGCGGCGTTCCAGGCGGTGTCCCACGCGGGGAGGTCGGTCGGGAAGACGGTGGTGACGGCGACGTCGCGTCCGGCGAGGTGGGGGAAGGCGAGGTCGGTGGTGTCGGGTCCGCCGCGGCGCCAGACGGAGACGAGGTCACTTGCATCGGTGCGCAGGGCGAGGGCGGTCCAGGGGTCGGTCCAGCCGGGGAGGCCGGCGGGCCAGTGGGGGTGGCCGACGGCGATCTCGGTACGAAGGGTCTTGGCGGCGGTAACGGCGGCGGCGACCTGGTCGCGCTGGCGCTCGCTCATGCGGTTGAGGTGGCCGGAGACGTAGAAGCGGCCGAGGAGGCCGGTGACGAGGCAGAACGCGGCCTCTTCGGCGTCCATCTCGGGCTGGGGGTAGGCCCAGTTGGCGGCCTGCTCGGGCAGGAGGGAGATCGGCGCGGCGGCGGCGATGGGCGGGAACTTGGTGAAGTCCTGCTGGTCGGAGGTGGACTGCATGGCGAGGCGCGAGAGCATCGCGTAGTCCATGCGGAGGGCGCCGGAGGAGCAGTTCTCGATGACGAGGCCGGGGTGGCGGTCGAGGACGGCGTCGAGCCAGGCGAGGTGGGCGCGGTTGTGTTCGAGGAGGCCGTCGCCGACGCTCTGGGCGTCGTGGTCGGTGCCGGGCCCGGGGTTGATGTTGTAGTCGAACTTGAAGAAGCCGACGCCGAACTCGGCGACGAGGCGGTCCACGACGGCGTCGAGGTGGGCGACGGCGGCGGGGTGGCGCAGGTCGAGGTGGTAGCGCTGGTTCTCGACCAGGCGCTGGCCGTGGCGCTGGAGGAACGCGGCGTCGGGCAGGCGGTCGGCCATGGGGCTGTTGACGCCGATGACCTCGGGTTCGAGCCACAGGCCGGGGACCATGCCGGCGGCGCGGATGGCGTCGACGACCTCCCCGAGGCCGCCGGGGAAGCGGGTGGTGGAGGGGAGCCATTCGCCGACGGTGGGCCACCAGTCGCCGGAGTCGTCGTACCAGCCGGCGTCGATGCAGAAGGTCTCGGCGCCGATGCCGGCGGCGGCGGCGATGAGCGGCAGGAGCTTCGCGGTGGTGGGGTCGCCCAGGAGGGTGTTCATGTAGTCGTTGAAGACGACGGGCATGGCGGCGTTGTCGGGGTGGGGGCGGCGGGCGGCGCGGCGGTGGTCGGTGAGGGCGGCGAGGGCGTCCTCGAAGTCGTCGCCCGCGGCGACGGTGGCGGGGACGGTGGTGAAGGCGTCGCCGGGTTCGAGGCGGCGGGTCCAGGCGGCGTCGGCGTCGGTGGGTCCGGAGAGGCTGAGGTAGCCGCCTTCGACGTCCTCGCCGAGTTCCCAGCGCCAGGCGCCGTTGTGCTCGATCTGCCACACCAGGGCGAGGGCGGCGGCCTCGGACTCGATGCCGCCGACGGGGAGGTGGTGCTCGGTGGACCAGGTGCCGTCGGAGGTGGCGGCCCAGCAGCCGTGAGGGTCCTGGAAGGTGAGTTCGGAGGCGAGTTCGGGGAAGTCGCGGCCGCGGAGGGGTTCGACGGCCCAGCGGCCCTCGCCGAGCCAGTCGCTGACGCCGTGGAGGCGCCGCCAGGTGTCGAGGGCGCCGGGGGCGGGGGCGGTGAAGCCCATGGTGAGGGAGGCGGCGGAGCGCAGGACGACGGGGCCGGCGAGCGCGCGGACGGTGAGGTGGGCGCGGATCGCGGCGGGGGCGGCGTCCCGGATCTCCAGGACGGTGTCGGTCTCCAGTCCGGCGGCGGCCTGGGTGAGGACGAGGCGGCGGCCGCCGTCGAAGGCCTCCTCGCGGTGGGAGGCGTGGCGCAGGAGGGCGCCGAGGGCGGTGTGGGCGAGGCGGTCGGAGGAGGGGCTGCGGCCGTGGGCGGCGGTGACGACCTCCGCGACGGGCACGGCGTGGACGGGGAGGTCGCGGTCGCCGCGGACGATCCCGGTGACGCGCACGGGGGCGTCGTCGGCCCACTCGAATCGGAGTGCGAGTCGGTCACTGCCCCAAGCGAACTGTTCGGCCACGATGCCCCTTGTCCGGATCGTCTGGCAGAGTCGCCGGGTCCGGCGCTCTGATATCGATTTCAACCGGTACCCTAGCCCGATCTGATATCGATTTCAAATCTCGTCTTGAAATCGTTATCAACATTGGGTACGGTCAGGCTCCGATCCATGGATCGACCCCTGTCGATGACGACGAGAGGACCGAACGAGATGAGGAGACCGATGGCGACTGTCACCGCCGCGGCGGTCGCCGCGACGGCCGTGACCGGCCTGAGCGGCGCACCCGCCCGCGCCCAGGAGACCGAGGTGCTCGCCGTGGACTTCGCCGAGCGGACCGGCGACTTCCGCGGCGGCGCGACCGGCACGCTGTACGGCTTCGGCGACGAGGGCGCCCCCACCGCGGCCGTGGTCAACGGCGCGCGCATCACCAACTCGTCCCAGAAGGCCCCCTACGGCACCCAGCACCCCTCCGGCGACGCGGTCAAGGTCGAGGACGGCTTCTTCGCCAAGCACGGCGAGGACATGTACATCTACGTGCAGGACTACTACCCCGAGTGGCCCTACAACGGCGGCCGACGCCCCGGCGACGACCGCACCTACGACCAGGCGACCGGCACCTACACCGCCGAGCCCAACGGGGTCTGGGACTTCCTGGAGGTCGTCGAGTTCGTGGCCGAGGCCGTCGCCGTCGACTCCGACCGGCCCCAGGACTACGTCTTCATCCCCTACAACGAGCCCGACGGCGGCAACTGGTACCCCGACTGGCCGAACCAGAAGGAGCAGTTCCTCGCCGACTGGCAGGCGACCTACGAGAAGATCCAGGAGGTCTGGGAGCGCCACGGCCTCGGACACGCCCGCATCGGCGGCCCCGGCGACACCCGGTGGCAGCCCGAGCGCAGCGCCGACATCCTCAGGTTCGCCAAGGACCACGGCTCGCTGCCGGACGTCTTCATCTGGCACGAGCTGGGCATCGACAACCTGGCGACGTACCGGCAGCACTTCGCCGACTACCGCGCCCTCGAACAGGAACTGGGCCTCGACCCGATCCCGGTCAACATCACCGAGTACGGGATGCTCCGCGACATGGGCGTCCCCGGGCAGCTCGTGCAGTGGTTCGCGATGTTCGAGGACACCAAGGTCGACGCGCAGACCGCGTACTGGAACTACGCGGGCAACCTCTCCGACAACTCCGCCCGCCCCAACGGCGCGAACGCCGGCTGGTGGATGTTCAAGTGGTACGGCGACCTCGCCGGGTCCGAGACCGTGGCGGTCACCCCACCCGAGCTGAACGCGGTCGACACCCTCCAGGGCATCGGCGCGATCGACGAGGCGAACCGGCGCGCCACGGTCCTGTTCGGCGGCACCGGCTCCGACGTCACGCTCGACCTCAGCGGCCTCGACCGCTCGGTGTTCGGAGGCAAGGTGGACGTCGAGGTCCGCGAAGCGGCGCTCACCGGCGCCGAGGGCCTGGCCGACACCCCGCGCGTCGTCGCCGCCGCGAACGGCGTCGAGGTCGAGGACGGCAGGCTCAGTCTCGAGGTGCCCGTGTACGACCGGTACGCCGGGTACCAGGTCGTCATCACCCCCGACAGCTCGCGCGATGTGGAGGCCGACGCCCAGGCGCAGCCCTGGACCGCCGTGATCGAGGCCGAGGACATGGCCCTGACCGACGCCGTCGTGTACACCCAGGACCCGCAGGCGGGCGGCGGCTGGAAGTTCCTCGCCTCCGGCGGCGAGGACGTCGGGTCGTTCGACAAGGCGACCTCACGGGCCGAGTGGACCGTGGACGTCCCCGAGGACGGCGCCTACCGGCTCCAGGTCATCGGCGGCGCACCCGGCGTCCCGGGCCGCCACGCCCTGTTCGTCGACGACACCGCGGCGGGCACGATCCAGTACGCGGCCGACCTCGCGCTCAACGCGAACAGCCGCTGGCAGTACCGCGGCAGCGCCGAGGTCCTGGTGGACCTCACCGCGGGCGAACACCTCCTCTCCCTCCGCTCCAGTGAGGACGGCGCAACAGTACTCCCGAACTCCGACATCACCCTCGACAAGGCCGTGCTGACCTCCGTCGCGACCGAGTCCACCGTGTACCCGGCCGCGACCTTCCGCCTTGAGGAGGGCGCCGCGCTGGACTGGGCGAACGGGAGCGACCGCGGCTCGGCGGCGCTCCAGGGCGAGGGCCGCGCCGACCTGTACGCCAACGCGATGGAGACCGGGTACTACGAGATCGCCGTCGACTGGGCCACCGCGAAGGCGTCGTCGCTCGAACTCGCCGTCAACGGCGCGCCGGCCACCGGGTTCACGGCGGACCGCAAGGGCCGCTGGCACTCCAGCGCCACCGTGCACCTCGTGGAGGGGATCAACGAGATCGAGCTCCGCTCCCCCGAGGGCGCGACGGTGCGGGCGCTGACCACCGTCCGCGACCGCGGCGCCGACGACGCGGCCGTGTCGATCGAGGCCGAGGACGCCGTGCTCCTAGGCTCGGCCGCGGTCACGGCGCTCGCGGACGCGACCGGGTCGAACGCCTCCGGCATGGCCTACGTCGGCTGGGTCGGGAACGGCGCCGCGAACGCGGTCGAACTCCCCCGCGACGGCTTCGCCGCACCCGGCGACTACGACGTCACGGTGTACTACGCGAACGCCGAGCTCTCGGGCGAGCACGACTACAACCCGCAGGTCGTGGACCGCCTCCTCCAGGTGACCGAGGGCGGCACCGAGGTCGGGCACGCGTACTTCCGGTACACGTACTCGTGGGACAGCTTCTCCCAGCGGTCGCTGCACGTCACCCTCACCACCGGCGACCGGCCCCTGCGCCTCGGCAACCCCGACGCGTGGGCGCCGAACCTCGACCGGATCGTCGTCTCCCCCAGGGTGATCGGCGACCCGGTCACCGAGCGGCGCTAGCCGGGTGGAGCAAGGGGCCCCGCACGCGCGCGTGCGGGGCCCCGCCGTATGCCGCGCCTCACGGGCACTTGACCCTGACATAGGTGTCAAGGTTGGAGGCTTCTCGGCATGACCACCACCGCAGTCCCCGCCCCACGCGCGGCCGAGAAGCTTCCGATCTCACCGCTCCTGGCCCTGACCACCGCCGCCTTCATGGCGATCCTCACCGAGGCGCTGCCCGCCGGGGTCCTCCCCGAGATGGCCGCCGACCTGCGCGTGAGCGAGGCCGCGGCCGGCCAGACCCTCACCGTGTACGCCATCGCCACCGGCCTCTCGGCGATCCCGGTCATGGCGGCCACCGCCAGGTGGCCGCGCCGCCGCCTCCTCCTCGCGGCCGCCTCCATGTTCGCGATCGCGAACCTGGTCACCGCGGTCTCGGACTCGTACGCGCTCACCATGGTCCTGCGGACCCTCGCGGGCGTCGCCGCCGCCGTCGTGTGGGCCGAACTCGTGGCCTACGCCCGCCGCCTCGCCCCGCCGCACCTCCAGGGCCGCGCGATCGCGATGACCATGGCCGGCGTGCCGCTGGCGCTCTCGCTCGGCATCCCGCTCGGCACGTTCCTCGGCGACCTCCTCGGCTGGCGCCTCACCTTCGGGCTCGTGGCGGCGGTCTCGGCCGCGCTCATGGTCTGGATCAGGGCGAGCGTGCCCGAGTTCCCCGGGAGCCGCGCGGGCCGCCGGGAGCCGATCCTCGCCGCGCTGCGGCTGCCGGGCGTCGTCCCGGTCCTGTTCACCGTCGCCGCGTACGTGCTCGCCCACAACGTCCTCTACACCTACATCGCGACCTTCCTGCACGCCAACGGCATGGACGCCCTCCGCGAGGAGGTGCTGCTGGTCTTCGGCATCGCCTCCGCGGTGAGCATCGTCCTCACCGGCGCGCTCGTGGACCGGCGCCTGCGGCTGCTCACGATCGCGAGCGCGGGCCTGTTCCTGGTGGCCGCGGCGGTGCTGACGGCGCTCGCCGACGAGCCGGTGCCGCTGTTCCTCGCCGTCGTCCTGTGGGGCCTGGGCTGGGGCGGGGTGCCGACGCTGCTCCAGACCGCGGTGAACGACGCGGGCGGCGACCGCGGGCAGGCGCTGCTGGTGACCACCTGGAACTCCTCGATGGCCGCGGGCGGCGCCGCGGGCGGGGTCATGCTCGCGCTCATGGGCCCCGGCTCGTTCCCGTGGGGAGTCCTGGTGCTCATGGTCCCGGTGGCGGCGGTCGTCATCGGCGCGAAGGCGCACGGGTTCCCGGCCGAGCGGCCGGGCGTCGGGGACTGAACGGCGGCGCGGCTACTCCTCCGCAGTGAAACGGGCGCGCAGGGCCGCGATGTCGGCTTCGGTGAGGCCGTGGGCGGTGAGCAGCCCGGTGAAGCCGCCGTGCTCGGCGTCGAGCACGGCGAGGCAGGTCGCCATGGCCTCGACCGGCGCCCGGCCGAGGATCGGCGGGAGTCCGCTGGTGTCGAACGCGAACGCGTCGCCCACGGTCGCCACCATGGCGATCACCTCGCGCATCGCGGCGTCGGTCAGCCCGTAGTCGGCGGCGATGTCCTCGGGGTCGTACCCGAGCAGTTCCAGGACGGCGGCCACGGCGACGCCGGTGCGGTCCTTGCCAGCCGCGCAGTGGACGAGCGTCGGCCCGTCCTGAGCGATCAGCCGCACGATCGCCACGAGCCGGTCGGCGGTAGCCGCCGCCAGGGCGGCGTACCAGCGGCCGAGGTCGGCGCCGGTGGTGATGCGGCGCAGCGGTTCGGGGTCGATGACGTCGCCGCCGAGCGGCAGGTGGTGGACCCGCACGGTGTCGGGCAGGCCGGTCCACGGCACCCGGTCGGCTTCGGTCGCGGTGCGCAGGTCGACGATGTCGCGCACGCCCAGTCCGGCGACGATCGCGGCGACCCGGTCGGGCGCGAGGGCGCCGGGCTGGGCGGACCGGTAGAGCTGGCCGGCGCGCAGGCGCTCGGCGGGGTCGCGCAGGTTCACGAACATGGCGGCGTCCTCTCGGGACTCGTCGGGGGCGCGGACGGCGGATGCAGATGGCGTTGTCCCCCACGATGATGCAGCAGGCGCCCGCGCCCGCGCGGCTGGCCCCGCAGGGCCGCCGCCTAGGCGGCGGCCCTGCGGTCGAAGCCGGTGGCGGCGTTCACGATCAGGATCGCGAACGCGCAGGCGGCGGGCGTGAAGAGCGCGAGGTTGGGGCCGACGACCGGGAGCTGGGCGCTGCCGTAGGCGAGGGCCGCGAGGGCGAGCCATGCGACCGGGGCCTGCGGCCGCAGGACCATGGCCTTGAGCGCGGCGGTGAGGACCGCCAGCGCCGGGCCTTCCGCTCCCGCGAGGACGGCGCTGGCGACGGCGATGAGCGCGGCGAGGCCGAGGAGGGCGGCGGCGGTGATCGCGGTGAAGGCGGCGTCCCCGGTGCCGTAGAGGACGGCGTCGTAGGCGAGGAGGAGGCCGAGGGCCGCGGCGCCGGTCCAGACGCGCCGCAGGCGCCTCCAGCCGTCGAGCCAGGCGATCCAGAACGTGGCGAAGGGCCGGCCCGGGTAGCCGTCGGCGGCGAAGTCCCGCATGCACTTCAGGGCCGCGTAGAGGCCGGGCCCGGCCGGGACGGCGGCGAGGGCGCCGAGCCAGATCCCGAGGTGGGAGAGGCCGATAGCGTGGTCGACGGCGGCGAACGGGAGGGCGGTGGCGAGCAGCTGCACCGAGGTGGCGAACCACCAGAAGGCGCCCAGGAGCGTCCGGGACAGGCGCGAGTCGTAGGCAAGCCAGGCGGTCATCCCTTCACCGCCCCGATGGACATGCCCTTGATGAAGTAGCGCTGGAACGCGGCGAAGAGGACCACCGAGGGGACGATCGCGAGGATCGCGCCGGTGTAGATGAGCTCCCACTGGGAGGTGAGGAGCCCGACCATGCGGCTGAGCGCCACGTTGATCGTCCCGGCCGAGGAGGCGTCGAGGAAGACCAGCGGGATGAAGAAGTCGTTCCACAGCGACAGGGCCTGGATGATGACGAACGCGGAGGTCACCGGCAGGAGCATCGGGAAGACGATGGACCAGAAGGTGCGGAGCCTCCCGGCGCCGTCGACTTCGGCCGCCTCCTCCACTTCGCGGGGGACGCCCTTGATGAAGGAGCAGTACAGGAGGATGCCGAAGGAGGCCGCGCCGCCGAGGTGGACGAGGATGACGCTGGTGAGGGTGGAGTAGAGCCCGACCTGGTTCATCGAGGAGACGAGCGGGATCATGCGGACCTGGAAGGGGATCATGAGCCCGGCGATGAAGAGCAGGTAGATCCAGCGCGAGGAGCGCCCGCCGAGGCGTTCGATGCCCCACGCGGCCATGGGGACGATCGCCAGGAGCAGGACGAGGGTCCCGCCGGTGATGACGAGGGTGTTGAGCAGGGCCTCGCCGTAGTCGGTGGTCTGGAACAGCCGCACGTAGTTGTCGAGGCCGAGGCCGGTGGGCAGGCCCATCGGGTCCTTGGTGATCTCGGCGTAGCTGCGGAAGGAGTTGAGCAGCGCGTAGAGCACGGGGAAGGACACGGCGAGCACGAGGACGGCGAGGACGGCCATGACGGCGACCTCGCCGGCGGTGAGGCGGCGTCGCTCCTTGCGGAGTTCGGGCCGCGCCTGCGGTGACCGGGTCATGCCTGGACCTCCCTGCTGCGCATGTACCTGTTGGCGAGCACCGTGGTCGCCAGGACGACGATGAAGAGGACGATGGCGGCGGCGGAGCCGTATCCGGCGCGGTACTCGCCGAAGCCGACCTTGTAGATGAAGAACGCCATGGTCTCGGAGACGAACCCGGGCCCGCCTGCGGTGAGGACCATGACCTGGTCGAAGATCGTCCACCCGGCGATCATCATGAGCGTCATGTTGACGGTGACGGCCCCGGCGAGCATGGGCCAGGTGACGTAGCGGAAGACCTGCCCGCGCGAGGCGCCGTCGATCCTCGCGGCCTCGACGAGGTCCTGCGGGACCGACTGGAGGTTCGCGAGGTAGATGAGGGTGGTGTTGCCGCCCAGGGTGAAGCAGATGATGAACAGCAGGACGCCCACGACGATCTCGTTGTCGCCGAGCCAGTCCATGGCCGCGCCCTCGAAGCCGAGGTCGCGCAGGACGGTGTTGACGGCCCCGAAGTTGAAGTTGAGCATGTACTTCCAGATCGTGGCGGCGATGAAGCCGCTGACGAGCGCGGGGAGGTACACGATGGTGCGGAAGAACCCCTGGGCGTGGTGGAGCTTGTCGAGCATGAGCGCGACGCCGAGGGCGACGGCGTTCACGATGACGGCGGAGCCGAGGCCGAGGACGAGGGTGTTCCGGGTGGCGTTCCAGAACCGGTCGCTGGTGAGGATGTCGCGGTAGTTCGCGAGGCCGACGTACTCGTAGGCGGGGTTGATGCCGTCCCAGTCGGTGAGGCTGAGCTGGATCGACTGGATCGAGGGCGCGATGACCATGACGGTGTAGACGAGGAGCGCGGGCGCGATGAACAGGAGCATCACGGCGCGGTGGCGGGTCATGCGGCGCGCCGGGCGGCGGTCGGGCGCGGGCCGCGCCCGGCCGCCGGCGAGGGCGGCCGGGCGTTCGGCGGTGGAGGCGGTCACTCCTGCTCCGCCTGGTCGTCGAACTCCTCCTGGGACTTGGCGATGCACTCGTCGATGGTGGTCTGGCCGTCCTGCATCTCGATGCGGGCCTGGCGGAAGAAGGTGTGGAAGGTGCTGAACCCGGACCAGGTGGTCTCGTTGGCGAACCAGGTGAGGTTCGGGTCGGCGAGGAGCGCGAAGTAGTCGTCGGCGCCGGGGATGGAGGAGTTGCGCTCGATCTCGTCGGCGGCTTTGACGTTGGGGGCGATCATGCCGGTCGCCTCCATGAGGTCGCACGCCTCGACGGAGAAGTAGAACTCCAGGAACTCCACGGCGGCGTCGTACTGCCCGCCGTCCTCCTGGGCCTGCGCGGAGATCGCGAAGCCGGAGGCGGTGTCGCCGTTGACGGAGTTCTTGAGGACGTTGAGCCTCCCGTCGTCGGCGGGGACGTAGAAGATCCCGGCGTTGAAGTCGGGGTCGACCTTGTTGACGTCGTTGAGGCGCCCGATGCCGGCCGAAGAGGTGGCCATGACGGCCTGGCGGTTGACCAGGAGCGTGGTGGTCTGGGCGTCCTGGGTGGACTGCCAGCCTTCGAGGACGTAGGCGTCGGTGAGGTCCTTGAGGCGCTGGAGGGGTTCGCGGAGGTCGCCGAGGGAGGCGTCGCCGGCGCGGACGGCGTTCCAGAAGCCGCCGGCCGCGCTGTACTGGGCGAACACGGGGGCGGCGAGGGGCTTCCAGAGCTGGTCGGAGGGCCAGATCTCCCCTGCGGCGGTGGCGAGGGGCGCGTCGCCGTTGGCCTTGATCGCGTCGAGGAGCGCGACGAACTCGGCGTACGTGGCGGGCACGGCGAGGCCGTGCTCGTCGAAGTAGTCCTTGTCGTAGACCATGTTGAAGCCGAGCTCGCCGTTGAGGGCGGTGGTCGGGACGATGTAGACCTCGCCGTCCTCGACCGGGGCGTACACCTCGTCGTTGAGCAGGCTGGTGACGCTCTCGGGGATGGGGGCGAGCTTCCCGGCCTCCAGGTAGGTGAGGGTGTCGCGCATGTCGACCAGGGCGGGCCAGTTCCCGGTGGCGTCCATGGTCTTCATCGCGGTCGGGTAGTCGGTGCCGGCGGGCAGCGGCTCCAGTTCCACGGTGGCCGTGGCGCTCTTGGCGTTGAAGGCGTCGGCGACCCCCTTCGCCACCGCGTTCCAGGTCTCGTCGCCGGTGGCGTAGAGGAACCGGATCGCGGTCTTGCCGCCGGTCGTGCCGCCCGAGGTGCCGCACGCGGTGAGCGCGAACGGGACGGCGGCGGCGAGCGAGAGGCCCCCGGCGGACTGCATGAGCGAACGGCGTGAGAGTCCCCGTGCCGGCACGGCGGCGGCCGACGAACGCGCCCTTGCGTTTCGCATGTGATCTCCTTCAGCGGTGAGAGGCTGTCGGGCATCGCGTAGATACCGTTATCTGTGAGACTAGGGGCGAGGGCCCGCGAACACAAGTCGGCTTGGCCGAATCGTTACCGTTCCCGCTCGATCCGCGCGCCTGGTCTCGCATTTCAGCAGTTCACGCGCGTTCGGAGGTTCGGAGACGGTCGTTCGCGGGCGAGGCTCGACAAGTGAGGGTTCGGCTTCTATGGTAGAAACCGATAACTATCCCTCCCGTTCTTAGGAGCCCCCGGTGGCCGATCGTCTGCCCGCGCTGTTCGCCATGGACCCCGTCCACCTGCCCGGGCTGTTCCCCGCGCCGCTCATGCGGCGGCTGCGGGCGGTGCTCGACATCGACCCGTCCCGGGTGGCCGAGCGGTACGAGGGCTTCGGGCCGCTCGCCGACGCGGAGGTCATCGTCTCCGGATGGGGCGCACCGCGGCTCGACGCCGCGGCGCTGGAGCGCGCGCCGCGCCTGCACACGGTGCTGCACGCGGCCGGGTCGGTGAAGCCGCTCGTGGCCGAGCCCGGGTGGGCGCGCCTGGCGGTCTCCTCGGCCGCGGACGCGAACGCGCTGCCGGTGGCCGAGTACACGCTGGCGGCGATCCTCCTGGCGGGCAAGGGGGTCTTCGAACTCCAGGAGGCGTTCCGGGCCGACCGGTCCTTCACGCTGGGCCGCATCCACCCCCGGGTCGGGAACTTCGGGCGGACCGTGGGGATCGTGGGCGCCTCCCGGATCGGCCGGCGGGTGCTGGAGCTGCTGCGGCCCTTCGACTTCCGGGTGCTGCTCGCCGACCCGTTCGCCGACCCCGCCGAGGACCTGGGCGCCGAGCTGGTTGACCTCGACCGGCTCGTGGCCGAGGCCGACATCGTCAGCCTCCACGCCCCCGACCTGCCCGCCACCGCCGGGCTGCTCGACGCCGGGCGCCTCGCGTCCCTGAAGGACGGCGCGGTCGTCGTCAACACCGCGCGCGGACGCCTGGTCGACACCGACGCGCTCGTCGCCGAACTCGCGACCGGCCGCATCTCGGCGGTCCTCGACGTGACCCACCCCGAACCGCTGCCCGAGGACTCCCCGCTGTTCACCCTGCCGAACGTGTTCCTCACCCCGCACGTGGCCGGCTCGCAGGGGAACGAGCTCGCGCGCATGGGCCTGTACATCGTGGAGGAGGCCGAGCGGCTGGCCGCCGGCCGCCCGCTCGCACACCGCGTCGACGGCGACCTGCGCTGGCGCCAGGCGTAGCGCCGACCAGGAGATGCGCCGGTGCCCAGGCGAAGCGGACCGGGGAAGCGACCCACGCTGGCCGACGTGGCCGCGCGGGCGGGCGTCTCGGCCATGACCGCGTCGCGGGTCGCCGCCGGGAACTACCCGGTGGCCCCGCCGACCCGCGCGAAGGTCCTGCGCGCCATGCGGGACCTCGACTACGTCGCCAACGCGCACGCCCGGGCCCTCGGCGGCGCGGCCACCGGGACCGTCGCGCTCGTCCTGGACGACGCCACCGGGCCGTTCTTCGCGTCCATCGCCCGCGGCGTCGAGCGCCAGGCCGCCGCCGAAGGGCGCCTGTGCCTCCTGTGCACCACGCACGGCGACCCCGAGCGCGAGGCCGCGGTCGTGGCGCTGCTGCGCGAGCGGCGCGCCGAGGCGGTGATCCTCGTCGGCGGCGCCCAGGACTGCGCCACCTACACCGAGCGGATGACCGCGTTCGCGCACTCGCTGGAGCAGTCCGGGTCGCGCCTGGTCCTGTGCGGGCGCCCCTCCCCCGGGCCCGGCGTGCCGGCCACGGTCGTGGAGTACGACAACGAGGGCGGCGCGTACGCGATGACCGCGTACCTCCTCGACAACGGGCACCGCACGATCGCGTACGTCGGCCGCGAACCGGGGCTGTCGACCACCGACGAGCGCATCGCCGGGTTCCGCCGCGCCCACGCCGACCACGGTGCGGCCCTGGACGAGTCGCTGATCCGCCCCGGCGCCTTCTCGCGCGAGGGCGGCGCCGCCGCGACCGCGGCGCTGTGGGCCGAGCGCACCGACGCCACGGCGGTCTTCGCGGCCACCGACATCGTCGCCGCCGGGGTGCTCAGGGCCCTGCGCGAGCGCGGCGTGCGCGTGCCCGAGGACGTCTCGGTGGTCGGCTTCGACGACATCCCGCTCGCCTCGGACCTGACCCCGGCCCTGACGACGGTGCGCGTGCCGCACGAGCAGCTGGGCCGCGAGGCCGTCCGCCGGGCGCTCCACAGGGGACCGGAGGCGGACGACCGGGTGGTGCTCGGCACCCACATCGTGGTCCGGGACTCGGCCGCGCCGCACCTGCCCTGACCGCGTCGCGAAGCCCGTGGGACAGCGACACATAGGCGTCTCCTATACGCCGCAAAGGGTACGACTCTTGGACGTATCCCTCCGCCGGGTGCGACAGTGATCACAGTCAATCCCTCAAGGAGGAGGCATGGCTTCGACAGCCGAGCACGAGGGCGCCGCGGCGCCCTCCGACGTGCCACGCACCGATGTGGACAAGGCCCTGTTGGGAGGGTCCACCTACCGCAGTCTCTCCGAGCTCGGATCCGGCGCCGAGGAGCGGTTCGAGAAGGGCCGCCGCCTCGTCGGCTGGTTCCTCGCCCCGCTGGTCAGCCTCGTCTTCGGCTTCCTGCCGCTCGACATGCCCGGGGACCAGCAGACCCTCGCCGCGGTTCTCCTGGGCGTGGTGGTCCTGTGGATCTGCGAGCCCATCCCGATCCCGATCGGCGGGCTCGTCGGCGTCGCCGCGATCGTGGTCCTCGGGGTCGCGCCCGGCGACGACGTGCTGGCGCCCTTCGGGTCCACCACCATCTTCACGTTCATCGGCGCGTTCATCCTGGCGCAGGCGATGCTCAAGCACGGTGTGGCGCAGCGGGTCGCGTACTTCGTGCTGGGGCTGCCCGGGGTCGGGCGGTCGACGTTCCGGACCATCGTGGCCTTCGGCGTCATCACCTGCGCCCTGTCGGCGTTCATCTCGAACACCGCCACCGTCGCGATGCTCATGCCCACGGCCCTCGGCATCCTCGCCGTCATCGCCAAGCTCATGCAGGCCCAGGGGGTCGTGCGGCCCGACTTCGACCCGATGCGCCTGCGCGTGGGCACCGCGCTCATGCTCATGCTCGCCTACGGCGCCTCGGTCGGGGGCCTGCTCACGCCCGTGGGTTCCCCGCCGAATCTGATCGGCCGGGGCCTCATCGAGGAGGCCACCGGGGAGCGGATCTCCTTCGGGCAGTGGATGCTCGCCGCTTTGCCGATCTGCCTCATCATGTTCGTGGTCCTCGCGGTGGTGCTCATCCTGGTGAACCGCCCCGAGATCCGCCGGATCGACGGGGTCGAGGAGTTCATCCGCGAGCGCCGCGCCGAGCAGGGCCCGATGAGCCGCGCCGAGAAGAACACCGTGATCGCCTTCGGGATCACCGTGACCCTGTGGCTCGTCCCGGCCGTGGTCGGCCTCGTCTCCGGCACCGACTCCAGCGCGTACGCGACGGTGAGCGACCGGCTCGACGAGGGCGTGGCCGCCGTCATCGGCGCCGCGCTCCTGTTCATCCTCCCGGTGAACTGGTCCAAGCAGGAGGCGACGCTGACGTGGAAGGACGCGGCCAAGATCGACTGGGGCACGATCCTCCTGTTCGGCACCGGCATCATCTTCGGCGCCATGCTCTCGGCGACCGGCCTGGCCGAGACCATCGGCAACGGCGCCTCCGACGCGCTCGGCATCACCAGCGCGTTCGCGATCACCGCGTTCGCCGTGATCCTGGCGGTGCTCATCTCCGAGACGACCTCGAACACCGCGTCGGCGGCGGTGGTCGTGCCGATCATCATCCCGCTCGCGGCCGCGGCCGGCGTCGATCCCCTGGTGCCGGCGCTCGCGGCGACGTTCGCGGCCTCGCTCGGGTTCATGCTGCCGGTCTCGACTCCGCAGAACGCGATCGTCTACGGCACCGGCTGCGTGCCGATGACGAAGATGATCCGCTCGGGCATCACCTTCGACCTCATCGGCGCGGCCGTCATCATCGCGCTCATGCCGCTCATGGTGAGCCTCACCGGCATCGGAAGCTGACGCACACCGCACGAGGGCACCGGCGCCCCACCGGGCCGGTGCACTGAATTGCCGCAAACCGGGCGCCCGACCTAGAATGCCGTAAAGGCGTCCAAGGACGGGCGCCCTTCGCAGGCCGGAGCCGCATGGACGCACGCCAACTCGGATACTTCCTCGCCGTCGTCGACCACGGCGGGTTCGGCAAGGCCGCCGACCAGATCCACATCGCGCAGCCGTCGCTCTCGCAGTCGATCGCGAACCTCGAACGCGGGCTCGGCGTCGAGCTGTTCCACCGGGTCGGGCGCGGTGTGGTGCTCTCCGACGCCGGGCGCCGCCTGGTCGAGCCGGCCCGGCAGGTGCTGCGCGACCTGGAGACCGCGCGCGACGCGGCCCGCTCGGTGCGCGAGCTCGAACGCGGGCGCCTCGACATGGTGTCGATGCCCTCCCCCGGGATCGAGCCGCTGACGGCGATGATGTCGCGCTTCGCCGAGCGCCACCCCGGGATCGCGATGAACGTCGAGGGCGCGTTCACCGCGGACGAGGTCGTCGCCCACGTCAGGACCGGCGCCAGCGAGATCGGGCTCCTCGGCTCGGCCGAGGACCTGCGCACCGCCGAGCTGCGCGTTGTGCCCGTCGAGAGCCAGCCGCTCGTCCTCATCTCCCCGCCCGGCGCGGACCTCCCGCCCGGGGACACCGTCGGCCGCGAGGACTTCCGGGGCCTGCGGCTCATCGCCTCCCAGCGCGGGAGCATCATGCGCCGCTTCGTGGACGACCTCCTCGCCGACGTCGACGGCGTGCACCTGGCCGCCGAGATCGCGCACCGGACCTCGATCCTGCCGCTGGTGCTGTCGGGGTTCGGGCACGCGGTCATGCCCGCGGCGTGGACGCCGCTGGCCGAGCGCACGGGCGCGGCCGTGCGCCGGATCGAGCCGGCCTGGCACCTGCACGTGTCGCTGGTGAGCCGCCCGGACGGGCTGTCCCCGGCGGCGCGGGCGTTCGTGGCGATGGCCGAGGACTGGCCGGACTCATAGGGCTTCTCGATGGGCGCCATCGCGAACCGGTCTTGGACGCCTCCGGTCGGCCGGGTGTTGACTCGATGCGGACCTTCGACCGCAAGGAGCAGCCGTGAACGAGTTCCGCATCGCCGCCATCCCCGCCGACGGCATCGGGCGGGAGGTGGTGGCCGCGGGCCGGGCGGTGCTCGACGCGCTCCAGGCCGAGGGGCGCTTCGCCCTGGCGTGGGAGGAGTTCCCGTGGGGCTCGGACTACTACGCCGAGCACGGGGTGATGATGCCCGAGGACGGCCTGTCGGTCCTGGAGGGGTTCGACGCGATCTACTTCGGGGCGGTCGGGTGGCCGACGGTCCCCGACCACGTGAGCCTGTGGGGGCTGCGGCTGCGGATCTGCCAGGGCTTCGACCAGTGGGCGAACGTGCGGCCGGTGCACTTCCTGCCCGGGGTGGTCAGCCCGCTGCGCAAGGCCGACGACACCGAGCTCGACTGGGTGGTGGTGCGGGAGAACTCCGAGGGCGAGTACGCCGGGATCGGCGGCCGGAACCTCGCCTCCCGGGGCGAGGGCGGCGAGGTGGCGATCCAGTCGGCGCTGTTCACCGAGGTGGGGTGCGAGCGGATCATGCGGTTCGCGTTCGAGCTGGCGCGCACGCGCACCCGCAGGAAGGTCTCGTCGGTGACCAAGAGCAACGCGCAGCAGTACGGGATGGTCCTGTGGGACGACGTGTTTCGGCGCGTGGCGGCCGACTACCCCGACGTGGAGACCGAGAGCGTGCTCGTCGACGCGATGGCCGCGAAGTTCGTGCTGCGCCCGGAGGACCTGTCGGTGGTGGTGGCCTCGAACCTGAACGCGGACATCCTCTCCGACCTGGGCTCGGCGCTCGCCGGGAGCCTGGGCCTGGCCGCCAGCGCGAACCTGAACCCCGAGCGGCGGTTCCCGTCGATGTTCGAGCCGGTGCACGGGTCGGCGCCCGACATCGCGGGGCAGGACGCGGCGAACCCGGTGGGCGCCATCGGGAGTGCGGCGCTGATGCTCGCGCACCTGGGGCTGGCGGACGAGGCGGCGCGGATCGAGCAGGCCGTCGAGCGGGCGACGGCGCAGGGGGGCCGCACGCGGGACGTGGGCGGGTCGGCGACGACGGACGAGGTGACCGCGGCGGTCATCGCGAACCTCTGAGGGGACCCGGGCCGGCCGCCGACCGGGTCGGGTGACGCTCCGGCGCCTGTCGGTAGGCTTCGCGGCATGAACGTGACGATGGCCCTTGATCTCGGCGGCACGAAGGTGGAGGCCGCGCTCGTGCGCGAGGACGGCTCGGTGGTCGAGGGGACCAGGTCGCGGGCGGCGACCGGCGAGGCCGCCGCGGCGGACCGGGGTGCGGCCGAACACGCGGTCGCGCAGGTGGTGCGGCACTGCATGGCCGCGCCGGAGTGGGCCGGGGTGGCGGCGGCGGGGATCGGGTCGGCGGGGCCGGTGGACCTGGCCGCGGGCACGATCGCCCCGATCAACCTGCCGTCGTTGCAGGGCTTCGCGATCGCGGACTTCGTCGCGGGGGTCTCGGGGCTGGAGCGGGTGGTGCTGCGCCTGGACGGGACGTGCATCGCGCTGGCGGAGTCGTGGCTGGGCGCGGCGCGCGGGGTGCGGAACGCGCTGGTCATGGTGGTGTCGACGGGCGTGGGCGGCGGTGTGGTGAGCGACGGGCGGCTGGTGGCCGGGAGCGGCGGGAACGCCGGGCACATCGGGCAGGTCGTGGTCGCGGCGGACGAGGCATCGGCAGTGGAGGGCTCCGCGCACGACGCGACGGTGGAGGGGATCGCCTCGGGGCCGAACACGGTGAAGTGGGCACGGTCGCAGGGCTGGGAGGGGTTCTCGGGCGAGGACCTGGCGCGGGACTACGCGGCGGGGGTGCCGGTCGCGGTGGCGGCGGTGCGCCGGTCGGCGCGGGCGGTCGGGCTGGGCCTGGTGAACGCGGCGACCCTGCTGGACCTGGAGGTCGCGGTGATCGGCGGCGGGTTCTCGTTCGTGGCCGGGGACTACCCGGAGCTGGTCGCGGCGGCGGTGCGCGAGCACGCGGTGAACGCGTACGCGGGCGGGCTGAAGGTGGTGCGGGCGGCGCTCGGGGGCGAGGCGCCGCTGGTCGGCGCGGCGGCCCTGGTCCACCGCGCCGATCTCCTGTCGTAGGGGCCTAGGCGGCGAGTCCGGTCGTGTAGAGGGCCCAGGCGAGGGCGGCGAGCGCGAGGAGGTTCGCGGTGCCGCGCACGTGGTTCCACTTGATCCAGGGCTCCTCGACCTCGGTGCGCAGGGCCGCGGGGTCGGCGAGCGCGGCGGGGTCGCCGGCGGCTTCGAGCCTGTCGTTCAGGGGCACGTTCTTGGCCATGGTGCCGATGAAGCTGACGAGGTTGAGCACGAGCCCGGCGATGGTCCACGGGAGCGCGGAACGGTCGTCGAGGAAGCAGCCCAGGACCACCGCGGCGAGCGAGAACGCGACGGAGCCGAGGAAGCCGGTCATGAAGCGGCCGTTGATGATGACGCGGTTGATGTGCTGGAGTGCGGCGACCCAGGCGCGGTCGTCGAGGATCTTGAGGCCGGGCATCACCGAGTACGAGTACCCGGTGAACAGCCCGGCCATGAGCCCGGCGCTGAGGAGTGCGGCGAGCAGTGCGATGAGGTGGAGCAGGTCCATGGCGGGCCTTTCGGTAGTCGGTCGGGCCACCCCATTAGACAATGCCTTGAAAACCTCGGCGCCTCAGGACAACGGCATCACCCTCGCGATCCGGATCGAGCCGCCGCCTCCGGCCGCCGGGAAGGCGGCGCTGCCGTCCGGGTACGGCTTGAACGCCTGGTAGGCGTGGTCGGGCACGTTGATGTCGAAGCGGTCCCCGGCGGCGTCGCCGGAGTCGGCGCCGTAGACCTGCGCGCTCATGTTGTCCCCGGAGGCCCAGGCGAGGAGCATGTGGGCGTCGCCGTAGGAGACCAGGTGCGGATGGTCGGTGTCGGCTCCGGTGTCGACTGTGGAGTCGGAGGGTCCGTCGGTGAAGTGCTCCAGGCGGGCCCGCCCGCCCTGGCTCCACGCCGTCCAGTACCCGCCGTCGGCGGCGGTGACGAGGTCGCCGCCGAAGAGGGTGCCGTCGCAGGTCCCCTCGGCCACCGTCGTGTAGGCGGGCACGGCGATGCGGCACTGGTCGTCGGTGGCGCACACCGTGCCGAACTCGTCGCGGTCGGCGTTCCAGGCGATCCGGGTGGTCCAGGAGTGGCTGCACCCCACGGCGAACGCGTCGCCGTGGTCGGCGAGGTCCCCGGCGGCGTCGACCACCTGCATGCGGTCGCCCTGGTGGATGTCGACGCAGCCGCCGTCGGCGACGGTGATCGCGACGCCGAAGTACGCGGCGGTGTTGGTCCCGTCGCTGGCGAGGCGCCCGTGGTGCTGGTACCACCACACGAAGCGGGCGCCGTCGTCGTAGCCGTCCAGGCCGTCGCCGAGGTTGGTCACCTGGCGCTGCCACACCTGGGCGCCGGCGTTGTCGAAGCGGACCAGGTGCATGGTGCCGCACGGGCTGGAGGAGCCGCCGCACAGCGGGCCCTCGCCGCACGCGCCCTCGCGGGTGACGAGGACGGTGACGCCGTCCGCGTCGGCGATGACGTCCTGGAGGTCGATGCCCTCCAAGGCGATCGGGTCGCCTTCGGGCTTGTCGTCGCAGTCGAGGCGGGTGAGGTGGATCCTGTCGTCGGTGCCGTCCCAGGCGAGCCAGGAGCGGCCGTTCGGGGTGGCGGCGATGGCGGCCGGGAGCGGGTCGGTGTCGCCTTGGCCGCCGTTGCCGATGACGTCGGCGCCGACCTCGGTGACGACCACTTCCGGTGCGGGGCCGGCGGTCCGGTTGCACATGCCGTCGTCCTGCGGGAGGGCGCTGGCCTGGATCTCGGCGGTGGCGGCGTCGGAGGCGCCCTCGCCGCCGCCGGATTCGGGGGTCGACGCCTGATGGGTCGCGGGCCCGGCCGCGGCGTCGCCGGCGGGCTCGTCGGAGGTGAGCGCGAGGGCCGCGGCGATCGTGGTGGCCGCGGTGAGCCCGACCGCGGCGCCCGCCACCATGACGAGGCGCCGCCAGTGCTCCATTCCGGGCAGCCGGTGGCTGCGAATGCTTTCGCGGGGTGAAGGTCTACTCATTGCCGGTTTCGTCCTTCAAACGGCCGCCGCCCGCGGGTGCGAAGCGGCGGTAAAGGGTCGTACCGCCGACCCTACTGACCGCCCTGAGTCGACGGTGCACCTGCCCGGGCGAAGGCCCCGGGGGCGGCGCGTCGGTCGCCCGGAGGACCGGCTACGCCGTGGTAACCTGGCGCGGGCCGGGTTATAACGAGCGTCATAGGCCGTGCGCGGCCGGTAGGAGGAGCGCCGATGGAGGATCTCGAACTGCGCCGCAAGGCGGTCGCCGAGCTGGGCCGCGAGCTGCGGTCGCTCATGGAGACGGTCGCGCGCACCGAGACCCCGACCGAGGACCTCCAGGAGCTCGCGGGCGAGGTCCAGCGCCTCGAAGCGCGCTTCACCGGGCGCCGCCGCGAGCGCTCCGAGATCCCCGGCGTCGACGTGTTCCCGTTCGGGCTGCGGATGTACAGCCCCGCCACCGGGCACGGCAGCGCGTTCGCGCCGCCCCTGGAGATCGAGGAGACCGAGGACGGCCTGGTCGGGCGCTGCGCGCTCGGGGTCGCCCATGAGGGGCCGCCCGGGTACGCGCACGGCGGCATGAGCGCGATGCTCCTCGACGAGCTCATGGGCTGGGCCTGCGCCGCGAAGGGCCTGCCCGCCATGACGATCGCGCTCGACGTCCGGTACCAGCGGCCCGTCCCGGTCGAGATGCCGCTGCTGCTGCGCGCCCGCGTCACCGGCATCGAGGGCCGCAAGATCACCGTCTCCGGCTCCGTGGTCCCCGAGGACGACCCGCAGACGATCCTCGTCGCCGCCGAGGGCCGCTTCGTGGCCCCCGACCTCGACCGCGCCCGCTCGCTCTTCCCCGGCGCCAAGGGGTACCAGAACTAGCGGGCGCCGAGCCCTTCGGCCAGGAACGTGATCGACGCGTCGATCTCGGGCAGGCGCGGCGGGTGGTTCAGGTGGCCGTGGGTCATCCCGGGCGCCAGGTGGTAGTCCACCGGGACGCCGGCGTCGGCGAGCTGGCGCACCAGCAGTTCGGCCGAGGAGCGCAGGTCGTCGTACTCCGAGGCCATGACCCGGGTCGGCGGCAGCCCGTCGAGGCGCGCCGAGCCGGGCAGTGCGTCGGCCGGCACGTCGCCGATGCGGCCCACGTAGTTGCGGACCATGGTCTCCACGCCCAGGTGGTCGAACCGGGTCGGGACCTCGGCCATCTCCGGGTACAGGCTCCAGTCCAGCGGCGGGTTCGGGTAGTGCGTGAACGGGTAGGCCAGCAGCAGCGCGTCCGCCGGTCGCGGGCCGATGTCCCTGGCGCGCAACGCGGCCGAGAGGGCCAGCGCGCCGCCCGCGCTGGCGCCGCCGATGCCGAGGGGCGCGGCGGCGAACTCGCCGCGTCCGGCGAGCCAGGTCCAGGCGGCGTGCACGTCGTCGATCGGCACGGGGTAGAGGATCCGCTCGCCGTCGGCGAGGCGGTAGTCGACGGAGACCACGAACGCGCGGGCGCGGCGGGCGAGCTCGATCGCCACGATGTGGCCTTCGGGCATGTCGAGGTCGCCGAACTTGAAGCCGCCGCCGTGGGCCCACAGGATCGCGCCCGCGAGGTCGCCGTCGGGCCGGTAGGTGCGGATCGGGACGGGACCGTGCGGGCCGGGGACCGCGCCGTCCTCGATGGCGACGCCCGCGGCGTCCCAGCCCTCGTCCAAGCGCCGGTACTGGTCCATGAACCGCGCCACGCGGGCCTCCTGCTCGGCCTCGGTGCCCCCGCCGGCGCGCGCCTCGTCGGCGCCGCGGAACATCGCGGTGAAGTACTCGTGGACCGGCATGGGGCCTCCTGCGCTCGGGGACGGGACCAGTCTCCCGCGAATGGGTCTCGCTCACAGAGTCTCCCCCATCCGGGGCAATCGCTTCCATGCCGGTCCCCTCGGGCCGCCTACCAGGCGACGGGCCCGAGGCGGTCCTCGAAGACGCCGGTCGGGCCGTCCGGGCCGACGAGGGCGAAGCGGAGGAACACGTCGGTGCCCTCGGTGACGGTGAGCTGGCCGCGGTGCATGTTCATGTCGGTGGCGGCGAACTTGCCGGTGGCGACCTCGCCGGGCGTGACGGCGTTGAACTTGATCTCCGGGAACGCCTGGGCGTAGCGGACGGTCAGCATGTTCACGGCCGCCTTCGAGGTGCTGTAGGCGAGTTCGTGCATCTTGGAGACCGCCTGGTTGGGGTCGGTGACGACCGAGAAGGCGCCGCCGCCGCTGGAGACCATCACCACGCGCGGGTGGTCGGCGGCCTGGAGGAGCGGCAGGAACGCGTGGGTGACGCGGACGATGCCGAACACGTTGACGTCGAAGACCGGGGCGAGGTCGGCGACCGTGGCCTCGGCGGGGTGCACGGCGGTGCCCGGGGCGCCGGCGTTGTTGACGAGCACGTCGAGGTGCCCGGTGTGCTCGCGCACCAGGCGCTCGGCGGCGGCCACCGAGTCGTCGTCGGTGACGTCGAGCGGGACCGCGACGACGTCGATCCCGTCCGCGGCGAGCGCGGCGGCGGCCGCGCGGCCGCGGGCCTCGTCGCGCGAACCGAGGAAGACCTGCCAGCCCTCGGCGCCGAGGCGGCGGGCGGTCTCGAGGCCGAGGCCCTTGTTCGCGCCGGTCACGAGCGCGGTGTGCGTGGTCTGGGTTGCCATGGCTACCATCTGCTTCCTGTCGGGGTTGCTCTCACTGCTCTGACGGACGGCGTCGAAGGAACCAGACGGATGCGTGAAGAAAAGATCTCGGCCGAGGCGTTCGAGGCCCACCGGCCGCACCTGCGGGCGGTGGCCTACCGGATGCTCGGGTCGCTCGGCGAGGCCGAGGACGCGGTGCAGGAGGCGTGGCTCAAGGCCGCGCGCGCCGACGTCGGCGGCGTGGAGAACCTGGGCGGGTGGCTCACCACGGTGACCGGCCGGGTGTGCCTGGACCTGCTGCGTGCGCGCAAGTCGCGGCGCGAGGAGCTGGGAGCGGAGCTCGGTGGGGCGCAGCCGCAGGTGCGGCTCGCGCGCCGCGTCGACCCCGAGGAGGAGGCGGTCCTCGCCGACTCGGTGGGCCTGGCGATGCTCGTGGTCCTCGACGCGCTCGGTCCGGTCGAGCGGCTCGCGTTCGTCCTGCACGACCTGTTCGCCGTCCCGTTCGCCGAGATCGCGCCGATCGTCGAGCGCAGCCCCGAGACGACCCAGCGGATCGCGAGCCGGGCGCGGCAGCGCGTGCGCGGGAAGACCAGCGTCGACGGGAGCCTCGCCCGCCGGTACGAGGCCGTCGAGGCGTTCCTCCAGGCCGCCCGGGACGGCGAGTTCGCTTCGCTGCTCGAACTGCTCGATCCCGGCGTGGTGCTGCGCCTCGACGAGGCGGCGATCCGGCTCAGCGGCGGCGCCGACCTCACCGGCGCCCGCGCGGTGGCCGAGGCGTTCTCGGGCCAGGCGCGGCTCGCCCGCGCGGTGCTGCTCGACGGCGAGGTCGCGGTGGCGGTCGTGCCGCGCGGCACGCTGCTCATGGTCTTCACCGTCCGCTTCGCGGGCGACCGCATCGCCGAGCTGCGCGCGATCGGCGACCCGGCGGCGCTGGGTAGTCTCGAACTCCATGTGGCGTAAGCGAAAGGAGTCCGCATGCCCGTCAGGTTCGTCCTCGACTGCGACACCGGCTCGGACGACGCGGTCGCGATCCTCGCGGCCGCGGGCCACCCCGGGCTCGACCTCGTCGCCGTCACCACCGTGAACGGGAACCTCGCGGTCGGCCACGTCACCGACCACACGCTCCGCGCGCTCGACCTCGCCGGACTCGACGTCCCGGTGTACGAGGGCGCGGCCCGCCCGCTGGCGCGCCCTGACCTGCCGGTGCCGCGCGCGGTCCTGAACAAGGACAGCGAGTTCCACCAGCACGGCCTGGGCCTGCCCGAGGCGGTCTCGGCCAAGCGGGAGGGGCACGCGGTGCCGTTCCTGGTGGAGTGCTTCATGGACGACGCGAACGCCGACGTGGCGCTGGTGGCGGTCGGGCCGCTGACCAACGTGGCGCTCGCGCTCGCGCTGGAGCCGCGCCTGGCCGAGCGCATCCCGCGGCTCGTCGTCATGGGCGGCGCGCACGGGAACGGGAACGTGACCGCCGCGGCCGAGTTCAACTTCTGGGCCGATCCCGAAGCGGCCGAAGCGGTCCTGAGCGCAGGGCTCCGAGAGGTGGTGATCGTGCCGCTCGACGCGACCCATTCGGCGCCGCTGACGGCCGAGGACTGCGCGGCCTTCGAGGGGACCGCGATCGGCGCCGCGGCCGCGGGCCTGATCCGGCACCGGCTCGCCACCGACCAGGCCGCCCGCGCGAGTGCGGCGGCGCCCGTGCACGACCCGATGTGCGTCGCCCACCTGGTGCGGCCCGACCTGTTCACGACCGCGGTGGAGGCGTTCGCGAGCGTCGAGACCGCCGGGGCGCGCACGCTCGGGCAGCTCCTGGTCGACACCCGCCCGTGGCGGGCCGAACCGGCGAACGCGACCGTGGCGCTGCGCGCCTCACCCGCGGTGTACCGGGAGTTCCTGCGCGAGGCGTTCGCCTAGAGTCGCGCCATGACCGAACTCCCCCGCGACCTCCCCGACGGCTACTTCGTCCGCCTCGACCAGGACGGCGACCGCGCCCGCTTCCAGCCCACCGGCCACACCGGCGGCGCCTGGAACACCGCCGAGCAGCACATCAGCCCCATGAACGGCCTCGTCGTCCACGAGATCGAGCGCTTCTGCGCCCGGCGCGGACCCGACGGCCTCGCGGTGAGCCGCCTGAGCGCCGACATCCTCGGGGTGCTCACGCTCGACCCGTTCGAGGTCGCGGTGGAGGTGGTGCGCCCGGGCCGGACCATCGAGCTGGTCGAGGCCACCGTGGTCGCGGGCGGGCGCCCGGCGCTGCGGGCGCGGGTGTGACGCACGGTCGTGCAGGACACCGAGAAGGTGGCCGGCGGCGAGGCAGAGCCGCTGCCCGGGCCCGAGACCGCGGCGCCGTTCGCCCTCGACGGGGTCTGGCCCGGCGGGTACATCCGGTCGATCGAGGCCCGTCCGGTCATGGAGCCGCGGCCGGGCCGCAACACGGTGTGGGTGCGCGCGAAGGTCCCGGTCGCCGCGGGCGAGGACCCGAGCGACCTCGCGCGCCTCATCGGCCTGGTCGACTCCGCGAACGGGATCGCGGTGCGCCAGAGCCCCGAGGAGTGGCTGTTCCCGAACGTGGACCTCACGGTGCACCTGTTCCGCAGGCCCGTGGGCCGCTGGCTCGGGCTCGACACCACCGTGGTCTTCGGCCCGGACGGCCTCGGCCTCACCTCGAGCGCCCTCCACGACGAGGCCGGCCACGTCGGGCAGGCCCAGCAGGCGCTCACGGTCCGGCCGAGGCCGCACTAGTCAGCCGGCCGCGTCGGCGGTGTTCCAGCCGTCGCGGAACGCGTACCGGGCCGGCGCGGAGGCGTACCGCAGGAACGCGGTGCTCCCGGCCGTGCCCACGGCCGTGTTCGAGTGGTGGAACCGCGAGCCCTCGTAGATCATCTTCCCGTTCTGGAGCGAGGTCCCGGCGGCGTCCACGAGGTGGTAGCCGCCGAGGACGCAGTCCTGGTAGCGCACGATCGGGATGCGCCCGCCCTCGCCGCTGTAGCGGTGCGTGTTGTAGAACGCGCTCGCCTCCTGGATCGCGGCGATGTCCGAGCAGGAGGTGAACGTGACGGTGCCACGGTTCCAGCCGCAGTCGATGACCCGCTGGTCGGCGCTCTTCTTCGGCTCGAAGCGGACCCCGTTGACGTTGAGCCGCGCCGCGGTCGTGTCGCCGTCCGCGCTGTAGGGCAGCACGAAGTAGCGGGCCGCCGCGGTCCCGACCATCGACCACGAGCCGCCGTAGACGTTGATCGAGCCGCCCCGGTTGAACTTGAAGAAGTCCCCGCCCGCCAGCGCGAAGTTGCACGACTGGACGTAGTAGTTGAGGAACTGGTCCTGCTGCTTGCGCCCGGCCGGGTCGGTCACGCCGCAGGTGAGGAACGCGTCGGTGTACTTCGAGGCGGTGTCGGTGGAGCAGAGCACGAAGTGGTGCTCGCTGTTGTTGTTGGCCTCGGCGTCGCCGTCGACGCCGATGACGCGGTTCCAGGTGCCCTTCCACTCGATGTCGCGGTAGACGAAGTACTGGTTCTGGCCGTACCCGTACTCGGGGTGGGCCGGGGTGCCCGCGAGGGAGTCGACCGACCAGTAGTACGCGAAGTTGTTGGCGGGGTTGGTCGAGGAGAAGCTCATGCCCTCGAAGTAGGTGTAGCGCAGGCGCACCGCGGCGGTGATGAGGTTGTTCTTCGTGGGGTCGGCGTTCGCGGTGAAGGCCGTGTCGAACCTGATGTTGGTGACGCGCGGCCCGCAGCCGCGGTAGCGGAGGCCGAAGACCTGGTCGGCGCTGCCGGTGGTCGGGGACCACATGAGGGTGTCGGCCTTGGTGATCCGGTAGTCGCCGGGCGGGAAGAACACCTCCTTGCCGACGACGCCGCTCCGGCGTCCGGTGAGGGCGGCGGCGACCGCGGCGCGGACGGCGTCGGAGTCGTCGGTGACGCCGTCGCCGACGGCGCCGTACGCCTTGACGTCGACGCTGTACTCGGCCGGGTCGGTGTTCGCGGCCTCCTCGGCGTGCGCGGGGTTCGCGCCGAAGAGGGCGAGGGTCCCGGCCCCGCCCGCGGCGCCGAGGCCGAAGGCCCGCCGCGAGAAGGTGCGCCCGGCGTCCGCCGGTCCCGTGTTCGTCTCGGTCACGTGCGGTGCTCCCTTTGTATTTGTTGATGCAGTTCGATTGCCGCACAGGACGTTACGGCAGTCGCGGGTGGGCTGGCAAGGGCCGCGTGGCACGGTTCGGGGGCCGCCGCGGGGTGGATGCGGCCTCAGCGCCTGCGCGTAGGTCCGGGTACGACCCAGGTACGAGTCCGCGCCCGTGAAGACCCGCGTCCAGGCCCACGCGGTGAGAGGTCCGCGTCCGTAGCGTCGTTCCCATGAGGCCGCGATGCCGTCGCGGCTCGGAGGAGACGAGGGAACCGCGATGATCGAAGCGCGTGAACTGACCAAGCGCTACGGCGACAAGACCGTGGTCGACGGCTTGAGCTTCACGGTGAAGCCGGGCGAGGTGACCGGGTTCCTGGGCCCGAACGGGGCCGGGAAGTCCACGACCATGCGGATGGTCCTGGGCCTGGACGCGCCCACGGCCGGATCGGTGACGGTCAACGGCCGCAGCTACGCGGGGCACGGCGCCCCGCTCCACGAGATCGGCGCCCTGCTGGAGGCGAAGTCGGTGCACCCCGGGCGCTCCGCCGAGGCGCACTTGACGGCGCTCGCGCAGACCCACGGGATCGCCCGCGGGCGCGTGGACGAGGTCATCGAGCTGGCCGGGCTCCAGAGCGTGGCCGGCAAGCGGGTCGGGGCGTTCTCGCTCGGGATGGGCCAGCGGCTGGGCATCGCCGCCGCGCTCCTGGGCGACCCGGAGACCGTCATGCTCGACGAGCCGGTGAACGGGCTCGATCCCGAAGGGGTGCTGTGGATCCGCAACCTCCTGGCGAAGCTCGCCGCGGAGGGCCGGGCGGTGCTCCTGTCCTCGCACCTGATGAGCGAGACCGCGCAGATCGCCGACCACCTGGTCATCATCGGCCGCGGGCGGCTGCTGGCGGACACGACGGTGGAGGCGTTCGTGCGCGAGACGGGCACGGGCGCGGTGCGGGTGGCCTCGGACGAGGCCGGCCGGCTCCGGGCGCTCCTGGCGGGCCCCGATGTGACGGTGTCGGGCTCGAACGACACGGAGCTGCTGGTCTCGGGGCTGGGCGCCCGCGAGATCGGGCGGGTGGCGCTGGAGCACGGCGTGCCGCTGCACGAGCTGACGCCGCTGGGGGCCTCCTTGGAGGAGGCGTTCATGGACCTGACCACTGACGAGCTGGAGTACCGCAGTGCCCCGGCGGACGGAAGGAGTGCGCGATGAGCGCCATGACGATCGATCGCCCCGCGGGGGGCGCCGCGCCCGCGCGGACCGCGGTGAAGCCGGTCCGGTTCCACCGGGTGCTCCTGTCGGAGACGACGAAGTTCCGGACCATCAGGTCCACGTGGATCTGCCTGACCCTGGGCCTGGTGCTGCTGGGCCTGTTCGGGTCGATCGGCGCGTTCACCTACGACGGCGGCGGCGCCGGGGTCACCGACGGCCCGCCCGGGATCGCCGGGCGCCCGCTCGACGCGGTGAGCCTGGCGCTCATGGGACTGTCGTTCGCGTCGCTGGTAGTCGGGGTGTTCGGGGTCCTGTCGACCGCGGGCGAGTACTCGACGGGGACGATCCGCTCGACGCTGGCGGCGGTGCCGAAGCGGCTGCCGGTGCTGTGGGCGAAGGCGATCCTCGCGGGCGGCGCGGTGCTCGTGATCGCCGCGGCGGGTGCGTTCACGGCGTTCCTGATCGGGACGGTCGGGCTCGACGGCGAGGCGATCGCGGTGTCGCTGGGCGACGAGGGCGTGCTGCGGTCGCTGCTGGGCGCGGCGCTGTACCTGGCGCTGGTGGCGGTGTTCGGGGTGGCGCTGGGGGCGCTGCTGCGGTCGCCGGCGGGCGGGATCGCCGCGCTGGTGAGCATCCTGCTGATCCTGCCGGGCCTGGCGATGCTGCTGCCGGACTCCTGGTACGACACGCTGAACCCGTACTTCCCGTCGAACGCCGGCGGCGCGGCCTACGCGCTGACCGAGACCGCCGACCGGCTCTCGCCGGGCGAGGGGATCGCGGTGTTCGCGGGGTGGGTGGCGCTGACGCTCGCGGCGGCGGCGTTCCGCCTGAAGCGGACCGACGTCTGAGGACCGCGGTCCGAAGGCCGCGGCGGAAGACCGCCGGATGACGACCGCGAAAGCCGCCCCGGGGAGACACTCCCCCGGGGCGGCTTTTCGCGTGCCCTAGGGTCGGACCTGGATGAACGCGCGGGTGCCGGTGAGGCGCCAGTCGGGCGCCTCGGCGTCGAGGGCCGCGAGGCGGGCGGGGTCGACGCCCACGGCGAGGTCGGACTTGGCGGTGCGCAGGGCGGCCACCGGCCCCGGGAAGTACCCGGCGGCCTCGGCGAACGGGGTGGCCGGGTCCCATTCGCGGTCGCCCACGAGGCGGCGGTAGTTCAAGTCCCCCTTGAGGATCACCAGCTTCGCGGAGGCGAACTCCTCGGCGAGGTCGGCGGGGGCCGTGCGGTACTCGGTGGGGTGGACGTAGGCGCCGTGGGTGCGCAGGCGCAGCCAGCCGACGCGGATCGCGTCGCGCAGGCGCCGGGCGAGGTCGCGGACCTCCTCGTGCGGGTCGCGGTCGAGGGCGCGGAGGGTGTCGCTGACGTCGAGTCCGGTGGCGTCGGAGACGAAGTACGGGTGCGGCTTCAGGTGGAGTTCGACCGGTCCGGTGGCGGTCTCCAGGAGGTGGTCGACGAGGGCGAGGTCGGCGGTGATCTCGCGTCCGGCGTTGTCGGCGACGACGATGACCGGGGCCTCGCCGGGGGCCTCGGCCAGCGCCCACAGGGCGTCGGCGTCGTCGGCGAGGAGTTCGCCGACGCCGGTGTCGGCGCCGGGGTTGTTGGTGCGGAACCCGAGGTCGGCCTGGTTGCCCCAGAGGGAGGCGAGGAGGAGGGCGCGGCGGCGGTCGGCCGCGTCGGCGCCCTTGAGGGCGGCGTAGGCGTCGAGGTCGGCGCGCAGTTCGGGGCCGTCGAGCTGGGCGTGCTTCTGGGGCGCGAAGGGGTCGACGCCGCACCAGGGGCTGTCGTAGTGGTGGTACTCGACGGCGCGCAGGAGGCGGCGGTAGAAGTACGACTCGGCCCACAGGAACGGCAGGGAGTCCCAGGGGAGTCCGGCGCGGGCGGCGACCTCCAGGTGCCAGGTGTGGATCTCGGGGCCGCCGGGGGTGCGCGGCGGGACGGTGCCGGCGAGGGATTCGGCGAGGAGCGCTTCGAGGGCCTCCGCGATGCGGGGCGGGTAGGGGAAGTCGCCGACGAGGTTGGCGATGAGCACGGGGTGGCGCTCGTGGAAGACCGAGCGGCTGAAGGAGCCGGGCCGGTCGATGCCGATGGGCGGGGGCAGGTCGGGCACGGCGCCACTCCGTTTCACTCGTCCGTCTCATGCGCGGGTCGAGGCCATGATCGCACCCCCGGGTGCGGCGGTGCCGGTGCGGCGCCCCGTTCGCGACGTGTTGTCGCCCTTGGGGTGTGACGCAGCGCATCCTACCGATGACAACTGTATCGGTCAATCGGCCCGCCACCTGGGTCGGCGTTGCTCGAATCGTTATCCGAGGGGGTCTATCCAACCATTTATCTATGGGTTAGATTTACCCCCGTCTCAACCCCGTGCCGACGGTGTAGTCGGCGCAAGACAGAGAGAGGCCGAGACATGGAGAACACGATCCGCCGGCGCACGCTCGTCCAGGCCGCGGCCACCGCGGGCGTCGCGGCGCCCCTCCTCGCCGCGTGCGGCTCCGGCGACGACGGGAACGGCCCGCTCAAGATGGTCGTCTGGGGCGGCGACCTCGACAAGGAGACCTACCAGGCGCGCATCGACCTGTTCGAGGCCGAGAACCCCGACATCACGATCGAGCTCCAGCTGATCCCCTCGGACCAGTACGAGCAGAAGGTCCAGACGATGATCGCCGGCGGCGACGGCCCCGACATCATGCAGGTCGCCGAGGGCGTGAACACCTACTCCTCCAAGAGCCAGATCCTGCCGCTGGACGACTACGCGAAGGACGCCGGCCTCGACCTGGAGCAGCGGTTCGGCCCCGTCGGCTCCCTGTACACCTTCGAGGACAAGGTCTACGCGATCCCCGACCGCTCGGGCGCGATGATCGTCTACTACAACAAGGACCTCTTCGACGCCGCCGGCGTCGCGTACCCGACGGCCGAGTGGACCCAGGAGGACGCCCAGGCCGCCATGGAGAAGCTGACGGTGGCCGGCACCCAGTGGGGCTACGGCGGCGCGGGCTGGTGGCCGCAGTGGTGGTCCTTCGCGTACCAGAACGGCGGGCAGATCATCGACGACGGCGGGCAGCCGACGATCAACTCCCCCGAGGTCGTCACCGCCCTCCAGTGGGCCAACGACCTCGCGCACGAGTACCACTACGTGCCGACCGCCGCCGAATACGCGGACATGGGCCCCGACATGGGCGGCGACCCCGCCTTCGCCGCGGGCACGGTCGCGATGAACACCACCGGGTTCTGGGCCATCGGCGGCCTCCTCGAAGCCGGGATCAACTGGGACATCGCCCCGCTGTGGCGCGGCGCCCAGCAGGCCGTCTCCGCCTTCGGCTCCGGCCTGGCGATCTCGCGCGACGCCAAGGACCCGAAGAAGGCGTTCAAGGCCATCGAGTTCCTCACCGGCGCCGACGCGCAGGAGGTCATCATCGACAAGGCCCAGGACGTCCCCGCCAACCTCGAAGTGCAGCAGTCGGACGCGTTCCTGGCGCCGTCGTGGGCCACCAAGCCCATCAACATGGCCGCGTTCGGCGAGTCGGCGGACTTCATCTTCCGCGCGCCGTTCATCCCGCAGTGGAACGAGCTCCAGGCGGCTCTCAACGACAACCTCGGCACCTTCTGGAACGAGGGCGGCGACGCCCAGACCGAACTGGACAAGATCCAGACCCAGCTCGAATCGATCATCACCGATTAGGGCCTGAGATGTCGCAGACCGTCGACGAAGCCCCCGGGGCGGAGCGCGCCGCGCTCCGCGCCGGCGGGCGCCGCAAGCCGTCATCGCGCCGCAGGAAGGAGGCCTTCTACTTCTGGCTCTTCATCTCGCCGTGGCTGATCGGCTTCGTCGGGTTCCTGCTGGGCCCGATGATCGCCTCCGTCTACATCTCGTTCACCGAGTGGGACTCGTTCACCCCGCCCCAGTGGGTGGGCCTGGACAACTACGCGAAGGCGCTCACCGAGGACCCGGTCTTCTGGAAGGCGCTCGGCAACACCTTCTACTACGCGCTGATCTCCGTCCCCCTGGGCCTGGTCATCGGCGTGTGGCTGGCGAACCTGCTGAACAAGCGGGTGCGCGGGCGCAAGCTGTTCCGCACCTTCATCTACCTGCCCACGCTGGTCCCGCTCGTGGCGACCGCGATGGTCTTCAAGATGGTCCTCGCGCCCTCGGGGCCGCTCAACGACCTGCTCGGCTGGTTCGGCGTCGACGGCCCGGCCTGGCTCCTCGACCCGACCTGGGTCAAGCCCGCGCTCATCGTGCTCTCCGCGTGGGGCGCCGGCGGGGCCACCGTGCTCCTGCTGTCGGCCATGAACGGCATCCCGCGCGAGCTGTACGAGGCCGCCGAGATCGACGGCGCCGGCTCCTGGCGCCAGTTCTGGTCGGTCACGTTCCCGCAGATCACCCCGGTGATCTTCTTCAACCTCATCATGGGCCTCATCGGATCGTTCCAGATCTTCTCGCAGGTCTACATCCTCACCGCCGGCGGACCTGACAACGCCAGCCAGATGATCGTGCCGCTGCTGTTCCGCGAGGCGTTCTCCTTCTACCACTTCGGATACGCGTCGGCCGTCGCCTGGCTGCTGTTCCTGGTGATCCTGGCGCTCACGCTCGTCGCGTTCCGCTGGTCCCGCAGCTGGGTCTTCTACGAGCAGGAGGTCCGATGACCGCAGCCGCCGCCAAGCCCCGCACCGGACCGGGCCGGACCCGCCTCCTGTCGGCGTTCAAGGCGTCCCCCGCCACCTACGCGGTACTGCTGGTCGTCTCGGCGATCTTCTTCGTGCCGTTCGTCCTCATGGTGTCCATCTCGCTCTCCAGCGACCTGACCAGCTCCCAGAACGCGTTCACGGTGATCCCGTCCGAGTTCGAGTGGCGCAACTTCACCGAGGTGTTCACCGCGACCGGCCTCCCGGTCGGGCGCTTCGTCCTCAACTCGGTCCTCATCGCCACGCTCTCGGCGGTCGGCCAGGTGCTCTCGTCCTCGCTCGTCGGCTACGCGTTCGCGCGGCTGCGGGCCCCGGGCAAGGGCGTCATGTTCATCATCGTGCTCGCCACCATGATGATCCCCGCGCAGATCACGATGATCCCGCAGTTCCTGCTGTTCAAGGAGCTCGGCTGGGTGAACACGTACCTGCCGCTCATCATCCCGAACTTCTTCACCAACGCGTTCAACGTGTTCCTGGTGCGGCAGTTCGTCTCCCGCATCTCCGGCGAGCTCGACGAGGCCGCGCAGATGGACGGCCTCGGCTACTTCGGGGTGTACCGGCGCATCATCCTCCCGATGATGTGGCCGATCCTCACGGCCATCGCGATCTTCACGCTCACCCACGCGTGGGGCGACTTCATGGGCCCGCTCATCTACCTCAACTCCGAGGAGTCGATGCCGCTGGCGCTCGGCCTCCAGTACATGACGGGGACGAGCAACGAGATGCAGCTGCCGCCGTGGAACCTGGTCATGGTCGGGTCGATCATCCTGACGCTGCCCATGATCGCGATCTACTACCTCGGCCAGAAGTACCTCTACGAGATGAACCTCCAAGGCGGAAGTGCAGGAGTGAAGTAAGTGACTGATACATCCCTGTCGGCCGTCGCGCTCCGCCCCACCGGGCTGGTGCTCGACGGCCGCGAGGAGGCCCTGTTCTGCGCGTCGCTGTTCTACTTCCGGCTCCCGCGGGAGACCTGGGAGGCGCGGCTCGCGCAGGTGCGCGCCACCGGCTACCGCGCGATCGACGTCTACCTGCCGTGGAACTTCCACGAGACCGCCCCCGGCGTGTGGGACTTCGCCGGGCGCCACGACGTCGGGGCGTTCCTCGACCTCGCGCACGAGGCCGGCCTCGCGGTGGTCGCGCGGCCCGGCCCGTACATCTGCTCCGAGTGGGACGGCGGCGCGCTCCCCGCGTGGCTGGGCCTCGACCCGGACCTGCGTGTGCGCCAGGCCGAACCGCGGTTCCTCGCACAGGTCCGCGCCTGGTTCGACCGCGCGATGCCGCTCCTCGCCGAGCGCCAGTGGGGCCGCGGCGGCGCCGTCGTCGCGGTCCAGCTGGAGAACGAGCTCGACTTCTTCGACACCGCCGACCGGCACGCCTACATCAGCGCGTTGCGGGACATGGCGACCGGCCACGGCGTCACCGTGCCGCTCATCGCGTGCGCCGGCCAGGGCGACCTGGTCGGCGCAGGCGGCGGGGTCGAGGGCGTCGCCCCGGCGTTCAACTTCTACCCCGACGACCGCTCGCCGTTCGTCGAGGCCGAGGTGCGCCGGTACGCCGACCTGGTGGCCGCGCGCGGCCTGCCGCTGCTGGTCACCGAGACCAACCGCAGGCACGCCACCCTGCGGCGCCTCATGGTCAGCGGCGCCGTGCTCATCGCGCCCTACCTCCAGGCGTCGGGCTACGACTTCGGGTACACGCCCTCGGTCGGCAACTGGGGCGACCCCGGCGGGTTCATGACCCACGACTACGACTTCGGCGGCTACCTCTCCCCCGTGGGCGAGGCGCGGCCCGAGACCGCCGAGGCCCGCGTCCTCACCGCGTTCACCCGCACGCTCGGGCCGCGACTCGCGAAGGCCCGGACCACCGAAGCCGAAGGCGTGCAGTCGGTCTCGGTGGCGACGAGTTCGTCGCCGTCGCAGCTCGTCCTCGACGGCGGCGGTACGGTCACCGGGGTCCCGAACCTCACCGAGGAGCCCGGGACGGCCGAGATCGGCGGCCGCACCGTCGCCCTCGCACCGCGCTCGACCGCGCTCATCGTGCGGGACCTGCCGCTCGCGGGCTTCGGCCTCACCGGCACGCTCGCGTTCGCCTCCGCCGACCTCGTCGGCGCCGGCACCGACGGGCTGCGGTTCGCCTCCGGTGTCGCGAGCACGGTGGAGGTCGGCGGCGAGACCGCCGAGTTCCCGGCACCCGAGATCGGGAAGCCGCTGCGGCGCACCGTGGGTGGCGTGGACATCACGGTGCTCCATCCCGAGGACGTGGCCGACCCGGACGGCGCGCGGGCCGAGATCACCGGTCCCGCACCGGAGGCCGAGGCACTGACCGCCGTGTTCCGGCGGGCCCTGCCCACCCGGTCCGGCGCCACCGAGGCGCACGAACTGCCCCCGTCCTCCGAGGCCGCAGGCGTCTTCCGCGGCCGCACCCACTACGCCGCAACGCTGGACGGCGTGGCGGAACTGCTCATCGAGGGCGCGGCCGACATCGTCGACCTCGCGCTCGACGGCGAGGCACGACCCTCGCACGTCGGCTACGGCGGCACGTTCACCGTGCCGACCGCCGGGAAGACCGCGTTCACCGCCACCGTGGAGACCTGGGGCCACGCCAACTTCGACGATTCCCGCCTGCCGGGCCTCGCGCTCGGGTCGCTCCGCGGCCTCGGGCGGGTGTGGGCCGTGACCGGGCGCGAGGACGTCCACGCACTGTGGACCGTCGACGGCGGCGAACAGTGGGCCGGCGACCCCGCGCCCGTGCGCAGCCTCGGCGGCTGGAGCAGCACCCGCATCGGGCGGCCCGCGACCTACCGGCGTCCGCTCCCGGTCGACGGCGTCTCCCACTACGCGTTCCACCTCGGCGAACTGGCCCTCCCGGTCGAGGTCGACGTGGACGGCGAGGCCCGCATCGTCAGCCCGATCGACCCGTGGGTACACCTGGAGCCCGGGCGGGGACGGAACGTCGCGGTCACCGCGCCGCACTGGCCCGGATCCGGCTCCGGCCCCGTGGAACTGCTCCGGCTCGAAGCCGTGCGGGACTGGCGGGTCGAGGCCCAGCCCGACACCGCGATCCTCGCGCTGGCCGGGCAGGACGCCGAAGGACTCGCCGTCGAGCTACCCCTGCGGCTCGCGCCCGGCGAGGAGACCTGGCTCGACGTGCCGGTGCCCTCCGGCGGGCGGTCGCTCCGGTTCGAGGGCGAGCAGGTCCGCGTGAGCGCCTTCGCGGGCGGGGAGCTCCTCGGCCGCGTCTGGCTCGACGACCCGCACCGGCCCCGCTTCACCGGCGGCGATCCGGGTCGACTGTGGATCCCCGGCGCGTGGAACTCCGGTACCGTCAGGTTGCTGGTCCGCGGCACGGCGGGAGGCGCGCAGCCGCACCTCGCGCGCGTGACCGCAACCGCCGCACCGGAGTAGACCGCACAGCCCCCAGGAGTTCCCATGGCCCCCACCAGGCGCACCTCGCGAGACATACGCAGCGAGTCGCGGCTCGACGTGCTGCACGCGCTGCTCACCGCGGGCGAGACCACCCGCAACGAGCTCGCGCGCACCACCGGCCTGAGCACCGCCACGGTGGCCACGGTGGTCAGCGACCTGCTCTCGCGCGGGATCGTCACCGAGGCCCGCGTCGCCAGCGGACGCGTCGGGCGGCCCACGACCCTGCTGCGGCTCAACCAGGACCGGGGCCGCATCGTCGGCGTCGACGTCGCGGAGACCTACATCAGGGCGGTCGTCTTCGACGCCGCGCTCGACGAGGTCGCCGCGGCCGAGGTGCCCGCCGACGAGCGGCACGTCGGGACCGAGGAGGTCGTCGACGGCGTGGCCCGCGCCGTCGACGCCGCCCTCGCGCGGGCCGGGACGCACCGCCACGACGTGCTCGGCGTGGGCGTCTCGCTGCCCGGCTCGATGCAGCGGTGGGGCGCGAACTCCCCCGTCATGCCCAACGCGGCCCGGCACCACGTCGACCGCCACCACGTGGACCGCCTCCGCGAGCGCCTGGACCTGCCGATCGTGATCGACAACCCGCTCAAGGCGATCGCCACCGCCGAGCTGTGGTTCGGCCAGGGCCGCAGGCACGCGAGCACCATCACCGTCAACCTCGGCACCGGCGTGGGCGCCGGGATCATCCTCAACGGCGCGATCCTGCGCGGCGCCACGAACTTCGCGGGCGAGTGGGGCCACAGCCTCCTCGCCCTCGACGGGCGGGCCTGCCGGTGCGGGCGCCGCGGCTGCGTCGAGGCGTACGTCGGCGCGTCGGGCCTCCAGCGGACCCTCGCCGCGGTCGACCCCGCCCACCCGCTCGCGTCGGTCCCGTTGCAGCGCGACTTCATCGGGGCCCTGGCCGCGGCGCTGGAGCCGCCCGGCCCGGACCCGGCCGTCACCGAGACGATCCAGCGCACCGCCCGCTACCTCGGGGCGGCGCTCGCCGACCTCGTCGCGATCGTCAACCCCGAGACGATCACGCTCACCGGCTGGACGGTGTGGGCGCTCGGCGACCACCTCGTGCCCGCGGTGCGCCGCAGCGTGGTCGAGGAGGCGCCCGGCGACTCGGCCGCCGACCTGGAGGTGGAGGTGTCCACGGTGCGCGGCAACTCGGTCGCCACCGGGATCGCCACCATCGCGCTCGAACGCTTCCTCAGCGACGTCGGCCTCGTCACCACCAGGGTTCCCACGGCGCTCTGAAGGTGTGCCGCGCCGAACCGCGGGTAACCGTGGTGCGGAAGACGGCGCGCCGACCGGCGCGTTCCGCGACCGAAGGAGGATGTGCCTTGAGCACCATCACCGAATCAGTCGACGTCGGAGTCCCGGTCTCCACGGCGTACAACCAGTGGACCCAGTTCGAGACCTTCCCGCAGTTCATGGAGGGCGTCGACGAGATCCAGCAGATCGGCGAGACGCTGACGCACTGGCGCACGAGCATCGGCGGGATCTCCCGCGAGTTCGACGCCGCCATCACCGAGCAGCACCCGGACGAGCGCGTGGCCTGGACCTCGATCTCGGGCCCGACGCACGCCGGGGTGGTCACGTTCCACCGCCTGGACGACCTCACCACCCGGGTCACGGCGCAGATGGACATCGACCCCGACGGCTTCGTCGAGACGGCGGCCGACAAGCTCGGCGTCCTCGACCGCCGCGTCAAGGGCGACATGCAGCGGTTCAAGGACTTCATCGAGAGCCGCGGCGACGAGACCGGCGGCTGGCGGGGCGACGTGGAGCCGCCCGGCCTCCCCGTCTGACCTATGCCGCTTCGAGGGCCTCGGCGAGTTCGCCGAGGCTCTCGGCGTGCAGGTCGAAGGTGTCGGTCTCCTTCGGAGGGTCGCCGACCGGGCGGCGCACGTAGGCGGTCCGCATCCCGATCGCCTGCGCCCCGCGCAGGTCCCACGCGTGCGCGGCGACCATGAGCAGCCGCTCGGGCGGGACGCCGACGGCCTCGACGGCGAGCCGGTAGACCTCGGGCGCGGGCTTGTAGGTCCGCGCGTCCGCGGCCGAGAGCGCCTGGTGCCAGCGCAGTCCGGCGCCGGCGGTGAGGTGGAGCAGCGCCGCCCGGTTGGCGTTGGAGAGCGCGAGGACGGGGTGGCGGCGGGCGATGCGCTCCAGTCCGGCCGCGGAGTCCTCCCAGGCGGGGTGGCGGCGGCCGGCGCCGGCGAGGCGGTCGAGGACGGCGGGGTCGGTGATCCCGGCGTGCGCGGCGACCGCTTCGGCGGCTTCGCGGTCGAGGGCGTCGGCGGTGGCGAAGGGGCGGTCGCCGGTGACGACGCGGTCCTGCTCGCGTTCGATGTGCCGCTGCCACAGGGCGAGCAGCGCGCCCGTGTCGGCGCCGGGCGCGGCTTCGCGCAGGGCCGCGGTGAGGCCGCGGGGTTCGTCGACCATGGTGCCGAGGACGTCGAAGACGACGGCGTCGATCTGCAGGGTCATGTCTGCTCCTGTCTCAGGGTGCGTCGGTCTCAGTGCGGGTCGATGGTGCCACGCGCCGCTCGGCGTCGCGGCGCGGGACGAGGGCGAGGACGACGGCGCCGAGGAGGGCCGCGATGACGGGCATGAGGAACCAGTTCCCGAAGCGGTCGTAGATGGTGCCGACGGGGCCGGTCGGGACCTCGGCGACCACGAAGCGCTCGTCCTCGGCGAGGACGGTGCCGCTGGCGTCGCTGACGGTCATGAGGCCCATCTGGCCGGCGCGCACGAGGGAGAAGCCCTGCTCGACGCCGCGGGTGACGGCGACGCGGGAGTGCCACCAGCCGTCCACCCCGAAGTCGAGGGCCGGGGCGAGGACGAGGCCGAAGTCCTCGTCGCCGTACTCGGCCATGGTGGCGGCGTGGTCGAGGTCCTTGCAGACGGTCATGGACCAGCCGCCGCCGACGCCGGGGATGGAGGCGGGGCCGGTGTCGGAGGCGGTCATCCAGTCCTCCAGGCCGGGGACGAGGTGCTGCTTGAAGTAGGTGGCGGGCTGGTGGCCGTTGGAGGGGATCCAGACGGCGGCGTTGTAGGTGTCGCCGCCCACGTCGAGGGCGAGGCCGAGCACGAGGTCGATGCGGGCGCGCACGGCGAGGTCGGACCAGCGGTCGAGGTAGGGGCCGGTCTCCTCGGCGGTGACGTGGAAGATCTTCTCGGAGAGGACGAGCACGTCGAGGTCGTTGCGGGCGCCGATGTTCTCGATGTGCCTGGTGTAGTCGGCGAAGAGTTCTTCGCCCTCCTCGGTGTCGATGCGGAGGGAGTCGGCGTGGGCGGGCAGGGCGAGGGCCCCGGCGCGGATGGTCGGGCCCTGGTCGGCGGGGCGGGCGACGCCCCAGACGAGGGCGGCGGCGAGGCAGGCCGCGGCGACGCCGGCGATGCCGAGGCCGCGGCGCGGTTCGGACCCGGGGGCGAGGATGGTGGCGGCCGCGGTGGGGAGGGCGGTGAGCAGGTACGTGATGCCCCAGACGCCGGTGACGGAGGCGAGCTGGAGGATCGCGGTCTGCCCGGCCTGGGTGTAGGCGAGGCTCCACCATTCGCCGCCCGCGTCGGCGTTGATCAGGGAGCCGGCGTATTCGACGGCGACCACGCCCGCGGGGAAGGCGAAGAACGCGGTCCAGTGGCGGCCGCGGCGGATGAGGAGGCGGTACAGGAGCGTGGCGGCGGTGTAGAGGCCGGTGAGGACGGCGGCGGAGGCGATGACGAACGCCGGGGGCGTCTCCAGGGAGTCGGCGAGGTAGGCCCAGATGCGGGCGGTGCCGCCGAGCCAGGCCGCCTCGGCGGTGAGGAGCGCGGCCCAGAAGCCGAGGCGCGGGACGGCGGTGAGCATGGGGATCGGGGCGAGCCACATGAGCCACCACACGGGGTCGAGCCAGAAGCCGAGACCGAGCAGGGCGGCGGTCCCGAAGGCGCCGAACAGGATCCAAGGGAGGGGTCGAGGCGCGGATGCCATTGGGGAGCCTTTCCGGGGTGTCGGGGCGGCGTTCGCCGGACCCGCCGGGGCGGGTCCGGGCGTTCAAGGGGTTCCGCGGGCGCACCTTACGCAATCGTGTTCAGGCCGTGTTCACCCGGGGCCCCGAAGGGGACCTGTCCTGCGGGGACGGGTGCCAGGGGCGGCCCGGTGCGTCCGGACCGGCGCTAGGGGGCGACGACGGGGCGGACGGAGCCGCGCAGGACGAGGTGGGCGCCGAGGACGGTGTGCGGGGGCGGGCCGCCGTTGCGGGCGTGCTCCAGCGCGAGGCGCACCGAGGTGCGGCCCAGCTCCTCGTGGGGCTGGTAGACCGTGGTGAGGTCGATGTCGGCGGCGGGCGGGAGGTCGTCGAAGCCGATGAGGGAGACGTCGCCGGGGATCGAGAGGCCGCGTTCGAGGAGGGCCTGGCGGGCGCCGGCGGCGATCTGGTCGTTGGCGGCGAAGGCCGCGGTGAAGTCGGGCGGCCCGGCGGCGAGGCGGGTCTGCATCATCCGGTAGCCCTCGAAGCGCTCGAAGGTCCCGTCGGCCTCCAGGCCGGGGTCGTGCGCGACCCCGTGGGCGGCGAGGGCGGCCCGGTAGCCGGCGATGCGGGCGTCGGGCGTGGTGTAGCCGGGGCGGCGGCCGAGGAAGAGGATCCGCTTGTGGCCGTTGGAGAGCAGGTGGCTGGTGGCGGCGAAGGCGCCGCCGGTGTTGTCGTACTCGACGACGACGGCGGGCGCGTCGGACCCCAGGGGCGGGCGCCCGCACAGGACCAGGCGGGAGCCGATGGAGGCGAGCGCGTGGGCGTAGCGGCTCATGCGGGCCCGGTACTCGTCGTCGGCGTTGACGTTGCCGACGAGGATGACGGCTTCGGGGTGCTGCTCGCGCATGAACTGGACCATGGCGAGTTCGCGTTCGGCGTCGCCGCCGGTGGTGCCGATCTGGCACAGGCGCCCGTCCTCGGCGGCCTGGGTCTGGACGCCCTGGGCCACATGGGCGTAGTGCGGAGAGATCACCGAGTTGACGATGATGGCGATGCTCTTGCGGGTGGTGCCCTGGAGGGCGCGGGCGTGGTGGTTGGCGACGTAGTCGAGTTCCTCGACGGCCTTCATGACCTTGGCGCGGGTGGCGGGGGCGGCGGGGTAGGTGCCCGAGAGGATGCGCGAGACCGTCGCGACCGACACCCCGGCGCGTTCGGCGACCTCGCGGATGGTGGTGCTGCGCTTGCCGTCGCCGGTGCTGCCGCCTTTGCGCGCCAAGTGGGTCCGCCCTCGCTTCAGTGTGCTGCAGAGTGTTTCAGAGTTTCCGGAAACGGTTTCTGTAACAATGATCGCTCGCGCGGCGGGCGCGTGTCAAGGCCGTGCGGAAGCACGCCCGGGCGGAGGCGACCCCTCAGACGCCCCCGCCCGGGCGCGGTCGTCACTGCTCGCTGGCGAACAGGGTCTCGGCCTCGGTGAAGAACAGGTCGGCGGCGTCCTCGGGGGTCATGGTCGCGTACTGGACCTGCTGGTAGATCTCGGTGAACTTCGCCTCGACGGCGCCGGCGGCGGCGGGCGGGACGACCGGGGCGCCCGCGAGGTGCCCCTCCACGGTCGCCTCGTAGTCGATGACGGCCTGCGACGCCTCGTCGAGCTCGACGTTGTCGAGGGCGGTCCTGGTGGCGGGGATGCCGCGGTTGGTGCCGAGGATCTTCGCGGCCTCGGGGTCGCCGAGGAGGAATTCGATGAGCTTGGCGGCGGCCTCGGGCTGCTCGGTGTCGGCGCCCACGACGTACTGCATCGCGGGGCGCAGGTGGAGCGCGAGATTGGCGGGGTCGGCGCTGGGCGGGGCGATGATGCCGAGGGAGCCGCCGCCCTCGGTGACGGTGGACCAGTAGCCGTTGACGGCGGTGTCCCAGCGCATCTCGGTGGCGATGGTGCCCGCGGCGACGCCGGGGGCGTTCTCGGCGGCGGCCTCCTCCGGGGAGGGGACGGACCCGTCTGCCTGGAGCGGCGCGGCGATGGTCCACCACTGGACGAGCTGCTCCTTGGTGAAGTTCAGGCTCGCGGCGTCGTCGGAGTAGAAGCTGTCGCCCTGCTGGCGCAGCCACAGCTCGGCGAGGAGGTAGGACCCGGTCCAGTCGCTGCCGCCCCAGCGGCCGTCGCCGAGGGCGGCGGTGAGGGTGCGGATCAGCTCGGCGTAGTCGTCCCACGAGTACCCGGCCTCGGGGACGGCGATGCCGTGCTCCTCGAACCAGTCGGGCCGGTAGATGAGGCCGAAGACGTTGGTGCCCACGGGGACGGCGATGAGCTGCCCGTCGAGCTTGGCGGTGTCGAGCACGCCCTCGCGGAAGTCGGAGGTGTCCACGACGCCGTCGAGGGGCAGGAGCATGCCGGTGCCGCCGAACTGGCGCAGCCGCGGGTAGTCCATCTGGAAGACGTCGGGGAGGTCGCGCGAGGCCATGCGGCCGGTCAGACTCTCCCAGTAGGCGGGGTAGTCGGCGAAGTTGGCGGTGACCTTGATGCCCTCGTTCTGCTCCATGAAGAGGTCGACGGCCTGCTTGGTGATGTCGGCCCGCGCCTCGTCGCCCCACCATTCGAAGCTGATCTCGATCGGGTCGTCGGCGGTCCCGGCGGGCCCGTCGCCGTCGCCGCAGGCGGCGGTGGCGGCCAGGGCCGCGGTGGCGGTGGCGCCGGTGAGCAGGGTGCGGCGGCGGATCGGGCGGCTCACGTCGTTGTGGTGCATGGCTGAACTCCTCTGCGAGGGGATGGGGTCGTGACGAAGGGTTAAATCGTTTTAACTTGGGATGCGGTCACCTTAGATCGCGCTTTCCAACGCTGTCAAGCGGGTCGGTCACTCCCTTCCCGCGTAGAACCGGGCCCGGTAGACGTGGCGGCCGGGTCCGATCTCACCGGTGAGGACCGGCAGGACCGTCGCGGGCCAGTACATGTGGGTGCCGGGCATGGGCCAGACGAGTCCGGCCTCCCGGTTCCCGCCGTCGTCCAGGGCCTCGCTGCGGACCCCGCGCGAGACGACGGCGGCGCGGTCGTTGGCGACGGCCGCCTCGTTCCCGTCGCGGGGCACGCACCAGCCGCCCTCCCCCGTGCGCAGCGGCCGGGCGGTCTCGATGACGTGGGTGCGGGTGTGCCAGCCGTCCTCGAACGCCTGGAGCTCGGAGGTGACGGTGACGTCCTCCCAAGGGCGCCAGACGGTCGTGAGGACCCCGCTCCAGTCGATGTCGCAGGAGGCGCCCTCCTCGCGGCCGCGCCAGTGGACGCCGTCCTCGGAGAGCACGAGCGTGCCGTCCGGTGCGGCGGCCTCCAGGCCCGGCCCGTCGACGGAGTGCGAGAACCCGGCGAGCGAGGAGTACGCGAGGCGCGCGTAGGTGTCCTTGCCGCCGCGCATCTTCGCGCGCCAGGACTGGCCGTTGAGGCGGGTGACGTTGCCGCCCGCGTCCCGCACGTGGACGGCCTTCGCGGCCGGGTCGGCCGCGGTCCCGGGCGCGGCGGGAGCGGGCTCGGCGGTCCAGAAGGGGTGGTCGGCGCTGGCGAGCAGCCCGGTGAAGACCTTCGCGGCCCACCAGGGGGACCCGGCGGTCAGGTACTGCTCGGCGACGGCGTCGTTGGGGTAGCCGTAGCCGACCGTGAGGCGGTGGTCGGGGGTGAGGATCGGCTTGTCCCACCACCATCCGAGGAGGCGGCGGCTGAACCCGGCGGCCTCGGCCCACGGCACGGCCTCCACGTCGGCGGCGGCCAGCGCGCCCCACAGGGAGCCCTGCGCGAAGCGGTAGCCCATGCTGCGCCCGTAGGGGACGGCCGCGCCGTCGGCGCCGAACCAGGACCGGAAGGTGCGGGCGAAGTCGGCGGCGGGTGCCACGAAGCGGTCGTCGCCGCACAGGCGGTAGTGCAGGAGCGCGTAGGTGTGGAAGGCGAAGGGGTTGTAGTAGTCCACGCGGCCTTGGGGCCCGTCCTTGAAGACGCCGCCGCCGAGGTGGAACTCGCCGATCCGGTCGAGGTGGGCGGCGGCGACCGAGGGGTCGCGGTGGGCGCCGACCGCGTCGAGGCCGTGGCCGACGAACACCGGGAAGTAGTGCCAGTTGTTGTCGACCACTCCGGTCTTGTACGCCTGGGAGAGCCAGGCGATGGCGTCGTCCTTCGCCTTGGGCGCGAGGCGGTCCCAGAGCTTGTCGGGGACGGTGGCGAGGGCCCAGCCGACGGCGGCGGCCTCGACGCAGCGCTGGTCGGCGTGGCCGAAGTCGCCGGCGTACCAGTCGTCGGCGGGGTCGAGGGCGCGGGCGAGGGTGGCGGCGAGGGCGTCCCAGAGGTCGTCGGGGACGGCCTCGGCGGCCGCGGCCAGGCCCCACAGCGGGCGGGTGAGCAGTTCGAACCAGTTCTCGGTGTGGGAGTGGTTCGACATGGTCACCGGCATCGCGTCCGGTCCTTGGGCGGCGAGGGCGGTCGCGGGGCGCCCGAGGGCGATCGCGGCGTCCTGCCAGCCGGTGCGGGTCTGGTCGAGCGGGCCGAAGGCCCGCAGTGGAGTGGTCACAGCGGTTCGATCCATGGGGTCGGGCGGGGCCGCCGGGGCGGCCCCGCGGTGCGTCAGTAGGTGATCGGCGGCGCGGGCGGGGTGGCCATGCCCGAGCCGAGGAAGTAGTCGGTGTGGTGGGACTGCATGTAGCCCTTGGTGGTCATGCAGTTGCGGTAGAGCGGGTTGTGCGCGAGCGTGTAGAGGCGGGTGCTGGTGGGCTTGTCGGTGGTGAAGACGATGAGCTGGTCGTAGGCGGCGTTGGTGTAGACGGCCTCTTCGCGCCAGTCGCCGAGGAGGTCGCCGACGAGGGTGGGTCCGCCTTGGGCGGCCTTGGCGGCGCCGTAGGCGGTGACGGTCTCGATGCGCGGGAGGCTGCTCGTGGTGCTGGGGTTGAGCGGGTCCCATTCTTCGAGTTTGCCGTCGTTGAGCAGTTCCGTGAGGAGGTCGCCGTCCCACCACAGGCCGAGCTGGGGCCAGGGGCGCAGTGAGGTGTTCGGTTCGGTGAGGCGGTTCTGGGCGGCGTTGTAGAGGCCGTCGAAGGACCAGACCTCCATGCCGGGGTACCGGGGGTCGACGTCGCCGGCCATGCCGCGGCCGACGTCGGCGGTGCCGGAGAGGACGTGCTGCCAGATCATCTGGCCGCTGGCGGCGTCGTAGTAGTACTCGCGCAGGCCGGAGCCGTTGGACTGCTGGACGCCGTAGCCCTCCAGGCCGGGGTTGGACGGGTCGATGTCGGCGATGTGGAACCGGTCGCCGTGGACGATCCCCTGGCCGGCGAGGGAGTAGCGGAGGGTGCCGTCGCCGTTGAGGACGAACCCGATGTGGGCGACCTCGTCGGTGCCGTCGCCGTCGACGTCGGCGATGCGGATGTTGTGGCCGTCGGGGGCGTCGGTGCTCCCCCGCAGCCATTTCCACTGCTGGGTGAGGTTCTGGCCGCTCCAGGTCCAGGCGGAGATCATCATGTTGAAGTCGCCGTTGGACTTGCGGTTCTTCATGGAGGCGACGAGGTAGGGGCGGGTGCCGTCGAGGTAGCCGACGCCGAACTGCATGGCGAGGGGTCCGTCGGCGAGGTAGTCCTGGGGGACGGCGGCGTAGTTGCGCAGGGCCCCGGTGCGGCCGTCGAGGACGCCGACCCACTGCCGGTCGTCGTCGGCGTGGGTCCAGACCTGGCCGTCGCCGAAGGTGACGCCGTCGGCGAACTTGAGGGCGACCTCGGCGTAGCCGTCGGCGTTGAAGTCCTGGACGGTGACGCCGTCCCAGTGGCCCACGTCGATGGTGGCGGAGCCGGGTTCGATGTTGTCCTGGTTGGTGCTGTTGGGGCCGAGGTTCACCGACCACAGGAACCGGCCGGTGCTCGTGTACGCCTCGATGGACTGGGGCGAGGTCTGGCGGTCGACGACGTAGTCGAACTCGCCGTCGCCGTCGAGGTCGCCGGTCCAGGTGAACTTGACGGGGCCGCCGGAGCGCAGGGGGATGCGGACGGCGGGTTCGTCGGCGTGGTCGGCGGTGAGGGTGAACGCGGTGCTGGGGGCCTGCTCGGTCCCGTTGAGGACGGGGGCGACCCGGTAGGCGTTGGCCTGGGAGAGGTTGGCGCCGGTGTCGGTGTAGTTGGTGCCGCCGGTGAGGGCCGAGCCGTTGAGCTTGGTCCACGCGCCGCCGTTGGCGGAGCGGTAGACGTTGAAGGCGGTGCCGCTCGGGTCGAGGCCGAGGAGGCGCCAGCTGACGAGCACGCTGGATCCGTTGCGGACGGCGACGACGCCGCGGCCGAGGTCCTCCATGGGGCGCACGGCCTGCTGGGCCTCGACGGGCTCCTCGGCGTGGGTGACGGGTGCGCCCATGGCGTAGGCCGCGGCGGCGGCCGAGAGGGCCACCGCCGCTCCGGTGACTGAGAGACGCTTAAACGTTTTCATGATCGCTCCAAGTATGCCGGTGGAATGGGCTCGCCGCCAGGCCCCGTCGCCGACGTGGATCTCGGCTCCATGGGGCTCACCCTCGATCGCTTGACGATACATCGACGCGTGACTATATTGAACCCCCTGAGTTAAAACGATTTACATCAGTACCCCTCCCACTCCCCCTGGAGGCACCATGCCGAGCCCTTCACCCGCTCCCGAACCGCAGGCCCGCACCGGGTTCAGCCGCCGGGGCGTCCTCGCCACGACCGCGGGGGTCGCCGCCGCGGCCGCGCTCTTCGAGGCCGCGCCAGCCCGCGCCCAGACCGGCCCGTCGACCGACGCCGGGCCCGACTCGGTCGAGCTCAAGTGGCTCGAAGGCGCGCCCGCGGTCTCCCCCGGCTCCACCTGGGGCGTCCCCTGGGGACCGGGCCGCTTCGGTGCGGAGCAGACCTTCAAGCTCACCGGGGCCGACGGCGCCGCCGTCCCGGTCCAGACCTGGCCCCTCGCCTACTGGCCCGACGGCTCCCTGAAGTGGACGGCCCACGCGGTCGGCCCGGCCGCCACCCACGAGTCGTTCACCCTGGAGGCCGGCACCCCCGCGGGGCCCGCGTTCGCCCTGTCGGTCACCGAGTCCCGGAACCACATCGACGTCTCGACCGGCGTCGTCAAGGTGCGGATCGGCAAGTCCGGCACCGACCTGGTCAAGCACGTCAAGCGCGGCGACCGCACCATCGCCTCGGACGGGCGCCTGGTCAACATCACCCAGACCGAGGCCCCCGACCCCGAGACCGGCTCGGTCACCCGCGACCGCTACGAGAGCGAGATCGACGAGGTCGCCGTCGAGCAGGACGGCCCGGTGCGCGCGGTCGTGCGCATCGACGGCACCCACCGCCGGACCCGCGGGCGGGGCCGCTCCTGGCTGCCGTTCACGGTGCGCCTGTACTTCTACGCGGGCGGCGAGTCGTTCCGCATGGTGCACACCTTCGTCTACGACTCCGACGGCGACGACGCCTTCATCGCCGGGCTCGGCGTGCGCTTCAAGGTGCCGCTCACCGACGCGATGTACGACCGGCACGTGCGGTTCGTCGGCGAGGGCCACGGCCAGCTCACCGAGGCCGTCAAGGGCGTCACCGGGATGCGCCGCGACCCCGGCGAGGCGGTTCGGAACGCCCAGATCGCCGGGACCGCGCTCCCCGACCCGTCCACCTGGGACCAGCGCGTGACCTCGCGGCTCCAGTGGATCCCCGACTGGGGCGACTACTCGCTCACCCAGCTCACCTCCGAGGGGTACGCGGTCAAGAAGCGCACCAAGGAGGGCCACGGCTGGGTGCCCGTCGACCAGGGGCGCCGCGCCTCCGGCCTCGGGTACGTCGGCGGCGTCTCGGGCGGGTTCGCGTTCGGCATGAAGGACTTCTGGCAGCGCCACCCCTCGGGGCTCGACATCAGGGGCGCGCACACCGACGAGGCGACGGTGACCGTCTGGATGTGGTCGCCCGAGGCGCAGCCGATGGACAACCGGTTCTACCACGACGGCCTCGGCCAGGACACGTACGCGAAGCAGCTCGACGCCCTGGAGATCACCTACGAGGACTGGGAGGCCGGCTTCGACACGCCCTACGGGGTCGCCCGCACCTCCGAGCTCCTGTTCTGGGCCGTCGAGGCCACGCCCACGGCCGAGCGGCTGGGCGCCATGGCCGACGCGGTGCGCGCCAACCCGCAGGTGGTGGCCCCGCCCGAGCACCTGAGCGCCGCCGGGGCCTTCGGCGGGCTCGTCGGCCCGGTCGACCGCGGGCATCCGTTCCGCGAGGCCACCGAGGACCTGCTCGACGCGAACTTCGCGTACTACCGCAACGCGCAGGACCAGCGGCACTGGTACGGGTTCTGGGACTACGGCGACGTCATGCACTCCCAGGACGGCGACCGCAGGGTGTGGCGCTACGACGTGGGCGGCTACGCGTGGGACAACTCCGAGTTCTCCACCGACCAGTGGCTGTGGCAGTACTACCTGCACACCGGCTCGGCCGAGTCGTTCCGCTTCGCGGAGGCCATGACCCGCAAGACGACCGAGGTGAACACGTACCACATCGGGGACTGGGCGGGCCTGGGCACGCGGCACGGCGTCATGCACTGGGGCGACTCGTCCAAGCAGGTGCGGATCGCGAACGCGAACTACTGGCGGTACTTCTACTACCTGACCGCCGACGAGCGGGTGGGCGGCATCCTGCGGTTCCTCCACGACTCGGAGAAGACCGCGCTGGTCCTCGACACCGGCCGCAAGATCCGCGACCCCGAGGCCGACCCGTGGGACCCCGACCCGAACGCGGTCGACATCGGCTTCGGCACGAGCTGGGCGGCCCTGGCCGCGGCGTGGCTGACCGAGTGGGAGCGGCGCGGGCCGGACTGGGAGTTCTGCCGCGACAAGGTCCTCGGCACGATGGAGACGATCGCGGCGCAGCCCAACGGGTTCGCGCAGGGCAGCGCGCTGTACGACACGGCGACGGGCCGGTACGCGATCGCCGAGACGCCGGTGGTCGAGCGGTCGAACCTCTCCAGCGGCTTCGGGCGCTTCGAGATCGTGGCCGAGCTGCTCCAGCAGGTCGACATGCCGGCGTTCGAGGCCGACTGGCTCCGCTACAGCCGCTTCTACACCGCGACCCGGGCCGAGCAGGAGGCCGAGTACGGGGCCCGCTTCGGCGACCTGTTCCTGTGGGCGTTCTGCCGGGGCAACGCCCAGGTGTACGCCCGCACCGGGGACGAGGCCCAGGCCCGCCACGCCTGGAAGGTCTTCCGCACCCAGGCCGAGTACTGGAAGGGCGACTCCGAGACCTGGCCCGCGTTCGAGCGGGTCGAGACGACCCTGAACCCGACCGACTGGTGGCCCCGCATGGCGACCAACGACGCCGCCCAGTGGGGCATGGCCGCCATCCAGAACCTCCACCTGATCGGCGACTTCGTACCCGACGAGTAGCAAGCAGGAATCACGACAAACCGCCTGTAACAGGGCGGTTTTTTCGTGCCCTTGAACTCGAAATCAAGAAAATTAAGAATCTGAAGTTGACTTCTTAAGATTCTGAAGCTACAAATGAAGGACGAACATCGTCGAGGGAGAGGGCCGGGATGGACTGGCAGGAGCTGACGGATCTGACGCGCGGGCAGTCCTTCAAGGTCGAGCGGGTCCGGCTCACCGAGAGCGGGATCGCGGTCGAAGGGGAGTTCGAGCCGCCGCAGCTCGCGCAGCTCAGCGCCGACGACCAGGTGTTCGTCGCCGCGTTCGTCCGGTCCCACGGCTCGATCAAGGAGATGGAGCGGATCTTCGGGGTCAGCTACCCGACGGTCAAGGCCCGCCTCAACCGCATCGCCGGACATCTCGACTTCGTCGACACCGACCCCGCCCCGACCGGTGCCGACGTCATCGAACGGCTGCGCCAAGGGGACATCAGCGTCGAAGAGGCGCTCGCAGAACTCGAGAGGTCCCGATGATCCCCCAGCTGGTGACGGCGCGCTGGCGCCGCAAGGACGGCCGCACCGGGCGGCTGTTCCTCCCCGTGGTCCCGATCGTGATCGTCCTGTCGCCGCTCCTGGTGCTCGCCGTGATCGGCGGGATCATCGCCTGCCTCATGTTCGACATGCCGCCCTTCAGGACACTCGCCGGCGTCGGGCGCCTCTTCTGGGCGCTGCCGGGCGCCCGCTTCGACATCGAGCAGGGCCGCACCGCCGTGTCCGTCTCGATCAGATGAAAAGGAAACCAGGAACCGTGAACGAACAGCGACGCCAGATCCTCCAGATGCTGGCAGACGGCAAGATCACCGCCGACGAGGCCGAGCGCCTGCTCACCGCCGTCGAGACCGTCGAGGAGCCCGACCCGGCCGCGCCGACCCGCGGCAAGGGCCGCCCGAAGTACCTGCGGCTCATCGTCGACGCGAACGACGAGCACAGCGGCGAGACCAAGGTGAACATCCGCGTCCCGCTCAAGCTCCTGCGCGCCGGGATGCGCCTGGCGGTCTTCGTGCCGCCGCAGGCGCTGGAGCGCGCCAACCAGGAGCTCGTCAAGCAGGGCGTCCCGATCGACCTGACCGAGATCAAGCCCAACCAGCTCGAAGACCTCGTCGACGCGCTGGACGACCTCACCCTGGACGTGGACCAGACCGACACCAAGGTCCGCATCTTCTGCGAGTAGGCCGTGCTCGACCTGGGCCTGCTGCTCACCCTCTACCCGCCACCGAAGCGAGGTGCCATGAACACCACTGTGCCGCCGGCCATCCGGATCAAGGGCATCGAGAAGTCCTACAAGGACCTGCACGTCCTCAAGGGGGTCGACTTCGACGTCGCCCGCGGCAGCGTCTTCGCGCTGCTCGGGTCCAACGGCGCCGGGAAGACCACCCTCGTACGCATCCTGTCCACCCTGCTCAAGCCCGACGCGGGCACCGCCGAGGTCGACGGCTTCGACATCGGCGCCGACCCGGGGCGGGTCCGCGAGTCCATCAGCCTGACCGGGCAGTTCGCCGCGGTGGACGAGATCCTCACCGGCCGCGAGAACCTGGTCATGATCGCCAGGCTCCGGCAGGTGAAGGAGCCCAAGGCGGTCGCGAACGGGCTGCTGGCGCGGTTCGGCCTCGCCGACGCCGGCGGGCGCCGCGTCGCGACCTACTCCGGCGGCATGCGCCGCCGCCTCGACATCGCGATGAGCCTCATCGGCGAGCCGTCGGTGATCTTCCTCGACGAGCCCACCACGGGCCTCGACCCGGAGGCGCGCATCGAGGTGTGGAACATCGTCAAGGGCCTCGCCGACGCGGGGACCACGGTCCTGCTCACCACCCAGTACCTCGACGAGGCCGAGAAGCTCGCCGACCGCATCGCGATCCTCCACCAGGGCCGCATCATCGTCGACGGCACGCTCGCGGAGCTGCGGACCCTGCTGCCCGCGGCCACCGTGGAGTACGTCGAGCGCCAGCCGACCCTCGAAGAGGTCTTCCTCTCCCTGGTCGGCGACCGGTCACCCGCCGCGGACCAGGCCGCGGAGAAGGACGCGGACAAGGAGGGGACGCGATGAGCTCCCATGTCCTCAGCGACGCGAACGTCATGCTCGGGCGCTCGATGCGCCACGTCACCCGCAGCATGGACACGATCATCACCGTCACGATCACGCCGATCGCGATGATGCTGCTGTTCGTGTACGTGCTCGGCGGCGCCATCAACGCGGGCACCGACGACTACGTGGACTACCTGACGCCGGGCATCCTGCTCATCTCGATCGCCAGCGGCATCGCGTACACGGCGTACCGGCTCTACGGCGACCTCCAGAGCGGCATCTTCGAGCGCTTCCACTCGATGCCGATCGCCCGCTCATCGGTGCTGTGGGGGCACGTGCTGACCTCGCTGGTGTCGAACATGATCTCGGTGGCCATCATCGTGCTGGTCGCCCTGCTCATGGGCTTCCGGACCTCGGCGGGCGTGGGCGCGTGGCTGGCGGTGGCCGGCATCCTCCTGCTGTTCACGCTGGCGTTGTCGTGGCTCGCGGTGATCGCGGGGCTGGCGGCCTCCTCCCCCGACGGGGCCTCCGCGTTCTCCTACCCGCTCATCTTCCTGCCGTTCATCAGCTCGGCGTTCGTGCCGACCGAGACGATGCCCGCGCCGGTGGAGTGGTTCGCCCAGAACCAGCCGGTGACGTCGATCGTGAACTCGATCCGCTCGCTCTTCGCCGAGCAGCCGGTCGGGGACGACATCTGGGTCGCCCTGGCGTGGCTCGTGGGCATCCTGATCGTCGCGTACGTCTTCGCGATGGTCGTCTACCGCAAGAAGATCGCTTGATTCCGCAAGGGAAACCAGCGCGGGCCGGCCCATGAGGGCCGGCCCGCCTCCTAGCGCTTGGGTTCGAACCGCACCGACACCGCGCCGGAGGCGAACTCCTTGCGGCCCACCGGCACGAGGTCGAGGTAGTGCGAGAGCCCGGCGAACGGCGTCGGGCCGTGGCCGGCGATCCGGGGGTGGACGACGAACTCGTACTCGTCGATGAGCCTCAGCTCCGCCAGCGCGAGCGGCAGGGTCACGCCGCCGGTGTACACGCCCTTCTCCGACTTCTCCTTGATGGCGCGGACGGCGTCGCCGAGGTCGCCGCGCACGAGTTCGGCGTTCCAGTCGACGCTGTCGAGGGTGCTGGAGACGACGTACTTGGGCGCGGCGTCGATGGCCTTCGCGAACGGGACCGTCCACCCCTCCATGCCCTCGCGGGGCTCGCCGCCGGGCGGGAGCCGCCACGCGCCTTCCATCATCTGGTAGACGACCCGCCCGAACAGGAGGGTGTCGGCGCGTCCGATGATGTCGGCGGAGTACTGGTGGAGTTCGGGGTCGGTCATGCCCGCGTTGTGGTCGACGCAGCCGTCGAGGGTGATGTTGATGGAGTACCTGAGAGGTGCCATCACCGGAGCGTACCGCCGGGGTCCGACATCGGCCGGGACTCCGCCGATGAACCCGGCGATGAACCCGGCGGTGCTTCCGGCGCGCGGCTCAGGCGGCGAACACGGTCTCGGTGAGGCGTTCGGAGACCTCCCAGACGCGCGCGGCCTCGTCGGCGCTGCGCAGCGGCGCGTACATGGCCTGCTCGGCGGGCGGGCCGCCGAGGTTGCCGGGTCCCTTGGGGCCGTAGAGCACCCCGGGCTCGGCGGCCGGGTCGGTGGCGGCCATGAGGGCCGGGAGCTTCGCGGAGTCGACGGTGCCCAGGAGGATGCCGCGCGAGGACAGCGCCCGGATCACGCGCACGCCCGCGGTGTCGGTGCTGCGGCCGAGTTCGGGCCGGGCCGCGAGGAGGCTCGTGGGCGCCACGCCGGGATGCGAGAGGTTGCTGGTGATCCCCCACCCGGCGGCGCTGCTGCGGCGCTGGAGTTCGAGGCCGAAGAGGCCGAACGCGATCTTCGACTGCGAGTAGGCGCGCCCGCCGTCGTAGTGCCGCTCCCAGTTCAGGTCGTCCCAGTTGATGCGCCCGCGGCGGGCGGCGACGCTGACCTGTGAGGTCACGCGGGCGCGCCCCGCGCGCAGCAGCGGCAGGAGGCGGCCGGCGAGGGCGAAGTGCCCGAGGTGGTTGGTGCCGAACTGGAGCTCGAAGCCGTCGGCGGTCGTCTGCCGCTCCGGCGGTGTCATCACGCCCGCGTTGTTGACGAGCAGGTGGATCGGGCGGCCCTCGGCGAGGAGGGTGTCGCCGAGCGCGGCGACCGAGGCGAGGGAGGAGAGGTCGAGGCCGCGCAGCGAGACGTTCGCGCCGGGCACGCGCTCGCGGATCGCGGCGACGGCGGCCTCGCCCTTGGCGGGGTTGCGCACGGGCATCACGACCTCGGCGCCGGCCGCGGCCAGGCGCTCGGCGATGCCGAGTCCCATGCCGTCGCTGGCGCCGGTGACGACGGCGAGCCTCCCGGTGAGGTCGGGGACGGTGATGTCGATCGGGCGGCGTGCCATGGCGGTGCTCCTCGGGTTCGGGTACGCCTTGAAGGTATGGCCTGCGCGGGCCCGTATCCAGGACTCGCCGATCCCCGGCTCGCGGCCCCGCCCCGTGCACGCGTGAGGGTGGGATCGGCGATCCGTGGCTGCGGCCGGGCGGGCGCGGTAGAAACGGAGGCAGCACCGAGAGAAGAGGGCGTACCGTGATCGACCGCTCCGGCCTGGCCGGGTTCCTGCGACGGCGCCGCGAGGCGCTGCAACCGGAGGACGTCGGCCTCCCGCGCGGCCCCCGCCGCCGCACCAGCGGCCTGCGCCGCGAGGAGGTCGCGGCCCTGTGCCACATGTCGACCGACTACTACTCCCGCCTCGAACGCGAGCGCGGCCCGCAGCCGTCGGGCCAGATGCTCGCCTCGATCGCGCAGGGCCTGCACCTGTCCCTGGACGAGCGCGACCACCTGTTCCGCCTCGCCGGCCACAACCCGCCCGCGCGCGGCGGCGCGGGCGAGCACATCAGCCCCGGCCTGCTCCGCGTCCTCGACCGGCTGGGCGACACGCCCGCCGAGATCGTCACCGAGGTCGGCGAGACGCTGCGCCAGAACGCGCTCGGCGTCGCCCTGAACGGCGACACGACGAAGTACACCGGGCCCTCCCGCAGCCTCGGCTACCGCTGGTTCACCGACCCCGCGACCCGCGCCCGCTACGCGCCGAGCGAGCACGCCTTCATGACCCGCATGTACGCCTCGGGCCTGCGCGAGCTGGTGACCCTGCGCGGCCCGCGGTCCCGGCCCGCGCAGCTGTGCGACCTGCTCCTGGCCGAGAGCGAGGAGTTCAGGCGCGCCTGGGACGAGCACGAGATCGGGATCAGGCCGCGCGACACCAAGCACTTCGTCCACCCCGAGGTCGGCGCCCTGGAGCTGGAGTGCCAGCGCCTGGTCGACCCCGGCCAGTCCCACGCGCTCATGGTCTACACCGCGACCCCCGGCAGCGAGAGCCACGAGAAGCTGTACCTGCTCTCGGTCATCGGCGCCCAGCAGCTCGGCACGCCGCCGCGGTAGCGCGGCGGCCCGGCCGGTGGGGCCGGGCTGGAGGTCAGCCGCCGAGGGCCAGCCGCGCGTGTTCGAGTCCCTGCTCGTTCCCGTCGCGGTCGGCGATGCCGGTGAGGTCGTCGGCCGCGATGCGCCGCGCGAAGTAGTCGGCCTGCACGGCCCACCGGAAGCGCAGCAGCGTCGGCAGGCCGCGCTCGGCCTCGCCGCGGGTGAGCACGCCTTCGGCGAGGTAGGCGTCGATGAGCGGGCCGGCGTTGGCGGGGCCGCCGAAGTACATGGCCGCCGAGGCGAGGTCGTACAGGTAGGGGCCGCGCATGGAGGTGGACCAGTCGATGAGCCCGCAGACACCGGTGCCGGGGTCGAGCCGGAACGCTTCGGGCGCGGGGTCGGTGTGGAGGGGTCCCCAGGTCAGCGTGGCGGGGTCGAGGCTATCGAGGGTGCCGAGCGCGGCGGTGACGGCGGGGCGGATCCAGTCGCGCACGTCGAGGTGCGGCGCCGCCGGGTCGACCCAGTGGAAGGTGTCGGCGGAGGGGAGGTCGGCGGCGCCGAGGACCGCGTGGGCGCGGGCGAGGGTGGTGCCGATGACGCGCTGCTCGGCGGGGCCGCCGGTGGTGATCCCCTCGCCCGGGACCCAGGCGAGGAGTGCGAGCAGGAGGCCGTCCACTTCGACGGCGAGGCGGCCGTCGCGGCTGGGTTCGGGGGCGCCGGTCGGCAGGTCGGGCCGGTCGAGGAATGCCGCGGTGGCGAGGCCGCCGGTGAAGTCGAGGATCGCGTCCGGGTCGACGGCCTTGGCGACCCGCCGGCGCGAGTCGGCGGTGACGAACCAGGTCCCGGAGTTCATGCCGCCGTGGTGCGGCTCGATCCGGGCATGACCGATCCCCCAGTGCTCGCCGAGGCTGGTGCGCAGTCGGTCCTCATCGATCATGCGCCGCAGTCAACCACCGGACCGGCGGCCCCGCAACGGCTTATCGCGCCGCTCGGGCCGCCGGTCCCGCGGCTGCGCTAGGGGCGCATCCGGAACCGCAGGTGGAGCACGCCTTCGCCTTGGACGACGACGTGGGGTTCGCCGAGGCGGTGCATGCCGCCGATGCTGCCGAAGTAGCGCTTGCCCGAGCCGAAGACCACCGGGACTACGTCGATCGCGACCTCGTCCACGAGTCCGGCGGCGAGGATCTGCGCGCCGACCTCCCCGGCGGCCACGCTCACGATCCGGTCCCCCGCGAGTTCCCGGGCCTTGGCGACCGCCGCGATGGGGTCGTCCACGAAGTGGTAGGACGCCTCCGGGTGCCAGCCTTCGGGTTTGGGCCGGTGGGAGACGACCACGACGTGGTCCCCGGTGGGCGGGTGCCCGTCCCAGCCGTTCATGAGGTCGAAGAAGTGGCGGCCCATGACGATCACGCCGATCGAGTTCCACAGCGGCCGCACGTACTCGGCGGAGGTCTTGGAGAGCCGGAACCCGCCGGCGCCCTCGGAGTGGTCGTAGTCGGGGTCGTCGGTCTCGGTGAGGGGCGTGTCCCCGTTGAAGTACCAGTCGTGGAGCGGCCCGACGCCGTCCTCGTCGTCGGCGATGAAGCCGTCCACCGACATCACGTTGTGCATGATCACTGCGCCCACGGTTCGCTCCTCGCTGCTCGTATCCGTGCGGACCGAAGGTAGCGGGCGCGGGACGGCGGGTCTTGTAGGAAATTAACCGGCGGGCATCGGCCCGGCGTCGGGCGGGAAGTCCGGCTCGGCGGGCAGCCGGCGGCGCAGGTCCAGGAACTCGGAGGGGGTGCGGCCGGTGAACGCCTTGAACTCCTTGCCGAAGTGGGCCTGGTCGAAGTACCCGGCGCGGTGCGCGAGCGCCGACCAGTCGACGGGGCGCCGCGCGTCGACCGAGAGGATCAGCCGCGAGAACCGGTAGATCCGGGCCACGCGCTTGGGGGTGACGCCGACATGGAACCGGAACTGGTCGATCAGGTGCTTCCCGCTCACGCCCGTGGCCTCGGCGAGGGCGGCGATCGGGACCGCGCCGTGGACGGCCTCCAGGTGGCGTGCGGCGTATCTGACCAGGCCGAGACTGCGTGTGGGTGCGGCGAGGCGCGCGAGCAGTTCCTCCTCAAGAGCTTGCAGTGCCGTTGCGGCACAGTCGGTCTCGCCTACCCGGTTGCGGATGGTGTCGACGGACCGTTGCCAGAGGTCGTCGACCGGCGCCCAGCGGTCGCGCAGTTCGCTCGCGGGCGCGCCGATGAACGGCGAGAGGCCCCAGGGCTTGAAGTGGACGCCGACCACCCGCACCGCGGACGGGTACTCGACGGTGAAACGCCTGGTCCACACGCCCATGAACCAGCCGTCGGCCATCGCCTCGGGCGCCGTCGCGGGGTCGGAGTCGCGCAGCACGACGGGATCGCCGAGGTTGAGGAACAGGTGGCCCGAGGGCATCGGCGGCACGTCCATGCGCCGGTGGCGCGGGGTGCCGGTCAGGCAGTACAGGTCGTCGATGTACCGGTCGAGCGGCGGCCCCGGCACTCTGGCGACGTATTCCATCGCCCCAGTCTCGCCCCAGGGCCCGGCTGCCGCCGCCCAGGTCCGGCGTCCGGGTCGGACTTGGGGTACGTTCCGTCAGGTGAGCGAGTCTTCTGTATCCGAGGTGGCCCGGTGGTTCGCCGAGGCCGAGGCCGTCGTGGTCCTCACCGGCGCCGGGATCTCCACCGAGTCCGGCATCCCGGACTTCCGCGGGCCGCAGGGGGTGTGGACGAAGAACCCGGCGGCCCAGTTCATGTTCACGTACCAGAACTACCTCGCCGACCCCGAGGTGCGGAAGCAGGCGTGGCAGGCGCGACTCGCGAGCCCGGTGTGGACCGCGGAGCCGAACGCGGGGCACCGCGCGCTTGCAGACTACGAGCGCACCGGACGCCTGCGCGCGGTCCTCACCCAGAACATCGACGGCCTGCACCAGGCCGCTGGCTCGTCGCCCGAACTGGTCGTGGAGCTGCACGGAACCGCGCGGGAGGTCGTGTGCCTCGACTGCGGCGACCAGAACCCGATGCCGGGGACACTGCCGAGGATCGAAGCGGGCGAGGAGGATCCGGCTTGCCTCGAGTGCGGCGGCATCCTGAAGTCGGCGACCATCTCCTTCGGACAGGAGCTCCTGCCGGAGGTCATCGAGGCGGCGGTCGCGGCGACACGCGGCGCGGACCTGTTCGTGGCCATCGGCACCTCCCTCGGCGTCTACCCGGCGGCGGGCCTGTGCGACTACGCGATAGCGCACGGCACCCGATTGGTCGTCCTCAACGCCGAGCCGACCCCGTACGACGAGGACGCCAGCGCCGTTCTGCGCCAACCGATCGGCGAGGTCCTGCCGCGACTGGTCCAGGCGGCGTCACCGGTTTGAGTCGTGCTCCCGCATCGCCTCAGTCCCCGAAGGTCCTGAGCACCATGTCGATCATGAGCTCGACGTCCTCGTCCTCCATCGGCCGGCCGGTCATGCCCATGCGGTGCAGCAGGGTGCCGGTGATGACGTCGATGAAGAGCAGGATGCGCTGCTCGGACTCGCCGAGGTAGTCCCGCAGCAGCTCCAGGTAGGGCGCCTGGAACCTGGTGCTCAGCAGCTCGCGGAGCGCCGGGTCGTTGACCGCGTCGCTGAAGACTCCTGCGAAGGCAGCGCCCACACCCGGCTCGCCGATCTTGCCCGCGAGCCAGCGGATCGCGCCCGCGAGCGAGGCCGGGCGGTCCTCGGTGAGTTCCGGCATCGGACTGAAGGCGTCGAGCAGGCAGTCGATGATGAGCGCGCCCTTGGAGGGCCAGCGCCGGTAGAGCGTGGTCTTGGCGGTCCCGGCCGCGGCCGCGATGCGGTCCATGGTGGCGCCCGCGTAGCCGAGTTCGTCGACCGTCCTGCGCGTGGCCGCGAAGACGACCGCGTTGAGGTCCGAGCGCGGACGCCCTGCCGAAGAGGAGTTTGTTCCCTGCACCCGGACAGGCTATCCTGAGATTACGCTACTTTGAGTAGCGTATTAGGGAACTGGAGGAAGCCATGTCCGAGAAACCCCACCTCGGCGTCCGCCTGCTGGTCAAGGACGCGACCGACTGGGACTCGATCGACACCGCCGGGATCGTCGCGATGCGCGCGAAGGCCGAGAAACTCCTGGCCTCGCCCCTGCTGCGGTTCGTCACCAAGCGGCCCGACCCCGGCGCCCGGGCCGAGGAGCGCCGCCTCGACCTGCCGGGCAGGCGCCTGCGCCTGCGCGCGTTCCTGCCCGAGCGGGCGGAGGGCCCGCGGCCGCTGGTCATGTCGTTCCACGGCGGCGGCTTCATCGGCGGCTCGCCGGAGCAGAACGACTGGGTGAACAGCGGCATGTCGGCCGCACTCGGCGCGGTCGTGGTCGGCGTCGACTACCGGCTCGCCCCTGAGCACCCGCTGCCCGCGCCGGTCGAGGACGGCGTCGACGCGCTCGAAGCGCTCGCGCAGGACCCGTTCGGCTGGGGCATCGACCCCGAGCGGATCGCGGTCTTCGGCGAGAGCGCGGGCGGCACGATCGCGGCGCTGCTGGCGCTGCGCTCGCGCGAGGAGGGCCCGCGCGTGCGAGCGCAGGTGCTGGTCTACCCGGGCACCGACTGGACGGGATCGGCCACGGAGTACCCCTCGATGGCACGGAACGGCGGCAACCCGGGCCTGTCGGTGGCGCGCTTCCGCAAGTGCGCGGAACTGGCGGTCCCGGCCGGGGTCGACGCCCTCGCCTACTCCCCCGTGAAGTTCGCGAGCCTCGCCGACGCGCCGCCCGCGCTGGTCGTGGTCGGCGGGCTCGACGCGGCGCTCGACCACGGGCGCCGGTACGTGGAGCGCCTGATGGAGGACGGGTCCGAAGCGCGGATCACGGTGTACCCCAGAGCGACCCACGGGTTCGTGAGCACCCCGGGGCTGGTGCCGGCGGCGCGCCCGGCACGCGACGCCATCGTCGCGTTCTTCGCCGAGCGCCTGGCGGCGGCGACCGCTCACCGCTGAGTCGCGCACGTCGCCATCGGCCGGCAGACCTTCGCGGTCTGGGACTCGGCGGGCCGGGGCGCCTCGATCGCGCCCCGGCCCGCCGACCTGGCTCAGTACTGTTTGGAGACCAGGCGGTCCTGGGTGAACACCGTGAAGTTGTTGCCGTTGACGAAGGTGTTGCCCGCGACCTTGAAGTAGACGTTCGACAGGCCCGAGTAGGTCTGCGTGCCCGTGAAGTTCTGGCTTCCCTGGTAGCAGGGGGCGGCGATGTTGGGGCCGGGCGAGGACATGTAGTGGGTGGCGACGACCGTGCCGTTCGGGTTCGAGCCGGTCGAGTTCACGGCGACCGTGAGGGTGGGCAGCGTGTAGCTCGACTGGCGGCACACCGTGATCGAGTACTGGAAGGTGGTGCCGCCGGTGTCGAACTGGACCCAGCCGGTGGCGTAGCCGAGCTGCTGCCCGTTGCCGGTGACCATGATGCTGACCGGGATTTGGGCCCCCCAGGCGGCCTGCGCCGGGGAGGCCGCCATCACCGACCCGAAGCTCAGGGCGAGTGCGGCGATGAAGGCGACGAGAGCGCGCCGGAGAAGATTCGTTCGCATAGTGCTCCTCTGCAAGAAACTATCGAACATCATCGATGCAATGTTCTCGAGCAGTCTGTTGCAGACCGGCCACGCACGGCAATCCTCCGAACGTATGACCTTGCAACTCAACGGTAATGACCGAAAGTCCACACCGGATTCGAGTCGGTCCATCGAGGATGCGGCCCGCGGACCGGAATGGCTCTCGCCGCCCCGGTCCGCGGGTCCGGCTCTAGATGAACCTCCACAGGTGGTCGGTGGTGCCGTTGTCGTCCCACAGGACGATCTGGGCGCCTTGGGCGGTGGAGGCGCCGGAGACGCCGAGGACCCGGCCGCCGTTGCCGCACTGGATGCGGAAGGCGTTGCCGCTCCCCCAGCGCAGGCGCCAGCGGTGGTCGCTCGTGCCGTTGTCGTCCCACTGCATCGCACGGGCGCCGTTGGCGTTCGCGCCGTTCTCGACGCCGAGGACCTTGGCGCTGTTGGCGTTGCGCAGCTTGAAGTAGCCGCCGGTGTCGAGGACGGCGGTCCACAGGTGGTCGGCGGTCCCGGTGTCGCCCCACTGGAGGGCGAGGCCGCCGTTCGCGGTGGACATGTTCTGGATGCCGATGACCATGCCGCTGTTGACGTTCTGGATGCGGCGGGCGCCGGCGGGGACGAAGCGCCAGCGGTTGTCGGCGGTGCCGTCGTCGGGCGCCTGGACCGCCTGGGCCCCGGCGGTGGTCGCTCCCCCGGAGATGCCGAGGAGCTTGGCGCTGTTGGAGTTGCGGAGCTTGTGGGTGCCGTCCCCCTGGTCGACCGGGGTCCACAGGTGGTCGGCGGTGCCGTTGTCGGCCCACTGGAGGGCCGGGGCGTTGTCGGCGGTGGACATGTTCTGCACCCCGAGAACCTTGCCGCTGTTGCGGTTGCGGAGTTTGAGCGCGCTGCCGGAGACCAGGAGCTCCCAGTAGTGGTCGGCGGTGCCGGTGTCGTTCCACTGGAGGGCGAGGCCGCCGTCGGCGGTGGACATGTCCTGGACGCCGAGGACGAGGTTCGAGTTGGCGTTGTAGAGCTTGTAGGCCGGCGTGTCGGTGCTGCCGCCGCCGGTGTTCCAGTAGACGGTGTAGTTGTGGCCGTGGGCGTCGTAGAACGGGCCGAGGTTCACGTTGGCGCCGTTGGCGGTCGCGGTGAACGCGAGCGAGGAGGTGCTGGTGCGCTGGATCGACTCGGTCTCCAGGATCGGGAGGGCGCTCAGGGTCGTGGAGCCGTAGTTCCCGGACAGGACCGTGGGGCCGAAGACGGCGGCGCCGACCCCGTCGTTATCGTTGGCGGGCTCCACGACCAGGCGCATCGGGAGCCGGAGGGTGACGGTGTCGCCGGAGGCCCAGTTGCGGGTCAGGGTGGCGTAGGTGCCGGGAGTGGTGTCGATGCTCTGGGCGGTGCCGTTGACGCTCACGGTGGCCCCCTGGGTCCACGCGGGGATGCGCAGCCGCATCGTCCACGAACCGGAGGCGCTGCCGGTGACGGTGAGGGTGGTCGTGTCGCCGACCGGGTAGGTCGTGGACTGGGCGACCGTGATGCCGCGCTCGGACCAGGTGAGGGTCGAGGGCGTGTACAGGTTCACGAACAGCGTGGTGCCGGAGTAGAAGTACACCGAGTCCATGAGCTTGGTGAACGTCTCGATGCCGGTGCCCTGGCAGCACCAGAAAGAGCTGTAGTCGGTGGACCAGGTGCCGCCGCCCCAGGCAGGGCCGACGCCGCGGCGCCCGCCCGGGTTCAGGGGCGTGAAGTAGGTGATGTGCCCGTGGGCGCTGCCGGGGTCCTGCCAGCCGATGAGGTGGTTGAGGAGGGCGCGCTCGTAGAAGTCGAAGTAGGCGGCGTCCTCGGGGTCGAGCTGCCACAGCTCGCGGGTGAGCTTGAGCATGTTGTAGGAGTTGCAGCCCTCGCACGTGTCGGTGTCCAGGTAGGACGCGATGGCGTTCGCGGGCCGGAAGTGCTCGGCCTCGGAGTTGCCGCCGATCACGTAGGTGTGGGCGCCGGTGACGATGCTCCAGAAGTTGTCGGCGATGTTCCGGTACCGGGCGGTGCCGGTGGCCTTGTACTCGCGGGCGGCGCCGATCGCCTTGGGCACCTGCGTGTTCGCGTGCAGGCCGTTGAGGGCGTCGGTGCCGTTCGCGAGCGGGTCGAAGACGGCGGCGTGGTCGAAGCGCTGGGCGGCGGCGAGCCAGCGCGCGGTGCCGGTCTGCTGGTAGAGGTCGGCGAGGACGGCGTTCATGCCGCCGAACTCGGTGCGGAGCACGTTCTGCATCTGGGTCGAGGAGAGGCGGGCGGTGCGGGTGTCGACCCAGCCGGCGAGGGCGAGGAGCACGTCGCGCGCCTGGGCGTTCTCGTTCAGGCGCCAGGTGTCGAGAAGTCCGGCGAGGGTCTTGTGGAGGGCGTAGTAGGGGACGTTGCCGTTGGAGAGGGTGCCGTTCTCCAGGGCGGTGAAGTCGGACTCGGGGAAGCCGCAGAGGTAGCCCGCGGCGAAGCCGGCGGTGCCGTTGTTGTTCTGGCACTTGGCGAGTTCGGCGACCATGGTGTTGGCCTTGTCGCGGCACGTGGTGTCGCCGAGGACGGCCCACGCCTGGGACCAGGCGGTGAGGAAGTGGCCCTGGGAGTGGGTGCGGAAGGGGAAGTCCGGGGCCTCCCAGCCGCCGAGCGCGGCGGCGCCGCCGGTCGAGAGGCGGTGGTTGGCGCGGAAGTTGTAGAGGAGCCGGTTGACGTCGACGTCGCGCAGGTATGAGAGGGTGCGGTTCTGGTTGTCGAGCCAGCGGCCGCTGCTGAGCCTGACGCGGCCGAGCGCGAAGGGCTGTGCGAGGTTGCCGATGTCGGTGCGGACGGGCGCGACGGCGCCGTGGGCGGTACCGGGTGCGGCCACGGCGGTCGCGACGGCGGCGGCGCCGGCGACCTGGAAGAGCCTGCGTCGGCTCAGCGGCGAGGACGGCATAGGATGCTCCTAACTGGAGTATGTGCACGGTCACATTGATACTAATATATTTATCGATAACATCCCTGTCAACCGGCGCCGACCGGGATTTGTTGTCGTCATTGACAAATGGGTGCCGCAGTGGTTAACCTGCGGTTGTACCCCCGCGGCGAAGGGTTCGAGGCAATGAAGCGGCAGTTCTCGGAGGGGAACGGATGATCGAGACGACAGCCATCCGCGACGACCAGGGGGCCCTGCTGGTCTCCACGGCCGAGGTCGCGACCCCCAGATCGGCGAACTACGCCGACCTGCTGGCGGAGCTCCTGGGCCGCAAGGTCCCCGTCGAGCCGCTGCCCGGCGGCTACCGGCTCGACTTCGGGATCGGGGAGGGCCTGCTCAACTTCGGCCCCGAATCCCTGTCCCTCATGGTGATCGCGTACGACGGCGCGGCCCTGTGCAACCTGCGCGACGCCCTCGCCGTGCACCTCGAACGACTCGGCCACCGCGACGGCCTCCGCGTCGTCTGGCGCTGAGGGCCGCGCGCTAACCTCGGTCGCCCGGCCGCCGCGCCCCGCACGGGAGGCGCGCGAGCCGGCCGCCGAGGAGGATTCATGATCGACGCGCTCGAACTCCAGCGCCTGTACGCGGGTCTCACCACGGCCCACGCCGCCGACGCGCTCGTGCGGCTCGGACTGCCGCCGCGGGCCGCGCCCGCGGCGCTCCGGCCCCTGTGGAGCGGCGCCCGCATCGCCGGGCGCGTCCTGCCGGCCCGGCACTACGGCTCGGTCGACGTGTTCCTGGAGGCCCTGACCCGCGCCGAGCCCGGCGACGTGCTCGTGGTCGACAACGGCGGGCGCGAGGACGAGGCGTGCGTGGGCGACCTGGTCGTCCTGGAGGCGCGCCAGGCCGGGATCGCCGGTGTCGCGGTGTGGGGCCTGCACCGCGACACCGCGGACCTGCGCGAGATCGGCCTGCCGGTCTTCAGCACGGGCGCGACCCCGCTGGGGCCGGTGCGGCTCGACCCGCAGGAGCCCGAGGCGCTGGCGGCGGCCCGGGTCGGGCTCCACGAGGTCACGGGCGAGGACTTCGTGCTCGGCGACGACGACGGGGTCCTGTTCGCCCCGCTCGCGCACGCCGCCGAGATCGCCGCGGCCGCCGCCGCGATCCGCGACACCGAACGGCGCCAGGCGGCCCGGATGCGCCTGGGCACGAGCCTGCGCGACCAGGTCCGGTTCGGGGAGTACCTGGAGGCCCGCGAGCGCGAGGGGACCACGTTCCGGCAGCACCTGCGCGCCGTGGGCGGCGCGATCGAGGAGTGAGCGACGGAGGCGCCGCGTCCTGAGGCTCGCAGCGACCACGGCCGAGGCTCCTCGGTCGGCGCGGCGGTCGCGGTGCCGACCGCGTGAACGGCCCGAACGCCGCCTCGGCGGCCTCGCCGAAGCGGTAGGCTGTGGCGCGGCCGCGGGACGGCGGGCGCGGCGAGAGGGGCCACCGTGGGGGCGAGGCGGAAACGGGCGATCGGCGCGCACGTGCCGGTCGGCGGCGGGCTGGTCAAGACCGGTGTCGCCGAAGCCGAGGCGATCGGTGCCGAAGTGCTCCAGATCTTCCTGGGCTCCCCGCGCGGGTGGGCCCTCCCCAAGGTCGATGACGAAGCGGCCGAGCGATTCCGCGAGGAGTGCGCGGCCCGCAAGTGGCCCGTCTACGTCCACGCGAGCTACCTCATCAACCTCGCCTCGCCCGATCCCGACGCCGTCAAGCGCTCCGTCGAGCACCTGCGCGCGGCACTCGCCGCCTCCGCGAAGGTGGGGGCCGCGGGCGTGGTGGTCCACGCCGGCTCCTCCATCGACGGCGACCGCGAGGCGGCCCTCGGCCGCCTCGCCGGGACCTTCGGCGCCGTGCTGGAGGACGCTCCCGACTCGCTGCGGCTGCTGGTCGAACCGACCGCGGGCGCGGCGAACGCGATGGCGTGGACCTTCGAGAGCACCGCCGAGTACATCGACGCGGTCGGCATCCCCGAGGTCGGGCTGTGCCTCGACACGTGCCACCTCCACGCCGCGGGCGAGGCGCTCGCCGACCGCCGGAAGCTCAACGCGTCGCTCAAGGCGCTCGACGCCGCCATCGGCGCCGGACGGGTCGGCCTCGTCCACTACAACGACAGCAAGGACCCCATGGGCTCGCGGCGCGACCGCCACGAGACCCTCGGCGAAGGCATCCTCGGCGACGAAGGGCTCGCGGCCGTCGCCGCCGCGCCGCTCCTCAAGGGCGTCCCGCTCGTCTCCGAGACCCCCACGCGCGAGCACGACGTGGCGCACGCCAAGGAGCTCGACCGCACGTAGGCCCGGGTGCACGGCAGCGCGCGCCGCCGCGCCGGACCCGTTCCGCCGGGACGCTCGCGTCAGGCCGCGATGAGCAGGGCCGCGCCGACCGCCGTCATCGCGAGCGTCGCGATCTCGAACTGGCGCTGCTCGACCCGCTTCACCACGGCCTTCCCCGCCAGCGCGCCGACCGCCACCGCGGGCAGCAGGCACAGCGCCAGCAGCACCGTCGACCAGTCGATGATGCCCAGGCCCACGCTGAACGGGACCTTGAACAGGTTGACCGCCAGGAAGAACCAGGCCATCGTCCCCAGGAACTGGAGCTTCGAGAAGCCCGACAGGAACAGGTACAGGACCATGATCGGCCCGGCCGCGTTCGCGAGCATCGTGGCCGCGCCCGCGGCGGTGCCGGTCGCGGCCGAGGCGCCGTGGCGCAGCAGCGGCGGCAGGTCCGGGGCCTCGTCCCGGCCGCGGCGCGCGTACTTCATGACCAGTTGCAGGATCAGGAGCGCCAGGAGGATCACGCCGATGAGCGGGCGCACCACGCCGTCGTCCACGGCGTCGAGGACCAGGGCGCCGGCGAGGACGCCGAGGACCGTCCAGGGGGCGAGGCGCGCGAGGATGCGCCACTCGACGTGCCGCGAGTAGTACCGGATCGCGAACAGGTCGCCGAGGATGAGGCACAGGAGCATCGCCCCGGTCGACTCCTTCGCGGGCATAACGGCGGCGAACAGGACGATCGCGATCGACGAGGTGCCGCTGATCCCGGCCTTGGCGAAGCCGACGAGCAGCGCCCCGAGCGCCAGCGCGGACCAGGCCAGGAGGTCGGTGGGGAGGGCGGTCATGGTTCCGAATCCTCGCATGTGAGACCATCCGGCCACCGCGAGAAAGGAAACGCATGACATTGACCACCTGGTACTTCGAAATGCGCGACCGCGGCGAGCTGGCCGCGGCGGGCGCCCCGGCCGAGCCGGTCGACCTGGTGCGGGCGGAGATCCCCAGTCCCGCGTTCAGCAAGTTCCTCTACACGGCCGTCGGGAGCGAGTGGAACTGGACCGACCGGAATCCCTGGACCGACGAGCAGTGGCGCGAGTACCTGGAGCGGCCCGGGGTCGAGACCTGGGTGGGGTACGTGCGCGGGACGCCCGCGGGCTTCGCCGAACTCGACGGGACGAATCCCGGGGAGGTCGAGCTCGCGTACTTCGGGCTGCTGCCGGGGTTCATCGGGCGCGGCATCGGCGGGCACCTGCTGTCGGAGGGCATCGCGCGGGCGTGGACGCTCGCCGAGCGCTGGCCGGAACTGCAAGCGCCGCAGCGGATGTGGGGGCACACGTGCACCGACGACTCCCCCGTGGCGCTCGGGAACTACAAGAAGCGCGGCTTCAAGGTCTACAGGACCGAGGTGACCTGAGGCCGGTCCGCCTCCTCGACTCGTGACCGGAAATGTATTCTGGTCACGAGTCGAGGAGGTGGTCATGGCGATGTCCCAGCGGGCGGACCTGGAGCGGCGCGCGGACGCGCTGCTCGACGCCGCGTCGGCCCTGCTCCTGGAGGCGCGGTCGCGCCGGATCAGGATCGAGGAGGTCGCCGCGCGGGCCGGGGTCGGCAAGGGCACGGTGTACCTGCACTGGGCGAGCCGCGACCACCTGCTGCTGGCCGTGGGCGCGCGGGAGGCGGCGGCGATGTACCAGGGGGTCGCCGCGGCCGTGACCGCCGATCCGGTGGAGGCCGCGCCGCACCGGTACCTGCGGCGGCACTTCCTCGAAGCGGTGCGGCGGCCGGTGCTCGGGCTCGTCTTCGGCGCGGAGGCGGGCGACCTCGACGCGCTGGCGCGGCATCCGGCCCGGGAGGCGGTGGCAGCGGCAAAGGCGGCCGCGACCCGGGAGTACTTGGCGGCCTTGGAGTCCCACCGGCTGCTGCGGGCGGGACAGGACCCGGCCGATGTGGAGTACGGGCTGGAGGCGGTGGCGTTCGGGTTCTTCGCCTCGGCGCCGTTCCGGCAGGGCATGGACCCCGAGTACCGCGCGGACCGGCTGGCGGCGGTGGTCCGGCGCGCGTTCGAGCCGGTCCGCGAGCCCGCGTTCGACCGCTACCGCGAGGCCGCGCCGCGGGTCGCCGCGGCCTTCACCGGGCTCGCGGCGGCGTTCCGGCGCACCGCGTACGGCCCTGCGGCCGACGCGGCCGCGAACGGCCCCACCATGAACGAGAGGCGCACGACATGACGGCGGACATCACCGGCATCCACCACATCGGCCTCGTGGTCCGCGACATGGAGGTGGCCCTGGAGACCTTCCGGCATCTGGGGTTCCGGCTCCACGCGCCCGCGTACCCGGCCCTGCCGCCCAAGCCCGGGGAGGCGCCCGAGCCGGTCGGGGCGGGGAACTCGCACGCGGACTTCCCGCGCAGCTTCATCGAAGTGCTCGCGTTCGCGCCCAAGGACCCCGCGCGGCTGCCGGAGTCGGCGACGCTGGTGCCGCTGTCGGTGCCCGACGAGCGGCTGGCCGCGACCAGGGCGGTCCTCAAGCAGACGCTCGGGGGCCTGGCGCGGCGGCTCGGGAACGGCGAGGGCGCGCACATCCTGGTCTTCACCACGCGCGACGCGGCCGAGACGGCCGAGCGGATGGCGTCGGTCGGGGTGCGGACCAGCGGGGCGCTCGGCGCGCAGCGGCCGATCACGACCGCCGACGGGGTGCGGCTCGCCGGCGTCAGGTTCCTGGAGGTCCACGACGCGGCCTCGGCCGCGTTCGGCATGGTCGCCGAGGGCCGCGTGGGCGCGGCCGAGGACGCGCCGGCCGCACTGCTGGACGCCCAGACCGGCCTCGACCACCCCAACGGCGCGGTCGGCGTGGCCGAAGTCCTCATGTGCGTGGACGACGACCGGCGCCGCTCCACGATCGAGCGGTACTCGCGGTACCTCGACCGCACGCCCGAGTCCGAGGGGTCGGCCTCGGTGTTCGACCTCGGCGCGTCGCGGCTGGTGCTCACCACCGCGCGCGACGCGGCCGAGCGCCTGCCAGGGTCCGCACCGCGCCACGTGCCGGGCCTGGCGGCGTACGGGATCGCGGTGCGGGACCTGGAGACCACAGTGGACCATCTGCGATCACGTGGCGTGCATCTGCGCCGCACCGCGGACGGCAGGCCGTTCGTCCCGGCCGCGGCCGCCCACGGCGCGGCGGTGGTGTTCCAGCAGGCGTGACTCAGGCGGGCTTGACCGGCTGGCGCAGGACGGTCTTGAGCTTCGCCGGATCGGTGCGGCGGGGGTCGCCCAGGTAGATCTCGTGGTGGTCGCCGTTGAAGGTCAGGCCGTTGGCGGGCAGGTACTCGTCGTGCAGGCGCGCGAGGACCGGACCCTCGTCGTCGTATGGTCCGATGTGGAGGATCTGGACACTGGGGCCCTCGGTGAGGGCGAGGACGCGGAGGTGCGCCAGCGCGGGGTTGTCCTTCTTCGCGGCGGCCTTGGCGACGGCGGCCCGGACCTGGGCGTCGGTGATCCACTCGGGGAGGCTGATGAGCATCGTCCAGTCCCACTCCCCCTTGCGGCGCTCCACGAACGACGCGGGGTCCGCGGCGCGCCAGAGCCCTTCGAGCGGGCCCACGGTGAAGTCGCGGCCCTCGGCCTTGCTCGCGAACTTGAGGGCGTAGGCGGTGCCGTAGAGGGCTTCGACGGCCTCGGTGTAGGCGGTGCTCGCGTTCGGGTCGCCGTGGCCGTCGACGGCGAGGTAGCGCAGTTCGGGCACGTCGACGCGGCTGAAGTCCTTCGCCTTGGGGGCGTAGAGGTCCTTGCGGGCCTGCTTGACGTCGTACTTCTCCATGGCGGTCTCCTTCTGGTAGGTGGCGAGTGCGTCGGCGGCCCAGGCGATCTCGGCGGCGAGCATGGCTTCGCTGTAGTCGAAGACGGCGCGGGCGGGGGTCGGCAGGGGTTCCTGGGAGGCGCGGGTCCCGCGGAGTTCGGCGAGGCGCTGTGCCAGGGCCGCATGGCGTTCGGCGAGTCCGGCGGCGATCTCGGAGTCGGGGAGGACGGGGCTGTTGGCCATGGCGACGAGGACGCGGGCGCGCACGGGCGCGGGCTCGGCGAGGGCGGCGCGGGTGGCGGCGGCGAGGAGGTCGCGGCCCGCGGCGGTGGCGCCGTAGGTGACGCGGGACTTGGCGCCGCCGCGGGGGCCCTCGGGCGCGACGAGGCCGCGCTTGGCGAGCTTGTCGATGACGTAGTAGATCGAGGAGAACCCGAGGGCGGTCCAGTTGCGCACGCCGCGCTCCTCGATGACCCGCTCGAGCTCGTAGCCGTGGCGCGGGGCCTCGGCGATGAGGCCGAGGACCGTCAGCTCGGCGTCGGTGAGGGCTGCTTCCATGCCAGTATTCTACTACTAGAATAAAGTCGCGGACGGGCGGTTGCGCCGGGCGTATATGGTCGCCTCTTCGACCCCGCCCATCCGCTACAAGGAGCATCCGTGTCCGGCAGGACCAAGTTCTACGGCATCATCGCGCTCATCATGGCCCCGTTCATGTTCTACGGCGGCATCACGATGACCACCTCGGACGAGGTGGACTGCGGCGGCCAGACGATGACCGACGGCGACATCTGCACCACCTACGACGACGGCGCGTCGACCGACCGCACCGTTGAGGAGCAGCGCAGCAGCAACCGCACCACCGGTTTCATCCTCTTCGCCGTCGCGATCGGCATGGCGGGCTTCGGCGTGTACACGATCGTGCAGATCAGCCGCGGCCGCCAGGCGGCCCCCGCGATGCACCACCCGCAGCCCGGCTACCCCCAGCAGCCGTACCCGCAGCAGCCCGGCCAGTACCCGCCGCCCGGCGCGTACCCCCAGCAGGCGCCGTACCCGCAGCAGGGCAACCCCCAGCCCGGTCCCTACCCGCAGCAGCAGCCCCCGCCCGGGCAGTGGCAGCAGCCGGGCCAGTACCCGCCGCGCTGAGCGGGTCCTCGGGTGGTCGGCCGGGACGTCAGTCGGTGACGGTGACCGCGAGTGCGACCGGGTCGGCGGGCGGGTTGCCGTCGGCGTCGCCCACGCAGTCGTCGAGGCCGGTGCGGAAGCAGTACTGGAACTGAAGCGTGGTCGCTCCGGCGGCGGTGGCCTCGAAGTCCCAGTAGAGGATCCCGCCGCAGCCGTCGCCTTCGCAGCTCGTGTCGCCCTCGGTCTCGGAGCCGGCGTCGGCGAGCACGCCGGTGTCGGCGCCGTCGACGAGGAACCAGTTGTCCCCCACCGAGTCGTTGACCTCGCCGAGGTCGACCCGCAGGGTCTCGCCGACCGTGACCGTCACGGTCTCGGCGTCGAGCGTGACGGTGGTGTCAGGGCCGGTGCATCCGGCGAGTGCCAGGAGCAGGACGAGGAGGGGTACCGCGATGCGCATGCCTACGAAGGTATCCGGCCCGAACCAGCCGCAAACGTCCACAATCCGCGGAACGGGGCCCGCGGACACCGCGGTGGTGTCGGCGGGCCCCGAGCGCCGGCGGTCTCAGGCCCGGCGGGCGCGGCCGGTGCGGACGGCGGCGGCGAGCTCGCCCAGCAGGCGCTCGGTCTCGTCCCAGCCGACGCAGGCGTCGGTGACGCTCTGGCCGTAGACGAGCGTGTCGAGCGGGGCGGGCTCCTGGCGGCCCGGCTCGATGAAGCTCTCGATCATGAGGCCCGCGATGCCGCGCTCGCCCATGGCGATGCGGTCGCCCAGCTCGCGCACGACCTCGGCCTGGCGGACGTGGTCCTTGCCGGAGTTGGCGTGGCTGGCGTCCACGACGAGGCGTTCGGGCATGTCGTGCTTGGCCAGGAGCGCCAGCGCGTCGCGCACGTCGGCGGGGCCGTAGTTCGGGCCGCCGCGGCCGCCGCGCAGGATGATGTGGCAGTCGGGGTTGCCGCTGGTGGAGACGATGGAGGCGCGGCCGTCCTCGTCGACGCCGAAGAAGGTGTGCTCCCCGGCGGCCGAGCGGCAGCCGTCGATGGCGCCGCCGAGGTCGCCGTCGGTGGAGTTCTTGAAGCCGATCGGCATCGACAGGCCCGAGGCGAGCTGGCGGTGGACCTGGCTCTCGGTGGTGCGGGCGCCGATGGCTCCCCACGAGACGGCGTCGGCGATGTGCTGGGGGCTGAGCGGTTCGAGGAACTCGCAGCCGACGGGCAGGCCGGTGTCGAGGACGTCGAGGAGGACCCGGCGGGCCAGGCGCAGGCCGAGTTCGATGTCGTGGGTGCCGTTCAGGTGCGGGTCGTTGATGAGGCCCTTCCAGCCGACGGTGGTGCGGGGCTTCTCGAAGTAGACGCGCATGACCACGAGGAGGTCGTCGGCGAGCGGGGCGGCCGCGGCGGCGAGGCGCCGCGCGTAGTCGTTGGCGGCGGCGGGGTCGTGGACCGAGCAGGGGCCGACGACGAGGAGGAGCCGGTCGTCGTCGCCCGCGAGGACGTCGTTGACGGCGGCGCGGCTCCGGGCGACGAGGGCGGCGCGGTCGGGGCCGAGCGGCAGTTCGGCGCGCAGGACGGCCGGGGCGACCAGCGGCTGGAAGCCGCGGACGCGGAGGTCGCTGGTCTGCGGGGCGTCGCCGGGCAGGGCCCGGTCGCTGGCGGCCCGGTGGTCGGCGGCGCGGGCGGAAGGCGTGCTCATCGAGCGGGAGTCTCCTCTGGATTGCAGAGGCGGGTGGGAATCCACTCGGTGTTCAGCCCGGTGCCGGCCCGCCTCAACGACGAACGGCAGAGACGGATGTCTCTGCCGCATGGCTCCGGGTGTCCGTCAGGTCAGCGCAGGTGACCGCGGGCTCCACCCGGAGCCTGCGTAAAGCGCTGATACCAGCGGACGGCGGACATGCCCGAACCGTAGCACACGGCCCCGGCGAGCGGCGAATGCGACCGGTACGTGGGGGCGTGTCCGAAGCCGGCCCGCGGGCCCGCGGTGTCGAAGGGCACGCCGGGAGGGCGCGTGAGCACCACCGGGACGGCAGTGACGCAGCGTCATGCGATGGAACAAAGGGACATCGCCTGAGACCCCCGGCAAATAGGAACGTTCCTTACAATCCTGAGAGGAACCGCGCACATCGGCGCGGATCGGAAATCGCACCCCTCTGGACTGGAAGGAATTCCGGCTTGAGACCACTCACCCGCACCCTCGCGGCGGCCGCATCGGCCGCCGCGCTCACGCTCACCGCGCTCGCCGTGACTCCGCTCGCCGCCGCGGCGCACCCCCGCGGCATCGACTGGGGCCCCTGCCCCGAGGTCGACCCGGCCGAGCCCGTCGAGTGCGCGACGATCGACGTCCCGCTCGACTACTCGCGGCCCTGGCGCGGCACCATCGAGATCGGCCTCGCCAAGCGCGAGGCGACGAACCCCGACGAGCGCATCGGCACCATCCTCATGGACCCGGGCGGCCCCGGCGGCTCGGGCGTCGGCTCGATCATCAACGGCAGCCCGCTCACCGGCGAGACCGCCGAGCGCTTCGACATCGTCGGCTTCGACCCGCGCGGCGTCAACACCTCCACCCAGGTGCTGTGCAGCGAGGAGGCCCTGGAGGCCGCCGCGCTCCCCGTCCCGACCGACCAGGCGGGCTTCGCGGCGCTCGAAGCCGCGAACGCGGCCCTGACCGAGGACTGCCGCGAGCACACCGGGCGCCTGTTCGACAACGTCTCCAACCTCGACACCGTCGAGGACATGGAGCGCATCCGCCGCGCGCTCGGCGAGGGCAAGCTCAACTACCTCGGGTACTCGTACGGCACCATCATGGGGCAGCAGTACGCCGAGGAGTACCCGCGCAACTTCCGCACGATGGTCCTGGACGGCAACATGGACCACAGCCTGGAGTCCACATGGGACTTCCTGCGGTCCGAGACCGCGCCCGTGGAGGAGAACTTCCTCGCGTTCGCGGCCTGGTGCGAGACGGCGCCCGAGTGCGCGCTGCACGGCTCCGATGTGGAGGCCGTGTACGCGGACCTCAAGGCGGCCGCGCGGGCGGGCGAACTGGTCGACCCGTACGACGGCACGCCGCTGGACTTCTACGCACTGTCGGCCGGGTACACGTTCCTGGCCAACCTCCCGCAGGCGTGGCCCGACTTCGCCCTCGCGCTCGACGCGATGCGCGACGGCGAGCAGTTGGCGGGAGTGCAGTCGTACCAGGAGGAGCCGGTCCTCTGGGAGCACCTGTACTACCCGGCCTGGTGCCAGGACTGGGGCTTCGACATCGCCGACTACGACGAGTTCGAAAGCCTGCTCGGCAGGTTGAGCGAGGACTTCCCCAACGTCGAGTGGTCGATGTACAACCAGCACGCGCTCACCTGCCTCGGTTCGGGGATCGACCACACCAACGAGCGCGACGAGCTCGACATCCCGCGCAGCGCAGCGGAGATGGTGTTCATCGGCAACGAGCACGACTACGCGACGGTCTACGAGTGGACCGAGACGGCCGCCGACCAGGCCGACGGCAGCCTCATCACCTACGAGGGCTACTGGCACACGGTCTACGGCGGCTTCTCGTCCTGCGTGGACGACGCGGTCAACGACTACTTCGTGCACCGGACCAAGCCGGAGAAGGGCCTGAGCTGCCCGAACCTGGACTTCCCGGGGATCACCGGCCTCTCGGGCGGCGACCGCACCCCCGCGGCCGGACCGTTCGGCCCCTAGGGCACCGGGTGCGGCCGGACGCTGGTCCGGCCGCACCTCCGCGTACTACGATGTGGGATCTGCCGAGCCCGGGGAGCGTCATGACCGAGACCCACGTCGTCGCCAACCAGCCGCCGCCCCTGGCGGACCTGAACCTCTGGGACGCCAACGCACCCTTGCGGGAGGCCGCCTCGTGGGCGGGCGCCGACTGGATCGAGGCGGACGCCCGGCGGCTCGGCGGCGTCCTCGGTACGGCAGAGGCCGCGCGGTGGGCCGAGGAGGCGCACAGGTACCCGCCGGTGCTGCGCACTCACGACCGGTACGGCAACCGCGCCGACGAGGTCGACTTCCACCCGTCCTGGCACCGCTTCATGGGCCTGGCAGTCGAGTACGGCGCCCACGCGATGCCATGGGCCGCGGCGAAACCCGGCGCACACGCCGCGCGGGCCGTCCTCATGTCGCTGCTCGCGCAGGTCGAACCCGGGCACTGCTGCCCGGTCTCGATGACCTACGCGGCCGTCCCGGCCCTGCGCGCCGAACCCGCGCTCGCGGCCGAGTGGGAACCCCGGATTACCTCGCTTACGTACGACTTCGGGCTGCGCCCGGCCGCCGACAAGGCCGGCGTCCTCATCGGCATGGCGATGACCGAGAAGCAGGGCGGCTCCGACGTCCGCGCCAACACCACCACCGCGACGCCCGCCGCCGACGGCCTGTACACGCTGCGCGGGCACAAGTGGTTCTGCTCGGCGCCGATGAACGACGCCTTCCTCGTGCTCGCGCAGGCGCCCGGCGGACTCTCGTGCTTCCTCCTGCCCCGCGTCCTGCCCGACGGGACCCTGAACGCGATCCGCTTGCAGCGCTTGAAGGACAAGCTCGGCAACCGCTCGAACGCCTCCGCCGAGATCGAACTCCACGACGCCGTCGCGCACCTCGTCGGCGAGGAGGGGCGCGGCGTCGCCGTCATCATCGAGATGGTCAACCACACCCGCCTCGACTGCGTCATCGCCACCGCCGCCGGGATGCGCCAGTCGGTGGCCGAGGCGACCTGGCATGCGGCGCACCGCAGCGCGTTCGGTCGGCGCCTGATCGACCAGCCCCTCATGACCCAGGTCCTCGCCGACCTCGCCATCGAGTCCGAGGCGGCCACCGCGGTCATGATGCGCCTCGCCTCCGCGTACGACGCCCCCGGCGAGGGCCCCTTCCGCCGCCTCGCCACCGCCGTGGCGAAGTACTGGGTCTGCAAGCGCGGCCCGGGCCACGCGGCCGAAGCCCTCGAATGCCTGGGCGGCAACGGCTACATCGAGGAGGCGCCCCTCGCCAGGCGCTACCGGGAGCAGCCGCTCCTGTCCATCTGGGAGGGCTCGGGCAACGTCATCGCGCTCGACGTGCTGCGCGCGTTGAAGACCGCACCGGAGACGGCCGAGGCGTTCCTCGCCGAGGTGGCACCGGCCGCCGAGGCAGACCCGCGCCTGGCAGCGCACCTGGCGAACGTCGAGCGCACCCTCACTGCCGGAGTGGATCAGCCGGAGGCCAGACGGCTCACCGAGGACCTCGGCCTCGCGCTCCAAGCCGCGCTCCTGGTCCGCCACTCCCCCAACGAGATCGCCGACGCCTTCTGCGCGACCCGCCTCGGCCCCGACCGTGGCCTGAACTACGGCGCGGTCCCGACTAAGCACGCGGAGGCGATCGTCGCGCGCCACCTCCCGTCCACCTAGCCGCGCCGGGCAAACTCGTCTATATCCCGAATTCGTGCCAAACAATCCACCTCACTGGCACCACTAGACCCGTTGTGTCGCAGTGATTCCACCGCGCCCCATTTCCGTACCCCGCAGTAGGTGAACAACGCCTATATTCCGTGAGGTAGCCACCGCCGGACTGACGGTATTCGTTGGCCTTCAAACGGAACGGAGCGACAGTGGACAACAGCAACCCCTTCGCGAACATCGCCGGCCCCGAGGACGCCCGAGCGGCCCTCGCGAGCTGGAAGGAACGCGCCGAACAGCGCGCCGCCGACGCCATCGCGGCCTCAGAGGCCGTCCAGGAGCTCACCGCGGTCGGCATGGACGCCAACGGCGTCGTCGCCGTCAAGCTCAACTCCTCCGGCGCGGTCATCGGCGTCCAGTTCGCCCCCGACCTCCAGCGCATGCAGCTGCGCCACGCCGAGCGCCAGTTCATGGAGGCGTACCAGAACGCCGGCCAGGCTCTCCTCGAGAACGCCAGAGCCGCAGTCGAGGCCCGCCTCGACCCGGGATCCCCCACCGCCAAGGCCCTGGTCGACAGCATCAAGATGCGCTTCCCCGAGCCCCCTGAGGAGGAGCTGCAGTGAGCGACCAGTTCGAGGTCGTGACGGACGACCTGCGTTCGCACGCCTCCAACATCGACTCGGTGCGCGAGCGTTTCGACGCGGTCCTCTCCGCGATCGACACCATCGCGCAGGACGACGAGGCGTACGGCATCATCTGCCAGTTCCTGCCCCCGATCCTGGCCAACCGGCAGGAGGAGCAGAAGGAGCTCACCACGATGGCGCAGGAGAACCTCCAGCTCCTGGCCGACGCCGTCCGCACCACCGCCGACGACTACGACAGCCTCGACGAGGCCGTCGCCTCCAGCTACCGCTCCATCGAAGAGGGGATCTGAACGCCCCATGAGCGATCTCGTAGCGACGGAGAGCTCCGTCCCGCAACCCGGCGCCGCGTTCGCGGGCGCCGGCATCGTCGAGTCCTACGCGGGACTCGCCATGGCCATCGACTCCGGTTCCTGGATCGACGCCTCCGTCGCCGGGCTCGGCGTCGCGCTGGAGACCGTCGGCGCCGTCCTCGACCCGATCGGCACCCTCGCCTCGGCAGGCGTCGGTTGGCTCATCGAGCACGTCGAGCCCCTGAAGGAAGCCCTCGACATGCTCGCCGGGAATCCCACACTCGTCGAAGCGCACGCGATGACGTGGGACAACGTCGCCAACGAGTGCTTCGCGATGGCCGCGCAGCTCGAAACGACCCTCACCGATGTCGCCACCTGGACGGGCACCGCAGCCGACGCTTACCGGGGCAAAGGCGGTGCGAACGTCGACGTGCTCGACTGCATCGGCGGCACTGCGCTCTCGCTGGGAACCGCGACCCGCGGCGCAGGGCAGCTTGTCAGTATGGTCCGCGAGTTCGTGCGCGAGTTCGTGGCCGAGTGCATCGGGTCGCTGATCGCCTGGGCCGCCGAGGTGGCGTTCACCGTGGGCATCGGCGCCGCCTGGGTCATCCCCAAGGCGGTCATCAAGATCACCGAATGGGTCGGCAAGATCTTCGGCTGGATCACCGGCCTCATCGACTCTATCACCGCCCTCCGCGACCTCCTGTTCGGATGAGGTACCCCTGATGAAGAACTTCCTCCTCCGCGCCGCCCTCATCCCGGTCCTCTTCGGCCTCCTCGGGCTCCACGCGCGCCGCAACTCACCCGACGTCGACACCCCCAGGACCGACACGGACACCGACACCACCCACCGCCGCAGCAGCGGCCTCCCAGGTCGGAGCCACAGCGCCGACGCGGCCGAGACCAGGACCCGCATCGCCGACGCCCGCGTCCAGGGCCCGCCCCGCAGGGAGGACATCCCCGCGGGCGACCGCAGTCACGGACCCCGCGAGAAGCGCGAGCGCCGGGCGGAAGAGGATCCCCGCCCGAACGAGGGCCCGGTCTGGTTCAACCCGCCGAAGAAGATGGACAAGGTCTCGCCCGAGCAGCTCCGGCAGGCCGAGGAGTACGTGAACGCCGCGAACGACGCGTACTACAACAACGAGCTCTCGCCCACCGGGCGCGTCGCCACCACGAAGGATCCCGATCTCGAATACCGCAAGGAGCAGGCGGCCGAGGCCGAGCGCAACAACCCCGAAGACGGTCAAGGGCCCTACGGGGACAAGGTCGCGGCCCACCTTCCGGACACGACCTGGACCGGGAACCCCGACCCGGCCGGCGGGTGGGGCCGTCACGACAGCTCCATCAACGGCACCTTCGGATCCCAGTCCGGCCTCTATCCGGAGGGCTGGAAGCCCAAGCCCGGCCCGGTCGGCGTGCAGCCGTTCAACCTGCACCCTGATTGGTACTCTCGTCTCGACCCGACGCTGTGAGGAGACCTGCGATGAGCACGAACGAATCCTGGCCCGCACTGCTCGGAGTGGCGATCGGCACCAACGCCCGCCTGCTCGAACTCGAACCGGAGATCCACTGGTCGACGCTGCCCCGGGTCAAGAACTCCGAAGAGAGCCTGCGCGCGTACGAATCCGAGTTCCTCGAAACGCTCCCGCCGGGCTACCGCGAGTTCCTGCTGTTCGCCGACGGCTGGGAAGCGTTCTACTTCGGGATGGGCATATTCGGCATCCCCGAGCTCCGCGGCGGCGGCAACTGGAACCCCGCGCAGGAGCTCCTGCGCACGTACGACGATGAAGAGGTCCTCGAGAGCATCGGGATCGACATCGGCGATGTCATGCCGATCGCGGCGGGCCAGCGGCTCAACCTCGTCGTCGTCTACCGCACCGGCACGAAGGACGCCGGAACCGTCGTCTGGATCAATTCCGGCGAGGAGTTCGGCCGGTTCAGCGACTTCAAAGCCTGCTTCGAGTTCATGGTGACCCTGAAGCAGCGGCACCTGGCCCAGGTGGACCCCGACCTTCAGAACTGACCCGAAGGCCGCCGTCGGCTAGAGGGCGGCGGCCTGCTTCTTCTCGAGGTTGGCTTCGGTGCGGGCCCTGATGTCGCCGCAGGCTTCGCAGACGGCGTCGGGGATGAGTCCTGCCTTCATCAGGAGGGCGAAGATCTTGCAGCCGAGGCAGTAGGCGAAGACCGATTCGAGGGTGGCGGCCAGCGCGAGGGCTCCCAGCACGATCCAGCCTGCCAGGTCGGCGTCGAAGACCAGGAGGAGCAGGGCCGAGGTCGCCGAGAAGGCCACGCCGATGCCTTGGGCGAAGCGCTTGGGCGGGCCCGGGACGGGTTTGGCGGCCGCGGGGAGCAGGGGTGTGACCACGCGGGTGACGAACTGGCCGAGGACGCTCAGGGTCGGGCCGGTGAGGACGCGGGCGATGAAGCCGAGAGCGATCACCACGACCAGCCATTCGGCCTGGAAGACCAGGGCGGCGAGGCTCATGAGGACGACGCCGGCGGCGACGAGGCGGGCGGAGACCTCGTTGACCGGGTTGGGGAAGCTGAAGAGCTGGCGCATCGGGCGGATCACTCCATGGTGCTGGTGCGGGTGGGCAACCAGCAAAGTCTACTTCTCCGCTAGGACTGGGCCAAGTGATGTCCGCGATCCGGGACGTCAGTCCCTCAGGCGGGCGCCGACCGGGGCCGGGACCAGGTCGGGGAGGCGTTTCGGGCGCTTGATGAGGCTGCCGAGGAGCACGCCGCCGACGACCAGGACGCCGCCGAGCATCTCGGGGACCGTGACGGTCTCGCCGAGGAGGAGCCAGGCCGCGGTCATGCCCGTCACGGGCACGAGCATCGAGAACGGCGCCACGACCCCCGCGGGGTGCTTCGACATGAGCCAGGTCCACAGCCCCGAACCGAGGATCGTGCCGATGACGACCGTGTAGAGCAGGCCGAGGACCGCGCCGAGGGCGCCGGGGTCGGTGAAGTCGGTCATCGAGGTCGCGATGTCGGCGGGCCCTTCGACGACGAAGGCCAGCGCGAGCATGGGCAGCGGCGGGACCACGGACATCCACAGCGTCAGGTGCAGCGGGTTCGCGGCGCGGGCCTGGCGGTTGCAGATGTTGCCGATCGCCCAGCCGAGGGCGCCGGCGAGGGTGAGGAGGAACGGGACGACACTGGCGTGCTCGGCGCGCTGCCAGCCGACCACCGCGAGCCCGCCGACGGCGACGAGGACGCCGAGGAGCTGGGGGCCGGTGACGCGTTCACGCAGGAACGTGGCGCCGAGGAGCATCGTGAAGGGCCCGGACGCCTGGAGCACGAGCGAGGCGAGGCCGGCGGGCATCCCGGAGGCCATGCCCCAGTAGAGGAACAGGAACTGGAGGGTGCCGAAGCCGAGGCCGTAGCCGATGAGCCAGCGCCACGGGACGTCGGGGCGCTTGACGAGGAGCATCGTGGGGACCGCGATGAGCGCGAAGCGCAGGGCGACGAGGAACATCGGCGGGAAGTGCTGGAGCGAGGCGTCGATGGCGATGAAGTTGAGGCCCCACATAACGGCGACGGCCATGGCGAGGAGTACGTGGCGAGCGGGCATGGCCCAATGATCGCCGCCGGAACTGTAAAGCACAAATGAAAACTGCTTAAGGCACTGTGTAGCATCGCTTCATGGATGTGCGCCACCTGGAGTTGCTTCGCGAGCTGGCCCTGCGCGGCAGTGTCACCGATGTGGCGCGGGCCTCGCACCGGACGCCGTCGGCGGTCTCGCAGCAGTTGAAGGCCGCGCAGCGCGAGTTCGGCATGGTCCTGGTGGAGCCGTCGGGCCGGGGGCTGCGGCTGACGGAGGCCGGCCGGGTGCTGGCCGAGGGCGGGGCGGAGGTGGCGGCCGCGACGGCGCGGGTGCAGGCGCGCTGGGACTCGTTCCGCGGAGAGCCCTCGGGCACGGTGCGGGTCGCGGTCCTGCCGAGCGCGGGCACGTTCCTGCTCCCTGCCGTGATGCGGGAGCTGGAGGGCAGTGCGATCGAAGTGCGGTGCAGCGATTTCGACCTCGCGGAGGTGGAGTTCGCGGCGCTGGCGGCCGACGACGACATCGTGGTGGCGCACAGCTTCACGGGCGTGCGGCCGGCCGGGACGGCCGGGCTCGTGGCGGTGCCGCTGGCGACGGAGCCGCTGGACGTGGCGATGGCGGCGGACCACCCGCTCGCGGCGAGGAAGGCGGTGCGAGCGGCGGACCTGGTCGAGTGCGAGTGGATCGGGGTGCCGAAGGGCTACCCGTTCGACCACGTCCTGGGCTCGATCGAGCGGGCGACCGGGGTGCCGCTGCGGGTCTCGCAGCGGATCAGGGACAACCGGCTGGTGGAGTCGCTGGTGGCGGCGAGCCGCCGCGTGGCGGTCCTGCCGCGGTTCACGACCCCGACCGGCGCGGGCCTGGTGCTGCGGGAGGTGGCGGACGTGCCGACGCGGCGCCACATCACGGCGATCATGCGATCCGACCGGGCCGAGCGCCTGGCGGTGGCGAGGGTCCTGGAGGCGTTCCGGCGGGCGGGCGCGGCGGCGGAGGAGCGGCACCGGAGGCCGGGCGGGGCCTGAGGGGGTCGCGAGCGGGTCGGCCGCCGCGACGGCGTTCGGGACGAGTCACGCCACAGGCGCGGACCTGTGGACGTGCCAGCGCGAACGACTGCCCTCAGGGCGTCATCGTCTCCACCAGGGTGTCCTGGAGCATGTTCAGCCACGAGTAGACGATGACGACGGGCACGCGCTCGTCGTCGGGCGGCAGCTCGTACAGCTCGTCGGCGTCGTCCTCGGTCGCGATGCCCAGGCGTGTCGCCAGCGCGAGGCGGAGGTCGTTGAGGGCGCCGAGCCAGTGGCGGCTGTCCTCGGCGTCGAGGCTGAGGACGCCGCCGCCGGGGCCGAGGGCGTCGACGTCGGCCATGAGGGCCCGCGCGTCGTCGCGCTTGCGGGTGCGCAGGTCGTTCTCGGTGAAGCGGCGGAACTCGGCGGACTGCTCGCGGGCGTCGTCTCCGGCGTCGTAGGCGTCGGGGAAGAGCCGGGCGAGGACGGGGTCCTCGGGCGGCTCGCTCGGGGCGGTCGCGAAGATCGCGGCGATGGGGTCCTCGACGTGCTCGCCGCGGGAGGAGAGGAGGTCGAGGAGCTGGTCGGCGAGGCCGCGGAGGATGCCCGCCTCCGACTCGCCGAGGCGGATCGCGGCGCCGCCGGGGAACGGTTCGAAGCCCTCCATCAGTCCTGCCTCATCGTGGCCCACAGGCCGTAGCCGTGCATGGCGTGGACGTCGCGCTCCATCTCCTCGCGGCTGCCGCTGGAGACGACCGCGCGGCCCTTGTGGTGGACGTCGAGCATGAGCTTCTCGGCCATGGACTCGGTGTAACCGAAGTAGCTGCGGAAGACGTACGACACGTAGCTCATGAGGTTGACCGGGTCGTTGTGCACGATCGTCGCCCACGGCAGGTCGGGCGCGGCGGCCTCGCCGGTCGCGGCGTCGGTCGCCTCGGCCGGGGCGCCGGCGCCCCCGAGTCGCGGCAGGATGATCACTCCCCAATGCTGCCATCGCGAGCGGCACCGCGTCCGGCGGGTCGGGGCGGGGTGACCGGGACCGGGCGGTCTCCTAGGATTCGATCCGGTCGACGGAACTGGAGGTCGCGGTGCTCGCACTCGTCCTGGCGCTGGGCAGCTCCCTGGCGTACGGCGCGGCCGACTTCCTCGGCGGCCTGGGCGCGCGGCGCGCGCACGTGCTGCGCACGGTCATGATCGCGGCCCCGGCGAGCCTGGTGGTGGAACTGCTCCTGTGGCCGGTGCTGGGCGCCTCGTTCGCGCCCGCGACGCTGGCCTGGGGCGCGGCCTCGGGCGCGGCGTCGGCGGCGGCGTTCCTGCTGCTGTACCGGACGCTCGCGATCGGGCCGATGAACGTCCTCTCCCCCGTGACGGCCCTCGTGTCGGCGATGCTGCCGGTCGCGGTGGGGCTGCTCCAGGGCGAGCGGCTGGGCGCGGCGGGCCTGGCCGGGCTGCCTTTGGCGCTCGCGGCGGTCGTGCTCGTGAGCGCCGGGCCGGGCGTGCGGTCCTCGCGGCCCTCGGGGACGGCGCTGGCGCTGGCGTGCGGCGCGGGCGCGGCGATCGCCCTGCAGCTCGTGTTCCTGCACCAGGCGCCGGACGACAGCGGCGTGGGCCCGCTGCTCGTCGGCAGGGCGGTGGCGTCGGCGCTGACGCTGGGCGCCGCCGCGGTGCTGCACTCGCGGCTGGGGCCCGAGCGGCCCGCGTACGCGATGCCGGTGGCCGCGGGCGCGCTCGACTCGGTCGCGAACCTCCTGTTCCTCTTGGCGGCCCGCGGCGGGGACCTCGCGGTGGTCGCGGTCATCGTCGCGCTGTACCCGGCCGGCACGGTGCTCCTGGCGCGGCGGTTCCTCGGGGAGCGGTTGCAGCGCAGCCAACTCCTGGGTCTGGGCGCCGCCGCGGTCGCGGTCGCGCTGCTCGCGGTGGCCTGAACCGGGCCCGCCCGCGGTTGAGCCGCGGCGGCAGCGGGTACCGCGTACACATGCGAGGTTCGAATGCGCTCCGGATACTGTGCTGGCACGTCGACGGCTCGTGGATGGAGTCCTTCATCCAAGGGCGCCATGTGTACCTGCTGCCGAAGGAGCCCGAGGGCGGCCCGTTCGGGCTGGGCCGGGCCGGCCACCCGTGGCCGCGGCACGTCGTGGACGTGCCGGCTGAAGCGTTGCGGGACACCGAGGTCGACGTCGTGATCCTCCAGCGGCCCGAGGAGCTCGCCCTCGCCGAGCGGTGGCTCGGGCGCAGGCCGGGCCGTGACGTGCCCGCCGTCTACGTCGAGCACGGCACCCCGCAGGGCCGCGCCGCCACCAGCCGCCACCCGCTCGCCGACCGCGACGACATCCCGGTCGTGCACGCCTCCGACTTCAACCGGCTCATGTGGGACTGCGGCCGCGCACCGGCCACAGTGGTCGATCTCGGCGTCGCCGACCCGGGGCACCGGTTCACCGGGGAGCTGCCGCAGGCCGTCGCCGTCGTGGACGAGCCCTTCGGCCGCGACGCCGGCACCGACCTCCTCGAAGCGCTCCGCGCCGCCGCGCCCATCGACCTGTTCGGCTCCGGCGCCGAGGCGATCCGCTCCTGGCCCGACGGCCGCGGCCACGCGCTCACCGGCAACCCGCCGATCCCCTTGGAGGAGCTGCACACCGCGATGGCCCGCCGCCGCGCGTTCGTCCACCCCTCCCGCTGGACCTCCCCCGGGGCGCCGCTCATCGAGGCGATGCTCCTGGGCCTGCCCGTGGTCGCCGTCGCGACCACCGCCGCCGCGACCCTGCCGCCCGCGGTCGGCGCCGTCTCCTGCGACCTCGGCGTTCTCGCCGGGCGCCTGGCCGCCCTGACCGCCGACCGCGACCTCGCCGCCGAGGCCGGCGCCGCCGCCCGCGCCCACGCGCTCGCCCACCACGGGCTCGACGACTTCCTGAACCGCTGGGACGTGCTCCTGGAGCGCGCCGTGACCTGAGGAGGACCACATGACCGACGATGCGAACGAGACCGACGAGGCGCCTTTCGAGGACACGTCCTTCGGTGATGCGCACTTCGACGGGACCGACGGGACCGTCCTCGCCCTCCGCGCGCTCGGCATAGGCGACCTGCTCACCGCCGTCCCGGCACTGCGCGCGCTGCGGAAGTCGTTCCCGCACAAGCGGATCGTCCTCGCCGCACCCGAGCACCTGCGGCCCCTCGCCGACCTGGTCGAGGCCGTGGACCTGCTCCACCCCACCGCGGGCGTCGGCGGCCTCGACTGGCACGGCGAGGCCCCCGACCTCGCCGTCAACCTCCACGGCGAAGGCCCCGGCAGCGCGTTCGACCTCCTCGGCACCGGCCCCGACGAGCTCATCACCCACCGCCACCCCACGCTCCCCGGCGTCGCCGGGCCCCGCTGGAGGCCCGAACTCCACGAGATCGACCGCTGGTGCCGGCTCCTGGAGGACCGCGGCCTCAGCGCCGACCCCACCGACCTGCTCCTGGCCCCGCCGCCGCGGCCCACGCCGCACGCGGGCACCGTCGTGATCCACCCCGGCGCGCGCGAGGGCGCGAACCGCTGGCCCGCCGACCGGTTCGCGCACGTCGCAAGGGAACTCCAGGAGGACGGCCAGGAGATCACCATCACCGGCGACCACGGCGAGATCGCGCTGGCGCGCTCGGTGGCGACCGCCGCCGGGATCGCGCCGTGGCGGGTCATGGCCGGGCGCACCGACCTCGAAGAACTCGCCGCGATCGTCGCCTCCGCAAGGCTCGTCGTGTGCGGCGACACCGGCGTGGCCCACCTCGCGACCGCGTTCGGCACGCCCTCGGTGGTCCTGTTCGGGCCCATGCCGCCGACCCTGTGGGGACCGCCGCCGTGGCGGCGCCGCCACCGGGCCCTGTGGGCCGGGCGGCGCGGCGACCCGCACGGGGAGAAGCCCGACCCGGGCCTGCTGGAGCTGGAGTGGGAGGACGTCCTCGAACGGGCGAGGGACACCCTTGCCATCGCCGAACGGCGACTGCGGTAGACCGAGAGGCGACTGCGGTTGGCCGACGGGTGGCTGCGGTGAGCCGAGGGGCGACTGCGGTAGGCCGGGGCGACTGCGCTGGAGCGCGGCGCCCGCGGCGGACAGGACGGATCCCGGCGGCCCCGGCCGCCGGGATTCCCCCGTACGCACATAAGAAGGCCGCCGGTCCGGATCCCCCCTGGCGCCGGACCGGCGGCCTCTGTCCCCTCGTGCAAGTCCTCGTGAAGTACGGCTACCCGTGCCCCCGAGGATCATGCACCGAGATTCGGATTTTTCTGGAGTCGTTGCGCCGCAGCCTGATCGGCGTGGAAGCGGAACCGGTCGGCGATCGGCGTGCGCACGCGGGCGAGCCCGTCCTCGCGCTCCTGGAGCTCCCACAGGCCCATGGTCAGCCGGTGGGCCTCGCGCGGCGCCGCGGAGTGCCGGTAGGTCCATTCGTACATGTCGAACAGCGGCCACCACGTGTACCCGACGACGTCGGTCCCGGCCGCCCGCAGCTCGTGCAGGGCCGCGACGGAGGCGTCGAGCCAGTCGAGGCGGGCCGCCACGGTGCCCGTCACGCACGTCTCGGTGAGCATCACCGGGGCGCCGTACCGCGCGGCCGCACCGCGCAGCAGCTCGGCGAGCCCCGCCACGCCGTCGTCCTGCACCGGCCGGGGGTCGGGGAACCCGCCGGTGTGGAACACGCCCGCCTCGAAGACCTCCGTGGAGTGCAGCGGGTAGTAGTTGACGCCCACCACGTCGGGGCGGACCGGGGCCTCCGCGAACCACGCGAAGTCGGCGTCGGTCCAGCCGTTGGCGCGCAGGAACGGCGCCAGCGCGTGCGCGTCGCCGACCCGCCCGGTCACCAGGTCCTCCACGAGGAACACCTGCTCCTTGAGGCGGGCGGCGTGCTCGCGGTGCTCGGGGGCGTCGGTGTCGCCGGTGAAGCGCATCCCCGCGTCCACGTGGACGAACACCGCGCCGGGCAGGACGTCGGCGACGGCGCGCTGCGCGAGCACGAAGCCGCGCCCGAGCTGGCCGACCATGGCGCTCAGGCCCTCCGGGCCCGACAGGTACGGCGGCCAGTAGGCGTACTCCCCCGTGAAGAGCGCGTGGATCATCGGCTCGTTCACGGGCGTGTAGTCGGCGACCCCGAGGTGCGCGTAGCGCTCGGCGACGGCCGCCGAGTACTCCGCGACGTGCTTGGGGTAGTCCGGGTGCGCGAACTGCCCCTCCATCCACAGCGGCGTCCCGTAGTGCATGAGGTCCACGACCGGGCGCAGCCGCAGCTGCGCGAAGCGGTCGAAGACCCGGTCGAGCCAGCCCCAGTCCCACCGGCCCCGCTCCGGCTCGATCCGGTGCCAGGGGACGCCCCAGCGCACCAGTTCGGCGCCCGCTCCCGCGGCCAGCGCGAGGTCGCCGTGCCAGCGGTCGTAGTGCTCGGTGAGCGCGTACTCGTCGATCGCGCGCTCGCCGGGCCGCGACTGCGGCACGAAGGTGTCCTCGACGCCGACCGCGAAGTGGAGCCTGCCGTCGCGATGCCATGGGTGGGAGGTCATTTGAGTCCTGTCGTTGCGATGTTCTCGATGAAGCGGCGCTGGATGAGGAGGAAGGCGATGACGAGCGGCAGGATCGCGATGAGCGAGCCGGCCATCATGACGCCGTGGGGGACGATGCCGCTGGGTCCGGTCAGGAGTGTCAGGCCGGAGGTGATGGTGCCCATCTCGGAGTCGGTGGTGAACACCAGCGGCCAGAGCAGGTCGTTCCAGTTGTTGACGAAGGTGAAGAGCCCCAGAGTGAGCAGGGCCGGGACGGCGTTGGGGAGGACGACCGACCGGAAGACGCGGAACTCGGAGGCGCCGTCGATGCGGGCGGCGGCGTCGACGTCGCGCGGGAGCGAGAGGAAGAACTGGCGCAGGAAGAAGATCCCGAAGGCGTCGGCGGCGCGGGGCGCGATGAGGCCGGCGTAGGTGTTGACCCAGCCGAGGTCGGCCACGAGCTGGTAGAGCGGGATGAGCGTGGCCTGGAACGGGATCATGAGGGTGGCGATGATCGCGACGAGGAGGACCTTGCGCCCGGCGAAGTCGATGCGGGCGAGGGCGTAGGCCGCGAGGGAGTCGAAGACGAGCGCGAACGCGGTGACGCCGCCGGCGAACAGGAAGCTGTTGCCGACCAGGCGCGCGAACGGCAGCTCGGAGGTCACCTCCCTGACGTTGTCGAGGGTCCAGGTGCCGGGCAGGAGGCTCGGCGGGTAGGCGTTGACCTCGGCGACGGGTTTGAACGCGGTGAAGACGATGATCGCGATGGGCAGCAGGACGACGGCGCTGACGGCGACGAGCGCGGCCACCGCGAGGACGGTGCCGGGCCGGACGTCGCGCAGCCGGGTCCGGTAGGCGGCGCTCATGAGGACAGGTCCTTTTCCTTGCGGCCGAAGAACAGGAATTGCACGAGGCTGAGCAGCAGGGTCGCGATGAGCAGCACGTACGACAGCGCCGAGGCGAACCCGATGTCGAGCTTGCGGAAGCCGGACTCGTAGATCTCCATGACGAGGGTCTGGGTGTGGCCGTAGGGGCCGCCGCCGGTCATGACGTAGATCTGGTCGAACGCCTGGAGGGCGGCGATCATCGCGAAGACGAGCACGAACGCCATGGTGTTGGAGAGCATGGGGAGCGTGACGCTGCGCAAGCGCGCCCAGGGTCCGGCGCCGTCCATGCGGGCGGCCTCGTAGAGCGAGGCCGGGATGTCCTGGAGTCCGGCCAGGAAGATCACGAAGTAGAAGCCGAAGAGCTTCCAGACGGCGACGAGGACGACGGCGGGCATCGCGAGGTCGGGGTCCTCCAGGACGTTGCCGAGCTGGATGCCCATGCCGCGCAGCCAGTGGTTGAGGAGGCCGACCTGGGGGTCGATGAGGTAGCTCCAGGCGAAGGCGGCCACGGCGAAGGAGACCACGAACGGCACGAACAGCGCGGTGCGGAAGAAGGACCGGAAGGGCATGCGCGGGCTGTTGAGCAGGAGCGCCAGCGCGAGGGCCGCGATGACGGCGGTGGGCGTGAACAGGACGGTGTACCAGAGGGTGTTCAGGACGGCGTCGCGCACGTCGGGGTCGGTGAACACGGTGAGGTAGTTCTCGAGGCCGATGAACTCCTCGCGGCCGAACCCGCTGGCGTCCATGAAGGACAGGCGGAGGGCCGAGACCATGGGCCAGACGACGAACAGGCCGATGATGATGAGCGCGGGGGCGAGGAACGCCCAAGCCCTGGCATTGCGTCCGGCGGGGCTGCCGGTGGCGCGGCGGCGGCCGCCGAGCGGCGCGGGCGGCCGGTACCGGCGGGCGGTCGGTGGTGCGTGCATGGCTTCCTCTCCGAAGCGGGCGGGCGGCAGGGAGGGCGTGGAGGCGCCGCGGGCGGCGCCTCCACCGCGGGTCACTCGTCCAGTGCCGCTTGGATCTCGGTCTGGGCGGCGGCGAGCAGGGCGTCGATGTCGCCGCCGGCGACGGCCTGCTGGGTGAGCTCGTCGACCGCGCTGAGGACGTCGGTGCTGTTGACAACCCCGGGCAGGAGCGGCCGGCCGGTCCCGGCGATCTCGGTGAGCGAGGCGACCACCGGGTTCTCGGCCACGGCGTCGGCGGGGATGTCGGTGCGCAGGGGCGGCCAGCCGGAGCCGAGCGACCAGGCGACGGAGTTCTCCTCGTTGAGGAAGAAGGAGAAGAACTCCTCGGCCGCTTCCTGCTCCTCGCGGGAGGTGTCGACGGTGACGGCCATGGAGACGCCGATGGCGGAGGCGGCCTGGGCCGCGGGTCCGGCCGGGAGGGCGGCGATCCCGTAGTCGATGCCGTTCTCGGTGGCGATGGAGGCCATCCAGGGGCCGCCGACGGTCATCGCGGCTTTGCCGCCGCTGAAGAGCTCGTCGGCGCCGATGCCGTCGACGCCGGTGGGCGAGATCCGGTCCCCGGCGATGGCCCGGCTCCAGTACTCGAGGGTGGCGGCGTTCTCGGGCGAGTCGATGACGGCGGTGTCCCCGTCGACGACGGCGCCGCCGTTGGCGTAGAACAGGGACGGCCACAGGCCGTTGGCGACGGTGGCGTGGTCGGGCAGGACCGCGCCGTACTGCTCGGGCGTGCCGTCGCCGTCCTCGTCCACGGTGAGCCGCTTGGCGGTGGCGGTCCACTCGTCCCACGTCTGCGGGAACGCGGTGACGCCGGCGGCGTCGAAGAGCGCCTGGTTGTAGTAGACGGCCAGCGGCACGAAGCCGGTGGGCACGCCGTACTTGGCGCCCTCGACCTCGACCATCGCGACGGCGCCGGGGTTGAGGTCCGCGGTGTTGCTCTCGGCGCCGGCGTAGAAGTCGTCGAGTTCGGCGAACGCGCCGCGCGAGGCGTAGACGGGGAGGCGCTCGGCGGGCATCGCGACGATGCCGGGGCCCTCGCCGGCCGACAGGGCCGTCAGGAGGGTGTCGTCGATGCTGTCCCAGGTCTTGAGTTCGGTTTTGATCTCGACGTCGTCGTGGGCGGCGTTGAAGTCGTCGACGATGCCCTGGAGGACGTCGCCGTCGGCCTCGGTGTAGCCGTGCCAGAAGGTGAGCTCGACGGGGCCCCCGTCGTCGCCGGCGGAGCAGCCGGTGGCGGCGACGGCGAGCGCCGCGCCGACGGCCCCCGCGAGGATTCGCTTGCGTGTCATGTCGGAGTTCCCTCTCAAAGCGAGACTGCGCTGTCTGCGCGTCGTCCAACGCCGCGTCCGAAACCTTCGTTCTACAACGTTGTAACTTCTGGATCGTAGGAACATCCCCGCCCCGGTGTCAACGTCCCGCGCCCCGTCGGCGCAGAACTTTCCCGTTTCGTGATCCAGCCGGAGACCAGCGGATACGCCAGAACGGCCGAAACCGGCCCGGATGTTCTACAACGTTGTAAACAGGAGGCGGCGTCGAGCCGGGCCGCGGGCGTCAGGCGGGCGGGGCGGACTCGCGCTCGACGATCGCGAACGCGGCGGCGCGGGTGCGCGGCTCGGTCTCGGCGGACAGGGCGCCGCCGCCGATGCGCGCGAGCAGGGTCTCGACGGCGGTGCGGGCGATCCACTCCCGGCCCGGGTCGACCGTGGTCAGGGACGGGATGGCGTACGCGGCCTCGTCGAGGTCGTCGAAGCCGAGCACCGCCACGTCCTGCGGCACGCGCAGACCCGCCTCCTGGAGGACCCGCATCGCGCCGAGGGCCAGGGTGTCGTTGAAGCCGAAGACCGCGTCGAACCCGGCGTCGGGACCCGAGGCGCGGTCGAGCAGGTCGTGCATGGCGCGGGCGCCGTCGGCCCGGTGCCACAGGGTGGCGCGCGCGACCAGGCGCTCGTCGTACTCGATGCCGGCCGCGGCCAGGGCCTCCCGGTAGCCGCGCAGGCGCAGGCGGGCCGAGCCCATGACCTCGGCCTCGTTCTCGCCGATGACGGCGATCCGCCGGCGCCCGGAGGCGATGAGGTACTCGGTGGCCGCGCGGGCGGCCTCAACGTTCCGCATGGTCACGTGGTCGCACGGCCAGTCGAAGGTGCGCTCGCCGAGCATGACCACCGGGAGCGGGCCGGTGAGGGCCGCGGCGTCCTCCTGGCCCAGGCCGAGGGGGCTGATGATGAGGCCGTCGGTGCGGTTGAGCCGGGGGCTCCGGAGCAGCGCGAGCTCGCGGTCGCGGTCGCCCCCGGTCTGCTCCACGAGCGTCACCAGCCCGGCCTCCTCGGCCGCGGCGATGACGAAGCTCGCGAGCTCGGCGAAGTAGCTCAGGTTGAGCTCGGGGACGGCCAGCGCGATGGTGTCGGTGCGGCCCGAGCGCAGGCTGCGGGCGCTGAGGTTGGGCCGGTAGCCGAGCTCGGCGATGGCGCGCTCGACCTTCTCGCGGGTGGCGGGGCGGATGTGGGGGTAGCCGTTGATGACGTTCGAGACGGTCTTGAACGACACGCCCGCCAGTTCCGCGACGTCGCGCAGGGTCACCGCCATCGGCACCTCCATCTCGGTCGGCCTGCCCGTTCGGACACGACTCTACAACGATGCAAATCCAGGGAACCGCAGATGGACGGCGGTGGCGTCGTCATGGCGCTTCGTCCCGGGCCGCGGATCGGCGTCGCCGAGGGCCCGGACGAGGTCCAGGGCCGCGCCGACGCCGGAGCCGAAGGCGAGGTCGAGGACCTCGGGCCAGGCGCGGCCGTAGCGGTCGGTGAGGCGGGTCAGGCCGTCGGTGCACAGCAGCAGGTCGGCGACCTCCCCGATCGGGACGGTGCCGGTGCGAGCCATGGCCGCCGCGCCGGGGTCGGCCGCGGCGACCCAGAAGCCGCCCTCGCGGTTGCGCACGCTCGCGACGTAGTCGACGGGCCAGCGTTTGACGCCCGCCAGGTCCTCCGCAGGGGCGCCGGGGAGCGCGGCGAGGCGGTCGTCGGACTCGACCCGGTGCTCCCCCGCCCGGTCGCGCCAGGCGACGGCGCAGTCGCCGAGGACGAGCCATTCGAGGACGTCGCGCCAGCGGACGGCGGCGACAGTGGCGCCCGGCGTGACCGGGTTGGCGAGGTCGCAGTCCGGGTGGCGGGCGTTGACGGCGGCGATGGCCTCGGCGAGGAGGCCGGCGAGCGGGAGCGGGCCCTCGATGCGGTCCGCAATGGACTCGCCGAGTGCGGCGGCGTACCAGGGGACGTCGTGGGCGCAGCCGTCGTCTGGGTAGCGCGTGATCCCGTCGAGGACCAGGGCCCAGGTGCCGCCGAGAAGGAACAGGTCCTCGTTCGGCGCCGACGAGCCCGGACGCGACTGCGCTCCGCGGAGGACCGCCGCTCCGTCGGGAGCGCCCGCCTCCCGTTCGCCGCTCGCCTCGATCATGGCGACAGCCTACGGGAGGCCCGCTCCCCCGGCCGCGTCAGCGGCGGCGCCAGACCGCGACGACGGCGGCGAGGCCGGCCAGGAGCGGCAGCAGCGCGAGCAGGCCGTGCGCGAGCGGCACGACGAGGTCGTAGCCCTCGCCGCCCATGCTCAGCAGCGTCAGGGACGTCATGAGCCCGATGGCGAACAGGGCGGTGACGGTGATCCGCGATGCGTTGGGCCGCTTGGCGAGTGCGACGGCGACGAGCCAGCCGACGCAGCCGAGGACGCCGATCCCGGTGAGGGACCAGGTGATCGCGTCGCGGTCGAGCGCGACGTCCTCGGCGCTCCAGTCCGGGTAGGCGGCGCGCACGTGCTCGGTGATCGAGTCGAAGGTGGCGAGGTCGATCAGGGGGACCGCGGCGACGGCGAGCTGGAGCGCGAAGCCGAGCCACAGGGTCCGGCGGACCTGGCGGGTGCGGTGGTCGGTGGTGTCGAGGACGGTGGTCATGTCTCCTCCAGGGATCGAATCTTACGTTGTAAGTTTCGGCCAATGTTAGACTTACGACGTAAGAATCGTCAACGCGACAGGGGCCACATGAACGCGAAGCGGACCAGGGGGCAGCGCGCGGGGCTGAGCCGCGAGCGGGTGCTGGAGGCGGCGCTGGCCCTGGTCGGGCGGGAGGGCATGGGCGCGTTGACGATGCGGCGCCTCGCCGCCGAGCTCGACATCGAGGCGATGACGATCTACCACTACGTGCCGAACAAGGACGCCCTGCTCGACGGGCTCGTGGAGCGGGTGGTCGCGCTGGCCGCGGCCGCGCGCCCGGAGGGCGCCGACTGGCGCGGCACGCTGCTGGAGTACGCCCGGTCGCTGCGGCGGACCCTGCTCGCGCACCCCGCGGTGGTGCCGCTGCTGGCGACGCGCCCGGCGCTCACCGCCGGGACCATGGCCGCGGTCGAGGCCGTGCTCGCCACGCTCCACGAGGGGGGTTTCGCTCCCGCGCAGGGGCTGCGGATGGTCTACGCGACCATCGGACTGGTGGTCGGGCAGTCGGCGGTGGTTCCGGCGGCCTCCGGTTCCGAAGCGCCCCAAGGGATCGACGCGGCAGCGCACCCCTTGTTCGCCGAGGCGCTCGCCGCCGGGGGGAACGGCCCGGAGGAGCGGTTCGAGTTCGCGCTGACCGCGCTCGTCGCCGGGTTCGCGCCCGCCGGGACGGGGTGAACGGACAGCGCTCTCTCGTTAAATCTCGATAACGATCGTGTTGCCGGATGGTTGAGAGTTCAAGCATATTTTACCGGCCGCGGCAACGGAGGCAACCGCGAGTCCACAAGCGAGTTCGTACGCGCGTCCGAAACCGCTGGTCCCGGGGTTTTCGCTGCGGAGGACGCGTTTGACCGCCCTCGTTGACTTCAGGGGCCGGGGGTCCCATACTTCCGAAAAGACTGCATAATATTGGCTTGCCAAGCATCCCCGTTACCGCCTTGCCAGGAGCACCGTTGACCGACGCCCCCTTCAGAGAACGCTCTCTGACCAGCGCCTGCGGCAACGTGACGGTGACCGTCGCCGCCGGTGCGGCGCCCCGTGTCGAACTCGCCGCCGCGACCGAGCGCATGTTCACCCGCGACCTCGCCGAACTCGTCACCGCCACCGCGCGGGAGGCCGCGCACGCGGCCATGGAGGACGCCCTCGCCGAAGGCTCCGGCCCCGACATCGGGGAGGCCATCGACGCGCTCACCGAGTTCACCGCGGGCATCCGCGAACGCGGCTTCGCCGCCGTCATCGCCGAGCGCGCCGCCGCGCTGGAAGACGAAGCGGCGGAGGAGGAGCAGCGGCCCTCCGTCCCCGAGCGGCCGTTCCAGGGCGCCGGGCTCTCCCTCGATCCGGCGGGCCTGGCCGCACTCGATGCCGCACTGGACATGTGGAAGCGCTTCCAGGCGACGCCGCCCGGCACCGGCAAGGGCGAGGAGCCCGGCCCCGTCGGGCGCGCCAAGAGCGAGTCCAAACTGGTCACCGTCGAGGCGACCCTGGAGTTCCCGCTCGCCGAGGTGATCCTCTCCAAGCGCGCCTTGGAGATCGGCGCCAAGGCGCTGTCGGCCGAGATCACCGAGACCGCCGCCGCGGCGGTCGCCGACCTCGACGCCAAGCAGTCCGCGTACCTCACCGGACTCGGCCTCCCCGTCGGCCCCGACGAGGCCAAGGCCGCCGTCGGCGAGGCGGAGACCGTGAGCCGGGACGGCGTCGGCCTCGTCACCGACCTCCGCGCCCAGCAGGACCGCATCGGCGGCATGTTCAGAGAAGGAGGGCACTTTGCCTGAGATCGAGCCCCAGGTCCTGCGCGACCTCGTCGACGGGATCGTCGCCGACGTCGCCCCCAAGATGGAGGAGGCGATGCCGATCATCCCCGAGATCCGCGAACTCGACCAGATGCTCATGGTGTCGGTCCACCCCACCCTCGCCTCGGCGCACATCCTCGCCAGCGGCTACATGATCGAGATGATCCAGGGCGCCGCCGAGTGCTTCAACGCCCTCAACACCGCCCTCACCGAGACCGCCCAGTCCTGGGAGGACTCCGACGGCGCCGCGGCGCAGAGCTTCAAGTGACCCGCCGACCCGTGCCCCTCGGCGCGGCGCACTGAAAGGGAAGTCCCCCATGGCATACCAGGCACCCGACCCCGAGCAGTTCGCCGGGGCCGCGGAGGCGTACGGCTACATGGCGCCGCTCGCCGCCGTCAACATCACCCTGCCCGCCTACGTCTTCGGCGGCCCGTGCGTCCAGCTCTCGCGCATCATCTACCTCAACCAGTGCAACCCCGGCGACATCCTCACCGGCGCCGCGCAGTGGCTCCAGATGGCCCAGAAGTTCGACGAGGCGAAGGAGGCGTTCCAGGCCCGGCTCGACGGCCTCGCGCCCGAGGCGTGGGCCGGCGAGGACCGCGACGCCTTCGACGCCAAGGCCGAGAAGATCGTCAACCAGCTCCAGGCCATCCACGCGTTCGCAATGCACCTGGGCATCTCGATGTTCGCCATCGGGCTCATGCTGTGCGTGATGATCCCGATCATGCTCGTCATGGCCACGGTCCTCATGGCGCTGGCGATCACCACCCTCATCGTGCAGCAGTTCGTCCCGGCCGGGCCGATCATGGCGCTGTCGTGGCGGGCCACCGCGATGACGTTCGGGACCACGGCGCTGACGGCGCTCAAGGCGATGGACGAGGCATGCAGCATGGCCGCGAAGGTCCTCGCGGGCTTCATCGCGGCGAACATGACGCTGACGTGGATCAACATGGCCGCCAACGGGAACATCATCAGCCCGGCCGCCACCATCGGGTCCACCGGCTACAGCTTCCTCCAGGGCCTCGCGCAGCTCGCGGTGGTCAAGCTCATGGCCCCGGGCCGCGGCGCCACGGGCGGGATGCTCAGCAAGATCTCCACCGGTGCCAACGGCGCGCTCATGAAGGCCGGGCCCGGCCTCATCGGCGGCGTGGGCGCGCAGGGCATCTACAACATCGGCAACAGCGCCGCGGGGGACGACGCCCCGAACAAGATGACCGACGCCGGCGTCGACGTCGGCGCGTACGACTTCATCCCCGACACGTTCGGGGACAAGGCCAGGGCCGGGGACGACGCCCCGAGCTGGCGCCCGGACGGCTCCAAGCCCGAGCCCGAGGAGGAAGGGGCGGAGGGCGAAGCGGCCGCCTGACCCGGCGGCCCCCGCGTGGCCACCGCTCAGTATGGTGGACGCGCTTGATTGAATACGCGGTATTTATACCCTTTTGGACGATCGCGGCCCGCCGGCACCGGACCGCGACTGGCACAGATCGGCGACCCCATGGCAAGAGAGATCGACCCTGAGGCGATCCAGGAGTACAAGACCCTGATCCAGGAGCAGCTGGACCATCTCGACACGATCATCCCGCGGCTCAAGAAGGGGGAGGTCCTCGGACGCCTCCCGGCGTTCGGGCAGCTCGACGCCTCCGCGGGCGCGCGCACGAACTACGAGACGTTCCACTCGACCACCTGGGACAACCTCCAGAACCTGCGCGTCTCCCTGAGCGGCATGATGGAGACCCTCCAGGACTCCGCGGACCAGTCCGACGAGTCCGATGACGCCGTCATCGCCGACATGAACAGCTACGAGTCCGAGCTGGGCGGTTAGGCGTGGCGCGGAGGACGCGCGGCGCCGCCGCGGTGGCAGCGGCGGCCCTGGCGCTCGCGGGCTGCTCGGGCACCGACTCCGGGGGGAGCGGGCCCGACGCGCCGAGCGGGTCCTACGCCGTCATGGGCGACTGGCTCGGCTGCGAGGTCTTCGGGGACTTCGCCGACCTCCAGGCGCAGCTGGGGGCGACGGCCATAGACGGCGAGCTCCAGAGCACCCCCATCGGGGAGGGGGTCGACGCCGAGTCCGCCGGGTGCGCGGGCCTGTTCGACCTCGCCACGTTCGAGGACGTCCAGGGGAGCTTCGAGTACTCCTCGACCGGCGACGCCGCCGTCCGCGGCGGCCTGGCCCCCTGGAACGACGAGGCCGAGGCCGAGGCGAACTTCGCCGACCGGGTCGCCCAGCGCCGCGAGAACGCCGCCGGGATCGCCTACACCGGCGAGACCGAGGGCGAACTGGCCGGGGACTGGGACGAGAGCCTCTACATCGCCGCCGACACCGACAACCGGTACTACGTCGACGCGTGGGGGCGCAAGGGCGACTGGATCGTCTACCTGTCCGTCGACTTCCTGCACGACCCCGGGGCGGGGGCCTACGAGTCGGCGCCGGAGTTCTACCCGGACTCCAGCGCCGAGGAGATGGCCGTGTACCCGTTCACCAACGAATCGCTCGTCGCCTGGATCACCGGCGAGCACCTCACCCAGATCCAGAGCGACATCCTCCAGCGAGCCGAGAGCGAGGCGGGCCAGTGACCGAAGCAGCCGAGATCGAGAAGGAAGACTACGGCAAGATCGAGGAGGGGCAGTCCTCCTCGCAGTTCACCGTGGCGCAGAACGACCTCCTGGTCAAGCCCTCGTGCGAGACCGGCGACTGCACGTGCAAGGTGGAGGAGCCCGCCGAGGCCGCCTGGGTCAAGCTCATGTCGGCCGTGCCGCAGGCGTCGCAGATCAACAACCTGCGCGCCGCGCGCGAGGGCACCATGATGCTGCCCGAGGGCCAGACCATCCAGAGCATGGTGAAGTCGATCCGGCCCCAGCCCGAGGCCGACTACGCCATCGACACCATCCGCGACGCCTGGACCGACTTCTTCGAGGAGTTCCGGATCGTCGGGCCCAAGCTGGAGCAGGGCCTGGCCACGCTGTCCAGCGCCTGGAAGGGCGACGACTTCGACGCCTTCGAGGAGCAGGCCGAGACGGTCATCAAGAACTGCAAGACGATCCAGAACGACATCGGCGGCGAGAGCGGCGCCGACGGCGTCATCAAGGTCCTCGACACCAAGCAGTCGGAGATCTTCGAGCAGCAGGGCGGCACCGCGTGCGTCTACCCCGCGCCGAAGTTCTTCATGGAGGGCACCAGCTGCGGGTCGCACCGCATCCACATCCGCCCCCCGTTCTTCCGCAACTGCGAGATCCGCGCCAACGACGAGACCAAAGCGGCCTTGGAGCTCGCCGGGTTCGACCCGCAGATCGTGGACGAGGTCAGCGAGGGCCGCCAGCAGACGTACGACATGTGGAACGAGTACGTCACCGCCAACCCCGACTACGAGGAGGGCGGCCTCAAGGGCAAGGCGCTCGCCGAGTCGAAGGCCGAGGAGTACGCGACCCGGCGCCTCGACACGCTCGGCACCCAGGGCTCCAGCCAGCTCGAGGAGGAGGCCGCGCGGGTCAACGAGGAGGTGACCGAGCGGCACAGCAACGTCGAGGCCCAGGTCACCGACATCGCCCCGGACTCCAAGCCGGGCGAGCAGACCACCTTCAACGACGGCCCCGACACCGACTTCCCCGGGCCCGGCGGGCTCGACACGGGCGGCGGCGGCGGGATGCCCGACCTCGACCAGTCGGGCCTGAACAACATGTCCGGGCCCACCGACCTGTCGAAGCTCTCGGACACCCCGGGCGGGCTCAACGGGACCGGGAACTCCCCCGGCGGGCTGGACACGACCGGCGGACTCAACGGCACCGGCAACGCGCCCGGCGACTACAGCGGCGGCAACGGCCTCAACGGGCTCGACGACGAGAACCCGTTCGGCGCCGGCCAGGACCCGGACAACCTCGGCGGCGCCTACGGCAGCGGGGGCACCCCGCCCGGCGGCATCAACGGCGGCAGCGACCTCAGCCCCTACAACTCCCCCGAGGCGCCCGACCTCGACGACGTCAGCGGCGGTCTCGCCGGGGGCGGCGGCGCGGGCGGCCTGAGCGGACCCCCGCCCGGCGGCCTCGGCGGCGGCGGTGGCGGGCTCTCGGGCGGCGGCCTGGGCGGCGGCCTCGGCGGCGGGGGCACCAACCTCGTGCCGACGAACCTGCGCCCGCCCACGGGCGTCGGCGGCGGCGGGCTCAAGCCCGGCTCGACCACCGGGAAGGGCCTGGGCGGCAAGACCCCCGGGTACACCTCGATCCGCAACGCGGGCCCCGGCGGGACCAAGCCGGGCGGCCTCGGCGGCGGGCGCGGGCTCTCGGGCACCGGTGCCGGCGGCGCCAAGCCCGGCGGGCTCGGCGGCAGCGGCTCCGGTCTGCGCGGCGGAGGCAGCGTCCCCGGCGGGTCCGGGAGCGGGTCGGGCCTGCGCGGCGGCGGCGTCGGCGGTGCGGGCGGCGGCTCCGGCCTCGGCCGCGGTGCGGGCGGCATGGGCGCCGCGGGCGCCGGTGCCGCGGGCGGGCGCGGCGCGGGCGCGGCCGGTGCGCACGGCGGCATGATGGGCGGCGCGCCGGGCGGACGCGGCCCCGGCGACGACCAGGACCACGAGAAGAAGTACTGGCTCGTGGAGGAGGAGGACACGTGGGGCGGCGGCCCCGAGGACGAGGACGACGACCCCTTCGCATAGCTCCTCCCGATAGCAGACCGGGGTCCTGATCCGCCACCGTGCAGGCGGATCGGGGCCCCGGTCTTCGCATGCCCGGAACCGAGAACCGCCGTCGCGCCCCGCCTTCTCGCGGCGGTAATTGGTTTCGCGACCCGATTTTGCCCATCGCTCCCATGAGGACCGGGATGCGGCATTCGCGGTCGACGTATTGACAAGCGTAATTTCGTGGCATTAGAATCTCCAATTAGGTATAGCGCTAAACCTTCATCTCCCAGCCACTTCATACCTCCAGACTCCCTTACAGATCGACGCTTGTCGATCTACTGAGTGGTGCGCGAAATACCCCCAGTGGATCGGGAATGCGTCTCCCCGAGCAAGGAGCCATCATGAGATTCATGCGCCTCGCCATCGCGGCGGCGACTGTGGTCGCCGCCGTGGCGGCAGCGCTCGTGCCGGCCGCGGCGGTGCACGCCGCGGACGGCGTCAACCTGGCGGCGGGCAGGACGCTCACCGCCAGCAGCCAGTCGCAGGGCTACACCGCGGCCAACGCCGCCGACGGCAACCAGGGCACCTACTGGGAGAGCGCCAACGGCGCCTTCCCGCAGTGGCTCCAGGTCGACCTCGGCGCCGCGGCGGCGGTGAGCGAGCTGGTCCTGGAACTGCCCGCGCTCCCCGCCTGGCAGACCCGGACCCAGACCATCGAGGTGCGCACCAGCACCGACGGGTCGAACTTCACCACCCTGACCGCGGCGCAGGGGTACACGTTCAACCCCAACAGCGGCAACACGGTCACCGTCGCGCTCCCCGAGACCGACGCGCGGTACGTGCGGCTGGTCTTCACCGCCAACACCGGCTGGCCCGCCGCGCAGATCTCCGAGTTCGAGGTCTACGGCGAGGCCGGCGCCCCGTCGCAGACCGGGGAGCTGGCGGTCGGCAAGCCCATCACCGCGTCGTCCACCGTGCACACCTTCGCGGCCGCGAACGCCAACGACGGCGACACCTCCACGTACTGGGAGGGCGCGAACGGCGCCTACCCGAGCACGCTGACCGTGGCGCTCGGCGCGAACGCCGAACTCGACCGGATCGTCGTCAAGCTCAACCCCGATCCGATATGGGGCGCGCGCACGCAGACGTTCTCGGTGCTCGCACGCGACGCCGGAGGCGGGTCCTTCGCGCAGATCAAGGCTTCGGCGGCGTACGCCTTCGATCCCGCGTCGGGCAACACCGTCAGCATCCCGGTGACCGGCACCTACGGCGAGATCCGGCTCCAGTTCACCGGGAACACCGGTGCGCCCAACGGGCAGGTCGCGGAGTTCCAGGTGTTCGGCGAGGCCGCGCCCGCGCCGAACCTGGAGGTCACCGGTATGTCGTGGAGTCCGGCGTCCCCGAGCGAGACCGACGCGGTGACCCTCTCGGCCACGGTCGCGAACACCGGCGAGGTCGCCTCCCCCGCCAGCGCGGTGGACCTCGTCCTCGACGGTGAAGTGGTCGGATCCGCGACCGTCGGCGGCCTCGCCGCCGGCGCCTCGCAGACGGTGAACGCCCCGATCGGATCGCTCAGCGCGGGCGACCACGAAGTCGGCGCCGAGGTCGACCCGAGCGGGTCGGTGGTCGAGGCCGACGAGTCCGACAACGAGTACACGCACGCGGACGCGCTGGCAGTCAGCGCGATCGCGACCTCGGACCTGGTGGCGAGCGTGGTCTCGTGGACGCCGAGCAGTCCGGCGGCGGGCGACGCGGTGGACTTCTCGGTGACGATCGGCAACCAGGGCAGCCTCGCCTCGGCAAGCGGTGCGCACGGCGTCACGCTCAAGGTCGTGGACAACGAGACCGGCGCCGTGGTGCGGACCCTGTCGGGCTCGCACACGGGGGTGATCGCGGCGGGCGGCGGTTCGGGCGCGATCGACCTGGGCTCGTGGACCGCGGCCGACGGCCAGTACACCGTGGAGGTCGCGGTGGCCGTGGACGGCAACGAGCACGCCGTCAAGCAGGGCAACAACACCACGACCCGGACGCTCTCGGTCGGGCGCGGCGCCGACATGCCGTACACCCTGGACGAGGCCGAGCACGCCGCGCCCGGCGGCGGCGCGCAGGTGCTGGCCCCGAACCGCAGGATCGGCGACCTCGCGGGCGAGGCCAGCGGCCGCCAGGCCGTGGTCCTCGACGGGACCGGCGAGTACGTCCAGTTCACCACCACCACCGACACCAACACGCTGGTGACCCGCTTCGCGATCCCCGACGCGGCCGGAGGCGGGGGCATCACCTCGACGCTGAACCTGTACGTCGACGGGCAGCTCCTCCAGCCGATCACGCTCACCTCGAAGTACGCGTGGCTGTACGGGGCCGAGGCGAGCCCGAACAACTCGCCGAGCTCCGGCGCGGCCCGCCACATCTACGACGAGGCGAACGTGCTGCTGGACGAGGTGATCCCCGCGGGGAGCACGATCCGGCTCCAGAAGGACGCGGCGAACACCGCGGCCTACTACGCGATCGACTTCATCAGCCTCGAAGAGGTCGCGCCGATCGCGAACCCGGACGAGTCGCGGTACGTCGAGCCCAGCGGGTTCACGCACCAGGCGGTCCAGAACGCCCTCGACCAGGTCCGCATGGACACCACGGGGAACCTCCTCGGGGTGTACCTGCCCGCGGGCGACTACGCCACGTCGTCGAAGTTCCAGGTGTACGGCGGGGCCGTCGAGATCATCGGCGCCGGTCCCTGGTACACCCGGTTCTACGCGCCGACCGGCCAGGAGAACACCGACGTCGGGTTCCGCGCGGACGCCACGGCGAACGGCTCGACGTTCTCCGGGTTCGCCTACTTCGGGAACTACACCTCCCGGATCGACGGGCCCGGCAAGGTCTTCGACTGGCAGAACGTGTCGGACATGACGATCGACAACACGTGGACCGAGCACCAGGTGTGCATGTTCTGGGGCTCGAACATGGACGGCATCGAGATCACGGACTCGCGGGCGCGCAACCTGTTCGCGGACGCGATCAACATGACGAACGGGAGCTCGGGGAACCTGGTCCAGAACGTCGAGTCGCGCGCCTCCGGCGACGACAGCTTCGCGCTGTTCGCCGCCACCGACGCGGGCGGCGGCCTCCAGACCGGGAACGTGTACGAGAACCTGACCTCGATCCTCACCTGGCGGGCCGCGGGCCTGGCCGTCTACGGCGGCACCGGGAACACGTTCCGGGACATCCACATCGCCGACACGCTCGTCTACTCGGGCATCACGATCAGCTCGCTGGACTTCGGATACCCGATGGACGGCTTCGGGTCGAGCCCGACGACGAACTTCGAGAACATCTCGATCGTCAGGGCCGGCGGCCACTTCTGGGGCGCGCAGACGTTCCCGGGGATCTGGGTCTTCTCGGCGTCCAAGGTCTTCCAGGGCATCCGCGTCTCCAACGTGGACATCGTGGACCCGACCTACTCGGGGATCATGTTCCAGACCAACTACACCGGCGGCACGGCCCAGAACCCGGTCACGGACACGGTCTTCACCGACGTGTCGGTCACCGGGGCGCAGCTGAGCGGCGACGAGTTCCAGTCCAAGTCCGGCATCGGCATCTGGGTCAACGAGATGCCGGAGGCGGGCCAGGGCCCGGCGGTCGGTGAAGCGGTCTTCAACGGCCTCGAACTGAGCGGCAACCACGAGGACATCCGGAACAACACGACCACGTTCGACCTCGTCATCAACTAGCGGAAGGGAGCGGGCCCCGCCGAGGCGACTCGGCGGGGCCTCTTCGTGCGGCTAGTGCGCGCGCGGGCGCTCGACGACGGCGTTGCCGAAGGGGGCGAGGTCGACCGTCTCGCCGCCGGCCTCGACGCTGACCGCGGCCGGGGTGAAGTTGAGCACGAACACGAAGTCCGTGGTCCCGTCGGTGCGGACCTGCGCGGTGACGCCGGGCGGGAGGTCGGCGTCGAGCGCGCGCTCCACGCCGGTCTCGGCGACCAGGCGGCCGTAGAAGTCCGCGAGGAAGTCGTCCCCGGTGCGGGCGGCGATGAAGTACGCCCTGCCCTCGCCGCGGCGGTTCACCGTGAGCGCCGGGCGGCCGGCGTAGAAGTCGGACCCGTAGGCGCCCAGGGTCTCCGCGGTCTCGGCGTGGATCAGTTCGCACAGCTCCACGGCCTCGTACGCGGTGCCGTCCCACTCGATCGCGTTGCGGTCCTCGGGGTAGAGCGCGTCGATCTCCTCGGCCCAGATCCCGAGCGTCTCGCGGAGCGGGCCGGGGAAGCCGCCGAGGAACGTGCGGTCGTGCTCGTCCACGTAGCCGGTGGCGTACGTGGCGACGAAGGTGCCGCCGCGCCGCACGAACGCGTCGATCGCCTCGGCCACGCCGGGGCGGAGCATGTAGAGCATCGGGGCGACCAGGACCTTGTAGCGGTCGAGGTGGCCGGGCGAGGCGATGAGGGAGGAGTCGATGACGTCGGTGGGGACGCCCTGCTCCCAGAACGCGCGGTAGTGCGCCACGACCGCGCCCTCGTAGTCGGTGCGTCCCTGGAGCATGCCCTTCTGGTCCTCCAGGGCCCAGCGCAGGTGCCAGTCGTAGACCACGGCCACCTCGGCGGGGGTGTCGGTGCCGACGACCCCGTCGAGTTCGGCGAGGCGGGCGCCGACCTCGGCCACGTCCTGGAAGACGCGGGTCCGCTCGGTGCCCTCGTGGTCGACGACGGCGCCGTGGAACTTCTCGGAGCCGCCGCGGCCCTTGCGGAACTGGAAGTACTGCACGGTGTCCGAGCCGTGCGCGACGGCCTGGAGGGACTGGAGCAGGTGCACGCCGGGCCGGTGGAGCTTGGCGACCGGGCGCCAGTTGGTGGCCGAGGGCGAGGACTCCATGAGCATGAACGGCTTGCCCTTGAGGCTGCGCGTCAGGTCGTGGAGGAAGGAGGCGCGGGCGCCCTTGGCGGCGTCCTTCTCGGTGCCGGTCCACTCGGGGTAGGAGTCCCAGGAGACGACGTCGAGGGCCTGCGCGAGCCGGAAGTAGTCGATGCCCGGGTAGGTGCCCATGAGGTTGGTCGTGCGCGGCACGTCCGGGGTGATCGCCTTGAGCGGCGCGGTCTCGTGCTCGTAGAAGTCCACGAACTGCTCGGTGGTGAAGCGCATCCACTCCAGTTGGAGGCCGTGGATGTCCTGCTCGCCGCGCCCGTGCTCGGACGGGGACTCGATGTGCGACCAGTCGCCGTAGGTCTTGGCCCAGAACGCGGTCCACCACGCCTCGTTCAGCTCCTCGAGGGAGGCGAAGCGGGTCTTGAGGTACTCGCGGAAGCGCTCCTGGCACAGGTCGCAGTGGCACTCGCCGCCGTACTCGTTGGAGAGGTGCCACAGGCCCAGCGCGGGGTGGTCCTTGTAGCGCTCGGCCAGCGCGGTGTTGACCGCGGTGGTCTTCTCGCGGTACACCGGCGAAGTGAGGCAGTGGTTGTGCCGGCCGCCGTGGCGGTTCCTCGTGCGGTCGCGGTTGACGCGCAGGACCTCGGGGTAGGCGCGGCTCATCCAGCCGGGGCGGGCGCCGGTGGGGGTGGCGAGGACGGCGGTGATCTCGTTCTCGGCCATGAGGTCGAGGATCTCGTCGAGCCAGCCGAACTCGTAGCGGCCCTCCTCGGGTTCGAGTGCGGCCCAGGCGAAGATGCCGACGGAGAGGGTGTTGATCCCGGCGAGGCGGGCGAGGCGCATGTCCTCCTTCCAGGTGGTCTCCTTGGAGGCGCGCCACTGGTCGGGGTTGTAGTCGCCGCCGTGCAGCAGGTGCGGGACGCCGGGGACGATTGGCGCGTGGCGGACGATCGGTCGGTTCACGGGTGGGTGCTCCTTGGGCCTGGTCGGCTTTACCGGTATAACGCTTGCCAGTACAAGCTAGGTCGCGTCAGGCGGCATGTCAATGCGATCCCAGGGTCCGGACCGGCGCCCCGGGTCGGGGCGCCGGTCGCGGGGCACCGGTCGGGGGGATTCAGTCGAGGCCGGGGCGCGGGGCGTCCGCGAACTCGCCGGGGCGGGCGCCGCGGCGGTTCGGGGGCTCGACCTCGGCGGCGTCGAGGAACGCGCGGGCGAGGACGCGGCCCTCGTCGTCGGCGAGCCACACGAGCAGGCGCGCGGGCCCGTCGACCGCGGGCACGGTCAGCGGGACGGCGGGCGAGAGCCGGAACGGCTCGGCCTTGACCGGGTCGGTCGTCGCGGCGGGCGCGGGGACGGCGGTGCCGTGCGGGGTCCCGGCGGGGACCCAGGCGGCCTGGACGGTGCCGGAGGCCGCGGTGGGGCCGTGGTGCGAGACGTGGACGTCGACGGTGAAGGGCGCGGCGGGCGGCTCGATGTCGGCGCCCGCGGCGAGCGGCACGAGGTCGAGCACGAGCACGGTGTCGGCGTTGACGTCGGCGGGGACGGCCCCGCCCCAGTCCTTGGGGCGCCGGTCGGCGTCGAGGAGGCCGGCGGCCTCGTGCTCGACGTCGGCGAACTCGGTGTAGACGTACCCGGCGAAGCGGTCGTGGCGGCGCAGCTCCTGGGTCTCCCAGCGCAGATGCCAGGCCCGTTCGAGGCTGGTGAAGCCCTCGCCGTACTCGCTGTTGACGATGGGGACGCCGAAGCGCGGGAACGCGGGGTCGCCGTAGAGGGACTTGTCGACGGTGAAGTCGGGGCCGAGGCGGACCGGGAACGCCTCCTGCTCGCCGGAGGCGAGGCGGGCGACGGCGTCCTTCCACTCCCCCAGGTGCGGTTCGTAGTAGTGCCAGTCGAGGAGGTCGGTGCGCACGTGGGACCAGCCGGAGTTCTCCACGATGGGGCGGGTGGCGTCGAGTTCGCGCAGGCGCTCGTAGGCGTGGACGGCGGCCTCGGCGCGGGCGGCGCTGCCGGGGATGTCCCAGTCGAGGCCCCACTCCTCGTTGTACAGGCCCCAGATCACGATGCCGGGGTGGTTGCCGTCGCGTTCGACCATGGCGGGGAGCTGGGCCTCGAACGCGGCGGCGGCCTCGGGCGAGAAGCGGCTGGGGCAGGCGGGCTCGGCCCACACGAGCATCCCGGTGCGGTCGGCCTCGTGGAGCCACAGGGGCTCCTCGAACTTGAGGTGCTTGCGGACCAGGTTGTAGCCGAGGCCGCGGGCGAGGTCGAGGTCGCGCAGGAGCGCGGCGGCGTCGGGGGCGGTGAGGCCGGTGTCGGGCCAGTAGCCCTGGTCGAGGACGCCGCGCAGGTAGATCCGCTCGCCGTTGAGGTACAGCTCCTCGCCGCGGGCCTCGAAGCGGCGCAGGCCGGTCGTGGCGGTGACGAGGTCGGCGCCGTCCCCGTCGCCGGTGCGGACCTCGACGCGGTACAGGTGCGGGCGCTCGGGGCTCCACAGGACGGGGTCGGCGATGTCGATGCGGCCCTTGGCGACGCCGTCGGCGTCGGCGGTCACGGTGACGGTCTCGCCGGTGTCGGCGGTGGCCGTGACCCGGGTTCCGGCGGGGGCGTCGCCGGCGAGGACGGCGGTGACGTCGATGCCGGTGAGGGAGTCGCCGCGCAAGGCCACGGAGGCGGCGTGGGTGCGGCCGCGGGCCTCGATCCACACTGTCTGCCAGATCCCGGAGGTGGGCGTGAAGGACACGCCGTCGTAGTCGTCGCGCGGGAGGGACCGCTGCTTGCCGTGGGCGATGGCGCGCTTGTCGGCGGGGGCGCGGACCTCCACTTCGAGGGCGGCGGGGACGCCGGGGGCGAGGGCGCCGGTCACGTCGAACTCGAAGGACTCGTAGCCGCCGGTGTGCTCGCCGACCACGGCGCCGTCGATGCGCACGACCGCGTGGTGGTGGACGGCGCCGAAGCTGAGCACGACCCGCGATCCGGCCCACGCGGCGGGCGCGGTGACGGTGCGCCGGTAGGTGCCGTGCTCCAGCCAGGTGCGGTGCACGCCCGAGGCCCGGCTCTCCCACGCGAACGGGACCGTGATGGGGCCCTCGTAGCCGTCGGCGGCGAAGTCCCAGGCGCCGTTGAGGTTCAGCCAGCGCGCGGAGCGGTCCCGGTCGGGGCGGGGGTACTCGGCTCGCGGAGGCAGGGCCTCGGGGCGAGGCGTCTCGGGTGGGAGGGTCATGCGTCAGCCTTTCACGCTGCCGGCGAGGATGCCGTTGATGAAGTGCCGCTGGAGCAGGATGAACAGCACCAGCAGCGGGACGAGTGCGACGGAGCTCGCCGCGAGCAGTTCGCCTGTGACGGTGGCGTAGTCGGCGCCGATCCGGTTGCCGGTGATGTTCTGCGCGAGAGTGGAGAGCACGACCTGGAGGGTCGCCATGCGCTCGGAGCTCGCGGCCACCACGGGCCAGACGAAGTCGTTGTAGATGTTCATGACGGTGAGCACCCCGAGGCCGGCGAGGCCGGGGCGGATGACGGGGACGACGACGCGCCAGAAGATGGCGAACTCGCCGCAGCCGTCGACGCGGGCGGCGTCGAGGAGTTCGTCGGGGACGGCGCTGATGACCTGCCGCATCCAGAAGATCGCGAAGGCGTCGACCGCGCCGGGGAGGATGAGCGCCTGGTAGGTGTTCACCCAGCCGAGCTCCTTCATCTCCAGCAGCAGCGGGATGATGAGGACGATCGTCGGGAGCATGAGCGTGACGAGCACGGCCCCGAAGACGAGGTTCTTGCCGATCCACTGGTACTTCGCGAAGGCGAAGGCCGCGAGCGGGGCGAGGAACATCGTGGCGGCGCCCTTGAACAGGAGCACCACGGCGGTGTTGACGAAGCCCTGTCCGATGGGGACGTCCTGGAACATCGCGGTGTAGTTGTCGAGCGTGAACGCGGAGAGGTCGAAGGTCAGCGGGGACCTGACGATGTCGTCGGCGGGTTTGAATGACGAGAGCAGCGCCCAGGCGACGGGGAAGAGGAAGGCCGCCAGCAGGAGCATCAGGAACAGGTGCGAGCCGATGCGGGGCCGGGTGCGCTCGGGGGCGCGTTGGATCGTGGCGGCCATCGTCAGTCCTTCGCTCGCAGCAGGCGGACGAACAGGAGCGAGAGCGCCATGACGAGGACGACCAGGAGGAAGGAGTTGGCCGCGCCGGTGCCCAGGTCCGCCCGGGTGATGTGGTTGTAGAGGTAGTAGCCCGCGGTGGTGGTCGAGTTGTACGGCCCGCCCTGGGTGACCACGAACGGCTCGGCGAACATCTGGAACACCGCGAGGGTCTGGAGGACCACGGCGAACCCGATGGTGCGCCGCAGGAGCGGCACCGTGATGCTCCAGAGCTGGCGTCCCTTGGAGGCGCCGTCGAGGTCGGCGGCCTCGTAGATCGAGGCGTTGATCGACTGGAGGCCCGAGAGCAGGATGATGACGATGAACCCGGTGGTCTTCCACAGGAACAGGAGCGCGAGGGTCGGCTTGGCCCAGGCGCTGGTGGTGAGCCAGCCGGTCTCGGGGAGCCCGAAGAGGCCGAGGAACGCGTTCACGGCGCCGTAGCGCTGGTCGAACAGGACGACCCAGATCTGGGCGACGGCCACGAGCGGGGTCACGAACGGGACGATGAACGCGACCCGGTAGAGCCCGCGCAGCCGCAGCTTCGCGTTGTCGAGCAGGACCGCGACGAGGACGCCGAGGACCATCTGGACCGGGACGATGAGGAGCCACAGGACCGCGGAGTTCCCCAGGGAGGACCAGAACGCGGGGTTGGTGAGCAGGTAGGTGTAGTTGTCCCAGCCGACCCAGGTGGCCGCGCCCGTGCCGCGCCAGTCGGTGAAGGACAGGCGGGCGGTGAAGAACAGCGGGTAGACGCTGAAGGCGGCGAAGACCGCGACGAAGGGCAGCACGAACACGTAGGGCGCGAGGCGCCGGCGCATGCGGGGCCCGCGCCCGGCGCGAGGGGCGCGCCGGGTCGCGGGCGGTGCGGCGAGGGCCGTCACTGGCGGTCGACCAGGTTCGTCTGGATGTCCTCGCTGGACTGGGCGAGGACCTCCTGCGGGGTCATGTCGCCGTCGAGCATCCGCTGGACGTTGTTGCCGAGGTAGTCGACGGCGCCGGTCCACCAGGCGGGGGTGGGCGTGCCGCCGGGGATCTGGGCGCCGGCCTCGGTGGCGACGGTCCACAGGTCCTGGCCGCCGAGGGCGGTGATCTCGCTGTAGAGGGGCTTGGCGGGGTCGGCGGCGGGGCCGTAACTGGGGATGGAGGTGGCGAGGCCCTCGGGGTAGACGTCGCCGGGACCCCAGACGGCGGCGTAGCCGGCCTCGTCGAACATGAGGAACTCGTAGAAGAGCCAGGCGAGGTCGGCGTTCGGGCCGTCCTTGGGGAGGACGAACGAGGAGCCGCCCATGGCGCCGGAGCGGGCGCCGCCGGCGTCCCAGGCCGGGAGCTGGGTGGCGCGCCAGTCGCCGCTGGTGGCGGTGAGGACCTGCTGGGGCGCGAAGGAGAACCAGATGGCCCAGGGGTAGAAGACCTGGTTGCCGTTGTCGAGTTCGGCGATGTCGGTGGGCGTCAGGTACTCGGCGCGGGTGCCGAGCCCTTCGGTGCGGACGGTGTCGAGGAACGTGAGGATGCGCTCGAACTCGGGGGTGTCGAGGCGGAGGTTCCCGTCGGCGTCGGCGATGGAGGTGCCGAGCTGGCTCGCGTACATGTCCAGCTGGAGCTGGCCGAGGAACGCGGACTGCTCCAGGTGGATGGGCGCGGCGCCGGGGACGGCGGCCTGGTAGTCGCGGGCGGCCTGGAGGAGGTCGTCGTAGGTGGCGATGGCGGCCACGTCGATCCCGGCGGCGTCGAGGGCGGTCGCGTTGTAGAACAGCAGGCCGGGGTCGAGGTCGAAGGGGACGCCGTAGACGCCGCCGGCGACGGTGTTGACGTCGAGCTTCTGGGGGGCGATGTCCGCGGCGTAAGGGGCGAGCACGTCGCTGAGGTCCCACAGGTAGTCGGTGAAGCCGCCGACCTTGGCGTCGTCGAGGAAGACGCCGTCGGGCACGTCGGCCCCGGTGATGAGGGTGTTCTGGAGCTTGGCGTCGATGTCGACGGCGACGTGGTCGACCTTGATGTCGGGGTACTTGGCGTTGAAGTCGGCGATGACGCCTTCGAAGACCTCGAAGAGGTCCCCGGAGCGGTCCCAGATCGTGATCTCGCCTTCGGTGCGGTCGGGGGCCTTGAGCAGGCGCGACGCGTCGGACCCCTCCTCGTCGGAGGCGATGTCGGGTCCGCAGGCGGCGAGGGCGGGTGCCGCGGCGGCGAGCCCGGCCGACGCGAGCAGGGCGCGTCGCCGGAGGAGATGGCGGTGCATGGAACACTCCCTTGTGTGATTTTCCAACGTGTGCAAAACCTAGCACCCCTTTGCCGACGTTGCAAACGGTAGGATGGGCCGTATGCCGGCAACACTTCGCGACGTCGCCGAACTGGCGCAGGTCTCCGTCCGCACCGTCTCCAATGTCGTGAGCGGGTACGCCCACGTCAGCGAGCGCATGCGCCAGCGCGTGCTCGCCGCGATAGAGGAGCTCGACTACCGCGCGAACCCCGTCGCGCGCACCCTCCGCACCGGACGCACGGGGATGCTCGCGCTCGTGGTGCCCGAGATCGACGTACCGTACTTCAGCGAACTGGCCCGGGACGTGATCGACGCGGCCGCCGAGTTCGGTTACCGCGTGATGATCGACCAGACCGGGCACGACCACGAGCGCGAGCGGCGCCTGCTCATGGGCGACGACCGCACGATGCTGTTCGACGGCATCCTCTTCAGCCCCCTCGTGACCAAGTCCGAGCTGCTCGACATGCACCGCTCCGAGCACATGCCGCTGGTGCTGCTGGGCGAGCACGAGTTCGACGGGCGCTTCGACCACGTGGCGATCGACAACGTGCGGGCCGCGCGGGACGCGGTGGCGCACCTGGCGGCGTCCGGGCGGACCAGGATCGCCGCGATCGGGGCGCAGCCGCTGGAGGAGTACTCCACGCCGCTGCTGCGCACCGCCGGATACGAAGCGGCCCTTGAGGAGGCGGGGCTGGAGGCGCCGCCGGAGTACGCGACGCCGGCGCCGCACTACAGCCGCACTGACGGGTACGGGGCGGCGACGGCGCTCCTGGCGCTCTCGCCGCGGCCGGACGCGATCTTCTGCTTCTCGGACCTGCTGGCGGTGGGGGCGATGCGGGCGGTGTTCGACGCCGGGCTCAGCGTCCCCGAGGACGTGGCGGTGATCGGGATCGACGACATCGAGGAGGGCCGGTTCGCGCGGCCGTCGCTGTCGACGGTCTCGCTGGACACGCCGTTCATCGCGCGCGAGGCGGTCCGGCGGATCGCGGCGCGGATCGACGACCCGTCGGCCCCGGCCGAGGAGGTCGTGGCGCCGCACCGGCTCGTGGTCCGCGAGAGCACGGCGGCCGTGTAGCGGGCACCGGGACGACCGGGAGCACGCCCCGCATCGAAGAACGTCGACGCCCCCGCCCGCCTGGGCCGGGGGCGTTTTGTCATGGAAACCGCCTCTTGCAACGTAGGCAAATTCCTGGCATGGTGTTTGCAACGTCTGCAAAGCAGCAGGCGCTCCATCTCCACAGGAGGCAACCCCCATGACGGTGACAAGACAGTGGGCCGCCAAGGCCCGCCGCTGGGCCGCCCTGCTCGCGGTCGCGGTGCTCGCCGCGGCCGGGGCGCAGGCCCTCATCGCCGCCCCGGCCGGGGCCGCGTACCCGGGCACGGTGCTCTACTCCCCCAACCTGGGGACCTACCCGAGCGGCACCGCCGGCTACCCGCGGGCCATCGGCCTCGAACACGACGGCTCCGCCAACGAGACCATGCTCGCCACGTTCGCCAAGGGCGGGCACAACGCCCCCACGAACCTGCCGATCTACCGCAGCACCAACGGCGGGACGAGCTGGACCCAGATCAGCACCATCAACTCGAACACGCCCGGCTGGGACCTGGAGGCGCCCACGCTGTTCGAGGTGCCGCGCAACATCTCCGGCCTGAATGCGGGCGACCTGCTCGCGGCCGGCACCGCCTGGGACGTCGGGAACTACTCGGCGCAGAAGGTGGAGGTCTTCAAGAGCACCAACGGCGGCACCACCTGGACGTTCCTGTCGAACTGCACCCAGACCTCGGGCGAGCCGAACACGTGGGGCCACGGCATCTGGGAGCCCACGTTCCTGGTGGCCGACAACGGCACCCTCGCGTGCTTCATCTCCGACGAGCGCCCTTCCAACGGCGCCACCAACAACCAGAAGATCGCGCACTACACCTCCACCAACGGCGGCGCGACCTGGAGCTCCGGCATCCAGGACGACGTGGTCTTCCCGGCCGACAACCTGCTGCGCCCGGGCATGCAGACCTTCGCCGAGCTGCCCGACGGGCGCTTCGTCATGAGCTACGAGCTGTGCCGCGACGCCACCAACGCCGACCACGCGTGCGAGGTCTACATCAAGTACTCCGACGACGGTCTGAACTGGGGCGCCGCGGGCGACCGCGGCACCCTGGTGCAGACCTCCGACGACCGGGAGCTGCTGCACACCCCGTACGTCTCGTGGACGCCCGCGGGCGGTCCGAACGGGACGCTGCTCATCTCGGGCCAGCGCGTGGTCGCGGGCCCGACCGGGAACAAGGCCGTCCTCGCCGAGTCCGGGACCGTGCTGTTCGCCAACCGGAACCTCGGCGCGGGCGACTGGTTCGAGGCGACCACGCCGGTCACCGTGAACCCCACGGGCGGCTACGCCTCCGGCGTGCCCTCGTGCCCCGGCTACTCGACGCCGGCGATCCCGCGCGAGAACGGCACCAGCTACCTGTACCTGGCCGCGACCTGGCTGGGGCAGAACAACCAGTGCGAGGTGCGGTTCGGCATCGGCACGGTGCCCGGCGCGACGGGCGCGGTGGTGAACCCGCAGACGGGCAAGTGCCTCGACGTGGACACCAACACCGCGGCGAACGGGAACGCGGCGCAGATCTACGCGTGCGGGGTGGCCTCGGGCCAGGACTGGTCGCGGTACGCCGACGGCTCGCTCCGCGCGTTCGGCAAGTGCCTCGACGTCGACGCGCAGGGCACGGCGAACGGCACCAAGGTCCAGCTCTGGGAGTGCAACGGCTCGGGGGCCCAGATATGGACGCCGCAGTCGAACGGCTCGCTGCTCAACCCGCAGTCGGGCCGCTGCCTGGACATCTCGGCGGGCGGCACCGCCGACGGCACGAAGCTCCAGATCTACGACTGCAACGGCCTCTGGACGCAGGTGTGGAACCTGCCCGCGTAGGAGGGTGAACTGAAGGGCGGGCCGCATCCGCGGCCCGCCCTTCAGTGTCGATCAGCGGGCGCCGGTCTGGGTCAGGTGCATGTGGGCGTAGCGGCCGTCGGCGTCGAGGAGCTCGGTGTGGGAGCCCTGCTCGGCGATGCGGCCGCGGTCGAGGACGACGATGACGTCGGCCTGGCGGATGGTCGAGAGCCGGTGTGCCACCACCAGGGTGGTGCGGCCCCGCATGAGCCGGCCCAGGGCCTCCTTGACCAGCTCCTCGGCCTCGGGGTCGAGCGCGGAGGTGGCCTCGTCGAGGAGGAGGACGCGCGGGTCGCGCACCAGCGCGCGGGCGATGGCGAGGCGCTGGCGCTGGCCGCCGGACAGCCGCGCGCCCCGCTCGCCCACGACGGTGTCGAGGCCGTCGGGCAGGTGGCGCACGAACTCCCAAGCGTTGGCGTCCTTGAGGGCCGCGACGATGCGGTCCTCGCCGGCGTCGGGCATCCCGTAGCCGACGTTCTCGCGGATGGTGCCCTCGAAGAGGACCGACTCCTGCGGCACCACCGAGGTGAAGCGGCGGGCGGTGCGCAGGTCGAGCTCCTGCATGTCGGTGCCGTCGAGGAGGATGCGGCCCGAGGTGGGCCGCACGAACCCGAGGACCAGGTTGAGCAGGGTGGACTTGCCCGAGCCGGAGGAGCCGACGAACGCGACCGTGGTGCCGGCCGGGATGTCAAGCGAGACGTCCTGCACCGCTTCGGTGTCGGCGCCCTCGTAGCGGTGCGAGACGTGTTCGAGGACCAGGCGGCCCTCGACGGCGGCGACGGGGCGCTTGCCCTCGTTCTGCTCGATGTCGGGGTCCTGGAGCACCTCGGCGATGGACCGCACGGACTCCATGCCGCGGGCGCCGATCGGGATGAGCATGAGCAGGTTCGTCAGGCCCTGGGTGAGCAGCGCGAAGTAGGTCGACAGGAGCACGACCTCGCCGGGGCTGATGGGGAGGAACCCGGTGAGGGCGAAGACCGCGGCGAGGCCGAGGCAGCCGACGCCGAGGACCTGCATGGTGACCCACGAGATCGAGGCGACGTGCCCGTTGAGCATGTCGAGGTGGAGCCCGGCGCGGCGGACGCCGTCGGCGCCGCTGGCGACGCGCGAGACCGCGGTCTGCTCCAGGCCGTGCGCGCGCGTGACGGGGATGAGCGAGGCCATCTCGCCGACCTGGGCGGCGAAGCCCTCCATCTCGCGGCGGAACCGCTCGTTGCGGGCGCGCGAGCGGCGCTTGAGGGCCGCGCGCAGGCCGATCGCGATCGGGACGGTGAGCGCGTAGATCGGCAGGAACTGCGGGACGGCGATGGCGGTCATGGTGATCGCGCCGGTCAGGACCATGACGGACGACAGCAGCGGGTGGGTCATCTGCTGGAGCATCTGCTCGATGTTCTCGACGTCGCGCACGACCTTGTTCTGGACGATCGAGGCGCTGGTGCGCGTGTAGTAGCCGATCGACAGGCTCTGGAGGCGCGCGGCGAGGGCGTTGCGGAGGTCCGCGCCGGTGTCGCGCACGACGGTCATGAAGTTGCGGGTGTACACGATGTGGTTGGGGTAGTTCTGGATCAGCAGGACCACGGCCACGGCCAGCCAGCCGAGGACCGCGGTGACCGAGCCCCCGGTGGAGACGAGGTCGATGATCGCGGCGGTGACCACCGGGAGGAACCACAGCGGGACCTCCTTGACGGCGAACGCGGCGAACGCCGCGGTCAGCCGCCAGGGGCGGCGGCGGAGGAGGCGGAGGACCGATCGCGCCGGACGGGCGCCTTCGAGCATTTCTGCCCGGTATGCAGCACTATGAGCAAGCGCTTTCTTATGCATGGCTCGATCGTACGTACCTGCCGCCCGGCTGGCAATCGCGGAAACCCACCGCTACGCGGCCCCTTCGATGTCGATGACGACCTTGACCTCGCCGGACCCGGCGTGGAACGCGTCCTGGTACTCCCCGAGCGGGACCCGCTTCGTGATGAGGCCCTTGAGGAAGTCGCGGTCGGACTCCGCGAGCGCCGTCGCGGCGCGCGCGCAGTGGTCGAGGTTGGCGTTGACCGAGCCCACGACCACGTCGTTCTCCAGGACGATGTCGCGGTTGAGGCTGCCCGCGTCGATGTTCATGCGCCGGCCCGCGGGCGAGACCCCCGTCAGGCAGGTGACCCCGAACGCGCCGTTCGCGGCCATCGCGTCGAACACCAGCGCCTCCGAGCCCGTGGCCTCGATGACGATGTCGGGCACCACCTGCTCGAGCGCCTTCGGCAGGCCCTCGTAGTGGTAGGTCGCCCCGAGCGCGCCCACCAGCTCGGGCTTGTGCCCGTCGGGCGCGCGGTCGAGGACGTGGACGTCGAGCCCGCGCTGGGCGCCGATGAGCGCCGCGAGGAGCCCGATCGGGCCCGCGCCGGTCACCAGGACCGACTTCGGGTCGAACCAGGACCGGCCGCCGACCTTGTCGATCTGCTCCCACGCCTTGACGAGCACGCTCATCGGCTCCAGGAGCACCCCGACGTCCGCGAGCGAGGGGTCGAGCCGGACCGCGTACTCGGCCTCGACCGTCCACACCTCGCTCGCGTAGCCGTGGATCTCCTTGATGCCGCGCTCGGTGTAGTTCCCGTTGCGGCAGTTGTCGAACAGGCCGCGCGCGCACGCGCCACACGGCTCGGGGTCGGGGCGCCGGACCACGCCGACGACGAGGTCGCCGGGCGCGAACCCGCTCCCTTCGGGGGCCTCGCGCACGCGCCCGAGCGACTCGTGCCCGATGATGAGGCGGTCCGCGCCCGGCGGCGCCCAGCCGTAGTCGCCGTCGGCGAGCTCGCGGTCGGTGCCGCACACGCCCAGCGCGACGGCGTCGACCAGCAGCTCCCCCGGACCGGCCACCGGCTCGTCGACTTCCTGCAGCGACAGCGAACCCTTGACGCCCGGCTCGACGGTCAACGCGCGCATGGCATCCACCTCCCCATTCAGCCCCGAAACCACCCCAGTATGCGTGCTCGGGGCGGATCTATCCGGCGCTTGGGGAAGTAGCCGCCGGCGCGGGGCCTATTCGCTTCCGGACGGACGGGCCGCGAAGTAGTGGCCCTGCTCCAGGTCCTCCAGCAGGCCCGGACCGGTCGGCTTCCAGTCGAGGACCCGGCGGGTGGCGGTGCTCGACGCGGCGCGGTCGCTGCCGGCGAAGGCGGCGAGCCATCCGAAGTGGGCGCCCGCGTCCTCGGGGGCGATGGAGGCGGTGGGGACGCCGAGGCGGCGACCGATCACGGCGGCGATGTCGCGGACCGGGACCCCTTCGTCGTCCACGGCGTGGAGCGTCGTGCCCGCGGGGGCGCGCTCGATCGCGAGCCGCACGAGAGCGGCGGCGTCGGAGCGGTGCACGGCGGCCCAGCGGTTGGCGCCCTCGCCGAGGTGGCCGGAGAGGCCGCGCTCGCGGGCGACGGCGACGAAGGCGGCGACGAAGCCGTAGTCGCCCTCGCCGTGCACGGTGGGCGGGAAGCGGAGCACCATCGAGCGGACATCGCGCTCGGCGAGGCCCAGGACGTACTCGGCCACGGCGAAGCGGGCGTGCGGGCCGGTGGCGCCGGGGTCGGTCTCGTGGCCGTCGGCCTCGGTGAGGACCGCGCCGTCGGACACGGGCGCGCCCGAGGCGGCGGCGAACGCCTTGCCGGTGCCGGCGAGCGCTTCGCCGATCGCCTCGACGGCGGCGCGGTCGGCGGCCACGGCCTCGTCGAAGCGGCCGGTGAACGCGATGTCGTGCTTGAAGGCGAGGTGGACGACCGCGTCGGCGGCGAGCGCGGCGTCGCGCAGGACGTCGAGGTCGTCGAGGGTGCCGCGCCGGACCTCGGCGCCGGCCGCGGCGAGCGCGGCGGCGGAGGCGTCGGAGCGGGCGAGGGCCGTGACGCGGTGCCCGGCGCCGAGCAGTTCGGGGAGCACCGCGGAGCCGATCCAGCCGGACGCGCCGGTGATGAAGACGTGCATGAGGAGACCTCCTGGTAGGGCCGGGCGGACCCGGCCTGATGTCAGTTCCTGACATGAACCTTGCGACTTGAACCGTAGCACGGTGACGTCAGTGTCTGACATCGGTAGGATCGGCGGCATGGGACGGTGGGAGCCGAACGCGCGCGGACGCCTCGAGGAGGCGGCTCTGGCGCTGTTCACCGAGCGCGGATTCGAACAGGTCACCGTCGCCGAGATCGCCGGGCGGGCCGGGCTCACCGAGCGGACCTTCTACCGGCACTTCGCCGACAAGCGCGAGGTGCTGTTCCCCGACGCGAACCCGCTGGTGACCGGCTTCGACAAGGCCCTGGAGGAGGCGCCGGACACCGCGGAGCCGATGGCGACCGTGTCCGTGGTCCTCGACGCCGTCGCCGCGTTCTTCGAGGGCAGGCACGACTACTCGCGGCGCCGCCACGCGGTGGTCGCCGCCAACGCCGAGCTGCGCGAACGCGAGTCGATCAAGCTGTCGACACTGGCCGAGTCGCTGGCCGAGGGCCTGCGCAAGCGCGGCGTGGCCGAGCCCGCCGCGAGCCTCGCGGCCGAGTCGGGCGTGGCGGTCTTCAAGGTCGCGCACGCCCAGTGGCTCGCCGAGTCCGAGCCCCGCGACCTCGGGGTCCTCATGCGCGAGGCGCTGGCCGCGCTGCGGGACGTGACCGGCGCCGGATAGGCGTCAGAGCCCGAGCACCTCGTCGAGGCGCGCGGCGCGGGCGTCCATGTCGTCGAGCGCGAGCGGTTCTGCCAGGTCGGGGGCGACCTTCGCCACGGCCTCGCGGGCGGCGTCGGTGAAGTGGACGGTGCCGTCGGCGTCGACGCGCGCGACCCCGTCGCCCTCGGCCAGCCGCTCGTTGAACGCCACCGCGTCCTTGAGGGACTGCCCGCGCGGGAGGTCGAGTTCCACCGCGCCGCTCTGGATGCGCACCGGGTAGCCGCCGGGGAGGCCGTTCGGCGCGGGCACGGACCAGCGCAGCACCTTGGACTCCGGCAGCAGCGCTTCGAGGACGGGCAGCGTGGCGGCGGCGGTGAGGAAGTTCCAGCGCAGGCCCGGGTCGATCCCGGGGCCGCGGTAGGCGGCCCCGTCGTCGCGGCGGCCCTCCTCGCCGAGGAAGACGCGGCAGCGGCCCTCCTCGCCGGGGTCCTCGGAGGTCATGACGCCGGTGAGCTGCGAGTGGTGGCCGACGACGCGCACCAGCGGCGGGATGACGCCGTTCGCCTCCTCGCGGAGGACGGCGCGCACGCGGCGGAGCATCATGCCGGCGTTCCCGAGGCCGAGCGCGGGCGCGAGCCCGATGCGCTCCAGGACCGGGCCGGTGACGTCGGGGAAGGACAGGTTCGCGACCGGCGCGGCGAGTCCGGTCTCGCGGACCGCGCGCATCACGTTGCGCACCACGGGGACCTGGTAGGGCAGGCGGATGCCGAGCCCCGCGGCCACGACCGCCGCCGCGGCCGGGTCGGCGCGGTCGGCGAGCCCCCACGGGCTGCGCAGCGAGGCGCACTGGACGACGAGGTCGGGGCGGGTGCGCTCCAGGAGCGCGGCCACGTCCTCGAAGCGGGTCGCGTCCAGCGGCGCGGCCTCCACGAGGGTGTCGGACGCGCTCGCGACGACCGCGGCGACCTGCCGCAGGTTCGCCTCGGAGCGGCTGGCGACGACCACCCGCCCGACGAACCCGCTCGCGGCGAGACCGGCCGCGACCCGGTCCCCCATGTCGCCCAACCCGATGACCAGCGCAGTGCTCATGAGGACGATCCTAAAGCACCACTCACGTCGCGCGCCGGGATCGGCCGCGGCAGTGCCTCAGTCGATGACGGCCCAGCCCAGGGGGCCGAGGAAGAGCTTCAGCTCCTCCTCGCCGAACGCGATGGCGAACGCGCGGGGGCGGCGGTCGAGGTTGGCGACGGCGATGCGGACGCGCGAGCCGGTGCGCGAACCGAGGGCCCAGATCAGCTCGTCGGGGGTCTCGGCCCACAGCAGCTCCCCCGCCGACATCTCGTCCAGGGTCTCCAGGACGGCCGCGACCGGGTACGCGTCGCCCGCGGCCGAGCGGACGCCGCGCGGGCCCCACTCCTCGTACCAGGCGAGGCCGCCGACGCCGGGCACGGCGAGGGCCGCGGCTGCGGCGATCGTCCAGGCGGTGAGGGGGTCGTCGGCCTGGCGCGGGTCGGCGGCGCCGGTGAACTCGGCGCCGTAGCCGTCGGCGAGGTCGGCGCGGGTGGACATGAGCGGCGCGCCCGCCGCGGCGCGGGGCCGCAGCGTGACCGGTCCGATGAGGACGAGGCGCCCGCCCGCCGCGGCGACGGCCTGCCGGGCGGCCAGGCGCTGCACCGGGACCGATTCGAGCAGGTGCTCCGTGCCGGCGTCGCAGGTCAGGGGCGCGACGCTGAAGGCGACGGCCTCGGCGTCGTCGGGTACCGCGTCCGGGTGGCGGAGCAGGTCGGCGAGGTCCCCGCGGGTGCCGGCGACGAGCGGCGGGCGGAGCCCGGCCTGGTCCAGGGCCGCGCGGAGGGCGGCGAAGACGGCGGGGTTCGCGGTGCGGGTGTCGGGGTCGAACGCGGCGATACGCGCGATCGCATGGGGCGCGAGGAAATCGGTGAGGATCGTGAGGTCCGAGCCGGACCAGGGGACGGTGACGCGCACGTCCAGGGGCAGCCCGGCGCTCGCGGCGCGTTCGAGCGCGGCGGGCCAGTTCGGGGTGCGGAGGTCGAGTTCGACGAGGACGGTGCCGCCGAGGAGCGGCAGTCCGGGCGCCGGGTCGGCCTCGGAGGACGGTGCGGTGGCGGCACCGAGGGCGATCTCGGGGAACAGGCCGCCGGGGACGAGCACGATGCGGGGCTCGGCACCGGTCGCGGCGGCGGGGCCGCGTGCGGTCGCGGTGAGCGTGAGGGTCTGGCGGAGGCGGTCGCCCGGGGCGAGGTCGTGCGGTTCGGACCGCGGACCGGTGGCGAAGGCGGCGCCGGTCCACTGGCGACGGTCCTCCATGGCGAACGCGGCGCCGGTGCACGAGAGGTCGACGGCGAGGCCGTCGTGCTCCCAGGCGAGGGCGGCGATGTCGGTGATCCGATCGGTGACGATGCCGGCGGGGAACCCGGTGTCCGCGGTGGTGCCGTCGGGGCGGCGGACGCGCAGTGCGGTTCCGGCCAGCCGTGCGGGGTGGAGGGCGGTCAGGCCGGTGCCCTCGGTGGTGCAGGGCGCCTCGGCTTCAGGGTCCGGCGCGAGATCGAGGGTGATCGCGAGCGCGTCGCCTTCCGGTGCGGCCGTGAGCGTGCCGGCGAGCGGGGCGCCGTCGCATCGCACGGAGAGGCGGAGCCGGTCGGTGTCGTCCAGGACCTCGGTCTGCCAGGTGAGGTGGTTGCCGTCGCGGTCGCGGCCGGTGAGGCCGACGGCGCGGAGGACGCGGCGGTCGTCGTACCCGATGTCGGCGAGTTCCCCGCCGCGCCGCTCGATCGACCAGGGGCCGTGGCGCCAGGGCGCGGATTCGGTCTGCCAGGTGCGCATGCCAGAGGGTAGCCGTCCGGTGCCGATCGGTTGACGGGGTGTCGCGGTGCGCGGCGGGTCCGGTCACAGTGCGTGCCTCCGGTCGCGTTGGGCGGCTTGTGAACGCGCCAGGGGGGCTTGCGGTCACGCATATACGTATATTATGTTTATACGCAGAAAGGCACCGCACTTCGTCCCCAAGAGGAGACCCCCGTGACCGACACCGTCCCCTACGGCATCCCGCTCGACCGCGAGTCCCGCTACGACCCGCCCGCCGCCCTCATGGCCCTCCACCGCGAGGCGCCCCTGCGGCGCCTGCGCTACTTCCCCGACGGCACCCTCGGCTGGATCGTCACCGACCACCGCCTGGGCCGCAAGGTCCTCGCCGACACCCGCTTCAAGTCCCGGCTGACGGCCCCGATCAAGGTCCCGATCCCGATGCCGCAGGTCGAGGCCATAGGCGACTACGAGGGCCCGCTGCCGGTCACGCCCGGCATGTTCATCGAGATGGACGGCGCGGACCACACCCGCCTGCGCCGCAAGCTCACCGGCGTCTTCACCGTCCGCCGCATGCGGCTGCTGGAGCCGCGCGTCGCCGAGATCGTGGAGGAGCGCCTCGACGCGCTGGAGGCGGCCGGCGGCGGGGCGGACCTCGTGGCCGAGTTCGCGCTCCCCGTGCCGGCCCTGGTGATCTCCGAACTCCTCGGGGTGCCCCGCGCCGACCAGGAGCGCTTCACCACCGACGCCGCCACGGTCATGACCATGACCGTCTCGGCCGAGGAGAAGGCCGAGGCGAGCATGCGCATCATGGGCTTCATCGCCGAGCTCGCCGCCGCGAAGCGGGCCGAGCCGCAGGACGACCTCCTGTCCGACCTCGCCGCCGATGCGGAGCTGAGCGACGAGGAGGTCATCGGCATGGCGATGCTCCTGCTCGTCGCCGGGCACGAGACCACCGCCAAGATGATCGGGCTCGGCACCATGGCGCTGCTGGAGAACCGCGACCAGTGGGACCTCCTGCGCGAGCGGCCCGAGCTGATGGCGAACGCCGTGGAGGAGCTGCTGCGGTACGTCGGCGTCATCCACACCGGCATCATCCGCCAGGCCGGGGAGGACTTCGAGTTCGAGGGCGAGCGGATCGCCGCCGGGGAGTTCATGACCGTCTCGGTGCAGACCGCCAACCGCGACGGCGCGCACTTCGACGAACCTGACGTGTTCGACGTGGCCGGAGACGCCAAGGGCCACATGACCTTCGGCCACGGCGTCCACCAGTGCCTCGGGCAGCAGCTGGCCCGGGTCGAGATGCGCATCGCCTTCGAGCACCTGATCCGGCGCCTGCCGGGCCTGCGCCTGGCCGTGCCCGCCGCGCAGGTGCCGCTGCGGACCGACCAGAACTTCTACGGCGTCGGCGAGCTCCCGGTGACCTGGTAAATCCACTTGGTCCGGTCCCCGGCCCGGGCCTAGCCTGGAGCCGATGAAGACCGCATACACCGGCGAGGAGGCCGCGCAGGCGATGCGCGGCCTGCTCGGACCGGTCACCGAATGGACGCCTCTGACCGGAGGCGAGGTCTCGCAGGCGTTCGCCTTCCGCGCCGACGGCCGCGACCTGGTCCTGCGGCTCGCCCCGCGCCGCGACGGCTTCGACCGGGACGCCTGGGCCGCGGCGCGGCTGCGCGACACGCCCGTCCCGGTCCCCGAGGTCGTGCACGTCGGGCCGGTCGGCGAGGACTCGGCCGGCGACAGCACGGAAAGACACGGCACCTTCGCCTGCGTCTCCGAGCGGGTCGCGGGCGAGCACCTCACCGGCGCCGATCCGGAGGTGCAGCGGCGCATGGCGCCCGCGGTGCGGGCCCTCGTCGAGGACATCGCCGCGGTGGACCTCGACGGCACCGCGGGGTTCGGGTCCTTCGACCCCGCCACCGGGCGCGCGCCGCACGGGACGTGGGCCGCGCAGCTGCGCGCGCTCCTCCCCGAAAGCTGGGACGGCCTCGGCCACCCCGAGGACGCCGCCATGGCCGCGGAGCTCGCCGACACCGCCCACGGCATCGCCGCCGGGCTCCCCGAGGTCCGCAAGCTCATCCACGGCGACCTCGGCCCCGACAACTTCCTGGTCCGAGACGACCGCATCGCCGGGGTCTTCGACTGGGAGGCCGCGATGTTCGGCGACCCGCTGTGGGAGCTCGCCAGGTACGTCCTGTGGGCGCCGGCCATGCCGAGCACCCGCGTCCAGGCCGACCACGACCTCGACCTCCTCGCGGGCGAGCCCGGGATCGAGGAGCGGCTGCGCTGCCTGGTGATCGTCAACGGGCTCTGGGCCCTGGAGTTCTACCGCGCCTCGGGCCAGGCGGGGCCGATGGAGTTCATGCTCAACCGCCTCAACGGCTTCCGCGGTCCGACGCTCCCGGTCGACACCGGCCGGCAGGACTACTGGATGCGCATCGGCAGGCGCCGCTGACCGGCGACGCGCCCGCGTTGCGCGGAGCCGGCGTCCCTGCGCTGCCCCCTAGGGCCGCAGGCGGAATCCCTGCGGCGTGGCGTGGAACCCGGCCCCGCGCAGGGCGGGCGCGAGCGGCGATCCCGGCGCGAAGGCGTCGTTGACGCGTTCGATGTGGAGGGTCCCGGCGCGCCCGGCCCGAACCGTTTCGGCGAGGGCCGTGGTGGCGGCGTTCAGGCGCGGGTCGTCCTCGATCTGCCCTGCGGGCCAGGCGAGGAGGCTCTTGCCGCCGCGTTCGAGGTAGAGGGCGAGCTCGCCGCCGACGAGGACCACGAGCGCCCCGGCCTTGCGGCCCGGCCGGTGCCCGGTGGCCGACTCGGGCCAGGGCAGGGCGGCGCCGTAGGCGTTCGCGGGGTCGGCCGCGGCCAGGACCACCGCGGGGCCGAGGCCGCCGCGGTCGCGGTCGGCGGCGGTGGCGCGCAGGCGGTCCACGGCCCCTTCGACCGCGAACTGGGCCGCGCCGAGGCCGTCGACCACGTAGCCGCGGCGGGCCTTCCCGGACTCCTCGAACGCCGAGAGCACCCGGTAGACCTTTGCGAAGCCGCCCTCGACGCCCTCGGCCGCGACGGCGCCGCGGGTGACCACGCCGTGCCGGTCGAGGAGCGTGTGGGCCAGCGCGTGGGCGCGGACCGTGGGGTCGGGTTCGGGCGCGGGCAGGAGCGACCAGCGGCCCGCGACCGTGGGGCCGCCCGCGGTGGCCTGCTGGTTCAGGCCGCGCCAGCCGCCGCCGTAGCGGGCGCGCGGGGCCGCGCGGCGGGTCCGGTGGGAGGTCGACCCGGGGGTGCGTCCGGCGCCGAGGAGGGCGCGCAGGGGCGCGAGCGTGTCGTTGGTGAGGCGCCCGGACCAGGTCAGGTCCCACAGGGCCGCGGTGAGGTCGGCCTCGGTCGCGTCCTGGTGGCCGTCTGCGCGGACGCGGTCGGCGAGCTGGCGGAAGAAGAGGCCGTGGCCGCCGTCGAGGGCGGCGAGGAGGGCGCCGTGGAGGCCGGTGGCCTCGCGCTCCTGGGGCGGCGGGAGGAGGAGCGGGGCGGTCTCGGCGAGGGCGAGCGCGATCCAGCCGTCCTGCCCGGGCAGTGCACCCGCGCCGGCCCACACGACTTCGCCCGCGGCGGTGAGCTCGTCGAGCATCGCGGGGCGGTAGTCCTCGACGCGGGCGGGGAGGATGAGTTGCTCCAGGGCCGAGGCGGGGACGGCGGCGCCTTGCAGCTGCTCGACGGCGCGGGCGAGGCCGTCGACGCCTTCGAGGCGCGCGTCGGCGCCGGTCTCCTTGTCCCCCAAGTGCTGCCAGTGGGGCAGGAACTCGGCGAGCGCGGCGGGCGGGACGGGTTCGAGCTCCTTGCGCAGGGCCGCGAGGGAGCGGCGGCGCAGGCGCCGCAGGACGGCGGCGTCGCACCATTCGAGGTGGTCGCCGCCGGGCCGGAACTCGCCTTCGACGAGCTTGTCGGGGGCGAGGCGGCGGAGGGCGGATTCGGCGACGGCGGGGCCGAGGCCGAAGCGGGCGGCGGCTTCGGCGGTGGTGAAGGGGCCGTGGGTGCGGGCGTAGCGGGCGAGGAGGTCGCCGAGGGGGTCGTCCACGGGTTCGGTGAACGCGGCGGGGAGGTCGGGGATCGCGGTGCCGAGGGCGTCGCGCAGGCGCGCGGCGTCCTCCACCGCGGCCCAGTGGGTCCGTCCGGCGATGTCGGCGCGGAAGGCGCGGCCGGCGTCGGCGAGGGCGATGGCCCAGGCGGGATCGGCGCCGCGTGCGACGAGTTCGTCATCGGTGAGGGGGCCGAGGACGCGGAGGAGGTCGGCGACGCCCTCGGCGTCGCGGGCGCGGCGGTCCTCGGTGCGCCACTGGAGTTCGGCCTCGACCTGGGCGAGGACGTCGGGGTCGAGGAGGTCGCGGAGCTCGACCTGGCCGAGGAGGTCGGCGAGGAGGCGGGAGTCGAGGGAGAGGGCGGCGGCGCGGCGTTCGGCGAGCGGGGTGTCGCCTTCGTACATGAACTGGGCGACGTAGCCGAAGAGGAGGGAGCGGGCGAACGGCGAGGGCTCGGCGGTGGTGACCTCGGCGATGCGGATCTCACGGGACTGGAGTCCGGCCATGAGCTCGGTCAGGCCGGGGACGTCGTAGACGTCCTGGAGGACTTCGCGGACGGCCTCCAGGATGATCGGGAACGTCGGGTACTGCCCGGCGACCTCCAGGAGCTGGGAGGAGCGCAGGCGCTGCTGCCACAGGGGCTGGCGCTTGCCGGGCTGGCGGTGCGGTAGGAGCAGGGCGCGGGCGGCGGCCTCGCGGAAGCGGGAGGCGAACAGGGAGGTGCCGGAGACGGCGGTGGTGACGAGCCCGGCGACCGCGTGGTGGTCGAACAGGAGGTCGTCGGCGCCCAGGGGGGCCTCGGCGGCGTCGGTCTCGGGCAGGCGCAGGACGATGCCGTCGTCGTGGTGCATGAGCTGGGGGTCGACGCCGTGGCGGGCGCGCAGGCGCTCGCCGAGGGCGAGGGCCCACGGGGCGTGGACCTGGGCGCCGAACGGGGAGTGGACGACCACGCGCCAGTCGCCCATCTCGTCGCGGAAGCGCTCGACGACGATCGTGCGGTCGTCGGGCACGAGGCCGGTGGCCTCGCGCTGCTCGGCGAGGTAGGCGATGGCGTTGCGGGCGGCCCAGTCGTCGAGTCCGGCGGCGGCCAGGCGCTCGTGCGCGGCGCGGTCGTCCATGCCGGCGAGTTCGCGGACGAACGCGCCGAGGCCGCGGCCGAGTTCGAGGGGGCGGCCGAGGCCGTCGCCGTGCCAGAACGGGAGGCGGCCGGGCACGCCGGGCGCCGGGGTGACCATGACGCGGTCGCGGGTGATGTCCTCGATGCGCCAGGAGGAGGTGCCGAGGGTGAAGACGTCGCCGACGCGGGACTCGTAGACCATCTCCTCGTCGAGTTCGCCGACCCGGCCGCCGCCACGCCCGGTGGCGGCGCCCGCCAGGAAGACGCCGAAGAGGCCGCGGTCGGGGATGGTGCCGCCGGAGGTGACGGCGAGGCGCTGGGCGCCGGGGCGGCCGGCGACCGTTCCGGCGGTGCGGTCCCACACGACGCGGGGGCGCAGTTCGGCGAAGGCGTCGGAGGGGTAGCGGCCGGCGAGCATGTCGAGGACCGCGGCGAACGCGGAGTCGGGGAGGGTCGCGAAGGGGGCGGCGCGGCGGACGAGTCCGAGGAGGTCGCCGACGTCCCACTCGTCCATGGCGGCCATCGCGACGATCTGCTGGGCGAGGACGTCGAGGGGGTTGGCGGGGACGCGCAGGGCCTCGATGCGGCCGTCGCGCATCCGCTCGGCGACGACGGCGGACTGGATGAGGTCGGAGCGGACCTTCGGGAAGAAGACGCCGCGCGAGACCGCGCCGACCTGGTGCCCGGCGCGGCCCACGCGCTGGAGGCCGGAGGCGACCGAGGGCGGGGCCTCGACCTGGACGACGAGGTCGACCGCGCCCATGTCGATCCCGAGTTCGAGGCTGGAGGTGGCGACGACGGCGGGCAGGCGCCCGGCCTTGAGGTCGCCTTCCACCTCGGCGCGCTGCTCCTTGGAGATCGAGCCGTGGTGGGTGCGGGAGAGCACGGGCGGGGCGCCCGCGGCGGCGCCCGAGCCGCCCATGGTCGCGGCCGGGCCGTGGTCCTCCGGGAGCGGGGCGCCGTGGCGGCGCTCGTACTCGATCTCGTTGAGGCGGTTGGAGAGGCGTTCGGCCACGCGTCGGGCGTTGGCGAAGACGATGGTGGAGCGGTGGGCCTCCACCAGGTCGACGATGCGCTCCTCGACGTGGGGCCAGATCGAGCCGGTCCGGCGCGGGTCGGGCGAGGAGGGCGCGGCGGGGGCGTCGCCGAGTGCGGACATGTCCTCGACCGGGACGACCACGCGCAGGTCCCAGCGCTTCTCGGAGGGCGGCTGGACGACCGCGACGTCGCGGCGCGGGGAGAGGAAGCGCGCGACCTCGTCGACGGGCCGGACCGTCGCGGACAGCCCGATGCGGCGGGCGGGCTGATCGAGGCGGGCGTCGAGCCGTTCGAGGGACAGCGCGAGGTGCGCGCCGCGCTTGGTCCCGGCGACGGCGTGGACCTCGTCGAGGATGACCGTGGTGACGCCGGCGAGGGCGTCGCGGGCGCCCGAGGTGAGCATGAGGAACAGCGACTCGGGCGTGGTGATGAGGATGTCGGGCGGCCGGTTGGCGATCGAGCGGCGCTCGTTCTGGGGCGTGTCGCCCGAGCGGATGGCGACGCGGATCTCGGGGAAGTCCAGGCCGAGGCGGCGGGCCTCGGCGCGGATGCCCTCCAATGGCGCGGCGAGGTTGCGTTCGACGTCGACGCCGAGGGCCTTGAGGGGCGAGAGGTAGAGCACGCGGCAGCGGCGCTTGGGCTCGTCCGGGACCGGCGCCGTCGCGAGCGCGTCGAGCGCCGACAGGAACGCGGCGAGGGTCTTGCCCGAGCCGGTGGGGGCGACGACGAGCACGTCCCGGTCCTCCCCCAGGGCCGCCCACGCCCCCTGCTGGGCGGTGGTGGGGGCGCCGAAGGCGCCGGTGAACCAGGAGGCCGTGGCCGGGGAGAACCGGGCGAGCGAGGCGTGGGGCTGGGCTGCGCGCGGCGCTCGTTCGGACATGGGCTCAATGGTGCCCCTGGGGACCGACAAGAGTCCCGGGTTCGCGCCGAGAACCCTCGGGACGGCGTGTCAAGAGGCCGTATGGATCGCCGGGGCGGGTGTCAAGAACGCGTATGGATTCCCGTAAATACGGCCAGGACAGGGCATTCCGCCGCGGGATCGCGCTAGCGTGCGGCACGAAAGGAGCTCACGTGACCGCTCAAACCAGCGAGGACACGCTCGACCGCGCACCGGTCGGAGCGCCCCCGCGGCACCCCCGAAAAGGCGGCCCGCTGCGCCTCGCCCTGCTGGTCGGCGCGCTCGGCGTCGTCTACGGCGACATCGGCACCAGCCCCATCTACGCCCTCCAGACGATCTTCAACCCCGCCGACCCGCACCCGGTCCCGGTGAACACCGCGAACGTGTACGGCATCGTCTCGCTCATCTTCTGGTCGGTCACGATCATCGTCACCGTCTTCTACGTCGGCATCGCCATGCGCGCCGACAACGACGGCGAGGGCGGCATCATGGCCCTCATCACGCTGATCCGCCGCCACGCCTCCGGCCGCGGCCGCAAGGCCGCGCTCACCCTCGCGGCCCTGGGCATCTTCGGCGCGGCCCTGTTCCTCGGCGACTCGATGATCACGCCCGCGATCTCGGTGCTCTCCGCGGTCGAGGGGATCAAGACCGTCAGCTCCGGCCTCGACGCCGTCATCATCCCCGCGACCGCGGTCATCATCGTCATGCTCTTCGCGCTCCAGAAGCGCGGCACGCACGTCATCGGCCGCTGGTTCGGCCCGATCATGGGCGTCTGGTTCGCCGCGCTCGCGCTCCTGGGCATCGGCGGGATCGCCGGCAACCCCGCGATCCTCAGGGCGCTCTCGCCGACGTACGCGATCGACTTCGTGTTCGGGAACTTCGGCGTCGCGTTCTTCGCCCTCGCGGCGGTCATCCTCACCTTCACCGGCGCCGAGGCCCTGTACGCCGACATGGGCCACTTCGGGCGAAAGCCGATCTCCAAGGCGTGGATCGGGATCGTCTTCCCCGCGGTCATGCTCAACTACATGGGCCAGGGCGCGCTCATCCTGGAGGACACCGGGAACATCTCCGGCTCGTTCTTCCTGCTCGCGCCCGAAGCGCTGCGCATCCCGCTGCTGGTGCTCACCACCGTCGCCACCGTCATCGCCGCGCAGGCGGTCATCTCCGGCGCGTTCTCGGTGGCGTCGCAGGCGTCCGAACTGGGCTACCTGCCGCGCCTGCGCATCGCCCACACCTCCGAGCACCAGTACGGGCAGATCTACGTGCCGTGGATCAACTGGCTGCTCATGGTGTCCGTGCTGGTCCTGGTGTTCGCGTTCCGGACCTCCGAGGCGCTGGCGTTCGCGTACGGCATGGCGGTGATCGGGACGATCGTCATCGTCGTGCTCCTGTTCCTGTACGTCGCCCGCGCCCGCTGGGGCGCGCCGAAGTGGCTCCTGGCGACCGGCGGCGGGCTCCTCATCGCGATCACGACGGCGTTCCTGGCCGCCAGCTCGACGAAGATCGTCCACGGCGCGTGGCTGCCGCTGCTCATCGGCCTGCTCGCGTTCACCGTCATGATCACCTGGCAGAAGGGCCGCGAGGTCGTCACCGGCGAGCGCGGGCGCCGCGAGGGGTCGCTCCGCGAGTTCGTCGACCACCTGCGCGAGGGCGAGCCGAAGGCCGCCCGGGTGCCCGGGACGGCGGTGTTCCTCGACCGCGGCAAGCAGAGCGCGCCGCTGGCGCTGCGCGCCAACCTGGAGCAGAACCACGCCCGGCACGCCCAGATCGTCGTCCTCTCGGTCGAGACGCAGCCGGTGCCGAGGGTCGCCGAGGCCGACCGGCTGTGCGTCGACCAGCTCGGCGACGACCGCGACGCGGTCATCCACGTGACCGCCCGCTTCGGGTACATGGAGACCCCGGACGTGCCGCGCGCGCTGGAGGCGATCGACCCCGAGCAGGCCGAGGGGCGGCGCCTCAACCTCGACCGGGCCACGTACTTCCTGTCGACGATCCAGCTCAAGCCGGGCCGCCAGAAGACGATGGCGACCTGGCGCAAGCACCTGTTCATCGCCACCTCGCACATCACCGCGGACGCGGCCGAGCACTTCCGGCTGCCGCGCGACCGCACGATGATCATCGGCTCGCACATCGAGGTCTGACCGGGACCGGACGGCCGGGCGTCCCCTGCGGGGGGCGCCCGGTCGTCGCGTTCACGCGGGCTCGTGGCCGGGGGCGTACTGCTCGGCGTACTCCTCGCTGGGCGGGATGACGGTGATGACGTCGACCATGACGCCGTCGGGAGCCGCGACGATGAAGTGGCGCTGGCCGAAGTCCTCGGTGCGCAGAGCGAGCAGTTCGGGCAGCCCGGCCGCGCCGACGAGGCGGGCGTGCTCGGCGTCGACGTCGTCGACCTCGAAGTTGAGGAGGAGGCCGCCTCGCAGGCGTTCGCGGTGGCCCGCGGGGATCGTCGGGTGGGAGGCGTCGAGGACCGCGAGTTCGTAGTGCGGCGCGTCGGGGCGGCGCAGGCTGACGTACCAGTCGGCGGTGAAGACCGCCTCGAAGCCGAAGTGGCGGATGTAGAAGTCGCTGGTGGCGGCGACGTCGCCGGTGGCGAGCACCGGGTAGAAGCCGGTGAGCTTGACGGTCATGGCAGGGTCCCTTCCGATCGGTTTCACATACCCTGGGTATGTGGAATTCGATGTTAACATACCCCGGGTATGCGAGAGGGAGGCCGAATGACGAGGGTCGAGCAGCGGGAGGCGACGCGGCGCGCGCTCCTGGCGGAGGGCCGGCGCCGGTTCGCCGCCGACGGGTACCACGACGTGGTCCTCAGCGAGGTCGCACAGGGCGCGGGCGTCACCAAGGGCGCGGCGTACCACCACTTCGGGAGCAAGCTCGGGCTGTTCCGGGCCGTGGTCGCCGAGGTCCAGGAGGAGCTGGGCGAGCGCGTCGCGGCCGAAGCGGACGCGCGGGCGGACCTCTGGGAGCAGCTGCGGGCGGGCTGCCGGGCGTTCCTGGCGGCCGGGACCGACCCGTCGGTGAGCCGGATCCTGCTGGTCGACGGTCCTACGGTGCTGGGCTGGGACGAGTGGCGGGCCATGGACGAGGCGTCCTCGGGACGGCACCTGGAGGAGGCACTGGCGTCGCTGGTCGGGGCCGGGGTCATCGAGGAGCAGCCGGTCGAGCCGCTGGCGCGGCTCCTGTCGGGGGCGATGAACGAGACCGCGCTGTGGCTGGCGCGGACCGGGGACGAGGAGACGCTGGAGCAGGCCGCCCTCGCTTTGGACCGGGTCCTGGGCGGCCTGCGGACCGGGGACCGCCCGGAGGCGGTCCCCGGAACCCCTTAGGCGGGCATGAGGACGGTGTCGATGATGTACACGGTCGCGTTCGCGGTCTGGACGTTGCCGCAGACCACGGCGGCCTCGCCGTTGACGGTGAACTCCTCGCCCGAGCCCTCGACGTTGAGCGTGCCGCCCTGGAGGGTGGTGTGCTCGCCCGCGAGCGCGTCGGGCGCCAGCTGGCCGGGCACGACGTGGTAGGTGAGGATGCTGGTGAGCGTCTCCTGGTCGGCGAGGACGGCGTTGAGGTCGGCCTCGGGGATCTTGGCGAAGGCGTCGTTGGTGGGCGCGAAGACGGTGATGTCCTCGGCCGAGTTGAGCGTGTCGACCAGGTCGGCCTCGCCCACCGCGGTGACGAGCGTGGACAGGACCGGGTTGTTGGACGCGGCGGTGGCGACCGGGTCGTCGGCCATGCCGGTGAAGGAGCCCTCCCCGTCGGCCGGGACCGCCGAGCACGCCGCACCGAACTCCCCGGCCGGCGCCATCTCCCCAGTCGTCTCCTCCTGCATGGTCTCCTCGCTCGACGTCATGTCCTCGCTGGAGGAGTCGTCGCCGCCGTCGGAGCACGCGGTGAAGACGAAGGCGCAGCCCGCGGCGGCGAGCACGGCGCCCGCTCGGTTCAGCAGTCGGTTTCTCATGGTCTTGCCTCTCTGTTCCAGTCCTCGCAGGGCGGCTGCGCTGCGGTTCATTCGGCGTTCAGGACGATCGAGTGCCATCCGGTGGCACCGTCGGGGAAGGGCGTGACCCGCTCCCCGGTCTGGACGGCGCCGTCCCCGTCGGTGGCGCGGACCTCCAACTTGCGGCGGCCGGGTTCGGCCTCCCAGGTCCACTTCCACTGCCGCCAGGTGTCGTTGCCGATCACCGGCGCGAGTTCGGCCTCGTTCCAGGGGCCTTCGTCGACCCGGACCTCGACGCGGGCGATGCCGCGCTGCTGGGCCCAGGCCACCCCGGCGACCGCGGTGGGTCCGGCCGGGACGGTCTTGAGGGGTTTGGGGGTGTCGATGCGCGAGAAGGTCTTGATCGGGGCCTCGGCCTTCCAGTCGCGGCGCACCCAGTAGGCGTCGTAGTCGTCGAAGGAGGACAGCTCGATCTCGGTGAGCCACTTGGTGGCCGAGACGTAGCCGTACAGGCCGGGGACGATCATGCGGACCGGGAAGCCGTGTTCGAGGGGCAGCGGCTCGCCGTTCATGCCGACGGCCACGAGGGCGTCGCGCCCGTCGGTGCACACGGCGGTGGGGGTCCCGGCGGTCCAGCCGTCGGCGGAGTGCGACACCACTTGGTCGGCGCCGGGTTCGGGCCCGGCCTCGGCGATGAGCTCGCCGAGGGGGACGCCGAGCCAGCGCGCGTTCCCGGCGAGGGTGCCGCCGACCTCGTTGGAGACGCAGGAGATCGTGATCTCGCGTTCGGCGAGGTCGCGGTCGAGGAGGTCCTGGTAGGTGAGCTCCATGGGGTTGGCGACCCGGCCGGTGATGCGCAGCCGGTAGTCGGCGGGGGCGACGCGCGGCAGGACCAGCGCGGTGTCGACGCGGTAGAAGTCGGCGTTGCGGGTGAGGTAGGGGGTGATGCCCTCGATGTCGAGGCCGGTGCCGGCGGGACCGACGGAGGCGGGCTCGGGGAGGGTGACGGCGCTGCGGGCGTCCTCGATGCCGCCGGTGCCGCCGAGGCGCCACCCCGCCGCGCCGGCGACGCCGGCGCCCGCGAGGGCGATGAGCACGCCCCTGCGGTCGACGGACCGGCCGGGCGCGGCGGGGCTCCCATCGGCGCGGTCCGGGCGTCCGCGGAGCAGCAGCGCGAGGACGACCGCGCCGCAGGCGGCGCCGGCGAGTGACGGCACGGCCCACGAGGGGGAGGCGGCGGGGCGGGTGAGGGCGGCTGCCGCACCCGCCCCGCCGAGGAGGGCCAGGACGGCGTAGCCGACCCAGAGGCGTCGGCGGGCGACGACGCCGGTCGCCGCGGCGAGCACGGCGAGGGTCGCGCCGATCCCGGCCAGGAGCACGAGCTTGTCGTTGGCCCCGAAGGTGCGGATCGCGAACTCCTTGACGGGTTCGGGGACCGCGTCGACCACCGCGGCGCCGATCGCGGCGATCGGCGCGCTGCCGGGTGCCACGGCGGCGGCCGCGAGCTGCGCGGTCGCGACGGCGACTGCGGCGCAGGCGATGCCGGCGGATGCGGCGGCGGTGGTCGGTCTCATGCCATTGATTCGGGGGCGGGCGGCCCGCGGATGGGTCGGCGCCGGAACTTTCTTGGATTTTTTCCGTGTTCGGGCATGAAACACCAGGCGGGCCCGGCTTTTCGGCCGGGCCCGCGAGGGGAAGAGGGGGCTACCCCTGGAGCGAGACGCCCGCGACGAGCGGGGAGGTCGGCACCTCGGAGCCGCCCGCGGGCTCCTCGGTCACGCCGACGAGTTCGGCGTCGCCGAGGCCGGAGACGAGCATGGTCGCCGAGCGCTCGCCCGGGTCCATGACGCCCGCGGAGACCTGCCCGTCGGGTTCGACCATCCACACCTGGTAGGAGCGGTCCTGGCCGATGGCGGCGAGGCCGGAGACGACCACGACGGCCTGGTCCATGGCCTCGGAGCGGACCACGGTGACGTCGCCGCCGCCTTCGGCGGTGACGGTCCCGACCTCGGCGTCGCCGGCCTGGAGCACCGCGGCGATCCGGTCGGCGTCGGTGGCCCCGGGCTCCTGGGACCGCATGACCGACCAGGTGACGAGGCCGCCGACGACGGCCATGACGGCCGCGAGCGCCCCGGCGGCGAGGGCGAGCCGCAGTCGCGGCAGCCCGCGGTGGCGGCGGAGCCGCTTCGGCTCCGGTCGGCGCTCGGGCTCGGGTTCGGGCACGGGGGCCGACTGGCGGGTGCGGGAGGCGGCGTGGAGGACGCGGGCGCGCAGGCGCGGCGGCGGGTCGGCGATGGTGGCGTCGGAGAGGCGCCACACCGCCTCGCGCAGTTCGGCGGCCTCCTGGGCGCACGAGTCGCACTCGGCGAGGTGTCGTTCGACCATGGCCCGCTCGTCGTCGTCGACGGCGTCGACGGCCCAGGGGCCGATGAGGGCGTGCACATCGGCGGTCATCGCGCCACCTCCAGGCAGTCGCGGAGTTTGAGCAGTCCGTCGCGGATGCGCGACTTGACCGTGGGCACGGCGGTGCCCAGGAGGGAGGCGACCTGCCGGTAGGTGTGGCCGCCGTAGTAGGCCAGGGTGACGGCCTGCCGCTGGAGTTCGGTGAGGGTCTGGAGGCAGCGCCGGACCTGGCGGTGCTCCAGGCGGACGGCGGCGGTCTCGGCGACCGCGTCGTACCCGGCCTCCTCGCCGTAGGCGGTGCGGCGCTCGCGCTCGCCGGACGCCTGGACGGACCGGACCCGGTCGACGGCGCGGCGGTGGGCGATGGTGGTGATCCAGGCGCCGGCGGAGCCGCGGCGGGCGTCGAAGCGGGTGGCGTTGCGCCAGATCTCGACCAGGACCTCCTGGGCGACCTCCTCGGCCTGGGCCGGGTCGCGCAGGACCCGCAGGCAGAGGCCGTACACGCGCGGCGCGGCCTCGTCGTAGAGGGTCGCGAACGCCTGCTCGTCGCCCAGCGCGGTGCTGTGCAGGAGCTGCTCCAGCGCGGGCATCCCCACCTCCTCGACCGCCGTGAGGCGGGGTCTGCCTGTGCTCCAGGCCCTCGGATCCCCCTGTGTGGACATCATCACGCTCCAGGCCGTTTGTCAACTCCGGTCGCCTGGGATTCGGAGCCGGGGCGGGTGCGGATGGGTCCCCGCGCGGGAATTCTCGGCGCGGGCGACAATGGCCGGGACGCACCCCGCCCCCAGATCCGATAGGCCCCGCATGAGCACCAAGCGCCAGTTCCCCCGCCCGCACGACATTCTCCCGTTGATACGTTTCAAGAAGCCGGATTTCAACGCGAAGCGGCGGCGCCTGAACGCCGCGCTCACCATCGCCGACCTGCGCGCGATCGCGAAGCAGCGGACGCCGCGGGCGGCGTTCGACTACACCGAGGGCGCGGCCGAGGGCGAGCTGTCGCTCGCGCGGGCGCGGCAGGCGTTCGAGGACGTCGAGTTCCACCCCGCGATCCTGCGGGACGTCTCGAAGGTGGACACCGGCTGGGACGTGCTCGGGAAGCGCTCGGCGCTGCCGTTCGGCATCGCGCCGACCGGGTTCACGCGGATGATGCACACCGAGGGCGAGACGGCGGGCGCCGGCGCGGCGGCCGCGGCGGGCATCCCGTTCGCGCTCTCGACGATGGGGACCACGCCGATCGAGGAGGTCGCCGCGGTCGGCGGTCCCGAGGGGCGCCACTGGTTCCAGCTGTACATGTGGAAGGACCGCGACCGGTCGATGGCCCTGGTCGAGCGGGCCGCGGCGGCCGGGTTCGACACGCTCCTGGTGACGGTGGACGTGCCCGTGGCCGGGGCGCGGCTGCGAGACAAGCGGAACGGGTTCGCGATCCCGCCCGCGATCACCGCGCGCACGTTCTTCGACATGGCGCGCAAGCCGCACTGGTGGTTCGACATGCTCACCACCGAACCGCTCTCGTTCGCCTCGCTCAACCGCTGGTCGGGGACGGTGGCCGAACTCCTCGACACCATGTTCGACCCGACCGTGGACTACGCGGACCTCGCGTGGATCAAGGAGCAGTGGCCCGGGAAGCTCGTCGTCAAGGGCGTCCAGACCGTCGCCGACGCGAAGGCGTGCGCCGACCTCGGCGTGGACGCGGTGACGCTCTCCAACCACGGCGGGCGCCAGCTCGACCGGGCGCCGGTGCCCTTCCACCTCCTCCCCCGCGTGGTGAAGGAGGTCGGCGAGGACATCGAGGTGCACCTGGACACCGGGATCATGTCCGGCGCCGACGTGGTCGCGTCGGTCGCCCTGGGCGCCAGGTACACCATGATCGGCCGCGCGTACCTCTACGGGCTCATGGCCGGGGGCCGCGACGGCGTCGACCGGACCATCGCGATCCTCCGCGAGGAGGTCGAGCGGACCATGCGCCTCCTCGGCGTCGCCGCCTTGGAGGAGCTGGAGCCGGGCCACGTCACGCAGTTGCAGCGGCTGGTGCCGCGGGTCGCTTGAGCGCGAGGGACATCACCGCGGCGAGCGCGCACAGCGCTCCCGCGGTGAACCACGCGGGGTCGTAGTTCCCGGTGGCGTCGCGGACGAAGCCCGCGCCCCAGGCGATGAGGGCCGCGCCGAACTGGTGCGAGGCGAGGACCCAGCCGAAGACGACCGCGCCGTCCTCGCCGAAGTGCTCGCGGCACAGCGCGATCGTCGGCGGGACCGTGGCGACCCAGTCGAGGCCGTAGAACACGATGAAGAACAGCATGGGCGGCTTGACGTCGTCGGCGAACAGGGTCGGCAGCGCGAGCAGCGAGACGCCGCGCAGCGCGTAGTAGACCGCGAGCAGGTGCCGCGGGTCGAACCGGTCGGTGAGCCAGCCGGAGAAGACGGTGCCGATCATGTCGACGATCCCGATGACCGCCAGGAGCGACGCGGCCGCCGTCAGGGGCATGCCGTGGTCGTGGGCGGCGGGGACGAAGTGGGCGCCGACGAGTCCGTTGGTGGAGGCGCCGCAGATCGCGAAGGTCCCGGCCAGGAGCCAGAACGCGCGCGACCCGCTCGCCCGCCACAGGCTTCCCAGGGCGCGGCGGGCCGCGCCGGAGCCGGAGACGGCCGGGGTCGTGTAGTCGGGGCCGGCGCCGAAGGGGCGCAGGCCCACGTCCTCGGGCCGGTCGCGCACGACCAGGAGCACCAGCGGGACCATCGCCAGCGCGGTGAGGGAGACCAGGATCGAGGCCGAGCGCCAGCCCGGGCCCTCGACCATGAGGCCCACCAGGGGCAGGAACACGAGCTGGCCGGCGGCGCCGCCCGCGGTGAGGATGCCGCTGACGAGGCCGCGGCGGGCGATGAACCAGCGGTTGGTGATCGTGGCGACGAACGCCATCGCCATGGAGCCCGTGCCGATGCCGACGATGAAGCCCCAGCACAGGACCAGCTGCCAGGAGGCGGTCATGAAGACCGTGGCGCCGCTGCCTGCGGCGATGAGGGCGAGTGCGATCGAGACGACCCGGCGGATGCCGTAGCGCTCCTGGAGCGCTGAGGCGAAGGGCGAGAACAGGCCGTAGAGCAGGATGTTCACCGAGATCGCGGCGGAGATCGTGCCGTGGGACCAGCCGAACTCGTCGTGGAGCGGCTCGATGAAGACGCTCGGGGTGGCGCGGAAGGCGGCGGCGCCGACGAGGGCGACGAAGCTGACGGCGGCGACCCACCAGGCGCGGTGGACGCGGCGGGTGCGGCGCTCGGGTGCCGGGTTCGGGGCGGCGGCCTTGGCGGAGGCGTCTGGGGCTGCGATGGGCATTGCACCAGCTTCGTCTCTCCACGCGGGATCGGACAGTGGCCGGGAGGCCAACATGTGCGAGGATCGGGCCATGAGCGTGTTCGAGCATCCCGGGCGCCACCGGGTCGCCGTCCTGGTCCGCCACGGCCTCCTGCCGGTCGAGCTGGGCATCCCGCATCGGGTGTTCGGGTCGGCGCGGTCGGGCGGGCGGGCGCTGTACGAGGTCGTCACGTGCGCCGTCGAGCCGGGCGAGGTGCGCACCGACGCCGACGTGACGGTGAACGTCAGGCACGGGCCGGAGGCGCTGGCCGAGGCCGACACGGTCGTGGTCCCCTCCGAGCACGAGTCGGAGGAGTCGTGGACGGACGGGAGCCTGCCGGGGCCGGTGGCCGAGGCGCTGGCGTCGATCCGGCCCGAGGCGCGGATCGCGTCGATCTGCACCGGCTCGTTCGCGCTCGCGGCGGCCGGGTTCCTGGACGGGCGGCGGGCCACGACCCACTGGGACGCGGCCGAGCGGTTCCGGCGGCTGTTCCCGAGGGTGCGGCTGGAGCCGGACGTGCTGTACACCGAGGACGGCCGGGTGCTGACCTCGGCGGGGGTGGCGTCGGGGTTCGACCTGTGCCTGCACATGGCGCGCATGGACTTCGGGGTGGCCGTGGCGAACCGGGTGGCGAGGCGGTCGGTGGTGCCGCCGCACCGCGACGGCGGGCAGGCGCAGTACATCGAGCGGCCGGTGCCCGAGCCGGGCGCGGCGGCGACGGGGCGGGCGCGGGAGTGGGCGCTGGCGCGGCTGCACGAGCCGCTGACGCTGCGGCAGCTGGCCGAGCGGGAGGCGATGAGCGTCCGCACGTTCACGCGCCGGTTCCGCGAGGAGGTGGGCACCTCGCCGCAGCGGTGGCTGCTGCACCAGCGGCTGGAGCGGGCGCGGCACCTGCTGGAGCGCTCGGACGGGTCGATCGACCGGGTGGCGGCCGACGCCGGGTTCGGGTCGGCCGCCTCGCTGCGGATGCACTTCCAGGCGGCCCTGGGGGTCTCGCCGAGCGCGTACCGGCGGACCTTCGCGGGCCAGGGGGTGTAGGGCCGGTCCTAGTCGCGCGCGATCGCGGTCACGCGGATCTCGACGCGCATCCCGGGGGCGCCGAGGGCGGCGACGCCGAGCTCGGTCCAGATCGGCTCGCGGCCGTCCATGCGCTTGCGGAACTGCTCGGCCATGATGCGGCCGGGCCGCTCGCCGATGTAGGCGGGGTCGTCGGGCAGGTGGTAGGAGTCGACGCTGACGACGTCGGGCCAGCCCGCCCCGGCGGCGGCGAGGACGCGTTCGACGTTGTCGAAGGCTTGGACGATCTCCTCCTCCAGGTCCTCGGGGAACTCGATGTCGTCGTTCCAGCCGCCCTGGCCGGAGATCTCGACGCGGTCGCCGATGCGCACGGCCTGGCTGTAGCCGAGCAGGGCGTGGAGCTTCTCCCCGGCGCCGGGGGTGACGAAGAACTGCGGCTCGCTCATGGCGGGTCCCTTCGATTGACTTCAAGCGTGAAGTCAAAGATAGCACGAATGACTTCAAGCGTGAAGTGACTCCCGGTCGGTAGACTGCCGCCATGTCCACGACCGCGAACGACCAGGGCCGCGACGAGCCGGTGCGCTGGCTCGACCCCGCCGAGAAGGAGGCGTGGACCGGCCTCGTCTCCCTCGTCTACCTGCTCCCCGAGCGCCTGGAGGCGCCGCTCCAGCGCGAGTGCGGGATGAGCCTGTTCGAGTACCTCGTCCTCAGCCACGTCTCCGAGGCCCCCGAGCGGCGCCTGCGCATGAGCGAGCTGGCGTTCCTGGCGAACGGCTCGCTCTCGCGGCTCTCCAACGTGGTCAAGCGCTTCGAGCGGCGCGGCTGGATGGAGCGCTCGCCCGACCCCGCCGACGGCCGCTACACCCTCGCCGCGCTCACCGGGGACGGGTACGCGGCGGTGGTCGCCGCCGCGCCCGTCCACGTGCGCGCGGTCCGGGAGGCCGCCCTCGACCGGCTCGACGCCGAAGACCGGGCGGCCCTCGCGCGGGTGGCCGAGAAGCTGCGCGTGCGGCCGGTGGACCTGGCCTGACCGCCGTCCTCTAGTTCAGGACGTAGGTCCGGATGCTCTGCGCCGGGAGCTGGGAGCCGAAGGCGCCGTTGGTCATCGGGACCGCGTTGGAGGCCGCGAGGGTCTGGCCCGAGGTCGTCACCCAGGTCGCGAACGACCCGGTGCCGCCGCCTTCGAGCGTGAACGGGAGGTACACCGCCGAGGCGTTCTTGTTCACGGCGACCATGACGATCCTGGACCCGCTCTTGAACGCCGAGATGTACACGCCCGACTGGGGGTTCGCCGTCGCGGTGATCCGCTGGAAGCCCGGGCGCACCCACTTCGCGAAGTGGGCGAGGTTCGCGCCGCGCTTGCTGATCTGGCCGTCCTCGCGCATCGGGCCGTAGCCGCGGCGGATGTACCACCAGATGTACGCCTGGAAGCGGCCGTTGACGAGCGCGCGGTGCACGTGCTCGCCGACGTCGAGCGCGCCGGGCCACAGGTCGGCCGAGTCGCTGGAGTTGGGGTAGTAGACCTCGGTCATCCACAGCTCCTTGCCGGCCCCCCGCTGCTGGAACAGCGGGTAGGCGAAGTCGGCGGGCTGGGTGCCGTAGAGGTGGGCGCCGAGGATGTCCATGTTGGCGAGGGCGGCGGCGTCGTTCAGGATCGGGTCGGAGAGGTTCTTGCGGTACTGGAACGACTCCGGGGCGATGACCCTGGTGCTGATGGCGCCGGAGTTCTCCTTGAGGAACCGGACGATCTCGGCGGCGGTCCACGCGGTCCACTCGCTGGCGTAGTCGGGCTCGTTCTGGACCGAGACCGCGTAGAGGTTCACGCCGTTGTTCCGCATGAACACCGTGAAGTCGTTGAGGTGCTGGGCGTACGCGCCGTACTGGTCGTAGCGCAGGCGCCTGCCGCCGGAGAAGGACTCGACCATCGAGGCGGGCGGGTTCCACGGCGAGGCGATGACCCTGGCGCCCAGCGCGACCGCGCGCTGCGCGGTGGCGACCTCGCGGCTCCAGTTGCTCCGGTCCTCGTGCACGGGGATGCGCAGGATCGAGAACCCGAGCTGCCCGGTGCCGTTGCCGAAGGCCGTGTCGCGCTGGGCGGCGGTGAGGTCGCTGATCCACACCGTGTGGTTCATGCCGCCGAAGCCCTGGATGGTCTGCTGGACCACCGAGGGCTGGATGAGGACGGTGGTCTGCGCCGACGCGGGCGAGGGAGCCGCCAGGACCGGGAGGGCGGCTCCCATCGCCAGGATCGACCTGCGGCGCAGGGCTCTCGATCGGTCGTGGGCTTCGTTCGGACGGGACGCCATCGCTCCTCCAGAGGTTCGGAAGTTTCCGAGAGTTTCAGAATGCCTGTGAGAGAAGCCTAGAAGTGACATCGATGCACGTCAATACGAGTGCGCGCGCGAATAGTTTCCGACCGTGGAGCCGCGCGCGTTCGCGGCAAGCGCTGCTACGGTCGCTCCATGGCCACCGGTGCGGGCCCGCGGCGCTCCCGCGGTGAGATCGAAAGGCTCCCCAGCGGATCGCTGCGGGTGCGGGTCTACGACGGGCTCGACCCGCTCACGCGCCGGCGCCGGTACCTCGTGGAGACCGTCGCGGCCGGTCCCGGCGCCGAGGACGAGGCCGAGCGGGTGCGCACCGGGCTCCTCGCCCGCGCCGAGGAGCGGCGGGGAGTCGCGGACGAGAAGCCCCTGACGGTGGCCGCCGTGGCGCGGCTGGCCGGGGTCTCGGCGCCCACGGTCTCGAAGGTCCTCAACGGACGCGCGGGCGTCGCCCCCGAGACCCGGCGCCGCGTCGAGCGGCTGCTGCGCGAGCAGGGCTACCGGCGCCCCGAGAAGGCCGCGCGGGCCGCGAGCCTCGAAGTGCTCTTCTACGGACTCCAGGCGCACGTCGGGGTCGACCTCATGCGCGGCGTCAAGCGCGTCGCCGCCGAGCACGGGCTCGCCGTGGCGTTCACCGATGCGCTGCAAGAGGAGTCGACGGGCCGCGACTGGGCGCGGGAGATCCTGGACCGGCGCCCGGCCGGGGTCGTGGTGGCGCACATGGGGTTCACGCCCGAGCAGCACGCGCTCCTCGGCGCCAGCGGCATCCCGCTCGTGGCCGTCGACCCGCCGAGCGAGCCGCTGCACCCCGTCCCCGCCGTGGCCGCCGCGAACCGCCAGGGCGGCGCCGACGCCGCCCGGCACCTGCTGGACCTGGGCCACCGCCGCGTCGGCGTCGTCACGGGCCCGCTGGAGCGGTTGTGCTCGCGCGACCGACTCGACGGCGCCCGCACCGCCCTCGCCGCCGCGGGCGCGCCGCTCGACGAGCGGCTGGTGCGCACCGGCATGTGGTTCTCGTACGAGGAGGGGCTGGCGCACGGGCGGGACCTGCTGGGCCTGGCCGACCCGCCAACGGCCGTCCTGTGCGGCAACGACCTCCAGGCGCTGGGCGTCTACGAGGCCGCCCGGCAGGCCGGCGCCGCCGTCCCCGCGGACCTCAGTGTCGTGGGCTTCGACGACATCTCGTACACGCGCTGGTGCGGGCCGCCCATGACCACCGTCCGCCAGCCGTTCGCCGAACTCGGGGCCGCCGCCGCGGGGATGGTCCTGGCGCTCGCCGCGGGCGAGGCGGTCGCGCAGGCGCGCGTGGAGCTGCCGGTGTCGCTCACGGTGCGCGCGAGCACCGCCGCGCCCCGGGCGGCTACTTCGGAGCGGTGAGGAGCCGTTCGCGCAGCTCCTCCAGCGTGCCCTTGAGCAGGCGCGAGACGTGCATCTGCGAGATCCCGATCTCCTCGCCGATCTGCGCCTGGGTCTTCTCGTCGAAGAACCGCAGCGCGAGGATGCGCTGCTCGCGCTCGGGCAGGCCCTGGATGAGCGGCACCAGCGCTTCGTGGTTCTCCACCAGCTCCAGCGCCAGGTCCTCGCCGCCGATCGTCTCGCGCAGCGGCGCGCGGTCCTCGGCGAAGGCGGGCGCGTCGAGCGAGACCGACCGGAACGCCTGCCGGGCCTCCAGGCCCTCCGCGACCTCGTCCTCGGTGAGGTCGAGGTGCCCGGCGAGGTCGGCGCAGGTCGCGGGGCGCCCGAGCTCCTGCGCGAGGTCGGCGGTCGCCTGGTTGATCGCCAGGCGCAGCTCCTGGAGGCGGCGCGGGACGCGCATCGGCCAGGCCGTGTCGCGGAAGCAGCGGCGCACCTCGCCCATCATGGTCGGCACCGCGTACGACAGGAAGTCCGAGCCCAGATCGGGGTCGAAGCGGTCGACGGCGTGGATGAGGCCGACTGAGGCGACCTGGAGCAGGTCCTCCTTGACGATCCCCTTGCCGGAGTACCGCTGCGCGATGTGCTCGGCGAGCGGGAGGTGCCCGGTGATGAGCCGCTCTCGGACCTCGGCCCGGCGCGGGTCGTCCGCCTCCAGGCCCGCCAGTTCGGCGAACAGCGGTGCGAGCGCCTTGTAGTCGTCCCGTTCGTGCCCCATGGATGCCCACCCGCCGTGATCGGTCGTCCACCGAGCGTATAACGGGGCGCGCCGCGTGTCCGGGGCTCGCGCCGATGCCCGGTTCGTCCCGCTCAGCGCCTGATGAGGCCGCGCCGGACCGCCTCGGCGACGGCCGCGGTGCGGGAGTCGACGCCGAGCTTCGCGAAGAGGTGGACCAGGTGGGTCTTGACGGTGGCCTCGGTGACGAACAGGCGCTGCGCGATCTGCCGGTTGCCCAGGCCCTCGGCCAGGAGGGCGACGATCTCGGACTCGCGGGCGGTGAGCGCGGGGCGCCCGGAGCGGGCCCGGTCCATGACCCGCGCGGCCACCGCCGGGGACAGCGAGGACTCGCCGCGCGCGGCGGCGCGGATCGCGGCGAACAGCTCCTCGGGCGGGCACGCCTTGAGGAGGTAGCCGGTGGCGCCGGCCTCGACGGCGCGGCGCACGTCGGCGTCGGACTCGTACGTGGTGAGGACGAGGACCCGCGGCGGATCGTCGAGGGCCGCGACCTCCTCGGCCACCGCGAACCCGTCGGGGCCGCCGCCGAGCTGGAGGTCCATGAGGACCACGTCGGGTGCGGAGCCGCGGATGCCGCGCAGCGCCGAGGCGGCGTCGGCGGCCTCGCCGACCACCTCCATGTCCGGTTCGCCGTCCACGAGCGCGGCGAGGCCCGCGCGGACCACCGGGTGGTCGTCGACCAGGAACAGGCGCATCAGGACTCCTCACCGAGCGGGGCGGTGCCGTTGGGAGCGACGGTGGCACCGAGCGGGACGGTCGCCGCGAGCGCGGTGCCTGCGCCGGGCTGGGACTCGACGGCGAGTGTGCCGCCGACCCGCGCGAGCCGCTCTCGCATGCCGGGGAGCCCGAACCCGCGGCCGCGCGCGGTGCCGACGGGGTCGAAGCCCCGGCCGTCGTCGCGCACGTCGAGGCTCACGGCGTCGCCGAGGTGCGAGAGGGTGACGACCGCTTCGGAGGCGTCCGCGTGCTCGACCGCGTTGGCGAGGGCCCCCTGGGCGACGCGCAGGAGGGCCGCCGCGGCGGCCTCCCCGGTCGCGGCGGCCTCGCCCGCCTCGCGGAAGACCGTGCGCAGCCCGGTGCGGCGCTCGGTGTCGGCGCACAGGTCGCGGAGTGCGTCGGCGAGGCCGCGGCCGTCGAGTCGGGCCGGGCTCAGGTCGTGGACGAAGCGGCGGGCCTCGGCCAGGTTCTCGTCGGCGACCGCGGCGGCCTGCGCGGCGAGGGCCCGGGACCGGTCGGTGCCCCAGGACCGGTCGGCGGCCTGGAGCAGCATGCTGATGCTGGAGAGCCCCTGCGCGAGCGTGTCGTGGATCTCGCGGGCGAGGCGGGCGCGCTCCTCGAGGGCCCCGGCGCGGAGCTGGGAGGCGGCGAGGGAGTCGCGGGCGGCCACGAGGTCGTCGATGAGCCGCTGGCGGCGCAGGATCTCGTGCTGGAGGGCCCAGAACACGGCGGTGATCATGGCGGCGATGCCGATCGGTGCGAGCACCAGGCTCGGCTCGGCGACCTCGGCGATGCGCAGCTGCCCGGCGATGACGGCGGCGGTGAGGACCGCGGCCGCGGCGAGGACCGCCGGGGCCGGCAGGAGCCGCAGGCACAGGAAGTAGAGCGGGACCGCGCACCACGCGAACGAGGGCGCGAGGAGCACGAGGGCCACCGTGACGCCCAGGACCAGGCCGAGCCACACCGGCAGGGCCCGGCCGAGGCGGCGCCACAGGACCACCCCGGCGCCGTAGAAGACGGCGAGGATCGCGGCGACCGCCAGTGCGGCCACGGTGAGGCGGTCGGTGAGCTCGTGGCGGGCGGCCACGCGCGCCGCCGAGGCCGCGAGCAGCAGGAAGAACCCCGCGTGCATCGCCCCGTTGAGCCAGGACCGCTCCCCCACCCGCGCCTCCGTGTTCGTTCCCGGGGGCTCAGCGTAGGCCCGCGCCCGCGCGCCCGAGGGCGCTTCCGGCCCCAAGCGTGCCCGCCCCGGGCGCGGCCCGCATCCATCGAAGGATGGAGGCCGGACCAGTCCGGCGTTCGATGGCGGGGCCCGCGGACCGGCGGAGTGTTGGCGTCGTGCACCGGCAGAGCGCCGGTCCGGAACCGAAGGAGCACCAATGAACGCGATCCACCTCCGCAAGCGCCTCGCCGTCGGGGCCGTCGCCGGGCTCGCCGTCGTCGGCGGCGTCGTGGGCCTGAGCGCCTACGCCGCCCCGGGGACCGAGGCCGAGCCGATCGACGCCGTCACGGTCGCCGAGGTCCAGGAGGGCGGGGTGCGCGGGGCGAGCGCCCTCACCCATGAGGCGGCGCTCGCCGTGCTCGACGCCGCGCAGGACAAGGCCGCCGAACTCGACCAGCGCGTCACCGTCGCGATCGTCGACCGCAGCGGGAACACCGTCGCGATGGTGCAGGGCGACGGCGCGGGCCCGCAGAGCCCCGACTCGGCCGAGGCCAAGGCTTACACGGCGGTGTCGTGGGGCCGGGCGACGAGCGACCTGACCGAGGCGGCCGAGGGCGAGGGCGCGACCATCGCCGACATCCCGGGGACGCTATTCCTCGCGGGCGGCGTGCCGGTGGTCTACGACGGCGCCCCGATCGCGGGCATCGGCGTCGGCGGCGCCCCCAGCGGCGACATCGACGAGGAGATCGCCCTGGCCGGACTCGCCGCGCTCGAGAACCTGGACGGCTAGTGCAGGCGCGCAAGGGGATCGGGCGCCGGGCGGCACTCGCGGCCGGGCTCGGCCTGCTCGCCGCCTGCGCCCCGGTCCCCGAGCCGCGGCACCGCGTCCAGGAGGGGCCGCGGCTGGGTGCCGACGGGCCGCGGCCGGGCATGGTCGAAGGCACGGTAAAAGGCACGGTCGAGGAGTGGAACGGGTCGCTCCTGGCGGCGGCCGGCGCCGGGGACGCCGAGGAGGCGGCCCGGCTGCTCGGGCGCGGCGCGCAGGTGGAGGTGCGGGACGGCGAGGGCCGCAGTCCGCTCATGCTCGCGGCGCTGGCCGACCGGGTCGCGGCGGCGCGGGCCCTGGTGTCCTGGGGCGCCGACCCGGACGCGCTGGACGACCTCGGGGACACGCCGTGGGTGACCTGCGGGGTCACCGGGTCGGTGGCGATGATGGAGGCGCTGCTGCCGGCCGGGCCGGACCTGTCGGTGCCGAACCGGCGCGGCGGCAGCCCGCTGCACCCGGCCGCCGAGCGGGGCCACGCCGACTACGTGCGGGAGGTGCTGGCGGCCACCGGGATCGAGGCCGTGATCGACCGCGTCAACTACAACGGGTGGACGGCGCTGCTGGAGGCCGTGGCACTCGGCGACGGCGGCGGGCCCTACCAGGAGGTCGTGGCGCTGCTCCTGGACGCGGGCGCCGACGCCTCGATCCGGGACCGGAACGGGCGCACCGCTATCGAGCACGCGCGGACCCGCGGCCACACGGTGATCGCGGAGCTGCTGGAAGGTGTCAGGTGAGTCCTTCGGCTTTGGCGATCCCGGCGATGTCGGCGGGGGTGCCGGACATGATGGTGCGGGCGTGGGCGGTGACGAGTTCCACCGGCCAGTCCCACCAGGCGGCGGCCAGGAGCTGTTCGATCTCGGCGTCGCCGAAGCGCTTGCGGATCGGCTTGGCGGGGTTGCCGCCGACGATCGTGTAAGGGGCGACGTCGGCGGTGACGACTGCGCCGGAGGCGATGATCGCGCCGTCGCCGATGGTCACGCCGGGCATGATCGTGGTGTTGTAGCCGGTCCACACGTCGTTGCCGACGGTGGTGTCGCCGCGGCTGGTCACGTTCATGACGATGTCGAGGGTGCTCTCGGCCCAGTCGCCGCCGAAGATCGCGAACGGGAACGTCGAGACCCCGACCATGGGATGGTCGGCCCCGGCCATGATGAACCTGGTGCCGGTGGCGAGCGCGCAGTACCTGCCGATGCGCAGCTTCTCGGGCCCGTATCCGTACAGGACGTTCCTGGTCTCGAACTCGGTGGCCGCGTCGGGGTCGTCGTAGTAGGTGTACTCGCCGACCTCGATCTTCTCCGAGGTGATGAGCGGTCTGAGGAACACCACCCGCGGCTGGCCCGGCATCGGATGCAGAACAGTGGGATCGGGGATCACGTGGTGCCCTTTCGTTCCGGGGTGTGCGGCTGCGGCACCAACCTACCGCCGCCGCCCCGGGAGGGCAGCCCTTTTATCGGGGGCGCAGTTCAGGGCGCGGTTCCGGCGCGCCGCGCCCGGTGGACGTGCCGTCGCCCGGGGCCCGCGGCCTGTCGACCGCGGGCCCCGGGTGCAAGCGGGGGTCCCGGAGCGGAACCGGTACTAGATGACCTGGCCGGTCTGCGACTGGAAGGAGTCGCCCTCGGGGGTGGCCTCGGTGGCGACCGAGTCGAGGAAGCCGTCGCCGTCCGTGTCGACCAGCGCGGTGTCGGTGACGCCGTCGGCGTCGGAGTCCACCAGGATCTCGTCGACGAGGCCGTCGGCGTTGTAGTCGGTGGCCACGACGTCGGCGAGGCCGTCCGCGTTGGTGTCGGTGGTGACCTGGTCGACGTAGCCGTCGGCGTTGGTGTCGTAGGAGACCTGGTCCACCAGGCCGTCGCCGTCGGTGTCGGACTCGTAGGTGTCGACCAGGCCGTCGCCGTCGGTGTCGGAGACCGCGGTCTCGAAGGAGCCGTCGCCGTCGGCGTCGATCAGGAGCTCGTCGGAGATCCCGTCGCCGTCCACGTCGTAGGCGACCCCGTCGGCCTGGCCGTCGCCGTCCGAGTCGACGTAGGTGGCGCCGTCGGCGGTGATGGTGCTGTCGGCGTAGCCGTCGCCGTCGAGGTCGAAGGTCTCCTCGACGGTGACGCCGGGGACGCCGGTGCTGTAGGACTCGTCCTCGGCCGTCACGTCCTCGGTGGCGGGGTCGGTCTCGTCGTAGGTGGTCTCGTCGTACTCGCTCATGGTGTCCTCCGCTTGAGAAGTGCTTGGGTTGATGAAGACGACTCTACGAGCACCGTGGCCCTCCCAGAATCCCCAGAGTGTGCCAACCGCCCCAGCGATCAGGCGGCGGCGCGCTGGAGCCGGAGCTGGCCGATCTCGGCGGCGTTCTTCATCAGCTCGGCGTTGACCCAGGCGGCGAGGTGGGCGGTGGTGAGCCCGGCGTCGGCGGGCCACGGGTAGGCCGAGGGGCGGTCGAGGTCGGCGGCGGTGAGGCCGTCGAGGATCGCGGCCCATTCCTCGCGCAGGCCGCGGAGCCAGGCGATCGTGAGGGCGCCGGGGCCTGGCCAGGCCACGTCGGCGCGCTCGCGCGGGGTGCGTCCGGCGAGGTGGTCGGCCGCGGTGGACCACCACCAGCCGAGGTGCCAGGTCAGCCAGGCGATCGTCGGCACGGGGACGGGTTCGGGCTCGGTGTCGGCCCAGTCGGGCTCCCATCCGCCCGCCGCGGTCGGGTGGAGCGTCCAGTGGACGGGCGCCGGAGCGTGGAGGAAGTCCTCGTCTTCGAGGCGGTCGAGGTGGTAGTCGAACAGGGCCCAGGTGAGGTCGAACTGCCAGCGCAGGAGGGCGGCGGGTGCGGCGGTGTCGGCGTCGATGTCGTTGTCGTTGTCGGCGTGCGGCATCCGCGCATCCTCGCACGGTGCGCGGGTAGGAGTCGACGGGTTTGAGGCAGAGAGCGCGGGGGCGCCGGCCGTGCCGGCGCCCCCGGGGCCGGGTCAGGCGGTGCCGGTGACGGTGCCGCCGGACTCGGTGATCGTGTAGGTCGCGGTCGCGCCGCTGTAGAAGTGGAAGGTGAGGGTGACCGGCTGCCCGTCGGTGACGGCGGCCAGGAACTCCGGTGTCAGGATGAGCGTTCCGGCGGCGTAGTCGGGCCGGAAGTTCGACCAGAACTCCTGGTACGGGGTCCAGGTGGCGGTGCCGGCGTTGGTGCCGTCGGCGTAGCGGGCCTCCATGGTGGCGAGGGTGTCGCCCTTGAACCGGGTGGGGATCGCGAAGGAGGCGGAGGGCCCGGTCGCGTTCGACAGGACCGGCGTGTCGGCGGTGACGATCTTGATGCGCCAGGGGACGCCCGCGGAGAAGCGGGCTTCGAGCTGCGCGTTGACGCCGTACGCGCGGTTCCCGGCGAGGCGGGTGAGCGCGGCGGCGGTGAAGGTGAGCGTGTCGCCGGAGACGGTGTAGTCGGCGCCTTCGGTGAGCCGGGTGCCGCCGTGCCACAGGCCGGTGAACTGGAGGCCGTTGCGGTTGAGGGTGAGCGACTTCGCGGTGATGGCGCCGCTGCCGGGCAGGTGCACCGAGTCGAAGGAGGCGGTGCCCGATCGGGTGGTGACGCCGGAGGCGAAGTACTCGTACATGTGCTGGTCGCGCCATTGCAGCGTACTGCGGTCGAGGAACTGGCCCGCGTCCCACAGCATCGTGGTGACGTCCTTGTCGCGGGCCTGGTACTCGGCGGCCTCGAAGAACTTGAGGAGTTCGCCGCTCTGGTGCACGCCGGGGCGGTTGTGGTCGTAGTTGAGGACGGCCCACTCCCCCATGATCACCGGGATTCCCGCGTCGACGAACGTGTCGTCGACGCGCTGGAAGGTGCCGACGAGGTCGGCCTCCACTTCGGCGTTGTAGCTGGTGCACCCGGCGATGTTGACGCTGAAGGGCCAGAAGCCGTAGAAGTGGATCGTGGCGGCGAGCATCGGGTCGTCGAGGCCGTCGATGGTGGCCTTGAGCGCGTCGAGGCGGGGCTGGTCGGCGTTGGTGACGAGGGTGGGCAGCACGAGCAGCCGGTCGTCGTTGCCGCCGCCGGAGCTGCGGACGATCTCGTGGAACACGAGGTTGAGCTCTTCGGTGAGGGCGTCGCCCGCGGCGCCCTCGGCGCCGGTGAACTGGGGCTCGTTGACGCTCTCGAAGGCGAGCCCGGCCGGGTGGTCCTTGAAGCGGTCGGCGATCTGGGTCCACAGCGCCTCGTACTTGGCGAGGACGGCGTCGTGGTCGGTGCCGAGCTCGTCGAGCCACATCCAGGAGTCGTGGTGGACGTTGAGGAGCACTTGGAGGTCGTGTTCGAGCGCCCAGTCGACGACCTGCGCGACCCGTTCCATGCGCGCGGGGTCGACGGTGTAGTCGGGGCCGGGGCCCATGTACTCCTCCCACGTGACGGGGAGGCGGATCGAGTTGAAGCCCTGGGACTTGACGTGGGCCAGCAGCTGCTCGGTGATGAGCGGGTTGCCCCAGGCGGTCTCGCCGCCGAGCGCGTCGAGGGTGTTGCCGACGTTCCAGCCCGGCTGCATGGCGGCGACCTGCTCCATCGCGGTGGCGCCTCCGGTCGGGGGCGGGGTGGTGGTGGGTTCGCCGATAGTGCCGTCGCAGGTGCGGCCGTTGAGCTCGAAGGCGGCGGGCACGGGGTTGGATCCGGACCAGGAGCCGTTGAATCCGAAGGAGACGGACCCGCCGGTGGCGACGGCGGCGTTGTAGCCCAGGTTCTTCGCGGTGACGGCGTCGCCGTTCGCGGTGGTCTCGGCGTTCCATGCCTGCGTGACGCGCTGGCCGGCGCCGAAGGTCCACTTCAGGGACCAGCCGTTCACGGGGTCGCCGAGGTTCTTGACGGTGGCGTCGGCGGTGAATCCGCCTGGCCACTGCGCGGTGACCCGGTAGTCGACCCGGCAGCCCTGGGCCGCCTGGGCGCCGACGGCGCCCGTGAGGCCGGCCGCGAGGATCGCGAGGACGGCGGCCGCGACGGCGACCAGCCGCAGGCGCGCTCTTCGGAGTGGTTGCGGGTGCACGTGACTCTCCTTGCCGGGCGGGGGGTATCGGGGCGCACGAACGTTCGCATCGACGATACTAAATATGGCAGTCGAGTGTCAATTAGTGTCCGCAGCAGGGGCGGGACACCGCTGGCTAGAATGCGCGGATGCCCCCTGAAGCCGAACGCGCGCTGCGCGCCGACGCCGCACGCAACGTCAAGCGGCTCTTGGACGCCGCGCGCGCCGTGTTCGCCGAGCAGGGTCCCGGCGCGCCCCTGGAGGCGATCGCCGAACGCGCCGGCGTGGGCACCCGGACCCTGTACCGCCACTTCCCGCACAAGGAGGCCCTGGTGCGCACGGCACTGCGCCAGACCGTGACCGAGCGCCTGCCCCCGATCCTCTACCGCACCCCGGACTTCGACCCGCGGGCCGCGATCCTCGTGGTCATGGAGGCGGTGCTCGTCATCGTCGAGCGCGAGCGCACCACCCTCGCGGCGGCGGCGAACCCCGCGGCGCTCACCGCCGAGGTCATCGAGCCCGCGCGCGGGGCGCTCGCGGATCTCACCGAGCGGGCCAAGGCCGAGGGCACCATGCGCGCCGACGTGACCGGCGACGACGTCGCCCACGTCCTGGGCCTGCTCGCGAACGTCCAATGGGTCGTGCCCGAAGGGGACGGCGGCTGGCGGCGCTACCTCGCGCTCGTCTTCGACGCCTTCGACCCCGCGGCGTCCACCCCCCTCCCGCCCGCCCCGTGAGGGGCGACGCGAACCGGCGCGAGCCGCGGCGCCTCCCACCCCTTCCCGCAGGCTCCGTGAAGGCCCCTACGGCTCCAGATCGCCCACCCCCTTCCCGGTGGGGAGGTCGAACGGGACGGAGACCTGGTCGTGCGCGATCAGCCACACACCGCCGGTCCGCTTGAGACCGAACGTGGCCCGGACCCACATGCCCGGCGTCGCGGCCCCGTTCCGCAGCGTCCCGGACAGGCGCCCGAACCCGTGCGCGAAGGCGACCGATCCGTCCGCGGTGACGCGCAGGCCCCGCAGTTCGTAGTCCACTTCGGCGAACGCCGCGAACACGCGCTCCCAGTTCTCCAGCTTCGCGGCCACGCCAACATGCTGGAGCGGCGGCTCGACGTCGAAGGAGACGACGTCCTCCTCGTAGCGGCGCGCCAGCGCGCCGAGGTCCTTGGCGCGGATCGCCTCCACTACCCCCGCGAGGAGGTCCCGGATCGCGGCCTCGTCAGACTCGTGCTCGGTCATGGTTCCCGTCCCTTCCATGGGTGTTCGGCCTCGCTGACTAGACGGGACAGCAGCCGCGAATGTGACCGCAGCGGAGCGTGACGGTCCGCACTCACCCGATCGGGGCAACCCCGGCCAGCGCCGCGTCTCAGCCCAGGGTGACGGCGAAGATGCGGTCGTCGTCGTCGGCGGGGTCGCCGCGGCCGTCGGTGTTGCTGGTGGCGAACCACAGGCGGCCGTCCGGGGCGGCGGTGACGGCGCGGAGGCGGCCGTACTCGCCCGCGTAGTACTCGGTGGACTCGCCCGGATCGGCGACCGGGACGGCCCGGAGGACCGCGCCGCGCAGGTTCGCGATGTAGACGGTGCCCTCGGCGATGGCGATGCCGCTGGGGCTCGCGTCGTCGGGGTTCCACTGCTGCACGGGGTCGATGTAGTCGCCGTCCCCTTCGATGCCCTCGACCTCGGGCCAGCCGTAGTTGCCGCCGGGGGTGATGACGTTGAGCTCGTCCCAGGTGTCCTGCCCGAACTCGGCGGCGAACATGGTGCCGTCGGCGGCCCAGGCGAGGCCCTGGGGGTTGCGGTGGCCGTAGCTGTAGACGAGGGAGCCGGGGAAGGGGTTGTCGGCGGGCACGGCGCCGTCGAGGGTCATGCGCAGGATCTTCCCGCCGAGGCTGTCGAGATCCTGGGCGTCGTCGCGGTCCCCGGCGTCGCCGGTGGTCGCGTAGAGCATCCCGTCGGGGCCGATCCCGAGGCGCCCGCCGTCGTGGTTGGAGGCGGCCGGGATGCCGACGAGGAGGGTCTCCCTGGCGCCGAGGGCGAGCGAGCCGGGCGCGCCAGTGAGGGTGTAGCGCTCGATGCGGTTGCCGTCGGAGCCGGTGGAGTAGGCGTACAGGCGGTCCTGGTCGTCCACGGCGAGGCCGAGGAGCCCGGACTCGCCGTCGTGGACGACGCCGGCGACCGTCCCGATGACGCGGGTGCCGCCGTTCGGGAGCAGTTCGAGGACGTCGCCGTCGTCGCGGTCGCTGACGAGCGCGGTCTCGTCGAGGAACGCCACCGACCAGGGCGTGTCGAGGTCGGCGGCGACCACTTCGGGGTCGCCGGTCGGCAGGAGCGCCGTCGGCGGGGCCGCGGCGGTCGCGGACGCCGACGGGGTCGGCGGCTCCGGGGACTCGGTGACCAGCGGCTTCGGTTCCGCAGTGCCGCAAGCGGTCAGCGCGACGCCGAGCGCCAGCGCGAGCGGTGGGAGGGTCCGGTGCCTCATGCGGTGCTCCTCGGTGCTGTCGCCGGGCCGTGCCCGGACAGTGCGGCGCCCCAGCATCCCATCAGGGGGCCGGGGCGCTCGGGTCGAGGTCCGCGGAGGCGGGTTACGGCGTCTGCTCGGTGTTGATCCTCCCCGGCCCGGCGTCGGCCGAGTCGGCGAGGCCGGCGCCGATGCCGGCGGCCGCGAGTGCCAGGGCGGCGGCCGCGATGAGGCGGCGGCGGTACGGGTGGCGCATCTTGAACGAGTGCTCAGGACGGTTGGACATGTCGGTGGGTTCCCTCGTCGATGGCTCGCCTGGCGACGGGTCCGGTGGGGACGGGTCGCGGGCGCTGCGTGGAACGGACTCTTCGGGCCCGCAGGAGTGGCGGGGATGGCCGGGCGGCGGGTGAGCGCGCGTCCGGCTAGCGCATCAGAGGTCGACAGAGGGCGCTCGCGGCGCGCATCTGATCGATTTCGCGCCGCCGGGTGAGTGTCGCGGCGGTTCGCATGAGGTCGACCTTACCAGGAACCCTATGTCTTCCATAGGACATCTTGGATGGTGGGACGTATGCGGACATCCGCCGCAAGTCATGCCAGGTGGTCGCGGCTGGTGCGGGACGGGACGACGGAGCGTGTCCGGGCCGCGACTCGACCCCTGACTTTCGTCAGGGGTGGTTCCGGACTTTGTGGGGAGGTCGCGGCTTCGCCGCACCAATAGCGTTCACGGGGAACCAAGAGAACGGAGCCACCCAGTGAACACCAAGGTCCCCAGACTCCTCGGCGCGGCGCTCGCCGTCGCGGCGGCCGTGGTACTGCCCGCCGTCCCGGCGCAGGCCGAGACCGTCCCCTCCCCTGAGGCGTTCGACGACTACCTGACCGGGCTGGTCGGCACTACCGGTGTGCCGGGCCTGTCGGCGGTCGTGACGCACGGTGCCGACACGGTCTTCGCGGCCGGGTACGGCACCGACTCGAACGGCGACCCGGTCACCGAGCACACCCCGATGCGGGTGGCCTCGGTGTCGAAGTCCTTCACCGCCATGGCGGTCATGATCCTGGTCGAGGAGGGCGCGATCGACCTCGACGGCACGGTCGCCGCGCAGCTCCCCGAGTTCGCGATGGCCGACCCGCGGGCCGGGGAGGTGACGGTCCGCCAGCTCCTCGACCAGACCTCCGGGTTGAACGACACCACGATCGACGTGGTCGAACTCGAGGACGCGACCTCGCTGGAGGACTACGTGTCGCGCCTGGGCGACGACGGCCTCGCCGCCGACCCCGGCACCGACTGGGCGTACTGCAACGTGAACTTCAACGTCGCCGCCCGCCTGGTCGAGACCGCCTCCGGGCAGCCGTTCGCGGACTTCATGCGCGAGCGCGTGTTCGCGCCGCTCGGCATGGAGGACAGCGCGACCCGCGACGAGGACGTGCTGCCCGGCCTCGGATCGAACTCGCTGTTCGGGCTGTGGATCGACCGGGAGGAGGTCCCCGGCTTCCTCGACGACTCCGGCAGCGGCGGGATCATCACCAGCGCCGCCGACATGGGCCGCTGGCTCGCGAGCCAGAACGGCGAGGGCCCGCAGCTGGTGAGCGCGGCCGGCCTGGAGGCGATGCACGCGCCCTCGGAGGTCCAGGACTACGGCATGGGCTGGGGGATCGAGTCGGACGGGTCCTTGGCCCACTCGGGGAACCTCATGACCTACAACGCGGTCGAGTGGATCGATCCCGAGACCGGCTACGGGGTCGCGGTCATGAGCACCGGGGCCGGGCTGACCGACGTCACGTGGGCGGCCATGGAGGGCCTGACCGCGATCGCCGCGGGCGAGGACCCGGCCGAGCCGGGACGCGACCGGCAGCTCATCGAACTGGCCCTGGGCGTCGTGGCGCTGGCCGCGGCCGGGCTCGGGGTGCTCGGGGTGGTCCGCTCGCGCCGCTGGGCGGGGAAGCGGGCCGGGCGCCGGGCGTGGCGGACCGCGCTGCGGATGGTGCCGGTGCTCCTGCCCGCGGTGCTCTTCGCGGCCTACCCGGCCGGGGTGTCGTTCATCTCCGGCGGGCGCACGGTCCCGTGGCCGCAGATGTTCTACTTCGCGCTGCCGCTGACGGTGACCTTGATGGTCGCGGCGGCCGCGGGGCTCGCGGTGGCGGTGGCACGCGTGGTGCGGCTGCGCTCGGCCGGGCGCGCGCCGGCGGAGTCGGTAGGCTCGGCGGCGTGATCATGGGGGCGGTACTGGCGGCGATCGCGCTGGCGGCGGTGGTGAACGGGCTCGACACCGAGGCCCTGCCGATGTGGCGGCAGCTCCTGTTCCCGGTGCTGGCCGTGCTCGCCTACGTGCACGGCCGCCGCTGGGCGGGCCGCTGGGGGGCGTGGGTGCTGCTCGCCTCGGCGCTGGTCCCGGCGGGGATCGCCTTCGTCAGCTTCAACGACGCGGTGAGCGCCTTCCTGGTGCTGGCACTGTTCGTGATGCTGCCGTGGCTCGCCGGCCGGTACCGCCGCCAGCAGGTGGAGCTGTACGAGGCGGCCACCGAGCGGGCCGCGCGGCTCGAACGCGAACGCGAGCTGGTGGCCCAGCGGGTGCAGGCGCAGGAGCGGGCGCGGATCGCGGCCGACCTGCACGACTCGGTCGGGCACGACCTGGCGCTCATCGCCCTCCGGGCGGGCGCGCTGGAGCTGGCGCCGGGCCTGCCGGAGGCGAACCGCGGGGCCGCGGCGGCGCTGCGCGCCAACGCGGTCGAGGCCACCGACCGACTCCGGCAGGCCCTGGGCCTGCTGCGCGACGAGGCCGCGCCGGTGGCGCCGTTCGACGAGCCGGTGCGCGACCTCGTGGAACGCGCGGCAGAGGCGGGGCTGGACGTGCGGTTGGAGGCGGAGGCCGAACCGGTCGGCGCGGTCGTGGACCGGGCGGTGTACCGGATCGTGCAGGAGGCGCTCACCAACGCCGCCAGGCACGCGCCGGGGAGCGCGGTGACGGTCCGGGTCGAACGCGAGGACCGGTCGGTCCAGGTGGCGGTGGTCAACGACGCGCCACCGGCCCGGCCGGCGCCGATCGATGCGGCGTGGCCGAGGACGGCGCGCCCGGAGTCGGTTGCCGCGCCCGGGAGGTCGGCCAGGTTCGGAGCGGTCTCGGGCGCCGACGGGCCGGGTCTCGCGGGCCCTGCGGGCTCGGCACTTGCGGGCTCGGGCCTGGCGGGATTGGCGGAGCGGGTGCGGCTGCTCGACGGGAGGTTCGAGGCCGGGCCGAAGGACGGCGGGTTCTCGGTGAAGGCCGAGATCCCGTTGCGGGGGAAGGCGTGAAGATGATGCCGGATGCAGAGGTTTCGGGACGGGGCGACAGACGATGGGGCCGGAGTCGCAGGTCGCGGCACGAGGGGCGCCAGAAGACTGGAGGCCGGGACACCGGGGCGGGGGAACGTATGACGAAGGCATCGGAAACCGGGGACCGGTTGCGGGGGTGCGCATGATCCGGGTGCTGCTGGCCGACGACGAGGCCATGATCCGGGCAGGGGTGGCCGCGATCCTGGCCTCCGACGAGGAGATCGAGGTGGTCGCCGAGGCGCCGGACGGGGCCGAGGCGGTCGCGCTGGCGCAGGCGCACCGGCCCGATGTGGCGCTGCTCGACATCCGGATGCCCCGGATGGACGGGCTCGCGGCGGCGGCCGAGATCCGCCGCACGGTGCCCGGGACGGCCGTGTCGATGCTGACGACGTTCGACGAGGACGAGTACGTGATGCGGGCGCTCGCGGAGGGCGCCAACGGGTTCATGCTCAAGGCCGCTGATCCGCGCGAGTTCGTGATCGGGGTGCGGGCCCTCGCGGAGGGCGCCGCGTTCCTCTCCCCCCGGATCGCGCAGCGGGTCATCGCGAAGATGGGCGCCGCGGGCCTCACCCGCCGCACCCCCGGCCTCGACAGGATCGGAGTGCTGACGCCCCGCGAGCAGGAGGTCCTCGGGCTCCTCGGCGAAGGGCTCTCGAACCACGACATCGCGGGACGGCTGTTCCTGTCCGAGGGCACCGTCAAGGGCTACGTGAGCGCGATCCTCACCCGGCTGGGTCTCCAGAACCGGGTCCAGGCCGCGATCCTCGCCTACGAGTCGGGCCTGGTCACGCGGCCTTAGCGGGGGCCGGCGGCGCGAATGCGGTCGCGCCACCGGATCGCGGTACGCGACCGGGAGCGCGGCCGCCGTCGACACGCGACCGTCGCCGGCTCAGGCGGCGGGGCGCTCCAGTTCGGCCTCGATGGCCTTGCGGATCGCCGGGTCGTCGGGGGTGACGCCGGGGGCGAAGCGGGCCACGACGGCGCCCTCGCGGTCGAGGAGGAACTTCTCGAAGTTCCACTGGACCTCGTCGGCGGCCTCGCCGTCGATGTCGGGCCTGCTGCGCACCAGCTCGGTGTAGAGCGGGTGGCGGGTCTCGCCCGCGACGCTGATCTTGGCCATGAGCGGGAAGGTCACCGCGTAGTTGACCGAGCAGAACTCGGCGATCTCCTCGTCGGTGCCCGGCTCCTGGCCCATGAAGTCATTGGCGGGGAAGCCGAGGACCGTGAAGCCCCGCTCGCGGTACTCGTCGTAGGCCGCCTGGAGGCCCGCGTACTGCGGGGTCAGCCCGCATTTCGACGCGGTGTTGACGACCAGGAGCACCTGCCCGCGGTAGTCCGCCAGGCTCGCCTCCCCGCCGTCGTTCCGGTTGAAGCCGATCGCCGTCAGCGCCTGGTCGCTCATCTGGTCCCTCTCCTCGGTCCGGTTCCTCCGGCAAACCTACCCGCGGGCGCCGACCGGAGGGCGGCCCCGCCCGGTGGCGGGGCCGCCCTCCTCCGCACCCGCTAAGCGCGGGCGATGGCGATGTTCGTGCTGGAACGGGCGCCCGCCTCGTAGAACATGTACATGCGGCCGTTCTCCTCGGCGAAGCTCGGCGCGGCGGCCCGGGTGGCGACCGGGTCCTTGTAGAGGACGCCCAGGTGCTCCTCGCGGTCGAAGCCCGTGCCGACCCGGGCGACGCGGATCGCGCCGTCGCCGCCGTGGAAGACCACGTGCCCGCCGCCGTTCTGCGACCAGTAGTGCGCCCCCGAGACCTGTCCGCCCTCGCCCGCGGCGGGCGAGATGAGCGGCTGCTGCTTGAACTGCCAGCCCGAGGTCAGCGAGTGCGACCAGCCGATGAAGATCTTCCTGGTCCCGGCCTGGTTCCCCATGAACAGCATGATGTTCACCCCCGACTGCGTCGGATGCGGGAAGACCCGCGCGTAGGACGCCTCGGTGACGTTGGACGGGAGCATCGAGGTGTGGAGGACCGTGCCGCCGTAGGTGAAGCTGCGCCCGTCGGTGGAGGTGGCGACGCGGGTGGTGCGGTTGTCGCCGTGGAAGTACAGGTACATCCGCCCGTCGGCCCAGTGGGCGTGCGGGCTCGACACGTGCGGCACCGTCGGGTAGTGCGGCAACCAGGTATTGGAGATGATCGGGTTCGCCGAGTACTCCTTCCAGGGCCCGGCGAGGGAGTCGGCGTAGGCGAGGCAGATCCCGCCCGGGTCGTCGTGCGGCGCGTAGTACATGTACCAGGCGCCCAAGGGGTTCTGGACCCGTCCGGCCACGTGCCGGATCGAGGGGAAGATGATCTCCCGCCGGGCGGGCGCGTAGCTGAGGGTGCTCTTGTCCATCGCCGCGCCCAGGCGCGTGAAGGTCGGGAAGCCGGCGGGGACGGCGGCCGCGGGGGCGGCGCCGAGGGCCGCGGCGGTGCCGAGGGCGGCCGCCCCGAGCAGCAGGCCGCGGCGGCCGAAGGGTCGTCGTTCGGCGTCCATGACGCTCTCCTGTCCGGCCCGGGCGGTCGCCGCCGCGCTCCGGTGCGCGGCGGTGCAGAGGCACCGCGGCGGGCCTGTGGAGGACGAGTCTCCGGTCCGGGGCGAGCGGAGGTCAAGATGATAATACGAATTATCATCTTGACGGTCCCGGAAGCGGCCGTGCAACATGATCACACGCACCAGTGGTTATACGCATTATCCCCTCGCCCGAGAAAGGCCCCTCCGTGACCGGACCCCGCCGCCGCGTGACGCAGCGCGACATCGCCCGCATCAGCGGCGTCAGCCAGGCCACCGTCTCACTGGTGCTCAACAACCGCCTCGACGGCGGCGTCAGGATCGCCCCCGAGACGCAGCAGCGGGTCCTCGACGCCATCCGCGAGACCGGCTACGTGGCCGACCCGGTCGCCCGGCGCCTCGCCGACCAGTACAACCGCATCATCGGCGTGTTCACCTACGAACCCGTGTTCCCCTCGGGCGCAAGGGACTTCTTCCACCCGTTCCTCCTCGGCCTGGAGGAGCAGGCCGAACGGCTCGGCTGCGACCTGCTCCTGCTCACCAGCGCGCCCGTGGAGGGCGGCCGCAGGCGCATGTTCGCCGACGGCAGCCGGATCCGCCTCGCCGACGGCTGCGTCCTCCTGGGCCGGGAGGTCGACCGCGGGGACCTCGAACGCCTGGTGGGCGAGGGCATCCCGTTCGTGTCCGTGGGCCGCAGGGACGACGCGGGCGGGCCGGTGCCGTACGTCGGCGCCGACTACCCGGCCGCGGTCGCCGCGCTCGTCGAACGCGCGGCAGCCTTGGGCCACAAGCGGATCGCCTATGTGGGCCGCGGCGAGGGGCCGGAGTCCTACGCCGACCGCCTGCGCGGGTTCCGCGCCGCCGCGGCGAAGGCGGGCGTCGAGTACGGCCGGATCGCCGCGGTCGCACCCGAACCGCTCGACGCGGCCGTCGCCGGTGGTGTGACGGCGCTGTTCCTCGAAGAGCCCGCCGACGCCCCGGCGGTCACCGCCTGGGCCGGCGCGCGCGGCCTCCGCGTCCCCGACGACCTCTCCCTCGTCGCCCTGGGCGACCCGACCCGGCCGGTGTCGATCGACCTCGACGTCGCCGGCTTCACCATCCCCCGCCGCGAGATGGGCCGCCAGGCCCTCGACGTGTTCTTCGCGCTCATCGAGGGCGCGGAGACCGACGTGCAGCGGCTGCTCCCGTGCGAGCAGCACGACGGCGCGACCCTCGCGCCGGCCCCCACCGGAAGGAACCGATCTTGAAGCAGGAACTGCAAGCCGACATCCTCGTCGTGGGCGGCGGGCTCGGCGGCACCGCCGCCGCGCTGGCCGCGCTGCGCGCCGGCAGGCGCGTCGTCCTCACCGAGGAGTACGACTGGATCGGCGGCCAGCTCACCAGCCAGGCCGTCCCGCCCGACGAGTCGTCCTGGGTGGAGCAGTTCGGCGTCACCGCCTCCTACCGGCGGCTGCGCGAGGGGATCAGGGAGTACTACCGGCGCCACTACCCGCTCACCGAGGCCGCCCGCGCCAGGCGCGACCTCAACCCGGGCGGCGGCCACGTCAGCCGCCTGTGCCACGAGCCGCGCGTGGCCGTGGCGGTCCTGGAGTCGATGCTCGCGCCCTACCTCGGGTCCGGGGCGCTGCGTCTGCTCCAGCCGTACCGGCCCGTCGCGGCCGACGTCGACGGCGACCGGGTCGAGGCCGTCACCCTCGCCCACCGCGACTCCGGTGACCGGATCACCGTGTCCGCGCCGTACGTGCTCGACGCGACCGAGACCGGGGAGCTGCTGCCGCTCACCGGGACCGAGTACGTCACCGGCTTCGAGTCCGGGAGAGAGACCGGCGAGCCGAGCGCGCCCGACGAGGCGCAGCCGGACAACATGCAGGCCGTCTCGGTGTGCTTCGCGATCGACCACGTCGACGGCGACCACACCATCGACAGGCCGGCCGACTACGGCTTCTGGCGGGACTTCCGCACCGACTTCTGGGGCGGGAACCTCCTGGGCTTCCGGGCCCCGAACCCGCGCACGCTCGAAGCCGCCGAGCGGACCTTCGAGCCCAACCCCGGCGACGACCCGCTCGCGGTCGTGGGCGACCAGCGCCTCGGCGGCGGGGACATGAACCTGTGGACCTTCCGCCGCATCGCCGCCCGCGACAACTTCACGCCGGGCGCGTACGCCAGCGACATCACCCTCGTCAACTGGCCGATGATCGACTACTTCCTGGCGCCGGTCATCGACAACCCCGACGCCGCACTGCACCTGGAGCGGGCGAGGGACCTGTCCCGCAGCGTCCTGTACTGGCTCCAGACCGAGGCGCCGCGCGCCGACGGCGGCACCGGCTGGCCGGGGCTGCGCCTGCGCGGGGACGTGACCGGCTCCGCCGACGGCCTCGCCCAGGCCCCCTACCACCGCGAGTCGCGGCGCATCAAGGCCGAGTACACCGTGGTCGAGCAGGACCTGTCGGCGGCGGTGCGCGGCGACAAGGGCGCCGTCTCGTACCACGACAGCGTGGGGATCGGCATGTACCGCATCGACCTCCACCCCTCCACCGGGGGCGACAACTACATCGACGTCGCCTCCTGCCCGTTCGAGATCCCGCTCGGCGCACTCCTGCCGGTGCGGGTCGACAACCTCCTCCCCGCCGGGAAGAACCTCGGCACCACGCACATCACCAACGGCTGCTACCGGCTCCACCCGGTGGAGTGGAACATCGGCGAGGCCGCCGGGGCCCTCGCGGCCTTCAGCTTCGAGCGGGGCCTGCCCCCGCGCGCGGTCGGGGACGACCCGGCGCTGCTGGCCGAGTTCCAGGACCGCCTGACCGCGCAGGGCTTCGAGCTGCGCTGGCCCGACGTCGCCGCCTACTGACACTTTGACAACGCCGTCAACCGAAAGGAACGACCCCTGATGAAGCACGCACGGATACTGCTGGCCGCCGCGGCGGCCGCGCCGCTGGCCCTCGCCGGCTGCGGCGGCGGCGAGGACGACGGGCCGGTGACGCTGCGCATGACCACGTGGTCGGCCAGCGAGGACCACCTCGCGATGCTCGACGAGATCGCGGACGCCTACATCGCCGACCACCCCGACGTCGAGGCGATCGAGTTCGACCCGCTCCCCTTCGAGGGCTACACGAGCACGCTCACCACCCAGATCGCCGGCGACAACGCCCCCGACCTGGCCTGGATCCTGGAGAGCGCCGCGCCGGACTTCGTCTCCAGCGGCGCGCTCGTGCCGCTGGGCGACACGCTCTCCGAGGCCGAGGGCTACGAGTACGACGACCTCGTGCCGGCCGCCACCGAGCTGTGGCGCGAGGGCGACGAGCTGTACGCGTACCCGTTCTCGACCTCGCCGTTCGGGGTGTTCGTCAACAACGACCTCCTCACCGCCGCGGGCCAGCCGACCGCCGCCGAGCTCGTCGCCTCCGGCGAGTGGACCTGGGAGCGGGTGGTCGCGGCCGGCGCCGCCGTCCACGCCGCCACCGGCACCGACGGGCTCGTCATCCGCGACTTCGACTACTCCGGCTGGGACAACCTCTCCACCCTGTGGACCGGCTGGGGCGCGCGGGCGTGGAGCGAGGACGGCACCGAGTGCGGCTTCGACGACCCGGAGATGACCGAGGCGCTCACGTTCATGCACGACGCGGTGTTCGCGCAGGAGGCCATGCCCGGCCCCGGCACCACCGCCGACTTCTTCGCGGGCGAGGCGGCCATGACGGTCACCCAGATCTCCCGCGCGGGACTGCTCGCGGAGGCGCCCTTCGGGTGGGACCTCGTGCCGCTCCCGGCCGGGCCCGCCGGCGAGTACTCCGTCATCGGCCAGGCCGGACTCGGGGTCCTCACCGTCGCCCCGCACCCGGAGGAGGCCGCGGACTTCCTGGCGTACATGACAAGCCCCGAGAACTCCGCCAAGCTCGCCCAGTACTTCCCGCCGCCGCGCGCCTCGCAGCTCACCGCCGAGGTCCTGGGCCAGGCCAACCCGCTGCTGACGCCCGAGCAGCTCCAGACCGTCGTCATCGACCGGATCGACGAGGGCGTCGTCAAGCCCGGCCACACCGGCCAGGCCCAGCTCGACCAGGCCGTGCGCGCCGCGCTCGACCCGCTGTGGACCCCGGACGCCGACGTCGCGGGCGTCCTCGCCGAGCTGTGCACCGCCATCGACCCGCTGCTGGCGCAATGACCTCCACGCGAGAGCGGACCGCCGTCCCCGGCCGGGAGCAGTCCCGGCCGGGGCGGCCCGGGTGGTGGACGGCGCGGCGCCGCGACCACCTCGCCGGATTCCTGTTCGTCGCCCCGCAGCTCGCCGGCACGCTCGTGTTCGTGCTGGTGCCGCTGGGCCTGATGTTCTGGTACAGCCTCCACGACTGGAACGTCCTCGCCGGGGGCTTCACGTGGACCGGCGGCGAGAACTACGAGCGCCTGGCGCAGGACCCGGCCCTGCCGGGCGTCCTCGGCGCCACCGCCGCGTTCTCGCTGGGCCTCGTGGCGCTCAACCTGAGCCTCGCGCTGGTCCTGGCGATCCTGCTCAACCAGAAGCTGCGCGGCACCGTCGTGTTCCGCACGATCTTCTTCTCCCCCGTCGCCGTGACGCTGGTGGCGTGGACGATCGTGTGGCGCTTCCTGCTCCAGGACGACGGCGGCGTCAACGGCCTGCTCTCCACGGTCGGCGTCGAGGGCCCGAACTGGCTGCGCGGCGAGACCACCGCGATGATCGCGGTGGTCGTGGTGCAGGTCCTCAAGAACGTGGGACTCAACATGGTCCTGTTCCTCGCGGCCCTGCAAGGGGTCCCGAAGGAGCTGTACGAGGCGTCGACCATCGACGGCGCCGGGGCGTGGACCCGGTTCCGGCGCATTACGATGCCGATGATCAGCCCCACGATCCTGCTCACCTCGATCATCACCGTGGTCGGCTCGCTCCAGGTGTTCGCCCAGATCGACGTGCTCACCAGCGGCGGGCCGGGCACCTCGACCACCGTCCTCGTCTACTACCTGTACCAGAACGCGTTTCAGTTCCACGACTTCGGCTACGGCGCGACCCTCTCGGTCCTGCTGTTCGCGATCGTCCTGGTGCTCACCGTGATCCAGTGGCAGATGCGCAGAAAGTGGGTCGTCCATGAGGACTGAGCGCCGCACCACCGCGCGCTCGCGGCGCGCGAGGCTCTGGCTGTACGGGCTCCTGTGCGTGCTCGCCGTGCCGTTCGTGTTCCCCACCTGGTGGATGGTCACGTCGAGCCTGAAGTCCGCGAACGAGATCTTCGCGTTCCCGCCGACCTTCGTGCCGACCGACCCGTCGCTGAGCGCGTACGGGCGCGTGTTCGAGTTCGCGCCGTTCGCCGCGCAGTACTTCAACAGCATGTACATCGCGGCCGCCGTCACGGTCGGGACGCTCGCGGTGTCGTCGCTGGCCGGGTACGCCTTCGCGCGCATCCGCTTCCCCGGACACAACCTGCTGTTCCTGGTGGTCCTGGTGGGCCTGCTCATCCCGAGCGAGGTCACCATCGTGCCGCTGTTCCAGATGTTCAACGGGCTCGGCCTGGTCGACACCCACTGGCCGCTGCTGCTCGTGCCGGTCTTCGGCGCCCCGAGCGTCCTCGCGACGCTCATCATGCGGCAGTTCTTCATCGCCCTGCCCGTCGAGGTCGAGGAGGCCGGGCGCATGGACGGCCTCGGGCGCCTCGGGCTCTACTGGCGGATCGCCCTGCCCCTGTCGCGCCCGGCCCTGGGCGCGGTCGCGATCTTCTCGTTCCTGCACTCCTGGAACCTGTACCTGGAGCCGGTCGTGTTCCTGTCCACACCGGAGAAGTTCACGCTCCCCCAGGCGCTCACGCAGTTCACCGATGCGTACGGCGGTCCCATGTGGGACGTGCAGCTCTCGGCGGCGACCCTGTCGGCGCTGCCGGTGCTCATCGTCTTCGTCGTGGCGCAGCGCCAGTTCGTCGAGGGCCTGGCGCACACGGGCCTCAAGGGCTGACAGCGGACGAAGCGGTGCCCCCGGCCATCGGCCGGGGGCACCGCTGCACGTTGTTCCAGAAGCCGCTTCGTTAAATGCCGTGCTGCCCGCGGAAGTCCTCGACGGCGCCCTGCGCGCCGTCCTGGGCGTCCTGCACGTAGTCGCCCGCGCCCTGCGCCGCGCCCTGCGCCGCGTCCTGCGCCCCCGCGACCGCGTCGCCGGCGTGCTCGGTGGCGCCGCCCACGTACTCCTCGTACGCCGCGCCGGCCTCGCCAGTCGCGTCGCCCGCCATCTCGCCCGCCTGGCCCTTGGCCTCCTCGACGGCCCCCGTGACCATGTCCTTCAACTCGTTGAACTTGTCCAGCAAGCCCATTGACCTACCCCCTCCTTGCTCGGTACGCCCCACTATAGGGGGATGCGCTCAATAGACAAAGTTTCCTGAACGAGTACACAGCAAACACTTCGGATCGTGTTAGGAATGTGCATGCCCGAGTACACCTCCTACGACGCCGCGATCGTCGGCGGCGGCCACAACGGCCTCGTCGCCGCGGCCTACCTCGCCCGCGCCGGGAAGCGCGTCCTGGTGCTGGAGCGCCTGGGCCGCACCGGCGGCGCCGCCGTCTCCGCCCCCGCGTTCCCCGGCGTCGACGCGCGGCTCTCGCGCTACTCCTACCTGGTCAGCCTGCTCCCGCGGAAGATCGTCGCCGACCTGGGCCTGCGGTTCCAGGTGCGCAAGCGGCACGTGTCCTCCTACACTCCGGCCGAGCGCGGCGGGCGCGACACGGGGCTGCTGGTCACCCGCGACGCCGCGCGCAACCGCGAGTCGTTCGCGCGCCTCACCGGTTCCGACACCGAATACGAAGCGTGGCAACGGTTCTACGCCGACGCGGCCCACGTCGCCGAGCGGGTCTTCCCCACGCTCACCGAGCCGCTGCCCTCCGAGGACGAGCTGCGCCGCCGCGTGGGCGACGACCGGATCTGGGACATGCTCTTCGCCGCGCCCCTCGGGGCGGCGATCGAGGCGAGCTTCCGGGACGACCTCGTGCGCGGAGTCGTGCTCACCGACGCGCTCATCGGGACGTTCACCTCCGCCTGGGCCGCGGACCTGCGGCAGAACCGGACCTTCCTGTACCACGTCATCGGCGGCGGCACCGGCGACTGGGACGTGCCGGTCGGCGGCATGGGCGCCTTCACCGACGAGCTCGCCGCCGCGGCCCGGGCCGCGGGCGCCGAGATCCTCACCGGCCACGAGGTCACCGCGATCGGCACGGACGGCTCGGCGGCCGAGGTCGCGTTCGCCACGGCAGACGCCACCGGCACCGTCGCGGCCCGGCACGTGCTCGTCAACGCCTCCCCCGAGGCGCTGGCCGACCTCCTCGGCGAGACGGCGGCCGAGCGGGCCGAAGGCGCGCAGCTCAAGGTGAACATGCTGCTCAAGCGGCTGCCGCGGCTGCGGGACGCGAACGTGGACCCGCGCGACGCGTTCGCCGGGACGTTCCACGTCTCGGAGTCGTACGCCGAGCTGGAGGCCGCGTACGCCGAGGCCGCCGCCGGGCGGTTCCCGACGCGGCCGCCCTCGGAGATCTACTGCCACTCGCTCTCGGACCCGTCGATCCTCGGCGCCGACCTGGTGCGCGAGGGGTACCAGACGCTGACGCTGTTCGGGCTGCACACGCCCGCGCGGCTGTTCGGCAGTGTCAGCGGCAGTGGCAGTGGCAGTGGCAGTGGCAGTGGCAGTGAGAATGGCAGTGAAAATGGCAACGTCGAGCGCGAGGCGAAGGCCGCGCTGCTGGACGCCACCGTCGCGCAGCTCGACCGGTACCTCGCCGAACCGCTCGCCGACTGCCTCGCGACCGACGCGGACGGCAACCCGTGCATCGAGGCGAAGACCCCCACGGACCTGGAGCGCGACCTGCGGCTGCCGGGCGGGAACATCTTCCACCGGGACCTGTCGTGGCCCTACCGGACCGGCGGGGAGCAGGGCCGCTGGGGCGTGGCGACCGCGCACCCGAACGTGCTGCTCTGCGGCGCCGGGGCCGCGCGCGGCGGCGGGGTCAGCGGCATCCCCGGGCACAACGCGGCCATGGCCGTCCTGGAGTCCGGCGCGGCCTAATATCGGGGGATGGACACCACGACCGCCGAGGTCATGGCCGAACTGGCCGCCCTCGACGACCCGAAGATGCGCGAGGCGAACGAACGGCTCGGCGACGACCACGGCGTCAACCTCACCAAGCTCCGCGCCGTCGCCAAGCGTCTGAAGACCCAGCAGGACCTGGCCGTGGACCTGTGGGCCACCGGCGACAGCGCCGCGCGGCTCCTCGCGCTCCTCGTCTGCCGCCCGAAGGCGTTCGATCGGGCGCGGCTGGACGCGATGCTGCGCGAGGCCCGCACCCCCAAGGTCCACGACTGGCTCGTCAACTACGTGGTCAAGAAGAGCCCGCACGCCGAGGAGCTGCGCCTCGCGTGGACCGGCGACCCGGACCCGGTGGTCGCCAGCGCCGGGTGGGCGCTGACGACCGAGCGGGTCGCGAAGCGGCCGGCCGGGCTCGACCTGCCGGGGCTGCTCGACGTGATCGAGGCCGAGATGAAGGACGCGCCGGACCGGTTGCAGTGGGCCATGAACCACTGCCTGGCGCAGATCGGCATCGACCACCCGGACCTCCGGGCCCGCGCGATCGGCATCGGCGAGCGGCTGGAAGTGCTCAAGGACTACCCGACCTCGCCGGGGTGCACGTCGCCGTACGCGCCGGTGTGGATCGAGGAGCTGGTGCGGCGCAAGGAGAACGCCTAGCCCTTCCAGACGGTCTTGAGGTTGGTGAACTCGCGGATGCCCGCGGCGGCGAGTTCGCGGCCGTAGCCGGAGTGCTTGACGCCGCCGAACGGGAGCTCGGGGAACGAGACGGTCATGCCGTTGACGAAGACCGCGCCCGCGTCGAGGGCGCGGACGAAGCGCTCCTCCTCGTCGGGGTCGTTCGTCCACACGGAGCTGGAGAGCCCGAAGGCCGTCTGGTTGGCGATGCGGGCGGCGTCGTCGGCGTCCGCGGCGCGGTAGAGGGCCGCGACGGGGCCGAACGCCTCTTCCTGGACGATGCGGGCGTCGTCGCCGAGGTCGGCCAGGACGGTGGGCGTGTAGAACCATCCGGCCCGGTCGGGGGCGCCGCCGCCGGTGAGGACCTTGGCGCCCTTGGCGACCGCGTCGTCGACGAGTTCGGCGAGGTCGCTGCGGCCGGACTCGGTGGCGAGGGGGCCGACGTCGGTGGCGGGATCGAGGGGGTCGCCGACGGCGAGGGCGGCGACGGCGCCGGTGAAGCGGCGGGCGAACTCGTCGTAGACGTCGGTGTGGACGATGAAGCGCTTGGCGGCGATGCAGGACTGGCCGTTGTTGATGGTGCGGGCGGTGACGGCGGTGTCCACGGCGGCGTCGAGGTCGGCGCTGGGGAGGACGATGAAGGGGTCGGAGCCGCCGAGTTCGAGGACGGTCTTCTTGATGCGGGCTCCCGCGGCGGCGGCGACGGCGCGGCCGGCGGGTTCGGAGCCGGTGAGGGTGACGGCCTTGACGCGGGGGTCGTCGATGACGGTCTCCACGGCGTCGGAGCCGATGAGGAGGGCCTGGAAGGCGCCTTCGGGGAATCCGGCGCGGCGGAAGAGGCCGTCGAGGTAGAGGGCGGTCTGGGGGACGTTGGAGGCGTGCTTGAGCAGGCCGGTGTTGCCGGCGGCGAGCGCGGGGGCGGCGAAGCGGAGGGCCTGCCAGACGGGGAAGTTCCAGGGCATGACGGCGAGGACGACGCCGAGGGGTTCGTAGCGGGTCCAGGCGCGGGAGGCGCCGACGGCGGCGGGGTCGTCCAGGGGCTCGTCGGCGAGGAAGCCCTCGGCGTGGTCGGCGTAGAAGCGGAGTCCCTTGGCGCTCTTGTGGATCTCGGCCTCGGCCTGGGCGAGGGGCTTGCCCATCTCGATGACGATGGTGCGGGCGGTGGCGGCGGCCTCGGCGTCGAGGAGGTCGGCGGCGGCGCGGAGCCACTGGGCGCGGTGGACGAAGGAGGTGGTCTTGAGGGCTTCGAACGCGTCCTGGGCGAGGCCGGTCCGCCGGTCCACCTCGGCGGCGGTGTGGGGCTCGAACTCGCGCTCGGTGGTGCCGGTGGTGGGGTTGACGGTCGCAATCGCCATTGGTCGTCCATTCGCTCGGGGGCCTGGGACCCGTTGCATACTAGCCGGTCGGTAACCCAGCTTAGGCGATCGCCGGCCGTGCGTCGCGCGGTCCCGGCGCGAGTGCGCCGGGACCGGGGCGGTCCGGTCAGGACGGCGAGTTGACCTCCGCGAGGACCACTGCCAGCGCCCAGATCACGAACACGCAGAACGCGATGATGACCAGGCCCCACAGCGGGTAGTACGGCAGGAAGAAGAACTGGTTGAGCGCCGAGACGGCGGCCAGGCCGATGCCCACGCCGTACGCCCAGCCGCTGCCTTTGAGGACGAACACGCCGACGAGCGCCAGGAGGGCGCCGAGGACGATGTGGATCCAGCCCCAGCCGGTGGTGTCGATCGCGAACGTGTAGTCGCCGACCTCCGCGAACAGCCGGTCGCTGGCGACGGCCGCGATGCCCTCGAAGAGCTGGAACAGGCCCACGGTGATCATGAGCGCGCCCGCGGCCACCGCACCCGCGGTGGCCCATGCGAGCCTGCCTTCGTCGTCGGACATGGCCGCCTCCAGGTGCGAACGGGACGGCGCACGCCGTCCTCTCGCTTCTGTGTACCCCCGTCGCGGCCGGTCGGTGGCGGATCGCGCGAATCGGGTCAGGCGGCGGTGCGGGAGAGGCGGAGCTTGACGTCGACGGCCTGGACGCCGTAGCGCAGGGGCATGACGGGGTTGAGGTCGAGTTCGGCGATCTCGGGCAGGTCCTCGGCGAGGCGGCCGAGCCTGACGAGGAGGTCGGTGAGGGCGTCGAGGTCGACGGGGCGGGAGCCGCTGTACTCGGTCAGCCGTTCGCCCGAGCGCAGCGAGCGCCACATGGACTCGGCGTCGTCGCCGGTGAGCGGCAGGATGCGGTGCTGGCGGTCCTCGGGGGCGCCGCCGAGGCCGAGGACGACGAGTGAGCCGAAGAGGGGGTCGTGGACGATGCCGGCGGCGAGTTCGATCCCGGCGTCGAGCATGGGCTGGACGACGACGGCGGCGTGGTCGTCGCCGTCGATGCGGGCGGCGACGTCGGCGAACGCGGAGCGGACCTCGTGGGCGTCGCTGAGTCCGAGGTGGACGCCGCTCTCGCCGCCCTTGGGGACGAGGTCGGGCTCCTCGGCCTTGACGGCGACGGGGTAGCCGACGGCGCGGGCGGCGGCGACGGCCTCCCCTTTGGAGATGACGTGCAGGGCCTCGATGAGCTGGATGTCGTAGCAGGCGAGGATCGCGGCGGCGTCGGCCGCGGTCTGCCAGCCGCCGCCGGCGCGCAGGAGGCGGTCGACGATGGCGCGGGCGCGGTCCCGGTCGATGCCGGGGAGGGCGGGGCGGGCGCCGAGGGGGCGGGCGCGCCAGGCGGCGTACTCGGCGGCGCGGCCGAGGGCGGCGACGGCGGGTTCGGGGAAGTCGAAGACCGGGATGCGCCTGGCGCCCAGGGTGAGCGGTGCGTCGGGCAGGCCCATGGCGACGACGGCGGCGGGCAGGTGCGGGAGGCCGTCGAGCGCGTCGCCGACGGCGGCGAGGCGGTCGCGGTCGTCGCCGGTGGCGGTGATGACGGCGAGGACGGCGTCGACCTCGCCGGAGGTGCCGAGGACGGCGAGCGCTTCGGCAAACGCGTCGGGGTCGGCGGCGGGGCCGAGGTCCACCGGGTTGTCGGCGGCGGCCGCGCCGGGGGCGATCTCGGCGAGGTGGCCGAGGGTGGCGGCGCCGAAGGCGGGGAGGCCGAGTCCGGCGGCGGCCGCGGCGTCGGCGGCGAGGGTCCCGGCCCCGGCGGCGTCGCCGACCACGCCGAGGCGCCGCCCCTGCGGGAGGGGCCGGCCGATGAGGACGCGGGCGGTGTCGGCGAGCTGCGCGAAGGTGTCGCAGCGGATGACGCCGGCCTGCGCGAACAGGTCGTCCACGGCGGTGTCGGAGGCGGCGGCCCCGGCGGTGCGGGCGAGGCCGGTGCGGCGGCCGGGTTCGACGCCGCCGCCCTTGACGGCGAGGACGGGCTTGCGGCGGGCGACGGCGCGGGCGAGGCGCGCGAAGCGGCGGGGGTTCCCGAACGACTCGGGGTAGAGGGCCACGGCGGCGGCGCCGGGGTCGTCGTACCAGTGGGCGAGGAGGTCGTTGGCGGACACGTCGGTCTTGTCGCCAAGGGCGACGAAGGCGTGGAGGCCGAGGCCCGCGCGGGCGGCGTGGGCGAGGGCCGCGGCGGCGACCGCGTCGGACTGGGCGACCAGGCACAGGCCCCCGGGCCGGGGCGGTTCGGCGGCGAGGCCGGCCTGGAGGCGGTTGGGGGTGCTGACGACGCCGAGGCTGTCGGGGCCGACGAGGCGGATGCCGTGGGCGCGGGCGACGTGGAGGAGCCCTTCCTGGGCGATGGTCCCGGCGGTGCGGCCGGTCCCGGTGGAGAGGATGACGGCGGCGCGGGCGCCGGCGCGCCCGGCGCGTTCGAGGACGTCGGCGGCGGCCGGTGCGGGGACGGCCGCGATGACGAGGTCGACGGGTTCGCCGTCGGCGGGCAGGCGCGGGACCAAGGTCCCGGTGAAGCCGTGGTCGAGGAGGGACCGCAGGACCGCGGCGGCGGGCCCGGGCCGCTCGGTGCCGACGACGGCGACCGCGGCGGGGTCGAGGAGGGGCCGGAGCGCCGACTGCTCGGCGGCGGGGGCGGGGTCGGCGGCCACGTCCTTGATCCCGGCGGCGGCAGCGGCGGCCCTCAGGTGCTCGGCGAGGAGCGTGCGCAGGCCGCGCTTCGCGTGGGCGGGGGCGACGCTGACGTGGAGCCGGGCGCGCTTCGGTTCGGCGCCTTCGACTTCGAGGACGGCCGCGGCGAGGGGTTCGCCGTCGGCCTCGGCGACGGCGGCGAGCGCGGTCCCGTGCCCGTGCGGCGGCGCGCCGGCGGGGAAGAGCGCGTCGGCGTCGCCCGGGGTGCGCGGGCGGAGGCGGACGATCCGGCCGTCGGCGTCGAGGACGTCGGCGGCCGGGATCGGGCGGAGGTTCATGCGGTGGCTCCTGGTCGTGGGGGCGGTGCGCGGGGGTTCCCCGCCGATCCTGCGCCCGGGCGGACCGGCGGGGACAGTGCCGAACGCCCGGGTTCGGCGGGACGTTGGTCCCGCCGCGGTCCCGGGACCTTGGTCCCGTACCGGGCGGACCCGGGCGGGGTGCGGTCCGTCGCGAAGGGGCCCATACTCGAAGGATGGACGCGGCGAAGATCAGGGTGTTCCTCCTGGACGACCACGAGGTGGTGCGGCGGGGGCTGTGCGAGCTCCTGGAGCGCGACGGGGACATCGAGGTCGTCGGGGAGGCGTCGGACGTGGCCGAGGCGATGCGCCGCATCCCCGCGGCTCGCCCGCACGTGGCGGTGGTCGACGCGCGGCTGCCCGACGGGAACGGGGTCGAGGTGTGCCGCCGGGTGCGCGGGGCCGACCCGGCGGTGGCCGTCCTCGTGCTGACGTCCTATGAGGACGACGACACGCTGTTCGCCGCGATCGAGGCCGGGGCGGCCGGGTTCCTGCTCAAGCAGGTGCGCGGCAACGACCTCGTGGAGGCCGTCCGCAAGGTCGCCGCGGGCGGGTCGCTGCTCGACGCGCGGGTCACCGGCGCGGTCCTCGAACGGCTCCGCTCGGGCCCGCCGAAGACCCCCGAGCTCGAAGCCCTCTCCGACCAGGAGCGGCGCATCCTCGCGCTCATCGGCGAGGGGCTGACGAACCGCCAGATCGCCGAGCGGATGCACCTGGCGGAGAAGACCGTCAAGAACTACGTGACGCGGGTGCTCGCCAAGCTCGGCCTGGAGCGGCGCACCCAGGCCGCGGTGCTCGCCTCACGGCTCCTCGGCTGACTCGGATCGGTCGCGCTACAGCGGGATCGTCCAGCGCAGGCGGGTCCCTGGCTCGGCGTCTTCGAACCCGAACGTGCCGCCCAGAGCCTCGGCGCGGGACGCGAGGTTGTTCAGGCCCCGGCGCGGGGCGTCGGCCGGGATGCCGCACCCGTCGTCGGTCACCGTGATCGCCAGCGTCTCGTCCTCCACGGCCACACTGATGTCCACCCGCTCGGCCTGCGCATGGCGGGCGGCGTTGCTCAGCGCCTCGCGGAGCATCGCGAGGACTTCGATGTGGACGGACTCGGAGACGGCGCCGTCCACCGGGCCGCTGAACGCCACTTCGGGCATGAAGCCGAGCTGGTGGCGGACCAGCCCGAGCAGGCTGCGGACCGCGGCCGACAGGTCCTGGTCGGTGTCGGTGTGGAGGCTGAAGATCGCGGCCCGCAGGTCGCCGATCGCGCCGTCGATCTCGTCCACCGCAGAGTTGATCCGCGCGGCGGCCTCGGAGGCGTCCACGAGGTGCACGATGGACTGGAGCTGGAGGCCGGTCGCGAAGAGGCGCTGGATGACCAGGTCGTGGAGGTCGCGGCCGATGCGGTCGCGATCGCGGAAGACCACCAGGCGCTCGCGCTCGGCCTGGGAGGCGGCGAGTTCGCTGTAGAGGCGGGCGTTGTCGATCGCGACGCCCGCGGCCGCCGCGAGGGCCTTGATGATCGCCTCGTCGTCCTCGGTGAACAGCTCCCCGCCGCGCTTGTCGGTCAGGTAGAGGTTCCCCCACGCCTTGTCCCCCACCGTGACCGGCACGCCCAGGAACGTCCGCATCGGCGGGTGCCCGGGCGGGAAGCCCACCGAGGCGGGGTGCGAGGAGAGGTCGATCAGGCGCAGCGGCTGCGGGTGGTCGATGATGTGGCCGAGGATGCCGCGCCCGGCCGGCGGGTCGCCCAGCGCGGTGATCTCCTCCAGGCTCAGGCCCTGGGTGCGGAAGTCGGCGAGGCCCCCGGCGTCGTCGAGGACGCCCATGGCGCCGTAGCGGGCGTCGACCAGGGTGAGCGCGGCGGCCACGATCCGGTCGAGGATCGCGGCGAGCTCCAGGTCGGAGCTGATGCTGATCACGGCGTCGAGCAGCGCGCGCAGCCGCTCGCGGTCCATCACGATCTCGTCGACCCGCGAGGCGAGCTCGCTCAGCAGCAGGTCGATCGGGGTCCGCGGTTCGAGGGCGCCGTGGCCGGGGGGTTCGAACATCGGTTCGGCCATGGGCCGATCGTATCCAGTCCCCTCTGGAACACCGGTACCGCCCGGCATCGGCCGAAAAGGGGAGGGCGGGGCGCAGGGCGACACGGGGGGAGGGACCGCCCGGGGGTCGCCCGGGCGGTCCCGCTTTCGATCAGCGGCGCCGGCCCGGGATCTCGAGGTCGACGTCGACGTAGCGCGGGCGGTACAGGTGCGCGTCGGCGTACAGGTCGTCGCCCACGAAGCTGTTCACGTTGTAGGTGATGACCAGCGTGTCGCCGTCGCCGAGCTGCGGGTGGGCCTTCGCGTTGTAGGTGAAGACGTTCCCGCCGGTCTCGGGGGTCGTGTAGAGGACGGTCTTGTCGGTGTAGGGGCCTTCGAGGTCGTCGCTGCGGTACATGACGATCTTCGCGCTCAGCGCCTCGGTGGCGTCGCCGGTGACGAGCGTGAACTTCCCCTGGTAGCGCTGGACGCTGAACTCGTTGGAGACGCCTTCGAGGATGCGGCCGGAGGCGTCGGGGTCGGCCGACCAGGTGCCGTCCGCGAAGTACTCCCACGGCGCGGTGGCGAGGCCACCGGAGGGCACGCGGGCGAGGTGGGCGTACTTCTGCGCCTGGTTGTCCTCGACGCCGAACACGTAGGTGTAGCCGTCGTTCGGGTCCTCGTAGATCGCCGAGCCCCAGTTCACGGTGGACTCGGGGAGGTCGGTGATCGCGGTGAGCGCCATGGTGTCGGCGTCGAAGCTGGCGACGGCGTTGCCCGCGAAGGCGAAGTCGAAGACGCCGGAGCCGGTCTTGACGAACTCGAGGAGCATCACCTGGAGGGTGTCTCCTTCGACGGTCCCGTCGCCGAACCAGTACCAGTTCTGCATCTCGTCGCCGCCGGGGACCTTGACGAGGGACTCGGGGGCGGCCTCGGTGCCGCCGGTGACGGTGGTGAGGTCGTCGTCGACGGCACTGGCGTCCACGATGATCGAGTTGTGCAGCAACGGGGAGTCGATCGGCCGGGAGAGGTCGTCGTTCACCTCGCCCATGAACGTGTCGGAGTACAGCCAGGCGGTGGAGCCGTCGGGCAGCGGGACGCTGTAGGCGGAGTCGGCGCCGGTCCAGCGGCCCGCGGTGTCGCCGTAGGTCCCGAAGCGCTCGGTGAGCTCCTCGTTGACGCTCGCGTCGATCTGCGGCTCGCAGGCGGTGGCGGCCTGCGCGGCGGTCGGGACGGCGGCGACCGCGAGTCCGGTGAGGACGGCGGCGGCGACGCTGGTCGGTCGGTGGGTCATGTACTGCTCCTTTGCAGTTCGGGGGTGAACTCGGTCAAGACGCGCTCGGCGAAGCGTTCGCCGATGAGGCGCTGGACGTCGGGTCCGGGGTGGAGGTTGTCGGGGAGCGGTGACGCGGCGGCGTCGATGCCGCTGTAGAGGGTCAGGCCGTCGAGGTGGTGGAGGCGGTGGTCGTCGTCCTGGCGGCGGTCCACGATGGCCGCGATCTCGGCCCGGATCACCTGGAGGGACAGCTTTCCGGCGCGCACGTCGGCTTCGGTGCCCCCGGCGACCGACCACTCCTCGGCGCGGTCGGGGTCCTGGACCGTGGGTCCGGCCTTGGTCTCGACGGGTTCGCACCAGATCGGGGAGACGAGGACGATCGGCGTCTCGGGGTGGCCTTCGCGGATGGTGTCGAGGAACCCGTCGACGGCGGGCCGGAACGCGCGCACGCGCATGACGTCGCCGTTGACGAGGTTGATGCCGGTCTTGAGAGTGATGAGGTCGGCGGGGGTGTCGCGGATGGTCCTGGCGGTGAACGGGTCGAGCATCGCGTTGCCGCTGAACGCGAGGTTGGTGAGGTGGACGCCGGCGCGCAGGGCCGCGACCGCCGGCCAGGTGCCGGTGGTGGTCTCGGCCCGGTAGCCGTGGCTGATGCTGGAGCCGTGGTGGACCCAGCGGAGCGCCCCCGTGTCCGGCTGGGCCGCGACGGGAGCGTCGGCGCGGAGTTCGAGGAGTTCGACCGCGTCGTGGTAGGGCAGCCAGAGTTCGAGGTCGCGTTCGGCGCCGTTGGCGAGGCCCGTGAAGCGGACCGTCGCGTCGGGGCCGGGGACGATCTCCCCCTCGGGCCGTTCGAAGGTGAACACGAAGCGGGAGCCCGCGACCGCGGTCGCGACGGCCGCCACCGCGCCCGCCTCGGTCAGCTCGTAGGTGCTCGGCGGGAACGGCGTCTCGGCGTCGGCGGCGATGCGCCGGGCCTGCACGTCGAGCTCGATGACGTCGGCCGCCGTGCGCAGGGCCAGGCGCACGCCCGTGCTCTCGGCACTGGTCTGCACCATGAAGCGGTCGGGGATCTGGCGGCGGGCCCAGCGCGGCAGGCGGTGCGGGAGGAGGCCGCGGCCGGTCGCCTCCAGCTCCACCGCGCCGCGCACCATCGCCGGGTCGATCGCGATGCGCTGCAGCGTCATGCGGCGTCGACCACCGTGCCGTCGGCGTGCACGTCAACGAGCCGGTCGCCCAGGCGCAGACCGCGCAGGACCGCGTCCGGGTCGAGGGCGGCGATGCACGCCTTCGCCGTGTCGAGCTCGGTGGAGCCGACCACCGGGTCCACCCCGAAGAACGACTCGATCACCAGGGCCACATACGATCCGGCGGAGGAGCAGGCCCAGTCGATGATGTACGGGAGCTGCGGCGGGGCCTTGCGGGCGCCGCCGTTGACCGCGGGCATCGCCTCTTCGGTGAAGTGGGCCTGGCCGGGCGGGCCCTGGTTGGCGGAGCGGGCGAGGCCGGGGATCCAGTCGATCGCGGCCTGCGGCTCCCCGAGGGCCACGAGGGCGCGGGCCGCGTCGGCGGGCCACGCCGGGTAGGCGCCGTTCCACTGGTGGTCGGGGCGGGGGCTGAAGCTCGCGTCGGGGTCCCACGGGGACAGCGAGCGGAGCCACACGTCGGTGCGCAGCTCGCGGTCGAAGAACGCGGTCATCTCGCGGCGCACCTCCTCCCCCAGGTCGGCGGCGATCGTGGTGCCGACGACGGAGAAGTCGTAGACGTGGCGGACCGGGACGCGGGTGCCGTCGGGCTGGCGGGCGGCGAAGTGGCCGCTGCCGCTCACGTAGAGGTCGGCGACCTCCTTGACGAGCGCGTCGGCCTCGGCGGCGAGGGCCGCGGCCCCTTCGGCGTCGCCGCGGGCGGTGAGGATCTCCGCGACGGTGCGCAGGTTCCACACGTTGGCGGCGTTCAGGCTCGCGACCTCGTGGGTGTAGGAGCTGACGCATTCGAGGAGGTTGTCGATCTCGCCGTAGTCGGCCAGCGGCGAGTTCCCGCGCAGGCCCTGCCAGGCGTGGGCCCAGTCCTGGAGGTGCTCGGCCACGGTGGTGCCGCCCGGGGCCGCGGCGTCGCCGCCCGGGATGCGGTCCAGGAGCGCGGTGTCGCCGGTGAAGCGGAGGTAGTCGTGGACCAGGCGGGTCATCGCGTAGTCGTTGACGGAGTACCAGCGCCCGACGGGCCCGCCGGTGAGCGAGGAGGTCCCGAAGTGGGTGTGGATGTCGGAGGCGATCCAGTGCTCGACCTGGCGGCGCATGACCGCGGGGTCGAGGAGCGCGTGGGTGATCGAGGAGAGGCTGTAGTCCCAGATGAACGTGGTGGTGGCCCAGTAGTTCGGCATGAGGGTGTCGTAGCTGCGGCCCAGGACGTTGCCCTGGAAGTCGCGGCGGAACCAGATCGTGCCGAGCACGCCCCACCAGTAGAGGCGCCGCAGCGGCGCGGAGGCGGTCTCCAGGACCGGGAGGTGCCCGGAGAACTCGTCGTTGCCGGGGGTGAAGGCCGCCGCGAGCTGGTGGTCCCAGTACCGCTCGGCGTCAGCGACGGCGCCGGGGACGTCGGCCGCGATGCGGTCGAACGCCGCGGCGGCCTCGGCCTCGGTGGCGGCGACGGTGTGGACGTACCCGAAGCGGGCGGACTCCCCCGGGGCGAGGTCGAGGGTCACGGTGACCTCGCCGCCGCGCTCGATGCCGCCGATGCCGACCTCGTGCTCCCCCGCGGCGGGGGCGATCCCGGAGAGGCGGACCTCGGCGTCGGTGTCGACGCCCTGGACGCTCCAGGCGGTGCCGGCGCCGTTGCGGAAGACCAGGCGGGAGGGACCGGTGGCGGCGCGGTTGCGCTCCTCGGGGGCGACGGCGTCGAGCCACGCCTCGGTGGAGCGGGCGGCGCCCGCGGCGAGGGAGAGCGTGACGGCGACCGTGCGGGGCGCCTCGCCGGTGTTGGCGGCCCGCACGTCGATCGCGACGCCGGTCTCCCCTGGGGCGCACACGGTGGTGGTGGCCAGGTCGAGGCCCGGGAGGGACACCGAGCGGCGGACCCGGTCGGGGCGCCACTCGTGGGTGATCGGGGCGCCGTAGGACTCCACCAGGCGGCCGTCCACGAAGGAGGCCGCAGTCCTGGTGAGGCCCTGCGAGACCGGCGGGAAGGTGACGGCGCTGACGGCGGTGAGGTCGTGGTCGACCCGCACCGTGCCGAGGAGGTTCGTCAGGCCGCTGGGCGCGACCATGTCGTCGTAGTGGTGCGACACCGGGTCGGCGGCCAGGTCGTTCACCGTGGGGATGTGGCGCATGGGACTCCTAGTACTGCCCGAGGGCGAGGCCGCGGGCGAAGAACTTCTGCGTGAACAGGAACAGGACCACCGTGGGCAGCGAGACGAGCAGGCCGCCGGCGAGGACGGTCGACATCTGCGCGCCGCCGTACGTGCTCTGCATCCCCGCGAGGCTGGTGACGATGGGCCGCACGGTGTCGGACTGGCTGAGCACCAGGCCGAGCAGGAAGTCGTTCCAGATGAACGTGGCCTGGAGGATGAAGATCGCCACCAGCGCGCTCGACGCCATCGGCAGGTAGACGCGGGCGAAGATCCGCCAGGTCGAGGCGCCGTCGATGACGGCGGCCTCGAACACGTTGTGCGCGATGCCGCTGAAGAAGTTGCGCATCACGAACGCCGAGAACGGGATCGAGATCGCCGTGTAGACGACGATCATGCCGCCCTGGGTGTCGAACAGCCCGGTGCGCGAGTACGCGTCGAACAGCGGCAGCAGGATCATCTGGAGCGGGAACACGGTGCCGCCGAAGATCGCGACGAACCACGCGAAGCCGTGCCTCAGGCGCAGCGCGACGATCGCGAACCCGGCGGCGGCGCCGACGAGCACGGCGATCGCGGGGGCGACGACCGCGTAGAGGAGGGTGCTGGCGGCGCTCTCGGCGAGGCCGGACAGCTCCAGGGCCTCGGCGATGTTCCCGAACAGCGCGAAGTCGGTGGGCACCCACGACTCCTTGGTGGTGAACGTCTCCGGGGACTTCGCGGCGTTGACCAGCAGCAGGTACACCGGCAGCAGCCAGATCAGGCCCAGGACGGCGAGGACGGCGGTGCGCAGGGCCGGTCCGGTCTTCTTCAACGACATGGTCACACCCCGTGCTTGCTGGAGAGCTGCTGGCGCAGGTAGAGGATGGAGGCGATGAGCGTGACGACGGTGAGGAACACGGCGATCGCCGAGCCCAGGCCGTACTCGCTGTTCACGAAGGTCTCCTTGTACATCGTCAGCGCGAGGGTCTCGGAGTCGCGCCCCGGACCGCCCTTGGTCATGCCCTGCACGATGTCGAAGGTCTTCAGCGAGGCCACGATCGAGAGGCCGACCACGACCGCGGTGAGCGGGCGCAGCATGGGCCACAGGATGCTGCGGAACAGCCGCATCCCGTTCGCGCCGTCCATCCGCGCCGCCTCCAGGGGCTCGCGCGGGATCGACTGGAGGCCGATCGTGAACAGCAGGGCGTTCACGCCGACGCCCTGCCACGCGGTCGCGAGGATCATCACGACCGTGTTGAGCGGGGCGTCGACGAGCCAACGCGGCGTGTCGGCGATCCCGAAGGCGGCGAGCGCCTGGTCGAGGGCGCCGTCGCCGGACAGGATGAACGACCAGATGACGCCGACCCCGATCCCCGAGAGGGCGTACGGGATCAGGAACGGCAGGCGCAGCCAGGTGCCGCCCTTGAGGTTCCAGGTGAGCAGGGCGACCCCCAGCCCGATGCCCACCGGCACGAGCAGGGTCCCCCCGACCCACAGCAGCGTGTTGAGCACGGAGCCGATGAAGCCGGGGTCGTCGAACATCTCGACGTAGTTCGCGAGGCCGGTCCACTCGGGATCGCCCAGGCCGTTGTACTCGGTGAGGCTGAGGAAGGTGGTCCACAGCAGCGGCAGGTACAGCAGCACCGCCACGATGAGCACGCCGGGCGCGATGAACCCCAGGGCCGACCAGCGGTACTGGTCGCGCTGCCGGAGGGCCTTCGGGCTGAGGGTCTTGTCGGTCATGCGGGTGCTACTCCTGGTCTGCCCAGTAGTCGTCGGCCTCGGCCTGGATGGCCTCCAGGAACGGCACCGGGTCGGACGGGTTGGCGATGAAGGCGCCGAACTGCTCGAGCGCGACGGTGAGGATCGGCGTGGGCGTGGCCTCGTAGTAGCGGTCGTAGAGCTCGTAGCCCTCGCCGGTGACGGTGGTGCCGAGCTCTTCGAGCATCGGGTCGGCGACGGTGGCCTGCGGGTTGAACGCGACGTCGCCGCGGGCGGCGCTCCAGGCGGTCTGCGCCTCGGGCGACATCCACCACTCGGAGTAGGCGAGGCCGAGGGACTTCTGCGAGGAGTTCTCGGCGACGCAGAGCGGGCCGGACTCGACCGCGACGGGGGTCTTCTCCAGGCCCTCGTTCACCGCGGGGATCACGAACATGTCGTAGTCCTCGCCGGAGACCATGCCGGCGCCGTCGAGGGAGCCGTTGAAGAACGACCCGAAGTTGATCATCGCGTAGTCGCCCTGCTTGAGGCCGACGGCGGGGTCGACGGTGGAGCCGGCGTCGGAGAACCAGCCGGCCTCCTCCTGGTCGAGCCAGGTGTTCATGATGTCGACGATCTCCGGGTCGGTGTACTTGACCTCCCCGGTGGCGAGCCCGTTGTACAGCTCGGGGTCGGTGCCGGCGACGAGCTGCTGGAACCACTGGAACGTGAACAGCGTGCTGGTCTGGTAGTACGGCGTGATGCCGGCGTCGGCGAGCTGCGCGGCGGCGGCGTCGAGTTCGGCCCAGGTGGTCGGCTCGGCGATGCCCTGCTCGTCGAAGATCGCCTTGTTGTAGTACATGACCCAGTAGGCGATGTTCATCGGGACGCAGTACTGCTCGCCGTCGATGGTGTACGAGTCGCGCAGGTCGGGCGAGACCCAGCCCTCGTCGACGGCCTTGGTCCAGATGTCGGTGGTCTGGGCGATCAGGTCCTCTTCGACGAGCTCGTTGAGCGAGGGCCCGGTCTGCCAGGTGAACAGGCCGGGGCTCTTGTCGGTGCGGAAGGACTGCTTGATGAACGCGTCGTACTGGGCGGCGTCGGAGTACCCCGTGGTGTCCAGGGTGATGTCGGCGCCGGACTCGCTCGTGGCGTTGAGCTCATCGAAGTCGGGCTCCCACGCGGCCTTGTTGGTGTAGAAGTCGAGGGTGCCGGTGGTGGCGCCGTCGTCCTCCGCGCCGCCGCCGCAGGAGGCGAGCACCAGGCTCGCCGCGGCGGCGGCCGCGATGGTGAGGGGGATCCTCGGGGATCTCATGTCGAACTCCTTTGTTCTCAAGGGGTCTGGGCTATGCCTCGCCGGTGCGGGTGCCGCGGACCGAGGCTTTCACGGTTCCGAACCGCTCGGCGCGAGAACGCGCCGAACGCCGGATCAGATAGGGGCCCACGGCGGCCGGGACGATGAACGTCTCGGCGTAGTGGACGGTGTAGGGCGCGAACGCGCCGGTGGGGCTGGCGACCTCGGCCTCGTCGCCCTCCACGAGGTTGAGGACGTTGACGGTGCCCTCGGTGTCGTGGCGGACCTCGTCGGCGAACCAGTGGCGGCGGACCTCGATGAACTCGAGTTCGTGGAGGCCGGTGCGCTCTTCGAGGGTGTCGCCCTCGCGCGAGACGACCCGGGCCTGGTCGACCAGGTTGGCCTCGGTCCACGCGGTATCGCGTTCCCAGGCGAGGTTGCGCTCGCCGTGGTCGAGGTGGACGGGGCGGGGGACGCCGTCGAGGCCGACGCGGCCCCAGTCCCAGAGCTTGAAGGTGAAGATGAACGGGGTCGCGGAGATCTCCAGGACCATGGAGTTCGCGCCGGAGGAGTGGACGGTGCCGGCGGGGATGAGGAAGTGGTCGTGCTTCTTGGCGGGGAAGGCGTTGACGTACTTCTCGGCGTCGAAGGGCCGCTCGCCGTCCTCGGCGGCGCGCAGGTCGGCCATCATGGCGTCCCGGTCGATGCCGTCCTTGAAGCCGAGGAAGACCTTGGCGTCGTCGCCGGCGTCGAGCATGTAGTACGACTCGTCCTGGGTGTAGGCCATGCCGAAGGTCTGCTGGATGTAGTCGGTGAGCGGGTGCACCTGGAGGGAGAGGTTGCCGCCCTCCATGGTGTCGAGGAAGTCGAAGCGGATGGGGAACTCGGCGCCGAAGCGCGCGTAGGTCCGCTCCCCGAGCAGGGCCTTGGGCTGGGTGAGGACGAGGTCGAGGGAGGGGATCTCGACGATCGCGCCGTCGGCGTCCTCCAGCAGGAGCGAGTTCTCCTCGGGGACGCAGTCGAAGCACCACGCGTAGTTGGGCTGCGCGGGGTCGAGGTCGAGCTTCTCCTTCATCCACTGGCCGCCCCAGACGCCGGGGTCGAAGAAGGGGACGACCCGGAAGGGGGCGCGGGCGGCGTTGGCGATCGCGGTGCGGAACGCGTCGCCGGCGACCATGCCGGCCGCGCGGCCGGTGGGGGCGGCGGCGCCGATCGCGTTGGCGTCGAGGACGAAGTCGACGCGGTCGAACATGGTGCGCTTGTGGCGGTCGGCGGCGCGCCACTCGACGAAGAAGCCGCGCTTGTACTTGCGGAGGCGGTCCTCGGCGGGGTTGGCGGCGCGCCAGTTGGGGGCGCCGTCGCGCTGGCGCAGCTGGATCTCCCAGCGGGCCATGTCGGCGAGGACGAGCGCGTAGGGGGCGCCGGTGCGGCGGGCGACGAGGTCGGCACCCCAGCCGAGGAGGACCACGGGCCGGTCGTCGCCGTCGACCTCGACGGCGAGCTTGGCGAGGCGCTCGGGGTCGTAGAAGGCGTCGACATTAGCGTGGGAGAGGACGCCGAAGACGCGGTCGTCGGTGAGGTTGTCGGCGAAGCGGGCGTCGAGGACCTCGGCGGGGAGCGCGGCGGCGTCCTCGACGTCGACGATCGTCCAGTCGGGGAGCGCGTCGGTGAGGGCGTCGGCGAGGCGCGGGAGGTCGGCGCCGGGGTAGGCGTCGACGACGAGCAGCGGGGCGCGCCCGGCGGCGCGGGCGACGGCGGTCTCGGCGGCCGCGTTCCAGGCCCTGTCGCCGGTGAGGACGCGGGCGTCGGCCGGCAGCGGCACGGTCGGCTGCTTCTCGTAGCGGCCGATCGGTTCGGACGGACTGGCGGTTGGCACGTGCGCTCCTTCAGGAATGGGCTCCGGCGGCGAGGACGGCGAGTCCTCGGAGCACGGAGAGGTCGGGTCGGTCGGGGACGGTGAAGGAGGGGCGGTGCGAGCTGGTCCACAGGTGCTCGCGGACGTAGGCGGCGACGGGGGCGGCGACGCCGTCGCCGGCGCGCATGATGCCGCCGGAGAGGACGACGACGTCGGGGTCGTAGGCGTGGCAGAGGGAGACGGCGGTGGCGCCCCAGGCGCGGATCGCGCGGTCGCGGAGCGCGGCGGCGGTGGTGTCCCCGGTGGCGGCGGCCGCGAACATCTCGCGGACGTCGGTGACGGCGTCGCCGCGGGCGGCGAGGTCGCGGCGCAGGGCCCAGGCCCCGGCGATGGACTCGGCGCAGCCGGTGTTGCCGCAGTTGCACAGGGGCGCGTCGAGGTCGACGGTGAGGTGGCCGCCGAGGATGCCGGCGTGGTCGTGGGCGCCGCGCAGGAGGACGCCGTCCATGAGGGCGGCGGTGCCGATGCCGGTGCCGAGGGTCATGAGGACGGCGTCTCGGGCGCCCGCCGCGGAGCCGGTGGTGGTCTCGCCGACGAGGGCGGCGCGGGCGTCGTTCTCGACGACGGCGGGGAGGCCGAAGGACTCGCGGGCCCAGGCGACGAGGTCGAGGCCGTCGAGGCGCGGGTGCTTGTCGTGGGCCTTGACCAGGCGGCCGGCGGCGCGGTCGACCACGCCGGGGACCGCGATGCCGGCCGCGACCGGGGAGTGATCGGCGGCGAGGGCCCTCGCGGCGGCCGCGGCCGCTTCGAGGTCGCCGTCGCCGACGGGGACGGTGGCGGTGCGGACGGGCTCGCCCCTGTCGACGACGCCGAGCTTGATCTCGGAACCGCCGAAGTCGATGCAGAGCTCCATCGCCCGCTGCCTCCTGGTCTGTTGACGGCCCGGCGTGGTGGTGGCCCGGCCTCGTGTGGATCGCGGGGCCGCCTCGGGGCGGTCCTGCGGTTGGTAACGTTACCAACATAGCGCGCCGGATTGCAACCCGGTCGCAAGGGGCGGGTGTGTCGTCAGGGGAATTCGATGGTGACCGGCAGCTCCACGGTCCGCGCCCGGTCCTCGGCGGAGCCGTCGAGGCGGGAGAACAGCAGCGTGGCGGCCTCGCGGCCGAGCAGCCGGGCGTCGTGGTCGATCACCGTCACCGGCACCGGCATGAGCTCGGAGAGCTCGAAGTCGTCGAAGCTGACGACGGCCGGGCGCGGCCCGGGGACGCCGTCGCGGATGCGCCGCCCGATCTCGCGCATGGCGCCGATCGTGTTCCGGTTGTTGGCGCTGAAGATCGCCGTGGGGGGCTCGGCGAGGTCGAACATGGCCCTGGCGGCGCGGCTCGCGGCGTCCACGTCCTGCTGGTCGCGGGCGACGATCGCCGGGTCGACCGCGACGCCGCGCTCGGTCATCGCCCGCTCGTAGCCGCGGTAGCGGCGCTCGCCGGTGAACACGGAGCTGCGGTTGCCCAGGAACCCGATGCGGGTGTGCCCGGCGTCGAGGAGGGAGACGGTGCCGCGGTAGGCGCCGCCGACGTCGTCGAGGAGGACCGTGTCGACGTCGAGGCCCGGGACGCGCCGCGAGGCGAGCACCAGCGGCACGTCGCCGAGGCGCTCGGGCCGCAGGTGCGCGGCGTCGCCGCTGGTCGGGACCAGGATCAGCCCGTCGACCTGGCGGCCGATGAAGTCGCTGACGAGCTGGCGCTCCCGCGCGTCGTCCTCCCCGGAGTTGCCGAGGATGATCCGCCGCCCGTGCTCGGCGGCGACCTCCTCGACCCCCAGCGCGAAGTTCCCGTAGTAGGGGTTGGCGAGGTTGGTGATCGCGACGCCGACGAGGCCGCTGGGCTGGCCCGGGCGCAGGCTGCGGGCGTTCTCGTTGCGATAGTAGCCGAGTTCGCGGACCGCCGCCATGACGCGCTCCTGCACGTCCGGGCGCACGTTCCGGCCGCCGGCGAGGGTGCGCGAGACGGTCATCGGACTCACCCCGGCTCGACTGGCGACCTCTTTGATCGTCGGCTGCCGCGCACCTCGAACCGTCGACATGCCCGCCCTTCCACGCGTAGTGCGCCAATCCTATGCGAACCGCCGGGCGCGCGGCGGCCCCCCGGAAGGGGGCCACCTCACGGCGCGAGGGGCGGCATGGCGCCGGGGTCCTCGGGCCGGGTACTTTTTCCAATGGACATAATTACCCCGAACGAAGGACCAGCGCATGAGCCGCTTCGCGATCGGCGAGCACGACTTCCTGCTCGACGGCGAGCCCCGCCGCGTGCTCTCGGGCGCGATCCACTACTTCCGCGTCCACCCCGACCACTGGACCGACCGCATCCGCAAGGCGCGGCTCATGGGCCTGAACACCGTCGAGACGTACGTGCCGTGGAACCTCCACGAGGTCGAGCCCGGCTCGTGGACCGAGGAGGGGCGCCTGGACCTGCGCCGGTTCCTGGAGGCCGTGGCCGCCGAGGGCATGCACGCGATCGTGCGCCCCGGCCCGTACATCTGCGCCGAGTTCGACAACGGGGGCCTGCCCGCGTGGCTGTTCGCCGACCCGGAGGTGGGCGTGCGCCGCGGCGAGCCGCGGTTCCTCGCCGCGATCGAGTCGTACCTGGCGCGCGTGTGCGCGGTCGTGGCCCCGCTCCAGGTCGACGCGGGCGGGCCGGTGATCCTCATGCAGGTCGAGAACGAGTACGGCGCCTACGGCGACGACACCGAGTACATCGAGACGCTGACGGGCATGTTCCGCGCCAACGGGATCACCGTGCCGCTGACCACGGTGGACCAGCCGGAGCCGTGGATGCTCAAGCGCGGCTCCGCGCCCGGGCTCCACATGACGGCGTCCTTCGGGTCGCGCTCGGACGCGCGCCTGGACGTGCTGCGCGAGCACCAGCCGACCGGGCCGCTCATGTCCTCGGAGTACTGGGACGGCTGGTTCGACTCCTGGGGCACCCACCACCACACGACGCGGGCCGACGAGGCCGCCGCCGACCTCGACGTGCTCCTGGGCCGCGGCGCCTCGGTGAACCTCTACATGTTCCACGGCGGCACCAACTTCGGACTCACCAGCGGCGCCAACGACAAGGGCACCTACCTGCCCATCACCACCAGCTACGACTACGACGCCCCGCTGGACGAGGCCGGGCGCCCGACCGCGAAGTACTGGGCGTTCCGCGAGGTCCTGGGCCGGTACACCGACCTGCCCGCGGAGGTCCCGGACCCGCCCGCGCCCGCGCCGACCGGCGAGGCCCCGCTGCTTCGGGCCGGCGCGCTCCTCGACGCCGCCCGCTCGCTGCCGGAACTGGCCACAGTGGAGGTCCCGGGCTTCGCCGAGGCGCGGCACGACGCGGCGTTCCTGCTGCACGAGAAGGCGTTCGCGGCCGAGGCCGGCGTGCTCACCATCGGCGAGGTCCGCGACCGGGTCCACGTGGTGGTCGACGGCGTCACCGTGGGGGTGCTCTCACGGGAGCTGCACCAGCGCGCGATCGCGATCCCGGCGGTGGCGGCGTCCCTGCGGCTGCTGGTGGAGAACCAGGGCCGGGTGAACTACGGGCCGCGCCTGGGCGAGGACAAGGGCCTCGTCGGCGGCGTACGCCTCGACGGGAAGGCGCTGACGGGCTGGACGACCCGGGCGATCGGCGAGGGCGACCTGCTCGCGCTCGCGCAGGACGCGGTCGGGGCCGGACCGGCGCTGCCTGGGCTGGTGTTCGCGCGCGCCGTCTTCGAGGTCGAGGCCGAGGCCGAGACCGCCGCGGACCGGTTCCTCGACACCGCCGCGCTCGGCAAGGGCATCGCCTGGATCAACGGGTTCTGCCTGGGCCGCTACTGGTCTCGCGGCCCGCAGCGCACCCTGTACGTCCCGGGCCCGGTCCTGCGGCCGGGCCGCAACGAGGCGGTGCTGCTCGAACTCGACGGCGCCCCCGAGGCGGTCCTGCGGTTCGTCGCCGCACCGGACCTGGGCCCGCTGGAGTTCTAGCGCTCGGCGGCGCCGTCCGCGGTCGGCCTCAGTCCGCGGTGGCGGGTCCGATGTCCACGGTGATCGTGGTCGCCGGGGCGTCGAACTCGGTGGTGCGGGCCTGGACGGTGACCTCCCAGGCGCCGGCGAGCGGCAGGTCCATCGCGCAGTGGTACTGGCCGGGCGCGAACTCGTGGATCTCGGCGGTGACAGGCCCGAAGTCCTCGGCGGGCAGGACGGCGGTGACCACGGGCGGCTCCAGCGGCACGAGCGGGAGCCCGGCCGCGTCGGTCAGGGTGAGCATGAGCATGTTCTCCCCCGTCAGGCCCGGGGCGAGGTTCGCGGTGAAGGTGCCCTCGCCGAGGGCTCCGTCGACGGTGACGACGCCGCCGGTGGGGAGCGGCGCGGGCGCCGGCTCCTCCACGGGGACGGTCGGGCTCGCGTTCACGAGCAGGCCGGTGAGGACCGCGGCCGCGGCCACGGCGGCGGCCTCGACGGTGAGGATGCGGCGCAGGCGCGGCAGGCCCGAGGCGGCCGCCGCGGTGACGACGGGGACGAGGCGGAACCGGTTCCAGCCCGCCAGCGCGAGGGCGAGGGCCACCAAAGCGAGCTTGGCGACGAGGGTCCGGCCGTGGTCGGATCCGGTGAACGCGTCCCATTCGCGGTGGATGGAGAGGGCCATGACGAGGCCGCTCGAGGCGAGGAGCGCGACGCTCCAGCCCGCGCAGGCGGAGAAGCGCGCGACGGCGAGGGCGGAGCCCGCGGCCTCGCCGGGGCGGCGGCGGTGGGCGAGCATGACGAGGAGGCCGGCCAGCCCCCCGGCCCAGAGCGCGGCGGTGGCGAGGTGGACGGTGTCGGCGCCGATCATGATCCACTGCACGCCGAACGCGATGGAGTGTCCGGCGAGCGCGGGTGCGGCGACGGCGAGAAGTGCGAGGGCCAGGGCGGTCCGGGGATGCCGGTTGCGGACGGCGTAAGCGCCGCCGACGCCGGTCGCGGTGAGCGCGAGGACGGTGAGGGAGGCGCCGGTGGCCGATCCGGCCCAGGCGCCGACTTCGAAGGCGTCGCCGAGCGGGAGTCCGGCGATCTCCAAGGCGCCCAGGGGGACGGCGAGGGCGGCGCCGAGGATCGCCGCTGTCGCGCCGGCGCGGAGGAGGCGGCCGCGGGGGCGGGCGGGCCAGGCGTCGCGGGCGATGGCGGTCCGGAAGCAGAGGTAGCCCGCGAAGACGAGCAGGCCGAGGTAGTGGAGTGCGGCGGCGCTCGCGGGGGCCCAGTCGGGGATCTCGGCGGGCGGGTCGATCGGCGCGGGCGCGGTGCCGGGCTGCGCGCTGCCGATCGTGAAGGCGAGGACGCCCGCGATGGGGTGGGCGTCGGCGGAGACGACGCGCCAGTTCAGGTAGTAGGCGCCGTCGGGGAGGTCGTCGGGGAGGTCGACGACCACGTCCTGGTCGCGGGCGGTGACGTCGGTGGCGTGGTCGCCGCCGTTCGCGTCGATGAGGCGGGTGGAGTCCGCGACGGGTTGCACGGGTTCGTTGAAGCTCAGGGTGATCGCGTCGGGGGCCGCGGCGAGGACGGCGCCGTCGACGGGGTCGGTCGCGAGGAGCGCGGCGTGCGCGGAGGCGGCGCGGGCGGGCGCGAGGGCAAGGAGGAGCGCCAGGGCGAGCGCGGCGGCCCGCCCCGGCAGTCGGCGGTGGTGGGCGGTCACGCCTCGCGTCGTCCTCTCAGGAGTCCGAAGGCGCCGAGGCCGGCGCCGAGCATGCCCACCGCGAGCGCGACGTAGACGACGGGGTCGGTGCCGCCCTCGGTGTCCTCGCCGGCGGTCGCGGCGGCGGGTTCGAGTCCGGCTCCGGGGGCGGCGACCTCGATGAACGGTGCGGGCGAGGCGAGTTCGTCGGGGTCCTGGCCTTCGGCGGCGATCTCGATCCAGGGGTGCTCGGTGGTGGTGCAGGTCTGGACGACCGGGAAGTGGAGGGTCTGGCCGGCGGTCTCCTCGGGGAGGCGCAGCGAGAGTTCGAAGGCGTCGCGGAGGTCGTCGGGGAGGGGGTGGTGCGCGGTGTAGACGACCTGGTCGACGCGTTCGGTGACCTCGTTGCCGTGGGCGTCGACCACGGGTGCGGGCAGGTCGGTCATGACCTTCTCGACCTCCCAGTTCGGGTTGACGGTGGGGGTGACGGCGTTGATCGGTTCGGGGATCTGGACGGCGACGGCTGTGGTGGCCTCGCCGTCGCAGCCGTGGGGGACGCTGACGGTGAGGAGCGTGTAGGCGCCGGCGACGGCGCTGGGGGTGCTGACGGTGACGTGCGCGGTGGCGGGTGCGGCCAGGGAGACGGCGGCGGTGGCGGCGGCGCTGAGGACGGCGGCGCGCGCGAGGGCGCGCCGGAGGTGCTGGGAAGGCATGGTGGAAGCGGCTTTCTGGGGAGGCCCGCGGTGCGGGGGTGGACGGGGGGTGCGGTGCGGCGGGGCCGCGGCGGTCCCCGGACCGCGATCGAGCCGGCCGTCCACTGCGGTCGCGGCGCTTCGGCCGGTCGCGGCGCCGGTGCGTTCGCGACGGGCGGTGTCGAGGGCTCGGGGAGGCGCAGGCGTGCGAACAGCCGGCCGAGGGCAGCGGCGAGGCGGGCGCGCAGGCGCGGGAGGGCCGGTTCGAGGCGGGTGGTCCAGAGGACGGCGGCGACCGCGGCGCCGAGGTGGAGCAGGGTCATGGCCGCGGCTTCGCGCCCGCCGTGGGCGGCGTGGGCGGAGGTCTGCGCGAAGAGGCTGTGGAGGGCGGCCTGGGCGACGGTGAAGACGCTGAAGAGCCATGCGGCCCTGCGGGGGCCGCGCTGCGCGAAGAGGTGCGCGGTGGCGATGATCGGGAGGGCGGCCAGGGCGACCGGTTCGAGGGCGATCGTGCCGCCGGCGAGCACGTGGGCCCCGGCCGCGACGGGCGCGCACACGAGCGCGAACCCGGCGGCCTTGGCGGCCCGGATCGTCATGTCCCGCTTGTGCACGGGTCGATCATCCCAGAAGATCGACAAATATCAATAAGACATCTCAAAAGGCGGCACGGTGCGAGGAGCGCGCTCCCGTGCGGGAGCGCCCGGGGCCGTCCCGGCCGGGGGCGGGCACGCCCCCGGCCGGGGTCAGAGGTTGATCAGCGTCCGGCTCGCCCGGTCCGTGTCCTGGAGCGGTCGCAGCGCCAGCCGCACCAGGGCGAGCGCGTTGTCGTCGCCCGCGATGCGGTTGGAGCTGAGCTCGTCGCAGGACAGGCACTGGTGGACGATCATCCACTCCCCGTCGGGCCTGGTGAAGACCGCCAGGGCCTCCATGCGCCCGCGGCACTCCGACGCGCGGTCGCCGGGGATGCGGCGGTCGACGTGGAGGCTCGCGAGGCACTGCGGGCAGTGGTTCCGGTGCGCGGTCCCCGGCGCGTCCACGGACACGTCGAGGCGGCATCCGACGCAGCGGAAGTCGTTCGCGCGGCGGCCCTGGTCGTGCAGGACGTCCTTGTGCCGCTGGCGGCGCTGGTCCTGGGCGCGGGGCCGGGTCCTTCGTGGCATGTCGGACCCCCCTCTACAGACTGCCGAGCGCTTCGAGCGGGAACGGCGGCTGCGCGAGCGGGCGCACGGCCATGCGCATGAGGATGAGCTGGTTGTCGTCGGCGCACACCGGGTTCGAGGTGAGCTCGTCGCAGCGCACGCAGCGGTGGACGAGCATCCAGTCGCCGGTGCGGAGTACCGCGATGGCGATCGGGCTCATCCGCCCGTGGCACTCGCTCGGGCCGCCCTCGACTTGGTCGGTGACGTGCTGGGAGTGCAGGCAGGACGGGCAGTGGTCGCGCAGGGCGCCGTCGGTGGTCGACTTGGTGGCGGTCAGGCCGCACCAAGCGCAGGTGAAGGTGTTGATCTTGAGCGTGTTGCTGGTGTTGGACACCCGGAGCTCCTTGCTGGAGGTTGCAGTGGCAGCAAGAGCAGGCCGAGCGGCTGGTCGGAGGACGCGTGCGTCCGGTGCCGCGCGGGTGCGCGGCGGGTGGACGCTCAGGCGAGGCTGCGAGGCGCGCTCGGCGCGTACCGGGTCATAGACACTTCTCTCCAGGGCGGACGCCCGATCGGTGCCCGCACGGGAGCGGACCCGACCACGGTAGGAAACGCGGTCGGGTCCTGTCAACGAATTTATCCGAGGGCGGGCGGGGCCGCACCGTCCGGTGCCGGACAGTGTCGCCGGGTGGCCCTGACCGCTCACTCCCAGCGGAAGCACCGCACCGCCAGCGCCGAGCTGACCAGCACGGCGACCGCGAGCGCGATCAGGTGGCCGGGCTCCTGCGGCAGGCCCGACCAGGCGCGGCCGACCGCCTGGACCGCCGCCCCGAACGGCAGGGCCTCCCCCACCGCCGCGAGCGGGCGCGGCAGCGAGTCGGTCGACCCGAACATGCCGCCGGTGGCGCCGAGCGCGAAGAACAGCACCAGGCCGATCGCGGCGGCGGCGTTGCCGGTGGGGGCGAGGGCGGCCACGAGCATCCCGATCGCGTACATCGCCAGCGCCGCGAGGGCGAAGACCCCGAGGGCGGTCCAGGGGCGGGCGGGGAGGCCGACGCCGAAGAGAGTCATAGCCGCGCCGACCCCGAGGGCGACCCCGACCGCGGACTGGGCGGCGCTGACGGCGAGCTGCGCGGTGAGGATCATCCCGGGGTGCGCGGGGGTGACGGCGAGGCGGCGCAGCAGGTGGGCCTTGCGGTAGTAGGCGAGGAAGCTCGGCATGTTCACGACCCCGACGGTGGCGATGACGATGACGAGCACCAGGGGCAGGACGTACCGCTCGAAGACGTTGACGCCGTCGACGACCGCGGTGTCGGCGGTGCCGAGGCCGTTCATGACGAGGATGAGCAGCGGCAGGCCGAGGGGGATGACGAGCCCGGCGGTGTCACGGGCGACCATGCGGGCCTCGGCGGCGATGAGGGCGAGCCAGGCGCGGGGGCCGGGGCGGCGGGCGGGGAGGGTGTCGGCGGTGGTCATCGTCCGCTCCTGTCGAAGGGGCTGCCGGTGAGGGCGAGGAAGGCGTCTTCGAGGGTGGCGCGCTCGAAGCGGGTGTCGAGGGCGGTCACGTCGGCCCTGACGAGGGCGGTGCTGACGGCGTGGAGGAGGTTCCCGCCGCCGGTGGCGGTGACGAGGCCGTCCTCGGTGCCGACCGAGCGGACCTCGGGGACCCGGTCGAGCACGGCGGGGTCGAAGGGCGCGGCGGTGCGGAAGCGCACGACCTGTTCGAGGCCGGCGCGGGCGACGAGCCCGTCGGGGGTGTCGACGGCGGCGACCCGGCCGCGCTCGATGAGGGCCACGCGGTCGCAGAGGCGCTCGACCTCCTCCATGTGGTGGCTGACGAGGACGACGGTGACGCCGCCGTCGCGCAGCTCCTCGACGGTGGCCCACATCTGGCGGCGGGCCTCGGGGTCGAGGCCGGTGGTGAGCTCGTCGAGGATGACGGCGCGGGGTCGTCCGGCGAGGGCGAGGGCGATGTTGAGGCGCTGCTGCTCGCCGCCGGAGAGGCGTTCGAAGCGGGTGCGGCGCCGCTCGGCGAGGCCGACGCGGTCGATGAGCTCGTCGGGGTCGGCGCCGTCGCGGTAGAAGGACCGGTAGAGGCGCACGAGTTCGGTGACGGTGAGGGCGGAGTGGAGCGCGGCGTCCTGGAGCTGGACGCCGAGGACCTGGCGCAGGCGCCTGCGGTCGCGGCGGGGGTCGAGGCCGAAGACGCGGATGCGGCCGCGGTCGGGGCGCCGCAGGCCGGCGACGGCCTCGACGGTGGTGGACTTCCCCGCGCCGTTGCGGCCGAGGACGCCGTAGATCTCGCCGTCCTCGACGGTGAGGCTGACGTCCTCGACGGCGACGGTCGCCTTGTAGCGCTTGTGCAGGCCCTGCACTTCGATGGCGGCCATGGCGTCCTCCCGGTTCCGGTGTCCTCTCGAACGCTAGGCGCGCGGGAGCGTCCGGCGCGCGTGCGAGAGGTCATGGACGGCGGGGGTGACTTCCGGCAGGGGCGGGAGGGCGCCGTGCGCGCCTATGCTGAACCGCATGCAGCGGTTCACGGCGGACGTGTGGGGCGGGGTCTGCGTGACCCTGGTGTGCCTGGCCGTGCCCGTGCCCGTGGTGATCGCGATGGCGCAGGGCCGCGGGATCGGGGACCTTCCGGCGATCTGGTGGCTCGCGGCGTACGCGGGCTTCGCGGTCGCGTTCCTGGTGTCGATGTGGCTGGTGGACCTGGCCCCGCGCCGGGTCGTGGCGGCGGCGCTGGTCGCGCAGACGGTGCTGGCGCAGGTGCTCGTGCTCAGCGCGCCGCGCACGGGCTGGACGCCTATCCTGCTGGTGCTCGGGGTCGCGGTGAGCGCCTACCGGGTGCCGCTGCGCGTGTCGGCGGCGGTGATCGCGGCGAACACGGTCGTGATCGCGCTCGCGAGCGCGCGGATCGCCGAGACGTCCCTGGAGGTCGGGATGGTCGCGGTCCTGTACCTGATGCTCCAGGCCGCGAGCGTCATGAGCGTGCACGCGCATCTGAGCGACATCCGTTCGCGGCGGCGCCTCGCCGAGGCCCACGTGCAGTTGCAGGCGGCGTCGGCGCTCCAGGCGGAGGCGAGCCGGACCGACGAGCGGCTGCGGATCGCCCGGGAGCTGCACGACGCGGTGGGGCACCAGTTGACGGTGCTGTCGCTGGAGCTGGAGATCGCCTCGCACCGGGCCGATCCCGGTGCGGCCGAGCCGATCGCGCGGGCCAAGGAGGTCACAGGGCAGCTCCTGGCCGACGTGCGGTCCACTGTGGGCGAGATGCGCCGGTCCGGTCCCCCGCTGCGCGAGACGCTGGCGTCGGTGGTCGCGGACCTGCCGGAGCCGGTGGTGCACCTGCGGATCGACGACGCGGTGGACGCCGACCCGGAGGTGGCGCGGGCGCTGGTGCGGTGCGTGCAGGAGGTCGTCACGAACGCGATCCGGCACGCGCGGGCCGAGCACCTGTGGATCGGCATCGGGGCCGAGGGGGACCGGATCGTCTTCGAGGCGCACGACGACGGGCCGGGCGATCCGGGCTTCGCGCCGGGGAACGGGCTGCGGGGCATGGCCGAGCGGATCGAGGCCCTCGGCGGGTCGGTCGGGTTCTCGGGCGCGGCCGGGTTCCGGGTGCGGGCGGCGGTGCCGCGGTGATCCGGGTGTGCCTCGTGGACGACCAGCACCTGGTGCGCCAGGGCGTCAAGCGGCTGCTGGACCTGAGCGACGCGGTCGAGGTGGTGGCCGAGGCCGACGACGGGATGGCGGCGCTGGCGGCGATCGGCGAGAGCCGGCCCGACGTGGTGCTGCTGGACCTGCGGATGCCCCGCCACGACGGGATCTGGACGCTGCACGCGCTGCGCGAGAGCGGGATCGAGGTGCCGGTGCTGGTGCTGACGACGTTCGACGACGACGAGCTGGCGCTGGCGGCGATCCGGGCGGGCGCCCGGGGCTACCTGCTCAAGGACGTGACGCTGGCGCGGCTGGTGAGCGCGGTCCGGGAGCTCGCCGCGGGGCGGATGATGCTGCGCCCGGCGATCACCGACCGGATGCTGCGGTCGCTGGGGGCGGTGCCGGACGCGAGCGGGTCCGAGCCGCCGCCGCAGCCGCTGACCGGGCGGGAGCTGGACGTGCTGCGGCTCCTGGCCGCCGGGTTCAGCAACCGCGAGATCGCCGAGTCCCTGTTCCTGGCCGAGGGGACGGTGAAGAACCACGTCTCCGGCGTCCTGCTCAAGCTCGGCACGCGGGACCGGACCCGGGCGGTGCTGCGGGCGCTGCACCACGGCCTGCTCGACTGAGCCTCGAAGGGAGCGGGGTCTCTGAGAGAGCGGGCTTCTGCGGGATCGGGCTTCCGGGACTCGGGATGCGGGGAGCACGGCCGCGACGAGAACCGCTGCGGGACAGGCGTGCCCGTGCAAGGGAGACGCCCGCGATCCGGGCCCTCACCGGATCGCGGGCGGTGTGCGGCGGGGGCGGCGCCCCCGCGGGTCAGCGGGTCAGGCCCTCGCCCACAGGGCGGGGACGTTCGGGGGCTCCCAGCCGGTCAGCGCGGTGTGCGCCTGGAGGCAGCGGTAGGTGGTGCCGCCGTAGGTGACCGTGGCGCCGACGGCGTACGCGGTGCCGGACTTCCAGGTGCCGGAGGGGGCCGCGGTGGTCTCCTCCTCGGTCGGCTCCTCGGTGGGCGGGGAGCTGGTGCCGCCGTCGAGGATCGCGTCCCGGATCCACTCCCCCGCCTCCTTGAGGTTCCCGCCGGCGCCGGTGAAGGGGCCGCCGGGGCAGGTGCCGGGCTCGAACGCCGCTCCCGTGCGGTGGTCGTCGGAGTAGTTCCAGTTGACCCAGCTGATGCCCTTGTCCTCCATGAGGTCGAGGTAGCGCTGGGCCATCGCGAAGTCGTTCGGGCCGTCGCCGGTGTACTCCTGCGTGCCGAACTCGGTGACGAACATGGGGATCTCGTCCGCGGCGCGGGAGAGCCCGTCGAGGTACCAGTCGTCGTGCGAGGCGGCGTAGAAGTGGAAGGTGTACATGATGTTCGCGGCGTTCACCTGGTTGTCGATGACCTCCTGCTCGTTCGAGCCGCCGGAGAGCCCCAGGGAGGACCAGTCGGGGGTGCCGAGCAGGATGATCCCGTCCTGGTCGTACTGGCGGATCACGGGGATGATCTGCTCGTGGTAGGACTTGATCCGCGACCACGCGACGCCGCTCGGCTCGTTCGCGACCTCGTAGAAGATGTTGTCCTGGTCGCCGTGCTCGCTCGCGATCTCGGCGAAGAACGTCTTGGCCCGCGCCAGGTTGAAGTGCGGGTCGCCGGGGCTGAGCATGTGCCAGTCCACGATGACGTACTGGCCGCGCGCGGTCACCTCGTCGATGAGGTCGTGCATGCGCTGGGTGAAGCCCTCGGGGTCGGTCTCGTAGCCGCCCTCCTGGATGTACATCGACAACCGCACGATGTCGGCGCCCCAGTCGTAGGCGAGGGCGTCGAGGGACGCGTCGTTGACGCACTGGGAGTACCACTGGAGGCCGTGGGTGCTCATGCCGCGCAGCTGGACCGGGTTCCCGGACTCGTCGCACAGCGTGGTGCCGCACACGGACAGCTGACCGTGCTCGGCGGTCGGGGTCGCCGCGGCCGCGACCTGGCCGTCGGCGGTGCCGGGACCGTCGTTCTGCTCGCCCGAGGCGGCGCCGATGCCGAGCGGGGCGATCACCGCGACGGCGGCGAGGACCGCGAGCAGGCCGAAGAGCCGCTTGCGGCGGGGTGGGAGCGACATGGACTCCTCCTCAATAGTTAGGCAGTATTACTATCTATTGATCACCTTACGGGGACCGCGAATACGAGTCAATAGATTGATTAGTACCAATATTGTCGGATTCGCGGCCCCGGCTCAGGCGCCCCGGTGGAGCTTCGGCACGTCGGCCAGGAGCGAGCGCGTGTACGCGTGCTCCGGTCCGCCCACGACCTGCTCGGCGGTGCCCGACTCCACGATGCGGCCGCGGTGCATCACCGCGATCCGGTCGGCGAGGTAGTACGCCTGCCCCAGGTCGTGGGTCACGAACAGCACCGTCATCCCCCGCTCGTCGCGCAGGTCCGCCAGGAGGTTGAGCACCGTCACCCGCACCGAGGCGTCCAGCATGGACGTCGCCTCGTCGGCGATGAGCAGCCGCGGGCGCAGCATCAGCGCCCGCGCGAGCATGACGCGCTGGCGCTGCCCGCCCGAGAGCTCGTGCGGGCGCTTCGCCAGCGTCTCGACCGGGTCGAGCCCGACCGCCGCCAGCGCCTCCCCCATCGCCTCGCGCCCGGCGGCGCGGGCCTCGGACGGCATGAGCTGCAACGCGGTCGCGAGGGTCGCCTCGACGCGCCGGTACTGGTGGAAGGCCGCGAACGGGTCCTGGAACACCGCCTGGACCTCGCGCCAGTAGTCGCGGCGGGCCGCACCCTTGACGCCGGTGACGTCGCGGCCGTCGAAGGCGACGCGGCCCGCGGTGGGGTCCATGAGCCGCAGCAGCAGCCGGCCGAGCGTGCTCTTGCCCGAGCCGCTCTGCCCGACCAGGGCGGTGACCTCGCCGCGGCGCAGGCTCAGGTCGACGCCGTCGACGGCGCGCACCTCGTCCCTGCCGCGGCCGAAGACCTTCGTCAGGCCCGCGGTGCGCAGGAGCTCCGGGGCGGTCGTGTCAGCGGACATGGGCGGCCTCCTCGGCCTCGGCGCTGCGCCAGCAGGAGTCGTCGCGCTCGCCGATGACGAGGCGCGGCGGGCGCTCGTCCGCGCAGCGGTCGAGGGCGTGGGCGCAGCGGGGGGCGAACGGGCATCCGGGGATCGGCGCGCGCAGGTCGGGCGGGGCCCCGGGGATGCCGGTGACCCGGTGTCCGCGCGTGCCCGGTTCGGGCACCAGGACCGAGGCGAGCAGCGCCTGGGCGTACGGATGGCGCGGGGCGGCGACGAGGTCCTTCGCGGGGGCCTCCTCGACGACCCGGCCCGCGTACATGACGGCGATGCGGTCGGCGAGCTCGGAGAGCAGTGCCACGTCGTGGGTGATGAACACGATGCCCTCCACGAGCCCGTCGGCGACGAGGCGGCGCAGCAGGTCCACCAGGAGCCGCTGCGAGGACACGTCCAGGGCCGAGGAGGGCTCGTCGGCGACCAGCAGCCGCGGGTTGCGCAGGGTCGCCAGCGCGGTGACGACGCGCTGGCGCATGCCGCCGGAGAGCTGGTGCGGGTAGGCGCGCAGGACCCGGGGCGGCAGTTCGAGGGCTTCGAGGCGGGCGGCGGTGCGCCGCAGGGACTCCGCGCGGGTGATGCGCCGGTCCCCGGCGGCGAGGATGTCGTGCGCCATGGCCCCGACCCGGCGGGTGGGGTTGAGCGCGTTGAGGGCGCCCTGCGGGAGGAGGGCGACGGTGCCGCCGCGCAGGGCGCGGTGGGAGGCGGTGTCGGTGAGGTCGACGTCGCGCCCGCCGATGGCGAGGGTGCCGGAGGTGACGCGCAGGGACGGCCCGGGGTTGAGCGACAGGACCGAGGCCATCGTGGACTTGCCGCACCCCGATTCGCCGACCACGCCGAGGACCTGGCCCGGCCGCACGTCGAGGGCGACGTCGTCGAGCGCGTGGAAGCGCTGGTCGCCCGCGGTGTAGTGGGCGGAGAGGTTGGTGATGCTCGCGAGGGTCACCGGGCCGCCTTTCCGACCCGCAGGCGCGGGTTGAAGACCGTGTCGAGGCTCGACTGGACGAGGAGGAGGGAGAAGGTGATCGCGGTGATGAACACGGTGGGGGTCAGGAAGACCCACCACTGGCCGCCGCGGATGGACTCCCAGGCGATGGCCCAGTGGAGCATCACGCCGAGGGAGGCGGTGCCGGAGGGGCCGAGGCCGAGGAGGCTCAGGGCCGCTTCGGCGAGGATGGCGCCGTAGAGCTGGATGACGAAGGCCATGACGATGTAGGACATCATGTACGGCAGCAGTTCGACGGCGATGATCCGCCAGGTGCGCGAGCCGGAGAGGCGCGCGATGTCGACGTGCTCCCTCTGGCGCAGGCTCGCGATCTGGGAGCGGACGGCTCGGGCGGTCCAGGGCCAGGAGACGGCGCCGATGCAGATCCCCATGACGGTGACCGAGCGCGTGTCGAGGCTGATGGACAGCAGCAGGAGCACGATGATCGCCGGGACGGTGATCATGATGTTGGTGAGCCCCATGAGGATCTCGTCGGCGAGGCCGCCGCGGTAGCCGGCGAGGGTGCCGATGAGGACGCCGAGGACGGTCCCGGCGACGCCGGCGAGGAGGCCGATGTAGAGGGAGGTGCGGATGCCGTGGACGAGCTGGACGCCGACGGACCGGCCGAGGTGGTCGGTGCCGAGGAGGAAGTCGGCGCCGGGCGGCACGAACGGGCCGCCGAGGAGGTCGCCGGGGCCGGCGGTCGCGGCGAGGGGTCCGGCGACGCCGGCGGCGGCGATGAGCAGGAAGACCGCGGCGGCGATGTGGAATCGGGCCGGGAGTGCCTTGAGCGCCTTCACCGTTCGCCCCTTTCAGCGGCGCGGATGCGCGGGTCGATGAGGCCGTAGAGGACGTCGACGAGGAAGTTCGCGACGAGCACGACGATGAGGACGAGCAGGGTGACGGCCTGGATGACCGGGTAGTCCTTGTTGAGGATGGCGTCGTACAGGAGCGTCCCGATCCCCGGGTAGGAGAACACGATCTCGGTGAGGAGCGCGCCGCCGACGAGGGTGCCGATGGCGAGCGCGAGTCCGGTGATCTGCGGGAGCATGCCGTTGCGGAAGATGTAGCCGACGATCTTGCGGTCGGGGAGGCCGAAGCTCTCGGCGAAGCGCACGTAGTCGGCGTCGACCTCGTAGACGGCCATGGAGCGCATGCCGATCGCCTGCCCGCCGATGAAGACCAGCAGCAGGGACAGGAACGGCAGGAACCAGTGCGAGACCGCGTCCACGGCGAACATCGCGGACCACTCGGGGCTGTTGCCGAAGGACCACCCGCCCCCGGTGGGGAACAGCGGGAGGGCGACGGCGAGGCCGTAGAGCAGCAGCACCGCGAGGCAGTAGTAGGGGGCGGCGGTGAGGAACAGGCTGGAGAGGTAGACGCTCCGGTCGAAGCCGCCGCGGCGGTAGGCGGCGACGGCGCCGACCAGGTTCCCGATGATCCAGCCGAGCAGGACCGCCGGGAGCTGGAGCGCGATGGTCCAGGGCAGGGCGTCGCCGATCATGGTGGCGACCTCGGCGGGGTAGCGGCTGAACGAGGTGCCGAAGTCCCCTTGCAGCGTCTTGCCGATGTAGGTGAGGAACTGGGACCACAGGCCCTGGTCGAGCCCGAACTCGGCGACGTAGGTCTCGTAGACGCGCTGCTTGGTCTCGGAGGAGGCGTGCCCGCGCAGCGCCTGCCCGATGAGCGTGTCGACGGGGTTGCCCGGGAGCAGTCGCGGCAGGAAGAAGTTGAGCGCCAGCGCCGCGGCGAAGGCCGCGGCGTACCAGCCCAGCTTGGAGAGGATGTGGCGGAGGAGGGCCATGTCCTACTGCTCGACCGGGGTGATCTTGGAGAGGATCTGGATGCCGGTCATGCCCTGCATGGGCGCGCAGTACGGGTCCTCCTTGGTGGGGAAGCCCGTCCAGTTCTTCTCTGAGAACTGGTAGAACTCCAGGGGGCGGTACATGAGCGGGATGGCGGGGGCCTCGGCGCGGATGATGTCGTCGAGCGCGGTGTAGGCGGCGGTGGCCCCTGCGGGGTCGGCGGCGGTGGCGGCCTCGTCGAGGAGCGCGGGGACGTCGTCGTGGTGGAAGCGCCCGAAGTTCCAGAAGGCCATCTCGCCCACGGGCGGCACGTCGCGGTCGTCGATGAGGTCCCGGATGCGCGACCAGGGGCTGGAGGGGGCGACGTCCGAGACGTACCACAGGACCATGTCGAAAGCGCCGTTGCCGAGGTTGTCGTTGACCTCGGAGAAGTCGCTGAACTCGGTGGCGACCTCGATGCCGGCCGCGGTGGCGGTGGTGGCGACGATGTCGAGGGCGGCGTTCCAGTCGGTCCAGCCCTGCGGGGTGGCGGCCTTGAACGGGCCGAGGCGGGTGCCGTCGGGCAGGACGTAGATCCCGTCGTCGCCCTTGGCGGCGCCCACCTCCTCTTCGAGGATGCGGGCGGCCTCGGCGGGGTCGTAGGACCAGCCGGCGGCCGCGGCCTCGGCGTTGAAGTGGACGCTCTCGGCGCCCTCGGGGAGGATGACGCTGGCCTGGGCGGGGTCGCTCATGCCGGCCATGGCGCTCTCGGCGATCTTGGCGTAGTCGATGGCGTGGGCGAGCGCGCGGCGCACGCGCGCGTCGGCGAGGGGCCCGGTGGTGGTGTTGATGATGAGCATCGGGATGGAGCCGGGCAGGTGGTAGGGGGCGTCGGGCTCCCAGGTCTTGACCGGCAGGTCCTTGTCCTCCCACAGCTCGTTGACGCGCGGCAGGAAGTAGGCGGAGAGGTCGATGTCGCCGTTCTGGAACGAGAGGTTGGCGGCGTCGTTGCCCTCGTAGGTCGCGTGGACGACCTTCTCGGGGACGGGCTTGCCGTGGACGGCGGCGCCCCAGTAGTCCTCGTGGCGGGCGAGGGTGACGTCCTGGTGGGTGTAGGACTCCAGCCTGTAGGGGCCGGAGCCGACGGGCTCGGTGTTGGCGAACTCGGTGAGCTCGGCGTCGGCGACCCCGTCCCACAGGTGCTTGGGGAGGATGTACGTGAAGCAGAGCAGGTCCATCAGGCGCAGGCGCTGGGGGCGCGCGGCGTTGAGGGTGAACGCGATCGTGCGGTCGTCGGGGGCCTCGACGGCGTCGACGTAGGTGTGGATGTCGCCGTAGGCGATGCCCTCGTTGCGGTCGCCGAGGGCGAAGGTGGCGACGACGTCGGCGCTGGTGAGCGCGGTGCCGTCCTGCCAGGTGGTGCCCTCCTGGAGGGTCACGGTGCCGGTGTTCCCCTCCCAGGCGATGCCGGAGGCGAGGAGCGGTTCGGACTCGCCGGTGAGGAGGTTGAAGTTGAAGAGCGTCTCGTAGAGGTGGACGGCGTAGTTGCCGACCGGCCAGGCGGCGGTCCAGCCCAGGGGGTTGAAGTTCGCGGGCTCGCCGTCCTGGAGGCCGGCGGTGTAGAGGACCGTGGCGGTGCCGGAGGCGCCGCCGGTCCCGGTGCAGGCGGCGAGGAGGCCGCCGGCGCCGACGGCGGCGGACGCCTGGAGGAGGAAGCGGCGGCTGGGGCGGCCGGGGCGGTAGGTCATGCGGTGTCCCTTGCTCGGGGCGACGGAGGGGTCGCCAGGTGTGTACGGCGTCGACGAGGAGTTTAATAGTTAGATAAGATTACTAACTTATAAGCGCCGATAGTATACTCAGCGAGCCCCCGGGTCAACATCGGCGCCGAGAATTTCGCCGCACGCCCGGTCACCTGCGCACACGAAGAAGGACGCCCATGCGAACGAACGGCACGCCGGACTCCCCGGTCCCCTCCGGGTCCTCGCACCTGCTGCGCACCATCAACGAGCGCGCCGCGCTCTACCACCTGCTGGAGAACGACACGCTCACCCGCGTGGAGCTGCGCAAGCTCACCGGCCTGGCCAAGCCCACGGCCTCCCAGGTGATGCTGCGGCTGTTCGAGGCCGGGCTCGCCGTCACCCTCGGGCGCACCACCGCCAAGCAGGTCGGCCCCCGCGCCGAGGTGTACTCCGTCAACGCCGACCACGCCTTCGCCGCCGCCGTGACCCTCCACGAGCCCGACGGCGTCACCGTCGCCGTACGCGACCTCAAAGGGCGCGAACGGGCCTCCTCGACCCGCCGGATCGACTTCACCGCCGTGCCCGTCGACCGCGCCGTCCAGAACATGCTCGGCGCCACCGTCAGGGACGCCGAGATCGACCGCGAGCGCGTCGCCGTGGTCCACCTGGCCGTCCCCGGCGCGTACGACGCCGACAACGACACCATCGGGTACGCCGACCTCCCCGGCGCCCCCGAAGTGCGCATGCGCGAGGCGATCGAGACCTACATGGGCTGCCCGGTCACCATCCACAACGACGTCAACGCCGCCACCGTCGCCGAGCGCCGCAACCCCGCCGTCTCCGGCGGGCTCGTGCTGCTGTGGCTCGGCCGCGAGGGCATCGGCTCGGGCATCGACCTCACCAGTGGACTCGTCGTCGGCTCCCGCGGCGCCGCGGGCGAACTCGGCTACGTGCCGATCCGCCCCGACCGCAACGGACCCGACGACCCGACCTACCAGGACTGGATCGGCGCCCCCGCCGTCGTCGCGATCGGCCGCGAGCACGGCGTGCGCGGCGCCGACGCCGTCGCCGTCATGGCCGCGGGCGTCAAGACCGGCGCCGACGGCTTCATCGACGAGTACGCCGAGCGCGTCGCCGGGGCACTCCACCTGCTCACCAGCCTGCTCGACCCGCCGAGCCTGGTCCTGGGCGGCGAGATCGCCCGCGCGGGCGGCGAGACCCTGGTCGAGGCCGTCCGGCGCCGCGCCGGCGCCCTCGCCGACCGCATCCTGCCCTCGGCGGTCTACGGCGACGCCGTCGCCATCGGCGTCCTCGACCTGGCCTACGACGACCTCAAGGCCCGCGTGCTCGACGCGGCGCTGCCCGAGCAGCGCTGAGCGATCCAGTCTGTCCCCCAGAGTGAACGGCACTGACGGGAGGCAATGCGGAGAGGCACTGAGAAGCGACACCGACGGGCGGGCCTGCGGAGCAACCCTGACGAACGGCACCTGTGCCAACGCCTTGCGCTGCCTACGCTGAAGGGCACCATCGCTCCTCAGGAGGCGCCCATGCGTTCGTCCACACGGGGACTCCTGTTGTCCGGCGCCGCCGCTGGGCCGCTGTTCCTCACCGCCGCAACGGTGCAGAGCCTCGTGCGCGCCGGGTACGACCCGGTCCGGCACCCGATCAGCTCCCTGGCCATCGGCGGGCACGGCTGGGTCCAGGTCGCGAACTTCGTCCTCACCGGCCTGCTCACCGTCGCGCTCGCGCTCGGCGTCCGCCGGGCGCTCGCTCCGGCCCGCGGTTCGGCGGTGTGGGGCCCGATCCTGCTGGCCGCGTGGGGCATCGGGCTCATCGGCGCGGGCGTCTTCGAGTCCGACCCGGTCGGCGGCTACCCGCCGGGCACCCCTGAGATCCTCTCCGAGTACACGACCGCCGGGGCCCTGCACGACGTCTGCTCGATGCTCGCCTTCGCCGCCCTCATGGCCGCCGGACTCGTCCTCGGCACGCGCACCGAACTGACCGACCGGCCCTGGGCGGTGTACTCGGTCCTCACGGTCGCGGCCTTCGGGGTCCTGCTGGTCCTGGCGAGCCTCGGGTTCGGCCAACACGACTCGTTCGCGGCACACGCCGGCCTCTACCAGCGGGCGTCGCTCCTCGTCGGCTTCACGTGGACGACGGCCCTCGCCGTCCGACTCCTCCGGCGCGCACCGGAAGCGGACGGCGAGGACGGTCCCTAGAGCACCCGGACCGGCTCGCGCGCGGCGATCTCCTCGCCGAGGCGGTCGTGCGCCGGGCCCGCGCTCGCACCGGTCAGCGCATCCAGCGCCGACCAGGCGGCGCCGAGGACCGGAGGCCGGTGGAGCGAGGTGTACACCGCGAGCGGGAACTCCGCGGCCAGGCGCGGCTCCAGGTGCCCCAGCAGCACCGCGGGCGCCGCCGCGAGGACCCCGCCCCCGCCCACGATCGTGAACGGCGACTTGCCGAGTCCGAGCCGGCGCACCGAGACCCGGACCATCGCCGTGATCTCCTCGGCCTGGCGCGCCACGACTTCGACCGCGCACGCGTCCCCGGCCTCGGCGGCCGCGAACAGCCGCGGCACCAGGCCGTGGACCAGGTCGCGCTCGAACCGCCCCAGGTGGAGGCCGATCGCGGCCTCCTCCACCGTGCCGGTCCCGAAGTGCGCCATGACGGCCGCGCCGAGCGCCGTCGCCGGCCCGCGGCCGTCCTCGCCGCGCGCGGCGTGGAACAGCGCGGCGTCGCCCAGGTCCTCGCCGCCGCCCCAGTCGCCGGTGATCGGCCCCAGGGCCGGGAACCGGGACCACTCGCCGGCCGCGTTGCGGCCCACGCTGTTCATGCCCGCCCCGCAGATCACCGCGACCGCGTTCCGGTCGCCGGTCCCCGCGCGCAGCAGCGCGAACGTGTCGTTGTCGAGGCGCACCCGCTCGGCCCACCCGCGCGAGCGGGCGTCGGCGTTCAGCCGCTCCACCTCGACGGGCAGGTCCGCCCCGGCCAGGAGGGCGTCCACGCGCGCCAGCGGCGTGCCGCTCCCCCAGCCGGCCTCGCTGCGGACGATCTCGATCAGCTTGCCCAGCAGGTCGACCGACTCGCGGTAGCCCAGCCGGTGCGGCGAGGTGGTGCCGGTCCGCACGTAGGCGTGGACGCGGCCGTCGTCGGTCGCGGCCACCACATCGGTCTTCGAGTTGCCCCCGTCGACGGCGACGAAGGCGCGGGTCCCGTTCACGCCCAAGGCAGGTGGTCCCGCCCGGTCGCGATGAGGCGGCGCGTCAGGCCCTCGGCCAGGTCGTGCTGGCCGACCAGCGGGTGCGCCAGCAGCGCCTCGTAGACGCGGCGCTCGCCGCCGTGGACCGCGGCGGCCACGCCCAGCTCCTCGTAGGCGGAGACGGCCGCGACGAGCCCGCGCTGGCGCGGGCCGAGCGGGGTCCGGACCGCGGGGGTGATCGCGGCGTCCACGATCGCGGACACCTCGATGACGGCCTCGTCGGGCAAATACGGCAGGAAGCCGTCGTTGCGCACGTTGACGGCGTGGACGGCGCCGTCCTCGGTGAGCAGCGAGCGCATGAGCGCCACGGCCGCCTCTGAGTAGTAGGCGCCGCCGCGCCGCGACAGCTGCTCGGGCTTGTGGTCGAGGGTGTCGTCCCGGTAGACCTCCCAGAGTTCGGCCTCGATCCGGGCGACCTCCTGGCCGCGCGAGGGCGCGGTGCGCAGCCGCTCGACCTCCTGGTCGTGGCCGTAGTAGTAGCGCAGGTAGTAGGAGGGCACGAGCCCGTCGGCGAAGACGGCCTCGGGGAGGTCGACCTCGTCGGCGAGGGCCGCGCGGTGCTTCGCGAAGAGTTCGGGGAGGACGTCGCGGCCGTCGACGCGGACGCCGGTCTCCCAGGTGAGGTGGTTGAGGCCGACGTGGTCGAGCACGACCTCCTCGGGCGCGCGCCCGAGGAGCCCGGCGAAGCGGCGCTGGAACCCGATCGCGACGTTACACAGGCCGATCGCGCGATGGCCCGCGTCCAGGAGCGCCCGGGTGACCATGCCGACTGGGTTGGTGAAGTCCACGATCCACGCGCCGGGCGCGGCGAGTTCGCGCACCCGCTCGGCGATCGACAGCGCGACCGGGATGGTGCGCAGGGCCTTCGCGAGGCCGCCGGCACCGGTGGTCTCCTGGCCGACGCAGCCGCATTCGAGCGGGAACGCCTCGTCCCCGATCCGGGCCTGCTGCCCGCCGACGCGGAGCTGGAGCAGGACGAGGGAGGCGCCCTCGACACCCCGGTCGAGGTCGTCGGTCCAGGCGACGCGGGCCTCGCTCCCGTGGCGGCGCACGATGCGGCGCACGAGCGGGCCGATGACCGCGAGCTTGTCCGCGGCCGGGTCGACGAGGACGACCTCGTCGATGCCGAGGGCGGCGGCGTTGGCGCCGAAGCCTTCGGCGAGCTCAGGGGTGTAGGTGGATCCGCCACCGACCACGGCGATCTTCATCAGGGTCCTCTCGGTCGTCGACCGGCCGGGGGACGGCCGTCATAAATAGTCAGGTTAACTAACTAACTCATCGATGTCAACGTGCGAATCGGACGCGAGTCCCCCGAGAGAGGCCGATTGCCTCGGTGTCGATATAACTCTCATTGCATTCCGGGGACGGCGGGCCGCCGTCCCCGGAACCCTATTTCGTTCCCGCGCCGTGGTGTTCAGCGCCAGCGGATCGCCCGGGGCCCTTCGGAAACGCCCAGCTCCCCCGGAGCGCGGTCGGCGGCGGTGGTGACGGCGAGGAACGCGTGGGCGAGCATCGCCAGCGTCACGTGCCGGTACCACCCCTCCCACCGGCGGACCTGGTAGTGGTCGAGCCCGCATTCGGCCTTCGCGGCCAGGAGGCAGGCGGCCATCGCGCGGCGGGCCTCGGCGGTGCGGACGATCTCCTCGCGCCGCACCGCGTCGGCGTGGAAGCAGAGGTAGTACACGAGTTCGGCGGGGCGCTGGGTCGAGCGGCGCACCAGCAGGGTCCGCACGAACCCCGGCGGGAGGTCGTCGGCCGCGGGCAGGGTCGCCCAGGCCCATTCGTGTTCGCCCGCAGCGCAACCGCCCGGACGGGGCGGCATCCGGTGCCACGCCGATGCGGGGGCGCCGCTGGCGAGGACGTCGACCCGGCCGCTCGCGTCGGACTCCGGGAGCGTCTGCGTCAGCGGCACCTCGACCACGTACGGCAGGCGCCGCGAGGACAGGAACGCCAGGAACGCGCTGTCGCGGCCGTAGGTCGCGTCCGCGGCGACCCAGCCGGCCTCCACCCCGGCGGCCACCGCGCGCCCGATCATCGCCTCGGCGAGGCGCGGTTTCGCCAGGGCCCCTGCGGCGACGCGCCCCGCGGGGACGCCCGCGGCGGTGCAGCGGTCGGGGTCCTCGGCCCACGAGGGCGGCAGGTAGAGCTCGCGGTCGATGAGCGCCGAACCGCGCTCCCCTACGTAGGCGAGGAAGATCCCGACCTGGCAGTTCTCCGTTCTCCCGGTGGCGTGCAGGTACTGCCGCTGCACGCCGGCGGAGGAGGGCCCGCGCTTGGGGAACCCGGTCTCGTCGACCACGAGCGCGCCGCCGGGGCCCGCGAGGTTCGCGGCGGCGTAGGTGCGCAGCGCGTCGCGCACGAGGTCCGCGGACCACACGGCACGGCTCAGGAAGTGCTGCACGCGAACCGGTGTGGGGTCGCCGGCGGCCGCGGCGAGCTGCCATCCGGTCTTGCGTTCCAGGGGCGAGAGCAGGCCGACGAGGTAGGACCTCGCCCGGCGCCGGAGCTCCACTCTGCCGAACAGTCCCGCCATCGTAGAGAAAACCTCGTCCAATCGTGAGCGCCAGCTCGTGATCTCTTGGGGTGCAACGTCTTCGATCATCGATTGCAATTGTAGAAAGTCACGGAAAGCGGCTTTCGCCCCAGTTTCACCCCGGGGTTCGCGAACCGGCGGCGCTCCCGTTCGGCGCGCTACGGCGCGTGCTTGAAGGCGAGCCAGCCGCCGTCGACCGGGAGCTCGGCGCCGGTGACGTAGCTGGCCTCGTCCGAGGCGAGGTACGCGACGGCCGCAGCGACCTCGTCGGGGCGGCCGATCCGGCCGACCAGCGTGCCCTCGCCGGCGCGCACGATCTCCTCCGCGGAGGTGTCGGCCCAGTGCGTGGTGTAGATCGGTCCCGGTGCGACCGAGTTGAACCGGACCTCGGGGGCGTACTCGACGGCGAGCTGGCGCATCAGCGCGCTCAGCCCGCCCTTGGCCGCGGCGTAGGCGGTGTAGCCGGGGTGCGAGCGGTGGGCGTGGACCGAGGAGACGGCCACGACCGAGCCGCGGGCCTCCCGCAGCGGCGCGATGAGGGCCTTGACGCCGAGGTACGCGGCCTTGAGGGTCACGTCGAGCGTGAGGTCCCAGTCCGGTTCGGCGAGTTCGTGGGGCGCACCGAGGACGGAGGCGAACGCGTTGGACACCAGCACGTCGACGCGCCCGTGGGCGGCGAGCGCGTCGGCCGCCAGCGCCTCCCAGTCGGCGGCGCTGGCGGCGTCGGTGCGTCTGAAGTGGACGGTGCCCTCGGTCTCGGCGGTGATCCGGTCCCCGGCCGCCTCGTCAGTGTCGGCGACGTACACGACCGCCCCCTCTCGCGCGAGCCGGGCCGTGCAGGCCGCTCCGATGCCCTTCGCCCCGCCGGTGACGACGGCGACCTTGCCTTCGAATCGGTTCATCGGCTTACCGTAGCGCCGGGAGCCGCTGGGCCGTAACCGGATGCGACGGGCCGCTCGCGGCACGACGAGGTGGAGGCGGCGGTCGGCGAGGCCGATGGCGACCTGCTGCCCCCAGGTGACGGTGAGGTGGTCGGACTCGACGCCGTCGGCGAAGACGACCAGTCGCTCGCTCTCGCAGACGATCCGCAGCTCCTCCCCCTTGCCGAGGACGCCGGCGCTGAGGGTGGTGCCGGTGGCGGGCGAGGGCCACGCCTCCCTGACGAACCAGGACAGGGCGTCGGCCTCGAAGGGCGGCAGGATCTCGCGGCGGTCGCGTTCGGACGCGATGGAGGCGCTCCAGCCGGTGGCGCCGGCGCCGGTGCCGACGAGGACGCCGGAGGAGGACTGGCGCTCGCCGCGGCCGCCGGCGTCGACGAGGCGGTAGCGGGCGGACTGGTGCCCGGCGTGGCCGGCGTAGACCTCGTTGAGGCCGTTGATCTCCTGGCCGTCGTCGAGGCGGGCGGCGACCATCGAGAGCGCCAGGACGGCGGCGCTCTCGTCGTTCACGGCCTTGAGGGCGCGGGCGACCTCGTCGGCGCCGAAGCGGACGAGGACGCCCGCGTTGCGACCGGGTTCGGGGTCGACGCCGACCACCGGCTGGTCGGCGAGGTACTTGGCGAGGTTGGCGACGAGGCCGTCCTGGCCGACGGCGACGACGATGTCCTCGGGGCCGAAGAGGAAGCGGGGCAGGTCGTCGCGGTCGACGGCGCCGCGGCGCCAGTCGGCGGGGACCGCGGCGTCGACGGCGGTGAGGGCGGCGTCGAGGGCGTGGTGGCGGGCGGTGACCTCGTCGAGGTCGCGCCCGCGCTGGCGCAGGAAGTGGGCGGCGGCGGCGCGGGTGCCGTGGCGGACGAGGAGTTCGTCGAGTTCGCTGCGGCGGCTGACGACCACGACCCGGGGGGCGAGGGTGGCGCTCACCGGTCGCCGTCCGCGAGGCGGGCGAGGGCGCCGGTGAGGAGGTCGGGGGTGATGGTGAGCTGGCCGATCTCGGGGAGGTGGCCGGCGATCTCGCGGAGGGCGAGGGCCTGGAGGACGGCGACGGGGAGGTCGCGGTAGACGGCCATGCGGGCGGCTTCGGCGTCGGCCTCGGCGCTGCCGACGCCGCGGACGCGGTCGGCCTGGGCGGCGGCGAGGGTGCGGGCCTTCTCGGCGGTGCCCTGGGCGGCGGCGAGGTCGGCGGCGGCGGCGAGTTCGGCCTTGCGGCGGTCGTTGGCGCCCTTCTGCTCGACGAGCTGCTGCTCGCGGCGGGCAAGTTCGATCTTGTTCTGGAGCTCGTTCTCGGCGATGGCGCGCTCCTGCTCGACGGCCTGGGCGCGGCGGGCGTAGGTGGCCTTGTCGGCGTCCTGCTGGACGGCTTCGCGGGTGGGAGTCTGGAGGGACCGTTCCAGTTCGGGCTCGGGGCGGATGGCGACGACGCGGGCGCTGACGACCTCGACGCCGACGTCGCTGAGGCGGGCCTCGGCGGCGAGGGCGGCGGCGACGGTCTCGCGGATCTCGGTGATGGTCGTGGTGAGGGCGTCGGCGAGGGGGACGCGGGCGAGGAGGTCGAGTGCGGGCTGCTGGGCGAGTTCGGTGAGGAGGGTGGCGATCTGGTCCAGAGGGCGGGCGCGGGCCTGGCCGCGGTAGGGGTCGACGGAGAAGTCGAGGCGGGTGGCGGCGAGGGCGGGGTCGGCGATGCGGTAGGTGACGGTGGCCTGGACGGTGACGTCGGCGAAGTCGGCGGTGCGGGCGTGGAACATGAGCGGGAGTTCGCGGTCGTCCACGGGCACTTCGGAGAGCACGGCGGTGAGGGGGCGGTACCAGAACGACCGGCCGGTGCCCTCACTGCGGGTGCGGCCGCGCTGCTGGAAGCGGACCCAGATGGTGGGGGTGCCGCGGAGGTGGCGCAGGAACAGGAGCCTGGTGGTGTCGGCCATGGGGAGGGCCTCCTTTTCTCGTCACCTTGACGATAATCGTCGTGATAGCTTATCGTCAAGGTGGTGATAATGAGTTATCCGGTGTTCGCGGTCACGGTCGACCTGGTGGTGCTGACGGTCAGGGAGGGCGAGCTGCAGGTGCTGCTGGTGCGGCGCGGGTGCGAGCCGTTCCTGGACCGGTGGGCCCTGCCGGGCGGGTTCGTGCTCGCCGACGAGGACCTGGCGACGGCCGCACGGCGCGAGCTCGCCGAGGAGACGGGCCTGGACGGGCCGGGCGGGCACCTCGAACAGCTCGCCAGTTACGGTGCGCCCGAACGGGACCCGCGCGGCCGCGTCGTCACGGTGGCCTACCTCGCGCTCCTGCCCGACCTGCCGGCCCCGACGGCGGGCACCGACGCGGCGGAGGCCGAGTGGCGGCCGGTGGGCCAGACGGGTCTGGCGTTCGACCACGACCGCATCCTCGCCGACGGGATCGAGCGGGCCCGCTCCAAACTGGAGTACACGCCGCTCGCGGCGGCGTTCTGCCCGCCCGAGTTCACCGTCGCCGCGCTGCGGCAGGTCTACGAGGCGGTCTGGGGCGAGTCGATCGACCCGCGCAACTTCCACCGCAAGGCGACCACCACCCCCGGCTTCATCGACCCGACCGGGGGCGCGACCGAGGGCGGCACCGGCAGGCCCGCGCGGCTCTACCGCCGCGGCGAGGCGTCCCTCCTCAACCCGCCGCTCCTGCGCCGCAGGCTCGACGGCTGACGGCCGCGCCTGGCGCGGACCTGCTGTGCCTCGTGCGATGCGATGCGGTGCGGTGCGGTGCGGTCCTGCGGTGCGGTGCTTCGGGACGGGCGGGGACCGATGCGGCCCCCGCCCGCGCCTCACTCGCCGGCGAGCTGGCGCATGAGCGTGGCGGTGTCGGAGCAGATCCACTCCTCGGCGAGCCGGCCGTCCTCGATCCGGTAGATCTCGATGCTCGTGTACTCGACCTCGCGGCCGGTCGGCGCCATGCCGAGGAACTCGCGGGTGTGCTTCCCGCTGAAGGTGAGGCGCACGGTGACCTTGTCGCCGGCGCCGAAGATGTCGTGGACGTCGGCGCGGATGCCCGGGAAGGCGTCGTGCATGGTCCGGAAGTTCCGCGACCAGGCTTCGAGGCCGCGCTCCTGATAGGGCATGCCGGCGATGTTGATGGCGAAGTCCTCGGTCAGGAACGCGAGCGTCGCGTCCAGGTCGGACTCGTTGAACGCGTCGAACGCCCTGCGGACGAGGTCGACGTTGGCTTCGGTGGCGGTCTCGGTCGTCATGGTCGCTCCCTGGTGTCGTCGGGGGCCTGCGGCTCCTCGGCGAGGACCGCGGCCTTGAGCCGGTCGATCACGTGGTCGAGGCCGCGGCCCAGCCGGTCGCGCTCCGCTTCGGAGAGGTCCCCGAAGAGCAGCGCCGCGAACTCGCCCTGGCCGCGCTCCAGTGATCGGGCCGTGTCGGCGCCGCGGCCGGTGAGCGTCACGAGGGTCGCACGGCGGTCGGTGGGGTGCGGCTCCCTGGTGACGAAGCCGGTCTCGACCATCGCGTCGACCAGTCCGGTGACGTTGCGCGCGGAGACCCCCAGCGCCTCGGCGAGGTGCCGCTGCGTCGCGGGGCCGTCCTGGTGCACCAGCCACAGCAGGTGGGTGCGCGACTGCGTGAGCCCTTCGCGCGCGAACATGCGCTCCATGTCGGCGTTCAGGATGACCGTCAGCTCCAGGAGCCTGCCCAGCATCGCGATGTCGCCCGCTTCGCGTTCCACCATGATGATGAGTGTACATCATAGTGAAGCAGGTTCACTAAATCGGTGCGCTCCTCGGCGATCGCGGCCGCGGTGCGGGCGATGGCCTCGGAGATGAGCTGCCCGTACGGGTCGTCGGCGAGGATCGCGGCGCTGTCCTGCGCGGCGGCGATGTGGCGGCGGGCCGCGTCGAAGGAGGCGAGGCGGCGGTAGCCCTCGGCGAGGTTGAGGTGCAGCGAGGGGTACAGCCCCGCGGCCTTGAGGCCGGGGTGGTGGGCGCCTGTGCGCTCGTCGGTGAGGGCGTCGGCGGCGTCGAGCGCGCGGACGTCCCAGGCCAGGGCCTCGGCCGGGTCGGCGTACAGGTCGGCGAGGTGGTGCGCGAGCGTGCAGCGGTGGAGCGGGTCGCCGTCGGGGCCCGCGGCCTCCCACATCGCCAGCAGCCGGGCCTTCGCGCCCTCGGGGTCGCCGGTGTGGCCGTCGGCGACGGCCTTCGCGATGGCGTCCATGGTCGCGTCGGTCATGGGAGTCCTCGAAGTCGTCGGCGCGGTCGGCGGGGCCGGTCCAGCGTAAAGGCACCGGCGGTCGCCGCGGCTGCTCCCCCGGGGCCGCGGGCGCGGTGCCCGCCCCGGAGGGCGGGCACCGCCGGGACGCTAGCTGATCTGGTAGGAGCCGGCGCGGTTGCTCCAGCCGATGGTGTCGAGGTTGGCGAGGTTGTCGATCCAGGTCGACGAGGCGCCCGAGAGGGTCACGGTGTCCCAGAGCTTGATGTCGCACGAGCGGTACGTGTGCACGGAGCTGGCGCGGTTGCTCCAGCCGGCCGCGTCGAGGTAGTCGACGCTGAACTCGACCGGGGAGTACGCGGCGGTGCAGGTGTAGTTGGTGGCGACGAAGGAGCGGGTGCCGCCGGCCGGGTCGTAGTTCGTGCGGTCGTACATGGTGATGAGCACGGTGTCGGCGAGGACCCCGGCCTCGGCCGAGGCGGCGCGGTCCTCGGCGAACGCCGCGGCCTGCGTCGCCGCGCAGCTCACCTCGTCGGTGACGAGGTTGACCACGCAGTGGTCCGCGGCCGGGGCGCCGTGCGCGGCGGCCGGGGCGAGGGCGACGAGGGCGAGGACGGCCGGGAGCGACAGCAGGGCCGCGATCAGCGTGCGCCCGCGGTTCGCGGCCTTCGGGGTGAGTTGTTCGAGTTTGCTCATGCCGCAAGGGTATTGGACGGAAGGGGCGCGACGGACCGCGGAGGCGGGAATCGATCGTTGACTATGCATGAATGCCGTGTTAGGTTCAGGTCCCGGATGACAACGTTGTCGGCAACGTTGTCATCGGTTCCCGCAGCAGGCGACGCGAAGGGGCGGCATGACGCGAGTGGACGGCCAGGACGACCGGCGGGCCCCGACGATCAAGGACGTCGCCGCACTGGCCGAGGTCGGCATCAAGACCGTCTCGCGCGTCCTCAACGACGAACCCGGGGTCAGCCCCGGGACGAAGGACCGCGTCCGCCGGGCCGTCGAGTCGCTCGGCTACCGCCGCAACACGATCGCCTCCAGCATCCGCCGCCGCGACCGCCGCACGGCCTCGATCGGCCTCGTCGTGGAGGACCTCGCCAACCCCTTCGCCTCCAGCGTCACCCGCGCCATCCAGGACTACGCCGCCGAGCGCGCGCACCTGGTCCTGGTCGGGTCCAGCGACGGCGACCCGGCCCGCGAGCGCACCCTGGTGCAGGAGTTCGGGTCCCGCCTCGTCGACGGCCTCATCATCGTCCCCTCCGGAGCCGACCAGTCCTATCTGGACTACGAACGCGCGCACGGGGTCCCTGTCGTCTTCGTCGACCGCCCCGGCAGGCGCTTCAAGGCCGACACCGTGGTCTCGGACAACGCCGCCGGCACCGCCGCCGCGGTGCGCCACCTCGCCGCCCGCGGGCACGAGCGGATCGCGTTCCTCGGCGACCGGCAGTCGGTCTACACCGCCGCGCAGCGCCTGGCGGGCTTCAGGTCCGCCATGGAGGAGCTGCGCGGGGAGGCCGACCGGCGGTACGTGCGCACCGGCCTGCGCGACAGCGTCCAGGCCCACGCCGCCGCCCTGGAGGTGTGCGGCCTCGACCCGGCCCCCACCGCGCTCGTGTGCGGCAACAACCTCGTCACCATCGGCGCGGTCCACGCCCTCCAGGAACTCGGCGCGCGCGACCGCGTCGCGTGCATCGCCTTCGACGACATCGAACTCGCCGACCTGCTCCGGCCCGCGCTCACCGTGGTCGCGCAGGACACGGCGGCCCTCGGCGCCAGCGCGGCCCGGATGCTCTTCGAGCGCCTCGACGCGCCCGGCGCCCCCTACCGGCGGACCACGGTCGCCGTCCGGCTCGTCCCGAGGGAGTCCGGGGAGATCCCCGCCTCGGCCTAACCGCATACGCCCTGCCACATCGAGGACAAGGAGGTCCCCAGATGCAACCCTCCGCACGCACCAGAATCGCTCTCGCCGCGGGACTCGCGGCGGTCATGGCCGCCGGCGCCTGCTCGGGCGCCGGCGGTGGAGGCGGCGACGACGCGGACACGCTCACCGTCGCCACCGTCGCCAACCCGCAGATGCAGGACATCGAGGAGCTGTCCGCGGTCTTCGAGGAGGAGACCGGCATCGACGTCCAGTTCGTGATCCTCCCCGAGAACGAGCTGCGCGACAAGGTCACCCAGGACATCGCGACCGGGTCGGGCCAGTACGACGTCGTCACGATCGGCACCTACGAGACGCCGATCTGGGCCGAGAACGGCTGGCTCGCGAACCTCGACGAGTACGCCGCCGACCCCGACTACGACGTGGACGACCTGCTCGCGCCGATCCGCGAGGCCGTCACCTACGAGGACGGCCTGTACGCGGTCCCGTTCTACGGCGAGTCCTCGTTCCTGATGTACCGCAAGGACCTCTTCGAGGCCAAGGGGCTCACCATGCCCGCGAACCCGACCTGGACCGAGGTCGCCGACCTCGCCGCGCAGCTCGACGACCCGGCGAACGACGTGGCCGGGATCTGCCTGCGGGGCCTGGCCGGGTGGGGCGAGAACCTCGCGCCGCTGAACACCATGATCCACACCTTCGGGGGCCGCTGGTACGACGAGGACTGGAACGCGCAGCTCACCAGCCCCGAGACGACCGCCGCCGTCCAGTTCTACGTGGACCTGGTGCGGGACTACGGAGAGGACGGCGCCGCGAACGCCGGGTTCTCCGAGTGCCTGACCGCCACCAGCCAGGGCAACGCCGCGATGTGGTTCGACGCCACCGTGGGCGCCTCGGTGCTGGAGGACCCCGCGTCCTCCGACGCGGCCGGGCTCATGGGCTACGCGCCCGCCCCGGTCATGGAGACCGAGCACTCGGGCTGGCTGTGGGCGTGGAACCTCGCGCTCCCGGAGACCTCCCAGCACAAGGACGCCGCCTGGGAGTTCATGTCGTGGGCGACCTCGAAGGAGTACATCGGGCTGGTCGGCGAGGAGCTGGGCTGGACGCGCGTCCCGCCGGGCAGCCGCGCCTCCACGTACGAGATCCCCGAGTACCAGGAGGCCGCGGCGGCGTACGCGCAGCCGACGCTCGACCAGATCGCGAACGTGAACGTCACGAAACCCGGCCTGTACGAGCAGCACTGGGCCGGGGTCCAGTACATCACCATCCCCGAGTTCCAGGACCTGGGCACCAAGGTCGGCCAGGAGATCTCGGCGGCGATCGCCGGGAACCAGACGGTCGAGGAGGCCCTGGCGAAGGCGCAGCAGTACGCCGAGGAGACCGCGCAAAGCGGCGGCTACCAGGGCGGCTGAACGATGACCGCCACCGCTCCCCCGGCCCCGGCGCGCGAGCGCCGCGGGCCGGGCCCCAAGCTCCCGCTCGGCGAGCGCTGGAGCCGCCGCGGCCCGCTGCTGCCCGCGCTGCTGCTGGTCGTGCTCTTCACGCAGCTGCCGATGGCGGTGACCGTCTACTACAGCCTGCAGTCGCGGAACCTGCTGCGGCCGGGCGAGAGCGCGTTCGCCGGGTTCGACAACTACGTCGCCGTGGTCACCGACGCGCACTTCCGCGGGGCCGTGGTGAACACGGTCGTGCTGACGGCGGGCGTGGTGCTGCTGGCGATGGCGCTGGGCGTCGCGCTCGCGGTGCTGCTGGACCAGCGGTTCCTGGGCCGCAACGTGGTCCGGACGCTCCTGATCACGCCGTTCCTGGTGATGCCCGCCGCGGCGGCGCTCGTGTGGAAGCACGCGATGTTCAACCCGCTGTTCGGGGTCCTCAACTGGGCGCTGTCCCCGTTCGGGGTGGACCGGGTCGACTGGGTGTCGGAGTACCCGATGTTCTCGCTGGTCCTCATGCTCACGTGGCAGTGGACGCCGTTCATGATGCTCATCGTGCTGGCGGGGCTCCAGAGCCAGGACCCGGAGGTCCTGGAGGCGGCGCGGGTCGACGGCGCGAGCGCGCTCCAGACGTTCCGCCGCATCACCTTCCCGCACCTGCGCCGGTTCATCGAGCTGGGGCTGCTGCTGGGGTCGATCTTCATCGTGAACACGTTCGACCCGATCTACCTCATCACGCAGGGCGGGCCGGGCCAGGCGACCACGAACCTGCCGTACTTCATCTACCAGGTGACCTTCCGGGCCTTCGAGGTCGGCGAGGCGGCCGCGGCCGGGGTGGTGGTCGTGCTGTGCACGATCCTCATCGCCTCGTTCGCGCTGCGGGTCATCTCCGGCCTGTTCCGAGAGGAGCGCTGAGATGCCCGCGCAGCCGAAGCGCCGCAGGAGCGGCCCGCGCCCGTCGAACGTCCTGGTCGGCGTCGCGGCCTGGGCCGCGGCCCTGGTGTTCTTCTTCCCGGTGCTGTGGATGTTCGTCTCGGGCTTCAAGCAGGAGGCCCAGGCGAGCACCGACCCGCCGACGTTCCTGTTCGCGCCCACACTGGACCAGTTCGCGGCGATCCTGGGCCGCGACTTCACGCCGTACCTGCTGAATTCGCTCATGGCGTCGGTCGGGTCGACGCTGCTGGTGCTCGCGCTGGCGACGCCCGCGGCGTACGCGCTGTCGCTGCGGCCGGTGCCGGGGTGGCGGGACTCGCTGTTCTTCTTCATCTCGACCCGGTTCATGCCGCCGGCGGCGATCATCCTGCCGCTGTACATCATCGCGAGCAACGCGGACGTCCTCGACAACGTCACGGTGCTGTCGCTGGTGTACACGGCGATGAACCTGCCGATCGCGGTGTGGATGATCCGGTCGTTCCTGCTGGAACTGCCGACGGCGGTGCTGGAGGCCGCGAAGATCGACGGCGCGGGGTTCTTCACGGAGGTGCGGCGGATCATCCTGCCGATGATCGCGCCGGGCCTGGCCGCGACCGCGCTCATCTGCTTCATCTTCGCGTGGAACGAGTTCTTCTTCGCCGTCAGCCTCACCTCGACCCGGGCGGCCACCGTGCCGGTGTTCCTGACCGGGTTCATCACCAGCGAGGGCCTGTTCCTCGCCCGCCTGTCCGCCGCCGCCACGATGGCCGCGCTCCCGGTGGTGCTCGCCGGGTGGCTCGCGCAGAAGTGGCTGGTCCGCGGCCTGACCATGGGAGCCGTGAAGTGATGCGAGCCGTCGTCATAGAAGCACCGCGGAAGATCACCACCACCACATTGGACGATCCGGAGCCGGGTCCGCGGGAGGTGGTCGTGGCGGTGTCGGGAGTCGGCATCTGCGGCACCGACCTCCACGTCCTCGACGGGCACCTTGAGGGCTCGGAGTACCCGATCGTGCCCGGCCACGAGTTCGCCGGCACGGTCGCGGCGGTCGGCTCGGCCGTCACCGAGCTGGCCGTCGGCGACCGCGTCGCGGTGGACCCCAACCTGTACTGCGGGGAGTGCCACTACTGCCGCATCGGGCGCGGGAACCTCTGCGAGCGCTACAACGCCATGGGGGTCATCCGGACCCCCGGCGCCACCGCCGAGTACTGCGCGGTGCCCGTGGGCAACTGCTACCCGGTGCCCGAGAGCGTGCCGCTGGAGCACGCCCCGCTCATCGAGCCGCTGTCGTGCGCCGTGCACGGCTTCGACCTGCTGCCCGGGCGCCTCGGCGAGCACTACCTCGTCTACGGGGCCGGGACGATGGGCCTCATGATGGCCCAGCTCGCGCGGTTCGCCGGGGCCGCGAGCGTGTCGGTGGTCGACGTCAACGCCGCCCGCCTCCCCACCGCCGCGGCGCTGGCCGCCGACCGGACCGCCACGTCGGCCGACGAGCTGGACCGGCCCGAGGGCTGGGAGGTGGTCGTCGACTGCACCGGGGCGGTCCCCGCGATCGAGGACGGCCTCACGCGGGTCCGCAAGGGCGGGACGTTCCAGGTGTTCGGGGTCGCCCCCGAGCAGGCGGCGGCCTCGTTCTCGCCGTTCCGGGTCTACAAGGACGAGATCACCGTCGTCGGCTCGATGGCCGTCCTGCACAGCTTCGGGCGGGCCGTGGAGCTGATGGCGCGCAACGTGATCGACGCCGAGGTGATGATCAGCCACACGTTCGGCCTCGACGAGTACGCCGGCGCGGTCGACCGCTTCCGCCGCGGCGACGGCCGCAAGCTCCAGATCCGGCCGTAGGGGCTCCGGGGCGGGACGGCGAGGCCGTCCCGCCCCTGCCGTCCCGCCCCAGCCGTCCCGCCCCGGTCAGCGGGCCTCCCGCGCCGCCATGTCCACGAGGAGGTCGAGCATCGCCGCCGTCGCGGGCGGGTCCGGCGGGTCGCCGTACGTGGCGGCGTAGACGCGGCGCGGGCCGAAGTCGAGCGGCACGGCGTGGACGCCCGGCTCCCGGTGGGCCCGGAGCGCGAGGCCGTTGTGGACGGCCACGCCCATGCCCGCGGCCACGAGCGCGTGCGTGACCACCATGTCGTCGCTGGAGAACACGATGCGCGGGGTGAACCCGGCCGCCTCGCACACGGCCACCGTCGCGGCCCGGCAGCGTTCGCACCCGCCGATCCAGGCCGCGTCCGCGTGGTCCTCGAGGCGCTGCCCCGGGCGGTCGCTGAGGAAGTACAGGCGGTCGTCGAGGAGGTGCACGAGCCGGACCCCGTCGGGCTCGAAGGGCGCGTCCCCGTCGCGGAAGACCAGGGCGATGTCGGCGCGGCCCGAGCGCAGGAGCGCCAGGGAGGCGACCGGGTCGGCGTCGGCGAGGTGCAGTTCGACGCCCGGGTGGGCGCTCGCCAGCGCGGCGGCGGCGCGCGGGACGAGGGTGCTCAGGACGGTGGCGAAACCGGCGATGCGCACGCGGCCGGAGCGCAGGCCGACGCGGGCGGCGAGTTCGACGGCGGCGGCGTCCATGCGGCCGAGGATCTCGGTGGCGCGCCCGGCGAGGAGTTCGCCTTCGGGGGTGAGGCGGATGCCGCGTCCGGCGCGCTGGACGAGGGTGGCGCCGGTGGCGGCTTCGAGGCGGCGCAGGTGGTGGCTGATGGAGGGCTGGGAGTAGTGGAGCTCCTTGGCGGCGTCGGTGACCGAGCCGTGGCGGGCCACGGCCTCAAGGACACGGAGGTGAATGGGGTTCAGCATCCATCAAGTTCCTTAATGGGTCGCGAGTGGTTTTGGCATTGGACATCATGACACCGGGCGGCGATGATCGCACCAGGACCGGGCCGCGCCGTGCGGCCCGGGGAGCGAAGGAGCACCTGATGTCACTGGTCCGAGTCCACAACTTCTCGGTCTCGCTGGACGGCTTCGGCACCGGGGAGGGGACGAGCCGCGAGGCGTACTTCGGCCACGCCGGGGAGCGCCTGCACGAGTGGATGTTCGCCACCCGCTGGTGGGAGGCGGGCGGGAGCGCCGGGGTCGACGACTCGTTCGTGCGCCAGCACGACCCCGACATCGGCGCCGAGATCATGGGCGCCGGGAAGTTCGGCTTCCCCGGCTGGCACGAGGACCCGGACTGGAAGGGCGCGTGGGGGCCGAACCCGCCGTTCCACAGCCCGGTCTTCGTACTGACGCACCACAAGCGCGCGTCGGTGGAGATGGAGGGCGGGACGACCTACCACTTCCTGGACGCGTCCCCGGCGGAGGCGCTGGAGGCCGCCCGCGAGGCCGCGGGCGGCAAGGACGTGCGCATCGGCGGCGGCGCCACCGTGATCCGGGACTTCTTCAAGGCCGGGCTCATCGACTACATGCACGTGGCGGTGGTGCCGATCCTGCTCGGCCGGGGCGTGCGCCTGTGGGACGGGCTGGAGGCGGCCGAGGAGGGCTATGACGTCGAGGCGGTCTCGGCGCCCAGCGGCGTCACGCACCTGACGTTCAGCAGGAGCGGTTCCTGACGGCGGTCGCCTCGGCGGCGAACACCTCGACCGCGTTCACGACGGCGGTGAAGCGGGGCGAGTCGAAGAGGTCGAAGCCGTGGTGGGCGCCGGGCGGTTCGGCGTAGGCCGCGGTCGATTCGGAGACGACGCCCGGCCGCTCGGCGAAGCGGCGGGCGTCGTCACGGTGCACGAGGGTGTCGTGGTCGCCGTGGACGACGAGGAACGGCAGGACGGCGACGGAGGCCAGGTAGCCCCAGGGGGTGCTCATCGGCGCGCCAGCCCGGCGATGAGGACGCCGCCGACGACGGCGTGCATCGCGAGGAGGACGAGGACGGCCGCGGTGCCCGCGGCGCCGAGCGGGCCGAGGAGCGAGAGGGCGAGGACGGTCGCGGCGGTGATCGTCCAGATGCGCCGGCCGCGGGCGGTGGCGCGTTCGAGGATTGCGAGGAGGCCCCAGGCGGCGAGGCCGGCGGCGAGCGCGGCGGCGGCGACGAGGCCGGGTCCGACCGTGAGTGCCGTGTCCCCCTGGGGGACGGTGAGGTCGACGCCGGCGAGGGGGACGGCGAGGGCCCAGACGAGGAGTGCGGCAGCGGCGGCGGCGAGGACGACGAGGAGTCGGCGTGCGGTTCGGTTCATGACGAGGAGTCTCGTCGCCGGGGCGGGTCGGGCGCATCGGCCGCGCGGTCGCGGGGGCTCCTGCCGCGGGACGGGCCGCCTCCTACTTTCGGAGGTGACGGGCCCGGCGGCGCGGTGGCTAGCATGTGCCGGTGATGTTCCGCCGTGCTCCCCGTCCCGCCGAGATCGCCGGCATGGCCGCGGGCGCGGGCCTGCTGACCGCCCTGTCGCTGTGGTCGCGGCCCTCCCCCGGTCCCCTGGAGGTCGCGGTCGCGGTGCTCGCGTTCGCGGCCGCGATGGCGCAGCTGTGGCGGCCGGTGACCGGGGCGCTCGCGGCGACCGCGCTCGCGGTGCTGTCGCCGGTGGCGACGACGGCGGCCACGATCGGGGCGCTCCAGGTGGCGTGGCGCGGGCGCTTCCGCACGGCGGTCGCGGTGGCCGCCGCGGGGGTGGCGGCGCACCTGCTCCAGTGGGTGTGGAATCCGCTGCCGGCGTTGGGGTTCCGCTGGTGGGCGCTGCTGGTCGCGGTCGCGTACGGGGCGCTGCTGGGATGGGGGGCGCTGGCGAAGTCGCGGATGGCGCTGGTGGTATCGCTGCGTGAACGGGCGCGGCGGGCCGAGGCCGAGCAGGGGCGGCGGGTCGCGGAGGCGCGGGCGGCCGAGCGGCGCGGGCTGGCGCGGGAGATGCACGACGTGCTCGCGAACCGCCTGTCGCTGGTCGCGACCCACGCGGGGGCGCTGGAGTTCCGGCCCGACGCGCCGCCGGAGCGGGTCGCGCTCGCCGCGGGCGTGGTCCGCGACGGCGTGCACCAGGCCCTGGAGGAGCTGCGGCAGGTCATCTCGCTGCTGCGCGAGGACGGCGACGCGGGGGTGCAGCCGACGCTCGACGACCTGGAGTCGCTGCTCGCCGACGCGCGGGCGGCGGGCCAGGTCGTGGAGGTGGCGGACGCGCGCGAGGGGACCGTGCCGCCCTCGCTGGGCCGCACCGCGTTCCGGGTGGTCCAGGAGGGGCTGACGAACGCGCGCAAGCACGCCGCCGGGCTCCCGGCCCGGGTCGCGCTGCGCGGCGGGCCCGGCGGGGAGCTGCTGGTCGAGGTCGCCAACCCGCTCCCGGCCGCGGGCACGGCGCCCGCGGTGCCCGGGAGCGGGCTGGGCCTGGTGGGACTGACCGAGCGGGTGCGGCTCGCGGGCGGGACGCTCGATCACGGCCCCTCCGAGCAGGGCGGCGAGGAGGGGCGGTTCCGGCTCGCGGCCCGGATACCATGGCCGACGTGATCCGCTTGCTCCTCGTCGACGACGACGCCCTGGTCCGGGCCGGGCTGTCCATGATGCTGGACGGGGTCGGCGGGATCGTGGTGGTCGGCGAGGCCGGGGACGGCCGGGAGGCGCTGGCGGCGGTCGACGCCCACTCCCCCGACGTGGTCCTCATGGACGTGCAGATGCCGCACGTCGACGGGCTCGCCGCGACCCGGCGGGTCCGGGCGCGGCCCGATCCTCCCGAGGTCGTCATGCTCACCACGTTCGACACCGACGAGAACATCCTCCACGCGCTCCGCGCGGGCGCGAGCGGCTACCTGCTCAAGGACACGCCCCCGGCGCGGATCGCTGAGGCGGTCGCGAAGGTCGCGGCCGGGGAGCCGATGCTGTCGCCCGGGGTCACGCGGCGGCTCATGGAGCGCACCGTGGTCCAGGCGGGCACGTACGAGCGGGCGAGGGCCGCGCTCGCGGTGCTGACGCCGCGCGAGCACGAGGTGGCGGTCGCGGTCGGCTTCGGGGAGTCGAACGCCGAGATCGCCGCGGCCCTGTCGATGAGCGTGACCACCGTGAAGTCGCACGTGTCGAGCATCCTCACCAAGCTCGGACTGGGCAACCGGACGCAGATCGCGCTGCTCGCCCACGACGCGGACCTGGTGTAGCGCGGGCCCTAGGCGCGCCGCCGCAGGACCGCGAAGGCGAGTGCGGCCGAGGCGAGTTCGCCCGCGAGGAGCCCGATCCACACGCCCGTGGTCCCGGCCGTCGCGCCGATGAGGACCGCGGGGACCTTGACGGCGACGATCGTGCCAACAGAGACCAGATAGGACGGCCGCGGCCGTCCGACGGCCTGGAAGTACACGGCGACCAGCGGTGCGACACCGGCGACGGCGAAGCCGATCGCTATGAGCCGCAAGGCGTCCGCGGCCTCGGGCGCGGGAGTGCCGAGAAGCGCGGTGGTCAGCGGCCCGGCGGTGAGGACGACCGCGGTCGCGGCGAGGGCGCCGTAGGCGAGGGTCGCGCGCAGGGCGAGGCGGCGCACCCGCCGGACCCGGTCGGGCCGGCCGCGGCCGGTGTTCAGGCCCGCAATGGGCTGCATGCCCATGCTGATGCCCAGGTGCGGCATGGTGGCGAAGGTCTGGACGCGCGCGCAGACCGCGTACGCGGTCACGGCGGCGACGGTGCCGAGGGTGTTGTTCACGACGGCCGTGAGCAGCACCGCGCCGAGCCCGGCGAGCATCGACGGCGAGCCGACCGCGAGGAGTTCGCGGACGGTGGCCCGGTCGGGTCGCAGGTGCGCGGCGCCGATCCGGTACGGGCGGTCCTTGCGCGCGAAGAAGAACCACAGGCTCAGCGCGCTCGAGAACGCCTGCCCGCCGACCGCGCCGAGGGCCGCGCCGCGCACGCCCATGCCGAGGCCGAAGATCAGGAGCGGGTCGAGGACGATCTGGACCAGGACCGGGCCGACCCACAGCAGCATCGCGAACCGCATCCGCCCCTCGGCGCGGACCAGGGCCGAGAAGCCCGTGGCCACGAGCGTCGAAGCGAGGATGACCACGGCGTAGTCGCGGGCATGGCCGCGCATGGCGCCCTCGGCGCCCAGGGCGGTCAGGAGCGGTTCGAGCGCGGCGAGCCCGATGGCGCCGAACGCGATCGCGCCGGCCCAGAACACGACGAACGTGTTCCCCGCGGCGCGCGCGGCCCCGTCGGTGTCGCCGGCGCCGAGGCGCCGGGAGACGAGCGAGGCCCCGCCCGCGCCCACGGTGGTCGACAGCGCCCCCAGGGCGAGCATGACGGGCGCGACGAGGTTGACCGCGCCCATCGCGGTCGGGCCGACGCCGTGGGCGACGAACCAGGCGTTGGTGAGCGCGTAGACCCCGTAGACCCCGACCGACATGGTCGCCTGCGCCGAGCCCTGCCACAGCAGGCGCCCGACCGGGCGGGCCGCCAGCGCCTCGACGCCTTCGGGGTGCCCGGTCACGGCCGCGGGCGGTGTCCGAAGCGGGCCATGAGGTCGGCGAGCTGCGCTCGGGCCCAGTCGTACTGGCCGGGGTCGGTGTGGCCGCGGTAGACGGTCTCGATGGTCATGACCAGCAGCAGGTGGAGGCCGTAGAGGCGGCGGCGGACCCGTTCGGTCCCGGTGAGCCCGGCGCGGCCGTAGCCGCGCAGGAACGCGTCCGAGTCGCCGAAGACGGGCACCTCCACGCCGCAGAACCCGGCCTCGAAGAGCGGGTCGCCCCAGAGGGCGCGCTCGTGGTCGATGACGCAGACGACGGCGCCGTCCTTCACCATGACGTTGCTGGGCCACAGGTCCCATTCGACGAAGCGCGGTTCGGCGACCTCGTCGAGGCTGGAGGCGTGGGCGGCGAAGACCTCGTGGACGGTGGCGTAGTCGAAGCCGATGTCGACGCTCCGGCGCTCCCCGTCGGCGAGGACGTCGGCGACGATCTCGCCGAACGCGGCCCGCCAGGTGGCGTGGCGCGGGTCGAGGAGCGGCCCGAACCCGGGGCCGGTGATCGCGTTGAGTTCGGCGTTGAGCGCGCCGATGGCCTCCCAGTACGCCGCGACCTCGGCCTCGGGCAGGTCCTCGCGGACGACGCCGAGGTTGTCGGCGTCGATGTAGGGCATGAAGAAGTAGGGGGCGTCGCAGAGGTCGAGGGCCGTGTCGGCGAAGTCGACGGCGGGGACGGGGACGGTGGTGCGCTCGCGGACGAGCGCGAGCGCGGCGAGTTCGATCGCCATGGCGTCGCGCTCGTAGGTCATGACGGCGACCCCGGGCGGGGGCGCGACCTTGAGGACGGTGTCGCGGCCGTCGCGCAGGCGGATGCGGTAGGCGACGTTGAACCAGCCGTGGCCCAGTTCGGCGGCGAAGTCCTCGCCCGCGGGGACCAGGTCGGGCCCGTAGGCGCGGGCGATCATGGCGCGCAGGGCGTCCGGGGTCTGGCGGTTCTTGGTGATGCTCTCCATCGCGGACACCGTACTCCCCTGCGCGAGCCGGTGTCGTGTACGCGCATTCCGGTTCTGGCCGCGGGCGCAGTGGTGCACGTGCGGTTGAATGGCGGCGTGTCCGTCATCAGCACCCGCGCCCTCAACCGCACCCTGCTCGCCCGCCAGCTCCTCACCGAGCGGGTGGCGCTCGCGCCGCTCGCCGCCATCGAGCACCTGGTGGCGATGCAGGGGCAGCATCCGAACAGCCCGTACATCGGCCTGTGGACCCGGTTGGCGCCCTTCGCGCACGACGACCTCGCGGCGCTGCTGCGGGACGGGCGGGCCGTGCGGTCGCTGACGCTGCGGCGCACGGTGCATGTCTCGTCGGCCGCGGACTACGCGTGGGTGCGCCCGGCGGTGCAGCCGGTCGTGGCGACCGCGCTCAAGTCCTCTTATTACGCGAGCGAGATCGAGGGGCTCGACCTCGACGAGCTCACCCGCGCCGGGCGGGAGATCCTGGCCGGGAGCACGTTGACGCGCAAGGAGTTCGGGCGGCTGCTCGCCGAGCGGTTCCCCGGGCGCCACGCCGGCCGGCTCGCCGACACCGTCGAGGTGACGGCGGCGCTGACGCACGCGGCGCGCAACGGCGCCTGGGGCGGCTGGCGCCACCCGAGCAACGTGGCCGTGGCGCTCGCCGAGGAGCAGACCGGGGTGCCGATGCGCGAGGACCGGGACCTGGACGGGCTGATCCGGCGCTACCTCGCGGCGTTCGGGCCCGCGAGCGTCATGGACGCGCAGGCGTGGTCGGGCCTGACGCGGCTGCGCGAGCGGTTCGACGCGATGCGGCCCTCGCTGCGGGTCCTCAAGGGCGAGAACAGCACCGAGCTGTTCGACCTCCCGGACGGCGTGCTCGCCGACGCGGACGGGGAGGTGCCGGTGCGGTTCCTGCCCGCGTTCGACAACGCGCTCCTGGGCCACCGGGACCGCACCCGCGTCATCAGCGACGAGGACCGCAAGCGCTATGCCGCAGGCGCGGCCGGGGGCGTCCCGATGGTCCTGGTCGACGGGTTCGCGGCCGCCACGTGGACCGTCGCGGGCACCGAGGTGACGGTGACCCCGACGCGCCCGCTCGCCGACGCGGACGCCGCGGCCGTCGCCGCCGAGGGCGCGCGGCTCCTCGACTTCATCGCCCCGGACGACCCCGACCGGCGCCTGGTCCTCGCCGACCCGGTGTCCTAGCGTCCTGAACCTGTTCGGCCGCATGGGGGATGGGCCCTCGGCCGAACAGGTGGTTTCGGTGACGGAAAGCAGCACTGCCGTCACTCGACCGGCACGGCGCCTCCCGCGCCGCTCGCGCCACCGGCGGCGGCCCGCCGCAGTCGGCGGTTTCGCCTATCGTCCATTGAGGGGCGTGCACGGTCGTGCCAGCGCACTGTCGTCCAGGTGCCCTGTCGACCCCGTGCCCTGTTGTCCGAGTGCACCGTCGTCCGAATGCCCTGCCGTGGAGGAGTCGAGGGATGAGCATGCGCGCCCTCCGGGAGTACGTCAAGGCGTGGGGGCCCGACAACGTGGTCCGCTTCCCGCGCAGCCGCTGGATGCGCGAGTTCGCCGCGCCCGCCCGCGCGTACCCCGACGTGGACCTCCTGCCGGTCGACATGTCCGCGGTCTACACCGGCTACCTCACCGGGCGGCACGAGCTGTTCTCCCGCATCGACCTCGAACGCGGGCCCGCCGTCACGCTCAGGCTGCTGGTGGTGGGCGCGGTGCCCGCCGACCCCGAGGCGACCCTGTTCTGCCTCGACACCGCCTCCGGCCGCGTCCTCATGCTCGGCGTCCGGGACGGCACCCTCGAACTCGTCAACGCGAGCTTCAAGGCGCTCAGCGAGTTCCTGTACCACTTCGCGGAGTTCGTCAACCAGGACACGGGCCGCGCCGGGCGCGCCCGGCGCGCCGCGGTCCTGCGCAGCACGCTCGCGAAGATCGACCCGGCCGCGTTCGCCGACCCCGAGTCGTGGTGGTCGGTGACGTTCACGCAGCTGGAGTACCGCATCCCCTGAGCGGCCCGCGGCGTGGGAATCCCGCTCGCCGACCGCCCCGATCCGCAGTACGCTTCCGACGGCCTTCCCGGCGCCTCACGGACAGGGCCCCTGTCCCCATGCCCGCCAGCGCTGCCCCCGCAGCCGACGCGAACGAGGTGCCCGTGTCCGGACCGTCCCCGGTGAAACCCTCCGACTTCGACCGCCGCTCCGTGGCCGCGCTCGTCGCGCTCGCCGTGGCGGCGTTCTGCTACGTGACCGTGGAGACCGTCCCCGTCGGGCTCCTCGGCGAGATCGCCCGGGACCTGGACGTGACGCAGTCGCAGGTGGGCCTGCTCGTCACCGCCTACAGCGTCACCGTCGCGGTGCTCACGCTGCCGCTGGTGAAGCTCGTCGCCCGGGTGCCGCGGCGCCCGCTCCTGCTGGCGCTCATGGCCGTCATGATCGTCGCGACCGCCGGTTCCGCGGCGGCCTCGGCGTACGGGATGCTGTTCGCCGCGCGGATCGCGACCGCGCTGAGCCAGGCCGTGTTCTGGGGCGTCGTCGGGCCCGTGGCGGCCGGGATGTTCCCCGTCCGCGTGCGCGGCCGGGTCATGGCCGTGGTCTACACCGGCGGCTCGATCGGCCCGATGCTCGGCGTCCCCGGCGCCACCTGGATCGGCCAGCGCGCCGGCTGGCCGGTCACGTTCCTGGCGATCGCGGCGATGGGCCTGGTCGCGTTCGCGACCCTCCTGGCGGCGCTGCCCGCCGAGCCGACCCGCAACGAGCACGCCGGGCGCGGCACCACGCCGGACGCGCGCCGGTTCGCGCTGGTGCTGGCGACGACGGTGCTCTCGGTGGCGGGGTTCTTCGCGGTCTACACGTACACCTCGACGATCATCACGGCCGTGGCCGGGATGTCGGCGGCGATGCTCGGGCCGCTGCTGCTCATGCGCGGGCTCGCCGACTTCGGCGGCATCGCGGCGGGCGGGGTCCTCACCGACCGGAGCCAGCGCCTGGCCGTGACGCTGCCGCTGGTCCTGCTTGCCTCGATATTCGCGGCGCTGTGGGCGTTCGGGGCCGGGCCGTGGGTGACCGGCGGTGTGATCGTGCTGACGGGCCTGTCGATGGGCATGTTCAGCCCCGCGCTCCAGAACCGGGTCATGGAGTTCGCGCCGGGGAGCACCGACACGGCCTCGGCCGCGAACTCGGTGGCGTTCAACGTCGGGATCGCCCTGGGCTCCTCGATCGGCGGGCTCACCCTGACCCACGCGGGGGCGGGCCACATCGCCCTCACCGGCGCCCTCTTCGCCGCGGCGGCGGTCGTGACGAGCATCCTCACCACCGATCCGGCGCGCGTGCCGCGGGAGGCGGCGGGCGCCGCCGCTCGGTAGCGGGTGGGGCTCGGCCACACGGGTCGGGCGAGAATTGTGTGGGGCGGTCACATGGTCAGGCGGGGGGTGCGTCCCTAGCATTTACCTGCATGAATACCGTAACACCCGCTGCGGCGGGCGCGTCCGCGGCCGACGGGGTCCTGTCCGGACGGACGGCGCTGGTGACCGGCGCCGGGTCCGGGATCGGGCGGGCGTGCGCGGTCGCGCTCGCCGCGGCCGGGGCGCACGTCCACGCCGTCGACCGCGACGCGGACTCGGTCACCGAGGTCGCGCACGCGGTCGGCGGGCGGGCCCACGTGGTCGACCTGGCGGACCTGCCGGCGATCGGCGGGCTCCCCGGCGAGATCGACGTCCTGGTCAACAACGCGGGCTTCCAGCACGTGGCGCCGCTCGGCGAGTTCCCGCCGGAGCGGTTCGAGCTCATGCACCGCGTCATGGTCACCGCGCCCCTGCTGCTCATGCAGCGGTGCCTGCCGCACATGAAGAGCGCGGGCTGGGGCCGGATCGTGAACGTCTCCAGCGTGCACGGCCTGCGCGCCAGCGCGAACAAGGCCGGGTACGTCGCGGCCAAGCACGCCCTGGAGGGCCTGAGCAAGGTCGCCGCGATCGAGGGCGCCCCGCATGGGATCACCAGCAACTGCGTCAACCCCGGCTACGTGCGCACGCCGCTGGTCGAACGCCAGCTCGACGACCTCGCGGCCGGAGGCACCGCGGATCCGCTCGCGTCGGTGCTGCTCGACCGGACCCCGGTCAAGCGACTGCTGGAGGCCGAGGAGGTCGCCGCGGCCGTGCTGTGGCTGTGCGGCCCCGGCGGCGGCTTCGCGACCGGCTCCTCCCTCACGCTCGACGGCGGCTGGACCGCCAACTAGCCCCTTCCGCCCCCTACCAGAACAGGTACGCCCATGACCGACACCGCCCTCACTCCCTCACCGGTCGACAAGCGCCGCAACGGCATCGGCCGCATCGTCACCGCCAGCCTGGTCGGCACCACCGTGGAGTGGTACGACTTCTTCCTGTACGGCTCGGCCGCCGCGCTGGTGTTCAACACCGCGTTCTTCCCCACCGACGACCCGTTGACGGGCACGCTCATCGCGTTCCTCAGCTACGCGATCGGCTTCCTCGCCCGCCCGCTCGGCGGCCTCGTCTTCGGGCACTTCGGCGACAGGCTCGGCCGCAAGAAGCTCCTGGTGCTCAGCCTGCTGCTCATGGGCGGCGCCACGTTCGCGATGGGCCTGCTGCCCACCTACGCGATGATCGGGGCCGCCGCACCGATCCTGTTGACGACCCTGCGCCTGGTCCAGGGCTTCGCCCTCGGCGGCGAGTGGGGCGGCGCGGTGCTCATCGTCTCCGAGCACGGCGGCGCGAGGCACCGCGGGTTCTGGGCCTCGTGGCCGCAGGCCGGGGCGCCCGGCGGGAACCTGCTCGCCACGGGCGTGCTCGCGCTGCTGGCCGTGGTCCAGTCCGAGGAGGCGTTCCTCGCCTGGGGCTGGCGCGTGCCGTTCCTGCTCTCGGGGGTCCTGGTCGTCATCGGCCTGTGGATCCGCATCTCGGTGTCGGAGTCGCCGGTGTTCCTCGCCGCGCAGGCCGCGAAGGCCGGGCGCGGGACGAAGGAGCGCCCGCCGATCGTGGAGGTGTTCCGCACCGGCTGGCGCGAGGTGCTCGGCGCGATCGGGCTCCGGTTCGGCGAGAACGTCTCGTACTACATCCTCACGGCGTTCGTGCTCGTCTACGTGACGGTGCAGCTGGAGCTGCCGAAGAGCCTCGCCTTGAACGCGGTGCTCATCGCCTCGGCGGTCCACTTCGTGACGATCCCGCTGTGGGGCGCGCTGTCGGACCGGATCGGGCGGCGGGCGGTCACGCTCGTGGGCGCGATCGGCATGGCCGCGTGGGCGTTCGCGTTCTTCACGCTGGTGGACTCCGGGGAGTTCTGGACCGTGACGCTCTCGGTGACCGTGGGCCTCTTGTTCCACGGCGCGATGTACGGCCCGCAGGCGGCGTTCGTGTCGGAGCTGTTCGACACCCGGGTGCGCTACTCGGGCGCGGCGATCGGGTCGCAGCTCGCGTCGATCGTGGCCGGGGCGCTGGCGCCGATCGTCGCGGTGAAGCTCCTGGCCGACTCCGGGTCCTCGACGCCGGTCTCGGTGTACCTGTGCGCCGCGGCGGTGGTCACCGCGATCACGGCGGCGGTCATCCGCGAGACCCGGGGCCGCGACCTGACCAGCGACGTCAGGGCGTAGCTACACTCGGACGAGCCCGCCCCCTGTACGGAAAGAAGCCCTCCCGTGTCCCCTGAGCGCGACGACGACGGCGTCGGCCCCGCGGCCGAGGCGCTGCTGCGGCTCATCGGCCTCATCGCGGCGGACACCCCGGAGGACGACCTCGCCGGCCCGGCCCGGGACCTCAAGCGGTCCCGGGCCTCGGCCGCGGCGGTGGCGGCGGTCGAGGACGCGACGACCGCGGCGCTGCGGATCAGGCGGACCCTGGCGCAGCGGCGGCGCCGCGAGGCCGAGCTGGCGGCCCTGTTCGACACCGCGGGCGACCTGGCCGCGCTGCGGAACCTCGACTCGGTCCTGCGGGCCATCGTCCACCGGGCCCGGACGCTCCTGGGCGCGGACCTGTCCTACATCGCGCTCCAGGACCTCGAGGCCGGGGACACGTTCATGCGGGTCACCGACGGGTCGGTGTCCGCGAAGTTCCAGCAGCTGCGCCTGGGCATGGGCGAGGGCCTGGGCGGGCTGGTCGCGGAGACGGCGCTGCCGTACGCGAGCACCGACTACCGGGTGGACTCGCGGTTCCACCACACCGAGCGGATCGACGCGGCCGTCACCGAGGAGGGCGTCCACGGGATCGTGGGCGTCCCGATGCGCGTGGGCGAGCAGGTCATCGGGGTGCTGTTCGCCGCGGACCGGGCGCCGCGCGGCTTCGCGCCCGACGACATCGCGATGCTCGTGTCGCTCGCGAACCACGCCGCGGTCGCCATCGAGAGCGTCCGGCAGCTGGAGGAGGCCCGGCAGGCGCTGCGCGAGCGCAGCCGCGCGGCCGAGACCTCCGCGCGGCTGAACGGCGCCCTGCGGCGGGCCGCCGACGCGCACGACCGGCTGACGGGCTTGGTGCTCTCCGGCGGCGAGGTCGCCGACCTCGCCTCGCAGACCGCCGAGCTGTTCGCCGGGACGATCGGGATCTACGACGCCGAGGGCGCCGAACTCGCCCGCGCCGGGGAGGGCGGGGTCCGGTTCGCGGCCGAGGGGGTCGACGGCTCGCAGGCGTGCCGGGGCGCGGTCCTCGCCGAGGGCCTGTGGGTGTGCGCGGTCATGGCGGGCCCTGAGCCCTTGGGCAGCATCGTGCTCGGGGGCCGGCCCGATCTCGGGGAGGCCGACCGGCAGCTGTTCGAGCGGGCCGCGCTGGTGACCGCGCTGCTGCTGCTCCTTCGCCGGTCCGTGGCCGACGCGGAGGACCGCGTGCGCGGGGAGCTGCTGGACGACCTGCTCACCGACGCGGGGCGGCGGCGCAGCGGCGGATCGAGCCTGCGGCTGCGCGCCGGGAAGCTCGGCATCGACCTGCACCGGCCGCACGCGGTGTTCGTCCTCGACTGCGACGCCGCCGCCGGGCCCCGGACCGCCTCGGAGGCCAAGCGGCACGCCCGGTCCGAGGGCGGGCTGGCCGGGGGCAGGGACGGCAGGCCGGTCCTGCTGCTGCCCGCGGACGAGCCCGGCGAGCGGGCCGCGAAGCTCGCCACCGCGTTCGGGCGCGTCGCCGGGCGGCCGGTCACCGTGGGCGCGTCGGCGGCCGTGGACGACCCCGAGCGCCTGCCGGAGGCGTACGCCGAGGCCGTGCGGTGCGCCGAGGCCATGCTCACGCTGGGCCGCCGGGGCGAGGGCGCGTGCATGGAGCAGCTGGGCTTCATCGGCGTCCTGCTCGGCGAGTCGGGCACGGACGCGTTCGTGCGCCGCACCATCGGGCCGCTCCTGGACTACGACGCGCGGCGCGGCACGGACCTGACGGGGACGCTGGAGGCGTACTACGCCGCGGGCGGGCACCTCGCGAAGACCAAGGCCGCCTTGAACGTCCACATCAACACGGTCTCGCAGCGGCTCGACCGGGTCGCGGCCGTCCTGGGCCGGGACTGGAACTCCCCCGCGCGGTCGCTGGAGGTCCAGCTCGCGCTGCGGGTGCACCGGCTCTCGGGCGCCGGGCGCTGAGCCCGGCGCCGACCCGTGCTACCTGGCGCGCAGGACGATCGCGTCGCCCTGGCCCCCGCCGCCGCACAGCCCGGCGGCGCCGACCGCGCCGCTGGGGAGCTGGCGGGACAGGGTCTGCACCAGGCGGGCGCCGCTGGCGCCGAGCGGGTGGCCGAGCGCGATGGCGCCGCCGTCGCGGTTGACGCGCTTGGGGTCGACCCCGAGTTCGCCGATCGAGGCGAGCGCGACCGCCGCGAACGCCTCGTTGATCTCCACGGCCTCGAAGTCGGCGACCGCGGTCCCGGCCAGCGCGGCGGCGGCCGCGATGGCGCGGGCGGGCTGGTGCAGCAGCGAGTTGTCGGGCCCGGCGACGGTGGCGTACGAGAGGATCTCGGACTCCCATGCCAGGCCCAGGCGCTCGGCGGTGGAGCGGGTGGTGAGGACGAGCGCGGCGGCGCCGTCGTTCATCGGGGAGGAGTTCCCGGCGGTCAGGGCCCCGCCGGAGGCGAAGGCGGCGCGAAGGGAAGCGAGGCCGTCGAGGGTGGTCTCCGGACGCGGGCTCTCGTCGGCGTCGACGACGCCCTTGCGGGTGGTGACCGGGGTGATCTCGGCGGCGCGGTCTGCGGTGCCCTTGGCGGCCTTGAGCTGCGAGGCGAGCGCGAAGGCGTCCTGCTCGGCGCGGGTCAGGCCCGCGGCCTGCGCGTGGGCCTCGGTCGACTCGCCCATGGAGACGCCGTCGTAGGCGTCGGTGAGGCCGTCGAAGGCGGCGTGGTCGAGCATGGTCACGTCGCCGTACTTGAAGCCGCGGCGCGAGAGCGGGAGCAGGTGCGGGGCGCGGGTCATGGACTCCATGCCCCCGGCGACGACGAACTCGAAGTCCCCGGCGCGCAGGAACCGGTCGGCGATGCCGACGGCGGTCATGCCCGACAGGCAGACCTTGTTCACCGACAGGCTCGGCACGTGCATCGGGACGCCCGCGGCGACGGCGGCCTGGCGGGCGGGGTTCTGGCCGCATCCGGCGGGGAGCACGTGGCCGAGGATCACCTGGCCGACGCGTTCGGGGCCGACGCCGGAGCGTTCGAGCGCGGCCTTGATCGCGGCGGCGCCCAGGTCGGTGGCGGTGGTGTCGGCCAGGCCGCCGCCGAAGCGCCCGATCGGGGTGCGTGCGGCGGCGAGGATGACGGTGGTCTCGGGTCGGTTCGCGGTTCCCATGGGGCAGATCCTAGTATGTGAGACGTCTTCGGTGCCATGGTCCGGAGTCCCACACTTTCGGCCGCCGGTATGTGGGCGCGGGCCACTGCGGTTCGGCCGCCGGTTCGGGGAGACTGGTCACCGGACCGGAGGCGGTCCCCATCGAAGGAGGCAGTGCGTGACCGGCGAGGTGCTCTGGCGTCCGCGGCCCGACGCGGGCGAGACCACGACCATCGGCGCGTTCGGGAGGTGGCTGTCCGGGCGGACGGGCACCGACCTGAGCGCGTACCGAGACCTGTGGCGGTGCTCGGTGGACCGGCCCGGCCTGTTCTGGGGCGGGGTGTGGGAGTACTTCGGCCTCGGCGGGCCAGTCCCGGAGGACCGGGTGCTGCCCGCGGCGTCGATGCCCGGCGCGTCGTGGTTCCCCGACGAGCGCCTGAACTACGCGCAGGCGGTGCTCGCGGCGCCCGGGATGGACGCCGGAGACGTCGCGGTCCTGGGCTACTCCGACACGCGCGCACCGGTGGAGTGGACGCTCGCCGAGCTGCGCTCGCAGGTCGCGCGCTTGCGCGCGGGCCTGCTCGCGGCCGGGGTCGGCAGCGGGGACCGGGTGGCGGCGTGGATGCCGAACGTGCCCGAGACGTACGCGCTCATGCTCGCGACGGCGTCGATCGGCGCGGTGTTCTCCTCGTGCGCGCCCGAGTTCGGCGCGCGGGCGGTCGTGGACCGGCTGCGGCAGGTCGAGCCCGCGGTGCTGTTCGTCGCCGACGGGTACCGCTACGGCGCCAAGACGATCCGCCGCGACCGCGAGATCGCGCAGGTCGTGGCCGAACTGGACCCGAAGACCGTGGTGACGTTCCCGTACCTGGACGAGGGGTTCGGGACCGGCGAGACGTGGGCGGACTTCGGGCGCGACGGGGAGCTGGCGTTCGCACCCGTCCCGTTCGACCACCCGCTGTACATCCTGTACTCCTCGGGGACGACGGGCCTGCCGAAGGCGATCGTCCACGGCCACGGCGGCATCGCCGTCGAGCACGCGAAGATGCTCGGCCTCCACCACGACCTCGGCCCCGGCGACCGGTTCTTCTGGTACTCGACCACCGGCTGGATGATGTGGAACTACCTCGCCTCCGCGCCGCTGGTCGGCGCGGCGGTGGTGGCCTTCGACGGCGCCCCCGACCCCGAGGGCCTGTGGCGGCTCGCGGAGGAGTCGGGCGCGACCTACTTCGGGACGAGCGCGCCGTTCCTCATGGCCTGCCGCGACCGCGGCGTGGTGCCCAAGGAGGTCGCGGACCTCTCGCGCCTCAAGGGCATCGGGTCCACGGGCGCGCCGCTGCCGCCCGCCGGGTTCGACTACGTGTACGAGTCGGTGAGCGCGACCGCGCAGCTCCAGTCCCTGTCCGGCGGCACCGACCTGTGCACCGGGTTCATCGGCGGCGCGCCGACGGTGCCGGTGTGGCGCGGCGAGCTGTCGTGCCGGTGCCTGGGCGCCGACGTGCAGTCCTTCGACCCGAACGGCCGCGACGGGATCGGCCGCGAGGGCGAGCTCGTCATCGCCTCCCCCATGCCGTCGATGCCGGTGGGCCTGTGGGGCGACGCGGACCGCAAGCGCTACAAGGACACCTACTTCGACCGGTACCCCGGGATCTGGCGCCACGGCGACTGGATCACCGTCACCGACCGCGGGTCCGCGGTGATCTCCGGGCGCTCGGACGCGACGCTGAACCGCGGCGGCGTGCGCATGGGCACCGCCGAGTTCTACTCGGTGGTCGAGGCCGTCCCCGGCGTCGCCGACTCGCTCGTGGTGCACCTGGACGAGGAGGACCGGCTCCTGGTGTTCGTGGAGGTCACCGCGGCGTTCGACGACGAGCTGGAGGCCGCGATCCGGACGGCGATCCGCTCCGAGCTGTCCCCGCGGCACCTGCCCGACGAAGTGGTCGCCGTCCCGAAGATCCCGCGCACCGTCACCGGCAAGAAGATCGAGGTGCCGGTCAAGCGCATCCTCCAGGGCGTCCCGGTCGACCAGGCGGTGGCGCGCGGCTCGCTCGCGAACCCGGCCGCGCTGGAGGCGTTCCGGCCGAAGGGATGAATCGGGAACCGCGGACGCGCCCGCGGCGTCGAACCCCCATGAACACGACACTGCACCGGCTCCTCCCGCTCGCGGCGATCGTCGCGCTCGCCGCCTGCGGCCAGGGGACCGGCACCACCGACGCCGGCGGCGAGGGCGACGCGGACGCGGTCGCCGAGGACACGGTCTACACCGGATCGATCACGGTCTACCAGGGGGTCGAACGCGACAGCGCGGAACTGTGCGCGGTCGTCGCGGAGTCCTATCCCCCGCAGTGCGCGGGCCTGCCCGTCACCGGCTGGGACTGGGAGGCGGTCGAGCACGAGGAGGCGAGCGGCGTCCGCTGGGGCACCTTCGTGGTCACCGGGACCTTCGACGGCAAGGCGTTCACCGTCACCGGGGACCCGCTGACGATGGACGAGATCGACCTCGCCGACCACCCCGAGCTCCAGTACACCGAGCCCGAGATCGGCGACCCCGCCGAGGACCTGGGCGCCGCCGAGCTGGAGGCGTTCGGCACCGAGCTGGCGGAGCAGTTCCCGTCGCTGGTGTTCGGGAGCTTCCCGGACGAGGCGAGCGGGGTCCTCGTGACCGACGTGCTCCTGGTCAGCCCGGAGCTCGAAGCCTATGCGGCCGAGCACTTCCCGGAGGACGCCGTGGCGTTCGCGCCGGTGCTCCGGCCGGTCGAGGAGTAGGGGATCAGACCCGCGGGGGGAGGTACCCGGCCCGCCGCTCCTCTTGGAGCCGGCGGGTCTTGGCCACGTCGATGCTCACGCGCTTGATCATGTCGGGGGCGTAGCCGCCGCCCGCGACCACGCCGATGATCAGCAAGGGCAGCAGGATCGTGCGCACCAGCATCGCCCACGGGCCCTTCGCGCCGATGCGGCCGCCGTCGCTGCGGCGCACCAGGCGGGTGCCGGCCCAGACGGCGCCCAGGCCGCGCCCGTTGCGGAAGCACAGGCCGTACAGCAGGGGCACGCCGAAGAGCAGGCCGAGCAGCCCGAACACCGGGATGTTGTCGCCGAGGTCCACCACCAGGTCCATCGCCGCCAGGGTCACGAAGCCGACGACGACCCCGACCAGGTAGACGGTGAAGTCGACGATCCACGCGAAGAACACCCTCCAGCCGCCGGCCGGGATGTACGGGGTGCCGTCGCCGAACGTCTCGATCTTCCCTGTGGCCATGGCGACGACCTTAGCGCCGCATCCTGTCGCATCCGCACCAGGCGTCCGCGGCGGCGCCGTCGCGACCTGCGGTTCCGTGGACGCCGCGCCGATAGGGCGGCGATCCTGCCGGTGTCCCGCCGGTCCTCCGCCGGTCGTTGCTTCGACGACTCGTCCCAACCAGTGAGGACGGCTCCTGTTCCGTTGCGGCCCGGAGCGGTAGGGTTCGGCGTTACAGGACTCAGCATGGGGTGGGCATGTCGCAGAGTGTGGAAGCGATCGTGGAGCAGTGGCGCTGCGCGCGCCCGGACGTGGATCCGTCCCCGATCGACGCGGTGGCGCGGCTGATGCGGCTCGCGCAGTACTGGGGCGCGGAGATGCGCCGGTTCATGGCCGGGTACGACCTCCAGACCGGGGAGTTCGACGTGCTGTGCTCCCTGCGGCGGACGGCGGCGCCGCACGAGCTGACGGCCACCGAGTTCGTGCGCACGGCCCTGGTGACCTCCGGCGCGATCACGAACCGGATCGACCGGATGGAGCGCAAGGGGCTGGTGGAGCGGGTCCGGGGCACCGAGGACCGGCGGGTGGTGCGGATCAGGCTGACGGCCAAGGGGATGCAGGTCGTCGAGGAGGTCTATCCGAAGCACGTGGCGAACCAGGCGACGTTCCTGGAGCGCCTGTCGGAGACGGAGCGCAAGCTCCTGGTAGGACACCTCTCGGCACTGCTCGAATCGTTCGAGGAGCGCTCGCCGAACTGAGACCGCTACGGCCCTCGAATATTTCAACGTTCACTTGCTTTACATTGAGGCAGTCCATTGTCCATAATTTGTCTCAACGTTGAGAGGTTCTGGAGGATGGCGATGGCAGCGAGCGGGGTGCCCCAGCACGAGGGCGGGTACGCGGTCGTCCACCGGTGGCGGGTGCGCCCCGGCTACGAGGACCTCTTCGTGGAGGGGTGGTCGCGGGTCACGCACGCGATCCACCGGTCCTGCGGCGGGTACGGCTCCCGCCTGCACCGGGCCGAGGACGGGCTCTGGATGGCGTACGCCCGCTGGCCCGACCGCGAGGCACCCGACCGCTGCGAGCACGAGGACGCCGAAGGCGAGGCGATGATGTCCGTCTCGGTGGCCGAATCGCTCCCCGTCATGCACCTGGAGATCACCGCCGACCTGCTCGCCGAGCCCGGACTGGCCGGCTGAGGCCGCACCGCTACGGGCACAAGGGGTTCGGAGCGGTCAGGCGTAGACGCCGGCGCGGGCGGCGGCCGAGGCCGCCACTGCGGCACGCTCGGCCACGCCGGCGTCGAGCGGGTCGCCGCTGACGAGGAAGCGGTAGTAGAGGGGGGCCGAGAGCGCCCGGACCACCTCGGCGGCGTCGGTCCCTTCGGGGACGTCGCCGCGGGCGACGGCCTCGTTCACGCAGGGGGCCCACTCCTCGATCCGGACGCGGTAGAAGCGGTGCAGGGCCGCGGCGGTCTGGGCGTCGGAGGCGGCGGCCGCGATGATCGCCCGGAACAGCGGCCCCTGCCGCGCGTCGGCGAGGGTCTTCAGGATGAGCCCGGCGAGCGCGGCCAGGTCGGTGTCGAGCGCGCCGGTGCGGGCGCGCGGGAGCGAGGACTCGGCCATCTCGGCGAGCATGTCGGCGACCAGGCCCGGGACGGTGCCCCAGCGGCGGTAGACAGTGGTCTTGCCGACCTCTGCGCGGCGGGCCACCTCGGCGAGGTCCACTCCCCCGATGCCCTTGTCCACCAGCGCGTCTCCGGCGGCGCGGAGCACGGCCTCGCGGACCCGGGCGGTGCGCCCGCCGGGGCGGGAGGTGCCGGGGGCGCCGGTGACCTGATTCATAACGGGACTCCAGTTGCGTTAGGCGTGCGTTCCGAGCTAGCTTAGACCTCACGTTAACGGAACGCTAGTTCCTTTAGAAGGGATCCGCCATGGAACACCGCCGCCTCGGCCGCTCCGGCCTCCACGTCCCCGCCCTGTCCTTCGGCGCCGGCACCTTCGGCGGCTCCGGCCCGCTCTTCGGCGCCTGGGGCGACACCGGGGTCGACGGGGCCCGCCGCATGGTCGACATCGCGCTGGACGCCGGGATGTCCATGTTCGACACCGCCGACGTCTACTCCGACGGGGCCTCCGAGGAGGTCCTGGGCGCGGCCCTCAAGGGCCGCCGCGACCGGGCGCTCATCTCGACCAAGGCCGGGCTCCCGGTCGGCGAGGACGCCAACGCGGCCGGGGCCTCGCGCCACCACCTCACCCGCGCCGTCGAGGCCGCGCTGCGGCGCCTGGGCACCGACTACATCGACCTGTTCCAGCTGCACGCCTTCGACGCCCGCACCCCCGTGGAGGAGACCCTGTCGGTCCTCGACGACCTCGTGCGGGCCGGGAAGATCCGGTACACCGGCGCGTCGAACTACGCGGGCTGGCAGCTCCAGAAGAGCCTCGACGCCGCCGACCGGCTCGGACGCCCGCGCTTCGCCGCGCACCAGGTCTACTACTCGCTCGTCGGCCGCGACTACGAGTGGGAGCTCATGCCCCTCGGCGTGGACCAGGGCGTGGGCGCCGTGGTGTGGAGCCCCCTCGGGTGGGGGCGGCTGACGGGGAAGATCAGGCGCGGCGGCCCGGTGCCCGAGGGCAGCCGCCTGCACGAGACCGCGCGGTTCGGGCCGCCCGTGGAGGACGAGGCGCTGTACCGGATCGTCGACGTCCTCGACGAGGTCGCCGCCGAGACCGGGCGCACGGTGCCGCAGATCGCCCTGAACTGGCTGCTGCGCCGGCCCACCGTGAGCTCGGTGATCGTCGGCGCCCGCGACGAGCACCAGCTGCGCCAGAACCTCGGCGCGCTCGGCTGGGAGCTCGACGCCGCGCAGGTGGCGCGGCTCGACAGGGCCAGCGCGAAGACCGCCCCGTACCCGTACTACCCGTACGAGCGCCAGGAGGGCTTCGCGCGCGTCAACCCGCCCGTGGTCGCGGCGGCTTGAGCGCAGGCGGCGGCCTAGACCGCCGCCGCAGCGACCGTGACGGTGTCGGAGAGGCGGTCCCGCGAGCGCATGAGGCCCTCGGGGCGGTCGGTGTAGCCGTCGAGGTCCTCGATGCCGTGGGTCTGGTCGAAGACGGTGGCCTCGGCGACGTCCCCGTGGAGGGTGAGGGTGAAGCCCTCGGCGGGGACGTCGTAGAACCAGATCAGGGCCGGGTCGCCGGCCTCGGCGGGCGGGGCGACCGGGACCTCGGCGGCGGTGCCGTCGGCCAGGACGACCTCGGCGCGGTCGACGGTGCCGTAGACGGCGAGCCACATGGTGTTCGCGCCGCGGGCGGAGGCGACCTGGAGGGTCGCGGAGGTGCCGGTGCGGGCGGAGAAGACCGCGGTGGGGGCGGCGAGGTCGGCGGCCGCGGCGGGGCCGGAGCCGGTGCCGGGGCGGGCGGCGTCGGTGTAGGCGTCGGGTAGGCCCGACTCCTCCAGGCCGTCCTCGGTGACGTAGCGGGAGGTCCATTCGGAGCGGTCGAGGTCGGTGGAGACCCATGCGGCCGTGCCGGTGTCGGCGTCGAGGACGTAGGACAGGTACGCCTGGCGGGGGTGGTCGGCGTCGAAGCGGTCGAACGCGAGGCCCGCGCCGACGAGGGCGAGCGCGGTGAGCGCGGCGGCGGCCGGGACGAGGCGGAGCCGGAAGCGGCACATCGTCAGCAGCGGCAGCGCGGGGGCGGCGAACAGGACGATGAGGACGGCCGGGACGGCGGCGAGTTCGAGTCCGAACGCCTCCATGAGGTTCGCGGTCCACGAGAGCTGGACGGCGGCGGGGATGAGCGCGAGGGCGAAGCAGCCGTAGCCGACGAGGCGGGCCCAGCGGGTGCGGTCGTCGAGGAGCATGGCGACGAGGAGTCCGGCGGCGGCGAGGGCGGGGACGGCGAACACGAAGGACAGGCCGGGGATCGCGACCGCGGTGGCGGTGCCGAGGACGGCGAGCCAGGCGAGGGGCGCGAGCGCGGCGGCGGCCTCGCCGAGGCGGCGGCGCACGGCCGCGTACCAGGCGGTGAGGGCGGCGACGGCGAAGGCGAGGACCGCGAGGAAGTAGAACGTGCGGTTGAACAGGAGCCCGTACTGGTCGCCGTAGCCGGGGCGCAGGGCCTGGAGGAGGGGCCACAGCCCGACCGCGGCGGCGCCGGAGACCGCGACGGGTGCGAGGAAGGTGAGCATGGCGAGGACCAGGCGCGGCAGGCTCAGGGCGGGGCGGGCGCGGGCGATCGCGGCGGCGGCGATGACGGCGGCGAATCCGAGGAGGGCCAGCGGGAGGTTCCAGGTGTCGTCGTAGTGGACGAACAGGCCGAGGAAGCCGAAGAAGGTCTGGTCGTGGCCGGTGTCGAGGTCGGCGAGGTCCATGGCGGCGAGGGCGCGGGCGGTGCCGAGGGTGTTGGCGCCGTGGTGCTGGAGGCTGGCGGGGTCGAGGTGGTCGGTGTCGTCGTAGGGGGTGTGGTACCAGGAGGCGCCGCCGATGAAGGCGTTGTTGAGTCCGATGTAGCCGGCCTCCTGGAACCGGGTGAAGTCGGTGTCGTTGGGGAGCTGGCGGTACGCCTCGATCGCGGAGGAGTCGCCGTAGGGGTGGGGCGCGGCGCCGGCGAAGACGTCGATGAGGGCGGCGTTCTCGGTGGAGGTCTCGAACATGAGGGAGGGGCCGGAGACGCCGCGGGCCTCCAGGTTGAACACGACGGTGGGGGCGTCGCCGGCGGGGTGGGTGCGGGCGTACGCCTCGGCGCCGAACAGGCCCATCTCCTCGCCGTCGGTGATGAGGACGACGACGTCGTTGCGCTGCGGCCCTTCGAGGCTGAGGGCGCGGGCGGATTCGAGGATGGCGGCCACGCCGGAGGCGGCGTCGGCCGCGCCGGGTCCGGAGGGGACGGAGTCGTAGTGGGAGGTGAGCAGGACCGTGCCGGTCGGGTCGGTGCCGGGGAGGGTGGCGACGATGTTGTCGACGAGGCCGAAGCGGACGAGGGCGTCGCCTTCGCCGGAGTCGCGCGCGAGCTGGGTCTGGACCTCGGTGTCGAACCCGAGGGCGGCGAGTTCGCCGACGAGGTGGTCGCGGACGGCGTCGTGGGCGGGCGTGCCCATGGGGTGCGGTTCGGCGGCCATGGCCTCGACGGTGGCCCAGGCGCGGTCGGCGCTGAACTCGTCCTCGGGGGCGTCGGCGGCGACCGGGGCGGGCGGGGTCGCGTCGATCGCCCAGTTGCCGATCCCGATGAGCGCCAAGGCGGCCAGGACGGCGAGCGCGGCCCAGGGCTGCGGGGGCAGGTTGAGGATGGGGCCGCGCATGCGGGACCTCCGGCGGGGATCGGGCGGGTGGGCGCCCTCACTCTACTGCCGGGTAACGGTCGTCACGTCCGACGGGTTCGGTCGACGGGTCCGGCGGCGTCGGCGGAGGTCGGACCGGAACATGAGCATTGTAGACAATTCGAGTTTCAGAGCGTCGAACTTGGCACGGACCCCCGGCGAGCGGATAGGGTCGGTGCCAAGTCGGCGTGGTCGTGTTCCCGGGGGGTCGTTTGCTGGTACTGCTTGCCTGCTACGCCGCCGCGGCGATGCTCGCCCCCGCCCTCGTCAGACTGCTCGGACCCAAGGCCCTCTACGTCGTCGCCGCCGTCCCCGCGGCGACGTTCGCGTGGGCGCTCGCGCAGACCGGGACGGTGCGCGCGGGCGGCGCGGTCGCGGAGGTCCACCCGTGGGTGCCGCGGCTGGGCCTGGAGCTGGCGTTCCGGATGGACGCGTTCCCGTGGCTCATGGTGCTCCTGGTCGGCGGCGTCGGCGCGCTGGTGCTCGCCTACAGCGCCCACTACTTCTCCCCCGGCGAGGACGGGCTCGGGCGCTTCGCGGCGGTGTTCTGCGCGTTCGCGGGCGCCATGTTCGGGCTCGTGGTCGCCGACGACCTGCTGCTGCTGTACGTGTTCTGGGAGCTGACCTCGGTCTTCTCGTACCTCCTCATCGGACACGACCCGGCGAAGGGCGCGAGCCGCTGGGCCGCGATGCAGGCGCTCCTGGTGACCACGTTCGGCGGGCTCGCGATGCTCACCGGGTTCATCATGCTCGGCCAGCACGCGGGCACCTACCGGCTCTCCGAGGTGCTGGCGGACCCGCCCGGCGGCGCGTACCTGGTGTCCGCGCTGGTGCTGGTCCTGCTGGGGGCGCTGTCGAAGTCGGCGGTGTTCCCGTTCAGCTTCTGGCTCCCCAGCGCGATGGCCGCGCCCACTCCGGTGAGCGCGTACCTGCACGCCGCCGCGATGGTCAAGGCCGGGGTGTTCCTCATCGGGATGCTCACCCCCGCGTTCGCCTCCGACCCGCCGTGGCAGCAGGCGGTCTGGGCCTGCGGGGCGGTGACGTTCCTGTTCGGCGGGTGGACCGCGCTGCGCCAGACCGACATCAAGCTCATGCTCGCGTACGGGACGGTGAGCCAGCTCGGGATGATCGCGATCGTGCTCGGCGCCGGGACGCGGACGGCGGCGCTCGCCGGGGCCGCGCTCCTGGCCGGGCACGCCATGTTCAAGGCCGCGCTGTTCCTGGTCGTGGGCATCGTCGACAAGACCACCGGCACCCGCGAGATCTACTCGCTCAGCGGCCTCGGCGCCCGCAGGCCGGTCCTGGCCGCGACCGCGGTCCTCGCGGTGGCCTCGATGATCGGGTTCCCGCCGACGCTCGGGTTCGTCGCGAAGGAGGCGATGCTGGCCGCGTTCTGGGACGGCGGGGCCTGGTCGCGGGCGATGCTCGCCGTCCTCGTGGCCGGATCGGCGCTCACCGTCGGGTACGGGCTGCGGTTCCTGTGGGGGGCGTTCGCGCGCAAGGACGACGTGGACGACCGCGAGTTCGCGCCGGTCGGCCCGGGGTTCATCGCCGCGCCGGTGGTCCTGGCGCTCACCGGACTCGGCGCGGGGCTCCTCGCCGCGGGCGCCGACGGGCTCCTGGCCCCGTACGCGGACCGGTACCCCGCGACCGCGCACGCCTACCACCTGGGGCTGTGGCACGGGTTCACGCCCGCGCTCGGCTTCTCGGGGATCGCGCTCGCGACCGGGGCGGTGCTGTACCTGGCGACGCGCCGGACCAGCGGCTGGCGGTCGCTGAAGCTCCCGTTCAAGTCCGGGACGGTCTACAAGCGGGCGCTCGAAGGGGTCGACCGGGCCGCGGTCGAGCTGACCGGGCGCACCCAGCGCGGTTCGCTGCCGTTCTACCTCGGCGTCATCCTGGTGACGCTGGTGGTGTTCGGCGGCGGGATGCTCCTGTTCGCCGGGCCCTGGCCCCTCGCGCTCAAGCCGTTCGACACCCCGCTCCAGCTCGCCTCCGGGGCGATCATCGTCGCGGCGGCGATCGCCGCCGCGACCGCGAAGCGGCGCCTGACGGCGATGGTCCTCACCGGCGTCTCGGGCTACGGGGTCGCCACCCTGTTCATCTTCCACGGCGCGCCCGACCTGGCGCTCACCCAGTTCCTGGTCGAGACCGTCACCATCGTCATGTTCGTGCTCGTGCTGCGGCGCCTGCCCGCCGGGTTCTCCGAGCGGCCGGTGAAGCGGGTGCGGCGCTTCAGGGTCGCGATCGGGATCGCCGCGGGGACCGTGGTCGCGGGCATGGCCTACGCGGCCGTGAGCGGCCGGACCGCGGCGCCGGTCTCGGACCTGTTCCCGGACCTGGCCGTGAGCTACGGCGGCGGGCACAACATCGTGAACGTCATCCTCGTCGACATCCGCGCGTGGGACACCATGGGCGAGATCGCGGTCCTCCTCGTGGCCGCCACCGGCGTCGCCAGCCTCATCTTCGGCCGCGACCGGCTCATGCACCGCCGCGGCGGGTCCAGGCCGGCGCCGCCGAAGACCGGCGAGCACGTCAAGTGGCTGGCCCGGCCCGAGTCCGACGGCAGCCACCAGGCGATCATCCTCCAGGTGGTCACCCGGCTGCTGTTCCACACCATCGTCCTGTTCTCGATCTACCTGCTGTTCACCGGCCACAACCACCCCGGCGGCGGGTTCGCCGGGGGCCTGGTCGCCGGGATCGCGCTCGCCATCCGCTACCTCGCGGGCGGGCGGGCCGAGCTCAACGCCGCCGCGCCGGTCGACGCGGGCAAGCTCCTCGGCACCGGGCTGCTCGTCTCGGTCGGCACCGGGGCCGCCTCGATGGTCCTGGGCGGCAAGGTGCTCCAGAGCGCCGTCCTCGACTTCGAGCTGCCCCTGGTCGGGCACGTCCACTTCGTCACCTCCACGTTCTTCGACATCGGCGTGTACCTCGTGGTGGTCGGCCTGGTACTCGACATCCTGCGCAGCCTCGGCGCCGAGATCGACCGCAACCAGGAGGCCGACGCCCTGCCCGAGAAGGAGGCCGCATGACCCCGAACCTGGTGTACGTCGTCGTCGTGGGGGTGCTCGTCGGCGCCGGGGTGTCGCTCCTGCTCGAACGCACGCTGACGCGGATCATCATCGGCGTGGTCCTCATCGGCAACGGCGTCAACGTGCTCATCCTCATGGGCGGCGCGTTCGGCACGCCCCCGATCGTCGGCGGCGGGCCCGACGAGGACATGAGCGACCCGCTCCCGCAGGCGATGATCCTCACCGCCATCGTCATCACCCTCGGCATCACCGCGTTCCTGCTCGCCATGGCCTACCGGAGCTGGCAGCTCCTCGGCCACGACGAGGTCCAGGACGACGACGAGGACACCCGCATCATCGGCCTCGCCGAACGCGACGAGGGCCCGCACGCCAAGGAGAGCGGCGACGACGACCTCCCGGCCCCGGTGTACACGTGCGAGCCGCAGGAGCGCCGATGACCTGGCTCGTCCCGCTCCCGGTCGTCATCCCGCTGCTCGGGGCCGCGCTGACGCTCGTCATGGCCCGGCGGCCCGCCGCCCAGCGCACCGTCAGCCTCACCGCGCTCACCGCCACGCTCGCCGTCGCCTCGATGCTCCTGTGGCTCACGGTGGCCGACGGCCCGCAGGTCGTGGCGGTCGGCGGCTGGCCGCCGCCGCTGGGGATCGTCCTCATCGCCGACAAGCTCGCCGCGCTCATGCTCGTGGTCTCCACCGCGGTGACCCTGTGCGTCCTGGTCTACTCGATCGGGCAGGGCGCGGCCGACGGCGACGAGGAGACGCCGCTGTCGGTGTACCACCCGACGTACCTGGCGCTCACCGCCGGCGTCACCAACGCGTTCCTGTCCGGGGACCTGTTCAACCTGTACGTCGGCTTCGAGGTGCTGCTGGTCGCCAGCTACGTGCTGCTCACGTTGGGCAGCACCGAGAACCGCATCCGGGCCGGCACCACGTACGTCGTGGTGAGCCTCCTGTCCTCGGTGATCTTCCTGAGCGCGCTCGGCCTCGTCTACGCCGCCACGGGCACGCTGAACATGGCGCAGCTCGCCGGGAGGTTCGACGCGCTCCCCGACAACCTGCGGCTGCTGCTGCAGGGGATGCTGCTGCTGGCGTTCGGGATCAAGGCCGCGGTGTTCCCGCTCGGGGCGTGGCTGCCCGACAGCTACCCGACCGCGCCCGCGCCGGTGACGGCCGTGTTCGCGGGCCTGCTCACGAAAGTGGGCGTGTACGCGGTGATCCGCACCGAGACGCTGCTGTTCCCCGACGGGCGCATCGGCGACGTGCTGCTGGTGGTCTCGCTGCTGACGATGGTCGTGGGCATCCTCGGCGCGGTGGCGCAGTCCGACCTCAAGCGGCTCCTGTCCTTCACGCTCATCAGCCACATCGGGTACATGCTGTTCGGGGTGGCCCTCGCGACCGAGGCCGGGCTCTCGGGCGCGATCTTCTACATCGCCCACCACATCACGATCCAGACCACGCTGTTCCTCGCCGCCGGGCTCGTGGAGCGCCGCGGCGGCTCCACCGCGCTCGACCGGCTCGGGGGCCTGGGGAGGCTCGCGCCGGTGCTCGCCATCCTGTTCTTCATCCCCGCGCTCAACCTCGCGGGCATCCCGCCGTTCTCCGGGTTCCTCGGGAAGCTCGGCCTGCTCCAGGCCGGAGTGGACGCGTCCGGGCCGCTCGCGTGGGCGGTCGTCGCGGGCGGGGTCGTCACCAGCCTGCTCACGCTGTACGCGATCGGGCGCGTCTGGAACCTCGCGTTCTGGCGCACCCCGCACCCGGACATGCCCGTCGCCGACAGCGCCGGGAACCGCAGCGGCGTCGGCACGCCCGACACCGAGGGGTCCGCGGTGCTCCTGCCGCGGATGATGCTCGCGCCCACGGTCGCACTGGTGGCCTTCGGCATCGCGCTCACCGTGGTGGCCGGGCCGCTGTTCGAGCTCACCGCGGAGGCCGCGGGCGACCTCATCGAGCGCACCCCGTACATCGAGGCCGTCTTCCCGGGCGGTGCGCCGTGAACGGGCCGTCCCTGACCAAGCGCGAGCGGCTGCGCAGCCGCGTCACCGCCGTGATCGGCCTGATCCTGGTGTGGAACCTCCTGTGGGGGTCCTTCACCTGGCTCAACACGATCTCCGGCGCGGTCATCGCCGTCCTGCTCCTCGTGGTCTTCCCGCTCCCGCCGGTCAAGTTCGGCGGAAGGCTCCGGCCGCTCCACGTCGTCACGTTCTTCGCCCGCTTCTTCTTCGACCTCGTCGTGGCGAGCTTCCAGGTCGCGTTCCTGGCGTTCCGGCCCGGCGAACCCAAGAGCGCCATCGTGGCCGTGCGGCTGCGGGTCAGGAGCGACCTGAACATGACGCTGGTCGCCGAGGCGGTCTCGCTCGTGCCCGGCAGCCTCATCGCCGAGGCCGACCAGCGGACCGGGACCCTGTACATCCACATGCTCGGCGTCAAGGACGCCGCGCACCTCGAACACCTCCGCGCCGAGGTCCTGCGCCTGGAGGCGCGGCTCGTGCGGGCCATCGGCTCCGACGCGGAGCTGCGCAAGGTCAACGACTCCCGAGAGGAGCCCGCGGCATGACCGTCGCCGCCGTCGCCATCGCCGTCCTGCTCACCGCCGCCTGCGCCATGACCCTCGTCAGGATCGTGCGCGGACCCACCACACTGGACCGCATCGTCGCCACCGACGTGCTCCTGGCGATCACCGTCACCGCCATCGCCGCCGAGGCCGCGTTCACCCGCGACCCCACGGCCCTGCCGGTGCTGGTCGTGGTGTCGCTCATGGGCTTCACCGGCGCGGTCAGCGTCGCCCGCTTCGTCACCAGGGAGGAGCGGTGACCGTCCAGGGCGTCCTCGACGCCGTCGCCGCGGTCTGCATGGTCACCGGGGCGCTCCTCAGCCTGGCCGCCGGCATCGCGCTGCTGCGCTTCCCGGACCTGCTCTCGCGCATGCACGCCGCCGCGAAGCCGCAGGTGCTCGGACTGCTGCTGGTCCTCACCGGCTGCGCCATCCGGATCGGCACCGTCCTCGACATCACCACGATGGTGCTCATCGCGGTCTTCCAGCTCGCCACCGCGCCCGTCGCCGCCCACATGGTCGGGCGCGCGGCCTACCGCGACGGCCAGACCCGGTCCGACCTCCTCCTCACCGACGAGCTCGCGCCCCACCTCGACGAGTACGCCGACCAGACCGCCCCGAACCCGGAGCGGCGTCCGTGAACGAGCGGCGGGGCAGGTCCCGGCATGAGCGGGCCCGCGCGCCCGGCTCCGGGCGCGCGGGCCGTCCCTCTCCGGATCAGGCTTCCTTGAGGACCGCGCGGACCGCGTCCGCGAGGTCGGGTGCGGCGCTCGCGTCGGCGTCGGCGATCCCCACGCCGTAGCGGAAGCGGACCGTCGTCCCCTCGGGCACGGTCAGCTCCTCGCTGAAGAACGGCGCCGGGTTGAGCGCGGCGAACTCCTCGCTGCGCGCGAACCACTGCGGCGGGTGCTGCGGGTTCTCGTGGTGGTCGACCATGAGCACCAGCGCGTTCGCGTCGTCCTCGTCGTGGCGCCCGGCGAAGGCCATCCACTCGTGGCGCCCGCCGCGCATCTCGCTGCCGGGCCCGGAGGCGTCGGCGGTGACGAGGGTGCCGTCGGTGAACGAGCGCGGGCCGCGCCAGAACAGGCCGCCGTACCCGGCGTTCTCGCGCCCGCGCGTGGTCGGCGAGCCGATCGCGATGTCGCGCCCGGAGACGTTGGTCATCGCGGTGTCGAAGGTGAGCGCCCACGCCTCGGGGGAGAGCAGGCTCGCCGCGACGGTGCGGCGCTCGGTGAACCACCGCTCCCCCGCCTGGGTGGTCCATTCGAGGTCGTGGGAGAAGACCACGCGGTCGCCGTCGGCGTCGAGGCGCGCGATGTCCCGGTGGCGCTGGGTGCCGTTGTTGTCGAGCTGCACGTAGTGCCGCCCGTGGACGTAGGTCGGTCCGCCCCAGAAGTTCTCGTCCTCGACCACCGGCAGCGACCAGGCGATGCCCTTGTGCCACACGTGGTCCCAGGGCCGGAACAGGCTCACCTGGCGTCCCGAGCGGGCGTGGAGCGGGCTCAGGTACGGCTTCGGCGACTCCAGTCGGGGCGTGTCGGGCCGGTAGACGTAGCGCAGCAGCGGGGTCGCGCCGTCGAGGACGGTCAGGGACGATCCGATGTCGTGCCGGGCTCGGAGACTCATGCGGTGACCGCTTTCCTGGTGGGGGCCCACGGGACGGCGCCGCCGTCCATGCCGCGGGCGAACGGGTCGTCGCCGGTGATCTCCCCGGCGGCGACGGGCCGGCCCCGGAAGGCCGAGGCGTAGGTGGCGGCGGCGAACTCGAGGGTCCGGCGGGCCTCCGCGAGGGAGACGCCGGGTTCGGTCGCATCGCCTTCCGACGCGCTGTCCAAAGCGTCGAGGATCGACCGGATCTGGAGCACGTGGCCGCTCGCCGGGGCCGCGTCGTCGGGGATCCACATGTCCGCCAGGCGCTCGTGGCCGGGCGCGGGCGTGAAGCGCCAGTCGGCGTCGGTGTAGCCGTACAGGTGCTCGACCTCGACGGTGGCGTGCTCGAAGTCGAAGCGGAGCCGGGAGACCTCGCGGGGCGAGACCACTGAGTTGACCACGGTGGCGAGCGCGCCGTTCGCGAAGCGGGCCAGCGCCATCGAGACGTCCTCGGTGTCGGTGGGCCGCGAGAGGCGCCCGGCGGCGGCGCGGACCTCGGTCCACGGGCCGAGGACCGACAGGAGCAGGTCGTACTGGTGGATGCCGTGGCCCATGGTGGGGCCGCCGCCCTCGGCGTCCCAGGTGCCGCGCCAGGGGACGGCGAAGTAGTCGTCGTCGCGGTACCAGAGGGTCTCGCAGACGGCGACGAGCGGGCGGCCGAGGACGCCGGCCTCCAGGAGGCGGCGCAGGCGCACGGCGGCGGCGCCGTACCGGTGCTGGAAGACCGTGAGGACGGGGGTGCCGGTGGCCTCCTGGACGGCGGCGAGCTCGTCCATCTCGGCGAGGCTGAGGGCGGTGGGCTTCTCGACGAGGACCGGGACGCCCGCGCGCATCGCGGCGATGGCCAAGGGCGCGTGGGTCTTCGGCGGGGTGCAGAGGTGGACGAGGTCCAGTTCCTCGGCGGCGAGGAGTGCTTCGGCGGTGCCGTAGACGGCCGGGACGCCGTACTGCGCGGCGAAGGCGGCGGCGCGGTCGGGGTCGAGTTCGGCGACGGCGACCAGTTCGGCCCGGTCGCCGAGCGCGGCGAGCGACTGCGCGTGCCGGTGGGCGATGCCGCCGGTGCCGACGACGGCGGCGCGGTGTTTCGGGTGCTGCATGCGGTGGTGTGCTCCTGTTCTGGGTGTCACTTCGTCGCGTCGATCTCGCCTTGGAGTTCGGTGATGAACGCCTCGGCTGCGTCCTCGGGCGAGGTCTGTCCGAAGTAGACCTCCTGTCCGAGGCGGGTGAGGAGCGGGTTGACGCTGCTGGCCCCGTTGGGGACCACGATCAGCGGCTCGCCCGGGACGGTGGCCGCGAGGTAGTCGACGGCGATCTGCTCGCTCTCGTCGAGCTGCGGCGCGAGGTACGCCAGGATCTCGGTGTTGGCGGGGACGCCGCGCTCGGTGCCGAGGATGTCGGCGGCGGTCTCGGTGTTGACGAGGAAGTCGACCAGCAGGGCCGACTCGGCCGGGTGCGCGCTGCCGGCGGACACGGCCCAGTACATGCCGGGCTTGATGAAGTTCCCGGGGGTGCCGTCGTGCTGCGGGAGCTGGAGCAGGCGCATGTCGGCGCCCGAGCCCTGGCGCAGGGCGCTGATCTGGGTGTTGTGGATCTGGCCGAACGCGGTGCGGCCGGTGGCGAGGCCGCCGCCCTCGACGCCCGCGCCGGTGTCCTCGACCATCTGCTCGGGGGTGTCGGTGGCCCCGGACTCGATGAGGCCGAGGTAGTACTCCCACAGGCCGACCAGGAGGTCCGGGTCGAGCGTGACGTCGCCGTCCGCGCCGAACAGCTCGTTGCCGCGCTGGCGGGCCCAGTAGCGGACGGAGCCGACGTCGACCCCGCCGGTGATGCCCGAGCCGGTGATGTCGCCGCCGCCGCGGGCGTCGAGCTCGGCGGCGATGGCGGCGTAGTCGTCCCAGGTCCAGGTGGTGTCGTCGGGCAGCTCCATGCCGTACTGCGCGAACATGTCGGCGTTGACGGCGAAGGCGAGCACGCTGGAGCCGATCGGCAGGGCGAACTGCGCGCCGTCGACCTGCCCGGTGAACAGGAGGTCCGGCTCGATCTTGGAGAGGTCGAGGAACTCCCCCGCCTCGTTCAGGTCGACCAGGGCGCCGCGGGCGCTGTAGGAGTTGAAGTACTGCTCGTCCATCTGCACGACGTCCGGGGAGTCGTTGGCGGCGAACGTGGTCGCGAGGCCGTCCCAGTAGGCGCCGAACTCCTTGTACTCGCCGCGGACGGTGATGTTCGGGTACTGCTTCTCGAAGGCGGCGATGGCCTCGTTGGTCTGCTGGGCGCGCAGGTCCGAGCCCCACCAGGAGAGGCGCAGCTCCACGGGCTCGTCGCTGAGCACCATCTCGCCGCCTCCGCCGATCCCGCAGGAGGCGAGGAGCGGGGCCGGGGCGGCGGCGAGCAGCCCGGCCCTGCCGAGGGCGCGGCGCGTGAGGTTCGGTCGGGTCACGGCGGTCCTTTCAGGTCGCATCACTTGCCTCCCGTGGTGGCGATGCCGCGCAGGAGGAACCGCTGGCCGAAGAGGAAGACGAGGAACACCGGCAGGAGCGAGACGACGCTCATCGCGAAGGTCGCGCCCCAGTTGGTGCCCGCCTGCTGGTCCACGAAGGCGCGCAGGGCGAGCGGGACGGTGTGCATGTCCGGGTCGATGAGGTAGATGAGCTGGCCGAAGAAGTCGTTCCAGGTCCAGATGAAGGTGAAGATCGCGGTCGTGGCGAGCGCGGGGACCATGAGCGGCAGCACGATCCGGGTGTAGATGCGGGGGTGCCCGGCGCCGTCGATGCGGGCGGCCTCGTCGAGTTCGCGCGGGATGCCGCGGATGAACTGGACCATGAGGAACACGAAGAACGCGTCGGTGGCGAGGAACTTGGGGACGATGAGCGGCAGGAACGTGTTGACCCAGCCGAACTCGGAGAACAGCACGTACTGCGGGACGATGATGACGTGGACCGGCAGCATGATCGTCAGGAGCATGACGGCGAACCACCAGCGGCGGCCCTTGAACTCCAGGCGCGCGAAGGCGTAGGCGGCCATGGAGCAGGCCACGAGGTTGCCGATGATGGCGCCGAGGACCACGATCGCGGAGTTGACCATGAAGTACCCGAAGGGGTGCTCGAAGGCGTTCCAGCCGGCCTCGTAGTTGCCGGTCTCCAGGTCGGTGAGGATGAGGCCGGGGCTGCGGAAGATCTCGTCGTTGGGCCGCATCGAGCTGACGACCATCCACAGGACGGGGTAGAGCATCACCGCGGCGCAGGCGATGAGGAACAGGTGCTTGAGGAGCGCGCGGAGCCTAGTCGCCATAGTGCACCCAGTACTTCGAGGCCCAGAAGTTGATCGCGGTGAACGCGCCGATGATGACCAGCAGGAGCCAGGCGAGGGCGGAGGCGTAGCCCATGTCGAAGTTGCCGAAGCCGCGCTGGTAGAGGTACAGCGAGAAGAACAGGGTGGAGTCGGTGGGGCCGCCGGTGCCTCCGGAGACGATGAACGCCTGGGTGAACGACTGGAAGGCGTGGATGATCTGGAGCACGAGGTTGAAGAAGATGATCGGGGTGAGCAGCGGCAGGGTCACGCTCGTGAAGCGCCGCAGGGGGCTCGCGCCGTCGACGGCGGCGGCCTCGTAGTACATGACCGGGATCTGGCGCAGGCCGGCGAGGAAGATGACCATCGGCGAGCCGAAGGTCCACACGTTCAGGGTGATGAGGGTCGACAGGGCGGTCTCGGGGTCGGCGATCCAGCCGCGGCCTTCGATGCCCAGCAGTGCCAGGCCCTCGTTGAACAGGCCCTCGGTGCCGAAGACGGTGCGCCACAGGACGGCGATGGCGACGCTCGCGCCCAGCAGCGAGGGCAGGTAGAAGACCGAGCGGTAGAAGCCGAGGCCGCGGATGCCGCGGTCGAGCAGGACGGCGAGGCCGAGCGCGAGCCCGAGCTGGAGCGGGACCGAGACCAGCACGTAGGTGAACGTGACGGCCAGTGAGGAGTGGAGGCGCTCGTCGGTGAGCATCCGCTCGAAGTTGGCGGTCCCGGTGAACTCGGGCGGCTGGAGCAGGTTGTACTTCGTGAAGCTCAGGTAGAGCGAGGCGGCCATGGGGCCGAGGGTGACGGCGAAGAGGCCGAGGAACCACGGGAGCAGGAACCAGAACGCGGCCTTGTTCTCCGGTTTGGACTTGGCTGGGGTGCTGCGGAGTTCGCGCAGTTCGGCGGCGGCCGTCATGGGGATGGGTGGCGGGGTCGGGGCCTGCGGCCCGGTCGGGAGGGCATCGATACTCCTTCGGATCGACGTTTTAGTGATCGTTCACTATTGCGATGCCGACCAAACTAGTGAAACCTCCGCGAAATGTCAATACAGCGCTTGCCCGGGCACGGGTCAGACCGTGCGCGCGACCGCCGTCGACTCGCGCCAGATCACCTGGTTCAGCGGGCGCGGGGACGGCGCGAGTTCGACCCCGGAGAGGGCCTTGACCAGGCGGATCATGGCACGGCGGCCGAGCCCTTCGAGGTCGACGTGGACGGTGGTGAGCGAGGGCGGCATGAAGCGGCCGATCTCCAGGTCGTCCCAGCCGGTGACGCTGAGGTCGCGCGGGACCTCCAGGCCCCGGTCGCGGGCGCCGCGGACGACGCCCGCCGCGATGCCGTCGCTGGCGGCGATCACGGCCGTGGGCAGGCGCCCGGCGGTCAGCGACCGCATGGCCTCGACCCCGGTCTCGGCCCGGTAGCCGCCCGCGAAGACGCCCACCGATTCGAGGCCGAGGCACTCGACGGCGTCGAGGTAGGCGGCCTTCCGCGCTCGCGCGGAGGCGAACTCGAGGTCGCCGGCGACGTGGAACAGGCGGCGGTGGCCGAGTTCGGCCAGGCCCTGCACCAGCTCGTAGACCGGCGCGGCCTCGGAGAGTTCGCCCAGGCCGCGCATCTTGTCGTCGAAGTCGGCGGAGACGACCACGGTGGCGTCGCCGTGGAGGCGGTCCGCGGCGGCGGGCAGGATCGGGGCCAGTGCCAGGATGCCCTCGACCCGACCGGAGTCGGCGAGTTCGAGCAGGCGCGCGGTGCGCTCCTCGGCGCCGCCCTCGGGGGCGGTCACCTCGACGGTGAACCCGGCCTCGTGGGCCGCGCCCGCGGCGCCGCGGAGCATGGGCGCGGGGTTGTTCACCATGTTCGGCATGAGCACGGCGATGCGCCCGGTCCGCTTGGTGCGCATGGACCTCGCGAGCAGGTTGGGGCGGTAGTCGAGCTCGCGCACGGCCGCGTCGATGCGTTCGAGGGTGCCGGGCTTGAGGCCCTCCCTCGACCGCAGGTAGCGCGAGACGGTCTGGTGCGAGACTCCGGCGAGGTGCGCGACCTCGCGGATCGTCGGCCGCCGCCGGACGCTGGGACCCTCGGTCATCGGCCCGGTCTCCTTTCTCGACTGGTGACCATCTTGACACAAGGATGAACGTTCACTCTGGGCCCGGCCGCCGGGCGGCGCCTCCCGGCCCTTCCAGGGCGCCGCGAACGGGCGCGGCCGGGGCCGCCGAAGGGGCGCACGCTGCCGTCTCGCCGCTGTCCCGCCCCTGTTCCGCCTCGCCAGGGGCCCCGGCTCCACGAAGGATGGAGGGCATGCCGACCGGACACCCCGGCCGGCCATCCCTCAGAGGAGTACCGCATGACCGAACGACCGCTGCTCTCGCGGCGACGCCTGCTCCAGACCGCCGCCCTGGTCCCCGCCGCCGCGCTCCCCGTGCTCGCCGTCGCCAGCCCGGCGAGCGCGGAGTACCGGGGCATCGTCCACCGCAACGAGGTGATGGACCGGGCCCGCAACTGGTTCCTGCGCAACATCCAGTACAACGGCGCCAGCCGGGCCAGCGACATCGACGGCAACCACACCTACCGCCAGGACTGCTCGGGCTTCGTCTCGATGTGCTGGCACACCTCCACCCCGGGCCACAGCACCAGGAGCATCCCCGACATCGCGGCCAAGATCGAGTGGAGCGAGCTCAAGCCCGGCGACGTCGTCAACGCCTACGACAACCACTGCATGCTGTACCACATGCGCGGCGACGGCTCGAACATCTGGATCTACGACCTGGCGACGCCCGCGAGCGACATGCGGCACATCCAGGTGTCCCCCGCCTCGCTGCGGTCCCAGGGCTACATCCCGCGGCGGTACCGGAACATCCGCGACTGAGTGCTCGGCGGCGGCGGCGGCGGGGCCGGGGCCCCGCCGCCGCCGGCGTGCCGGTCAGCGGTCGGCCGGGACGCGCTCGGCCTCGGATTCGGGCAGCGGATCGGCGACCGGCTCGCGCGGTGAGAGCGCGAGGAGCCGCCGCAGTTCGGCGACCAGGAGCAGCCCGTGCCGTTCGGCCAGCGCGAGCGACTGCCGCCAGTAGCGCTCGGCGCGGGCGGGCCGGTGGGCGAGGCGGGCGCAGTGGCCGAGTCCGGCGAGGACGTGGGCCTGGCCGTGCCGGTCGCCGGTCTCGCGGTAGATCGCCAGCGCGCGCCGGAAGGCGGGTTCGGCGGCCTCGGTGTCGCCGTCCGCCATGGCCGCCTCGGCGAGGCCACGGCGGGCGTCGGCCTCCCCCGCGATGTCGCCGATGGCGAGGTAGCGGTCGAGGGCGCGGCGGTGGAGCGAGGCGGCCCGGTCGGTGCGCCCGGCGCGCTGCGCGGCGGTCGCCATGCCGCGCAGGGCGTTCGCGGCGGCGCGCCGGTTGCCGGTGCGGCGGCAGAGGGCGAGGGAGCGGCGGTAGTGGCGGGTCGCGGTGTCGAGGTCGCCGGTCTCGACGGCGACGTCGGCGAGGGCGCGCAGGCCGTAGGCTTCGCCGACCCGGTTGCCGATGTCGCGGCAGATGGCGGCGACGGCCGCGGCGTTCGCCCCGGCGGCGGTGTAGTGGCCCACGGACATCGCGATCTCGGCCAGGCCCCAGAGGGCTTCGGCCTCGCCGGTGCGGTTGCCGAGTTCGCGGTGGAGGGCGAGGGCGGCCCGGTACCGGCGCGCGGCGGCCGGGTAGTCGTGGTTGGAGGCGGCCTGGGCGAGGCCGCGGAGGGCGTCGGCCTCTCCGGCGCGGTCGCCGAGACGGCGGCGCAGGCGCAGTGCGGCCTCGAATCCCTCTGCGGCGGAGCGGAACCGGCCGGTGAGGCGGTCGATCTCGGCGAGGCCCGCGAGGGCGTCGGCCTGCCGGGCGGGGTCGCCGGCGCGGCGGGCGACCAGGAGCAGGCGGCGGTTGCAGAGGCGGGCGTCGCCGTAGTGGCCGAGGAGGCGGAGGCGGCGGTTGAGGAGGACGGCGAGGGCGGCGACGGCCTCGTCGTGGCCGTCGGTGTGGAGGCAGGCGAGGAGGTCGGCGCGCTCGCCGACGACCCAGGCGTTCGCGGCGTCGCCGGCCGCTTCGAGGCGTTCGCGGTAGTGGTCGAGGAGGCGGCCGACGGCGGCCCGCTGGCGGCTGGCGGGGTCCTCGCGGTGGGCGAGTCCGGTGGCGTAGGCGCGCACCGAGTCGTGGAACTCGTAGGGGCCGTCGCCGCGCCGCAGGAGCAGGCTCTCGTCGTAGAGGAGGTCGAGGGCGGCGGCGACACCGGTCCCGGCGAGGGCGCCGGCGTCGGCGGCGGTGAAGCGGCGTCCGGGGTGGACGGCGAGGAGGCGGAAGAGGCGCTGGGCGGGCTCGGGCAGGCCCGCGTAGGAGAGGGCGAGGGCGGGGCCGGAGTGCTCGTGGGGCGGGACGCGGCGGAGGCGTTCGACGTGGTCGGCGAGGTCCCAGTCGGGTTTGTTGGCGAGCTGGCGGCCGACGGCGGCGAGTTCGAGGGGGAGGCTGCGGCACAGGTCGATGAGGGCGGCCGCGTCGCGGGGGCTGGTGTCGAGGCGGCCGGTGGGGTCGTAGCGGCGGAGCAGGTCGAGGGCGTCGGGGGCGGCGACGGTGTCGAGCGGGAGGCGGGCGGCGTCGAGGTCGGTGAGGCGGCGCCTGCTGGTGACGAGGGCGACGGCGCCGGGGCCGCGGGGCAGGAGGGGCCGGAGCTGGGCGGCGTCCGCGGCGTTGTCGAGCACCAGGAGCGGGCGGCGGTCGGCGAGTTCGCGGTGGAGGAGGGCGGCGCGGGCGGCGGGGGTGAGGGCGTCGATGCGGCGGCCGGGGACGCCGAGGTGGCCGAGGAAGCCGCGGACGACGGCGTCCGGTGCGGCGGGCGGTTCGCGGGGGTCGTAGCCGCGCAGGTCGGCGTAGAGGTGGGTGCCGTCGGTGCGGCCGGCGTCGATGAGGTCGCGGGCGGCCTGGTGGACGAGTTCGGTCTTGCCGATGCCGGCCATGCCCTCGACGGCGATGACGGCGGGGCCGTCGGCGGCGGCGAGGGCGGCGATGCGGTCGCGTTCGGCGCGGCGGCCGGTGAAGCGCGCGGTGGGGGCGGGGACGTCGGCGCGGGTGGTGACGATGAGGGAGCGGTTGGCGCGGTCGAGGACGCGGCGGCACGCCTGTTCGAGGGCGTCGAGCCCGGCGGGGTCGAGGCCGAGGACGCGGGCGATGTCGAGCACGGTGCCGGGGTCCATGCGGACGCGGCCGTTCTGGAAGTAGCCGTGGAGGGCCGAGAGCGACGGCGGCTCCTCCGGCGCCGACCGTCGCCTGTAGAGGTCGCGGATGCCGGTGCGGATGGCGCGGAAGGACGCGCCTCCGGCGTCGGTGCGCAGTTCGCGCAGGTATCCGGCCAGGTCGTCCAGGACCTGGATCGTCCGCGGGTCGGTCCGCTCCTGTGCCACAGCGCCTCCTCGGGACCTCGCGCGCGCACGTCGGGAGGTGCGATCGTAGCTCGCCGCGGCGACGGGGCGGCGGGCGTGGGGCGGGCCGTTCGCTTTCGTTCGGGAACCGCCGCGGGCAGGTCGAGGCGCGCAGGATCGGGGGGCCGGGTGCGCACAGTCCCCTTGGCGCCCTGGTGGAAAGGAAGTGACATGAGGATTCGCGATTGGGCCCGCTCCGCGCGGACGCTGACGGCGGTCGCCGCGGGCGCGATGGCCTTCGTGCTGCTCGGCGCCTCCCCCGCGTCGGCGCACTACGTGTACCAGGAAGGCGAGGTCTACCGCAGCAACGACCTCTGCACCAATGTGCGCGCGGAGATCTCGCATGGCGACGGCGGCGGTTACGCGCGCGTCGACGCCAAGTCGTACACGGTGCTGGCGACCCCGTGGGGCGCCTACCCGTGTGCGAAGACCCACGACCGGCCCGGCGGCTACATCGCCGCGAAGATCGAGGTCTACGCGTGGAACGGCAGCGCCTGGTACCTGTGCGCCTACACCGACTGGGCGTACAACTCCGGGTCGACGAACCAGTGGATCATCGAGGCGTGGATGTCCGGCCTGCCCTACTGCGGCACCGGCTGGTACGGCACCATGGGCACCGGCTACGTGTGGAACAACAACTGGTTCGGCGGCTCGGTCTGGTCGGGCCACCACTGGCTCCCCGACTACTCGCTGAGCGCGGCCGAGGCGCCCGCGGCGTTCCCGAGCGAGGGCAACACGGTCGGCGTCCTGGACGCGGCCGGCGAGCCGGTCCTGAACCCGGACGGCACCCCGGCGACCGCGGTGGTCGGCGGGCCCCCGCCGGCTCCCGACAACAACATCCAGGGCGACACCCCCGACAACAGCATCCAGGGTGACACCCCGGAGAACAGCATCCAGTCCGAGGACGGCACCGTGGAACTGCGCCCGGCGTCCGACCTCACGCATTCCTGACACCTCCCAAGGAAGGAGCGGCCGGCGCCCTGCGGGGGCGCCGGCCGCTCGCTCTCCCTGCGGTCAAGCCGGTTCGAGCGCCTTGTCCTTGGGCTGCTCGGGGACGTCGGGGGCCGGTGCGGCCGGTTCGTGGTCGTCGACGAGGGTCGCCTCGTTGAACGGCTCGCTCCCGGCGAAGACGCGGGCGGCCTGGTCCCGGTCGAACTCCTTGGTCCAGGTGCCGATGAGGACGGTGGCGACGGCGTTCCCGGCGAAGTTGGTGAGCGCGCGGGCCTCGGACATGAAGCGGTCGATGCCGAGGATGAAGCCGACCCCGTCGACCAGTTCGGGGCGGTGGGACTGGAGGCCGCCGGCGAGGGTCGCGATGCCGGCGCCGCTGACGCCCGCCGCGCCCTTGGAGGCGATGATCATGAAGACCAGCAGCGAGACCTGCTCGGCGAGGCTGAGCGAGTCGCCCTGGGCGGTGGCGATGAACAGGGTCGCCATCGTCAGGTAGATCGCGGTGCCGTCGAGGTTGAACGAGTACCCGGTGGGCACGGTGATGCCGACGACCGGCTTGCTCACCCCGAGGTGCTCCATCTTCGCGATGAGCCGCGGCAGCGCGGACTCCGAGGACGAGGTGGAGACGATGAGCAGGAACTCCCGGCCGAGGTAGCGCAGCAGCTGGAAGATGTTCACGCGGGCGGCGAGCCACAGGACGGCGCCGAGGACGCAGCACACGAACAGCAGGCAGGTCGCGTAGAAGCCGAGCATGATGACCGCCAGGCTCTTGAGCGCGTCCCAGCCGGTCTCGCCGACCACGGCCGCGATGGCGCCGAACGCGCCCACGGGGGCCGCCCACATGATCATGGCGAGGATGCGGAACACGAGCCGCTGGAGGTGCCCGATGCCGGTCAGGACCGGCTCCCCCGCTGGGCCCATCTTCTGGAGCGCGAACCCGGCGAGCAGGGCCACCAGGAGCGCCTGGAGCACCGAGCCGGAGGTGAACGCGGAGACCATGGTCTCGGGGATGATCCCGAGGAGGAAGTCGACGGTGCCGTGGCTGCCGTCCTCCGACGCCTGCTCCTGCGCGGCCGAGGCGGCCGACGGGTCGAGGTCCATGCCCGAGCCCGGGTGCAGGACGTTCCCGACCACGAGGCCGATCGCCAGCGCGAACGTGGACATGAGCAGGAAGTAGCCGAGGGCGATGAGCCCGACCTTGCCGACCTTCGCGGCCTTGGCCACCGACCCGATCCCCAGGACGATGGTGCAGAAGATGATCGGGACGATCATCATCTTGATGAGGGCGACGAAGCCGGTGCCGAGGGGCTTGAGCTGCTTGGCGAACTCGGGGAACGCGAAGCCCACCGCGATGCCGGCGAGGACGGCGACGATGACGGCGAGGTAGAGGTAGTGGGTGCGGTCGCGCCGCTTCGGGGGCGGAGGCGTGGACATCGTTGTCTCCTCGTGCAGGGTGAGTTTCCGAAAGTATCCAGACACCTGTGAAGCGAGTCACTATTAAGTTCATTTCGGTCGCGTGAACGGCCCGTGGTGGAATACGGCGTGACCAAACCGTGGCCCCTGGCCAGGCAGCTCCTGGTGCTGCAGCTCGTCCTGGTCGGCCTCATCGTCGGCTCCGGGACGGCGCTCGCGTACGCCGACGCGGGCCGGGCGGTGGACGACAAGGCACGGGACGAGGTGCTCGCGGTCGCCTCCACGGTGGCCGACTCGCCGAGCGTGACCGCGGCGCTGGGGGCGGCCGATCCGAGCGCGGCGCTCCAGCCGTTCGCCGAGCGGGTCCGCGCGGACACGGGGGTCGACTTCATCACGATCATGAGCCCGGACGGGATCCGCTACGCGCACCCGGACCCGGCCCAGATCGGGAACGAGTTCATCGGGAACACCGCGAAGGCCCTTGCGGGCGAGGCGTTCACGGAGACGTACACCGGGACGCTGGGGCCGTCGATGCGCGCGGTGGTGCCGGTGTTCGGCGCGGGCGGCGGCGTGGTGGCGCTGGTGGCCGCGGGGATCACCATCGAGGCGATCGCCGACGAGCTGCACGAGCGGCTGGTCCCGCTCGCGGCGGTCGCGGCCGGCGTCCTCGTGGTCGGGGTGGCCGGGAGCTACCTGGTGAGCGCGCGGCTGGGGCGCCAGACGCGCGGGGTCGCGCCCGCGGAGCTGCGGGACATGTTCGAGTACTACCGGGCGATCCTGCACTCGGTCCGCGAGGGACTGGTGCTGGTGGGGCGCGACGGGCGGGTGGCGCTGTGCAACGACGCGGCGCTCGACCTGCTGCGGCTGCCCGACGACGTCAAGGGGGTCCCGGTCGCCGAACTGGGCCTCGCCGCGGACCTGGCGGCGGCGCTGACCGCCGCGGGGCCGCGGGTCGACGAGCTGCACCTGACGGACACGCGGCTGCTGCTGGTGAACACGATGCCGGTGGCGTCGCGGGGCCGGGCGATGGGGAACGTGGTGACGCTGCGCGACCACACCGACCTCCAGCACCTCACCGGGGAGCTGGACTCGGTGCGCGGGTTCGCGGAGTCGCTGCGGTCGCAGGCGCACGAGTCGGCGAACCGGCTGCACGCGGTGATCTCGCTGATCGAGCTGGGGCGCACCGACCGCGCCGTCGCGCTGGCGACGGCGGAGCTGGAGACGGCGCAGCAGCTCACCGACCGGGTGGTGGGCGCGGTGAGCGAGCCGGTGCTGGCGGCGCTGCTGCTGGGGAAGCTGAGCGAGGCGAGCGAGCGCGGAGTGGAGCTGGAGCTGACGGCGGACACGGCGATGGACGCCGCGGAGGACGTCGACGCGCGGGACCTCATCACGATCCTGGGCAACCTCGTCGACAACGCGCTCGACGCGGCGGTGGAGGGCGCGGCGGCCCGGTCGCCGCGGGTGGAGGTGACGGTGCGGACCGAGGCCGGGGGGCTGTTCGTGCGGGTCGCGGACTCCGGTCCGGGGGTCGAGGCGGACGCGGACATCTTCCGGCGGGGCTGGTCCACCAAGCCCGGCGGCGAGGGCCGCGGGCTGGGCCTGGCGCTGGTCGGGCAGGCGGTGCGCCGCAACGGCGGGACCGTCGCGGTCGCGAACGGGGGCGGCGGCGGCGCGGTGTTCACCGTCCGGCTGCCGATATCGTCGGACCGATGATCCGCGTACTGGTGGTCGAGGACGACCCGGTGGCCGCCGAGGCCCACCGGGCCTATGTCGAGCGCGTCGCCGGGTTCGCGGTGGCCGGGGTGGTGCACGCCGGGAACGACGCGATCCGCTTCTGCGCCAAGCATTCGGTGGACCTGGTGCTGCTCGACTTCTACCTGCCGGACACGCACGGCCTGGCGGTGTGCGCGGCGCTGCGCGCGGCCCGCGCGCCGGTCGACGTCATCGCGGTGACCTCGGCGCGGGACCTCTCGGAGGTGCGGGCGGCGGTGTCGTCCGGGGTGATGCAGTACCTGCTCAAGCCGTTCACGTTCGCGACCCTGCGCGGGAAGCTGGAGACGTACGCGGCGTGGCGGGCGCAGGTGGCGCGGCCCGGGGAGGTCGGAGGCCAGGGCGACGTGGACCGGATGCTCGCAGAGCTGCGCACGGCGGGCCCGGGGCCGCTCCCCAAGGGCCTCAGCGCGTCGACACTCGACTCGATCACGGCGGCGCTCGACGAGGCGACCGAAGGGCTCTCGGCCGCGTCGATCGCCACCGGCCTCGGCATCGCCCGCGTCACCGCCCGCCGCTACCTCGAATACCTGGCCGAGAACGGCCTCGCGCGGCGCACCCCGGTCTACGGCAGCGTCGGCCGCCCCGAGGTGCACTACACGCCCGTGCGCCGCTGACGGGGCCGGGACCCGAGGGTCCCGGCCGCCGCCGCTCGGCATGTGGTTACGGCCAGCTGGTGTCCTTGTGGTTGTTCGTCATGGCTCCTCCTCCCTCAAGTTCGACTCGGTTCTGGACGGTCTTCGGCCGGGGTCGGATCGGTCCGCGTCGCACCGGTTCCGATGAGTCCGAACGCAAGGGCGACGACGACGGCGCCGAGCGATCCGGCGGCGCCGCACACCGCGATGGCCGTCGAGGGCGCCAACGCCTCGGCGAGCACGCCGGCGGTCGCCATCCCGAGTCCCTGGGCGGTCTGGAGGCCCGCGGCGGCGAAGCCGACGGCGCGGGCGCGCATCCCGTCGGGCACCAGCTGCACGAACCTGACCTGCGCGAGGACGAGGTAGCTCGACGCCAGGCCCGAGAGGGCCCAGAGCAGGACCGTGACCGGGAGTGGCGGCGCGAGGAGCGTGGCGGACAGCGGGAGTCCGGCGGCGAACGCGAGCGGCACCGTCAAGCGCCGACGCAGGTCCGCGCCGAGCCGGGCGACCAGCAGCGCGCCGATCACCATGCCCACCACGTCGGCGGCCATGAGCAGGCCGACGGCGGCCTCGCCCGCGCCGATCTCGGCCGCGTACGGCGCGGCCACCGCCTCGGGGACGACGAACAGCCCGAACGTCCACACCAGTGCGGCCAGTCCCATCAGGCGCCGGTCCCCCGCCACGAGTTTGATCCCGGCGAGCGCGAACCCCCTTGCGGCCGTAGACGTCCCGTCCGTCTCGGGCAGGTGGGGGCGCAGGCCCAGGCGCAGAAGCGCGGCCGAGGCGAGGAAGGTGAGCGCGTCGATCGCGAGCACCAGGTGCGGGCTGCCGGTAGCCGCCACGACGACCCCGCCGAGGGCGAACCCGACGATCTGCGCGATGCCGTCGGTGGAGCTGCTGATGCTCATGCCGACCTGATAGCGGCCGTCCGGCAGCACTCTGGGGAGGGTCGCGACGCGGGCGGCGGAGAACAGCGGGTCGGGGCAGGAGGCGGCGACCACGAGGACCGCGAGCAGCGGCAGCGGCACGGCCGGGATCGCCATGAGCCCGATGAGGCCCGCCCGCAGGACCTCGACCGTCCACATCACCGTGCGGCGCGAGTACCGGTCCGCGAGGCCGGCCAGGAGCGGGGCGGTGAGCAGCGGGGGCAGATACGTCGAGGCGTACACGAGCGCGGTCAGGGCCGCCGACGAGGTGCCGTCGAAGACCAGCAGCGCCAGAGCGACGCGGGCGAACTGGTCGCCGATGCGCGACTGGGTCTGGGCGATCCAGAGCACCCGGAACTCGCGGACGGAGAACACGTCGCGGAACCTGGCGGCCTGCTCGTTCATGCGTCTCCTCTGGATCGTCCCGGTCCGCAGGGGGGAGCGGACTGCGCCATTGAATCCGATGTGCGCGTTGAGGAGTAGAGTCCATTGAACTTCGTTGAACCCGTGCTCGGCGCACCGGCGCCCACCCTTACGGAGGCACCGTTCCGTGACCGCGAGTCCGCCCCCCGGCACCGTCGCCAGACTCGCCGCCTGGCTTGCCCTGCACCTCAACGAGACCGGCCGGTCCGTGGCCGAGGTCGCCCGTGAGCTGGGCGTGGGAGAGGAGACGGTGCGGGCCTGGCTCGCCGGCCGCCGGGCCGGGGACGACGGCGAGTTCGCGCACCTCGACTCCCCAGTGCGACTCGGCCGGTGGCTGCGGGCCCGCATCGCCGACTCCGGCTGCACCGTCAGGGAAATCGCGGAGTCCACTGAGGATGTCAGCCGGGTGACGATCTACTACTGGCTCAAGGGCGAGCACCTCCCCCGGCCTCCGGCCGGAGACGAGCCCGATCGTTTCGACCTGCTCCTGAGCAACCCCCGCCTGGGACTGGACCTGCGCCAGCGCGTCCAGCTCGACGAGGTCCGACGCCGCCTGACCGGCACCTCCCTCACCGCTCCCCCGCCCTCCGACGACTGGCCGGCCCGCACGCTGCCCGCCGACAACCGGGCCTTCACCGGCCGGAACGAGGAGCTGCGCCGCCTCGACCGGCTGCTGCGCGAGCACCACCGCGGCCGGGCCGTCGTCATCTCGGCGCTCACCGGCATCGGCGGAGTGGGCAAGACCGCGCTCGCGGTCCACTGGGCCCGCAGCCGGGCCGTGCGGGCGCGGTTCCCCGACGGCTGCCTGTACCTCAACCTCAACGGCTTCGCCGACGTGCCGCCCACCGACCCGGAGCAGGCGCTGACCAGGCTGCTGGAGCAGCTGGGCGTCGACCCGAAGGGCGTATCCGGCACTCCGGACGCACTCGCCGCGCAGTACCGGGAAGCGCTCAAGGGCCGGCGGCTGCTCATCGTCCTCGACAACGCCCACGCCGAGCCGCAGGTCCGCCCGCTCCTGCCCGACGAACCGGAATGCCTGGTGGTCGTCACCAGCCGCAACCGGCTCGGCGGCCTGCGCGCCACCCATCCGGGCATCGCGGACCTGGCACTGGACACCCTCACCGCCGCCGAGGCGGCGTCACTGGTGCGAAGCCTCCTGGGGCGCCCGGTCGCCAAGGGCGCCGGAGACGGCGAGATCGCGGCCTTCGCCGCGGCCTGCGGTCGCCTGCCCCTCGCGATCCACATCGCCGCGGCTAACTACCTCACGCACCATGTGGACTCGTCCTCGATCGGCGAGTACACCCGCCTGCTGGCAGACGACCGGCTCGGCCGCCTGGCCGCAGGTCCGACCGACCCCTCGACCTCGGTCGCCGCGGTCATGGACGCGTCCTACCGGCGCCTCACGGCGCCGGCCCGGCGGCTGTACCGGCTGCTCGGCCTGCACCCGGGACCGGACGTGTCCGCCGCGCTCGCCGGCAGCCTCGCCGGACTCGACGCCACCGAGGTGCGGTCCGCGCTGCTGGAGCTGACCCGGGCCAACCTCCTCGCCGAGGACGCCCGGGGCCGGTTCTCCCTCCACGACCTCCTGCGCGACCACGCCGCCGGGATCACGCGGCGCACCGACTCCGACGTCGAGCGCCGCAAGGCGATGCGACGACTGCTCGACCACTACGTCCACACCGCGTACCCCGCCGCGCTCTTGCTGCAGCAGAGCATGCACGAGCTCGCGGTCCCGCTCGCCGAGCCGAGCCCGGGTGCCGCCCCGGAGACCTTCACCGACCGGGACGCGGCGCTGGCGTGGTTCGACGCGGAGCACCTGGGGATGACCGCCACCGCGGCCGGCCGGCCCCCCGGCGAGTTCGACGCCCTGGTCTGGCAGGCGGCATGGGCGCTCTACGGGTTCTCCCGCGTCCGCGGCCTGCTGCGCGACCAGGCCGCGCTCAAGTACGCCGCGCTGGAGGCGGCGGAGCGGATGGGCGAGCCCGCGGCGCAGGCGCATGTGCACCGCATGCTGTCGTGGAGCGACACCGGGCTCGGCCGGTTCGAGGAGAGCCGCGCGCATCTGGTGCGGGCCCTGGAGCTGTCGGGCCGGGCGGAGGACCCGGTGGGGCAGGCCTCGACCTACAGCAGCCTGGCCGGTCTCGCCGGACTGCAGGGACGCTACGCGGAGGCACGCGACCACTCCCGGCGCTTCCTGGAGCTGTTCGAGGCCGCAGGGAGCCGGATCGGGGTGGCCCGCGGACTGCTCACGCTCGGCTTCTACGAGGCGCAGGTCGGCGAGTACACCGAAGCCCTCGGCCACTGCGAGCAGTCGCTGGAAGTGTGCCAGGAGCTGGAACCCGGCTTCCGCGACACGCTGGAGGCCGACATCTGGAGCAGTCTCGGGCTCGTCCACGGGAGGCTCGGCGACCACGGGCGGGCGCGTTCCTTCTACCTCCGCACGCTCGAACGCAACCGGGAGCTCGGCGAGCACCTGAAAGTCGGCGAGACGCTCGCGGCCCTGGGCGACCTCCACCACTCCGCGGGCGACCGCGACGCCGCCCGCACCGCCTGGCGGGAGGCCCTCGACATCCTCACCGAGCACGAGCACACCACCGCCGCCGAGGTCCGCGCCAATCTCGCGGCCCTCGACGCCGGACCGGCCTGACGTCCGGACCCGCTCGGCGGCGCATCCTTTCGACCGCGCATCCTCTCGAGTGCGCACTCTCTTGACTGCGCATTCTCTTGACCAGGGATCCCCTCGACCGCGAATCCCCTTGACCGCGAATCCCCTTGACGGTGCCGTGAGGATGGTGGGATGCGACCACTGCGGCACGGGTACACGAATCGGACGGTCGGCGACGGCACGACCGTGGTCAAGCGCTATGACGGGCCGGACGCGGCGGCGCGGCTCGATCTGGAGCGGCGCAGGCTCGCCGGGCTCCAGGGGGCGGTGCCGGTGCCGCCGCTGCTGGGATCGGACGCGGAGTCGGTGACCATGGGCTTCGTCGCGGGGGTGCACGGCCAGGAGCTGATGAAGGCCGGGCACGCCGCCGGGGTCATGCGGGCCTGCGGCGAGGTGCTGCGGCTGATGCTCGCCGCACCGGCGCCGCCCGGGACCAGCCTGGTGCACGGCGACTTCGGACCGAACAACGTGCTCGTCGACCCCGAGACGTTCACCGTCACGGCGGTCCTGGACTGGGAGTTCTCCTCTTACGGCGACGCGCTCACCGACCTCGCGTGGTGCGAGTGGATCGTGCGCACGCACCACGCCGAGGACGTCGGCGCGATCGGGGCGCTCCACGCCGCGTACGGCCTGCCGGTGCCGCCGTGGCCCGAGCGGCGGGCCGCGATGGTCGAGCGCTGCACCGTCTACCGCGAGTTCAACGAGCGCTGGTCCCCCGGCGGCAGCGGGGTGCGGCGCTGGACGGGCCTGATCGCGGCGACCTCGGCGTGGGAGGAGTGAGCGAGGGGTGCGGTAGGGCCCCGCCGGTCAACCGGATTGCCGCTCGGGCCCGGTTGTCGGTGTTCCGTGGCATCTTAGGGGCATGTGCCGGAGTATCAAGACCCTGTTCAATTTCGAGCCGCCCGCCACCGAGGAGGAGGTCGCCGCCGCGGCCTTGCAGTACGTGCGCAAGCTCAGCGGCTCGACCCATCCGTCGAAGGCCAACGAGGAGGCGTTCGACAAGGCCGTCGCCGCGGTCGCCGCGGCCACTCAGGAGCTGCTGGACGCCCTGGTGACCACCGCGGCCCCCAAGGACCGCGAAGAGGAGGCGGCCAAGGCGAAGGCGCGGGCCGCCGAGCGGTTCGGCTAGCACCGGCTCCGAGGCGGCCGGTCGCCCTCCTTCCACTGAGGGGCCGGGCGATCCGTGGGGATCGCCCGGCTCCGCCTCCGTCCTGGGGAGGTGGGAGGCGCCAGTGGAGCGGTCAGCGCCGCACGGGGTAGCGCAGGTGCACTGCGCGCGTGCCCTGGACGACGACCGGGTCCTCCAGGAGGAGGTGGCCGGTGTCGAGGACCGTGAAGTAGGGGATGCCCTCGCCGAAGATCACGGGCACGAGGCTGACGCACACCTCGTCGACCAGGCCGAGCGCGAGCGCCTGCTGCGCCACGTTCGCACTGGCGATGGTGACGTCCCGGTCCCCCGCGACCTGCTCGGCGCGCTCGATGGCGGCGGCCACGCCGTCGACGAAGGAGGTGGTGGGCCAGCGCTCGGCGGCGTCCGCGGGCGGCCGGTGGGTGACCACGACGACGGGCGCGCCCGCGGGGTGCGTGTCGTCCCAGCCGTCGGTGATGTCGAACAGGTGGCGGCCGACGACGACCGCGCCGCAGCCGTCGGTGACCTCGCGCAGGAACGCGGCGCTGGCGGCGTCGACGTTGAAGGCGGGGACGTGCTCGTAGGGCGTCGGGATCGCGACGTCCCCGGCGTCGTACCACTCGAAGAGCTCCCCGACCTGGTCGTCGGGCTGTGCGATGAAGCCGTCGAGCGACATGGTCATGTGGCTGCGGACGGTACTCATGTCGGTTCCGATCTGTCGGTTGCGGCGGCCGGTGCGGCCCTCTGCCAATTGGGACGAGGCGGCGGGGCGCGATTCATCGGCGGGCGGCCCGGGCGGCGGCGCGCGGCGGGCGGTGTGGTCCCATGTCGCTGGCAGTGGAGTCGAACGAGGAGGCGCGCGTGGACAGGCGAGTACCGGTGGTGGTGCTGACGGGGTACCTGGGGGCGGGGAAGACGACGCTGCTCAACCACCTGCTGTGCCAGCCGGGGGCGCGGGTCGGGGTGATCGTCAACGACTTCGGCGAGGTGAACGTGGACGCCGGGCTGGTGACCGGGCAGATCGACGAGCCGGTCTCGATCGCGGGCGGGTGCCTGTGCTGCATCGAGGACCTGAGCGGACTCGATGCGGCCCTGGACAAGCTCACCGATCCCCGGTTCGGGCTGGACGTGGTGATCGTGGAGGCGAGCGGGATCGCCGAGCCCGGGGTCATCGCGAAGATGATCCACTTCAGCGAGGCCGAGCGCATCCGCGCGGGCGGGGTCGTGGACGTGGTCGACGCCGTCGAGTACTTCAACACCGTCGACCGCAGCGACCTGCCGCCGGTCCGGTTCAAGGCCGCGACGCTCGCGGTGGTCAACAAGTGCGACCGGCTCCCGGAGGCGGAGGCCGAGCGGGCTCTTGCGGCGATCGAGGAGCGCATCCTCGCCGTCAACCCCGGCATCCACCTGGTGCGGACCTCGAACGGGCGGGTCGACCCGGCCCTGGTCTACGACACGGCCTCGGTCACCGACCCCGAGGACGAGCTGCCGCTCGCGGCCCTGGCGCGGGGGGCGCACGCGCACGCGGGCGACCACGCGCACGCGCAGGCCGTCACGGTCCGGGCCGCCGGGCCCGTCGACCCGGGCGCCCTCATCGCGCTGCTCGAGGACCCGCCGCCGGGCGCGTACCGGATGAAGGGCACCGTGGCCGTGGCGACCGGGGGCCGGCCGCGCGGGTTCGTGGTGCACGTGGTGGGCGACCGGATCGACGTGGCCGCGCATCCGGTCGAGGGCGGCGGGGAGCTGGTCGCGATCGGCTCGCACCTCGACGCGGAGGCCGCGCGGCCCCGGTTGGAGGCCGCGCTCGCCGTCCCGGAGCGGCACGACCCCGCGGGATTGGAACGGCTGCTCCGGTACCGACGGTAGCGACGGGCGGCCAGGCCCTTCACCGGTGCTTCCTCGACACGATCGCCCGCGCGACGAGGCCGACGACGCTCGCCAGCGCGATCAGGCCGAACGGGAGGGCCAGGAACCACAGCCCGACCGACTGGAGGGCGATGTTGAACAGGGACCCGCCGACGAGGCCGATCCACAGGGCGGTGGTGGTGAGCTTGTAGTGGCTGCCCGCGGTGTACTGCGACGGGTGGGCGGTGGGCTGGTCGTTCATGACGGCTCCTCGGAACGGTGGTCTGACACCGTCAACGCTATGGCCGATCGCCCTCGGGCCCAATGCAGTCACCTGGCGGATCCGGGTGGGTCCAGGGGTCCGCCGGACGGTGCAGCAGGCTGTACCGCCCGGACCCGTCCGCTCGGCCGGCGGTCAGCCGCGGTGCCTCCCGTAGCGGAGTTCCTGGATCCCGTTGCCGGAGGCGCTGCTGGAGAGCAGGTCGAGGCGGTAGGAGCGGGGCACCCCGTCGAAGAGGCGGGTGCCCTCCCCCGCGATGTAGGGGAACAGGCTCACGTGGAGCTCGTCGAGGAGGTCGAGCGCCATGAGGGAGCGGAAGAGGCCGACGCCGCCCATGACGACGAGGTGGCCGTCGCCGCCGCGCCGCAGCCGCTCGACCTCCTCGGCGGTGTCGCCGGAGGCGATCACGGTGTTCTCCCAGTCGGCCCGCTCCAGGGTCGTGGAGAAGACGACCTTGCGGTGCGGGTTGAGGACCCGCGCGAACGGGTGGTCGGCGTTGGAGGTGGTCATGGCGTCGGCGATGCTCTCGTACGCGTTGCGGCCGAGGAGGATCGCGTCGGCGTTGCGCAGGAAGTCGAGCTGGCCGGGGTCGTCGGGGTTGTCGTTCTCGGGCAGGCTGAAGCAGAAGTCCCAGAAATCGGTGCCCTCGTCGGCGAGGAGGCCGTCGAGCGAGTAGTTGTAGACCGTGGCGATGAGTTTCCGCATGGATGGGCTCCGTCGTCTCGAATGCGAACTGGTGCGAGTGTCGCAGACCGGGCCGACACGGGCGCGCCTTTGCGCGACGGGTGAAACCAGGTCGCGACCAGAGTGGATCGAGTGGCATGATCTGCGAGTGCTCCTGACCATCACGACCACCGCGAACCCGGCGACCGACCTGGGCCGGCTCCTGCGCAAGCACCCCGACCGGGTGCAGCCGTTCGAGCAGTCCTTCGGGACGGCGTGGGTGTTCTACCCCGAGGCCGGGGAGGACCGGTGCACCGCCGCGCTCCTGCTCGAAGTGGACGCCGCGCGCCTGGCCCGCTCGCACGCGGGCGCCTCCGGCGACGCCTCCCTGAAGCAGTACGTGAACGACCGGCCGTACGCGGCCTCGTCGCTGCTCGCGGTGGCGCTGGGGAAGGTGTTCTCCACCGCCAGGTCCGGGGACGGCGGGGAGCGGCCCGAGCTGGCCGCCGCCGCGATCCCCCTGGAGATCGCGCTGCCGGCCGTCCCGTGCGAGGGCGGGCCGGACCTGGTGCGGGACCTGTTCGCGCCCTTGGGATGGGAGGTCGAGGCCGAGGCGGTGCCGCTGCCGGGCTTCGGCACCGACTCCCGGCACGTGCGCGTGCGGCTGCGCGGCGAACTGCGCCTCGCGGACGCCCTGAGCCAGCTCTACGTGCTGCTGCCGGTCCTCGACGACGCCAAGCACTACTGGGTCGAGATCGGCGAGGTAGACAAGCTCGTGCGCTCCGGCGGCGCATGGCTCGCCGCCCACCCCCGGCGCGGCCTCATCGCCCGCCGGTACCTCGCGCACCGCCGGTCCTACGAGCGGGCCGCGCACGCCCGGCTCGCCGAACTCGCCGAAGCCGCGGAGGCCGAGGAGGAGGCCCCGGTCGAAGAGGAGTCGGCGGTGGACGGCGAGCAGTCGCTCCCGCTGCACCGCATCAGGATCGCCGCGGTCACCGAGGCGCTCGCCGCCGCCGGGGCCGCCTCCGTGCTCGACCTCGGGTGCGGCTCGGGCAAGCTCCTGGCCGCGCTCCTGGACGATGCGCGGTTCACCCGCGTCACCGGTGCGGACGTCTCGTCCCGCGCGCTCGGCATGGCCGGGCACGCGCTCCACCTCGACCGGATGCCCGAGCGGCGGCGGCAGCGCCTCCAGCTCATTCAGGGCTCGGTCGTGTACCGCGACAAGCGATTCGGCGGGTACGACGCGGCCGTGCTCATGGAGGTGATCGAACATCTGGACCCCGGGCGGCTGCCCGCGATGGAGCAGGTCGTCTTCGGCGCGGCCCGCCCGCGCACGGTCGTCGTGACCACCCCGAACGCCGAGTACAACGCCAGGTACGGCATGGAGGCGCACCAGATGCGCCACGCCGACCACCGCTTCGAATGGGACCGGGCCCGCTTCGGCGCGTGGGCGGAGGCCGTCGCCGCCCGGCACGGCTACCGGGTCCGGATCGAGGGGGTCGGCACCGAGGACCCCGGTGCCGGGACCCCGACCCAGATGGGAGTGTTCGACCGTGACTGACGCACCTCCGGTGGTGAGCGTCCCCGAGCTGTCCCTCGTGCTGCTCGTCGGCGTCTCCGGCTCCGGCAAGTCCACCTTCGCCGCGAAGCACTTCCTGCCCACGCAGGTGATCTCCTCGGACCGCTGCCGGGGACTGGTCGCCGACGACGAGACCGACCAGGCCGCGACGCCCGAGGCGTTCAAGCTGCTGAACCACATCGTGGGGACGCGGCTGCGGCTCGGGCGGCTCACCGTCGTCGACGCCACGAACGTGCAGAAGGAGGCGCGCGCCCAGCTCATCGCGCTCGCCCGCGAGCACCACGTGCTCGTGGACGCGATCGTGCTCGACGTCGAGCCGTCGGTCGCGACCGAGCGGACCCTGGCCCGGCCCGACCGGGACTTCGGCGAGGCCGTCGTGCGCCGCCAGCACCGCGACCTCAAGCGCAGCCTGAAGTACCTGAACAAGGAGGGCTTCCGGCGCGTCCACCGCCTCACCGGCGCCGAGGCCGTGGCCGCCGCGCGGGTCGTCACCGAGAGGTCCTGGAACGACCGCAAGGACGAGACCGGCCCGTTCGACCTCATCGGCGACGTGCACGGCTGCCGCGCCGAACTCGAAGCGCTGCTCGCGGACCTGGGCTGGGCCCTCGAGCGCGACGGTCTGGGGCGGGCCGTGAACGCGGCGCACCCCGAGGGCCGCAAGGCCGTGTTCGTGGGCGACCTGGTCGACCGCGGACCCGACACGCCCGGCGTGCTGCGCCTGGTCATGGGCATGGTCGCGGCCGGGACCGCGCTGTGCGTCCAGGGCAACCACGAGCAGAAGCTGGTGCGGGCCCTCGACGGCCGCAAGGTCAGAGTCGCCCACGGCCTGGCCGAGTCGCTGGCGCAGCTCGGGGACGAGGACGAGGCGTTCCGGAAGGAGGCCCGCGCGTTCATGGACGGCCTGCGGGCCCACTACCTGCTCGACGGCGGCCGGCTCGTGGTCGCCCACGCCGGCCTCAAGGAGGAGTACCACGGCCGCGCCTCCGGAAAGGTCCGCTCGTTCGCGCTCTACGGCGACACCACCGGCGAGACCGACGAGTACGGGCTGCCCGTGCGCCTGCCGTGGGCCGAGGAGTACCGCGGCGCGGCCGCGGTCGTCTACGGCCACACGCCCACGGTCGATCCCGAGTGGGTCAACAACACGATCTGCCTCGACACCGGCTGCTGCTTCGGCGGCAGGCTGACGGCGCTGCGCTACCCCGAGCGGGAGCTCGTGTCGGTTCCGGCCGAGCGCGAGTGGTACGAGCCGGTGCGCCCGCTGCGGCCCGCGGCGGCCGCACGGGACGCGGCGACCCTCGACTTCGAGGACGTCGCCGGGGACCGGCACCTGCCCACCGCGATCGCCGGCACGGTGAAGGTGCGGGCCGAGAACGCGGCGGCGGCCCTGGAGGTCATGAGCCGCTTCGCCGACGACCCGCGGCGCCTGCTGTACCTGCCCCCGACGATGGCGCCCGTCGACGCCTCCGGTGAGGACGGGTACCTGGAGCACCCGGCGCAGGCGTTCGCGCAGTACCGCGGGCGCGCCGAGCGGGTCGTGTGCGAGGAGAAGCACATGGGCTCGCGGGCCGTCGCGCTCGTGTGCCGCGACCCCGAAGCGGCTGAGCGGCGCTTCGGACTCGACGCGGCGCCGTGGGGCGCGCTGGTGACGCGCACCGGCCGGGCGTTCTTCCAGGACGACGCGCTCACGCAGGCCCTGCTCGACCGGGTCGGCGCCGCCGCCGCGGCGGCGGGCCTGTGGGAGCGGCTGGACACCGACTGGATGCTCCTGGACTGCGAACTGCTCCCCTGGTCCGCGAAGGCCCGCGACCTCATCGAGGACCAGTTCGCGGGCGTGGCCGCGGCGGGCCTCGCCGCGCTCCCGGCCGCCGCGGCGGTCCTGGACGCCGCCGCCGCGCGGGGCCTCGACGTGGCCGCGCTCGCCGAGCGGACCGGGTCGCGCCGGGCGAACCTCGATGCGTTCGCCGACGTGTACCAGCGGTACTGCTGGCCGGTCGACGGGCTCGACGGCGTGCGGCTCGCGCCGTTCCAGGTCCTCGCGACCGAGGGCCGCAACCTCGCCGACCACCGGCACGAGTGGCACCTGGAGGTCGCCGACGCACTCGTGGCGGCGGATGCCTCAGGGCTGCTGCTGGAGACGCGGCGGCGGATCGTCGCGCTCGGCACCGCCGACGAGGACGAGGCCGCGCGGTGGTGGCTCGAACTGTGCGCGGCGGGCGGCGAGGGCATGGTCGTCAAGCCGCTCCTGGAGGACCGGCCGAGGCTCCAGCCGGGCCTGAAGGTCCGGGGCCGGGAGTACCTGCGGATCATCTACGGCGCCGACTACACCGACCCCGCGAACCTCGCCCGCCTGCGCGCGCGCCGCCTCCAGCACAAGCGGTCCCAGGCGCTGCGCGAGTACGCGCTCGGGATCGAGGCCCTGGACCTGGCCGCGAAGGGCGCGCCGCTGTGGCAGGTGCACCAGTACGTGTTCGCGATCCTCGCGCTCGAGTCCGAGCCCGTCGACCCGCGGCTGTGAGAGGAGCCCGATGAGCATCGACACCGGCGCGGTGGCCCGCGCCAACGAGATCCTGCGGACCGAGGCCGGCTCCGGCGTCCACGGGCTCGCCATCGCGGGCGTCAGCGACCACGACGAGGCCGGCGTGTTCGTCGAGCCCGCCGAGCACGTGGTCGGCCTGGCCGGGCCGGTGGACCACCACACGTGGCGCGACCGGCCCGAAGGGGCCCGGTCCGAGGCCGGGGACCGCGAGTGCACGCTGTACTCGCTGCGGAAGTTCCTGCGGCTCGCGGTGGCGGGCAACCCGAACCTGCTGCTGGTCATGTGCGCGCCCGAGTCCTCGGTGTACCGCACGACGGCCCTCGGGGACGAGCTGCGGGCGCTGGCCCCGGCGTTCCTCTCCCGGGACGCGGCCCGCCGGGCCGTCGGCTACCTCGACGGGCAAGTGGCGATGCTCCTGGGCCGGGGGCGCCAGAAGGACATGCCGAAGCGGCCCGAGCTGGTGGCGGCCCACGGGTACGACACCAAGTTCGCCTCGCACGCGCTCCGGCTGGGGCTCCAGGCGCTGGAGCTGACCGAGCACGCGCGGCTGACGCTGCCGATGCCCGAGGCGGACCGCGAGCGGGTGCTGCGGGTCAAGTCGGGCGGGGTGCCCGATCTCGACGCGGTGCTCGCCGAGGTCACCGCCGTGCGGGACCGCGCCGAGGCGCTGCTGGAGGCGGGCCGGACCCCGCTGCCGGAGGCGCCGGACACCGAGCGGATCTCGGCGTGGTCGGTGGACGCCCATCGGCGCCACTGGGACGCGATGCCCGCGGCCTGAGCGGGGTCGGCGCGCCCGGACGGGGCGCCACGGGTCCGGTCAGCGCGCCGCCGCGGCCTGCGCGGCCCGTTCGCGGAGGCGGTCGCGGACGAGGCGGCCGGTCCGGAACGTCAGGAAGATGAGCGCCAGGCCGTTGAGCGCGTGGAAGAAGAACAGCGACTGGCCCCAGACCGTGCCGGGCACGCTGAGCAGGCCCATGGCGTGCTGGAGGAGCACCAGGACCGTCCCGAGGACGGTGAGCCGCACGATCCGGGCCCCGGGGCGCGCCGCCAGCGCGAGGACCACCGCCGCCGCGTATCCGAAGAGCAGCACGTCGCCGTTGACGAAGTGGAGCCGGAACCCGGCGCCCACGCCGCCGCCGTAGCCGACCCCGAAGCCCGCCAGCGCGAACTGGACGACCAGGAGCGCGAGGAGCAGGAGCAGCCAGACCCGCAGGGTCCGTGCGAAGGCGGTGTTCACGCGGGGACCTCGATTCGTGCGGTGCGCTCGGCGCGCTTCGCGTCGGCCGCGCGCTTGGCGAGCCGGGCGACGATGAGCTGGAGGGTGAGGATGCCGAGGCCGTTGGCGGCGTGGAGGGCGATGCCGACGCCGCCGAGGGTGCCGGAGCCGCCGAAGCCGTGGGCGAACGCGCCCTGTGCGAAGACCATGAACAGCGACAGGCCCGTCAGCGCGACGGCCTTCCATCCCGGCCGGGCGATGAGGGCGAAGACCAGGGAGAGCATGAGCCAGAACAGGATCATGCCGCCGTTGGCGACGTGGACGATGAAGCGCATGGTGCGCTGGTCGCCGGTCGCGACGGCGCCCCACCCGGCGAACCCGATCTGGAGGACGAGGAGCACGGCGACGAATCGCGTCCACCCCAGGAAGAACCCTTTCATGCGGGCCAGTGTGCCGCCGGGGCCGCGCGCGGGGATCGGCCTGGAGTGGGCGATCGGTCTACTCCGCGGGAGGTACGGCCCGGCGGGCGCGTACCTCCCGCGGGCTGCTACGGCCGACCGAGGGCGGCGGCCGTGGCGGTGCCGCGCAGGCCCGCGACGGGGCCCTCGTAGAGGACGCGGCCGCCGTGGCGGCCCGCGCCGGGGCCGAGGTCCACGACCCAGTCGGCGCGGCGGATCACGTCGAGGTGGTGCTCGATGACGACGACGGTGTGGCCGGCCTCCACGAGCCGGTCGAGGACGTCCACGAGCGTGTCGACGTCGCGCAGGTGGAGGCCGGTGGTCGGCTCGTCGAGGACGTACAGGGAGGGCTCGTCGGCGTCGCGCAGTTCGCGGGCGATCTTGACGCGCTGGCACTCCCCGCCCGAGAGGGTCGAGAGCGGCTGGCCGAGGCGCAGGTAGCCGAGGCCGACGCGGTCGAGGTCGCGCAGTCCTCTGCGGATGGCGGGTTCGGCGAGCCGTTGCAGCGCATCGGTGATGGTGAGGTCGTCGACGTCGGCGACGGTGAGGCCGTCGACGCGGTGGCGCAGGGTCTCCTCGGTGAAGCGGCGCCCGCCGCAGGTCTCGCAGACGGTCTCCTGGCCGTCCATGAACGCGAGGTCGGTGTAGACGGTGCCGAGGCCCTTGCAGTCGGGGCAGCCGCCCTCGGAGTTGGCGCTGAAGTACTTGGCGGGCAGGCCGCTCGCCTTGGCGAAGAGCTTGCGAATGGGGGCGGCGATCCCGGTGTAGGTGATCGGGGTGGAGCGGCGGCCGGCGCCGACGGGGCGCTGGTCGACCACGATGGCGCCGTGCTGGTCCACGAGTTCGGCGGCGAGGCTGGACTTGCCGGAGCCGGCGACGCCGGTGAGGACGGTGAGCACGCCGGTGGGGAGGTCGACGGTGACGTCCCGGAGGTTGTTGCGATCGGCGCCCTTGACGGTGAGCGTGTCGCGGCCCCGGCGCGGCGCGGTGGTCGCGGGGGCGCGCCTCGCGAGCGCCTGCGCGGTCGGCGTGTCCGCCTCGCGGAGTTCGCCGTAGGTGCCTTCGAAGACCACGCGGCCCCCGGCGGCGCCCGCGCCGGGGCCGATCTCCACGATCCGGTCGGCGGCGGCCATGACGGCGGGGTCGTGCTCGACCACGAGCACGGTGTTCCCCTTGTCGCGCAGGCGGCCGAGGAGCCCGGTCATGGCGTCGACGTCGTGCGGGTGGAGGCCGACGGTGGGCTCGTCGAAGATGTACAGCATCTCGATGAGGCTGGAGCCCAGGTGCTTCACGGTCTTGATCCGCTGCGACTCCCCGCCGGACAGGGTGGTGGTGCCGCGGCCCAGGTGGAGGTAGCCGAGGCCGATCGCGTCGAGGGCGTGCAACCGCTCGGCCAGCGCGGCGGCGACCGGGGCGACGGACGGGTCCTCGATGGTCTCGACGAGGACGGCGAGTTCGGCGATCTCCATGAGCGCGAGCTCGGCGATGGTGCGGCCGTGGACGGTGACGGCGCGGGCCTCGGCGTTGAGGCGGTCGCCGCCGCACTCGGCGCAGGTGCCCGAGCGGGTGAACCGGTCGATGGCCTTCTGCTTCTGGTCGGAGATGTTGTCGCCGGTGCGCAGGTAGATCCGCTCGAACCAGGACACCAGGCTCTCGTAGTCGGCGGGCGGGGGCACGGGGAGGCGGTCGGCGTGCGCGCCGCCGAACAGAAGCGCCGTCCGCTCGTCCTCGGTCCACTCGCGCAGGGGCTTGTCGGGGTCGAAGGTGCCGATGTCGGTGTACTTGGCGTTCCAGTAGCCGCCTTCCGCGAAGCCGGGCAGGAGGATCGCGTTCTGGCGCAGGGACCGGTCGGGGTCGAGGAAGCGGCCAGTGTCGATCGCGACGGCCTCGCCGAGGCCCGAGCAGGCCGGGCACATGCCGGCGGGGTCGTTGAAGGAGAACCGGTTCGATTCACCGAGGTGCGGGGTGCCGATGCGCGAGTAGAGGAGCCGCAGGTAGGTCCACGCGTCGGTGACGGTGCCGACGGTGGAGCGGGCGTTGCCGCCGAGGCGGCGCTGGTCGATGACGACCACCGGCGACAGGCCCGACAGCTCGTCGGCCTCGGGGCGGGTCCACTTCGGGAGCCGGTTGCGCAGGAACGGCGGGTAGGTCTCGTTGACCTGGGCGCCGGCCTCGGCCGCGATCGTGTCGAACACCAGCGAGGACTTGCCGGAGCCGGAGACGCCCGCGAACACGGTCAGGGCCCCGCGCGGCACGTCGAGGTCGACCGACCGGAGGTTGTTGGACCTGGCGCCGCGGATTCGGATCATTCGCTCGTTCATGGAGGCGACGGTATGTGCAGATGCGGTCAGGTCTTGGCCGCAATCCGGTGCACACTGAGGGCATGCCAGATGTCACCCGCAGGATGCTCTCGCTCCTGGCGACGCTCCAGACCGGCCGCTCGTTCGGCGGCGGCGACCTCGCCGCGCGCATCGGGGTCAGCCCCCGCACGCTGCGGCGCGACGTCGACCGGCTCCGCGAGTACGGCTACCCGGTGGAGACGCGGCCGGGACCGGGCGGGCACTACCGGCTCACCGCCGGGGCCGCGATGCCGCCGCTGATGCTGGAGGACGACGAGGCCGTGGCGGTGCTGCTGGGCCTGGCCGCCCTGGCCTCGACCGGGAGCGCGGCGGAGGGGTCGGTGGACGAGGCCGCGACCCGCGCGTACGGGAAGGTGGAGCAGTACCTGCCCAAGCGGCTGCGGCACCGGATCGCGCGGCTGCACGCGAGCCTGGACACCGGCGACGTGGCCGCGCCGAGCACGAGCGCGGGGTACCTGAGCGAGCTGGCCGACGCCATCGCGCAGCGGCGGGTGGCCGCGTTCGACTACCGGCGGGCGAACGGGGCGGCGTCCTCGCGGCGGGTCGAGCCGCACCGGCAGGTGCACCACCTCCAGCGCTGGTACCTGCTGGCGTGGGACCTCGACAAGGGCGACTGGCGGGTGTTCCGCACCGACCGGATCGACGCGCTGCGGGTGTCCACGACCGGGTTCGCGCCGCGCTCGGCGCCGCCGGCGCTGGACTACCTGGTGGAGGGCATCCGGGGGAACCGGGAGCGGGTGGTGTTCACGATCGCGGCGCCGGCGGGGCCGGTCGCGGAGGCGTTCCGGCACGACACGGTGGAGCTGACGCCGATCGAGGACGGCGCGCGCACCCGCGTGGTGATGCACCAGGACTCGTGGGTGTGGCCGCTGGCGACGCTCGCGTCCCTCGACGCCGGGTTCACGATCGAGGCGCCGCTGCGGTTCATGGCCGGGTACCGGGGCTTCGCGGCGCGGCTCGCGGCGGCGGCGGGCGCCGACGCACGGCCGGAGGGAGACCGGTCGGAGGCTGCACGGTCTGAAGATGCACGGTCCGAAGAGGCACGGTCCGAAGAGGCACGGTCCGAAGACGCTCAGTCGGGGGCGTCGGGGAAGTAGCTCAGGGACTCCTCCACGCCCAGGAGGTGGTTGGCCATGCGGACGCGGGCGGCCTCGGGGTCGCGGGCGCGCAGGGCCCGCCAGATCGCCAGGTGCTCCTCGTGGGTGCGGTGGAGGACGCCCTCCTCGCGGAGGCTGCGCCACAGGCGCTCGCGCACGGTGCGGCTGGCGAGGGCCTCGATCATGCCGATGAGCACCGGGTTCCCGGTGTGGGAGGCGATGATCCGGTGGAAGGCGATGTCGATCTCCATGAGGCGCTCGTGCGCGTCCGGGCCGCCTTCGAGGAAGGGCTCGGCCCCTTCGAGGAGGGCCTTGGCGTCGGCGAGCGAGCCGTCGGTGATGCGCACGGCCGCGAGCCGCGCGGCCTCGCTCTCGAGCAGTCGCCGCAGGGCGTGGACGTTCTCGGCGTGCCCCTCGCCGTGCAGGTCGACCACGAACCCCATGGGCGCCAGGAGCTGTGCGACGTCGAGGCTGGTGACGTAGGTGCCGTCGCCCTGCCGGGTGTTGAGCACCCCGAGGATCGACAGGGCGCGGACGCCCTCGCGCAGCGACCCCCGGGAGACGCCGAGGGTCTCGGCGAGCTCCTTCTCCACGGGCAGCCGCTCGCCGGGGCCGAGGTCCCCGTTGAGGATCATGTGCTTGATGCCGTTGACGACATCGTCGGTGCGGGACATGCCGCCAAGTATCGCCGAGGGGTGCATGTCCGCGCAAGAATCATCCGACCACTGGTGTCCCCGCTCCCACTCGGAGGAGTCGGCTCGCAGAGGGATTGAAGCCGCTTCCTGTTCCCCAAGAGTCGTATCGCATCCCAATGGCATCAACGTATTTCAATGGTTGACAGGTCATCGCCGCCTCACTACGATTCGATACATCTGATGTATCGGCCACCTGTGGGAGGACCCGTGCCCGACCCGCTGCCCGCTTCACCGCCGCCCGCCAGCCCCTCGCGCAGCGCCTCGGCCGCCGCCCCGCGGGACGGCGCGCCCCTGCTGGCCCTGGAGGGGATCGCCAAGGGGTTCCCGGGCGTGCAGGCCCTGTCCGGGGTGCACCTGGAGCTGCGGGCCGGCGAGGTCCACGCGGTCGTCGGGGAGAACGGCGCGGGCAAGTCGACGCTCATGAAGCTGCTCGCGGGCATCCACCAGAAGGACGCCGGGGAGATCCGCATCGACGGTCGCCCGGTCGAGATCGACGGCCCCCGCACGGCCCAGGAGCTCGGGATCAGCATCATCCACCAGGAGTTCTCGCTGATGCCCGACCTCACCATCGCCGAGAACATCTACATCGGACGCGAGCCGCGCACCGGGTTCGGACTGCTCGTGGACGACCGGAGGCTCAACCGGCTCGCCGCGGACCTGTTCGCGCGCCTGGGGATCGAGCTCGACCCGCGCACCCCGGTCGGCGACCTCCTCGTGGCCCAGCAGCAGGTCGTCGAGATCGCCAAGGCGCTCTCGTTCGACGCGCGCATCCTCATCATGGACGAGCCGACCGCCGCGCTCACCGAGTCCGAGACCGCGAACCTGTTCCGGCTCATCAGGGACCTGCGCGACGCCGGCACCGGCGTCATCTACATCTCGCACCGCCTCGGCGAGCTCAAGGAGATCTCCGACCGCATCACCGTGCTCCGCGACGGCGAGTACGTCGACACGCTCGCGACCGCCGACGCCGAACTGCCGCACGTCATCTCGCTCATGGTCGGGCGCCACCTCACCACGGAGCCGCGGCCCGCGCGGGGCGCGGCCGCCGGGCCCGTGGTCCTCGAAGTGCGCGGCCTGGGCACGAAGGGGCTCCTCGACGACGTCGGGTTCGAGCTGCGCGAAGGCGAGATCCTCGGCTTCGCCGGGCTCGTGGGGGCCGGGCGTACCGAGACCGCCCGCATCCTCTGCGGCGCCGACCGGGCCGACCGCGGCACGATCCTCCTGCGGGGCAGGCAGGTCAGGATCAAGAGCCCGGCGGACGCCGCCCGGCTGCGCATCGGCTACCTCTCCGAGGACCGCAAGCGGTTCGGGCTCATGCTCGACCAGGACGTGGGCTTCAACATCCTCGCGTCCTCGCTCGGCGACCACGCCAACGCGCTGGGCCTGGTCAAGGACGCGCCCGCCCGGCGCACCGCCGAGCGGTACGCGGCCTCGCTGAACATCAGGACCACCTCCCTCAAGCGGGAGGTGCGCACGCTCTCGGGCGGCAACCAGCAGAAGGTCATCCTCGCCCGCTGGCTCGCCCGCGACTGCGACGTCCTCATCTTCGACGAGCCGACCCGCGGCATCGACGTCGGTGCGAAGGAGGAGATTTACGCCCTGCTCGACCGCCTCGCGGGCGAAGGGAAGTCGATCATCATGATCTCCTCCGAGCTGCCGGAGGTCCTGCGCATGGCCGACCGGGTCGTGGTCATGTGCGAGGGGCGGGTCACCGGCGTCCTGGACGCCGCCGAGGCCGATCAGAGGACCGTCATGGACTACGCCACCCGCTCGGGGGCGCACGGAGGGATCGCGACATGAAGCAAGTGGACACCGCCGAGGTAGGAGACGCCGTGCGCGCGTCGCCGCGCGGGCTCCTGGGCCCCTCCTGGAACCTGGTCCGGCGCCAGTTGCAGCAGGTCCTGGCGTTCGCCAGCCTCATCGTCCTCGTCGCCTTCTTCGCGATCGCCAACCCGAACTTCCTGACCTGGTCGAACCTGAGCGGCATCCTGCTGTCGACCGCGGTCATCGGCATCCTCGCGCTCGGCACCACGTTCGTCATCATCACCTCCGGCATCGAGCTGTCGCTGGGCACCGGCATGACGCTCGCGGCCGTCATGACCGGCGTGATGCTCACCGGCTGGGGCCTGCCGCTCGTGGTCGGCGTCGTCGGCGGCGTCCTGACGGGCGCGCTCATCGGCCTCATCAACGGGCTGAGCATCGCCGTGCTCAAGATCCCGCCGTTCATCGCGACCCTCGCGATGATGCTCATCGCCCAGGGCCTCGCCCTCGTCATCTCCGGGACCGCGCCGATCTACTTCACCGACGTGCCCGGGTTCACCGACATCGCGCTCAGCTCCGTCATCCCCGGCGTGCGCCTGCCCAGCGCCGTGCTCATCCTGTTCGCGCTCACCGCGATCGCCGCGGTCATCCTCGCCAAGTCGCTCCTGGGCCGGTACTCGTTCGCCATCGGCAGCAACGAGGACGCCGCGAGCCTCTCGGGGATCGCGGTGCGCAAGTGGAAGATCGCGGTCTACACGCTCTCGGGGTGCTTCATGGGCATCGCCGGGGTCGTGCTCGCCTCGCGGCTCAACTCCGCGCAGCCCGCGCTCGGCATCGGCTACGAGCTCCAGGCGATCGCCGCGGTCGTCATCGGCGGCACCTCGCTCCAGGGCGGCAAGGGCAGCATCGTCGGCACGCTCATCGGCGCCCTCATCGTGGGCACCGTGACCAACGGCCTGCGGATCATGTCCATCCCGCAGGAGTGGCAGTCCATCGTCATCGGGCTGGTCATCCTCGCCGCCGTCTACATCGACATCCTCCGCAGGGGCAGGTAGTCCGGCTCCTCCTCCCCCGCACCGCCACCAGTCCCCACGAATCGGAGAACCCCCATGATGAAACGCAGGGCCGTCCTCGCCGCGGCGCCCGGAGCCGCGCTCCTCCTCGCCGGCTGCGGGGACGACGCCACCGAGGGCCTCGACCCCGACAAGCCGTACGTCGCCCTCGTGTCCAAGGGCTTCCAGCACCAGTTCTGGCAGGCCGTCCAGGAGGGCGCCGAGCAGGCCGCCGAGGAGTTCGGCGTCGAGATCACCTTCGAGGGCCCCGAGTCCGAGTCCGAGGTGGCGCAGCAGATCGACATGCTCCAGACCGCCCTGGACCGCAACCCCGACGCGATCGGGTTCGCCGCCCTCGACAGCCAGGCGTCGGCGCCGCTCATGACCGAGGCCGAGAGCCGCGGCGTGCCCGTGATCGCCTTCGACTCCGGTGTGGACTCCGACGTGCCGGTGACCACCGCGTCCACCGACAACCTCGCGGCCGCCGCTTTGGCCGCCGAGCGCATGGTGGAGCTCATCGGCGGCGCCGGGAAGGTGGCCCTGGTCGTGCACGACCAGACCAGCGTCACCGGCGTCGACCGCCGCGACGGCTTCACCAAGTACATCGAGGAGAACGCGCCGGACGTGGAGATCGTCGACGTCCAGTACGGCGCCGGCGACCAGCTCGAGTCCACGAACATCGCCACCGCGATCATCGAGGGCAACCCCGACCTCGCCGGGATCTACGGCGCCAACGAGGGTTCGGCGATCGGCGTCGTCAACGCCGTCCAGGAGCTCGACCGCGTCGGCGAGATCGTCGTGATCGGCTTCGACTCCGGCCAGGCCCAGATGGACGCGATCCGAGGCGGCGTCATGGCCGGTGCGATCACCCAGAACCCGGTGGGCATCGGCTACGAGACCGTCAAGGCCGCCGCCGCCGCGATCAACGGCGAGGACCTGCCCGAGACGATCGACACCGGCTTCTACTGGTACGACGCGACGAACATCGACGACGCCGAGATACAGGCGGTCCTGTACGAGTGACCGGGGCGCCGGGCCCGCCCGGGGGCGGGCCCGGTCGCTCTTTAGTGAACCGGCTCGAAGCGGGCCGTGAAGTGGCGCAGCGCGTTGGGCTCCTCCACGATGCGGTAGCCGGGGAGCCGGTGGGCGCGCTCGGCGAGCCGCTGGCACACCTCGATGACGTAGTCCATGTGGCTCTGCGTGTAGGTGCGGCGCGGGATCGCCAGGCGCACCAGGTCCATCGGCGCGGGCGCCTCGGTGCCGTCGGGGCGGCGCCCGAACATGACCGTGCCGATCTCGCAGCTGCGGACCCCGCCGATCTCGTAGAGCGCCACCGCGACCGCCTGGCCGGGGTACTGGAGCGGGTCGAGGTGCGGCAGCAGTGCGCGGGCGTCGATGTAGACCGCGTGGCCGCCGATGGGGCTGAGCACCGGGATCCCGGCCTTCTGGAGCGCCTCGCCGAGGTACGCGGTCGAGGTGATGCGGTAGCGCAGGTAGTCGTGCTGGACGGTCTCCTTGAGGCCCTGGGCGAGCGCTTCGAGGTCGCGCCCGGCGAGGCCGCCGTAGGTCGGGAAGCCCTCGGTGAGGATGAGCGCGTTCCGGCACTCCTGGGCGAGGTCCGGGTCGTCGAGGGCGAGCCAGCCGCCGATGTTGCCCATCGGGTCCTTCTTGGCGCTCATGGTCATCCCGTCGGCGAGCGCGGCGATGTCGCGCACGATGTCGACCACGTCGCGCTCCCCTTGGCCCGCTTCGCGTTCGCGGATGAACCAGGCGTTCTCGGCGAAGCGGCAGGCGTCGAGGAAGAGGGGCTTGCCGAGCTTGTCGCACAGTTCGCGCACGCCGCGCAGGTTCTCCAATGACACCGGCTGCCCCCCGCCGCTGTTGTTGGTGATCGTGACGAAGACGCACGGCACGTCGGCGCCGCGCGCGGTGAGCAGCGCGTCGAGGGCGTCGAGGTCCATGTTGCCCTTGAAGGGGTGGTGGGAGGCGGGGTCCCTGCCTTCGGCGATGACGAGGTCGACGGCCTCGGCGCCGGTGGCCTCGACGTTGGCGCGGGTGGTGTCGAAGTGGGTGTTGTTCGGGACGACCCTGCCCGGTCCGCCGAGGACGGAGAAGAGGATGCGCTCGGCCGCGCGTCCCTGGTGGACGGGGATGACGTGGTCGAAGTCGAAGAGGTCGCGCACGGCGTCGCGGAAGACGAAGTAGGAGGGGGACCCGGCGTAGGACTCGTCGCCGCGCTGGATCGCGGCCCACTGGTCGCGGCTCATCGCGCCGGTGCCGGAGTCGGTGAGCAGGTCGATGAGCACGTCGTCCGCATGCAGTTGGAAGAGGTTGTACGAGGCGCCGGCGATGCGGTCGGCGCGCTCGGCGGCGGTGGTCATCCGGATCGGCTCGACCGAGTGGATGCGGAAGGGTTCGATGATGGTGCGGAATGTGGGCTCGTCCATGCCCCCATGATCGACTTTTCGGGGCTCGGCGAGAAGGGCGAACGCGACCCGGTTCGCCCCGTCCGGGTTACGATCGCGATCTGTTATCCGAGGGGGCTTTGCGAATGGAATCCCGGTTGGACCGCATGGACTGGCGGCTGCTCCAAGAGCTCCAGGCCGACGCGCGGCTGTCGTTCAACGAGCTGTCGCGGCGGGTGCACCTGTCGGCGCCGGCCGTGGCCGAGCGCGTGCGGCGGCTGGAGGCGGACGGGGTGGTCAGCGGGTACCACGCGCACGTGTCGCCGGAGGCCGCCGGGTTCCCGGTGCAGGCGGTGGTGGTGATGGACTGCTACGGGCCGAGCTGCCTGCTGCGCGACCCCGAGGTGCCGTCGTGGCCGCAGATCCGGCAGCTGTTCCGCATCACCGGGGACGGGTGCTCGGTGCTGGTGGCGGCGGTGCCGTCGATGGCGGCGTTCGAGGCGTTCATCGACCGGCTGGCGCGGTACGGGCGCCCGAGCAGCAGCATGGTGCTGTCGCAGCCGGTGGCGTGGTCTCCGGTGGAACAGTCGCCGGTGGAGCGGTCTTCAGCGGTGCGCTCGCCGGCGGCGGAACCGGAACGGCGCGACGGGGTCCCGGGATAGCCTTGCCGTCATGAGCGAGGGGACCGTGCCCGAACGGGCGGCGAAGGACGCGGCCGCGCGCGGCCTGGCGGTGGAGTTCGTGCCGCGCGACCGCGAGACCGGCGCGCCGATCGTGCGCGAGGGCGCGGCATTGGGCGTCAAGACGGTCGTGCTGCGCCACCGGGACGGGTACGTGCTGGTGCTGGTGCCGTACGAGGACCGGTTCTCGTGGCCGAAGCTGCGGGCCGTGCTGGGCGTGAACAAGATGAAGCTGCCGACCGCAGAGGAGGCGTTCGCGGTCACGGGCTACGAGCGGGGCACGATCACCCCGCTCGGTGCGGCCGGGGCGTTCCCGGTGCTCGCCGACGAGCGGCTGCGCGGGCGCGCGATCGTGGTCGGCTCGGGCGCGCACGAGGTGGCGGCGCTGGTCGACGCCGACGAGTTGATCCGCGCGTACGGCGCCGACGTGGTGGACCTGGCGCCGGAGTAGGACCCCCGGCGCCGGGGACCGGTGTCAGGAGCGGGCGCGGCGGCGCGCGACCAGGAGCGCGACGGCGAGCATGCCGGGTGCGATCACGATGAGCGGCAAGAACATCCACGCGACCACGGCGGCCGTGCCGAGGCCGGTGAGGACGTAGGCGGTGCCGCCCGGGTCGGCGGCGGTGAGGTCCGCGGCGTCGCGGACGAGTCCGCGCCAGTCCGCGCCCGGTTCCCACAGCGAGGCCGCGCGGGCCGCGACCGCGAGGACGCCCGCGCCGAGGACCGCGCTCACGACCGCCAGCGCGGTGCCGCCGGGGACCAGGCCCTGGACGCCGAGGGCCACGTTCAGTCCGAGGAGGCCGACGACGGCCGCGGTCGCGGTGCCGGCGGCCCAGCCCTCGCGGCAGGCGCGCCAGACGGCGCGGAGCAGTTCGCGGAGGCCGTCGCTGTGGTGGTCGGCGTGGCGGTCGAGGTGGCGGGTCCCGGCGGCGAGCGCGGGGAGGGCGGTCACGAGGAGCAGCGAGAGCGCGGTGGTGACGAGCCCGACGACGATCATCTCGCCGAACAGGCCGAGGCTCCCGCCGCCGAAGCGGACAAGGTGCTCGGCCGGGGGCGTCCGGCGGGCGGTGCGCGCGCTCATCCCTTGAGCCCCTGGGTCGCGACGCCGCCGACGAGCTGGCGCTGGAAGGCGAAGAAGAACAGGAGCACCGGCAGGAGGGCGAGGATGGCCATCGCCATCTGGGCGCCGTAGTCGCTGGTCGAGGTCTGGTCCACGTAGAGCCGCAGGGCGAGCGGCATGGTGTACATGCCGGGTTCCTTGAGGTACAGGAGCGGGCCGAAGAAGTCGTTCCAGGACCAGATGAACGCGAAGATCGCGCTGGTGACGAGGGCGGGCTTCATGAGCGGCAGGATGATCGAGAAGAAGATCCGGGGGTGGCCGGCGCCGTCGATGACGGCGGCCTCGTCGAGTTCGCGCGGCAGGCCGCGGATGAACTGGATCATGAGGAACACGAAGAAGGACTCGGTGGCGAGGAACTTTCCCAGCAGCAGCGGCCAGTAGGTGTTGATCATGCCCAGCTCGTTGAACACGATGTACTGCGGGATGATGACGACGTGGAAGGGCAGGAGCATCGTGGCGATCATGCACACGAAGAACAGGTTCCGGCCGCGGAAGCGCATGCGGGCGAACGCGTAGGCGGCGAGCGAGCACGAGAGCAGGATGCCGAGGACCGACCCGGCGGCGAGGATCAGCGAGTTGAGGACGAAGGTCCAGAAGGAGATCCCGCCGATGCCTTCGAGGGCGGTGGCGTAGTTCTGGAGGCCGCCGCCGGTGGGCAGGAGGCTCACGGAGCCGATGATCTCGTTGCCGGGCTTGAAGGAGCTCATGAGCATCCACACCGCGGGGTAGAGGATGACGACGAGGACGGCGAGCGCGAAGGCGTGGAAGAGGACCGAGCCGCCGGTGCGGCGGGCCCTGGCGCGCTTGCGGAGCCGGGCGGACCGGACCTCGCGTTCGGTCTGCGGGTGTTCGAGGGTCTGGCTCATTTGTCGTCTCCCGAGTAGTGCACCCACGACTTCGAGCTGCGGAACAGCAGGAGGCTGATGAGCCCGACCACGACCACGAGGACCCAGGCCATGGCGGAGGCGTAGCCCATCTGGAAGTCCCGGAAGCCGCGGAAGTACAGGTAGAGCGTGTAGAACAGGGTCGACTGGGCGGGGCCGCCCGAGCCGTTGGAGATGATGAACGCGGAGTTGAAGATCTGGAACGCGTGGATGGTCTCCAGGAGCAGGTTGAAGAACAGCACCGGGGACAGGAGCGGGACGGTGATGCTCCAGAAGCGGCGGACGGGTCCGGCGCCGTCCACTTCGGCCGCTTCGTACATCTCCAGCGGGACCTGCTTGAGGCCGGCGAGGAAGATGACCATCGGGGCGCCGAACTGCCACACCGTCAAGAGGATGAGCATCGGGAGGGTGCGGCCGGGGTCGCCGACCCAGCCGCCGGCGGCGGCGTCGGGGCCGCCGAAGACGGCGCCGATCTGCGCGACGATGCCCTCGTCGATGAACATGGCCTTCCACACGATCGCGATGGAGACGCTGCCGCCGATGAGCGAGGGCAGGTAGTACGCGGACCGGTAGAAGCCCTGGCCGCGGCGGGCGCTGTGCAGGAGCATGGCGACGGCGAGGGCGGCGGCGAGCTTGATCGGGGTGCCGAAGACGACGTAGAGGGCGGTGACCTTGGCGGCCTGGAGGAAGTTGGTGTCCGTCAGCAGCCGCTGGTAGTTCTCCAGGCCGGTGAAGACCGGCGGGGAGAAGAGGTTGTAGTCGGTGAACGACAGGTAGAGCGAGGCGATCATCGGTCCGGCGGTGAGGCCGAGGAATCCGATGAGCCACGGGGACAGGAACGCGTACCCGGCGCCGTTCGCGCGGGCCCTGCCGCGGCGGCGCGCGCGGACGGGGCCTCGCGCGGTCGTGGTGTCGGCCATGAGCCGGTCTCCTCTGTGCCGATGGGGTTCGGAGCGGCCCGGGCCGGCGCCCGGGCCGCCTGGGAAGGTCATCCGAGGAGCATGTCCATCTCGGAGAACAGCTCCTGCGTGAACTGCCCGGTGTCGATGTCGCCGTAGAGGAGCTGCTCGTGCAGCTCGCCCCACTTGGCCTCGATGGAGCCGTAGCCGGAGGGCAGGAGCGGGTAGCTCTCGGTGATCTCGCCGTCGATGGCCTCCAGGTAGCCGAAGTCGACGGCGTCGGAGGCGGACTGGTCGACGGCGGCGCGGCCCTCGTCGGTGGGCGGGGCGCCGAGCGAGGCGCCGAAGATGGCCTTGACCTCGGGCGAGTTGGCGAGGAAGTCGACCAGGACGGCGGAGGCGTCGGGCTGGTCGGTGTTGGCCGCGACCGACAGGAGCATGCTCGGGTGGTCGGCGAGGACGTGGGTGCCGTCGGCGGTGGGGGCCTGGACCATGCCGATGTTCTCGGTGCCGATGTCGCTCATGGCCTGGGCGACGGTGGTGGAGAAGTTGAACCACAGGGCGGCCTCGCCGCCGAGGAAGCCGCCGAGCGGGTCGAGGGCGACGGTGCGCTCGACGGGGTAGAAGTCCCCGGCGTCGCGGAGCTCCGCGGCGGAGTCGAGGTAGTCCTGGACGTCGCCTTCGTCGAAGGCGGGTCCGCCGTCGTCGGTGAAGACGTCCTCGCCCTCCTGCATGCGGGCGTAGATGAACCCGGGGAAGCTGCCGGTGTAGTCGGAGGCGCCGTAGACCGGCGGGTCCTGGGCGGCCCCGGCCTGGTTGACCTGGAGGACGTACGCCTCGAGCTCGTCGAGGGTCATGTCGGCGGCCGGGTAGGGGACGCCGAGCTCGTCGAGGAGGTCCTTGTTGTACATCATGGACCAGGCGTTGTAGCCCATGGGGACGCCCACGAGCTGGTCGTTCACGGTGCCGGACGCCAGGAGCGTGTCGGCGTACCCGCCGGTGTCGAGGAGGCCCCCCTGGTAGGCGCCGAGGTCGAGGAAGAGGCCCTTGTCGGCGTACTCGCCGAGGTAGCCGGCGTCCATCATGAGGACGTCGGGGAGGGCCTGGCCGGCGGCCTCGGTGTTGCGGGCGGTCCAGTAGTCGCCCCAGGCGTTGAAGTTCCGGACAACCTCGACGTTCGGGTACTCCTGGTTGAACAGGTCGAGGGCCTGGTTCATCCAGTCGGCGCGCTCGTCGTTGCCCCACCAGGTGAAGGTGATCTCGGCTTCGGTGTCGGGGGCGAACTCGGTGGCCGCCTCGTGCGGGGTGCCGCCGCCTCCGCAGGCGGCGAGTCCGAGGAGTGCGGCCGCGGCGAGGGCCGCCGCCGGCTTGGTGCTGCTCATGGATCCTCCTGGTCGCATGGTCGGGCGAGGGCCCGACCGGGGATAGTTCAGCGTTGAACTAGCGACTCCAGTTCAACGCTGAACTATTGGCGAACGCTATCACAGGCCCCGCGAACGGGGCAACGGCGCGGCTCGCGCCGGTCAGTCCCGTTCGGGCTCGCCCGTCACGAGCGCGCGCAGCCGCTCGACCGGGAGCTTCGGCTCCCGGTGCTCGGTGAGCAGGCCGTTGGTCTCCTGGAGGGTGTCGGTGAGCTGGGTCCAGCACCACCCGGCGAGGCCGTGCGGCCGGCCGCCGTGGCCGATCGAGGCCCGCTGGACCGCGCCGAGGATGTCCCCCACGCGGCGGTCGTAGTCCTCCGCGCTCCCGGCCTCGGAGTAGCCCCAGGCGTCCGCCGCGGCGGGGCCGGTCGTCCACTTGACGCCGCCGAACTCGGTGAGCATCACCGGTTCGCCGCCGTCGGTGGTGCCGTCGAGGCGCAGGCGGCGCCCGGACGGGCCGACGTCCTCCAGGGAGGCCCGCAGGTCCGCCTCGGACAGGTCGTAGCGGCCGGTGAGGACGGCCCCGTCGGACTCGTAGTCGTGGATGGTCCACAGGTCCGAGGTGCCGAGCTCCCAGCCGTCGTTGGAGACCACGGGCCGGGTCGGGTCGAGGGCCTTGGTGAGGTGGTACAGCGCCTCGGCGAAGGCGCGCTGGTCGGCGCGCGTCGCCAGGTGCTGGACGCCCCAGCTCTCGTTGAGCGGCACCCAGGTCACGATCGAGGGGTGGCTCGCGTCGCGGCGCACCGCCTCGGTCCACTCCGCCGTCGTGCGCAGCACCGCCGTCGCGGAGTAGCGGTAGGCCGCGGGCATCTCGCCCCACACCAGCAGGCCGAGGCGGTCGGCGTGGTACAGGAAGCGCGGGTCCTCGATCTTCTGGTGCACGCGGACGGAGTTGAAGCCGAGCTCGGCGATGAGCTCGGCCTCGCGCCGCAGCTGCGCCTCGGAGGCGGCCAGGTGCGACTCGGGCCAGTAGCCCTGGCTCAGGACCGAGCGCAGCACGACCGGGCGCTCGTTGAGCAGGAACCGGCCGCGTTCGGTGCGGACCGAGCGGAGCCCGAGGTAGGACGCGACGGCGTCCTCGGTCCGGCCGCCGGCCTCGACCGACGCCCACGCGTCGAGCAGGGTCGGCTTGCCGGGGCGCCACAGCAGCCCGTCGTACTCCTGGTCGTTCTCCTGGCCCGTGAGCGGCACGGTCACGCTCACCTCGGTGCCGGCGGCGTGCGCCTCGGCCTCGCCGAGCACGGTGTCCCCGTGGGCGATGCGCACGCGCACGCGCGCGTCGGCGCGGCGGCTCAGCTCCACCAGCGCGGTGGCGGTGCCGCGGGTGAGGTCGCTGGTCCAGGTCAGGTGCGTGATGTGCAGGGGCGCCACCGACTCCAGCCACACGGGCTGCCAGATGCCGGTGGTGCGGTGGTACCAGATGGCGTGCGGGGACTCGCGCCACTCCTGCTTGCCGCGCGGCTGCGCGACGTCGTGCGGGTCGTCCTCGGCGCGCACGACGAGCACGTGCGGGCCGTCCCCGGCGAGGGCGTCGGTGACGTCGAGCGCGAAGGGGGTGTGGCCGCCCTCGTGGGCGCCGACCTCGGTCCCGTCGAGCCATACGCGGGCCCGGTAGTCGACCGCGCCGAAGTGGACGACGAGGCGGCGCCCGGCCGCGTGGCCCGCGGCGGCGAGGTCGGCGGCGGTGAGTTCGCGGCGGTACCAGACGACGGGGTGGAAGCCGGTCTCGCCGATGCCCGAGGCCGGGGACTCCGGCGGGTACGGGACGGTGATCCCGCGCGGCAGGGCGCGGCCGTCCGACCAGCCTTCGGCCAGGCCCAGGTCCGCGTCGTCGTGGGCGAAGCCCCACGTCCCGCTCAGGTCGCGGAAGGACTCCCGGAGCATCTGCGGGCGCGGGCGCGCGACCTCCTGCGCGCTCGCGCGGAGGCCGGATACGGGGGACGTGCTGCTCATGGTGGAAACTCCCTCATAGGCGTATGATTCAACGTTGAATGTACCAGTCGCCGCGGCTATGATCGAGCCTGTAAATCTCCTTCCTCGAAGCACCGGGAGCCCCCCTTTGGCGCGAGCCCGAGTCACCCTCGCCGACATCGGCGCGCGCGTCGGCGTCAGCGCCAAGACCGTCTCCAACGTCGTCAACGGCACCGGCTGGGTCGGCGCGGAGGTCCGCGAGAAGGTGCTCGCCGCGATCGACGAACTCGGCTACCGCCCCAACCTCGCCGCGCGGCAGCTGCGCCGCGGCTCCAGCGGCGTGCTCGCCCTCGCGCTGCCCACGCTCGCCGAGCCGTACTTCGCCGAGCTCGCCTCGGTCTTCGTCGACGTCGCGCACGACCGGAACCTCACGGTGCTGGTCACCCAGACCGGCGGCGAGCGCGAACGGGAGGTCGAGGCCCTGGACGGGCTCCGCCTCCCCGCGATCGACGGCCTCATCATGAGCCCGCTCGGCCTGGAGGCGCCCGATGTGGAGGACCGCCGCCGGGACGTGCCGCTCGTCCTCGTCGGCGAGCACGGCGAACGGGTCGCCGGGGACCGCGAGCACCACGTGGGCATCGACAACGTCGCCGCCGCCACCGCGGCCACCGCGGAACTGATCACCCAGGGGTGCAGGCGGATCGCCACGATCGGCGTCCAGGACGAGGGCCCGACGGAGACCTCCCGCGACCGCTTCGACGGCTACGCGATCGCCCTGCGGGAGGCGGGGATCCCCCTCGACGACGCCCTCACCGGGCACGTGCGCGAGTTCAACCGCACCGAGGGCGCGATAGCGGCGCAGCGCCTCGTCGACGCCGGGGCCGACTTCGACGGCCTGCTGTGCTTCAACGACTCGCTCGCCCTCGGCGCCCTGTACACGCTCGGCGTGCGGGGCCTCGACGTCCCGGACCGGGTGCGGGTCATGGGCTTCGACGACATCGCCGACGGCCGCTACTCCATGCCGCCGTTCTCCACCGTGGCCCCCGGCCGCGAGGCGCTGGCCGACCGGGTCCTCGACATCATCGCCGACCCCGGCACCCCGACCGGGCACCACGAGGTGCCGTTCTCGCTGGTCCTGCGCTAGGAGCGGGACGGCCCGCGCGGCCCCGGGACGGGTGCGGGGCATGGGGCGCGCCGTTCGCGGGCATTCCTCACTCCCGGGTTGACGCCTTCGGAACGGGTCTTGTAAGGTTCGGGCAATACATGCACTGATTGCAATGTATTATTGGTTTTGACAACGCTATTCGAAAGCGGGTTGCAATGGGCCACGACCACGCCGCCGGCCACGCGGGAGCACGCCACGCCTGGCGCCTGCGGACCGCCCTGGTGCTCATCGGCGGGTTCTTCGTCGTCGAGCTGGTCGCCGCACTGCTGTCGGGATCGCTCTCGCTGCTCTCCGACGCCGGCCACATGGCCGCCGACGTCGTCACCCTCGCCACCGCGCTCGTCGCCACCCGGCTCGCCGCGCGCCCGGACACGACCGGGCGCCGCACCTACGGCTCCTACCGCGCCGAGGTCTTCGCCTCCGGGTTCGCGGTCCTCATGATGCTCGGCACGGCCGTCTACATCGTGGTCGAGGCGGTCGGGCGCATCGGCTCCTCCCCCGAGCTCCAGGTCGGCCCGATGATCGTCGTCGGCGCGCTGGGCCTGGCGGTGAACCTCGCCGCGATGTGGCTCCTGCGCGCCGGGGCCGAGGAGAGCCTGAACGTCAAGGGCGCGTACATGGAGGTCCTGGCCGACACCGCTGGCTCGGTCGGCGTCGTCGCCGCGGGCCTCCTGGTCGCCTTCACCGGGAACGCCGTGTGGGACACCGCGGTCGCCCTCGCGATCGGCGTGTTCGTGGTGGTCCGGGCCCTGCCGCTGGGCCGCCAGGTCCTGTCGGTGCTCGCCCAGCACGCCCCCACCGGGGTCGACCCGGCCCGCGTCACCGCCGACCTCGCCGCGATCGACGGCGTCGGCGGGGTCCACGACGTGCACCTGTGGACCCTCACCTCCGGCATGCACGTCGCCACCGCCCACCTCGTCACCGAGTCCGGCGCCGACGACCACGCCGTCCTCGACCGCGCCCAGCGCCTCATGCGCGACGAGCACGGCATCGACCACGCCACCGTCCAGCTCGAACCGGCGGTCCACGCCACGTGCGACGAGCCCGGCCGCTGCCCCGCGCCCACCGCCGACGAGGCGTCTGCGGCGCACGGGGCCGCCGAGGCGCGCGGGCGCTGAGCGCGGGGGTTCGCCGCCGCCGGGGTCAGCGGGCGGGCACCGGGTTGCGGCGCCCGCCGGTGCGGCCGGTCATGCGGGCGGGGATCGCGGTCCTGGCGCGGTAGAACTTGAGCGGGCTGGAGCTGACGGCCTCCTTGTAGGCGACGGCGGCGCGGCCGGTGAGGTACCAGCGGCCCGGGGTGTCGTCGGGGCGGGTGAACTGGATGACGGCGTCCTTGCGGCCCAGTGAGACCGGCTGGTGGACGTAGCCGAAGCGAAAGGGGCGCGGGGCCTTGCCGCGCAGGAGGCGCACGACCGACTCGGCGGTGTGGGCGGCCGAGGGGATGCCGGACTGGCAGGTGCCGTGGACGGTGCCGTACGCCTGGCGGATCGCGGCGGCGTCGCCGATCGCGAAGACCTCGGGGTGGGAGGTCGAGCGCAGGGCCGCGTCGGTCGCGACCCGGCCGTCCGGGTCGACGGCGATGCCGGCGTCGGCGGCGAGGCGGGAGTAGGCGACGCCGGTGGTCCACAGTGTCACGTCGGTGGGGAGGCGTTCGCCGCCTTCGAGTTCGACCGCGCCGGGCAGGACGCGGGCGACCGCGGTGCCGGTGCGGACCTCGACGCCGAGGCGGTCGAGGGCGGCCGTCAGGTACGCGCGGGCCTTGGGGCCCATCATCGTCCCGGGTGCGCCGCGGCTGAGGAGGCGGACCTTGAGGCCGGGGTAGGTCTCGGCGGCCTCGGCGGCGGCCTCGATGCCGGTGAGGCCGGCGCCGCAGACGGTGAGGACGCCGTCGGCGTTGGCGCGCAGGGCCTCGGCGAACGCGGGGTCGTCGACGGTGAAGGCGTGCGGGGTCGCCGGGGTGGCCGAGCCGACGGCGTAGACGAGGAGGTCGTAGGCGAGTTCGCGGCCGTCGTCAAGAGGGACGCGGCGCGCGTCGGCGTCGATGCGGGCGGCGCGGCCCTGGACGAAGCGCACGCCCGCGGGGGCGACGAGGTCGGGGATCGAGTGGGCGCCGAGGTCCTGGCCGACGGCGGCCTGGTGCTGGCGGAGCCGTTCGTTGAACACGGCGGTCGGGTTGAGCAGGGTGACGGCGGCGGCCGTGGTGCGGCGGGCGATGCCGGTGGCGGCCATCATGCCGGTGTAGCCGGCGCCGAGGACGAGGATGTTGTTCATGCCCCGAGGACGGGCGCGGGGATGCGGACGTGAGGCGAAGTGGTCACCGTCACAGCAAACCGTTTCGTCAGGGGGTCAGACCGCGCCGAGCTTCTCGGGGTTAGAGACCAGGTGGATCTCCGCGACCGCGCCGTCGACCAGGTACAGCGTGACGACGGCCGCGGCGGTCCTGCCCGAGCGCACCACGATCGCGGGGCCGCCGTTGACCTCGGCGTACTCGATGCTGGGGTCCTCGGGCATGCGGCCCGCGAAGGTGACGAGCGCGCGGGCCACGAGTTCCATGCCGTGCACGGTCTTCCGCGGGGCCGGGGCGAGGCCGCCGCCGTCGCACACGAGCGCCACGTCCGGTGCCAGGACCCCCATGAGCGCGGCGAGGTCGCCGCCCGCGCAGGCTTCCATGAAGGAGGTCGTGGCGCGCCTGCGGGTGGCCGGATCGGTCTCGTAGCGGCGGCGCTTGGCGTCCACGTGGTCGCGGGCGCGCTTCGCGGTCTGGCGCACCGACTCCTCGCTGCGGTCGAGGATGCGGGCGATCTCGCCGTGCGAGTAGCCGAACGCCTCGCGGAGCACGAACACGGCGCGCTCCAGCGGCGAGAGCGATTCGAGGACGAGGAGCATCGCGGAGGAGACGGTGTCGGCGAGCGCGAGGTCGTCGGCGAGGTCGCCGCCGGTCGGCACCGGCTCGGGGAGCCACGGGCCCACGTAGGAGACGCGGGCGGCGCGGGCGCTGCGGAGGCGGTCGATCGCGAGGCGGGTGGTCACGGTGACGAGGTACGCGGTCGGGTCCTCGACCGTCGCCGGGTCGACCCCGTTCCAGCGCAGCCACGCCTCCTGCACCACGTCCTCGGCGTCGGTCATGGTGCCGAGGACGCGGTACGCGACCGCGCGCAGCTTGCCGCGCCGCTCCTCGAACACGTCCATGCGGCAAGGATAAGGCGCGGCGGACCAGGAGCGCGAACCCGGCGGCGGAGGCGGCGGCGAGCGCAGCGCAGATCCACAGTGCGCCGTCGGGGCCGAGGGCGTCGACGAGGGCGGCGACGATCGGGATTCCTGCGGCGGTGCCGATGTAGCGCATGGTGTTGTTGACGCCCGAGCCCATGCCGCCGCGGTCGGCGGGGACGCTGTCGATGCTCAGGCGCGTCAAAGCGGGGTTCGCGGCGCCGTAGCCGGCCCCGGCGACCAGGAGCGCGGGGACGGCGTGCCACCAGGACCAGCCGTGGGCGAGGCCGGTCAGGAGGGCGGAGCCGGCGCCCGCGGCGAGGAGCGCGAGGACCAGGAGCGAGCCGGGGCTCAGCGCGAGTCGCTTGACCTGCAACGAGACTGCAAAAGCGGCGGTGGACCAGACGGCGACGACCGCGGCGGTGGCGATCGGCCCGAGGATCCCCTCGGACTGATACACGGTCGGCAGGTAGCTCATCATGCTGATGACGGCGATGCCGGTGGCGAGGGCGCCGAGCGAGGCGACCAGGAACGCGGGCCGGGCGAACAGGGCCGGGTCGAGCATCGGCTCCCGGCTGCGAAGCTGCACGGCGGTGAACGCGGCGGTGCAGACCGCGGCGGCGGCGAGGAGGGCGATCGCGGCGGGGTCGGACCAGTCCTGGCGCCCGAGGGTGAGGCCGGACATGAGTGCGGCCACGCCGAGGCCGAGGGTGACGGTCCCGGCGATGTCGGCGCGGCGGGGGTGCTCGGCGCGCGACTCGGGGAGCGCGGCGCGGGCGGCCAGGGCCAGGCCGATCGCGGCCGCGGCGAAGAGCCAGTAGGGTCCGTTCCAGCCGAGGACGGCTTCGAGCAGCGCGGCGAGGACGGCGCCGGCGCCCACGCCGAGGCCCATCATGGCGCCGTACGCGGCGGTGGCCCGGCGGCGCTCCTCCGGATCGGTGAAGACCGCGCCCATGATGCCGAGGCTGGAGGTGAGCAGGGCGGCGCTGGCGGCGCCCTGGACGATGCGGGCGGCGACGAACACCGGCGTGGCCGGGGCGAGGGCCGCGAGGAGGGTGGCGGCGGCGAAGACCCAGGCGCCGGCCGTGAGGACGCGGCGGCGGCCGTGGTTGTCGGCGAGGCTGCCGGAGGTGAGCAGCGGGACGGCGAGGCCGAGGGAGATCGCGTTGATGATCCAGGTCTGGCCGGTGGCGCCCGCGTGCAGGTGGGCGGCGGTTTGCGGGGCGAGGATGAGCGGCGTGGAGTAGTTGAGGATGACCAGCAGCGGGGCGGCGCAGAGGATCGCCAGGACCGTGCGGGTCCGGGGCGGCGCCGCGGGTGCGGTGAGGGCGGTGGTGGCCATGCGGGTGCTCCTAGGTTCGTTCAGTGAACTCACTGGAGCGTAGCAGGGTGGGTTCAATGAACGAACCGAGGTAGGATGCGGGGATGGCACTCGGCAAGGACTACACGGGGCAGGACTGCTCGCTCTCGCGCGGACTCGAACTGCTCGGCGAGCGCTGGACGCTCCTGGTCGTGCAGAACGCGCTCTACGGCGTCCGGCGCTTCAACGACTTCCAGGTGCGCCTCGACATCCCCAAGGCGGTCCTCTCCGACCGCCTCACGCGCCTCACCGAGGGCGGGGTCCTGGAGAAGCGGCGGTACCAGCCCTCGCCGCCGCGCTACGAGTACCTGCTCACCGCGGCCGGCGTCGAGCTGTGGCCGGTGATCTACTCCCTGAGCGTGTGGAGCCACCGCAACATCGGCGGCGAGCCGCCCCGGCTGTTCCGCCACGCCGCGTGCGGCAGCGGCCTCCTGCCCTCCAGCGACTGCCCCGAGTGCGGGCGCATCGAGCCGGGCGAGGTCGAGATGTACCCCGGCCCCGGCCCCAAGCGCGACGACCCGGTCAGCCGGGCGATGAACCGTCCCCGCCGGCTGCTGGAGCCGGTCGTGCCGGAGTAGGGGCGCCGGCGGCGGGCGCGGCCGTGAACCGCTTGGTGACGTCGGCGACGACCGGCCGGGCCACCAGCCACAGGAGCCCTGCGAACGCCCACCCCAGGAGCAGCAGCACCGCCTCGGAGGCCACCACGACCGTCGCCGTCGCGGTGACCAGGACCGCGAGGACGCCGAGCGAGGACTTCCAGGACAGGAAGAACTCCGCGGCCGCCACGCGCAGCACGTCCCGGAAGCGGAACGAGAAGAACGACGTGACCACCAGCAGGTGCCCCGACCACACGGCCAGGGCCGCCAGCAGCACCGCGCTGGCCGGGCGCAGGGCCTCGCCCCCGGCGGCCTCCCCCGCGAAGAGGAGGTTCACCGCCAGCACCGCGGCGACCGCGAGCACCGGGACCCACCAGGCGAGGGTGTCGCGCAGGTTGAGCCGGAGCCCGCGCAGCAGCGGCCGCGCGGGGCTCAGGTCCGGTGCCGCCGCCCACGCCCGCTGCGCGTACAGCGCCGCGGCGAGCGCGGGGGCGACGGGCAGGAGCGCGGCCACGAACAGCACCGCGTTCGCGGGCTCGGGGGCCAGGAGGCTCCAGAACCCGAGGGTCGGCAGGCCCGCGAGCGCGAGGAACACGCCGAGGACGAGGTACCGGTAGACCGCGGCGGTCAGCCGCGAGAGCGCCCCCGGGCCGATCTCGTCCGCGTGCGGCGCGTTCATGACTGCTCCTTGCCCACTTCCGATTCGGCGATGAGGACCCGGTCGGCGCCGACGGCGCGCTCGGGTCCGGTGATCCGCCGCGGGACCGCGGCGTGCACGTCGGTGCTCGACCGCGCGACGCGCAGTTCGACCGTACCGGGTTCGACGATCCGCTCGCCCGCGGCGCCGATGAACGACGTGAGGTCGGCGTGGAGCCGGAACCGGACCTCGGCGGACTCCCCCGGCGCGAGCGAGACGCGCCGGTAGGCGATGAGCCGCTGGTCGGGGCGGGTGACCTGCGCGACCGGGTCGTGGAGGTAGACCTGTACCACATCGTCCGCGGGGGTGTCGGTCTCGTTGGCGAGGACCACGGCGACCTCGGTGGTGCCGTCGCCGGGCCAGTCCTGCTCGAAGGCGGCCACCGGCCGCCAGGTGGGTTCGGCGTAGGAGCGGCCGTGTCCGAACGGGTAGAGCGCGGTCGGGTCGATGTTCGACACGTCGTTGGCGCGGCCGAGCGGCGGCGCGAGGTACGTCGAGGGCTGGCCGCCGGGGTCGCGCGGGATGCCCACGGGCAGGTGCCCACTCGGGTTGACCTCGCCGGTGAGGACTTCGGCGATCGCCTGCGCGCCTTGCTGTCCGGGGAAGAACGTCTGGACGATCGCCGCGCAGCGGCCGGCGACGGCGCCGAGCGCGTAGGGGCGGCCGGTGAGCAGGAGGAGGACCACGGGGGTGCCGGTGTCGAGCAGCGCCTCCAGGAGGGCCTGCTGCTCGCCGGGGAGCCGGAGGTCGGCGGCGTCGCAGCCCTCTCCTGAAGTGCCCCTGCCGAAGAGGCCGGCGCGGTCGCCGAGGGCGGCCACGACGACGTCGGCGCCGCGGGCGGCCTCGACCGCGGCCGCGAAGCCGTCCCGGCCCGGGGCCATGACGGCGCAGCCGGGGGCGGTGGCGGCCACGTCGCGGCGGGCGGCGAGTTCCCCCAGCACCGTGGGGATGTCGATGCCCAGGCCCGTCTCCGGGTGGTGCACGCCCACGTGCGCGGGGAAGGAGTAGCAGCCGAGCATCGCCATCGGGTCGTCGGCGAGCGGGCCGACGAGGGCGATCCGGGTGCCCTCGGCCAGCGGCAGCGTGCCGTCGTTGTCGACCAGGACGACCGCCTCGCGGGCGAGGCGCAGTGCGATCGCGCGCGTCTCCTCGCTGTCGAAGACCGTGTCGTAGGCGGTGCCGGGGGCGGGCCCGGGGTCGTAGTCGGCCTCGATGAGGCCGAGGTCGATCTTCTGCTCCAGCACGCGCAGCAGGGCCCGGTCGACCAGCGCCTCGTCGAGGTCGCCGGAGCGGACCGCGGCGATGAGCGGGGCGCCGAACGCGGCCACGGAGGGCAGCTCGACGTCGATGCCGGCCCACAGCGCGCGGGCGGCGGCCTCGCCGTCGGTGGCCGCGACCCGCTGCAGCGTGCGGAGGAACGCGACGGCGAAGTAGTCGGAGACCACGACGCCCTCGAAGCCGAGCGTGCCGCGCAGCAGGTCCGTCAGCAGCGCGTGGTCGCCGGCCGCGGGCATGCCGTCGACCTCGGCGTAGGAGTTCATGACGGAGCGGGCCCGGCCGTGGCGCAGCGCGGTCTCGAAGGGCGGCATGAAGATCTCGGCCATCTCGCGGGGCCCGGCGGAGACGGGGCCGTGGTTGCGCCCGGCCCGCGAGCCGGAGTACCCGGCGAAGTGCTTGAGGGTGGCGACGATCCCCTCGTCCTCCAGACCGGCCACATAGGAGGCGCCGACGGTGCCGACGAGGTACGGGTCCTCGCCGATCGACTCCTCAACGCGGCCCCAGCGGTAGTCGCGCACCACGTCGAGGACGGGCGCGAGGCCCTGGTGGACGCCGACCGCGCGCATCGAGCGGGCGATGCGCCGGGCCATCTCGTGCACGAGGTCGGGGTCGAAGCTCGCGCCCCACGAGAGCGGCACCGGGTACGCGGTGGCGCCCCACGCGGCGAGGCCGGCCAGGCACTCCTCGTGGACCTGCGCGGGGATGCCGAAGCGGTTGGCGGCCACGACGGCCCGCTGGGCCCGGGCGAGGGACGCCGCGCCCGGCTCGGGGGCGACCGGGCGGGTGCCGAAGGGGCGGGTGAGCTGCCCCAGGCCGTCCGCGATCACCTCGTCGAACGAGGGCGCGTCCTGCTCCATCTCGCTCTGGTGCGGGGCGACGTCGCCGCCGGAGGCGTCGGCGCCGACCCAGAGGCCGACGAGCTGCCCGGCCTTCTCCTCGAGCGTCATGGCGGCGATGAGCGCCGCCGCGCGCTCGGTCCTGCCGAGCCCGCGGTCGTGCCACGGCAGGAGGCCGGTCCGGGCGGACGCGGCGGTGTTGTCGATGTCGATGGTCATTATGTGGTGTTTCCCTTAGTTAGAGGCGCAGACCCGGTCCGCGTCATCCCTTGACCGAGCCCAGCATGACGCCGGACACGAAGTAGCGCTGCACGAAGGGGTAGATGCACAGGATCGGGATGACGGTGAGGATCATCGTCACCGCCTGGATGTTGGCCGAGACCGACGCCGTGGTCGTCCCCGCCGCCGCCGCGCCCTCGGACGCCGAGGTCGAGGCCCCCGCGATGAGGTTGCGCAGGAACAGCGTCACGGGGAACAGCTCGCTCTTGTCGAGGTACAGGAACGCGGCGAACCAGTCGTTCCAGAACGCGACCGAGTAGAACAGCACCATCGTGGCGATGACCGCCTTCGAGAGCGGGAGCACGATCCGCCCGAAGATGCCGTACCAGCCGAGCCCGTCGATCTGCGCGGCCTCCTCCAGCTCGGTCGGCAGGCTCTCGAAGAACGACTTCATGACCAGCAGGTTGAAGACCGAGATCGCGCCCGGGAGCACGATGGCCCACATGGTGTTCTTCATCCCGAGCCCGGAGATGAGCACGTAGTTCGGCACCAGGCCGCCGTTGAAGAACATCGTGAACACGGCGATGCCGATGAGGGCCTTGCGCCCCTTGAGGTGCTTCTTCGACAGCACGTACGCGTAGGTCGTGGTCAGGGTCATGGCGATCGCCGTGCCGACCACGGTGTACAGCACCGTGTTGCCGTAGTTGCGCCAGAACTGCTCGTTCTTGGCCACCGCGGTGTAGGTGTCGATGTTGAAGCCGACGGGCCAGAAGCTCACCTGGCCGGCCTTGATCGCCTCCGCCGCGCTGAAGGACTGGGCGAGCACGGTGATGAAGGGGTAGAGCATGAGCAGGCACAGGACGACGAGGAAGACGGCGTTGAAGGCGCCGAACACGCGGGTCCCGCGCGACTCGATCTGCCCGGGGCGCCGCCGCGGGGCCTTGGTCGTGTCGTTCGCGCTGATGTCGGTCACCACAGGCTCGTCCCCGTTATCCGCCGCGAGACCAGGTTCGCGGAAAGCACCATCACGAGGCCGATCAGGGCCTGGAACAGGCCGATCGCCGCCGCGTAGCTGAGATTGTTCGACATCAGGCCGACCCGGTAGAGGTAGGTCGAGATGACGTCGGCCGTCTCGTACGTCAGCGGGTTGTAGAGCAGGAAGACCTTCTCGAACCCGACGTTGAGGAACGACCCGATGTTGAGGACCAGGAGCGTGATCATGGTCGGCCGGATGCCCGGCAGCGTGACGTGCCAGGTCTGGCGCCACCGGCCCGCGCCGTCGATCCGCGCCGCCTCGTACAGGGACTCGTCGATCGTGGTGAGCGCCGCCAGGTAGAGGATCGTGCCCCATCCGACGGTCTGCCACGCCTCGGACCCGACGTAGATGGTGCGGAACCACTCGGGCCGCTGGATGAACGGGATGGCCTCCCCGCCGAACGCGCCGATGATCTGGTTGACCGTGCCCTCCAGCGAGAGCAGCTGCATGACCATGCCGACGACGATGACGATCGACAGGAAGTGCGGCAGGTACGAGATCGACTGCACGATCTTCTTGAAGTGCTGCTTGCGCACCTCGTTGAGCAGGAGCGCGAGGGCGATCGGCAGCGGGAAGCAGACCAGGAGGGTCAGCCCGCCGAGGATCGCGGTGTTCGCGAACACGTGCCAGAAGGTCGGGTCGTTGATGAACATCTCGATGTAGCGCAGGCCGACCCATTCGTCGCCGAAGATGCTCCCGCCGGGCCGGAACTTCCGGAACGCGATGACGTTGCCGATCATCGGCCCGTACCGGAAGATCGCGAAGAAGATCAGCGGGACCAGCGCGAGGCTGTAGAGCTGCCAGTCGCGCCGGAACGCCTCGCGCCAGGTCTGGCGCCGCTTGCGGTCGAGCCGCCGGGGCTGTCGCACCGGGGTGCCCGTGCGCGGGCGCGCGGGCCGGTCGGACCCGCGGCTCCCGCCCGCCCCGCGGGCCGACGCCCGCGGGGACTGCTCGTCTTGTGTGAGGGGCATGCGTTCTCCCTCCCGTCCGCTCCGGGGCTCGCGCCCCGGCGAGCGGATCAGGAGTTCTCCTCCTCGAAGCGCTCGCGTGCACCGTTGATGAGGTCGACGTACTGCTGGAGGCCCTGGGCCTCCAGCTCGGCCACGTAGTCGTCCCATTCGGCGATGTCGCGCTCGCCCATGATGAACTTCAGGGTGTTGGTGTCGACGGTGTCCTTGAGGGGCGTGGCGAGCAGCGAGGACTGCTCCAGCTCCATCTCGTCGAGCGGCGCGGGCGGGGAGGGCTCGCGCGGGGTGCGGGTGGAGAGCACCGAGTCGATGTAGCCGACGAAGGCCGCCGCGTTGTAGGACTCCTTGAGGGCGCGCGACTCGGAGGAGTCGGCGAACACCGAGTTCGACCAGCCGAGGTCGGCCTGGATGTCGGTGGGGGCGCCGGGGTTGATGTTGTAGGCGTCGAGGGAGTACTCGGGGTTGAGGGTGATGGTGCCGTCGGCGGCCTTGGTGTAGGTCTCGTCGAGCACGCCCCAGCGGATGAGCTCGCGGGCCTCGGGGTTGTAGTAGAGCCAGTCGAGGAACTGGAGGATCGCGAGGAAGTTCTCCGAGTCCTGGATCTCGGAGTTGAGCATGAAGCCGTTCCAGAAGTTGCGCGGCTCGACCACCTGGCCGAACGGGCCCCCGGGCGGGGCGATCTGGAGGACCTCGAAGTTGCCCTCGCCGGCGGTCGCGCTCAGGGCCTGCGCGAACTCGATCGCCGTCCCGGCCGAGCCGGACGCGGCGAACACCAGGTCGTTGGCGAACTTCTCGGCGACGCTGCCGCCGCCGCTGCCGTCGTTGGAGGCGGTGAGCGAGTCGGTGTCGACCAGTCCGTCGGCGACGAGGCCGCGGAAGAACTCGACCATCTGCTTGTAGCCCTCGGTGACGGCGGTGTACTCGAGCTTGCCCGAGCCGTCGTCGACCATGCCGTTGCCGAAGCCCCAGCCGGCGCGCGCGCCCCAGGCGTGGGAGGCGAAGTTGAGCATGGACTGGGCCTCGAACCCGTCCGCGAGGGGCTTGGAGTCGGGGTACTCGGCCTTGATCTTGACCAGGGCCTCGCGCATCTCGTCCCAGGTCTCGGGCAGGCCGCCGGCCACGGTCTCGAAGACGTCCTTGCGCACGACCAGCGTGAACACGGGGACGGAGACCTCCTGGAGGCCCGGCACCATGTAGTACTTGCCGTCGGCCTGCTTCAGGTTGTCGATCATCCCGCCGAGGTCCCACTCCTCCACGTACTTCTGGAAGTTGGGCATGCGGTCGACGTAGTCGCTCATCGGGAGCACTGCTCCCGAGGACACGAACGAGCTCTCCTCGCCGGTGTAGACCAGCGGGATCACCGTGGGCGCGTCGCCGGCGCTGAGCAGCAGGTTGCGCTTGTCGGTGGCGTCGCTGAACGGGATGGTGGTGACCTCCATCTTCACGTTCGTGCGTTTCTCGATCTCGGTGAAGAACTGCCACGTGTCGGTGATGGGGAGGTCGGGCCACTCGGTCCACAGGACCGACAGGGTGATGGGCTCGGTCGCCTTGAACTGCATGTCGGCGGCGAAGTCGTCCATCGCGCCCTTGTTCTGGGCGTCGAGGTCCACCTCGCCGCCGTCGTCGTCGCTGCACGCGGCGAGCGCGAGGGCGCTGGAGGCGGCGATCGAGATGCCGATGAGCCCGCGGCGGGTCGGTCTGAACGGCGTCCGCCCGAAAACGTCTGACATGTCTCTCCTCTTTGAGATCCCCGTATTCCGCCCAGCGGGAAGCGCCGCGTCCGTCTCCGGAGCGCGTGGCTGCCCTGCGGTGCCGAGCGAAAGTTTCGGAGTAGTTTCCGATATTTTCCAGAGCTTAGTTTCACGGGGCGGTCGTGTCAATAACTCAGGTTCGTGATCGATCCGTGACCTTGACCGATAACACGATCGTGAGTCCGGTGTGGAGGGAGGTGCGAAGCGAAAGCACTGGGACGCAAGGAGATGCAGGTACGTCGATATGCCCGGTACCGGGGTCCGGGCCGGTGCGCCGGGCAGGGCCGATACCGAATCGTCGCCGTTCGGAAGTTCCGGCGTGACGATCGGGCCGCGGCCGGCGGGCCGGATCGGGAAGGGGGAGGACGCCGAGAGGACCGCGGGCCTCGCGGCCGCGCGGTCCTCGGGTCGGACGGAACCGTGCCTGGTGGATCAGTGGCGGTTCGGGTCCGCGGCGTACTCGGGGCCCGGAAGCGGGGGCATGGGGACGCGGGTGCGGAACCCGCTCAGGGTCTTGAGCTGCGACTCGTTGAACGAGGTGTACTCGGTGGCGAGGACGGTGGCGCCGTCGAGGTCGAAGCGCACGGTCCAGACCGCGTATCCGAACTCGTAGCCGACGGCGGTCGCGAGGGTCCCGTCGGCGCGGTAGCGGCGGGTGATGCCGTACAGGAAGTTCTTGCGGTACCACTCCTCGACGACTAGGTCGCCGTCGGGCGTGACCTCGCCGCTGGGACCGTCGAGCCAGCCGTCCTTGAAGCTCTGGTACTCGTAGTTGCCGCTGTCGAGCTCCTCGCCGGTGAACCCGGTGAACTTCTCCGAGCCGTGCCAGTACACCTGGTGGTCGTCGATGCCGATCTCGTCGTCGGGCACCGAGAGCGCGACGGGGTCGTAATTCGGTTTCACGCGGCCATCCTAGCTTCCGTCCCAACCCGAGCGCTTCGTCTTCTTGCCGTGGGCGTCGGTGTCCCAGCCGCCGGAGCTGCCGTCGACGCCGTCGATCATCTGGGTGCAGTTGGCGCAGCACGGCATCGGCTGCTTGTGGTCGCTGCGGCTGTCGCTGGTGACGCGGCCGTTCTCGACCATGAAGTCCTCGAGGCGGGGTTCGCGGCCGTCGGCGCGGGCGTCCTTGAGGGCCTTGTTGGTGGCGCGGCTCTCGGAGTGCTGCCCGGGCTCGCCGTGCATGTCCTGGTTCTCTTCGAGGTCGTTCTTCCAGTTGGAGTTCGGGTTGTTCCGGTTCTGGTAGTCCTCGTACCGCCGCCTGAGGATCGGGTCGAGCCGGTCGGGATCGACGGGGTCCTTGCGGTTGTTGTGGTTGTAGTAGATGCGCCCGGACTCGCGGTCCCACACGGCGCTGACGCACGGCTGGCGCTGCTTCTTGGACCAGCCGTCCGGGTTGGTCGGGTCGCTGACGTCGTCGATCTTGTCGCGCACGGCCTGGCGCAGCCGCAGCCGGTCGGCCTCGACGTCGCCGCTGGGGTCCATGCGCGTGGGCGCCTTGGGCTGGAAGTTGGGGTCCTTCTTCGGCGGCTTCGGCGGCTTGCCGCCCCCGCCGCCGCTGCCCCCGCCGCGGTCCTTCTGCTTGGGGGTGCGCCACACCTCGGCGTCGTCGAGGGGCTTGGTGAGGATCTTCGCGGCGCCGTCCGGGGTGCTCCCGGACCCGCTCCTGCTCCTAGGCGGCATGCATCACCCGGTCGATCGCCATCCCCATCAGCTGGTCGATGATGACCCCGGTGATGGTCTTGAAGATCGGGATCTGCGCCAGCGACGCCCCGAAGGTCACCGCCGCGAACGCGATGGCCTGCGCGATCTGGAACGCCAGGATCGCCAGCTGCACGATCACCTGGATCTTGAGCGCGAGCACGATCGCGGCCATGACGGTGAGCCCGATGTTGAGCATGTTCGCCGGGTCCCCGGCGTCGGCGAGGTTCGAGGGCGCCGACTCGTGGCCCTCCCACTCGGCCTGGAACGCGTCGACGTGGGCGCCGGTGTTGTTCTCCAGGAGGGTCCGGGCCGCGGCCTGGAGGTTCTCGACCCGGCCGCCGATCTGGTCGGCCATCCCGGTCCACTCCCCCGCCAGGTTGAACAGGGACTCCTCGTCGGACTCGGGCCACTCGTAGCCGAGCATGCCCAGCAGGGTGATGAGTTCGGAGGGCAGTTGCAGGCCCATGCGCGAAGGCTCCTAGGGAGAGAAGGGAACGGGTCGGTCAGGCGGTGCCGAGGTCGCCCTGGAACTGCGCGAAGACGGCGGCGATCTCGTCGTCGGAGACCTCGTGGTCGTCCGCCATCTCGCGCAGCGCCTGCGACAGGCCGGTCAGGTCCTCGATGTTGGTGGTGAAGCACTCGGTGACCGCGTCCATGCACGCCTGGTGGCCCAGGCCGCCGGCGGTGCCGATCATGTCGCCGCCGAACGCGTCGGCGTACTGCTCGACCGCGGCCGTGAACTGGTCGAGGAGCGCCTGCACCTCGTCCCGCGCGGCGTCGAGCTGGTCCGCCGACTGGCGGATGGTCTCGGGGGTGACGTCGAAGCCGCCCATGTCACCGTCCTCCGTAGAGTCTGCCCATGAGGTCGCCGATCGCGGCGTTCATGTCCTGGAACTGCCGCACGGACGCGTCCTGCATCCGGGCGGCCTGCTCGTTCATCGCCGCCATGTCGGGCGCGGGCCCGGTGGCGGCGGTCTGCGCGGCGCGCTGGTCGAGCGCGTCGTTGACGGCGACGGTGAGCTGGTGCACCAGGGCGTCCGGGCCGTCCTTGAGGGCGCTGAGCGTCATCTTGATGCGCTCGAAGCGGCCGTCGGTGCCGAGCGTGACCTTGATGCGGCCGTCTGACGCCTCCGTCAGGATCGGTTCCGCTTGGGCCCCGGGCATCTCGGCGCGCTGCGACAGGCTCTCGCGCACCTGCGAGAGCTGCTCCGCAATCCGGTCTTCCCCGAACATTCCGACCTCCCGACCCGCCACCATACCGGAGCGGGATTCATGTCATGGCGCGCCACCGGAGGCGGCGTCACCGGTTCCCGTTGAGCTTGGCCAGCACCTGCGTGATCGAATCGCTCATGGCCCCGAACCGCGGCACCGCGGCGTCCTGGACCTCCGCGAGCGAGGCGTCGACGGCGGCGAGGTCGGGGACGCGCTCCTCGGTGCCGACCATGGCGGCGCGCTGGTCGAGGGCGGCGTTGAGCGCGAGCCGCACGTGCTCGGCGATGAAGTCCGAGCCCTCGCGGAACCCCCTGGGGCTCACCTCGATGTACTCCACGCGCCCGTCCGCCCCGAGGGTCACGCGCACGTGCCCGTCGCCGGACTCCGCGGTCACGGGCACCGCCTCGTGCTCGGCGGGCGCGGCGGTCGCCTGCGCCAGCTCGGCCCGGTGCCCGGCCAGCCGTGCGGCGTAGTCGTTCGCTTCCGACATCGGTCCTCCCCTGGGGCTGCGAGTAGCGACGATCGTATGACGACCCGCCGAACCGGCCGCACGCCGGAGGGCCCGGGGCGTTCCAGGACACGCCGGGGCGGCCCGGGGGAAAGCGGTCGCACGAGGGGAGGGGCCGGCGCTTAACCGCATAAGCGAGGAACACAGTACACGAAATATCCAGATTCGTCAATATCGAAGGTCTCTTTGCAATCAAGCTGCGACCACGCCGACGCGGCGTTCCGCTGCGGCGGCGGGGGCTCTGGCGAACTAAAGAGTTTCGATGGTTCTCAATATTTGAGAAAATGGCTTGATTTTCGGGCCAACGTCCCGGGATTTCGCGCTCCTCTCTTGACACGCATAGACGCTCATGATTCAGTGCCATCACTGACCCGGTTAAGTTGCGCGCGCACCCGCACCGACGACCGCGTCGCCGCAGCAGCGTCAGAGCCGGGTCCCGCCAATCCCTCGATCTACAGCGGAGCAGAAGATGATCAGAAGGCGTACGATCTTCACCCTCGCCGCGGGCACCGCCTTCGCGGCCGCGGCGTGCACCGACGAGAGCACCGGCGACGAGGACCCCGCGGACCTCTCGATGGACGAGTTCCCGCGCAACCAGACCCTCTACTCCACCGGCACCGCGTGGGGCCCGCCCGCGGACTGGAACACCATCACCCCCGGCGAGGTCACCGGCCTCAACGGCCTGGGCTACGAGACCCTGTTCCTCTTCGACCCCAACACCACCGAGCTCACGCCCTGGCTCGCCGAGTCCGGCGAGTGGACCGAGGAGCTGGTGTACACCCTCAAGCTCCGGCCCGGCATCAAGTGGTCCGACGGCGAGGCGCTCACCGCCGAGGACGTCAAGTACACCGCCGAGCTGGGCCAGATCGAGGCGGTGCCCTACGCCAACATCTGGGACTGGCTCGCCTCCGTCGAGGCCGTCGACGACGTCACCGTGGTCTTCACCTTCACCGAAGCGCGCCACCAGGAGTGGAACAACTTCCTGTGGGCCGAGCAGATCGTGCCCGAGCACGTGTTCTCCGCGCTGTCGGAGGAGGAGCTGCTGACCGGCGCGAACGAGAACCCGGTCGTCTCCGGCCCGTACACCGTCCACAGCTTCGACCAGGACCGGCTCGCGTGGGCCCGCCGCGACGACTGGTGGGCCACCGAGGCGCTGGGCCTGGAGGTCGCGCCCAAGTTCATCGTCGACATCGTCAACACCTCCAACGAGGTCACCCTCAACCTCATGGCGCAGGGCGAGCTGGACATCTCCAACAACTTCCTGCCCGGCATCCAGGACCTCATCGCCTCCAACCCCGACCTGAGCACGTACTACCCCGAGGCGCCGTACATGCTCTCGGCGAACACCGCGATGCTCATCCCCAACACCACGGTCGAGCCGCTGAACGACCCCGAGTTCCGCCGGGCCATGGCGTTCGCGATCGACACCGGGAAGATCGTCGACTCCGTCTACTCCGGACTCGTGGCCGCCGCCAACCCCACCGGGCTGCTGCCGATCTGGGACAAGTACCTCGACCAGACCGTCATCTCCGAGGTCGGGTTCTCGTTCGACACCGGCGAGGCCGCCTCGATCCTGGCCGCGGCCGGATACCAGGACGCCGACGGCGACGGGTTCGTGGAGACCCTGAACGGCGACCCGATCGAGTTCAAGCTCAACGTGCCCACCGGCTGGACCGACTGGGAGGAGGCCGCCCGCTCCATGGCCGGCGACCTGCGCAACGCGGGCATCAACGTGGTCGAGGAGTTCATGGACGCCGGCGCCGTCGACGACGCCCGCACCACCGGGGACTTCCAGCTCATGCTCAACAACTGGAGCGGGACCAGCCACACGCCGTGGACCCACTACCGGTACCTGTTCCAGCTCCCCGTCCTCGACAGCCAGTCCACGGCGAACTTCTCGCGCTGGACGAACGAGGCGGCGTGGGCCCTCACCGAGGAGCTGGCCGCGACCGCCGCGGAGGACCCGCGGTACCAGGAGATCCTCTCCGAGCTCCAGCGCCACGCGCTGGTCGACATGCCGGCCATCCCGGTCTGGTACAACGGCGCCTGGTCCCAGGTGAACAACAGCGTCTGGACCAACTGGCCCTCCGAGGAGGGCGAGGGCCCGAAGGTGTTCCCCTCCATGTGGAACAGCCTGTGGAACATGGGCGCGATCTACATGCTCACCGAACTCAAGCTCGCCGAGTAGTCCCCGCCGGGCGGGGCCGCGCGGCCCCGCCCGGCCCTGTCGCTAGGAGTTCCCTTGGGCCGCTACTTCAGGCGCAAACTGCTCATCTACGGACTGACGTTCGTCATCGCCGTGTCCATCAACTTCGCCGTCCCCCGGCTCATGCCCGGCGACCCGGTCGCGCGGATGCTCACCCGCAACTCCGTCGCCAACCTCGAGTCCTCCGAGGCCATGCGCGGGTACTTCAACGAGCTGTTCGGCCTCGACGTGCCGCTGTGGCAGCAGTACCTCAACTACTGGGCCGCGCTGTTCCGCGGCGACCTCGGCGTCAGCGTCTTCGCCTTCCCCTCCCCGGTGGCGACCGTCGTCGCCGACGCCCTGCCGTACACGCTCGCGCTGCTGCTGCCCTCGATCCTGCTGAGCTGGTTCGTGGGGAACGCGCTGGGCGCCATGGCCGCCCGCAACAAGCTCCTCGACAACGGGGCGCTGCCGATCGGGTACGTGCTCACCGCGGTGCCGTACATGTGGCTGGCGATCCTGCTCGCGTGGGTCGGCGGCATCATCCTGGGCTGGTTCCCCGTGGCCGGCGGCTACAGCTTCGCGCTCACCCCGGCGTTCACGTGGACGTTCATCGTCGACCTGGTGCACCACTGGTTCCTGCCGTTCCTCTCGCTCTTCGTGGTCGCCCTGGGCGGCTGGGCGATCGGCATGCGCAACCTGGTCATCTACGAGCTGGAGTCGGACTACTCGAACTACCTCCAGGCGCTCGGCGCCCCGAACCGGCTGGTGCGCCGGTACGCGTTCCGCAACGCCGTCCTGCCCCAGATCACCGGCCTGGCCCTGCAACTGGGCGTCGTGGTCGGCGGCGCGCTGGTCACCGAGGTCGTGTTCGCGTACCCGGGCCTGGGGAGCCTCCTGCTCAACGCCATCAGCAGCCAGGACTTCTTCCTGCTCCAGGGCATCCTGCTGTTCATCGTGATCGGCGTGCTCGTCTTCAACTTCCTGGCCGACGTCGTGTACGTCCTGGTCGACCCCCGCACCCGCCTCGGACTCGAAGGAGGCCAGTCATGAGCGCCGAAGTCGTCCTCCAGACCGAACCGGTCGGGCGCCGCAACGAGCACCTGTACTTCGCGCTGCGCAACCCGAAGGTCGCGATCGGCCTCTCGCTCGTGCTCGCGCTGCTCCTGCTCGGGCTCATCGGGCCGCTCTTCCTGTCCGACTCCCCCAACGAGTACGTCGGCCCCAAGTCCGAGGCGCCGTCGGGCGAGTACTGGTTCGGCACCACGTACTTCGGGCAGGACGTGTTCACGCAGTTCGTGCACGGGCTCCGGTCCTCGTACCTGGTCGGCACGCTCGGCGGCGGCATCTCGTTCGTCATCGGACTGGCCGTGGGTTTCACCGCCGGCTACCGCGGCGGCCTGGTCGACGAGGTCCTCAACATGATCACCAACGTGGTCCTGGTGCTGCCCGCGCTCGCCGTGCTCATCGTCATCAGCTCCTACCTGGAGGTGCGCGGGGTCGTCACGCAGGCGGTCATCATCGGGATCTTCTCGTGGCCGTGGGTGGCGAGGGCCGTCCGCGCCCAGACGTTCACGCTCGCGAACCGCGACTACGTGGACCTGGCGCGGCTGACGGGCAAGCGCTCTGGGCAGATCATCGTCCGGGAGATCATGCCGAACATGGCGTCCTACCTGCTCATGTCGATGATCCTGCTGTTCGGCGGCGCGATCCTGTTCGCCGCGATGCTCGACTTCATCGGCCTCGGGCCCGCCAACGCCGTCTCGCTCGGCACCATGATGCAGCAGTCGATGGCGTGGAGCTCGCTCCACCTCGGCCTGTGGTGGTGGTTCGTCCCGCCCGGCCTGGCGATCACGCTCATCGTCGGGGCCCTGTACATCACCAACGTCGGCCTCGACGAGGTCTTCAACCCCAAGCTCAGGGAGATGTAGCCATGACCCTGGAAGTGGCGGACCTCAAGGTCCACTACCGCACCCTCAAAGGCGACGTGCGCGCCCTCGACGGGGTCTCGTTCTCCCTCGCGGACGGCGAGATCGTCGGCCTCGCGGGCGAGTCCGGCTGCGGCAAGACCACCCTCGGCAAGAGCCTCATCCGCCTCGACGGCCGGATGCGGCACGTCGGCGGCACGGCCGTGCTCGACGGCGACGAGCTGCCCATCGGCGACGACCGCGCGATGAACGCCCGCCGCTGGAAGGAGGTCTCGATCATCCCGCAGTACTCCATGAGCGCGCTCAACCCGACCCGCAAGATCGGGAAGATGACGAGCGAGCTGCTGCGGGCCCGCGGGAAGTCGTACCGCGTGTTCAAGGACGAGCTGGTGTCGCGCCTGGAGCTGGTGGGGCTCGGCGAGAAGGTCCTCGACAACTACCCGATCGAGCTGTCGGGCGGCATGAAGCAGCGGGTCGTCATGGTGCTGTCGACCCTGCTCGACCCGAGCCTGCTCATCGCCGACGAGGTCACCTCCGCGCTCGACGTCACCAACCAGAAGGCCGTCGCCGAGACGCTGGTCCGCTTCCGCGACATGGGGTTCGTCAAGTCGATGATCGTGGTCACCCACGACCTGTCCCTGGTGTACCAGATCGCCGACACCATCATGGTCATGTACGCCGGCCGGATCGTCGAGAAGGCCCCGGCCGAGACGATCATCAAGTCCCCCAAGCACCCCTACACGAAGGCGCTCATCGGGGCCCTGCCCGAGGTGGGCCTGGAGTACGGCGACGAGCGGCTCCAGAGCATCCCCGGCAAGCCCCCGCACCTGCTGCACCCGCCGACCGGGTGCCGCTTCCGCGACCGGTGCCCGCTCGCCTCCGAGGAGTGCGAGGCCGAGCCGCCGGTGGTCCAGGTCGAGGCGGGCCACGAGGTCGCGTGCTGGAAGGCGAACTGACATGCTCGAACTCAAGCACGTGTGGAAGTCGTACCGGGTCGGCGCGCTCGGCTCCAAGCGCCTGACGGCCGTCCGCGACGTCAGCATCGACATCGCCCCCGGCGAGGTCCTGTCGGTCGTCGGCGAGTCCGGCAGCGGCAAGACCACGATCGGGAAGATGGTCCTCCAGCTGACCTCGGTCACCAAGGGGCAGATCCTCTTGGACGGCGAGGACGTCACCGCCCGCGGGCACGCGGCCCGCAAGGCGTACTACCGGCGGGTGCAGGGCGTGTTCCAGGACCCGTTCAGCAGCTACAACCCGATCTTCAAGGCCGACAGGATCTTCGAGACCGTCCGGGAGTCGTATTTCGCCGACGTCAAGCGCGCCGAGTGGACCGCGCGGGTCGAGGACGTGCTCCAGGGCGTGCGGCTCGACCCCGGCTCGGTCCTCGGCAAGTACCCGCACCAGCTCAGCGGCGGGCAGCTCCAGCGGATGCTCATCGCCCGCGCGCTGCTGCTGGACATCAAGGTGCTCGTGGCCGACGAGATCATCAGCATGCTCGACGCCTCCACCCGCATTGACGTGCTCAACCTCCTCGGCGAGCTGAAGGAGCGCGGCCTGGGCGTCCTGTTCATCACCCACGACCTCTCGCTGGCGAACTACATCAGCGAGCGGGTGGTCATCATGCGCCACGGCGCGGTGGTCGAGTCGGGGACGACCGGGAAGGTCTTCACCGACCCGCGGCACCCGTACTCGCGCAACCTCCTCGCCTCCGTGCCGCAGCTCCACCGCAAGTGGTCCGACAGCGAGGCCGTGCCCGAGAAGCTGGAGGCGGACGGCGACCGCGACCTCGACCCCGCGCCGCTGACCGAGGTCGACGAGGGCCACTGGGTAGCCGCGCACCCGTGAACGGGGGACGGTCTGGGGAGTAGTGCGGTCCTTGGATCTCAGGACCGCACTACTCCCCAGACTGCGTTACCCCCAGACCGCACTACTCCCCAGACTGCGTTACTCCCAGGACTGCGGCGGAAGCTGGGTCCAGGCGTGGCAGGCGGCCACGAGTTCGGCGATCTCGCCCGGGTGCGTGAGGTGCTTGCCCGTGGCGAGTTCGATGCGGCGCAGGCGGTGCCGGACGGTGTTCGGGTGGCAGGTCAGCAGCTCGCCGGTGGCCTGCGCCGAGCCGCCCGACTCGATCCACGCGGTGAACGTCTCCAGCAGCAGGTCCCGGCGCTCGGCCGGCAGGCGCAGCAGGCCGCCCAGGATGGTCCGCGAGGTCTCCTGCGCCGCATCGGGAGCGGAGGCCACGAGCACGTTCATCGGGTTGTCCTTGAACTGCTCGACCGCCGCGGCGCCCGAGTGGCGGCGCAGCACGAGCTGCGCCAGGCCGAGCGCCCACGCCGCGCGCCGCAGCGGCGCGAAGACCGGGCTGACGCCGACCGGGCCGGAGGCGTGGCGGCCCAGGACCTCCAGGACCGGGCCCATGCGCGTCGCCTTCTCCAGTGAGAGCACCCCGACCAGCGCGTCCTGGGTCAGGTGCCAGACCGAGCCCACGTCGATGGCCGCCAGGTTCGAGTCGACCCGCGGGATCGGGTCCTTCCCGAGGCCGGTCGCCGCCGCGACCACCACGAAGACCCCCTCCACCGGGAGCCGCAGCTTGTCGGCGACCTCGACCACGGTGGCGAGGCCGACGTCGGTGGAGAGCAGCACGTTCACCAGCGCCGCGCGCTCGCGCTCGCGGGTGAGCAGGAGGTGCTGGGCCTCCTCGCGGTAGGCGTGGATGAGCGTGTCGCCCACCAGGTTGTGCAGGTGGAACCAGTTGTGGGACAGGTCGACGATGTCGTCGGCGGGGATCGCCGGGGCCGCGCGCGCGGCGCGGATGATCGCGCCCCACGTCTCGTCGTAGCCCATCCGGAACGAGGTGAGCAGGTCCGCGAGCGGGAGGCCCTGCTGCGCCCGCACCCGGCCGGTCTTGACCGCCGCCGCGAGGTCGAACTTCTGCCCCGAGAGGCGGTCGAACGCGTCCTCGACGTTGGACACCACGGACTGGAGCACCGCCTCGCGGGTCGCGATCGCGCCCGAGGCGTAGATCGGGATCTCCGCGAAGATGCGCCCGGTGATGCGGTCGGCGAGCGCGGGGACGCCCCCGCCGATCCGCCGGATGACCTCTTCCGCGGTCCTGCTGGTCGACTCGATGATCTCCGCTGTCACGTCCGCCGCCTTCGCCGTCTCGATGGGAACCGTGTCGGACGAACTGTGCCCCGGAACAACCGGACGGCCGAAACGCTGTCCCGTGAGCCAACGACCGCATCCGCGCTCAAGCGTCAATCTATATGGCGTCAGGCAAGGGCGCCGGACAGTATGGGGCGGTTGCAAATCGGGGTGAAAGGCGCGAACCGGCGAAGGTGCCGCGTCCGGCGCCGGACTTCGATCGCCGAATTCACCTCTCCCAGTGAAAGGCAGGACGCAGTGAAGACGATGATCGTCGGGCTCGCGACGGCGGCGGCCCAGGGACAGATCGCCGCCTGCGCCGACTACATGGGGGTCGCGCGCTCGGTCGCGACGGCCGCCGACGTGCCCGAGCTGCTGGAGCTCCACCGCCGCGCCCCCACCGACCTCGTGGTGGTCGACCTCGCGTTCATCGGGGCGGACCCGGTGATGTTCACCAGCACCGTGCGGGCGCAGAGCCCGTACACCGAGGTGGTGCTCACGGGCCCGATCTCGCCGTTCACGGCGTCCCGGGCCATCGCGTCGGGCACGAACGCGCTGGTGTGCGGCCTGGGGACGGAGACCGACCAGCTCACCGCCTCGGTGGCGCGGTCGATCATCCTGACGTTCCCCGGGGCGGTCCGCGCCGCCGCGGCGATCCCTGTCCAGGCGATGCGCCCGCGCCCGAACCGCTTGACGCCCAGGGAGGTCCAGGTGCTGCGGGCGATGAGCGACGGGAAGTCGAACGCGCAGATCGCGACCGAGCTGTTCCTGTCGATCGACACCGTGAAGTGCCATGCGAAGCGGCTCTTCCGCAAGCTCGGGGTGCACGACCGGGCGCACGCCGTGGCCGAGGCGTTCCGTTCGCGCCTCATCTGCTGAGCTGGTTGAATGGCCCGATGGCGAAACGGAAGCGGCCCGCACCTCCCCCGCGGTTCCTCGTGCTCGCGCGCACCGGGTCCGGGAGCTGGCCGCACCCGGTCGAGGTGGGGCTGCACGCGGCGGGCGCGCACTCGGTGGTGTCGTTCTCGGTCGGTCCGCACGCGGTGAACGCGGGCGGGCGGGTGCCGCTGGCGAACGTGGTCGACGCGGACGGGTTGAATCCGCTGTTCGCGGTGGAGTTCGACGCGGCGGACCTCCACTGGGCGGTGCCGCTGCTGGTGCGGCTCCGGTCCGGGGAGGACGTCGAGGACGAGATCGTGGCGGCCTACCGGGAGCGCACCGGCGGGCCGCCCGAGCGGATGTCCTAGGGCGCGCTGTTCTTGGACGCGCTGTCTTAGAGCGCCTTGGTCTAGGGCGCCTTGGTCAGGCGCAGGACGCGGGCGGTGGGGGCCGGGACGTCGGTGGCGATGCGCAGGACCCCGTCGGCGGCGTTCCAGGCGCGGCTCCACTCGCCCGTTCCGGGCGTGCCGGGGGCCGGGAAGACCTGGTCGCACGTGAGCTGGTGCCCGCGCAGGGCCGGGAGCGGGAGTTCGAGCGCGGCCGGGGCGCCCGGGAGGCGCCACACGGTGACGACCGCGGTGTCGGCGGTGTGGAGCGCGAACGCCTGCCAGGGGCCGCGGTGGTCGAGGCCGAGGGGCCAGGACGGGACCGCGGCGGCGGTGTGCGGCAGGAGCTCGCGGTGCGCGGCGACGGCGGTGGCGACGAGCGCCAGCTGCTCCTCGTCCATGCGGGCGAGGTGCCCGCTGAGGTACAGCCGCCCGGTGAGGCCCGCGACGAGGGTGAACGCGGACTCCTCGGCGCTCATCTCGGGCTGCGCGTAGCCCCAGTGCCCGGCCTGCTCGGGGAGGATCGAGGCGGGGGTGGCGGCGGCGATGGCGGGGTACAGCAGCGGGTCCTGCTGGTCTGATGTGGACTGGAGGTGGAGGCGGGAGAGGGTCGCGTAGTCAGCCCGCATGCCGCCGGAGGCGCAGTTCTCGATCAACAGGCCCGGGTGGCGGGCGAGGACGGCGTCGAGCCAGTCCAAGTAGGCGCGGCAGTGCTCCAGCAGGCCCGCCCCGGGGGCGAGGCCGCCGGTGTCGGTGCCCGGTCCGGGCATGATGTTGTAGTCGAGCTTGAAGAAGCCGACCCCCATGCCCGCAAGGCGGTCCACGACGGCGTCGAGGTGCGCGCGGGCGGCCGGGTGGCGCAGGTCGAGCTGGTAGCGGCCGTGCTCGACCACGCGGTGGCCGCCGCGCTGGAAGAACGCGTCGGCCGGCAGCGTGTCGGCGAGCGGGGAGTGGACGCCGACGACCTCGGGTTCGAGCCAGATCCCGGGGACGAGGCCGAGGTCCCTGATGCGGTCGAGGACGGCGCCGAGACCGTCGGGGAAGCGCGAGGCGCTGGGCTCCCAGGCGCCCACGGCGTCCCACCAGCCGCCGGCATCGTCGTCGTACCAGCCCGCGTCGATGCAGTAGTAATCCGCACCGGCTTTGGCGGCGGCCTCGGCGAGCGGGAGCACCTTCGCGGCGGTCGGGTCGCCCATGAGGGTGTTCATGTAGTCGTTGTAGACGACCGGGAGCGGGCCGTCGAGTCCGGCGGTGCCGCTCGCGGCGGTGAGGGAGCGGCGGTGGGCGGTGAGCGCGGCGAGGGCGGCGCCCACCGGGTCGTCGGCGTGGTGCGCGAGGGTGACGGCGACGGGCACTGAGGTGAACGTCGCGCCGGGGGCGAGCGTGGTGCTCCACTGGTGCTCGGCGTCGGTGGGGCCCAGGAGCGCGAGCGAGGCGCCGGTGCGGTCCTCGCCGACCTCCCAGTGCCAGGCGCCGTTGTGCTCGATCTGGAAGGCCAGCGCGGTGCCGCGTCCGGTGATGAGGCCGGTCGGCAGGCGCTCGCCGGTGGACCAGGAGCTGCGGGTGGTGACGGCCATGCGGGCGCGGTTCATGTGGTGGTGCACGGCGGGGTCCATGGCGGGCAGGCCGACCTCGCGGAGCGGGGCGCGGTGCCAGCGGGACTCGGCGACCCAGTCGTTGTCGCCCCACAGGACGTCGAGGTCGTCCACCGCGGTCGCCTCGTTCACGAAGGTGCCCAGGACGAGGGAGGTGACGGCCTGGACGGTGACCGGGCGGTCCCCGGCGCGCAGGACCGTCCAGGTCCGGACCGCGCCGTCGGAGGGGGCGAAGACGCTGGTGGCGTGGAGGCCGGTGACGGGGTCGGCCTGGTGGAGGCGGAGGGCGCCGTCGGCGAGGTCGTGGCCGGTGTAGCGCAGGCGCGCGCCGACGGTGGTGCAGGAGTAGCGGTGGCTGCCGGGGAAGCGGCCGTGGCCGAGGACCTGGACCTCGACGAGGGGCGGGGTGGCGGCGGTCGGGCCGGGAGCCCCTGCGGGCGTGAGCGAGCGGAGGCTGACCGGTGCGTCGGCCGCCGTGGCGAACTCGAGGTCGAAGTCCTTCGTGGACCATCGCATGGCGTGTCTCCTCGCGGCGCCGCCCGGCCTCGCGGCCGGGCGGCGGATCGGTGTTCTAAAGCAGGTCGTTCGCGCAGCGCAGGGCGGCGGCGAACGCGTCGGGCGCGGCCCCGGCGGGGGTCTCGACGCGGATGACGGCGGTCTCGCCCGCGCGGAGGGTGACCATGCCGCGGTCGGCGCGGGCGCGGGGGTCGACGGTGTCGGCGTGGCAGAACACGTCGCGGGCGAGCGAGGCCGCGGTGATCCGGAGCGCCACGGCCCCGTCCTCTTCGACGGCTTCGACGCGGAGCGGGTCGGGGTCGAGCCGCTGGTGCAGGACCTCGGTGCCGTAGTGGTGGGCCGGGGCGAAGGCGCCGTCGGCGGCGACGGCGACCACGGCCTCGGCGGCCGGGTCACTGAACGCGGCGACCTCGGCGGGGACGGGGACCGTGGCGGCGCCGCGGGCGGGGACCGACGCGGTGACCTCGGCCTTGGCGAGCACGTTCCCGTCGAAGGTCTCGCGGACCACCGTGAAGGCCCCCTCGTAGTCCTCGCCGGTGTCGTTGACGAGGACGAGCGCCAGCGCGTCGCGTTCGGGCGGGAGTCCTTCCCACGCCTCGGCGAGGGCCTTGGCGGAGGGCCGGGGTTGGAGGGTGGCCAGGCGCGGGGCGTACATGTCGCGCAGGGCGTGCCACAGGGGCTTGCGCTGCTCGGCGAAGTCGACCGCAGCCCAGGAGACCACGGGCCAGTTGTCGTTGAGCTGCCACAGGATCGTGCCGGTGTTGTGGGGCGTGAGGGAGCGGAAGTGCTCGACGCCGAAGCGGATGGCGTGGGCCTGGTTGAGCTGGGTGGTCCAGTGCCAGTCCTCGATGGACTGGGGGTCGGGGAGGTGGCCCTGCCAGCCGCGCTGGAGCTTGGCGTTGCCGAGGTGGGCCTTCTGGTGCACGAGCATCTGGTGGCCGAAGGGGTCCAGGGGCTCGTCGTGGACGACCGCGGCGAGGGTCGACCACGCGGGCGGGGCCTGGAAGCCGAACTCGGAGACGAAGCGGGGCCGGTAGTCGGCGTAGACCGAGTAGTCGGCGCGGTTCCACACGTCCCACACGTGCATGGTGCCGTAGCGCTCGTCGTTGGGGTGGCGGTAGTCGCCGAAGGAGTGGGGGCTCGCGGGCGAGTAGGGCCGGGTGGGGTCGAGTTCGGCGAGGACGCCGGGCAGGACCTCGGTGTAGTAGGCGTCGCCCCAGCCGCGGCCGCCGAGGCGGTGGGCCCAGGCCCAGTCGACCGAGCCCCAGGTGTTCTCGTTGTTGCCGTTCCACAGGATCAGGGACGGGTGGGGGCTGAGGCGGGTGACCTGCTCGCGGGCCTCGGCCTCGATCTCGGAGCGGAGCGGGTCGTCCTCGCTGTAGGCGGCGCAGGCGAAGAGGAAGTCCTGCCACATGAGCAGGCCGTGCTCGTCGGCGAGGTCGTAGAGGTCGTCGGACTCGTAGATGCCGCCGCCCCACACGCGCAGGAGGTTGACGTTGGCCTCCAGGGCGTCGGCGACGCGGCGGGCGTACCGGTCGCGGTCGACCTCGGTGAGGAAGGCGTGGTCGGGGATCCAGTTGGCGCCGCGCACGAGGACGCGCTCGCCGTTGACGCGGAGGTCGAAGGGGGCGCCGGCGGCGTCGGGCTCGGTGTCGAGCGCGACGGTGCGGAAGCCGACGCGGCCGCGCCAGGCGCCTTGGCCGGCTTCGACGATGACGTCGTAGAGGGGCTGGTCGCCGTGGCCGGCGGGCCACCAGCGGCGCACGTGCGGGACGTCGATCACGACGGTGGCCGAGTCCGATCCGGCGGGGACCGTGGCGGCGGTCTCCAGGGGGCGCCCGTCGGGGTCGACGAGGACGACGAGGATCTCGACGTCGCCGTCGGCGCCGGCGCGCTCGATGTCGACGTGGGCGGTGAGGACGCCGTCGTGGCCGCCGTCCCCGCGCTCGGCGACGTCGACCAGGGGGCGGACGGCGGCGACGCGGGCGCCGGTCCAGGAGTCGAGGCCGATGGGCTTCCAGATCCCGGCGCCGGCCACGTCGATGCCCCAGTCCCAGCCGAAGGAGCAGGCCATCTTGCGGAGCTGGTTGTACTCGTGGTGGTTGGTGCTCGGCAGGGCGCCGTCGCGCTCGGCGCGGGCGAGGGTCTCGGGCACGGGGGCGGCGAAGACCACGGCGAGGGTGTTCTCCCCGTCGCGCAGCAGCCCGCGCACGTCCCAGCGGTAGGAGCGGAACATGTTCTCGGTGCGGGCGACCTCGGTCCCGTTGAGCAGCACGGTGGCGACGGTGTCGAGGCCGTGCGCGACCAGGTCGTGGCGGTCCGATCCGTCGTCGGTCCACGTGAACGCGGTGGTGAAGCGCCACGAGGTGTCGCCGATCCACTGCTGGGCGGCCTCGTTGTCGCCGTCGAAGGGGTCGGCGACGAGTCCGGCGCGGCGCAGGTCCAGGTGCGCCTCGCCCGGCACGGCCGCCGGGACGCCCGCGGCCAGCGCCGCGGCGTCGACGGGCGCGTCCGCGGGGAGCGCGGCGGCGGTCAGGGTCCAGCCCTCGTGGAGCGGACGGAACGTCGCGGGGAGGTAGGTCATGTGGGTCCTTCACATCGGTTGTGGGTGTGCGGTCTCGCGGGAGCGCCGGTCCCGCGAGTCGTCAGTCGCGGACGGCGGCCCGCGCCTCCGCGGCGGGGACGCCGGCCTCGCGCCATTCGCCCGCGAAGTGGTCGTAGCAGGCGCCGTTGTCGATCGCGTCGCGGTCGACGGGCGCGTCGGCGGTGACGCGGCCGAGCCGTTCGGGGTCGGGCGCGGCGGCGGCGAGGAGCTTCGTGTACTCGTGGTGCGGGTCGAGGATGACGGCGTCGGCGGGGCCGCGCTCGACGACGCGGCCGCGGTAGAGGACGGTGATCTCGTCGGAGAAGTGGCGCGCGGTGGCGAGGTCGTGGGTGATGTAGAGGACGGCGAGGTCGTCCTCGCGCTGGAGGCGGCCCAGGAGGTTGAGCACGCCGAGGCGGATGGAGACGTCGAGCATGGACACGGGCTCGTCGGCGATGAGGACCCGGGCGCCGGGGGCGAGCGCGCGGGCGATGGCGACCCGCTGGCGCTGCCCGCCCGAGAGCTCGTGGGGGCGCCGGGGCGCGATGGTCGCGGCGGGCGTGAGGTTGACGCGTTCGAGCATCTCCAGGACCCGCTGCCGAGTCTCCTCCCCCGCGGCCGTGCGGTCGTGGATGCGCAGCGGGCGGGCGATGTGGTGCTCGATGGAGTGGAACGGGTTGAGCGAGGCGAAGGGGTCCTGGAAGACCATCTGGACCTCGCGGCGGTACGCGGCCCTGTCCACTTCGGTGCCGTCGTCGCGGACGACCTTCACGCCGCCGGAGGTGGGGGTCTCCATGCGGGTGAGGATCTTCGCGATCGTGGACTTGCCCGAGCCCGACTCGCCGACGAGCGCGACGGTGCGCCCGGGGGTGAGCTCCAGGCTGACGTGGTCGACCGCGCGCAGCCGGGTGCGCTTGAGGCCGCCCCGGATCGTGTAGTCCTTCACCAGGTCGGTGACGTGCACGCTGGTCATGCTCGCTCCTCGGTCGGGGCGCCGGCGGTCTGGTCGACGCCGGTGCGGATGAACGCGCCGCGCTCCCCCGACAGGCTCGGGAAGGAGCCCAGGAGCTTCCGCGTGTACGGGTGCTTGGCGTCGCGGTAGAGCCCCGCGGCGGTGTCGAGTTCGACGATCTCGCCGTCGAGCATGACGGCGATGCGGTCGCTGATCTCCAGCAGGAGCGGGAGGTCGTGGGTGATGAAGACGACGGCGAAGTCGAGTTCGTCGCGCAGGCGCACGATCTCGCGGAGGATGTCGCGCTGGACGACCACGTCGAGGGCGGTGGTCGGCTCGTCCATGATCATGATCTGCGGTTCCAGGAGCATGGCCATGGCGATCATGACGCGCTGGCGCATGCCGCCGGACAGCTCGTGGGGGTAGGAGCCGAGGCGCCGGGGGTCGACCCCGACGCGGCGCAGCACCTCCTCGGAGCGGCCCTGGACCTCTTTGCGGGACATGCGGGGCCGGTGCGCGAGGAGGGTGTCGCGGAGCTGGGCGCGGACGGTGCCGACCGGGTTGAGGGCGTTCATGGCGCCCTGGAAGACCATGGAGAGCTTGTCCCAGCGGAAGGCCCGCAGTTCGCGGTCGTCGAGGGCGAGGAGGTCGACGTCCTCGCCGGAGCGGTCGTGGAAGGTGATGCGGCCCGAGGCGATGCGCGCGGGCGGGCGGTGGAGGCGGTTGACGGCGTACGCGAGGGTGGTCTTGCCGCAGCCGGACTCGCCGGCGAGGCCGAGGATCTCGCCGCGGTGGAGGGTGAGGCCGGCGTTGCGCACCGCGGTCACCGGTTCGTCCACTTCGTACACGACGGTGAGGTCTTCGACGGTGAGCACCGGCGGCGCGGGGGTGGCGGTCATCGGTCGGTCTCCTTCACGGCGGCGGTGCGGCGCGAGGCGCGGGCGAGCTCGCGTTCGAGGCGCAGCGCCCGGCGGGCGCGCCTGCGGTGCTGGCGCAGGTTCTTGAGCTTGGGGTTGATGACCTCGTCGATGGAGAAGTTGACGAGGGACAGGCCGGTGCCGAACAGGGCGATCATCAGGCCCGGGGGCACGAACCACCACCAGGCGCCCAGCGAGAGTGCGAACCCGTTCTGGGCGTAGAAGAGCATGGTGCCGAGGGTGGCGGAGTTGGAGGCGCCCAGGCCGATGTAGGAGAGCCCGGCCTCGCCGAGGATCGCGGCGATGACGGCGAACACGAACTGCGAGGCGATGACCGGCAGCAGGTTCGGCAGGATCTCGACCACGATGACGCGCCAGGGCCGTTCGCCGGAGACCTGTGAGGCGGCCACGTAGTCGCGCTGGCGCACCGAGAGGGTCTGGGCGTGGAGGACGCGCGCCGAGGCGGCCCAGCCGGTGACGGCCAGGACCACGGCGATCGTCCACAGCCCGCGGCTCTCGCGGGGCACGAACCCGGAGATGACGATGACCAGCGGCAGGCCCGGGATCACCAGGAAGACGTTGGTGAACAGGGAGAACGCGTCGTCGAGGAACTTGCCGCGGTAGGCGCCGTAGATGCCGAAGAACGCCGAGAGCACGGTGGCGAGGACGCCCACGAGCAGGCCGATCTGGAGCGAGCCGCGGGTGGCGAACGCGAGCTGGGCGAGGACGTCCTGCCCGGTCTGGGTGGTGCCCAGCCAGAACTCGGCCGACGGCGGGGTCAGGCCCTGGTCGCGGATCTGCCGCGGGTCGCCCACGAGCAGCGGCGCGATGAGTCCGAAGAGGACGATCCCGCCGACGAGGGCGAGGCCGATCGCCAGCCACGGGGTCATGGTGGGCAGGAGGGAGCGCCAGCCGGAGCGGGCGGGGGCCGCGGGGGCGGCGGGGTCGGCGTCGGCGACGGGAGTGGTGTTGGCGGGCTTGAGGTTCGTCATGGTCGCCGCTCCTTACGCCCGCGCCCGGGTGCGGGGGTCGATCAGGCCGTAGAGGAGGTCGACCAGGAGGTTCGCGCCCAGTACGGCGAGGGTGATGAAGAGGAAGACGCCCTGCATCAGGGCGTAGTCGTTGTTGGTGACCGCGCCGAGCAGGCGCCCGCCGATGCCGGGGTAGGAGAACACCTGCTCGGTGATGACCGAGCCGGAGACCACGAAGCCGAGCGAGATCGCGAAGCCGGCCACCGAGGGGAGCACGGCGTTGCGGGAGGCGTAGGAGCGCAGGATCTTCCGCGGCGACAGGCCCTTGGCCTCGGCGGTGAGGATGTAGTCCTCCGAGAGGGTGGAGACCATCATGTTCCGCATGCCCAGGAGCCAGCCGCCGATCGAGGCGAGCACGATCGTCAGCGCCGGCAGGAACCCGTACTGGATCGCCGAGGCGATGAACTCGCCGTTCCAGCCCGGGGTGAGCACCACGTCGTAGCCGCCCTGAAGCGGGAACCAGCCCAGGACGCGGGCGAGGAGGTACACCAGGATGAGCGCGAGCCAGAAGTAGGGGACGGCCGCCAGGAGCGTGGTGGAGGGGATGAGCGAGTCGAGCCACGTCCCGGGCCTCCAGCCCACGATCGCGCCGAGCAGCACGCCCAGCACCGCCGCGATGATCGTGGCGACCCCGACCAGCACCACCGTCCACGGCAGCGACGTCAGGATGACGTCGGAGACCTTGGCCGGGTAGTAGCTGACCGAGACTCCGAGGTCGCCGCGGGCGAGGTTCTTCAGGTAGTCCCAGTACTGGACCCACAAGGGATCCGAGGTGTCGCCCCCGAGGAGGAGCGCGTACGCCTTGCGGGTCTCCGGGGTGACCGCCTCGCCGCGCTGCTGGAGCTTGGCCAGCAGGATGTCGACGGGGTTGCCCGGCAGCAGGCGCGGGATGGCGAAGTTCAGCGTCAGCGCGGCCCACAGGGCCACCGCGTAGAAGCTCAATTTGCGCAGGAAATAGTTCACGTGTCTCGACTCCTCCTCGGGGGCGGGCGCCCGCTAGCCCCGCGGTTCGAGGTGCTTGAAGATCTCGGCGCAGTCCCAGGCGGACCAGACCGCCGGGAAGGCGTACAGGTCCTCGTCGGAGGGCCAGCCGGTGAACTCAGCGGTGTTCCACACGCTGGTGGTGCCGCCGGTCATGATCGGCACGTACGGCATGTCCTCCCAGACCGCGGCCTGGATGGTGTCGAAGTACGGCTGGCGGGCGGCCACGTCGTCGAGCGGCAGCGAGGAGAGCGAGGCCAGGGCCGCGTCCACGTCGGGGTCGCTGAAGCGCGCGTAGTTGTTGCCCGCGGACTCCCCCACCTGCGCGGTGGCGGTGGACACGAAGAAGTAGTTGTACAGGTAGTACGGGTCGGCCGTGGGGCCCTGCCACAGCGAGTCGATGGCGAGCTCGAACTCGCCCTTGAGGCGCTTGTCGGTCCACTCGTTCCAGGACGACTGGGCGGCGGTGATCTCGATGCCCGCCTCCTTGGCCTGCGAGGCGATGGTGTCGACGGCGGTGATGTAGTCGGTCCAGCCGGTGACGACCTCGACGGTGAGGGCCAGGCGCTCGCCGTCCTTCTCGTAGATGCCGTCCGAGCCCTTGGCCCAGCCGGCCGCTTCGAGGGTCTGCACGGCGGTGTCGGTCTGCGCGGTCGGGGACGCGACCGGCTCCTCGATCGCGGGCGAGACGAACTGGTCCTGGCTCGGGGTCAGGGTGAAGACCGGCGAGACGTCGTTGGCGGTGTCCATGAAGGCCAGCGAGTTGAGCTGGTCGCGGTCCATCGCGTAGTAGAGGGCCTTGCGCACGGCCGGGTCGGTCTGCGGGCCCTCGCAGCCGAGGTCGGGGTTGGAGCAGGTGCCGAGGACCATCTGGTTCTGCCACTGCGTGTACGCGTCGTAGTCCGGGAAGTTCTCGTGCGTGTTCTGGATGTCCGGGATGGGCCCGGTCTGCCAGTCGATGGTCCCGGCCGCGATCGCGTCGGCGCCGGCCTGGTTGCCCGACAGCGACAGGTAGCGGATCTCCTTGACCTTCGGCTCGCCGCCCCAGTAGTCGGGGTTGGACTCCAGCGTGTACGCCTGGGGCTTGAACTCCTTGAGCGTGAACGCGCCGGTGCCGACGGGCTTCTCGACGACGTCGGCGGTCGGGTCGATGTCCTTCCACAGGTGCTCGGGCACGATCGGGGTGCTGAGCAGGTCGGGGGCCTTGGTGAACATCGGCGTCGCGAAGGTGAGGGTCACGTGCGTGTCGTCGACGGCCGCGGCGGTGCCGTCGTAGCCGCCGCCGTTGATCGCGGGGGTGGCCTTGAGCAGGTCGAAGGTGAAGACCACGTCGTCGGCGGTGAACGCCTCGCCGTCGGTCCACTGCACGTCGTCGCGGAGGGTCACCGACAGGACGGTGCCGTCCTCGTTCCAGGACTCCTCGGTGCCCAGCAGCGGCTCGGGGTCGCGGACCTCGGCCTTGTTGTAGAAGAAGAGGGATTCGAAGATCGTCCCCATGCCGCCGATCTTGGTGGGCGAGAAGGGGTTGAAGTTGACCTGGTAGTCGCCGGCCTGGCCGGTGTAGACCACGAGGGTGTCGCCGGAGGAGGAGCTGCCGGAGCCCCCCGAGCAAGCGGTGAGCGCGAGGCCGAGCACGGCCGCGCCCGCGAGGGCGGCCGCGGCGCGGCGCCGCGAGGCGTTCTTGGGTGACATCGTCGTCCTTTCGAGTCCGGGGCGCCGTCGCCCGCGGAACTGGAGGGGGTACGCCCGCTTGAGCGTCCGGCCAATTATTAACCTGTTAAATTTAAGGTGTCAAGAATAAGATCCGATGAACTTCCAGAGGAGGCCCGCACGATGCACCGACCGGGCGGAGCCCGCGCCGGCGCGGCCCGACGCGTCCTCGACCTGCTGCGGGCCGAGGGCGTCATCAGCCGCGTCGAGCTCGCCGAGCGCACCGGGCTGACGGCCGCGACCATCACCAACACCGTGCGGCCGCTCGTCGCCGACGGGCTCGTCGGCGAGGTCGGGCGCGACCCGCAGCCCGGGCGCGGCCAGCCGCGCCGGCTCCTCCGGCTCGTCGCCGGCGCCTGGCACGCCGTGGGCATCCAGGTCGACCGGACCAGCGCCACGATCGTGGTGCTCGACTTCGCGGGCGCCCGCGTCGCCACCGCGAACCTCCCGGGCACCGGGGGCCGGGGCCCCGACGCGACCGTGGCGGCCCTGGCCGACCATGTCGACTCGCTGCTCGACCGCGCCGGGGTCGCGCGATCCCGCGTCCTCGGCGTCGGCCTGGTGACCCACGGGCCCCAGGACCTCGAACGCGGCGTGCTCCTCACCGCCCAGCCCGGTCCCGAATGGCTCGAGTACCCGCTCACCGGGACGCTCGCCGAACGCCTCGGACTGCCGGTGCTGCTGGAGAACGACGCGAACGCCGCGGCCCTCGGCGAGATGTGGGCCGGGGCCCCGCGCACCGACACGTTCGGGCTCATCTACATGGCCTCGGGGATCGGCGGCGGCGTCATCGTCGACGGCGAGGTGTACCGGGGCCGGGCCTCGAACGCCGTCGAGATCGGGCACGTGGCCCTCGCGGGCGGCAGCAGGCCGTGCGTGTGCGGCGGCGCCGGGTGCGCGCAGGCCGAGGCCGCGCCGCACACCGTGGTCGCCCGCGCGCTCGGCGACCGGGTCCTGGCCGAGCGGTTCGCGGTGACCGGGGCGCGGGACGGCACGCTCGCGGACTTCGACCGGATCGCGCGGGCCTGGCGCGCGGGCGACGCGGACGCCGCCGCGATGCTCGAACGCTCCGCGCACTGGATCGGCCAGGCGGCCGTGACGCTGGTGAACCTCTTCGACCTCGACACCGTCGTGCTCGCCGGGCCCGCGTTCGCCGTGGCCGGGACCCTGTACCGCGACCACGTGGCCGCCGCGCTGGAGCGACGGGCGCTCGGCCGCGCCCTCAGCGGCCCGCGGGTCCACGTGTCCTCCAACGCCGGGTCCGCCGCCGCGCACGGTGGTGCGCTGCACGTCCTGCGCACCATGCCCGTCGGGGCCCCGCCGCGCCTCCCCGCCGCGGAGCCGGCGCGAGGGGGCGCGCCCTGACCTCGGCGGACCCGGGGTGCCAACCGTCGATTTCGCCCGGTCGCCGGCCGGGCGCCTCCAGTAAGGTGAGGTCTGCCCGTTCACCCCGAGTAAGGAGTCCGCATTGCGCTCGTTCGGCGCCGACACGCGCCTGCCAACGCTGGCGGTCGTGCTCGACATCATCCGCGAACGGGGCGCCGTCAGCCGCGTGGAGCTGGCCGACGTCACCGGCCTGACCCCGGCCACGATGACGCACGCGGTCCGCAAGCTCACCGAGCTCGGGCTCGTCCACGAGGTCGGCACCGTGCCGTCGAACCGCGGGACCCCCAGGCGGCTCATGGGGATCAAGGCCGACGCCTGCTACATGGTCGGCGTCCAGCTCGACCAGTTCGCGGCCGTCGGCGTCGTGGTCGACCTGGCCGGGCGGATCGTGGTCCGCCGCGACATGCCCCCCGCGGGCCAGCGGCCCCTGGCCGAGGTCGTCGCCGACATCGCCGCGGCCGTGCACGGGATGCTGGAGGACGCCGACGTGCCGAGCGGCAAGGTCCTCGGGATCGGCCTGGCCACGTACGGCCCGCAGGACCGCGAGGCCGGCGTCGTCATCACCCCGCACCCGACTCCGGAGTGGACCGGGTACCCGCTCGCCGAGACCCTGTCCGAGGCGACCGGCCTGCCGGTGGCCCTGGAGAACGACGCCACCGCGGCCGGGCTCGGCGTCCAGACCGCGGGCGGCTCGGGGTCGAGCTTCGCGGTGGTGTTCATGTCCGGCGGCATCGGCGGCGGCGTCATCCTCGACGGCCACCCGTACCGGGGCGTGACCTCGAACGGCGTCGAGCTGGGCCACATCTCGGTCGACGCGCTCGGCGCCGACTGCCCGTGCGGCAACCGCGGCTGCCTCGACCCCGTCGCGGGCCCGCGGCCCGTCGTCGAACGGGCCCTTGAGAACCCGGTGCTCGCCGCCCGGCTCGGCCTCGGCACGGACACGCTCACCGACTTCAACCGCATCGGCCGCGCCGCCCGCGGGGGCGACGCCGCGGCCGCCGCGCTCATCGCCGACTCCGCGCAGCGGCTCGCCGTCGCCACGGTCACGCTCGTGAACATGTTCGACGTGGGCCGGGTGGTCCTCGCCGGGCAGGCGTTCGCCGAGTCGGGGCAGGCGTACCGGGACGTGCTGGAGGAGTGGCTGAACCGCTCGGTCTTCATGCGGCACGTGCACACCGTGGAGGTCGACCTCGCCGACGACGTCGCCCTCGCGGCGGCCCTCGGCGGCGCGGCCGTGGTGCTGCGCAACCTCCTCGAATCCCCGAACCCCGAACTGCGCGGCGCGGCGGAGGCCACGGCCTAGGGCAGGTCTGTGTCACTCCGGGGTGTCGGCGGCGGGCGCTCGGGCGATGATGTCACCGGCCGCACCGCCCATGCCGCAGGACGAGGAGACCGCCGATGGACCGCGAGCACGGACCCGACCGCCTCGGCCGGGTCCCCGAGTTCGACTTCGCGGCGTCGATGCGGTCCTTCCGCAAGGACATGGACGCGCTCAACGAGCAGGCGCGCGCCGTCCGGCACCTCATCGCCGCCGCCGGGGTCCGGGTCGAGTCCGAGGGGCGCGAGGTGGCTGTCACGGTGACGTACGACGGCAGGCTGGTCGGCGTCGAGTTCCTGCCCGCCGCGGCGGACATGGAGCCCGCGGACCAGGCGGCCGCGGTCCTCGACACCTACGAGCGCGCGGTCGTCACCGCCCGGCGCCGGGCCCGGGAGGTCACCGCGCACCTGGTCGACCCGCGCCAGAGCCTCGACGCGGTCCTGCGCGCCGCCGGATACGAGGGCGAGAGCGGGGCCGGGTGAGGCGTCAGATCCAGCGGCGCCACTTGAAGACGACGAACAGCACCACCGAGACGCCGAACATGAGCGCCAGCGCGAACGGGTAGCCGAACACCCAGTGCAGCTCGGGCATGTGGTCGAAGTTCATGCCGTACACGGTGCCGACCAGGGTGGGCGCGAACAGGATCGCGGCCCAGGAGGAGATCTTCTTGATCTCGTCGTTCTGGTTCAGGCTGGTCTCGGTGAGGCGGCGCATCTCCTCGTTCTGGCGCTGGCCGACGACGGCGGCGTTGACGGTGAGCATGTTGTTGAGCAGCAGCTTGAACGCGTCGATGCGCTCGGAGACGCGTTTGGCGTGGTCCTCGGCGTCGCGCAGGAGGCGCTGGAGTTCGAGGTCGACCCGGTACTTCTCGAAGCCGGAGCGGAGGGCGTCGAACATGTCGAGGAGCGGGTCGACGGCGCGCTCGAACTCGATGACCTCGCGGCCGAGCTCGTAGATGCGGCGGGAGACGGCGACGTCGCCGGAGAACATCTGCGCCTCGATCTCGTCGAGGTCGTCGGCGACGCCGCGCAGGACGGGGTCGTAGTCGTCGATGACCTGGTCGAGGATGGCGTAGAGGACGGCTTCGGGGCCGAGGGCGAGCAGGCCGGGGGCCTCCTCCATGCGGCGGCGGACGCGGCGGAGGTCGGGGGTCTCGGAGTGGCGGACGGTGACGACGAAGTCGGGTCCGATGAAGACGTGGAGCTCGCCGATGTCGACGACCTCGGTCGGGTCGACGTAGCGGGCGGGGCGCAGGACCACGAAGAGCGTGTCGCCGTAGCGTTCGAGCTTGGGCCGCTGGTGGGCTTCGAGGGCGTCCTCGACGGCGAGGCCGTGGAGGAGGAACTCGGCGGCGATCTCCTCGATGGCGGCCTCGTCGGGCCGGTAGAGGCCGATCCAGCCCATGCCCCTGCGGTCGCGCACGAGTTCGTAGGTCTGCTCCAGGGAGCCGGGTTCGATCCGGTCGCCCTCGCAGTAGACGGCGTTGTCGACCAGGGGGCTGCGGGGCTCGGGCTCGGGTGCGGCGGCTTGCTCGTCCGGGGGCTCCGGGGCGGGCTTGCCGCGGCCGGGGCGCAGGGCCTTGACGGCGCTGGCGACCGGGTCGATCGGGGACTTGCGCGAGGGGTGGTCCTCGGGGTCGTCGGGTCGGGGTCGGCTGAAGACGCCCATGCCTTGTCCTCCCTCGTCGGCCGCCGGGGGCCGTCCGAGGGCAGCATGGCACGTCCGGGGCGGGGCGCGGCGCCCGGCCGGGCCCGCGGCGGCCTCTTCGCGATGTGTTCGCCGACCGTTCACGCTGCGGCCCCGCCGCACCGCCTTCGGCATCAGAGAATCGAGCTCGGCGACCGCGCGTGAGGTGCTCTCGTGCGCGGGCACGACGGTCGGACCGCCACTCCGATCCGGTCCGCCCCTGCCCCGTGCCGAGCCCCGAGAGGACTCCATGCTGATCCTGGCAATCGCCCTAGCCGCCGTCGGCGCCTGCTGTATGGCCGGCGCCGCGTTCCTCCAGCACGGCGCCGTCCACCGGTCGACGACCGGTCCGGTGCTGCGGCTGTCCGCGCTGCGGACGATCCTGCGCGCCCCCGACTGGTACGTCGGGAACGGCCTGGCCGTCCTCGGCTCCGGCCTGCACATCGTCGCCCTGACGCTCGCGCCGATCACGGTGGTGCAGCCGATCGGGATGCTGGCCCTCGCGATCACGGTGGTGCTCACCGGGACCGCGCTGACCCGCGGCGTGGTCGCGGCGCTGGTGCTGAGCGTCGCCGGCGTGGTGGGGCTGACCGTCGTGTCCGCGACGGGGACGAGCGCGGTCGTGACGGCGCCGGACGTCGCGGCGGCGCAGTGGGCGCTGCCGCCGGCGGCGGCGCTCGCGGTCGCGGCCCGGTTCACGAAGGGCCGCACCAGGGGCCTGCTGCTGGCGACTGCCGCGGCGGTGCTGTTCGGCTTCACGTCGTCGCTGGTGCGCGCGGCGGCGGTGGCGCCGATCGCCGCGGAGCTGGTGGTCGTGGTGGTCGCCGAGGCGGCGGCCGCGGCGCTCGCGGGGGCGTGGCTGCTGCACCAGGCGTACGCGGCCGGCTCGGCCGCGACGGCGGTGGGCGCGGCGACGATCGTCGACCCGCTCGTCGCGGTGCTCATCGGGGGCTTCGCGTTCGGCGAGACCGCGTCGGGGACGCTCGCGGCGATGGCGCTGCCCGCGCTCGTCGCGGTGGCCGGGCTGGTGGTGCTCGCGCGGGTGCTGCCGCCGCGGCCGGAGCCGGCGCCCGCGCGGCCGCGGCGCGGGGAGGGCCCGCTGCGGATCGCGCTCACGGCCGACACGTACTGGCCGGACGTGAACGGGGCGGCGAACTTCGCGCACCGCCTCGCCTCGGGGCTGGCCGCGCGCGGGCACGAGGTGCACGTCGTCTGCCCGTCCACCACCGCGGCGTCGGTCACGGAGACCGTGGACGGGGTGACGGTGCACCGGATCGCGGCGATGCTGACGCCGTTCCACCCGACGTTCCGGTTCTGCCCGCCCTGGCGCGCCGCCAAGGCGGTGCCCGCGCTGCTCACCGCGATCGACCCCGACCTGGTGCACACGCAGGCGCACTTCATCGTCGGCCGCGCCGCGGTCCGCGCCGCCACGGCCGCGGGTGTCCCGGTGGTGGCGACGAACCACTTCATGCCCGAGAACCTGTTCGGGTTCGGGCCGTGGCCGCGCTGGTCCCACCGCGCGATCGCGCGCCTCGCCTGGCGGGACCTGTGCCGGGTGTTCGGGCGGGCCACGGTGTGCACCACGCCGACGCCGCGCGCCGCGGAGCTGCTGGAGCGCAACGGACTCGACCGGCCGGTCATGGCGATCTCGTGCGGCATCGACCGCGCGCGCTACGCGGGCCCGCGCACGCCCGAGGGCCCGCCGACGCTGCTGTTCGTGGGGCGGCTCGAAGCGGAGAAGAACGTCGAGGACGTCCTGGAGGCGGCGGCGGTCCTGCCCGCCGAGGTCCTGGTGGAGCTGGTCGGCGACGGCAGCGCCCGGCCGCGCCTGGAGGCGCGGGCCGCGGAGCTGGGGATCGCCGACCGCGTGCGGTTCCACGGGTTCGTCTCCGACGAGGAGCTGGTGGGGGCGCTCGGGCGCTGCCACGTGTTCTGCATGCCGGGCACCGCGGAGCTCCAGAGCATCGCGACCATGGAGGCGATGGCGGCGGGCCGGCCCGTGGTGGCGGCCGACGCGATGGCCCTGCCCCACCTGGTGCGGCCGGGCCGCAACGGCTGGCTCTACCCGCCCGGCGACACGGCCGCGATGGCCGGGCACCTCGCTGCGCTCCTCGCCGACGAGGCGGTGCGGGCCGCGATGGGCCAGGCGAGCCTCGACCTCATCGCCTCCCACGACCTCGAGTCGACCCTGGTCGAGTACGAGCGGATCTACCTCGACATCACCACGGCACCGGTCCCCCACCCGGTCGCGCTCCGAGCGGGGGCCGCGCCCGCGACCGCCCTCTCCACGACCTAGCTCCCCCGCACAGGGAAGGGGCGGCCCGCTGCGGGCCGCCCCTTCCCGTGCGCGTCCGGGCCGTCACGGAGCGGGATCGCGCACTCTGGACGGACACCGTCGGTTCTGCGAGAATGACCGGATTCGGCCACCGACAGACGGGACGCACCCCCTATGCGCCGCAAGTCCATGACCACGAGTGCCCTCAACGTCCTGCTCCAGCCGACCCTGCGGAGCCGCCGCGACCCCGACCGGGTGCTCGACGCGATCGTCCAGCGCGCGGAGCAGGCCACCGGCGCCGACGCGGGCGCCGACCCGGAGTTCGTCGAGGGGATGCGGGTCCTCACCCGCAGCTTCGCCAAGAGCCCCAGGCTCAGCCCGATGGGCTGGCAGTCCATCATGGGCGACCTGCGCCTGCGGATCGAGAACCGGCTGCGGATCGGGCGGCTCGTCGCCGAGCACCCTGAGATCGCCGCGGAGCGGATCGAGAAGCCGGTCTTCATCATCGGGCTCGCCCGCACCGCGACCACGCTCGCGCACAACATCATCGCCAAGTCCACCGAGCACCGCGGCCCGGCCCTGTGGGAGTGGATGTTCACCGACATCGACCGCGGCGAGGAGGCCGCCCGGCGCCGGATCAGGCAGACCGAGCGCCTGGTCGGCACCTTCATGCGCCTCGCCCCCGCGTTCAAGGTCATCCACCCGCTCGACGCCGCCAAGCCCGACGAGTGCAACTACCTGCTCCCCCACGGCACGCAGCACCTCGCCCGCGTCCACATGCCCCGCTACTACGACTGGTTCGAGCAGCGCGACTGGACCGGCGACTACGAGTACCTGAAGCAGGCGCTCCAGGTGCTCCAGCACGGGCGCGAGCCGAAGCGGTGGATCCTCAAGTCCCCCATCCACCTCGACCATCTGCCGGAGATCCGGGAAGTCTTCCCGGACGCGACGATCGTGTGGACCCACCGCGACCCGATCACCGTCATCGGCTCGCTGTGCTCACTGGTGGAGTCCTCGCAGCTCATGCACGAGCGGGACCCCGACCTGTACGCGATCGGCTCGACCTGGCTCAAGATCCAGGCCAACGCGATCGAGCGCGCCCGCAAGGCCCGCGTCGACTGGCCGCGGGCGGCGTTCATCGACGTCCCGTACCCGTGCCTCGCCGCCGAGCCGCACCAGAAGGTGCCGATCCTGTACGAGCGCCTGGGCGCGACGTGGACGAACATGGACGCGGCGACGCTCGGCGACGTCCTCGCCCGCCCCGGGATCGGCCGCCAGCACGAGTACGAGCTCACCCGGTACGGGCTCACCCCGGAGCAGGTCGAGTACGCGTTCGGCGACTACGCGCGCCTGGTCGAGAAGATGCGGATGGAGTAGGTCAGGACAGCTCGCGCTTGAGGATCTTGCCGGTGGCGGTCATCGGCAGGGCCTCGGCGAACTCGACGATCCGCGGGTACTTGTAGACCGCCATGTGCTCGCGGCACCACTCGACCAGCGCGTCCTCGGTGACCGCGGCGCCGGGGCGGCGGATGACGAACGCCTTGACCTCCTCGCCGATCCCCTCGTGCGGCACGCCGATGACGGCGGCCAGGCTGACGTCGGGGTGGGTGAGGAGGACCTCTTCGAGTTCGCGCGGGTAGACGTTGTACCCGCCCCGGATGATCATGTCCTTCTTGCGGTCCACGATGGACAGGTAGCCGTCGGCGTCGCGCACGCCGATGTCGCCGGTGCGGAACCACCCCTGTTCGTCCAGCGCCTCGGCGGTGGCCTCGGGCCGCCCGAGGTAGCCCTTCATGATGTTGCTGCCGCGCACGCAGACCTCGCCGGGCTCGCCGGTGCCGGCGACGCCCCCGTCCTCGCGCCGCACCTGGACCTCGATGCCCCACACGGGCTGGCCGACCGTGCCGGGCCTGCGCGGGCGGTCCATGTGGTTGAACGTGGCGACCGGGCTGGTCTCGGACAGGCCGTAGCCCTCCAGGATCGGCACGTCGAAGCGCTCCTCGAACCCGTGCAGGACCTCGACGGGGAGCGAGGACCCGCCGGAGACGGCCACCCGCAGGGCCGCGGCGATCCCGGCGAGGTCGTGGTCGTCGGCGCCGGGGTGGTTGAGCAGGGCCCAGTACATGGTCGGCACGCCCGCGAAGAACGTCACCCGCTCGCTCTCCATGAGCGACAGCGCGGCGTCGGGGTCGAAGCGGGGCAGCAGGACCAGGGTCGAGCCGGTGGCGAGGCCGGCGTTCATCTGGACGGTCTGCCCGAAGGAGTGGAACAGCGGCAGCGTCACCAGGTGCACGTCGCCGGGCCGCATGTCGAAGAGCCGGTTGCAGATGACCGCGTTGAGCACCAGGTTGGCGTGCGTCAGCTCGGCGCCCTTGGGCTCGCCGGTGGTGCCGCTGGTGTAGAGCACGACGGCCGTGTCGGACTCGGAGGTCGCGCGCGAGACCGCGCCCGGCCCGGGGTCGCGGCCGAACCCGGCCAGCGTCGTCTCGCCCTCGGGCGCCGGAGCGGTCGGATCGGCGGTGATGAGCACGAACAGGTCGCAGTCGGGCGCCTGCGCGAACGCGCCGCGCCCCCGCTCCCCCATCGGCAGTTCAGGCGTGCCCTCGAAGCAGAAGTACGCCTTCGCCTGCGCGTCCCGCAGGTGGTAGGCGACCTCGCGCTCGTTGAGCAGTACGTTCAGCGGCACCACGACCGCGCCGGCCTTCAGGATCCCGTAGTAGGCGACCGGGAAGTACGGCAGGTTCGGGCACGAGAGCGCGACCCGGTCGCCCGGTCCGACGCCGTGCGCGAGGAGCCCGGCGGCCACGCGGTCGGCCGCGGCGTTCAGCTCCGCGTAGGTCGAGCGGAACGCGCCGAGCACGGTCGCGACCCGGTCGGGGTGCGCGCGGGCGGTGTCTTCGAGCAGGGCGGCCAGGTTGAGCATGCGTGCCTCCGCGGGTCACATCATCGGGACGGGGAGGCGGGCCGGGCCGCGGCCGGTGAGTACCGGACGGTGACCGTCGGTCCGCTGGAATGAGGGTATTACCGGTCGGTCGCCTAGGCCAGCCCCGCGCGCGGACCGGTCCGCGGTTCGCCGGTCCGGCCCGGTGGCGGGTCCGCCTATCATTGCGGCATGCCAGAGCGCGCGAGCGGCCCCGTCGATCTCCGGCCCCTGCGGGTCCGGGCCATGATGACGCAGGAGGAGCTGGCCCTGAAGGCGGGCGTGGGCACGCGCACCATCCGCGACATCGAGGCGGGCCGGGTGCGGCCGCAGCCGCGCACGCTGCGCCTCATCGTCGAGGCCCTGGGCCTGGACGAGGCGGACCTGGCCGCCCTCGCCGGGCGGGCGCGGCCGCAGGCGCACGGCCCGGTGACGCTCCCCTCGGGCACCGCCGCGTTCACCGGCCGGGCCGAGAGCCTGGCCGCGCTCGACGCCGCGGCCGACGACCCCGCGAGCCCGCTGGTCGTCCTCTCCGGCGTCGGCGGCGCGGGCAAGACCATGCTCGCGCTGCACTGGGGCCACCGCTCCGGCGACCGGTTCCCCGGCGGGCGGATCTACGTGGACCTGCGCGGCTTCGGGCCCGAGGGCGCAGTCGTGGCGCCGGCCGAGGCCGTCCGCCAGCTCCTCGTCTCCCTCGGGGTGGAGCCCGCGCGCGTCCCCGCCGACCCCGACGCCCGGATCGCGCTGTACCGCAGCCTCATGCGCGGCGAGCGCCGCCTGCTCGTCCTCGACAACGCGCGCGACGCCGCCCAGGTCCGGCCGCTGCTCCCGGACTCGGCGCAGGCGCACACGCTCGTCATCAGCCGCCGCACGCTCGTCGGGCTCGCCGCCTCGCACGGCGCCAGGGTGGTCGAGATCGGGGCGTTCGACCGGGCCGAGGCCGACGCGCTCCTCGAACGCCAGCTCGGCGCCGCCCGCCTCGCGGCCGAACCCGAAGCGGCCGAACGGATCACGACCCTGTGCGCGGGCCTGCCGCTCGCGCTCGCCATCGTGGGCGCGCGGGCCGCCACGCGCCCGGGGCTGGCGCTGCGCGAGGTCGCCGACGAACTGGAGCGCTCGCGCCTCGACACGCTCGCGGTCGAGGACGACACGGTCGACGTCCGCGCGGTGTTCTCCTGGTCCTACCGGGCCCTCGACCCAGACGCGGCCCGTCTCTTCCGGCTCCTCGCCCTCAACCCCGGCCCCGACTTCGGCCCCGAGGCGGCGGCCCGCCTCCACGGCGGCCCGGACGCCGAACGCGCGCTCCGGACCCTGACCGAGGCGCACCTGGTGGAGACGCACCCGGTCGCGGACGACGACCGGGGCCGCCACCGCCTCCACGACCTCATCCGCCTCTACGCCGCCGAACTGCTCGCCACCGAGCCCGGCCGCGCAGGCGCCCTCGACCGCCTCCTCGACTGGTACCTCCAGGCCGCCGACGCCTGCCGCGCGGCCCTGTACCCGGCCATGGTCGGCGTCCCGGTCCCCGCCCCGCTCGGCGAGCGCCCCGTGCTGACGGACGAGGAGGCCGCCGCCTGGCTGAAGGCCGAGTGGGACAACCTCATCGCCGCCGCCGAGCACACCGCCGCGCACGGGCCGCACCAGTTCGCGTGGCTGCTGGCCGACGTGCTGCGGGGGTACGTGTGGCTCCACATGATCGGCCACGACGGCGTGCGCCTGGGCCGCGCCGCCCTCGACGCGGCCGAGGCGGACGGCGACCCGCTCGGCCTCGCGGCGGCGGCGAACGCGCTGGGCTGCGCCCTCATGCGCGCCAACCGGCTCGACGAGGCCGTGGTGCGGCTGCGCGACACCGCCGCCTTCGCGCGGCGCGCGGACTGGCTCGCGGGCGCGGCCTCGGCCGAGGGCAACCTGGCGGTGGCCTGCTACTACCTCGGCAGGATGCGGGAGGGGCTGGAGCACGCCTACGCCGCGCTGCACGCGTTCCGCGAGATCGGCGAACCCCGGGCCGAGGGCACGAACCTGCACTGGCTGGGCCTCTTCCACTCGCTGATGGGCGAGCTCGACACCGGGATCGACTACCTCGAACAGGCGCTGAAGCTGGCCGCGGAGGCGCGGCGCCACGCCGTGAGCGTCGCCCTGCTGACGCACCTGGCCGAGATCCTGGTCTTCCGGGGCAGGCTCGAACTCGCCGACGCCCGCCTGCGGGAGGCGGACGCGCTGATGCGCGACAGCGTCACCATCGACCGGACCGGCGACCGGCTCGAGGTCCAGGCGCGGCTCCTGCTCGCCGCCGGGCGCCCGGCCGAGGCCCGCGAACTCGCCGCCCGGGCCGTCGAGGCCCAGTCGGACGCCATCGAGCACCGCAACAAGGCCGCCGCCACGGTGATGCTCGCGGCGGCCCGCGACGCGGCGGGCCACCACGCCGAGGCGGTCGCCCTGTACGACGAGGTGCTGGCGATGACCGAGCACGAGGCCACGGTGTTCCACCGGGTCGAGGCCATGGTCGAGCGGTCCGGGGCCGTGCTCCGCACCGGCGACCCGGCCCGCGCCGAGGCCGCCGCGCGGGAGGCGCTGCGGACCGCCCGGGACGGCGACTACCGGTTCCTGGAGGGCCGGGCGCTCAACGTGCTCGCCGCGGTCGGCCTGGAGACGGGCCGGCCCGAGGAGGCCGCGGAGCTGGCGCGGCAGGCGCTGGAGCTCCACCGCGCGACCGGGCACCGGTCGGGCGAGACCGAATCGCTCCGGATCCTGGACGCCTTGGGGCCCAATGCGTTACAGGCGGCTCACCAGTCGTGGACCGTGCCGTCGGCGAGACGGTTGAACGGCAGGTACGCCTGCACGTACGGGTACTTCCCGGCCTCGTCCACGTCGAGCTCGACACCGAGGCCCGGCGCGTCGCCGGGGTGGAGGAACCCGTCCGTCCACGTGAAGGACTGCCGGAAGACCTCGTCGGTCTTCGCCCCGTGCTTCATGTACTCCTGGATGCCGAAGTTGTGAATGGACAGTCCCAGGTGCATCGCGGCGGCCATGCCCACGGGCGAGATGTCGGTGGGGCCGTGCATGCCCGACTTGATCTGGTACTGCGCCGCGTAGTCGAGGACCCTCCTCAGGTGCGAGATCCCGCCGGTGTGCGTGACGGCGCTGCGCACGTAGTCGATCAGCTGCTCGCGGATGATCTGCTGGTAGTCCCACACGGTATTGAAGATCTCGCCGATCGCGAGCGGGGTCGTGGTGTGCTGCCGGACCAGGCGCAGCGCCTCCTGGTTCTCTGCGGGCGTGACGTCTTCGAGCCAGAACAGGTCGTAGGGTTCGAGCGACTTCCCGAGCTGCGCGGCCTGGATCGGGGTGAGCCGGTGGTGCGCGTCGTGCAGCAGCGGGAGTTCGGGGCCGAACTCGTTCCTGACGGCCTCGAACACCCCGGGCACGTGGCGGAGGTAGGAGCGCGTGTCCCAGTCCTCCTCGGCCGGACGCGCGCCGCGCTGGGCCGGCTCGTGGTCGTAGCGGACCCCGTCCATGGCCTCGTAGGTGGCGTTCGAGGCGATCCCGTAGATCGACTTCAGCCCCGGGACCCCGGTCTGGATGCGGATGGCCCGGTACCCCTGCTCCTGGTGGGAGCGGACGGAGTCGAAGAGTTCGGGGAGGTCCTTGCCGGAGGCGTGCCCGTACGCGAGGAGGCCGTTGCGCGAGGCGCCGCCGAGGAGCTGGTAGACCGGCATCCCCGCGGCCTTGCCCTTGATGTCCCACAGCGCCATGTCGACCGCGGCGATGGCCGCCATCGTGACCGGGCCGCGCCGCCAGTACGCCGAGCGGTACAGGAACTGCCACGTGTCCTCGATCCGGTGCGCGTCGCGCCCCAGCAGGAGCGGCACCACGTGCTCGGTCAGGTACGACACGACCGCCAGCTCGCGGCCGTTCAGGGTCGCGTCGCCGATCCCGGTGAGGCCGTCGTCGGTGGTGAGCTTGAGGGTGACGAAGTTCCGGTCGGGGCTGGTGACGACGACTTCGGCCTTGTCGATGATCATCGAGTCTCCTCATGGGGTGCGAGTCGGGGGGAATTCAAACATGCGGCCGAACGGGTGTCAACCGTTTGCCCGCCGACCGTGCGGCCCTCCCCCGCCCCTCGGCCAAGGGCCCTTCGTCCTTCCCCGCGCGGGGGCCCGGAGGCATACTGGTCGCGTGACCGTCGAACGGTTCCCCTCGCCCCCGGTCGACGGGCAGAGCCACGTCGAGCGCCTGCCCGTGCCGGCGCTGCGCGGCCTCGTGTCCTCGGTGTGGGTGCAGCAGGTCGGCCGCGGCGCCGCGCCGTACGCGCACCGCCGCATCCCGAACGGCTCGATGGAGCTGACCTGCACGATCGGGTCGGCGCCGCGGGTGGCCGGCCCCCTCGCCGCACCGCGGGTCGAAGTGCTCGCACCGGGCACCGTGGTGGTCGGGATGCGGTTCCGGCCGGGCGCGTTCTCCTCGCTGGTGCGGATGCCCGCCTCGGAACTGACGGGTCTCGCCCTGGACACCGAGGAGCTGTGGGGCCGTTCGGCTTCGGCGCTGGGCGAGGCGGTCGGCGGGGCGCCGTCGCCGGAAGCCGCGCTCGCCGCGATGCAGCGCGACGTCCTCGACCGCGCGGGCGCGGCCCCGCCGCCCGACGCGCTGGTGTCGGCGATGGTGCGCGACCTGGGCGTCTGGGGCGCGACGGGAGTGGCCCCGCTGCGCTCGACCCTCCACCTGTCGGAGTCGCAGCTGCGGCGCCGCTGCCATGCGGCCGTGGGGCTCGCACCGAAGACGCTGCACCGGATGCTGCGGTTCCAGGGGTTCCTCGCGCTGGTGCAGCAGGCGATCGCGCAGGGCCGGGCGCCGGACGGCGACGGGCTCGCGCTGCTGGCGCTGCGCGTCGGCTACGCGGACCAGTCGCACCTGACGCGCGAGTGCGTGCGGCTCACGGGCCTGCCGCCGCGCGCCTTCCTGGTCGAGACCGAGCGCACGTGCGCGTGCGGCCACGAGCACGCGGCCTCGTTCACCTCCGCGCTCCGCGGCGAGGCCCGCGGACCGGCGTGACCCGGTGGTGAGAATCGACCACCAGTCGGTGATTACAGCCCATTGCAGCGCCGTGCGGCGGCCATAGGCTCGCCGTATGACAACCACACCGCTACTGTCATCGGTCGAGATGGCGAGGTTCGTCGCGAACGGGTTCCACCGCATGGACGCCGTCGTCCCCGACGAGTTGAACGCGAAGGCGATCGGCGTCTTCGACGCCGGCGTGCCGCCGGTCCCGTACGGGACGCCGGTCGACGAGGCGTTCCCGGAGGGCTCGTTCGTACGCGACCTCATCGCGATCCCGGCCGTGGCCGGCGCGATCCGCAGCCTCGTCGGACCCGACCCCACCGTGGACCACCACGCCGTCCACATCAGGGAGCCGCACGAGGGCGGCGCGCAGCCGCTCCACGGCGACGCCATCATCGACACCCGCACCGACGCCTTCGACGTCCAGCTCATGTACTACCCGCAGGAGGTCACCGGCACGATGGGCGGCACGCTGTCCGTCCCCGGCAGCCACCTGCGCCGCACCAACGAGTCCGACACCGGCCGCTACCAGAACCTGCGCGGCCAGACCCGCCTGACGTGCCCGGCCGGCACGGTGGTGCTGCTGCACCACGGGATCTGGCACGGCGGGCGGCGCAACGACTCCGACATCCGCCGCTACATGTTCAAGATCCGCTTCAACCCGACCGCGCCGCAGGTGCGGACCTGGGACGTGTCCGACCTGGACGACCCGCGGGTGTCCGAGGAGCTGTCGCGGTTCTTCCCGTGGTGCGAGCACGCCACGGGGCGGCTGGAGATCTACAACCGGATCAAGGTGTGGCGGGCGCTGACGAACAACACCGCCTTCGACATCGACTACTGGGCGACCCGCGTCGCCAACCGCCCCGGGAGGGTCTGATGAAGCAGCAAGTCCTCGTCCTGTACCTGGACACGTCGGCCCTCGACTCCGAGGTGCGCGCCTGGGCGTTCTACGACGGCACCGGGAAGACGAACCCGACCACCGGCGACAGCGACCTGCCGCCGTACGACTCCGGCACCGAGGCGCTGCGCGACGGCTGGCGGCTGTTCCAGGCGTCGCAGCTCATCCCGCCCTACCCGGGGCACGAGTACGAGACCTCGTTCATGAAGCACGAGTTCTTCTTCGAGAAGCTGGAGTGACCGGCGCGGCCTGGTCGTCGCGGCGCAGCCGCCGGTCGACCAGGCCGACGCCCGCGACGGTGAGGACGGTGATCGCGGCCAGGCCGATGCGGTCGACCGCGTTGTCCGCCATGATGACCATGCCGCCGAGGCTGTGCGCGACCAGCGCCCCGGCGATGAGCGCCAGCGCGTCCCGGTCGGTCCACGCGGCCGACCGGGACATCCGCGTCAGGGCGCGGTAACCCCAGACGATCCCGGCGAGGGCCAGCGCGAGCGGGACGAGGACCCACCTGCCGTGCGTGAACGCGGGCTGGGTCGCTCCGAACACCGGGAACGTGAGGAAGAAGAAGACGAGCGTGGCGGCGCCCGCGCCGAGCGCCAGCGCGGCGCGGCCCGGCACCGCGGCGTCCGTCCGGAGCGGACTGGGCGGCGGAACGACCGCGAGGGCGATGACGGCGAGTACCAGTACGACCGCGAGGCAGCCGATCACGAAGCCGATGGGGGCCTGGTAGCCGGGGTCCTCCGAGGGCGGCACGGAGACGCGCAGGACGAGGACGCCGAGGGCCGTGACGATCCCGGCGGTCCAGAGCCCGAGGCGGCCGACGTAGGGGCGGTCCCGGTGCGAGGGGAACAGCATGCGGGTCAGCGCGATCGGGACGACCACGGTGAAGACCGCGTGGTAGGCGGTGTTGGCGAACCAGTACGGCAGGTTGAAGCCGAGGACGCGGGCGCCCCAGTCGGCGGCGCCGTACAGGCGCGGGCTGGTGAGGGCCTGGAGGCCGAGGCCGTCTTCGAGGAGTTCGTAGCAGGCGGCGAGCACGAGGATGCTCGGCCAGCCGCGGCCGCGCCGGACGGCGAGTTCGCGGATGAGGAGGACGCCGGCGCCGTAGACCGGCACCCACAGGAGGACGAGCCAGGCCATCCTGACGGGGGTGGAGCCGAGGGCGAGTTCGGCGATGAGCGGGGTGAGGACCACGAGGGTCCAGGCGGCGCCCCGGCGGTAGCGGGGCGCCTGTGGCGAATCGGCGGCGCTCATGCGCGGCGCGGGTCGGCGCCCGCTTCCTTGACGAGGCGGTCGCCGGCCTCGATCTCCTTCCAGAGGCCGCGCGGGACGCGGACCTTGCACGCGGTGCCGTCGTCGAACCGCACGGTGACCTGCCGGTAGAGGTTGGCGCCGTCGTACGCCGCGCGCGACTTCTTCTCGACGACGCCGGTCCACTCGTCGCTTGCCGCCATCGCTCCCCCTCGTGTTCGCCGGAATCGTCCGGATCCGTTCTGAAGCTTATCACTGATAAGCATGAGCGTATCGTAGGTTATCATCGATAAGCATGGCAAGGCGAGGGCCGCTCCGGCGGCGATCCGCAGGAAGAGGGGGCTGACCGGTGCCGCATCCGCGACGACTGGAGCGCGCGGCGATCGTGGCCGCGACCATCGACGTCCTCGACGAGCGGGGCCTCGACGGCCTCTCGCTCCACGCGATCGCCGCGCACCTCGGGGTGCGCCAGCCCGCGCTGTACCACCACTTCCCGAGCAAGGGCGCGCTGCTGGACGCCGCCGCGGCCGAGGTCCTCGACCGCCACCACACCGCGCGCCTGCCGGAGCCGGACGAGCCGTGGCGGGAGTTCCTCGCCCGCAACGCGCGGAGCCTGCGCCGGGCGCTCCTGGCCGTGCGCGACGGCGCCCGCCTCATCGCCGCCACCGGCCCGCGCGCCCCCGAGCCCGCCGCCGCGCTCGCGCGGATCGAGTCGATGGAGCGGCAGGGCTTCACCGCCGCGGGCGCGGTCCTGGCCTCGATCGCCTTGAGCCGGTACGTAATCGGCTGCGTCCTGGAGGAGCAGTCGGCGCCGTCGTCCGCAGTGGTGAGCGGAAGCGAGGCCATGAGGGAGGGCGAGATCCCTTCGGCGTTCGCGCGGCTCGCGTCCGCCGCGGCCGAGGTCGCGGCGCTCGGCGCGGACGGCGAGTTCGACGCCGGGCTCCAGGCCCTCATCAGGGGCCTGGAGCCCGCTTGAGACAGGCGCTGGGGGCCGGGCGCGAGGAGCCGCGCGCCCGGCCCGGTCTCAGAACCCGGAGTTGCCCGCGCCTCTGACCACGGTGAATCCGGTCGACGCGCTCAGGCCGCCCGAGGCGGCGCCCGTCACGGTCGTGTAGGCGAAGGAAGCGGAACCGGTCGCCTGGATCTCGATGCCGTAGGTGCCGGCGCCGTCGATCACCACGTCCTCGAAGGTCGTGTTCTGGATCGTCCGCTGCCAGCTCATGAGGATCCCGGCGTAGGTGCTGTCCTCGACCACCAGGTCCCGCACGGTGATCGGGGCGGTGATGTCCGAGGTGTCGGCGTAGATCCACAGCGCCCCGAACCGGCTGTTCCAGTTCGGTTCGAGGCCCCCGGCGCGCACGAGGGTGTTGCCCTCGATGAGCGTCTCGCCGCTGAACGGGACGGGGCTGAACCGGGTGCTCACCGCGATCCCCGCCGAGGCGGTGACGGTGTCGGCGATGCGGTTCCCGGTGGCGCTGTTGCCGTTCCCGCCGTAGATGGCGATGCCGTTGGCGAGGTTCGGCGTCTGCACGGTGTTGTCTCGGAACGACGAGTCCGACACGGCGGTGCCGTTGGACCACATGGCGAGCGCGTCGTCGCCGGTGCCGCGGATATGGCTCTGCTCGACCACGGTGTTCTTCGTGCCGCCGTTGAGGTGGACGCCGTCGGCGAAGGTGTTGCGCACGCGCACGCCGCTGACGGTGAGCCCGTCGGTGCCGTTGTGGATCCACAGGCCGACCTTGGCGTGCTCGATCCACACGTTCGACACCCGGGAGCCGGGCCCGAAGACGCCTTCGATCGCGGTGTCGGTGGTGATCCGGTCGTCGGGGTCGCGGTAGCGCACGTCGCCGTCGAACATGAAGTCCGCCAGCACGACCTGGCCGCCGGTGGGCTCGATGCCGCCGCGCCCGCCCGCCCCTTCCAGGACCGAGTGCCAGGGTCCGGCGCCGCGCACGTCGGTGCCCGAGATTTGGACGCGGGCGCTGATGAGGAAGCGGCCCTCGGGGATCCACACGCCGCCGTTCGCGCCCGCGGCGCTGACCGCCGCGCGCAGGGCGGCGGTGTCGTCGCCGCCGTCGCCCGCCACGGCGCCGTGGTCGGTGATGTCGACGTACCCGGCGGGGGCCGCGACCGGGTCGGGGACCTGCTCGGCGTCGAGGAGGTCGACGTCGATGTGCGCGGTCGCCCCGGTGTCCTTCTGGAGCCGCAGCACGGTCCCGGCCGCGAGGCCGCCGGTCTCGACGCGGGCCTCGTCGAAGAACCGGTGCGCGAGGCCGTCGGCGGGGTTGTTCGAGAACGGGTAGGCGCCGTAGACCCAGCTGTAGGCGCTGGTCAGCTGCAGGTCGGCGCGCTTGTGCCCGTTCGCGTAGACGGCGAGCGGCGCGGTGAGGCCGGTGCCGTCGGCGGAGTCGGGGATGGAGTAGCGCACCACGATCGCGTCGGCGGGCTCGGTCAGGGTGAACTCGACGTACTCGCCGATCCGGTCGAGGCGGACTGCCTCGCGGCCGGACGCCTCGGAGGGCACGGTGCGGTAGGTGCGGTCGGGGCCGAGCGCCGAGCCGTTCGTGGCCGCGTCCTCGGCCTCGTACTCGGTGTAGGGCAGGTCGGCGCCCTCGCCGCCGTCCGCCTCCCCCGGGCCGCCGCCGTCGGCGACCGCGACGGCGAGGCGGTCGAGGTTGACGTTGCCGGAGTCGGTGGCGTCGAAGCGGACGACGACGTCGTTGCGGCCCGCGGCCAGGTTCACGGCGGCGTCCGCGGTGCCCCAGGACGCCCACCCGCCGGTGGCGGGCAGCGAGAGCTGGGTGGCCTTGGCGCCGTTGACGTACAGCGAGAGGGTCATGGTGGCGCCGGTGCCGTTGGCGTAGCGCAGTTCGGCCTCGTGCGCCCCGGCGGCGGCCGCGGTGAACGCGAACGCGACGGCGGCGGCGCCCTTGTTGGCATCGGTCAGGCCGCCGATGTAGCCGGAGCCGGAGTAGCCCGCGTGCTCGGTCTCGATGCGGGCGCCGCCCGAGAGCACGGCGGACTCGGCCTCGGCGGTGCCGGGCACCGCGGTGGCGCTGCCGGCGGCGGGGGTGTCGACGGTGATCCGGTCGAGGTTGACGTTGCCGGAGTCGGTGGTGTCGAAGCGGAGCGACACCGTGTTGCTCCCGGCGGTGAGGGTCGCGGGCACGGTGACCGTTCCCCATGCGGCCCAGCCGCCCGGGGACGGCAGCGTCACCTGCCGGGTCTTGGCGCCGTTGACGTACAGCGACAGGGTCTTGTCGGACCCGGTGCCGTTGGCGTAGCGGATCCGCACGTCGTGGCCGCCGGCCTGGGTGGTCGAGACGGTGAAGGCCGCGGCGGCGCGGCCCTTGTTCGCGTCGGTCAGGCCGCCCACGTAGCCGGAGCCGGTGTACCCGGCGTGCTCGGTCTCGGTGCGGGCACCGCCGGAAAGGGCGGCGGACTCGGCCTCGTAGACGCGTTCGGCCGCGTGAGCGGGGGCGGCGGCGAGGCCGGCCAGGAGGAGGGGCACCGCGAGGAGGGCGGCGAGCAGGTGTCTGATGCGGTCTCTCGGCATCGTCGTGGTCCTTTCCGGCGGCCGCGTCGGTGCGGCCGGGGTTGCAGATCGGGTGCGGCGGGGCGGGGTCGGGAGGGCACGGCGGACCACCGCGCCGCGGCCCTCGGAGGGGCCGCCGCGCGTCGCGGCCGGTGCCCGGTCCATCGATGTCGATGGAATCGTTCGATGCAGTATCGACGATATAATTGCAGGTGAGAATAGGTTAAGCGCTAAACCTGTTTGGCGAGCGTAACCCTGGATGTCAAACTTGTCAATATCGCGCTTCCGAGTCCGGTTCGCCATCGCCGCGCGAGGCCGTCTCGAAGGGAGCGCTCCGTGCCCGTCACGCTCAAGGACATCGCCGCGGAGGCCGGCGTCAGCCCCGCAACGGTGTCCAACGTGGTCAACGGGGTCAGCGCGCGCGTCTCCTCCGGCACCCGCGAGCGCATCCTGCGGATCGTCGAGCGCCACGGCTACGTGCCCAGCGCCCCGGCCCGCAGCCTCGCCGCGAAGTCCTCGCGGCTCGTCGGGCTGCTCGTGCCGGCCGCCGACCGGGACAGCCTCACCATCAACCCGCACACCGCGGGCGTCGTCGGCATGCTCGAACGCGAGCTGCGCCGCCACGATTACCACCTCATGCTCCGCGGCATCGCGCGCCCGGCCGAAGTCACCGAGGCGCTGCGGTCGTGGCGCCTCGACGGCGCGGTGCTGCTCGGCTTCCACGACGCCGAGATCGACCGGCTCAAGCGCCGGGCCGTGGGCGAGGTCGTCCTGGTCGCCATGGACACGTACGCCGAGAACCCCCTGGCGCTGCGGGTGCGCTCCGACGACCACGAGGGCGCGCGCCTCGCGGCGGCGCACCTGCTCGGACTCGGCCACCGCCGCATCGCGTTCGCCGGGCCCGAGTCCTCGGCGACCGGGGTCGTGCGGCAGCGCCACGAGGGCTTCCGGCGGGCCTTCGCCGACGCGGGCGCCGCGTGGGACGAGGAGCTGCGGTTCACCGTCGACACCACCCACGCCGCCGGGCGCGAGGCCGGAACGCGGATCGCCGCCGCGGGGGCCACCGCGGTCGTCGCCACCGCCGACGTGCTCGCCATCGGGATCATGGAGGGCCTGGCCGCGGCGGGCAGGTCGGTCCCCGGGGACGTCTCGGTCGTCGGCTACGACGACGCCGACATCGCCTCCTACGCCACCCCGAAGCTCACCACCGTCGCCCAGGACCTGCGGGCCAAGGCCGCGGTCACCGTGCGCCTGCTCCTCGACCGCCTCGCCGGGCGCGAGGCGCCCGCAGCCGCCGTGACGCTCCCCGTCGAGCTGGTCCGGCGCGGCACCACCGCCGCGCCGCGGGCGTTCAGCTGACCTGCGGCACGCCCGGACCGTAGCGGGCGAGGAACAGGTCCACCGCGTCCGCCACCGGGGCCGCGTCTCCGGCCCCGTCCGTGCCGGTGAGCAGGCACCGGTTCAGAGGCGCGCCGAGCACCAGCCACGTGAACTGGTCGGCGGCGGCGGCCGGGTCGCCGATCCGGAGCCGGCCGCGCTCGGCGAGGGCCGCGAGGGCGTCTGCCAGCGCGCGGACGTTCCGCTCCCAGCTCGCGTCGAGGTAGCCCGCCGCGACCTCGGGCAGGCGCCGGGCCTCGCCGGTGACCAGGCGGCGCATGTTGAGCACGTCGGGGCTGAGGACGCCCGCGCGCATGACCCCGGCCAGGTCGGCGAGGCCGCCGCGCACGTCGTCGGCGGCGACGAGCCGGTCGAGGTGGGGGCGCATCGCGTCGCGCCCGGCGTCGGCCCAGTCGCGGACGACGGCGGCGAACAGCGCGTCCTTGGAGGGGTGCTCGCGGTAGAGGGACGCCTTGGAGATGCGGGCCCGGGCGGCGACCTCGTCCATGGTGGTGCCGCCGAAGCCGCGTTCGAGGAACACCTCGCGGGCGGTGGAGAGCAGGTCGGTGCCGGTCCGGCCGGAGGGGCGGCCGCGGCGGCGGGCGGTGTCGGTCATCCCCGGATTTTAGTACTTGACCGGACTGAAAACCAGGGCTACGATTTTTCAGTACTAGCAAGTACTGAAAAGGAGTCCCCATGGTCCTCATCGCCGTCCTCACCGCCGCCGTCGCCTCGTTCGTCTTCAGCGCGGTGCTGTACGGGGCGCCGCCCGTCGCCGCCTACGTGGGCCGGCACGGCACCCCGCGCCCCGGCGTGCCCGTCGCCGTCCAGATGGGCGCGGTGCTGCTGCGCAGCCTGGTCGCCGCGGGCCTCGTCGCCGGGCTCATGCACGCCGCGGGATGGGAGGGCGCGGGCGCGGGGGCGCTGCTCGGGCTGGCGCTGGGCGCGCTGCCGGCGGCGATCCTCGCGGGCGCCGTCGTCCACGAGGGGATCCCCGTCGCGCTCGCCGCGATCCACGCGTTCGACTGGGTCGCGAAGCTGGTGCTCATCGGCGCCCTCGTGGGCTGGATCGCCTGAACCGCAACGGGATCGGACCACCGCTGGACCGCTCGGCGGCGGTGCCCGGGCCGAACCGCCGCCGGGCGCGTGAGCACGGAGTGAACGGAGTGTCGGTCCCAGGTGACACCATGGACCACATGACGACGACGCCCACGCCCGCCAGGACCGATGTCCTCGCAGATGAAGCCGCCTATCTCACCGCCGTCGCGCAGGCCCGCACCGCCGCCGACGCGTACTACGGGACCGGCGAGTCCGGCATGGACGACGACATGTACGACAGGCTCCTGCGCGGCATCACCGCGTTCGAGGTCGAGCACCCCGACCTGGTCGCCGCCGACTCCCCCACCCGCGAGGTCGCGGCCGGCGTGACCGGCGGCGACGTCGACCACGCGGTGCGGATGCTCAGCCTCGGGAACGTGTTCTCCGCCGAGGACCTCACCGAGTGGGCCGCGTCCCTGCAGCGGCGCCTCGGCGGCCGGGAGGTCAACGGCTGGGTCGTGGAGCCCAAGCTCGACGGCGTCGCCCTCGCGGCCCGCTACCGGGACGGCGAGCTCGTCCAGCTCGTCACCCGCGGCGACGGCTCCACCGGTGAGGACGTCTCCCACGTCATCGACGACCTCGCCGGGCTCCCCAAGCGCCTCGCCGAACCGGTCACCGTCGAGGTCCGCGGCGAAGTGCTCATGACCGAGGACCAGTTCGCCGCCGCGAACGAGGCCCGCATCGCCCACGGCGGCGCGCCGTTCGCCAACCGCCGCAACTCCTCGTCAGGGTCGCTGCGCGCCAAGGACCGCCCCTACCGGGTCGCGCAGACGTTCCTCGCCTACGACGCCCTCACCGACCCCGCGCACACCAGCGACCCGGGCCTGGCCGCCCTCACCCACACCGCGCTCATCGCGCGGCTCGCCGGCCTCGGGCTCGGCACCACGCTCGGCACCCCCGTCGCCACCCTCGCGTGCGCCACCTTGGACGAGGTGCTCGCCCGCATCGAGGCGATCGGGGTCCTGCGCCCCGAACTCGACTACGAGCTCGACGGCGCCGTCATCAAGGCCGACGACCCGGCCGACCGCGCCGAGGCCGGCACCGGCTCGCGCACCCCGCACTGGGCCACCGCGTACAAGTTCCCCGCCGCCCAGAAGATCACGCGCCTGCTCGACGTCACCTGGAACGTCGGCCGCACCGGGATCATCGCCCCCCGCGCGATCCTCGACCCCGTCGAGGTCGGCGGCACCACGATCACGTACGCCACGCTGCACAACCCGGCCGACATCACCCGCCGCGGCCTCATGCTCGGCGACTCGGTGATCGTCTACCGCGCCGGCGAGGTCATCCCCCGCGTCGAGGGCGCCGTCACCACGCTGCGCACCGGCGCCGAGCTGCCCATCGCCTTCCCCGAGGCGTGCCCGCGCTGCGGCGCCGACATCGACCGGAGCCAGGAGCGCTGGCGCTGCGTCCGCGGCCGCGACTGCGGCCGGGTCGAGGCGATCCGGTACGCCGTCGCCCGCGACTGCCTCGACATCGAGGGTCTGGGCGAACGTCTCGTCGTCCAGCTCGTCGAGCGCGGCATGATCGAGGACTTCGCCGACTTGTTCACCCTCACCCGCGACCAGTTCCTGAGCCTGGAGCGCATGGGCGACAAGAGCGCCGACAACCTCGTGGCCGCGATCGAGCACGCGCGCCGCCAGCCGCTCAACCGCGTGTTCTGCGCGCTCGGCGTCCTGGGCACCGGCCGCTCGATGTCGCTTCGGATCGCCGCGTACTTCGGGTCGATGGCCGCGATCCAGGCCGCCGACGCCGTCGCGCTGGAGCGAGTCGACGGCATCGGCGGCGAGAAGGCCCCGGTGATCGTGGCCGAACTCGCCGAACTCGCCCCCGTCGTCGCCAAGCTCGCCGCGGCAGGCGTCAACCTCGACCAGCCCGGCTGGACCCCGCCCGCCGAGGACGACGAGGAGCCGGCCGACACGTCAGGGCTCCCGCTGGCGGGCCTGTCGGTCGTGGTCACCGGCGCGATGACCGGCGTCCTCGCCGACTACTCGCGGACCCAGATGAACGAGCTCATCACCCGCGCGGGCGGCAAGGCGACCTCCAGCGTCTCCAAGCGCACCGGCCTGGTCGTGGCCGGGGAGAAGGCCGGGAGCAAGCTCGCCAAGGCCGAGGAGCACGGCGTCGAGGTCATCGACCCCGAGCAGTTCGCCGAGCGGCTGGCCGACCTCCTCAAGGAGGCGTAGGACCGGCCCGGGCGGCGGTAGCGTCGGGTGCAGCGCACCCGACCGGTGCGGGAATGTGGAGGTAGACATGACGACCACCGAGCTGCCGTCGCCGATCCAGGAGTTCGTCGACGCGACCAACGCGGGCGACACCGAGCGCTTCCTGGCAGTGTTCACCGAGGACGCGTTCCTGAGCGACTGGGGCCGCGAGTTCCACGGCGTCGCGGGCGCCGCCGAGTGGAACCGCACCGACAACATCGGCATGGAGAGCAGGTTCGACGTCGTCGCGGCCGAGCCGGGCGCGGGGCCGGACGAGTGGACCGTGACCCTCAAGGTGAGCGGCAACCGCTTCAACGGCACCGGCCCGCTGCAGTTCGGCCTCCGCGGCGACAGGATCGCGCGACTCGTCATCGAGTGACGTGGCGGCAGTGCCGCACCGTTCAGCGGTGGCGTTCAGCAGTGGCGCTCAGCGGTGGCGTTCGGCGTGGCGGGCGACGCGGGCGCGGTTGCCGCACGACGCCTTGCACCACTGCTGGCGGCCGTGCTCCTGCACGAAGTAGCGCACGCACCGCGGGGCCTGGCACGAGCGCAGGCGCGGCGCGAGCGGGCCGGTGAGGAAGTCGGCGACCGCGAGCGCCAGCGTTCCTTCCAGCAGCGCTTGGCCTTCGGCGTCGGTCGCGAGCGCGCGCCGCACGCCCGTGTCGTCGATGTCGAGCACCTGGACCGGCGCGAGGGCGTTGACGGCGGCGGCGAGGAGCCGTGCGGCGTCGGCGTCGCTCATGCGCCGCTGGCGCTCGACGCGGCTCGCCGGGTGGGGCGCGACCGCGGCGGCGAACGCCGAGCGGGCCGCGAACCTGATGGCGCGCAGGCGTTCGGCCTGCTCGGCGGTGCGCGGCGGGAGTCCGGGGGCGTGCTCGGCAAGCCACGCGTCGACGCCCGCGTCGTCCTCGAAGCGGTCGGCGACCCCGCCCTCGCCGTCGTGGGCGATCGTCGCGACCAGTGCGAGCGCAGTGGTGCCGTCGGCGCCGTCGGGCAGTCGCCGCATCGCCCCTCCTAATGGTTAATCTGAATTTAGTGTTAGCGTAGCGCACATGAGCCTGACTGTGCTGCACCTCAGCGACCCCCACCTCGACGGCGGCCCCGAACGGACGGCCCGGCTGCGCGCCGCCCTCGACCTGCTCCCCGACTCGCGCCGGCCCGACGCCGTCCTCGTCACCGGCGACGTGGCCGACACCGGCGACCCGGTCGCGTACGCGCGCTTCCGGGAGGCCATGGAGGGGCGCGGGCCGTGGCTCGCCGTCCCGGGCAACCACGACGACCCCGCCCGGTTCGGCACCCCGCCCGTCGCGACCCTCGACCTCGACGGGCTGCGGATCATCGGCCTCGACGTGACCGTTCGCGGCGAGGACCACGGGGAGCTGCGGCCCGAGACCGCCGGGGAGGCGTCGGCCGCCGCCGAGGGCGCGGCGGTCACCGTCCTCGCCTTCCATCAGCCGCCGATCACGTTGGGGCACGGCTATATCGACCCGATGGGCCTGCGCAATCCGGACGCGCTCGCCGCACTCATCGAGCGCATCGGGACGGTCGCGGCCGTCCTGTGCGGACACGCTCACACCGCCGGAGCGGGCACGTTCGCAGGCGTGCCGGTGCGCCTGGCGCCCGGGATCGTCTCGGCGCTGGGGACCGACCCGGACCATCGGCCGCTCACCGACGGCGGCCTCCCGCCGGGGGCCGCGCTGCACCGCTTCGACGGCGCGGCGGTCACCACGACGTTCCACTACGCTCGCTGAGCCGCTGATGTCGCACGCGCTCTTGGCGTTCGCTGTCGCGATCCTCCCCGTCGTCCTCACGCCGGGCGCCAGCTTCACGCTCATGGCGGCGCATGTGCTCGCCGCCGAGGACGGGGTCGTGCGCCGGGTCGCGGCCGGGACGGCGGCGGGCATCCTCAGCCACGCGGTCCTCGCCGCGGTGGGGCTCTCGGCGGTGGTCATGCAGTCGGCGCAGGTGTACCGGGCGGTGCAGCTCGTCGGCGCGCTGTACCTGATCGGACTGGGGATCACGACGATCCTGAAGGGCCGCAGGGCGACCCTGCCGGAGGCGCCTCCCGCTGCGCCGCTGCGCACCCGGACCGCGTTCCTGGCGAATCTCCTCAACCCGAAGGCCGCCGCGGTCTACCTGACGCTGGTCCCGCAGTTCCGGTCGCGAGGATCTTCAGGTAGACCGGGAACGCGGTGGTGGACTTGCCGGTCCCGGTGGCTCCGCAGACCCACAGCACGGGAGGCGGTCCGGCGGCCTCACTGTCGGCCTCGGTTCCCGCTCCCGCTCCCGCTCCCGCTCCCGCTCCCGCTCCCGCTCCCGCTCCCGCTTCGAGATTCTGCGGTTCCCTCGGCGGCCAGGGACCCGGGATCACCCCGGGCCAGTCCCCCAGCCGCTCGCGGATCAGCTCCACGACCTCGTCGACACTCCTGCCGCCGGTCGGCACCCGGTGCTCGGTGAGCGGGTGCCGCCGCAGTTCGGCGGCGTGGGCGGCGGCGGGCTCGATCAGGTACTCGGAGTTCCCGCGCCCCAGCAGCCGCCGGCGCCGCTCCGCGTCGTCCACGGTCAGCTCGACGAGCGTCATCGCCGCCCCAGGAAACTGCGCAACGTAATCGGCCACCGTCGCCGCCGTCCCCACGCCTCCCGAGACGACCACGCACTGCGCCCCGGCGGCCCGGAAGCCAGACCAGACCGCGCCGAGCCCACGGGCCTTGACCCGCTCGTTGTCGCCGTCCTCGGGCGGCGAGGGGTAGGCCATGCCCACCTGGTCGCCGTCCACGTACGCGGCCCGCACACCCTCCTCGGCGAGCCGCGCGAACAGCGCCCACGCGGCCGTGGTCTTGCCCGAACCGGCGGCCCCGATCAGCCAGAGGAGCGGTGTGGTGTCCATGCGGCGAGCGTAGAGGCGCCGTCAACCGCTTTCAGTGCGCCGCGACCGCCCCGGCTCCGCACGGATTCCACAGTGGTCGCCGAGGCTGACCGACAGGTCGCTCATGGCACCCAACCTCAGTCGGCCAGGCGTCGCGCGCAGTTCACCCTGGTTGCGCTCAACCCCGGTCGACCAAGCGGCACCCGCAGGTCGCCCTGATGGCGATCAACCCTGCTCGACCAGGCGACGCGCGGCGAGGCGGGCGCGGTCGATCGCCGCGTGGACCTCGCCGACGCCGTGCATGACCGCGGCGCCCTCGTGGAGCAGGAGCAGTTCGACCGCGTCCCCCTCCGGATCGGGGGCCCCGGCGGCTTCGCGGAGCGCGGTGAAGCGGCCGAGCAGCCATTGCTTCTCCTCGACCGCGAGCGCCCGTACCGGATGCGCCGGTGCCGACAGTTCCGCGGCGGCGTTCACAAGGGCGCAGCCGCGCTCCCCGTCGCTGCGCGTCCACTCCTCCAGCGCGTCGAAGACCGCGATGACGGCCTCGCGGTGGCCGGGGGCCGCGGCGAGGTGCCGTTCCACGACCGCGCGCCAGCGCGCGTCGCGCTCGCGCAGGTAGGCGACGATCAGGCGCTCCTTGGAGCCGAAGCGGTCGTAGATGGTCTTCTTGGTGACCCCGGCCTCGGCGGCGATGAGGTCGACGCCGACGGCGCCGATGCCCCGGTGGTAGAACAGCTCGCTCGCGGTGTCGAGGATGCGGCGGGCGGCGGGGGTCAGGGTGTCGGCGGTCATGGCGGTCCTCCTCGGATTCCACTGGAAGTATACCGACCTGTATAGCTAGGGTGGGTAGACCGATCTGTCTACTCAATTGGAGGCGCCCGTGCGGCCACGCGACCGGATCTGGGCCGCGGCGTTCGTGGCCCTGTGGAGCTCGGGGTTCATCGGCGCCGAGCTCGCGACGCGGTACGCCCCGGCGCTGACGGTGCTCAACTGGCGGTTCCTGCTGCTCGCGGGGCCCGCGCTGGCGTGGCTCGCGACGCGGCGGCGGCGCTGGAGCGCGCGGGACGTCGGCGTCCACGTCGTGGTGGGCCTGCTGGGCCAGGCCGGGTACCTGTACGGCGTGGTCGCGGCCAGCGGGCTGGGGGTGGACCCGGGCACATCGGCGCTCATCGCGGCGCTGCAACCGGTGGTGACCGCCGCGGCGGCGTTCGCCGTCCTCGGCGAGCCGGTCCGGGCGGGGCAGCTCGGTGGCATGGCGGTCGGCTTCGCGGGTGTCGCCCTCGTGGTCTCGGCCGACTTCTCGGGCGGCGGGGCGCCGCTGTGGGCGTACGCGCTGCCGCTGGGGGCGATGCTGAGCCTGGTCGCGGCCACGGTCTTCGAGCGGCGCGGCGGGCGGACCTCGCTGGGGCCGGTCGACGCGCTCGCGGTCCAGTTCCTGACGACCGCGGTGGTGTTCGCCGGGGTGTCGGCGCCGCTGGGCGCGTTCGCGCCGCCGGCCTCGGCGGGGTTCTGGGGCGCGGTCGCGGGCGTGACCGTCCTGGCCGGGATCGGCGGCTACGGCGCGTACTGGACGGTGGTGCGACGCAGCGGCCCCACGACGGCCGCGACCCTGCTGTACCTGACGCCGGGCACGACGATGCTGTGGGCGTGGGCGATGTTCGGCACCGCGCCGACGCTGCTCACGTGGGTCGGTCTGGCGGTGACACTGGCCGGCGTGGTGCTGAGCATCCGGGCCCGCCCGAGGCGGGAGGCCGAGGTTCCCGAGCCCGCGCCGGTCCGCTGAGCGCCGGCCGGCTTCGTTCGGCACCGGTCGCGCGGCGCGGGCGTGAAGCGAACGGCAGGCCGCTCGCGATCGAGATGACGGTCATGGGTCGGACCGCTCGGGCGTGTAGCGGACCGGCCGCGCGGACACAGGTCCGCGCGGCCGCTCAGACCTCCTGGCCGGGCCGCGGGTACGCGCGGTCGGCGATCCGGTTGAGGTGGTCCACGAAGTACCGCACCTGCTCCGCCCAGCGGTCGAGGTCCGGCGCCGGGCCCGCCAGCGCGGCGGTGACCTTGTCGACGTGGACGACCAGGTCGAACACGTGCAGGCAGTCGGCCGCCGCGACGGAGTCGAACAGGCGCTCGCGCACGCGCTGGCCCGCGCCGCGGGCCAGCATGATCCCCTCCTCGGGTCCGGGCGCGTTCAGCACCGCGCCGAGCTGCTCGTTCGCGGTGACCGAGACGAGCGACGCGAGGACCCGCGACCGCTCCGAGTCGATCTCCCAGTCGGGCAGTGGGGACACCAGGTCGACCCACTCGGGGCCGGCGCCGAACTCCTCGTCCATGCCCTCATCGTCGCAGCAACCGGCGCGGTGACGCAGCTCGTTGGCACACGCGGCCGGGGTTCTCGCAGGGGGCGCCCTGCTTCACGCCGCCGCGGGCTCGTCCGGGATCCCGGCGACCACGGTCTTGGCTTCTTCCTCGCTGAGTTCGATGCCGAAGACCTCGGCGAGGACGGCGGCGTACCGGTCGTCGGCGATCTCGCGCTCGGAGCGGACGCCGTCCGGGCCGGTCTCGGTCAGCGTGCGGCCGACGAGGCGGCGCTCGACCTCGGGGCCGCGCTTGACCACGATGGGGCGCTGGACGAACGGCGAGGTGGGGCTGGTCGAGGTGCTCTCGTTCGCGACCGCCACGTCCACGGGGTAGGTGGCGTCCCCGATGAGCGTGTACATCGTCCGCCACTCGCCCTCGCGCCGCTCCTGGAGGCGCCGGTCGCCGTCCGCGGCGGGCTCGGTGACCCGGTAGGTCCAGGCGCCCTGGCGGTACTCCCCGGCGCGGTCGACCGGGACGGGCTCGCCCGGTCCGGAGCCGTAGCCGGCGTCGCCGAGCCAGGTCCGGCCGTCGAGTTCGGCGAGCACGACGAGGTGCGAGCGGGGCCGGGGGTTGACGAGGGGGTCGCCGGTGCGCATGAGGCGGCGGCGCACGGGGATGCCGATGCGTTCGAGGGCGGCGGCGAAGAGGACGTTCATCTCGAAGCAGTAGCCGCCGCGGGTGCTGCGGACGATCTTGCGCGCGACGTCGTCGAGGGCGGCGCTGGGGCCGCGCCCGAGGATGACGCTGAGGTTCTCGAAGGGCACGTTCGCCACGTGGTGGCGCTGGAGGGCGCGGAACGTCGCGAGGTCGGGGCGGAGCGGTCCGCGGTAGCCGATCCGCTCGGCGTACGCGTCCACGTCGAAGTCGCCGGTGCCCCAGGCGTCGGCGGGTGTCTCGTCGTTCATGTCGCTTCCTCGGGGTCGGCGGTCGTTGACCGGGCCAACGCTATCGGCGCGGGGGCCTGCTGCCATCGGACCAGCGACGGAGAGGGCCTAGGCGGCTGGTCCTAGGACCCGCGACCGAACCGGGGAATCGGGAAGCCTGCGCTGCGTCACGTACGCCGCGTGCCCGGTCGTCGCGGTCCGCGCGGCCGACTGGCCGCGCGGACCGCTCCCGGGGTCGCTCGGGACGTGCGTCATGCCTGGTCGGACGGCCGCCGCTCGGTGCGGGCGGCGGGGTCGGTCGGCATGGCCGGGGCCGCCTCGTCCTGGCGGTCGTACATGGTCCGGCCGGGATTGGCGAACGGCTCGCCCGGTTGGGTGTCCTTAGCCTGCCAGTCCGGTGCCTCGGCGGCGCGGTAGCCGTCGTACTCGGACTCGGCCGCGGTGCTGGACGCGGCCAGCGCCCAGATGACGAACACGTCGATCGCGATGACCATCATCGCCCAGAAGGGCTGGTAGGGCATCCAGAAGAACTGGGCCGTGGCCGACAGGACCGCGAGCAGGATGCCGGTCCAGCGGGCCCAGGCCCGCCCGGTGAAGATGAACGCACCGGTCACGGCCGCCAGGGCGCCGATGATCAGGTGGGTCCAGCCCCACTGGGTGAGGTCGAACTGGAGGACGTAGTTCGGCGTGGTCACGAAGACCTCGTCCTCGGCGATCGCGGCGATGCCGAGGATCACCTGCCAGACGCCGACCATGACCATCAGGCACGCGGCGAACGTCGTGCCTCCGGCCGCCCAAGACGCGCGCCTTTCACTCTGCACCATCGTCGTACCCCTTCCCACCTGGGTGAAGCGTTCTCACAATTCACGGTAGTCACGGAACGGGGCATTCACCGGAAATATCCAGAAATATTGGTTATGCGGGCCAGTGCGGTCCGGGTGCGGCGAACAGTCCGGTGCCGCGGCACTGATTCCCGCCCTGATTTCCCGGAACCGCGGCCCCGGTGCGGGCACGTGGGCTAGACCTGCATGCAGGACGACGAGCGAGGAGTGGGCGATGCGAGCCGATATCAGGGCCATGCGATACCTGGTCATGTCCGGATCGGGCCGCCAGGGCTCCTTCAACCGGCGCCTCGCCGCCCGTGCGGCCGGCATCGTCGAGGCCCGCGGCGGCGTGGTCGACCGCGCCTCGATCACCGACTTCGCGGTCCCGGTCTACGACGGCGACTGCGAGACCTCCGAAGGCGTCCCGATCGGCGCCGAGGCGTTCCGCGCGCGGCTCGACGCCGCCGACGCCCTCGTGCTCGCGTCCCCCGAGTACAACGCCTCGCTGCCCGGCTCGGTGAAGAACCTGATCGACTGGGTCTCGCGCACCGACCCGCACCCGTTCCACCAGCTCCAGGTCCTCCTCATGTCCGCCTCGCCCTCGATGGCGGGCGGCAACCGCGGCCTGTGGGCGCTGCGCATCCCGTTCGAGCACTTGGGAGCCCGCGTCTACCCCGACATGTTCTCCCTCGCCCAGGCTCACCGCGCCTTCGACCCCGACGGCGACCTCGTGGACGCCCAGCTCGCGGGCCGCCTGGAGGACAACATCGCCGGCTTCATGGCCCTCGCCGAGGCCAGCGTCCACTATCCGTGCGCCAAGCACGCCTGGGTCGAATACCTGGGCGAACGCCCCGACCCCGCCCTCGACCGCGTCCAGCAGGTCTGACGGGCCCGCGTGCCGCCGGGCGGCACGACACTAGGCTCAGGGCCATGGGCGCGGCACGCCGCGCACTTGGACGAGGTGCTCGAAGCCCTGGGCCGCAAGCGGATCGACGGGTTATTCGGCGCGCAGGTACGTCGAGTCGTAGCCGCCGGAGCTCCAGGCGAGCGTGTCGCCGTCGGGCTGGATGGTCACCTCGGCGGTGAACTCGAGGTCCTCGCCGGTCTCCTCGGAGTCGGGCGCGGGCGCGAAGTCGATCGTGAACTCGGTGTCGGACACGGCGACCGCGGTGCCCTCCCAGTAGTCCACTATGGTGCCCTCGGTCGTGTACCTCGCGTACCCGTCGGCGTCGACGGTGACCGTCGAGGCTTCCGGCGGCTCGGCGTCGAGGTCCCAGACGCCCTCCAGGTCGCCCACGCCTTCGACCGCGGACTCGGACTCCTCGGGAGCGGAGGTCTCCTCCGCGGCGCTGGTGGTCGCGACGGCGGTGGTGCCCTCGTCGGTGTCGTCCGAGGGCTCGGCGTTGCAGGCGCCCAGCGCGAGGGCCGCGGCGAGCGCGCCCGCGGTCGCGGCGAACGTCCGTACGTGGCGTAGGTGTATATCCATGCCCGGATTGTACCCAGGCGCGGCGACTATTCCACCTCGCGCGAGCGCCAGGTGCCCGCCACGGTGACGATCAGGCCGATCGCGAAGAGCGCCATGGCGACCGCGAAGAGCATCACCTCGTCCTGCCCCTGCACGCCCGCGCCGACGAACGCGAGCCAGCCCAGGCCGAGCACGCCGTGGGCCACGCGGGCGGACCGGTCGAGCCAGATCGCGGCGGCGCAGGCCGCGGCCATGATCGCGGTCATGACGATGAGGCCGGTCCACAGGGACGGCGTCTGATAACTGCTCAGCGCCGCATTGGCGAAGTCGTCGAGGCACATCGCGATGGCCGTCACGGTCGCACCCACGCGGGCGGCAGCCGACGCGAGGCCGCGCAGCCGCCAGGCGGCCAGCGCGTACGCGATGGCGCACAACGGGACCCAGAAGACCAGGGGCACGTGCACTTGGTCGGAGAACGCCGCGACCGATCGGGCGGCGGCGTACAGCGCCGCGAAGCCCAGCAGCCAGGCGAGGGCGCGGATCACTTGGCGCGCATCGAAGGCGCTTCGAATCTCACTCATGGTCACAGTCTGCGGACGAGATGCAAGTGCCGCAGCGCGGATCGGGGCCGAAACTGTCGGTGTCCCACAGTCCGCCGGGCGCTCTGTCCCGGTTCGGGTCCTGAATTTTCTCGGATTCGTCCAAACGGACTCAGCGGGCCCGGGTGCTGCGCCGCAGGACGAGTTCGGTGGCGAGTTCGATCCGGTGGCGCGGGAGGGTGCGGCCGGCGGCGAGGTCCACGAGCATGGCGGCGGCGGTGGCGGCCATGTCGTGGAGGGGCTGGCGGATCGTGGTCAGGGGCGGGATCATCCACTGCGCCTTGGGGAGGTCGTCGAAGCCGACGACGCTGAGGTCGTCGGGGATGCGCACGCCCAGTTCGGCGGCGGCGTGGTAGACGCCGAGGGCGGTGCCGTCGTTGCACGCGAACACCGCGGTCGGCGGGTCGGGGAGGGCGAGGAGTTCGCGGGTGAAGCGCACGCCGTCCTCGATCTGGAAGTCGCCGATGCGCACGAGGCCGGGGTCGGCCGGGACGCCGGCGAGGTCCATGGCGGCGCGGTAGCCGTCGAGGCGGGCGCGGCCGGCGAGCACGCGCTCGGGGCCGGTGATGACGGCGATGCGGCGGTGCCCGAGGCCGAGGAGGTGCCGGGTGGCTTCGAGGCCGCCGTTCCAGTTGCTCGCGCCGACGGAGGGGTCCTCGTGGGCGGGCTCGCCGGTCGGGTCGACGGCGACGACGGGGATGTCCCTGGAGCGCAGGCGGTCGCGCTGGTCCTCGGTGAAGCCGCAGAAGACGGGGACGACGCCGGTGGGGCGGCGGGCGAGGACGTCCTCGACCCAGCCGCGCCCGGGGACGTGGCTGCCGCCGAACTCGGAGACGGTGACGCCGAGGTTGTGCACGCGGGCGACGGCGTTGACGCCGTTGATGATCTCGACCGGGTAGAGCCCGCGGATCTCGTGGAAGACGAGTTCGATGAGCGGCGCGGGCCGGGTGGCGCGCTTCTGGCGGCGGTAGCCGTGGCGCTTGATGAGCGCCTCGATCTCGCGGCGGGTCTCGGGGGCGACGTCGAGGCGGCCGTTGACGACCTTGGAGACGGTGGCGACCGAGACGCCGGCCCGGTCGGCGAGCTGCGCGATGGTCAGGGGCTCGGGGGCGTCGGCGGTCACCGCGTCATTCTAGCGCCGCGGGACCCCGCCTCAGATATTCACGGGTCTCACTTCCATCCCTCCTGCACCGCTGGTGTGTTAGCGCGAACAATCGGGTGGCCGAACCCCTTGACTCGATATCGACGTCTATCTATAGTTCCATATATCTTATTTTCGGGACTGGCATCGAAAGTTTCGAAATCCTCGTAGCGCTGACCATTTGACCGCATCCGCGGGGTTGTGAACGATAACCAGCGCGACCCCGCCCCGACCGAGAGCACGCACATGACACGGATCCGAGCGAAGACGCTCCTCGCGGCCGTCGCAATCGCGACCGCCGCGGCCTTGACCACCACCACCTCCGGCTACAGCGCCGACGCCCAGACGGACGACGAGGTCGCCGCCGCCGCGCTCCCCACGACGTACCAGTGGGAGTCGACCGGGCCCCTCATCGGCCCCAAGCCGAACAGCGGCCACAACGTCGTCTCCGTCAAGGACCCCACCGTGGTCCAGGACGCGAGCGGCAAGTGGCACGTCTTCATGACCACCGCCAACACCGCCGGGGCGTGGAGCCTGGCGTACACCAGCTTCACCGACTGGAGCCAGGCCGGCTCCGCGCCGCACACGTTCCTGGACACGAACCCGAACATCGGCACCCGGTACGCCGCCGCTCCGCACGTGTTCTACTTCGCGCCGCAGAACCTGTGGTACCTCGTCTACCAGACCGGGCTGCCGTCGTACTCGACCACGTCGAACATCAACGACCCCATGAGCTGGTCGGCGCCGCGCAACTTCCAGAGCTCGATGCCGCAGATCGTGCGGGACAACATCGGCAACGGCCACTGGCTCGACTACTGGGTGATCTGCGACGCGACCAACTGCTACCTGTTCTCGGCCGACGACAACGGCCACGTCTACCGCGCCGAGACCACCGTCGCGAACTTCCCGAACGGGTTCACGAACACGCAGATCGTCCTGCAGGACACCAAGAACAACCTGTTCGAGGGCGGCGCGGTCTACAACATCGACGGCACCGGCGACTACCTGCTGCTGTGGGAGTCCATCGGCTCCAACGGCGCCCGGTACTACCGGACCTACACCGCCGACACGCTCCGCAGCACCTGGCAGCCGCAGGCGACGAGCCAGTCCGCGCCGTTCGCCGGGGCGTCGAACGTGACGTTCCCCAGTGGACGCTGGACGACCGACATCAGCCACGGCGAACTGCTCCGGTCGGGCCGCGACCAGACCATGACCATCGACACCGACGACCTCCGCATGCTCTACCAGGGGCGCGACCCGAACTCCGGCGGCGACTACTCGCAGCTGCCGTACCGGCTCGCCCTGCTCACCCTCGAAGGAGGCACCTCGTGCTGACCCCGCCGAACCCCCCGTCCCCCGAACCCGTCCAGGAGCACGCCATGACCGCGACCGCACCCGACCTGTCCGTCCTCTCCCGCTGGGCGCGCGGTCTCGCGGCCCTCGCGATCGCGGCCCTGGTGGCCACGGCCGCACTCGTCTCGTTCCAGGCCGACCGGGCCGACGCGCAGCCGCCGAACACCAGCGACTGGTACACGGTCGTCTCGCGCCACTCCGGGCTCGCCATGGACATCCAGGGCGCCTCCACCGCGACCGGCGCGATCCTCACCCAGTACACCAACGTCCAGGGCACGAACCAGCAGTTCCGGTTCATCGACTCGGGCAACGGCTACTACCGCATCCAGGTGCGGCACACGGGCCAGGTGCTCGACGTCTGGAACTTCTCCACCGCCGACGGCGCCACGATCGCCCAGTACACGAACCTGAACGGCACCAACCAGCAGTGGCAGGTGAACCGCAACTCCGCCGGCTACTACTCGTTCATCAACCGCAACTCCGGCAAGGCGATCGACGTCTACAACTGGTCGACCGCCACCGGCGCCCCGCTGCGCCAGTGGACCTCCACGGGTGCGAACAACCAGCAGTTCTCGCTGGTCCCGGTGGGCTCGACCTGCGGCGCCGACACGGTCCTGGCCGACATCCAGGCCGCCTCGGCCGACTGACCCTCCCCCAGGGGCGGCCGGCCCGCCCGGCCGCCCCACCCCTCGGACTCCGAAACGGCCCTCACCTGATGAAGGAGCACCACATGAACCTGTCCGACCTGGTCGCCAGCCGCCGCAGGCTCCTGCTCGGCGGCGCGGGGGTCCTCGCCGGCGCCGCCGCCGCGACCGCGCTCGTCCCGTTCACCGGGGCCGAGGCGCAGCAGACGACGTACGCGAACCCGGTGGTGTGGCAGGACTTCGCCGACGTCGAGGTCATCCGCGTCGGCGCCGACTTCTACCTGACCGCCTCCACGATGCACTACTCCCCCGGCGCGCCCGTGCTCCACTCGCGGGACCTCGTCAACTGGGAGTTCATCGGGCACTCCGTGCCCTCGCTCGACTTCGGCTCGAAGTACGACATGAGCGGCGGCCGCGGGTACGTGCGGGGCATCTGGGCCTCCACGATCGCCTACCGCCCGAGTGAGAGCCGGTTCTACTGGCTGGGCCAGATCGACTTCGCACGGTCCTACATGTACACCGCCCAGAACCCGGCCGGGCCGTGGACGCGGCACGCCGAGCTCACCCGGGCGTACTACGACGCCGGGATGCTCGTGGACACCGACGGCACCATGTACGTCGCCTACGGCAACACGCAGATCTCGGTCGCCCAGCTCTCCGCGGACGGGAGGAGCGAGGTCCGCAACCAGCAGGTGTTCTCGACCCCGTCGGGCATCGGGACCCTCGAAGGCGCGCGCTTCTACAAGATCAACGGCGCGTACTACATCTTCCTGACCCGCCCGGCCAACGGGCAGTACATCCTCAAATCGAGTTCGCCTTGGGGGCCTTACGAACTGCGGCAGGTGCTGCTGGACATGCCGGGGCCGATCTCCGGCGGCGGCGTCCCGCACCAGGGCGGGCTCGTCTCCACGCCCGGCGGCGCCTGGTACTACATGGCCTTCGTCGACGCCTACCCCGGCGGGCGGATGCCCGCCCTCGCCCCGATCACCTGGACCGGCGACGGCTGGCCGCAGGTCGCCACCGTCAACGGCGCCTGGGGCGCCACGTACCCGTTCCCGAACCTGACGCCGGCTCCGGTGCCGTCCCTCATCGGGACGGACACGTTCACCGCCGCCGCGCTCGCCGCCAAGTGGGAGTGGAACCACAACCCCGACAACACGAAGTGGACCACCGGGAACGGGCTCACGCTCCGGACCGCCACGGTCACCGGCGACCTCTACTCGGCCCGCAACACGCTCACGCACCGCATCCAGGGCCCGTCCTCGACCGCGACGGTCGAACTCGACCTCGCCGCGATGCGCGACGGCGACCGCACCGGCCTGGCGATGCTCCGCGACGCCTCGGCGTGGATCGGCGTCAAGCGCGACGCCGGCGCGCTGCGGGTCGTCATGGTCGACGGGCTCACGATGGACTCGAGCTGGAACACCACCGGCACGGGCACCGAGCGGGCGTCCGCGGAGCTGTGCACCGACCGGATCTGGCTGCGCGCCAGCGCCGACATCCGGCCCGGCTCGGGCCGCCAGGCGACCTTCTCCTACAGCACCGACGGCACCTCGTTCCTGCGCCTCGGGCCCGCGTTCACGCTCAACAGCGCCTGGCAGTTCTTCATGGGCTACCGGTTCGCGGTCTTCAACCACGCCACGAGCGCCCTCGGCGGCGCCGTCACCGTCGACCGGTTCACCGTCGCCACCCCCTAGACCCTCACCACGATTCCGCCGCCCTCCACCGCAGAAGGAGCAGTCATGACCGACCGTCCACCGAACCGGGGCATGCGCCGCCGCATCGCCTCCGCCGTCGCGGCGCTCACGTTCACCAGTCCCGCGCAGGCCGCCACCACGCTCGGCGCCTCCGCCGCCGAGAGCGGCCGCTACTTCGGCGCCGCCGTCGCGGGCAACCGCCTGAGCGAGTCCGCGTACGCGAACACGCTCGCGGCCGAGTTCAACAGCGTCGTGGCCGAGAACGCCATGAAGTGGGACGCCACCGAGCCCAACCCGGGCCAGTTCAACTTCTCCGGCGGCGACCAGATCGTGAACTGGGCGCAGGCCCGCGGCATGAAGGTCCGCGGGCACACGCTCGTCTGGCACGCCCAGCAGCCGAGCTGGGCGCAGGGGCTGACGGGCAACAACCTGCGCAACGCCATGAACAACCACATCACCGGGGTCGCGAACCACTACGAGGGCGACGTCTTCGCGTGGGACGTGGTCAACGAGGCGTTCGAGTGGGACGGCTCGCGCCGCCAGTCGAACCTCCAGATCCAGCTCGGCAACGGCTGGATCGAGGAGGCGTTCCGCACCGCCGACGCCGCCGACCCGAGCGCCCGGCTCTGCTACAACGACTACGGCACCGACGGGATCAACGCCAAGAGCACCGCGATCTACAACATGGTGCGCGACTTCCGCAGCCGCGGCGTCCCCATCGACTGCGTCGGCTTCCAGTCGCACCTGAGCGCGGGCGACAACCTGTCGTCGTACCAGGCGAACCTCCAGCGCTTCGCCGACCTCGGCGTGGACGTGGAGATCACCGAACTCGACGTCGGCGGCTCGGGCTCGGGCCAGGCGGCGACCTTCAAGACGGTCACGGACTCGTGCATGGCGGTCTCCCGGTGCACCGGCATCACGGTCTGGGGCGTCACGGACAAGTACTCCTGGCGCAACGACGACCCCCTGCTGTTCGACGACAACTACCAGAAGAAGCAGGCGTACACGGCGGTCCTCAACTCCCTCAACGAAGGAGGCGGCACCTGCTGAAGCCCGCAGCGGCGCCCCGCACCAGCCCGGTGCGGGGCGCCGCTCGGCGTCTTCCTAGTGGGCGCTGGCCGCTACGGGTGCGGGGGCGAGGAGGCCCGAGCGCCACAGGACCGCCGTGGCGACGGCCGCGGGCGCGGCGAGGCCGAAGACCGGGACCAGGCCGGGCAGGAGGTAGTAGGCGCACAGCAGGACCCCGACGCCCGCGCCCGCAAGGACGGCGGTGAGCGGGCGCGCGGCCGTCAGGACGAGGGCGCGGCGCAGGAGCGCCCCGGCGCCCTCCGCGAAGTGGGCCTGCAAGGGCCACACCAGGACCGTGACGACCCCGAGGAGCACCCCGGCGACGGTGAGGCCCCCGGCGAGGACCGGCCCGAGGCCGCCGAGGTCCAGGTGCTCCACCACTCGGCGGTCGAGAACGAGGACCGCCCAGCACAGCGCGAGGAGGAGCCCGAGCCGGTTGGCGGGGGCGAACTCGCGCTTCCAGTGCGCGCCGAACGCGGCCCGGAGCCCGGCGAGCGCGGGCGGCTCGTCGGGACGGGCGATCGCGTGGCGGGCGTCCTCGCGCAGGACCGCGTGGAGCGCGGCGGTGGCGGGGAAGGCGCCGAGCACGACGGCGCCGCGGAGCGTCCAGGCGAGCCAGAGCAGGTGCAGGCACAGCAGGCGCAGGCCGAGCCGCCCGAGGCGCTGGTACCAGTCCAGGAACGTCGCCCTCATCCCTTCACCGCCCCGATCATGACGCCCTTCTCGAAGTAGCGCTGGAGGAACGGGTACAGGACGATCACCGGGAGCGTGGAGACGACGATGACGCCGTACTTGATCTGGTCGGCGTACTGCTGCGCGTACGAGCCGGCCCCGGCGCCGCCCGCCCCGCCCGCGCCGCCGGAGAACGCCTGGTTGGAGATGAGGATGTCGCGCAGGACGATCTGGAGCGGCTGGAGGCTGTAGTCGCGCACGAAGACCAGGCCGGTGAAGAAGTCGTTCCAGTGCTGCACCAGGTAGTACAGGCCGATGACCGACAGGATCGGCATCGACAGCGGGAGGGCGATCCTGGCGAAGAACTGGAAGTAGTTCGCGCCGTCGATCGAGGCGGCCTCGTGCAGCTCCTCGGGCAGCGAGTGCTCGAAGAAGGACCTGGCGATGATGAGGTTGAAGACGTTCACGGCCGAGGGCAGGATGAACACGAGCCAGTTGTCGAGCAGGTTGAGGTCGCGCAGCAGCAGGTACATGGGGATGAGCCCGCCGCTGAAGAACATGGTGAACGCGAAGAAGAACATGAGGACGCGCCGCGGCCGGAACTCGCGGCGCGAGAGCGTGAACGCGGCCGGCATGGTCACCAGGAGGTTGAGCGCGGTCCCGGCGAGGGCGTAGACCAGCGTGTTCCGGTAGCCGTTCCAGATGCGCTCGTCGGCGAGGATCTGCTCGTACCCGAACCAGGAGATCTCGCGCGGGACGATCCAGACGCGCCCGGTGGCGACCATGGCGGGGTCGCTAACGGAGGCGATGACGACGAAGTAGATCGGGTACAGGGCCAGGAGCAGCACCAGCACGCTGCACGCCGCCAGGAGGGCCTTGAACGCGAGGTCGCCGGGGGTGTCGCGGCGCAGGGCCGCCAAGGGTCGCCGCATCGTGCTCACCACAGGCTCGTATTCGAGACGCGCTTGGCGATCTGGTTGGCGACCACCAGGAACGCGAAGTTGATGAGGGTGTTGAACAGCCCGATCGCGGTGGCGTAGCTGAACTGGTTGGACAGGATGCCGATCTTGTAGACGTAGGTCGCGATCACTTCGGAGACTCCGAGGTTGAGGGGGTTCTGCATGAGGAAGATCTTCTCGAAGCCCGTGTTGAGCACGTTCCCCATGTTCAGGACCAGCAGCACGATCATGGTGGGCACCAGGGCCGGGACGTCGACGTGGCGGATGATGCTGAACCTCCCGGCGCCATCGATCTTCGCGGCCTCATAGAGCTGCGGGTCCACACCGGCAAGTGCCGCGAGGTAGATGATGCTGTTCCAGCCGGCGTGCTGCCACACGTCGGAGACGACGTAGACGGGCACGAACGCGTCGGCGCTGCCGAAGAAGTTGGCGCCGTCGACCCCGAACAGGCCCACCACGCGGGTGATGAGGCCCGAGGTCGGGGACAGGAACACCTGGAGCATGCCGACGATGACCACGATCGAGATGAAGTGCGGCAGGTAGGTGGCGGTCTGGAGGAACTTCTTGCGGCGGCGTCCGAGGACCTGGTTGACCATGAGCGCCAGCGCGATCGGGGCGACGAAGCCCGCGACGAGGGTGCTGGTGCTGATCACCACGGTGTTGCGCAGGAGGGTCCAGAACTGGGGGCTGTCGAAGAACTGCTGGAAGTACTTGAGGCCGACCCAGTCGCCGCCGGTGATCCCGGCGGCGAAGTCGAACTCGCGGAACGCCAGCTGGAGGCCGTACATGGGCACGTAGGCGAAGACCGCGACGAACGCGATCGCCGGGGCGACCATCGCCCACAGCTGCCAGTACCTGCGCACGTGCCTCCGGAGGCGGCGGCCCGGGCCGGACCCGGCCCGCCGGGGGGCGGCGCCCCCGGCGGGCCGGACTGCGGTCGCGGAGGTCATCGGTTCGCCAGGTACTCGTCGTAGTAGCGCTGGTGGATCTCGACGGCCTCGGTCAGGCCGAGCCCGTCGAGCTGGGAGACGTAGTCGTCCCATTCGGACTCGACGCCGCCCTCGGTGATCCAGGTGGCCCACCGCTGCATGGCCTGGCCGAGGATGTCGGTGTGCAGCAGGGAGAGCCGGCTGGAGTCCTCGGCGCTCATCTTGATGAGCTCGCCGGGCCAGATGTCGGTGGCGGGGTCGATGTTGGCGAGGGCGCCGGTGAGCGGGGCCTCGTCCTCGACGGCCTCCTGGATGTCGACGGGGAGGGTGACCTCGATGTCGTCGCGGATCCAGCCGGGGCTGTTGTCGGCGAGGGTGGTGGTCCACTTCCAGGAGGAGGAGTCGAGGGTCGCGTCGGCGGGCGGGAGCACGTTGTAGGCGCCGCTCCCGAGCTCCTCGATGTTCTGCCCGAACTCGCCCCACAGGGCCTGGAGGGAGAGGTCCTGGTCGTAGAACGCGTCGACGACCTTGAGCGCGGCGTCCTTCTTGGTGCTCTGGGCGGACATGGTGATGGTGTTGACGCCGTAGTTGAGGGAGTAGGAGTCGTACGTCCAGGCCAGGTCGGCCCCGGTGACGGAGGCGTTCGCCGCGAGCGGTGCGATGGGGGCGTACTGGTCGGCGAGCTGGGGGCCGAAGCGGTCGGAGGCGGTCCAGCCCCACGAGAAGCCGACCTTCGCGGTGTCGCCGTCGCCGCGGCCCACGGACTGGTAGGCCGAGTAGTCCTGGGTCATGACGTCCTGCGAGACGAGGCCGTCGGCGTACAGGTCGTGCAGGAAGGACACCGTCTCCATGTAGCGGGGGTCGGTGAGGAAGTTGCCGACCTTCCCGTCCTCGACGAAGTACCCGGAGCCGCCGCCGTTGGTGGTGGGGAGGCCGAGGCTGCCGAGGAGCACGGTGGGCTGGAAGTACCCGAAGCCGGTCTCGCCGGCCGGGGACCAGTCGACGGGGATCTCGTCGTCGGGGTCGCCGTTGCCGTTGGCGTCCTCGGTCTTGAAGGCGAGGAGGACGTCGTGCAGCTCGTCCCAGGTGGTCGGCTGGGCGAGGCCGAGGTTGTCGAGCCAGGTCTGGTTGATGTACTGGCGGGTCGCGGTCTGGGGCCAGAAGCGGCGGTAGGAGGGGACGGAGAAGACCTCGCCGTCGGGGCGGGTGGCCATGAGCTCGGTCTCGGGGACGGCGTCGAACATGGCCCGCACGTTGGGGAGCGCGTCCATGTCGTCGCTCAGGTCCTCGAAGAGGCCGGTGAAGGTGACCATGTCGGCGTCGGTGACGGCGTTGGTGCCGACGATGAGGTCCGGGATGTCGCCGGCGGCGAGCATCGTGGACTTCTTCTGGTCCCAGTCGGCCGAGACCTCCTCCCACTCGATGGGGACGCCGGCGGCGTCTTCGAGCTGGTCGACCCAGGCCATGTCGGCCATGGGCCCGGTGAGGGGGTGCTTGACGACGAGGATGTGGAGCGAGTCGTCGTCCTCGCCGCCGCCGCCGCAGGCGCTCAGTACGAGCGCCGCGGAGGCGAGTCCGGCGAGGGCGGCGGTCCCTCTGCGGGTGGTGGTGTTGAGCAAGACTCCTCCTTGAGTCCGGGGATCGGGCGGGGGTGGTGTCACACGGCGGGCAGCCACACGCGCATCGCGTCGCCGCCCCGGTTGCCCCACTGGGCGAACGGGACGGCCGTGACCGTCACCGGGCGGGCCGCGCCGGCCTCCCGCGGGGGCCCGTAGAGGCCGGGTGCGGAGGGGCGGACGGCGGCGGGGAAGGTGAGCGACGGGAGTCCGTCGCCGGCGTGTTCGGCGAGCGGCGCGCCGGCCTCGACCAGCACGTCGTCGAGCGGGACGTCGTCGGGCAGGTCGACCTGCTCGACGCAGTAGACGACCGGGCCGCGCTCGATCGCGGCGCTGCCGCGGAGGGCGTCGGCGCGGTGGTGGGCGCGGGTCCAGCGGGGGGCGAGGTCGAGGTCGAGGACGGTCTCACCGGTGAGGCGCAGCCGCAGGTAGCCGTCCTCGTCGGGCGCGGCGGCTTCGCCGTCGACCTGTGCCCCGGGGGCCCAGCCGGGGACGCGGAGCGCGAGGTCGAGGCCGTCGGAGCCGTTGAGGCGCAGGCGGATCCGGCCGTCGGCGGGGTAAGCGGTGTCGATGCGGAGGGTGCCGCCGCCGAGGCGGTCGGGCACGTCGATCTCGGCGTCGGCGTACAGGTGCACGGCGAGCGCGTCGTCGGCGACGGTGGCCACGTAGGCGCCGAGCTGGGCGATGAGGCGGGCCAGGTTCGGAGGGCAGCACGCGCACGAGTACCAGGACTGGCGCTCGCGGGGGGCGTGGCCCTCGGAGAGGCGGTCGGGGCGCAGGTGCAGGGGGCTGGCGTAGAAGAAGCGGGTGCCGGTCGCGTCGACGGCCGCGGCGAGGGCGTTGTGGAGCTCGCGCTCGACGGCCTCGGCGTAGCCGGCCGCGGAGCGGTCGCCCGCGAGGAGCATCCGCCAGTTGAAGTGGACGTCGGCGATGGAGGCGCAGGTCTCGGCGTAGGCGCGGTCGGAGGGGAGTTCGTAGTCGTCGCCGAACGCCTCGCCCTGGTGGCGGGCGCCGAACGCGCCGGTGAGGTACATCTTGCGCTCGTGGACGCTGTCCCACTGGGCGTGCATGGCGTCGATGAGGGCGCGCTCGCCGGTCTCGAGGTAGACGTCGGCGGCGCCGGCGTCGAGGTAGAGCTGGCGGACGGCGTGCCCGACGGCGCTGCGCGCCTCGCGGACCAGGGCGTGGTCCTGGAAGTACTCGGCGCCGAGGTGGCCGGTCTTGAGCAGGCCGCGGCCGCGCAGGTCGATCATCTTGGCGGCCAGGTCGAGGTAGCGGCGCTCGCCGGTGTGGCGGTAGAGCTCCACGAGGGCGGTCTCGATCTCGGGGTGGCCGCAGATGCCGTCCTTCTGACCGGGGCCGAACTCGCGGTCGACCAGGTCGGCGAAGGCGCGGGCGATGACGAGGAGGTCGCCGCGGCCGGCGCGGTCGAGGGCGACGGCGGCCTGGATCAGGTGGCCGAGCGCGTACATCTCGTGCGCCGCTTCGAGGTCGGCGAAGTGCTCCTTGCCCTCGGCCTGGATCCAGGTGACGACGTAGCCGGTGTCGTCCTGGACGCGGCCGATGAGGCCCACGGCCTCGTCGAGCCAGTCGTCCCACGCGGTGGTGCCGGTGCGGGCGATCTCCCAGGCGGCGGCCTCGATGGTCTTGTACACGTCGGTGTCGGCGACGAAGCCGGGGTTCGCCGCGTCGGACTCGCCGAGCACGCGCCGGTAGTAGTCCAGGGCGGGGCGGAGGTTCGCGATGCAGTGGGCGATGGTGGCCGCCGCATTGCGCTCCTGCATCGCGCCGAGCGGTCCGGCCGGGTGCAGGCGCACCGAGCGGAGGTCCAGCGGCCGGTGCCGGGCCGCGGGCCCGCCGGGGGCGGCGGGCGTGCGGATCTGGCCGGGCGCGGTGGCCGCTGCCTGGGGATTGGTCACTGGTTCTCCTTGGTGGTGTCACGAGGTCCACCAAAATATAGGCAGGCACTTCAGCGTTGTCAATAGAAAGACATGCACGGATGTGAACGTGAACCATCGCGACGCGGAGCGCGTCAGGGAATCGAAGTGCTTGGATCCGCGGCGGTCGCGGTCAGCGCGGCACGCCCGACGAGGCCCGCGGGATCAGGTGCGCGCCGGTGCGGTGCACCCGCGGCGGACCGGCCTCGCCGCCCAGTCGCTCGACCATCATCCGCACCGCCGCGTCGACCATCGCCTCGTGCTCGGGGCTCACGGTCGTCAAGGGCGGCACCGTGAACTCGGCCTCGTCGGTGTCGTCGAACCCGGTCAGCGCCACATCGTCGGGCACCCGCACGCCCCCGGCCCGCAGCGCCCGCAGCGCGCCCACGGCCACCGAGTCGTTGATGCACAGGACCGCGTCGAACCGGGCGCCCGAGGCGAGCAGGCCGGTCATGGCCTCGAAGCCCGGCGCGCGCCAGTCCCAGTCCGAGCCGGCGACCATGAGCGCCGGGTCCGGCTCCAGGCCGTGCTCGGCGAGCGCCTCCTCGAAGCCCTCGAAGCGGCGCCCGTCCGGGCGCCCGCTCGAGGTCGCGTTCCACACCAGGGCGAGCCGCCGCCGGCCGGTGTCCAGCAGGTGGCGGGTGACGGCGCTGAAGCCCTCGCGCTCGCCCATGACGACGGTGTCGAGCAGCCCGGTGGGCAGGCTGCCGAACTGGACCACGGGGCGGTCGGGCGCCCGGTCCCCCAGCAGCCCGGCGTTGACGTGGTGCGGGCAGACGATGACCCCGTCGGCGTCCGCGGTGGTCCCGCCGAACACCGCCTCCCGCTCGGCGGCGGCGTCCGGCGCGATGCGCAGCGTGCTCGTGAGGCCCTGGGCCGCGAGCGCGAGGATCAGCCGCTCGGCGTTCTCGGCGTAGTAGGGCTGGTGGAGGTTCGGGACGATCACGGCGATGCGGCCGCTGCCGCCGCCGGCCAGCGCGCGGCCCGCGCGGTTGACGCGGTAGCCGACGGCCGCGACCGCCTGCCACACCCGCTCCTGGGTGGCCGGCGAGGCGAGGGGACGGCCGCGGAGGACGTTCGAGACGGTCTTGGGCGACACCTTCGCCACGGCGGCGACGTCGTCGAGGGTGGGCCGCTTCATCGCGCACCCGCCGCGGAGGTGGACTCGCGCTGGACGAGGGTGACCGGGACGGCCACCGCCGCGGGTGCGCGGTCGCTGCCCGCGAGGCGGGCGGCGGTGAGGTCGACGGCGTTGCGCGCCAAGGAGACCGTGTCGGGGTCGATGGTGCTCAGCGAGGGGGTGCTGAAGCGGCCCTCGTCGAGGTCGCCGTAGCCGATGACGGCGACGCGGCTGGGGACGCCGACGCCCGCGGCGTGGAGGCCCGCGAGCGCTCCCAGGGCGATCTCGTCGGTGCCGCAGATGAGCGCGTCGACGCCCGGGTGCTCCACGAGGGCGCGCTGCGCGGCCCGGAACCCGGCGGCGCGGCCGACCTCGCCGCGACCGGGGTCGACGCGGGCGGTCCCGCGGTCCTCCTCGCGCTCGGCGAGCGGGCCGGGGCCGATCCGGACCGCGCGGTGGCGTCCCATCACGCGCATGTGGCTGAGCGCGAGCCTGGCGCCCTGGTCGAGGTCGGCGTACACGACGTCGGTGCCGTCGGCGGGGGCGGCCGGGGTCCAGCGGGTGACGTTGAGGCGGACCACGGGGCCGTCGTGGGCGGCGACGACCTCGGGGGGCAGGCCGTGGGCGTCCACGGCGAGCAGGGCGTCGAAGGCGAGGCCGCGCTGGGCGGCGACCGCGGCGAGGCGGGCGGGGTCGTCGAGGGTGGGCTCCACCGCGGCGTGGAGGCCGTGGCGGTCGAGCTCCATGACGAGGCGTTCGACGACGTCGGCGAGGAGGGGGCGGCGGAGTTCGGCGACGGCGATGCCGATGACGCCGGTGCGGCCGGTGCGCAGGGTCCGGGCGGAGGCGTTGGGGGTCCATCCGAGGTCGGCGATGGCCGCCCGCACCTGGGCCCGGGTCTCGGGGCGGATGTGCGGCTCCTCGTTCACGACGCGGGACACGGTCTTCACCGACACGCCCGCGCGCTCCGCCACCTCCCGCATCGTCACACGCATGGGCATCAGATTAGCCGGAGCCGCGCCGCCGCCGCCCGCCCGCCGGAATACGCAGGGCGAGCGCGCGGCGACCCGCAGCGGCGGTACGTCCGCTCGCTGACATGCGAATACGTCGCTGCACGGACGACGTTTCACGCGGCGGCCGAGAGAGTGGAGCCGTCGGCACGAGCCGGCCCTTCGAAAGGCGGATCCCATGCCCGAGTCAGCACTCCTCCAGCCGCGCCGGACGCGAGCGGTCACGCCCTTGCTGGGGGCGATCGCGTTCCTGGTCCTCTACCTGGCCGTGGACGTCGCGGTCGGCGCCGTCGGCACCGGCACGATGCCCCTGCCCGGCGCTCCCGCGGGCGAGGTCTACGACTACCTGCGCGCCAACACGACCGGGTCGATCCTGACCGGCGTGCTCCAGGGGCTGTCGGTCCTCGGTCTCGCGGTCGTGGTCGCCGGCCCGGCCGCCAAGGTCGGCGGTGCGGACGGCCGCCGCCGCGCGGCGGTCGCGGCGGGCGCCCTCGCGGTGGTCGCGATGCTGGTCTCCGCGGGCCTGTCGATCGCGATGGGCCTCGTCGCGGAGTCCTCCTCGGTGGACACGGTGACGGCACTGCGCAACGCGGGCTTCTACACCGGGGGCGTGACCCATGTGGTCGCGCTCGGCGTGTTCGTCTGGCTCGCCACCAGGGGCGCGGCGTGGACGCGCCCAGTCCGGGTGATGGGCTGGGTCGCGGCCGTCCCGGCGGTGCTCTCGGTCCTGTCGCTGCTGTGGTTCTACGCGTCGCCGTTCCTGCCCGTGGGGCGCCTGCTGTGCATGGTGTCTCTCGTCGTGGTCGGGATCAGCCTCGCCCGCGGTGCGTCCCCGCGCGCCCGTTAACCGGTCGCGAACACTTCGGGCCCGTCGACCGCTTCGCGCGGCGGCGGGCCTTCGGCGTGCCCGGCCGCTGGTCAGGGCCTGTCTACGGAGGACCGCGGGCGAGATCTCGGCAACAGCGGCATGGCGGCGGCACCGGGTTCGCGTACATTTGCTCCGACGCTGTACACGACATGAACAGAAGCGCGCTAGAGGATTCTCGGGCGCAAGGGAGTCGCGCCCGCAGGGCCTGGTTCACCGTCACGGCATTGCCGTCTCGCATCGCCTTCTCGTTCGACCTTCCCCGCCCGGACGGCGGGCCGGTCGGGCTGGGCACGGGACGGATGCAGATCGCTGGTGACGCGGACAAGGAACCCACGATGCACGACCGCTCCGATTCCCCGGACGCGTACGACCGCCTGCTCCCCCTCTTCGGCGAACTCGCCGGGCTGCCCCACGACGACCCCGAGCGCGCCCGCTGCCGCGAGCGCCTGTTCACCGGGCATCTGCCGGTGGCCGAGTACATCGCGCAGCAGTACACGACGCGCGATGTCGCCGTCGAGAAGCTGCTGGAGGTGGCCTCGGCGGCGCTCGACCGCGCGATCGACCGGTTCGACCCGGCCGGGGGCGGCGACTTCCTCGCGTTCGCCGTTCCGGCGATCACCGGCGAGGTCCGGCGCTACAGCCGCGACAACGCCTGGCCCAAGCGCACCCCGCGGTCCCAGGAGCTGCGCGCCGCCGTGCGCGCGGCGGCCCTTGAGCTCGAACCGGAGCTCGGACGCCCGGCCACCGCGGCCGAGCTCGCCGCGCACCTGGACATCTCCGAGGCCGAAGCGGCCCTGGGGATGACCGACCCGCAGGAGGGGCCGCACTAGCCGCGGCGGGGGCGGCCGCTTCAAGGCGGAAGACCAGCGGGACGGCGGCAGGACGCGCCGCTCCCGCTGCCCCGCCCGCGGCGCCCTTTCGCGGCGCGAATGCGAGACTGCGTTGCGGCGCAACGGATTCCGGGTTCAAGCGTGCGGACCGCGCGGCTCACAGTGACTGAGGTGGCCGAGGATTCGTCTGCACGATTGCGGGTAGATTCTCCTGTCGACGGCGGTATCTGCGACGGGAGCGGCGATGGGGAGCATGCGCGAGGAGTTCAGGGCACTACCGGTGTTCGCGGGGCTGCGGCAGGCGGTGTTTGAGGAGAGCGGCCTGCCGGAGAACCCGGTGCCGCGGATCGGGGAGTGGATCCTCGCGGCGGCGGACGCGGGGCAGGCCGAGGCGCACGCGATGAGCATCAGCACGGTCAGCGCCGAGGGCGTCCCGTCCAGCCGCGTGCTCCTCGTCAAGGACCTCGACGAGCACCGGCTGTTCTTCGCGACGCCCTCCGACAGCCGCAAGGGCTTCGAGATCGCCGCGAATCCGAATGTGGCCCTGCACTTCTACTGGCCCGCCGTGGGCCGCCAGATCCGGATCGTCGGCACCGCCGCGGACCAGGGCCGCGAGGCGTCCGAGCGGGACTTCGCCGAACGCGGCCGCGACTCGCGCCTCTCGGCGCACCTGCACCGGCCCGAAGCCCTCGCGGGGCACGCGTCCGCGGTGGACGAGTTCGCGCGCCTGAAGGACCGGTACCCGGACGAGGTGCCGTGCCCGCCGACGTGGACCCTGTACGCCGTCACCCCGACCGAGGTCGAGTTCTGGGAGGCCAGCGCCGACCGGGTCCACCACCGCCTCGCCTACCGCAAGGACGCGACCGGCTTCTGGAGCCACGAACTGCTGTGGCCCTAGCGGACCGGTCTCGCCCGCAGGGCAGTTGACCGCCCTTCGCCGTGAGCCGGTGGCGAGGGGCCGGCCGCGAGTCGGCGCGACCCGCGGCCGGACTCGGCCTACGCGGCCGGGGGCAGGACGCCGCCGGCCTTGCCGCGGACGGCCGCGGCCACGAGTTCCTTGACGCGCGCGGCGGGGACCGGGGCGGCCGGGGTCGCCGTGAGCCATCCGAACGCCTGCTCCCGGTCGAGCCCGTCGGGGATCGGGCCCGGGGAGTAGGGCTGCACGTAGACCGGGGTGCCCGGCTCGAACCTCCAGCTCTCGGCGAGGGTCCCGGTGTCGACGGCGTCGAAGCCGAGGCGGTCGAGGAGGTCGGCGGCCTCGGCGTTCGTGTCGGCGTCGTCGCCCGCGATCGGGAGGGCGCTGCGCTCGGGCGAGCCGGAGGGCCTCGCCAGGTTCGCGAGGCTGAAGAACGCGAGGTTGTTGAACGCCTTGACCACTCGGGAGTCGGCGAGGTGGCGCTGCACGAGTTCGCTGGTGGTGGACTCGTCGGTGTCGAGGGAGGCGATGCGGCCGTCGCGCTCGGGGTAGTAGTTGAGCGTGTCGAGGACGGTCCTGCCCGCCAGCGCCTTCGCGGGGAGCGCGGCGTACGCGTTGAGCGGGACGGTGACCACGACCAGGTCGCCGGCGAGGGCGGCGTCCTCGGCGGTGGCGGCGCGGGCGCGGGGGCCGAGTTCGGCGACGAGGTCGGCGAGGGTCTCGGGGCCGCGCGAGTTCGCGATGACGACGTCGAGTCCGGCGGCGGTGGCGAGGCGGGCGAGGGTGCCGCCGATCATGCCGGCGCCGATGATGCCGAGTGTGCTGGTCACGATGGAGCCCTTCGGTAAGTGATAGTCGAATATCATTTCTTTCGAGGGCGACCGTAGCACAAGTGCGAGTCGACTACCACTTGATAGCATGGGGGCATGACCGCCGAAGCCGAACGGACGCTGCGCGCCGACGCCGCGCACAACGCCGGGCGCCTGCTCGCGGCCGCGCGGGAGGTCTTCGCCGAGCTCGGTCCCGACGCCCCGCTCAAGGCGGTCGCCGAGCGCGCCGGGGTGGGGGCCATGACCCTGTACCGGCGCTTCCCGAACAAGGAGGCCCTGGTCCGCGCCGCGCTGGAGCGGAGCATCACCGATCAGCTCGCCCCCGTCGCCGAACGGGCCCTCGCCGCCGGCGACCCCGGGCGGGGCCTGGTCGCGCTCATGGAGGCGACCCTGGAGCTGGTCGACCGCGAGCGGAACCTCCTCGCGGCCGCGACGAACTCGGGGGTCCTCACCGCCGACGTGACGGCCCCGGTCCTCGCCCCGATCGCCCGGCTCACCCAACGCGCGCAGGCGGCCGGAACGCTCCGCGGCGACGTGACCGCTGACGACATGGCCCGGATCATGGGGATGCTCTTGAACGTCCTGTGGGGCACCGAGCCCGGCACCGGCGCCTGGCGCCGCTACCTCGCCCTGCTCCTCGACGCCCTCCGCCCCGACCGCGCAGGCGACCTCCCGCCCCTCGCCGCCCCCTGCGACCACTCCCCCGCCGCGGACTGCCTCCCCGGCTGAACCCCCGGGCAGCAGGACGCGTCGCGGGAGTCGGCGGCGGTTCGTTCAGAACCCGTCGTGGTCGTGCTGGAGGTAGGCGAGGACGGCGAGGACTCGGCGGTGGCCGTCGGTGTCCGGGGGCAGGTCGAGTTTGCTGAGGATGTTGTTGACGTGCTTGGCGATCGCGGCGTCGGTGACGCGGAGGCCGCGGGCGATGGTGGAGTTGGAGCGGCCTTCGGCGATGAGGGCGAGGACGTCGCGCTCCCTCGGGGTCAGGCGTTCGAGCGGGGCCCGCATGCGGCGGAACTCGAGGAACCTGCGGACCACGTCGGGGTCGACGACCGTGCCGCCCGCGGCGACCCGGTCGAGGGCGGCGAGGAATTCGGGGATGTCGCCGACCTTGTCCTTGAGGAGGTAGCCGACGCCGCCGCCGAGGGAGACCAGTTCGGCGGCGTAGGTGTGCTCGACGTACTGGGACAGCACGAGGATCGGCAGGCCCGGCAGGTCGCGGCGGAGGCGGAGGGCGGCGTGCAGGCCCTCGTCGCGGAAGTCGGGCGGCATGCGGATGTCGGTGATGACGGCGTCGGGCGCTTCGGCCGCGACGGCGGCCAGGAGCCCGTCGGCGTCGGCGACGGCCCGCACCCGGTGGCCCGCGTTGGTGAGGATCAGGGAGAGCCCTTCGCGCAGCAGGGCGGCGTCCTCGGCGATCACCAGTCGCACGGCAGCTCCGCCCGCAGCAGGGTCGGCCCGCCCGCGGGGCTGTCGAACTCGATGCGGCCGTGGAGGACCGACACCCGGTCGGCCAGGCCGAGGAGGCCGGTGCCGCGGGCGGGGTCGGCGCCTCCGGTGCCGTCGTCGCCGATCTCCAGGAGGAGCGATGGACCCTGGCGGTGGCAGCGGATCCAGGCGCGCGTGGCGCCGCTGTGCTTGGCCGCGTTGGTGAGTGCTTCGGCGGTGATGAACCAGGCGGCGGCCTCGACCGGTTCGGGAGGGCGGTCCGGGAGGTGGATCGCCACGTCGACCGGGACGGGGCAGCGGTCGGCCAGTTCGGCCACCGCCGGGGCCAGGCCGCGGTTGGTGAGGACCTGCGGGTGGATGCCGTGCACCAGTTCGCGCAGTTCGCTCAGCGCCGTGCGGGCCTGGCGGTACGCCTCGTCCACGGCAATGCGAGCGGGTTCGGGCGCCTCGGCGAGTTCGAGGCGGGCCACGCCGAGCGAGAGGATGAGCCCGGTGAGCCGCTGCTGGGCACCGTCGTGCAGGTCGCGTTCGATACGGAGGCGCTGGGCGTCCATGGCGTCCATGATCCGCTCCCGCGACAGCGACAGCTCCCGCACCCGCCGGTCGGCCCCGGCCTCCCCGCCGAGCAGGACGAACCGGGTGAGCCGCACTCGCCACAGGGCGTACGCGGTGACCAGGTACAACGCGAAGGGCAGGAGCGCCAAGCCGAGTGCTGTTGCGAGGAACGCCTCAGGATGGGCCGCCGGGATGAGTCCGAAGAGGCGGTCGGGCTGGAATTCGGGGAGCGCGACGGTCAGCAGCGGAAAGCCGAGCAGGTAGAGGACGCACGGCACGAGCAGGCCCACGAGGGCGTCCGCCCAGGCCAGGGCCAGTGCGAAGCACAGCGCGTAGCCCAGTTCCCGCCAGGTCGCGCGTTCGCGGAACCGGGTGCCCGCCCATCCCCACGGCCCCGGCCGGACCGGCGGCGCGTGCGGCGAGGGAGCTGGCGCGGGGTCGACCCAGCGCAGGCGCCGCCGTTCGACGGCGGCCAGCGGGACGCCGCCGAGCAGGAGCACCAGGCCGAGCGCCGGGACGAGGAGGAGCGCGAGCGTCGCCACCGTCCACATGAGCGCGACCAGCCAGCCGGTCAGGAGGAAGCCCAGCGCGCGCCACGGCAGCGGCGAGGCGAGGAACCGCAGCGGGTCACCCGCGAGCGTCCGCCGGTCCGCGGTCCCGTCGCGCGCCGCACCGGGCGGCCCAGAGGTGGTCTCCATCGTGCCTCGACCGTACGGGACCGCGCCCCCGCACGTCAGTCGCGCACGCGTTACCTCGATGGTCATGCAGGCGTTACCGAGGCCGGTCGCCCGCGCACCAGTGACGCGGCCGCCGCGGCTCGGCATCGTGGGCCGCATGCCGACACACACGAACGACCGCACCGCGCCGGCGGTGCGCCTGCAAGGCGTCCGGAAGGTCTACGGGACCGGAAGCGCCGCCGTCACCGCACTCGACGGCCTCTCGATCGCGTTCGCGCCCGCCGAGTTCACCGCGATCATGGGGCCCTCCGGCTCCGGCAAGAGCACCCTGATGCTCTGCGCCGCAGGGCTCGACGAACCCGACGCCGGACAGGTGAAGCTCGGTTCCGTGGACCTCGCCGGCCTCGGCGACCGCGAGCGCGCCCGCGTCAGGCGGGAGCGCACCGGCTTCGTCTTCCAGTCCTACAACCTCGTGCCGACCCTGCCGGTGTGGATGAACGTGGCGCTCCCGGGCCTCATGGGCGGCGGCAGGCCGGACCGCCGGGCGGTGGACGACGTGCTCGCGCGGGTCGGCATCGCCGGGACGGCCCGGCGCCTGCCCGCCCAGCTCTCCGGCGGCCAGCAGCAGCGGGTCGCCGTCGCCCGCGCGGTGCTCTCGCGGCCCGCGGTGCTGTTCGCCGACGAGCCCACCGGGGCTCTCGACACCGCCGCCCGCGACGAGGTGCTGGCCCTGCTCCGGAGCCTCGCGGCCGACCACGGCACCACGATCGTGATGGTCACCCACGATCCCGTGGTCGCCGCGGCCGCCGACCGGGTGGTGTTCCTGCGCGACGGGCGGCTCGCCGGGGACGCGGGCGCCCGGTCCGCCGCCGAACTCGGGCGCGAACTCGCGCGGCTGGGAGGCGCGGCATGATCCGGGTCGCCCTGTACGGACTGCGCGGCCACCCGGCGGCGCTCGCGGGGACGTTCGTCTCGATCGCCCTCGCGGTCCTGCTCGTGACGGTCACGCTGAGCTGCGCGATCGCCGCGCAGCGGCCTGAGCTGGCCGCCGCCGATCCCGAGCTGGCCGACCTCGCGACCGTGCTGCTCGCCAACGCCGCGGCGGTCGCGGTCCTCGCCGCCGCGTTCACGGCCGCCTCGACGCTCGCCTACTCCGCGGCGCAGCGGCAGGGCGAACTCGCGCTGCTGCGGCTCGCGGGCGCCGGCGCCGGCCGGGTCGGTGCCGTGCTCGTGCTGGAGGCGCTGCTCATCGGCGCCCTCGCGGCGTCGGTGGGCGTCGCGGTGGGGCTGCCCGCGGCGGGGGCCTTCGCGGGGGTGCTCCCCGAGGCGGGGCTGGCGCCGGTGGGCCTGGACGGCGCCCTCGCGGCCTGGCCGGCCTGGATCGCGGCCGGTGTCGGCATCGCCGCGGTCCTGCTGGGCGCCTTGCCCGTCGCGATCGGGAACGCCCGGATCCCCCCGATCACCGCGCTGCGTGAGGCGGTCGCGCCGCCGCTGCGGATGACCCCGGCGCGGTGGGTCGCCGCGGCGCTCCTCGCGGCCGGGGCGCTGGCCGAGCTGCCGCTGCTGCGCGGCGCGGAGGACGGGACGATCGCCGCGTACCTGGTCATGCTCACGATCACCTTGATCCCGCTGTTCGCCGCCTGCTCCCCCGTCGTCGCCCGCGGCCTCCTCGCACTGCTCGCCGCCGTCCACAGAGGAGGCGGGGCCGGACTGATCGCGGTCACCGCCGCGCGCACGGACCTGCGCCGGTTCACGGCCACCGCCACGCCGATCCTGGTCACCCTCGCGCTCGGCGCGGGCATCCTCTCGGGAAGCGGAACAGTGTCCGCGACCCTCTACAGTGGTGCGCCGGCCGACTCCGCAGACGCGGTCGCCGTGTTCACCGTCGTCGGGCTGACCCTCGCGTACACCGCGATCTCGATCGCCGTCGTCTTCGCGATGTCGACCGCGCGGCGCCGCCGCGAGCTCACCGCGCTCCGGCTCGCGGGGGCCTCCCGGGCGCGCGCCCTGGGGATCGTCGCCCTCGACGTGGCGCTCGTGCTCGCCGTGGCGACCGTCCAAGCGGCGGTGATCACCGCGCTGGTGGTCCTCGCCGCGGCCTGGAGCCTGGTTGGTCATGCCGTCGTGGTCGACGTGCCGCTCGGCACCGTGCTGCTCGTCCTCGGCTGCTGCGCGCTTCTCGCGGCCGCCGCGGCGCTGCTCAGCGCGAGGGGCGCCCTGGCCGACCCGATGCCGGTCGGCGCCGCGGACTGAGGCGCCGAGCGGTCGAGCCGTCCTCCGCACAACGGCCGGGCGGCCCGGTGCGAACGGTCAGACCTGCCTCGCCCGCTCGGAGGTTTTCCGCGGCGGGCGAGGCATCGCACGGTGCGAGTTTGCGGGGAATCGCGTATTGCATTGTGGATTCGCCGAGGCCGCGAATCCGTCACCGGCGTGCAATCGGTCGATATTCACGAATACCTCCGAGTCAACTCCGGCGGCTACGATCCGGTCATCCTTCCCGCCCCGGCCTTACGGAAATCTGCGATGATCGAACACTTCACGCACGGCTACACCACATTGCTGGTGGCGTTCGCCGTCTCCATGACCGGTTCGGCCCTCGGTCTCCTCCTCGCCAAGCACGCCCGCCGCCACGACCGGCCGGGCCAGCGCGTGCGCTGGCTCATCCTGGCCGCGTTCGCGATCGGCGGCACCGGCATCTGGGTCATGCACTTCGTGGCCATGCTCGGCTTCACCGTCCGCGACGCCGTGCTGCGCTACGACCCCGGGACGACCGCGCTCAGCGCGCTCATCGCCGTCGCCGTGGTCGCCTGCGGCCTCTTCGTGATCGGCCTCGGCCGCTACACGCGGGTCAAGCTCGCGATCGCCGGGCTGCTCACCGGCCTCGGGGTCGCCGCGATGCACTACACGGGCATGGCGGCATTGAGCGCCGACGTCGAGTTCGAGTACGGATTGGGCTACGTGATCGCCTCGGTGGTCATCGCGATCGCCGCGGCGACGACGGCCCTGTGGCTCTCGTGGCGCCTCGAACGGGCCTCCTCGATGTGGCTCGCCGCCGCCGTGATGGCGGTGGCCGTGAACCTCATGCACTACACCGCGATGCTCGGCGTCTCGGCCGGCGGCGCGGCCGCGGACGACCCGCACGGCGCCGCCGCGGGCGACCTGGTCTTCCCCATGGCGACCCTCACCGCGGTGGTGCTGCTCATCCTGGTGTTCACCGTCGTCATGGTCCCGACCGACGAGGAGATCAAGGCCGACGAGCACCTGGCCTCGCTCCAGCGCCGCACGGTCGACCGGGCCGAGGGGCGGACGGCGGAACGTGAGCGGGCCGGGAACCGCGCCGGGGGCCGCGAGGTCCTGCGGGACGGTCTCCGCGACAGCCCCCGCAGCAGCCCCCGTGACAGCGGCATCACCATCGACCGCCCGGGCGACGTGCGCCGGCGGCCCGCCTCCCGGCCGGCGCCTACCGGTCGAGCAGGTGGTGAAGGTACCGCTGCGGGTCCGCGAGGAACCCGCGGGTGAGCGTGACCGGCCCGGCCCGGTCGTAGTCGACCCGCTCGATGCCGTCGGCGCCCGTCTCGTAGATGCGGGCGCCGGGGCAGGCGAGCAGGACCGGCGAGTGGGTCGCGACGATGAACTGCGCGCCCGCGGCGGCCAGCTCGGCCATCACCGTCAGCAGCGCCAGGCACCCGTGCACTGAGAGGGCCGACTCCGGCTCGTCCAGCAGGTACAGTCCGCCCGGCCCGAAGCGGTTGGTCACCAGGTCGAGGAACCCCTCGCCGTGCGAGCGGTCGTGCGGCGAGAACCCCCCGTAGGAGTCGAGCGGCCCGCCCAGCCGCTCGACCTCGGTCGCCACGTTGAAGTAGGTCTCGGCGCGCAGGAAGAACGTGTCGGCCGGGCGCGGCCCGGCCCTGCGCGTCACGACCAGGTGCTCCGCCAGCGGCGTCTCGGTCTCGCGGGTGGCGAACCGGAAGTGCCGCGACCCGCCCTCGACGTTGACGCCGAGTTCCACCGCCAGCGCCTCGACGATCGTGGACTTGCCGGTGCCGTTGTCGCCGCAGAGCATGACCACGGCCGCGTCCAGGTCGAGCCCGCCGGCGAGGGCGGCCACGGCGGGGATCGCGAAGGGCCAGCCGCGCTCGGGCAGGTCCTCGGCGTGGACCGAGCGCAGGAACGGCGCCCCGGTGTTCGCCACGGCGGGCCTCCTCCCTGTCGGTCCGCGCAACGCTACCGCAGGTGAGGCGCTGCTCGTTTCCGGATGCGACGCCCGCGGCGATGGGCGGCGGAATCTAGGATGGCGGCATGTCCCCCAGCCCCGCCTCCGGCCGCACCGCGATCGGCATCGACTTCGGGACCTCCCACACGGTCGTCTCGCTCCGGCGCTCGGACGGGCGCGTCCAGCAGCAGCTGTTCGACGGCACGCCGCAGATGGCCTCGGCGCTGTTCCTCGACGAGGCCGAAGGGCTCATCGCGGGCGCCGACGCCGTGCAGCTCGGGGCGCGGCGGCCCGAGCGGTTCGAGCCGAACCCCAAGCGGCGCATCGACGACGGCGCGATCCTGCTCGGCGAGACCGAGATCCCGGTGGTCGAGGCGCTGAGCGCGGTGTTCGCGAGGGTCGCGGCGGTCTGCCGCCACACGGCCGGGGCGCTCGGGCCGGTCACGGTGACGGTGCCCGCGTCCTGGGGTCCGCACCGGCGCCTCGTGCTCGCCGACGCCGCCGCGGCGGCGGGGCTCGGCGAGGTGGAGCTGCTGGCCGAGCCGGTCGCCGCCGCGCACCACTTCGCCGCGGCGCTCGGGGCGGACGTGCCGGTCGGCTCCGGGATCGTGGTCTACGACCTGGGCGCGGGGACCTTCGACGTCACGGTGCTCTCGCGCGGCGAGAAGGGGTACGAGGTGCTGGCGGCCGACGGCGCGGAGATCGGCGGCCTCGACCTCGACCAGGCGCTGGCGGCGCACCTCGCGGCGAACGTGCGGGAGGGCGACGAGCGCTGGGCGCGGCTGCTGGCTCCCGGGACCACCGCGGACCGGCGCCACCGCCTCGCGTTCCTCACCGAGGTGCGCCAGGCGAAGGAGCGGCTGTCGCGGCGCAGCAGCACCGATCTGGCGGTGCCGCTGCTCGATGTCGACGCGCACTTGACGCGGTCCGAACTGGACGCGGTCGTGCGGCCGCTCGTGGACCGGACCGTGCGGGTCACGCGAGGCACGATCCGGGCCTCCGGGCTCGCGTCCGAGCGGATCGCGGGGCTGTTCCTGGTCGGCGCGGCCAGCCGCACGCCGCTGATCGCGACCGAGCTGCACCGGGCGCTCGGCATGGCGCCCACGACGATCGAGCAGCCTGAACTCGCGGTATCGGAGGGCGCGGTCTCCGAAGGCGCGGCATCTGGAGGGCAGGTTCCGCAAAGCACGGTCATCGCGACGAGCGCGCCCGTCGAGCCAAGCCCGGTAACACCGGCCGAGCCGCTGCGTTCGAAGCCGGTCCGCGTGACCTACCGGCCGGTGCCGCCGGCCGGGCCGGACGAGACCGTGGAGGTCCGCAAGAAGGCACCGGAAGCGGAGCCGAAACCCCGCCGCGGTGCCGCCGTCGTGCTCTGGACCGTGTTCGCGCTCTTCATGCTCCAGTACCTCTTCGCCGCCATGGTCCAGCTCGACGACCCCGACTACGGGCGCTTCCTCGCCGTGGCGTGGGCGGTGCCGGTGGCGGGCGGGATCGCGATGGCGACCCGGCGGCTCGGAGCGGTCGTCGCGTACGGGGTCGTGTCGGCGGGGGTGCTGTTCTACTGGTCGACGCTCATGCCGTCGCTGGATCGGGCGCTGCTCCTCGGCCTCCCCGTCGCGGCCGTCTTGGTCGTCGTTCCGCTGCTTCCCAAGCGCGGCAGGGCGGTGACGGTCGTGGCCGCCGGGGCGCAGCTCCTGCTCCTCGCGGCGGTCGCGGTCTGGTTCGCCGCGGGGCTGCGCGGCGAGGTCGGCCGCATGGCGATGATCGTGGACTTCCTTCCGACCGCGGGCGTGCTGGCGGCGGTCGCGGCCGTGAACCTGCTCCTGCTCTGGCGGTCGCGGCGCGCAGCTTCGTCGGACTGAGGCGCCCGCGGGGCAGGCGCGCCTCGTCATCGAGGCGGTCGGATTCCTTGCGAGAGCGGAGCGGCCGCCGGCGCCGCGCGGATGGGTCGCGGGGCGCCGGCGGCCGGGTCACTCGCGGCGGCGCGCCAGGACCGCGCGCTGGAGCAGGACGAACACCAGGAGGATGCCGCCGGTGATGATGGTGGTCGCCTCGGGCGGGATGGAGCCGTCGCGGGTGATGAGGACGTTCATCAGGCCCAGGACGAGCGCGCCGACCACCGAGCCGAGGACGAACCCGGCGCCGCCGGTGAGGAGCGTGCCGCCGATGACGGCGGCGGCGATGGCGTCGAGCTCCCAGCCGATGCCGGTGATGTTCTGGGCGCTGCCGAGGCGGGCGGTGTAGACGACCGCGGCGAGCCCGGCGAGGGAGCCGCTGATGATGTAGACCCACATCTTGGTGGCGACCACGGGCAGGCCCATGAGCGCGGCGGACTGCTCGGAGCCGCCGATGGCGTAGACGGTGCGGCCGGTGCGGGTGCGGTGGAGGACGAAGAACGCGGCGGCCACCACGACGGCGGCGATGACGACGCCGGGCGTGATGGCGATGTCGTTGACCTTCGGCCCGTCGTAGAGCTTGATCTGGGTGCCGAGTCCGCGCACCGGGTTGTCGTCGGCGAGGCGTTCGGGGACGGTGCTCAGGATCGAGGCGAGGCCGCGTCCCAGGAACATCATCGCGAGCGTGGCGATGAACGGCTGCACGTGGAAGTACTGGACGAGGACCCCGGAGGCGGCGCCGAACGCGGTGCCGATGAGCACCATGAGGGCCATGGCGATCCAGGGGTTCCAGCCGGCGTTCATGAGCATGACGCCCGCGACGCTGCTGAAGGCGATGACGGCGCCCACCGAGAGGTCGATGCCGCCGGTGAGGATCACGAAGGTGAGGCCCACGGTGAGGATGATGAGGTGGGCGTTGTTGATGAGCAGGTTGGACAGGGTGTTGAACTGGACGATGCGCCCGTAGGCGGCCTCGCCGTAGACGATCATGCCGATGAAGATGACGACGGCGGCCCCGGTGGGCAGCGTGTCGAGGTGGAGGGACAGGCGCTTGACGAGGGCGCGGGCGCCGGTGGGCGCGGGCGGTGCGGTGGTGAGGGTGCTCATGCGGCGACGGCCTCTCGCTCGGCCGGGCGGGCGGCGGCCGCGCGGCGCTGACGGAACGCGCGCCGCACCCGCTCCGACTGGAGGAGGCACAGCACGACGATGACGACGGCCTTGAAGGCGGGGGTCGCGGAGGAGGAGACGCCGAGGAAGACGACGGTCTTGTCGAGGGTGGCGATGAGGATCGCGCCGACGACGGCTCCGGTGATGTTGAACTTGCCGCCCGCGAGCGAGGTGCCGCCGATGACGACGGCGAGGATCGCGTCGAGTTCGAGCTGGTAGCCGGTGCGGGAGACGTCGACGGTCATGACGCTGGCCGTGGCGAAGACGCCCGCGAGGCCGGCGAGGACGCCGGCGAGGACGTAGACGGTGAGCAGGAGCGCGCGGCGGTTGACGCCCGCGAGCCGGGCGGCCTTGGCGTCCATGCCGATCGCTTCGAGCATGAGCCCGAGGGCGCTGCGCCGCACCAGGATTCCCATGGCGACGGCGAGGAGCAGGGCCAGGAGGAACACGACGGGCAGGCCGAGGACGTGGCCGTTCGCGATCCACCGGAACGACTCGTTGGTGGCGGCGGTGTTCTGGCCGCCGGTGATGACCTTGGCGAGGCCGCGGCCGGCGAGCATGATGACCAGGGTGCTGATGAACGGCTGGAGTCCGACGACGGAGACGAGCACGCCGTTGACCGCGCCGAGGGCGGCGCTCACGGCGATGACGAGGCCGACCGCGGCGAGGCCGGAGCCGAGAGTGTCGGGGGCGCCGCTGAGGAACTCCATGGAGACGGCCCCGGCGACGACCATGACCGAGCCGACCGAGAGGTCGATGCCGCCGGTGGCGACGACGAGGCACATGCCGACGGCGATGAGGACGATCGGCGCGGCGGCCCGGAGGATGTCGATGACGTTGCCGACGAGGTTGCCGGAGGACCCGATGGTGACGGCGAGGTAGCCGGGGTCCTTGACGAGGTTGACGAGGAGGAGCAGCGCGATCGCCACGATGCCCCAGAAGTACTGGCGGCGGACGAGGCCCTTGAGTGCCTCGGCCGGGCCGTGCGCGTTCGCGCTCATGTGGTGGCCTCCTCGCGGACGGCGGTGTCCGCGCTCGGGTCGCCGAGGCCGTCCTCGGCGATGACGGTGACGATGGATTCGGCGGACACGCCCGGTCCGCCTTCGAGTTCGGCGATCTTGCGGTGGTCCTTGAGGACGACGATGCGGTCGCTCTGGCGCACCACCTCCTCGATCTCGGAGGAGATGAACAGGACAGCGAGGCCGTCGTCGGCGAGGTCGGCGACGTACTCCTGGATCTCGGCCTTGGCGCCGACGTCGATGCCGCGGGTGGGCTCGTCGAGGATGAGGATCTCGGGGTCGGTGGCGAGCCAGCGCCCGAGGAGGACCTTCTGCTGGTTGCCGCCCGAGAGCAGGCGGACGGGCCGCTCGGGGTCGGCGGGGCGGACCCCGAGTGCCGAGACGTACTTCGCGACGATGGCGTCCTGCTCGCGGCGCGGCAGCGGGCGGGCCCAGCCGCGGCGGGCCTGGACGGCCAGGACGAGGTTCTCGCGGACGGTGAGGTCGCGGACGATGCCCTCGTCGCGGCGGTTCTCGCTGGAGAACGCGATGCGGTGCGCGAGGGCCTTGGCGGGGGTGGTGATCTCGGTGGGCTCGCCGTCGACGGCGACCTCGCCGGTGTCGGGGCGGTCGGCGCCGTAGATGAGGCGCGCGAGCTCGGTGCGCCCGGAGCCGAGGAGGCCCGCGAGGCCGACGACCTCGCCGCGGTGGAGCTCGATGTCGACCGCTTCGACGGCGCCCTTGCGGCCGAGGCCGGTGGCGGCGTAGAGCGGGGCCTCATCGGTGCGGACGCGGCGGGACTCCTTGGCGTCGAGGGACTTGAGCACCGCGAGGTCCTTGCCGATCATCTTGGCGATGAGCTGGGCGCGTTCGAGTTCGCTCGTGCGGTACTCGCCCTCGAAGCGGCCGTTGCGCAGAACGGTGAGGCGGTCGCTGATCGCGTACACCTGGTCGAGGAAGTGGGAGACGAACAGGATCGCCACGCCCTGGTCGCGCAGGCCGCGGATGACGGTGAACAGCTGCTCGACCTCGTTGGCGTCGAGGCTGGAGGTCGGCTCGTCGAGGATGAGGACCTTGCACTCGGCGACCATCGAGCGGCTGATGGCGACCAGCTGCTGGAGGGCGAGGGGGAGGGTGGCGAGCGGGCGGCGGGGGTCGAGGTGGCCGAGGCCGAGCTTCGCGAGCGTCGCGCCCGCGGCCCGGTGGGTGGCGCGCCAGTTGATGCCCGCGGCGCCTCTGACCTCGTGGCCGAGCATGACGTTCTCGCCGATGGTGAGGTTCGCGCAGAGGTTGACCTCCTGGTAGACCGTGGAGATGCCCGCGTGCTGCGCGTCGGCGGTGCCGCCGAGGCGGCGCGGCTCCCCGGCGATGCGGATCTCGCCGTCGTCGATCTTGTAGACGCCGGTGAGCGCCTTGATGAGCGTCGACTTCCCGGCTCCGTTCTCGCCCATGAGGGTGTGCACCTCGCCGGGGAAGAGCCGGAGCCCGACCCCGTCGAGCGCCTTCACGCCCGGGAACGCGATCGAGATGCCGACCATCTCGACGATCGGAAGCGATTCTGGCATCGCGTGCTCCACATCCTGTCGCCGCAGCCGCGCCGCGGGGTGGTCTGGGGCGCGGGGTCCGAAGAGGACCCCGCGCCGGGGACTGCTCTTCCCGGGGCTAGAACTTGCGGTCGGGGAGCGCGGTCTCGGCCGCCTCGGGCGAGTCGAAGGTGGCGCTGGGGACGACGATGCTGGACTCGACGTCCTCGCCGTCCAGGACCTTCTCGACCACTTCGAGGGCGGTCTCGCCGAAGAGCGGGTTGTACTCGGCGACGAAGCTGAGCTCGCCGGCCGCGAGGGATTCGAGGGCGTTCCTGGTGCCGTCGATGGTGGCGATCTTGACGTCGGTGCCGGGGACGAGGCCGGCCTCCTGGACGGCCTGGACGGCGCCGAGGCCCATCTCGTCGTTCTGGGCGAAGATGAACTGGAGGTCGTTGTCGTTGGACTTCAGGACGGTCTCGACGACGCTCTTGGCCTCCTCGGTGGACCAGTTGGCGGTCTGGGCGCCGACCTTGACCAGGCTCGCCTGGGCGCCGGCGACGGCGTCGAAGCCCTCGTTGCGCTCGTTGACGACCGAGACGCCAGCGGGGCCTTCGAGGACGAAGTAGTTGGCGCCCTCGGGGAAGGCCGCGACGGCCCAGTCGGCGACGGCGGTGGAGACCTCGATGTTGTCGGGGGCGATGCGGGTGACGTAGAGGTCGGTGTCGTCGGGCTCGATGCCGCGGTCGAGGAGGATCACGGGGATCTCCGCCTCCTGGGCGCGCTTGAGGGAGTCCTCCCAGCCGGTGGCCTCGGTGGCCGAGAGCAGGATGACGTCCACGCCCTCGTCGACGAACGACGTGAACGCGTCGATCTGCGACTTCTGGTCGAGGTTGGTGGCGGGGGCGTACTTGAGCTCGTAGCCGGCGTCCTCGGTGAACGTGTCCTGGATGTTGGTCTCGTTCGCCTCGCGCCAGGCGCCTTCGGGGCCGACCGCGACGAATCCGACCGTGGTCAGGCCGTCGTCGCCGCCCGAGTCGCCGCCGCCGCAGGCGGTGAGGCCGAGCGCGAGGGCGCCGACGGTCGCCGCGCCGAGCGCCTTGGCGATGCGCTGCCGTGCAGACATGGTTCTCCTCCTTGAGATGCCGGACGTGAGGGGTCCGGGGGGAACGGATCGGGGATCCGCGGTCGTTCGGTGACGGCGCAGGGGATGCGTCGCGCGATTTATGTTACCGGGAACAAAATCGAGAGCACAAGACCCGTGTCGCAATCGTGATCCGGTCACTCCTCCGGGTCGTCGTGGAGGTCCGCCGCGATCATCTCCACGATCGTGTCGACGGTGACCCCGGGGCCGTTGCTGAGCTCCCCGATCTTCTCGCGGTCCTTGAGCACCACGATCCGGTCGCTCAGGCGCACGACCTCCTCCAGCTCCGAGGAGATGAACACGACCGCGACCCCCTCCCCCGCCAGCTTCGCCACGCGCCGCTGGATGTCGAGCTTCGCGCCGATGTCGATGCCGCGCGTCGGCTCGTCCAGGATGAGCACGTGCGGGCGCGTCGCCAGCAGGCGCGCGAGCAGGATCTTCTGCTGCGTGCCGCCCGACAGCTCCTCCACCGGCCGGTCGATGTCGCCGGGGGCCAGGTGCAGCGCCTCGAGGTAGGTCTCGATGAGCGCGCCCTGCTCGCCGCGCGAGAGCGGACGCGACCACCCGCGCATCGCCTGGAGCGCGAGCACGATGTTCTCCCGCGCCGTCAGGCCGCGGATGACCCCCTCCTCGCGCAGGTTCTCGGTCGACAGCGCGATCCGGCGGTGCAGGGCCGCACCGGGACTGCGCAGCTGCACGCGGCTCCCGTCGACCCAGATCTCGCCGCTGTCGGCCCGCTCGGCGCCGCCCATGAGGCGCGCCAGCTCGGTCCGGCCCGAGCCGTGCAGGCCCGCGAAGCCCACGACCTCGCCGCGCGACAGCTCGATGTCCGTGGGGTCCATGGTGCCGCGCCGGCCCAGCGCCGAGGCGCGCAGCGTCGGCTCGCCCGACGCGGAGTAGTGGTGCGCCAGGCGCTCCGAGCGCAGGGCCTTGAGCGCCTCGATGTCCTCGCCGATCATCTTCGAGATGAGGTCGGCCCGGTCGAGGTCCCCGGCGGGGTACTCGCCGATGAACCGGCCGCCGCGCAGCACCGTCATCCGGTCGGCCACGTCGAAGACCTGCTCCAGGAAGTGCGAGACGAACAGGACGGCCACCCCGCGGTCGCGCAGGCTGCGGACCACCCGCAGGAGCGTGTTCACGTCGGCCGCGTCCAGACTCGACGTCGGCTCGTCCAGGACCAGCACCCGGGGCTCCACCACGAGCGCCCGCGCCACCGCCACGAGCTGCTTCACCGCGGGCGGCAGCGCCGACAGCGGGCAGCGCGGGTCGAGGTCGTCGAGCCCGAGGCGCGCGAGCACTTCGGCGGCGCGCGTGCGGTTCGCCTTCCAGTCGATGCCCAGCGGACCGCGGACCTCGTTGCCGATCATGACGTTCTCGGCCACGGTGAGGTGCGGGCTCAGGTGCGTCTCCTGGAAGACCGTCGCGATCCCCTCGGCGCGGCTGCGCGCGACGCCGGTGGGCATCCGCTCCTCGCCCTCGATACGGACCTCGCCCGACAGCATCGGGTACGTGCCGGTCAGCGCCCCGATGAGCGTCGACTTCCCGGCGCCGTTCTCGCCCATGAGGGCGTGCACCTCGCCCGGGTACAGGGTCAGGTCCACGCCGTCGAGCACGCGGACGCCGGAGAACTCGACGGTGATGCCGCGCATCTCGACTACGGGCCGCTGCACCTCGGGCGGCTGCGCCACCGACTTCCGTCCGCTCATCGCTTCGCCTCCCTCGGTGCGGCGGTCGAGGACCGGACCAGGAGTTCGGCGGGAATCCTGGTCACCCTCGGTATCTCGCGGTCCTCGACGGCGGCGCGGAGCAGGTCGACGATCGCGCCCCCGAGTGCGCGGAAGTTCTGCCGCACGGTCGTCAGCGGCGGCAGCACGTGCGCCGAGAGCGGCACGTCGTCGAAGCCCACCACGCTCAGGTCGCCGGGCACTTCGATGCCCCGGTCAGCCAGGCCGTGGATCAAGCCCACCGCCATGTCGTCGTTCGCGACGAACACCGCCGTGTAGTCCGGCAGCTCCTTGATGCCCTTGGCGAAGTCGTACGCGAAGTCGGCGGTCCAGTCGCCCACCACGATCGGGCGCTCGCGCACCCCCCAGGACTTGGCGCGGGCGTGGAAGGCGCGCTCGCGGGCGCGGGCGTCGAGCCAGTCGAGGGGGCCGGCGAGGTGGAGGATGTCGCGGTGCCCCAGGGAGACGAGGTGGTCGACGGCGAGCGTCGTCCCGCCCTGCTGGTCGAGGGAGACGGTGAGGAACGTCGGGTCGCGGTCGGGCTTGACGACCAGCACCGGGATGCCGATGGAGATCTTGCGCAGGGCCGCGATCGAGGACGAGCGCGGGGCGACCACGCACAGCGCGTCGATGCCCTGCGTGGTGAGGTTGTCGACGGCCTCCTGCGGCGAGATCTCGTCGTCGCTCAAGGCGATCGAGCTGACGGCGTACCCGGCGGCGCGCGCGGTGTACTCCAGCGCGCGCAGGGTGCTCGTGGGGCCGAACTCGACGGCGCTCTCCACGAGGACCCCGATGCGCTGGCTCTTCTGGGTCGCGAGCGCGCGGGCGGCCATGTTCGGGCGGTAGTCCAGCTCCTCGATCACTTCGAGGACGCGGCGCTTGGTGGACTCCTTGATGTGCGGGTAGTTGTTGAGCACCCGCGAGACGGTCATGTGGGAGACCCCGGCGAGCCGCGCGACCTGCCGGATGTTCGGCTTGTCAGCACTCGTGTTCGCCACGCGCACCCTCCACGGGAATGGTCTCCATCGGGTCCGTCCTCCTCAGCCGCCAAAGGCGCCGCGCGCGACGGCGCGACTCCCCCAGCCTAACGATCCGGGCGCCGGTGGCGGCGGCGTCGTCCGCGGTGGAGCGGTGGAGGAGGCGGGTGTCGTCACGCCGCCGGGAGCGGTGCGGTCGCTCCCGGCGGCGCCGGCGGTCTCCGGACGTTCGGCCGGGCGCGGTCGCCGGCCCGGTCCGCGAACGGGTCGCGGGCAGGGTGACGCTGCTGCGGATGTCGCCTGAGCCGGGTACGGCGACGGCCGCGAGGTCCTTCATGAACGCAGAATGTTACCGGGAACAATTGAGGTAGGTCAATACCTGTGTCCAAGGGGAGCCGGAGGAGACGGGGCGGTGCACAGAGGACCGGCCCGCTTCGCGGCGCTTTGCGCTGCGGCACAGGCGGACAGCTGCACCACGATGGTGCAGCAGGCGGTAGTGCGCGAGGCGGTTCGTCCTCTTAGGCTCCGAAGATGACACCACTCATCCCTCGCCTCCGCGACCACAACCACGACCACCGCCTCCGCACCGCCGCGATCGGCGCCGCCTGCGTGGCGGCCGTCCTCCTCACCGCCATCGCCCTCGGCGACCGCGCGCTCCCGCTCGACCTGTGGATCGTCGACAACCTGTACGCCGCACCGGATTCCACCCTCGGCACGGTCGCCGCGGCCGTGAGCGGACTCGGCACGCTCGCGGGCGCCGGGATCCTGATCGCCGAGACCGCCGTGCGGCTCAGGCGAGAGCGGCGACGGGCGCTCGGCCCACTCCTCAAGGCGGGCGCGGTCCTGGTGCTGTGCGTCGCGGCGATCGGCCTCCAGGCACTCTTCCAGCGGTCGGGCCCCGCGGTGACGGACCAGGACTGGACCTATCCCAGCGGCCACGTGACCCTCCTGGCCGCGATCGCGTTCACCGCCGCCGTCGTCAGCGCCCACCGCTCGCGGGCCGGCCGCACGGCGGTCCTCGCCACCGGAGGGGCCCTCGTGGCCGCGGTCGCCGCGGGCCGGGTCGTCTCGGGCGAGCACTACCTGATCGACGTGGTCGCCGCCGCGGTGGCGGTTCTCGGCATCGGCCTCCTCGCCGGTGCGGCCCTCGGCCTGGTCCCGAACGCGGCGCGGCCCCGCCCGTCGCGCTAGCGCCTGCACAGGGAAGACTCCCCCAGCGGCGGCCCCGCGATTGACGGCGGGACCTGCGTGGATCTATAGTGCTAACATCCTAGCTAAATAGAGAAAGCAGTGATCGATTCGCCCCTCGACCGCCGCGGACTCGCACCTCCTGCCCGACCTCTCTCGGCGCGGGCGGGGCCGCCGAGCGGTCGGATCGCAACAAGGAGAACCCCCATGGACACCCTCAAGAAGGCCGCGAAGTGGACCGGCATCGTCCTCATCGGACTGCTCGGCGTCGTGCTGCTCGGCGGCGGCAAGGTCACGTCGGGCACCCTGCTGGTCGCCACCGCCTTCATCGCCACGCTCCCGGTGCGGCGGCACCGGCTCCCGCTCTGGGTGCGCATCGCCTTGATCTGCGCGGTCTTCGCCCTGGTCACATGGAACATCTCCACCACCGACCTGCCGGGGAGCGGCGCGATGACGTGCACCGAGAACTCCGAGACCTTCGCACCGACCGGGGTCAAGTTCATCGACCAGTTCCTGCACATCGTCAACGGCTTCATCGCCCAAGCGGCCCCGTGACGGACAGGGCCCCACCGACCGGGAGTCGGCGGAGCCCTGTCATCGCAGCGGTCAGGCCGCCTCGGCGGCCTTCCTGGATCGCGCGAGCTGGAGAAGGAGCACCAGCGCCATGATCGCGACGCCGACGATGCCGACGACGCGGAAGCCCTCGATGAAGGCGTCCTGCGACTGGTGCAGCAGCGCGGTGTCACCGGTGGTCTCGGCCGCACGGAAGTCGTCCACCCAGGACCCGCCGTCCATCCGCAACCGGTAGACGAGCGTGCCGACGCTGCCGAGGACGACCAGTCCGGTCGCGATACCGATCTCGTTGGCGGTCTGCACGAACGACGCCGCCGATCCGGCCCGCTCCTGGGGAGCGCGGGAGATGACCTCGTTCATCATGAACGGGAAGGCCGCGCCGATGCCCGCGGTCGCCAGGACGCTGCCGCAGATGACGGCCGCCAGGCCCGCCGCGCCGGTGGACACCATGGTGTAGCAGGCGAATCCGGCGGCCATCACCGCGAGGCTGCCGGCCACCACCCGCGCGGGGTCGATGCGCTTGGCGAGCCAGGGCCCGAGGTTCGAGGCGACCATCATCGCGACGGTCGAGGGCAGCAGCCACATCGCGGCGTGCAGCGGCGAGAGCTCCAGGGCGTCCTGGAGGTAGAACGCCCAGAACAGCGAGGTGCCGCCCATGAGCAGCGCCGTCAGGAACAGCACCCACATCGTCCGGGCTACGCCGGGGCGTCGCAGGAGCGCGAGGTCCACCAGCGGGTCGTCGGACCTGCGCTGGCGGCGCACGAACACCCAACCGAGCGCGAGCCCCGCCGCCGCGGCGGCCGCGGGCTCCCACGACCAGCCGTCGCTGACCAGGAGCTTGAGCGCGGCGACGAGCAGCAGGATCGAGGCCAGCGAGAGCGCGGCGCTGACCAGGTCCAGCGGGCCGACCGAGGGCGCCTTGAACTCCGGGAGCAGGCGCGGGGCGGCGATGAGCGTCACGACCATGATCGGGACGCCGAGCAGGAACACCGAACCCCACCACCAGTGCGCCATCATCAGCCCACCGACCAGCGGCGCGGCGGCCATGCCGGTGAGGAAGCAGCTCATGTAGGCGCCCATCGCGGCCACGGCGCGCTTCGGGTCGGGGAAGATCCGGCCGATCAGCGCCATCGATGCGGGCATGATCGCGGCGCCCGCGATGCCCATGAGCGCCCGGGTCGCGATGATCATCCAGGGCGCGACGGCGAACGCGGCCAGCGCCGAGGCCGCCGCGAAGGCGGCCGAGCAGATCACGATGAGCCGCCGCCTCCCGATCCGGTCGCCGACCGCGCCCATCGTGATCATCGTGCCGCCGACCATGAACCCGTAGATGTCGTTCATCCACAGCAGTTCGGTGGGCGAGGGGCGCAGGTCCGCGGCCATCTGCGGCAGCGCCACGCTCAGCACGCTGATGTCGATCGCGATGAGCATGGCGGGCAGGGCCAGCAGCACCAGTGCGAGCCGCGGGCTCAGCGTCCTGACCGGGGTCTCGGGGGCGGTGAGGGTCATCGGTCGTCTCCAGAATAGGGGCGCCTCCGAACGGCGCCGTCACCGTTGAGACGACACCTGGACCTACGATTCACCGCCTTGTCGGACACTTGTTCGATGAAGTTCGGGCGCGGTCGGAATCGCAGCGGTCAGACCGGCGCGTACCGGCGGGCGGGGACCCGTCGCGGGTCCAATGTGCTCACTCGGCGTCGCGGGCGCGCTGGCGGTGGGCGCGGACTTTGGCGATGCTGCCGCAGGAGCGGCCGTCGGGTCCCCCGGCGGTCATCAGGCACCAGCGCTTGGCGCCGTTCCGGCTGTGGTCGTAGAAGACCCAGCGGCAGTCGGGGCAGGCTTTGAGCCGGTGCCAGCGGCCCGCGGCGATGGCGTCCAGTGCGGCCGTGACCATGTCTCCGGCAGGCCCACCGCGGTGCACGAAGCCGACGCCGTCACCGCTGACGCGGGGCCGGACGTCGAGGCGAACGGTCCAGTCGTTGACGACCGCATCGGTGTCGGCGGTCCGCTCCACGACTCGGCGCAGCTCGTCCCGCAGCGACAGCAGCTCGCGCCGCTCGGCATGAGACCACCCCGCATCGTCGGCGTACGCCTCGAAGCGGTCTTCGGCCTCGCGGGTGTCGTTGGGGATGCGCCAGGTGTTCAGCAAGGCGCGCAGTGCTTCGAGCGCGCCCGGCGCCGCCTGGTCCCCCGCATTGTTAACCATTGAATCATCATACCGGTTTACAGATTGCCCTCGCCTTGTTAACCTGTGAAGATGATAGACGGTCATCAAGAAGCCAGGCATCACCTGCACCGGCGCGTCATGTGGCGGGCCGTCGAATGGCCCGGCAGCGAGGACCTCGACCTCAGCGCCGACGGCACCGGTGTCGTCGCCGACGGCCTGGTCGTCGCGGCTGTCGAGGGCCAAGCGGTCCGGATGGCGTACCGGATCGAGTGCGACCCGGACTGGCGCACCCGCAGCGTCCGCATCGAACTCCACGGCGAACCGCCCCGGCGGCTCACCGGCGACGGCAACGGCACCTGGTTCGAGGACGGCCGCGAACGCGCCGACCTCGCCGGGTGCATCGACGTCGACATCGCCTTGACGCCCTTCACGAACACCCTCCCGATCCACCGCCTGGGCCTGGCCGCGGGCGAGTCGGCCGATCTCGCCATCGTGTACGTCCAGCCGGTCCCGCGGCTCGACATCAGCCGGGCCGAGCAGCGCTACACCCGCACGGACACGGGCTACCGCTACGGGTCGGGCACCTTCCGGGCCGACCTGACCGTGGACGCCGACGGCCTCGTCACCGAGTACCCGGGACTGTGGACGATGGAGCGCTGACGGCCACCCTGCGCGACATCGTCGTCGACCGCGCCCGGCCTAGGCTCCACGGCGGGGCTTCGCAACCGGCGAAACGCGTGCTTCCGGGTCTTCGGGGCGGTGCGAGGCATCAGGTTGTGTAATGGAGGCGTCCACCCGAGCGAGAGGACCCGCATGAAGGCCGTCACCGTCACCGACCGGAACGCCGGAACCGCAGGCATGACCCTCGGCGAGCGGCCCGAGCCGCACGCGTCGGAGAACGACGTGGTCGTGCGCGTCCGGGCCTCCGGGTTCACGCCTGGGGAGCTGACCTGGCCGGGCACCTGGACCGACCGGGCCGGGCGCGACCGCACGCCGAGCATCCCCGGGCACGAGCTGGCCGGGGTCGTCGACTCCCTCGGGTACGGGACGACCGGGCTCACCGTGGGCCAGCGCGTGTTCGGGCTCGCCGACTGGACCCGTGACGGCACGCTCGCGGAGCTGGTCGCCGTCGAAGCACGCAACCTCGCGCCGCTCCCGGCCGGCATCGACTTCACGACCGGCGCGAGCCTGCCGATCTCCGGGCTCACCGCCTGGCAGGGCCTGTTCGTCCACGGCCGCCTCCAGGCGGGGCAGTCGGTCCTCGTCCACGGCGCCGCCGGCGGGGTCGGCTCGGTGGTCTCGCAGCTCGCCCGCGAGCACGGGGCGCACGTGATCGGCACCGGGCGCACCGCTGACCGGGACGCCGCGCTCAGCTTCGGCGCCGACGAGTTCCTGGACCTCGAAGTGGACCACCTGGACGCCGCCGGCCAGGTCGACCTGGTGTTCGACGTCATCGGCGGCGACATCGGCGCCCGCTCGGCCGCGCTGGTCCGCCCGGGCGGCACCCTCGTCACGATCGCGGCCCCGCCGGAGGTCAGGCCCGTCGACGCCGCCGCGGTGTTCTTCGTGGTCGAGGCCGACCGGGCCCAGCTCGCCGAGCTCGCCGCCCGCGTCAGCGACGGCCGCCTGCGCACCCGCATCGGCGCGGTCCATCCGCTGGAGGAGGCGGTCCAGGCGTTCAATCCGACCACCCGCCCGGTCGGCAAGACCATCATCACGATCCGCTAGGGCCCCAACGGGTCGCTCTCGTGAGACTCAGTCGTCGGGGTCGTACTCGTCGATGATGTAGGCGTCGCCGGCCCAGAGGCGGAGCCGGTCGAGGATCTCGTCGCGCCTGCCGTGCATGAACGCCGGAGTCTCACGGTCCCAGAACTCGGGCATCGGGACGTACACGTGGTAGGGCCTGCTGAAATCGCCCCAGCCGCAGGGGAACTCGAAGGTGCCGCCCGGGTCCGTGTAGACGAGCCGCTCCTTCCACTCCTCTTTGAACCCGTAGTCGGTCCCGCGCTCGATCGCCCGTTCGTCGCGGTGGACGGGCACGTAGTCCGCCCGGTCCCGCTCGTCACCGGCCGCGGCCTCGGCGGCGGCGTCCCTTGCGGACTCCACCACGCGGCCGAGTCCTTGCACGAGTGCGCGTCCCACGACGGCCACGGCGAACGCGAACGAGTTCATGAGACGACCTCCTCCGCCCACGCTACCGAAGGCCGCCGGAGCCCGCCGCCCCGACCGCTCGCCGGGACCGGTCCGCGGCCGGGCGCCGTCGGCGCCCGGCCGCGGGTTCAGCGGATGCCGGTGAGGATCGCGTCGAGTGCCGCGGCGTCCACCGGCGGGAGCGCACCGCCGTCGACCGCCTCGGCCCCGACGCCCACCAGCCAGCCGTCCCCGGTGCGGTACTCCAGGGCGGTCAGGCTCGGGCGCTCGCCGCCGATGGTGCGGTGGAGCGGTCGGTTCCAGGGCCCGCCGTCGACCTGCTCGCAGTCGGCGAGGCCGCAGCCCGCGGCGGCGCCGTCCAGATCCTCCTCGGTCACCGGGACCACCTGGGCCTGGAGGAAGAACCGGACGGTCTCGCCCGAGGCGAGTTCGGCCAGCACGAACACCATGTACGTGTCCCCGGTGCCGTAGACCGGTCCGCCGTAGGAGTCGATGTCCGGGCCCAGGCGGACGGCTTCGGCCGTGCCGGCCGCGACCTCGACTCCGGGGAGCCCGGCCTCGATCGCGGCCGCGAAGTCGTCGGTGAGGTCGTCCCAGGCGGGCGGCTCGGTCTCGGGCGCCTCGGTCCCGTCGCCCACCGGGATCACCAGGAGGAGCTCGGTGACGTCGTCGAGATCGGGGGCCGCGAGGTCCTCGGACTCGTACCGCAGCGAGAAGCCGAGCGACACCACCGCCTCGTCCCGGAAGAGGAACGCTTCGACGATCGGGTACTCGGTCGGGCCGCTCTCGGTGTCGGGGTCGGTGAAGTCGTCCGAGACGCCCTCGATGAGCAGGACGCGTCCCGCCTCCGTGTCGTCCCAGGAGCAGGTCACCCTCGGATCGAAGCACTCCTCGGACTCCATCTGGGACTCGAAGTCCTCTCCCCCGGTGTACCAGAACCCGCCCCGCAGGTAGATCCAGTCGACGGCGGAGGGGTCGTCGCCGAAGGCCAGCGCCTCATTGAGGGTGTAGACATCGAAGTCGTTGTCGTAGTGGAAGCCGTCGTGGTCCGGGCGGGTGGTGAGGCACTGCCCGAGCGGCTCCGCGCCGAGGGCGGCCAGGCCCGTGAACAGCGCCTGGTTGGCGGCGGCGGAGATCCGGGCCTGCTCGTCCGACTGGCCCTCGGGGAGCGCGCAGTCGCCGTGGTCGAAGCGGTTCCACTGGTCGAGGAACGCGTCGTCCACCGTCTGCGTGGGGAGGTCGCCGGGGACCGCGCTCCCCGCGGCGTCGGTGTCGTCGCCGAGCCCGAGCGGGATGCCCACGGCCGCACCGACCGCGAGCATCGCGGCGGCACCTCCGGCGACGGCGGCACCGATCCGCCGTCGCCGCACCACACGGCGCCGGCCGGCCCTCAGGATCGTCATCGGGTCCACCCGGTCGGCGTCGACCGGCCCCGAGGCGGCCCGCGCCAGCAGGCCCCTCACCTCGTCGTCGTTCATCGCTTGCTCCCTTCGCCTGCGGGGCTTGAAGTCGCAAAGTGGTCGCGCAGCGTCCGCAGACCGCGCGCGGTGTTGCTCTTGACGGTGCCGGTGCTGCACCGCATGATCCGGGCCGTCTCCTCCACGGACCGGTCCTCCCAGAACCGCAGCACGAGGGTGGCGCGCTGCTTCAGCGGCAGCCGGGCGAGGATCGCCGCCGCCTCCGCCTGGCCCTCCGCGGCGTCCGGCTCCTCCGCGTGGTCGGGGGGCGGGTCGGCGAAGGCGCGCTCGCGGCGGAACCAGCCGCGGCGGGTCTGGTCGACCAGGACGTTCGCGAGGATGCGGCGCGTGTACGCGTCGACGGTCGCGCGGCGGGTCCGGTTCCAGGCCCCGTACAGCTTGATCAGCGAGGTCTGGACGGCGTCCTCGGCGCGGTGCCAGTCGCCGCAGGTGAGGTACGCGGTGCGGAGCAGTGCGTCCCGGGTGTCCTGCACGTATTCGCAGAACTCGAGCTCTGATTGGGGGGTCATCGATCGCCTTTCGTCTTCTCCGACGCCGTTTCTACGGAACGGGCGCGCGCCGAGGTTGCATCGGCGCCGGAATCGCGCGGCAGAGCGCACGGCCGGAGGGACGCCGCGGCAGCGGCCGGGGCGGTCGAGCGGCCTTCGCAGGGCCGCAGAGGAACTGGTCCTAGGCGGGCTCGGGGAGGCCGCCGCGGGCACTGCGGCGGAGCCAGAGGGCGATGCCGGCGAGGCCGAAGGCGGCGCTGAGGAGGAACGGCGCGTCGAGGCCGTAGACGCTCGCGACCAGGCCGCCCGCCAGCGCGCCGACGGCCTCGGTGCCGAGGACGACGGTGCGCGAGGCGGCGACGGTGCGGCCGAGGAGTTCGGGCGGGACCAGGCGGTGGCGCAGCGAGGTGACGGCGACGTTGAAGACGCCGAACGCGGCGCTGGTGACCAGGACGACAGCGACCGCGGACCACAGGTCCGGTGCCGCCAGGAGCAGCATCGGCGTCAGACCGATGGCCGCGCCCGTCGCGATCAGGACCTTGACGTGGCGGCCGCCGCCGACCAGGCGGTCCGCGGTCCACGCCCCGGCGAGGCCGCCGCAGGCGCCGACGGCGAGCAGGACGCCGAAGCCGCTGGCGCCCAGACCGAGTCGCTGCCCGGCGAACAGCACGAACGTCGCGAACCAGGCGGCGTCGGCGAACGCGACGAGCGCCGAGGTGGCGACGATCCTGCGCAGCGTGCGGTGGCGCCAGAGCCAGACCAGTCCGTCGGCGGCCCTGACGGCGCGCGCGGTCGTCGCCGCGGCGGGCCTGGTGAGGAGGACTGCGGGGATCGTGGTGAGGAGCAGGACCCCGATCGCCAGCGCGCCGCTGTTGACCGCGAACGGGAGGACCGCGCCGAGGCCGAACAGGGCGCCGCCGATGAGCGGCCCGGCGAACTCGTTGCCCACGACCTCGCCGGACACCATGCGGCTGTTCGCCCGCTCGATCAGCGCCGCGGGCACGAGCCGGGGCACGACGGTCTGCGCGACGGTGTCGCGGACGGTCTCGCCGACGCCGAGCGCGAAGGCCGCCGCCACGACGACCGCGATCTGGGCATGGCCGGTCAAGAGGGTCGCCACGAGGGCGGCGAGCACGCCGATGCGCGTCAGGTCGGTGGCGAGCAGGAGCGTCCGGGCGTGGTGCCGGTCGGCGAGGACGCCCGCCCAGACGCCGGTGAGCAGCCACGGGAGCACCGCGGCGGCGCCGACGGCGGCCACGGTGAACGGGTCCTGCGACAGCGACGCGGCCAGCAGGGGGAACGCGGCGATGCGGATCCCGTCGCCGATGTTCGCCAGCACCATCGCGGTCCAGAACCGCCAGAACGAGCCGTCGAGTCGCATGCGCCGAGGATAGTTCGGGTGCGGCCGGTCAGCTCCGGTCGGCCTCCTCGACGCGGTCGAGCCATTCGTCCAGGAGCGCGTCGAGCAGCACCGGCTGCTCGATCTGGAGGTTGTGCCCGGCCCGGTCGAGCACCGCGAAGGTCGCGCGCGGGTAGTGCTCCAGCAGTGCGTACACATCGGCGTATCCGGTGTTGTCGTCCTGGCGGCCGGTCACGATCAGGGTGGGCCGCGTGAAGGGCGCGCCGGATTCGGGGGCGTTGGTCAGCTCGTAGCGCCGCGCGACCCGCACCAGCCCTTCGTCGTCGGCCAGTGCGAGGCCGGGGGCGATCTCCTTGCGGAAGCGGTGGAACGTCTCCGGGGACTGCACGACCGCGAGGTCGCCGTAGGAGGCGGCGTCGGCCGGGGGCAGGCCGGCCATGAACTCGGGGTCGGGCGCGATCACGGTGTGGGGCGGGAGGGTCCGCTTCGAGCGGCGGGCCTCGGTCCCGATGGGGCACACCAGCCCGAGGCCGAGCACCTGCTCGTGGCGGGAGTTCGCGACGGCGCGGGCGAGGTAGCCGCCGTAGGACTCGCCGACGACGATGAAGGGCGCGTCGCCGACCATGTGGTCCACGAAGCCCTGGACGGCGCCGAGCATGTCGTCGGTGCCCTGGTACTTCTCGGTGATCTCCGTCTGCCCCATGCCGGGGAGGTCCGGGTACAGCCGCCGGTACGAGCGCCCTTCAGGGCGCGCCGCCGCCCGCCGGGTGAAGAACGGCTCCAGGAAGCCGGTCATGAGCCGGTGGTCGGGCGTCCAGCCGTGGATCGCGAGGACGGGGACGCCGGTCCCGTGCGTGACGAAGTGCATTGGCATGCCCGCAACGATATGAGCCGTCTTCAACTCCACCGCGGGGGCCGGGCGCTTGCGGTCCGCGTCCCGCAGGGCTATGGTTTTGACCATGCGGTCAAATTCTTGGACGGATGGTCAGCGCCAGTCGGCGATGACGGTCACCGAGGCGGCCCGGCGGGCCCAGATCCTCGCGCACACCATCGACGTGGTCGCCGAGCTCGGCTACGCGGGCGCGTCCCTCAACCGCATCGCCGCGCACGCGGGGATCTCCAAGGGCCTGATCTCCTACCACTTCGCGGGCAAGGCCGACCTCCTCGAAGCCCTCGTCCACGACGTCTTCGCCCGCGGCGGCGAGTACGTCATGGAACGCCACGGCCACGTCTTCGGCCCCGACGGCACCGCGGGCGCCGCGCTCCGCGCCTACCTCGAAGGCAACCTCGCCTTCATCGCCGAGCACCCGCGCGATGTCGGCGCCGTCGTCGAGATCGCCCGCAACCACCGCGGCGCCGACGGAGCCCTGGTCTTCGGCGCGGCGTGGGAGGAGACCCTGCTCGACCTCCTCGCGCAGATCTTCACCGCGGGCCAGGAGGCCGGCGAGTTCCGGGCCTTCGACCCGCGCGTCATGGCGATCGCGGTCCGCCGCGTCATCGACGGCTTCACCTTCCAGGTCATGGCCGACCCCGACCTCGACACCCGGTCCTTCACGACCGAGGTCACCGCCCTCTTCGACCACGCCACACGACACCCGGGCGCGGAGAGGCTCGAAACCGACACCACCACCGCACAGGAGACGGAACCCTCATGACCACCGCGACCGCACCGCCCCTCGCACCGGCGACCGGGCGGCTCCACCACCTCGACAACCTCCGGGTCTACCTCACGTTCTTGGTCGTCGCCCACCACGTGGCGCTCGGCTACGGGAACCTCGGGATCTGGCCCAACTGGGAGGAACCCGAGAACGCGGCCGGAGCACTGCCGCTCGACGTGTTCGTGCTCTTCAATCAGGCGTACACGATGGGCCTGTTCTTCCTGCTCTCCGGGGCGTTCGCTCCCCCGGCGCTCGACCGCCGCGGCCCCGGCCCCTACGCCCGCGAGCGCCTGCGCCGCCTCGGGATCCCGTTCCTGGCGTTCCTGATCCTGCTGCGCCCCTTGTACACCCTGCCCGAATACCTCGGACGGCCTGCGGACGAACGCGGCCCTTACTGGCAGTACTACCTCACCGAGTCCAACATCGGTCCGATGTGGTTCGTCGAGGTCCTGCTCGTCTTCTCGCTCCTGTACGCCTGGTTCAGGGCGGTGCGCCCCGCGCCGGAGCCCGCACCGCCGCAGTCGCTGCGCCCGTGGCACTTCGCGGCGTTCGCGGTCGCGCTGGCGCTGGTGTCATGGGTGTGGCGCATGGCCGTCCCGGTGGGCCAGTTCGTGCCCGTGCTCGGCCTGCCGAGCGCGGCGTACCTGCCCCAGTACGTCGCCGTGTTCTGCCTCGGGGCCTTGGCGTTCCGGCGCGGGTGGCTCGCGAACCTGCCCCGGAGGGCGGGCCTGCTCGGGGTCGGGCTGATCCTCGCCTCACTGCTCGCCATGGCCTTCAGCGGCTACGCGGCCCTCGATCTGGAGGACCCGCCGCCGGCCGTGAGCACCGCGCACCTCGGCTTCGCCCTGTGGGACTCACTGTTCGCCGTGGGCGCGATCCTGATCCTGCTGCGCGGCTTCGAGCGCTTCGCCAACGGCTCAGGGCCACTCGCGCGGTTCCTCTCCGCGAACGCCTACGGCGTCTACCTCGTCCACGCCCCGGTCATCGTCGGCGCGGTCGCACTCCTCGCCCCGGTCGCGGCGCCGCCGGTCGTGAAGTTCCTGCTCGCGTTCGCGGTCGCCGCCCCGGTGAGCTGGGCCGCGACGGCCGCCTTGCGCCGCATCCCCGCCGTGCGGTCGGTGCTCTGACTCCGGTGCAAGGGACGCGCGGTGCGTCGTCATTCGCGTTCGGCGAGATCGGTGCTGACGCGTGCCAGCACCGGCCGCACCGCACGGTCGGCGGCGAGGACGGCGGCCGCGGCGAGGGCGAGCAGTCCGGTGAGGACGCCCAGCGTGGCCGGGTTGAGCAGGTCGACCGAGCCGAGGGTCGTGCCGCCCGCGAGTCCCGCGGCGACGGCGATGCCGCCGAGGAGCGCGGTCGGCAAGAGCATCTCGCGGCGCTGCGCGGCGAGCAGCACGCGCTGCGGCGTGCCGGCGAGGTGGAGGCCCAGGAGCGTGTCGCGTTGCGCCAGGACGCGCGCGATCGCGCCGATGACCATGGCCGCCAGTCCGACGAGCGCGGCGATCGGCATGATCAGGAACCCGATGACGATGCCGTCCTGGAGCAGCCACATGGTCGGCAGGTCGTCGGAGAGCCGCAGTTCGGGACCGGCGAGGCCGCTCGCGGCGAGGACGGTGCGCGCGCGGTCCATGTCCGCGCCCGGGTCGTCGACGGTGACGGCGAGCGTGGCCCAATCGGCGGCGTCGAGCCAGGTCGGCGGCGCGGTCGCAGCGACCGTCGCCGGCACGCCCGCGGCGTCCAGGGCGGTGGCGGCTTCGCTTGCGGCCGTGTCGATGCCGGCGGCGGTGACCACGGCGTCGATGCGCTCGGTCCCGGCCTCGTAGGCGTCGGCGTTGCCGATCCCGGCCGCGAGCCCGGCGGCGACGAACCCGCTGATGAACCCCGCCAGCGCGAGTCCGCCGACCGCGCGCCAGGCGCTGTGGGGGTCGTCGGAGAGGCGACGCCCGGCCAGGAAGCCCTGCGGGGACCGCGCGGTGCGCGCAAGCAGCCGTCCCAGGTTGAAGATCAGCCACGGACCGACGGCGAGCAGGCCCCAGCCGAGCACGACCACGACGGTGAAGGCGATCGTCACGAACGGGTTGGAGCTGCGCAGCCAGAACAGGGTAACCGCGGCGGCGATGAACACCAGGCTCCACCAGCGCGGCCGGGTCCGGCCCAGGCGGGAGCGGCGGTAGGTCCCGAGCGGATCGCGCACGGCCGGAAGGAGTCCGGAGATCGCACCGACGATGAGTACGGCGACGATGGCGGCCGCCACCGCGAGGGTGAGCCAGGGGTCGGGCCGGAGGTCGGCCTGGAACCACGTGCCGCCCTTGATGGTCGCCTGCGTAGCGAGGGGCAGCAGGACCTGGTGGAGTGCGGCGCCGAGGAGGACGCCCGCTCCGGCGAGGACGGCGAGTTCGACGGCGGCCAGGCGCGCGACCTGCGCGGTGCTCGCGCCGAGGAGGCGGAGGGTGGCGGTGCGGCGCTGCCGCCGGGCCGCGGTCAGGCGGGCGGCGAGCCCGCCCAGGCCGACGAGCGGCAGCGCGGTCAGGACCGCCACGAGGAGGGCGATGTCGCGGTAGGTGGTCTGGTAGAGGTCCGGGGTGGTCGACCAGTGGTCGATCGCGACGGGGCTCAGGGAGGCCGCGTCGTTCCACTGGTGGGACGGCCGCTCGGCGGTCATGGCGGGATCGTCCGGGGCGCGGCCGACCACGGCGAAGAGCTCGTCGGGGCTCTCCAGGAGCGCGGCGTCGATCTCGGCCGCGATCTCGCCGGGGAAGCGCTGGGCGAGGTGGTCCGCGGGCAGCTCGTCGGTGAGGGAGGCGAGGGCGGGCGAGACCCAGACCTCGCCGGGGTCGGGGAAGTCGCCCATGTGCGGGACGTCCGGCGGGCCGGCGGTGAGCGCCGCGAGTTCGATGACGGTGATCGGGCGCTCGCCGATGTAGTCGAGGTGTCCGGCCTGGAGCACGGTCGCCTCGCCCGCGGCGGGTTCGGGGGTGCGCCAGGCGGTGCGGTCGGCCCGGTGGTCGAGGCCCTGCTGGAGGCCCAGGAGCAGGAGCAGGACGAGGGTGATGACGGCGCCCGCGGCGACGGGCAGGGCGATCTCCAGCCGCGCGGCGGTGCCGCCGCCGCGCAGCAACCGGAGCCAGAGCCCGCGCATCAGGACCGCTCCAGGGCGCTCGTGCGGCCGTCGGCGACGGCCACGGTCCGGTCGCAGCGCCGCGCGATCCGCTCATCGTGGGTGACGACGACGAGCGCCGCGCCGCGTTCGACCGCGGAGGCGAGCAGCAGGGACATGACCTCGTCGCCGGTCTCGGTGTCGAGGGCGCCGGTGGGTTCGTCGGCGAAGACGACCGCGGGTTCGGTCGCCAGGGCGCGGGCGATGCCGACGCGCTGCGCCTGGCCGCCTGAGAGCGCGCCGGGGCGGCGCCGCTCCAGGCCGTCGAGACCGAGCGCGGGGAAGAGGGTCGAAGCGCGGGTGATCGCGGTGCGCCGGTCGGTGCCGGCGAGCATGAGCGGCAGGGCGACGTTCTCGGCGGCCGAGAGCTCGGGCAGGAGGCCGGGGAACTGGAAGACGAATCCGAACTCGGTGCGCCGCAGCTCGGCGCGCCGACCGTCGGAGCGGGTGTCGACGCGCTCGCCGCGGTAGGTCACGGTGCCGGCGTCGGGTGTCATGACGCCGGACAGGCAGTAGAGCAGGGTCGACTTGCCCGAGCCGCTGGGGCCCATAACCGCGACGGTCTCACCGCCGTGGACGTCGAGCGCGGCGTCGTGGAGGACGGTGGTGTCGCCGTAACGCTTCACGAGGCCGGCGGCGGTGAGCACCGGGGAGCCGCTGCGGGCCTTGCGGTCCGGGGCCCCTCGCTGCGGGCGCCCGGACGAAGGCGGCGGGCTGGATTCGCGCACGTCAGATCCTTTCATCATTCCTGATGATTTTACCATCAGAATTGATGATAAGTTATGCGCCATGACCCCCGACATCCTTCGGGGCCGGACCGGCCAGGCGCCGCACGAGCCGGCGCAGCTGCTCGGCGAACCGCTCGGCGAACGCCGGGTCGTCGGGGTCCAGGCCGGTGGACCGGCGCACGACCTGCGGGATCGCCACCGGCGCCAGCGCCGCGCCCATGAGGGCGACCAGGACCATCCCCGCATCGAACTCCTCCCCCAGTTCGCCCTCGCCTTGGCGGCGGCGCAAGTCGGCGGTGGCCGGGTCCTCGTCGTCGCCGCCGGTGCCGTCGAAGTCCTCGTCCGAGCCGGTCAGGCTCTCCCACAGCAGAAGCCGGCTGTGGCGAGGGTCGGCGAGGATCGCCTCCAGGTGGGCGGCGGCCATGTCGGGCAGCGGCAGGCTCGGCGGGGCCATGTCCGACTCCTCGTCGATCCACTGCTCCCCCAGGGCCCGGTACAGGCCGCGCTTGCCGCCGAAGTAGTAGGTGATGAGCTGCCGGTTGACACCGGCGCGGTCGGCGATGTCGGTGACGCGGGCGCCGGCGTAGCCCTTGGCCGCGAACTCGTCCAGCGCCGCCGCGAGCAGCCGCGCCCGCGACCGGTCCGGATCCCGCACCCGCGCTTCGGGACTCGGGCTCCGCTGGGAGCCGGCACGGGCGCGCTGGTCGCCGGACGACGCATCGGACATGGCGGGCAACCCCTCTCATTCAGGGTCATCGAGTTCTCATCAGCCTCGAAAACTCTACGCGCATCCCTGGTCATCGCCCGACCACACTGCCCGACCGCACCGCTCGCGACATCCCGGTGCCGCGCTCCCGCCTCCGCACGGCCCCGGCCGGGCGGCACCTTCGATCGATCAGGAGGAACCTCTCATGAATCCACCGCTCGCACACACCAGGCTCGCGCCGCTGCTGGTGGCCGTCCCGTTCACCGCCGTGGTCACCGGCCTGTTCAACCTCACCGAGTTCATGCCCGGCCCGCTCGCGCTGCTCATCGGCGCGGCCTGGGGCGCGCTCGTCGCGCTGGCCGCCGCCGCGGTCGAGCGCCGGTGGCCGTCGGCTGCCGCCCGGATCGAGGACGCACTTGTCTTCGTCGGCGTGATCGCGTTCGCGTTCGCCGGCTGCGGCGGCCTGATGGCGATCCTCCAGTGGCAGGGCGCCCTGGACAGCGCCTCGCTCACCGGCGAGACGCTCGAAGCCGTGCTGCTGCCGACGATCCCGTACTACATCGCGGTCAACAGCATCCTGGAGATGCTGGTCATCCCCGCCGTCGTGTGCTTCACCAGGCACGGACTCCGACGGGTGCTGGTCCTCGCCACCGCCGCGCTGTACTTCGCGATGCGGATCTGGACGTACCTGGCGTTCGTACCCGCCCGCATGAGGTTCGCTGAGGAGGAGCACGCGACGCGGGCGATGACCGCCGCCGAGCGCGCCCAGGCCGCGGACGACCTCATGGTCGACGACCCGCGCTGGGCCTTCCTGCTGCTCATGATGATCGCGTTCCTCGTCGCCGTCCGCCTCCCCAGCGCCCGGCCCGCGGCGGCGTGACCCGCGGAGCACGGTCCGGGTCCGCGCTCACTCGTCGATGACGATGTCCGGGTCGTGCTCCAGGCCGATGACGTAGCCGTCCTCGCGGTCGTAGATGCTCAGGTTCTGGCCGATGGCGAGGTCGCTGACGATGCCGTACAAGGGCTTCGCGAGCTCGTCGGGGATGGTGACGGCGACGCCGTGCCGGGAGTAGAGGCGTTCGCCCCCGGCGCGGCCGAGTTCGAGGACCCGCGCGTCCGGGGCCTCCTCGCGGAGGCGCGACACGAAGGCGCGCAGCGGGCCGTCGAGGTCGCGCACGGGAACGGGGCTCGCGTCCTCCAGGATGCGCTCGTACCGCTCCTCGGCCTGCGCGGCGGAGGACACGCTGGTCTCGTACCAGCAGATGATCTCGATCATGTCCGGCCCCCACAGCCCGCCGGGCTACTCGTTGTAGGTGATGACACCGTGGATCTCCCTGCCGTCCGAGGTGGTGAGCTTGTTCCCCGGCTTGTTGAGCCAGTCGTCGATCGCGCGCTGCTGCGGCGTGCGCTTGGCCGACCCGCTCTTGGTCTCCACGCCGTACCACTTGTCGCCGATCTTCACGAAGCCATCGTAGAACCGCTGGGTCCCCGGCGGGACGTCGAACTTGCCCTTGTTCGGCCCCGAGAGCACCTCGCCCTTGATCCCCGAGGGCACCGCCGCGCCCGGCCCCTTCGGCGCGGTCTCGTGGCGGCGGCCGAGGCGGTCGAGCACCCGGTTCTCGGCGGCCTCGCCGCTGCGCACCCTGCCGTCCGAGCCGGCGTACTTGCCGTCCTTGGTGCGCCGCGAGCCGTCGGCGTGCACTTTGACGCGCCCTTCGCTGACGGCCTTGGCGCGGGCGGCCTTGTGGACCTTGCTCATGGGCGGGTGCACGGGGGTGCGCGTGGTGCGGTGGCGCGTCGGGGCGTCGGCGCCCGAGCCGCCCTTCTTGCGGGGGGCGTGCGGCACGTGCGGCACATGAGGGGCCCTGGGCCGCTTGACGTGCAGCCCCGCGAGCCCGAGGACGACGGCGAGCGCGGCGGTGGCGGCCAGCGCGTTCCTGATGCGGTTCACGATGTCCCCCTTCAGATGTCCAGGAGCAGGCGGAGCGCCTGGATGCTGGCGATGAGGCCCATGAGCCAGCCGAAGATCTTGCCGGTCCACTTGATGACGGCCATGGCGAGCTGCCCCATCACGACCGGCGTGGCGAGGCCGAGGCTGAGCACTTCCTCGGCGAGCCAGACGACGACCTTGGCGATGCAGTCGGCGATGAAGCCGCGCACGAACTCGCGGACCATCTGGACGACCATCCCGGCGCCGCGCGTGGCCGAGCCCATCCCGGCGGCGCAGCCGGCGAGCATGCCGGAGACGTCCACATTGGCGTCGAGCATCGAGCGGTAGCCCTCGGCGGCCTCCCCCTGCCAGCCTTGGAGGCCCGAGCCGAGGAGGCGGTGGAGCTCTTCGCCGATGGCGAAGAGCTCGTCGGCCATCCGGTCCCAGGTCATGGCGTGGGTCTCGACGGTGGTGGGGTCGCCCGCGAGCCAGTCGAGGGCTTCCTTGAGGGGCCGGACCTGCTCGATGGCCCACTCGATGCCCATCGACAGGAGGGTGCTGAACGGGTCGATGACGACGGAGGCGACGTTGAGCGCGGCGCCGAGGCCGGCGATGGAGCCGTCGATCCAGTCGCCGGAGTCGATCGCGTCGGCGATCCCCTTGTAGTCGTCGGCGAAGCCGAACCCGGTCCAGCCGTCGCGGTGGCCGGGGGCGTTGGAGGGGATGTCGCTCGGGGTGGCGATGAGCGGGTTGGTCATGGCTGCTCCCGGGTGCAGAGGAGGTCGGCGTCAGAGGAGGTCGGCGTGGAGCTCGGCGAGGGCATCGGCGGCTGCGGCGTCGGCCTCCTCGTACTGGTCGGCGGTCTCCTTGAGGGCCTGCGCGAGCAGTTCGATGTTCTCGGCGAGCTCGCCGACGGCGGCGTCCTGCTCCGTATGGCGCCCTTCGAGGACGGGGGGCAGGAAGGAGCAGAGCTTCCCGTACGCCTCGTCGGCCCGGGTGATGTGGGCGCTGGCGTCCTTGACGGCCGCGAAGCGCTCGTGGACGCGCAGCAGGTCGGCGGCGTGGCCGCGCATCTCCTCGGGGTCGACCTGGAATCCGCCCATGTCAGGTCCCTTCGGGCGCTTGGCCGGTGGTGAAGGAGGCGAGGAGGGCGCGGCCGGTCGGGGTGTCGGTGCCGACGGTCTCCGCGATGATCTCGGCCGCGGCCTTCGCGAGGTTGACCCGGGCGACCCGGTACGCCTCGATGATGACGGCCTCGGTGTCCTGGGGGTCCTGGCGCTTGACGCGAGAGGAGAGTTTGATGCCGGCCAGCGCGCCGCTCGCGTCGACGGTGACCTGGGCGACCCCGTTGTCGTCGGCGCCGGTGGCCTTGAGCTCCTGGAGCGCGCGGCTCGCGGTCTCTGTCTGGGAGGCGAAGTCGACGGTGCGGTCGCGCCAGGCTTCGAGCCGGGTCTGCGCGTCTTCCATGTTGAGCAGCGGGTTGTCCATGGCAGCTCCTCCACCAGGGACGCCGCTCCGTCAGCGAGCGGTCGGGCTCGTCCCCAGTTTTGGACGATAGACCTTCCGGTCCAGCGGCGGGGCGCCTCGACGGGGACAAGGCGGCACTGTGGAGGCACGAGGCCATTAGGGACCGACTTCTCCCGTCGGCGCCGCCCAGAAGGGGCCGTTCAGATGATGGAGACCCGTCTGAACGGTTGAGCCCGTTCGGGATCATGCCCTCAGGCGAGCCGCGACTCCGCCAGGTCGAAGTGCCAGTCGACGACTTCGGGCGGCGCGGTGCGGACGGCCCGGTCGAGGTGGTGGAGCATCCACTGCGCCCAGTACGACCGGAGCACGGCCGGGGCGACCCGCTCGGCGAGGATCTCGTCCAGGCGCGCGGCCGCGGCGGTCTCGATCGGGTCCGCGTCGGGTGCGCGGACGAACCACTCCCGGTCGAAGCGGGTCTGGACGAGGGCGAAGTGCCGGTCCCCGCGGAAGGCCCCCAGGTTCCAGTCGACCACGCCGGTGGCGGCGCCGGTCGCGTCGAAGAGGACGTTGGCGCCGGACAGGTCGATGTGGACCAGGTCGACGTGCGCCGCCCCTTCAGGTTCCTCCTGGTGGACCTCGACGATCTTTTCAAGCACGCGGCGGCCGCGGGCGCTGTACCCGCCCAGGGCTTCGCGTCGGTCGGCGAGCGCGGCGGCTTGCGGCGGCACCTCGGGACGGTCGGCGAGCGCGTCGGCGAACCGGTCGTTGACCGCCACGATCGCCTCCATCCGGGCGGGGCTCAGGCGCTGCGGCGGTGCGCTCGGCAGCCGCTCCTGGACGAAGTACACCTCGTCATCGACTTGGACGACCAGTTCGTGCCGCGGCACGGGCGCGCCCCGGTCCCGGACGTGGTCCAGGATCGCGGCCGTCCGCCGCGCCTCGACGTGGGGCCCCAGGAATCGGGTGACCACGGCCGGCCGCCCGTCCGGCCACTCGGCGTAGATCGCACCCCCGAGCTTGCCGAACAGGGCCCGGCCCGTCGCGGTCAGTCCGGCTCCCGTGCGCCGGTTGATCGCCGCGACGACCTGCTTGTCCCGCAATGACATCGACGCGTCGTCCATGCACCAACCCTAGGCCCGGGCCCGGACGCCCGCGACGACCATCTCGACCATGCGGGCGAAGCTCTCGTCGATGTCCTCCGGGAGGCCGAAGCCGCCGCCGGATTCGAGCACCGCGAAGCCGTGCACGGCCGCGCGCACGCACCGGGTCGCGTGCACGAGTTCGTCCTCGGCGAGGTCGAGGCCGCGCAGGACGGCGAACACGGATTCGAGCAGGGACTGGGCCGCCTTCCCAGTGCGCGGCTCGGGCCGCTGGATCAGTGCCGCGTACCGGCGCGGGTGCGCCCGGGCGTAGTCGCGCCAGGCGTGCATGCAGGCGCGGATCGCGTCCTCGCCCGCGCGGCCGACCGCGGCGGTCCTGACCGCCTCGGCGAGTTCCCCGGCGACCCGCGCCGACACGAGCGACCGCAGCTCGACGAGGTTCGCGACGTGCTTGTACAGGGACGGGCTGGAGACCCCCGCCGCCCCGGCGACCTTCGCGAGCGTCAAGTCCTCGGGGCCCCCCGCGTCGATCAGGCCGACGGCCAGGTCAACGACGGCCTCGGTCGAGAGGTTCGCCCTAGCCACGGGCGGTCTCGCGGGCGAGGGCCGCGATGAGGCCGGCGACGCGCTCGGGGAACTGGACGTGCGGGTAGTGCCCGGCGCCCTCGATGACCTCGACGCGGCCGACGCCCTCGGGCATCCCGGCGACGATCCCCGCGCCCTCGGCGGCCGGGTCCGGCCAGTCGGGGTCGAGGTCGCCTTCCACGACGACCGTGGGGACGCGCAGCGCGGCGAGCTTCGCGTCCGCGTCGGCGGTCGGCGACATCCCGATGCGGCTGACGATCGCCATGCGGCCGGGGCGGGACAGGTCGGCGTTCACCGAGGCCCGGTACTCGTCCCAGTCGGCGGGCCGGGTGCCGGGGATCGCGTGGTCGAGGTACTTGTTCCACAGCTTGAGGCTGCGGAACGCCGCGGTGCCCATGAGGAGCGACATGCCCTTGCGGTAGCGGCCATTCGCGAACACGGCCTTCAGGTCGAACTTCTGGTCCCGCGTGAACGGGCTCAGCTCCACGATCCCGGCGAACAGCTCGGGTTCGAGGACCGCGGCGATGGTCGCGGCCCCACCGGACACGGAATGGCCGGCCACGACCGCCGGACCGCCCAGGGCCCGGACCAGCGCGATGAGGTCGTCCGCGACGTCGCTGCGGGTGTAGGAGGCCCACCCGTCCGAGGACTCCCCATGCCCGCGCAGGTCGGCACGGGCGACCCGGAAGCCGTCCGCGACCAGCCGCTCGGCCACGGCGCGGTACGAGTGCCGGTTCTGGCCCATCCCGGGGAAGAGGACCACGAGCGGCCCCTCCCCGGCCACGTCGTAGGCGAGCCGCTCGCCGTCGATCTCCAGGAACTGCGTGACTCCGAAGTTAATGCTCATAGCTAAAAAGCTAACATGCTTAACCAAGTTTCCGCAACCCCGTCCGCCACGTTCTTGAGCACGCCTCGACTCGCAGCGGAGATCAGTAGCGGCCGAGGGTGCCGCGGGACTTCGCGACGCGTTCGAGTCGGTGGAACACCACGACGCCGAGGGCGCCGAGGAGGAGTGGTTGCAGGAGGATCCAGCCGAGTCCCCAGCCTGCGCCGAGGTCGGTCAGGGTCGCGCCGTCGAGGAGGATCGCCTGTGCGGCTTCGATGCCGGGGGCGACGGGGATGAGCGCGCGGCTGAGCGCGGCGGCCCAGTCGGGCAGTTCGGCGAGGGGCACCAGGGTGCCTCCGGCGATCGCGTAGAGGGCGACCGACGCCTGGGTGATGCTCTCGATGCGCTTGAACACCAGGGTCAGTCCGCACAGCACGAGTGCGAGGCCGCAGGTGCCGACCGCGATGGCGGCGGCGGGGACCAGGACGCTCCAGGCGAACGGGACCTCGCCGCCGCCGGCGAGGACCGCGGTGCAGCCGGTCGCGAGGATCGCCCCGACCACGGGCAGCGCGCCGAGGACCGCGGCGATCTGGCGGCCGAGCACGACCGCGGCCGAGGGCAGCGGCGTCAGGTAGGTCTGCTCCAGGACGCCGGACTGGAGGTCGCCGAGGTACCCCCAGAAGACGCGGTTGACCTGCTCGTGGAGGAACGCGAGCCCGGCCAGGCCGATCATGACCGGCACCAGCAGCTCGCCGAGGAGTTGCCCGCGGCCCATGAACATGACGATGAGCAGGTAGAACACGGGGAAGGTGATCATCTCGGCGAGGACGGCCCGCCAGCCGGACCGCAGGTCGCGCAGGCCCTTGGCGACCTCGTTGCCGAAGGCGTTCCCCCAGCCGGTCGAGGCCAGGGCGGGGACGGAGAGCATGGTGGTCACGGGGTTCCCTTTCAGTACCGGCCGATGCGGCCGTCGGCCAGCGCCAGGCGGCGGTTGCGGTGCAGCAGCCACGCGCCCGCGCCGGCCAGGGCCGCGGTGTGGGCGATGAGGAGCGGCAGGGTGCCGTCGCTCCAGACGGCGGCGAGTGGGGCGCCGTCGAGGAGGACGCGGCCGATCGCCTCGATCGCGAGTGTGGTGGGCAGGAGCCGCGCGGCGGCGGCCATCCATTCCGGATAGAGCGCGAGCGGCATGAACGCGCCGTTGAGCATGAGCACGAGGGACGTCAGGAGCGAGTGGATCGCGCCGACGGCGGGAGTGCGGACGGCGATGGCCGCCATGAGGAACGTGAAGGCGAGGATGTCGGCGGCCAGGAGCAGGCACGGGACGAGCGCCGCGGGGTGCCAGGGGATGCGGATGCCGACGGCGAGCGCGGGCACCAGGGACGCGAGGACCGCGATCGGGAGCGCGAAGAGGGCGGCGGTGGCGAGCCGCCCGGCCATCGCCGCCCACAGGGGTGCGACGGACATGTGCGCGGCGGCGAAGGTGCCGGTGCGCTGCTCTTCGATGAGGTCGGCGACCATGACCTGCCCGGAGTACTGGAGGAACCAGTAGGCGCCGATGGCGATGAGCGTGGCCGGCATCAGGTCGGCGCGGAGCGCGCCCTGGCCCATGACGTACTGGAGGCCGAGGTACATGCTGATGCCGATGGCGAGGGTCACGGCGTGGCCGAGGGGGTGGGCGAGCTGGTTGGCGAGTCCTTTGCGGATCTCGGCGGCCAGTGCGGCAGGGATGGGCGGCGCAGGGGGCGGCGCGGAGGGTGGCGCGAGGGCCGGGGCGGTGTCAGGCATGGGCCGGCTCCGCGACGAGGGTGAGGAAGACGGTCTCGAGACTGGGCCGGACCTGGTCGACCGAGTGGAGGCGGCGGCCTTGGGCCCGTATGGCGTCGATGAGCCGGTAGAGGGTCTCGGGGTCGTCGGCGCGGCCGGAGACGACGGTCTCGTCCTCGCCTCGTTCGGCGGTGAAGCCGTCGGGGAGCAGGAGGTCGGCGTCGCCGTCGATGCGCAGCTCGTAGTGGTCGCGGCTGCGGGACTGCGCGAGCAGTTCGCGGGTGGGCAGGTCGGCGACGGCGCGGCCGCGGTTGATGACGGCGACGCGGTCGCAGAGTTCCTCGACGACGTCGAGCTGGTGGGTGGTGAGCAGGATGGTCTTGCCCTCGTCGCGGGCGAGGGCGCGGAGGCGGTCCTTGACGGCGCGGGTGGCGGCCACGTCGAGGCCGAGCGTGGGCTCGTCGAGGAGGAGCACCGCGGGGTCGGCGATGAGCGCGGCCGCGATGGCGACCTGCTGCTGCATGCCGCGCGAGAACGTCCCGACCTGCTCGCCGCGCCGGTCCCACAGGCCGATCTCGGTGAGGAGGCGTTCGGCGCGGGCGCCGGCCGCGGCGCGGCGCAGGCCCTTGAGGCGTCCGAAGTAGACGAGGTTCTGCCAGGCGGAGAGGGTCCAGTAGACGTTGCGCGAGCCTTCGAGGACCGCGCCGAGCCGGCTCATCGCGCCGGCGCGGTCGCGGGCGACGTCCAGGCCGTCGATGCGCGCGGTCCCGGAGGTCGCCGAGAGCAGGCCGGTGAGGATCTTGATGGTGGTGGTCTTGCCGGCGCCGTTGGGGCCGAGGAATCCGAAGATGCTGCCGGGTTCGACCGTGAGGGAGAGGCCGTCGACGGCGGCGGGCCCGTTGGGCGCGTACCGCTTCGTCAGGTCGGTGACGGTGATCGCGGACATGGTGCGGCTCCTGTTCTCGTGGGGGGTCAGAGGGCGGCGGGGCCGAAGCGGCCCCATGCGGTGAAGGCGGCGAGCGCGAACAGGACCGCGTTGACGGCGATGGCGCTGCGCTCGCCGCGGCGGAGGTGGACGAGGGCGGCACCGATCATGAGGGCCGCGAGGCCGCAGGCGGCGGCGGGCACGAGAACGGTCGCGATGCCGAGCAGCCCCGGCAGGACGACGCCGGCCGCGCCGAGGACTTCTGCGGCGCCGATGGCCTTGACGGCCGGGGCCGGGAAGTCCTCGGCCCAGGCCATGCCGTTGACGCGCAGCCATTCCCGGTCCTTGGCGAGGGTGACCGCGCCCGCCGCGAGGAAGACGAGGGCGAGGAGGGAGGCGGTGGTCCAGAGGGCGGTGTGCATGCGGCGGCTCCTGTCGAAAATTCACTAGAGTCGTTCACTAGTGATTGTCACTAGTATTACACTCTCATCATGAACGTCGTCAAGGGCACGGGAAAGCGGGCCGAGAAGGCCCGAGCGACCAGGCTGAAGATCCTGGAGGCCGCCGAGCGGCTGTTCGTCGAGCACGGCTACGGGATCACCACCGTCCAGGAGGTCGCCGACGCCGCCGGGGTCGCGGTGCAGACCGTCTACTTCACCTTCGGCAACAAGCGGACCCTCATGAAGGAGCTGGTGGACCTCGTCATCGCGGGCGACGACGAAGCGGTCGCCACCGTGGACCGGGAGTGGTTCACCGCCGCGCTCGCGGCGCCCGGCGCGGCGGAGCTCCTGGACCGGTACACCGCCGGGGCCGCCGGCATCCTCGGGCGGCTCGCCCCGGTCATGAAGGTCGCCGAGACCGCGGCCGCCTCCGACCCCGCGCTCGCCGAGCTGTGGCGCAGCGACGAGGACCCCCGCTACACCGTCGCGCGCCGCGCCGCGTCCGCCCTCGTCGCCAAACCCGATGCGGCGCAGGGACTCGACGAGGCGTCCGCCGCCGACGAGCTGTACGGCCTCACCAGCCCCGAGCTGTACCTCGCGATGACCCGCTCGCGCGGCTGGAGCCCCGAGCGCTGGCGGGAGTGGACGCTCGGCCTCCTGGTGTCGCGCCTGTGCGAGGGGACCGCCGATGCGTGAGTTCCACCTGCGGCCGGTCGGCCGCGTCAGCGGCGGCCGGGACGAATGGGTCGAGGACGACTGGGCCGGAGTCGAGGCCGTCGTCCGGCTCGACGCCGACCGCTTCCCGCCCGAGGCGACCCTCGGCCTCGACGAGTTCTCCCACCTCGAAGTGGTCTTCCTGTTCGACCGCGTCGACGAGGCCGCGATCCGGCTCGAACCTCGTCCCGCCCGCGGCAACCCCGAATGGCCGCCCGTCGGCGTCTTCGCCCACCGGGGTCCCTTCCGGCCCAACAGGATCGGCGTCTCCAGGTGCCGGCTGCGCGCCGTCGACGGGCTCGATCTCCACGTCACGGGCCTGGACGCGCTCGACGGCACCCCCGTCCTCGACGTGAAGCCCTGCGTCCGCGAGTTCGAGCCGCGCGGACCCGTCTCGCAGCCGGGATGGACCGACGACCTGATGCGCGACTACTACTGAGGCACCGTGGGTCAGTGGACCGACAGGCCGCCGTCCACGAAGATCGCCTGCCCGGTGACGTAGCCGGAGGCGCGGCTCGCCAGGAACACCGCGGCCCCGGCGAAGTCCTCGGCCAGGCCGTTGCGGCCGATCATGGTGCGCGCGGCCAGCGCCGCGACCTTCTCGGGGTCGGCGGCCAACCGCTCGTTGAGCGGCGTCAGCACGATCCCGGGCACCAGCGCGTTGCAGGTGACGCCGCGGGGCGACCACGCCTCGGCCTGCGACCGGGCCAGCGATTCGAGGGCGCCCTTGGAGACGCCGTAGGCGCCGCTCTGGACGAACGCCCGGTGCGCCTGCTGGGAGCTGATGTGGATGATCCGGCCGAAGCCCCGCGCGGCCATCCCGGGTCCGAAGCGCTGGCCGAGCAGGTACGGCGCTTCGAGGTTCACCGCCATCGTGGCGTCCCACACCGCGTCGTCGATCTCCCCCATCGGCGGGCGGAGGTTGATCCCGGCGGCGTTGACGAGGATGTCGGGCTCTCCGAAGACCGCGGCCGCCTCCTCGGCGGCGGCGCGCACGCCGTCGCGGGTGCTCAGGTCGGCGCTCACCCATCCCGCCCGGCACCCCTGGGCCGCAAGCGCATCGACGGTGTCGGCCAGCGCCGCCTCCGTCCGCGCCACGACCACGGTGCTCGCCCCGGCCCGCGCCAGCGCCGTGGCGATGGCCCGGCCGATGCCCGAACTCCCCCCGGTCACCACCGCGGTGCGGCCTTCCAGCGAGAACAGTTCGGCGAGAAACGGATGCGGTGTCATGCCCGAACCCTAGAGCACCCGCACGTCAGCGCCTGGGTTCACCGATGAGCACGAGTGAGATGGCCCTCGCCGGTGCGGGAGAGACAGGTTCGGGGACACCGCGGTGGGGCGGAAGCTGATTGCATTGGCGCATGACGTTCAGAGTGCGGATCCCGGTCTGGTTTCCCTTGGGCCTCGGCGGCGCCTTCCTCGTGATGGGCGCCCTCGACCTGCTGTCCTCCTCGCTCAACAGCGGGTTCGACCTGTTCGGCATCGTCTGGTGCGTGGTCGGCGCGAGTACGGCGCTGGCGTGTCTGAACTTCGCGGTCCTCAAGGTCGAACCCCACCGGATCGTCAGCCGCCGGAACAACGGTGCCGTCAAGGTGCCGCTCGGCCCCGACGACCGCCTGTTCGCCGCCGACAGGCGGCTGTGGGTGCTGCGCCGGGGGAGCCACTGGGAGGAGATCGCGCTCAACACTCCCATGCTGCGCGGGAGCGACTGGGCCGCGTTCGAGCAGGCCGTTCACCGGCGGTGGCCGCCGAGCCGCTGAGCCTGCGCCGTCGAGGAGCGCGTCAGTCGACGCCTTCGACGATGCGGAAGTCGCGGTCGACGGCGCCGGAGAGGACTTCCAGGGCCTCCTGGTAGGCCGCGCTCTCGTATGCGGCGACCGCGTGCTCGAAGCTGTCGAACTCGATCACGACGGTGCGTTCGGCGATCCCGGCGTCGTGGGCGATGACCCGGCCGCCGCGGGCGAGCGCCCGTCCGCCTCCGGCGCGGACGGCCGCGCCGGCCAGCGTGTTGTACGCGGCCAGCTTCTCGGGGTCGAAGACGGTGCGGTAGCAGCTCACCCAGTAGCCCTTGGCCATCGAAACCTCCTGTTTCGGACCAGGGTACCCGCGGCGGCGGCGCCCGGGCGCGATCGGCGAAGGAGCGCCGGCGGGACGGGTCGGGGCCCCCGGCCGGTGCTAGGCGGGCAGGGGGCGGAAGGGGTCGGCGGTGGGGAGGAAGGCGACGGGGAGGCCGGGCAGGAGCGCCGCGAGGCGGTCGGCGGTGGCGGACATGCCCTCCTGCTCCGAGGGCACGTGCCCGATGACGATGAGGCCCTTGGCCAGCCCGGCGCTGACGGCGTCGGCGGCGTAGGCCGCGGTCTCCCATTCGTTCGACTCGCCGATGAGGAGCACGTCGACGTCGGGGCGGGCGAGGATCGCGCGGTTCTTCTCGAAGCCCCAGAACCCGGGCTGGACCCCGGCGACCGAGACGGGCTGGTCGGGGTCGCCGATGTAGCGCAGGGCGCTCGCCCCGAGCGCCCGCGCCGTGTGCTCGGCGAGCGCGCCGAGGGTCGTGGCTGGGACGTCGAAGACCCCGGGCAGGTCGGGACGCGCGAAGTCGTTCCAGCCCAGCGCGTGTGCGGCGCCGTGGACGATCCGGTCGGGGCGCGTGTCGTGCACCGCGTCGTGGAGGCGCCGCACCACGAGGTGGTGCTCGGCGATGAACGCCGCCTTCGCGCGGTGCACCGGGTCGGCCTCGGCCGCGAGCATCGCGGCCCATTCCTCGCGGTGGTGGTAGTACAGCGGCTCATGGGAGACCACCAGGTCGAGCCCCTGCGCGACCGCGCGCTGGAGCACGTCGAGGGTCGCCATCATGGTGAACGCGACGCCGTGGACCTCCTGGTCGGCGTCCCCGGCGAGGTACTGGTCGACGGTCTCCGCGCGCCGGGGCACGCCGAGGTGCGCGTCGACGAGATCCACCACGTCCTGAGCCGTCATCACCATGTGCGCACCATATCCACTCCCGGTGGGCGGCGTCTTCCCGCACCGGTGCCTGAAATTCGGGGGCCCCGGCTTGACACCGATTCGAGAGTGAGTGTTTACTATCAAACATGGCGGAGAAGCGGCCCCGGGTCGGCATCGAGCAGCGCCGCCGCCAGATCCTGGAGGCGGCCCTGAAGGAGTTCAGCCACAAGGGGCTCCACGGCGGTTCGACCGTGACCATCGCCAAGGACGTGGAGATCTCGCACCCGAACCTCTTCCGCGTCTTCCCGACCAAGCGCGAGCTCTTCATCGCGGTGCTGCACGAGGCGTTCGCGACCGTCGAGCGCCGGATGCTCAGGGCCGGCGAGGCCGCCGAGGAACGTCCATTGGAGACGATGGCGGAGGCGTGGGGCGAGCTGATGGAGCAGCGCGAGCTGATGCTCATCCTGCTCCAGGGATACGCGGCCTCGGAGGACCCCGAGATCCGCGACGTCATGCACCGGTGGACGCAGGAGACGTTCGAGCGCGTGGAGGCGATCCCGAAGGTGGACACCGACATGGCGCACGACTTCGTGGCCGCCGGCATGCTGTACATGGTCGCGGCGTCGATGGACCTGCCCGCCAGGGCGGCCGACGACGCCTGGGTCGACCGCTTCCTCGCCTCGGGGGCCTGACCGCTCGGTCGGGCCGTTGGGACGGATCGAATTTCACACCCTAAAGATAGTGACCACTCACTATCAAACGGATCACCGGCGGCCCTCACCGCCGGCGCTCCGGACACACCCACTCACGAGAGACGGAACGATGACCGACCGAACCGCACCCCCGCCGGTGCAGTCCTCCTATCCGCGGATCCCGCGGGGCCTGGCCCTGACGGGCCTCGCCACCTCGATGTTCCTGATCATCCTCGACACGGCGATGGTCAACCTCGCCGGCTCGGCGATCCGCGACGGCCTCGGGCTCACCGCGGCCGAGCTCGCCATCGTCGTCGACAGCTACCTGGTCGCGTTCGCCGGCCTGCTGCTGCTGGGCGGCCGCCTCGCCGACGTGCTCGGCGCACGCCGGGTCTTCACGGCCGGCATGGTGCTCTACCTCGCCGCGTGCGCCGTCTGCGCCCTCGCCGTCACCGGGCCGATGCTCATCGCCGGGCGCATCGGCCAGGGCGTCGGCGCCGCGATCGTCGTGCCCTCCTCGCTCGCGCTCATGCTCGCGATCTACGAGAGCCCGGCCGCGCGCACCCGCGCCCTCGGCATCTGGGGCATCGTCTCCGGCGCCGGCAGCCTCCTCGGGATCTTCGCGGGCGGCCTGCTGACCCAGGCCGTCGGCTGGCAGTCGGTCTTCTGGGCCCCGGTCCCGTTCGGCCTGCTCAGCATGCTCATCGTCATGCGGACCGTGCCCTCGTTCCCGGGACGGCCCGGCCGCTTCGACCTCGCCGGAGCCGTCGCCATCACCGTCGGCGTCTCGGCCCTCGCCTTCGGCATGGTCGCCGCCTCCGAGGCCGGATGGAGCAACCCGGGCACGCTCGTCGGCATCCCGGTCGGCCTCGCCGCCATCGCGGCGTTCATCGCCGCCGAGCGGCGCTCGACCCACCCGCTGGTGCCGCTCGGCGTCCTCCGACGTGGGCCGATCGTCACCGCGAGCGCGGTGATGGCGCTGCTCGGCGCCACCCTCACCAGCCTGTTCTTCTTCCTGCCGCTGTACCAGCAGGACGTGCTCGGCATGACCCCCGCCGCGGCCGGAACGACCCAGACCCCGATCGCGGTCATGCTCATCACCTGCGCGGGCCTCGCACCGGCGCTGACGAACCGCATCGGACTCGGCCGGGCCCTGCCCGTGGCCGTGGCACTCCTGCTCGCCGGAATCCTCTGGCTCGCAATCAATCCCGTGAGCAGCGGCTACTCCGTGCACCTCCTCGGGTCGTTCACCCTCATCGGCGCCGGGCTCGGCCTCGGCATCGTCAACGCCACCACGATGGCGGTGCGCGACAGCGGCGAAGGCGAGTCCGGGCTCCTCAGCGGACTCGTGAACGCCGCCCAGCAGCTCGGCGGCGCCATCGGCCTCGCCGCGCTCGCCGGGATCGCCATCGGCGCCACCGGAGGCCACGGCGACATCGACTTCACCACCGCGTTCTTCAGCCAGGCCGCGCTCATGGCGGTCGCCCTCGTCGTCGCGCTAGCCGGCGGGCGCCGGTCCCGCGAGCGCGCACTCGCCGCCGCCGCGTCCTGACAACCGCACCCTGAGCCCGGCAGTGCCACTGCCGCAACCGATCCACTCGAGTCAAGGAGACCAGCAATGACCGCACCCACCGTCCTCGTGACCGGCGCGACCGGCACCGTCGGTTCCGCCCTCGTCCCGGCCCTCCAGGCGCGCGGCGCCACCGTCCGCGCCATGGTCCGCGACCCCGAGCGGGCCGTCCCCGGCGTCGAGAACGTCGTCGCCGACCTCAACGACCCCGAATCGCTCACGGCCGCTTTGAAAGGCGTCGACGCGGCGTTCCTCAACAGCCCTTCCGCCGCGGACGCCGCCGCGCTCCAGAAGCGGTTCGCCGACCTCGTGCGCTCGGGCGGGGTGAGCCGGCTCGTGGTCCTCTCGCAGTACGCGGCCGACATCGACTCCCCCGTGCGGTTCCTGCGCTGGCACGCCGAGGTCGAGGCCCACGTCGCAGGGCTCGGCATCGACCACACCGTGCTGCGCCCCAACCTCTACCTCCAGTCGCTCCTGGGCTTCGCCGACGGCATCGCACAGGGCTGGTTCGGCGCGCCGGTCGGCGACGCGGCCGTCAGCGCCGTCGACACCAGGGACATCGCCGAGTCCGCCGCGGCCGTCCTCACCACGGCCGGCCACACCGGCCGCACCTACACCCTGACCGGCCCCCGCGCCGTCACCCACACCGAGATCGCCGCGGTGATCTCGGCCGCCACCGGGAAGCCGATCGCCTTCCAGGACATCACGAGTGAGCAGTTCGCCGCCGCCCTCGCGCCCTTCATGCCGCCCTGGCAGCTCGAAGGTCTCGTCGAGGACTACGCGCACTACGCCCGCGGCGAGGCCGCCGAAGTCCACGCCGCGGTCGCCGACCTCACCGGCACGCCCGCCCGCGACGTCGCCGACTTCGCCCGCGACCACGCGGCCGCGTTCGGCGCCTGAGACCCCCGCACACCGACGAAAGGAAGCACATGATCTACCACGGCATCAGGTTCAGCCTCAAACCCGGACTGTCGCAAGAGGACGTCGACGCCGGACTCGAACGCATGCGCGTCGCCTCCGGCAAGATCACCGCGATCAAGTCGTGGGTGGTGGGCCGCGACTTCGGCGGCGAGTACGAGTACGGCGCGGTCTCGCAGATCGAGGACCTCGCCGCGTACGAGGAGCTGATGAACCACCCCGAGCACAACGAGATCGACCGCAGCGGCCTGCCGCTCATCGACAAGTTCGCCTCGTTCGACATCACCGACGACCCCGACCCCGAACTGGGCGCCAAGATCGCCGAGATCCACCGGCGCCGCTTCGAGAACTCCCCCGACATCGCCGGACTCGTGGCGGGCCTCGGCGACTACAGCGGCAGCGCCGCCCCCGGCAGGCACGGGGAGTGAATCCGCGCGGGGAGCGGCGCGCGCCGCTCCCCGCCCCTCCGCCCGATCGACCTCACCCCTGGAGCGCACCCCCATGAGCGAACTCTTCGACGCCGACGCCATCGTGGTCGGCAGCGGCTTCGGCGGCGCCGTCGCCGCCGCCCGCCTCGCGCAGGCCGGCTTCACCGTCATCGTGCTCGAACGCGGCCGCCGCTGGCGGTCGGGCACCTTCCCGCGCCGGCCCGACCTCGAGGACGGGTGGCTGTGGGACGTCGACCGCGGCCTCTACGACATCCGCTGGCTCGGCACGATGGCCAGTGTCCAGGCCGCCGGGTGGGGCGGCGGATCGCTCGCCTACGCCAACGTCTTCGCCCGGCCCTTCGCCGGCGCGATGGACGACCGCTGGCCCGTCGGCCTGCACCGCGACCGGCTCGACCCGTACTACGACCTCGCCGCGCACATGCTGGAGGCCGGGCCCGTCCAAGGCGACCCGGGCACCGGGCGGCTCCCGGCGCGCACCGAGCTCGTGGAGGGCATGGTGCGCGGCATGGCGATGGCCGAGGCCACCGTGCGGCCCAACCTCGCCGTCACCTTCGGCGACCCGGACGCCTGGCGCCCCAACCGGCACGGCGTGCCCCAGCGCGGCTGCGCGTTCACCGGCGAGTGCGTCATCGGCTGCAACCGGGACGCGAAGAACTCCCTGGACCGCAACTACCTCGCGGTGGCCGAACGCGAGGGCGCCCGCGCCGTCACCGGCGCCGAGGTCCGGCGCATCGAGCCGCGGGACGGCGGGTACGCGGTGACCACCGCGACCCCCGGCGATCCGAAAGCGCCCCTGCGGGAATGGACCGCGCCCCGCGTGGTGCTCGCGGCCGGCGCGGTGGCGACCAACGAGCTGCTGCTGCGCGCCCGCGACGTCCACGGCACCCTGCCCGGGGTCTCGCCGCTGCTCGGCACCGGGTTCTCCGGCAACGGCGACTTCCTCACCCTCGCCGAGCTGCGCGAGGGCGGCCAGGACATGGCGACCGGACCGACGATCACCACGAGCACCGTTCTCGACGTGCCCGAGGGGAGGCGGTCGGTCTGGTACCAGGTGCAGGACGGCGCGATCCCGCCGCAGGTGACCGCGATGCTCGACGCCGTGCTGCCCGGGCGGCGGCTGCGCGAGCGCCGCCGCAGGCGCCGGCCCGCGGACCCGGGCCGGACGTTCGCCGTGCTCGGCATGGGCCGCGACTCCGCCGACGGCGTACTCTCCCTGGACGACCGGGGCCGCGCGGCCCTGGCGTGGCGCAACCGGTGGCAGGCAGAGCTGTACCGGTCCCAGCTCCGCCTGAGCCCGCTCCTGGGGCGGCTGCTGAATGCGCGCCTGTACCAGCCGGTGACCTGGTCGCTGCTGCGGCGCACCGTCACCGTGCACCCCCTCGGCGGGGTCCGGCCGGGCCCTGACGCGGCCACCGGCGTCGTCGACGACGCGGGCGAGGTCCACGGGCACCCCGGGCTGTACGTGATGGACGGATCGGTGCTCCCGGCGGCGACCGGCGTCAATCCCTCGGCCACGATCCTCGCCGTCGCGGAGCGCTCGATCGAGGCGGTGATCCGCCGCGCCGGGCGCGACGGGTGGCGCGCCCCCGAATGGGCGGACGTGGAGCCCGCGACCGTCCCCGAGGACGCGGCGTTCGCCTACATGGCCGAACGGCACGCGACGACGAGCGGCGACGGCGTGGTCTTCCGCGAGCGCATGGCCACGCCCCGGCGGGCCCGGCGCCGGACGGTGCTGTCGCTGACGGCCGAGATCCCGAGCATGGACCGGTTCCTCGCCGACCCGTTGCACGCCTTGCGGATGCGAGGCACGATCGAGGTCGCGGGGCTCGCGTCGGCGACCGCGATCGAGGGCTCGCTCTCGCTGTTCCCCGCGGGCCGGAACGTGGCGATGGCCTATGAGATGCGCTTCGACGACGACTCCGGGCGGCCCTGGGTCCTGACCGGCGTGAAGACCACGCGGTCGCGCCGCCCGCTCGCGCTCCTGACCGGACTGACGAGCCTCCGCACCGAGATCGCACCGGTCGGTGCCGGGCCCGAGGCGGCGCAGCGGTTCACCGTCCACATCGGTCCGATCGACCTGCTGCGCCTCGGCGCCTCGATCTCGGGCCGGGGCTTCACCCGCGCCCGCCGGATCCGCGCCGCGGCCCGGTTCGCCTCGTTCTTCGCACGTGCGGCGCTGCGGCGCAATGAACACGGCCGGAACGCGGAGGTGCCGGCCCGCGAGACGGGCGTTGTGTGACCGGTGGGCGCACCTGACCGCTGTTCCTCTCGCAGCGCTGCCCCTGCCGCCACACTGTCCTTTTCACCACGCTGCCCCTGCCGTCGCGATGACCGACGCCCTAATGGGAGCGATTCCCGATCTGCCTAGAATCGGCGGATGATCCCTTTGCGACGTTTCCTCATGCGGGCCTCGGCGACCGGCGCGCTCCTGGTGGTGCTGGCCGCGTCCGGCTGCGGGTCCGAAGCGGAGCCGGACGCTGAGCTATCGGCGTCCGACGCTGCGGCGGCGGCCTCCACCAGCGGGGCCGCCACGCCGTCCGAGCGGCCCTCGCCCGAGGCCGAGACCGAGGCCGAGGAGCAGGACGAGGCGGCGGACTCGGATGCGGGCGGTGGCGCCTGCGACGACGGCGACTGCGAGACGTCCTTCTCCGGTTCGGTCGCGTTCCCCCTGGGCGGGGAAGGGCAGTGGACGGTGGAGGCCGTCGTGCAGGACGGCGGGGTCCAGATCAGCCTGACGAACCCCGACGGCTTGGGCGGTGGCGGCGGCTTCCTCGACCACCCGTCGTGCGCCCTGCTGTTCCGGTCCGACGGCAGCGGGAGCCTCACCTGCGACGAGGAGCCGGAGGCGCCCGATTCCGGGGGCATCATGGTGGAGCTGGTGGCGCACGACGGCGACGACGCGACCGTCGGGGCGACGCTCGGCTGACGCATTCGCCGGCCCACCTGGCGGCGGCCGGACCTCATGTTCACGCTCCGGCCGCCGGACGGGCTCCGCTCGGTGTCCGTCCGATCCGGTTGCGGGACAACAGGAGTCCGACGAGGGCCGCGACGACGCCCGCCAGGCCCGCCGCCGCGAAGCCGCCGGCCGGGACCGTCAGGTCGATCGCGAGGCCCGCGAGCGGCGCCCCCAGCGCGATGCCCGCGCTCTGCGCCGACGCCTGGAGCCCGGTCGCCTCGCCCCGGACGGAGGCGGGCGCGAGCATGCTCACCGCGTCGGCCACCGTGGCGAGGGTCGGGGCGGTGAGGAGCCCGGCGACGACGGCGGCGAGGCAGAGCCAGCGCCAGTCCGGCGCGAGCCCGAGGGGCATCGTCGCGAGCCCGAGCAGGGCGAGCAGCAGCCAGGTCGGCATCGGCCGGGTCATGGCGCCGTAGACGAGTCCGCCGATGACCGAGGTGATGCCGAGGACGGCCACGACCGCGGCGGCGCGGGACACCTGGCCGGTCGCTTCGAGTGCGGCGATGATCGCGAGGTCGATGCCGCCGAGGAGCGTCGTGGTGCCGACGGCCATCGTCAGCACCGCGATCATGCGCGAGTCGAGCCACGCCCGGCGCGGGGGCCGCGGGCCGGCGTGGGCCTCCGCCTCGTCGGCGGTGCGCAGGGGCGGGTTCAGCAGGCCGATCAGGGCGCCGCCGGCCACGATCGCGGCCCCGACGCCCCAGGCGACCGGGCCGGGAGAGGTGGACGCCGCCAGGAGGATCACCACGGCGGGACCGATGAGGTAGGTCAGTTCGCCTTGCACCGCTTCGAGTGCGAACGCCGCCCGGCGCTGCTCCGGGGTCGTCATCGCGGCGATCGCCTGCCGGGTCACCGACTGGACCGGGACCATGAGCAGGCCGGCGGCGAGCGCGGTGGGGAGGAGCACGCCGTAGTCCATGAACGGCACGCTCGTCCAGAACAGCACCTGTGCGGTGACCGTGCCCAGCAGCACCGTCCGCAGTCCGCGCCGGTCGATCAGGCGGCCGAGCAGCGGACCGCTCACGGCGATCCCGGCGGTGAGCGCCGCCGCCACCGCTCCCGCGGCGGCGTAGCTCAGGTCGAGTGCGAGCACGACGAACATGACCAGCGCGGTCGTGTTGGCGGTGATGGCGGTGCGGGCCAGCAGCGAAGCGCTCATGAGGGCTGCCATCCCCGGGATCGCGAGCACGGCTCGGTATCGGGTCACCGGGCGATGCTAGATCACCCGGGCGGCCCGCCCGGCGGGCGACTCGGCGGTGCGGGCGTCAGTCCGCGCGGTGGTCGCGCGCAGCGGTGGCCGCGAGCCGGAGGGCGGCTTCCAGTGCGGTCTCCGGATCAGTGTGGACATCGGGGCGGACGCCGACGCCCTCCCAGTTGGTGCCGGTACGCGGATCGATCGGGGCGCCGATGGGGACGACGATCCAGAAGCCGTCGCCGGCGGGGAACGGCGCGCCCGGGTTGGCGGCGCCGACGGTGGTGGCGCCGACGACGGTGGCGCGCCCGAAGCTCTGGAGCGCGTACGCGAAACTCTCTGCGGCCGAAGCGGTCCGGTCGCCGACCACGACGAACACCGGCATGTCGGCGAGCGCGGCGAGTTCGGGGACGGGGCGGGTGCGCGAGTGCTCGTCGGGGTCGGTGCGCGAGATGAACGTCAGGATCGGCGCGGGCTCGGGTCCGAGCAGGGGGCCGGCGAGCACTTCGACCATGGTCGGCCAGCCGCCCGGGTTCGCGCGCAAGTCGAACACGACGGCGTCGCACTCGTTCAGCCGCTTCAGGCAGTCGCGGGCCTCGGCGGCGGCGCGGGGGTCGTCGCCGTCCTCGAAGAGGTCGGCGGTGACGACGCCGACGCGGCCTTCTCTGCGGAAGTCGAGATGGGAGGCGGTGTCCGGCTTCTCGGTGTCGGGCTTGGGGGCGGGCCAGGGGCGGCCCCAGGTGACTTTGAAGTGGCCGTCGTGGCGGCGCAGGGCGATGGTGAGGGCCGCGGCGAGGGCTTCGGTGCCGGTCCCGTCCTCGGAGACGGGGTGCCGCCGGATCTCCTCGGCGTAGGTGGCGGCCCGCTCGGCGAACACGTAGTGGCGTTCGACGAGGTCGGCGAGGGCGATGAGGGCGTCGCCCTGGTCGGTGGCGCTGAGCCAGCGCCCGGGCGGGTGCTCCTCGTCGGCGGGGAGGAAGGGCCGGTCGCGGACGAGGTCGAGCGCGGTGGCGAGGGTGGCTCCGAGGTCGATGCCGAGGTCGGCGTCGAGCGCCGCGGCGGCGGCGTCGGTGCGGGCCCATTGGGCCTCGATGAGGGGGAGCTGGCGGCGGGCGAGGTCGGAGAGGCGGACGCGCCGTTCGCGGCCGTCGGTGCCGGGGGCGTCCTCGACGAAGCCGGTCTTGCGCATCTGGGCGACGGTCTGGCTCGCGGCGGAGTGGGTGCCGCCGGTGGCGGCGGCGATCTGCCTGACCGACAGGGACTCGGCGGCCATGAGCGCGCGCGTGACGGGGGTGAACGCGGCGCGGTAGTCGAGGCCGAGGTCGGCGTACGCCTGGTCGACGGCGCGGTCGAGGTGTCCGACGAGCTGGCGCAGGCGCGTGCCGAGGCCGACGCGGACCGGTTCATGAGCTGTCACGAGATGAATTATAACAGCACTGTCATATCGGTCGCGATATCGCGCTGGAACCGGTATCGAGACAGGTCAGCACGGTCGCGGGACCGGGTCGGCGAGGCGGTCGCGTCACTCGGCCCGTCCGCGGCGGTCGCCGAGGCGGCAGCGGAGCTCCAGAGCCCGGTCGCGCGATTCGGAGGTACGGGTTCGGTACGGGTTTCGGTGCCAGGTCGGCTCAAGGCGGGTTCCCTAGCATCGTGGCAGTCCGATGCGCCGGCCCCGGCAGGGGCCCGCGGACCGGTCGGACCCCATCCTCCGAAGGAGCCCCCATGACCGCGCACGACACACCGAACCTGTCCCGCCGCCGCCTGCTGCGGGCGGCCGCCATCGTCCCCGCCGTCGCCCTTCCGGCGGTCGCGGTCGCGAGTCCCGCGCAGGCCGCGTACCTGGGCAACATCGTCCGCGCCGACGTACTGGAGCGGGCCCAGAACTGGTACAACCGCAACATCCAGTACAACGGCGGCAGCCGGGCGACCGACATCGACGGGAGCCACACCTACCGCCAGGACTGCTCCGGGTTCGTCTCGATGTGCTGGCACAGCGCCACCCCGGGGCACAGCACCCGCACCCTGCCCGACCTGTGCACCCGGATCAACTGGGGCCAGCTCAAGACCGGCGACATCGTCAACTCCTACGACAACCACTGCATGCTCTTCCACAAGTGGGCCGCCGAGTCGGGGCACATCTGGATCTACGACCTGGCCGACCCCTCGTCCGACATGCGGCACGTGAAGGTCGCGACCGCATCGCTGCGCAACCAGGGGTACATCCCGTGGCGCTACGACAGGATCCGCGACAACTAGCCCCCGACCGGGCCGGTGCGCAGGTCCCGGCGCACCGGTCCGGCGCCGTCGAGGTCCCGGCGCCCCGCCGGGAGCTGGCGGACCATGTCGGGCCGCAAGGGCTTGGAGGCGTCCTCGCGGGTGAGGACGGCGCGGTGCGCTTCGCGGAGCCGTTCGCCGGGGCCGATGCCGAGCTGGTCGCGCAGGACGGCGCGGACGCGGTCGTACGCGGCGAGCGCCTCGGTCCGGCGGCCCGCGGCGGCGAGGGTCGCGACCAGGTCGGCTTGGAGCGGTTCGTGCAGCTCCAGGCGCTGCGCGAGCCCGCGCAGGCGCGGCAGGACCTGCTCGCAGTCGGCGAGGTCGCGGGCGGTCGCGGCGTACGCGCGCAGCAGGTCCGCGTACTCCTCGGTCAGGGCGGCCGCCAGCGGGTGGTGGCGGAGTGCGTCCACATCGGGTTCGCCGCGCCAGAGCGCGGCCGCCGCGGCGTAGTCCTGAAGGGCGCGTTCGGGATCGGTTTCGGCGCGGCCCGCCGCGGCGAGGCGGCGGAAGCGCAGGAGGTCGAGGCGTTCGGGGCCGGCGACCAGGCGGTAGCCGCCGAGGGCGGCCTCGATCGCGCACTCGGGGGGCGCGGCCGGGCGGACGAGCCGCCGCAGGCGCGCCATGTACGTGTACAGCAGGTCGACGGCCGTGGGCGGGCGCCGTTCACCCCACAGGAGGTCCATGAGCTCTTCGCGGCCCACGACCTCGTTGGCGCTCAACGCGAGTCGCAGCAGCAGGGTCCGGGCCTTCTCCGCGCCGAACGGCACCGCGGCGCCGTCGCGCCACACCGTCAGCGGCCCGAGGACCCCGATGACGTGCTGCGGCGCGGTGCCGGTCCGCGATTCGCGCGGCGCGGCCTCGGGGGCCGCCGGGGCCGGGCCGAACATCGCCAGCACGTCTTCGGGCGGCAGGCCGAGGGCGGACGCGAGCCTGCGGGCCGACTCGCGCCGCGGCCGGCCGCTGCGTCCCTGCTCCAGGTCCCGCACGGCCGCGAGGCTGACGCCCGACCGCTCCGCGAGTTCGCGCTGCGTCAGCCCGGCGCGCTCGCGGTGGCGGCGCACGAGCGCGCCGGACGTCCTCCCTGTTCGATGCCCCTCGGCCATTGCCTCCACCGCCCTCGTCGGTCCGCCGTCGTTGGGACCATTCCAGCGGGCGCCGCCGGGACCTGCAAGGCGGTTCACCGGCGGTGCACAGGCGGGAACGGTCCAGACTGGAGGCCGAGGTCCGCCGGTGGCTCCGCGGCTGCGAGATCCACCGGCCCCGCGGCCGACCTCACCTGAAGCCGAACTCCTCGAAGTGGATGCGGGCGGCAGGCGCGCCCGCGTCCCGGAACCCACGTTCGAGCGCGCGGATCATCGGGACCGGACCGCACAGGTAGACCTCGGTGCTCGCCGGGTCGACGCGGGCGCGGGCGACGATACGAGGCACCGTGAGGCTGCCGGCCTCGGAGGAGACGTGCAGGTGGGGGCGCAGCCGGGGGTGGCGGCGGGCGACGGCGACGATCTCGTCCCAGAACAGGGCGTCGGCGCGGTCGCGGACGGTGTAGAAGAAGTCGATGCGGTGCCCGGGGTCCTCGGTGAGGTCGCGGCACCAGCTCAGGAACGGGGTGACGCCGATGCCGCCGGCGACCCAGACCTGGTCGGGTCCGCCGCGGCGGTAGTCCATCATCCCGTAGGCGCCCTCGACGACGGCCTTCACTCCGGGCCCGAGGCGGTCGGGCAGGCGCCGGGTGAAGTCGCCGGCCGCCTTGACCGTCAGCCGCAGGTGCGGGTCGTGCGCGGCGCTGGAGACGGTGAACGGGTGCGGCTCGCGCAGTCCGCGGCGGCGGAACGAGGCGAACACGAACTGGCCGGAGTGGAACTCCAGGGGCCTGCCGCGGCGGAGGGCGAGGCCGATCTCGACGGTGGCGTCGTTGAGCCGCCGGACCGCGGTCACCGTGTAGGCGCGGCGGGGGCGGACGAGGCGGGCGAGCAGCAGCGAGTACAGGAACGCGCCGATGCCGGTCACGAAGGCGGCCATGGTGATCGCGAACGGGACGGGCATGGCGTGGACGACGGCGTCGACCAGCAGCATGTGCGCCAGCGCCATGATGAGGAAGATGCCGACGAAGCGGTGGAGGATCCGCCAGCGCCCGTAGCCGATGGTGATGACGCGGCGCAGCACGGGGAGGCGCGGTCCGAGCGCGAGGGCGACCATCACCGTGATCCCGGCGAAGGCGAGGAGGCCGGAGGGGACGCCGCCGGGCGAGGTGAGCCGCCACGGGGTGGTGGCCGCGTGGGCGGCGAGGAGCGCGAATCCGAGGGTCGCGGTCTCGCGGTGGGCGCGGTACATCTTGTCGAGGCCGCCGAACCAGGGCTCCAGCCATCGCGCGCGGGTGCTCAGCAGCGTCGCGGTCGCGAACAGGACCACGGCCGTGGCGCCCAGGTACTCCCCCGCGAGCTGCCGGAGCAGGTCGCTGCGGCCGTCGGCGGCCGCGGGCGCCGAGAGCACCCATGCGGCGGTGTGCACGGCGAGCAGTCCGGCGACGAGTCGCCGCCCGATCGGGTGAGGGGATCTGCTCGCTCTGGTCTGGTCGTTCTGCGCTGTCGGCTGGGGCATGTGCCGGTTCCCCTCTCCGGAGCCCCTGAGGGGTGCGGCCCGCGGGGCCGGGGCGGGGCTCGTCGAACCGACATTATATAAGCGCGATCTTATATACGAGTCGGGGACCCGGCCCGCACGACCGGTGTGACGGAACGGGGGTCCTGCGGCGCCGCGTGCATCCGCCGGTCTCCCGCCGGTGTCGCGCCTGGTCATCGAATACGCCCGCTGGGATGGTGAATGCAGAGGTCATCGGGCTTCCGGTCCCGACGCGGGCACGCCGCGGCGCGGCGTTCGATCCGTCCGGCGCCGGACGGCCGGTGCCCGATGCGCCTCCACCTCACCCAGCTCAAAGGAGAGACAGATGACGATCAGATCGAGACTGCTCGCGTCACTCGGCGTGGCGCTTGCAATGATCCTGGCGGCCGGATTCGGCGTCGCCGCGCCCGCGGCGGCCGACTCGGACGGCGCTCCCGCAGCCGCCGCCGACGCCGGGCTCGGTGCGCTGCTCGACGTCACGTACGAGTCGCAGCCCGACGGCTACATCCAGGTCGCCGAGTACGAGAACGCCACCGAGGTCACCGCGGTCGCCGCCGCCTGCACGGTGACGGCGCGCGCGTACAAGCCCACGAAGTCCGGAGGGTACGTCCGCGGCGAAGGCTACTTCAAGCTGGCGGGCTGCGGCACCAGCCCGTTCAAGATCACCTTCAGCCTCGAGATGTACGTCGGCGGCTACTGGCTGGAGGTGGCCACGTACGACTACACGGTGAAGCCCCCGGCCAGCGGCTACCCCCGCGTCGCCGCGACCTGCAAGCGCGGGTCGTACAGCACCGAGCTGCTGGTCCAGCGCGGCAGCACCGAGAAGTACGTGACCGGCGACGTCCTGAGCGTGACGTCGTGCTGACCGAGAACGGAACGAGGAGCACGATGACACTGCGGCGACTGATCGCCAAGATTGCGATCGCTTTGATGGTCTTCGGGGCGGGATCGGCCGCGGCGGTCATTCCGGCGTCGTCCGCACCGGCCGCGGAGGCCGCGGGCTGCACCGTCACCACCAGCATCAGCGGCCCGAACAAGGTCGGGTCGAACGTCAACGGCGTCCTGCGCATCACGGTGTCCGGATGCGCGGGCCGGTACTGGACGGAGTACAGCTACCTCAACGGGCCCTCGAACGACGGGCGCACGGTCACCTACAAGGGCAACCGCAGCTACTCGGTGCTCCTGAGCGCGCCGTGCCGGAACGGGACCTACCGGCTCATCCTGCAGATCATCGGCTCCGGGTTCGACTCGTACGACGAGCAGGCGAAGACCATCCGCTGCTGATCCCGGGCACCACGCCAGTGGGGCGGGCCGCCGGTCGGCGACCCGCCCTTCGGGGTCAGTAGCCGTAAGTGCTGGCGGGGATCTCGGGCCGGGTCTCCGGACGCGCCCAGAAGATGATGCCCGCGCTGGTGTTCCCGGTCTGGTCGTAGAAGCGGTAGCTCTTCCAGGCGCTGGTCGTGGCGACCGCGACGGTCCCCTGGAACGAGCCGTCCACGTACGCCACCTGGGCCGCGTAGCCGTCCTCGCGGGTGTCGCGGACCTGTCCGTTGTAGATGCCGTCGCCGTCGCAGGTGCCGGACGCCTGCCGCTCCTCGGCGATGGTGACGCCGTTGTAGCGGACCTGCATCGTGCTGCCGTTGCCCTGTCCCAGGCAGCGGGCGTCGGCCGGGGCCCCGGCCACGACGACGGCGGTCAGGGCGCCGGCGAGGACGGCGAGCGCGCCGGTCGCGGCTCGTTTCATTGCGGATCTCATATTGTTGTCTCCCTTTCGGATCGGGTTCGGTGGGGGAAAGCGCTGCGCGGCCGTCTCAGGCCGCGGTGAGTTCGGCCAGGTGCTCGTTGTAGACCTCCAGGTAGACCGCGTCGGGGTCGTGCCCTTCGGCGGCGCACCGGCGGTCGGCGTCCGCGACGGCGAGTTCGCGCTCTTGCAGCTCGGCGAGTGCGGCGAGCTGTTCGGCGTCGAGCACGTCCGCGGCGCGGAGGTCGTTCCAGTCGCGTCCGGCGTCGACGAGGGCTTGGCCCTGGGCGGCGAAGGCGTCCGCGAACGGCACCGCGGCCTCCTGGAGCGGCAGTCCCATCTCGTCGCGGCCCGCGAAGTCGAATCCGAGGCCGGTCATGCAGTCCGACCAGGCGCGGGCGGCCTCGGCGAGGCGGGGGTCGGCGACGGTCGCCTCGTGCGCCTGCGCGGTGTAGTCGTGGATCGGGGAGCCGTCGGGGAGGTGCACGGTCCCGTTCTCGGGGAGGCCGAACTCCGCGTAGGACTCCTGGAGGCAGGCGAGTTCGGTGGTCCGGTAGCGGTCGCGGTCGGCCTCGGGCAGCGCCTCCATGCGGGCGCGGAACGCCTCCACCGCGTCGGCCGTGGCGATCTCGTAGGCCGGGCGGAGGTCGATGGTGGTGGTGTGCCCGAATCCGTACTCGGCCGCGAACTCGTCGGGGGTGAGCCCCAGCCATTCGACGAGGGACGGGGTCTCGGGCGGGCCGAGGTATTCGAGGTCGTCCTCGGCCATGCAGGCGGCGACGAAGTCGCTCCTGGCCGCCTCGGCCCCGGCCGGGTCGAGGTCCGCGGCGGGAGGCTGCCCGAGCTGCTCGATGATGGACGCCTCGACCGCCGTGGGTTCGCGGTCGTCAGGTCCGCTCGCGCACGCGGCCGTCGCGGTGAGCGCGGCGGCGACCGCGCCGATCGCGCAGCGCTGCAAGGTGTGTCCCATGGCCTGGAGCCCTTCGGATGCGGTGAGGAACCGACGGGTTCATCCTTCAGGGACGGGCGCGGGTTGGCGAGGCGATGCACCGGCGGAACACCGGCACCGTGCGGGGGCGGGCGACGCGGTGAAGGTCGCGGTGCATTCGATGGCGGGCTCTTGATAGCGGGGTTGTGATAGCGGAGTTTCGATGGCGGGGCGTCGCGGGGTGGCGGACATGCCGCGGCGGGCGTTCGGCTTCACGCCGAACGCCCGCCGGGAGGAGGTGCTAGATGACCTGGCCGGTCTGGGACTGGAAGGAGTCGCCGGCCGGGGTGGCCTCGGTGTAGACGGTGTCGAGGAAGCCGTCGCCGTCCGAGTCGATCATGGCGGTGTCGACGATCCCGTCGCCGTCCGAGTCGATCTCGATCTCGTCGACCAGGCCGTCGCCGTCGTAGTCGGTGGCCACGACGTCGGCGTAGCCGTCGCCGTTCGTGTCGGTGGAGACCTGGTCGATGTAGCCGTCGCCGTTCGCGTCGTAGGAGACCTGGTCGACGATGCCGTCGCCGTCGGTGTCCGAGGAGTACGTGTCGACGATGCCGTCCCCGTCGGTGTCGGCGACGGCGGTCTCGAAGGTGCCGTCGCCGTCGGCGTCGATCAGGAGCTCGTCGGAGATGCCGTCGCCGTCGTAGTCGTAGGCGACCCCATCGGCCTGGCCGTCGCCGTCCGAGTCGATGTAGGTGACGCCGTCGGCGGTGATGGTGCTGTCGGCGTAGCCGTCGCCGTCGAGGTCGAAGGTCTCCTCCACGGTGACGCCGGGGACGCCGGTGCTGTAGTCGTCCTCGGCCGTGACGTCTTCGGCGGTGTCGGCCTCGTCGTAACCGGTCTCGTCGTACTCGCTCATCGTTCTCAACCTCCGGGGGGATCGTTCGGGCTGTCGGGATGAACACTACGTGCGCCACAGCAGTCCCAGAATCCCCAGACCGTGCCAGTCTTCGCGGGCGCGGTCCGGTCCGGCTGGTCGTCGGGCGGCTCGTTCTCAGGCAGGCCCCGTCGAGCGGCGGCGCCGGTCCATGCGCCTGATCGCGGGGATGCCGCCGACGATGACGAGGGCCGCGGCGAGGATCGCGACGAGCAGGACGAGGTTCGAGCCCGAGTCGCCGGAGGACCCGCTCGGTGCGGCCGACTCGCCGGTCCCGGCGGTGTCCGCGGCCTCGCCCTCGATCGCGACGCCGTCGACCGCGAGCATCTCGGGGACGGACTCGACGCTGAAGCTGAACACGGTCTCCAGCTCCTGGCCGTCGGCGAAGACCGCGGTGACGGTGACGGTGTACGCGCCGACCGCGGGGTAGCGCATCCCCTGGATGAGCACGTTCTCGCTGAAGCGGGGCGCCTCGAGTTCGAGCGGCACCCGGTCGGGGCCGGCCACGGCCACGGTGCTCGCGCCGTCGAGCGTCTCGGAGAAAGTCACGGCGATCTCGCCGGGCGCGGTGTCGAGCAGCGCGCCGTCCTCGGGCGAGCTGGCCCAGACCTCGGGTTGCGCGAACGCGGGGACAGGCGAGGCCAGGACCAGGAAGAACGCTCCCATGAGGGCGAGCGCGAGCCGCCTGGGGTAGTCGCGAAGGCCCGTTCGGCGGGCATGGTGTCTCGTTCGCATTGGTCGCTCCCTTGAGTGCCGGTCCGAGTCGACGGCCAACTGCGAGGTCAATCTACCAATAGGAGTACATCGATATCTATGGGCTCCCGGGGGAACCTGCCGACCGGGTCGTCGGAGACGGAACCGGGGCCGCACCCGCCGCGAACGGCGGGTGCGGCCCCGGTCGGGCACGGAGTTCTAGTGGGCGGTGTTGCGACCGCGGCCGGAGGCGATGGCCTCGGCGACGCCGATGAGCAGCACCGAAGCGATCACCGCCACGATGAAGCCGAGGACGTTGAGCTCCCAGATGTCACCGGTGCCCAGCAGGTTCGCGATGGTCCCCCCGATCACCGAACCGACCAGACCGAGCAGGAGCGTCGCCAGGAAACCGAGCGACTGCTTGCCGGGCTTGATCAGGCGCGCGAGCGCACCGATGACGAGTCCGGCGACGATGAAACCGATCATGTTGCGACCTCCTATGTGCTTGGGCTGAGGTGACCTCTCTGTTCCCCCCGCACCGCGTTTCACACCTCCTGGATGAAAAAGGCGGCGCGGCGGCACGGAGGGGCCGCTCGCGGCCCTAGGACACCGCAGCGTACGGCATGCGGGAGGAGGCGGCAGTCGGATCGGTCACGCGGCCGGCGGGATGCTCGCTCCGTGCGCCTGGACCACCTGCCACCGGCCGTCGTGGAACACCCAGGTGCGGGTGTAGAGCATCTCCGCCGCGAACGGTTCGCCGCCCGCGAGGCCGGCGATCCTGACGCGCGCGCGGGTCGCCCCGGTCTGCCCGAACTCGCGGGCGGCGCCCTGGAGCTGTTCCAGGCTCGTCAGCCGGAGCTGCCCGGAGGCGTGCGACTCCAGGTCCTGCGACCTGTCGTACTCGGCGCCGTCGGGGGCGACGTAGACGACGTCGGGGTGCAGCAGCGCCTCCAGTGCGGCGACGTCGCCCGCCAGTTGGGCGCGTTGCAGTGCCGCCTCGGCGGCGGCCAGTGAGTCTTCATTCGTTGTGTTCATCGCCGCCCATCATCGCACGCGGATCGCGGGCGATCACCGCGTCAGATCGATTGCGGCGCATCTCATCACCGCCGGCCGCGGCACCGCGCGGAGCCGCGGCGCGGGTCAGCGGCCGAGCCAGCCGCCGTCGACGGGGAGGACCGTACCGGAGACGTAGTCGGAGGCGGGGCCGGCGAGGAACACGGTGGCGCCGGCGAGGTCGTCGGGGCGGCCCCAGCGGGCGGCGGGGATGCGTTCGAGGATCGCGCGGTTGCGGTCGGGATCGGCCTGCAGGGCCTGGGTGTTGTCGGTGGCGATGTAGCCGGGGGCGATCGCGTTGACGTTGACGCCCTTGCCGGCCCACTCGTTGGCGAGGGCCCTGGTGAGTCCGGCGATCCCGGACTTGGCCGCGGCGTAGCCGGGGACGTTGATGCCGCCCTGGAAGCTCAGGAGGGAGGCGGTGAAGATGATCTTGCCGCCGCCGCGTGCGAGCATCGCGCCGCCGACGGCCCGGGCGAGCACGAACTGGCTGGTGAGGTCGACTTGCAGGACCTCGTTCCAGAACTCGTCGGAGTGCTCGGCGGCCGGAGCGCGGCGGATCGTCCCGGCGTTGTTGACGAGGATGTCGACCGGGAGCGCCGCGAGTTCGGCGCCGAGGGCCGCGACGGCCTCGGGATCGGCGAAGTCGGTCGCGATGGCGCGGAAGGAGCGGCCGTGGGCCTGGACGCGCAGGCCGATCTCGGAGCCCTCGGGCTCGATGGTGGCGCTGACGCCGATGACGTCGGCGCCGGCCGCGGCGAGGGCGTCGGCCATCGCGAACCCGATGCCGCGCTTGGCACCGGTGACGACGGCGAGGCGCCCGGTGAGGTCGAAGGGGTTCACTGCTGCTCCTGTCCGGCTTGGACGTCGACGAGGATCTTCATGGCCTCGCCCGAGACGAGCGAGTCGAAGGCCGACTGGATCTCGGAGAGGGGGACGGTGGCGGAGATGAGGGCGTCGGCGGGGATCTCGCCCGCGTCCAGCAGTGCCACGGCCGCATCGAAGTCCCGGCGCTCGTAGACGCGGGCGCCGAGGATGCTCAGCTCGCGCCAGAAGACGCGCTGGAGGTTGACGGGGCGGGGCTCGGGGTGGATGGCGACCACCACGAGCGTGCCGCGGACCTTGGCGTAGTCGACCGCGCCGAGCACGGCGGCCGCCGCTCCGGAGACCTCGAAGACCACGTCCGCTCCGGCGCCGCCGGTCCACCGCTCCACCTGGGCGACAGTGTCGTCGCGCGGGTCGAGGGCGGTGAAGCCGAGGCCGGCGACGGCGCTGCGGCGGCGGTCGTCGAGTTCGATCACCGTGACGTCGGCGCCCTCGGAGCGGGCGACGGACGCGATGAGGACGCCGATCGGGCCGCCGCCGATCACGACGACCTTGTCGCCCCGGGCGAGGCCGGCGCGGCGGACGTCGTGGACCGCCACGGCGGTGGGCTCGACGAGGGCGGCGTGCTTGAGGTCGAGGGTGCGCGGCAGCGGCACGAGCAGGTCGGCGTCGACGTTCCAGCGGCCCTGGAGGGCCCCGGGCGAGTCGATGCCGACGAAGTCGAGGTTGTGGCAGATGTGGCGGTTCCCGGCGCGGCAGGCCGGGCAGGTGCCGTCCCAGGCCAGCGGCATGACCGTGACCGGGTCGCCGACCGCCCACCCCTCGACCCCGTCGCCGAGAGCGGCGATCGTGCCGCTCATCTCGTGCCCGATGATCGCGGGGACGTCGACCCTGGAGTCCATGTGCCCGTGGAGGATGTGCAGGTCGGTGCCGCAGATCCCGTTGTAGGCGACGGCGATCTGGACGTGTCCCGGGCCGGGCGGGAGCGGGTCCAGCTCGGTCACCGTCATGGTGCCGTCCCCTGCGTATCTGGCAGCGAGCACGGGGCCTCCTCGGATAGGTGCGAAAAGTCGGTGCGCAGGCAGGTGCGCAAACGTTTGTTCAAGAGCATCGCACACACCCGGCGCGATGCGCAATCGCTTGCTCATGCGAATTCCGCGTCGGCGATAATCGACCGATGGCGAAACTCAGCGACGTGGCCGCGCGGGCCGGCGTCTCGGTGTCGGCGGTGTCGCGCGTGCTCTCCGGGGACCCGTCTGCCCGGCTCAGCGCGGCGACCCGCGACCGCGTCCGCAGGGCCGCCGACGAGGTCGGCTACCGGCCGAACTTCGCCGGCCGCGCCCTCAAGCTCGCCCGCACCGACGTGATCGCCCTCGTCGTCCCGGACGTGACCAATGCGCTGTTCACCGAACTCACCCGGGGGGTCGAGGACGAGGCCCTGGCGCGCGGCTGCGTCATGCTGCTCGCCCGCAGCGAGGACATGCAGCCCGGCGGCGTCATGTTCGACAAGCTCCTCGGCGAGGGGCGCGTCGACGGGATCGTGCTCCAGCCGCGCGACGGCGCCGACGCCGACGCCCTGGCGGCGGCCGTCGGGGAACGCTCGCCCCTGGTCACGATCCACCAGCGCCTCCCGGGGGCGAGCTCGGTCCTCGTCCCGGACGCGCTCGCGGCCCGGCTCGCCACCGAGCACCTGCTGGCGCTCGGGCACCGCCGCATCGGGTTCGTCGGCGGGCTCGCCTCCTCGCCGACCGCCCAGCGGCGCGCGACCGGGTTCCTCACCGCCATGGCCGGCGCCGGCGACGGCGTCGACCTGTCCCTGACCACCTGGCACGGCTACCGGGAGTCCGAGGGGCGCACCGCGCTCGCCGAACTCCTCGCCAGGCCGGTGCCGCCGACCGCGGTCGTGGTCGCGAACGTCAACGCCGCCATCGGCGCCCTCGCCGAGGCGCGGGCGCAGGGCCTCGCCGTCCCGGAGGACCTGTCGGTGGTCGCCGTCCACGACGCCTGGACCGCCGAGCACACCTGGCCGCCGCTGACCTGCGTGCGCATGCCGCTGTACGAGCTGGGCCGCACCGCCGTCGCCCTGCTGGCCGACGCCGTCGCCGGGGGTCCGGTTGCGCACACCGTGGTCGAGGATCCCGCACCCGTCCTGGTCGAACGGTCCTCGGCGGCGCCGCCAGCCGGCTAGGAGCGGTTGCCATCGGCACCGCCAGTCGCTATTGTGGGCGGTGATCAAACGTTTGCTCAACCATGGAGCCCGCGCACGCGGGGCACCGCGGTGCCGCCCGGCGCGGTCGCCGACGCGGCGCCCCGGAGTGCGCCGGGCCGCCGCGGGCGCATCGGCGCCGAACCCTGGTCGCGACCTGTCCCGATGACACGAAGGAACCCCCGCATGACCGCCATCCTCGCCGTCGAGGCGCATGACGTCCGCTTCCCGACCTCGCTCAGCATGGACGGGTCGGACGCCATGAACAAGGACGGCGACTACTCCGCCGCCTACGTCGTGCTCCGCACCGACGACCCCGACCTCGCCGGATACGGCTTCACGTTCACGATCGGGCGCGGGAACGACCTCGTCGCCGCCGCGGCGCTCCAGCGCGCCCGGCCCCTCGTCGGCAAGAGCGTCGACGCGATCGTGAACGACCTCGGCGGGCTCTACCGCGAACTCCAGTCCGACTCGCAGCTCCGGTGGCTCGGCCCCGACAAGGGCGTGGTGCACCTCGCGCTCGCCGCGGTGATGAACGCGGCCTGGGACCTCGCGGCGCGCGTCGCGCGCAAGCCCCTGTGGCGCCTGCTGGTCGACATGACGCCGGAGCAGCTCGTCGACGCCGCCGACCTGCGCTACCTCTCGGACGCGCTCACCCGCGACGAGGCGCTGGCGATCCTGCGCGCGCACGAGCCCACCCGGGCCGCGCGGATCGCCGACCTCGAGGCGCGCGGCGGCTACCCGTGCTACACCACCAGCGCCGGCTGGCTCGGCTACAGCGACGACAAGCTGCGGCGCCTCCTCCAGGAGGCGGTGGATCAGGGCTACCGGCACGTGAAACTCAAGGTGGGGGCCGACCGCGAGGAGGACCGGCGGCGGCTGCGGATCGCCCGGGAGGTCATCGGCTGGGACGCGAAGCTCATGATCGACGCCAACCAGGTGTGGGACGTGCCCGAGGCGATCGAGCGGGTGAACGAGCTCGCGGAGTTCAAGCCGCACTGGATCGAGGAGCCCACGAGCCCCGACGACGTCCTCGGGCACGCGGCGGTGCGCCGCGCCGTGGCCCCGATCGGGGTCGCCACCGGCGAGCACGGCATGAACCGGGTGCTGTTCAAGCAGTTCCTCCAGGCGGAGGCGCTGGACTTCCTCCAGCTCGACTCGGCCCGGCTGGGCAGCGTGAACGAGATCCTGGCGGTGTACCTGCTGGCCGCGAAGTTCGAGGTGCCGGTGTGCCCCCACGCGGGCGGCGTGGGCCTGTGCGAGCTCGTGCAGCACCTGTCGATCTTCGACTACGTGGCCGTCTCGGCCTCGCTGGAGGACCGGGTCACCGAGTTCGTCGACCACCTCCACGAGCACTTCACCGATCCGTGCGTCGTGGACCGGGGCGCGTACGTCCTGCCGTCGCGGCCGGGCTACTCCGCCGAGATGCGGCCGGAATCGGTGGCGGCGTACTCGTTCCCCGACGGCGGGTACTGGGCGGCGGCGCGGTAGCCGCGCGGACGCCCGGCGGCGCGGGTCCGGCCGCTCAGGCCGACTCGCGCCACAGGAGCTTCGAGCGCACCGCCCGGCGGATCGGGGGGACGCGGGCGAAGTCGACGGCGGCGAGCTCGTCGACGATGTCGAGCGTGTGCGAGGCCAGCCCGAGGCGGTCGAGGGCGATCGAGGTCAGGCGCGGGTCGACGGCCTCGCCGAGGGAGAGCCCGTCGACGCCGACGATGCGGACCCGGCCGGGCACGTCGATCCCGTGGGCGTGGGCGTGCTGGACCGCGCCGAGCGCCATGAGGTCGTTGAACATCAGGACCGCGTCGGTCTCGGGACGGTCCCGGAGCAGGCGCGCGAACGCCTGGGCGCCGCCCGCGATGGTCTCCTCGCCGACGACCGCGCCGGTGAAGCCGTCGCCGGCCGCCCGCTCGTACCAGAGGCGCCGCAGCGAGGGCGCGTACTCGCCCTGGACGGTCTGCGAGAGCGCCGAGTCGACCATGCCGAAGCGGCGCGCGCCCCGGGCCCGCAGCTCGGCGACCGCTTCGACGACGCCGGATTCGAGGTCGAGGTCGACGGAGTGGACGCCCGGCTCGGTGCTGCCCGTCTCGAGCCGTACCACCGGCAGGCCGCCGGCGGCCGCGAGGATCGCCGCGTCGGACCCGACGAAGTGGCCGACCACGACGTCGACCTGGTTCGTGAGCAGTCCGATCGCGTCCTCGGCCCGGTTCTCCTGGGACGCCAGCACCACCTGCCAGCCGCGCTCCCCCGCGACGGCCAGCATGTCGGCGGCGATCTCGGTGAAGTAGGGGTTGCGGAAGGAGGCGAGCACGAGGCCCATGGCGTGGGTCTTCTTGCGGTTCACCAGGTTGCGTGCGAAGCGGCTGGGCCGGTAGCCGAGCCGCTCGGCGGCGGCGAGGACCTTCGCGCGGGTGGCCGGGTTGATGTCGTCCATGTCGTTCATCGCGCGCGTGACGGTCTGGCGCGAGACGCCCGCGGCCGAGGCCACGTCGAGGATGGTCACCCGTTTCGCCACGTGCGCCTCCTTCGGTGCGGTCTCGCAATATTCGTGAACCTTCACGGTACCGGTCCGGGAGCCGCGGGGCAAGTCGCGGGCGGTGCCGAGTCGGCCCCCGGCCCGCAAGGCCCCGGTTCCGCGGGCGGGCGGCGGGCGCCGCCCGCGGGACCGTCGCCGCCGGGCCCGCCGCCCCCTCGGACATACTTGCAGGATGTCCCGCACCGACGATGTCGTCAACGGCATCAAGCGCATGATCCTCGACGGCGAGCTGACCCCGGGCGAGCGCCTGCCGGTCGAGAAGGACCTCGCCGCGATGCTCGGGGTCTCCCGCGGCTCCCTGCGCGAAGGGGTGCGGGCGCTGTCGGTGCTCGGCGTCCTCCACACCCGGCGCGGGGACGGCACCTACGTCACGCCGCTCGACCTCTCGCTCCTCCTGGCCCCGGTGGGGTTCGTGGTGGAGCTCCAGGTCGAGGGGCAGACCCGGCAGGTCCACACCGTGCGGCGCCTACTGGAGTGCGAGGCCGCCCGCCTCGCGGCCCAGAGCATCACCGACGAGGCGCTGGACGAGGCGGAGGCACTCCTGGACGAGGCCAGGTCCATCCTCGACAGCGAGCCCGAGCGGCACGAGCGCATCATCGAGATCGACATCGCCTTCCACCGGATCATCGCGACCCACTCCGACAACCAGGTGCTGGCCGGCATGATCGAGGCGCTCGCCAGCCGCACCGCGCGGGAGCGGCTGTGGCGCAGCCTCCGCGAGGAGGGGGCCGACCGGCGCACCCACGAGGAGCACCTCGCCATCCTGCGGGCGCTGCGGGCCCGCGACCCCGAGGCGGCGAAGGTCCGCATGGCCAACCACCTACTCGGCGTCGAGGAGTCATTGGCCCTCGCCGGTGCGGCGCCGGTGCCCCTGGATGCGGACGCCGACCCGGACGACGCCGACGACTGACGCGAGCACCGGCCGAATTGATTGGATCTACGCTGACCAGTGTCTTGGTCGGCGTTCCGTTTCATGCACTATAAGTACCTTTTACGCTACGACTTCATCGTCATCAGACCCCGCATACTCGATCCATGGCAAGAAACATCTGACTTTTCGGCGCAGCGCTCTTGCACGGCACCTCCGGTGCGGCTAGCTTGTACTTCGGTCCGAGTCCAGCGATCGGCACCCCCGTCGCGCCGCGCCGCACCACCATCGAGGAGTCCAGTGATGAACGCCGCCAACGAGATCGAGTGGAGCAGCCCCGGTCTGCACCTGCGGTTCGCGTACGAGGACGACAGCCCGGTCAAGCTCGTCGCCCTCTCGACCGGGCCCGGCGCCCCTTCTATCGCGCTGCCCTTCCAGATCGTCGAACTCACCACCGGCGCGCGCCAGCGCGAGCACAACACCCAGATCTACCGCTACACGGTCGCGGGCGTGCGCCTGCGCCACGTCGACCACGAGGCCGACGGGGACGTGCTGCGGATCCGCCAGCGCGACGCGTCGATCGGGGTCGAGGTCGTCAGCCGGTTCCGCGCGGCCGGCGGGGGCCTCCAGATCACGCAGACGGTCCACAATGCCTCCACTGAGGACATCGTGCTCACGTCGGTCACCTCGGCGCTCGTGGCGCTCAAGGGGACCGTGTACGACCTGCTGTGGGGCCAGAGCGAATGGCTCGGCGAGGGCCGCTGGAAGCAGCACCCGCTCGGCGACGTCCTGCCGGACCTCAACCTGGACCTGCACCGCCAGGACGGGCGGGGCCGGTTCAAGGTCACCAGCCACGGTTCCTGGTCCAGCGGCGACGTGCTGCCCACCGGGGTCCTCGCGGGCGCCGAAGGGCCCTCGGCCGCTTGGCAGGTCGAGACGAGCGCGGGCTGGCACTGGGAGCTGTCGCGTCTGCGCGAGGGCGTGGTGATCGGCATTCTGGGTCCGACGGACATCGAGCACCGGTTCGCCGAGCGGCTGGCGCCGGGCGGGGAGTTCACGTCGGTGCCCGCGGGCCTGGCGATCGCGGACGGGGGCCGGGACGCGGCGTTCGCGGCGCTGTCGGACTACCGGCGGGCGATCCGGGTGCGCCGTCCCGTGGACGACCGGCTGCCGGTCGTCTACAACGACTACATGAACACGCTCATGGGCGACCCGTCGACGGAGAAGCTGCTGCCGCTCATCGCGTCGGCGGCCGAGGCGGGTGCCGAGTACTTCTGCATCGACGCGGGCTGGTTCGCCGGGCCGCGGGGCTGGTGGCACAGCGCCGGGGAGTGGCGCGAGGCGCCCGGCCGGTTCACCGGCGGGCTCGCCGCGGTGGCCGACGCGATCCGGGACGCGGGGATGCGGCCGGGACTGTGGCTCGAACCCGAAGGCGTGGGCGTGGACTCGCCGGTGGTCGACCGGCTTCCCGACGAGGCGTTCTTCCAGCGCTTCGGGGCGCGCGTGGTGGAGGGGAACCACTACCAGCTCGACCTGCGCCACCCGGCGGCCCGCGCGCACCTGGACGAGACCGTCGACCGGCTCGTGGACGAGTTCGGGGTGGGGTTCTTCAAGCTGGACTACAACGTGAACATCGGCGCGGGGACCGAGGTCGGGGTCGAGGGCGCGGGCGCGGGGCTGCTGGGGCACACCCGGGCGCTGCGCGACTGGCTCCTGGGCGTGCACGAGCGGCACCCGGGCCTGCTCATCGAGAGCTGCTCGTCGGGCGGCATGCGGATGGACTACAACCTCCTGTCGGTGGCGCACCTCCAGTCCACGAGCGACCAGCAGGACTTCCGGCTGTACCCGCCGGTCGCGGCGGCGGCGCCCGCGAGCGTCCTGCCGGAGCAGGCGGGGAACTGGGCGTACCCGGCGGCGGACATGTCGCTTGAGGAGACGGCGTTCGCGATGACCGCGGGCGTCATGGGACGGATGTACCTCTCGGGGTTCCTCAACGAGCTCGACCAGGCGCAGTCCTCGCTCGTCGCGGAAGCCGTTGCGCTGCATCGGGACCGGCGGGAGGCCATCGCCGGGTCGCATCCGGTGTGGCCGCTGGGCCTGCCCGGGTGGGAGGACGAGGTGCTGGCGCTGATGCTCGACGCCGGTCCGCGGTCCCTGCTGGCGGTGTGGTCGCGCGGGGAGGCCGCGGAGGTCGCCCTCCCCGGCCTGGAGGGCCGGCGCCTGCAGCAGGTGTACCCCGCGGCGCTGCCGGAGTGGAAGGTCCGCGGCGGGAGCGGCGCGCCGGTCGTCGAGGTCCCGGCGGGGCTGAGCGCCCGGATCTTCGCGGTCTGAGACTGCACGGTTGAGGCCGGTTGCGCCGCAGCGCACCCGGCCTCAACCGTCCGGTCTCAGTGGACGCGGATCTCCTTGATCTCCATGGGCGCCTCGGGGAAGGAGACGCGGACGGCGAGTGCCGTGCGCGGCTCGAACTCGATGCGCACCGATGACTCGTCGCCGGGGCCGGCCTTGTGGATCGGGGCGAACGTGCGCCCGTCGGCCGCGGATTCGAGCACCCATGCGCGCGTGGGCGTCTCGGCGAAGTCGATCTCGATCCGGTTGATCTCGTATGGGTATTCGAGACTGGGGGCGATCCACTCGCCGGGCCCGGTCCCCGCCGCGCGCCAGGTCGCGGTCCCCGGTTCGGTGGCGTTGCCGCCCGGGTGCCCGGGCGCGGTGCTGCTGGTCGCCACCGGGCGGTAGGCCGCCAGCGACATCCAGCCCTTGCCGGGCGGCGGCTCGGTCAGGTACGGCGCGGGCGGCGCGAGCCGCGGTTCGCGGCGCGGCCGGTCCTCCCCCGTCGCGGTGAGCACGAGTTCGACCGGGTCCAGGCCCTCGGCCTCGGCGCGGACGCGCACCGGACCGGGCACATAGGAGCGCACCTCGATCGCGCCGGCGCCGTCCCAGACGCTGTTGGTCTCGGGCGACAGGGTGATGGCGCGGCCGGAGGGGAACAGGCCCCCGCCCTCGACCACGGTGAGGGTGATCGCGCGGTCGTCGGCGACGCGGGCGCCGTGCTCGTCGAACATCTCGGCCTCGATGCGGGCGTCGGCGGTGCCGTCGGTCGGGATCGTCGGCGTGTCGGTGCGCAGCCGCAGCTCCGCGGCCGTCCCGGGCACCGGGAACTCGGGCGGCGCGATGCCGCGGAGCAGTTCGCGGTACCAGTAGTAGGCGCGCTTGGGGCGGCGGAAGTAGTCGGCCAGGCCCTGGAGGCCGGCGCCGGGCGCCACGGTCTTGTAGTGGAAGGCGCACCAGAAGATCTTCCCCGAGCGCCAGGGGTGGTCGGTCCCGACGCCGTGCTCCCATTCCACTTCGTACTCGCCGGGCCCGTTGCCCATGACGCCGTGGTACTCGGTGACGACGCTGGGGATGCCGGGGTCGAGGTAGAGCTCGGCGCCGTCGCCGTTGTACCCGGCGATGTCGCCGAGGTAGTCGAAGCCCTTGCGCTGCACGCCGCCCACGGCCGCGGGCCGGGTCGGGTCGAGCCGCTTGGAGAGGGCCACGAGTTCGACGGTGAGGGCCTTGGCCTTGGGGATGACGGCGTCGTCGGAGAAGAACGCCTCGTTGCCGATGCTCCAGGTGATGATGCTCGGGTGGTTGCGCTGGGTCCGGATCATCGCGCGGAGCGCGCGCCGCAGGCTCTCCTCGAACTCGGCCTCGTCGGCCTGATGGACGGGGTAGGCGCTGGCGAACCAGTACCCCTCGACGTTCTCGCCGCCGGTCCCCCAGAAGTGGAGCTCGGACCAGAACAGGAGGCCCTGCCGGTCGCACTCCTCGGCGAAGTAGGGGTGGTGGGGGTAGTGGGAGCCGCGGACGATGTTCATCCCGAGCTCCTTGACCATGGCGAGGTCGCGGCGGATCGAGGCGCGGGTGCCGGCGTCGCCCCAGCCGCCGCGGTTCTGATGGACGTTGGCGCCGTGGAGGTCGAAGTGCTCGCCGTTGAGGAAGAACCCGCGGTCGGCGGTGAACTCGAACCAGCGCACGCCGAAGGACGTCGACTGGGCGTCGCGCTGGGCCCCGTCGACGGCGACCGCGGCGGTGAGCTCGTACAGGTGCGGGTGGTCGGGGTGCCACAGCAGCGGGTCCGTCAGGGCCCCTTCGAGGTCGACCGTCTCGGTGGCCCCCGCCGGGACGGTGCGGTGGACGGGGCCGAGGTGCACGGCCGCGCCGTCCGGGCCGGTGGCGGTCGCGGTGACCACCGCCTCGACCGGTTCGGGGCCGTCGTTGACGACCTCGATCGCGGCGGCGACCGCGGCCGAGGCGTGGTCGACCCGCGGGGTGGTGACGCCGACGCCGTGCCAGGCGATGCGGACCCGGTCGGCGACGAGGAGGCTGACGTCGCGGTAGACGCCGCCGTTGAAGCTGTAGTCCCCCGCGCGCGGGGCCAGGCGGGCGTTCCAGAGGTTGTCGACCCTGATGAACACGTCGTTCGCACCGGCGTGGACGAGGTCGGAGACGTCGACGGTGAAGGGGGTGTACCCGCCTTCGTGGCGGCCGGCGAGGCGGCCGTTGACGAACACCTCGCAGGTCTGGAAGACGCCCAGGAACTCCAGGGCGATCCAGGAGCCGAGCCGGTCCCCGTCGATGTCGAGGGTGCGCCGGTAGCAGCCGAAGCCGGTGTAGATCCGGTGCTCGCGGAAGTCGGGCAGGCCGAACGAGTGCGGCAGGCCCACGTCGTACCAGTCGGGGTCCGGCGGCGCGGTCTCGGCGCCGGGGTGCTCGCCGTAGTCGAATCGCCAGTCGGCGTTGACGAGTCGTCGTTCGCGGATCATGCGGGGGCCTCTCGCTCGCGGGAGCGGGCCGCCTCCCCGGTTCGGAGGCGGCCCGCGGTTCGGGACGGGTGTTCGGTGCTAGTTGGCGTCGTCCAGCGCCGCTTGGTAGATCTCGACGTACCGGTCGGCGCCGAGGTCGGTGAGGTTCTGCTGGAACTCGGCCCAGTCCTCGTCGCTGGAGATGTCGCGGACGCCGGTGATGAACTCGGCGCTCGCCTGGGCGACGAAGTTCTCGATGTTGGTCTGGATCGTCGCGAGCTCGGTCGCGGTCTCCCCGGTGACGGCGAGCTCCCAGTAGGGGAACATCTCGGCGGACTCGTGGCCCTCGTACAGCTCGGTGGCCTCGAACAGGCGGCGCTCGTAGCCCGCGGCGGTGTAGATGTCGGTCGCGGTCACCTGGCTGTTGCGGAACTCCGCGTCGCTGAAGAACTGGGAGAGCGGGCCCCAGGAGTTCTGGAGGATCTCCTCGGTGGGCAGCGAGACGACCTTGAAGTTCGGCTCGAGCGTCTCGTCGAGCGCCACGTCGCCCTCGACGGGGCGCTCCCAGTTGACGCCCTCGAGGCCGTACTCGCCCTGGAGGTGGCCGTCGTAGGAGACCATGAAGTCGATGATCTGCATGAGCTTCTTCTGCTTGGCCTCGCTGGAGCGGTTGGTGATCACGAAGTTCGCGCCGGGCGTCGCGCCCGCGCCGCCGCCGCCGAAGAACGTGTCGTCGCCGCCGGGGCCGGCCAGCGGGGGCACCGCGTCGTACTCGGTGTAGCGCCCGTCCTCCTGGTCGGCGTTCACGAACCACGGGTGCTGCACGGTCACCGATCCGATGATGACGCCCTCGGCGCTGGTGCCCTTGGCGATGAGCGCCTCGCCGTTCTGCGTGAAGGTGCCCTCGTCGATGAGACCGTCCGCGTACAGGGAGGTGATGTAGGAGATGCCCTCGCGCCACTCGTCGCGGGTCGGCTGGAGCGTCACGTCGCCGTCGACCAGGCCGAGCGCGGCCGGGTTCTGGCCCTCGGCGTTGCCGTACATCTCAGCGGTGTACAGGAACGGGTTCATCAGGTACGCCAGGAAGGTGGCGCCGCCGGCCGCCGACAGCGGGATCTCGTCGGCCTCGCCGTTGCCGTTGGGGTCGTCGTTCTTGAACGCCTCCAGGACCGTCCGCAGCTCCTCGGTCGTGGTGGGCTGCTCCAGGCCGAGGTTGTCGAGCCAGGCGGAGTTCATCCACAGCTTCGAGGGGTAGGAGCAGTGGTAGCAGTCGTTCCAGGTGGGGATGCCCCAGATCGTCCCGTCAGGGGAGGTCGCGAGCTCCTTGAAGCCGGGCTCCTTCTCGAAGGCGGCCGCGAGGTTCGGCGTGTCCTCGCCGATGAGGTCGTCGAGGGGCACGATCACGCCCTGGCCGCCGAGCTTCACCAGCTCGTCGCTGCTGAACTGGTCGACCCACGGGATGAGCATGTACGCGTCGGGGTAGTCGCCGCTGGCGAGGGAGATCTGCCGCTTCTCGGCCGCCGCGTTCCCGTCCCAGGTGGTGGTCTCGAACTGGAGGTCGACGTCGAACTTCTCCTCGATCAGCTCCGTGAACGCGTTGTCGTTCAGGTCCTGGCCCTGGCCGGCGTCCTGCGGCGCGAAGATGGTGATCACGTCGTCCGGAGTGGTCTCCGGCTCCGAGGAGCAGGCGGCGAACATCGCGGAGGAGACGGCGAGCGCCGCTCCCGCCGCCGCCGCCCGGGTGAGTCTGCTGGTCATCGTTGACTGCCTTTCATGAGGAGTTCACTGGTGCGAAGGGTGAGGTCGGGTCGCACGCCGCTAGCCCTTGACCGAGCCGAGCATGACGCCCTTCGTGAAGTGCCGGGCCACGAACGGATAGACGAGCAGCACCGGCACGGTGGAGACCACGATGAGCGAGAACTTCATCAGGTCGGCCATCTGCTGGGCCGCGAGCTGGTCGGCGAGGTTCGTCCCGCCGGTGTTGTTGACGATCAGGAGGTCGCGCAGCACGAGTTGGAGGGGGTAGAGGTCCTCGCTGCGCAGGTAGATCAGGGCGCTGAAGTACGAGTTCCACTGCCCGATGCCGTACATGAGCGCGATGACCGCCAGGAGCGGCTTCGACAGCGGCAGCACGACCGACCACAGGAAGCGCAGGTCGGAGGTGCCGTCGAGCTGCGCGGCCTCGTAGAGCTCGCCGGGGATCGAGGTGCGGAAGAACGTCATCGCGATGAGGACCTGCCAGGCGGCGATCGCGCTGGGGAGGATGATCGCCCAGCGGGTGTCGAGCAGGCCGAGGGCGCGCACCACCATGTAGGTGGGGATGAGGCCGCCGCTGAAGAGCATCGTGAACAGGACGCCGCCGATGAGGACCTTCCGGCCCACGAGCTCGCTGCGCGAGAGCGGGTAGGCGATCATCACCGTCAGGGCGACGCTGACGAGCGTCCCGACCCCGGCGTAGAACAGCGAGTTGCCGAAGCCGGTGAGGATGGCCTTGTTGCTCAGCACCGCTTCGTACCCGACGAGCGAGAACTCCACGGGCCACAGGAGCACCCGGCCGCTCGACACCGCCGCGGGGCTGGAGAAGGAGCTGGCGACGATGTTGAGGAGCGGGACGAGGACGACGAGCAGGAAGGTGCACAGCAGGATGTAGACGCCGACCATGAAGACGCGGTCGACGCGGGTGTCCTGGACCTGGTTGCCGCGGCGGCGCCGGGGCCTGCGGGGCGGCGGGGTCTGCGGCGGGGCCTGCGGGGCCGCGGTCTCGATGGTCATTGCGTGCGCTCCCTTCACCACAGTCCGTTGCCGGTCACGCGCTTGGAGACGGTGTTGACGGCCAGGAGCAGGATGAGATTGATGACGGAGTTGAACAGCCCGACCGCGGTCGCGAGGCTGAAGTCGGCGTTGAGCAGGCCGATCTTGTACGTGTAGGTGGCGATGATCTCGGAGGTCGAGAGGTTGAGCGGGTTCTGGAGGAGGAACGCCTTCTCGAAGCCGATAGCCATGATCGAGCCGACGCTGAGGACCATCACGACGACGACCGTGGGCGCGATGCCCGGCAGGTCGACGTGCCAGATCTTGCGCAGGCGGCTCGCGCCGTCGAGGCGGGCGGCCTCGTACAGGCTCGGGTCGATGCCCGCGAGCGCGGCCATGTAGATGATCGCGGAGTACCCGGCGGTCTGCCAGACGTCGCTCCAGACGTAGACGCTCCTGAAGGCGTCGGGGTCGGCGAGGAGGTTCGAGCTCATCCCGAAGAAGCCGAGGAAGTCGGACATGAAGCCGATCCGGGGCGAGAAGATGAGGATGAGCATCGAGACGACGATGACGGTCGAGATGAAGTGCGGTGCGTAGGTGACCATCTGGACGGTGCGCTTGAAGAAGCGCGCCCGGACCTCGTTGAGGGCCAGCGCCAGGATGATCGGGATGGGGAACCCGGCGAGGAAGCCGTAGAGGCTCAGCACCAGGGTGTTGCGGATGAGGTCCCAGGCGACGGGGTTGGCGAAGAACCGCTCGAAGTGGTCGAATCCGGCCCAGGGGCTGCCCCAGATCCCCTCGACCACGCTGTAGTCCTTGAACGCGATCACGTTGTTGGCCATGGGGATGTACTGGAAGATCACGAAGTAGGCGACGGGGAGCACGAGCAGCAGGTAGAGCTGCCAGTGCCGGCGGACGCTCCGTCGGCGGGCCTTGCGGCGGAGGGCGGCGGTCCGCTGCGCTGACAGGGCGGTCACCGCACCGCTTCCTTCCGCCTGCGCGCCGCGCGGTGGGGCCGTGCCGCATCTCGGGGCCGTGCCACATGGTGGAACACCGGGTTCATGACACTCACGCTCGCTCCTTCGCGATCAGGCTTCGTGAATGTTCACGGTAAGTTGAGGCTCGCAAGTCCGTCAATACCGAAACACGGAAAACATCAGATCTTTAGGTTGAGATTTGATTGCGAACAGGATCATGAAATCCTTTTTATCATATTTTATGCGTTAGATTCTCAATCAATGTGGTCATTAGTCCCATCTTTACCCACTCCATCGATATTCGTCTATTTACAGACGGCGGCGCCGTGACTACCCTGAGGTCGACACTCCTCTTATTTTCGAGGAGATTTCCGAACGTTTCGAAGACGAGGTTTCCATGGAGACACCGATCCGGAGCCGAAGGCGGGCCGCACTCCTCGCGCTCGCCGTCATGTTCGCCGCGGCCGCGCTGAGCCCGGCCGCCGATCCGTCGCCCTCCCCGGTACAGGCCGACAACCCGATCGTCCAGACCATCTACACCGCCGACCCCGCCCCGCTGGTCCACAACGGACGCGTCTACATCTACACGGGCCACGACGAGGACGGCTCGACCTGGTTCACCATGAAGGAGTGGCGGGTCTGGTCCTCCGACGACATGGTCAACTGGACCGACCACGGCTCACCGCTCAACGTCGACACCTTCGCCTGGGCGAGGCAGGACGCCTGGGCCGGGCAGGCCGTCGAGCGCAACGGGAAGTTCTACTGGTACGTGCCCGTCGTCAACGACGCGACGGGCCGGATGGCGATCGGCGTGGCCGTCGCCGACAGCCCCACCGGGCCGTTCCGGGACGCGATCGGCCGCCCGCTGGTCGAGAACGGCGAGATCGACCCCACGGTCTTCATCGACACCGACGGCCAGGCGTACCTGTACTGGGGCAACCCGAACCTGTGGTACGTGAAGCTCAACGCGGACATGGTCTCCTACAGCGGCAGCGCCACCCGCATCCAGCTCACCACCCAGGGGTTCGGGACCCGGCCCGGCGGCACCGACCGGCCGACCCTCTACGAGGAGGGGCCGTGGGTCTACAAGCGCGGGTCCCTGTACTACATGGTGTTCGCCGCGCAGTGCTGCTCGGAGTTCATCGCCTACTCCACCGCACCCGGCCCCACCGGGCCGTGGACGTACCGGGGCACGATCATGCCGACCCAGGGCGGGAGCTTCACCAACCACGCGGGCGTGATCGACTTCGAGGGCTCGTCGTACTTCTTCTACCACAACGGCGCGCTGCCGGGCGGCGGCGGATTCACCAGGTCGGTGGCGGTGGAGCGGTTCGCCTACAACGGCGACGGGACGTTCCCGACGATCAACATGACCTCGGCGGGGGCGCCGCAGTCGGGTGCGCTCGACCCGTTCGTGCGCCAGGAGGCGGAGACGATCGCCTGGCAGTCGGGGGTGGAGACCGAGCGGGCCTCGGGCGGGGGCATGAACGTCGGCTGGATCGAGAACGGCGACTGGATCAAGGTCAAGGGCGTCGCCTTCGGCTCCGGCGCGTCCTCGTTCACCGCCCGGGTGGCCTCGGCGACCGCCGGCGGCTCGATCGAGCTGCGGCTCGGCGGCCCGAACGGGACGCGGGTGGGCACCTGCTCGGTCCCGGGCACCGGCGGCTGGCAGACCTGGACGAGCGTCACCTGCCCGGTCAGCGGCGCGACGGGGACGCAGGACCTGTACCTGCGGTTCACCGGCGGCTCCGGTTACCTGTTCAACGTGGACTGGTGGCGGTGGGCCGCATAGCGGTGCGGAGGGACGGGCCTCCCGGGAGGGAGGCCCGTCGGTTCACCGGACCGGGAGGTCCGTCAGGCGAAGGACCACTGCTGGGCGGACGAGCCGTTGCAGCTCGCCAGGACCACGAGGGTGCCGTTCGCGGTACCGCCGCCGGAGGTCGCCAGGCACAGGCCCGAGGCGACGCCGGTGACGGTGCCGTTCGCGTTGACGTTCCACTGCTGGTTCGCACCGGAGTGGCAGTCCCAGATGATCACGCGCGTGCCGGGAGCGGTGGCGGCGCCTTCGGCGTCGAGGCACTTGCCGCCGTAGACGGTGATCTGCCGGGAGGCGTTGCGGGTCCACTGCTGGTTCGCGCCGTCGTGGCAGTCCCAGAGCTGGGTCGTCGCGCCGTTCGCCTGGGACTGGGCCGAGACGTCGAGGCAGCGGTTCGCCCCGGTGTTGCGCACCGCGTCGGTCTCGGCCGGCGGGGTGGAGGAGTCGAACCGGGAGATGAACTGCCAGACCTCGTTCTTCACCCAGCTGCGGGCGCCGCTCTCGCAGCCGGTGCAGCCGTCGACGGGGCCCTGCTGGTGGCCGCCGTCGAACGCCGCCCACACCACCGGCTTCCCCTCGCGGCAGGAGTAGGCGGTGGTGATGTGCCGGCCGCTGCCGGAGGCGGGCTCCTGCGGGCTCAGGGAGGCGCAGCCGTTGTTGGCGACGAAGCGGTCGCGCATGGAGCGCGCCTGCTGCATGCTGTCGGTGACGCCCTGGATCCCCATGTACGCCACCGAACCCGTGCCGCCGCTGCATCCGCTGACCGGCCCGGGGACCGCGATGGCGATGACGGCGCGGAAGGTGTCGGGCCGGGCGCACGCCAGCGCGTAGCTGATCGCGCCGCCGTAGCTGAAGCCCAGGGAGAACCGCTGCGACTGGTCGACGCAGAGGTCGGACTCGATCCGCTGGATCATGGCGTCGAAGAAGGCGACGTCCTGGCCGTTGGTGTTGGGCCAGGCGTTGTTGAGGCCCTGCGGGGCCACGAAGATCGCCGAGCCGCCGGCGAGCGCGTCGAGTCCGTAGTGGGCGTAGACGGCGCCGTCGCTGCCGCCCGAGGCGACGTCGTTGGCGGTGCCGCCCCACCAGTGGTTGCCGAAGATGAGCTTGTAGGGCTTGTTCCGGTCGTAGCCGGAGGGGACCTTGAGGATGAAGCTGCGGTTCTGGCCGCTGCTCTGGATCGTGTGGGTGCCGCTGGAGAGGGTGGGGGCCTTGCCGCAGCCGGTGCTGGCGGCGGCGGTCACGTCGGCGGCGGGGGCCGCGGGGGTCTCGGCGGCCTGGGCCGTCGCGGCGCCGGTGAACGCCAGGACGGCCGCCGCCCCGAGGCAGGCGAGCGCGGATCTGAATCTCGACATCGGTGGGAACTCCTCGTGGTCGGGCTCGTGGGAGCCTGCGCGGTGGTCCGGCACCGCGGGAGGGGCCCGTTGCGGAGATGCGGCCGGGACGCCCGCTGGGATCGCTCCCAGACGAGGTCGGCGCTCCGGCCGCGCGATGCCTTGAATATAGATGTGAGTCTATATAGATTGGAGGTATGCGGTCAAGGGCCGACGGGTTTCCGATTATTCGCGGCGTATGTCCCCGCCACTCAGGTCGAAAGATCGGATCTGAGTGCGCTTCAGCGTGCCAGGCGGTCGGGGTCGCCGTGCTCGCCGCGGCGGACCAGCCACGCGTCGGTGATGTGGGCGGACATCGCGGCGGCGGCGCCCTCGGGGTCGCCGGCGGCGATGCGCTCGCAGACGGCCCGGTGGCCGCGGTTGGACGCCTCGCACAGGGACCGCTCGGTCCGTCCCATGTAGCTGGCGGTGTTGACGACCTGGCTCTCCAGCGAGCGGACGACGGCGCGGGCGATGCGGTTGCCGGAGGCGCGCATGACGGTGTCGTGGAAGGCCCGGTCCTGCTCGTGGTAGGACTCCGGGTCCCCGACCAGCTCGTCCATGCGGTCGACGAGCTCGCGCATCCGGTCCAGGTCGTCGGGACCGGCGGTGCGGGCGGCCACGAACGCCATGTCGGATTCGAGCAGGCGCCGGGTGACGACGAGGTCGTCGAGCACCCCCAGCGCCTCGTCGACCTCGATGGTCGCCGCGAGCACCAGCTCGTCGAGCATGTTCCACGAGGTGGAGGGCAGGACCGCGGTGCCCGATCCCTGCCGGATCTGCACCAGGCCCTTCTCCTGGAGGACCTTCACCGCCTCGCGGACCACGGTGCGGCTCACCGAGAACACGTCGCACAGCGCGTGCTCGGCCGGGAGCGCGGAGCCCGGGGGGTAGTCGCCGCGGACGATGCGCTGCACGAGTTCGGCGGTGACGGCCTTCGGCAGGCTGGTCGGCCGCCGCGCCCAGGCCGGGGTCCAGGGCTCGTCCGCGGACGGGCGCTGCGCTGTGGTCATCGGTCCTCCGTCCGCGGCCGCGGCGGACCGGCCGCGACTCGCGGATCAGTGTACGTGACTCCATTGACGTCAGACGTCATACGAGTTATGTTTACCGGCATCCTCACGAGCCGGCCCCCGGCACCCCCACGGAGAGTGATCTGCAATGAAGCGACGAGCACTGTGGTCGACCGCCCTCATCGCGCCGCTGGCGCTGTACGGCTGCGGCAGCGCCGCGGCACCGGAGTCCTCGGGCGAGGGCGGCGGCGCCCTCGTGGTGTGGGACTGGAAGTCCGGCGACGCCACGGCCGAGTCCTACATCGAGCAGGCGAAGGCCGACTTCGCCGAGCGGCACCCGGACGTCGAGGTCGAGTTCGTAGCCCAGCCGTTCGACCAGTACTACAACCTGCTGGGCACCGCGATCCAGTCCGGCGAGGGCCCCGACGTGATGCTCTTCAACGGCGGCGGCCAGCTGCGCGACCGCACCGACGCCCTGCTCCCCCTCGAGGACTACCTCGCCGAGGACATGGAGCGCCTGGCCGGGTGGGAGGCGTTCTCCGACGGCGGCCACGTCTACGCCGCCCCGGTCACGCTCCAGGGCCACCCGCTCTACTACAACAAGGCGCTGTACGAGGAGGCCGGGCTCGACCCCGAGGCCCCCGCCGCCACGTGGGAGGCGTTCCTCGCCGACTGCGCGCAGCTCGAGGAGGCCACCGGCGCCGACTGCTTCGCCATGGGCAACAAGGAGGGCTACGGCATCCAGTTCTTCCTGTCGGGCCTGGGCCCGGGCGTGCTCACTTCCGCGGAGTACGACGCCTGGATCGCCGGGGACCGCGACTGGACCTCCCCCGGCGTGAAGCGGATCTTCGAGCTGTGGGTCGAGGCGGAGCAGGCCGGGCTCAACAACGACGGCGTCAACTCCACCGCCATGTTCAACGACGAGTTCGCGCTCTTCGACGGCGGCGAGGCCGCCCACGTCATCGGCCTCATGTCCGATGTGGGGCACTGGAAGGAGTTCGGCGAGTTTCTCGACCCCGCGGACGTCGGCGTCATGCCGGCCCCGCTGGTGAACCCCGACGCGGTGCCGTTCCTGCCCTACGACGGCGGCATCGGCTACGGCGTCGCGGAGTGGACCGAGGACCCCGAGCTCGCGGCCGACCTCGTCCGCTCGCTCACCTCCACCGCGGCGCTGGAGGCGTTCTACGCCGACGCGGGCGCCATCGCCTCCGACACCACCATCGACGCCTCGGGCGCCGGACCGGCCGCGGCCGCCATCGTGGCCGCGATCCCCACCGGGAGGCCCGCACTGCACGTCGCGCTGTCGGCCGAGACCCTCGAACTCATGGGGCGCCTGTCCCAGCAGCTCCTCAGCGGCTCGGCCACCGTGGACGACGCGCTCGCCCAGCTCGCCGAGAGCGACGGGGCGGCATAGGCATGCCGACCGGAAGCCCGCCGATCCCGGCCGGTCCCGCCACCGCGGGGCCGGCCGGGGACCTCGCACCGGCGGCGGCGCGCCGGGCGGCGCGGGGGCCTCGGCGCGGGTCGAACGAGCGATTCCCCCGCGCCGAACGCCTCGCCCCCTACCTCCTCGTGCTCCCCGCGGTCCTCGTCATCGCCGTGTTCCGGCTGTACCCGCTGGCGCTCGGCGTCAACTTCTCGTTCACCGGCGACGGCGACCGCAACGGGCAGCCGGTGGGCTGGGACAACTACACCGCGCTGTTCGCGGACCCGCTGTTCACCGCCTCCATGCGGAACGTGGGCCTGCTGGTGCTGCTCCTGCCGGTGGCCGTGGCGATCCCGGGCCTCCTGGCGACCTTCGTCTACCTGCGCGTGCCCGGGCACCGGGTGTACCGGAGCGTGTACTTCTTCCCCGCGGTCCTGTCGCCGGTCATCATCGGCGCGATCTTCAACCTGCTGCTGTCCTTCGACGGCCCGGTGAACGCCCTGCTCGGCGCGGTCGGGATCGGGCCGGTCGACTGGCTCGGGGACCCCGGCATCGCCATGTTCGCGGTCGTCGGCGTCCACATCTGGGCGACGTTCGGGATGGCGCTCGTGGTGTTCCTCGCCGGGTTCGCCACCCTGGACGCCTCGCTCATCGACGCGGCCCGCGTCGACGGGGCCTCGCTACCGAAGGTGGTGCGGCACGTGATCGTCCCCGGGCTCTCGCGCACGATCCAGTTCGTGGTCGTCACCACCATGATCGGCATGCTCACCTCCATGTTCGGCCTGCTGTACGTCATGACCGGCGGCGGCCCGGAGGGCTCGACCTACCTGCCGGAGTACTACATCTGGTTCCAGCAGGGGCAGATGGGCCGCCCGGCCCTCGCCTCCGCCGCGTCCACAGTGCTCTTCGGCGTGATGCTCGTCGTCGGCATGGCGCAGATCGCGGTCCTGCGCCGGGCCGGGAGGGAGGACTGATGGCACCGCTCCGCGCTGGCCGCTGGATCGCGGCGGTCCCCATGGCCGCCTTGGCGATCGCGACCGTGTACCCGCTGCTGTTCACCGCCAACGTCGCCATGAAGACCCGGCACGAGTACGTGCTCGACCGCTTCGCCCCGGCCGAGGGCCTGCGCTGGGACGCGTTCGCCTCCGCGTGGGCCGGCGCCGACATGGACCGCTACCTCGCCAACTCGCTCATCGTCGTCGCCGGCGCCGTCGCACTCCTGCTGCTGCTCGGGTCGATGGCCGGGTTCGCCCTGAGCCAGTTGCGGTTCCGCGGGTCGCGGCTGCTGTTCCTCGCCTGCCTCTCGGCGCTGTTCATCCCGTTCCAGGTCATCATGGTCCCGCTCGCCCGCACCATGGGCCAGCTCGGCCTCGTCGACACCTACCCCGGGCTGATCCTCGCCTACACCGCGCAGTTCCTGCCGTTCACGGTCTTCCTGATGACCAGCTACTACAGCGGCATCCCGTCCGAGATCACCGACGCCGCCCGCATCGACGGGAACTCGGTGTACGGGGTCTACGGCCGGATCATGCTGCCGCTCGGGCGCCCGGCGCTCCTGTCGGTGGGCATCCTCAACGCCCTGTTCTGCTGGAACGACGTGCTCATCGCACTGCTCATGATGCCCTCGGCCGAGCACCGCACCCTCATGGTCGGCGTGACCGCGCTCCGGGGCCAGTACTCGGCCGACATCCCCACGTTCGCCGGGGGCGTGCTCATCGCCGCCGTCCCGGTCCTCGTCCTCTACCTGTGCTTCCAGCGCCAGATCACGGCCGGCGTCACCGCCGGGTCGACGAAGGGATGACATGCGGATCACCGGGTACCGCACGCTGACGACGGTCCAGGAGTGGGCGCGCCCTGTCGGAGACGCCAACGGCGTCTTCGCCGACGGGGCCACCCCGGTCCCGGTCGTCCTGGTGGACACCGACGAAGGCGTCACCGGTGTGGGCCTGGGGTCGCACCACGGGATCGCGGGCGTCTTCCCCGCGATCGAGGGCGAGGACCCGCGGGGCGTGGCCGCCCTGTACGACCGGATGCTCCGGCACGTCTTCAAGGCCGGCCACGGCGGCGCCGTGTTCGCCACGGTCGGCGCGCTCGACACGGCCCTGTGGGACATCAAGGCGCAGTTGGCGGACGAGCCGCTGTGGCGGTTCCTCGGCGGTCGCGACCGGGTCGTGCCCGCGTACGCGTCCGGACTCGACATCGGCCTCGGCGACGACGACCTCGCCGCGACCTACGGCGTCTACGCCGAGCGCGGGCTGCGGTCGGCGAAGCTCAAGGGGGGCCTCGACGTCGAGGCCGACCGGCGGCGCCTGGAGCTGGTGCGCGACGTGCTCGCCGGAGCGGGCGCCGCCCGGCCCGGCCTCATGCTCGACGCGAACGAGACCTGGTCGCGCAAGCAGGCGGTCCGCCACGTGCGCGAACTCGAACGCACCGTCGACCTCGCCTGGATCGAGGAGCCCGTGCGGCGCTGGGACGCCGAGGGCATGGCCGTCGTCCAGCGGGGCGTGCGCGCCGCGGTGGCGACCGGGGAGAACCTCACGGGACTGGAGCAGTACCGCCCGCTGCTGCGGGCGGGCGCGGTCGACGTCGTCCAGACCGCCGCGGTCGGCGGGATCACCCACTTCCTGCGGGTCGCCGCGCTCGCGCACGCCCACGACCTGCCGGTGAGCCCGATCGGCAACGTCCCGGTCGGCCTCCTGCACGCCGCGACCGCAGTGCCCAACCACCTCGTCAGCGAACTCCAGGACCTGTGGCCGCCCGTCGGCGTCACCGCCGACCTCGACATCGAGGACGGCGCGTTCGTCCTCGGCGACTCCCCCGGACTGGGCCTGACGGTCGCCGAGGGAACCGTCGCCGCGCTCGGCCTCCGGCCGGGTCCGGCCGACCCGGCCGGACCCGGCGTCCGGCCCGAACGCGCCGGCCTGCGCCTGCTCGCCGGCCCCGAGACCTTCCGATCCCCCGCTCCCCCGCCGCCGGCGGCCACCGAGGCACCGCCGGCCGGCCCGGGAGCGGCCGCCACCGACGACCGACCACGAACGGAGCCTCGCCGAACCTAGAAAGGACAACGACATGCGGCACGCACCCCCCGCGCGCCTCCGCGCGCCCGCCCTCGCGGCGGCCCTCCTCCTCGCGGTCGCCGGGGCCCTCGCGGGCCCGGGCGCCTCCCCGGCACACGCCCAGACCGCGCACGAGATCCACGTGTCCCCCAGCGGGAACGACGGCGACCCCGGCACCGCCGGCCAGCCGCTGCGGACTCTGACGAAGGCGCAGGAGCTGGCCCGGCAGGCCGCCGCCGCGGGCGACGGCGACGTCACCGTCACCCTCGCGGGCGGCACCTACCGGCTCACCGCCCCGCTGCGCTTCACCGCCGCCGACTCGGGCCGCAACGGGCACACCGTGACCTGGCGGGCCGCCGACGGCGCCGCACCGGTCGTCACCGGCGCCCAGGCCGTCACCGGCTGGGTCCTCGACGACGCCGCCACCGGCGTCTACCGGGCCGACGTCGGCACCGGCTTCGACACCCGGCAGCTCTACGTGGACGGCGTCCAGGCGCAGCGGGCGCGCACCGGCATCGCGGCCTCGGACATGACACTCAACTCCGGCGGGTTCACGCTCGACAACGGGAACTTCGACTACCTCGCGTCGCTGCCGGGCCAGCAGCGCATCGAACTCCAGGCGCTGCTGTCGTTCACCAACCGGTTCGCGCCGGTCCAGAGCATCAGCGGGCGCACCGTGACCATGCAGCAGCCGTCCTGGAACAACAGCACCTACGGGTACGACGCGATCCAGAACCCGTTCCGCACCCCGCAGTTCTTCCTGCTCAACTCCAAGCGCTTCCTCGACCAGGCCGGGGAGTGGTACCTCGACACCGCCGCCGGGCGCCTCTACTACAAGCCCCTCGCGGGCCAGAGCATGGCCACCGCGAAGGTGGAGCTGCCGCGCCTGGAGACCCTGGTCGAGATCGGGGGCACCTACGACCAGCCGGTGCGCGCCCTCGCCTTCGCCGGGCTCGTGTTCACCGGCACCTCGTGGCTCGACCCGGGGTCGAACAACGGGTACGCGAACCAGCAGACCGGCACGTTCATCACCGGCGTCCAGGCGAACCGGCCCTCGGACGCGTTCACCTCCTGCCGGTCCGGGTGCCGCGGCTTCGAGGCCGCGCGCAACTCCTGGGCGCAGACCCCCGCCGCCGTGCAGGTCTCGGCCGCCGACGGGATCACGTTCGCGGACAACACCTTCCGCAACCTCGGCTCGGTCGGGCTGGGCATCGGGAACGACGCCAACGCGCACAGTACCGGCGTGGGACTGGGCGCGAGGAACATCCTGGTCACCGGCAACGAGTTCACCGCCAGCGCCGGCGGCGGCATCGTCGTCGGCGGGGTCCGGCCCGACGCGCACCACCCGTCGGACTCCCGGATGCTCAACAGCGACATCGAGATCAGCGACAACAGCGTGCACGACACCGCGCTGGAGTACCTCGACCACGCCGCGATCCTCGGCACGTACGCCACGCGGCTCCACATCGATCACAACTACGTCTCCGACATGCCCTACAGCGGCATCAACGTCGGGTTCGGCTGGGGCGCCAACGACCCGGGAGGGAGCCCGGAGTACCTCAGCCGCGGACTGTACGACTTCCAGCCGGTGTACCAGACCGCGACGACCTCGCAGAGCGTCCGCGTCACCGGCAACCACGTGCGCAACGTGGTGGAGACGCTGTTCGACGCCGGGTGCATCTACTCGCTGTCGGCCCACCCCAGCAGCACGATCAGCGGCAACTACTGCGAGAACAGCGGACAGCTCGGCATGTACTTCGACGAGGGCTCGCGGTACTTCGCGCTCACGGGCAACGTCTTCCGCAACACGTACGGGCAGTGGGCGCACGCCAACAACCAGAACAGCAACCTGACCGGGAACCTGGTGGTGACCGGGAACTACACCACCAACTCGGCCATCACCGGGCTCGTGAACGGCCAGCGCGGCAACACCGTCAGCGGCAACACCACGTTCAGCGCGAGCGCGATCCCGGCCGGAGCGGCCGCGGTCATCGCGGACGCGGGCCCGCGCGACGGAGGCGGCGGCCCGGCCGCGGGCGCGCTGCGGTCGGTGAGCGCGAACCGGTGCCTGGACGTGCCGGGCCAGTCGACGCAGAACGGGACGCAGGTCCAGATCTGGGACTGCTGGACCGGCGCGAACCAGCAGTGGACGTTCACGGCCGCAGGCGAACTCACCGTGTACGCCGACGGGAGCCGACGCTGCCTGGACGCCTCGGGCGGCGGGACGGCGAACGGGACGCTCGCGATCATCTGGACGTGCCACGGCGGCGCGAACCAGCGGTGGAACCGGGGCGCCGACGGCACGATCGCCAATGCGGCCTCGGGGCTGTGCCTCGACGTCTCCGGCGCCGCGACCGCGAACGGCACCAAGGTGCACCTGTGGACGTGCACGGGCGGGACGAACCAGCGGTGGACGCTGTCCTGACGGGCTCCTGAGCGGAACGGCGCGGCCGGCGGGCCGCGCCGTTCCTGTCTCGGGCTCAGGCGTGCCGGGCCGCGAAGGCCGCGGAGAGTTCGACCAGGCGCTCGCGGGCGGGCACGGTCTCGAAGCCGTGGCCGACGCCGGCGAAGAGGTGGAGGTCGAGCCGGTCGGCGTACGCGTCGCGGTAGCGGTCGAGGACGCCGTTCTCGAGGACGAAGTCGTCGGCGCCGACGGCGAGGAGCACCGGCCCGGTGTACGCGGCGGCGTCGGCAAACGGGTCGATGCGCGCGGCGTCGTCGACGAACGGCCGGCGGATGGGCAGGCCGCCGAAGTCGTCGTAGCCGTGCTCGGCGATCGCCGCCGCGCGGCGCTTCGCGCCCTCCTCGGTCATCGCGACGGCGAGCGCGGCCGGGGCCCACAGGACGAGCGACCGGACCGGCCGGTGCGGGGCGGCCAGTGAGGCGGTGAGTCCGCCGAGGCTCATGCCGAGCAGGGAGAGCCGGTCGGCGTCGACCGCCGGGTGGGCGCCGACCGCGTCGAGGACGGCGACCGTCTGGGCGACCTGGTCGGACACGGTGAGGTCGTCGAACTCGCCGTCCGAGTCGCCGCAGCCGGCGAAGTCGAACCGGAAGGCGGCGATCCCCTGTGCGGCGAGCGCCGCGGCGGCGCGGACGAACGTGTACCCGAACTCGGCGCGGTTGCCGCCGAACCCGTGGCAGAGCACGACCGCCGGGACCGGCGCGTCCTTGTCGGAGGGCAGGTGCAGCGCGCCGCGGAGGGTGCGGCCGCGGTGTGCGATGTCGAGGAGTTCCACGGCATCAGGGTCGCACAGGGCGGGACTCGGGGCGCCGGGTGCGGGGCGCCGTTCCGAAGGGTGGCGGCCGGGCGCTGGACAGGCGGCCGCGGCTGTGCCATGATCCTCGCTAAGCAAGCGCTTAGTAACCTGGAGGCGGCCGCGTGCCGCCGCGACCCGCCCGCGAAGGAGTGCACATGGGACGATTCGAAGGGCGCGTCGTGGCGATCACCGGCGCGGCCCGCGGGATCGGGCGGTCCTCGGCCGCGCGGTTCGCCGCCGAGGGCGCCTCGGTCGCTCTCATCGACCTCGACGCCCCGGCCGCGGCCGAAGCGGCCGCGGGCCTGCCGCTCGTCAAGGGCGCCAAGGCGATCGGCATCGGCGCGGACGTCACCTCCGCGTCCGACGCCGAGCGGGCCGTCGCCCGCGCCGCCGACGAGCTCGGCGGCCTCCACGTCCTCATGAACAACGCCGGCATCACCCGCGACAACCTCCTGTTCAAGATGTCCGAGGACGACTGGGACCAGGTCATCGGGGTGCACCTCAAGGGCGCGTTCCTGATGTCGCGCGCCGCGCAGTCCCGCTTCGTGGCCCAGCGGTACGGCAAGATCGTGAACCTCTCCAGCATCTCGGCCCTGGGCAACCGCGGCCAGGCGAACTACGCGGCCGCGAAGATGGGCGTCCAGGGATTCACCCGCACGCTCGCGATCGAGCTGGGGCCCTTCGGGGTCAACGTCAACGCCATCGCGCCGGGCTTCGTGGCGACCGAGATGACGGACGCGACCGCGGCGCGCCTGGGGCTGAGCGCCGAGGAGTTCCAGCGGCGCACCGCCCAGGCCACCCTGGTCGGGCGCATCGGCAGGCCCGAGGACATCGCCGCCGCCGCGACGTTCCTCGCCGGCGACGAGTCCTCGTACATCACCGGCCAGACGCTGTACGTCGACGGCGGCCAGACGGTCGCGTGAGGCAGGGGAACCGTGCGAGGCATGATGCAGGACCGTCCACTGGAGATCGGCGCGCTCATGCGCCGGGCGCAGCGGATGTTCGCGGGCAAGGCCGTGGTGACCGGGACGGTCGGCGGCGAGACGGCGGCGACCTGGGGCGGGGTCGTCGCCCGCGCCTGGCGGCTGTCGGCCGCGCTCGGCCTGCTCGGCGTCCCGCCCGGGGCACGGGTCGGCACCTTCGCGTGGAACACGCAGCGGCACTTGGAGCTCTACCTCGCCGTCCCCGCCGGCGGGCGGGTGCTGCACACCGTCAACCACCGGCTGCACGGCGACGACGTGGCCCACATCCTCCACGACGCCGCCGACGACGTGGTCTTCGTCGACCGCTCGCTGCTGCCCGCCGTGTGGGACCTGGTGGCGGCGGCCGCGAGCGTGCGGCGGGTGGTCGTCATGGACGACGGCGCCGCGTGCCCGGTCCCGGACGACCCGCGCGTCCTCGACTACGAGGAGCTGCTCGGCACGGTCCCCGCCGACCACGAGCCGCCCCGGTCGCCGGCCGTCGCCGAGGACGACGCCGCCGGGCTCTGCTACACCTCCGGCACCACGGGCAGGCCCAAGGGGGTCCTCTACAGCCACCGGTCCGTCGTCCTGCACGCGCTCACCCTGCTCGGCGCCGACGCCCTCGCGGTCAGCGAGCGGGACACGGTGATGCCCGTCGTCCCGATGTTCCACGTCAACGCCTGGGGCCTGCCCTACGCCGCACTGGCCGCGGGCGCGGCGCTCGTGCTCCCCGGACCCGCGATGGCCCCGGAGGCGCTGGCGGACCGGCTCGCACGCCACCGCGTGACCCTCACCGCCGGGGTCCCCGCGATCTGGCGGGGGCTCCTGCCGCACCTGCCCTCGCACGACCTGTCCGCACTGCGGACGGTCGTCAGCGGCGGCAGTGCCCTGCCCGACTCCCTCTCGCGCGCATGGGAGGCGGCGGTCGGCATCCCGATCACCGGTTCGTGGGGCATGACCGAGTGCAGCCCGCTGGTCGCCGCGGGGCGCGTCGCCTCGGACCTGGACGCCCTCGACGGCGACGGGCGCCGCGCGGTGGTCGGCCTCCCCGGCCCCACGGTGCCGCTGGTGGACGTCCGGATCGTCGACGACGCGGGGCGGCCGGTGCCGCACGACGGGGTCGCCTCGGGCGAGCTCCAGGTGGCGGGCCCGACGATCGCCGCCGGGTACTTCGGCGCGGACCCGGGCGCGTCCTCGTTCACCGCGGACGGGTGGCTGCGCACCGGCGACGTGGCCTCGCTCGACGCGCACGGGTACCTGAGGATCGTGGACCGGACCAAGGACATGATCAAGTCGGGCGGGGAGTGGATCTCCTCGGTCGCCTTGGAGCAGGCGCTGACGGACCATCCGCTGGTGCGGGAGGCCGCGGTCGTCGGCGTGGAGGACGAGCGCTGGGGCGAGCGCCCCCGCGCGTACCTCGTCCTCGAGCCGGGCGCGGCGGTCGGCGAGGACGAGCTGCGCCGCCACCTGCTGCGGCAGGTCGCGGCGTGGTGGATCCCGGACCGGTTCACCGTGGTGGACGCCGTTCCGAGGACCGCGACCGGGAAGACCGCCAAGGCGGTGCTGCGCTCGCTCGCCCGGGGCGGGCCCGGCGCCGGCACGGGCCTGTAGCGTCACGTCGTACCGAACGCACCGGACCCGCAGGGAGGGAGACGACCGTGCCCCAGGCTCCACCGCCGCCCCGCGCCGCGCCGCTGTCGGCCGCCGAGCTCGCGGCGGCGGACCTGCCCGGCGCCGAGTCCTATGCGGAGGTCCCCAGGCGGCTGCTGCTGTCCGCGGTGCGCGCCTTCGCCGCGAACGGCTTCCACGGCACGACGACGCGCGACATCGCCTCCGGCGCGGGCCTGAGCCCCGCCGCGCTGTACGTGCACTTCCCGTCGAAGGAGCTGGCGCTGTTCGCGATCGTGCGGCTGGGGCACCGGCGCGCCCGCGACGTCCTCACCGGCCCCGAGCCCTCGCCCGACCCGGCCGCGCGACTGCGGGAGCTGGTATCGCGGTACACGGAGTTCCACGCCCGCCACCACGTGGTCGCCCGCGTGTGCCAGTACGAGCTGGGCGCGCTGGACGAGGAGCACTACACCGAGGTGCTGGGCATCCGGCACGAGACGAACGAGGTGTTCCGCCTCGCGGTCGCCGCGGGCGTGGAGGCGGGCCGGTTCGACGCCGGCGTCGACGTCCACCGCACCTCCCGGGCGCTGATCTCGCTGGCGGTCGACCTCGCCCGCTGGTACCGCCCCGGCGGCGCCGACAGCCCCGAGGAGCTGGGCCGGTTCAACGCCGACCTGGCGGAGCGGCTCGTCGCGCCGAAGGGCGGCTAAGGGAGTTCGGTCGCGCTGTCGCGCAGTGCGGTCAGCGTCCGGCGCACCTCGGGCGTGTCGGGCAGGGTCGCGAGCAGCACCTGCCGCACCGGGCTCGGGTGCGCGTACTCGGCGGTGAGCCCGCGGACCCACGCCATGCCCGCGTGGAGCTCGGCCATCGCGTCGGTCGCGCCCTCGCTGCGCGCCCAGCCGCCCAGGGCCGAGCGGTGCATCGCGTCGATGAGCGCGGCCAGGCCCATGGCCTGGAACCCCGGCGCGTCCGGTGCCAGGCGGCCCCGCAGGAACGCCGAGGTCATCGCCACGTACCGCTCGTGCTCGACGATCTCGCGGTTGCGCAGCTCGGGGACGCGGCGGGTGAGCCGGTACCGGCGGAAGACCAGCTGCGGGTGCCGGAGGAAATCGCGCAGCGACGCCTCGGTGCCGCCGATGACGGCCTCCACCGGGTCCTCGTCGGGCCCGGCGGCGTTCAGGTGGGCCTCCAGGCGCCGCAGCCGCGCCGAGTGGTCGGGGAACGGCAGCTCGTCCTTGCCGCCGAAGTACCGGAAGACGGTGCGGCGCGAGACCTCTGAAGCCTCGGCGACCGCCTCGACGGTGACCGTCTCGTAGCCCTCCTCCAGGAACAGGGCCATCGCGGTCTCGGCGATGCGGTACTTGGTGTCCTTGGACTCCCGGGCCTGTTCGGACACCGTCGCCCCTCTCGTCTCGTCGTCGCTTCCCTGCACGCCAGTGTAGGAGCGCGGGCGCCCGGCCGCGGTGGCGCTTCCGGGCGCTCCGCGCCCCGCTCAGCCGAACCGGCCGGCGGTGATCCGCACCCGGCGGTCGTCGGCGTCGAAGACGACGCTCGCGGGCCACTGCCCCCACCGGACCGGGATCGCCGGGGTCTGCGGGCTGCCGGTCCTGATGAACTGGCGCAGCGCGCCGGCCATGCGGTCCGACAGCGCGAGCCGCCCGGGCTCGTTGGCCTCGCTGAACGCGTAGGAGAACACGTTCCGGTCGAAGTTCCCGAACACGAACGGCAGGTCCATGGCGTGGACGGCCCCGTAGACGTCGTCGAACGGCGCCGGCTCGTTGTCCCACGCGAACTGGTAGTAGTACACGCTCCGGTTCCCGCTGTCCTGCAGCGTGTCCATGGAGCGCTCGGCGATGCCCATGAACACCAGCTCCGTCAGCTCGTCGGACACCTCGTTCCAGCCGCCCGGGGCGTCCACCGGGAGGTACCGGTCGACCAGGAGGTCCTCGACCGTCACACCGGTCGGGCGGTCGGGGTCGAACTCGTACTGCATGGTGAAGCGGTCGTAGTCGCTCGGCCGGTGGGCGCCGACGAGCGAGCCGAACAGCTTGCCCTCCTCGGTGGTGTTCCCGGCCAGGACCGGGACGTCGCGCAGGGAGCCGTCGCCGAGGGCGGCATAGGGGTCGGCCGGGACCACGGCGCCGTCGGCGATGACCGCCGGGGTGGCGTCCAGCCCGTGCCGCAGGGCCAGGGCCACCAGGTCGTCGGCGGACATCGCCTCCAGCAGGGGCGCACCGGCTTCGGGCCCGGACAGGCCGGCCTCCTCGGCCGCCGCGGCGGCGAGGTTCGCGGCGTAGGCGCGCGCGGTCGCCGGCGGCGTGGTGCTCATCCCGCCGCTCATCGGCACGGCCTTGTCGAACAGGCCGCGGGCGTCGGGGGCGACCATGAGGGCCCACACGTTCACCGCGCCCGCGGACTCGCCCATGATCGTGACGTTGCCCGGGTCGCCGCCGAAGGCGCGGGCGTTGTCGCCGACGAACCGCAGCGCCTCGATCTGGTCGAGGAGCCCGAAGTTGCCGGAGTCGGTCAGCGGGTCGCCGGTGTCCGCCCGGACCCCGTCGAACCAGCCGAAGAGCCCGAGGCGGTAGTTGACGGTGACCACCACCGCTCCGGCCGCCTCGGCCAGCGCCCGCCCGTCGTACATCGGGTCGGCGGCGTAGCCGACGACGTTGCTGCCGCCGTGGACGAACACCACGACCGGCAGGCGCTTGGCCGCGGTGGAGGGCCGGAACACGTTGAGCGTCAGGCAGTCCTCCTCCCCCACCGGCTGCCGGAGCCCGTCGCGGACCTCCAGGTCGTAGTGCGGGCCGTCGGGCGAGGGGCTGAAGAACCGGCCCGGTTGGGCGCAGCCGTCGCCGTACTCGTCGGCGTCGAGGACGGTGCTCCAGGGGCGGTGGGGGACGGTGGCCCGCCACCGGAGGTCGTCGACGGGCGGTTCGGCGTACGGGATGCCGAGCCAGGAGTAGGTGCCGGTGCCGCGCCGGTCGTCGACGCCGAGGACGGGGCCGAGGGTGGTCTGGCGCAGGAGGGGCGAGGCGCCGCCCTCGTGCCCGCGGTCGGCCACCGCGGCGGTGGGCGCGAGCACGAGTGCCAGCGCCGCGGCGAGGGCGGTGAGGAGGCGTCGGGTCGTCATGTCGGGCTCCCGGCGGTCGCGGTCTCGTCGTGTCCGGTGCGGTCGGTCGCGGTGCGGTCCTCGCGCCGGACGGTGGTGTGGAGGAGCGGGATGAGGGCCACGCCGAGCAGCGAGGAGCCGACGAGGACGATCCACGCGGAGGCGGCCGCGCCGGAGGCGGCCTCGGACCAGCCGTAGAGGTAGGGGCCGATGAAGCCGCCCATGAGTCCGATGGTGTTGATGAAGGCGAGGCCCGCGGCGGCCATGAGGCCCTGCATGCGCTGCTGCGCGACCGACCAGTAGAGCGGGAGGACGCCGATGAGGAAGAACATCGCGAGGTCGATGAGGAGGATGCGGGCGACGGGCGCGGTGGTGAGGACGTAGGCGACCGCGGAGGCGGCCGTGCCGAGGGAGCACCAGATGATGACCGCGACCTCGTTGCGGACGCGGCGCTGGACGGCGGGGATGGCGATGACGCCCAGCAGGGCGGCGATGCCGACGCTGCCGGAGACGAGGCCGATGAGGAACGGCCGGGTGATGTCGATGCTCTCGACGATGGAGGGGAAGTTGTACTGGATGGCGACCGAGGCGATCTGGTTGGCGAAGTAGACGGTCGCGAGGGCGAGGATGAACGGCCGTCCGAACGCGACCTTGACGTTGCCGCGGAGGGTGGGGTGGTCGGGGGCGGTGGCGACGCGGGCGCGCGCTTCGAGGACCGCGGCCTCGTCGGCGGTGAGCCACCTCGCCTCTGACGGCTTGTTCGGCAGCCAGCGCCAGACGGCGAGGCCGACGAGGACGGTGAAGCCGCCTTCGAGGAGGAACATCCACTGCCAGCCGTGCATGCCGCCGGTGCCGCCCATCTCCATGAGCGCGCCGCCGAGGGGGCTGCCGATGGCGAGGCCGAGGCAGACGGCCATGTATAGCAGGCCGACCATGGTGGCGCGCTGGGACTGCGCGAACCAGACCGTGATGATGTACATGAGGGCGGGGAACAGGCCGGCTTCGGCGGCGCCGAGCAGGAACCGGATGGCGTAGAAGCTCAGGTCGCCCTGGACGAGGGCCATGCAGGCGGTGAGGACGCCCCAGGTGATGGCGATGCGGGTGATCCAGGCCCGGGGGCCGACCCGGTGCATGATCAGGTTGCTGGGGACTTCGAGGAGGGCGTAGCTCAGGAAGAAGATGCCGGCGCCGAGTCCGTAGGCGGCGGCGCCGATGCCGACGTCGGCTTCGAGCTGGGTCTTGGCGAGGCCGACGTTGGTGCGGTCGACGAAGGCCATGAAGTAGGCGAGGCAGAGGAGCGGCAGGAGGTGGGTCAGGGCCTTCCTGGTGGCGGCGCGGTGCAGTGCGTCGTCGCGGGCCGCTGCGTGCGGCTGGGTCATGAGGGGTCCTCTCGACATTGAGTGGCACGCCGTGCCGCAGTTTGATCGACACTTTGGCATCTGGTGCCATGAGTGTGGCGCACCCGCATCCGAAAGGCAAGCCCCTGGCGCTCGCAGATCGATTGATTTCGATTCGCCGGGCGGCCCCGCGTGCACGGAGGCGAAACGGCGGAGGCCGGTGGGGTTCCACCGGCCTCCGCTGTGATCGTGCGCGCGGGGTCAGACCGCCTGGCGCACCGAGGCGATCGCCCACGGGGCGAGTTCGAGGTCGATGTCGAGGACGCCGTCGTCGGTGGCGGTCAGTGTGAAGCGGTGCAGGGCGTCCGCGACGTCGTGCAGGTGGCGGCTCTGCTCCCTGGTCGGGTTGAGCGGGCTTCCCATCGCGTACCAGGCTTCGGCGGGGTTGCCGTGGTCCCAGTCGAGGACCTCGACGAGGAAGACGGCGCCGGGGGCGAGGCCGCCGACGGTGTGCCGGATGCGGCGGCCGGGGCCCTGCTCGGCCAGGGCGCGGGTCTGGGCGTACGAGTCGGCCGAGCCGACTGAACGCGTCCCCATGTCCTCGGGGTAGTTGAAGAACAGTCCGGCGACCGCGGCGGTGCGGCTGTCGCGGGTGAGGACGCCGTGCGGGGTGGACAGCAGCAGCCGGTCGCCGAGGCGTTCGAGCATGGCCATGGCGTGGAAGGTCGGCTTGTGGACGCCGTCCTCGGTGACGAGGCCGAACCCGCCGTGGAAGGGGCCGATGCCCGCGCCGCCCTCCTCGAACACGTCGGTGAACGCCCAGTAGGAGATGGAGTCGGCGAGCGCGGCGCACTGGAGGTAGGCGCGGGTGATGGCGGTGGCGGCGAACAGCGTGTCGTGCATGCGGTCGCGCGAGGACGGCGAGGTGGACCACTCGGTGATGTGGACTTCGGCGTCGGGGTAGGCGGAGCCGGCGATGAGGTCGCGCAGGAGCCGCAGGTCGTCGTAGGTGGCGTCGGCGTACCGGGCGAGGGCCACGCCGTTGCCGTCGGAGCCGAAGGCGTAGTCGGTGGGGTACAGGTGGGTGGTCACGAAGTCGACCGGGACGTCGCGCTCGCGGCACCAGGTGAGGAACTCCTCGATCCAGACGGGGCGCCAGTCGAGGGCGTCGACGTCGGGGGCGGCGGCGGTGGCGTGGGAGGCGGCGCGGTCCTCGGTCTCGCCGAGGTAGCGGTCGTCGGGGACGAAGACGCTCGTGGAGGGCCCGCCCACGCGCAGGTGCGGGTCGATGCGCTTGATCGCCAGCGCGGTCTGCTCGTAGAGCTCGAAGTACTCGGTGCGGGTCCCGGTCCAGAAGTGGGGCACGAGGTTCGGTTCGTTCCAGACCTCGAAGCGCCACTGCCGGACCTCGTCGAGGCCGTAGCGCCCGATCCAGTGCTCGACGGTGCGGGTGACGAGTTCGACCCACTTGCCCATGTCCTTGGGCGGGCTGCAGTGGGCGTTCCACCAGAAGAGGGTGTCGGTGACGGTGGCGAGGGCGCGGGGCATGAAGCCGAGTTCGACGAAGGGGCGGGCGCCGGTCTCGAGGATGAAGTCGAAGACCTTGTCGACGTAGCTGAAGATGTGGACGGGCGCGGGGAGCCGGTTGTCGGGGCCGAAGCCGCCGCCGTAGGTCTCGCGGTAGACGAACATGTCGTCGTGGAAGAGGCCGTGGAAGCGGATGTAGCGGAAGCCGAGGGTGTCGACGGCTTCGGCGAACTGGCGCTGCCAGTCGGCGCGGAGGGCCTCGTTGGCGCGTCCGGCGCCGGCGCAGTCGCTCCAGACGTGGCGGAGGGGGTCGTCGGCGCCGGGGCGGCCGTCGACGGTGAAGAGGGCGGTGCGGTCGCTGTCCATGGCCTCGTTCCGTTGCCGTGCGCTATGTTTTCGAAATGTTTTCGAAATAGATTCGAGCGCTGTCAGGCTAGCGTTTGCTTCACGAGCTGTCAATACACTGCCGGTTCTAGATCACGGTCACATCGAGTCATCATCATGACTATGGTATGGTCGAAATGTTTTCGAAACTCCGAAAGGATTGCCGGTGGTGCAGCGCCCCCGTCCCGAGAAGGTCACACTGGCCGACGTCGCGGCGCGCGCGGGGGTCTCGCCCGCGACCGTCTCCAAGGTCCTCAACGGACGCAGCGACGTCTCCCCCAGCACCCGGGCGTACGTCCTCAACGTCATCGAGCAGGTGGGCTACCGGGGGACGACGCCGCGGCACGAGCGCCGGCGCAACCGCGCCCTGGTGACGGTCCTGGACTTCGTGGCCTCCCGCTACGCCGGCACCGTGCTCCAGAGCATCCTCGACACGGCCACCGAGGCCGACGCGGAGCTGCTGCTGCGCCTGCCCCCGGGCGAGAAGATCGCGAACTCCCGCACCAGCGCCCGCACCTGGGTCGCCCAGCAGCAGGCCGCCGGGGCGATCGGCGTCATCGGCCTCGCCGTCACCGTCCCCGACCCGATCATCGACGCCGCCAGGGACCTCGCACTGCCGGTGGTCGCCATCGACCCGATCGACACCACCGACTCCCGGGTCGTCAGCATCGGCGCCACCAACTGGGCCGGCGGCCGCTCGGCGACCGACCATCTGATCGAACTGGGCCACAAGAGGATCGCCTGGATCGGCGGCCCGCTCTCCTCCGCGCCCTCGGCCGAGCGCTTCCACGGCCTCCGCGCCGCGCTCGACGCCGCCGGCCTCCCCGCCGACCCCGACCTCGTCCGCCACGGCGCCTTCGAGGTCGAGTCCGGCCGGCTCCACGCGCGCGAGCTGCTGTCGCTCGCCGCGCCGCCCACCGCGATCGTCGCCGGCAACGACGAGATCGCCATCGGCGTCCTCGCCGCGGCGGCCGAACTCGACGTCGGCGTTCCGGCCGCTTTGTCCGTCACCGGATTCGACGACACCCCGCAGACTGAATGGATGACGCCGCGCCTCACCTCCGTCCGCCAGCCGCTCGCCGGCATGGGCAGGATCGCCGTCGAGACGGTGCTCGCCATGGCCGAAGGCACCGCGCCCGTCTCCAGGCACCTCCAGCTCGCCACCGCACTCAGCATCCGCGACTCGACCGGCCCAGTGCTCATCACGAAGGGAGCCATCCGATGAGCGAAGATCCCCACGTGCGCCGCAACCGCCTCCAGAACCGCTGGAGCGCCCGGCAGCAGCGCGAACGCGACCAGCAGCAGCACGAGCCCGCACAGTCCGCGGGCGGCGACCGCGACACCGAGGCGACGTCCTCCTCGGCGCGCGCCTCGGAGCACGTCGACCGCTGAGGCCGGGCGCCCGCGCCTCCCCGAGTCGGGGAAGCGCATCGTCGGCGCGCGGTGCCGTCCGCGCGCTGATCGCCGCGCCGGCCCGGGTCAGCCGATGTCGCCGGTGTACAGGGTGCCCACCGAGGAGTAGTCGACGCGCTTGCCCGCGGGGCAGTACCCGCGGAGGGTCCGGCCGTCGGCGCGCAGGTAGGGGCCGAGCCGGATCTGCGACTCGCCGGTGCAGCTCCACTCGACCCGGAAGGCCCAGTAGTTGGGGTTGGGGGAGCCCGAGGCGTCGCAGCGCGCCCACGCGTAGTTCTGCGAGGTGGGGTTGTCGCCGGTCCAGCCGGTGCCGGTCGTGCACGGGATCGCCAGGGTCCCGATGTCGTCGGCCGCCGCGCCCGTGGGCGCGTACTCGGGCGCCGGTGCCGCCGCGGCGGTGCCCGCGACGGCGAGTCCGCCGATCGACACCGCGAACGCGGCGGTGACCGCCGCGAGCATCCGCATGCGGCCCTTGAGGTGTGCTGCCATGATCCGCTCCTGTTCCCGCGACCGGGCGGACGCGTCGGTGCGCCTCGGTTCGCGTCGGGGTCCTCGACGCCGGTGCGTCGCGATGCTGCACAGTCTTTCGGTCCGGCGGCCCTCCCACCAGGCGGAAATCCGGCGGATCACAGGCGGGACCGCCTCGTCTCCGGGATCGCCGAACCAGCGGTCGTCCTCCTCGTCCACCGGTTGACCACCCTGCACCGCAGGCAGATCGCGGACGCCTACACCTCCTGAGGGCGCACCTCCCCCGAGCGGCCGATCGGTCGAACGGCCCCCAACTGCGGAGCGGTCGGCCGAAGCGGAAGGGGCGTCCCACTGGATACGTTGTCCTCATGCATACACGTCGTGATCTCGGAGAACTGCTCGCCGCCCGTGAACTCGTCGAGCAATGGGCCCAGGCGTACTGGCAGGCCGGCCACGACGACACCCCCGCCTGGGACGCCGTGCTGAACGGGGAGAACGTGGCCGCGGCCCGCGAGCGGTGGCTCGGAACGGTCGCGGCCGTGGACGGCCTCGACCGCGCCGTGTTCTTCGGCCGCATGGCGAACGAGCTCCTGGAGGCGAACCAGGCCCTCGGGCGCGCCGACGCCCTGGTCGAGCGGTCCGGGCGCACCTACGAGGCCGGGATCGAGGTCGGCGAGGCGCGGCACCGGCGGCAGGTGGCGCAGGACGAGTTCCTCAGCGCGGCGAAACCGCGGGTCGGCGGCGGCACCGCGGCGGTCGCCGCGGCCTAGACCGCGGCACCCGCGAAGGCCCCGCTACTCGTCGTCGGGCTCCGGGGCCGGGTCGCGGCGGAGGCGGACCTTGGTGATGGCGTTGCGCTTGATCTCCAGGACCTCGGCGGTGTAGTCCTCGATGGACACGGACTCGCCGGGACGGTCGGGGACGCGGCCGAGGTGATCGAGGACGAGTCCGGCGACGGTGGCGTAGTCGCCGTGGCCGGTCCGGTCGAGGTCCACACCGAGGTCGACGAGGTCGTGGAGGGGGAAGCCGCCGGGCAGGACGATGGCGCCGTCGTCCTCGCGCTGCACGGTCTGGATGTCGCGGTCGAACTCGTCGTAGATCTCGCCGACGATCTCCTCGACCAGGTCCTCCATGGTGATGATGCCCTCGACGGCCCCGTACTCGTCGACGACGATCGCGAACTGCTCGTGGTCGTCGCGCATCTGGCGGAGCGCGTCGGTGACCTTGAGGCTCTCGGGGAGCACCATGCTCGGGCGGGCCCGCTCGGTCACGGGGAGGTCGGTGCCGACGAGGTCCCGCAAGTGGACGATGCCGACCACGTCGTCGATGCCGGAGGGGCCGGCGACCGGGGCGCGCGAGTGGCCGGTGTCGATGAGGATCTGCGCGGCCTCGGCGGTCGTGGCGGCGGCGGGGATCGAGGTGACGTCGCGGCGCGGGATGACGATCTCGCGCAGCACCCGCTCGGCGATCTCGAACGCGCCGGAGAGGATGGTCCGCTGGTCGGCCGTGAAGTCGCGCTGGGCCTCGATGAGGTCGCGGATCTCCTCGGTGGTGACCTCGTCGCGCGAGGCGGCCGGATTGTTGCCGGTGATGCGCACGACCAGGTCGGTGCTGCGGCCCAGCAGCCAGACCGCGGGCCGGGCGATGCTCGCGAGGACGTCGAGCGGCCGGGCGACCAGGAGCGCCCAGCGCTCGGCGCGCTGCATCGCGATCCGCTTGGGGGCCAGCTCGCCGAACACCAGCGTCACGAAGGTGAGCACGAGCGTGACGAGGACGATCGCGACCGATTCGGCGCCCGAGCCGAACATCGACAGCGCCGGCACCAGCGGCTGGGCGAGCGCGACGGCGGCGGTGGCCGAGGCGAGGAACCCGGCGAGGGTGATGCCGATCTGGATGGTGGCCAGGAACCGGTTCGGGTCGCGCGCGAGCCTGGCGAGCACCCGCCCGCCCCGGGACTCGCGTTCGAGGCGCTGGATCTGGCTGTCGCGCAGGGTCACCAGCGCCATCTCGCTGCCGGCGAACACCGCGTTCAGTCCGATGAGCACCACGACCAGCGCGAGCTGCCCTCCATAGCCGCCCACGGCAACAACCTCCTCGATCGATGTTGCCGCGAGCCTACCGACCGCTACCGGCACCGGAGCATGAGGATTCGGGCGAATGCCCCGAAACGAACCCGAGGTGTGACCGCGGCCATACATAGGTGACACGGATGCGGCGGGCCGCGCTCGGACCTTCCGGAAGGGACCGGCAAGGGCGGTCATAGGATGCTGGGCATCCCGCCCGCTCCCTCGAAGGGACACGATTCCCCATGGCCCGCACCACTCCCGCTCTGGCCCTGACGAACGCGCTCATGGCCCCGGTCGCCCGCTCCCGCCGCAACCCCGACGCCGCGTGGGACAAGGCGGTGACCGCCGCGCAGCGCGAGGCCGGCGTCGAGATCGACAAGTCCGATCAGGACTGGATCGAGGAGTTCCGGTTCCTGCTCGGCTGCGTCGCCGACGTCCCCGGCCTGACGCCCATCGGCTGGATCAGCAGCCTCAACGACGCCCAGCAGCGGCTCGTCACCCGCCTGCGCGTGCGCCGCCTCCACCAGGAGCACCCCGGGATCGGCGCCGAGCCGATCGAGCGGCCGGTCTTCGTCGTGGGCCTGCCCCGCACCGCGACGACCCTCGCGCACCGCATCCTCGCCGCCGCCCCCGCGCACCGCGGACCGCTGCGCTGGGAGATGGCCCACCCGGACCTGGCCGTCGACCCCGAGGTGGAGCGCAAGCGCGTCAAGCTCGCCGAGAAGGCCAAAGTGGTCACCAAGTGGGCCCCGGACTTCGACATCGTCCACCCCGTCGAGGCCACCAAGGCCGAGGAGAGCATCCTGCTGCTCCCCCAGGGCATGTACCACGTCCTGTACCACTCGCCGATGCCGAAGTACCAGCGCTGGCTCGGCGAGCGCGACGCCGCGCCGGACTACCGGTACCTCAAGGAGGTCCTCCAGGTCCTCCAGTACGGGCGCGAGCGCCGCCGCTGGGTCCTGAAGAACCCGTTGGACCTCGGCGAGATGGCCACGATCAAGCAGGTGTTCCCGGACGCGGTGTTCGTGTGGACCCACCGCGACCCGATCACCGTCATGGGCTCGCTGTGCTCGCTCATCGACCTGTCGTACTCGCTGTTCCTCAAGCAGATCGACCGCGCGGCCATCGGGCGGCTCGCGCTGGAGGTCATGTCCGAGACGGTCGAGAAGGGCCGCACCTGGCGCCAGGGCAACCGCGCCTCCGTCGTGGACGTGCCCTACCACCGGCTCAACGCCGACCCCGACCGCTATGTGCCCGAGCTGTACCGCCAGCTCGGCGCGACCTGGAGCAACACCGACGCGGCCCACCTCGCGGACGCGCTCGCGCGCCCGGTCACCGACCGCCGCCACGAGTACTCGATCCGCCAGTTCGACCTGACCGAGGACGACATCGAGGGCGCCTTCGGCGACTACATGAACTGGGTGATGACCCTGAACAGCTAACGTGGCGCCCGCCGGGCCGGCGCCGCCGCGCGGGCGGGGCCGGTCCCGGCGCCCATGGCGTGCAGGGCGTTCGGCCGCAACCATTCCCCTGCGACCGGGTCAGACCAGGAAGCACGCCTCGTCGGCGTGGTCGGGGTCGACGCGGATCGACACGAGCCGGTCGAAGCACTTGACGTGCCCGTTCCACTCCAGCGCCTCCGTGCAGGCGAGGTAGACGTTCGGGCCGACGATGTACCCGTGGTCGCTCAGGAACCCCGTGCAGTCGAGGACGCCGGCCTGGGCGGGCGCGGGCGCGGAGAGCGCGAGGCCCCCCGCGAGCGCGAGCGCCGCCAGGCCCTGGACCGTGCGTCGAGCGAGTACGGACATGCGGGTCTCCTTCGCAGTCGAGGCCCCCACCGGAGGCTCGTCGAGCGTAGGAGGCGCCGGGACGCCCCGCCGGGGGAACGCGGGAACCCGGACTGGCGGATACCCGACACGTCCTCGGCCGCTTCACCTCCGGCGGGTCGCCGCCGACCGGACGGTGCCCGCGGCAGCCGCCGAAGCCGACCGGGCGCCGTGGGTCCGGTGCGCATCACGACGCCCGCCCGCTTCGGGCCCGGTGGGCGCTCGCTTCCCCCGCATGAGCGGGTTGGGGCGCTTTATGATGCACGGATGCCCCTCTCACGGCCCGCCGAGCCCACGCCGGCAGACGCCTCCGAACACTGCTCCGTGACGATCCTGGGCGAAGTCGGCGCCGTTGTGGACGGGTCGGAGGTCCCGGTGACCTCCCACCGGCTCCGAGCCCTGCTCGCGGGCCTGGCGGTCTCGGCCGACGCGACGGTGTCCTTCGACCGGCTCGCCGAGATCGTGTGGGGCGAGGACTTCCCCGGCAACGTGCGCCGCAGCCTCCAGACGTATCTCAGCCGGCTGCGCGCCGCGCTCGGGACGGGACGCGTCCTCACCTCTTCTTCCGGGGCGCGTCTTCGCGTCGATCCCGAGGACGTGGACGCGCTCCGATTCGAGCACCTGCTCGACCGGGCCGCCGCGGCGGGGGACGGCGAGGCGTACCCGCTCTTGGAAGAGGCCCTGGGTCTGTGGCGCGGCGAGCCGTTCACCGGGCTCGAGTCGCGGCTCCTGCTGGAGACCGATGCGCCCCGCCTGGTCGAGCGCCGCCTGGCCGCGATCGAACGCCTCGTCGACCTCGACCTCGCCGCCGGGCGGGCCGGCTCGCGCATCGCGGAACTGCGCGCCCTCGCCGCCGCGTACCCGCTGCGCGAGTCGCTGTGGACGCGGCTCGTCCTCGCCCTGTCGGCCACCGGCCGGGGCGCCGAGGCGCTGGAGGCGTACGAGACCGTGCGGACCCGTCTCGCCGAGGAGCTGGGCGCCGACCCCGGCGCCGATCTGCAACGGCTGCACCGCGAACTGCTCACCGAGGGCGCCGAGCCGCCCCCGTCCCCGCAGTCGGCGCCGCGGCCGGTGCCGGTGCCGCGGCAGCTCCCCATGGACGTCGACCACTTCGTCGGCCGCATCGACGAGCTGAAGGAACTCGAAGCGCTCGTGGCCGCCCCCTCCGGGCGGGGCTCGAAGGTCGCGGTCGTCACCGGCATGGCGGGGGTCGGCAAGACCTCCCTCGTCGTGCACTTCGCGCACCGGGCCGCCCCGAGGTTCCCCGACGGGCAGCTCTACATCGACCTCGCCGGATTCGGGCCCCGACCGCCGGTCGGGACCGACGAGGCCGTGCGGCGGCTGCTCGACGCCTTCGCCGTTCCGCCCGAACACGTCCCCGAAGACCTCGACGCCCGCGCGGGCCTCTACCGCAGCATCACCGCAGGGAAGCGCCTGCTCGTCGTCCTCGACAACGCCGCGGACCCCGAGCACGTGCGCGCCCTCCTCCCCGGCGGCCCCGGCTGCTTCACCCTCGTCGCCAGCCGCGACCGGCTCGGCGGCCTGGTCGCCGCCACCGCCGCCCACCCGCTCCCGGTCGAGCCGGTGCCGCCCGCCGACGCCCGGCAGATGTTCATGCGCCGCATCGGCCCCGACCGCGCCGCACGCGAACGCGCGGCGTTTGACGTGCTCGTCCAGCGCTGCTCCGGGCTGCCGCTCGCGCTCGCCGTCGCGTCGGCGCGCGCCGCCACCGCCGCCCACCTGCCGCTGTCGGACCTCACCGCGACCCTGTCCTCCCCGGTCGGCGTCCTCGACGGACTCGCCGGGCACGGGCCGGACCTGCGCGCCGTCTTCTCCTGGTCGTACCGCGGGCTCGGCGAGGACGCCGCGCGGCTGTTCCGGAGCCTCGGCACCGTCCCCGGCGCCGAGCTCACCGCAGAGGCGGCGGCGAGCCTCGCCGGGCTCACCGTCGCCCAGGCCGCGGTGGCGCTGGGCGAACTCGCCCGCGCCAGCCTCGCCGCCGAGCGCCCCGGCGGCAGGATCACCCTGCACGACCTCCTGTGCGCGTACGCGGCCACGCTGGCCGAGGAGTGCGACGACGACGCCGGCATCGCCGCGGCGATCGGTCGCCTCTGCGACCACTACACGCACACCGCGCACCGGGCCGACGCGCTCCTGGACCCGCAGCGGGACCCGATCGCCCTGCCCGAGCCGACCGTTCCCGTGCGCGAGCTGCCCGACCGCGACGCGGCCCTGGCCTGGTTCGCGCACGAGCGGCACACCTTGGCCAGGCTGGTGCGCCTGGCCGCCGATCGCGGATTCGACCGCCGGTGCTGGCGGCTGGCCTGGGCGATGACGACCTACCTCGACCTGTCGAGCCTCTGGGAGGACTGGGCCGCCACCCAGCGCCTCGCGGCCGCCGCCGCGGCCCGCGAGGGCGAGCCGGCGCAGGTCGCGCTGTCGCGCCGGCTGCTCGGACGCGCGCTGGTCCGCATGGACCGGCTCGGCGAGGCGACCGGCCAGTTCCTGTCCGCGCTCGACCACTACGCGATCGCGCCCGACCCCGTCGGCGAGGCGATGACGTACATCAACCTCGGCTGGCTCGAAGAGACCCGCCTCGACTTCCAGGCCGCTCTGCGGCACAACCGGTGCGCACTGGACCGGTTCGAGGCGGCCGGGCACGTCGTCGGCCAGTCCAGGGCGCTCAACGCGCTCGGCTGGGACCACCTCAGACTCGGCGAGTTCGAACCGGCGCGCGAACTGTGCGAGACCGCCCTCGAACTCCAGATCCGGCTCGGCGACCGCCGCGGCGAGGCCGAGACCCTCGACAGCCTCGCCCATGTCCACCACGGGCTCGGTGCGCACGCCGAGGCCGAAGCGCACCTGGTCCGGGCGATCGGGATCTTCCGCGAGGTCGGCGACCGCTACAACGAGGCCGACCTGTACGGGACCCTCGCCGGCTTCCGCGAAGGATGGGGCGACGCCGACGGGGCGCGCATCGCCCGCGACCGCGCCGCCGCGCTCCTTGAAGCGATCGAGCACGCCGGCGCACCCGAAGCCGGAGAGGGGCCCCAGGGATCCGGCTCCTGACGGCGCGGGCGCGACCGCGCGCCGTCGGACCGCACACGTGCGCGAGCGCGGCGCCGCCGCTGAAGCGGATCTGACGCAGCGGTGAAGCCGCGCTGCCGTTGAATCGCCGGGTCACAACAGCGACCAGCGAAGGAAGTGAACCGATGACCACGATCCTCATCGAGCCCGCGCGCAACGACGACATCTTCGACCTCGACTTCCAATCGGAGGTGGACGTCGACCTGCTGCCGCACGGCAGCCAGCCGACCGACAACTGCGCGACCAGCCCCTGCGCCACCGCGACCTGTTTCACCGTGAGCTGCAACCAGTGCTGCGCGGCCTCGGACTGGAAGAGCGGCTGCTGACGGCACCGCAAGGCGACGGCCCGCGCACGCAGGCATAGCGGCGAGGCGGGATGGCCCAGGCGACCAGGAAGCAGAGAGACCCATGAGCAAGGACCTGTTCCGCGCGCAGCGGGCCGTCGTCGCCCGCATCGCGGTGACCCCGGCGGACCGGGCGGCCGAGACGTGGGCGGATCTCGCGCCCGACTCGCCTGGCTATCCCGACCGCCTCGCCGACTACCTGCGGCGGATCATCAAGGACCCCGTCGTCAGGGAGGCGCTCGCCGTCTCGAGTTCGAGCCTCTCGGAGACACTCGACCGGTTCGAGGCCGGGGAGGCCACGCCGGTGCCGAAACTGGAGCGGGCCGCGTTCGCCACGACCCGCTACCTGCTGCGGATGTGCACCAGGGCCACGCCCTTCGGCCTGTTCGCGGGCGTGGCCGCAGGCGGCTTCGGCGCCGCCGCGCAGGCCGCGCTCGGCGAGGACCACCGCAAGTGGGCCCGCGTGGACACCGGCTGGCTCGCCGAGGCGGCCGAGGGCATGGAGTGCCGGCCGGAGGTCCGCGCGAGGCTCCGCCTGGTCGCGAACAACCTGCGCCGCGAGCGGGGCGACCGCCTGGAGCTGTTCTACACCCAGGAGAAGGAGCACGCCGCCGGATTCCGGGAGGCCGGCAGCTCCTCCATCCGCCGCACTCCCGCCGTGGCCGCCGCGATGCGGCTCGCCCGGCGCCCGATCTCCTACCGCGACCTCGAAGCCGCCCTGGGCCGCGAACTCCCCGGAGCCGAACCGGACGCGATCGCCGGGCTCGTCGACGACCTCGTGCGCCGGCGGTTCCTGCTGAGCGACCTCCCGCCGCACCCCACCGACACCGAACCGGCCGACCACTTCGCCGCCAAGCTCGCCGGCACGCCGGTCGCGCCGGTCCTGGACGCCGCTCGGGAGGCCGGCGAGGCGTACTGCCGCACCCCGCTGGGGGCCGGCCGGCCCGAACTGCGCGCGATGACCGAGGTGCTCTCGGCCCACCACCCGACCCGGTACCCGCCCGTTCAGGTCGAGCTGCGCTACGACGGCGACTTCACGCTCCCGCCGGCCGTCGCCCGCGAGATGGAGCGGGTCGCCGCCGCCGTGTACCGCATCGCACCGAAGCCCTTGCCGCCCAACCTGAACGAGTACCACGGCGACTACCTCGAACGCTACGGCGTCGAGCAGGCGGTGCCGGTGCTCGACCTCCTCGACCCCGCCACCGGCCTCGACGCCCCGGCCGGGTACCGCATCCCCGCCTCCTCCCGGGAGACGCGCTCGGACGCCTCCTCGCCGTTCGACGCCGAACGCGCCGCCGCGCTCAACGAGCTCGCCTGGACCGCCGTCCGCGACCGCGGCGAACTGGTCCTGGACGAAGGGGCCGTCGACCGGCTCAGCGGTCCCCAGCCGGTGCGCGTCCCCGACGCGACCGAACTGTGCTTCAGGCTCTTCGCCGCCTCGCTCGCCGACCTCGACGAGGGCAGGTTCACCGCGGCGATGTCCCCGATCGGCGGCCCCACCAGGCCCGGCGCGATGGCCGGCCGGTTCATGCACATGTTCGACGGGGGAAGCGGCCTCGCCGATCCCGCGGGCCGCACCCGGCACGGCCGCGAGGTCCAACTGCTGTGCACGCCGGTGACCGAGCGGAACCGCAACGTGGCGACCGTCCCGCGGCTGCCGCTCCCCTCCCTTCCCATGGGCGTCTTCGAGGACGAGCCCGCGGCGATCGACATCGAGGACCTCGCCGTGCGGGCCGACCACCACGGCTTCTACCTCGTGCGGCTCTCGACCGGCGACGTGGTGCGGCCGGTCCTGCCGCACATGCTCAACACCAGGCACCAGTACCCGAACGTGGTGCAGCTCCTCCTCGACATCGAGCAGTCCTCGGCCGCGCCCGCCGCCCGCTGGTGGGACTGGGGACGCCTCGACCGGCTGCCGTACCTGCCCCGCGTCAGATACGGCAGGACCGTCCTCTCCCCGGCGCGGTGGCGCCCGGGCGCCGCGCTCGGCCGCGATGAGGACCGGTTGGACGACCGGCTGTCCGCGTGGCGCGAACGCTGGGACGTGCCCGCGCGCGTCGAGGCCGTCCTCCGCGACCAGCGCCTCGAACTCAACCTCGACTCCGGGCTCCACCGCACCATGCTCCAGCGGGAGCTGCACCGCAGTCCCGACCTGGTGCTGCACGAGAGCCTCACCGGCGAAGGCGCGGGACTGCGGTGGCTCGACGGGCGCGCCGCCGAGTTCATCGTCCAGCTCGACGCCGCCGACCCCGCCCCGGCCCGCCCCGACCGTGTGGCGGTGGCGCCGCCGCCGAGCGCGATCCGGTACGAGCCCGGGACCGAATGGCTGTACGCCAAGCTCTACGCCGTCGAACGCAGCCACGACGACGTCCTCTGCCGAAGCCTGCCCGCGCTGCTGGCCGACCTCCCCTCCGGCGTCGACCGGTGGTTCTTCATCCGCTACCGCGACCCCGAGCCGCACCTGCGCCTGCGGTTCCACGGCGACCCCGAGGCCGTCAACGGCGCCCTCCTGCCCGCCCTCGCCCGCTGGGCGGCCGCAGCCCGCGGGAGCGGACTCATCAGGCGGTTCGCCCTCGACACGTACGAGCCCGAGGTCAACCGCTACGGCGGCCCCGAGGCGCTCGCCGCCGCCGAGCGGTTCTTCCACGCCGACAGCGAGGCCGTCATCGGCCAGCTCCAGCGGCGCGCCGCGGGCCTGCGGCACCTGCCGCCCGAGCTGCTCGCGGCCGTGAACCACGTCGACATCCTCCGCTCGATCGGCGAGTGGGACTGGATGCGGTGGGCGGCCGAGACGCTCCCCACCGCGGCCGAGGACCGGTTCGAGCGGCACCTGCGCGACTACGTCGACCCCGCCGGGGAATGGACGCGGCTGTTCGCCGAGCCCGGGGGCCGGGGGCTGGCGGACTGCTGGACGGCCCGGGCCGGGGCCGGCGCCGAACTGGGCCGGTTCCTGCTCTCCGGCGACCTGTCCGGCGAGGAGTTCGACTCGATCCTGCGCAGCGTGCTCCATATGCACGCCAACCGCATGACCGGCGTCCACAAACCGCTCGAGTACCGCGCCCTGGACCTCGTCCGCGAACGGGCCCACGCCTTCCGGGCCCGAGCGGCGGCACGCGCATGACCGCGCCGGAGGCCGCGCTCGACCGCTGCGTCGCGCAGACCGCCGAACGGCTCGCCGATCCCGGGGCCGTGGCCGCGGCGACCGTGCACGACTCCCCTTGGATCGAGCTCGGCGACGACGGCCGGCGACCGCGCTGGCAGCCGGTGTCCCTGTCGTCCGGGGCGCCCGGGATCGCCCTGCTGTTCGCCGAACTGGCGCACCACGACGACGGGTACCGCCGCATCGCCCACGCCCACTTGACGGCGGCGGTCGCGCACGCGGGGCGGACCGGCGACGCCGGGCTCCAGACCGGACTCGCCGGGCTCGCCTTCGCCGCGCGGGCCGCGGCGCGGTCCCCGGCCGACTACGCGACGCTGCTGGAGAAGCTCGACCGCCGCATCATCGCGACCGCCGCGACCCTGCTCCCGGCCCGCCGGCACGTGGACGGCGCCTTCCGCGGAGCCTCGTTCCGCGAATACGACGCGGTGTCCGGGCTCGCCGGCATCGGCAGGTACCTCCTCGGTCGCCCCGAGCACCGCGGGTTCACCGCGGACGTCCTCGCGCGCCTCGTGGCGTTCACCGAGCCGCGCCGGGTGGACGGCGCCGAGCTGCCCGGCTGGTGGGTGGGCCACGGCCCGACCCCCGGCATGCCCGACGCGGGCGGGCACGTCAACTTCGGGCTCGCCCACGGCGCCGCCGGCCCGCTCGCGCTCCTGGCGATCGCCTGGAGCGAGGGCGTGCGCGTCCCCGGCCATGAGGAGGCGATCGGAAGGCTGGCCGACTGGTTCGTCGAGCAGCGCGATCGCGACTTCGGCGGCCCGGACTGGCCCGCGGCGCTCTCGCTGGCCGAGTACACCCGGGGACTCAGGCCCGATCGGCACCGCATTCCGCCCACATGGTGCTACGGCGCTCCGGGCATCGCGCACGCGATCCTGCTCGCCGGGGTCGCTCTGGACGAGCCGGCCTGGCGCGAGACCGCCCGAACGGTCCTGCGGGACGTGGTCGAGCGGCTCCGCCGCTCCCCCGGCCTCCCCGAGTCCATGCTGTGCCACGGCTGGTCGGGCCTGCTCCAGACCTTCCGGCGCGCCGACGCCCACCTCGCGGACCCGCTGATCCGGGAGGGCGCGGACGAGGCCGCCGCGCAGGCGCTCGCCGCGTTCGATCCCGAGCGGCACCCGTTCGGCTTCCGGGCCCGCAAGATGGGCGACAGCACCGGCCTCGACATGCCGGGGCTCCTCGAAGGCGCGGCGGGCACGGCGCTGGCCCTGCACGCCCACGCGCGGGACGGGGCTCCCGCGAGCGGCTGGGACGCCGCGCTCCTGCTGGCGTGAGGACTCAGCCGACGCCGCTGGGCAGCAGGAGCTGACGGCGCAGCATCTCGCGGTAGAGCGGGCTGGAGGCGACCAGTTCGTGGTGGTGCCCGGCCGCGGCGACCCGGCCCCGGTCGAGCAGCACGATCCGGTCGGCGTCGACGACCGTCGACAGCCGGTGCGCCACCACGAGCACGGTCCGGTCGCGCGCGACCTCGGCGATCGCGTCGCGGAGCGCGGCCTCGTTGCGGGCGTCGAGGTTGCTCGTCGGCTCGTCCATCAGCATGATCGGCGCGTCGGTCAGCAGGGCGCGGGCGATGGCGAGCCGCTGCCGCTCGCCGCCGGAGAGCCTGACCCCGTTGTCCCCCACCGGGGTGTCGAGGCCCTGCGGCGCCCGTGCGACGACTTCGGCGAGGCCCACCCGCTCCAGCACCGACGCCAGCCGCAGACCGCCCGCGTGCGGGGCCGCCAGCAGCAGGTTCTCCCGGATGGTGCCCGCCAGTACCGGAGCGCTCTGCTCGACGTAGCCGAGCCGCCCGCGCAGCCGCCCGGTCGTCATCCGGTCCACCGGGACGCCGTCGATGCGGATGGTCCCCGAATCCGGTTCGTAGAAGCGCTCGATGAGCGCGAGCACCGTCGACTTCCCCGCCCCGGACGGGCCGATGACCGCAGTGAGGCCGCCCGCCGGGACGGCGAAGCTGACGTCGCTGAGCACCGGCCGCCGGTCGTAGGAGAACGAGACCCGCTCGAACCGGATCGCCGCCCGGTCGGGCATGGCACCGGTCGGCCCCTCCGGTGCGGAGCGCTCGGCCGGCAGCCGCAGGACCTCCTCAATGCGCCCGAACGCGGCCAGGCCGGTCTGGAGCTGGGCGACGGCGCTGATCGCCTGGTTGATCGGCATCGTCAGCATCAGCAGGAACAGGACGAAGGCCACCAGGTCGCCGAGGGTCATCGCGCCGTTCGCGACACGGGTCGCCCCGACGGCGAGCACGAGCAGGAACGCCCCCTGCGACGCCACGCCGACCAGCGGGCCGAGGGAGGACTGGAGGCGGTTCAGCCGCAGTCGCGCCTCGTACGCCCGCCTGGCGCCGGCGGCGACGCCGGCGGACTCGCGGTCCTCGGCGCACGAGGCCCGGATGGTCCGCAGCGCCGACAGCGCGCGCTCGACGTCAGCGGTCATGGTGCCGAGCGCGTCCTGCACCGCTTCCGCCTCCTTGCGCAGGCGCCGCATCAGGAGGACCCCGGACGACATGCCGGCGGCGCCGGCCAGCGTGATGGCGGACATCAGCGGGTCCAGGAGCACCATCATCGCCATCGCACCGCAGACGACCAGCGCCCCGGACACGGATTCGATCAGGCCGCCGGTGAACACCGACTGGAAGAGCGCGGTGTCCGCGCCGACCCGCGAGATCAGGTCGCCGGTGCGGCGCCGGTCGAACTCCGCGACCGGCAGCCGCAGCATGTGGTCGACCAGGCGGCGGCGGGTGCCCAGCACCAGGCGGTCGGCGGTGCGGGTGAGCAGGAACTGCTGGAGGCCGGACAGGGCCGCGGTGCCCACGGCCAGTGCGGCGAGGAGCGCCACTTGGGGCCAGACCGGTCCCGACCGGCCCAGGCCGTCGAGGAGGCCGCGGGCGACGAGCGGCTGCGCCAGCGACATCGCCGCCCCGGCGAGTGAGAGCACCGCGACCACTGCCAGTGGGCGCCGGTACGGGCGGACGTGCGGCAGCAGCGCCGCGATCCCGGCCCTGGGCGCCGGATCGGGCTCCGGGGCCGGGCTCATGCGCGCGGCCCGCGGCCGCTGCGGACCGGGGGCACGGGGAGGCGGGCTGCTGCGGTCATCGCGGACCCTTTCAGACGGCGAGCGAAGGAGCCGACCGATTCAAGCGGCCGACGGCTTCAGAACGGCGTCAGAGCCGCTTCACGCCCCGCGGCGGCGGCCTTCGGTCCAGTTCGCCCTCGGCGTGCCCTCACGTTCCGCGATGTCCGGCAGCCTCGGCCACCTCCACTCCCGCCCCGGACCGGAGTCCGCGGCCTTCGACTGCTGCGCCCGCGCGAAGCGGATCTCCGGCGAACTCGGCGACCGCTTCGAGGAGGCCGACACCCGAGCCGTTCGGTCGATTCGTCCCGGAGTGTGAAGCAGATGTGAAGCCGCGGTGAAGCGCCGCGGCCGTTGACTGGCGGACGTCATCAATCCACACTTCGATCGGAGTCCGACCATGACGATGATGGAAACCCCGTGCACGACCCATCCCACGACCGCCGAACTCGACGACGACGGCTTCGACCTCGACATCCGCATCGCCGTCGCCAAGGACGCGGCGCTGCCGGAGGCCGGCTTCTCCTGCTCCTGGTACACCTGCTCGAAGTGCTGCACCCACACGTCGAACCCCGACAGGTGCTGCTGAGCTTCGGCTGAGGGTCCACTCGTGCCGAGGAGCACCGCCACATGAGCGCCGAACGCGTACTCGCCATCTCGCCGCGAAAGTCCGGAACCCACCTGCTGCAGCAGCTCATGGTGCGGCTCGGGTACGGCATCTACGGCGAACCCGTCCCGCCGGAGGCCGGCCGCGCGGCGTTCAGCCTCCGCGAGCGCGTGGAGCTGGCGGAGCGGTTCGCGGCTCCCGCCGAGTTCGCGGACGTCGACGTCAGAAGCGACACCGACGAGTTCGTCCGCCGGACCGACCGGCTGCTGGTGCAGCTCGGCTGGGTCTGGCAGGTCAGGCTCGCCGCTCGGAACCTGTCGAACCTCGACCTGCTCATGCCGGACGCCGATTTCACCATGGAGATGTCACCGCTGGCGTGGACGCGTCCGTTCAACCAGACGCCGCCGCGGTTGTGCTGGATCTTCCATTCGGTGGACATCTGGAAGATGGACCAGCGGTTCCTCCACGAGTGGACCGTCGAAGGCGAGCCGCGGATCGTCCTGAACATCCGCGACCCGCGCGACGCACTGGTCTCGATGGTCGACTTCTTCGCCGGCGAGGGCGGCCTGAAGTTCCGCAGGTTCCCCGAGTCGGCGGTGTTCGGCCCGATCCTGCAGAGCATCCCCGAGACCGCCGACCGGATCACCTACGCGCTGCACGACCCCGCCATGCCGCTGCTCGCCGACTACGAGGCGGCGATCAGCCTGCTGCACCACCCCGAGGTCTGCACCGTGGCGTTCGAGGACCTGGTCGGCCCGCGGGGCGGCGGCAGCCGGGACGCCCAGGTGGAGGCGACGCGCCGCGTCGTCGCGCACGTGGACTCCGGTCTCGACCCCGAGCACCTCGTCGACACGCTGTTCGACCCCGGGTCCTTCAGCTTCCACAAGGGGCGGATCGGGCGCTGGCGCGAGGTCTTCACCGCCGAGCACGAGGCGCTGTTCGCGCAGCGGTTCGGTCATCTGCTGAAGGTGTTCGGCTATGAGCGGTGACATCCCCGGGCCCCTGGCCGATCGCGCCCGGGCCGCGGCGGCGCTCATCGCGGAGCGCCTGGCCGACACCGACCGCGTCGAGCAGGCGGTCCGCGCCTCGGTCGAACGGGCCGCCAACCCCTTCGGCTGGGGCGGCCCCTCCCTGCTCGGAGGCCACGCCGGACAGGCGCTGTGCTTCGAGTACGCCGCCCGCGCCGACCGCGGCTCGGCCCGGCGGTGGCGGGCGGCCGCGAAGGAAGCACTGCGCTCGGTGGCCCGCCACACCCGCGAGACGCCGCTGACCGACGCGAGCTTCGGCTACGGCACCGCCGGCCTGGCGCTGGCGCTGTCCGAATGCGCCGCGCACGAACCGGGCTACGCCCGCGCGCTGGCGTCGGCGCACGCGACGCTGGCCGAGCAGGTCCACGGGCTCCCCCGGCTCCGCGAACCCGACGGCGCCGACCCGCTGCGGTACGACCTGATCCAGGGCGGCGCCGGGGTCCTCGGCTACCTCGCGTCCGTTCCCGACCCGGACGCGGCGCTGCGGTCGGCCGCCGAACGGCTTATCGACGACCTCGCCTGGAGGTTCGCTCCCGTCACCGCCCGGAACGGGAACGACCGCAGGTACGTGGCGCCGCGGTTCCTCGAATACCCCGAGGACGCCGCGCGCTATCCGGACGGCTACCTCGATCTCGGCCTCGCCCACGGCATCGCAGGGCCCCTCGCGGCCCTGAGCCGCGCCTGGAGGGCCGGCTACCGGCGGCCCGGGCTCTTCGAGGCCCTGCGGCACACCGCCGACCAGATGGTGGCGTGGAGCGTGACCGACGAGTGGGGCCGCAACTGGCCGCGGATCCTGCCGCTGGACGCGGTCGGCGCGCCGCTGCCGACCGCCGGCCCGGTCGGGCGCCTCGCCTGGTGCTACGGCGCTCCGGGGATCTGCTCCGCGCTGCTGGACGCCGCGATCGCGCTCGACGACGACCGGCTTCGGTCGGTCGCCGCCGACGGGCTGCGGTCCGACCTGTGCCGGTCGCTCCGCGGCGACCGCCGCATGGATACGGCCACCTTGTGCCACGGGGCGGCGGGCGTGCTGACGATCGCCCAGAAGTTCGCCGCGCACGGCGACGCGGCGATCGTCGCGCACCTCGCCGACCTGACCGAGCGCGTGCTCGACGGATGCGACCCGGAGCTGCCGCTGGTGGTGCAGCAGATCCACACCAACGCGCGGGAAACCGGCCTGGACACCCCGAGCGTGCTCGAAGGATCGGCGGGCGTCGCATTGGCACTGTGGACGGTTGTCGGAGACACCGACCGGCGATGGCACCGGGCCCTGCTCGTCGACTAGGACAGGAGAACGCGATGGCGACTTCAGCGGAGACCGGGGCAGGCGCCCGCGCGGCGTACACCGCCGGGGCGTTCCTCATGCTGCGGGCCCCGGTCCTGCCCGTCGAGGAGTTCCTGTGGTTCACCGGCGCCGACCGGGGCGACTCCCCCGAGCGGCTTCGGGACACCGGGCGCGAACGGCTCTGGGAGCTGGCATCGCGGCCGCGGGTCGCGCACGCCCTGCACATCGCGAGCGCGGGCCTGACCGAGCAGTTGCGGTCCCTGGACGGGCGGGCGCCGACCGGCGCGTCGGGCGACCGGATCTTCGCGACCCTGCTGCGCTACGCGACGCGGATGTCGACCCGGCCGACACCGCTGGGGCTCTTCGGCGCGGTGGGCATGGCCCGGTTCGGGCCCGCCACCACGCTCGCGCTGCGCGCCGACCCGGTGCTGCGGACCAGGACGCGCGCCGATTCCGCGTGGCTCGCCGAGATCGTGGCCGAGATCGCGGCCGAGCTCGAGCGCGACCCGTCGCGGTTCGCGGACCTGCCGGTGCGCGCGAACGACCTGACGTACCGGGTGGGCGGGCTCGCGGTGCTCGTGGCCGGCGAACCGGGCAGCGCGACACGGGTCACCGTGCACGTGACGCCGCCGGTCGAGGCGGTACTGAACCTGGCCCGGGACGGCATCGGCTTCGCGGCGCTGCTGTCCGAGATGGAGCGCCGTTTCCCACGGGTCGGTCGGGAACGGGTCCGCGGGCTGCTGGCGCAGTTGTGGGAGCGGCGACTGCTCATCGCCGACGTGAGCGCACCGATGCGCTCGCCCCTGCCGGAGGCCGATCTGGCCGAGCGCCTCGCAGGCGCGGCCGGGCACGCGCCGGTCGCGGCGGACCTGCGCCGCTCGCGCGAACTCGCCGACGCCGTCGACGCGGCCCGCGGGGCCGCCGGACCGGACCTGCTCGACCGCTACGCCGCGCACCAGCGCCGGACGTCGACCTACAAGGGCAGGTCGACGTACCAGACCGACACCGCGCTCGCACTGACCGCGACCGGCCTGTCCGAGCGCGTCGCGGCCACGGCCGCAGAGGCCGCCGAACTGGTCATGCGGCTCAACTGCGTGAGCCCGCGGCAGCCGCACCTCGTCGATTACCACCACGCGTTCCTGGAGCGGTACGGCTCGAACGCGGAGATCCCGCTCCTCGAAGCACTGAGTCCGGAACGCGGCATCGGCCCGCCCAACGGGTACCTCGGTCCGCCCCGCGCCGTCCCCCTGCCCGCGCGCCCGCCGACACGGCACGACCGGCGCGACAGGGCCCTCGTCGACCTGGTCACCGGGGCCGTGCACCGCGGCGACCGCGAGATCGACCTCTCCGACGCGGACCTCGCGGCGCTGACCGTCTGGCCGGCCGATTCCTCGCCCGCCGGACGGCTGCCCTCGCTCGACCTGTACGCCAGGATCGCGGCGGCGTCGGGCGAGGCGATCGACCGCGGCGACTGGCGACTCGTTCTGGCCCCCAGCGCGTTCCAAGGACTCCAGAGCTTCGGGCGGTTCGCCGACCTGCTCGATGAGGACGCCCTGGCGGCGGTGCGCGCATTCGCGCGGGCCGAGGAGGCCCTGCATCCCGACGTCACGTTCGCGGAGCTGAACAGCGCGCCCTGGCGGGCCCGCCTCGGCAACCTCATGGGCAGGCCGCCGATCAGGGAGTGGGAGGTCTGCGTCAACGCCGAGCCGGCGCTGCCCCCCGACCGGCGGATCCCGCTGTCGGACATCCTCGTGGGCGCCACCGGCCACATGTTCTACCTGCGGTCGCGCCGCACCGGCGGGCGCCTGGCGGTGACCAGGTCGCACGCCGTGACCGCGTCGCAGGGGCCGAACGTCGCCCGGGCGCTGCTGGAGCTGTCGGAGGACATGTTCGCGGTCCCGTCGATGTTCCACTGGGGACCGATGAGCGAGGCGCCCTTCCTGCCCCGCCTCACGCGCGGGAACATCGTACTGAGCCCGGCGTACTGGACCCTCGGGCCCGACGCGATCGGCGGAGCGGCCGCGAGGGACGCCGACGACGGCTTCGAGGCGTTGCAGCGCTGGCGGACCGAGTGGGGGGTACCGCGGTACGTCTCGCTGACCGAGGCCGACAACCGGCTGCTGCTGGACCTGGAGCGACCGCTGTGCGCGGACGCGCTGCTGCGCGAGGTCCGCCGCGCCGGCCGGAAGTCCCGGCCCGCGCCGGTGCGCTTGTACGAGATGCTGCCCGACTTCGAGCAGATGTGGCTGCGCGACGAAAGGGGCCGCCGCTACCAGGCGGAAGTGGTCGTCCCGGTCATGCCGGCGTCGGTCCAGACCGATCACGCGCCCGTGCCGGCCGCCCCGGCCGTGCCCGGTGGCGCGGCCGAGCCGGTCGCCGCGGCGGTCTCGCGCCGCTGCCTGCCGGGCGGCGAGTGGACCTTCCTCAAGCTGTACACCGCGGCCACACAGCAGGAGGACGTCCTCACCGGTCCGCTCCGGTCCCTGCTGGCGGATCTGCGGGAGGAGGGCCTCGTCGACGGCTGGTTCTTCGTCAGGTACGCCGACCCGCAACCGCATCTGCGACTGCGGTTCCACGCCGCCGACGCCGCCGCGGCACCCGCGGCACCCGCGGTGCCGTCCCGGTGCGCCGCGTGGGCCGCAGCGCTGGTCACCGCCGGGTGGGCGTCGGACTTCGGCTTCGCCGCCTACGACCGCGAGCTGGAGCGGTACGGCGGCGCCGACGCGTTCACGGCGGTCGAGCGCGCCTTCCACGCGAACAGCGAGGCCGCGCTCCGACTGCTCGCGGCGTTGCAGGCATCGGACCTCGAACGCGACTTCGCCTGCGTCGCGGCCTTCCACGCACTGTGCCGCAGCTGGGGTGCGGACCCGCTCGCGCACGCCGGGGCCAGGTGGAGCGGCGCCGCTTCGGACGAGGTCCGGCGGCGGTTCCGGGCCGCCCGACCGCTGCTGTGGGAGCTGCTCGAGCCGGGCGGACCCGCTCCGGACCCGTCCGCGCAGCGGCACGCGGCGATGCTCGAACCGGTCTTCGCCGCGCAGCACGGCGCGCTCGCGGAGGCGGGCGGCCTGGTGCGCAAACTGGCGGGCGGCGGGCGCCTCCACGGCACCGAGGGCGAACTGCTGGAGAGCCTGCTGCACATGCAGGCGAACCGGCTGCTCGGTATCGACCACGACGACGAACGCGCATGCCGCGACCTGTGGAGTCTGACCGCGCGGGCGATCGGGAACCGGGCCGCCGCCGTTCGCGAACCCTTCCGAACCGCACCGCCCACAGGGAAGAGAGACTGATGCTCGCCGAAGACGCCGACCCGGAGCTGGTCGCCGAGAAGCTGATCCATCCGCAGTTCCCCCGCTCCGCCGCGTACGACCCGGTGTGGCAGGGTCGCTACGCCCTGGGGCCGAACCCGCTGTGGCTGACCGAGTCGCTGTCGGGCCTGCTCGACCTGTCGCCGGGGATGCGGGTGCTGGACCTGGGATGCGGCTGGGCGACGAGCGCGATCTTCCTCGCGAAGGAGTACGGGGTCGACGTCGTGGCCGTCGACCAGCGGATGCCGCCGCACCTGAACTGGCCGGTCATCGTGGAGGCCGGAGTGCAGTCGCAGGTCATGCCGCTCCAGGCCGAGGCGCACGACCTCAGGTTCGCGCGGGGGTACTTCGACGCCGTCGTCAGCATCGACGCCTACCACTACTTCGGGACCGACGAGCTGTACGCGGGCTATCTCCAGCAGTTCCTGGCGCCCGGCGGGGTGCTCGCGTTCGTGACATTGGGCCTGGCCGAGGAGATCGACGGCGTCGTCCCCGAGCATCTCGCCGACGCCTGGGAGCCGGACTTCCACGCGTTCCACAGCCCCGAGTGGTGGCGCGCGCACCTCGGCCGCTCCGGGCAGCTCGACGTGGAGCACGCCGACCTGCTCCCCGACGGATGGAAGCACTGCATGCGCTGGCATGAACTGGGAGCGCAGGCGGCAGAGCCGCAGTGGCGGGGATTCTGCGAGGGCTGGGTCCGACGGTTCGGGATCGACCGGGGGCGGACCATCGGCCTGCCGCGGGTCGTGGCCCGCAAGCCGCCTGCGTGAGCAGACCCGGCGCGGGACGAGGGCCGCTTCGAGGCAGGAGGGCGGGCTCCGCCGACCCGGGGGGACGGCGGAGCCCGGTCCTATCAGTGGTTGCAGCAGTCGTTGTCGTTGACGCTGTACCCACCGGACGCGACCTCCGCCTGGGCGGGGGTCGCGGCGAGCGCGATGCCGCCGAGCGCGAGCGCGCAGGTGGCCGCGGCCGCGAGCAGTCGTCCCATCACCTTGGTGGTCATTGTCGGCTCCTATCGGTTCGTTGAAGGGATACCGGACCAGCCAATCGAAGGGCCGCTTCAACACTGCTTCGCATTCGCTTCACTCCGGCGGGACGCCGTTCTTACCTCGATCGTCATGCCTTGGTCGCCGCGACCGGCTCGCGCACCGCGGGGCCCTCAGTCGCGTCGGTGCGGGCCGCTCCCCCGGCGTCCCGGCGTGTTCCGCGCGGGAGTCGGCGGTGGCAGACCAGCGCGACCGCGGCCAGGGCGAGGGCGGGCAGCAGGTAGGCGGCCCGCACGGCGGTGGTGAACTCCGCGGCGAGTGCGGGGTCGAGGGGGCCGAGGCGGGCGGCGGTGTCGTAGTCGTCGGCGTCGAGGCGCAGCATGAGCACCGCTTGGAGGAGGGCGCCGACCGCGGCGCCGCCGAGGGCCCCGCCGAGCATGCGCACGGTGTTGAGCGCGCCGGAGGCGGCGCCGGTCATGTCGGGGCGGATGTGCGCCATGGCGAGTGCGGCCGGCGGGGCGAAGGCCACGCCCATGCCGACGCCGAACAGCACCAGGCCCGGGAGCAGCGCCGCCCATCCGCGGTCGGGCCCCGCGGCCGCGGGCAGCAGCGCGAGCCCGCCCGCCATGAGCCACAGGCCGGTCAGCAGCGGGGCGCGGCCGCCGTAGCGGTCGGTCAGGCGGCCCGACCACGGTGCGAAGGCCAGTGACGCGACCGGCGGGACCGCCACGACCATCCCGGCGGTCAGCACGTCGAGGCGGGCGACGACCTGGAGGTGCACCGCGGTCACGAACGTCATGGCCGCGACCGCGCTCACCAGGACGGCGCCCACCGCGCCCATGAGGAGGAAGGCGCCCGCGCGGGCCAGCGCGGGCGGGACGAGCGCCGCGTCACCCCGCTTACGCTGCATCGCGGCGAACCAGGCCAGGCCCGCCGCGCCCGCGCCGATCGCCCACCACAGGCGCTGCCATTCGAGCAGGCCCGCGACGAGGAACAGCAGCGCCGTGCCGAGCACGATCGCGCCCTTGAGGTCGAAGCGGGACGGCCCGGCCGTCCGCGGGTTCGGCAGCATCCGGGCGAACGCCAGCGCGGCGCCGATCGGCACGACCCCCGCGGCGAACGCGCCGCGCCAGCCGACCGTGTCGACCAGGAGCCCGCCGACCGCGGGCCCGGCGGCCACCGCGAGGCCGGCGACCACGCCCCAGATCCCGAGGACGGTGCCGCGCCGGTGGGGCGGGAAGACGTGGACCACCATGGTCAGGGCCTGCGGGGTGACGGCGGCGGCGCCCGCGCCCTGGACCGCCCTGGCGGCGATGAGGGTCGCGGCGTTCGGGGCGAGGGCCGCCGCGACCGCGGCGAGGGCGAACAGGACCGCGCCGCCGAGGAGGAGGGGCCGCGGGCCGATCCGGTCGGCGAGGCGCCCGGACGCGGGCGTGAGCACGGTGAGCACCACGGTGTAGCCGTTGATGAGCCACAGCGCGTCGGCGAGGTCGGCGCCGAGGTCGCGGGCGGTCGCGGGCAGGGCGATGGATACGAAGGTGACGTTCGCGCCGATCGCGAACGTGGCGAGCAGGAGCACGGCGAGGACCGCCCACTGCCGCGTGCCGGTGCGGGGGTCCTCTGGAGGTCGAACGGTTCTCATCCTCGAAGCGTGATCTCCGAGCGGACCAATGTTAAGGTCCACTGCCATGGCCGAAGACTGGACCACTTTCAGGGAACTGCTCGTCGCCGACGCGAACCGATCGGCCCCGGGGCGCCGCCGCAGCGGCCTGGAGCACGCCCTGCGCGAGGCGGTGCGCACCCGCACCCTCCACCAGGGGACTCGTCTGCCGTCTTCGCGCGACCTCGCGGCCCAGCTCGGCCTCTCGCGCGGCACCGTGACCGCGGTGTACGAGCAGCTCACGGCGGAGGGGTACCTGCACGCGAAGCGGGGCTCGGGCACGCGGGTGGCCCTGCTCGGCGAGGCGGGCGCCGGACCCGCGCCCGCGGCATCCAGCGACCGTCCCTTGTGGCCTTACGATCTCGGGCCCGGCCTGCCCTCGCTCGGGGCGTTCCCGCGCAGCGCCTGGCTGTCGGCCATGCGCGCGGCGCTCGCCGGTCTCGGCGACCACGAGCTCGGCTACCCCGACCCGGCCGGGCTGCGCGGCCTGCGCACCGAGCTCGCGGCCTACCTCGGGAGGGTCCGATCGACCCATGCGGGCGCGGACGACCTCGTGATCACGCACGGGACGTTCGCGGCCCTCGCGCTGGTCCTCGGCGGCCTCGAAACCGGGGACCGCGTCGCCGTGGAGGACCCGAGCGGGCCGGACCTGATCGAGGCGATCCGCTCGCACGGGCTCGAAGCGGTCCCGGTCCCGGTGGACGACGAGGGCCTGCGCACCGACGCGCTCGCCGCGACCGGCTGCCGCACCGTGGTCGTGACCGCGTCCCACCAGTACCCGCTCGGGGTCACGATGAGCGCGCGGCGCCGCCGCGCCCTCGTCTCCTGGGCGCGGCGGTGCGAGGGCACGATCATCGAGGACGACTACGACTCCGAGTACCGCTACGGGCGGGTCGCGCTCGGCGCGCTCCAGGGCATGGCGCCCGAACGCACCGTGTACCTCGGGACCCTGAGCAAGACCCTCGCCCCGGCCGTCCGGCTCGGCTGGATGGCCGCGCCGCCGCCGCTGCGCGACGCCTGCGTGCGCCGGGCGTCCCTGACCAGCCGCGGCTGCTCCGCGCTGGAGCAGTCGACGTTCGCGAACCTGCTCGCCGGGGGTGCGTACGACCGTCACCTCCGCCGCACCCGGGCGCACTACCGGCGCCGTCGCGACGCACTGGTCGAGGCTTTGGCCGAGCACCTGCCCGAATGGGAGCCGATCGGCACCGACGCAGGACTCCACGTGGTCGTCCGCCTCCCTTCGGGCCCCGACACCGAGACCGCGCGGCGGCTCGCCGCCGCCGGGGTGCGCGTCGCGCCGCTGTCGGCGTACCGCCACCGGGAGCCCGGGTTCCCGGGACTGGTCCTGGGGTTCGCCGGGCTCAGCCCCGACCGCCTGCGTGCGGCGATAGCGACGGCCGCCAGGACGCAGCGCGCGTGACGAACACGCGTTGGCGCGCAACGCGAATCGTCTCGGGGCCAGCGGCGTCGACGGCCTTCTAGTGGCGGCCTTCGCGTTCGCGGTACTCGCGCGCCGACAGGCCGTGGAAGCGGGTGAAGGCGGCACTGAACGTGGGCAGGTGGGTGTAGCCGACGCGGCGCGCGACGGCGCCGGGTCTGGCGCCGCCGTCGAGCAGGTCGCGGGCGATGCGCATGCGGGCGGCGTAGCGCCAGCGGGCGAACGTCATGCCGGTCTGCTCGCGGAACGCCCGGTGGACGGCCGCGGAGACGTCCTGATCGGCCGGTTCGCCGCTCGTGCCGATGCGGCGCAGGTAGTCCATCGCCGCCTTGCGCGCGTCCCGGTCGGCGGGCATGGTCACCGACAGCGCCCGCTGGGCGGCGACCTGCTCGGCGAACAGGCCGAGGAGGTGGCGGGGGTCGTAGTCGTCGGGTTGGAGTCCGGACCGGGCGCTGACCGAGCAGGACATCAGGTAGTCGGTCCAGGCGGGCGAGAACCGCACCTGGAGCGGCTCGGTCAGGCGCAGGTCGCCGGTGTCGGCCTCCCCCAGCGGGAGTGAGATGGAGTTCTCGCGGAGGCCGGTGACGTGCTCCGCGTCCGCGGGGATCCAGGTCGCGACGCCGCAGGGCCGCTCGTAGCGGGTCCCGCCGAGGTCGACGTAGCCGCTGCCGCGGTACATCCAGGTCAGCACGTGCCGGTCGTTGACGTGCGGGGGCGTGCGGGCGGCGGGCAGCGGATCGGGCGCGGCGGACGCGCCGTGGCCCTGCACGATCCGCACGAGGTCGCCGGTGCGGCGCGCCAGCGCGGCGCGCTGCGTCAGGTCGATGCTGCCGGAGCCGGCGGCGAGCCGCCGCTTGAACTCGTGCGGGGTCGGCCCATAGCGCTCCTTGAACGCGCGGGTGAAGCCGTTGCGGCTGGCGAAGCCGACCCGCGCGGCGACCTGGCCGACGTCGAAGCCCGCGGCGAGGAATTCGACGGCCGCGATCAGGCGGTTGCGCAACCGCCACTGCTCGAAGGTGAGTCCGGTGTCGGCGAGGAAGTCGCGGCGGAGCGTCCGCGGGCTCGAGAGCGCCCTGGTGGCCCACTGCGCGACGGTGAGGTCGAGCGCGGGATTGCGGATCAGCTGCTCGGCCACCGCCCTGGCACCGGTGGCCCGGGGCATCTCCGGCAGGGCGAGCGGGGACTCGCCGCCGCTGGGGCGGCGGAGGAGGCCGGTGATCGCGTCCTGGAAGCGGGCGCCGCCGCTCAAGGGGGTGACCTGGAGGTTGTAGTGCTGGATCAGCCAGTCCTGCCGTTCGGCGGGCACGTCGAAGCGCGTCGGTTCCGGGAGCGAGCCGTCGTCGGGGTGGAGCCACAGGGGGAAGGCGACGGTGCCGGGCTCGGTGAGGACCGCGCGGTGGTCCCATCCGTCGGCGGGGATCAGCACGCCCTGCCCGGCGGCGAGGTGGAACCTCGCGGCGCCGTCGATGTGTATGTGGGCCATGCCGACGCGGACCCAGATGAGCAGCGCGCGGCGGGGGTGCCCGGTCGAGTCGGCCCGCGCCGCCGGGATGGGCGGCGGATCGCTCGCGTCGGCGGGCAGCGGCGGGGAGGTCACGGTCCTAAACAATACGGCAGTCTGCGCACGCCAATCAAGTTTAGGATTGCCTAACCTTAGCTGTGGTTCGCCGCCGACGACGGCGCGCGGCCCTGCCAGCCCCGATGCGACCGGAGAGCCCTCATCATGCCGAAGACCTCACGCCGACTCACCGTGCACGCGCTGACCCTGCGCGAGGCCGAGGTCGTCCGGGTGCGGGACCTGACACCGGGGATGCGGCGGATCACGCTGGGCGGCGACCAGCTTCGCGCGTTCACCTCGGCCGGCGGCCACCCGCGGCCCGCGTTCGACTCGCTCGGCTTCGACGACGACGTCCGGCTGGTCTTCCCCTACCCCGGGCGGACCGAACCGGTGCTGCCTGTGCAGCGGGCGACGGGCGTGGACCTGCCCCGGGACCCCCGCCCCCTGACGCGGGCGTACACCGTCCGGCGCTGGGACGCCGCGGCCGGTGAACTGGACGTGGACTTCGTCAAGCACGGCATCGGGATCGGCACCACCTGGGCCTACCGGGTGCGGCCGGGCGACCGGATCCACCTCTACGGCCCGTCGGCGTCGCGCTCGCTGCCGGAGGCCGCGGACTGGCTCGTCGTCGCCGGGGACGACACCGCGGTCCCCGCGATCGCGCGGCTGCTCGACGAGCTGCCGGGCGACGCGCGGGCGCAGGTGTTCATCGAGGTCGCCGCCGAAGACCAGCGGCTGGAGTTGCGCGATCTCCCCGGCGTGGAGGTGACCTGGCTGGTGCGCGGCGAAAGGGGTCTGGTGGACGCGGTCCGGGACTGCGCCTGGTGGGACGGCCGGCCGTTCGCCTGGGTCGCCGGGGAGCACACCGCCGTGCGGGACCTCCGCCGCCACCTGGTCGAGGACCGCGGCATGGCGAAGGAGGACGTCGAGTTCACCGGGTACTGGCGGCACGGCGAGGTCGTCGCCCTCGACACCGACGCGGCGGTGCCCGACCCGGCGAAGTCGGCGACCCCGTTCGAGCGGCTGCACGACCTCACCGAGATCGTCGCGCCGGTCGCGATCCGCACCGCCGTCGAACTCGGGCTCCCCGACCTGATGTCGCGCGGCGTCACCGGCACGGCCGACCTGGCCGCCCGGACCGGCGCCGATGCGCGGGCACTGGGCAAGCTGCTGCGCTACCTGCACGCCCTCGACGTCGTGGCCGAGACCGGGCCGGGCCGCTACCGCCTGGCCCCGGTGGGCGAGGTGCTGACCAACGACTTCATGACCGACGCGCTGCACCCGGAAGGGGTGCGCGGCCGCGAGATGCTCGGCATCCACGGGCTCACCGAGTCGATCCGCACCGGCCGCGCCGCGTACGCCTCGGTGGCGGGCCGGACGTTCGCCGAGGTGCGCACCGGGCAGGACTACGAGGACCGCTACCTGGAGCGCCTCGCGAAGTTCCAGCCCGCGCTCACCGAACCGATCGCGAAGTCCGAACTCCTCGATGGAGTCGGCCACCTCGTGATCCACTCCGGCGGCGCGGGAGCGCAGGCCGCCGGGTTCGTCGCCGCCCACCCGGACCTGCGCGTGACGATCTGCGCGCTGCCCGCCCAGGCCGACTGGCTGCGCCGCGACCTCCCCGACACCCTCCCCGAGGCGGCCCAGCGGGCGCGCGTCGCCGTGGTCGAGCAGTCGGTGTTCGAGCCGAGCCCGGCGGCCGACGCGGTGTTCGTCAGCCGCGTGCTCAAAGCGCTCCCCGACGCCGACGCCGCGCACGCCCTGCGCCGCGCGGCGACCAATCTCGCCCCCGGCGGCCGGGTGCTGCTGGTCGAGGAGACCTTCGGCACCGAAAACCCCGATGTTCACGGCCCTGATGAACACGACGGCGAGGCGGACCTGCTCGCCCTCGCCGTCCACGGCTCCGGCCTGCGCACCGCGGCCGAACTCGACGCCGTGATCGCCGCCGCCGGCCTGACCTGCGCCCAGGCGCACACGGTCGGGTGGGGCACGACCGTCCGCGAACTCGTCCCGACCCGTCCTGCGACCGCGCGACCGCCCGTCGCGTAGTCACGGCTCCACCGCACACCCCCCGAACCCGATACGAGAAGAAGGCGACGCCAATGTCCCTGATCCCCAACCGAAGCCGGGCCGCGGCCCTGGCCGCGGGCCTGCTCGGCACCGTCCTCGCCCTGACCGCGTGCGGCAGCGGCGACGACGCGACCGAGTCCGACGTCGAGACCCACACCGTCCAGGCCGACAACGGGGCCGTCGAGGTGCCCGTCGACCCGCAGCGGGTCGTCACCATCGGCAACACGACCCTGCCGTTCATCGACATGGGCGGCGAACCGGTGGCGGTCACCGAGGTGAGCGAGTCCGAGCGGGCCCTCATCCCCGAAGCGCAGCAAGCGGTCTACGAGGGGGCCGCGGTCCTCGCCTCCAGCGCCGACCAGGTCGACATGGAGGAGCTCGCGAGCCTCGAACCGGACCTCATCCTGGCCCAGTTCCCCGCCAGCGAGTTCGAACCGCTCCAAGAGCAGCTGGAGACGATCGCCCCCACGGTCTTCTGGGGGCTCGACGTCGAATGGAAGGCCCTCGCGGACGGCCTCGGCGAGGCCGGCGCCGTGTCCGACGCGCTCGACGAGCAGAAGGCGGCGTTCGACGAGCGGATCGCCGGGATGCAGGCGACCTACGCCGAGGTCATCGCCGGCACCTCCTTCGTCAACGTCGACCGCTGGGCCAGCTCCGACGCCGGGACCTTCTCCATCTCCGACTTCGGCTGCGTCGAGATCGCCCAAGGCGACCTCGGCATGGACTTCCCGCAGGCGGCAGAAGGCGAAGACCCTCTCGGCTGGACGTCACTGCCGTTCGAGCAGATCGCCGGACTGTCCGAATACGACGTCATCACCTACCCCGTTGATGCGGAAGGGAACCCGACCGAGGCGTTCGCGCCCGTGGTCGAGACCAACACCTGGCAGGCGCTCCCGGCCGTGGGCTCGGGCCACGCGCTCGGACTCTTCTGCCCCGGCAACAACTCCTACGGGTCCGTCCTCCAGTACCTCGACTCGCTCGAGGCCGCCCTGGCGACCCTGCCGACCGAGTAGTGGCAGCACTCGCCCTGCGGCACGACGGTCCGGACACCGCCGCGGTGTCCGGACCGCGCCGCCGCGCGCTCGGACTGACCGCCGCGCTCGTACTGCTGCTGGTCCTAGTGGTGCTGAGCGTCATGATCGGGTCGACCACGATCGCCCCGACGGTCGTCTGGGACGCCCTGGTCCACCCCGCGGCCGACATTGACCAGTTCGCGATCCGCGACTACCGGCTGCCGCGGACCGCGGTCGGGCTCGTCGTGGGCATGGCGCTCGGCGTCGCGGGGGCGCTGATCCAGGCGGTGACGCGCAACCCCCTGGCCGACCCCGGCATCTTCGGCGTCCACGCGGGCGCCTCCTTCGCGGTGACGGTCGCCGTGGGCGTGTTCGGGGTCTCCGGCGTCGCGGGCTACATGTGGTTCGCCTTCGCGGGGGCGCTGGCGGTCACGCTGCTGGTCCTGGCCCTCGGGTCCACCCGGCGCGGCCGGTCGCCGGTGGTCATGGTCCTGGCCGGGGTGTGCGTCGGCGCGGTCCTCGGCGGCGCCAGGGACGGGCTGCAGCTGACGGACCCGGACGCGTTCGACGCGATGCGCTCCTGGGTCGCCGGCTCGCTCGTCGGCCGCCCCCTCGACGTGGTCTGGCCGGTCCTGCCGCTCTTCGCGATCGCACTCGTCCTCGCGTTCGCCGTCACGGGCCCGCTCAACGCCATGGCCCTGGGCGACGACCTGGCGAAGTCGCACGGCGTGCGCCTGGTGCGCACCCGCGTGCTCGCGGTCGCCGCGCTCACGCTGCTGGCCGGCGGCGCGACCGCGATCGCCGGTCCGATCGGGTTCGTCGGGCTCATGGTCCCGCACGTGGCCCGCTGGCTCGTCGGCCCCGACCAGCGGTGGATCTTCGCCTACAGCGTCCTCCTCGCTCCGAGTCTGCTCCTCGCCGCCGACATCCTGGGCCGGATCGTGATGCGCCCCAGCGAGATCCCCGTCGGGATCGTCACCGCCTTCGTCGGCGCCCCGGTCCTCCTCGCCCTGGTGCGGCGCAAGAAGGCGAGCGGGCTGTGAGCACCTCCTTCACGCATGCGCGCGCGACGCAGACCGCGCCCGGGGAACGCGTGGACTTCGGTCGGCGCGTGCTGGTGGTGCGGCGCCGCGGGATCGCGGTGCGGCTGGAGTGGCGGTCGGTCCTCGTCTGCGCCGCGCTCGCGCTCGCGGCCGCCGGCATGGCGGTCCTCGCGCTGATGACGGGGTCCTACCGGCTCGGCCCCGACCAGGTGCTCTCCGCGCTGGCCGGCGGTGAGACCGGGCTCGTCCACGACATCGTGGTCGAGTGGCGCCTGCCCCGGGTGGCGGCCGCACTGGTGTTCGGCGCCGCGCTCGGCGCCAGCGGCGCGGTGCTCCAGTCGCTGCTGCGCAACCCGCTCGCCGACCCCGGCATCATCGGGTTCACGCAGGGCTCCTACACCGGCGCGCTGATCGTGATCCTCGTCGTCAACGGCACCTACTGGCAGCTCGTCGGCGGCGCGCTGCTCGGCGGCATGGCCACCGCCCTCGCCGTGTACGTGCTCGCCTACAAGCAAGGGGTGCAGGGGTTCCGGCTGATCGTCGTCGGCATCGGCGTCTCCGCCATGCTCGAATCGCTGAACATCTGGCTGGTCCTCAAGGCCGACCTGGAGCAGGCGATGGCCGCCGCCGCATGGGGCGCCGGCTCGCTCAACGGCGTCTCCTGGGACCAGGTCGCGATCGGAGGCGCCGCCATCACCGTCCTGCTCCTGCTCGCAGGGCTGCTGAGCCGGCCGATGCGGCAGATGGAACTGGGCGACGACGCCGCGGCCTCCCAAGGGGTCCGGGTCGCACCGGCCCGCCTGTGGCTGATCGTGGTCGGCGTGGCGCTGACCGCGACCGTCACCGCGGCGTCGGGACCGATCGTGTTCATCTCCCTCGTCGCGCCCCAGATCGCCCGCCGACTCGCCCGCACCGCGCGGATCGCCCTCGCCCCCGCCGCCTTCGTCGGCGCGCTGCTGTGCCTGGCCGCGGACTACATCGCCCAGCACCTCGCCCCGACCCCCCTGCCGGTCGGGGTCGTCACCGTCGTACTCGGCGGCGGCTACCTCGGCTGGCTGCTGTTCACCGAAGCCAGGAGACGCCTGTGAGCACCCCGACCAGCACCGGTGACGGCCCGCGCCTGCGCGTGGAGTCGGCGACGATCGGCTACGACAAGCGCGTCATCAGCGAGGGCCTGTCGGCCGCGATCCCCGACAAGTCGTTCACGGTCATCATCGGCCCCAACGCATGCGGCAAGTCCACCCTGCTTCGCGGCCTGTCCCGGCTGCTCAAGCCGTCGGCCGGGCGGGTGGTCCTCGACGGCGCCGACATCAACTCCTTCAAGACCAAGGAGGTCGCGAAGCGGGTCGGCCTGCTCCCCCAGACCTCGGTCGCCCCCGACGGCATCACCGTCGCCGACCTGGTCGCCCGGGGCCGCTATCCGCACCAGGGGTTCATGCGCCAGTGGACCGAGGACGACGAGCGGGCCGTGCTGCGCGCCATGCACCAGACCTCGGTGACCGACCTGTCCGGGCGGGCGGTGGACGAGCTGTCGGGCGGGCAGCGCCAGCGCGTGTGGGTGGCGATGGCGCTCGCGCAGCACACGGGCATCATGCTGCTCGACGAGCCGACCACCTTCCTGGACATCACGCACCAGATCGAGCTCATGGAGCTGTTCACCGACCTGCACCACGTCGGCCACACCCTGGTCGCCGTCCTGCACGACCTGAACCACGCCGCCCGCTACGCCACCCACCTGATCGCGATGAAGGAGGGCCGGATCGTCGCCGAAGGCGCCCCCGAGCAGGTGGTCACGGCCGAACTGGTCGAGGAGGTCTTCGGCCTGCGCTGCCTGGTCGTGCCCGATCCGGTCGCCGGCACCCCGCAGGTGGTGCCGCTGGGCCGGGACCGGACCCCGCGATTCGAAGTGGAGAGTGGAAGCCGTGGCTGACCCGTCCGTCGAGAGGCTGGCCTCCGGCGAGTGGAGCCCGGAGCGGTTCAGACGGCACCTCGCGGAGGCGGGTGCGCCGCTCGTCGCGCGGGCCGGCGCGGGCGAAGTGGACGTCACCTTCGTCGACGAGCCCGGAGCGGACCGGACCGTCGCCCTCGCGGTCGCCATCGGGGAACGCATCGGCCGCAACAGGGTCGAGGAGGCGTTCACGGCGGTGCCCGGGACGCCGTTCCAGGTCCTCACGCTGCGGATGCGCTCGGATCTGCGCTTCTCGTACGTCTTCACACGGCGAGACGCGACGGGGGAAGAGGAGCAGGTCGCGGACCCGTTCAATCCTGCGCCGCGCTTCGCCGAGTATCCGGAGCCGCGGTTCTCCGGGTCGTCGGTGGCGGCGCTGCCCGATGCGGTGCCGCTGCCGTGGCTCGCCGCGGCCGAAGCGGGGCCGGCCCCGGCCCTGGAGTCGGCCGTGTTCGCGAGTGCGGTGCTCGGGAACGAGCGCCGCGTCTGGGTCTCACCGCCTCCTGGGGACCTCCCCGCGGACGGCTTGCTGCCCTTCGTGATCCAGTTGGACGGCACGCCCGGCCACAGTGCGCCGAGCGTGCGCGACGCCCTCGTCCGGGCCGGGCTCGTCCGGCCGTGCGCGGTGGTGCTCGTCGATGCGCTCGGGGCGCAGCGCTACACGGAACTGCTCTGCGATCCGGCGTTCTCGCGGATGCTGGTCGAGGAGCTGCTGCCGTGGCTGCGCGAGCGGTACCCGCTCTCGCCTGACCCCTCGGACGCGGCGCTGGCCGGGGAGAGCTTCGGCGGGCTGTGCGCGGCCTGGACGGCCCTGCACCACCCGGCCGCGTTCGGCAACGCGATCCTCCAGTCCCCTTCGTGCGGGTACCACCCTGACGTCAAGTGGGGCACCGGGGACCTGCTGCGCCGCGCTCCCGTGCCGACGCTGATGGCCGACTTCCTGGCCGTCGAACGGGCGCCGGTCCGCGTCTTCCACGACGTCGGCGAGCTGGAGGCGTCGCTCACCCACAGCCGCTGGCTGGACGGGGTGCTCACCGGGAAGGGCTACGACACGCGCTACGTGGAGTTCGCGGGCGGGCACGACTACGCGTGGTGGCGCGGGCTGTTCGCCGACGCGCTGCGCTGGTGCTTCCCGCCCGCGGCGCTCGGGCCTCGAAGCGCGGACACCGCGGGCCGGGGTCCACTGTGACCCCTCACCCCGACCCGGCGGGTCTGGGTCGGGGGCGCCTGACCCGGCGGCTGCCGGTGCTGCTGCTCGCCCCGCCGGAACCCGGCGAAACCACACCGTTCGCGGCCGAACAAGGGACCGCGCCGGGCCGGTTCCTGCTGCGCGTGATCCTCTCGGCGCCACGGGTCTCCGTCCCCGCGATGCTGCTGGCGATCGTGTGGCAGGTGGGCGAGGCGGCGGTCCCGGTGGTGACGGGCCTCGCGATCGACCAGGCGCTGGCGACCGGAAGCGAAGGCCGCCTGGTGTTCTGGCTCGGCGTGCTGGTGGCGCTGTACCTGGTGCTGACGACGGCGGCGAAGCTCGCGAACCGGCTGACCGCCTACCTGGTGCAGGTGCTCCAGCACCGGCTCCGCGCCACCCTCTCGACCGCGGTGCTGCATCCGGTCGGCGGCGCGGTCCGACCGCCGGACGGCGCGGTCGTGTCGGTGATGACCAATGACGTGGCCCGGCTCGCCAACGGCGGCATCCTGCTGGTGATGCCCGCGGCGAGGATCGCCGCCATCGGGTTCATCGCGGTCTCGCTGCTGGCGGCGCACTGGGCGCTCGGGCTGATGGTGCTGGTGGGCGCGCCCGTGGCGGTGTGGGCGATGGGGATGCTCAGCGAGCGGTACTCCCGGGACACCCGCGAGTACCAGGGGCTGCTGGCCTCCACCGTGGGGCGCGCCGCGGACCTGGTCGCCGGCTACCGGGTGGTCAAGGGCGTGCGGGCCGAAGCGGAGGCGACCAGGCGCTACCGGGAGGCGAGCCGGGAGACGCTCGTCGGGGCGCAGCGCAACGCGGGTCTGCTGGGGCGGTTCCTCGTCAGTTCGGGCGCGGTCAGCGGCGTGTTCGTCGCCGCGGTGACGGGCCTGGCGGGCTGGTTCGCGGTGCAGGGGCGGCTCAGTACCGGCGCGCTGATCGCCGCCGTCGGCCTCACCCAGGCGCTGCTGCCGCAGATCCAGTCGATCGCGAACGTCTCCATCCCCAATCTCGCCGGAGCCCGCGCCGCATCCGCACGCGTCCTCGACGCGCTCGGGAACGGCGCATCCGGCGAGCACGAGGCGGAGGAAGCGGACGGCGCCTCGACGCCGGCTCCCGGCGTGCTGGAGATCAGCGGGTGCGGCGCACCCATCAGAGTGGAACCCGGTGAGCTGGTGGGCGTGCGCGCGGGCGACCGCACCGCCGCCCGGATCGTCGGCGCGCTGCTGAGTCCTCGGGCCGACGACGAGATCGAAGTGCGTCTGGACGGACGGGCGGCCCGAGAACTGTCCCCTGTGCACTACCGCTCGCGCGTCACCGTCGCACCGCACCGGGCGACGCTGTTCACCGGCACCATCCGCGACAACGTCACCGTCGGCGGCAGACCCGAGCTGTTCGAAAGCGCTTGCGAGGCAGCGGCATGCGGTGACTTCGCCGCCGACGCCGACAGCCCGGTGGGCGAGGACGGCAACCGCCTCTCCGGCGGCCAGCGCCAGCGGATCGCCCTCGCCCGGGCCTTGGCGACCGACGCCCCGGTGCTCGTGCTCCACGACCCGACCACCGCGGTCGACCCGGTCACCGAGCAGGCCGTCGCCGAGCGGCTGGCCGACTTCCGTTCCGGCCGTTCGACACTGGTGATCGCCTCGTCGCCGGTCCTGCTCGGGGCCTGCGACCGCGTGGTCGACCACCTGGGGGACGGGCCGGTCCGGACCGCTCGCGAACGGTCCATGGCGCCATGACCGACTCCTCCACAGTGGTTGGTCAAGGGCTGCCCGTCGCGTCCGGCCGCCGGACGGCCCGGGAGTTGTGGCGGCTCAGCCGCGGGCACCGGCTCCCGCTCGCCGCCGCCGGGGTGCTGGGGGTCGTCGGCACCGCCGTCGACCTGGTCGGGCCCCTGGCGATCGGCTTCCTCATCGACCGGGTGCGGGCCGGTGCTGCGGACCTGGGCACCGTCCTGGCGGCCACCGCTGTCTTGGCGCTCGCGGCGGTCCTCGGCGCGGTCGGCACCGCGGCGACGATCGTGCTCGCCACCCGGGTCTACCACGCCGTCCTCGCCCGGTTGCGCGAGCGGCTGGTGGGCCGCGCCTTCCTGCTCCCGCAGCACGAGGTGGAGCGGGCCGGGACCGGGGACCTGGTCTCGCGGTCCAGCGACGACGTGACCGCCGTGGCCGATGCCGCGCCCGCGGTGATCCCGGTCCTCACCGTCACCGCGTTCACGATCGTGGTGTCGCTGGGCGGGCTCGCGGCGCTGGAATGGCCGTATGCGGCCGCGTTCGCGGTCGTGCTGCCGGTCTACGCGCTCGCGATGCGGTGGTACCTGCGGACCGGGCCGCGGGTGTACGGCGCCGAGCGCGCGGCGATGAGCGCGCGTGCCCAGCAGATCCTCGAATCCCAGCGCGGCTACGCCACCGTGCTCGGCCACGGGCTCGGCGAGCGGCGGCACCGCGCCGTGACGACCGCTTCGTGGGCCGTCGCGGTGCAGGCGCTGCGGGCGCGGACCGTGCAGAGCATGCTCAACGGCCGCTTGAACTTCGGCGAGTGCTTGAGTCTGGCCGCGGTGCTCGTTGTGGGCTTCGTCCTGGTCGACCGCGGCGCCTCCACGGTCGGTGGCGCCACCGCCGCGGTGCTGCTGGTGCTGCGGCTGCTCGGGCCGGTGAACCAGGTGCTGTTCGTCGTCGACACCCTCCAGTCCGCGCTCGCCTCCCTGAACCGCATGGTCGGCGTCGTCACGATGCCGGTGCCTCCGGCTCCGCCCGGCGGCGCTGGCACTGGCACTGACGGCACTGTTGTGCTCGGCGGGGTCGTGTTCGGCTACGGCGACGGTCCGCTCGTCCTCGACGGCGTCAGCATCGACATCCCTGCGGGCCAGCGGGTCGCGGTCGTCGGGGCGTCCGGGGCGGGCAAGACGACGCTCGCCGCGGTGATCGCCAGCATCCACGTGCCCAGCGCCGGGACAGTCGCGCGGCCCGAGCGGACCGCGGTGATCTCCCAGGAGGTCCACGTGTTCGCCGGGACCGTGCGCGACAACCTCACCCTCGCCGCTCCCGGGGCCACCGACCGCGACCTGCGCGCCGCGCTCGCCGCCACCGGTGCGACCGGGCTGCTCGATCTGCTGCCGGACGGCCTCGACACCGCGCTCGGCGCGGGCGGGCACCCGCTCACCGATGCGCAGGCGCAGCAGCTCGCGCTCTCCCGTCTGCTGCTGGCCGACCCGGACCTGGCGATCCTCGACGAGGCCACCGCCGAAGCCGGCTCCGCGCACGCCGAACGGCTCGACCGCGCGGCGCAGGCGGTCGTGGCCGGCCGGACCGCGCTGGTGATCGCGCATCGCCTCGCGCAGGCCGCGGCCTGCGACCGGATCCTCGTCATGGACGGCGGGCGCATCGTCGAGTCCGGCACCCACGCCGAGCTTCTGGCCGCGGGCGGCCGGTACGCCCGGTTGTGGGCGGCGTGGCGAGCGTTAGCGCGGCGGGCGGATGCGGGGCGCGGGGTTGTGGACGCCCTTGGGGCGGTAGCCGAGCCGGTCGGCGATGCCGGCGAGGTCGCAGAGGTACCACAGGATCGCGAGCCACATCTCGGTGCCTTGGAGGCCCGGGGCGGTGTCGGGGCGGTCGCCGGCCCGGGGCGTGGTGAAGCCGAATCCGGTTCCGGGGGTCCAGTCGGCGAGGACCGACGCGATGAGGGTGCGGGCGTGCGCGGTGACCTCGTCGGTGCGGTGGCCGGACTTCCTGGTGAGCCACAGGGGGTAGGCGACGTCGAGGACGTTGCAGGCGTTGAGGCGGTCGGGGGCGAACCGGGTCCGGTCGTCCAGGTGCCGCAGGACCGTGTCGACGACGCGCTGCGGGTGCGGCACCGCGAGTCCGAACTGGCCGAAGGTGCCGCGCACGGCCCGGTACCAGCCGTTGACGGTCAGGAGGAGGTCGTCGTGGTCGATGCGCCCCCACATGCCGGTGCCCGGGTCGACGCGGGTGAGCATCCACCCGAACAGGGCCTCTTCGGTACCGGTGGGGTTGCCGTTGCCGCCCAGGCGGTTCCAGGCCATGGCGGTGCCGAGGGCGTCGGTATGCGCTCCGGCGGTCCAGGGGTCGGTGTCCCAGGGGAGCGCGTCGAGCCAGGCGGCGACCGCGGGGGCGGAGTCGGCGGGGCGCAGTGCGACCGGGTGCGCGAAGGCGCTGCCGAGGAGGTCGAGGGCGTACCCGACGCTGAGGACGTGGTAGGCGGCGCCGCCGTCGTCGAGGTCCTGGCCGCCCGGCCGGTGGGCGCCGTGCCCGTCGAGTTCGCCGACCAGGCCGGTCCGGGGGTCCTGCCAGGAGCGGAGCCGGGCGATCTGCTCGTCGGCGGGGAGCTGGCGGGGGGCGGTGCCGAGCAGGAGGTCGGCGATCTCGATCGCGTCGCACTGCGCGCGCACGTTCGGCGCTTCGCCCGGGCGGTCGCTGAAGAGGGCGGCCTCGGCGTTCCAGCACCGCTCCAGCAGCGCCTCGGCTTCGGTGCGGGCGCGGTCGGCGAAGGCGGCGACCTCGCCGGCGAGTCCGCGGTCGGTCTCGCGGTCCGCGCCCGGTGCGCCGTTGCGCCACTTCAGGACTCGGGCCGGGCTGCCGCCGACGATCGCGCCTTCGGGCACGTCCTTGGTGACGACCGCCCCGGCTGCCAGCACCGACTTGCGCCCGACGGTGACGCCGTCGAGCACGACCACGTGCGAGCCGATCCACACGTCGTCGCCGATCGTGATCCCCTGCGAGGTCAGCCCCTGCGCGGAGAACGGCGTCTCGTAGTCGCCGATGACGTGGTTGAACGCGATGATCGAGGTGTGGGCGCCGATGCGGACGCCCTCGCCGATCGTGATGTCGCCGCGCACGACCGTGTAGGGGTTGATCGAGCAGTCGGCCCCGAGCACGAGGTCGCCGCTGAGGTAGGCCCCGGCGGCGACGTAGGTGCGGTCGCCGAGGCGCAGGGCCTCGTTCTGGATCGCCGCCAGCGGGGAGACGAAGCAGTCGCCGCCGAACTCGTACCCGCGCTCGGCCTTCAGCGACTCCTGCAGCCGCCGCTGCTCCTCGCGCCGCTCTTCCGGGGCGTCCTCCCAGAAGTCCCACGGCGAGAAGTCGAAGTGGTGCTGCTCGTAGGGGAGGGCGGCGCCGGTCGGATCGGCAGGCATGGAACCTCCAGGTCGGGGACGGTTGCGAGCTTTTGTCAGCATAAGTGACGTGCCCGGCGCACGCCACGCCGTTATCCGGCCGATCCCGCTCTCGTCCGCGTCCTCCGGGCCAGCCGATGCCAACAGCGCCTTGAGATCCTGCCATCCGCCGGAAGTGAACATCGCCGCTGAGGAACGTGCCCGCCTGGCCGTGCAGTGCATGGGCGTGAGCGGCCACCGGGTCGATGGCCGCCCATGCTCAGGTGTCGCTTTCGCGCCGTCCGCCTCAGAGGCGCGGCAGCCAGAACCCGCAGTGGTGGCCGGCGGCGATGTTCACCGGGCCGGTGTGGTCCACCGAGAAGGTGACGCCCCGGCCGTCCCGGTACGGACGCCATCCGGGGTCGCCGGTGGCGGCGAAGTCCGTCCACGCTCCGATGAGGACCTCCGCGAGCTCCGCCCGCCCGCCGGTCTGCGGCTGCTGAGTGGCACCGGCCCAACGGGAGTCGAAGAACAGCGGGATGTCCGCGCCGTGCGTCGCGCCCTGGGGGAACTCGCCGGGCGCGGAGGGGACCGGCTCGGCGAACTCGTAGGTGTGGACGCTCCCGTGCCGCGCGGCCGCTTCGAGCGCCGGCAGTTGCGAGCAGGTGCCGATCATCCCGCCGTAGTCGGTGGCCAGGGTCGCCAGCGCCAGGCTCGGGCTCGGGTAGTCCTCCAGCGGGTACCGGTCGAGGATGCGCGCCGCGTCCCGGCGTCCGAAGAGGCCGCGGAGGATGCCCGGGTACTCCTCGGCGGTCACCGGGCGGCCGGCGCCGTCGTAGGTGTTGTTGACAGCGAAACGCGCCTCGTCCTTGGTCGCGCCGTGCAGGAGCGGGATGTCGGCGGCGGCACCGCGGCGCAGTGCGTCCAACGGCTGCCGAGGCAGGACCTCGGTGCCCGCCACCGGGAACCACGGCAGCTCATTGATGTGGCGCCGCAGCTGCCCGACCTCGTCGGCGCGGTAGGTGACGAACGACTCCAGGGGGGCGTCGCGGAGGCAGTCGGCCGCGGTCGCGGCCTCGGTGCATCCGGCGTGCTCGGCCATGGCCTGTCCGCGAGTGTTCGCCTCGGCGACGTCGAGGACGTCGTTCGAGCAGGTCGCCGACTGCACGATGGCCTTGTGGAACAGTCCTTCCGCTGCGGGGGACGCGAGCTGGGCGCAGGTGGTGAACCCGCCTGCGGACTCGCCCCACAGCGTGATGTTGCCGGGGTCGCCGCCGAACGCGGCGATGTTCTCGCCGACCCATCGCAGCGCCTCCTGCTGGTCCCCCAGCGCGAAGTTCCCGGCGTACGGGTCGTCGATCGCCGGGTGGGAGAGGAATCCCAAGGCGCCCAACCGGTAGTTGACGGTGACGACGACGACTCCGCCCTGGTCGACGATGCGCGTCGGGTCGTACGGTGCGCCTTGGCCGCCGATGAGGCCGCCGTGCAGGAACACCATCACCGGCATCCGTGCTTCGGCCTCCAGCGGGGTGTCGACGTTGAGGAACAGGCAGTCCTCGCTCCCGCCGACGATCTGCCCCTCCTCCCAACCGGGCTGCGGGCACGGCGAGCCCGCCGCGGTGGCGTCGCGGACCTCGTCCCACGCCTCGACCGGTTCCGTTGCCCGCCAGCGCAGGTCGCCGACGGGCGGCTGCGCGTACGGGATGCCCTGGAAGGTGCGGGTGGTCTCGGTGGCGGCACCGCGCACCCACCCGGTCCCGGTCTGGACGAGGGTCGTGTCCTCAGCGGTGGCGGGACCGGCCGCGACGAGCCCGGTCACCGCAGCGGCGACCGCGGCTATGGCCGCGATGAACGCCGTACGTCTTGCTCTCGAATGTGTCATGCAGGCCATGTTTCGGGCACGGCCCGCCCCAGGACATCGACCGAGGCGCGTATCCCCGCCTACGCCCCATCACGTACGGCGGCGGCAGGTCGCTGTTGGAAGCGCGCCGATCCCGGACCGGCACGCCGCGTTGGAGGGACCACCGCCGCGGGAACCGTGGTCCCATAATCGAGTCGAGAGCGCGGCCACCGGCCGCGTCACTGCCGGACGGACCCCCGCATGCCCGAATCCAGCCCGATCCCCGCCCAACCGGTCGTCCCCGACTTCGTCAACACGCTCCTGCTCGCGCTGGCCGACTTCGGTGTGCCGCTGGTGTTCCTGATCATCATCGCCACGCTGTTCGCGATCGAGTCCTGGTACGCCAACGGGCGCAGGATCATCACGGGCGCCAGAGCCGCCGGGGGCGTGCTCAGCCGGGCCGCGGCTCGGGCCGCGAGCATGACCTGGACGCGGGTAGCCGTGGCCGGCGTCTCGACCCTCGTGTCGCTCGCGCTCCAGATCGGGTTCCTCGCGGTGGGCTACGTCGGCGGCAGCTACCTCTCGGCGCCGTTCGATCCCGCCCGCACCGACGCCCTCCTGGCGAGCGTCGAGTCGGAGCCGTTCGCGCTGTTCCGGGTCGAGACGGTCACCGCGAACCTGAAGCTCGACCTGATCGCCGGGGTGCACCTCACGCTGATCGTGGTCGCCCTGCTCGCCGCCTACAGGGTGAAGAGCGCCGCCGGACCGATGCTCCTGGCGCTCCCCTACCCGCTCATCGCGTTCGGCGGCGGCCTGTGGGTGCTGCTGTCGATCCTGCTCGACCTGCTGGTCAACACCGCCAGATGGGACTTCACCGGCCCCGAGAGCTGGCCGGCGATGCGCGACGGCAGCGGCGGCATCATCGCCGTGAGCCTGTTCGCGCTCGCCTACGTGGCGGCGTTCCTCACCGCACTGGTCAGTGCCGCCACCGTGCGACGGCACTGGACGGGGGTGCAGGACTAGCGGATCGGGACCGACTGTCCGTCTAATGTGCGCCCAGTTCGACCAGGAGCACCCCGGCGCCCACGAGCGCGATGCCCAGGCCCATGAGCTTCGTGAGGGGCTCCTTGAACAGGATCCGGCTCGCCATCGCGGTCAGGGCGACGCCGGCGGCCACCCAGATCCCGTACGCCACACCGATGCCCAGGCCCGCGTCGAGCGCGAGCGTCAGGCCGGTGAACGCGAGGCCGTAGCCGACCACCACCACGGCGTACCACCGCTTGCGGCCGTCGGCCGCCGCCTTCAACGACAGGCTCGCCGCGACCTCGGAGAGGATCGCCGCCACGAGGAACACCCAGGCCATCACGCGGCCCCTTCCGTCCGGCGGGCCGCGGCCCGCTCCGCACCGAGTTCGATCGTCACGACCCCGGCGATGATGAGCGCGATGCCCGCGCCCATGGTCGCGGTGAGCGGCTCGCCGTACAGGATCGCGCCGAACACCGCGGTGAGGACCACGCCCATCGCGCCCCACACCCCGTACGCGACGCCGAGCGGCATGCCCGCCTTCAGGACCGCGCCGAGGAACGCGAACGCCGAGACGAAGCCGACGGCCACGACGACGTACAGCAGCGGCCGCTCGATCGCGGCCTTCAGGGAGAGCGAGGCGGTGACCTCGCTGACGATCGCGCCGGCCAGCAGCAGCCAGGGTCGCGCGTTCATCGGGCACCCTCCAGCAGGGACCGGGCGAGGCCGCGAAGCGCCTCGCGCTCTTGCGCATCGGGGGGCAGGTTGTCCATCGCGTCGGCGAACCAGAGGCCGTCGGCGATGAGCCGCACTGCCGAGAGCCTGGCCCGCTCGGGGGCCGGAAGGCCGTCGGGGACGGTGAGCCAGGGCCGCATCCGCTCGCTCCAGCGCGCGGTGAGCCGTTCGCACAGGCGCGGGTCGGCGAACATCACGAGGTCGCTCAGGTCGGCCTCGCCCTTGAGCGCCCACTCCAGGTAGGCCCCGATCCTCTCGGCGGGCGCGGCCGCATCGAGCGGGCCGTCGAGCTGCGCGGCGACCTCGTGCTCCCAGTCGTCGACCACGCGGTCGACCAGGGCGACCATCAGCGCCTCCTTGGTCGGGAAGTGGTACATCAGGCCCGGTTTGGTCAGCCCGGCGTGCTTCGCGGCCGACTCCAGGGACAGGGACTCGCCCGCCCGGAGCATCGCTATCGCGCCGTCGAGTATCTGCGGTCTCGCACTCATGCCCGCTACTTTACCTTCCGGAAGGTAGGTGAGTGCAAGCGCGTGTGACGCGCACCATCCCGACACCGGGTCAAGGGCCCGGCCCTCGCCGCGCGACGGTTGACGTCGCGAACCTGCCAGCACTCCGCGGCCCCGCCTGGTGAGCTTGAGGGAACTCGATCCCCAAGGGCCCCAGAACAGGACGTAGGTTCATGCGCACAGCCGCCCCACCCGGCACGGACTCCACCGCTCCGATCGCCGCGACCGCCGCCTGGCCGGCGGTGGTCGCGGTGACGGCGGGCATCTTCGCCATCGTCACCACCGAGATCCTGCCCATCGGCCTGCTGACCGAGATCGGCGCGGACTTCACGATCTCCGACGGCACGGCCGGCCTGACGATGACGATGCCGGGCCTCCTGGCCGCGGTCGCCGCCCCGGTGGCGACGGTCGCGACGGCGCGCGTCGACCGCCGGATCATGCTGTGCGCCTTCATCCTCCTGCTCGCGGTCGCGAACTTCCTCGCCGCCGCGGCCACCGGGTACTGGGTGCTGCTGGCCTCCCGCGTGCTCGTCGGCATCACGATCGGCGGCTTCTGGTCGATCGGCGCGGGCCTGGCGGGCCGCCTCGTGCCGCCCGCCTCGGTCGCCAAGGCAACCGCCGTTATTTTCGCCTCGGTACCGCTCGGATCGGTCCTCGGCGTCCCGGCCGGGACGTTCATCGGCGGCATCGCCGGGTGGCGCACGGCCTTCGTGGTCCTGGGCGTCTTGAGCACCGCCGCCCTCGTCGCCCTGCTCCTGACGGTGCCGCGCCTGCCCGCCGAACGCCCGACCCGGGCCTCCGAACTCACCGGCCTGCTCCGGACGACCGGCACGCGGTCCGCGCTGGTCCTGACGTTCCTCGTCGTGACGGCGCACTTCGGCGCCTACACCTATGTGACGCCGTTCCTCGAAGACGTCTCGGGGGCGGGACCGGGCACCGTCACCACCGTCCTGCTCGTGTACGGCGCGGCCGGTATGGTCGGCAACTTCGTCTGCGGCGCAACGGTGTCCAGTTACCCGCGGGCCACTTTCGCCGCAGTGGCCGCCGCGGTCGCCGCGGCCACGCTCCTGCTCCCCGTCCTGGGCCGAGACCTGGTCGGGGCCCTCGCCCTGCTGATCCTCTGGGGAGCGGCCTACGGCGGCGTGCCGGTCTGCTCGCAGACCTGGTTCGCGAAGGCCGCACCCCGCTCCGCAGAGGCCGCCTCGGTGCTGTTCACCGCGTCATTCCAGGCGACCATCGCGCTCGGCGCCCTCACCGGCGGCCTCGTCGTGGACCACTCCGCTCCGGCGACCGTGATGACCCTCGCGGGCGTCACCGCCGCCCTCGCGGTCGTGGTCGTCGCCGCGCACCGGTCGAGACGCGTCGTCAGGCCGCAGGGCGGGTGATGACGGCGATCGCGGCGGCGACGGCGATGGCGCCGAGCAGCGGGACGGCGAGCGCCACGGCGATGCCGGGGTAGCCGAAGAGGGTGAGGCCGAGGCCGCCGAGGGCCGCTCCGGCGAAGGTGCCGAGGCTCATTCCGGCGGCGTTGAGGCTCAGAGCGGCCGAGCGCACGGGACCGCCGCGGCGGACGATGAGGGCGGTGATCGCGGCCGCGGCCACCGCATGGCCGGCGGCCTGGAGTGCGCTGCCCGCCAGGGCGAGTGCGATCGAGGAGGCGGAGAAGAGGAGTCCCAGGCCCGCGGTCGCGGCGACGATGCCGCCGAGGAGGACGAGCGCGACGCGGCGCTGGTCCGTGGTGCGGCCGATCCCTCTGCCGCCGAAGTAGTTGCCGAGGAAGAACGAGAGCCCGCTGAGCGTCCAGACGAGGGTGAACACCGCGGCGTCGAGGTCGAAGGCGTGGTCGTACCAGGCGGCCATGTACGCGAGGCAGCCCATGAAGGCGGCGGTGCGGAACGACGCGGCGGCGATGAGCACCAGGAGCATCCGACTGCCCGCGAGCCGGCGGAACGCGTCCCGGTATCCCGGTAGTGCCCCCTGGCCGCGCCGGGGCGGCTCCGATCGGATCGCGAAGCCGGTCGCGAGCGCGGCGGCGACGGCGGCGGTCGCGATGAGGGCGCCGCGCCAGCCGGTCTGGACGGCGATGACGCCGATGACCGGGCCCGCGGCGACCGCCGCGAGGGACTGCGCCGCGGAGACGAGCGTGGCGGCGCGGCCGGAGGTCGCGGCGTCGGTGTAGCGGTCGGCGGCGGCGGCCAGGAGCGCGGGCGTCAGCAGAGCGGTGGCGGCCCCGATGGCGGCGCAGAAGACGGCGAGGGCGAGCAGCCCGCCCTGCAGGGCCGCAAGTGATCCGGCGGCGAGGAGGCCCAGGGCGAGCGCGCTCACGCGGCGTTTGGCGAACCGTTCGAGGAGCGGGGCGGCGGCGACGCCGACCGCGAGGGCGGCGATGCCGCCGAGGCCCCGGAGGGCCCCGACGGCGGCCACGTCGGCGCCCGCGTCGCGGCTGATGGGCACCAGGAACGTCGCGTAGACGGTGAACGGGAGCAGGCCGACCGCCGACGCGAGCAGCAGCGGCCACAGGTCGGCCCACAGCCGCGCCTCGCTCGGCGCTCCCTGGTGCACGGCGGTCACTGGATGCCGTTGAGGTACTGGGAGAAGGACTCCATGCCGTCGATGACGCGGGGGCCGCTGATGGCCTCGTTGTAGTCGAGGATGAAGAACCGGTCGTTGAGGACCGCGGGGAGGTCCTTGGTGTTGGGGTTGGCCTTGAGGAAGGCGATCTTCTCCTCGGCGGGCTGGTCCTGGTAGTCGAGGATGGCGATGACGTCGGGCTGCGACTCCACGACCGACTCCCAGCCGACCTGGGTCCACCGCTCGTCGAGGTCGGCGAAGACGTTGACGGCGCCGGCCTTGGTGAAGATGTCGTTGGGCGGGACCTGGTTCCCGGCGGTGTAGGGCTGGTCGGTGCCGGAGTCGTAGAGGAACACCTTGAGCGGCTCGCCCTCGGGGGCGGCGGCTTCGACGGCGGCGACGCGCGCCCGGTAGTCGGCGATGACCTCGGCGGCCTTCGCTTCGACGCCGAAGATCCGCCCCAGGCGCTCGAGGTCGGTGTACAGGCCCTCCAGCGGGGTCGTGGCCAGGGGGTACTCCGGGTAGTTGAAGCACGATTCGGTGTGCATGAAGCTCTGGATGCCGAGGCCGTCGAGGATCTCGGGGGTGATGCCGCGCTCGTCGCTGAACCCGGAGTTCCAGCCGGCGACGACGAAGTCGGCCCCGGCGTCGACCACGAGTTCGCGGTTGAGGAGGTCGTCGCCGAGGAATTCGAGTTCGGCGTACTCGGCGGCGTACGGGGACTCCTCGACGGGCGGGTTGGCCGGGGGCATGACGTAGCCCTTGATGCGGTCGGCGAGGCCGAGGACGAGCAGCTTGTCGGTGCTGCCCGCCTCGTAGGTGACCGCGCGCTCGGGCACGGTGTACTCGATCGTCTCACCGCAGCGGTCGACGGCGACGGTGGCGCCGTCGCCGCCGGACTCGACGTCGGCGCCGCAGGCGGCGAGCGCTCCGGCGAGTGCGAGGGCGGTGCCGGTGCTGATGGCGGTGCGGGTGTTCACTTCGGTGTTCCTTCCGTCGGGGACGTTTCGGGGAGTTCGAGGAGGACTTGGGGGCGTCCGGTGCGGGGGTGCGGAACGACCTGGGCGCCGACGTCGAAGACGTCGCGGAGGAGTCCGGTGGTGAGGACTTCGTGCGGCGTGCCCAGCGCGGCGAGCGCGCCGTCTTGGAGGACGGCGATCCGGTCGCATACGGCCGCGGCGAGGTTGAGGTCGTGGAGGACGACGAGGACGGTGATGTCGGCTGCGGCGATGAGCGCGAGCAGGTCGAGCTGGTGGCGCAGGTCGAGGTGGTTGGTGGGCTCGTCGAGGACGAGGATCTTGGGTCGCTGGACGAGGGCCCGGGCGAGCAGGACCCGCTGCATCTCGCCGCCGGAGAGGGTGAGGGCGCCGCGGTCGGCGAGGTGGGTGACGTCGGTGCGGGCCATGGCGTCCCGGCAGAGCGCGCGCTCGTCGGCGCTGAGGCGGCCTCCGCCGCGGTGCGGGTGGCGGCCCATGGCGACGATCTCGGTGACGGTGAAGTCGAGGTAGGTGCGGTGCTGCTGGGTGAGGGCGGCGACGGTGCGGGCGGCTTCGCGGCGGGTCAGGGCCCACAGGTCGTCGCCGCCGGCGAGCACGGCGCCGCTCTCGGGAGGCAGGGCCCGGTACACGGCGCGGAGCGCGGTGGTCTTGCCGGAGCCGTTGGGGCCCAGCAGGCCGAGGACGCTGCCGGAGGGGACGTCGAGGGTGAGGTCGCGGACGATGCGGACGCCGTCGAGGGCGACGTTCAGGTCCTGGAGGCGGAGGTCCATGTCAGCTCCCGCCGAACAGGTAGGCGCGGCGGCGCAGCATGTAGACGAACACCGGCACCCCGATGAGGGCGGTGACGGCGCCGACGGGGATCTCCCTGGGCGCGACCAGGGTTCGGGAGGCGAGGTCGATCCAGACCATCAGGAGCGCGCCGGCGAGCGGGGCGACGGCGAGCACGCGTGCGTGGGAGGCGCCGACCCAGATGCGGATCAGGTGCGGGACGACGAGGCCGACGAACCCGATCGCGCCGGAGACGGCGACCATGGCACCGGTGACGACCGCGGTGAGGACCAGGAGCCACCGCAGTTCGCGGCCGGTGTCGACGCCGAGGCTGGCGGCGGCCTCGTCGCCGAGGGAGAGGACGTCGAGGCGCCCGGCCCGGGAGGCGAGGACCGCGATGCCCGCGGCGACGGCGAGGGCGACGACCGGCAGGGTGGACCAGCCGGCCGCGCCGAACCCGCCCATGGTCCAGAACAGGACGGTGCTCGCGGCCTCGGCGTTCGGGGCGAAGTAGACGATGACGCTCGTGGCGGCCTGGAACGCGAACGACATCGCGACGCCGACGAGGACGAGCCGGAGCGGGCTGAGGACGGCGGCCCTGGCGGCGGCGAGGTAGACGACGGCGCAGGCGATGAGTCCGCCGAGGAACGCGCCGGTGGAGACGGCGTAGATCCCGAGCGCGCCCAGCCCGCCCCAGACACCGACCGAGACCGCCCCGGTCGCGGCGCCCGCGGAGACGCCGAGCAGGTAGGGCTCGGCGAGCGCGTTGCGGACCATGGCCTGCACGGCGACGCCCATGGCGCCCAGCCCGGCGCCCACGACGGCCGCGAGGAGGACGCGGGGCGTGCGGATCTGCCAGATGATCTGGTAGCGGCTCACCTCGTCGCCCGCAATGGGGCCGCCGGTGAGCGCCGCCCACAGGTACCCGGCGGTGTCGGCCGGGGCGATCGAGGCGGGCCCCGCGCCGATCGCGATCAGCACCGACACGGGGAGCAGGAGGGCCATCGCCGCTACGGGAACGGCGATCCGCCGCGGCCGCACGGCGGATGGCGCCGCCGGCGGGTCGTCGAGTCTGGGCATCGGTGCGGGGTCCTTCCGAGATGAGGCCCAGAAATAATGACAATCATTTCTATTAAGAGACCGGCGCCCCGCCCGGATGTGAGGCGCAATACTGTCCGATCCGACGCCCCGAACCGGATCGGGCCCTCGGACCGCGTTCCGGCCTCACGTCACCGAACCGAGCGCCGCCCCCGTGCTAGCTTTGGCGCCCATGGGCGAACATGCAGGCGTCAACTACGCCGAGATCCCCGGGTTCCGGCCTCTGGCGCTCGACCTCCACGTACCCCATGGCAAGGGGCCGTTCCCACTGGTGGTCTGGATCCACGGCGGGGCGTTCCTGTTCGGCGATCGCAGGTTCCTGCCCGAGACGCTGCGACCGGGATCGGTGTTCCAGGCACTCGTCGACGCCGGGATCGCCGTGGCCACGATCGACTACCGGTTCTCGAGCGAAGCCCTGTTCCCCGCCCAACTGGACGACGTCCAAGCGGCACTGGCCTTCCTGCGGGAATCCTCGGCGCGGTTCGACCTCGACACCGACCGCATCGGACTGTGGGGCGAATCAGCCGGCGGCCACCTCGCCGCCCTCGCCGGGCTCACGGACGGCGCCATCGCCGCCGTCGCCGCCTGGTATCCCCTCACCGACCTCCGCGTCCTCGACCCGCACAACCCCGACACCCCTTGGGCGAAGCTGATCGGCGGCTCGCCCGCCGACCTGCCGGCCCCCGCGGCACAGGCCAGCCCGGTCAGCCATGTCTCCGCAACTGCGCCGCCGTTCCTGATCGTCCACGGCACCAACGATGAAGCACTTCCGCTCAGCCAGAGCGAGCAGCTGCATGCACTGCTGGTGGACTCGGGAGCGAACTCGACCCTCCTACCGGTCGAAGGAGCGGGCCACACCTTCACCGGTCACGACGACGTCGAAGGCATCATCGCCCTCACCGTCGCATTCCTCGCGAAGCACCTGACCGTTCCGCATCCCTGATGCAGTTCGCGCCAGGGCTGACATTCGCAAGGAAATCGACGGCCGCGTCTCCCCGTCTAGTGCCGTCTCGGCCTCAGAGATCGAATCCGAAACTGCTGCAAGCCTGCTGAATCTCGTAGAGGACCGATTCGGTGTCGTCCTCGGCAGGACCGATGCCCTCCTCCTCGAACTCGATACAGGCCGGCACCCAGTACCGGTAGGCCCCCATGAGATCGCTGACCTCGTAGATGCCCTCCACATCCGCGAACTCCTGGATGAACTCCTCCGACCGGTCGGCATCGGTCAGCTTGACCCGGAAGGCGGACGGCAGCGTGTCCGCGTCGACGGAATCAAGGATGTCGGGCTGGTCCGCGAAGGTGTCCTGGAACTGCTCGAAAGCTTCGGCCTGGGACTCGAACTGGACCTCTTCGGTCAGCGGGTGGTCTCGGAGCGCCGCTTCGACCTGTTCGAGGACACTGTCATCGATATCGCGTTCGAGATAGACGATCACATGGTGGTCACCGGGAAACTCAGGAGTCGTCGCCTCGTCCTCCCGGAGGAGGAAGTACGCGAGCGTCCCCGCGGCTGCGACCGCCACGCAGAGGGCCGCGAGCGCGAGCTTCCGGCCGAGGGGCCGCTTCGCTTTGACGGGCATTGTGGTCATGACCACAAGGTACTGAGCGACTGCAATCCCGAGGCAGAGCAGGGAGGTCGAGTCGTTCTCCCCGTCTGGATGCGGGACGGGCGAGACGTCGGAGCACCGGCAGCAGATCCCCCGCGGGCCCGCCCTCCATAGAATCCCACGATGGAGATCATCGACATCGAGCCCGGCGACGCCCGCCTCACCGCCGAGCTGCTGCCCGTCCTGCGCGAACTCAGGCCGGACCTGAGTGCCGAGGACTTCCTCGCCGTGTACGACGAGGGGCACGCCCAGGGCCTGCGGTTCACCGCGGCCTACGCGGAGGGCCGCTGTGTGGGGGTGGCGGGGTGGCGTACCGTGGCGAACACCAATCGGCGCCGGATGCTCTACGTCGACGACCTGGTGACGGCATCCGACGCCCGCTCGACAGGAGTCGGCCGCGCCCTCCTGGAGTACCTCGAGCAGCGGGCACGCGAACTCGGCTGCACCGCACTCCACCTCGACTCCGGAACCCACCGGCGCGACGCCCACCGCTTCTACATGCGAGAGCGCCTGACCATCAGGGCATTCCACTTCGCAGTCGAACTCGACTGACCGGTTCGCCCGCCGCCCACGGCACCGACCGAGGACGGCGGGGCACCCTGCACCCGGCCCCGGCTACTTGACGGCCCCGGCGAGCAGCGCGGTGACGAACCTGCGCTGGAGGAACAGGAAGAGGAGCACGGTCGGGAGCATGATCGTCACCGCCCCCGCGCACAGGAGGACGACGTCGGTGCGGTGCTCGCCCTGGAACGCGCCGAGCGCGCCGGCCATCGTGCGCATGCCGGGGTCGTCGACGAGCACCGACGCGACCAGGAACTGGTTCCAGGTGCTGATGAACTGGAGCAGCGCCAGGGTGCTGATCGCGGGGAGCGCCAGCGGCAGGTGCACGTGGAGGAACAGTCGGATCGTGTCGGCGCCGTCCATGCGCGCCGCTTCGCTGATCGCGGAGGGCACCCCGCGGAAGTGCGCGGACATCCAGAACACCCCGAACGGCGCCAGCAGCCCGATCATCGGCAGGATGATCGCCCACCGGGTGTTGAGCGTGCCCAGTGCCTCCGCCTGGTAGTACAGCGGAACGATCGCCGATTCGAACGGGACCGCGAGCCCGGCCAGGAACAGGGTGCTGATCAGGGCCCGGCCCGGTGTGCGCAGGTGCCCCAGGGCGAACCCCGCCATGGTGCACACGAGCACGCCCACCGGCACGACGGCGAGCACGATGAGCGTGCTCGACCACAGCAGCTCCCCGATGTTCCCGATGCTCCAGGCGTCGAGGTAGTTGCCCCACTGCGGCGAGGCGGGCCAGGAGATCCCCTCCGGCACGATCCCCTGTGGATGCAGCGAGGTGAAGAGGACCCCGACGAAGGGCACGATCGAGATCGCCATCATCGCGCCGAGGATCACGCGTTCACGGAGTTGGATGCCGCGGTTCACGGACGCGCCTTTCGGTTGGAGACCTGCATGGGGAGCACGACGGCGAGCACCAGCGCCAGCAGCACGATCGCCAGCGCCGAGCTGAGGCCGACCTCGCCGGTCGTGAACGCGAGGCGGATGATCTGCACCCCCGGAACCATGGTCGAGAAGCCCGGTCCCCCGCCGGTGGACACGTAGACGATGTCGAAAGAGGACAGGGCCGCGATCGTGGTGATGGTGGCCGCCACGCCGATCTCGTTGCGCAGGGCCGGCAAGGTGATGTGCCGGAACTCCTGCGCCGCGTTCGCGCCGTCGAGGCGCGCGGCCTCGTACAGGGCCGGATCGATCTTCCCCGCACCGACCATGAGGAGGACGAAGCAGAACCCGGTCGAGACCCAGCTGCCGATGAGCCCGACCGCCGCCAGCGCCGTGCCGAAGTCGGCGAGCCACGGCCGCGCGAGCGCCGAGAGGCCGACGGCGCGGAGGACCTGGTTGACGGCCCCTTGGTCGGAGTACATCCACGTCCAGATGATCGCCGCGCCGACCAGCGGGATGATCTGCGGCAGGAACAGGACGGTGCGGGCCGCGCTGACGAACGCGCCGGTGCGCAGCCTTCCCATCGTCGCGACCGCCAGCAGCGAGATCGACACGGGGATGACCGTGAAGAACAGGATGAGGACCAGCGCGTGCACGACGGAGTCGCGCAGCGTCGGGTCGGTGAGGACGGTGAGGTAGTTCCGCAGCCCCACCCACGTGGCCTCCCCGATGCCGTTCCAGTCGTACAGCGAGTAGCGGGCGGTCTGGGTCAGCGGGTAGAGGACGAAGCACGCGTAGAAGCCCAGTGCGGGCAGGACCCAGAGCAGGCCCGCGCGATCCCGGCCGGTGTCACGCACGTTCACGCTCGACGTCTTCCTGGAGCCGCGACAGGAAGGTCGCGGGATCGCTCTGCCCGTCGATGAGCAGGTCGATCTGGGGCTGGAGGGTCCCGGTCAGCATCCCGGCGCTGGCGTTGGCGAGGAAGTCGACGAACCGGTCCGCCGCCGACACCGCGGTGAACGCCGCGGCGGCGTCGGCCAGTGCCCCCTCGCTCGCGAGCGTCGGCTCGGGCTCCACCGGCCCGCCCGGGAGCAGGCCGGCGGTGGCGACCAGCAGGTCGCGGGCCTCGGGGTCGGTCGAGGCCCAGTTCAGGAAGGCCGCCGCGACGTCGGGGTGTTCGGCGTTCGCGGGGATCACGAAGCTGTTGGGGGCGGATGTCGCGGTCGGGGCGCTGTCGGGTCCCGTCCCGGGGACGACCGTGAAGCTCACGTCGATGTCGGTGGCGGTCTGGTCGACCGCGGCGGCCATCCACGACCCCTGGACGTAGAAGAGGCCCTGACCGCCGGTGAAGGCCGACAGCGCGGCCGCGTCGTCGACGGCCAGGACGTCGGGTGCGAGGTACCCGCGGTCCCGCCAGTCGAGGAGGGTGGCGGCGGCCGCTTCGGTCTCGGGGCCTTCGATCGTCGCCCCGGGCTTGCCGAGGACCCAGTCCGACACCTGCTCCGCGGCGGTCGCCTGCATGAGGTTCTGGAGGATGTTCGACAGGCCCGCCTGGCTTGCGACGAGCGCCGTCAGGCCCGCCTCCGTCGCGGCGGCCATGGCCTCGGCCATCGCCTCGAGCGACGCGGGCAGGGGGAGCCCGAGTTCGTCGAGCGCGGTCGTGTTCGTGTAGAGGCCGACGAGCGCGAAGCCGATCCCCAGGCCGTACAGGTCGCCCTCGCCGCGGGTGTACCCGTCCGCGGCGATCCGCCACTGGTTGAGCTGCGTCTCCGGGAAGTCCTCCCAGCCGTACGCCTCGGCGTACGGCTGGAGCGGGAGGAGCAGGCCGTCGGCGACCGCGTCGCCGGGTGAGGGGAACCGGAGCAGGTCGGGGGCGTCCTGGGAGGCGAGGTACCGCGGGCCGTTCTGCTGGAGTGCGGCGAAGTCCTCGGTGACGAGCTCGACGGTGATCTGCGGGTGCGCGTGCTCGAACGCGCTTCCCAGTGCCTCCCAGAGCGGGGCCTGGTCTGCGTTGGCCCGCATCGTCAAGGTGGTCGGCTCACCGGGCAGTTCGGTGCCGATGGGGCGCGGCGCGGTGGTGGCCGGGCCGGAGCCCGGTGCGCCGCAGGCGGACAGGGCACTCGCGGCGGGGAGCGCGAGGAGCGCTCCGAGGGCGGTCCGGCGGGGGATGTTCGGCGACGTTGCCATGGGATCGAATCCTTCCATCCTGACTACTCAGTCAGGATACTCGAATCGATCCTACTGACTATTCAGTTAGTATTCAAGGATGAGCATCTCCGATCGGCCCGTCAGGCGCACCGCCGCGCCCCCCACCAGCGCGAAGACCGCCGCGAGGAACCCGCGATGACGAGCGGCGACCCCGGTCAGGGGGCGGCGGCACGGGGCCGCGCACGGCGCGAGCGCATCCTCGAGGCGGCCACCTACTTCATCGCGCGGCACGGCGCGCGGGGCACGTCGCTCGCGCAGATCGCGGAGCAGGCCGGGGTGTCGCAGCCGGGCCTCATCTACCACTACAACACCAAGGAGCTGCTGCTCCACGCCGTACTCGACCGCCGCGACGAGCGCGAGCGGTACTTCACGTGGGACGACGACGACCGCCCGGGGCTCGAGGTCTTCACCGCGGTGGTCGAGGCCGTCGGGCGGTGGCCGGACGACTCCGACATGGTCGGGATGCACACGGTGCTGGTCGCCGAGAACGCGAGCGAGGACAACGCGATCAGCGAACGCCTCCGCGGCGCCTACGAGGCGGGGGTGGAGAAGGTCGCGCTGGCGCTCGCGCGCGCCCAGGAGGACGGGGTGCTGCGGGAGGACGTCGACCCCCGGTGCAAGGCCATGGAGATCCTCGCCTTCGTCAACGGCCTGGAGACCGCCTGGCTGGCGAACCGGTCGATGCCGGCGCAGGAGATCGCGGCCCAGTGGGCGCGGGACCAGTTGCGCACCTTGCGAAACGGTCCCCGGAGCGCTTGAGGTTCACGCGTTGGCGAGCCCGCTCCCGGCGGCGGCGGGAAGCCATGCGAGGAACGCCTGGAGCTGGGCGTCCCAGTAGTCCCACGTGTGCGCGCCGGGGCCGATGTCCACCGCCAGGTCGATCCCCAGCCCCCGCGCGGACGCGATGAACCGCTCGTTCTCCGCCAGCAGCGGGTCGTCCGTCCCGCAGCTGACGCGCAGCGGCGGGAGTGCGGCTCTGGGCGCGGACTCCAGCAGGCGGAGCAGGTCGTGCTCCGTACCGGTGACGTCCCGGCCGTCGAAGACGGTGTCCCACAGCCGGCCGTCAAGAGCCCCGGCCGCGAGGGGGTCGACGGTTCGCTGGGCCAGGCCGAGCGCCCCTGAGAAGCTCGCCGCCGCACCGAACCGCTCCGGCTCGCGCAGCGCCCACTTCACCGCCCCGTACCCGCCCATCGACAGCCCCGCGACGTACGTGTCCCGGCGCTCGGCGCTGGCCCGGAAGGTGCGCGCGACGACCGCGGGGACCTCGGTGGTCACGTGCGTCCAGTGGTCGATGCCGTGGGCCTCGTCGGTGTAATACGAGCGGTGGGCCTGCGGCATGACCACCAGCATCGGCAACGCGCACGCCTGCAGATGCCGCTCCAGCGCGGTCTTCCGCGCCCACATCGTCGCGTCGTCGCTCAGCCCGTGCAGCAGGAACAGCACCGGGTACCCCTCGGCCGGCGGCGCCTCATCGGGGACGCAGGCCGTCAAGGACGTGCTCAGCTCGAGCACCTCCGAACGGTAGTCGTAACGGATCATCGCCATGTCGCACACCGCTCCCTAAACTGACTGAACAGTCAGTAGGTTACTGCAAGCTGCCGCGCACCGCCATCCACGGCATGGACGCCACCGACTCGTACAGCCCCGGCCCGGAGCGGATCCACGCAGCGGGGCGCCGGCTCCAGGGAGCATCGCCGCCGACATGCCGGTCAGGACCTCGCGCGCTTTGCCGGTGAGCACCGATGCGCCGTCGCGCCTCGGCGCGGCGCTCCGCGTACAGCGATTCCAACGGTTTCCAAACCACCCCTGTGGATCTCGACCGGGGAGCGCCGGGTGCTATAGCTTCGACCCGTGCCGATCTCCGCGGAGGGAGGGCGATGTCCGGTCTGCGAGTGCACATGCTGGGGCCCTTCAGCATCGGCGTCGACGGGGTCGATCTGGCGCTGACGACCGGCCGCCTGCGGTCGATGCTGGCCGTGCTGGCGCTGACTCCGGGGCGTCGCGTGTCCTGGGAGCAGCTCGGCACCGCCATGTGGGGCGAGTCGCCGCCGGACCATCCGCGCCGCAGCCTCCAGACCTACGCCGGGCGGCTCCGCGCGGTCGTTGGCGCGGACGGGCTCCAGAACCACCGCGCGGGCCTGACGCTGGCCGTCGCGCCCGAGGACGTCGACACCGAGCTGTTCGACCGTCTCCTGTCGACCGCCGCGAACGCCCCCGTCGAAGCCGAGTACGGCCTGCTGAAAGAGGCGCTGTCCCTGTGGCGGGGCGATCCGTTCGAGGGCGTCGAATCCCAGTGGCTGGCCGACACCCAGGCGCCTCGGCTGTGGGAGCGGTACGTGGCCGCGGTCGAACGGCGGACCGACCTCGACCTGGAGTCGGAGCGGTACGGTGACGCCGCGGTCGAACTGCGAGAGCTGGCCGACCGCTTTCCCCTCCGGGAATCGGTCTGGGCCCGGCTGCTGGTCGTGCTCGACCGCACCGGACGATCGGCCGAAGCGCTCCAGGTCTGCGACTCGGTGCGGCGGCGCCTGGCCGATGAGCTGGGCACCGACCCGGGAGCGGACCTCAAACGGCTGCACGCGGAACTGCTCGCCGGCCGGCGCCTGCGGTGGGGCGGGGCGCCCCGGCCGCGCGCGGGCGCGAACGCGGTCCCGCGGCAACTACCGGTCGACACCCTCGGTTTCGTCGGCAGGACAACGGAACTGCGCGAACTGGAGACCTCCCGGAGCGTCGGCGGCCGGTCGATGTTCGTGGTCTGGGGCATGGCCGGTACCGGGAAGACGGCGCTCGCGGTGCACTGGGCGCGGCGACTCGCCGGGCGGTTCCCCGACGGCCAGCTGTACGCCGACCTGTCCGGCTTCAGCGCGAGCGGGCGACCGGCCGCCCCGGCCGACGTGCTCCACGACCTCATGCTGTCGCTCGGGGTGTCCCCCGAGTCCATTCCCGACGCGGTCGCGGCGCGTGTCGGGGCCTACCGCACGCTGATGGCCGAGCGCCGGGTGCTGGTGCTGCTCGACAACGCGCGCGACGCCGAACAGGTGCGGCCCCTGCTGCCGGGCGGCGACGGCTGCCTCACCATCGTCACCAGCCGCGATCGCATGGCGGGCCTGGTATCGGGCTTCGGCGCCCAGCCGGTCGGCCTGTCGCCGCTCACGCCGCCGGAGAGCCGCGCCCTGCTCGCGGCCCGGCTCGGCACCGACCGGGTCGGGGCCGAGCCGGAGGCCGCCGCGGAGATCGCCGCGCTGTGCGCCGGGCTGCCCTTGGCGCTGTCCGTGGTCGCCGCGCGGGCGTCGCTGCACCCCGGCAGGCCGCTGACGGACTTGCTCGCCGACCTGCACGACCGCCGGGACCGTCTCAACGCCCTCGGCGGCGACACGGGAGCCGACGTGCGCGCGGCGCTGTCATGGTCCTACCGGCTGCTCGGCCGGGAGGCCGGGCGCATGTTCCGACTCCTGTCGATCCATCCCGGCCGGGAGGTCTCGGCGACCGCGGCCGCGAGCCTCGTCGGACAACCCCTCGACCGGGCCCGGCCGGCCCTGGCGGAGCTCGTCCGCGCCTGCCTGCTCACCGAGGCGCCGACCGGGCGGTACTCGTTCCACGACCTGTTGCGCGCCTATGCGATGGAGCTGACCGAGCGTCAGGACGCGCCCGCGCGCCGCGCCGCCGCCCTCGACCGCCTGACCGGGCACTACCTGCACTCCGCCCACCACGCCGCGCTCCAGCTCGACCCCCAACGCGCCCCGGTGGCGCTCGATCCTCCGCACCGGGCCGTGGCGGTGGCCCGGCCGCAGGGCGCGGACGAGGCGGTGCGCTGGTTCTCCGACGAGTACGGCACGCTGACCGCGCTGGTCGCCGACGGCGCCGAGGCCGGCAGGTACGACGCGACGTGGGTACTGGCGTGGGCGCTGGCCGGGTACCAGCAGCGCCGCGTCGGATCGCGCGACTGGCTCCCGGTCCACGGCCACGCGCTCGCCTGCGCGCGGGCCGCCGGCGACCTGCGGCGGCAGGCGATGTCGCTGCGGGTCCTCGGCCAGGCGCACACGAGACTGGGGAACGAGGCCGAGGCCGAGGAGCACTTCGCCGAGGCGTACCGGGCCTCGTGCGAGGCCGGAGACCTGGCCGGGCAGGCGAGCACGCTGGAGAACCTCGGCGCGCTCGCCGACGGTTCGGGGAGGTACGCGGACGCGATCGAGTACAACGAGCGGGCACTGGACCTCAACCGCCGCATCGCCCGCCGCTCGGGCGAGGCCGACTCGCTCAATAACCTCGGATGGCTGAACGCGCGGCTCGGCTTCACCGACAAGGCCCGGGACCACTGCGAGCGCGCCATCGCGCTGTACCGCGGGCTGGGCAACCGCAGAGGCGAGGCATTCGCCTGGGACAGTCTGGGGTCGGCCGAGTTCCACGCCGGTCGGTACGAGGAGGCCGCCCGGTCCTACCAGCGGGCCCTGGAGCACCACCTGAGCCGGACCGGCGCCGTGCACGACGCGGCCGGCACGTTCGACCGCCTCGGGGACGCCTTCACCGCGCTCGGCGACGAATCCAAGGCCCGCAGGTACTACCGGCTCGCATTGGAGATCCTGGAGGCGATCGAGCACCGCGGCGCCGACGCGGTCCGAGGCAAGCTGAACGGCCACGCCGACGGCATGCCCGGCCCCGGGCCGGCGTGAGGGGCGCCGGCCCGGTCGATCGGCGAACGGTCCCGCCTGTACCGGCCGGCGTGCCGGTACAGGCGGAAGTTCATCTCCAGCGGCCGGAGATGGGGAGGTCGTCGCGCTCGCCGAACCGGATCACGATGTCGGCCTCACCGGAGTTGTCGTTGCGGTTCTTCAGGTAGAACGACTGCGTGCCGGGCCGGTACACGCCGATGGTGTCGTAGGCGTCGCCGTCCCAGTTCCCGACCACCGGCAGGTCTCCCTTGTTCCCGAATCTGAAGGCGCCGTCGGCCTCTCCCGAGTTGTCGTTGCGGTTCTTGAGGTAGAACGTCTGGTTGTCGGGCCGGTAGACGCCGATCGTGTCGTACTGGTCCCCGTCCCAGTTCCCCGCGAGCGGGATGTCGCCCTTGCTCCCGAACCGGAACGCGCCGTCGGCCTCCCCGGAGTTGTCGTTGCGGTTCTTGAGGTAGAACGTCTGGTTGTCCGGCCGGTACACCGCGATCGTGTCGTACCCGTCGCCGTCCCAGTCCCCCACCAGCGGGATGTCGCCTTCGTTGCCGAAGCGGAACGCGCCGTCGGCGACTCCGGAGGTGTTCGAGTTCTTCAGGTAGAACGTCTGGTTGTCCTTTTTGTACACGCCGATCGAGTCGACGCCGTCGCGGTTCCAGTCCCCGGCGATCGGGACCAGACCGGCATCACCCAACCGAGCGGAACCCAGGCCCTCCAGGAAGAAGGTCCCGGTGCCGGGCCGGTACAGGCCCACGCGGTCGCCGCCGCCCATCCGGGCCGCGACGTCGGCGCGGAGCTGCGGGATCATGCCGTAGAACCGGTCCCCTGGGCACGCGGTCGCCCGGTAGTCGCGGTGTCCGAAGATCGCCGTCGCCGGGAGCCCGTACTGCGCGCAGATGTAGGCGCACAGCTGCACCAGGCTGTTGTACTGGGCGGCGGTCGGTGCGGCGGTGGTGTAGGTGCCCTCGTTCTCGATGCCGATGGCCTGGTCGTTCTGGTCGGGGCAGTGACTGCCGAAGACCATGCCGCTTCCCGCCTGGAGCCGCGGCAGGCTGTGGTGGCGCGCTTCGAGGACGTGTCCGCCGCGGCTGACGGTGAAGTGCTGGCCGGAGTCGGTCCAGCCGTTGACGTCCATGTGGTGGTTCTGGATGCTGCGGGCGACCGCGTGCGCGTGAGCGGCGGAGTAGTCGGTGCTGTTGGGGCCGGCGGTGTGGTGGATCAGGATCTTGTCGGGGTTGCGGGTCAGCACGTCCAGCGGACCGGGAGCGCGGGCGCCCCAGGTCGGGCACGCGATGATGCTCGGCGCCGCGACAGCGGCGGCCGCGCCGGAGGCGAACGCCCCGGAAAAGGGCAGTCCGGCGAGGCCGGCCCCGGCGATTGCACTGCCGCGCAGCAGGGTGCGGCGGCTCAGGTTCAGGGGGCGGTAGAGGTTGTTCATGTCGAGCCCTTCGTTCCTCGGGCACCGCAACGGGAAGCGTGTCCCGTTGCGGGTGATGCGCTTATTCCTGAGGGGGCGGAGGCCCGCGTCGTACGCGGCCCCCGCTGAGAGTCCGGTGGGCTGCCGTGAACCGGCGGCCCACCGGGGCGGCATCAGCGTCCGGACCGGGGATCAGCTCCAGCGTCCGGCGATGGGCAGGTCGTCGAAGTTCCCGAACTGCCTGACGATGTCGGGGTCGCCGGAGTTGTCGTTGCGGTTCTTCAGGTAGAACG
>NZ_FNGF01000005.1 GCF_900102815.1 Glycomyces sambucus
GGGGGAGGGGGAGGGGGAGGGGGAGGGCGGGCAGCGCGGCAAGCCTCTCGATATCGCGCATAGGTTGTGAGCCGTGAGCCGTGAGCCGTGAGCCGTGAGCCGTGAGCCGTGAGCCGTGAGCCGTGAGCCGTGAGCCGTGAGCCGTGAGCCGCGAGCCGCGAGTGGGGGCGATCGGGTGACAGCGCCGCTGGTGGACTGGCTTCGGGGCGGGCGGGCTACTGGCATCGGTCGCGGATCTGTCCTAGGGTGGGCCCAATGTGCGACGAGCCCGCGAAGGGGGCAGTGCCATGGGACCGTCCGACCGGATGCTGCTCATCGAGCTGACCGAGCGGCTCAAGGGCCTCGGCGAAGCGGTCGCGGGCGTGCGTGAGGCGCAGGCGGGCATCGACCGGCGGCTCGACGCGATCGAGGCCGAGGCGCGGGCGGACCGCAAGGCCGCCAAGGCGGCCGCGCGGACCGGGTACGCGCAGGTCGAGGACCTGCTGGCGCTCTACCACCTGACCGGGGCCCGCGGGGCGCTGCCGCGGATGCGCGGTTGGGCCGCCGGGCCCGAGCTGACCCGGTTCCTCGCCGAGGAGGTCGTCGCCCGCGGCGGCGCGCGGGTCCTCGAATGCGGTTCCGGGACGAGCACGGTGGTCCTCGCGCTCGTCTCCCGTGCGATCGGCTCGGGGCAGGTGACGGCCCTGGAGCACGACCCGCACTACGCCGCGCAGACCCGCGCCGAACTGGAGTCGCGCGGCCTCGGCGGCTGGGGCCGCGTGGTCGACGCGCCCCTGACCGATGTCGACCTCGGCGGCGAGATCTGGCGCTGGTACGACCCGAGCCTGCTGCCCCTCAACGAGATCGAACTGCTCCTGGTGGACGGCCCGCCCGCCCAGACCGGCCCGCAGGCCCGCTTCCCGGCGCTGCCGGTGCTCGCCGAACGGCTCGCGAAGGACGCCCTCGTGGTGCTCGACGACGCCGACCGCCCCGACGAGCGCGCCATCGCCGCCCGCTGGGCCGACGCCCACCCCGACTTCACCGTCGAGCGCCTTCCGCACGAGCGCGGCACGGTCGTCTTGCGCCGCAACGCATCCTGATTCCGATCCCGGCAGGAACGCCAGGCCGAGCCCAGGCCGGATCGGCGTACTGCACCGCGCGGCGAGCGACCCTCGACCGAATGCCGAACCGCATCCCGGCGGGTACAGCACACCGCTCATAGCCATGTTGCCTTACGCCGCAGGCCCATCAGCCGCACTCCCACGACCGGCCCGCCGTCACTATCCCCGCTTGCTCCAGTGGGGCATCGGGATCGGGACGAACCGGATCCTGGTCCCCGGGCGCGCCTGCGCGCCCGCGGCGCGGGCCTCGGGGCCGACGACGCCGACGACCGGGTAGCCGCCGGTCGTGGGATGGTCGGCGCCGAACAGGATCGGCTGGCCGTTCGGCGGCACCTGGAGCGCCCCGGCCGCGATGCCCTCGCTCGGCAGCTCCGCACCCGGGTTGACGCGCTTGAGCTCCGGACCCTCCAGGCGCAGCCCGATCCGGTTGGAGTGCTCCGAGACCGTCCACACACCGCGCGTCAGCTCCGCGACCGCCTCGGGCCGGAACCATTCGAGCCGCGGCCCCAGGTGGAGCTTCATGACGATCTCCTCGCCGATGCCCGCCCACGGCGCCGGCCACTGCGTCGGCAGCGGCGGATGCGCGAGGCTCGGGCCCAGCGGGATCGTGTCGCCGTCCTTCAGCGGCGCCGGACCCAGCCCCGACAGCAAGCACGTCGAGTGCGAGCCGAGGCTCGACTTCGGGTGCAGCCCACCGGAGAACGCCAGGTACGAGCGGACGCCGACCTCGGCGGGCCCGGCGTCGAGCACCGACCCGGCCTGGAGCTTCACCGGCTGCCCCCACGACTCGGGCCGCCCGTCGACGGTGACCGCGCACGGCGCCCCGCCGACGACCACGGTGACGTTCCGGTGCGCCTTCACGGTGGCGCCGTTCAGGGTCGTCTCCAGGGCGCACGCCCCGGTCGGGTTGCCCGCGAGCTGGTTCGCGAGCCTCCACGAAGGATGGTCGGCCGCGCCGGAGGGCGGCACCGCGAGGTGCCCCCAGCCGGGCCGGCCCGCGTCCTGGCAGGTCGTGAGCACGCCCGCGCGCAGGATCTCGATGTGGCTCATACGCGCACCGCCGCGAACCGCACCCGCGTGCCGGGGACCAGGAGCGCCGCGGGTTCGCGGTGCTCGTTCCACAGCCGCCCCGGGTTCGTCATGGTCGCGATGAGCTGCCAGCCGCCGGGGCTGGAGCGTGGGTACACGCCCGTGTAGGGCCCGGCGATCGCGACTGACCCGGCCGGGACCTTCGTGCGCGGGCTCTCGCGGCGCGGCACCTGGTACCGCTCGGGGAGCCCTTCGAGGTACGCGAAGCCGGGGGAGAAGCCGCAGAACGCCGCCTCGTACTCGATCCCCGAGTGGATGTCGGCGACCGCGTCGGTGCTCACACCCCACAGGGCCGCAACGGCTTCGAGGTCGGGACCGTCGTAGCAGACGGGGATCTCGACCGCCTCGCCGGCGGCCTCGGGCTCCTCGGCGAGCGGCCAGCCCGGCAGCTCGGCGGCGAGGAGTTCGGGCTCGTCGACGCCGTCGACGAGGACCGTGGTCGCCCCCGGGACGAGGTCTTCGGCCTCCAGCAGCCCGGACATGCGCCGGTTCTGGAGCGAGCGGTAGCAGGCGCGGGCCGCGGCCGTCGTGCCGCAGTCGATCAGGATGCCCCTGGGCCCGGCCGGGAGTGGCCTGAGCCGGTGGGCGGCGGTCGTTCTTCCGGTGCTCACGAGAAAGCCTCCACGTCGATGCCTCGTTCGTCCAATGCGGCCCGGATGGACGCGGCGACCGCGACCGCGTCGGGACCGTCGCCGTGCACGCAGATCGACTCGGCCGCAACAGGGACGCGGCTCCCGTCGATCGCGGTGACCTCGCCGTCGGCGGCCAGGTCGACCGCCTGCGCGACCGCGGCCCCGGCCCCGAGGAGCGCCCCCGGCTCCCCCCGCGGCACCAGGCGCCCGTCCCCCAGGTAGCCCCGGTCCGCGAACGCCTCGCCCGCGACCCGCAGCCCGGCCCCCGCCGCGGCGCGGTCGAGCTCGCTCCCCCGCTGCGTCAGCACGACCCCCACCCCCGCGAGGCGCGCGCCTTCCACGACGGCCGCGGCCTGGGCCGCATCCCGTCCGGCCCGATGATAAAGGGCGCCATGGGGTTTGACGTAGGCGACGTGCGACCCGGCCGCCTCGGCGAAGACCCGCAGCGCCCCGATCTGGTACGCGACCTCGGCGGCGAGCTCCCGCGGCGGCACGTCCATCTCGCGCCGCCCGAACCCGGCGAGGTCCCGGTAGGAGACCTGCGCCCCGATCCGCACCCCCGCCGCGGCGGCGAGGGCGCACACGCGCTGGAGCGTGGCCGGGTCCCCGGCGTGGAAACCGCACGCGACATTCGCGCTCGTGACGATCCGCAGCAGTGCGGCGTCGTCGGTGAGCTCCCAGCGGCCGAAACCCTCCCCCAGGTCCGCGTTGAGGTCCATGCGCACAACGGTACCGGATCACTCGTTCGGGCGCATTCTGCGCACTCGGGCGCTGGAGGCGACGATCCTCGCCGGACCGGACGGCAGTGGGCGGGCGCGGACGCAGGTTGTAGAAAGCGTTTGCCTACGCTACCTTTCAAGCACCCCACCAGGCCCGGCCACCCCCGGCCGCCGACCACCATGGAGGAACCATGACGACCGGTCCCGCCTCGAACCCCGACGACCTCCGGGCCCCCGCACCGCTCTTCACCGACCCGGTCTTCGACGGCCCCACCGACCCCACCGTCGTCCACGACCCCGAGTCGGGCCTGTGGCACCTCTTCTACACCCAGCGCCGCGCCACCGCCCCCGACGCGATCGGGAATGACAGCAGCGTCGCCTGGGTCCACGGCACCGACATCGGCCACGCCACCAGCCCCGACGGCCGCACCTGGACGTACGCCGGCACCGCCGCCGGCCCGGACTGCCAGAACCACGACACCTGGTGGGCCCCAGAGGTCCTGCGCCACGACGGCACCTGGCACATGTACGTCACCTACCTGGAGGGCATCCGCGAGGACTGGACCGGCCCCGCCGAGATCCGCCACTACACCTCGGCCGACCTCGCGGCCTGGACGTACCGGTCCACCGTCGACACCGACTCCGAGCGCGCCATCGACGCCACGGTCCACCGCCTCCCGGACGGCAGGTGGCGCATGTGGTTCAAGGACGAGCGCCGCGGCAGCCACATCCACACCGCCGACTCCGACGACCTCTACGCCTGGACCCCCGCCGGCCCCGCCGTCACCGACCAGGCCCAGGAGGGCCCCACCGTGTTCGCCCTCGGCGGCGTCTACTGGATGGTCACCGACGGCTGGTCCGGCCTCCTCGTCCACCGCTCCACCGACCTCGACCACTGGCACCGCCAGCCCGTCCCGCTCCTCGCCGGACCCGGCCGCCGCGCCTACGACGAGGCCCTCGGCCACCACGCCATGGCCCTCACCCAGGGCCCCGACGAGGCGTACCTCTTCTACTTCACCCACCCCGGCGGCGGGCGCCGCTCCACCGTCCAGGTCGCCCGCCTCCACGTCCGCGACGGCTGGCTCCGCTGCGACCGGGACGAGCACTTCGCCTACCTCCCCGACCCCGCCAAGGCCGCCGCGATCCGCGGCGGAACGGCCTGAATCGGGCCCGAACCGCCCCGAAAGCGGACGACACGAACTCCTGACACACTGTGAACAAGGTTGCCGAATCCCCTGGTGGAGCGGCACATTCAGGGGACCCCAAAGTGGCGGCCCCGGTTTATGCTGGAGGCCACACCGAGTCCACTGAGACCCCCGGAGGCGGCATGTTCGGTGAGGAAGCGATCGCCCAGCAGCTGGCGGAAGCCCGCTCGGCGCTCGACGAAGTCAGACAGCAGCAGGAGCGACCGGTGCAGTCCGTCACCGCCGAATCGGCCGACGGACGCATCGAGGTCACCCTAGGCCCGAACGGCCGCGTCACGAAGTTCCGCTTCGCCGAGGAGCGCGTCCTCAAGGAGGGCACCGAGTTCCTCGAAGTGGAGATCGCGAAGGCCGTCAACGCCGCACTCGACGCCCGCGCCGAGGCGCTCTCGGCCGACGTGCCCACGCCCGACCTGGAGGCGATCGGCGCGGCCGTCGCCCAGATCCAGGAGCAGGGCGTGCGCCAGATGCGCGACATGACCGCGCACATCAGCCAGGTCATGGCGAAACTCCAAGGGGGGAAATGACATGGTCGTGAAGATCGAGACCGACTCCATCCGCGAGGGCGCACAGCAGCTCGACGCCGCCACCGAGATGGTGCAGGGCCTGTTCGACCAGTTCAAGTCCTCTGTAGAGGGTCTTTCGGACTCCTTCGGCGGCGACATGATCGGCAGCCTCCTCGACCTGGCCCACCAGTGCTGCATGGAGGCCATCATCGAGTGCATCACCACCAACATCGAGGACCTCGGCGACTACGCCAACAGCCTGCGCCAGATCGCCGACGACCACGACGCCAACGACAGCGAGATCGAGCGGATCTTCCAGCGGATCCTCGCCGAGCTCGGCAAGTAGACCCGGTCCTCCCTCCCCCCTCTCCCCCTCCCCCCCCAACGGCCGCCGGCACCGGCCCGCATCAACTCCTTCATAACGCTCCGTACCCCGGACGCTCCGCAGTGTCCCCTCCCTTCGAAGGAGACCCCAGTGGGTTTGCAACTGCCCTCCGAGCTGAGAAGCCTTCTCAGCATGCTCGGCTACGACTGGCCCGAGCCCGACGAGGAGAAGCTCTACAACCTCGGCGACACCTGGACGAACCTCGCCGACCAGATCACCGGCGCGATCGACAAGCTCGACGCCGCCGCCAAGACCGTCATCGACAACAACATCGGCGAGGAGATCGCGGCGTTCAAGTCCGAGTGGGAGGACGGCGAGTCGGCCGTCCGCAACATCGCGGACATCGGCGAGCCCTCCAACATCATCAGCATCGGCCTCATGATCGCCGCCGGCGTCGTCCTGGCCCTGAAGATGCAGATGATCGTCCAGCTCATCACCCTCGCGATCCAGATCGCCCAGGCGATCGCGACCGCGGTGGTGACCTTCGGCGCCTCGCTGCTGGAGATCCCCATCTTCAAGATGATCACCTCCAAGCTCATCGACATGCTGCTCGACATGGCAATTGAGTCGGTGCTCAATGGTTAGGATGCGCACCCGCGCCGCGCGGAAGACCACCGCCAAGGGCGCCAAGATCATCTCCGGTCTCATCAGCAACACCAAGTTCTTCCGCACCGGCAAGGGCGGCGGCAACTGGGTCAACAAGACCGTCAAGAGCACCGCGCAGAAGGCCACGCGCTCGCGCTGGCGCGCCAGGGTCGGCAACGCCCTCAACAACGACTACAAGGGCACGTTCTTCAAGCAGCACCCCAAGCTCAAGGGCAAGGTGGTCGTCCACCACGCCGTCGAGCAGCAGGTCCTGCGCCGCTACCCGGGCCGCTTCAGCGCCGCCGAGATGCACTCGCTCCAGAACCTCCGCGGCATCCCCAAGGGGCAGGTGAACAGCCGCGTCCACCTGAGCGAGATCCGCAAGGAGTGGAACCAGTTCTACAAGAGCCACCCCAACGCCACCCGGCAGCAGATCCTCGACCAAGCGACGAGGATCGACCTCAAGCTGGGCACGAACTTCAATCCGTCCGTCCCTTAAGTTAGGATTCGCCAATGAGCTACTACCTTCTGGAGCCCGAAGTCGCCGGCGAGCTCGGCGAGGACACGGTCATGGACACCTCGGTGCACCCGCCCGTCGTGTCCCGGCTCCAGTACGTGATCCAGGACTGGCTCGGCGACGAGATCCTGGAGTCGACCCCCTGCTTCGTCGTCACGGAGCACCTGGCCGGCCTCATCGGTGAGGCGGGACTGTCCGGCTACCGCTTCGCCGACGCCGAGGTCGTCCTCGGCGAGGACGCCGAAGAGCTCGCCGACGGCCCCATCGACCTGCCCAAGTGGCAGTGGCTCCAGCTCACCGGCACCGCCGGGTCCGACGACTTCGGCGCCGCCTCCGACGGCAGCCTCGTCGTCTCCGAGCGCGCCCTCGGCGTCCTGCGCCAGGGGGTCCTCAACAACTGCGACATCGAGCCGCGCTAGGCGCACGATCGAAGGGGCGGCCGGGTGTGACCCCGGCCGCCCCTTCCGCGTTCGCCGATGAATCCCGGCCCCGGATCTCGTCTGCAAGGGTGACACCGTCAGGCACTCGCGCCGCACGAAGGAGCACCGCATGAGCGACCAGCCCAAGGGACCGACCTCGTACTTCCCGTCCATCGAGCAGAAGTACGGGCGCCCGATCGCCGACTGGCTCGCCGACATCGAGGCGAGCGGCCTCACCGGCCACAAGGCGGTCGTCGACCACCTCAAGGCCGAGCACGGCCTTGGGCACGGCCACGCCAACGCCCTCGCCGCCTACCACCTCAACCCCGGGAAGTGGCCCGCCTACCCGGCGGCCTGACGGTCAGAACAGGCCCGAGAACGCCGCCACCACGAACAGCACCAGGACCACCAGGACCCCGATCGCGATGTACAGGAACAGCTCCGGGGACAGCAGGAAGATCACCAGGCACGCCGCCGCGGCGATCGCGACGGCCACGCCCGCGATCTTCCACTTCGAGGAGCGCTCCTCCGCGGAGTCGCGCAGCTGCTGGTTCGCCTTCGACAGCGACTGGGGCCGCAGCTCCCGGGTCGGCTCCATCGACGCCTCCCGGTAGCCCGGCGGCGGGAGCTGCTGGAGGTCGGAGATGAGGACGTCGAGCTCGGTGTACACGCGGGCGCGCATGGCGGCGTCGACCCGGTCCTGGTACTCGCCGACGTCCAGGCGGCCCTCTTCCACCGCCTGACGAAGGCGCTCCATGACGACCTGGCGGTCGCTCTCCGAGGCGCGCATCTGATCGCGGTCCATTCGGCCACACCTCCAATGTCGGATGCTCCGTCTAGGATGCCAGGGCTCGGCAACTCCGCGCCACGACACTGCTCCAAGACCCTGCTCCAAGACCCTGCTCCAGGACACCGCGCCACTGCACCCGCCGGCCGCGGCACCGCGTCGTGCCCGGGCCGCCACCAACCTACGACATGCAGGACCCGGCGCGGCCGCTCTTCCCCAAGCCGCCCGGAACTGCCACGATGAGGAGGTGACCGAACAGCTGACCGTCGGCGTGGGCGCCGGGACCGAACCGGCCGACATGGTGCTCAACATCGGCCCGCAGCACCCCTCGACCCACGGGGTCCTGCGGCTGCGCCTGCGGGTGGACGGCGAGCGCGTCACCGAGTGCGAGCCGATCGTCGGCTACATGCACCGCGGCGCCGAGAAGCTCTACGAGGTGCGCGACTTCCGCCAGATCATGCTCCTCGCCAACCGCCACGACTGGCTCTCGGCGTTCTCCTCCGAACTCGGGGTCGCCCTCGCGGCCGAGCGCCTGGCCGGGATCGAGGTCCCCGAGCGGGCCGTGTGGCTGCGCATGGCGCTCGCGGAGATGAACCGCGTCCTCAACCACCTCATGTTCCTCGGCTCCTACCCGCTGGAGATCGGCGCGATCACCCCGATGTTCTACGCGTTCACCGAACGCGAGCGCCTCCAGGCGGTCATGGAGGAGGCCAGCGGCGGCCGCGTCCACTACATGTACAACTGCGTGGGCGGCCTCAAGAACGACGTGCCCGACGGCTGGGAGGACCGGGCCCGCCGGGCCGTCGACGAGGTCGAGGCCGGCATGGTCCGCCTCGACAAGCTTCTGCGGCACAACGAGATCTTCGCCGCCCGCACCAAGGGCATCGGCGTCCTCGACGCCGCGACCGCGGCCGCGTTCGGCGTCTCCGGACCGGTCGCGCGCGCCTCCGGCCTCGACTTCGACCTCCGCCGCGACGAGCCCTACCTCGCGTACGGCGAGCTCCACGTGCCGGTCGTGACCCGCACCGAAGGCGACTGCTACGCGCGCTTCATCTGCCTGCTCGACCAGGTCGCCGCCTCGATCGAACTCGCCCGCTTCTGCCTCGGCCGCGCCGTCACGACCCCCGGCCCGGTCAACTCCAAGCTCCCGAAGATCTTCAGACCGCCGGCGGGCGAGACGTACGTGTGGACCGAGAACCCCTTGGGCGCCAACGGCTACTACCTCGTCAGCCGCGGCGAGAAGACCCCGTACCGGCTCAAGCTCCGCACCGCCTCCTACGCGAACGTGCAGGCCCTCGCCACGCTCATGACCGGCTGCCTCATCCCCGACATGATCGCGATCCTCGGCTCGATGTTCTTCGTCGTCGGCGACATCGACAAGTAGAAGACCGGCGGGCAGCGTACCGCCGTCAGGCGCAGCCGCCCGTGGTCTCGTGGACCAGGAACGGCTCGGCCGCAACAGGTTCGGTCCAGCTCGCCAGCGCCTCCCCGCCCGGGCAGGGCACCGACCCGTACCGCCACGCACCGGTCGAGCCCAGGGGCGGTTCGGGCGCGAACGCGCCGACGCCGTCGCTCGACGGCCGGCAGCCCGTGACCGCCTGGAGCAGCACCGGCTCCGACCAGCGCCCGCCCGGCGGGTCCGGCTGTTCGGCGGTGATCCGCAGGCTCAGGTAGCCGTCGGTGTCGCCCGACCAGACCGCGGCCGCGACGTCGGAGGACGCGGCGAGCCCGAACCGGTCGGCGAGCCCTTCGATCTGCTCGGTCGTGGCGCCGGAGACCTGGATCGTGCGCGAGAGCGACAGGCCCGGCCGCACCGGCGTGACCTCGCACGCCTCCGCCTCCAGGGGCCCGGCGGCGAGGACCGCCGCGCCCGTCACCGCCGCCGCGGCCTCGCCGAGGAGCGCGTCCATCGCCGCGCGGGCGTCGGCCGCGGCGATCTGCTCGCGGACCGTGGCCCGCGTCCCCGCGAACGCGGCGGCCAGGAGCACGACCGCCCACACCGCGACGGCGACGCGCAGGCGGCGGCGCCAGCGCGCCGAGACGTTCGAGAACACGGGGACCAGTCTGCCCTAGCGGAACTGCGAGACACCCGTCACAATCCGCGATCGGGTGTCACACTCTTGAACCATGCCCCGTCCTCTCGACATGAACGAACCGGAACCGAACGCCGAGGGGCCCGCGGCACCGCCCGCGGTCCGCGCGCTGGCGCACTTCGCGGAGCTGCGCCCGCGGCTCGCCGGCGTCGCCTACGGCCTCCTCGGCTCCGTCGCCGACGCCGAGGACGTCGTCCAGGAAGCCTGGGTCCGCTTGCAGCGCAGCGACATCGACGCGATCGACGACCTCACCGGCTGGCTCGTGACCACGACCTCCCGGCTCGCGCTCGACGTCCTGCGCTCCGCGCGCGTCCGCCGCGAGGCGTACGTCGGCCCGTGGCTGCCCGAGCCCGTCGAGACCGCCCCCGACCCGGCCGACTCCGTGGGCCTCGCCGACTCCCTCTCGTGGGCCATGCTCGTGGTCCTGGAGACCCTGAGCCCCGCCGAGCGGGCCGCGTTCGTCCTCCACGACGTCTTCGGCCTCACCTTCGAGGAGGTCGGCGCCGCCCTCGGGCGCGCCCCCGCGTCCTGCCGCAAACTCGCCAGCCGCGCCCGCGAGCACGTCGAGGCCCGCAAGCCTCGCTTCGACGTCGACCCCGAGGAGCACCGGCACGTCGTCCAGGCGTTCTCGAAGGCCGTCGTCTCCGGCGACCTCGACGGGCTCACCGCGCTCCTCGACCCCGACGCGGTCCTCACCTCCGACGGCGGCGGGGTCGTCAAGGCCGCCCGCAACCCGGTGCGCGGCGCCGAGCGGGTCGCCCGGTTCCTCATCGGCGTCACCGCCAGGTACGTCGACTTCGCGCACCGGACCACCACGGTCAACGGCGGCCCCGCGCTCCTCAGTGTCGTGGGCGGCGAGGTCGGCGGCATCACGCTCCTGGGCATCGCCGACGGCCGCATCGTCGCGGTCGACATGGTCCGCAACCCCGACAAGCTCACCGGCATCCACGAAGTGCACCGGCCCCGATAGGAAGGAACCGCCATGGAAGCCCGACTCGACTTCACCGGCACCGAGTTCGCCAAGTCGTACTACGAGAACATGATCGCCAACGAGAAGCTGTTCCACACCGCGAGCACCGTCCCGCACCGGACGATGGAGCTCGTCAAGCTCCGCGCCAGCCAGATCAACGGCTGCGGCTACTGCACCGACATGCACTACAAGGACGCCGTGCACGCCGGCGACGACCCCGAGCGGCTCAACCTGGTGACGGTGTGGCGCGAGGCGCCCGCGTTCGACGCGGCCGAGCGGGCGGCGCTGGCGCTCGCGGAGGAGTCGGCGCGGCTCGCCGACAACCCGCACGGCGTGAGCGACGAGGTGTGGGCGGCGGTGCGCGAGCACTACGACGACGAGCAGATCGCGGCCCTGGTGGCGATGTGCGCGCAGATCAACGCCTGGAACCGGGTCAACGTGATCCTGCGGACCCCGGCCGGGTTCTACGACCCGGAGACGAAGACGGCCCGCTACCAGGACGCGAAGCGGTAAGGGGCACAGAGAAACAGGGACACAGAGAAACAAGGGCACAGAGGAACAGAGGAACAGGGGAGCAGGACATGGAACGCCGAAGGGGCCCGCCGCTGATGCGGCGGGCCCCTTCTTCAAGCCCGGGACTGGGATTTACGAGCTGCGTACCTCCCGGCGTCGCCGCCGGCGTCCCCTGGCTGGTTCAGGGAGTGTCCCCTAAGCGGCTGACGGCGAGCCTGGTCTCGTTGACGCCGCGGGCGGCCTCGATCTCGCCGGTGGCGTCGCCGTAGCGCGAGAGCGCTCGGAGCGTCCACTTGCCGGGGGCGGCGAAGAAGCGGAACTGGCCGCCCTCGCCGGTGACGACCTCGGCGGTGAACTCGCCGGTGCCGTCGAGGAGGCGCACGTACGCGCCCTGGACCAGTTCGCCCTCCTCGTTGACGACCGTGCCGCTGAGCACGGTCTCCTTCGCGAGGTCGACCGACGCCGGCAGGGCCAGGTCCTGGTCGGGTGCAGCGCAGCTGTCAGACATGGAGATTCCTTTCGGTACCGTCGCCGGTGCTACTTGGTGCCGGGCTCGTCGCCGAGGGCGATCGGGACGCCGACGAGGGAGCCGTACTCGGTCCAGGAGCCGTCGTAGTTCTTGACGTCCTCGTAGCCGAGGAGCTCGCGGAGCGCGAACCAGGTGTGGCTGGAGCGCTCGCCGATGCGGCAGTAGGCGATGGTCGACTTGCCCTCGTCGAGGCCGGCCTCGGTGACGTAGAGCTCGCGGAGCTCGGCCTCGGACTTGAAGGTGCCGTCCTCGTTCGCGGCCTTGGACCACGGGACGCTGAGCGCGGTGGGGATGTGGCCGGCGCGCTGGGACTGCTCCTGCGGGAGGTGGGCCGGGGCCAGGAGGCGGCCGGCGTACTCGTCGGGGGAGCGGACGTCGATGAGGTTCTTGACGCCGATGGCGGCCTCGACCTCGTCGCGCTTGGCGCGCAGGTCCCAGTCGAGCGGCTTGGCCTCGTAGGAGGTGGCCTCGCGCTTGACGGTCTCGGTGGTGACGTCGCGGGCGTCGAGCTCCCACTTCTTGCGGCCGCCGTCGAGGAGCTTGACGCTCTCGTGGCCGTACAGCTTGAAGTACCAGTAGGCGTAGGCGGCGAACCAGTTGTTGTTGCCGCCGTAGAGGACGACGGTGTCGTCGTTGGCGATCCCGCGCTCGGAGAGGAGCTGCGAGAACTGCTCCTGGTTCACGAAGTCGCGGCGGACCGGGTCCTGGAGGTCGTCCTTCCAGTCGATCTTGACGGCGCCCTTGATGTGGCCGCTGTCGTAGGCGGAGGTGTCCTCGTCGACTTCGACGAACACGACTCCGGGGGTGTCGAGGTTCTCTTCCGCCCAATCGGCGGTGACCAGCACGTCTTCACGGGCCATGGCTGTTCTCTCCTGAACGCTGAATGGAAATGGCTATCGACGGTTCCGAGTTCGAGAGGGCCCGGCGGTGCGGTGGCGCCGCGGTCGCGGCTGAGCAGGCAGGGAGATCCAGGGGATCGACGTTCCTGGATTCGAGGCGGTCCCGTTCACGCCGGTGGACGGCGGGTGGAAGGGGACCTGTGGAAGCAAGCCTTGCTCTGACTCTGCACTTCTGTACGCGTCGGTCGCACGATTCTCGTGCCGCGCACGCTGGGCCGCAATGCGGCGACTGCCGTCGGCCTCCGGGGCCGGGCGAGTCGCCTAAGGCATTCGACAGAGCGTGGCCGCGATCATGCAGTAGTCGATCGCGCGCCGCTTCGTGAGCAGAGGCTTGCGCATGGGCAGAACGCTAGCAGACTTCGGGGGCCGAATCCACACCCGTTCTCGCGATGCGGACGGCCGGCCCCACCGAATGCGAGCGCGCGGTCACCGCTCAGGTGAGGACGACGTCCTCGGCGGTGCCCGAGATCGCGACCACGTCGCCCTCGAACGCGATCTCCTCCAGGGTGATCCCGTACGGCAGCTCGGGGATCTCGACGGTGGAGGTGAGCTGCGACGCGAACTCCTCGACGAGCGGCTGGACGCTGGCGGGCAGGCCCTCGGTGACCGACTCCACGGCGTCGGGGGTGAAGCTGATGACCCCGTCGCCGACGTCGACCTTGCCGCTGGCCTGGAGGTCGACGGTGATCCCGCCGAGCTCCTCGGTCGCGGCGAGGGTGGCGTTGCCCTCCTCGTCGATCTCCAGGTCCCAGCCGGTCTGCTCGGCGAGGAGGTCCTCGACGGCGTCGATGGAGATGGACCCGGAGACGTCGAGGGTGCGGGCGACGGCGTCGCCGCCGTCGGAGAGCTCGCGCCAGTCGGCGTCGACGTCGTACGCGGTCATGGCGAGCTCGGGGAAGACGAGCCCTTCGGCGCCGACGTCCTTGAGGGTGATGTCGATCTGCTCGAAGTCGCCGCTCCACGCCTGGGTGAGGAAGGGCCAGCCGTGGATCGTCACGTCCGGGCGCTGGTCGGAGTAGGCGCCGTGGTCGGCGGCGGTGGCCGCGACCTCGGTCGCGATGCGCCGCTCGGCGACCGCGTTCGCGACCCGGTCGCCGAGGGCGGCCAGCGCGAGCACGACGACGAGGGTGATGAGGAGGCGGCGGAGGATCTTCACCAGTGGGCTCCAGGGAGAGTCGCGGGGTGCGGGGTGCGTCAGTCGATCATGTAATAGGCGCTCAGGAGGTAGACGACGGGGCCGGTGACGGCGAACGCGAGGAGGGGGCCGGCGGCGCTGACCACGGGGTTCGGGGCGGTGCCGGCGCCGTCGATGCGCCGGGACGCGGACATGTAGCCGCACGCGAGGTCGGAGAGGACCGCGATGAGGGCGACGAGGAGGCCGCCGATCGCGGCGTGCTCGGGGTCGGGGCCCTCGATGACGAGCCCGGCGTACGCGGCGGAGGCGGTGCCGCACATGGTGCCGATGACGATCCCGAAGGCGCCGCGGGTGACCTGACGGTTGATGCGCGGGTCGGGCATGACGAGGTCGACGGCGCGGGCGGCGAGGATCGCGGTCCCGGCGGCGACGACCGCCGAGTACATCGCGGGGGGCGCGGATCCCAAGCGGGACAGGGCGATGTAGCAGGCGTACCCGCATACGGCGATGCCGAGGACCATCGTGAACCCGAGGCTCTCGGTGACCCCTTCGTGGGTGCGGCGCACGAGCTGCCCGGCGACGGCGGCCCCGAACGCGAGCGCGAGGAGCACGGTGACCGGCAGGAGCGAGACCGGCTGCCACGTGACGGCGACCCAGTCGGCGGCGACGGCGAGCGCGGAGGCGACCACGAGGGTGATCCACGCCCCCTCGATCCTGCGCACCCACGTGAGCAGGGCGACCGTCGCGACCTGGAGGACGGCGATCCCGGCGGCGTAGACGGGCCGCTCCATCTGGGCGCCGAGCACGAGGCCGGCGCTGACGACGATGACGACGGCGATGGCGGGGAGGCGGTGGATCAGGTGGGGGTTGGGGGGCGGGAGCGTGTGGTCCTCGCGGCCGCCGGCGGCCCGGTAGGCGCCGGTGTCCGCGCGCCGGCGCGGGCCCGGGGCCTCGGCGGCGCGGCGGCGCTCGGACCGGGTCGGCTCCTCGGGGTAGGTCTCGCCCCAGGCGGCGCCCTCGGCGGGAGGGGCCGCCTCGGGGGGCTCGTAGCCCCAGGTCTCGTCGGGTCGGCTGTACGACACCGTCACAGCCTACGGCAAGGCCCTTGTGCACCGTTCACCTTCGAAGGGCCGCAGGCGCGGGTGTCGGCCCGACCACTCGCGGGGGTGACGTTCCGTCCCGCGGCGTGATCGGCGCGTGTCGGTCCGGTGAACGGCGGTTTGCGCGGGTCTTGCGGCGGGCCGTCCCGCATAGTGAGGCGGCACGGTCACGACGCTGGTCATTCGCCCCGTGACCCTTTACACTTTGACGGGACTCCACCTACCGCATGTAAGCCCGCCCGTCGCAGAAGCCGGGAAGAGCGATATTCGCGTGTGCTCACCTACCAGCGGAGGACTGCCTTGGAAATCCTGATCCTCACTTCCAACCCCGTACCGGAGTCCCCTGAATCGATCCTGCCGTCCCTGGAGCTGCTGCCGCACCGCGCGCGGTACGCGGGCCGGGACGTGCGCGCGCTGCTGAGCGGGCCGAGCCCGGACGCGGTCATGGTCGACGCCCGGTCCGACCTCGCCGACGCCCGCGCCACCTGCCGCGTCCTCCAGGCCACCGGCCTGACCGTCCCCCTCATCGCGATCGTCACCGAGGCGGGCCTGGCCGCGCTCCAGGCCGACTGGGGCGTCGACGACCTGCTGCTCGCCTCGTCCGGCCCGGCGGAGGTCGAGGCGCGCCTGCGGCTGGCGACCGGGAAGCCGAACGCGGCCACGGCCTCCGGGCCCGCGGTGATCCGCGCCGGCGACCTCACCGTCGACCCCGACACGTACGCCGCGAAGCTCAAGGGCGCCCCGCTCGACCTGACGTACAAGGAGTTCGAGCTGCTGCGGTTCCTCGCCCAGCACCCGGGCCGCGTGTTCACCCGCGAGCAGCTGCTGCGGGAGGTCTGGGGCTACGACTACTTCGGGGGCACCCGCACCGTCGACGTCCACGTGCGGCGGCTGCGCGCGAAGCTCGGCTCGGAGTACGAGTCGATGATCGGCACCGTGCGGCAGGTCGGCTACAAGTTCGTGGCCCCGCCGCCGGAGAACCTCCGCGAGTCCGAGCCGGCCCCCGAGCGGGTCGACGCCTAAAGGACCGGAGGCATTCGCCTCCCGTTCACCGAAAGCGACGGGAGAGGCGGTTCCGCATTACGGGGCCGCCTTTTCCATGTGCGTCCAAAGGTGACACTGAGGCGGGAGTCGTCCCCTGTTCCTGGTGTGATGATCGGACCTGTTGCGGCGGTGAGCATTTCCGCCCGTTCAGGTGAACGGTCTCCCGGAGTCGTGCCAAACAGGAATATTAACCGATCTTTCAATGCGTCAAGCAGGCTCCTATCCGGACAAAAGACGCAACACTCAGTACCCAAGGCGTGGCACAGGGTGGATAGAATTGAGACCGCTTTGGACCCAGACCCTCGTCCCCCTTGGAGTGTGACCCCGTGTCCGATCGCTCCGTCGACCCCGATGCCCTCGCCGAGTTCCGCGAGGTCGCCCAGGGCCGCTTGGATTTCCTCGAAACCCTGATCGAACGGCTGCGGCACGGCAACGAACTCGGAGTGGAGCCCGGCTTCGGGCTCCTCGACTCGGGCCAGACCGCCCGCGAGATGTACCGCGAATTCCACCGCCAGACCTGGTCCAACCTCCAGGACCTCAAAGCCGACCTGGCCGGCATCATCTCCACCGTCGACGCCGTCGCCGTACGCGCCGTCGAGACCGATGACGCCTCGGCCGCCAACCTGTCGCGAAGGGAGGCGTGAACGACATGCCCGAGACCCAGACCAGCGGCGACACCGGCCGCGACGACGACGAGCGCGACGACGAGCGCGACGAAGACGACGACGAGCGCGACGACGAGGACCGGGAGGACGACGAGGACGGCGACCACCGCGGCCGCGACCGCGACGACCACCCCCGCGGCCCCCGCGAGGAGTACGAGAACAACGCGCCCGACGACTCCACCGTCGTGGAGTACCAGCGCCGCGACGCCGACGCGCTCTTCCTCTCCGGAGAACCCTGCGGCTACGGCAGCTGCCAGAACGTCTTCAACGAGGCCGAGGCCGCCTGGATCAAGCTCGTGTCGGCCATCCCCATCGCCGGCCAGGTCCAGATGCTCACCGTCGAGACCAAGGGCACCCCCGCGCCGAGCCAGGACAGCATCCGCAACCTGGTCGCCGAGGTCCGCCCCGACGACCCCGACAAGTACGCCCTCCGCATGGTCAGCGAGCACTGGCAGACCTTCAAGAATGACTTCGACACCGACCCCGCCAACGGGATCGCGCCGATGCTCAAGTCCGGCCTGCGCACGCTCTCCGAGACCTGGAAGGGCACCGACTTCGACGCGTTCGCCGAACAGGTCGAGATCGTCCTCGGCAACTGCGCCTCCGTGTGCGACGACATCGGCGACGCCACCACCGGCGCCGTCGGGCTCCTGGAGCAGAAGGCCGACGAGTTCTTCGGCCTCCAGGGCGGCGACTCCGGCGAACTGCCGTACCCCGCGCCGCTGTACTGGATCTCCGACATGGAGTCCATGTTCACCGACCCGCTCGTCCACGTGCGGCCCCCGTTCCGCAGCGGCTGGTGCGACGTCACCGCCGGCTGCGACAACGACGGCGGCCTCATCGGGGCCCTGCTGGAACTCGGCGGCTTCGAGAAGGACTATGTGTCCGAGGTCCAGGACTACGTCGAGAACCAGACCGACCACTACATGCGCAAGCACAAGAACGACGAACCGCCGATCACCGAGGAGCAGGCGCGCGCCTGGGCGCAGGCCGACGCCAACAACAACATCACCGCCGACGTCAACGCCGGCATCGACGACTACAACTCGCGCTCGCAGATCGCGAACGAGGACGTCGTGAACCGGTGGGAGAACGCGGAGGAGTCGGCCTCGACGTTCGAACCCGAGGCGTACCCGTCGAGCCCCTCGACGTTCCGCGACTCCTCCGACATGCTCGCCGACGGGTACGGCGGCCTCGACGGCGGCTCCGGCGGCCTCACGGGCGGCCTGCCCTCCGGCGGCGACGGCCTCGAACCGCCCGGCGGCGGGGGCGCGGGCGGCGGAGGCGGCGGCATCAGCGGCGGCCTGGCCTCCGGCGGCGCCGGCGGCGCGACCATGGGCAGCGGCGGGAACTTCCCCGTCGGCGCGGCCTCCGCGACGGGCCTCGGCGCGGCCGGCAACACGGCCGCCGGGCTGGGCGGCGGTGTCGGTGGCGGCGGCATGGGCGGCATGATGGGCGGCGGCATGGCCGGCGGCGGCCGCGGCATGGGCGGCGAGGACGGCGCCGAAGGCGAGCACAAGGACTGGCTCGAGGAGGACGAGGAGATCTGGGGCATCATCCGCGATGCCGAAGAGGACCCGTACGCCTGACCGGACCCCTTGCGCGACAGCACGAAGCGGCGCCCCGGAGCAGTGAGCTCCGGGGCGCCGCTCACTCGTCCGGGTGAACCTCCGGGTCGCGGCGGGCCGCGGACCGGATTCCTGTCGGACCCGCGGGGGAGGATCGGCGGCAGGCTCCCCGGGTGGGTGGGGGAAGCAGGAGGGCCGGACGGAGCGGGGCCCGCCGGCCCTAGACTCCACCGTCCTTAGACCTCGCCGTTCTTAGACCTTGCCGTTCTTAGACCTCGCGGTTTTTTGGCCCCGGCGTTGTTAGGCCCCGTCGAGCACCGGCCAGCCGCGGCGCCACTCGATCGCCTCGATGCCGAGGTCGAAGTGCCCGTCCTCGTGGTACGAGTGGTACGCCATGAGCCCGTTGTGGATCGACTGCCCGCCGGTCGCCACGTAGTCGCCGTGCGCGCCCAGGACCAGCGTCCCGCCGCCCTCGGTCAGCTCCACCCCGTCACGGTCGGTGAACGGCCCCGTCGGGGACGTCGAGCGCCCCACCCGGATGCTGTACGTCGAGTCCGCGCCCGCGCAGCACCCGTCCCACGACGTGAAGAGGTAGTAGTACCGGCCGTGCTTCACCAGCGAGGGCGCCTCGATCCCTGCGCCGCCGCGCCCCGCCACGAACACCGGGGCCGCACCGCGCTTCACCTTCCCCGAGGGCCAGGAGAGCTCGAGCATGTAGATCCCGCTCCACCAGGACCCGTAGGCCATGTAGCGCTTCCCGCCGGCCTCCAGGACCGCCGGGTCGATCGCGTTGTACGGGTCGCCCGGGTTCGACTCCCACACCTGGCCCCGGTCCACCCACTCGTAGTCGGGGTCCGCCGGGTCGAGCGTGGTGTTGGTCGCCAGGCCGATGACCGAGCGCTGGCGGCCGAAGGTGGAGGCGGAGTAGTAGAGGTAGAAGTCGCCGTCGTCCTCGACGATCTCGGGCGCCCACAGGTTGTCGACCCCGGGGACGGCCTCGGTGAGCCACGCGGGCTTGACGTCCCACACGGTGTCGGTGTAGCTCCAGGTGGCGCCGTCGTCGAGCGAGGTGCGGATGGTGATGTTGCCCTGGCCGAGCGGGCCCCACCCGGTCGCGAACACGTACCAGGGCCCGCCCTCCTCGCAGGAGGCGTACAGGCCCGGGTCGTGGGCGCCGAGGTCGCCGCCGAGCGCCCCGGGGGCCTCGGCCTCGCAGCCCCGGCCGTGCCCGTGCCCGCCGCCGCGACCGGGGTCGGCGAGCGCGGGCGATCCCGAGGCGACGAGCGCCGCGACGGCGAGGACCGACGCGGCGAGGAGGGGTATGCGCTTTCTTCTCATGGCGGACCACCTTGTCCTGGAATCGAGGAATTGAGACGAGTCGATGTTATCGAGAACACATGGTCGGGGTCAAACACCGTCGGGGCCAGACGCGGCCGCGACCGGCCCGCGCCGCGGCAGGACACCCGGCCAGCGAACCCGGCCGCATCCGGACACCAGTCGAAGCCGTCCTCCTCCTACGCTCCCCGGGGCACGCGAAAGGGCGCCCGCCGCATCCGCGGCGAGCGCCCTCCCGTCTGTCACCTCGCTAGGCGTTCAAACGCCCTCAGGTCGCGATGCCCACGACCGTCGCGTCGATCGGCTCGCCGTCCGCCGCGTAGTCCAGCGTCCCGAGGTAGCGCGCGCCCTCCTCCAGGCCCGACCACGACACCGACAACTCGTACGCGCCGCCGGTCGTGACCGGCTGCTCGGCCGGGGTCACCGCGAGGTTCCCCTCGTCCGAACCCGGCACGACCCACGAGTGCAGGCTCGCCTCAAGCGGCGAGGGACCCGCCCACTCGTCGACGAACACCACGAACGTGTAGCCGCCCGGCAGCGTCACCGTCTCGTTCGAACCGCCCGAGGCCGAGTAGCCGACCAGCGTCAGCTCCCCGCCCTCCTTCAGGTACACGAACAGGTCCAGGTCGGTGCCCGTCGGGTGCTCCTCCTCGAACGTCGCGAAGCGCACCAGCGCCGCGTCGGCCGGCGTCGTGAACTCGTACGACACCGCGTGCGAGCTCTCCACCGGCGAATCCGACGGGAACGTCGACGAGTCCGGGTCGGTCAGCGTCGAGGTCGAGACCTCCGACGCCACCAGGCCCGACACCGACGCGCCCAGCGTCCCCTCGAAGCCCGACAGGCCCGACAGGTCCTCCGAACCCGAAGCGCCCGTGAGCGACACCTCGTCGGCCGCCGCGAGCTGCGACGGCTTCACCGTGATCGGCGAACGCACTTCGTGCTCCGTGCGGTTGCCCTTCGTCTCCACCCAGGTGATGTCGCCGAACGACCACTCGCCGAACGCCGCGTCAGTGCGCGTGATCGTCAGCGTGTACGTCGTCGACTCGCCCGCCTTCAACGTGAACCGGGACTTGTCGACCTCGACCTCGAAGCCCGCGGGCGCCGTGATCTCGGCCTTGTACGTCGACTTCTTGTCCGACGCGTTCGTCACCGTACGGGTCACCTCGTAGACGCCGGTCAGCTCCGCGACCGTGATCGACGGGTAGTTGAGCTGCGACGGGTCAATCGAACCCAGAGCGTCGCAGTTCGACTGGATCTTGTACGCCTCCGGCGTGCCGCAGATGTACTGGATCCACTCCACCGGAGTCGACTCGTACACCAGGCCCGGGTCGAACATCTCCGCGCCGTCGGCGTGGCCCGCACCGAAGTCGAACGGGGTCGCGTCCGCGCCCGCCCGCTGGATCGGGTCGCCTTCCTGGTCCTCCTGGTACGCCGTCGTCATGATCGCCGACTTGATCGCCATCGGCGACCAGCCCGGGTTCTCCGACTTCAGCAGCGCCGCGAGGCCCGCGACGTGCGGGCTCGCCATCGACGTGCCCTGGTTGGTACCGAAGTCGTTGCCCGCGTGGTTGTCAGGAGTGACACCCGCGACGACCTCCATGCCCGGGGCCGTGATGTCCGGCTTCAGCAGGTTCTGGCCCGCCGCGAGCGCCGGACCGTTCGACGAGAAGTCCGCCATCACCGGGGCGTTCTTGTCCTCCAGCTCCGAACCCTCGACCTCGATCTTCGGGTTGGCGCGCGCGCCCACCCACTCCGAGAAGTCCTGGCCGTCCTCATAGGACAGGTGCAGGACCGGGACCGCCTGCGACGTCACGACGCTCGCCGGACCCCGCTCGAACTGGTCCACCACGATCAGCGCCTTGCCGCCGAGCGAGGCGATGTAGTCCGCGTTGTCCGAGAACAGGTTCCCGCGGACGCAGACGATCGCCTTGCCCGCGACCAGCTCCGCGTCCAGCGTGCCCGCGTTGCACGTCGCCGCCGCGGACGGATCGGCCCCGTCGAGCGCGACGTCCTCGGCCAGGCGCACCTTCCACTCGGCCTCGCCGACCATTCCCGCGGCCTCGACCTCGGTGCGGCCGTACTCGATCTCGGTGCGGAACGTCTTGTCGTGCGACGACGCCGCGACCGTGGTCACCCACGGCTCCTGGTGGTCGACCGTGGAGGTCGGGCCGTCGTTGCCGGCGCTGGCCGCCACGAAGACGCCCGCCGCGGCCGCGTTGAAGAACGCGATCGACACGGAGTCGACGAACTCGGGGGTGCCGGTCGAGCCGATCGAGAAGTTGATGACGTCGACGCCGTCGGCCACGGCCGCTTCGATACCGGCCACGAGGTCCAGGCCGGAGCAGCCGCCCCAGCAGACCTTGTAGGCGGCGACGCGGGCGGCCGGCGCGATGCCGGAGAACGTCCCGAGGTTCTCGCCGTCGATCTTGACCTTGGTCTTGTAGTTGCCGGCGGCCGTGGTGGCGGTGTGGGTGCCGTGGCCGTCGGAGTCGCGCGGCGACGCGTAGCTCGCGGCGGAGACCCCGCGGGCGTCGAACCAGCGGGCGCCGATGAGCTTGTTGTTGCACTCGATGTTGCCGGCCGGGTCCTCGTCCTCGCCGGTCTCGCACTCGCCGTTCCACTTGGCGTCGATCTCGGCCTGGTCGGGGCGCGGCTCGGAGAGCGGCGCGAGGGCCGGGTTCTCGGGCCAGACGCCGGTGTCGAGGACGCCGACGATGACGCCTTCACCGGCGTGCTTGGCGGAGCCGAACTCCTCTTCCCAGGCGCCGTCCTTGCCGGAGACGTCGAGGAAGCCGGTGGCGTCGATCGCGCCGGTCGGCTGGTAGATGACGTCGGGGATGACCGCGAGGACCTCGTCGCTGGCGGCCAGCTCCTCGGCCTCGGCGGCGGTGAGGTGGGCACCGAAGCCGTTGAGGACCGTGTCGTACTGGGTCAGCGCGTCCACGTCGAACTCGTCGATGACGTCGGCGCGCTCGTCGGCGAGGAAGCCGGCGTACTCCTCGACCGCGTCGGCGGCGAAGTCGATCGTGCCGCCCTCCGCGGGGGCGGTCGCGTCGAGGCCGGAGACGCCGCCGTCATAGGTGGCGATGGGGTCGGCCGCGAGCTGGACGACGTAGTAGCCGTCCTCGTACTCGACCGGCGCGGTGGCCTCTTTGAAGTACTGCGGCACGACCTCGGGCAGCGAGGGGTCGGCCGAGGCCGGACCCGCGGCGGCGGTGAGGCCGGCGACCACCAGCGGGACGGCGGCGGCCGCGGCCGCGGCTCTGGTTCCTGCTCTGGTGCGCCCTCGGGCGCGCCGAGATCGGTGTGGGTACGGAGTTCCCATGTTGCGATGAGCTCCTCTCAAGGGGGGTGCGCACCGCGGAGGGTGACTGATCCTCCACCGCAAGGTCACTTGGGGTGGCCGCGGCGCACGGAAAAGAGCCTATTGCGAGGAAGGTTCGGTTGTAAACCCTCGTCAGAGGAGTTGATCCCGATCCGGCATGACTGTTATGGGGCCGTTACATAGGACGCGGCAGCGACGGAATATTCACTGAATTCCATACGTCAACGGGAGCGGTCTACCAGCGCCACCACAGGAAACGGCGCTCGTGCCGGAACGTCACCGAACTCGCCTTCGCCTTGCCCGAGAAGGTGAAGCGAATGCCCGTACCTCCTTTGTAGGGGGCGTGATTCGATATCGAACTCGCCATGACGTCCGTATTGTCGTCCGCCGCATAGGCGCCCTGCGGCAGGACCACCTCGAGCGAGGACGCGATGAGGTTGACGTCGATGTCGACCCTGCCCGAGCGGATGACCGCGTGGCGGCAGTCGAGCTTCACGGAGCTGGCCTTGGCGTCGATGACCAGGCGCGGGGGGACGACCCAGTCGCCCTTGCGCTCCATGGACGACGCTTTCGGGGCGAGGCGCATCTCGGCGGGGGCATTCGGGTGCGCGGGGGCCGAGGGCGGCGGGACGGCGAGCGCGCCGGTGGGCTCGGGGAGGTCGGCGAGGAGGCGCTGGACCTCGGCGTAGGTGCGGGCCTCGTACGCCTTCCCGGACCGCTCGGCGAACTCGTTGAGGTCGAGGCGGCCCTCCTCGGTGGCGGCGTGGAGGCGCGCGATGACGGCTTCGCGCTCGGCATTCGAGATGCGGAGGTTCGGATCGGTCATGCGCGCGGTGTCCCTGCAAGCGGTGCCATGGCTACTCATCTTCTCGTCGGGCCGGGGTTGAGGCGCCGCGGCCGTCGCACCAGGCCGCCGTTGCACCATTCGTGGTAGTCGAACAGGTCCGGCTGGCGGATGAGCGCTTTGGTGTTGGCTGCCCACAGTCCAACATACTGGTCCCGCGAGCCCGATGCGGTGTCGAGGAGCCGGTCGACGTGCTTGCGCGGGTGCACGCGGAACTTGGTGCGGACGGCGTCGCCGGCGTAGATGTAGAGGACGTGCAGCGCGAACGACCGCTTCGGGCAGGTCGCGTCCCCGGCGAGCTCCAGCCAGGTGTCGGCGAGCTCGTCGGTGGCGAGGGTGAGGTCCCACTGGCGCCCCTCGGGGGCGGTCGAGTACGGGTCGAGCGCCCACTCCTTGATCTCCTGCGGCGTGGGCTCGGCCGGACGCGCGAATCCGCTGAAGGTCCCTTCAGCCACGTGCGCTCCCCGCCGTATTCGAACAATGCTCGCACCGATCCTAGCCCGCCCGCGCCTGCGGGCGGCCCGGTGTTTTCACCACCTGGAAGCCCGTCACCCGGACCGGCCCGAACAGCGCCTCCGGGGCCCCTCCCCCCCGCCCCCACCCCACCCCTCGCCCCCTCCCGAACCCGTCCGTGCGGCAACTGCGGCAGGCCGCGCTGGCGTTGCGCCTTGCCCCGAACCCCTCTCCTGCCGCAACCGCGGTCGTGCCCCGGTCGATGGCGCGCCCGAAGTCTGTACTGCCTTCCTGTCGCGGCCGCGGTCGTTCAGCCGCGGTCGTCCATCCGCCCCACTGCGGCTCCGTCGGGCGCGGCTCCACTCGGCACCAGGGCCTGGCGGTGAACGCTCGGCTGCGAGCTCGGGAGGCCGGTCCTGACGGGTCGGGAGGCGCCTTCCCGGTCCGCCGGACCGGGAAGGCGCCTCCCGACCCGATGCGCGGCCTCGCTGCTACTGCTTCAGGGCCAGGGAGACCTCCTCGATGCTCGTGTTGATGTCGTGGAGCTCGTTGGCGCTCGGGTCCCAGCCCTTGCGCAGGAGGAGGTCGCGGAGGCGGACCAGCCAGGGGCGCGGGTGCTCCATCACGTCGGAGGCGGTCAGGACCTCGATCTCCCAGCCCAGGTTCTCCAGCAGGTGGTGGCGGCGCCGGTCGCCGGTCTCGGCGGCGAGGCCCAGGTGGGTCGCCATGCCGTCGTATTCGACACCGACCCGCCACCGCTCCCAGCCGAGGTCGAGGAACCTGGATCTGCCGTTCGGCGTGCGGACCCGCAGTTGCGGGACCGGCGCGGGCAGGCCCGCGTCCGAGATGAGGCAGCGGGTCCAGGACTCCATCGGCGACTCGGCGCGCGGGTCGGCGGCGAGGAGGGCCGCGTTGGCCCGGCGGAGCCGGTCGCCGTGCAGCGGTTCGAGAGCGGCGGCCAGGCGCCGGGTGTCGACCCCGGCGCGCAGGAACTGGTCGGCGGCGGCGACCGCTTCGAGCCGCGGCAGGTCGGCGGCGCAGTCCACGAGGGTCCGCGCGAGGGTGGTCACTGGGAGGCCGTCGACCACCGTGACCTCGGCGAGTGGTGGATCCGAGGAGCTCTCGATCGGCCAGCCGCGCTGGTCGGCGCCCGGTGGAAGCACATCGAAGCCGTGGATCCAGGCCGCGGTGCGGCCCGTGGCGACCTGGCTGAAATCGGACTCGAAGACCGTCTCGAAGCGTAGGAGCAGGTCCTCGCCGGGGCCGGTCAGGTCGTCCGCCCAGAAGGGTTCGGGGAGTGTTGCCGTGGTGCTGCGGTACATCGAAATCTGCGTCATGAGTCAACAGTCGCCGAGATCGCGCCGGGTGTCGAGAAATGATTTCCGGCCTGTGGATAACTCTGTGCAGTGGGTGGGGCCGACCTGTGGATAACTCCTGCGATCTTGGACTCGACCGCGATGGACCCGCAGACGGCGGTGGGCCGCTCCCCTCTCGGGGAGCGGCCCACCGCCGTTCAAGCTGGAACCGGGTCGTTCCGGACTACTCCATGAGCCCGTATTCGAGGTCGTACAGCTTCCACTCGCCGTTCTCCTCGACCAGCGTGTAGGTGTAGCCGCCGATCACGTCGTCGGCCGAGGCCGGGGGCCCGTCCGACCAGGTGTAGCCCGCCCACGCCTGCACCGTCCCGCTGACCTCGCGCGACATCGCGAAGAACGGGTAGCTGCCGGGCGCGGTCGTGTCGTCGATCTCGTACTGGAGGTCCCAGGCCATGTCCTCGGTCATGTCCGCCGCGCACAGCGACTCCAGGGTCGCGTCGTCGCCGGTGTCCTGCGCCACCTGGTACGCCAGCGCGACGCCCTCGGGGGTGGTCAGGTCGTAGGTGTAGTCGCCGTCGGAGCTGACCGGGGTGCCCCAGCTGTCCCAGCCGCCGCCACCGGTGTCGCCGCCCTCGGTCGGCTCCTCGGTGGCTTCCTGGGTGGGCTCCTCGGACGGCTCGTCCGAGGGCTCGCTCTCGCTGGTGGGGTCGTCGCCGCCGCCCGCCTGCGGGTCGTCGTCGTCGCCGGTGAGCTTCGGGATGAGGAGGACCGCGGCGACGCCGAGGACCACCACGAGGCCGACCACGACCGCGAGGATCACGCCGAGGTTGCCGCCCTGCTTGGCGGGCGGGATCGGCGGCGGGAGGACGGAGCCGGGGGCCGTCGGGTAGCCGGGCTGGACGCCGACGGGAGGCGGCGGTCCGGGCTGCGTGTACTGGGGCGGGGGCTGCATCTGCGGCTGCGAGTAGCCGGGCTGCTGCTGGTAGTAGTTGGTGGGGGGCGGAGGCGTGTTGTACCCCTGCGCGTAGGGGTCGCTGGGCTGCTGCGGCTCGGGCTGCAGCTGGTACTGCGGGTTCTCGCCGCCGGGGGGCGGATACGTCATAGCTCTAACACGCCTCGTCTGCTCAGGGGCTTGGGGCCGGACACAGCGGATGGGTTCCGCCGGGTGCTTTCGATCGTACAGCCCCGGGACGACATTGTGGCACCCGCGAATGCGCAGGTACCGGGCCCGGTTCGGCGGCGGGGACCGGGGAGGGGTGCGAATCGGGCGCGGCGACCGCGTTCGGGCGCGTGTCGCACACCCTGTGCGACCGCGGATGGCGTTGGAGGACTACGCTTTATGCCCCGGCCCTCTGCGCCCGGCCCCTCGCCGGGGCCCGCACGGCGCCGTACCGAGAAGTTCAGGCAGCACCGAACACCGCTTCTACCCGAGGTTCAACGTATGGCGAACGCAGATGCAATGGGGCTCTGGACGCTCAGGTTCTCCTCCGTCCTCGCTCCCGTCCCCGTAGTGGAACTCCTCGAGATCAACCGGTTCTGGGGCTACGGGCTCCTGGGGCCCGCGATCGCCGCGACGTGGGCGACCGGCCTGTGGCAGCGCCGCCGCCAGCTCGCCCGACTGGGGCCCGCCGAGGCGCCGGGCGAGGAGGTCCGTCCGGGGTTCTGGGACGCGGCGGCCGTAGTGCCCGAAGGGCCTGTGGACGGGCATGCGGAGCGGCGCGAGCGCGCGATGACGAACCTGGTGTCGTCGATCAAGGACGAGACGGTCGACGCCGATGTGCGGGTGCAGTTGATCCAGGACCTCGTGGACCTGGGCGGTGAGGACATGGCGCTGCGGCTCGCGCCGGTCGCCGTCGCATCCGAAGTGGACGTGGAGGTGCGGCTGGAGGCCGCGGAGCACTTGAGCCGCTTCAGTCTCGGGGACGCGACGCAGGCGCTGGAGGCGATCGCGACGGACCCCGGGGTCGGCGACAAGTACCGGCTCGACGCGGCGAGCGCGCTGGCGGACAGTGCGGCCCGGCCGGCGGCGATCGCGCTCATGCAGCTGGTGACCGACGACGGGGTGAGCGAGTACGTGCGGCATTCGGCGGCGAACGCGCTGCGGCGCGTGAACCGGCCCGCCGCGGCGATGGCGCTGCGGCACTTGGCGAACGCGCCGCTGGTGACGTCGCGGCTGCGGATCATCTGCGCGGAGCAGCTCGCCGACGACAACCTGGACGACGCGCGGGACGCGCTGTGGCGGCTGGTGAAGGGCGTGGAGGCGGTCATGGACCACCACCTCGGGATCGACGCGGCCGAGGCGATGCACGTGATCGACCCGGAGGCGGGCGTGGAGGCGTACTCGGTGCTCGCGGTCGACTCGTGCTTCCACTGGTCGGGGCGGATCGAGGCGGCGTACCGGCTCGGTCGGCTCGGGGTGGGGGACGGGTTCGACCTGCTGAGCGACTTCGCGTGCGCGGAGGGCGTGGACGACGTGTACGGGCTGGCGGCGCTGGACCGGCTGTTCCAGTTGGAGATCGAGTCGGGGACGCTCGACGCCGAGGACTTACGCGGGTCTGACGGCGGTGTAGACGGTGTCGATCGCCAGGTGGTGGAGGTCGCGGCGGTGTCCGAGCCAGTCGGGGCCGGCGGGGTCGAGGAGGCGCGTCCACGTGTGGCGGTCCTCGTCGGTGAGGTAGCGGTCGAACCATCCGACCCGGGTCGCGAGGGCGTCGAGGGCGTGGTCGAGGTCGGCGCCGGTGAGCGGCGCGGGCTTGGCGACGAGTTCGTCGATGGTCCTGACCTCGGTGAGCCCGGCGTGTTCGAGGGCGACGTTCCAGCCGTGTACGAGCGGGGTGCCGCCGTGCTCGGCGAGTTCGTCGGCGAGGCGGCGGGCGCCGGCCTCGATGAGGCGCAGTTCCAGGCCGGGGCGGCCGGTGCCGAGGTTCGCGGGGAGGAACTGGGGCGCGGTGCCGCCTTCGCCGATGGCGAGGCGCCCGCCGGGGGCCAGGAGCGCGGCCAGGTTGCCCAGGGCCGCTTGGGGGTCGGCGGCGTGGTGGACGACGTGCCCGGCCCACAGGAGGTCGGCGGGGGCGCCGACGGCCGCGGCGAGGGCGTCGGGGTCGTCGACGGAGGCGAGGGCGGTGGCCATGGGGGTGCCGCGTTCGGCGGCGCGCTCGGCCACGAGGTCGAGCATCGCCGGTTCGGCGTCGACGGCGGTGACCCGCACGCCCGGGACCGTCTCGGCGAGGGCGAACGCCATGCTCGCGGCCCCGCAGCCGATGTCGGCGGCGACGCGCGTCCCGGGCCCGGCCAGGGCCTGGGCGAGGCGCCGGTACCGGCCGGTCTCGGCGTCGGCGCGGGCCCGGAACCGGGGCGCGGCCTCGGCGAAGTCGAACGCCGCTGATTCGCCGTGCCCGTGGTGGTGTCCGTGCGCTGCCATGCGCGCCAACCTATCACCGGGGACCGGCGGCGGGGCGCACGGCGAAGGGCGGCCGCAGTGCGGCCGCCCGGTGTCTCGGATGCGGTTCAGGAGGTGGCGGTTCAGGCCTGCGAGAGGCGCCCCTGGACGCGGGTGACCTCGGCGTCGGCGAGCGCCGAGCGGACCGGGCCGTGCGGGTGCTCGGCGTCGGTCATCGAGGCGAGCAGGCCGCGGGACAGTCCCGCCTGGGTCAGGGCGAAGCCGCGCAGGACCAGCGGGAGCAGCAGGGCCATGACCAGGCCGCCGGCGACCGCGAGGGCCGAGACGGCGAGGTAGGAGTCGCCCCAGCCGAGCCACTCGGTCGCGTAGTGGAGGCCGTCGCCGTCGTCCGTGGCGCGGCGGATCGCCCAGGCGTACAGCGGGTAGGCCAGCGAGGCGACCGTGGCGGCCCACCAGCTCAGGGCCACCGCGAAGCCGGCGACGGCGAGCGGGAAGTTGACCAGGCCCCACAGGAGGTTCAGCCACGACTGGCCGTCCGTCAGCGGCGTCAGGAACCGGCGCAGCGCGGAGGCGCCCTCGGGGGCGCGGCGGTACCGCGGCGGGTGCACGGGCCGGCCGAGGACCGATTCGAGCTGGAACCGGCCCGCCGCGGCCAGGCCGCGCATCGCCAGCAGCGTGGCGGCGAGGATCGGGACGCCCACCCAGACGACTGCGGTGCCGACTCCGGCCGCGAAGCCGGTCACGGTGATCACGAAGGCGGGAAGGGCGATAGGGAACGAGGAGAGCAGGTACGCCGAGTCGGCGCCGAGCTGCTTGAAGATCGAGTTCATGAGGTCAATACTCGTCCCCGCGGGAGGTTTCTTCGAGCCTGCGAGCAGGCATTCCGCTGGTAGGGACAGCCTTACCGGGAGGGTCGGGGCCGCCCCTGGGGAGGGGCGGAGTGCAGGTGCGGCCCGGGTCGTTGACCTCGACACCGGGCCGCCATGTGCCACATAGTGGCCGCTGCGGTCTGCGGTGGCCGTTCAGTCTGCTGCTAGCACAGTGCTCTGCCATTGAGCTACCGCCGCATGTGGTGCGGCGGGAAGGATTCGAACCTTCAACTCCTGTGTCCCAGGAGACCACTCGCCTACACGCGCGGCGTGGCGAATGCTGATACTGGAGCGAGAATCTGCGTCTTCGCGGCTTGCCTCTGCCAGTTGGGCCACCCCGGCATGGGTGCCGGGGGAGGGACTCGAACCCCCACCTCTACCGCGCTGTACTGCGATTGAACCTCAGTTTCAGCGTTGTTCGGCGCTTGCGCGCCACCCCTGTCGCTCAAAACAGGGGAGCCTGTGTCCTACTCGCCGAGCAGGTACGCGAAGACCCGCGCGCCGATGTGCTCGTCGACGACCTTGGTCCCGTTCGCCTCCTCGCGCGCGAACTTCACCGCGAACTGGAGCTTCTCCAGGCGGTCTGAGAGCTGCGCGACCCGGTTGGCCGGGGCCGAACCGGAGAACTTCACCGTCGTCCAGTACCCGACCGGGATGTCCTCGTAGTAGACCTCGACCTGCGCCGGGTGCTCCTCGGTCGCCTCGGCCTTCACGTGGTTGCGCGGCACCTTCTTCGTCCGGACCGTCTTCACCGGCTCGGTCGCGAAGCAGTCCGCGGCCTCGTTGAACGACCACGACTCGCCCGCGTCCAGCACCGGCAGGGCCTTCACGAACGCCTGGAGCTCCCCGAGCTGCTTCTCCAGGAACAGCAGGTACGTGACCGGGACGTCGGCGGCCAGGACCTCGCCGTCCACGGTGATGTCGGCCGTCGCGACCGCGTTCGTGCGGTCCTTCGTCGCCGTCACGTCGAACAGCCGCGTCATCGCCGCGGAGACCTCGCGCAGCTGCGCCTCGACCCGCCGCTGCACCTTCGTCGACTCGGGCGGCAGCTGCTCGCCCTCCTCGTCCTTCGGCTGGTAGGTCCGGGAGATCCCCGACAGCAGCGGCGCCTTCCCGAGCTCGCGCCCGGCGTCGCCGAGGGCGCGGGCGGCCTTCGCCTTGACGCTCTTCTCGATCGCGATGATCTGGTTCAACTTGGTCACGGGGCAACCCTCACTTTCGCGCCCCACCATAGGAGACGCGCGCCACCGCCGGCAACGTCTTAACGGTCGCACCACCGCGCCGACCGCGCCGCCCCCAGGAAGCACAGCACCAGGATCGACAGGATGATCCCCGTGCAGTCGAACTGGTAGGTGAGCGTCCCTCCCTCCTGGAGCGGCGCCATCGCCGAGAACAACACCATCTGCGCGACCACCTGGAGCCCGATGCTCACCCCCTCCACCGCCAGCGCGCCCCGCCGGGCCGACGCCGAGCGGCGCATGATGCGCACCGCGAACAGGGAGCGCAGGGCCGCGAGGCCGAGCGCCTGCACCGACGAGAGCAGCAGCACCAGCGGCGTCCAGCCCTCCAGGCCCGGGTAGAACCGGACGAACAGGTCGGCGTTGGCCGTGAGTGAGACCGCCCACAGGACGCCGTTGAGCAGGCCCAGGCCGACCAGGATCCACATGAGGACCACCGCGGCCGTCGTCAGGCCCGGCCGCCGGGGCGGCTGCGGGTACGGCGCGAACTGGTACGGGTACGGCGGGTACTGCGGCGGGTAGTGGTACACGGGGTACTGCGGGGGATCGGCCATCGCACCGCCTCCGGGGATGTCAGGGGATGTCACCGAGTGTAAGTGAGCGGGCGGGGCCGCGGGGTCCCCGGAAAAGCGGGCCCGACCCCGCCGCCGCGGTTTTCAACCCCCGGGTTCCGGGGTACTAGGGTGGTCGCGGGCCGTCTCGCAGCTTCGCCGGCGGCACCGCGGCAGGACGGAGCACGACATGATCATGCGGCTCGCCCAGTCGCTCGGTTACGAGGTCGTCACCGTCGAAGACGGCGACGGGGTCCTCGCCGTGGGCGGCCACGACGGCGCCAGCTCCCTCCGCGTCGGATGGCGGCCCCTCATCGTGGAGGGCTACACCGGCTCCGGGTCCATCGACCGGTTCGCGATCCGCACCCGCGACGCCCGCCACCGCGAGAGCCTGCGCGACATGCGCGACCGCCTGCGCTTCCCCGACCGGTGGGACGACCCCGTCGAACTGGCCGGGCCGATCCTCAGGCTCCTGGAGTCCGGCGCGTACGGGGTGCGGCGCTGGCCGGACGCGAACGTGCACATCGAGCCGTTCGGGGAGAACCGGTCCGCGTGGTGGTACCCGTACGAGGCGATCGGCACCGAGGGGACCGCGGTCATCCCCACCGACAACTGGCCGCCGCCCAACGTCGCCATGGTGGACTTGTACGCGGACGCGATCCGCCGCGGCGAGCGGCCGCTCGCGGTGCTGCTGCGCTCCGAGCCGCCCGGCGACGAGCAGGACTGCGCGGCGTTCCTCATCGACGGCCACCACAAGCTCGCGGCGTACCGCCGCACCGGGACCGACCCGCACTTCCTCGACATCGCGCGCCTCGCCGACCGGCGCCCGTGCGAGCCCGCGGACCTGCACGCCGTCATCGGCGGGGACGGGAAGCTCGCGCAGTCCGCGGCGAACCTCATGCGGTACCTGGAGCACGCCGGGCAGTGAACGGCGCGTGCACTGCCCAGTGGTGACGTGCACTGCCCAGTGGTGAACGGTCCGTTCACTGCCCGGGGCGCCACGGGCCCATCGGCACGCCGCCGGGCCGGTCCAGCGCTTCGAGGAGCGCGGTCGTCGCCGCGTCCGCGGTGACCGCGCCCTCGACCGCTTCGAGGTAGTCCTCCATGAACGTCCGCAGCGCCTCCCCGTCGACCGCGTCGCCGTGCCTGAGCTGCGGGGCGGCGTGCAGGACCAGCAGGAGCATGCCGAGGACGCGGTGCCCGGGCCCGCCGAAGCCCGGCTGGAAGTAGGGGACGTCCAGGACCTGCGCGCCCGCGGCCTCGTAGAACGCCAGGCGCCGACGCGGGTCGCCGTGCGCGTCGTGGGCGGGCGCCCGCGGGTCCTCGATCTCGGCGACCACCAGGCACGGGTCGCGCCGGGCCGCCCACGCCCCGACCGCCTCCCGCAGCAGCCGGCCCCCGATCCCGCCCCCGCGGGCCGCGGGACCGACCGCGAGGTACGTCAGGAGCTGGACGCGCGCGTGCGCCGACCACTCCCCGAACGCCGCCGCGACCGGCGCGCCCGCGTCGTCGACCACCGCGAACAGGTCCGCCGAGCCGTCCCGCAGCGCGTCGGCCAGCGACGCCTCGGAGCCGAGCTCCCCGGGCGGGAACGACGGGGCGAACAGGCCCCGGTACACCGCCGTGAACAGCGCGTCCGGCCGCGACCGCTCGACCGTCGTGAACCCCATGGCGCCCCCTTTCGGCACCGCCAGTGTTCCACCGGGCGCGGCCCGCGGGGCCCGAAACGGTCCGCAGCCCGCCGGCCGCGGCGACCCCGTCAGGGCCGGGCGATGCGGCGCAGCCGCAGCCGCGCCGCCCGCAGGTGCGCGCGGCGCACCGCCCGCGCCGGGGCGTCGGCGAGGAACCGCACCGTCGACCAGAGGCCGCCGTTGTAGGACACCCACTGCGCCGCCACGTACACGGCCGCCCACGCGGCCACGACCACCGTCGCCGCGCCCCAGCCCGCCGGGGACCAGAACCCGGCCGCCTGCCAGATGCTGATCGCCGCGCACACCGACAGCGCCGACACCGCCGCCGTCAGCGAGTCCCGCACCCGCTGGTGCCGGTCGCCCTCCCAGCGCTGGAGCGTCGCCTCCGACTGGTCGGCCATCACCTCGTTCAGGCGGGCGCTGAAGCCCTCCAACTGGTCGTCGATGTGCTTCGCGGCCAGGAGCCGGCGCAGCGACGCCGAGTTCGACGGCGACCGCAGCAGCCCCGGCGAGTGCAGCAGCGCGATGACCTGCCGCGTCTCGCCCTCGAACTCCAGCATCTGCATGCGCTTGCGCTTCATCGCCTCCATCTGCGCGGTCCGGTCCGCGCCCGGGAGCGCGTACCCGGCGATGATCTCGGCGACCCCGGCCCGGTACGCGTCCAACTGGTGGTTCCACGCCGCCAGCATGCCGCTCAGGCACGCCGTGAACTCCGCGATCGCCTCCAGGTCCCCCGAGATGAAGTTCGGGGCGTCCAGGGCCGCGATCACCGTCGTGTTCTCCGTCGAGATCAGCAGGTCGCCCTGGTTGCGCTGGTTCCATATCCGCTTGCTGTGGTCGTCCGCCAGGCGGATCCAGTCCCACAGCGACTCCTTCGCGTCCGGGGCGGCGTGCAGCAGCACCGAGGAGCCCGTCAACTCCAAGAGGCGCCGCCCGTCCTGCACCAGCGGGCGCGCCTCGTCCCCGAGCGTCTGGTCGAACTCCCGGTCCCGCTCGCTCGCGCGCAGCACCCGCACCAGCACGTGCGACCGGCCCCGGTGGATGCACACCGGCGGGCCCTCCACCGCGGCCGCGCCGTCCAGGTCCGCGCGGGGCGCCAACTCCTCCGGGAGCTGCCGCCCGATCAGGTCCCTCGCGAAGCGCGACAGGCGGTCCCACACGGCGCCGCTCCCCTCGCACGACACCTCCACGGTGCCGTGCTCGCGCGCCGCCCGGAACATCGCCGCGTGCAGCTGGCTCGGGTACAGGTCCTCCACGTTCCGCTCCAGGCGCAGGCTGTGCACGCCCATCGGCGAGAACCGCAGCGCCGCGTTCAGCTCCTCCACCGTGTCCCCGTCGACCTGCAGGCGCACCTTCGGGAGGACCAGCTCCAGGCCGTCGAACCGCTTCTCCTTCTCCAGGCGCGGCTCCCAGATGTCCGCGTGGTACGTGAAGTGGTCGATCACCGCCAGCGGCCGCACCGCCCCCGCGCCCGGGCCCGCGAACGACCGCTTCAGGCGCGCCCGGATCGCCTCGTAGTCGACGCCCGTCACCCCGAACGGGAACAGGTACACGATCCTGCCCTCGTCGATGCGCATCCACTTGTCCTTCTGGGCCTCCCGCAGCCGCTCCAGGGCCTGCCGGTGCGCGTTCATCTTGCTCAACTCAACGGACGAGAACGGCCACGCGTTCACCAGGCGCCGCAGCACCTTCCGCACCTCGAACCGCTCCCGCTGGCCCGACGACTGCGCCACCAGCGCGCGGTGCAGGTCCCGCAGCACCAAGTGGTACTGCCGCCGCACCGCCACCTCGCCCTCCACGAACCCGCCCACCGGACCGCCCTCGGCGCCCGCGTCGTGCAGCAGGCCCGCGCACGAGCCGATCACCTTGTCGAGCGCCTCGGTGTAGCGCGGGCGCGACCCGGTCTTCAGCGCGTCCTCGAGCGCGATCTCCTCCCGGACCAGGTCGCACAGGCGCAGCGCCAGCTCGACCGACACGTCAGGTGCGCCGTCGAGGTCCCAGGCCCGCCGCACGAGGTCTCGGAAGCGCGCCATGCACTTCATGAGCATGTCCACCCGGTACGTGTGGTTCCAGGCGCGGACCGAGGAGTGGTGCACCCACAGGCACAGCAGGGCACGGTCCGCAGGGGTCGGCGTCAGCGCCGCCTGCCGCTCGAACTCGACCCCCGCCCGGTGCAGGAACTCCTCCTCCACGTCCGACTCGCCGCCCGGGTCCACCTCCGACTGGAGCCCGTTCCAGATGAAGCAGTCCCGCACCGCCTGCGTATCGACCCCGCAGCGGTCCCGCAGATGCGCCTCGATCAGGCGCTGCACCGCCATATCACGCGCCTCAAGCACCGGCACGGCCGCCGACGCCGATCCGGCCACGCCGCCCCTTGGGCTGGGGACGGCGGCGGCATCGGCCGCAGACTCGTTGGGGCGCATCGAGGGGTGGCTCATACCACAAGTCTAGGACGAACCCGCACGTCACCCGGGACATCGCGAGCGGGTTGGGGTGGGTAGCAGGGTCACTTGGGACCGCGCCTCCTTAAGTCGTGACGCCGCTTGAGGAACGCGTTCCCGCCACGCCAGGGCGCCGCTTCCGAGGTGTCTTCCGGTTGAGCCGAGTGGGCTCCGTCCCATAGGCTGTCCCCATGCGAAAGGGTCTGTTCCGCCGCACCATCAGGCGCGCCCGCACGGCCCGCCGGACCGGCGCCCCCACCATCAGCGACGCCGCAGGCAAGCGATACCGCGTCGTCCCCGTCGACGACCCCGAAACCGCCAAGTACGCCGACCCCCCGCGGAAATGGCCGAGAGTCGGCGCCATGGCCGCGGTGTGGGCGGTCGTGCTGGCGCTCGGAGCTTGGACCGCACCGGGGATCGCGGCAAGCGGCAGCGAGGACAATGAGGACGCTCGAGACCAGGAGGCGACCGACTCGGTCGGAGCGGCTCTGCGATTCTTGAAGAACGGTTCGGAGGAGGACGCCGAGCGCGCGGACGCGGCCCTCTGCGACGGCGCGTCTCCCCAGGTGAGCTCCTCGGACCTGGACGACCTCCGCCAGTCGTACGACGAGGAGTTCGGCGGGATCGAGCGCGTGAACCTCGATGCGGGCGAACCGGTGTCATCGGTCGACGGCATCGAGATCGCGGTCAGGGTCTGGTACGTCTACCAGAGCAGACAGGAGAGCGAGGACTTCCTTGTGACCGTGCAGGAAGACGACGGGGTCTTCTGCGTCTCCGAGACGGTTCTCCAGAGCGTCGAGGAGGAGCCGAGCGAGAGCGGCACGACCGGCATCGAGGAAGAGGTCGACACGCAGGCGGTCGCCACCGATTTCCTCCGGGCGATCGTGGTGGACAGGGAGCCCCAGACCGCTGCGAGCTTCCAATGCCAGACCTTCACGGGGATCACACCCCAGGAGCTCAACGATGCCATCACCGACTGGGCTGAAGCAGGCGAGACCGTCATCGGCTATCTCGACGGATTCGACTCCGTCGACTCCGACGACAGCTCCGTCGACGCGTTCGCGGCCGACATCAAGCTCGACGGCGACATGGACATCGAAACGTTCTCGTTCCAGCTCACGGTGCAGGGCGACTGCGTCTCCTCACTCGAAGGCGGCGACGACCTGATCTGATCGACCAGACGGTGCGAAACGGCTATTCGAGCGGAGCGCCCATCTGCTGCATGAAGGCGATCGGGTCGACCGCGCCCGCCGGGCTGCGGTCGGCGTTCAGGTGGGTCTCGAAGTGCAGGTGGGGGCCGCTGGAGCGGCCCGAGGAGCCGACGTAGCCGAGGATCTGGCCCGCCTGGACGACGTCGCCCTCCTTGACCAGGGGTGCGGATCCCATGTGGCAGTAGCGGGTCAGGTAGTCGCCGGCGTGGATGATGTTGACGTACCAGCCGCAGCCCGCGACCTCGGGGGAGCCGTCGACGTCGCACGAGTACGACTCGCCGTACAGGCTCGCGTTGCATTCCGAGGTGATGACGGTCCCGCTCGACGCGGCCACGATCGTCGCGCCGCGTGGCGCACCGATGTCGACACCGTTGTGCGTGGGCCGCTCAGGGGTTTGAAAACCCGAGTTGACGGGTCCCTCGACCGGCGCCATCCAACCTGCGGCGGAGAGCTCGCCGGGCTGCGCGCACGTGCCCATCTGGGTACTGACCGCCGAGACGTTCGCGCCCCCGCCGGTCAGCGTGTTCACGATCTCCGTCGCGAGCGGTTCGTGCTTCGCGTACGCGTCCGGGAACGCCGAGATCTGCACCCGCTGCGCGGCGACCGTGAGCGGCAGCGTCTCCCAGTCGTCGACCTTCACCAGCTTCTCGTAGAACTTCGTGGACGCGTACACGGGGTCGGTGACCTGATCGGGTGTGCCCCAACCGGACGAGGGCCGCTGCTGGAAGAGGCCGAGCGAGTCGTGGTCGTTCTGGTCGCCCAGGTGGCCGAGGTTCGTCAGCCGCGACTCCTGCATCGCGGTCGCGACCGCGATGACCCAGCCGCGCACCGGGATCTCCAGGTCCTGCCCGACCGCGATGATGACCGCGGCGTTCCCGATCTGCTCCGAGCTGTACGGGCCGATCTCGGGGAACTCGGCGTTCGGATCCACGGTCGTCGTGCCGCAGCCGGCGGCGATCACGTTGCCGTCCTCGTCATTCGACTGGTCCGACAGCAGCTGCACGATCGAGATCACCGCACCGAGGCAGCACACGCTGAGCACGGCGAGCGTCCACACCAGCGGCCGGAGCCGCTTCGGCACCTTCGGCGGGACCGGGTCCTCCGACCGCTCCTTGGCGGTCTGCTCTTCTCTGCTGACGACGCTCATGACTGCTCCCAGTCGATCGCCGAGACGAGCCAGCCGTTCTCGGTCCAGGGGTTGGAGCCTTCGACCATCGTGAGCGTCAGCGTGCCCGTGTCCAGCGGGACGCTCACCTTCAAGCCCTCCGCGGTCGCCTCGCCGACGACCTCCTCGGCGGGGACCGTCTCAGGGTCGACCCCCTCCATCGCGTCGGCGGAGTCGCTGGTCAGGAACGGCTCGATGGAATCGTGCCAGCCCTGAGCGCTGCGGCCGTCAGGGTTCAGCCACGCCTCGGCGAACTCGACCGCGGTCTCGACCGCCTCCTCCGGGAGCTCGGCGTCGGTGAAGCAGCCGTCGCCCTCGCACTCCTCGGTCGCGAACCCGTCGTCCTCGCGCAGGCCCTCGGACGTCGCCTCGCCCTCGGAGCTGTCGACGCCGTTCGTGCCGTCGAGCGGGGTTTCCTGACGCCGGTTGGCCAGCGCGATCACGCCGAGCACCAGGACGAGGATGATGACGATGATCCCGTAGCGGGAGAAGATGATCCGGAGGGCGCGGTTCATCCGTCATTCCCTTCTCGCAGGCCGGTAGACCTCTCCACCACTAGAACTGCCGCTTGCAGGCGAGCCGGAACCCGACCCGCTCGTCGAACTCGCCGGCTTGTCCGATGTCGTGGTCTGCTGCTCGGGCAGTGAGTCCTTGGAACTGCTGCGAGGAGAAGAGCGCACGGTCTCGGAGTTCTCCTCGGGACGGGCGTCGTCCCGGCGCTGACGGGCGCGTTCCAGGTCCCGTTCGCGGTCGCCGTTCCGATCGGGGTCGCTGACACGCCGACCGAGGAAGGCGTCCGCCGGGCCGCTGCCGCCGACGAGGCCCGCGATGCGTCTGCCCGGCCGTAGGAGCAGCCAGGCGGCCACGCCTAGGAGCCCGATCAGGACGACCTGGAGCCAGACTGGGAGCGCAGTGCCCAGGATGCGGCTGGACGCCCAGATGTAGATCACGGCTGCGAGCGAGAAGATCGCGACGTTGATGATCGCGCCCAGGACCGTGTTCACCAGGCGTTTGAAGGGACCGCCCGCGGGGCGCAGCAGGGCGATGGTGCCGATGATCGGCAGGGCCACGATCGCGAACCGCACGATCATGAAGCCCAGGATGATGAGGATCGACGCGGTGAGGTCGAACAGCGAGAAGAAGATCGCCGTCAGCAGTGCGAGGAATCCGGTGCCGGTGCGCTCCCAAGCGCGTTGACCGCTGATGTTCGCGTAAGCCTCGGGGTCTTCGGTCTGGATCTGCGCGACGAGGTTCTGCCAGGTCTCTTGCTTCTCCTCGATGAGGTCGTTGCGGTATGTGGCCGAGTCGTCCGCGTCCGCGGCCTCCTGCCAGGTGAACGCCTGCGCGGCGAAGAGGGCGGGCCCGTACTTGTAGGCGGCGTTGGACTCCACGACGACGGGGTTGCCCTCTTCGTCCAGGACCTCCTCGCCGCTGCGCTGCTGGTAGGTGACCTCTTCGCTCTGGCCGAGCATGGTGCGCAGCCAGTTCTGATAGAGGACCTGTCCGGAGACGGTGTCGGAGGCGACGACCGCGGCGGACCGCGTGTCGATGCAGAAGTCCTCGCCGTTGAGCTCCTTGAGCTCGTCGTAGCGGTCCTGGGTCATGCCGTCCTCGCGGATGCACCCCTCGACCCGGTCGTCGTTGATGAGGACCGTGCTCAGATTCATGCCGATGGTGAGCGCCTGGTCGGTGTACTCGGCGGCCTTCACCGGCCAGCGGACCACGGCGGTGACCAGCACGAGAATGAGTACGGCCCAGGCGACGGTGGTGACGGCGTTGTTCATGTCCGCTTGGCGCGAGCGCCAGAGCAGGTACAGACCGATGAGGCCGACGGTGACGGCGCCGAAGACGGTGAAGATCTGGCGGTAGAGCACCTCGGTGCCCTGCTCCATGAAGCGGTTGGACCAGCCCCACATGGTGTCGGGCTCCCACGCGGCCTGGCGCATCGAGTTCGCAGCGCCGACCGTGGCGACCGACAGGTTGAACTCCATGTTCGCGAGGGCGTTCGCGGTGTCGGCCCCGTTCGGGATCGACACCGAGTCCACGCATTGGCCACCGACGCTCATCTGCTGGGAGCCGTACATCGGCAGTTGGTACCCGGCGTAGCCGTAGGCGCTGTAGGTGCCGATGCCCTCGCTCTGGTCGAGGCGGCCCGGTTCGGCGAACCAGCCGGCCATGCCCGAGTCCGGTGAGGCGGGCTGAGGGGCGGCCTCGCACTGGAGTTCCTGGCCCTCGGGCAGTTCATCGAGGCAACCCGACCACTCGGTGTGCCACTCGTAGTCCGAGCACCCCTCCGCGTCCCCCTGCGCCCCCGCCGTTCCCGGCGTCAGGACCAGGGCGCCCAGGGCCGCCGTCAACGCGATGAGGATCCGGGCGGCCCGGCCGCCGAGGCGCGCGAGGCGGCCTGCGGCGGGCGGGGCGAGGTCGTGGGCGGAGGGGTCGGTCACTGTTCCTCCCCGGGGGTGGTGTTCAGGTAGTCGAGGAGGCCGCGGACCCAGCTGAAGTCGGCGCGGATGCGCTGGACGCGGCCGTCGACGTCGCGCATGACGAACTCGCGGTAGGGGAGCTTGCGGGTCTCGGAGGCGTCCACTTCAGACAGGGACGCCAGCACGGACTCGTAGCCGACCCCGGTCGGCACCCGCAGCAGCTTCAGAGCCTCTTCAGCGATGGTCGCGTCCTCGGCGATGCGGCCGACGAACACGGTCGAAACGAGGTTCTGGACGTCGAGGCCGAGGATGTCCTTCGGGTTCTGCGAGGCCACGAGCGCCGCGAGGTTCCACTTGCGGGAGTCGCGGGCGAGGCGCACCAGGAAGGAGCGGCCGGACTTCCAGCCCTCCATGAAGTGGGCCTCGTCGAGGCCGACGAGCTTGCGGCGGTGCATGTCGCCGCCGTAGGCGCGGCGGACGGCGAGGCGGTGCGCGGTGTGGAGCATCGGCAGCGCCAATGCCTCCTCCGCCGACCAGTACTCTCGTTCGATGCCGAGGTCGGGCAGGCGCAGGCCGGACATGGTGATGACGGTGAGTGCCGTGTCGTCCTCCAGGACCCCCTTGTCGGGGCTGCCGAAGAACAGTTTCGCGAGCGGCATCTCGGCGGTGTCGAGCAGGAGCGCGGCGAGTTCGGCGCCGTCGCCGGTGACGTGGTCCTCGGCGTCCTGGAGGGACTCGACGAGGTCTTCGAGCGCGGAGTCCTCCTCGGCGGGGACGTGGCGGGCGGCGTGGCGCAGGAGGCGGGCGGTGCTCGCCTCGCGCTGGACCTGCGGCGGCAGGAGCATCGCGCAGATGTCCTGGACGAGCATGCGCCGCTCGGACCTGGCGTTGGAGACGGCGATGTCGTACTCGCGCTGGCCGTCGGGCGAGTCGGCGTAGTGCTCGCGGCGCGGGGACGGGATGAGCGCGTAGGGCGCGAGCGTCCCGTACTCGGAGCCGGTCAGGTTGAGCACGCGCGAGAACGGCTTGAGCTCGGGCATCTCGCACAGCTTCGCGAGCGGCCCGGACGGGTCCAGGAGCGTGACCTGGACGCCGCGGCGGGCGGCGAGGTAGCCGATGGCGCCCATGAGGGTCGACTTGCCGCCGCCGGGCTCGGCGACGAAGACCGACAGGCCGGACTTCTCGCGGACCTCGGTGGCGAAGTGCAGGTCGAGGAACACCGGGCTGCGCGAGGTGCCGGCGGTGCGGCCGATGAGGTCGCCGCGGCGGTCGCCGACGACCGAGGCGGCCTGCGGCATCGCGGCGGACATGAGCTTGACGGGCATCCGGCGCACGTACCCGGTCTGGGCGACCGGCTCGCCGGGGATGAACTCGCGGGCGAGCCAGTCCTGGTTCTTCGGGTGCTGGAGGCTGATGCGCATGTCCCGCTGGTACATCTGCATGAGCGTGCGGGCGCGCTCCAGGCACTCCTCTTTCGTGTCGGCGGTGACGGCGAGGCGGTGCCAGCCGTGGGCGCGCGCGGCGTCGATGGGCAGGCCGGTGGTCATCTCGTCGCCGACGCCGAGGGCGCGCTCGGCGAGGCGCTGGAGCTCGGGCGGGGCGTCCATTGCGTGCTCGTCGTAGTCGCGCTGCTGGGAGCGGATGAGCCGCAGCCGGTGGTCGAGGTCGCGGAACGCCTCGCCGGCGCCGAGGATGTCGATGCGGCTGGAGAGCTCGACGGGCCACGGGCAGCGCTCGTGGAAGTGCAGCCACGGCTCGTGGCGCTGGGGGATCTCGAGCTCCTCCATGCGCCCGACGGTGAGGACCGCGGTGTGCTTCTCCTCGCCGGTGAGGCGGTTGACGAGCTTGACGGTGGAGCCGTACGGGCTGCGGTAGCGCTCGATCGACTCGGTGAGGGCGAGGACGTCGCCGGGCTCCCAGTCGCCGTTGGACCCCGAGAGCAGGCGCGGCGGCTCCATGCCGAGGGCGACGGAGCGGAACACGAGCCATTCGAGCTCTTCGGTGGTGGCGCGGCGGGCGCGCACGCCGAAGGAGCCGAGGACCTCGTCGAACTGGAGGCTGCGCTTCTCGATCTTCTCGCGCTCGGAGAGCTTGGTGCCGCGCCCGAACATGCGCCCGACCTTCTCGCCGACCTGGTCGAACGCGCCGCGCCGGGAGAAGGTGATGCCGAGGAACGTCTCGCCCTCGGCGTGGGAGAGCTGCTGGAGGTGGCGCTGGGCGGCCACGAGGTGGTCGGCCCAGCTGGTGCCGCCGGGGACGGTGCGCAGCGGCCGGGCCGTGTAGCGGTCGACGGTGCGCGCCCACTGGTCGGCCGGGAACGGCCGGGTGGTGCGGCGCAGGTGCACGCGCATGCCGGCGAGGCCGGCGTACTGCTCGGCGATCGCGACGATGAGCGCCTCACGTTCGAGGTCGGGCCGGAAGGACCAGCGCACGCCGGGCAGCTTGTACCAGGCGGTGACCGACGCGGGCGTGAACGTGACGTGCCCGGCGATCTCGGTGAGGCTCAGCTCCCGGAGCGGCTGGCGCTCCTTCTGGGCGCCGATCGGCTTGACGCGGACCGGCTTGCCGTCGCCGGTGGTCGCCGGCAGCGCCGCGGCGCGGGACTGGCGGACCGGTACGAGGTCCTGGCCGGGCGGCCGTTGTGTACTGGTTTGCGCTGCCTGACGGCGACCTGTGGAAACATTCCCGCGGGCCTGGTCAGCAGGCTGTGGATAACTCGGCCCCTGCTGTGGATAACTGCCGTTGCGCTGTGAATGACCCTGTGGATTACCGCTGGTCGGAGGCGGTGCGTAGCGCTGTGGATACCCCTGTGGATAACTCGGCTGATTCTGTGGATAACCCTGGGGATAACCCTGTGGACGAGTACTCGACGGCGGTGTCATCGACGCAGGTGGCGACGCGTGTCGCAGCGACTCCACTGGGGACGCCTGGCGCGGCTCCTGCGGCGCGGTCCGCTGCTCGCCAGTGCCGGGCCGCTTTGCGGGCTCGCCACTGCCGGGCTTCTTTGCGGGCTCGCCACGGAACACCGCGTCCGCCAGCGCGGTCGCGTCGTCGCCGAGGTCGCCGGACGACCGCTCCCGGTCCCGCACGGGCGCGGGGGGCCGGGGGGCCGAGAACTTGGCGACGGGCTGACGGCGGTCCTCGCCGCTCATAGGCGCTCCTCAGTTCGGACGGGCTCCACGAGTGTGGGCCGCAGGCGGATCGAACGGGTCGTGAACGCCGGTATGCGGACCTCGCGGCCGTCACCGCGCGTGTGCTTCCAGTCGGTGAGCAGCGTGCGCAGGACGGTGGTCGCGGGCCGGTCGGCGTCGACGTAGCGGAAGATCAGCGAGGTCGCGACGAGGGCGAGTGAGATCTCGATGGCGGGGAAGAGGTCGACGTCGCCGGTGAACGCCCAGCGCAGCAGCATGAACAGGGCCAGGATGGCGGCGAAGGCGCCGTACTGGCCGTACGGGAGGTGGACGGGGAGCGTGTAGCCGGGGGGGCCGAGGTACAGCAGGCGGGCACGGTAGATGTCGTCGTCGGTGCGCAAGCGCATGGGCGTCCTCCGTCCGGCCTTACTGCAACAGGGGCGATGTGGGGGCTGCTAGTCCTCTTGGCTGAACAGCACGTCGACCAGGCCGCCGCCGACGGCCACCAGGACGACCGCGCCGGCGATGAACGCGATGCCGATGATGGCGATCGTCGACGAGGTGAGGACCCGGCTGACCTCGCCCTTGTTGGCGCGGGCGATGAAGATGAGGCCGAGGATGGCCAGGAGGATCGGGGCGATCTTCGACAGGAAGAACCCGATGATCCCCTGCGTGTTGATCTCGGCGCCGGCCTGGGCGTGCGCGGCGACCGTCCAAAGAGTCTCGTGAACCGTCATCAGTACCATCCTTCCGTCACATAAGTCACTAGAGCCTCACGTAACGCAATTTTCACTCATGTTTCTTGTCTCCCAACCCATCGCGGGGTCTGCCCTCATCATATGCCGGACCCCTGACGGAACGCACCTTCGTCGGCTCGAAGAGCGACCGTAAGACCGGACACCGAGAACTGAAACAGATAAGCCGGGAAGTATCAATCCGATGGCCGCGATCACTGCGTGTCGGCAATCCGACACTAAGATAGGAGTGCCCGGTGTCCTACGATCAAGCCGCACAATAGAGCCCGAAGCCCAGCACCGCCCACCGGCCGAACGGCCGCGCACCGACCTCGCGGAGACCACCATGGACTACATCGACGACATCGCCGGCCGGCTCACCGCCGCGGCCGTCGCCTTCGCCGTCGCCGGTCTCGCCGTCGCCGCGCTCTCGGCCGCCGCCCTCGGCGGGGTGCGCGCCTCCGAGAAGTGGCCCTCCGCGCCCGTCCCGCGCCTCGGCCGGCCCGCCGTCATGGCCGGCGCGCTCGTCGGCCTCGTCGTCTTCGCCCTCGCCGCCGGACTGTTCTCCCTGGCGCGCTTCGGCACCGATTTGAACGCCAACCTGCGGGTACTCCTGGCCGTGGGCGTCGACCTCCTCGCCCTCACCGCCGGACTGTGGCTCGTCGGCCTCGTCGCCGGCAAGGTCGAGATGCGCACGCTCATCGCCGTCCCCGACCACCACGCGACCCCGCCGCCGATCCCGGTCTCCGGCGACCCGACCCGCTACCAGATCCCCGACTACACGGAGACGCCCGTGGAACCCGACCCGCAGGACCAGCCGCACCACTACCCGCCGGAGCCGCGCCACCCGCAGGCCCCCTACGCCCCCGACACCTCCGCGACCGGCGGCCTCCCCGCCGCCCGGTCCAACGTGCCGACCATCCCCACCGACACCCGGCCCGGCTGGGTCTTCCAGGACAAGGGCACCGGCGCCTTCTACGCCGCCGTCGCCCAGAGCCGCGGCGGCATCAGCCTCCTCGCCCTCGACGACTTCACCGTCGCCCGCACCGCCTCGCTCGTGGGCCCGCTCGAACTCGTCGGCTCCGTCGAGGCCACCGTGTGGCCCCTGGAGAACGGCGACGCGCGCACCGAGGCCGGAGCCGACCGCACTGCCTGAATCGGCAGTCCTCACGGAGCGCGCGGTTCGCTATCCTCGGAGTGACCTCGAGCGAAGCGAGCCGCGACTGTGAACGACGCCGACCAGGTCTTCACCGACCTCGACGAGCACGTGACGCTGCGCGTGCTCGACGGCCGCATCACCGTCGAACTCTCCGCCTCCGGCTTCCGCCAGACCCCCGGCGCCATCGCCAACCTCGTCGTCGAACTCGCCGGGCGCATGCCCCGGCCCGGCGCCGGCTCCGACGCCGCCCTCGCCGCCGGCATCGACGCCGTCGCCGGCCTCCAGCAGGCTGCCGCCACCGGCGGCTTCGAGGACTTCGCCGCCGTGATGCGCGGCCGCCTCGGCATCGAGGCCCCTAGGCAGACCCTCAGCCGCGACCCCGAGTTCGACCGCGCCGTCGCCAACCGCCTCGACGGCGTCCTCAACTCCATGCGCGCCGCCCAGACCGCCCGCGCCGCACCCGCCCGCGAAGTCCTCACCGCCGAGGCCGCCACCGACGAGGGCGACGTCACCGTCGCCTCCAGCTCCGAGCGCGCCGTCGCCGGCGTGTGGATCGCCCCCGAGGCCCGCGGCCGCGGACTCGAAGGGCTCGCCACCGCCCTGACCGACCTCATCGCCCGGGCCCGCGACGAGGTCGGACGCCTCGCCGAGGCCCGCGCGAAGGCCGGCCTCCCCGACGAGGTGGCGAAGACGATCGACAATGCCCCTGAGGACGCCGATCGCGCCGGCACCGCCACCGCGCGGATCGTCGACCGCATCGCCCAGGCCAACGAGACCCTCCAGAGGAAGGCAGGACAGGCATGACCCGGATCTTCGACCCCGAGTTCGTCCGCCGGCTCGGCGAGGGCATCGACGCCAAGGTCGTGCCCGTCCTCGAGTCCACCGACGAGGTCCTCCCCGCGCTCAGCGAGATCGACCGCAGCCTCTACACCACCGTCACCCTCCCCATGGCCGCCGCGTACTCCCTGGCCACCTCCACCGTGACCGAGTCCATGGCCGGCGCCGCCGAGTGCTTCCGGCAGATGCGCGACGCCCTCGACTCCTGCGCCCAGGACATGACCGACACCGACGACGCCTGCTCCAAGGCGTTCGGCGGCGAGTGAGGGAGGCGCCGCATGAGTACCGGGCAGAGCCTCTACGAGGCCGGGGAGGAGATGTCGCCGTACTACAACGGCGTCATCAAGTCCTGCGCGGTCGCCATCGCGCCCCCGGCCGTGGTCTTCGGCCTCGCCGTCCAGGCCATGGCCACCAGCATCTACCTCAATCAGTGCAACCCCGGCGACATCCTCAAGGCCGCCGGCGCCTGGGTCTCCCTCGCCGAGAAGAACATGGAGGCCGCTGAAGAACTCCAGGCCGAGGTCGACACCGTCAACGACGGCAACTGGAAGGGCGACGACGCCGACGCCTTCCGCGAGGCCGCCGGGAACGTCAAGTCCCAGCTCCAGCAGCTCGCCGTCACCGCGTTCCTCATCGGCGCCCAGCTCCTGGCGTTCTCGGTGATGCTCACCGTCTACTGGCTGTTCCTCACCGCCTGCACCATCGTCATGGACGCGTTCCTCGCCGCCTACCTCGCCGCGCTCGCGGGCGTCCTCACCGCCCCCGGCGCCCCCGCGATCATGGCCAGCGCCCAGGCCGTCGCCACCAGCCTCGTCGCCTCCATGAAGAGCATCGAGGCGTACCTCATCGCCGTCTCCACCGGCTGCGCCGCCCTCACCGGCGGCCTCACCGCCGTCACCTTCGGGTTCCAGAAGGTCCAGGGGAACCCCGTCGACCCGCTCGACATCGCCGGGGCCGGGCTCGCGAACATGCTCGAAGGGTTCCTGGTCTACGGCATCAACGTCGCCACCATGACCCCCGGCGGGCGCCACGCCGGCGTCACCGACGCCATGCACGTCTTCCAAGGCGTCTCGGCGATCTTCCCGACCTACAAGGGCGACGGCGAGACCGGCGCGCTCTTCGAAGGCGGCGGCCCCGCGCTCGGCATCCCCGACTCCCTCCTCAACCTGTGGGAGGACCACGCGCCCGACCGGTTCACCAACCCCGAGACGATCGAATGGCGCTTAACCCCCGTGCCGTCAGGCGGACCGTCGCCGCGCTCTTCGTCCTGGTCCCGCTGCTCGCGCTGGCGGTCACCGGGGTCCGGTACCTGGAGTTCCGGTCCGCGGCCGGCGGCGGCGGGACCCACGGGACCGCAGTGGTCGAGAAAGCAGGTGTCTCCGGCGGCGGGGACGAGGTCTGCACCGGGGAGTTCACCCCCGACGGCGGCGGGCCCGCGACCGCGGTCGACATCGAGGTCGACGGCCGGTGCACCGAGGGCGAGGAGCTCGACGCGTTCCTCGTCGGACCCGCTGCGCTGCATCCGGACTGGTGGGGCGGGACGAGGGCCTGGACGGCCGGCACCGGCACCGGCGAGCACCTGGCGCCCGTCGTGGCCGTGGTCGCCTTCCTGGTGCTCCCCGTCCTGCTCGCCGTGCTGGTCTTCCGCCGCCGGGCCCGGTAGGCGCCGCATTCTCGGTGCTGTCGCGAGGGCGTCGCAGTTGGTACGGTGAGGGGGAACCGCCACCCGTCCCCCTCGCGAGGTGAGTATCGATGAGCGACAACGAGTCCTACCAGGGCCTCGACGCCGCCGCCCCGGCCGCCGCGGCACCCGCCTTCGGGACCGCGGAACCCCCGGGCGCGGTCGAGACCCGGCCGGACCTCGCGACCGCGCGGCCCGGCTGCTCGAACCCCGAGTGCGGCAACGCCGCGGTGCACCCCGCGGAGGAGGGCTGGCAGCGGCTCGTGTCGGCCGTCCCGGTCGAGCGGCAGCTGTACCGGTTGCGGCCCAAGGAGTCCGCGATGTCGTACCCGACCGAGGCCGACTTCCGCGCCGCCGTCGCCGCGGTCCGCCCCGAGCACGCCGACGCGCACTCGCTCCAGCGGCTGCGCACCGCCTGGACCGAGGACGTCTCCGGGCGCCTCGCCGACTGGTCCGACCAGATCCGCTCCGGCCTCGCCGACCTCGCCGAAGGCTGGTCGGGCACCGACTTCGAGTCGTTCGAGGCCGCCTGCGGCCAGACCCGCGAACTCGTCGAGGACCTCCTCGACGACGTCGACGGGACCGTCGCGAGCCTCCAGGTCACCGAGGACGCGCTGTACGCGATCCAAGGCGGCGACTCCGGCGAGATCCCCTATCCCGCACCGCAGTTCTGGATCGACGGCGACTGGCACAGCTGGGTGTCCGTGCACCTGCGCCCGGCCTGGTGGCACGGCGACTGCATCCAGTACACCTGCCAGGACGCCGAGCACGTGCTCGCCCTCGGCGGCGGCGACCCCGAGCTCGCCACCGAGATCATCGACTACATCGACGAGCGCATCCTCCACTACATCGACCACTACTCCAGCCCCGTCACCATCGAGCGCGAAGGGCTCGACCCGGCCAAGGGCCTCACCGTCGAGGAGGCCAAGGAGCTCGCGGTCGCCGACGCCGCCGAGCACTACGGGACCCTCGTCGACCAGAGCTGGGGCGCCTACGACGCCCGCCACGCCGCGATCGACGACGACATCGCCCAGCGCAGCGCCGACACCGACGCCGAGGACCGCTCGGTCCGCACCGTCCGCAGCGACAAGGACTACCCGGACGCCGCCGACCCCGCGTACATGGACCTCGAACCCCCGCCCATGGACCAGCCCGCCGGTACCGCTGCGCCCCAGGCCACCGAGGACCCGTCCCTCGAACCGCCCGCCGGCGAACCCCCGGCGGAGGCCGACGAGCCCGACATCGAGGCCGACGACGAGGACGCCCCGAGCGGCGGCCTCGCCAGCGGCGGGACGGGAAGCACGAGAACCGTGTACGGGGGAGGTGCCGCGGGCGGGGCGGCCTCGGCCGCACCTGCGGCGACGACCACCGCAGGGACCGTTTCGGTGGCGGGAGCGGCGATCGGCGCGACCGCCGCGGTCGGCACCGCAGGAGCGTCGTCGACCGGACCGCGCGGAAGCGCCCTGGTCATGGGCGGCCCGGGCGGAGCGGCCGGGCAGCGGCCGATGGAGGACAAGGAACGCGAACCCGACGTCGACCTGGTCGAGGACGCGAACATGTGGGGCTACGTCGACGAAGACGACGACCCGTACGCCTAGGCCCGCACCGAGACCCCGCACCGAGACAAGGAGCCCCCGCATGGCCGTCCGCGCCTTCGACCCCGCCGCGCTCGAACGCTACCGGCAGTTCCTCGGCGATCTCATCGACGAGCTCGAGAACGACGTCATCCCGTCCCTGCGCGACGGCGCCCTGAAGAAGGCCCCCGCCTTCGGCACCGCGCCCGGCGCGGGCGAGCACGCCGCCGTCGAGTACGCCGAGTTCCACGCCACCACCTGGCGCAACCTCCAGTACCTCCGCGGCACCCTCCACGGGCTCCGCGCGGGCCTGCAGTCGGCCATCGACAACGGCGGCGTCGTCGACCAGCAGACCGCCGCCGACCTGCTCCGACTCACCGACGGCGACGACCTTTACGCCTGATTTCCACGCATTGCGAGGCACGGTCACGGTGCGTGATGGACCGGTTGTTCAAAGGCGCACGGTTTGCACACCCCTGCTAACCTGAACCGTGAACTTACCGTCGAGACCCGCGTAATCCCCCCGAAGGACGCATGGCAGCGCGCCGACTCCGCACCGCCCCGCTCGCGCCCTCGCGCGAAGGAGTCCGACCGCATGTCGGGGGACCGTACCGCAGGTACTGAACTCACAGACAGGGAATGCGATGCCGAACGTCGACCCAGAAGCGCTGCGTACGTACCAGCGAACGGTACAGGCGCAGCTGGACAAGCTCGAAGACGAGATCATCTCGCAGCTCCGCAACGGCCAGCCCCTCGGCAAGCTGCCCGCCTTCGGCATGCTCGACGGCTCCGAAGCCGCCCGCACCACGTACCAGACCTTCCACGAGACCACCTGGAACAACCTCCAGGCGCTTCGTGAGTCGCTCGATGGGATCGTCACCACCCTCGACGAGGCGGCCAAGGGCCACGAGGACTCCGACGACGTCAGCGGCCAGAACTTCGACGCTCAGCTGTAACAGTGGTCAGCCGGCAACCGGGCGACCGACAGAGAGGATCTATTGACGTGACCCGAAAACTGACCCTGATCAAGGGCTTCGCGGCGGTCGGTGCGGCCGGGCTGCTGCTGTCCGGGTGCGGCGGCGACGAGCTTCCCGGGTCGTCCGGGAACGGCGACTCGGACTCCGACAGTTCCGGTTCCGGCTCGTACAGCGTGATGGCCGAATGGGACGGGTGCCCGGCACTCGGGGACATCCAGGCCATCCACGACTACATGGGCGTCACCGACTGGGGTTCGAACGGACTCACCTCCAGCGACATTCCCAGCGGCATGGACGGCGAGGCGTTCAACTGCGGCGCCGTGCTCGCAGAGCTCGCGGTCTTCCACCAGGACAACGAGGCGACCGCGGACCGGGACATCCCGGGGACCGCGAACATCGACGTCGGCGTGGCCCCGTGGGACTCCGACTCCGAAGCGACGGAGAACTTCCAGACCCGCGTCGAGCAGCTGAAGACCGCCCTCGAGACCGGCGGCACCGAGTACTCGGACGTGCAGGAAGGCGAGTTCGAGGGCGACTGGGACGAGACCTACTACTACGCAGGCAGGTCGGCCGACGGCTTCCTCATGGACGCCATCGCCCGCAAGGGCGACATCGTGATCTACGTGTTCATCGACTACTCGAACGACCCGGCGGTCGTCGCCGGCGAGGACCCGGTCTACCCCTTCACCGACCAGGAGTTCACGGACTGGGTCCTGAACGAGTACCTGCCGCCGACCTACGCGGACCTCCTCGCCAAGAAAGAGAACGGACTCTAGCCATGGCAGACGAATTCGAGAAGGAAGAGTACGGCGACGCCCAGGAGGGAATGGCCAACTCCGCGATCCAGGCCCGGATCAACCAGTTGATGAAGACCCCCACCTGCAGCCTCGGCGAATGCACCAACAAGACGGTGGACCCCGCTGAGGAAGCGTGGCTCAAACTGATGTCGGCGGTGCCCAAGGGCGCCGGGGCGACGGCGAACATCCGGCCCTCCCGCGATATCGAGGGCTACGCCCTGCCCGACGGCCAGTCGGTCCAGTCGCTCGTCGCCTCGCTCCGCCCCAGCAACCCCGACGACCACGCGATCCTCGTGATCAGCCAGAAGTGGAAGGACCTCGCCGGCACGTTCGTCGCGGTCCCCGAAGACCTCCAGGCCGGCCTCACCGCGCTCTCCGGAGAATGGGAGGGCGCCGACTACGACGCCTTCGAGGAGCAGGTCCAGACCGTCATCAAGAACTGCAACAAGGTGCTGAAGGACATCGAGGGCGAAGGCGGTGGCGGCGGCGCCGTCAAGAACCTCGAGGACAAGGCCACCGACATCCTCAACCAGCAGGGCGGGGACGAGTGCCCTTACCCCTCGCCGAAATTCCACCTCGAGGATGCGGCCGCCTGCTCGCACAAGATCCACATCCGCCCCCCTTACTTCCCGTCGTGCGAGGTCTTCGCCGACGACGAGACCAAGGTGGCGATGGAGTGGGCCGGGTTCGACAGCAACATCGTCGACGAGGTGCAAGAAGAGCGCGAACGCATCTACAACATGTACAAGGACCACACGAACCAGTACCCCGACTACGAGGAGGACGGCCTGCGCGGCGAGGAGCTCGCCAAGACGCGCGCCGACGAGTACGCGAAGCGGGCCACCGACGACCTCGGCACCGACGGCCAGGACCAGCTCCAGGAGCAGGCGTCGATCGTCAACGAGGACATCACCGACCGCACCAGCAACACCAACATGGCGGTCTCCGAGATCAAGCCCGAAGCGGTGCAGTCGGAGCCGACGACGTTCAACAAGGGCGACGTCGAGCCGCCCGGTGGTCTCGACGGCGGCGGGGCTCCTCCTGGTGGCGGCGGCGCGCCTCCCGGCCTCGGCGACATGAAGCCCCCGGGCGGCATGAAGCCGGTGTCGCCCCCGTCGCCGAACCTGCCGGACACGGACACGGGCAACCCGGACCTCCCTGGGAACGGCGATCTGCCCGGTAACAGCGACATCCCCGGCCCCGGCGACCTCGACGACAACCCGTGGGAGCCGACTTCTCCCGACCCTGACGACCTGCCTTCGGGTGGTCTCGCCGGTGGCGGTGGTGGCGGCCTCGGTGGTGGTATCGGCGGCGGTGGCCTCGGCCCCGGCGGCGGTGCCGGTCTCGGAGGCGGCGGCCTCGGCGGCGGTGCCGGTGGCGGCATTGGCGGCGGCGTCGGTGCAGGCGGCATGGGCGGCATGATGGGCGCCGGCGGCGCCGGTCGTGGAGCCGGTGGTGTCGGTGGCGGTCGTGGTGCCGGTGGTCGTGGACCCGGCGGCATGGGGCGCGGCGCTGGTGCCGGTGGCATGGGTCGTGGCGGTATGGCCGGCGGCATGATGGGCGCCGGTGGCGGCCGCGGCATGGGCGGCGTGGGCGAGGACGGTCAGGAGACCGGCACCTGGCTCACCGAGGACGACGACGTGTGGGGCATCGGGAACGAGAACGAGGACCCGTACGCGTAGCAAGACCTGAGACCGGGCCGGAGGCGAACGCCTCCGGCCCGGTCTTTTCAGTTCTCGAACACCATGCCCTCCCAAGGTCCCTCAGCACGGCATCTCAGTTCTCGGAGAACGAACCCAGGTACCGGGTGAGCTGCTGGCCTTCGGCGTCGGAAGTGATCTCGATGAAGGCCACCGCTTCGATCGAGGCAGTCCCGTCGAGGCTGAGATCGACGGTTCGGACCAAACCCGGCTCCAGTTCGACTTCGGTCCGTTCTCCCGCAAGCAACTCGGGTGGCGGCGGGATCTCGACCGCGATGCGGTGGCGGCCCGGCTGGAGCCGGTACTCGTTGACGCCCCAGAGTGAAGGCACGGGTTCGCCGTCGATGCGCACGACCGGTGCCGCGACCCAGGGCCGGACCTCGGGCGGGTACGTCTCGCCGAACCGGCTGCGGCGCTTGCCTGCCGCCTTCGCCTCGTCGGTCTCGTCGACCGGGCGCCGCGGGTCGTAGCGGTTCGGGCCGACCACTCGCACCGGCACCTCTTCCCCCATGCGCCAGCGCCGCCGGAGCGGCGGGCGCGACCCGCGACCGGGGTCGAAGGCGTGCGGAGTCTGGACGTAGGCGAGGGTGAGCCGCAGGGCGGCCATGCCCTCGCCGGTCCGCGGGGCCGTGGTGTCGCGCGGGTCGACCGGTCGCCATGAGCCGCCGGGGAACGCGGTCGGGCGGTGGGTCGCGGTCCGCACGCCGCCCGCCAGGCGCCGCTCGGCGGCTCGCAGCACGAGGCGTTCGATACCCTTGGCCAGCAGAGATCCTGCGATCGCGCCCGCGAGTGCGGCACCCCCGGCCAGCAGCAGCCCCGGTGTCTTCCCGAGTGCCGCGTCCGCGAGTGGCAGTGCGAGCGCGAGGAACCCCACCAGCGCGCCGATGAGGCTGGCGTACATGGTGAACCGGCGTCCGAGCCGTGCCGGTGCGGCCGCGGTCGGGATCAGGAACAGGCTGCGGAGCAGAGCCGGGGCGCCGCCCGCGGGGTGGAGGCGCTGGCGGGTGAAGCCGGTGAGGCGCACCGTGCCGCCGGGCGGGAGGTCGACGGGCCAGTATCCGGCCGAGGCGCCGGACTGGAGTTCGACCAGGTGCGGGCCGGGTGCGAGGAGGAGGTCGGCGCGGCCGAAGCCCGTGGCGGCGGGTTCGCCGTCGATGAGCAGGACCGGGGTGAACGGGCGCGTGTCCTCTGCGCCGACCACGGGGCCGAGCAGGTCGGATTCGAAGACGAGCACGCCGTTCCCGGTGCCGCCCTTGGCGGGGGCGAGAAGTGCGGGGCCGTCGCGGAGCCGGAGCCTGGTGCGGCGCAGGTTCCTTCCGGCCGCGTAGTACTCGTGCGGCTGGAGCGCGTGGTCGCCGAGCGGGTGGCGCGCGATCTCGTACGGCGCCGCGTAGACGGTGCCGAGGGCGCGGAGCCAGGCCCAGTTCATTGGACCGCCTGCTGGGCCGTCCTGGTGGTGGTGACGATGGCGTTCCGGTGGTCCTTGAGGAAGTCGAGGACGGGCCGGATCCTCTGGAGGACCTCGGCGATGGTGCCGACGACCTTGCCTGCGGCCGTGGAGATCCGCAGGACCTGCGCGATGGACCGCAACGCGCTCATCACCATCGAGGCGATCTTGGCGACGCCGGTGGCGATGGCCGTGGCGAGCCCGGCGCCGAAGGTGGCGACTGACGCGGCGACCTGGGGGAGGAGCGCCGAGAGCATCCAGGAGACGCCCTTGGCCATGAGGTCGACGATGTCCTGGCGGAGCATCTTCGCGAGGTCGCCCATCTGCGTGAGGAGCGCGTTCATGCCGACCGCGACGAAGCCCATGGTCGACACGGCGCGGCCCATCTCGCCGACGCTGCCGCGGGCGGCGTCGCCGTCGGCGCCGGTCCAGTCGGCGAGCGCGGCGCCGCCGGTCTCGGTGATGTAGTCGCCGACCTGCTGGCAGCCGTCGGCGACCTTGACCCACATCTCGGCGGACTTGCGCATGCGCGACTCGTTGCCGGAGACGAGCCCGACGAGGTCTTCGAGGGGCTGGAAGAGCTGGATGAGGAAGTCGAGGAGGGTGCCGGCGAGCCATTGGACGGGGTCGAACTTCGGGTCGGTGACGCCTTCGACGAACGCCGCGTACTGCTGGGCCATGTCCATGACGGAGGTGAGGTCCCCGGCGAGGCCGGTGACGGCACTGGCGATGCCGTCCCAGTCGTTGAGGCCCTCGATCTTGGAGAAGTTCGTGTACGTGTTCAGCCCGGCGGTGATGGGCGCGGTGGCGCTGTGGAGCATGTTCATGCCGGTGTTGCCGTGCTGGGACCGGGCGTTGTAGAGGAGGCCGCCGTCGGTGTCGCGGCCGCTGACGCGCGTGTCGGTGCCGACGGCGTCGCCGGCCCGGTTGACGCGGGTGTCGTTGCCGCTGCCGGCGAGTACCGAGTTCGCCCACTGGTGGAGCCCGGAGTGGGGGTCGCCGGAGTCGGCGGTGCGGGATCCCTTGCCCGCCACGGCGTCGTAGGTCTCCTGGGCGCCGGGGGTCCAGTCGTTCGTTGCGGTCTGCTCGGGGAGCGGGCCGTCGTCCCAGGTGGGTTCGCGGACGTCGGTCATCGGTCCCGCCCGAGGTCGGCGGCGATCTTCTCGAGGTCGGCGGCGATGCCGGCGTCGTTGTCGTCGTGCGCCTGCGCGCATTCCTCGAGGCGGGCGGCCAGGCCCTCGACGGCGGTGCGGGCGTCTTCGAGGGAGGGGTGGAAGATCCCTTCGGCGACCCCGAAGTAGAGGCCGGCGAAGGGGATGCCGCCGAGGCCCCACGTCCACCAGTCGGGGTCGGACTCGCGGGCGTAGTCGGCGACGGCCTGCACCTCCCCGGCGGTGTCCTTGATCTGGGAGGCGGCGTCGCGCAGCGCCTGGGGGTCGACGTCGATCCATGGCATGGGGCATCACTCCGGGGGGTACCAGTGCCGGTCGCTCATTGCCGGGCGGCGGCCCGTCTGGGCTCGGTCCGAACCGTCCGATTCCACATCATAGTGACACGGCGCCACGCGATGGCGCCTGCGCGTGGGCGCCGGTCTGGCGACGGTGCGCTAGCGTGGAACGACGGCGCCGCGGCCGGCCCCCGCCCGCGCCCCCTCACGCCCCCTGTCCAGAGGAGTTCGCATGTCGGATCAGTACGGCTCTGACATCACCCAGTACGGGACCCCCGAAGCGCCGGGGGACTTCCGGCGCGCCGTCAACTCGACCCCGGTGGTCGGTTCGGCGACGAGTCTCGCCGAGAACATCTACGGCACCGTCGCGGGCGACGACCGGCTCTCGTCGGCCGCGGGCATCCCCGGCGACATCGCCGGGATCGCGATGCAGGGCCTGCTGGCCGTCCGCGACCCGATCTACGCGCTGGTCAACGCGGGCCTGGGGTTCCTCATCGAGCTCATCGACCCGCTCCAGGAGCTCATGGACTCCGTCGCGGGCGACAAGGACGAGATGGCCCGCCAGGGCGAGGTCTGGGGCCAGGTCGGCGAGGCGCTCGGCGCGCTGAGCGGCGAGACGGGCGACGCGGTGCGCGGCAACCTCACCGGCTGGTCCGGGCAGGCGGCCGACGCCGGGTACAACCAGCTCAACGCGATCGAGGCCGCGATCATGGCCGCCTCGCAGGAGGCGCTGAGCGTCCAGACGCTGCTCGGGTGGGCGCAGGCGCTCGCCGAGGCGATCGAGGGGTGCATCCGCTCGATCGTGGCCGAGCTGCTGTCGTGGCTGGTGACGCGCGGTCTGATCGCGTTGGCGAACAGCGCGTGGTCGTTCGGGGCGTCGGTGGCGACGTTCATCCTCGGCGCGGCCGCGAAGGGCTTCGCGATGTTCACGCGCGCGATGCAGTGGGTGCAGAAGAGCGTCAAGGTGTTCTCGAAGCTCGCCACGGTCATGCTGAAGTTCCTGGGCAAGAACCCGTTCCGCGGCATCAACCCCGCGAACGGCTTCGAGCTGGCGGGCAAGGGCCTGTGGCTCGGGGTCCTCAAGAACGTCGGCGTCAAGGCCGGCACGGGCCTGCTCCAGGGCCGGGGCACCGCGCAGAACACGGCGAAGGGTGCGGGGAAGAACGCGATCGCCGGGGCGATGGCCGACACCAGCGGTGCGACCGGCGCGCCGGTGACGGTGGACCTCGCGTCGCTGGAGACCACCGCGGGCAGCTTCGACGGCCTCGCGACGAACGCGGGTTCGATCCAGAACGTCGCGCAGGAGGCCTCGGTCGCGCAGATGACCTGGGGCCTGACGGGCGCGTTCGGGTTCGAGGAGGCGTACCGGGACAACACCGAGGGCCTGGCCGAGGCGATCACCGCGATCGAGGGGGCGCTCGGCGGCTCCGCGATCCAGTTGCGCGGCACCGCGGCCGACTACCAGGCCGCCGACGACGAGGCCGCGGCCGAGCTCAACCGGATCCTCCAGGAATTCGGGAGCTGACCGGTGGCGGACCCGGCGGTCGACCTCACCCGCGACGCGGCGCGCGTCCTCGGGGCGGGCTGGCTCGAACCCGACGAGCGCCTGATCGAGGCCGCCGCGGTGTGGAGGCTCCCGGCCTTGGACGGCATCCCGAAGCCGCCGTGGCCCGCCGACCAGCTCGGGGCCCGGATCCTCAAGACCACCGGGCTGGTGCTGCTGTGGATCGTCGGGTCGGTCGTCGTGCTCATCGTGCTGATCGTTCTCGCCGACGGCCTGGGCGGCGGCGGTGGCGAGAGCGGGAGCCCGAAGACGAAGGGCCCCGCGGTCGTCCTGCACGGCAAGGGAAGGGACTCCCTCGCCGGGAGGCTCGTGACGCCGGGGCTGCGGCGGCGCGGCTGGTGGGTGTTCACCAACCGGCGCGTCGCGTTCGTGGCCCCGCGCGGGCGCGTGAGCGGGAGGTTCTGGAGCGGTTCGGGACCGGAGCAGGAGTTCCCCGGGCCCGTCCCGGTCGACACGGTCGCCGAGGTCCGCGACAGCGCGTACACCTACGAGGGCGACGTGGACCGGGTGCGGCGCACCAGGATCCTGCGCCGGTCCAAGCCCGCCGGGCTCTACAAGCGGGTGCGGTTCGCCGACGGCTCCGGGATCGACTTCCGCCGCCGCCACCAGTGAGGGGCCCGCGTTGCGCCGCTTCGCATCCCCGCCCGCCACGGCCGTGGCGAACCGCCGCAGAAGCCGCTCGCGGCGCATCCGTTCCCACCCGCAACCCGAGCGAGCGGCATGCCGTTAGCATCGTGTGATGTGGCGGCCGACCCACCGGCCGCACCTGCCCGGGAGGAGAGCGCCATGCCGGATGATCCGGCCGAGGAGATGCGCCGCAGAGCCGAGGACATCGAGCGCCTCGCCGTCGAACTCGAAGGCGAGGCCGTCAGCGAGGACGGCGCGGTCCGCGTGGTGACCGGCGCCGCCGGCAACGTCAAGGAGCTGGACCTGCGCATGAGCGCGTACCAGATGTCCGGCGTCGAGCTCGGCGAGCTCATCGTCGCGACCATCCGCGAAGCCGACCGCCGCACGCAGGCCGACCTCGCCGAGCGCGTCGGCGCCATCATGGGCGTGCCCCTGACCCCCGACGACCTCGGCGGCCCGGGCCTCGCCCACATCGACACCGAGGAGCCCCGATGAGCGACCGCGACCCCGAGGCGATGATGCGCCGCCTGGAGCAGATGCAGGCCGAGGCCGAGTCGATGCTCGCGAAGTTCAACGAGCTCAGCGAGCGGCTCGGCGCCGAGGCCGTCGAGGTCCGCTCCGAGGACGGCCGCATCCGCGTCAAGCTCGACGCCGAGGGCAAGGTCGCCGAGATCGGCATCGACGAGTACGCGATGCGCATGCGCCAGTCCCTGGCCCCCACCATCATCGCCCTCATCGAGGAGGCGACCGCCACCCACGCGCTCAAGATGGCGCAGATGGCCCAGTCCCTCGTCGGCGACCGCATCGACGTCATGGGCATGGTGAACCGGGACGTCCCCGAGCACCTGCGCGACCGCGCCCGCGACAACCTCGACCGCTAGCGCCCCTGCGGCACCGGGCCCCGGGCCCCGCCGCAGGGCCGCCGGCCGTTGCCCCTCCCCGGTATCTTGCTCGCATGGGAATGAAAGACCGCCTGGAGCAGATGAAGCAGCGCGCGCAGGACGCCGGGAAGATGGTCGTCGACGTCGGCGTCGAGAGCGCCCGCGAGAAGCGCGACGCCGCGACCGGTTTCGCCAAGGGCAGGGTGGACGCCGCCACCGGCTTCGCCGTGCAGAAGCGCGACGCCGCCAAGGACCTCGCCGTGAACACCAAGTCCGCGTTCAAGGAAGGCGACTTCGAAGAACTCCTCGCCCGCCTCCCGCTCCCCGCCCGGCCCGTCCAGGAGGACTGGCAGTGGAGCCTCGCTAAGCTCATCACCTCCGGCGCCAAGCCCCCCACGGGCACAGGGATGCTCCTGGGCCTGCTCGACAACTTCGGGACCATCGACATCGGCCCCAAGGAGGTCGGCTTCGACGGCGGCACCGCCAAGTGGCACAAGGTGAAGGCCATCCGGACCCGGTCCCTCGACGGGATCCTCCAGAAGCTCTCGACCGACACGTTCACCGAGACCATCGAGAACCTGCTGCCGCCCGTCCCGGGCCGCGGCTGGGTCTCCGAGAAGGCCACCTCCGCGATCTTCACCCTCTGGGCCATGGTCGCCGACCTCGCCATCCGCGACCCCGAGGCCGGGCGCCGCCAGGTCGTCTGCGAGATCGAGTACAAGGGCTGGATCTTCACGAAGGAGGCTGCGACCGGGTACTTCACCGGCCCCGTCATGGCGCTCCTGCCGAACCTCGACACGATCTTCCGCGAGGAGGCCGCCTCCCGCGGCGTCGTCGTGGAGCAGGCCGAGGACACCGCGATCGAGAACGCCGAGACGCGCGTCGCCTGGCTGCGCGAGAAGCACGCCGCCATCGCCGCCAAGCGCGCCGAGGCGCAGAAGTCGATCGAGTACTAGGGCGTCGCGCGGGGGAGCCCCGCGCGACCTCCTACGACTGCTTCGGGTGGGTCTCGCCGGGGTAGCGCAGGCCGATCCGCTCGCGCACCGCGTCGAGGATCTCCATGACCTCGATCGTGCTCTGCGGCGGCACCAGCGTCGACTCCAGCCGGCCCTGCCGCAGCGCCCGGTGCACTTCCAGGGCCTCGTGGACGTAGCCGTGCCCGACGTAGGGCGCCTCGAACTCGCGCGAGCCCCCGTCGTACCGCACCAGCGTGTACCCGCTCGGCCGGTACGCGTAGTCGTGCAGCTCGATCCGGCCCTCGGTGCCCGCGATCGTGACCTCGTTCGCCGCCCCGCCCCGGTAGGAGCAGGAGAGCTGCGCGATCGCGTTCGGGTACTTCAGGGTGATCGCGGTCTGCGCGTCGACGCCGGTGACCGCGTCCATGACGGCCTCGGCCGACACCGACTCGGGGACGCCGAGCGCCAGGTGCGCCAGCGTCACCGGGTACACGCCCAGGTCGAGCAGGGCGCCGCCGGCGAGCTCCGGGTTGCGCAGGCGGTGCGAGGGCGGGATGTCGCCGGAGATCGCGAAGTTCCCGTTCACGGACACGACCTCGCCGATCATGCCCTCCTTGATCGCCCGCCGCATCTCCCGGATCGCCGGGTTGCAGCGGGTCCACATGGCCTCCATGAGGAACCGCTGGTGCTCGCGGGCGACGTCGAACATCGTCCGGGTCTGGGCGGCGTTGTACGCGAACGCCTTCTCGCACAGCACGTGCTTGCCGGCCTCCAGCAACCGGAGCGTCGGCAGGTAGTGATGGGAGTGCGGGGTCGCGACGTAGACGATGTCCACCTCGTCGCTCGCCGCGAGCGCCTGGACGGAGTCCAGGGCGTGAGGGATGTCGTACTTCTTGGCGAACGCGGCGGCGCGCTCCGCCGATCGAGAGGCCACAGCGGTGACGCGGCAATCGTCGAGGAGGGCAAGATCTTCCACAAAGGTCGATGCGATTCCGCCGGTCGCCAGGATTCCCCATCGGATCGGTTCAACCATGGACGTAAGCACACCACAACTTCCGGCGATCGTCAACACGAGGGTGAGCGGTACTATCTCCGCCAACCGGGCCATTTCCGCGCGCCTCAGTGACGGTGCGTGATCGCACCTTGCCCCCGGGTGGGCGGTGTGACGATTCCCCCACCGGGGAACCGATCCCGCCGTGGCACCATAGCCGAATGCAGACGACCCGAATCAAAGGCGGCGCCGCGCTCGCGCTGGCCGCCCTGGCAGGAGGGGCCCTGTCGCTGGGACTCGCCGCCCCCGCCTCCGCGCACGCCGCGCTCACCGGCACCGACCCCGAGGACGGCGCGACCCTGGCCGAGGCGCCCGCCGAGGTCTCGGCGACGTTCTCGGAGAACCTCGACGGGCCCTCCACCGAGATCGCCGTGACCGACCCGTCCGGCGCGGTCGTCGCCGTGGCCGACCCGGTGTTCGACGGCGACACGTTCACGCAGCCGATGCTGTACACCGAGCCGGGCACCTACACCGTGGCGTTCCGGGTCATCTCCGAGGACGGCCACCGCATCGACGACGCGGTCGAGTTCACGGTCGAGTCGATCCCCGAGGGCCTGTACGCGCCCGGTTCGGAGCCGGCGGCAGAGACCACCGAGAGCGCCGCCGCGACCTCCGAGGAGCCGACGGAGACGACCGAGGAGACCACCGCCGCCGCGGCGGAGGACGAGGACTCGAACGCGGGCGCCGCACTGGCGGCGATCCTGCTGGGCCTGCTCATCATCGTCGTGGGCGGTGTCGTGCTGGTGAAGACCTTGGGCCGCAAGAAGCAGGCGGGCGACGGCGGGAAGACCGAGAGCTGACCGCCTCCCTGAGCGGGCGGGATTTCCTTCGGCTCAGGGACAGTTCACCTTCTCGGCAGTGCTACCTGCGACAGTGCCTCTGCCTCCTCAGGGACAGTTCACCCACTCGACAGTGCTTCTGCCTCCTCAGGGACAGTTCACCCATTCGTCGGTGCCGTCGTCGAAGAACTGGTGCTTCCAGATCGCCAGGCGCGCCTTGACCGCGTCCACGAGGTCGGCGCAGGCGTCGAACGCCTCCTTGCGGTGCTCGGCGGCCACGGCCGCCACCAGCGCCGGGTCGCCGATCGCGAGGTCGCCGACCCGGTGCGAGACGACCACGCCGCGCACCCCGGGCCGCGCCGCGAACTCCTCGGCGATCCGCCGCAGCTCCTCGCCCGCGGACGGGTGGCCCTCGTAGGAGAGCGACAGCACCCCGCGGCCGTGGTCGTGGTTGCGGACCACCCCGGCGAACGAGACGACCGCGCCGGCCTCGGCGGAGGCCGCCGTCCGCTCGTGCTCCTGCACATCGAGCGGGGCGTCCACGACCCACGCCCGGATCACCGGATTGCCCATCGCCGTACTCCGTTCATCGCCGAATCCTGCTCACTGCCACACGCCAGGGACCGTCGCGAGGCCGACCGTGCTCCCGGCCGCGGCCTCCGCATTCGGGGGGACCACGGCGAACCCGGCCGCGCCCGCGAGGCCGCGGAGCATCGCCGAGCCGTGGTGCGCGAGCCGGCGCCCGGCCGGGTCGACCAGCGCGAGGTGCGTGAACGAGCCGCGGCCCGGCACGTCCTCGGCGAGTTCGACCGTGCGCAGTGGCGGCAGCGGCAGGCCGCGCAGGCCCGCCAGCAGCGGTGCGACGACGGTGACGACCGCGATCACGGCCGACTGCGGGTTGCCGGGGAGCCCGGCCACGAATTTGCCGTCCGCGGTGCGCGCCAGGAGCATCGGGAAACCCGGGCGGACGGCGACGGTGTTGAGCACGTACTCGGCGCCGATCTCGGCGAGCGCGGCGTGCAGGTGGTCGACCGGGCCGACCATGGTGCCGCCGGTGGTGCACACCAGGTCGGCGTCGTTCAGGGCTTCGCGCAGGGCCGCGACGTGGGCTTCGAGGGTGTCCTCGACCGGGCCGATGCTCGGCCCGGCGTCGGCGCCCGCGGCGGTGAGCAGGTGGGGGACCATCGGGCCGAGCGCGTCGCGGATGCGGCCCTTCCCGGAGACGCCGCTGGTGAGCAGCTCGTCGCCGAAGACCACGACCCGGGCGCGCGGGCGCCCGTGCGCGGGCAGCGTCAGGTGCCCGGCCGCGGCGGCGAGGCCGATCACCGGCGGGGTGACGGGCGTGCCCGCGGGCAGCAGCTCCTCGCCGCCGCGGGCCTCCTCCCCGGCCTCGCGCCATTCGCGCGCGTGCGGGCCGGTGACGAAGCCGTCCTCGACGGTGCCGCTCTCGAGCCGGATGACGCCGTCGGTGCCCTCGGGGACCTGCGCGCCGGTCGCGATCGTCACGGCCGCACCGGGTCCGATGGCGTCGGGGACGTGCCCGGCGAGGACTTCGCCGCCGGTGCGCCACGGGCCCGGCCCGGCGACGGCCCAGCCGTCGACCGCGGAGGTCGGGAACGCGGGCAGGTCCGACACGGCCACGAGCGGTGCGGCGAGCGCCGAGCCGGCGGCCTCGTCGAACGACAGCTCGGCGGGGGCCGGCTTCGCGTCGTAGCCTGCGGCCCAAGCGGTCTCGCGGGCCTGGTCCCAGGCGATCGGGTCGGTCATGCGTTCCTCTCATGGTCGCCGTCGTGCAGCTGCGCCACGGCGTGCTCCACGAACCTCGCCGTGAGCACGGAGAGGCCGTCCTTCGCGGCGCCGCGCGAACCGGCGAGGTTCACGATCAGTGTCCTGGCCGAGACCCCGGCGATCCCGCGCGAGAGCGCCGCGTGCGGGGTCTTCGCGAGGCCGACCGCGCGGATCGCCTCGGCGATCCCGGGGACCTCGAAGTCCACGACCCGGCTGGTCTCCTCCGGGGTCAGGTCGTGCGTCGTCAGGCCGGTCCCGCCGGAGGTGACGACCAGGTCGGCGCCGGCGGCCACGGCCGCCCGGAGCGCGTCCCCGACCTCCTCGCCGTCGTGGACGACGACCGGGCCGGTCACGTCGAACCCGCAGGCGCGGAACCCCTCGGCCAGGATGGGCCCGGACTCGTCCTCGTAAACCCCGTCGGCCGCCCGGTTCGAGGCGACGACCACGGTGGCCTTCAGCGCCGCCATGCGCCGGTCTTCCCGCCGAGCTTCTCCTCGACCCGGACGTCGGTGATGACGGCGGCCGGGTCGACGGCCTTGACCATGTCGACGAGGGTGAGGCCCGCGACGGACACGGCCGTCAGCGCCTCCATCTCGACGCCGGTGCGGTCGGCGGTCTTGACGCGGGCGGCGATGTCCACGCCCTCGTCGGTGACCGTCAGCTCGACCTTCACGCCGCTGATCGCGATCGGGTGGCACAGGGGCACCAGGTCGGGCGTGCGCTTCGCGGCCATGATGCCCGCGATGCGGGCGGTGGCGAGCGCGTCGCCCTTGGCCAGGGAGTTCTCGCGCAGGGCGGCGACCACTTCCGGTGTGGTCCGGAGCCTCCCGGTGGCCAGGGCCGAGCGCTGGGACACGTCCTTGCCGGACACGTCCACCATCCGGGCCGCGCCGCTGGAGTCCACGTGGGTCAGGTCTGCCATGCAGCGAAGTCTAGCCGCGGTGGCGGACACGGGACCGCTCCCGCGGACGCGGCGCCGGGCGCCGGGCCACTTCGCGGTCCGGCCCCGGATCCGCGCCCGGGGACCTGTATTAGCGTCGGGTGCGTGATCGAATGGCTGTACCTCGCCGCCCAGGCCGCCGCGCTGGCGATGAGCGCCTGGTTCTTCGTGGAGACGGCGCGCTCGCAGCGGGTGGGCCGCCGCCATGTCGTCGGCGTCGCCGTCCTGGAGGCGTTCGTGCTCGCGCAGCTCGTCGCCGGGATCGCGATCGTGCCGGGCGAGGACGGCTCCGGCGCGGGCCTGTTCTTCTCGTACCTGGTGACGGCGCTGCTGGTGCCGGTGGCGGCGCTGTTCTGGGGTTCGATCGACCGCAGCCGGTGGGGGATCGGGACGGCCGCGGCCTCCGGCGTCGTCGTCGCGGCGCTGCTGCTGCGCATCCACCAGATCTGGGAGTTCCAGATCCATGTCGGCTGAACCGCAGGCGCGGGCCCCGCGGACGCTCGCGGACGGCTTCGGCCGCCTCATCGTGCTCGTGTACGTGGTCTTCGCGGTCTCCGCGGGGGCCCGCGCGGGCTACCAGGTGGCGACCAAGTTCGCGGACGCGCCGCTGAGCTTCACGCTGAGCGCCGTCGCCGCCGCGATCTACCTGGTGGCGGCCGTGGCGATCATCCGCGGCGCGGCCCGGACCGCGCTGGTCGCGGTCGGGATCGAGCTGGCCGGCGTGGTCGCGGTGGGGGCCTTGAGCTTCGCGGACCCGGACTGGTTCCCCGAGCCGTCGGTGTGGTCCCACTTCGGGTCGGGCTACGGGTACGTGCCGCTGGTGCTCCCGGTCGTCGGGCTGGTGTATCTCCTCAAGCGCCGCAAGGCCGCGCGTTAACTGAAGAACCCGAGGCACGCGACGATCAGCGTCGAGCCGCACAGGACGAGCCCGAGGCGGAAGTTCCGCTCCAGCTTCGCGTGCTCGTCGCCGATGCGCGGGCGCGAGGCGACCCCGATCGTGAGCCAGCCCAGGCAGAACGCGGCGAGCGGTGTCGCGATGAGGATCGCGGCGAGCCCGAACACGCCGAGCGGCCCGTCGGCGCGCACGGTCCGGAGCACGAAGAGCTGCACCAGGACGCAGGCGAGCGCGAACACCCCGTAGACGAGCCCGTTGCGCTCGTCCGCTCTCCAGCGCGGCAGCCACGGCGCCCGGTGCGCCAGGTACTCGGCGTCTTCGAGTTCCGCCTCGGCCGTGTGCAGGTCCTGTTCGGCGGCGGCGAGTTCGGCGTTCGGGTCGGCGAGGGGCGCGGGCGCGGCGGCGCGCTGCGGGGGTGCGGTGCGGGCGGCGCGGGCGAGTTCGTCCACGGCGGCCCGCTGCGAGGCGGCCTGCTCGGCGATCCGCTGGGTGCGCTGGCCGAGGGTCTCGGCGACGGTGGCGGTGCGCGCGGCGGCCTCGTCGGCGGTGCGGCGGGCCTCGTCGAGGCGCCGGAGTTGGGCGAGGTAGTCGTCGAAGGCGCTCACGGGCGGGTCCTCTCGATCGCGGTGGCCTCGTTCGGGGTGCCGCCGCTGCGCTGCGGGCCGGGCCCGTGGCCTTCGGGGCGCGAGAACGGGACGATCAGCCGCCCGCCCGCGGTGTCGGCGTGCCGGTCGACCAGGAGCGCGCGTCCGGGCCGGGGGCTCCAGTGCTGGAACTGGGGCCCGAAGTGGCCCATGATCTCGCTGCCGGGGAGGTTGAGGACGAGCGCGCAGGCGACGTCCTCGCGTCCGGCGGAGCCGCCGATGTCGTCGGTGAAGCGGCGGAGGTTGCGCCACCAGCCGAGGAGGTGGACCCCGCGGGCGGGGCCGGTGCGCAGGAGGTCGCGGAGGGCCTTCTGGCCCTTGGTGTCCAGGGCCGCGGCGTCGAGGCCCCACGCGGCGAGGACGGTGCCGTCGGGGACGGCCGCGAGCTGCGCCGCGAACGCGTCGGGGGCGACCTGGGCGCTGGTGCGGCGCAGGTCGGCGTGGCCGGTGAAGTCGGCGCCCCACACCTGGGCGCCGTTGCCGGCGAGGGCTTCGACGGCCGCTTCGAGGGCTTCGCCGCCGACGGGGTCGGAGCCGAGGACGGCGAGGTTGCGGCCGGGGCGCCGGTCGAGGTCGGCGCCGGCGGCGGCGAGGTGGAGCGACACCTCGCGGCCCAGGAGCGCGCGTCCCGGTCGCCGTTCGCCCGGCAGGGTGTCGGCGAGGTGGACGGGCCGGTAGCCGTAGAAGACGCGGGGCGCGCCGACGCCCGCGTGGGCGCGCCCGAGCTGTTCGCGCAGCCGCAGCATGACCTCGGCGTCGGTGTCGGGGAAGCGGGCGATGCGGTCGGCCCCGGCGGTGCCGCCCTCGGGGTTGACGACGACCTGCCCGAGCGAGATCCGCGCGGCGGCATCGTTGTTGGGTTCGAGGACGGTGCGCGCGCCGGGGAGGGCGATGCGCATCGGGAACTGCCCGAAGATCGAGTCCTTCTTGGCCCACAGGGCCTCGATGCCGGAGATCGTCTGCGAGGCGAGCACGAGGTGGACGCCGTAGGAGCGGCCCTTGCGGGCCAGGTTCTCCAGGAGCGCCACGGCTTCGGAGGCGACCCGGTCGTTCCCGGCCAGGAGCACCTGGAACTCGTCGGCGACGCACACGATCCGCGGGTACGCCTCGTGCTGCCGGAGTCCGGCGAAGGAGTTGGTGCCGTAGCGCTTCATGACGTTGGAGCGCCGCGTCATCTCCTCGTTCAGGGTCTTGAGGACGGCGAGGCCGTACTCGCGGTCGGACTCGACGCCGACGGCGCGGGCGTGCGGGATGAAGCTGGGGTCGCGCTCGGTCGGGATGAACTCGGTGAACGACACGCCCTCCTTGAAGTCGAGGAGGAACAGCGCCAGATCGGAAGGGGCGTAACGGGAGGCGAGCCCGTAGAGGACGTCGAGGAGGAACACGGTCTTGCCGCCGCCGGTGCGCCCGCCGACGAGCCAGTGCGGGGTCGCGTCGTCGAAGCGCAGCCGCACCTCCCCGGCGGCGTCGCGTCCGATGAGGACTTCGAGGCCGCGGGCCGGGTCGCCGGACTCGGGGGCGGGCGGGATGAGGTCGGCGAACGAGAGGGTCGCGGCGGCCTTGGCGCGCTCGGCGAGCCGCGCGGCCTCCCCGGCGACGAAGGACGGGTCGGGGGCGTCGGGCCAGGCCACGGGCGCGGCGAGGCGGTCGCCGCGGCCGAACGGCGCCGCGGGCGGGTTGGTGACCTCCACGCGGTCGCCGGCGGCGTGCATGACGGCCGCCTGCGGGAGGTCGGGGAGGCCGCAGCCGAGGACCGTGACCCCGTGCGCGAGACCGGATCTGGCGAGGGCGTCGATGCGTTCGACGAGGGTGCGCGGGGCGTCGCCGAGGGAGGCGACGACGAGCAGGAGCCGGTCGGTGCGCCGGCCCGCGATGTGGTCGGCCACTTGGGATTCGGCGCGGGCGACGGCGTCGGCGGCGGCCCGGGCGTCGGTGGCGACCGCCTCGATGACGCCCGCGTCGGCGAGGGGGCGCAGGGCCGCGAACGTGGCCCCGAGGGTGGCGGTGTCGATGCCGACCACCCGCAGCCCGTTCGGTTCGCGGGAGGCGACCGCGTGCAGGACCGCGGTCCGCACCAGGGCCGCGACGCCCTCGACGCGGGCGTCGACGGAGGTCGCGAGGTGCCCGCGGGCGCCGAACGGCACGAGCAGCGGGATCGAGCGGCCCTCGTGGAGGACCACGCGTCCGGCCTGGAGGAGTTCGGGATCGGCCCCGAGCTGCTGCGCCGAGGCGGTCGCGGCGTCGGATATCTGACGCTCGGCGGCGAGGAGCGCGGGGTCCACAGGGGTCTGGAACGCGGCGTCGCCGAGGCGCCGCGCGGCGGCCCCGGCCCGTGCCGCGGCCGCGTCGCACGCCGCCGCCGCGTTCGCCAGTGCAGTCTGGAAACCGGGCACCTGGCCTCCCCTTCAAGCGGGTTCGGGACCGCACCGGGCGCGCCCGGCCGGCGACTGTACAACCGGTCACACCTTATCGCGGGACGGCACCGCGCGCCCCTCCCCGGGCGGCAGGGCGGGCGCGAACGTCCGCTTTGCGCGACCTTCCCCCGATGGGACGCGTGCACTACCCTAGAAGCAAGCCCGATCTCGCTGACCCGCGAGTGCCCTGACCCGCCATCCCGCGGCGTGCGGAACGCCCCGCGCCCCGCGGCCCACAGAACCGACGACGCGACCCGAGCGCCGCCCAGCGGCGTCCCCGGCCGTCCCCGGATCCGCCGAGAAGGACCCGTGCCCCATGAGTGAGTTCCTGGACATCGCCCTTTCCTTCCCTCCGGTCGTCTTCTCCTTCGGACTCGTCCTGGTGGTCCTGTACTGGCTGGCGGTCGTCATCGGGGCGCTGGACGTGGACGTGGTCGACGTCGGCGACCCGGAGGTCGGGATCGAGGCCGGCGGGTTCTGGGGCGCGTTCGGGTTCGGCGCGGTGCCCTTCACCGTGGTGCTGTCGCTGTGGATCACCCTGGGCTGGATCGTGACCGTCCTCGGCACCACCTGGGTGCGCAGCGCCGACGTGTTCATCCCGCCCGCGGCCTCCGGCACCGCCGTGCTCGTGGCCGGCCTCGGCGTCGGCATGCTCGGCGCGAAGCTCCTCACCCGGCCGCTCGCGCGCCTCTTCGACGACGCCCCCGCGACCGCCCACGCCGACCTCGTCGGCAAGGTGTGCGTCGTGCGCACCGGCACCGTGACCCTCGACTCGGGGCAGGCGGAGGTCATCGACGAGGAGGGCGCGGTGATCCTCATCAACGTCCGGCGCTCCCCGCACGAGCCCGAAGGGGTCGACGACAGCCTCTTCGTGCGCCATTCGAAGGTCGTCGTATTCGACTACGACGAGCTCGACCAGGTCTTCCTCGTCGTCCCGGTGTCATTCCCGCCGGACATCGCCGTGCTTGAGGCATAAGGGTTCTTCGCCGAATTCGCCCCTCCCCCATTCGTGCCGCCGGTGCGTTCGCGGACCCCGCAAGGGGCGGGACTTGGCTATCGTGGTGCCACGCCCGTAACTCACGACCCCCTCGATGTCTCGTTAGGAACCCACCGAATGGACGCCTCCAACTCGGCTACCCTGATCACGCTCGTGGTCGCCGCGCTCATATTCCTGGGCCTGCTGCTCATGATCGTCCGGCTCTACCGGAAGGTCGCGCCCGGCCAGGCGCTGGTCGTCACCAAGCTCCGCACCCGCAAGGTCTCCTTCACCTCCGCGCTCGTGCTCCCGATCGTCCACCGGGCCGAGTACATGGACATCTCGGTGAAGACCATCGAGATCAACCGGGCGGGCAAGGACGGCCTGATCTGCCAGGACAACATCCGCGCCGACATCTCCATCACGTTCTTCGTGCGGGTCAACGCGACCGCCGACGACGTCATCAACGTCGCCGGGGCCATCGGCACCAAGCGCGCCTCCGACCAGGACACGCTCCAGGAGCTGTTCAACGCCAAGTTCTCCGAGGCCGTCAAGACCGTCGGCAAGCAGCTCGACTTCACCGACCTGTACACCAACCGCGACGAGTTCCGCGACCGCATCCTCAACGTGATCGGCACCGACCTCAACGGCTACTCGCTCGAGGACGCCGCGATCGACTACCTCGAGCAGACGCCGCTGGAGCACCTCGACCCGCAGAACATCCTCGACGCGCAGGGCATCCGCAAGATCACCGAGCTCACGGCCAAGGAGTCGGTGACCACCAACGAGCACCGCCGCCACGAGGAGAAGGAGATCAAGCGCCAGGACGTCGAGGCCCGCGAGGCCGTCCTGGAGCTCGAACGGCGCCAGACCGAGGCCGAGATCCGCCAGCAGCGCGAGATCGAGACCCTCCGCGCCCGCGAGTCCGCCGAGGTCCAGAAGGTCCAGGCCGAGGAGCGCCTCAAGTCCGAGACCGCGCGCATCCGCACCGAGGAGGCCACGGGCGTCCAGCACGAGAACCGCCTCCGCGAGATCGCCGTCGCCGAGAAGAACCGCGAACGCGTCCTCGCCGTCGAGACCGAGCGCATCGAGAAGGACCGCGTCCTCGAAGTGGTCGCCCGCGAGCGCGAGGAAGAGCTCGCCCGCATCGCCGCGAACAAGGAGCTCGAAGCGCAGAAGCGCGAGATCGCCGACGTCATCCGCGAGCGCATCGCCGTCGAGAAGACCGTCGCCGAGCAGGAGGAGGGCATCAAGCGCCTCCGCGCGGTCGAGGAGGCCGAGCGCGAGCGCCAGCGCGTCATCATCCTCGCCGAGGCCGAGGCCCAGGAGAGCCTGGTCAAGGACATCAAGGCCGCCGAGGCCGCCGAGGCCGCGTCCAAGCACCTCGCCCGCCAGCGCCTCACCGAGGCCGAGGCCGCGCAGCAGGCCGCCGAGCTCGAAGCGCGCGCGAAGATCCGTCAGGCCGAAGGGGAGCAGGCGCTCGCCGCCGCCCCGGGCCTCGCCGAGGTCCAGGTCCGCGAGGCCGAGGCCGACGCGATCGAGAAGGGCGGCCTCGCCGAGGCGAAGGCGTCCGAGGCGAAGGGGCGGGCCGAGGCCGAGGCCCAGGCCGCGATCGGCAAGGCCGAGGCCACCGCGACCGCCGCGAAGGGCACCGCCGAGGCGAACGCCCTGCGCGAGAAGCTCCTCGCCGAGTCTGCCGGCCTCACCGAGAAGGCCGTCGCGATGGACGCGCTCTCGAACGCGTCCCGCGAGCACGAGGAGTACCGCCTCCGCCTGGAGATGGAGAAGGAGCTGCGCGGCGCCGAGATCGAGGCCCGCCGGTCGATCGCCGAGCAGCAGGCGAACGTCATCGCCACGGGCCTGTCGAAGGCCGACATCTCCCTGGTCGGCGGCGACGCCCAGTTCTTCGACCGGGTCGTCGGCGCGATCGGCTACGGCAAGGCCGTCGACGGGTTCGTCGCCCACTCCGAGGTGGCCCAGACCGCGGTCGCCGCGTGGGGCAACGGGAGCACGTCGTTCGCCGAAGACCTCAAGGGCGTCCTGGGCTCCATCGGCACCGAGGACGTCAAGAACCTCACCGTGTCCGCCGCGCTCCTCAAGCTCATCCAGAGCGGCGGCGACGAGGGCTCCCTGAACGGCCTCCTGTCCAAGGCCCGCGAGCTCGGCCTGGCCGAGCGCCCGGCCTACGAGATCGCCGCGAAGTAGCGCCAGACCCGGACCGCGGGCCCCGCCACCCTTGGGGCCCGCGGTCCTCCCACCGCCCGCACCCGCATCCGAACGCTCCCAGGGGAACCCATGGCCGAAGAGAAGACCGCCGCGCCCGAGGCCGCCACCGCCGGGAACGCCCCGGACGGTACCGCTTCCGACCGCGCCGCTTCCGACAGTGCCGCCGCCTCTCTCGGCAGCGCCTCTCTCGACGGCGGCACCTACGAGGTCCTCTCCTCCCGCCTCGCCGGCTACGCCGCCGACCTCGCCGACCGGGCCGAGGCCCTGAACGCCGACCGCACCGAGGCGTTCGGGTCCACCGAGCTCACCCTCCTGGGCACCACGCGCATCCGCACCGCGAACAACTGCGTCCCGCGCGACATCGCCCGCATCGGCGACCGGCTCCTCTTCGGCTACAACGTCCACATGGGACTCAAGTCGCAGACCGGGGTCGCCGACGTCTTCGCCCTCCACGACTTCGAGCGCGAGAACGGGAACTTCGCGTTCCACGAGGTCGCCGAGTCCGGCCACGCCCTCGACGACCCGAGGTTCGTCACCGACTTCACCGAGATCTACCGGTACTACCGCTCCGCCGAACTCCTCCAGGTCCGCGAGGTCGACACCCGCCTCCTCGCCGTCTTCAAGATCGGCGACCAGCTCACCGACCAGCGCGTCCTGCGCTGGCAGCTCCAGAGCGACGGCACCGCCGCCTACATCGACGCGCGCGGCGAGGCCGACGCGGTCTGGCCCGAGCCCTACGACTTCGAGTGGACCGAGACCACCCGCGAGCAGCACGTCACCGGCCGCCACCCGCACGTGTCCATCGAGGACGAGATCTTCGTCGAATGCCTCGGCGGCGACCTCACCGTCAAGATCGAGAACAACACCGACACCGGCGAAGGCGTCTACTCCGAGCCCGTCGCCGAACCCCTCCAGTCCCTCGCCGACGCCGAGATCGCCTACTCCCGCATCGGACCGCTGATCCTGCTGCGCATCCTCCCCTACAAGGAGACCGCCGCCCGGCACCTGATCTACAACACCCGCACCGCGACCGTGGTGCGCGCCGACGCGATCGGCAACGCGTGCCGGCGCCTCCCCGAGGACCACGGCGTCATCTTCCCCGGCGGGTACTACCTCAACGAGGGGAGGCTCAAGACCTTCGACCACGAGAGCGCCGGGCTCCGCTTCAAGCGGATCGTCCGCTCGCCCAACGGCGAGGACGTCCTCTACGTCTTCTACGACCAGGCCGAGGGCCGCTCGCTCCTGCTGCCGTACAACGTGATCCGCAAAGAGGTCGCGGCGCCCATGAGCGTCCACGGCTACGCGGTCTTCGACGACGGCACCCTCGTCGCGTTCCGCGCCGGCGGCGAGGAGGCCACCCGGGTCCACCCGATGCAGGTGTGGGCCACCCCGTTCTGCTCCGAGGCCCACGCCGCCGCCACCGAGTCCGGCGACGGCCCGATCAACCGCATCGGCAACGCCGAGGCCGTCCGCGCCGTCTCCGACGCCCTCTCGGTGGCCCGCATCGTCCGCGAGATGGAGCCCGCCCAGGCGGTCTTCGAAGCGCTCATCGCCGCCGCCGTCCGCTGCCTCGACGACTACCCGTGGCTCGGCGACGAGGGGCTGCACGGCCTCGACGAGACGCTGAAGCAGGTCCGCGACACCGCCGAATCGGTCCTCGACGAGTACGCCACCGTCGCCGAACTCACCGGCGAGGCCGAGCGGGCCCTGGAGTCGGCCCGCACCGACACCGTCAAGCTCCTGCGCCGCGCCCGCGGCGAGACCCCCAAGACCGCCGAGGAGTGGGTCGGGCTCCTCACCGAGCTGCGCGGCGCCTCCGGGCACCTCGTGACGCTGCGCGAGACCCGCTACATCGACCTCGCCGGCATCGACGCGCTCGCCGCCGAGGTCGCCGAATCGCTCGCCGCCACCGGCCGCCGCGCCGTCGCGTTCCTGGAGCGCGACGACGCGTTCACCGCTTACCACGAGCAGATCACCGGCCTCGAACACAAAGCCGAGGGCATTGCCACCGTGGCCGAGGCGACCCCCGTCCTCGACGACCTCGACGCCCGCCAGCGGGGCCTGGAGACCCTGACCGAGGTCGTCGCGAACCTCGACATCGGCGACGCCGTCGTGCGCACCGCGATCCTCGGCCGCGTCTCCGAAGTCCTCGCCGCGGTCAACCGCGCCCGCGCGGCCCTCGCCGCGCGCCGCCGCGAACTCGCCGTGGGCGAGGGCAGGGCGGAGTTCGCCGCCGAGTTCGCGCTCCTGGGCCAGTCGGTGACCGCCGCGATCAGCGCCGCCGGCACGCCCGCGGCGTGCGACGAGCAGCTGGGCCGGCTCCTACTCACCATCGAGAACCTCGAGACCCGCTTCGCCGAGTTCGACGCGTTCCTCGCGCAGCTCGCCGACAAGCGCACCGACGTCTACGAGGCGTTCTCCTCCCGCAAGCAGCACCTCCTCGACGAAGCCGCCCGCCGCGCCGAGCAGCTCGCCGCCTCCGCCGACCGCATCCTCGACGCCGTCGCCCGCCGCACCCTCACACTGTCCTCACTGGACGAAGTGAACACCTACTTCGCCACCGACCCGATGGTCGAACGCCTCCGCAAGGTCGTGGCCGAGCTCCGCGGCCTCGACGACACCGTGCGCGCCGAGGAGGTCGAGGGCCGCATCGCCGCCGCCCGCGCCGAGGCCGGGCGGGCCCTGACCGACCGCATCGACCTCTTCGACGGCGACGCCGTCAAGTTCGGCGAGCACCGCATCCCCGTCAACACCCAGCCCCTCGACCTCACCCTCGTGCCCACCGGCGACGCGCTCGCCTTCTCGCTCACCGGCACCGACTACCGGCACGTGGTGGACGACCCCGGGTTCGCCGACACCAAGGCGTACTGGCAGCAGTTCCTCCCCTCCGAGAACCCGGACGTGTACCGCTCCGAGCACCTGGCCGCGGCCCTCCTCGCCGAGCACGGCACCGCCGCGCTCCTCGCCGAGGAGGACCTGCCGAAGTTCGTCGCCGCCGCCGCGGCCGAACGCTACGACGAGGGCTACGAGCGCGGCGTCCACGACGCCGACGCCGCCGCGGTCCTCACCGAGGTCCTGCGCCTCCAGCAGAGCGCGGGCCTGCTCCGCTACCCCGCCGCCGAACGCGCGCTGGCGCGGCTGTTCTGGGGCGAGTACACCGCGGCGAACAAGGAGGAGGCCGCGGTCTGGGCCGCCCAGGCCCGCTCGCTCGCGAAGGTCCGCGAGGTCTTCGGCCGCCCCGACGCCATGGCCGGGCTCGTCAAGGACATCGGCGCGCCCCTGGCCCGGTTCACCGAAGGCACCCGCCTGCGCGACCACTGGCAGTTCCCGCTCGCCGCCGACCCGCAGCTCACGGTGGAGTACCTGGTCGAAGAGCTCGCCGCCACCGGCGCCTTCGCCGCCTCCGGGCGCGCCCGCGCCCTCCTCACCGCGTTCGCCAACCACATCGGACCCACCGCCAAGGCCGAACTCGACAAAGACCTCAGCAGCGACCTCAACAGCGATCTCAGCAGCGATCTCAACAGCGACTTCAACAGCGACCTCGCGGCCGTCGAACGCGACGCGCCCGCCGACGCGCCCCGGTCGGTGTTCCTCAAATGGGGCCTCGCGTGGAACTGGCTCGACGCGTTCCTCGGCCAGACCGAGAGCGACCGCTTCGACCGCGGCGACCTCCCCGAGGCCATCGCCCTGCTCATCGGCTCGGCCGACTCCTACGACGTCGACGCCGAACTCACCGCGCAGGTCACCGGGCTCCTGGGCACCCACGCGCGCATCGAGAACCGGGTCCTGGAGATCCGCCTCGACGAGTTCCTGGCCCGCACCGGCGGGTTCCGCCGCACCGTCCTCCCCGGCTACCGGGCCTACCAGCGCCGCCGCGCCGACCTCATCGAGGCGCACCGCTCGACCCTGCGCATCGAGGAGTTCAAGCCCAAGACGATGGCCGGGTTCGTGCGCAACCAGCTCATCGACGACGTGTACCTGCCGCTCATCGGCGCGAACCTCGCCAAGCAGATCGGCGCCGGGTCCGGCGAGGGCCGGCGCACCGACCAGTCGGGGATGCTCATGCTCATCTCCCCGCCCGGGTACGGCAAGACGACCCTCATGGAGTACGTCGCCGACCGGCTCGGGATGCTCCTGGTCAAGGTCAACGGGCCCGCGCTCGGGCACGAGACGACCTCCGTGGACCCGAACGACGCGCCGAACGCCACCGCCCGCGCCGAGGTCCAGAAGATCAACTTCGCGCTCGAATGCGGCTCGAACGTCCTGCTCTACCTCGACGACATCCAGCACACCAACCCCGAACTGCTCCAGAAGTTCATCTCCCTGTGCGACGCGCAGCGGAAGATGGAGGGCGTCTGGAACGGCCGCACCCGCACCTACGACCTGCGCGGCAAGCGGTTCGCGGTGTGCATGGCCGGCAACCCGTACACCGAGGCCGGGCAGCGGTTCCGCATCCCCGACATGCTCGCCAACCGCGCCGACGTGTGGAACCTCGGCGACGTCCTCTCCGGGCGCGACCGGGTCTTCGCCCAGTCCTACATCGAGAACGCGCTCACCTCGAACAAGGTGACCGCGCCGCTCGCCGGGCGCGGGCGCGCCGACGTGCAGCTGCTCGTCCGCCTCGCCGCGGGCGACCCGACCGCCGCCCCCGACGGCCTCGCGCACCCGTACTCGGCGGGCGAACTCGACCAGGTGCTGTCGGTGCTGCGCAAACTCGTGCGCATCCAGGAGACCGTGCTGCGCAACAACCTCGCGTACATCGCGTCGGCCGCCACCGACGCCGCCGCGCGCACCGAGCCGCCGTTCCTGCTCCAGGGCTCGTACCGGAACATGAACCGCCTGGCCGAGCGGGTCGTCCCGGTCATGAACGACGAGGAGCTCGAAGCGGTCATCGACGACCACTACGCGGGCGAGGCGCAGACCCTCGCCTCCGGCGCGGAGTCGAACCTGCTCAAACTCGCCGAGCTCCGCGGGCGCCTCGACGGCGACCGCGAGGCCCGCTGGGAGGCCGTCAAGGACGCGTTCCGGCGCGAGCAGACGCTCGGCGGCGCGAGCGACGATCCAATGTCGAGGGCCGTCGGGGCCATCACCCTGCTGTCGGACCGCGTCGCCGGAATCGAGTCCGCGGTTCGGCAAAGAAGCAGCGTCGAGGGGGAATAAACGGTCGGCGCTGGTCCGCGGCGACCCGGTCACCCGGTACGCTTTCGAACTAGAGCCTGGCGACTAGCCCGCAGTGCCCCTGAACGCCGCAGATTACCGAATATAGGGAGGTTCCCGTGCCGACGAAGACGGGAGACAAGGTCCGGATCATCGTCCTGGGCACCGGCCCCGACGCCGACACCGCCCGCGCGATCGCCGAGTCCGACGCCGATGTCGCGCTCGCCAAACAGTTCACCAAGACCGTGACCCACCTGGTCGTCGACGACACCGTCAAGCCCGCCGAGGCGCGCGTGAAGAAGGCCGAGGAGGCCGGCGTCCCGGTCCTTACCGTCGCCGAGTTCCGCGCCCTGCTCGTCGCCGGTGCCGAGGACGAAGCGGGAGCCGAGGAGGCCGAGGCCCCCGCGGCCGCGGCCGACGAGGCCCCCGACGCCGGACCCGAGATCGTCGACGAGCCCGCGGTCGCGGCGGTCGCCGAGACCGAGACCGCCGCCGCGACTTCGGACGTCGAGCCCGAGCCCGTCACCGCGGCCGAGCCCGTCGCCGCCGAGCCCGAGCCCGTCACCGCGCCGGCCGCCGAGCCGGTCGAGGAGCTGGAGCCGGTCGCCGAGTCCGAGAAGCCCTCGGAGGCGGCGCCGACCGACAGCACGGCGACCGAGCCGGTCGCCGAGGCGATCGACGAGCCGGAGGCGGCCGCGGCCGACCCCGAGAAGGCCGTCCCGTCCCAGGCCGACGCGCCCGCGATCGAGACCACCGACGCCGGGTCCGAGAAGTCCAAGCCCGGCTTCATGGCGAAGATCAAGTCGATCTTCGGCCTCACCGGCTCGCGCAAGTAGCGTCCGGTGGCCGAAAGCCCCGAGCCCGCGGGCTCGGGGCTTTACGCTTGCCCCGGAGCCGCACCGGGTTCGCTCAGGGCGAACGCGCGGGAGTTCGCCGTGAAAACTTGAGCCGTCTAGACTCAACCTTGCGGCCCCCGCGGGCCGCGCAGGACCGCTCGGACCCGGCATCCGAGCAGGCCCGCCTACGAGCGAACCGACGAAGGAAGGCACACCGCAGTGGACGTCAACCGCCTGACCACCAAGAGCCGCGAAGTGATCTCCCAGGCCGCGCGCACCGCCGCCGCGAACGGCAACCCCGCCGTCGAGCCCTGGCACGTCCTCGACGCGCTCCTCACCGTCGACGGCTCCACCGCGCCCGGCCTCCTCCAGCTCGTCGGCGTCACCCCCGGCACCGTCTCCACCGAGACCGAGCGCCGCATCGACGAGCTCCCCTCGGCCTCCGGGCCCTCCGTCTCCGAGCCGTCCATGGCCCGCGACGCCCTGCGCGCCATCAACGCCGCCGACAAGATCGCCACCGACTACGGCGACGAGTACGTCTCCACCGAGCACCTCCTCGCGGGCCTCGCCCAGGCCGGCGGCGAGACCGGCCGCCACCTCGCCGAACTCGGCGCCACCGACAAGAAGCTCATCAGCCTCTTCCCGACCCTGCGCGGCGGCGACCGCAAGATCTCCTCCTCCGACCCCGAGCAGGGCTACAAGGCACTGGAGAAGTACGGCGTCGACATGACCGAGACCGCCCGGTCGGGCAAGGTCGACCCGGTCATCGGGCGCGACACCGAGATCCGCCGCGTCATCCAGGTGCTGTCCCGCCGCACCAAGAACAACCCGGTCCTCATCGGCGAGCCCGGCGTCGGCAAGACCGCCATCGTCGAAGGGCTCGCCCAGCGCATCGTCGCCGGCGACGTCCCCGAGTCCCTGCGCGACCGCCGCGTCATCCTCCTCGACCTCGCCAGCATGATCGCCGGCGCCCAGTACCGCGGCCAGTTCGAGGAGCGCTTCAAGTCCGTCATGGAGGAGATCAAGTCCTCCGACGGCGAGATCATCCCCTTCATCGACGAGCTCCACACCATGGTCGGCGCCGGCAAGTCCGAGGGCTCCCTCGACGCCGGCAACATGCTCAAGCCCGCCCTCGCCCGCGGCGAGCTCCACATGATCGGCGCCACCACCCTCAACGAGTACCGCGAGCACATCGAGAAGGACGCCGCCCTCGAACGCCGCTTCCAGCAGGTCTACGTCGGCGAGCCCTCCATCGAGGACACCGTCGCGATCCTGCGCGGCCTCAAGGAGCGCTACGAGGTCCACCACGGCGTCCGCATCACCGACTCCGCGCTCGTCGCCGCCGCCCAGCTCTCGGCCCGCTACATTCCCGACCGCCAGCTCCCCGACAAGGCCATCGACCTCGTCGACGAGGCCGCCTCGCGCCTGCGCATCGAGATCGACTCCCGCCCCGAGGAGATCGACCAGGTCGAACGGGCCGTCCGCCGCCTGGAGATCGAGGAGACCGCCCTCCAGAACGAGACCGACGACCCCGCCTCCGCCGAGCGCCTCGCGTCCCTCCAGCGCGAACTCGCCGACCAGCGCGAGCGCCTGGCCGCGCTCTCGCGCCAGTGGGAGTCCGAGAAGGGCCGCATCGCGAAGGTCTCCGACATCAAGGAGGAGCTCGACGACCTCAAGACCCAGGCCGAGCGCGCCGAGCGCGAGTACGACCTGGAGAAGGCCGCGCAGCTGCGCTACGGCCGCATCCCCGAACTGGAGCAGCAGCTCCAGGACGCCGAGGCCGAACTCGCCACCGCCGACACCGACCCCGCCCACCAGCCGATGCTCAAGGAGGAGATCGACGCCGACGAGATCGCCGACGTCGTCTCGGCCTGGACCGGCATCCCCGCCGGGCGCCTCCAGGAGTCCGAGACCCACAAGCTCCTCCACGCCGAGGAGGTCCTGGGCGAGCGGGTCGTGGGCCAGCTCGAAGCGGTCACCATCGTCTCCGACGCCCTGCGCCGCGCCCGCGCCGGCCTCTCGGACCCCAACCGGCCCACCGGGTCGTTCATCTTCGCCGGCCCCACCGGCGTCGGCAAGACCGAGCTGGCGAAGGCCCTCGCCGAGTTCATGTTCGACGACGACCGGGCCATGATCCGCATCGACATGGGCGAGTACACCGAGCAGCACTCGGTCGCGCGCCTCATCGGCGCCCCGCCCGGGTACGTCGGCTACGAGGAGGGCGGCCAGCTCACCGAGCCGGTCCGGCGCCGCCCGTACTCGGTGGTGCTCCTCGACGAGGTCGAGAAGGCCCACCCGCGGGTCTTCGACACGCTCCTCCAGGTCCTCGACGACGGGCGCCTCACCGACGGCCAGGGCCGCACGGTCGACTTCCGCAACGTCATCCTCATCATGACCTCGAACCTGGGCTCCTCGGCCCTGGTCGACCCGCTCCTGGAGGAGACCGCCAAGCGCGACCAGGTCATGGCCGCGATCCGCAGCCACTTCAAGCCCGAGTTCCTCAACCGGCTCGACGAGATCGTCATCTTCCACGCGCTCGAGCACGAGCACCTGAAGTCGATCGTCACCGTGCAGCTGGGGCACCTGGAGCGGCGCATGGAGGCCCGCCGCCTGCGCCTCGACGTCAACGACGCCGCCAAGTCCTGGCTCGCCGACCGCGGCTTCGACCCGGTCTACGGCGCCCGCCCGCTGCGCCGCCTCATCCAGTCCTCGATCGGCGACCCGCTCTCGCGGGACCTCCTCGAGGGCAAGATCACCGACGGCGACACCGTCAAGGTCGGCACCAGCGACATCGGCGACAAGCTCACCGTCACCAAGGGCTGATCCGACGCCAAGGGCCGCGCGGCACCACTCGCGGCCGTCCGCGACCACCGGGGACTCCGATACGAGACGGCCGACATCCGCCCACTGCCGCACATGCCCCGGACACGAGACGCCGTCTCGCGTCCGGGGCACTGTCACACCCGCCGGGCACCATCGAACCGGGGGCGCCTCACGCCGCCCGAAATGTGCAGACCCGCCGTGAACCGCCCGACTCCCCGCCCGGGCGCGCCGCCCCACGACCCGGTCACCGACCGTGGCCGCCGGGCCGAACCGTTCCTACCATTGGCCCGGTGACCGAAACCCCGACGCGACCCGAGCGGGCGCGCCCGCGGCGCGCCCGCCTCGACTGGCTCGACCTCGTCAGCCTCGGCGTGCTCGCCGCCGGACTCCTGTGCTGGGCCACCGGCGCGCTCCCCGCCCGCGACGCCGTCGCGAGCCTGGAGCGCATCGCGCCCCTCGTGCTGTTCCTCGGCACGGTCATGGTCATGGTCGCGATCGTCCAGGCGTCGCAGCTGTTCGACGTGGCCGCGCTCGGCCTCGCACGCCTGGCCCGCGGCAGCCACGCCGCCCTCTTCGCGTGCTGCTTCGCCCTCGCCTCGCTCACCACGATGTTCCTCAACCTCGACACGACGATCGTGCTGCTCACCCCCGTCATGCTCGCCCTCGCCGCGGCCACCCGCGCCCCGGCGCTCGCCCTCGCCATGACCACGGTCTGGCTCGCGAACACCGCGAGCCTGCTGCTGCCCGTCTCGAACCTGACGAACCTGCTCGCCGCCGACCGGATCGGCCTCGACCCGCTCGACTTCGCGGCCCGCATGTGGGCGCCGCAGCTCGCGGTCCTCGCCGTCACGGCCCTGTGCCTGTGGGTCGGCTTCTGGCGCCGCCGCCACCGCGAACGCGACCGCTACACCGTCCCCGCCGAGCCGCTCCCGATCGCCGACCGGCGCCTGCTGTGGACCGCGGCCGCGGTCTGCGCCGGGTTCGTCCTCGCGGTGGTCGCCGAGGTCCCGATCCAGGTCGTCTCGGCCGCCGCGGCCGCGGTCCTGGTGGCCCACTGCGTGCGCCGCCGCCGCGACCTCTTGAGCTGGCACCTCGTCCCGTGGCGCCTGCTCGTGCTCACCGCGGGCCTGTTCCTGGTGGTCCCGGCCCTCATGCTGCACGGCGGCGGCGACCTCGTCTCGGCCCTCGCGGGCGGCGGCGCGGGCGACGCGGGCGTCTTCCGCGCGGGCCTGACCGGCGCGGGGCTCGCGAACCTGGTGAACAACCTGCCCGCGTACGCCGCCGTCGAGTCGGTCCTGCCGCACGGCAGCGGCGACGCGCTGCTGGGGGTCCTCATCGGCACGAACGTCGGCCCGCTGGTCCTGCCGTGGGCGTCCATGGCGACCCTGCTGTGGTTCGACCTCGTCACCGGCCGGCGCCCCGGCGTCCCCGCGGACCAGCGCCTGCGGGTGCCGCTCGGGCGCTTCGCCGCCGCGGGCGCGGTCCTCGCGGCCGCCGCGACCACCGCGGGCCTGGCCGCGCTCGTCTGGCTCTGACACCGCACCGAACCGGAATGCAATACCACTATGGAATGAAAGTTCGCGGTTCGACCGTATGAGGCGGCATCATTGGTCATAGTGCTCCCATGGCCTTCACTGGGAGCTCAGGTGTCGCACCGCGCCTGACCCGCCGCACCGTCCTCACCGGCGCGGCCGCGATCCTCGCCGGAGCCGTCGCTCCGGCCGCGAGCCCTGCCCGCGCGGGCGCGGCCCCGCAGATCTACGCCGCCGCCACCGGCTGGACCGGCCGCGGCGGCGAACTGCTCGTCCTCACCGGCGAAGCGGACGCCGACCACGCCCTGCGCGTCCTCGAACCCGCCGAAGCCGCCGGCACCGTCACGGGCGTGCTCGGCCCGCCCCTGCCGCTGCCGCTCCCCGGCGACTTCACGCCGCACTCGATGGCCGCCACGGGCGCGACCCTGTGGGTCACGGGCGCAAGGGAACTCGCCCCCGACCGGGCCCGGCCCGCGCTGGTGCGCATCGAGGACGCCGCGGGGGAGTACGTCGACCTGCCCGTGCCGGAGGAGATCCGGTCCGGCATCGCCACCGCCGTGTGCCCCCTGGGCGCGAACGGCCTCGCGGTCGCGATCGAGGGCAGCCCTGACGAGCACGTCGCCGTCGTCTCCCGCAGCCACCTCGCCGTGACCGCCGACGGCGGCGCCACCTGGACCGGGCAGCGCCTCGCCGCCGGGCTCGGCGAAGGCTACGGGACCGTCCTCGCCGAGACCGACCGCGGCCTGTTCGCGGCCGTCGCCGACGGCGAGGGCACCCAGTTCGCCTACAGCGGGCGGCTCACCGAGGCCGGGGCGCCGCAGATCCACCTGACCGCCATCGGCGAGGCCCCCGGCGCGGGCCGGCCCATGGCGGCCGTCGCCACGAAGGCGCACGTCAGCCTCTACTCCGACCGCGACGGCACGATCATCGAGACCCGCTTCACCGACGACGAGCGCACCGAGGCGGCCCTCGGCTCCTCGCTCGACTGCGCCTGCCTCGGCGAGGTCCTCGCCGTCAACGGCAGGCGCGGCGTCTGGCTGGAGACCGACGGCACCGTCATCCGCATCAGAGGAATCGAGTAGCGACGAGGAGGACAGATGGCATTCCCCAGCAGCAGCAAGGCGTTCGCCCGCTCGACCTGCGAACTCCCCGACATCACGCGCAACTGGCTCTACAGCGAGAACTGGAAGATGCGGTACCGCACCGCGTTCAACGCGTCCGGATACGGCGTCCACCCCTCGGTCACCTCCTTCACCATGCACCAGGAGACCCACACGCAGGCCGGGAAGATCGTGCGCGACCTCCACGCCCTCGGGCAGTCGTACGCGCGCACCGGGGGGCCGTGGGCCTACCAGTGGACCGGCGTCGCCGGGGCGAAGGTCTGCAAGACCGGCTACCACCGCTACGGCGCGGCCATCGACCTCACCAGGTTCGACTGGGGCGCAGGCCATTACATCGACACCGCCGTCCACGGCAAGGACACGCGCCGGTACCTGCGCCGCCGCTACCTCGCCGTGGTCGCCACCTGCCGCAAGCACTTCGGGACGGTCCTGCACTGCTACAACGACCCCGACGGCTCCCACTGGAACCACATCCACGTCGACCGCGGCCGCCAGGCCGTCGCCGCCGACTGGGACTACCAGACCGACACCACGATCATCCAATGGGCCGCAAGGGATCTCGCGGGGATCACCGACATGGCCATCGACGGCGACTTCGGCCCGCAGACGAAGCAGGGCTTCGAGGCGCTGCGCACGAAGTTCGGCGCCAAGGGGATCGACCCGACCGCGTCCCCGGTGAACTACCGCGTCTGGCTCGACCTCATCGGGCGCCACGGCATGGCCGACAAGGACGCCGGCACGTACAAGGCCGGATGACGGAGGACCAGATGACCAAGCGCGCCAGGACCGCGGCGGTCGCCGCGGCCGCCCTCGCCCTCCTCGCCGCCGCCTCCTGCGACCGGGTCACCGGCAGCGGCGAGGACACCGGCACCGGCACGTTCTACGCCCTCGGCGACGACCACCTCTTGTACCGGTGGGAGCCCGGCGGCGAGACCGACCCGGAGGCGCAGCCCCCGGCCGAGCCAGTGCTCGACCTGAGCGGGGTGTGGACCGCGGAAGGGGACGTCGGCACCGTCCTGCGCGCCTCGCTGAGCATCGACCCGGGCCAGCGGACCGCCGCGTGGATCGAGGGCGCCTCGCCCGGCGAGAGCCTGAAGTTCGGCGACCTGGAGACCGGCGACGTCACCACCGCCGTCCAGTACCCGCTCGACCACGCGTGCATCGACCCGACCTGGCTCGCCGACGGCTCGGCGCTCCTCGTCCACCGCGGCGCCGTCTGGGGCGCCGAAGGCGTCGGCGCAGCGGGCGACACGACCCCGCTGCCGGTCCAGGCGTGGGGCGCCGCCGAGTGGTACTCGCCCGACGCCGGCGAGCTGCCGTCCACCGTGGACCTGCAGCCGGCGGGCTGCCGACTGCGCTGGTACACCGCCGAAGACGGCACCGCCCAGGCGGTCTACCACAACCTCCAGGTGACCGAGCTGTACCGGATCGACGCGCAGGGGAAGGTCCTGGAGACCATCAGGGTCGGGGGCCTCACCGGCACCGAACCGCTCACGATCGGCCTCGTCGGCGTCGACCCCACCGGCCGCTACGCGTGCCTCGTCGACGACTACGGGCCCTACGGCGCCTTCAAGGGCGGCTTCACGCCGCACGCCCAGGAGGGCACCCGCGTGGTCGACCTGGAGACCGGCGAGGCCGCGGGCGACCCGGCCCACCAGTCCTGCACCTCGCTCCACCCCGACGGCTACGTCTCCCGCACCGGCGCGAAAGCAACGTTCGTCGACTACGACGGCGCCACCGAGTGGTCGGTGGAGCTGCCGAAGCAGATCAAGGAGTCGCCGGTCCTGTTCTTCTTCCCCGACGAGGGCTAGCCGCGCCCGCGGCCGGGCGGCATACGATCGGGGCGTGAACACTCTCGCCGGGATCCGCCGCCACCCGCTCAAGTCCGCCGCCGCCGAGCACCTGACCGCGACCGCGATCGGCAAGCGCGGCCTGGACGGCGACCGCACCTGGGCGTGCTTCGACGCCGACGGCACCATCGGCACCGGCAAGCAGCCGCGCCTGTGGGGCGCGCTCCTGGACGTCACCGCGCACTTCGCCGCCGACCGCGACGAGGTCGAGCTGACCGTCCCCGGCGGCGCGCCCGTCACCGCCGGCACCCCGGAGGCCGACGCGGCGGTCTCCGCCTGGCTCGGCCGCCCGATCCGCATCACGCGGACCGCGCCCCAGCAGGTCAAGCGGCACCACTGGTGGCCCGACGAGCCCGGCATGATCCCCGAGTGGGCCACCGACGCCGAACCCGGCGGCGAGGACCTCCAGCAGGTCGGCGGTGCCGCCGACGGCCGCTTCTTCGACTTCGGGCCGCTCCACCTCGTCACCACCGGCGCGATGGACGCCCTGTCCGCCGAGCACGGTGACACGGTCGACCCGGTCCGCTTCCGCCCCAACTTGATCCTCGGCCTGCCCGCCGACCCGCGGCAGGGCCAGCGGATCGCGATCGGCGACGAGGTCGTCCTCGAAGCGACCCTCCCGACCCCGCGCTGCATCATCCCGTCGATCGCCCACGGCCCCGGCGCCCCGGCCGACAAGGGCCTGCTCAAGACCCTCGCCGCGAACCACCGGATCGAGGTGCCCGGACTGGGCAAGGCGACGTGCTTCGGCTTCTACGCCGACGTCCTGTCGGAGGGCACCGTCCGCGAGGGCGACCGGGTGGTCGTCAGCTGAAGACGGCCGGGTGCGGTAGCACCCGTGAAGACGGCCGGGTGCTGCCGCACCCGGCCGCCGGAGCGATCGCCTAGTTGTACGCGGTCGTGTAGTACCGGACCTTGTAGAACTCGGCGCCGGAACGGGTCCGGTCCGCCGACTGCGAGAACACGACCGTGGGGCTGCCCCAGTCGCGCGAGCCGGCGTTGTCGCCGCGGATGTAGAAGTGCTCGCCGGACTTCATCTTCACGTACGCCTTGATGCGCGTCGTGGTGTGCAGCGTGGTCTTCGCCAGGGTCGTCTTGTTGATCGAGTAGACGCCGTACGAGTCCGAGACCTGGAGCAGCGACGAGTTCGAGAAGTCGGCCTGGAGGTCGTGGCCCAAGCCCGACAGGGCGACCTTCTTGCTGTGCGCCTTGAGCCGCGTGTTCCGGTAGGTCCCGGTGACGGAGTACGCCTGCACGGTCTTGTTCCCGGCGGCCCACAGCAGGCTGTTGTTCGGGTCCCAGATGACCCCGTGGGCTCCGGCCAGCGAGACGGTCTGCACCTTCGCGAGCGTCGACGGGTCGGACACCTTGGTGGGCGCGTAGACCGTGAGGTACCCGTCCGAGGAGGCCGAGACGAACGCGCCGACGTTCGGGATCCGTTCGAGCGCATGGGGGTTGCCGCCCGGGGTGGCGCTCCACAGGACGTCGTTGAGCTCCTGGTCCTTCTCGGTCGTGATGTTCCAGATCCCGACCTTGCCGCCCGAGGCGGCCGCCAGCCCGATCGCGCCGAACTGGGCCGTGTCCCGGATGCGGCAGTCGGACAGGTTCGACCACCCGCCGGTGCCGGGGCTCCAGGACTTGTACCGGTTGGCGTCGCTGAACGACTTGTCCTTGTCGAACACCATCACCTTGTTGGCGACCTGCTCGGTCGCCATGACCTTGAAGTTGGCGGTGTCGGCCGCCGCGATCCCGGCGCCGACCGCTCCGGCGGTCGCCAGGGGTGCGCCGATCGCGAGCGCCCGCAACAGGTTTCGTCTCTTCACGAGTGAACTCCTCTGGGGGTAGGGAGGGTCCGCGCCCGGTCCGGGCCGCGAACCGCCACCAGTGTGCGCCATCGCGACAAACCCGGAACGTCCCGGTTCGTTCACTCGCCCAGCGGCACCGGTTCACTACACTTCGGACATGAACGCGCTCCGACGCCTCCTCCTCGGCCCCGGCCGCCTCCCCGACGACCTCAGCGCGGCGCTCCGCGCCGAAGGCATGGTCCTCCTGGTCGAGGGCGCCCCGGGCTCGGTCACCTACCGCAACCTGAAGACGCCCGGCCGCAGGGCCAACTGGAAGCGAACGGCGATCTCAGCCGCCATCGCGCTGTCCAACAAGCGCTTCGTCGTCCACGCCCACCGCTTCAAGCACATCGACGTCCCGCTCACCGACCTCGCCCGCTACGGCATCAAGGTCGCCAACCCGGCCCCCGACCGCCTCCAAGTCGACTACGACCTGAGCACCACGAACCCCACCTGGCAGGGCCAGGTCACCCTCAACCTCAAGACCGAGGAAGCGGCGAGGATCGTCCGTACGCTCACCCTTTAGCGTCAGAGTTCGAACGGCTCCTCGACGCGCAACTGCTCTGCGAGGTCCTTCGGGGTGTCCGGCGACAGCTCGATCTTGCCCAGCAGCTCCCGAAAGAGCGCCTTGTCGTCGGCGGCGACCGGGATCCCGTCGGCGACGAGCGCGCTCGCGAGCTCGGCCGCGGCGAGGCCCCACTCTCCCACGGAGAACGCGCTGCGGACGCCCTGCGCGTACGGTGGCCGCACCCGGTCGCCGTAGCGCTCGACGAGTCCTTCGACCTTCGCCGCGTACTGTCCTGCCATCGTTCGCCGTCCTTCGCTAGTTGAACACGACGCCGTCGCCGCCCAACGGGTAAGCGGACCAGACGGTACCATCCCGGTTGAGCAGCACTTCGATCTCCACGCCGTCGACCACGCCGGTCACGCGGTACCCGCCGCCGGGCCGCGGAGCGGGCTCTGAACCCGGATTGCGGGCGACATCGGAGATGTTGTCCATGATCTGCTCGTCCGTCCACCGCTCCGGGAACTCGGTCTTGCCGGGGTTCCCCGAGCCGGGGGCGTGCCCGCCGCCGAGCAGTTCGCCCGAGTCGTAATCCCATTCGCCGTCGAGGATGTGGACCTGGCGCTTGTCGGGAATGTTCCCGAGGTTCGTCATCTCTGCGAGCTGTTCGTCCGTCCAGCGCCTGGTGGTGTCCGGAGTGCCCGGGACATCGGGCTGTCCGTCGCCGTCCGAGTCGCCGGCGCGCCCGCTCTCCGCCTCGGCTTTGGCGGTGTCGTGGACTTCGGCCATCTCGGTGGAGGCGTTCTTGCCCTGGAAGTTCAGGCGCTCCTGGCGCTCCGCGGAGTCCTTCGGGCGGCCGGTCAGCGGGTCGACGTCACCGCCGTCGCCGTCCGGCCCGTCGGGGCCGTCGCCTTTCGGTTTGGCCATGAGGAGGCCGACACCGAGCAGCACCAGCAGCTTCAACGCTCTGCGCATGCCTCACACCCCCAGCAGGGTCTTGAGGTTGGTGAGCGACTGCACGAGCGCCATGCCGTAGCCCATGATGATGCCCGCCCACTTCACGACCGCCGCCACGATCTGCGCGGCGATGACCGGGATCGTGACCACGAAGATCGCCTCGATCGCCCACACGATCACGTGCCCGACCAGCTCGGCGATGAGATCCCTGACGATCTCGTGCGTGATCTGCACCAGGCTCCCGGCGCCCTCGGTCGCCGCCGCCATCGCCTCAGCGGTCGCCGCCAATGCCGACGCCGACGTGACGTTGTGCGCCATGAGCGACTTGTACGCGTCGGCCGCGTCCCCGGTCCAGGACGGCATGTCGCCGTCCAGGTGCGCGGTCAGGTCCTCGACGATCGCCAGCAGCTCCCCGGACATGTTGCTCCAGGTCTGGGCGTGCGCCATGACCACGTCGGCCTTCCCCGTGACCTCCTGGAGCATCTCCCGCAGCGGCTCGAAGTACTCCAGGGCCCAGCCGATCCCGGCCGACAGCAGGGCGCTGAACGGGTCGAGCACCGACCCCACGACCTCCAGCGCGAACCCGCCCCCGGCGAGCAGGTCGTCGACCCAGCCTTCGGACTTGAACGCGTCGATCATGCCGTGGTACGAGTCGAGCGGCCCCGCGCCCGTGTACCACTGGTTGGTCGACTGCACCGGCGCGACCAGCGGATTGTCGGACATCGTCACCGCCCCATCCGGTCGCGCAGCTCTGTGAACGCCGACTGCGAGTCGGTGTCGCTGACCTCGTACTCCTCGGCGGCCGCTCGCAGCGCGCTCGCCGCGATGGTGAAGTTCTCCGCCAGGAACGACGTGATGTCGTCCTGCTTCTGGTGACGCTCCTCCAGGCACCCGGAGATCCACCCGCACAGGGTCCCGTACGCCTCGTCGTCCTGCTCGATGTAGTTGCTGGCATTCATGACCTGGTCGAACCGTGCTTTGACTGTCTCCAGGTACCGCGCGTGCTCCCGCAGCTCCTCGGGATCGACGTCGAATCCACCCGCCATGCGGCTCAGGCCTCCTCGTCCGGCTTGGGCATCAACTGGGACCGCACGCGGTTCGCGATCGCCTGCCCCGCAGCCGAGTCGGTGCCCATCGTCTCCGAGATGATCGCCGCCGAAGCCTCCGCCATCTGCACCCGCGCAGCCGCGACCGCCGCCAGAATCGCCTGCCCCGTGTACTCCGTGTCGATCCGCCGCGTGCGCTCGCTCAGCTGCACGTCGACCATGTTCCCGCTGGAGTCCACAGTGACCCTGACGAGCCCCTCCGGATCGGCACCGACCGCCTTGAGCTCACCGAACCGGCTGCTCATCTCCTGCGTATCGGCGGCCAGCCGATCGATCCGGCCCTTCCACCCCTCAAGGTGCCGCCTGGATGCCTCCGGGTCGGGGATGCCCATGTGCGCTCCTGCTCTTCAGTTGGGAAACGGCACAAGGGGTCATGCGCCGGACACGATTCGAGAGTCTATCGGACTTCGGCAAACCGGACGGGACGCCCGCTTGCCACCAGCATCGATGCGACTCGCGAGCGTCCCGAATTCCCGTTGGGGCCGTTACTCCTTCAGCAGAACCGTGACGCCGAGTGCGTGGTCGAGGTCGTCCGCCAGGGTGAAGACGCTCTTGCCGCCGCAGAGGCCGACATGGGATCCGAAGGCGCGGTTCACGAAGGACCACCCGCCCCCCGAGTCGCCCTTCACCGTGTAGGCGTCCTTCATGCGGATCAGGCTCTCGGTGAGGTACCCCTCCAAGGTGCAGGAGTAGAAGATGTTCTGGACCCCGGCAGAGCACCGCCGGACGTCGGTCTTGCGTCCGAAGACGCAGATCGTCTCGCCCACGGAGAACTCGCGACTAGTCCCGATCTACAGCCACCCCCAGCAGACCGTGAACGACAGCTCGGGGAAGTCGGGGACCTCCTCGTACGCCCAGCCCCAGCCGTTGCACCAGCTCTCGCCGTCGACGATCTCGTTGGTGCGGCCGGTGACGTAGGCGTTGCCGTCGTCGCAGTCGGACACGAACTCGGCGTACGTGTAGTCGGAGTTCATGGACAGGCAGTCGTCGATCTCGGCGTACCCGATGTCCCCGCTGGCGTACATCATCTGGAGGCACAGCGTGGTGTCCAGATAGGTCGAACCGGTCGAGTAGGCGAGGCCGTAGATGTAGTAGGTGGAGTCGCTGCACGAGCTGGTGCTGGACTGGCCGTCGAGCCGTTCGATGACCTTGAACGCGCCGTCCTGGCAGTCGATGACGTACCAGGCGCTGCCCGCGACGGAGGTGCCGTACACGCACTGGTCGACCTGCGCGTGGTACGCGTCGTCGCCGTCCATCACGTTGTAGCTCAGGCACAGCACACGGTCGACCCCGGTGGAGTTGACGGCGAGGTTGACGCTCGGCATGCCGTCGCAGGACGCCAGGTCGCTGGTGCCCTCGACGATGTCGACCGTCTCGAAGGCCCCGGCCCCGCACACGGCCGTCTCCAGGTCCGGCGTGGTCTCGTCGCCGTTGTTGTAGAAGCAGTCGCCGATCACGGCGTCGGCCACCGGGTCGGCGACGACCGCCTCGGTCGGGTCGGCACTCGAAGTGTCGCTGTCGGTGTCGCCGCCGGCGCCCCCGTCGTCGTCCGCGGTGGTGGTGCTCGGCGAGTCGGCGTCGTCGAGGGCGATCACGATGCCGGTGATGCCGAGGCCGACGAGGAGCACGATGCCGAGCGCGATGCCGACCCAGCCCGCGGCCGGGATGCCCGTGCGCTGCGGCGGGACGGCGTACTGCGGCGGCATGCCGGGATAGCCGCCCTGGTACGGGTTCGGGGCCGCGTAAGGGCCCGGCGGCGGCACCGGGGCGCCCGGCGGCGGATAGCCGATGCTGTAGCTCGTCTCCGGGCCGGGCGTGTAGCCCGGAGGGGGTCCGTAGGGCGAGCCGCTCGGGCCCTGGTTCTCGGGCGGGCCCGCATTGGGGTTGTAGGAATAGGGGTCCATGCGGCGATTGTGTCAGGCAGGTGCAACCGTGCGGCGCCGCCGAACGGAGGCCGACCGATCGTCCCCGCCCGGCGGTCGGGCGACTCGGTTGTCAGGTGACGCTGCCGGGTGGTGGCGCGGGTCGGTATCGTGCTGGTGCGGCCCGATCGGGTCGGTGCGGCCTGGGAGAGGGGACGGTTCATGGAGTACACGCGTGTGGGGGCGTCAGGTCTCAAGGTCAGTCGGATCGCGCTGGGGTGCATGAGCTTCGGTCAGATGCCCGGGGACGCGGACGCATGGGCGCTCGGCCCGGAGGAGTCGGCGCCGCTGTTCCGCCAGGCGGTGGAACTGGGGATCACCTTCTGGGACACCGCGAACATGTACTGGGCCGGCAGCTCGGAGGAGCTGGTCGGCAAGGCGATCAAGGAGTACACCCGCCGCGAGGACGTGGTCCTCGCCACGAAGGTGTTCTTCAAGATGCACGACGGTCCGGGCGGATCTGGGTTGTCGCGCAGGGCGATCCTGGAGCAGATCGACGCCTCCCTGGCGCGGCTCGGCACCGACTACGTCGACCTGTACCAGATCCACCGCTTCGACCCCGAGACGCCGGTCGAGGAGACCATGGAGGCCCTGCACGACGTGGTGCGGGCGGGGAAGGTCCGGTACATCGGCGCGTCCTCGATGTGGGCCTGGCAGTTCGCCAAGATGCAGCACGTCGCCGAGGCGAACGGCTGGACCCGGTTCATCTCGATGCAGGACCAGTACAACCTGATGCAGCGCGAGGAGGAGCGCGAGATGTTCGGCCTGCTCGATGACCAGGGCGTCGGCAGCCTCCCGTGGAGCCCGCTCGCCAAGGGCCGCCTGGCCCGCCCCTGGGGGGAGCGGACGGCCCGGTCCGAGCGCGACCCGATGGCCGCCCGCTACGACGGCGACCGCGACCGCCCGATCGTGGAGGCCGTGGCCCGCATCGCGGCAGAGCGCGGCGTGCCCATGGCGCAGATCGCCCTCGCCTGGGTCCTTGGGAAGTCCGCGGTGACCGCTCCGATCGTGGGCCCCACGAAGCCCCACCACCTCGCCGACGCCGCGGCGGCCGTCGACCTCGCACTCACCGACGACGAGGTCGCGGCCCTGGAGGAGCCGTACACACCGCGCCTGCCCACCGCCTTCAGCTAGCCGCGCACGACGTTCCGCACGCACCGGCGCACCAGGTTCGATCGAGACCCGTTCACGTGCAACGCCTCTCGGGTACGAAACCTGATACGCCGGTGCGCCGGCCCACCCCGATCGACCGGGACGGGGGCGGCCACGGCCTGAAGCTCATACAATGGGGACCCTCCCGACCCCAGGAGCCCCCATGGCCGACACTGCCCGCGACAGGCGGCAGATCCGCACGCACGCCCGCGAGCAGGTCGCGCACGCCCGCGATACGCTGCGGCAGTACGAGACGCTGGCCTCCGCACCAGCGCGGCTGCGCAAAGCCGTTCGCGCGCACGCCGACGCGGTAGCGAGCGAGGACGCCTCAGGCCGGCTCGTGACGATGCGGATCACCGAGCTCAAGAAGGTCGCAAAGGGACTTCGCCTGACGCGGCTCGAAGAGGCCGGGATCACCACGGTCGCCGACGTGCTCGCGAACTCGCGCGAGCAGCTGCTGTCCGTCCCGGGCGTCGGCGCGCAGACCGTCGACGAGGTCAAGGCCGCGGCCGAGATGCTCGCCGCCCGCTTCGCCGCCGACACGCGCCCCAAGTTCGACCCGGACCGGCGCGACCCGCGGCAGACGCGCATCCTGGCCCATCTGCGGGCCGAGCAGACCGCGACCGCCGCGGTGGACGAGCTGCGCGAGGCCGTGTACCGCTTCCGCGAGCGCGCCCTGCCGTACTTCGCCGCCGCCGACCGGGCCGGCAGCCGCCTCGCCATGCTGTTCGCAAGGCGCAAGCGCAAAGCCGAGACCCTGGCCGGGCTCGAAGTCCTCGAAGGCGTCAACGCCGACCCCGAGACCCGTGCCCTGGAACGGGATCTCGCCGCCGCGCTCGACCGCGCGAAGCCCGAGCGCTGGACCTCCGACGAGCTGTGGCGCGACTACGAGGACCGGGCCGCGAGCGTCAACACGCAGCTTGCCAAGCTCACCGGCACCGATGTCGAGGACGCCGAGAACACCGAGGACTTCGTCGGCGGCGAACTGCGGCAGGAGATCGAGACGCTGCCGCTCGACCGCTCGCTCCTGCGCACCGACCTGCGCTACTACCAGCTGTTCGGCGCGAAGTACGTGATCCACCAGCGGAAGGCGATCATCGGCGACGAGATGGGCCTGGGCAAGACCATCCAGGCCCTCGCCGCCGCCGCGCACCTCGCCGCGAAGGGCCAGAAGCGCTGCCTCGTCATCTGCCCGGCGAGCGTCGTCCCCAACTGGCTCAACGAGATCCGCAAGCACACTCACCTCGACGCGTTCGGCCTCCACGGGCCGGACCGGGAGGAGCAGGCCCGCAGGTGGCTGCGCCGCGGCGGGGTCGCGGTGACCACGTTCAACACCATCGACCGCCTCGAGTCGATGCCGCAGCGCTCGAAGCTCGCGCTCCTCATCGTCGACGAGGCCCACTACATCAAGAACCCGAACGCGAAGCGCAGCATGGCGGTCGGCGCCGCGATCGCCCGCTCCAAACGTGCGCTCCTGCTGTCCGGCACGCCGATGGAGAACCGCGTCAAGGAGTTCCAGTCCCTCATCGGCCACCTGCGGCCCGACCTGGCCGAGCGGGTCGGCGAGGGCGACGAGGTCGTCGGCGCCGAGGACTTCCGGCGGACGGTCGCCCCGGTCTACCTGCGGCGCAACCAGGAGGACGTGCTCACCGAACTGCCCGAGAAGATCGAGGTCGAGGAGTGGGTGCAGTTCAACGCCGAGGACGAGGACGAGTACCGCGAGCAGGTGCGGCGCCGCAACCTCATGGGCATGCGCCGCGCCTCCTCCGCGATGCCCGGTTCGGCGAAGCTGGAGCGCCTGGCCGAACTCATCGAGGACGCGGGGGACGAGGGCCAGAAGGTCATCGTGTTCTCGTACTTCCTCGACGTGCTCAAGGCCGTCGGCGAACGGGTCGGCGACCACGCCATCGGACCGATCTCCGGCAAGATCGCCGCGCCGAAGCGCCAGGCCATGGTCGACGAGTTCGCGCGCCGCAAGGGCCCGGCGGTGATCCTCGCGCAGATCGAGGCCGGCGGCGTCGGCCTCAACATCCAGGCCGCCTCCGTGGTCGTCCTCGCCGAGCCCCAGTGGAAGCCGAGCATCGAGCAGCAGGCCGTCGCCCGCGCCCACCGCATGGGCCAGACCCGCCGCGTCCAGGTCCACCGCCTCCTCGCCAAGGACGGCGTCGACGAGCGCATCCGCGAAGTCCAGGAGCACAAGGAACTCCTCTTCGAGCACTACGCCCGCCACTCCGACGCCAAGGGCACCGGCGCCATGGCCACCGCCACCGCCGTCGCCACCCGCGAAGACGACTCGATGGAACAACGCATCATCGCCGCGGAAAGGACCAGGCTCGGCCTCGGCTGAGCTGTCGACCGGGCCGCGACTTGCTTTCCGAGGAGCGGCCCTAGCCGCTCAACGATGCCGTCGCCGCCCAGGTGGGTTGGCCTCGGCCGGACCCTAGACAGCAAGAAAGCCAGGTCTTTGACCTGGCTTCTCTGTAGTGGTGCGCCGCGAGGGATTCGAACCCCCAACCTTCTGATCCGTAGTCAGATGCTCTATCCGTTGAGCTAGCGGCGCCTGGCCCGGTTGAGCAGGCCGGGCATAACCTTACCTGGCTCGGGATCGCGCCTGCAACCGGGTTCGATGGTGTGCTCTGGGTCATCGCGGGCGGATTGCCCCGGCCCCGGATTCGAACCCCCAACCTTCTGATCCGTAGTCAGATGGCGGTCAGCAGTTGTCGAGGACCACCCTAGCGAGCTTGCGCCAGGCGTCCGGGAGTTCCTCAGCGCGGTGCTCGGAGCGTGCCGCATCCCAGACCGCCGCCTCGGCCTCGGGGACCTCGTCGCCGAGGAGGTAGCGGGCGACGAAGTCGGCGCGGTTGGTGTGCCCGGGGAAGAAGTAGCCGCCGGCGGCGAAGAGGGCGACGTAGGCGCGGTGGAGGCCCGAGGTGAGGGTCTCGGCCAGGTCCCAGGAGTCGGCGGCGTCGCCGAGGCGCTTGGCGAGGAGGTCGGCCTCGGCGGCGACGGTCTCGCGGGAGGCGTCGGCGAGGGCCTGCGGGAACTCGGTGACCTCGGCGCGGGCCTTGGAGCCGAGCTCGGAGTCGTCGGCGAGGAGGGTGCCCTCGGCGAACGCGCCGATGATGTGCAGCGCCTCGTCGCTCGGGTTGCGCCAGCCCTCGCCGCGGCCGAGCTGGTCGAGCAGGTCCTGGAAGTGCGTCACGGTGAGGTGCACCGCTTCGTCGCTGGCGTCCGCGGGGACCTCGGCCGTCTCCCAGACGCACACGAGTTCGGCCTCTTCGCCGAACCCGGACAGGGCGGGGCCGTGAGCGTACGCGAACGCCAGGCGCTCGTCGTCGTTGATGTCGGCGAGGACGTCGGTGGAGAGCCTGAGGACCGCGTTCGGAAGGGACATGCCGCAATTGTGGCTGTTCCTCGCAACGGCGTCCACCCGGTCGAGCAGAGAGGCCGCAGGTGATTCCGGCCATTGGGGCGCGCGGTTCGGGGGAGTACTCGTGTCGCCTCCTGCCGCTAGCATGAGCGAATGTCAACACCCACCGGGGACCTCACGCCGGCGGCGATCGCGGCCTGGCGCGCCCAGTCCCAGCGGCTGCACGGGGAACACCTCGCCACGCCGCTGGCGGCGTTCCGGCACCTGGGCGCCGTCCAGTCGCAGGAGTACCAGCCGTCGAAGCTCACGCCCGCGATGCGCGCCGCCGCCGATGAGGACGGACTCGCCCACGCCGGCCCCGCATCGGTCGACGCGCTCATCGACCAGGGCCTGGTCGTGCGCACCCACGTGCTCCGCCCCACCTGGCACACCGTCCCGGTCGAGGACCTGCGGATGATGCTGACCGCGAGCGCCGACCGCGTCCAGCAGATCGCCGCCACCCAGTACCGCAACCTGGGCTTGGAGCAGTCGGAGCTGGAGCGAGGGGACGACGTCCTCGCGGAGGCCACCGCGGGCGGGAAGCACCTGGAGCGGGAGGAGGCCGCGGAGGCGCTGGCGGCCGCGGGGGTCAGGGATCCGAGCGGGGCGAGGTTGATCCACCTGCTGTTCCACGCGGAGCTGGAGTCACGGATCTGCTCGGGGACGCCCAAGGGTGCCAAGCAGACCTACGCGAACTTCGAGGACCGGATCCCGGCGGGCGAGCTCGGGAAGGACGAGGCGATCAGGGAGCTGGCGCGGCGGTTCTTCGCCTCGCGTGGGCCGGCCACGGTGAAGGACTTCACCCGCTGGGCGACGCTGAAGGTGGCCGACGCGAAACTCGCCGTCGATGAACTCGGGCTGCGGGAGCTGCGGTTCGACGACCGGGTCTTCTACTACGAGGGCGAGCGCCCCGAGCCGGTCGAGGGCGGGCCGGTGGTCGACTTCGTGCAGGGCTTCGACGAGCTGCTGTGCTCCTACACCGACTCGAAGGACCTGGTGCAGCACCACTCGGTGGCACGGAACCTGTTCCCCGACCGCCCGCGGTTCAACTCGGCGATCCTCCTCGACGGCCAGGTGATCGGGAACTGGAAGGCCACCGTGAAGAAGGACCGGGTGGTCATCGAGACGTGGCGCGTGCGCGGCTTCACCGCCGCCGAGATCGCGGCCCTGCGCCGCGGCGCCGACCGGCTCCGCGCCTGGTTCGGCAGTCCGGAGATGGAACTCGGCCTCGACCACGACTGACCTGCAGGAACGCGGCTCCGGCTCGCGTTCCGCCGGTGTCGGTGCGAGGGGATACGTTGGCTTGAAAGGGGTTCTCCGGTCAGGACAAATCCGGAATTCCGGAAATGTTCCGACCGGAGGACCCCTTCTCGAATACCTATATCTCGCGAGTGCGACATCCGGGACCGGTGCCGCACTCGCGAGGATCGTTCGGAAGTCGCCGCTAGAGGCGGCCCAGGGCCTCGCTGAACGGGGCGAGGCCCATCGAGCCGAGGTTCAGGGCGTCGGTGTGGAACTGCTTCAGGCTGAACTCGGCGCCCTTGCGCTCCTTGTAGTCCTCGCGGGCCTGCATCCACAGGCGCTCGCCGACCTTGTACGACGGCGCCTGGCCGGCCCAGCCGAGGTAGCGGTTGCGCTCGAAGGACAGCATCTCGTCCTCGATGGTCCGGGTGTGGGCCTTCATGAACTCGAACATCTTCTCGCCGTCCCACTCCTCGCCCGGCCGCCAGCCGAACGGGTTGTCCTCGGGGATCGCGAACTCGCAGTGGAGGCCGATGTCGACCACCACGCGCGCGGCGCGGAACGCCTGCGCGTCGAGCATGCCCAGGCGCCCGCCCGGGTCGTCCTCGTAGTATCCGAGCTCGTCCATGAGCCGCTCGGAGTACAGCGCCCAGCCCTCGCCGTGGCCCGAGCACCACATCATCTGGCGCTGGAACCGGTTGAGCAGCTCCACGCGGGCCATCGTCTGCCCGACCTGGAGGTGGTGGCCGGGGACGCCCTCGTGGTACACGGTGGACTTCTCGCGCCACTTGCCGAACAGCTTCTGCCCCTCGGGCACGGACCACCACATGGCGCCCGGACGCGAGAAGTCCTCGCTCGGGCCCGTGTAGTAGATCGCCCCGTCCTCGGTCGGCGCGATCTTGCAGTCGATCACCCGCACCTGCTCGGGGATGTCGAAGTGCGTGTCGGCCAGGTCCGCGATCGTCGCGTCGGCCAGCTCCTGCATCCAGTCCCGGAACAGGTTCTTGTCGGTGAAGTTCTCGTCCGCGTCCTGGTCGAGGAACGCCACGACCTCGTCGATCGACGCGCCCGGCTTGATCCGCTCCGCGGTCGCGCGCATGTCCGCCTCGATGCGGGCCAGCTCCTGCCAGCCCCACGCGTACGTCTCCTCCAGGTCGATCGCCGCGCCGATGAAGTACCGCGACGCCCGCGAGTAGCGGTCGCGCCCGACCGCGTCCTTCTCGGGCGCCTGCGGGGCCAGCTCCTCGCGCAGGAACAGCGCGAACTTCGTCGCCGCCGAACGCGCCCAGTTGGCGCCGTTGCTCAAGGCGATGCGCAGCGGACCGGTCTTGATCGGCTCGCCGTCGATCGTCACCGAGTTCGCCAGCCCGGCCCAGAAGTCGGTGTCCTTGCCCTTGGCGCCGTTCCAGTTGTCGCAGTGCGTCGCGACCTCCAGGACCTGCCGCTTCGCCGCGACCCGGCCCTCGGCGGCCTCGGCCCGCAGCGTCTCGGTGAACTGGTCGAACGCGTCCGGGACGGCGGCCAGGCGCGCCGCGATGTTCTCGGCGGCGACCTTCCCGTCCTTCGGCATGAGGTCGAAGATCTGGCGCACGCCGTGCACCGGGGACGCCAGCACGTTCAGTTCCAGGTACGTGTCGCCGGCCTCGTCGCGCTCCAACTGGAGCCGCAGCCGCTCCAGGATCGCGTCCTTGGCGACCCGCTCGCGCTCGTCGGACGGCTCGGCCGCGTCGAGGTCGGCGATCGCCTGGCGGGTCAGCGCCGCCTGCGCCGCGAACCCCGCGGGCGAGAGGTCGTCGATCTCGTGGTCGTGTCCGGCGATGCCCATCGAAGTAGCGGTCAAGGGGCTGAGGGCGATGGCGTCCTCGACGTACTTGTCGGCGATCTGATCGATTCTTCTCATGAAGTGGACTGTACGCGAGGTCGGCGGCCGATCGCGACCTCACTTTCCACCGCCTCGATCCACCCTCCGGCCCTGCCCAGGTCCAGCAGCGCCTCCTTCGCGACCGGGATCCGCTCGGCCGCACCGGGCTCGGGCGGCCAGGCCGCGCGCAGCTCCCGCGCCCGGTCGAACCAGGCCCCGATCGCCCCCGGATCGCGCCGGTGATCCTCCAGGTGCCGGTACGCGGTCGCCAGCTCCTCGCCCAGGTCGTCGAACGCCGCGGCGATCATGTCCCGGTTCCCCTCGACCATCCCCGTCACCAGCGTGGTCGAACTCGCGGCCACCCGCGTGCCGTCCCGGAACGACCCGGCCGCGAGGCTCCGCGACAGCGGATCGGCCGCGACCAGGACCAGCGCGGCGGCGACCAGGTGCTCGATGTGGGAGATGCGCGCGGCGGCCGCGTCGTGGTCGGCCGCGGTCGCCGGGACGATGCGCGCGCCGACCGACGCCCACAGGCGCGCGAGCAGCAGCCAGTCGTCGAGGCGCGTGTCCGCTTCGAGGCACAGGACCCACACGCGGCCCTGGAACAGGCCCGCCTCGGCGCTGGCGAACCCGGGGGTCTCCTTGCCGGCCATGGGATGCCCGCCGATGAAGCGGGGGTGCGCGGCGAAGGCGTGCAGGACCTCGGCCTTGACGGAGGCGACGTCGGTGATCAGGCCCCGGTAGCGCCCGGGAGGGAAGGTCTCGGCGGCCACCGCTCCGAGGTGCCGGACGGGCGCGGCGACGACCGCGACGTCGGTGTCGAGCAGGTCGGCCGGGTCGGCGGTGACGGCGAGGCGCGCGGCGGCGGCCTCGCGGACCGCGGGGTCGGGGTCGTGGCCGATCACGTCGTGGCCGGCGTCGGCGAGCGCGAGGGCGGCGGACCCGCCGATGAGGCCGAGCCCGGTGACCGCGACGCGCATCAGAGGTAGAGCCCCGTGCCGTCGTTGTCGACGCGCTTGGCGGCGACGGCGTGGATGTCGCGCTCGCGCAGGAGGATGTAGGTGCGGCCCTGGATCTCGACCTCGGCCTTGTCCTCGGGGTCGAAGAGGACGCGGTCGCCGTTCTCGACGGAGCGGACGAGCGGCCCGACGCCGACGGCCTCGGCCCAGTGCAGGCGCCGGCCCATCTGGGCGGTCGCGGGGATGACGATCCCGGCGGCGGAGCGGCGCTCGGAGTCGGCGTCCTCGCGCACGAGGAGGCGGTCGTGCAGCAGGCGGACGGGCAGGCCGGTCGTCGAGTCCAACGGTGTTTCGGTCACAGCGCCCCAGCCTACCGCCCGGCCGGTGCCCCGCCGAGCGGGAAGCCGCTCAGGTGGGGCCGCGCCCCGAGGCCGGGCGTGTCGCTTCGGAGCACCCCCCGGTGCCAAGCGTGCCCGGCGGGACCGACACTCGGGCCGTGCGCGGGCCGCGCGGGCCGGATGTGGGTCAGGTACGGCCTCCGGCACCCGAGGGCTCGTGTGTCGGCGGGCTGGGCCCCGGCACAAGGGTGCCCGGTGGGTCTGACCTCGAGTGCGGGCCGGGCGCGGGCTTCGTCCTCGGCGCGGCGCCGCAGGCGTGCCGGGTCGGGGCGCGTCTCGGGCCGCGAACGGCCGGCGGCGCCTCGCGGCCCCGTCCCCCGAGGGCTGGCGTGTCGCACCGCCGGCCCCTCGCACAAGGGTGCCTGCGGGGTACGACAGCAGCGCGGCGACGGTGCGTGAACCGCGCGCGGGCGGCGCGGAAACATGAGACCGGTGGCGCCTGCGGGCCGGGTCTCGGTGGTGCTGGCTGGATGGGGGAGGTCGCACCGAACCGGTACGGTACGTGTTGACGTTGCACCCGCGTCCTTGGGAGAGACCGTGAGCCGATTCCGCCGTACCACCGCCCGGGCACGACAGCTGTGGGTCGGTATGCGGCTCAACCCGGTCGCCGAACGGGCCATGGCGGGACGGGGGCCCGACGACCCCGATCCCGCGCTCGCGGCCGGGGAGGCCGGCGACCCGCCGCCGGTCGACGACGCCCCGAGCGACCCGGAGCACCCTGAGCGCCGCTACGTCCCGACCGGCCTGGTCGTCGGCGCCGCGTGGTCGTGGCGCCTGCTCATCATCGGCTCGCTCCTGGCCGTGGTCCTGTACCTGCTCAGCCAGGTCACCATGGTCGTCATCCCGGTCGTGATCTCGTTCCTGCTCGCCGCGATGCTGCAACCGGTCGCCGCCTGGCTGATCCGCCACGGCTGGAACAAGTCCCTCGCCTCGATCGTCGTGCTCATCGCCGGGCTCGCCGTCGTCGGCGCGATCATCACGTTCGTCATCCAGCAGTTCATCGCGGGCATCCCCGACTTCTACCAGTCGATCCTCACCGGCCTGCGCGACGCGCAGGACTGGCTGGAGGCCGGCCCGTGGGGCCTCGACGGCGCCCAGGTCGCCGAGATCCTCGCCGACATCCAGGTCAACATCACCGACTGGTACCAGGTCAACCAGGAGACGATCGTCCAGACCGGCCTCGACGTCGCCGGCTCGACCGCCTCGGGCCTGGGGAACTTCGTCACCGGCCTGTTCCTGGTCCTGTTCACCACCTACTTCTTCATCCGCGACGGCCGCCGCATCTGGACCTTCCTCACCGGCTGGCTGCCGCGCCCCGCGACCGAGTCGATGCGCTACGCCGGCGGCGCCGGCTGGTCGACGCTCGTCCAGTACATGCGCACCATCGTGGTCGTCGCCGCCGTGGACGCGATCTTCATCGGCCTCGGCCTGTGGCTGCTGGACATCCCGCTGTGGCTGCCGCTGACGACCCTCGTGTTCCTCGGCGCGTTCATCCCGATCATCGGCGCCACGGTCTCGGGCGCGGTCGCCGTCGTGGTCGCGCTCGTGGGCACCGAGAACGGGCTCGTCAACGCGCTCATCGTCCTCGGCATCGTCCTGGCCGTGCAGCAGCTGGAGTCGAACCTGCTCCAGCCGTTCCTCATGAGCCGCGCCGTCAAGCTCCACCCGCTCGCGATCGTCCTCGCGGTCACCGCGGGCGGCTTCGTGTGGGGCATCATCGGCGCGCTCGTCGCCGTCCCGCTCCTGGCGATCGTCAACGGCACCGTCCGGGCCCTCAACCGCTTCAAGGAGGCCCGCCGGGAGGCGCAGGCCCGCGGCCTCGGGGACGGCGACGCGACCATAGCGGCCGCGAACGCGAACGGCGACCCGATCGACGGCGGCCGGCAGGCGGCCCGGGACAAGTGAGCGCCGACACCGAAGCCCTGAAGATCCTCGACGCCGCCGTCGCGGCCACCCCCGGCGGCGCCACCCGCGACGGGCAGCGCGAGATGTGCGCGGCCGTCGCCACGGCCGTCGACTCCGGGAAGCACCTGCTCGTCCAGGCGGGCACCGGCACCGGGAAGTCGCTCGCGTACCTGTGCGCGGCGCTCGCGACCGGCAAGACCGTCGTCGTCTCGACCGCGACGCTCGCGCTCCAGCACCAGCTCGTCGCCGTCGACCTGCCGCGCCTGGTGGAGGCGGTCGCGCCGGTCCTCGGCCGCAAGCCCTCGTTCGCGCTCCTGAAGGGACGCCACAACTACCTCTGCAAGCGCAAGATCGCGGGCGACGAGGAGGACGACGACGGGATGCTCGAAGGCACCGAGCAGCTCAAGTGGGCCGGGCAGCAGGCGTCCTTCGCGAAGCAGGTCCAGCGCCTGTTCGACTGGGCCAACGACACCGACACCGGCGACCGGGACGACCTCGACCCGGGCGTGAGCGACCGCGCCTGGAAGCAGGGCTCGACCACGTCCAGCGAGTGCCCGGGCGCGAAGGACTGCGCGCAGGGCCCCGACTGCTTCGCCGAGCTCGCGCGCGCCCGCGCGCACGAGGCCGACATCGTCGTCACCAACCACGCGCTCCTGTCGATCGACATGATGAACGAGCGGTCGGTCCTGCCCGAGCACCAGGTCCTCATCGTCGACGAGGCCCACGAGCTGGTCGACCGGGTCACCAACGCCGCGCGCGCCGAACTCCACCCGGCCCGGCTGCGGTTCCTCGCCCAGCGCGGGCGCCGGCTCATCGACACCGATGTGGCCGACCAGATCCGCGAGGCCGCCGACTCCCTGGAGAACGCCCTGAACATGGCGGGGGAGCGGCGCTTCTCGGGCGACCTGCCCGCGCCGCTCACCGAGGCGCTCAACCTCGTCAACGCCTCCTGCGTCAAGGCCACGACCCACCTGGGCGCGCTCGACGCGGAGACGAAGAAGCAGTTGAGCGCCCAGCAGCTCAAGGCCGGCCTGGTCGAGGCGATCGAGACCGCGGGCCGGTGCATCGGCCCGGCCGGGGACGACGTCATCTGGGCCGAGCCCAACGGGCCCGTGCTCGTCGCCGCGCCCCTGTCGGTCGGCGGGCTGCTCTCGGCGATGCTCTACGAGGACCGCACCGTCATCGCGGCGTCCGCGACGCTGACGCTCGGCGGGAAGTTCGACACGGTCGCCCGCAACATCGGCCTGCCCGGCGACGGGCACGGCTGGACCTCTCTGGACGTCGGCTCGCCGTTCGACTACGCGAAGCAGGGCATCCTCTACGTGGCGGCGGCGCTGCCGCGCCCGACCGCGTCGGGGCTCTCCGACGACGCCGGGAAGGAGCTGCTGCGCCTGGTCGAGGCCAGCCGCGGCGCGACCCTCGGCCTGTTCTCCTCCAAGAAGGCCGCCTCCGAGGCGGCGGAGCTGCTGCGCGCCAAGACCGACTACTCGATCCTGCTCCAGGGGGAGGAGACCCTCGGGAGCCTGGTGAAGCGGTTCAAGGAGGAGGACTCGACGTGCCTCCTCGGGGTCATGAGCCTGTGGCAGGGCGTCGACGTGCCGGGCATGACCTGCCGGCTCGTGGTGGTCGACCGCATCCCGTTCCCGCGCCCGACCGAGCCGCTGACGGCCGCGCGCTCGGAGGCCGCCGACGCGGCGGGCCGCTCGGGGTTCGCGGAGGTGTCGGTGCCGGCCGCGGCGATCCGGCTCGCACAGGGCGCGGGGCGCCTCATCCGCCGCACCGACGACCGCGGCGTGGTCGCGATCCTCGACTCGCGGCTCCAGACGAACCGCTCCTACGGGAAGTTCATGCGGGACTCGCTGCCGCCGTTCTGGTACACGACGAAGTCCGACTCGGTGGCCGGCGCGCTCGGCCGCCTCGCCGACAGCGCCTGAACGACAGCGCCCGAGGGACGCCCTGAACGACTGGGCGCCCGTCGCCGCATGATTCCCGCGTTCCGGGGAACCCGTGCTTTCCGTGCCCGGAACCGGTCCCGCTGTCCGCTTCGGGAGCGCCGAAGACATCGAAGGTGAACACTGGATGAATTCAAAAGAAATACTTGTACAACCGCAGCTTGGAGCGGTTTCGTGGATTCTCACACAGGCATCATCGCTAGCTTGTCTCGCGTTCACCTGGATGTTAACTTCGGCGTGATGATTTCCAGCCGTCCCCTGACCTGATCGGTACAGTGAGGACAGTCAAAGCGACCGAAAGCAGGGGTGCCCGGTGCGGTTCTCGCTGAAGCCTCAGGACGACGCGTTCTACGCCTTCTTCAACGACGCCGCGGACAACATCCGCCGCGGGGTCGGGATCCTGTCCGAGCTGGGCGACGACAAGCCCGACTTCCAGAAGATCTCCGAGCGCCTCGTCGACGTCGAGCACGACAACGACCAGCTCACGCACCGCCTGTTCAACAAGGTCAACTCCACGTTCGTGACCCCCATGGACCGCACGGACATGTACCACCTCGCCGGCAAGCTCGACGACATCCTCGACCACATCGAGGCCGCCGCGAACCTGGTCTACCTCTACGGCCTCTCCGACCTCCCGGCCCTGCCCCGCGAGATGATCGAGCAGATCACCGTCCTGGGCCAGCAGGCCGACCTCCTCGTCGAGTTCATGCCGAAGCTCAAGGGCCTCAACTCCTCCATGCAGGAGTTCTGGGTCGAGTGCAACCGCCTCGAGAACGACGGCGACCGCGCCTACCGCATGCTCCTGGTCCGCCTCTACTCCGGCGAGTACGAGGCCCTGACGGTCATGAAGCTCAAAGAGGTCGGCGACGAGCTCGAGGCCGCGTGCGACTCGTTCGAGTCGGTCTCCAACGTCGTCGAGTCCGTCTACGTCAAGGAATCCTGAGCGTGGACAGCGTCACCATCGCGGTATTCCTCTGCATCGCCGCGGCGCTCCTCTTCGGATACACGAACGGCTTCCACGACTCGGCGAACGCCATCGCCACCTCGATCTCGACCCGGGCGCTCAAGCCCCGGGTCGCGCTCGGCATGGCCGCGATCGGCAACTTCGTCGGCGCGCACCTCGGCGCGAAGGTCGCCAAGACCGTCGCCGAAGGGCTCGTGGTCCTCCCCACCGGCATCGAGGGCCTCCTCATCGTGATGTCCGGCCTCCTCGGCGCCATCACGTGGAACTTCATCACCTGGTACTTCGGGCTGCCGACCTCCTCCTCCCACTCGCTGTTCGGCGGCATCGTCGGCGCGACCATGGCCGGCGGGCTCATCATCACCGGCAACATGAACGACTGGGTGCTGTGGAGCGGCATCGTCGACAAGATCGTGCTCCCCACGATCATCTCGCCGGTCGTCGGCTTCGCCCTCGGCTTCCTCGTCATGATCGCCGTGTACTGGGTCTTCCGGCGCGGGCGCCCCGACAAGCTCAACCGCGGCTTCCGCCACGCGCAGACCGTCTCGGCGGCCGCGATGGCCCTCGGCCACGGCATGCAGGACGCCGCGAAGATCATCGGCGTCATCGTCCTCGCCCTCTACGTCGGCGGCATCCAGGACGACGCCACGCACATCCCCCAGTGGGTCTACTGGGTCGCCGCCGCCGTCATGGCCGCCGGCACCTACGCGGGCGGCTGGCGGATCATCAAGACCCTCGGGCGCCGCATCATCGACCTCGGCCCGCCCCAGGGCTTCGCGGCCGAGACCGTCGCCTCCGCGGTCCTGTACGCGAACACGTGGCTGCTCGGCGCGCCGATCTCCACCACGCACACCATCACCTCCGCGATCATGGGCGTCGGCTCGACCGGCGGCCGGCGCGCGGTCCGGTGGGGCGTGGCCCGGTCGATCGTCATCGCCTGGATCATCACGTTCCCGATCGCGGCGCTGGTGGGCGCCCTGTTCTACCTGCCCATCCAGCTCCTCGGGTAAGACGTCCCGGACGCGGCCCGGCCACCCGGCCGGGCCGCCTCCTTTTGCGCCGTTGCGCACTGGAAGCCGCCCCGTGTGGGCTAGCGTGAACTGCATGTCCATCCAGCGCTTCGGGAAGTGGGACTTCAGGGCGGTCGACTCGGCGTCGGCGGCCCGGGCCCTCGACCGACTCAAGGAGCAGGGCGCTCCCGCCGAGCCCGAGCGCGCCGCCGTCGTCGTCCTGCTGCGCGAGGCCCCGCTGCGCGTGTTCCTGCTGCGGCACGCCGCGAAGGAGCCCTTCGGCGCCCCGGCCGCGAACCGGGTCCGCGGCGACCGCGCTGACCTGCCCGGCCCCACCGCCCGCGAGCGCTGGGCCCACCTCGACGTCGACGGCGCCTACGAGCGCCCCGCCGGCGGCCTCAGGGACTCCCTGTACGGCTTCCCGGGCGGGCGCCACAAGCCCGACGACCCCGACGTCGCCATGACCGGTGTGCGGGCCGTGGAGGAGGAGACCGGCGCGATGGTCGCCCTCCAGCGCGCCTGGTCCCGCTGGGTCACCCCCGAATACGAGGCGGTCCGCTTCGACACCTGGATCTACGTGGCGACCCTCGCCGAGGGCTTCCAGCCGCGCATCCGCGTGCGCGAACCGGAGTACGCCACCTGGATCGGCCCCGAGCAGGCCGTGTGCCAGTACGGCGGCCAGATGTCGATGCCCGAGGCGACCACGCTCGCCGAGCTGTCGCGCTACTCCACCGTGGGCGAGGTCTTCGCCGCCGCCGAGCAGCGCGACATGTCGCCGATCCTGCCGCGCGTGTGCCTGCGCGAGGGCGAGGCCAGGCTGGTCCTCCCCGGTGAAGAGGACTACCCGGCCGGGGCGCTCACGCGGGCGTGAGGCGCTCCTGATCGCTCCCGCGACCGGCTCGGCGCTCGGCGCTCACGCGCGAGTGATTCGCTTCGCCCACTGCACGTCGGTGCGCACCACCTCGAAGCCCTGCTTGCGGTAGAGGCCGACCGCCTTCGTGTTCGACTCGTCCGCGTAGAGGTCCACCTGGCGGATGCCGTGGGCCGCAAGATGGGCCAGGCCCGCCAGCGTCAGCGTCCGGCCCAGGCCGGTGCCCTGGGCGCGGGGGTCGACGCCGAGCACGTACACCTCGCCGACGCCGCCTTCCACTTTGGTCCAGTGGAACCCGAGCATCCCGTCGGCGTCCTCGGCCACGAGCAGGCCGTCCGGATCGAACCAGGACTCCTCCATGCGGGCGCGCAGGTCGGCGGCGGTCCAGCGGCCCTGCTCGGGGTGGCTCGCGAAGGCCGCGGCGTTCACCCGCAGCCACTCGGACTCGTCCTGCCCGGACCTGAAGGGCCGCAAGCGGACACCGTCCGCGAGCACCGCCGCCGGGGCGTCGCCGCGCGGCCAGTTCTTCCCCGCGCCCTCGGGCCACGATGCGGGCCAGGGGAAACCGTCGAGGTCCCGCGAGAACTGGAACAGCACGCGGGCGCGCGCGAACCCGTGCTTCGCCGCGAACCGCTGCGAAACGGGCAGATCGCCGTGGCTCCACATCCGCAGCTCGGCCGCGTCCGGCGCGATCCAGTCGAGGACGTTGCCCAGCAGCCTGGTGCCGACACCGCGGTTCCGGTGGCCCGGATCGACCGCCAGCTCGGCCTCGGCGACGTCGCCGATGACCTCCGCACCGGCGTACGCGATGACCGAGTCGTTCAGGGGCACAACGAAATGCCTGCGGTGCTTGACGGGGTGCGCGGACATGGCGAGGGTGGTCTGCTCGTTGAAGGGGGCGATGCCGTCGACCGCTTCGCAGCGACCCGCCATGGTAACGATTCTGTGAATATCCCGACCCGGAAGTGAAGCATGTTGCGCCATGGGGTTACTCTATTCCTGGACTCAGCACCGTGCCGGGGTGCTGAGTCCTTTTATGTGTCCGGAGCACGGTCGGTGCCGGGCGCGGCCGCTTCCGAGGCCCGGTCGTGCCGGGCCTCGCGGCTTCCAGGGGACTTCCGCGTCGTCGCGCGGGCGGTGGTGGCGGAGAGGGTGGGATTCGAACCCACGGTGGGTTGTGACACCCACGGCGGTTTTCAAGACCGCTGCACTAGTCCACTATGCGACCCCTCCAGGGCCTGTGAAGGCAAGCGCCAATCTATCAAACGCGGGTTCCGCGGTGGCCGCAGTCAGTGGTGGCGCAGTCAGCAGCGGTCGCTCTGCACGCAGCAGGTCGAGCAGGTGCGGCCGCCCTCGATCGTCAGGGCCAGGCAGCAGGTGCGGCGCCGGTAGACCAGGCGGCCGTGCTCGTCGGTGGCGACGTCGACCAGGTGCGCGACGTCGAACGCGTCGAGCAGGGTCTTCGCGATGACCTCGTCGGGGTCGGGCACGGCCTGCGCCATCGACGCGACCGCGTACGACAGGCCCGAGGCCAGCGAGCCCATGAGCGTGCGGCGCCCGACCCGGACCCGGGCCAGGAACGCGTCGAGGACCGGCCCGAGGTGGGCGTCGAAGGCGGTGGCGCGCAAGCGGTCCAGTAGGACCTCCTCGTTCGCGACCACCTCGACGTCGGGGTGGCCGGCGCACGGGTCGTGCGGCAGCGCCAGGAAGTGCGGGCGGACCTGCCGCACCGAGAACATCGGGGCCTCGTCGCTCACCGAGAAGACGGTGTTCGCGGCGTCCATCACCGGGACGCGGCGGGCCGCGACGTAGCCGAGCACGGCGGGCGCGAGGGTCCAGTAGCAGTACGTCTTCCACGCCAGGGCCGCGTTCGCGTGGGCGGAGCCGCCCCACAGCGCGGCGGCGGTGGACATGAGCTCCTCGACCCGCTCGCCGGAGGCCAGCTCGTGCGCGGGGAACTCGACCGCGTTCGGGACGGGCTCGCCGTGGAGCCAGGACCTGAGGCCCGCGATCGGGTGGCGGCTGACGTCGCGCTCGACCCGGCCCGCGACGGCGCGCAGGGCGAGCATCGGGTGCGGGGCGGGAACCGGGCGGTCGGCGAGTGCGGGCGCGCCCGGAAGGGCCTCCGCAGTCGCGAGCCGCATCAGGATACCCCTCTCAGGTAAGGACTGGCTAACCTTACCTGATGCTTTCAAGGGAGTGTCAATAAACCGACAGACGCGGCGCGGCGACGGGGTGTAGGCAGACGAGGTGCCGCGAATGTGAGCGTCGCCGAATGGGATGAGTTTCACAGCACCTCGCCTTACGTGAACGATCATCCCCTCCACTCGGCGCGACGCGTCGCACACCGAGTGCGACGGGTCCCGTCCCGGCGTCCCCTGCCGGCGCTCTGGCACTCTGAGGCCATGCCGAATGCCATGTCAAGTGCAGAGCCGGATGCCGAGCCGAACCGCACCGGAGCCCCGCCGCTGCTCCCCTCCCGGGTGATCGGCCGCGAGGTCGTCATCGTGCTCCTGCTCTCCCTGGGCGCCTCGGCGGTGTGGTCGATCGTCGACATCGTGGGCACCCTCACCGAGCCCGGCGGCCTGGCCGACTCCGTTCAGTCGATGAACTCGGCGCGGGCCGAGGCCGAGCGGCCCTGGTACGACCTCGCGCAGCAGCTCGTGAGCCTGACGCTCGCGATGGCGCCGGTCGCGCTGGCGCTCCACTTCCTCAGCCTCGACCGCGGGAACCCGTTCCGGCTCATCGGCCTCGACGCCCGCCGCCCGGCCTTCGACCTCCTCGGCGGCGCGGCCCTCGCGGCGTGCATCGGCATCCCGGGCCTGGCCCTCTACTTCACCGCCCGCGCGCTGGGCCTGAACGCGACGATCGCGGCCGCGAACCTGAACGACGTGTGGTGGGCCGTCCCGATCCTCATCCTCGCCGCGCTCAAGAACGCGATCATCGAGGAGGTCGTCGGCGTCGGCTACCTCGTCACCCGCCTCCAGCAGCTCGCCTGGCGGCCGGTGGCGATCGTGGCGGCACACTCGCTCCTGCGGGGGACGTACCACCTCTACCAGGGCTTCGGCGGCTTCATCGGCAACATGGTCATGGGCGCGGTCTTCGCGCTGTGCTTCATGAAGTGGAAGCGCACCGGCCCCCTGGTGGTCGCCCACACCCTCCTCGACATCGCCGCCTTCGTCGGCTACCTCCTGGTCGCACCCCACGTGAGCTGGCTCTGAACGGACCGAACCCCCTTGGCCCTCCTCGCCGCCGCCCGGTATGCTCGATCCTCGTACGTCTGACGTGCGGCTCCTGGAGGATTCGCATAGTGGCCTAGTGCGCCCGCCTGCTAAGCGGGTTTCGGGTGATACCCGATCATGGGTTCAAATCCCATATCCTCCGCCACACACCGCGCTCAGACGCGGTCTACCTGCGGGGACTCTGTCACATTAGACAGCGTCCCCGCAGTCGTTATCGCGCATCCGTCGATATGTACGAAAAACGGCTTCCGCGGCCTCTAGGCTACGGAATGCGGGTTGACCAGGTCTTTCAGTCCCGCTGAGTCCAGTTGGGCTCAGTAGGCGCCAGCTGGAACCCTGCCTAAGTTTTAGGGCTTCGACTACACCGTCACGATCGATCAGGAGCACCCAAGGGCGACAGATCCGGTCAAGGCCGGGTTTCTCGTGGTCGTGCTCCCGCAGGCTCGGTCCCGCGCACGATCAAGATGGGCGGACCGGGGCACACGGCGGCTAGAACAGCAACTTCCCGATGTGATCGGTGCGCTCACCCAGCGCTCATGAGCTGGTCGATGAGGCGGCAGAAGATCTCGGGAGGGTGGGTCGGTCCGTCGTGCGGTTCGCTGAGCATGGAGTCGAGGACATCGGCGACCCAACGATGCCGAGTGGACCCGTCATGCACCCAGTCCGTTTCCAGTTCTTGGAAGAACTCGGTGAGGTACATGCTCGACCGGTAGGGGAAGTAGCTCGGCGCCTCGCTTGGGGCAGATCCCTCCATTACACGGTTGCCGCAGATCAAGTCAGCAAGCGCCTCAGAATTCCGTCGCTTGAACTTCATTTGATCACCTCTGCATCTGTTGGAACAGGGTCTTGAGATTTCCAGAAATCCAGTATGAGGCTCTTCGATGATGATGCAGTCGCTGGGCATTCGCCCGCTTCCGGAGCTAGGCAAGTACTTGCTATTCGTGACAGAGGTGTCAAATCAACATTCATCGACCCCCCGACCGGATCGGTCGCGCCGCAGCTCGACTGAACACAGCCCTCCGAAATCGTGACCTGTTCGAGAGGGGGAGATTTCAGTACTTGGTCTCAACTACGATTGAACGGCCCGACGGGAGCTGAAGCAAATAGTTGACCCCGAGGCGCAGTGACTCAACCGGTCGCGTCGACACCGCACCACGACCCCCTTGCCGAAGCGTGTTGGGCTATCGTTTCTGTCATGTCTTCATCTGCCCCCGATGAGCATGGAAATCCCGAAACCAATGGTTCGTACGGACCGCAACCGCATCGCATGCGCGAAGGAGTGCGAGCTTCGGTCGATCGGATTCGAGCGTTGCTGTCGAGCGCGACCTATCCGATGTTGACTGCTCTGATCTGTTCAAGTGCAGCCACACCAGTCGTCGCGGCTGCTCTTGGTGCCGGAGCGACGTTGACCGCTGCGTTCGGCACCGTCGGTGCCATCGGCGGTAACGCCCTCAGTGAGGTGCTGATCGATCGCATTCGGCAGACCCGACCAAATGATTCGGTCGTGGAGGAGGAGTCGCTGCGATCGGGATTGACCGACGCGTTCGCGGAGATCCTGAATTCGGCCTCGCCCGATCTGGCCGCTGCCCGGGACGGGGTGGCTGTGCTGCTGCGCGACTCTGGAGCGTTCGAGGAGCTCATCCGCGAGGCGCTTCGCGAGGACCATCAGGAGTTGCTCGTCGCATTGCAACGAGAGTTCGAGGAGCTCGGCAGAGCACACGAGGAATTGCGCCCCGTGCTCGTCGGTATGCAGGACCTGCTGCTGGAGCTGTGCCGTAACCAGGCACAGATCCTGGAGGTCGAGCTTTCGGTGCGGGAGACGGTGCAGGAGAGCCTCAGGGTGCTGGTGCAGATGTTCCAGCACGTGCAGCTCCTCGGCACGGGCCCGGCCGCCGATCCCGAGCGGGCGCAGTGGAACGGGAGCCCGTATCTAGGACTCCAGCCGTACACCGCCAATGACGCGCCCGTCTTCTTCGGCCGCGCGTCTACGCTCGCCGAACTGGTGGGCAAAGCCGGTGAGAGCATCTCCGGTGGCCTGATGGTCGTCACGGGTTCTTCCGGCGTCGGGAAGTCCTCGTTGCTGCGTGCCGGACTGATTCCGGCGATCGAGCGCGGGCTTCTCAGATCCGATGCGGCCGAGGGTCCGTGGCGAGCGATCCTGCTCGACAGGCCTGGAGCGGCGCCGGTGAGCTCGCTTGCTGCAGAGCTTGCCAAGCATGGCGGGCCCGACTCGACCGCCACCAGGAAGGCATTGGTCGCAGACCCGGACGAGGCCGCCGATCGGGTCGAGGAGCGCAGAACCGGCCGCGATGGAGCGCGTCCGGAACGGATGCTCCTGGTCATCGACCAGTTCGAAGAGGTGTTCACCCTCGTCGAAGACCAGGAAAGGTCGCGTTTCCTGCGCATGATCGACTCGATCGCACGAAGCCCGCGCGCATTCGTGGTCCTTGCCGTCCGCGGAGACTTCGTCGACCGATGCATGACCGTGCCAGCGCTGCGCGAAGCGGTGCAGGACCGGGTGTACCGGGTCGGTCCAATGTCACGCGATCAGTTCCGTCAGGCGGCGCTGCTCCCAGCCGCGGCCGCCGGCGTTCATATCGAAGACATGGTGGTGAGGTCCCTCGTCGAAGAGCTCTGCGGTCCAGATCGATCAGATGAGGCCCCGCTCCGGCCTGAAGCGGCGCTGCCTTTGCTCTCCCAAACCATGCTGCTGCTGTGGGAGCGTCGAGGAGATCGCCGGACGCTGACGCTCGACTCCTACCATGCCCTCAACGGCGTAAGCAACGCTGTAGCCACTGCCGCAGAACAGGTATTCGGCTCTTTGGATGCCGCAGGGCAAGCTACGGCGATCGGGCTGTTCCGCCGCCTGATCGGCGTCAAGCGTCCCGACCAGCTGGTGCGGCTTGAAGTGGACCTACACAAACTGACCGGATCCGAGCGCGCGATCGCCGACGAGTTCACCGCCAAGCGCCTGATGGTGATGGACAGGGGCACCGTTGCGATCGCTCACGACGTGCTCTTGGAGCAGTGGACGCGACTGCGTGAATGGATCGAACCCGACATTGAAAGTCGCATCCTGCTGACCCGGCTCGAAGCCGACACCGCCACCTGGCAAGAACACGGTGGCGATGAGTCCTTCCTGTACCAAGGCTCCCGGCTGGACCACCTCGAATCCAGAGGCATCAAGACGTGGCAGGCGTATCCCGAGAGGGAGTTGCGACCGAGCCCCAAAGCCGAGGACTTCATCGACAAGTCCCGCGCTCGCGCTAGGCGTCGGATCCGCATCAGGCGCCTCCTGACCGGTTCGCTCGCCGGCATCACCGCCCTCGCCTTGATCCTGGCAGCGCTCGCCTACGTCCAGAGCCAAGACCTCATCGAGCAGCGCAACCGTGTACTTTCCGAGCAGCTCGCCGCCGAGAGCGCAGCACTGGTCGGCACCAACGGGCAACTGGCGCAGCTCCTTGCAGCCGCCGCTTGGGAACTGCGCGAGACCGACGAGGCAAGCGCGGCGCTGACCGGAGCGATCGGAGACGCCACGGCCGGTGAGATCGTCACCGATCCGATCGACGGTATCGAGAACATGGCGCCGAACCCCGATGGGAGCCATCTCGCCACCACCGGCGAGAGCGGCCTGGTGCGGGTCTGGTCGACCGAGGACTGGACCTCCCAAGAACTCCCGGCCGAGGTGCGGCCCCGGGCAACAGCCACGGCCCTCACCTTCGATGCAACAGGTGAAGTGCTCGCGGTGGTCACCGAGCAGGGCGTCACACTCTGGGACATCGCGACGTCTCAGGCAATCATGTCTCTGGACTTCCTGGACGCGCACGTGGTGGCATTCAGCCCCGACGGATCGAAGCTCGCCGTGATGCAACAGGGAACGAGCTACACCGATGATGGAGACACGATCACAACGGTGACCGAGTCGGAAGTCTCGATCTGGGATCTGTCCAGCGGAGAGGAGATCGCGAGGCGCGGTGGCATCGAGGCGCAGCCGACGATCGCTTTCTCCGCGGACGGCGCCTCGGTCGCGCTGGTCGACATCAGCGGTGAGCTCTGGGAGTGGACGTTCGCGTCGGATGCAATGGTCTCGGAACAGCTGTTCGGTGAAAGCGAGGTCACCACGCTGTGGGTCGGCGATGGGGAGCAACCGCAGCTGTTCGCGTGCGGACCTGGTCGTTGCTTCGCCCGCAACGGTGGCAAGGATTGGGAAAGCGTCTCCACCTTTGCCAACGGGCAGTTCGTTTCGATCACACCTGATGGCAGGGCGATCGTCAGCACGGACGGTGGTCCGGTGGTCGTGGTCGACTTGGTCAACGGTGACATGACGACGCTCGCGACTCAGGGCGAATTCAACTACTACTATACGACGCTAATCCCAAACTCTTCGACGCTGGTCGTCGGTACCGCTCGCGGGATGCAACTACTGGACTTCGAACGGGTCCCACCACCCGAAGCACCGGAGATGTCCTGGGAGTACGGGTCGGACTTGGTCGATGTGGCCGAGGACTCCAGCCGATTCATGATCCACGGATCGGCGGGGATAGAGGTGTGGGAGACCGACGATTGGAGTTCGGGACCTGCCGAGCTGGTGACCGCGATTCCTTCCATCGACTTCACCGGTGGCGCCATGAGTCCCGACGGTGGCGTAGTGGCGATTCATGAGACCGTTGAAGAAGGGATTGAACGCCTGCGCCTTATCGATGCCTCGACTGGTTCCGACCTGCCCACCCCCACCGAGGAGTACCGATTCGTCGCGCAAACCCAGTTCGGCCCGAGCGGCAACGAGCTGGCAATGATCGTCGGAATCGGGCCAATCGGAGAGGTGGCCACCTACGAACTCTGGATTTGGGACATGGTCGCTGGTGAACTCGTTCTCCAGCTCGATGCGACCGCAGGCATGGAGAGCCATTTCGTTTTCGTCCCAGAGAAAGAGCGGATCGCTCTGGCCGGGGCGGACGGCATCATCGCGATCTGGGACTACCGGGACGGCGAACTGGCCGACTCGATCACCAGCGGTGCCAGCAAGCCCGAAGGACTCGCGTTCAACATCGACGGATCCCGACTGGGAGTCGCCACCCCCACCGGCCTGATCGTCTGGGACATGGAGACCAAAGAATCCGAATCCTATGAGACCGGCCGGATCTTCGGCGGCCTCGCATTCACACCGGACGACCGGTTCGTTGTCACGATCGACGGGGCAGACTCCCTCCGCTTCTGGGATCTTGAGCGCCGCCAGGTGGCTGCCGACATGCGTGCGGGCGACACGGTCAACTCGGCTGAATTCCTCTCCAGCGGTTGGCAGATCGCGGTCGGCAACGGCAGTCAGCTGATGGTCCTCGACGCCTCGACCCTGATCGATCCCTTCGCAACAGTGTGTGAACAGGCCGGACGAAGCCTGACGCCAGAGGAGTGGGCGGAGTACCTTCCGGACTTCGAGTACGGGGAAATCTCGGTCTGCACCTGATCTCTCAAGAAGGAGTGTCGACGGGCTCGACGGAACGGAAGGAACATCCGGTAGAGGATGATTCGAGCCACGAATCTGTAGCCCGCCTCTCAAGCGGGTTTCGGGTGATACCCGATCATGGGTTCAAATCCCATATCCTCCGCAACGAAGTGGAGGAGGTCCGAGAACAGGGTCTCCGCCACGAAGTGGAGGAGGTCCGAAAACAGGGCCTCCGCCAACGGCCCCGCCGACCTGCATCAACGCAGGATCAGCGGGGCTTTTCGCTGTTCCGGGACCACCTGCTCCCGCTTCGTACGGGGAGTGCTTCGGCGGGCTCGCTGTGCCGCAGCAAGGCTCGGGCCTACTGGTGCGGGCGGTAGGTGAGCCAGAGGCTTCCGGTGGGGGTGGGGATCGCCCGGACCAGGTCGAGTTCTCTGGGGCCTTCGAGGCCGGTGAAGAGGCGCCGGCCCTCGGGGAACAGGACCCGTCCGACCGCGAGGTTGATCTCGTCGACGAGTTCTTCGTGCAGGAGCGTCTGGGCGAGGGTGATGCTCCCGTGGACGCCGATGTCGGCGCCGGGGGTCTCCTTCAGGGCCCGGACGAAGTCGGGGACCGGGTCGGCGACCGGCTCGGCGTTGGTCCACTCGCGCGCGAGCGGGGTCGACGTGAAGACGTACTTCCGCACGGGGTTGATGAACTCGGCGAACGGCTCGCCCTCGGCCCGCGGCCACCAGTAGGACCATTCGTCGTAGGTCTTGCGGCCCATGAGCACCGCGTCCTGGGAGGCGGTCATGTGCGCCTCCATGCCCGCGGTGACGGGGTCGAACACCGGCGCCCCGTCGCCGTCGCCTTCGGGGAAGTACCTCGCGGGATGCTCGACACCGCCGTCGAGCGACGAGAGCATGAACAGCACGACCTTGCGCATTCCGACACCTCTCCTTCGCGCCCGAGCGGACCCTCCGTCGAGCACCCCGCCAACGTAACCGCCGCGGCCGACAGTCGCGGCTAGTGCGGCGCCCCGGCGCCGACCGCCTCGTGCTGTGCTGCGGGGGAGTGCAGGCGCAGGGACTCCTGCTCGGCCGGGTCGGTGCGGGCGACGAGGGCGGTGACGTCCTCGTCGCCGACGATGGGCTGGTGGAGCATCCCCGCCGGGATGTACACCATGTCGCCCGGTTCGAGGTCGGCCAGGTGCTGGAGCTCGTCGCCGTAGCGGATCTGGTGGCGGCCGGCGAGCACGTAGATCGCCGATTCGTGGCCGTCGTGCATATGGGCGCGGGTCTCGGTGTGCGCCTCGATGAACACGCGGTGCAGGCACAGCCGCTGCGAACCGGCCGATTCGCGGGACACGCCCGCGGAGAACTGGCCGCCCTGTGCGCCTGCGTAGGTGCCGTTCTCGTTCTTCATGATTACCACATTCACGCCGAAACGATAACGGTTGTGTTTGCCCTGGCGGCGTTCTCGCGAATCCACGGTGTGTCGTATGTGGAAGGTGAGTCGTTCATCCCGCGAGGGTGGACTCGACCTCATGAAGGTGGTCGGTCCACCAGCGCAGCAGGCGTTCGTCGGAGAAGAACAGCCAGTCGCCGGCGTTGTTGCCGAGGAAGTAGTGGTACTTCAAGTGCCACACCGAGGTCAGGAGCTTCCACCACCGGCGCCGGGCGGCGTCGAGGAGGGCTTCCCCGCCGATCGGCGCGAAGGTGCGGTATCCGGCGACGACCGCCGCGAGGTGGTCGAGGTCGAGGCTGCCGTCGGCGAGGGCGCACTGGTAGGTGGCGGCGCGGACGATCTCCTCGGCGTACGGGTTGACGCGGACCCGGTCCCAGTCGAGGACGGCGGCGATGCGGTCGTCGCGCCACAGCAGGTTCCAGTTCTGGCAGTCGCCGTGCGTCCACCCGTGCGGGCCGGTGAAGCCGTCCTCGGAGGGGCGCTGGTGCTCGTTGGCCGCGACGAGGTCGAGGCGGGTGCGGAGCAGTGGCGCCACCGCTCGGTCGAACTCATCGGGCGCGTCCCGGCCGTCGATCAGCCGGAGGTAGTCGCCGATCCGCTCGCTGGCGGTGGCGACGGTAGGCGGGGGCTCGAAGCGGGGCGCCGCCTCGGGGAGCAGGCCGGGCCGGGCGAGGGCGAGCCGAACCCGGGCCAGGACCTCGCCCATGTGGAACGCGGTCGCGCGGGTCATCTCGGCCCCGCGCCGGTGGTCGCCGTCGATCCAAGGGGCCAGGTAGTAGGCGTGCACGCCCAGTTCGAGGACTGACTTGCCGCTCCCGGTGGGGACGGCCGCGACGACGGGGACGCCGTCGGCCGCGACCGACACCATGAGCGCGAGGCTGCGCCGGGCGTCGTCGGGCGAGGTCTGGTCGAGTTCCTTGAGCGCGAACGCACCCGCGTCCGTCACGAGGCGCCAGTTCCGGTTGAGCACCCCCTCGGCCACGACCCTGCACTCGCGCACCGCCCCGAGGCCGTACGCGCTCGCGATCGCATCGACACCGGCGAGGGGAAGGGGAGCAGCCACCGCGAAAGGCTACCGGTCGCCGCGCGTCGACGCGAGGGGCGTGGGTCGTGTCCCGGGACCGGCCGAGGGGGCGGTCGGAGCGCCGGCCGCCGCCGGGAACGCGCGCCTGAACGCCGTTGCGCCGGCGCGGTATCGAGAGGTCAGAACCATTTCGCGAGGTCGAGTACGGTCACGCCCTCGTGGTCGATGATGGCCCGGTACAGCTCGTCCGACAGCATGTCCTCCCGCCACCCGCTCATGAACTCGCGAGCGGTGCTGACGCTGCTGGCCCTGGCCGCGACGGGGAAGTACGCCCACACCCACATGAGGCCGCCGCCGTTGAGGTAGTACAGGAGCAGTCCGCTCTTGTCGTGCGCCTTGTTGTCGATGAGGCTGCGCAGGTGCTCGGCCGGCTCGCGGGACTCCGGGTCGCGGGCCAGCACCTGGTACAGGTCGGTGCGGGCGGTCTGCCGGTCCTTGAACACGATCGAGGCGTGCACCGGACTGTCGTCGCGCCAGGGCGAGTACACCTGGAGGTGCGCCCACCCGGGGCCGTGCAGCTCGGGGTCCGGCGGGTACCCGCCGGGTTCGGCCCCGTGGCGTCCGATCGTCATATCTGGATTCCTCCCTGGTCTCGCATGAAGAGCGCCCACCGCCGGGCGATCTCGGATTCCACTTTGTCCAGAAGGAGGTCCACTCCCTCTGGCGCGTACGACGTCCTGAGGTAGGTCGGCTTGAACTGCTTGTAGCGGACCTCCGCCTGCGTGAGCAGGGGAACGGCTTCCTGGTCGAGCCCGAGCGCCGCCTCGACCTCGTCGAGGAACGCGTTCACCTCGGCCTCCGCATAGCCCGGCTCTCCGGGAGCGGGCTTCGGCAGGTGCGCGAACCGAAGCTGCTCCAGCGTCAGCATCGGGCTGGAGGCCACCATCGGCGCCCAGTCGGCGGCCGGGAGCGTGTCGAGCGGCGAGACGCCGAGCGGCGTGATCTGGTAGACCAGCACGTCGCGGACGTACTGCGCCTGGATGCCGACCACGGACCCGGGCTGCGCGATGTTGTAGGTGACGGCGCCCTCGGGCGGCGGGGGGACGTCCTCGGTCATGGCAGCTCACGCACCGCTGCGATGGCGCGGGCGATCAGCGATCCGGCCCGCTCCGACGCCACGAGCCCGCCGAGGCGCTTGAGCGCGAGCACCGCCTTCGATGCGCGCGGACCTCCGGTGCCGCGCAGCGCGTCTTCGGCCGCCGCGAGTTCGTCCTGGGACGCCTTGAACGTGTCGTCGTCGTCCGTCAGGCCGCGGGCGTGGTCGTCGGCGATCTGGGCGCGCAGCGCGGCCAGCAGGGCGAACGGGTCGCCGGGCGGGGCGGTGCCGCCGCCGGACATCGTGACCGAGCTGCCGGAGACCCTGGCGGCCTGGATCCCGACCTGTCCGGAGGCGAAGTTGTACACCGTGTCGCCCGATCGGGGACCGGATTCGTTCGGAGGCATGGCGTCTCCCGTTCCTTCGTTGAGGAGTTGCTCGGCGAGGTGCACGGCGAAGGCGGCGGCGTTGGCCGCCGCGACGGGCTGCCACTCGGCGTCGTCGCCGGTGTTCTTGGTGCCGTCCGCCCTGTCGCTGACGCCGCGGACGATCCCGACCCGGGTGCCGCTGAGATGGCCGGCGTGGGCGACCCCGGCGGCCTCCATCTCGACCGCGATCGCGTCGTTGTAGTGGTCGCGGATCCACAGCGCCTCGCGCGAGACGCGCGAGTTCTGCACGACCTCACCGGCCGCGATCGATCCGAAGTGGACGTTGATCGACCGCGACCCGGCGGGCAGTCGCCGCCGCCATTCCCCGGTGCGGTCGATCTGGTGGGCGAGCTGGCTGATCGCATGGGGCGCTTCCCAAGCGCGGGGGCGCGCCCTGAGGCCGCCGTCCTCGCTCGTGCCGCCGTGGTAGGCGTACACCCGCTCGGCGACCACCACGTCCCCGAGTTCGGGCTTCGGCCAGAGCGATCCGGCGACCCCCACGAACAGGGTCGCCACGGGGGAGAACTCCTGGATGGCGCGCTCGGCGATCACCGCCGCGGACTGGTTGCCGACGCCGGTGAGCCCGAGGGCGATCCGGCCCTTCGCGCCGCAGGCGGTGGTCCCCACCTGGAACCGGGTCCCCGCCTTGTGGTGACGGATCTCGACGTCGTACAGGTGGCGCAGCACGGCTGTGTACTCGAGGTCCAGGGCCGTCAGCACGACCACGGTGTCTGGGTCGGTCATGATTCCTCCTCGGCGTGCGGTCCTTCCGGGCGGGTCAGGGGCGGGTGGAGCGCCTTGGCGGGTCCGGCGCGGAACATCCGCGCGGGCCGGCCCTTCGCGGCGCGCCGGTCCGCGCCGGTGGGCTCGATGAAGCCCGGGATCCGCTGCACCTTGCGGTAGAAGTTCCGCTCGTCCAGCTTGACGTCCCAGACCGTCTCGTAGACGCCCTGGAGTTCGGCGATCGTGAACTCGCCGCCGCAGAACTTCGTCGCCAGCGGCGAGTGCTCCAGCTTCGTCCGGGCCCGCTCGACGGCGTCGTCGAAGATCTGCCGGTGGTCGAACGCGAGCCGCACCTGACCGGAGAGCACCCGGTCGACTGGGGTCCACGCCGCACCGGAGGCGTCGGTGCCGGCGACCGGCTCGGGCAGCCCGGGCGCGATGGCCAGGTACGCCACGGTCAGGATCCGGCCGCGCGGATCGCGTTCGGGCGCACCGTAGGTGCCGAGCTGTTCGATGTGGAGCCGCGAGGCGTCGAGGTTCGTCTCCTCCTGGAGCTCCCGCAGCGCGGCGGCGTGGAGGTCCTCCTTCTCGTCGCTGAGGAACCCGCCCGGCAGCGCCTGGCACCCCGCGAAGGGCTCGATGCCCCGCTCGACGAGCAGCACCTGGAGCACCGAGGCCCGCAGCGTCAGGATCACCAGGTCGACGGTGACCATGAGCAGCGGCGGCTCCCACGGCTCTTCCCTCTCCCGCACTGCGGACCTCCATTTACTGTCGATGTGACAGTAATATACGGCACCGCGCGGCCCGGGTCAATGCCCGAGCGCTCGCACTGACGCCCAGCGCCTCTCAGGCCGCCGCGGGCGGGGGCTCGAAGCCGCCGATCTGGTGTTCGAGGAGTTCGGCGAGGCGGATTGGGGTGCGGTCTTCGAAGGCGGGGCCGATGAGTTGGACGCCGACGGGGAGGCCTTCGGGGGAGCGGCCCGCGGGCGCGGCGGTGGCGGGGAGGCCGGGCATCGTGGCGAGGCCGGCCCAGACGAGCTGGTCGAAGAACGGGTGGTCGACGCCGTCGATGTCGAGTCGGCAGGCCAGGAGGTCGGGGTTGTGGTCGTGGGGGAAGGCGGGGGTGGGGGTGACGGGGCAGAGGACGACGTCGAACTCGGTGAAGAGCCGCCGCCAGGCGTGGCGGTGGCGCTCGCGGAGGTTGTTCGCCTCCATCCAGTCGCGGTGGCTCATGACCATGCCCCGCAGCCGGGCCGCGTCGAGGCCCTGGTCGTCGGGGTGCAGCGCGGCGGCCTGGGTTCGCAGTTCGTCGAGTGCGGAGACAGGGAAGCGCGCGACCGAGCCTGAGAAGAGGAGTTTCGTGTAGAGGGTCGCGGCCTCTTTCAGGTCGGGCAGCAGCGGGCTGTTCCGTTCGACCTGGGCGCCATGGGAAACGAGGACGTCGGCCACCTGGTCGACCGCGTGTCGTACGGCGGAGCCCGTCGGGATGCACGGGTGGTCGTCGACGACCAGGACCCGGAAGTCGCGCAGGTGCTCGTGGCGCGCCGGCGGGAGGGTCAGCGTGTGGGCCTTGCCGTAGGTCAGCGGGTCAGGTCCGGCCATGACGTCGAGGAGGAGGGCGAGGTCGCGGGCGGTGCGCGCCATCGGGCCGACCACGGCCAGGTCGAGGTCCACGGGGAGTGCGGGTGCGTCGGGCGGGGTCATGCCGCGGTTCGCGACCAGCCCGAGGGTCGGCTTGTGCCCGTAGACGCCGCAGAAGTGCGCGGGGGTGCGCAGGGACCCGCCGATGTCGGAGCCGATGGACAGGGCGCCGAACCCGAGCGCGAGGGCGGCCGCCGAGCCGCCGGAGGAGCCGCCGGGGGTGCGCGTGCGGTCCCACGGGTTGGAGGTGGTGCCATAGGCCGGGTTGGAGCTCTGCAGCCCTTGGAGCCCCAGCGGCACGTTGGTCTTGCCGAGCACCACCGCGCCCGCAGCCTTCAGGCGCGACACCTGGACCGCGTCCTCGGCGGGCATGAAGTCGCGGAACTCCGGGAGACCCCAGGTCGTGGGGAGTCCGGCGACGTCGTAGGACTCCTTGACGGTGACCGGGACGCCGAGCAGCGGCCGGTCCTCGCCCCGGGCGAGCGCCTGGTCCGCGGCGTGCGCGGCGTCCCGCGCCCGGTCGAAGTCGGGCACGCAGATCGCGTTGGTCGCCGGGTCGTCCCGCTCGATGCGGGCGATCGCGTCCTCGGTCAGTTCCTTCGCGGTGACTTTGCCGGCGCGCAGGGCGGTGACGAGGTCTTCAGCTGAGCGGTGATGCCATTCCATGCATCGGAGGCTAGAGGCGTCCCGGAGCGGCCATAAAACTCCGATTCGCGCAATGGGGGAGGATCGGCTTTCTGCATCGAACGGCCTGACTCGCAGGTCAGAAGCGCTGCAATGACCGGTGCGGCCGGTCCAGGGCATGGAATGCGCCGGCCCGCAACAGGGCGTTTCTCTCAGTCTGCCGACCGGAGCTGGGTCGGCTTGCAGGTCGGTTCCTGGATGCGCCCGCCGCCCCGCCGCACGGCGGGGCCGGTTTTCGGGCAGACTGCTGTTCGAGGAACGTGGAGGTGGCGGATGGGTCGGACGATGCGCGCGGTCGTGCTGGAGGAGCCGGGGCCGGTGGAGCACCTGCTCGTGCGGGAGCTGCCGGTGCCCGAGCCGGAGGACGGCTGGGTGCGGATCAAGGTGAAGGCGTTCGGGCTCAACCGGTCCGAGCTGCACACCAGGCTCGGGCTCGCCGAGGGCATGGTGTTCCCGCGCGTGCTCGGGATCGAGGCGACGGGCGTCGTGGACGCCGACCCGAGCGGAACGTTCGCGCCGGGGCAGCAGGTCGCCACGATGATGGGCGGGATGGGCCGCACCTTCGACGGCGGGTACGCCGAGTACACGTGCGTGCCGGTCGGCCAGGTCGTGCCGTTCGCGTCGGACCTGGACTGGTCGCTCCTCGGGGCCGTGCCGGAGATGGTGCAGACCGCGTTCGGGTCGCTGACCACCGGCCTGGACCTGCGGCCGGGCCAGAGCCTCCTGGTGCGGGGCGGCACCTCCTCGGTCGGGATGGCCGCGGCGGTGCTCGCGAAGCGGGTCGGGGGCGTGACCGTGCTGTCGACGACCCGCGACGCCGGAAAAGCTCAGGCGCTCAAGGACGTCGGGGTCGACCACGTGCTCATCGACGACGGCGAGGTGGCCGCGCAGGTCCGCTCGGTCGTGCCGGAGGGGGTCGACGCGGCGCTGGAGCTGGTCGGCACGCCCACGCTGCCGGACACGCTGCGGTCGGTGCGGGTGCACGGCACGGTCTGCTTCACCGGGATGCTCTCCGACCAGTGGATCGTCAAGGACTTCTACCCGATCGGCTACCTGCCCACCGGGGTCCGCCTGACCGCGTACACCGGCGGCGCGAAGGACCTGCCCGGCGAAGTGCTCCAGGCGTTCCTGGACGACGTGACCGCCGGTCGCGCGGTGGTGCCGCTGGACCGGGTCTTCGGGATCGACGACATCCGGGAGGCCCACGCGCTCATGGAGTCCGGCGGCGCGAAGGGGAAGCTGGTCGTCGTCCTGTAGGCCCCGGATGGGACGGCGCTTGACTCGACGGCAAAGCATTGGCAAACTTCGATGTAACGATTGGGAGCGCTTCCGCTCCCATGTGGCCATCGAGGAGCTGCCATGCAGGTACGAAGACGAAGAAGGCTGGCCGCCGTCGGCGCGATCGCCGCGGCGCTCGGCGCGAGCGCGCTGACCATCGCGACCGCCCAGAACGCCAGCGCCGCAACGGGCTGCGAGGTCGACTACACCGTGGTGAGCAGCTGGGGCTCGGGCTTCCAGGCCAACATCAGCATCACCGCCGACGAGCCGATCGACGGCTGGACCGTGGAATGGGACTTCACCGGCGCTGTCTCCGGCATCAGCGCCTGGAACGTCACCGCCCAGTCCCTCAGCGGGAACCACTTCACCGCCTCCGACGCGGGGTGGAACGGCACGATCGCCTCCGGGCAGACCAGGGAGGTCTTCGGCTTCACCGCCAGCGGCAGCCCGGGCGCCATCGAGCACACCGAGGTCAACGGCGTCGCGTGCGACGGCGGCGGCAGCCAGGAACCGACCACCGAGCCCGAGCCCACCGACCCCGATCCGACCGACCCGGCACCTGACGGCACCCCGGTCGAGCGGCACGGCCGGCTGAGCGTGTGCGGCAACAACATGTGCAACGAGGACGGCCAGGAGATCCAGCTCCGCGGCGTCTCCAGCATGTGGCTGCACTGGCAGACCCAGCCGTACGCCCAGAACCTCGCGGCACTGGAGTGGATGCGCGACGAGTGGGGCATCGAGGTCTTCCGCGTCGCGATGGGCGTCGAGCCCGAGGGCGCCTACCTCGACGACCCGAACGGCTGGAAGGCCGAGGTCGAGCAGGTCATCCGGAACGCCGAGGAGGCCGGGGTCTACGTGATCGTCGACTTCCATGCGCACCAGGCGCATCAGCACCGGGCGGCGGCGGTCGCGTTCTTCACCGACCTCGCCGACCGGTACGGCCACCTCCCGAACGTCATCTGGGAGCCGTACAACGAGCCCGAGCAGGTGGACTGGGCGAGCACGGTGAAGCCGTACCACGAGGCCGTGGTCGCGGCGATCCGCGCGCAGGACCCTGACAACATCGTCGTGCTCGGCACCCCGACCTGGTCGCAGGACGTCGACGTGGCCGCCGCGAACCCGGTGTCCGGCACGAACCTCATGTACACGCTGCACTTCTACTCGTGCACCCACGCCCAGTGGAACCGCGACAAGGCGAACACCGCCCTGAACGCGGGGCTCGCCCTGTTCGTCACGGAATGGGGCGCGAGCGCCGCCGACGGCGGCCTCGACGGGCGGGTGTGCCTGGACGAGGCGCAGCGCTGGATCGACTGGATGGGGGCGAACAAGATCTCCTGGACCGCATGGAAACTGGACGTCGGCAACGACTCCACGAACCTGCTGTCCGCGGGGGCGCCCGTGACCGGAGGCTGGAACAACTACCTCCACGGGCACGCGCCCTTCGTGATCGCCAACCTGCCGTGACCGGCCGGGACGGGGCCGCCCGCGCGGCGGCCCCGTCCCAGTGCAGTCCTATCGCCCTGCCGCCCAACCGATCTCAGCGCCGTGTCAGCGGCGTGTCAGCGCGCCCCCGCACCGTTGGGGCATGAACGAATCCCCGCCCGCCCCGGTCGAGCTCGCCGGCGTCACCCGCGTCTACGGCTCCCGCGGCACCGCCGTGCGCGCGCTCGACGACGTCCACATCGCGTTCCCCGCCGGCTCCTGGACCGCCGTCATGGGCCCCTCCGGCTCCGGCAAGTCCACGCTCCTGCACTGCGCCGCCGGCCTCGAACGGGTCACCTCCGGGAGCGTCCGGATCGCCGGGAACGACATCACCGGCGCCTCCGACGCCGAACTCACCCGGCTGCGCCGCACCGAGATCGGCTTCGCGTTCCAGACCTTCAACCTCATCGGCTCGCTCACCGCCGAGCAGAACGTCGCCATGCCCCTGCGCCTGGCCGGGCGCCGCCCCGAGCGCGCCGACGTGCACGAGGTCCTGGCCGCCGTGGGCCTCGCCGACCGCCGCCGCCACCGCCCCCGCGAGCTCTCCGGCGGCCAGCAGCAGCGCGTCGCCATCGCCCGCGCCATGGTCACCCGCCCCGCCGTCCTCTTCGCCGACGAGCCCACCGGCGCCCTCGACACCAAGGCCGCCCGCGACGTCCTGCACCTCATGCGCCGCATGGTGGACGAGCGCGGCCAGACCACGATCATGGTCACCCACGACCCCGCCGCCGCGGCCAGCGCCGACCGGGTCGTGTTCCTGCGCGACGGCCGGATCACCGACCGCCTCGACCGCCCCTCGACCCGCGAGGTCGCCGCGCGCCTCGCCGACCTGGAGGCGTGATGCTCCTGCTGGCCTGGAACACCTTCCGCGAGCGTTGGCAGGTCTTCGCGGGGGCGATCCTCACCGTGTGCCTCGGCGTGGCGCTCGTCCAGTCGTCGCTCCTGGCGCTCGTCGCCGCCGCGACCGCGCCGATCCCCGCGGGCCTCGCCCCCGAGGCGGCCCTGGCGCTCCAGGGGGCGTACGACGGGGCGCTGACGCTCCTGTCGATGGTGCTCGCGCTCGCGGCCTTCGTGGCCGTGTTCATCGTCGCCTCCACCTTCGGGTTCACGGTGGCCCAGCGCCGCCGGGAGCTCGCGCTCCTGCGTCTGACGGGCGCGAGCCGCGGCCAGGTCCGGTCGCTCCTCACCGGCGAGGCCGTGCTCCTGGGCCTGGCCGGCTCGGTGCTCGGGATCGCGCTCGGGCTGCCGCTGGCGCGGTTCCAGACGTGGCTGCTGGTGCGGCTCGACTTCGCGCCCGCAGGGTTCGCGGCCCCTTGGCGCCCTTGGGTGGTCGCGGTGTCGCTCGGGACGGGCGTGCTCATCGCGGTGCTCGGGGTCCTCGCGGCGTCGCGGCGGGCCGCGGCGATCCGCCCGCAGGAGGCGCTGCGGGAGGACGCGGGGGCCGCGCAGGTCATGACGGTCTCGCGGTGGGTCCTCGGGCTGGTGTTCACCGCGGGCGCGGTGGTGCTGTTCGTGCTGTTCCCGGCCGGCGACGCGGCGATGCCGGTGTGGTTCGTGCAGCTCACGCCGTTCCTGGTGACGGTGCCGCTGGTGGTCGGGTTCGCGGCGCTGGCGCCGCTCATCGTGCCGCTGGCGGCCGGGCTGCTGGGCCTGGTGTGCCGCGGGGCGCTGGGGGAGCTGGCGCTGGCGAACCTGCGTTCGGACGCGCGGCGCAGTGCGGCGACGGCGGCGCCGGTGATGGTGCTGTTCGCGTTCACGGCGGGCATCGGCGGGACCCTGGCGACGGTGGGGGAGGCCGGCCGGCAGGAGCTGCACGCCACTGTGGACGGCGACTTCGCGGTGGCCGCGGATCGCGATGCCACCGCTGCGATCGCGGGGATCGACGGGGTCGCGGCGGTGTCCGCCGAGACCGAGGCCATGTTCGAGCTGGCGTTCGCCGAGGCGGGCGCGAGCTGGTACGTCGCGGGCCTGGGGACCGTGGTCGACCCGGACGCTTACGTGGCGACGCATGACATCGCGCCGGTAGCGGGCGACCTGGCCGACCTCTCCGGCGCCTCGGTCGCGGTGAGCCCGTCCGAGGACTACGAGCGCGACTGGCGCGTGGGCGACACGCTGCGGATGCGCCTGGGCGGCGAGGAGTTCGACGTGCGGGTGGCGGCCCTGCTGCCGCCGACCGTGGCCGGACCGCACTACCTGCTCTCGCCGGACCTGCTGCCCGAAGGGGCCGCCTCGTGGAACCACGTGGTGCGCCTCGCGGACGGCGCGGACCGGGACGCGGTCGCCGCGAGCCTCAACGAGATCGGCACCGTGTCCACCGTAGACGGCTGGATCGCCGCGAGCGCCGCCGCGGACGAGCGGCTGACCCGCGACATCATGATCGTGCTCCTGGGCATGACCATGCTGTACACGGCGATCGCGATCGTGAACGCGGTGGTCATCGCGGCCTCGAACCGCCGCCGCGAGTTCGCCGCCGCCCGCGTGACCGGGCTCGGCCGCGGCCAGGTGGTGTGGCTCGCGTTCCTGGAGTCCCAGGCCGTGGTCGCGATCGGGCTGGTCCTCGGCGCGCTCGCGGCGGCCGGCTCGGTGCTCGGCGCCGCGGTGGCCCTGCGGCACCTCGTGGGGATCACCGCGGTGAGCGTCCAGTGGTCGCTGCTGGTCGGCCTCGCGGTCGGCGCGGCCGTCATCGTGGGGGCGACGAGCCTGGTCACGGCCTTGTCGGCGACCCGCACGCCGCCGATCCGCCTGGTCGCGTCCCGCGAGTGACCGGATCCGCTTGACATATTCCGTTATGGGTATATGATCGTGGCATGGCACGAGCCGCGACCACCTCCGACGCGTTCAACGCGATCGCCGAGCCCCAGCGCCGGCGCATCCTCGACCTGCTGCGGGGGCGGGAACTGGCCGTGTCCGAGCTCGCGAGCGAGCTCGACCTCCCCCAGCCCGGGGTCTCCAAGCACCTCCGGGTCCTGCGGGAGGTCGAGCTGGTCCGCGTGCGCAGCGACGGCAAGCAGCGCCTCTACTGCCTGAACGCCACGGCCCTGCGACCGGTCCAGGAGTGGATCGGCGGGTTCGAGCGGTTCTGGGAGGCGAGCTTCGACCGGCTCGACGACTACGTGCAGGAACTCAAGGAGGCGGAAGATGACCACTGAGCAGGGGAGGGCCGACCGGGAGATCGTGCTCTCGCGGCTCGTCAACGGCCCGCGCGACCTGGTGTTCAAGGCGTTCACCGAGGTCCGGCACCTCTCGCGCTGGTGGGGCCCGGACGGGTTCACCACCACCACGCGGGCCTTCGCGTTCCGCGAGGGCGGCGAGTGGGAGTTCACGATGCACGGCCCCGACGGGACCGACTACCCGAACTCGATCATCTGGCGCGAGATCACCGCGCCGGAGCGGATCGAACTCGTCCACGGCGCCTTCGCGGGCGACCCGGACTCGTTCGAGCAGGTGCTCCGCTTCACCGATCAGGGCGGGAAGACCGAACTCGAGATGCGGACCCTGTTCCCCACCAAGGCGCTGCGGGACCGGGCCGTGGAGCGCTTCGGCGCGGTCGAGGGCGGCAGGCAGACACTGGGCCGGCTCGCGGCCTACATCGACGACACGATCGAACGGGAAGGCGGCATCTGATGGCCGGCAAGGTGTTCTTCAGCGTGACCATGAGCCTCGACGGGTGCATCGCGCCCCGCGACGGCGGCGCCACCGAGGCGATGCTGCAGGGCTGGAACGAGTCCGACGCCCTCAAGCGGTGGATGGACCAGTGGTCCGAACTCCAGGGCTGGGCCCTCGCGCAGCGGTTCATGCGCGAGAACCTGCACTTCGGCGAGGGCGGCGAGACCGGCCCCGACGACGACTTCCTCCGGGCCGTGTTCGACCGCACCGGCGCCACCGTCCTCGGCAAGCGCATGTTCGACGCCGGGGAGCACAGCTGGCCCGAGGACCCGCCCTTCCACTCGCAGGTGTACGTGCTCACCCACGAGGTCCGCGAGCCGTGGAAGCGACTGGGCGGCACCACGTTCCATTTCGTGAACGACGGCATCGAGAGCGCCCTCGCGCAGGCCCGCGAGGCCGCGGGCGACCGGGACGTGCGCATCGGCGGCGGCGCCGAGACCATCGTCCAGTTCCTCAACGCCGGGCTCGTCGACGAGGCCCTGATCGCCCTGCGCCCGGTCCTGTTCGGCGACGGCGTGCGCCTGTTCGACGGCGTCGACACGAGCAGGGTCGCGCTCGACATCGAGTCGTCCACGGCCTCGCCGTCGGTGACGCACCTGAAGTACCGGGTGCGGCGCCGCTAAGCCCGGCCCCGATCCAGATCGATCGCCTCCGCGGCCTTACCGAGCCGGGAGTCGAAGCGGCTGAGCAGCCGCAGCACCGGGCCCGAGCGCAGCAGTGCGTTGCGGGCCCCGATCCCCATGGCGCTCTTGGGAGCGATGAAGTCGAGGCCCGGCGCCGCGATGCCCTGGTTCGCTGCGACGAACGGCCGCATGCGCCGCTCGTACGCCGCCAGCGCGGGCTCGGGCGCGTCGCGGGCCGCCAGCTCCGCGGCGAGCACGTACGCGCCGACGAGCGCGAGGCTCGTGCCCTGGCCGGACATCGGCGAGGGGCAGTACCCGGCGTCGCCGAGGAGCACTGTGCGGCCTTTCGACCACGCGCCCATGCTGATCTGCGTCACCGAGTCGAAGTAGAAGTCCGGCGCCCGGTCCAGGTCGGCGAGGATGCGGTCGGTCTCCCAGCCCATCCCCGCGAACACCTCGCGCAGGTGCTCGCGCTGCGCCGCGGGCGCAGCGCGGTCGACGTCGGACTCGACCGCGGTCCGGTGCAGCAGGAGCGCCTTCGCCCCTGCGGCCCTGGGGGTGTTGTAGAGGGCGGCGACGCGGCTCGGGGTGTTGAACAGCCGCGCCTCGCCGTCGAGCCCGAGGTGGTTCGGCACGGTCGCGATGCTCACATAGGACTCGAGGAACCGCCGGTACGGCCGCTCGGGCCCGAAGGCGAGGCCGCGCGTGTTCGAGTGGAGCCCGTCGGCGCCCACGACCAGGTCGAAGGACTCGGTCCCGCCCGACGCGAACACCGCCTCCACGCGGTCGCCGCGGTCCTCCAGCGCCGAGATCGAGGTCCCGTACCGGTACTCGGCCTCGGGCGCCGCCTCGTGCAGGAGGGCCACGAGGTCGCCGCGCAGGATCTCCAGCGAGCGCTCCTCCGGCGCGACCAGGCCCGAGGCGAGGCGCGCGCGGACGCGGCCGTCGGCGTCGACCATGGCGGCCCCGCCGATTCCGGTCTCGGCGGCGCGCACGCCGTCGAGCACGCCCATGCGCATCGCCACGTCGATCGCCTTGCCGCGGATGTCGATCGCGTAGCCGCCGGTGCGGCGGGACGGGGCCTTCTCGATGACGACGGCGCGGATGCCGTTGCGCCCGAACCAGTGCGCGAGCGCGGGGCCCGCGATGCTCGCGCCGGAGATGAGGACGTTCCTGACTGCGGCCATGGGTCGCTCGCTTCCTGTCGGGGGCCGGGGGTGCGGCCCGTGGCACCAGTATAAGGCAGTCACTGCCATGTGGCAGTGACTGCCACTCTATCAACCGTGAAGATAATCCAATCAACCGTTCGTTTGATTGCGTGCTAGGGTTCGGGCGTGGAACCGAAGACGACCCGGCAGCGGGCCAAGCCCGCCGAGCGCGTCCGCGACGCCGAGCGCACCAAGGCGAAGCTCCTCGACGCGGCCCTCACCGAGTTCGCCGAGCACGGCTACCGCGGCGCCCGCGTCGGCGCCATCGCCGAGCGCGCCGGCGTCAACAAGCAGCTCGTCAGCTACTACTTCGGCGGCAAGGAGGGCCTGTACCGGGCGCTCCAGCGCGCATGGCTCGACACCGAGCGCCGCAGCGCCGGCGCCGACGTGCCGCCCGGCGAGCTGGTGCGCTGGTACCTCCACCAGAACCTCGCCGACCCGCGCGTGGCCCGGCTCGCCCTCTGGGCGGCCCTGTCGGGGGACGTGCCGGGGGAGGAGACCGCGGCCGACGTCGCGGCCGAGCAGGAGGCCATGCGCGAGCGCCGCGACCACGGCGAGTTCGCCCCCGACCTCGACACCGCGGCCGTGCAGCTCGCCCTCATGGGCATGGTCTTCGCCCCCGCGGTCTTCCGCGACACCGCCCGGCGCCTCTTCGGCGTAGGCATCGACGACCCCGAGTTCGAGACCCGCTACGGCGACACCCTGTCGCGCATCCTCGCGCGACTCGCCGCGGCACCCGAGAAAGGAAACCACCCATGACCGTCCTGGTCACCGGTGCGCGAGGCTCCATCGCGCGCAACGTCATCGCGCAGCTCATCCTCGCGGGCACCCCCGTCCGCGCCGCCTCGCGCAACCCCGTCGCCGTCGAGCTGCCGGGCGGCGCGCTGCCCGCCCTGGTCGACTTCACCGCCCCCGAGACCCTCGCCCCCGCACTGGAAGGGATCGAGAAGGTCTTCCTGTACGCGGCCCACGAGGGCATCGAGCACTTCACGGCCGCGGCGGTGGCGAGCGGCGTCAAGCACGTGGTCCTGCTGTCCTCGGCCGCCGCGCAGGGCACCGACGACAACCCGATCGCCAAGATGCACCGCGATGTGGAACGGCCCCTTGAAGCCTCGGGCCTGCCGTTCACGTTCGTGCGCCCGGCCATGTTCGCCACCAACGCCCTGTGGTGGGCCGAGTCGATCAGAAGCGAGCACCTGGTCCGCCTGCCCTACCCCGAGTCCCCGGTCAACCCGATCCACGAGCGCGACATCGCCGAAGTCGCGGTGACCGCGCTCCTCGGCTCCGGCCACGAGGGCAAAAAATACCTTGTGGACGGTCCCGGGCACCTCACCCAGCGGGAGCAGGTAGCCCTCATCGGCAAGGCGCTCGGCCGTGAGATCGCGGTCGAGGAGCTGCCGCGCGCGGCCGCCGAGCGGGTCATGCCGAGCCCGCTGCTCGACATGCTCGCGGAGGCGAAGGCGGAGGCGCCCGGCCCCACCGCGGAGGCCGTGACCGGCCGCCCGGCCCGCACCTTCGCGCAGTGGGCCGTCGACCACGCCGCCGACTTCCGCTGAGCCTCAGGCCGAGTCGGGGCGCGACCGGTTCAGCTGGGCTGGTTCAACCGAGCCGCTTCAGCCGGGCCTCTTCAACCCTGCCTCTTCAACCCTGCCTCTTCAGCCCAGCCGCTTCAGCCCAGCCGCTTCAACCGGGCCGCCTGCCTGAGCAGGTGGCCCATCTCGGCGGCGCTGGGCGCGCTCCGCGAGGCGGCCGCGTACAGGCGTGCCGCCTCGGCCGTGTTCCCCGCCCGCTCATGGAGGTACGCGGCCACGGCGTCGCGCCGCGGCAGGGCCGGGTCGAGCGCTTCGACCAGGCGCAGCCCGGCGAGCGGGCCGTCCACGTGGCCGACCGCGACCGCCCGGTTCAGGGCCACCACGGGATGGTCCGGGTCCGCTCGCACGAGTTCGTCGTACCACTCCAGGATCTGCGTCCAGTCGGTCTCCTCGGCGCACGCCGCGTCGTCGTGGAGCGCGGCGATGGCGGCCTGGATCTGGTACTCGCCCAGGCGGTCGCGTGCGAGCGCGTTCTGGAGCAGGTCCACGCCCTCACCGATCATCGCGGTGTCCCACCGGGACCGGTCCTGGAGCGCCAGCGGCACGAGGTCTCCGGCCGCGTCGGTGCGGGCGGCGCGGCGCGCGTGGTGCAGGAGCATGAGCGCGAGCAGGCCCGCGGCCTCCGCGTCGGCGGGTACGGACGCGACGAGCTGGCGGGCCAGGCGGATCGCCTCCTCGGCCAGGTCGGCGTCGCCGGTCCGCCCGCCCGCGGAGCCCCGCTCTCCCGCGCAGCCCCGGGCGTTCATGGAGCCGCCGATCGTGAAGCCGCCGATCATGAAGCCCTGATCGAACATCAGGTAGAGCACCCGCAGCACGGCCCGCACCTCGCCGGGTCGCTCGAAGCGCGCGCCCGCGAGGGTCCGCTTGGCGCGCGAGATGCGCTGCGCCATCGTCGCCTCCGGCACCAGGAACGCCCGCGCGATCTGCGCGGTCGTGAGGCCGCCGACGGCGCGGAGCGTCAGCGCGACGGCCGAGGCCGGCGTGAGCGCGGGGTGGCAGCAGCGGCTGAGCAGGAGCAGCGTGTCGTCGGTCTGCTCCGCCGGGCCGGGGGCGGGCTCGCGGTGGACGACCACCTCGCGCAGCGCCCGCGCTGAGGCCGAGCGCCGCGCGTCGAGGAACCGGCGCCACGCGACGGTGACCAGCCAGCCCTTGGGGTCGTCGGGGGCGTCCCCGTCCCAGCGGCGCACCGCCTCCACGAGGGCGTCCTGGACGGCGTCCTCGGCCGCCGCGAAGTCGGCTCCGCGGCGGACGAGGACGCTCAGCACCTGCGGAGTGAGGTCCCGCAGCAGGTGGTCGTCGAACATCGGACCGCCGGCCCGGCCTACTCCACCACCGGCGGGTGGGACAGGAACGGCCGGACCTCGATCCACTCGTGCAGGGGCCTGCCGTCCTTGCCGGGGGCCGCGGAGAGGTGCGCGGCGGCCTCGTGGGCGCGCTCCTTGGACTCGACGTCGATGATCATCCACCCGGCGATGACGTCCTTGGTCTCGGCGAACGGCCCGTCGGTGACCGGGGCCGCGCCCTCGCCGCCGTATCGCACGAACTCGCCCTCGAAGGCGAGCGCCTGGGCGTCGACGAACTCGCCGCGCTCGCGCAGGTCGTCGGCGACCTTCCCCATGAACGCGATGTGCTCGGAGATCTCCTCCGGCGTCCAGTCGTCCATCGGAGCGACCGCGTTGGGGTGCTGGACCGGTCCGCCGCGGTAGTGCTTGAGCAGCAGGTACTTGGCCATGTCTTCGTCCTCCGTCTCGGGCGGCGTCCGTCGCCGCCGACACCCCTGGGACGGAGCCCGCGGCGGGTTCTCGACATCCCGCGGGAAATTATCCTGGAGTTCTCTCCCCGGACGCCTCGCGCCCTGGTGGAAGCCGGGTACGAGAAAGGCCCGCCCTCCGCGCCAGGCGCGGCGGCGAGCCTTGTGAAGTGCGGGGTCGGGACGGCGGCGCCTGGGCACCGCCGTCCCGGTTCGCTTTAGAGCACGCGGATGTTCGCGGCCTGCGGGCCCTTCTGGCCCTGCTCGACGTCGAACTCGACGTGCTGGTTTTCTTCAAGGTCACGGCGACCAGTTCCCTGGATCGCGGAGAAGTGCGCGAACACGTCCGCGGAGCCGTCGTCGGGAGCGATGAAGCCGAAGCCCTTGTCGCCGTTGAACCATTTCACAGTGCCAGTGGCCATGTGTTCCTCCTGTTGTGCGTCGGACCGTCGAGACGGCCCGACTTCTTCATTGGACCGCCGGAGCGGTCCAAATCCCGCGCCGATGAATCCGGCGCGGAAGTCTGGTGCGGGGTGTCGGGGCATGCGGCGACCGGCCGCGGATGCGATACCGCGTGCCTCAGGGTGATCCGAGTTGTCTGGACGTCGGACCGCTGGATCGATGAGATGGTTCGCCTGATTCGTTGAAGGTAAGAAACGCCGCTCTGCCAACTTGCCGGCGGCGTTGAGAAGCTTGCCCGACCCTACACCAACTCAGCGGCGCGTGACCCTGTGCAGCGCCTCTCGGCCCCGCTCGGGCAGATCCGAGGCCGCCGACAGGAGCGCGTCGCGGGCGTCCTCGAGTTGCTCCAGGGCCTTGCGGTACCCGTGGGACCGGTGCTTGCGGTCATACGCGATCTTCAATGCCACGACCGCGGCGGCCGCGACCCCCACGGCCGCGACGGCGAGCACCACCGGGCGCACGCCGCGTCGCGGCTCGGGCGCCCAGACATCCTCGTCGAGCAGCTCTTTTCCATGCAGCTCACCGATATCGGCACCTTCACCACCGGTGATGTCGGACATCCGAATCGCGTCGGACTCCGCCCCCGGCTCGGCGATCTCGTCGCTCAGATCCTTCTGTTTCGCCATGTTTCGCCTCCTCCTCGATCACCGAGGATTCCCCGCCCCGGGCCCGGGGAAACCTCCGCCGGACCGGTTCGGATGGCATCATCATCGGAATGCCCGCGTCATCTGAACGCGAAGGACGAAAGGGAGAACATGGCGAGGCTCACACGAATCGAGCGGCAGGAGCGGACCAGAAACGCGATTCTGGCCGCCGCGCGCGAGGAGTTCGCCGAGCACGGGTACGCGGATACGAGCGTGGACCGGATCGCCGATCGCGCCGACCTGACGCGCGGCGCCGTCTACTCCAACTTCCCGGGCAAGCGCGCCCTCTACCTGGCCGTCCTCGTCGCGATGACCGAGCGCGCCCCCGCCGCCGGGCCCGCCTGGGCGCCGGCGACCGCCGAGGACGCCCTGATCCGCTTCGCCCGCGCCTGGCTCGACCGGCTCCCGTCCGCCGGGGGCGCCGACCGGCTGCGGCTCCGCTCCCTGGCCGGGGTGCTCGACGAGCACGGCCGGGACGTCCTGGCGCAGCTCGCCCGGCTGGAGGCGCTGCTCCTGGCCGTGGGACTGGAGTCGTGCGCGCCCGGGCGGCGGGTCCGCCTCGCCGAGCTCGCGCTCACCCTCCTCTCCGGCGCCGGGCACCTCGCCGAGCAGGCGCCCGGGTTCGGCAGCGCCGCCGACCGCGTGCGCGCCTGCGGCCACCTCGCCGCCCTCGACCTCCGCGACGCCTGGGCGCCCCGCCCGCCCGAGGCCACCGCCGAGGCCGTCCACGAGCCCCTGGCGGCGCCCGCGCTCCGGGACCTCGTCGGCGGCGGACCGGTCGACCTCGGCACCGACGGCCTCGTGGCGGTCCTCGGGACGGGCCGCCTCGCCGCGGCCGAGGACGCCCTCCGCGCCGCCGCTCCCGGCGAGACGGTCACCCTCCTCGCCGCGGTGCCCGATCCGGCCGAGACCGGGGGCCTGGTGCGGCTCAGGGTGGGCGACCTCACATCGTGCCTGCGGGCGGTGTTCCCGGCCGGGACGTGGCGGCGGCTGCGGGTCGCCGTGGCCGACCCGGCGGCGACCGCCGCGCTCGGCCTCCCGGACCCCGCCGCCGACACCGAGGCGGCGCTGCGGGTGCGCGGCGGCATGATCGCGGCGCGGGCTTCGGGTCCGGGCGCCGCCCGCGCCGCGGCCCGGGCCCGGCGGAGCGCCGGCGCTTGACCGTCCTCATGCGAACGGTCACTTCGGCCGGTCGCGCCGCACCCGCTCCGGTCGCCTACCCGTGAGTCGGTTCACGCTGGGGTGGAACGGATGTCGGACGCCCCGCCGCCCGGTACTCTTGACGCGTCTTGACGTTCCCTTGACGCGAATCAACGGAATCCAGGCACGACTCAACATCATTCTGGCGATAGTTGTGAATCCAGCCACCCAAGGTGTCGAAACGGTCCGCAACGGGCGTCTGTACACGGGGGACGGGCGGCGATGTGAAACCGGAACGCAGCGGAGGGAAGACCGTCATGCGGCATACCACTCTTGTTAACCCACAACGCAATAGCATTGTCCAACTACCTCGCGGGGGAGCGGGTTCCACTCCCAGAGGGCCGCGCGAGCAAGAGGAGAGCAAGTGAGCGAGACCCCCGAGCACTCTGAGCCGGCCGAGGAGTTCGACCTCGCGGCCTTCATGGCGGACTTCGAGAAGCGCATGTCCTCGCTCCGCGGCGAGGCGCTCCCGGTCCGGCACCTGGTCGACGCCACCAGCGTCCGGATCGTCTCGGAGGGTGGGGAAGTGGCGGTGACCGCCAACATCGCGGGCGCGCTCGTCGACGTCGAGTTCCTGCCCCCGGCGGCCTCCAAGGCGCCGCTCGAGCAGGCCGCCCTGGTCATCGACACCTACGAGCGGGCGGCCGAGGCCGCCCGCGATCGCACCCACGACATCGTCGCGGGCTTCGTGGACCAGTCGGCCCGCACGCGCGAGCTCGCGCGCCGGCTCGTCGAAGAGGCCCGCGAGCGCAAGACCGACCCCGAGCAGTAGCCCCGGACAGCCAAGGCCGCCAGGTGCATTCGCGCCCGGCGGCCTCGCATGTGCTCGGACCTGGTCCGCGTCTCGGCACGGTGCGGGCCCCGGGCCCGCTGCGGCGCTTCGGTTCCGCTCAGTCCCGCAGCAGCGGCAGCAGCTGGTCGCCCTGGCGTTCGATCTCCCGCAGGTACGGGGTGTCGGAGAGGACGAAGTGCGTGATGCCCAGCTCTTGGTACTTGCGCAGCGACCGCGCCACGTCGGCGGGGGAGCCGACGAGCCACGTGGTGCCCGCGCCGCCGCCCCCGTACCGGCCGGGCGCCGTGTACAGGTTCTCGTCGAGGACGTCGCCGCGCTCGGCGAGGTCGAGGAGGCGCTGCTGCCCCACCGCGGTGCGGCGGTGGGCGTCCCGCAGGTACTCCTGGTTCCCGGCGGCCATGGTCGCGACCTTCGCCTCGGCCTCGGCCCACGCCTCCTCGGTCGTGTCGCGCACGAACGTGGTGATGCGGAGCCCGAACTCGAGGGGCGCGTGCTCGCGGCCGACCTCCTCGCTGAGCTTCTTGAGCCGCTCGATGCGCTCGCGCACGCCGTCCAGGGGCTCGCCCCAGAACAGCTGCACGTCCGCCTCCGCGGCCGCGACCCGTTCGGCCGCTTCGGAGGCGCCGCCGAAGTACAGCCGCGGGTGCCGCCGCCCGCCGTCCGCGACGGGCTTGAGCTCCAGGGACGAGTCCTTCACGGAGAAGTGCTCGCCCTCGTAGGTCACGGACTCCTCGGTCCAGAGCCGGCGCACGACCTGGATGAACTCCTTGGTGCGGGCGTAGCGGTGCGCCTGGTCGCCCTCGCTGTCGCCGTACGCGGCGAGGTTGTCCTGGCCGGAGACGATGTTCACCAGGACCCGGCCGCCGGTGAGGTGGTCGAGGGTGGCCGAGGCGGCGGCGAAGTTCGCGGGGCGCCAGTAGCCGGGCCGGATCGCGATGAGGGGCTTGAACGTCGTGGTGCGCGCGGCGAGGGCGGTGGCGACGGTGAACGTGTCGGGGCGCCCCCAGCTCGTGCCGAGGAGCGCGCCGCCCCAGCCGTGGTCCTCCAGGGCCTTCGCGTGGCCGGTGAGGGTGTCGAGGCTGTTGTGGCCCTCGACGGCGTCGTCGCCGCGGTGGCCGGGGCGGGCCTGGTTGGGGATGTACCAGAGGAATTCGGCGCTCATGTCTCTCCTTGGTCAGTGCATCGGCGCGATCTTTACTCTATTTCTCCTATCGATGTAGTATAGATTTGATCGCGGCTACCATCCACCCCATCGGCGGGCCCAGGTCCGCGAACCCGTCACGGAAAGGCGTTCCCCATGACCTACGGCGCTTTCGAGAAGACTCACGCCGCCGCCGACGACCGCTACGAGCGCCTGGCCTACCGGCGCGCGGGGCGCTCCGGCCTCGACCTGCCCGCGCTCTCCCTCGGCCTGTGGCAGAAGTTCGGCACCGACTACCCGCCCGAGACCCAGCGCGAGATCATCCTCCACGCGTTCGACCTCGGGATCACCCACTTCGACAACGCCGACCGCTACGGTCCGCCGCACCGCGCCGCGCAGAAGGTCTTCGGCCGCGTCCTCGCCCGCGACCTCGCCCCGTACCGCGACGAACTGGTCCTCTCCACCAAGGCCGGCAACGCGATCAGCCCCAGCCCCTACCACCGGGGCGGCTCGCGCAAGTCCCTCCTCAACTCCCTGGAGCACAGCCTCCGCGACCTCGGCACCGACTACGTCGACGTCTTCTACCACCACCGGCCCGACCCGACCACGCCGCTCGAGGAGACCACCGGGGCCCTCGCCGACGCCGTCCGCCAGGGCAAGACCCTGTACGTCGGCGTCTCCAACTACACCCCCGAGCAGGCCCACGAGGCCGCCGAACTCCTTCGCGCCCAGGGCATCCAGCTCCTGGTCCACCAGCCGCGCTACTCGATCTTCGACCGCACGCCCGAGCGCAGCGGCCTCATCGACACCGCAGCGGCCGACGGCTTCGGCCTCGTCGTCTACTCCCCGCTCGCGCAGGGCCTCCTCACCGACAAGTACCTCCAGGACATCCCGGAGGGCGCGCGGGCGACGAACAGCGCGTTCCTCAAGCCCGACGTCATCGACGCGACCTACCGCGAGCGCGCCGCCGCCCTCAACGCGCTCGCGAAGGAGCGCGGCCAGTCACTCGCCCAGCTCGCGATCCAGTGGGTGCTGCGCCGCCCCGAGGTCACCTCCGCGCTCATCGGCGCCAGCTCCACGTGGCAGCTCGACCACAACGTCCAGGCGCTCGACTTCCCCGAGCTCACCGACGAGGAGCTGAAGGCGATCGACGAGCACGGCGTCCACGGCACGGGCCTGGGGCTCTGACATGCCCGCCGCCGCACCACCCGCCGAACCGCCCCGAGACGCCTCCGCCGCCGCGCGGTACGGCGACCCGGAGGCGCGGCTGGGCGCCGTCAACGACATCGTCCGCGTCCAGCTCGCCCACCGCTCCGTGCGCCGGTTCGGCCCGCGCGACGTCACCGAGGAGGAGCTGACCACGCTCGTCGCCGCCGCCCAGTCGGCGCCGACCTCCTCGAACCTCCAGCCGTGGAGCGTCATCGCCGTGCGCGACCCCGAGCGCAAGGCCCGCCTCGCGCGCCTCTCGGGGCGCCAGGACTTCATCGCGCAGGCGCCGCTGTTCCTGGTCTGGGTCGCCGACCTCGGCCGCGCCCGGCGCCTGGCCGCCCGCCGCGGCACCGAGGTGCACGCCGCGGACTACCTGGAGACCACACTCATCGGCTTCATCGACACCGCCCTCGCCGCGCAGAACGCGGTGACGGCCGCCGAGTCGCTGGGGCTCGGCTCGGTGTTCGTGGGCGCGATCCGCAACAGCACCGAGGAGGTCGCCGCGGAGCTGAAACTGCCGCCGCACACGGTGGCCGCCTTCGGGTTGGCCGTGGGCGAACCCGACCCGGCCGAGGCCGCCGACGTGAAGCCGCGCCTGCCGCAGGCCGCGGTGCTCCACCGCGAGCGGTACAGCGAGGCCGCCGACGATCACCTCGACGTCTACGACGAGCGCCTGAGCGCCTACAACGCCCGCTTCGGGCTGGCCGGGAACTGGACCGACCGGGTCCTGGCGCGCCTGCGCGGGCCCGAGTCCATGGGCGGCCGGCACCGGCTGCGGCCGATCCTGGAGTCGCTCGGTTTCCCTTCGCGCTGAAGGGGGAGGGGCCGCTTCCGCGAGTGGCGGGAGCGGCCCCAGTGGAGTCTCGGCCTTGATCGACTTCGGCGCGCGTGCGAGGATGCGACAGCGAGACCCTGTTCCCCCTCCCCGGAAGGACTCGTCCCTTGCGACGCGTATCCCGCCTGGTCGTCCCGATCAACGCCGCCATGCAGTCCTCGATGCGGCGCCAGACCGCCGACGTCGACGGCTACTTCGAGAAGATGGTCCGCCAGGCGGAGGCCGCCTCGGGCGGCAGCGCCCGCGGCGACGAGGAGTTCCTGGAGGGCTACCGCCACCTGCTGCGCCAGGTCGCGAAAGTCCGCACCATGTCCGCGCTCGGCTGGACCGGTTTCACCGCGGACATGAAGGGCCGCATGACGAACCGGTTCCGCGTGCACCGCCTCGTCGCCGACCACCCCGAGATCCTGGACGAGCCGATCGAGCGGCCCATCATCGTCACGGGCATGCCCCGCACCGCCACCACGCTGGCGCACAAGATCCTCGCCTACCCCGAGGGCAACCGGGCGCCGCTCATGTGGGAGCTCCAGGCGACCGACCGCGCCGACATCGACCCGAAGATCCGCAAGCGCCGCATCGCGGTCGCGCGCGCCTCGGCCCGCTTCGGGCACTTCTTCTCGCCGGTGCTCCCCGACATCCACGCGATGGAGCCCGAGTCGCCCGAGGAGTGCGTGTTCGCGCTTCCCCACGGCCGCAACATGCTCGTGACGTTCCGGATGCCCGGGTACCGCAACTGGCTCGACGAGCACGACTTCCTGCCCGACTACGAGTACTACCGGAAGGTGCTCCAGGTCCTCCAGTTCGGGGCGCAGCGGCGCCGCTGGGTCCTCAAGTCCCCGTACCACCTCGAGCACCTCGGCGTCCTCATGAAGGTCTTCCCGGACGCGCAGATCGTGTGGACCCACCGCGACCCGAACACGGTGATGGGCTCGTGGTGCTCGCTCATGGAGACCGGCGTGGCCATCTGCAACCGCGAGTACGACCCGCACCAGATCGGCCAGGACTGGCTGGAGATGCTCTCGCGCGTGGTCGAGATCGGCCGCGACGTACGCACCACGCTCGCCCGCGACCGCGTCGTGGACGTCTCGTACCACCAGCTCACCGCGAACCCGTACGAGGAGCTGCCGGGGATCTTCCGGCGCCTCGGCATGGAGTTCACGCCGCGCGACGAGCAGAACCTGCACGACGTCCTCGCCCGCCCCGGCATGAAGCGCGGCCACGAGTACAGCCTCCGCCACTACGGCCTCGACCCGGACCTGGTCGACAAGGCGTTCGGCGACTACACGCGCATGGTCCACGCCATGCGCTGATCGCATGCCGCCGCCCCCGCCGCGGCCTACGATTGCGGCGGGAGGCGGCCATGACCGATCTGACACCTGGCTTCCAGGGGCGCCGGCGCGCGGTGGACGACCGCGTGCCGCCCGGCCAGTACCTGACCGACGACTTCCCGGTGCTCTCCGCCGGGCCCACGCCCTCGGTGAAGACCGACCGGTGGACGTTCACGGTGACCTCGGAGACCGGCGAGCGCCGGGTCTGGACGTGGGACGAGTTCGCGGCCCTGCCGCACGAGACCCCCACGGTCGACATCCACTGCGTCACGAGGTGGTCGAAGCTCGACACGACCTGGCGCGGCGTCTCCGCGGACACGCTCCTGGCCGGGCTGGAGACGCAGGCCGACTACGTGGTGGTCCACTCCTTCGACGGGTACACGACGAATCTCCCTTTCCGGGACATCACGGACGGCCGCGCGTGGGTCGCCACGGGCTACGACGGCCGGCCGCTCCACGCCGAGCACGGCGGGCCCGCGCGGTTCCTCGTCCCGCACCTGTACTTCTGGAAATCCGCGAAGTGGGTCTCGGGGATCACGCTGCACACCGAGGACCGGCCCGGCTTCTGGGAGCGCGCGGGCTACCACGACTACGGCGACCCGTGGCTGGAGCAGCGCTACCAGGCGGGGTTCTGAGCGTGGCCGCCGACGGCGATTGGCAGAAGGCGCGCCTGGTCGAGCGCCGGGAGGAGACGGCCACGGCGGTGACGCTCGTCTTCGAGCCCGAGGACTGGCCCGGCCATCTCGCCGGGCAGCACGCGGACCTGCGGCTCACCGCGGCCGACGGCTACACGGCGGTGCGCTCGTACTCGATGGCCGCGCCCGCGCGGGACGGCCTGGTCGAGTTCACGATCCAGCGCGTGAACGACGGCGAGGTCTCGACCTACTTGTGCGACGACCTCCCGATCGGCGCGTACGCGGAGGTGAAGGGCCCCATCGGTGGGTGGTTCGTGTGGCGGCCGACCGACACGGCCCCGGTGCTGCTGGTGGCGGGCGGTTCGGGGATCGTCCCGCTCCAGGCGATGATCCGCGAGCGCCGCGCCGCGGGCTCGCGGACGCCGTTCCGGCTGGTCTACTCGGTGCGCACGCCCGCGGACGTCATCTACGCGGACGAACTCGCGCGGCCCGACGCCACGGGCCTGGAGACCGCGATCCTCTACACGCGCCGGGCCCCCGAAGGGGCGCTGCGTCCACCGGCGCGGATCGGCCTCGCCGACCTCAACACGCACGGCTGGCCGCCGGACTTCCAGCCCGTGTGCTTCGTGTGCGGCCCCAACGGTTTCGTGGAGACGGCCGCGAGGGCGCTGGTCGCCCTCGGGCACGACTCGCACCGGATCAAGACCGAGCGCTTCGGCTGAGGCCGGAGCGCCCGGTCTTCATCCCTATTTGGCGCGGATCGCCTGGAGGCACACGGCCGAGGCCCACAGCCAGATGACGGCCCCGCCCGCGAGCATCCACCGGTAGTCGGCCGCCGCGAACGAGACCGCGGTGAGCCCGAGGTACAGCGCGGGCACCGCGTAGCAGGTTGCGCGCCAAGCGGTCCGGCCCTCGCGGGCGAACCGGCGGGCTAGGACGAAGCACGCGACGAGCAGCGTCAGGCCCGCGCCCGGGGCCGCGAACGCGTGCAGGATGCTGTGCCAGCTCTGCGAAGCGGGCGCGCCTTCGGCCGTCCCGGCCGGGAACCCGAACGCCGGATCGGACACGAACACGCCGCCCCACACGAGCGCGATCCCGTAGAGCCCGAACAGCCTCGGGCCCCACTTCGACCCGGGCCCGTCGGCAAGCGCGCGGCGCAGCCCGACCGCGCCGAGGATCGCGAGGAGCCCGGACACGATGAAGTTGGTGATCTGCAGCCAGCCGTGCTCGCCGACGCTGAGCAGGCTCAGCGGGTGCACGACGGGGTCGAACCCGTCGCGGGTCGCGGCGAGCACGAGCGTGGCCCCGACGAACAGCGGCGCGGCGGCGACCCCGCAGGCCAGCAGGCCGCGGGTCGAGGCGGTGAGCGGGGTGGGGGGTGCGGTGGTCGTGGGCATCGAGGGCTCCTCGGGACGGTGAAGGGGGTGGTGAACGGGTGTTGCCGGTGTTGACGACGCGACAGCGATGAATTCATCGGGCGTGAGCGCCTTCACTCCTGTGGCGCCAGAACCGTTGCGCCGCTGCGGCCCGCGCTGGGCCCGGCGGGCACCGACGAGACGACCCACTCGCACCTTGAACGCCGCCGGTCCGCCGCTGGGTCTCAGGCAGACGCCTTATGCCCCTGACCAGGGAAATGTTGAAATCCCCCGCAAAATGTCGCTAGTCTCCGATCCACCTTCAGAACGGAGCCAGCGATGACCACACAGGACGAACTCGCCTATTACGCGGCACCCGGCCCCCTCACCACCGCCGAACCCGCGCTCACGAGCCTCCCCGCCGAGGTCCTGGCGCTCCTGGAAGCCGTCCAGGGCCTCCTCGTTCACGAACCGGGCCACCCCGACCGCCCCACCGGGCACCTCCGCAGCACCGCCGAGATCCTCGACCACCTCGCCCCGACCGGCCCGCTCACCCAAGCGCGCCAACCGGATCAGCGCCTCATCGGCTGCTGCCGGCACTTCACGCTCCTCCCGGTCGCGGCCCTCCGCGCCCACGGCATTCCGGCCCGCGCCCGCTGCGGCTTCGCCACCTACTTCATGCCCGGCTGGCACATCGACCACTGGGTGGTCGAGTGCTGGAGCGCCGGGCGCTGGCACCTCGCCGACGCCCAACTCGACCCGGCCCTGCGTGAACGCCTCGGCATCGCCTTCGGCTCCGCCTTCAACCCCGCCGACGTCCCCCGCGGCAGCACCACCGCTCCGAATGCCGATCCACGTGCCTTCGCCGTGGCAGGCGAGACCTGGCTCCGCTGCCGCGCAGGCAATCTCGACCCGGCCCGCTGCGGCTTCCCCGGCGACGGCACCCACGGCCTCTGGTGGATCGCGGGCAACCTCATCCGCGACGTGGCCGCGCTCGCCAAGATGGAACTCCTGCCATGGGACCTCTGGGGCGCCATGCCCGGCCCCGCCGACCCCATCACCGACGACCTCGCCACCCTCCTCGACCACCTCGCCACCATCACCGCAGACCCCGAAACAGCCGCCAAGTCCCGCGACACCTACCCCGACGCGGCCCTGAAGGTCCCCGCAAAAGTCTTCAACCACCTCCGCCAAGCAGAGGAACCGGTCTTCACGAGCTGACCGCCTTAGTCGGCATCCTCATACCGCCCAGGGATCGGGGCCCTCCCAGGTCGAGTCGTCGCCGGTGTCGTCGGACTCGATGTCGCCGAGGTCAGGGCCGGGTTCCCACATCGGGTAGCGCCGGCCCGCGGCGGTCTCGTAGATGAAGATCGAGTCCCGCTGACCCCGGGACGGGTCCGGCGCAAGGCCGAGTTCGCGGGCCTTCGCTTCGAGGGGCAGGCGCCCGGTGTCCCACGCCTCCAGAAGCTTCGCCAGCTTCTCGGGGTCATCGGTGACCGCCCAGGCCGCAATCTCATCGCTCACGCCAATGCCTCCCCTGTGCCTTGGTACGCCTTGCTCGCCATCCGACCCACCTGATGGCATTCTCCGCCTCCGAACGAGTGCTGTGGCGGGATACTAGGGGCATGGAGTACGTGTCGCGGGTGCCGCGGCCGCCGTTGGACGGGTTTGTCGACGACCTCTACTACCTGGAGGGCGCGTCGCCGTATTCAATGCTCACGCTGCCGGCGAACCCTTCGGCGCTGCTCATCGTCAATCTGGGGCCACCGTTTCGAATTCGGGGCGGGACCGATGCCGCGACGGCTGAGTATGCCGACGGGTGCGTGTTCACCATGCCTACCCGCGCGGTCGCGTTCGGGTACCCGCCGCGGACCAGGTCGGTCGGGGTGCACTTCAAACCGTGGGGGCTGGCGCCGTTCGTGTCGATGCCCGCGGCCGAGTTGTGCGACAGGCCGGTGACCTTGGAGCAGGTGTGGGGCCGGGCCGCGGTTGACGAGTTGCGGGACCGGTTGCACTCCGCAGCGGGGCCGCAGGAGATGCTGACGATCCTTGAGGGCGAGCTGATGCGGCGGTTGCGCGAGACGGCAGGGGTGGGTTTGGTCCGCCATGCGAGCAGCGTTATCGCGAGGGCAAGAGGGGCGGTGTCGATCGGAGACCTGAACACGGCGGCCGGGGTCAGCAGTACCCATCTCGCGCAACGGTTCAAGGAACTCATCGGCGTCACGCCCAAGCGGCTCGCCCGCAGCTACCGGTTCACCGTCACCGTGCTCGGGATCGACCCCGCCGAGCCGGTCGACTGGGCCGCGCTCGCCGGTCGCGCTGGCTACTTCGACCAGGCCCACTTCGGACATGAGTTCCGGGAGTTCACCGGATTCACGCCGACCCGTTACCTGGAACTCCGACGCCAGTTCATGCACGAACATCCAGGTCACGTGCTCGACAGTTGGCCCCTCCCGGCCGATTGATTTCTTACAAGACCTGCGGCCCGCGAGGCGTTAGCTTGAGACTTTCAGCGATAGAGGAGAGTCCCGTGGGAAAAGTGGTCATGTACGCATCGGTGTCGGTCGACGGGTTCATCGCGGACGCGGGCGACCAGCCCGGTCCGCTGTTCGACTGGCTGCTCAGTGGTGATGTGCCGCTTGACGAGAGCGGCTTCGTGAAGGTCTCGCAGACCTCGTACGACTACATCAAGCCGTACTGGGACGCCATCGGGGTGACCATCGCCGGCCGCCACGTCTTCGACCTCACGAACGGCTGGGACGGCGTGCCCCCGGCCGGGATCGACCATGTCGTGGTCGTGTCCCACCGAGGCAGGCCCGAGGGCTGGTTCCCCGAGGCGCCCTTCCACTTCATCGACGGCATCGAGGCCGCGATGGCCAAGGCGCAGGAACTCGCAGGTGATCGGATTGTCGAGGTCGCCGCAGGCGACGTCGGCGGCCAGATGCTCGCTGCGGGGCTCGTGGACGAGGTGCGCATGGACGTCGCGCCCGCCGTGCTCGGCTCCGGAAAGCGCTACTTCGGGTCGGTCGACGCGCAGCACCTGCTGGAGGACCCCGCCGAGGTGATCCAGGGCAGCCGCATCCTCCACCTGCGCTACCCGGTCCGCCGCTGACCGGATCAGTCGGTCTTGCGGAATCTGGTGAGCCAGAGGAGGTCTATCGGGAGGTTGAGCAGGAGGGCGGTGGCGACTCCTGGGGCGTAGCCGTTGTTGATGACGGCGAGGGGGAGGTGGGGGAGGGCGACGTTGATCAGCATGATCGTGGCGAGGACTGTTATCGGCCAGGTTTTTCCGGTGCGAGTTGCGAAGAGCACCAGGGCGAGGCCGATGAGTGTGACTGCGGCTGTGGCGATTTGGAAGGCACCCGGTGAGGGCCATGGGATGGGGAGGTCGGGCGGGAGGTCTTCGAGGAATGCGGGTGCGGTCAGGGCCTCTTCGAGGTTGTGCACCGCGAACGCTCCGAACACCGCCCACGCCCAGCCTTTTCGCATGTACCAAGGCTATTGGAACCCCGGCACGGGGACCGATCGCCTCTGGGAGGGAGAGGTTCGGCCGCTGAGGAGGGCGATGAGGTTCCGGAACTTCCTGGTCAGACGGGTTCGGAGCGACGCGGGACGGGTCGCACAATGGGCTTGTGCGAGACATTCCGAGGACGCCAGGAAGCGGGACCACGCCTGTTCGCGCAGCTTCCCGAAGTCGATGTTGAGGTCGGGGGCGCGGTCGGGGTCGGGGTTGAAGGCGGAATCGGAGAAGGGGGCGGGGACAAAAGTGGGGGCGGAGGTAGAGATGGATTTGCGGTGGTGGTTGGTTGCTGGAGCCGGGGTGGTGGGGGTGTGGCCCGGGGTTGAGGTGGCTCGGGTCGGTCGCGGACTCGGGCGCCGGGGGCGGGTGTTTGGCGAGGTCGGGCAGGGGTCGGGGGCTTCGCCTCGGCGGTGGCGGCCGGTTCTGCTGTCGGGCCGGTAGCCGGGGGAAGTACGCCAGAGCCAGGGGCCGGGGTCGTGCAGGTCGTAGGGCGCGGTGCGGAATACGTACCCCGAAAGGTTCCCCTGGGCGGGTGTCAGACGGTTTTCGGGCAGCGTCGGCCACGGTATCGTCGTCGATGACATCAGAATTCTTCTTTCTGTGTTATGCCGCCCGGTGGACAAAGTTGGTAGCTGTAGGCCACTGGGCGGCGCTTCATCTGAGCGCCTGTGCGGTTGACACGACCGTGACATGGTCACCGAACGTGTTGATGCCAGCATGATGAGCGATCTGTGGGTTTGTCAACCCCCGTGTGCGGTGTGTCGCCGAGTCTCATATGGACTCAGGCGTGAAATTTGCAAAAGTAAGGGGCCCATCCGGAACGGACGGGCCCCTTACTCGTGGGCTTGGTGCGGGCCTAGCGACCGGCAGCGGTCAGCAGGCTTGCGAAGTCGCCAGCGGCGAGGTCGAAGATGGGGGAGGCTTCACCCAGTTTCGAGTCCCTGACCTGGAAGGCTCCGGGAGTGTGCCGTGCCTCAACGCAGTTGGAGTTGCTGGTGCCACTGCTCCGACTGCTCTTGCGCCAGGTCTGACGGCACTCCACGCAGTTTGAGTTATTGGTGCCTGTGCTGCGGGTGCTCTTACGCCAAGCGGTCGCGCTTTGCATCGAGGTACTCCTCCAGTGGTGTTGCACGATGCCAGTTCGGCTCGATTGGCTCATGGTACAACTTCACGCGCTTCAACTCCTCGATGCATGAGGTTCGATCACGGATCTCCGTGAAGACGAAACTCGGGCCCGCGCTTGCACTTCCCTTGGGTAGGAAGAGCACAAAGTGTCCTCGGAGAGTGTGCGGTCTGGCCATCACGCGGAACTCGAAGTTTCGGAGGGCGTTCCATTCCCGCAGTAGGTCTAGTTGCTCGCGCCTGTCTCCCTGATCGAGTTCTCGAAGCCAAATGAGGGCGGCTTCTCCGATCACCACCTGCGACTTGAAGGGGTCAATTCGCTGGCGAAGTGCCTCTGCTCGCCGAACTTTGAAGTCCCTGCCGAAACGTGCTCCCTCATCGCTGCTTCCATCCAAGGGTTGGAGGACCTTGAAGTGAAAGGCGTCGGTTTGAAACGGGCCCGGGATCGTGTCCGGCTCCCACATGAAGGTGTAGTTGTAGTGTCGCTCTCCCTTCGATAGCAAAATCACGTTGAACCGTGGATCGAACTCCAGCCCAGGCCGGTCAGCCTTCTTGGTGCGGACCACCTCCTGGACATACTGAATCCGCTCTTCATCGGCCCCACCGAACTGGGTGATGATCTCGCGGACATCCCCGACCGAAGGCTGGCCCTTGCCCATCTTCCAGTTGGTGATGGTCTGCGGGTTGACATCCAACGCCCGAGCGACCTCGGACTCAGATGCGCCGCTGTCGTTGATGCAGTCGGTGAGGTCCTGAATGCCATACCAGTTGGCGAGTGAAAGCCTGGTCATGAGATGTACCCCGCATTCGGTGGGAAGTGCGTTGCTGGCTGATCATGATTGCATATGAGGCCCAATTGCGAAACCGGCGCCTTTGCGCTAAGTCGCTGCGCCCCAAAATATTTGAGGTCGCTTGATGCCTAAAAATTTTGGGCAAAAATTTTGAGAGTGAAGTCTTCGGGAAGAACTAAGCGGCCGTGTCTTGTTGCTACCAGCGGAAACGTCGCCTAACTTGGAGTCACGGGAGTCGCCGGATGTGGCTCTCGATTGGTGGGTAACGCCGGAAGGCCGAGTCGACACCCGTGCGGGTGACGGCCTTCCGGTACCGCTCGATCGGATATCCGACACTCCCGAATGGAGTACGAGCATGACGGCTGACACGACCGAATTGGTCCGGGGCTCATTCCGCGACGACTATCGGACCTACACCGTCCGCGCCTCAAGCGCGCACGCCCCGGACTCGTTCCAGGTGATCGCCGGGGGCCGCGACGACATCGTCCTCATCATCACCGGCCTCAACTCCGGCGACCTCAAAGCCACCTGGGGCCAGTACTGGGCCCGCCTCAAACCGCAGGACAAGATCTGGCTCGAAGAGCAGGCGTTCCGGGTCTTCTACCGCGGCAGGCGCGTCGTCGACACCGCCGCCCCGACCCGCTTCTGCAATGGGTGAGCCGGCCGCCCCAGACGGGGAACCGTACAACCTGCGCTCAGACGGCAAGCCCGGGATCGACGGCTACCTCGGCGACTTCCGGAGGGGCCCAGCGGTCTTCACGCTCTACCACCTCGGCGCCGACCATCCGGGCCGCGCCGAGCGGATCAACGCGTACCTCCTCGACGTCGATGACGGCGCCGGCCCGCGCGAGTGCTGCCGGTTCACCGACGACGCGGACGACGTGCCGGAATGGTCGAGCACCTGGCTCGGCGACGAATGGTGCCCGTGGCTCGCAGAACAGTGCCGGGTCCTCATCGAGGACCCCGACACCTCATGACCTGACCCTCCCCAAGGCCCGGTCGGGGGCAGGTGGGCCCCCGACCGGGCACCCTCAGACGGGGCCGGGCGATCCGTGGTGGGAGACGCCCGGCCCCTCTTCATCGGGGCGGTCCGCGAGCAGTCCACACAGGGGAGACGGTCCTCCGGGGCGACACGCCGCGAATATCGGGCACGCGCGGCCGCTACGGCTCTAAAGTTCCAGCTCGTGACAGGTTTCATCAACCGCCTGGTCGAGCGGTCGCTGGGAACGGCAGGGGTCGTCAGCGTCGCGGACGTCCACGAGTGGGGGCAGTTCCACAACTCGCGCCTGGCCCCGCACGTCCTCGCGCGCCTCGCCTACCCGGACGACCCGGATGCGCTGCTCAACCCGGTCGACCACCTCGCCCGGCTCGACCGCGCGGCGCTGAACCTCGAAGCCGTCTGCGCGCTCGGCGCCACCATCGGCCTCAAGGCCCGCACCGCTGAAGACCGGGCGCGTGCGCTCGCCCTCTTCGACCTCGCCGAACGCCGCCTCGGCGCCCGCATGCCCATCGAGTACCGCGAGCTGCACGTGATGACCGCGTACCTGAGCGGGCAGCGGGCGCGTGTACGAGCCCTGATCCGTACCTACCCCGACCTCCCCGCGAACCTCACCGGCGCCCTCCACTGCCACGCCGCCCACCCCCGCAGCGGCGGCAGCACCCGCGCGTACATGAAGCGGCTCAAGGCGTTCGCGAACTGGCCCGAGCTCGAACTCGACGGCTCGGAACCGAGCATCGACCGGCTCCGCACCGCCCCTGTGCGCGCCGTCGAGGGCGGGCCGCTCATCTCGGTCGTCATGACCTGCTTCGAACCCGACGCGCGGCTGCTGAGCGCGGTGCGTTCGGTCGTGGCCCAGTCCTGGCAGCGCTGGGAGCTGCTGCTCGTGGACGACGGCTCCGGGCCCGACTTCGCGGAGGTGCTGCGGGAGGCCGCCGGGCTCGATCCGCGCGTCAAGCTCCTCATCCAGCCCGAGAACGCCGGGACCTATCAGGCCCGCAACCGCGCCATGGCCGTCGCCGCGGGCGAGTTCATCACCGGCCTCGACTCCGACGACTGGGCGCACCCGCGGCGCCTCGAACGGCAGGTGGCGCCGTTCCTCCAGCAGCACCGCGTGGTCATGGTCGAGTCGCTGAGCATCGCCGTGCGCGAGGACCTGTCGCTCGTGATCGACCCGCAGACCGCGGTGGTCGCCGCGCGCTCGACGCCGATCATGATCCGCGCCAAGGAGGTCCTGGAACGCGTCGGGTTCTACGACGAGGTCCGGCGCACCGCCGACTCCGAGTACCGGTTCCGGATCAAGGCCGTGTTCGGCCGCAAGGGCGTCGCGCGCGTGAAGGGCGGGCCGTGCACGCTCGTGCGGCACGCCGACGGGACGCTCTCGGCGGGGGAGGTGTCGCGGCACTGGATGTCCGCCAGCCGGTTCGCGTACCACTCCGGGTTCACCCGCTGGCACCGCCGGCTCGCCGCGGGGGAGGCGTCCCCGCACCTCGCGTCGCGGGCCCGGCCGCGCCCGTTCCCCATCAGCGCCGACATCACGCGCGGCAGGACCCAGAACCTCGCGATCGACTACGGCCGCATCTACGCCGCCGACTGGAGCGCCCTGGACGAGCCCCGGCGCCGGATGCTCGGCGACGCCACCCGGCGGGCCGCGCGCGGCGCCGCGATCGGGCTCGTGCACTGCCCCGACTGGGTGCGCTTGGACGGGGACCGGTCGCTCATCCACGAGACCGTCCTGACCGCCGCCGCCGAACACGGCTTCGACTTCATCGACCTGGACGCACGGCACACCGCGCCCGTGGCCGTGCCGACCGCGGCGTACGCGGAGCTGCTGCGGTTCGAACACCCTGGGCTGGAAGAGGACCGGGTGCGGGTGCAATCTCCTGGGCCGGTGCCCGATGCGCCGTCGTTCCCTGAGATCGAACGGCATTCGGTGAGCCGGAGGCGGCAGGTGCGCGCCGTGGTCGGGCGGCTGCGGCAGGCCGCGCGGCGGCCGGTGAACGTCGCGGCAGGGGCCGCCGGGCTGGTCGCGATCGGCTCGGCCGCCGGCGTGTCCGTGCCGGCGGCGATCGCCACGGCCGGCGCCCTGCTCGCCGGGGCCGCGTATCTCAAGCTCCGCCGCGCGCTCGAACGGACCCGCATCGAGGCCGCGAAGACCAAGCAGGCCAAGGTCTCCGGTGCCGTCTCGGAAAGAGCGCTCCGCAAGGCGGCTCAGCTCGAGGCGCGGCTGCACCACGGCTGGTCGGGGTCCGCCGCGGTCGAACTGGCCGAACTCGCCGCGTCGAGTGAGGAGCAGTACGAGGCCCGGGCCCGCGCGCTCGCCGTCCTGGCCGAACACCGGTCCATCCGCTCGGAACGGGTTCCCCGCGAACTGGACTGCGACATCGTCATCGTGTCCACATTGAACCTCCGCGGCGGCACCTCCTCCGCGAACGAGGCCGAGATCCTCGCGTACCGGGCCGCCGGGCTCAAGGTCGGGCTCGTGCACCACCCCGTCAAGGACCGGGCCCTCGACCGCGCGATCGACCCGCGCATCCAGCGGCTCGTCGACGGCGAGCACGTGGTGCTCGTCCACCACGCGGACACCGTGCGCTGCGACCTCGCGATCGTCCGGTTCCCGGTGGCCCTGGCCGAACTCATGGAGGACCGGCCGCAGGTGGACGCGGCGCGGACGGTGCTGCTGGTGAACCAGACCCCGTTCGAGGAGTACGGGATCGCGGGCGGGTACGGCACGGCGTGGAGCGTGGAGGCCGTGCACCGCAACGTGACCGACTGGCTCGGCCCGCACACCTGGTACGCGATCGGCCCGGCCGTGCGCGACACGCTGCGCACGCACCACGCCGCCGAGATCGCGGACATCGATGTGGCCCAGGACTTCTGGTACGAGACCATCGACGTCGCCGACTGGACCCCCGCGCGGCCCCGGGTCCGCGCGGACGGCGCGCCGTTCCGGCTCGGGCGGCACAGCCGCGACCATGTGACGAAGTTCCCCAACATGGCCGCGCGGCTGCGCGCCGCCTACCCGGATTCGGACGAGGTCGAGGTGCACCTGCTCGGTGGGCAGGCGTCGATCACGCGGCTCCTCGGGGCGGTCCCGCCGCGCTGGACCTCGCACCCGTTCGGGTCGATGGGCGCGGCCGAGTTCCTGGCCGGGGTCGACGCGTACTCGTACTTCGTGGACGAGCAGTACATCGAGGCGTTCGGGCGGGCGCCGCTGGAGGCCATGGCGACCGGCGTGCCGTGCATCCTGGCCCCGAGCTTCGCCGAGCTGTTCGGCGACGGCGCGCTCTACTGCGAGCCCGCCGGGGTCGCGGCCCTGGTGCGGCGCTTGGCGGCCGACCCCGACTTCCACGCCGAGCGCGCTGCGGCGGGCCTGCGGGTGATCGCGGAGCGGTTCTCCCCGGAGGCGCTGGTGGCGCGGGTGCGGGGGCTGGGAGTCGGGGCCCGGCCCGCGATCCCGGCGCCTTCGGTGCCGGTCTCGGTTCCGGCGCAGAGTGTCGGGGGCGCCTGATGATCGGTGTGTTCGCGACCGAGGTCGCGGTGCTGGCGCTGCTGGTGCTGTCGGGGCTCGCGTGCGGGACGGCGTTCGAGCTGCGGCGGATGCGGCGGGACGTCGCCGCCAAGGAGGGGACGGTGGCGCTCTTGAAGCGTCTCGCGAGGAGCCCGGAGGGGGACTGACCTGGGTGTAAGGGCGCGTCAGCGCGGTGTCAGCGGCGTGTCAGGGCGGCCGCCGATAGTTGCTTCATCAAGGCGAACCGCCGAGAAACAAGAACCGCTTGAAGGAGCACCGAAATGTCGAACACCCTCTCCGCCGCCGACCAGACCGTCGTCGCCACCGCCGCCTGGGGCACCGTCACCCTCCTCTCGTTCGCCGGCATCGCCGGCTCGGGCCACAAGGTCGCCACGGACGCTTCGCTGGCCCTGAACGCCACCACCGGCGCGGTCGGGCACGCGATCGCCGACAACCCCAAGGCCGCCAACATCAAGGGCAAGAGCGCCGCCGCCATCGCCGACCAGGTCCTGCCCGCGCTGTCCGAAGCGGTGAAGGTCCTCGAAGCCCACGACCCGGCCGAGGCGGAGAACTTCCGCAACACGATCACCGTGGTGATCGAGGCCGCGAACCGGGCGCACAAGGGCGAGCCGTCCCCGACGCTGGCCGACATGGCCCGCAAGATCCAGGACGCCGTCAACGCGTAACCACTCCCCAGCACGACACCGAGGGGGCCGACCACGCCAGTGGCCGGCCCCTCGATGCGTCGTCTGGCGTTCAGAGCCAGTTCCAGCACACCGTGTAGGCGTGCTCGGGGAAGGGATCGCTCTGCCAGTAGGCCGATCCGTGCGAGCCGCAGAACGCGGTGTCGTACTCGCCGGTGCGGCCGGTGACGTAGGCGTTGGCCTGGGAGCAGTCGGCGAACGCGAACGTCCTGCCGTTCCCCTCCCCGCTGGTGTAGAGGCAGTTGTCGAGTTGCGCGTACCCCATGTCGTCGGGGTACACGATCCGCATGCACAGCAGCAGGTCCTGCTCGCCGATGTAGCCGGGGAAGTCGAGCGAGCCGTTGTAGTACTCCCACTCGGAGCAGCTGTTCGCGTCCTCGCCGCCCCAGAGCCGTTCGAGCACTTGGTAGTTGCCGACGTCGCAGCTCGCGATCACGTACGAGTCGCCGCCGCGCCCGACGCACTCGCCCGACTCGGCGTAGTACGCGTCGCCCCACGGGTGCAGGTAGCTCAGGCACAGCACCCGGCCGGAGCCGGGATCGAAGCCGAACATCGACCGGTCGACGGAGTCGCAGTCCCCGGTGCTCCCGCCGTCGTACACGTCGACCACCTCGAACGCGCCGGGGTCGCAGTAGGAGTCGACCAGGTCGAAGGCGTCCTCAGAGCCCTGGTTCAGGAAGCAGTCGCCCACGGCCGCATCGAAGGCGGGCTCGTCGGGCTCCTCCTCCACCACTTCCTCGTCCTGGTCCTGCTCGTCCTCGATCGGATCGACCGGTTCCGGGTCGACGTCCTCCACCGGCTCGTAGTCAGGGAGGGAGGTCGTCTCGTCGGGCGGGCCGTCGTCGAACTCGATCTGGAGGCCGAGAAAGGCGATCACCAGGCCGGCGAGGACTTCGATGACCACGGCCATGCCGACCTTGCCGAACAGGCGCTCGCCGAGGTCGGAGGGCTTGTCGTCGGTCGAGGGGTTCGACATGGGGCCTCGCTTTCGGTGGGCGGATCGGACGATCGTGTCCGCGCCGGTCCCACACCCGTCACCGATCGGTCATCTCTGCTCCCTCGGTACCGTTCAGCGCTAGATATCGGTTTCTAATTCTGTGATGATGGGACGGCTCGGCAAGCCTGTGGTGAGTCTTGCGGTCTTCATATTGTGTAGAGACCGTTATCTGTCACGGTCTTGATTCAGGCTGCCGCAAGCGCTATCGTCCGCATTGGTAGATGTCGATATCCGGAGGGCAGTGCATTGGAACGACGTGCATCGAGGCGCGGCGCGGGCGGGCTTGTTCCGCATCGGAAGGGCTTGGAGCTCATGGCGATCGGGGCCGCTCTGGCGACCGGGCTGGGGCTGGTGGTGCTGCCGGTCCCGGTGCAGGCGGCCGGGTACGACGGGCTGCTGACCGACCACGTGGTGGAGGTCAACGAGACCGTGAGCGACGCCGGGTTCACTCACCCCGGGGTGGGGCTGACGGCCGCGGATCTGCGCAACGCGCAGGAGATGGCCCGCGCGGGCGAGGAGCCGTGGGCGTCGTACTTCGCGGCGATGAGCGTGACCTCGTTCGCGGCCACCACCTACCGGGCCTCGAACTCGAAGTCCGCCGCGCAGCCCGATGTGCCGCTCGACCCCACGTTCACGCAGGTGGGGATGCGCAACCGCGAGACCAACGACTCGTTCGGCGCGCTCACGCAGGCGCTCATGTGGACGGTCACGGGTGACGAGGTGTACCGCCGCAACGCGATCCAGGCGCTGCGGACCTGGGGCGGGATGGACCCGGACCGGTACGCGTACTTCGCCGACGCGCACATCCACACCGGGCATCCGCTGTACCAGTTCCTCATGGCCGCCGAGATCATCCGCGCCACCGACCCCGTGGACGACGACACCCCCGGCACCTACAACGGCTACGACGTGGCCTGGTCGGCCGAGGACGACGCGAACCTGCTCACCAACTTCGCGAACCCGGTGGTGGAGACGTTCCTGTTCTCCAACGAGCGCTGGATGAACCAGCACAACTTCGGCCTGTTCGGGCGCATCGCGACCGCGATCTACGCCGACGACGCCGAGGGCTACGCCACGGGCGTGGAGTGGTTCACCGTCAACTCCGGCGACACCGCGTACGACAACGGCGCGATGGCGCCGCTCATGCCGCACATCGCGGCCGACGACCCGGCGAACCCGTACGGCGAGTCGTTCGTGCAGGTCCGCGAGATGGGCCGCGACCAGGCCCACGGCGAGTGCAACATCGACAACTTCACCGGCCTCGCGAGGATGCTCGAAGTGCAGGGCACGAAGGTCGACCCGGTGGCCGGCACCGTCTCGGGCGCCTCGGACGCCGTCTCGGCCTACGACTTCCTCGACCGGCGCCTGCTCGACGGCGCGAACGTGTTCTGGGGCTTCATGATGGGCGCCGAGACGCCGTGGATCGACGAGACCGGCGAGGGCGTCACGATCTCGCAGGCGTACCGCGGGCGCCTGTTCAACCCGGTGAACGAGCTGTACTACGAGTACGCGCTCGAACGCGGCGTCGACGTGGCGGCCGAGGCGCCGCACGTCGCCGAGCTCGCCGACCGCATGACCGGCCCCTATTACTGGTACGGGACCGGGGTCGCGAACTTCTGGGCGCCGGGGGACAAGAACCCCGAGTACTGGGTGGCGTTCCCCGAGGAGCTGGCCGGCACCGCGCCCGCGCCGCTCCCCGAGACCCCCGCATTGTCGTTCGCCGACGCCGGGCTGATCCTCGACGACGGCACCACGCTCGTGACCGAGGACGGCGCGGCGTTCGCGCGGGCCTCGCTCTCCGAGGACGGCACCACGAGCGTCGTCTCCCGCATGATGTACGGCACCAACGCCCGCATCGGCCTGCGGTTCCGCAGCGACGGGCCCGCGGACCTCGAAGTGCTCTACAAGGAGGAGGCCACGGGCTTGAACCCGGACGAGGCGCCGACCCGCACGCTCGCCTCGCTCGAACTGCCCGACACCGCGGGCGAATGGCGGTACGTGACCTACCCGGCGGGCGGCCAGAACGTCAACTTCTACCGCCTCACCGGCGAGGACGGCACCACCGTCGACCTGGACTCGGTGACCCTTTCGGGCGCGACCGACCTCACCGCCCCCGTCTTCGAATCCACTGAGGACGCCTACTACCTGACGGCCCGCGACGAGGCGGTCATCGACCTCGCCGCCACCGACACCGAAGGGACCGTGACGTACTCGGCGGACGGGCTGCCGCGCGGCGCCGAGTTCGACACCGCGACCGGGGTCCTCACCTGGGAGCCGGCCAAGCGCGACAACGGCCGCCACGAGGTGCAGATCGTCGCCGACGACGGCGAGTCCGTGGCCGCGCGCACCGTCGAACTCGTGGTCTCCCCCAACCGGAAGCGGACCGTGGACACCGCCGTCCGCGACGGGGTCGACCGCCGCGCCGACTACACCTCGGTGACCCGCGACCCGTACGAGACCGCGCTCGACGCGGCGAGGGACGCCGCCCGGCACGGCTCCGAGTCCGCGTTCGAGACGGCCCTGGCCGACCTGCGCGCCGCGATCGACGCGCTCGAACTCCTGAACCCGGCGCTCCCGGACGGGACGTTCGACTACGCGGGCGCCGTGGCCCCCAACGGGATCACCGCGGCGGCGGTGGCGGCGCTCGCCGACGGCGACAACACCACGCACTCCGGGGACCTGCGCTCTGGCTCGTTCACGCTCGACTTCGGCACGCGGTACCGGGTCGCGGTGGACGCGTTCGCGTTCCAGGCCCGCTCGCTGTTCCCGAACCGCTCGCAGGGCACCAACGTGTACGGCTCGAACGACGGTGTGGCCTGGGACCTCCTCACCGAGCACGCGACCACCGAGACGAGCCGCACGGAGACCATCGACGTGGTCGCCGAGCACGCGGGGGAGGCGTACCGGTACCTGAAGGTCCAGCTCGACGAGCCGGGCGTCCCGACCGACCCGGCCTATCCGGGCATCTGGTCGATCGGCGAGTTCCGCATCGACGGCGAGCGCACCGAGGTCCCCGGCACGGTCGACACCGTCACGGTGTCCTCCCCGGACGCCTTGGCGGGCAGGGTGACCGCGGGCGACACGGTGCACGTGTCCTTCGCGAGCGCGACCCCGATCACCGACGTGGCGGTCACGATCGGCGGCCAGGCCCTCGACGCGGTCTCCGCGGACGGCCTGGCGTGGAACGCGACCGGTGTCCTCGGCGACCTCGACGGCGGCGGCCGGCTCGACCTCGCGATCGACCACACCACAGTGGACGGCGAGGAGGCGGCGACGATCCACGGCGCCACCGGCGGCACCGCGCTCTACGGCTCCGACGAACGCGACCTCATCGACCTCGCCGCGGCCGAGGTCGTCACCGCCGCGGGCGACCCCGACCCCGCGAAGGCCCCGCACGCCGCCGCGATGCTCGACGGGAACGCCGCCACGTTCAGCGACGTGCCCGCCATCGACGGCCGGTTCCATCTGACCTGGGACTTCGGCGACGGCGCCCACGTGGTCCTCGACCGCGCCGACCTCCTCGCCCGCCAGGACAACAACGGCATGATCCGCATGGCCGACCTCGTCCTCGAAGGCTCGAACGACCTCCAGGACTGGACCCGGCTCACCGACCCGGCCGTGAAGAACCTCGACTGGCAGGGCCTCGACGCGGACGGCGGCGACGGCTACCGGTACCTGCGGATCGCCAACGGCGCGCTCATCGACATCGCCGAACTGCGCGTCTTCGGCAACCTCGACCAGGCATAACGAGCAGGCGTCACACCGCAATAGGCGCGGGGCCCCGGCCGGAACACCGGCCGGGGCCCCGCGCCGCTCCGCCCGTCAGGCACCACCGCCGCCCGGTCAGCCCCGTGTCAGCGGCCTGTCAGCGCACCCGCCGATAGTTGCGGCATGAACGAGCACCACGCGGCCCGGACCGCCCCGCCCGTCACCGGCGCCGGGACCCCGACCGCCGTGGGCGAAACGCGAATCCCCGCCGGCACCCGCCGGCCCCGGCCTATCGTCGAGACGACGCGGCCGACCGGCCGGCCCGGGACGGCGTCGACCGCACCCGCCACCGCAACCGCTACTGCACGACCGCACACCGCCGAACGAGACCGCAACCCGCGCAAGGAGCCCATCATGTCCGTCGAACTCACCGCCGCCGACAAGTCCACCATCCGCACCGCCGCCTACGGGGCCGTCACCCTCATGTCCTACGCGGGCATCGCCGGCTCGGCCCACAAGGTCGCCACCGGCGGCAGCCTCGCCCTCACCGCCGCCACCGGCGCGGTCGGCCACGTCCTCGCCGAGAAGAAGCGCGACTTCAAACTCCAGGCGAAGTCCTCCGCCGCCCTCGCCGACCAGGTCCTGCCCGCCCTCACCGCCTCCGTGAAACTCCTCCAGGAGCAGGACCCGGCCGAGGCCGAGAACTTCCGCCGCACCGTCGCCGTCGCCGTCGAGGCCGCCAACCGCGCCCACAAGGGCGAACCCAGCCCCACCATGGCCGAGATGACCCGCAAGATCACCGAGGCCCTGGACGCCGCCTGACACGCCGCCGGGGGCCCGAACGCGTTTGCGCCGGCGCCCCCGGGCCTACCCTCACCCCATGACCGGTACGCGACTGTCCCTGACCTCGATCACCGTCACCGCGCCCGACCCGCGGGCGCTCGCCGACTTCTACGCGCGGCTCCTCGGCACCGAGGTCGCCGTCAGCGAGCCCCCAGGCACCAACGAGCCCCCCGAGGCCGGGTGGGCCCAGGTCCGCACCGACGGCCCCACCCTCAACTTCGAGTACGAGCGCAACTGGCAGGCCCCCGTCTGGCCCGCCGCGCCCGGCCGCCCCCACGCCACCCAGCACCTCGACGTCCACGTCGACGACCTCGGCCTCGCGGTGGCCCACGCCGTCGAACAGGGCGCCCGCCTCGCCGACTTCCAGCCGCAAGAAGACGTGCGCGTCCTCTTCGACCCGGCCGGACACCCCTTCTGCCTGTTCCTTTAGCGCCCGCCGCGCGGCCTCCCCGCGATAGCATCGGCCGATGGACGCGGCGACCGGCACCGGAGACGGCTTCGGGCTGCCCGGCGTCGCCGCCGCGGCGCTCGGGATCGCCACCGTCGCCGTCCTGTGGCGCCTCTACCTCCGTGCGGCCCAAGCCGACACAGCACGGGACGGCACCGCACTCGACGGCACCACATCCGACAGCACTGCACCCGGCGGCACGGTCGGCACCACCGGCGACCGCACCGGCCGCGCCCTCACCGTCGCCGGTGCCGCGCTCGCCGCGATCGGCGGCGTCCTGGTCCTCCTCGACCCGCTCGGGACCGCCGGACCCGCGGTGATCGGCACCGTCGCGGGCGGGCCAGCGCTCGCCCTCGCCGGGGACCTCGTTCGCCGCCGCTCCGCCACCGGCCGCACCCCGTTCTCCCGGGTCGCCGCGATCGTTGCGCTCGCCGTCACGGCCCTCATCGGATACGCCCTGCCGCCGCTGGTGCTCGCCGCGCTGGCGTTCGCCGTGACGCTCCTGCTCGCGCTCGGCGCCTCCGGCTGGTTCCGGCTGCCGTCCCTGAGCGTGCGGGACTGAGGCCCGTGCGCGTCCTCGTCCTCGCCGGACTGCTCCTGGCGGTCCTCGCCTACGGGATCATCGCGAACGTGGGTGCCGGTGCGCCCCAGGGCTTCACCGGGGCCGACTGCTTCCACGTCGACGCCACCGGCGACCCCGGCCCGTGCGCGGACGCCCCCGAACCGGAGCCGCACGCGGCCGTCGCCGCCGCGAACTGGGAGTGGTGGGGCCCGGCCGCCGCGCCCGTCCTCCTGGCCGCGATCGTTCTCGCGGTGTGGCTGCGCATCCGGCGAGTCGGCTGCAGGCGCGCCGCAAAGGCCGTCCGAGCTACCTGAGCCCGGACGCTTGGACCCCGCCGCCCGAGCCCGGCCGCTCGAACTCTGGCTCCCGAACTGTCCCGCACCGTTCACCGCCCCCAGGCGCGCCACGGGTTCCGTTGGCTCCCAAACCGTGCCATCATGGGCATCATGTCCCGCCGCCCCAAGGACCTCACGCCCGAGCAGCTCCGCTTCGTCCCGCAGTCGCCCGTGCGCTGGCTGTCGCCGCGCACGCTCATCGACACGAGCATGCGGTTCGGCCTGGCCCGCGTGTTCGGCGGCTACGTCGACAAGCGGGAGATCATCGGCGGCCGGCAGCAGCCGGTCTACGACCACTCCGGCGCCGAGGAGCTGTGGTTCGACTACGTGGCCGACATCGGCGACGGCTTCAACGCGACCTACTCGATCGCGTACCTGATGGCGCAGGAGGAGCTGGTGGTCGGCGGCGAGCGCCTGCCGCGCGGCTCGATGCTCGTCATGGGCGGCGACGAGGTGTACCCGGCGGGGGACTGGCTGGAGTACGAGCAGCGCATGAAGGGCCCGTACGAGGCCGCGAACCCGGCGAGCCCGGTGGCGCTGTATGCGATCCCGGGCAACCACGACTGGTTCGACGGGCTGACGGCGTTCTCGCGGCAGTTCACCGAGGGCCGCACGATCGGCGGCTACCGGACGTTCCAGAAGCGCTCGTACTTCGCGCTGAACCTGCCGCACCGGTGGTGGCTGTTCGCGCTCGACGCGCAGTTCGACACGCACCTGGACCAGAACCAGTCCGACTACTTCCGCCGCGCCGCCGAGCAGCTCGCGCCGGGCGACCAGGTGATCCTGTGCGTGGCGCAGCCGTCGTGGCTGTGGACGTCGGAGGACCCGCGCTCGTTCGACCGGATCGACCACTTCATCCGCGACGTGATCGCCGCGCGGGGCGCGAGCGTGCCGCTCATCCTCACCGGGGACCGCCACCACTACTCGCACTACGCCGAAGTGGACGGTGTGCGGCACCTGGTGGGCGCGGGCGGCGGCGGGGCGTACCTCTCGCCGACCCACACGCTGCCCGACGAGATCACGGCGCCGCGCCGCTCGGTGCCCGAACCCGATGCGCCCGAACGGGAGTACCGGCTCGCGCAGACGTACCCGTCGAAGGCGAAGTCGCTGTCGTACGCGTTCGGGATCTTCGCGCGGCTGCCGTGGCTGAACAAGGGCTTCGTGGCGCTCATGGCCGTGGTGGGCCTGGTCGCGACGGTGTCCATCCTGGAGGGCACGGGCACGTTCGTGGCCGCGACCGCGGTCCTCATCGCCGCGGGGATCGCCTTCGCGCACCCGGGCGAGGGCCGCCGCGCCACCAGGCACTACATCCTCGGCGCGATCCACGGGATCGCGCAGGCCGCGCTCGCGTGGGGCGGTTCGCTCCTCATCAAGCAGGCCGACGACGTCGCCTGGATCACCTACCTGCTGTACCTGCCGATCGTCGGCCTCGCCGGGACGTGGCTCGTGGGCCTGTACCTGGTGGTCGCGAACCGGTTGGGCGTCAACGCGAACGAGCTGTTCGCGGGCATGTCGGTGATCGACCAGAAGTGCTTCCTGCGCATCCGCATCGACCGGAACGGCGCCACGGTCTACCCGATCGGCCTCGACCGGGCCGGGCGCCGGTGGGCCGCGAACCCCGAAGGGGCCGAGACCGATTCGTGGATCGTCCCGGTGGACCCGTTGGAGCCGCGGCTCATCGAACCGGGGTTCGCCGCGTCGCACCCGGCGCCGCCGGAGCAGATCCTGCCCCGCCAGAACCCGGTGCGGCGCCTCATGTCCCAGGCCGGGAGCTGGCTCGCCGGGCGCTGACCGCTCGCGGCCCTGGTACTGTCCGCTGTCCCGGCACCGTCTGCGGCCCTAGCGCGGCCGGGGCTCCGGCGGGGTCTCCATGACCGCGTCGGGGCCGTGCCCGCCCTGGCCCATGAGCCGGTGCAGGGCCGGGCTGAACAGCGCGAGCACGACGGCGGTGAGGATCGCCAGGCCCGCGAGGATGTAGAAGAACGCCTGCTCGCCGACGCGCGGCACCAGGAACGCGTACGCCTGCCCGCCCAGGGGCGTGCCGACGGCCGGGCCGAGGAACCACACGCCCATCAGCTGGCCCTTCAAGGTGGAGGGCGCGAGCTGCGTCGTCACCGACAGGCCCACGGGCGAGACGCACAGTTCGCCCCACGTCAGCAGCAGGTACACGACGACCATCCAGCCGAGGGCGACGAGGACGCCGCCGTCGGCGCGGCCCTGGAGCCAGCCGAGGAATACCCACGACAGGCCGGTCAGGCCCACGCCGAGCGCGAACTTGTAGGCCGTCCCGAAGCCGGTGCCGGTCTTGAGCCAGATCGCGCCGAAGATCGGGGAGAAGATCAGGATGAAGATCGAGTTGAAGTTCTGGACGCCGCCCGCGGGCAGGTGGAAGCCCCACGAGTCGAGGTCGACGGAGTTCGACGCGAACGCGGTGAGGATCGACCCCATCTGGAGGTACAGCATCCAGAACACGACCGAGGCGATGAACAGGCCCACGTAGGCGCGCAGGCCCGACTTCTCGGCGGGCGTGACGTCCTTGGCCTGCCCGAAGATGTACACGAAGTACCAGACGGCGGCGACGATCGACAGGACCGTGACGACCGTGGGCACGGTCGAGAGCGTCAGGGTGCCCGTGGCGGCCCAGATCGCGACCGCCACCGCGGTGGCGACGAGCGCGATGACGACGACCCGCACGACCTTGCCGCGCTCGGCGCCTTCGAGGGGCCGGGAGGGGCCGATGCCGGTGTTCGTCAGGCGCGACCAGCCGCGCACGTACCACAGCAGGCCCAGCGCCATGCCGACCGCGGCGGCGCCGAAGCCCAGGTGCCAGCGGTCGTCCCCGGCGAGGTAGGGCGTGACGAGGATGCCGAGGAACCCGCCGAGGTTGATGCCCATGTAGAACACGGAGAACCCGGAGTCGCGGCGCGCGTCCGAGTCGCCGTCGTAGAGGCGCCCGACCATCACCGAGATGTTCGGTTTCAGCAGGCCCGAGCCGAGGACCACGAGGAACAGGCCGAAGAACACCAGGCCCGGTCCCTCCACGGGGATCGCCATGGAGATGTGGCCGCACATGATGATCACGCCGCCGATGAGGACCGCGCGGCGGGCGCCGAGCACCCGGTCGGCGAGCCACCCGCCCGGCAGCGACGTCAGGTACACCGCGCCCGAGTACAGCGAGGCGATCGGCACCGCGACCGTGTCGCTGAGCCCGAGCCCGTTCTGGAGGACGCTCGCGGTGAGGAACGTGAGCAGGATGCCCTGGAGGCCGTAGAAGCTGAACCGCTCCCACATCTCGGTGCCGAACAGGACGGCGAGCCCGCGCGGATGCCCGAAGAACGTCTTCTCCCGGCCGGCTGCGGGGTATTCGCGATGGGACATCTCCGGCCCTCCCGTGTCGATCGGCGGCGTGCTCGCCTGTACCCGGCGCGGCGCGCGCCGACACCTGCCGACGCTAACCGCTCGCGCGACCCCGGGCGGGCGAATCGGACAACCCGGCCTCCACGCACGAATGCGCTGCGGCCGTTTGTCTGATATGCACCGTTACCTGGTCTACGATCCGGCCTATGAGCGACGATCCTTACTGGAACTCCGGGCAGACCGAGGAGCCCTCCGGCCGCTTCTCCGGCGGCGACCCCCTCGTCACCGACACCTTCGAAGGCTGGTGGCACGCCTCCTTCGACACCGTCCAGCGCTCCTGGCGCACCGTCGGCCTCATCCTCCTCATCGGGGTCGTCCTGCCCCGCTGGGTCCTCGGCGCCTACAACAACAACGTGCGCGCCCCCGAGCAGGACATCGTCGTCACCGACTGGGGGACCTTCGTCCGCGAGTACACCCCCGGCGCCCTCGCCGGGCTCATCGGGCTCGTCCTCACCCTCGCGGTCCTGTACGTCTCCGGCGCGGCCGTCCTCGCCGCCGTCCGCACCGCCGCCGCCGAGGCCGCCGGCGGCTTCCTCAGCCTCGGCGAGGCGTTCCGCTTCGGCTTCAAGCGCGGCGGCAGGTTCTTCCTGTGGCTGCTCCTCGCCTGGGTCACCGTCGCCGCCGGCCTCGTCCTGTGCGTCCTGCCCGGCCTGTGGGCGATCTTCGCCCTCAGCCTCATGGCCCCCGCCGCCGTCTTCGAAGCCCACCGCAGCCCCTACGCGCGCTCGATCCAGCTCACCCACTCCGCGTTCTGGCCCGCCCTCGGACGCCTGTGCATCGTCGTCCTCGTCGCCATCGCCGCGAACGTCATCATCGCCCTCGTCGGCCTCCTCCTCGCCGGCCTCTGGCACGCGGTCTTCGCCGGCTGGCTCGCCGCCGTCCTCACCGTCGTCACCGAAGCGGTCATGGCGCTCCTGCTCCTGGCCCCCATGATCTGGATCGCCTCCGCCGCGCTCTGCACCTACGCGTGGCTGCGCGGCCGCGCCGAATCGGTCTCCGCCACGTCCCTCTCCGCCGAAGCCTCCGGCGCCGCCGCCCCCGGCGGCTACACCGGCCCCGGTGAACCCGGCCACCCCGGATCCCCCTCGCCCACCCCCTGAACGGGACGCGCACCACCGCCACACGCACCGGACGCCGGGGCCCCGCCCCGGCGTCCGCGCCCCCCACCACTGATTCCGCGCCCCGGATTGGCACTCTCAAGGCGAGAGTGCTATACCTGGACCTGGCACTCGCCGCTGGGGAGTGCTAAACACGCGATGAGGTGGTCGGGTGCGCGCCGGACGGTGCGGGCCCACCGTCGCGGGTACGCCGCCTCACCGTCGACCACGAACACCATCCGAAAGGAAGCCATCCGCCATGGCGAAGATGATCGCATTCGACGAGGAGGCTCGCCGCGGGCTCGAGCGGGGCATGAACACCCTCGCGGAGGCCGTCAAGGTGACCCTCGGCCCGAAGGGCCGCAACGTCGTGCTGGACAAGAAGTGGGGCGCCCCCACGATCACCAACGACGGCGTGTCCGTCGCCAAGGAGATCGAACTCGAGGACCCGTACGAGCGCATCGGCGCCGAACTGGTCAAGGAGGTCGCCAAGAAGACCGACGACGTCGCCGGCGACGGCACCACCACCGCCACCGTCCTCGCGCAGGCCCTCGTCAAGGAAGGGCTCCGCGCCGTCGCCGCGGGCGCCAACCCGATCGCCATCAAGAAGGGCATCGAGAAGGCCGTCGCGGCCGTCGTCGAGCACCTCCAGGCCACCTCCACCGAGGTCGAGACCGAGGAGCAGATCGCCAACACCGCGTCCATCTCCGCGGGCGACGCCACCGTCGGCGCCATCATCGCCGAGGCGATGGAGAAGGTCGGCAAGGAAGGCGTCATCACCGTCGAGGAGTCCAACACCTTCGGCCTCGACCTCGAACTCACCGAGGGCATGCGCTTCGACAAGGGCTACCTGTCCGGTTACTTCGTGACCGACCAGGACCGCATGGAAGCCGTCCTCGAAGAGCCCTACATCCTCATCGCGAACCAGAAGATCTCCGCGATCAAGGACCTCCTCCCGACCCTCGAGAAGGTCACCCAGACCTCCAAGCCGCTCCTCATCATCGCCGAGGACGTCGACGGCGAGGCCCTCCCCACCCTCGTGGTGAACCGCATCCGCGGCATCTTCAAGTCGGCCGCCGTCAAGGCCCCCGGCTTCGGCGACCGCCGCAAGGCCATGCTCGGCGACATCGCCATCCTCACCGGCGGCCAGGTCATCTCCGAGGAAGTCGGCCTCAAGCTCGAGAACGCCGACCTGTCCCTCCTGGGCCAGGCCCGCAAGGTCGTCATCACCAAGGACGACACCATCATCGTCGACGGCGGCGGCGACGAGGACGCGATCCAGGGCCGGATCAACCAGATCCGCGCCGAGATCGAGAACTCCGACTCCGACTACGACCGCGAGAAGCTCCAGGAGCGCCTCGCCCGCCTGGCCGGCGGCGTCGCCGTCATCAAGGTCGGCGCGGCCACCGAGGTCGAGCTCAAGGAGCGCAAGCACCGCGTCGAAGACGCCGTGCGCAACGCCAAGGCCGCGGTCGAAGAGGGCATCCTCGCCGGCGGCGGGACCGCGCTGGCCCAGGCCGGCGCGATCGCCTTCGACAAGATCGAGGCCGACGGCGACGAGGCCACCGGTGTCGAGATCGTCCGCCGCTCGCTCGGCGCGCCGCTCCGCGCCATCGCCGAGAACGCCGGCCTCGAAGGCGGCGTCGTGGTGGAGAAGGTCCGCGACCTGCCCACCGGCCACGGCCTCAACGCCGCGACCGGCGAGTACGGCGACATGCTGGCCGCCGGCATCCCCGACCCGACCAAGGTCACCCGCTCGGCGCTGCAGAACGCCGCGTCGATCGCCGCCCTGTTCCTCACCACCGAGGCCGTCGTCGCCGACGCCCCGGAGAAGGAGAGCGCCGGCGCCGCCGGCGGCGGCATGGGCGACATGGGCGGCATGATGTAAAGCAGCCCTTCAGGGTTGCTTACTCGGGCCGACTGAGTACCGCGAGGGAGGACCGCTCACTGTAAAGTGAGTGGTTCTCCCTTTCTCTGTACTGGCTGCCAGTGCAGACGGCGCAGCCGCTGCGCAAGCGGCATACCGCCCCAACCACGGGCGGTATGCCGCGACGGCGCCCCCACGCGAACAACGCCCGAAATGTTTGCGCACCAGCCGATTCGGGCCCCTTCACACCGTGTGCGGCAACAGCTAACCTGTCCACGTGCCCCCCACACGCCTCACCGCCCCCGGCGCCGACCGCCGCCTCGCCGCACTCGCCCTCATGACCGGCGTCCTCGCCGTCCTCGTCTTCACCTGCTACGTCGGCGGCACCGCCACCGAGAGCCGCATCGCCGAACCCGACCCCTTCCCCGCCCTCCCCGCCACCGCCGCACCCCCCGCGTTCCGCGACGACGGCGACCTCCTCCTCGTCTGCACCGCCGACCACGAGGACTTCACCGAACGCAACGCCGGCGTCAACTACAACGAGCGCATCGGCAACGAACGCCTCCAAGAGGACTGCCTCGCCGACGGCCACCGCGACCTCGCCGCCGCCATCGCCGCCGCACAGCCCGGCACCCGCATCCAAGTCCTCCCCGGCCACTACACCACCGACACCGCCATCGTCGTCGAGACCACCGACCTCCAGATCGAAGGACTCGGCGACACCCCCGACGACGTCCAGATCGCCGCCCGCTTCAGCGCCGACACCGTCCTCACCGCCCACGCCGCCTCCGGCCTCTACCTCCAAGGCATCGCCTTCGGCCAGGCCCGCGGCGCCGCCCTCCGCCTCACCGCCGTCGAAAGCGCCGCCCTCGTCGAAGTCGGCGCCTTCCAGAGCGACGGCGCCGGCCTCCACATCGCCGACTCCACCGGCGTCGCCCTCACCGACTGCCGCGCCGACACCGCCGACACCGCCGGCATCCTCATCGAGAACTCCGGCGTCGCCGTCACCGGCTGCGAAGCCACCGGCAACGGCGCCGGCATCGAGATCCGCGGCACCGCCACCACCGCCACCGCCACCGCGAACCGCCTGCACGACAACACCACCGGCCTCGTCATCACCGACACCGGCCCCACCGCCGAAGTCACCGCCGACGACAACGTCGTCTACGGCAACAACACCGACGACTACCACCGCCTCGGCACCAGCGCCTGCGACCCCGCCGAACGCGACTGGACCGACCCCGCCCTCTGCCCCGACCGCACCTACCCCAGCGGCGTCGGCATCCTCGTCGCCGACGGCACCGGCACCACCGTCACCGGCAACCGCATCTGGAACCAGCAGACCGCCGCCGTCGCCGCCTGGGGCACCCCCGGCCAGGAGACCGGCCTCGGCGGCGACCGCAACACCTTCAGCGACAACACCTACGGCGAACGCGAAGACGGCGCCCGCCACCGCAACCGCCTCGACCTCTGGTGGGACGGCACCGGCGTCGGCAACTGCTTCGACGAACCCCGCACCCACCGCACCACCCCCGCCGTCCTCCCGCCCTGCGGCACCGACACCGCCCGCGTCATCGGCGACCCCCTCCGCACCCTCAAAGCCGCCGAATGCGGCCTCCAGAGCACCGACGACCTCTCCCGCACCTGCGACTGGCTCGGCGCCCGCTTCACCGACCGCCTCGAATTCCAGGCCGCCGTCGCCTTCGCCGCCGTCCTCCTCTTCCTCGCCGGCGCCGGCTGGCTCGGCGCCGCACGCTCCCCCAACCCGCCCCGCGCCGGAGCGATGACCTTCTCCGCCATCGCCACCGGATGCGGCGCCCTCCTCTTCGTCCTCGCCGTCTGGTCCGGCCGCGCCGACTACGAAGCCCTCGCCGTCGCCCTCTGGGGCTTCGGCTGGCTCCTCGCCGGACGCTCCTGGTACGGCTCCGGCGTCCGCTTCCTCGGCGCCTTCACCCTCCTCATCGGCGCCCTCGCCGTCCTCGACGCCGTCGACCGCGGCATCGCCACCCTCTCCCCGATGCCCGTCGCCCCCGCCTGGCTCTGGATCGCCCTCCTCCCCTTGTGGACGCTCTTCGCCCTCGGCGCCGCCTTCGGCCCCCGCCGCGTCCACGACACCCCCGCCCCGATCGAACGCACCCCCGTCACCGCCCCCGCCAGCGACCGCTGGGACTACTGACCGCCCCTCCACCGCACCACCACTCAAGCCCGGCCCCGGGCCCGGCCGCCCGAAACGCTCTGCGAAAGCGGGGTACCGCCCGATCGCGTACTGTTGCCCCCATGACTTGGACCTGGAAGCTCGAAGACGCCGAAGGCAACACGCTCGACACCCCCGACAGCGACCTGGGCAGCCAGGGCGACGCCGAATCATGGCTCGGCGAGCGCTGGCGCGAATTCGCCGAGCAGGGCGCCTCGACCGCGGTCCTCCAGGAGGACGGCAAGACCGTCTACCGCATGGACCTCACCCCCGCCGAGGAGTAGCCGGAGGGCCCAGAAGGCGAACGGTCCGGCCGCCGCGGCGGCCCGCCGCACACGCCCGCCGGCGAGGCAGGGCGGTGCGCCGCACCCGATCCGTCCGCGACATGGCACGGCACGCGCTCGCGCAGCCGCCGCGCTCGCCCACCGCCGCGAAACAGCGGGTTCACCGCGCTCGCCGCGGGGCCGCCGCACGCCGATGTCGCACCCCGCGGGCACGCTTGTGAACGGGGGCGACCGAGCACCGACACCCCCGACCTCGGGGGCCGGAGCGCGTCCAGGACACCGGTCCGCCCTGCCGGGCCCGTCTCAGCACTACCCCGCCCCACAAGACGGACGCCGGGGGCGGAGCGCCGCCGGGCCCGACCCGGCACCGTAAGCCCCTCGTCCATGCACCGTCCCCGCCCCATGAGACCGGGACCATGAGCGTCGCCGATCGGCCCCGGCCCGTAATAGGCTGGGCCGTGTGACCGACACAGGCACCCTCACACTGACCGCCACGCGCGCCCGCGCCGCCCTCGACGCGCGCCGCGGGATCGTCCGCCTCCACCCCGAAGCCCTCACCGCGCTGGGCCTGCGGCCCGGCGACGCCGTCGGGATCACGGGGCGGCGCACGACCGCCGCGATCGCGCTCGAAGCCGACCGGTACGCCTCCCGCCGCGCCCTCTACGCCGACGACCTCACCCTCGGCAACATCGGCGCCCGCGACGGCGACCCGGTGCGGCTCGCGCCCGTCGACCTGGCCGCCGCCGACCGGGTGGTCCTGTCCGGCCCGGCCACCGCCGTCGCCGTGATCGACCCGGACACGCTCCGGCTCGCGCTCCTGTCGAAGGTCGTGTGCGAAGGCGACGACGTCTCCCTCCTGCCGATCGAACTCGGCTCCGCCCGCGACGCCGTCACCGCCACCCGCCGGACCCTCAACAACACCCTCGGCATGGGCTGGACCACCATGGTGCTCAACGTGGTCGAGTCCAACCCGCCCCGCGGCGCCATGATCACCTCAGACACCCGCGTCGAATGGCAGCACGAGATCCGCGGCAGCGTCGACCTCCCCGCCGACCTCCCGCTCCCCGCCGGACGCGCCGCCGGCACCCGCATGCCGGCCTCCTACGGCGGCAACGCCAGCGCCTCCCGTCCACGCCCCGAGAGCCGCGCCCCGCTCGCCGACTCCCGTGCGCCCGAAGCGGTCCCGGGCGTCGCGACCATCCCCTACGACGAACTCGCGGGCGCGAAGATCCCCGCCGAAGAACTCCGCGAACTCCTCGACCTCGGCTTCAACCACCGCGAAGTCCTCAAGGTCGTCGGCACCGACATGGCCCTCGGCGTGCTCGTCTCAGGCCCCTCGGGAGCCGGGAAGGCCACGATCGTCCGCTCCGTCGCCGAAGCGGTCGGCGCCGGCGTCAGCGAGATCTCCGGCTCCGACCTCGCCGCCCTGGAGGCGAACGCCGCCGCCGACCGGCTCCGCTCGGCCGTCGCCGCGCTCACCGTCCCCGGGGTGCTCCTGGTCCGCGGGGTCGAGCACCTGGCCCCGGCCGCGCGCCGCACCCCGTTGGGCACCATGTTCTCCCGCCTCGTCGAGGAGATCCTGGCCGAGCCCGGCGAGCACGCGGTGGTGTGCACGACCGCGCAGGTCGAGGACGTCGACGCGGGGCTCCGCTCCCGCCTCGAACACGAGGTCGTCGTCCCGATGCCCGACTCCGAGGCCCGCCGCGACCTGCTCGTCTACTTCACCCGCTCGATGAAAGTCGCCGAGGACGTGAAACTGGAATCCGTGGCCCACCGGGCCCCCGGCTACGTCGCCTCCGACCTCGCCGTGATGGTCCGCGAGGCCGGCGTCCGGGCCGCCCTGCGAGCCAAGGAAGGCGGCGCGACGGCCCTCCAGAACACGGACTTCGACGGGGCCCTGGAGTCGGTGCGCCCCACCAGCCTCGCCGGGGACTCGGTCGAACTCGGCGGGCTCACGCTCGCCGACGTCGGCGGCATGGAGGCCCTGAAGCAGACGCTCACAGAGACCGTGCTGTGGCCGCTCACGTACCCGGACGCGTTCACCCGCCTGGGGATCGAGGCCCCGCGCGGGATCCTCCTCTACGGGCCCCCCGGGTGCGGGAAGACGTACATCGTGCGCGCGGTCGCGGGGGAGGGCCACGCGAACGTCATGAGCGTCAAGGGTTCCGAGCTGCTGAACAAATGGGTCGGCGAGTCGGAGAAGAACGTGCGCGAACTCTTCCGGCGCGCCCGCCAGGCCAGCCCCACCCTGATGTTCTTCGACGAACTCGACGCGCTGGCCCCCGTGCGCGGGGGCGGCACCGACGGCGGCACCGCCGACCGGGTCGTGGCGGCCCTGCTCACCGAACTCGACGGGGCCGAGGCCCTGCGCGACGTCGTGGTCGTCGGCGCCACCAACCGCCCCGACATGATCGACCCCGCGCTGCTGCGCCCGGGACGCCTCGAACGCCTCGTCTACGTCCCGCCGCCGGACGCCCACGGCCGCGCGGACATCCTGCGGGCCAACGCGAAGAACGTCCCGTTCGCCGACGACGTCGACCTCGACGCGGTCGCCGACGAGCTGTGGCTCTACTCGGCCGCCGACTGCGCGGCCCTGGTCCGCGAGGCCGCCCTGACGGCCATGCGGGAATCCCTCGACGCCAGCATCGTCACGGCCTCCCACGTCGAGCAGGCGATGGAACGCGTCCGCCCGAGCCTGGACCCCGAGCAGCTCGAATACCTGGAGAACTACGCCCAGACCCGCGAGGGCTAGAGCGGGGAGCCGCAGGGCCCGTCGGCGTCCCCGGGCCCGGATCCGGATACGGACCCGGGGCCGGACCCGGGCCCGAGTTCGGGCCTGGGCCCCGAGTGCGGGCCTGGGCCCAGGGACGGGCCCGAGTTCGGGCCTGGGCCGGAGTTCGGGCCTGGGCCCCCGTCCGATTCTGGGCCTGGCCCCGAGTTGAGCATGGGCCCGATTCTGGGCCAGGGCCAGGGCCTGAGCTTGGGGCCGAGTGCGAGTTCGAGTTCGCGAGTTCGAGTTCGGGTTCGGGTTTTTGGGTTGCTCGGGTTCGGTTTGGTTGTGGTGCGGGCGGTCGGCCTCGTCAGGTCGGCCGCCCGCGGTGCTCCGCGCGGAGCGGGTGTGTCGACGGGGACCCGGGCGCGGGTGGCTTCCCGCGCTGTTCGGGCCTCGGTATGGAGCGACGTTTCGCGAATCCCCTTGTGTCGCCGCCATCCCGCCGACAGCGGATGACGTTTTTGCTATCCACTACAACAGAACGGGTAGTGGAATGGCGAATGCGAAGTTCCTACTTGTGGATAACTTTTGACCAAGTGTGGATAACGGTGGCCTGTGGGGTGGTTTCTTCGGGGTGGAGGGGTCGGCGGGTGGGGCTTACCGGGGGTGGGTGGTTGCTGATCGGGTGAGCCGCGTGGTGTTTTTCCTGGTGATGGGGCCAGTGGAGATATGGTGCTCAAAATCGAGAGCGGTGCTCTTGTTTTTCTCTCGGATGTGTGCGATCGTTGTTCTCAACAGAGAGCGGTGCTCTCGTTTATGAAGGGAACCCCCATGACCGACCACGTCATCCTCGGCAAAGGCCAGATCGGCTCCACTGTCGCCTCGATCCTCGCCTCGCGCGGTGAGCGGGTCCGGGTGCTCAGCCGGTCCGGCGGCCCCGAGCAGGCCGGGATCGAGCACGTCAAGGTCGACGCCCGCGACGCCGCGGCGCTCACCGCCGCCACCAAGGGCGCCGACGTCATCTACAACTGCGCCAACCCCGCCGGCTACCACCAGTGGGCCGACGAGTGGCCGCCCATGTTCGCCGCCATCCTCGCCGCCGCCAAGGCCCACGGCGCCGGCCTGGTGAACACCGGGAACCTCTACGTCTACGGCCCCGTCACCGCCCCCATGACCGAGCGCACCCCGCTCAACTCCCCGGGTCACAAGGGGCAGATCCGCATCAAGATGTGGAACGACGCCATGGCCCTCCACGCCGCCGGCGACCTCCGCTTCACCGAGGCCCGCGGCTCCGACTACTTCGGCCCCGGCGCCCTCGCCGACGCCATGCTCGGCGAGCGCGTCATGCGCCCCGTCATCGAAGGCAAGGGCGTCACCGTCTTCGGCGACCTCGACGCGCCCCACACCTTCACCTACATCCCCGACGTCGCCCGCGCCCTCATCCGCCTCGGCGGCGACGACCGCGCCTGGGGCCGCCCCTGGCACGTGCCCTCCGCGCCCGCGCGCTCCCAGCGCGAGATGATCCAGGAGGCGGCCCGCCTCCTCGGCCGCGGCCCCGTGCGCGTCTCGCGCCTCCCCTGGTGGGTCCTCATCAACGTCGTCGGCGCCTTCGCCCCCGCGATGAAAGGCATGGCCGAGACCCGCCACCAGTGGGACGGCCCGTACCTCATGGAGTCGCACGACTTCACGGACACGTTCGGGGACAAGGCGACCGACACCGCGACCGCGCTCGGCGAGACCCTGGACTGGTGGCGCGCACGCCTCGCCTGACACGGAGTGTTGGCGGACCGTTCACTCAGGAGCAGGCAACCGTCCACATGGTCCGGGCGTTGTCCTTTCAGAGCCCCGCCCGCGCCCACAGGAAGTGATCCCATGCGCCCGAGACTCCCCGCCGCCCTGCGCCGCCTGCGCGCCGCCGCCCCCCGGTCCACGGACTTCCTGCACGTGATCGCGACCCGCCACGGGATCGGCGTCTTCGACGAGCAGTGGTTCGCCTACCGCCAGCTCATGATGGAGCACCTGACGCTCGCCTCGCTCGACGCCCAGGTCGAGCGGGACTTCACCTGGGTCGTCGCCGTCGACCGGGACATGCCCCCGCAGGCGCGCAAGCGCCTCGACGCCCTCGCCGAGGGCCGCCCCTACCTCCGCCTCGCCGAGACCGAGCTCAAGCGCGACTTCGTCCCCGACCTGACCGCCTGGGTCCGCCGGGAAGCGAAGGCCCGCAAGCGGAACTGGGTCCTCACCACCCGCCTGGACGACGACGACGCGATCCACCGCGGCCTGGCCGCGAGGCTCCACGAGGAGGCCGCGGCCTACCTCGCCGCCGGGCACCGCTCGTCCGTGATCCTCTCGCCCGTCCTGGGCTGCAACTGGGTCCCGTCGAAGGCGACGGGCCACCGCGCCTACCACCACAGCCCCTCGATCGGCCTCAGCCTGCTCGAACCCGCCCCGAACGCGGGCACCGTCTACCGCAGCAACCACCGCACCATCGCCCAGTCGCTCGTGCCCTGGGACTACAACGTGCGCCATCTCGACGGCGAGACCCCGTGGTGGCTCTACGCCCACACCGGCCTCTCCCACATGCAGAGCGAGGGCAGCGACCGCATGGACAAGGTCACCGGCCACCGCCGCGCCTTCACCCTCGACGCGAAGCGCCTGGCCCCCTTCGGCGTCACCGCCGCGGGGGCCAGGCTCATCCGCGAGACGCCCGAGCCCGCGACGACCGGGAGCCTGTTCGAACTCAACCGCCGCGGCCTCGACCTGGAGGTCGAGATCCACGGCCTCCGCGCCGCCGCCCGCGACGGGGACCTGTCTGCACAGGAACGCATCGCCGAGCTCCACGCCGAGCGCCGCCGCATCCACGAGCGGCTGGTCGAGTAGCGAGTGAACGCCGCCCGGTTCACGGCAGCATGAACGGGGACGGCCCGGCCGGGCCGTCCTCAGCCGATCTTCTTCTGGAACACCGTCTCGTGGCCCGCCAGGCGGTAGCCGACCGCCTCGTTGATCGCGATCATCTGCGTGTTCGACTCCGCGTTCCCCGTCCACACGTACCGCATGAACGGCCGCATCCGCTCCAGCCGCCGCTGGTTCGCGATCTTGAGGAGCGTGCCGAGCTTGTGCCCGCGGAAGCGCGGGTCCACGATCGTGTTGCCCTGCCAGGCGTGCCGCTCCTCCGCGGCGTGGACCTGGATCTCGGTGAACCCGGCGACGTCGCCGCTCTCCTTGTGCACCACCGCGGTCTGGATGTTGAGCTGGCCGCGCAGGAGGCGCTGGCGCTCCCACTGCCGCACCGTGTCGGCGGTGATGCGCCCCTCCTGGAGGTCCCACTCGCCCAGCGGCATGTCGGTGTACATCCGCTGGTGGAGGTACGCCATGCCGTCGATGAGCCGGTCGTCGGGGACGCCGTGGAACGTCGTGAGCTCGAACTCGCGGGACTTCTCCCCGCACTCGTCCCACAGCCGGTCCAGGGCCTCCTCGTCGACCGCCGCGAGTTCGCAGACCCGCACGGCCGCTTCGAGGGAGCGCTGGTAGCCGTTGCCGATCAGGAACGGCCCGCCGTCGCCGCGGACGTCGGGGGAGTCCTCGTGCGGGACGGCGAGCCAGGTGCAGATCGCGGTGCGGCCCTCCTCGGCGGCGCGCTCCTCGGCGTGGCGGAGCAGGGCCGAGCCGATGCCGTGGCGGCGCGAGTCGGGCCTGACGCCGGCCTCGAAGCCGACGAGGTGCGTGTTGTCGCGGTCGGAGAGGTTCAGGTTGAGGTAGCCGAGGACCTCGCCGTCGCAGACGGCCGCCCACTTCTCGCGGCGGCTGTCGGGGTCGTGGACGACCAGGCCGGTGAGGGCGCCGAGCGGGTGCCACGGGCTCAGGCCCCGGAAGTCGTGCTCTTGGACCGATTCCTGTGCGGCGAGCCAGGACCGGACGAGCAGGTGGTCGGCCGGGTCCACCCGGACGATGTCGAAATGCGTCATGGCCCGAGCCTGGCAGAGCGCGCGGGCGCGGGCAAGCCGATAGCGCTCGTCGCGCTGGGAAGGTTTGGGGGAGCGGGCCTCCGGTAATACACTGACCGGGGACGGCATGGTCGGGAGACCGCAGTTCCTGACACCGGCTGGCGCTGCTCGACACGTTCTAGCCCCAGGACTCGCAGTCAACCGGGTGAGTGGCGACAGGACGTCTGCGGCCTCCCGCAAGAAGAATTCTTGCTCATTCAGTGAATACGGTCAAGACCCGAAGTTCTCTTCTTTTTGTCGGGTACCCGACACAACCCTTCACATCGGTCACTGTGAGTGATAATTTCAGGAGTTCGGAAAGCGTTTGACGAGCACGGATTCCGAACTCCCGACTCCACTCAGGATTGCAGGAATCCCGCTTCCTTGGCCGCTTTCAGCGACGGTTTCACCGTATGCGTCGGCCCCACCAGGGACGACACGGCGTCCAACGTCTTCAGGCCCTCACCGGTGTTGTAGATGACCGTCTCGGCGTCCGGATCGAGCTGCCCCGCCTCCAAGAGCTTACGGAGCGTAGCGACGACGACCCCGCCGGCCGTTTCAGCGAACACGCCCGTGGTCGCGGCGAGGAGCTTCACGCCGTCCCGGATCTCGTCGTCGGAGACCTTCGCCATCCCGCCGCCCGTAGAGCGGCACGCCTCGATCGCGTACGGCCCGGCCGCCGGGTCGCCGATGTTCAGGCTCTTGGCGATCCCCGTGGGCTTCACCGGCGTGATCACGTCGGTGCCCGCGGAGAACGCGTCGGCGATCGGGCTGCACCCGGCCGACTGGGCGCCGAACACGCGCACCTTCCCCGGCTCGGTCAGGCCGATCTCCGCGGCCTCCTCGAACGCCTTGTGGATCTTGGTGAGCAGCTCGCCCGAGGCCATCGGCACCACGACCTGCTCCGGCAGCCGCCACCCCAGCTGCTCGGCCACCTCGTACCCGAGGGTCTTCGACCCCTCCGCGTAGTACGGGCGGATGTTCACGTTGACGAACGCGGTCTTCTCGAAGTCGTCGGTCTCCGTCAGCTCCGAGCACAGCCGGTTCACGTCGTCGTACGAGCCCTCGACCGCGACCAGCGTGCCGCCGTAGATCGCCGACTGCACCACCTTGCCCGGCTCCAGGTCCGAGGGGATGAACACGATCGACGGCAGGCCCGCGCGGGCGGCGTGCGCCGCGACCGAGTTCGCGAGGTTCCCCGTCGACGCGCACGCGAGCCGCTCGAAGCCGAGCTTCACGGCCGCCGACACCGCGGTCGACACGACCCGGTCCTTGAACGAGTGGGTCGGGTTCGCGCTGTCGTCCTTGACCCACAGCTTCCGCATGCCGAGGGCCTTCGCGAGGTGGACGGCGTCGATGAGCGGGGTCAGGCCGGGGTTCAGGCTCACCCGGTCCTCGAGGTGGACGCCGACCGGCAGCAGCGGCGCGTACCGCCAGATGTTCTGCGGCCCGGCCTCGATCCGCTCCCGCGTCACCTTCGCGAGCTCGTCCAGGTCGTAGTCGACCTCCAGGGGTCCGAAGCACTGCCAACAGGCGTGCTGGGCGACCAGGTCGTAGGTGGCGTTGCAGTTGCGGCAGACGAGTCCCTTGGCAGGGCTGTCGGCGAACAGGGCATTGGACATGCGAGAAGGCTCCTCCCTCATCTTCCCCGCTCGTGGCGGGCCGGATTTGGCACCTGCCGCGGCGCCGTGGAAGGCGCGTCGGTGGTTGCCGCAGCGTCGCAGGGCCGGACCCCTCGGCTGCTCTGGATGAAGTACGAGGCGAATGCTACGGGTGTGTTGCACGAATCGGCAACATCCGTTCCAATTTCCGAGACGGCACGAAAATCCGACCGATCCGATGGGAGCGGTGTGAACGCGCAGTCCAGCACCGGTTTCCGGGCCCGGACCCGACCGGGTGCTGTCGCCGATCCGTCAGCTAGCGCCCCGCGCGGGTCGCCGCCCACACCGCGCGCGCGTCGGCCGTCCCGGCCACGTCGTGCACCCGCACGCCCCACACGCCCGCCTCGAACGCCAGCACCGACGTCGCCAGCGTCGCCGCCTCCCGCTGCCCCACCGGGCGCGGCTTCCCGCTCTCGTCGCCCAGCAGCCGCCCCAGGTACGACTTGCGGGAGGACCCGAACAGCACCGGGTACCCCAGCGCCACGAACTCGTCCAGGTGCGCCGACAGCCGCCAGTTGTGCTCCGCCGACTTCGCGAACCCCAGGCCCGGGTCCAGGATCAGGTTGTCCCGGTCGACGCCGGCGTCCAGCGCCGCCTCGACCCGGTCCTCCAGCTCCGCCTTCACGTCGGCGACCACGTTCTCGTACGCCGCCAGCCGCTGCATGTCCGAGGAGTGCCCCCGCCAGTGCATGAGCACCCACCGCACGCCCGCGTCCGCCACGACCCCCGCCATGTCCGGGTCGGCCAGGCCGCCCGAGACGTCGTTGACGACGCTCGCGCCCGCCCCGATCGCCGCCGCCGCCACCGCGGCCCGGGTCGTGTCGATCGAGACCGCAAGGCCCCGTTCGGTGAGCGCCGCGATCACGTCCACCACGCGGGACGTCTCCGTCGCCGCGTCCACCCGCTCGGCGCCCGGCCGGGTCGACTCGCCGCCCACGTCGATGAGGTCGGCGCCCTCGGCGCCCATCTGCTCGCCGTGCGCGACCGCGTCGCCGAAGTCCAGGTAGCGCCCGCCGTCGGAGAACGAGTCCGGGGTGATGTTCAGGACCCCCATGATCTGCGGGCGGGCCGGGCCCGCCCCCGGGGCGCTGTGCGGTGTGGTCACGGCATCGACGTTACCCGCGCCGGGCGCGCGAACGCTTCGCATTACGCCAGGTCCGTGAGGTCGAGCACGTGCCACACCAGGAGTTCGTCCGTCCCCGTGGACCACCACAGGCGCCGTGCGTCCGCGCCCGTCGCGCCCGCACCGGACGCGACCAGGTACGCCTCTCCCGCTTGGAGGTCGAACAGCGTCAGCTCCGTCGCGTCGCCCGTCCCGACGCCGCGCGCGGCGAGCGGCTCGAACCGGTCGATCAGTCCCACATCGGGGGACACCGCGGAGGTGAACCCCTCGGCCACGGTCACCCGCTCGGTCCCGTCTGGACGGACGAGGTCCACTCTCGCGCCGTCGTCGGCGTTGACCACGAGCCGGCACCACGTCGCCGAGCACAGCGTCAGCTCCTCCGACCCCGAGAACACCCGCACGCCCGCGCCGGTGTCGGTGCGCACCAGGCGCGCCCCGCCCAGCGAGTCCGACCCCGCGCTCGCCAGCCACGGCCACGCCGCGGCCTGCCACGCCCCCAGGTGCCCGGTGACCGCCACCTCGCCGCCGCCGACCGGGACCGAGCGGTGCTCGGTCACCAGCTCCGCGCCGCGGGCCGTTGCCAGCCAGTGCAGCCCTTCGGCCGCGAACTGGAGGTCGTACGCCGAACCGGACGCGATCACGTCCCCGGTGTCGGCCGTCAGCAGCACCGGCTCCCCGGGCCGCCCGTCGGCGCCGCGCGGGGCCGTCCACAACTCCGAGACCACCCGGCCGCGCTCGTCGGGGACCGAACTGATCCAGGCGATCCGCTCGTCCGTGGCCGCCGCGGCGACCACCCCCGGGACCCCGCCCGGCTCCGCGACCACCGTCAGATCCGCTTCAGGCGCACCGAGTTCGACGTACAGGAGGCTCCCGGACTCGTCCGTGCCGAGCGCTGCGCCGTCGTCGAGGACCTTCACCGGCGTCCACGCCCGGCCTCCGACCACGCCAGGCCAGTCGACCGGCTCGGCGTCCCACGTCGCCCACACCGTCGGTACCGCCACGGGCACCGCGGCCTCGGGACGCTCGGGCGAGGGCCACGCGAGCCACGCGAGGGCGAGCACCGCCGCCCCGGCGAGGGTGAGCCGCTGCGCGGTGTCCAAGGACGGCTAGTCGCGCTCGCGCGACTTGTACAGGTACAGCAGGCCCGCGCCCACGCCCGCGGCGGTCGCCGCGGGCAGCGCGAGCTTCGCGGCGCGGCGCCCGCGCCGGTAGTCCAGGACCGGCCACCCGTGGTGGCGGGCCTGGCGCGCCAGGCGCGTATCGGGGTTGACCGCGATCGCGCGGCCGACCTTCCGCAGCATCGGCAGGTCGTTCGCCGAATCGGAGTACGCCGTGCACAGCTCCAGGTCCAGGCCGCGCTCGGCCGCGAGCTGCGCGATGCCGTCGGCCTTCGCGGGGCCGTGCATGAGGTCCCCGACCAGCCGGCCGGTGTAGCAGCCGTTCTCGATCTCCGCGATCGTCCCGAGCGCGCCGGTCAGGCCCAGGCGCGTGGCGAGGACCCCCGCCAGCTCGACCGGGCTCGCGGTCACCAGCCACACCTCCTGGCCCGTCTCCAGGTGCCGCTCGGCGAGCCTGCGGACGGGCGCGAGGATGCGCGGGGAGATGTCGCGGTCGACGACCTCCTCGCACAGGGCGCGCATCTCGTCCACCGGGTACCCGGCGACCAGTTCGAGCGCCGACGACTTGATCGACGAGATGTGGCCGTGGTGCTCGACGCCCTGGAACTTGAACCGGGCCTGCTTCCACGCGAAGCCGAGGATGTCGCGCCCCGAGAGGACGCCGTGCCGGGCCAGCGCGCGGGCGAGGTAGTACGTGGAGGCGCCGTGCATGAGGGTGTTGTCGACGTCGAAGAACGCCGCGGAGGGACTGTGGGCGAGTTCGTCTTCGCCGGGAGCCGCGGGCTCCACGACGACGGAGTGGGCGTTGGATTGCGTGCGAGCGACGCCGCCGCCCCGCGCGGCCGAAGGGCGGGGTGTGGCGGAGGCGCTGGAGGAAGCCTCGATCTCAGACACCTTGAAAGCCTACAAGCCCAAGGCAGACGCCCTGTAACGCGAGGACGCGAGCCCGGTGAATTTCCAGTGTGGGCTTGTTCATGTATCGTCCCGAGCGTGCTCCGTGCCCGGTCGTGGCCGGATATGCGGCCTTCGCTCCGACCTGCGCGCACAAGGGGACCGGGACGCCGTGCGGTGTCCCGGTCCCGTGCCGCACCTTGCCGTGCGCTTCAGCCGCCCTTGCCGCGGGCGGTGATCAATTGAACAGGTCGGAGATGATCCCGGTGAGTTCGCCGAGGACGTCGTCGTCGGCCGCGGGGGTCGTCTCGCCGTCGGTGACGGCGGGGCTGCCGGCCCCGCCGCTGGTCGGGTCGGACGCGGGCGTGCCCTCGTCCTCGGCCGCCGGGCCGGCGGTGGTGGCCGCGTCCGGGTCGGTGCCGCCGGTCGTCTCGCCGCCGCCGGGTTCGGCGCCCTGCTCCTCGGCGGTGGCGCCGCTGGCGCCCTCGGTGGCGGGCACGGTGGCGTCGACGGCGTTCTGCGCGCACGATCCGGGGACCGGGCCGAGCTCGTCGGCCTCGCCGCCGGGGTCGGTGCAGTCGAGGGAGCCGCGCAGCTCCACGGAGCGGAGCGCGGCGGCCTCCAGGACCGACGCGAGTTCCTCGCCGGCGTCCTGCGCCTCGCCGTCGAGCCCGCTCACCAGGTCGTCGAGCACCCAGCGGTGCTCGTTGGCGAACAGGTCGAGGTAGTCGAGCGGGGCGGGGTCGTCGCCTGCGACGGCCAGTTCGCCGAGGAGCGCGCTGGCGCTCTTCAGCTCCGAGGCGGCGTCCTCCAGGGCGTCGGCCGCGGCACGGTCGTCGTCGGCGACGAGGGCCGCCTCCTGGATCCGCGTGCGGGCGAACTCCAGGTAGAGCTGGGCCCGGCCGAGGTCGTTGCCGGCGAGGGCGAGCTGCGCGCGCTCGGTGGAGCGCTTGACGTTGTACAGCGTCTCGCCGGGCAGGGCGTCGCCGGAGGCCGCGGAGACCCCGGAGATGGCGACGGTGCCGGTGAGCAGTGCCGCGATGATGGCGATGCGCCGGCCGCCGCGGGGGCGGCGGGGGAACATCTCGTCGAGGACGGGTGCGCGCGTCGTCTCGGGCACGGCCGCGCTGGCGCGGGCCCTGGCGGTGACGCCGATGCCTTCTTCGGCGGCGACCGCCATGAGGCGCCTGCGGGTGGCGTCCTGCCAGTCCCGCGAGGGCCTGCTCGCGTTGATGAGCTGGTCGCCCAGCCCGCCGAGCCGTTCGGTGACGCCGACGAGTTCGGCGTACGCTTCGGCCGACGCGCCCGATGCGTCGCTGCGGCGCGTGTTAGTGAGGGGGGAACCTCCTGAGTCAAGCAGCCGCGCGAATTCCTCCGCGCGTCGGCGCTCCATCGGGTTCAATGTCACCGGGCACACCCCCTCTCACTGCATGGATCCTGCTCCTGTACTGAGAACAACGCACGAGTAGCCCCTGAGGTTACGGTTCGCCGCGAACCTTGCGTTTCGGACCACATCGTCCTCGTCGCGGTGGGGTTTCGCGGCGGTATCGGGCCGGTAGAGCGCCCTGACCTGGCAGTTGCGGTCCGCCGTGAGGAGGCGGGCCGTCGGTTACGGGTTAGCGGGCCGAAGCCCTCGGGAACGGGTTCTGTCGGGTTCCCGACGCACGCGGCCGGGACGGGTTCGTGGGGGATCGGTCGGCCTCTCAGCCTCGGAAGCCGTCGGGCAGCAGCCGGGCGAGCGTGCGCACGGCCCGGTACTGGAGCGCCTTGACCGCGCCCTCGTTCTTGCCCATGGTGCGGGCGGTCTCGGCGACGGTGAAGCCCTGGAGGAAGCGCAGCACGATGCACTCCTGCTGGTCGGGGTTCAGCTTCTTGACCGCCGTCAGGAGCGTCGCGTTCGTCAGCTTCTCCAGTGCGGCGGTCTCGGGGGAGGTGCTGGGGTCGGAGTCCTTCTCGTCGGCGCCGAGCACGTCGGGCTTGACGATCTCCAGCCGGTACCGGCCGGACTTGAAGTGGTCGACCACGAGGTTCCGCGCGATGGTCACCAGCCACGCGCCGAACGCCCTGCCCTGCCAGCTGAAGCTGGAGATGCGCCGCAGCGCGCGCAGGAACGTCTCGGACGCGAGGTCCTCGGCGAGCTGCGCGTTGTTGACGCGGAAGTAGATGTAGCGGTAGACCGTGTCGCTGTAGCGGTCGTAGATCTCGCCGAAGGCGCCCGGGTCGCCGTCCTGGGCGCGCGCGACGAGGTCGGCGACCTCGTCGCCGTCGACCTGGTCCTCGTGGTTCTCGGTGCCGCGCGGTTCGGCGGCGCCTCCGGGCGCGCCGCCGGCGGCGCCCGGGCCGGTGCCGCGTCCGGGCCGCACCTGGTGCTGCTCGGCGGTACCGGTGTCCAGGCTCAGGACCGTCCACACGGCCTGCTTGAGGCGCTCGAAGGTCGGACCGGGGAGCCGTGTCAGGGCGTCGGCGATCGAACCGGAGCGGAGTAGGGGGGCGATGTCTGTCGTGAGCACTGCCGAGTCGTGGCTGATGGCAGCCAGGGTCGGTGCAATACCGGGCACTAGTGGCCTCCTCGTGTGAGGGGTCGTCGGGCCGAGTAACGGGTCCCGCAGGGACTGACCCGCCTGAGTCTAGAAATCCGCGGGGTCGGCGACGCGTATTTGCGATCGGCGTGTCGCACTCGGTGACGGGTGTGGAAGGGTCGATGTCGGCGCGCGCCCGATGCGCCGGCGTACCCTTCGTTGCGGGGGCGGAATCCCACCATTACCTCCCCAAACGTTCGGTGGTCCGCGGCCGCGGACCGGTTGTGCCTCAATAGTGAGCGAGGAATGACGGAGGGTGTCGCACAAGCTGTGCGATCCCGTCCGGCTTTTCATTTCGACGGAGGGAGCAGGGTGAACAGGCTGGTGCTGCTGACTACAAGGGATTGCCACCTGTGCGGTGCGGCGCGCGAGGCGCTCGACCGGGTGCGGGCCGCGACCGGCGAGGCGTGGACCGAGACCGACGTCGCCGGTGACGCCGCGTTGGCGCGCGACTACGGGGACCGGCTCCCGGTGCTCCTGCTCGACGGGCGCGAGCACGGCTACTGGGACGTCGACGTCCCGCGCCTGCTCCGGGACCTCGAGTCCCCGCCCTCCTGAGGCGACACACCGGAGAATCCTTGAAATACCGCCCGAGATCGGTCTTTTAGGGCAAAATTCTGTCGGACGGCGGCTCGCCGGGACGTTCGCACATTCGGTACAGCCGGGCTCCGCCCGGTGTTACGGGGGTGTACCGCGCGGCGCCCGCGAGCCGCCGAGTCCCGTTCACCCCGCCGCCTTCCCCGCGACACCCGCCCCCGCCCGAGCGACCGCGGCGTGAGCGCTGCCTGTGCGACCTCCCGTCCGCGGCGCGTCCTAAGCTGAGTGGCGCGCCGGTGAACGGCGCGGGATCGGACCTGGAGCTCCAGCATTGACGACCACCGGTGAAGGCACTGACCAGCGGGCCGCCGGCGCCCCGCCGGCCACCGCCGCCGACCTGCCGGCCGCCGTGGTCCGGCGCCTGCCCGAGTACCTCCGCGCCCTCGGCACCCTCTCCGAGTCCGGCGTCGACACCGTCTCCTCCGAGACCCTGGCCGCCTCCACGGGCGTGAACTCGGCCATGCTCCGCAAGGACCTGTCCCAGCTCGGCGCGTCCGGGATGCGCGGCGTCGGCTACAGCGTCGCCGCCCTCGCCACCCACATCGCCGGTGTGCTCGGACTCACGAAGGACTCCCGCGTCGCCATCATCGGCCTCGGCCACCTGGGGCAGGCCCTGGCCAGGTACCCCGGGTTCTCCGAGCGGGGCTTCGACATCGTTGGCCTCTTCGACGCCGACCCGGGCATCATAGGGAGGGATCTCGACGGCCTCCCGGTGCGCGACGTGGCGCTCCTCGCCCGCGCCGTCCGTGACGAAGGCATCAACATAGGGGTGATCGCCACACCCGGCGCGGCCGCCCAACACGTGGCCGACCTCCTCGTAGATGCTGGTGTCACAAGCATTCTCAACTTCGCGCCGTGCGTGCTCGCCGTCCCGCAGGGGGTGGCGGTCCGCAAGGTGGACCTGGCCGTCGAGCTGCAGATCCTCTCGTTCCATGAGCACCACAAGTCGCTCGGCAGTTCGCACACCCAGATCAACAAGAGACGGGAACGGTGAAGTGAACCTCCTGGTTGTCGGCATCTCGCACCGCAGCGCAGCGGTCGAGACCCTGGAACGCCTCGCGGTCGGCCCCGAGGCCGCCGCCGACCTCGCCCGCGCCCTCCTCCGCGGCGGCGAGATCCGCGAGGCCGTCGTCCTCTCCACCTGCAATCGGGTCGAGGTCTACGCCGTCGCCGCCAGCTTCCACGGCGGGCTCGCCGCCGTCGTCGACGAGCTCCACCGCATCTGGGGCCTCACCGAGATGGAGGCCGACCTCGACTTCGCCTCCTGCGGGTACGTGCGCCACGGCGCCGACGCCGTCGCCCACGCCTTCCGCGTCGCCGCCGGCCTCGACTCCATGGTCGCCGGCGAGCCGCAGATCCTCGGCCAGCTCCGCGACGCCTACGACACCGCGCGCGAGGCCGACCAGGTCGGGCGCCACCTCCACGAGCTGTTCCAGCAGGCCCTGCGGGTCGGGAAGCGCATCCACGCCGAGACCGACGTCGACGCCGCCGCCCCCTCCATCGTCACCGCCGCCCTCGACCTCGCCGAGCGCGAGCTCGCCCGCGCCGGGTTCCGCAACGGCCTCACCGAGACCCGCGCCGCCGTCGTCGGCGCCGGCTCCATGGGCTCGCTCGCCACCGCCACCCTCGCCCGCGCCGGCGTCGCCTCCCTCGCCGTCGCCAACCGCGACCGAGCCAAGGCCGAGCGCCTCGCCGCCGTCTGGGACGCCCAGGCCGCCCCCTACGACGACCTCGCCTCCCTCGCCGCCGGCGCCGACCTGCTCGTGTGCGCGACCGCCTCCCCCGAGCCGGTCCTGCGCGCCGCCCACCTGGCCGGGCGCACCCGCCCCCTCGTCGTCTGCGACCTCGCGCTCCCCAAGGACGTCGCCGAGGAGGTCGCCCTCCTGCCCGGCGTCACCGTCGTCGACATCGCCCGGATCCAGCGCGCCGACGCCGCCGGGGCCGCCGCCGACACCCTCGCCGAGGTCGAGCGCCTGCTCGACGAGGAGATCGCCGCCTACAACGAGAGCCTGCGCGCCGCCGCCGTCACCCCCACCGTCGCCGCCCTGAGGGCCGCCGCCGCGGACATCGTCGACGCCGAGCTCTCCCGCGTCGCCCGCCGCGGCGACTTCACCGACGACCAGCGCGCCGAGGTCGCCCGCACCGTCCACCGGGTCGTGCAGCGCCTGCTCCACGAGCCCACCGTGCGCGTGCGCGAGCTCGCCGGCCAGCCCGGCGCGCCCGACTACGCCCGCGCCCTGCGCGACCTGTTCGCCCTCGACACCGCGGCGCTGGCCGCCGCCGAGGGCGACCACCTCGCCGAGGCCCTGAAGATCAGCCCCGCGACGGCCCCCGTGGCCGACGTCCTCGCCCCGTCCGCATCAGGAACGACTGCGCCCGCGCAGCCTTGAGAAGGGAACGAAGCCCGTGATCCGAGTCGGGACCAGGGGATCGAAGCTCGCCCTCGCGCAGAGCGGCATGATCGCGGACGCGATCGCACGCCTGACGGGGGAGCACGTCGAACTCGTGGAGATCAAGACCACAGGGGACGGGACCACCGTCCCGGTCGCGGAGCTCGGGGTCGGCGTCTTCGTCAACCAGCTCCGCGAAGCCCTCGACCGCGAGGAGATCGACATCGCGGTCCACTCGTACAAGGACCTGCCCACGGCCCAGCCCGAGCACCTCGTCATCGGCGTCCCGCCGCGCGAGGACCCGCGCGACGTCCTCGTCGCCCTCGACGGCCGCACCCTCGCCGACCTGGGGCCCGGCGCCCGCATCGGCACCGGGTCGCCCCGGCGCATCGCCCAGCTGAACGCCCTCGGGCGCGGCTTCGAGTGCGTGCCGATCCGCGGCAACGTCGACACCCGCATCGGCCGGGTCGGCAAGGACCTCGACGGGGTGATCCTCGCCGCCGCCGGCCTCAAGCGGGTCGGCCGCCAGGCCGAGGTGACGGAGTACCTGGACCCGTTGGTGATGCTTCCCGCTCCGGCACAAGGGGCGTTGGCGGTCGAATGCCGCAAAGCCGACATGACATCTGCGCTGATCTCAAGTAAGCTCAACGACCGGTACTCGCAGGCCGCCGTCGCCGCCGAGCGCGCACTTCTGCAACGACTCGAAGCCGGGTGCAGCGCTCCCGTCGCCGCGCTCGCCGACATCGCGGAAGGCGCCGACCCCGGGGAAGTCGACCTGTATCTGCGCGGTGCCGTCGGCTCCGTCGACGGGGCCGTCGTCGAACGGCTCTCGACCACCGCAACGCTCGCCGACGCGGGCGGCGACGAGCTGGCCGCCCAGGCGGCGGCCGCGGGGAGGTCGCTCGCCGAGGACCTGCTCGAAGCGGGTGCCGACAAGCTGTTGAAGTAGATGCCGAGCTCAGACGATTGTTGATGGAGAGAACATGACCAGTGCCCGTAAGCCGGTGGGCCGCGTGCGTTTCGTCGGGACCGGCCCAGGCGACCCGGGACTGCTGACCAAGCGCGCCCTCGACGCGATCCGCGAGGCCGACCGCGTCTACTACGACCGGTCGCTGCCGCAGTCGCTCATCGAGGCGGCCAAGGAGATCAACGGCGACGACACGCGGCTCCGGCTCATCGAGTCCTCCCCGAGCGACCAGGGCAAGCTCATGGCCGCCGCCGCGCGCGAGGGCGAGAACATCGCCCGCCTCGTCGTCGGCGACGCCTACCCCAACCGCCTCGCGAAGGCCGAGATCAAGGCCGCCTCCGCCGAGCAGGCCCGCTTCGAGGTCATCCCCGGCATGAGCCACGCGCAGGCCGTCGCGGTCTACGCCGGCATGCCCCCCGGGGAGATCCGCACCGTCATCGACATCGACGACATCGCCTCCGTCGAGCCGCTGGTCATCGCCGACGCCATCAAGCGCGGCTCCCTCACCGTCACCGCCGACGTCTCCGACCTCTCCTCCCTGCGCGACATCCTCCTCGCGGGCGGCGTCTCCGGCGAGACCGCCGTGGCCGTCACCGGCGACGCGACCGGCGAGACCGAGTACACGACCACCTCCTCGGTGGACACGTTCGTGGAGGCCGCGCTCGGCTACGCCGGGCAGGTCGTCCTCACCATCGGCCCCGGCGTCGACGACCGCCACGAGCTCGCCTGGTGGGAGGGCCGCCCGCTCTACGGCTGGAAGGTCCTCATCCCGCGCACCAAGGAGCAGGCCGGCGTCATGTCCGAGCGCCTGCGCGCCTACGGCGCCATCCCGTGCGAGGTCCCGACCATCGCCGTCGAGCCGCCCCGCACGCCCGCCCAGATGGAGCGGGCCATCAAGGGCCTCGTCGACGGCCGCTACGCGTGGATCGTCTTCACCAGCCAGAACTCGGTGAAGGCCATCTGGGAGAAGTTCAAGGAGCACGGCCTCGACGCCCGCGCGTTCGGCGGCCTGCGCATCGCCTGCATCGGCGAGGCCACCGCGAACGCGGTGCGCGAGTTCGGCATCGAGCCCGAACTCCTCCCCACCGGGCAGCAGTCCTCCGAGGGGCTCCTCGAGGTCTTCCCGCCCCACGACCCGATCCTCGACATGGTCGGCCGGGTGCTCCTGCCCCGCGCCGACATCGCCACCGAGACGCTCGTCCAGGGCCTCTCCGAGCGCGGCTGGGAGGTCGACGACGTCACCGCCTACCGGACCGTGCGCGCCTCGCCGCCCGCCGCCGACATCCGCGACGCCATCAAGTCCGGCGGGTTCGACGCGGTCCTGTTCACCTCGTCCTCCACGGTGCGCAACCTCGTCGGCATCGCCGGCAAGCCGCACCAGCGCACCGTCGTCGCGTGCATCGGCCCGGCCACCGCGGACACCGCGACCGAGTTCGGCCTGCGCGTGGACGCCAAGCCCGAGAACGCCTCGGTGCCCGACCTCATCGAGGCGCTCGCCGAGTACGCCACGGAGCTCAAGCAGCGCCTGGCCGAGGGCCCGATCAAGACCCGCCGCGGCCAGAAGGTCCAGGGCCCCACGGCCCTGAGGTTCCGCTAGAGCGTCGTTACACGAGAAGGGAAGTGGCCGCAGTGCCGCACAGCTCCGAATACCCCGTCATCCGGCCCCGGAGGCTGCGCCGCACTGCGGCCCTTCGCCGTCTCGTCGCCGAGACCCGCGTCCACCCGAGCGACCTCGTCCTCCCCCTGTTCGTCAAGGAGGGCTTGAGCGAGCCCGTCGAGATCGCCACCATGCCGGGCGTCTACCAGCACACCGTCGACTCCGCGCGCAAGATCGCCGTCGAGGCCGCCCGCGCCGGACTCGGCGGGCTCATGCCGTTCGGCGTCCCCGCCGTGCGCGACGCCGTCGGCTCCGGCGCGACCGACCCCGACGGGATCCTCAACCGCACCACCCGCGCCATCCGCGAAGAGGTCGGCGACGACCTCGTGGTCATCCCCGACCTGTGCCTCGACGAGTTCACCGACCACGGCCACTGCGGCGTCCTGCGCGCGGACGGCTCGGTCGACAACGACGCCACCCTCGACCGCTACGCCGAGATGGGCCTGGCCCTCGCCGACGCCGGCGCCGACCTCCTCGGCGCCTCCGGGATGATGGACGGCCAGATCGGCTTCGTCCGCGCCGCCCTCGACGGGGCCGGGCGCACCGACACCGGCCTGCTCGCCTACGCCGCCAAGTACGCCAGCGCCTTCTACGGGCCGTTCCGCGACGCCGTCGAGTCCCAGCTCCAGGGCGACCGCCGCACCTACCAGCAGGACACCGCGAACGCCACCGAGGCGCTGCTGGAGATCGACCTCGACATCGAGCAGGGCGCCGACATCGTCATGGTCAAGCCCGCGCTCCCGTACCTCGACGTGGTCCGCGCCGCCGCCGAACGGTCCCCCGTTCCCGTCGCGGCCTACCACATCTCGGGGGAGTACGCGCAGCTCATGGCCGCCGCCGAACGCGGCTGGATCGACCGCGACGCCGCGATCCTGGAGTCCCTGACGAGCATCAAGCGCGCCGGCGCGGGGATCATCGCGACCTACACGGCCCTCGACGCGGCCGCGCTGCTCCGCTAGATGATGCCATTTTGCATTCTGTGCTGCTAAAATGCATACATGAGTGAGACGAGTATGACCATCAGGCATGTGCCTGAGGAGTGGCGGGATGAACTCGCCGCGCGTGCGGCTCGGCAGCGGCAGTCGTTGCAGGAGTTCATGCTCAGCCAGCTTGAAGACATCGTTGCCCGTCCGCCGCTCGACGTGGTGGTCGAGCGGGCCCGTGAGCGCGTCCGTGCTTCGAGTTCGAGTGTCACCAGCGAGAACATCCTTGAGTCCCGAGATGCGGATCGTCGATGACCGACGACGCAACGCTCGTCGTCGACTCCTCCGCGCTCGTTGAACTGCTCATTGAACCGGGTGAGCGCGGCGAATGGGTGGCGAAGCAGGTCCTGGGAAAGCGATTGTTCGCCCCGGAGCTGCTGCATTACGAGACCGCGAACATTCTGCGCCGCGAGGAGCGCAGGGGGTCGATCGACAGTACTGCGGCTGCCATGGCGTATCGCGACCTCCTCGACATGGACATCCACCTTGAACCGTTCTCGGTGCTGGCCAACAGGGTGTGGGAAATGCGCGGCAGTATTACCGCCTATGACGCCGCGTACGTCGCGGTGGCCGAGTGGCGGAACGCGCCGCTGCTGACCGCCGACGACAGGCTCGTCGGCAGCAATGGCGGACGGTGCCGATTCCTCGGTGTTCCCCGGTTCTAGAGCGTTCAGATAAAGGTCTAGAAGGCGGTTGGCGAGTGACGTCGACCATGACCGGTTCGGGGTGCAGGCGCACTCCGAACTTCTCCTCCACGGTGTCGGCCACCTCGCCTGCGAGCGCGAGGAGTTCGGCCGTGGTGGCGCCACCCCGGTTGGTCAGGGCGAGGGTGTGCTTGGTGGAGAGGCCGACACGGCCCTTGCGGTAGCCCTTCTCGAAGCCCGCGGCGCCGATGAGCCAGGCCGCGGAGATCTTCACGCCCCCGTCGGTCTCCCAGTGCGGCGGCTCGCCTCCCGCGCGCTCGGCGACCTCGTGGAAGACCGCCTGATCGACGACCGGGTTGGTGAAGAAGGAACCGGCGCTCCACGTGTCGTGGTCGCCCTCGTCCAAGACCATGCCCTTGCCCCGCCGCAGCTCGACCACCGCGTCGCGCACCTCGGCGAGCGGCGCGCGCTCGCCCACGTCCACCCCCAGGCGCTTCGCCAGCTCCGCGTACGCGACCGGCCCCGACAGCGCCGACTCCTCCAGGCGGAAGTCCACACTCAGCACCAGGTACCGGTCCGAGTGCTTGAACACGCTGTGCCGGTAGGCGAACCCGCATTCGGCCGGGGACCGGTCGCGGACCTCGTCGGCCTCGCGGTCCCACACCCGGACCGCCGCGATCGTCTGCGCGACCTCCTGGCCGTAGGCGCCCACGTTCTGGATCGGCGTCGCCCCGGCCGAACCCGGGATGCCGCTGAGGCATTCCACGCCCGAGCGCCCGTTCGCCACGGTCCACGCGACGAACCCGTCCCAGTCCTGGCCGGCCTGCACCCGCACCACGTCGCCGGTCCGCTCGATCCCGCCCCCGCGCAGGAGCACGACCGTGCCGTCGAAACCCGCGTCGCCGACCACCACGTTCGAGCCCCCCGCGAGGACCAGCGTCGGGCCCTCGGCCGCGCGCAGCACCGCGACCGCCTCCTCCGAGGAGCCGACCTCGACGAGCTCGCGGGCGGGCCCGCCCAGACGCAGGGTCGTGTACGCGCTGAGGAGATTCCGATCGGTCCCGCGAGGCGTTGGACTGGCGTGTGTCACGCCCGAAAGCCTAGACTTTTCGCAGGCTACGAGGAACGGCGGTCACCATGGCTAAGCTGCGCATCACCGACTACCTCACCGAACTGAAGACGGAGGCCGCCGGCCTGCGCTCGGTGTGCGAACCCGGGATGCTCGACCGCGTCGCGCCCTCCCGCCCCGACACCACCGTCGCCGGCATCCTCCTCGAACTCGCGCGCCTGTACCGCTGGACCGTGGACGCCCTGTTCGCCGCCCCCGCCGAGGACCGCGACGTCCCCCAGCCGCCACCGGTCACCGCGGCCGGCCCGGCCGTCCTCGACGCCTACGACCAGTCCCTCGCCGCCGTCCTCGACGCCGTCGAGGCCCGCGGCCCCGAGTCGCCCGCGTGGACGTGGGCGCCCGTGGAGTGGCGGGCCGAGTTCTGGCACCGCCGCGTCGCCGTCGCCACCGGGCTGGCCCGCTGGGACCTCCAGATGGCCGTCGGCGCCACCGCGCCCGTCCCGGTCGCGCTGGCCGCCGAGACCGTGACCGAGGCGTTCGAGGCGTTCATCCCCGTCGGGGCCCGGCGCGGGGCGCACCCGGACGCGAACGGGCTCGTGCAGCTGTTCGCGCAGGACGCCGACACGACCTGGTTCGTGCGCCTGCGCGAGGGCCGGGTCGCGCTCCTGGACCAGCCGGACGCCCGCACCGAGCTCCAGGCCCGCGCGGCCGGGTCGGCCTCGGACATCGCGCTGGCGCTGTGGGGGCGGCTGCCGTTCGGGATCTGCGACGTCGTGGGGGACGAGCGCCTGCTCCAGGCCCTGCGGGTCGAGTAACGGTTCGGTAAAGCCCCCAGGGAAATCGGACAAACGTTCGGGGGCGACTTGGCAAAGGCTTCCCCCCGAGGCTAGGCTCACACTGCGCTCCCCGGTGCCCGCACCGCGCAGCGCGCGTCCCGGCGCGGGGGCACCCATGGTGATCCCGTGCCAGGGCGGACAACCGCCTTTTACCACGGATCGTCTGGCACGTGCCTGCCAGTGAAAGGGAACATCATGGCGACAGTGACGTACGCGGGAGCCACCCGCATCTACCCGGGCACCGAGAAGCCCGCGGTGGACAAGCTGAACATCGAGATCCAGGACGGCGAATTCCTCGTCCTCGTCGGCCCCTCGGGCTGCGGGAAGTCCACCTCCCTCCGGATGCTCGCCGGCCTCGAAGAGGTCGACGAGGGCTCGATCTTCATCAACGACACCGACGTGTCGAACCTCCCCCCGAAGTCCCGCGACATCGCGATGGTCTTCCAGAACTACGCGCTCTACCCGCACATGTCCGTCTTCGACAACATGGCGTTCGCGCTCAAGCTGCGCCGCATGCCGAAGGCCGAGATCAAGCAGCGCGTGGAGGACGCCGCCAAGCTCCTCGACCTCTCCGACTACCTCGGACGCAAGCCGAAGGCCCTGTCGGGCGGCCAGCGCCAGCGCGTCGCCATGGGCCGCGCGATCGTGCGCGAGCCCCAGGTGTTCCTCATGGACGAGCCGCTGTCGAACCTCGACGCCAAGCTCCGCGTCCAGACCCGTTCGCAGATCGCCTCGCTCCAGAAGCGCCTGGGCATCACGACCGTGTACGTCACCCACGACCAGGTCGAGGCGCTGACGATGGGCCACCGCATCGCGGTCATGAAGGACGGCCTGCTCCAGCAGTGCGACACCCCGCGCACCCTGTACGACACCCCGAAGAACGTCTTCGTGGCGGGCTTCATCGGCTCCCCGTCGATGAACATCAAGACCGTGACCCTGACCGAGGCCGGCGGCCTGTTCGGCGACGTGACCCTCCCGCTCTCGCGCGAGGTCCGCGACGCGGCCACCGCCGACGGCGGCGACCAGCAGGTGTCGATCGGCATCCGCCCCGAGCACTGCAAGCTCGGCTCGGAGACCTCCGGCGGCATCCCGATCGAGGTCGACCTCGTCGAGGAGCTCGGCTCCGAGGCGTACGTCTACGGCCACGCCGCCTACAACGGCTCCTCGGAGCGGTTCGTGGTCCGGACCGAGTCGGCGAACGTGCCGCGCCTGGCCGAGACCGTGTACGTCGTGCCCGAGCCGGGCCACGAGCACGTGTTCCACGCCGTGACCGGCGAGCGCCTCAACTAGCACGGACCCCCGTCCGGGGGCATTCGGACGAACGGAGGGCCGCGCACTGGCTGCGCGGCCCTTTTCGCTGCCCGTAACGCGAAGGCAACCCTGCGGGAGCTACCGTAGTCGTATGGCCGCCCTCACCCCCAGTAGGCCGCGAGTGGAAGGCGCCGACGAGTTCACCGTCGGCACCCGGTTCCACCGCGCCCTCGACGACGGGCGGATCGAGTGCACGGTCTGCCCGCGGGCCTGCCGGCTCCGGGACGGCCAGCGCGGGCTCTGCTTCGTGCGGGCCAGGCACGGCGACCAGGTCGTCCTCACCTCGTACAACCGCTCCTCGGGGTTCTGCGTCGACCCCGTGGAGAAGAAGCCGCTCAACCACTTCCTGCCCGGCACACCGGTGCTCTCCTTCGGGACGGCCGGGTGCAACCTGGCGTGCCGGTTCTGCCAGAACTGGGACATCTCGAAATCGCGTGAGATCGACACCCTCTCCTCGCAAGCGGATGCCGTGACGCTCGCCGCCACCGCGAAGCGGCTGGGGTGCAAGTCGATCGCGTTCACCTACAATGACCCTACGGTGTTCCTCGAATACGCGATCGACTGCGCCGACGCCGCCCGCGAGGCGGGGTTGCGGGCGGTCGCCGTGTCGGCCGGGTACATCAACGCCCCCGCCCGCCGGGAGCTGTACTCCCATATGGACGCCGCGAACATCGACCTGAAGGCGTTCACCGAGCACTTCTACGAGAAGACCGCCTTCGCTTCACTGCGGACGGTCCTCGACACACTCGAATACCTGGTGCACGAGACCGACGTGTGGACCGAGATCACGACACTGCTGATACCGGGACACAACGACTCGGACGCGGAGATCGCGGCCGAGTGCGCGTGGATCGCCGAGCACCTGGGTCCTGAAGTGCCCCTGCACTTCACGGCCTTCCACCCGGACTTCAAGATGCGGGACGTGCCGGCCACGCCCCCCTCGACCCTGCGGCGCGCGCGCCGGATCGCGCTCGACGCGGGCCTGCGGTTCGTGTACACGGGGAACGTGCACGATCCGAACGGCCAGACCACGACCTGCACCGGCTGTGGGGAAGCCCTCATAGTGCGTGATTGGTACCGGATTGACCGGTATGCGGTGTCGGATAGCGGACAGTGCGTACGTTGCGGTGCGCGCGTCCCCGGCGTTTTCGCCGGACCGGCGGGAGACTGGGGTCCCAGGCGGCAACCGATCCGCATCGCCGCACCGTCAGTAAGTCAGCGATAACACCACCAACACCGGCAGCCAGTCCAGCGACAACCCACCACCGGAAGACCAGCGATGCCTTCGACGAAATCCGAAACCGTGCGGCCCCCGGCCGTCGCCGGCCGCTTCTACCCCGCCGACCCCGACCGGCTGCGCCGCGACGTCCAGCGCCTCATCGACGAGGCCGGTCCCGTGGACGAGCCGCTCGCGGCAGCCTACATCGCGCCCCACGCCGGATACCGCCACTCCGGTCCCGTGGCGGCCCAGGTGTACGCGCGGCTCGCCGCCCACCGCGGGCGCGTGAAACGGGTCGTCCTGGTCGGGCCCTCCCACCACGCCCCGCTCCGGGGCCACGCCGCCGCGCCCTACACCGGGTGGGAGACCCCGCTCGGGCTGGTCCGCGCCGCCGCCACCGCCGTGGTCGGCTCCTCGCGCCTCCCGCACGAGGCCGAGCACTCGCTGGAGGTGCAGCTCCCGTTCCTCCAGGTCGCCCTCGGCGACGACATCGAGGTCACGCCGGTCGCCTGCGGCATGAGCCAGACCCCCGACACCGCGCGCGTCATCGCCGCCCTCCTGGAGGAGGCCGGGGAGGACGCGGTGCTCATCTGCTCGACCGACCTGTCGCACTACCACGACCAGGCCACCGCCGAACGGGTCGACGCCGCCACCGCCGAGGCCATCCGGAGCCTGCGCCCGCGCGAGATCGCCCCGCAGCACGCCTGCGGCGTCCACGCCCTGCGCGGGACCGTGGCCTGGGCCGACGCCACCGGGCGCCGGCCGCGCGAACTCGCCCGCGCGACCTCGGCCGACACCGGCGGGAGCCCCGACCGCGTCGTCGGCTACCCGGCCTTCGCCATCGACTTCCCCGCCGTCACCGACCGCTAGCCGCCGCCCCGCCACCGGGGCCCCGCGACCCGACCTCCGACCGCGGGGCTGTGACCCGCGCTCGCCGGGGCGAAAGTCGCATGCCGTCCGCCGGGGCGTGCATTTACCCTGTAAGACGTGACCGAGCACGAGCAAGACAGCACTGAGACCGGCGACGACCTTCCCGAGCAGATGAAGGTCCGGCGCGAGAAGCGCGCCGCCCTCCTCGCGGAAGGCAAGGAGCCGTACGCGCTCGGCTACCCGCGCACCCACACCCTCGCCGAGCTGCGCGAGCAGTTCGGGCACCTCGCCGACGGCGAGTCCTCGGGCGTCACCGCCGCCACCACCGGACGGGTGATCTTCGTGCGGCTGGCCGGGAAGCTCGCCTTCGCGCGCCTGCGCGACGGCGACGGCACCGAGTTCCAGGTGATGCTCTCCCAGGGCAAGGTCGGCGAGGAGGCCCTCGCCGACTGGAAGCGCCTCGCCGACATCGGCGACCACATCGGGGTCACCGGCGAGGTCGTCTCCTCCAAGCGCGGCGAGCTGTCGGTCATGGCCGACTCCTTCCAGATCACCGGCAAGGCCCTGCGCCCGCTCCCCGTGGCGCACAAGGCCCTCGCCGAGGAGACGCGCGTGCGCCAGCGCTACGTCGACCTCATCGTCCGCCCCGAGGCCCGCGCCAACGCCCGCAACCGCTCGAAGGTCGTCAGGTCCCTGCGCGACCAGCTCGACGGCGAGGGCTTCGTCGAGGTCGAGACCCCGATGATGCAGGTCCAGCCGGGCGGGGCCACCGCGCGGCCGTTCGTGACCCACATGAACGCGTACGACATCGACCTGTACCTGCGCATCGCGCCGGAGCTCTATTTGAAACGGTGCGTAGTCGGAGGGATCGACCGCGTATTCGAGATCAACCGCAACTTCCGGAACGAGGGCGCCGACTCGACGCATTCGCCGGAGTTCGCGATGCTGGAGGCGTATCGCTCGTACGGCGACTACCGCACGATCGGGGCGCTCACGAAGTCGCTCATTCAAGGCGCGGCCCGATCGGTGTACGGCTCCGAGACCGTCGAACTCGCCGACGGCACGAGCTACGACTTCGGCGGGGATTGGGCGGAGATCACCCTCTTCGGGTCCCTTTCCGAAGCGCTCGGAGAAGAAGTGACCGTCGACACGCCCTACGAGGTGCTGCGGGCCTACGCCGACAAAGTCGAACTCGGCGTCGACCCCAAGTGGGGACCCGGGAAACTCGCCGAGGAATTGTTCGAGCACCTGGTCGTCGACGGCCTCCACGCGCCGACGTTCGTCTACGACTACCCCGAGGAGACCTCCCCCCTCGTGCGCGGCCACCGCACCACTCCCGGCCTCACCGAGAAATGGGACCTCTACGTCCGCGGCTTCGAACTCGGCACCGGCTATTCCGAGCTCATCGACCCCGTGGTCCAGCGCGAGCGCATGGAGGCCCAGGCCAGGCAGGCCGCCAAGGGCGACGACGAGGCCATGGGCGTCGACGAGGACTTCCTCCGCGCGATGGAGTACGGGATGCCGCCCCTGTGCGGGATGGGCATGGGAATCGACCGCCTCCTTATGGCGCTCACCGGACTCGGCGTCCGCGAGACGATCCTCTTCCCCCTGGTGAAACCCGAATAGCAAAGCAAAGGGACCGCATCGGGACCCCGCCCCGGCATCGACCGAGCCGGAAGCGGAATACCCGGTGCGGTCCCTTTCCGCCTCCCGCCGCGAACCATTCACGGCACCGTTCGCCTTGCCGTTTGCCACGGCGTGAGCTGGACGGTAGCGATTCATTCACAAATCTTTCCGCCCACCCTCTTTCCTTTCTCTTAGGGACTCGTATATGCTCTGGCACTAACAAGAGCAATAGGCACTGGGCCGGGTCCGAGGGGAATTTGCCATGGCGAAGAAGACACAGGTCATCCTGATCGACGATATCGACGGCAGCACCGCTGAGGAGACGGTCAAATTCGCCATCGACGGGCAGGCCTACGAGATTGACCTGTCGGCGTCGCACGCCAAAGAACTGCGCGACGCGCTGGAGAAATTCCAGGAGGCGGGCACCCGACTGGGCCGGTACTCGCTCGGCGCCCCCCGCGGCCCCGTCCGCGGCGCCGCGGTCGCCCCGCGCCGCCAGTCCGTCGACCGCGAGCAGAACAAGGCCATCCGCGAGTGGGCCGAGCGCAACGGCAAGAACGTGTCGCCCCGCGGCCGCATTCCGGCCGCCATCGTCGAGGAATACAACGCTGCGCACAACTAGTCCGGCGCCCGATCGCTCCGCCCGCTCCCCCTCCCGGGGAGCGGGCGTTTCTCGTCATCCGGAGTGCCGGTGCGGCCTCGCCATTGATTGGCGCGGCGCCGCGCGGGTATTGCGCTCAGAGCGAACCTGTTATCACGTGGAATGGTCGAGGGTGCACGCTTGTTGTCACCACCGTGGCACCCGCCGTCCGCGGACCCGGGGGATAAGGTGTACCCACAGGGTTTTGCAAGCCACGACCAGTAACGACGACGAAGTAGCGGCGGACGCGAGGAGCAGAAGCGCATGTTTGAACGGTTTACGGACCGTGCCCGACGCGTGGTCGTCCTGGCTCAAGAAGAGGCCAGGATGCTCAACCACAACTACATCGGCACGGAGCACATCCTGCTCGGCCTCATCCACGAGGGCGAGGGCGTGGCGGCGAAAGCCCTGGAGAGCCTGGGGATCTCCCTGGAAGGCGTGCGCCAGCAGGTCGAGGAGATCATCGGCCAAGGGCAGCAGGCCCCTTCCGGGCACATCCCCTTCACCCCCCGGGCGAAGAAGGTCCTGGAACTGAGCCTCCGCGAGGCACTCCAGCTCGGCCACAACTACATCGGCACCGAGCACATCCTGCTCGGCCTCATCCGCGAGGGCGAGGGCGTCGCCGCCCAGGTCCTCATCAAGCTCGGGGCCGACCTCAACCGGGTCCGCCAGCAGGTCCTCCAGCTGCTCTCCGGCTACCAGGGCAAGGAGCCCGCGGGCGCGACCGCCGGCGGCACCTCCCAGGAGTCGCAGCAGTCGGGCTCGCTCGTGCTGGACCAGTTCGGCCGCAACCTGACCCAGGCCGCGCGCGACGGCAAGCTGGACCCGGTCATCGGGCGCCAGCGCGAGATCGAGCGCGTCATGCAGGTCCTGTCCCGGCGCACCAAGAACAACCCGGTGCTCATCGGCGAGCCCGGCGTCGGCAAGACCGCCGCCGTCGAGGGCCTCGCGCAGGCGATCACCAAGGGCGAGGTCCCCGAGACCCTCAAGGACAAGCAGCTGTACACGCTCGACCTCGGCGCGCTCGTCGCCGGGTCGCGGTACCGCGGCGACTTCGAGGAGCGGCTCAAGAAGGTCCTCAAGGAGATCAAGACCCGCGGCGACATCATCCTGTTCATCGACGAGATCCACACGCTCGTCGGTGCCGGCGCGGCCGAGGGCGCGATCGACGCGGCCTCGATCCTCAAGCCGATGCTCGCCCGCGGCGAGCTCCAGACCATCGGCGCGACCACCCTCGACGAGTACCGCAAGTACCTCGAGAAGGACGCCGCCCTGGAGCGCCGCTTCCAGCCGATCCAGGTGGCCGAGCCGTCGCTCGCGCACACCATCGAGATCCTCAAGGGCCTGCGGGACCGCTACGAGGCCCACCACCGCGTCTCCATCACGGACGGCGCCCTGGTGCAGGCCGCGACGCTCGCCGACCGCTACATCTCCGACCGGTTCCTGCCGGACAAGGCGATCGACCTCATCGACGAGGCGGGCGCGCGCATGCGCATCCGCCGGATGACCGCACCGCCGGACCTGCGCGAGATCGACGAGGAGATCGCCGAGACCCGCCGCCAGAAGGAGTCCGCGATCGACGCGCAGGACTTCGAGGCCGCCGCGCGCCTGCGCGACACCGAGAAGCGCCTGCACGAGAAGCGCGCCAAGCGCGAGCAGGAGTGGAAGGCCGGCGACCTCGACCAGGTCACCGAGGTCGACGAGGAGATGATCTCCGAGGTCCTCGCGAACTGGACGGGCATCCCGGTCTACAAGCTGACCGAGGAGGAGACCTCCCGCCTGCTCAAGATGGAGGACGAGCTCCACAAGCGGATCATCGGCCAGGAGGACGCCGTCAAGGCCGTCTCCAAGGCCATCCGCCGCACGCGGGCCGGGCTCAAGGACCCGAAGCGCCCGTCCGGCTCGTTCATCTTCGCCGGCCCCTCGGGCGTCGGCAAGACCGAGCTGGCGAAGGCGCTCGCGGAGTTCCTGTTCGGCTCCGAGGACTCGCTGATCCAGCTCGACATGTCCGAGTTCCACGACCGGTACACGGTGTCGCGCCTGGTCGGTGCGCCTCCCGGCTACGTCGGCTACGACGAGGGCGGGCAGCTCACCGAGAAGGTCCGGCGCAAGCCGTTCTCGGTGGTCCTGTTCGACGAGATCGAGAAGGCCCACCCGGACGTGTTCAACACGCTCCTCCAGATCCTGGAGGACGGGCGCCTCACCGACGGCCAGGGCCGCATCGTCGACTTCAAGAACACGGTGCTGATCCTGACCACGAACCTCGGCACGAGGGACGTCGGCAAGGCCGTGTCGCTGGGCTTCCAGGCCGACGCGTCCGAGGGCGGCGACTACGAGCGGATGAAGGAGAAGGTCAACGAGGAGCTGAAGAACCACTTCCGCCCCGAGTTCCTCAACCGCATCGACGACACGATCGTGTTCCCGAAGCACACCCAGGAGGCGATCGTCTCGATCGTCGACCTCATGGTCAAGCGCATCGAGGACCAGCTCGCCAACCGCGACATGGCCCTGGAGCTCACCGACAACGCGAAGCTGTACCTCGGGCACAAGGGCTACGACCCGGTGCTCGGCGCGCGGCCGCTGCGCCGGACGATCCAGCGCGAGATCGAGGACACGCTCTCGGAGAAGATCCTCTTCAACGAGTTCGTGCCCGGGCAGATCGTGGTGGTCGACGTCGACGGCGATCCGAAGGACATCGAGAAGACGAACCTCACGTTCCGCGGCGCCGACAAGCCCGCGGGCATCCCGGACACGCCGCCGGCCGAACTGGCCGGCGAGCGCGCCCCGAAGAGCCCGGGGGCCGGGACCGGCACGATGCCGCCCAAGAGCCCGGGAGCGGGCCCGCGCGGCGGCATGGCCGGCGAGGGCGGCGCGTAAGCGCTGACAGGCAGTGAGACGGGGCGGGACCTTGCGGTCCCGCCCCGTTCCGCGTCCCGGCGGTTCCGGGCAAGAAAAAACCGGAGCAGAACTGCCCCGGTACTAGTGGCGGAGGATAGGGGATTCGAACCCCTGAGAGCTTTCACTCAACACGCTTTCCAAGCGTGCGCACTAGGCCACTATGCGAATCCTCCGTCGAGAACCCTACCGGACGCCCTGCGCGCGCTCCAACCGGGTTGAGCGAGGTGACCTGCGTTGCACCGGGACCCTGGCGGCCGCTCCCCGTTCGGCGGGGGCGGGCGGATGCGGTAGACTTTCGCCCGTCTCCCATGCGGCGTTATCGCGTGAACCTCCCCAGGGCCGGAAGGCAGCAAGGATAAGCGGGCTCTGACGGGTGCGTGGGAGACCCAGCCGCCTTAGCTCAGTCGGTAGAGCGATTCACTCGTAATGAATAGGTCGACGGTTCGATTCCGTCAGGCGGCTCCGAACGGACGGGCCCCGGCACACGCCGGGGCCTTTCGCGTTGCCCCCTCACCCGCTCGCCGGGAAGGACACCGTCACCACCAGGCCGCCCTCGGGGCGGGCGGTGGCGGTCGCCTGGCCGCCGTGGGCCCGGGCGACCGCGCGGACGATGGAGAGGCCGAGGCCGGCGCCCTTGGAGGCGGTGGCGAGGCGTTCGGTGCCGAGGCGGCGGAACGGCTCGAACAGGCCGGGGACCTCGAACGCCGGCACCACCGGGCCCGAGTTCGACACCTCGACCACGGCGCGGCCCGCGTCGTCGGTGCGGGTGGCCACGTTCACCCAGCCGTCCTCGGGGTCGTTGTAGCGGACCGCGTTCTCGACCAGGTTCTGCACCAGGCGCTCCAGGAGTACCGGCTCGCCGCGCATCGGGGCCTCCGCGCAGTCGGTGGTCACCGCGACGCCGCGGGCCGGGGTCTGGGCCGCCACGTGCTCGGCGACGTCGGCCAGGTCGAGGTAGGAGCGCTCGCGGAGCTCCCGGTCGGAGCGCATGAGCAGCAGGAGCCCGTCGATGAGCCGCTCGTGCCGGGCGTTCACCTCCAGGAGCGTGTCGCCGAGCTGGCGGACCTCGGGGGAGGCGCCCGGGCGGTTGACGGCCACTTCGAGGAGCGCGCGCGTCACCGTCAGGGGCGTGCGCAGCTCGTGGGAGGCGTTGGAGATGAACGAACGCTGGCCGTCGAAGGAGTGGTCGAGGCGCTCCAGCATCCGGTTGAACGTCTCGGCGAGCTCCCGCAGCTCGTCCTGTGTGCCCTCGACCTTGATCCGCTCGTGCAGGCCCTGCCCGGCCGCGGGCGCCTCGGCGATCCGCGCCGCCGTGTCGGTGATCCGCGTCAGGGGCCGCAGCATCCTGCCCGCGATGAGCCACCCGAGCGCGATCGTCGCGACCGCCACGAGCACGAGCGCGAGCGACCCCTGGGTGCTGATCGCCTCCAGGGCGTCGTCCCACACGTTCTCGGTGAGCAGCATCTGGATCTTCTGGTCCTCGGTGACGAAGTCTTCGGCGGGCCCGGTCGGCGACGGCGCCCCCTGCCGGGACGTGATCATGCTCGCCGTCCCCGGCGTCGTGTTCGCGACCAGGCTGTACGTCAGCAGGAGCAGCAGCACCCCGCCGATCAGGAACAGCCCGCCGTAGACCAGCGTCAGCCGGCTCCGCAGTGTCAGCGTCATCGGATGCGGTACCCCACTCCAGGATCGGTGAGGACCACCTGCGGGTCCCCGAGTTTGCGGCGCAGCTTCAGGATCGTCATCCGCACCGCCTGCGTGAACGGGTCGGTGTGCTCGTCCCACGCCTTCTCCAGCAGCGTCTCGGCCGACACCGGCGCCCCGTCCGCGCGCAGCAGCTCCGCAAGTACCGCGAACTCCTTGCGCGACAACGGGACGTACCGGCCGTCGCGGAACACCTGGTGCAGGTGCACGTCGAGGGTGACCCCCGCCCGCTCCAGGACCGGCGGCGCCGCCCGGCGGGACCGGCGGCCCAGCGCGGCCACGCGGGCCGCGAGCTCCCGGAACGCGAACGGCTTCGGCAGGTAGTCGTCGGCGCCCAGCGACAGGCCCGTCACCCGGTCGTCGACTTCGGAAGCGGCCGTGAGCATGAGCACCCGCGTCTCGCCGCCGGCCGCCGCGATCTCGCGGCACACCTGGTCGCCGTGGACCACCGGGAGGTCCCGGTCCAGGACCACCACGTCGTAGTCGTTGACGCCGAACCGCTCCAGCGCCGCGCCGCCGTCGAGCGCCACGTCGACCGCGTGCGACTCGCCGCGCAGCCACTCCGCGACCGCGTCGGCCAGCAGCGGCTCGTCCTCGACCACCAGGATCCTCATGCCTCCCATCTTCGCCCGCCCCGTGTTGCCGCGGCATTGCCGTTTCGGCTGACGGCCGCGCAACGCCCCGCCCGCTGTACTGGCTGCGCGGCCGGGGACGCCGACCCTCCGGCCGCACCACGACGACGAAAGGCACCACCATGCGGCGATACCTCATCGCACTCCTCCTGGGCCTCACCGCCCTCTCGGCCGCGGCCTGCGGCGACGACGCGGACGACGGCGGCGTCGCCTCCGTCGACGGCGCCACCGAGTCCGCCTCTGACGAGGGCGGCGACGGCGAGGACCTCGACGGCTTCGAAGAGGCCCTCGCGTACTCCGAATGCATGCGCGACAACGGCGTCCCCGACTTCCCCGACCCGCAGCAGAACGACGGCGGCGGCATCACCCTCGGCCTCCCCGAGGGAATGGACCCCGAGTCCGAGGAGTTCGCGGCCGCCGAGGCCGCCTGCGAGGACATGCGCCCCGGCCCCGACGGCGGCGAGGACGTCGACCCGGAGATCTACGCCCAGCTCCTCGAATACTCCGAGTGCATGCGCGAGAACGGCATCACCGAGTTCCCGGACCCCCAGCCCAACGGCGGCATCATCATGAACGGCGACATGGGCTTCGACCCGCAGAGCCAGGAGTTCCAGGACGCCGACGCCGCCTGCGCCGACCTGCGCCCCGAAGGCCCCGGCGGCCCCGAGAACGACAGCGAGGACGAGTGATGGCGGCCCGCCGCCGCGGCAGGGGCCGCACCGGCAAGGCCGTCGCCGGCGCCGCGATCGCGCTGGCCGCCGCCGCGGCCGTCGCCGCCGCGCTCGGCGTCGACCTCCGCTCGTTCCTCGACCAGCCCGAGGCCGAGGCCACCACCGAGACCCCGGCGACCGCCGAGGTCGTGCGGCAGACCCTCACCGAGACCGTCGCCGTCGCCGGCGACCTCGGCTACGGCGACGCGCTCGACATGGCGTGCCTGCTCAACGGCACCCTCACGGGCCTGCCCGCCGCGGGCGACGTCCTCGAACGCGGCGACGTCCTCTACTCCGTGGACGACGCGCCCGTGGTCCTCCTCTACGGGTCCCTCCCCGCCTACCGGACCCTCGCTGTCGGCGCCGAGGGCGCCGACGTGAAGCAGCTGGAGAAGAACCTCTCGAAGCTCGGTTACGACGGGTTCACCGTCGACGACGAGTTCACCGACGCCACCGCCGACGCCGTCGAGCAGTGGCAGGACCACCTCGGCGTCGAGGAGACCGGCCGGGTCGACCTCGGGCGGGTCGTCTTCACCCCCGCGGCGATCCGCGTCGACACCGTCGAACCGCAGCTCGGCTCCGCGGCCCAGCCGGGCGCGGCCGCCTTCACGTACACCGGCCTCGACAAGGTCGTCACCGTGGAGGTCGAACTCGACGACCAGGAGCTGGTGGTCGTCGGCGACCCTGTAGCCATCACGCTCCCCGACGGCACCGAGGCCACCGGCACCGTCACCGCCTCCGAGACCGCGGTGACCGAGGAGACCGGGCAGGGCGGGGAGACCGAGGACGTCACCTACCTCGACGTCACCGTCGCCGCCGACGACGCGGCCGTCTTCGACGCGCTCGACCAGGCGTCCGTGGACGTCGGGTTCTCCGGCGAGAGCGCCCCCGACGTCCTCACCGTCCCCGTCGAGGCCCTCCTCGGCCTCGCCGAGGGCGGCTACGGCGTCGAACTCGTCGACGGCGACACCACCGAGGTCGTCGCGGTCGAGACCGGCCTGTTCGCCGACGGCTACGTCGAGGTGAGCGGCGAAGGGCTCGAAGCGGGCCAGGCCGTGGTGGTGCCCTCATGAGCGCCCTCGCCGAGACCGGCGGAGCACCGAGCGGTGGCGCCGCACCGGGCGGTGTCGCGACAGCAACCGGCGCAACAGCCAGCGCCGGAACTACCAGCGTCGCAACAGCCAGTGCCGCAACGGAACCGCGACCCCGGCCCGTCGTCGAACTCGAACACGTTTCGAAGACCTACTCCGGCGGGGTCCGGGCCCTGCGCGGCGTCTCCCTGCGCATCGAGGCGGGCGAGATGTGCGCGATCGTCGGCCCCTCCGGCTCGGGCAAGTCGACGATGCTCCACCTCATCGGCACCCTCGACCGGCCCAGCGAAGGATCGGTCCGCATCGACGGGTTCGACGTGGCGAAGCTGCGCGACAAGCAGCTCTCGGCCCTGCGCGCCACCAGGATCGGGTTCGTGTTCCAGCAGTTCCACCTCGCCGTGGGGCAGCAGGTCCTCGACAACGTCGCCGACGGCCTCCTCTACTCAGGGCGGCGCGGCCCCGACCGGCGCGCCCGCGCCGCCGACGCGCTCGAACGCGTCGGCCTCGCCCACCGCCTCGACCACCTCCCCAACGAGCTGTCGGGCGGCGAGCGGCAGCGGGTGGCCGTCGCCCGCGCCATCGTCGGCGAACCCGCGGTCCTGCTCGCCGACGAGCCGACCGGCAACCTCGACTCGGCCTCCGGCGCCGGCGTGATGTCCCTCCTGCACGAACTGCACGGGGCCGGCACCACGGTCGTGGTCATCACCCACGACCAGGACATCGCCCGGTCCCTGCCCAGGCAGGTCGCCATGCGCGACGGCGAGGTGGTCTGAATGGCCACCGCCACCACCGACGGGCCCCCCGCAGGCCCGCCGCCGCCGGTACCGGTACCCGCACCCGACGCGAGGCCGCTGCGCCCCGCCCGGATGTACACCGGGGACGTCGTCCGCGTCGGCGCCACCGGCCTGCGCACCCGGCCCCTGCGGGCCTGGCTCTCCGCGCTGGGCATCGCGATCGGCATCGCCGCGATGATCGCCGTCGTCGGCATCTCCTCCTCCAGCCGGGCCGAACTCGACCGGCAGCTCGCCGCCCTGGGCACCAACCTGCTCCGGGTCGAGCCCGGCACGTCGATGATCTCGGGCGAGGAGGGCGTCCTCCCCTATGAGGCGACCGCGATGGTCGCCCGGATCGACCCGGTCTACGCCGTGGCCGCCACCGGGAACGTCCCGGACGCGAACGTCTACCGGTCCGACCACATCCCCGAGGGCCGCAGCGGCGGCATGACCGTGCGCGCCGCCGAACTCGACCTCTACGACACCGTCGGGGCCGAACTCGCCGACGGGGCGTGGCTCAACGCCGCCACCGCCCGGTACCCGGCCGCCGTGCTCGGCGCCGAGTCCGCGAAGCAGCTCGGCATCTCCAGCGTCGGCAGCGGCGTCGAGGTGTACCTCGCCGGGCAGTGGTTCACCGTCGTCGGCATCCTCGAACCGGTCGCGCTCGCCGGCGAACTCGACCTCTCGGTGCTGGTCGGATGGGAGTCCGCCGCCGCGTACCTGGGCTTCGACGGGCACCCGACCACCGTGTACGCGCGCGCCGAGGAGCGGTACGTGGAGGAGGTCGCGGGCGTGCTCGCGACGACCGCGAACCCCGAGGCGCCCGACGAGGTCACCGTCTCGCGGCCCTCGGACGCGCTGGCGGCGAAGAACGCCGTGGACACCGCGTTCACGGGAATGCTGCTGGGCCTGGGCGGCGTCGCGCTGCTCGTCGGCGGCGTCGGGGTGGCGAACACGATGGTCATCTCGGTCCTGGAGCGGCGCAGCGAGATCGGCCTGCGCCGGTCGCTCGGGGCCACGAAGGGGCAGATCCGGACCCAGTTCCTGGCGGAGTCGCTGCTGCTGAGCGCCCTCGGCGGCGTCGGCGGGGTGCTGCTGGGGACGGCCGTGACGGCGGGGTTCGCGGCGGTGCGGGAGTGGCCGACGGTCGTCCCGTACTGGGCGAGCGTCGGCGGCGTGGCCGCGACCCTGTTCATCGGGGCGGTCGCGGGCCTGTACCCGGCGGTGCGGGCCTCGCGGCTCTCGCCGACCGAGGCGCTGTCCGCGCAGTGAGCCGGCCGCGGCGCCCGCCCCCGGTCAGGGCGGGCGCCGCGGTCTCCCTGCCGGATGCACTGGTCGGTGATCGGGGTCGGGCGGTTCGCGGTCGTCACCTGCCCGCAGTCACCGGGGCACCGGGTCCGCGAGGTCGGCGGCAGCCGGCCGCACCCGCCCCTGCCGCACCCGTCCGTGTGCCCGCCGCACCAAGACCACCGGTCAGCCGCAGAACGTCGGACCCAGGCCGTACCCTGGCTGGAGGCGCGCGAGAGCACCGCCGCGAGGCACCGCCGAGCGCGCCCCGTGACAACGGCGCCGCGCGGGCGGCGCCGCCGCAAGCACCGCGCCGCCAGAGGACCCGTACCGCCGCGGGGCGACCAGCAGGAGGACGACGTGGCACTCGCGCTCTACCGCAAATACCGGCCGCAGACGTTCGCCGAAGTGGTCGGCCAGGAGCACGTCACCGAACCCCTCATCAACGCCATCCGCGCCGGCCGCCTCAACCACGCGTACCTGTTCTCCGGCCCCCGCGGCTGCGGCAAGACCTCCTCCGCGCGCATCCTCGCCCGCTCCCTCAACTGCGCCCAGGGCCCCACCCCCGAGCCTTGCGGCGAGTGCCGCTCCTGCGTCGCGCTCTCGGCCGCCGGGCACGGCTCCGTCGACGTCATCGAGATCGACGCCGCCAGCCACGGCGGCGTGGACGACGCCCGCGAGCTGCGCGAACGCGCCGTCTTCGCCCCCGTCGACTCCCGCTTCAAGATCTACATCATCGACGAAGCGCACATGGTCACCGCCGCCGGCTTCAACGCCCTCCTCAAGCTCGTCGAGGAGCCCCCGGACTACGTCCTCTTCATCTTCGCGACCACCGAGCCCGACAAGGTCCTCCCGACCATCCGCTCGCGCACGCACCACTACCCCTTCCGGCTCATCCCGCCGCCCGCCATGCGCGAGCTGTGCCGAAAGCTCTGCGACGAGGAGGGCGCGGTCGTCGCCGACGACGTCCTCCCGCTCGTCGTGCGCGCCGGGGGCGGCTCCGCCCGCGACACCCTCTCCGTCCTCGACCAGCTCATCGCCGGTGCCGGAGCCGAAGGCGTCACCTACGAGCGCGCCGCGGGCCTCCTCGGCGTCACCGACGCGGGCCTGCTCGACGAGATGTGCGAGGCGTTCGCGGCCGCCGACGGCGCCGCCGTCATGGAAGTGGTCGAGCGCGTCGTCGAAGGCGGCCACGACCCGCGCCGCTTCGCGGGCGACCTCCTCGAACGCCTCCGCGACCTCCTCGTCCTCACCCAGGTCCCCGACGCGGGGACCCTCGGCCTCGTCGACGCCCCCGCCGACCAGCTCGGCAAGATGACCAGCCAGGCCACCCGCATGGGCACCTCCACGCTCACGCGCATGGCCGAGGTCGTCGCCGCCGGACTCGCCGGGATGCGCGGCGCCACCGCCCCGCGCCTGCTCCTCGAACTCGCCTGCGTCCGCGCGATCCTGCCCGGCTCCGACGAGTCCATGGCCGGGCTCATGCAGCGCCTGGAGACCCTGGAGCAGCGCGCCGCGGGCGCGGCCCTCGCCGCCCCGGCCAGGCCCGTAGCGGCCCCGGTCGAGACCGGCCCGGCCGCGGTCCGGACCGCGCTGGCCCAGGCCGCGCCGACGCCGGCAGCTGCCCCGGCCCCGAAACCCGAACCCGAGGCCCCGGCCGAGGTCCCCCCGTGGGAGGACGCATCGGAGGCCCCGAAACCCCAGGCCGCACCGGCTGCCGCCGCACCCGAACCGGTGGAGGAACCGCCCGCCGAGGACTGGTCCGAGCCCGCCCCGGCCCCGGTCTACGAGCCCGCGCCCGAGCCCGCCGGGGGCGGCACCTCGGCCGCGTCGGTGCGCCGCCAGTGGGACCGGATCATGATGGCGGTCAAGGACCGCAAGCGCACCACCGCCGCGCTCCTCCAGGACGCGACGATCGCCGACGCGAACGACGGCGAGGTGGTCCTCGCCTTCAAGCACGCCTTCCACGCCGAGAACCTCCAGAAGGAGCCCGCGTACGGCATCGTCGTGGGTGTCCTCGGCGAGGTCCTCGGCGGCACCTGGAAGATCCGGTGCGAAGTGGGGGAGGCGGGCAGCCTCCCAAAAGCGCCGACGGGAGCGGCGCCGGCCCCGGCGCCTAGGACCGGCGCGCCCGCGTCCCGGTCCGCGGCCTCCCCGGGCCGGCAGGCCGCGCCCCCGGCCGCCGAGGCGGTCGAGGAGCCCCCGCCGGAGGACTACGACGAGCCCAGCCCGGACGACCCGGTCGCCCCGGGCGGCTTCGGCACCAGCGAGGAGCAGGCCGTCAAGCTCCTCACCAACGCCTTCGGCGCCAAACCGATCGCCTGACCCGGACCGGTCGGCCGCGCCTTCGCGGCGCGCCGCTGTGCGCGGCCGACCGCGCGGGCGTGCTCGGACGCCGGGCGTCGGTCGGGGCGGTTAGGCTGGCCCCAGACCAGGTGAGCCGGAGGGCGAGGAGTGATGGACATGTTCCCAGGCGGAGACATGCAGAAGCTGCTGCAGCAGGCGCAGCAGATGCAGACCGACATGATGAAGGCCCAGGCCGAGCTGGCCGAGTCCGAGGTCAGCGCCTCGGCGGGCGGCGGGCTCGTCACGGCCACGGTCACCGGCGACGGCGAGCTCAAGGGCATCAAGATCGACCCGCAGGCGGTCGACCCCGAGGACGTCGAGACCCTCGAAGACCTCGTCATCGCGGCCGTCCAGGCCGCCAACGACAGCGCGAAGCGGCTCGCGGCCGAGAAGATGGGCCCGCTCGGCGACGCCCTCGGCGGCATGACCGGCGGCCTCGGCCTCCCGGGCATGTAGCGCAGCGGACCGCGGACAAAAGGAGAATCCTTGTACGACGGGGCTTTGGGCGACCTCATCGAGGAGCTCGGGCAGTTGCCCGGTATCGGCCCGAAGAGCGCGCAGCGGCTGGCGTTCCACCTGCTCGCGTCGGAGAGCACCGACGTGGAGCGGCTGACGTCGGCGCTGGAGCGGGTCAAGGCGCAGGTGCGGTTCTGCGAGGTGTGCGGGAACGTCACCGAGGCCGAGCAGTGCGGGATCTGCCGGGACCCGCGGCGGTCCGAGGCGCTCATCTGCGTCGTGGAGGAGCCCAAGGACGTCCTCGCGATCGAGCGCACCGGGGAGTTCCGGGGCCGGTACCACGTGCTCGGCGGGGCGATCAACCCGCTGGAGGGCATCGGGCCGGACGACCTGCGCATCCGCCAGCTCATGGTGCGGCTCCAGGCCGGCGAGACCACCGAGCTCATCCTGGCCACCGACCCGAACACCGAGGGGGAGGCCACCGCCACGTACCTGGCGATGCTGCTGAAGCCCATGGGGCTGAAGGTGACCAGGCTGGCGAGCGGGCTCCCGGTGGGCGGCGACCTGGAGTACGCCGACGAAGTGACCCTCGGCCGGGCCTTCTCGGGCCGCCGCGACATGGACTGAGTGGACTCCCCGGACGCGGCCGGGCCGCGCCGGGGCGTTTTTGAGATCCGTTGTGCTGCAACGAAATCGCGTTGCGAGCGATTAGTGCGGATTCGGTAACAATAGCCCGCGATACGGTCACGATCGCATAACGCTTAACAGTGGTGTAACTCACCGTGTCCTAGTCTTTGGGGTACCTCCGAATACCCACCACGACCGACGGGTGAGACAACCTATGCGCACGTCCCCAACCACAGTCAGGCGCGCCCTCGCCGCCGCGGCAGGCGCCGCCCTGGCAGTGGGCCTGTTCACCGCCTGCGGGTCCGACGGCGACACCGGCGGCGACGCCGACACCGCCGAGGACTTCGACTTCTCCTGCCCGGAACGGACCGACGGCGAGCCCCAGATCGACGAGGCGGCCAACGAGTCGCAGCCGTTCGTCTTCGGCACCCCCGGCGACCCCACCAGCCTGGACCCGATCCTCGCCTCCGACGGCGAGACCTTCCGCGTCAACCGCCAGGTCTTCGACACGCTCCTCGACGCCGACTGCACCGACACCGTGCCGGGCCTCGCCGAGTCGTTCGAGCAGAACCCCGAGGGCACGGAGTGGACCTTCCACCTGCGCGAGGGCGTGACCTTCCACGACGGCGCCCCGCTCGACGGCGCCGCGGTCTGCAAGAACTTCGACCGCTGGGCGAACTTCAAGGGCGGCTTCCAGTCCCCGAACTTCACCTACTACTACTCCGCGGTCTTCGGCGGCTTCGCCGAGAACGACCCGGCCATGGGCATCGAGACCGAGTCGATCTTCAAGGGCTGCACCGCTGACGGCCTCACCGCGACCATCTCGATCAGCCAGTACACCTCCAGCTTCCCGGGCGCCTTCACCCTCGAGTCGCTGTCGATCATCAGCCCGCTGTCGATCGACGCCGTCGCCGACGTGACGCTCCCCGCGGCCGACTCGCCGCTGCCGGAGTACACCCAGACCGTGGGCACGCTGGCCGGCACCGGCCCGTACAAGCTCCAGGACTGGAACCACAGCGAGCAGGAAGTCACCCTCGTCCGCAACGACGACTACTTCGGCGAGCCCGCGCACGTCAAGACCCTGATCTTCAAGACGATCTCGGACGAGACCGCCCGCCGCCAGGCGCTCGAGGCCGGCGACATCCACGGCTACGACCTCGCCGCCCCCGCCGACGCGCAGGCGCTCCTGGACGCGGGCTACCAGGTCCCGATCCGCGGCGTCTTCAACCTGCTCTACCTCGCCTACACGCAGGGCCACGCCCCGCTGGAGGACCACGCGGTCCGCGAGGCGCTCTCCTACGCCGTCGACCGCCAGCGCATCGTCGACTCGGTGCTCCCCGCCGGCGGCATGGTCGCGACCCAGTTCATCCCGCCGAGCCTAGAGGGCTACTCGGACGACGTCGCCACCTACGAGTACGACACCGACAAGGCCAAGGAGCTCCTGGCCGAGGCCGGCGCCGAGGACCTGAGCCTGACGTTCTGCTACCCGACCGACGTGACCCGGCCGTACATGCCGGCGCCGAAGGACATCTTCGACATCATCGCGTCCGACCTGGAGGCCGCCGGCGTCACCGTCGAGGCCCGTCCGATCACCTGGGTCGAGTACATCCCGACCACGCGCAGCGGCGAGTGCCCGCTGTACCTGCTCGGCTGGACCGGCGACTTCGCCGACCCGTACAACTTCCTGGGCACCTGGTTCGCGGCCCCCTCGACCGAGTGGGGCTTCGACAGCCCGGAGGTCTTCGACGCGATCGCCGCGGCGAACACCGAGCCGGACGCGGCCGCCCGCGTCGACCTGTGGAAGGCCGCGAACGAGGCCGTGATGGAGGAGCTGCCGGGTCTGCCGATCTCGTCCTCGCCGCCGTCGATCGCGTTCGCCGCGAACGTGTACCCGCCGGACGTCTCCCCGCTGACGCGGGAGGACTTCGCGCAGGTCTCCTTCACCACCGGTTCCTAGTACAGAAACCTCTACAGCCACATATGCTGCGCTACACCGTTAAGCGCCTCCTGCAGCTGGCCGTCGCGCTCTTGGGACTCACTCTGCTGCTGTTCGCGTGGTTCAAGGCCCTTCCGGGCGGACCCGAGAACCAGCTGCTCCCCGAGAACGCCACGGACCAGCAGCGGGAGGCGCTGCGGGCCGCCCTGGGGCTCGACGAGCCCCTCTGGGTCCAGTACGGCGACTTCGTGGGCAGGGCCGTCCGCCTCGACTTCGGCAGTTCGCTGTCGAGCGGGCGGCCCATCGCCACGGAGCTCGCCGACCGGCTGCCCGCCACCATCGAACTGTCCTTGGCGGCCATGCTCATCGCCGTCGGCGTGGGCATCCCGCTGGGCTACCTCGCGGCGAAGCGCCGCGGGTCGTGGCTGGACTTCTCGGCCGTCTCGGGCTCGCTCCTGGGGACGTGCATCCCGATCTTCTTCCTCGCGGCCATGCTGAAAGTGGTGTTCGCGCAGGAGCTGGGGTGGCTGCCGACGACCTTCCGGCTGTCGGCCGGCTCCACGTACACGGAGGTCACGGGCCTGCGGGTGCTGGACGGGGTGATCACCGGCGAGTTCGACATCGCCTGGGACGCGGTGCTGCACCTGGTGCTGCCCGCGATCGCGCTGTCCTCGATCCCGCTCGCGGTCATCGTGCGGATCACCCGCGCGAGCGTCCTCGACGTGGTCGGCGAGGACTACGTGCGCACCGCCGACGCGAAGGGCCTCAAGCCCTCCGTGGTCCGCGGCCGGCACGTGATGCGGAACGCGATGCTGCCGATCGCGACGATCATCGGCCTGCTCCTGGGCAGCCTGTTCGCGGGCGCGGTCCTGACGGAGTCGGTGTTCTCGTTCGGGGGCATCGGCTCGTTCGTCTACCAGGCGACGACCGAGCGCGACTATCCGGCGCTCATGGGCTTCATCCTGGTGATCGCCGTGTTCTACGTGGTCATCAACCTGCTCGTGGACCTGTCCTACGGCCTCCTCGACCCGAGAGTGCGGGTGCGGTCATGACGACTGCCAGGATCGAAAAGCTCGACCGCCTCATCGAGGCGAGCGTCTCGGCGCGCGAGGCCCAGACGGGTTCGCTGCTGCGCCAGTCGTTCCGGCGGCTCAAGGGCTCGCCGATGGCGGTCACCGGCGGGGTCATCGTCGGCCTGTTCGTGGTGGTGGCGGTCCTGGGGCCGCTCATCGCCCCGTACGACCCGACGGCGCAGACCTGGGGCAAGGAGGTGTTCCTCAACCGGAACATCTTCCCGGGGCCGCGGGCCGAGAACTGGTTCGGCCTGGACCACCTGGGCCGGGACATGTTCTCGCGCATGATCGTCGGAGCGCGCCAGACGCTGCTGGTCGGTGTCGTGGCGACGCTCATCGGGTTCCTCGCGGGCGCGGTGATCGGCGGCGTGGCCGCCGCCTCGGGCACCTTCGGGGGCCGCTGGGGCGAGCGGGTCGAGGCCGTCATCATGCGCACGGTGGACGTGGCGCTGGCGATCCCGATGCTGCTGCTGGCGCTGAGCGTCGCGGCGCTGCTGGGGCCGTCGCTGAGCACGGTGATGATCGCGGTCGGGGTCGCGCAGATCCCGATCTTCGCGCGGCTGCTGCGCGGTTCGATGCTGGCGCAGGCCCATTCGGACTACGTGCTCGCGGCGATCTCCCTCGGTGTCCCCAAGGGGCGGATCGTGGTCTCGCACATCCTGCCGAACTCGCTGGGTCCGGTCATCGTGCAGGCCACGCTGGTGCTCGCCACGGCGATCATCGAGGCCGCGGCCCTGTCGTACCTGGGCCTGGGCAATCCCGACCCGGGCAGCCCGGAGTGGGGGACCATGCTCGCGGATGCGCAGCGGTTCCTCTCGGGCGCACCGCAACTCGCGATCTATCCGGCGGTCGGCATCATCGTGACCGCCCTGGGCTTCACCCTCCTCGGCGAGGCCATGCGCGAATCGCTCGACCCGAGGCTGAGGAGGCAGGAGTAGTGGCACTGCTCGAAGTAGAGGAGCTGCGGGTCGCGTTCGGCGCGGCCACCGCCGTGGACGGCGTGTCGTTCTCGGTGGAGGAGGGCAAGATCGTCGGCCTGGTCGGCGAGTCCGGGTGCGGCAAGTCCGTCACCAGCCTCGCCGTCATGGGCCTGCTGCCCAAGGGCCGCGGCGGGCGCCGCTCCAAGGCGCCCCAGCCGGTCCAGGCCGCCGCCGCCGAGCCCGCGCCGGGCGCGGTCAAGGCGACCGCGGCCGCGCCGCAGGCGGTCCCCGCGGGGGGCGGGCGCCGCAGGGGCGGCGGCGCCTACGTCAGCGGGCGGGCCGTGTTCGACGGCACCGACCTCCTGACGCTCGCGCCGGCCGCGATGCGCCGGCGCCGCGGCCGGGACCTCGCCATGGTCTTCCAGGACCCGCTGTCGAGCCTGAACCCGGTCGTGCCGATCGGCCGGCAGATCACCGAGGTGCTGGAGCGCCACCGGGGCCTCAAGGGCGCCAAGGCGAACCAGGAGGCCGCGAACCTCCTGGACCGGGTCGGCATCCCCGACCCGACCCGGCGCCTCAAGGAGTACCCGCACCAGCTCTCGGGCGGCATGCGCCAGCGCGTGCTCATCGCGATCGCGGTCGCGTGCGCGCCGCGGCTCCTGATCGCCGACGAGCCGACGACCGCGCTCGACGTGACGATCCAGGCGCAGATCCTGGAGCTGCTCAAGGACCTGGTCGACCACGAGGGCACCGCGCTGCTCATGATCACGCACGACCTGGGGGTCGTGGCGGGCATGTGCGACGAGGTGAACGTGCTCTACTCGGGGCGCGTGGTCGAGTCGGCGCCGGTGCGGGAGCTGTTCGCGCGGCCCACGCACCCTTACACGATCGGGCTGCTGGGGTCGATCCCCAAGCTGGACCTGCCGATCCACGAGCCGCTGACGCCGATCCGCGGTTCGATCGCCGACGTCATCCGCTGGAAGGACGGCTGCGCGTTCGCGCCCCGCTGCGACCGCGTCGCCGAGGCGTGCGTCTCGGGCGAGCCCGCGCTGGTCGGGTCGCCGCACGCCCACCGCTGCGTCTTGGCCGAGGAGGTCGCATGAGCACTGAGCCGCGAGACGAGGCGGTGCAGGATCAGGCGCCGCAGGACCAGGCGGTGCAAGATCATGCCCCGCAAGGGGAACCGGCGGTAGAGCCCGAAGTGGCGGACGCGGAGGTCCCGGCGCAGCGCGCCGAGGAGCCCGCGGCTCCGGCCGCGCGGCCGGTCCTGCTGGAGGTCGAGGACCTGAAGGTGCACTTCCCGATCCGCCGCGGCGTGGTCGTGGAGCGCACCGTGGGCCACGTGCGGGCCGTCGACGGCGTGAGCCTGTCGGTGCCGCAGGGCGGCACCTTCGGGCTCGTGGGCGAGTCCGGTTGCGGCAAGACCACCTTCGGGCGGGCGGTGCTGCGGCTGGAGGAGCCGACGGCGGGCCGGGTGACCCTGGGCGGCGACGACGTGACGGCGCTGGGCGGGGAGCGGCTGCGGAAGTTCCGCTCCCGCATGCAGATGGTGTTCCAGGACCCGCTCGGTTCGCTCAACCCGCGCCACAACGTGGACATGCTGCTGTCGGAGCCGCTGAAGGTCCACGGCGTGGGCTCGAAGGCGGAGCGGCGCAAGCTGGCCGTGGAGACGCTCGACGCGGTGGGCCTGCCGAAGTCGGTGCTGGAGCGGTTCCCGCACGAGTTCTCGGGCGGGCAGCGCCAGCGCCTGGGCATCGCGCGGGCGCTCATGCTGCGCCCGGACCTGATCGTGTGCGACGAGCCGGTCTCCGCGCTCGACGTGTCGATCCAGGCGCAGGTGATGAACCTGCTCGACGAGCTCCAGGACGAGTTCGGGCTCACCTACCTGGTGATCGCGCACGACCTCGCGGTGGTCCGGCACCTGTCGGACCGGGTCGGGGTCATGTACCTGGGCAAGCTGGTGGAGGAGGCCGACTCCGAGTCGATCTACGAGCACCCGCGCCACCCGTACACGAAGGCGCTGCTCTCCGCGGTGCCGCAACCGGACCCGGAGAAGGAGGCCACCCGCGAGCGCATCATCCTCAAGGGCGACCTGCCGTCCCCGGCGAACCCGCCTTCGGGCTGCCGCTTCCGCACCCGCTGCCCGTGGGCGGAGGACATCTGCGCCGAGGTGGAGCCGGAGTGGCGCGAGGCCGCGAGCGGGCACAAGGTGGCGTGCCACTTCGACCTGTAGCGAGTGAGAACCGAAGGCGCGGGCCGCGATCGCGGCCCGCGCCTTCGGTCTTCCGCTCCTGGGCGACCTGCGCCGGGATGCCGAGGCGGCCCCGGTACGGGTGCCGTCGCTCCCAAGTGGACTTCCACTGGTGCCGGGCGAGCTGCCGGACCAGGTGCCCTCGTCGGGGGTTCTCGGTCGGCCCTTCGAACGCGCTCGACGCCGCGTTGTCGACCTTCTGCGTCAGTCGAGTGCGCCGTGTTTCACGCTGCCGCCCTGCATGACCAGTCTCAGGTGCGCCCCGGGGTCGGTGAGGACCGCGAGGTCGGCGAGCGGGTCGCCGTCGACCACGAGCAGGTCCGCGGCGAAGCCCGGCGCGACCTGCCCCAGCCGCGCTTCCTCGCCGAGCAGCCGCGCGGCGGTCACGGTGGCCGACCGGATCACGTCGGCCGCCGGGATCACGGCGCCGCGGATCGCGAACTCGTCCAACTGGTGCCTGCGCATGCCGCCCAGGAGGTCCGAGCCGTAGCAGAGGTTCACGCCCGCGCGGTGCGCGAGTTCGAGCGCCCGCAGCCCCGCGTCGAGGACGATCTCGTTCTTCGCCAGGTTCGCGGGGGAGAGCCCGTACTCGGCGCCCTCTGCGGCCATGCGCCGGTACGTGACCAAGGTCGGCACCAGGAACGCGTCGTGCTCCAGGAACAGCTCCACACTGGACTCGTCGAGGAGGTTGCCGTGCTCGATCGACCGCACCCCCGCCGCCAGGCCCCGGTTGATCGCCCGCGCCGTGTACGCGTGCCCGGCGACGTACCGGTTCGCGGCCTCGGCCTCCTCCACGATCGCGCGGATCTCCTCGATCGAGAACTGGGTCGAGTCGATCCGGTCCGTGGGCGAGGCCACCCCGCCCGACAGCATGATCTTCACGTGGTGGGCGCCGGTGCGCAGCTGCTCGCGGGCGGCCCGGCGCACCCCGTCCACGCCGTCGCACACGAGCCCGAGGTCCGGGCAGCACTGGTGGTCGTCGTGCACCGACCGCCCGCGCGGGCGCATGTCGACGTGCCCGCCGGTCTGCGAGAGCGCCTTGCCGCCGAAGAAGATCCGCGGCCCGTCGATGAGCCCCTCCGCGACCGCGTCGTGGATCCCGAAGTCGGCCCCGCCGGGGTCGCGCACCGTGGTGAACCCGCGCGCGAGCATCTCCCGCAGCTCGATCGCGGCCTTGACCGCCACGTACGCGGGCGACTGGTCGCCCAGGCCCGACAGGTCCGCGGTGTGGGCGTTGACGTGCACGTGGCAGTCGATGAGCCCGGGCATGAGGGTCTTCCCGCCGAGGTCGACCACCCTCGCGTCCCCCGCCTCGACGTCGGTGCCGACCGCGGCGATCTCGCCGCCGCGCACCAGCACTCGCCGCCCCGGCGCGACCGCCCCCGCGGCGGCGTCCAGCACGGCGGTGTTCGTGAACAGCACGGTCTCGGACAGCTCGCCCATCAGGGTCCCTTCGGTCGGCGCCGCGCCTTGCCGCGCGGCTAGTGCACCACCAATATGCCGGACCGCCCGGTACCGTCGGACACGGGCCCGGGCACCGCCGCCGAGGAGCGCACCGAGGAACGCGCACCGAGGGGCGGCGCCGGGAGCGATGAGTTCACGCGCCCCGGATCGTCTTCACCGGTACCACCCGCGGCGCACGAGAGAGAGCGAGCGACATGTCCTATCCCGAACCGAGGTACTTCGGCGACGACGGCGAGATGAGCGCCCAGTTCCGGCCCGCGACCGCGCCGGCCGACCTGGCCTACCCCAACGGCGGCACCGCCGGCTACCTCGCCACCGGCGCCACCACGAACGGCCAGTTCGGCCTCTACCAGTGGAACATGAGCGGCGCCCGCTCCGGCCCCGACCCGCACTTCCACCGCACCATCTCGGAGTCCTTCTACATCCTCACCGGCACGATCCGGATCTACAACGGCGCCAAGTGGGTCGACCACGTGCCCGGCGACTTCGTGCACGTCCCCGAAGGCGGCGTCCACGGCTTCCGCAACGAGTCCGGCGAGCCCGCCTCGATGCTCCTCATGTTCCACCCGGGGGCGCCCCGCGAGGAGTACTTCGAGGGCCTGCTGACCATCGGCGACCTCACGGACGAAGAGCGCAAGGAGTTCTTCGCCCGCCACGACAACTACTGGATCGAAGAGGCGTAGCCCCCGCTAGGGCAGGAGCACCGCGTACTCGCGCAGGTGCCGCTCGAACCCGGGTGCGACCCCGACCTCCACGATCACCTCGTCGAGGCTCTGGAACGGGCCCAGGCGCTCCACGCGCTCGCGGACCTGCTCCGCGAGCGCCGCGTTGAACCCCGGCAGCTCGCACAGGACCGCGGCGGGCGCGTGGTTGAGGTCGACCAGGCCCCCGTCGTCGAGCCGCCGCGGCCGGTCCGGGCGGCCGACGCCGCTGCGCTTGGCGAGCGACGGGTCCCCTTCGGCGAGCCGCCGGGCGTCCTCGCGCAGCCGCGCGGCCTGGTCGAGGGCCGGGGCGACCCAGTCCCCGGCCGGGACGGGCTTGGGGACCGGCGCGGGGCTCCTCGGGGCCCACACGTGCCGGCGGACCGCGAGCAGGTGCACCGCGGCGCCGAACGTGGAGGCGACCATGAGCACGAACGCGCTCCACAGCGCCCAGTCGGGGGTCTCGCCCACGTCGAACGGGAGGATGAGCGCGAAGAACCCCAGGAACACGGCCGTGTAGGCGATCGCGGGCGCCACGGTCGCGGCCGTGGGCCGCCGCCCGGCCGCGATGCCGAACGCCAGGGGCGCACCGGCTCCGGGCACGACCAGGGGCAGCAGCGCCCACGCGAACGTGGCCGCGCCGGGCCCGCCCGGCGGCCCGGGGAACGGCGTCGCGGGCGGTCGCGGAGGCGGGGGCGTCGAGGGCATGGCCCCGATCGTAACCACCGGGTGCGCGAGCGCCGGAGACGACGAAGGGCCGGACGGCGATGCCGTCCGGCCCTTCTCGTGTGCTGCCTAGAGGTTCTCGATGACCTCGCGCATGAGGCGGGCGGTCTCGCTCGGGGTCTTTCCGACCTTGACGCCGGCGGCCTCGAGGGCGGCCTGCTTCGACTCGGCGGTGCCGGCCGAGCCCGAGATGATGGCGCCGGCGTGGCCCATCGTCTTGCCCTCGGGCGCGGTGAAGCCCGCGATGTAGCCGACGACCGGCTTGGTCACGTTGTTCTTGATGAACTCCGCGGCCCGCTCCTCGGCGTCGCCGCCGATCTCGCCGATCATGACGATCGCCTTGGTCTCCGGGTCCTCCTCGAACGCCCGCAGGCAGTCGATGTGGGTGGTCCCGATGACCGGGTCGCCGCCGATGCCGACGGAGGTCGAGAAGCCGATGTCCCGCAGCTCGTACATGAGCTGGTAGGTCAGCGTGCCCGACTTGGAGACGAGGCCGATCGGGCCGGTCCCGGTGATGTCGGCGGGCGTGATGCCCGCGTTCGACTTGCCGGGGCTGGCGATGCCGGGGCAGTTCGGGCCCACGATGCGGGTCTTGCCGCCCTTGGACTCGGCGTAGTTCCAGAAGGTCACCGAGTCGTGCACCGGGATGCCCTCGGTGATGACGATGACCAGCTCGATCTCGGCGTCGATCGCCTCGACCACGGCGGCCTTGGAGAACGCCGGGGGGACGAACACGACGGACGCGTTGGCGCCGGTCTCGGCGATGGCCTCCTGCACGGAGGCGAACACCGGGAGGCTCACGCCGTCGACGTCGACCTTGGTGCCGGCCTTGCGCGGGTTCACGCCGCCGACGATCTCGGTGCCGGCCTTGAGCATGCGGCGGGTGTGCTTCATGCCCTCGGAGCCGGTCATGCCCTGGACGATGACCTTGGAGTTCTCATTGAGGAAGATCGCCATTGGACTAGGCCCCCTTGTTCGCGAGCTCGGCGGCCTTGTCGGCCGCGGCGTCCATGGTCTCGACCACGGTGATGAGCGGGTGGTTCGCGTCGGCGAGGATCTTGCGACCCTCCTCCGCGTTGTTGCCGTCGATGCGGGCGACGAGCGGCTTGGTGACGTCCTCGCCGCGGTCGGCGAGCGTCTGGAGCGCGCCGAGGATGCCGCGGGCGACCTCGTCGCAGGCGGTGATCCCGCCGAAGATGTTCACGAACACGGCCTTGACCTGCGGGTCCGACAGGACCACTTCGAGGCCGTTCGCCATGACGGCGGCGGAGGCGCCGCCGCCGATGTCGAGGAAGTTCGCGGGCTTGACCCCGCCGTGGCCCTCACCGGCGTACGACACGACGTCGAGGGTGGACATGACGAGGCCGGCGCCGTTGCCGATGATGCCGACGGAGCCGTCGAGCTTCACGTAGTTGAGGCCGGAGTCCTTGGCGCGCTGCTCCAGCGGGTCGACCGCGGCCTTGTCCTCGAACTCGGCGTTCTCGGGGTGGCGGAAGTCGGCGTTCTCGTCGAGGGTGACCTTCGCGTCGAGCGCGAGGACCTTGCCCTCGGGCGTGCGCACGAGCGGGTTGACCTCGACGAGGGTGGCGTCCTCGGCGACGAAGGCGCCCCAGAGCTTCACGAACACGTCCACGAGCTGGTCGCGGAGGTCCTCGGGGAAGCCGGCCTGGGTGACGATGGCGTTCGCGATCTCCGGGGTGACGCCTTCGCCGGCGTCGATCGGGAGCTTCACGACCTTCTCGGGGGCGGTGTGGGCGACCTCTTCGATCTCCATGCCGCCCGCGGTCGACGCGATGCACAGGAAGGTGCGGTTCGCGCGGTCCAGCAGGTACGAGAAGTAGTACTCCTCGTCGATGTCGGCGGTCACCGTGAGCATGACCTTCTCGACGGTGTGGCCCTTGATGTCCATGCCGAGAATGTTCTGGGCGTGGGTGCTCACCTCGTCGACGGTGTCGGCCAGCTTGACGCCGCCGGCCTTGCCGCGGCCGCCGACCTTCACCTGCGCTTTGACGACCACCCGGTCGCCGAGGCGCTCGGCGAGCTCCACGGCCTCCTGTGTGGTGGTGGCGACGCCGCCGTCCAGAACCGGCACTCCGTGCCGGGCGAACAGTGCGCGGCCCTGGTATTCGTACAGATCCACTGTAGAGTCCGCTCCACTAGCTAGTCTTCTTTGACCGGACGGCCTGGGCCTCCCCGCCCGGGCCCGGTGCGGGCCGCGGTCTCGGCGAACCGGGTCCGGTCGGACGGGGGAGCAGGTACAGGTGCCCGTTATCGCAGGGTAACGCGCGGCGAGGCGCCCCGGGTGCGGGCGGGCGGCCGGTGTGACGAGTCAGGCTCGGGACGCCGCTTGCCGGGCCCTTCCAGGCGATTCACGGTCCGGCGGGGCGGAAGTGCGGCCCGCGCGGCCGGGGCGTGTCGGAATCGGAGCGCCCCCGGCTGCGACGACGCCCGGAGGGTGCGGCATCCGGGGCGGGCGCGGCGGGGAACCGGACCCGGGAACAGAGGCGGGGACCGGACGCACCCCTCAGGCGTCCGGTCCCCTTAGCGGGAACCAAGCCCACCCCTCAAAGGCTTGATTCCCTTAGGCACGATGCCCTATCGCCACCCCTCAATCGACAGGGCATCGGCAGCTTGTGGCACAGCTCAATAACACCTCGCTTGCGGAAGTGAACTCCCGGTGAAGCGCCTGCGTCATTGTCCGGCGGCCTTTCGGCCGACTGCTGATGCGTCTTCCGCGGCGTTGCTTCCGCGTCCGACACTTATAAGAACGAGGGCCGCGGGACCCGGTTACGGTCTCCTCGAAGAATTTTTTGCCGGGGGCGTTCGCCCTGGCAGCGGCCGTTCAGACGGCCGCGGGACGCCCCTGATCGGGTGAGGGCACATGGCCCCGGACCCATTCGGCGATGACCTGCGTCGAGGCGCCGGGGCCGAATATCTGCGCCACTCCGGCCTCGCGCAACTGCGCGGCGTCCCCGTCGGGAATGATGCCGCCGCCGAATACGACGATGTCGCGGGCGTCGTTCTCGTCGAGGAGTTTCAGCACCCGCGGGAACAGCGTCATGTGGGCGCCGGAGAGGATGCTCAGGCCGATCGCGTCGGCGTCCTCGGCGAGGGCGGTGGCGACGACCTGCTCGGGGGAGTTGTGCAGGCCGGTGTACACGACCTCCATGCCCGCGTCGCGCAGTGCGCGCGCCACGACCTTCGCTCCACGGTCGTGGCCGTCGAGCCCGACCTTCGCCACCACCACGCGGATGGGCGCGCCGGATGCAGACATGGGTGTACCTCCTCGTACGGAGGCCGCGGCGCCTGCGTCGCTCGTGGCGATCGGCGCCGCGGCCGGTTCATGCAAGTGAGCTTAGTCGCGACCGGTGCGGGTTGGAAGTCCTACTGGCCGTAGGGCGGCTGCGGCGGCTGCTGCTGGCCCGGCTGCTGGTAGCCGGGCGGGGGCGGCGGGTACCCGCCGGGCTGCTGGCCCTGCGGCGGGCCGTAGCCGGGCGGGGGCTGCTGCTGGTAGGCGCCGGGCTGCTGCCCGTACCCGGGCGGCGGGTAGCCGCCGGGGGCCGCGGCCTGCGGGCCCTTGATGTACGCCTTGGCCGCGTCGTCCTTGAGGTAGATGAAGCTCGCGTAGCCCAGGGCCCCGGCGAGCACGATGCTCTGGAGGAGCAGCACCGCGGCGAGGCCGCCGAGCAGCGCGAACGCGCCGAACGAGGTGAGCAGCGACAGGATCGAGAACCCGGCGCCGATCATGACCAGGATGATGCCGGTCAGGCGCAGGCCGGGGGAGGTGATCTTGCCCTGCGGCAGGGCCCAGCCGTACCAGCCGAACGCGCCGCAGATGAGGATGCCGAACACGGCCGAGCCCACGTAGAACCCGCCGAAGCTGAACACCTGGACGAGGTTGCCCAGGACGCCGACGCCCGCGGCGATGAGCACCATGAGGCCGATGCGCTTGATGCCCTCGGGGGCCGCGCCCGCGGGGCCGGTGGCCTGCGGCTGCGGGAAGCCCGCCTGGGGCGGGGGCGGCGGGTAGCCGCCGGGCTGGGGCTGGCCGGGCTGGCCGTACGGCTGCTGGCCGGTCTGCTGGAACTGCCCGGACCCGAGCGGCTGCTGCTGCGGGGGCGGGGGCGTGCCCGCGGGCTGGAAGCCGGTCTGGGAGGTCCCCGACTGCGGCATGACCGTGGTCTCGGCGTACGGCGCGCCCGGCGGGTCGGCCGGGCCGGTCGGGTTGCCGAGCGGCGAGGGCGGGGGAGGCGGGGTGCCCTGCTGAACGTCGGCGCGCGAGATCTTCATGGTGCGGTCGAGGCCGGACTCGTCCCCTTCGGGGGCCGGAGCCGCGGGCGGCGTCGGTGCGCCTGCGCCGGGCTTCAGCTTGAAGGTGCCGCCGTCCTCGTCGTCGGGTCGGTCGTTCTCTGGGGGAGTCATGACATCCACTCTCCATGCCGGATCGGTTGTGACTGCTCTCCACCTCACCTTACCGACCGTCACGCCGCAAGGGGGTATGCCGTCCGAGAGGGCATGCGTGCGCAAGCGCCGCAACGGCTCCCGCGGAGCCGCCGCGGTGAGCGGTAACCCGGTCACGCCAGGTGGCGGCGGAGCACGGCCCGGTAGGTCGGCTGGGCCGCCTCGTAGCGCTCCTGCCCGGCGGGGGTGAGGAGGAGGAACATGGCCCGGCGGTCGAAGTCGCAGGTCGCGCGGGTGACGAGGCCGGCCTTCTCCAGGCGCGTGACGGTGCGGGAGAGGGCGCTCTGGCTGAGGTACATCTCGGCCTCCAGCTCCTTCATCTTCGCCTTCCCGCCGTGCTTCCCGCAGCTGCGGGACAGGATCTTGAGCACCTCGAACTCGCTCAGGCCCAGGTCGTGCCCGTCCTGCAGCGAGTTCTCCAGCTCGCACGAGGTGTTGTGGTACACCCGGAGTGTTTCAGACCACTTGGTGCACACGTCTTCGTCTACTACGGCCTCCATGACCAGGAGATTACCATGTCAAGACATTTAATGTCCATGCATTTGATGTGTTGACATCCAATGCACGTGCATGTAAGTTTCTCCGCATGACGATCACCGAACCGAAACCGCAGGCCACCCTCCCCACCACCCCCGGCGATACGACTCCACACACCCCGAGCCGCTGGGGACCAAAGCTGTGGGCCGTGCTGTTCGTGGCGGGCCTCGCGATGTTCCTCGACGCCCTCGACGTCTCCATGGTCGGCGTCGCGCTCCCCTCGATCGGCGCCGAACTCGGCCTCGAGACCGCCTCGCTCCAGTGGATCGTCAACGGCTACATCCTCGGCTACGGCGGCCTGCTCCTCCTGGGCGGACGCATGGCCGACCTGCTGGGCCGGCGCCAGGTCTTCCTGAGCGCGCTCGTGGTCTTCGGCGTCGCCTCCCTCGTCGGCGGCCTGGTCGACAACGAGGCCCTCCTCATCGCCTCCCGCATCGTCAAGGGCGTCGCCGCCGCCTTCACCGCCCCGGCCGCGCTCTCGATCATCACCACCACGTTCAAGGAGGGCCACGACCGCAACAAGGCCCTGTCGATCTTCACCGTCTTCGGCGCCACCGGGTACGCCTCCGGCCTCATCGCCTCCGGCCTGCTCACCAGCGTCGACTGGCGCCTGACGTTCTTCGCGCCGGTCGTCGTGGTCGCCGCGGTGCTCGTGGCCGCCTTCTTCGTGGTCCCCAAGAACGCCGAGCGCGAGAAGGGGCACATCGACTTCCTCGGCTCCGCCACGCTCACCGGCGGCATGCTCGCCGCGGTCTACACCATCGTCACGGTCCCCGAGACCGGCTTCACGCCGCTCGTCACCGCCACGACGGCCGCCGCGGCCGTGCTCCTCGCCGCGTTCTTCGTCATCGAGAACAAGGTCGCCCACCCGCTGGTGCGCCTGAGCATCTTCAAGGTCAAGTCGATCGTCCGCGCCAACCTGGCCGCGCTCGCGATCTTCGGCTCCTACATCAGCTTCCAGACGATCGTGTCCCTGTACCTGCAGAACACGCTCCAGTGGGAGCCGATCCAGATGGCGATGGCGCTGGCCCCCGCCGGGATCATCGTCGCGATCCTGTCGCCGATCGCCGGCAAGTTCATCGACCGCTACGGCACCAAGTCGATGATCATCGCCTCCATGGCCGCGTTCGTCCTCGGCTACCTGTGGTTCATCCTGCGCGGCGGCTCGGCCCAGCCGAACTACCTCACCGACTACCTGCCCGCGTTCCTGCTGCTGGGCCTCGGCTTCGCGATCGGCTTCTCGTCGGTCATGGTCCAGGCCACCGAGGGCATCTCGGACGACGAGCAGGGCCTGGCCTCCGGCCTGGTCCAGACCTCCGGCCAGATCGGCGGCGCGGTCGTCCTCGCGGTCGTCACCGGCCTCATCTCCGGCGGCGCCGCCACTTCGATCGCCCAGTACCGGCCCGGCCTGTACCTGGTCACCGCGGTGGCCGTGATCGGCCTCCTCGCCAGCGCCACCGCGCTGCTCGGCCGCCGCGCGGCCGAAGCCGACACCGTGGTCGAAGCGGCCTAGCTCCTACCAGGAAACCGCCCGCGCGACAGGGCCCGCCGTCCCCCGGACGGCGGGCCCTGTCGCATCCCCGGATCAGACCGCGGAGGTCAGGACCGGCCGCAGCCGCGCCCCTTCGAGCGCGAACGTCGCGTGCGCCCGGGAGGCCGCGGCCGGGTCCCCGGTGACCATGAGCAGGCCCGGCGCCCACTCGTCGACCAGCGACCGCACGAGGTCGAGGACCTCGGCGGCCTCGTACGCGTCGAGGGCCCCGGTCGGCTCGTCGGCCACGACCAGGTCGGGCCGGGACGCGAACGCCCGCGCCACCGCGGCCCGCTGCTGGAACACCGGGGCGAGGTCACCGGGTCGGCGCCGCAGGAGCCGCGCGACCCCGGTCCGCTCGGCGAGGTGGTGCAGCCAGTCCCGGTCGTCCGCGGCCCCGGCGAGGCGCAGCGGCATCGCCAGGTTCTCCTCGACGGTGAGCGAGGGCAGCAGGTTGAAGGACTGGAACACGAACCCGATCCGGCCCTGCCGCAGCAGGGTCCGCTTGGCCTCGCCGAGGCCGTTGACGCGCCGGTCGCCGATGCGGACCTCCCCGCCGGTCGGGTCGTCGAGGCCCGCGGCGCAGTGCACCAGTGTCGACTTGCCGGACCCGCGGCCGCCCAGGACGGCGATGAACGCGCCGCCGGGGACGTCGAGGCTGACGCGGTCGAGGACGGTGTGCGCCCCGTCGTAGGTCTTCGAGATCTCCCGCAGCGCCAGCGCCGGTGCGCCGGTGGCCGCGGGTCTGCGGGGAGCGGTGAGGACAGTGGTCATCGGGTGTGCCTCCGGGTTTCCTGGTATCACTGCACGCTATGGCGATCGGGGTCCCTTTCCAATGCGGTCAGCTGCCGGATCAGGGGTGGGGACAACCGGAACCGGACGGGTACAGCCAGCTGTAGTACCCGGTTCGGGGCCCGGGTACAGCTGGCGGTAGCGACGGCGCCGGTCGCCGCGGGTACGTTTCGAGTCGGACGCCCGGCGGGACCGCCGCCGGGCGCGGCACGGGAAGGCACCGGGATGGCGATCAGCAGGCGGGAGCGCGTGCGGGCGTGGTTCGCCGCCGAGCTGCGCCCCGACGGGGACGGGCGCGACGGCCTCGGCAAGGTCCTCCTCGCCTCCCTGCGCGCCTCCGGGTACGGCGCGGTCGGCGCCGGGTTCGGCATCCTCGCGCTCTACACGATCCCGATCCTGCTGCTCGCCGGGTTCCTCTCGCTCCTGGGCCTGGGCCGCGTCCTCGTCGCCCCCTCGATGCAGTGGGTCCGGCTCCTCGCCGGCCTCGAACGCCGCCGCCTCCACCGCCTCGGCCACGAGATCGAGTCCCCGTACGCGGGCCCCGACGCCGACCCGCCCGCGAGCCTCGGCGAACTCCGCGCCGACCCGTCCGCGCGCCGCGACCTGCTGTGGGTGTTCCTCCACGGCACGTGGGGCCTCATCATCGGCGCGACCCTGCTCCAGATGCCGTTCATCTCCGTCCGCGACGTCACCTACCCGCTGTGGTGGACGTTCGTGCCCGACTCGGAGCAGCAGATCCTCAACGGCCTCATCGAGACGAACTCCCAGAGCACCGCCGTCCTCGGCTTCGCCACCGGCATCGCGGTCTTCGTGCTCTGGCTCCTGTTCGGGCCCAAGCTCCTCGACCTCCAGGCCCGCCCCGGCGTCCACCTCCTCGGGCCCGACCCCGACATCGACCTGTCCGAACGGGTCGCCCGCCTGACCGCGACCCGCGCCGCCGCCCTCGACGCGCACGCCGTGGAGCTGCGCCGCATCGAGCGGGCCCTCCACGACGGCGCCCAGAACCGGATCGTCGCCGTCGCCGTCCTCGTCGGCGCCGCCAAGCGCGAGATCCCGCGCGACCCCGACCGGGCCGTGGACATCCTCGGCCGCGCCCAGGACACCGTCGAGGACGCGCTGGCCGAGCTGCGCGCGGTCGTCCGGTCGATCCTGCCGCCGGTCCTGGAGGACCGCGGCCTCGCCGGGGCCCTGAACGCGCTCGCCTCCGATTGCCCCGTGCCGTGCACCGTGGACGTCGACGTGCCGGGCCGGTGCCCCGCGAGCGTCGAGGCCACCGCCTACTTCGTGGTCGCCGAATCGCTCACCAACGTGGCCAAGCACTCCCGTGCGGCCGGCGCGTCGGTGGAGGTGCGGCGGCGGGGGAATACGCTCACCGTGACCGTGGCCGACGACGGCCGCGGGGGCGCCGACGCCGGGGCCGGCTCCGGCCTCGCGGGCATCACGCGCCGCGTCGAGGCCCTGGACGGGACCGCGACGGTGACCAGCCCACCCGGTGGGCCGACCGAGATCAGAGTGGAGCTGCCGTGCGGATCGTGATCGCCGAGGACGACACCCTCCTGCGGGAGGGGCTGAACCTGGTCCTGCGCGGGGAGGGCTTCGAGGTCGTCGCCTCCGTGGGCGACCCCGCCGCGTTCCTCGCCGCGGTCGAGGAGCACCGCCCCGACGTCGCCGTCGTCGACGTCCGCATGCCGCCGACCCACACCGACGAGGGCATCAAGGCCGCCGTCGCGGCCCGCCGCGCCCACCCGGGCCTGGCGGTCCTCGTCCTCTCCGCCTACGTGGAGCAGTCCTTCGCGACCGACCTCCTCGCCGACGGCGCCCGCAGCGTCGGGTACCTCCTCAAGGAGCGGGTCGGCCGCGTCGACGCGTTCGTGGAGGCCCTGCACCGGGTCGCGGGCGGGGGCACCGCCATCGACCCCGAGGTGGTCGCGCAGCTGTTCGCGCAGCGCCGCGCCGACGACCCCGTCGAGCGCCTGACCCCGCGCGAGAAGGAGGTCCTGTCGGTCATGGCCGAGGGCCTGGGCAACGGGGCGATCGCGCAGCGGCTGTTCATCACCGAGAACGCCGTCCACAAGCACATCCGCAACATCTTCCTCAAGTTCGGGCTCACCCCCGACGACCAGACCGACCGGCGCGTGGCCGCCGTCCTCCACTACCTCGAACGCGCCTAGCCCTCACCCCGGACCGTCCGAATAGCGCAGAAACGCTCACAAAGGACCGCGGATCCTGCCATCCTCTGGGACAGACGTAGGAAACGGTTTCAAAGGGGGACGTCATGCGCGCGATCTGGGCCGAGCTGGTCGGCACCTTCTGCCTGGTCTTCTTCGCCGTCGGCGCGGCGGTCTACGGCATCGACGGGGAAGCGATCGGCTTCGTCGGCGTCGCCTTCGCGTTCGGCCTCGTCCTCTTCGCGCTCGCCTACGCGGTCGGCCCGGTCTCGGGCTGCCACGTCAACCCCGCCGTCACGCTCGGCGCGCTCCTCGCCGGCCGCGTCGACGCCGGCACCGCGGTCGGCTACTGGATCGCCCAGTTCGCCGGCGGCATCGCCGCCGCCGCGGCCCTGAAGTTCATGACCACCGCCGGCGACGTCACCGACCGGACCGGGGCCCTCGGCGCCAACGACTACGGCGCCACCGTCAACCTCACCGGCGCGATCGTCATCGAGGCCCTGCTGACGTTCCTGCTCGTGTTCACCGTCCTCGCCGTCACCGGCAAGAAGGGCGCCACGCCCGCCGCCGGCGCCGCCATCGGCCTGGTGCTCGCGATCATCCACCTCGTGGGCCTGCCGCTCACCGGCACCTCGGTCAACCCGGCCCGCTCGCTCGGCCCGGCCCTGTTCGCCGGCGGCGCACCGCTGGAGCACGTGTGGGTGTTCATCGTCGCCCCGCTCGTCGGCGGCGCGCTCGGCGCGGCCGTGCAGTTGTGGATGTACGGGCGCGAGCCCGCGCCCGACGAGACCGACGTCCAGACCTCGTCGGCGCTCTGACCGCACCCGGCCGATGGCCCCTCTGGGGGCTATCGGCCAGTCCCTTCGGAGGCTATTCGTCGGTCCCTCCGGAGGCTATTCGGCAGTCCCCCGGAGGCTATTCGTCGGTCCCTTCGGAGGCTATTCGCCTTCCTGGAGGGCCTTCCACATGCCCCGGCGCTCGCCCTTCGCGAGGCGCTCGGCCTTGCGCAGCGTGTCGCCGATCGTCAGCTCCTGGTGCCGCAGGATGTACGTGTGCGCCATCCCCTCGGCCACCGCCAGAACGGCGTAGTTCATGCCGTTCTCCATCACCACGTGCGCGAGCAGCCGGTCGTACTGGTCGAACATCGGGTCGCCCGGGTCGGTGAACAGCGTGACCGTGCGGCCCTCCAACTTGTCCTTCGCGTAGACCTTCGCCTCGGCGCCCCAGTCCTCCTCGTCGCGGAACCCGCCGGACTCGGGGGAGTTGATGCCCATGATCCGCACCCGGATCTTCTCGCCGCCGACGTAGGCGCGGAACGTGTCACCGTCCACGACCTCCTCGACGTCCACCGTGGCGTAGAAGTCGCCCGGACCCTCCATGTGCCGCCTCCTCCGGGCCCGGTCCCTGCGACCGGGCACCGACCCATCCTCGCACCGGGCGGCCCGTCATGGGAACCGTGCTCCCCGTGCCCCCTTGTGACAGACTGGTCGGCGTGGAGCGACGACCGAACCGACGCCCTGGCCGGCCAGGGTCCGCGCAGCGCGACACCGTGCGCATCGGCGCCGGCGGGACCGCCCCCAGGCAGCGCGAGACCGACCGCGAGACCGAGGTCCTCGACACCGGCACCCGCCGCCGCCCCGCCCGCCCGCGAGCGCTCCTCGCCTCCGCGCTGGCGACCACGGTCTGGTGCGCCACAACGATCTTCACGCCGATCCTGGTGTGCGTCATCCTCGGCTGGTGGCAGGCCGGGGCCCAGGGCTCGGTCGCCGTTGTCGCCGCCGCGGCCGGGACCGCCTGGCTCTCCGGGCACGGCGTGCCCGTCGACATCGGACCGATGCACCTGAGCGTGGCCCCGCTCGCGCTCACCGTCCTCATCGCCTGGCGCCTCGCGAAGGCCGCCGCCGGGACCACCCGGGCCATCGGCGGGCGCGACGCCGCCGCCGTCCGCGCCGCCGCCGGGCTCGTCACGATCCTCTACACCGGACTCGTCGCCGCGGCCGCCGCGCTCTCCTCGCGCGGGCCCTTCGACGCCGACATGCTCCCCGCGCTCCTCCACGCCGTCCCGCTCGTCGCCGCCGCCACCGCGTTCGGCGCGGCCCGCGAGGCCGGGGTCCTGCCGTGGGCCACCGCCTCGGTGTGGCTGCGCCGGGGCCTGCGCACGGGGATGATCACCGCCGGGGCCCTCCTCGCGTTCGGGGCCGCCGCCACCGGCGCCGCGTTCGCCGTCCGCGGGCCCGTCGTCGCCGACACGCTCGGCCTCTACGGGAACGCCTCCTGGATCGTGGCCCTGCTCAGCCTCCTGTACCTGCCGAACCTCGCCGTGTGGGCCGTCGCCTACATCGCCGGGCCCGGCTTCGCCGTCGGCGCGGGCACGGCCGTCCAGACCGAGCTCATCGAACTCGGGCCGCTCCCGGCGTTCCCCGTGTTCGCGGCGGTCCCCAACGCGCCCCTGCCCGACTACGCCACGGTCCTGGTCGGCCTGCCGCTCATGCTCGCGGCCGTGTTCGGCGTGATCCTCACGTACCGGTCCCCGGACCTGCGGCTGCCGCGCGTCACCACCGCCTCGATCGTCGCCGCCGCCACCGCGGCCCTCGTCCTCGGCCTCCTCGCGTACCTCTCCGGCGGCGCCGCCGGGCGCGACCTCCTCGCCGACCTCGGGCCCGACCCGCTCGCGGTCGCCGGGATCTCCGGCGTCCAGTTCCTCATCGGCCTCGTCGGCGCCGCCCTCATCGCGCGCCTCTTCGCCGTCCACCGCCGCGCCGCCGAAGCCGAGCTCGTGCGCAGGGACACGGTGGTCATCCCCGAACCCGCGCCCGGCCGCGACGACGCGTTACCGTGTCACCCGTGACCGCTGTGCAAACTTACGGCTCCGCAGGCGTCGCCGTGGCCCGAATCGTCGTGCTCGTCTCCGGCTCCGGATCGAACCTCCAGGCCCTGCTCGACGCCTGCGCCGACCCCGCCTACGGGGCCGAAGTGGTCGCCGTCGGCGCCGACCGCGACGGCACGTACGGCGCCGAGCGCGCCGCGAAGCTCGGCGTGCCGACCTTCGTGCACAAGGTCAAGGACTACGCCACCCGCGACGAGTGGGACGCCGCGCTCACCGCCGAGGTCGCCTCCCACGAGCCCGACCTCGTCGTCTCCGCCGGGTTCCTCAAGCTCTGCGGGCCGCGCTTCCTCGCCGCGTTCCCCGGCCGCTACGTCAACACCCACAACTCGCTGCTCCCGGCCTTCCCCGGCATGAACGGCCCCGGCGAGGCCCTCGCCGCCGGCGTCAAGATCGCGGGCGCGACCCTCTTCATCTGCGACTCCGGTGTCGACACCGGCCCGGTCGTGGCCCAGTGCGCCGTCCCGGTCGAGGACGACGACACCGTCGAGACCCTGACCGAGCGCATCAAAGAGGCCGAGCGGGCCCAGCTCGTCGAGGCCGTCGGCCGCATGATGCGCGACGGCTGGAAGGTCGAAGGGCGCCGCGTCCGCCTCGGCTAGCATCGCCGCCATGGACGCACCCCTCGCCGTCAACGCCCTCGAAGCGAACACCCTCTACATCGCCTTCGCCCTGCTGCCGTTCGCGTTCGGCGCCGCCTGGGCGCTCGCGGCCCGGCGCGTCCGCCTCGGCCGGCCCAGGCGCGAGGCATGGCTCCACTCCCTCGCCGAGGTCGGCGCCGTCGTCGGCTCCGTGCCGCTGCTGTTCCTCGGCCTCACCTCCCGCGAAGGGGCGAACGCCCTCCAGCTCATCCCGCTCGTGGACCTCGCCGACCTCGCGGGCGCCTCCCCGCGCACCATCGTGGAGCAGCTGGCCGGCAACCTCTTCGTGTTCGCCGCCGCCGGGTTCTTCTTGCCGGTCCGGTTCCGGATCGGCCTCGGCGCCGTCGCGGCCGGTGCACTGGTCGCCGCCGTCACCCTCGAAGCGCTCCAGTTCACGCTCCTGACCGGCCGGGTCGTCTCGGTCGACGACGCCCTCATGAACGCCGCCGGGGCGGTCCTGGCGGCCCTCGCGTCCCGCCCGTGGTGGCGGCGCTCACGCGAGTCGGCCGGGCCGGAACCCGAACCGGGCGTGTTACGCTCGGCTGGTCGCGACTGGCGAGTGACGTCTTTCGAGGTTTCCCGTGGCACGGACCGGGCAGCTCGTTGTTGAGGGGAGACCTTCAGAAGACGCCACGGGTGGAGTACCACCAGGGAGCGGCACTGCTGAACCTGTTACTGCGGTCGAACGCCTGGGCCGCAGTCATCTAGAACCAGGAGCAGTGCATCCATGTCTGAGCGGAAGCTCATCAAGCGGGCCCTCGTCTCGGTCTTCGACAAGACCGGCGTCATCGACCTCGCCCGCGACCTCCACGCCGCCGGCGTCGAGCTCGTCTCCACCGGATCGACCGCGGCGCGCATCGCCGAGGCCGGCATCCCCGTCACCAAGGTCGAGGACCTGACCGGGTTCCCCGAGATCCTCGACGACCGCGTCAAGACCCTCCACCCGAAGGTCCACGCCGGGCTGCTCGCGGACGTGCGCCGCGAGTCCCACCGCGACGAGCTCGCCGAGCTCGGCATCGAGGCGTTCGACCTGCTCGTGGGCAACCTGTACCCGTTCCAGGAGACCGTCGCCACCGGCGCGGGCTTCGACGACATCGTCGAGAAGATCGACGTCGGCGGGCCCTCGATGGTCCGCGGCGCCTCCAAGAACCACGCCAACGTCGCGGTCGTCGTCGACCCCGCCGACTACTCGTGGCTCCGCGACGCCGCCAAGCAGGGCACCACCGCCGAGGAACGCCTCCGCCTGGCCGCCAAGGCGTTCGCGCACCTCGCCACCTACGACGCGGCCGTCGCCACCTGGCTCGCCGAGCAGGCCGGGACTGGCCTCGGGGACTTCCTCGCGCTGCCCGCAGCGAAGCTCGCGGACCTGCGCTACGGCGAGAACCCGCACCAGGACGCCGCCGTCTACGCCGTCCCGGGCGCGCCCGGCCTCGCGCAGGCCGAGCAGCTCCACGGCAAGGCCATGAGCTTCAACAACTACACCGACGCCGACGCCGCCTGGCGCGCCGCGCACGACTTCTCCGCGCCCACCGTCGCGATCATCAAGCACGCCAACCCGTGCGGCATCGCCACCGGCGCCTCGATCGCCGAGGCCCACCGCAAGGCCCACGCGTGCGACCCGCTCAGCGCCTTCGGCGGCGTCATCGCCGCGAACGCCGAGGTCGACGCCGAGGCCGCCGCGCAGATCGCCGAGATCTTCACCGAGGTCGTCGTCGCCCCCTCGTTCACCGACGAGGCCGTGGCGATCCTGTCGGCCAAGAAGAACCTGCGCCTGCTGCGCGCCCCCGAGTGGACCCCCGCCGCGATCGAGCTCAAGCCGATCTCCGGCGGCGTCCTCGCCCAGCGGCCCGACCGCGTCGACGCCGACGGCGACTCGCCCGCGAACTGGACCCTCGCCGCCGGCGAGCCCGCCGACGACGCGACCCTCGCCGACCTCGAGTTCGCGTGGCGCGCGGTCCGCTCCGTCAAGTCCAACGCGATCCTCCTCGCCTCCGGCGGCGCCTCCGTGGGCGTCGGCATGGGCCAGGTCAACCGCGTCGACTCCGCGAAGCTCGCCGTCGAGCGGGCCGGCGCCGAGCGCGCCGCGGGATCGGTCGCGTCCTCCGACGCGTTCTTCCCGTTCCCCGACGGGTTCCAGATCCTCGCCGACGCCTGTGTCAAAGCCGTCGTCCAGCCCGGCGGGTCGGTGCGCGACGAGGAAGTGATCGCCGCCGCCAAGGAAGCGGGCGTCACGATGTATCTGACCGGAACGCGGCACTTCACCCATTAATTCGCCGTCATCGGGCGCTCTAGCTATGAGAACTCACAGCCGGGGCGCCCGCCTCCGGTTGGGCATACATGGCCGATCCACGATAGGTTGTTGTCATGATGCAGATGCTCTGTCCGAAATGTCAGAACCCGATGCACCAGTACGAGCGGAACGGCGTCGTCGTCGAGCAGTGCTCCGAATGCAAGGGCATTTTCCTCGACCGCGGTGAACTCGAGCACCTCATGAACTTCGAGTCGAAGTTCCACGCGGGCCCGCCCGCCGCCGCGCCCGCCGGCCCTCCGCCGCGCGAGCAGCGCTACGACGACCGGCGCCATGACGACCGGCGGCACGATGACCGCCGCTACGACGACCGGCGCCGCGACGACCACTACGACGACCGCCGCCACCACGGCGACGACTACCACTACAAGAAGAAGAAGCGCAAGAGCGTCTTCGAGGACCTCTTCGACTTCTAGGCCGCTCCCGCCGCCGGGCCCCGCCCGGCGGCCAAGTCCCGCACGGCAACGCCGCGATCACGCTTCCGGGCCCAGAACTCCCATGTAGCGCTGGATCGCCAGCATCTCGGCACGGTCTTCCGGATCGTCGAGGAGCCGGTCGGCGTCGGCGCTCGCCAGCTCGACGAGGGATCGGCGGCGGTAGGTCTCAAGGAGCGCGTATCGAACGGCCTCGGTCTTCGTACGGCCGGCCGCGGTCAGCGCGGCGATCGCCTGGTCCATTGCCGCGTCGGTTCGAATGAAGAGCGTCCCCATGTCGACAATGTATCGGCCAGTGCGGTGCGGGCTCAACCGCCGAGCGGGAAGACGCCTCTCGGGGTCCACGGGACCGGGGCCCCGGCCAGGGTCTCGAAGCTCCACGCCCCCGGGTTCGGGTGCGTGTAGAGCGTGAACGACTCGACCCGGAACTTCGCCTCGAAGCCCGCGAGCGCGTTGAACGCCCGGTCCAGGGCCTCGGTGCTCACGTTGTGGGCGATCGTGATGTGCGGGTGGTACGGGAACGTCCGCTCGCGCGCGGCCGGGCCGCTGCGGATCGCGGACTCCAACTGCTCGCACACGGCGATGCCGTCGACCACGGCCACGAACACCACCTCGGTGACCGGCCGGAACGAGCCGGTGCCGCGCAGGTGCAGGTCGAACGCCGGGCACGCGGCGGCCACCGACGCCAGGTGCTCGCCGAACGCCGGGAGCGCGGCCCGCGGCATCTCGGTGGGCCCCAGCAGCGTCAGGTGCGCGGGGACGATCCCGCCGAGCGGGTCGCCGGAGGCGAGCCGGGCCCGGTCCAGGAGGTCGCCCCAGGGCGCGGGCACCGGGATGGCGACGCCCACGGTCACGGTCGGCGGCTTCCCCACCGGCGCCGCGCCCGCATCCACTAAAGTGCCACCGGCGGAAAGAACCCGATCTTCTTGTACGCCTTGGCGAGCGTGCGCGAGGCGACCTGCCGGGCCTTCTCGGCGCCCTTGGCGAGGATCCGGTCGAGCTCGGCCCGGTCGGCCAGGTACTCCTTGGTGCGGGCCGCGATCGGGCCGAGGGAGTCGGCGACGACCTCGGCGAGGTCGCCCTTGAAGTCCCCGTACCCGCGGCCGGCGTACTCCGCCTCGATCTTGTCGAGCGTGGTGCTCCCGAGGGCCGCGTAGATGTTCATCAGGTTCGACACGCCCGGCTTGCGCTCGGGGTCGTAGCGGACCTCGGCGTCGGAGTCGGTGACGGCGCTCTTGATCTTCTTGCGCATCTGGTTCGGCTCGTCGAGCAGGTAGACGCACCCGCGCGGGCTGGCCGAGGACTTCGACATCTTCTTCTCGGGCTCGGCGAGGTCCTTGATCGTCGCGGTCTCCTTGACGATGTAGGCGTCGGGGACGGTGAACGTCTGCCCGTACGTGCCGTTGAACCGGATCGCGAGGTCGCGGGTCAGCTCCAGGTGCTGGCGCTGGTCCTCGCCGACCGGGACCTGGTCGGTCTGGTACAGCAGGATGTCGGCGGCCTGGAGGATCGGATAGGTGAACAGCCCCACCGTTGTTCGTTCTTGTTTGGCGGACTTGTCCTTGAACTGGGTCATGCGGCCGGCCTCGCCGAACCCGGTCTGGGCGCCCATGATCCAGGCGAGCATCGGGTGCTCGGGGACCTGGGACTGCACGAACAGGGCGGACCGCTCGGGGTCGACGCCCAGGGCCATGAGCTGCGCGGCGCTCACCCGCGAGCGCTCGTGCAATACCTTCGGCTCGTGCTCGACGGTGATCGCGTGGAGGTCGACGACCATGTAGAAGGCGTCCGCGACGTCCTGGAGGGCCACCCACTGCCGCAGCGCGCCCAGGTAGTTCCCGAGGTGGAACGAGTCCGAGGTGGGCTGGATCCCGGAGAGGACGCGGGGCTTGCGGTCGGCAGTGGTCATGGACCGATTCTGACATCCGGGCCGATCGGGCGGCCACCCGGTATTGCGGCCCGGCCGATCCTGATGTTCAATTGTGTTTGATCTTGATCGGAAGACAGGATCGGAAGGAGAGCCGCCGATGCTGGCGCAGCAGCGACAGAGCCGGATCGCCGAGCGCGTCCACCGGACCGGGGCGGTCCGCGTGGCCGAGCTGGTCGAGGAGTTCGGCGTGTCGGACATGACCATCCGCCGCGACCTGGAGACCCTCGCCGAGCGCGGGCTGGTCGCCAAGGTCCACGGCGGCGCGACCGCGGTCGACTTCGGCTCCACCTCCGAGCCCGGCTTCGCCGTCAAGCAGGTCCGCCAGGAGCCCGAGAAGCAGGCCATCGCCGACGCCGCCGCGACCCTCGTCGGGCCCGGCCAGGCCATCGCCCTCTCCGCCGGGACCACCACCTGGACCCTCGCGCACCGCCTCACCGACGTCGCCGACCTCACCGTGGTCACCAACTCCGTCCCGGTCGCCGACGTGTTCTACCGGGCCGGGCGCCCCGACCAGACCGTCATCCTCACCGGCGGCGTCCGCACCCCCTCCGACGCGCTCGTGGGCCCCTTCGCCGTCGCCTCCCTGGAGAAGGTCAACGTCGACACCGTGTTCCTCGGCGTCCACGGCATGTCCGAGCGGGCCGGGTTCACCACCCCGAACCTCCTCGAGGCCGAGACCGTCTCCACGCTCGCCTCCAAGGGCCGGCGCCTCGTGGTCGTGGCCGACCACACCAAGTTCGACGTCGTCGGCATCGCCACCATCGCGTCCCTCGCGGACGCGGACGTCGTCGTCACCGACTCCCTCCTCGACGAGGAGGCCCGCCGGGCCCTCGGCGCGCACGTCGACCAGGTCGTGCTCGCACCGGTCCCGGCCGCGGAGCCGCACGGCCCCGCCAAGCGAACCCACACCGAGAAGAGACCATGAGCGCGTTCCACTTGGAGACCGGCGGCCTCGCCGACGGCCGCCAGATCCTCTACTTCAACACCACGCCGGGCGCCGGGCGCGCCTCGTTCGCCGACAAGCGCGACCTGGGCGACCGGGTCAGCGCCGGGGAGATCCGGTACGACGTGCTCCGCGACGAGTGGGTGGCCGTCTCGGCCGGGCGGTCCAGCCGCCCCCTGCTCCCCGTCGCCTGCCCGCTGTGCCCCTCCGGCGGCGACGACCTCACCGAGGTCCCCGCCCCGGACTACGAGGTCGCCGTCTTCGAGAACCGCTTTCCCTCGTTCGGGGGATTCTCCGAGCCCGGTCCGCTGCCGCCCGCCGCGGTCGCCGGCATGGAGACCGCCGTCCCGGCCTCCGGCCGCTGCGAGGTCGTCGTCTTCTCCGACGACCACGACGCGTCCCTGGCCGACCTCGGCCCCGAGCGGGTCGCGCTCATCGTGCGGGCCCAGGCCCAGCGCACCGCCGCCCTCTCGGCGCGCGGCGACATCGCCCAGGTCTTCCCGTTCGAGAACCGCGGCGTCGAGATCGGCGTGACCCTCCACCACCCGCACGGGCAGATCTACGGCTACCCGTACGTGACCCCGCAGACCCGCAGGCACCTGGACGCGAACCGCCGCCACCGCGCCGCCACCGGCCGCGACCTGTTCGACGACATCCTGGAGTCCGAGCGCCGCGGCCCCCGCGTCATCGCCGAGAACGACCACTGGACCGCCTTCACCCCGTACGCGGCCCGCTGGCCCTTCGAGGTCCACGTCTACCCGAACGCGCGCTTCGCCGACCTCACCGAGCTGCCCGAGGAGTACATCGACGCGTTCGCGCCGCTGTACCTGGAGGTCCTCAAGCGCTGCGACAACGCCTACCCTGGCGAGCAGATGCCGTACATGGCCGGGTGGCACCAGGCTCCGGTCGCCGAGGACCGCGAACTGGGGCGCCTGCGCCTCGAACTGGTTTCGATCCGCCGCGGGGCGGGCAAAGTGAAGTTCCTGGCCTCCTCGGAGTCCGTGATGGGCGGATGGGTCCACGACCTCGGACCCGAGACGGCCGCAGACATGCTCAAGGGGGCACTGTGAAATACCTCGTGACCGGCGGCGCCGGCTACATCGGCTCGATCGTCGCCACGATGCTGCTCGAAGCGGGCCACGAGGTCGTCGTCCTCGACGACTGCTCGACCGGCGCCGCCGAGCGCGTCCCCGCCGGGGCCGATCTGGTGCGCAAGTCCGTGCAGCAGGTCGCGGAGGTCCTCGACGGCTCCTTCGACGGCGTCCTCCACTTCGCCGGGCTCATCGCCGCGGGCGAGTCCATGGAGAAGCCCGAGATCTACTGGGAGGCCAACACCAACGGCACGTTCGCGCTCCTGGCCGCCATGCGCGACGCGGGCGTGCGGACCCTCGTGTTCTCCTCCACCGCCGCCGTCTACGGCAACCCCCTCGAAGTGCCCATCAAGGAGGAGGCCGTCAAGGCCCCCACCTCCACGTACGGCGCCACGAAGCTCTCCAGCGACATGGCCATCCAGTCCGAGGCCACCGCCCACGGGCTCGCCGCGGTCTCCCTGCGCTACTTCAACGTCGTCGGCGCCTACCGGGACCTGAGCGGGACCTGGCACGGCGAGAACCACGAGCCCGAGACCCACATCATCCCCATCGCGTTCGATGCCGCCTCCGGCCGCCGCGACTCGTTCGCGATCTTCGGCGACGACTACCCGACCCCGGACGGGACCTGCGTCCGCGACTACATCCACGTCGCCGACCTCGCCGAGGCCCACCTGCTCGCCCTCGGCGCGGCCGCCGCCGGGGAGCACAAGATCTACAACCTCGGCAACGGCAACGGCTTCTCCAACAAGGAGGTCGTCGCCACCGTCAAGGAGGTCACCGGGACCGACTTCCCGGTGCGCACGGGCCCCCGCCGCGCCGGCGACCCCGCGGAGCTCGTCGCCTCCTCCGAGCGCGCCAAGCACGAACTCGGCTGGAAGCCCAGCCGCGACGCCCTCGACCGCATGGTCGCCGACGCCTGGGAGTACTACCAGCATGCCCGCAACTGACCCCGACCCCCACGCCCTCGAACTCGCCGAGACCGCCGCCGCGGCCTTCCGCGACGCGCACGGCGAGGAGCCCGAGGGCCTCTGGGCCGCTCCGGGCCGCGTCAACCTCATCGGCGAGCACACCGACTACAACGACGGCTTCGTGATGCCCTTCGCGCTGCCGTTCTACGCCGCCGTCGCCGCCTCCCGGGCCGAGGAGTGGTCCTTCCACTCCACCTACGGCAACGGCGAGACCGTGCGCGCCACCGAACTCGACGGCGTCGAGGGCTGGGCCGCGTACCTCGCCGGGACCGCCTGGGCGCTCAACGAGTCCGGCTTCCTGGTCGGGCCCGCCCGGATCGCCCTGCACTCGGACGTGCCGGTGGGCGGCGGCCTCTCCTCCTCGGCCGCCGTCGAGTGCGCCGTCCTCATCGCGCTCGCGGACCTGTACGGCCACGAGATCGACCGCGGCGAGGCCGCGCGCATCGCGCAGAAGGCCGAGAACGAGTACGTCGGCGCGCCCACGGGCGTGCTCGACCAGTCCGCCTCGCTGCTGTGCGAAGCCGGGCACGTCATGTTCATGGACTGCCGCGACCTCTCCCGCGAGCAGGTCCCGTTCGACCTCGCGGCCGAGGGCCTGGCGATGCTCGTGGTCGACACGCAGGCCCCGCACCGCCACGCCGACGGCGAGTACGCGGCCCGCCGCGCCGACTGCGAGGAGGCCGCCCGCCAGCTCGGGGTCGCCTCCCTGCGCGACGCGCCGCGCCACGCGAAGCTCGACGACGACCAGCTCAACAAGCGGATGCACCACGTGGTCACCGAGAACGACCGCGTGCTCAAGACCGTGGAGATCCTGCGGACCGGGCGCGTCGCCGGGATCGGCGACCTGCTCACCGCCTCGCACGTCTCGCTGCGCGACGACTACGAGGTCTCCTCGGTCGAGCTCGACACCGCGGTGGACGCCGCGATCGGCGCCGGGGCCCTCGGGGCCCGCATGACCGGCGGCGGCTTCGGCGGCTCCGCGATCGCCCTCGTCGAGGCGGCCGCGGCCGGCAAGGTCGAGGACGCGGTCATCAGCGCGGCGGCCCAGGCCGGGCTGCCCGTCCCGCGCGTCTTCGTGGCCCGCGCCGCCCAAGGCGCCCACCGGGTCCGGTAAACGCGGTGAACGGGGCCGGACCGCCTGGTCCGGCCCCGTTCCGCGTGCTCGGGCCGACCGGCCCACGCAGCGCGGGGCCGCGGCGCCCGTTCGCGGTCCGCGACGCGAATGCGCCGCGATGTGATCGCGACTCGGGACCGGCGGTGCTCCAGCGTCACCGGTCCCGCACTCTGGAATACTCCGCGGCATGGATCTCGTGCACCTCGTCCTCCGGTACCTCCACCTGCTCGGCTTCGCCGCGGTCTTCGGCGGCTGGGCGGTCGCGTGGCTGTCGCGCAAGTACGGCTTCAACACCGCGATGCTCTACGGCATCGCCGTCCAGCTCGCCACCGGCATCGTCCTCGCGGGCCTGGCCAGTGCCGAACCGGACGCCAACCACGCGAAGATCGGCGTCAAGGCCGTGCTCGCGCTGCTGCTCGCCGTCATGATCGCCGTTCCCGTGTGGAAGAAGCGCGAGAAGGTCGCGGCCGGGCACTTCTGGGCCACCGGCGCGCTCATCGCCGTCACCGCGGGAGTCGCCGTCTTCTGGCAGTAGCCGCGCGCCCGGTTCACCCCGCTGTAACCCCCGCAGCCGCATGTCGCGGCAATACCGCCGTAGTAGTGGCGAAACACCTGATCACTCCTGGTCTCAGTCATAGGATGTTTCGGTAACGAAATCATCAAGGAGCGTGTCAGAGGCCATCAAGTGCGGCCATGATTAGGCGGGTATCGACTTACCCCCTTGGATCGTCAAAGGAGACCGTAATGGCTGTCAAGCCGTTCAAGCTGGCCGTGGCGGGCCTTTCCGCCGTCGGCCTCGCCGCGCTCGCCGCTTGCGGCGACGCACCGTCCGACTCGAACGGCGGCGACAACGCCGACGCGTCGTTCAGCGCCTGCATGGTGACCGACTCGGGCGGGATCGACGACAAGTCGTTCAACGAGTCCGCATGGGCCGGCATGGAAGCGGCCGCGGACGAGAACTCGGACATCGCGGTCAGCTACAAGGAGTCGGCGAACACCGACGACTACGACCCGAACCTCCAGTCGTCGGTCGACGACGGCTGCGACTTCATCGTCGGCGTCGGCGGGCTCATGGCCGCGAACGTCACCACCGCCGCCCAGGCGAACACCGGTGTCGGCTTCGCGATCGTCGACGGCACCCCGTCGGACGCCGAGGGCAACCCGGTCGAGACCGACAACGTCTACTCGATCCAGTTCGACACCGCCCAGTCGGCCTTCCTCGCGGGCTACGTCGCCGCGTCGCAGACCCAGACCGGCACCGTCGCCACCTGGGGCGGCATGCAGATCCCGCCGGTGACCATCTTCATGGACGGCTTCGCCGAGGGCATCGCCAAGCACAACGCCGACAAGGGCACCGACGTCAAGCTGCTCGGCTGGGACGAGGCCGCGCAGACCGGCACGTTCCTGAACTCCTTCGAGGACGCCGCCGCCGGCAAGTCCACCTCGGACACGTTCATCAGCCAGGGCGCCGACATCCTCTTCCCGGTCGCCGGCCCCGCCGGCATCGGCGCGCTCACCGCCGCCGAGGAAGCGGGCGACGCGGTCAACGCGATCTGGGTCGACACCGACGGATTCGAGTCCACCGACTACGGCTCGAAGCTCATCACCTCCGCCGAGAAGGGCCTCGCCAACGCGGTCCGCGACGCGGTCCTGGCCGCCTTCGACGGCGAGGCCGGCAACGGCACCTACGTCGGCACCCTCGAGAACGAGGGCGTGAGCCTGGCGCCGTTCCACGACTTCGACGCCGCGGTCTCCGACGAGACCAAGGCCGAGATCGAGGCCCTGACGGCCGCGATCATCGACGGTTCGCTCGTGGTCGAGTCCCCGGCCAGCCCGGTCGCCCCGTAGTCGACCGCACCGGCTTCCATCTCAAGAGGGACGTGCATTGCGACTCGAACTGAAGGGCCTGACGAAGAAGTTCGGCTCGTTCACCGCCGACGACGACATCGACCTGGTGGTCGAGCCCGGCCAGATCCACGCGGTTCTGGGTGAGAACGGCGCGGGCAAGTCGACGCTCATGAACATGCTCTACGGGATCCTGACGCCCACCAGCGGCGAGATCCTCATCGACGGGGAGCCGGTCTCCTTCTCGGGTCCCGGCGACGCGATCGCCGCCGGGATCGGGATGGTGCACCAGCACTTCAAACTCGTCGGGCCCTTCAGTGTCGCCGACAACGTGCAGCTCGGCCGGGAGCACACCCGCGGTGCGGGGGTGCTCTCGGCCCGGGCCGCGCGCAAGGCCGTCCTGGACGTGTCGGAGCAGTACGGGCTCCGGCTCGACCCCGACGCGGTCTGCGAGGACCTGCCCGTGGGCGTCCAGCAGCGCGTCGAGATCGTCAAGGCCCTCTCCGGGCCCAAGACCGAACTGCTCATCCTCGACGAGCCGACGGCGGTGCTCACGCCCGCCGAGATCACCGAGCTGCTCCAGATCATGCGCAACCTCGCCCAGGCGGGGACGTCGATCCTGTTCATCTCGCACAAGCTCAAAGAGGTCCAGGCCGTCGCGGACAAGATCACCGTGATCCGGCGCGGGAAGGTCGTCGCCGAGCTGGCGCCGACCGCGTCGGAGTCGGAGATGGCCTCGGCCATGGTCGGCCGCGCGGTCTCGCTCCAGGTCGACAAGACCCCCGCGGTCCCCGGCGAGCCCCGCCTGGAGGTCAAGGACCTCACCGTCGTCTCCGACGCGGGCGTCAAGGTCCTCGACGCGCTCGAACTCACCGTCAACGGCGGCGAGATCGTCGGCCTCGCCGGCGTCGAGGGCAACGGGCAGACCGAGCTCGCCCGCGCGATCCTCGGCCTCCTCAAGCCCGACTCCGGGTACATCGCGATCGACGGCCGCGACGCGCACGGGCGCGGCCCGGCCCGGCGCATCGCCGACGGCCTCGGGTACATCCCCGAGGACCGCGGCCGCGACGGCCTCGTCTCGGAGTTCTCGGTCGCCGAGAACATCGTGCTCAACCAGTACAAGGACGAGCCGTACTCCAAGCGCGGCGTGGTCGACTCCGGCGCGGTCCACAAGCGCGCCGTCGACTCGATCGCGGAGTTCGACATCCGCACCCAGTCGCCCGACGAGTCGGCCTCGTCGCTGTCGGGCGGCAACCAGCAGAAGGTCATCATCGCCCGCGAGTTCTCCCGGCCCCGCCGGTTCCTCGTCGCGGCGCAGCCGACCCGCGGCGTCGACGTCGGCGCCACCGAGTTCATCCACTCCCGGCTCATCGCCGAGCGCGACACCGGGACCGGGGTCCTCCTCATCTCGTCCGAACTGGACGAGATCTACGCCCTGGCCGACCGCATCGCCGTGATCTACAACGGCCGCATCGTCGGCGAGGTCGCCCCCGACACGCCCCGCGAGGTCATCGGCCGGCTCATGGTCGGCGCCGCCGGAGCCCCCGCGACCACCGAGCCCCTGAACACCGAGCCCCTGAACGACGAGGACACCGACGGAGGTGACCGATGAGCGACAGCACCACCGCTGAGGCCCCGGCGGAGCCGCCCGCGCCGGCCGCCGAGCCCGCCGAGGACAAGCCGAACTTCATGCGGCTCTTCGGCCGCTACCTGACCGAGGCCAACTCGGTCATGGTCACGATCTACTCGCTGCTGCTGGCGTTCCTCATCGGCGCGATCCTCCTCATCGTCTCCGACGAGTACACCCGCTCGACGTTCACGTACTTCTTCGCGCGGCCCCAGGACGCCTGGTACGCCTCCCGCGACCTCATCGTCGAGTCCTACACCGCCCTGTTCGAGGGCGCGATCCTCAACTTCAACACCCTGGAGTCCTACCAGGCCGGCCAGGCCGAGTTCGGGAACCTCCTGCGGCCGCTGTCGGAGACGCTGACCTACGCGACCCCGCTCATCTTCACCGGCCTCGCCGTCGGCCTCGCGTTCCGCGCGGGCCTGTTCAACATCGGCGCCCAGGGCCAGCTGATCTTCGGCATGATGGGCGCGCTCATCGTCGGCTTCAGCCTCGACCTGCCGATCTGGCTGCACCTGCCCCTCGCGGTGATCGCGGGCGGGGTCGCCGGCGGCCTGTTCGGCGCCATCCCCGGCGTCCTCAAGGCCAGTACCGGTGCGCACGAGGTCATCTCGTCGATCATGCTGAACAACATCGCCGCGCTGTTCCTGGTGTGGGCGCTCGGCACGACGTTCCTGCACTCCACTGTCAAGTCCGACCTGGTCTCCAAGCCGGTCGACGACACGGCGATCCTCCCGACGCTCCTGTCCTCGCTCAACCCCTCCCTGCGCGTCAACCTCGCGCTGGTCATCGGCATCGCCGCCGCGGTCTTCACCTGGTGGCTGCTGTCGAAGTCCACCTTCGGGTTCCGCATCCGCGCGGTCGGCTTCAACGAGCACGCCGCCGCGACCGCGGGCATGCGCATCGGCTCGACCTACACGACCACGATGGCCGCCGCGGGCGCCCTCGCCGGACTCGGCGGCGCGGCCCTCGCGCTCGGCGTCTCCTCCGGCGGCATCACCACGAACACCGCGCTCGACTACGGGTTCAGCGGCATCACGGTGGCCCTGCTCGGCCGCGCCAACCCCGGCGGCATCGTCGCCTCCGCGCTCCTGTTCGGCGCCTTGAAGGCCGGCGCGCTGTCGGCCCAGCCGGACGTCCCGGTCGACATCTCGACCCTGCTCCAGGCCACCATCGTGCTGTTCATCGCCGCACCGGCCCTGGTCAAGGCGATCCTGCACCTGCGCACACCGCGCGGCGGCCTGGTCACCCTCGAAGCGAAAGGCTGGTGAGCCCCATGGCAGTGGACACCGCGCCCGCGCCGGCCCTGGTCGACGACCGCGCCCCGGCCCGCCACCTGAAGGCCGGGATCACCTACCTCGTCCTCGGGGCCCTGCTCGTCGTCGTCGCGCTGACCTGGCTCGGCGGGCACTCGACCACGGTCGCGTTCGACAAGACCCTGACCGACGTCCGCTGGGACGTGCCGACCTTCGGCGTCGTCCTCGCCCTCGGGATCGCGTGCGCCGCCGCGGGCGCCTGGATGTGCGTCGGACTCCCGCAGCGCCGCTTCAAGTCCGCCTCGGCCGCCGCGGTCGCCGCGTTCGTGCTCGCGCTGCTGTTCTGGGCGTACTCCCAGGAGGGCACGGTCTTCCGGGCCGAGTCGATCCTCGCCGGCGCCCTGTTCCTGTCGATGCCGTACATCTTCGGCGCGCTCTCGGGCGTCGTCTGCGAGCGCTCGGGCGTCATCAACATCGGCATCGAGGGCCAGTTCCTCATGGGCGCCTTCACCGGCGTCCTCGTCGCGAACATCACCGGCAGCATCTACGCCGGGCTCGCCGGCGCGATGATCGCCGGCTCGCTCTCGACGATGCTCCTCGCGCTCCTGGCCACCAAGTACCAGGTGAACCAGGTCGTCGTCGGCGTCATCCTCAACCTGCTCGCGCTCGGCTTCACCAGCTTCATGTACGACCAGCTGAAGAAGGCCGACGGGCTCAACGACGCGTTCTCGGTGCCGGTCATCTCGTGGGGCCCGCTCGCGGACATCCCCGTGCTCGGCCCGGTCCTGTTCCAGCAGAAGCTGTTCGTGTACGTCGGCCTCGTCATGGTCCTCGTCGTGTGGTTCCTGCTGTACCGGACCCGCTGGGGCCTGCGGACCCGCGCGGTCGGCGAGCACCCGGCCGCCGCGGACTCCATGGGCGTCAACGTCAACCGCCTCCGCTACTGGAACGTGGTCGCCGCGGGCCTCCTCGCCGGCTTCGGCGGGGCCTGGTTCACGCTCGGGAACTCGCTGGCGTTCAACAAGAACATGACCGCCGGGCTCGGCTTCGTCGCGCTCGCGGTCATGATCGTGGGCCGCTGGAACCCGCTCGGCGTCCTCGCCGGGGCCCTGATCTTCGGCTTCACCACCCAGATCGCCCGCGACCTCTCCGCGGCCGGCTCCTCGGTGCCCGGCGAGTTCCTCCAGATGCTCCCGTACGCGGTCACGCTCGTGGTCGTGGCGGGCCTCATCGGCAAGGCCAAGGCCCCGGCGGCCGACGGCGTGCCGTACAACCCGGGGGACAAGTAGGTGGGAGGCACCACTGTGGACATCGACTGGGAGGCGCTGCGCGCCGAGGCCCGCGAGGCCATGACGCACGCGTACGTCCCGTACTCGAAGTACCCGGTCGGGGTGGCGGGACTCGTCGACGACGGCCGGACCGTGTCCGGCTGCAACGTCGAGAACGCCTCCTACGGCCTGACCCTGTGCGCCGAGTGCGGCATGGTCTCGCAGCTCGCCGCGACCGGCGGCGGGCGCCTGGTCGCCGTCGCGTGCGTCGACGGCGCGGGGGACCCCCTCACCCCCTGCGGCCGCTGCCGCCAGCTCCTGTTCGAGCACGGCGGCCCCGGCTGCCTCGTGGACGAGCGGCCGGAGCCGACCACCGTCGGGGCGCTCCTGCCCGGCGCGTTCGGGCCCGACCACCTGTCCGCCGACTGAATCCGACCCCTCGGCATCGGGACCGCCCGCGGGCGCCCCCGATGCCGTTCGGGTCTCCGCCATCGGTACTAGTGAGGGAACGCCAATGATCACCGCTGTGGACGTCATCCGCGCCAAACGGGACGGCGGCGAGCTGTCGACCGCGCAGATCGACTGGGTCATCGACGCCTACACGAAGGGCGACGTCGCGGACGAGCAGATGTCGGCCCTCGCGATGGCGATCTTCCTCAACGGGGCCCTGCCGCGCGAGATCGCCGACTGGACCGCCGCGATGATCCGCTCGGGCATCACGCTCGACCTCTCCCAGGTCGGCAAGCGGTGCGTCGACAAGCACTCCACGGGCGGGGTGGGCGACAAGATCACGCTCCCGCTCGCGCCGCTCGTCGCGGCCTTCGGCGTCGCCGTGCCGCAGCTGTCGGGCCGCGGGCTCGGCCACACCGGCGGGACGCTCGACAAGCTGGAGTCGATCCCCGGCTTCCAGGTCGACCTGTCCGAGGCCCGGGTCGTCGAGCAGCTCAAGGAGATCGGCGCGGTCATCTGCGCGGCCACCGGCGACCTCGCCCCGGCCGACAAGAAGCTGTACGCCCTCCGCGACATCACCTCCACTGTGGAGTCGATCCCGCTCATCGCGTCCTCCATCATGTGCAAGAAGATCGCCGAGGGGGCCGACGCGATCGTCCTCGACGTCAAGGTCGGCTCCGGCGCCTTCATGAAGGACTTCGCCGAGGCCAAGGAGCTCGCCGAGACCATGGTCCGCCTCGGCGCCGACCACGGCGTCGACACCCGCGCGCTCCTCACCGACATGTCGGTCCCCTTGGGCCGCACCGCCGGGAACGCCCTCGAAGTCCGCGAGTCCGTCGAGGTCCTCGACGGCGGCGGCCCCGCCGACGTCGTCGAGCTCACCGTCGCCCTCGCCAAGGAGATGCTCGCCGCCGCCGGGCAGCCCGACGCCGACCCGGCCGCCGCGCTCAAGGACGGCCGCGCGATGGACGCCTGGCGCAGGATGATCGCCGCCCAGGGCGGCGAGGTCGACGCCCCGCTCCCCGTCGCCCGCGAGACCGAGGAGGTCACCGCCGACGCGGACGGCTTCGTCGCCGAGATGGACGCCTACGCCGTCGGCGTCGCCGCCTGGCGCCTCGGCGCGGGCCGCGAGCGCCAGGGCCAGCCCGTCCAGTTCGGTGCGGGCGTGGAGATCCTGAAGACCCTGGGCGAGCCCGTCAAGGCCGGCGAGGCGGTCTTCCGCCTCCACACCGACACCCCCGACCGGTTCGCCGCCGCGAAGGAGTCCCTGGCCGGCCGGTGGTCCGTCGGCGCCGCGCCCGCCGAACGCGGCCCGATCGTCCTCGACCGCGTCACCGCCTAGCGAGCGCGAAGGGCGGCACCGCACTCGCGGTGCCGCCCTTCGCGTGTCAGCAGCCGGACCGCTCCGACAGCCACGCCGCCATGCCGCGCACGCCGTGGCCGATCGCGGCCTCATCGGGGGTGAACCCCGGGAAGTGCGGGAACGCCGTCGTCACGTCCGCCCCCGGCGCCTGGACCCCGAGGTACGCGTAGGTGCCGGGCCGGTCGTCCATGAACAGCCCGAAGTCCTCCCCGCTGAACGGCAGCGCCGCATGGATCACCGCGACCTCGTGCCCGTTCCGGCGCAGGAATCGCTTGAGCGCGTTGGCCTCCGCCTCCGGGCACGGCATCGCGGGGAACGGGTCCTCCGGGTACACCGCCGTCGAACCGTAGCCTTGCGCGAGGCGGTCGACGTCCGCGCGGACCTCCGGATAGCGGTCCTCGGGCCAGCACCGCGACGAGAACCGCACCATGCCCTCCTCGGCGCTGGCGCGCATGAACACGAACGACGCGAGCGGCCCGTCCTCCACCTGGAGGTCGGCGATGAGTTGTTCCAGGTCGGCCCCGGTCTGCGGCGCGCTCACCGTCCCGAGCGCGTTGACCTCCCCGGCCAGCGCCTCGGCCCGCTCGACCGCGTCCGCGCCCGCCAACGTGACCGAACCGCGGTCCAGGCCCGGCATGCCCGACCCGGGGTTGACCCCGAACACGCCCACCGGCATGAATCCGCAGTGCAGGGCGTGGATCTCCTCGGGCCGGGTCCGCGCGAACACGCCGTCGTCGAGCATCGCCCGGGCCCCGGTCAGGGACTCCTCGGCGGGTTGGAACACGAACACGACCGTGCCGTGCAGTCGCCGCCGCAGCTTCGCCAGCACCCGCGCGACCCCGACACCGACGGTGGTGTGGATGTCGTGCCCGCACAGGTGCTTCGCGGCCGTTCCGCCGCCGATCTGGTCCTGGGCGGGCACCGCGTCCATGTCGGCCCGGTACGCGACCGTCCGGCCCCGGTGCCGCCCCCGCAGCACCCCGACGACGCCGTGCCCGCCGACGCCCGTCCGCACCTCGAGCCCGGCGGCCCGCAGCGCCTCGGCGACCTTCCCGGCGGTGCGCCGCTCCTCGCCCGGCCCTTCGGGGTTGGCGTTCAGATCGCGCCGGAACGCGATCAGTTCCTCCTCGATCAGCCGCACCTCGGCCTCGATGTCACCGGACTGCGATCCGCTCGCGGCCGCCGCTGCGCCCGGCACACTCACGGACGCGACGGCGGCCGCGGTCCCCAGCAGCACCCGGCGGCTGACGTTCTGGAATTCAGGGGGTGTCATGGTCTCCTCCGTATCGGAATCGGATCCCCCGATTCTCGATTCCGCACGGCCCCCGGCGCAGTCATGCAGACCCCCGGATCACCGGTCGGGTCCGCCCCCGTCATGGCCTCCCGGAGGGCGACGCGACCGCGCGGGCCCGTGCGAGCCGGGTCTCCACTGATCGTTGACAGTCCGTCCCGGTTCGACCACACTGGAGGCCGTTCGCGCCGCCCAGAGGAGATCCATGCCGTTCGAGGACCCCGCGCACCCCGCGCCGCTGTACCGGCTCGTGGAGTCGCCCTTCGGCCGCGCCTACCTGCGGCTGCTGGGGCGGCCCGACGGGGAGGACATGGTCTACCGGATCTCGGGCTCGGTGTACGCCGACGTGCCGGGGGACGCGCTCGCGCCGTCGCTTCGGCACGGCGCCAAGCTGTTCGGCTTCGAGGGCTACAACATCCGCCGCCTGCACCGCGAGCCCGGCACGAACCTGCTGCACCTGCTGACGCGCGAGATCGTCTTCTACACCGACCCGGCCGACCCGACGACGATCCTCACCGAGTGGGCGAACCCCGTCGACGGCCGCACCTACCCGGTGGTGCCGGTCAACAACGACGCGGTCAACCAGGGCCCCTTCCCGATCGCCGCGTCCTTCACCGGGCCGCCGCCGCGGGCCGCGCACGGGCAGTTCGTGTGGACCATGGACATCCCGCCGCGCACCGACCTGGGCGCGACGCTCGGGGACGGCTTCGGGCTGCCGGGCGGGGTCTACACGACGTTCGAGCTGTTCGACTTCATGGTCGCCGAGGACGTCGTGGACGCGTGCCGCGGCCGCCGCGTGCCCGAGGGCGCGATGCCGGTGGTGAACACGTGGACCCGTTCCAGCCCTTGGCCTCCGTTCACGGGCCTCGCGGAGGCGGAGACCGGCGGCGCCGGGGTCGTGTACCACGCGCGCTCGTGGACCCTCGGCGGCTTCGACGAGCTGGAGGTGTGGCTCAAGGACGCCGTCGAGGCCGACCATCCCCTGTACACGGCCGCCCCCGACGAGCCGGGCCCGAGCCAGACCTCGTGGAGTTCGTTCTGGGCCAAGCAGCTCGGCGAGGGCGCGATCACGTGGGAGGAGTGGCGCGAGGCGAACGGCGCCTGAGAGGCCGAGCCGCACAGCGTGTGCGCCGCGCACCCCGGAGAACCGGTACCGTCGACTCCAGACCCCTGCGGGGCCCGCGGCCCCGCGCCTCCGTTGCGTTCTTGCAGGAAGGCAGGCCATGCACGACGACGACATCGAGCTGCCGCCAGGCACCGACACCTCCGTCCCGGCCACCGCGCGCGTCTACGACGCGCTGCTGGGCGGCTCCACCAACCTCGCGGTCGACCGGGTCGCCGCCGACGTGTTCGCGCAGCACATCCCGCAGGCGCGCGAGTGCGCGAAGCTCAACCGCAGCGCGCTCATCCGCGGCGTGGAGTACCTGGTGCGCACCGCCGGGATGGACCAGATCCTCGACATCGGGTGCGGGCTGCCGACCGCGCAGAACACGCACCAGGTCGCGGCGGGGATCGACCCGGACGCGAAGGTCGTCTACGTCGACCACGACCCCATGGTGATCGCCCACGCGAACACGCTCCTGGCCGGGAACGAGTCCGCGATCGTGGTCGAGGCCGACCTCCTGGACCCCGACTACATCCTGTCGCGCACCGAGATCCGCGCGTTCCTGGACTTCGACCGCCCGATCGCGCTGCTGCTGGTCGGGATGATCATGCAGATCAGCGACGAGCAGCGCCCCAACGACATCATCGCGGCGCTCATGGGCGCCATGCCGTCCGGCAGCCACCTGCTGCTGACGTCGTGGCCGGACACGGGCGAGCCGGAGCAGGCGGCCCTGTCGGCGGCGTGCATCGAGACGCTCGGGAACGGCTGGATGCGCCCGGTCCCGGTGCTGGAGAGCCACTTCCTGGGCATGGAGATGGTCGCGCCGGGCCTGGAGTACATCCCGCGCTGGTTCCCCGAAGAGCCCGACCGCCCCGTGCGCGAGGTCGCCGAGCTGGAGCCGTACGAGCGCACCCAGATGGCCGGCATCGCCCGCAAGACCTGATTCCAGGAGGATGCGACAGGGCCCGCGCCGGAAGGCGCGGGCCCTGTCTCCTCATCCCAATCGGTTCGGGTCGCGGTGCCTAACCCAGGAACGCGGTGTTCAGCAGCAGGTTCGGGCTGCCGTTGACGCCGGTGACGACGTCGGCCACGGCCCCGCCGGTGAGCGCGGCGGCCACGTCGTCGGGGGTCGCGTCCGGGTTGGCCTCCAGGAAGAGCGCGGCGACGCCGGCGACGTGCGGGGTCGCCATGGAGGTGCCGGAGATGGTGTTCTCGGCGTCGTCGGCGCCGATCCACGCGGAGGTGATGCCGACGCCGGGCGCGAGGAGGTCGACGCACTCGCCGAAGTTGGAGAAGGACGCGGCCGCGTCGTCCTCGTCGGTGGCGCCCACGGTGATCGCGGAGGGCTCGGAGCCGGGCGAGACGTTGCAGGCGTCCTGGCCCTCGTTGCCGGCGGCGATCGCGAAGGCGACCCCGCTGTCGACGGCGGCGGCGATGGCGTCGTTCAGGGCCTGGCTGAAGCCGCCGCCGAGGCTCATGTTGGCGACGGCCGGGCCGGTGGCGTTCTGGGCGACCCAGTCGATGCCGGCGATGATCGCCGAGTAGGAGCCCGAGCCGTTGTCGTCGAGGACGCGGACGGGCCGGACGGTCACGTCCTTGGCGAGGCCGTACGTGGTGCCGCCGATGGTGCCGGCGACGTGGGTGCCGTGCCCGTGGCCGTCGGCGGGGTCGGCGTCGTCGTCGATGAAGTCGTAGCCTTCGCCCACGCGCCCTGCGAATTCGGTGTGCGCGGCGTTGAGGCCGGTGTCAAGCACGAACGCCTCGACGCCGGCGCCGGTCTGCGTGTACTCGTAGGCGGCGTCGAGCGGGAGCGCGTCCTGGTCGACCCGGTCGAGGCCCCACGAGGGCGGGTCGGCCTGGACCTCGCTGATGTGCGCGGTCTGGTCCTGCTCGACGTACGCCACGTCCTCGTCGGCGGCGAGTTCGAGCGCCTCGGCCTCGGTGAGCTCGGCGACGTAGCCGTTGAGGGTGTCGAGGGTGTGCTCGATGTCGACGTCCACGCCGAGGTCGTCGGCGAGGGCGCCGAGCCCGGCGGCGCCGTCGTCGAGGACGACGATGTACGAGCCGTCGATCGCGTCAGGGGAGTCGGCGCCGAGGATGGTCGCCTCCACCGGCTCCTCGGCGTTCGCGAACGAGGTGGCGGCGATGGCGGATCCGCCGGCGGCGACCGCGGCGACGGCGATGGCCGCCGCGGTGCGGGCGCGGCGGCGCTGGGGCTTTCTGGTTCCTGCCGTTGACAAGAGGAACTCCTTCGGTCGTCCCGGCGGCGGCGGTGCTTGGGCCGCGCCACCGGGGGAGGGTGGTCCGGGTGAGGCCCGGTGCTCTGGGGGGAGCGGGGGACGGGCCCCGGGGCCGGCGGCGCCGCACGCCGGGGACCGGGCGCGGGCGGTGACGCGCGGACCGGGCCCCCTCGGCCCGGTCCGCGTCACCCGTCCGGGCGCTGCGGCCGTGCGACGGGCCGTCAGACCCTGGCAGTGAGCCTAAACGAGAGAACAAATCGTGTAAAGGGTTCGTACCGGATTTATAGATCAGTGAATGTCCAACCACCGCCTAGTGTCCGAAACAGACGAACGGGCCGAGGCGCCGCGCACCGGCTGGCGCGCAGGGCCTCGGCCCGTCTCCGGATCAGCGGCGGGGGCCGCTCACCAGGCTAGAGGTAGGTGTAGAGCAGCCGGTTGGGGCTGCCGCTGCCCGGGTTGGTCACGACGCCGGTGGTGGCGTTGGAGGTGATCCAGTTCGTCACCGCGGACGGGGACGCGCTGGGGTTGGCCTGGAGGTACAGGGCGGCGACGCCCGCGACGTGCGGGGAGGCCATCGACGTGCCGGAGATGGTGTTGGTGGCCGAGTTCGAGGAGTACCACGCCGAGGTGATCGAGGACCCGGGCGCGAAGACGTCCACGCACGTGCCGTAGTTCGAGTAGCTGGCGCGGGCGTCGGTCGAGGTGGTCGCGCCGACGGTGATCGCCGACGGGGTCGAGGCGGGGGAGCGGTTGCACGCGTTGGTGGACTCGTTGCCGGCCGCCACCACGAAGGTGACGCCCGAGGAGACCGCCGAGGCGACCGCGCTGTTCAGGGACGCGGAGTACCCGCCGCCGAGGCTCATGTTGGCCACGGCGGGCTTGATGGCGTTGGTGCGCACCCAGTTGATGCCGTTGATGACCCCGGCGGTGGTGCCGGAGCCGGCGTTGTCGAGGACGCGCACGCCGTGGAGCGTGACGCCCTTGGCGACGCCGTGGATCGTCCCGCCGACGGTGCCGGCGACGTGGGTGCCGTGGCCGTTGCCGTCCTGGGGGTTCGAGTCGTTCTGGATGAAGTCGTAGCCGTTGCCCACGCGCCCGCTGAACTGCGTGTGGCTGGCGTTGATGCCGGTGTCCACGATGTACGCGTGCACGCCCGCGCCGGTGTAGTTGTAGGTGTAGGTGCCCGACAGCGGCCGGTTGCGCTGGTCGATGCGGTCGAGGCCCCAGGTCGCGCCGGTCTGCGTGGCCTGGGTGGTGAACGCGGCGTTCTGCTCGACGAAGGCGACCCCGTCCTGCGCGGCGATCTCCCGGGCTTCGAGCTCGGTCGACTCCACGAGGAACGCGTCGACGCCCCGGTAGGTCTCGACGACGTCGGCGCCGTCCTCCTCGACGCTCTTCACCTGCGACGAGAACGAGGCGTCCTCGTCGAGGACGACGATGTACTCGCCCGCGATGGCGCCGGCGGCGTCCTCGCCGAGGATCGCGCCGTACTGCGGGGCGGCCTCGGCCGCGGTGGCGGTGAACGCGAGCGCCGTGAGCGCCGCGGCGGCGAGCGCCGCTGCGGCGCCCGTCCTCTTTCTGATGGGTGACATGGACGTTCGATCCCTTCGGGTGGTCCCGGCGCGTCCGGTGCCGGGACGGGGGTGTGGGAGGTGGGGACCGGTTCCGGACCACGTCGGTCCTGAGCGGACCGGTGGTGCCGAGTCGGGGGGCGGGTGCCGGAGGGCCCGGTCGCGCTGCCGCTGGAGGGTGCGACGGCTCCAGGTCGCGGTGTCCGGTGCAGCGGCCGACGGGGAGGGCCGTCCGGCGCCCGCTATTCAGTTGTGGGGGCGAATCAGAGTTCGAGGGTCCAGGTGTTCAGGGTGCCGGTGTCGCCGGCGTAGGCGTCGACGATCCGCAGCGTCCAGGTCCCGGCCGCGGTCTCGTTCGACAGGTTCACCGTGTACGTGGCGATGACGTTGTCGGCCGAGTCGCTGCTGGAGGAGTTCTTCAGCGTGTAGCTGGTCCCGTCCGGCGCGATCAGGGAGATCGCGAGGTCGCCGCGGTAGGTGTGGGTGATGTTCACCGCGACGGTGCTGTTGGAGCGGGCGGTGCCGTCGCACGCGAGCGCCAGGGTCGAGGTCACGGTGGCGCGGTCGGCGATGGCGCGGGCGGTGGAGTTGGTGGCGGCGCAGTCGCTCGGCTCGCCCGGTCCGCCCCCGCCGTCCTCGGTCCCGGTGTACAGCAGCAGGTTCGGGCTGCCCTGGACGTCGGAGACGCGGCCCGCGGCGGCGTTGCCGGTGACCCACTCGGCCACGTCGTCGGTGGTCGCGCCCGGGTTCAGGCCCAGGTAGACCGCCGCGGCGCCCGCGACGTGCGGGGAGGCCATCGACGTGCCGGAGATGGTGTTGGTGGCGGTGGTCGAGGTGTGCCAGGCGGAGGTGATGCCCACGCCGGGCGCGAACACGTCGACGCACGAGCCGAAGTTCGAGAAGTAGGCGCGCGTGTCGGTGTTGTCGCTGGCGGCCACGGTGATCGCGGACGGCGCCGAGGCGGGGGAGACGTTGCAGGCGTCCTGGTCCTCGTTGCCCGCGGCGACGGCGAAGGTGACGCCGGCGTCCACGGCGGCCTCGACCGCGTTGTTCAGGGACGCGGAGTACCCGCCGCCGAGGCTCATGTTCGCCACGGCCGGCTGGATCGCGTTGGTGCGCACCCAGTTGATGCCGTTGACGACTCCGGCGGTGGTGCCCGAGCCGGCGTTGTCGAGGACCCGGACCCCGTGCAGGGTCACGTTCTTCGCGACGCCGTACGTCGTGCCGCCGACGGTGCCGGCGACGTGGGTGCCGTGCCCGTTGCCGTCCTGCGGGGTCGCGTCGTTCTGGATGAAGTCGTAGCCGGCCCCGACGCGGCCGGTGAACTCCGTGTGGCCGGCGTTGATGCCGGTGTCCACGATGTACGCGTGCACGCCCGCGCCGTTGCCGAGGTACTCGTAGTCCCCGTCGAGGGGGAGGTCGAGCTGGTCGATGCGGTCGAGGCCCCAGGTCGCGCCGGTCTGCACGTCGGCGACCGTGACGACCGCGTTCTGCTCGACGAACGCGACGCCGTCCTGCGCGGCGATCGACTTCGCCTCCGCCTCGGTGGACTCCACCAGGAACGAGTCGACGCCCCGGTAGGTGGCGACGACGTCGGCGCCGTCCTCCTCGGCGCCGGCGACACCGGTCGCGAACGAGGCGCCGTCGTCGAGGACGACGATGTACTCGCCCGCGATGGCGTCGGGCGAGGCGGCGTTCAGGATCTCGCCGAGCGGTTCGGCATGGGCGGCCAGGCCGCCGAAGGTGATGGAGCCGACCGCGGCCGCGCCTGCGATCGCAGCGGCGGATATTCGGCGGACGGAACGGTGCGAGACGGTCATAGGGGGGTACTCCCTCTCGGTTCAGTTGTTCACCGTGCGAAGCGAAAAGATGGGACGCATCCGCGCGGAAGACACAGTTCGGTGGAACCGGCCCTTTCGGGCTTTCACACCGAGGTTAGGGAAGTCACAACATAAAGTGAAGACCCTGGAAGACCCCCATAAATCAGTGAATGAAGAGTCGGTTACCAACCGGTATGGGAGCGTTCGGGACTGGTAGGATGTTTGACTCCGTTATGGGGCCGTGACTCCGAGGTGCCCGCCCCCATCCCTACAAGAAGGTAGGAATTATCAAGGGCGGCAACGGGACCGCGCCTACTCCGCGAGCTCCATCCACCGCTCCTCGATCTCGTCCTTCTCCGCCTCCAGCGCCGACAGCGCCCCCTGGAGTTCCGCGAGCTTCCCGGGGTCGGTCGCGAACGCGGCCATCTGGGCGTGCACGCCCGCGATCCTCTCGTCCGTCCTCTCCAGGCGCCGCTCCAGCTTGGACAGCTCCTTCTGGACGGCCCGGTCCTGCGCCCCCGAGGGCCGCGCCGCCGGCGCCGCCTGCGAAGGCGCGGGCCGCTCGGCCGCGGACTTCACCGCGCCCCGCCGCTCCAGGTACTCCTCCACGCCCCGCGGCAGCATCCGCAGCCGCCGGTCGCCCAGCAGCGCCCACGTCTCGTCGGCGACCCGCTCGGTGAAGTACCGGTCGTGGCTCACCACGACCATCGTCCCCGCCCAGTCGTCGAGCAAGTCCTCCAGCTGCGTCAGCGTCTCGATGTCGAGGTCGTTCGTCGGCTCGTCCAGGAACAGCACGTTCGGCTCCGCCATGAGCAGCCGCGCGAGCTGGAGGCGGCGGCGCTGCCCGCCCGAGAGGTCCCGCACGAACGTGCGCTGGCGGCCCCCGACGAACCCGAGCCGCTCCGCGAGCTGCCCGGCGCTCATCTCCTTCTTGCCGAACTGGACCCGCTTGGCGACCAGCTCGATGGCCTCCAGGACCCGCCACGACCCGTCCAGGTCCTCCATGTGCTGGGTCAGCCACGCGAGCTTGACGGTGCGGCCGACCTTGATCCGCCCGTGCGCCGGCTGCTTGTCCTCGATCGCCTCGGCGAGCGTGCGCAGCAGCGAGGTCTTCCCGGCGCCGTTGACGCCCAGGAGCCCGATCCGCTTGCCCGGACCCAGGATCCAGTCCAGGTGCTCCAGCAGCGTCTGGTCCCCGGCCCGGACGGTGACGTCCTGGGCCTCGAACACGGTCTTGCCCAGGCGCCCGGTCGCGAACGACACCAGCTCGGCGGTGTCGCGCGCGGGCGGCTCGTTCGCGATGAGCTCGTTCGCGGCGTCGACCCGGAACTTCGCCTTCGACGTGCGCGCCTTCGGGCCCCGGCGCAGCCACGCCAGCTCCTTGCGCATGAGGTTCTGGCGCTTCTCCTCGGCGACGTTCGCCTGCCGCTCGCGCTCGGCCCGCGCGAGCACGTACGCGGAGTACCCGCCGTCGTACTCGAACACATTGCCGCGCTGCACGTCCCAGATCCGGTCGCAGATCTCGTCGAGGAACCACCGGTCGTGCGTGACGACCACGACCGCCGCCCGGGTCGCGTTCAGATGCCCTGCGAGCCAGGCGATCCCCTCGATGTCGAGGTGGTTCGTGGGCTCGTCCAGCAGCAGCAGGTCGGCCTCGGCGGTGAGCACCCGCGCGAGGTCGGTGCGGCGGCGCTCGCCGCCCGACAGCACCCCGATGCGGGAGTCGAGCCCCTCGGGGAGCACGGGCGCGTCGAGGCCGCCGAAGAGGCCGGTGAGGATCTCGCGGACGCGCGGGTCGGAGGCCCACTCGTGGGCGTCGGCGCCGCCGAACAGGGCCTCGCGCACCGTCGATGCGCCGTCGAGGCCGTCGGTCTGGCCGAGCACGGCCACGCGGGTGCCGCCGGTGTGCACGACGCGGCCCGAGTCGGGCTCGTCGTCGCGGGCGATGAGGCGCAGCAGCGTCGACTTCCCGTCGCCGTTGCGGCCGACGACGCCGACGCGCTGGGAGGCGGCGATGCCGAGGGAGACCGCGTCGAGGACCACCTGGTCGGGGTAGCTCTTGGAGACGGTCTCGAGGTTGACGAGGTTGGGCGCTGACACGAGTGACAAGCCTACCCGCAGGGCCAACTCCTCCGTCCTGTCCCCGATCGGGTGACAGCGGCGCCTCCGGGGCCGGTTTTCGTCGGACCCGGCGGGGAGCATCGGCATTAGTTTCTTCCCCTGGGCGGGTGGGGGCTGGGGATGGAAACGACGGGTCGCGCCAGCGCCGCGACTTTGATATGGTGTCATAGCACAGTCATCATGACATCATGAATGGATTCATATGGCACCCCCGGAAACCCGCCGGTTCGAATCCGGCCGCGCCGTCCTCGCCGTGGTCCGGCTCCTGCCCCGCATCAGCCGCCCCCGCACCGCCCTCTTCGCCGCCACCACCCTCCTCACCGCCGCCCTCCCCCTGGCGATGACCATCGCCACCGGCCTCCTCATCGGCGCCGTCCCCGCCGCCGCCGACGCCGGACCCGGCTCCCCCGAGGCCCGCGACGCCTACCTCCTCCTCGCCGCCGGCGTCGCCGCCCTCCTCCTGGGCCGCCTCGCCGCCCACCTCCACGACGCCGTCGCCTTCAACCTCGGCCGCGACCTCGAACTCCTCCTCCAGGACCGGCTCCTCGCCGCCGTCGCCCGCCCCGTCGGCATCGCCCACCTCGAAGACGACGAGGTCCTCGCCCTGCTGCGCATCGCCCGCCAGCTCGGCGCCGACTTCATCCGCCCCGAACGCGCCATCCGCGGCCTCGCCGCCATCGCCCCCGAGTTCCTCGCCGCCGCCGGCGCCTCGACCGTCCTGGCGTTCTTCAACATCTGGATCGGCCTCGTCTGGCTCGTCGCCTGGCCCGCGATCTTCATCGCCATGCAGGCCGACTACACCCGCGTCGGCAAGACCGCGTACCTCCGCTCCACCGAGATGCGCGAGACCGAGTACCTCCGCGACCTCGCCATCACCGCCGAGCCCGCCAAGGAGATCCGCGTCTGGGGCCTCATGGGCTGGCTCCTCGGCCGCTACGACCGCCAGTGGAACGAGCGCATGGCCTACTCCGACCGCCACCAGCGCCTCCGCCCCGCCACCGCGGTCGGCGTCATCGGCACGCTCCTGCTCCTCACCGTCGCCACCGCGCTCGCGCTCGCCGACGCGGGCCTCACCGGCGCCGTCGGCTTCTCCGCCCTCGCCGTCTACCTCGTCGCCCTCACCACCATGTTCAACTTCTCGGCGTTCGACGACACGGCCGCGTTCCTCAGCCTCGGCTCCCTGCCCGTCCCGAAGGTCCTCGCCCTCGAAGACCGCCTCACCGAGGACCGGCGCGAGGCCACCGCCGAGCTCCCCGCCGCCGCCCCCGCGCACGCGATCCGCTTCGAGGCCGTCGACTTCGCCTACCCCGGCGCCGAACGCGCCGTCATCGCCGGACTCGACCTGGAGATCGAGGCCGGCACCTCCCTCGCGATCGTCGGCCACAACGGCGCCGGCAAGACCAGCCTCGTGAAGCTCCTCGCGGGCCTCTACGCGCCGACCGGCGGGCGCATCACCGCCGACGGCACCGACCTCGCCGCCGTCGACCCCGCCGCCTGGCGCACCCGCCTGTCGGCCCTGTTCCAGGACTTCACCCGCTACCAGCTCACCGTCCGCGACAACATCGCGTTCGGCGCCCCGCACCTCGCCGGGGACACCGACCTCATCTGGAAGGCGTGCGAGCCCATGGGCATCCGCGCGCTCATCGAATCGCTCCCCAAAGGACTCGACACGGTCCTGTCGAGCGAGTACGGCGGCGGCACCGACCTCTCCGGCGGCCAGTGGCAGCGGATCGCCCTGGCCCGCGCGCTGTTCGCCGTCCAGGCCGGCGCGAAGGTCCTCATCCTCGACGAGCCCGCCGCGGCCCTCGACGTCCGCGCCGAGGCCGACCTCTACGAGCAGTTCCTCGACATCACCGCCGGACTCACCACCATCGTGATCTCCCACCGGTTCTCGACGGTGCGCCGCGCCGACCGCATCGTCGTCCTCGACGGCGGCCGCGTCGTGGAGGACGGCACCCACGACGACCTCATGGCCCTCGGCGGCCGCTACGCCGACGCGTTCACCCTCCAAGCCGACCGCCTCGCCCGATCCTCCCAGGAGCAGCCGTGACCCACCGCCTCGCGAACGGCCTGCGCGGCCTCAAGTACGCACTCGCCGTGGGATTCCGCGCCCACCCCAAGGCCACCACCGCCCAGGTCGTCCTCGGCGTCGTCCAAGCGGTCCTCATGCCCGCCACCGTGTACCTCACGAAGGTCCTCATCGACGCCGTCCAGGCCGGGCACACCCGCGAGGCGTGGCTCGCCGGCGCCGGGCTCGGTGCCGGGGTCGCCCTCATCTGGGCCGTCGTCTTCGCCTACGTCAAGCTCGTGTTCCTCGTCCTCGACCACACCGCCCGCGCCTCCGACCGCGAGGTCATGGAGCTCATGGGCACCCCGCCCGGCCTCGACCACCACGAGCGGCCCGACCACCTCGACCAGGTGCAGCGCATCCGCGAGGACCGCTGGCTCCTCGGCGGGGCCGTCAACTGGCTCGCGCAGTGCCTGCGCGCTTTCGTGACCATCTGCGTCGGCGGAGCCCTCCTCTACGCCGTCCACCCGCTCCTTCTCGTGTTCCCGCTGGTCGCCCTGGGCGCCATGGCGATCGCCAAGCGCGCGGGCGACATCGAGATCAAGGTCCAGGAGGCCACCAGCGAACCCGAGCGGCGCCGCCGCCACCTCTTCGAGGTCGCGACCCTCGCCGAGTCCGGGAAGGAGCTGCGTGTCTTCGGCTCCGCGGGCGAGATCGCGCGCCGCCACCACGAGACCGGCGCCGCCGTCGTCGCCGAACGCAACCGCGGCCAGTGGAAGGCCGCCCGCATCGCCACCGGCGAAGGCGTCCTCTCCGCGGTCGGCATGGCCGCCGGGATCGGCATCGTCCTCTACCTCGCGATCCGCGGCGAGGCCACCGCCGGAGACGTGGTCCTCCTCGTCTCCCTCATCGGCATGGTCGCCGGCGCCGCGGGCGGCATCGCGATGCAGTCCGCGCTCCTGGTCCGCACCGGCAAGCTCGGCACCCGCCTGATGTGGCTGCGCGCGTACGCGAACGAGTCCAGCGGGCCCGCCGTGCCGCTGCCCGTCCCCGACCGCCTCGCCGACGGCATCCGCCTCGACGGCGTCTCCTTCGCCTACCCCGAGTCCGAACGGGCCTCCCTCGACGACGTCACCCTGACGCTCCCGGCGGGCAAAGTGGTCGCCCTCGTCGGCGAGAACGGCGCGGGCAAGACCACCCTCGTCAAACTCCTGTCCGGTTTCTATCAGCCGACCTCCGGCACGATCGACGTCGACGGCACCGACCTCGCCGACTTCGAGACCGACGAGTGGCGCGAGCGCATCGGCGCCACCTACCAGGACTTCACCCGCTTCGAGTTCACCGCCCGCGAGACCGTCGGCATCGGCGACCTGCGCAACACCTCCGACCCGCACAGCGGCTTCGACGACGACACCGTCCGCGCCGCCATGACCCGCGCGGGAGCCGAAGACGTCCTCGACGACCTCCCGCGCGGCCTCGACACGCGCCTGGGCTCCCGCTGGGACGACGGCACCGACCTCTCCGGCGGCCAATGGCAGAAACTCGCCATAGGCCGGGGCCGGATGCGCCGCGACCCGCTCCTCGTCGTCTTCGACGAGCCCACCGCCGCCCTCGACCCCCAGACCGAGCACGCGCTCTTCGAGCGCTTCGCCGAGGAGGTCCACGCCGGGCGCGCCCGCGGCACCGTCACCGTCCTGGTCTCCCACCGGTTCTCGACGGTCTCGATGGCCGACCTCATCGTGGTCCTCGACGGCGGCCGCGTCGCCGAGACCGGCACCCACGACGAGCTCATGGCCCGCGGCGGCGCCTACGCCGAGCTGTACACGCTCCAGTCCTCCGCCTACCGCTGACCGCCCGCGGCCCCAGGGAAATAGAATGCGCAGGGTCCCGACCCCACCGGGCCGGGACCCCCTCGCACCCCTCCGGACCGGAAGCGCCCCAATGGAACACGACACCGAAGACGTGACCGCCCACGACCGCGGCAGCAGCGGCGACCCCGGCGGCACGGACGACCCCGGCGGCACCGGCGACTCCAACGGGGCCGAGGAACACGGTCCAGCCGGGCACCGCGACAGCGACGACGGCGGCACCGGCGAATCCAGCGGCACTGACGCTTCGGGCGGCACCGACGTTGTAGACAGCGCTGACGTTGCAGACGGCACTGACACCTCAGACGGCACCGCCGAACCCCGCATCACCGTCGAACCCGGCATCCCCCGGCCGGTCGGCAAGGACGACCCGGCCCCGAAGGAGACCTTCGAAGGCTGCCCCCACCGCGTCCGCGTCCGCGACCTCACCCCCGGCGGCCGCATCCTCTTCACGACCGGGCTCCTCGCCGTCCTCACCGCCGGCCTCGTCCAGCTCCTCGCGCTCTTCGCCGGCGGATTCCTCCTGTCGATCGGCGCCGAGTTCAACGGCCGCATGCCGATCGCCACCGGACTGCTCCTCGTCCTCGGCTCCATGTTCGGCATGATCGGCGTCTTCGCCCTCGTCGGCACCTGGCGCCGCCTCCACCGCCCCGAGGCCCCCATCCCCTGGCTCACCGGCGCCGGCGCGCTCCTCACCCTCGCCGCCGCCATCCTCATCGGACTGTGGCTCGACCTCCCCTACGCCGCGCTGGCCGCACTCCCCTCGGCCGCCGTCGCCGCCCACCTCGTCCACCTCCGCGCACTCCTGGCCCCCAGGGAAACCTGCGACACCGACCCCGAACTGCCCGCACCCCTCGCCGAATGGCTCCGCACCACCACTTGACGGGCCGCCGCACCGGGCCGTACGCTTTCCAGCGCCCCACCCGGCCGGCGCCGGGACCTCGCTCTTTGCCCGATTGAAAGCCCCAAAATGGATAGAGAATCACCGGAACCGGTGCGAATCGACCCGCCCATCACCGTCGAATCCGCCGAACCGGAACCCTTCGCCGAACCGGCCCGCCGCCCCGAATGCGCGCACCGGCTCACCTGGCGCGAACTTACCGGCCCGGCCCGCCTGCACCTCGTCCTCCAGGTCCTGTCCGTGTGCGCCGTCCTCGCCGCCGCAGCGGCGCTCCTCACCGAAGCCGCCACCGCCCTGCGCGGCACACTCCTCGACCACGACCCATTGAGGTACGAAAGCGTCCTCACCGCCGTCACCGGAGCGCTCCTGCCGATCGGCCCGATCGCGATGCTGCGGCTCTGGCAGCGGCCCCACCGGCCCGCCTCCGCGGCCCACTTCCTGTTCAGCGCCGGGCTCGGGATGACGATGTGCCTGGCGGTGGCCACCCGCAACGAATGGCTCGCCCTCGCCGCCCTGCCCGCCTACTCGCTCACGCAGGAGCTCGGCAAGTTCCGGCGCGTGCTCACCGACCGGGCCACCTGCGCGAGCGACCCCGCCCTGCCATTCGCGCTCCGCTTCCGCACCGGCGAACTCGACCTGCCCGCAGACGACACCGAGCGGGCGTACCTCCTGGGGCCGAGACTGGTCATCGGCGACTTCGATTCCTGGAGCTGCCCGCACCTGCTGACCTGGGGCCAAATCAGGTTCGGCGCCAGAGTCCGAGGCATCATCGAGGAGGTCGCCTTCCTCCTCTACCAGCTGGGACTCGCTGCCGCGATCGTCGCGATCCTCGCCAACGCCGACCACTTCACAGTCCCCGTGCCGTCGGCGCTCAACACGGTGTCGGTCATCGTGATCGCTGCAGGCGCCGGCTACCTGCACCGCTACGTCCGCAAGGTGAGGTCGGTCGGCCCGCATCGGCACTTCGCGCTCACCTACCGCCACGACTACCTGCTGGCGTTCGCCGCCACCGCATCCGGTGCGACCGTCGCGGGCTGGGCCGCGCTCGCCCTCGACCGCCCGTACCTGTGGCTCACGGTCCCGTTCGCGCTCTACTGCGTCTACGGCCTGGTCGAGAACCTGGTGGTCAACACGCCGATCTCGCAATGCAAGGCGCGGCCCGAACTCCACCCGATCGTCCAGTCCTGGAAGAAGGCGTGACCGCGGCACCGACCCCGCTCCACCCCGGCTCACCCTGCCCCCTCGCCCCGACATCTTCGGTCTACCGTGGCGAGCCCGCCGGCCACCCCGTTGAAAGCTCAGTAAATGACCAGCGCCGCATACGAAGACGAGCCCGGCCCGACAGTCTCGGTTGAAGCCGGCGGCCCGGCGACGGACGGCCACATCCCGGCCGCATCGGCCCGCCCCGAGTCGCAGCCGACGATGTACCCGCATGCGCCGGCAAGCCACCCACCGGGCCCTTGGGCCCCGTCGAGCCCCTTGGCCGGTACGGGAACCTGGGGCACCCCTGTCGCCCACGGCATTCCGACTCCGCCGCAGCGTTACCGCGCCAAGGACTGCCCGCACTTCGTGCCCTTCGGCGACCTGCGGTCGCGGTACCGGATCACCGAGGCCCTGCGCCCTGCCGTGAGCGTCCTCTACCTCGTCGGCACGATGCAGTACCTCGCCCCGCTGATCAGCCTCGCCCTGGACGAGCCCGACGCAGGCGGCTGGTTCGCCGCTGCCGTCATCACGCTCATCCTCATGCCGTTCAACCTCGTCGGGGTCCGCGAAGCGCACCGCTCCTCGAAGCGGCTCCACCGGCCCTCCGTGGTCGCACTGGTGGTGAGCCTGCTCGGCCATGCGGTCATCCTGTTGTTCTCGGTCCAGTCCGTCGTGTACGGGATGCCGTTGGCCGCGGTGTGCGCGCTGGCCACCCTGTACCAGGCCGTCGACCTCGTCGCCGCGACTGCAACGCTGCCGCGCCGTGCGGCCTGCCGCAGCCTGCCAGCCGTCATCCCCGCCATGCGGAAGCGAGTGGCGACGCCGCCCGCTCTCGGCTAGGGCCTCAGAACATCTCGGTCCGGTTGGGGTGGTCTTCGGAGGCGGGGCAGTAGTAGAGCTGGAGGGTGTAGCCGCGGCCGATGACGATGTCGACCGGGTCGGCGAACTCCCATTCGGTGCCGGCCTCCTCGACCGGGCGCCAGCTGGTGGTGCCGCCGTCGAACTCGCCTGTCGCCGTGGTGAAGAGCGGGAGCTGCCGCTCGCCGCATTCGCAGCGGATCGGGTACGGGTCGATGATGCCCCAGGTACCGCCGTATCCGGTGGTCTTCATTCCCGGTGCCGATGAGGTGCCCCAGTGGTAGGCGGTGCCATCGCCGATCTGCTCACTCCAGGCCCGGATCGCCTCGGCGAGGTCGGCCGGGAGGTCGGCGGTGAGCGGGTACTCGGTGACGGTCTCCGGGTGCAGCACGCACTGCCTCGGCACGTAGTTCCCGTTGCAGACCAGCGGCACCGGCGGGTCGGCCAGGACCGGGCCGACCTGTTCTGTTCTCCGCCAACGCAACTGAAGGGCGGGGTTGTACGGCGTCTCGATGTCGGGGTGGTCGCGCGGGCACCAGAGGACCTGGAGGAGGTCGTACCGGTCCGCCCAGGGCAGGTGCGGCACGTCGCGGTAGTACAACTGCGCCAACGGGATCAGGGGCGGCGGTGCCCCGTCGTCCTCGGCGGTGAACCGGGCTTCGAGTTCGTCGGCACGCCGCCGCTCGACGCCCCAGTCGAGGCCGCCCTCCCCTTCGCGCCGGTCCCGGTCGTCGAGGTAGTCACGCCAGGCGAGCACGTACGCGTACGGCTCGTCGCTCAGGTCTTCATGCTCCAGACCGCAAGTGGGCCAGGCCTCGTCGGCCGGCCACAGCAGCGGCCCGCCGATCGAACCGTCCTTGACCCCGGGCTCGCCGCGGCGCGGGTGGAGGCGGACCGCCGGGCGGCCGTGCGCCGCCAGCTCGGGGAACAGGGCGAGGAGGTCGTACGGCCGCGGCGGCGTGGTCCTGGTCATCGCTGCGGTTCGCCCGCAGGGAGTCTGACGGAGTCGGGCCCGTCCGCGAGGTCGAAGACCGGCGGGTGCGACCAGTCGGCGACGCGGGAGAAGTCCAGGGTCGCGGCGCTGATGTCGGGGCGGTCGAACACGACCGCGGTGCCGGTGAAGCTGGCGCCGCTGAAGTCGAGGACCGGTTTGGCACCCACCACCGGCGAGGCGCAGACGGTCCGCGAGAAGTGGACCTGGCCGCCCGCGAAGACCGTTCCGTCGAAGGACACGTCGCTGGTGAAGTGCGCGGAGGAGAAGTCGAGCGTGCCCGCCGCGATCATCGTCTCCGAGAGCAGGACCGGTGCGGCGAAACGGGTCTCGGCGAAGCGCAGCCGCGCGCCGAGGAACCGGGCCCGGTTGAAGTCCACCGGGCCCTCGAACCGGACCCGCGAGAAGTCGATCGTGCCCGCGGTGAACCGGCCGAACGCGAACGAGACCCGGCCCAGGAACAGGGCGTCGTTGAGGTTGCCGCCGTCCAGGTTCACGCCGGTGAAGTCGAAGTCGTGCTGGTGCCAGGTCCGGCCCGGCACCGGGTCGCGGCGCAGGCGCCCGCCGACCACGTTGATGACCGAGTGCCGGATCAGCCGCTCCTCCAGGACCGGCCGGAACCGCCGCGGATTGTTCGCTGCCTCCCGCTCGTGGCGGAACGGCGGCGCCTCGTACGGCATCCGCACGTACGCGCAGAGGACGTTGATGCAGGTCTGGCGGCCCGCGTCCCAGTCGTCGGCGAGCGCCGCCATCGCATATACCCCGGCGAGGCGGTTCGCGGCGCGCTGCGAGGAGAGCTGCTCGGCCGCGGAGGCGAAGCGCTCGTTGAAGAGCTTCGTGGCCTCCCGGATCTCGGTCGCCTCGGTGACCCGCTGCTTGCGGTAGGCCACGGTGAGGGCGATGACGCCGCCGATGCCCGCGATGGCGTACAGCGACAGGCGGATCACCTCGAGCGTGGTGCGGTCGTCGGGGTCGGGGCTCAGCGGCGAGGTCTGGTCGCTGGTGAGCAGCCACAGCAGGCCCGACAGCATGAGGGAGGCGACCGCGACCATGACCAGCACGTGCAGCGACAGAGGAAAGGTGGGGCGCTCGCCGCCGCCGCGTTTCAGCACGGTGCGGAAGGCGCTCAGGGGTTCACGAGGGCTCGACACCGTTCGGTTGTACCAGACGCATGCGACATTTCACCTCCGCGAAGGCGTCACCCCGCCTCGACCACGCCCCTGCCGACTGCGCCACATCCGGCCACGCCCCGTCCGACCGTGCCTCTTGCACCCGAGCCCGTCCGACCAGGCCGCCGACTGCGCCGTTGTCAACCGTGCCGTTGCCAACCGCCGCGTCTCATCCGGCCATGCCCCGGCCGACCATGTCCTCTCCACCTCTGCCCTTTCCGCCCATGCCCTTTCCGACCATGTCCCTGCCGACGGTCTCGCTTCCAACCCTGTCGCTCCCAACCCCGTCTCCGTCGACCGTGCTCCTGCCGAACGCGCGCCGGTACGCGGCCGGCGTGGTGCCCAGCCGGTCGCGGAACCGCCTGCGCAGGTTGAGAGCCGAGGACAGACCGACCCGCGCGGCTATGCCTTCCACCGGCAGGTCGGTGTCCTCCAGGAGGGCCTGCGCGGCCGAGATCCGCTGCGACAGCAGCCATTGGCCCGGACTCGTCCCGAGCTGGTCGTCGAACCGCCGCGCGAGCGTTCGCGGCGAGACCCGGCCGCGTTCAGCCAGGTCGTCGACCGTGAGCGGCAGGTGCAGGTGCTCGGCAGCCCATTCCAGCAGGGCCGCAAGCGATTCAGACGCCTCCTCGACAGGCTCGACCGCGTACTGCCGCTGCCCGCCCTCGCGGTGCGGCGGCATGACCATGTGCCGGGCGATCTTCGACGCCAGCGCCGCACCGTGGTCGGACCGCACGAGGTGCAGGCACAGGTCGATCCCGGCGGCGGTCCCGGCGCTCGTGGCGATGTCGCCGAGGTCCACATAGAGCGCGTCGGCGTCCACCTCGACGCCCGGGTACCGGGCCGCGAGCTCCGCCGCGTACCGCCAGTGCGTGGTCGCCCGCCGCCCTTCCAGCAGGCCCGCCTCGGCGAGCAGGAACGCGCCCGTGCAGATCGCGACGAGCCGGGCCCCGCGGGCGTGCGCGGCCCGAATCTCCTTGAGCACCAGCGGGCTCGCGGGCATGTCTTTCTGCGACCAGGCCGGGATCACGACCGTGTCCGCGCCGGTGAGCGCGTCCAGACCCGTGGTCACCGACAGGGCGCATCCGGTTTTGGTCGGGACGATCCCCGGCCGCTCGGTGCACACCGTGAACTCGTACCGGCTCGGCAGGTGCGGCCGGTCCAGCCCGAACACCTCCGCGACGCTGGCCAGCTCGAACTCGGCCTGCGGCGGCTGCACGAGCGCGACGACCCGGTGAAGTCCCATGGCACGAAAGTACCCCAAGATGTCGAACCTGTCACTGGCACGGCGCCGCCCCACCCGGCAGGATCGAAGCATGAACGGGACCGTGAGCAAGGCGCGCAACGACATCCAGGCCGTCCAGGTCGACGCGGTCAAACCCGTCGAGGTCGCCCCGGGCGTGATCCGGCGCCGCCTGCCCGGCGCGGGCCCCTCGGACGGCTGGCTCTACGACCTCGTCCCCGGCATCGCCTGGCCCGAATCCGACCTGCACGCGGGCCTGGCCCGCTGCTACTACGTGCTCTTCGGCGAGATCGCCGACGGCGACCGCCTGCTCGGCCCCGGCAGCTACCTGGTCATCGACCCCGACGACGTCTTCCACCCCGCCACCGATACCGGGGCCCGCCTCCTCGGCGTCACCCTCCCCGGCTGAACCGGAGCGGGCCCGGCGAGCACCTCGTTGAGCTGCTCGACCCCCTGGGCCACTTCGACCCCCTAGGCCACCGCGACCCCGGGCCATGGAGTCGCGGCCGGAACCGGCCTGGGCGTCGGCCCCGGTTCGTATGCTCAGGGCATGGAACTGGAGTTCACCGGCGAGATCTGGCACTGGCGCGGCCCCGCACCCTGGTACTTCGTGACCGTCCCCGAGGCGGGCTGCCGTGAACTCGCGGCAGCGTCCTCGGTCGTCAGCTACGGGTGGGGGATGGTCCCGGTGACCGCCCGGATCGGGGACGTCTCCTGGGCCACCTCCCTGTGGCCCAAGGACGGCGGCTACATCGTGCCCCTGAAGGCCGACGTGCGCAGGCGCATCGGCGGTCTCGACGAAGGCGACGAGGTCACCGTCCGACTCTCGGTCGACCTCTGACGGTCGACCTCTGAGCCTCGGTCGGTGGTTCGTGCGGGCGGCCGACCCCTGAGCCTGAGTCGGTGATGGTTCGTGCGGGCGGCTGACCTCTGAGTCTGGGGCGGTGGGGTTCGTGCGGGCGGTCGGCCTCGTCAGGCCGGCCGCCCGCGTGTGCTCCGCGCGGAGCGGGTGTGTCGACGGGGACCCGAGCGCGGGAGGCTTCCGCGCCGATCGGGCCTCGGTATGGAGCGACGTTTCGCGAATCCCCTTGATGTCGCCGCCATCCCGCCGACAGCGGATGACGTTTTTGCTATCCACTACAACAGAACGGGTAGTGGAATGGCGAATGCGAAGTTCCTACTTGTGGATAACTCTGTGCACATTCCTGTGTGTGCAGGTCACGGGCCTGTGGATAAGTCCGCGGTACCGAGACGCCGCTGGGGCGGGCCGCATCGCGGCCCGCCCCAGCGGATTCGTGCACTCGTTCGGTCGCTGCCGCGGTCCGGTCCCCATGGTCTCGGGTACCGGTCCGGCGCCCGCCTCGTGGGCGGCGCCTTGTGGTGCGGCTCGGCGGTCGGTTCTTCGACCGTCTTCCGCGACCGTCCTTCTCGAACGTGCTCGGCGACCTTGCCGGAGCGGGCTCCGGCGACGACATGATGAGGACTGCCCTGCCCCGCAAACGGTCCGGCGATCGGCCAGCCGCCCGCGGGCCCGGCGGCCCGTGCGGTCAGGCGCGGTTGTACGCGCTGGCGACCGCGCGCATGGTCGCGAGGACGATGTTCGGGTGGACGCCCGCGCCCCACACGGTGCGCCCATCGATCGCGCACTCCACGTACGACGCAGCCTGGGCGTGCTGCCCGGCGGACAGGGCGTGCTCGGCGTAGTCGAGGACCTCGACGTGGACGCCCACCGTGGACAGGGCGTCGGTGAACGCCGACAGCGGGCCGTTCCCGGTGCCGGACACCTTCTGCTCCACGCCGTCCAGGACGATCGTGGCCTCCAGGTTCAGCTTCTCGTCGGCGTACGAGGTGTCGTGGTCCTCCACGACCAGGCGCGTGCGCGGCTGGTACTCGGGGTGGTACTCGCTGCGGAAGACCTCGTGGATCCCCTCGGTCGAGATCTCCTTGCCGGAGGCGTCGGTGGCCCGCTGGATCGCCTGGCTGAACTCGATCTGCATGCGGCGCGGCAGGTCGAAGCCGTACTCGCTCTGCATGACGTACGCGACCCCGCCCTTCCCGGACTGGGAGTTGACGCGGATGACGGCCTCGTAGGTGCGGCCGACGTCCTTGGGGTCGATCGGCAGGTACGGGACGCCCCACGTGAAGTCGTCGACGACGACGCCCGCGGCGCTCGCGTCGGCCTCCAGGTGCGTGAAGCCCTTCTTGATCGCGTCCTGGTGCGAACCGGAGAACGCGGTGTACACCAGGTCGCCCGCGTACGGGTGCCGCTCGTGCACCGGCAGCTGGTTGCAGTACTCGACGGCCCGCTTGACCTCGTCGATGTTGGAGAAGTCGATCTCGGGGTCGACGCCCTGGCTGAACAGGTTCAGGCCCAGCGTCACCAGGCATACGTTCCCGGTGCGCTCGCCGTTGCCGAACAGGCAGCCCTCGACGCGGTCCGCGCCGGCCTGCACGGCCAGCTCGGCGGCGGCGACGCCGGTGCCGCGGTCGTTGTGCGGGTGCACCGACAGGATCAGCGACTCCCGGTTCGGCAGGTTGCGGTGCATCCACTCGATGGAGTCCGCGTACACGTTCGGGGTGGCCATCTCCACGGTCGCGGGCAGGTTCACGATGAGCGGCCAGTCGGGGGTGGGCTGGATGACCTCGGCGACCTTCGCGCACACCTCGACCGCGTAGTCCAGCTCGGTGCCGGTGTACGACTCGGGGGAGTACTCGTAGCGGATCGCCGTGTCGGGGGTGTGGATGTCCTTGTACTTCAGGCACAGCCGCGCGCCCTGCGTGGCGATGTCGGTGATGCCGTCCCGGTTCAGGCCGAACACGACGCGGCGCTGGAGCACCGACGTCGAGTTGTAGAAGTGGACGATCGCCTGCTTCGCGCCGCGCAGGCTCTCGAAGGTCCGCTCGATGAGGTGCTCGCGGCACTGGGTCAGGACCTGGATCGTGACGTCGTCGGGGATGAGCTCCTGCTCGATCAGCATCCGCACGAAGTCGAAGTCGGTCTGCGACGCGGACGGGAAGCCCACCTCGATCTCCTTGTACCCCATGGAGACCAGCAGCTGGAACATCTTCTTCTTGCGGTCGGGGGTCATCGGGTCGATGAGCGCCTGGTTGCCGTCGCGCAGGTCCACCGCGCACCACACCGGGGTCTTCTCGATGACCTTGTCGGGCCAGGTGCGGTCGGGCAGGGCGACCTTGAACTGGGACTGGTACGGCTGGTAGCGCTTCGCGCGCTCGGCGAAGGGCGTGGCCGAGCCGGCGGAAGGATTGGATGTCACGGATGCTCCTGGGTTACGACGCTGGTTGTCTAAGCCTTGACTGATCCAGCCGGCATGCCAACACCCGCGGCGAGGGAGCCGACCTAGTTGGCCCCGCCGCGGCAGATAAGGAGCATCGAGTACCGCATGACCCCGCGAGCGTACACCGCGGAAGCGATCGCGGTCGATCCCGATGCCCGGATCGTGGGACGGCGCGTCGCACCGTCCGGAACCCGACAGCGCCGGCCCGGCCGGCTACGGGTTGATGAGGAGGTCGTCGACGCCGAGGCGCGCGCGGGTCTTCCGGTCCGGGCCCGCCACCGACTCCGGCAGCGCGGCCGGGTCGCCGGGGACGCCGATCGCCGCGACCACGGTCGGGACCAGCGGCGCGGCCAGGTCGAACTCCGCGGCCAGCGCCGCGGCGTCGAAGCCGCCCATCTGGCGGACCGTGAGCCCCTCGGCCGCGGCCTGGAACGTGAGGTGCGCCATAGCCTGCCCGAGGTCGTAGGCGGCGTGCGCGAGCGGGCCCTTCGCGTTCGCGTCGGTGCGGACGCCGACGAGGAGCGCCGACGCGTGCCCCGCCCAGTCGCGGTTGCCCGCGTTCAGGCAGTCGAGGACCCGCTTGAACTCGCCGGTGTCGCGCTTGGCGAGCAGGAACCGCCACGGCTGCGTGTTGCCCGCGCTCGGCGCCCAGCGGGCGGCCTCCAGGAGCGCCGCGATCTGGGCGTCGTCGAGGTCGTGGCCGGGGGCGAACGCCCGCGTGGAGTGGCGTGAGGCCAGCAGCGGGTGGATCGGGACCGCGGTCGCGGCGTGGCGGTCGATGGGTGCGTTCATGCGCGCTCCTTCAGTGGCAGCGGAGCCCGCGCGGGGCCCTCGCTGGGGCCGCCGGTCCGGGCGGGTCGGCGTCGTCGCCACCGTTCATGGTGCCACGGTCGGGGACCGAAACCGCACGTCCTGTCGCTTTCCTTACTCATCCGGTCCCCTGCGCAGGTGACGCCGACGGGGTCTCCGAAGGCGTCCCTGAAGGCGTTCCGGACGGGCTCGGCGACGGCGTCGCCGAGGGCGCACCGGAGGGCGTCGCGGACGAGTCTGGTGTCGCGGACGGGCCCGGCGTCGGGGTCGGTGCCGGAGGGGCCTTGGCGCCCAACGGCTCCGCGTCGGCCACCTCGCCCGGCAGCTCCACCGTCGCGGCCGCCGCCGCGGGCTCCCCCGCCAACTTCAGCGTCCCGAAGTCGCCGCTCTCCACCGACAGGATCGTGCCCGCCTGGTCCAGGCACCACTCGCCCGCCGGCATCGGCGTGTCGACCACCACCGTGTTCGGTGTCAGCGTGAAGCAGTCGCCCTCCTGCGACACCGAGAACGGGATGTGGCGGTCGAGGAGCTGCGGCAGCCACTCGATGAACGGGCGCTGCACATGCGGGTCGAGCTCGCGCGGGATCTCGCCGGTGATCCCGGCGATCTTCACGCACCGGCCCGACGCGCACTGGAAGAACCCGCCGGTCGTCCACGCCACCGACACGTCGACCGTCCCCCCGAGCGCCCAGTGCGGCACGTCCACCCGCCACGTCCCGTCCTCGGCCGCCCACACCGTGACCGTCCCGCCCTCCGACCACTCGTACTCGGCCGTGAAGCTCGCGTCGAGCGCCCTGGTGACCCGCCCGATCAGCGTCGCCTGGGCGCTGTGCCGGCGCGGCGCCTCCTCCGGCTCGTCCTCCGCCGTCGCGGTCCCGCAGCCCGCCAGCCCCATCAGCCCCGCGACCGTGAGCGCGGCCACTGTCCGCTTCGTCCATCTCGTTCCCACCGGCCGATTCTCTGTCCCGGCACCCGGAACGACCTGGCGACACACCGGTACGCGCAGCTAAGGTGACATGGCCGCCCTCCGGGGACGGCCCCGAATGTCACGCGAGACATGAGCGAGTGAGGTGAAACCGTGGCGCTAGTCGTGCAGAAGTACGGCGGTTCATCGGTCGAGAATGCCGAGCGCGTCAAGCGCGTCGCCGAGCGAGTGGTCGCGACGCGAAAGCGGGGCGACGACGTCGTGGTCGTCGTCTCCGCCATGGGCGACACCACCGACGAGCTGCTCGACCTCGCGGCCCAGGTCTCCCCCGTGCCCGAGCCCCGCGAGCTCGACATGCTGCTCACCGCCGGCGAGCGCATCTCCATGGCGCTCCTCGCCATGGCCATCAACAACCTCGGCTTCCAGGCCCGGTCCTTCACCGGCTCCCAGGCCGGCATGATCACCACCGCCGCGCACGGCGTGGCCCGCATCATCGACGTCACGCCCGGGCGCATCCGCTCCTCGCTCGACGAGGGGTTCATCACGATCGTCGCCGGGTTCCAGGGCGTCAGCCAGGACACCAAGGACATCACCACCCTCGGCCGCGGCGGCTCCGACACCACCGCCGTCGCCCTCGCCGCCGCCCTCGAGGCGGACGTGTGCGAGATCTACACCGACGTCGACGGCGTCTACACCGCCGATCCCCGCATCGTCCCGAACGCGAAGCGGCTCGACACCATCACGTTCGAGGAGATGCTGGAGATGGCCGCCTCCGGCGCCAAGATCCTGCACCTGCGCTCAGTGGAGTACGCCCGCCGTTACGGGCTCCCGCTGCACGTCCGCTCGTCGTACTCGACCAAGACCGGCACGATGGTGTCGGGTTACATGGAGGAGCTGCCCGTGGAGCAAGCACTCATCAGCGGCGTCGCGCACGACCGCTCCGAAGCGAAGATCACCGTCACGCGCGTGCCCGACAAGCCCGGCGCCGCGGCCTCGATCTTCCAGGTCATCGCCGACGCCGAGATCGACATCGACATGATCGTCCAGAACGTGTCGACCGCCGGCAACGGCCACACCGACATCTCCTTCACCCTCCCCAAGGAGTCCGGGCCCAAGGGCACCGAGGCGCTCAAGAAGCACCAGGGCGCCATCGGGTTCGAGAAGCTCATCTACGACGAGAACATCGGCAAGGTGTCCCTCATCGGCGCCGGGATGCGCTCGCACCCCGGCGTCACCGCGAACTTCTGCCAGGCGCTCGCCGACTCGGGCGTGAACATCGAGATCATCTCCACCTCGGAGATCCGCATCTCGGTGGTGTGCCGCGACACCGACCTCGACGCGGCGGTGCGGGCCGTGCACGACAAGTTCGAGCTCGGCGGCGACGAGGCGGCCGTCGTCTACGCGGGGACGGGGCGGTAGGCATGGCGCGCAAGCTGAACGTCGCGATCGTCGGCGCCACGGGCGTCGTCGGGTCGATCATGCGGCGGCTCATCGCCGCCGAGCGCGGCAACTGGGGCGAGGTGCGGCTCATCGCGTCGCCGCGGTCGGCCGGGAAGCAGCTCGACGTCGGGGACGAGGTCCTCACCGTGCAGGCCATCGGTGAAGCGGCCTTCGACGGGATCGACATCGCCCACTTCGACCTGCCCGACGAGGTCAGCGCCGAATGGGTGCCGGTGGCGGCCGCGAAGGGCGTCGTCGTCATCGACAAGTCCGGGCACTTCCGGATGGACCCCGACGTGCCGCTGGTGTGCCGCGAGGCGAACCCCGGCGAGGCCGCGAACCGGCCCAAGGGCATCATCGCGAACGCGAACTGCACGACCCTCGCGCTCATCCCCACGCTCGCGGCGCTGAACGCCGAGTTCGGGCTCGTGTCGATGTCGGTGGCCTCGTACCAGGCCGCGTCCGGCTCCGGGAAGGAAGGACTGGAGGCGCTGTACGCGCAGCTCCAGAAGATCGCGGGCGTCGAGGGCCTCGGCACCATGGGCAGCGACTTGCGCCTGGTGCTCGGCGAGGAGTTCGACGCGCCGTTCGGGGCGCCGCTGGCGCTCAACGTGGTGCCGAAGGTCGGCGGTTGGAAGGACGACGGCTGGACCAGCGAGGAGCTGAAGGTCCGCAACGAGTCCCGCAAGATCCTCGGCCTGCCGGACCTGAAGGTCGCGTCGACGTGCGTGCGCGTGCCGGTCGCGGTCGGGCACTCGCAGGTGGTGCACGCGACGTTCGAGCGCGAGGTCACGGTCGCCGACGCGCACCGGGTCCTCGGTGCCGCCGACGGCGTCGACCTCGTCGACGACCCGGCGAACGGCGTGTTCCCGATGCCGATCGACTCGGTCGGCAGGAGCGGCACCCAGGTCGGGCGCATCCGCCAGTCGGTGGACTTCCCGAACTCGCTGGAGTTCTTCGTCGTCGCCGACAACCTGATGAAGGGCGCGGCCCTCAACTCGATCGAGACCGCGGACCTGGTGCGCAGGGAGCTGGAAGCGGCCCAGTAGGCGGGGCCTTAGGGGCGCGGGCCTGGAAAGGCGCGGGCTCGGGAGGGCATGCCAAGCGGCGGCGCTTTCCCGAATCGAGCGCCCCTTGGCAACAACCCTGTCCGAGGGGTCCGACGATCCGAGCAGAAAACGGTGTGGGCCGTGGCGAAGGCCACGGCCCACACTATTCTTTGGACGCCTTGGACGCCTTGGACGCCTTGGACGCCTTGGACGCCTTGGACGCCTTGGACGCCTTGCGCGCTGGCGCTTCGCGTTTTTCGGGCACACCAAGCACCGGCCGTTTCCCGAATCGCGGGCCCCCGGTCAAAACCCTGACCTGTGGGTCCGACAATTCAGGCCGAACGAGAGCGACCCGTGGCGAATGCCACGGGCCGCTCTCGTCGCGCGGTGGGTGTTGTGCGCGCAGTCGGGGTTCGTCAGTGCGGTTGCAGAAGTGCGTTCTCAGTGCGTCGTTCGATCGGTCCGGTGTCCCCCCCGATGCGCCGGCGCTAGGCGTCGCGCTTCTTGAACAGGACCCAGGCCGCGGTGAGGATCAGGGCGGCGAAGGCGGCGAAGACGCCGCCGGCGGCCCAGCGCGAGAACAGGTCGAAGTCGGGCATCTCCGGGCCGAAGTTCGGGGCGGCGAGCTCCATCATCCGGGCGCCGTCGGTGAACGGCAGGAACTTCACCACCGGCACCAGCCAGTCCAGCGCCGGGATGGTCGAGAGCCCGAAGATCATGTTCTCGATGATGAGCGGCATCAGGAAGATGACCACCAGCGCCGAGGGCACGCCCCGGAACAGCAGGCCGAGCCCGAAGCCGACCAGGACGTACAGCAGCACGTACAGCACGTACCCGATCATCGAGGTCCCCAGCGGGTCCTCGAACAGGCCCGGGGCCTCGCCCCACACCACGTAGACCACGCCCAGGTTGATCGCCATCTGCGCGAGCGTTACCACGAGGGTCGTCGTCAGCACCACGACGAGCTTCGCGACGATGAGCCGGTTGCGCTGCGGCAGCGACGTCAGCGTCGGCTGGATCGTCCCGTGCCGGTACTCGTGCCCGCACGCGAAGATCCCGATGATCGCCATGAACACCGCCAGGAACGGCAGCCCGAACCCGGCCGCGCCGTTGAGCGCGATCCACACGACCTCGGCGTTGATCGGGTCGTTGCGTCCCGCCACCCCGAGCAGGACCGCGACACCGGTGGTGACCAGCAGGCCGACCCCGATGAGCCAGTAGGTGGAGCGCAGCGTCAGCAGGCGCGTCCACTCGAAACGAAGGGCGTCGAGCATCAGAGGGCCTCTCCTTCGGGGGCGGCCGGGGCGGCGGCGCGGACCGGCTCCTTGGCCACGAACTGCCCCGAGGCGCCCGTGGCGGACATGAACGCCTCCTCCAGGGAGGCCCGGCGGGTCGACAGCTCGTGCAGCTCGACACCGGCGGTGAACGCGAGGTGCCCGACCTTCCCGATCTCCAGCCCGGACACGACCAGCGCGTCGCCCTCGGCGACCACCTCGGCCCCCTCGGACTTGAGCGTCTCGGCGAGCCCGGCGGCCTCGGGGCCGCGCACGACCACCTGCGACTGCGTGAACTCGCGGACGAACGTGTCGACGTCGCCGTTGAAGATCATGGTGCCGCGGCCGATGACGACGAGTTCGTCGGCCATGAGCTGCATCTCCGACAGGAGGTGGCTGGAGACGAAGATGGTGCGGCCCTCGGCCGCGAGCGTCTTGAGCACGTCGCGCATCCAGTGGATGCCGTGCGGGTCGAGGCCGTTCGTCGGCTCGTCGAGCAGCAGGGTCCTCGGGTCGCCCAGGAGCGCCTGCGCGAGGCCGAGGCGCTGCGCCATGCCCAGCGAGTAGCCCTTCGGCTTCTTGCGCTTGACGTCGCCGAGGCCGACGAACTCCATCACCTCGTCGACGCGCTTGTCGGCGATGCGGTTCCCGGCGGCGAGCATCCGCAGGTGGTTGCGGGCCGACCGGGTCGGGTGGAACGGCTTGGCCTCCAGGAGCGCGCCGACCTCGTTCATGGGGCGGCGGATCGTGCCGAACCGCTGCCCGTCGAACAGGGTCTCGCCCTCGCCGTGGTCGAGGCCGAGCATCAATCGCATGGTGGTGGACTTCCCGGACCCGTTGGGGCCGAGGAATCCGGTGACGACGCCGGGGCGCACGTCGAAGGAGAGGTGGTCTACGGCGACCGTGTTCCGGTACCGCTTGTACAGACCCTTCGCGGTGATCATGGGTCTCCGATCGGGGATCGCAGGTCAGGGACGCGCTCAGTCTATGAGCGCGGGCACTGCTCGCACATGGGCGCGCGGACCGATTCTCGACTCGTCCCAAGGGAGGAGGAACCGCCCGTGCGCGGTACCGGGGTACTACCCGCGGCCCGATTCGCGCCGTTGTGTTCATGCTCCGTTCGCTCGGCGCTCGACGGCGGGACCGCTTTCCTCGGTGGACTTGGGCCGTCACCCCATCCCCCGAGAAGTCAGGAACCAGCTGTGCAGAAGCGACTGCTCGTACCCGCGCTCGCGGTCGGGCTGGCGGCGCTCGCCGTTCCCGTGCCCGCACTCGCCCAGGACGGTCCGGCCCTGGACCTGTCGGTCCTGGGCACCTACTCGACCGGCGTGTTCGCGGAGGGCGCCGCCGAGATCGTGGCCTACGACCCCGAGACGAAGCGCGTGTTCGCCGTGAACGCCGAGGCCGGCGTCGTGGACGTCCTCGACGTGTCCGACCCCGCGAACCCGGTCAAGCACGCCGTGATCGACGCCGCCGCGGCGCTCGACGCGGCCGGCGCCACCGTGAACTCGGTCGCCGTCAACGGCGGCCGCGTGGCCGTCGCCGTCGAGGCCCCCGAGAAGACCGACCCGGGCTGGGTCGCGTTCTTCGACACCGACGGGGCGTTCATCGACTCGGCGCAGGTCGGCGCCCAGCCCGACTCGATCGCGTTCACGCCCGACGGCGCCAAGGCCGTCACCGCGGACGAGGGCGAGCCGAACGACGACTACACCGTCGACCCGGTCGGCACGGTCTCCATCGTCGACGCCGCCACGTTCGACGTCGCCACCGCGGACTTCACCGCGTGGGACGAGGCGTCGCTGCCCGAGGGCTTCCGGGTCTTCGGCCCGGACCTCACCGGCGACGACGCCGTGCAGCGGGCGATCGAGCCCGAGTACGTGACGATCGCCGACGACGCGACCGCGTACGTGACCCTCCAGGAGAACAACGCGATCGCCGTCGTCGACCTGGCGGCCGGCGAGGTCGCCGAGCTCCTGCCGCTCGGCGCCAAGGACCACTCGGCGCAGGGCCTGGGGCTCGACGCCTCCGACAAGGACGACGCCGTGAACATCGCGTCGTGGCCGGTGCAGGGCCTGTACCTGCCCGACGGGATCGACGCGTACGCCGCGGGCGGTGAGACCTACCTGGTCACCGCCAACGAGGGCGACGTGCGCGAGTGGGGCGACTACACCGAGGAGGCCCGCGTCAAGGACCTGGAGCTGTGCGAGGGCGCCTTCGGCGGCGCCGACCTCGCCGACCTCCAGGCCGACGAGCACCTGGGCCGTCTCAAGGTCACCAGCACCCTCGGCGCCACCGAGGACGGCTGCTACGACGAGCTGTACTCCTTCGGCGGCCGGTCGTTCTCGATCTGGTCGGCCGACGGCGAACTCGTCTTCGACTCCGGCGACGACTTCGAGCAGACCCTCGCCCAGGTCGAGGCCGCGAACTTCAACGCCGACAACGAGGGCAACGACGTCGACGACCGCTCCGACGACAAGGGCCCCGAGCCCGAGGCCGTCGCGGTCGGCCAGGTCGGGGACGCGACCTACACGTTCATCGGCCTGGAGCGCCAGGGCGGCGTCATGGTCTACGACGTCACCGACCCGGCGAACGCCGAGTTCGTCGACTACGTGAGCAACCGCGACTTCGCGGCCGAGCTCGCCGCGGGCGCCGGGGGCGACCTCGGCCCCGAGTCGATCGCGTTCGTCGCGGCCGAAGACTCCCCGACCGGGCGCCCCATGCTCGCCGTCGGCAACGAGATCTCCGGCACCACGACCCTGTGGGACATCGCCGGCGACGGCGTCCCCGGCGGCGACCCGTCCGGGAACCCGACCGACGACCCGTCCGGCTCCGGGGTCCTCCCCGTGACCGGCACCGGCGCGACCGGCCTCCTGGTCGGCCTCGCCGCGGTCCTCGCGATCGGCGGCGGCGCCCTGGTGATCGCCCGGCGGCGGGCCGCGTAACCGACGCGGCTCATCTGCGTATCCACGCATTCGCGCATCGACGCACTGATGCCCTGATGCACCGACTGCACGACACCCGACGGCCCCGGCGCGCTGCGCCGGGGCCGTCGGCGTTCCCCCCTTGACGCGAGCCCTTGACACGCTGGGCTCGGGGCGCTAGGCGCGGGCCCGCGTTGTCTAGACTTGTCGCGTGAGCCTGCGACTGTACGACACCGGCACCCGTTCGATCCGCGACTTCCAGCCCCGGAACCCCGGCCGCGTCGGCGTGTACCTGTGCGGGCTCACCGTCCAGGGCCCCCCGCACATCGGGCACCTGCGCTCGGGCGTCTCCTACGACGTCCTCATCCGCTGGCTCCGCCGCAGCGGCTACCACGTCACCTACGTGCGCAACGTCACCGACGTCGACGACAAGATCCTCGTCCGCGGCGAGGAGCAGGGCCGCCCCTGGTGGGCCATCGCCTACGAGAACGAGCGCGAGCTCAGTGCCGCCTACCACTCCCTCAACGTGGCGCCCCCCACCTACGAGCCGCGCGCGACCGGCCACGTCACCCAGATGACCGACCTCATCGCGACCCTCGTCGAACGCGGCCACGCCTACGCCACCGACGCCGGCGACGTCTGGTTCTCCGTGTCCTCCTGGGCCGACTACGGCCAGCTCTCCCACCGCCGCCCCGAGGACATGCTGTCCAGCCCCGAGCCCGGCGCCAAGCGCGACTCCCGCGACTTCGGCCTCTGGAAGGCCCACAAGCCCGGCGAGCCCGAGGACGCCGCCTGGACCTCCCCGTGGGGCCCCGGCCGCCCCGGCTGGCACATCGAGTGCTCCGCGATGGCTCGCCGCTACCTCGGCGACGCCTTCGACATCCACGGCGGCGGCACCGACATCATGTTCCCCCACCACGAGAACGAACTCGCCCAGTCGCGCGCCGCCGGCCTCGGGTTCGCCAAGTACTGGGTGCACAACGGGATGCTCAACCTCTCGGGCACCAAGATGTCGAAGTCCCTCGGCAACACCCTCTCCGTCGCCGCCCTCGGCGAGAAGGGCTTCAGCGCCGCCGCGATCCGCTACTACCTCACCAGCGTCCAGTACCGGTCGCCCGTCGACTTCTCCGAGGACGCCCTCGCCGAGGCCCAGGCCGCGTTCGAACGCCTCGCCAACCTCGTCCACCGCACCGTCGACGCCCTCGGCGCCGACGCCGTCATCGGCGGCGCCCTCGCCCCCGAGTTCACCGCCGCCATGGACGACGACCTGAACACACCCGCCGCCGTCGCCGTGATCCACGACATGGCCCGCCAAGCCAACGCCGCCCTCGACTCCGCTTCACACCGCGGCGACGACGCCGCCGCGGCCCGCGCCGGGGCCGGAGTCCGAGCTATGCTCGACCAGCTCGGCCTCGACCCGCTCGACCCGCACTGGGACGACCCGGGCGACGCGAAGCTCACCGGCGCCGTCGACGCGCTCGTGAAGCTCGCACTCGAACAGCGCGCCGACGCCAGGGCCCGCAAGGACTACGCGGCTGCCGACCGCATCCGCGACGACCTCGCGCACGCCGGCATCACCGTCAAGGACACCCCTCGCGGTCCCGTGTGGACCGTGGACTAGGCGATCGCCTACCCGCAGACGACGACCGACACCACTGGGGAACTTGAACCGATGAGCACCAAGGGCGGGCACCCGAACCGTCGCAAGACCAGCAAGGCCGGCCCGAAGATCGGCTCCGGCGGAGGCAAGAAGGGCCTCGCCGGCAAGGGCCGCACCCTCAAGGCCGCCGACCGGCCGTGGCACAAGGAGTACACCGGGGACGACAAGCCCCAGAAGACCCAGCGCAAGCAGGCCACCGAACGCGCCCGCGCCGCCTCCGAAGGCCGCACCACCAACATCGGCAAGATCCGGCCCCGCACCGCCCAGACCCGCCGCCGCGACGACGAGCCCGAACTCATCCTCGGCCGCAACCCCGTCCTCGAAGCGCTCCGCGCCAAGGTCCCCGCGACCGCCCTCTACGTGGCGTTCGGCACCGAACTCGACGACCGCGTCGCCGAGTCCGTGCGCCTCGCCGGCAACCGCGACCTCCCCATCAAGGAACTCGCCCGCCGCGACCTCGACCGCCGCACCAACAACGCCCTCCACCAGGGCATCGGCCTCCAGATCGAGCCCTACGAGTACGCCGCCTTCGAGGACCTCCTGGAGATCAGCCAGACCTCCGGCACCGCGCCGCTCCTGGTCGCCCTCGACGGCATCACCGACCCGCGCAACCTCGGCGCGATCATCCGCTCCACCGCCGCCTTCGGCGGCCACGGCCTCATCATCCCGTCCAAGCGCGCCGCCTCCGTGACCGCCGTCGCCTGGCGCACCTCCGCCGGCGCCGCCGCGCGCCTCCCCGTCGCCAAGGTCGTCAACCTCACCCGCACCATCCAGGCGTGCCAGCAGGCCGGGTTCATGACCGTCGCCCTCGACGGCGGCGGCGACGTCGACGTCTTCGACCTCCCCGTCGCCACCGACCCGCTCCTCATCGTCGTCGGCGACGAGGGCAAGGGCGTCTCCCGGCTCGTCGCCGAGACCTGCGACCACCGCGCCGGCATCCCGATCTCCGGCGAGGTCGAATCGCTGAACGCCTCCGTCGCGGCCTCCATCGCGCTCGCCGAAGTCCAGCGCCAGCGCCGCTAGCGCCGCCACTCGCGCCACTGCCGAACCGTGCATCCGGCGGGAAAGCGGATGCACGGCCGGCCCCGCCGCCGCGGCCCCCGCAACGGGTGATCCCGTACCCGCGCGAGTCGCCCCGCCGCACTAACCTGAAAAAGATCCCGCACGCCCTAGCCCCCGGAGCTGCACCCGTATGCCGGCCGATTACCTGCTCAGCGTCGACCTCGGTACCTCGCACACCGTGGCCGTGGTGGTGTGGCCCGACGGCCGCACGCGCCCGCTCCTGTTCGACGGCTCGCCGGTCATGCCCTCGGCCGTCTTCCTCGACCCCGCCGGCAACATCCACACCGGCAAGGACGCCGAACGCCTCGCGCTCACCGCCCCCGAGCGGTTCGAGCCGAACCCGAAGCAGCGCATCTCCGACCGCACGATCCTCCTGGGGGACAGGGAGATCCCGGTGACCGCGGCGTTCGCGGCGATCCTCTCGCGCGTCGCCCGCACCGCCATCGAAGCCGTCGGGCACCTCCCGAACGCGGTCCTCACCTGCCCCGCCGCCTGGTCCGACCAGCGGCGCGGCGCACTCCACGACGCCGCCGCCCAAGCCGGCTACCGGCCGGTCAAGATCATCACCGAGCCCGTCGCTGCCGCCCACTACTACACCTCCCGCCTCTCCCACCAGGTCGCGTCCGGGCAGCCCCTCGCCGTGTTCGACTTCGGCGGCGGCACCCTCGACATCGCCGTCCTCGAACGCCGCGCCGACGGCTCCTTCGGGGTCCTCGCCGACGGCGGCCTCCCCGACCTCGGCGGCCTCGACTTCGACGCGGCCCTCGTCGCCCACATCGGCGCCACCGTGAAGCAGCGCGAGCCCGAGATCTGGAAGCGCCTCGAAAGCCCCAGCGGCGCATCGGAACTGCGCAACCGCCGCGAACTGTGGGAGGAGGTGCGCAGCGCCAAGGAGATGCTGTCGCGCTCCTCCGTCGCGCCTGTCACGGTCCCCGACATGGCGCAGTCCCTGCACCTCACCCGCGGCGAGCTGGACCAGATCTCGCGGCCGCTCCTGGCCCGCGCCATCGCCGAGACCCAGCGGGTCCTCGGCCTCACCGGGCGCCGCCCCGACCAGCTCGCGGGCCTGTTCCTCGTCGGCGGGTCCTCGCGGATGCCCATGGTGTCCAAGATGCTCCACGAAGGACTCGGGATCGCGCCGACGGTCCTGGAGCAGCCCGAGCTGCCCGTCTCCGAGGGCGCCGCGCTCGCGATGACCGCCGCGATCCCGGTGACGCCGCCGTCCCCGGCGCCCTCGCCGCCGCCGCAGCTGACGGCCCCGTCGCTGGGGCTGCCGCCGGTCACCGGCTCGGACCAGACGGTGCAGCTGCGCCGCGGGGACGACAAGACCCCGCCGTCGCCGCCGCGCCGCGGCACCGAGTACAAGGCCCGCCGCATCCCTCCGAAGTGGATCGCGATCGGTGTGACCGCGATCGTGCTCGTCGCGGCCGTCACGGTCGGGATCTGGTGGTTCGCCAACCCGTACAAGCAGCGCCCGTTCGCCGAGGAGCTCCGCGAGGTCGGTGCGGCCCAGGCGCTCTCGGGCGAGGTCGACGAGGGCGTGTACGAGGTGCGCGCGGTCGGCGACTCTTCAGTCATGTTCTACACGACGTCCTCTTCGGACGACTCCGGCCAGGAGCTGCACGTCCGCGCGGTCGACAACCGCTCCGGCGAGCTGCTGTGGGACGCGGAGCAGGTCCTCCCGGGCGCGGGCTGGAGCAACACGTTCTTCGTCTCCGAGGAGATCATCGCGTTCTCCCAGGAGGTCGAGGCGGGCGCCGAGTACCGCTTCGTGTTCCTGGACTGGGAGACCGGAGAGGTCCGCAACACGGTCACCAGCTGGGCCCGCGACGCGGCCCGCTCGGGCGACCTGCTCGTGGTCGGCCCGGTCGGCGGCGACGCGTTCGAGGTCTACGACGCCGCGGGGGAGCAGGTGTCGTCCTGGGGCTTCGAGGAGGGCGTCACGGTCGAGCAGTGGAACCTCGTCGGCACCCCCGACGACATCGCGAACCCGACCGCGCGCGCGAACGGCGACGGCCGCCTGTGGATCGTCACCAGCAACGGCGTGACCCACGTGTACGACGTCGAGTCCGGGGAGGCGGTGTCCTCCAAGGAGATCGAGTCCGTCGAGGACCTGTACTACGCGTGGGACGGCCTGCTGTACGTCGCGGTCGACAAGGAGACCGGGTACGAGCTGAACGTGTACGACACCGAGGACCTGTCACAGGAGCAGGGCATTGGCATCGAGTCCGGCGAGGTGCCGCCCGCGCAGATCACGGTGTGCGGGGAGACCCTGGTGTGCGTGGGGGACCTGGTGCCGGAGACGACCGACGCGTACCACTGGCACGTGTACGACACGGACGCCGAGGAGATCGCGCACGACTTCGACGACCGCGAGTACGGATGGATCGAGCCGCTGGGCAACCGGATCATGGCCGAGTACTACGCGGGCGACGACATCCGGACCCAGATCTACAACAAGAACTTCAAGACCGTGAACAACAACCTCGAGGAGACGTTCGACCCGATCGACGGCGGCAGCGCCCTCACCTGGCCGGGCCGCTCCACGTTCGGGACCGCGGTCGGCAACGTGATCGGGCTGGGCCGCGACGGCTCCCGCACCGACCTGCGCATCGACCTCGAGGTGTACGCGTGCGCGCCCACCGAGACGCGGCTGGCGTGCCTCACCCCGGCGGGCTCGCAGATCTACTCGTTCCGCGACGAGTAGGAGCGTTCCGCAGCGCGGTCGCGCATGACCCGCACGCCGCCCCAGAGGAGCTGGAGCGGCGGGCACGCGAACGGGAACGTCCAGAGGACGTACCCGACGACGTCCCAGAACGGGTACAGCACGCTCATGTCCGCCGTCCAGAAGAGCGCTGTGCCGACCGCGGCGGCGGCCGCGGTGAGCACCGCGCCCGCCCGGCCCGCGGCGGCCTCGAAGCCCCTGCGGCCCTTGCGCCGCGGGCGGTGCAACGACCAGGCGAGCCATGCGGCGGGTGCGGCCATGATCGGCCAGACGACGAGGGCGACCACCGTCTCGGCCCAGACCCACCAGGATCCGGTGAGCCCCCAGAACGCCCAGGTGACGACCGCCAGCCACCACAGCGGCGGCGCGAGCAGCCATCCGGTGCAGCGCAACCACGCCTGCCGGGCGAGGACGCCGGTCGCGAGGGCGAGCAGGAGGCCCGCGGTGAGGGCGAGGAGCCCGAGGACCGGCTCCATCGAGAAATAGTGGTCCAGGACCATCGACGCGGGGAGCGCCAGGGCCGCGAGAGGCCCGGTGGCGTAGGCGATCCGGCCGCGACGGCGGCCGGGCGTTTCCATTGCAGTGCTCATGAACCGAGTCTCGCCACGCTCCGCAACCGTAATGCTACTGAATCTGCGCCGAATCTGTCGCACTCCTCCAAAGGAAGCGGCGCCGACGCCCGGTCCGTCCCGATATTTTTCTCGGAAACCGCCAAGCGGTGCAACGCATCCCGCGTATGCAACCATTCCGGACCTGTAGGGCGCCCTGGACACGGACGGGCCGACCGGCCCGCCCGAGTCTCCACTGAGGATCGACCATGCGACGACCCAACCTCATAGGAACGGCAGCCGCCTCCGCGGCCGCGGCGGTACTCGCCGGCTCCGTGTTCACCGGCGGCACCACCGCCCACGCCGAGACACCCGCCGCCTTCGAGGACGCCGCGGCGCCCTCCGCGGTCACCCTCCCCACCGGCGACCGCGTCACCCTGCTCCCCAACGGCACCACAGCGATCGAACCCGCGGCGGGCCGCGAGGACGCCACGTTCCTCACCCCGCCCGCGGGCGGCGACGTGGTCGTGGTCCCGACCGACCGGGTCGCGGCCGTCGCCTCCGGCGACGAGGACCCCCGCCGCTACAACGTCTCCGAACTCCTGCGCGCCGGCGAGACCGACGCCGCCGCCGCACCGGAGTCCGAACTGGACGACCGCGCGTACGCCGGCCTCGTCCCCGACACCGGCACCGACAACCTCACGGCCGCAGCGGATCTCGAGAAGCTGAACCTGACGCTCCTCAACCGGGGAGGCAAGGCCCCCGACGGGTCCTGGATCCTCTGGTCCGCGCGCGACGGCTCCGACTTCGACGCGATCCCGATCGACGAGAACGGCAACGGCGGCGTCGCGCTCCCGGTCGGCGACTACATCATCGTCTCCGGCTTCTGGTCCGACCCGACCGACACCACCCGCGGCCACGCCGTCCTCGGCATGACCCCGGTGACCGTCACCGAAGGCGGCACCGAACTCGTCCTCGACGGCGCCGACGCGCGCCCCGTGAGCATCGACGTCGAGGAGCCCGACGCCTCGGTCCTCAACGCCGCCCTGCACATCGGTGCCTCGGGCGCCAACACGCTCGGGTCCGGCATCTACCTCGGCTCGCAAGTGGACGCATTCGTCCTCCCTGAACCCGACCTCCCGGACTACGCGCTCGACTTCGTCTACCAGCCGGTGCTCACCGGACCCGCCGACGCGGACGACCCGTACGTCTACAACCTCGCCTTCCTCGAACGGGGCGGCTACCCCGCGGACACCGAGTTCAGCGTCGCCGACGACGACCTCGCGGCCGTCGCCACCGACTACACCGACCTCGGCACCGCCTACGGTGCGGCCGAGGCCGAGACATGCGACTACGGCGACCACGTGGACGGCTGGATCGGCACGGGCTTCTGCACCCTCGTCCCCACGGCGGTGCCCTCGCAGCGGACCGTGTACTACACCGCCGACCCCGAGGTGAACTGGGACAACGGCCTCATGGCAGGGCCGCGCACCCCTGACGGCGTCCTCACCGACGGCTTCGTGGCCACCTCCAGCGCCGTCTACGAACCGGGCCCGGCCGAACGCCTCATGCCCCGCGGCGGGCTCTCCGCCGGCGTCTCCGAGGGCTTCCGCTTCAACGACGGCGGCCTGGAACTCCTCGGCGCCGACCTCTACCCGGTCGGCGGCGGCAACGGCGAACGCATCATCCTCGCCGGAGACAAGGGCGACGTGACCCTGAGCCGCGACGGCGAGATCATCGCCACGGCGACCGGGCTCGACTTCTACCAGGAGGCGTTCTTCACCGAGATCCCCGCGGGTGACGCGGGGCGCTACACGATCAGCGTCGACGCCACCGAGCCTTCAGCCTCCCGCGACTTCGGCACCGGCTTCAGCGCCGAGTGGAGCTTCGACTCGGCGCCCGTGGCCGAAGGCGAACTGGACCAGATCGTGCTGCCGGTCGTCCAGCTGTCCTCGGAGGACATCGAGGCCGGTTATGCGCCGAAGCGCGGCTGCCAGGAGATCACACTCGACCTGCGCTACAACGAGTACGGCCCGGTCGTCCACGCCGAGGACATGACCTTCGAAGTCTCCTACGACGACGGTCGGACCTGGAAGGCCATCGACATCGACCGCGACGGCGACACCGCCACGGCCGAACTCACCCACCCCCGCCGCGCCAAATGGGTCTCGGTCCGCATGACCGCCCTCGACGACCAGGGCACCGAAGTCACCCACACCACCATCCGGGCCTTCGGCCTGAGATAGCAAGAGCCGCCGGTCAGCTACCAACCAGCTAACCGGTAGCTAACGAGCAAGCAAGAGCAAACCCAGGTCAGCAACTAGGGGGCAGGCGCTTCCGCGGGGACCATCGGGAGACCCTATCCGGGCCTCGACCTACCGGTTGACCCCAACCTGCTGAAACAGCGGCGTCCTCGTGCCGCGCACCGCCTCCGGGCGGCTCACGGCACGAGGACGCCCTGAATCCGAAATCGCCAGTACAGCCCCCGATCGCCCCGCATCGCCGCGAGCGGCAGTCGGGCCTCGCGGCACCCGAGGCCCTTTCTTGACTTCGCATTCGCGTCACTCGGACGCACCAAGCGCTCGTGTTTCGACCGCAGCACCTCGCTGTTTCGGCGGGCCCGGTGCGGGTGGTGGGCGGCGCGCACTATCGGGGCTCCTGTGGCGGCGGGGCGGTCCGGTAGAATCCAGGAGGTCGCGACCTGGTGAGGGGCGTCGACAGGCCGCTGTAGCTTTAACGGTAGAGCAACTGTCTTGTAAACAGTAGGTTGCGGGTTCGAATCCTGTCAGCGGCTCCAGTTTGCGCTTGTGCCGCAGGTCTTTGATTTGCGGGGCCTGCGGATTTTTTGTTCTTTGGTGCGGGCGCATCGGCTGGGTGCCGATGCGCCCGCGCTTTCTTCACCTCGCGAGGTGTGTCCGGCAGGAGCCGCGCGGGAGTGCACTCCCGCGCGGTCTTCGGGGGCGGCCCCCGGGGTATCCCACATTCACCGCCAGTCCTGCCAGACCGACTCCACCTCCCTCCTCCTCCACCACCACCAGGAGGAAGGTGTTTTTGCTACCAACAATCACAGGTCAGGCCCCTGCTGTACAGGATTGATTTCCCGCCTGTGGATAACTCTGTGGGTTTCGGTGTTCGGGCAGGTCAGGTGGGTGTGGATAACTATGTGAGGGGCTGTCAGTCTTCTGCGGTGACCGCTCCTGACACCAGGCCGGCGGCTGCTTCCGCCGCCAGGGCCTCGGCTTGGCGGCCGGCTGCGGTCAGGGCGGTGCGCAGCTCTTCGAGCCGCGCGAAGGCCGCTCCCCGGCGTTGCTGGTCGTCGAGGGTGAGGCGGGGGATCTTGACCGAGAGGATGCGGCGCTTGGCGCCGGTGGCCGTGCGCTTGGAGGCCGCCGGGAGCCGCGCCGACAGGGCCGCCGCGATCCAGCCGAGGTCGACCGTCGGTTCGCAGGTGATCGTCCACTGGGTCTCGGTGGCGTCGCGGCGGACCCCGATGCGGACCGGCGGTTCGCCGATCGGGTCGACGATCACGCAGCGGACCTCGTCGGCCTCGCCGCCGCCCGGCGCCACGACCAGGTGGCCGTCACGTTCCAGGTCGCCGAGGCTCGTCTCGGGGGCCGACCGCTCGGGGCCGGTGCGGAAGTTCGGGAGGTTGGTCCCCGCGATCTCGTTGAGGCGCGCGCTCAGGGCCGCCGCCGCGTCGCCGATGTCCTCGGCGCCGCCGGACGTGCTGGTGAGATAGACGGCCGGGGACACGTCGACGTCCTCGTCCCACAGACGCATCAGCGGGACCGTCGCGGAGTCGGCGGTGGCGAGGGGCGCATCGGGCGCGGCGGTGAACGCGGCCCAGGCGTCGGCGAAATCGCGGCCGTTGGAGACGAGGAGCTGCGTGGTCTCGCCGCGCGGCGCGAGGACCCATATGTGCGCCTTGGCCTCCGGGTGGTCGACCACGGCCCGCAGCGCCCCCCAGCGCAGGAGTTCGGAGCGGATGCGGCGGCCCGAGCGGCGGTGGGCGACCTGCGCGGGCATCCGGACCACCGCGTACCCGCCCGCGTCGAGGAGCGCCGCGCAATGCAGGGCCCAGGCGAGCTCGGGTTCGGTGCGAGGCGGGGTGCCGTAGGCGAGCCTGGGGTCGGCGCCGTCCGGGAGCTGGTCGTAGCCCCAGTCCTTGAGGTTGAACGGCGGGTCGCAGACGACGAGGTCGTAACGGTTTGCGGGGAGGGGGGTGAGGAGTGAATCCCCCACGTGGACAGCCACTTCCGCAAGGCTGGTGGATTGGCTCGGGGTGGTCGGGCGTTCTTCGGGATCGGTTGTTCTTGGAGAAGGCTTTGGTCCGTTCGCCTCCTGGGGCGGTTCGGTCGTCGCGGCGGACGACTCGTCCTTGGTCGGCTCAGACCGCATTCGGGCGTCGAGGAGGCGGATCCGGCGTTCGGCGATCTTGGCGCGGGCGGCCGAGAGGTCTTGTCCGCCCAGGGCCGCGAAGGGTCCGGCCTTGGCGGTGACCGCCGCGAGGAGGTCGCCCTCGTCGCAGGCGGGATCGAACACGCGCAGGTCGGCGCGGTCGCCGCTGACGGCCGCCGCGATGCTCGCGAGCGGCGCGATCCCCGGCGGCACACCGGTTCCCGCCGCCTCCCGCGCCCGCTCGATGAAGAACTCGAACAGGTCGGAGGCAGGGGTCTGGGCCGCCAGCGCCTGCACTTCGGCGACCAGGTCGGGGTGGGCGGGGGAGGCGTTGCGTCCCTTCCCCCGGTCGTCTTCGGTATTGGCGGGGGTGGTCGTCGGGCCCTCGGCTCCAGTTCCCGACCCGGCGGGATCTCCACTGACGGTGTCCTTGTCGAAGGCCGCCGCCACTTCCTCCAGTGCCGCCTCCGCCGTCGCGTGGGCGCTCGAGAGGCGGAACCAGAGGCGGTCGGCGCCGGTGACGTGGAGTTCGCGGCCGTGGGCTTCGGCCCAGGACTCCAACGCGGACAGGGAGAAGCGGGGGCGCCGGGGGGAGTCGTCGACCGGAGCGGGGAAGTCGGGTTCTCGGCGGCGCCAGTTGCTGACGGCGTTGCGTCCGACCGCGGCGAGGCGGGCCAGGTCGGTCAGCGTGATGGTCTCGCCTGGGCCGGCGTCACGGGTGGTCATGCGGGCTCCTGTCTTGATTTATCGAATCGTAACCCACCCCGCGTTGCGCGGGCTCGACACAGTCTACTAGTCTCGTGAAGTAACTTCACAAGCTTCCAACTGAGAACATCACCCCACGGAAGGTTTCCCATGAACATCGAATTCCCCGAGATCTCGAAGCGCCTCCTCGCCGCGAGCGGCGCCGCCCTCATCGGCCTCGCGGCCCTCTCCGCGTGCAGTGCCGGGGAAGACCCCGCCTCCGACTCCGACGACACCGGCACCGAGGAGTCGGCCGTCGAAGAGGTCGCCGAGGAGGAAGAGGCCGCCACCGGCGACGGCACCAGCCCCGAGTCGCCGCTCCCCGCCGGCTCCGCCGTCGAGATCACCGACTGGACCCTGAACGGCACCGTCGAGCTCGACGCCACCGAGGCCGTCCTCGCCGCCAACGAGTTCAACTCCGAGCCCGCCGAGGGCAACCAGTACGGCCTCATCACCCTCGAAGGCACCTACAACGGCACCGCGACCGGCACCCTCTGGCTCGACGCCACCTTCGGGATCTGGGCCGACGGCACGTTCTACGACAGCATCGACTGCATGAACACCGTCGAGAACGACGTCATGGACACCGCCGAGGTCTCGCCCGGCTCCGACTCCTCCGGCGCCGCCTGCGTTGAGATCCCCACCGGCGCCGAGTCCTACCTCCTCTACTTCGAGGACATCTGGTCGCTCGACGGCACCCAGTACTTCGTCGAGATCGGCTAGTGCACCACCCTCGGCCCGACCGGCCGAGGCCCGAGACCGGAGGGCGCGGAGACCATTGGGCGGACCCCGCGCCCTCCTTTTGCTCGGAACGGACGCCGACGGGCGCAGTGCGACCGTCCGCAACATGCAACAAACCTTGCTGCTTGACCGAATTGCAACCATCGTGATCCTGGTCATGAGCGCTGGCCCGCGTTCTCGAAAATCCTGGAGAACCGCAGGTCAGCGGCCCGCTTCGAACAGCGGTGACGACGTCCGCCGCGTCGGTAGTCGCAGGCTCCGCATATCTTCACGACGAACTCAGGAGCACCGTCGACCCGACAAGCGGTGCCGCATAGAAAGCAGCTGATGAACACGAAACTCGGACCCTTCCGCCGCCTGCTCGCCGTCGGCGGCGTCGCGCTCGCCGGCACCGTCGCCCTCACCGGGTGCAGCCTCCTCGAATCCGCCTCCCCGGACGACACCGAGAGCAACGAGGTCACCGACGAGCAGGCCGACCAGGCCGCGGACGCCGCCCCCGGCGACTGCCTGCCCGAGGTCTACAACGGCCCCGACGCCACCGCGTTCACCGTCGAGTGCGATGCGCCCGAGGCGTTCTGGACCCTCACGGCCATCGAGAAGGACCCGGCCGTCACCGCCTCCGCCGACGGCTCCATCGAGGACCCGTCCGGGATCTACGCCGTCTGCGGCGACGAGGTCAACGCCCAGCTCCCCGGCAAGCCCTGGACCGACTGGGACATGATCTACGACCCGACCAGCCTCAAGGTCGACTACCTGTACTGCATCGAGGCCCTCGGCACCCCGAACGCCGCCGGCGTCACCCCGGTCGTGCCCTCGAACGCCGGCGAGTGCTTCTCCACCGCCGACTGGAACATCGGCGTCTACGACTGCGCCGACCCGCTCGTCGACGCCACCCTCGTGAGCGTCATCGAGGTCGACCAGGCCGAGTGGGAGACCGTCGACTACGACACCCTCGCCAACGAGCAGTGCACCAGCGCCTCCTACGCCCCGGCGATGGACTACTTCGGCCGCACCGCCGCCGTGTTCTGCATCGACTAGCGAAGCGACCACCTGAACGCGCGGCACCCGCCGCGCACACCGGGTCCAGGCCCCGGGGCACCTCCCGCCCCGGGGCCTTTCGCATGCCCCGAACGCAAGCCGCCCCGGAACGCCCGCCCGCGTGAGGGAACCGGTCCCGATCGGATCCGCCCGCGCGATCGGGCCGCGCCCGCCGGGCCCGCGGAGCGGACCGCCCCGCTTTCACGCGACCGGCCGTCGTCCCCCGGCCGTACACTGCCGCCATGGACCCTGCCCGCATCCTGACCGCCCTCGCCGACCTCGCCCCGGTCAACAAGGTCGCCGCCACCGACGTCGACGAGGTCGGCAAGAAGGCCGCCTGGGGCGGCAGCCTCACCACGGTCCCCGGCGCGGCCGAGCTGGCCGCGCACGACGAGCTCCACCGCGACGAGCGGCTGCTGCGGCAGGGCTGGGGGATCGTCACGGGCGTGCACCGCGTCGACGGCAAGCGCCGCCGCCTCGCCGTCCCGCTCGTCACCCGGCCCGTGCGACTCGAAGTGGCCCAGACCGAACCGTTCGACCACAAGATCGTGCCCGCCGGGGACCTCGCTTTCCACCCCAAGCTCGTCGGGACCGAGCACGCCCACCGCCTCGCCGCCGTCCTCGCGCCCGAGCGCGCCGGGGGCGACCTGGCCGACCCCGCCTGGCTCCTCGCCGCCGCCACGGCCGCCGGGTACGCCGTCAACGCCGTCACGCACCGGCCCGATCCCGAAGGCGCGCAACCGGTCGTCCTCGCACGCTCGGTGGTCTACGTGTCGGGTCCCCGCACCGAGTCCGGGCCGATCGGGCAGCGCCTCCACGACTGGGCCGGGCGCCCGGGCCTCGACGCGACCGCACTGGCCGCGATGTACGACGCCGCTGACCGTGCTGCCGAACCCGCTGCGGCCCTTGACGATGCCGACGCCGAGATCCGCTCCCCGCTGCCCCTCGGCGCCGAGCAGGCCGCCGCCGTGCGCAGCGCCCGCACCGCCCCCGTCACCGTCGTGGCCGGCGCGCCCGGGTGCGGGAAGAGCCACACGCTCGCCGCGATCGCCCTCGACGCGGTGGCGCGCGGCCAGTCGGTGCTCATCGCCACCCAGTCGGTGTACGCCGCCGACGTGCTCGCCCGGCTCCTCGACCGCCACCCCGGGCCCGAGCCGATGATGTTCGGCGACACCGAACGCCGCGGCGGCGGCACCGTCGCCACCAGAGCCACAGTGTCCAAGAAGGACGCCGAACTCGCCCGGCGCGGGGCCGCGGACGCCGTGGACCTGCTCCAGCGCGTCGAACGCGCCGCCGCGACCCGCCTCGACATGGAGCGCCGCCGCCTGCGCGCCCTCGACGCGCCCGTGTTCCTCCTCGACGACTTCCCCGGCCTGCGCGACGCCGACCTCGACGCCGTCGAAGCCGCCGCCGCGGCCTCCCGCGGCTCCGGCGGCTGGCCCTGGACCCGCTGGCGCCGCCGCAATGCCAAACGGGAGCTGCTGCGCCGCACCGGGACCGCCGCCGACTCCGCCGCGCTCCAGCGCTGCATCGGCCTCGCCCGCGACCTCCAGGCCATGACCCGCCTCGCCGCCGAGGGCGGCCCGCGCCTCGCACCGCTGTGGCGCAGCCTCGAACAAGCCGACCGCGATGCGGCCCAGGCGATCGGCGCGGCACTGCGCGCCGAGGCCGCCTCCGCCGAGCGCCGCTCCGGCAAGGCCGACCGCGCCCTCGCGGAACTGCGCACCGCCCAGTACCGCGGCGACCAGGCGCAGCGCCGCGCCGTCCTCGAACACGTCGACACCACCGCCCTCATGCGCGCCGTCCCGCTGTGGATCGGGACGATCGCCGACGCCGAGTCGGTCCTGCCCGCCCGCGCCGGCGTGTTCGACCTCGTCATCGTCGACGAGGCCAGCCACGTCAACCAGCTCCGGGCCGCGCCGGTCCTCGCGCGGGCCCGCCGCGCCGTGGTCGCCGGGGACCCCCGCCAGCTCAAGTTCGTGTCCTTCGCGTCCGACGAGAAGCTCTCCCAGGTCCTCGAACGCCATGGGCTGCAAGCGCTCGGCGCGCGCCTCGACACCGGCCGGGTGAGCCTCTACGACCTCGCGTGCGGGGCCGGACCCGTCGTCGAGCTCACCGAGCACCACCGCAGCGTCCCCCACCTCATCGGGTTCTCGGCCGCGAAGTTCTACGGCGGCCGGGTCCGGCCCGTCACCGCGCACCCCCGCGTGCAGCAGACCGACGCGATCACCGTCCACCGCGTCGCCGCCACCGCCGCCGACGAGCAGGGCGTCGTCGCCGCCGAAGTCGACGCGGCCGTGGCGCTCCTGGCCGGCCTGGTCGCGGACGGCGGCCGCGGCCTCGCGGTCCTGTCCCCGTTCCGGGCCCAGGCCGAGGCCATCGAGGCCGCCGTCATGCACCGGTTCGACCTCGACACCATCCGGGCCCAGCGCATCCGCACCGGCACCGTGCACGCCTTCCAGGGCAGCGAGTCCGAGACCGTCATCGCCGCCCTCGGCGTCGCCCCCGGCGACCCCGCCGGGCGCAAGCGGTTTCTGGCGGGCGCGAACCTGTTCAACGTCATGGTCACCCGCGCCCGCGAGCACCTGCACGTCGTCACCGCCCTCGACGCCCCGGGCGGGCTCGTGGGGGAGTTCCTCGACTACGCCGACCGCGCCCCCGGCGCCCTCCCCGGCGACGGCGCCGAAGGCGAGTGGTGCGTCAAACTCGCGGGCGCGCTCTCCGGCGCCGACGCGACCGTGCGGCACGGATACCCCGTGGGGCACTGGAAGATCGACCTCGTCGTGGGTGAAGGGGACGCCGCGTTCGGCGTCGTCTGCGCCGTCCACCCCGACGGACCTCGCGCCCACCTCGAACGCCACCGGGCGCTGCGCCGGGCCGGATGGCGGCTCGTGGACGCGTTCCCCTCCACCTACACCGACGACGCGGCCCGCGCCGCGGTCGACGTGCTCGCCGAACTCAGGGGATGAAGACGCAGTACTCGCGCAGGTGGTGCTCGAACGTCGGGCTGATCTCGATCACGAGCATCACCTCGCCGAGGCTCGCGAACGGCCCCGACCGCTCCACCCACTCCTGGATCTGCCGGGCGCTGCGCTCGGTGACCCCCGGCAGCGCCGTGAGCACGTGCAGGGGCGCGTGGTTGACGTCGACCAGGCCGCCGTCGTCGAACTGGCGCGGCAGGTCCGGGCGGCCGATCGCCAGCCGCTTGGCGAGCATCGGGTCCGCCTCGGCGGTGCGCCGCGCCTGCTCGCGGAGCTTCCGGGCCCGGTCGAGGACCTCGGCGTTCGACAGGTGCGCCACCGGCACCCGCGGGCGTTCCTGTGCGGCCCAGACCTTCCCGCGGATCACCAGGAGCTGCGCGGTGGCGCCCACCGAGGTGATGCAGATCGAGACCGTGAACAGCGTCTGCGCCCAGAGCGGCGCCGGGTACTCGTGGGCGCCGATGACGCCGCAGCCGGCGATGATCAGCGCCGAGTGGAGGACCAGGGCGGCGACGGTGAGGTTGTCGCGGCGCCGGCCCATGGCGATGCCGAACGAGACCGGCGCGGCGAACCCGCACGTGAGCAGCGGCGCCAGGGCCCACAGGTAGGTGCCGATCCGCCCGAGGCGGTACCGGGTCTGCTGCTTCCCGTGGTCGATCGGAGGGGCGTAGGGACCGGGGGCGGTCATCGAGGAGGACTCCCAGGCGAGGCGGTGGGCTGCGACGGCCACCCGGGACTCGCCTGGGGCGGTGCGGACCAGGCCCGCAGCAGCCGTTCGGCTTCGATGGTATCGGCATCGGCGGGGCCGAGCGCGGCGGCCATCTCCTGGACGAGCCCGGCGAGGCGGCGGTGCGCCTCGGGGCCGGAGCCGACGGCGGCGAGCATGTCGACCTCGACCCGGCGCGAGCGCAGGACGGGGCGGGCGCGCTCGCCCATGAGGCGGCGCTGGCGCTCGATGACGCTCGAGAGCCCGGCGAGGGCGCTGGCGGCGTTCCCAAGGGCCGCAAGGCACTGGGCGGCCCGGACCTGGCAGTGGAGGGCGAGGGCGGGGTCGGGGGTCTCGAAGTCCTTGGCGAGCGAGCGGAACACGCGCAGCGCCGTGTTGTAGTCGCCGGCGCCGTACGCGTGGTCGGCCTCGGCGATGCGCTCGGCCCCGCGGTCGGGGGCGGCCGGCGCGGCGGCGAGGTCGACGGCCTCGGCGGCGACGCGGGCGGGCGCGAGCGGGGCGCGGAACGGCCACGTGGGGTCGCCGCAGTCGCGGGTCGGCGCGGCCGACGCCGGTGCGGCGGCGAGGAGCCCGACGAGGCGCAGGTAGACCGCGGCGGCGTCGGAGCCGCGGTCGGCCGGCTCCTTGGACAGGAGCCGGGAGACGAGGCCGTCGAGTTCGGCGGGGAGGTCGGGCCGCTTGCGGCGCACCGGGTCCGGCAGCTCCTTGAGGTGGGCGGTCTGCACCTCGTAGGCCGAGCCGCGGTCGGCGAACAGCCGCTCGCCCGTGGCCATCTCGTAGAGGAGCGCGCCGAGCGCGTACAGGTCGGTCGCGGGCCCGGCGGGCTGCGCGCGGATCTGCTCGGGCGCCATGTAGTTGAGGGTGCCGGGCTTGTCGCCGGTGGCGGTGAGGCGCGCGGCGTCGAGGTCGAGGACCGCGGCGATGCCGAAGTCGACCACGTGGACCAGGCCGGCGGGGCCCACGATGATGTTGGCGGGCTTGAGGTCCCGGTGGATGACCTGCTTGGCGTGGGCGGCCTCGAGGACGGACGCGAGCTGCGCGCCCACGGCGAGGGTCCAGTCCGCGGGGAGGGGACCGGTCTCGTCCAGGAGGTCGCGGAGGTTGAGGCCGGGCAGGTAGGCCATGGCGAGGAAGAGCTCGCCCGAGTGGTCGTCGAGCCCGGCGTCGAAGATCGCCGGGACGCCCGGGTGGCCGATCTGGGCGGTGACGCGGGCCTCGCGGCGGAACCGGGCGGCCGCCTCGTACCGCTGGGGGCCGTCGAGGAGGTCCGGTTTGACGAGTTTGACGGCGATCTCGCGGTCGAGTTGCTGGTCGACGGCCTGCCAGACGCGGCCCATGCCGCCCGCGCCGATCGGGCGGACCAGTTGGTACCGGTTCGCTACGACTTGGAGACTGCTCACGTCCTAAGGATGCCGGGCGGCCGGGGCGGACCGGCGGCCGGACCCCGGCGGTGCGGCCCCGGGGCTACTCGAAAGTAGGTTCTGATGGGCACCGGTTCGAACAGGTGTCGAATGGCAGCAGTCACAAGGCGGTCAATCCGCCCCTCCGGACACTTGCGACTCGCGACCGGATCAGTGAAACACCTGCGTAACACGTGTATGGAACCTGTACTAATTCCGTGGCCCACGTTGACTCCGCCGTGTGTCGGACGCTACAGTTCTTCACAACCACCCCCACCGAGTGAACGCGCACTCACCCCCGCAGGTGAACCCCAAAGTGGTAGGGAGCCCCATGCCGACGGTGACCTCAGATCCCCGAACCCTTCGTATGCGCACTGTGGACGGCCTGGGCGCGCTCGGCATACCGGCGCCGCCCGCGCAGCTCCCGCTGCCCTTCCCCGAGGGGCGCCTGCCGCGGCTGCGCCCGCGCGGGCACGTGGAGGCGCGGGCCGCGATCCTCAACATCGTGCAGGCGCGCGTGTTCGACATGCCCGAGGAGCTCGCGATGCGGTGGCTCCTCGACGCGCACGTCCTCGACCACCTCGCCCCCGACGAATGGGGCTTCATCGCGTGCGGCCGGGGCGACCGCGGCCGGTACGCCGACCAGCTCGAGAGCCTGTACACCGTCTCGTGGCTGCTCGGCCTGGTCGACCACCTCGACCCGGGCGTCCCGTGCTCCGAGGAGCTGCCCGAGCTCCTGCCGGACCTGCGCCGCCCCGAGTCCTTCGGGTCCTGGCGCGACCGCCAGCTCACGCCCACGCGCGACCCCGGGGTGGTCGCGGAGATGCTCGACTTCTACTACTGCCTCGACTGGGTGTGCGACCAGTCGCGGCGCTCGGGCCAGCCGCTGCCGCGCGGCGTGGACGACAACCTGGTGTGGCACCGGCGCTGGGCCCTGGAGTGGGCCGTGGTCTTCGACAACGAGCGACCCGTCCACTGGGACGAGGTCCGCCTGTGAGGGCGGCCCGCGAAACCGCCTGACTATATTCATGGGATGAATTCGAAGCTCACTCTCGACCAGCTCGTCGCGGCCCCCAAGGTCGTCCTCCACGAGCACCTCGACGGCGGCGTGCGCCCGCAGACGCTCATCGAGATCGCCGACGAGATCGGCCACGAGCTGCCCGCCACCGAGGCCGGCGCGCTCGCCGACTGGTTCTTCGACGCCGCCGACTCCGGCACCCTCGCCCGCTACCTGGAGACCTTCGACCACACGATCGCCGTGTCCCAGCAGGCCGACCACTGCTTCCGGATCGCCTCCGAGGCCGCGCAGGACCTCGCCGCCGACGGCGTCGTCTACGCCGAGCTCCGGTACGCCCCCGAGCAGCAGCTCCGGGGCGGCCTCTCCCTCGAAGCGGTCGTCGAGGCCACCCTCGCGGGCTTCGCGGAGGGCGAGCGCCTCGCCGAGAAGGCCGGGCACCCGATCAAGGCCCGCACCATCCTCTGCGGGATGCGCCACGCCGACCGCACCCTCGAGGTCGCGAAGCTCGCGACCGCCTACCGCGACAAGGGCGTCGTCGGCTTCGACATCGCCGGCGGCGAGATCGGCAACCCCGCCGAGGCCCACCTGCCCGCGTTCGAGTACCTGCGCCGCGAGAACATGCCGTTCACCATCCACGCCGGCGAGTCGGTCGGCCCCGAGTCGATCCGGGGCGCGGTCTCGGTCTGCGGCGCCAACCGCATCGGCCACGGCGTCCAGCTCATCAAGGACATCGACCTCACCGGGGACGAGGCGAAGCTCTCGAACCTCGCGCACTACATCCGCGACCGGCGCATCGCCCTGGAGGTCTGCCCGTCCTCGAACCTCCAGACCGAGGGCGCCGAGTCCATCGAGACGCACCCCATCAAGGACCTGTACGACCTCGGGTTCCGCGTCACCGTCAACAACGACAACCGGCTCATGAGCCGCACCCGCACCTCCCGCGAGTTCCACCTGCTCGCCGAGACCTTCGGGTGGGGCTGGGCCGAGGTCCGCCGCTGCACCGAGAACGCCGTCAAGGCCGCGTTCCTGCACCACCCCGAGCGCCGGGCGCTGCTCGAGGACGTGGTCCGACCCGCGTACGCGGCGCTGGAATCCGCATAGGAGTCCTGAGTAAGCTCAGGCCCATGCACGTTTACACCGCCCCTGTCGTCGTCCCCCTCGCGGGCGAACCGATCCGGGAGGGCGCGGTCGGGGTCGACGGCGGGCGGATCGCCTACGTCGGCCCCGCCGCCGGCGCCCCCGAAGCCGACGAGACCACCGCCTTCGACGGCGTCATGACGCCCGGCCTGGTCAACGCCCACACCCACCTGTGCTACACCGCGTTCGCCGACATGTACGGCAACGAAAAAGAGTTCTTCGAGTGGATCCAGGAGTTCGCCCGGCGCAACCCCGAGACCGCCGACGAGGTCTGGAAGGACTCGGTCCAGCAGGGCATCGACGAGTCCCTCGCGCACGGCGTCACCGCCGTCGCCGACATCGTCACCCCCGCCGCCGGGTTCGCGCCCCTCCTCGCCTCCGACCTCGCCGGCGTCGCCTACTGGGAGGCCGTCTTCATCGACGAGGCCGCCTGGGAGGTCCGCCGCAACGCCTGGCGCGAGGTCGTCACCGACACCCGCGCCGTCAACAACTCCGACGTCGCCGTCGGCATCAGCCCCCACACGCTCTACACGCTCGGCACCAACGTCGGCAAGGGCCTCGCCGAACTCGCGCGCACCCTCGACATCCGCCTCCACCCCCACCTCGCCGAGACCATGCACGAGGACATGTTCGTGCGCCGCGGCTCCGGCCCGTTCGCGTTCATGAACCGCCGCGCCGGACTCGACCTGGAGATCGCCGACGGCGGCACCGGGCACTCCCCGGCCGTCCAGATGGACAAGGTCGGCTGGCTCGGCGCCGACGCCCACGTCGCCCACGGCGTCCACCTCGACAAGGCCGACCGGGAGCTGCTGCGCGCCAAGGGCACCGCCGTCGCCCTCTGCGCCCGCTCCAACGCCCGCCTCGAAGCCGGCGAGCCGCCCGTCGCGGCCCTGCGCGCCGAGGGGAACACCGTCGCGGTCGGCACCGACTCGCGCGCCTCCGCCCCCGACCTCGACGTCGCCGCCGAATGGCCCGTCCTGCGCCGGCTCGCCCTCGCCCAGGGCGACGGCGGCGAGGGCCTGAACGAATGGCTCGTCCGCGCCGCCACGCAAGGCGGCGCCAAGGCCCTCGGCCGCGACGACATCGGGGTCCTCAAGGAGGGCGCCCGCGCCGACCTCGCCGTCTTCGCCGTCGACACCGACGCCGACCCGTACGCCGCCCTCGTCACCGGCGCCGCCGGGAACTGCACCGCCACCGTGCTCAAGGGCGCCCTCGTCGAGGGCCGTCCCACAGAGCGGTAGATCCGTCCCAGGAGATAACACTTCGATCTCGACGCTTGCCGAGCGGCCAGTCCATCCGCGATGCTGAAAGAGGCCCGTGTTGTTCACGGAGCCTTACGTCTCGATTCACCGGAGAGGTCCCCGCCTCTCCGGGTATCCCCTGGAGAAGGCGGGGCGCGCACGGCGCGCCCCGCCGCCGCTCTTCCACCGCCGTTCACTCCGCGGACACCGCCCGGATGCGGAATTGTAAGCCTAAACCCCCTCCAACCACGGGTTTCGGGCTCATCGTGACGACTCGACCGCCCGTTGTGACGGCGCCCACCTGCTAGTTATCGGATGGGTTACGCGCGATAACGGTTCGGCTTCATAGATCGACATCACAGCCTGCATGCGTCAAGCTCATCGTGTAGCGCACGCCGCACTCGGGGGATCTCTCAGCGTCATCCCAGACTGGGACGCGGCGGTCGCGCCGGGTCCCATCGACGACGAGGAGGCGCAGTGACCGGAACCCCGACCGTCCCGGCTCCCCGTGCCGCCCAAGCGGTTCCGACGGACCCCAGCGAAGCACCCTCTCCGGGCGAGCGCGCGGCCACTCCCTGCTCCCTCAAGGCCGCACGCGACGCGTAGCCCCTGCGCGCGCCCGATTTAACCCCTTGATCCGCCGGGGCCCACACCGACAGGGCTCCGGCGGATTTTCTCTGCGGGGTGTGCGAGGCTGTCGGGGTGATCGAGGCGAACGAAGCGAATACCCCGCGTAAAGAACCCGGCCGCATCGCGGCGATGTTCGACCGCGTCGCGCCGAACTACGACCGCGCCAACACCGTCATGGTCGCCGGCCAGGACAAGCGCTGGCGCCGCGCCGTGCGCGAGGCCCTGAGCCTCCAGCCCGGCGAGCGGTGCCTGGACCTCGGGGCCGGGACGGGCGTCTCCACCGTCGAGCTCGCCAAGTCCGGCGCCGACGTCATCGGGGTCGACTTCTCCCTCGGGATGCTCCAGGCGCACCAGGACCGCCAGGTCCCGCTCGTGAACGCCGACGCGCTGCACCTGCCGTTCGCCGACAACACGTTCAACGCCGTCACCGGGTCCTTCTTCATTCGCAACGTCGCCGACCTCGACGCCTGCCTCGCCGAGATCCTGCGCGTCCTCGCGCCCGGCGGCCGCATGGTGCTGTGCGAGGTCTCCACGCCCGTGTGGAAGCCGTACCGCAAGGCCCACGGGGTGTTCGTCAAGCACGTCCTCCCGAAGGTCGCCGGCCGCGTCGGCTCCGACGCCGACGCCTACCGCTACCTCTCCGAGTCCACGCTCCAGTGGCCCGCGCAGTCCGACTTCGCCGACCGCATCGTCAAGGCCGGCTACCGCAAGGTCGCCTGGAGGAACCTCGCCGGCGGCGCCGTCGCCATGCACCGCGGCTTCAAGTAGCGGCCGGGCCCGCCTCCCCGCGCCCGCGTACGCCTACTCGGACCTATACGGGTCTATACTGAAGTAGGCAGTGCGTATGTCCAGTCGGAGGTGAGTCGGATGTCCAAGACGACGGTAGACATCAATACCGACCAGATGGAGCGGGCCCAGGCGATCCTGGGGACCTCGACCATCAAGGAGACGATCGACGTCGCCATCCGCCGCGTGATCGCCGAAGAGGCCCGCGAGCAGTTCATCGATCTCGCGTCCACTGGCTACTTCGCCGAACTCGCCGACCCCGAGGTGCGGCGGAAGCTGCGGTCGTGACGGGATACCTGGGCGACACGAGCGCGCTGTCCCGCTGGGGCCTGGAGCCGGTCAAGGCCCGGCTCGACCCGCTGCACCGCCGGGGGCTGATCTCCATCTGCGACGCGACCGAGTTCGAGATGCTCTTCTCCGCCCGCGACCGGGCTGAGCGGGACCGCGTCAAATCGATGCTGATCGCGGCGTTCCCGTGGGTGCCTATGGGCGACAACGTGTTCGCCGACGCGCTCGAACTCCAGCAGCGGCTCACCGACACCGGCAAGCACCGCTGCGCGTCTCTGGTCGACGCCATGCTCGCGGTCGTGGCCGCGCGTGAGGGCCTCGTGATCCTGCACTACGACCGCGACTTCGCGACCATCGCCGGGATCACCGGCCAGCCGGTCGAATGGGTCGTCGAGCCCGGCACCGTCTGATACGCCTAGGCCAGCTGGAAGCTGCGCTTCGAGAGGCCGAACCAGTAGCCGTCAATCACCGTCTCGGCGGGCTGCTCCTGGTCGGCGGCGGCGCCGTAGGTGACGAAGAGCGGGATGTAGTGGTCGACGGTGGGGTGCGCGTAGGGCATCCCCGGGGCCTGGGACCGGTAGCGGGCCAGCTCCTCGATGTCGCCCCGCGCCAGGGCCTCCGAGGCCCAGACGTCGAAGTCCGCCGACCAGCCGGGCACCCGGTCGGGGTGGTGGAAGTCCACGTACGGCAGCCCGTGCGTCATGAACCCCGAGCCCACGACGAGGTAGCCCTCCTCGCGCAGGGGCCGCAGGCGCTTCCCGATGTCCATCAGGCGGTCCGGGTCGTGGCTGGGGATCGAGAGCTGGAGGACCGGGACGTCGCCGTGCGGGTACATGACCTTGAGCGGCACCCACGCGCCGTGGTCGAGCCCGCGGCTCGCGTGCCGGTGCAGCGGTTCGGAGTCGGGCATCGCCGCGGCCACGCGGTCGGCCATCGCGGTCGCGTCGGGGGTCGCGTACGCCATCTTGTAGTACCGCTCGGGGAAGCCCCCGAAGTCGTACACCAGGGGTGTGCCCGGGTCGGGGCTGGAGATCATGAGCGGCGCGGCCTCCCAGTGGGCCGAGACGATGAGGATGCCCTTGGGCTTCGGCAGCCCCTGCGCCCACGCGAAGAGCGCGTCCATCCACTCGGCCTCGTCGAACAGCGGCGGCGCGCCGTGGCTCAGGTAGAGGGCCGGCAGCGCCCCGTCGGCGTCGGTCCAGTCGCGGCGCTCGGCCGCGCGCGGCGCGGTCGTCTCCAGGAAGGCGTCGAACGCGGCGCCGGGATGGGTGGCCATGGGAACTCCAGTCTCTTGAACCTTCAATGAAAAGGATACTCGGGTTGCTTGATGTATCAAGTAGTGAAGTTAAGCTTGGGACATGAGTGATGAGGCGCCGTGGCTCGACGACGAGGAGATGGCGGCGTGGCTGCCGCTGATCGGCCTGGTCATGCGCCTGCCCGGCGCGCTCGACCACTCGCTGCGCCGCGACGTGGGCCTGAGCCACTTCGAGTACGGCGTCCTCGCGGTGCTGGAGCAGGCCGAGGACCACACCATGCGGATGAGCGACCTCGCGTACCTGTGCAACGGCTCGCTCTCGCGCCTCTCGCACGTCGCCCGGCGGCTCGAGGGCGACGGCCTCCTGCGCCGCTACGCCTGCCCCACCGACGGGCGCTCCACGCTCGCGACGCTCACCGACGGCGGCCGCGAACTGCTCGGGAACGCCGCCCCCGGCCACGTCCGCACCGTGCGCTCGCTCATCTTCGACGAGCTCTCCCGCGACGAGGTCAGACTCCTGGGCGACATGGCCGAGCGCATCGTCGCCCGCATCCAGGACCAGTAGCCGCAACGCCTGGACACGGCACCGCCTTGGCAGACGACCGTGCCGCGAATACGACGACGCCCGGCCCGTTCCCGCAGGTGCCCTTGGGAATCGGACCGGGCGTTCGCGGCGGTGCTATCCGGCGATCGCGGCGCGGCCGGCCTTGAGGGCGGCGGCGGTGGCGACGACGCGCTCGGCCTGGGCGGTCGCCCCGGCGAGGGTCTGCTCGTCGATGTCGTAGCCGTTCCAGTGCGAGACGCCGTACGGCGAGGCGTTCGCGAACAGGGTCTCGTTCGCGTAGCCGGGGGCGACGATGATGCCGCCGAAGTGGTGGAACGAGTTGTAGAGCGCCAGCAGCGTCGACTCGTTGCCGCCGTGCTTGCCGGAGGCCGCGGCGAAGCCGGAGTAGACCTTGTCGGCGAGCTGGCCCTGGAACCACTGCGGGCCGAGGGTGTCGAGGAACTGCTTGAGCTGCGCCGCGACGTTGCCGTAGCGGGTCGGGGAGCCCATCACGACGGCGTCGGCCCAGACGACGTCGTCCGCGGTGGCCACCGGGATCTCCTGGATCGCCTCGTAGTTCGCGGCCCAGGCCGGGTTCGAGTCGATCGCGGCCTGCGGGGCCAGCTCGGTGACGCGGCGCAGCCGCACCTCGGCGCCGGCCTTCTCGGCGGACTCGGCGAGCTGCTTCGCCAGCGCGGTGACGTTGCCGGTGGCCGAGTAGAAGATCACGGAGACCTTGACGGGCTCGACGGTCATGTTCTGCCTCTTCTTCCAGGAAAGCTTCAGGTAGTTCAGATTTGAATTACCCATCGACCATAGCGGTGCGAATGGTGAAGTTCAAATTTGAACCATGTGGCGCTCGCCACTTGATGCCCCTTTTGCGAATCAGCCCCGCGGGGGAGTGGCCGCGATCATCGCTCGTGTTACGAGAGTGTTTCCAAGCATCGACAGTGGCGAGGTGCATCAACTGTCGGCTTTATCACTCGCGCTCGCGTCGCCACCTCAGCCGCTCCCATCGCTCCCGCAACTCTGGTTCAAGTACGTGCGTACGGCTCGTGACCTCGAATAATGACAACTTAGGCGGACCTAAGTGACTGGGTGTGGATATCGAAGTTCTAGACTGGCTGCAAACGCTTGTGAAGATCTTCACAAGCGGGTTGGTCGTGTAAAGGATCACCACCCCATCCGCCTGAGAGGACGCCCGTGACCACTCACGCAACCCCGGATGCCGACGTCATCGTCGTCGGTGCCGGGCCCGGTGGTTCGGCCGCAGCCCACCACCTGGCCGCCCGGGGCCTCGACGTCCTGCTGCTGGAGAAGACCCGCTTCCCCAGGGAGAAGGTCTGCGGCGACGGCCTGACGCCCCGCGCCGTCGCGCAGCTGCTCAAGATGGGCGTCGACACCTCCGAGGCCGCCGGCTGGATCCGCAACCGGGGCCTGCGCGTCGTCGCCGACGACATCGCCATCGAGCTGGACTGGCCCGCGCTGGACCACTTCCCCGACTACGGCCTCACCCGCACCCGGTACGACTTCGACCAGCTCCTGGCCGACAAGGCCGTGGAGGCCGGCGCGAAGCTGCTCACCGGCGCCAAGGTCACCGCGCCGCTGTTCGACCTCGCCGGCCGCGTCTGCGGCGTCACCGCGGTCCGGGACGGCGAGACGCTGACGTACAGGGCCCCCTTGGTGATCGCCGCCGACGGCGTCTCCGGGCGCCTCGCGCTCTCGCTGGGCCTGAAGCGGGACGAGAAGCGCCCCATGGGGGTCGCGGTCCGCCAGTACTACAAGTCCGCGGCCAAGCACGACGACCAGTACCTGGAGTCGTGGCTGTCGCTGCGCACCGCCGCCGAGCCGGACGTGCTCCAGCCCGGGTACGGCTGGATCTTCGGCCTGGGCGACGGCCGCGTCAACGCCGGCCTGGGCGTCCTCAACTCCTCCGAGGGCTACGGGAAGACCGACTACCGCGCGCTCCTGCGGGACTGGCTCGCGAACACCCCCGAGGAGTGGGGCCTGGCCGACGAGGCCAACGCCGACGGGCCCGTCCGCGGCGCCGCGCTCCCCATGGGCTTCAACCGGACCCCGCACTACAGCCGCGGGCTCATGCTCGTGGGCGACTCGGGCGGGATGGTGAACCCGTTCAACGGGGAGGGCATCGCGTACGCGATCGAGGCCGGCGAGGTCGCCGCCGCGGTCGTCGCCGAGGCGCTGCGGTCCCCGAGCGTCCCGCGGCGGGAGGCGGTCCTGCGGACCTACGCCGACCGCATGGACGACCTGTGGGGCTCCTACTACCGGATGGGCGGGATCTTCACCCACCTCATCGGCAAGCCCGCGGTCATGAAGCTGTGCACCGAGCACGGCCTGAAGCGTCCGGCGCTCATGCGCGTCGTATTGAAACTGCTCGCGAACCTCACCGACCGGCCCGGTCGGGACGCCGCCGACCGGATCGTCAACGGCATGCGGTTCGTCACTCCGACTCTCGGAAGGAGGCTCTGAGGATGGAAGTCTACGTACCGGTCGTCATCATGCTCGCGATCGGCATCGGGTTCGGCATCGTCTCGGCCGTCGGCTCGCGGATCGTCGGTCCGCGCCGCGAGAACCGCGCGAAGTACGACCCCTACGAGTGCGGCATCGAGCCCGCGCCCGCCACGTCGGGCCCCACGAAGTTCCCGGTGAAGTTCTACCTCACCGCCATGCTGTTCATCGTCTTCGACATCGAGATCATCTTCCTCGTGCCGTGGGCGGTCCACCACGACGTGCTCGGGATCTTCGGGTTCTGGGCCGTGCTGATGTTCATCGCCGCGCTGTTCGTCGCCTACGCGTACGAGTGGCGCCGCGGCGGACTGGACTGGGATTAGAGGCACCGAACCATGGGTGTAGAAGAGAAGCTCCCGCAAGGCATCATCCTCACCACCGTCGAGGCGCTGGTGAACTGGACGCGCCGGGCCTCCATGTGGCCGGCCACGTTCGGGCTCGCCTGCTGCGCGATCGAGATGATGGCCACCGGCGCGGCCCGCTACGACACCGGCCGCTTCGGCATGGAGGTCTTCCGGGCCTCCCCCCGCCAGGCCGACCTGATGATCGTGGCCGGGCGGGTGAGCCAGAAGATGGCGCCCGTCCTGCGCCAGATCTACGACCAGATGTCGGAACCGAAGTGGGTCCTGTCGATGGGCGTGTGCGCCACCTCCGGCGGCATGTTCAACAACTACGCGATCGTGCAGGGCGTCGACCACGTCGTCCCCGTCGACATGTACCTCCCCGGGTGCCCGCCCCGGCCCGAGATGCTGCTCGACGCGATCCTCAAGCTCCACGAGAAGGTCCAGCACGAGCCGCTGGGCGAGAAGCGCAAGCAGGCGCTCGCCGACCTCCCCGAGCCGCTCATCAAGCCCGGTGCGATGCCCTCCTCCTACCGCTTCGACAAGCAGCGCAAGAAGGAGTGGACCGAGGCCGTCAAGGCCGGCACCGAGGAGCAGCTGCGCATCACCAAGGCGGTGGCGAAGCGATGAGCGACGAACACGGCACCGGCACCGGCGAGGACGTCCAGGGCGGCGTCCAGCCGGTCGGCATGCAGCGCAAGGGCCTCTTCGGCGCCGCCGACTCCGGCGACACCTCCGGGTTCGGCGGCCTCGTGCAGGCGACGCCCCTGGGGGCCGAGGTCGTCTCCACGGCCGAACCGCTCGGCGGGTACTTCGACGAGATCCTCGCGGCACTGCGCGAACTGCTCGGCGAGGACGTGGTCCGCGCGGTCGTCGTCGACCGCGGCGAGCTGACGGTCTACATCGCGCCCGACCGCACCGAGGACGTGTGCCGGGTCATGCGCGACGACGAGAGCCTGCGCTTCGAGCTGTGCAACTCCGTGTCCGGAGTGGACTACCCGGACCGGCGCAACCGGCTCCACGTGGTCTACCACCTGACCTCCATGACCTACCGGCGCCGGGTCCGCCTGGAGACCGCGGTGGGCCTGGACAACCCGGTCGTCCACTCGGTCACCTCGGTCTACCCGACCGCCGACTGGCAGGAGCGCGAGACCTGGGACATGTTCGGCGTGGTCTTCGAGGGCCACCCGCACCTGACCCGCATCCTCATGCCCGACGACTGGGAGGGCCACCCCCAGCGCAAGGACTACCCGCTCGGCGGCATCGCGGTCGAGTACAAGGGCGCCCACATCCCGCCCCCGGACGAGCGGAGGTCGTACAAGTGACCCGGACGCAGCCATGGGGGGTGCGGGGTGGCGGAGCCCCCCGCGAAGAGAAGCAGAGCCCGCCGCCGGACGAGCGCAGGAGCTACAAGTGACCACCACCGAGCACGGCAGCGACGCCTACGCCGCCGAACGCGACACCACCGAAGGCCGCGTCTACACCGTCACCGGAGGCGACTGGGACGAGCTCGTCGCCTCGGTCGACCCCGTCAGCGAAGAGCGGCTCATCGTCAACCTCGGCCCGCAGCACCCGTCCACGCACGGCGTGCTCCGGCTCGTGTGCGAGCTCGAAGGGGAGACCGTCCGCTCGGTCCGCCCCATCGTCGGCTACCTGCACACCGGCATCGAGAAGAACATGGAGTACCGGACCTGGGTCCAGGGCACCACGTTCGTCACCCGCGCCGACTACCTCGCGCCGATCTTCAACGAGACCGCGTACTGCCTCGCCGTCGAGAAGCTCCTCGGCATCGAGGTGCCGGGGCGCGCCGACGTCATCCGCGTCATCATGATGGAGCTCAACCGCATCAGCTCCCACCTGGTGGCCCTGGCGACCACCGGCATGGAGCTGGGCGCGCTCTCGATGATGATCTACGGCTTCCGCGACCGCGAGTACATCCTCGACATCTTCGAGGCCGTGTGCGGCCTGCGCATGAACATGGCGTACGTCCGCCCCGGCGGCGTCGCCCAGGACCTCCCGCCCGGCGGGATCGAGAAGATCCGCGAGTTCACCGAGTACATGCCCAAGGGCCTCGCCGACTACGAGGGCCTGCTCACCGGCAACGCCATCTGGCAGGAGCGCACCCAGGGCGTCGGCTACCTCGACGTCTCCGGCTGCCTCGCCCTCGGCGTCACCGGCCCCGTCCTGCGCTCGGCCGGGCTCCCCTGGGACCTGCGCAAGACCATGCCCTACTGCGGCTACGACGAGTACGACTTCGAGGTCCCCACCCACAACGGCGCCGACGCCTGGGCCCGGTACCTCGTCCGCCTCGACGAGATCCGCGAGAGCCTCAAGATCATCCGGCAGGGCCTCGACAGGCTCGAACCCGGACCGGTCATGGTCGAGGACAAGAAGATCGCCTGGCCCGCCCAGCTCGCCCTCGGCGGCGACGGCATGGGCAACAGCCTCAACCACATCCGGCACATCATGAGCCAGTCGATGGAGGCGCTGATCCACCACTTCAAGCTCGTCACCGAGGGCTTCCGGGTCCCGGCCGGGCAGGTGTACGCCGCCGTCGAGGCGCCCCGCGGCGAGCTCGGGATCCACGCCGTCTCCGACGGCGGCACCCGGCCGTTCCGCATCCACATGCGAGAGCCCTCCTTCGTCAACCTCCAGGCCATCCCGGCGCTCGCCGAGGGCGGCCTGCTCGCTGACGTCATCGCCGGCGGGGCCTCGCTCGACCCGGTCATGGGAGGTTGCGACAGGTGAACTACCCGGAGAAGATCCGCGAGCAGGCCGAGGCCATCCTCGTCCGCTACCCCGAGGGCCGCGAGCGCTCGGCGCTCCTGCCGCTCCTGCACCTCGTGCAGTCGCACGACGGCTACGTCTCCGAGGACGGCATCGCGTTCTGCGCCGACGTCCTCGGCATCACCAAGGCCCAGGTGCAGGCGGTCTCGACCTTCTACACCATGTACAAGCGCGAACCGGCCGGCGACTGGCTCGTCTCGGTGTGCACCAACACCCTCTGCCAGGCCAAGGGCGGGCAGAAGGTCTTCGACGCGCTCAGCGACGAACTCGACGTCGGCCACGACCAGACCACCGTCGACGGCAAGATCACGCTCGAGCACGCCGAATGCCTCGCCGCGTGCGACTACGCGCCCGTCGTCACCGTCAACTACGAGTTCTACGACGACATGGACGAGGCCAAGTCCCTCGAACTGGTCCGCGAACTCAAGGAGGGCCGCCGCCCGGTCCCCAGCCGCGGCGCCCCGCTGTGCACCCTCCGCGAGATCTCCGTGCAGCTCGCCGGATTCGAGGAGGAGCGCACCGCCGGACTCGAGGGCACCGCCCAGGGCGACGCCACGCTCGCCGGGGCCCGCCTCGCCGCCGAGGCCGGCATCGCCGCCCCCGCGTACGACCCGGACGCCCCCCTGCTGACCAAGGAACCCGAGGAAGCGAAGTGAGCGTAACCGTGCCCGGTCCCCGGCGTCCCCGCGAAGCCGTCCTCGACAAGCTCAAGCCCGTCGTCACCAAGCGCTGGCTCTCGCCCGGCGCCTGGCGCCTCGACGTCTACGAGCAGCTCGACGGCTACAAGGCGCTCCGCAAGGCCCTCCAGTACTCCGAGGGCGACCTCATTACCTTCATGAAGGACTCCGGGCACCGCGGCCGCGGCGGCGCCGGGTTCCCCGTCGGCATGAAGTGGCAGTTCGTGCCCGACGACGGCCAGGACCACTACCTGGTCGTCAACGCCGACGAAGGCGAGCCGGGCACCTGCAAGGACCTGCCGCTCATGATGAACGACCCGCACTCGCTCATCGAGGGCATCGTCATCGCCTCCTACGCCATCAAGGCGTCCCGCGCGTTCGTGTACGTCCGCGGCGAGGCCGTCCACGCCGCCCGCCGCCTGCGCAACGCCGTCCGCGAAGCGCGCGAGGCCGGGTACCTCGGCACCGACATCCTCGGCTCCGGGTTCGACCTCGAAGTGGTCATCCACTCCGGCGCCGGCGCCTACATCTGCGGCGAGGAGACCGCCCTCCTCGACTCCCTGGAGGGCAAGCGCGGCCAGCCGCGCCTGCGCCCGCCCTTCCCCGCCACGCACGGGCTCTACAACAAGCCGACCTGCATCAACAACGTCGGCTCCATCGCCGCCGTCCCGCACATCGTGCTCGGCGGCGCCCAGTGGTGGAAGGACCTCGGCTCCGAGAACGCCGCGGGCACGATGATCTACTCGCTGTCGGGCCGCGTCAAGCGCCCCGGCCAGTACGAGTGCTCCCTGGGCACCACGCTCCGCGAGCTCATCGAACTCGCCGGCGGCATGGAGGACGGGCACGAGCTGCGGTACTTCACCCCCGGCGGGTCCTCGACCCCCATGCTCTCGGCCGACTCCGCCGACGTCCCGCTCGACTTCGACAACGTCGCCAAGGCCGGGTCCATCCTCGGCACCACCGCGGTCATGATCTTCTCCGACCAGGACTGCCCGGTGGTCTCGTGCTGGCGCTGGCTGAAGTTCTACCAGCACGAGTCCTGCGGCAAGTGCACCCCGTGCCGCGAGGGCAACTACTGGATGGTCCGCGTCTACGAGCGGATCCTCTCCGGCCGCGGCGAGATCTCGGACCTCAAGCTCCTGGAGAGCGCCTGCAAGAACCTCCTGGGCCGCTCCTTCTGCGGCCTCGGCGACGGCGCCACCTCGTGCGTCACCTCGTCGCTGAAGTTCTTCCGGCAGGACTACCTCGACTACATCGAGGGCAACAAGCAGCCCCTCTTCACGGCGCCGTCGCACGACGGCGCGAAGATCGGAGCCCACTAGACATGACCGATCAAGTCACGTTCACCATCGACGGCGTCGAGGTCACGGTCCCCAAGGGCACCTTGATCATCCGGGCCGCCGAGCAGCTCGGCATCGAGATCCCCCGGTTCTGCGACCACCCGCTGCTCGAACCCGTCGGCGCCTGCCGCCAGTGCCTCGTGGACGTCACCGACATGGGCAACGGCCGCGGCATGCCCAAGCCCGCGGCCTCCTGCACGACCACCGCCATGGAGGGCATGGTCGTCAAGACCCAGCACTCCAGCGAGGTCGCCAAGGAGGCCCAGGAGGGGATCATGGAGTTCCTCCTGATCAACCACCCCCTGGACTGCCCCGTCTGCGACAAGGGCGGCGAATGCCCCCTCCAGAACCAGGCGATGAGCACCGGCCGCACCGAGACCCGCATGGAGGCCAAGGACAAGCGCCACTACAAGAAGGCGCTCCCGATCTCCTCCCAGGTCCTCCTCGACCGCGAGCGCTGCGTCCTGTGCGCGCGGTGCACCCGCTTCTCCGACCAGGTCGCCGGCGACCCCTTCATCGAACTCATGGAGCGGTCCGCCCTCGAACAGGTCGGCGTCTACGAGGACGAGCCGTTCGAGTCCTACTTCTCGGGCAACACCGTCCAGATCTGCCCGGTCGGCGCCCTCACCGGCTCCCAGTACCGGTTCCGCTCCCGGCCGTTCGACCTCGTCTCCAGCCCCAGCGTGTGCGAGCACTGCTCCGCCGGGTGCTCGCAGCGCTCGGACCACCGCCGCGGCAAGGTCCTGCGCCGCCTCGCCGGCGACGACCCCGCCGTCAACGAGGAGTGGAACTGCGACAAGGGCCGCTGGGCGATGTCCTACGTCGACGCGGCCGACCGCATCACCAAGCCGCTCGTGCGCGAGCCCGACGGGTCCCTGCGCGAGGCGTCCTGGCCCGAGGCCCTGCGCCGCGCCGCCGCCGGACTCGGCAGCGCCGGCGAGAACGCCTCCGGGCGCGTCGGGGTCCTCACCGGCGGCCGGCTCACCGTCGAGGACGCCTACGCGTACGCCAAGTTCGCGCGGATCGCCCTCGCCACCAACGACATCGACTTCCGCTCCCGGCCGCACTCCACCGAGGAGTCCGAGTTCCTCGCCCACGCCGTCGCCGGGGTCTACCCCTCCAGCGGCGCCGTCACCTACGAGGACCTCGAGAACGCGCCCGTCGTCGTCGCCGTCGGGCTCGAGGTCGAAGAGGAATGCCCGATCGCGTTCCTGCGCCTGCGCAAGGCCGTCCGCGCCAAGGGCCAGCGCGTCCACGTCGTCGCGCCCTTCGCGACCCGCGGCACCCGCAAGCTCAATGCCAACCTCATCGAGTCCCTGCCCGGGGAAGAGGCCGAACTGCTCGACGGCTGGACGCGCGGCGGCTACGTCCGCGACGCCCTCGCCGAGTCCGGCGCGGTCATCCTCCTGGGCGAGCGGCTCGCCACCGTCGAAGGCGCCTTCTCCGCGGCGGTGCGGCTCGCCCGCGCCACCGGGGCCCGCCTCGCCTGGGTCCCGCGCCGCGCCGGCGACCGGGGCGCGGTCGAGGCCGGGTGCCTGCCCGGCCTCCTGCCCGGCGGCGGCCTCGCCTCCTACGCGGCCGACCGCGACCAGCTCGCCGAGTACTGGGGCGTCGAGTCCCTGCCCGGCGCGGACGGGCGCGGCGCCTGGCAGATCCTCCAGGCCGCCGCGGACGGCGAGATCGACGGCCTCCTGGTCGGCGGCGTCGACCCGTACGACTTCGCGGACGCGCCCGCCGTCGAGGCCGCCCTGTACGCGGCCCGCTTCGTGGTCTCCCTGGAGATCCGGCACTCGGCGGTCACCCGCGTCGCGGACGTGATCCTCCCGGTCGCGCCCGTCACCGGCAAGGCCGGGGCGTACTTCGACTGGGAGGGGCGCCTGCGCACCTTCGACACCGTCGTCGAGTCCGACCTCATGAGCGACCACGCGGTGCTCGACGCGCTCGCGGACGTCATGGGCGTCAAGCTCGGCCTGGCCGACACGCGGACCGTGCGCGCCGAGCTCGCCGGCCTGCCCGACCCGATCACCCGCCAGCCCGCCCCCGACTGGGCCGCCGACAAGCCGGCGCGCTCGCACGAGGACGGCAAGGCGGTGCTCGCGACCTGGCGCCAGCTGCTCGACGGCGGCTCGCTCCAGGAGAACAACCCGCACCTCGCCGGCTGCGCGCCCGACCCGGTGGTGCGCCTGAGCGCCGCCACCGCGAAGGCCATCGGCGCGGCCGAGGGCACGGGCGTGACGGTCTCGACCTCCATCGGCGGCATCACGCTGCCGCTGGCGGTCACCGACATGCCCGACGGCACGGTCTGGCTGCCGCAGAACGCACCCGGTCGCGGGATCTACCGGCACCTGGGCGCGGGCTCGGGCGACGTGGTCCAGATCCGCGCCTACCCGAACGCGCCCCGGCCCGCCGGGGAGACCGTAGAGGCGGTGGAAGCATGAACGACCCGATCTGGCTGATGCTCGTCAAGGGCGTCCTGGTCTTCGTGATCCTGATCCTGCTGGTGATCTTCACGATCTGGTACGAGCGCCGCGTCGTCGCGATCATGCAGGTGCGGCCGGGCCCGAACCGGAACGGGCCCTTCGGCCTGCTCCAGTCGCTCGCGGACGCGCTCAAGCTGGCGCTCAAAGAGGACATCATGCCGCGCACCGCGGACAAGGTGGTCTTCATCATGGCGCCGATGATCGCGGTCATGTGCGCGTTCACCGCGTTCTCGGTGATCCCGATGGGCCCCGAGGTGTCGATGTTCGGCGTCGAGACCGCCTTGCAGCTCACCGACTTCGAGGTGAGCGTCCTGGTGATCCTCGCGTGCTCGGCGCTCGGGGTGTACGGGATCGTGCTGGCGGGCTGGGCGTCGGGTTCGACCTACTCGCTGCTGGGGTCGCTGCGCGCCGCCGCGCAGGTGATCTCGTACGAGATCGCGCTGGGCCTGGCGGTCCTCGCCGTGTTCTTCCAGTCCAAGCTCATGTCCACGGGCGCGATCGTCGACGCGCAGGCCGAGGGCCTGCCGCTGTCGATCGGCGGCACCGAGATCACGCTGCCGGGCTGGTACTTCATCGTGCTCGCCCCGAGCTTCGTGATCTTCGTGATCTCGATGGTCGGCGAGACCAACCGCGCCCCCTTCGACCTGCCCGAGGCCGAGTCGGAGCTGGTGGCCGGGTTCGCGACCGAGTACTCGAGCCTGAAGTACGCGTCGTTCTTCCTCGCCGAGTACGTCAACATGATCACCATGTCGGCCCTGGCCGTGACGCTGTTCCTCGGCGGCTGGGCCGCGCCGTTCCCGGACTCGTGGTGGCCCGCCGCCAACGAGGGCTACCTGCCGCTGGTGTGGTTCTTCGGGAAGGTCCTGGCGTTCCTGTTCCTGTTCGTGTGGCTGCGCGGCACGCTCCCGCGCCTGCGCTACGACCAGTTCATGAACCTGGGCTGGAAGGTCCTCGTCCCGGTCTCCCTGGTGTGGCTCATGGTCCTGGCGGCCATGAACATCGGCCTGGACTCGGGCAACGAGCTGCCGACGCGCATCGCGTTCGCCGGCGGCGCCGCGATCGCGGTCATGGCGCTGATCTTCTTCTGGCCCAGCCGCAAGCAGTACGAGGAGCCCGCCGAGCCCGACGCGGGCCTGGGCGGGTTCCCCGTCCCGCCGATGGACCTCGCCGTCCCGCCGAACCCGCGCTCGCTCAAGCGGCTCGAACCGGCGAACACTTCCAAGGAGGAGGAGTAATGTCCGGTTTCGCCAAAGGCTTCGGCGTCACCTTCTCGCACATGTTCCGGCCGAAGGTCACCGTCGAGTACCCGGAGAAGCCCTCGAAGCTCGAACCGCGCTTCCACGGCCGCCACGTGCTCAACCGGCACCCCGACGGGCTCGAGAAGTGCATCGGCTGCGAGCTGTGCGCGTGGGCCTGCCCGGCCGACGCGATCTACGTCGAGGGCGCCGAGAACACCGAGGCCGAGCGGTTCTCGCCCGGTGAGCGGTACGCCGCGACCTACCAGATCAACTACGCGCGCTGCATCTTCTGCGGCCTGTGCATCGAAGCCTGCCCGACCCGGTCGCTCACCATGAGCAACGAGTACGAGCTGGCCCGCGACGACCGCCGCGACCTCATCTTCACCAAGGAGGAGCTGCTCGCGCCCCTCCTGGAGGGCATGGAGCAGCCGCCGCACCCGATGCGCCTGGGCGACAGCGAGAAGGCCTACTACGAGTCGGGCCCGGTCAACCCGGGCGCGAGCGAGGGCGCCGAGTTCTCGCTCACCGAGATGCTCGCGCACAAGAACGGGGGACGGCAGTGATCGACCTCGCCCACGCCGCGCAGCTCGCCCAGGGCGCGGACCTGGCCCAGTCCGGCTCCGCCGGGGAGGCCGTCTTCTTCTGGATCCTCGCGCCGGTCGCGCTGGCTGGGGCCCTCGGCCTCGTCCTCGCCCGGCAGGCGATCCACGCGGCCCTGTCGCTGGCGCTCACCATGATGTGCCTGGCGGTCTTCTACATCATGCAGCACGCCCCGTTCCTCGGGTTCGTGCAGATCATGGTGTACACCGGCGCGATCATGATGCTGTTCCTGTTCGTGCTCATGCTGTTCGGACGCGACTCGAAGGACTCGATGTTCGAGACCCTCAGGGGCCAGCGGCTCCTGGCGGTGCTCCTGGGGGTCGGCATGGCCGCGCTCCTGTCCTCGGGGCTCGCCCGGGCCGTCTCCGGCCTGGTCGTCGTCGAGCCCGCCGCGCCGGCGGGCCAGGGGAACGTCGAGCAGATCGCCGAGGCCCTGTTCTCGACCTACCTGTTCCCGTTCGAGATCGTCTCCGGCGTCCTCACCGTCGCCGCGGTCGGCGCCCTCATGTTCGCGCACGTCGCCAAGAAGGGCGGCCACCGCGGGCAGAAGGAGCACAGCCGCGAGCGGTTCGCGCCCGGCGTGTACCCCGGCCCCAGGCCCGGGCCCGGCGTGTTCGCCACCTCCGACTCGACCGCGACGCCCGCGCTGCGGCCCGACGGCTCCATCGAGCCCGCGTCGCTGTCGGAGTACGTCCCGCCGCGCCAGCTCACCCCCGCTGAGGCGGCCCCGAAGCACACGGAAGGGCGGGACTCGTGAATCCCGAGTACTACCTGATCCTCGCCGCGGCCCTGTTCTGCATCGGCGCGGTCGGCGTGCTGGTGCGGCGCAACTCGATCGTCGTGTTCATGTGCGTGGAGCTCATGCTCAACGCCGGGAACCTGACGCTCGTGACGTTCGCGCGGACCACCGGCACGATCGACGGGCAGGTGATGGCGTTCTTCGTCATGGCCGTCGCCGCGGCCGAGGTCGTGGTGGGCCTGGCGATCATCATGGCGATCTACCGGTCCCGGCGCTCCGCCTCCGTCGACGACGCCAACCTCCTGAAAGCCTAGAGGGGACACTGTGGACGAAATCTCGTACGCGCCCGCCGAAGGGCTGCTGTCCTTCACCTGGGCGCTCATCGCCCTGCCCGCGCTGGGCGCCGCGGTCCTCCTGCTCGCGGGCCGCCGCGCCGACAAGTGGGGCCACTGGATCGGCGTGACCACCATCGGCGCCGCGTTCGCGCTCGCGCTCGGCCTGTTCGCCTCCCTCGCGGGCCTGGAGAACAAGAGCGCCGACCTCGACCTGTTCACGATCCTGTCCGTCGGGGGCCTCGACATCGAGGCGAGCCTGCTGTTCGACCCGCTCAGCGCGGTCTTCTGCCTGCTCATCACCGGGGTCGGCTTCCTCATCCACGTCTACGCGGTCGGGTACATGTCCCACGACCCGGGGCGCCGGAAGTTCTTCGCGTACTTCAACCTGTTCGCCGCCGCGATGCTCGTGCTGGTGCTCGGCGGCAACTACTTCATGACGTTCGTCGGCTGGGAGGGAGTGGGCCTCGCCTCCTACCTCCTCATCGCGTTCTGGCAGCTCAAGCCCGCCGCCGCGACCGCCGGCAAGAAGGCGTTCCTCACCAACCGGGTCGCCGACGTCGGGTTCCTCCTGGCGATGTTCCTCATGCTCGGCACCGTCGGCACGCTCGACTTCGCGGGCGTTTTCAACGCAGTTGAACAGGGGAACAGCAATGGCGCCGCAGGGCTCTCCGAGGGCACGAGCCTCGCGCTCGGGCTGCTGCTCCTGGCGGCGGCCTGCGGCAAGTCCGGCCAGTGGCCGTTCCAGACCTGGCTCCCGGACGCGATGGAGGGCCCGACCCCGGTGTCGGCGCTCATCCACGCGGCCACCATGGTCACCGCGGGCGTGTACCTCATCGCCCGCTCGAACGTCATCTTCAGCCTGAACCCGGACGTGCAGACCGCCGTCGTCGTCGTGGGCGCCCTGACGCTCCTGCTCGGCTCGATCGTCGGCTGCGCCAAGGACGACATCAAGCGCGTCCTCGCCTGGTCCACCGTCTCCCAGATCGGCTACATGTTCCTGGCCGTGGGCCTCGGCGGCGCCGCGTTCGCGCTCGGCATCATCCACCTGCTCGCGCACGGCTTCTTCAAGGCCGGCCTGTTCCTCGGCTCCGGCTCGGTCATGCACGCCATGAACGACCAGACCGACATCCGCCGCTTCGGCGGGCTCTGGCGCACGATGCCGCTCACCTACGCGACCTTCGCGGCCGGGTGGCTCGCGATCATCGGCCTGTTCCCGTTCTCGGGCTACTTCACCAAGGACCCGATCATCGCCGCCGCCTTCGCCCGCGAGGGCTGGCAGGGCTGGGTCGTCGGCGGCGCCGCCCTCCTGGGCGCGGCGCTCACGGCGTTCTACATGACCCGCCTGTTCGTCCTCACCTTCCACGGCCCCAAGCGGTGGACCGAGGACGTGCACCCGCACGAGTCCCCGGCGATCATGACCGGCCCGCTCGTGCTCCTGGGCATCGGCTCGCTCGCCGCGGGCGGCCTCATGGCCTCGCCCGTCACCGAATGGCTCACGCCGGTCTTCGGCGAGCAGCACGAGGCCCACGGGCACCTGTCGCACATGCAGGTCACCGTCGCGACCACCGTCGCCGTCGTCCTCGGCGCCGCGCTCGCGTGGCTCCTGTTCCGCGGCGGCACCGACGAAGTGCCGCGCGCCGCCGCCTGGCCGGTGCGCGCCGCCCGCGCCGACCTCGGCGGCGAGGCCGTCAACCGCGGCCTCTTCGAGCGCCCCAGCCGCCTCGCGGCCAGCGCCTCGGTCGCCATGGACGGCCGCGTGGTCGACGGCGCCGTCAACGGCCTGTCGGCCGCGGTCGGCGGGTCCTCGCGGCGCCTGCTCGCGCTCCAGACCGGTTTCGTCCGCTCCTATGCCCTGTCCATTCTGTCCGGGGCGGTCATCGTGGTGGCCGCGCTCATGGTGGTGGTCACCCAATGAACGAACTCCCGTTGCTGTCGGCGCTCGTCGCCGTCCCCTTGATCGGGGCGGTGGTCGTCGCGTCGATCAAGCGCGAGAACGCGGCCGTCGCCCGCTGGACCGCGCTCGGGTTCGCGGGCGCGGTCGCCGTGATCACCGCGCTCGTCGCGCTCGGCTTCGACTACGGCGACGACGCCCCGTGGCTCCAGTTCACCGAGTCCTACACGTGGATCTCTGCCTGGGACCTCGACCTGTCGTGGGGGATCGACGGGATCGCGCTGCTCCTGGTCGCCCTGACCGCCGGGCTCACGCCGATCGCGATGCTCGCGGCCTGGCGCGACCTCGACGCGGTGCAGCGGAGCGTCCCGGCGTTCTTCGCGCTCGTCCTCGCGCTCGAGGCGGCGATGCTCGCGACGTTCCTGGCCTCGAACGTGCTGCTGTTCTACTTCTTCTTCGAAGCGATGCTCGTGCCGATGTACTTCCTCATCGGCTCCTACGGCACCGGCCCGAAGAAGCAGTACGCGGCGGTCAAGTTCTTCCTGTACTCGCTCCTGGGCGGGCTGCTCATGCTCGTGGCCGTGATCGCCTTGTGGGTCAACAACGGCGGCGTGTTCGACTGGGCCACGCTGGTGGAGTCCGAGCCGCTCGAAGCCGGGACGCTCCAGAACTGGCTGTTCCTCGGGTTCTTCGTGGCGTTCGCGATCAAGGCCCCGTTCTTCCCGTTCCACACCTGGCTCCCGGACGCGGGCGGGGCGGCCCCGGCCGCGGTCGCGGCGCTCCTGGTCGGCGTCATGGACAAGATCGGGACGTTCGCGATCCTGCGCTACTGCATCCCGCTGTTCCCCGACGCGACGAAGACGTTCGCGCCGTGGGTGATCGGGATGAGCGTCATCGGCGTCATCTACGCGGCGTTCGTGGCGATCGGCCAGACCGACCTCAAGCGGCTCGTCGCCTACACGTCGATCGCGCACTTCGGCTTCATCGGCCTGGGCATCTTCGCGTTCACGTCGGAGTCGGCCACCGGCGCGGTGCTCTACATGTTCAACCACGGGCTCGCCACGGGCCTGCTGTTCATCGTCGTGGGCTTCCTGACGCTGCGCCGCGGGTCGGCGCAGATCAAGGACTACGGCGGGGCCGCCAAGACCCTGCCGCTGCTGGCGGGGATCTTCCTGTTCGCGGGCCTGGCGTCGCTCTCGCTGCCGGGCACGGCCCCGTTCATCTCCGAGTTCCTGGTCCTGTTCGGGGCCTTCACGGAGAACGAGCCGGTCGCGGTCGTGGCGGCCCTCGGCATCATCCTCGCCGCCGCGTACGTCCTGTGGATGTACCAGCGCACCATGCAGGGCGACCGGAACCCGGCGCTCGACGAGGTGCCGGCGATGAAGCGCGACCTGACGCTGCGCGAGAAGGCGCTCGTGGCGCCGCTGGTCATCGCGATCCTCGGCTTCGGGTTCTACCCGCAGCCGCTCATCGACGCGATCGAGCCGGCCGTCGACAACACGCTCGGGTTCGTCGCCGACGACCCCGCCGAGCTTCCCATGGGAGTCAGCAATGAGTGAGTCCACTGCGGTCACGATCGACTGGGCCGGGCTGGCCCCGCTCGTCATCGTGTTCGCCGCGGCGTTCGTCGGGCTCCTGGCGGAGGCGACGGTCCCCAAGTCCCGGCGCCTCCCCGTGCAGGTCGCCCTCGCCGTGGCGGCCCTCGCGGCCGCGTTCGTCGCGGTGGTCCTGAACGCGGACAAGAGCGGCACGGTGTTCGCCCTGGACGGGGTCGCGATCGGCTCGGTCGTCATCGACGGGCCGGGCCTGTTCCTCCAGGGCACCATCGCGATCCTCTCGATCGTGGCGGTGCTCCTGCTCGCCGAGCGGCGCACCGTCCGCGGCGGCGACTTCGTGGCCGAGGCCGCGGTCGTGGCCGACTCGGCCGCCGACCTCGAGCAGCGGCGCGAGGACGGCGCGACGGAGATCTTCCCGCTGACGCTGTTCGCCGTCACCGGCATGATGATGTTCGTGACCTCGGGCGACCTGCTCACGATGTTCGTGGCCCTGGAGATGCTGTCGCTGCCGCTGTACCTGCTGTGCGGGCTCGCGAAGCGCCGGCGCCTCATCAGCCAGGAGGCCGCGCTCAAGTACTTCCTGCTGGGCGCCTTCGCCTCCGCGTTCTACGTGTACGGCATGGCGATGCTGTACGGCTTCGCCGGGACCGTGGACCTCGCGGGCATCAACGCCGCGGGCGTCGGCTCGGGGCAGCCGCGCATGTTCCTGTACATCGGCGTCGCGATGATCGCGGTCGCGCTCCTGTTCAAGGCCGCGGCGGTGCCGTTCCACATGTGGACGCCCGACGTCTACACGGGCGCGCCGACCCCGGTCACCGCGCTCATGGCCGCGTGCGTCAAGGTCGCGGCGTTCGGCGGGCTCCTGCGGGTGTTCAACGTGGGCCTGTCGTCCTCGGCCTGGGACTGGCACCTGATCCTCACCGTCATCGCCGTCGCGACGATGATCGGCGGCGCGATCTTCGCGGTCACGCAGCGCAACATCAAGCGGCTCCTGGCGTACTCGTCGATCGCGAACGCCGGGTACCTGCTCATCGGCGTGATCGCCCTCGGCGACGCGGTCGGGCAGACCATGTTCTACCTGGCCGCGTACGGCTTCACGGTGATCGCCGCGTTCGCCGTCGTCTCGCTGGTGCGCGACGGCGACGAGGAGGCGACCCACCTGGCCCGCTGGGCGGGCCTGGGCAAGAAGTCGCCGGGCACCGCGGTGGTCTTCACGATCCTCATGCTCGCGCTCGCGGGGCTGCCGTTCACCAGCGGCTTCACGGCGAAGTTCAGCCTGTTCGCCGCGGCCCTCCAGGCCGACGAGCTGGGCCTGGTGATCGTGGGCGTCGTGTCCTCGGCGATCCTCGCGTTCCCGTACCTGCGGGTCGTGGTCCTGCTGTGGCTCAACGAGCCCGCGCCGGACGCCCCCACGGTCAACCTGCCCAGCCCGATGGCCGGCACCGTGGTCGCCGCGGGCGTGGCCGCCACGCTGATCCTCGGCGTGGCCCCGGGCTTCCTGCTTGACATCGTCGACCAGGCGAGCACCTTCCTCAACACCTAGCCGTCGCACGACGAGGGGCCGCGGGCGACGCCCGCGGCCCTTCTCCGCGCCCGAGCCGCGGATCACCGCACGAGCGGGACCGGCGGATCAGGCGTCGCGTTCGATCATGTAGTCGCAGATGTCGACCAGCGCGTCCCGGGCCGGGCCCTCGGGGAGCGAGGACGCCAGGCTCCGCGCCCGCTCCTGGTACTGGTGCAGCGTCTCCTTGGCCTGCTCCAGGGCCTTCGAGGCCCGCAGGAGCGCCAGGGTCTCCTCCAGGTCCTCCTCCGCGACGGGGCCGGCCACGAGCTCGCGCAGGCGCGCGTCGGCCGGGTCGTCTCCGGCGAGGGCGTACAGGACCGGGAGGGTCGGGACCCCTTCGAGGAGGTCGGTGCCCGGGGTCTTGCCCGAGGCGTCGGAGGCGATGTCGATGATGTCGTCGGCGATCTGGAACGCCACGCCGATGACCTCGCCGTACTCCTCCGCGACCGCGGTGGTCGCGTCGTCGGCGCCGCCGAACCAGGCCCCGAACTTCGCGCACGTGGCGATGAGCGAGCCGGTCTTCTCCGACAGGATCTCCAGGTGCCACTCGACGGCGTCGATGCCCTCGGGCCGCGGCATGGTCTCGTTGACCTGCCCGCGCACGAGCCGCGCGAACGTCGCGGCCTGGAGGCGCACCGCCTCGGTGCCGAGGTCGGCCATGATCTGGGCGGCCTGGCTGAACAGGTAGTCGCCGGTGAGGATCGCGACCGAGTTGTCCCAGCGGGCGTTCGCGCTCGGCGCCCCGCGGCGCACCAGGGCCTCGTCCATGACGTCGTCGTGGTACAGCGTCGCCAGGTGCGTCAGCTCCAGCGCGACGGCCGCTTCGAGGATGTTGGGGCGGTTCGGGTCCCCGAGGTGCGCGCAGGTCAGCGTCAGCATCGGGCGGAACCGCTTCCCGCCGGCCCGGATCAGGTGGGACCCGGACTGGCGCAGCAGCGGCTGCTCCGTGTCGACGGCTTTGAGCAGCCGCTCCTCGACGAGGTCCAGCGAGACGCGCATCGCCTCGGCGAACGCCTCGTCGGTAAAGGTCAGCGCGGTCTGCGCACGTCGGGTGGTCACCACAGCCTCACCTTATCGTGTGACGGCGCCGGACGAGACGGGGCGGGAACCGGAGTCGTGCGCGCCGCAACGAGGAACGTCAATGCCGCGCCCCCGCGAAGACCGTGCTGCCCGCCGCGATGCACAGCGCCGAGGCCGCCATCGCCGCCGCGACCGCGATCCACCCGGCGCCCCAGCCGAAGTGCTCGGCCACGAGCCCGAAGGAGATCGGCCCGACCGCGCCGCCGAGGAAGATCCCCGTCTGCGTCACCGAGGTCGCCAGGGCCGGCGCGTCCGGGTACCGCTGCGTCACCGCGTGGTTCATCAGGCCCGGCCAGGCCCAGCCGAGCGCGTACGCGGCCACCGTCCCCAGCGGCAGCAGCCACGGGAGCGCGAACAGGAACGTCGCCACCCCCGCGGCCCCGCCCAGGAGCATGAGGGTGATGACGAGGAACGAGCGGCCGTTCTCGCGGTCGCCGACCGCGCCGAACGCGGTGCGGCCGATGACGCCCGCGACGCCGCCGATCGTCAGGTTCAGCCCGGCCCAGCTCTCGGACCCGCCGATGTCCACGGTGTACGTGGTGAGGAACGAGCCGATCGGGGTCGCCGCGGTCGCGCCCAGGAACGTCGCGGCCGCGAACACCAGGAGCTGCCGGTCGAACGCCTTCGCCCCGGCCACCTTCGGCCTCGTCGCGGGCCGGCCGAGCCCCGCGAGCGGCAGGAGCGCCGCCAGGACCAGGGCCGCGCCGAACACGAACGCCCAGCGCCAGCCGAGCGTCAGGGCCACCAGCGGCACGCTGAGGCCGCCGAGCATGATGCACAGCGGCACCGACGCCTGCTTGGCGCCGAACAGGAGACCGCGCCGGTTCGCGGGCGCCCACTCGCTCAGGACCACGTTCGAGGCGAGCTGCCCGAGCCCGTTCGCGGGCGCGCACAGGAGCAGGAACGCGGTGAGCGCCGCCGGGTGGTGCGCGGCGACCGCGATGAGCAGCAGCGAGAGCGCCGAGAGCCCCACGGCCACCCGGGCGGTGACGAGGGCGCCGAAGCGGTCCACGAGCCGTCCGGAGGGGACGGTGGTGAGCGCCGAGACCGCGAAGTACAGGCCCGAGACGAGCCCGATCCCGCTGACGCCCATGCCGAGTTCGGCGGCGATCTGGACGGCCAGGCCGCCGAAGAGGAACAGCGGGAGGACGGCCGCGACCTGGACGCTCATGGCGGCCAGGATCGTGGTGGAGGTCTTGGGTCTGGCGGGGTCGAGGACGGCGGCGGGCACGTCGGCAACCGTACTCCAAGGGCCCCGAAGTGCCCAGAAATATGCTCACATACAGGGAATCCGCCCCGGCGTTCACGGGAACGGGTGACTGGCCTTGACGCGCACACGGAGCGTGTGCGACGGTTGAACCCGGCGTGATCAGCCGGTACGGGTCAGGATCGTTCGCGGATCACGCCGCTCCGCTGGAGGCGCGGCCTACGACGCGAAACGCGGCGGCCCTGGTGGGAGGGAGCCGCCGCGTTTCGGTTATTCGTATGTCCGCGGCTTCGGCGAGGAAGTTTGGTGGGGACTCGACGCCGCCGCCGCGGTTTGTCCGCGGCCGGCCGGAGCCGGTTCGCGAACGGTGCTGACACATAGATACTGCCCTGTATGCGACGGAGACGCAACCGGCTGTTGTTTATATAGTTAGATCACGGCCGATCTGACGGGCGCCCGCGCGGCGCACCGACCGCCAGATCACGGTAGTGCAATTGGAGCGGCGGCATGGTGGACCGGCAGCGACCAGGGATTCCTTCCGAGCGACGACCCCCGGAGCGGGGCCGCGAGGACGACGACCCGGCGGACGACGCTCCCGCGCGCCCGGAACCGACGAAGCTCATCCAGAGCGTCCAGAGGGCACTGCGCATCATGGAGCTCGTGGGCCGCCACGCCGACGGCGTCTCCGCCCCGCGCATCGCGTTCGAGTGCAACCTCAACCGCGCCACGGCCTACAACCTCCTGCGCACCCTCGTCTACGAGGGCTACCTGCGCCGCGACGGCGAGGGCCGCTACTCCCTCGGCCTGGAGGTCTCCGACCGCTACTCCGAACTCACGCGCGCGATCTCGGGCCCGAAGACCTGCGGGGACTACATGCGCCGCGTCTCGGCCGAGACCGGGTACTCGACGTTCGTGGCCCGCTTCGTGGAGGACCGCCCCGCGGTCACCGAGGTCATCGAGGGCAACCGCAGCCCGCACGTGGAGGACCTCATCGTCGGCTTCGACGACGGCGCCCACGCCACCGCGCTCGGCAAGGCCCTCCTCGCGACCCTCCAGCCGAAGGACCGCGCCCGCTTCCTGCGGGCCGCCGGGATGCGCCGCTTCACCGGCCGCACCCTCATCGAGCCCGACGCGTTCGAGCACGACCTCGCCGTCTACGGCGAGTCCGGCGTGTACGCCGAGCTCGGCCAGTTCAAAGAGGACGTCGCCTGCGCCGGGGTCGTGGTCCGCCGCGACGGCAGCCCCTCCGAACGGGTGGTCTTCGCCCTCGCCATGCCCATCGCCGACATCCGCGAGTTCTGGCAGCAGACCTCCGCCCGCCTCCGCGAGGCCGCCGCCGAACTCCAGCCCCTCATCTGAGCCACCGCAGCTGAGCCACCTCACCCGGGCCCTCTCACCTGAGCCCTCCGATCTCGGCCCCCCGCCTGAACCGCGGACCACCCGCCCCGAACCCGATCCGAGCAGCAGAACGGCCGGGCCCGCCAGGGCCCGGCCGTTCGACGTCCGCGTGCTAGAGCACGGTCCAGGTGTCGCCGCCGTGGAGGAGGCGGTCGAGGGCCTCCTTGCGGTCGACGCCGGCCGCGGCCTCGTCGACCTGGGTGCGCACGTCCTTGTCGTACGTGGGCCGCTCGACCGAGCGGAACACGCCGATCGGGGTGTGGTCGAGCGCCACGCCCGAGAGGCGCGACAGCGCGAACGCGTACGCCGGGTCGTCCACGTCGGCCTTGTGCACCACGATCTCGGACTCGTCGACCGAGTCGGCGTCCACGACCTGGAGCCCGTAGCCCGACTGCACGACCGCCTTGTCGCCGAAGCGGATCGGCTCGCCGTGCCGGAGCCGGATCAGCGACTCGTCGCGGGTCTCGGGGTTCTTCAGGACCTCGAACGCGCCGTCGTTGAAGATCGGGCAGTTCTGGTAGATCTCGACGAACGCCGAGCCCTCGTGCTCGGCCGCCGCCCGCAGCACCTCGTGCAGGTGCGCGCGGTCGGAGTCGAGCGTGCGGGCCACGAACGTGGCCTCCGAGCCCAGCGCCAGCGACAGCGGGTTGAACGGCGCGTCGACCGAGCCCATCGGGCTCGACTTCGTCAGCGTCCCCGGCCCCGAGGTGGGGGAGTACTGGCCCTTGGTGAGCCCGTAGATCCGGTTGTTGAACAGCAGGATCTTCAGGTTCACGTTGCGGCGCAGCGCGTGGATGAGGTGGTTGCCGCCGATCGACAGCGCGTCGCCGTCGCCGGTCACGACCCACACCGACAGGTCCGGGCGCGAGACCGCCAGGCCCGTCGCGATCGCGGGCGCGCGGCCGTGGATCGAGTGGATGCCGTACGTGTTCAGGTAGTACGGGAACCGCGAGGAGCAGCCGATGCCGGACACGAACGCGATGTTCTCGCGCTGGAGGCCCAGCTCGGGCAGGAACGACTGGACCGCGGCCAGGATGGCGTAGTCGCCGCAGCCGGGGCACCAGCGCACCTCCTGGCTCGACTTGAAGTCCTTGGCCTTCAGCTTGGGCGCGTCGAGCTTCACGGGCAAGGTGTCAGCCATTCTTGATGACCTCCTCGAGGGCGTCTTCGAGTTCGTTGGAGGTGAACGGGAGGCCGCGCACCTTGTTGTAGCCGACCACGTCGGTGCCGGGGAAGTGGCCGCGCAGCAGCAGCGCGAGCTGGCCCAGGTTCATCTCGGGCACCACGACCTTGTCGTACTGCTCCAGCACGCGGGCAGTGTTGCGCGGCATCGGGTTCAGGTAGCGCAGGTGCGCTCGGGCGATCGAGACGCCCTTCTCGCGCAGGGCCCGCACGGCCGCCCCGATCGGCCCCCACGTGGAGCCCCAGCCGAGGACGAGCACGTTCGCGTCGCCCTGGGGGTCGTCGACCTCCAGGTCCGGGACCTCGACGCCGGCGATCTTGGCGGCGCGGGTGCGGACCATGTGGTCGTGGTTGATCGGGTCGTACGAGATGTCGCCGGTGCCGTCGGCCTTCTCGATGCCGCCGATGCGGTGCTGGAGGCCGGGCGTGCCCGGGACCGCCCACGGCCGCGCGAGCGTCTCGGGGTCGCGCTGGAACGGCAGGAAGATCTCCTCGCCCTTGGCGTCCACGGCGTTCATCTCGGTCGCGAACTCGACCGACAGGTCGGGGAGGTCGGCCATGTCCGGGAGCTTCCACGGCTCGGCGCCGTTGGCGATGTAGCCGTCCGAGAGGACCATGACCGGCGTCCGGTAGGTCAGCGCGATCCGCGCCGCCTCCAGCATGATGTCGAAGCAGTCCGAGGGCGACTGCGGCGCGAGGACCGCGATCGGGGCCTCGCCGTGGCGGCCGAACATGGCCATCACGAGGTCGGCCTGCTCGGTCTTGGTCGGCATGCCCGTCGAGGGCCCGGCGCGCTGGACGTCGACGACGACCAGCGGCAGCTCCAGGGACACCGCGAGCGAGATCGTCTCGGACTTGAGCGCGATGCCGGGGCCCGAGGAGGTGGTGACGGCGAGCGCCCCGCCCCACGCGGCGCCCAGGGCCGCGCCGGCCGCGGCGATCTCGTCCTCGGCCTGCACGGTGGTCACGCCGAAGCGCTTGTGCTTGGACAGCTCGTGGAGGATGTCGCTGGCCGGGGTGATCGGGTACGCGCCCAGGAACACCGGGAGGCCCGAGGCGACGCCGGAGGCGGTGATGCCCCACGCGAGCGCGGTGTTCCCGGTGATGTTCCGGTAGGTGCCCTTGGCGAGCTTCGCCGGCGGGATCTCGAACCGGACGGCGAACGCCTCGGCGGTCTCGCCGTAGTTCCACCCGGCTTTGAGCGCGGCGATGTTCGCCTCGGCGATGACGGGCTTGGACTTGAACTTGCCGCGCAGGAAGTCCTCGGTGGCCTCGGTGGGCCGGGAGTACATCCACGAGACGAGCCCGAGCGCGAACATGTTCTTCGAGCGCTCGGCGTCCTTCTTGGAGACCTCGTAGTCGGCGAGCGCGCCGATCGTGAGGCTCGCGAGGGCCACCGGGTGCACCTGGTAGTCGTCGAGGGAGCCGTCCTCGATCGGGTTGTCGTCGTAGCCGACCTTGGTGAGGTTGCGCTTGGTGAACTCGTCGGTGTTGACGACGATCGTCCCGCCGGACTTGAGGTCGCGCAGGTTGGCCTTGAGCGCGGCCGGGTTCATCGCGATGAGCACCTCGGGCTGGTCGCCCGGGGTGAGGATGTCGGTGTCCGCGAAGTGGATCTGGAAGCTGGACACGCCCGGCAGGGTCCCAGCGGGGGCCCGGATCTCGGCGGGGTAGTTCGGGAGGGTCGACAGGTCGTTGCCGAGCTTTGCGGTCTCCGCGGTGAAGCGGTCTCCCGTGAGCTGCATCCCGTCGCCGGAGTCCCCTGCGAAGCGGATGACGACCCGGTCCAGCTGCCGGACGGTATTCACCTAGTTCTCCTCTTGCGGGTTCGGGCGCGAAGGGCCTGCGGCGTCCTCGGTCGATGGCCGGCGGGCCGCGCCTCGGGGCGCGTCCTGCCGTGTCTTACTTGCGATGCTACGCGGGCGCGGCGCGGCGGTGCCAACCCCGCGCGGCGGGCGCGATGTAGGCGACACCACCAGGTGCGCAAGCTCTCACTGTATGGGACCGTTCGCTCGTTTCAGTGACCCAGACCTCTGGTTTCGGCTGTCCGAGGCCGCGTCCGGTGCCCGCGGAACGTCCCGGATGCTGGAAGCCGCGACACGCCGGGACCCGGCGGCGACCGCCTCGGGACCCGCCTCGAAGACCCTGCCTCAAGACCCGCGTCAGGACCCCGTGGAGCCCGTCGTCGCGCCGTCGGTCGTCGGAGTCTCGGCGGGCGAGGACGAGCTCTCGCCGGCGTCGGTCGGCTCGGCGGAGGCGCCCTCGTCGACGAGCGCGAACACCGCCGTCTCGGGGTTCCACGCGTACGCGGCGGTCCAGGACTCCCCGGTCGCCTCGTCGGTGCCCTCGACGGTGACCGCGCCGTCCTCGACGGCGGCCACGGCCGTGGGCGCGTGGGCGCCGTCGGGCTGCCACACCCACCCGAAGGACGCCAGGACGGGCTCGCCGTCCTCGTCCTCCCCGGCGGCGAACGCGGCGACGCCGGTCTGCTCGCCGCAGGTGAGCGCGAGGACCGTGTCGTTCTCCCCGTCGCCGTCCGCGTCGCCTTCGGCGGCGAACGCGATGACCCAGCCGGTGTCGCCGGTGATCTCCCAGGACTCGAAGTCGGCGTCCTGGAGGCCCGGCGCGCAGTCCTTCGCCCAGTCGCCCTCGAAGGGGCCCTCGATGAGGATCGCCTCGATGTCGTCGGCGGGCGGGGCGGGGGTGAACGTGGTGGCGGTGTCGTCGTCGTCCTCGTCGCGGGACGGGCTGCCGGGCAGGCCGGTCGGGCCGTCGTCGGACTCGGCGGCGGAGACGGGGCCGTTCTGGGACCCGGCCGTGTCGGGCTCGTCCTTGAGCGGGCCGAGGGTCTGCGCGACGGCGAAGCCGCCCGCGGTGACGGCGGTGCACGCGCCGACGACGGCGGCGAGCGACACGAGGCGGCGCCGGCGCAGTGCGGCCGGGCCGCGCATGATGAGGTCGTTGACCGGCGAGGGCGGGAACTGCGCGGCCGACTCCGCCTTCAGGCTCGCGAAGGCCGCCTTGACCGTCTCGTGCTCGCGATCGAGATCGGAACTCATGAACGGTCCTCCTTCACGGAAGCCCGGCGGGCGGCGGCGCGGGTCGCGCGGGCGGCGCCCGGGCGGCGGATGCGGATCGGCATGGTGTCGGGGTCGGCGGCCTTGGCCGCCTCGGCCTTCAGCGCGCTGGTCCTGATGACGGCGGTGTCGCCGGAGTCGTCGGTGAGCAGCGCGGCGAGCTCCTTGCGGCCGCGGTGCAGCCAGGACTTCACGGTGCCCTCGCGGGCGCCGGTCTCCTTCGCGATGGCGCTGATCGTCATGTCGGCCATGTAGTGCATGACCAGGGCCTGGCGGCGCTTGGCGGGGACCCGCTTGAGCGCGGCGACGAGCGCGACGTGGTCGGGGCTCGCGGCGGGGGCGGCCTCGGGGGCCTGCGACTTCTGGAGGAACTTGCGGGCCACCTGGTTGCGGCGGTGGCGGCTCGTGGCGAGGTTCCAGGCGACGCGGCGGACCCACGCGACCGGCTCCTCGTACCCGCCGACCTTGTCCCAGCGCTGCCACGCCCGCAGGAACGCCTCCTGGACGAGGTCCTGGGCTTCGGTGGCGTCGCCGAGATACGCGCACACCTGAGCGGCGAGCTCCGAGAAGTGGCTCTCGTAGAGGTCGGTGAACTCCGCCTCCGTTCGCACATCCGCTCCTGCGCAGGTAGGGGAAATTAGGGCATTCATCGGGCCCTGATACTCGTGCCCGGCGGCAACCATTGTCGCTTTCGCGCGGCCGGAGACACGAGGGGGGGTCGCCATGTCGACAATACTGTCAGCGACCCGATCGCGGGGTCCCCGAAGCGCGTCGTCCGCCCAGCCGTCGACGACCAGGGCGAATTCGGCCTCGACCGCGGCGGTGTCGCGGAGCGGCGGTGCGCTGGCAGCGGTCACGGGCGGTGACCCCCCTCCAAAGTGTCAGCTTCTCTTCGCGGGTGTACAGGTCCAACACGTGTGTGAGTGCCGCTCGGTTGCGGCCCGCGCGGCGGAGATCCGCGGCCTGCGGCCCGGGTGACCGGCCGTCCGCGCCCGCCGCCCCCGTCCGCCCCGCGGACGCGGACCGGAAACCCGCGCGCACGGGTATCGCGGAACCCCGTTGCGGCATTAGGGTGTCGATATGGACACCTCCGGTCTGGGCGATTACGCGACGTTCGGGGTGCTGCTGCTCGCCGGCTTCGCGTTCGTGGCGGCGGCGATGGCCGCCAACGCGGTGCTGCGCCCGAGCGCGCCGTCCGCGGCCAAGGGCGCGACGTACGAGTGCGGCGTGGACCCGGTCGGGAAGGACTGGGCGCAGGTCCAGATCCGCTACTACGTCTACGCGTTCCTGTTCGTGCTCTTCGCGGTCGAAGCCGTGTTCCTGTTCCCGTGGGCCGCGGTCTTCCGCGCGTTCGGGACGGCCGCCGCGGTCGAGATGGGCCTGTTCGTCGGCGTCCTGGCCCTCGGCCTCGCCTACGCCTGGCGCAAGGGGGTCCTGCGGTGGCGGTGAAGCTCCCGTTCCCGTCGCGGCCCGGCGGCGAGGGCGCCGGGATCGTCGGCGAGCCGATCCGGTTCGTCCTCAACTGGGGCCGGCGCTATTCGCTGTGGGTCTTCAACTTCGGGCTCGCGTGCTGCGCGATCGAGTTCATCGCCGCCTCGATGAGCCGCCACGACTTCATGCGTCTGGGGGTCATCCCGTTCGCGCACTCGCCGCGCCAGGCCGATCTCATGGTCGTCTCGGGCACGGTGACCGACAAGATGGCGCCCGCGATCAAGCGCCTCTACGACCAGATGCCCGAGCCGAAGTACGTCGTCTCCTTCGGCGCGTGCTCGAACTCCGGCGGCCCCTACTGGGACTCCTACTGCGTCACCAAGGGCGTGGACCAGATCATCCCGGTCAACGTCTACGTGCCCGGCTGCCCGCCCCGGCCCGAGGCCCTGCTGCACGGCATCGGCGAACTCCAGAAGCAGATCGCCGCCGCGCCCCTGCGCAAGCCCAGCCTTCGCCCGCTGCTGCGGAGGCCCCAGTGAGTGAGGAGCGGGAGGCCGACCCGCCATCCGATCCGCTGTCCGATCCGCCGTCCGAGTGGCACCGGTCCGTCCGCACCGCCCTCGGCGTCGCGGACACCGCCGCCGACGGCCCCCGCGCCGTCGCCGACGTGGCCCCCGACGACTGGTACGACGCGGTGCGCACCTGCCGCGACGTGCTCGGCTGCGACTTCTTCGACTGGCTCTCGGCCGTCGACGAGGGCCCCGAGGGCTTCCGGATCGTCGCCCACCTCTGGTCCGTCCCGGACCGCCGCGGCGTCCTCCTCCGCACCCTCCTCACCGACGCGGCCGTCGCTTCCGTGACCGGCCTCTACCCGGGCGCGGACTGGCACGAGCGCGAGACCCACGAGATGTTCGGCATCGCATTCCCCGGCCACCCCGGGCTCCGGCCGCTCCTGCTCGCCCCCGAGTTCGAGGGCCACCCGCTCCGCAAGGACTTCGTCCTCGCCTCCCGCGTCGTCAAGCCCTGGCCCGGCGCGAAGGAGCCCGGCGAGGGCCGGCACGCCGACGGCAAGGCCCCCGCCCGCAAGCGCGCCCCCAAGCGCCCGCCCGGCGTGCCCGAGGACTGGATGGACCCCGATGCTGCTTGAGATCGCCGTCAAGGTCGCGGCCGTCCTCGCCGCGTTCCTGGTCCTGCCCCTGGTCGTGGGCCAGACCGAGCACAAGCTCATGGCGCACATGCAGGGCCGCCTCGGCCCCATGCACGCCGGGGGCTTCCACGGCTGGGCCCAGCTCATCGCCGACGGCGTCAAGTTCGCGCAGAAGGAGGACCTGGTCCCCGACGCGGCCGACAAGCCCGTCTTCAAGCTCGCGCCCGCCGTCGCGCTCCTGCCCTACCTCCTGGTGGTCCTCTTCATCCCGCTCGGGCCCGGCGACCTCGTCGGCTCCGCGCTCGACATGGGCCTGTTCGTGGTGGTCGCGCTCGTCGGCGTCGGGGTCCTCGCGGTCCTCATGGCCGGCTGGTCCTCCGCGAACAAGTACACGCTCGTGGGCGCCCTGCGCGGCGCCGCCCAGCTCATGGCCTACGAGCTGCCACTGGTCCTCGCCGCCGCCTCGGTCGCCGTCGCCGCCGGGACCCTGAGCCTCCCCGCGATCGTCGAGGCGTGGAACCTCTGGTGGCTGCTGTGGCAGGCGCCCGCGGCGCTGGTGTTCTTCACCGCCGGGCTCGCCGAGATCCGCCGCCCCCCGTTCGACGCGCCCGTCGCCGACTCCGAACTCGTCTTCGGCTACCTCACCGAGTACGCCGGGCTCCGGTTCGCGCTGCTGCTCCTCGCCGAGTACGTCGGCATCGTCGTGGTCTCGGCGCTCACCGTCGTCCTCTTCCTCGGCGGCTGGAAGGGCCCCGGGCCCGAGGCGCTCGGCTGGCTGTGGACGCTCTTGAAGACCGGCGCGCTCGCCGCGGTCGTCATCTGGCTCCGCGTCGCCTGGCCCCGCCTGCGCGTCGACCAGATCCAGGCCCTGTGCTGGAAGGGCCTCGTCCCGATCGCGCTCGCGCAGCTGGTCCTCACCACCGCGGTCGCCCTGGCCCTCTGAGTCTCGGCACGCCGAACGCCGGCGCCCCGAAGGGCACCGGCGTACAGGCGAGTCGGCCGCCCTCCGGCCTACAGGTCGTCGGGCAGCAGCCGGAACGCCTTGAACTGCGCCAGCGGCGTGATGGCCCGGAAGTCGCGGCGGTCGAGCGTCAGGATGGCGTCGGTCTCGTACTCGGCCGCGATGACGACGTTCACCGCATCGGTCAAGTCGAGGTCCAGGTCGCGGTACTGCCTCCGGATGTCCTGGGCGAGGCCGAGCATTCGCGAGGTGATGAGCGGCATCTCGGCGCGGCGGTCGTCCAGCCGGGCCCTGAGGTCGTCGATCGCGTGCATCGCCTCGGGCCGACCGAACTCGCGGGTGGCCAGGTGGTCGAACTCCGAGAGCAGCAGCGGCGAGACCACCAGGTGGCCCGCCTGCCGAAGCGCTTCCCTGGAACCGGGGCCCGCCGGATCGTCGGCGCTCCGCGCCGCGATGAGCCCCGAGGTGTCGGCGACGACGACGATCAACGCTCGTCCCTCATCTGCCGGTACTTCTCGTACTGCTCGTCCCAGACCGCCTTCTTGGCTTCACGGGGGGTCTCGTCGCGCGGGGTCAACCGCTTCGAGGTCCTGGTGAAGAACGGCTCCTCCCAGATCCGGCTGGACATCGCCGCGCGGTGGATCGCGTTGCGGATGATCTCCGCCTCGGAGACGCCGTACCGCTTCGCGGCTTCCTTGATGATGGCGAGGTCTTCCTCGTCCGCGTAGACCATGGTGCGCTTCTTAGCCATGTGCATATGATACCACCGGCATACGTGAGAAAACCTCACTCACGGGGTACGGGAAAGCCGGCCCCCGCGAGGCGGGGACCGGCTGAAGCATTCCGGTGTCTACGCGGCCTTGGCGGCGTCCGACTTCGCCGCGGTCTTCGACTCGCTCTTGGCGGGCTTGGACTCGGACTTCGACTCGCTCTTCTTCGGGCCGTTCTTCGACCCGTTCGAGCCGAGCGACGAGGAGTCGGTGGAACGGGAGTCGGTGCGGTAGAAGCCGCTGCCCTTGAAGGTCACGCCGACGTTGCCGAACACCTTGCGGAGCGCGCCCTTGGCCGCGCAGCTCGGGCAGTCCGTCAACCGCGCTTCGGAGAACGACTGGTGTTTGTCGAACTCGTACCCGCACTCCTTGCAGCGGTATTCGTAGACAGGCACGTCCAACCTCCAGGACTTGACACGGGACCCGACCGACATTAGCAGTCAACGCACGCGACTGCTAATTCCATCCACCGCGGGCGTGAGGCGTGAGCCACGAGACCCCGCGCACGTGCCGCCGAGGCGCGCTACCGCAGCGACACGAACCCCTTCGACGGCGTGATGACGCCGGTCACCGGGCGGTCGTGCGGCTCGGCCGGGACCTCGACCCCGAACTCGCCGTCGCGCAGGATCGCCACCACCGGCACCTCCGGTCCGACCCGCGCCAGCGCCCGGTCGTACGACCCGCCGCCGCGGCCCAGCCGCATCCCGTCATGTGAGACGGCGAGGCCCGGGACGACCACCGCCGCGGCGTCCTCGATCCGCGGCGCCTCCGGCAGCGCGTCCGCGCCGGCCTTCCGCACCACACCACTGGCCGTGCCGTCCTGCGCCGCCCCGTCCCCGTCCGTCCCCTCGGCCGCGAGTCGCTCCCACGCCAGGTCCCGGTCCGGGAGCAGCACGGGCAGGATCACCCGGTAGACCACGGCGAGCCGCTCGGGCAGCTCCGGCTCCAGCGTCGCGCCCGGTTCGGCCCCGAACGGGCGGTACGCCGCCACGGTCGCGCCCTCGTCCACGGCCTCGATCAGGAAGTCCCGCAAGGACTTCCACACCGCCACGTCCGCCGCCGCGCGGGCCGCCCCGGGCATCGCCGTGCGCGCCCCGAGCAGCGCCCGCCGCGCCGCCTGCTTGCTCTCGAGCATCAGAAATCCCTCCGTAGGCGATCCTCCCCTGAAAGGATTCCCCCGAACAGGCGATTGCAGTCGTTCTTTCGGTCGGACTGCCGGAAAACCACCTGCCGTGTCGTGTCCGGTCGGTAGCTCTAGGTAGTCTTCTAAGGGAGTGAACTTGAGGGGGCTTCGGTGTCGCTGCGCTCACGGCTCACCACGGCGTTCCTCGTCGTCGTGCTCGGGCCGGTCCTGGTGGGGGCCGTCTTCGTCGCTGCCGTCATGTCCCACCTGGCGGACTCCCGCGGGGAGGCGCTGGCGAGCTCGGCGGTGACGACGGTCGACTCGACCCTCGGCACGATCTGCGAGCGCATCCAGGCGTCGGCCGCGGTCGTGGCGCTGAGCCACAGCAGCGGCGGGAACGCCGACGCGGTCGACATGGCGCAGCTCGTCGTGGACCGCAAGGTCGTCGACGGGGTGGTCTTCACCGGTCTCGAGGACGCCGGCGACACCGCGACCCCCGACGTCGGCGCGGAGGCGCCCGACGGCGCGTGGGTCGACTGCGGCGAGGCCGCCGCCTACGCCGGCTCCGGCCCGATCGTGGCCCTCGGCGCCCAGGCCGAGGTCCAGAACACCGACGGCACCACCTCGGTCTTCTCCGCGTTCCGGGTCGTGGACCGGGGCTTCCTCGACCGCATCGCGAACGTCGCCGACGCCGACCTGGTCCTCCTCGACGGCCGCGCCGACCCGCTCCAGGTCGGCGACGTGGACGCGGGCCGCTGGGACGCGACGAACGCGTTCCTGCCGCTGAACATCGGCACCGTCGCCACCAACGTCACCCCCATGTACTGGACGCTCGCCGCGATGGTCGCCGTCTCCGCGCTGTGCGCCATGGGCCTCGCGGCCTGGCTCGCCCGCTCCACGACCCGGCCCCTCCACGAGCTCTCCGCCGCCGCCGAGCGCGTCTCCGAAGGCGACCTCGACGTGCGCGTGCCCGTCCACGGCCGCGACGAGGTCGCGCACCTCGCGCTCGCGTTCAACCGCATGACCGCCCAGACCCAGGCGTACGTCAACGCCCTGACCGCCTCCCGCGACCAGATGCGCGGCCAGCTCGGGCGTCTCGGCCAGACCCTCACCGCCACGCTCGACCTCGACCGCATCCTGGAGGTCATCCTCGACACCGCGATGGTCACCGCCGGGGCCGAGGCGGGCGTCATCATGCTCGTCGACGTGGACGACGCCGACCAGCTCCGCCAGCGCGCCGGCGAGGGCGACCTCGGCATCGAGCAGCCCGCGACCATCCGGCTCGGGGAGGGCATCGTCGGCTCGATCGCCGCGAGCGGCGCCCCCGCGCACGGCCGCATCGTCGACGGCGTCTTCGCCGGGCGCCGCCGCACCGGCACCGAACCGGACGCGCGCACGATCGTCGCCGTGCCCTTCGAGGGCCGCGCGCCCGCCGAGTCCGACGAGGCCGGCCCCCCGCGCACCGAGTCGGGCGTCCTCGGGGTCCTCGTCCTCTACAACCGGATCGCCGGGGACGACTTCGAGCCGGGCGACGTCGACACGCTCCGCACCTTCGCCGGGCAGGCGTCGGTCGCGGTCGAGAACGTGCTGCTGCACCGCCAGGCCCAGCGCCTGAGCCTCACCGACCCGCTCACGGGCCTGTGGAACTACCGGTTCATGCAGACCTCGCTGCGCCGCGAGGCCGAGCGGTCGCGCCGCTACCAGCGGCCCTCGGCGCTCCTGGCGATCGACCTCGACCGCTTCAAGACGGTGAACGACACGTACGGGCACCCGGTCGGCGACCAGGTCCTCATCGAGCTCGCGCGGCGCATCACCGGCCAGATCCGCGAGGTCGACCTCGCGTTCCGCCACGGCGGCGAGGAGTTCATGGTGCTGCTGCCGGAGACCGACGCCGCGGGGGCCTCGGCGGTGGCCGAACGGCTCGGCCGCTCGGTCGCGGCGCGACCGTTCAAAGTGAACGACACCTCCGGCGGACGCGAACTGCGCGTGACCGTCTCGATCGGCGTGGCCGTGCTCGGCGAGCACGCCGACACCGCGAACGACGTCCTCGCCGCCGCCGACGAGGCGCTCTACGCGGCCAAAGCCGCAGGCAGGGACACCTGGCGCGTGGCGGTCTGAGGCGGATCCCCGGTGGCGCGGGGCCGCTCCGGGGGCCGGTCCGCGCCCGATCGGGGAACTTGAACGTTCACGTTCTGTTCTCCAGGGTGGCCGAGACCTGACGCTGCGTGCCCACGATACCCTCGCCATATGTCTGATTCCGCGCCTCGCGCCACGAAAGCCGTCATTCCCGTGGCCGGCAACGCCACCCGCTTCCTGCCGGTGACCAAGGCCGTTCCGAAGGAACTCCTCCCCATCGTCGACAAGCCCGTCCTCCAGTACATCGTGGAGGAGGCCGCCGCCGCCGGGCTCGACGACGTCACCCTCGTCACCGCGCGCGGCAAGGGCCCCATCGTCGACTACTTCGACATCCGCCCCGACCTCGAGGACGCGCTCGCCGAGAAGGGCAAGGACGACCTCATCGACGTCGTCAAGGCCCCCGAGCGCATCGCCGAGATCCACACCATCCGCCAGGGCCGCCCCAAGGGCCTGGGCCACGCGGTGGGCCGCGCCGCCGCCCACGTCGGCGACGAGCCCTTCGCCGTGCTCCTCGGCGACGAGTTCTACGAGATCGACGACAAGCTCCTGCCGCGCATGATCGACCTCCAGGCCGAGACCGGCGGCATCGTCCTGGCGCTCATCGAGGTCCCCGAGGAGGAGGTCTCCCGGTACGGCGTCGCCTCGGTCGAGCCCGGCGACGCGCCCGACACCGTCACCGTCACCGGACTGGTCGAGAAGCCCGCCCGCGAGGACGCGCCGTCGAACCTCATCCTCATCGGACGCTACGTCCTGCCCGGTTCGATCTTCCCCGTCCTGGAGGACACCAAGCCCGGCAGCGGCGGCGAGATCCAACTCACCGACGCCATGGACGCCATGCGCGCCAACGGAACCCCTGTCCACGCCGTCATCCTCCGGGGCCGCCGCTACGACACCGGGCAGCCCGTCGAGTACCTCCAGACCCTCGTCGAGCTCGCCACCCAACGCGACGACTTGCCCGGCTTCAACGCCTGGCTGCGCGAATTCAGTGCGACACTGGACTGACTGCACCGCCGCCAGGCGGCGCAGGTGAGCAACTGACCGACGGGGGGATGAGGAGCGATGGGGACCGGCGACGCGACGCCACTGGCCGACTTCCTGTCGAAGGCGCTGGCGCTCGTCCGACCCCTGCCCCCGGTCGACATCGACATGACCCAGTCGACCGGGTCGGTCCTCGCCGAGAACGCGGTCAACCCCGGACCGCTGCCCGCCTTCGACTACGCCGCCATCGACGGCTACGCCTGCAACGCCGACGACATCGCCGGCGCCAGCCCCGAGCGGGGCGTGGGCCTCAAGGTCCTCGGCGACCTCGCCGCCTCCTCGTGGCGGCCCGTCCGGCTCGTCACCGGCACCTGCTTCTCCGTCGCCGCCGGGGCCGCGCTCCCGGTCGGCGCCGACATCGTCGTGCCGCTCGCGTGGACCGACGAGGGCATGGCCACCGTGGACGTCCGCCAGGTGCCCCGCCGCGGGCACGGCGTGCGCCGCATGGGCTCCGAGCGCTCCGCGGGCGAGATCCTCGCCCACGAGGGCCGCCGCGTCACGCCCCAGCTCGTGGGGCTCCTCGCCGCCGCCGGCATCGCCGACGTCGTCGTGCGCCCGACCCCGCGCGTCGTCGTCATCGCCACCGGCGACGAGCTCGTCGACACCGGCCGGCCCTCCCAGCCCGGCCAGCTCATCGACGTCAACTCCCACCTCGTCACCGCCGCCGCCTCCGAGGCGGGCGCCCACGCCTACCGCGTCGGCATCTGCGACGACGAGCCCGACGCGCTCCGCACCGTCCTCGACGACCAGATCCTCCGCGCCGACCTCGTCATCACCACCGGCGGCACCGGCACCGGCCCCGGCGACATGGTCCGGCGCACCTTCTCCCGGGACGGCGCCGTCGACTTCTCGCCGATCGCCGTGTACCTGTGCGAGACCATGGGCTTCGGCACCATCGGCCCCGAAGAGGTCCCGGTCGTGTGCCTCCCCGGCGACCCCGTCGCGGCCACCATCGCGTTCGAGGTGATCGCCCGCCCGCTCATCCAGCGGCTCGCGGGGGCCGAACCGGTTTTCCGGCCCAGCGTGCGCGCCAACCTGACCGAGCCCGTATCCTCACCGAGCGGACTCCGGGAATTCCGCCCCGTCCGCGTCGCCGAGCGCCGCGGCGGCGGCTACACCGTCGCCCCACTCGGCTCGAGCTCCTACACGCTCTCCGGACTCGCCGAGGCCACCGGCCTGATGACGATCGGCGAGAACGCGACCCGGGTGCCCGCCGGGTCCACGGTGGACGTGCTCCTGCTCGACAGGAACCGATGAACGAACTGGAACCGGACGGCCCCCGATGACCGTCCCACTACCGCAGTTGGACCGAGACCGATGACCCTTTCGAACCCCGGATGGCCGGTGCACCTCGATCACGACGAGGTCAGCGTCCGGCCCTTCCGCCGCTCCGACGCCAACCGCTGGTCCGAACTGCGCCGCGCCAACGAAGCCTGGCTCGCCCCATGGGAGCCCGGCACCGGCACCACCTGGCACGAGGCCCACTCGCCCGCGGCCTTCCGCGCCATGCTCCGCGGCCTCAAGCGCTCCGTCAAGGACGGCACCAGCTGGCCCCTCGCCGTCTGCTGGGACGGGAGGCTCGTCGGCGGCCTCACCGTCGGCAACATCGTCCGGCGCGCCTTCGGCTCCGCGTACGCCGGCTACTGGATCGACCGCGGCCACGCCGGCCGCAACATCACCGCGACCGCGCTCGCGCTCGTCGTGGACCACGCCCTCACCGTGGGCCGCCTGCACCGCATCGAGGTCAACATCCGGCCCGAGAACGGCCCCTCGAACCGGGTCGCCGAGAAGCTCGGCCTGCGCCGCGAGGGCCTGCACAAGCGCTACCTGTACATCGACGGCGACTGGCGCGACCACTACGGGTACGCCGTCACCGCCGAGGAGGTCGTCGCCGAGCGCATGGTCGACCGCATGGAGCGCCTCAAGCGCGCCGAGGCCGAGCGCCCGGCGTCCTGAGGCCACGCGCCTGGTCCTCCCCCTGAACCGGGCGCCCGGGCGGCCCGAACGCGTTCGCCCCGGCCCTTCTCGCCGCGCGCCGTACTTCTGAGCGTGCCCGGGCGCTAGTCCCGCGCCGTCAGGACGATCGGCCCGTCCTCGGTGATCGCCACGGTGTGCTCCATGTGCGCGCCGCGGGAGCCGTCGGCGCTGCGCAGGGTCCAGCCGTCGGGGTCGTAGACGATCTCGTCGGTGGTCTGGAGGAACCACGGCTCGATCGCGATGACCAGGCCCGGCTTCAGCTTCATGCCCCGGCCCGGGCGGCCGTCGTTGGGGACGTGCGGGTCGCCGTGCATGGTCCGGCCCACGCCGTGCCCGCCGAACTGGGTGTTCACGCTCAGGCCGTCGCCGCGCGCGACCGTCGCGATCGCGTGCCCGATGTCCCCGAGCTTGCTCCCGGTGCGCGCCGCGCCGATCCCCGCCTCCAGCGCGCGCGTCGTGGTGTCGATGAGCCGCAGGTCCTCCTCCTTCGCGGTGCCCACGACGACCGACAGCGCCGAGTCCGCCACCCAGCCGTCGACCTCGGCCGCGAAGTCGAAGCTCACCAGGTCCCCGTCCTGCAGCTTGTAGTCGTAGGGCAGGCCGTGCAGGACCGCGTCGTTCACGGAGGTGCACAGGACCTTCCCGAACGGGCTGCCGCCGAACGAGGGGTGGTAGTCGACGTAGCAGGAGACCGCCCCGGCCTCCTTGATCCGGCGGGCCACGAGGTCGTCGAAGTCCAGCAGGTTCATGCCGACCTCGGCCACGCGTTCGAGCTCGGAGAGGGTCGCGGCCACGAAGCGGCCCGCGGGGCGCATCGCCTCGATCTCGGCGGGGGAGTACAGCTCGATCATGGTCGGCCTCTCATGCAGTTCCGGTATTTGTATACCGGTACTATAATACCGGTATGATCCGACCGCCGCTGAGGCCCGACGAGCACGACCGGGGCCGCGCGCTCGGCCGCGCGCTGCGCACCGCCCGCGGCCCGCGCAGCCTCCTGGACGTCGCCGCCGAAGCCGGCATCTCCCCGGAGACGCTGCGCAAGATCGAGACCGGCCGCATCGCCACACCGGCGTTCTTCACCATCATGGCCCTCTGCGGCGTCCTCGGCGTGGCCCCCGACCAACTCCTCGACACCGCCGAACATCCCATCACCGGCTGACACCACCTGTCCACGGGGCCAAGGGCGCAGGTCACGCCGGAATCGCGCCTCCGACCTCCCGGCCGGGCACCGCGTTAGGCTCTCGCCGTGGATGCCGCGACCCAACTCCCGACCGTGGGCATGATCGGCGCCGGCCAGCTGGCCCGCATGACCCATCAAGCCGCCATCGCCCTCGGCCAGAGCCTCAAGGTGCTCGCCGCCGACCCGGCCGAGAGCGCCGCCGCGGTCGCCACCGCGACCGTGCTCGGCGACTACCGCGACGTCGAAGACCTCCGCGGCTTCGCCAAGGGCTGCACCGTGGTCACCTTCGACCACGAGCACGTCCCCCAGGACGCCCTCCGCGCCCTCGTCGCCGAAGGCGTCGACGTCCAGCCCCGGCCCGAAGCCCTCCTGTACGCGCAGGACAAGCACGCCATGCGCACCCGCCTCACCGCGCTCGGCCTCCCGCAGCCGCGCTGGGCGAGCGTCGACTCCATCGCCGACGTCGAGGCGTTCGGCCTCCCCTGCGTCCTCAAGGCCGCCACCGGCGGATACGACGGCAAGGGCGTGTGGATGTGCGACACCCCCGCCGACGCCGAAGCGGTCCTCGCCTCCGGCCTGCGCCTCATCGCCGAGGAGCGCATGGCCCTCCAGCGCGAACTCGCCATCCAGATCGCCCGCTCCCCGAGCGGCGAGACCGCCGCCTACCCCGTGGTCGAGACCGTCCAGACCGGCGGCATCTGCACCGAGGTCATCGCACCCGCCCCCCACCTCGACCCCGACACCGCCGCCGAGGCGACGCGCATCGCCGCCGCGGTCGCCACCGAACTCGGCGTCGTCGGCATGCTCGCCGTCGAACTCTTCCAGACCTCCCACGGCCTCTTCGTCAACGAACTCGCGATGCGCGCCCACAACTCCGGGCACTGGACCATCGAGGGCGCCGAGACCAGCCAGTTCGAGCAGCACCTGCGGGCCGTCCTCGACTACCCGCTCGGCTCCACCGCGACCGCCGCGCCCTACACCGTCATGGCGAACGTCCTCGGCGGCGAACCCGGCGGGCCCCGCCTCGACGAGCGCCTCCAGCACCTCCTCGCCGAGGACCCCGCCGCGCACGTCCACCTCTACGGCAAGGCGGTCCGGCCCGGCCGCAAGATCGGGCACGTCACCGTCCGCGGCGACGACCCCGCGCTCCTGCGGCACCGCGCCCTGCGGGCCGCCAAATGGCTCCAGGAAGGCGAGTAATGGCAGACCAGCAGCCGCGCGTCGGCGTCATCATGGGGTCGGACTCCGACTGGCCCGTCATGGAGGCCGCGACCGCCGCCCTCGCCGAGTTCGGCGTCCCCCACGAGGTCCGCGTGATCTCCGCCCACCGCACCCCGCAGGGCATGATCGACTACGCCGGCGCCGCCGCCTCCCGCGGCCTCCAGGCGATCATCGCCGGCGCGGGCGGCGCCGCCCACCTGCCCGGCATGGTCGCCTCCGCGACGCCCCTGCCCGTCATCGGCGTCCCCGTGCCCCTCAAGTACCTCGACGGCATGGACTCGCTCATGTCCATCGTCCAGATGCCCGCCGGGATCCCCGTCGCCACCGTCTCGATCGCCGGGGCCAGGAACGCCGGGCTCCTCGCCGTCCGCATCCTCGGCGCCGCCGACGAGGCCCTGCGCGACAGGATGACCGCCTACCAGGGCGACCTCGAACGCATGGTCGCCGACAAGGACGCGAACCTCCGCGAGCGGATCGCCCGCCCCGAATAGCGCTTGCGCCGCACCGGCACCCGACCTAGCCTCGGCGCATGAGCGAACTCCACCCGACCGGCGGCTACGACCACGTGACCATCGTCGAGCCCGGCCGCCTCGCCTTCCTCGCCGGGCAGTGCCCGGTCGACGCCCAGGAACGCGTCGTCGGCGTCGGCGACCTCGACGCCCAGATCGAGCGGACCGCCGCCAACTGCCTCGCGGCGCTGGCCGCCGCGGGGGCGCGCCCCGAAGACGTCGTGCGGTCCGTGGTCTACGTGGTGAGCGGCGAGAGCCGCGTCGTCGGCGGCGCCTGGCACCGCCTCGCCGAACACCCCGAACTCGGCCCGGCCTTCAAGGCCGCCAGCACCGTCACCGGCGTCACCGCCCTCGGCTACCAGGACCAGCTCATCGAGGTCGACCTCACCGCCAAGCTGCCCGAGTGACCCCGCGAGCGATGAGCCGCCGGGCGTCCCGCAGCACCGGCCCGCCGTTCGCGACCGCTTAGACCTCGGAGCAGAGGATCGCCGCGTGGGCCTCGCCTATGCGGGTCGCCACGAGCGTGGCCTCGCCGTCGCCCTTGAGCTTGAGCTGCTTTCGCAGGGCCGCCGGGTCGATGCCGGTGCCGCGCTGCTTGATCGTGAGGCGGCCGATGCCGCGTTCGGCCAGGAGCGCCTTGAGCTTCTTGGGGTGCAGGGGCCAGACCTCCTCCACCTTCCAGGCCCGCGCGAACGGCGTCGCGGTCAGGTCGTCGGCGTAGAGGTACGCGATCTGCCCGCTCGCGGTGTGCGCGCCGAGGCCGGCGGCGAGTTCGGCCACCAGGCCCGCCCGGATCACCGCGCCGTCCGGTTCGTAGAGGTACGCCGCCACCGCCCCGACCTCGGCCCGCTCCTCGCCGCTGCCGGTCAGCTCGTGCCACTCGCCCGCCTTGCACACGCTCGCGCGGCGCTTCACCCGCGCGGCCTCCCCGAGCCACAGGCACGCCTCGACCACGTCCCGGTCCACCGAGACCCACTCGGCCTCGGCGCCCGCCGGAATCCACTCGTGGCCGATCCCCGGCCCGAGTTTCACCGCCGCGAACCGCGCCCCCGACAGGTGCTCCAGGAGCGCGTCGAGGGGCGGGGAGTAGTCCGCCGGGTTGAAGTTCCTGCCCGCACCCGAGCGCCGGGCCGGGTCGGCGAACGCCGCACCTGACAACGGGGTCCCCAGGGCGTCGCCCACCCGGACCTCGACGCGCAGGCCCGCCGCCGCCGCGTTCGCTCTGGCGAACGCCGCGGTCTCCTCGCTCAGGTCCACCGCCGCGACCTCGAGGCCCGCCTCCGCGAACGCCAGGGCCTCGGTCCCGAGCCCGCAGCACAGGTCCGTGACATGAGTCGACGCGGCCGCGAACCGGGCCGCGCGGCGCACCGCGACGGGCCACCGCGTGGCCTGCTCCAGGCCCGCCCGCGTGAAGTACAGCCGGTCCGCCCGCTCGCCGAACTTGGCCCGGGCGTGCCCGCGGAGGTCCGCGAGGGTCAGCGCCGCGGCCGCGAGGTCGGGGTCGACGCCCGCCTTGCGGAGCGTCAGCGGGGCGCGGTCGCCGTCGGCCGCGAGGGCCCGCGCGGCGCGCTCCTGGAGGTCCGGGTCGGCGGTGAGGGCTTCGAGCAGGCTGGTTCGCACGCGGTCCATGGTATGACCTCCGAGACCCGCTGTTGACGTCCCCACCTGCACGAACTAACCTCTGCCTTAGCACTCGCAGGGCGAGATTGCTAAGCGCTATGATCGCCTTGGCACTCTCTCCGCGAGAGTGCCAGCCACGGGCCGGTGCCTCGGCACCCGCGACGACGAGACCCGCGCTGTCGTGGCGGACATCCGTAGTGAACACGCGTTTGGAGAATCCAAGTGAGCAAGGCTGCCATCAAGCCGCTGGGCGACCGCATCGTGGTCCAGGCGAACGAGGCCGAGACCACCACCGCCTCTGGCCTGGTCATCCCGGACACCGCCAAGGAGAAGCCCCAGGAGGGCACCGTTCTGGCCGTCGGCCCGGGCGCCTTCGACGACAAGGGCAACCGCCTCCCGATCGACGTGAAGGTCGGCGACGTGGTCATCTACTCCAAGTACGGCGGCACCGAGGTCAAGTACGCCGGCGAGGAGTACCTCGTCCTGTCCTCGCGCGACGTCCTCGCGGTCGTCGAGCAGTAGACGCGTCCAGGGCCCTCCCACGGAGGGCCCGTTCGCGTTCCTAGGAAAGGGAACCAATGCCGAAGATTCTCAACTTCGCCGAGGACGCGCGGCAGAACCTGCTGCACGGCATCGACCACCTCGCCGACACCGTCAAGGTCACGCTCGGCCCGAAGGGCCGCAACGTGGTCCTCCAGCGCTCGTTCGGCGCGCCGCTCATCACCAACGACGGCGTGACCATCGCCAAGGAGATCGAGCTCGCCGACCCCTACGCCAACCTGGGCGCGCAGCTGGTCAAGGAGGTCGCGACCAAGACGAACGACGTCGCGGGCGACGGCACCACCACCGCGACCGTGCTGGCCCAGAAGATGAGCCGCGCGGGCATCAAGGCGGTCACGGCCGGGTCCAACCCGATCGCGATCCGCAAGGGCATCGAGGCCGCGGCGAACGCCGTGTCCGACGAGCTGCTGCGCCAGGCCATCGAGATCTCCGACCACGAGCACATCGCGCAGGTCGCGGCGGTCTCGGCGCAGGACCCGGAGATCGGCGAGCTCATCGCGAAGGCGATGGACGCGGTCGGCGCCGAGGGCGTCATCTCGGTCGAGGACGGCTCCACGCTGGAGACCGTGCTCGAGGTCACCGAGGGCATGCAGTTCGACAAGGGCTTCATCTCCCCGAACTTCATCACCGACCAGGACTCGCGCACCACGGTCTTCGAGGACCCGTACATCCTCATCACCAACGCCAAGATCGGCTCGATCGAAGAGCTGCTCCCGGTGCTGGAGAAGGTCGTCGAGACCTCGAAGCCGCTCCTCATCATCGCCGAGGACGTCGAGGGCCAGGCCCTCGCGACCCTGACGGTGAACGCCCTGCGCGGCACCCTGCGCGTGTGCGCCGTCAAGGCCCCGGCCTTCGGCGACCGCCGCAAGGCCGTCCTGGGCGACATCGCGACCCTCACGGGCGCCGAGGTCGTCTCCTCGGAGATCGGCCTGGAGCTCAAGGCCGCGGACCTGTCGCACCTGGGCCGGGCTCGCCGCGTCACCGTCTCCAAGGACGCCACCACGATCGTGGACGGCGGCGGCGAGAAGGACGAGGTCGACGCCCGCATCGCGCAGATCAAGCAGCAGGCGAGCACCACCGAGTCCTCCTGGGACCGCGAGAAGCTGGAGGAGCGCCTCGCGAAGCTCTCCGGCGGCGTCGCCGTCATCCAGGTCGGCGCGGCCACCGAGGTCGAGCTCAAGGAGCGCAAGCACCGCATCGAGGACGCGGTCAACGCGACCAAGGCCGCGGTGGAGGAGGGCATCGTCGCCGGCGGCGGCGCCGCCCTGGTCCACGCGATCGCCGTCCTGGAGAAGATCGAGCTCGACGACCCGGAGGCCCGCGTGGGCCTGAAGATCGTCGAGGCGTCGCTCTCCGAGCCGCTGCGCCGCATCGCCCTGAATGCGGGCGAGTCGGGCGACGTGGTCGTCAACAACGTCGCCGGCAAGGGCTGGCGCGAGGGCTGGAACGCCGCCACCGACGTCTACGAGGACCTGGTCTCGGCCGGCATCCTCGACCCGGTGAAGGTCACCCGCAACGCGCTGCTGAACGCCGCCTCGATCGTGGGCCTCGCGCTCACCACCGAGGTGACGATCGTCGACAAGCCCGAGGAGGAGGAAGAGGCCGGCCACGGCCACTCCCACTCCCACGGCGGCCACGGGCACTCCCACTAGTCCCGGGACCCCCTGAGCGGCAAGCGACCGCGCTCCCTCCGGGGAGCGGACACGAAGGGCCGCCGACGGTGTCGGCGGCCCTTCGGCGTCCCCGCCGGCGGCACCGCCGCGGGCGGGAACCGCAAGTGTCAACATCCCGACAGTTGGTCGCGCAGCTGTCGGGAAACCGATAGAGTTCAAGTGCCTTCGCGGCCTTTGGGGATCGGAGCCGCGAAGGCACTTTTATGCCCTGGTTTCAGACGGGACGCCACCCGTTCCGGCCACCACCCGGTGATCGCTCGTCCCGGTGCCTGCCGCCCCGTCCACGGATCACTCCCCGTCCCGCCGCACCCGCAGCTCCCGCATCCGGTTGAGCGCCGCGGCCACCTCGAACCTCCTGGGGACCGCGAAGTCGGCGTCCCTGATCCGCAGCAGCTCCGCCTCGCCCCCGGCCTCCATCGCGGCGTCGAAGCGGTCCAGCGCCTCCGCCACGGTCGCGGTCCCGTCGATCCACCCGCGCCGCACCGCGGCCTCCAGGGCGAGCCCGATGCCGGCGGTCATCGACGGGTCGGTGATCTGCTCCACGGCCCGCACGTCGATCTCGGACTCCCCGAACCGCAGCCCGTCGGTGCCGCCCGCGCGGATCTTCTGCTTCCCGCGCGACTCCGAGGACACCGACCGCGCGTCGACCACGCGCGCCCGCGGCATCCGGAACCCCTCGGCCTCCACTCTCCGCCCGGTCGGCTTGGCCGCCAGCGCCTTCGCGCGCTCGGTCACGTCCTCGGGGACGTACGCGTCCATGAGGACCACCCGGTCGGCGACGTCCATGTAGTCGCCCGAGCCGCCCATGACGAGCACCACCGCGACCCCGTGGTCGTCGGCCATCGACCGCACCACGTCGACCAGCGGCGTGAGCGGTTCGCGGTCCTTCGCGACCAGCTCCTGCATCCGCGCGTCGCGGATCATCAGGTTCGTGGCGGCGGTGTCCTCGTCGATGAGCAGCACCCGCGCGCCCGCTTCGAGCGACTCGACAACGGCCGCGGCCTGCGAGGTCGAGCCCGAGGCGTTCTCGGTGGAGAAGTGCCGCGTGTCGTCGCCCGAAGGCAGGTGGTCGACGAACGCGTGCACGTCGACGCCCGTGACGGCCCGGCCGTCCTCGGCGCGGACCTTCACCGCGGTGCGGTCGGCGACGACGAGGTCGCGCCCGTCGCCGGGCACGTGGTCCCACACCCCGGACTCCAAGGCCCGCAGCAGGGTCGACTTGCCGTGGAAGCCGCCGCCGACGATGAGCGTGACCCCCGGGCCGATCCCCATGCCGCGCACGGTCCCCGCGTGCGGCAGCTCGACCTCGACCGCGAGCGGGTCGGGGGAGCGGAACGCCACCCCGGACTCCATCGGCCGATCGTCCACACCGGACCTCCGCGCGAGCATCGCCCCGTCGGCGACGAACGCCACGAGGCCCTGCTCCGCGACCCGCTCCCGCAGGGCCGCAACGTCGTCGGCGTGCCGGATCCAGGTCCCGGCCTCCTCCTCGGCCACCGCGAGCGCGTCGTCGGCGGTGTCCGGCAGGTCCTCGCACAGCAGCCGCGCGGCCTGGCGCCCGGCGATGCGCCGCCCGTGCCCGGGCAGCTGCGCGCCGAGCCGGAAGACGACCGAGCCGTCCCCGCCGACCTCGCACGAGGCCCGGCGCAGGATCTCCTGGCCGCCCGCGTCGATCCGCAGGTCCCTTGTCGGGCAGGACTTCCTGAACCGCTTCGCGAGGAGCACCGCGATCGCGCGGCGCCGCTCGGGGGTGGCGTACCACTCGGGCAGGAGGTCCGCCGCCTCGGCGTCGAACCGGAGCTCCACCCGGCTCGGCGGCGCGAACGGATCCGACTGCACCTTCGAAATGTCGAGAATCGCCGGGCCTGTCCACCATTTGCCACGCAAGGATTTATATCGGCCGTAACTCGTACCTTCCAGGGCCGTTAGTTCGTTAGACAGGTCATGGCGAGGTGGATGCGAACGATGATCACCAAAATCGCGGGACTCGGCCCGGTGCTGTCGTCCGCCTCTTCGCTGTGTCATGCCCCCAGTTTCCCATCAGGGTCGAGGTCTTCGCGTCAGCGAACCCGAACACCATGCGTCCACGCCTCTTCCCGGAAACCTCGAAAAGTCACTCGAAAAATTCGCGCGAACCCGCGTCATGGCGGCGGACCGCCTGCGTGCTGGATCTAGAGAGACACGCACGGCCTACCGCACCGAAAGGTAGAACAAAGTGAGAACCGTACTGGTCTGTGTTAAGACTCCTCAAGCCGGACAGAAGATCTCGGCCTGCGCGACCCGCATGGGCCTGGCGCAGGCGGTCAAGTCGGTCGAGGGATCGCCCGAGCTGTTCCTCGAGCTCGGCCGCCGGCAGGTGGACGTCGTGCTCGTGGACGTGGCGCTCGCCGCCCCGGACCCGGTCAAGTTCGTCAAGACCGTCCGCGCCCGTTCGCCCCGCACCGGGGTCCTGCTCTCCGGCGCGGCGGACCCCCGTACCGCCGCGATGGTGGTGGCCGCCGGCGCCCGGGGCGTCATCCGCACGCCGTCCAACAACTCCGACGACCTGCTGGTCGCGCTCGCGCAGGCGATCATGTTCGCCTCGCCGAGCCTCCAGCGGGTCACCGAGACCGTCCCCCGGCAGCGCTCGACCCTCCAGGGCATGAAGCTGACCGAGCGCGAGCTCCAGGTCCTGCGCGGCATGTCCGAGGGCAAGTCGAACGCCGAGATCGGGCGCGACCTGTTCGTCTCGGAGGACACCGTCAAGACCCATGCGCGGCGCATGTTCCGCAAGCTCGGCGCGCGCGACCGGGCCCACGCCGTGGCAGAGGCGTTCCGCTCGGGACTCGTCTGCTAGTCCGTCCACTCCGGACCGACGTGCGTCCCGCCTGGCAGGACGGGATACCGCGCGGTCCGACCGAACCTCGACCGGCGCCCGATCAGCGGGGATCGGCCAGCGCCAGCAGGACCTCGTCGCTTCCCGGAGCGGCGACGAGCTGCAGGCCCACCGGCAGGGCCTCGACCTCGCCCGCGGGCAGGGCCAGTCCGGGTGCCCCGGACAGCCCCGCGATGCACGTCAACCGCACGATCGCCTCGCGGTCGGGCTCCTCGCCGATGAGCGGCGCGGGTCCGGGCGCGGCGGGGACCGCGAGCGCGGTGCCCGCGGGGAGCCGGTCCCTGACCAGCGCCACGACGCCGCTGCGGACCCGCTGCGCCCCGGTGACCTCGGCGCTGCCGATCCGCGACGCGTTCGCGAAGCGCGCCTTGACTCCCGGACCGAACTCGGGCCGGGACGCCTCGATCCACGCGCCGTGCGCCTGCCATGCCTCCCACGCCTGGAGGACGGCGTACGCGCGGCGCGCCGACTCGAGCGGCGTCACCGCGCCCGGGGTCGGCTCGCGGCCGGACTCGCGGTCGAGCGCACCGCCGAGACCGAGGTGCGGGTCGTCGAAGAACGGGGTCGTGTCCACGTCGAGGCCGAGCGCCTCGACCGCGGGCCACACCGCTGCGCGGGTCGCGTCGGGGACCTCGTCCCAGACGTCGCGGGGCGCGAGCAGCCGCGTGAGGGGCGCGCGCGCCTCCTCCGGCTCGCCGAGGAGCACCTCCATGGCGAGGCGCAGCGTGCGCGCGTCCCTGGTGAGCACCCCGGCGGTGTCGAACGTGGGCGCGAGCGGCACGGCCCCGGCGAGGCTCACCCGCCCGTGGGTGGGCCGCAGCCCGTACAGGCCGCAGTAGGACGCCGGCACGCGGATCGACCCGCCGGTGTCGGTGCCGAGCCCGATGTCGGCCAGCCCCAAGGCGACCGCGGACGCCGAGCCCGAGGACGACCCGCCGGGCACCCGCCCGGGCGCGGCCGGGTTCTCAGGGGTCCCGTAGTGGAAGTTCGAGCCGTTCAGGCTCCACGCGAGCTCGTCGGTGACCGTCTTCCCGACCACGCGCGCCCCGGCCGCGCGCAGCAGCGCGACCGCCGCCGCGTCGGCCTCCGCGGGCCCGTGCGTCTCCAGCCACCGCGGGTTCCCGGCGCCCGTGGGCGTCCCGGCCAGGTCGAACAGGTCCTTGACGGCCAGGCGCAGGCCCTCGAGCGGCCCGGGCTCCCCGGTGTCGTCGAAGGCGGCGCCGTCGTCCACGAGGGCGATGAACGGATCGGTCATGGGCGGAGCTCCTTGGTGGCGGGGGCGGTGAGGTCGAGGTCTTTCGGCAGCGTGACATGGGCGCCCTTGACGAGGTCAACGACCTGCGAGATCCGCACGTCCACCGCCGCGCTCAGGTACGCGAGCGCGACAGGCCCGGGCAGGCCGTGCCGCTCCCGCAGGAACGCCAGCGCGGCGCGCACGGCCTTGCGGACCGCTTCGTCGAGGTCCTCGTCGAGCCCCGTCGTGATCCAGTGTTCCCCGGTCTCGGCGTACGGGCCGCCAAGGGCCGCGGCGAGTCTCCTCACGGCCGGGTCGGCGCGGACCGTCAGCCGCAGGGTCGCGCGCAGCGGCGCCTCGAACGCCGTCAGCGCCACCTCCCCGTCGCCCTGCGAGAAGTGCGGGTCGCCGGTGTAGAACGACGCGCCGGGGACGGCGACCGGCAGGTACAGCCTCGACCCGGTGCCCAGCAGCCGGATGTCGAGGTTCCCGCCGTGCGGCCCCGGCGGCACGGAGTGGACGGGGGCCGCGGTCGCGGGCGCGGTCCCCATGATGCCGAGGAACGGCGCCAGGTCGAACCGCAGCGACCTGCCGTCCCCGGTCGGGATCACGCCCCGCCCTTGGGGATCGACGGTGGCGACGACGCTGACGCTGCCCTCGCCGAGCGGGTACTCCCCGGCGAGCGCGCCGCGCCCGTGCCGGTTGCTGACCACGCCGTAGGGGGCGCGCCGCTCCAGCTCCAGGACCTCGACCTCCAGCACGTCCCCGGGTTCGGCGCCCTCGACGTGCACGGGCCCGGTGACGACGTGCGGTCCGGCGCCGGGCGCGCGCACGCACTCGCGGGCGATGCGCGCCGCGTCCTCCAGGACCTCGCCGATCCCGTTGGCGCCGAAGAACGCCTTCGGGTCGCCGCCCTGGTCCTCGAGCAGCCCTTCGTGGCTGACGGTGTCCACGCACACGGTCGCGCCCGACCGCACCCGCAGGACCGGCGCGCTCGCCGCGTTCGGCAGCAGCCCCCAGGACACGGTCCCGGGCTCCGACGGCAGGTAGTGGTCGGCGCGGTCGCAGGCGGCGAGCGGCTGGAGGAGCGTCATGAGGAGGCACCGCGTTCCGGGGGCGAGGGAGTGTATACGAGAATGGTGGCCTGATCGTAGTGGAGGCGGTTCATGGCTGGCGACAAGGGGCCGCGGCGCGCGCCCCAGGAGGCGGTGCGCGCGGTCCGGGAGGACATCATCCGGGGCGTGTTCGCGCCCGGCGCCCGGCTCACCGAGGACGCGCTGGCCGCGCGGTACGGCGTCTCGCGCGTGCCCGTGCGCGAGGCGCTGCGGGTGCTGGAGGCGGAGGGGTTCGTCGAGGCCAAGCCCTATGTCGGCGTGTTCGTGCGGGAGCTGAGCGAGGCCGAGGCGGAGGACCTGCTGGAGCTGCGGTCGGTGATCGAGCCGATGTGCGCGGCCCGCGCGGCCCGCAACCGCACGCCCGAGCAGCTCGGGCGGCTCAAGGAGCTGGTGAACCTCGGCTGGGACGCGGTGCGCGACGGCCGCCTCGAAGAGGTGCCGCGCCTGAACTCCCGCTTCCACGAGGTGATCGCCGAGGCGTCGGGCTCGGAGGTGCTGGGCCAGCTGATCCGCCAGCTCAGCCAGAAGATCGCGTGGGTCTACGCGGTTGGGCTGACGCTCCGTGCCGAGGACTCGTGGCGCGAGCACGAGGAGATCCTCGCGGCCCTGGCCGCGGGCGACGCCGACCGGGCCTCGGGCCTGGTCGGCCAGCACATCCTCCGGGCGACCACCGCGTACCGCAGGCGGGTGCGCGACCCGATCGGGTGACATCGGGGCCGGTGGGCCCGGTTCTTGTCGGACCCGTCGGCAATGCTGGCCGCTACGGTCCCCTCGGGGTGGGTGGGGGCTGGGGATGGTCTATACGGCCCGGACCGTAGCGCTAGAAGATGTTTCGTGAACGCCGCTGCGCCGCTGCGCAAGCAGCCTCCGAGCCGCTCCTGCGAACGCTTCCGAGCTCACCCGCGAGGGCCTCCGAGCCGCCCCGCGAACGCCTCCCGGCCACCCCCGCGAGCCGTTGTATACGATTGGGTCCGCCGTGCCTCCCGGAAGGACCCCATGGACCCTCAGCACCTCGCCCTGCTCGTCGCCGCCGGCTTCGGCGCGGGCGTCTGCAACGCGCTCGCCGGGGGCGGGAGCCTCCTGACGTTCCCGGCGCTCCTGGCGATCGGGATGCCGCCGGTCGCGGCCACCGTCACGAACGCGGTCTCGGTGTGGCCCGGCTACATCGGCAACGCGGTGGCGCTGCGCTCGCACCTGACCTCCTTCCGCCCGCTCCTACCGCGCCTGGTCGCCCTCGCCGCGGGCGGCGCGGTCACCGGCACCGTGGCCCTCCTCGCGGCACCGCCCGAGGTCTTCACCGCGCTGGTGCCGTTCCTGATCCTCTCGGCCACGGCCCTGTTCGCCTGCCAGCCGCTCATCGCCCGGCGCCTCGCCGCGAGCGGCGGCACCTCCGCGCCGCTGCTGTACTGCGGCGTATTCGTCGGCGGCGCGTACGGCGCGTACTTCAACGGCGGCATGGGGATCGTGTTCCTCACCGCGCTCGCGCTCGGCCTCGACGCCGCCATCGGGCGCCTCAACGGCCTCAAGGCCCTGCTCACCCTCACCGCCGGGACCACCGCGATGATCTCCGTCGCGCTCTTCGGCCCGGTCCAGTGGCCCGCCGTCCTCGTCCTCGCCCCCGCTTGCCTCCTCGGCGGGTTCGCCGGCGCCAAGCTCGCCGACCGGCTCAAGCCCGCCGCCTTCCGCGTCCTCGTCATCGCCTTCGGCACCGCCGCCGGAACCGCGATGCTCCTCACCTGACCGCGACCCCTCCGGCCGCGGCCCGCTCGATCTGCGCTCCGTCGAACGCAGTGCGAAAGGACCCCCATGACCGACCTCCTCCTCACCGGCGCCCGCCCCTGGACCCCCGGCGAACCGCTCGAACCCGCCGACATCGCCGTCTCCGGCGGCCGCATCGCCGCGGTCGGACCGGACCTCGCCGGCGCCCCCGAACACCAAGGCGCGCAGGTCGTCGACCTCGGCGGCGCGATCGTCCTCCCCGGCCTCGTCGACGCCCACTGCCACCTCGACAAGACGATGTTCGGCGGGCCGTGGACCCCCAACACCGGCGGCCGCACCCTCGAAGGCCGCATCCGCAACGGCGAGGGCCGCCGCGCCGAGCTCGGCGTCCCCAGCGCCGACTACGCCGCGAACCTCCTGCGCGCCATGGTCGCCGCCGGGACCTCGTTCGTGCGCAGCCACATCGACATCGACCCCGAGGTCGGCCTCGCCGGCGTCGAGGCCGTGCGCGAGGCCGCGGCCCGCCTCGCCGGCAAGGTCGACGTCGAACTCGTCGCCTTCCCGCAGGGCGGCCTGCTCACCCGCCCCGGCGTGCCCGGGCTCCTCGAAGCGGCCCTCCGCGACGGCGTCGGCGTCGTCGGCGGCCTCGACCCCGCCGGCTTCGACCGCGACCCCGCCGGGCAGCTCGACCTCCTCTTCGGCCTCGCCGAGCGGTACGGCGCCAAGATCGACGTCCACCTGCACGACCAGGGCCTGCTCGGCGCGTGGGAGTACGAGCTCATCGTCGAGCGCACCAAGGCGACCGGGATGGCCGGGCGCGTCGCCATCAGCCACGCGTACGCCATGGGCGGCCTCGAACCCGACCACCAGCGCCGCATCGCCGACGCGCTCGCCGACGCCGGCGTCGCCATGATCACCTGCGCCGTCGGCGGCGCGCCCGTCGTCCCGGTGCGGCTCATGGCCGAGACCGGGGCGCGCCTGGCGATCGGCAACGACGGCATCCGCGACCTGTGGACCCCGTACGGCGACGGCGACATGCTCCGCCGCGTCAACCAGGTGGCCTTCCGCGACCGGCTCATGTCCGACCCGGAGATCGAGCTCGCCCTCGCGGCCGGGACCCACGGCGGCGCGGCCGTGCTCGGCCTCGCGGACTACGGCCTCGCGGTCGGATGCAATGCCGACCTGCTCGCCGTGAACGCCACGGCCCCAGCGGAAGCCGTGGTCAGCGTGCCGGTGCGGCGCCTCGTCGTCAAGGGCGGCGCGGTCGTCGCTCACGACGGTGTCCTCGCCGACTGATCGTATACGAAATCTCGCCGTAACGGACCGGACCGCGATCGGCAATGGTATACCGATAGAAATTGAGCCATGAACGCACGGCTCAACTCCGGACGCGGCCCGCGGCCGGGTCATGTATACGACCGCCCCCGGCGGTCGCGATGAGCATCGACCCGGCTCTGGCCTTCCGCGGCACCTCGCTGACCTTCGCGAACGGCACCCGCGCGCTCGACGGCATCGACCTGGAGATCCGCCCGGGGGAGTTCGTGTCCCTCGTCGGCCCCTCCGGCTGCGGCAAGTCCACGATGCTCCGGCTCGCCGCCGGCTTCGAGGCCGCCTCCGGCGGCGCCGTCGACGTGCGGACCGACCGCCTCGGGTACGTCTTCCAGGAGGCCACGCTCCTGCCGTGGCGCACCGTCGCCCGCAACGTCGAACTCCCCGCCGAGCTCGCCGGGGTCCCCAAGGCCGAGCGGCGCACGGCCGCCGCTGACGCCATCGCCCGGGTCGGCCTGGCGGGCTTCGAGCAGCACCGCCCCTCCCAGCTCTCCGGCGGGATGCGCATGCGCGCCTCCATCGCCCGCGCGCTCACCATGCGGCCCGAGCTGTTCCTCTTCGACGAGCCGTTCGGCGCCCTCGACGAGATCACCCGCCAGCACCTGAACTCCGAGGTCGGCGAGCTCTTCGTGCGCGACGGCTTCGCGGGCGTCTTCGTGACCCACTCCGTCCCCGAGTCGGTGTTCATGTCGACCCGCGTCGTCGTCCTCACCGGCCGACCCGGCACCATCGCCGCCGACATCCCCGTCCCGTTCGACTTCCCCCGCGACCCCGAACTGCGCTACACCGCGGCGTTCGCGGCCCTCGCCGCCGAGGTCTCGGCGGCCCTGCGCGGCGACAGGCAGGAGGCCGCCGCATGACCGCCACCCTCGAAGCCCCCGCGAAGACCGCCGCACCCGAGCCGCCTCGGCCCCGAAAGCGCCTGTGGCCCTTCACGACCGCCCCGGTCCGCGTCGTCGCGCCCATCGCCGTCTTCGTCCTCGTGGTCGCCGCCTGGGCCGCCTCCAGCCACCTCCTGGTGCCCGAGGCGTCCCGGTTCCTCCTGCCCCCGCCCGAGGCGGTCGTCGCCGAAGGGCTCCTCGACCCCGCCGCGCGCACCGAGATCCTCACCGCCCTGTGGAACACCGTCCAGGTCGCCCTGTGCGGCCTCGCGATCGCGATCGTCCTCGGCGTGCTCTTCGCGGTCGTCATGAGCCAGGCCCGCTGGGCCGAGTTCTCCCTCTACCCGTACGCCGTCGTCCTCCAGACCATCCCGATCCTCGCGGTCGTGCCCCTGTTCGGGTTCTGGTTCGGGTACGAGTTCGGGTCCCGCGTCATCGTGTGCGTCATGGTCTCGCTGTTCCCGGTCGTCACGAACACGCTCTTCGGCCTCAAGTCCGTCGCCCCCGCCGAGCACGACCTGTTCACCCTCCACGGCGCGACCCGCTTCCAGCGCCTGTGGAAGCTCCAGCTCCCCGCCGCGCTCCCCGCGATGATCTCCGGGTTCAAGATCTCCGGCGGCCAGGCCATCATCGGCTCGATCGTGGCCGACTTCTTCTTCCGCCAAGGGGTCCCGGGCGTCGGCCGCATGATCGACGTCTACCGCCAGCGCCTCGCCACCGAGGAGCTCCTGACGGCCCTGCTCCTGTCCTCGCTCGTCGGCCTGTGCCTGTTCTGGGCGTTCGACCTCCTCGCCGGACGCGTCGACCGCATGCACGGCAAGCGATAACGCCATCAGGGGCACCTGAACCACTTGAACTACCTGAGCTGCCAGTCCGACAGCCCTCCGATCGGCGCGCCCTCCCACCGCCGCGAGCGCGCCCCCCACCGACCCCCGAGACCTCTAGGAGAGACCATGCGGAACCACCCCACGCGGAATCGCCCCATGCCGATCCACCCCATGCGAAACGATGCTGTGCGCCGCCGGCTGACCGCCGCCGCGGCCGTCGCGACCGGGGCGAGCCTCCTCGCCGCCTGCACCGCCACCGCCAGCGACGTGCCCGAGCCCACCGGCGAGGGCGTGCTCGCCGGCGTCTGCCCCGCCACGATCGTCATCCAGACCGACTGGTTCGCCACCCCCGAGCGCGCCGCCGCCTTCCAGCTCGTCGGCCCCGACGGGACCGTCGACGTCGAGCAGGGCGCCTACGTCGGGCCCCTGGGCGACACCGGCGTCAACGTCGAGGTCCGCCTGGGCGGCCCGTTCCTCGGCGGCCAGCCCGTGCCCGCGCAGATGTACCAGGACACCTCGATCACCCTCGGCTTCGTGCCGACCGACGACGCGGTCCGCGCCAACGCCGAGTTCCCCGTCACCGGCGTGTTCGCCTCCCTGGAGACCACCCCGCAGATCGTCATGTTCGACCCCGCCACATACGACGTCGACTCCTGGGACGACGTCAAGGCCACCGGCGCCCCGATCGTGTACACCGAGGGCAAGGTCTTCATGGACTACCTGATCGCCCAGGGGTACGTCGACCCGTCGCAGGCCGACGCGTCCTTCGACGGCACCCCGAGCCGCTTCGTCGCCGAGGGCGGCGCGGTCATGCAGCAGGGGTACGTCTCCAACGAGCCCTACCGCTGGGAGCACGACGTCGAGGGCTGGATGAAGCCCACCGACTACCTGATGGTCGACGACGCCGGGTACGAGATCTACCAGCACGCCTGGTCGGTGCGCTCGGGCGAGCTCGACGAGCTCGCGCCGTGCCTCACCGAGCTCGTGCCGATGCTCCAGCAGGCCCAGATCGACTACGTGACCGACCCCGAGCCGGTCAACGAGGCGATCCTCCGCATCGCCGAGACCATCCCCGACGGGCCCCCGATCACCATGGAGGGCAACGCGGACTCGGTCGAGGTGCAGCTCGCCGAGGGCATCGTCGCCAACGGCCCCGACGACACCCTCGGCAACTTCGACACCGAGCGCGTCGACCGCGTCATCGCCGCGGTCCTCCCGATCTTCGCGGGCTACGGCGAGACGATCCCCGAGGGGATCGCCGCCGACGACATCGTCACCAACGAGTTCATCGACCCCGCCATCGGACTGCGGTGACCCGCCTCGACGCCGTCGCCGGGGCGGGCCTCCCCGGCGGTCCGGCCGACCTGATCCTCCACAGGGGACGGGTCGGCCGGGCCGCACCTCCGGGCACCGCGGACGGCATCCCCGGAGGCGGTGCCTCCGCGGACGGTTCCGCGGCCGGCGGCACCGCCGTCCTCGACGCCGCCGGCCGCGCCGTCCTGCCCGCCTTCGTCGACGCGCACGTCCACCTCGACAAGGCGTTCCTCCTCGAACCGATCGCGCGCGGACTCGCCGCCGAGGGCACCGAGCCCACCGCCGACCTGAACGACGCCATCGCCGCGGTCGCGAGGCTCCGCCCCCGCCTCGGCCCCGAGACCGTCCGGGCCGGCGCGCAGCGCGCCGTCGACACCCTGGTGCGCAACGGCACCCTCGCCGCGCGCGCCATGGTCGAGATCGACCCGGCCGTGGGCCTCGACCTCATGGACCTCCACGCCGATCTCGCCGCCCGCAACGACGGCCGCATCGACCTCCAACTCACCGCCTTCCCCCAGCGCGGCCTCGAACTCCCGGGCATGCGCGGACTCCTCAAGGGCGCCATGGCCTCCGGCGCACACGTGGTCGGCGGCTGCCCGTACGTCGACGCCGACCCGGCCGCCCACCTCGACTTCGTCTTCGACCTCGCCCAGGCCCACGGCGCGCCGGTCGACCTCCACCTCGACTTCGGCGACGACCCCGGCGCCTCGCTCATCGGCCTCGTCGTCGAGCGCACCCGCGCCGCCGGCATGCACGGCCGCGTGGCGATCGGCCACGCCACCACCCTCGCCGCCATGGACCCCGACGCCGCAGACCGGGCGTTCGACGCCCTCGCCGACGCCGGGATCGCGCTCGCGGTCATGCCCGCCACCGACCTCTACCTCGCCGGGCACGCCCGCGACGCCAGCGCCGGGCACGCCACCCGCGCGGTGGCCCCGATCCTGCGCGCCGCCCGCGCCGGCGTCACCACCGCGATCACGAACAACAACCTCTGCAACCCGTTCGCGCCCTTCGGCAACGGCAGCCAGCTCCAGGCCGCGTGGCTCGCGGGCCTGCTCTTCCGCGCGGCCTCCGCCGCCGACCGCGCGGTCCTCGCCGACGCGATCACGACGAACCCGGCCCGCATCCTCGGCCGGCCCGCGCACGGTCCGGTCCCCGGCGCGAGCGCCGACCTCGTCGTCCTCGACGCCGCGACCGCCGACGAGGCCGTGCTCCAGTGCGCCCCGGTCGCGGCCGTCGTCCGCGCGGGCGTCCTCCTCGACACCGGCCCGCGGACGTCGTCACTGCGGCGCGGCGACCTGCGAGGGGACGACGCGGGACGGGACGGCACCGATCAGGGCGCCGCCCCGTAACTCAAGGACAGCGCAAGGTGCGTGAGACCGCTACGCTGAGGACCATCCGATTCCGCCGCTCCCCGACACCCCCGAGCGAGGCGAATTGTCCGACCCGAACGCCTTCAGTCCGTACGCTTTCGACGCCGACCGGTACTGGAGCGACGACCACCCCGTCCTCGAACTCGTCAGGGCCCGCCGCGCCGAGGGCTCCGCGCCCGGCGCCCGCACCGACGGTTTCAAGCTCGGCCTCGCCGTCGAAGGCGGCGGCATGCGCGGCGTCACCTCCGGCGCCATGCTCGTGGCCCTCGACGACCTCGGCCTGCGCCCGGTGTTCGACGCCGTCTACGCCACCTCCTCCGGCTCGATCAACGCCGCGTACTTCCTCGCCGGCGGGGACTCCTGGTACCCGCTCACGATCTACTTCGACGACCTCTGCACGCCCGAGTTCGCCGACGTCAGGCGCATGCTCGCCGGGCGCCCCGCCCTGAACCTCGACTACGCCTTCGACGAGGTCCTGGAGCACCGCAAGCCCCTCGACTTCGAGCGGATCCTCAAGAGCCCCATCGACCTCCACGTGGTCATCAGCGAGGTCGACACCCTCACCGCGACCGCCCCGCACGAGTTCGCGTCCCGCGACGACCTCAAGTCCGCGCTCAAGGCCAGCTGCTGGATGCCCGTCGCCGTGCCCGGCACCGGCGTCTTCCGCGGGCGGCGGGCCATCGACGGCGGCGTCCTCACCGCCCACCCCCACCTCGCCGCCCTCGCCGACGGCTGCACCCACGTGCTCTCTTTGAGCACCAAGCCGATCAAGCCCCCGCCCACCCGCCTCTCGCCCGGCCGCCGCTACTCCGTCGCCTACCTCGAACGCCTCCGCAAGGGCCTCGGCCGCGGCTACGCCGACTCGCAGTTCCGCTACCGCGAACAGCGCAGACTCCTGCAGCGCTGGATGACCGACCCCGGCGACGGCCCGCAGGTGCTCGACCTCGCGCCCCTCCCGTGGATGCGCGAGGTCGCGAACCAGTCCCGCTCGCGCGACGCGCTCGTCACCGCCGCCCGCGAAGCCCACGCCGTCATGGCCGCCGCGATCCAGGGCGTCCCGGTCCAGGAGCTCCGCGACGGCTCGTTCCGCTCCGTCCCCCGCATCACCACCGTGAGGACCGCCGATGGCAGACGCATCGGTTGACCTCCTCGCCGCCGCCTGCGCGCACCTCACCGGCCGCGCCGAAGACCGCGGCGCCCCGGCCCGACTCGACGCCTGGGACGTCGAGGACTGGCGCGCCGCCCTCCTCGACGTGCCCCTCGACGAGCGCGCCTACGCCGACCGCTTCGCCGTCGCCCGCGCCGACGAGATGGACGCCCTCTGGGCCTGGTGGACCGACCCCGGACCCGACGCGCGCGTGAGCCCCGCGACCGGCGGCTACCTCGGCTTCCTCCTGCTCACGCTCATCTCCATGCACCGCTCCGACCGCATGCGCTACCACGGCGAGTCCTACGCGAGCGGCGAGATCGCCGGCCGCACCCCCGACGAGCTGTGCGCCGAACTCGTCGCCGACCCCCGCGTCCAGCAGGCCCTCGAACGCCTCTACGCGCCCGCCGAGGACGACGCCGAGGCGTGCCGCGTCTGGGCCACGATCGACTTCGCCACCATGGCCTTCCACCGCCACGGCACCACCTCGGTCATCGTCACCGTCGACTCAGCCGCGCCCGCCGTCGGCCGCGCCTCCCATCACGCCCTCAAATGCCTCATCTACCCGTACCTGCGCATCCCCGCGATCGTCAAGGCCACCAGGGACTACCGCCGCGACTTCGGCGGCGTCCGCCCCGAGGGCTCCCCGCTCGTGACCGTGTGGGCCAGCCACGACGGCTGGGTCCTCATGGACTTCGTCCCCGGCACCACCCTCACCGACCACCTCGCCGCGCTCGCCAAGGGCCGCAAGGAACCCCGCTCCGAGATCGCGCGACCGGTCGACGTCCGGCAGCTGCGCGTCCTCGGCACCGCGCTCCTCGACGCCATGGCCGTGCTCGCCGCGGACGTCGGCCACCACAACGACCTCACGCCCTCGAACGTCATCGTCCAGACCGGGCACGACGCCGCCGTCACGATCCGGCTCATCGACCTCGGCGTCAACTTCCTCCACACCCGCAGCCTCGTCGGCGCCGAGTCCCGCGAATCCGTGTACGTCGCACCCGAGGTCAAGGCCACCGGCACCGGCGGCCCCCTCGCCGACCTCTACTCGGTCGGCATGGTGCTCATCGCCATCGGCGGCATCCCGCACAGCGCCCCCGGCACCGTCCCCGACCAGTTCTACGTCGCCTCAGTCGGCCTCGCCCGCCTCCTCGAAGACCTCGTCGACGCCGACCCGGGCCAGCGCCTCCTGGTCTCCGGGATCGACCCCGGCCCCGGCCGGTTCACCGAGATCCGCGACCTCTTCGCACGCGAGATCGAGGTCCTCGAAGCGGCCGAGGCCGAGCGGCCCGCCGGCCGCTACCAGCGGCTCAAGAACGCCCTGCCCGGCGCGGGCGCGGTCGAGCGCCAGCGGAGGATCTGGAAGGTCCGCCGCAGGCAGGCCGAGGCCACCGACGCCGCCGCGCACCCCGTGCAGGCCCACCACCTCCGCCAGGCCAAGAGCCTCAAGCGCTGGGCGATCGCGTGCTCGTGGATGTCCTGGGTCACCGTGGCCCTGGTCCTCACCTGGTGGTCGCGCGACCTCGACCTGTTCTGGCAGGCCAAGTGGGTCGAGTACGCCAACGCGTTCCTCAACCGCTCCGGGGACGGCATCCCGCTCCTCGACGACGTGCGGGCCGCGGACTACCCGATCCCCGACGCGTGGGACAACCTGCCGGTGCGGATCGTCGCGCTCACGTACGCGCTGCCGGGCATGCGGCTGTACATGAACGTCTTCGCCGACATGACCCCGCACTCGGCGCTGCGCCGGCGCGGCTGGAAGGGCGTGCGCACCGCGGCGGCCTCGTTCATGATGCGGGCCACGGCGGTCTACCCGACCGTGTACATCCTGCTGCCCACCCTGGTGCAGCGCAGGTGGTGGGTGATCTTCTGCCCCTTGGGGATCATCACCGTCGCGGTGATGATCTCGGCCTGCCTGTGGTTCGCGCGGGACGCGAACGCGCGGGCGCGCGCCTGGAACGGCGGCAAGGGCCTCTCGACGGTGCCGCGGGGTGAGATCCCGACGCTCGAGCGCCTGGCGTCGTGGGCGCCCGCGGCCTGGCTCTACGCGCTGCCGGTGGTCATCATCGGGGTCTTCCTGTACAGCGGCCGGCTCCAGGACGAGCTCATGTACGCGATCGCGATCGGCCTCATCAACATCGGCATCTGGTACTTCAAGAACACCGGCACCGACGCCCCGTACGTCAGGGCCGGGCTCACGCGGGCGATCCTCGCGGCCGAGCGGCTCGACGTGCTGGAGGCGCGCGCGAAGCGGCCCCTGCCGGGACCGCGGGCCGAGCGGCCGCTGCGGGAGTCGGTGGCCTAAGCGGCGACCCTCGCGGGAGCGTCTGCCGCGACCGCTCCTGCTCAGACCGCGTCCCCCTCGGACCGTGTCCTTCTCAGACCGCGTCCCCCTCAGACCGTGTCCTCGCCGTGCGTCTTCAGCCAGCAGTCCGAGAACCCCCGGGCGTAGTCCCAGGTCACGTAGTGCGCCGGGTCGGGGTCGAAGGCCGGCTCGTGGACCTGCGCGCAGTTCGCCTCCAGGAGGCCGCGGAGGTTCGCCATGAGCAGGCCCCACGTGAAGTAGTGCGGCTCGTCGCAGTCGGCGCAGTCGACGACCACCCCCCGGTAGCCCTGCGGTTGCAGCACCCGCTCGAACATCTCCAGTTCGTGGAGGTCTTCGAGGAGGTCGGCGCGGTCGTCGTCGTCCAGTTCGGGTTCGAACGGGGCGAGCGCCTCCGCGTGGTCGGGATCGTCGGCGAACGGGTCGCGAGGCTCCTCATACACGGTTCCAGCCTAACGCCCGGTGACGACGGCGCCGGGTGAGCGGCGCGGGACTCCCGGATGCGTGCCACCATCGCAATCGGGTGCTGACACCGGGTGCGGCGCTCGTTAGCATGGGCCGCAGGTAACCCCGACGGATCCGAGGAGACGGGCACATGGACAACTTCGGCGAGAACGTGGAAGAGATCTTCGACGACGTGGTGGACGGCGTGGCCGACACGGTCACCGACATCGACGCCACGGAGGTGTGGGAGGACATCAGCGACGGCGCCACCGAGGCGTGGGACGCGGTGGCCGACAGCGACGTGGTCGACACCATCTCCGACGAGGCGGGCGACCTCTTCGAGTAGCCCCCGGCCGCACACCCCAGTTCACTCGCGGGCGCCCCGGGGACCACGTCCCCGGGGCCGTCCCGTGTCCGGCCCCGTTCGGCACCCGCGGGTGCGTACCCGGACCCGCGCGGTGCCCGTCCCCAGGGCCGTTTCCGCGCCCGTCCGGTCATCCGCTGACCGGACGCCCTGGTCCCCGCCGTGAATCACACCCCACGGGGACGTGTGCGACGCGGGGCGACGCACGTTACGGCACTACCATTGCTCCATGGCGTTCTCAGGGGATTTCGGAAACCAAGGGCTCGAAGGCGCTGCCGGCGAGCGTGTCGGAGGCACCACGGTGCCCATGGGCGCGGCCAGCGGTATCCCGCTGGGCCTCACCTACGACGACGTGCTGCTGCTTCCCGGCGAGTCCGACGTCGTCCCGGCGGAGGTCGACACCTCCTCCCAGCTCACCCGCAACATCCGCATCTCGGTGCCGCTCCTGACCGCGCCGATGGACACCGTCACCGAGGCCCGCATGGCGATCGCCATGGCCCGCCTCGGCGGCCTCGGCATCCTCCACCGCAACCTCCCCGCGGAGGAGCAGGCCCAGCAGGTGGACCTCGTCAAGCGCTCCGAGTCCGGCATGGTCGCCGACCCGGTCACGTGCTCGCCCGACGACACCCTCGGCCAGGTCGACAAGCTCTGCGGCAAGTACCGCATCTCCGGCCTGCCCGTCACCGACGAGAAGGGCAAGCTCGTCGGCATCATCACCAACCGCGACATGCGGTTCGAGACCGACCACTCCGTGAAGGTCTCCACCGTCATGACCAGGGAGAACCTGGTCACCGCGCCCGAGGGCGTCTCGCAGGACGAGGCGCTCGAACTGCTCAAGAAGCACAAGATCGAGAAGCTCCCCATCGTCGACGCGGACTTCTTCCTGCGCGGCCTCATCACCGTCAAGGACTTCGCCAAGCGCGAGGAGTTCCCGAACGCGTCGAAGGACGGCTCCGGGCGCCTGCGCGTCGGCGGCGCCATCGGCGTCGGCGAGGACCAGTACGCGCGCGCCGGGCAGCTCGTCGAGGCCGGCGTCGACCTCCTCGTCGTCGACTCCTCCCACGGGCACTCCCGCGGGGTGCTCGACATGATCGCCTCGATCTCCAAGGACTTCGGACACAAGGTCGACATCATCGGCGGCAACATCGTCACCGCCGGCGCCGCGGCCGCCATGATCGAGGCCGGCGTCGACGGCATCAAGGTCGGCGTCGGGCCCGGCGCCATCTGCACCACCCGCGTCGTCGCGGGCGTGGGCGCGCCCCAGGTCTCGGCGATCATGGACACCGTCCGCGTCGCCCGCGAGCGCGGCGTCCCCGTCATCGCCGACGGCGGCATCCAGTACTCCGGCGACATCGCGAAGGCCATCGTCGCAGGTGCCTCCACCGTCATGATGGGCCAGCTGTTCGCCGGGTGCGCCGAGAGCCCCGGCGAGCTGATCTACATGAACGGCAAGCAGTTCAAGTCCTACCGCGGCATGGGCTCCCTGGGCGCCATGCAGTCCCGCGGCCAGGCGAAGTCCTACTCCAAGGACCGGTACTTCCAGGACGCGGTCGACTCCAACGACAAGCTCGTCCCCGAGGGCGTCGAGGGGCAGGTCCCCTATCGCGGCACCCTCGCACAGGTGGTCTACCAGCTGGTCGGCGGTCTGCGCATCGCGATGGGCTACACCGGGGCCGGTACCATCGAAGGGATGCATGAGCGCGGGCGTCTGGTCCGGATCACCGCTGCGGGACTCAAGGAGAGCCACCCGCACGACATCCAGATGACCGTGGAAGCGCCCAACTACCACACGCGGTAGTCGGGCCCGGTAGGAGGAGAGACTGTGCGGGAATTGGTCGAGATCGGCCCCGGCAAGATCGTGGCGCGCGGCTGGAGGCTGTCCGAAGTGGCGCTCGTCCCGACCCGGCGCACCAGGGACATCGACGATGTCTCCACCGAATGGCAGCTCGACGCCTACCGCTTCGAGATCCCGGCCGTGGGGCACCCGTCCGATGCGACGATGAGCCCGGCGTCCGTGATCGAGATGGGCCGCCTCGGCGGCCTCGGCGTCCTGAACGGCGAAGGGCTGTGGTGCCGCTACGTCGACCCGACGTCGCTGCTCAAGGAGCTCGCGGACACGCCGGCGGAGAACGCGATCGAGCGGCTCCAGGAGATCTACGCCGAGCCGGTGAAGCCCGAGCTCATCGCCGAGCGGATCGCGGAGATCCGGGCCGGCGGGATCACCACGGCGATCCGCTTCAGCCCGCAGCACACGGCCGAACTCGCGCCGCTCGCGGTCGAGGCGGGCGTGGACCTGCTGGTCATCCAGGGCACCATCGTGTCGGCGGAGCACGTCTCCTCCGGCGGCGACGTCCTGAACCTGAAGCAGTTCATCGCCGACCTCGACATCCCGGTCGTCGTGGGCGGGGCCACGAACTACAAGACCGCCATGCACCTGATGCGCACCGGCGCGGCGGGCGTCATCGTCGGGGTCGGCTCCGACGACTGGTCGACCACCGACACCGTGCTCGGGATCGACGTGCCGATGGCCTCCGCCATCGTCGAGGCCGCCGCGGCCCGCCGCGACTACCTCGACGAGACCGGCGGGCGCTACGTGCACCTCATCGCCGACGGCGAGGTCACCAACTCGGGCGCGATCGCGAAGGCCGTCGCGTGCGGCGCCGACGCGGTCATGCTCGGTTCGATCCTCGCCGACGCGGCCGAGTCCCCGGCCGCCGGCGCCTGGTGGCACTCCGCGGCCTCCCACCCGAAGCTGCCCCGCGGCCGCTTCCGCCCGGGAGACTCCGGCGACGTCGAGGTCCCCGACCTCGAGGCCATCCTCTACGGCCCCTCCAACTCCTCCGACGGCTCCCAGAACCTCTTCGGGGGCCTGCGCCGGGCCATGGCCAAGACCGGCTACACCTCGGTCAAGGAGTTCCAGAAGGCCAGCCTGGTCACCGCCTAGACCCAAGCCGACTCGGGGCCCGGACGCAGCAGCGTCCGGGCCCCGGCGCTTATTCCGCCGCTTTCGGCATCCGCGACACCATCGCCGCCCACTCGCGCCGGTCGTAGCACCAGGCCGGATACTGCGCCCGCTGCCGCCGCCCGTCGGGGCGGACCCCGTAGATGCGGTTCTGCGACCGCGAGTACTCGACGCACACGAATGCGGGCTTGGCGAACACGGGTCGGAAACGCTTGCGACCGACCGCCAGGAGTGACTTGGTCCGCGGGTCGTACCCGATCCGGCTCCACCCGGCGAGCACGACCGCGCAGGCCCCGGCGCAACCGGCCGGCATCCCCACCAGCAGGCCCTGCAACGACATGTCGACGACCCCGCCGACCGTCAGCGCCCCGAACATCACCGCGACCCCGAGCGACAGCCCCAGAAGCCACCCGAACAGCACCCGGTTCGGCCCGGCGATCACCAGCGAACGAGCGCTCATCGCGCGCTTTTCGCGGCATCCGCGAGGAACCGGTCCACGAACACCTTCCAGGAGTCCAGGTCGCGCGCCCAGCCCCTGGCGATCTTGCGCCGCTTCCCGTCGGGACGGACCTCGTAGAGGCAACCGGTGTAGACCGAGAACTCCAGCCGCTCGAACCCGGGACGCGGGTACTCACGGGCGGGGCGGCCGAGGGACTTGACGCTGACCCGGCCCTCCTTGTAGGTGAGCACCGGTCTGAGGAGGAGCGGCAGCGCACCGAACAGGAAGTAACCGGCGGCCGCCAGATGCAGCGAGCCGACCGAGTCGAAATCCCCTCGGTGCGGCCACAAAGCGAACACCTCCGTGACCAGCCCGGCGAGGAGGAAACCGCTGAAGAACCGCCAGCGAATCCCTACCTTGACCACCGGTGCCCGCAAGTCCGATGGCTCGCCGCCGCCTCCGCTGCCGATCTGGTGCGCTCGGAAGACGTCAACGAACTCGGCCCAGGTGGCGTGATCGACCACGACGGTGAAGCGAGCGATGATGCGCCGCCTGCCGCTTGGTCTGACCCGTTCCAACCTGCCGCGGTAAATCGAGTACTCGAGGCGGTCTCCGGGGCGCCAGCGGCCGAGCGCCCGCCGTATCTGACCGGTACCGCTCCAGACTTTTCTTCGATCCACGTCGTAGGTGAGCAGATTCCGCTGCGTCAGCACGAGGGTGGCCATCATTGCGGCGTACATAGGTGGGAACTGCAGCGCGAACAAGACCGTTTGACTCTGGAGTCCGAACACTCTCATGAGAGAGATGCCGAGCACGCATGCCGCCGGCGCGAGCAGCCAGCCGATCGCCGCCGTCCACGTCAGCAGGCGGCGCCTGTACTCGACGGTGATGATTCGCGGCCTCGTCTCGATGCCGAGGACCTCGGCGATCTCTGTCGGGGTGAGGCGCAGCCGGAAGCGCGGTGAATCGCCCTCCTGGATCGGAGGAGTCGCAGGCTCGGGAGGAGGGGCCATATGGGGTGTCTTTCATGTGGGAGAGCGCGGAGTGCGGCTCAACGGCATGATCCTAACTGGATCCGCCCCTCGTGTGGGTTCGGCGACGTCTGAGCCGGTGCCCCTCCCGAGTGCTCGAGCAGGAGGTCGGCGAGAGCGGCCCAGTCGCGCCGGTTCGTGTACTGGCGGAAGACCGGCAGACGGCGACGCCTTCCGTCAGCGCGGACCTGGTAGATGCGGGCGTTATACGGCGAGTACTCGATCCGGTCGAAGCCCGGGCTCGGGTAGACGTCCGTGAACCTCCAGTTCGAGCTGCGCGGGACATGCAGCCTTCGACTGCGGACGTCGAAGCGGAGCGGCTCCCGGAACAGCAGGCCGAGAGCCCCGGAGCCCCAGCCCAGGGACATGCCACCTGCGAGGGACAGGAGCATTTCGACCGGATCGCGCTCGGCCACCGGGTCGAGCAGAATCAAGGCGATGCCGAGCGGGATGCCGACGGCCGCGATGAGCGCGCAGCGGAGCCGGTCGGTTCGGATCGTGAGCGCTCCGTGATGCGGGGCGGCCTCGTCGGCCGGAGGCATCGGCTCAGGCTCGGGGGGAGGGGCCATATGGGGTGTCTTTCGGGTTCGAGGGGGTGCCGAGGGGGGAGGGGTGCAGGTCGACGGCATGATCGTAACCGAATCAGCCGTTCGGGTGGGGGTCGGCGATAACGGGGGAGGGTTGGTCCTCTCCTCGGGGATTTGTGCCGCCGCACACAGGTATCTGTCAGCTAGGCCACGTATCCTTGCCACCGTGAATCGCAAGATCGTCCCCGTTCCCACAAGGAGTGGGGAACAACACAGCCCTGTCATGACGTTGGTGCTGCTGTGACCTGCCCGTTCTGTTCCGTGCCCACCGTGCCGGGCGCGCGCTACTGCCACAACTGCGGCGCGCCCCTGTCACCCGAGGCGACCGCTCCCCAGACGGAGCGGCGTTATGTCACGGTGCTCTTCGGCGACCTCTCCGACTTCACCACCTGGTCCGAGAGCCTCGACCCCGAGCGGGTCTCCTCCGTCACCGACCGGCTGCTCGCGGAGTGCGTGAACGCCGTCAACGAGTTCGGCGGGCACGTCGACAAGCTCACCGGCGACGGCATCATGGCCGTCTTCGGCGCCCCCCTCTCGCACGAGGACGACGCGGAGCGGGCGGTCCGCGCCGCCCAGGCCATGCAGAAGCGCGTCCGCCGGCTCCTCAAGGCCGAGTCCGGCGGGGGCCTCCCCATCGGCCTGCGGATCGGGCTCCGGTCCGGGCTCGTCGTGGCCGGCATGCAGGCGAACCTCGAGTACACCGTCATCGGCGACACCGTGAACACCGCCGCGCGCATCTGCGCGATCGCCTCGATCGGCACCATCTGGGCCGGCGAGGAGACCATGCGCGCCACCAAGCACGCCGCCTCCTGGCGCCGGCTCACGCCCGTGCGCCTCAAGGGCAAGCGCGAGCCCGTCGAGGTGTTCCAGCTCCTGGGCCTCGAAGACGAGCCCGGGACGCGCGCGAGCCTCGGCGACACCGCCCCGTTCATCGGCCGCGACGCCGAGATCGGGCGCGTGACCGGCCGCCTCGAAGCCGTCATCGACCGCGCCGAGCCCCTGGTCCTCATCCACACCGCCGAGGCCGGCATGGGCAAGACCCGCTTCGCCCGCGAGGTCCGCACCCTCGCCACCGAGCGCGGCGCCCGCGTCCTCACCGTCCGGGTCGCCCCCTACGGCGAGGGCCGCCGCTTCGGGCCCCTCGCCGACCTCGTGCGCAAGGCCGCCGGCCTGCGCTTCGACGACGACCGCGCCACCGCCGAGGCCAAGCTCCGCCGGATCGCCGACGGGCACCCCGACCACGGCGAGTGCCGCCTGAACATCACCCTGCTCCTGGGCCTCCTCGGCCACGGCCGCCCCGGCGCGGCCGACCGGGTCGGCGGGTTCACCGGGCAGCAGTCGGACGCGTACACCATCCCCGAGGCCGTCGCCGAGCTCATCACGCACATGTCGACGCACGGCCCGCTGGTCCTCATCATCGACGACCTGCACACCGCCTCCAAGGACGGCATCGACGCCCTCGGCGTCGCGCTCGCCAAGATCCACGGCCCCGTCCTCGTCCTCCTCTACGGCCGCCCCGAGCTCACCAGGTCCTCGGGCGTCCTGACGCGCATCTCCGAGGCCGAGGTCCACCCGCTGCCGCCGCTCGCCGGCGCCGACGCCGCGCGCCTCCTGCGCGAGTTCCTCGGCGGCGGCCGCCTGCCGAAGCCCGACGAGGACCGCCTCCTCGGCTTCGCCCAGGGCAACCCCTACTACCTCGCCGAACTCGTCACCCTCCTCACCGAGCAGGGCCTGCTCTCGGGCACCGGCGACCAGTGGCGCCTCGCCGCCGGGTCGCTCACCGGGAAGGTCCTCTCGCGCGACCTCGCGCAGGTCCTCGGCGCCCGCATCGACGCCCTGACGCCCGCCGCGCGCGCCCTCCTGCGCGCCGCCTCGATCTTCGGCGACGCCGTGCCCCCCGAGGCCACGCAGCTGCTGGAGAAGGAGGTCCCCGGCGAGTTCGACCTCGCGCTCCAGGAGCTCCTCGACCGCCGCATGCTGCGCCGCCGCTCCTACGGCGGCTACCGCTTCGTGACCCCGCTGCTGCGCCAGGCCGCCTACGCGCCCATCGGCAAGGCCGACGCCGCCCACGCGCACGCCGAGATCGCCCGCTGGGCCGCCGACACCGAACTCGAGGGCCAGAGCGCCGACGATCTCGTGGTCTTCCACGCCGAGCAGGCCGTCACCCTCGCCCGCGAGGTCGAGATCGAGGCGATCGACGAGGTCTGGAACGTCCTCCCGCTCGCCGTCGACGCCGTCCGCAAGCAGGCCGACCGCGCCATGGACGCCTCCGAGCCCGAGCGCGCCGTCGCCCTGCTCAACGGTGTCGAGCGCATCGCCACCCTCTCCTCGGACGACCGCCTCCTGCGCGGCCGGGCCCTCACCCGCCTGGGCCGCACCGTCGAGGCCGAGGCCGAGATCGAGGGCCTCGCCATCGACATCGGCCTCATCCCCGACGAGGACCACACCGACGACCACGCCGACGAGCACGGCACCGACGACCACCCGTCCCCGCGCCTGTTCGGCGACGACTTCCCCGAGGACGCCTCCGAACTCGTGGCCCAGCTCCTGCTGCTGCGCGGCCGGCTCCACCGCTACAAGGGAGAGCTCGCCGAGGCCCGCGGCGCCTGGACCGCCGCGCTCGCGCTCTCGCGCCGCGAGGGCCTGGCCGGTCCCCGCTGCGACGCCCAGTGCCGCATCGGCCTCCTCGACTTCCTCGCCGGGCACCTCTCCGAGGCCGAGACCCGCTTCCTCGACGCCTACGACGTCGCGTACGGCGTCGGCGACGACAAGCGCCTCGCCTGGGCCCTCCAGCACCGCGCCTGGGTCCTCGTGGCCCGCGGCGACTTCGACGGGGCCGACGAGGTCCTGCGCGAGGCCGCCAAGGCGTTCGCCCGCCAGATGGACCTGGTCGGCCGCGCCTGGGTCCGCGGCGTGTCCGCGTTCGCGCTCCTCATGGCCGGGCGCTTCACCGAGGCCAAGCGCCTCTCCGACGTGTTCATGCCCATCGGCGAGCGCTCCGGCGACGTGTTCGCCGTCGGGCTCCTGCGCGCCATCGGCGCCGCCGCCCAGATCGGCCTCGGCCACCCCGAAGGCGCCGATGCCCTGGCCCGCAAGTCCTTCCGCGACTTCGAGCGGATCGACGACGACTGGGGCCGCGGCTTCGCCAAGTACGTCCGGGCCCTCGCGGCCCGCTCGATCGGCGCCCTCGACCACGCCCTCGACCTCGCCGCGGGCGCGGAGGAGTACGGCGCCAAGACCGGTCACCCGCTCCTCATCAGCCTGGCGCACAACCTGAGGGGCCGCTGCGCCCTCGAGGCCGGCGACCCCGCCACCGCGGAGGCCGCCGCCGAGGAGGCGCTGGCGCTGGTCACCGACGACGTCCTCGAACCGGGCCGCGCCGCCAACACCGCGCTGCTCGCGGACGTGCGCGCCGCCAAGGGCGACCGGGCGGCGGCCCTGCGGATGCTCGAACCCCTTGCGGCCCATTACGACGAGCCGTCCCTGGGCCGGCCGCGGCGGGCCATCGTGGCCCGCTACGCGCGCCTGCTCGACGAGGACGGCCGCCCCGACGAGGCCGCGGAGTGGGCCGGGATCGCGCTGAAGTCCTTCGGCGAGGACCCCGAGGCCACGGCCTGGGCCGCGCACTACCTCGACGCGCCGGAGTCGCGCGAAGCCGAATGTCTCAGTGCTGCTTCAGAACACGGTGCCGCTTCAAAACACAGGACCGCTTCAGATCACAATGCCGCTTCGGAACACAGCGCCGCAGCTGCCAGTGCCGAAGGCGCTGCGACGGTGGACGCCGCCGGTCTCGACGGCACCCGCGTGGCGGGGGCCTGAACCGGATGGGGCGGGGACGCGGCGGGCGGACGGGCACACCCGCGAACGCCGCCGGCATGCCCGTCCTCCCGCGCGCTACACGGGGGATGCGTTCACTATGCGCCACCGGTACTTCGCCCTCGGGAAGCGACATATCATCCGTTCGGCCAGTTATCGCTGGCTCTTCGTCTAGGGGTATACAGAATCATGGACGCGTTGCCGTACCGTTATCCGATAGGTCCCATGACTCGGATCCCCCAGGCCCGAGTCGCTCCCAGGACGCAGCGGCGCGCTCCCCGGCGCTGACCCGCGCACCGACCCGAACAGCTCGACACTGAACAGCTCGACACCGAGTGATGCTTCGGCTTGCACGTCGGCCGAGAACGGAGGCAGTTTCCAGTGGACACCATGTCGTCCTACGGTGCTCCAACCGCTCCCCTCTCCCCTCCGAGAGCCAGAGCGGAGGCCGACCCCGAAGCGCTCCTCCACGGCATCGAGCGGCTGACCGGCTTCAGCGAGATCGACCGCGGCGCCTACTCGACCGTCTACAGCGCCACGCGCTTCGACGACGGGGCCGAGGTCGCCGTGAAGATCGAGGCCCGTCCGCTCACCGACGACGCCTCCCGCGAGCGCTTCCGCCACGAGGTCCAGACCGCCGGACGCCTCTCCGACCACCCCTGCGTGGTCAAGATGCTCTCCGCCGGCCTCACCCACCAGGCCAACCCGTACGTCGTCATGGAACGCTGCCGCGGCTCCGTCGCCGACCTGCTCGACCGCCACACGACCATCCCCCCGCACCGCACGATCGAGATCGGCATCCGCATCGCCGACGCGCTCGCCGCGGCCCACGAGGCCGGGATCGTCCACCGCGACATCAAGCCCGCGAACCTCCTCATCGACCACCACGGCCACGCCGTGCTCGCCGACTTCGGGCTCTCCAGCCTCATCCCCGTCCCCCGTCCGGGCGAGCGGTTCTCGATGATGGCGACCCCCGCGTACGCGCCCCTGGAGGTCTTCCAGATGCGCGAGATCGGCCCCAGCGCCGACGTCTACTCCCTCGCGGCCACCCTCTACGCGATGCTCAGCGGCAACCCGCCGCGCTTCCCCGCCGACGGGGTCCTCGACATCAACGAGGTCGCGGCCCTGTTCGACCAGTCGATCCCGGCGATCCCCGGTATATCGCCCCTGCTGCTGGAGATGCTGCGCACCGCGCTCATCAACAACCCCGACGGGCGCCCGACCGCGGTCGAGTTCCGCGAGTTCCTCGCCAGCATCCCCGAGGCGTCGACCGGGATCATCCCGCGCATCACCGACGACCTGCCGCTCGCGCCCTCGCCGGCGTCCCAGGGCCTCTACGGCGCGTACACCTCGCCGCCCACCGAGTTTCGCGAGCCCCCGGCCCGCACCTCGGGCCGCGCCGCCGACCGGGCCGCCGCGTTCGACCGCAACACCGACCGCACCGGCCGCGTCCCGGCCCCCGACCGCACCCCCGCCCCCGGCTACGCCGAGCTCGACGGCGCCCCCGACTCGCCCCAGACCCTCCGCCTGGCCCCGGCCAAGCGCCGCGGCCCCATGGACGACCCGGAGACGACCAACCTCGCCCCGGCCCGCCGCGCCGCCCGCCCCGACACCCAGGCCCGTCCTGACACCCAGGCCCGCGCCGCCGCACCGGTCACGCCCCCCGCCCGCACCTCCGCGGGCGCCGCGCGGGTCCCCAGCCCGCCCGTGAGCCCCCCGGCGAACCTCGGCGGGTCCCAGCCGCCCTCCGGCGACTTCGCGAGCGAGACGGGCCGCTGGGAGGCGTACAGCAAGGACGAGCGCGACGCGCGGCTCCCCGTCCCGGTCGCCCGCAACGAGACGGGCCTGACCCGCCGCGAGCGCCGCCTCCAGGAGGGCGACAAGGGCGGCTCGGAGATGGGCCGCCTCATCGGCATGGGCGCGGTCGGCCTGGTCATCCTCGGCCTGCTCATCGCGGGCGGCGTGTGGCTCTTCGGCGGCGGCGACGAGCCGACCGACCTGGCCGCGCAGTCCATGGCCGACGACTACGTCTCCTCCTGCACGCTCACCGTCGAAGGCGCCGGCTGCGTCTCGGAGCCCGCCTGCTTCGACGCCGAGTTCGCCGCCGCGAACTGCGACTCCGCCCACCTGTGGGAGGCGTACGCGACCGGCCAGCTGCCCGAGGGCGTCGCCGACGCCGAGGCCGCGCGCGCCGACCCGACGGTGGCCGCCGCGTGCGTGAACGGCCAGGCCGACGGCGGGCCGCTCTCGCAGCTCGTCTCCAGCGGCGCGGTCGACTGGATCACCGACGTCCACATTCCCGGCGACGGCACGTTCCTGTGCGTCGCGCAGCTCAGCGACGGCACCGAGGCGTCCGGCTCGACCTTCGCCCGCGAGGGCTGAGCGCCCCGAAAACAAAGAGCCTCATAGTCACAGACAACAGGTACAGCGAACAGAAGGGGCCCGGCGCATCGCGCCGGGCCCCTTCGCTCAGCCGCAGGCGGGAGACACCCTGCGGCCCGGGATCAGAACTCCTCGTCGAGGTCGACCTTGCCCTCCACGGCCACTTGGTAGGCGGTCGGCCTGCGCTCGAAGAAGTTCGTCAGCTCCTGGACGTCCTGGAGCGCCATGAAGGGGAACGGGTTCTCCGAGCCCCACTTCTTCGGCATGCCGAGGCGCACGAGGCGCTGGTCGGCGGCGTACTCCAGGTACGACTTCATGTCCTTCACGGTCATGCCGGGCATCCCGGCGCCGATCAGGTCCTCGGCGAACTGGAGCTCGGCCTCGACGGCCTCCTCCAGCATGTCGGTGACCTGCTGCCGCATCTGGTCGTCGAACAGCTCCGGCTCCTCCTGGCGGACGATGTCGACCACGCTGAACGCGAAGTTCATGTGGCAGGACTCGTCGCGGAACACCCAGTTGGTGCCGGTCGCGAGCCCGTCGAGGAGCCCGCGGCTGCGCAGCCAGTACACGTACGCGAAGGCGCCGTAGAAGAACAGGCCCTCGATGCACGCGGCGAAGCAGATGAGGTTGAGCAGGAACTTGCGGCGGTCCTCGCCGGTCTTCAGCTCCTGCATGTCGAAGACCTCGTCGATCCACTTGAAGCAGAAGTTGGCCTTGCGCTTGATCGACGGGATGTTGTTGACCGCGTCGAACGCCTTGGCGCGCTCGTCCGGGTCGGGCAGGTACGTGTCGAGCAGCGTCAGGTAGAACTGCACGTGCACGGCCTCCTCGAAGAGCTGGCGCGAGAGGTAGAGGCGCCCTTCGGGGGAGTTGACGTGCTGGTACAGGTTGAGCACCAGGTTGTTCGCGACGATCGTGTCGCCGGTGGCGAAGAAGGCCACGAGGCGGTGGATGAGGTGCTGCTCCTGCGGGGTGAACTTGGCGAGGTCGGTGAGGTCCGAGCCGAGGTCCACCTCCTCCACGGTCCAGGTGTTCTTGATGGCGGCCCGGTACTGGTCGTAGAAGTCCGGGTACTTCATCGGTCGCAGTGTCAGGTCCATACCTGGGTCGAGCAGCATGGGCGGGTCCTCTCGCTTGTCGGTTCGCTCAGGGGTGCAGGGCAGTTCGAAGTCGGTGTTCCAAAGGCGCCGCGGCCCGCGGGCGCGGGGCCGAAGCGCGGGCGGGGCGCCCGAGCGCCCCGCCCGCGGCCGCCCTACTGGCAGGCTTCGCAGCTCTCCGGGTTCTCCAGGGAGCACGCGATGTCGGCCGGGATCGCCTCCAGGTCCAGCTCCGTCCGCGGCGCCTGCACCTCGGGCTGCGCCGTCTCGGCCGCCTGGGCGCTGACGGTGGTCTGGTTGATGCGCGTCGCCGGGCGGCTGCGCAGGTAGTACGTGGTCTTGAGGCCCTGCTGCCACGCGTACCGGTACATCGAGGAGAGCTTGCCGATGGTCGGGCTGGCCTGGAACAGGTTGAGCGACTGGGCCTGGTCGATGAACGGCGTGCGGGCCGCCGCGAGGTCGATCAGGGCGCGCTGCGGCAGCTCCCACGCGGTGCGGTACCGCTCCTGGAGGTCGGCCGGGATCGCCGCGATGCCCTGCACGGACCCCTCGGCGAGGACGATGGCCTGGCGGACCTGCTCGCTCCAGATGCCGCGCTCCTTGAGCTCGGCGATCAGGTGGCGGTTGACCTGGAGGAACTCGCCCGACAGCGTCTCGCGCTTGAACACGTTGGACACCACCGGCTCGATGCACTCGGCGCAGCCGGCGATCGACGCGATCGTGGCGGTCGGCGCGATCGCGATCATGAGCGAGTTGCGCAGGCCGTGCTCGGCGATGCGGCCCCGGACGGCGTCCCAGCGCTCGGTGAGCGTGATCCGCGCGTTCGGGTAGTGATCGATGTGGAGCACGCCGTCGGCCGCGCGGGTCTCGGCGAAGTTCGGGTGCGCCCCGAGCTCCTCGGCGAGGCCGGTCGAGGTCTCGAACGCCACCAGGGCGATCCGCTCGGCGATCGCGGTCGACAGCGCCAGCGCCTCCTCGGAGTCGAAGGCGAGCTTCAGCTTGAAGAACACGTCGGCGAGGCCCATGCAGCCCAGGCCGATCGGGCGCCACTTGCGGTTGGCCTTCTCGGCCTCGGCGGTCGGGTAGAAGCCGAGGTCGATGGTGCGGTCGAGGAACTTGACGGCGCTGCGGACCGTGGTCTCCAGGCGGTCGAAGTCGAAGCCCTCGGGCGTGGTGTGCTCGGCGAGGTTCACCGAGCCGAGGTTGCACACGGCGGTCTCGGAGTCGTTGGTGACCTCCAGGATCTCGGTGCACAGGTTCGACAGGTGGATGACGTTCTCTTTGCGCGCGGTCTGGTTCGAGGTCCGGTTCGCGGTGTCGGAGAAGGTCATCCAGCCGTTGCCGGTCTGGGCGAGGGTCCGCATCATGCGGCCGTAGAGCTCGCGGGCGGCGATGGTCTTGCGGGCCTTCCCGGCGGCCTCGGCGGCGCGGTACGCCTCGTCGAACGCGTCGCCCCACAGGTCGACCAGCTCGGGGGTCTCCTTGGGGTCGAACAAGGACCACTGGGCGTCGGCCTCGACGCGGCGCATGAACTCGTCGGGGATCCAGTTGGCGAGGTTGAGGTTGTGCGTGCGGCGCTCGACGTCGCCGGTGTTGTCGCGCAGCTCCAGGAACTCCTCGATGTCGGCGTGCCAGGTCGCGAGGTACACGCACGCGGCGCCCTTGCGGCGCCCGCCCTGGTTCACGGCCGCCACGGAGGAGTCGAGGGTCCGCAGCCACGGCACGATCCCGTTCGAGTGGCCGTTGGTGCCGCGGATGAGCGAGCCGCGGGAGCGCACGCGCGACCAGGCGATGCCGATGCCGCCGGCGTACTTGGAGAGGCGCGCGACCTGGCTGTAGCGCTCGTAGATCGAGTCGAGCTCGTCCTTGGGGGAGTCGAGCAGGAAGCACGAGGAGAGCTGGGCGCGGCGGGTGCCGGAGTTGAACAGGGTCGGCGAGGACGGCAGGTAGGCGAGGGCCGACATGAGCCGGTAGAGCTCGGCGGCCTCCTCGACGGACTGGCTCAGGCCGCAGGCGACGCGGAGCATGAAGTACTGGGGCCGTTCGAGGACCGTGCGGTGCTCGGGGTGGCGCAGCAGGTAGCGGTCGTAGACCGTGCGCAGTCCGAAGTACTCGAAGCGGTCGTCGGCGGCGTCGTCGACGACGGCGTCGAGCGCGGCGGCGTTGGCCTCGACGAAGGCGATGAGCTCCGGGGCGAGGAGTCCGTTGTCGCGGCTGGCGGCGATGGAGGTGGTGAACGAGGTGACGCCCTCGCCCGCGGTCTCCTCGGCGATGTGCTCGGCGAGGAGCCGGGCCGCGAGCTTGGAGTAGGTCGGTTCGGAGGCGACGGTCGCCGAGGTGATCTCGACGGCGCGCTCGCGCAGTGCGGTCTCGGTCGCGCCGGGCCAGAGGCCGGCCTCGATCTGGGCGATGACCTTCTCGGCGTCCACGTCGGGCAGACCCGCGGCGTGGACCCGGATGCGCTCGGCGATCCGCGCGGCGGGCCCCTGCTCGGGGCCCCGCTGCTGCGGTGCGGTGGTGGTGGCGGATGGCGTGGTGGCGAGCCCGGTCATCTCTGCATCCCCTCGTGAGGTGCGACCTGCTTGGTGGTCGCACGCTGTTGTGACGGCACGGCGGCGCCGCCCCCACGCGGTGGGAGTGGGTTGCGACAGCACCGACCTGACAGAGGGGAATCATACATGTTGTGGTCGAGGCTTGGGGGCGCCCCAAGATGATGTGTTTTTCTGGTGATTCGGGCGGCGAAACCGCAGCGTGTCCGCTAAGCTCGCAGGTTTCAGCCGAGTCAGAATATGCCCGCCCGCCGACACCGCGGCCGCCGAATCGCGGGAGGGCGACGGGGTGTGATCCTCACCGGGCAAACCGCGTTCGACCCCCGGCTCCGGGGCTGATAGCATCGTGCAGTCCGTCTCGGCGGGCACGCCTCCGTAGCTCAGTGGATAGAGCACTGGTTTCCGGGACCAGGTGTCGCAGGTTCGAATCCTGCCGGGGGCACAGGGATTCAGAAGGCCATCCGCGTTCGCGGGTGGCTTTTTCGCTGCTCTGAAACTTCCGGAAGTTCGGGCTTCGCGTGCTGGCGCAAATTCAGACTTGTCGATGGAGATTTTCGAGGGTTCTCGTTTGGGATTGCTCATGAGCAGTGGTGATGAGACCGGTTTCCGGAAGATCGGTGCCGAAAAGTTCCGATAGTTTTCCGGAAGTCATTGACACGTTCCGGGGCGCGGTCCACGATAGGTGTGATCGAGGAATAGATGTTTCTCGATGCGGTTCGCGTACGGGCGCGGACTGCCGGCACCCTTCCAAGGAGTCAGGATGAAGTACAACCCGCCCCCCAGCATCTTCAGCAGGCGGAACCTGCTGCTCGGCGGCACGGGCGCGCTCGCGCTCGGGGCCAGCGGGCTGCTCCTCCCCGAAGCGGCTCAGGCGCAGCAGACCATCACCACCAACCAGGAGGGCACCCACAACGGGTACTACTACTCCTTCTGGACCGACACCCAGGGCCGCGCCTCGATGACCCTCGGCTCGGGCGGGAACTACAGCTCCTCGTGGAACGGCGCCAACAACTGGGTCGGCGGCAAGGGCTGGGCCAACGGCGGACGCCGCACCGTCAACTACAGCGGCTCGGTCAACCACGGCAGCAACGGCTACCTCGCCCTCTACGGCTGGACCACGAACCCGCTCGTCGAGTACTACATCGTCGAATCGCACGGCCCCTACAACCCCAGCAGCGGCGCTTCGGGCCGCGGCACGCTCAACACCAGCGGCGGCACCTACTGGCTGGGCGAGTCCACCCGCTACAACGCCCCGTCGGTGGAGGGCACCAGGACCTTCCAGCAGTACTGGAGCGTCCGCCAGGGCAACCGCACCTCCGGGACCATCAACACCGGCGAGCACTTCGACGCGTGGGCCCGCGCCGGCATGAACCTCGGCAGTTTCGCCTACTACATGATCATGGCGACCGAGGGCTACCAGTCCACCGGCAACTCCAACATCACGCTGGACAGCAGCGGTGGCGGCGGCGGTGGCGGCGGTGGCGGCGGCGCCTGCACCGCGACGCTCTCGGCGGGCCAGCGCTGGAGCGACCGGTACAACCTGAACGTGAACGTCTCGGGCAAGAGCGACTGGCGGACGACGCTGAACATCCCGTCGCCCGCGAAGGTCATCGCGACCTGGAACTGCAACGCCTCCTACCCGTCCGCGCAGCAGCTCGTCGCCACGCCGAACGGCGCCGGCAACAGCTTCGGCCTCACCATCCAGGCCAACGGCAACTGGAACTGGCCCTCGGTGTCCTGCGCCTGACCGACCCGGGGACCCGGCCACCCAACCGCCGGGGACCCGCCCGGACCGCCCGCCGCGAGGCGGGCGGTCTTTCGCTTTCCGGAGACCGCGCCGTGCTCCTGCCTGCCGCGCCCCCGCCCGCCTTGCCCACCTCGGTAGTTCCCCGCCGCCGCCTGCGGGACCGTTCGCGGTTCCCCACCGGAGCGTGCGGGGCATAGGATCGGCCCATGCGATCGCAACCCCCCTTGCTCGGCGCCGCACTCGGCGCCGTGCTCACCGGCGCGCTCCTGGCCGGCTGCTCCGGCGGCGCGGACGACCTGCCCGCCGCCGACGAGGCGATGCCCAGCGCGGCCGCCGCGATGGCCGAGGTCGAGTCGGTCCACTTCGAACTCGCTGTCGACGGCGAGGTGGAGGGCCTGTCGGTCGAGAGCGCCGACGGCGTGGTCACCTCCGGCGGCGAGGCCGAGGGCACCGGGGTCGTCACCGCGCTCGGCATGGACCTGGAGATCGACTACACGATCATCGGCGAGAGCGCCTACGTCAAGGGCCTCACCGGCGGGTACCAGGAGATCCCCGTCGGCGACGAGATGCTGCCGTACGACCCGACGGTGCTGCTCGACCCCGACCGCGGGATCGCCGCGCTCCTGACCGCGGTCGACTCCGCCACCCCCGAGGACACCGAGACCGTCGACGGCGTCGACGCCTACCGGTACGAGGTCGTGTTCGACCCGGCCGCGTTCGCCGAGTTCCTTCCCGCCGCGGGCGACTGGAACACCGCGACCGTCTGGCTCGACCAGGAGCACCTGCGGGTCGTCAAGGCCGAGTTCGCGCAAGGGGACGCCACGGTCACCATGACCTTCGACGAGTACGACGAACCGGTCGAGATCGTTGCCCCCGCTTGACCCGCGGCGGCGGCGCCTCGCCGTCGGGGCCGCTGGCGCGGCCGTCCTGCTCGGGTCGATCGACGCGTACGTCCTCGTCAGCGTCCTGGTCGACATGATCGACGACCTCGACATCCCCGTGAACCACCTCGAACGCGCCACGCCGCTGGTCACCGGCTACCTCCTCGGCTACATCGCCGGGATGCCCCTGCTCGGGCGCGTCTCGGACCGCTTCGGGCGGCGCCCGGTCATCCACGTGTGCCTGGCGGCCTTCGCGATCGGCTCGGTCGTCAGCGCCCTCTCCACGGACCTGGCCCCGCTCGTGGCCGGCCGCGCCCTCCAGGGCCTCGCCGGGGGCGCCCTGCTGCCGGTGACGATGGCGCTCGCCGCCGACCTGTTCGCCGCCGAGCGCCGCGCCGTCGTCCTCGGCTGGGTCGGTGCCGCACAGGAACTCGGCGCCGTCGTCGGCCCCCTGGTGGGCGCCGGGATCGCGGCGCTCGTGGGCTGGCAGGGGATCTTCTGGATCAACGTGCCGCTCGCGCTCCTCGCGGCCCTCGCGGTGCAGTTCGCGCTCCCCGCGGAGACGCGGCGCCCGGACGCCCGCGTCGACGTCGTCGGCGGCGCCCTCCTCGCAGTGGCCTTGGGGCTGTTCACCGTCGGCCTCTACAACCCCGAACCCGAGGACGCGGTCCTCCCGTCCTGGGGCCCGGCCGTCATCACCGCGGGCCTGGTGGTCCTCGCCGTCTTCGCGCTCCAGCAGCGCCGGTCCGCCGTGCGCCTGCTCGACCCCGACGGCGTCCGGTGGGTCCCGTACGCGGCCTGCCTCGCCGCGAGCGCCGCGGCGGGCGCGGTCCTCATGGTCACGCTCGTCGACACCCAGCTCCTCGCCCAGACCCTCCTCGGGCTCGACTCGGCCGGCGGCGCGCTCCTGCTCATGTGGTTCCTCGTCGGCCTGCCGCTCGGCGCCGTCGCGGGCGGCGCCCTCGCCTCCCGCCTCGGCGAGCGGATCCCGGCCCTCGCCGGGTTCGCGGTCGCGGCGGGCGCGTACGTGTGGATCGCGCGGACCCTCCCCGAGGTCGGCCCCGGCCTCGCGCTGGCGGGCGCGGCCCTCGGCCTCACCATCGCCCCGCTCTCGTCGGCGGCCCTGCGCGCCGTCCCCGAGGACCGGCACGGCACGGCCGCCGCGTTCGCGGTCGTGGCCCGCATGATGGGGATGCTCGTCGGCGTCGCCGCCCTCACCTCCTGGAGCCTCCACCGCTTCCAGGAGTCCACCGCCGACCTCGACACCCCGCTGCCGTTCGGTGTCAGCGAATCCGAGTTCCTGGAGCGGCAGGCGGTCTACCTCGACGCCCTCGACCAGGCCCTCGCCGCCCAGTACGCCGACGTGTTCACCGCGGCGGCCGCGATCTGCCTCGCGGGCGCTGCCGCCTCGATCCTGCTGCCGGGGCGGGTGAGAGTGACGAGCGCCGTTTAGCCGGGCGCCGGGGGCCCCGCGCCGGATAGGGTGGCGCCATGGCGGATCTTTCTGTGGTCGAGAACGGCGACGAGCAGCGGTACGAGCTGCGGGGCGACTCGGGGGCCGTGCTCGGCTACCTGGAGTACCTGGAGCGCGAGGACTTCTACGTGCTGCCCCACACCGAGGTCGACCGGTCGCTGCGCGGCCAGGGCTGGGGCGACCGCCTGGTGCGCCACGCCCTGGACGACCTGCGGGCCAAGGGCGTCAAGGCGTACCCGACCTGCCCGTTCGTGGACCGCTGGATCCAGCGGCACGAGGAGTACGAGGACCTCCGCTACCAGCCCTGAGCGGCACCTCGACGGGCTCGTCTGCCGAAGCCCTTACGGGCGCTGAGGAGCCCGCGTCCCCGGCGGTTCCCGCGCCCTGTGCCGCACCGCCGCGGACTGTTCACCTCCGCGCAAACTTCGGGTTCAACTGTCGTTCACCTGGCAATGAAGCATCTTCAATATGCGCCTCCCGGTAGACCCCGCCCGGCCGACTCGACGCCGCGTCGCGCCCGCCCGCCCCGCAGGGGGCCGCTGATGCTGTCCGCGCTGATCCTGCTCCGCCACGTCGCCGCCGAGTCCGCCGACCGCCTCACCGACGCCCAGTCGCGCCGGGCCTGGGCGCTCGCCGACTTCCTCCAGCTCTACAACCCCACCAACCTGCTCTCCGGCCCCGGCAGCGCCTGCGCCGAGACCCTCGGCCCGCTCGCCGGCCGCCTCGGCCTCCAGAGCACCCGCTCGCCCGACCTCGCCTGCGACGCACCGAAGCTCACCCCCGCCCACGCCGCCGTCTGGCTCGGCGCCCGCGCCCTCCGCGCCCTGCCCGACCCGCGGCGCACCACCGTCGTCTGCGCCGAGGGCCCCGTCCTCGCCGCCCTGCTCGTCGCCGTCGCCGCCCTCGACGGCCACGACCTCGCCCACCACGCCCAGGAGCCCGCCGACGCGCTCGCCCCCGGCGGCGGGTGGGTCCTCCACCGCGACGACGGCCGCCTCGTCGACGTCAAGCCCCTCAGCGTCCGCTGACCCCCTGAGCGCCCCGGGCGCGCCGCCCCCGGACACGCCGAAATTGCATTGCACGCCCAGGTCAACCCCCGGTAAGGTCGACGGTTCGCCTTTCAGGCACCCGCCGCCGCGCTCCGCGCGCGGCACGTTCTGACGAATCCACCGGGGAGACTCCTGTGTCAGAAGCCGAACTCCGAGCCGAAATCGCCCACCACGAGCACGCCCGCGCCCTCATGGCCGCCATGCGCGACCTCACCGAGGCCATCCACCGCACCTACGCCGGCGACTTCGACGAGTCCGGGAAGAACCTGGGCATCGGCGACGTCGGGTCCGACCAGCACTTCGGCTGGGCCATGGCCAACTACACCGTCCCGCGCCTGGCCGACCTCACCGATCGCGACATCGCACTGTTCTTCGGCCGCATCTGGATGGACGACGGCGAGGACTTCCACATCGGCCGCCGCCACATCCGCGACGAACGAAACGACCCGATGGTCCTCGACTGGCGCGCCCCGCTCGCCGAGCAGTACTACCGCGCCTCCGCCCACGACCGCCGCGACGTCGCCAAGCGCCGCCGCTTCGGGTTCCAGGGCTCGCGCATCACCGGGTTCGAGGACGAGAACCTGCTCCTCGGCGAGGAGGTCGCCTCCGACATCCTCACCGCCGAGATCGAGCGCCCCCGCACCGGGCCGATGCGCGACATCGTCGCCACCATCCAGCCCGACCAGGACGAGCTCATCCGCCGCGACGCCGCCACGAACCTCTGTGTCCAGGGCGCCCCCGGCACCGGCAAGACCGCCGTCGGCCTCCACCGCGCCGCCTGGCTCCTCTACAACTACACCGGGAAGCTCACCAAGTCCGGCGTCCTCATCGTCGGCCCCAACGAGGGCTTCCTCTCCTACATCTCCGGAGTCCTCCCCACGCTCGGCGAGACCTCCGTCTGGCAGACCACCGTCCAGCAGCTCACCGGCGCCCACACCGCCGCCGCGACCGACACCCACGAGGCCGCGCTCCTCAAGCACGACGAGCGCATCGCCCTCGTCTGCGAGCGCGCCGTCTGGGGCCACGTCGGCACCGCCGCCGACGGCGGCGTCACGCCCGACAACGGGCTCCTCATCGCCGACGGCGGCTGGCGCTGGCGCCTCGGACTCACCTACCTCGACGAGGCGGTCGCCAACGCCCGCAAGCACACCCGCACCTACACCGCCGGGCGCAAGGCCCTGGAGGACGCGATCGTGCAGGGCGTGCGCCGCCAGGCCGAGATCCGCTCCGGCCACTCCCCGGACGCCAAGTGGGGCACCCGCATCAAGCGGACCGAGGCGGTGAGCGGGTTCATGGAGGCGGTGTGGCCCAAGCTGAACACCAAGGCCGTCATGAAGAAGCTCTACGGCGACCAGGCGTTCCGCGACGACGCCACCCGCGGGATCCTCTCGGCGGAGGAGGCCGCGCTGCTCGCCGGGAAGCCGGCGCGGCCGACCGCGGCCGACCTGCTCATCTCCGACGAGATCGAGTCGCACCTGAAGCTGCGCGAGCCCTCGGAGTCGTTCGGCCACATCGTCATCGACGAGGCCCAGGACCTCTCCCCGATGCAGTGCCGGGTCATCGCCCGCCGCTCCGGGAAGGGCTCGGTCACCGTCCTCGGCGACCTCGCCCAGGGGACCACCCCGTGGGCCGCGGCCTCGTGGACCGACCAGATGCGGCACCTCGGCAAGGGCCCCGACTCCGAGAACGGCCCCGGCTCCGGCAGCGGTTCTCCCCGAGTCACCGTCGAGCACACCGAGCTCACCACCGGGTTCCGCGTCCCGGCGGTCATCATCGAGCTCGCCAACCGGGTCCTGCCGCACCTGAACGTCGGCGTCGCCCCCGCCCGCTCGATCCGCTCCGACGGGTCCCTCGACTACATCGCCGGCGCGGACGTCACCGCGGGCGTGCGCGCCGCGGTCGCCAAGGCCCTCAAGGAGGAAGGGCTCGTCGGCGTCATCGCCGCCGACGCGCGGGCCGAGGAGCTGCGCCCGCTCTTCGAAGGGACCGAACGGGTCGAGCTCGTCGCCGCGAGCCTCGCGAAGGGCCTGGAGTTCGACCACGTCGTGGTCGTCGAACCCGTCGAGATCGTCGAGGCGCCCGCCACCGGGGGAGCGACGGTCGAGGGCGTCGGCCTGCGGCACCTGTACGTCGCGCTCACGCGGGCCGTCTCCCGGCTCACGGTCGTCCACGCGCGGGAGCTCCCCGCCGAGATGCGCGAGCCCGGGGCCTGACTGAATCCCGAACCCCGTGCCCCGAACCCCGTGCCCCGAACCCCGCGGCCCACCTGCCGCCGCGGCGTCTGATGTGGTCGGCCCCTCAGGTTTGATACCGATTTGGTCACAATCATCGGACGCCGCGGCGAACGCCGGGATTGTCGGTGAAAGCGATGATATTCACGGATCCCTTCCAGAAACGCCTGAAAGCTGCCTCCACCTGCGGGTTCCTCCACCCTGCGGGGCTCGACCGTACCCAGTGGACGGTCAATGAGGACACTTGGGGCGCAGTGGCATCCCATGCTCATATTCGCCTAGAGCCGTGTGAAACGGTCCAAGCCGCGGGACCCGCGGCGGCGAGACGGCCCCGCACCCCGATGGGCCGGAGCACTGTGAGGAGAGGGATGTTGCGAGCAGGACGACCCGGAACCGGCGCCGTCGGCGTAGGAGCCGCCCTGGTCATGGCCGCAGTCGGCACCACCGCCTGCGGCACCGGAGCGGGAGCCGGCGACCCCGGCTTCGAGGACTGCGCCACCGACCCGGTCGCGTGCAACTCCGGCGACCGCGCCGACGGCGGCGAGGTCGTCTGGGGCATCGACGGGTCCTGGACCGGCTGGAACCCCAACCTCAGCGCCGAGTACACCGTCTACACGCTCCAGGTCACCGCCCCCTACTGGCCCTGGGTCGGCCAGTTCGACCAGGAAGGCGAGTTCGTCCTCAACGACGGCGTCTTCGCCCGCGAACCGGTCCTCGTCAACGAGAGCCCCATGCAGGTCGAGTACACCCTCAACCCAGACGCCACCTGGGGCGACGGCACCGGCATCGGCCTCGACGACTTCGTCTACAACTGGTACGCCCGCTCCGGCAGCGAAGCCCTCTGCCAGGGCTGCACCCCCGCCGCCGCGACCGCCGCCGCCGTCACCTCCATCGAGGAGGGCGCCACCGCCGACAAGATCATCGTCACCTACGGCGACGGCTACTCCTCCTCCGAATGGAAGTACGAACCCGTCCTCTCCAACCCCTCCCACATCGCCGAGGACGAAGGCTTCGACTGGGAGCACGACCCCGCCGCCATGGCCGCCGCCGAGACCCACTTCTCCACCACCGTCCCCACCTGGAGCACCGGGCCCTTCAAGGTCGACGACGCCGAGACCGGCGACTTCGCGATCTACACCCCCAACCCCGAATGGGCCGGCGACACCGAGGTCACCCTCGACGAACTCACCGTCAAGTCCTTCGACTCCGTCGACTCGATCATCACCGAACTGCGCCAGGGCACCGTCGACGGCGCCAGCCCCAGCGGCATCAGCGCCGAGAACGTCGCCACCCTCGCCACCGCCGACGAGATCGCCTTCGACATCGCCCCCGGACCCGGCTGGGGCCACATCGACCTCAACACCAAGAACGAGTTCCTCCAGGACCCCGCCCTCCGCACCGCCGTCTTCCAGGCCATCGACCTCGAAGAACTCATCTCCCGCACCTACGCGAACATCCAGTCCGACGCCGCCCGCAAACTCAACCACCTCTTCCGCAACGACTCCGCCCAGTTCAAGGACCTCCTCTCCGCCTCGGGCCAGGGCGCCGGCGACATGGAACTCGCCCGCACCACCCTCGAGACCGCCGGATACACCTGGGACGGCGACGGCCGCCTCCACACCCCAGGCGGCGACCAGGTCGCCTTCAACTACCGGTTCGCCGACGGCAGCGACGACCGCCAGACCATGGCCGACCTCATCGCGTTCAACCTGGGCGACATCGGCATCGACCTCGAACTCAAGCCCTTCCCCGTCGCCGACCTCGGCCCGACCATCTCCGAATCCGACTTCGACATGGTCAACTACGGCTGGACCTCCGCCCCCGTCTTCGTCTCCCGCGCCTCCCAGTACTGGGCCTCCGACTCCGCCTCCAACTACGGACAGAACGAGGACCCCGAACTCGACGCCATGCTCACCGCCCTCGCCGCCGAAGTCGACCCCGACCAGGCCGTCGAGCAGGCCAACGCCATCGTCGCCCGCGTCATCGAGGACGCCTACGTCCTGCCCACCGTGGACACCCCCGTCGCCATCATGGTCGCCGAGGACCTCGTCAACGTCCGCGACAACTGGGCCTCCCAGCAGCGAGCGCTCTACAACGTCGCCGAGTGGGGGATCAGGGACCGGTAAGAGCACAGAAGCGAGTGCCGATCACGAACGGCCCGGTGCCCCCGCACCGGGCCGCACGTTTGCCTGAAACTCCCCGAAAACGGGCGCTCCAGGTGTAACGATGATCCAGTCGCGTCCGCCTAGGCGCGGCCACAAAGGATTCAGGGGGAGTGGTCATATGCGACCTGCAAGGGCAACCGCGCTGGCAGTGGCCGGTGCGGCGGCGCTCGCGGCGGGGGCGCTCGGCGCCTGCGGCGGCGGCAGCGACAGCGGCAGCGGCGACGGCGACGTCACCTGGGCGATCAGCTCGGGCTGGGACTCGTGGAACCCGAACACGAGCGAGGGCAACAACAGCTACCTCAACCAGGTGCTGACCCCCGGGGCCGCCTCCTTCGGCGACTTCAACCCGGACGGCGACTTCGTCTTCAACGACGCCGTGCTCGCCAAACTCCCCGAACTCACCTCCGAGGCCCCGCTGACGGTCGACTACACCCTCAACGAGAACGCCCAGTGGTCCGACGGCGAGCCCATCCGCGCCGAGGACTTCATCTACATCTGGTACCAGATGTCCGGCAACGCCGACTACTGCAACCAGGAGCAGTGCGCGCCCGCCACCACCGACTGGGGCGCCAACGTCGCCTCCATCGCCGAGGCCGACGGCGTCGTCACCGTCACCTACATCGACGGCTACCTCAACCCCGAATGGCAGTTCGCCTTCCCGAACCTCATGCCCAGCCACATCATCGAGTCCAACGGCTTCGAGAACTGGCAGACCGACCCGGCCCAGATGGGCGCCAGCGCCGACTGGCTCGGCACCACCGCCCCGACCTGGTCGGCCGGGCCCTACACGCCCACCGACGCCGCCGTCGGCGACTACCTCATCTACGAGCCCAACGACAACTACCAGGGCAGCGTCGACCCCGGCCTCGACAAGCTCACCCTGCGGGTCGTCGAGGGCACCGACGCCATCGTCACCGCCCTGCGCAACGGCGAGATCGACGGCTCCTGGCCCAGCGAGTTCAGCCAGGAGGAGCTCGACAAGCTCGACGGCGACGACGCCATCGCCACCGAGGTGTACGAGGGCAACGTCTGGATCCACATCGACACGAACACCAAGAACCCGCTCCTGGCCGACCAGGTGCTGCGCCAGGCCGTGTTCGCCGCGATCGACAACCAGGAGCTCATCGACCGCGCCTACCCGGACACCGAGGTCGCGCCCCGCACCAACCACTTCTTCAGCCAGACCAGCCAGTTCCACGAGGACTTCCTCAGCCAGACCGACCCGCAGCAGGGCTCGGGCGACGCCGACGCCGCGAACGCCGCGCTCGCGGCCGCGGGCTACACCACCGGCGACACGCTGACCACGCCCGACGGCGACGCGGTCTCGCTGAACTTCCGCTACGGCGAGGGCGACGCGACCCGCACGCTCATCGGCGAGGTCGTCCAGTCGCAGCTCGCCGAGATCGGCATCGACGTGAAGCTGAACGCGATCCCGGACGGCCAGCTCGGCCCGGTCCTGTCCGAGGCCGACTTCGACCTGGTCGTCTACGGCTGGTCGGGCACGCCGGCGTTCACGACCGCGCCGTACCAGTACTTCGGCTCGTCCTCGGGCTCGAACTTCGGCGGGTACGCCCTCGACGGGCTGGACGAGGCGATCGCCAAGGTCACCTCGACCACCTCGCTGGAGGAGGCGGCCGGGTTCGCGAACGACGTCGAGGCCATGGTCATGCCGGCGGCGTTCACGCTGCCGCTGTTCGACGAGCCGCAGTCGACGATCTTCAACCAGAACCTGCTCTCCGGGGTGACCCCGAACGGCAACAGCCAGTCGGGCCCGCTCTGGGACGTCCAGAACTGGAAGCCCGCGTAAGCGGACCAGCATTGCGAACGGCAGGGGCCGCCCGGTTTCGGGCGGCCCCTGCGCCGTGTCTCGGAGCGCCCCTGCGCTGTGCCTCTGAGCGCCCTTGCGCTGAACCGCAGAGCGCCCCCTGCGCTGCACCTCAGTGCGCCCATGCGCAGCGTCTCCGACCGGTCACCGCGTCTCGTTCAGGTAACAATGATCCGCCAAATCCGTACCGGGGCGTTCCCTTCGCCCGGTCGACATGGCACCGTTTGTCGCAGTACTGCCGAGGCGGTCGTCCGCCCCCTCTGCGGCCCGACGGGCTACGGCGCCTCCCCGGGTCCGCGAACGGACAAACCCCCTCGGCCGACCTGATGGAGGAGATACGGCAATGGCTCTTACCCGTAGAGCACTCGGCGGACTGACCATCGGCGGGTCGTCGGCACTCATGCTGGCGGCCTGCGGTGGCAACGAGGACGAAGGCGGCGAGGCCAGCGGCGAGCTGGTCTGGGCGATCGCGTACCCGTGGGAAGCCTGGAACGAGAACACCAGCACCGGCAACAACTCGGCCGGCCACCTCGCGATGACCCCGATGATCTCGGTCGGCTCGATCGGCTACGACTTCGACCCCGAGGGCAACGTCTTCTACGACGACGCCATCTTCGAGGGCGAGCCGGAGCTCATCAGCGAGGCCCCGATGCAGATCCAGGTGACCCTCAAGGAGGGCGCCCAGTGGTCCGACGGCAAGCCGGTCCGCCTGGAGGACTTCATCTTCCAGTGGTACTCGGTCTCGGGCCTGCCCGAGCACGCCAACCAGGAGAAGGCCCTCCCGGCGAGCACCGCCTGGGGCTCCACCGTCGCCTCGATCGAGGAGCCGGAGCCGGGCGTCATCGTCTTCACCTTCACCGAGGGCAACGTCGACCCGGAGTGGAAGTTCACCGGCGGCGTCTACCTGCCCAGCCACTACGCCGAGGAGGAGGGCGGCTTCGCGAACTGGGCCTCCGACCCCGAGGTCATGGGCGACGCGATCACCTGGTTCAACGAGAACCTGTGGACCGTCGTCACCGGCCCGTACAAGCCGGTCGACAACAAGCTCGGCGAGTACATCGTCTACGAGCCCAACGACAAGTACCAGGGCTCGAAGAAGGCCAAGTTCACCAAGCTCACGATGAAGCCGGTGACGGGCATCGAGGCCGAGGTGACCGAGCTGCGGCAGGGCACCATCGCCGGCTGCTGGCCGAACGACTTCTCGCTCGAGATCCTCCAGGAGCTCGACGAGAACCCCGAGGAGTGGAAGTACGAGACGTACGCGGGCGCGACCTGGTCGCACTTCGACATCAACGTCCGCAACGGCTTCCTCAAGGACGTGGAGCTGCGCAAGGCCGTGTTCACCGCGGTCAACATCGGCGAGATCAAGGAGCGGGCGTTCCCCGGCACCGAGGTGCCGTGGCTGGGCAACCACTTCTTCACCGAGGACACCGCGTACTACCAGGACTACCTGACCCCGGCGAACTACGGCCTGGGCGACCTCGACGCCGCCAAGGCCATCCTCACCGCGGCCGGGTACACCTGGAACGGCGACGGGAAGCTGGAGAAGGACGGCGAGCAGGTCGTCTTCAACTTCCGCTTCGCGACCTCGAACGAGATCCGCAAGCTCACCGGCGAGGTCATCCAGGCCCAGCTCGAGCCGCTCGGCGTGGACCTGGAGCTCAAGGGCTTCGGCGACGAGGACTTCGCGGCCACCCTGGCCAGCGCGGACTTCGACATGATCGTGTTCTCGTGGGTCGGCAGCCCGGCGTTCACCACCGGTCCGAACCAGTACTTCTCGACGGACTCGGCCTCGAACTACGGCGGCTACGACGACCCGGTCATCAACGAGCTGCTCCCGAAGGTGCGCGGCACGTTCGACATGGACGAGTCGGCGGACTTCGCGAACCAGATCAGCGCCCAGGCGGTCGCGCAGGCGTTCACCCTGCCGCTGTACTCGAGCCCGCTGTCGGTGCTGTGGAACTCCAAGCTCGTCGACCTGACCGACCCGGTGAACCCGGCCAGCCAGGCCGGCCCGGTCTGGAACGTCCGGGAGTGGCAGGCACCGTGATGAACGCGCGGTGACTCCGGCGCGGATTCCGCGCGCCGATTCACTGCGGTCCGTCCCGATAATTCACTGAATTCCCCCGTGGGGCCGATGCCACATCGGCCCCACGGTCCATTCACACCACACGTGCGCGGGCGCAAAGTCACGAATGCATCACGAATAAACTCCAGTTGGGCCCTTCGCCGTGTCAATCCGCTCACGTCTGTGCCAGTGTTTGTCACAACACCGCCGAGGGCTTACAAGCCTTCCCCCCACACGTTCGTTCGGACGCGAGGCATCGGCGCTTTCGCGTCCAGCCGGAGGCCCCTCGGCATCGATATCTGGAGGAGAAACACTCATGGCTCTGACTCGTAGAGCTCTCGGCGGCCTGACCATCGGCGGCTCCGCCGCCCTCACCCTCGCCGCCTGTGGCGGAAACGAGGACGGCGAAGGCGGCTCCGGCAAGAAGGAGATCGTCTGGGCGATCTCCTCGGCGTGGACCTCCTGGAACGAGAACACCCAGTCGGGCAACAACTCGTACGGCCACCAGGCCATGACCCCGATGACGCCCTGGGGCCAGACCGGCGGCGAGTTCGCCCCGGACGGCGAGTTCCACTACGACGACGCGATCTTCGCGGCCGCCCCCGAGCTCGTGTCGGAAGCCCCGATGCAGATCAAGTACACGCTGAACGAGAACGCCCAGTGGTCGGACGGCAACCCCGTCCGCCTCGAGGACTTCATCTTCCAGTGGTACTCGGTGTCCGGCAACGCCGCGCACGCCAACCAGGAGAAGGCCCTCCCGGCCTCCATCGACTGGGGCTCGCAGATCGCCTCCATCGAGCAGGCCGAGGACGGGACGATCCTCGTGACCTACGTCGAGGGCTACTCCGACCCCGAGTGGCTGTTCTCCTCGACCGTCTACCTCCCCAGCCACATCGCCGAGGCCAACGGCTTCGCCGACTGGCAGACCGACCCCGAGGTCATGGGCGACGCGATCCAGTACTTCGAGGTCACCGCCCCGACCGCCGACGGCCAGGGCGTCCTGGGCACCGGCCCGTACAAGGTCGTCGACGCCAAGCTCGGCGAGTACGTGGTCTACGAGATCAACGAGAACTACCAGGGCTCGATCAAGCCCACCATCGAGAAGCTCACCCTCCGCGTCATCGAGGGCAGCGAGGCCATCACCACCGAGATGCGCCAGGGCACCATCGACGGCGCCTGGCCGAGCGAGTTCTCCGAGGAGGAGAACGCCAAGATCGCCGAGAACCCCGACTTCGCGATGGAGACCTACGCGGGCTCGGTGTGGCAGCACTTCGACTCGAACACCCAGAACAAGTTCCTCAAGGACGTCGAGCTGCGCAAGGCGGTCTTCACCGCCATCAACGTGCAGGACATCTGCGACAAGAACTACCCGGAGACCGGTGTCCAGCAGAAGCTGAGCCACTTCTTCCTGCCGGACAGCCCGTACTGGGTCGACCACATCTCCGCCACCGGCCAGGGCTCGGGCGACGTGGAGGCCGCGAACGCGATCCTCACCGCCGCGGGCTACACGACCGGCGAGACCCTCATGTCGCCCGACGGCGAAGCGGTCACCTTCAACATGCGCTACGCGGACAGCAACCCGGTCCGCAAGCTCGCCGCCGAGCTGGCCCAGGCCAGCCTGGCCGAGATCGGCATCGCGCTGGAACTGGTCGCGATCCCGGACGGCGAGCTCGGCAACGTCCTCGCCGAGGCCGACTTCGACCTGATCATCTTCGGGTGGATCGGCTCCGCCGCCTTCACCGTGCAGCCGAGCCAGTACTTCCACTCGGAGTCGGGTTCGAACTACGGCAAGTACTCCAACCCGGTCGCCGACGAGGCCATCGACAAGGTGCGCTCGACCTTCGACCTCGACGAGGCCGCGCAGTTCACCAACGACGTCGACGCGATCGTCGCCCCCGACGCGTACACGCTGCCCCTCTTCGACGAGCCGCAGGTGTTCTACGTGAACAAGGCCGTCCTGGAGGGCCCGGTCGTGAACCCGGCCAGCCAGGCCGGACCGCTGTGGAACATCCGCGAGTGGAAGATCGTCTAAGGGTTCGCTGAGCCCGAGCGGCGGAGCCCTTTCCGGGCTCCGCCGCTCGACTGATTTCTGAGCGGATTCCGATCGGGTGGCGCACCGGTGACGGTGCGCACCCGGATCGGAGTCGTCGCACGGCCGGAGCCGAACCCCGCAGGCGGCTCTCCGCACGACGACGACACGCCACGGCACGGCACTGCATCATGGCAATACCACGGCAACACGCCACGGCAACACACCACGGCACTACAACAACGGCACCCCCGGGAGACCGGAGGGCCGGACTCCCGGGCCCGTTCCACTGTCGCGACGGGTTTTCCCAGGCAGGCTGTGAAAATCCCACCTTTCGCAGCCATTCAGGGAATGAACATCACGGGAACATAACGAACGAAGCTCATCTCTGGTTCGGCTGCAAGAAACCCGCGATTCCCGTGGAAGGCTGTACCTCGCGTCACCCGACCCGCCGTCACGGAGCGAATGCTCACGTGGAGCCCCACCGCTCCACCCGAGCCAGCGCCGCTCCCGACGGTCGATCGGCCCGGCAGGCACACCGCCCCACGGTGCCCTCCCCGCCGTCCGGTCCGGCGGCGCAAACCCACGAGAGGAACCATGAAGCGACACCACATGGCGGCCGTCGCCGCCTTCTCCTGCACCACCCTGGCCCTGGCGGGCTGCGGGCAGGGGAGTGCGGTCTCGTCCAGCCTGGACGACTGCGTCACCGACGCCGACACCTGCAACTCGGGTGAGCGCGCCGAGGGCGGCGAGATCACGTGGGCCATCGACGCCGGATGGAACAGCTGGAACCAGAACACGGCGGACGGCAACAACGCGTACGTGAGCCTCGCCCTCGCCGGCAGCTGGCCGTACACCGGCCAGTTCGACCAGAACGGCGACTTCATCGTCAACGAGGGCCTGTTCGCCGCCGAGCCCGAGCTCGTGAGCGAGAGCCCGGTGACCGTCGAGTACACCCTCAAGCAGGGCGCGAACTGGGGCGACGGCACCGACATCACCCTCGACGACTTCGTCTACCACTGGTACGCCCGCTCGGGCAACGAGGACCTGTGCGCCGGGTGCACCCCGGCCACCACCACCTACGGGTCCCAGGTCGCCGCGATCGACGGCGACGGCAGCACGGTCACGGTCACCTACGTCGACTCCTACCACTCGGCGGAGTGGAAGTACGAGGAAGTGCTCTCGCTGCCCTCCCACGTCGCCACCGAGCAGGGCTTCGACTGGAAGAACGACCCGGCCGCCATGGCCGCCGCGGAGCTGTACTTCTCCGAGACCGCCCCCACCTGGACCACCGGGCCGTACAAGATCGACGACGCCGCCATGGGCGACTACGTCATCTACACCCCCAACGAGGACTGGGCCGGCGACACCGAGGTCACCCTCGACAAGATCACCTTCCGCGTGATCGAGGGCCTGGAGAACATCGTCACGGCCCTGCGCAACGGCGAGATCGACGGCTCCTCCCCGTTCTCGGCCACCTCCGAGGCGATCACCCAGCTCGAGACCGCCGAGGGCCTGTCCTACTCGGTCGCGGGCGGCCCCAACTGGGAGCACATCGACCTGAACACCCGCAACGAGTTCCTCCAGGACCAGGCCCTGCGCACCGCGGTGTTCCAGGCCATCGACCTGGAGAACATCATCGAGCGCACCTACGCGTTCGTGCAGTCCGACATCGAGCGCAAGAACAACCACCTCTTCCGCAACGGCTCGGAGTACTACACCGACTACCTGACCGCGACCGGCCAGGGCACCGGCGACATCGAGATGGCCAAGGCCACCCTCGACGCCGCCGACTACGAGTGGGACGCCGACGGCAACCTCCTCACCCCCGACGGCGACCAGGTCGAGCTCAACTTCCGGTACCTGGAGACCCGCGAGTCCCGCAAGATCACCGGCGAGCTCACCGCGGCCACCCTCTCCGACCTCGGCATCCAGGTCGAACTCAAGGCGATCCCGGCCGACGCGCTCGGCTCGGTCCTCGCCGAGGCCGACTTCGACATGATCAACTTCGGCTGGAGCTCCGACCCGCTGTTCGTCGGCTCCGCCTCCCAGTACTGGTCCTCCGAGTCCGGTTCGAACTTCGGCCACCTCGAAGACCCGGACCTGGACGCCCTCATCGAGGACATCAACGGCACCCTGGACATGGACGACGCCGCCGCACGCGCCAACGAGGCCGTCAAGCGCGTCATCGAGGACGCCTACGTCCTCCCGATCGTGGACGCACCGGTGATGGTGATGGTCTCCGATAGGTTGGTCAACGTCCGGGACAATTGGGCTTCCCAGCAACGAGCGGCTTACAACATCGCAGAATGGGGTGTGGCAGACACTGAGTAGTTTTTACCTCTTGAGAAGGTTTTACGGTCAAGTTGGTCGAGTAGTCCAAGCTGTTCAATCTGCCCATCTCCGACGCGTGCACGGCCGGCTCAACGCAGGCGGCGCCCACCCGGGCGCAGTGTCCGGCCCGCGGCATCGGGAAGCAGTGATCTAGAGAAGTGCCAGTAGCTCACGGGCAGGGGCTCGGCAACGCCGCCACGGCGGCGGCGCCGAGGCCGCAGAATGGGGAGTCAGTGAGCCCAATGAGGAGCCGCGCGCGAGCGCGGCGGGGCCGGTCGGCAGGCGGACCGGTCCACAGCAGAGAAACCGTTAACGAGGCATTATGGTTGTATTCATAATCCGGCGCACCCTGATGATGATCCCGGTGCTGCTGGGGGCCACTATCCTGTGCTTTGCCCTGGTCGACTTGTCGAACGACCCGGTACAGGACAGGGTCTTCGAGATCGAGCAGTCGACCGGCGAGCCGGTCCCCCAGACCACCATCGACGCCCTCGAGGCGTCCTGGTACTACGACCGATCCGTCCCCGAGCGCTACTGGATCTGGCTCACCGGCGTCGGTGACACCAACGACGACATCGGCCTCCTCCAGGGCAAGTGGGGCCCCTCCATCGAGGGCTCCGCCATGGACATCGGCAACGAGATCTCCTCCAGGTTCTGGATCACGCTCCGGCTGGTCCTGTTCGCCACCATCGCATCGATCGCCATCGCCATTCTCGCCGGTGTCGTCAGCGCGGTCAAACAGTATTCGAAGACCGACTACATCCTGACGTTCCTCGGCTTCCTGTTCCTGGCCATGCCGATCTTCTGGCTCGGCTCCCTCTTCAAGGAGGGCGCCGTCCAGCTGAACAAGATCCTGGGGTCCACGATCTTCCAGACCTACGGGTCGGGGACGACCGGGTTCCAGGGCAACGGCTGGGAGGTCTTCGTCGACTCCCTGCCCTACCTGATCGTGCCCACCCTGGTGCTCATGCTCGGCGGCTACGCCGCGATCTCCCGGTACCAGCGCGCCAGCATGCTCGAGGTCATGAACTCCGACTACGTGCGCCTCGCCCGGGCCAAGGGCGTCCGCAACGGCACCGTCATGCGGCGCCACGCCCTGCGGACCGCCCTCATCCCCGTCGCGACCTTCGCGCCCCTCGCCCTCTCCGGGGCCATGGGCGGCGCGATGGTCACCGAGAGCATCTTCGGCTGGAGGGGCCTGGGCGTGTACTCGCTCGACGCCATCAACGCCGGCGACACCTTCGCCGTCATGGCCTACGTGCTCATCTCCGGCGTCGTCGTCCTGATCGGCGTCCTGATCTCCGACATCCTGTACGGCGTGCTCGACCCGAGGATCCGCTATGAGTAACACCGCTTCCCCGCGCCTCGACGCCGAGGCCATCAGCACCAAGGAGCGCGGCCAGTGGGAACTGGTCGGACGCCGCTTCTTCCGCCACCGCGCGGCCGTCGTCAGCCTCGTGATCTTCGTGCTCGTCGTGCTGTTCGCGTACGTCGGCCCGTTCCTGTGGAAGTGGGACTACAAGATCCACTCGGAGATCCCCTCGTGGGCGGCCCCGAGCATGGAGCACCCGTTCGGCACCGACAAGGCCGGGCGCGACATGCTCGGCGCGATGATGCAGGCGACCAAGCAGTCCCTGAACGTCGCCCTCGTCGTCGCCGTCGGGTCCACGGTCATCGGCGCGCTCTACGGCGCCGTCGCCGGCTTCTACCGCGGCTGGGTCGACTCGGTGCTCATGCGCTTCCTCGACATCATGTTCGTGATCCCGTTCCTGGTGATCACCGGTGCGCTCGCCGGCGCCATCGACACCTCGGTGCGCTGGTACCACATGGCCATCATCCTCGCCGTGTTCGGCTGGACCTCGATCGCGCGCGCCGTGCGCGCCGAGGTGCTGTCGCTCCGGGAGAAGGAGTTCATCGAAGCGGCCCGCAGCGCGGGCGGCTCCGACTGGCACATCATCACCAAGCACCTGATCCCGAACACGATGAGCGTCATCATCGTGTCCGCGACCCTCCAGATCGCCTTCGCCATCCTCTCCGAGACGACCCTGTCGTTCCTCGGCCTGGGCATCCAGAGCCCCGACACCTCGCTCGGCCTCCTCATCGAGGCCGCCGGAGCGTCGGCGTTCAACGAGCACTGGTACCTGTTCTACATCCCGGGTGTCATGATCATCCTCATCGCGCTGACGATCAACTTCATCGGCGACGGCATGCGCGACGCGATGGACCCGCGGCAGACGATGGTGAGGCGATAAGGAATGTCCAACATCTCGGTCACCACCAGTGACAAGTCCCGATCGGTCGGCGCGAAGGGCGACACGGTCCTGTCCGTCAAGGACCTGGCCGTCTCCTTCCCCACCGACGACGGGCTCGTCCACGCCGTCCGCGGCGTCTCCTACGAGCTCCGCCGCGGCCAGAGCCTCGGCATCGTGGGCGAGTCGGGCTCGGGCAAGTCGGTCACCTCGATGGCGATCATGGGCCTGCTGCCCAAGACCGCCCAGATCACCGGCTCCGCCAAGCTCGAAGGGGACGAGCTCCTCGGCCTCGGCGACGCCGAACTGTCCCGCATCCGCGGCAAGAAGATCTCGATGATCTTCCAGGACCCGCTGACGAGCCTCAACCCGGTCTACACCGTCGGGTTCCAGCTCGCCGAGGCGATCCGCACCCACTACGGGAACATCTCCAAGGCCGAGGCGCGCACCCGCTGCATCGACCTGCTCGACTCGGTCGGCATCCCGAACCCGCAGCAGCGGGTCGACGCCTACCCGCACGAGCTGTCCGGCGGTATGCGCCAGCGCGTCGTCATCGCCATCGCCATGGCCAACAACCCGGACGTCATCATCGCCGACGAGCCCACCACGGCCCTCGACGTGACCGTCCAGGCGCAGGTCCTGGAGGCCCTGGAGAAGGCCCGCGAAGAGGTCAACGCCGCGCTGATCCTCATCACGCACGACCTCGGCGTCATCGCCGGGCACACCGACGAGGTGCTGGTCATGTACGCCGGCCGCCCCGTCGAGCACGGCTCGGTCGACGAGATCTTCTACCAGCCGCGCATGCCCTACACGCTGGGCCTCATCGGCTCGCTCCCGCGCATGGACGAGAGCCGCGACCAGCGGCTCACCCCCATCCACGGGACGCCGCCGTCGATGCTCAACCTGGCGCCCGGCTGCCCGTTCCGCCCGCGGTGCCCCATGCACCAGGACATCTGCGCCGAGGTCGAGCCCGACCTGCTGCCCATCAACGGCTCCGGCCACGTGGCCGCGTGCCACTTCTCGGACCAGCTGGAGGGCAAGGCCCCCGACGACGTCTTCGCGCCCGTGGCCACCGACCTCTCGGTCGAGGCCGAAGTGGAAGCCGTCGAAGCCGAAGCCGCTGCGATCGCAGAGGAGGAGGACAAGTGAACGCCATGCTCGACACTCCGCAGACCGCGGCGAACCCGGTCATCGCCGGGAACAACCTGGTCAAGGAGTTCCCCGTCCGCTCCAAGGGGATCCTGCGGCGCAAGGTCGGGGCGGTCCACGCCGTCTCGGGCGTGTCGCTGGAGATCGGCGCGAACGAGACGCTCGCGCTCGTCGGCGAGTCCGGTTGCGGCAAGTCCACCACGGCGCGGCTGATGATGAACCTCATCCAGCCGACGTCCGGTGAGATCCTCTACGAGGGCCGGGACCTGACGAAGCTCTCGCGCAACCAGATGCGCCCGATCCGGCGCGACATCCAGCTGGTCTTCCAGGACCCGATGGCGTCGCTCGACCCGCGCATGACCGTGTTCGAGATCATCGCCGAGCCGCTGCGCGTGCACGGCCTGTTCAAGAACGGCGGCCGCGACCGGGTCAACAGCCTGATCGAGATCGTCGGCCTGAACCCCGAGCACCGCAACCGCTTCCCCCACGAGTTCTCCGGCGGGCAGCGCCAGCGCATCGGCATCGCCCGCGCGCTCGCGCTCCAGCCGCGCGTGCTCATGCTGGACGAGCCGGTGTCGGCCCTGGACGTGTCGATCCAGGCCGGGGTCATCAACCTGCTGGAGGACCTCCAGGACGAGCTGGGCCTGTCCTACCTGTTCGTGTCGCACGACCTCTCGGTGGTGCGGCACATCGCGGACAAGGTCGCGGTCATGTACCTGGGCAAGATCGTGGAGGAGGGGACCACCGACCAGCTCTTCGCCGGTCCGGCCCACCCGTACACGCAGGCCCTCATGTCCGCGATCCCGCTCCCGGACCCGCGCAAGGAGCGGACCCGCGAGCGGATCGTCCTCCAGGGCGACGTCCCGAGCCCGTCGAACCCGCCCTCGGGCTGCCGGTTCCGCACGCGCTGCCCGCTGTTCAAGGAGCTCCCTGAGAGCGACCAGCGCAAGTGCATCGACATCGAGCCGCTGCTGCGGACCGACCACGACGGCCTGACCCGGGCGGCCTGCCACTTCGCCAAGAAGAAGCAGCTCGTCTGACCGGCCGAGCCGGTCCGACGTAGGACACACGGAGAGGCCGCCTCGCATCGCGCGAGGCGGCCTCTCTCGTCTCACCTGGGCCTTCTTACCAGGGCCTTCTCGCTAGTGGCTCCAGTAGTCGCTGACGCAGCCGACGTGGGCGAAGCCCCAGGTGTCGTTCACGTCGACGGCCACCCAGATGTCGGAGTAGGTGCCGCAGGTCTTGTGGTTCCCGCCCGTGGTGAAGGGGACGCACCAGGTCCCGTCGGTCCACTCCCCGGCCGGGATCTCGCCGAGGACGGTCGAGTTCGCGTAGGGGATCTCCCGGACCTTGGTCTTCTGGCTGAAGGCCACCTGGCACACGACGCTCTCGGTCGCGTCGGCCGGGACGACCCGGTCGGTCTCGGCCGCGCCGGAGGCGCCGCTCTGCCCGGCCATCGCGGGGGCGGCCCACCCTGCACCGATCAGCAGGGCCATGGCCGAAGCCGCAAGAACTCTTCGCATTTGTCCACCTTTGTTGTGTCGAGAAGGATTTGCGTGTTGCCGAAGAGGCGGCTTCATCGTGCCAGGTTTTCTGGGTCCGAAGTAGACCTGAGTCGATTTGGGTTTGCAATGTCTGGTATCTGATAGTCGGGGATATTTGGGGTTGACTTGTACGTGGCGATTCGGCGAGGGGGCTCCGGTCGACTCTGGAGGTTCGCCGGGTCTCCGCCCTCGTCCGGTGCCGGTCTCTTGGCGGCGACAAAGAGGCGGGAGCGGGGCTGAGGTCCGACCTGGGCCATGGGGTCGGATCGGGGACCGGGCGAGGTCATCGATATCCGTCTCGGTCCGGGCCGTCGGCTCGGATGGCGGCGGGCCGAGGAGCGGGGAGGCTCGGCCGGGCCTATGTGCGGCGGCAACGCGGGCCCGCTACTCGGCCGCTCCACCGCAGTCGCCTGATCGAACCCCGGGCACGCCGAAGTCCCGACCGGGGCCGGGGGTCAGAAGGGCGGTGCATCACCCGGATCCTCAGGGGACTGCTTGAACCGCTCTCTTGCCTTCGCGATGGCGTCGCGCATGTTGCTCTGCGCGTACCAGTTGGCATGATCGGTCAGTTCGCGTCGATGCATTGGCGACCATTCGGACGAATCATGACCATTCGGCAGGTCTTTGAGCGGGCTCGCTTCCCAGTCCTCATCGGTGGTCCCATTGACATGGGTGATGCTCGCCTTGCCGGGTCCGATCTTCGCTATTTCCCATTTGTCCGTGTGAATCCTGCCGTGATGGAACCGGCAGAGCAGGATCATGTTGTCGGCGCTGGTCGCTCCGCCCTCCGCCCAATGCACGACGTGATGGGCTTCGGTCCAGCTGATCGGGGCCCGGCAACCGGACCAGGCGCACCCGCCCTGCTGCTCGAGCTCCAGCTTGTGGCGGAGGGCCGTGTTGGGGAGGCGCTTCTCCCTGCCGAGTTCGAGGGCTTCACCGGTCTCGTAGTCGAAGACCGAGGGGATGATCCCGGCTTCGCAGGCGAGGAGGCGGGCCTTGGCGACCGACACGGGCTTGCCGTCGAGGACCGGGAGCCGCCCCGTCTTCTCCTCGCGCAGGGTCTCGATGTCGCAGAGCAGGTTGAGGGTCGCCGTGTGGCCGTGGCGCTTCGGGGCCCCGGGGTCGGCACCGTAGGCCGCCACCATCTGGTGCAGGGCCTCGGCGTTCCGGCGGGAGGCGGAGGGGAGCACGCCGACCTCATCGGCCTCGTCCTGGCGGGGCGGGGGAACGGCGGTCCTCAGGGCGTTGCTGAGCAGCCGGCCGGTGTCCCCGGTCAGCCGCCCGTCCAGGTCCCACATGCCGTCGGCCCGCTCGCTCACCTCCATCCAGGCGAGGGTCTGCTGGCTCAACTCGTCGAGGAGCGACTGCTGGTCGAACAGCTCGGCGCACACCTTGTCGAAGAGCTCCGCCAGCTCCGACCGCGCGGCGTGGACGCAGTACTCCCGGATCAGCTCCTCGGGAGTGCGGCACGAGGTCGAACCGTCATAGGGGGACTCGACAGGAGAGGGATAGGGGACCCGGGAGTAGACCGCCAGGCCCTCCCTCTCGAGACGCCGCATCGTATAGGCGATCGCATCGAGGCTCGCACTCCCGGAGAGCGCCGCCTCGGCCAGATGCTTGTACTTGGGGGCCAGCCTGGCGATGGAGGCCATCTGACCAGCGCTGGAAGCATTGAAGGCGAAGGACTCCATGATCCAGTCGCGGATCCCGGAGAAGCCGTCGCAGGTCTTGTGCAGACCGGCGGAGGTGTAGGCGATGACTTCACCGAGTGTGGCCGCTTCAAGAGAGCGTGCCTGGGCCGCAAGGGCTTCAAGACGGGAACGCTGGAGTGCGGCTTGCTGGTCTCGGTCGAGAACGGTGGAGATCATGTGCGGCGCACCCCCTCTGTGCGTATCCTCTTGTGACTTCTGTTGCGGTAGTTCAATTGTGACGGCTAATGAGCCGGGTGTCATCACTCTAAAGGGTGAAATAGAGTCCTAAAGAGACTTAATAGAGGTGCCCCAACCTCAATCCCCGCCGCCCGAAAGCCCAAGTGGGACATCGACAATCGCTCACCCCTTTGTCGCCGCCGCTTGAACCTTGTGGACACTCAACCCGACTCCCGCGGTCCTGCCAACTGGGAAAACCTGCCTTGTGTCGGGATGCTGACACTTCGCCGTCTTCCCAGGTAGAGGAGGTATACCCCTAAACCTGTGGAATACATGAACGCCCCGGAGCCGATAGCGTGGCAGCATACGGGCCCGAGTGGTGGAATCTGGTAGACACAGTCGGCTTAAAACCGGCCGTCGGGAGACTTGCGGGTTCAAGTCCCGTCTCGGGCACGAGCCGGAGCGACAGACCCCTGGGAGGCAACGGGACCGGACGGCGTGGGGCCGTCCGGTCCCGGCGTGTCTTTCCTCGCATTCCCGAGCAAGTGCACCGAAATTCTTCGAAACTCTCGAACGGGTGATCGTTCCCGCCTTCTACGGAGGTCCTCACCCTTCGTGACCGCAAGGCCGCTGAGCTGCCATGTCACGACTGTGAACGGACCATTTCCCCCTTGCGCCAGAATGCATCCGCAGGTTGACGGCGCAGGGCCGCCGTGCTATCCAATGAACTGAGCGCTGATACCATTCTGTCGAGTCAGCCGGTGGGGGCGATGCCTTCTCTTCTGCTGCAACGACTTTGTCACTTCCCGGTATCGCGGAAGCCGATAGGCCAGTGTCGTGAGGATGGCGATGCCCGAAACACCTCGGTCCACAACTCATACCTTTCAACCCTCCGGGCCAGCGCCCCAAGGCTTCTCCGGCGAAGACGCCGGCGCCCCGGTGGAACTCAAGCCCCGTTTGACGCGTATCGCACTGCTGCCGCTCGCTGCGGTCGCGGTGCTCGGCGCGGGCGTCGCGGCGATGTTCGCCGCGACCGGCGCGGACCGTCCAGGATGGATGGTCCCGGCGGTCCTCGGCTCGGCCCTGGTGCTCGCGGCGGTGATCGCGTACTTCGCGGCCGGCGCGGCCTCCAAGGCGGAGGCCGACCTCAGCCGCCAGATCCAGACCGTCCGCCGCTCGACGGTGGAGACCCACTACAAGGTCTGGCAGATCCTGGACGACCTCCAGCGCGAGCTCCCCCAGGAGCAGCGCTGGTCCGTCCCCCTGCCCAACCCCGGCTCCGGCGCGGCCTCGACCGACGAGGCCCTGCGCCTCCTCGCCTCCGAGGCCCGCCACCTGCGCGCCGCGGCCGAAGCCGTCGCGGCCCGCGGCGTCCGGCCCGTCGCGCCGCAGGCGCCCCAGCACCACCCGCAGGCCCCGGTCCACGTGCCGCAGCAGATGGTCACCTCCGGTCCCATCGACGCGGTCGACGTGCACTCGCGCGTCGGCATCTTCGTGAACCTCGCCCGCCGCCTGCAGTCGCTGGTGCACCGCGAGATCGAGCAGCTGGACGAACTGGAGAACCAGGTCGAGGACCCGGACCTGCTCAAGGGCCTGTTCTCGGTCGACCACCTGGCGACCCGCATCCGCCGCCACGCCGAGAACCTCGCGGTCCTCGGCGGGGCGACCTCGCACCGCCAGTGGTCGCGCCCGGTCAACGTCTACGAGGCGCTGCGCTCCGCGGTCGCCGAGGTGGAGCAGTACGCCCGCGTCAAGCTGGTGCGCCCCATCGAGGGGACGCTCAAGGGCCACGCGGTCGCCGACATCATCCACCTGGTCGCCGAGCTCGTCGAGAACGCGACGACGTTCTCGGCCCCGGGCACCCAGGTGCTCATCCGGGTCCAGCGCGTGCGCACCGGCCTCGCGGTCGAGGTGGAGGACCGCGGCCTGGGCATGGAGAACCACGAGCGCAACCGCTACAACACCATGCTCGCCACACCGGACAAGGTGAACCTGGACGAGCTGCTCGCGGACGGCCGCATCGGCCTGTACGTCGTGTCGTCGCTGGCGCGGCGCCACACGCTCACGGTCCAGCTCCAGTCGAACATCTTCGGCGGCACCCAGGCCATCCTGGTGGTCCCGGAGGAGCTGCTCGGCGACGACACCCCGCCGCCGAAGGAGCCGACCCGGGAGCTCCCGGCGGCCCCGCAGTCGACCGTGCCTGCGACCATGCCGGTCCGCCAGCCGGGCACCCAGACGCCCCCGCAGCTGCCTTCGGTGCAGCTGCGCCCCCTGCCGTCGGCGGGCGGTGCGCCGCAGCAGATGCCGCGGCGCGACGTCCCTGCCCCGGCCTACACGCCCGTCTCGGTGAACACCGGCGCCCTGCCGGTGACCGCGGAGATGCAGGCGGTCGAGTCGCCCCGCCCGAGCGGCTACGGCGCCCACGCGGGCCTGGACGCCGACGGGCGCCCCGCCCTGCCCAAGCGCAGCAAGCAGACGCACCTCGCACCGCAGCTGCGGGACCAGCCGGTCCCCTCGCGCAGCGTGGAACTGGGCCACGACCCCGGCCTCATGGCGGCGTTCCAGCAGGGCCAGCAGCGCGCGGACGCCGGTCCGCAGATCCCCAACGATTCCGTTTCTCCGTACAGGAATGAGGAGTTCTAATGGCAGGCGACGAGGCAGGCGCCCACACGGATCTCAGCTGGCTGCTGGCGGGCCTCATCAGGAAGGTCCCGCACACCCGCAGCGCACTCCTGCTGTCCTCGGACGGCATCAAGAAGGCGTACCACGGGATGGGCACCGACCAGGCCGACCAGCTCTCGGCGATCGCGTCGGGGATGTTTTCGCTGGCGCGCAGCGCGGGGGCCCAGTTCGGCTCGGCCGGCGGGGTCCGCCAGGTGGTGGCGGAGCTGGAGGACACGCTGCTGTTCGTCTCGACCGCCGGGCAGGGCGCGGTCCTGGCCGTGACGGCCGGGCGGGAGGCGGACGCGGGGGTGCTCGGCTACGAGATGTCCATCCTGGTCAAGAGCGTGCGGCCGTACCTCGAGACACCGGTGCGGAGACCGAGCGGCGAAATGGTGGGCTGATGGCCGAATCCGAGCACCGGCCACTGCTCGACGAGGACGCGGGGCCGCTGGTCCGGCCGTACACCGTCAGCAACGGGCGCACCGCCCCCACGGCGAAGCTGGACCTCCTCTCGCTGGTCCGCTCCACCGGGCAGCTGCGTCCCTCGCAGCTGGAGGCCGAGCACGCCGAGGCGCTGATCCTGTGCCGGGAGCCCATCTCGGTCGCGGAGGTCTCCGCCCACCTGCGGCTCCCCGCCATGGTCATCAAGGTCCTGCTGTCCGATCTCGTGGACTGCGGGGCCGTCACCGCCCACTCACCCGATCCCGCCGTCGATCCCACCGACAGAACCGTATTGGAGGCACTCCTCAATGGCCTACAACGGCGACTCTGACCGAGCGCCCGCACAGCAGCAAGTCCTGCCCACCGCCATCAAGCTCCTGGTCGCCGGGGGCTTCGGGGTCGGCAAGACCACCTTCGTCGGAGCGGTCTCCGAGATCGAGCCGCTGAGCACCGAGGAGACGATCACCACCGCCTCGATCGGCACCGACGACCTCACCGGCGTGGGGGACAAGACGACCACGACGGTCGCCCTGGACTTCGGCCGCATCACGCTCGACCCGGACCACATCCTGTACCTGTTCGGCACCCCCGGGCAGGACCGGTTCTGGTTCATGTGGAACGAGCTGTCGGACGGGGCCTTCGGCGCGGTCGTGCTCGCGGACACGCGGCGGCTGGAGGACTGCTTCCCGGCGCTCGACTTCTTCGAGCGGCGGGGCACCTCCTTCATCGTGGCGGTCAACGAGTTCGAGTCGGGCTTCCACTACGAGCCGGAGGAGGTCAGGGCCGCTCTGGACCTCAAACCGAATATCCCGATCGTCTGCTGCGACGCACGCGATCCTCGTTCCGCGACCTTGGTGCTGGTCACCTTGACCAAGCACCTGATGTCGGCCGCTGCTACCAGCGTCCGGTAAAGGAGCCAGCAATGTCCATGCCCGATAACGAGTTCCGTCTCACGATCACGCCCGACGACCCGGGCGCACCCGAACGGGTCAAACGCCTGCGGCAGCTGGGGATCGGGGACCTGCCCGACCCCGAGTTCGACCAGCTCGCCAAGGAGCTCACCGAGCTCACCGGCGCGCCTTACGCGATGGTGAACTTCATCGACGAGGACCGGCAGTACTTCGCCGGCCTCGCGGCGCCGGACGCCGACGACGCGAACCAGGCCATCGCGGGGGCGGGCGAGGCGGTCGAGGTGGGGCGCGAGATGGACCGCGACCACGGGTACTGCCCGCACGTCGTGGTCCGCGGCAAGGCGCTGGTGCTCGGCGACGTGTGCGACTACCCGCGCTTCGCGGGGAACCCGGTGGTCGACAAGATCGGCATCCGCTCGTACCTGGGGGCGCCGCTCATCGACGACGAGGGGAACACCCTCGGCACCGTGTGCGTGGTCGACACCGAGACGCACGACTGGGGCCGGCCCGGTCTGGACATCATCAAGGGCATGGCGGCCAAGGTGATGGACCGCATCCGCGAGCGCAACGAGCCGCGGGACCCGTACGGGGGCGAGCACCCGCTCCAGGGCTAGCGGCTCAAGCGGGCACAAAAAGAGAGGAGGCGGTCTCCGCCTCCTCTTCCGCGTCCCGCTCCGGCCGATCCCTCCGGATGGTGCGCTCTAGTGCACTGCTACGGCGCCGCCGGCGGCCGCGATGCGTTCGGACCACTGGCCCCTGGTCCGACCCATCGTGGCCTCGGCGAGGCGCAGGCGCTGCACGTCGGAGGTCCCTGCGGGCGCGAAGATGTGGTACGCGTCCCGGAGGAACCGCTCGACCGGCCGCTCGGTGGTGAGTCCGATGGCCGCGTGGATCTCCATGGCCTCGCGCGCCGAGTCGAGTGCGGACTCGACGTTGACGAGCTTGGCGTTCATCAGCTCGATGTCGCAGGGCAGGCCCTGGTCGAGCAGGTCCGCGGCGTGGTAGGCGGTGATGCGGGCGGTCATGAGCCGCGAGGTGATCTGCCCGATCTTCTGCTTGACGTTGTCGAGTTCGGCGATGGGCTTGCCGTACAGCTCGCGCTCCGTGGCGTACTCGACGGTGGCGTCGAGGATCGCCTGGTGGATGCCGAGCGACACGGCGGTGAGGTTGGCCCTTCCGTAGAGGATCGACGACGAGTAGGCGACCGCGAGGCCGTCCCCCTCGTCGCCCAGGCGGTTCGAGGCGGGCACCCGGCAGTTCTCGAACAGCAGCTCGCCGAAGCTGAAGCCGTGCAGGCCCATCGTGGACTGCTGCGGCGCCAGCGCGAACCCGGGCCGGTCCGGTTCGACGAGGAAGGCCGTGAGCCCCTTGGGGCCCAGGCCGGTGCGCACGACCACGCCGTGGAGGTCGCCGACATGGCTGTTGCCGACGAACACCTTGTGGCCGTTGAGGATGTAGTCGTCGCCGTCGCGGACGGCCTTGGCGCGCATGCCGAGGACGTGGCCGCCGGAGGCGGTCTCGGTGACGGCGATGGTGGGGAGGCAGGTCCCGGCGGCGACCTTGGGGAGCCAGGTCTTCTTCTGCTCGTCGGAGCCGAAGTGGAGGATCTTGGCGACGCCGAGCTGGGAGGCCTGGACCATCGCGCCCATCGCGCCGGAGACCCGGGCGAGCTCCTCGATGATGATGGTCTTGGCCAGGTGGCCCATGCCCATGCCGCCGTACTCGGCGGGTATGGTGACGCCGAGCCAGCCCTGCGCGGCTATGAGCCGGGACAGCTCGTGGTGGACGGTCTTGCGCGATTCCATTTCGGGGATGAGCGGGCGCACTTCGCGTTCGGCGAAGGCCCGCACCTGGGCTCTGAGGGTGTCATGCTGTTCGGTCGTGAAGTAGCCGGTCGTCAACGGGTAACCCCCCTGTGGGCGTGCGCTCGTCGATGTCCGCACATGGTGCGGTGGTCCCCACCAAGTGACAAGCTGTATATGCGAAATGTTCTCGCAGTGACTGTAGCAACCGTTATCGCATGGGGCAAGGGTCAGCAAAGTGGACGTAAGACGGTTACGTGCCGGTAACGAACCGTTGGGGCCCAACGAAACCGTTTATTCCCGAATACCGGGAGTGACGGGTGCGCGAACAGTCACCGCGTGCTACGGCCGCGACCGTTGCCCGGTCTTCCCCCAGGCGTTATGCTGCGTTGATTCGCGCGCAATCGTCCCATGATTGGATCTGGGGCGACGCTCCGCCCATCGACCCCACCCCGTACGGAGAACCATGCTCAACTTCAAACGCCGCGCGGTCGCGGCAGCGGGGGCGCTCGCCCTCGCGGCGACCACGCTCGCGGTCGGCGCCTGGTCGTTCGGCCCCGGACCCGGCAACGGACACGGCCACGGCCGCCAGGTGGACCTGCAGCTCCTGGCGCTCAACGACTTCCACGGCAACATCGAGGCCGCCTCCAGCCTCACCTGGCCCGGGCACACCGAACCGGTCGGCGGCGCCGAGTACCTCGCGACGCACCTCGAACAGGCCCGCGATGGCGAGCGCTACTCCACGACCGTGGCCGCCGGCGACCTCATCGGCGCCAGCCCGTTCATGTCCGCGGTCTTCGACGACGAGCCGACCATCGAGTCGCTCAACGCCATGGGCGTCGAGGTCTCCTCGGTCGGCAACCACGAGTTCGACGCCGGGTTCGAGGAGCTCAACCGGATCATGGAGGGCGACGCCGACTTCGAGGGCGCCGACTTCCCGTACCTCGGCGCGAACGTCGTCGACGAGGAGACCGGCAGGCCGGTCCTCGACCCGTACTGGGTCAAGAACTTCGGCGGCGGCGTCAAGGTCGGCTTCATCGGCATGACCCTGGAGGGCACCGGCGACATCGTCTCCAAGTCCGGCATCGAGGGCCTGGTCTTCAAGGACGAGGTCGACACCGCGAACAAGTACGCCCGTGAACTCAAGCGCAAGGGCGTCAACGCGATCGTCGTGCTCCTCCACGAGGGCGGCGTGCCCGTCGCCGAGGACACCGGCCACGACTGCGAGTCCGCCGACGGCACCGCGACCGGCATGTCCGGCCCGATCGTCGACATCGCCGAGACCATGACCCCGCTCGTCGACGTCATCGTCTCCGGCCACACCCACCAGGAGTACGTGTGCTCCGTGGAGGACCCGAACGGCAACCCGCGCCTGGTGACCTCCGCGTCGAACTACGGCCGCGTGTTCACCGAGATCGACGCGACCTACGACAAGCGCACCAAGGACATCGTGCGCTCGACCGTGGTCGGCTCCAACACCGTCGTCACCCGCGACGTCGCGGCCGACGGGGACCAGACCGCGATCCTGGAGGAGTACGGCCCGCTCGCGGCCGAGGCCGGGAACCGCGTCGTCGGCTACATCGCCGAGGACATCAAGCGCGGCGCCACCAGGGCCGAGGAGTTCCCGCTCGGGAGCCTCATCGCCGACGCGCAGCTGTGGAACACCGCCGCCGCCGACACCGGGGGCGCCGAGATCGCGTTCATGAACCCCGGCGGCGTCAGAGCCGACCTGCTGTACGCGCAGGGCACGCCGGGCGAGGCCACGTACGGCGAGGTGTTCACCGTGCAGCCCTTCGCGAACTACGTCGTCACCCTCGACCTGACCGGCGCGCAGATCCTGGAGGCGCTGCGGCAGCAGCTGCCGAGCGCGGGCCGCTCGACCACGCTGGTCCTCCAGGTCTCCGAGGGCTTCACGTACACATGGGACAAGACGAGGACCGGGACCGACCAGATCGTCGCCGACTCGCTCGCGCTCAACGGCGAGCCGATCGTCGCCGACCAGGTCTACCGGGTCACGGTGAACTCGTTCCTGGCCGACGGCGGCGACTCCTTCGCCGCGTTCGCCGCAGGGGAGAACCGCCTCTTCGGCGAACTCGACGTCGACGCCTTCGAGGACTACATCGCCGAGTTCGGCACCAGCGCCGCGCCGCTGGAGGCCCCCGAGCTCGGCCGGATCACGATCGTCTCGTAGTTCCTGAACGGATTCACAGGTGGCGGGGGCGCATGCGCCCCCGCCGCTTCTCGTAATCGCGGCGGTGACCGGATAGTCTGGTACCACCCTGAACATTCACGGAGGACCTCAGGTCATGGCAATGCAGAGCAGGAACTCATCCCTTCGCAGCATGGCGAAGGCCCAATACAACGAGCAGCAGCACATGGGCGCCGCCTACGGTCCCTACGGGCAGATGACCCAGGCCCCCCAGGCCCAGGCGATGACCATCGACGACGTCATCGTCCGCACCGTCGCCCTCGTCGGCGCGACGTTCGTGGCCGCGCTCCTGACCTACGGGATGGTCGGCAGCGGCGACGCCTCCTCCGCGGGCACCGCCGGCATGCTCATGGCCCTCGGCGGCCTCGTCAGCATCGTCGTCATCATCTTCTCCATCTTCAAGCCGGTCACGAACCCGTTCGTGGCCTTCGCGTACGGCATCGGGCAGGGCCTCGTCCTCGGCGGGTTCAGCGCGGTCATGGAGGCCCAGTTCCCGGGCATCGTCGTCAACGCCCTCGTCGCGACCATCCTCGTGTTCTTCGGCATGCTGGCGCTCTACAAGTTCCGCATCCTCAAGAACTCCCCGGTCTTCACCAAGGTCATCGTCGGCGCCGGCTTCGGCATCGCCGGCCTGCTCCTGGTGAACGTCGTCGCGAGCCTGTTCGGCGTCAACCTCGGCCTGTTCGCCGCCCCCGGCGGCGACCCGACGACGCTCCAGTGGATCATCGCGATCGCCCTCACCCTCTGGGCCGCGTTCTCCTTCATCCTCGACTTCGACATGATCGAGTGGTCCGCCCAGAACGGCGCCCCGAAGAAGTACGCGTGGGCCGGCGCCTTCGGCCTCACCGCGGGCCTCATCTTCCTGTACTGGAACCTGCTCCGCCTCCTGTCCTACTTCCAGGGCGAGTAGCGGGCTTGAGCTCCGAACTCGAGCGGGCGATCGGGCGCGTCGTCGAAGGCACGCGCCACTGGTCGTCCGCTCGCTGGCTTCCCCGGGCCGGGGCGATGCACGGCCTCGTCCAGGCCCTCGCCGACCTCGCCGCCGACACCGAGGGGCGCGACCGGCGCCCCGTCCCGCGCCTGCCCAGCGACATGAGCCTGCCCGACCAGCTCCAGGTCGTCGGCCTCGACCTCATCGAGCTCGAACCCCTCGCCCCCGAGCGGCAGCGCGAGGCCGAGGCGGCGCTCGCGAGCGCCCGCGCCTCGCTCTTCTAAGTCGATCCAGCCGGACATCACCAGCGCCGCGTCGTCGAGCGCGTCCACCACGTTGTCGGACTCCCAGCGGAGCACGTTCCGGCGCGTCCGGGTCTCGCGGTCCTCGATCGCGCCCAGGCGCCGGTCGAGGCGCTGGGTCGCGTCGCTCAGGTCCACCCCGCGCGGCGGCGCCGCGCTCCGGGCGAGGGCCGCCAGCCGCATGTAGGCCGCGTCGAGGGCGTCCGCGAAGTCGTCGACGCCCGCCAGTCCCGGGGCGTCCTCCTCGCGGCCGAGGGTCGCGTTCACCGCCACCAGCGCCCGCGCCGCCCGCGACAGGGCCGCCTCGGCGCCGACGACGTCGGCCGAGAGCGGCCCGGGGCCCCCGATCGGCTCGGCCTTCGCCTGGTCGGCCGCCTGCGTCAGGGCCGCCCGGCGGGCCCGCACCTGGTCGATGGCGGCGTGCATGGTCCTGCGGTCGTAGTCGGCGGGGTGCGCCTGCCGGTCGAGGACGAGCCGCGCGTAGTCGCGGTAGGCGTCCACGAGGTCGCCGAGGAGGTCCCCGAGGCGGCGGGTCTGCCAGGTCGGGACGAGCACGTAGAAGCCGATGGCCAGGGCCGCGCCCGCGACGGTGCACAGGCCCCGGTCGAGGGCGCCCAGGAGCGGGTTCTCGCCGGTGAGGTCGATCTGGAACACGGTGAAGCCCGAGACGGCCGCCGCGAACACGAGCATCGACACCGGCCGCAGCAGGTACGCGACGAGCGCGAACGCGAGGATCGTGAGGCTGATCCACACCTGGTCCGCGGGGATCACGAGCCCCAGCAGCGAGGCGAGGAGGACGCCGCCGATGGTGCCGACCGCGCGCGTGGTGCCGCGGGTGAGCGTCCCGGAGAAGTCCGCCTGGAGGACCAGCCACGCCGTCAGCGGGATCCAGTAGCCGTGGCCGGTGGGCCACAGCAGCCCGATGCCCATGGCGAGGGCGATGACGCCGGCGCGCCGCAGCGCGTGCTGGACGACCGGGTCGCGCCGGTGCAGGCGGGAGCGGAGCTGCCCGGCGGCCTGGCGGGCGGTGGAGGTGACGTGCGCAAGCGCGGGGTCGGCCACGACCGCGTCGCCCCCGGCGGTGATCCGCTCGGCGAAGCCGCCGGTGTCGTGGAGGGTGCGCAGGAGCCCGCCGATCTCGGTGGGCATGGTGCCGGTGGCGGTGGCCATGGGGTTCTGGGAGAGGCCCGCGAGGAGGTCGTCCCAGTCGAGCTCGGCGGGGCGGCGGGCGGTGATGCGCCCGGCGAAGTGGGTGAGCAGGCGCGCGGCCATCTCCAGGGCCTCGGAGTAGAACGCGACGGTGTCGCGGTCCTGGGCGTCGGCGCGGGCCCGCGCGGAGGCGGTGCGCCCGATCGCGGTCGAGACCGCGTAGATCTGGCGGCGGGCCTCCAGGATCGCGGCGGGCAGGACCCGGCGCCGGTCGAGTTCGCGGGCGGCCTCGTGCAGCGCCTCGGTGTCGAAGGGCGCGTTCGGGTCCGCGGCGAGGGTGTCGGCCTCGGCGGCGAGCGCGAGCCACGCCTCGGCGAGGGTGCGGCGGTCCTCGGCCCACCGGAAGTACGGGGGCAGGAGCGCCATGAGGGCCTGGAGGACGCCGCCGGCGAGGACCGCGGCGGCGGCGAGCGCCACGGTGGTGCCGGTGGTGATGTGCTCGGCGAGGAAGAACATGATGCCCGAGACCGTGAACGTCACGCCCGCGACGTGCGTCACCGAGCCGATGAACGTGAGCGTGAACGCATAGGCCGCGGCGGCGGCGACCAGTACGACCGGCTGCTCGACGGCGCCGAGGACGACCCCGAGGGCCCCGGCGAGGCCGACCAGGAGCGGCAGCGAGGGCCCGGTGCGGGTGCCGGGGGTCAGGAGGGCGACCCCGCCCAGCCAGGCGCCCATGGACGCGGCCTGGCCCCAGCCCGGGTGGCCCAGGAGCGCGACGGCGGCCATGACCACGGCGATGCCGCAGGCCGCGCGCACCGCGAGCACGGGCGCGGCCTCGCCGGGGGTCCACGACCTGAGGTCGTCGCCGACCCGGCGGACCGACTCGTCGACACCCGGGTTGTTGCGCACGCCCAAAGGGTAGCCGCGCCTACGGCTGTGAGCACCCTTACCGGTTACCCTGGTGGCATGCGACAAACGGTGCTGGTGGTCGACTTCGGGGCCCAATACGCGCAGCTCATCGCGCGCCGCGTCCGGGAGGCCCACGTCTACTCGGAGATCGTGCCCTCCTCCATGCCCGCGGCGGAGATGCTCGCGAAGGAGCCGGCCGCGATCATCCTGTCCGGCGGCCCTTCGAGCGTGTACGCCGAGGGCGCCCCGCAGGTGGACCCGGAGCTGTTCAAGGCCGGCGTGCCGGTGCTGGGGATCTGCTACGGGTTCCAGGCGATGGCGAAGGCCCTGGGCGGCACGGTCGCCAAGACGGGCCTGTCGGAGTACGGCGGCACCGAGCTCGACGTGCTGTGCCCCTCGAAGCTCCTCGACGGCCTCCCCGAGCACCAGTCGGTGTGGATGAGCCACGGCGACTCCGTCACCGAGGCCCCCGCGGGCTTCGACGTGGTCGCGACGACCTCGGGCGCGCCCGTGGCGGCGTTCGAGAACCTCCAGTCCCGCCTGGCGGGCGTCCAGTACCACCCGGAGGTCGCGCACACCCCGCACGGCCAGGCGGTCATCCGGCACTTCCTGCACGACATCGCCGGGATCAAGCCGAACTGGACGAACTCGGCGATCATCGACGAGCAGGTCGCGGCGATCCGCGAGCAGGTCGGCGACAGGCGGGTCCTGTGCGCGCTCTCGGGCGGCGTGGACTCCTCGGTGGCGGCCGCGCTCGTGCACCGGGCCGTGGGCGACCAGCTCACGTGCGTGTTCGTCGACCACGGGCTGCTGCGCGCCGGCGAGGCCGAGCAGGTCGAGAAGGACTACGCGCAGCTCACGGGCATCGACGTGCGCACCGTGGACGTCGCGGAGCAGTTCATCACGGCCCTGAAGGGCGTGACGGACCCCGAGGAGAAGCGCAAGATCATCGGGCGCGAGTTCATCCGCACCTTCGAGGCGGCCGCGCGCGGCATCGCCGAGGAGCAGGGCATCGACTTCCTCGTCCAGGGCACGCTGTACCCGGACGTGGTCGAGTCCGGCGGCGGCACCGGCACCGCGAACATCAAGAGCCACCACAACGTGGGCGGCCTCCCCGACGACCTCCAGTTCGCGCTGGTGGAGCCGCTGCGGACCCTGTTCAAGGACGAGGTCCGGGCGATCGGCCTGGAGCTGGGCCTGCCCGAGGCCATGGTGTGGCGCCACCCGTTCCCCGGCCCCGGCCTGGGCATCCGCATCGTGGGCGAGGTGACGAAGGAGCGCCTGGACCTCCTCAAGGCCGCCGACGCGATCGCCCGCGCCGAACTGACCGCCGCCGGCCTCGACCGGTCGGTGTGGCAGTTCCCGGTGGTCCTCCTGGCCGACGTGCGCTCGGTGGGCGTGCAGGGCGACGGCCGCACCTACGGGCACCCGGTCGTGCTGCGCCCGGTCTCGTCCGAGGACGCCATGACCGCGGACTGGTCGCGCCTGCCCTACGAGCTGCTGGCGCGGATCTCCACGCGGATCACCAACGAGGTCGCCGACATCAACCGGGTCGTGCTCGATGTCACCTCGAAGCCGCCGGGCACGATCGAATGGGAGTAGTCGTCCCATGAACACGCCGTACAGTTGAGGGATGCAATTCCGGATAGCTGCGTACGGGGAGGTACGTGACGAGAACGGCCGGGTCCTGCTGACGCGCCGGAAGCGCGCGGGCAGAGAGGCGGGGCCCTGGCACCTGCCCGGCGGGGTCATCGACCACGGCGAGCCCCCGAAGCGGGCCGCCGGGCGGCTCGTGGGGGAGCACACCGGCTACGAGGTGGCCGTCGGGCTACCTCTGGCGGCCGTGGCGGTCGCCCGCCGCGGCGTCCACACGAACGCGATCGTCTACGCGGCCGAGGTGTCCGGCGCGCCCGCCGGCGACGCCTCGGGCGACGCCGCGGAGTGGGTCGACCCGGCCCGGGCCGCGGCCGAGCCGCATTCGCCGTTCGTGTCGGCCGCCCTCGGGCTCGCCGACGACCGGCTCGCGGGGCGCGTCGACAAGGCCCCGCAGGAGACCCGTCCCGTCCCGCCCGCCAAGGCCAAGAAGGGCCGGCGCCGCCGCGGGCAGCGCTTCGGCGCGTACGGGGTGGTCGCCGACGTCGAGGGCCGCATCCTGCTCGCCCGCATCGCCGAGGGCTACCCCGGCGGCGGCACCTGGCACCTGCCGGGCGGCGGCGTGGACTTCGGGGAGTCCCCCGAGGCCGCGGTCGCGCGCGAGATCTACGAGGAGACGGGCCAGGAGGCCCTGGTCGGGTCGCTGCTCAACGTCACGTCGTTCCGCCACCGCCGCGCCATCGGCCCCGAGGGGTACCCGCTCGACTGGCACGGGGTGCGCGCGATCTACTCGGCCACGGTGCCGGACCCGTCGGCGGCCCAGGTCGTGGAGGCCGCGGGGGGCTCCACCAGCGAGTCGCGCTGGTGGGACGCCGACGCGCTCGACGACCTGCCGCTCTCGGCGGCCGTCGAGGACGCCCTCCAGGTCGTGGACCTGAAGAACCTCGCCGCGCAGGCTTAGCGCCAGCGCGCGATCACCGTCTCGCCCGCGCGGACGGCCTCGCCGGGGACGACCGCGGCTTCGGCGGCGCCCGCGGGGAGGTACACGTCGGTGCGGGAGCCGAAGCGGATGAGGCCGTAGCGCTCGCCCTTGGCGAGTGACGCGCCGGGCTTGGTGCGGTTGACGATGCGGCGCAGGACCGCGCCGGTGCGCTGGGCGACCACGATGCGACCGCGCGGGGTCGCGAGCACGGTGTAGCAGGCGGCGTTGTGCTCGGCGTCGGCCGTGCCGACCTTGGAGTAGCCGCCCTTCTCGGTGAACACGTCGACCACTTCGCCCGCGACGGGGGAGCGGTTGATGTGCACGTCGGTGAGGGACAGGTACGCGGCGATGCGGAGCCATTCGGCGCCGGCCGCACCGGTGGCGGCGCCGAAGCGCTCGTCGACGACGGTCTCGACGGCCATGATGCGCCCGTCGGAGGCGGCGGTGACGGCCTCGGGCTCGTCGTCCTCGCCGCGCAGGTCGGCCTCGCGCTGCGGGTCGCGGAAGAACGCGGCCACGGGGGCGGCGGCGAGCGCGGGCAGGACCCACGCCTTGGAGGAGGGCCGGATCTTCTTGGCGGCCCAGGCGGTCCCGAGGAGGAGTCCGGCGGCGATGACGCCGTTGGAGTCGAGGTGGAGGTTCGGGGTGAGGGCCACGGAGGAGGCGCGCCAGGCGGGGGCGAGGTCCTCGGCGGGGGCGATCGCGCGGGGCTCGCCCTCGTGCTTGGAGGCGGAGCCGATGCGGAGCTTGTGGATGCGCACGGGCGGGAGCGAGCGCACGATCAGGTCGGTGCCGATGCCGTAGTCGGCGACCAGTTCGGCGATCTCCTCGCGCGCGGGCGCGGTGAGGGTGGCGGCGAAGGAGAGGACCCCGCCGGGTTCGACCTTCTCGCGCAGGAGCGCGATGTCGTCGATGAACGCCTCGGCCTCGACGGTGACGGGGCCCGCGAGCATGACCTCCTCGGCGGGGGCGGCCTCGGCGAGGGTGGCGACGGCGGTGACGATGCCGGCCGTCCAGGAGCCCTCGGCGGCGAGGGACGCGCGAAGGTCCTCGATGGAGTGCGAGTCGGCGACGACGGTGAGCCGGTCGGCGGGCATGAGCGCTTCGAGGGCGGCCGTCAGCACCGGGTTCCCCCAGGACGCGCCCACGACCAGCCCGGTCTTGGGGCCCCTCCGCCGGGCGAATTCGTCGGTGATGCCGCGAGCGGCGGCTTTCGAGATCGGCATGACTCCGACTATAGAGCGCGCCGCGTGGTGCCCCTGCCCGCGCTCGCGTGTTGCGCGAGTGCCGTGAGCGGCCCGTGCCCCGGTTTGGGCTCGTACTTTCGGAGGATTCTCCACATCGTTCGGGGGAGAGCCCGAGCCCCGGTGCGGGGGGCCCTCGTTTCTCCTCGTGTCAGGAAGCCTCCCGCGGCCTTTCACCTCACGTCCACTCCCAGGAGGACCGAATCACGATGAGTCTCAAGACGTTCCGCACTCCGCTCGCCGCATCGGCGGTGCTCGCCGCCGTCCTCACAGGAGGTCCCGCGCTCGCGCAGGAGGAGGCCGAGCCGATCACCGGCGACCCCACCGCCGAGCCGGGCCTGGAGCTGCGCGGCCGCCTCGACGGGGAGCGGTTCGACGTGTGGGCCAACCTCCTCGGGCTCACGCCGCACGGCTCCGAGGAGACGTACACGGTCTACTGCATCGACATCAGGACCCCGCTCGACACCGAGAGCCCCTACGCCGAGGGCGACTGGGAGGAGTCGGGGGTCGCGAACCTCGAGTCGGTGCGCTGGGTGCTGTTCAACGGCTTCCCGAACGTCGGCGCCGAGGACCTGATCGAGGCGTCGGGCGGCGAGGTGAACCCGGACTGGAGCGACGACGAGCTCGCCGAGGTCGCCTACGCGGGCACGCAGGCCGCGGTCTGGCACTTCACCGACGACTGGGAGCTGTTGGCCGACAACCCGGTCAAGGGCGGCAACGACGGCGAGGACGAGGCGGTCCTGGCCGTCTACGAGCACCTGACCGAGGACACCGGGCGCGTCCCGGACCCGTCGGAGTACATCGTGGACCTCGAAGGCGAGGAGGACGCGGGGTACGAGGACGGCCGGTTCGGCCCGTACACGGTCCGCTCCAACGCCGGGCCCGTGACCCTCGAAGCCGAGGGCGGGCGCCTGGAGAAGGCGAACGGCGACGCCGTGGAGTCCCTTGAGGACGGCGAGGAGTTCTGGATCGTCCTGGAGGAGGCGAGCAGCGAGATCACGGTGACCGGCACGGCCGCGTACGACCTCCCGGTCGGGCGGGTCTTCCTGGCCACCACCGAGGCGTCCCTGTCCGGCGACGCGGCCAACCGGGTGGTCTCGGGCGAGTCCCAGAAGCTCATCCTCGCCGAGCCGCGCGAGGGCGAGGTCCCCGCCGAGTGGCGGTTCGCCCTCGACGCCCCCACCGACCGGCCCTCGGAGTCCGGCCCCGCGCCGCAGCTCCCGAAGACCGGCACCAGCCTCACCGTCGCGTTCGCGGCCGGCCTGGCGCTGCTCATCGGCGGCCTCACGGCCGCGGTGTTCGCCAAGCGCCGCAGCACGACGCACTAGACCGCACGGATGCGGGCGGGCTGCGGCCCGCCCGCTGCCGCAGGAGCGTTCCGGACCGATTCCACCGGTCCGGGCCCGGGCGCGCTCCGCGGCTCTACTCTCGGCCCGGCGCATGGTGCGGCCGGAACCGGGGCAAGCGATCCGCCCCGGTTCCGGCCACTCGCGTCACTCCAGTGCCGCCCTGTCACCGCCTCCATCGCACCGTACGAGTCGATACCGAATCGTTATAGTGGCGCGCCTCTCGCAGGTCGCGCCGCTTTCGTTGCCCCGCAACCGGTCCCCAGTTCACGGATGCGGAGCCGCCTCGTGCAACCTGCGGGCGGCCGCTAACGTGTCGGAGGAAGATTCAACGCGTCAATCCCTCGGAAAAGCAAAGGGACTTCAACGAATGATGAGCAAAGCCCTGAAAGGGACGGTCGCCGCTGCGGCGGGCGTCATGCTCGGACTCAGCGGCGTCGCCGCGGCCCAAGCGCAGGACGAGGAACCCACCCCGTCGGGTGCCTCCGGGACCGTCGTGCAGGAGCCGGGCATCCGCCTCAACGGCGACACCCAGGACCCGACGGCCGTCATGCTCGGCCTCGACCTCGGTGACGGCGAGACCCGCACGGTCTACTGCATCCAGATCACGGTCGGCCTCGAAGAGAGCCTGATCCACGAGGAGCGCCCCTGGGAGGACATCCCGGTCGAGGACCTCCCGCTCGTGCTCGGCGTCCTCCTGAACGGCTACAACGGCACCAACGCCGCCGAGCTCCTCGACGCCGCGGGCGTCGGGGGCGAGACGATCGACCCGTTCACCGCCGAGCAGGTCGCCTACGCCGGCACCCAGGCCGCCATCTGGGAGCTCACCGACGGCTGGGCCATCACCCAGAGCGACCCGACCGAAGGCGAAGACGGCGTCGACACCGCGGTCCTCGCGGTCCACGACTACCTGATCGCCAACTCCGAGCCGGTCGAGGAGCCCGACTTCGAGCCCTACTTCGAGGTCGACGACGCCGACGCGGTCACCGACGGCGCCAAGGTCGGCCCGTTCACCGTCGCCACGAACTTCGACTCGCTCACCTTCGCCCAGCCCGAAGGCGCCACCGTCGTCGACGAGAACGGCGACGCGGTCGACTCCTTCACCGACGGCCAGACCTTCTACGTCGAGTTCGACGAGGCGGCCACCGGCAGCGTGAAGCTCGTGACCGACACGATCACCTGGACCACCCCGGCCGGCCGCACCTTCGTGCCGGTCGACGCCGAGGGCGCCGACGTCGAGGGCCAGCGCCTCATCCTCGCCGAGGAGCACACCTCCGACTACGCCGCCGAGCTCGAGTTCGAGATCGTCGTCGAAGAGGTCCCCTCGGAGTCGCCCAAGCCGCAGCTGCCCGTCACCGGCTCCAGCCTGACCTACGTCGCCTCCATCGGCGGCGCGGTCCTGGTCGCCGGCGTCGTCGCGATGGTGCTCATGCGCCGCCGCGCCGCCCGCGCCGACTGGGGCTCGGACGCCTAGACACCAGGCGAGCCCCGCTGATTCTCGGCTCGCAAGCGTCGCCGAGCGTGCGACGACGGCCACACGCCCGCTGGTTCCACCGGCGGGCGTGTGGCATACTTGCGGCGTGACTCAGAGCGCGCGATTTTACTTCTACGGCCGGACCCGTCCGCGCCGTAGGTCGTCGCGCTGAACACAGACCTGCAGGCCCCGGGCGGAACAACCGCCCGGGGCCTTTTTTCACGCCTGGGCAGATCCATGGCTCGCAAGCGTCGCCAAGAGCGGCCGACCGCCCGGACCGGAACCGAAACCGCTCGCAAGGAGACCCTGATGACCACCAAGACCGAAGTGACCACCGACGAGCTCGACGCCCTGCGCAGCGAGATCAACGGCCTCGACGACGAGCTGATCCGCATCTGGCAGCGCCGCGCGGCCGTCTCCAAGCGCATCGGCGAGATCCGCATGGCCAACGGCGGCACCCGCCTGGTCCTGGACCGCGAGCGGGCGATCCTGGAGAAGTACCGCGCCGCCCTCGGCGAGGACGGCGTCCAGATCGCGATGCTGGTGCTGCGGGCGGGCCGCGGACCCCTCTAGACCGCTCGGAAGAGTGACCGCCGCGCCGTGGAGTGTCGTACCCGGCGCGGCATAATTGACGGCGATGAACGACCTTCTGACCGGCCTCAACGAACCGCAGCGCCAAGCCGTCGAGCACGCCGGATCGCCGCTGCTCATCGTGGCGGGAGCGGGCTCGGGCAAGACCCGCGTCCTCACCCACCGCATCGCGTACCTCCTGGGCGAGCGCGGCGCGCATCCCGGCGAGATCCTCGCGATCACCTTCACGAACAAGGCCGCCGCGGAGATGCGCGAGCGCGTTGACGAGCTCATCGGCCCGCGCTCGCGGGCCATGTGGGTCCTCACGTTCCACTCCGCGTGCCTGCGCATCCTGCGCCGCGAGGCCCACCGGCTCGGCTGGAAGCCGTCCTTCACGATCTACGACACCGACGACGCCCGCCGGCTGCTCACCCAGATCGTCAAGGACCTCGGCCTCGACTCCAAGAAGCACTCCCCGCGCTGGCTCGCCGCCGAGATCTCCCGGCTCAAGAACGAGCTCATCGGCCCCGACCAGGCCGCCTCGGCCGCCGACGACGCCCGCGCCAAGCTCGTCGCCGAGGTGTACGCGCAGTACGACGAGCGCCTGCGCCTGGCCCAGGCCGTCGACTTCGACGACATCATCGGGTCCACGGTGCACCTGTTCCGGGCGTTCCCGGAGGTCGCCAGGTCCTACCGGCTGCGGTTCCGCCACGTCATGGTCGACGAGTACCAGGACACCAACCACGCCCAGTACACGCTCGTGCGCGAGCTGGTCGGCACCGGCGACGACCGGTCCGAGCTGTGCGTGGTCGGCGACGCCGACCAGTCGATCTACGCGTTCCGCGGCGCCACGATCCGCAACATCATCGAGTTCGAGCGGGACTTCCCCGACGCCAAGACGATCCTGCTGGAGCAGAACTACCGCTCCACGCAGACGATCCTCGACGCCGCCAACGGGGTCATCCGCAACAACACCGAGCGCGGGCGCGAGAAGCGGCTGTGGAGCGACGAGGGCCCCGGCTCCTCGATCCTCGGGCACACCGGGGACAACGAGCACGACGAGGCCGCGTGGGTCGCCGGCCGCATCGACGAGCTGGTCGACGCCGGCGACACGAGCTTCGGCGACACCGCGATCTTCTACCGCACCAACGCGCAGTCGCGCGCGTTCGAAGAGGTCTTCGTGCGCCGCGGCATCCCGTACAAGGTCGTCGGCGGGGTCCGGTTCTACGAGCGCAAGGAGGTCCGCGACATGCTCGCGTACCTCAAGCTCACCGCGAACCCCGACGACACGGTCTCGGCGATGCGGGTGGTGAACACGCCCAAGCGCGGCGTCGGCGACCGCGCCGTGGCCGAGGTCGAGGCGCTCGCGGCCCGGCTGAAGGTGTCGTTCCCCGAGGCGCTGCACCGCGCCGACGAGGCCGCCGGGATCTCCGGCCGGGCCCGGCCCGGGATCCGGCGGTTCTGCGAGATCATCGACACCGCCACCGAACTCGCGCGGACCGCGCCGCCCGAGGAGGTCCTCGACAAGCTCATCACCGACACCGGGTACCTCGACGGGCTGGAGCAGTCCAAGGACCCGCAGGACGAGGGCCGCATCGAGAACCTCCAGGAGCTCGTGGCGGTCGCGCACGAGTTCACCGAGCAGGTCGTGCGCGGCACCGTCGACGAGGACGAGGCGGACCTGACCGCGGACGTGCCCTCGTTCCTGGAGCACGTCGCGCTCGTCTCCGACGCCGACTCGATCCCCGACCCCGAGTCCCAGGAGGGTGGGGTCGTCACCCTCATGACCCTCCACACCGCGAAGGGCCTGGAGTTCGACACCGTGTTCCTCACCGGTCTCGACGACGGGCTGTTCCCGCACGAGCGGTCCATGAGCAAGCCGGGGGACCTGGAGGAGGAGCGGCGGCTCGCGTACGTGGGGCTGACCCGCGCGCGCAAGCACCTGCACCTGACGCGGGCCGGGACGCGGAACATCTTCGGGCAGCCGGAGTACTACGCCGCCAGCCGGTTCCTCGCCGAGATCCCCGGGGACCTCATCGAGTGGACGGAGTCGGCGCCGCCGCCGCGGGTGGTCAAGTCGAAGGCGCCCTCGTTCGGCCAGCCGATCGTCATGCGCGCCTCCGGCGACGTCCCCATGCTCGACGTGGGGGACCGGGTCACGCACGACAAGTACGGGCTCGGACGGGTCGTGGAGCTCAAGGGCTCGGGCCCGCGGGCCCAGGCGCGCATCGACTTCGGCGACGGCGAGCCCAAATGGGTGATCCTGCGCCTGGCGCCGGTGACGAAGCTCTAGCGGCGGTCCTAGCGCAGGTCCAGGCCGGCGCCGGACAGGTAGTCCAGGGGCTCGACCGGCCGCCCGTCCACGTGCACTTCGAAGTGGACGTGGGAGCCGAACGAGAAACCGGTGTTCCCGGCGTCGGCGATGTGGGTGCCCGAGTCGACCCAGTCGCCCGGGCTCACGCTCACGGCCGAGTTGTGGGCGTAGTAGGTCTCGACGCCGTCGCCGTGGTCGATGATGACGAGGTTCCCGAACCCCGACTCCCAGCCCGCGTGCTTCACGGTGCCCGGGTAGGCGGCGTAGACGGGGTCGCCGGTCTCGGCGTCGAAGTCGACCCCGTTGTGGTTGCGGCCCCAGCGCTGCCCGAACAGCGACGTGATGGTGATCTCGTCGAGCATGGGCTTCCACTTGATCTGGGCGTCCTGGCCCGTCACCGGCGTGGTGCGTTCGGGGGGCGCGGCCGCGTCGGCGGCGGCGGCGGCCGGGGACGCGGCGGCGCCCTCGTCCGCGGCGTCGGCGCCGGGCGCGGTGCCCTCGGGGACGCTCGCCTCGGCGGCGAGGGCGGCGATGTCGTCCACCGCCCGCGACGGCGCGGGCTCGTCGCCCGACGGCATACCGGCCGCGGTCGCCATCGCGACGACCGAGGCACCGGCGACGGCCGAGCCGACGACGGCGGTGTAGCGGCGCTGGGTCCCCGCCAGGAGCGGGGAGAGTTCTGCGGCCCACGAGGCGCGGTGCTGGCCCCTCGTGCGGTGCGGCCGGGCGGCGTGACGCCTCATGGAAGCGGCGGCTACCGGTCCGGTGTCGGACAACGCATCCTCCGGGTCGAGGTCTGACTCATCGGACGGGGCGGCGGGCCGCGGACTGGCGCGGGCTCCGGGGGGCCGTCCGTGAGCTTGGCAACCGGCCCACGGTAGCGCCGCGGACGCCGGGCGGGGGAGATTCGTCACCGCCCGGCGTGTCGCGACAATCAGGACATTGCGGAACGGTAAGGGTCGGGCCCCCAGCAGTTCCCTCGACTCGGTGAAGATCCGCACGATCTCGGGGCGGACCTCGGCGCGCTCGGTGAGCGGCCGGGCCCACTCGATCCGGACCGGGACCTCCTCGCCGCCGACGGCCGCCGCGAAGTCGGCGCCCTCGCCGTCGAAGCCGGTCATGCGGGCGCCGCTCGCCTCGCGCCGGCCGCCCGTGCCGCGGCAGATGACGAGCGTGTCGTCGGCGTGGTCGTGGTTCATGTGGTGGCAGATCGCGGCGATCACCTTGGGGTCGAACGGGTTCCGGTCGAGGTTCGCGCCCAGTTCGGCGAGGACCGCGCCGTTGTGGTCGTAGGCGAGGAGGATCTCCGCCACCAGGGCGTCCTTGGCGTCCTCGTCCAGGTCCACTGCGTCCAGGCGCGCGCGGTACTCGTCCTTGAACGCCTTGGGGCTCTCGATCCCGGTGAAGACGTAGAAGGAGGCGCCCTCGTTCTCGAAGCCGTACGCGCGGCGGGCGGCCTTGCCGAACGCCTGGCCGCCGGAGAGGTCGCCGAGGTAGCGGGTGTAGGCGTGGGCGATGTAGCCGCCCGGGGTCGCGGACGCCTCCGTGACGCGGTCCACATAGGCGCGGGTGGATTCGAGCGGTGCGATCCCCGAGCGCCACTTGGGCCCCATGAGGAACTCCAGATCGGATTCGAGGGAGGCGAGGCGCGCGAGTTCGGCGAAGACGAAGGGCCCGGCGACCGGGTCGGCGGCCAGCCGGTCGCCCGCGGACTCGATCGCCGCGTAGACGAAGTACTGCTGCGCGTGCCAGCGGGTGTAATCCCCGGCGGAGAGGGAACCCTCGAAGAGGCGGTCGAACAGTCCCGGCCCGCGGTCGCCCTCCGATGCGGAAGCGGGGTCGAGCCCCTGGTGGCGCGCCCACGATGCCTCGCGGATCCGGGCCGAGAACGACATCGCGGAGGCGGTGTCAGCAGACATGGGCGTCATTCCTTAGCGGGAGGTGATCGTCTTCGAGAGTAAGGCTAGCCTAACCTATAGTCGCCTACCGTGTCATGGACTGCGAACGACGGACCCGTCAGCGAGGCCGGTTCGGTCATCGGAGACAATGGCCACCGGCCCTACTCACACGTAGGGCTGAACCAGAAAGAGCACGAGAATCACGGTCGCAAGCCTTCCCTAGTGCGATCCGACTGTGGCACCATGGGCTCACTGGTCCCCTTGACTGAACGTACCCACCACTCACGGGAGGCCCTGTGAAACCGGCCAGACTTTTCAAGAAGATCGGCGCTGCCGTCGCCGCTGGCCTGATTGCCCTCGGCCTGATCGCCGGCACCGCGTACGCCGCGTCCGAAGGCGGCGGGTCGGGCGAGATCAGCGCGAACGAAGGCGGCGGCTCCGGCGAGATCAGCACCGCCGGCCCCACCGGCGAGTCCGGCGGCGGCTCGGGCGAGATCAGCGACGACGAGACCGACGGCGGATCCGGTGAGATCAGCGACGTCCTCGCCGCCGGCGGCGGCTCCGGTGAGCTGAGCTTCACCGCGCTCCGCGGCTCCGGCGAACTCAGCTAGCCGCGGAGGGCGGTCGCGCTGGCATGCCGATGACGGGGGAGCGACGCGAGGCGTTCGACCGCGTCATGGCCCGGGTCACCACCGGCGTCGTGATGGGGACCGGCGTCCTCGGCCTCGTCCTGTTCGGCCCGCCCGAGACCTACCCGGTGACGCAGCTCGTGCTGTTCGTCGCCGCGTTCTTCCTGTGCCAGGGCCTGCTGGTCCAGCACCACGCCCGCGGCGTGGGGATCTCGTTCAACCTGACCGACATCCCGATGGTCATCGCCCTGTTCTACCTCCCGCCGTTCTGGGTGGTGGCCACCAAGTTCCTCGCCGCGGGCCTGTTCTTCGGGCGCCGCTACATCCGCGAGGACATCGGGCTGCTCAAGCCCACGTTCAACACCGGCATCACCACGGCGGGGACGGCCGTCGCCGCGCTGTACGTCCAGTACATGCACCTCGGCGCGGCCTCCTCGCCGCGGACCTGGCTCATCCTCGTCTCCGCGATCGTCCTCATGGGCGTGGTCACGACGGTGTTCATGTCCGCCATGCTGTACTTCCTGTCCGGATGGGCGGCGGTGGTCAAGGCGTGGAGCGGGTTCCTGCTCACCATGGTCGGCCCGGTCCTGGCCGCGTGCGTGGGCGTGGTCTTCCTGGTGCTCCTGGACGCGACCGTGTGGTCGGGGGTCCTCATCGGGCTCATCGTGGTCGCGTTCGTGTACCTCGCGCGCAGCTACATGGCGCTGCGGCGCCAGCGGCAGGTCCTGCGCGAACTCAACGACTTCACCCAGCTCGTGGTCGACTCCGTCAGCTCCAAGCGGCTCATCGACGCCATGCTCGGGCGCCTGCGGGACATCCTGTCGGCCGAGTCGGCGACCGTGTGGGTCCCCGCCTCCGGGCGGTACTCGCAGATCCGGCTCACCTCCGCGGTGGACGACGCCGGGCTCACCGACCTCGACCCGATCCCCGACAACCTCCAGCGCCAGGTCATGGAGTCGGGCACCGGGGTCCTGCTGAGCCCCAAGCACGGCGGCGCCGAACGGTTCGCCGAACTCGAGGCGGCCGGACTGCGCGGCGCGATGCTCGTGCCGCTGCGCTCGGGCGAGGAGGTCTACGGGTGCCTCTCGGTGGCCGACCGCATCGGCGGCGAGCTCTCGCACTTCCTGCCGATCGACCTCCAGCTGCTGGAGACGATCGCGGCCTCCGTGGGCATCGCCGTCCAGAACGAGCGGCTGCTCGACCAGCTCCGCTATGACGCGTACCACGACCCGCTCACGGGCCTGCCGAGCCGGCGCCGGTCGCTCCAGGCGCTCCAGGAGGCCCTGTCGATCACGGTCCCAGGCGAGGTCGTGGCCGTGTTCATGTTCGATGTGGACTCGCTCCACGAGATCAACGACGCGCTCGGGCACGAGGCGGGCGACACCGCCCTGCGCGAGGTCGCGCGGCGGATCAAGGAGCAGGCCCCGGCCGCCTCGTTCATCGGGCGGATCGACTCCGACGAGTTCATCCTCCAGACGCGCCTGGCGTCCACCGAGGCCGCCGTCGAGACCGCGCGGCGGCTGCGGGCGGGCATCCAGGGGCCGTTCGAGGTCGGCGGGGTCTCGGTCAACTTGTCGGCGGCCGTGGGCGTGGTCACGCACCCGGACTTCGCGGCCGACGCCGACGAGCTGCTCAAGCGCGTCGACGGCGCCACCCGGCAGGCGAAGACCGCCGCCGACGGCGTCCAGCTCTACCACGCCGGGCTCGAGTCCGAGAGCCTGCGGCGCATCGGCCTCGCCGCCGACCTGCGCCGGGCCCTGGACCGGGGCCGGCTCGAAGTGCACTTCCAGCCGAAGGTCCGGCTCGACCGGGACTTCGACGCGGGCGGGGCCGTCATCGGCGCCGAAGCGCTCGTGCGGTGGCCGCACCCGACGTACGGGACCGTCGCCCCCGAGGAGTTCATCCCGATCGCCGCCTCCACCGGGCAGCTCGGGCAGCTCACCGAGACCGTCCTCGACGAGGCGCTGCGGCGCTCGGCCGAGTGGGCGGGGGACGACGGGCCGCTGCCGATGTCGGTGAACCTGTCGCCGCGCACGCTCGCCGACGCCGGGTTCCCCGACCGGGTCGCGGCGCTGCTGGAGGAGCACGGGGTGCCCCCGGAGCGGCTGACGTTCGAGATCACCGAGGACGACGTGGTCTCCGGTGAGCCGCGCCTCACCCCGGCCCTCGACCGGCTCCACGAGATGGGCGTGCGGCTCTCGGTCGACGACTTCGGCGCCGGGTACTCCTCGCTCGCGTACCTGCGGCGGCTGCCGGTCCAGGAGATCAAGATCGACCTGCGGTTCGTCCAGGGCATGGCGACCGACGACGACGACAAGGCGATCGTGGAGGCCGTCCTGGGCCTCGCGAAGCACTTCGCGATCGACGTGGTCGCCGAGGGCATCGAGTCGCACCAGACCGTCGAGCAGCTCCGGGAGCTGCACTGCGCGGCCGGCCAGGGGTACTACTTCTCGCGCCCGCTGCCGCCCGACCGCTTCGCGGCGTGGCTCGACGGGCAGGGCTGGACCCGCGGCCAGGCCCGCCTGCGGGTGGTCTGAGGGCCCCCTGTGGCCCGCACCGCAACGCGGGCCCCGGTTCGGCGAGTCCGGCCCGGTCATGTACTCTTGTCAAGGCCGCGAGGGAAGCCTCGCGAACGCCCCCTTAGCTCAGTCGGCAGAGCGTCTCCATGGTAAGGAGAAGGTCTACGGTTCGATTCCGTAAGGGGGCTCGGAGACACCTCGCCGCGCGAGCGGAGAGATGTCGGACTGCTCACCCAGAGCCAATCTGGCGGCAGTGAGCACACGGCGGTGTAGCTCAGTGGTAGAGCAAACGACTCATAATCGTTGTGTCGGCAGTTCGATCCTGCCCATCGCTACTTTGGAAATCGGCGACCACTGCGTTACGCTGGTCGCCGTTTTTGTTTTCGCAAGAAGGTCGAACCCGCTTCCCGGCGGGTTCCGTAGAGGAAGGCACTCATCGTGGCCAAGGCTACTGACGTCCGCCCCAAGATCACCATGGCGTGCGTGGAGTGCAAGGAGCGCAACTACATCACGAAGAAGAACCGGCGGAACAACCCCGACCGGCTCGAGCTCAAGAAGTACTGCCCGCGCTGCAAGACCTCGCAGGTCCACAAAGAGACCCGCTAGTCTTCCCCGCCCCCTGGTACATGCTCAACGCTTCGTATGCAGGCCGGTCCTTGCCGACCACCCCGCCCGTGGCGATCACCGCTGAGTCGGTGACCCGCTTCTCCCAGGCCCTCGGGCTGCCGGACACGGGGGCGGTTCCGCCTACCTACCTGATCTCGCTGACGCTGCCCGCGGCGGACCGGCTCATCGACGACCCCGACTTCGGGCTCGACTGGAGCCGCGTCCTGCACCGCGAGCAGCGTTTCGCGTACCACCGGGACCTGCGGGCCGGCGACGAGGTGACGTGCGCCGTCACCGTCGAGTCGATCAAGACCGTCGCCGGGAACGACCTCCTGTCGCTGCGCACCGCCGTCGAGGACGGCGAGGGCGTGGCGGCCGAGGTGTGGACGACGCTGTTCGTCGCGGCACCGGCCCAGGAGCCGGGGGAGGCGGCGTGAACGGCCTCGAAGTCGGGGCCGTCGTCTTCACGGCCTCCTACCCCGTCGAGCGGGCGGACCTCCAGCGGTACGCCGACGCCTCCGGGGACCGCAACCCGATCCACCTCGACGAGGCCGCGGCCAAGGCCGCCGGGCTCCCGGACGTGATCGCCCACGGCATGTACACGATGGGCCTGGTCTCGCGCGCGGTCCTCGAATGGGTCGCCGACGCCGGGATCGACGCCCGCCTCGCCGACTTCACCGCCCGCTTCGCCAAGCCCGTGGTCGTGCCCGAGGGCGGGACCGCCGTCGAGGTCGAGGGCAGGGTTCGCAAGTCGGAGGACGGCTCCGTGGAGCTGGCGATCACCGCGACCAGCGCCGGCGAGCGGGTGCTGGCACCCGCCCGCGCGACACTCGTCTCGCCGTAGCCGCACCACCGGCTGTCCACAGGCCTGTGGATAACCCTTCGTAGTCGAAGAACCCCTTGCCGCTCTTGCGGCCGATCTCGCCCGCGGCGACCAGGCGGCGCAGCAGCGCCGGCGGGAAGAACTGCGGGTCCGCGGTGTCCTCGTAGATGTTCTCGGTCGCGTGCGCGATGACGTCGATCCCGGTGAGGTCGGCGGTCGCCAGCGGCCCCATCGGGTGGCCGAAGCCGAGCCGGCAGGCCGTGTCGAGGTCCTCGGCCGAGATGACGCCGTTCTCCACCAGCCGGGCCGCCTCGTTGACGAGGGCGCAGATGAGGCGGGTGGTCGCGAAGCCCGCGACGTCCCGGTTGACGACCACGCAGGTCTTGCCCGCGGCCTCGGCGAAGGCGCGGGCCTTCGCCAGGGCCTCGTCGCTGGTGTGGATGCCGCGCACGAGCTCGCACAGCCGCATCATCGGCACCGGCGAGAAGAAGTGGGTGCCGACCACGCGCTCGGGGTGGGTGGCGGCCGCGGCGATCTCCGTGATCGGGATGGCCGAGGTGTTCGTGGCGAGGACGGTCTCCGGGGCGACGATCGTCGAGAGCGTCCGGAAGACCTCCTGCTTGACCGGGAGGCGCTCGAAGACGGCCTCGACGGCGATCTCGGCGCCCGCGGCGGCCTTGAGGTCGGTGGCGACCGCGATGCGGGCGAGGGCCGCGTCGGCGGCCTCCGCGGTGGTCTTCTCCTTGGCGACGAAGCGGTCGAGGGAGGAGCGGATCGCCGCCAGCGCCCGGTCGAGCGCCCCCTCGTCCGTGTCGATCAGTGTGACGTCGGCACCGCTGAGGCTTGTGACCTGTGCGATCCCCGAACCCATGAGTCCCGAACCGATTACCGCGACTTGTGTCATGTGGGGAGGCTATATGGTCGGGGGTATGGCGGTCAATCTCACCAGGATCTACACCAAGACGGGCGACGACGGCACGACCGGTCTCGCCGATTTCACCCGCGTCCCGAAGACCCATGTGCGGCTCGCGGCGTACGGGGACGTGGACGAGGCCAACGCGGTGATCGGGACGGCGCTCGCGCTCCACGCGGGGGAGATCGGCGAGCGGGAGGCCGAGATCCTGCTGGCGGTCCAGAACGACATGTTCGACGTCGGGGCGGACCTGTCGACGCCGGTGGCGCCGGACCCGAAGTACCCGCCGCTGCGGATCGACGAGTCCTATGTGGTGCGTCTGGAGGGCTGGATCGACGAGTGCAACGCCGATCTGGAGAGCCTGCGCTCGTTCATCCTGCGGGGCGGGACGCCGGGGGCGGCGCTGCTGCACCAGGCGTGCACGGTGGTGCGGCGGGCCGAGCGCTCGGTGTGGGCGCTGCTGGAGTCCGAACCGGACGTGACGCACGCGGTGCCGGTGACGTACCTGAACCGGCTGTCGGACCTGTTGTTCGTATTGGCGCGCAAGGCGAATCCGGGCGGGGACGTGCTGTGGGCGCCGGGGGCGTCGCGGGAGTGACCGACCGCCCGCTCGCGGCGTGTTGTGAAATCGTTACGGCGCGAGGGCAGTCGGCGCGCTTGACGGGAGCGATCACACGGGTGAGGATATGAGCGGTAACATGCATATTCGCAAATATCGAGAACCCTTGTAATCCCACCTCTCGAAAGGCGACACCCCCGTGCTCAAGACCCCTGCGTTCAAGCAAGTCCTCGCCGGCATCGGCGCCGGCGCGCTCCTCTTCGGCCTCACCGCCTGCGGCGGGGGTGACGACTCGGGCGACGGCGGCGGCGACGGCCTCGTGGTCGGCTTCGCCCAGGTCGGCGCCGAATCGGCTTGGCGCACCGCCAACTCCGCCTCCGTCCAGTCCGCCGCCGAGGCGGACGAGCGCATCGCCGAGCTGAAGTTCGTCGACGCGCAGCAGGACCAGGAAAAGCAGATCGAGGCGGTCCGCAACTTCATCACGCAGCAGGTCGACGTCATCGTGCTGGCGCCGGTGGTCGAGACCGGCTGGACCGACGTCCTCCAGGAGGCCGCGGACGCCGGCATCCCCGTGGTCCTGGCCGACCGCGGCATCGAGGCCGCCGACGAGGACCTGTACGTGACGCGCCTGGGCTCGGACTTCACCGAGGAGGGCCGCAAGGCCGGGACGTGGGCGGCCGAGACGTTCGCCGCCGACACCGACGGCACCCGCATCCTGGAGCTCCAGGGCACCACCGGCTCGGCGCCCGCGAACGACCGCAAGGCCGGGTTCTTCGAGGTGCTCGACGCCGAGGGCCTGGACTACGAGATCGTCGACTCCCAGTCCGGCAACTTCACCGCCGAAGAGGGCAAGGCGGTCATGGAGACCTTCATCACGACCCACGGGCTGGAGGGCGTCGACCTGCTGTACGCCCACAACGACGAGATGGGCCTGGGCGCGATCCAGGCGATCGAGGAGGCCGGGTTCACCCCCGGCACCGACATCCAGATCATCATCGTCGACGGCTCCAAGGCCGGCTTCCAGGCGGGCGTCGACGGCAAGCTCAACTACATCGTCGAGTGCAACCCGGTCTTCGGCGAGCAGCTGATGGACGTCGTGGTCCAGGTCGCCGACGGCGAGACCGTCGAGAAGTTCACCCCGGTCGAGGAGGGCGCGTTCGACGCGACCCAGTTCGAGGCCGAGCTCCCCAACCGCCAGTTCTAGCCCCAGCAGACGACGCCGCCGCCCGGGCCGCGAGGCCCGGGCGGCGGCTCCGCTTCCCATGAAGGACGGGTCCCATGCCCGATGCCGCCCCGGTCCGCATGACCGGCATCGTGAAGGACTTCACCGGCGTCCGCGCCCTCGACGGCGTCGACCTCGCCCTCAGACCCGGCGAGATCCACGCCGTGATGGGGGAGAACGGCGCCGGGAAGTCCACCTTGATCAAAGTGCTCACCGGCGTCCACGGCCACGACGCGGGGGAGATCCTGCTCGACGGCGAGCCGGTCCGCTTCTCCGGCCCCAAGGCGGCCCAGGCCGCCGGGATCTCCACGGTCTACCAGGAGGTGAACCTCACCGAGAACCTGTCGGTGGCCGAGAACCTGCTCGCCGGGCGCGAACCGCGCCTCGGGCCGTTCATCAACTTCCGGGCCATGCGCCGCCGCGCGACCGAGCTCCTGGACGGGATCGGCGTGGACCTCAACGTCGCCGCGCCCCTGGGGGCGTACTCGATCGCCGTGCAGCAGCTCGTCGCCATCGCCAGGGCCGTCGACATCGAGGCGAAGGTCCTCATCCTCGACGAGCCGACCTCCTCGCTCGACCGCGACGAGGTGGAGGTGCTCCTCGGGGTCATGCGCCGCCTCGCCGCCGACGGCACCGCGCTCGTGTTCATCTCCCACTTCCTCGACCAGGTCTACGCGGTCGCCGACCGGATGACCGTGCTGCGCAACGGCGCGCTCGTCGGCGAGTGGGCCACCGCGGACCTCCCGCAGAACGCGCTCATCGGCCACATGCTCGGCCGCGAGGCCGCGGCCCTGGAGCAGATCGAGCGGACCGCCGCCGCCCACCACGTGGCCGACGGCGAACCGCTGGTCGAAGCGGTCGGCCTGGGCCGCAAGGGGTCCATCGCCCCCTACGACCTCACGGTCCGGCGCGGCGAGGTCGTGGGGCTGGCCGGGCTGCTCGGGTCCGGGCGCACCGAGACCGCGCGGCTCATCGCCGGCGCCGACCGGGCCGACTCCGGGAGCCTGCGCTTCGCGGGCAGGAGGGTCGGCGGGCACAACCCGCGGACCGCCGCCGCCCGCGGCATCGCGTTCTGCCCCGAGAACCGCAAGACCGAAGGGCTCGTGGGGGACCTGACGGTGGCCGAGAACATGATCCTCGCGATGCAGGCGTCCCGCGGCTGGGCCAGGTCCGTCCCGCCGGCCCGCCGGGACAAGCTCGTGGCGGCGTTCATCGACAAGCTCGGCATCCGCCCCGCCGACCCCGACATGCCCGTGCGGAACCTCTCCGGCGGCAACCAGCAGAAGGTGCTCCTGGCGCGCTGGATGCTCGTCGAACCGAAACTGCTCATCCTCGACGAGCCCACGCGCGGCATCGACGTCGGCGCCAAGGCCGACATCCAGCGGCTCGTCGCCGAGCTCTCCGCCGACGGGATGGCCGTCCTGTTCGTCTCCGCCGAACTCGACGAGGTCACCCGCCTCTCCGACCGGATCGCGGTCCTGCGCGACCGGGAACTCATCGCCGTACTCGAAGCCGAGGCCGACTTGACCAGCGAGCACATCGTCGACACCATCGTCGCGGGAGGCCGGGAGCCGTGAACGCCTACGCCAAGCGCCTGCTGTGGCCGGTCCTGATCCTGCTGGCGCTCATAGCCGTCAACATCGTCGCCACCGGCGTCGACTTCATCGTCCCCAGCGTCAACGACGACGGGCGCCTCGGCGGCGCCTTCGTCAACATCCTGCGCCGCTCCGCGCCCCTGCTGCTCATCGCGCTCGGGATGACGCTCGTCATCGCCACCAAGGGCATCGACCTGTCCGTGGGCGCGGTCTACGCCATCGGCGCGGCCATCGCCTGCCAGACGATCATCGACGCGCCCGACCAGACCGCGGGCGGCCTCGTGCTCGCCGCGGTCGCGCTCGCCCTCGCCGCCACCGCCGCCATCGGCGCCTGGAACGGGGTCATGGTGGCGCACTTCGGCATCCAGCCGATCGTCGCCACGCTCGTCCTCATGATCGCCGGACGCGGCATCGCCCAGCTCGTCACCGGCGGGCAGATCCCGAAGGTCCAGGACGCCAGCCCGTTCACCGAACTGGGCAGGGGCGCGTTCCTGACGGTCCCGATCCCCATCTGGATCGCCGCCCTCGTACTCACCGCGCTCGCGCTGCTCACCCGCCGGACCGCGCTCGGGATGCTGCTCGAATCCGTCGGCGGCAACCCCGAGGCCAGCCGCCTCGCCGGCATCCGGTCCCGGGGCATCACCGTCCTGGTGTACCTCGTGTGCGGGCTCTGCGCGGGCCTCGCCGGGCTCATCGGCGCGGCCAACCTCGGCAGCGCCGACGCCAACAACGGCGGCCTGTGGATCGAGCTCGACGCGATCCTCGCCGTCGTCATCGGCGGCACCGCGCTCCTCGGCGGCCGGTTCTTCCTGCTGGGCACCGCGATCGGCGTGGTCATCATCGGGACCCTGGAGGACACCATCATCAACGTCGGCCTCTCCAGCCAGTGGCAGTTCACCGCGAAGGCCGTCGTGGTCTTCGCCGTGGCGCTGCTCCAGAGCCCCGAGTTCCGCGGCTGGGTGCTGCGACCGCTCCGGCGCCGGCCCGAGGCGCCGGCGCCCGCCCAGGCCGAGGAGGCCGCGTCATGACCGCCCCGACCCTGACCGCGCGGCCCACGCGCTCCAAGCTGTTCGACGGCCTCACCAGGTACGTCCCCATCGGGGCCACGATCGGGCTGCTCGCCGCCCTGTACCTCGGCGGCGTCGCGAACTACCCGAACTTCGACAACCCGCAGGTCGTCGCCAAGCTGTTCATCGACAACGCCCCGCTCCTGGTCGTCGCCGTCGGCATGACCTTCGTGATCCTCTCGGGCGGCATCGACCTGTCCGTGGGGTCGGTGATGGCGTTCGCGACCATGGCGTGCGCGTGGCTCACCGTCGACGCGGGCGTCGCCGCGCCCCTCGCGACGGTCCTCGTGCTCGCCTTCGGCACCGCGTGGGGGCTGCTCGTCGGCGCCGTCATCCACTACTTCCACGTGCAGCCGTTCATCGCGACCCTGGTGGGGCTGTTCCTGTTCCGGGGCCTGACGCTCCAGATCTCCGCGACCGACGTGTCGATGCGCGAGATCGGTTTCTTCCAGTGGGGCATGACCCACGTCGACTTCGGGGAGGTCCGCGACGGCGGCTTCTGGCTCCCGTACCTGTCGTTCGTCGCCTTCGCGGTCGTCGCCGTCGCCTTCGTGGTGCTGCACTACACGCGCTTCGGGCGCGGCGTGTACGCCGTCGGCGGCTCGGAGACCTCCGCGCTCCTCATGGGCCTGCCGGTGGCGCGCACCAAGATCGGCGTGTACGCGATCAGCGGGTGCTGCGCGGCCCTCGCGGGCGTGCTCGCCGCGTTCGCGACCAAGAGCGCCAACCCGCTCGCGAACGTCGGCACCGAGCTCGACGCCATCGCCGCCGTCGTCATCGGCGGGACCCTCCTCACCGGCGGGGCCGGGTTCGTCCTCGGCACCGTCGCCGGCGTCATGGTCTGGGGGATGCTCAACACCCTCATCGCCTTCCAGGGGAACCTGTCCTCGTGGTGGGCGCGGATCGTCATGGGGGCCCTGCTCCTGGCGTTCATCCTGCTCCAGCGGGTCCTCGCCCGCTCCGGCGAGAAGCGCCGGACCTAGATCCCCTTCCGCAGCAGGGGCCGTCCACCGCGCGGTGGACGGCCCCTCGACTTGTACGGGTTGCCGGAGGTCTCCGACGAGATGTAGTATGAGTGCTACATACGAGAGAAACACTACGACGGAGATGACCATGGGACACCCCCCGGTTCACGACGGGCCCACGATCGCCGTGTCCGACCTGCGGATGCGCTACGGCGACAAGGACGTGCTCAAGGGCCTCGACCTCACCGTGCAGCCCGGCGGCGTCACCGCCCTCCTCGGGCCCAACGGCGCCGGCAAGACCACCACCATCGAGATCCTCGAAGGCTTCCGCGGCCGCTCCGGCGGCGACGTGCAGGTCCTCGGCGTCGACCCCGCCGCCGGCGGCGAGGCGTGGCGCGCCAAACTCGGCGTCGTCCTCCAGGAATGGCGCGACAACGGCAAGTGGAAGGTGCGCGACGCCGTCACCCACTTCGCCGACTACTACCGGCCCTACGCCGACCCCTACGGCCCCGACGAACTCCTCGAACTCGTCGGCCTCGCCGAGCAGGCCGGCCAGCGCATCCGCACCCTCTCCGGCGGCCAGCGCCGCCGCCTCGACGTCGCCCTCGGCATCATCGGCAAGCCCGAACTGCTGTTCCTCGACGAGCCGACCACCGGGTTCGACCCCCACGCGCGGCGCGAGTTCCACGAGCTCATCCACCGCCTCACCGACCTCGACGGCACCACGATCCTGCTCACCACCCACGACCTCGACGAGGCCGAGAAGCTCGCCGAGCGGATCCTCATCCTCGCCGGCGGCCGCATCATCGCCGACGGCTCGCCCGACCAGCTCGCCCGCGCCGCCTCCACCACCGCCGAGGTCAAGTGGGTCCAGGACGGCGCCCTCCAGATCCACCCCACCGACGACGCCACCGACTTCGTCCGCAAGCTCCTGGCGACCGACGACGGCGCGGTCACCGAACTCGAGATCCACCGCGCCAGCCTCGAGGACGCCTACCTCGAACTCGTCGCCCGCTTCGAGGCCGGCGACGCGGACACCGCGGTCGACACCTTTCAGGAGGCCACCCGATGAGCGGCAGCACCACCCTCCACGAGTACCGCACCGGCTGGAAGCGGGCCGTCATCGAGACCAAGGTCTCGCTCACCAGCATCGGCGACCTCATGGGCTTCATCATGCCCACCGCCATCGCCATCGTCGTCCTGCTGTTCATGCAGCGCGCGGACTTCGAAGGCGCCCCGGTCTCCCTGGGCTCCATGAACATGCCGAGCCTCATCGGCATGAACGTGGTCTTCGGCGGGATCATCGGCATGGTCGGCGCCCTCGCCATGGACCGCACCAACGGCACGCTCCTGCGCGCCAAGTCGATGCCCGGCGGCATGACCGGCTACCTGGTCGGGCACCTCGTGTCGACCGCGATGTTCATCAGCGTCACCGCGATCGCGCTGCTCGCGGTGGGCCTCCCGCTGTTCGACGGGCTGGAGTTCGGGACCCCCGACCGGTGGATGGTCTTCATCGCCGTGCTCGCCATGGGGATCGTCGCGACCCTGCCGATCGGCGCGGTCCTCGGGGCGCTGCTCGACAACCCCAAGAACATGGGCCTGGTGATGTTCCCGATCATGGGCATGGTCGCGATCTCGGGGATCTTCTACCCGATCACCGCGCTCCCCGGTTGGCTCCAGGGGATCGGCCAGGTCTTCCCGATGTACTGGATGGGCCTGGGGATGCGGCACGCGCTGCTCCCGGACTCCATGGCCGCCGTCGAGATCGGCGGCGAGTGGCGGACCCTGACGATGTTCGCGGTGCTCGCGCTGTGGGCGGTGGTCTCGATGGCCCTGGCGCCCAGGCTGCTGCGGCGGATGTCGCGGCGCGAGTCGGGCTCGGCCGTGGCCGCGCGCCGCGCCGACATGCAGCGGGACTGGTGATCGAGCCGTGGCCGGGGACGAGGTCTACAACCGGATCGCGATGCTGCGCGCGGAGCGGGGCGTCTCGCGCCGCCAGCTCGCGGAGGCCCTCGGCGTGCACTACCAGACCGTGGGCTACCTCGAACGCGGCGAGTACAGCCCCAGCCTGTACCTGGCGCTGAAGCTCGCCGAGTACTTCGAGGTGCCTTTGGAAGTCGTCTTCTCCACCAAGCCCTTCCCGCGCCTCGGCGCTTGACGGAAGGGCCTCCCGCCCCGCGCTCCGGAACACCCCGGCCTCGGCCGTCCGGAGCGCGGGGCCTTCTGTTCACGTTCGGGCCACTCCGGTGCCACCGGCGTCTGCGAGCGTGAGGGGCGACCGCCGACACCCCGCTCGCATTGGAGGCCACCGTGCCCATCGACCGAAGGAAACTGCTCGCCGCCGGAGCCGGAGGCGCCGTCCTCCTCGGCACCCCCGGCATCTCGTTCGCGGCCTCGCGCCCGCAGCTCACCCACGGCGTCCAGTCCGGCGACGTCACCGAGCGCGGCGCGGTCCTGTGGACCCGCGCCGACCGCGGCTCGCGGATGCGCGTGGAGCTCGCGACCCGCCCGGACTTCAAGCACGCCCGCGAGATCAAGGGCCCCTCGCTCACGTCCGCGAGCGACTACACCGGGAAGCTGCGGCTCAGCGGGCTCACCCCCGGGAAGACCTACCACTACCGGGTCCGCGCCGAGGGCGAGCGCAGGTCCGAGGCCCTGGAGGGCTCGTTCACGACCGCCGCGGACGAGTGCCGCGACGTGGTGTTCCAGTGGTCGGGCGACCTCGCCGGGCAGGGCTGGGGAATCAACCCCGAGTTCGGCGGGTACCGGATCTTCCAGGCCATGGCCGACGCCGAACCGGACTTCTTCCTGTGCTCGGGCGACTTCGTGTACGCCGACGGGCCGCTGGTCGAGACCGTCGCACTCCCGGACGGGACCACCTGGCGCAACACCGTCGTGGAGGAGAAGGCGAAGGTCGCCGAGACCCTGGCGGAGTACCGGGGCCAGTTCAAGTACAACCTGCTCGACGACAACCTGCGCGCGTACCTGGCGCGGGTGCCGATGGTGAACCAGTGGGACGACCACGAGGTCACCAACAACTGGTACCCCGGCGAGATCCTGGACCTGCCGCAGTACACCGAGAAGGACGTCGACGTGCTGGCCGCGCGGGCCCGGCAGGCGTTCGCCGAGTACACGCCCGGCGGGTTCGACGCCGCGGGCCGGATCTACCGCAAGGTCGGGTACGGGCCGCTGCTCGACCTGTTCGTGCTCGACATGCGGACCTACAAGAGCGCCAACCCGGACGCCGACGGCGCCACCGGGCAGGTCCTCGGCGCGCAGCAGCTCGCGTGGCTCAAGCGCGAGCTGCGCCGCTCCAAGGCGACCTGGAAGGCCATCGCGGCGGACCTGCCGATCGGGCTCCTCGTCGGCGACGGCGCGGGCGCGTGGGAGGGCATCGCCGAGGGGACCGGCGGCGCGCCGATGGGCCGCGAGACCGAGATCGCCGACCTCCTGTCGTACTGCAAGCGCGAGGAGGTGCGGAACATGGTGTGGCTGACCGCGGACGTGCACTACACGGCCGCGCACCACTACAGCCCCGACCGGGCGGTGTTCCAGGACTTCGACCCGTTCTGGGAGTTCGTGTCGGGGCCCTTGAACGCGGGGGCGTTCGGGCCCAACCAGCTCGACGCGACGTTCGGCCCGGAGGCGGTCTTCGTCGAGGCCCCGCCGGCCGCGAACACCTCGCCGGCCACGGGCTACCAGTTCTTCGGCGAGGTGCGCATCGACGCCGAGACCGAGGTGCTCACGGTGGCGCTCAAGGACATCGACGGCGAAGCGCGGTTCACGCAGTCGGTCGAACCGGTGGCGTAGACGGAGGCGCCCGCCCCGGGGGACCGGGGCGGGCGCCGCGTCAGTCGCTCTTGCTGTAGAACGCGGCCCCGGGCGGGGCGGCCTCGAGCCAGCTTAGGAACCCGGTGACGGCCGAGGTCGTCATCGCGAGCTCGACCTCGCCGGCGGCGTTCATGCAGCGGAGGATCGCCACCTCCGGGGGGAAGATCTGCGCCTCCGGGCCGACCGGCACGCGGCGGTCGGCGATCTGGAGGTCGTGGCGCGAGAGCGCGTAGCGCGGCCCGAACGCCAGGGAGAACATGCGGTACCAGCGGAGCGTGCCCCGCTCGTAGACCGCGAATCCGGGGGCCCAGCCGCGGCCTGCCATGTGCTTGGAGAGGCGGGCGGCCATGGCGACCGAGCCCGAGCGGGAGAAGAACGAGCGCCGGACGTAGGTCAGCACCAGGAACACCGCGACGGCCGCCGCCAGTGCGGCGACGATCAGCAGTGCCTTCAGCATGGCTATGCCGAAGCGGGGGCGACCGCTTCGGCGGTCTCGGCGAGGATGGTCACGCCCTCGGTGGTGACCGACAGGAAGCCGCCTTCGATCTTCCAGGCGAGTTCGCCGCCCTCGGCCGGCTGGACGCGGACCGTGCTGTCGATGCGCAGCTCGCCCAGGAGCGGCTGGTGGCCGGGCAGGACGCCCAGTTCGCCTTCCGTGGTGCGGGCGTAGACGGCCTTGGCCGCTCCGGACCACACCTTCGAGTCGACTGCCACGACCTCGACGTTCAGTTGCCCTGCCACAACGCTCCTTCAGTCAGACTCCGGGATGGTTACCGGAAGTCTAAACGGCGGGACCTGCGGGCGTCCATTCGCCCAAGGGCGCTACCGGAGGTGATGAGGGGCACTACCTGGCGAACGACGAAGGCCCCCGGCGATGCCGAGGGCCCCGAAGTTCGTCCGGAAGCGTTACACGCGCGCGCGGCGGGCGAGGCGCTCCGGGTCCATGATGATGACGCTCTTGCCGTCCAGGCGCAGCCAGCCGCGCCCGGCGAAGTCGGCGAGGGCCTTGTTCACGGTCTCGCGGGAGGCGCCGACGAGCTGGGCCAGCTCCTCCTGGGTGAGGTCGTGGGTGACGCGCAGGACGCCGCCGTCGCGGGTGCCGAAGCGGCTCGCCATGTGCAGCAGGGCCTTGGCCACGCGGCCGGGCACGTCGGTGAAGATGAGGTCCGCCATGGAGTCGTTGGTGCGACGCAGCCGGCGTGCTATCACCCTGAGCAGCTGCTCGGCGATCTCGGGGCGGTTCGCGAGCCACGGCCGCAGCGCGGTCTTGGACAGGCGGGCCATGCGAGTGTCGGTGAGAGCGGTGGCGGTGGCGGTGCGGGGTCCGGGGTCGAAGAGCGCGAGCTCGCCGACCATGTCGGACGGGCCCATGACCGCGATCAGGTTCTGGCGGCCGTCGGCGGAGCGGCGCCCGAGCTTCACCTTCCCGGACATGACGATGTACAGACTGTCGCCCGGCTCGTTCTCGGTGAAGACGGTCTGGCCCTTGTTGATGTCGACGTACTCCATCTCTTTGATGAGCGACTCGACAGCTTCAGGGTCGACCCCCTTGAAGAGGGCGGCTCTCGCCAATACGTCTTCCATGTCCGTTCGCACCTTTCTTCAACGCACCGCTAGTGCAAGTACTGAGTCTATGCCTCTTGTCCGCATTGCGGGAGCGAGACCCCCGTAAATCCACATGCGCACCGTGCCGCCGGAATCGACATTCGTATCCGAATGAATGCCTTCCGTCCGTTCCGAGCGTCACCGCGTGAGACTCGCCTCGCCGTCTCAGCTGCGCAAACTTATGGCTCGCAAGCTTCGCCAAGGGGTGGTTTCCTTCCGGTGAACGGAATGCGTCGACGGCGACCGATACAGCCTACCCGCATTGTGACCTCAGGCCCAACATCAGGCAAGGACGAGATTCCCCAAGATCGCACATCACGTGCACGAACCGGTCCCGACGGCCCCGCTCGCGGTGCGGCCCGCGTCGAGGACGGCCGCGGACTCGTCCATCGTGAGCGCGTACCCGGTCTCGGGGTCGTCGACGGCGGCCGCGAAGATCACGCCGATCACCTCCCCTTCGGGGTTGAGGAGCGGGCCGCCGGAGTTGCCGCCGATGATCTGCGCGTAGAGCTGGTAGACCTCGCGGGTGACGGTGCCGTCGTCGTAGATGTCGGGGCCGGTGACGATGCGCGCCTCGCGGACCCGCGCGGCCGTGGCCGTGTACGGGCCGCCGCCGGGGTAGCCGAGGACGATCGCGTCGTCGCCGGAGGCGGCGGTGGCCGACTCGATCGGCAGCGGGTCGGCGCCGAGGCCGGGGACGTGGAGGATCGCGAGGTCCTTGTCGGGCTCGAAGACGATGACCTCGGCTTCGAGGAGGTCGCCTTCGGACTCGACGCGGACGTCGTCGGTGCCGGCGACCACGTGGGCGTTGGTGACCACGAGCTCGTCGTCGTAGACGAAGCTGGAGCCCTCGATCTGGCGGTCGCAGGAGCCGGCCGAGCCGTGCACCTTGAGGACCGAGTCCTCGGCGTCCCGGACGACTGAGGAGGCGGCCAGCTCGGGGTCGGGCGGGTCGACGTCGCGGACCTGGGTGGGGTCGATGCCGTAGAAGATGTTCGGCATCCCGGAGGTGTTCAGCTCCTCGCGGAGGCGGTCGTAGACCCCGCGGACGGCCTCGGGCATGTTCTCGTCGATGCCGCCGACGATGCTGGAGTTGCGGATCGCGGCCGAGATCGCCGGGAGCGGCAGGCTCGCGAGGGGCGCGGCGGCCATCCACGTCACGAGCAGGACCGCGGCGACGGAGATGATCGGGCCGAGGAAGTGGTCGAGGCGCCGGGAGCCGTTGGTCCTGAGCTTCTTGCGGAGCCGGTAGCCGATCGCGGTCATGAGGGCCTGGCCGCCGAGGGCGAGCGCGAAGACGATGACGAGGGCGACCACGAGCTTGGCGACCGGCTCGCGGTAGAAGTCGGCGGCCCAGGGGGCGAGCTGGATGCCCAGGAGGGCGCCGCCGAGGAAGCCGAAGAAGGTCGCGGCCGAGAGGATGAAGCCCTGCCGGTAGCCGTTGACGGCGAACAGGAGCGCCAGCAGCACGATGATCACGTCGACGAGGAGTCCCGCACCGTTCGCGCTCATCCGCCACCCCGCAATCGGTCGAGAGCCGCTAGCGCCGTTCGAGTTCCATGGCGCGTCCGCGGTCCCAGGGGCGGGACCAGCCGCCCAGGTCCAGTAGCCACGACAGTACCCCGGCGGTGAAGCCCCAAATCAGCGGCACGCCAGCGACTTCGAAACCGGGGCCGCTGCGCCCGGACGGGTAGCCGACCGTGCCGCGGGAGGCGGGATCGGCGAGGAGCGGGAGCGGGACCTGGTGCGCGGCGGCGACTTCGGAGGCGGCCTGCGGGGCGACGGTGTGGGGGCGGCGCCACAGGGCGAGCACGGGCGTGACGGCGAAGCCGGAGACGGGGATCCACAGCGGCGGGAGGGTCGCGCCGACGCTGACCGAGGCCGGGTCGACGGCGAGCTCCTCGGCGGCCTCGCGGAGGGCGGTGGCGGCCGCGTCGGCGTCGCCGGGGTCGGCCGCGCCGCCGGGGAACGCGACCTCGCCGGGGTGGTGGCGCAGGGTCGCGGCGCGCTGCTGGAGCAGGACCGAGGGCCCGGAGCCGCTCTCGCACAGCAGGACCAGGACCGCGGCGGTGCGGGCGTCCTCGCGGGCGTGGGGGCGCAGGTGGCCCTCGATGACGCGCTCGGCGGTCGGGCCCTGGGCCTCGGCCGCGGCCTTGAGCAGCGGCTCCCACCAGGACGGGTTCACGCCAGCTCCAGGCCGAAGGCGTCGGCGGCGGCCTCGGTGAGGCCCGCGGCGGTGACGCCGGGTTCGACGATGAGCCGCGCGACGGTGCCGTCGGGGGCGACGAGCGCGATGCCGGGGAGGGCCGGGACGCCGAGCGCGATGCGGACCTCCTCGTCGGGGTCGGCCACGGACGGGTAGGTCATGCCGAAGTCCTCGGCGAACCAGCGGCCCCTGTCGTCGGTGTCGGCGGTGTCGACGCCGAGGACGTCGACCTGGTCGCCGTGGGCCCGGTAGAACGCCTCGATCTCGGGGGCCTCGTCCTGGCACGGCACGCACCAGCTCGCCCACAGGACGACCACGAGGGGCTTCCCGGCGGTGCCGACGGCGGTCGCGGTGCCGTCGCCGAGGCAGTCGAGTTCGAGGTCGCCGACGCCGGCGACGGGGACGGTCCCGGAGGTGCACGCGACGGACCACGTGGGCCCGTCGGTGCCCGGGGTGTCGTCGGGGGCGGCGGTGCAGGCCGCGAGGAGCAGGAGCGGCAGGGCCGCCAGGGCCCGCCTCACGGGCCCACCGCGGGCTCGCCGCGCCGTCCCGCGCCGGCCTCGGCCGCCAGGCGGATGAGCTCGTCGACGTTGTCGCCCCTGAGGAGCTTCGCGGCCTCGGCCGGGTCGGTGGGGCCCTCGCCGTAGGAGGGGCACAGGGAGGCGAGCGTGCACGCGCCGCACGCGGGTTTGCGGGCGATGCAGACGCGGCGGCCGTGGAAGATGATGCGGTGGGAGAACATGGTCCACTCGCGGGGCTCGATGAGCTTCTGGAGCGCGAACTCCAGCTTCACCGGGTCCTTGCCGTCGGTCAGCTTGAGCCGGTTGGTGATCCGGATCATGTGGGTGTCGACGGTGATGCCGGGGACGCCGAAGGCGTTGCCGCGGATGACGTTCGCGGTCTTGCGGCCGATGCCGGGGAGCTTCACCAGCTCGTCCATGCCTTCGGGGAGCGTGCCGCCGTGGTCGGCGACGAGGGCCTTGCCGAGGCCGATGATCGAGCGGGTCTTGTTGCGGTAGAAGCCGGTCGGGCGGATGATCTCCTCGACGTCCTCGGGGTTCGCCTCGGCGTAGTCGGCCGCGTCGCGGTACTTCGCGAACAGCGCGGGGGTGGTGAGGTTGACGCGCACGTCGGTGCACTGGGCCGAGAGGATCGTGGCGACGGCGAGCTGGAGCGGGTCCGCGTAGTCGAGTTCGCAGTGCGCGTCGGGGTGGGCCGCGGCGAGGAGCCGGTCGATCCTGCGGGCCCGCCGCTTCTTCGCGAGGTCGGTCTCGGCGCCGTCTCGGCGCGGCGTACGGGCCATCATTTCGTCCGTTTGGCGTCGGCGGCGGTCACCCCGTCATGGTACGCGCGCGGACGCCGAACCGCCTGCGGCCTCGCAGGAGCAAGGCGCCCAGCCCGAGCAGCCCGCCGCCCGCGGCGGTGGCCGCCGCGCTCCAGACCGCGGGGACGGACGCGGACACCTCGGCGGGCGGGGGGTCGGCGGCGACGGCCGCGGCCGCGTCGACGATCCCGGCCCCGAGCCCGGCGCCCGCGGGGTGCGCGGTCGAGGTCAGGGCCCGGCGCACCTGCGCGGCGGTCCAGTCCGGGTGGGCCGAGCGGACCAGGGCCGCGGCGCCGGAGACGATCGCGGCGGCGAAGGACGTGCCCGTGACGGTCCTGTGGCCCCCGGCGGCGTCGGCCGCGGTCAGCTCCGCGCCGGGCGCGGCGAGGTCGGTCCCCTCGCCGGCGACGGCGGTGCGCCACCGCTCGCCCTCGCGGTCGGTGCCGGTGACGGCGAGGACGGTGTCGATCCGGGCGGGGAACCACACCTCTTCCTCCCCGCCCGCACCGTCCGCCCCGGCGTCGTCGGGCTTCAGGTTCCCGGTGCAGGCCACCACGACCACGTCGTGGCGCTCGGCGTAGGCGACGGCCTCGGCGAACGGCGCGGAGTCGTAGTGCCCGCCGAGGGAGAGGTTGACGACGTCGGCGCCGTTGTCGACGGCCCAGCGCACGGCCGCGCCGACCATCGACGAGTCGTGGTACCGGTTCTCGTCGTCCAGGACCCGCACCGGCAGGATCTCGGCCGCGGGGGCCATCCCGGGGCGGCCGCCGACCGGGCGGGCGGCGATGAGGCTCGCGACGGCCGTGCCGTGGCCGACCGGGTCGGCCTGTCCGAAGGCCCGCTCGTAGACCGGGTCCTCGTCCGAACCGAGGGCCAGGAGCCGGGGTTCGGCGCCCGGGTCGGCGTCGACGTAGCTGCGGCCGGGGAGCACGGCGCCGGCGAGGTCGGGGTGGTCGGCGTCGACGCCGGAGTCGACCACCGCCACGACGACCCCCGCGCCGTCGGCCGTCGGCCAGGCGGGCGGCGCCCCCGCCGCCGCGACCTGCCACGGGACCGGCGAGGCGGCCCCGGAGGGTGCGGACAGCAAGAGCGCCAACAGCGTCGAACAGACGCAGGCCATCACGTATCGAGCAGCGCGGTTCCCCATCAGAGCGGGATCGTTACACAGCGACAGGCCCACAGCGTGGGAATGACACGCGATCTCCTTTATGATTTCGTTATTGTCAGCCTACTGAACGAAGCTTGACAACGCCCTCGCGTTACGGTGACCATCGCGAGGGGACGCCGCGTTCGCTCGACACCGCCCCATCCAAGACCGGTAGGGGGGAAGGGCTGAGTGGGATCGATGTGGGAACCCAGTAACGAGATCGAGCACCGCCTCAGAGAAGCGCTGCGAGCCGAGGACCAGGACGGATACTTCCGCATCCTGGCGCAGATCGAACTCGTGCTCCCACTGTCCTATGAGGGGGTCAACGGGACGGGTGCGGACACGTGGGCCACGTGGACCACGGACGATCGCACCCATATCCTCGCTTTCACGTCGGAGTCCGCGCTCCAGGTGTGCTTGCGCGACAACGCCGGATCGTCGCGGAGGGTGACCTTCCAGTCGCTCGCCGAGGCGTGGCCGGACGAGGAGTGGTGGCTCGCGGTCAACCCGGGCCTCCCGATCGAGGGATACCTGCCCGCGTGGTTCGTCTCCCAGGTCGCCCAGGGCATGACGACCGTCCCGGCCGACCCGGCCCCCGAACCCGAGGCGTACCCGCAGGACCGCTTCGCGGCCGCGACCCGCAGCGACCCGTTCGCCGAAGGGCAGGACCCCTTCGCGAACCCGCTCGCGCCGGCCGCGGCGCCCAAGCGCGAGAGCTTCATGCCCCCGCCGCCGCCGATCCCCGACGTCCCGCCCGCGCCGCGCCGCTCCTCGGACCTGAACGGGTCCTCCGGGCAGTCGACGGTCGCCGGGACCACCGGCGCGGGCCTGCCGCTGCGCCAGCCGCCGCGCGAGGACGCCGAGCCGCAGGGCTTCAGCGACCAGTTCCAGTCGCAGCCGCCGGACCAGTCGTTCTCGCCGCAGGGCCCGGGCCTCTCGCAGCCGCAGGGCTTCGCGTCCCAACCGCCGGCCCCCGGATCGCAGCCGCGCGGCTTCTCCCAGCCCCAGGGGTTCTCCCAGCCCCGCGGGTTCTCGCAGCCGCAGGGCTACTCGGCCCCGTCCCAGCCGCAGGGTTTCTCCCAGCCCCAGGGCTTCGCCTCGCAGCCCCAGGGCTACGAGCCGTCCCAGCCCCCGGGGTACGCCCCGTCGCAGCCGCAGGGGTACGCGTCCCAGTCGCGCGAGTCCTTCCCGGCCGAGCCGAACTGGCCCTCGCCGCAGGACCAGTGGCCCGACGCCCCGGACTGGCTGCGCGACCAGGAGCAGTCGGACCGCTCCGCGCTGCCGACCCGCGCGCCCTCGGCCGCGGCGTACCCGGAGACGTACTCCTCCGGCGACGCCTTCGGCACGCCTCCCGCGCAGGAGGAGGAGCCGCGCACCGCCGAGTCCTTCGCGTCGATGTCGAGCGCGTTCGGACGCCGGCCGGCCCCCGAACCCGAGCCGCAGGCCAAGGCCGCGCCGCAGCCGGTGGAGCTCACCGGCGAGACCGCCGAGCCGCTCCTGGCCGAGGCCGCCTCCACCGGCGACACCGCCGGGTTCCTCCAGACCCTGCTGTGCGCCAGCGTGGTCCTGCCCGTCGGCGACCCGGCCGCCGCCCACATCCGCGTGGGCGACCCGGCGTTCCGGTGGGCCAGCGACATCGTGGACGGCAACATCGGGATCACGGTGTACACCACCGAGGCCCGCATGGCCGAGCGCTCCGGCGAGGACACCCCGCACACCACCGTCCCGTTCGGCTGGCTCATCCAGCACTGGCCGGGCCAGGACTACGCGCTGTACGTCAACCCCGGCACCGAGGTCGGCGCGAACATGTCCGGCCCCGAGATCGAGCCGCTGCTCAAGTGGGCCGAGGCCAAGGACCTGCTCGTGTTCGCCCGCGAGATGGAGAAGCGCCACGCCGCCGCCGCGCGCGCGGCCTCGCCCGCGCACCGCGTGCAGCCGGTCCTGTGGCAGAAGACCATCCCGCACCACCAGGTGCCGTTCTACCTCGAACGCGGCTACGACCGGGTCGGCGGCTTCGTGCACCCGGCCGAGGCCGTGGACCACCTGCGCACGCCCGCGCAGCTGTACCTCGCGCTCGGGCTCATCCGCTCCAGCGAGGACTTCAGCCCCACCGACGACTCGGTGCACGTGCTGCGCTGGATCGGCTACCGCACCGACCTGTACCCGACCGCGATCGGCGGCAACGACTACCCGACCGCGGAGTCCCGCGGCGGCACCGTGGTCGAGCCCGGCCCGTTCCGCGGCGACGGCTTCGCGCCCTCGGAGTCCCCCGAGGACCGCATCCCCGAGCACAAGGTCGACTCGGTGCGGCTCCCGCACGGCGCCAAGATCCTCCGGATCGACTCGCGCGGCGAGGTCGCCGAGCTGGCCCTGTACGACTCCGACACCCGCGAGTGGACCCCGGTCGACGGCGCCTTCGGCGGCCCGGCCGCCATCGAGGCGCCCGGCGCCGCGGCCCTGCCGCCCGCGCCGGCCCCCGGCCCGCCGCCGGCGGGCCCGATGGGCGAGTCCTTCGGCTACGGCGCCGCCCCGGGCGGGTACGACAGCGCGCTCGGCGAGGCGTGGGGCGACGCGGACGGCCACTACGACCTGGTGCGGCCCGCACCCGAGGACCGCGCCGCGACCGTCCTCGACCACCGCACCAGCGACTGGAAGGACGCCTGATGCGCGACGGCTACATCGCCCGCTGGAAGGGCGCCGAGTACGACTCCAGCCCCGACGGGGCGCACGTGCGGCTCTACTCGCCCACCGGCGGTGACGGGTTCGTCCAGGTCGCCGAGGGGCGCTACCGCCGCGGCGTGCCGATCGGCGAGCTGGAGGACTTCTTCTACGTGCGCACGGTGTGCACCTGGCGCGGGGAGCCGTTCCTGCTGCTGGGGGCCTCCGGCGACTGGTACCGCCTGGAGTACCGGGGCGGGCGCTCGGACACGGCCCGCGCGCTGGGCCTGGAGCCGTACGACAACGGGGTGTACCAGATCTGGGCCCCGGCCGAAGAGGTCACCGACATCAGCGAGCAGTACCTCTAGGCGCTCCTCGGAACCGTGCTCCGCGACCCCGGTCCTCCTGGACCGGGGTCGCGCGTCGTCCAGGGGTGCGAGGGCCTGGAATGCGCCCTGGTCTGTGCCCTGGTCTGTGCCCTGGTCCGTGCCCTGGACGATGCGCATCGACTTGTGTAAATCTGTGTAGAGACCGCTTTCAAACGGACCCGAGTTTGCTGTATGCTTCACTGGACTGTATGAAAGCGCTTGCCTCTTTACTTGGAGCAGATCCCTATGGCAGAGAGAATCACCGTCGGCATCGCCCTCAACGGGGTGACCGGGCGCATGGGCTACCGCCAGCACCTCGTGCGCTCGCTCCTGGCCATCCGCGAGCAGGGGGGCGTGCAGCGCGCCGACGGCGGCGTCATCTGGCCCGAGCTGACGCTGGTCGGCCGCAGCGCCGACAAGCTCGCCGCGGTCGCCGATCAGCACGGCCTCGACAAGTACACGACCAGCCTCGACGAGGCCCTGAACGACGAGTCGATCGGCGTCTACTTCGACGCCCTGACCACCCGGCACCGCCTCGCCGCCGTCAACGCCGCCATCAAGGCCGGCAAGCACGTGTACACCGAGAAGCCGATCGCGACCAGCCTGGAGGACGCGCTCTCCCTCGCCCGCACCGCCCGCGACGCCGGCGTCAAGAACGGCGCCGTCGCCGACAAGCTCTACCTGCCCGGCCTGCGCAAGCTCAAGCGCCTCGTCGACTCCCGCTTCTTCGGGCGGGTCCTGTCCGTGCGCGGCGAGTTCGGCTACTGGGTCTTCGAGGGGGACTGGCAGGAGGCCCAGCGCCCCTCGTGGAACTACCGCGCCGAGGACGGCGGCGGCATGGTGCTCGACATGTTCCCGCACTGGTCCTATCTGCTCGAAGGCACGTTCGGCTCGCCGATCGCGTCGGTGATCGCGAACGTGACCACCCACATCCCCGAGCGCTTCGACGAGCAGGGGCGCGCGTACGCCGCGACCGCCGACGACGCCGCGTACGCGATCTTCGAGCTGGCGGACGGCACCGTCGTCCAGATGAACTCCTCCTGGGCCACCCGCGTCGACCGCGAGGAGCTCGTCGAGTTCCACGTCGACGGCACCGAGGGCTCGGCGATCGCCGGGCTCCGCAAGGCCCGCGCCCAGCACCGCGCGCACACGCCCAAGCCCGTGTGGAACCCCGACATCGACCAGCCGATCCCGTTCCGGCAGCAGTGGCACGAGGTGCCCGACAACGAGGTGTTCGACAACGGCTTCAAACTCCAGTGGGAGGAGTTCCTGCGCCACGTGGTGGACGACGAGCCGTGGCACCATGACTTCCTGGCCGCCGCCCGCGGCGTCCAGCTCGCCGAGGCCGGCTACCGGTCCGCGCGCGAGGGCCGCCGCATCGAGCTTGAGGAGCTGGTCCTGTGACCCGCGAGTTCACCTCCCGCGTCATCTACTCCGCCGCGCACGTCGTCGCGGACCCCTTGGCCGACAACGGCCCCGGCCGCCCGGCCGCGGTGGACTGGGACGCCACCATCGGGTTCCGGCGCCACCTGTGGGACCTCGGCCTCGGCGTCGCCGACGCCATGGACACCGCCCAGCGCGGCATGGGCCTCGACTGGGAGGCCACCAAGCAGCTCATCCGCCGCTCGGCGGCGGCCGCCGGGCCGGACGACCTGCTCGCGTGTGGCGTCGGCACCGACCAGATCGGCGCGGCCCCCGCGGCGATGGACGACATCCGCGCGGCGTACCTCGAGCAGCTCGCCTTCGTCGAGGACGCGGGCGCGGGCACGATCCTCATGTGCTCCAGGGCCCTGGCCGCTTCGGCGAAGGGCCCGGACGAGTACAAGGCCCTCTACGCCGAGCTCCTCGGCGAGGTGAGCGGCAAGGCGATCCTGCACTGGCTCGGCCCGATGTTCGACCCGGCGCTCGAAGGCTACTGGGGCGCCGCCGACCTCGACGAGGCCGCGGACGTGTTCGTCGAGATCATCACCGAGAACGCGGCCAAAGTGGACGGCATCAAGATGAGCCTCCTCGACGCCGACGCCGAGATCGCCCTGCGCCGCAGGCTCCCCGAAGGGGTCCGCTGCTACACCGGCGACGACTTCAACTACCCGCGCCTCATCGCGGGCGACGAGTTCGGGTACTCCGACGCGCTCCTGGGGATCTTCGACCCCCTCGCGCCGCTCGCGTCCCGGGCCGCCAAGCGCCTCGACGAGGGCGACGTCGCGGGCTTCCACGCGATCCTCGATCCGACGGTGCCGTTGGCGCGCAAGGTCTTCGAGGCCCCGACGTTCAACTACAAGACCGGCGTGGTGTTCCTCGCGTGGCTCTCGGGCTACCAGGACCACTTCAAGATGGTCGGCGGCCTGGAGTCGGCCCGCTCCATCGAGCACTTCGGACAGATCGTCGACCTCGCCCTGGAGGTGAAGCTGTTCCCCGACGAGCAGCTGGCGATCGACCGCTTCAACGCCCTGCTCGCGACCGCGGGCCAGCCCCCGAGGACCCTCGCATGAGCGCCGCGGACCGCTTCTCCTTCAACCATGCCACCGCCAAGTTCTGGGACCAGCGCGAGGCCGTCGAGGCGTGCGCGCGGGCCGGCGCCGGCATCGGCCTGTGGCGCGAACCCTTGCAGGAGATGGGCGTCGAGGCGACCGCGAAACTCGTCCAGGACGCCGGCGTCGCGGTCACGAGCCTGTGCCGCGGGGGCTTCTTCACCGACCCGACCCCGGAGGCCATCGCGGACAACAAGAGAGCGATCGAGGAGGCCGCCGCGGTCGGCGCCCCGACGCTCGTCCTCGTCTCCGGGGGCATCCCCGAGGGCGGCACGATCGACACCGCCCGCGAGGGGGTGCGCGAATCCCTCGCCGCCCTCGCCCCCTACGCCCTCGACCACGGCGTCACCCTCGCGATCGAACCCCTCCACCCGATGTTCGCCAGCGACCGCTGCGTCGTGACGACCCTCGCCGAAGCCCTCGACCTCGCGGCACCGTTCGCCCCCGAAGCCGTCGGCGTCGTAGTGGACACCTACCACATCTGGTGGGATCCCCAAGTCTGGCAGGGCATCGCACGCGCCGGAGCCGAAGGCCGCATCGCCTCGTTCCAATTCGCCGACTGGATCACCCCCCTCCCCGCAGGAGTCCTCACCGGCCGCGGCCAACTCGGCGACGGCTGCATCGACTTCAAGCGCTACCTCACCGAAGTGAACGCCACCGGCTTCACCGGCCCCATCGAGGTAGAACTCTTCAACGACACCCTCTGGGCCCGCCCCGGCCCCGAAGTCTTCGCAGAGACCAAGACCGCCTTCGAGAACGTCGTATCGTGACCGAACGCAGTGGCGCGGTCGCGGAGTGAGCGCCGCCCCGCCACCGCGTTCAAGGGGCGCGAAGCGCGGTGCGGCACTGGTGTACTCGACTGCTTGCAGAGAGCGACTAGAATCCTAGGGCAAAGCCGACAAACCATGAAAGGCTCCTTGTGCCCCGGATGCCAGTCGAATCCCTGCTGCCGTTCCCCGTGAACCGAGGAGCGGCACGATGATCGTCGATCCCGACCGTCTCACCGAGGTGTCGAAAGCACTCTTCGCCTCCTCGGGCAACCTCTACGACGCGGTGAAGAGGATCGCCGATGAGAGCGGGAGGCTCGAACCAGGCGGTTTCTCCGGAGTCGCCGAGGCCGTCGGAGCCGCCGGTCGGTGGCTGGACGATCTGATCGCCGCGCATCGGTGCGACGTCGAGGATTTCGCGATGTTCCTCGCCGTTCACGCCGAGACGATGGTCGAGGCCGACGACTTCACGGCCTCCCAGTTCGAGCAGTACGCACCTGAGTTCACGGAGGCGCGCGGTGATGCTCCGGCGCCGATCACGCCCGCTACCGCGCCGGAGGACCGGCTCGCGGTCGACGGCGAGAGCCTGGCGGTCTGATGGGCATCACCCACGGCGGTCTGCTCGGAGCCGACTTCGGCCGGCTCGAGATCGTCGCCGAGACCTGGAAGTCGATGGCCGACACCCTCGAATCCGAAGCCGGAGCGGTCGAGCAGTGCAAACGCGGGGACGGCGCGAGTCTCGGAGCGGACAACTGGGACGGCGACGCCGCCGAAGCCGGCCGAGCGAGGGTCCGTGACCTCACCGTCGCTCTTGACGACCGTGCAGCGGAGGCGAGGCGGGTCTGGGCGGCGATCACCGAGGCGGCAGAGGAGTTCGGTCTCTGCCAGCGCGAATTGCAGGCACTGGTCGAGGAAGCGCCGTCGCGCGGTGTGCAGGTCGCCGAAGACGGCTCCGTCACCACGCCCCATACCGCGTCGACCCGACAGCAGCAGCAGGTCGTCATCGTCCGAGGGGAGATCGACGCCGTCCTCGAACGGGCGACCGCGGCCGACGAGGCGCTCAAGGCGGCGATCGGGATATGGGCGGGGACCTTCAGTGAATCCGAACGGCTCGATCTGATCCACGGGGCGGGCGATGAAGCGCAGGAGCTTCACGAGCTGATCGATTCCGGCGCTTCGCCCGACGCGGTCAACGATTGGTGGAGCGGACTCAGCGAAGCCGAACGTCTCGGCGTCCTCGAAGGAAGCCCGGGATTGATCGCGGGCCTGGACGGCATCCCCACCGACACCCGCGACGCCGCCAACCGCGACCTCCTCGATTCGGAACTCGACCGCTTCGCCCCGACGCTCGACGGCGACATCGCCTCTCTCGAAGACCGGATCGCCGAACTGGAAGCCGACTGGGACGAGATCGTCGCCTCCGACGACCGCGAGCGCGCCATGGAACTCGAAGACCTTCAGGCGGAACTGGAGGGCCTTGAAACCCAGCGCGACCAGCGGGACTCGCTGGCGAACCTCCAGGAGGCGATCGCCGGACGGGCCCCGAGCGGCCAGGAGTACCTCCTGCTCGGCTACGACTCCGCCGAGGACGGGAAGGCGATCGTCGCCGTCGGCAATCCCGACACCGCCGACAACACCGCGGTCTATGTGCCCGGCACCGGTGCCGACCTCGACGGCGCGAGCGGAACGCTGCTGGACCGGGTCGACGCCATGGCGACGGACGCATCCCAGCCGGCCGGAAGCGGTGAGACGGCCGTGGTGCTGTGGCTCGGCTACGACGCCCCGAACAACCCGATCACCGACTCCCCGAGCATCTCGTACGCCGAAGACGCCTCTGCACCGCTCGCCTCGTTCATGAGCGGTCTCGAAGCGACGAACCACGACCCGGACGGAACGACGACCACGGTCGTGGGGCATTCCTACGGCACCACGGTCATCGGCCAGAGCGCCGGCGAACACGGACTCGCCACCGACCAGATCGTGGCCGTGGCCAGTCCGGGGATGAACGTGGATCACGCCGGTGAACTCGGCATCGATCCCGACGACTTCTACACGACCACGGCTCCGGGCGACGTCATCAACGTCGCGGCCGAGACCGGAACGCACGGCGCCGACCCGAACGACAGCGGAGTCAACTGGGACGGTGAGCACGTGGGTGTGGACTGGGAAGGCTTCGGCGGGAACACCTTCACCAGCGAGGACATGGACGGGAACGCCATCGACATCCACAGCAACTACTGGGATCAAGGCAACATCGCGAGAGAGAACCTCGCGCTCATCTTCACCGGCAACGGAGGGCAGGTCGAATGAGGCCCGATTCGCGTCGTGCCCACCACGCCCTGCCCGCCCTCGCGGTCGTTGCCGCGGCCCTAGTCGGAGGTTGCTCTGAAATGCCCGACGACTCGTCCTCGGAAATGCCCGAACTCGAATTCACGCTCGATGAAGCCTTCATTCGCATGGACGACGCCGTCGCCGAGACGATCGCGGGACTTCCGGACTTCCCCGGCTTCCATGAGCGGACGACCCTGAAGTTCGAATGCCCCGACCCGGATCGTGAGTCCTACGAGATCAACTACACCCTCCCGGAATCGACGATCGGCTCCGAACTGGTCACCGAGGATTACTTCGCCGTGCTCAAGGAGTACTGGCCCTCCCTCGGTTGGGAAGTGCACGGCGAGCGCGAGTATCCGGACGGCGCGATGAAGGGCATTGAAGCGATCCGGCCGGACGGTGTCAACGTCTGGTACTCGAACATGCTCGGACAGATCGTGATCCACGCCCAGGTCGCGTGCGTGTCCCCGGGCGGAGGGCCTGTCGAGTGCGGACCCCCGCTGGGCGGGGTCCTTCCCGAAGACGACCGCGCAAGCCACTGCACGGTCGTCGAGCCGGAGGAGTCCGAGGACGCGAGCGCTGATGCCGCCGCCCCGTTCGAAGACGGGCAGGCGGTGGTCAGGCCGTTCGGGGTGCCGGTTCGAGAACCGGAGGCGATCCCGGTGCCGGCTTCATACGACGAGCACCTCTGAAGCGCGCCGAAAGCGGCAGCGACACCTGGTGATGTGCCGTGTCGGAGTCCGGTCGCCGGCACGAGAAAGGGCCGCCCGCGGGCGGCCCTTTCGTACACGATATGGGTTTGCTAACGCCAGTTCGCCGGACTTGATAGCGCTGACCAGGCCCGTCCAGGTGTCGGTGTCAAGCAGCAGTCGCGGGAAGTCGCCTTCCGTGGGCAGCTTCGAGTCTCGAACCGCGATCGATGCGGCGATCGGCGCTACCTCGACGCAGTTGCCGTTCCCCGCAGAACGACTGGATTTGCGCCATTGAGAAGAATTCATTCGTCAACACCCTCGAGAATCGGGAATAGGATCCCTAGATCCTAGTCACAGCTTCCCTGACTCGATTGCGGGACTCTTCCTGTGACAGAGAGAGATTTGTGAGACGCATGTGAGCCTCATGGTAGGCCGCGACCTCGGAGGACTCTTCGAGTACCTGGCCCTGCGTGTAGTTGTCCAGGTAGACGACCGGGCCGTCGACGGCGTCGGGAAACCGCAGCAGCATGAACGGTCCTGTCATTGCGGGGTGACCGCCCGCGTTGAACGGAAGGACTCGTATGGAGATATTGGGCAATGCGGTCAGTTCGATCAAGTGCTCGAGTTGCGAGCGGAACTGCGAGGACGAGCCTACCGGGCGTAGAAGTACCGCCTCATTGAGGATTGCGGAAATGTGAACGGGGTTTTCGCGGGTGAGGATCTTCTGCCGCTGCATCCGGGCATCGACCTTCTGATCGATTTCCGGTTCGTGCGTCGTGAGTCGGAAGAGCACCCGGGCGTAGTCCTCGGTCTGGAAAAGGCCGGGCACGACCTCTGACTCGTAGGTCTCGATCGAGGTCGCCTCCTCTTCGAGTCCGACATAGAACCCGAACCAGTCGGGGATGATCCGGCCGAACTTCTGCCACCATCCCCGCTCGGTCGCGCCTCGGGCGAGTTCGACGAGGGTTTCGGCCTCCTCACCGGTCACTCCATAGAGGGCGAGCGCGGCACGGACCACCACCGGCCGTGCGGTGATCTCCCGGTTCTCGATGCGGCTCAGGTTGCCCGGGGTCATGTCGAGGGCTTTCGCGGCGGCAGTACGGGTCAGGCCGGCCTGCTCGCGGAGGTGGGTGAGCTCCTTGGCGATGCGGCGGCGCTTGACTGTAGGGCTGCGCAGCTCGTACATGGGCTGAGTATTTCATGCAGACCGCGTTTAGGCAAAAACCAGTCACTCAATCGAGTCTCATGCAAGTTGCATATGTATTGACTTGCATGTATGCTTAAGGTCACGAAACGGCGACGACTTCGCAACAGGTCGAGCGCGACCGCTGCTCACAGGCGGTCCAGTCGGGGGTATGAGGACTGGTTGAAGGTCAATTGCCAACTCGCACAACGGCATAGGCATCTCAGGCGACGGTCTGCCGGTAGCTCCCTTGAGGGAAGTCGGTAGCCGCCTACCTCACGAGAGGTTGACTCTCATGGATCTTCTGGCCATAGCCCCCAGCGAAGCGCCACCTGACCTTCGGCCGACCCCTGACGGCGGCACCCTCCGTGCGGAGATGTTCGAGTTCCCCTGGCTCTACCTGGGGGAGTTCACCGTCGACATCGGGATGCGCGCCAAGGTCCGGTTCCTGGTCGAGCGATCGGTCGGCGACCTCGCGCTCCACCGGATCCGCTACGACGAGGGGTTCGAGCGCGAACCCACTCTGGTCGCGCACTTCACCGAGCCCGCCGCCGGGCCGACGGTGTGGCGGCCCGTATGGGACGGTGATCGGTTGAGTCCGAGCATCGAGGCCCGGTCGCGGGCGATCGCCCGCTAGTCGCGGTCCTTGAAGGCGTCCCGGCCGTTCAGGGGGCGGTCGAGTTCCTTGTCGGTGGCCTGGTGGTGGCTCGCGTACTCGGCGAAGACGACGACGTTCTCGGTGTAGTCGCCGGCCTTGCGGTCGAACTCGCCGCCGCAGGTGATGAGGCGCAGGACGGGACGGGGCTCGACGCCGAAGACGTCCTCGTAGGGGAGGCGTTTCTTGGAGAAGGACTCGACGCCGGTCACCTCGTAGACCACGACTACGCCGTCCTCGCGCGTCAGCTCGATCTCGTCGCCCTCCTCCAGGCGCTTCACGCCGTAGAACACCGCCGGGCCGCTCCGGTCGGTGTCCACATGGCCCATGAGCACCGTGGGGCCGAACTCGCCCGGGGTCGGGCCCGGCTCGAACCAGCCCGCCTCGTGCGGGCGCCACATCCTCGGGACCTCGAAGTTCCCCTGGTAGTCGAGGCCGAGCGCGGTGAGCGGGGCGTGGACGTCGAGGCGTTCGATGTCGACCCGGGTGGGCGCCGAGCGGTCGAGCCAGTCGCCGCCCGCAGGGTCGGCCACCAGGAACGGGTCGTCGTCGAAGGGACTGTGGAACTCCGGCCAGCGCAGGGACGGCACCGGGGTGACGCTGCCGATCATCAGGCCGAGCCCGCCGGCGAGGAGCATCGAGAGCACGACAGCGGCCACCGGCCGGAACGCGGGTTCCGGCCGGTGGATTGGTTTCTCATCGGCCTCGGGAGGCCCTGGTCGGTCCATCTAGGCTGCCGTGACGCCGCTGCGGCGCTTGAGGAGCCACATGCCCGCGGCCGCGGCGGCCACGATGCCCGCGCCCGACCACAGGGCGATCGACGCCGCGTCCGAGGCGGTCGAGCCGCCGCCGGTCGCCGGGGCCGTCCCCGAGGTCACCGTGAACTTTGCCGAGGCCGTGTCCGAACCGCACGTGATCGCGATCGTGTAGGTCCCCGGCTTCATCGCGTCGGTGACGGTGAACGTCCCCGTCGCGTTGTTGTTGTTCTTCGGCAGCTTGAAGCTGACGTTCGTGCCCTCCACATCGCCGGTGGCGTCCTGGTTGCAGTTCGAGGCGAGGACGCCCACGAGCGTCCCCTGAGTGCCCGTCGTCGGCGAGAGCGTGACGGTGATCGCCGCGCTCGCCGGGGCGGCGCTGGACAGCACCACCGCGGCGCTGAGCGCGATCGCCGCGAGCATCCCCCGAATGGGCTGCGTCATTCGCATGGGCACGGTTCCTCCCGATCGTCACCGGGACCGACCCGGTTCGATGTGACGTGTCAAGTGCTCACGGTAACGGCTGCCACCAGTGGGGCAGGGGTTTTCATCGGAAAACGGGTGGGGCCCGCGGGAGTCGGGAATCGGACAGCGACAGGCCCGGGACGCTCGCCGGGTCTGGAAAACCGGGGCCCCGTCTGCCACGATGAGGACATGAGGCTTCCCGGGAGCGGTCTGGTCAGCGGTCTCGCCGCGACCGCGCGCACCGCCACGCGCCGCGCCGTCACCCGCCAGTACCCCGAGCACGAACCCGAACTGCCCGAACGCACCCGCGGCGTCATCGCCCTCCACGAGGGCAACTGCACCTCCTGCATGCTCTGCGCCCGCGAGTGCCCCGACTGGTGCATCTACATCGACTCCCACAAGGAGACGGTCGAAGCGGAGGGCGCGGCCCGGCCCCGCCAGGTGAACGTCCTCGACCGCTTCGACATCGACTTCTCCCTGTGCATGTACTGCGGGATCTGCGTCGACGTGTGCCCCTTCGACGCCCTCTTCTGGGCCCCCGACTTCGCGTACGCCGAAGGCGACATCCGCGACCTCCTCCACGACAAGGAGCACCTGGGGGAGTGGCTGGACCACGTGCCGCCCGCCGCGCTCCCCGCGGAGGCCCCGCCGTCCGAGGAGCGGGAGTGACCCTCGCCGACGCGCTCCTGGCGGCGTTCGGGCTCCTCGCCCTCGGCGCCGCGCTCGCCGTGGTCACCACCGACCGGATCGTGCGCGCGGGACTGTGGCTCGCGGTCGCGTTCGCCGGGATCGCCGGGGCCGCGCTCGTGCTCGCCGCCGAGTTCCTGGCGTGGGTCCTCGTCCTCGTCTACGTCGGCGCGATCGTGGTGCTGCTGCTGTTCGCGACCATGCTCACCAAGGCGCCCACCGACCCGTCGGACGACCTGGACCGGGCGCGCTGGCCCGGGGCGGTCGTGGCCGGCGGGGTCGGGCTCGCGCTCGCGGCGGTGATGACCGGGGCGTTCGGGTGGACGAGGACCGAGGCGCGCGGCGCGGGGGACGCGGCCGCCATGGGGGAGGCGGTGTTCAGCGAGTGGGTGCTCCCGTTCGAGGTCCTGTCGCTGCTGCTGCTGTCGGCGCTCGTGGGCGCCGTGGCGGTCTCGACCAGGTCACGGTGACCGCGGATCTTGAAACAAACGTTTCCTAGCCGCGCGGTAAGCTAGCGGGCATGACCTCACCGATCTTCGCTCTCGCCGACGAGTACATCACCTCGTACGCGCAGCTCGACCCCATGTTCGCCGGCGCCGTCGGCATCAAGGGCGACTTCGGCGTCGCCACCGACTTCGGCCCCGACGCCGAGGCCCAGCGCGCGAAGCTGTACCGCGACACCCTCGCGCGCCTGAACGCCCTCGACTCGACCGGCCCCGCCGACGACCTCGCCCGGCTCCACATGGCCGAGCGCCTCCAGGTCTTCGTCGACCGCCACGACGCCGGCGAGTGGCGCCGCGCCCTCCGCGTCCCCTACGGCCTGCTCCAGACCCTCGTCGGGTACATCGACCTCGCGCCCCGCGAGACCGAGACCGACTGGCGCCTCAACGCCGCGCGCATGCGCGCGATCCCCGAGATGCTCGCGACCTGGCGCCAGACCATGAACGCGGGCATCGAGGCCGGCGAGACGGTGGCCGTCCGCCAGGCCGTCGAGGGCGCGAAGCAGGCCCGCCGCAACGCCGAGTCCCGCGTGTTCGACAAGCACCTCAAGGCGTACGGCGACGGCGCGCTCGCGAACGAGCTCCGCGAGGCGGCCGAGGCCGCGTACGCCGCGTTCGCCGCCGCCGCCGACTACCTGGAGCGGACCTACGCGCCGCACGCCGTCGCCGAGGACGGGGTCGGCGAGGAGCGGTACCTGCTCGCCGCCCGGTCCACGCTCGGCGCGGTCCTCGACCCGCACGACGCCTACGCGTGGGCGTGGGACGAGCTGCACCGCATCGAGGACGAGATGGAGGCCGAGGCCGAGCGCATCCTCCCCGGCGCCGGGCTGAGCGAGGTCATCGCGCACCTCGACGCGACGGTCGCGGTGGACACCGCCGAGGAGTACCTCGCGTGGCTCCAGGCGAAGCACCGCGGCGCGCTCGAGGCGCTGAACGGCGTCCACTTCGACATCGCCCCCGAGCTGATGAACCTCGACGTCCAACTCGTGCACGGCTCCTCGGCCGGGTCGGCGTACTACACCGGCCCCAGCGAGGACCTGTCGCGCCCGGGCCGCACCTGGTGGCCCGTGGCCGACCGCGAGCGGTTCCGCACCTGGGCCGAGCTGACCACGGTCTTCCACGAGGGCGTGCCCGGCCACCACCTCCAGATCGGGCAGTCGAAGGTCGCCGGGGACGGCATCTCGCGCTTCGCGAAGGTCTTCGGCTCGGTCTCGGGCCACGCCGAGGGCTGGGCCCTGTACGCCGAGCGGCTCTCCGACGACCTCGGCTGGTTCACCGAGCCGGGCACCCGCCTGGGCATGCTCAAGGGCTCGGCCCTGCGCGCGGCCCGCGTCGTCATCGACGTCGGCTGGCACCTGGGCCTGCCGCTGCCGGCCGCCGAGGCGAAGCGCCACGGCGGGCAGTGGGACTTCGACGTCGCGCTCGACGTGCTCACCAGCCGCGGCCGCATCGCCGAGCACCGCGCCCACCCCGAGATCGTCCGCTATGCGGGCTGGCCGGCCCAGGCGATCTGCTACAAGCTCGGCGAGCGGGCCTGGATCGGCGCCCGCGACGAGGCGAAGGCCGCCGGCGGCGCCGGCTTCGACCTCAAGGCGTGGCACACCGCGGCCCTGAACCTGGGTCCGATCGGCCTCGACAACCTCGCGTCGGTGCTGCGGGGGCAGTAAGAACACGACAGGAACGGCGGGCGCCCATCGGGCGCCCGCCGTTCGCGTGCGGTGCTACTGCCAGCGTTCGGACATGTCCGCGGTGGCGGCGTCGATCTGCTCGCCGAGCTGGCGCAGGTGCTCCTTCTCCAGGTCGGCGAGGCTCGCGGTGAGCCGGTCGGCGCGGTCGGAACCTGGCAGGCGCAGGAGCCAGTTGCGGGCGACCACCGACTGCCGGTACTGGACCAGCAGGTGGCCCAGATCGGACACGGGCGCGATGACCTCGTCGGCGGCGCGCCCGAGCGCGGGCTCGGCGGCCTCGGCGAGGAGGTGCGTCTCCCGCGCCGCGATGCGGGTCTGGTCCCGGGCGGCCACGAGGTCCGTGGTGTGGCTCGTCTTCGCGTACGTGTCGAGCAGGTGGGCCTTCGACCTGGAGAGGACCCCCATGAGCGAGGACGCGGGCTTGTCGCCGTCGCGGGTGAACCGCGCGTGCTCGGCGAACATCCGGACCTGCCCGAGCAGGGCCGCGACCCACGCCTGGGAGTGGACCCGCTCGATCTGCCGGTAGGACTCGCGGACCTCCTCGTCGAGCGCGCCGTACCACTTCGGGTACTCGGCGACCGTGAGGCCGAGCTGGTCGAAGCGGTCGGCGAAGTGGACGCGGAGGCGTTCGAGGTCCTCGGTGTGCTTGAGGGCGGCCAGGAGCTGGTCGAGCTGCGGGCCGCCGTGCGGCGTCTCGGTGAACAGGTGCTCGTAGCCGCGGATCGCGGTGCGGAGGCGGTGGATGACGGCGCGGACCTGCGCGGCGGAGCCGGGCGCGTGCCGTTCGGTGGCGGCGATCGCGCGGTTGAGCGCGTCGACCTGGCTGGAGATGTAGTGCTGGATGACGGCGCCCGCACGTGTGGACGCGGTCATGGGCTCGGACGCGGCTCTCATGGGTGCCGCTGCGGCTGCTGACATGGCTCCTCCCCCCGGAAGACCTGCTGACCTGAGTATTCCAGCGGGTTCGCGGGGGGAGGAGCGGAAGCGGTGATTCTTCGATGATCATTCAGGTTTCGGCCGTGCCGGGGCCTCCTGGCGATCACCCGGTTGTCATCCCGGCATGCACTCCATGGCCGGCATGGTCGTCAGCGAGCCGGTGACGTTGAAGCCGAAGCTCACCGATCCGTTGGCGTTGATGGTGCCGTTCCAGGCGGCCGGTCCGGCCATTTGCATGTCGCCCATCGTGGATATCGTCGAGCTCCAGTAGTCCCTGACCACGACCCCCGAGTTCGGGGCCCACAGCCAGTGGATCATCCAGTCGCTCACCGGCGAGGTGCCGTTGTTCCTCACCGTGATGTTCACCGTCGCGCCGCCGTTCCAGGACGAGACCGTGGCCGTCGCGGAGCAGGCCCCGGTCGGGTTGCCCGTGGGGTCGCCGCCGCCCGGCGTGGTGGTCGGGTCGGTCGGCGGGTCGACGACGCCGCCGTCGTTGCCCGGCAGGTCGGCGCCCGGGCGGATGCCCGAGACCTCGCCGTCGCCGCCGTCGAAGACGACGTCGGAGCAGGCGTAGAAGTTCTCGTTCGAGTCCGAGCGCACCCAGTGGGTGAAGACCACGTGGTAACCGGACTTCTGCGGCAGTGTCAGGTTCGCGTAGTAGTAGTGGTCGTTGCTGCCGGGCCCGCCGTTGGAGGCCGGGTTGGTGAAGGTCTGGAACTTCTCGAGGTCGTCCCAGGCGATCGGCTGGCTCGGGTCCCACCCGTTCTTGGTGATGTACAGGTCGAACTTGCCGGGGTGGTGGGCCCAGTTGTTGTAGCGCCACTGGACGGTGTCGCCGGCGGTCACGTGGGTCCGGGGCCAGTTGCCCGGGTCGTTGAACGCGGAGAAGTCGTACGGGCCGCGGCCGCCGCCGTCGCAGATCTGGCCGTCGGGGATGTACCCGACGGTCTTGCCCGCGCCGTTGGAGTCGAGGTTGCCGAACCAGTTGTAGAACGGGGTGGCCCCGCCCTGGTCGAGCGCCGACTGGCACGCCTCGTTGTAGGGGTCGAGCGCGCCGTTGGCGCTGACCGCGTCGAAGTAGCACAGGTACTGGCGGGAGCCCGGGAACACGGTGGCGCCGTGGGCCTCCGCGTCGGACTTGGTGAACAGGGTCGATATGGTCATCGCCGCCACTGCGGCCAGGACCATCGACATGACGAGGGCGATGCGGCGGCGTCTGCCGCCGAGTACCGCCGTGGCGGTGGTGGACATGGAGTAACTCCCTATGCCGGTTCTGGAGCGCTCCCAACCAGGCCCTGCGAGCCCGCGCGCGATCTTGTGGACTGCTGCTGACGCGAATTGCTATATTGGAGTGTATCTATATCAGGGGTCGGAGCGCAAACGGCCCCCTCGGCGGCCGGTCGGACCGGCGGATACGGGACGCCCCGTGGATAGACTGGGCGTCATGGACATCGGAGACACCGCCCCGGCATTCACCCTCCCCGACGAGACGGGGGAGCCGCGCAGTCTCGACGACCTCGTCGCCGACGGCCCGGTCGTGCTGTTCTTCTACCCGCTCGCCATGTCGGCGGGCTGCACCGCCGAAGCCTGCCACTTCCGCGACCTCGCCGCCGAGTTCGGCGCCCTGGGCGCGACCCCGGTCGGCATCTCCACCGACGCGGTCGAGCGCCAGGCCGAGTTCTCGCAGAAGCACTCGCTGGGCTACCCGCTGCTGTCCGACGCCGACGGCCGGATCGCCGAGGACTTCGGGGTGCGGCGCAGGATCGCGATCGTCCCGACCAAGCGCAAGACGTTCATCATCGGCGCCGGCCGCGAGGTGGTCGGGGTCGTCAAGAGCGAGCTGAACATGCGCGCGCACGCCGACAAGGCCCTGGAGCTCCTCAAGGCCCGGACGTAGCAAGAGGCGGCCCGAAGGCCGCCTCTTCCCTTGCCGTCCTTCAGATCTTGGTCGCGAGCTCCCGGAACGCCTTGCCGCGGTGGGAGATCGCGTTCTTCTGGGCCGCCGTCATCTCGGCGCTGGTGAGCTCGGCGCCGTCGGGGACGAACAGCGAGTCGTAGCCGAACCCGCCGGTGCCCCGCGGCTCGCGGATCACGCGGCCGGGCATCTCGCCGTGGACGACGAGCTCGCGCCCGTCGGGCCACACGATCGCCGCGGCGCACACGAACCGCGCCGCGCGCAGGCCGTCGGGGACGTCGGTGAGCTGGTCGAGCAGCAGCGCGTTGTTCGCCGCGTCGTCCTTCTTCGTCCCCGCCCAGCGGGCCGAGAGCACGCCGGGCATGCCGTTGAGGGCGTCCACGGCCAGGCCGGAGTCGTCGGCGATGGTCGCCAGGCCGGTGTGCGCGACGCCGTCGCGGGCCTTGAGCAGGGCGTTGCCCGCGAAGGTCAGCTCGGTCTCGGGGGTGTCGGGGTACTCGTCGACGGCGCCGAGGCCGACGAGCTCGACGTGCGGGGCCGCCGCGGCCAGGATCTCGCGCAGCTCGTCCACCTTGCCCGCGTTGCGGGTCGCCAGGAGCACCTTCACGGGCTGAGGAGGGTCCGGGCCTGGAGGCCGGCGAGTTCCTTGCAGCCCTTGAGGGCCAGGTCCAGGAGCTGGTCGAGCTCGGTGCGGTTGAAGACCGCCTCCTCGCCGGTGCCCTGGACCTCGACGAAGTCGCCCTCGCCGGTGCAGACCACGTTCATGTCGACCGAGGCGGCGACGTCCTCCTCGTAGGGGAGGTCGAGGACCGGCACGCCGTTGACGACCCCGACGCTGATCGCCGACACCGAGGTGGTGAGGATCTTGTCGGGCTTGCGGGCGATCTTCTGCTCCTTGAGCCAGTCGACGGCGTCGTGCAGGGCCACGTAGGCGCCGGTGATCGACGCGGTGCGGGTGCCGCCGTCGGCCTGGAGGACGTCGCAGTCGAGGGTGATCGTGTTCTCGCCCAGGGCCTTGAAGTCGACGCAGGCGCGCAGCGACCGGCCGATCAGGCGGGAGATCTCATGGGTCCGGCCGCCGATCTTGCCGCGGATCGACTCGCGGTCGGACCGCGAGTGGGTCGAGCGCGGGAGCATCGAGTACTCGGCGGTCACCCACCCCTCGCCCGAGCCGCGGCGCCAGCGGGGGACGCCCGGGGTCACCGTCGCGGTGCAGAGCACGCGGGTGCGGCCGAATTCGACGAGGACCGACCCTTCCGGGTGGTCGGTCCAGGAGCGGGTGAACTTCACGGGGCGCAGCTCGTCGGCCGCGCGCTTGTCAGGTCGAGTCATCCTGACCAGCCTACGGCAGCGTACAGGCGTGTGACACACTAGTTGCTGCTCAAATGAGAGCGTCGGCACGCTGCCCGGCCGGTCCCGTCCGGCCGCTCGCGCGCCGGCCCGCGCAGGCGGCGGCCCCGCGTTCCCCGTCCGCCGCGCGGCGCTTCGCGCAAGTGGCGGAACTGGCAGACGCGCAGGATTTAGGTTCCTGTGTCCTCGGACGTGGGGGTTCAAGTCCCCCCTTGCGCACTCGACGAGACGACAGGCCCCGGCGGGCAACCCGCCGGGGCCTGTCGCGCGTATGGAGGGTGACGCCACTGTGGCCGGTTCGGTTGCATCGACGCCGGAAAAAGGATGTATTGCACAAGTTCGTTTACCTTTGAGCGGTAAGCAACTATAAAGAGGGCAAGTGAACGGTTCTCCCGAAAGGTGATCTTCATGTCCGCTTTCAAGACCGCTACGCGCACCGCCCTGGCCGCGGCCGCCGCAGCCGCCGTGCTCCTCCCCGCGACCGCCGCCGCCGCGCAGGGGACCGAGATCCCCGAGGAGGGCTGGGAGTACTCCGAGCAGTGGGACTTCGTCCGGGACGAGTTCACCGCCCAGGCGCAGGCCGACACCGAGGACCTGCTCGCGGAGCACTTCGAGGACCGGACGTTCACGTCCGGCCTGGAGTCGATCCGGCTCCAGAACTACTACATCGACGGCGTGAACGAGACGCCCGTGCACCGCAAGTTCCGCGCCGACTTCTCCGTCGATGGGACCGGCGAGGGCTTCGAGACCGCGATCTACCTGCCCGGCGGGATCACCCCCGGGATCCAGGACGTCTCGGACGGCGGCGAGTTCGACGGGCACTACCTCCTCCACTGCCGCGAGAGCGACACCAAGTGCAAGGAGAAGACGCTCAAGGACGGCACCGTCGTCGCGTACACCACCGACGGGACCTACGTCGAGGCCGCGGCGTTCTTCCCCGACGGCTCGGTCGGCTGGACCTGGTGGGGCGAGGGCGAGGGCGGCGAGCTCCCGTCCACGAAGGAGATCACGAACTTCGTGGCCGACTTCGACACCGAGCCGGTCTGGCACGCGCTCGAGAACGACTAGGCCCCAGTGGTCCGGCGGCCCCCGCTCCGGCGGGGGCCGTTCTCATTGCGGCAGGCGAGACCTGACGGCGAGGGCGGCGCAGCCGACGACGGCGAGGCCGCCGAGGACCGTGGGGAGGCCGAGCGGCTCGCCGAGCAGGAGCGCCGACCAGGCGATCGTCATGACCGGCTGGACGAGCTGGACCTGCGACACCTGGGCCATGGGCCCGAGCGCGAGCCCGCGGTACCAGGCGAAGAAGCCCAGGAACATGCTCACCGCCGCGAGGTACGCGAACGCGCCCCACTGGACCGGCGTGGCGTGCAAGGGCCCGGCGGCGAGCGCGAACGCGGTCGCGGCCGTCATCACCGGCGCGCCGAGGACCAGCGCCCACGAGATCGTCTGCCACGCACCGAGTTCACGTGCGAGCAGGCCGCCCTCGGTGTAGCCGACCGCGGCCGCGGCGACCGCCGCGAACAGCAGCAGGTCGGGCCAGCCGAGGCCCCCGAGGCCCCCGTTCCCCAAGGCCGCGAACACGACCGCGGCGACCGCGCCCGCGCCGGCGGCGAGCCAGAAGCGCGGCGGCGGGTGCTCGCGGGTGCGCAGCACCGTGACCGCGGCGGTCGCGGCGGGCAGGAGCGCGATCACGACCGCGCCGTGGCTCGCCGAGGTGTGCTCCAGCGCGAACGACGTGAGCAGCCCGAAACCCGCGACGACCCCGGCCGCGACGAGCACGAGCCGACGCCACTGGGCCCGGGTCGGAAACCGCTGCCGCGTGAACGCCAGGGCCCCGGCCGCGAGGACCGCGGCGATCACCGCGCGGCCCGCGCCGATGAACAAGGGGGACATGCCGTCGACGGCGATCCGGGTGAACGGCAGGGTGAGCGAGAACGCCGCCACGCCGAGCAGGCCCCACCACAGGCCCGCGCGCGTGCGCGATAGCGGAGGCGTCGCCAGCGCGGTAGCGCTACTGTTGTCTCTCATGTTCAACGATAGCAGTGCGCGGATCATTCAGGCCCTCCGCGAACGCATCGCGGCGGCGGCCCCCGGGACCCGGCTGCCGTCCACCCGCGCGCTCGTCGCCGAGTTCGCCGCGAGCCCGGTGACCGTGCAGAAGGCGCTCCTGGCCCTCGACACCGAAGGGCTCCTGGAGCGCCGCCCCGGCGTCGGCACGTTCGTGCGGGCCGTGCGCACCGCCCGGCCCAGCGACTACCGGTGGCAGACGGCCGCGCTCGGCGCCCCGCCCGCGCGCGTCCCGCGCCTGCCCACCGCGCTCAAGACCGCCCCGAACGACGTCATCGCGCTCCACTCCGGCTACCCCGACCGGGAACTGCTCCCCGAACGCCTGGTCCGCGCCGCGTTCACGCGGGCCGCGCGCGGCGACGCCGTCATGAGCCGTCCGCCCGCCGCGGGCCTGCCCGAACTCCAGCACTGGTTCGCCGCCGAACTCGGCGAGGACGCCCCCGCCGGGGTCGCGCCGCCGACCCCGAGCGACGTGCTCATCGTCCCCGGCAGCCAGACCGGGCTCAGCTCCCTGTTCCGGGTCCTCGTCGGCCCCGGCCGCCCGCTCCTGGTCGAGTCGCCCACGTTCTGGGGCGCGATCGTCGCCGCCGCGCGAGAGCACGTCGACCTCGTCCCGATCCCCATCGGCCCCAACGGACCCGACCCCGACGTGCTCGCCGATGCGTTCGCGCGCACCGGCGCCCGCGCGTTCTACGCCCAGCCGAACTTCGCCAACCCCACCGGCGTGCAGTGGACCCCCGGCCTCACCGACCGCATCCTCGACGTGGTGCGGGCCCACGGCGCGTTCCTCATCGAGGACGACTGGGCCCACGAGTTCGGGATCACCGCCGAGGTCCGGCCCGTCGCCGCCCGCGACGACAGCGGGCACGTCGTCTACGTCAGGTCCCTCACCAAGAGCGTGTCCACCGCCGTCCGGGTCGCCGCCGTCGTCGCCCGCGGGCCCGCCCGCGACCGGATCCTCGCCGACGCCCAGGCCGAGTCCATGTACGTCAGCGGCCTCCTCCAGGCCGTCGCGGTCGACGTCGTCACCCAGCCCGGCTGGCGCACCCACCTCAAAGGACTCCGGCACCAGCTCGCGGCCCGCCGCGACCTCATGGTCGCCGGCCTCGCCGAGCACGCCTCGCGCGCCCACCTCGAAGCCGTTCCCCAAGGGGGCCTGAACCTCTGGGTGCGCCTGCCCGACGCCACCGACCTCCTCGCGCTCGCCCGCGCCTGCGAGGACGCCGGCGTGCTCGTCGTCCCCGGCGACGAGTGGTTCCCCGCCGAACCCACCGGCGCGTACCTGCGCCTCAACTACTCCGGCCCCAACCCCGGCGCCTTCCCCGACGCCGCCTGCACCATCGGCCGCGCCCTCGGCGCCGATTGAGGCCGCCGCGTGGACTGCCGTTCACCTGCTATTCGCCTTGCGGCCCACTGGATCGCGGAGGTTCGGAGGATGAGTGCAGTCGATGAGGTGGCCCGGGTGGCGGCGCTGGCGCTGGCGGTGCAGCGGTCCGGAATGCTGCCGCTGGAGGAGCAGGCCGCACTGCTCGACACCTACCGCAGGGCCCGCGAGCGGGTGCTCCGGCAGGGGAGCGAGGACGCCGTGCGGCGCCTCGCCGAACTCGACAGTGCTGGCGGCGGTGCTGCCGGCGGTCCTGCCGGCGGTGCGCTCGACGGCGCCGAGGGTCCGAGGGTGCTCAGTCGTCTTTGAGATCCGGTCGAGGATCGCCGCATGTGATCCCCACATGCCGAGATCACGCCGCCGCGTCCTCGCGCTCTCGTCCGGCGGGACCGCCGCATCAGGTGAGACGACCGCCAGCGAGCGTGGTCGCACGGGCGCGGTCGACGCCCGGGCGCTCGGCATCCCGACCGCCGCCGGGACTGCACCGGTACGGCCGGACGGCCGGGCACGCACGACGACGGCCGGTCCCGAGGGACCGGCCCGTCCGCGCTGCGTTCACACGTTCCCGCATTCTTGCGTGCACACCTTCGGGTGACACGGCGGCTCGCGGGGCCGGTTTCTGTCGGACCCCGGCGGGAGGATGGCACCTTATGCTTCCCCGGGAGGGTGGGGGGTAGGGATGGTAGTACCACTACCCCACCCACCCGCCCTGCGGGCGGCGCGTCGCGGCCGTGCGGCCGCGACCGGCTACTCCTCGAGTCCGAGCTGCTTCTTCAAGCGCGCGACGTGGCCGGTGGCCTTCACGTTGTACTGCGCCGCCTCGATGTCCCCCTGCTCGTCGATGACGAAGGTGGAGCGGATGACGCCCGTGATGGTCCGGCCGTAGTTCTTCTTCTCGCCCCACGCGCCGTACTCCTCGAGCACCTTGTGCTCGGGGTCGGACAGCAGGGGGAAGGTCAGGCCGTCGCGCTCGACGAACTTCGCGAGCTCCTCCGGCTCGTCGGGGGAGACCCCCAGCACCGCGTACCCCGCGGCCTGGAGACTCGCGAGGCTGTCGCGGAAGTCGCATGCCTCCTTCGTGCAGCCGGGGGTCATCGCCCGCGGGTACGCGTAGAGGATCACCTTGCGGCCCTGGAGGCTCGACAAGGTCATCGTGTCGCCGGTGTCCGTGGCGAGCGTGAAATCCGGTGCCGAGTCACCGGCCTGAAGTCGTACGTTCACAGGTCGCAACCCTACCTTCCGTCCCTGACAATCCCCTGGGAGCACGCTCGACGCTCCCTGTCCGCGCCGACCCGCCCCGCCGGCCCGTCCCAATATGCGCCGTTGCGGTTGACGACCACCGCCCAGCTATTGCAAAATAATTGCAATAGCCCGACGTGGGTTGTTGATTCCAGCGTGGGCGCCCTGCATCCGGCAGGGCGGCCGCCGAACTCCCCGGACACCTCGAAAACTCCCCCCGGACACATACAGGAAGGCGCGCCGCCCGTGGAAGACCTCGCGCTGCACATCCCGACCGACGTCATCGACGGCCCCACGTCGCTGGGGTTCGCCCTGATCGCCGTGCTCGCCGTCGGATGGTGCACCGTCGCCGCCCGCCGCGGCCTCGACGAGCGGCTCGTCCCGCTCGCCGGCCTCGCGACCGCGTTCATCTTCGCCGCCCAGATGCTCAACTTCCCCATCGCCGCCGGCGTCTCCGGGCACCTCCTCGGCGGCGCGCTCGCCGCCGCGCTCCTCGGGCCCTGGCTCGGGGCCCTGTGCGTCACCGTCGTCATCGCGATCCAGGCGCTCCTGTTCGCCGACGGCGCCGTCACCGCCCTGGGCCTGAACGTCGTCAACATGGCCCTCATCGCCACCTTCACCGCCTACGGCGTGCTCGCCCTGGCGCTCAAGGTCCTCCCGCGCACCCGCTGGGGCCTCGGCGCCGCCGTCTTCGCCGCCGCGATCGTCAGCGTCGTCGCCGCCTCCGCCGGGTTCGTGCTCCAGTTCTGGCTCGGCGGCGAAGAGGTCGGCCAGTCACTCGGCGCGATGGCCGTGGCGATCCTCGGCACCCACGTGCTCGTCGGCATCGGCGAGGCCGTCATCACCGCCGGGGCCGTCACCGCGGTCGCCGTCGCCCGCCCCGACCTCGTCCACGCCCTGCGCGGCACCCCGCTCGCCCGCCCGGCCGCCACCCTGCCCTCGAAGGACGCCGCATGAAGAAGCTCCTGATCACCGGCACGATCGTCACACTCGTCCTCGCCGGCTTCGTGTCCCTGTTCGCCTCCGCCTCCCCCGACGGCCTCGAATCGGTGCTCCTCACCGGATGCGACACCGCCGACGGCGAGATCACCGGCGGCACCTGCGTCCTCCAGGCCGCGGGCGAGCACGAGATCGGCGGCGCCTTCGCCGACTACGGCATCGCCTTCCTCGACAACGAGGTCCTCGGCGCCTCCCTCGCCGGGATCCTCGGCGTCCTGCTCACCCTCGCCGTCGCGACCGGCCTGTTCAAGCTCCTCGCCCTCGGGAGGAAGCCCGCCGAACCCGCGAACGACGTGCAGGCGTGAGCGCCGGCAGGGAGGCGCACCCGGACACCGCGCTGCGGCGCACCGCCGCCGCGCCCGCGAACCGGCGCCCGAAGGACCGCCGGTGAACCCCGTCGACGGCCTCCACCGTCCCGGGGACTCCCCGCTCCACCGGCTCCGCCCGCAGGTGAAGATCGTCGGCCTCGTCGCCTTCACCTGCGCCATCGCCGCCACCCCGCGGGAGGCCGTGTGGGCCTTCGGGATCCACGCCGCGATCCTCGCGGGCCTGTTCGCGCTCGCCCGCGTCCCCGCGGGCTGGGTCGTCACCCGCAGCCTCGTCGAGTCCCCGTTCCTGGTCCTCGCGCTCGCGTTCCCGTTCATGGTCGAAGGCCCCGCCGTCCACATCGGCGTCCTCACCGTGTCCGAACCGGGCCTGTGGGCCGGCTGGAACCTCCTCGCCAAGGCCACCCTCGGCGTGTGGGCCGCGCTGCTCCTCGCCGCGACCACGCCCGTCGCCGGGGTCCTCGCCGGGCTCTCGCGCCTGCGCTGCCCCGAGATCCTGCTCCAGATCACCGCGTTCGCGATCCGCTACGCCCACCTCACCGTCGCCGAGGTCACCCAGATGCGCCTCGCGCGCCTCGCCCGCTGCGACGACCCCAGGTTCCTGTGGCAGGCCGGCGCCCTCGCCCGCAGCCTCGGCACCGTCTTCATCCGCTCCTTCGAACGCGGCGAACGCGTCTGGCAGGCCATGGCCGCCCGCGGCTACACCGGGCGCCTCCCGCTCGAAGTCGGCCCCGCCCCCGCCAGCGCCCGCCAGTGGTCCACCGCCATGGCGGTCCCCCTCGCCGCCGCGGCCCTCGCCGCATGGACGGCGGCGACCCTGTGAGCGCCCTGGACATCCGCGGCCTCGAGCACGCCTACCCCGACGGCCACCGGGCCCTGGACGGCGTCGACCTGCACGTCGAGGAGGGCGAGCGCGTCGCGATCCTCGGCCCCAACGGCGCGGGCAAGACCACGCTCATGCTCCACCTCGCCGGGCTCCTCACCGCCACCGCCGGCGAGGTCCGCGTGGGCGGCACCAAGGTCGGGAAGAAGACGCTCACCGAGGTCCGCCGCCGGGTCGGCATCGTCTTCCAGAGCCCCGACGACCAGCTGTTCATGCCCACGGTCGCCGACGACGTCGGCTTCGGCCCCGCGAACCTCGGCCTGCGCGGGCCCGAGCTCGCCGAACGCGTCGCCGCCGCCCTCCGGGACGTCGACCTCGCCGACCTCGCCGACCGCCCCCCGCACCACCTCTCGGTCGGCCAGCAGCGCCGCGCCGCGCTCGCCGGGGTCCTCGCCATGCGGCCCGACATCGTCGTGTGCGACGAGCCCTCGGCGAACCTCGACCCCGCGAGCCGCCGCGACCTCGCCGCGATCCTCCACCGGACCGCGCCGACGCTCCTGCTGGTGACCCACGACCTGCCGTACGCGCTCCAGCTCTGCGAGCGGGCCGTGATCCTCGACGCCGGGCGCGTCGCCGCCGACGCCCCCGTGGCCGAGGTCCTGGCCGACGCCGACCTCCTGGCCCGGCACCGGCTCGAACTGCCCTTCGGCTTCTCCCTGGAGACCGCCCTGGCGGCGCTGCGGCGCTGACCGGGGCACACCGCGAAGGGGCGCAGCCGGAACCGGCTGCGCCCCTTCACATGCGTCGGTCAGGCGGCGTCGATCGCGGCCTGCACCAGGTCGGCGAACTGGGAGTTGTCCTCGACCGTCGTGCCGTCGATCTTCGCGGTCGGGGTGCCGGAGACGCCGCCGTCACCGGTCGCCCACGCGGTGCCGTCCTGGACCCAGCCCTTGTAGGTCCCGTCCTCCACGCAGGACTGCCAGGCCGCGTCGAGGCCGACGTCGTCGGTGCCGATCGCGATGAGCTCCTGGTCGGTCAGGCCCGTGGAGTTCTCGGCGGGCTGGTTCTCGTAGAGCGCCAGCGTGTAGTCGAGGAACTGCTGCTCCCCGGCGTCGGCGGCGCACACCGCGGCCGCGGCCGCGCGCGTCGAGTACTGGGTGCCCGAGGAGAGCCGGTCGAGGATCGTGATCGGGTGGTAGTTCACCGTGACCGAGCCGTCGTCGATCCAGGACTGGAGCTGCGCGGCGTACGCGGACTCGAACTGGTTGCACGCGGGGCACATGTAGTCGATGAACAGGTCGACCTGGACCGGCCCGTCGCCGACCTGGACCCCGAACGAGTCGGTGACGGCCGCGGTCGGCTCGTTCACCTCGTAGTCGTCGCCCTGGCTGTTGTACCAGATGCCCCACCCCAGGAGCCCGCCGATGAGCACCACCGCGGCGCCGACGGACACCCACAGGAGGGTCTTGCGGCGGCGGGCCTCGGCCGCCTGCTGCTTGCGCAGGGCCTCGGCGGCCTTCCTGCGCTCGGTCTTCCGCTCTGATGAGCCCATGTGCCTCGCTCAGCCTTTCTCAGGTCCAACACTCGATTCACGAAGCGGATTCGAGTACGCTCAGCGGCGATGCCGTACCGCCTGAGCACCCGACGCCGCCCCTCCGCCCGGAGCCCCCGCGCCCGCCGCGGCGCGGCCCCCGGCCGGCGGCTCGCCGCCCGCCTCGCCTGGTCGTCGCTCGCGGCGGCCCTCGTCGGAGTGCTGTGGGCGTCGGCGGCATCGGCGCACGCGGCCGCCACCGAGACCACCCCCGGATCCGGGGCGGTCCTGGACGCGGCCCCGAGCGAAGTCGTCGTCGAGTTCAACGAACCAGTCACCCCCGTAGACGCGGGCACCGGCGTCGTGGCTCCCGATGGTGACCGAGCCGACACCGACGTGGTCCGCAGCGACGACGGCACGCAGATCACCATCACTGTCGACGCCGACCTCGAAGGCACCTACCTGGTCGGATACCGCGTCGTCTCCGACGACGGCCACCCCGTCTCCGGCACCTTCACCTACTCGGTCGCCACCGAGACCGAGGCCCCGAGCGCCGAGGCGCTCACCGCCGCCGGCACCGACCCGTTCGTGCAGGCGCTCCTGTACGGCAACCGCTGGTTCGGCTACGCCGCCTTGGCACTCGCGCTCGGCGCGGGCGTCCTCCTGATCGCCGGCGCCCGCCCCCGCGAGGCCGTCGCCCGGCTCGTCGCCCTCGGCCTCGCCGTGGTCGCGATGACCGCCGTCCTCGGCCTCCCGCTCCAGGCCGCGTACGAGACCGGCACCGGCGTCTCCGACCTCGACGCGGCCGGGCTCCAGTCGGTCATGCAGTCCAACATCGGCCTCGCCGCGCTCCTGCGGCTCCTGCTGGTGCTCCTGGCGCTGCCGCTCATGCGCGCGGTCGTCACGAGCACGGCCGTCACGAGCACGGACGACGCGGAGGCCCCGCAGCGCGCGGTCGCCGCCGGACTCGCCGGGGTCGGGCTCGCGCTCGGCGCCACTTGGCCGCTCGCCGGGCACCCGATGGCCTCCGACCCGGTCGTGGTCGCGTTCATCGCCGACTGGGTCCACCTCGTGACCGCGCTGGCCTGGGGCGGCGGCGTGTTCGCGCTGCTGGTCCTGGCCCTGCGCAAGGACACCGAGATCCCCGACCGCACCGCGGAGGTGTGGATCGCGCTGGTGCCGTGGCTCCTCGCGAACCTCATCGTCGCCGGGATCGCGTCGTCGCTGCTCCACATCGACTCGGTCGAGGCCCTGACGCAGACGCAGTACGGGCGCCTCGTGCTCCTCAAGTCCGGGATCCTCATCGCGGTCGTCGCCATCGGCGTGTTCACGCGCCGCGCGCTCGTGGGCCGGGCCGAGGGTCCGCGGCGCCTGCGGGTGATGGCCGGGGTCGAGACCGTGTTCCTCGCCGTCGTCCTCGGCGCCGTCGCGGTGCTCGTGCAGGCCGTGCCCGCGAAGACCGCGCTGCTGGAGGCCGAGACCTCCGCGGCGGCCTCCACGGAGACGGCGACGCTCGTGACGACGGACGTGTACACCGCGCAGGTCGTGCTCGAACCGGGCCGCCCGGGCGCGAACAGCGTCCGCATCCTCGCCGACGACCTCGAAGGCGCCGCCTTCGCGGCCGTCGAATGGGAGGCGGTCTACGGGCTCGAAGGCGAGGAGCCGCAGGAGCTGCGGCTCATCGAGCTGCGCACCGGCATCCTCGCGGGCGAGGCGAACCTCGGCGAGGCGGGCCGGTGGATCGTGGAGTTCACCCTGACCGACGCCGCGGGGAACACCGCCACGGCGACGGCCGAGATCGACGTGTCGTAGCGGCTCCCGGAGCCGGTCTTCCAGGGCCCGTCCGGAACCGGCGCTACTTCCAGTCCCCGAACGCGGCCTCGGTGTTCGCCCACAGCCGCTCGCACCAGGCCGTGAGGTCGCGCTCCAGGTACTCGGCGAGGAACCGGGCCGTGTAGTTGGCGAGCGCCGGGTGGTTCCGGTGCCCGCGCACGGGGATCGGGGCCATGAACGGCGCGTCGGTCTCGACCAGGACCAGCTCGGGCGGGGCCGTGGCGGCGGCGTCGCGCAGGTGCTGCGCGTTCTTGAACGTCACGTTCCCGGCGAAGCTCATGAAGAACCCGCGCCGCGCGCACTCCTTCGCGAACGCGGCGTCGCCGGAGAAGCAGTGGAGCACCACCCGGTCGGGGGCGCCGTCGCGGTCGAGGAGGGCGAGGACGTCCTCGTGGGCGTCCCGGTCGTGGATGACGAGGGCCTTGCCGCGCTCCTTGGCGATCGCGATGTGCGCGCGGAACGAGCGCTGCTGCTCGGCCCGCCCGGCCTCGTCGGTGCGGAAGTAGTCGAGCCCGGTCTCCCCGAGGGCCGCCACGCGCGGCAGCGCCGCGAGCGCGTCGATCTCGGCCAGCGCGGCGTCGAGGTCGTCCAGGCGCGGGGCGTCGTTGGGGTGCAGCGCGGCGGCGGCGAGCACGCGCGGGTCGGCGGCGGCGAGCGCGGCGGCCCAGTGCGAGGACGCGACGTCGGTGCCGACCTGGACGATCCGCGCGACCCCGGCGGCCTCGGCCTCGTCGAGGCGCGCGCGGACCTCGGGCGCGCCGGGCGCGGGGACCGGCGGCTCGTCCTCGTCGCCGAAGGTGTCGACGAGGTCGAGGTGGGTGTGGCTGTCGGCGACGGGGAACGGGAGCGGCTCGGGCGCCGGCGCGGGTTCGGATCGGTACACGCCCCAACCATGCCACGGATCACGCTCACCCGATCGGGTGATATGCGGCCGCCGCGCCCGGGTTCTTGTCGGACCCCTCGGCAATGCTGGCCGCTACGGTCCCCCTCCGGGTGGGTGGGGGCTCGGGATGGTATTCGCGCGTCTCAGCGACGGCCGTCGATGCCTCCGGCCCGCGAACTGCGCCGCGGACGGCCCGTAACACCTTCTTCATGTTCCGGACATGCGGGCCTGACAGGGCGCGCTTACGTTGGCGTGCAGCCCGGTCCATCGGCCACGGCCCCACTGCCACGACCCGACCGCCCACACCAAGGCGACACCGCCGTCGCACCCGCGCAGACGAATCGAGCCGCACATGACCCGCGACCTCGCGTCCCGCCGCAACCGCGCCGCAGCGCTCCAGCAACGCCGCCCCGCCGTCCCGGCCGAACCGACGCATCCCGAGACCGTCACCGTCGAATGGCAGGGCGAGCGGTTCCCCGGCGCCCCCTTCGCCGACGGGGCCGCGTGGGAGCTGTTCTCCGCGCTCCCGCGCCCCGACTTCCTCCCCAGCACCAGGCCCGGCGGCGAGTACCCGTACCGGGCCTTCGCCCACGCCAGCGAGGTGCTCCGCGACGGCGTCCCCGTCTCGGTGAACGACGCGCACGCCCTGACGGTGCCGCTCGCGCCCGGGATCGACCTCGCGTACGTCCGCCGCCTCACCCAGACCGCGCACCTGGAGCCGGCCGCGCGGGTCCTGCTCGACCGGGTCCGCTCCTCCGCGCCGCTCGCCCCCGGCGACCTCATGGAGCGGCCCGTCACGGCCGCGCAGATCGCCCGCCTCATGGAGACCGCCGCGGTCCCCGGCGGGTTCTGCTACCGCCGCAGAGACACCGCGCACCTGCGCACGCCCGCGTCGCGCTCGGTCCTCGGCGGCGAGTCCGAGCACGGCGAGCCGTGGGTGTACGCGCTGCGCTGGGCCGTCGCCGACCCCGCCGACTACCAGGCGCCGACCGCCCCGGACTACGAAGGGCTCACGGCGATGCCGTCCTCCGACCGGCGCGGAGCGCCCGTCCTGGGGACCGGGTTCGCGATCTCCTCGGCGCACCTGCTGCCCGAGCACGTCACCGCCGACCTCACCGACCTGCCGCTGCCCGAGGGCGCGTCCCTGCTGGGCTACAACGACAGCGGCGCCGAGGCCGAGCTGTTCCGGTACGGCGGCCAGCAGTGGACCCCCGTCCACGCGGCCGCGGTGCCGATCGCGGGCGTCGAGACCGGCCGGGCCCACCAGGTGCGCCGCGTCCTGCGCGAGGCCGCCCGCGCGGTCTGGAACGGCGTCCCCGGCTCGCTCGTGGACGCCGACGAGGACTGGGCGCGCTTCCGGCTCTCGCGGCCGAGCCCGGACGTCCTCTCGCGCACCGGCGCCGAGGCCGTGCGCCGCGGCGTCTACGAGAAGTGGGTCAGCCGCGCCGAGATCGCCCCCGCGGTCTGAGACGCGCAGCGGCCCCCGGCGAGAGCCGGGGGCCGCTCAGGCATCGCTTACGCGTTCAGCCGCTCGATCTCCTCGTCAACGATCGACGGGTCGAGCTTGGCGAACACCGGGACCGGCTTGTCCAGCGGCGTGCCCGGGACCAGCGGCACGGACTCCCACTTCGGGACGTCCGAGTAGTCGCCGGTGAGGACCGGGTACGGGCCGTCGGTCGCGCCCGCGCCCTCGTCGAGGTCGACGACCTCCTCGATGCGCGGCATCGGCGCGAACACGCCCTCGCCGCCGAGCAGCTCGTGCACCTTCTGCGAGGAGTGCGGCAGGAACGGGCTCATGACGGTCTTCAGGTCCGAGACGGCCTGGAGGACGGTGAACAGGACCGTGCCCTGGCGCTTCGGGTCCTCCTTCATCTTCCACGGCGCGGTGTCGGCCAGGTACTTGTTCGCGGCGGCGACGGTCTTCATCGCCTCGCCGATCGCGGCGCGGACCTTGTTCTGCCCGATGAGGTCCCCGACCGCGTCGAACGACGCCCGCGTGGCCTCCAGCAGCTCGCGGTCCACCTGCTCCAGCTCGCCCGGCTCGGGGACCGCGCCGAAGTTCTTCGCCGCCATCGCCACCGACCGGTTCACCAGGTTGCCCCAGCCCGCCACCAGCTCGTCGTTGTTGCGGCGCAGGAACTCCGCCCACGTGAAGTCCGAGTCCTGGTTCTCCGGGCCCGCCGCGCAGATGTAGTACCGCAGCGCGTCGGGGGAGTACCGCTCCAGGAAGTCCCGCACGTAGATCACCACGCGGCGGGAGGAGGAGAACTGCTTGCCCTCCATCGTCAGGAACTCCGAGGACACCACCTCGGTCGGCAGGTTCAGCCTCCCGAGCGCGCCCGGCTCGCCGCCCTTCGCGCCCTCGCCGTCGGCGCCCAGGAGCATCGCCGGCCAGATCTCGGAGTGGAAGACGATGTTGTCCTTGCCCATGAAGTAGTACGAGACCGCCTCGGGGTCCTGCCACCACCGCTTCCACGCCTCGGGGTCGCCCGAGCGCCGCGCCCACTCGATCGTCGCGCTCAGGTACCCGATGACCGCGTCGAACCACACGTACAGGCGCTTGTCCTTGCGGTCGACCCAGCCGTCGAGGGGGATCGGCACGCCCCAGTCGAGGTCGCGCGAGATCGGGCGCGGCTGGAGGTCGTCGAGCAGGTTCTTGGTGAACCGCACGACGTTCGTGCGCCAGCCGGTGCGGGTGTCGAGCCACGCGTGCAGCGCGTCGGCGAACGCCGGCAGGTCGAGGAAGAAGTGGTCCTCCTCCACGAACTTCGGGGTCTCCCCGTTGATCCGCGACTTCGGGTCGATGAGGTCGACCGGGTCGAGCTGGCGCCCGCAATTGTCGCACTGGTCGCCGCGCGCGGAGTCGAACCCACAGTGCGGGCACGTGCCCTCGATGTAGCGGTCGGGCAGCGTGCGGCCCGTCGACGGGCTGATCGCCCCGAGCGTCTTCTTCTGCAGGATGTACCCGTTGCCGTAGAGCGTCGCGAACAGCTCCTGCACCGTCTTGTAGTGGTTCCCGGTCGTGGTGCGCGTGAACAGGTCGTACGACAGGCCCAGGGCGTCCAGATCCTCGACGATGATCCGGTTGTACTTCGCGGCGGCCTCCGCGGGCTTGAGCCCCTCCGAGTCGGCCTGCACCAGGATCGGGGTGCCGTGCTCGTCGGTCCCCGAGACCATGAGCACGTCGTGACCGCGCATGCGCATGTAGCGGGCGAAGACGTCGGCGGGGACCCCGAATCCCGCTACATGTCCGATGTGCCGGGGGCCGTTGGCGTAAGGCCAGGCCAGCGCGGTCAGTACGTGAGTCATGGGCCTTATGGTATCCGTCCCGCAGAATGGACGGCCGCCGTCCGACCTCGACCGCCAGGTCACGGGCGGTCACCGCCCGACCCGTGCCCCGGGGCGCGGCCCGCGGGCGCCGCCGGGGTGGACGCCGACACACTATCCCTGCGCGATTGCGCCCGGCTTCGGTGATTCGGTGATGCAATAACCGGTATGTCTGGAACACACCGCGCGGCAGATCCCCAGCCCCAGCCCGCCGGCTACGACGACGGCCGCGGGACCCCCGTGCCGGAGGTCCCGGCCGCCTACGGCGCCGACGGCCGCAGCGCCGGCCTCGAGCACATCGGCCCTGATCACAACGGCCCTGATCCGGTTGGCCTCGATCCCATTGGCCCTGAACCTATTGGCCCGGTCGACTGGGACCCCGCCGCCGAGCAGCCCCGTCCCGTCTCGCAGCGCAGCCCCCTCGGCTCACAGGCCGAGGGCATGGCCGCGATCCGCGCCGTGTGGGAACGCGCCGCCGAATCCGAGAGGCGCCGCCCCGCCCGCCCCGGCCGGCCCCAGCGCCGCCGCGAACCCAAGCGCCTCGGGCCCGCGCTCCTCGGCGTCCTCGTCTGCGCCTGCCTGCTCATGTTCTTCGCGTGGGCCGCCGCGCCCGCGCTGTGGATCAGCATCGGCCACGCCGACCGCGGCACCGTCGCCGTGACCTCCTGCCAGGAGGGCTTCGCGCCCGCGTGCACCGGCGTGTTCACCGCCGACTCCGGGTGGTCCAAGCCGCTGTCGATCACCGGCGAGGCGGCCGCCGCCGACGTCGGCACCGAGCTCGCCGCCCGCGCCACCGGCCCCGGCGCCCACTCCGCGTACGTCGGCGGCACCGCCGGGCTGCTGCTGCGCTGGGCGCCCGCCCTGGTGCTGTTCATGGTGGCCGCGTTCGCGCTCGTCGCCGTCTCGGGCGCCACGCGCCTGTACGACGGGCGCTCCGCCGCCGTCGGCCTGTGCTGGGCCTTCGCCGGTGCGGTCCTCGCGGCGGCGCTCGCCTTCGCGTGGTGAGCGGCCGAACGGCCCGCCGCGCCGCACCCGCGGTCCGTCCCCGTCTCGTAGCAGCCGGTGCATGATCGCGACCGGCGGCGCGCCAAAGGGCCGGACGAGCTGTAATCGCCCCCACCCGGGAGGACTGCGTCAGAACCGTCCACCCGGCGCGTCGTAGAGTTGGGGCGCCCCCGGAACTCCGCCTGAGTCGGCGCGTTCACCGCGCCCAACTGAATTGACCGTTCCTACCCCGTTGCGGGGCTCCTCGGGAGACAAGCGTGAGTGATTCTTCGAAACCGGTGGCGCAGACCTGGTTCGGACCCATCACCGCCGTGCAGCGCCGCGCCATGTTCGCGCTCGTGCCGGTGGCGGTGGCGTTCGGCCTCGTCGTCGGACTGGCGTTCCTGCCGGTGACCAGCGGCATCGGCGGCCTGGCCAAGGTCGGGTCCGAGGCCGTCCTCGACCTGCCCGACGAGCTGACCCTGCCCCCGGCGCCCGAGTCGTCCACGCTCTACGCCGCGGACGGCGAGACGGTCATCGCCACGTTCGGCGACCAGTACCGGGTCCAGCTCGAGTACGACCAGATCCCCGAGTCGGTCATCGAGGCGCTCGTCGCCACCGAGGACTCGAACTTCTTCGAGCACAACGGGGTCGACCCCGAAGGCGTCATGCGCGCCCTGGTCACCAACATCGCCGACGGCGGCACCTCCGAGGGCGCCTCGACGATCACCATGCAGTACGTGCGCCAGGTGCTCTCCTACACCGCGACCACCCCCGACGAGGTCGCCGCGGCCAGCGAGGTCACCATCGACCGCAAGGTCAAGGAGATGGGCTACGCGCTGGCCCTCGAAGAGGAGATGCCGAAAGAGGACATCCTCACCAACTACCTGAACACCGTGTACTTCGGCAACGGCGCGTACGGGATCGGCGCGGCCGCCCAGGTGTACTACGGGAAGGTCCCCGCGGACCTGACGGTCGCGGAGTCGGCGATGCTGGTGGGGCTCATCCAGTCCCCGAGCGTGTACGACCCGATCAACGGCTCCTCCGAGGCCGCGACGGCCCGGCGCGACCACGTGGTCAACCGCATGGTCGACGTCGGCTACCTCACCTCCGACGAGGGCACGACCGCGAAGGAGGAGGCGCTCAACCTGAACCCGCAGGACGCCAACAACACCTCCGGCGGCGCGATCGACTCCGACTACGGGTTCTTCGTCGACTACTTCGAGAAGTGGTGGGAGCAGCAGGAGGACTTCGGCGAGACCGAGGAGATCCGCAAGGCCCGCCTCTACCGGGGCGGCTACGAGATCACCTCGACGCTGAACACCGAGTTGCAGGACGCCTCGCAGGAGGCGGTCGAGGACCAGCTCGAGACCGGCTCGGAGTACGCCCTCGGGTCGGTCGTGGTCGAGCCGGGGACCGGCGCGATCGAGGTCATGGCGGTCAACCGCGAGTACTCCAACGACGTGTCCGACAACGGGCCCAACACCGCGAACGACGAGTACAAGGGCTCCTACCCGAACACCACGAACCCGCTGCTCAGCGGCAACTCGGACGTCCCGGGGTACCAGGCGGGCTCGTCGTTCAAGATGTTCACGATGCTCGCGGCGCTCGAAGAGGGCCTGCCGCTGGACACCACGATCTACTCGCCGTACCAGTACACCTCCGAGTACGTCGTCGGCGACGGCGCGGCGTCGTGCGGGAACTACTGGTGCCCGAAGAACGCCTCGGCCTCCGAGGTCGGCGACTACAACATGTGGACCGGCTTCGGCGAGTCCGTGAACACCTACTTCGTGCAGCTCGCCGAGCGCATCGGGGTCGAGAAGGCCATCAACGTGGCCGAGCGGCTCGGCATCAAGTTCCGCAACCCGCTCGACCTGAGCCACGTCGAGAACTACCCGGAGACCTACGGGCCCTTCGTTCTCGGCGTCACCCAGACCACGCCGCTCGACATGGCCGCCGCGTACGCGGCGCTGCCGGCCGACGGGGTGTACTGCAAGCCGATCCCGGTGCACTCGGCGGTCACGAACTCGGGCGGCACCATCGCGTTCGAGAGCGAGTGCGACCAGGCGATCAGCGTCGAGGTGGCGCGCGCCGCCGTCGACGCCGCCCGCTGCCCGACCGGGTACGGGGCCGCCGCGGGCAACTGCACGTGGGGCACGGCCGAGCAGGTCAGCGCCGCCGTGGACGGGCCCGTCGCGGGCAAGACCGGGACCACCGACTCCAACTCCACCAACTGGTTCGTGGGCTTCACGCCGAACGCCGCCGCGGCCGCGTTCGTCGCCGACCCCGACAGCCCGCAGAACTTCGTGGGCGACGGCAACCTCGGCAAGCCCGCCAACGCGGTCGCCGACATCCTGGCGGCCCAGTGGGAGATCAACGGTGAAGGGGACTTCACGCCCCCGACCGAGCTGGTGCACTGAGGGTGACTCTAGACTCGGGCCGGTGAGCGCCACCGCAGTCCGGCCCGAGCAGCCGCCCGCCGCCTGGCGGCCGACGCCGCTCCCCGGCCCCCTCCCCGCCGTCCGGGCGCGCCTTGCGAGCACCCTGCCGGACGACTCCCGCCGCGCCCTCTGGGTGACCCTCGCGGTCACCGGGATCGCCGCGGCCCTGCGACTGATCGGCCTGAACCACCCCAAGGGCCTGATCTTCGACGAGGTCTACTACGCCCAGGACGCCCACTCGATGCTGTCCCACGGCGTCGAATGGGACGCCGGGACCACGGGTTCGGCGTACGTCGCGCACCCGCCGTTCGGCAAGTGGCTCATCAGCCTCGGCGAGATCGCGTTCGGCTACGACGAGGTCGGCTGGCGCATCGCCGCGGCCGCCGCGGGCATCACCGGCGTCGCGATCCTCATCCGCCTCATGCGCCGCCTCACCGGCTCCACGCTCCTGGGCGGCACCGCCGGGCTCCTGCTCGCGGTCGAGGGCAGCCACTTCGTGCTCTCGCGCACGTCGCTGCTCGACATCTTCATCGCGACGCTCCTGCTCGGCGCCATGTACTGCATCGTGCGCGACCGCGACTGGCGCCGCGCCGGCTGGCTCGCCGCGATCGAGGACGGCCTCGACGTTCGCCGCCGCCGGCCCCGGCTCGGCGTCCCTTGGTGGCGGATCCTGTGCGCGGTGCTCCTCGGACTCGCCATGGGCACCAAGTGGTCCGCGCTGTGGTACATCATCGCCGCGATCGTCCTCTACATCGTCTGGGACTGGCGCCTGCGCGCCGACGCCGGGGCGCGCAAGCCCTTCCGCGACACCGTCATCTACGAGTTCGGCCAGAACCTGTGGTTCGGGGTCCTCGCGGTCGGCGTGTACGTCCTGTCGTGGACCGGCTGGTTCCTCAACGACACCGGCTCCTACCGGCACTGGCTCGCCGAGCAGGGCCGGAGCGAGCCGCCGGTGCTCGGCGCGCTCGTGAACTGGTGGGAGTACCACCTGAGCGTCCTCAAGTTCCACGAAGGGCTCTCCTCCGAGCACGCCTACCAGTCGTGGCCGTGGCAGTGGCTGTTCGACCTGCGGCCCGTCGTCTTCTACTGGAGCTCCGACGTCGACTGCGGCGCCGCCGACTGCGCCGCCGAGGTGCTCCTGCTCGGCACGCCGCTGCTGTGGTGGGCGTTCGTGCCCGCGACCCTCGCCCTCCTGGCGTGGGCGGTCGCCAAGCGCGACTGGCGGGCCTGGTTCCTCCTCACCGGCCTCGGCGCGGGCATCATCCCGTGGTTCTTCTACCCCGAGCGGACGATGTTCTTCTTCTACACCGCCCCGGCCGTCCCGTTCTTCATCGGCGCCGTCACCTGGGCCCTCGGCCTCATCATCGGCCGCCACCGGCGCGGCGAAACCTCCCTGGCGTCCCCGGAGCGCCGCCTGACCGGCGCCCTGATCGCCGGGGCCTTCGTCGCCGTCGTCGTCCTGTGCTTCGCCTACTTCTGGCCGATCTACACCGGCGACGCCCTCCCCAGGGACGAGTGGCAGGCGCGCATGTGGCTCGACTCCTGGATCTGACCGAGTAACCCGGCCCACACAACGCCCGCGCGGGCCCCTCCCGGAGACGTGCTAATCTTGTCGCCGCAAGGGGCTTTGGCGCAGTTGGTAGCGCGTCTCGTTCGCAATGAGAAGGTCAGGGGTTCGAATCCCCTAAGCTCCACCAGGTCAGGGCCGGTTTCCCATCACGGGGAACCGGCCCTGAATGCATTTACAGCAGCGATTTACAGCAACGCGTATTCGCCACTTCCGAGGCTGTCGCCGAGCTTGCGCAGCGCCTCCCGGGTGGCCTTGTCGGACGCCTGCGCGTAGACCTCCATCGTGACCTTGAAGTCCGAATGCCGCATGATCGCCATGACCACCCGGGGATGCACGTCGAGGTCCACCAGGAGCGTGGAGCAGGTCCGCCGGGCGTCGTGCACGGTGATCTTCCGCAGCCCCGCGTCGGTCAGATGCCGGGTGAACGAGCGCAGGAAGTTGCGAGGGTCGATCGGGGTCCCGAACGCCGTGGTGAAGACCAGCCCGGACTCATGCCAGGCCCCGAGGAGCTTTCGCCCAAGATCGCCGAGGTTCTCGACCTCCCCCTTCTTGAGGTGCGAGAGGGCCTGGGATTCTGGGTTCCCAGTGACGCCGAGCTGGAAGAGCTGCGTTACCACACCGATCCGACCCAGCTCAGCGACGAAGTGCTTATTACAGAGTTGATGCAGGGTGTGCGCAGGAAATCTACGAGAGAGATCGTGGACGCGTATGCCCGGCGGGCTGAGGTGCCCGATGCTCTTTGGAATCGACTCATCAGTTCAGCGCGAACTGAGATCGTTCTCGCCGGTTACACCAACTACTTCTTTTGGACCCAGCAGCCTGGGTTTGAAGAGACCCTTGCTAGCAAGCTCGCCGATGGTGTGCGGGTTCGGATCTTGCTCGGCGATCCAGACGGCGACGTAACCCGCCACAGGGAGAACATCCAAAATGGGCCCATGTCGTTGAGTAGCCGCATCCACATGACCCTTGCCGCTGTTCAGCGGCTTGACACCTTCGGCAACCTGGAAGTTCGCTTCTCGGAGCGCAATGCTGAAGCTCACGCGCTGTGCTCGGTCTTTCAGTTCGATCGTGAAGCCCTTGTCTGCGAGAGTATCGGTAACGAGATGGGGCATAACTGGCTTACGCTCCATCTGAAGAAGTTGGAGGACGGAGGGCCGTTCCAGCGCTACATGGAGCACCTTGAGTTCCTGTGGGATGGCGCCAGAGTGTGGGAGCCGTCGGAAGCCTGATCGCTGGGAGGACGCCGTGTCGAGGATCGACCACATCAACAATCCTGATGCACCTCCTCCCAACAGCGTGGTGCCCTCAGCGGTGGCGTTCATCGAGAACGAGCACGGTGAGGTCCTACTCATCAAGCGGTCCGACAACGGCGACTGGGCACTTCCTGGTGGGGCACACGACCTCGGCGAGATCATCGAAGACGCCGCCGTCCGTGAAGCCAACGAAGAGACCGGCCTCGACATCGAAATCACTGGTCTGATCGGTGTCTATACGAACCCCAACCACCTCATCGAGTACGGCGATGGCGAGGTCCGTCAACAGTTCTCGCTGAACTTCAGGGCGACAACTGTTGGCGGCGAGATCAAGACATCGAGCGAGTCGACACAGGTCCGTTGGTTCGGACCCGGCGATCTTGACGGCCTCTCGATCAACTCGGGGATGCGATTGAGAATCCGGCACGGGTTTGAGCATCGAGCAACCCCGTACCTCGGTTGATCGGCTTCAAGCGACTTCCGCGAGGGGCAGCCGCAGAGACCCAGCCCGGCAGGGCCTGTGAGAACTTTCTATACATCTTCAAGGCGGCCTTGCGGCCGCTGCCGCGTGGCAGGCCTGCGGTCCGGTCCTCGGCCGGCCACGGCCCAGGGGACGCCTTAAACACGGGAAAGAAAGGTTCCGGCCGGAACCCTTGGCCGGGGACCCCTGCGGGCGCGCGCTCAGGTCGGATTGAGGGCGATCCCTGCGGGCCCGCCCTGTCGCTTGGGCGAGCGTATCGCGCGCCCGCCCCGGCCAATGAACCCGACCTTCTTGACACGAATGAAGATAGGTTTACCTCGATGTTGCGGGACCTCAACCTCGATCTTATCCTCACGCTAAGGCAAAAGCGCTGTCAACGTTCAATTAACAGCGCATTGACTGAGGGCTTGGATAGTGGGTGGCTATTGATCCATTTCATCACCGAGTTCCAGCAATGAATTCGCCACCTCAGGTGGCATGACGGTCGACCAGATGATTTCTCCTGACGACGGTTCCATGTCTGCCAGAGGAGACGGCTCGGGAAACCAATCGCCAGGATCGATTCCAGGAACACTGGCAAGAAGCACTGCAAAAACCTCAGGGTACAATACGCCTTCAGTCATGATGGCAAGAAACGACTCGTGTCCTTCATCCGCGCGTACCAATGCCTTGAGTCGGTAATTTTGGAACTCAGCGATCGCGAGGTCACCGCTTCTCAACGACATGACAATTAGGCGGATAACAAGTTGCTTCATCTCACGTTTCCAAGCAACGGCCTGCTCTGCCAGGAGCCGGTTCCAGTCCCAGTCCTGCGGGAGAAGATGCTCGGTTGAAACAAGCGTCCCCTTAGTACATTCCCTTGCTAGGCATGCGTAGAAGTCCCGCTGTGGACTGTCCGCCTGTCGGTGACCTGCTGCTCCGAGCCACCAGGTGGCAACTCCCGGCGGCAACCTGCCGGGCAGGTCGCCGCCGCGCAATTGAGTAACCACGGCTCTCTTGGTTCCGGTTTTAACCTTGAACCATATGCGATCTTTAAGCGAGGCAATCCGCTCGGCGCCTCCGGTGTCCCGTCTTGCCGGAATTGTCTGAGCTGCGATAACAAGAGAATCGTTTATTTCTTCGAGGGGTTGCCCGAGGTCTGGCGCCTTCAAGTCGAGATCATCAAGGCACCTCTTTGTCGGACGCACACCATCGTGAGCCTCAGTCATACTTAGATGTTATAGGGCCCTGTAATGGTGTGACCACCGGGTGCTGCCCGGTTACTCAGGCAAACCCCCGAGGTCATTGAGGTCATCGAGGCTCAGTCCAGTGACAAGAGAGATGGCGGCTGCATCGGAGCCGTTGAGTTGCCCAAGTGCAGTCTTGATGCCAGCGTTGATTTCATCACGGTGTGTGTCGATGTACTCGCGAACGGCGGCTTCAACCACGTCTTTTTTGGTACGCGACATGAAATGAGCTGCGTGGGACACGAGTTCATCGGTCGAGGCGTCTACCTTGATAGGCGCAGTGGCGGCAGCCATGACCGAACTCTCCTTGGAATATGCGAGCAATCTGTCTGGTACCACAGTACCAGCATCTACCGCCATGGCCTAGCTTTCAATGTTGGCCGTGTCGCGTTCGAAGGCGTCGCCTACAGGGCCCACCGGCGTCTGTTTCCGCAGCTCAGCCGCTATGGAGTGGTGGTAGAGGGGCTCCTGGGTGGAATATTCACAACCCAGGTGCGGGTGATGAGGATGATGTTGTTGGGGAAGTATAATCGGACAGGTGAGCCAATACTTGAGTCTATCGCTCAGTTAATTCCATTTGATTCGATTTTGGGCACTGTCAGGCTGCGAAGCAATGATTTCTTTTCAGTGTCACCCGGACGGGCTCTGATGCTGCCCAGAAGCCTTCTTTGCTGTACAGCAGCAAAGTACAGCAACCGTCGAAACCGAAGCTGGACAGGAACGGCTCTGACCAGCCTTGATGCACCTCGGATGACCCCTATGGGCCCCGGTGCGGCTTGTTCGCAATGAGAAGGTCAGGGGTTCGAATCCCCTAAGCTCCACAACCGAGGCCGGTCTCCCGTGAGGGGGACCGGCCTCTTCTCGTTGCGTCAGGCGGGAACCGGGATGCGGCGGAGGTCTTCGGCGGTCGTGGCGTACGGGAGGCCGCGGAAGTCGTTCTCGCCGCCGAAGAAGCGGGTCATGAGGTCGACGAGCTGGGCCGGGCGCTCCAGGTGGATGAGGTGGTCGGCGCGGGCGAACTCGACGTACCAGCTCTCGGGGCAGGTGAGCGCGAGGTCGCGGCACAGCTCGGGCGGGGTGAGGTGGTCGTGCTCGCCGGTGGTGAACAGGATCGGGGCCGCAGGCGGAATGGACGGGTCGATGAGCTGGCGCGACAGCAGCCGGTGCGTGTTCGCGATGAACTTCGCAAGATCGGCCTCGTCGGCGGAGCCGAAGCGCATCGACATGATCCGCCGCACCACGGCCTTGCCGGCGATGTCCGGCTCGGGGCTCATCAGCGCCTCGATCGCGGCCGGGCCGAAGCGCTCGCGCGGGCCCGACTCCGCCAGGGCCACCGCCGAGCGCATCATCGGCCGCGACTCGAGCGGGATGCCGCCCATCGTCCCGGCCAGGACCATCCGGCCGATCCGGTCCGGGTGCGTCTGCGCGAGCCGGTAGCCCACCGAGGACCCGTACGAGCCCGCGAACACGTGGACGCGCTCGATCCCGAGGTCGTCCAGGAGCCGCACCAGCGCCTCGACCGGCACGTCCGGCCCCACGTAGGGCGGCAGCAGGTCCGCCTCGCCCCAGCCGGGCAGGTCCGGGCACAGGACGTCGGCCGAGGCGAGCATGCCCTGCTCGACGCGGCCCCAGTCCTCCTTGCGGTGCAGCGCACCGCCGATGAGCACCACCGGGTCCAGCACGGGCGCCTCGGCGCACGACATCCGCGACCAGTACGTGTAGCTCGCCCAGCGGTGCTTGCGGACGTGCGGGGGAAAGGTGGTGCGCGGCATGGAGGCTCCCGTTCCAGGTTCGCGGCGCGGGCGCCGCAGGTACGGGAGACCACCTTAGTGTCGTAAATGCGAATTACTGGTATTTTGTGGCGCGGCTACGCGTATGTCCCTCGATCAGGTGGGTTCACGCCGCGACGCCCTTCCACGCCGTGTACAGCTCCGCGTAGACCCCGCCCGCCGCCAGGAGGTCCGCGTGCGGGCCCTCCTCGGCGATCCGCCCGTCCTGGACCACCGCGATCCGGTCGGCCGACTCGGCCGCCTGGAGCTGGTGCGCGATCGCGATCACGGTGCGGCCGTGGAGGGCCGCCGCGAGGGACGCCTCCACGTTCCCGGCGCTGCCCGGGTCGATGCCCGCGGTCGCCTCGTCGAGGATCACCACGTCCGGGTCGGCCAGGATCACCCGCGCGAGCGCGAGCTGCTGCGACTCGGCCAGGTTCAGTTCGTGGAACTCCTCGCCGAGCATCGTGTCCAGGCCCTCGGGCAGGTCGGCGGCCCAGCGGGCGTCGACGGCGGCGAGCGCGTCGAGCAGCGCCCCGTCGCCGGCCTCGGGCGCGGCCAGGTTCAGGTTCTCGCGCAGGCTCGCGGTGAACACGTAGTGCTCCTGGGTCACGAGAATGACCTTGCGGCGCAGCACCTCCAGCGGCACGTCGGCCACCGGCACGCCGCCGAGGGTCACCGACCCCGAGCGCGGCCGGTCGATCCCGGCCACCAGGCGCGCGATCGTGGACTTCCCGGCCCCCGACGGGCCGACGACGACCAGGCGCTCGCCGCGCCTGGGGTGCAGGCTGAGCCGGTGTAGCACGTCGGGTCCGTCGCCGTACCCGAACACCACGTCGTCCAGGCGCACCTCCGAGCCCTCGGGCGCGGCGTCGCGGACCTCGTCGGGCATGAGGTGCACGCCCTCGACGCGCGCCATCGCGGCCCCGCCCATCTGGAACTCGCTGAGCGACATCATGGACCGGAACACCGGCCCGTCGAGGCGCAGCGTCAGCATCGCCACCGCGACCACCTCGCCGACGGTGACCCACCCTTCGAGGTACCACAGGCCGCCGACCACCGTGACCACGACGGCCGGGGTCAGGAACGTCAGGTCCGTCGCCGGGAAGAACCAGGTCTGGAGCCGGATGATCCCCTTGAGGCGGTCCATGTGGGTCGCGGCCCGCGCGTAGCCCGCGTCGCGCCGCTCGCCCTGCATCCGGTAGGCCGCCACCGTGGTCGCCCCCGACGCCGAGGCCGTCGCGGTCTCGGCGATCTCGCTCATCGCCGCGCGCTCGCTCAGGAACACCGGGCTCGCCAGGCGCAGGTACCGGCGCCCCGCGAGCACGAGCATCGGCATGCCCGCGAGGAACAGGAACCCGAGCCGCCAGTCCACGACGAACGCCGCCACGATGATGACCGCGCCCTCGATCATCGCGACCGCCACCTCCGGCGCGGTCTTGCGCAGCAGCTCGGCCACCGCGCCCACGTCGCCGGAGGTCCGGGTCGCGAGGTCGCCGGTCCCGGCGCGCTCCACCGTCCCCAGCGGCAGCCGCAGCACCCGGTCGACGAACGACTCGCGCAGGCGCGCCGCGGCCCGCTCGCCGAGCCGGTACCCCAGCCTGCGGCCGGTGCGCATGAGCACGAGCTGGAGCACCACGCACGCGACGATCGCGCCGCAGATGACGTCGACGCGGGTCGCGGTCCAGCCCGTCCCGATGCCGTCGATGACGGCCCCGAGCATCACCGGCAGGGCCGCCCCGGCCCCCGCGGCGGCCACGTACAGCAGCAGCACCGCCGTGAACGAGCGGCGGTCGGCCGCGACCAGGCGCTTGATCGCGCCGGTCATGGCCGCCCGGTCGGCCACGGGCAGGCGGGTGTTGTCGAAGGCGCTCATCAGGACTCCTGCCTGGACGTGAGGGACCGGTACTCGTCGTGCGCCGACAGCGCGGCGTGCGAGCCCACGGCGTGGACCTTGCCGTCCACGAGCCACGCGACCCGGTCGGCGCGGGCCAGCCACAGCGGCGACGCCGACACGACCGCGGTGGTGCGCCCCGCGCGGGCGGCGGCCACGCGCTCGGCGATGAGGTTCTCGGTGTGCGCGTCCACGGCACTGGTCGGCTCGACCGCGAGGAGCACCTCGGCGTCGGCGGCGAGGGCCCGCGCGAGGCGCAGGCGCTGGCGCTGGCCGCCGGAGAGGTTCCGGCCGCCGTTGGTGATCTCGCCGTCGAGGGTGGACCCGAGGCTGGAGTAGACGTCGCCCGCGCCGGCGGCCTCGATCGCGGCGAGCGCGAGCGCCGGGTCGACGCGGAGGGTCTCGCCGAGGGACTGCGCGAACAGGTAGTCCTCGCGCAGGAGCAGGACCCGCTCGCGGACCTCGTCGAGCGCGAGCGCGTCGAGGCGGGTGCCGCCCCATTCGGCGCCGGACTCGCGGTACCGGGCCAGGCGCTCCACGGCCGCCTCGGCGGGCTTGGCCTCGGCGCTGACGACGACGGTGAGCTCCCCGGGCGCGATCGCGAGCCCCGACTCGGGGTCGCGCAGCGGCCCGGCCGCGCCGGTGCCGTCGTGCGCGTCGGCGATGTCGCTGCGGGTGGCGAAGAACGCGGTGAGGCGCCGGGACGCGACCTGGGCGGCGATGACGGCCTGCGCCATCCCGATCATCGCCCCGGAGTGCTGGGCGACGAGCGCCGTGACGCCGAACGCGGCGGACAGCTCCCCGATGGTGATCGACCCGTTCAGCGCCAGGCGCGCGCCCACCCACGTGACCGCGGCGATGAGCGCCAGCGGCAGGCTCGTGCGCAGGCCCTGGACCCACGAGTCCGCGGTGGCGACCCCGTATCCGGCGTCGCGCAGGTCGGTCGAGGCGTCGCGGTAGCGGCGCGAGAACTGCTCCTCGCCGCCGACGCCGCGGAGCACGCGCAGGCCCCCGACCACGTCGGACGCCTGCCCGGTGAGGGTGGCGACCGAGGACCGGTAGGCGATCTGGTGGTGCTGGAGGCGCCCGAGCACGGGGCCGACGACGAAGCCGATGACGAGGACCCCGCCGAGCACGACCAGCCCGAGGGCCGGGCTCGCGTCCCACAGCAGGACCGTCCCCAGGACCATCATGACCACGCCCATCCAGCCGAAGCCCAGCTGGAAGATGAACGACCCGGTCTTGTGGGCGTCCTGCGTCGACAGGTTCACCATCTCGCCCGACGACACCGCGCCGCGCACGCCCGTGCCGGCCCGGTTCAGGTGGTCGGTGAGCCGCTCGACCGTGCGCACCCGGGCCCGCGACTCGGCCATGAACAGCGCCCGGTAGCCCGCCACGAACACCCACGACGACGCGATCGCGACCCCGCCCAGGGCCAGGCCCCACGGCAGCAGCGGCTCGGCGGTGCCCGCGAGGAGCACCTCGTCTATGATCCGCGCGATCGTCCACGGCAGCAGCACCCACGCCGCCCCCGAGACGCTCAAGAGCACGAACCCGAGCGCGACCGGACCGGTCTGCTCCTTCGCGATGTACAGCAGGTACCGCCACGGGTCGGCGGGGATGTCGGCGGGGGACAGCCTCGGAGGGCGCAGCGGTACGGGCTTCACAACTCTCAAACGTAAGCGGGCCGCTTGCCGACCGGCAAGGCCATTTGCGCCGTGGGCCGGTGTGATCCCCAGCCCTATTCGGCGGGCGGCACCCGCTGGGCCCTGACCAGCGCCTCCGCGGCGGCGAGGAGCCCCGCGGTGAACCGCGGGTTCTGGCCCATGACGGGCTCCGCGCGGGCGACGGCCCGCCACGCGTCGTCCTTGTACGACTCGTCGCCGGTGGCCCCGTATGCCTCCAGCAGCGCGGCCGCCGCCAGCGCCCAGCCCGACGCGGTCGGCCCGTCGTGCACGTCCGCCGGGCGCGACACCAGCCGCTCCGCGTCGGCGGCGGTGTCGTAGAACCCGCCGAGGCCGTCGCCGAAATGCGCGCGCACCTGCTCCAGCAGCGCCCGCGCCCGGCCGATCCACTCCCCGCCCAGGCGCAGGAACCCGAGCGCGACCGCCGCGTAGTCCTCCAGGATGCCCGGCGCCGCCGACACCTCGCCGCCGAGCGACGCCCGCGCCAGGCGCCCGTCCGCGCCGATGTGCTTCTGGGCCAGGAAGGCGGCGGCCCGCTCGGCCGCCACGAGCGCGTCGCGCCGGCCCGTCCGCGAGGCGTACTCGGCGAGGGCCGCGATCGCCAGGCCGTTCCAGGCCGCCACCACCTTGTCGTCGCGGCCCGGCTGCGCCCGCTTCCGGCGCGCCTCCAGGAGCCGGTGCCGCACCGCCGCGAACCGGGCCCCGTCCGCGGGGTCCTCGGGGAGTTCGAGGACGTTCGCGCCGTGCTCGAAGTTCGGGCTCCGCGGGTCGACCCCGAACGCCGCCGCGGCCCAGGCCGCGTCCTCGCCCAGGACCGCCTCCATCTCCCCGAACGTCCACGCGTACGTCTTGCCCTCCACGCCCTCCGTGTCGGCGTCGAACGCCGCCGCGAATGCCCCCTCGGGGGTCGAGAAGCGCTCCAGGAGGAACGCCGCGGTCTCGTCGGCGACCCGCGCGAACAACTCGCCCTCCCCGGCGAGGCGCGCGTACAGCCACAGGAGCTCCGCGTTGTCGTACAGCATCTTCTCGAAGTGCGGCACCGTCCACGACGCGTCCACGCTGTAGCGTGCGAACCCGCCTTCGAGCTGGTCGTAGATCCCGCCCCGCGCCATCCGCTCGGCCGTCAGCCTCACATGGTCGAGCAGCGCCGCGTCACCGGTGCGCACGTACGCGTCGCACAGGAACCGCAGCGACGGCACGCCCGGGAACTTCGGGGCCGACCCGAACCCGCCGTTGACGGTGTCCGCCGACGCCAGGATCACCTGCGCGGCCCGGTCGAGCATCGCCTCGCGGATCGGCGGCGCGGGCGGGCAGGGCCCGTCCAGCGGGCACGCCACCGTGACGTCGGCGAACGCCGGCCCGCCCTGCGCGCTCGCCTCCACGATCGCCGCGCCCTGGTGCCGCAGCTCCTCGCGCTGGCCGGTCCAGGCCGCGTCCACGGCGTCGAGGAGGCGCAGGAAGTGGGGCTTCGGGAAGTACGTGCCCGCGAAGAACGGCGTCCCGTCGGGGAACGCGAACACGGTCATGGGCCAGCCGCCCTGCCCGGTGATCGCCATCGTCGCCTGCATGTACACCGCGTCGAGGTCCGGGCGCTCCTCCCGGTCCACCTTCACCGGCACGAACCGGTCGTTGATCGCCGCGGCCACGGTCCGGTCCTCGAACGACTCGTGGGCCATCACGTGGCACCAGTGGCACGTGGAGTACCCGATCGAGACCAGCAGCGGCACGTCCCGCGCGGCCGCGTCCTCCAGGGCCGCCGGCCCCCACTGGCGCCACGCCACCGGGTTCCCGGCGTGCTGGCGAAGGTACGGGGACAGCGCTCCGGCCAACTCGTTCATCCCGCAAGCCTCGCACACCGCCCGGCCCCCGGAGGAGGACCGGCGGTAGGGCAGGCGCTACCTCGGGCAGGGTGCAGGCGGGGGGAGGGATTCGGGTGTCCGCGTGACTGATTCCGGTCCCGAAAATCGCGAGTCTTTAAGGCATGGTTTCATTTGCCCCCGCAGCGGACCGGGCCGCCGTGTCGGTCCCCAGTGGATTCGTCGGATTCGGGAACACGTCGATGCTCGCCGGCCTCGTCGCCATGGTCGTCCTCCACGCCACCTCCGGCCTCAACCCGCTGTACAAGGTCATCAGCATCCACCTCTACACCCCGCTCGGCTGGCTCCTGCCCGTCGCGCTCGGCCTGTTCTCCCTCGGCGCCGCCGCGTACGGGCTCCAGGCCCGCAACGTCGGGGCCCCGAAGTGGCTGTCGTGGTCGCTGTTCGCGTGGGCCGCCGCCATCGCCGTCGTCGCCATCGTCCCCTCCGACCGCGACGGCGTCACCGTCTTCACCACCCACCACCTGGTGCACCGCTACTCGGCGTTCGTGGCCTTCTGCATCATGGCGGTCCTCGGCATCGCCTTCGGCCGCTGGCTGCGCCGCACCGAGCCCTCCCGCGCCCGCCGCGCCAACACCGTCATCGGCTGCGCCTGGTTCTCCGTCACGGTCCTCACGTTCACGTCGCTGCCGTACGTCCTCGAATGGTGGGGCGTCCCCCGCCCGCAGTGGCTGGAGATGGCCGGCCTGCTCCAGCGCCTCACGATCGCCTCGGGCATCGTCGCGCTGGTCGTCATCGGCGGCTACCTCAAGACCCGCACCGCGTCAGTAGAAGCCCTCGGCCTCGGAGTACGCCCAGGCGTCGCAGGGCGTCCCGTACTTGCCCTCGATGTAGCCCAGGCCCCACAGGATCTGGGTGACGGGGTTGGTCGCCCAGTCGTCGCCCTCACTGGACATCTTGTTCCCGGGGTACGCCTGGGGGATGCCGTAGGCGCCGATGGAGTTCTCGGCGAGCTCGTTCCAGCCGGACTCCTTGCTCCACAGCAGCTCCAGGCAGGCGAACTGCTCGAGGTCGTAGCCCCGCTCCAGGGTGATCGCGCAGCCGGTGGCCCGGTTCCCGGAGAACTCGCCGCAGCTGGCCGGCACCTCGACTGACGTCGGGTTCGTGTTCATCGCGGCCTCCTCGGCGGCCTGGTCGGCGTCCTCCTGGGCGTCGTCCAGGCCCTGCGCCTTGTCCGAGGCGTACTCCGCGACCGCCGCGGCCTTGACGGTGACGTCGGCCCCGGCGGTCGCGGCGATGTAGTTCATGTGGTGCGAGCGGGCCTCGTCGAACGCGGCCTCGGCGTCGGCCTGGTTCTCGGCGGCGGCGTTGCTCGGGTGCTGGGCGTCCTCGTCGGCGGGCCGGTCGGTCGCGGCCAGGACCGCGATGACGGCCCCGAGGGCCAGCACGAGGACCGCGGCGATCCGCGCGGCGTGGCGGGTCAGCTTGGGGATCACAGGGGGCTCCTGGGGGAGGAGGAGAAGGGGGAGTGAGGTGGAACGGGGCGGGCGCTCGTGCGCCCGCCCCGTTCACTGTCGCTAGTACCAGCCGACCTCTTCGGAGTGGTTCCACGCCTCGCAGGGCGAGCCGTAGCGGCCCTCGATGTAGCCCAGGCCCCAGCTGATCTGGGTGACCGGGTTGGTCTCCCAGTCGGAGCCCTCGCTGGCCATCTTGTCGCCGGGCAGGGCCTGCGGGATGCCGTAGGCGCCGATCCCGTTGGCCGCGTACTCGTTCCAACCGGACTCGCGGTCCCACAGGGCGACGAGGCAGCCGACCTGCTCCAGGTCGTGGCCGCGTTCGAGCGCCATGGCGCAGCCCGTGGCCTTGTTTCCGGAGTAGTCGGAGCAGTCCGACGGGACGTCGACCGACGTCGGGTTGGTGTTCGCCTCGGCCTCGGCCTCCGCTTCGGCCTCCGCCTGGTCGGCGTCCTCCTGGGCGCTGTTCAGGCTCGCGGCCCGGTCGGCGGCGAAGTCCGCCAGGGCGTCGGCCTTGACGTCGACCGCGGCGCCGGCGGTCTCGTCGATGTAGTTGACGTGCAGGTAGCGGACTTCCTCGTACGCCTCCTCGGCCTCGGCCTGCTGCTCGGCGGCGGCCTGGCTCGGGTGCTGGGCGTCCTGCTCGGCGGGGTCGTCGGTCACGGCGTTGACGACGATGACGGCCCCCAGTGCGAGGACGAGCACGGCGGCGATCTTCGCGCCGTAGCGGGTCAGCAGTGGGATCATGCGCTCTACTCCTGTGTCCCGGGCGTCTGTCCACAGACGCCCGGGACACAGCATGCCAGAGCTGGCCGGTCAGCCCTCCAGCAGGTTGGTGACCATCTCGGCGATCTCCGAACGCTCACTGCGCGTAAGTGTCACGTGCGCGAAGAGTGGGTGGCCCTTGAGCACGTCGATGACGCTGGCGACCCCGTCGAAGCGGCCCACCCGCAGGTTGTCGCGCTGGGCGACGTCGTGGGTGAGGACCACTTTGGAGCCCTGCCCGATGCGGGAGAGCACCGTGAGCAGCACCCCGCGCTCCAGCGACTGCGCCTCGTCGACGATGACGAACGCGTCGTGCAGGGAGCGGCCGCGGATGTGCGTCAGCGGCAGGACCTCGAGCATCCCGCGCTCGACGACCTCGGAGATGACGTGGTCGTTGGTGACCGCGCCGAGCGTGTCGAACACCGCCTGGCCCCAGGGGCTCATCTTCTCGCCCTCGGACCCGGGCAGGTACCCGAGCTGCTGGCCGCCGACCGCGTACAGGGGGCGGAAGACGATGACCTTCTTGAACAGCTCGCGCTCCAGCGACTGCTCCAGGCCCGCGCACAGCGCCATCGCGGACTTGCCGGTGCCGGCCTTGCCGCCGAGCGAGACGATCCCGATCTCGGGGTCCAGCAGCAGGTCGATGGCGACGCGCTGCTCGGCCGAGCGGCCGTGGATGCCGAACGCCTCGCGGCCGCGGATGAGGCGGATCTTCTTGTCGACGGTGACGCGGCCCAGCGCCTTCGAGCCCGTGCCGTTGAGCACGAGGCCGGTGTGGCAGGGCAGCTCCACGTCGTGGGGGAGGTCGACGTCGCCGCCGTCGAACAGGGCGTCGATCACCTCGTCCGACACCGCGAGCTCGGCCATCCCCGACCAGGTCGGGTCGACCGCCTGGCCGTGCCGGTACTCCTCGGTGGGGATGCCGACCGCGGACGCCTTGACCCGCAGCGGCATGTCCTTGGTGACCAGGACGGCGTCGGCGCCCTCGAGCCCGAGGGCCCGGGTGACGGCGATGATGCGGGAGTCGTTCGTGTCCAGCGCGAACCCGGCCGGGAGCCCGGAGGTGTCCACGTGGTTGAGCTCGACCCGGATGGAGCCGCCGTGGTCCCCGATGTCGATGGGCTGATCGAGACGACCGTGCTTGATGCGCAGTTCGTCGAGGCGCCTGAGGCACTCCCGGGCGAACCAGCCCAGCTCGGGATGGTGGCGTTTGGCCTCGAGCTCGCTGACTACGACGAGCGGGATGACCACGTGGTGTTCGTCGAACCGTGAGAACGCTCCTGGGTCTGACAGCAGAACCGAAGTGTCGAGGACGTAAGTGCGTTGCACTGGCACGGTCGCCTCCCGGGTGTCGATGTGTGAGGGCCGGCTTCGGTGAAGCTTGCGAACCGTAAGACCGGCTCTGCCCTGTTGGTAATCACACTGTAGTTGGGAGGTACGTCACTGCGCCACCTAAAAATGCATCGAAAGCAACACTGGTTGTCACTGGACAGTCGGGAATCCGACAAACCAGACACGCCGGGTTGCGACATCATCACGGAAAGTGGGCGGGATCTCCGCGAGAATAAGCGCGTGTCCACCGTGAGCGTCGCCGAACTCAAGTCCGCCATCGCCGCCGCCCTCCAGCAGGTCCGCGACGGCCAGGCCGCCATCTCCGCCGCCAGCCAGAACATCGAGGCCGCCCAGGGCGGCCTGACCGCCGTCACCGCCGGCTCCGGCCACGACTCCGTCGCCACCGCCCAGGCCGCGCTCGCGCAGGCCGCCGCGGAGCTGGAGCAGTCCCTGGCCGCGACCTTCGCCGCGGCCGAGCAGGCCGAGGCGTACGCCGCGACCCTCTAGAACGGAGACCCCTGTGGACGTCGCCGCCCTCGCCGGGAGCCTCAAGGCCCTGGCCGCCGACCTCCCCTTCCCCGCGTTCGACACCGCCGACCGCCATTTCGAGGCCGCGCAGTCCGAACTCGCCGAGGCCGCCCGCGAGTCCAACGCCGAAGTGGGCCTCCACAAGCTCGGCTCCGCCCGCGAGCGCCTCGACGCCGCCCGCACCCGCCTCGCCGAGGCGAGCGAGGCCGTCGACGACTACCTCGCCGCCATCGGCGCCGGCGCCGGGCCCGCCCCGGCCCAGGCCGCGCCCGACCGCGGCGCCCCCGCCGCCGCACCGCCCCCGGTGGACCCGCGGCAGTGGTGGACCGACCGCGTCAACGAGCTGTGCGACCGCGCCGGCGACGCCGAACCCGAGAAGGTCCCCCCGACCCGCCTCTTCAACGACCTGCTCAAGGCCGCCGGCGAGGGCAACGCCGACGCCTACTGCAAGCGCCTGCGCGACGCCGGCCCCGAGACCGGTGTCAAGCTCCCGGGCCTCGCCTGGCCGCTCGTGCGCAGCCTCGCCGCCGAGCACCTGGGCCGCAACCCGAACGCGAGCGACGTCCCTGTTCTGCGCGACAAGTGCGTGGCGAAGGTCCGCGCCCTCGTGCCCGGGGCCGAACCGCTCCACGTGGCCGAGGCGCTCGCCTCCGCGTGCACTCTCGGCGCCGGGGCCGGCGACGACGCCGCCCGCACCGCCGCGATCGGCCCCGTGCTGGTCGCCGCCATGCACCGCCTGCCCAGGCAGCGCCCGCAAGACGCGCACGAGACGACCGAGCGGAGGCCCCGGACATGAGCAGCTGGCGCAGAAGACTGGTGGCGGCCATGGGCGACGAGCTCGGCCGCGCCCGCGGCGAGGCCCGCCTCCTCGCCGAGCGCACCGCCGAGCGGGCCGAGTCCGAGCGCGGGCGCGCCGAGCAGGTCATCGGCGACGCGAGCCGCAAGCAGACGCAGCTGCGGCGCATCCACGACAAGATGACCGCCACGCTCGAAGCCCGCAAAGCCGCCGCCGTCGACGCCGGCCACCGCGCCGCCCTCGCCGCCGCCGCGCTCGCGGCGCCCGCCGCCGCGGGGGCACTGTGGAGCGAATGGAAGACGGAGTCGGGTCTCGGGCGCGGGCCCGCGCCGCTGCTTCGCGTCGGCCGCATCGCCGACAGCTCCGCACCGCTTCGGGGGCCCTCCCTCCCCCCCACCCCACCCACCACCTCCACCGCCATGCCGGAGACCGCCTCGACCGGGCGCGCTCCGGTCGAGAGTGGCGATGACCTCGCCGCCGCCGGAGGGATCACTCCGGGGGCCGCGACTGCATCAGCCGGCTCGTCCATTGTGGCAGGGGGGTACGACAATCCAGGACCCTCAGTGACCGAGACCTCACTCCCCGCGCTCATTCCGCTGCTCGACCGCTCGCACCTGCGCATCGACACCGATGCGGCGCACGCGCTTCCCGGGCTGCTGCTCCGCGCCGTCGGATCCGTGCCCGCCGGGCTCGTGCGCCTCCACATGTACGACCCCGAGCGCCTCGGCGGGTCCCTGTCCGCGTTCGCCGCGCTCGGCAAGGCCGGACTGCTCTCCTTCGTCGGCCCCTCGGGCCTGCGCGACGAGCTCGACGCCCTCGTGGAGACCGTCCGCCGCGTCAACGCCGATGTCCTCGCCGGCGAGCACGAATCACTCGCCGCGCTCGCCGCCGCCACCGGCCGGCGCCCCGAGCCCTGGCGCGTCCTCGTCCTCCTCAACGCCGACCTCGCCGCCTGGCCCGCCCACGACCAGGCCCAGCTCGCCCGCCTGCGCCGCACCGGGGTCGCCGCCGGAGTCCACCTCGTCATCGTCGGCGACGACGACGCCGGACCCGCCGACCTCCCGCGCCTCACCGCCACCGGCGCCACCGCGCTCCCGGGCGCCACCGTCGAACTCGACCCGCCGCCGCCCTCCACCGCCGTCACCAAGGCCGCCAAGCTCATCGCCGAGAAGCACCGCGCCGGCCGCGAACCCGCGCGCCTGGTCGACCTGCTCCCGCAGCGGCTGTGGAACGCCTCCTCCGCCACCGGCCTCCAGGCCCCCATCGGCGAGACCGCCGCCGGGGACGTCGCCAGGATCGCCCTCGGCGACAACCCGCCCCACGCCCTCGTCGGCGGCCCCTCCGGCTCGGGCAAGACCAACCTCCTCTACGCCTGGATCGCCGGACTCGCCTCGAACTACAGCCCCGACGAGCTCGCGCTGTACCTCCTCGACTTCAAAGAGGGCGTCTCCTTCGCGCGCTTCGCCTCCGGGCGCCGCGACCCCACCTGGCTCCCGCACGTGCGCCTCGTCGGCGTCAACATCAACGACGACCGCGAGTTCGGCCTCGCGCTCCTGCGCCACCTCAAGGACGAGCTGCGCCGCCGCGCCGAGGCCGCCAAGGCCCACGAGGCCACCAAGCTCGAAGAGCTCCGCGACGCCGACCCCGACGGCCACTGGCCGCGCATCGTCGCCGTCGTCGACGAGTTCCAGGTCCTCCTCGAAGCCCGCGACGCCGTCACCGACGAAGCCGTCCAGCTCCTCGAAGACCTCGCCCGCCGCGGCCGCAGCCAGGGCATCCACCTCGTCCTCGCCTCGCAGGACATCGCCGGGATCGAGGCCCTGTGGGGCCGCCCCAGCCTGGTCGCCCAGTTCACGCTCCGCATCGCCCTCCCCAAGGCCCGCAGGGTCCTCGCCGAGTCCAACCACGCCGCCGACACCGTCGCCCGCTTCCACGCCGTCGTCAACGACGAGTCCGGCCACACCGGCGCCAACCGGGTCGTCGCCGTCCCCAACGCCGGCCACGCCGACGCCTGGGAGCCCCTCCAGCAGCGTCTGTGGGAGGCCCGCGCCAGCGACAACGAGCCGCCCGCGCTCTTCGACGGTGACCACGTCCCCGACCTCACCACCGCCGTCCCCGAACCCGAGACCGCGCTCCTGGGCCAGACCATCGACGTCGCCTCCCGCGGCGCCGCGCTCGCGCTCCACCGCGCCCCCGGCCGCAACCTCGCCGTCCTCGGCACCCGCACCGTCGAGGCCGCCGACATCCTCGCCGCCGCCGCGCTCACCGCCGCGCGCGGCGCCAGCGAACGCGGCCAGCGCATCGGCGTCGACATCTGCTGCCTCGAACCCGACGCCGCCGCCTCCGCGCTCGCGCTCGCCGCCGCCCTGGAGACCGAGGGCGCCGACGTCGACTGGCACGACGACCTCGACGCCGCGTGCAAGGACTGGGAGTCCCGCTGCGACGGGATGCTCCGCCTCAACCTCTTCCACGCCGTCGACGCCGGGTCCGCCCGCCTCGACGCGGCCGGGTCGGCCCGCCTGCGCGCCATGCTCATCGACGGCCCCGAACGCCACCTCCACACGCTCGGCTGGTGGCGCTCGGTGCCGCGCCTGCGCGAGGACCTCGGCGGCTTCTCGGCCCGCTTCGACGCCGTCGACGCCTGGCTCGCCCTCGACGTCCAGGGCCCCGAGCTGGCGCCGCTCTCGCCCGCCAGCGGCGGCCCCGCCTGGTACCCGCGTACCCGCCGCGGCCTCTACTTCGACCGCGCCCGGCACCGGGTCCCGCAGGTCGTCATCCCGTACCGGACGACCGCGCTGCTGCCGAACCCGTCGGCCGTGCTCGACCTGCCCTGAGGAGCGCCATGACCGCCAGCACCGAGAGCGCCCCGAACGAGTACGCGCGGGCCGTGGCCGCGTACCTCGAGGACCGCGCCGACGCCGACGCCGAGATCCGCGCCGCCGACACCGCCTACCGCGACGAGTCGGCGAAGCTCGCCGCCGCCGTCGAGGCCGCGCGCACCTCGCGCGACGAGGCGAACCGGTCCTCTGTGGCCGCCGCGGCGCTGGTGGCCGAGACCGACAAGGCCGTCGCGATTCTGTGGCGGGCTCTCGGCGACTTCGTGGGGCACCGTCGCACCGGCCCGACCCCCTCGGCGGGGGTCCCCGACCCCGAGCCCGACACCGAGCGGGTCCGGACCCGCCTGGAGCGCTCGGGGCGGCTGCTCGCGCTCGCCCGGCAGGGTGAACTCCCGATCGAGGCGCCCCGCCACACGGAGGTGACGGCCGCCGCGATCGGGGCCGCGACCGGCGCGCTGGCGGTGGCGGTGGCGCTCGGGGTGCTGCGCGCGGACGGCTCGGCGGTGCGCCAGGCGTTCGCGGCGCTGACCCTGTTCCTGGGGATCGCGGCCGGCCCGATCGCGCTGGGGGTGTGGCTGTCCTGGCAGTACCGGGTGCGCCCGCGCCCGGGCCAGACCCTCGCGTGCGTGGGCGCGGCGGTGTTCGCGGTGTGCGCGCTGGCGGGGTTCTTCATGCGCGGACTGTGACCGCGCCGGGCGAGGCTTGCGAGCCCTCACTTGGCTCTGCTTGACTCGATGGGGTACACCTGGAGCGTTCCTGAAACGTGAGGAGACCCGTCAATGGCCGCCATCGACGACACCGGCTCGTGGCACTACGGCCCGCTGCCGTCCACTGACGACGCCCCGGCCTGGATCTACGGGATCGTCCCCGACGGCTGGATCGCCGGGATGCCGGAGGTCACGGTCGACCGCGACGAGATGATCATCATCTGCCCGCTGCCGACCCCGGACCACCCGGCGGACGCCACCGAGTCCGACCGCGCCGCGACCGAGGAGGGCCGGATCTCCCGCTTCCGGGAGGCGACCCGCGACATGCGGGTCCAGATCGCGCAGCAGCTCCAGTACCGGTACCACCGGCAGGCGTCGTGGGGGGCGCGCTGCGGGTCGACCACGATGGTCTTCACGCACCAGTCCCTGCCGGTGACGACCCGGCTGCGCCAGCCCGAGCGGCTGATCCTCGACACGCTCGTGGGCTCGGGGGTCGCCGCGTCGCGCCAGGACGCGCTCGCGTGGTGCGTGCGGCTGGTGGAGCAGCACGCGGAGGACTGGCTCAAGGAGCTGCGGGAGGCGATGCTCAGCGTCGACGACCTGCGCCGGCGGGGCCCGGCGGTCTGAGCACGATCGATCACGGGCGGAGGCGCGATGCGCCTCCGCCCGTTCGTCGTGCTCACCGCATGAGGAAGTAGACCAGGACGATCGCCGTCACGAGCACGATGGCGACCGTGAAGGCGACGACCCCGGTCCTGGTGCGGCCCGGCTGCGGTTCCGGTTCACGGTGCGCCATCGGCGTCTCCAACGGTTCGTCGCTGTGTGTTGCTGCTGTGCATCTTCGCCCAACTCGCCCTGCTGTGTGCCGTTTCACGGTAAAACGATCCGACACAGCGGTGTCATGGTTTCGTGACGCTTTCGTGACGGCGATCTAACGCGCTCGATCCATGATCGAAACCGATCGCATTAGTTGAGAGCGACGGTCAAATTCCGCCTCCGGTGATCGATGCTGCGCGGTGAAGCAGGAATCACAAGTAGTTGTGATCGTTCCGAGCTTGAATGCGCACCGAGAGGGAACCCTCAGGCGGAACACCTGTTCAACGGCCGTTCAATCACGCACGAGTTCCTGCGCGTTCGCGCCCGTTCCCGTAGCGTCCGAAGGACCGGCCCCGGCCGGAGCGCCCGCGTCCGTGCCCAGAAGCCGACCGAAGGAGCCACCGTGAGCATCGAAGTCGCCACCGGCGTAGCCGCCGCAGCGCCCGCGGCCACCGCCGCCGACACCGAACCCGCGATCGGACTCACCGATCCGCCCACCCGCCACCACCGGCTGCTCGCCTGGGTCGGCGAGGTCGCCGAGCTGACGAACCCCGACCAGATCGTGTGGTGCGACGGCTCCCGGGCCGAATGGGAGCGCCTGACCGCCGAGCTCGTCGCCTTCGGGACCCTCGTCCCGGTCCCGGCCAAGCCCGACTCGTTCCTCGCCCGCACCGACCCCGGCGACGTCGCCCGCGTCGAGGAGCGCACCTTCATCTGCTCCGAGGACCCCGAGGACGCCGGCCCCACCAACAACTGGACCGCCCCGGACTACATGCGCGAGACCATGACCGGCCTCTACCGCGGCTCCATGCGCGGGCGCACCATGTACGTGGTGCCGTTCTGCATGGGCTCCCTCGACGCCGACGAGCCCATGTTCGGCGTGGAGCTCACCGACTCCGCGTACGTCGCCGCCTCCATGCACATCATGACCCGCATGGGCGCCCAGGTCCTGGAGCGGATGGGCGGCGACGCCGAGTTCGTCAAGTGCCTCCACTCCGTCGGCGCCCCCCTCGCCCCCGGCCAGGCCGACGTCCCGTGGCCCTGCAACGAGACCAAGTACATCTCCCACTTCCCCGGCGACCGCGAGATCTGGTCCTTCGGCTCCGGCTACGGCGGCAACTCCCTCCTCGGGAAGAAGTGCTACGCGCTGCGCATCGCCTCCGCCATGGGCCGCGACGAGGGCTGGATGGCCGAGCACATGCTCATCCTGCGCCTCACCAGCCCCGAAGGGAAGGTCTACCACGTGACCGGCGCGTTCCCCAGCGCCTGCGGCAAGACCAACCTCGCCATGCTCGAACCCACCATCCCCGGCTGGAAGGTCGAGACCCTCGGCGACGACATCGCCTGGCTCCGCTTCGGCGAGGACGGCCGCCTGTGGGCCTCCAACCCCGAGTACGGGTTCTTCGGCGTCGCGCCCGGCACCGACTACCACACCAACCCCAACGCCATGCGCACCATCGAGAAGGGCCACACCCTCTTCACCAACGTCGCCCTCACCGACGACGGCGACGTGTGGTGGGAGGGCATGGGCGAGGCGCCCGGCCACCTCGTCGACTGGAAGGGCCGCGACTGGACCCCCGAGTCCGAGGAGCCCTCCAGCCACCCCAACAGCCGCTTCTGCACGCCCATCAAGCAGTGCCCGGTGCTCGCCGAGCAGTACGACGACCCGCGCGGCGTCCCGATCGACGCGATCCTCTTCGGCGGCCGCCGCGCCACCACCGTCCCGCTCGTCACCCAGGCCCGCGACTGGGTCCACGGCGTGTACATGGGCGCCACGCTCTCCTCCGAGACCACCGCCGCCGCCACCGGCAAAGTGGGCGTCGTGCGCCGCGACCCGATGGCGATGCTGCCGTTCATCGGCTACAACGCCGCCGACTACTTCGGCCACTGGATCGAGATGGGCAAGGCCGCCACCGACGAGGCCCTCATGCCGCAGGTGTTCTACGTCAACTGGTTCCGCCGCGGCGACGACGGCCGCTTCCTGTGGCCCGGCTTCGGCGAGAACGCCCGCGTCCTCAAATGGGTCGTCGAGCGCCTCGAAGGCCGCGCCGAAGCCGTCGAGACCCCGATCGGGTACTGCCCGACCCCCGCGGCCCTCGACGTCGACGGCCTCGACCTCACCGAGGACGACGTCGCCGCCGCCCTCGCCGTCGACCCCGCCGAGTGGGCCGAGGAGGTCCCGCTCGTCGAGAGCTGGTTCGCGCGCTTCGGCGACCGCCTGCCCACCGTCCTGTGGGCCGAGCTGGACGCCCTCAAGCAGCGCCTCGACGGGCGGTAACCAGCCGTCACCGGCAGCGGGCAGGGCCGGGGCCCGATGGACCCCGGCCTACAATTGCCGGTTGTGGCGATCTCGAACCTGCTTTACCGGATATACGAGCGTCGGCTCGCGCGCGAGCTGACCGGACAGCCGCTGCCCAGGCACATCGGCGTCATGGTCGACGGCAACCGGCGCTGGGCCCGCGACATGGGCCTGACCGACCCCAACGACGGCCACCGCGCCGGCGCCAAGCACATCGAGCGGTTCCTCGGCTGGTGCGACGAACTCGGCGTCGAGCACGTGACCATCTGGCTGCTCTCCACCGAGAACCTCTCCCGGCCCAAGGACCAGCTCGACCCCCTCCTCGACATCATCGACGAACTCGCCGGCGAGCTCTCCGACGACGACCAGCCCTGGCAGCTGCGCATGGTCGGCGCCCTCGACCTCCTCCCCGAGGAGCACCAGGCCGCCCTCAAACGCGCCCAGCAGCGCACCGCCGACAAGCGCGGCATGCAGGTCAACCTCGCCGTCTGCTACGGCGGCCAGCGCGAGATCGCCGACGCCGTGCGCTCCTTCATGCTCGAGCAGGCCGCCGCCGGCGCCGGCCTGGAGGAGGCCGCCGAGGCGATCGACGCCGACTCCATCGCCCGCCACCTCTACATGACCGGCCAGCCCGACCCCGACCTCGTCATCCGCACCTCCGGCGAGCAGCGCATCTCCGGGTTCCTGCTGTGGCAGTCGGCGTACTCGGAGTTCTACTTCTGCGACTCCAACTGGCCCGACTTCCGCCGCGTCGACTTCCTGCGCGCCGTCCGCTCCTTCGCCACCCGCGACCGCCGCTACGGCAAATGAGCGCCTGAGAAAACCCCCGCGCGGCTGAGACGCGCCGGGGCCCCCGTTCGTGTGGAGGGTGCGACCGCCGCAACCCGACCACGAGGAGCCACATGGCCGCGACCGCCACCACCTCCGCCATGCACCGATCCCGCGCCGCCCCCGACCCCCGCGCCGAGTTCGCGGCCTTCTACGCCGCCAACATCGGGCCGATCACCGCGCAGATCCGCGCCTACACCGGCGACCGGGCCGAAGCCGAGGACGTCGTCGCCGAGGCGTTCCTGCGGGCCCTGACCCGCTGGAAGACCATCGGCGGGTACGACAACCCCGCCGTCTGGGTCCGCCGCGTCGCCTGGAACCTCGCCACCTCCAGGCTCCGGCGCGGCACGTTCATCCGGCGCTTCCTGCGCCGCCAGCGCATCGCCGACGTCGAAGGGCCCGGGCCCGACCGCGTCGACCTCGAACGCGCCCTCGCCGCCCTCGGCGAGCGCCACCGCAAGGCGATCATCCTCCACTACATCGCCGGCATGACCGGCGCGGAGATCGCCGACCAGGAGGGCGTCGCCGAGTCGACCGTCCGCACCTGGCTCGCCAGGGGAAGAACCGCGCTCGCCGAGCGCCTGCGCACCGACGACATCAAGGAGCATCCGTGACCGCCACCCCCGACCCGCTCGAACCGGTCTTCACCGACTACACCGCCGACACCACCGCCGAAGTCCAGCACTCCGGCACCGACGCGTTGTGGCGCAAGGCGAAGCGCCGCCGCATCGGCCGCGGCGCCACCGCGGGCGCCGCCGCCCTCGCCCTCCTGGCCCCGGCGGGCTGGCTCCTGCTCAACGCCGCCGGAGCCGACCAGCCGGCCGGGGCGCCGCCCGGGGCGTTCGGACCCGACGCGACGGAGTCCTCCCGGGCGGCGGAGCTCGGGGCGGAGGAGTCGGAATCCGAAGTGGAGACGGACGGCGGGGACGTCGGCGCCGCCTACTCGGTCGACTTCATCGGCGACACGGTCGACATGCCGTCGTTCGCGCCCGGCGACGCCGAACTCGAAGCGGCGTGCACCGTCGGCGACACGGTCCTCGGCAACGGCATGTACCAGGGGGCCGGCGACATCGGCGACTACGTGGAGGGCGAGGCGTTCTTCGTGGGCGTCACGTACGCCGCCGTCACCGCGGCCGACCGCGCCCTGGTCGCCACCGGCGACTACGACTACCGCGACCTCAGCCTCGCGGGGCTCTTCGGATGCGACACCGGCGGCGAGATCCTCTTCCAGGCCGCGGTCGTCGTCGACGACGGCGACGGCACCTGGACCGCCGAGCAGCTCGTCCACTCCGAACCCGGCGGCGAGACCCTGAAGGGGTTCTTCACCACCGACGAGGGCTATGAGCTCCTCATCGGATTCGCCAGCCGGTGGGCCCCCGAGGCCGAACTCGACGAGGACGACTACTGGATCGACAAGGTCGTCCTGGACGACGACGGGGCCGTGACCCGGGAGCCCTCCGACTACGACTACTGGAGCCTGGTGATCGACATGACCTCGCACCTGCTCGCCGAGTAGACCGCGATCCCGGCCCCCGCGAGCACCGCTCGCGGGGGCCTTCGGGGTCCGGAAAGGACGTGGCCTGGATTACCTGGCACCGGCTGCATCAGAAGCGGACCGGCGCTCGTGTATCTGATGCGGACCCCCAACCCGCCGCACCGTGAACGAGGAGCCCCCATGACGCCCACCCGCGACAGCTCTGCGCCACCAGGGGAGGGCGGCGCCGCCGCGCAACTGCTGCCGATGCGCGCCAGCCTCGAGTTCGACGACTTCTACGCCGCCAACGTCAGGGTCATCACCGGCCAGATCTACGCCTACACCGGCGACCGGGCCGAAGCCGAGGACCTGGTGGCCGAGGCGTTCTGCCGCGCGCTCGCGCGCTGGCGGAAGGTGCGCGAGTACGAGAACCCCACCGCGTGGGTGCGCCGCGTGGCCTGGAACCTCGCCACCAGCCACCTGCGCCGCCGCGGGGTCGTCCAGCGCTTCCTCAACCGGCAGCGCGAGACCCACGAGAAGGCGCCGGACGGCGACCGCGTCGACCTCATGCGCGCGCTCGCCGGCATCGGCGAGCACCACCGCAAGGCCGTGATCCTCCGGTACATGGCGGGCCTCACCGTCGCGGAGATCGCCGAGCAGGAAGGCGTCGCCGAAGCCACCGTCCGCTCCTGGCTGACCCGGGGGAAGGCCGCCCTCGCCGGCCGACTCACCGTCCAAGACGAGATGGAGCAGCGATGAGCACGCCAGACGACACCCTCTTCGAAGAGGCGTTCGCCGACTTCGCCCACGCCGCCGAGCTCATGGTCGACCCGGTCGACTCCGCCGTCATCCACGGCAGGGTGCGCCGGCGCCGGACCACCAAGGGCGCCATGGCCGCCGCGCTGGCCGCGCTTGTCGTGGCCGTGCCCGCCGCCTGGTGGCTCCAGGAGTCCAACGGCCAGGAGGTCGACCCGCCGCCCGCCGACGACACCACCGCGGTGACCACCGAGGCCGAGACCTCCCCCGAGGAGGCCGGCGGCGGCACCAACAGCGTCCCCGACGGCCAGGCCACCGGCGGCGACGACCTCGTCCTGCCGACGTTCACCGACCTCGTCGGCGCCGAGATCGAACTGCCCGAGTTCTTCCCCGGCGCCGGCGAGCTGAACGACGCCTGCCCGGTCGCGCCCGCCACGATCACCGACGCCGCCGGGAGCGCCTACGGCGACGGGAAGATCCGGCTCCTCAAGGTCGTGCAGACGACCTTGGAGGAGGACGGACCGGTCGAGGCGGTCGCGCTCTTCGGCTGCACCCCCGGCGACGCGCTGGTCACCCAGGCGGTGTCCGTCGCGGGCGACGGCGAAGGCGGCTGGGAGGCCACCGAGGCGGTCGCCCTCGGCGACACGAACGAGTTCCCGCTGCTCGACATCGCGCCCGCCGCGGTCACCGGCGTGCTCCTGCTCGTCCCCGAGCCCCACGGCACCGACCAGTCCGGGCCGCTCGACTACGACATCTACCGGTACCGCACCGGCGCCGACCTCGAGGACGTCACCGACACCGCGTACCTGTGGGGGATCACCGACCTCGCCGTGGAGGTCGAGAAGCGCGACAACGGCGACGGCACCTGGACGGCCGAGGCCACGGTCACCAACGCGGGCGACCACGAGTCCCAGGCGTTCACGCTGTCGCTGTGCGCCGACCCGGCGCTCGCCGTCGACGGACTCGACGGCCTGCCCGCGTGCACCGAGGCGCGCGAGCCCACCGCCGAGTACGAGGCGCTCGCGCCCGGCGAGACCGTGCGCGCGGAATGGACCGTGACGCCCGCGCCGTTCGACGAGTGGAGCGGGGACGCGCAGGCCGGCGGGGCGTACTTCGACGTCTCGGTCGACATGCGCGCCTACGGCTCCGACGCGTTCGCCTTCGACTACGACAACTCCAACGACTACGGCGCCATGGCCCTCATCGCCGACGACGTCGCCGAGACGCCGTGAACGGAGGGCGGGCCGGAACCCCGGCCCGCCCTCCTGCTCTCCGTTGGACTGCGCCTTCAGGCGAACGACCGCTATGCGACGGCCACGCCCGCTTTCTCGAGGTCCGCGAGGGCCTTCGCCTTCGTCTCCTCGGCGACCGCCGCGGTGTAGTCGAGGAGCACGGTGGTCGTGAAGCCCTCGGCGGCCGCGTCGAGGGCCGTGGCGCGCACGCAGTGGTCGGTGGCGATGCCGACGACGTCGACCGCGTCCACGTCGCGCGTGCGCAGCCACTCGGTCAGGCCCGTCTCGCCCGAGGAGCCCTCGAAGCCCGAGTACGCGGCCTCGTAGGCGCCCTTGTCGAACACCGCCTCGGCGAGCGAGTGGTCGAAGTCGGGGTGGAAGCCCGCGCCCGCGGTGCCGACCACGCAGTGCGGCGGCCACGAGTCGCGGAAGTCGGGTTCGGCCGAGAAGTGCAGACCGGGGTCGATGTGCCAGTCCCGGGTGGCGACCACGTGGTCCCAGCGCCCCGGGGCGGCCCTGATGAGTTCGGTGACGGCCGCCGCGACCGCGGCGCCGCCCGCGACGGGCAGCGACCCGCCTTCACAGAAGTCGTTCTGGACGTCTACCACGATCAGTGCCCGGCTCATGTCACCGATCCTAGTGACGGCGCCGCCCCACCGGTAGTCCAGGCGCGCGATCGCGACCCGAATGTCACCTCCGGGGCACGCGAAAAGCCCGGAAGCAGCGCTTCCGGGCTTTTCGGCGAGGTCGCGGGCTAGTGGCCCTTGACCTCCTTGACCAGGTGTCCCCACTTCTCGTCGAAGACAGGGCGCTCCGAGCGGATGCGCGGCAGGCGGTCGAAGTTGCGCAGCGGCGGCGGGCAGCTGGTGGCCCACTCGAGCGAGCCGCCGTAGCCCCACGGGTCGTTGGTCTCGACCACGCGGCCGGCCTTCCAGGACTTGAACAGGTTCCAGATGAACGGCAGCGTCGACAGGCCGAGGATGAACGCGCCGATCGTCGAGATCATGTTCAGCGTCGTGAACCCGTCCGACTCCAGGTAGTCGGCGTACCGGCGGGGCATGCCCTCGGCGCCGAGCCAGTGCTGCACCAGGAACGTCGTGTGGAAGCCGATGAAGGTCAGCCAGAAGTGGACCTTCGCGAGGCGCTCGTCGTACATGCGCCCGGCGACCTTCGGGAACCAGAAGTACACGCCGGCGTAGACCGCGAACACGATCGTGCCGAACAGCACGTAGTGGAAGTGCGCCACCACGAAGTAGGAGTCGGAGACGTGGAAGTCCACCGGCGGGCTCGCCAGCAGGACGCCCGACAGACCGCCGAGGAGGAACGTCACCAGGAAGCCGATGCTGAACAGCATCGGGGCCTCGAAGGTCAGCTGCCCCTTCCACATGGTGCCGATCCAGTTGAAGAACTTCACGCCCGTCGGCACCGCGATGAGGAACGTCATGAGCGAGAAGAACGGCAGCATGACCGCGCCCGTGGCGTACATGTGGTGGGCCCACACCGCCATCGACAGGCCCGCGATCGCCAGCGTGGCGGCGACGAGGGTCTTGTAGCCGAAGATCGGCTTGCGGCTGAACACTGGGAAGATCTCCGAGACGATGCCGAAGAACGGCAGCGCCACGATGTACACCTCGGGGTGCCCGAAGAACCAGAACAGGTGCTGCCACAGGATCGCCCCGCCGGTCTCGGCGTCGAAGACGTGCGCACCGAGGGTGCGGTCGGCCATGACGGCGAGGAGCGCGGCGAACAGGATCGGGAAGACCAGGATCATCAGCAGGCTGGTGATGAGGATGTTCCAGGTGAAGATCGGCATCCGGAACATGAGCATGCCCGGCGCGCGCATCGTCACGATCGTGGTGATCATGTTGACGGCGCCGAGGATCGTGCCCGCACCCGAGATGGAGAGGCCGACGAACCACATGTCGGCGCCGATCCCGGGGGAGTTCACGGCGTTCGAGAGCGGCTGGTACGCGAACCAGCCGAACGAGGCCGCGCCGCCGGGCGTGATGAAGCCGGCGACCGCGAGGGTCGAGCCGAACAGGTACAGCCAGTACGCGAAGGCGTTCAGGCGGGGGAACGCGACGTCGGGCGCACCGATCTGGAGCGGCACCAGGTAGTTGCCGAACGCGAACACGATGGGCGTCGCGAACATCAGCAGCATGATGGTGCCGTGCATCGTGAACAGCTGGTTGAACTGCTCAGAGGACACGATCTGGAGGCCGGGCTGGAACAGCTCCGCGCGGATCAGCAGGGCCAGGATGCCGCCGATCGCGAAGAACGCGAACGACGTCACGAAGTAGAGCAGGCCGATCTGCTTGGCGTCGGTCGTGCGGAGGGTTCGGGCGAGCCAGGAGCCCTTCGGCTCGCGGCGCACCGGCCAGGGGCGCGCGACGATAGGCGTTGGCTCAAGCTTCGGCTCAACCGTGGTCACCTGTGGGCCTCCAGATTCATTTCCAGGTAGCGAACGCAGCATAGCCCCGCGAAACGCCGCCGACGCGGAGGGTCGCAGCCCGTGCGGCGTGGCGGTGCGTGACGGTTCGATGGGCGCTCAGTGGTCGTCGCAGGTCGACCGCGTCGTGCGGGACCGCGACCGGTCATGGCGGGGAGCCCTCCGCGCGGGCCGTCGATGGGCGGGGCCCGGCGCGGTGAGCAATCTCCTACGGGGCCTAGAGGCCGCGGGCGTCGGGCTCGAGCGCCGCGTAGACCCGCTTCACGAGCAGGGCGGTCTCGTAGCCGACCTGGCCGAGGTCGCAGCCGGCGTTGGCCAGGACCGCGAGCTGGGCCCGGTCGCCGACGGCCATGAGCAGCAGCACGCCCTCGTCCATGTCGATGACGGACTGGCGGATGCGGCCGGCGTCGAGGACCTTCGCGGCCCCCGTCGTCAGGCTCGCGAGTCCGGAGGTGATGGCGGCGAGCTGGTCGGCCCGGTCGGTCGACAGCCCCCTGGAGGCGGCGATGGCGAGGCCGTCGACGGACACCGTGAGCGCCTCTGAGACGTCCGGGACCTTCTCCACGAAGGAGGTCAGGAGCCAGTCGAGTTCACCGACGTTCTTGTCCTTGCTATCCATCTCGCTGCTTTCTATTGGCGTTGTTCGTGCGCGGCGGCCGCCGCGATGCCGGAGGCGAAACCGGCGAGCCGGTCCCGGATCTCCGCCGGGTCGAGATCGGCGCCGCCGCCCTGCCGGGCAGTGGGGACGGAGCCGGGGAGCAGTCGGGAGCCCGGCGCGCGACGGGGCAGTTCGGCGCCGTTGGTCCTGCCGGAGTTTTCGAGTGCTCGGTTCACCTTCCTGAAGGTAACATCCAGCGTCTCGGGCGCGGGGCCCGCAGGGGCCTGCGCGACCTTGCCTCCGTTGAGTGTTCCCCCAGCTACGGGGCGTGGCCCGGGGGTCGGACCGGCCTTGCGGGGACGCGGCACGATCGGCTCCACGGCGCTCGGCGCGGCCGTCTCGGCGCCCGTCCCGGTCACCGGCAGGTTCGCGGCGCGGGCCGACAGCGCCAGGCGCGCGGCCGAGCCCGTCAGGTCCGGCGACAGGCCCACCGGGTCCTCCGCGTGGGCGCTCGCCGGGATGCGCACCAGCGCGAGCGTGCCCTTGCCCATCGTCGAGTGCAGCTGGACGCTCACCGAGTGCTCGGCGGCGAGCCGCCCCACCACCAGGAGGCCCATGGTCGCCGTCAGCTCCGAGTTCAGCTGGGTCGGCTCGGCCAGGCGGCGGTTGATCGCGGCCATCGGCTCGGGCGCGAGGCCGATGCCGTCGTCGGCGATGGAGATGACGATCTCCGACCCCGAGCGGCGCGAGGTCACCCGCACCGACTGGGTCGGCGGCGAGTACGCGGCGGCGTTGTCGAGCAGCTCGGCGAGGATGCGCACCAGGTCGCCGGCGGGCTTGGTCTCCAGGCGGGCCGACACCTGGTTCTCGACCAGGACGCGGCCGGCGTCCTCGATCTCGGCGACCGCGTCGCGGATGATCGTGTCGAGGTTCGCCGGGTGGTTGTAGCGGCGCTGCGGGTCGCCGCCCGCGAGCAGGAGCAGGTTCTCCTCGTTGCGGCGCATGCGGGCCAGCAGGTGGTAGACGCTGCGCCACTCCTCCGGGACCGCGTGGTCCGGGGCCTGCTCCACCAGGGACTCCATGACCTGCTGCTGGCGGCGGATGAGGCTCTGCCCGCGGCGGGCGAGCGTCTTCATCATCGCCTCGACGTCGATGCGCAGCAGGGCCTGGTTCGCGGTCTGGCGCAGCGCCTGGTGGTGCGCGGCGCTGAACGCCTCCGCGAGGCTGTCGAGCTCGTCGGAGTAGCGCGAGTCGGAGGTCTGGACGGTCTGGCGCTTCGCGGTCTGGAGCAGCCGGTCGACCTCGTCCGCGTTGGCCGCCTGGGACACCGCGGCCACGGTCTTGGGCAGCGTGTCGTACGCGGCGGTCAGGGTCGCCTCGCGGACGCCGTCGACGCGGAGGCTGATGCGCCGCGCCAGCATCGCCGCGGAGATGATCGACGTCAGGGCCAGCACGATCACCAGCGCGAAGGTGGTGAGCAGGGTCCGCGAGGACGCGTCGCGGATGAGCTCGACGTCGGCCTGCATGGCGTCGAGGACCGACTCCTGGGTGGTGTCGAGGGCCGCGACGATGGCGCCCTGCGCGTTCGCGAAGTCCTCGGGGCTGATCGTCGGCACGTTCCCGCGGGTGTAGATCCCGAGGGCCTCCTGCGCGATCCCGACCTCCTCGGAGTCCATGGCGGCCTTGTACACCGAGCTGGTCTCGGCCGAGGCGTTCGCCTGGAACTCGGTGATCTGGCGGTCGAAGTTCCCCGACAGGTACGACACGTTGGAGAGCTCGGAGCGCCCGACGACGACCGCCTGGTCCTCGGCGAGGCCCACCAGGTCGGTGGCGAGCGAGAACTGGATCTCGGCGGCGATCCGGCTGGCCTGCATGAGGGCCGCGAGGGAGTCGAGGTGCGCGGCGACCTCGGCGTCGTCGACGAGGCGGGGGAGGATCGCGGCGATCGAGACGATCTTGTTCGCGACGTCCCGGTAGATCAGGTACGCGTCGGCGACCTCGTCGTCGTCGATGTCCGCCTCGCCGGTGGAGAGGCGGTCGAACGCGGCGCGGGCGGTCTCCAGGTCCTCGGCCTTGGCGAACAGCGACGCGAGGTCGTCCTCCAGGTCGGGGAAGCGCGCGGTCACCGACGGCGTGCTCTCCTCCAGGTGGTCGAAGGCCCAGTCGGTCTCGCGGCGGGCGACCGCCGAGTCGAACTGGCCGCCGCCGTCGTTGATGACCGACTGCACGAGGGGCCCGGCCTCGAGCCGGTGCGCCTCCAGGGCGTCGTTGAGATCGGCGGAGAGCCCCGCGAGCACCTCGGCGTCCGTCGCGTTCTGGTACTCGTCCCAGACGTTGACGGTCTGGAACAGCCCGAGGACCAGCATCCCCATGAGCGCCGCGGCGATCGGGAGCATCAACTGCATCCGGATGGGGAGACGACTGGTGCGCTGCCGGGCTTTACGGGACATCTCGGGGGGCGTCCTTTCTGGGGGCGACGATCCGCGCTGCGGCGTGCTGGACACCATCTTCGCTTGTCGCCGGAGGGGCAGTTGAGGCGGGGCTCACCCCACGAGCGGGCGCGCCGATGGGTACCGGTATAGGCGTTTTCGTGTGCGGAGCGCCAGCGACGCGGCGAAAAGCACCGGTCCGACGCGCCCGGTGTACATGGCGATCGTCAGCAGCCACACCGAGGGTTCGGACAGGTCGTAGGTGATGCCGGTGGACTGGCCGACGGTGGCGAACGCGCTGGTCACCTCGAACATGATCGCGGTGATCTCGATGCCGGGTTCGAAGCGCTGCATGAGGAACACGCCGAACGCGTTGCACGCCACGTAGACCAGGGCGACCGCGAGGGCCTCGCGGATGACGGGCGGGTCGATGCGGCGGCGGAACGCGGTCACGTCGGGCTCGCCGCGCACCTCCGCCCAGATCACCAGCAGCAGCAGGAAGAACGTGGTGACCTTGATGCCGCCGGCGGTCGAGGCGGCGCCGCCGCCGATGAACATGAGGATGATCGAGGCGAGCTGCGAGTCCTCGCGCATCGCGCCGATGTCGATCGAGTTGAAGCCGCTGGCGCGCACCACCGAGGACTGGAAGAACGCCGGGAGGATGCGGTCGTACCAGGGCCACTGGCCGAACGTCGCCGGGTTCGACCACTCGAACGCCAGGTAGAACGCCCAGCCGCCGAGGATGAGCACGGCCGAGCCGACGAGGGTGAGCTTGGTGTGGACGGACCACTGGCGGCGGCCCCAGTGGCGGCGGGTCATCTCGTAGATCACCGGCATGCCGAGGCTGCCGAGGATCGACCCGAGCGCGATCGGCACGCAGATCCACGGGTCGGTCGCGTAGCTCATCATCGAGTCGGAGAACAGCGCGAACCCGGCGTTGTTGAAGGTGCTCACCGAGTGGAACACCCCGTACCAGACCGCCTTGCCGAGCCCGAAGTCCAGCGAGGAGAACCGGATCGCGAGCGCGAGCGCGACGACCGCCTCCACGGCGAACGTGAACGCGATGGTGCGCAGCAGGATCGCGCGGAAGTCGCCGAGGTTGAGCGCCTGGCTGATCTCCATGCGGGTGGCGAGCTTGGTGCGCAGGCCGAGCTTGTGGGTGACGAGCAGGGCCATGAGGACCGCGCTCGTCATGATGCCGAGGCCGCCGATCTGGAACAGCAGCATGATGACGAACTGCCCGAACCAGGACCAGTGCACGGGCGTGTCGAGCACGGCCAGGCCGGTCACCGACACCGCGGAGGTGGAGGTGAACAGCGCGTCGGCGAACGAGGTGCGCCGGTCGCCCAGGTGCGACATCGGCAGCATGAGCAGCAGCGTCCCGCCCAGGATCACGCCCATGAACAGGAGCGGGATGAGGCGGCCAGGGTGGCGGAAGAACGCCTTGACCTTCGGGATCATGTCGTGGAGGCGAACGCCTCGACCTTGGTCGTGGCCCCGGAGACGATGAGGGTGTCCCCTTCGGAGACGACCGTGTCCGGGGTGGCGTAGGTGAAGTCCTCGCCGGGCTGCTTGACGCCGACGACGGTGACCCCGTACTTCGAGCGCAGCCGCGACTCGGCGAGGGTGCGGCCCACGGCCTCGGTCGGGGCCTTGGTCTTGACGATCGCGAAGCCGTCGTCGAACTCGATGAAGTCGAGCATCCGCCCGCTCACCAGGTGCGCGACCCGCTCGCCCATCGCCCATTCGGGATAGACGACGTGGTGGGCGCCGGTGCGGTGGAGGATCTGGCCGTGTTTGGCGTTGATGGCCTTCGCCCAGATCTCGCGGACGCCGGCCTCCTCGCAGGCGAGGACGGTGAGGACGCTCGCCTCGATGTCGGTGCCGATCGCGACCACGACGTGGTCGAACTCGCCGATGCCGAGCTGCACGAGGACCGCGGACTCGGTCGAGTCGGCCTGCACGACGTGCGTGAGGGTCTCGGAGGCGCGCTGGATGATCTCGGGCCGCTCGTCGATGGCGAGGACCTCGTGGCCCAGGCGCGTGAGCGACTCGGCGACGGCGGAGCCGAAGCGGCCCAGGCCGATCACCGCGATGGACTCCTCGGGGAGGTTCTCGCCCCGGCCGAACAGGTTCATCCGCGCATCCCTCGGCTCATCCCCTGGACATGATCAGGTGCTGACACGAAGTCTGATTCTGCCACCCGCCCGCACCCCGCGCGTGCCGCGGCCGCCGGTGGGGGAAAAGAATGAGGAGGGCGGTCGATAACCCCTCATGACCGCCCCCCTCGAACACCCCTAACACTCTCCAAGGATGGAGGAGAACCCCAATCCTACTCCGCGAGCACGGCCCGAAGGAAGTCCTGCGTCCGGGCTTCTTGGGGCTCGGAGAACATCGCGTCGGGCGGCCCCTGCTCGACGATCCGACCGCTGTCGAACATCATCACGCGGTCGGAGACGTCGCGCGCGAAGCCCATCTCGTGGGTCACGCACAGCATCGTGATGCTGGTGGACTCGGCGACGTCGCGCAGGACCGCGAGCACGTCGGCGACGAGCTCGGGGTCGAGGGCGCTGGTGACCTCGTCGAGCAGCAGGATGTCCGGGTCCATCGCGAGCGCGCGGGCGATGGCCACGCGCTGCTGCTGGCCGCCGGACAGGCGCGAGGGGTACTCGTCGGTCTTCTCGGCCAGGCCCACGAGTTCGAGCAGCTCCCTCGCCTTGGCCTCGGCCTCCTCCTTCGAGCGGCCGGCGACGTGGACCTGCGCCTCGGTGACGTTGCGCAGCACCCGCATGTTCGGGAACAGGTTGAACTGCTGGAAGACCATGCCCACGCGCGAGCGGCGCCGCCGCAGCCACTTCTCGTTCGCCGGGACCAGGACGCCCTTCTTCTCCATGTGGGAGTAGGGCTTCCCTTCGAGCCAGACGACGCCGCCGTCGCGCTCGGGGTCGGCCTTGGGGGTGACCTTCTCCAGCGTCATGAGCAGGCGCAGGATCGTGGTCTTGCCCGAGCCGGAGGGCCCGATGAGCGTGACGCGCTCGCCGGGGTCCACCCGGAAGCTCAGCTCGTCGAGGACCATCAGGTCCCCGAAGGACTTGTCGACGCGGTCGAACTCGATGATCGGACCGGGTCCGGACGGTTCTCGCGGTGCTTCATTCTGACGCAAGGCGGTTCTCCAATCTGCGCATCGCTACCGCGACCGGGTACGAGGCGGCGAGGAACAGCAGCCCGGCGAGGGTGTAGCCCTCGACCGCGCCGGTGTAGTGCTGGCCCTGGAAGGCGCGGGCCTCGGCGATCATCTCCATGACGCCGATGATGAACAGGGTCGGGACCTCCTTGAACATGGCGATGACCCAGTTCCCGACGGCCGCCGCGGAGCGGCGGAACATCTGCGGGAGGACCACCGCGCCCCAGACCCGGCCGGTCGGGAGGTTGAGCGCGGTCGCCGCCTCCCACTGGCCCTTGGGGATCGCGTCGATACCGGCCCGGTAGGACTCGGAGGTGTAGGACGCGTAGTGGACGCCGAGCACCGCCGAGCCGACGGCGAAGGCGCTCCAGTCCGGGTTGATGTAGAGGCTCGTCGCCGTCCAGACGATGAGCACCTGCACCAGCAGGGGGGTGTTGCGGATGAACTGGAAGACCGCGCCGAGCGGGCGCCGCAGCCACACCGGGCCGTTGCGCTCGCCGATCGCGACGAGCAGCCCCAGGACGACGGCGATGATCCCGGCCACGAGCGTGACCTGGAGGACCACCACGAAGCCGTCCCAGATGGCCGGGAAGATCTCCCGGAGGGTCTCGTTGCTCCAACCGGTCTGCATCAGTGGACACCTCCGGTGGCGACCGTGGGGGCGAGCCGGCCCTTGACGGACTTCGCGTCGATGCCGATCCCGCGCTTGGCCTTGCGTTCGAGGGCGCGCATGCCGGTCCAGATGAGCCAGGCGAGGACGAAGTAGATCACCAGGACCACGCCGTAGTGCAGCAGCCGGTCCTGCCCGGGCTGCTTGCCGATGAGCCCGGCCAGCCAGGTGATGTCGAGGATGCCGATCACCGAGACCAGCGCGGACGCCTTGAGCAGCATGATCGCGAACGCGCACAGCGAGGGGATCATCTCGGGCCACGCCTGGGGGAGGACGACGAGCCGCATCCGTTGGAGGGGGGTGAGGTTGAGCGCCGTGGACGCCTCGAGCTGCCCCTGCGGGACGGCGGCGATCGCGCCGCGCACGACCTCGGAGGAGTAGGCGCCGTAGTTGAGGCCGAGGGCGATGATCCCGGCCGCGATGAGGTAGTCGAACTGGATCCCCAGCACCACCGGCATCGCGAACGCGAACCAGAACAGCTGCACCACCACCGAGGAGCCGCGGAAGAACTCCACGAACACCCGGGCCGGGGTGCGGACCGCGAGGTGGCGCGAGCCCGTCATGAGCCCGAGCGCGAACGCGAGGACGAGCGCCAGCGCCGCCGAGGCGACGGTGACCCCGATGGTGACCAGGAGCGGTTCGCCGTACCGGGGGAGTGATTCGATGACCGCTTGCAAGTCCATGGGCAGCCCCTACTGGTAGGTGTCCGGGCAGAGGTCCTCGGCCGTCAGGCCCGCCGGGTGGTTCTCCTCCACGGTGAACCCGTACGGGCTCGTCAGCTCGCCCCAGGTCGCGTCGTCGGCGAGCAGCTTGTCGAGCTCCTCGTTGACCGCGTCGCGGAAGTCGGAGTCGCCGGGCTGGAACACGGCCGCGCCGGCGCCGATGATGTCGTCGCCGGTGTCGGGGTCGACGAGCCAGAACCCGTCGGTGACCTCGACCTCCGGGTCGGCGTCGGCCGCGAGGCGCAGGTTCGCGCTGGTGAGCGCGATGGCGTCGCAGCGGCCGGCCTTGAGTTCGAGGATGAGCGAGTCCAGGTTCGCCTGGACGTTGATGCGCTCCTCGCCGTAGGTCTTGTCGGCGATCTCGTGCTCGCTGGTGCCGTTCATGACGCCGATCACGCCGTCGGAGTCGGCCATGGTGTTGAAGTCGGTGTACCCGCCGGGGTTGCCGGCGAGGGTCATGAGGGCGTCGGGCATGACGTAGTCGGGGTTCGCGAACGCGACCGCCTCGCAGCGCTCGGGCGTGATGTACATGCCCGCGATGACCATGTCGTGGTTGGTGCCCAGGCCGGTGATGAGGGAGTCCCACTCGGTGAGCTTCCACTCGATCTGGTCGGCCTTGATGCCCAGCCGGTCGAGCAGGTGGACCTGGGTGTCCACCGACTGTCCCGTGACGGCGCCGTCGTCGCCGGTGTAGGCGTACGGGGCCTCGTCGGCGTAGGCGACGCGGATGGTGCCGCCGTCCTGGGCCTTTTCGAGCAGGCCCCCGTCACCGCCGCCGTCCGTCCGCGAGCAGGCCCCCAGTGCGAGGGCCGCCGCCCCGGCTGAGCTGCCGAGGAGCAGATGACGGCGGTTCAGATGCAGTTCGTTCGACACGTTGGTCGCCTCCTGAGTCGGACTCGGGTGTCTTGCCGACCCTAACGTTCTATTGTAAGTTTGTCGACAATCTGATGATCGACGTTCGGTAACGAAAGCGCACGCCAACGGGAGCGACCCGCGAGACACCCCGTCCGCCGGACGCAACCCGGTCCCGAGACCGAACGTGGTGTACGGGTCGGCAGTAAGATGCTGCCCAGAAGCGACAGAGGGGAAGCGGACAGCAGTGACGACTCGCAGCAGCGGACTGAGCGGGCTCGAAGGCGGCCGCCAGGTGGGGCGCCTCGCCCCCGTGCGCCGCGCTTCGACCGTGGACCTCATCGCCGAGCGCCTCCGCGAGGCGGTCGTTGACGGCTCCCTCCCGCCCGGCACCGTCCTCGGCGAGGCCGAGCTCGCCTACCAGCTCGGCGTCAGCCGCGGCCCCCTCCGCGAGGCCATGCAGCGCCTCACCGCCGAAGGGCTCCTCGTCATCCCGCGCCGCCGCGGCCTCGCCGTGCGCACCATGACCGCCGAGGACGTCCGCGACATCCACTGGCTCCGCGCCCGCATCGAACCCGAGCTCGGCCGCCGCATCCTCACCCTGCCCCCCGCCGAGCGCCGCGCCGTTCTCGCCGAACTCGGCGCCGAGGTCAAGCGCATGCAGCGCGCCCTCCGCAAGGACGACGCCCGCGCCCTCGGCGACGCCTACCTCGACTTCCACCGGGTCCTCGCCGTCTGGGGCGGCTCGCTGCGCCTCGCCCGCATGCTCGGCACCCTTCTCATCGAGACGCGCCTGTGCACCTTCTCGATGTTCGAGCACTTCGAGGTCCACCGCGACCTCGTGCCCGAGCACGTCGCGTTCGTCGAGGCCCTCGCCGCCGAGGACGGCGAGCGCTTCGGGATGCTCGTCCAGGCCCACCTCGAAGCCGAGGTCCGCCGGCTCCTCGCCGAGCCCGAGGACCCCAAGCACGACGACTCCGACCGCCTCCACGCCGAGACCCCCGACGAGCCGCAGCCGCTCGACCGCCTCGACCTCCCCGAAGGGCTCTGAGCCGCCCCGCTGAGAAGCCCTGCGGCGCAGGGTCCATCGAACGGCGTAGATTTCCCGACTTGGCACGTTCCGTTGGTGGACTGTGCGTTATGCGACCGATATAAATAAGGCTCCCCAGTCCGGACAAAATTCGAGACGGAGCCCAAAATGCCCTCCCCCCGACGAATCTCCACAATGGCGGCGGCTCTGGCCGCCGCCGTCGTGTCGGTCCTGGCCCTGACCAGCGGTGCCGCCCAAGCCCAGACGATCGAGTACGTCGCCCTCGGCGACTCCTACGCCTCCGGCGTGGGCACCCGCTCGTACCTCGACGACGGCAGCGGCTGCTCCCGCTCCGCCGCCGCCTACCCCTCGCTCATCGCCGAGGAGCTCGGCGCCGACCTCGACTTCGCCGCGTGCGCGGGCGCCAAGACCGGCGATGTGCTGAACAACCAGCTCGGGGCGCTCTCGGCCTCCACCGACCTGGTCACGATCACCGTGGGCGGCAACGACACCGGCTGGGCCGGGGTGGTGCAGCGCTGCGCGTACCCGTACCCGTGGACCTGCGACGCGCAGATCGACGCGGCCGAGGCGTTCATCAGGAACCAGCTGCCCGCGAAGCTCCACGCCGTCTACGACGCGATCGAGTCGGCCGCGCCGAACGCGGAGGTCGTCGTCCTGGGCTACCCGCGCCTGTTCAACGGGGAGCAGTGCAACGCCATCACCCGCATCAGCCCCGGCGAGCAGTCCCAGCTCAACGCCGCCGCCGACCTCCTCGCGACCACCGTCGGCACCGTCGCCGGGAGCCACGGCTTCGACTACGTCGACGTGCGCGACGCCTTCGAGGGCCACGCCGTCTGCGACGACACCGAGTGGGTCAACGGCATCTCGTACCCGATCGCCGAGTCCTACCACCCCAACACCGCCGGCCAGCGCGACGGCTACTTCGCGCTCCTGAACGCCCTCGTCTGATCCGGACACGGCAAGGGCCCCGCGGCGATCCCGCAGGGGCCCTTCGGTGTCAGGGGGCTACTCGCCGCCCATGACCATGCTCTGGTCGCAGATCTTCCAGACGCCGTCTTCCTTCGCCATGTCGACCGAGTCCGTGGTCTCGTCGCGGGTCTCGCTCCAGCCGGTGACGTTGAAGTTGTCGTCGAACTCCGGCTCCATGTAGGTGAAGCTCATCGAGTAGTCCACCGTCGCCGTGTCGCCGTCCTCGGTGGAACCGGTGACCTCGTACTGGAAGTCGGGGTCCACCTCCGGCGGGGCCTCCATGCCCAGGTCCTCGTAGGCGCTCGGGTCGAAGCCCTCCTCGATGACGGTGGCGAGCTCGTCGACGGCGGTCTGGGCGTCGGCGCACACGAACGCGCCGAGGTCCTCGACCACCGCGGCCGCGGCGTCCGCGTCGGAGTCCATCGCCGCGTCGAACAGCGCGGTCATCGTCTGGAGGAAGTTCTCGGCCACCACCTCGGGGGAGTCCCCGGCCGAGGGGGCGTCGCCCGCGCCCGAGCCCCAGGGCTTGAGGACGAGGAGGACGATGGCGATGACCAGCACGATCGCGCCGCCGCCGATGCCGAGGATGAGGGGGGTCTTCGACTTCGGGGCCGGCGGCAGGCCGGGCCCGCCGTAGCCGGGCTGGGCGCCGTAACCAGGCTGCTGGCCGTAGCCGGGCTGCTGGCCGTAACCAGGCTGCTGCCCGTAGCCGGGCTGCTGGGGCTGGGACCCGTACCCGGGCGGCTGCGAGCCGTAGCCCGGCTGCTGCCCGTATCCGGGTTGCTGGCCGTACCCGGGCTGCTGGGGCTGCTGGCCGTAACCCGGCTGCTGCCCGTAGGGCGGTTGCTGATTGGGGTCGAACCCCGGCTGCTGCGGCGGGTAGGCCATGACGCTTCCTCGTTTTGTCGGGAGTGTGTCGCGCCAGGCTAACACGGGTGCACCGCCCCTGAATCCCCAGAAAACGCCAAAGCCGCCGGAGACCAGCGAGTCTCCGGCGGCATCAGGCGTCAGGTGCGCGTCAGCCCCCGGCCTCGGCCGAAGGCGAGGCTGACTCGTACACCGGTGCGTCGGCGTCGTCCAGGAACATCTGCTTGCGGGCGTCGCGCGGATCGAGGTCGTTGCCGATCGGGATGAGATCGATCATCATGTTCGGCACTGAGATCGGCGCGATGTCGGCGTACCCGAGCATCTGCTGAGTCGAGTCGGTGACGCCGTCGTCCACCAGGCCGTGGCGGATGCCCTGGTCGCTGACCATGTACGTGAAGCCCTGGATCGTCGCGCCCTGGGGCGTGCGGGCGTCGGCGAGCGCGGCCGTGCCCTGCGGCAGGACCGTCTGCGCCTGGATGTTGTCCACGTCGGAGAAGATCTCGTCGTCCTCGGTGAACTCCACCGACTCGGCCGGATCGGTGAGCGCATCGGGCGCGGCCTCGTACAGCGCGATCTCCAGCTTCGTGGACTCGTCGTTCTGCGCATCCGGGTCGAACACCGCGCACACCGCCGGGCGGGCCGTGGCGACCGACCAGACCTCCTCGCTCAGGTCCTCGTCCGGGTACCCGAGCGGCAGGTACACCGCGTCGGTGCCGACGTCGCTGCGCGTGCTCGGGTCGACCTCGACCACCCCGCCGTACGTCGAGGCCAGCACCAGCGCCATCGTCGGCGTGATGGCCGCGAACTGGTCGCCGGCCGGCGTCTTCAGCAGCGTGTACAGGCTGTCGCCGGACTGGACGGGCCGGCCGTACTCCAGCGGCTCGTTGTTGTCGTCCAGCACCGCCGACGCCTCGCCGAAGCCGTCCTGGACGGGCGCCTCGATCGGCGGCCCGTCGGTGATCGTGTTCAGCATGCTCTCGTTGAGCGACATCGCGTCGGCCGCGTTCAGCTCCAGGGCGCCGATGAGTTCGATCGCCGAAGCCTCGTCGGTGCCGATCCGGAACTTCTCGCCGTTCCACAGCAGGTAGTAGTCCGGCACCTCGCCCTCGTCCACCGCGGTCTTCGCGAGCATCCAGTGGTCGTCGCCGAGCCACGCGGAGGGCTCGGGGAGGTCCTTGAGGATGAGCTGCGTCAACTGGAAGCTCGCGGTGCCGCCGGACGTGCGCGGCATGGAGCAGGTGTTCCAGTTCTCGTGCTGGAGCAGCTCCTTGGGGTCCGGCGGCTGCGTCGGGATGCCCTGGATGCCGATCGTGAAGCTGCCGCGGGGCAGGCCCGCGATCGAGGACGCCTTCAGGTCCTGCACCGGCGGCTTGCCGTCCGAGCCGGGCTTGACCAGCAGCAGCGCCGAGGTGTAGTTCGTGACCTGCCACAACCGCAGCTTGTCGTCCTCGGTCTCCTCGCCGCCGCTCTTCGTCGTGTAGACGTAGACCGAGTTCGAGCCCTTGATGGTGATGATGTGCCCGGCCTGGGGCAGGGCGTTGCCCTTGTTGAACAGCGTCGCGATGGCGAAGCCGCCGAACACCAGCGCCAGCACCATCACCGACACGAAGATCGACAGGCCGATGCGCCGCAGCGGCCGCTCGATCGAGTCGGGGTTGGCCAGCACCAGCGCCTGGTTCATCCGCGAGGTGATGAACTTGTGGGCGTCCACCTGCTCGCGGCGGGAACGCATCTGGGGCATCGGAATACGCCTCTCGGATCGAAGGGGGAGTCGGGGCTAGCCCCGCAGCGACAGTGCGATGTCGTACAGGCTGCACACCCAGCCGACGAGCGGCAGGATGGACACGATGAGCAGCGCCTCGATGATGTCGAGGCTGCGGCCCCAGGTGGGGGCGATCTTCTTCCCGGCCACGGCCAGGCCGTAGACCATCGCGATGAGCGTCAGCAGCGTCAGCGCGCCGAGGATGACCGTCAGGCGCACCAGGATGCTGTCCTGGCTCGCCACGAAGATCGCGGCCAGCGTCGCCGCCAGGCCGCCCATGCCGCCGGTGAGCATCACGATGCGCGCCGGGCGGTCCTCGATCGTGCGGGCGCGGCTGAGCAGCACCAGCGACAGGATCGTCGCCAGGATCAGGCCCGGCAGCATCCCCGAGAACGCCAGCGCGATCGCCGACACCAGGCCGGTGACCGCCGCGAACGAGTACAGGGCCTCCAGGTAGTTCCCGGCGTGCTCGGAGAGCTTCAGGATCCGCTTGCCGTCGATGGCCTCGGTGTCGCCCTCCTTCAGCTCCTCGGTGGTCGTGGGGAGCGTCGGGGTCGGCACCATCGCCATGGTCAGCGACAGCCGCGGCGCGGCCGGCAGGATCACCAGCGCCAGCGGCGCGGCGATGCCGGCGGCGGTGGCCGCGGACCCGTTCGGGATGATCTGCGCCAGCGCCGTCGAGACGCCCAGCACGACCGACCCGAGGATCGTCACGATGAACACCGGAGCCGACGCCATGTCGCCCACCGCCACCATCGCGAGCACGCTGAACAGCAGGATCGCGGCGGAGGCGATGAGCACGTGCGGCCCCGCCAGCTCGAACAGGCTCCGGTCGCCCGCGGCGATGAGCAGGCCGCCCACGCCGGAGTACAGGACGGCCGTGACGCCGAAGTACGTGGCGGCGCGGGAGTCGCCGACGGCGCGCGAGAGAAGCGCCGAGGCGCCGACCAGGAGCACCGCCACCGACAGGCCCACGATCGCGCTCGCGAGGTGGCCGGTCAGGAGGATCGCGATGGCGCCGACGCCGAGGGCGGCGGTGCCGACCCCGACGCTGAAGCGCTTGGTCGCGATGTGGTCCCAGCGGTTGCCGCGCTGCTCGGTCGCGGTGGCGACGGCGTCGATGACGTCGTCGAACACGATCTCGGGCTTCGCCGCGTCCGCGGGGTTCAGGTAGAGCATCTCGCCGTCCGTGATCGCCAGCTGCGAGCACGAGTGGCCGGTGTCGAGGGGGGCGTCGCCGAGCCGGGACAGGATCCAGCCGCCGTTGTCTCCCGCCTCGTCGATGTAGTACTCGCCGGCCTGGTGCAGGATCGTGGGCAGCAGGTCGGAGAGGGGGATGTCAGAGGGCAGTGCGAGGTCGATCCTGGTACGAGGACTGACGATCGTCACCCTGGAGAGAGTGGCCGACTTGGTGCTCACCGCGCGAACCTCCGGGTCGGGTCGGAATCGGGGGGACTGTAAAAGGATAAATCCCGCATGCAACGGCGGGTGTACCGGCCGAGTGGCGATGCGGTTCTACCCTGACAGTGCGATACTCGACAGAGCGCACTTATATCTTTTATACGGCAGCGCTACGTTTCGTCTGGCAGGCAGCCTCTCCCAAGTCCCCGGGGCGACGGCCCGGCGGGACGTGGTAGGCGCATCCCCCGGTGAGTACAAGGACCCTCTGTGACGACCAAACTCTTCCGCAGGCCGCCGCGTAAGCGCGGACCGCAGGCCCCCCGCGGCGACATCCTCCTGGAGTCGCCGCCGGACATGCCCGATCCGCAGCCGAAGAACATCTCGCAGTATCTGATGATCCTGCCGATGCTCGCCGGCGCCGCCGCCATGGCCATGATGATGATGACCCGCGTCGGCACCGGGTCCACCGCCTCCGCCGGCAGCAACACCATGCGCATCGCCATGGGCGCGATGATGGGCATCTCCATGGTCGGCATGATGGCCACCAACCTGGGCGGGAACCGGGCCCAGAAGAAGGCCGAGTTCAACGCCGACCGGCGCGACTACATGCGCTACCTCAACCAGGTGCGGCGCCGCGCCCGCAAGGGCGCCGAGCGCCAGTGGCGCGCGGCGCGCTGGCGCCACCCCGACCCGAAGGCCCTGTGGTCGCTCGTGGGCTCCCGCCGCATGTGGGAGCGGCGCGCCAAGGACGACGACTCGCTCGACGTCCGCGTCGGCATCGGCAAGCAGCGCATGACGATGAAGCTGGTGCCCCCCGAGACCAAACCGGTCGAGGACCTCGAACCGATGACCTCGATGGCGCTCAGACGGTTCGTCGCCGCGCACTCGAACGTGATCGACATACCCCGGTCGATGAAGTACACCGAGGCCGCGCGGCTGGTCCTGCGCGGCGACCGGGCCCTGGTCATGGACAACCTCCGCGCGCAGCTCACGCAGCTGGCGGTGCTCCACTCGCCCGACGACGCGATGATCGCGGTCGTCGCCGACGCCGAGCGGATGCCCGAGTGGCACTGGATGAAGTGGCTGCCGCACCTCCAGCACCCGTCCGCCGAGGACGGGGCCGGTCCGGTCCGCATGTTCTTCAACACCACGACCCAGCTCGAGAACTCGCTGCGCGACCAGCTGTCGAGCCGCGGCGCCTGGTCGCCGGGCGCGACCGCGGGCGACGGCCAGGCGCACCTGGTCGTCATCCTCGACGGCGGCGAGGTCGACCCGACCGGCATCATCGCCGCCGACGGCATGGCCGGCGTGACCGTGTTCGACTTCTCCGGCTACCTGCCGCGCAAGCCCGGACCGCAGATCAAGCTCTACGACGTCACCGCGGAGGAGATCTACACCGACCAGGCCGGCCGGCGCCGCGTGCTCGGCAAGCCCGACTTGCTGTCGTACAACCAGGCCGAGGGCATCGCCCGCTCGCTGGCGCCGTGGCGCCTGACGCTCAAGGGCGCCTCGGGCGCGACCGAGTCCGGCGACGAGGACGCCTCGCCGATGGCCGCCCCGTCGAGCCTCCCCGAGATGCTCGGCTTCAACGACGCCGCGGCGCTCGACCCGGCCGTGCACTGGCGCGAGAAGCCCGTCAAGGACTACCTGAAGGTCCCGATCGGGCCCGGCCCGGACGGCGCCATCGTCGACATCGACTTCAAGGAGTCGGCGGTCGGCGGGATGGGCCCGCACGGGCTCCTCATCGGCGCCACCGGCTCGGGCAAGTCCGAGGTGCTGCGCACCATCGTGGGCTCGCTCATCGCCACGCACTCCTCGGAGGAGCTCAACTTCATCCTCGTCGACTTCAAGGGCGGCGCGACCTTCGCGGCCCTCGACGACCTGCCGCACGTCTCCGCGGTCATCACCAACCTCGCCGACGAGATCGAGCTGGTCGACCGCATGGCCGACGCGCTCGAAGGCGAGCTGGTGCGCCGCCAGGAGGTGCTGCGCGCGACGGGCAACTTCACCAACCGGTGGGAGTACGAGAAGGCGCGCAAGGCCGGGCAGCCGCTCGACCCCATGCCGACCCTGCTCATCATCGCCGACGAGTTCTCCGAGATGCTCGTCGCGAAGCCCGAGTTCATCAACCTGTTCCTCCAGATCGGCCGCATCGGCCGCTCGATCGGCGTGCACATGCTGCTCGCCTCGCAGCGGCTCGAAGAGGGCAAGCTGAAGGGCCTGGACACGTTCCTGTCGTACCGCGTCGCGCTCCGCACCTTCTCGGCGCAGGAGTCGCGCACGGTCATCGGCTCGGGCGCCGCCTACGAGCTGCCGCAGGCCCCCGGCCACGGCTACCTCCAGGTCGGCACCCAGGACCTGGTGCGCTTCCGCGCCGCCTACGTCGGCGGGGCCTACAAGCCGCCGAAGCGGGTCGCCTCGCGCGCCGAGCGCATCGCGGCCGTCCAGCACAAGGTGCAGCGGTTCCTGCCCGGCTTCGTGGAGCTCCCCCCCGAGCCCGAGGTCGAGGAGGAGCCCGAGGAAGAGGTGGTGGAGCCCGAGGCCGCCGAGGACGAGAACGAGAAGCTCTCCGAACTCGAGGTCATGGTGAACAACTGCATCGGGATGGGCCGCCCGGCCCACCAGGTGTGGCTGCCGCCGCTCGCCGAGCCGCCGACCCTCGACCAGCTGCTCCCGCCGCTGGAGATCGACCCGGTCCGGGGCCTGACCCCGAAGGGCTTCTCGCTCAACGGGAAGCTCCACGCCGTCCTCGGCGAGGAGGACCGCCCGTTCGAGCAGAAGCGCAGCCCGTTCATCGTCGACCTCTCCGGCGCCCAGGGCACCGTGGCCATCGCCGGCGGGGCCCAGTCGGGCAAGTCGACGATGCTCCGGTCCATGATCGGGTCGCTGTCGCTGCTGCACACGCCGCGCGAGATCCAGTTCTTCTGCCTCGACTTCGGCGGCGGCACCCTGCGCGGCCTCGAAGACCTCCCGCACGTCGCGGGCGTCTTCGGCCGGCAGGAGGAGGAGGGCGTGCGGCGCACGATCCAGGAGGTCAACTCGATCCTGGACGAGCGCGAGGCGTTCTTCACCGCGAACAAGATCGACGGCATGGGCTCGTACCGGCGCATGAAGGACCAGGGCCGGTTCCAGGAGGACCCGTACGGGGACGTGTTCCTCGTCATCGACAACTGGATGACCCTGCGCGAGGACTTCGACCCGTTCGTGGACCAGGTCCGCGCCATCGGCAACCGGGGTCTGGCCTACGGCGTCCACGTCATGGTCACCTGCACCCGCTGGGGCGACATCCGCATGAACATGCGGGACATGTTCGGCCTGAAGCTGGAGCTGAAGCTCTCGGACAACATGGAGTCCGAGCTCGACCGCAAGGCGGCGGCGAACGTGCCGAAGAACCGCCCCGGCCGCGGGCTCTCGCTCTCCAAGCTGCACATCCTCGCCGCGGTGCCGCGCATCGACTCGATCCGGGACGGGGACGACCTCCAGCCCGGCGTCGAGGACTTCGTCAAGAAGGTCAAGCAGGCGTGGCGCGGCCAGCCGTGCCCGCCGGTGCGCCTGCTGCCCAAGCAGCTCCACGTGGCCGACTTCCTCAAGGCGGTCGACCGCTCCAAGCCGGGCATCCCGATCGGCCTCAACGAGGCCGGCCTCAAGCCGGTGTACCTCGACTTCCAGAACGAGCCGCACCTGCTGGTGTTCGGCGACTCGGAGTCGGGCAAGACGAACCTGCTGCGGCACATCGCGCGGCAGATCCAGTCGACGTACACCCCCGACCAGGCCAAGATCATCATGGCCGACTACCGGCGCGGCATGCTGGAGGAGATCCAGAAGCCGACGCTGCTGGACTACGCCATGTCCGGCAAGCACTTCGAGGGCTCGGTGAAGAACCTGAAGGGGCCGATCGAGAAGCGGCTCCCCGGGGACGACGTCACGCCCGCGCAGCTGCGCGACCGGTCGTGGTGGACCGGCCCGGACCTGTACCTGATCGTCGACGACTACGAGATGGTCGCCCAGCGCGTGAACCCGCTGACGGCCATCCAGGAGCTCATCCCGGTCGGGCGCGACATCGGCTTCCACGTCATCATCGCCCGCCGCGCCACCGGCGCCGCGCGGGCGCTGATGGACCCGATCGTGGGCCAGATCAAGTCCCTCGAATCCCCGGGCCTGCTCATGAGCGGCAAGCGGGAGGAGGGCGCGATCTTCGGGAAGCTCCGCCCCAGCGCGCAGCCTCCGGGCCGCGGCACCCTGGTGCGGCGCAAGGACGGCGAGCAGCTCGTGCAGACGACGCTGCTGCCCCCGAACGGCGTCGCCTAGCGAGCGTTGCAGGGCCGCCCTCCAGGTGCAACCGGAGGGCGGCCCTGCGGCGTACTACGCTCGAACCGGCGCGGATCCCCCTCGCGCCTCCGCACACCCGAGGCCCGAATGAACCCACTGCTCACGCCCCCCGGCATCGAACCCGCGCCGCTCGCGACCCGGGCCCGTCCGGCGTGGCCGCCGCTCGGGGTGCTGGCCCTCCAGGCGCTCCTGCTCGCCGAGGCCGCGGCGGTCGTCGCGGTCTGGCTGTGGAGCTGGCGGGGCGTCCAGGCGTACGCGTGGCCCGGCGTCGACAACGGCCTGGCCGAGCGCGGGATCTCCTACCTGCTGGTGCTCGCGCCCTCGGTCCCGGTGAACGTGCTCGCCGCGATCTGGCTCGGCCGCGGCGGCCGGCGCGCCCGCCTCTACCTCGCCGCCGCCGGATCGCTCGCGCTCGTGCAGGTCGTGGTCCTGCTGACCCCGGCGGCGATGCCGGTGCGCGAGGCCATGACCGACGGCGCCGCGAACGTCGGCATCCTGCTCCTGACCGCCACGGCCCCGATCCTGTTCGCCGGGGCCGTCCTCGCCGTGACCGCGCGCGCCCGCGCCTGGCTCGGGGCCGAGCCGGCCCGCCCGCGCAGCCGCATCGCCGGGGTCGAGACCGCCGTGTGGTCCCTCGCGCTGCTCCTGGCCGTCGCGGCCGGGACCGAGGTGCGCCAGTGGGCCCTCGCCGCCGCCGAACCGGGGGAGCCGCGCGGCGAGTACACCGAGACCGGCACCTGGCAGCGCCTGGAGGACGCGGTCGGCGAGACCACCGGCGCGCTCCCGGCGTTCTCCGGGTTCGCCGCCCGCACCGTGGACGTCGCCGCGTGCGGCTACCGCACCCCGGCCGGGCTCGCGACGTACCGCTACACGGTCACCTACGAGCTGCGCACCGCCGACTTCCCCTCCTACGAGGAGGCGATCGGGGCCCGCTGGGATGAGGGCGACTACGCGCTCACCTACGACGGCGCCACGTTCGAAGGGGTCCGGCGGATCACCGCCGAACGGGCCGACGAGATCGCCCTGGGCTACACCGGCGGCGAGGCCCCGTTCCTCACCGTCGCCAGCGGCTGCGTCGAACGCACCGACGCCGAGCCCGCCTGCGTCCCCGCCCAAGGCGAGCCGACGACCGACCGGGTCCTCGGCATCGCCTGCCGGGACTTACAGCCCCGAGTAGTCCGCGCCGCCCGCGGCCGGTCCGGTCGGAATCCCCTCCGGGAAGTACTCGCCGACGAGGTCGCCCTCGCCGCCCGGCTCGATCCCGCCCGCCGGGGGCACGTACTCGATCTCGCCCGGCCCGCTGCGGGCCACGCAACCGGACTGCACGACCAGGCCGACGACCCCCGAGACCCGGTACCAGAGGTTGAAGCCGTCCTCGGTGAGCGCCTCCACGTTCCGGTCCACGCGCCCGCTCTGGAGCGTCACCGCGTCGTCCCGGTGCACGTCGAGGCCGTCGGCCTCCCACTGCCCGCGCAGCGCCTCCGCGTACGTCTCGCGCACCAGCGGGTCGCCCCACAGCGGCTCGGCGAACATGTAGCTGATCTCGACCCCCACGTGGTCGGGGTCGTCGACCCCCTCATGGCCGCACGGCAGCTCGTGCCAGGTCCGGGACGCGAAGCCCGGGAAGTCGGGCAGCGCCGCGACCGCCGCGGCCGCGGCGGCCTCCATCGGGGCGTACACCTCGGCCTGGGTCGCGCGGGCCGGTTCGGTTTCGGTCATCGAGCATCCTGCGAGCAGTAGTGGGAGTGCGAGGACGGCACCGGCTCTCACCGGACGCCGCTGGTCTGACCGGTGACGATATAGGCCATGTTGTCGCGGGCGGCGTTGCGGGGATGGCCGTTGTCGCCGTCCCAGTAGGAGGAGTGGTTCTCCACGTTGTCCTTCCACAGCTCCTCGATCCCGTCGGCGTCGCGCGTGGCGTCGCTCTGGAAGGTCCGGCCGCCGAACGCATCAGAGACCGGGTCGGTGCCGTGAACGAGGTCGTCGTGGTCGGAGGTGAAGTACCCGACCGCGCCGCCGATGAGGCCCCCGACCGGCCCGCCGAGCAGCCCGCCGCCGGCCCCGCCGGCGATCGTGCCGATCGCGTCCTCGCGGGCCCAGCCGATGATGTCCTCCTCGTTCCTGGTGGCCCACACCCGGTCCGGGTCGATCCCCAGGTCCGCCGCGGAGTCGACGCCGACGCCCGGCGAGGCCACGAACACCATGTCGTCCACGTCCAGCCCGGCGTCGCGGGCCGCGATGCCCACGGTCGTCGACCCGTACGAGTGGCCCGTCATCGTCACGTGCGACTCGCCGTCCTCGTCGACGGCCCGCAGGCCTGACGCGAACGAGCTCAAGTCCTTCGCGGCGTCCTCTGCGTACCCGCGGTCCATCGCGTGCGGCACGATCTCGTCCGGGGCGTCGTACCCCAGCCACATCACCGACGTGGTCGACGCGCCCGGGTCGGCCCAGTACGCGTCCCCGGCCATGAGCTGCGCCCGGTCCAGACTCCCGGTGGCGTTGCCCAGGTCGGCGCCGGTGCCCGGGACCAGCACCGAGACGTTGTCGGCGGTGTCGGGGTTCCCGACCGCCACGATCGCCCGGCCGTCCTCGGCGGAGGAGTACCCGAGCAGGTAGTGGTCGAGCGCGGGCCCGCCGGACCCGACCTGGTACGGCACGCTGATGGTGTCCCGCAACCGGTTCAGGTCCTCCTGGGTGCCGCGCAGGCCCTCCAGGCGCGCCTGCAGCGCCTCGTTCCCGGGGTCGGCCGCGAGCCGGTCCTCCACCGCCTCGATCTCGCTCTCGCGCCGGTGCAGCTCCCCGTCGAGCAGGGTCCGGTTCGCCGAGTCCCTGACGTCCGAGGGCATCCCGTCGACCTGCGCCAATAGCTCCGGACGCGCCTCCAGCAGTCCCTGCTGCTCGAACGGCGACAGGCCGTCCCACCACGCGTTCACCTCGGCCGGGCTCGCGCCCCGCGCCAGCATGTCCTGGAAGTCGTCGGCCAGCGCGACCCCGGCCGCGAGTTCAGCGCGCTCGCCGCCGTCGGTGGTCCCGGCGATCGCGGCCACCGCCGCGTGCAGGGTCGCGTCGGCCTCGCTCACCGCGTCGAGGATCGCCTCGACCCGCTGCTCGAACGCCATGACGTCCATCGCCTCGCCGGTCGCGACCCCGTCGGCGTCCACCGACAGGCCCGCCGGCACCGACGCGAGCAGCTCCATGAGCTCGTCCTGCCGGTCCTGGAAGACCGCCACCGCGTCCTCGATGGCCGCCGCGATCCGGCGGCACTCGCCGGCCCGCTCCACGGTGTCGTCGCCGATGAGCTTCACCCGCGACCGCACCTCCTCGGCCACCGTCCCGGTCCACTGGGCCTCGCCGATCTGCCTGCGCCGCAGGTCGTCCAGCTCGGACTCCCGCTCCTCCAACCGCCCGGCCTGCGCCCGCCACTCCTCGCCGACGGCCGCCAGCGGCGCGAAGTCGGCCTCGCGCAGCGCGCTGTACGAGACGCTCATGACCCCTCCGGCGCCGGAGTCGTGCGCGAACCCGGATCCACCGGGAACACCTCGGGGTCGGCGTACTGCGCGAACATTTCAGCGGTCATCCCGTCGAGGTCCACGTGCTGCACCGAGTACACCGCCAGGAACGCCCCCAGCTCCTCGACCCGGCCCCGCAGCCCGGGCACGATCGCGGCCTCCCACCGCTCGACCGCCTGGGCCACCTCGTTCACGCCGGTGAACGACCCGGTGTCCACCGACCCCGCCAGCGCGCCGCCCTCACTGGCGACCCGCTTGAAGTCCTCGTACATCCCGTCGGAGGCGGCGAACATGGAGACGCCTCCCTGCTTGATCTCATCCGGATCCAACGACAGATCAACCATGTTGTGTCCCAAGGGAAGAAGGGTGGACAGGGCGCGGGTGACCGATGGGGAGCGCACGGAGGCCCGGCCTCACGTGTGTCGATCAACACACAGCGTACAAATCCCAGGCAAACGGCCGATAGTGGCGACGCGCGGAACGTCCCGTCCGTTATCGGATTGTTATGTCGGAGCGGCGATCCTCCGTGGCTCGCAGGGCCGGAACAGGTCCGGTATGTTGTGGGGCAGAGCGGACAGCGCTGTAACGACCGGTACACGGAAGGGGTCCGAACCCTATGGCCATACCTCTCACGCCGCCCCCCGCCGAACCCCGATCCCCACGCCGCCCCCTCCGCACCGCGATCGGCGCCGGCCTCACCGCGCTGGCCGCCGCGGGCGCGGTCGCGACGGCTCCTGGCGTGGCGCTGGCCCAGGACACGACCTTCTACGACGAGAACACCTGGGTTACCGACCTGATCGAGGCCCCCGCCGCTTGGGAGACCTCGACGGGCGCCGGGATCACGGTGGCGGTCATGGACACCGGCGTCGCCGACCATCCGGCTTTCGAAGGCAAGGACGTGCAGCCGGGGTACTCGATCTTCGAGGGCGAGGCCGACGGTCGCGCCGACGCCGATGGGCATGGAACGGCGGTCGCGGCCGGTATCCTGCTCGCCGCGCCTGATGCCACGATCCTTCCCGTGCGCTTGGGGACCGGTGCGACCGACTTCGGCGGGGCGATGGGCGCGGCCGAGTACGACGCGTTCCGCTGGGCCGTGGACAACGGTGCCGATGTCCTCGTGGTGCCGTGGGGCCTCATCGGGAACATGTCGGACGAGGACCTCGAAGTGATGCAGTACGTCATCGACAAGGGCGCTGTCATCGTCGCCGGTGCCGGCAACGATCCTTCGGAAGACGTGGCGTTCCCGGCATCGGCTCCGGGTGTCGTGGGCGTGACCGGCACTGACGACACCGGCGAGGTCTGGTACGAGAGCACCACGGTCGGGCCTGAAGTGGATGTCGCCGCACCCGCCTTCACGATGACGGTGCCGAATCCGGCCTCCGGAAGCCTCGGTCAGGACGAGCTGTACCGAGAGATAGGCGGCGGCACCTCGATGGGCTCGGGCATCACTGGCGGTGTCCTGGCGCTGATCTGGGCGGCGCACGTCGATCTGGATGCGAACAATGTGATTCAGCGGCTGATCCAGACCGCGGGCGACGGCTCGGGAACGGTCGAGGAGGACTCCGGCTACGGCTTGATCAACGCCGACGAGGCCGTCAACGCCGAGGGCATCGAGCCGGTCGATGAGAACCCGCTCGGGTACCCGATGGGCGAGGCGGGCGCCAGCGGCGCCTCGCCGGACGACCCGGCCTCCGACGCCGAAGGGGCGGAAGGATCAGGACCGGAAGCCGCCACGGGCGGGCCTTCGGTTTCCGCGGAGGGCAACAAGGAGTCGAACCTCTCGGGCATCATCGTCGTCGCGGCGGCCGTCGTGCTCCTCGGCGCCGGCATCGCGGTGTGGCTGGTGCTCCGCGGCCGCGGCCGCAAGGAGGCGGCGCAGGCACAGCAACCCGGATTCAACTCGGGTGGCGAACCGCCGCAGGGCTATCAGCAGGCCCCGCCCAACCCGACGTACGTTCCGCCGGGCGGCCAGGGCTACGGCGGTCCGCCGCCGGGCCAGCAGGGCTACAGCAGTCCGCCGCAGGGGTACAACCAGCCCGGCGGCCCGGCTGAGCCGAGTCCGTGGCGCCCCAGCGATCCGAACCAGCGTTAGACGATGAAGGGTCTCAGCCGAATCGGCTGAGGCCCTTCAAATTCGCATTCCGAACACACGAGAGGGGCGAGCGGCCCAGGCCGCTCGCCCCTCATCGACTGCGTGGAGCAGCCGCCCTAGTCCTCGTCGAGTTCCTCGTCGCGGACGCGGTTGCGGCTCCAGTCGACGTCGTCCTCCCGCAGCCAGGTCTCCCTGGTGTAGGTCTCGTCGTCGTCATCGTCGTAGTAGCCTGAGCGGGTGCCGCCGCGGCCACCGCCGCTGCCGCCCCTGCTGCCGGGGCCGCCAGGACGGCTGCCACTGCCGCCGTTCAGGCCGCCGCGACCGCCGGTGCTTGACCCGGGGCGACCGCCCGTGCCCGAACCCGTTCGGCCCGTCCCGGAGGACGCGCCCGCACGAGCGGGGCTGGTGCCGCCGGTGCCGCGGCCGGCGGGCGTGTTGCCCGCGCCGCCGACCGGAGTGGCGCCGCGCGCCGGACCGAAGAGGCCCGCACCGCCGCCGGCGATGGTGCCGCCACCGGCGCCCGTGCCGCCGCCGAACGAAGGCGAGTATCCGCCACCGCCACCGGTCGGGACGCCTGAACCCGCCGCGAGACCACCGCCGAGCTGGCCGTCGGTGTCCTCGTACGAGCCCGGGTTCCAGCCGCTGTCCACCGGGTCGAGGTCGTCGTCGGTGCCGACTATGCCGTCCTGGCCCGCGGTGTCGAGACCCCCGCTCGTGGAGTCGGTCGAGTCGGTGGGGGCGTTGCCGATGTCGTTGGAGTTCGAGAGCGCGTCGTTGGCGAAGACGCCGCCGGTCGGTTTCTCGTAGGTGTTGTTGCCGGGCATGTCGCTCGGGGGAGGAGACGGGACCTCGGTCTCGAACTTCTCCTTCTGGATCGCGTACTTGTCGCCCAACTGCGCGACGATCAGCGCGATCTGCTCGTGACGCCCGTCGACGTACTCCTCGTACTGCCGCTCGTACTGGGTCTTCTTGGCCTCGTACTCCGGCTTGGTCTTGTCGATGCTGTTGCTCTCGAGCCAGTCGTCGTAGGTCTCGGTCGAGCTCGGGTAGAGGTCGGCGCCCTGCGCGTCGGTCTGAGCGGTCTTGAGCGCCTGCGCGAGCATGGGAAGCGTCGACTCGCCGAGCTGCTTCATGCCCTCTTCGGAGACCACGCTGTAGTCCTCGACGACGCTCATGCGGTACTCGAACTCGTCGGAGGCGGAACCGGTCCACTGCGTGCGAAGCGACTGCACGTGGACGACCATCTCCTCCCGCGCGGCCTTCATGCCGCTGGCGGCCGAGTTCCAGAGCGTGCCGCCTTGGTCGACAGCCCAGTCGTCGCCTTCGTTGAGCATGTTCCACAGCTGCTCATGGGTGTACGTGCTCTTGTAGAAGTCCTTGCCTTTGCCGGCCATCCTCAGCTCCTTCCTAGGGGTACGTCAGTGATCTCGGCGGACTAGAGCATTCCGGGCTGTTCGTCGTCACCGGCCGGGGCATCCGCCGGCGGGGCGTCGTCCGATCCGCGGGTGTTGTCCTCGCGGGCCTCGTTGACGTCGTTCTCGGTGAGACCGCCGCCGCGCGTGTCGAACTCGCTGCCGATGCTCGTGACGCTCGCAGTGACGTTGCCGTCGGACTGGAGGTACGTGGTCTTGATGTCCTCGCTGATGACCTTGCCGGTGTTGAGGCCGTGCGCGACGCGGTCGATCTGCTCTGCACGCGTGGGGTAGACGACCGACTTGTACGCCTCCGCAAGCTCTTTGGCGTCGTCGAAGCCGCCGAACGGAAGGTTCACGGTGTCGACGTCGCGCAGGCTCCCCGAGTTCATGTACTCGGGGTTGGCGCCTTCGCGCAGTCGCACCACGCTTCCGCCCATCACCTGGCTGCGGTAGAACTCCAGGTCGCTGACCGTGAGACCCATCTCGGAGATGAAGTCGTCGAAGGAAGACTCGGTCATCTGGAAGCGGGTGCCGCTGGAGTCGGTAACGGTGTAGGAGCCGTCCCTGTTCTGGACCGCACCGCCACCCATGTCCTCGGGAAGCAACGTCATCACCTCGATGGGTTGAGATTCGTCAGGGGGTATGGTCGGGGCGCTCGCGCGGCGTCACGCCGTGCGGTGGGCACGCGACTGCTCCGATCTGTGCTGGTTCCAGCATACCGATGCACCGCAATCCGGACGCCGTTGGCGGCATGCCATGGCACGAACGGGGGAGATCGGGACACAAGGGAGCGGCTGCGGACGGCGCGACCTGTGGCGGGACCCGACGGCTCCCGTGTCACCGGCCCCGGGGCCCTGTCCCTTTCGACCCGACTACCCCAGGGGTCGCCCTGGTTGCCCCGTACGCCCGAGGTGGCACTAAGTGGGGATACACGGGCTCGGTCACTACTAGTAAACTCGGAGGCGCACCGCCAGCCCGGTGAGTTTGCACGGACGGGTTATGGTGACTGCGGAATCGATGAAAAACTCACTGGGATACCCCTGACGGCCTAGACCTCTAGCGCCGCAGCCCCGGTTCAATCAATCAGGAGGTGTACCAATGGCTGCTGAAATGACAGCCGAGACAGTCCACCAGGCTGCCACTGACACGCTGACCACGCGGCAGGACGTCGACGGCATCCTCGCGGGTCTCAAGTCGCTGATCGAAGGCCTCGCGAGCTCCTGGACGGGTGCCGGCGCAACGGCCTTCCAGGGCGTCATCGAGGTCTGGAACAAGGAAGCGGCGGACCTGCTCGACACCCTCGAGACGATCGCGAACATGCTCGACGAGAGCGCGACCGCGTCCACCGAGACCGACGAGGCGGACGCCAGCAGCTTCGCTGGTCTCCTCTAATCCAACCCCCCGATACCCAAGGAAAGAGGTGAACCGACATGAGCGGTCAGATCAGGCTCGATTACGCCGAGTTGGAAGAAGCCAGCCAGCGGATCATCAGCGACTCGCAGGCCATCACCGATGAGCTCTCCGACCTCGCGAACAAGCTCGACAACCTGGACTGGCAGGACGCCGCTGCCGAGGCGTACCAGGGCCAGCGCGCCGAGTGGGACCAGTCCCTCGCGAAGCTGCTGGAGATCCTGGACAACGTCGGTGCGGCCGTCAACACGGCCAAGGAGAACTACATGAACACCGAGGCCGCCAACGCCCGGAAGTTCGGCTAGGAATCCGCAACACCGTCGCCTTCCAGCAAGGCTGCAACGCGAAGACCCGGGACGATCCCTGATCACCCGGGTCTTTCGCCGTCCGCAGGCAGCCATCCATCGCCACCGTTCTCGCCCCGAGTGAAACCTCGGCGAAGACCCGGTGAACGCGAGCGGGGTGCGGGCCGATCATCGGCCGCACCCCGCTCGGTACGTCTTCAGAAGGTGCCTTCAGCACGGTCCGCAGGCGACTGCCCCGCGGCTCCCTCACGTCCCCGTGCTGTCGGCCTTCACCAGCGGCCGCTCCGGCTCCCGCGTCCCAGCGCGCCACTTGCGCTTGCGGCCCTTGGGGATGATCGTCCGCAGCACCAGGACGACCGCGACGAGCACGATCGCGCCGCCCACGCTCGCCCACGCGATGGACTTCTCCAGGCCGAGCGGGTCGTAGTCCACGTCCAGGGCGCCGACGGACTCCAGGTCGCCCTCGTCGAGGGGCGCGGTCGAGGGGTCCTCGGTCGGCACCTCCTCCACGTCGGCGGCGGTCACCTCGGACTCGTCCACGGGCGCGGTGAGCGCGGCCGCGACGTTGAGGACCCCGTGGCCCTGGTAGATGTTGAACGCGTCCGGCGGATGGATCGCGGTCTCCTGCAACCGCTTCTGGATCCACGCGGGCGTCGCCTCGGACCCGAACTCGCCCTTCAGCAGCGCCGCGGCACCGGTCACGAAGGGCGCCGCGTAGCTCGTCCCCTCGCCGTCCTTCCACTCCCCGCCCGCGTACGGGAAGGCGAGGCCCTGGCCGGGGGCCAGCAGGTCCACGCGGTTCCCGAAGTTGCTGCTGGCGTACCAGTTCCCGGACTGGTTGTGGGCCGCGACCGCGATGACGCCCGGATAGTTCGCCGGGTAGAACGTCTGCTGGTCGTACTCGATCGAGTCGTCGTCCATGTTCTTGGCCTCGTTGCCGGTCGCCCCGACCACGACCACGCCCGCGTCGAGCGCCGTGTTGACGGCCGCCTCCAGCTCGTCGGTCGGCACGACCACGAGCGAGAGGTTGATGACGTCGGCGCCGTTGTTCACCGCGTCGATGATCGCGCCCGCGGTGATCCGGCTCTTCTGCTCGTCGCCGCCCTCGTCGTCCGCGCCCGAGAACACCCGGATCGGCAGGATGTCCGCTTCCGGCGCCACCCCCACGAAGTCGTTGTTGCCCACCACGCCGCCGGCGGCGATCGACGCCACCGCCGTGCCGTGCGAGTTCGAGTCGCACATGCCCTTGGCGTTCACGTCCCACCAGTCGTAGCCCGAGAGCAGCCGGTCCCCGAACACGTCGTCGCGGGTGGACGACACGCCCGAGTCGATGACGGCGATCGTCACCGGCTCGCCGGCCTTCTCGCCCCGCTCGAACGTGCCGCGGTTGTACTGCTGCGCGTCGTCGAGGCCGATGAAATTCTTCGACCAGGGACGGGTGTTCAAGGGGTCGCCGCCGCCGTTCACCTGCTCGCATGGCACGCGTTCGTCGGCCGGCGCCGGTTCGAGCTCGAACTCGGCGTGCGCGGGGGTGGTCGCCAGCAGCACCGTTCCGGCCGTCGCCATCGCGACCGCGGCGGAATAGAGAGGAATACGCGGGAGGAATCGCACCCGCTCAGTCTAACGCCGCAGCGCCAAAGGGCCGGTCCGCCGTATACCGGGCCGAAACACCGCAAGGGCGGGGGACCAGGAGGTGGACTCGTCCGCTTACGATAGGTACGACCACTCACCTTCATGATGGAGACGTCGCCAATGACGATGCTTCAGGGGCAGCAGCAAGCACGCGGTACCGCGTCCGTGCAGGCCCAGCAGCAAGGCGGCCCTGTCGCCGGCGAGTCGGTCGTGTTCACGACCCGCTCCTCCGGACGGCTCGGCCCGCTCACCGTCGCCCAGCTCATCGCGGTGGAGCTCGCGCTCACGATCGCACTGGCGAGCCTGGCCTTCGGGATGATCGCGCTGGCCGCCGGCGGCGGCGTGGCGCTCATCGTGCTGATCGTCGTCTTCTGGCGCAAGGGCGACTACTGGTGGTACCAGACCTGGCCGCTCAAGTCCCGCATGCGCCGGCGCATCCGCGCCCTCGACCCGCAGCAGCTCACCGAGGTCCTGCACCGGATCGCCCCCGACCTGGGCATCACCGGCGTCGAGGACCGCGACGAGAACGTCGGCATCGGCCACGACAACGGCGGCTGGTTCACGGTCATCGAGATCGGCTCCACCGACGAGGGCACCAAGGCCGTTCCGCTGGAGCGCCTGGAGCGCCTCTTCGACGAGACCTCCGTCCCCGTCTCGGCGGTCCAGCTCGTCGGCCACACCACCCCGGTCGGCCTGGCCGCCTACGACAACAGCCCCTCCTCGCGGTCCTACCGCGAACTCCTCGGCGACTACCCCGCCGTGGTCCACCACAAGGCGTGGCTCGCGGTGCGCCTGGGCGCCCGCGACGCCCGCGAGGCCACCGCCGAGCGCGGCGGCGAGGTCGACGGCGTCTACAAGGCCCTCGCCTCGACCGCGCAGCGCGTCAGCAAGCTCCTGGGGAACGTCGGCGTCCCCAACCGCATTCTCGACGCCGAGGGGGTCCGCGAAGCGGTCCAGCAGTCCCTCGGCGTCGCGTTCGCGCCGGTCCCCGGCGAGCGGACCGCCGAGGAGTGGAACCACTGGTACGCCGACGGCCTGCGCCACGTCGCCTACCGGATCACCAAGTGGCCCACCGACGCCGTGGCCCTGCACCGCACCGTCGACGCGCTCTCCGGCGTCCCCGCCGCCTTCGTGACCGTCTCCACAGTGGTCACCGCGGGCGCGAACGGCAAGGTGAACCCCGATGGCCGCGTCACCGGACGCCAGCTCGCCGTCGACGCCATCGTGCGCCTCGCGCTCGACCAGGCGTCGTGGGAGTCGGCCCAGAACCAGCTGCTCAACGTCGCCGACCAGCTCGGCGTGCGGCTCCAGCGCCTCGACGGCGAGCACGGGCCCGCCGCCTACGCATCCGCTCCGACCGGAGGAGGACCCCGATGACCGACCGCGGCAACGTCTACGGCGGCGGCACCTACCAGGGGGGCTCGTACCAGGGCGGGAACTACCGCCCCGGCGGCCGCCACTCCGACGACGAGGACGAGGACAAGCGCCCGGTCGACGACGACCAGGGCGGCACCCTCAACGTGCCCCGCGCCGGCCAGCAGCCCCCGTCCTCCCCGCCCCGGCCCCCCGCGGCGCACCCGCAGGCCCCCGCGTACGGCCGCCCGCCCGGGCAGACCGGCCAGCAGCCCGCCCAGCCCCCGTACGGCGCCCGGCAGGGCCAGCAGCCGCCCCAGCCGCCGAGCGCCGCCCGCGGCGGCGCCCAGCCCCCGCACCCGGCCCAGCAGCCGCAGCAGCCCTCGCAGCAGCAGCGGCCCCAGCAGCCGCAGTACCAGACCCCCCGGCCCCCGGAGATGCGCCCGCCGCAACCCCCCGGGCCCCAGAGCCAGCCCACCGGACCGCAGGGCCAGCCCCCGTCGTCCCCGCCCCAGTACCAGCAGCAGCCGCCGCGCCCGGTCGCGCCGCCGCCCGCCACGCCGCCGCAGGGCCAGCCCTCGCAGCAGCAGCGCCCGGCCCAGCCCTACCAGCCGCAGCCGTCCCAGCCCCCCGTGCCGACCTCCCAGCAGCAGCGGCCGGCCCAGCCGCCCGCCGCCGCGCCCGTGTCGGCCGCCCCGGTCTCGGCCCAGCCCGTGTCCGGCCACCCGGTCTCCGGCAGCCCCATCTCGGGCGGCCCGATCTCCGGAGGGCCCGTCTCGGGCCAGCCGTACTCCGCCCAGCCCGCGAGCGCGCAGCCGTACTCCGGCATGCCCTACTCCGGCGCCGCCCCGATCACCGGCGGCCCGATCAGCTCCCTGCCGACCTCGGCCGGCCTGTTCGGCGTCTCCCAGGTCTCGGCCGGCCCCACCGAGGGCACCGTCTACGGCCTCCCGGTCACCGACCGCGCCGTCGAGACCGCCCGCGACGCCGGCAAGCCCATCGAGCCGGTGAAGTCCGTCTCCCAGATCCCCACCGCCCGGGCCCTGGAGCTCATGACCTCCGCGAGCCCGCCCGCCGGCCTCGTCATCGGCCGCGACGCCGAGCAGGTCCCGGTCGTGGCGCCGTTCTTCCGGCCCGAGGAGACCCGCATCAACCTCATCGGCGGCGTGTACCTCGCCCGCCTGCTGGTCTTCCGCGCGCTGGCGATCGGCACCCGCGTCGCGGTCTGCACGACCCGACCGCAGGAGTGGAACGGCCTCGGCGAGACCGCGACCGGCCGCAACGACCGCCTCGCGGTCCTGCACGGCGACCAGCCGGTCACCGTCGAGGCGAGCCAGCACTCCCCGGCGCTGTACGTCTACGACGTCGGCGAGCGCGGCTCCCAGACCAAGCCGGTCCTCGGCCCCTGGCGCACGCAGCTGACGGTGCTCCCGCGCCTGACGAACTACGCCGACAACCTCACCGGGGAGGCCCACATGACGGTCCTCCAGCGGCTCACCGCCGAGGAGGCCCAGATCGCGCGCTCGGCGATCCGGGTCAACCAGGAGGTGCTCCAGTGGCTCCAGATGCTGCACGACGACATGATCGCGATGCTGCGCAAGGGCCAGAAGGAGCGCTACCTGTGGTGCGCCCCGACCTCCATCGAGTCCCAGATGTTCGGCGCCCCGATGCGGACCTACTAGGACCTGGACGCGGAACGGCCCTTTCACTCGACCGAGTGAAAGGGCCGTTCGCTTCGCTCAGGTTCAGCTCTCGTCACGCCAGTTCGCGAGGTACGCCTCGGCGAGCTGGGTGGTCATCTCCGTCAGCGCCGCCTCGTCGACCCCGGCCTCCTTGGCCACGGAGAGCCGCAGCACCAGGTAGACGTTGTCGTCCTGGAGGTGCAGCTGGTAGTTCGAGGTCCCGTCGGTCACGACCCGCGCCACGGCCGCGGCCTGGTCGCCGACGGCCGGTGCCGGGTCCACGGGGGTCCACAGGTCGCCGAGTTCGCCCAGCTCGCCCGTGCCCAGCTCGAAGTTGACGCTGGCCTTGGCGTCGCTGTCGAACACCGTCCCCTCGACCTCCAGGAGCGCCGCGGCCTGGTCCGGCTCGCCGTACGTCATGGTGCACTTCTGCACCCAGCCGCGGCTCTTCTGCTCGGCCTCGGCGGCCTCGGTCGGCTCCGCGCCGTTCACCGCGGACTCCAGCGGACCGGCGTCCACCAGGCCGCACGGCCCTTCGCTGCCCGCGTACGTCAGGCCCGCGCCGGCCGCGTCACCCGCGCCCTCGCCCGTGTCGCGGTTCATGAACCACCACACGCCGCCGCCCGCCAGCGCGAGCACCAGCACGCCGACGATGATCTTCGGCCACGGGCTCGACTTGCGGGCCCGGCTGCGCACCTTCTGGAAGTCGGAGCGGCGGCGCGGCTCCTTCGGCATGTAGCCGAGGCGTCCGATCGAGGTCGTCTCGGCGCCGGCGCCCCACTCGTCCTTGCCGCGGTCGTCGACGAACGCGGCCTCCTCGAACGGCTCGTCGTGGCGCTGCGGGGGCGACTCGGGGGCCGCGCCCGGGCTCGGCCGGTACTCCCGGCCGCCCTGCGGCGCGCCGGTGCGCGGCGTCGACCCGGTCACCGGCCCGCCCTGGCGGCGCGACTCGTAGCCACCGGGCTGAGCCTCATAGCCTCCCGGCTGTGACTCATAGCCCCCGGGCTGCGGGGAGAACTGCTGCTGGGGGGACTGGTACTGCCCGGGCTGCTGCTGGCCGCGGCCGGCCGCGGGGCCGCCCGCACGTGGCGAGGGCCTTCCGGCCTGCGGCGACGGCCGTCCGGCCTGCGGGGAGGGACGCCCCGCCTGGGGCCGGCCCTGCTGCCCGTACCCGCCGCCCTGCTGGGGGCGCTCGGGCTGTCCGCCCTGGTAGCGGCCCTGATCACCTTGAGACTGATACGGCTCGCCGGCACCCTGCGGCCTGCCCGCGCGGGGCTGCCACTGGCCGGAGCCCGACCGCCGCCCGTCGTCGGGCTGCTCGTCGTATGCCGGGCCAAAGGGTGGTGTGGCGCTCACGATGATCCTCCGCGAATGGTTGCGGCGTGTCGACTTGACGCCGCGGTAGTCACGGTCAGCTTAGAGGGGGGCGCCTAATTCCCCGCCCGGGGGAGTGAGTCGAGGAGACCCGACGACAGGCCCTCCGCCAACGCCTCCACATCGCCGCCCTCCGGCGGCGTGCCCGTGACGAACACGTTCATGCTCAGCGTGGTGTTCGCCTCCTGGGCGTGCAGGCGGACTTCCGTCTCCTCGCCTTCGGCGATCACCGCCGTGGCGGCCTGCTCCCCGACCTCGCCGACCTCGGCGGTCGTGTGGCCTTCCGAAGCCTCGAACTCCAGCACGCCCGCGTAGGCCGCGCGCGCCTTCGACGCGTCCTCGTACACCTGCACGGTCGCGAACACGGTCACGAGCCGGTAGGCGTCGCCCCCGGCGTACTCCGCGGAGTACGTGCAGTCGAACGCCCGGACCTTCTCCTCCGAGGACTCCTCGGGGCTGCGGGCCTGCTCGGTGTCGGCCCAGGGCGTCAGCAGCTCGGGGTTCACGAGGCGCTCGCAGAGGTCGCCGACCCCGTCGGCCTCGACCAGCGGCTCCTCGTCGCCGATCCCGGAGCTCCAGAAGAGCACCGTGCCGCCGGCGAGCAGCAGGACCGCGACGACCGCGAGGACCCATCCGACGCTGGTGAGCTGCCGGAACAGGTCGGCACCGCGATGGCGCCCCTGGTAGGTGGAGGGTTTCCCGTCCGCCCGGGGCTCCTCGGACTCGTCCGAGTCGATCACCTGGAGTGCGATGGTTCTTCCTTCAGTCTCCGGCCCGCGGCTGCTGCGCCACTCGACAGCTTATCGAGTACATGGGACACGGGCCACGCTCGAATCGTGCCAACCACGAGGAGTCGTGTTTTCTCACCCGATCGTGACGGCTCCCACTGAGAGGGAGGGCACCGGCTTGTCCACCTGTTCGGCGAAAGACACAGAGTGTGCGATACTCGACGTTGTCGTACCGCACAGTTCTACGGACGGTGCGACCCGCAGATGTCCTGTCCGCGCCCCTCACGACGGCGACGGACTTGACGACTCGGCTGGGGCAGAGGTGTTTCCCCAGCGCGAGTTGAGGCTTTCAGTGCGGCCCGAACGGCAGGGGACAGCGCCGGAACAAGGCCCGCGAGCCCGAGAGGCGACGCGGGACGGAAGCCGGCCCCCGCCCGGTCGGGAGGACCGCACTCTGATGCCGCGCCCGTGCGGCAGCGGACGCAAACCGCGTCACGCGCCCGGGCGGCGGCTGGAATGGAGATTTATTCGTATGCGCGAGAATGAGCCGCGCGAACAGGTGCCCGCGATCGCGGTGACCTTCATGGCTCCCCAGAAACCCAAGAGCGACGAACCGGCGCCCGAGGCGCCGCGCAGCGAGCGGCCCCGTGCCGCCGCTTCGACCGCCGCGATGTTCGCACCCCCGCCCAAGACCGCCCCCAAGGCGGCTGAACCCAGGTCCGAGCGGTCCCGCTCCGACGACCGCGACCGTGACCACGACCGCTACGACGACGCAGAGCCGCGCCGCGGCCAGGAAGCGGAGTCGCGACGCGGTCAGGACACCGAGTCTCGCCGAGGCCAGGACGCCGAGCCCCGCCGCCAGGCGAAGAAGACGCAGGCCAAGAAGGCCCAGCCCCAGCAGGAGCAGCAGCCGACGCGCAAGCGCACCCGCAACCGCGGCGAGCAGCGCTCCGGCGACAAGCCCGCGGACCGGGGGCCGGAGGACAAGGCCGCCGATCGCGAGCCGAAGGCCGAGGAGCCGGCCGCCGAGGACTTCGACGACGACTTCGACGACGATGACGACTCCGAGGCCGGCCGCCGCAGGCGCGGTCGCCGGGGCCGCCGCGGCCGCGGCCGCGGCAAGGGCGTCGACGGTGCCGAGGGCTCCGACGACGAGGACGACGACGATGAGGACGAGTCCCAGGACTCGGACGAGGACGACGAGGACTCGGGTGCCGACGGCCCCGAGGTGACCCGCCGCCGCCGTCGCCGCCGCAGGCGCGCCGGGTCCGAGGACTCCGACCGCTCCGCGCGCCACGACGACTCCGACGACGACGCCGAAGTGGTCGTCAAGGTCCGCTCCCCGCAGCGCCGCCCCTCCTCCAACGAGGAAGTGCGCGGCGTCTCCGGGTCGACCCGCCTCGAAGCGAAGCGCCAGCGGCGCCGCGACGGCCGCAAGTCCGGCCGCGGCCGCGTCCAGGTCGTGAGCGAGGCCGAGTTCCTCGCCCGACGCGAAGCGGTCGAGCGCCAGATGGTCGTCCGCGTGCGCGGCGGCCGGGCCCAGGCCGCCGTCCTGGAGGACGGCATCCTCGCCGAGCACTACGTCTCCAAGTCCGGGGCCCAGGGCCTGGTCGGGAACGTCTACCTCGGCAAGGTCCAGAACGTGCTCCCGAGCATGGAGGCCGCCTTCGTCGACATCGGCCGCGGCCGCAACGCCGTGCTGTACGCCGGCGAGGTCAACTGGGACGCGACCGGCCTGGCCGGCAAGGCCCGCTCGATCGAGCAGGCCCTCAAGCCCGGCGACGCCGTGCTCGTCCAGGTCACCAAGGACCCGGTCGGCCACAAGGGCGCCCGCCTGACCAGCCACGTCGCCCTCTCGGGACGCCACCTGGTCTACGTCCCCGGCGGCAACGCCTCGGGGATCTCCCGCAAGCTCCCCGACCGCGAGCGCACGCGCCTGCGCGCCGCGCTCAAGAAGCTGGTCCCCGAGAGCGCGGGCGTGATCGTGCGCACCGCCGCCGAGGGCGCCGGCCCCGAGGAGCTGGCCCGCGACATCTCCCGCCTCCAGATCGAGTGGGAGGAGATCCAGGCCAAGGCGAAGAAGGGCAACGCCCCGGCGGTGCTCCACTCCGAGCCCGACGTGCTCATCCGGGTCGTCCGCGACGTCTTCAACGAGGACTTCAAGGAGCTCCTGGTCGAGGGCGACGAGGCGTACGACGAGATCCACAAGTACCTCGAGTCGGTCTCGCCCGAGCTGCTGCCGCGGCTCAAGCGGCACACCGGCACGAAGGACGTCTTCGCCGAGAAGCGCGTCGACGAGGGCCTGCTCAAGGCGCTGGACCGCAAGGTCTACCTGCCTTCCGGCGGCTCGCTCGTCATCGACCGCACCGAGGCGATGACCGTGATCGACGTCAACACCGGTCGCTTCACCGGCGAGGGCGGCAACCTCGAGGAGACCGTCACCAGGAACAACCTGGAGGCGGCCGAGGAGATCGTGCGCCAGCTCCGCCTGCGCGACATCGGCGGCATCATCGTCATCGACTTCATCGACATGGTCCTGGAGTCCAACCGCGACCTGGTGCTCCGTCGCCTGACCGAGTGCCTGGGCCGCGACCGGACCAAGCACCAGGTCACCGAGGTCACCTCGCTCGGCCTGGTGCAGATGACCCGCAAGCGGGTCGGCCAGGGCCTCATCGAGGCGTTCTCCGAGCCCTGCGACCACTGCAAGGGCCGCGGCGTCATGATCCACACCGACGAGATCCTCGGCAACGGCCGCAAGAAGGGCAACGGCGGCGGCAACGCCGGCCAGCACCAGCACCAGGGCCAGCAGAACCAGAATCAGGGCCAGGGTCAGAACGGCGGCGGCAAGAAGAAGAAGGACAAGTCCAAGAACGGCCGACAGCAGCAACAGCAGCAGGACCAGCAGGACAAGTCCGAGCCCGCCAAGTCCGTGGCGGACGCGACCGCGAAGATCGCGGCCGCCTCCGAGCACGACGACGCCGTCGAGGTCGAGATCGTCGACGAGGCGGCCGCCGAGCCGATCGCCGAGGCGACCGGGCCCGACACCGCGCTCGTGGTCGAGACCGAGACGACCGACACCGCGGCCGCGACCGAGGAGGCCGTCCCCGCGGACGCCGACCAGGTCCTGGCCGAGGAGCAGCAGACCTCCGCCGAGTCGGACCCCGACCCGGCGGACGCCGAACCGGACACCGGCGACGCCGGCACCGATTCGGACCGGACTTAGGTTCGGGCGGCGCCGCGGACTGTGACGTTCGCGGCGTCCGCCTGATCCCCATGCCGGAACCAGCGGGTACATGACGTACCCTAGTGAGCGGCCTATAGAGCCCTCAGCTTTTCGTCCCCGCGCAAGCGGGGACGAGCGCGGAGCTCGATCGGCGGGCCAGCCCAGGCGACGTTCGCGAAGCCGGAGTTGGCACGGTGCGTGACACCGCGAAATTTGACAGACACCGTTCCCCTGCGGGGAACTGACAGCATGTCCCCGCATCGGGGAGGACCCAAGGAGACCGCGTCGACATGTACGCAATCGTCAAGACTGGCGGAAAGCAGTACAAGGTCGCCGAGGGCGACGTCCTCGAAGTCGAGAAGCTTCAGGGCGAGTCCGGCGACACGCTTACGCTGCCTGCGGTGTTGCTCGTCGACGAAGGCACTGTGGTCACCGACGCCTCCGGCGTCACGGTGAGCGGTGAACTTCTCGAGCACACCAAGGGCCCGAAGATCAAGATCCACAAGTACAAGAACAAGACCGGCTACCACAAGCGCCAGGGTCACCGCCAGCCGCTGACCCGCGTGCGCATCACCGGTATCACCAAGTAAGGGGTTGCACGATGGCACACAAGAAGGGCGCATCCAGCTCCCGCAACGGGCGTGACTCCAACTCCAAGCGACTTGGCGTCAAGCGCTTCGGCGGCCAGCACGTCAGCGCGGGCGAGATCCTGATCCGTCAGCGCGGCACCAAGTACCACCCGGGCGACCTCGTCGGCCGCGGCGGCGACGACACGCTCTTCGCCCTCGCCGAGGGTGAAGTGCTGTTCTCGCAGAAGCGCGGACGCAAGCTGGTCAACATCGTCCCGATCTCCACCGAGGTCGCGGCGTAAGACCGGAGCGGCAACGCTCGAAGGCATCAAAGGGGCCGGGCCCGTCGAAAGACGGGCCCGGCCCCTTTTGCCGTCCCCGTGGAGTGGACGTGTTCGAGCGGACGCGACCGCTCGGTCCCGGACGCCGATGTCGACCAAGCCGATCGCGTCGTGTCCGCGCGAACGCGGAAGCCCGTTCCTCCGTTCCCCTCCTTCTCTCCTCAGCCCTTCCTTCCTTCCACCCCTCCCTCCGCCGGCCGGCCCCAGTGCTTCGCTCCTCCTCTACACACTGAACGACACCATCCGTTCACAGCGCCGACCCTCGGATGTCGTACCCCTCCCGTAGGTTCGAATCCGGGAACCCCGGAGGGGCCGCGCGAATCTGCGGCTGGCACCGAAGGCGACCACAGTCGGCGAATGCCGACTCGACTGCGCCGCAGCGATAAGGCGGCAGGTCAACGCGGTCGCGAGCGGAAAGGGACCCCCCTGATTCGTGCGCTCAAAACCCCGTGTATATTTGTCATTGCCCGCGGGGGAACGGAACAGAACCGAGAAGGTCTGGTCCGGAAGCCGCCGGAGACCAGCGACAGACTCAATGAGTCAGGCGCGGTCCGGAAGCTGAATCGCGGGTGTTCTTGAGACTCACTAGAGGCTCGATCGTGTGTGACACAGGTTAATCGACCTGAAGTTTGCAGAGCGATCCGAGACTGTTAGAGTTGAGAGGTTGCTCCGGCTGAGGCCGAATCCCGAAGGTGGATCACTTCAGTTGGCGTGTTGTTTGAGAACTCAACAGGGTGTTTGGATGGTCAGCGTGTGGGCTGGCTGGGATGCTTGGGGCTAGGTTCCTGAGTGGTTCTGGCTGGTACTGTTTTTGACTGTCTTTTCCTTGGGGCACTTTGCTTGAGTGTCTCGTGAAAATCGGTCAGGGCATGCTTCGACACATACTGTGAGTCACCGGGTTCGCAAGAGCGCGGTGCGCGACAAGTTTTTGTTGGAGAGTTTGATCCTGGCTCAGGACGAACGCTGGCGGCGTGCTTCACACATGCAAGTCGAACGGAAAGGCCCGCTTGCGGGTACTCGAGTGGCGAACGGGTGAGTAACACGTGGGTAA
>NZ_FNGF01000015.1 GCF_900102815.1 Glycomyces sambucus
CAGCGTCCGGCGATGGGCAGGTCGTCGAAGTTCCCGAACTGCCTGACGATGTCGGGGTCGCCGGAGTTGTCGTTGCGGTTCTTCAGGTAGAACGTCCGGTTGTCGGGCCGGTAGACGCCGATCGTGTCGTACGCGTCGCCGTCCCAGTTCCCGACCACCGGCAGGTCGCCGTTGTTCCCGAAGTGGAACGCGCCATCGGCGTCGCCCGAGTTGTCGTTCCGGTTCTTGAGATAGAAGGTCCGGTTGTCCGGGCGGTAGACACCGATCGTGTCGTACTGGTCCCCGTCCCAGTTCCCCGCCAGCGGGATGTCCCCTTCACTCCCGAACCGGAACGCGCCGTCCGCCTCACCGGAATTGTCGTTCCGGTTCTTCAGATAGAACGTCTGGTTGCCCGGCCTGTAGACCGCGATGGTGTCGTACCCGTCGCCGTCCCAGTCCCCCACCAGAGGAATGTCGCCCTTGTTCCCGAAGCGGAAGGCACCGTCCGCGTTCCCTGAGGTGTTCGAGTTCTTCAGGTAGAACGTCTGGTTCTCCTCGTTGTACACGCCGATCGTGTCGATGCCGTCGCGGTTCCAGTCTCCGGCCAGCGGCACCATGCCGGCATCGCCCAACCGAGCGGAAGCACCACCAGGGAAGTAGAACGTGCCGTTCTCGGGCCGGTACAGACCGATCTGGTCGACGGTGGAGCCGCAGTTCCGGCTGGTGTGGTGGTTGATCGCGCTGGTGTACTGGAGCGTGACGCCGTCGATGACGATGCGCTGGTTCACGCCGTTCAGCTCCTGCTCGTAGTGCAGGTGCGGACCGCTGGAGTTTCCGGTGCTGCCGACCTTCCCGAGCTCCTGCCCGGTGACGACGTGCTGGCCGTTGACGACGCTGGTGCTTTGCAGATGGGCCACCAGGGTGGTCCACGAGCCGCCGTGAGAGACCCGCACGTAGTTGCCGTACCCGGAGCTGCCGTGGACCACCTCGATGACGGTCCCCGCGGCCGAGGCCAGCGCGGGTGTGCCGAGGTCGCCCGACCCGGCGATGTTGAAGTCGATCGCGTTGACGACCTCGCTGGAGTGGTGGTAGTACTGCCGCTGCTGCCCGCACGGCCATGGGGCCGCGAAGCCCGGCGCGGCCGCTTGGGCGATGTTGAGGGGAAGCAGGCTGCCCGCCAGCATCACGGCGGCCGCCAGAAGGACTTTCATTGTGGAACGCATGTCGTCTCCTTCAGGGTCGCGCCGGTCAGCCCCAGCGTCCGGCGATGGGCAGGTCGTCGAAGTTCCCGAACTGCCTGACGATGTCGGGGTCGCCGGAGTTGTCGTTGCGGTTCTTCAGGTAGAACGT
>NZ_FNGF01000003.1 GCF_900102815.1 Glycomyces sambucus
TCTGCTGGTGCGCCACCGAGAGCGCGCCGACCTTGGCCGTGGGCGGCAGGTCGTCCACGCCGAGGTCGGCGAGGGTGGCGGCGGTGGACTCGACCATGGCGCGGCGGTCGATGAGCCCGCGCCGCTTGGGTTCGCGCCCGAGGTGCACGTTCTCGGCGACGGTGAGCTCGGGCAGGAGGTTGAACTCCTGGAAGACCGAGGCGACCCTGGCCTGCTGGGCCTGGAGGGGGTGGGTGAAGGAGACGGCCCGGCCGCCCAGTTCGATGGTGCCGGCGTCGGCGGTGTGGACGCCGGCGAGGATCTTCATCAGCGTGGACTTGCCGGCGCCGTTCTCCCCCACCAGTGCGTGGACCTCCCCCTGGTTCATAGTGAGGTCCACTGAGGAGAGCACGGGGACGCCGAGGAACGCCTTCCCGATGCCGCGCATGGCGAGCACGGGTTCGGCGGGCGCGGTGGAGGGTGCGGACGGGGGTGCGTCGCCGGTCGGGTCACCGGTCGCCACGGCATCGGTCGTGGTGTCGTCGACTGCGTCGTCGTTCATGTCGCCATCGTTCACTGCGGCACCTCCGCCCAGTCACGGGTGCGGGCCGAATCGGCGACGGCCTCGGCGATGCGGGCGGCGCGCAGGCCGTCCTCGAACACCGGCAGCCCGTCGGGGGCGCTCCCCATGATCGCCGCGCCGGTGTCGGCGACGAAGGCGTTGAAGCAGTCCTGGTAGCCCTGGGCGTGGCCGCCGGGGACGCGGGCGAGCCGCGCGGCGTCCTCGCTCAGGAGCTCGGGGTCGCGCATGAGCTCGCCGTTGATCTCGCGGCCGCCGATCCACAGCGTCTCGGGCCGCTCCTGGTCGAACGCGAGCGTGGCCTCGGTGCCCGAGACCTCCAGCAGGAGGCGGTTCTTGCGCCCGGCCGAGACCTGGCTGACGACGGTGGAGCCGATCATGCCCCCCGCGGTGGCGAACTGGAGCGTCACGATGTCCTCAGTGGAGACCTCGCGTCCGCCGCGGCGGCGGTTCGCGGTCGAGAGTTGGGCCGAGACGGCGGTGATGCGGTCGCCGGTGACGAACTCGAGGAGGTCGCACCAGTGGGAGCCGATGTCGCCGAAGGCCCGCAGCGCGCCGCCCTTGTCGGCGTCGACGCGCCAGTTGTCGTCGTCGGGCCGCAGCAGCCAGTCCTGGAGGTAGGAGCCGTGGGCGAGGGTGAGGCGCCCGACCTTCCCCGCGGCGACGCGGGCGCGGGCCTCGCGGACCATCGGGTGGAAGCGGTAGACGAAGGGCACGGTCGCCACCACGCCGGCCTCCGCGGCGGCCTCGGTCATGGCGCGGGCCGTGTCGAGGTCGGTGGCGAGGGGCTTCTCGCACACGACGTGCTTGCCGGCGGCGATGGCGGCCAGGGCGATCGGCGCGTGGAGGTGGTTGGGGACGCAGACGTGGACGACGTCGGCGGCGTCGATGAGCGCGCCGATGTCGTCGAAGACCGCCTCGGCCCGGAGCGAGGGCGCGGCGTGCCGCGCCCGCTCGGGGGTCGATCCGGCGATCCCGGCGACGGTGCCCCCGGCGACGGCGATGGCGTGGGAGTGCACCCGCCCCATGAAGCCGGTGCCGATGACGGCGGCGCGGTAAGTCGTCGGCCGAGTGATCGTGACGTGAGCCATATGACGACGGTAAGGCAGACTTATGACGGAGCACAAGCAAAAGTTGTCCGTGTTATGAAACAGTTATGACATGAGTACGACCGAACCCGTGTGGTTCACTAGTCCTGTGACAGATGGTTCGACCGGGCAGCCTTCAACCGCGCAGCCTTCAACCGCGCGGCACCGGGCGGCCCCAGCGGCCGCCGCCGGGGCCGGCACCCTGCTCCAGCTGCTGCGGGACGGCGTGCCCCGCACCAGGTCCGAGCTGTCTGCCCTCACCGGCCTCGCCCGGTCCACCGTCACCGGCCGCGTCGACGCCCTCCTCGCCGCGGGCTTCATCGCCCCCAGCGGCGAGACCGCCTCCACCGGCGGCCGGCCCCCCGCGACCTTCGCCTTCAACCCCGCCGCCAAGATCGTGCTCGGCGCCGACCTCGGCGCCACCCACGCCCGCCTCGCCGTCACCGACCTCGCCGGGACCGTGCTCACCGCCGTCAACGCCGACCTCGAGATCGCGTTGGGCCCCAAGGCGGTCCTCGACTGGGTCGTCGAGCACGGCCGCAAGCTCCTCGACGAGGTCGACCGGCCCGTGGCCGACCTCCTCGGCATCGGCATCGGCCTCCCCGGGCCCGTCGAGCACTCCACCGGGCGCGCCGTGAACCCGCCGATCATGCCCGGCTGGGACGGCTTCGACGTCCCCTCCTATGTGCGCGAACGCATCCCGGTGCCGGTCCTGGTCGACAACGACGTGAACATCATGGCCCTCGGCGAGCACTTCACCGCCTGGCCCGAGTATGAGCACCTGCTCTTCATCAAGGCCGCCACCGGGATCGGCTGCGGCATCATCGTCGGCGGCCAGGTCTACCGCGGGGCCCAGGGCGCGGCCGGCGACATGGGGCACATCCGCGTCGCGGGCGCCGACGACGCCCACTGCCGCTGCGGCAACACCGGGTGCCTCGAGGCCGTCGCCTCCGGCGCGGCCATCGCCACGGCGCTCACCGGCGAGGGCATCCCCGCGGGCGGGTCGCTCGACGTGGTCGAACTCGCGCGGTCGGGCTCCGTCCCGGCCCTCCAGCGCGTGCGCCAGGCCGGGCGCGACATCGGCGAAGTGCTCGCCGGGGCCGTCAACTTCTTCAACCCCTCGATCATCGTCATCGGCGGCTCGCTCGCGCTCGCGGGCGACCACCTCATCGCGGGGGTGCGCGAGGTCATCTACCAGCGCTCGCTCCCGCTGGCCACCAGGCACCTGCGCATCGCGGCCGCCCGCACGGGCGAGTCGAGCGGCGCGATCGGGGCCGGCGTCATGGTCATCGAGCACGCCCTCGACCCGGCCCGCCTGAACGCGGGCACCGCGGTCTGAAGCACCACGCAATGCGGAACGACATATTCAATAGGAACGGATGACCATGCAGCGCAACACTCTCGGCAACACCGGACTCGAAGTCGGCCCGCTGTGCATCGGCACCAGCACGCTCGCCGGGTTCACCGAGACGTACGGGTACGACGTGGACGACGAGCGCGCGGTCGAGACGGTCCTCGCCGTCTTCGACAGCGAGGTGAACTACCTCGACACGGGGAACAACTACGGCAAGGACGGGCTGGCCGAACGCCGCGTGGGCGAGGCGATCCGCCGCCGCGGCGGACTGCCCGAGGGCTTCGTCCTCCAGACCAAAGTGGACGCCGACCCGGTGACCGGCGACTACTCCGGCGCGCGAGTGCGCCGCTCGCTGGAGGAGAGCCTGGAGCGGCTCGGCGTGGACCACCTGCCGGTGCTCGCGCTCCACGACCCCGAGTTCATGTCCGCGGACCAGGACGGATTCGGGCCGGGCGGGGCGCTCGAAGCGCTCGTCGCGATCCGCGACGAGGGGATCGCCGACCACCTCGCGGTCGCGTCCGGGTCGGTCGAGGTGACGCAGCGGTACCTCGACACCGGCGCGTTCGACGTGGTCCTCAACCACAACCGCTTCACGCTCCTCAACCGCGAGGCGCAGGACCTGTTCGAAGGCGCGCGGGACAAGGGCCTCGGCGTGCTCAACGCGGCGCCGTACGGCGGCGGGATGCTCGTGAAGGGCCCGGCGCAGCAGCCGAAGTACTGCTACGGCGAACGCGACGAGGCGTTCGCCGCCAGCGCCCTCGCGATGGCGGAGGCGTGCGAGGCGGCGGGCGTCCCGCTCGCGGCGGCGGCCCTCCAGTTCTCGACCCGTTCGCCGCTCGTGGACTCCACAGTGGTCGGCATCTCCCGGCCCGAGCGCATCCGCGAGACCCTGGCGCTCCTGGCCGTCGAGATCCCCCCGGCCCTGTGGGTCGAGCTGGAGTCCCTGCGCCCGGACGCCCGCATCTAGGTCACGCATCGGCCTGGCCGCGAGCTCCGGTCTCCGGGCACCGCACAGGCCCGCCGCACCTCTGGGTTTGGGCCCCCGGTTCGCAATGGTGCCCGAGGGGTACGACATCGGCCCGGCCGGGAGCCGGATTCGCGAGCGGCCGCTGCTCTGTGCCGCCGCCCGTCGCCGGGCAACACACAGGCTCGTCGAGGCCCCGGGGATGGGCCCCCGATCTGCAAGCGTGCCCGAAGGGTACGACATCGGCCTGGCCGCGAGCGAAGCTCGCGGCCAGGCCGTCGCACTTGTCGGTTGGCCGCCGCTAGTTGGCCCGCGCGAGGCGCGAGACGACCATCAGGGCCTCGGACAGGCGGGCCGGATCGACGGCGCCCTCCTCGGGCAGGGCGATCTCGACCCGCGCCAAAGTCTGCTCGCCGTCGTCGTACCCGTAGCCCGGGTGGACCCCCGGGTCGGAGACGACGAGCAGGAAGCCGCCCTCGGGGAACGGCCGGAAGATCCCGTGCCCCTGCGGCCCCGACCGCGCGCTGCCGTACAGCCAGCCGCGCTTGAGCAGGCCGATCATCGGCCCCGACCCCGTCTTGCCGCCCTCGAACCGCGCCACCCGGCCGCTCGCGCGCTCCTCGTCCGTCAGCGTGTAGAACGGCCGCGCGAGCTGCTGGAACGGTTGCAGGATCTCGTAGTCGGCGAAGACCTCGGCCCAGGCCGCGACCTCCTCCCCCAGGTTGATCGGGTGCGCGACCCGCACCTCCGCGTCCTCGGGCAGGTCGAAGGGCTCGTCCTCGACGTCGGCCGCCGTCCGGTCCTCGGCGAGGCGGAACGACCGCCAGCCGTCCCCGGTCGAGCACTGCCACACCAGGCGCCCGGTGAGCTGCCACGCCACCGGGTGGTCGACCAGGTAGCGCCGGAACTCCGGCACGGTCCAGGTGCGGCAGTCGACCATCGCCGCCTCCATCCGCTTGACCAGTTCGGCCGCGGCCGTCTTGATGTCCTTGCGGAGCAGCCCGAACCGCTCGAAGGCGGCCTGCGCCGCCTCGGCGTCGTCCTTCGCCGCGGGCTTCGGGGCGCTCGCGCGGCGCTTGCCGGCGTCGTCCACCACGTACGGCTTCAGGTTCTCGTCGAACCTGACGGTGAACCGCCGCGGCCCGTAGTCGAGGACCAGCGGCTCGTCCGAGGAGAGCCCGAAATCGGGCACCAGGCGGTCGGCGAGCTGGTCGAGGCTCAGGTCCAGGCGCTCGGCGATGACCTCGATCTGGGCGGCCGCGGTCTTCTTGAGCGCCTTGAACTTCGCGTTCGAGGCGATCGACTGCACCGACCGCAGCGCGGCCTCGGACCCGATGTGCCCCAGGATCTCCAGGCCCCGCACGGCCTTGCGGTTCTGGCTCTGGCCGGGCCATTCGCGGATGAGCTCGGTCAGGCGCCGCACCGCGGCGTCGTCGGCGAACCGCCGCAGCTGGTCCATCGCCCAGCCGTCCTTCGAGGGCGCCCCGGAGGAGAGCCACAGCTCGAACAGGCCCCACGAGAACGACGTCAGCGACACCGGGTCGCACTCGGCCGCAAGGAGGTCAGCGCCCGGGTACAGCAGGTCCGGGTCGTCGAGGGTGAACGAGGCCATGAGGGTCCGCACCGCGTCGGCGGGCAGCGCGGCCTCGCGGCCGGGCAGCAGCACCGGCGGGAGCATCACCGGATCGGCCCAGGCCGGGCCCTTGGAGACGCGGCGCTGCGGGTCGAGCGGGTCGGCGTCCACGATCGCGGCGACCGCGGTCGCGGCGGCCGGACCGTACGCGGCGGCCGCTTCGTCCAGGGCGGCGCGGTTCGCCGCGGCGAGGTGCTTGAGTGCGTCGGCGGCGCTCTGGCGCTGCCTGCCGGCCTTGCCGAGCGCGTCCGGGATCAGGAACGCGGCGGCGTCGGCGGGGTGGCGGTCGAGCCAGGTCCGGCCGAGCGCGCGGTCGCCACGGGGCTTGGAGACCAGGTCGGCGGCGAGGCGGGCCGCGTCGAGGTTCACGAAGGGCAGCATGGCGGTCCGGTACGAGGGCCGCTTCTTGACGACCTCCAGGACCCGCGGCGCGGCCTCGTCGCCGAAGCGGGCGAGGATCGCGCGGACGGTCGCGACGCCGGTCCAGTTCGGCACCTCGCCCCGCCACAGCGGCAGCGCGGACCGCGCCCGCTCGTCCTCGGACCAGGCGAGGAGTTCGCAGAAGTAGTAGTGGTCGGGGTCGGGCCCCTTGGGCATCATGCGGTCCCACAGGCCGGGGCGGTTGCCGCGGATGTAGCTGTACTCGTAGCCGTCGTCGGGCATGGTCCCCCACGCCTCGCGCTCGCCCTCGGCCCAGCGCAGCTCGTCGGTCGCGGGGGCGGTGAGCCCGGCGACGGCGGTCTTCGCGGTCTTCGTGAACGGTGCCCAAGGGGGCGTGGCGAACACGTCGGGGACGGTCGCGGCGACGGGGTGCCTCGCGGTGGCGGCCAGCAGCTCCTCGACCCGCGCGCGGCGCTCGTCGTCGAGGTCCGGCAGGCGCGGTTCGAGCCCGAGGTCGCGGATGAGGCCGGCGATGCGGGCCTTGGCGTGCATGGAGGCGCCCGGCGCGGTCGCGGCGACGGCGCGGAGGGTGCGCACCGGGAACCGCGCGGCGGCCTCGCGGAGGGCCGCCAGCGCCTGGGGCTTGACGGTGCGTTCGAGGAGGTAGGCGATGCCGGTCTCGGAGGGCAGGAGGCCGATCGCCTGGAACATGAGGTCGCGGGCGTCGGCGGACGGCTTGAACTCGTGTTCGAGGCTGTCGATGAGCAGCGGGAGCGCGTCGAGGCCGAGGGCGTGGACGACCTGGCCGATCTCGGTGACGTCGAAGGAGGGGTCGTTGAGGAACCGGATGCCGGAGAGCTCGATCTGCTCGCGGCGGGAGATGAAGGACCAGACGGCCTTGGAGCCGTAGCGGGTGCGGCCGGAGGCGGCGTAGGCGGTGCACGCGTCGCGGACCCAGTCCTCGCGGTCGGGGGCGATGACGGCGCTGATGAACTGGTGGGCCTCAGTGGTGCGGCGGGCGCCGACGGCGTCGAGGACCTTCGCGTACTCGTCGTCGGGCAGCCGGGCCGTGAGGGTGCGCAGGTCGGCGAAGGCCGGGTCGCCGGTGTTGGCGTAGCGGGTGACGCCGTACATGCCCTGGGGGCGGAAGTGCAGCATCGAGTCGCCGGGGTGGTTCGCGGCGCGGTACCAGGTGAGGCCGTTTGCGTAGAACTCGGTCAGGGCCTCGGCGGCGAAGGCGAGGCCGTGGCGGGCGGCCCAGGCGTGGAAGGCGGTGGCGTCGACGGGGGTGCGGTAGGGGGCGAGGGCGCGTCCCGCGATGGCGGCGACGAACGCGGCGGCGAAGGGGTCGGGCTCCAGGGCGAGGCCGGCGCGGATCTGGTCCTCGGCGGGGGTGCCCTTCGCGGCCTCCAGCGGGGCTTCGAAGATCTCGGCGTGCTTGGCGTAGTGGTCCAGGAGTCGTTGCGGCGCTTCGGTGTCGATCACGACGGTCCGGGTGGCGCGGCCGCGGCGGTCGAGGAGGTGCTTCGTCCAGGCGTCCGGGAGCGCGAGGGCGTCTTCCCCGGGGACGGATGAGGAGTCGTTGAGGTTCACGCAGAAGAGCATAGGAACCGGGTCCGACACGGCTCCCGCTGCTACGGTGGCGCCATGGTGCGGATCGACAGGGCCGAGCGGACGGTGCCGGGGACCCCGGAGCGGGTGTACGCGGCGATCATGGACCCCGAGGCGCTGCTCGCGTGGCTGCCGCCGGCGGGCATGACCGGGCGCTTCGAGCACTTCGATCCGCGTCCGGGCGGGTCGTACCGGCTCACGTTGACGTATGCGGACGCCGCGGGGAGTCCGGGGAAGTCGACGGCGGACGCCGACACCGCCGACGGGCGGTTCGTCGAGCTGGTGCCGGGCGAGCGGGTGGTCCAGGCCGTCGACTTCGCCTCGGACGATCCGGCGTTCGCCGGGACGATGACGATGACCTGGACGCTCTCGGCCGTCCCCGGGGGGACCCTGGTAGCGATCGCTGCTGCGGACGTCCCTACCGGAGTGAGCCCCGAGGACCATGCGGCGGGCATGGGCTCGACCCTCGACAACCTGGCCGCCTATCTCGGCCGGTAGGTCTCGATCGACATCCCGGACGCGAAGGACTGCTTGGCGACCGGGTCGAAGCGGCGCGGTGCGTAGGGGCCGTCGAACAGCGGCAGGCCGCCGCCGAGGACGAGCGGGTAGCGCTTGAGGACGATGGTGTCGATCTCCTCGACCAGCGACGCTGCGAGCTTCCCGCCGCCGCACAGCCAGATGCCCTGGCCTTCTTGCTCTTTCAGTTCCCGCACGACCTTGAGCGCGTCGCTCGCGACGAAGGTGACGTCGGGGGCGAGGGCCGGGTCGAGGCTGGCGGAGAACACGTACTGCTTCAGGTGCGAGTACGGGCTCGGGGCGCCGGTCTCCAGGCCGGGCAGGTAGGTGCCGCGTCCCATGAGGACGGTGTCGAACTCGAGGTTCGGGGCGTCGGCGAGGCCGAGGGGCTCGCGGAACGCGGTCGGGATGGTCTCGGGCCGGATCCGATTGATGTAGGTCGAGATGTCGGGCTCGACGGGAAGGAGGTCGTACTCCCCGGCGGGGCCGGCGATGTAGCCGTCGATGGTGGCGCCGATGTAGTAGGTCAGCTCGCGCATACACACTCCGTTTGAAGTACTATGAATGAAGTGGTTTGAACTTACCACTACACTCGGAGTGGTGTCAACTAAGCATCGAGGAGACCCATGCGACAGAACCCCGAACGCCGCACCGCCCTGCTCGACGCGGCGATCGAAGTCCTCGCCGACCAGGGCGCCCGCGGGCTCACGTTCCGCGCCGTCGACCAGCGCGCGGCCGTCCCGACCGGCACGGCCTCGAACTACTTCCCCAACCGCGACGCGCTCCTGACCCAGGCCGGGCGCCGCGTCTTCGAGCGCCTCGACCCAGGACCCGAGGTGATCGGCGAATCGCTCGCGCTGCCGCGCACGCGCGCCTCGGTCGACCGGCTCATGCACGAGATGGTCGGACGCATCACCGCGTTCCCCTCCGGCCACCTCGCGATGCTCGAACTCCGCCTCGAATCGACCCGCCGGCCCGAACTGCGCGCCGTCCTCACCGAGCAGATCAAGACGAACCTCCAGGAGAACATCGACTTCCACCTCGACACGGGCATGCCCGGCGACGCGGACACGGTCGTCCACCTGTACCTGGCGCTGAACTGGCTCATCATCGAGCGCCTGACGCTCCCCGACCTCTTCGACGAGGCCCGCACCGACGCCCTCATCACCTCCCTGGTCGACCAGCTCGTCCCGCCGCGCTAGCAGCCGCGCCCGCAGGCACACCAGCCGGTGCCGCAACCCGAACCGCAGCATGAAGAACGACCGCCGCCGCAGCAGCAGCCAGCGCCCGGGCAGCAGCAGCCCGAACCGAACGTCGGCCCCGGGCCGCGCGAGAGTGCTCATCCCCCCACTGTCCCGATGCGAGCCCGACCCCACAACTCCGAACCGCTCAACCGAAATTCAGCACCGATGAACCCCCAGTTCACGAGGAACCCAGATTCAGCCCGACTGAACGACCGTTACCCGATTCGAAGCCGGAAGGACCGCATGGAGCCCGAGACGACCATCCGATACTCGACGGTATCGAGCCAGGACGACGACCACCTGGTCAAGCTGATGAAGCTGGACGACCTCATCGCCGCCCACGAGATCGCCAGGACAAGACGCTGGGGCGCCACCTGGACCACTGTCGACGCCCTCCTCGCTGAGGTCGATCCGGCCTCCCCGAAGTTCCTGCTCCCCGCCTTGAGGAACGCCGCCGGTGACACCCAGGTCGAATCGCTGCGCTGCCATCTCTGGTACCGGCCGCGATCCAGTACTTACGGCCGGGCAACGATCATCGACGTCGAACTCGCACAGTTCCGGGCACTCCCCACCCTTTCACCGGCGAAGACCACCACCGCACTGGAACTGCTGGTGGCGACCTTCCCTCTCACCGCAATCGACTGACCTGAGCGCCGGGCACTTCTGGGCCGCGCCGAGTCTCTGCCCCACGTGAGCACGACCGAGCCTGGTCAGGTTCCTCACCACAGCCCCAGTGAACCCTGCGGGAGAACGGATTCGGGACCATGCTCTCGGTACGCAGCGTCAAAGTCGGCGACCTCACGGCGCAATTCGGCGCGAGCAGGTCAGGTCCGGCACCGCGGCTCAGAGCGCAGAGGCGTGAGCGTGCGTGCATGGGACACGCCCGCCGGGGCGGCGGTAGGGTGCGAAGCGACCCCATAGCCTCTTTCTCAGGATCGACATGTCGTACGAAGACCGCCCTCGCAGCCCTGACGAGTACTTCACCTTGCTCAAATCGATCCGCGGCCAGATGATCGAGCAGGTTTTCTACCGGGATCTCTGCTACGACGACGAGGATTCCAAGACCGTCTTCTGGGATCACGGTCTGCTGCATCAACCGACGATGGGCGTGGAATTCAATGTCAACGGTCGATCGTTCTCGTTCATCTGGGGCCAGTCAGGTTCGGACTTCGGTTTGCAGTACTTCGCCGGCGAGCTGACCGAGACGGTCCGCAACACCCCTCAGTGCTGGGAGGTTACCGACCATCAGGCATGGCAGCCGTTCACCAGCCAGCCGATCCAGGACTTCGCCCTCTGGATCGACACCCACACCAACCTCGTCACCGCCATCGAACTCACCACACACGAGGAGCAGACCGTCTGGATCGTCAACGCCGACACCGACACCGAACATCGTCTGCTCGTCGGCACGGACGACCTGGTCGTGATCTTCGCCGAGGAGGTTGTGACCGCGACATTCGATTCCTCGCTGATCCGCCAGGTGCCGAACCGGGAAGACGCCAACCGATCCTAGGGGTCGTCCTCAGGCCAGCCACGTCAGAAACGATCGTAGTTGGCCGCACCGGTGGGGTGCTGGGCATGCGTTTGTTGGTGACACGGTGCCAGGTTGATTACACAGGTCGGCTTTCTGCCCATTTGCCAATGGCTGTCCGTTTGATAACATGGAAGGCAGACGGGTCCCGTCAGGTCACAAATCTCACCTGAGTCGATTTTTATCTCTGCGGGTTCCGTGCGACCTTCGCGATTGCCATGAGTGCCTCCGACATAGCGACAGCATCGATCGTGTGGTTCGCAGTTGGTAGAGCCAACTCGACGCAGTCCAGGGTGAGGTTGTCGTCTGGGCGGTAGGACGGGTAGAACGACGGCTTGGTCTCCATCGCAATGAAGCCGCCCCCGGAGAACTCGAAGTAGACGCTCCGCCGGCTTCCTTTGGGATCGGGGTCACCGTACTGCCAGCCGCGTTTGAGAAGTCCCATCAGAGGGCCGCCGTCCACTTCCCGGCCCACAAATCGGCTCAAGCGCCCGGACTGCCGCTCTTCCTCGGTCGGTGCGAGCACGGGACGCGCGAGCTGATCGAACGGCTGGAGGATCTCATAGTCGGCCAGGACCGCGGCCCACTGCTCGGCTTCATCGCTCAAGGTGGCCGGGTGCGCGAGTCGGACGACAGCTTCGTCAGGCAGGACCATCGGCTCGTCGTCGAGATTTGCAAAGGTGCGGTCCTCCGCGAGGCGGAACGAGGTCCACCTTGAACCAGAACCGGCTTGCCAGACCAGGCGGCTCGTCAGGTGCCAGAGCAGCGGATGGTCAACCAAGTAGGTCTGGAAGTCATCACCGGTCCAGTTGCGGCCGTAAACCATCGCGGATTCGAGGCGTCGCACTTGCTCCACCGCGACTTTCTTGAGGTCCTTGCGCATCGCGGTGAATCGCTCATATGCCGGCTGGGCAAGCTCGCGGTCGTCCTTCTCACCGGGCTTCGGCAGGTTGGCGCGACGTTTCCCGGAGTCCTCGACCACGTAGGGCCGCAGCTGCTCGTCGAACTTGACGGTAAAGGAGCGGGAGCCGTAGTCGAGGACGAGCGGTGTGACCGCATTCAGGCCGAAGTCCGGGACCAGTCGGTCGGCGAGCTGTTCGCGATTGAGGCCGAGCCGCTGCGCGATCGCGTCGATCTGATCGGCGGCCGCTTTCTTGAGCGCATTGAACTTCGTTTCCTCCGCGATCCCCCGCACCGCCCAGAGCGCAGCTTCGGTCCCCATGGCGCCGAGGATCTCGACGCCTCTCACGGCTTTGGCGCTCTGCCCCTGTCCAGGCCAGTCGCGGATCAGCGTGGCCAGGCGTCGCACGGTGTGCTCATCGGCGAACCTCGCCAACTGCGTCATGGCCCAGACGTCCTTGGAGGGACAGCCCGAGGCCGTCCACAGCTCGTACAGAGCCCACGAGAACGCGGTGAGTGCAGTCGCATCGCATTCGCGAACGAGCACGTCGACACCCAGATAAGGCCCCTCGAGTCCATCAATCGCCAGCGCGATCATCAGCGTCTTAGCAGCATCCACGGGCAACGCGGCAGCACCACCCGCGAGCAGCACCTGCGGCAGCGAGTGCGGATCAGCCCACGTGCCAATGCGCGGAAGGTTGTCGAGATTCGGGTCGAACGGATCAGGCTCGATCAGTGCCCGGACGGCTTCCGCGACAGATTCGCCGTACTGCTTCGCCTGTGTGTCCAGGACCTCCCGGCTTGACTCGGCCAGGTACCGCAACGCTTTGACAGCAGGCCTGCGCAACTTCGCGTCCGCACCGAGAGCGTCCGGGATGAGCAGCGCGGCCGCAGCGTCGGGATGCCTGCCGAGCCAGGCCAACGCAACGGCGCGGTCGCTCTGCGACCGCGTCATGCTGTCAGCTGCGGTCCTCGCCGCCTCGATGTTCACGATGGGAAGCACGGCCGGACGGAAGTCCTTCTTCGACCGGACGATCTGCATGACACGGTCGATCGCGGCGTCCGAGTGTCGGGCGAGGATCGCCTTGATCGTGGAGACCGAGGCCGAGCGGGCCCGACCATCCCATTGGTCGATCGCCGAATGGACCAGGTCTCCTGGGGCGTAGGCGAGGAACTCCGGGAACCACAAGTGATCGGTTCGCGGCCCGTCCGGCATCGAACGCTCCCAGAACCCCTGGTGGGCGAGATAGCTTTCATCATCGGCGAGGACCTGGAAGGCCTCCTGTTCGCCTTCGTTCCAGCGCAGTTCGTTCAATGGGGGTGCAAAGAGCCCGGCCAGCGGAGTCGGTGCTGTTCGATTCACGAAAGCCGCCCAAGGCGGCAACGTGAAGCACTCCGGCAGTGTCGATGAATCGGCCACCGGAACCCCCGCAGACATCGTCTGAAGCTGCTCGATCGCCTGTAGATCAACTTCGTCGAGCATCGCAACAGCCTGCTGTATTAGGGCGTTCGACTGCGAGATTCCGGCGAGCCTGGACTTGGCAGGACCAGTCGACGCCTCCGACACCGAGGCGATCGCTCGCAGGGTCCGAACCGGGAAGCGCTTCGCTGCGGCACGCGCCGCAGTCATCGGCCGCGCTTCGCCACTGCGTTCGAGAAGGTATTCGATCGCCGGGTCGGAAGGCAGGATTCCGAGCGCGTCAACCATCGCCCGTGCTACCTCAGGACGCTTGACCGACGGGCTGCTCAGGGACTTCACCAGGACCGGAAACGCGTCGACACCCAGCGCATCCACGAGACGGGCCACCGTCCCCACCTCGCACCGATAGGCATCGATCATGGATGCGCCGCTGGCTTCGAGGTGTTCCCGCCTCGACACGAAGGACCACAGGGCATCCTTGCCGACATTCAGCGGTCCATGCGATCGATAGAGCGAACACGCCTCCTCCACCCAGGATTCCTGGTTCGGCAACAGCATGGCGCTGGCGAATCGCTTCGAGTCATCCGATCGCATACCACCGACCGAGGCAACAACTGCTGCGTACGCCGAAGAGTCGAGCGCAGCCAGCAACGACCGGATGGGGCTGATCCAGCTGGCAACACCCCAAGTCCCTGCCAAGCGCTCGACATGCATCGGCCCGATTCGAACCTGCTGCCGAGAAACGACCCGAGGATGCAGCCAGGAAACGCTGGTACTCAACGCTTCGACCGCAGCTTTGACCGCGAAGGCGATTCCGTACTGCGCGATCCAGGCGTCCCGGGCAAGCTCTCGGTTATCGTTGGAAGCATCCACCCAGTCCAACAGTTTCAATGCCAGCGCGGCTCCGAGCGGGTCCGGTTCTCCGGCGATACCAGCGCGGATGGGCGCTTCGAGGGAGGGGTCGGGGAGCGCGCGGAACGCGTATTCGAGATACCGGGTCCCCTCGGCAAATCGTTTGTCGAGCTCGGCCGGGGCGTCTTGCTTGATCTCGACCGGCCGAGGCGCTCCACCGCCGGGCCGGTCGAGGGTGTGCCGCTTCCACGATCTGGGCAGCTCAAGCAGGTCCTCATCAGGCAACTGGCGCGGAGCCGAGGGGTTCACTCTCTTCATAGGAGTAAGGCTATGAGACAAGTGTGACATTCGTTCGCGACCCTGCACCTGTCACACCGCACAGACGGTTGCACTCGCGGTCCATGCCGCAGAGCGGCCGGTAGGGTGCTTGCCATGCGTTTGTTGGTGGCTCGTTGCCAGGTCGACTACACGGGGCGGCTTTCGGCCCATCTGCCCATGGCTACCCGATTGATCATTTGGAAGGCGGACGGGACGGTCCTCTGACTTTCCAAACCGCCGGTTTAGCCGCTCCCTGTCCGTTTTGAGGGGAGAATGGCAACATGAAGGTCCTTCCTGTCAAGCGCATCAGCAGGGACACCGAAACGTCCAGTGCCCTGGAGCGCCAGGACATCGAACTGCGGGAAGCGGTCGCGGTCGGCGGCCACGAGCTCGTTCACATGGTCGAGGACGCGACCGTCTCCGGAGCCGTCAATCTTGATGAGCGCCCGTCACTGGGCGAATGGCTGACCGAGCCGAAGGTCCACGAGTGGGAAGCCCTCATGGTCACCACGCAAGACCGCATCACCCGCGACGACATGCACTGGTGGCAGTTCGTCGGCTGGGTGCTCAAGCACAACAAGTCGGTGATCGTCCTCGACGACCCCTCGCTCGACCTCACGACCGAAGACGGCCGCATGATCGCGGGCATCAAGGCCACCCAGGCGGCGAAGTACCGCAAGACCGTGCAGGAGAAGAAGCTCAAGCAGACCGCCTACTACCGCGAGGTCAACCTCTGGAGCGGCGGCGTATGGCCCTTCGGGTACAGGACCGAGGCGATCATGTTCAACGGCTCGAAGCGGCTGCGTCTTGTCAAGGACGAGTACACCGCCGGCCTGATCCGCGAAGCGTACGAGAGCATCGTCGATCTCGGCTCGAACATGAACCGGATCTGTATCGACTGGAATGCACGTGGCATCCTCACCGCCACCGACTACCAGAAGACCGAGAACGCCAAGGCGAACAAGCAGGAAGCCAACACCAAGCCACGCGGTGTTCGGTGGCAGCCCTCGATCCTCAAGACGGTGCTCTCCAGTCCGACGCTCATGGGCTACGCGACCCACAAGGGCAGCATCATCCGCGAGGACGGGCTGCCGGTACAGCGCTCCGAGCCGATCCTCACTCGCTCCGAATTCGACCGGCTCCAAGAGGCGCTGGCGACCTACAGGAGCGCGGGCCGCCGACCGCACTACCCGCCGACGGTCTTGTCCGGTCTGCTCTTCTGCATCTGCGGGCTTCCGCTCTACTCGAACTCGTCGCGCCGCAAGCTCGCCGACGGCTCGTACAGGGAGTACCGCTACTACCTCTGCGCTGCCAGGTTCGCCGACCGGATGTGCCCCTATCGAGTCTCCTGGGACCGGGAGTACCTCAAGGAGTCGCTTGAGAGCTACTTCCTCGAGACCGTCGGAGACCTCGAGATCATGAACCGTGCCTTCGTCCCTGGCCGAGACCGCACCGCGGAGATCACCGAGCTCGAAGGCGCAATCGAGAACCTGGCCCAGGCCATCGCCACGGCGGAGTCCAGCATCGCAATTACAGCATTGACCAGTGCAATGGAACGTCACGCCAGGAACTTGGAGACGCTGCGCTCGTTGCCCGTGGTGCCATCATCTTGGACCGAGGTCGGCACCGGCGTCACCTATCGCGAGAAGTGGAACGTCCAGGAGGACTGGGAGGCAAAGGCCGAGATCCTGAGGCGCGGCGGGTTCAAGCTCTACTGCGCAGGAACTCCGCAGGCGCCGAGCCTGCACTTCCAGATGCCAGAGAACATCGAACGCCGACTTGATCTCAGCCCCATCGACTACCGCCCCGAAATCGAGCTGCGTGAAGGCATCCCGTACAACCGCGAGTCGGGCGAGCCGGTGGCTGCGCGGCTGGAGCCGCCGGAGCGTCGTAGAAGGTTATTCGAACGGCTCGCCCTCGTATCTGAACATGCCGTTGGGTTTCATGGGGACGAGGACAGGCTTGACCAAGCCATCCTCGACCTCCAACACCGCGAACCCTGGACCGCTGCCGAACGGTGGCTTCTGCCGCTCAGCGCGATGGCTCGCCGCCTGCAAGTGACCGACCTCCACCGCGTGCAGCGTCTGCCTCAGCTCACTCGGACCGCGGGTCTCCGAGGCGATTCCAAGGAACCCTGAGCATCCGCAGACGACGTTGACTCCGAGTTTCCGTGCCTCAGCCAGCGCCGTCGCGCCGACGGTCGAACGGCGTCGAACTCCGAGCGCCGCGCAGGCGATCACCCAGCCGGGAAGCAGTTCGACGTGACTGGAAAGCACCTCCACTTCGAATTCGGCGAGCATTTCCGCCAATTCGATCGGAGCATCCACACCGCGCTTCAATCGGGTTTGGCGTGGTATAGGGACGCGCCCACTCAGTCCGGGCATCGCGACGGGCCCTGTGTACACCGCTCGGAGCGGGCTCAGGTACTCCCGGGCGACGGACGCCAGCAGTGCCCCTTCCTCACTGCCCGTCTGCTCGGTACTCGAACGGTCCGCGAAGAGACCACCGATGTTGACCACGGCGGCCGGTTGAAGCCGTTCGATGAACCTCAGATGGCTCGAAAGCAATCTGAGTCCGTGGAACGGAAATCTGATCGGGCTGGTGATCACGACCAGGCCAGAACGGAGCCCGTTCAGGAGAGCACCACCCTTGGCCCTACGGGGAGTATGTTTCGGAGTCCCCAGGACCCGCACAACCTCGCTCTGAGCTGGCGTTCCACCCCTTGCCGCCCCCACACCGCCGGTAGGGGCGGTGTGGGGGTCGGAATTGGGGGCGGTGTGGCCCGCAGTGTGGGGATCGGTGTGCCCCGATTCTCGACTGGTCATGACCGCACCGCCGCCCCAAGTTCGCTCAACCTCGCAGGTCGTTCGGAGCCGAGCACTCGCCAGCAGGCACCGAGGAACCCAGCTCCGGCGCTTGTGGTTGCGATCAAGAACGGGAACCGACGGCCCGCGAGATGATCGTGAAAGTTGCGCTCGCGGCCCGGTCGGATGATCTGAAGCAGCACGAGTCGATTTCCGCCGACCGGCTGCTTGGCCGCGTAGCGATCAAGCTTGGCAGCCAGATAGCCGAGCGGTTCAGAGCCGGTGTCGTACTCGAAGAAAAACGGCGTCGAGCACCCCTCTCCCATGAGAGTTCCGGCGCCGTCGGGTCGAACCTTCCCAAGGAACAGGCCGGCGGCCTCGTCCTCGCACAGCCACGAGCCCACCGTCAACCCACCCGCCTCACGGGATTCGGCATGCATGCGAGCGAAGAAGGCGTTGACCCCCTCAAGGTGGCCTCGTTTCCGGGACACCGCGAGCTGATGGACCGCCAGGGCGACCACTGCTCTGGTCGGCGCTGACTCCCCTTGCCGCCAGGCGTGCACACCGCCACCCCAGTATCCGAGCGTGTACCGGTACGCCTTCCGGTTGTCGTCCCGGAAACGGGCGAGCACTTCCATCTCCACAAGCGTCACCGCTCGCACTCGGGCGGCCCAGGTCGACGGAAAGTACAGGTCGGCCATTTGCGCGGCGGTGAGGACGCGATGGCGGGCCAGTGCATCTATGAGCTCCATGTCCCGCCCGGTCAGGCGTTCAAGAACCTCGGAGAAGTCCTTCGTCACCTGACCGGGAATCCGCTGTGCGCTCAAGCGGCCTCACCGAACCTCTCCTCGTCCTCCCGGCGCTGCTCGGCGAGACGCTGTCTGAGGATCTTGGTGAACGGCCCTGGTACGGGCGGTATATACGGCCGCCCGGTCGCCTCGGCACGAATCTGCTCAGCCTTCCCGACGATCGGCGCGGGCGGGTCCGTCCGCAGCGTGAACGCCGGAGCCGCCACACCATCGACGATCAATCGGCAACCCGCCTCCCAGGCACCCATCCGAGCAAGATCTTCCTCACCCAGTTCGGGCAGCGTGTGCCGCTGAAGCCGGTGTGCATCCTCCGGACTCGCGTTGAAGAACACCTTGTTCCGCGCGTTCGCCGATATCCCGTCGGCAAGTTCGCGGTTGAGCTGGCCGAGATGCTGGTGGGCGAGCACCAGACCCATGTGCAGCCCCCGGGCCTCGGCGAGCAGGTCCTCAATCTTGTAGGGCAGGTTGAGGAAGTTGTGCGCTTCGTCGATGTACAGCACCGTCTCCGGCCGCTCATGGTCCGGCAGTTCGGACCGGCGCATGGCCGTCTGCCACGCCTTCGCGACCAGAACCGAACCCATCAGCGGCACTGCGGACTCGGGCATCTCACCCTTCGGAAGGCGCGCGAGCACGATCCCGCCTGAGTCGAGCACCTTGCCGATGTCGACGGGATTGGTGGGCCTGCCGAAGGTCGAGCGCATGAACTTGTTGCCGAACATCGCGTCGAAGCGCGAGAGGATCGGCCCGATCGCCTGGTGGCGGCTGGTCTTGTCCAAGTCCTCCCACCAGGCCCAGAACCCGAGCAATTGCTCGTCGCCTGGGTCCAGACGCTTAACGACTTCCCTCCAGTAGTCACGATTCATCATCAGCTCGGGAAGATCCACCAGGTCCAGCCCCGCAGCGATGATGGTTCGAAGGCCGTTCCGCAGGATGTAGTCGGCTCGCGGACCCCAGTGCCGTTCCCAGAGCTTGTTGCAGATACCGACCATGTGATCGACTGCGATCTCGCTGTTCGGCCCCGACAGCGGGTAGAACCCGTGCCCGTTCGGTTCCGATGGGTCGATCAGCACGACGCGGCCCTTGACCGTCTCGGGATTGAGCCGGTCCAGCAGGTCATTGATCAGATCGCCTTTGGGATCGATGACCATGACACCGTTGCCGCTCTTGATTTCGGCGAGAATCATGTTCTGTTGCAGCGTCGACTTTCCGGTCCCCGTTGCGCCGAGTACATGAACGTGTTGGCGGGCGTCAGCCGCAGTGAGCCCGACCTTTCGACCACCCTGAGCGGCACGACCGAGCGGCTTGACGTTTCGGCCTCCCGAACGCACCGCCTCGATTGGACGCACTCGCCGCGCCCTCGCACGCTCCATGACTGGAACGATCTCGTCGAAGGGCAAGTGCGCCAGCGCAGCGATCTCCGGCGTGTTCAGCAGCACGGTCGAACCGAGCGCCCACGTGTTGACCAGCCGCTCAGGCCGTCGAAGTTGGCGCCTGTTCACCCCACTCCCTCCCGCGAGTGAACGAACCGAAGCTCCGACCTGCTCATTGACCGCCTTCATCTGGGCCGATCGACCCTCAGGCATGCTGACCGCCCATCGAGCCGAACCCGACCACAAGGTCCCCTTCGACACTCGGTCCTGGAGGAGCTTGCGCTTGTGGGAGATCCAGGCCGCCTCGGGTACCGGACGAGCCGGTCCGGAGCCGGGCGACGAAGCCGGGTGCACGATGTCGAGCAGCTCGTTCGCGAGGCTCTTCATGAACGAACTGCCGCCGCTGTCACCGTTCGACCAAGCGGCCTTCGACATCCGGGACATCTGGCGACGACTCGCGGGACGAGCCGCGACCTGTACAACCAGGCTGGTGTCCGCATCGAGCTCGCCGATGTCGTGCGCCAGGAACCGCATCACATCGAACCCTGGAGTGCCTGGCCCGACCGGAACGTCGACGTCTTTGGGCCAGGAGAGCCTGCCGCCTTTCAGGCGAGCCTGCAGCCGCAACGGCGGGTCGGCCTCGACAACCGCTGTCGAGGCGCCGGGCCACGCCGCCTCGATTGCGCCTTCGATGAGTGCGGTGTCGATGCACGAAGGCACCCATACGCGGACCGTCATACGTCGGCGATCGACCCGCATCTCCCAGAGCACCCAGGGCTGTCCGTACCAGTACCGACGCCAGGTTGACCTTGCGATCGAGCCGAGGTGCTTCCAGAACACCTCCCCGCCCGACTCGGAGACCGTCCCAGGAGCGGCGATCTCGACGTACTGGGACCCTGCCGTCCAGCGCCTGCGCTCACGGCCATGGAGAGCTCGCCGTATCAGTTGCACGGCGAGCGCGGCAGCCAGGCAGATGGCTGCGAGAGCGACGAGCATCCGGACCTGTGGACTCTCCCACAAGTCAGCCAGGAGGCCCCTCAGATCGCTCCCCGGGGAGGGGAACGTGTTAATGTTCCATTCGTTGCTCATGCTTTTTCCTCTCGTTTGAATGAGCATCTTCGGGTACAGCTCCGCCCCGAAAAGGGCACAACTGGAACAGCGCGAGCACGGCATCGGGCCAAGCTCACAAGTATTCAGTTAGGGCATGACCAGCGCTTCTGCGACAGGAAGTACGCAGGCAGTGCTCGACATGTCATGTACGCATGGGAAGCCTTGAAAAGCGCAGAGCGCGCACTCCAACGGCACTAGTCAGTGGTCTCAGATGTCCGACTACAGTCCTCGTGGATCAAGGTGAATGAAGACCACCTGTCTCAGCGGACAGAACTCACCAAATCGACATGTCGAGTCGTATCGTGCTCAGGCTCCGAAAATAAATCCGCTATTTCTGTGAAGCGCGCGTGAACATTCGAGAGTTGGCTTTTACAATCCTCGCTGGACGCCGAGCGTTATCGAGCCCCTCAAGCCTCCGGCCCGAACCTTCTTCCTGGATATAGGCAGGGTGCGCGGCAGCTTCCGCGCAAGGGTGCGCTGGGTGCGCGCACCCTGAGCCGCATCGCACGCCCAGAACACGACGAACGGAGCGGGCACCGCCATCAGACGGTGCCCGCTCCGTTGCATCAATCGGGGCGTGGGGCCGCCGCCACCTCGGCGGCCCCACTTGGGGAGGGAAGGGTCTATCGCCCGTCGTTCGCGGCGGCCTGGGTCAGGATCGCCTCACTCTCGCGTCGCCATTGGCGACGGCGTTCGTCGGGCGTGCCCTTCCAGCCTGGACGGGTGACGAGCCCGCAGATTCGTCCTTCGTCATGGAGTAGGTCGGCCACCGGGGTGAGGCCGTTCTCGACGTTCACCACGCTGAGGACTGCGTGCTCGGACGCGACGGTGGGCTCGACGGCGAACCGGAAGCCGTCGAGGTCGAAGATCCCGATGACACTCGTGGGGAGCGGTGCAGGCCGGACCGGCCGCTGAATCTCGGCGTGCCAGTCTGCGATGAGCGAGGCGATGTGGTGCCGCTGTTGCCCTTTCCAGGCCCGAGTCTGCTCGTTCCAGGGAACCTCCCACCGAACTTCCCGGACTACCCCGCCCGCGTGAAGCGCATAGCCGATCTTCACCGCTTGGCCCTGGTAGTCCAGCCACACCGAGGCGTATCCGGTCTTGCGACGAGCTTTGAGCGACAATAGGTTCCCATTCGTGGTCTGCCACTCCCCCAGCACTTCGAAGCGGCCCTTGCTCCCACGGGCCCCGTCTTGCGAGGTCTCACCGACCATCGTTCCGCCCTCCATGGTCAACCCATCACCTGCATGGATGACGCCTTGCAACGATCAGGCATCCACCCGTAGCCTTGATTTCAGCAAGATCGGAACGTCTAAACCAGAGCATCACCGCCTCATCAATGAGGCATGAATGAGGCATCGAACCGCTCACCTGGTGCGCCAGGAGATCCCGAAACGGAGGCAGGCCGTGGGGAACCGACGTGAAGCACTGATTCGACGGCGGAGGTCGCTGAGCCTGAGTCAAGAGCTGGTCGCCGAGCGCCTCGGGGTTGAACGTTCTACGGTCTCCCGTTGGGAGCGAGGAGAGAACGACCCGCAGCCATGGATACGCGGCGGCCTCGCCAAACTGCTCAAGATCTCTCCCGAACAGCTTGAACACCTGCTGTTCGACCAGCAGCCGGAGCCAGGCAAAGCACCGGCAATGCCCAATGGCCGCGTCAGCCTGGATCCGATCACGGCTACCCGTGCTGCGACGAAGGAAGACCTCTTCCGGATCGAGCAAACCCGGGCACACTTCCAGGAGATGTACCGCCGAGTCGGAGGCGTGCCGACGCTTCCCCGGATCAACGCCGTCCTCGATCAGAGGGTCGCGCCGATGCTCCGCACCGCCTACGAAAACAACCTGGGCCGTCAGCTCTTCCGAGCAGCCGGAAGCCTTACCGCTTTCGCAGGGATCTGCGCCTACGACGCCGACCAGCAGATGGCGGCGACCTCACGGTTCGCGGAAGCCCTCAGCCTCGCCAGGGCAGCCGCCGATCTCCAGTTCGAGGGCTACCTACACGCCCTCCTCGCAAACCAGGCGATGCACCTCGGCGACATGGCCCAAGTCCTCGACCACACCGAGAACGTCTTGGACACGTTGGGGCTCCAGCTCAACTCAGCACTCGTATGCGACCTGCACACCCTGGCGGCGAAAGCCCATGCCCGCTCAGGCTCCGTCAGCGCATGCCATCGCCATCTCAGAGCCGCAGAGGCCACTGCCGATGCGAACCCTGACGACCCACCACTCCCCGAGGTCTCCTACATGAGCGCCGGCCTCATCCAACTCCAGACCGCAGAAGCACTCCGACGCCTCGGCGACACGACCGCCGCACGCACCTACGTCGACGAGACAATCCGAACCTCGCCGCACACCCACCTTCGCGGAAGGGTTCACCGTTGGGCAGGCTATGCGCTCGTCCTGACCGCTCAAGGCGAAATAGACCGGGCCGCGCACGCCGCCGCAACCATGCTCGATCACGCCGTCGGCATGGAATCCGGCAGGCTCCACGACCGCCTCACCAGCGTGGTCAAGGCGCTGCAGCCGTACTCCACCGAACCCTCCGTCGCGAGTACGCTCGAACGGGCCCACGTCCAACTCGCGGAACCGGGAGCATGATGCGCTGGAAAGTCAACTCCAAGCGAACCCTCTACCGAGACCAATGGGTTCACCTGAGCACCGCAGACGTAGAACTCCCCGACGGCCGCCACCTCGACCACCGCCTCATCGAAACCGGCCCAGGCGCAGGAGCCGTCGTAGTGAAGGACGACAAGGTCCTCCTCCTATGGCGCCACCGCTTCATCACCGACACCTGGGGCTGGGAAATCCCCATCGGCGGCATCGAGCCTGGCGAAACCCCAGAAGAAGCCGCTCGCCGGGAGGTCGAAGAAGAAACCGGCTGGAGGCCACTGGGGCTTCTGTCTCCGCTGATTTACACGCAACCTTCACCTGGGCTCATGACAGCAGAGCATCATATTTTTCTGTCTCTTGACTGTGTGAATATCGGCGAGCCGCTTGACAAGTTTGAATCCGATCGCCTGGATTGGGTTCCAATCAAAGACCTGGCCAGTCTCATTAAGAAAGGCAGCATTACAGCCGCTACTTCAACCGTTGCACTCCTCTTCTACCTACAAGTATGGGCTGAACTCGAACATGAGAATGACTAGTAATCAGCGAACGGGAGCCTTCGGACAGTCAAGAGTGAAAGCCCAGTTTGAGGACCTTGGCTGCGCTCCGATACCTAATCCTGAGCATGATTTTGGTACCGATCTCTATATACAGCTTGCAAATCTTGAAGGCAACTTGACTGGCGCCTTCATCGGGGCTCAAATAAAGACCGGCAAGTCTTTCTTTAAGGAAGAGGTCCACGGAAGGGCGGGAGTAGTCGAAGGATGGTGGTTTCGAGAGGATCTCGCTCATTACGACTATTGGATGACTCATCAGGTACCGCACGTAGTGATTCTGTATAATAAGTCAGAACAAACAGCTTACTGGTCACAAATTACAAAATCGCGTTGCAAACTGACGAAAAAGGGATTCAAGGTCTTTGTGCCGTCACATCAAGTTGTTGATTTCCAGCATCTTGGATCATTGATTCGCGTAGCGTCCTCAGCGTCTTCAGCAATTTCACTCGAGGGCACAGCCTGGGACTCATCGAAATACAGTATGCCGCAGGGCTCCAAAATGCGACACTCGTTCATTGCACCACGGCTGGTTGCACCCCATGGAAATCGGCAAATCGATACGATCGGGTATCATGAGGCTATTGCCCTACAAATACAAGGGCGCGGCGTTGACTATTCTGATTTTCTTGATTCTAATCGTGCTTTGAAAGAAGCTGCAGACACGTGGGGTTGGCAATTTGCAAGGACGGTCAATTCTTTCACTTCTGGCTTGATGCCCGATGAGTTCTCCTCCGAACTTCTGCAGCTTGGGTCGGCACCAACTGAAGATGTTCCAGGTGCGATAGTATTCCTCGCCTGCATGCATATGGAGCGCGGGAACTTTCACCAAGCAAAATCAGTTCTGGAAAACAACACCATAACAGAGAATTCTGTTGACAACGCATGGATTAAAACACAGATCGCTCGCTGCGAACTCGAAACTGGAAATCTTGAGGCCGCGAAGGTCATCATTAACAACACAATCATTGAATTGCTTCGAGTTAAGAATGACGTGACAGCGACTGCAATCCTCGGCGCCGCCACAAAGCTGAGAAACACAATGCTTGATTATCGCAACGCGAGCATCCAAGAAATGATCTCAGCAGCGGACAACATAGCCTCCTGGTGGAGATCAAAAACAGTTTCGATCGGAGCGACCAAGGTCCTGGTCCGTAATTTCCGTCAGTGGGCAGGTGATACATCTCAGATAATTTTCGCTGATGATGTGGCAAACAATAGCCTTTTTGCCGCTCAGATACAAGCTAATTTGACTGGGGATCGTGATGACTGGCGAACCTATCTTAGTTTCTCTGGCCAAAATACACTACTAGACAAAACAGATGATCGCAGCATTCAGATAGCACTAAGCGACCTTAAACTATCTGGCGATGCAAAGACGCTTGAACTAGCTACCAGAAAAATCTGTGATGATGGTCCGCTTCAGGTTCTAAGGAAGTTCGCAACATCTATTCGGAATTCAAACTGGAGTTATACAACTTCACTTCCAAATCTAATGGTTTGGAAGAATGCCGGCGAGCTACTTTCGGAATCGGATGCTGATGAAGCTGCAAGCTACTGCATAGATGCAATCCTCGGTCGGCAGAGCGCACTACATCCAAGCACTCTGACTGGATTTAGTATTGGTTTTCGAGTGTTCGAGGCACTTTCGGGAATCATGAATGCGTCGAGTGTTACATCTCATCAACGCGTTCTAGAAACACTAATTGAAATCGATGAGCGATCGTTCGAGCATCCCGAGATTAGCCGATGCCTCAAACGACTCAAATGGGATCGCATCAACCCAGAGTTGATTGATAGCCTCATCAATAAGATCGCGAATCTTAGCAACTCGTCAACCTCGAACTCGATACTAGGATTGATTTCCCGACATCGTACCTCTGCGAGAGATATTCTTCTGGATCGATTTACAAGTGATGCTGACGCTGCTCTGAGTATCGAATATATTGGCGGCCTATCGGAGCATGCCGCAAATGACTTGATTCAAGATCTTGCTTATCGAGTTGAGCGTCTCTGCAGCGAAAGTTCAACGCAACCTCGAACCTACCCCCCAGACCCGGCTCCTGCTTTTCTTGCTCAGCTTAACAGTTTGCACCAAAGCATTGCATGTTGGGATCCTGTCTTGACCTATCTCTCAAGTGAAAACATTGATAGGAACGACAAATATGCAACCTGCCAAATTATCTCTAGATTGCATAATAAGATTGCCGATAGGGTCCGAACGTCTTTGACTGAAAGCATCGGCAAGATTCGCTTGCAAAGCAGTAGTTACGCAATCCATAACTTCATGTCTCGAAACATCGATGGAGTCCTACTTCGCGCCGAGTACGTCCTCGGGGTGATTCCGCCGGAATCTATCAATCTTTCGGTGATTGCAGCTATTCACGGAGCTGCAGAGATTCGCCGTGACATCGCCGAGTTTGCTGCTCTCGATGACACAGGTCAGCTGGGCTGGGTTCTGTCAAATTTGCTAAATGACGGTGATGCTCAAGTTCGGGCCCTGGTCACTCAAGGGATCGCGCATTGGATAAGTAACGACCGAGCTGAACCATGGATGGTCTCATATGCGAGATCACTTCCTGATGGCGACGGGACTAGACTGCCGCTTGCTTTTGTTATCGGCATGTGCAATCCGACATCCGAACAGAGCCAACTTGTCCTCCCAACTCTAACGCATTTCTCAACCCACCCCTCAGCGAGAGTTCGGCGGATTGCAGGAGAAAAGCTGGCTAAGGTTGAACTGGAACAAGAGAAGGGAGTTTAGATTATGGTCGAGATTCAGTACCCGGAATACAGAAGGTATGTCGAGACCCGCGTCGTCGTAAATAACGCAGTTATGGCCCTGCTGGCGGGCTCCCGTCTTGCAGGGCACTCACTTCAGCTAAACACGGGCTCACATCGAACACTAGCGGAGCTCTTCCCTGCTGTTGAGCATATCGAGCGCTTTGACCTTCGTTCAGATCACGCGCGCGAACTTCTGCTAAATGCAGACTATCACCTTGCTTCAGTTACGATTCCATATGCTCTTGCTACGCATGAGGATTTTGTAATGTCCAGCATTAAGATGCTAAAGTCTGAGAAAATCACTATTCGGAAGGGAAAGGAGGAGATCAGAGCAAACAATATGCACGAAGTGCTATTCTCGTCTACTGATCATGCACTCCCTGAAGAATGGATGCAGAGCTTTCATCTTCTTCGACAGATGCGCAACTGCATCGTTCATGCAGGAGGTCGGGCACAAAAGGCGCTTCTTGACCACCTCACTGAGATGGGTGCTGCCGCGACCGAAGGTTGGCAACGTATAAACCATCAAACGCCGGCGCAGGTTGTTCTCAATGACAAGCTAGACCTAATTGCTGAGCATATTTTTACCGCGTTCGCAGTCACGAAGAGGCTCGGAAGGGAGATCAATACTGCGCTTGGATCAAGAATCCCTCAAACTAGTTGGGCGGCAATAGCAGTAGAAGATTTTCATGAACATAGCTCGAAGATTAAGAACTCTTCTGCATGGCGCCGAGCCTTGCTGGGTTACGCTCGTACTAGCTATAGTCCGCTCAAACTACAGGAAAATGAACTCGAATCCGCAGCACGAGCAAAGGGGTACTGGACTGTTAAAAGATGGAGGTTAGATCGCCTCAAGAATCTAAGAAATGGGGGCTCTTCCTATTGAGCTACTTCCTAAAAAGGAGCCGGGACTCGAACCCGGGTCACCACCCTCTCTGTGGAATCCCTGGTCATGAACCAACGGAAGCGCCCCTCCGAACTCCTAGCGCGATGGTACCACAAGGCCACGTCCAACCGCTAGCTTCGAGCGCCTCTCGCTAGGTCCAGCATGCGTGGCTTCTCTGGGTCTGGCGCGTGGGCCCGCGACCAGCCTCCACTGCTGTGAAACGCGCTCGGCCAGTTGGAACGACCCCATAGAGAATATTGCTGCGACCGAACCGCCTGAGATGAACAATCTCGGCGAGGTCTGGACCCTCCGGGACTTCGGCCGGACGATCGGCAGCATCACTATCGACGACGCCGACTTCCTCTGGCTCGAAGGCACATTCGAGCCTCGACCTGGTTTCGAGAGGTTCAGGCCCCTCTTCGACCGCAGCCCCGAACTCGTCACCGACCACCCCGACGAATGGGAAGTGGTCCAGATCCAGGCCCAGCTCGAACTCCACTCCAAGAACGGCCCCACAGCCGAGCACCTGCTCCACATCGAGAACGACCGCGCCTGGTTCCGCTGGAGCGACACGCCCTTCGACTGAGCCATCAACCGCGGGGAAAGGTGGAGGGCGGGGACACCCATCCTGACTCCAGTCCCGAGCCGGCTGCTGGGGACCAACAAGGAACCCACCTCACAGCCGCGACTTCAGGACGTGCTCAGTCAAGCTGAATCCTCCGACGACACCCGTTCTCGCAACCACGACCTCGAACACCGAGCACTCTTCGAAGACCAAATGGAAGTACGGGCTGCCTTCGACCAACATCTCCCAAACCTCGACCGCTTCGGGATCTGCGAGTACCTGCTCCGCGAGCGCGCCGTGCGCGGTCAACTCGCTATTCGATTCTTCGACCGTCACCAGGACGCCGAAGGTCAGGCAGAGGTTTGGGTTGCCCCACCATTCGAGCTGCGCAGCAAGGGGTTCCTCCATGAGGGAAGTCTCGCATCCGCGGCTAGGCTGCGTCCATGGACAAGGCGACCGCGATGCGTGCCCGCTTGATCGAGCAGGTCTCGCAGATGCTGCGACGACCCGGCATGTACGCCGTCCACGACCAGGACCTTGAGTCGCTGTGCTGGTTCCGACTCCGCGATCTGCGATTCCTCGACGACCTCCCCGAACCGTCCAGGGACGAGCTCGGGCTCTCGGACAAGTACCGGTCGTGCGGCATTCCCGGTCCGTTCCGCGAAGCATTCGGCGATGAGAACCGCTACCACAGCGAGGTCGCCTCGGTCTACGCCGAGATCTTCCACCGATACGGCTACCTCACCACAGAACGGCTGATCCCCGACGACGAGTGGCCGAGCCTGCTCACCAACGCGGGCTCGGCCTACAGGGAGACAGACACTCGACTGAGCGAGATCGTCGATGCCTTCGGACCGCCCAGCTTCAAGATCGGCAGGTGGCTCCTCTGCTACGCACCGGCAGACGGGACCGGCTGGATCTTCTTCGACGGTTTCAGCTACCACCCTGACGACCACGGCGCTCGACCAACCGTCTTCACCGGCTACCCCGACGACCCGATCCTCCGCAGCATCCGCCTCCCCGGACCCGACTTCGAAGCGGGCCTGCGCCTCACCCCACTCGGCGCAGCCCTTCGACGACGCCAACCAGCATCCTTTTCCTGAGAACCAGGCGAGCCCCAGCTCGGCGAAACATCGCAGCTTGCGCCTGATAAGCGCAGACTGGCCACGAAGTCACCGAAACTGGTCGCGATCGTTCTCGGCACACGGTCTTCGTCGATGTAGGCCACGGTGGGCTCCCCGGCTCGAGTGGTCCGGGAGTAGTCGAGCATGACCGTGTCATGCCCTCCCGAAGGGCATACGGCGAACACCACACCGATATCCGGGTAGCCCCACTCCGCGATCAAATATCAGCTACCGCCCACCGCAGCATCGACGCCGTTGATCCCGCCGATCCCCAGCAGTGCCTGAACCGCGAAGTGATCATCCGCCCATGAAGTGGGGAACGTCGTATCGAACCGGCACTTCCGAAGCACCCCGCCGTTTCGTACCCGCAGCATCGCCAGATAGGCCGCTGGCAGTCGTACACCGAGCGTCCGCTCGGCGTCCTCAACCATGCCTGGCGTCAGGCTCTGGCCGGTCCAGACGACGTCGTTGTAGTCGAACGCCACGTCAGTCACCGCTGGAGCCCCAGAAGGCCACCCAGTGTCGGCCGGAGTCGTCGGCCAAGAGCACACAGCGGCCGCTGTCTCGATCCGACAGGTCCCAGACATTCCGACCTGCCTCCAACGCACGCTTCCAGTCCGCAACCAAAGGCTTCGCCGTACCGAAGACCTCAATAGACTCCTGCTCGCTCAGTTCCAGCACCTGGCCCTGGTCGATCTCGTCGAGCTCGATGCCCCGCACGATCTCCCGCATGTCAACGATCGAGTGCGCCCCAGGGTAGTCGTTGCCGTAGATCGACTCCTCCCACTCGGCGAGGCTCTGCGGCTTCGGCCCCTTCCGCAGCTCGTCCTCCGGCCTCCAGTACCAGTCACCCGAGTCGAAGGACCGCCCCCGCAACGCGGCGAGCGTCGCCTCGACCGACCCGTCAAGCTCGACCAGGTAATCCCACGACGAAGCACCCACAACCAGACCATCCAACTACTCGAAGACGACAACCGCCTCGATGTCCGAGGCGTGCTCGGGAAACCTATAGCTTGGGTCCGACATGAATGAACATGCAGACCCATCTTCGGGCCTGCGATGGGCCGGGAGGCATGGCATGGGGCAACAGATTTCGCTCGGGTTCGATGCCAACGAGCGCGAGTTCTTCGCGCGGGCGCTCGAGGAGAGCGGCGGACCAGCTCACGTCACCGACGCCCTGGCTGCATTCGTGGGCTTTATTGATGCGGCCGATATGGTCAAGCGCTGCAACGACATAGCTGATCAGGTTCGCCGCGACGGCAGTATCGACGCCGCCGATCTTCGACGGAGCCAGCTCGCCTGCGAGATCCTGTTCAGCAGCGACATCCACGGCTCCGGGCTGGACTGGGAAGCCACCACCGGGCTCAGCGACGCCGATGCGATCGGGCTGCTGCGCCGCGTCCAGGTGAAGATGCTGGGTCTTCGCCGCTGAGTCTCATTTCCTGTTCACGGGCAGGCCTCAGGGCGCCCACGGCGTCGCAGGGGCGGTCCTGCGGCACCGGTAGGGTGCTTGCCATGCGTTTGTTGGTGGCACGGTGCCAGGTTGATTACACAGGTCGGCTTTCTGCCCATTTGCCAATGGCTGTCCGTTTGATAATATGGAAAGCGGACGGCAGTGTGCTGGTCCATGCCGACGGGGGTTCGTACAAGCCGCTGAACTGGATGACGCCGCCTTGCACGGTCGTGGAGGGCGAGACCGAGTGGACCGTCACGTCGAAGAAGACCGGGGACCAGCTGAAGATCTCGATCGAGGAGGTCCTGCACGACTCCAGCCATGAGCTGGGGGTCGACCCCGGGCTGCAGAAGGACGGCGTCGAGGCGCACCTCCAGGAGCTGCTGGCCGCCGACCCGGCGCCGCTGGGCAAGGGGTGGACGCTCATCCGCCGCGAGTACCCGACCGCGATCGGGCCCGTGGACCTCATGTGCCGCAACGCCGACGGCAAGCACGTCGCCGTCGAGATCAAGCGCCGCGGCGAGATCGACGGCGTCGAGCAGCTGACGAGGTACCTGGAGCTGCTCAACCGCGACCCGCTCCTCGCCCCGGTCGACGGCGTCTTCGCCGCCCAGGCCATCAAGCCCCAGGCCCGCGTGCTGGCCGAGGACCGCGGCATCAGGTGCGTCGTCCTCGACTACGACGACCTGCGCGGGGCGGTCGACGAGAGCCAGCCGCGGCTGTTCTAGGCGGGAACGCGAAGGGCCGCAGTGCTGTCGCACTGCGGCCCTCGGTGTGTCAGGGGTCTACATGTTCTCGAGGTCGAGGCATTCCTGCGAGCCGTAGATCGCGGAGCTCGAGTCGTTGCACTGGTCCTCGACGATGCCGAGGAGGACGAAGTAGATCGCGATGGACGCGATGAGGGTCAGGACGCCGAGGATGACGCCCCACAGGCCGGTGCCCTTGCCCTTGCCGCCGCGGCTCTTGGCCTTCACGAGGGCCACGATGCCGAAGATGACGGCGAGGATGCCGAGGGGGAGCCCGGTGAAGAGGTTGATCCCGGGGATCCAGGAGAAGATGATGAGGCCGATGAGGCCCAGGACGAGGGCGGTCACACCGAAACCGTTGCCCTGCTTAGCGGGCTGCTCGGAAGGGGCGGGAGCCGGGGCGGGCGGGTAAGACACGGGGGATGCTCCAGACGTGTTGGTTTGTTCGGTCGGGCGGATTAGCGGAGAGTCTAGAGGACCCGGGCCACCGACGTGTGACTGATACCGGGAAGCGCGCACACGCACAGGTGCGAATGCGAGTACGGGGCCGCGCGGCCCCGCCGCGGCGGTAAGCGGTATCTCCGCCCGTGGGCGGCGAGAATTGCCCCCGCTTTCACCTGCCGGCAACGGCCGCGTCATCGTCGCGGGCCCGCCGCGGGGGTGAACGAGCACGTGGGAGCGGCATGCAAGACTAGTGGCATGCTTCACGCGGTGGTCCCCGCAGGCGGTTCCGGAACCCGGCTCTGGCCCCTGTCTCGCGCTCAGCGGCCGAAGTTCCTCCTGCCTCTGACAGGAACGGACTCCTCGCTGCTCCAATCGACCGTGGAACGGGTGCGGCTGCTGTCGCGCCCCGACCAGGTGTACGTCGTCACGGGCGCCGCGCACGCGGTGGACGTGGCCCGGCAGCTCCCCGAGGTGCCCGGCGACAACATCCTCGTCGAGCCCTCGCCGCGCGACTCCGCGGCCGCGATCAGCCTGGCCGCGGCCGTGATCGCCGAGCGCGAGCCGACCGCGGTCATGGGCGCCTTCGCCGCCGACCACCTGGTGCAGGACGGCGAGGCCTTCGCCAAGACCGTCGAGCGCGCGATGGAGCTGGCCGAGACGGGCCTGCTCATGACCATCGGCATCAACCCGACCGGGCCCGACACCGGCTACGGCTACCTGCGCTTGGGCGCCTCCGTGGGCCCGGGCTACCAACTGGAGGCGTTCGTCGAGAAGCCCGACCAGGTCTCGGCGGTCGAGTACGTCTCGGCCGGGAACTACCTGTGGAACGCGGGCATGTTCGTGTGGCGCGTCGACGTCTTCCTCGACGAGCTGGCCCGGCGCCGCCCGGCCTTGCACGACGCGGTCCGGACCCTCGCCCGCGCGTGGGACTCCACGAACCGCGAGGCCCTGTTCTCGCAGCTGTGGCCGACGCTGGAGAAGATCTCGATCGACTACGCCGTCATGGAGCCCGCGGCCGCGGCCGGGCGCGTGGGCGTCGTCCCCGGCGACTTCGACTGGCACGACGTGGGCGACTACAACACGCTCGGCCAGGTCCTCAAAGCCGCCGACAAGGTCGGCAACGTCGTCGTCGAGCCGCGCGGCTCCGGCGAGGCCCTGCTGACGGAGTCGAAGCGGAACGTGGTCGTCCCGGCCTCGGGGCGCCTGGTCGCCGCGGTCGGCGTGGACGACCTCATCATCGTGGACACCCCCGACGCGCTCCTGGTGTGCCCCAGGGACCGCGCGCAGGAAGTGAAGGGCCTGGTCGAGGAGTTGAAGCAGTCCCAGCGGAACGACCTGATCTGATGCCCCCCACGCAGTTCGGGCCCCGGGCCCGCACCGTCGCCGCGTCCGCGCTCCTCGGCTGCGCCGTCGCCGTCATCGCGGTCGCGGTGTCGCAGTGGCTGTTCGGCGCCGAACTCGACCCGCGCGACGACGCGCTCCGGCGCGCCGCCGGGATCGCCTTCACCGACGAGGCCCGGAGCACGCTCTTCTCGGTCCTGCCCGTGGCGCTGCCCGCGCTCGCGGCGGCCCTCGCCCCTGATTCGCGACCCGGACGGGTGATCGGGAGGCTGACCCGTCTCGTCTACTTCGCCTATCTCGTTATCGGAGTGCTGCTGGCATCGTCGGCGGCGCGATACGGATTCGACGGCGCCAGGCAACTGGCGGAGGAGGGGCAGGTCTTCATCGGCACTCGGGCGGCGGTCGAACGACTGGTGCTCGACGCGGTCTGGCTCGCATTGGCGGGAATCGGACTCGTGTTCGCCGGAAAGGCGCGTTCACGCGAGCGAACCTCCACTGCGGAGGTTGTCAAGTAAGGTCCCCCGCAAGCGTGAGTCTGAGGGGTCCTTCCGTCGTTCGGATCACTGTGCGCTATCGTCTGATATCGAACCGTTATCGAATAGCGATGAGCACTCATCGTCCATAGAGATGAGTCAGGCGGTGCGGCCCCATCTTCAGGCCGCCCGCGGGCACCGGGCTTTCTACGAGCATTTGCAGGACTCGGCCAGAGCGGGCGGACCGGCGCGTCCGCCGCGGGGCCGTACGCGTCGCAGGGGAGGCGACGCGTAAGCCAGGAGTCCGCATTCCGGTGCCGTGCAAGTGATTGCAAGGGGGGAGCACCGGTTCACCGGTGCGCGAACGAGGAGGCGGACGTATATGGACGGCCGTGACTACTTGGCCGACCTGTTGGGTAACGTTCCGGAGTGGCAGGTTCGCGCATTGTGCGCGCAGACCGACCCGGAGGCGTTCTTCCCCGAGAAGGGGGGCTCCACGCGGGATGCGAAACGCATCTGCGCGCGGTGCGAGGTCAAAGAGAACTGTCTGCAGTACGCACTCGACCACGACGAGCGCTTCGGGATCTGGGGCGGGCTCTCAGAACGCGAGCGCCGCAAGATCAAGCGCCAGGCCCGGGAAGCGGCGCGCCGGCGCCACGAGCGGCTGCCGGTGGTGGTGTGCCTGCCGAGCCCGATGATCAACCCCGCGCTCGCCGCGGAGTTCGCCTTCACGGCGGAGACGCCGCTCGCGGAACCGGTCCTCTCGGGGGGCTTCCGCAGCGAGGCGCTGATGGACGAACTGGTCGGGCCCCGCCGGGGCGAGCCGGCCGCACCGCGGGCCGCCGAGCCCGCGACCGAGCGCGTGCCCGTGGCGGCGTGAGGGACATCCCTACTACGAGCGGATGAAGGGGCGGGACCGATCGGTTCCGCCCCTTCGCCCGTTCAGAACTCCAGGTCCTCCGGCGGCAGGTTGAGCAGGGACGCGAGCTGCTCGGTGAGCACCGAGCGCACCAGCGACTCCGTGTCGGCCTTGCTCTCGCCGCGCAGCTCGATCGGCCTGCGGTAGAGCACGATCCGCGGCGAGGCCGCGACCGTGCCGGGCTGGGCCGGGTAGAGCTTGGAGAGCGGCACGCCGCGGTCCTCGACGATGTCGGCGTCGTACGTCTGCGACTCGGGCGGGACCTCGTCTACGGCGAACTCGATGTGCCGCAGGTCGGTGAACTTCGAACCCAGGGTCTCCGCGAGCCGCCGCTCGATCGAGACGACCGACTCCATCACCAGCGCGTCGAACTCCTCGACGGGCGTGCGACGCATCGGCAGGGCCCCGGGCGCCAGCGGCCCCCGCATCCCCCGTCCGTGTCGATCTCTCCGCATGGGGCCACCTTAGCGTCCGGGTCCGACGAATCCGGCCCCCGCGACGCCCCGCGGCGCGAATCGATCCGCGGCCACTGGTCAGCAACACCGACTTCGACACCGCGAGTGGTAGTTTCGTGGGGTGAGGTCGGATCGGCGTTGCTCCCGGAACGGCTGCCGCCAGCCTGCGGTGGCCACTTTGACATATATCTACTCGGATTCGACGGCTGTGGTCGGCCCGCTCTCGACGGCGCGGGAACCCCACAGCTACGACCTGTGTGACGCGCATGCCCGGCGCCTCACCGTGCCCCACGGTTGGGAGCTCGTCAGGCACCAGGGCGACTACGCCGTGCCCATGCCCACCGACGACGACCTGGTGGCCCTGGCCAACGCCGTGCGCGAGGCCGCCGTCGGCGAGCGCCACGAGGACCCCGGCGCGCCCGAGGACGCCGCGACGCTGGCGAGCCGCCGCCTCGCCGAGGCAGAACCGTCTCCGCGGCAGGGCTACCGGCCCGCGGGGCCCCAGTTCGGTGCCCGCCGTCACCTCCGGGTGGTGTCCGGCGACGAGGACGCGCAGCGCTAGTCTCGTCTGCGGGGGCGGCCCTCCCGCAGCGGCGCGGTGCGGCCGCGGAGGCCACCTCCCCGACCGGCCCCGTTCGGCGACGCGCGAGCCGATCACAGGTAGGACACCGGAAAGGCGGCACACCCGTGGCTCCCAAGCTCAGTGAATTCGTGAAGGCGTACGACGTCCGCGGACTCGTCGGCTCGCAGCTGACGCCCGCGGTCTTCGAGGCGATCGGCGCTGCCGCCGTCGCCGTCACCGGTGAGACGCGGTGGGCCGTCGGCCACGACATGCGCGACTCCGGCCCCGGCTTCGCCGAGGCGTTCGCGCGCGGCGCGACCCGCGCGGGGGCCGACGTCCTCGACGCCGGGCTCTGCTCCACCGACATGCTGTACTTCATCGCGGGGCGGCGCGACGTCGCCGGCGCGATGTTCACCGCCAGCCACAACCCCGCCGAGTACAACGGCCTCAAGATGTGCCTGCCCGCCGCGCGGCCCATCGGCCTCGACACCGGCCTGGCCGACATCCGCGACAGGGCCCAGGCGATCCTCGACGGCGAGCCGGCCCCCGCGGCCGAGGCGCCCGGGACGTTCGCCGCGGAGGACTTCCTCTCCGCGTACGCCGCCTACATGCGCGAACTCGTGGACCTCTCCGGCATCCGCCCGCTCAAGGTCGTCGTCGACGCCGGCAACGGCATGGGCGGCCACACTGTCCCCGCGGTCCTCGGCGACCAGCTCCTCGCGGCGCTCCCGCTCGACATCGACCCGCTGTACTTCGAGCTCGACGGGACCTTCCCCAACCACGAGGCGAACCCGCTGGAGCCGGCGAACATCGTCGACCTCCAGGCCCGCGTGCGGGAGGTCGGCGCCGACCTCGGCCTGGCCTTCGACGGCGACGCCGACCGGTGCTTCGTCGTGGACGCCGACGGCGAGCCCGTCACCCCGTCCGCGATCACCGCGCTCATCGCCACCCGGGAACTCGCCAAGCACCCCGGCTCCGCGGTGTGCCACAACCTCATCACGTCCCGGGCCGTCCCCGAGATCGTCGCCGAGCACGGCGGCCGCCCCCTGCGCACCCGCGTCGGCCACTCGTACATCAAGGCGGTCATGGCCGAGGAGGACGCCGTCTTCGGCGGCGAGCACTCCGGGCACTACTACTTCAAGGACTTCTGGTTCGCCGACACCGGCATGCTCGCGGCCATGCACGTGCTCGCCGCCGTCGGCGGCTCGGACCAGACGCTCGCCGAGCTGGCCGCGGACTACGTCCGCTACACCGCCTCCGGCGAGATCAACTCCAAGGTGGCCGACCCCGCCGCGAAGATCGAAGAGGTCGCCGCCGCCTTCGGCGCCCGGGACGGCGTCGCGACCGACCGCCTCGACGGGCTCACCGTCTCCTTCGCAGACGGCTCCTGGGCCAACCTGCGCCCCTCCAACACCGAACCGCTGCTGCGGCTGAACGTCGAGGGCCCCGACACGGCCTCGATGGAACGGCTGCGCGACGACATCCTCCGCATCGTAAGGAACTAGCCCATGCCCGCCACCGCGCCCAAGCCAGTGCTCCTCGAACTGCTGCGCTGCCCCGAGCCCCACCACGCCCCGCTCTCGTTCGACCGCGAGACCAACGCGCTCACCTGCTCGGAGTGCGCGAAGGTCTTCCGCGTCGAGGACGGCATCCCGGTGATGCTCCTCGACAGTGCCTCGCACAACGGCGCCACCGGCAGCGGCGGACCCGAGCAGTACTAGCGGGGCGCGGCGGGCACCCCGAGCGATCCCACCCGGCAACCGAAGCGAACCGCGACGGCCGCGAAGGCCAAGGAGGAACAGCATGGGTCTCGACGACGACGGCATCGCCGGCATCACCGGCGACCGGCTCCCGGACGAGCGCCGCATCGAAGGCGACCTGAGCGAGTCGATCCGGCCCGGCGGCGCCTTGTGGGCGCTCGCCTCGGCCGGACCGCAGCTGCGCGAGTCGGCCGCGCTCGCCGCCGACGCCGGCCTCGCCGCGCTCGCGGAGGAGGGCCGCCCCCGGGCGGTCGTCGTCGCGGGCGTCGGCACCGCGGCCCGCACCGGCGACATCCTCGCCACCGTCGCCGGGCCCCGCTGCCCGGTCCCGATCCTCGGGCACCGCTCCGCGGGCGTCCCCGGCTGGGTCGGCGCCGCCGACGTCGTCATCGCCGTCTCCGCCTCCGGGCGCAGCCCCGAGGCGCTCGCCGCCGCCGAGGCCGCCGCCCGCCGCGGCGCCCGCCTGGTCGCCATCGGCGCCCCCGACTCCGAGCTCCAGGGCCTCGCCGAACGGGCCCGCGCCCCGTTCGTGGCCGTCCCGCGCCGCGCCCCCGCGCGCCTGAGCCTGTGGGCGCTCACCGTCCCGGTCCTCATGGCCGCCAGGGAACTCGGCCTCGTCAGCCTCGTGGAGGCCGACATCGCCGAGACCGCGCGGCGCCTCGACGAGGACGCCGAGCGGTGCCGGCCCGACGCCGACGCGTACGTCAACCCGGCCAAGGAACTGGCGATGAACCTCGCCGGCTCCATCCCGGTCGTGTGGGGCTCCAGCCCGCTCGCGGGCGTCGCCGCCCGGCGCTTCGGCGACATGCTCGCGGCGAACTCCCGCTACCCGGTGGTCTCCGGCGAGCTCGGCGAGGTCGGCCGCGGCCGCGTGGGCCTCCTCGACGGCGTCTTCGGCTCGCTCGCCGAGGGACAGAAGGACATCTTCGCCGACCCCGACGATGACGACGAGCTCACGCGCCTGCGGATCGTGCTCATGCGCGACGACGGCCTCGACGGCGACGACACCACGCCCAAGCCCGACACGCGCCGCGCCGACGCCGTCGCCGACCTCGCCGGGCGCCGCGGCGTCCGCTGTGACGTGCTCCCGGCCGAGGGCGGCTGCGCCCTGGAGCGGCTCGCCTCGCTCATCGCCGTCCCCGACTTCGCGTCGGTGTACCTCGCCCTCGCGCACGGCCTCGACCCCATGCGGGTCCCCGCCGTCTCGGAGATGAAGGACCTCACTCTCGGCGCCGAATAGCGGAGCACCAGCTCAAGGCCGTGGACGGCGCCGCCGTCCGCGGCCTGCGCCGTACCGCCGCCCTGGGGCGGTGAGACGCGAGAGCCGAACCGATAGAGTTGGGGCCTCCGGAGAAGAGACAGGTGAGGAGCGGCGGTGCAGGGGCTCTACGGCGTCATCCGCAACTACGCGTGGGGATCGCAGGACGACATCGCCAGGCTCCAGGGCCGCGAGGTGCCCGCGGACCTGCCCGAGGCGGAGGAGTGGTTCGGCGCCCACCACAGCGCGCCCTCGACCCTCCACGACGGGCGGCCCCTCGACGCCGCGATCGCCTCGGACCCCGCGGGGATGCTCGGCGACCGCGCCCTCGACCGGTTCGGGCCCAAGCTCCCGTTCCTGCTCAAGCTCCTCGCGGCCGGCAAGCCCCTGTCGCTCCAGGCGCACCCCAACGCCCGCCAGGCCCACTCGGGCCACCAGCGGGAGATGCGCATCGGCATCGACGCGGCCTACCGCAACTACGTGGACGACAACCACAAGCCCGAGATGCTGGTGGCGCTCACCGAGTTCCGCGCCATGTGCGGCTTCCGCGACCCGCTGGAGGCCGCCGCCGACATCGAGGCGCTCGCCGTCCCCGAGCTCGAAGGGCTCGCCGCGACGCTGCGCGACCGCAAGGCCGGGCTCCGCAAGGCCGTCCCCGACCTCCTCGGGCTCGCCCGCGAGGAGTGCCGGGCGATCATCGACGCCGCCGCGAAGGCCGCCTCCGAGCTCGACAGCGCCGACGGCGCCGACCTGGTCTCGCTGGCCCGGTCCTACCCCGACGACCCGGGCGTCCTGGTGAGTCTGCTGCTCAACCACATCACGCTCCAGCCGGGCGAGGCCGTGTACATGCCGGCCGGGAACCTCCACGCGTACCTGCACGGCTTCGGCGTCGAGGTCATGGCCGCCAGCGACAACGTGCTCCGCGGCGGCCTCACCAACAAGCGCGTCGACGTCCCCGAACTGCTGCGGGTCCTCGACTTCCAGGCCATCCCCGACCCGCGCACCACCGCCGAGGACAACGGCCCGGTCCGCTCCTGGCCGGTCCCGATCGAGGACTTCGCGCTGCGCCGGGTCGAACTCACCGGCGGCCCGCAGACCATCGCGGTCGAGGGCCCGCGGATCTGCCTGTCCACCGGCGGGAACGTCACCGTCGCCGACGACGCCGGCGAGGCCGCGCTCTCCCCCGGCCGCGCCGCGTTCTCCGCGGGCACGGCCGGACCGGTCATCGCCAGCGGCACGGGCGAGCTGTTCATCGCCAGCGCCTGAACACGCGAGAACGGCCCGACCGCTGAGCGGTCGGGCCGTTTCCCGTCTGCAACGCGGGAATCTGCGCGCTAGGCGAGCTTCTTCTGGACGTCGAGGTCGCGGCACAGGGCGCGGTAGCCCATCGCCTCGTTGATGGCGATCATGTGGTCGTTGACCTCGGCGTTCCAGGTGTGGATGTAGCGGATCTGCGGCCGGTAGCGGCGCATGAGGCGCTGGTTGGCGATCTTGAGGACCATGCCGAGGCGGTGGCCGCGGTGCTTCTGCTCGACGATGGTGTCCTGCTGCCAGGCGTGCAGCTCCTCGCCGGGGGTGAGGCCGATGCCGGACATGCCGGCGACCTCGCCGGACTCGACGTGGACGACGGCGCTGACGAACTGGGTCTGCCCGCGCTCCTTCATGGTCCACTCGGTGTTGCGGATGCGGGCGGCGTCGTAGACCGCGGGCCGGATGTCCAGCTCCTCGCCCATGGGCGGGTCGGTGTACATGCGCTCGTTCAGGGCCGCGTACCCGGCGAGGACCTCGTCGGGGCAGTCGTCGATCCACTGCACCAGCTCGTATCCGGCGGCCTTGGCCCAGGCGTCGGCGTACAGCGACTCCAGGACGTCGTCGGCGACGACGGTGAGGTCGTTGCGGCGGTGGATCTCCTGGTCGACGACCTTGTATCCGGCGGCCTTCGCGAAGTGCTGGCCGGCGTGGTCGAAGCGCTGTCCTCCGTCGAGGGAGTCGACGGCGAAGGCGAGGATCGTGTCGCGGCCGAGTTCGGCGGCGCGGCGCTCGGTGAAGTCGTTGAGCGCGGTGCCGATGCCCTGGCGGCGGCGGTCGGGGCGCACGTCGAGTTCGAGTTCGAGCAGGTGCTGGTTGTCCTGGGTCGGCATCGAGTACGTCAGGGAGCCGACGACCTCGCCGTCCTGGAGGGCCGTGTAGCGCTCCACGGCGAGGGAGTCGGGCCACAGCAGCAGGCGCAGGCGCTGGAAGGAGGGACTCGGCAGGGGCTCGCCCGGCAGGTCGTGCTCGGTGACGGCGCGCTGGGTGCGGATCCAGCCGTTGACCTGGTCGCGGTTCAGCGGGTCGATCGGGACGATCTCGATGTCAGGGTTGCTCACGCCCCGACCTTCTCGTATTTCGGGAGGCCCCGCAATCGAATTTCAGGACAGCGCTTGCCAGTAGGCGCAAAAATGTGCCGGGCGGCCACCCCAGACCGCCCGGCACTCCCCCCGGTTTGGTATCTCCGCTGCGCCGGTGGCGATGGTCTGGAACCCAGTGGATTCCCGCATCTCCGTGACGCTGCGTATCTGCAATATTACCCACCGCCTCAGCAGTGTCAAGCAGAAACAGGGGTTGCGGCAAGAAATTTTCCGTGGCGCCTCCCACGCGACCGCCGCCACGCCTCTCACCTGCGATTCCGCAGTCGCGAGTCCGATTCGTACGGTTTCCGACCCGCGGTGCGGCGTGGCTGGCGCCACGGTGCCGTTCGGCGGCGGTCGAAGGGGCGGCGCGTAGCATTTCAGGCATGACGAACAAGCTGCGAGCCGACGACTACAAGGTCGCCGATCTCAAGCTGGCCGACTTCGGCCGCCACGAGATCCGCCTGGCCGAACACGAGATGCCCGGCCTGATGGCCCTGCGCGAGCGCTACGGCGCGGACCGCCCGCTGGAGGGTGCCCGCATCACCGGCTCGCTGCACATGACGATCCAGACCGCGGTGCTCATCGAGACGCTGACCGCGCTCGGCGCGCGGGTGCGCTGGGCGTCGTGCAACATCTTCTCCACCCAGGACCACGCCGCCGCGGCGATCGCGGTCGGGCAGGGCACCCCGGAGGCGCCGCAGGGCGTCCCGGTGTTCGCGTGGAAGGGCGAGACGCTCGAGGAGTACTGGTGGTGCACCGAGCGCGCCCTGGACTGGGGCGGCGAGGAGCCGAACCTGATCCTGGACGACGGCGGGGACGCCACGATGCTCGTGGTCAACGGCGCGAAGTTCGAGGCGGACGGAGCCGTCCCGGACGCGTCGACCGCCGCGAGCGAGGAGGAGGCCGTGGTGCTCGCGCTGCTGGCCCGCTCGCTCAAGGAGGACCCGGCCCGCTTCTCGCGCAAGGCGGGCGAGGTCAAGGGGGTCACCGAGGAGACCACCACCGGCGTGCACCGGCTGTACGAGCTGGAGCGCGAGGGGCGGCTGCCGTTCCCGGCGATCAACGTGAACGACTCGGTGACGAAGTCGAAGTTCGACAACAAGTACGGTGTGCGGCACTCGCTCGTGGACGGCATCAACCGCGCCACGGACGTGCTCATCGGCGGCAAGGTGGCCGTGGTCTGCGGTTACGGCGACGTCGGCAAGGGCTCGGCGGAGTCGCTGCGGGGCCAGGGCGCCCGGGTCGTCGTCACCGAGGTGGACCCGATCTGCGCGCTCCAGGCCGCGATGGACGGGTACCAGGTGCTGACGCTGGAGGACGCGGTCGAGTACGCCGACCTCTTCGTCACGACCACCGGGAACAAGGACATCATCTCGGTCGAGCACATGCGCCGGATGAAGCACCAGGCGATCGTCGGCAACATCGGCCACTTCGACAACGAGATCGACATGGCCGGCCTCGCCGCCGAGCCGGGGATCAAGAAGCTCGAAGTGAAGCCGCAGGTCCACGAGTGGCAGTTCGCGGACGGGCACTCGATCATCGTGCTCAGCGAGGGCCGCCTGCTCAACCTGGGCAACGCGACCGGGCACCCGAGCTTCGTGATGAGCAACAGCTTCACGAACCAGGTGCTCGCGCAGATCGAGCTGCACACCCGGCTCGACGAGTACCCGGTCGGCGTCTACACGCTGCCCAAGCACCTCGACGAGGAGGTCGCGCGCCTGCACCTCGACTCGCTCGGCGTCAAGCTGACGACCCTGACGAAGAGCCAGGCCGACTACATCGGCGTCCCGGTCGAGGGGCCGTACAAGCCGGATCACTACCGGTACTGAGCGAAGCGAAGGGACGGTAGCGGGGGCACAGCCGGTACTGAGCGAAGCGAAGGGACGGTAGCGGCCGCACAGCCGGTACTGAGCGAAGCGAAGGGACGGTAGCGGCGGCACAGCCGGTACTGAGAGCGTGTCGGAGCGGCCCCGGCCTGTCGGCCGGGGCCGCTCCGCGTTCTCTAGAGGACGGCCTTGTCGATCACCGAGCGGGAGATCTTGGCGATCTCCTCGACGATCTGGATGCCGCGGGACTCGTTGGGGGCCTTGCTGGTCAGGATCGCCATGCGGATGGCGGTCTGACCCGGGGCGCTGATGACGCCGCAGGAGTGGACGACCCACAGGCCGCCGAGCGAGGAGCGGGAGTCCCAGCCGTTCTTGACCCAGACCGTCTCGCCGGTCTTCTTCGCGGCCCGCAGGCCCCACGCCTGGACCGAGGCGACGCCGCCCATGAGCCAGCGCGCGTGGTCGACCTTCGCCTGGTCGAGGCGTCCCTTGTAGAGCAGCTGGTTGATGACCGAGAGCTGGTCGCCGACGTTGGTCTTGGTCAGGCCCCAGCGGCAGTCGTCCGAGGCCGTCGTGTACGCGAGGCCGTAGCGCACGTGCGCCGCCTTGAGGGCGTCGCAGCCGCCGAGGTGGTTGTAGACCGTGGTGGTCGAGTCGTTGTTCGACCAGACGATCATCTGCCGGGCGTGCTCGCGGATGTCGGCGGGGATCGCCTCGACCGAGCTGTACTCCTCCAGCAGCATCAGCAGGATCTCCATCTTGACGATGGAGGCGGTGTCGTGGATCCGGCGGGCGTAGGTGCCCACGGCCCGGGTGCCGCGCGTCATCTTGACGGACGCCTCGGTCTGGGTGCCGGTGGTCGCCAGGTACGCCTGGACGCGTTCGAAGAGCTCGGTGGAGAGTTCGGCGTCGGTCGGGCCGTCGGCCCAGGCCGCCGTCCCGATCAGGGAGGCGCCTCCGGCGAGGGCGACGGCTGCGGGGACCGCCGCCCTCAGGACCGTTCGGCGCGAGGGGCGGGGCCGGGGGGCCGGCTCCGCGTTGACTTGGGGTGGTTCGAGGGTCATGTGGTTCCTAGTCAGTCGTACTGGATGACGTCGCGGGAGATCGCGGCGATCTCCTCGACGACGGGGATTCCTTCGACGTCGTCGACGGCGCCGCTGGTGAGGACGGCGAGTTTCACGGGGTCGTCGCCGTCGCCGCCGAGGACGCCGATCGAGTTGACGACCCAGAGGCCGCCGAGCTGGGATTCGACGTCCCAGCCGTTCTTGAGCCAGACGGTCTCGCCGTCCCGCGCGGCCGCGGAGACGCCCCACGCCTGCTCGGCGATCACGTCGCCCATGAGCTCGCGGGCGAGCGCGGTCTGGTCGGCGTCGAGGACGCCTTCGGTGAGCGCGAGTCCGGTGAGGACGAGCTGATCGGCGGCGCTGGACCAGCCGACGCCCCAGCGGCCCTGCGCGTCGGGCGTCGTGTCCTGGAGGCCGTACCTGTCGTGGGCGGCCACGAGCGCGTCGACGCCGCCGAGGTAGTTGTAGAGCGTGGTCGCGGAGTCGTTGTGGGACTCGCGGATCATGCGGTCGAGGGCGGTCCGGTGGTCCTCGGGGATCGCGTCGACCGAGCCCCAGTACTCCAGGGTCATGAGCATGATCTCGACCTTGACGATGGAGGCGGTGATGTGGGTCTGGTCGGGGTTGTAGTCGAGGTGCATGTCCCCGCGTTCGACGGCGACCGACGCCTCGACCTGCGTGCCGGTGGAGGCGAGGTACTCGTCGATCCTGGTGCGCAGCTCCGCTTCGAGCTCTTCGCGGGACGGCCCGAAGAACGACTCGAGGCCGTTCTCGGAGGCGTTCGCTGCGACCGTGGCCACGGCTCCGGCACCGACCAGGGCGGCCGCGGCGGGCACGCCAAACCGCAGCAGGCTGCGGCGGGAGGGGCGGAGTAGACGGGAGGATGGTTCGCTTCTGCGGATCATCCGTACAAGGCTAGGGAAGGGGGCGTTGCGGAGTCAACGCGCCCTCTTCGGAATCTTCCGAGCGTTCATGTCTGGAATGTCACCGGGGCCGCGGGCAACCCGCAGACGCCAAGGGGCGTACGGCCGCAGCCATACGCCCCTTGGGATCTCGCCTAGTACGCCGGCAGGCTCGGGTCGACCTGGTTGATCCAGCCGAGGACGCCGCCCTGGACGTGGACGGCGTTCTTCAGCCCGGCGGCCTTCGCGGCGGCCAGGGCCTCGGCCGAGCGGACGCCGGCCTTGCAGTAGAACACCGCCTGCCTCTCGGTCGGCAGCTCGCTCAGCGCGGCACCGGACACGATGTCGCCCTTGGGGATCAGCCGGGAGCCGGGGATGCGCACGATCTCGTACTCGGCGGGCTCGCGCACGTCGATGAGGTCGATGTCGCGGCCCTCCTTGATCCACTCGGCCAGCTCGCGGGCCGTGATGGTGGAGCCGACGACGGCCTCGGCGGCCTCGTCGGTGACCGAACCGCAGAAGTCCTCGTAGTCGATGAGCTCCTTGACGGTGGCGTTCGGGCCGCAGACCGCGCAGTTCGGGTCCTTGCGGACCTTGATCTTGCGGTAGGTCATCTCCAGCGCGTCGTAGACCATGAGCGAGCCCACGAGCGGGTCGCCGATGCCGGTGAGCAGCTTGATGGCCTCGGTGGTCTGGATCGAGCCGATCGACGCGCACAGCACGCCGAGGACGCCGCCCTCGGCGCAGCTCGGGACCATGCCGGGCGGCGGGGGCTCGGGGTAGAGGCAGCGGTAGCACGGGCCGTGGTCGGCCCAGAAGACGCTGGCCTGGCCGTCGAAGCGGTAGATCGAGCCCCACACGTAGGGCTTGCCGAGCAGGACCGCGGCGTCGTTGACCATGTAGCGGGTCGCGAAGTTGTCGGTGCCGTCGACGATGAGGTCGTACTGCTCGAAGATCCCGAAGACGTTGTCGTTGTCGAGGACCGTGTTGTGGATGACCACGTTCACGTGGGGGTTGATCTCGCGGATCGAGGCGGCGGCGGACTCGGCCTTGGGGCGGCCGATGTCCGACTGGCCGTGGATGATCTGGCGCTGGAGGTTCGACTCGTCGACGGTGTCGAACTCCGCGATGCCGATCGTGCCGACCCCGGCCGCGGCCAGGTACATCAGCGCGGGGGACCCGAGGCCGCCCGCGCCCACGCAGAGCACCCTGGCGTTCTTGAGTCGTTTCTGACCGTCCATGGCGACGTCGGGGATGATGAGGTGGCGCGAATAGCGGCGCACCTCGTCGACCGACAGCTCGGAAGCTGGTTCGACCAGCGGCGGCAAACTCATATCACCAATAATGCCCGCCTGCGCTGTGGATATTCCAGCGGGAAGGCCGGTGTGCCGAGATTCACCCCGTGGGATCGACCGTCCCACATGCCGGGAGGACTACTGGTCGACGAAGTCGTCCGGCGGCAGGTCGGGCCCGTTGTAGTCCCCCGCCGGACCGGATACGTACGTCTCGCCGTCCGGGAACGGCCAGGCGTTGCCGGTGCACCCGGCGAGCTGGTACGTCTGCTGCGCCATCACCGGCGAGACCTCGCCGTCGCCGGGGCACACCTCGTGGCCGTGGCCGAGGCGGTGGCCGACCTCGTGGTTCACCGCGTACTGGCGGTACGTGTCGAGCGTGCCGTCCCAGTGCTCGACGCCGGTGATCCAGCGGGCCGAGTTGATGACCACGTTGTCGCCGTTGCGGCACGAGACCGTCGTGTTCTGGGACCCGCACAGGTACGAGCGCTGCTCGGGGCTGGCGAGGTAGACCGTGAAGTCCGCGTCGCCGCCGCCGACCTGCTGGAAGCGCCAGGCGCCGCCCGCGGTCCACGAGCGGGCGTCGGCCAGGGTCGCGCGCACGAACGCGCTGAACTCGTCGGCGTCGAGCCCGATCCCGTTCTCGACCGCCACGTTGTACTTCAGGAGCGTGCCCGCGTCGCCGAAGACCGCGGTGTCCGCCGGCTCGGCGTACGTCCAGGTCCCAGTGCCCGAGAAGTAGAGCGGGACGATCGGGTCGGGCGAGGGGGAGGCGCTGGGGGACAGGGCGTCCGCGGTCGGCGCGGCGCTGGTGGCCACGGCCCGGTCGTCCTCGTCCATGGCCTGCGGCTGCCCGCCGGTGACGGCCGCGCCGAGGGCGAAGAACGCCCCGGTGCCCGCCATGAGGACGAGGATCGCGACCAGCACGAAGCGCCGTCGTCTGCGGAGCCTGCGGTTGCGATCCAGCCGTCCCTCAGTCACACCGGCGAGTCTAATTCCCGGGACGCCCCCGGGGGCCCAGCCCCGTCGAATGTGTGAGTTCACAATGCGGTCAGAACATCCCTCGCGTCTTCGTGCGCATCATCGTGCACCTCGTCGAGCATCGCCGCCATCGCGCGCGCGACCGCCTGCGGGCGCTCCATCATCGCCACGTGCCCGGTCCGGTCGAGGATGAGCAGCCGCGAGTCGGGGATCGCCAGCGCCGTCGGCGGCGCCTGGCGGACGTCGATGACGCGGTCCTGCTTGCCCCACACCACCAGCGCGGGGCACTGGATCTCGCGGGCGAGGCGCCACAGCGAGTTCGTCCCCGGTACCAGCGCCTGCATGAACGAGGCCATGAGCCCGCGGTAGGTCTGGAAGTACGCGCGGTTGTTCCACGGGACGGACAGGCGGTGCCGGGCCTCGGCGATCGCCTCGCGGCGGCGCTGCGGGTGGATCGAGTCGGGGTCGGCCCAGGTGCCGCGGATGATGTCGTCGACGACCTGCTGCGGGGTGCGCCCGCGCATGGCCCGGTCGGCGAGCCACGCGATGTTCGGGACCGCGAGCATCGGCAGGTAGCGGGACTGGTGCGAACGCCGCGGGTTCCCGAACGGCATCGCGGGCGACACGAGCGTCAGGGTCCGGATCAGGTTCGGGCGGGTCGCGGCCAGGTAGACCGCGACCGCGCCGCCGAGCGAGTGGCCCGCCAGGTGCACCGGGCCGCGCCCGGACTCGGTGATCCAGGCGGCGACGTCCTGCGCGAGCAGCGGGATCGTCGCGCGCGGGGCCGGGGCCGAGTGGCCGAAACCGGGCAGGTCGATCGCGTCGGTGCGGAGGCGGTCGGAGAGCGCGTCGGCGAGGTCGGTCCAGTTCTGGGCCGAGCCGCCCAGGCCGTGCACGAACACGGCCGGCTCGGCGCCGGAGGCGGTCGGCGGCGTGTGCCGGATGAAGAGCCGGCGGCGGCTGACCTGGTGCTCGATGCCCGGCCACGGCGAGTGCGGCCGCCGAGGGGTCCGGACCTCCCCGGAGTCGACCAGCCGCGCCCGCTTCATGGGAGCTAGTGTGCCACTTCGGCTGCCAGCGCGCCCAAAGTAGCCGAAACCACCGCGCGGGCGCGCTCGGCGGTCACGACCGCCGCGCCCGAGAGGCGCCGGACCGACCGGCCGTCGAGCCAGAGGATGACCACGACGGCGGTCTTGACCGGCCCGGTGGGGACGATCGAGGCGTGCTCGACCTCCACGCGGACGTCACCGGCGCCGAGGCGGGGGCGCAGGGCCTCCACTGTGGCCGCGGCGGCGGCGTGCTGGATGTGCCAGTCGATCGGCGGGACCGCGACCTTGCCGGTGGACTCGATGTCGCCGAGGGCGAGCGTGACGCTCACTTCGGCCTCGAGCCCGGCGGACTCGATCTCGACGCGGCGCAGCTCGACCGGGCCGACCGAGGCCACCTCGATGTCGGTGGAGGCGGACTCGACGTGGCCGCGGATCTCGGGCTCCTCGGAGGACTGCGGGCCGGGCTCGACCGCGCGCTGCTCGTTGACGACGGCGGAGACCACCGCGTGGACCTCGTCGGGGTCAACGCCCTCTTCGAGCTCCAGCCGCAGGCTGGAGGCCCCGTCGGGCGCGGTCACGTGGAACGCGTCGCGGACGCCGGGGACCTGGCGGACCGCGTCGACCAGGCGGGCGGACTCGGTGTCGGGCGCGCCGACGGTGCCGGCCGGGTTCGCGGGCATGGGTCCTGCGTTCTCCACGGTCGCGGGAGGGGTGGGCTCGGCGATGGGGGGCCGGTTCGCCGGGGACGAGCGGAGCGGGGCCTGCTCGGTGACGGGCGGGCTGGGGACCGCCGCGGGCGAGACCTCGGTGAGCGGGGGCTGGACGATCGGGAACTGGTCGGTCTGCTGCTCGACCACCGGGGAGGGGGCCGGCGGGGTCGCCGGGGCGGGCGGCGTGCTCGGGACGGGCTGGCGCTGGACCTCGGGGGCCGGGGCGGGGGGCGCGCTCGGGGCGGCCTCGGCGGCGCGCGGCTCGGGGCGCTGGCGCGGCGGCGCGCTGAACTCGGGGTTCGGGCCGGGCGGGGCGCTGAAGTCCTGCTGCGGCGGGGCGTATGCGGGCGGCGCGCTCGGCGCGGCGGCCTGCGGGACCTCGATGGGGCCGGTGTGCTGCGGCTGGGCCGGGACGCCGAAGTGCTGCTGCGGCGACTGGGGTTCGGGTGCCGGGGGTTGAGCGAACTCCTGGTTGGGGCCGGGCGGCGCGGGCTGCGGAGGTGCGGGGTTCCCAGAGGCGGGGTTGCCGGGAGCGGGGTGGGCGGCGTAGTCGCCGGACAGCGGCGGGGCGCTGTAGCCGGGGTGCTGCTGCGGGACCCCGAAGTCCTGGGCGGGGGCGCTGTAGAACTGCTGCGCGGGCTGGCTCGGCGGGGCGGCGCGGTCGAGAGAGGCGTGGTCGGGGGCCGGGGGCAGCGGCGGCGCGGCGTGCTGCTGGGGGACGCCGAACTCCTGGGCGGGAGGAGGGGCGTACTCCTGGTGCTGCGGCGCGGGCGCGTGGTCCTGGTTCGGTGCCGGGGGCGCGAACGGGTTCACGGGGGCCTGCTCGGCCTGGAAGCCTTGGGGCGCTTGCGGAGTCTGCTGCGGGGCGGCGGGGATCGGCTCGAACTGCTCGCCGGGCGCGGGGCGGCGGGTCGCCGGGACCATGGGTCCGGTGTCGGCCATCTCGACCGGGACGTTCGGGACCTGCCCGGTGGGGTCGTCGCTGTAGCGGTGGCGCCGGCCGCGGTCCGGGTCGAACCGGTACTGCTCGGGCGCCTGCCCCATCCCCTGGCGGGCGGCGTCGGCGGTCTCGGCGCCCTCGTCGGCCGGCGGTCCCCAGGACCTGCCGATCCTCCTGCGGGCTGCCCGTTCCTCCCCGGTCGGACGCTGGTCATCCGGTCGGTTCTGGTCATACACCACTAGACAACTCCTTCATATTCCCGCCCTCAAGGTACCGTGGCGCGCCCAGTGACTCGAACCCGCGTTTGTCGCCCCCGTACGCTGGGAGACTGTATTCAGGTTTCCGTAAACTTCGTTCGGGTCGCAAGTGCTCGCGACTGACGGATGGGCGACATGAGCCGAAGAGAGGTGCCGGAGTGAACAGCGCTGGTGAGGGGCGGGTCCGACTGCCCAGGAGCGAACGCCGCGCGCAGCTGCTGCGGGCCGCTCAGGACGTCTTCGTCTCCAAGGGGTACCACAGCACCTCCATGGACGACATCGCCGAGAACGCCGGGGTCTCCAAGCCCGTGCTGTACCAGCATTTCACCTCGAAGCTGGAGCTGTACCTGGCGCTGCTGGACGGCCGCGCGGCCGAGCTGGTGGGGCAGGTGCGGGACGCCCTGCAGTCCACGGAGGACAACAAGGAGCGGGTGAACCGCGCGATGCGGGCGTACTTCGACTTCGTCGACGCGCAGGGGGAGGCGTTCCGGCTGGTCTTCGAGTCCGACCAGCGCAACGACCCCGAGGTCGCCGGGCGGGTGCTGAAGATGGAGGCCGAGTGCGTCTCGGCGATGGCCGAGACGATCATGGCCGACACCCACGTGGACAAGGCGCGGGCCGAACTCCTGGCCACGGGCCTGCTCGGGAACGCCGAGGTCTCCGCCCGCAAGTGGATCGCCTCCGGCCGCGCGATCCCCAAGGACGAGGCGGTGCAGCTCATGAGCACCCTCGCCTGGCGCGGGATCTCGCATTTCCCGCGAGAGGGCGAAGCCTGAGCGGGAGCGAGCAGCACAGCCCGCGAGAAGGCGAGGCCTGAGCGGGGCGTGTGAGTGTTCACCCGCAAGGTGAATTCTCGGATCGGTCGTTCGCTCTCGGCGCAGCGCTCCGTGCAGTGGAGCGGGGGTCGCCGCGAGTAGTCTTGCATCGGACCGTAGGTCACAGTATTTCGATTGAGGAGGGCCCGTGGAGGTCAAGATCGGTGTCCAGTACGCCCCACGCGAACTGGTGTTGGAGAGCAAGCTGTCGCCGAAGGACCTGTCCGACACGATCGAGCAGGCCGTGAAGGACGGCGGAGTCCTTCGCCTCGAAGACGAGAAGGGCCGCCAGGTGATGGTGCCGGTCGAGAAGATCGCGTACATCGAGGTCGCCGCCACGAACGTGCGGTCGGTCGGCTTCACCGTCGACGCCTGAGCTTGCGAAGGCTTCGCGCAGTGAACAGGCGGCACAGCACCGTCGACGCCTAGCGCGACCAGGCAGACTTCAAGGCCCGGGGCTTCGGCCCCGGGCCTTATTCGTTCGCTCTCGCCGCCGGCTCCTGGGCTACTGGAGCACCGTGAACGGCGCAGTACCGCCCACGGCGGCCGTCCCGTTCCGGACGCCCTCGGGGCCGCTCGCGGTGTGGATGCGGTACAGCGTCTGGTTCGCCACGGCCAGGACCGGGTCGCCGCGGTTGACCACCGACTCGACCGGGTCGGCCGGGACCGCCGCGATCTCGGAGAACACCAGGCCCGAGGTCCCCGGCTGCGCCGAGGTGTGGGAGTTGTCGAGGGCGATGTTGAACAGCGTGTCGTTGCCCCGCTGCCCCGCCACCCACAGGAAGTTCTCGGAGCTCCAGGCCACGTCGGTGACGTCCTCGACATCGGTGCCGATCCGCCGCGCCTCGCCCGCCTGGAGGTTCCGGTCGGCGTCGACGATCAGCGTCGCCACCCATGCCTCGCCGTCCTCCACGTATGCGAGCCGCCGCCCGTCGGCCGCGAGGGACATCGCGGTGACCCCCTCCCCCACCGGGAGCGTCTGCACGACCGTGCGGGTGTTCGGGTCCACGACCGTGGGCACGCCGTCGGAGAGCACGATGAGCGCCGACACCGGGTGCCACTGCGGGTCGGTCAGCGCGTTCCCCAGGCCCGCGACCGTGCCCATCGCGGCGTCGGTCGGACCCACTTGGAGCACCTCGCCGGCGCCACTGGCGACGACCGCGGCGAGCTGGTCGGCGGGGCCGACGGCGACCTGCCGGAGCCCTTCGGCGGTGAAGCCGACCCACGGGTGGTCGGCCGAGGTCACGGAGACGCCCTCGCCGGTGTACTCCCACACCTGGTCCTCGGCGATGAAGTACGCCGTCTGCGGCAGGTCGCTCGGGATCGCGTTCCAGGTGCGCCAGTCGGCGAGGGAGCCCTCGGCGATGGTGTCGCCGTCGGCGGTGAGCACGAAGCCGTCCACGAGGTTGAGGCTCCAGGCGACCTGCGCGGCCATGGCGTCCTGGACGCTGCGGTCGTCGACCGGCTCGTCGAGCTGGAGGTCGATCTCGACCACGCCGTCCGGGGTCGAGATCTTGCCGACCGTGCCGATCGGGATGGCGGTGCGCGACGACTGGCCGGGGACGTCGGACGGGCCCCGCAGCAGCCAGTCGAGCAGGAGCCGACGGCGCGTGTCGGCGTCGAGGTCGTCGTAGATCCAGCGCAGGTCCGGGACCAGGAGCTCGGCCTGGTCGGTCTGGAAGTACAGCGGCGACTCGGTGTACGAGCCGAGGAACTGCTGGTAGTCCAGCGACACCTGGGAGGGGAGGCTCTGGATCTCCCACGAGTCCTGGAGGCCGCCGTCGCGGCGGAGCATGAACGTCTCCTCGTAGGCGTACGGCGAGGCCATGCGGGCCCAGCCGTCCTGGTGGAAGTAGACGCCGATGACCGTGCCGGTGACCTTCACGTTCGCCGACTCCAGCGGGTTGCCCCCGCCCTCAACCGAGACGTTGAGGTGGTCGACCAGGCGCAGGCCCAGGGTGGGGTCGGAGAACTTCGTGCTCCCGGCGGCCGTGAACTTGTTGAGCCGGTCGTCGCGGCTCGCGGGGTCGCCCGCGGCGGCCCGCAGGAAGTTCCCGACGGTCTCGCCCGCGTCGGCGGTCGGCTCGAACACCTCGACGCTGGTGCCCGAGGACTCGCCGAAGTCCGACGGGGCGTCGTCGATGATCTCCGGGGCCTTGCCGGTGGGGATGCCGCAAGCCGATGCGGCCCAGGCGGTGCCGACGGCGAGCGCGGCGGCGAGGCTAGTCCTGCGTCGCACGGGCGGCCTCCTTACCGGCGCTCCGCGGGCCGTCGAGGCGCAGCGGGATCGGCGAGGTGATGACGCGGTTGCCGGCCTGGAGCGGCAGCGTGAGCACGAACAGCGTGCCCTTGCCCTGCTCGCCGACGGCCTGGAGCGTCCCCGAGTGGAGCTTCGCGTCTTCCAGGCTGATCGCGAGCCCCAGGCCCGTGCCGCCGGTGCGGCGGTTGCGGGACGGGTCGGCGCGCCAGAAGCGGTCGAAGACGCGGTCGGCGTGGCCGGGCTTGAGGCCCACCCCGCGGTCGCGGACCGCGACGGCCACGGCCGTGTCGGACTCGGCGACGGTGACGCGGACCGGCTTGCCCTCGGCGTGCTCGATCGCGTTCGAGACGAGGTTGCGCAGGATGCGCTGGACGCGGCGCGGGTCGACCTCGGCGATGACGCGCCGCTTGGGCCGGGAGACGGTCACCTCGACGCCGCACTCGGACGCGAGGTGGGACAGGCCCTCCACGACGTCCTCGGCGATGCGGCCCACGTCCACGGCGTCGACTTCGAGCGAGGCGAACCCGGAGTCGAAGCGGGAGATCTCCAGCAGCTCCTGGAGCAGGTCCTCGAAGCGGTCGATCTCGTGCTGGAGCAGCTCGGTGGAGCGCTTGGTGACCGGGTCGAAGTCGTCGCGGTTGTCGTAGAGCAGGTCGGCGGCCATGCGGATGGTCGCCAGCGGGGTGCGCAGCTCGTGCGAGACGTCGGAGGTGAAGCGCCGCTGCATCATCGACATCTCCTCCAGGCGCCGGATCTGGCTCTGGAGGTTCTCGGCCATGAGGTTGAACGACCCGGCCAGGCGGGCGAGGTCGTCGGAGCCGCGGACCTCCATGCGCTCGTGGAGGAGCCCGGCCGCGAGGCGCTGGGAGGTGCGGGCGGCCTCGCGCACGGGCGTCACCACCAGGCGCGTGACCAGGGCGGCGATGACGCCGAGGAGCAGGACCAGGGCGACGCCGGCGAGCGCGAGGTTGGTGCGCAGGAGGCTGATGGCGTCCTGCTGCGATTCGAGGGGGTAGAACGCGTACAGCTCGAAGTCGAGGCTCAGGTCGATGTACGAGCCGACCACGAGGTAGGGCATGGCGCCCTCGCCTTCGAGCGCGAAGTTCCCGTACTGGGCCGCGGTCTTGCCCGAGGCCACGTCCTCCTGGAGCTCCGCGGAGGGCTGGACGTCGGAGGAGGACGGGTGCGAGCGGGTCACGTCCCCGTCCGCGGTCCGGAGCATGATCACGGGCGCGTAGACCGGGTCCTCGGCGAGTTCGTTGACGATCCGCTGCATGGCCGTGGCGAGCGCGGTGTCTGAGGAGGAGGTGTAGGTGCCGAGCTGCTCGGCGGCGCGCTCGACGGCGTTCAGGGTCTCCTCGACCGCGGTGTCCTTGCGCTCGGCGAGGAGCCCGGAGGTGACCGAGCCGGCCACGACGAAGCTGAAGATGAGGACCAGGACCGTGGAGGCGATGAGGGTCGAGGAGACGACCCGGAGCTGGAGGGAGGCGCGGTAGCGGTCGACCAGCGGCCGCGCGGCGCGGACGGCCCAGCGGGCGGTGCGCCGCCAGGCCAGGGCGAGTCTGCGGCTGCGCAGGCGTCGCCGAGGGTCCGGCCGCACCGGGCGCTCGCGCACCCGGTCCTCCCCGCCCGTCACCTAGCCCAGTCCGGCCTTGTACCCGACGCCGCGCACGGTCTGGATGAGCTGCGGGCGCTCGGGGTCGGGCTCGATCTTGGCGCGCAGGCGCTGCACGTGGACGTTCACCAGGCGCGTGTCGGCGGAGTGCCGGTAGCCCCAGACCTGCTCCAGCAGGACCTGGCGGGTGAACACCTGGCGCGGCTTGCGGGCGAGGGCCACGAGCAGGTCGAACTCCAGCGGCGTCAGTTTGACCTCGGCGCCGTTGAGGGTGACCTGGTGGGCGGGCACGTCGATCTGCACTTGGAGGCCGGGCTTGCCGATCTCCAGGCGCTCGGGCGTGACGTCGTCGCCGCGGCGCAGGCGGGCGCGGATGCGGGCCACCAGCTCCTTGGGCTTGAACGGCTTCACTATGTAGTCGTCGGCGCCCGATTCGAGGCCGAGGACGATGTCCACGGTGTCGGACTTGGCGGTGAGCATGACGATCGGCACGCCGGACTCGCCGCGGATGGCCTTGGCGACGTCGATCCCGCTCATGCCCGGGAGCATGAGGTCGAGCAGCACGATGTCGGGGCGGTGCTCCTTGAACGCGGCGAGCGCCTTCTCGCCGTCGACGACGAAGGTGGGGGTGAAGCCTTCGGTGCGGAGGATGATGCCGAGCATCTCCGCCAGCGCCGGGTCGTCGTCAACGACGAGTACACGTGCTCTCATGGACACCAGTTTTCCACCTCGCAAAAGCCGAGAGCACCACGGGTGGACACCCGTGGTGCTCTAACTGTAACGACTATCCGACGGACTTGGCCGCTCGTGCGGGGTCGGTGCCTGCGGCGATGGCCTCGAACGGCTCGCGGCCGGCCTGGATCTCGCCGAGCTGGACCATCTCGCGCTTGGTGAAGAAGCCGACGATCCAGTCCGCGAGGACGCGGCCCTTGCGGCCGGTCCCGGGCACGCGCGACAGGTGGTAGCCGCGGTGCATGAGCCAGGCGAGGAGGCCCTTGGCCTTGAAGCCGTAGGTGTTGGCGACGCCCTTGTACAGGCCGAGGCCGGCGACCGAGCCGATGTACTTGTGCTCGTACGGCGTCAGCTCGCGGCCCACGTGGTTGCGGTAGACGTTGTCCGCGAGGGTCTTGGCCTGGCGGACGGCGTGCTGCGCGGACGGGGTGCACCAGTCCATCGGGAAGTCCGAGGTGTCGGGGACCTGGGCGGAGTCGCCCGCGCCCCAGGCGCCTTCGACGACCTCGCCGATGGTGTGCTTGCCGGCCTCGATGCCGGTGGCGACCTGGAGCCGGGTGTTGCACTCGAGGTGGCCGCGGGGGCCGATCGGCAGGTCGGTCTGCTTGAGCAGCGGGTGGGGCATGACGCCGGCGGTCCAGATGATGGTGTCGGAGTCGAACTCCTCGCCGTCGGTGAGGACGACGTGGCCGCCCTCGCAGGACTTGAGGGTGGTGCCGAGCCGGATGTCGACGCCGCGCTTGGTGAGCTCGCGGGCGGCGTAGGCGCCCATCTCGGGGCCGACCTCGGGGAGGATCTTGTTGGCGTACTCGACGAGGTACCACTTGATCTCGGAGGCGTCGAGCATCGGGTAGTTCTTGACGATGTTCGCCGTCAGGTCCTCGAGCTCGCCCAGGGTCTCGGCGCCGGCGAAGCCGCCGCCGACGGTGAGGAACGTGAGGGCCTTGCGGCGCACGTCCGGGTCCTGGGTGGTCGCGGCGATGTCGAAGCGCTGGAGCACGTGGTTGCGCAGCCAGATGGCCTCGCCCATCGACTTGATGCCGATGGCCGTGTCGGCCAGGCCGGGGATGGGCAGCGGCCGGGAGACGGAGCCGGGGGCGACGATGACCTCGTCGTACTCGACCTCGCGGGCGGGGCCGACGTAGGGCTGCACGAGGAGCTTGCGCTCGGCGTGCTTGATCTCGGTGACCGCACCGGTGAGGATGGTGCAGTGCTTGAGGGCCTGTCGGAGCGGCACAACGCCGTGTCGCGGGGAGATGGAGCCAGCGGCCGCCTCGGGCAGGAACGGCTGGTAGGTCATGTGCTGGTTCGGGTCGATGACCATCAGTTCAACTTGACCGCGCTTGATGTCGCCCTTCAGCAGCTTGCTCAAGCGTTCGGCAACGTAAAAACCGACGTGACCGGCACCTATCACGACTATACGTTTCACGTGTTCAATTCTGGCCCTGCTCACGTGGTCTTGTGTAGTGAACGCGCGAGGACGTAGATCACGGTGACTGCGGCCACGATGCCCGCGCCGACCGCGAGACCTGCGGTGAGACCGGAGAAATACGCGGTGAACAGCGCCAGGGTGAGCGCGGTGCCCACAGTCGACGCCAGGACCAGGCCGAGGTGCTTCGCCCAGGTGAGGATGATCTCACCGTCCATTGCGGTAGTCGTTCGGAAGCGCTGCGCCACCGCGGCCGCGGAGTGGGCGGTGTACAGCAGGCAGGCGAGGGCGGCGGCCGTCCACAATGTGGGAGACCGGTCGCCGTCGAAGGCGTCCGCGAGGAGCCACGCGCCGAGGGTGAAGACGATCGCGACGAGGACCGCGGCCCCCGCGGGGGCCAGCGCCGCGGCCGCGGCGGCGAGCGCGGCGACGCCGACGTAGAGCCCGGCCGAGGCCCACTCGGGCGGGACGGCGAGCTCGGCCGCGGTGAAGAGCGTGAGGCCGACGAGCAGGCGCAGCAGGACCGGGGCGGGGGCGACGCGCCGGGCCCAGGAGACCGAGGAGGCGCGCCCGGCCTTGGCGCGCTCGCGGGCGCCGTCGCGGAGGGCCTGGAGGAGGCCGCGCTGGACGTCGCTCATCTATGACTCGCGAGCTTCGTCAAGGGTGCTCATCGGTAGCGCCTCCGGTTGAGTTCGGCGAGGACGGTGTCGAGGGAGGCCGAGCCGCGCCAGGGCTCGACGGCCACGCCGAGGTCGCGCAGCTCCATGACGGTGTTGTCGCGGGACAGGCGCCACAGCCGCTCGGCGTACGGGGTCCAGTGCGTCCGGCGCGGGGGCGAGACGTGCGGCGGGAGGGTGTCGACGCACAGGACGGGCCGGCCGGCGCGGGCCAGGGACGCCACGAGCGCGATCGAGCGGTCGGTGAGCAGGGGCGTGAACACCACGTTCAGGCTGCGCTGCCCGGCGAGCTGGCGGCGCAGCAGCTCGGGCGAGGGCGGGATCGGGTCCGGCGGGACCTCGACGGAGGCGAGCCAGCGGAGGGTAGCCGCGGCGTGGCGGCGGCCCGCGCCGGGGCGCATGCGGCGGCCGCGGGCGCCGAACTCGACGCAGGAGGTGCGGTCGCCCTGGAGCGCGTAGTGGGAGGCGACGGCCCCGGCGGCGCGCACGGTGAGGTCGGCGATCGAGGCGGCGCCGTCGACGCCGCCCGAGACCCCGGCCTCCACCTGGAGGTCGAGGATGAGGGTGACGTCGGTGTCACGCTCGGAGAGGGTCGCGTTGACGTACAGCTCCTGCGTGCGCATCGAGGTGCGCCAGTCGATGCGGCGGAGGCGGTCGCCGGGCTGGTAGCGGCGGACCTCGGCGAGCTCGCCGGAGTCGCCGCCGCGGCGGGAGCGGTGGACGCCGGTGACGCCGTCGGCGAACGGCAGGGACTCGGCGGACTCGAACCAGTCGGGCACCGGCAGGACCCACACGGTGGCGCCGGGCAGGCGCTGGACGGTCGTCTCCAGGAGGCCGCCGCAGGCGATGGAGCGGACGTGGACGGGACCGAGGTGGTGCTCGCCCCAGCGGCGCGCGGTCCCGGCGACGACGAGGTCGCGCCCGGAGGCCGGGGCGATCCGCTCGGCGAAGTCGCCCTTGCCGGTGTGCAGCTCGATCCAGGGGTCGGCGGCGGCGGTGACGAGCGTGGTGACCGCGGCCGCGTCGGGGTTGGCAACGACGACGCGCGCGGCGGCCGTGGCGCCTTCGGCGCAGGTCAGGTCGTCCGCGGTGCCTTCGAGGGGCGCGAGGCGGGCGTGCGGGACGCGGGTCGGGCGCTGTTGGAGGAGGAGGACGGTGCCGATCGCGAAGGGCGCGGCGATGAGCACGAGGTCGACCCGGCCGAAGGCGACCGCGGCGAGCAGGCACGCGGCGGTGACCGCGGCGGCCCGCGTCAGGGCCTTCGTGCGCCGCCACGTCACGGGCGGTTCGATCCGGGCCGGTCCGACCGGGCGCGCGTTGTCGGTGCGCAGGCTCAGGACCGGGTCGCGCGCGATCGTCATCGCAGGGGGGCGGAGTAGGTCGGGGCCTGCGCGGTCTGCGGGGCCTCGACGCCGCGGCAGATGTCGGCGACGACCGCGGCCGGGTCGATGCGGCGCATCCACAGCTCGGGTTTGAGGGTGATGCGGTGGGCGAGCGCCGCGCCGGCAACGCCCTTGACGTCGTCGGGGGTCACGAAGTCGCGCCCGGAGAGCACGGCCAGCGCGCGGGAGGCGAGGAGCAGCGCGAGCGACCCGCGGGGGGAGGCGCCGACCTGGACCTGGGCGTGGCCGCGGGTCGCGGTGGTCACGGCGACCATGTAGCGGCCGACGGAGTCCTCGACGGTGACGTCCTCGAGGGCGTGCTGCATGGCGACGAGGGTCGGGGCGTCGATGACCGGCGCGAGTTCCGCGTTCTCGGTGCGGCGGCCGATGCGGCGCTGGAGGACCTCCCACTCCTCCTCGGGCGTGGGGTAGCCGAAGGAGACGCGGAGCAGGAAGCGGTCGAGCTGGGCCTCGGGGAGCTGGTAGGTGCCCTCGAACTCGACGGGGTTGGAGGTGGCGAGGACGGTGAACGGCTCGGGGAGCAGGTGGGTCTCGCCCTCGACCGAGACCTGGCGCTCCTGCATGGCCTCCAGGAGCGCGGACTGGGTCTTGGGCGGGGTTCGGTTGATCTCGTCGGCGAGGAGGAGGTTGGTGTGGACCGGGCCCTTGCGGTAGACGAACTCGCCGGACTTCTGGTTGTAGAGCAGGGAGCCGGTGACGTCGGCGGGCAGCAGGTCGGGGGTGAACTGGAGCCGGCGGAAGTCGAGGCCGAGGCTCTGCGCGAAGCAGCGCGCGGTGAGGGTCTTGCCGAGGCCGGGCAGGTCCTCCAGGAGGATGTGGCCGCCGGCGAGGATCCCGGCGAGGACCAGGCGCAGGGGCTCGTCCTTGCCGACGATGACCGACTGGACCGACTTCAGGACGGCCGCGGCGTGGTGGGCGACCTGGTCGAGGCCGAGCTTGGCGGTCATTGAATCTCCTCTATGGCTTGCAGGTGCTCGCCGAGCACGCGCGGGGCGGGGCAGTCGGGGACCGGCCCGGTCAGGAACAGGTACGTCGCCTCGCCGAGGACGACCCGGCACTCCTCGGGCTGCTCCGCGAGGGACAGGCCGCGGCGCAGCCGCAGGCGTTCGGCGGCCAGCTCGGTGAGCTGCTGCCTGGCGTTGGTGGTGGCGAACCGGCCGGGCTTGGCCTCGGCGAAGATGAACCGGTCCTCCCAGCGGTTGACGTCGGTGAAGGGGCGCCAGGACGGCTCGTTGACGGTGTGGACGACGAGTTCGGGCGCGGGCTCGGTGTCGGCGCGCATCCCGGAGACGACGGAGTAGGCGAGGACCGCGGCGAGCGCGAAGAGGACGAGCTGCCAGATCGCGAAGTCGACGCCGCCGATGAGCGCGGCGGCCCACACGGCGACCGCGGCGGCGACGGAGGCGACGGCGGGCCACAGGCGCAGGCGCCCGAGGGGCGAGAGGAACTCGCGCACCGCGTCGCGGGCCGGGGGCCTGGTCACTGCGCCTCCCGGACGCCGAGCTGGGACCGGAGCGCGACGAGGGCGTCGCGGGCCCGGTCGCGGTCGGGCTCGCCGACCTCGCGGGGCGAGTAGCGGGCGCGCAGGTAGGTCTCGGTGAGGCGGTTCAGAGCGGCGCCGTCGAGGTCGTGGCGGGCGAGGAGCTTGTGCACGAGGTCGGCGGGGGTGTCGGAGGACTCGCGTTCGATGCCGACCGCGGCGGCGGCGCGCTCGAAGTGCACCCAGCAGGCGATGATCGCCGACCGGGCGTCGGTGCCGAGGTCCATCTCGGCGAGGGCGGCGGCGATGGCGTCGTCGACGAGCGCGAAGTCGCGGTGCAGGTACGCGGTCTCGGGGTCGGGGACCCCGCTGGACTCGGGGGCGTCGACGAGCCAGGCGATGACGCGGCGCGCGATGAACAGCAGGAGGAGGAGCGCGGGGATGCCGATGAGGACGCCGAGGACGAGCCAGGTGACCCAGGGCGGCAGGGAGAAGGTCGCGCCGGGTTCGCCGCCGGGCAGCGACGGCGGCGGCTCCATGCTCGGGGGCGGCGCCTCGAAGGTGGGGGCGTCGCCGCCCGCGGTGGGGAGGCGGCCCTGGTCCCACTGGATGCCGGTGCCCTGCGCCGCGATCCCGACGACGAGCAGCGCCGCCACGACCACGCCGACCGGCAGCCACCGCCGCAGCGCGGATCGCTCGGGCGGTGCGGGTGGCGTCATGGGTGACCTCGGGGACTCGGCGGCAGGGGTGATGCGCGTCCCCCACCTTATGTCAGGGGGACCGGGCATCCCAACTCCCCGTTTTCGGAGCGTTGTCGAACCCGGGCGCTGTCATGCGCTCGAGTCCGCGGTTCCGTTGCGTTCGTTTCGTTTAATTCGTATACTTCGTTGAGGAGGTGCGCAATGGCTGGACTCGGATCGGTCAGTTCCGTCAAGCCCGGAGATGTCGACGCAGAAGTCGCACAAAGGGCGCTCAGACGAATAAAGGACTATCTCGCTCGGCATCCCGACCAGCCCGAAATGATCGAAGTGGTCGTGGAGCACGATGAGCCCGCCTTGGTGCTGCCCCGGGCCACGGTCACGATGTTCGCGCAGATCCTGGCGCAGCTGGCGGAAGGCCGAGGCGTCTCGGTCGTCCCCTCGCAAGCGGAGCTCTCCACTCAGCAGGCCGCCGACCTGCTGGGGGTCTCCCGTCCGTATCTGATCCGGCTGCTGGAGGACGGCGTCATTCCGCACCGGAAGGTCGGGCGGCACCGCCGCGTCTCCTGCGCCGACCTCATGGCGTACAAGCAGGCCGACGACGGCGAGCGGCGCGAAGTGGCCGACGAGCTCGGAGGACTCGGACAGGAACTGGGATTCTGAATTGCCGCTGCGGGTTGTGTACGACGCGAACGTCCTGTATCCGAACAGTCTGCGCGACTTGCTGATCCGAGTCGCGCAGGCCGGTCTCGTCCAGGCGAAGTGGACCAACCGCATCCTCGATGAGGTCGAGCGGGCGATCATGAGGAACCGTCCCGAGGCACCGCGGCACAAGCTCACCAGGCTCCGCGAGCTGATGAACTCCGCCGTCCGGGACTGTCTGGTCGAAGGGTACGAACCACTGATCGAGGGGCTGAAGCTTCCCGACGCGGACGACCGGCATGTCCTGGCCGCGGCGATCACCTCTCGTGCCAACACGATCGTCACGTTCAACCTGAAGGACTTCCCTGCGGACGTTCTGGGCCAGTGGGGCATCGAAGCGTGGAGTCCGGACGAATTCCTCGTCGATCTCATCGAGCTCGACGCCAAGCTCGTCTGGGGCTGTCTGCAGCGGATCGCCGACTCCCGCAAGAACCCTCCCGAGACCGTCGACGATGTGCTGATGCAACTGGAGCGCTCAGGCTTGATCGAGGCGACCGCCGAGCTTCGCGCAGGTTGACCCGGCCGGAAAGTGCGCTCCTCCGAACGTGTTCGCAGGAGCGAAGAGCATCGAACCGCACACTTTCGTTCCGGCACCGCGGCGCGGTCAGGCGAAACGGGAGGCGAAGCGGTGCTGCCAGGGGGTCTCGACGGCCTTCGGGGAGTAGTGGGTCCTGACGTAGGCGACGGCTTCTGGGGCCGGGACGCCGTCGAGGACGGCGAGGCAGGCGAGGGCGGTGCCGGTGCGGCCGTGGCCGCCGTGGCAGGCGAGTTCGACGCGTTCGGCGGCGGCCCGGTTCCAGGCGTCGTGGAGGGCGGTCTTGAAGGCGGCCTTGTCGGCGGGGAGGCGGAAGTCGGGCCAGCGGACCCAGGTGGCGTCCCATGCCACGGCCGGGGGTTCCTTGCCGAGGAGGTAGAGCGCGAACTGCGGTTCGGGGCCGTCGGGGAGCGGCCGGGCGAGGCCGCGGCCGCGGACGAGGCGTCCGGAGGGGAGGCGGAGTACGCCGGGGTCGTCAGGGTTCCAGGTCATGGCCCGATGCTACTGCGGCGCAAGGCTATTTGGCCTCGACGAGGCCGGTGCCCTCCTCGGGGAGATCGGTGAGGGTGCGGATCGGGGTCCTGAGGAGGGCGAGGCATCCGGCGAAGAGCATCGCGGCGGCGATGAGGAGCACGGTCCGGGCGCCGGCGGCCTCGCCGGCGAGGCCGCCGAGGATCGAGCCGACGGCCATCGAGCCCCAGGTGATGACGCGCTGGGTGGCGTTGACGCGGCCTTGGATCGGGTCGGGCGTGACGGCCTGGCGGTAGCTGACGACGTTGACGTTGTAGACGACGATCGAGGCGATGAACAGGACCTGCCCCAGGAACGCGACCGCGGCGCCCCAGCCCGGGCCCGAGAGCGCGACGACGGCCATCCCCGGGCCCGACAGCGCGAGGGCGACGAGTGCGGTGCGGCCCATGCCGAACCGCTGGGAGATCTTCCCGACGAGCATCGCGCCGAGGACGCCGCCGACGCCGGACCCGGCGAGGACCAGGCCGACGACCGCGGTGGACTGGCCGGTGTCGCGGATGAGGAACACCACGAGCATCGCCTGGAACGCGCCGATCGAGAGGTTGCTCCAGGCGCTGGAGAGCGCCACGGTGCGGATGATCTGGTCCTTGAGGAGGAGGAACCTGATCCCCTGGGCGATCTCGCCGCGCAGGTTCGGGGTCGCGGACCGGACGGGTTCGGCCTCCTCGAAGCGGATGCGCCACACGCTGAACGCCGACACCACGAAACCGGCGACGGCGACCGCGACGGCCGCCGGCGCCGTCAGCAGCGTCACGAGCGGGCCGGCGAGGAGCGGGCCGCCGGTGTCCGAGGCCGAGCGGATCCCCTGCATGTGGGAGTTCGCGCCGGTGAGCCGGTCGTTGTCGATGAGCATCGGGATGTAGCTGCCCTGCGCCACGTCGAAGCACACCGAGACGAGGCCGAGCAGGAACATGACCGCGAAAATCTGCCACGCGGCGAGCGCGTCGAAGGCCCACGCGAGCGGGACGCTCAGCATGAGCAGCGCCCGCAGCGCCTCGCTGACGACGATGATCGGCTTGCGCCGCAACCGGTCCACCCAGGCGCCCACGAGGAGCCCGAAGATCACCAGCGCGATCTGGTCCATGGCGTTGAGGACGCCGATCTGCGCCTCGCTCAGGTCGAGGACCACGACGGCGATGATCGACACCGAGAAGTACGCGATCTGGAGGCCGACCTGGCTGGAGGCGACCGAGACGAGCAGCAGGCGGTGGTCGGGGTTGCGGAACATCGGTTCGGGGAAGCCTTTCCGGGGGGTATCCGGGCAGCTTACGCCCCGAACGCGACGAACGGGTGCCACGGCCGGTGCTCCCCTACGGCCGCAAGGGCTTCGGCGGGGGTGGCGCCGGCCGCGCAGCGGCGGTGGTACTCCAGCATCATGTCGGCGGCCATCGCGTCGGGGACCTTCGCGAGGCTGGAGACGACGGTCGAGGTGCCCGCGTGCAGGAGCGCCGCGGTGAAGCCCAGGGTCTCGTTCCCGACCTCCACAGTGGAACGTCCGAGGTCGCAGGCGGAGAGGACCACGTGCGCCGGGGGCTGGTCGAGGCTGAGGAGCTCGTACGCGTTCAGGGGCCCGAGTCCGAAGTCCAGGCGGGAGAACAGGACGTTGTCCGGCTCGTGGTGCCCGTGCGCGGCGAGGTGCGCGACGGCGGCGCCGTCGAGGGCCCGCAGCACCTCCTCGGGGTCGGACTTCTCGGCCTGCACGAGCGTCGCGTCGGGGTAGAGCGCGCCGATCGCGGCGACCTCGCTGTCGGCGCGCAGGAGCCGGGGCCCGGCGGCGACGAGCGCCGGGCGGGTCGCGGCGGGGCGGCGCACCGCGCGCCACCACGCCTCGGCCGAGGGCGCGACCGTGAGCGGGCGCCCGCGCAGCGGCGGCAGCAGCGGCCACGGCACCCAGGCGAGCTTGCTGTGCGGGATGACGACGATCTGCCGGTCGCCGACGTAGTCCGCGACCGGGTCCCAGACGCCCTCGGCGAGCGCGGTCGCGTTGCGGCGCATGGCGCTCTCGACGCTCTGGCGCAGCCGCTCGGGGTGGTGGAACGTGCGGGTCAGGGCGTCGAGGTCGGCGCCGAGGCGGCGCTCCAGTTCGGACGCCGCGTCGAGGTCCATGAGCGGCACGTGCCGGAGCCCGTCGCCGCCGGCGAGCAGGGCGCGCACGGTCCCGCCGACCTCGAACATGCTGACCACCACCGTGTCCCGCGACTCGGCGAGGTCGTGGATGTCGGCGGAGGCGATCCGCTCGGCCTGCTCCCCCGGGCCGGGCCGGGCCCGGTCGTAGTCGCGGATCTCGGCCTCCAGCCCGGAGACCCGCGCCAGCGCCTCGGCCGCCTCGCGGCCCTCGACCTGGAGCTCCCACAGCTCCTGGCGGGCCTGGCGCAGGCGCCCGAGCGCTTCGCGCGCACCGGGGTCGGAGGAGGACTTCACCGGGGGATGCGCAGCGCCTGGCCGCGGCAGCGCTCGGCCCACTGGAGCATCTCGGCGGGGCTGCCGTGGTTGGTGGTGTGGGTCAGGCCCTTGCTGGCGAGCTGGATGCCGAGCGCCGAGACCCCGGCCTGGAACTCGACGGAGCCGAACGTGGTGCGGTACTCGTCGAGCAGGTCGAGCCCGGCCCGCAGCTCGGGCATGGGGTCGCGGTCGAGCGCGATGGCGAGTTCGGCCTTCGCCAGGTACCGGGCCAGCCCCTCGGCGAGCGCGTCGTAGCCGGGGCCGCTGTGCTCGCCCTGGAGCAGGTCGGCGGCGCCGTCGAGGTCGCGCGCCCTGATCTTGGCGCGGGCGGCGAGGATGCGGGCCTGCTCGAGCCGGAGGGTCCAGCCGCGCTGCGCCAGCGCGTCGGAGAGCCGGACCACCTTCTCCGCGAAGTCCGGCCCGTCCTCGCCGGCGTCGAACTGCCCCTGGAGGATCAGCAGGCGGGCGAGGAACGCCATCGGCTCGTTGCCCTGCTCGTAGAGGGAGTCCATGGCCTGCTGGGCCCAGGTCCCGGCCGTGGTGAACTGCCGGTCCTCGAAGGCCGCCACGGCCCGCCAGAACTCGTAGATCGCGGCGTTCCGGCGGTCGCCGGCGAGGCGGTGCGCGGCGATCGCGTCGGCCCAGCGCACCGCGGCCTGCCGGTGCATCCCGACGTACAGGAGCGCGTCGCCGTACGAACCGTCCACATAGGATTCGAGAATGGGCGAATGGACTCGGAACTGATCGCGGACCTCATCGAGTTCGGAGAGCGCTTTGGTGACCTCTCCGAGATCGAGCCAGAGCTGCGCCCGCAGAAAGCGGGCCTTCGCGCGGTTCACGGGAATGTCGATGCGGTCGTACAGTTCGATCGCCCGCTGGATGTTCTCCATTCCCTTGCGGAGCTCGCCGAGATCGCGCCACACCATCGCGCGGTTGTGGAACAGCGCCGCATAGATGTTGTCGGGACCGTTCACCGCCAGATGCGGCTCGGCCTCCGCGAACCATTGCAGCGCGTCGGAAAGGCGCCCGCTCTGCCACAGGTTGAACGCCCGCTGGTGCAGCAGCATGCCCCGGTCCCGGTGGAACACGAATCCGTCGGCGCTGTCGAGGAGCCGCAGTCCCTTTGCGGCATCGCCCATCTGGGCCAGATTGGTGGAGCGGATCATGAGCACCTGGGCGGTCAGCCTCGCGCGCGCCGTTCCTGCCTCAGGCGGGTTCGCGGAGTCCCATTGCAGCGATTCGAGCGCCGCCACGAGTGCCTCTTCGGCATCCCTGATCCGGCCCCGACGGTGCAGTCGCTGGCCTCGATTGAACAGACGCCAGGCATCCTGAAGCATTCTTCACATGCTACAGCCGGACCGCCGGGGTCACGACCACCGCGGGGAGGCCGTCCCGCTGCAACGCCTCGTCCGGTCGGATCACGAGCTGGAACATCTCGTTGTTCGGCAGTCCCTCCAGCACGAACCTCCCGCTCGCGTCGGTGGAGACCCGGCGGACGCCCTGCGGACTGCGCAGTTCGACCCCGTAAGTCCCCTCCGGACCTATCCACCCGTCGAGGCGCATCTCCTCCAGTGCCGAGGGCCGCGGCGTCACCATGACGGTGACGGTCTCGCAGTCGAAGGTGATGGAGGCGGGGTCCCCCTGGTTCACCGTCAGCTCGGCCTCCCCCCGGACGAGGGTGAGCTCGGCCGGGCGGTAGACCGACGCGACCTTGGCGTCGAGCGCCGCCTCCAGTTCGAGCACGAAGTGCACCCGCTCGTTGAGGTCGTACGGCACCGGGTCGTCGCGCCGGTGGAGCTCGTTGATGACAGCGAGGATCCGCTCGTCGCAGGAGTCCAACGGTTCGAACTCGCCTTGGTCCCGATTGTCAGGTTCCATCTGCATTCCGCTCCTCACCTGCGCCCCAGGACGGGTCGTCCAGCAGGGTCCTTCTCAGCTTGTCCAGGCACCGGCCCCGAGTGGGTCCGATGCTCCCCCTTTTCATCCCGAGCTCTTCGGAGATGACGTCGTAATCCGGCCGGGCGAACGCCGCCACGTAGGCGAGCAGCGCCCGGCACTTGTCGTCCTGCGCGAGGAAGGCGCGGCGCACCGCCTCGCGCTCGGCGTCGCGGACCAGGTCGTCCTCGATGCCGTCGATGACCGGCTCCTTGATGTCGACCGGGTCCGAGACGACCTCGCGCCGCGACTGGCCGGCCACGTTCCAGGCCTCGCGGCTGACCGTGGTGCGCAGCCACTTGGTCAGCGCGCGAGGCTGGTTCAGCCCGTCCCTGGTGCGCCACAGTCGAAGCCATGCCGTCTGCACCACGTCGGCGGCGCTCTCCCGGTCGAGGCCGGCCCGCCGGGCCACTCGCCAGAGCGGCTCGTTGAGCTCCTCGATCAGGGTGCGCTGCGCGATGCTGTCGCCGGCGCGCGCGGCGATGTAGAGCCGCGCGTACCGGTCGTAGTCCACCGCCGCCACCGAGTGAGCTGATATCGCGTTCATGTCTTCAGGCTAGCGACTCTTCAGCCGCGCGAGGGCCGCGTGAGCGCGCTCCGCGGCCTTGACCGAGTCCTGCACCTCCTCGACCCCCGACTCGGCGATGGCGTTCAGCAGATAGGCCGCCGCGACCGGGGCCGCGAACGAGGTGCCGCTCCAGACCGCGAACCCCGACGAGAAGTCGTCGAAGTCGTAGCTCTCGCGGAACCGGTTGCGCACGCTCGACTTCGAGCGGCGCTCGGGCTCGCGGGAGCCCTCGGCCTCGCACGGGTACGTGCTCACCAGCCCGGCCCCGGTGGCGTAGCACGAGACCCACGGGCCCTCGTTGGAGAACATCGCGATCTCGAGGTTCGGGTTCAGCGCGCCCACGCTCACGATCGGCGCCGCGTTCGCGAGCGGCTCGTGCGCGGCGAACGCGGCGGGGTAGAACGGCCGGTCCGAGGACTGGTTCCCGGCCGCGGCGACGACGGGGATGCCCAGCGCCGCAAGGCGGTTCACCGCGTCGCCGATCCACCCGCCCGGCTCGTCGTGCGGGTTCTCGTCGACGTAGCCCATCGCCAGGACCACCACGTCCACCGCGTACGCCTCGGCGTCGCCGCCGCGGGCGGCCTCGATCTGGTCCGCGAGGTGGTGGAGCGCGCCGATGACGTCGTGCTCGTACGCGAGGCCGTCGTTGTGGATGACCCGCAGCGAGTAGACCTGCACGTCGGGCGAGAGCTGCCGCAGCAGCCCGGTGATGAAGGTGCCGTGCCCGAAGTGGCTCGCGACCTCGCCGATGAGGGTCGGCTCGTGGACCGGCCCCTCCCACGGGTCGTCCAGCGGGATCGCCGGGGAGTCGGAGTGCTCGCCGAGCTTCACCTGGAAGGCGTGGTCGACCACGACGAAGGTGTCCTCGTCCTCGGACCGGTCCGAGACGTCGAACGCGGGGTGGCGGTTCGGGACGCCGGTGTCGAGCACCGCGACCCGCAGGCGGCGGTCGAGGCGCCGGCGCGAGGGCATGGGGTTGACCATGTCGACCGGGACGCGCCCGAGGGACGCCGCGCGCGGGCCCCCGGCCGGCGTCTCGCCGCCGCCGATGCCGATGCCGCCTTTGGAGCAGATCATCAGGTGCTCCAGGCGGACCTTGTCGAGGAGCTCCACCGGGAGGCTCTCCTCGCTGGTGTCGGTGCGCAGGCGCTGGAGCAGCGACCACGCGTCGACGCCGGCGTGGTCCCCGTGGGCGCTCACCACCGGGACGCGGTACGAGCCCTGGCCGGGCACGAGCGTGCTCGCGGGCTGGCTCTCGATCGTCATGCCGCTGGGCCGGATCGCCCCTTCGAGCCGGCGGAGGGCCGCCTCGTCGTTGATGACCGACTCGTCGACCAGCAGCCGGTCGTAGCGGTAGATAGTGCCGACGGGGGCCGAGCGGCCCGCGGTGCGGACGACCTGGCCCGGGGCGAGGACGCGGCCGCCGTGGCGGTCCAGAGTGGAGTAGGCGAGTTCGGGCACGCCGCTCATGTGGTCGCGGCGCGGATTGGGCTTCAGATGGGGTTCGTTCTCGGCGAACACCAATCGCATGGGAGCTCCTCTGGTCGTCTTCGGGGGTCTATGCGGTTGTCGGTGAGGAGGGGGATCTCTTCGATGCCGATTCTCCTCACCTTCTGCCGGGCGTGGGGTCCACGCCTGGTCCGATAGGTCGAAGGGCACTCAAGCCCGGAATGCCGCGAACGCCACGGGCTGACGGATATCGCGGCTTTCACCAGGGAAGAGGCAGGGCGTTCACCCGGGATACACACGGGAACGCGGATTCTCAGATTGGCACGTTCGAGGGACGCCGAACGCGCCCCGGAGGCGGACCTCCGGGGCGCGTCGAGTCGCGGTCTTACTGCTTGGCGGGCGCGTCCTCGCCGTCGTCGATGACCTCGACGATCGGCTCGTCGTCCCAGGTCTCGATGTCGAACTCGCCGTCGCGCACGCCCTCGACGAACGCCTCCCACTCCGACGGGGTGTAGATGAGGATGTCGCCCTCGGGGTCCTCGGCCATGCGCAGGGCCACCAGGCCGTTGTCGGCGTAGCCGATCTCCAGGGCGGCGGGAGTGCCGTCCTCGTGCGTCGTGCGCTCCCAGCGCGCCTCGGCGGTGTCGAACTCGCCCTTGAGCGGATGCTCACGCTTCGTCATCCCGTAAGCATAGAAAGGGCCCGGACCGCGTGGTCCGGGCCCTCCTCGCGGACGGGCTAGCCCTGGTGCGGGTAGCGGTACTCCGTCGGCGGGACGAAGTTCTCCTTGATGGAGCGCGGGCTGACCCAGCGGACGAGGTTCTGCCAGGAGCCGGCCTTGTCGTTGGTGCCCGAGCCGCGGGCGCCGCCGAAGGGCTGCTGGCCGACGACCGCGCCGGTCGGCTTGTCGTTGATGTAGTAGTTGCCGGCCGCGAAGCGCAGTTCTTCACTCGCGCGGGCGATGGCGGCCCGGTCGGTGGCGAAGACCGCGCCGGTGAGCGCGTACGGGGCGATGTCGGCGGCCTGGCGCATGACGGCGTCGAAGTCGCCGTCGTCGAAGACGTGCACGGCGTTGATCGGCCCGAAGTACTCCTCGGAGAACAGCTCGTGCGTCGGGTCCGTGGACTCGATGAGCGTGGGCTGCACGAAGAAGCCCTGCGAGTCGTCGGCGGTGCCGCCGGTGACCACGGTGGCCTTCGCGTCGCCTTGCAGGCGTTCGAAGAGCGCGGTGTGCTTGGCGTAGGCGCGGGCGTCGATGACGGCCCCGCCGAAGTTGGTGAAGTCGGTGACGTCGCCGTAGGTGATGTCCTCGGTCATGCCGACGACGGCGTCGCGCAGCCCGTTCCTCCACAGCGACGCGGGCACGTAGGTGCGCGAGAGCGCCGAGCACTTCTGGCCCTGGTACTCGTAGGCGCCGCGGACCATCGCGACGGCGAGCGCGTGCGGGTCGGCGCTGGGGTGGGCGATGATGAAGTCCTTGCCGCCGGTCTCGCCGACCAGGCGCGGGTAGGTGCGGTAGCCGCCGATGTGCTTGCCCACGGTGGACCACAGGTGCTGGAAGGTCCTGGTGGAGCCGGTGAAGTGGATGCCGCCGAGGTCGGGGTCCAGCAGCGCGGTCTCGGAGTGCTCGCCGACGCCGGTGACCATGTTGATCACCCCGTGCGGCAGCCCGGCCTCCAGGAGCACCCGCATCACGAAGTGCGCGGCGAACTGCTGGGTCGGCGAGGGCTTCCACACGACGGTGTTGCCCATGAGGGCCGGCGCGGTCGGGAGGTTCCCGGCGATGGCGGTGAAGTTGAACGGGGTGATCGCGAGGACGAACCCGTCGAGCGGGCGGTGGTCCATGCGGTTCCACAGGCCCTTGGAGGAGATGGGCTGCTCGCGGTAGATGCCCTCGGCGAAGGCGACGTTGAAGCGCAGGAAGTCGATGAGCTCGCACGCGGCGTCGATCTCGGCCTGCGCGGCGGTCTTGGACTGGCCGAGCATGGTCGCGGCGTTGAGCACGTCGCGGTAGGGGCCGGAGATGAGCTCGGCGGCGCGCAGGAAGACGGCGGCGCGGTCGGCGAAGTCGGTGCGGATCCAGTCGTGGCGGGCCGCCTTGGCGGCGGCGACGGCGTCGGCCCACTCGCCGGCGGTGGCCTCGCGGACGGTGCCGAGGACGTGGCCGCGGTTGTGCGGCTGCACGACCTCGATCTCGGCGCCGGCGCCGCGGCGCCACTCGCCCGAGATGCTGTGGTCCAGGTCGAGGCGGGTGCCGGCGAGTTCGGCGAGCTTCTTCTGGAGCCGCTCGCGCTCGGGCGTGCCGGGCGCGTAGGTGTTGACCGGTTCGTTCTCCGGCTTCGGTACCGTAAACAAGGCGTCCATCGCACCCTCCCATTGATTCGACGGATATTGCGATAATCAGTCTTTGAACACGAGGTTACTCGACCCGTTTCGCTACCGCCATCCTCGCACAATCCGACCCCGGTGAACCGGTGCGATGCGAACAAAGGAGGGCACCGCGGCCGGTGGCCGCGCGCGGGCCACAACGGCGGCGCCGCGGACGGCGCGCGGGACCGGGGTCCGTACTCTGGGGTCGTGACCGATACGCAGGAGCAGCACGCCGAAACCGCCGCGACCGCGCCCGCCGCCCCCCGGCCGGGCCCCGCCGCGCTCTGGATCCTCGCCGTCGCCGCCGTCCTCTCCCTCGCCGGCGTCGTCTACTCGCTGTACCGCCTCACCGGCATGGCCGACGGCCTCGACGACACCGGCGTCATGATCCTCGCGAACTCCCTGTTCAGCCCCATCATCGTCACCGTCTTCGCCGGCGCGGTCGCCGGCGTCGTCACCCCGCGCCTGGTCAAGGGCCCGCAGCAGGCCCTCACCGTGCTCGGCGCGCTCGTCCTCGGCCTCGCCGCCGGGGCCGCCGCCTACTTCTCCTTCAGCGCCGACGCCGACATCGCCCTGGCGGTGGGCCTGGTGCTGTTCGGCTCCGCGATCGCGGGCGGCCTGTTCGCGCTGCCGAAGCGGTCGGTCGCGGTGGTCGCCGGGCTCAGCGCCACGCTCCTGCTGCTCGCGTTCATGTTCGGCCGCGGGTTCTACGAGGCCGCGTCCTCGGTGAGCCTGTTCTCCGACCCTCTCGACGAGTACGGCGCGCTCGGCACCGCGATCCCGTTCGTCGCCGGCATCGCCTGCGGCATCGGCGCGTTCCTGTACCTGCGGGCCAAGAAGGCCGGCGTCAAGCTCCTCGGGCACCTGCTCGCCGGGGCCCTTCCCGGCGGGATCTGGCTCGCGGCCACGGTCATCGCGCAGGTCGGCGTCGAGGTCGTCCTGAACACCGGGCTGAACGAGGTGTCCCCGCTCGACGAGGCGTTCCTCGCCCTGAGCTTCCAGTGGCAGTACAACGGGTCGATGACCGCGATGTTCGCCGGGGCGCTGTGCGCGGTCCTCGCGTACGGGCTGCTCCTGCCCAAGCCCGCGAAGGCCGGGGCCGCGAAGCCTCAGTCCAAGGCCGCCAAGAAGTCCTGAGCCTCGGAGGGCGCGTACCAGTCCAGGACGTGCGCCTCCACCGCGTCGAGGTCCGGCTCGTCCGCGGCGAGCGCCCGCGCGACCTCCTCGGCCGCCGACGCGTCGTCCGCGTGGAACGCCGCCACCCGCTTGAGCTTCACGACCCCGTCGAAGTCGGCGGCCGTGCCCTCGGCGTGCTCGGACAGCAGGTCGCCGGGGACGTCCGCGGAGACCACGATCCGGCGCGGGACCCCGCCCGCCAGCAGCGGCAGCGAGTCCAGGGCCGCGTCGGCGAACGCCGTGTACTCCAGGTCCTCCTCGTCCGCGCCCGGCGCCTCGCGCCGGAGCCACGAGGTGACCGTGCGGACGGCCGACACCGGCTTGATCTCACCGGTGCCGGCCAGCGTCCGCAGGAGTGCCGCGTTCGCGGGTACGTAGATGCGCGCCATGCCTCTAGTGTGCGGCACCGGGCGCGCCGTGGCAGCGCTTGTACTTCTTCCCCGAGCCGCACGGGCACAGCTCGTTGGGGCCGACCTTCTCGACGCGGCGCTGCTGCGGGTTCGCCTGCTGCGCGGGCGGCGCGGTGGCGGCCTTGCGGGGCCCGGAGGCGCGCGCCGACTTCGAGGCGACCTTCGCGGCGCCCTTCTGGCCCGCGCCCGGGGTGCGCTTGACGTCGCGCTTCTGGCCGGCGACGGGCTTGGGCGGGCGCTTGAACACCGCGCCGTCCTCGGTCGTGGCCTGCTCCTGGACGCCCGACGCGGAGTCGATCGACGGCGCCGACTGGAGCAGCATCTCCGGCTTGCGCAGCGGTTCGAGCCCGCGGATCTCGGCCTCCGGCTCGGCGGCCCCGCCCTCGGGCTTGGTCTTGAGCTCGGCGTTCATGAGGAAGCGGACCGTGTCCTCCTTGATGCCGTCGAGCATCGTCTGGAACATGTCGAACGCCTCGCGCTGGTACTCGATGACCGGGTCGCGCTGGGCGTAGGCCCGCAGGCTGATGCCCTGCTTGAGGTAGTCGACCTCGTACAGGTGCTCGCGCCACTTCCGGTCGATCGTCTGGAGCAGCACGCGCCGCTCCAGCTTGCGCAGGACCTCTTCGCCGAACTCGGCCTCGCGGCCGGCGTAGACCTCGTGCGCGTCCTCCTTGACGGCCTTGAGGAGCGTCTCGGCGTCGAGCTCGTCGAGCCCGCCCGCCCGCTTCACGAGCTCCTTGTGGGTCAGGCCGATCGGGTAGAGCTGCTTGAAGGCCGACCACAGCTCGTCGAGGTCCCAGTCCTCGCCGTAGCCCTCGCTGGTCGCGCCCGCGACGTACGCCTCCAGGACGTCGTCGATGAAGTGCTCGATCTGCTCGGAGACGTCCGCGCCGTCGAGGACCTTGCGCCGCTCGTCGTAGATGACGGTGCGCTGGTTGTTCATGACCTCGTCGTACTTGAGGACGTTCTTGCGGATCTCGGCGTTGTGGCCCTCGATCTGCGACTGCGCCGACTCGATCTGGCGGGTCACGAGCTTGGAGACGATCGGCACGTCGTCGGGCACGCGCATGCGGTTCATCATGGCGCGCACGGCGTCCGCGTTGAAGCGCTTCATGAGGTCGTCCGAGAGCGAGAGGTAGAACCGGGACTCGCCGGGGTCGCCCTGGCGCCCGGACCGGCCGCGGAGCTGGTTGTCGATGCGGCGGGACTCGTGGCGCTCGGTGCCGAGCACGTACAGGCCGCCGGCGTCCTTGACCTCCTCGCCCTCGCTCTCGCAGATCTCGTCGAACTTGGCCTTGGCCTCCTCGAAGGCCGCGGCGTACTCCGCCTCCTCGGCCTCGTCGACGCCGCGCGTGCGCAGCTCCTCGGCCGCCATGTACTCGGGGTTGCCGCCGAGCATGATGTCGGTGCCGCGCCCGGCCATGTTCGTGGCGACCGTGACCGCCCCGAGCTTGCCGGCCTGGGCGATGATGTCGGCCTCCTTCGCGTGGTTCTTCGCGTTGAGGACGTTGTGCTTGATGCCGCGGCGCTTGAGCAGGCCGGCGAGCATCTCGGACTTGTCGACCGAGACGGTGCCGACGAGGACCGGCTGGCCGGTCTCGTGGCGCTCGGCGATGTCGTCGACGACCGCCTGGTACTTCGCCTCTTCGGTCTTGTAGATGACGTCGGGCTGGTCGCGGCGGATCATCGGCCGGTTCGTGGGGATCGGGATGACGCCCATGCCGTAGACGTTGTTGAACTCCGACGCCTCGGTCTGCGCGGTGCCGGTGATGCCCGCGAGCTTCTCGTAGAGGCGGAAGTAGTTCTGGAGCGTGGTGGTCGCGAAGGTCTGGTTCTCCTGCTTGATCTCCACCTTCTCCTTGGCCTCGATGGCCTGGTGGATGCCCTCGTTGAAGCGGCGCCCGGCGAGCACGCGGCCGGTGAACTCGTCGACGATGAGGACCTCGTCGGCGTCGGAGACGATGTACTCGCGGTTGCGCTCGAACAGCTCCTGCGCCTTGATGGCGTTGTTCAGGTAGCCGACCAGGGGGGTGTTCACCGAGTCGTAGAGGTTCTCGATGCCGAGGCGGTCCTCGACGCGGGCGACGCCGGCCTCGGTGATCGCGATGGTGCGCTTGCCCTCGTCGACCTCGTAGTGCTCGTCGCGCTTCATGGTGCGCACGATGTTCGCGAACTCGGTGTACCAGCGCTTGGAGTGCTCGGCGGGGCCCGAGATGATGATCGGGGTCCGGGCCTCGTCGACCAGGATCGAGTCGACCTCGTCGACGAGCGCGAAGTTGTGGCCGCGCTGCACGAGGTTGTCGGCCGAGCCGGTCATGTTGTCGCGCAGGTAGTCGAACGCGAGCTCGTTGTTCGTGGAGTAGGTGATGTCGGCGGCGTAGGCCGCGCGGTGCTTCTCCGAGCCCTCGCCCGGGAGCACGATGCCCACGCTCAGGCCGAGGAACCGGTGGATCTCGCCCATCCACTCCGCGTCGCGTCGCACCAGGTAGTCGTTGACGGTGACCTGGTGCACGCCGTTGCCGGTGAGCGCGTTGAGGTAGACCGGGAGCGTCGAGACGAGGGTCTTGCCCTCGCCGGTCTTCATCTCGGCGATGTTGCCCTGGTGGAGGGCGGCCCCGCCCATGAGCTGCACGTGGTAGTGGCGCATCCCGCGGACGCGGTCGGCGGCCTCGCGGACGGTGGCGAACGCCTCGGGGAGCAGGTCGTCGGTGGTCTCGCCGTCCTTGAGCCGCTCCTTGTACTCGTCGGTGAGCGCGCGCAGCTCCGCGTCGGTCAGCGCCTTGTACTCGTCTTCCAAGGAGTCGACCGCGTCGGCGATCGCGTTGAGCCGCTTGAGCGCGCGGCCTTCGCCGGCCCGCAGTACCTTCTCGAACAAGGACACGGAAGATCAGCTCCCAGCAAGGTCGTACCAGAACGGGTGGAATTCCCGGTCAATACTACGCGTAGGCGGCGGCTGGCCCCGATCGCAGCCGGTGGGGCACAATCGGGGGCTATGGAACCGGTCACCCTCCACGCCGACGGCCTGCGGCTCGTCGCCTGGGAGCAGCGGCACCTGCCCGATCTCGCGCGGATCTACGCCGACCCGCTCATCGAGCGCTTCCTGGTCATGCCGCTCCCGTGGACCGGACCCGCGCGCGACCGGTACGTGGAGACCCAGCGCCGCCACTGGGGCGGGGCGAACCCGCGGTGGGCGGTCGAGGAGGCGGGGCGCCTGGTCGGCTCGATGGCGCTGACCAAGTCCTTCCCCGGCGAGATGACCATCACCTACGTCACCGCGCCGTGGGCGCGCGGGCGCGGGGTGGCCCAGCGCGGCATCCGCGCGGCCGTCGAGTTCGGGTTCGCGCGCCTCGGCGCGCGCCGCATCGCGTGGGACGCGATCGTCGGCAACCACGCCTCGCGCCTGGCCGCGCTGCGCACCGGGTTCACCGTCGAGGGGATCTCCCGCGGCGGCGTCAACCAGCGCGGGGTCTCGCGCGACTGCTGGATCGGCGGGATGCTCCCCGGGGACCTGCGCGGACCCGGCGACCCGCCGCCGCACTACGCGGCCATGAAGCTCCAGGCCGCGTTCTTCACCGCGCCGCAGCCGGTCCTGGAGACCGGCGCCCAGGGGCTGCGCCTGCGGGCCCTGCGCGAGTCGGACCTCGACGACCTCGCGGCGACCTGCGCCGACGAGCAGACCCAGCGGTACACGACGGTGCCGCGCGGCTACACCCGCGACGACGCCGCCGATTGGCTCGCCTCCAGCCGCAGGCGCCGCGACGAGGGGACCGCGGTCCTCTACGTCCTCGCCGACGCGCACGACCGGTACTCCGGCAGCGTCCAGCTCAGCCTCCGCGAGCCCGGCGAGGCCGAGATCGGGTTCCACGCCGCGCCGTGGGCGCGGGGCCGCGGCTGGACCACCGCCGCCGTGACGCGCGTCGTCCGGCTCGGCTTCGACGCGCTGGGCCTGGAGAAGATCGACTGGCGGGCCGTGGTCGGCAACGAGGGCTCGCGCCGGGTCGCCGAGAAGGCCGGGTTCACCGTCGAGGGGGTCCGCCGGGGGCTGCGCCACGGCGCGGACGGGCGCGCCGACTCGTGGGTCGGGAGCCTGTTCCCGGACGACCTCGCCTGATCCGCCCGCATCGGCGCATCCTGCGCAATTCGAACTCCGCAAACGGTTGACGCACCGCGCGCGGACTGCTTTTCTGAGGACGTGCAGTACTTCGAACCCGTCGAGACCACGGCGTTCGTGCTGCGCCCCGCCGATCCCGGTGCGACTGTGGACTGCGGGTTCACCCCCGACGCGGTGGCCGTGTCGCCGGAGGGCGAGGCGGTCTGGGGCGCGCTGTCGTTCAGCGGCGCGCCCGTCGCCGGCGTCCGGTACTGGGTCGCCCCCGAGCGGCGCGGCAAGCGGCTCGCCTCGGCGATGCTGCGGGCCGTGTCACCGGTGATCTTCGACGCGGGCGCAACGCGCCTGGAGGCGCGGCCGCCGGTGCGCGACCAGGCGGCGATCCGCGCCGCGATGGGCGCGGGCCTGCGGCCCGACGGCGGCGTGTCCCGCGGCGCGGCCTGGGACGGGACCGAGGCGCTGACCCTGGGGCTGCTGCCGGGCGACGGCACGGGCCCGGCGCCGCGCGTGCTCCCCGACCTGCCGGGCGGGTCCCTGAGCGACGGCGTCATCGCCCTGCGCCCGCTCGTACCAGGGGATTTCGCGGCGCACCTGCGCCACCGCTCCAGCCCGGACGTGTACGCCGGGGCGGCCCTGCCGCTGCCGCCGAGCGCCGCGGAGGCGCGCGAGGTGTGCGAGTGGCGCGCGGCGGTCGACTGGCTCCGCGGGCGCAGCGCGCTCATGGCGATCGACGACGGCGAGGGCTACCAGGGGACGATCGGGCTCTACGACGTGGCGCGGATCGTCGGCACCGGCATGATCGGGTACGACCTGCGGGCCGCGGTGCGCGGCCGCGGGTACGCGACGAGAGCGGTGAACCTGTTGCGGCGCTGGGCGTTCCACGAGGTCGGGCTGGACCGGGTGTGGGCCGGGACCGACCTCCACAACACCGCGTCGCAGGCCGTCCTGCGCCGCGCGGGCTTCCGGCTGGAGGGCGTCGAGCGCGGCGGACTGCCGACGCTGGCGGGCCGCCGGCGCGACACGTTGGTGTGGGCTGTGTTGAGCAGCGATTGAGGTGCAACCCGAGGGGTGGTGCCGGGCGTCGAGGATATAGTTATCGCGTCGCTTCGCTTTGTGGAGGAACCCCCTTTGAAACGCCGGACTCTCGTCGCTGCCTCGGCGACGTCCCTGCTGCCGCTGGCCGCGTGCGCCGAGCCCCAGCAGGGTACGTTCACGCCGGCCCCGATCGTGCCCGTGGTGTCGCTCGACGCCGTGGACGACCACGATCCTTCCCAGCCGTTCAACCTGTCGGTGGTTGACGGCATCCTGGAGGAGGTCAACGTCACCTCCGACAGATCCAAGACCATCGAAGGCGAGTTCACCGAGGACCTCACCGCGTGGACCTCGAACGGCGTCCTCGACGCGGGGTCGGTGCACACCGTCGCCGCCAAGGCCGTCAGCTCCGACGGCACCGTCACCGAGTTCGAGCAGACCTTCTCCACCGAGCGCCGCGACGGCAGCGGCTTCGCGGTGGCCGACGTGACGCCCATCGTGGAGGGGGAGACGGTCGGCGTCGGCGCACCGATCATCGTCTTCTTCACCGAGGACGCGCCCGACCGCGCCGAGGTCGAGAAGAACCTCAAGGTCGAGTCCGAGCACGGCCACGAGGGGGCCTGGAACTGGATCAGCGACTCCCAGGTCATCTACCGGACCAAGGAGTACTGGCAGCCGTACCAGAAGGTCACCTTCACGGCGAACTTCGACGGCGTGTTCCTGGGCGGCGACACCTGGGGCGACGAGAACCACGAGTCGGTCATGGAGATCGGCCGGGCCCAGACCTCCCACGCGGACCTGGAGACCCACACCATGACCGTGAAGTTCGACGGCGAGGTGGAGAAGGAGATCCCGATCTCCGGGGGCAACGGCGAGGAGTGGGAGTACTACACCGCGACCGGCGTGCACCTGGTCATGGAGAAGTTCGCCGACAAGGTCATGGTCTCGCCCGGGCGCGAGGAGGGCGACGAGGGCTACTACTCGACTCCGGTCAAGTGGGCCACCCGCATCAACGCCTCCGGCGAGTTCGTCCACGGCGCGCCGTGGAACGGGAGCCTGGGTTCGGCGAACCTCTCGCACGGGTGCCTGAACGCGAGCGACGCCAACGCGGAGTGGTTCTACGGGATCGCCCAGCGCGGCGACCCGGTCGACGTCAGCGGCTCCCCGCGCGAGATGCCGTGGGACAACGGCTGGGGCTTCTGGATCAAGTCCTGGGACGACTGGAAGTCCGGTTCGGCCCTGGAGGGCTAGCCCAGACGCGGAGCGGGGCCCGGGCGATCACTCGCCCGGGCCCCGCCGCGTTCGCTGGAGCCGCCGCTACAGGTCGAGCCTGAGCAGCCCGTAGTCGAAGGCGCGGCGCCGGTACACCACCGAGGGGCGGCCGGTCTCCTTGTCGTGGAACAGGTAGAAGTCGTGGCCGACGAGCTCCATGTTCTGGAGGGCGTCGTCGACGGTCATCGGCTCGCCCGGGTGGATCTTCTCGCGGACGACGGTGCCCGGCAGGTGGTCCTCGACGAGGCCGTCGAAGTGGTCGACGTCCTCGGAGATGAAGCGGGCCTGGGCCGCCTTGGCCTCCAGGTCGGCTTCGGCCAGCGTGAGCGTGTTCCCGGACGGGATGAGGCCGCCGCCGTTCGCGGTCGCCTCCGCGACCGAGATGGGGGCCTTGGTGCCGCCGCGGCTGACGCGCTTGCGGTCGGAGGTCTTGCGGAGCTGGTGGCCGAGCTTGGTGGCGGCCAGTTCGAACGCGGATCGGAAGTCCCCGGCGCACGCCTCGGCGCGGATGACCGTCCCCTTGGGACGGCAGGTGATCTCGACGCGCTGCGCGTGGTCGGCCTGGCGGGGGTTGGGCTCGTGATAGAGCTCGACGTCGATCTTGATCGACTCCCCGTCGTAGCGGGCGAGGTACTTCGCGATCTTGCCTTCGATCTTCTCTTCGACGAGCTCGCGGTAGTGGTCGGGAACCTCCACGTTGCGGCCCTTGACGACGATGTCCACCTCTGAACCTCCCAGGTGCATCCCTGCTGCGGCGATGCTGACGTAGTTGCGTGTGCTGGGTCCGGAGCCGAAGTTCCGGTACGGCGGATGGCGCTACCTCCCTTCACGGGTCAGGACGAATGGAGCGCCTCACTGCAAGGGGGCGTTCACTTCTGGGCCAACTGGCCTCTGCCGTCTCGTTACCGATCTGAGATTTCGAGACTAACCCTTCGGTCACCGAAAGTCGACCCTTCGGCTACCGGAATTCTCCAATGCGGGGGGCCTCCGCGCACGGTTTCCACCGGAAGCGAGATAAGTCTTCGCATTCTTGGGCGAACCTCCGATCGGCGCTGTCGGTATCACGACAGCAGTACGTGTACCCGACTCGCGCCCCACGAATCCCCTCCGCGGCGCTCAAACCGCGGCGACCACGATCGCGGCGGGCACCGCGACCCCGGCACCGCGCAGGGCCAGCGCGGCCGCGCGGAGGGTCGCGCCCGTGGTCGCGACGTCGTCGACGAGGATCGCGGGCCGCCCGGAGGCGGCCAGGGCGCGGACCGCGCGGGCGGTGCGCAGGCTGCGCCTCGCGGCGGCCTCGCGCTGGGCCGGGGTGAGGCCGACCGAGTCGGGGCGGGGGCGGGCCCGCAGGCAGGGGCGCAGGTCGCCGAGCCCCGCGCAGGCGGCGGCGACGTGGTCGAAGCCGCGGGCGCGGCGGGCGGCCGCGGTGGGCGGGACGGGGACGAGCACGGCGCCGGGGACCTCGGGGGCGACGACGGCGAGCGCGCCGGCGAGGAGGGCGCCGAGGGCGGGGGCGAGTTCGCGCCGGGCGCGCTCCTTGTACTCGTTCAGGGCCTCGGCGAGCGCGCCCGCGTAGGGCCCGGCGGCGACCGTGGGCGGGGCGGCCTGGCGCAGCGCCGCCAGGCGGGGGCGCAGGGCCCGCAATTCGGCGGCGCAGTCGGGGCACAGGCCCCTCCAGACGCCGCCGCCCGCCGCCCGGGCGCTCCGGCAGGAGGCGCAGGCGGCGGGCAGGAACAGGTCCCGGGCGTCCTCGATGAGGTTCACGCCGGTCTAACGAGGATCAGGTCCTCAGGGTGACCGCCGGCGGGACGCGGCTGGCGCGCCACGCGGGGTAGACCCCGGCGACGACGCCGACGACGGCGCCGATGACGGGCCCGGCGGCGAAGAGTCCGGGGTCGAAGACGATCTGCCAGTCCCGGTAGAGGGAGACGAGCGCGGTGACGTTGACGCCCAGGACCGTGCCGACGAGGCCGCCGATGAGGCCGATGAGCGTGGACTCCCAGACGAACTGCATCGCCACCGCCCGGCGGGCGGCGCCGACGGCGCGGCGCAGGCCGATCTCGGAGCGGCGCTCCATGACCGAGACGAGCGCGGTGTTGGAGACCGAGACGGCGCCGATGACGAGCGAGACGGCCGCGAGGCCGAGCAGGAGGGCCTGCATCTCGTTCTCGACGCCCTTGCGGAACGAGCGGAGGTCCGAGGGCTTGGACACCGAGAGGTTGTCGGGCCCTTCGGGGAAGACCGCGGTGGGGGCGGTGTCGGCGACCTTGTCGGCGGCGCCGAGGTCGGTGCGGATGAAGACCTGCGCGGGGGCGAAGCCGGCGTCGGCCTCCAGGCACGGGGCCGGCGGGACGACGACGGCGCCGGTGAGCTTGGCCTCGCCCTCGGGGGCCTGGTAGACGCCGATGAGCGCGTACTCGCGGCCGTCGATGTAGATCATCGGGCCGCCTTCGAGCGAGTTGTAGCCCAGGTCGCGGGCGGCGGACTCGTCGATGACGGCGACCTGGTCGGCGCGGGCCACGTGGCCCTCGTCGAACGCCGCGCCCTGCGTGAACTCGAAGCCGTACGCCTCCATGGCGCCGGGCTCCATGCCGAAGACGGGGACCTCGCGGACGTAGTCCTGGCCCTCGGTGCGGGAGGCGGCGAGGTCCTCGGTGGACCCGCAGACGATCCCGGCGTCGAGGACGCCGTTGATGTCGCGGACCCGCTGGGAGGACTCGAGGGTCGGCGCGTACCCGGCGTCGCGCATGTTGTCGGAGAACGAGACCGTGACCTGGGTGGCCTCGGTCGCGTCGAAGCGCTCGGCGATGGCGGCGGCGGAGGTGGACGAGAGGCCGACGGTGGCCACGGTGGCGGCGATGCCCAGGGCGATGCCGATCGCGGTCATCCAGGTCCGCACCGAGCGCCCGCGCAGGGACTGGATCGCCTCGTAGGCGATGCCCAGGCTGCGGACGCCGAAGCGGCCGCGGGCCTTGGGGATCTCGTCCCTCGCGTCCTCGGCGGCCCGCTTCGCCTCCCGCTTGGCGGCGCGGCGGGCCTTGCGGCCCTGGGGTTCGGGGGCGTCCTCGCCGGGCGCCGCGGCGGACGCCTCGTCCGGTTCGCCGCCGGGGGTGACGTAGCTGAGCAGTTCGGTGTCGGTCTCCGGCTTGCGCGGGCGGCGGGCCATCAGCCGTTCTCCCGGTCGCGCCAGGCGATCACGACCTCGTCGCCGGCGGCGAGCTCGCCCTCGACGGGCACGACCACGCCGCGGCCCTCGTGGCGCAGGGTCACGTCGACCTCGACGTGCCGCTCCTCCTTCCCGTCCTCGTCGAGGACGGTGATCATGGTGCGGTCCTCCGAGTCCGTCCACAGTGCCGAGAGGGGCACGATGAGGGCGTCCTCGGCGGAGCGGGCGCGCACGAGCGTGACCTCCTGCTCCTCGCCGGGGGCGAGGTCCTCGATGCCTTCGAGGGCTTCGGCGTCGAACTCGAAGACGGCGTAGGTGACCTCGACGGCCTCGCCCTCCTCGCCGGTCCACTCGTCGGTCTCGCCGGCCTCCTCGCGCACCTCCAGCTCGAAGCCGCCGACCGCCTGGCCCTCCATGGGGCCGTCGCCGTACTCCAGCTCGGCCTCGTCGCCGAGCTTGGACAGCTCCGAGGAGGTCTCCTCGTCGAGCTTGGCCTCCAGCTTCCAGTCGCCGGAGGCGAGCACGATGACGGGCTCCTCGGCGCTGACGGGCGCGGACTGCTGGGCGTTGACCTTGGAGACCTGCATGGGCAGGTCGGGCAGGAACACGATCTCCGAGGCGGGCAGGACGACGCGCTCGACCGTGGTGGTCTGGGCGCCGCCGGTGTTCTCCTCGCCCTCGCCGGTGCCCTCGGTGTCCCCGGTGCCCTCGGTGTCGGTCTCGTCGTCCTCGGTGGCGACCTCCTCGGTGGTGGTCGCGTGGTCGTAGCCGGCGTGGTCGTAGAGCTTCTTCAGGTCCGAGACGGTGCGCGAGTCGAAGGTGCCGGTCTTGGGGGTGCCGTAGAGCTGCTGGAGCGCGAGCTGGAGCTGCTCGACGTCGGGCCCGGTGTCGCCCTCGGTGAGGTCCCGGTAGGCGGGCACGTCCCCTTCGAGCGCGATCATGGGCCGGCCGGACACCTCCAGGAGCACGGTCCCGGCCTCGACGTCGTCGCCGACGTCCAGGGGGATCTTCGAGGCCAGGGCGGTCTCGATGCCCTCGGGCGCGCTGGGCGCGGGGACGGCGAAGTCGCCGGTGCGGTCGAGGACCGCTTCGAAGTCGAGGGTGTCGACCAGTTGCTCCTGGTCGACCCTGACGGTGATGACGCTGTCGTCGGGTTCGGCCGTCTCCTCGGCCCGCTGGGCCGGGGTCCGCGCCTGCGCAGCGAAGTACCAGGCGGTGGCCGTCGCTCCGAGCAGAGCGACGGCGAGCACCCCGCTGACGACATGGCTTTTCGTGAGCCGCATGTTGAAGTCCTCCTCCGCCCCGAAGACGCGCGGAGCGGAGGTTCCAGTTGCGGCCGGTTCGTCTCGATTCGGTAACGGCACTGGCGCGGACGTGCGCAAACGGTTACGGAGGCTAGTTGTTGAGGCCCACGGACTTCATGCGGTCCTGGTGGGCGCGGGTGAGGCGGCGCAGGAGCGCGTCGAGGGTGCCGCCGTCGCCGACGATGATCCCGGTGAGCCGCTCGTTGGCCGCGGCCACGCCCTGGGCGCGGTTGATGCCCTCGCCGACGAGGCGGCGGGCCCACAGCGACAGGCGGCCGGTGACCGACTCGTCGGCCTCGACGGCGGCGCGGATCTCCTCGGCGGCGAGGTCGGCGGCGCCGCTCTCGGCGAGGACGGTCTCGATGAGCTCGCGGTCGGCGTCCTCCAGGCCGGAGGAGACGGCGCGGAAGAAGTCGTCGGCGACGGCGTCGCCGAGGTAGACCTTCACCAGGGCCTCGAGCCAGTCGCGGGGCGAGGTGGAGGCGTCGAAGGAGCGGAACGCCTCGCGGAAGGGCGCCATGGCCGCGGCGGGATCGGCGCCGAGCGCGGTGAGGCGGTCGGCGATGAGCCGGTAGTTGCGAATCTCACCCACGGCCGCTTCCGAGAGGGCGGCGCGTCGGCCGAGGTCAGGGGCGAGGCGGGCGTCGAAGACCATGCGCTCGAACGCGAGCAGCTCGCCGAGGGCAAGCAGCCCAAGGAGTTCGACGACGGCCTCGCGGCTGGGGGCCTCCGGCGCGGCGGCCGGGGTCACGGCGGGATCAGGAGTCTCGGACACCGGGGCAGGTTACCACTGGACGGATGCGGCCCTCGCCTTCACACGGGTGTCGCCGATCGGACGGATCCGCACGTCTTCGCAGGCCAGAAGGGCCGTTCGCGGGCGGGTCCCGAAACGGCGCGGCTCGCCCGGGAGCGGCGCACCGAGACGATGGGGCCGGGAGCGCGTAGGATGGACGGGAGGGACCGCGGCCCCGAAGGGGCATCCCTGTACCAGGCGGTCCTCAAGCGGTACCGGTTTCTGCACCGGGCCGCTCCTGCGAAGCGGCGACTCACCGAATCCGGCGGTCGTCGCCGCTGTGTAACGAGACTATATGTGGCGCCGAGTTCCCCGGATCTGGTGACGTCCTCCGCCACGAGGTGAACAGAGTGAACGAATTGAACAACGACCGGCCCCACAACGACGGGCCGACCTTCGCAGCCCTGGGCGTTCGGGAAGAGACCGTAGAAGCGCTTGCGGCGCTTGGCATCGAACGGGCCTTCGCGATCCAGGAGTACGCGATCCCCATCGCCCTGCGGGGCTCCGACATCATCGGGCGCGCCCCCACGGGCACCGGCAAGACCTTCGGGTTCGGCCTCCCGATCATCGACCGGATCACCTCCGCCGAGGAGGGCTCCGACGGGCTCCCCCAGGCGCTGATCCTGGTCCCGACCCGCGAGCTGGGCCTCCAGGTGGCCCGCGACCTCGAGGACGCGGGCAAGACCCGCTCCATCCGGGTCCTGCCGATCTACGGCGGCCGCGCCTACGAGCCCCAGGTGGAGGCGCTGAAGGCGGGCGTCGACATCATCGTCGGCACCCCCGGGCGCCTGCTCGACCTCTACAAGTCGAAGCACATCAAGCTCAACAAGATCGCGCACTGCGTCCTCGACGAGGCCGACCGCATGCTCGACCTCGGGTTCTCCGAGGACGTCGAGAAGATCCTCAAGCTCCTGCCCGAGCAGCGCCAGACCATGCTGTTCTCGGCCACGATGCCCGACACGATCATGTCGCTCTCGCGCCGCCACATGAACCGGCCGATCACCGTGGCCGCCGACGTGAGCGCCCCCGACCTGGAGGCCGCGAACAACACCCGGCAGCTGGTCTACATGACCCACGCGATGAACAAGATCGAGGTCGCCGCCCGCATCCTCCAGGCCAACGGCCGCGGTCTGACCATCATGTTCTGCCGCACCAAGCGCGCCGCCCAGAAGGTCGCCGACGAGCTCGACTTCCGCGGCTTCGCGGTCGGCTCGGTCCACGGCGACCTGGGCCAGAACGCGCGCGAGCGGGCCCTGCGGGCCTTCCGCTCGGGGAAGATCGACGTGCTCGTGGCGACCGACGTGGCCGCGCGCGGCATCGACGTCCCCGACATCACGCACGTCATCAACTTCGACGCGCCCGAAGAGGCCGAGACCTACGTGCACCGCATCGGCCGCACCGGCCGCGCGGGCGCGACCGGCATCGCCGTCACGTTCCTGACGTGGGAGGACCTGCCCCGCTGGAAGATCATCGTCAAGGCCAACGGCCTCGACCTGGGCGACCCGCTGGAGACCTACCACACCTCCGACCACCTGTACTCCGACCTGGACATCCCCGAGGGCGCCCCGCCGGCGCTCCCGAGCGAGCTCCGCAAGCGCGACGGCCTGAGCGCCGAGCGCGAGGAGAACGTCGAGGGCGAGCCGCGCAAGAAGGGCCGCGGACGCGGCGGCCCGCGCGGGCGCGGCGGACGCGACGGGGGCCGTGAAGGCGGCCGCGTCCGCGGTGAGAGCGACCGCGGGCGCGGCGAGGGCCGTCGCGGTGAGCGCACCTCTGAGCGCGCCTCCGAGCGCCCCGAGAAGCGCGACGGCGAGCAGCGGTCCGACGCGGACCAGGGCGGGGACGCCCCGCGCAGCCGCCAGCGCCGCCGCATCCGCACCGACGAGGACAGCGCGCCGCGCGCGTCGGCGCCCCGCACCGAGCAGGCGCCGCGCGAGTCCGCCGACGCGGACGGGGACGCCCCCGCCCGCCGGCGCCGCCGCCGGCGCCGCCCGACCGGCGGCAACGACCGGCCCGCTCCCGCGCAGGACTAGCGCACCGCGCTGAGCAGTGGAACGCCGCGGGCGGTGTCCCTCGATCGAGGGACACCGCCCGCGGCGTTCCGCGTCCGGACGGCGGAGGCGCCCGCGCGCGTCCGGCGCTAGGCTCTCCTCATGAGCGACGAGCAGCCCGCCTACGAGGGCCCGCCGGTGAACGTCCCGCCGCCTCCGGGCTGGCGGGTCGAGGCGGTGGCCCTGACGGGGCCGCCGCGCCGGCTCCCGCCGCAGGACCACGCCGCGATCGACGCGGCCGAGCAGCGGGCCCGCCTCGTGACCCAGTGGCTCACGCTGGTCTCGGTGGCCCTCATGTTCGCGGTCCTCATCATCGGACTCGTGGAGTTCTAGACGATGCGCAAGCCCCCGCACCCGGATCGGGTGCGGGGGCTTCCGCATGCGTGTCGCGAGGCGCGCTTCGCCGAGCGGCGCTCCTCAACGAGGGCTCTACTGAACAGCGCTGCTACTGAACGACGCCGCCCCAGACCATGTCGGCACCGGTGTGCCCGGTCTTGAAGAGCCACCAGGCCGCCAGGCCCAGGAGCGCGAGGGCGACCGCGCCGAGGATGAACATGATGACCTTGCGCCCGGCCGCGGCCGGGTCGTCGGAGCCGGTGGACGCGGTCTCGCCGTCCTCGGTGGGGGCGGGCTTGGGGGCGTCGCCGTTGCGCAGCAGCGCGGCGCGGCGGCCGCGGTCGAGCCCGGCGAAGAGGAACCACACCGGGACGAGGGCGACGAGCGTCCACAGGAGCCAGTACGCGTTGTCGTGGTGCTGCTGGACGGGGTCGGGCCACTCCCCGGCGCCGTAGGTGAAGTCGGCGAACTGCTCGCCGGTGAAGATCGAGCCGTAGACCGAGGCGGGGGCGAGGAGCACGAGGAGCGCCGCGGCCCAGCCGACGCGCTGGCGCAGCGGCGGGACGAAGAGGTAGCCGGCGCCGAGGAGCACCAGGAGCGCCTCGAGGATGATCGGCGCGTGCACGGCCAGCGGGTGCAGGGGCAGGTCGAGAACTGTCGTCATGGGTTCATTGAACCCTAAAGCGATCACCAACCGGTAGCGCCGGGTGAACTTTCGAACAGGGCCGCGTAGCTCATGACCGCGTCGGCGATGAGCTGCACCGCGATCGCGGCGAGCAGGACGCCCGCGATGCGGGTCAGGACCTCGATGCCGCCGCGCCGCAGGATCTTCACCAGCAGCCCCGAGAACCGCATCACCAGGTAGATCAGGAAGTGGATCACCACGATGGCGAGCGCGATCCACAGGTAGTCCCCTTGGGACGGCGCCTGCTTCACGAACAGGATCACCGCGACGATCGCGCCGGGCCCGGCCAGGAGCGGGGTCCCCAGCGGCACGAGCGCGATGTTCGAGGTGGCCGCCTCGTTCGGGTCGTCGGCCTTGCCGGTGAGGAGCTGGAGGGCGACGAGCAGCAGCAGGAGCCCGCCGGCGCCCTGGAGCGCGGCGAGGTCGATGTGGAGGTACGAGATGATCTGCTGGCCCAGCAGGGCGAACAGCGAGATCACCCCGAGGGAGAGCAGGGTCGCCTGGAGCGCCGCCCGGTTGCGCTCGCGCTTGTCCATGGTCCCGGTCAGCGCCAGGTAGATCGGCACGATGCCGGGCGGGTCCATGATGACGAACAGCGTCACCATGACGGTCAGCAAGTACTCGGTTCCACCCACGCAGCGAGTATGTCAAGTCCGCCAGGTCACAGCCGCCGAATCGGCCGCTCCTGTTACGTGCGGCTCAGACCGGGGTCACTCCGGGGGCCGGCAGTCGAGGACCGGCATGACCGCGCCCTCGGGCGGGGTCAGGATCGACACGGCCGGGTCGTCCCCGGTGTAGTCGACGAGGATCCACGTCGAGTCGCCGCGGCTGTAGCTCAGCTCCCAGCGCCCGCTCGGGTCGAGCTGGGAGTACTCGGCCTGGTAGTACTGGTCCTCGTAGTCGCCGAGGTCGGCGGGCTCGGAGTCGGCGTAGATCTGCGTGCCCTCGCCGGAGAACTCGGCGACGGCGGTGTCCACGAGGTCGGCGGCGGCCTCGTCGACCGCGGCGGCGCCGAGCGCCTCCTGGACGAACGGGGAGTCGACCCGGCCGCAGTCCTCGCCGACCTGCGCGAGCCCCGATCCGGGCTCCAGGTCGGCCACGCACACGAACGACGGGTCCTGCTGGTCGAGGATCACCGCGGACTGGTACCCGGCGTAGCCGACCGACTCAAGGTTCCACGAGTACTGCTCGTCGAAGAACCAGCGCTTCTCCTGCCCCGCGGTGGTCGACCACAGGTCGGCGGTGAAGACGGTGGTCGAGGCGGACCAGTCGGCGAGGGTGAGCTCGAAGTTGGTGGTGAACTCGATCGTGGTCGTCCGGTCGGCGATCACCGCGTCGTTGATCGCGTACGACTCCTCGGTGTAGTCCGCGTTCGAGGTCACCATCGCGAACTGGGTGGCCTCGCTGTTGACGACGTTGTAGGTCATCTCGGAGGGCCAGCTCATACCGCGGCCGGCGGCGCCGTCGAGGCCGATCAGCTCGGTGGTCTGCTCCTCGGCGGAGACGACCAGGTAGGCGTCGGCGAGGCGGTAGACGTCCTGGGGGGCGTAGTCCACGAGGGCGACGCGGTCGCCGTCGTCGTTGATGACCTGGTAGCCCTCGTCGTCCTGGATCAGGAACTCCATGCCGAGCTCGTTGCGGACCTCGCTGGTGCTGGTGTCGGCCGCGAGCTGGCCCTGGTCCTCGGTCGCGAGCAGCGGCTGGAGCACGAACGCGCCCGCGCCGAGCACGAGCAGGCCGGCGCCGGTCGCGCCCGCGGCGGCGCGCCTGCGGCGGCGGATGCGGTGGGCCCCGGCGATGGCGAGGTCGGCCAGGGCGGGGTCGTCGACCGTCGCGGGCGCGCGCTCGGCCTGCTCGGCCAGCCCGCTGCGCAGGAGGGCCTCGATGTCCCCGTTCACGCAGCCTCCCTCGGTTCCATCGCGACGCCCAGTGCGGACGCGGGGGTGCCGAGGCGCTTGCGCATGCCCGCGAGGGCGCGGGACGCCTGGCTCTTGACGGTGCCGATCGAGATGCCGAGGATCTCGGCGATCTGGGCGTCGGAGCGGTTCTCGTAGTAGCGGAGGACGAGGACCGCGCGCTGGCGCTTGGGGAGGACCGCGATGTGGCGCCACATGGCGTCGCGGACGGCGGCGTGCTCGGTGAAGTCGCGGGAGAGGTCGGCCCGGTCCTCGAAGACCTCGGTGGGCTTCTCGCGGTTGGACCGCTTGCGCCACCAGGAGGCGTTGGTGTTGTAGAGGATGCGGCGCGCGTAGGCGTCGATCGAATCAGTCGTCCTGATCCGGCTCCACGCCAGGTAGGTCTTCGTCAACGTCGTCTGCACCAGGTCCTCCGCTGTCGCCCAGTTTCCCGTGAGGAGATACGCCGCACGGTGGAGCGCGGCTGAGCGCGCCGCCACGTACTCGCGGAACTCCTCGTCCTGAGACGATTTGACCTCGCTCACGCGTCTCCCTGGGGGGTCCGAACAACAGACGACGTACCCCCGGTGGAAAGTTGCCCCGCAGGGCGGAATTCTGCCAAAAGATGGGTGTCATCGGCAACCGAGGGTTGGTGCAAAGGCGAGTATACGAAGTATCTGCAACCCGCCGCCTCCCGGATTCATGCCACGAGACGGGCGCCATGGGGCGCTCGGCGCGAAGCACCCGCCGGCGGCGGCCGGCGGGTGCGGTGGTGACGGTTGCGGGCGGGAAGGGAGGTCAGGTGCCGTCGGACTTGGCCGGGACGGCCTCCTCCTCGGGGATGAGGTCCTCCTCGGGCTCGGCCATGCGCTCGTCGACGGCCTCGGGCTCGTACATCTCCTCGCACATCTGGAGGTAGAGCTCGTTGGGGTTCGGCAGGTGCGGGACGTTCCGCAGCGCCTGGTCCTGGCCGGCGGACTCGATGATGAACTCGCCGTAGTTGAGCATCCGGCCCATCGGCGTCTGCGAGTACTTCATGTCGGTGACGCGGCCGAGCGGCATCATGGCGACCGAGCGGGTGATGACCCCCTGGATGAGCATGATCCGCTTGTTGGTGAGGATGAACCGGTCCATGTACCAGTCGAGGATCTTCCAGCCGACGAAGCCGAGGATGAGCAGCCACACGATGACGGTGACCGACAGGGCGGTGTCGCGGTTCTCGTTGTCCCACTTCGTGAGCATGCCGGAGGCGAGGCCCATGATGAAGGTCGAGAGGGTGCCGATGATGTACCAGGGCATGAGGTGCACCCAGTGGCGGCGCCACTCGCCGCGGTACTTCTCGGTCGGGAAGAGGTAGCGGGCGGAGATCGGGGACGGGACGTCCGGGACCGCGGGGGCGCGCACGCCGGAGAGCAGGCCCCCGGCGGGGCTGTCGTCGTAGCGGACGCCGTCGATGTCGCCGGCGGCGGCAGCGGGGGCGCCTCCGGGCGGACCGGGCGTGGCGACGCCCGGGGGGCTGTGCTGCTCGAAAGCGGGGAACTCGCGCGTGGGGGACTCGGCGGCACCCGGGGCGGGGCCGTCGGACGGGGCGCGGGGGCTGGGAGGTTCCAGCGGCTCGGTGTCCTTCTTGTCCCCCGAGCCGCCTGCACCGGAATCGGTCATCGATCCGCCGACGTCAGGTCACGAGGTTCGTGAAGAACGCCGCGAAACCATTTGCGGCATCGAGGATTCCGCCTGCCAGCGAACCTACGACGCCACTGGCCTCGTCGGGCCTGAAGGCCACAAAGAATACTAGGAACGCAAGTCCGCCCCAGGTCAGAATCTTCTTCAACATCCTCACCCCTCCCGTCAAAGGGTCCTGGCCGATCGTTCGTCTGGCGCAGGCTGGCACGAGTCTACCGTACGAGTATGACTCGGCTTTCAGTTTTGTGAGCGGCTCCGGCGGCGTGAACCGAGGGGCCGTTCGCCGGGGATCAGTGTAACGACATCGTTCCACTTTTGCCCGACTCCGCCTATCTACCAGCGGAATAACCTATTCGCTTATGACATCGGCGAGCTTACCCCAAGTCACGTTCCCTTGGCTCAATGTAGGCGCATCGCCCTCGTGAACCCCAGGGAAGCGTCAGGTATCCGACACTGGACGATCAGGAGTGAGACCGGGGGCCCTGTCCGAACACGTGTTCCCTCACCCAGGCGTGCATGGCGATCCCGCTGGCGACCCCGGCGTTGATGGAGCGGGTCGATCCGAACTGGGTGATCGAGCAGACCATCGCGCACGCCTCGCGGACCGGTTCGGACAGTCCGGGGCCCTCCTGGCCGAAGACCAGGACCGCCTTGCGGGGCAAGGAGGCCGTCTCGATGGGGACCGAGCCGGGGAGGTTGTCGATCCCGACGACGGCCAGGCCCTCGGCGCGGGCCCAGGCGGTGAAGTCCTCGACGGTGGCGTGGTGCTCGACGTGCTGGTAGCGGTCGGTGACCATCGCGCCGCGGCGGTTCCAGCGGCGCTTGCCGACGATGTGGACGGCGGAGGCGAGGAACGCGTTCGCGTTGCGCACGACGGTGCCGATGTTGAAGTCGTGCTGCCAGTTCTCGATCGCGACGTGGAAGTCGTGGCGGCGCTCGTCGAGGTCGGCGACGATGGCCTCGCGGGTCCAGTAGCGGTAGCCGTCGACCACGTTGCGGCGGTCGCCGCCGCGCAGCAGGTCCGGGTCGTACCGGTCGCCCTCGGGGAGCGGCCCCTCCCAGGGCCCGACCCCGACCTCCACCGCGTCCTCTTCGTTCACGCGGACCATTGGAGCACAGGGCCCGGGCGGGCGGGCCGCGGACGGGAGCGCCGGAGGCAGAGCGCCGCCCCGGCGGCTACGGGGGAAACCGACCGGGGCGACACGAAACATACTAACGACCCCACGTCTGCGACTGGGCACACACCCATTTGAATTCCCTTGCCGCAGAAGGAAACCGGGTTACCAGTGGCCCCACGTCACTCCGAGTTCCACTCGTCCCAGCCGCACGGGATCAGGCGCGCAGGAACGCGCGGAGCGCGTCGGGGTTGGCGAGGGCGTCGCGGGCGACGGCCTCCTCGGGCCGGACGCCCTTGAGGATCTTCTTCACGGGCACCTCGACCTTCTTCCCGCTCAGGGTCCGCGGCACCTCGGGCACCTGGCGGACCTCGTCGGGGACGTGCCGCGGCGACAGCTGCTCGCGCAGGGCCGCGACGATGCGCCGGCGCAGGTCCTCGTCGAGCTCGACGCCCTCCTGCAGCGCGACGTAGAGGAGGAGGCGGTCCTGGCCCGGGTCGTCGAGGTGGACCACGAGCGAGTCGGCGACCCCCTCGACGCCCTCCACGACGGCGTAGAACTCGGCGGTGCCCATGCGGACCCCGCCGCGGTTCAGCGTCGCGTCCGAGCGCCCGGAGATGACCGCGGACCCGCGGTCGGTGATGGTGATCCAGTCGCCGTGGCGCCAGATCCCGGGGAAGTCGGTGAGGTAGGTGTCCCGGTAGCGGTGCTTGAGCGGGTCGCCCCACAGGCCCACCGGCATCGAGGGCATCGGGGAGGCGATGACGAGCTCGCCCTCGCGGCCGATCCCCGCGTGCCCCTCGGGGTCGAAGGACTGCACGTCGGCGCCCAGGCACCGGCACGACAGCTCGCCGCGCCAGACCGGGACGGTCGGCGCGCCGCCGATGAACCCGGTGCACAGGTCGGTGCCGCCCGACAGGGACTGGAGCTGCGCCGTGGGGCTCACCGACTCGTACACGTAGTCGAAGCCGACCGCCGGGAGCGGGGCGCCCGTGGAGCCGATGCCGCGCAGGCGCGAGAGGTCGGCCTCCTCGGACGGCTTGATCCCCCGGGCCCGGCAGGCCATGAGGAACGGCGCGCTGGTGCCGAAGTAGGTGGTGCCGGACGCCTCGGCGAGGCGCCACATGCCGGCCGGGTCGGGCATGCCGTCGAACAGGACCACGCCCGCGCCGACGATCGGCGCCGAGACCAGGTAGTTCCACATCATCCAGCCGGTCGTGGAGTACCAGAAGAACCGGTCGCCCACGCCGAGGTCGTGGTGCAGCGAGTGCATCTTGGCGTGCTCGATCGCCATGCCGCCGTGCGAGTGCACGATCGCCTTCGGCAGGCCCGTGGTGCCCGAGGAGTAGAGGATGTAGAGCGGGTGGTCGAACGTGAGCGGCTCGAAGGCCACCCCTTCGTCGTAGGCGCAGAAGCGGTCCCAGGTCTCGCCCTCGACCTCGCCCCCGGCGTCCGGGTCCAGGTACGGCAGGACCACGAGCGAGCCGAGCCCTTCGAGGCCGCGCACGACCCGGCGCACGTCCTCGGTGCGGTCGACCGCCTTGGGGCCGTACCGGTAGCCGTCGACGGCCACGAGGACCTTCGGCTCGATCTGCGCGAAGCGGTCGAGGACCGCTCTGGCGCCGAACTCGGGGGCGCACGAGGAGAAGACCGCGCCGAGGCTCGCCGAGGCGAGCATGAGCGCGAAGGTCTCGGGGATGTTCGGCATCCACGCCGCGACGCGGTCGCCGCGGCGGACCCCGTGCGCGACGAGCCCCGCGCGGGCGCGGGCGACGTGCTCGCGCAGGTCGGCGAGGGTCCACTCGACCGGGGGCCGGGTGTCGGAGTAGGCGCGGACGATGACGTCGTCCTCGCCCACGCCCGGGGCGGTGAGGACGGCCCGCGCGTAGTTGAAGGCCTCGTCGGGGAACCAGACCGTGTCCGGCATGGTCTCGTCGGCGAGCACGCGGTGCTCGGGGACCGTCGCGCCCAGGCCGAAGTACTCCCAGACCGCGCCCCAGAACGGTCGCAGTCGCTCGACCGAGTACTGCCACAGCGCCGGGTACGAGGTGAGGTCCCGCTCCTCCCGGCGCGACAGCCACTGCCCGAAGCGGCCGATGTTCGTCGTCTCCACCGCGTCAGGGCGCGGCAGCCACAACACCTCGCTGGTCACGATCGCCTCCCGATTTCCACCGCACTGTGGTCCACAGCACTATCGTGGCACGGCTCAGGTTCGGGCCCGCCCGCGGGGGATCGTTTGCACGCATTTGTCTGGACTCACGGATTCGCTTGTCCCAGTTCGTCCTCGATGTACCGCTCGCGCGTCACGAACAGGCCCGTCACGAACAGCAGCAGCGTCAGCACCGACAGGAGCGTGAACGGCACCGCCCACGAGGCGGTCAACCCGTAGACCCACCCGACCGCCAGCGGACCGGACCCCGCCAGCAGGTACCCGCCCGACTGCGCGAACGACGACAGCGCGCTGGTCCCGGCCGGGGTCCGCGCCCGCAGCCCGAACAGGGTCAGGATCAGCGGGAACACCGAGGTGCCGACGCCGAACAGGACCATCCACAGCCAGGTGAGCGGGCCGCCGCCCGCCAGCCACAGCCCCGCGATCGCGGGCGGGTAGCAGGCCATGAGCACCAGGAACGTCGGGCGCGGGCCCCAGCGGACGGTGAGGATCGGGACCGCCACCGAGACCGGGATCTGCACCAGCGTCAGCAGGCCGAGCATCGACCCGGCCGCGGCCGCCGACATGCCGTCCGCGGCGAGGATCGTCGTCGTCCAGCCCATGAGGATGTACGCGATGGCCGACTGCGCGCCGAAGAGCAGCAGCATCATCCACGCCAGGCGCGAGCGGCCCGCCCCGGGCAGGTGCGCGACCGGGTTCGCGCCCGCCGCGGCCGGGGCCGGGCGCCACAGCAGCCACGGCACGATCGCGATGAGCGCCGGCAGCGCCCACGCCGCCAGCGCGATCCGCCAGTCCCCCGCCAGGTGCTCGATCGGCGCCGTCGCGGCCGCCGCGACGGCCGTCCCGACCGCGAGCGTCGTGGAGTACAGCGTGGTCATGACCCCGATGCGGTTCGGGAAGTAGCGCTTGACGATGACCGGGACCGCCACGTTCCCGATCGCGCCCGCCGCGAGCGCGAACAGGCTGAAGAGCAGGAACAGCACGGTGCCCGGTGCGTACGCGCGTGCGACGAGGCCCGCGCTCATGACCACCAGGGCGCCGGTGAGGAGCATCCGGGGGCCGAAGCGGCGGGCCAGGCGCGGGGCGAGCGCGCCGAGGCCGGCGAACGCGAGGACCGGGAGGGTGGTGAGGAGCCCGGCGACGGCCTCGGACATGCCCAGGCCCTCGCGCAGTTCCGCGAGGATCGCGCCGACGCTAGTCACGGCGGTGCGGAAGTTGAAGGCGGCGAGGACGACCCCGGCGACGAGCATCCAGCCGGCCGCGACGGCGGCGCGGCCCGGGAGCGGGTCGGCGATCTCGGCCGCGGGCGGCGGGACGGGGTGCTCGAGCTCCTCGGCGAGGCCGCTCTCGGGCGGGCTGGCGCTGGCGTCGGTCGTCACGGGGACGGCTCCTTCGAGGCCGGGGTGTTCGCGGTGGGCAGGTGCCGGCAATCGCTCTCATAACCGCCGGGAGGAGCACCGGCGGATCGTGGCTGAACCGATTCACGGCAGTGGCCAAGGGGCCTCAGCAGCCGGGATAGAATCGAGTCAATTCATGGGATGAATTGACGGCCTGTCAACGGTATCGCGACGGCTGTCTGCTTTAATCCTTCTAGTGTCAGGAAACACGCACACCCCCCATGGCGGGCCCCCGCAAGCCATGGCCGCGATCCGGGAAGGTCAGGTCCGCCAGTGGCATTGCAGTCGACACGCAAGTCCGCCCTCGTCGATCAGGTGATCGAGCAGCTGCGGCAGCAGATCAGCGACGGCGAGTGGGGCCTCGGATCGCGCATCCCGACCGAGAGCGAACTCGCCGAGCTCCTCGGCGTCGGCCGCAACACCATCCGCGAAGGCGTCCGCGCCCTCGCCCACGCCGGACTCCTGGAGATCCGCCAGGGGGCCGGGACGTTCGTCGTCGGCCGCAGCGAGGTCACCGCCGCCGTCCGCCGCCGCATCGCCGCCAGCCCCGCCTCCGACGCCATGGAGGTCCGCCGCGGCCTGGAGGTCGAGGCCGCCCGCCTCGCCGCCCACCGCCGCACCGAGGCCGACATCACCCGCCTGCGCATCCTCCTGGCCGAGCGCGAGGCGACCCACGAGGTCGGCGACACCGAGTCGTTCGTCGCCGCCGACATCGCCCTGCACCAGGCCGTCGCCGAGGCCAGCCACAACAAGCTCCTCGCCGAGCTGTACTCCGAACTCGCCGAGTCGCTGCGCGAGACCGTGCGCGCCGGCCTGGGCCCGGTCCTCGCCGAGGAGCCCCACATCGACCACACCCGCGCGATCGAGGCGATCATCGCCGGCGACGCCGACCTGGCCGCCGCCGAGACCGCCGCGTACCTCCGGCTGCTCGTCGACGACTGAACCGCCGCGCGCCCGCCTCACAGCGGGACCGCGAACGGCCGGACCGCAGCGGCCCTAGAGATAGAGTCGATACTGCCGCCCGAACCGGCGGCACCGAGAGGAGTCCCCATGCGCCTGTCCGCCCGCGTCGACTACGCCCTGCGCGCCGCCGTCGCCATGGCCGGGTACGGGGACCGGTGGGTGTCGGCCGAGCAGATCGCCGAGGACCAGGCCATCCCCCGCAAGTTCCTGGAGTCGATCCTGCTCCAGCTGCGCCGCGGCGGCATCGCCTCGTCCAAGCGCGGCTCCGAGGGCGGCCACCAGCTCGCCAAGCCCGGCGACCAGATCAGCCTCGCCGACGTCATCCGCGCCGTCGACGGCCCCCTCGTGGGCGTCCGCGGCGAACGCCCCGAGCAGGTCTCCTACACCGGCACCGCCGCGGCCCTCACCAACGTGTGGATCGCGCTGCGCGTCTCGGAGCGCAACATCCTCGAATCGGTCTCGCTGGCCTCCGTGGCCGCCGACGACCTCCCGACCTCGGTCACCAAGCTCCTCGAAGACCCCGACGCGTGGGTCATCCGCGACTGAGCGAGCGCCGCGCCGCGGCCTCTGCCAGAATCGGAGCGTGAAGTTCCCTGACCTGGGGGCCTGGTGGGACCGGGTGCTCCTGTCCTCCCGCAGGCGGTCCAACCTGGTCGACCACGCCTGGCGCACCGGCGAGCGCTACGGCGAGGTCCACGGCGGCCAGCTCGCGGCCGCGATCTCCTACTACGCGTTCTTCGCCGCGTTCTCCATGTCGCTGCTCGCGCTCGCGATCTTCGGCTACCTGCTCAACTCCCCCGACATCTACAACTCGGTGGAGCGGTGGCTCTCGACGAACCTCCCGGTGATCGACATCGGGGTGCTGGAGAGCTCGCGCAAGTCGGTGACGATCTTCGCGGCCATCGCGCTGGTCGTGGCCGGGGTGGCGTGGGTGCAGTCGGTGCGGGCGTCGATCCGGGTGGTGTGGGGGCTCGACGCGCAGCCGGGGAACCCGTTCCTGCGCTGGGCGATCGACCTCGGCATCCTCGTCGGGGTGTCGGTGCTGCTGCTCATCACCATCGGCGCCACCGCGGGCGCGGAGATCGTGCTCGCGTGGCTGCACTGGGACGAGGCGACCGGGAACTGGGCGCCGCTGGTGCGCTCGGTGTCGGTCGTGGTGGGCCTCATCGCGAACGCGATCCTGGCGGCGGTGCTGCTCCAGGCCCTGCCGCGGGTGGTGATGCCGCTGCGGCGGGTGGTCTGGGCGGCGCTGACAGTGGCGGTCGGGATGGAGCTGCTCAAGACCGTGGGCCGGATCTACGTCCTCCACGTCTCGGACCGGCCCGCGTACCAGGCGGTGACGACCGCGGTCGGCCTGCTGGTGTTCCTGTACCTGTTCGACGCGATGCTGCTGCTGGCCGCGGCCTGGACCGCGACCTCTCTGCGCGGCAAGGCGATCGACCTGTACGACCGCGAGCGCATCCCCAACGGGCACGGCCGCCTGTACAAGCCCTCCGGAAAATGGTGACGGCCCGGACGCGAACGCCCGGGCCGTTTGCCGCAGTTCGGTTACGCGGTGGCGCAGACCTGTCCGTTCATCAGGAACATGCCGGGGTCGGCGGGGTCGCCGGTGCCCTGGAAGCCGATCTGCTTGGTGCGGCCGGGTTGCAGAGGGAAGTTCCAGAACGCCGGGTCGGCGGCCATGGCCCCGCCGTCGATGGCGATCTCGCCGCCCCAGTCGTAGAGGACGGACTCGACCCCGCCGGACCTCCAGCGCAGGTCCCATTCGTCGATGTCCGAGGCACCGGTGTTGGTGACCTTGATCTGGACGACGAAGCCGGTGCCCCAGTCGGCGGCGACGCGGTAGTCGACCTCGCAGGAGCCGGTGGCGTACGGTGCGGCGGCGGCGTCGCGGGTGGCCTCGGCGGCGACGGGGCGCCACGCGGGGTCGTCCATGCCGAAGCCGAGGAAGAAGCTCGGCCACGGCGGCTGGTTGTAGGAGATGTTCTGCCAGGCGATGCCGAGGCGGTACTGCGGGTCCTGCATGAGCGTCGGGATCGTGTGCTCGGTGGGGACGGTCGTGGTGAAGATCCGGACGCCGTCGTTCGACTCCTTGCGCAGGACCACCTCCTCGCGCCAGTCGCCGAGCAGGTCGCCGGTGAGGACCGCGTTGCCCTTGGTGCCGTTGTTCGTCTGCACGCCTTCGGGGGTGAAGATCTCCTCCTGGGTGCCCGTGGCGGGGTCCCACTCGGCGATGAACGGGTAGACCGGCGTGTAGGAGGGCTCGTCGAACTCGTGGTCGAAGATCTCGCGGCCGAGGTCGCCGTCCCACCACACCATCGAGTTCGCCGACGGGATGGCGGTCCCGATGAGGGTGCCGTCGGCGGCGCGCAGCTCGCCTTCGCGCGAGTTCCAGGCGCCCGTGGCCGAGGCGGCCCAGCACTCGGCGCCCGCGTAGCCGGGGTCGATGTCGCCGCAGGTGCCGCGGCCGGTGTCGCGCGTGCCCGGCACCGACCACAGGACCTCGCCGGTCTCGGCGTCGCGGAAGGCCGCGGCGCGGTTCCCGGAGGCACTCATGGACTCGAAGGGGCTGAAGACCTCCAGGCCCTCGCGGGACGGGTCGAGGTCGGCGACGTGCAGCGCGTCGCCGTGGCCCAGGCCCGCCGACTGGAGGATCGTCCCGTCGTCGTTGAGCGTCAGGGACCCGTAGACGATCTCGTCGCGCCCGTCGGCGTCCACGTCGGCCACCGACAGGTTGTGGTTGCCCTGGCCGGAGTACTGCGCGCCCCAGTCCTGGGAGCGGAACGCCCAGCGCTGCTCCAGCTGCGAGCCGTCCCAGTCCCAGGCGGTGAGCTCCATCTTGGTGTAGATGCCGCGGGTGGTCACCAGCGACGGCGTGTTCCCGTCGAGGTAGGCCACGGCGGCCATGATGCGGTCGACGCGGTTGCCGTAGCCGTCGCCCCAGTCGGTGACCGCGCCGCGGTCGGGCTGGAAGTCGACGGACTGGATCGCCGCGCCGGTCAGGCCGTCGAAGACGGTGAGGAACTCGGGTCCGGTGAGGACGTACCCGCCGGAGTTGCGGTGGTCGGCGGCGGCGTCGCCGATCACGGCGCCGGTGCCGTCCACGGTGCCGTCGGCGGTCTTGAGGGCGACCTCGGCCCTGCCGTCGCCGTTCAGGTCGTAGGCCGTGAGGAAGGTGTAGTGGGCGCCCGCGCGGACGTTCACGCCGAGGTCGATGCGCCACAGGCGTTCCCCGTCGAGCGTGTACGCGTCGACGTAGACGTTCCCGGTGTAGCCGGCCTGCGAGTTGTCCTTCGCGTTCGAGGGGTCCCACTTCTGGATCAGCTCATAGGCGCCGTCGCCGTCGAGGTCGGCCACGGTGGCGTCGTTGGGCCGGTACTCGTAGGCGACGCCGTCGGGGGTGGTGCCGCCCGCGGGCCGCTCCATGTCGACGTCCACGTACTGGTCGCCCCAGACCGCGAACGCGGCCGAGTAGCCGGTCTCGACGCCGCCCCGCACCGTGGCGATCCAGTAGGTCGCGTTGGCGGTGCCGCCGTCGTCGGTGAGGTTGGTGAGCGCGGTCGGCTCGGGCGTGATGAGCCGGCCGTCGCGGTAGACGTTGAAGGCCGTGCCCTCGGGGTCGGTGGCGAGGCGGCGCCAGGACAGGTAGTTCCCGCCCTCGGAGGCGACCGCGACCGGGGCCCGGTCGAGGTCCTCGATGCGGGCGGCGCAGTCGGCGCACGGCTCGTCGGGGCCCTCGGTGCCGGAGCCGGGCACGTCGCCGATCCTGGTGAGCTCCAGGCCGTTCAGGTGCCCGGTCTGGCCGGAGACGTTGAGGTTGAGCTGCCCGTCCTCGACGACGATCCCCTCGAAGTCCTTCGTGAGGATCGTCCGCGATCCGGCGTTGGCCGCCCCGTAGTCGATCCCCTCGAACTTCAGGTTCGAGCGGGCCGAGCCGACGTAGTCGCCGGTGTGGACGCGGGCGGTGTACAGGCCGTCGGCGACGTCGACCGCGAAGTCGTAGGAGCCGCCGAACCAGGCCACGAAGTCGCTGCCGAGCGGGTCGGTCGCGACCCCGCGGTCGCGGTCGATCGCGGTGGACATGTCGGTGGTGAAGCCGTAGCCCTTCGCGGCGTCGTACGCGGTGCCGCGGTTGACCTCGGTGTAGCCGGGGGCCACGGTCTGGCTCGCGGGGCCGAAGTCGTACTTGAACCCGGCGGTCGCGGTGGTGGCGGTGAGCGTGTCGGAGTACGCGGACTCGCCGCGGCCGTTCACGGCGGCGACGGCGAACTCGTACGCCGTCTCCTCGGCGAGGCCCGCGACGCGGCCGACCCCGACGGTGGCCGTGGTGCCCAGGCGCCACTCGCCGCCCGGCTCGCGCACGTAGACGCGGTAGATGTCCGCATCCGCCTGCTCGGTCCAGTTCAGGGTGATGCTCGCGTTGGCGACGGTGGCGGCGACGAGGCCGCCCGGCGCGGCCGGCACGTCGGCGGGGGGCGCGACGTCGACCACGTGCCCGCTCAACGGGAGTCCGAGGGTGGCGGTCTCCTCGGCGACCAGGCGGGCCATCTGGATGGCGCCGTACTCCTGGAAGTGGGTGTCGTCGACGGTCCCGCTGGGCCGGTTCGGGTAGACCCCGGCAGGCACGTGCAGGAACACCGACTTGGCCTCTTCGGGGCCGATCTCGTTCAGGTACGCGCGGGACGAGGCCGAGAGGTCGACCATCGCGACGCCGGTCTCCTCGTGGAGTTCGTGGACCTTCTCGACGTACTCGGGGAAGGAGACGTTGAACTCACCGGTCGCGGCGTCGAAGCTGCGGCGCGAGACCGGGGTGACGAGGACGGGGACGGCGCCCTTCTCGATCGCGCCCGCGATGTAGTAGTCGCGCAGGTAGGTCTTGTAGTCGTCGGGCGAGGTGTAGCGCTCGGGGACCGAGACGGTGGCGTCGTTGTGCCCGAACTGGACGAACAGGTAGTCGCCCGGCTGGATCTCGCTCAGGATCGCGTCGAGGCGGCCCTGCTCGATGAACGAGCGGGAGGAGCGGCCGCCGATGGCGTGGTTGGCGATCGTCACGCTCTCGTCGAAGTAGCGGTCGATCACCTGGCCCCACCCGGCCTGCGGCTCGTAGTAGGGGTCGTAGGTCTGGACGGTTGAGTCGGAGGCGAGGTAGACGGTGATGCCGTCGTCGTCCTGGGCCTGCGAGGGGGCGCCCGCGGCGAGGACGCCCGCGAGGGCGGTGGCCCCGGCGGCGGCGAGCGCGAGGGCGCGGCGCCACCGGGATGGAGGAGTCATGGGCCTCATGTTCACTTCCGTAGTGAGAGGAGGGTACCGGCCCGGCAAGCAGCATGAATGAAACGTTTCAATCAAGCTGGAGACTGCGAGGGCAAGCGTTTACTACTCCGGGGACGCTACCGAGTGGACCGCCGAATGTCAATACATGTCGATACCTGTGGGGAATCCCCACCCTCCCCGGGGCAGTACACCCGCCAGCCTCCCCCTGGGGAGCGACAGAAAACGCCTCCCGCGGCGCCGCCGTCACCCGAACGGGTCAGGCCGGCAGCAGCGGCGCCAGCCGCTCCGCCGCCGCGGCGAGGTCGATGCCCTGGGACTCGACCCAGTCGTCGTCGAAGTACGTGGCGCCGTAGCGCCGGCCGGAGTCGCACAGCAGCGTCACGATGCTGCCGCCGCGCCCGGCCTCGCGCATCTCGGCGATGAGGGCGAGGGCGGCGACGAGGTTGGTGCCGGTGGAGCCGCCGAGGCTGCGGCCCAGGCGCTCGGAGGCCCAGCGCATGCAGGCGATCGACTCGGCGTCGTCCACTTTGACCATGCGGTCGACGAGCGCGGGGATGAACGAGGGCTCCACGCGCGGGCGCCCGATGCCCTCGATGCGCGAGCCGCGGTCGCTCGCCGCCTTCGGGTCGCGGTCGCGCCAGCCGGAGAAGAACGCCGAGTGCTCGGGATCGACCACGCACAGGTTCGTCTCGTGCCTGCGGTACCGCACGTACCGCCCGATCGTGGCCGAGGTGCCGCCGGTGCCCGCGCCGACCACGATCCAGGCCGGGACGGGGTGGCGCTCCAGGCGCATCTGCTCGAACACCGACTCGGCGATGTTGTTGTTCCCGCGCCAGTCGGTGGCCCGCTCGGCGTACGTGAACTGGTCCATGAAGTGCCCGCCGGTCTCGGCGGCGAGGCGCTCGGCCTCGGCGCAGACCGCGGCCGGGTCGCGGACCAGGTGGGCCCGGCCGCCGTAGAACTCGATCTGGGCGATCTTGGCCCGGCTGGTGGACTCGGGCATGACGGCGGTGAACGGCAGGCCGAGCATCCGCGCGAAGTACGCCTCGCTCACGGCCGTGGAGCCGCTGGACGCCTCGATGACCGGCGTGCCCTCGTCGATCCAGCCGTTGCAGACCGCGTACAGGAACAGCGAGCGGGCGAGGCGGTGCTTGAGCGAGCCGGTCGGGTGGGCCGACTCGTCCTTGAGGTAGAGGTCGACGCCCCACTCGGGCGGGAGGGGGAACGGGAGCAGGTGGGTGTCGGCCGAGCGGTTCGCGTCGGCCTCCACGGTCGTGATCGCCCAGTTGGTCCAGAGCCTGTCGCGGGTGCGGTCAACCGACTCCATGGCCGTCCCCGTCCTCGGGGATCGGCTGCGGGCGGTCCTCCCATTTGGTGGAGAGGGTGATCGTGGTCCGGGTCTGGGCGACGCCGGGGATCGCGCCGACGCGATGGATCAGGCGTTCGAGGTCGCCCATCTTGGGGACGCGCACCTTGAGCTGGTAGCACTCGACCCCGGCGAGGAAATAGCACGACTCGATCTGCGGAATGGCGCGGAGGCGTTCGCAGATGTCCAGGTGGTCGGCGGAATTGTCAGGGATGATACCGATAAGGGCGGTGATCCCGAGTCCGATCGCCTCGGAGTCGATGACCGCCTTGTAACCAGCGATGACGCCGTTGCGCTCCAGTTTGACGACGCGGTCCTGCACCGAAGGCGCGGTGAGGCCGACCCTGCGCGCCAGTTCGGCGTAAGAGGTGCGCCCGTCGGCGCGCAGCAGGTTCACGATGGTCCGGTCGATCTCGTCCACTACACGAGGATAACGGGAGTTACTCCTTGGGTCTTGTGCCTACCTCATACCCGGGAACTCCTAGAGCGCCGGAATCAGCTCAGAGCGCCGTTGACATACGCGTGGTACGTTCAGGCAATACCTACCGACCGAAAGTATGTCCAAGAACTCATGGCAGGTTTGACTGAATAGTGGTGTAATGGGTTTAACGCACGAAGTGAGTCTTCATCACGGGGAGGAAGAAATCATGGAGACCGAGGACCGCCTACTCACACCCGGCGAAGTCGCCTCGCTGTTCCGCGTCGATCCGAAAACGGTGACGCGGTGGGCGGCGGCCGGCCGGATCGGGAGCATTCGCACACCGGGCGGCCACCGTCGGTTCCGCGAGTCAGAGGTCCGGGCCCTGCTCGAAGGGGACGCCGGAGCCCAGGCCACGTTCGAATCGGGCAACGCCCAGTCGTAGCGCGGCTCCGACCGCGGGGTCGCGACGAGGCGACCGCAGACCTGCCTGGCACAAGCCGGTCCAGCGCAGCGCACCACGGCCCCGGGGGCCGAGGGGGGACGCGCGCACGGACCGGCTTTTTCGCGTGCCCGGATTCGAGCGCGATTCCGCGGGCCGCATTCGGCCGGGATCGATCCACATCGGAGTGGATTTGTTCCATTTAGGGCAATTGCCCACTCTTTGAAGCCGGATCAATACCCTGAGTCGCCATCTAAGCCGCCAATCTGACTTTTCCGGATTCTCCGGTCGCAGACCCCTTGACATCACACTGATACATAGGCAAACTTCGATGTGATGTTGGGAGCGCTTCCGTGGGCACCCGGTACACGCGGAGCCGCACCCGGGCATCGACGTTCGACGACGCCGTCGTTCGAACACACGTCGAGCAAAGGGAAGGCACATGACGAACCGAAGCAGACGACAACCCCGGCGGCTCGCCGCCCTGGCGGCCGCGGCCGCCGCGGTGGCCACCGTCAGCGGCCTGGCGGTCACCGCCGCCGGCGCGCAGGAGCCGGACCCCGGCGAGGTCGAGGCCGCCCAGGCCAAGGTCGACAACCCCTACGAGGGCGCCCAGGTCTACGTCAACCCGCAGTGGTCGGCGCAGGCGGCGGCCGAACCGGGCGGCGACGCGATCGCGGACCAGCCCACGGGCGTGTGGCTCGACCGGATCAGCGCCATCGAGGGCAACGACTCCCCCACCACCGGCTCCATGGGCGTGCGGGACCACCTCGACGAGGCCCTGGCGCAGGGCGCGGACGCGATCCAGTTCGTGATCTACAACCTGCCCGGCCGCGACTGCGCCGCGCTCGCCTCCAACGGCGAGCTCCCCGCGGACGCGATCGACCGGTACAAGAGCGAGTACATCGACCCGATCGTCGAGATCCAGTCGGACCCGGCCTACGCCGGCCTGCGGATCGTCAACGTCATCGAGATCGACTCGCTCCCGAACCTGGTCACCAACGTCTCCCCGCGGGAGACGGCGACCGCCAACTGCGACACCATGCTCGCGAACGGGAACTACGTCGACGGCGTCTCCTACGCCGCGGCCGAGCTCGGCGCCCTGCCGAACACCTACAACTACCTGGACGCCGGCCACCACGGCTGGATCGGGTGGGGCGACGCCAACCCGCAGTACGACAACTTCAACGCCTCCGCGGCGCTGTTCGGCTCGCTCATCGGCGAGAACGGCATGACCGCCGCCGACGTCCACGGGTTCATCACGAACACCGCGAACTACTCGGCGCTGGAGGAGCCGCACTGGGAGGTCGACCAGGTCGTGGGCGGGCAGCCGCTCAACCAGAACCCGAACGTGAAGTGGGTGGACTGGAACGACTTCAACGGCGAGATCGACTTCTCGACCGCGTTCCGGGACGAGCTGGTGGCGAACGGCTTCGACGAGTCGATCGGCATGCTCATCGACACCAGCCGCAACGGCTGGGGCGGCCCCGACCGCCCGGCCGGCCCCTCCACTTCGACGGACCCGGTGACGTTCGTGGACGAGTCGCGGATCGACCCGCGGTACCAGAAGGGCAACTGGTGCAACCAGGCCGGCGCCGGGCTCGGCGAGCGGCCGCAGGTGAACCCCGAGGCGGGCATCGACGCGTACGTGTGGATCAAGCCCCCGGGCGAGTCCGACGGCGCCTCCGAGGAGATCCCCAACGACGAGGGCAAGGGCTTCGACCAGATGTGCGACCCCGCGTACGAGGGCAACATCCGCAACGGGTTCAACCCCAGCGGCGCGCGCGGTGAGATGCCGCTGTCGGGCCACTGGTCCTCCGAGCAGTTCGCCGAGCTCCTGGCGAACGCCTACCCGCCGCTGGACTAGCGGGCGGACCGGGCGATCGACCACCCGCCGCGGGCGGGCGGGGCGGACCGGCACTCCGCTCCGGAAGCGGGGCCGCGCAGATGCGCGGCCCCGCTTCCGCGCGTCCGGCACGGCCGGGACCGCTCCGAGACGCCCGCCTCAGAGGCGTCCGGGCAGCGAAGTTTTTCTAAGCGACCCTTCGAGTGAGCGCGGGAGCGTTTTCACTGATTCAAGCGCTTGCCGGTCGCCCGGTCATCCGTGAAAGCGGTGGCCCGGGAGCGTTCATGCGTGAAATATCCTGGCGACCCTCTTGACAGTCCATCCATATATCGGAGATTATCAATGCACATCTTGGGAGCGCTTCCCTCGATGGACACCCGTTCCGGGCTGCCATCGGGCCGCCCATCGACCCCGAAGGACATCGAACATGCAAGTACCTCGACGAAGAAGGAGACTGGCGATCGCCGGTGTCGCGGTCGCCGCGCTCGCCGCGACCGGGCTCACCTTCGCTTCGGCGAACCAGGCACTCGCCGAAGAAGGCTGCAAGGTCGACTACAAGGTCGTCAGCAGCTGGGGCGGCGGCTTCCAGGCCAACGTCACGATCACCGCTCAGGAGGCCATCAACGGCTGGGACATCGAGTGGACCTTCCCCTCCGGGACCAGCGTCTCCAGCGCGTGGAACGTCAGCCACTCCCAGAGCGGCACCACCTTCCGGGGCTCGGACGTCGGCTGGAACGGCTCCATCGCCTCCGGCCAGAGCCGCGAGGTCTTCGGCTTCATCGGCTCGGGCTCCTCCGCGACGCCGACGCAGTTCAAGATCAACGGCGACCTCTGCAACGGCACCACGCAGCCGCCGACCAGTGAGCCCCCGACCTCCGAGGACCCGGGCAACCCCGGCGGCGGCGACAAGGTCGACAACCCCTACACCGGCGCCCAGGTCTACGTGAACCCGCAGTGGTCCGACCGCGCCGCGGCCGAGCCCGGCGGCGACGCGATCGCCGACGAGCCCACCGGCGTGTGGCTCGACCGCACCAGCGCGATCTACGGCAACAGCTCGCCGACCACCGGCTCGATGGGCCTGGAGGACCACCTGGACGAGGCGGTCGCCCAGGGCGCCGACGTCATCCAGATCGTCATCTACAACCTGCCCGGCCGCGACTGCGCCGCCCTCGCCTCCAACGGCGAGCTCGGTGCGACCGAGATCGCCGAGTACAAGAACGAGTACATCGACCCGATCGTCGACATCATGAGCCAGTCCAAGTACGCGGACCTCAAGATCGTCAACGTCATCGAGATCGACTCGCTGCCGAACCTGGTCACCAACGTCTCGCCGCGCGCGACCGCGGTCGCCAACTGCGACACGATGAAGGCCAACGGCAACTACGTCGACGGCGTCTCGTACGCGACGGCCGAGCTCGGCGCCCTGCCGAACACGTACAACTACATCGACGCCGGCCACCACGGCTGGATCGGCTGGGGCGACACGAACCCGCAGTACGACAACTTCTTCGCCGCGGCCGAGCTCTTCGGCTCGCTCATCGGCGAGAACGGCATGACCGCCGACGACGTGCACGGCTTCATCTCCAACACCGCGAACTACTCGGCGCTGGAGGAGCCCTACTGGGCGGTCAACCAGAACGTCGGCGGCCAGGCGCTGAACCAGAACCCGAACCTCCCGTGGGTGGACTGGAACGACTTCAACAACGAGAAGGACTTCACCGAGGCCATGCGCGACGAGCTCATCGCCAACGGGTTCAACGACGACATCGGCATGCTGATCGACACCAGCCGCAACGGCTGGGGCGGCGACTACCGCCCGACCGGCACCTCGACCTCGACCAACCCGGTGACCTTCGTGGACGAGTCCCGCATCGACCAGCGGTACCAGAAGGGCAACTGGTGCAACCAGGCCGGTGCCGGCCTCGGTGAGCGCCCGCAGGCCGACCCCGAGCCGTGGATCGACGCCTACGTCTGGATCAAGCCCCCGGGCGAGTCCGACGGCGCCTCGGAGGAGATCCCCAACGACGAGGGCAAGGGCTTCGACGAGATGTGCGACCCGGACTACGGCGGCAACATCCGCAACGGGAACAACCCCTCCGGGGCCCGCGACGACATGCCGCTCTCCGGCCACTGGTCCTCGGAGCAGTTCCAGGAGCTGCTGGAGAACGCGTACCCGCCGGTGAACTGACGACCGGCCGACCAGCAAGAGACGCGGGCCCGGTGTCCCTCGACGCCGGGCCCGCCCGAAGACCACATCCTCGGTTCCTTCCGGAGGCCGGGCCCCGCGGGACGGCGGGGCCCGGCCGCAAAACCCGAGTGCGACGCGAAGCGGCCCCGGCCGGTCAGATGACCGGCCGGGGCCGCCGAGCGCTGCAGTGCTTCTTGCAGAGCTCCTTGCGGTGCTTCCTGCTTCGCTTCCCGCCCCTAGCGGGACTCGCAGAGCGGGCCGCCGATGCCGCGCAGGAGGTGGTGGACGAAGCGCTCGACGGTGTCGTCGGCCTGGAGGTGCGCGTACTGCCCGTAGACGAAGATCGTCAGCAGCGGGCTGGTGAACATCGCCACCGCCAGGTCGAGGTCGAGGTCCGCGGCCACCTCGCCGCGTTCGGCCCAGTACTCGAAGGTGTCGCGCACGAACCGGCGCCGCTGGTCCACGAGCCGGTCGTGGTGGTGCTTGTACTCGGGGTCCTCGTGGAAGACCGTCATCATGCACCGCACCACCTTCATGTCGCGGGGCCCGTAGGTGCGGCGCATGCTGTGGCCGATGTGGACGAGGTCGTCGTGCAGCGAGGTGCGCGGCATCCCGTCCGGCTTGGGGGCCTTGATGCTCTCGAAGGCCGCGGCGATGAGCTCCTCCTTGGAGGACCAGCGCCGGTAGATCGTGGCCTTCGAGACGCCCGAGAGCTCCGCGACACCCTCGACGCTGACGTCGGTCACCGTCCCGTGCTCCGCGATGAGGTCCAGCGCGGCCTCCAGGATGGACTGGCTCACCGCCTCGCTGCGGGGACGGCCCTTCGCGGGGGCCGCCGCCGCAGAGGCCGTCGCCGCGGGGGCGCGGTGGTGGGCTGTCGCATCGCGGAGCTCGGGTCGCATGACTCGATTGTCCCTCAGACCTCGACGAGGGCGGGCTCGGCCGCCTCGGCGGGGGCCTCGGACCCGCCGCCGCGGCGCTTCCCGGGGAAGAACGCGGCGATGATGACGAGGCCGACCACGCCCACGGCGACCGCGGCGAACGCGGTGGTGTGCAGGGCGTGGATGAAGGAGTCGTTCGCGGCCTGCGCGACCTGCGCGGCGGCGTCGGCCGGGAACTCCCCGGTCTCGAGCGCGCCGTACGTGGAGGCGTAGGACTCGCGGGCCGCGTCCGGCAGCTGCGGGGCGGCGTCGGTGATCTCGGTCCGGTAGACCTGGGCCATGACCGTGCCGAGGACCGCGACGCCGAGGGCGCCGCCGACCTGGCGCAGGGTGTTGGCGAGGGCCGAGCCGACGCCGGCCTTCTCCCTGGGGACCGAGGACATGAGCGTGTTCATCGCGGGCGGCATGAGGTTGGCCATGCCGGCGCCGGTGATGAAGAACAGCACGATGACGACCCAGATCGAGGTGTCGGCCTCCAGGACGAGCGCGGTGACGGCGAAGTTGGTGATGACCAGGAGCATCGCGACGATGCCGACGGCCTTGGCGCCGAACTTGTTGACGAGCGTGTTCGAGAGCGGCGCGAAGACGAGCATCGAGGCGCCGAACGGCAGGAACAGCAGGCCGGTCTCCAGCGGCGAGTAGTCCTTCAGGATCTGGAGGTAGAAGGTCATGAAGAACATCAGGCCCATCATCCCGAAGAAGGTCAGGGTGATGATGGCCGAGGAGGCCGAGAAGCGGGTGCTCTTGAACAGCTTCATGTCGAGGGAGGCGTGCGGGGTGCGCCGCTCCCACAGGACGAAGCCGGCCAGGACGATCACGCCGAGGGCGATGGTGCCCCAGACCTCGATGCCGGCCCACGAGCCGGCGTCGCCGGCCTCGATGATGCCGTAGGTGAGGCTGACGAGGCCGATCATGGACAGGGCCATGCCGACGAAGTCGGCCTTGGTCTGGCTGCCCTTGGACTCGGGGGCGAGGATCGCGATGGCGATGAGGCCGAAGACGACGATCGGCACGTTGATGAGGAAGACCGAGCCCCACCAGAAGTGGTCGAGGAGCGCGCCGCCGACGATCGGGCCGATGGCGCCGCCGATGCCGACGGCGCCGGTCCAGATGCCGAGGGCCTTCGGGAACTCCTTGGCGGAGAAGACGTTGCGCAGCAGCGACAGGGTCGAGGGCATCATGATTGCCGCACCGGCGCCCATGAGGGCGCGGTACCAGATGAGCTGGTCGGGCGTGGTCGAGTAGGCCGAGAGCAGTGAGGCGGCGCCGAAGACGACGAGGCCGGCCAGGAGCATGCGCTTGCGGCCGATGCGGTCGCCGATGACGCCGGACGCGAACAGGAGGCCCGCGAAGACGAGCGTGTACGAGTTGATCATCCAGGCGAGGTCGCTCTGGGTGGCGCCGACGCCCTCTTCGGGGTCGGCGAGGGTCTTCATCGCGACGTTGAGCACGGTGTTGTCGAGGACGACCACGATGAGGCTGAGCACCAGGACGCTGAGGATGGCCCATCTGCGCGGGTGGCCTTGGTCGTCGGAGCCGGCCTCCAGGACCGGTTCGGAACGGGTATCGCTCACAGGGTTTCCGTTTCTGCGTTCGCACCGGGGCTAGTCGGTGCGGAGATGACGCCGCGGCGCCGATACCGCGGGTGGTGATTCGGATGTGGTGTCGTCTACGTCGACGTTCCGCGGGCGGGAGTTGTGACGGCCCGGGCGCGGCTGCCGCGAGATCCCGGGGGCCGGTGGGCTCCGCGGGGCGGCACGGTGTTGGGAACGACGCTACGCCATTCCGAAACGATACGGTACCGTATCGTTAAGTAGATCACAGGGAATCGTACCGCCGGGGTGCGACACCCCCGCCGAGCCGGAGAAGGCGCCGCCGTGAACGCCGAGCGAAGGACCGTGTTCACTCCGTCTCGGGCTCGCCGGGCGGCCGGGGCCCCGGGTGGTTGAATGGGCCCCGTGGCACCCAAGTTCCCGTACGACGACCTCCAGTCGTTCCTGGCCGCCCTCGAAGCCGACGGCGACCTCAAGCGGATCTCCGCCGAGGTGGACCCCCACCTGGAGATCTCCGAGATCACGCAGCGGGTGATCCGCGAGGGCGGGCCCGCGCTCCTGTTCGAGAACCCCGCCGGCAGCGACATCCCGATCGCGATCAACCTCTTCGGCACCACCGAACGCACCGCCCGCGCCCTCGGCGTGGGCGACCTCGACGAGATCGGCCGGCGCATCGGCGAGCTCGCCAAGCCCGAGCTCCCCGTCGGCTGGGCCGGCATCCGCGACGGCCTCGGCAAGCTCATGCAGCTCAAGTCCGTGCCGCCCAAGCGCATCAAGAACGCCCCCTGCCAGGAGGTCGTCTTCACCGGCGACGACGTGGACCTGAGCATGCTCCCGGGCCTCCAGGTGTGGCCCGGCGACGGCGGGGTCTTCCACAACTTCGGGCTCACCCACACCAAGCACCCCGAGACCGGCAAGCGCAACGTCGGCCTCTACCGGCTCCAGCAGCACGACGAGCGCTCGATCGGCCTCCACTGGCAGATCCACAAGAACTCCACCTCGCACTACGCCGAGGCCGAGAAGCGCGGCGAGCGCCTGCCGGTGGCCGTCGCGATCGGCCCCGACCCCGTCATGGCCTACGCCGCGACCGCGCCGCTCCCGCCGGACATCGACGAGTACCTGTTCGCGGGGTTCCTGCGCGGCGAGCGCGTCGAGATGGTCGACTGCCTCACCGTGCCGCTCCAGGTCCCGGCGAACTCGCAGATCGTCCTCGAGGGCTGGGCCGAGCCCGGCGAGCGCCTGCCCGAGGGGCCCTTCGGGGACCACACCGGGTTCTACACGCCCGTGGAGCCGTTCCCGGTGATGCGCATCGAGGCGATGACCATGCGGCGCAAGCCGATCTACCACACCATCATCACCTCGGCCCCGCCCCAGGAGGACCACGGCCTGGGGAAGGCGACCGAGCGCACGTTCCTGCCGCTGGTGAAGATCATGATCCCCGAGATCGTGGACTACGACATGCCGGCCGCGGGGGTGTTCCACAACTGCGTGATCGTCTCGATCGACAAGAAGTTCCCGAAGCAGGCGCAGAAGGTCATGAGCGCCATCTGGGGGCTCCAGATGATGAGCCTGACGAAGCTCATCGTGGTCGTCGACGCCGACTGCGACGTGCACGACTACCGCGAGGTGGCCTGGCGCGCACTGGGGAACGTGGACTACTCGCGGGACCTGCTGCTCACCGAGGGCCCGGTCGACCACCTCGACCACGCCTCGTACCACCAGTTCTGGGGCGGCAAGGCCGGGATCGACGCGACCGCGAAGTGGCCCGAGGAGGGCTACACGCGCGGCTGGCCCGAGGCGATGCGCATGAGCGCGTCGGTGCAGGCCACCGTGGACCGGCGCTGGAAAGAGTACGGGCTCGGCTAGCGCCGCCCGATTGAGGAGCACACCGTGACCGCCCTTGCCCCGCGCCCGAACCACGTGAAGGACTTCCTGAAGCTGGTCGCCTTCGAGCACTCGGTGTTCGCGCTGCCGTTCGCGTACCTGTCGACCCTGACGGTGATGGTGCTGGAGGACGCGTTCTCCTGGTGGGACCTGGTCCTGGTGACCGTGGCGATGGTCGCGGCCCGGACGCTGGCGATGGCCGCGAACCGGATCATCGACCGCAGGATCGACGCGCAGAACCCGCGCACGGCCAAGCGCGAGCTGGTGACGGGCGCGGTGTCGCTGCGGACGGCGTACACCGGCTGCGCGGTGAGCCTGGTGCTGCTGCTGGCCTCGGCGTTCGCGCTCAACCCGCTGTGCTTCTACCTGAGCCCCCTGGCCGTGGCGCCGCTGGTCGTCTACCCGTACGCGAAGCGGTTCACCGACTATCCGCACGCGGTCCTGGGCCTGGCCCAGATGGTGGCACCGGTGGGTGCGTGGCTGGCCGTCACCGGGACGTTCGCGGGCGCGGGCCCGGCGATCGTCCTCGGTGCGGCCGTGGGGCTGTGGATCGGCGCGTTCGACCTCATCTACGCGTGCCAGGACGTCGAGATCGACCGCGAGATCGGCGTGCACTCGACCCCGGCCCGGTGGGGCGTCAAGGCCGCGCTGCGCGCCTCCTCGATCGCGCACGTGGTCACGGTGGGCCTGTTCGCGTGGTTCGGGCTGCTCACCGGGTTCGGGCTGCTGTACTGGATCGGGCTCGGCCTGGTCTCGGCCGCCCTGGTCTACGAGCACTCGATCGTGCGGCCCGGCGACCTGTCCAAGGTCAACCGGGCCTTCTTCACCGCCAACGGCTTCGTGGCCGTGGCCCTGTTCGCGTTCGCGCTCGCGGACCTGCTGCTGCGCTAGCCGGAGCCGGCTCCGATCGCTAGACGGCGCCCTCGGCGTGGGCGATCGCGGAGGGGGTGAGCCGGCCGTTGATCGCGGGCGCCTCGCCGATGAGCGAGTCGTCTTCGATGGCGGCGACCATGAACAGCGCGAAGTCGGTGCGGCGGGTCAGGTTGCTCTCCAGGACCGGGTCGCCGACGTGGCGGCTCCAGACCGGCAGGCCCTCGCTGGGGCCCTCTTCGAGGTCGCTGCCGCGCACGACGGTCCACCTGGTGTCGCTGCTGAAGATCGCGTCGGTGGCGCGGTACTGGTCGGCGATGTCGACCAGGCGCGTGATCTTCATGAACTTGGCGAAGGCGACGGCGGCCCTGATGCCGCGCTTGTAGCGGTCCCCGCCGTCGCGGGTGATGTGCCAGCCGCACGAGAAGATCAGGCGCGCATCAGGCTTCGCGAAGTCCATGACGGCCTTGGCGGTGCCCGAGGCGTAGTCGTGGACGCCCCAGGGGACGAGGACGGTGAGGACGGCGTCGCAGCCCGCGACGGCGCGCTCGATGACCGCGCGGTCGTCGGTGAAGGCGCCGTGGACGGTGATGCGGTCGGCGTACTCGGCGAGCTTGTGGACGCTCTTCTCGCGGCAGACGCCGACGACCTCGTAGCCGCGGTCCAGGGCGTGCTTGACCATGTACCGCCCGAGCTTGCCCGACGCGCCGACGATGCAGACCTTCTTGCCGACACCGGTCTGCGGGATGAGTTCCATGACGTTGCTCCTCAGTCGAAGGGTGCTTGCTCCTTTACACTGTACAGGAAAACTGTACGGTGTACAGTACAACCGCCCGCCTACCGGACGAACAGGAGCCCACGTGAGCGACGAACCCGCGACGCAGTCCGCCCGAGGGACCTTGAGCAGGGAGAAGGTCCTGCTCGCGGCCGTGGCGATGGCCGACGCGGCGGGCGGCGCGGTGCCGAGCACCCGCAAGCTCGCCGAGCGCCTGGGCGTGCGGGCCATGGCGCTCTACCACCACTTCAAGAACAAGGACGAACTGCTCGACGGCATGGTGGACCTCGTGTTCGCCGAAGTCGAGCTGCCGGAGCCGGGGCAGGACTGGCGGGAGGGGATGCGCCTGCGCGCCGGGTCGATGCGGGCGGCGCTGAACCGCCACCCGTGGGCGGTCGGGCTCATGGACTCGCGGCTGGACGCGGGGACGGCGACGCTGCGCCACCACGACGCGGTGCTCGGGTGCCTGCGCCGGGACGGCTTCTCCGTCGCCGGTGCGGCCCATTCGATCTCGCTGCTGGACAGCTACGTGTACGGGTTCGCGATCCAGGAGGCGGCACTGCCGTTCGACTCCGCGGGCGGCGACGACATGGAGGAGCTGGCCGCCGGGATCATGGCGCGGGCCGCCGAGGCGTTCCCGTACCTCGCCGAGATCGCCGTCGAGCACGCCATGAAGCCCGGGTACGCGTACGGCGACGAGTTCGCGATCGGGCTCGACCTCATCCTCGACGGCATGGAGCGGCGCCGCGAGCAGTGGTGAGCGGCGGCCCGGTGCCCGACAAGGGCACCGGGCCGCCGCGTCCGGGGAGCGGGGCTAGAAGGCCGCGAGGTTGAGGCTGACGAGGATCGCGGCGAACGCGAGGCCGCCGAGGACCACGAAGCCCTGGCCGGTCGCGGTGCGCGCCGTCCACTGCCGCTTGGCGGCCGCGGCGGCGTAGAGGACGAGGGCGGCGGCGGCGAGCCCGACCGCGGCGTACGACAGGACCAGGACCGCCGGGAGGACCCCGGCGCCGGTGACGACCTGCTGGACGAGCAGGTTCCCGTCGGCGACGGCGGTCGCGAGGAGCACGAGGACCGCGGCGGCGGTGCCGCCGGTGAGCCACGCGGCCCAGGCCGTCGCGGTGCGCAGGAGCGGTTTGCGCTCGCCGCGGCGGAAGGCCCGCGCGATCCCGGTGGCGGTGAGCGCCAGGAATCCGGCGGCGAGCGCGACCGCGCCGAAGCCGAGTGCGGCGAGGTGGACCGCGGTCGAGTCGTACCGCGGGACGGGCTCGTACGCGGCGGTCGGGCTCATGCTGGTGAGCAGGTACCCGTCGGCGGTGAAGGCGATGGTGGCGGTGCCGTCGCGCTCCTGGAACAGGCCGTCGCCGACGGGGGTCCAGTGCTGCTCGGGGACGGCCGGGTCGCCGGAGAGGCCGGTGGTGGTGAGCCCGCCGTCGGCGGCCTCGACCGTGACCGGGGCGAACACGCGGGTCAGCTCGGTAAAGTCGGAGCGGGTGGTGCGGACGCTGGTGTACTCCCCCGTGTAGGCGTCGAGGTCGTCCCGGGCCGCTTCGCGTTCCGGGGCGGCGGGCAGCGCGTCGAGATCGGCGAGCACGTCGTGGACGATCGCCTCGGCGGCGGCGACGGTGGCCGCGGCGTCCTCCCCGTCGCCGTTGACGGCGATGTGGACGCCGATGCCGCGGGCGGGGACGACCGCGAGCGAGGTGTGGTAGCCGGAGAGGTCCCCGGCCTTGAACCAGACGCCGTCGCCGGGCCCGGCGAGCTCCTGGAAGCTGAAGCCCATGCCGGGCATGCGGTCGTCCATGCCGAACTGGCGGGTCGTCATCTGCTCGGCGACGCCCTCCCCGAGCCGCGGGTCGCCGGTGGCGAGCGCGGTCATGAAGGCGCTCATGTCCTCCGCGGTGGTGAGGACGCCCGGTCCGGCGGGGGTCGCGGGGGCGAGCCGGCCCGCCGTGGGGACCTGGCCGCCATCGGCGTACCGGTACCCCTCGGCGGCCGCGGGGCCCTTGGCGGGCTCCTCGCGCACGGCGGCGGTGGCGTCCATGCCGAGCGGCGCGAACACGTGCTCGGCCACGTAGTCGGCGTACGGCAGCCCGGAGGCGTCCTCGACGAGGAGGCCGGCGAGCGCCATGTCGTAGTTGTTGTAGGCGGTCACGGTCCCGGGTTCGCGGAGGCGCTCGGGCATCTCGTCGGCGGCGAACTCGGCGAGCGTCGGCATCTCCGCGGGCGCCCAGCGGGCCCAGCCGGCGATGCGGTCCTCGAAGCCGGAGGTGTGGGTCAGCAGGTGCCGCAGGGTGACCGGCTCGCCCGGGAAGGTGTCGGGGACCTCGACGTCGGCGAGGACGTCGTTGACGTCGGCGTCGAGGTCGAGGGCGCCTTCGCCGACGAGCCGCAGGGCCGCGGCGGTGGTGAAGAGCTTCGCGACGGAGCCGGTGTAGTAGGCGGTGCCCGTGCCGAAGTCCGCGGCGCCGACGACGGCCTCGCCGTAGCCCGCGGTGAGGACGGGTGCGCCGTCCACGACGAGCGCGACGGCGGCGCCGGGGACCTTCTGCTCGTCGAGGAGTTCGGCGACGCGGGTCTCGATGAGGTCGGCCGCGGACTCGGCGGTGCCGGCCCGGGCGGTCGGGGCGGGGGCGGGGTGCGCGAACGCGGGGGCGGCGAGGAGTGCGGCGGTCGCGGCGAGCGCCGGGACCAGGAGGAGCAGGGGCTTGTTCATGGTGTGAACACTATTGGCGCGCAACGGCGTTCCCAATGAGGAAGCCCGGTCGGTCCGGGGTGGGGCCCGCCCTACCCCCGGAGCGGCTACCAGCCGGTGACCTCGCGGACCAGGTCCCCGACGTACGGGGCGAGGGTCGCCGAGTAGGTCGCGGTCAGGTGGGAGTGGTCCCGGAAGGTGAGGACGTTGCCCGTGACGGCCGGGCAGGTCCCGTCCGGGCACACGTACTCCACGAGGTCACCGAAGGCCACGTTCGCCGGCACGTCCGGGTACTCCCCTGCGGGGTCCGCGTCGGACCGCGACAGGCCGACGGGGGTCGTGCACGCGGCGACCGATTCGCGCTCGACGCACTCGGGCAGGGGCTCCTCAAGGCGCGGCAGGTCGCGCAGGGCCAGGACCTGAACGCCCCAGTCGTCGAGCATGCGCCAGCGGTCGGCGAAGCCGGGGTAGGTGTTCTCGCCGGTGAGGAACGCCCGCGAGGACAGGGTGACGACCAAATCGGGGCGCAGCTCGTCGAGGACGCCGACGACCTGCTCGTTCCACTCGACGCAGGAGGCGGCCTCCTCGGCGTCGTCGTTGCGGGGCGTCTCGGTCGAGAACTGGCAGCCGGACTTGGTGATCGACACCAGGCGCCAGCCCGCGTCGAGCGCGGCGCCGTGGAACGCTGGGAACCAGTGCGCGATCCGCGAGCCGCCGACGATCGCGACCGTGTGCTCGGCGTCCGGGTCGCCGTAGGAGCAGGGCACGGCCTCGGTGCCGTCCAGGCCCGCGTCGCAGCCCTCGGCGTATATCACCGGGAGGTCGAGGACGTCGTCGAGCGGCGGCAGGAACGGCGCGTCCTCCAGGCCGGCGGCGAGCGCCGGATCGGTGAGGACTGCCGCGCCCGGGTACGCGGCGCGGTCGGCGGCGAGCTCGCGCCAGTCGGGGCCGTGGCGCTGCGCGTACACGTACTGGGCCCCGAGGGTCGCCACCAGCAGCGGGACCGCGAACACCGCCGCGGCGGCGAGCGACCAGCGCCTGCCCTTGCGGCGCTTCATGAACGCGTTCACGCGGCCCTCCACGAGCCAGGTCGTGGCCGCCGCGAGCACCAGCGCGGCGGCGAGGACGGCCGCGCCGCCCGCGAGCGTCGCCGTCTCGCGGCCGGTCCGGTGCAGGTAGACCACGAGGATCGGCCAGTGCCACAGGTACAGCGCGTAGGACCACGCCCCCAGGCGCATCACCGGCCGCCACGTCAGCAGCCGGTCCGCCGCGAACGGCAGCCCCGTCGACCCCGCCAGGACCACGCACGCCGCCGCCCCGACCGGCCACAGCGCCACCGCGCCCGGGAACAGCGTCGAGACCTCCAGCAGCGCACCGCACGACAGCAGGGCGGCGAGCCCGAACCAGCCCAGCGGGACCCGGACCGCGCGCGGCAGCCGCAGGTACGGCAGCGCCAGCGCGAACATGCCGCCGAGCGCGAGCTCCCACAGCCGCGCCCCCGTGTCGAAGTACGCCCACGCCTGCCGGGTGCCCGTGGTGACCACCGAGTACGTCAGCGACACCGCGAACACCATGGCGCACAGCAGGAGCACCGCCTCGCGCAGCCGCACCCCGCGGGTGCGGACCAGGACCGCCGCGAACGCCACCAGCACCGTCCACAGCAGGTAGAACTGGCCCTGGATCGACAGGGACCAGAAGTGCTGGAGCGGACTCGGCGCGCCGTCCCGCGCCAGGTAGTCGACGGCCTTCGCCGCCAGTGCCCAGTTCTCGTAGTACAGCAGTGAAGCGGTCGTCTCGTCGAACACCGCGGGCCAGCGCGAGGCCGGCAGCCAAAGGTACGCGGCGGCGAGCGTCCCGGCCATGACGACCGCGGCCGTCGGCAGGAGCCGGTGGGCGAGGCGGGAGAGGAAGTACGCGGCGCGGACGCTCCCGGTGCGCTCGACCGACCTGGTGAGCGAGCCGGTGATGAAGAACCCGGTCAGGAACAGGAAGACGTCGACGCCGCCGGAGACCCGGTTGAACCAGACGTGGTAGACCGCGACGAGCAGGACCGCGACCGCGCGCAGGCCCTCGACCTCGGGCCGGAACCCGGTGTCGGGGCGGGCCGGGGCGGGGGTCGGGACCGGCGGTGCGGTGGTGAGAGTGGACATGCTCGCATCGATGAGGAGGGTCGGCGGGGTACCTGCGGAGCGTAGAGACGCCCCGCGACCCGGCGCCGACGCGGAAGGGCCGCCCGGGTGGCCGCCCGGTGAACACCCCGTGAACCGGGCCCGCGGCGCCGGGCCGGGCGGGGGCCGAGTGTCCGGTGGGGTCCCGGGGACGCGTCGGGCGCGGGCCGCGGGGCCCGGGGGCCGTTCCGACCGGATCGACACGGCGCCGGGTCTGGACTTTCCCAGGCCGCGTGGTCCAAGATGGGGCCATGTGGCCCCGATCGACCGATCCCGTCCCCGCGGGGAGGATCCAGTGCATCCGCTGATCGGGTACCTGATCGCCGCGGGCCTCTTCGCGATCGGCCTCTACGGGGTCCTCACCCGGCGCAACGCCGTCCTCCAGCTCGCCGCCGCCGAGCTCATGCTCGGCGGCGTGCACCTCGTCCTCGTCACCACCGACCTCGTCGCCGGTTCGCTCACCGGGCAGAGCTTCGCGCTGTTCATCGTGGTCATCGCCGCCGCCGAGGTCGGGGTCGGGCTCGCGCTCGTGCTCAACCTGTGGCGCGAGCGCGCCTCGATCGACACCGACGCACTGCCCGAAGAGGACGAAGCGGAGGCCCGCCGGTGAACGCCCTCGCCTGGCTCCTCATCGCCGCCCCGGCCGCCGCCGGACTCGCCGGGCTCCTGGTGCGCCACCGCCCGGCCGCGCTCATACTCGCGTACGCGGGACCGGCCGCGGCGCTGGCGTGCGCGGTGGGGGCGGCGTTCGGGAACCCGCGCACCGCGTACACGCTCGCGGACTTCGGAACCGTCACCGTGGACGCGGCCCTGGACCTCTCCCCCGCGGCGTGCGCCGTCGCGGTGGCGACGGCGGCCGTGTCGCTCCTGGTGCAGCTCTACTCGGCCGCGTACCTGCGCGACGACCCGCGCTACGCGCCGTTCGCGGCCCAGGTCAACCTGTTCTGCGCGGCGATGCTCCTCGTGGTCGCCGCCGACGACCTCGTGTTCCTCCTCGTCGGGTGGGAGGTCATGGGCGCGTGCTCGTACCTCCTCATCGCCCACTACGCGAAGCTCCCGCAGGCGCCGGGCGCGGCGGCGAAGGCGTTCCTGGTCACCAGGTTCGGCGACGTCGCGTTCGTCCTGGGCGTCATGATCCTCGGGGTCTCGGCGGGGACGTTCCGCATCGGCGGGCTCGGCGAGGCGCCCGCGGCCGGGGCGGCGGTGCTGCTGATCCTGTTCGGCTGCATCGGGAAGTCGGCGCAGTTCCCGCTCCAGGTGTGGCTGCCGCCCGCGATGGCCGGGCCGACCCCGGTGAGCGCGCTCATCCACGCGGCGACGATGGTCGCGGCCGGGGCGTACGTGCTCACGCGGCTGCTGCCGGTGTGGCCGCCGCGGCTGCTCCTGGTGGTCGCGGTGACGGCGGCGGTGACGATGGTCGGCGCGGGCCTGTGCGCGCTCGCGGCCCGCGACGTCAAGGGCGTGCTGGCGTGGTCGACGGTGAGCCAGGTCGGGTTCATGTTCGCGGCCGTGGCGGTCGCGGCGCCGGGCGCGGCGCTGTTCCACCTGGTGTCGCACGCGGCGTTCAAGGGGCTGCTGTTCCTGACCGCGGGTGTGGTGATCGCGCTGGCGGGGACGGACGGGTCGCTGGCGGGCACGCGGCTGCGGCCGGGCGACTCGCGGCTGGCGTTCTGGGCCATGACGATCGGGCTCGCGGCGATGGCGGGGCTGCCGCCGCTGGGCGGGTTCTACTCCAAGGAGGCGGTGCTCAGCGCGGCCTACGAGGCGGGGACGCCCGCGGGGGTGGTCGTGTTCTGGGCCGGGGTCGGGGCGAGCATCCTGACGGCGGCGTACGCGGCGCGGCTGTGGCTGCTGGTGTTCTGGCGCGGCCGGGGCCCGGCGGCGCGGTCCGCGGTGCCGCGCGCGGAGTCGTTCAGCCTGTGGGCGTTGACGATCGCAACAATGGGAGTCGGGGCGGTGTACTACTTCGGGCCGTTCTCGTTGCCCGCCTTGCACTTGGACCTCATGGCCCTGCTCCTGCTGGCGACGCTCGGCGGGTTCGCGGTGATCGCCGACTCGTGGTGGCGCGACCGGCCCCGGCGCACGGGGGCGGCCCCCGACCGCGACCCGGCCCGGGTGCTCGGGCGCGCGCGGGACGCGTTCGCGGAGGGCCTGTACGGCGAGCGCTTGGCGGCCAAGGCGACTCGCGGGGCCGCGGCGGCGGCGAGCGCGGCGGCGACGGCGCTCGACGTGCGCCTGGTGGACCGCGGCGCCATCGAGGGCTCGGCCCGGGCGACGCTCGCGGCGGCCGAGGGGACGGCGGCGGGGCACCGGGGCGGCCTGGTGCGGTACCTGCGCCTGAGCGCGGCCGGAACGCTGGTGGTCGCCGTGGTCGCGATCGGGGTGAGCCTGTGGAGCTGATGGGGACGGTCGCCGCGGACCTCGTCAGGGGGGCGGGCTCGTGGGCGTGATGCTGATCCTGGCCGCAGCGCTCCCGGCCGCCGGGGCGCTCGCCGTGTGGCGGTTGCGGCGGCGGCCGTACGCGCACTGGATCGGGGCCGGGGCGGCGGCGCTCGCGTTCGCGGCGGTGGCGATGCTGCCGGTCGGACGCGGGAGCGGCGCCTGGCTGGTCGCGGACGGCGAGCTCACCGGCGCGTGGTGGCACCAGGTCTCGATCGAGTGGGCCCCGTCGCTCCACCTCGAGTTCTCGCTCGCGGTCGACGGCGTCTCGTGGACCCTCGCACTCCTCACCGCGCTCCTCGGGGTCCTGTGCTGCGTCCACAACGCGGTCGGCGCGGAGCAGCGCGCCGCCGACCTCCTCGGCGCCGACCGGGCCGCTTCAGCTCCCCTTCAGGTCCCCGCGGGTAGCTTCGAAACCGGGGGCCCTTCCCCGGCCGCGCGCCGGGTCCGAGGCGTGCCCGCCGACGGCGCATCAGGCAGCGCTTCAGGTTCCCTTCAGGAACCTCCGGGTAGCTTCGAAACCGGGGGCCCTTTCCCAGCGGCGGCGCCGGTCCACGGCGTGCCCTCCGGGGCCGGCGGCGGTGAGCCCGAAGGGGACCGGTGGCAGTCGCCGATTCTCACCGCGCTGCTCCTCGCCGTCCAGGCCGCGTCGACGCTGGTGTTCCTCACCGACAACCTCGTGCTGTTCTTCATCGCGTTCGAGGCGGTCCTGCTCCCGATGTGGGCGATCATCCACCGCTACGGCGACCCCGCCGCGCGGCGGCGGGCCGCCGCGAAGTTCGCGCTGTTCACCGTCGCCGGGTCGCTCCTCATGGCCACCGGCCTGTTCATCGCGATCGCCGACACCGGCACCGCCGACCTCGGCGCGATCCTCCTCCACGGCGGCGTGGGCGACGACCGCTCACTCCTGGTCTTCGCGCTCCTCGCCCTCGGGTTCGCCGTCAAAGCACCCCTGTGGCCCTTCCACTCCTGGCTGCCCGACGCCCACACCGCCGCGCCCACCGTCGGCTCGGTGCTCCTCGCGGGCGTCCTCCTCAAGCTCGGCACGTACGGCCTCATCCGGGTCGCCGGGGGCCTCGCCCCCGACGGCGCCGCCGACGCCGCGCCCGTGCTCGCCGCCCTCGCCGCGCTCGGCATCCTCGTCGCGGGGCTCGTGTGCCTGCGCCTCCCCGAGATCAAGCGGCTCATCGCCTACTCCTCGGTGGGCCACATGGGGTTCGTGGTCCTCGCGTTCGCGGCCGGCACCGAGGCCGGCGTCCGCGCCGCCCTGTTCGGCAACCTCGCGCACGGCCTCGTCACGCCCCTCCTGTTCTTCCTCGCCGGGGCCCTCAAGGCCCGCACCCACACCGGCAGCCTCGGCGCCCTCGGCGGCCTCCGCCTCGCCGCGCCCGCGCTCGCCGGGCTCCTCGGCTTCGCGGCCCTCGCCTCCCTCGGCCTGCCCGGCCTCGCCGGGTTCTGGGGCGAGGCGTTCACCGTGTACGCGGCGGCCGAACGCGGCGGCGCCTGGCTCGGCCTCGCCGCGGCCGCGGCGTTCGGGGCGTTCCTCGCCGCGGCGTACCTGCTGCGCATGCTCAGACGCGTCAGCCACGGCCCGGTCGCGCCCGCCGTGTACGGCATCGGCGACGTCTCGGCCGCCGAGGCCGCGGTCTGGGCCCCGCTCGTGGCCGGGACGCTGCTCCTCGGGCTCGTCCCGGGCCCGCTCCTGGCCCTGTTCTCGGAGGGGCTGCTCTGATGCGGGTCCAGGACATCGACCACGCGGCCCTGCTGCCGCTGTACCTCGCGGCCGCCGCCGCGGTGCTCGCCCTGCTCGCGGGCCGCTTCGCGAAGGGCGCCGCCATGACCGGGCTCGCCGCCGCCGCGGGCGCCGCCGTCTGGGTCGGCCTCGGGCCGGACCGGGCCACGTTCGCGGTCGGCGAGTGGCACTCCTACGTCGCCGACGACGCCGCCATGGGCACCGCCGCCCTCTTCGCGGGCCTCGCGGTCCTCGTCGCGGCTGTGAGCGGGCGCCAGGCCGGGGAGTACTGGTTCCTCCTCGCGGCCTCCGCCGCGGGCGGGATCGCGCTCGCCGGGGCACGGGACCTCGTGACGCTCGTCGTCGCCGTCGAGACGCTCACCCTGCCCCTGTACGTCCTGGTGGCGCGCCCCGGCCGCGCCGGGGCGGAGGCCGGGACGACCTTCCTCATCGCCTCGGTGACCGCATCGGCGACCGCGCTCATGGGCGCGGCGCTCCTGTACGCCGCGAGCGGGACCGTGCACCTCGCCGGCCTCGGCGCGGGCCTCGCGGACGCGCACGCGGGCCTCACCGCCGCCGGAGTCGCGCTCCTGCTCGCCGGACTCGCCTTCAAACTCGCCGCCGCGCCGCTGCACTCGTGGGCGCCGCTGGTCCTCGAACGCGCCCCGCTGCCGGTCGCCACATACCTCGCGAGCGCGTCGAAGCTCGGCGGGGCCGCGGCCGTCACCTGGGTCGTCTACTTCGGACTCGCGGGCGAGGCGAGCGCCGGGATCACCGCCGCGGTCCTCAGCGTCGCCTCGATCCTCATCGGGAACCTGGGCGCGCTCGTGCAGCGCCGCACGGTGCCGCTGCTCGCCTGGTCGGGCATCGCCCACGCCGGGTACGCGCTCGCCCCGCTGGCGGTCCTCGCCACGGCGGCCGGACGCGAGCAGGCCGGCCCCGCCGCCTCCGCGACCCTCGCCTACGCGGTCTTCTTCGTCCTCCTGGAGGCGGGCGCGTTCGCCGCCTTGACGGCCGTCCGGCCCGAGACCGCCGACCTCTTCGCCGCGGACCCCGCACCGGAACCCGGACCCGGCCCCGCGCCGGCCACCGGAATCGGGGCCGCACCAGCCCCCGGAACCGAGGCCGCAACCAGGGCCGCAACCGATACCGCAACCGACCGCGAAACCGGAGCCCAGGTCGCGTCGGCGGAGCGTCGGACCCCCAAGGCAGACTTGCAATCGGGGGGTCCCCGGGGGTCCGTTTTGAAGGCTGACGCCGGAAATGCCGGACTCCAGCGCCGCGACGACGACCCCGGCGGGCGGATCGCGGAGCTCTCCGGGCTGTGGAAGGCCGCGCCGCTGCCAGCGGCGGTGCTCCTGACGGCCGTCATCGGGCTCGCCGGGCTGCCGCCCGCGCTCGCGGGGACGTTCGCCAAGGTCGCCGTCCTCGAAGTGCTCGCCTCCTCGGCCGTGTGGCTCGCCGTCGTGGTCGCGGCCGGGGCCGTGGTCGGGCTCGCGTACTACCTGCCGCTCGCCCGGGTCCTCCTGACCGGCCGCGCCGCGGCCGCCCCGCGCCGGTACGCGGTGGCGCTCGTCCTGGCCGGCCTCGCCCTCGCCGCGGTCTCGCTCGCGCCGCAGCTCGTGTTGGACTTCACGTCCGTTTCACGGTGAAGTCCCGGTTCGTCCGGAAATACTGGGTGTGACCGGGACGTTGCATTTCCCATAGGAGGGAATCCGACCACCATGAAGCACCACAACGGCCTCAAGACGGCCGTGCTGCTCGGCGCGATGTCGGCGATCGTGATCGCCGTCGGCTACGCGCTCGGCGGCTCCACGGGCGTCGTCATCGCCGCGGTCATCGCCGTGGGCATGAACGCCTACGCCTACTTCAACTCCGACAAGATCGCGCTGCGCTCGATGCGGGCCCGGCCCGTCACCGAGGCCGAGGCGCCGCAGCTCTACGCCACGGTCCGCGAGCTCTCGCAGCGCGCCGAGCAGCCGATGCCGCGCCTGTACGTCTCGCCGACCATGCAGCCCAACGCGTTCGCCACCGGCCGCAACCCCGAGCACGCGGCCGTCGCGGTCACCGACGGCATCCTGCGGCTGCTCACGCCCGCCGAGCTGCGGGCCGTCCTCGGGCACGAGCTGTCGCACGTCTACAACCGCGACATCCTCATCTCCTCGGTCGCGGGCGCGCTCGCCGGCATCATCACGATGCTCGCCAACCTCGCGATCTTCATCCCGCTGGGCAACGCCGACGACGACCGGCCGAACCCGCTCGTGCTGCTGCTGACGATGATCCTCGGCCCGCTCGCGGCCGGGCTCATCCAGATGGCCGTCTCGCGCTCGCGCGAGTACGAGGCCGACGCGGACGGCGCCCGCCTCACCGGCGACCCGCTCGCGCTCGCGAGCGCCCTGGAGAAGATCTCCGCGGGCGTCGACCGGATGCCGGCCCGCGCCGACAGCCGGATCGCCGAGCAGTCGCACCTCATGATCGAGTCGCCGCTGCGCGGCGGCGGCCTGGCGAGCCTGTTCTCCACCCACCCGCCGACCGCCCAGCGCGTGGCGCGCCTGCGGGAGATGGCCCGCGGCATCGTCCGTTAGGAATCAGAGGCGCGGTCCGTTAGGAATCAGAGGCATCGTCCGTTTGGAACCAGAGGCGCCGCCCGTTGAGAACCGAAGGCGCCTCCCGTCGGAACCGAGGACGTCGCCCGCCAACGCCCCACGGGCACACCGAAAGCCGCGTCAGCCTGAGGCTGACGCGGCTTCGCGCAAATCAGGAGTCGCTCCGGCGTTCACCGCGGGGCTAGTAGATGCTGCCGCCGATGTCCTTGATGCCCGTGCGGACGTCGAGGAGGTAGATCAGCGACGCCGCGATGGAGACGAGGGCGAACAGGTTCAGCCCGGCGTAGCCGCCGAAGAGGAGCGACAGGACGAGACTCACCACGAGGAGCCCGAGCCAGGTGCCCTTCGAAAGGGTGCCGACGGCGTTGAACGCCTCCGGTTTCTGCACCGCGCAGTGGATGACGGCGATCAGGGACAGGAGCGCGCCCCCGTACCCGATGATCTGCGAGATCACGCTTCGGACCTCGATGGCGAACACGGCATCGAACTCTGGCATGTGGCCCAGCCTACCCGCAGGTGCTCGGAAGCCGGTCGGCTCGGCTACTTGCCGAGCTTGCGACGCTGAACGCGGGTCTTGCGGAGCAGCTTGCGGTGCTTCTTCTTCGCCATGCGCTTGCGCCGCTTCTTGATGACCGAGCCCATAGAGCTTCCTCACAGGTGTTGACTAGACGATAGTTAGAGCCCGACCAGCCTAGCCCGTCCCCCCGGCGGCCCCCTCGCCGGGCGAGTTCGAGCGAAGGCCCCGTCACAGCTCGCGCGTGGCGGGGCCAGGGCCGACGGCCGGGATCACTCGTCCGTCTGGAGGGCCTCGGAGAGGTAGGTCTTCACGGCGCTCTCGGGGACGCGGAAGGAGCGCCCCACCCGCACCGCCGCGATCTCACCGTTGTGGACGAGCCGGTACACCGTCATCTTCGAGACGCGCATCAACTCGGCCACTTCCGTCACCGTCAAGAACTTGACCTCGTCGAGGAGGTCCCCGGGTTCGCTCATGTGTCTCACCGTTCTGTCGAGGGCTGTTGCGAGCACTATTGCCTGTGCAAGGACGTGGGGTTGTGTGATGTATTAGAGGTGCGGTGGACGCGAATGCCCTATGAACCGAAACAAGTCGGTCGTCACGAAGCGTGACGTTGATGTCTTTCGATTGGGATGTTGCTCATGTTACGGCAGTCCGCGCCACCCGGCAACACCCGATCTCACACCGTCTGGGCAATGAATGCCGTAATCTCCTCCATCAGCGCGGCGTAGTCCGCGCCGTACACGGTCTGGGCGGCGTCGACCGCCGGAGTGCCCTCGCGGGCGGTCATCCCGAAGAACTCCGCGAACTTGTCGACCCCGTAGGTGTCGATCATGTAGTGCACGCCGAGGAACCCGCAGCCGTACTTGCCCGAGCCGGCGAGCGTGTCGTCGTCCTCGTCCGGGGGCAGGATGTCGGTCGCGCAGCCGCCCTGGGCCACGTAGTCGCGCACGTCCCACATGCGGTCGTAGTCCTCCAGCGCCCGGTCGCCGTGGTCGATGTACTCGGCCACGCCCTCGACCATCCACCAGGTGTCGTCGGCGTACCGCTCGGACGGCGCGGCCCACAGGGTCACGGCGTGGCCGAGCTCGTGCCGGATGACCGAGGTCAGGCCCTCGCCCCAGCCGGTGCGGTCGACGCCCATGACCGTGGCGTACGTCGAGGGCTGGCGCTCCCCGCCCACGGTCCCGTTGAGCGGCAGGGCGAACCCGAGGACGTCCTCGGAGTCCCACATGCCGCCGAACCAGGTGTCGAACTCCTCGTCGGAGGCGATGTAGATGACGTACCGGTCGGGCTTCTCCCAGTACGCCCACTGGTCGGCGTTCTCGGCCGCGGCCTCGGAGATCGCCAGCGCCTCCTCGAGGCGGGCCTCCATGGCGACCGGGACGGCGGTGACGGTGCGCTCGCCGACGGCGGCGACCAGGTCGGTGACCTCCCACGGGTGCGGGCCCTCGCCGAACTCGGAGTTGGAGACCTCGATCATCCGCATGCCGGCGTCGTCGGCGCGCCAGCGCGTGTCGAAGACGATGTCGGCGGCCTTGCACGTGTCGGCGGGCTCGACGAAGCAGTAGGAGAGCGCGATGGAGATGTCGTAGAGGGGGACGGCGCCGGACGCGTCCTCGATGGGGCCCGAGGCGATCTGGTAGTCCCAGCGGGAGACCTGCATCTGGTGCAGCGACTCGTAGCGGCCGGTCATCTGGGTGTGCAGGGTCGGGTCGTAGGCGGCGAGCCAGCCTTCGAGGCTGCCGTTGACCAGCGACTCGGACTGGGCGCCGAGGACGAGTTCGGCCTGCTCCTTGAGGTAGGCCAGGACCTCGGCGGCGGTGGCGTCGGGGCCGGGGCTGGGGACGGTGCCCTCGCCGGGTTCGACGGCCAGGCCCTCGATGGTGCCGGCCTCGCCCGCGAAGGGGCGCCAGCCGTTGACGAGCGCGCCCGCGAAGACCGAGGAGGCGACGAGGGCGACGACCACGAGGAGCGTGACGAAGTGGTTGCGCTTCGGCTCGGGCCTGGGCTGGTAGTAGCCGGCGGGGCCGCCGGGCCAGGGGGGCATGGCGCTGACGGGGATGGGGCCGGGCGGGACGCCGGGGGGCATCGGGTGCCCGTATCCGGGGGGCGCGAGCGGCGGGGCGCCGGGGTGCATCATGCCCGGGGGCGCCATCTCGACCGGGAGCGCCGACGGCGGCTGCGTGGGCTCGATCATCGGCGGCATCGGGGCGGCCTGCGGGAGCGCGGTCTCGGCCCCTTCGGCCTGCGGCAGGACCGGGCCCGGCGCGGCGGCGCGGGGCGCCTCGGGGGCGCTGCGCTGGCCTGGCACGAGCGGCGCGGGCCCGGGCGGGTTGGCCCCCGCGGGCGCTGCGGGGTGCTGCTCGGGGGAAGCCGGGGGGAAGTCCTCGGGGGCTTGAGTCACGTTCGCAACTGTAGTCGCCGCTCGCAATTCCCGCGAGCCTCGAACGCCCGGTGTGCGCTGGGCGTCCATCGATCCCGGCGCAGGTGGGAGCGGCCGGTGGCGGCGCGGGCCGCCTCCGGCCGGGCCCCGATCCCTAGGACTTGGTCCACAGTGAGCGGAGGAACACCGCGAGGTTCGCGGGGCGCTCGGCCATGCGGCGCATCAAGTAGCCGTACCACTGGTCGCCGTAGGGCACGTAGACGCGCATCCGGTAGCCCTCGGCGGCGAGGCGCAGCTGCTCGGAGGTGCGGATGCCGTAGAGCATCTGGAACTCGAAGGTGTCCTTGTCGCGGTCGTACCAGCGGGCGCGGTCGACGCCGATCTCGATGAGGCGCGGGTCGTGCGTGGCGAGCATCGGGTAGCCGTCGCCGGCCATGAGGGCGTTGATGCAGCGCACGTAGGAGCGGTCGACATCGAGGGCCTTCTGGTAGGCGACCGTCTCGGGCTCCTTGTAGGCGCCCTTGCAGAGGCGGATGCGCGAGTCGGGGACCGCGTGGTTCTTGCAGTCGTCCTCGGTGCGGCGCAGGTAGGACTGGAGGACGGCGCCGGTGAGGGGGAACTCGGCGCGGAGGCGCTGCACGATCTCCAGGGTGGAGTCGGTGACGGTGTGGTCCTCCATGTCGACGGTGACCGTGGTCCCGGCGTCGGCGGCGGCGGTGCAGATCTCGCGGGCGCGGTCGTAGGCGAGCTCGGCGTCGATGCGCTGGCCGAGCGCGGAGAGCTTGACGCTGACCTCGGCGGTCTTGGAGAGCCCTTCGCCCTTGAGGGCGGCCAGGAGCGTCAGGTACTCGTCGCGGGTGGCGTCGGCCTGCTCGACGACGACGGTGTCCTCGCCGAGGTAGTCGAGCGTGGCGAGCAGTCCGTCGGCGGCGAGGGCGCGGGTGGTGGCCACCGCCTCGGCCGTCGTCTCGCCCGCGACGTAGCGGCGCACGAGCGACCGGGACACGGGCGCGGTGCCGACCAGGCGCTCGATCTTCGATGACCTGGCGGCGGCGAGGATGACAGAACGCAGCATGTGTGCAGCGTAGCTCCCCGTCGACCGGGATCAGGTCACAGTGGCATAACGCAAGGGCATCGACATTGGAAACCAAGCCGGATCAGCGGAGGGATGCTCAGCTTCCAAGGCGGAGTCGAGAACAGCCCTCGGTTCTCATTGGCCGACGGCCTGCGACTGCTCCGATTGCCCGGTTCGCGCCTCGGGGACGCGCACGGGTGCCTCGGGGGCCGCCGGGACGCCCAGGAGGCGCCGGTACAGCTCGTCGTAGCGCCTCGCCTGGAACTCCCACGTGTACTCGTCGAGGAAGCCCGGCTCGGCGTAGGGCTTGGCGTAGCGGGCCCGGTCGGCGGTGATCGCGCGCAGGGCCCGGGCGAGGTCCTCGGCGTCCTCGGAGCGGAACACCTCGCCGATCCCGAGGGTGCGCACCAGCGAGGACATGACCTCGACGTCGGTGACCGCCACGGGCAGCCCGCCGTGCATGAACTCGAACAGCTTCGTGGGCAGGGCCAGCTCGTGGTTGACCGGGCCGGTCCGCAGCGGGTGCACGCCCGCGTCGGCGGTCGACAGGAACCGCGGCAGGACCCGGAAGTCCACGTAGCCCATGAAGTGCAGGCGGTCGGCGGCGCCGAACGCGGCGGCGCGCTCGCGCAGGCCGTCCACGTACGGCCCGGTGACGGTGTGGACCACGAACGCCGCGTGCATCTCCGGCGCGAACCGCAGGGCCTCGACCAGGGTCTCCAGGCTGCGGGCCGGGGAGGCGCCGCCGCAGTAGACCGCCAGCGGGACCTCCGGGCCGAGGCCGCAGGCGGCGCGCACGTCGCCGCTCTCGGGCGCGGGCAGGGCCGGGTCCGGGCGGGGCGGCGCGTTGAGGACCACCCCCGGGAGTTCGGCCAGGCCGTGCGTCTCGGCGAGCAGTTCGGCGATCCGCGGCGAGACCGTCACGATCGCGTCGGCGTACGGCAGGTACTCGCGCTCGTAGCCGGGCCGGGCGACCTGGCAGCGCGGGTTCGGGGCCTGGACGCCGGGCAGGAACTCGTGGGCGTCGTACAGCAGCCGCACGCTGCGGCCCTTGGCCGCGGCGCGGGCGACCGCGCGGGCCGCGACCCCGATCATCCGGTAGTCGTGGGCGTGGACGAGGTCGGGCTTGAGCTTGTCGACGAGGGGCGCGTACGCGAGCTCGTACTGGTACGGCAGCTGCTCCAGCTTGCGCCAGGCCCGGTCGCCGAGGAGCCGGCGCCACCAGGCGATCTCGAACCGCTCGATGCGGCCGTGGTCGCGGGGCGCCATCCAGGCGACCATCGCGCCGGTCTGGTCGACGCGGGCGCGGAGCCACTTGCGGCGCAGGCGGACCGCGAGCCTGTGCAGCGCGCGGGGGGCGCCGCCGTCGGGCAGGCCGCGCCCGGCGGCGTAGCGGCGCTGCTCGGCGTCGCCCGCGTCCATGCGGTGGCGCTCCCAGTGCCGTGCGGCGAGGACGTTGTTCGGGTACGCGAGGGGGAACCGCCACGGCGCGATCATCTGCCGCAGGTTCTTCCGCGGGGGCAGCGGGGGCAGGGGGCGGCGGTGCACGGTGGCGCCGCCGAGGTCGTACCGGTCGCCCTTGCGGGCGTCGGTGCGGCCGATGAGGTGCACGTCCCAACCCGCGCCGGCCATGGACGCGGCGGCCTTCTGCACGCGCGAGTCGCCGTCGATCGTGGTGTCGACGAGCATGACCACTCTGCCGCGGCCGGTCCGCTCCGCGTCCGCCATCGGACCCTCCTCCGTCAGGCGACCCGGGCGCGCGCCCGGACGGGAAATACAAGGATCGACAGTACCGCAGGCAGCCGCCCGCACTCCGACCCCGGCACCTGGGAACGCAGCGTGAGGGCGTCCCCCGCGGTGGGGCATCGCACGCCGCCGCGGAACGGGCCGCCGCGCGCCGCGCTGCATTCCGCCGAGCTGACCGCGACGGGCCACGGACGGACGCCGCAGTCCGAGGGTGACGACGTCCCGACCCAGAGACGCGGCCGCCCCGACCGGGATCGGCCACCGCGCCGCGGAGACCGTCCACCGGTCAGAGCGGGCGGTACGGCTCGCGCTTCGGCCGGTCGGGGTCGGTCGGGTCCCACGGCTCCAGCGGCGCGGTCACCGGCAGGTCGCCGTGGGCCGCCTGCGGGTCGACCGCCCGGGTCACCGCCAGGTGCGGGTAGCGCTTGGCGATCGACCAGCCGAGCGGGACCGTGGCCTCCTCCAGGCACACCACCCGGTCGGCCGACGCGAGGTCGAGCCGCGCGAGGCGCCGGACCGCGAGCGGACGCAGCGCGTGGTGGCGGACCGGGCCGTAGACGCGCCAGAACACGTTGCGGCGCAGCCAGGTCGTGGCCCTGCGGTGCAGGCGCGCGGCGGCGTTCCCGCCGGGGACGCGGCCGTCGAGGCGGCGCAGCACCCCGCCCGGGACCCGCTCCAGCAGCGTCTCGTACAGCCACACGCCCGGCAGCCGGTTCTCCGGGGCCGCGAGCGAGTGCACCGCGACCATCGGGTGGATCTCCAGGGCCCGGCGCCAGCGCTGGCCGTCGGCGACCACCGCCTCCACCCGGACGCCCCGCTCGCACGCGTACGCGGCGTACCGGTTGGCGCGCTTGACCGCGCCGTTGCCGAACAGCAGCAGGACCACGCGCGGGCTCGGCCGGTCCGTCGCCTGCGTCGCCGCCTGGGTCGCCGTCACCGCCGGCCTCCTCTCGCCGCGAGGTCGCGGCACCACGCCTCGAAGGGCTCCAGGGCCCGGTACCTGGTGAAGGAGGCCGCGTAGGCGCGGGCCTCGGCGGCGGTCTCGGGGTCGGTCTTGCGGGCGGCGTCGCCCGCCTCGGCCATGGCGCGGGCGACGTCCTCGGGGTCGAGGCTGCCGGGCGCGAACCACAGCGGGTAGTCGGCGAGCAGTTCCTCTGCGGCGCAGCCGCGCTCGTGGACCGAGACCACGGGCTTGCCGGTCGCCATGTACTCGAAGATCTTCCCCGAGGTCACGTACTTGGAGCCGCCCGCGAGGAACACGAGGACGTCGCTGTCGGCGTACGCGCGGCCGATCTCGGCCTTGGCGACCGGGCCCCGGTAGGCGATCCCGTCCGGTTCGGCCTCGCCCAGGCCGAACTCGGCCGCGAGCGCGGCGCGGCTGCCGGCGAAGAACCCGAGGTGGCCGTACAGGTCGAGGCGGGCGCCGGGGTGGCGGCCGGCGGCGGTCATCCGCTGGAAGCCCTCGAACAGGGGTTTCACCGGTTGCACTTTGGTGATGGTGCCGACGTACGCGTAGGAGAGGGGCGCGTCGTCGCGGGGGCGCGGGTCCGGCTCCTCGGCGAGGACGTCGGGGTCCCAGCCGTTGAGGACCACGCGCATCCGCTCGGCCGCCTCGGGGTAGCGCTCGGCGTGCCAGGCGCGCAGGGCCTCGTTGACGAACAGGGCGCCCGCGGCGCCGCCGAGGATGCGCCGCTCCCAGCCCCAGGCGCGGTGGCCGGGCCCGAACGCGTCGGCGTTCGCGAACAGGTCGAGGGTCCAGGAGTCGCGGTAGTCCACGACGTACGGCAGGCCCGTGCGCTTGCCGAGGCGGTAGGCGGCGGCGAAGGACGCGAAGGGGTTCCCGGTGGCGACGACCAGGTCGAAGGGCCGTTCGCGGTGGAGCCGCAGGCCCTCCTCCACGGCGGCGTCGCCCCAGGAGTGGTAGGCGTCGGGGAACGCGAGGCGCTGGCGCCACCTGTGGAGGCGCTTGGCGAGGAACGGGAAGTTCCCGCGCAGGGGCCCGAAGCGGCGGACGTCGGTCTCCCAGGGGAAGAAGTCGAGGTCGGGCTGGACGGTGGTGATGCGCGGGTCGACGGTGGCGACCAGGCTCTCGTCGAGGGAGCCGACGACGTCGGTGAAGAACCGGTCGGGGGCGCGCGCGACGGTGACGTCCCAGCCGGCCTCGGCGAAGTAGTTCGCGGTGGCGCGGGCCCGGTAGACGCCGCTGGCGCGCGAGGGCGGGAAGTAGTACGCGAGGTAGAGCAGGCGGGGGCGGTCAGCGGCCACTGGGGGCCTCCGCTCGGGGCTCGAAGGAGAAGGTGGTGACGAGGTCGGGCCGGGCCTCCAGCAGCGCCGGGAGCCAGTGGACGCCGAGTTCGACGGCCTGCGGCTCGTGGAGCACGATCCAGTCGAAGTCGCCGTCGGCGAGGGCCGCGGTGACGGCCGCGAGCCGGTGGGCCTCGCGCAGCGCCTTCGTCTGCGGCCAGCGGCGGCGGGTGAGCGGGGCGAGGACGGCGCGCCTCCAGCGGGCGGCGGCGCGCGCCGCGGGCCCGCGCAGGGGCCCGCGCCCGGCGCGGCGGAGCACGCCGAGCGGGAGGCGGTTGAGCAGGAGCGCGACGGCGGCCGACTCGGGGGCGCGGACCGCGGTGGCGCCGGTCCAGACGACCTCCACGCGCGGGTCGAGCGGGGTCTCCTCCCAGGCCGGGCCCTCCTCGGCGACGAGGCGGACGCGGTGCCCGGCGTCGGCGGCGGCGCGCGTCTCGGTGGCGAGGGCCCGGCGCCAGGCGCTCTTGGGGGCGACGAACACGATGGTGGTCATCGGCGCTCCTCCCGGTCCCACGCCTCGTAGTGGCGCGCGGCGACGGCTTCGTAGGAGTACTTGGCGCGCAGGCGCTCCCGCGCGGCGGGCACGTCGGTCTTGGCGGGGTACCGCTCGCGCAGGTCCGTGTAGGCGGCGACCATGGCGTCCGGGTCGGGGTCGACGTCGAACAGCCGCCCGGCCTCGGCCTCGATGCCCTCCAGGACCTGGTCGGACCCGCCCGAACGCGTGACCAGGACCGGGGTCCCGGCTGCCAGGGCCTCCACGACGACCACGCCGAAGGTCTCGTGGCGGCTGGTGTGCACGAACAGGTCGTGCGCGGCCATGAGGCCCGGGACCTGCGCGGGGTCGACCGAGCCGATGAACGAGACGGCGTCGTCGACGCCGAGGTCGCGGGCGAGCGCTTCGAGTCCGGGGCGGAGCTTCCCGTCCCCGGCGACGGTGAGCTCCAGGTCCGGGTGCGCCGCGCGGCAGCGGCGGAACGCCTCCAGGAGGTAGTCGATCCGCTTGCGCTCGTTCAGGGCCGCGACCGAGATCCAGCGGCGCAGCGCGGCCGGGGCCGCCTCGCGCGGGGACCGGAAGTCGATCGGGTTGGCCATGTACCGGAGCTTCCCGGCGAGGTGCGGGAACTCGGCGGCGATGCGGTCGTGGAGGGGCGCGCCGACGACGTAGAACCCGTCGGCGCGCTCCAGGACCTCCTCGTAGCGGGCGCGGGCGGCCGGCTGCTCCAGGACCCGGTCGAGGAACGAGGCGTGCTCGGTGACGTGGACGCGCGCGCCGGGCGCGGCGTTCTCCAGCGCGGCCCAGCCGCCGGTGATCGGGACGTGCGCGTGCACGATCGGGGCTTCCAGGGGCCGCCCGCCGAGGAACGTCCGCAGCCAGCGCGCGGACGCGTCCGAGTGCGTGATCCAGGCGGTGTCGCGGGGCGTCAGGGTCGGGACCCGGTGGAGGACGGCGCCGCCCGCGGTCGCCAGGCGCACCCCGGAGCGGGCGAGGAGCCGTTCGTGGAGGGCGATGACCTCGGGGTCCGCGTCCAGGGGCGCCTCGACCTCGCCGACGGGCCAGCTCTTCAGGTGGTACACGTCGAGCTCGGCGCAGCCGCCGGCGACGGCCTCGACCTGGGCGCGGACGAACGACCCCGAGTACGTGACCTGCGGCTCGGGGTACCAGGGGGTGACGACCGCGACGCGGCGCTGCGCCTCAGCCATGGAGGAGCCGCCCGTACAGTCCGGTGAGGCGCTTCGCCTGGCCGTCCCAGGTCCACTCGTCCAGGGGCACGCGCTCGGCGTACGCCTTCCGGTAGCGCTCGGGGTCGTCCAGGACCGCGGTGACCGCGCGCGTGAAGTCGGCGGTGTCCTCAGCGGTGAAGACCTCGCCCTGGCCGGTGGTGCGCACCAGCTCGGACATGGTCTTCACGTCGGACACGACCACGGGGATGCGCGCGTGCGAGTACTCGAAGAACTTGGTGATGAGGGAGATCTCGTGGTTCCCCCAGTGGTGGATGGGGATCACGCCGAGGTCGGCCTCCGCGAGGAACGGCACCACCTGGCGGTGGGGCACGTAGGAGAGGACGTGGACGCGGTCGGCGACGCCGAGTTCGGCGGCCCGCTCCTGGGTGCGCTTGACGTAGCGCCAGTGCGGGTAGGAGACGACGAGCGCGGCGTGGGCGTCCGGGAGCGCGGGCAGCGCCTCGACGAGGATATGGAGGCCGCGCTGCTCCAGCGGGGCGCCGCTGTAGACCATGAGCGGCACGGCCGGGCCGATGCCGCAGCGCTCGCGCAGGCCCGGCTCGGGCCGCTCGACGCCACCGCTGGTGTCGGGCACGTTCATGACCACCTCGGGCAGGGCCGGGAGGCGGTGGCGCTCGCGCATCATCTCGGCGAGCGTGTCGGAGACGGTGACCACGGCGTCGGCGTGGGGCGCGTACTCGCGCTCGTGCCGCAGCTGCGCCTCCTTCCACCACGGGTGGTGCTTCCAGGACTTCATGCCGGGCAGGTACTCGTGGGCGTCCCACACCAGCTTGACGTCGCGCCCGGCCGCGGCGGCGCGGAGCTTCGCGCGGGCGCCGACGCCGAGCATCTGGAAGTCGTTGGCGTGGATGAGGTCCGGCGCGAGGGCGTCGACCACGGGCCCGAAGGACAGTTCGAGGTCCCACAGGGCCGGGTCGAGGCGGCGCCACGCGCGGTCGCCCATGGCCGCCTTCCAGAAGGACGCGGCGAGGCGGTCGACGCGGCCCGCCGCGGCGGCCCGGTCGGCTTCGAGCCTGCGGGTGGCCTTGCGGCGCAGGCCGGTCCAGGCCCAGAAGGCCCGGTACGCGGCCTCGCGGGGGGCCAAGGACAGCGCTGAGGCGCCGCGGGCGCGGTCGGTGTCGAGGTCGGCGCGCCAAGCGCGGGCCTGCCGGTGCCGGTAGGACGCGAGCGGCCCGGGCGGGTAGGCGAGCGGGGAGCGGAGCCAGCCGCGGCGCATCTGGTGGCGGCGGCGGTCGAACACGCGGTCGACGGGCACCAGGCGCACCGTCGCGCCGCCGAGCGCCCACTCCTCGGCCCTGCCGCTGGGGGAGGCACCGAGCAGGACGACCTCGTAGCCGGCCGCGGCGGCCGACTCGGCCTCCTTCTGCACGCGCGAATCACCGGTGACGCCGTTCTGCACGAGCATCACGATCCGCCGGGGGTGCACCATCGTTCCTCCGAGTTCACCTTACGTCCGCCGGACCGTAGGGCCGTCCGGCAGGCACATCGTACGGAACGCCCCGCTTCACCTGGCGTTTCCCTAACGTTCGGACACCCGCGCGCCGCCGTTCGCCCGCCGTTCCCGCGCCCGGGCGGGCCCGGGGCCCCGGCTTGACCCGGGGCGGCCGTGAAAGGCGGCTCGTATACTCAGGCGGTCCGATCCCGTGGCGGCCCCCGCCGTCGAACCCGCAGGAAGCAGCGAATGCCTTACAGGGTCCAGGAAACCGCCCAGGTGCACGAGAGCGCGGAGGTCGGCGACGACTCCTCGGTGTGGGAGCTCGCGCAGATCCGCGAGCACGCCCGCCTCGGCCGCAACTGCGTCGTCGGCCGCGGCGCCTACATCGGCACCGGGGTCCGCATCGGCGACAACGTGAAGATCCAGAACTACGCGCTGGTGTACGAGCCCGCGACGCTCGCCGACGGCGTGTTCGTCGGGCCCGCCGCCGTGTTCACCAACGACCACAACCCGCGCGCGGTCGCCGCCGACGGCACCGTCAAGCGCGCGCACGACTGGGAGGCCGTGGGCGTCGACGTCGCCGAGGGCGCCTCCATCGGGGCGCGCGCGGTCTGCGTCGCGCCGGTGCGCATCGGCCGCTGGGCGATGGTCGCGGCCGGGGCCGTGGTCACCAAGGACGTCCCGGACTACGCGCTCGTCATGGGCGTGCCCGCGAAGCGGGCGGGGTGGATCGGCCGCACCGGCCGCCGCCTCGAAGCGGACGGCGACGGCGGCTGGACCTGCCCCGACACCGGGGACCGGTTCCAGGAGAAGGACGGCACGCTCATCGAGATCGAGAAGGAGTCCTGACGTGAAGGTCGTCAGCATCGTGGGCGCGCGCCCGCAACTGGTGAAGCTCGGCGCGATCGCGAAGGCGTTCGCGGGCACGGAGCACCGGCACGTGGTGGTCCACACCGGGCAGCACTACGACCCCGAGCTCTCGGACGTGTTCTTCACCGAGTTCGGCATCCCCGAACCCGACTTCCACCTCGGCATCGGCTCGGGCAGCCACGGCGCCCAGACCGGCGCGATGCTCGCCGCGATCGACCCGATCCTCGACGCCGAGCGGCCCGACTGGGTGCTCGTCTACGGCGACACGAACTCCACGATCGCCGGGGCGCTCTCGGCGGTCAAGCAGCACCTCCCGGTCGCGCACCTCGAGGCGGGCCTGCGCTCGTTCAACCGGCGCATGCCCGAGGAGCACAACCGGGTCCTCACCGACCACTGCGCCGACCTCCTGCTCGCCCCGACCGACGAGGCCGTGCGGCACCTGGCGAACGAGGGCCTGGGCGCGCGCGCCGTCAACGTCGGCGACGTCATGGTCGACGTGTGCTTCCACACCCGCGACGCCGTGCTCGCCGCCGGGGAGCGCCCCGAGCTGCCCGCCGGGATCGACCCCGACGCGCCGTTCCTGGTGTCGACGCTCCACCGCGCCGAGAACACCGACGACCCCGAACTGCTCGCCGCGCTCGTCGAGTCGCTCGCGGGCCTGCCGGTCCCGGTGGCGCTCCTCGCGCACCCGCGGCTCCAGGCCAAGGCCGACCAGTACGGGCTCAAGCTGACGCAGGGCTCGGTCGTCGCCGCCAAGCCGCTGCCGTACCGCCAGCTCGTGGCCGCCGTCCTCGCGTCCTCGGGCGTGGTCACCGACTCCGGGGGCCTCCAGAAGGAGGCGTACCTGCTCGGGCGCCCGTGCACGACGCTGCGCACCGAGACCGAGTGGGTCGAGACCCTGCGAGAAGGCTGGAACGTCCTCGTGCCGCGCCCCGACCGGCTGCCGGCCGAGGAGTGGATCCGGACCGCGACGCGCCCGGCGCCCTCGGTGCTGCTCGACGCCCCGTACGGGGACGGCACCGCCGGCCTCGCGGTCGTGCGGACCCTCGAAGCGCACCTGCCGAAGTAAGCGGGAAGTGAACGGGCCCCGGCGATCCGCCGGGGCCCGTCCGCTACGCCGCGCGCCGCGGCGCGGGGCCGATGAGCTCCTCGTACAGCGCGGTGTACGTGCGCGCCTGGTGCTCCCAGGAGTACTCCTCCAGCAGGGCCGGGTCGTCGTACGCGCGCCGGTAGGTGTCCTTACCTGCGAGGATCTTGCGGATCGCCTCCGCCATGCTCGCGGGGTCGCCGGAGGCGAACACCTCGCCGTTGCCCAGGCGCCGGACCTCGGCGGCCATGGTCTTCACGTTCGAGACCACCAGCGGCAGCCGGGCGTGGCTGTACTCGAAGAACTTGTTCGGCAGCGCGATCTCGTGGTTGACCGACCCGGTCCGCATCGGGTGGATGCCCATGTCGGCGGTGGACAGGAACCGCGGCAGGTCCGCGTAGTGGACGTAGTCGCGGAAGTGGAGCCGGTCGGCGACCCCCAGCTCCTCGCCGAGGGCCACGAGCGACTTCCCGTACGCGCTCTCCATGCGCACCTTGGAGATGAGGAACGCCAGGTGCAGGTCGGGGACGAGGCGGGCCGCCTCGATCATGACCTCGATCTGCCGCTCGGGCGCGGCCCAGCCGGAGTAGACCGCGAGCGGCGTGTCCTCGTCGAGCTTGCAGTCGCTGCGGATGTCGCCGGGGTCCGGCCGGGCCGGGCCGGCGCCGAGGGGCGCGTTCAGGACCACCGCGGGCTCGCGGGCGAGGCCGTGGTCGGCCTTGAGCAGGGCCGCGAGCGGGCCGGAGACGGTGACCACCGCGTCGGCGTACGGTATGTACCGGCGCTCCCAGCGCGTCAGCGCGACCTGCCGGTGGAGCGGGACGCCGTCGGAGTGGCCCGGCACGTACTCGTGGGCGTCGTACAGGATCCGCACCTGCTTGCCCTTGGCGCGCATGCGGTCGGCGGCGCGGGCGGCGATGCCGAGCGGGAACGCGTCGTGCACGTGGATCAGGTCGGGCTCCAGCCGCAGGATCTCGGGGCGGAACGCGGTCTCGAACCGGTGGAAGCCGACGTCGAGGCGCCGCCAGGCGCGGTCGCCGAGGAGGACCGTCCACCAGCGGATGTCCCAGCGCTCCAGGCGCCCTTCGCGCTTGAGGAAGCGGTCGCGGGCCTTCGAGGCGGCCAGGCGGCGGCCGATCCACGCGCGCTGGACCTTGCGGCCGGCGCGGCTGAGGACCAACGGCGGGCGCAGCAGGCCGTCGCGGCCGCCGATCCCGGGCCGCTCCTGGCGCCGGGCCTCCAGCTCGGTCTTCTCGATCCTGATCCGCAGGCGCCGCTGCCGGGCCTTGTCGGGGGTGGCGTACGCGAGCGGGTGGGCCCAGAACGCGGCGGCGCGGCGCAGCGTGCGCGGCGGCGCGAGCTTCGGCAGCGGGATCTTGTGGACGCTGTAGCCGTCCTGCCCGTAGTGCTGCTCCTCACCGGTGACCGAGACGCCGACGAGGTGCACGTCCCAGCCGGAGGCGGCCACCGACGCGGCGGCCTTCTGCACCCGCGAGTCGCCCTCGATCCGGTTGGGCACCACCATGACCACCCGGGCCGCACCGGGCTCGGGGGCCGCGTCTGTCGTTGTCGCTGTCATCGGCGTCGCTTCCGTCGGTCGCACGTGGAGTGGGTGTCGCGGCACTCTACCGCCGGCCGGGGAGGCGGGGCGGAGAGCGGCGCCGCGCCCGGACCGGGAGGACCGGCACAATCGTGATCCGCACAGCTCAGGGCACTGGCGCTCCATGCTAACGTCCACTACTATGTCAGCGTTCTCTACACCCGGGGCCGCTCGGACCTCAGCAGGCCGGACCTCACCGGACCGGACCTCACAAGACCCCGGACCCGGGCGCGACGGGCAGCGCCCCCATCTGATCTACCTCGCGGTCGGGTTCCCCCCGGCCGCGAAGAGCTGCGCCTACCGGATGCGCGAGACCGCGAACCAGTTCGCCGCCCAGGGGTGGGACGTCACGGTCGTCACCGTCGAGGACGAGTCCTGGGAGCTCGACTCGGGCGTCGACCACACCCTCTCCGAGCAGGTCGACCCGCGCGTCGAGGTCGTGAAGCTGCCGCTGCGCCGCGACGACCTGGAGACGGACATCCGCCGCTACGACGAGCAGCGGGCCCTCGCCCCCTTCAACTGGGTCAAGGCCCTCCACGCCCGCCAGCGCGAGGTCTTCCCCGAGGGGAGCTTCGGCGACTGGCGCGAGGCCCTGGAGGAGGCGGTCCTGCGCCTCCACCAGGAGCGCCCGGCCGACCTGCTGCTCGCCAGCTGCGTCCCCTACGTGAACCTCGCCGCGGTGTGGCGCCTGTGGGAGGAGGCCCGGGTCCCGTACGCCGTGGACTTCCGCGACGGCTGGTCCATCGACGTCATCGACGGCCGCGAGGCGTTCGGCTTCGACTCCGAGGAGGGCCGCTGGGAGGCGAAGATCCTCGGCTCGGCCCAGTCGCTGTGGGTCGTCAACGACCCGATCGCCGAGCACTACCGGGCCCGCTACCCCGACTTCGCCGACCGCGTCCACGTGGTGCGCAACGGCTACGACGCCGACAGCGCCCCCGGCCGGTCGCACCGGCCCGACCCCGAGTCGGGCCTGGTCTTCGGCTACCTGGGCACCGTGAACTTCTCCACCGACCACCTCAAGCTGGTCCTCGACGCGTGGAGCGCCGCGCGGCGGCGCGAGCCGCTGCTGGCGAACGCGCGCCTGGAGTTCCGGGGCCACATCGGCAACGGGGCCCGCCGCGGCTCCAGCCCCCACGTCGAGCTCATCCACAACGCCGCCGAGGACGGGGTCAGCTACGGCGGCCCGGTCGCGAAGGCCGACGTCGCCGCCACGTACGCGCGGTGGGACGCCATGGCGCTCATCCTCATCGGGGGCCGGTACGTGACCTCCGGGAAGGTCTACGAGTACATGGCGACGGGCCTGCCGATCGTCTCGGCGCACGACATCGACCACGACGCCGCGAACGTCCTCGAAGGGCACCCGCTGTGGACGGGCTCGAAGGGCATCGACCGCGAGGCGATGGCCGACTCGTTCGCCGAGGCCGCGCGCCTCGCGGTGGAGTCCACCGACGAGCAGCACGCGGCGGCGATGAAGCACGCCGACCGGTTCACGCGCGAGATCATCATGTCCGAGGCCGTTCAGCGCCTGGTCGACGAGTTGCAGGTTGGGAAAGGCCGCACCCAGTGATCGACGTACTCTTCGTCAGCAGCAAGACCTTCCCGATGAGCGCCGTCGCCGACACCGTGCGCAGGCTCGGCGACGAGGGCGCCCGCGCGGTGTACGGCGGCTCCGTCTCGGACTCCTGGATGCAGGAGGTCACCGAGGGCGCCGGGTTCGCCGACACGCACCAGCTCCCCCGCAAGGACGGCCGCGCCGCGGTCGGCCTGCCGCGCGGCGAGCAGGTGTGGCTGCGCTGCCGCTCCGACTCGTGGCTGCGCTCGCACGCCCGCAAGGCGGACGTGCTCGTGGCCCTCGACGACGGCGCCGTGTACACGGTGTGGCAGCTGGCGCAGCGCAACCGGACCGCGAAGGCCGTGTACGGCTTCGCGCCCGCGCTCAACGCCGTCCGCGACCTCGTCCGCCAGGGCGGGCCGAAGCGCCACGGCGCGTTCATGCCCCCGGCCTCGCTGGCGCTGCGCGACTTCGGCCGGGCCCTCAAGCGCCTGCCCGAGTCCACCGAGCGGGTCCTCACGCCCCGGCCGCTCATGCGCCGCAACATCGGCGGGAAGCTGTGGCGGATCCCGCTGCGGGCCCCGGGCCTGTCCGACAAGTTCCGGGCCCGGATCGCGCGCCGCGTCGCCGAGTCCATGTACTGGGCGGGCAAGCCCTCGGGCGGGGCGTACGCGCTCGGCCTGGCGGCCTCGAAGATGAGCGACCTCCCCGTCAAGGCCAAGCTCCTCGACGACGTCATGCGCCAGGAGTTCAAGCGGGGCGTCACCCCCCAGCACACGAACCAGGCCGTGCGGGCGCTCCTGGACCTCGCCGATCAGCAGTACGCGGCCGGTCGGCTCGAGGAGGCGGCCGTGAACCTGAACCGGGCCCTCGTGGTCGGGTTCCACCGGGTCACGCACATCGACCAGCTCTCCTCGCCGCTGGCGGCCGACCCGCGGAAGTTCGTCAAGCGGTTCCACCGCTCGACGGCGCTCCAGGCGGTCCAGGCCCCGCAGGGGCGGCAGCGCCCCGCCGCGCCCGCGCCGGTCGACCGGCCGCTGCGGCTCCTGGTCACCACCAGCGCGAACGACAACTTCCTGCACCACATCCTCGACCGCTACCGGGCGCACCCGGGCGTGGAGGTGCGCTACCTCGACCTGGCGGCGCAGAACTCGCTCAAGCGGATCACCGGCTCGGACTGGCGGATCGTCCAGACGAAGCTGGGCGGCGACGACGAGTACGCCGAGGCCGTCGAGGCCCTGATGCGCCCGCACCTGGACTGGGCCGACACGGTCTTCGTCGACTGGTGCGCGGGCCCGGTCGCGATGCTGTCGACGATCGACCCGGGCGACACCCGGATCGTGGTGCGGCTGCACAGCTACGAGGCGCTGACCCGCTGGCCGCAGATGGTGGACTTCTCGCGCGTCGACGACCTCGTGTTCGTCGCCGAGCACGTCCAGGACCTCACGGTGGCGCAGACGCCGCAGCTGCGCGGCGCGCACGCGCCGCGGATGCACGTGCTGCACAACGCGATGAAGCTGAGCGGGTTCGCCCGCGAGAAGACCCCGGACGCGCGCTTCAACATCGGCCTCGTCGGCGTCAGCCAGGTGGCGAAGGACCCGCTGTGGGCCGTGGAGGTGCTGCGGGAGCTGCGCGCGCAGGACGACCGGTACCGGCTCGTGCTCGTCGGCGGCGACATGGACCGCCGCGCCAGCCGCGCCACCAAGAAGTACCGGGACCGGATGGAGAAGGAGCTCGCGCCGCTGGTCGCCTCCGGCGAGGTGGTGCGGACCGGGCCGACCGACGACGTCGAGGGCGAGCTCACCGGCATCGGGTTCATCCTCAGCTCGTCGGTGCGCGAGGGCAGCCACAACGGCCTCATGGAGGGCGCCGCGAGCGGCGCCGTCCCGGTCGTGCGCGACTGGCCGTTCTACGCGGGCAAGCCGCACAGCGCCCGCACGCTGTACCCCGAGGGCTGGGTCGTCGACTCGCCAGCGGCGGCGGCGCGGCGCGTCCTCCAGGTGAACGCGACCGAGGAGTCCTGGCAGCAGGACGCGAAGCTCGCCTCCGAGCACGCCCTGTCCACTTGGGACTGGGCCGTGGTCCACACGGACTTCGACCGCCTGTTCCTGGGCGACCGGGCCTAGCACGCAACGCGAAAGCGCCTCCCCGGCCGAGCCGGGGAGGCGCTCCGCTCGTTCAGGAGCGGATCAGCGCCGGGCCTCGGGGTGGTGCAGGCACCATCCCTCCCAGGCGGACTCGACCATCTCGCGCAGCCCGTGGCGGGCCGTCCAGTCGAGCTCCTTGCGGGCGAGGTCGGCTGAGGCGATGACGCGCGCGGGGTCGCCCGCGCGGCGCGGGGCGATCCGGGGGGCGACGCCCTCGCGGCCGGCGGTCTCCAGGATGATCGCAACCATGGCCGCCACCGAGGCGCCCTCGCCGCGGCCGATGTTGAGCACCAGGGCGGCGTCGGGGTCCGCGGTGATCCGGCGCGCCGCCGCCACGTGGGCGGAGGCGACGTCGAGGACGTGGACGTAGTCGCGTTCGCAGGTGCCGTCGGCGGTCGGGTAGTCGTCGCCGAACACCACCGGGGCCTCGCCCCGGGTGAGCCGGTCGAAGACCATCGGGACCAGGTTGAACACGCCGGTGTCGGCGAGTTCGGGGGTCGCGGCGCCGGCGACGTTGAAGTAGCGCAGGCACGCGGTGGCCATGCCGTGGGCGCGGCCCGCGGCCCGCACCAGCCACTCCCCGGCGAGCTTCGTCTCCCCGTACGGGCTCATGGGCGCGCAGGGCGTGTCCTCGGTGACGAGGTCGACGTCCGGCATGCCGTACACCGCGGCGGAGGACGAGAACAGGAACCGGCGCACCCCGGCGGCGGCCGACGCCTCCAGGACCGTGCGCAGCCCCTCGACGTTCTCGCGGTAGTACTCCAGCGGGCGCTCGACCGACTCGCCGACCTGCTTCTTGGCGGCGATGTGGACGACGCCGTCGAGGGCGTGGACGCGCAGGATCCGCTCCAGGAGCGCGCCGTCGAGGACGCTGCCGCGCTCGACCGCGACGCCCTCGGGCAGGCGGCCCGAGTCGCCGGAGCTGAGGTCGTCGAGGACGACGACCCGCTCGCCGGCGGCGGCCAGCTCGCGGACCACGTGGGCGCCGATGAACCCGGCGCCCCCGGTGACCAGCCAGCTCATTACGCGGCCCCGCCGAGGACGATGTGGCGCCGCCCGTCCCACGCGGCCGGGTCGGTGACGCGGCGGCCGTCGAGGAGCACGCGCACCTCGGGGAGGTCGGCGGACGAGAGCGAGCGGTACTCGCCGTGGTCGGCCTGGACGACGGCCGCGGTCACGGCCTCGCCGCGGTGCGGGGTCAGGCCCTCCTCCTCCAGCTCCGACTCGGTGTACATCGGGTCGGACACGAACGCGTTGGCGCCCTTGGCCTTCAGGGACTCCACCAGCGGGAACACACCGGAGAACGCGGTCTCCTTGACGCCGCCGCGGTAGGCCGCGCCGAGGACGAGGACGTTCGCGCCCGACAGGTCGCCGTACGCGGCCTCCAGGACCTCGACCGCGTAGGGCGGCATGGCCGCGTTCGCCTCGCGGGCGGCGCGCACGACCGTGGCCTCCGGGTCGTTCCACAGGTACATCTGCGGGTAGATCGGGATGCAGTGGCCGCCGACGGCGATGCCGGGGCGGTGGATGTGGCTGTACGGCTGCGAGTTGCACGCCTCGATGACCTTCATGACATCGAGGCCCTGCTTGTCGGCGAACCGCGCGAACTGGTTCGCGAGGCCGATGTTGACGTCGCGGTACGTGGTCTCGGCGAGCTTCGCCATCTCGGAGGCTTCGGAGGAGCCGAGGTCCCACACGCCGTTGGCCCGCGGCAGGTCGTCGCGCTCGTCGAAGTCGAGGACGGCCTCGTAGAAGGCGGTGCCCGCGGCGGCCGAGGCGTCGTCGATCCCGCCGACGAGCTTCGGGTAGCGGCGCAGGTCGGCGAAGACGCGGCCGGTGAGGACCCGCTCGGGGCTGAACACGAGGTGGAAGCCCTCGCCCGCGGTGAGGCCCGAGCCCGCTTCGAGCATCGGGGCCCAGCGCTCGCGGGTGGTGCCGACCGGGAGGGTGGTCTCGTAGGAGACGAGGGTGCCGGGCTTGAGGCCCTCGGCGACCGCCTTCGTGGCGGCGTCCATCCAGCCGAAGTCCGGGACGCCCTGGGCGTCCACGAACAGGGGCACGACGATGACGACGGCCTCGGACTCGGCGACGGCCGCGGCCGTGTCGGTGGTCGCGGTGAGCGACCCGTCGGCGACGACGGCCTTGAGCAGCTCGTCGAGGCGGTGCTCGCCCGGGAACGGCTCGACGCCGCCGTTGACGGCCTCGACCACCCGCGGGTTGACGTCGGCGCCGATGACTCGGTGTCCCTTGGAGGCGAACTGGACGGCCAACGGCAGTCCGATCTTGCCCAGGGCGACCACACAGATCCGCATTGCTCGGTTCACTTTCTGAAGTCCAACAGTTTGATTCGGGAGGCGCCCCGCAGCAGGGCGATCCCGTCGACGGTGATCGACAGGGCCCGGCGGGGGCCGGACTCGGCGGTGAGCCCGCGGGGGAACCCCCGCTTCTGGAAGTACCCGCGGGGGGCCTTGAGCGGGAGGTCGTACGTGAAGTCCCGGAGCGTCGCGTAGGCGCGCAGCTCCCAGTGGCCGGTCCCCCGGGCGGTCAGCGCCGCCGTGGGGAGCCGGAGTGTGACCGCGGTGAGCGCCCCGTCGGGGCGGACCTCCACGGCCGCTTGGACCTCCGGGCCCGCGCCGTCGCCGGCCGGGTGCGCGGTGCGCTCGGCCGGGGCCCCGGCGAGCGGGACGGCGCCGGCGCGGACGGCGTCCGCGCCGATCCCCTCGACGGGGAGGTGGAAGGAGTACTCGAGGGCGAAGTCGCTGCGGCGCACGCCGGTCCACACCAGGTAGCGGGGCGCGACGCCGCGGTCGAGGCGGACGGTGACGCGTTCGGCGTCCGCGGCGAACCAGTCGTCGGGCAGACCCGAGGGGTCCCGGAAGCCCGGGTACCGCGCGAAGAGCCGCCCGTCCTCGACCAGGAAGCGGGGCGCGGTCTCGGCGGCCGCGGCCTCCAGGAGCGCGGTGTGGCGCCCCTGGGCCAGGGAGAGCCTGACCCGCTCCTGCGTCGGCAGGCGCCGCCGCAGCTCCTCGGTGAGGTGCGCGTCGGCGAGCTCGGCCGCCGCCTTCCAGCACGCGGCCCGGTCCGCGGCGGCGAGCGCCAGGACCTGCGGGCCGAGCGCGGCGGCGGCCTCCGCGAGCGCGCGGTGGACGCCGTCGCCGCCGGCCTCCTCGGCCAGGCGCCGGGCCGCGGCCAGGCGCTCGGCCGGGGCGGTGCCCGGCGGGACGGCGGTCGCCATCAGCGGCCCTCGCCGCCCACGTCCACGGTCTTCCCGGTGGCCGCGGAGTGCAGCATCATCTCGGAGACGGCCACGGTCGCGGCGCCCCGGTCCAGGTCGACGATGTCGCTGGGGCGCCCGAGCACCGCGTCGCGGAACTGCTCGTGCTCGACCAGCAGGGGCTCGCGCTTGCGGATCGCGTACCGGATCATGTCGCCCTCGGAGACGCCGCGGAAGTTGCTGATCGCCTCCCACTCGGTGTCGACGACCCCGTTGGCGTAGAACGTGAGGTCGGCGGTGAGCGTGTCGGCGACGAAGCAGCCCTTGTCGCCGGTGACGACGGTGGTGCGCTCCTTGAAGGGGCTCAGCCAGTTCACCGAGTGGTTCGCGATGGCGCCCTTCTCCAGGTGCCCGACGGCGGCGACCATGTCCTCGTGCTCGCGGCCCGAGCGCGAGACGGTGCGCGCGCTCACCGACAGGTACGACTGGCCGGTGACGAAGCTGGTCAGGTCGATGTCGTGGGTGGCGAGGTCCTTGACGACGCCGACGTCGGCGATGCGGCCCGGGAAGGGGCCCTGGCGGCGGGTCGAGACCTGGAGGATCTCGCCGAGCTCGCCCGCTTCGAGGCGGTCGCGCATGGAGACCACGGCCGGGTTGAAGCGCTCGATGTGGCCCACGCCCGCGACCAGGCCGCGGGAGCGGAACGCCTCGGCGAGGCGGGAGGCGGCCTCGGCGGTGTGCGCCAGGGGCTTCTCGATGAGCGCGTGGACGCCGGCCTCGGCCAGCGCCATGCCCACGGGCTCGTGGAACGCGGTCGGGCAGGCGACCACGGCGTAGTCGATACCGAGCGCGACGAGGTCGTCGACGCCGTCGACGAGGGCCGCGCCGAGCGGGGCCGAGGACTTGTCGGCGATCGGGTCGGCGACGGCGACCAGCTCGACGCCGTCGAGGGCGCCGAGGACGCGGGCGTGGTTGCGGCCCATGGCCCCGAGGCCGATGAGGCCGGCGCGCAGCTGCTTGTCGGTCACTTAAACCTCCAGCGCGTTCACCGCGTCGATCACGCGGTCGAGGTCGCTCTCGCTCAGCGAGGGGTGGACGGGGATCGAGAGGACCTCGGCGGCGGCCCGGTCGGTGACGGGGAGGTCGGCCTCGATGTGCGCGAACGGCCGGAGCCGGTGGATCGGCGTCGGGTAGTAGACGGCCGAGCCCACGCCGGCGGCCTTGAGCTGCTCCAGGGCGCCGTCGCGGTCGCCTTCGACGCGGACGGTGTACTGGTGGTAGATGTGGTGCGCGCCCGGGGCGACCGGCGGGACCGCGACGGTCTTGATGCCGGCGTCGAGGCGGGCGGCGTTGGCGCGGCGCTGGTCGGTCCAGGTGCCGAGGCTGCGGAGCTGGACGCGGCCGATCGCGGCGCTGACGTCGGTCATGCGCATGTTCATGCCGACGATCTCGTTGGCGTAGCGCTGCTCCATGCCCTGGTTGCGCAGGAGGCGGAGGGTGCGCGCGAACTGGGCGTCGTCGGTGGAGACGATGCCGCCCTCGAGGGAGTGCATGTTCTTGGTCGGGTAGAAGCTGAACGTCCCGGCCTTGCCGAAGGAGCCGACGGGCCTGCCGTCGACGGCGGCGCCGTGCGCCTGGCAGGCGTCCTCCAGGATCGCGAGGCCGTGGCGCTCGGCGATGGCGGTGAGGCGGGTCATGTCCGCGGGGTGCCCGTAGAGGTGGACCGGCATGATCGCGGCGGTCTTGGGCCCGATCAGGGCCTCGACGTGGGCCGGGTCGATGCAGAAGGAGCCGGCCTCGATGTCGGCGAACACGGGGTCGGCGCCGACGAGGCGGACCGCGTTCGCGGAGGCGGCGAAGGAGAAGGACGGGACGATGACCTCGTCGCCGGGGCCGATCCCCATGGCCAGCAGCGACAGGTGGAGCGCGGAGGTGCCGGAGTTCACGGCGACGCAGTGGTCGGTGCCCGAGACGGCGGAGAACTCGTCCTCGAACGCCGCGACCTCCGGGCCCTGCACGACCATCCCGCTGCGCAGTACGGCGACGGCGGCCTCGATCTCTTCCTCGCCGATGTGCGGCTTGGCGGGGGGGATGAACGCCCCGTATGGGTCTGGCATGGGTTCCCCTGGGAGTGAGAGTCAATGCGGACTGGCCGCCGCGCGGGGCGCGCCGCGCCCGCGGTGGCGGGCGCTCCGGTCCCTGGTGGGCGGTGCGCCGTCGATACTACAGAGGCAAATTTCGGTAAATGAATTCAGAACCGGCGGGAAACGCGATCCGAACATAAGGGGCGTAGCGCCTGGTGCGGGCGGTCATCGCCGCTCGTAGGGCGAGGGGAACGGGAAGTAGCCGTCGAGGAAGCCGCGTACGAGGGCGTCGATCTCGTCGACCCTGTCGGCGGGGGTGTCGACGTCGTTGACGCAGAAGAACTCCATGTCGCGGCGCACGGCGAGCTCGGCGAGGCGCTCGGCGGCCCCGGCCTCGGCCACGTCGATGTACAGGAGCTTGGAGGCGCCGGGGACGGCGCGGCCGGTGAGCACCGAGTAGTGGTGGAGCATCCCGGAGAACTCGATGTCGGCGGTGTCGCGGAAGCGCGAGGCGGCGGTGGCGGCGACGGCCTCGGGGTAGCGCTCGGCGAGCTCGAAGGCGACCGGGCGCAGCTGCGGGAGCGGGACGTGCTTGAACTTGCTCACGGTGAAGCGGCCGAAGTCGGCTTCGAGCAGCGCGCGCACGTTCCGTCCGGCCGAGTTCGGTGCGGAGTCCTCGGGGAGGGCCCGGCCGAGGCCGATCTGCATGGAGGAGAACGGGGCGCGGGCGATCCCGTTGGCGTGGAAGAACTGCTCGGCGCGGCTGGGGCCGCCGAAGCACACGTCGTCGTTGAGGACGAGGTAGTGGTCGGCGAGGCCGGGGATGCGGTGGAGCTGGGTGGTGATGGCGTGGGAGTTGAAGACCGGCAGGACCGAGGGGTCCTCGAAGATGTCGCGGTGGTCGACGACGGTGAGGCCGGGCGCCCCGGTGTCGAGCCAGTCCGGGGTCTGGCCGGCGGTGACGAGGTAGACGTTGCGCACGAACGGCGCGAACGCGTGGAGCGAGCGCAGGGAGTACCGCAGCTCGTCGTGGTCGGTGTACCGGGAGGTCCCCGACAGGTGCGAGTGCGCGGCGGACTCGCCGCCGAGGTGGGCGCGGCGCGACGCCTCCCACTCGGGGTCGGCGCCGTCGACCCACATGTAGACGGCGTCCACGGGGAAGTCGACGTCGTCGACGAGCTTGCGCGTGTACGGCTCGAACGCGGGGTACTTGCGCTCGCCGACGGTGCGCTCGACGGGCACGCGGGCCTCGGCGGGGAGGACGTCGGCGACCCGGTTGGGCCGGGGCGCGACCCACGCGCCCGCGAACATCGAGGCGGGGACGCGGACCTTGACGCGGTGGAGCTTGCGCTCGAACGCGGGGTCGGCGGCGAACTCCTCGCCGTCGGCCCAGAACTCGACGTCGCATCCGAACTCCAGGCCCCCGAGGACCTGGTCGGCGGGCCCGAGCAGGTAGCGGCCGAAGCGCAGGGTCCGGGAGCGCTTGACGTCGTCGGGCAGCGCGCCCTCGGCGTACAGCGCGGGCCCGGCGGCGATCGCGTCGCCCGAACCGGGCTTGGCCGCGTAGAGGTCCCCGGAGCCGTGGCGCTCGCGCACCGCCTCCAGGAACGCCTTCTTGTCGGCGCGGCGCATCCCCACGACGTGGCGGGCGGGCGCGAAGCTGGGGACGAGGAAGTACTCGACGCCGGCGGCCTCGGCGGCCTCGGCGACCAGGCGCAGCGAGGACTCCGCGGCCCCCGCGGCGGTGAAGGACTCGACGCGGCGGCCCACCAGCGTGCGCCCGTCGCGCTCGAAGGTCCGCAGGGCCGGGTCGGCGGCGACGAGCGCGTCGCGGCGGGCCTCGCGGCGGCGGGCCTCGATGCGGTCGCGGACCCGCGCCGGCAGCGCGCGGCGGATGAGCGCCTTGGGTCGGAGCGGCTGGTTCGGCATCGGTCCTCCTGGGGGCTGCCGGGCGTCCTCGTCGCACCCTCGCGGGAGCCTTCCGATAATACAGAGGCAACCCGGCGTTCACCTCGGGCGAAGGCGGGGAGGGCGTCAGCCCCGGTCGGCGCCGGCGGCCAGGGCCTCGCGGGCGAACTTCAGCGACTCGTGGAGGTCGTCGGCGCGTCGGGTCCGGTTGCCGCTCTTGCGGGTCGAGACCTCGACGGTGATCGAGCCGTCCCACCCGTCCCGTCCGAGCGAGCCGAGCAGTTCGGCGCACGGCTGCTTGCCGCGGCCGGGCACCAGGTGCTGGTCGGCCCCGGGCTCGTTGCCGTCGCACAGGTGGATGTGCCGCAGGCCCTTGCCCATGCGCTCGGCCATGGCGATCGCGTCGGCGCCGGAGGCCGCGCAGTGCGACAGGTCCAGCGTGTAGGCGTCGTACCCGTGCCGGGTCGGGTCCCAGTGGGGCCGGTAGGGCACGAGGTTCCGCTTGCCGACCTTGAGCGGGAACATGTTCTCCACCGCGATGGTGATCCCCGGGTACCGGGCCCTGAGCCCGTCGAGGACGGTGGAGAACTTCGCGGCGTACTCGCGCTGCCACGAGAACGGCGGGTGGATCACCACCGTCGGCGAGTCGAGGTACTCGGCGGCCTGCACGGAGCGGCGCAGCCGGGTCCAGGGGTCGGCGCTCCACACCCGCTGGGTGACCAGCAGGCACGGGGCGTGGACGGCGCCGATCTTGACGCCGTAGTGCTTCGCGAGGCTCGCGGCGGCCGACGGGTCCTGGGAGACCCGGTCGGTGAAGACCATGAGCTCGACCCCGTCGTAGCCGAGCTCGGCGGCGAGCTCGAAACCCACGGCCGTGGGTTCGGGGTACACGGACGTGGTCGACAGCAGAACCGGGACGGACTGGGTCACGCGCTCCAGGGTACGCCGTGCCGAAAACCGGCTGCGGGCTTCGTGGTGCGCGCGGCGTGAACCGGTCCTGAACGTGCGGTGCGGGTACGGTTGACCGATGACCGACGAGGTGCCCGCGGGCTTCGACCGCGAGTGGGTCGAGTTCTTCGACCCGGCTGACGCCGACACGATGGTGCGCGCCGACCTGACCTGGCTCCTGTCCAGGTGGGGGTGCATCTTCGGGAAGCACCCCGAGCAGGGCGGCTGCCCGGGGATCGACTTCGGCCGCAGCGCGGACGGGTGCTGCCTGCACGGCGCGTTCTACACCGACGAGGCCGACGTGCGCCGCACCCGCGAGGTCGTCAAGAAGCTCACCCCCGAGACGTGGCAGCTCCACCGCAAGTGGAAGCAGACCATCGTCGACGACACCCTCGAGAACGACGAGGGCGAGGAGGAGCCGGCGAAGAAGACCGCGGTCGTCGACGGCGCGTGCGTCTTCCACAACCGCGAGGGCTTCCCCGCCGGGTCCGGCTGCGCCCTGCACCAGCAGGCGATGCGCGACGGCGTCCACCCCATGGAGTACAAGCCCGAGGTGTGCTGGCAGCTGCCGGTCAAGCGCGACTTCAAGAACGAGCACCGCGCCGACGGCACCGACGTGCAGGTCACGCTCATCACCGAGTTCGACCGGGCCTCGTGGGGCCCCGGCGGGCACGACTTCGACTGGTGGTGCACGAGTTCGCCGCTGGCGCACACCGCGTCGGAACCGGTGTACCTGTCGTACGCCGTGGAGCTCACCGAACTGCTCGGCGCCGCCGCCTACGAGCGGCTCGCCGACCTGTGCGCCGAGCGCGAGCGGCGCGGCATGGTCGCCCCGCACCCGGCCAGCGTCCGCACCCCCGAGCGCCTCCCCGCGCCCCGGCGGATCTGAACCGGGGCACGGGGAACCAGGGTCCTACGCCGCGGTCTCGACCTTGTTCTCGACCGCGGTGACGGTCTTGCGGACCGGGGTCGCGTACGTCTCGCGCACCGCCTCGGCGAAGACCTCGAACAGGTCCTCGGGGGCGTGGTCGCCCAGGTAGTACTCGCGGGTCGCGGCGCGCTGCGCGGCCTTGGAGTCGGTGTCGAACAGCTCCGCCATGACCGCCTCGGCGTTGCCCGCGCCCGGCTCCAGGAGGTACGCGCCCGCGGCGACCGGGAACTCCTCCAGGTACTCCCCGCGCAGCCCGCGCGGGTCGGTCATCGCGAACGGCTTGCCGCTGTAGAGCCAGTCCGAGGCCGCGCCGCTGATGTCGCACACGGCCGCGTCCGCGGCGTTGACGCAGTCGGCGAGGGACACCTGCGACTCGGCCGCGGCGCCCCAGCGGTGGGGCAGGCGGCCCGCGTCGGCGGCGAGGATCGCGCGGATCTCCTCGGCGAACGCCTGGTACGCGGCGTTCGTGCTCGTGTACGGGTGGGTGCGGAAGTGCACCGCGACGCCGCGCGCCAGCGCGGCCTCCACGATCGCCTTCCCCTCGTTCAGCGACGAGTAGTTGACGTCCTCGGTGAACCCGGTCCAGGTGGGCGCGTACAGGAGCACCGGCGCCTCGTCGGCGGCGCGCTCGCGCTCCCCGACCCGGATGCCGTGCAGCTGCGGGCGGCCCACGAGCCGGAACTTGCGGTCGGGGATGTCGACGCCGTGGCGGTGGTACCGGTCGACGCCGGCCTGCCCGGCGACGAACACGCGGTCGTACATGAGCGACAGCGCCGAGCGCGAGATCGCCTTGTCGGAGTCGCCGTGCATGAGCTGGATGTGCAGCAGCTCGCCGTGGCGGATGAGCGCGGTGTTCTTCTGCGCGTGGTTGGAGTAGAAGCAGGCGCGCACGCTCTCGGGCAGGAGCTTGTCGAGGACCGACTGGCCCGGCGCGAGGACCACGGGCGCGCTGGTGCACGCCACGGTGCCCGGCATGAGGTGCGCGTCGCGCACCAGCACCAGGTACGGGTCGCCGATCCGGTCGAAGTACGGCAGCCACATCTCGATCTGGTACTCCGAGAGCTTCGCGCCGCCGAAGTGCACCACGTACTTGGGCTGGAGCTTCTCGACCGCGGCCACCACGGCCCGGTCGATGGGGTGGGACTCGCGGCTGCGGCGGATCAGGTTCGCGATCACGCCCGCGGCGGTCCAGGCCAGGCCGGCGGCGACGAGCGCGAGCGCGGCGGCGTCGGCGGCCGGGGCGAACGCCTCGGGGGCGGCGGCGGCGAGCGGCAGCAGCGCGGTCGCGGTGCCGACGATCACGGACACGACGGCGGGGGAGGCGGCGCGGCCGCGGGTGCTCCGCTGCACGTCGAGGTTCGCGGTCTCCAGGAAGGAGGTCTCCAGGGCGGCCTGGGCGAAGCCCGCGACGGCGAAGAACGCGGCGGCGGCGAGGCACGCGGCGGTGAGGGTCCAGCGCCCGTCGGACTCGGCGGCCACGAGGACGGCGAGGACCGCGAGGAGGGACGCGGTGCGCCCTCCGACGAGGTCGGCGCGGTAGGTCCAGGTGACGAGCGCGAGGACGACGAACGCGAGGGCGTACGTGGCCAGCCGGAGGTCCTGCACCGCCGCGGCGGCGACCGCCGCGATCGCCAGCACCTCGTACCGCTGTCTCCACAAACGGGACATGTCGACTCCAATGTCATGAGAGTTAATGAGCAGTTAACTCGATATGAAGTAAACACGAAGTCCGGCGGAGCGCGGTGGCAGGTGCCCCGCGAACGCTCTTGTGACCTTTCTCCAAGGGCCGCTTGGGTTCCGCCTCAGACGGCGGTGAGCGCCGACGCGCCGGTGGCGGGCGCGCGGACCGCGTCCCCGCACGTGGCGCGCACTTCGGCGACGAACAGCGGCACCAGCTCGTGCGGCGCGTGGTCGCCCAGGTAGTACTCGCGGACCTCGCCGCGCAGCACCGCCTTCGCGTCGGTGACGAGCAGTTCGTCGAGGACCTTCTCGATGTTCCCGGCGTCGCGCTCGATGAGGTACGCGGCCTTGGCCAGCGGGAACTCCTCCAGGTACTTGTCCCCGAAGCCCTTCGGGTCGGTCATCGCGAACGGCCGGCCGCTGTAGAGCCAGTCCGAGGCGGTGCCGGAGATGTCGGAGATCGCGACGTCGGCGGCGTTGACGCACTCGGTGAGCGTCACCTCGTCCTCGGCCTGGGCGCCCCACAGGTGCGGGCGGCCCGTGGCCGCGGCGTCGGCGGCGATGAGCGCCTTGACCTCCTCGGCGAGCGCCTGGTACGCGGCGTTGGTGCGCGTATACGGGTGGGTGCGGAACAGCAGCGTCACGTCGCGCGCGAGGACCGCCTCCACGATCTTCTTCCCGACCCGCAGGGACGAGTAGTTGACGTCGGCGGTGAGGCCGGTCCACGTGGGCGTGTAGAGGACCACGGGCCGGGCGTCCCCGATGCGCTCGCGCTCGCCGACGCGGAGGTCGTGGAGCTGCGGGCGGCCGATGCGCCGGAACTTGTAGTTGGGGATGTCGACCCCGTGCCGGTGGTAGCGGTCGACGCCGGCCTGCCCGGCCACGAACACCCGGTCGTACATGAGCGAGACGGGGCTGCGGCTGATGGCCTTGTCCGAGTCGCCGTGCATGAGCTGCACGTGGAGGTACTGGTCGAGCTTGACGAGCTGCGCGTTCTTGATGGCGTGGTTGACGTAGTAGCAGGCGCGCACGCTCTCGGGGAGGATCGTGTCGAGGACCCCCTGGGCCGGGACGAGGACCACCGGGGCGCTCGTGCGCGCGACGACGCCCTCGTAGAGGTACCGGTCGCGGACCAGGACCATGTACGGCTCGCCGGTCCGCTCGAAGTACGGCAGCCACATCGCGAGCTGGTACTCCGATTCGCGGGCGCCGGCGAAGTGGACCACGAACTTCGGCTGGAGCCGGGTCACGGCGGTCATGACGCGGCCGTCGACCGGGTGCGCGTCGCGCTTGCGGTGCAGGTACCCCTCGACCGCCCCCGCGGCGGTCCAGGCGAAGGCGCCCGCGGTCAGCGCCGCGAAGACGAGGTCGGCCGCGAACGCGCCCGCGAGCGCGGCGGCCGGGAAGGCGACGCCGAGGACGCTCATGAGGACGCTCACCTTCGGCGGCGTGGACCACCGTTCGCGCAGCGAGCGCTCGACGTCGAGGTTCGCGGTCTGGAGGTAGCCGACGTTGAGCGCCTTGAAGACGAGGTCGACGTACGCCGCGAAGAGGGTGAGCAGGCCGCCCGCGGCGAGCAGCGGCCAGCGGTCGAGGCCGTCGGCGTTCCACACCGCGATGAGGACGGCGAGGCCGGTGAGCGTGCGGGCGATGCGGTTGGCGGTGAGGGTGTCGGAGGAGCGCCACGCGATCAGGCCGAAGACGGCGAGCGCGAGGAGGAGTGCGACCCAGGGACGGGAACCGAGTGCGACGGCGGCGGCGAGCGCCGCGACCGCGATCAGGTTCAACTGGAACTGCAGGGACTTGATCAGGTTCTTCAACGCTCCGCGCCTTCGGCTTGGGTCGTGTGCGCGGCGCCGGGCCGGGCCCGGCGCCGCGCGGCGGCTGTCGAGCCGGTCACTCCTGCGGGACCGGGTCGTTACTTGAAGTGCTGGTTGACGCTGTTGAGGTCCTCCGCGAAGTCGACCTCGATGACGTTGTGCTGGGAGATGTCGACGGCCTCGAACTTGAGCCCGTCCTTCTCGATGGCGAGCTCGATGCCGCCCTCGAAGTAGTCCTGGTCGTCGACCTCGGCGAGCCGCTTGGCGACGAGCGCCCGGTCGTCGGCGGAGACGTAGTTGATGCCGACCGCCTCGCCGAGGGCGCCGTCGGAGACGCGCTTGGAGAGCTTGTTGATGTAGCCGTCGGCGCCGAGGGTGTACTTGACCTCCTCGTCGGAGACCTTCGCGGTGTTCACGGCGATGAACGAGTGGTCCATCGCGATGTGCGGCAGGAGGACGTCGAGGACCTGGGGGTCGAAGACGACGTCGCCGTTGAGCCACAGGACCCCGCCGGGGCCGAGGATGCTGAACGCCTTGAGGAGGCTCTTGGAGGTGTTGGTGTCGCCGTACGCCTGGTTGTAGATGAAGCCGACGTCGGGCACCTCCTCCATGATCATCTCCTTCTTGAAGCCGACGACGAGGTGGATCGAGTGGCGGCTGAACCGGGAGGTGAGCAGGCGCAGGGAGCGGCCGAGGATGGTCTCGCCGGTGTTCAGGGGGGTGAGCGGTTTGGGGTGCGGCTTGCCGAGCCGGGAGCCGACGCCGGCTGCGAGGATCACGATGTTCGTGGACATGTCGAGAGCCACCTCGTTCGGTTTAGGTGCTGGATGGGTGCAGTTTACCTAGCTGAACAGACGATGACGCCGGACCCGACACCGGGTCGGCGACCGCATCACATGTGAATCCGCTGCTATCCGGCTCGTGGCCGGGCCCGGACGGGCCGTCACGGGCGCCGGGCGAGCAGGGCCTCGGCGACGGCGAGGTCCGCCGGTTCGGTCACCTTCAGGTTGCGCTCGCTGCCCGCGACGGTGCGGACGGGGACGTCGGGCCGGTACCGCAGGACCACCGAGCAGTCGTCGGTCGGCGTGAAGCCCGGGTCGGCCGCCGCGGCCTCGTGCGCCGCGGCGATGAGCCCCAGGTGGAAGCCCTGCGGGGTCTGGACGCGGGCGAGCCGCGACCGGTCGGGGACGGCGGTGATGCGGCCGTCGGCGACCTCCACGACCGTATCGGAGGACGGTATCGCCGCAGTTACGGCCTTGTTCACGGCGAGTTCACCGGCGACCGCGGCGATGATCTCGCCGGTCACCAGCATCCGCGCGGCGTCGTGCAGGAGCAGGCGCGTGTCCGGGCCCGACCAGGGCTGGGACCGCGTCCAGCGGATCGCGGCGACGGACGAGGCGGCGCGGGTGGCGCCTCCCGCGATCACCGCGGAGAGTTTTGTCACATTCGCGGCTTTGGCAATGACCCGGGCCGTTTCGTGGTGGCCCTCGGCCATGACGAGCACGATCCGGTCGACCGCCGGGCTCGCCTCGAACGCCTCCAGCGTGTGCCGGAGCACCGGCTTGCCCGCGACCTCCAGGAACTGCTTCGGGACCGCGGCGCCCATGCGGGCCCCGGTCCCCCCGGCGAGCACCGCCGCGACGGTCGGCTGGTCGGTCGGCACGGCGGTTCTCCCGGTCTCGGCGGTCGTCTGCCGGACCAATCTACGTCCCGGCGGGCCCCGCGCGAGCGGGGCCCGCCGGGCGCGGCGTCCTTACTTCCCCCGCGCGGCGAGGGCCTTCTCGAACACGGCCACGTGCCCGCCCACGACGTTGCCGGGCTCGAACCGCTTGGCCGTCTCCAGGGCCGCGTCGGCGAGCTTGCGCCGCAGGGCCGGGTCGGACATGAGGCTCCGCAGCGCCTTCGCGAGGTCGGCGGGGTCCTGCGGCTCGACGAGCAGGCCGTTCTCGCCGGTGCGGATGAGCTCCAGCGGGCCGTGCTTGACGGCGCTGCACACCACCGGGAGCCCGGCGGCCATGGCCTCGACGATGACGAGCCCGAACGGCTCGAAGCGCGAGGGGATCGCGGCGATCGACGCCTTGCCCCACTCGGCGTCGAGCGGGGTCTTGGGCCCGGGCAGGTCGATCCGGCCGTCGAGCCCGAGTTCGGTCACCATGCCCTGCAGGCGCTCCCGGTCGCGGCCGCGGCCGAAGATCCGCACCTGCCACTCCGGGAAGTCGTCGGCGAGCTCGGCGAACGCCTTGATGAGGATGTCGAAGCCCTTCATCCCCGTGACCCGGCCGGCGGTCATGATGAGCGGCCGCGTCAGGTCCGAGGGCGGCTCGGGGTTGGCCGGGATCGAGTTGGGGACGTAGGCGATCTTGTCCACCAGTTCGGGATACGCGGCCCGGTACGCCTTCGTGTCGGCCTCGGTGATCGTGACGATCGCGTCGAGCCTGCCGTACTCGGCGTCCATGTGCTTGCGGATGTTGGCCCGGTAGTTGTCCAGGAACATGTGCTCCTGGCCGACCATCGCGTACTTCTCGGGCCGCCCGTACTTCGTCATGTACAGGTTCACCGACACCTGCGTGCCCACGGCGACGTCGGTGTCGAGTCGCTTGAGGTACTTCTTCACCTTCAGGTCGAGCAGTTCCGAGGACTCGCCCTGGTTGTTCACCTGGTCGGCGTCGAGGAATGAGGGCCGATTGGCGTGCCAGCGCTCCAGGAAGGACAGTTTGTCGCCGCCGTTCGACGGTTTGCGGACGTCCCACAGGTGCACCACTTTGATCCGCGGGTCGAGCGGGAACGCGGTCTTCTTCCTGGACCGCACAAAGGAGCAGATGGTGACGTCGTGACCCAGTGCCACCAGCGCGTCCGCCGTGTTGATGGTGGTCTTGATCGTCCCTCCGATGCCCCAGAGGTTACGGACCAGAAATGTGATTCTCATATACTCGAAACCCGCTTTCGAAGCAATGGTGCATTCAGTCGCAGAGGACATGCCGCGCTCGTCGTCGAGCCGTTCCCCACAGATCCTTGACGCGCCCGCGCACGCCCGGGGTTGCATCGGGGCGGCATTCAGTTTACGGCGGGTTGAACGGTAGGAGGACTCACCGAGGCCAGGCGTGGCGGGTGACATCCGGATGTCGGATACGACACAGGAACGCTATAGCGAAGGGCCCGGTCCCGCGCAATGCGGAACCGGGCCCTCGAAAGCGCTCATTCGCCGGAGGCGGCCTTCTTCGCGGCCTTCTTGGCGGTCGATTTCGCCGCCGTCTTCTTCACCGCGGCCTTCTTCACCGTCGCCTTCTTCGCGGTCTTCTTGGCGGCGGTCTTCTTCGCGGCGGTCTTCTTGGCCGCCTTCTTCGCGGTCTTCTTCGCCGGGACCGCCCCCGAGGCGACCTTCTCGCGGCGCTCGGCGAGGAGCTCGGCGGCGCGGTCGATCGTCAGGTCCTCGACCGAGTCGGTCTTGCGGATCGAGGCGTTGGTCTCGCCGTCGGTCACGTACGGGCCGAAGCGCCCGTCCTTGAGCGTGACCTCCTTGCCCGTCACCGGGTCGGGGCCGAGTTCCTTGAGGAGCGTCTGCGCGCGCTGCTGGCGCCCGCGCGTCTTCGGCTGCGCCAAGAGCTTCTCGGCCTCTTCGAGGGTCAGCGTGAACAGCTGCTCCTCGCGGTCGAGGGACCGGTAGTCCCGGCCCTTCTTGACGTAGGGCCCGTGCGGGCCCAGGCCCGTGCGGATCTCCTCGCCCTCGCCGTCCTTGCCGACCAGGCGCGGCAGCGTCAGCAGCCGCACCGCGTCGTCCAGGGTCAGCTCGGAGAGCTTCTGCCCGGTCAGCAGCGAGGACGACTTCTCCCCGGAGGTGACGTACGGGCCGTACCGGCCGCTCTTGGCGTACACCGGCTCCCCGGTCTCGGGGTGCGTGCCCAGCTCGCCCTCGGCCGAGCCGAGCTCGTACAGCTCCTCGACCTTCGCGGCGGTGAGCTCGTCGGGCGCGACGGACTCGGGCACCGAGACCCGCTCCCCGGGCTCGCCCGCCTCGGCCTGCGCGGGCGTCGTGCGCTCCAGGTAGGGCCCGTAGCGGCCCACGCGGGCGACGACCTGCCGCTGCTGCTCGTCGGTGTAGAGGGGGATCGAGTTGACCTGGCGCGCGTCGATCTTCGCCAGCTCCTCCTCGACCATGTGCCGCAGCCCGCCCGAGGCGGCCACGGTGCCCTCCTTGTCCTTGCCGCCGAAGTAGAACCTGCGCAGGAACTGCTCGCGCGACTCCTGCCCGGCGGCGACCTGGTCGAGCTCGTCCTCCATCCCGGCGGTGAAGTCGTAGTCCACCAGGCGCGGGAAGTGGCGCTCCAGGAGGCCCACGACCGCGAACGCCCGGAAGGCCGGCACGAGCGCCTGGCCCTTCTTGAAGACGTACTCGCGGTCCTGGATGGTCTGCATGATCGAGGCGTACGTCGAGGGCCGGCCGATGCCGCGCTCCTCCAGGGCCTTGACCAGGCTCGCCTCGGTGTAGCGGGCGGGCGGCTGGGTGGTGTGCCCGGCCGCTTCGAGGCCCTTCTCGACGAGGTGCTGGCGCTCGGCGAGCTCGGGGAGGCGCTTCTCCGCGTCGTCGGCGTCGCCCTCCTCGATGGACTCGACGTAGGCGAGCAGGAAGCCCGGGTTCGTGATCGTCTTGCCGGAGGCGCCGAAGTCGGCCTCCTCGCCCTGGGCGGTGACGGCCCTGGTGCGCACCGAGGTCGAGTTCCCGGTCGCGTCGACCATCTGGGAGGCGAGCGTGCGCCGCCAGATGAGCTCGTAGACCCGATACTCCTCGGCGGAGAGCTGGGACTTGATCTGGTTCGGGGTCTTGAACGCGTCGCCGGCGGGCCGGATGGCCTCGTGCGCCTCCTGCGCGTTCTTGACCTTCCGCGCGTAGTGGCGCGGCTCGGCGGGCACGTACTGCGCGCCGTAGAGCTGCGCGGCCTGCGCGCGGGCGGCGTTGATCGCCGTCGCCGACAGGTTCGTGGAGTCGGTCCGCATATAGGTGATGTGGCCGTTCTCGTAGAGCCGCTGGGCGACCCGCATGACCTGCGCGCTGGAGAGGCGGAGCTTGCGCCCGGCCTCCTGCTGGAGCGTCGAGGTGATGAACGGCGGGTACGGGCGGCGCCGGTACGGCTTCTTGTCGACCTTGAGGACGGTGAAGTCGCGGCCCTCCAGGCGCCCGGCCAGGCCGCGTGCGCCCGCCTCGTCGAGGTGGACGACGTTGCCCCGGGCGGTGCCGGTGGCGGCGTCGAAGTCCTTGCCGGTGGCGACCCGGTCGCCGTCGAGGGCGATGAGCGTGGCCTTGAACCGCTCGTCCTCGCCCGTGGCGAGGTTCGCGGTCACGTCCCAGTAGTCGGCGGCGTGGAACGCCATGCGGGCGCGCTCGCGCTCGACGATGAGCCGGGTCGCGACCGACTGGACGCGGCCGGCCGACAGGCGCGGCATGACCTTCTTCCACAGGACCGGGCTGACCTCGTAGCCGTAGAGGCGGTCGAGGATGCGCCGCGCCTCCTGGGCGTCGACGAGGTCCTGGTTGAGCTCGCGCGGGTTCGCGGCGGCCTCGGCGATCGCGGCCGGGGTGATCTCGTGGAAGACCATCCGCTTGACCGGGATCTTCGGTTTCAGGGTCTCCAGGAGGTGCCAGGCGATGGCCTCCCCCTCGCGGTCCTCATCGGTGGCGAGGAAGAGCTCGTCGACCTCCGCGAGGTAGCCCTTGAGCTTCTTGACGTGCGCGGAGCGGTCGGGGTTGACGATGTACAGCGGCGCGAACTCGTTGTCGACGTCCACCCCCAGCCGCGACCAGGCCTTGTCCTTGTACTTGGCCGGGATCTCCTTCGCGCTGCGCGGGAGGTCGCGGATGTGCCCGAGGGAGGAGTCGACGATGTACCCGCTGCCGAGGTAGGAGGCGATCGTCTTGGCCTTCGCCGGGGACTCGACGATGACCAGGCGTTTGATGTCCGGCACTGCTCCCACCGTTCCACTCGGAAAATGCACTCGAATCGTTACGGTAGCTCACGCTTCCGCACTGCGTCCCCTGAGTATGGGTGTGCCCCGTTCCGATGGAACGGGGCACACGCCGATTGATCGACCCGAAGCGGCGGCGCCGCGGCGCCGTCGCGCGGTCGGGTCGCTAACCGACCTCGACCGACTCGCGCTGCTCCGGGGCGCGGGCTTCCCCCGCCTCCACCACCGCGGACCGGCGCTTGGAGACGAGGATCGCGGCCACGAGCGCGGCCACGGCGACGCCCGCGATGATCCAGCGGACCGGGCTCCCGGCCTCGCCGCCGACGCCGTCGACCGTGTAGACGACCACGGCCGGGGCGATGATGAGGCTCACCAGGTTCATGACCTTGAGGAGCGGGTTGATGGCCGGGCCGGCGGTGTCCTTGAACGGGTCGCCGACCGTGTCGCCGATGACCGCCGCGGCGTGGGCCTCGGAGCCCTTGCCGCCGTGGTTGCCGTCCTCGACGTCCTTCTTCGCGTTGTCCCAGGCGCCGCCGGAGTTCGCGAGCATGACGGCCATGAGCACGCCGCACGCGATCGCGCCGGCGAGGTAGGCCGCGAGCGGGCCCACGCCGAGGCCGAAGCCGACCGCGATCGGCGCGGTGATGGCGAGCAGGCCCGGGGTGACCAGCTCGCGCTGGGCGTCGCGGGTGCAGATGTCGACCACGCGGCCGTACTCGGGCCGCTGCGTGCCCTCCATGATCCCGGGGAAGCGCGCGAACTGGTCGCGGACCTCGTTGACGACCGAGCCCGCGGAGCGGGCGACGGCGTTGACGGCGAGGCCGGAGAACAGGAACACGACGCTCGCGCCGATGATGAAGCCCACGATGTTGACCGGGTCGGCGATGTTCAGGGTCTCGAACAGCGCGCCGCCCGCGAGGCCCTCGGAGGCCACCGCGTCGGTGTAGGAGCCGAACAGGGCGGTCGCGGCCAGGACCGCGGTCGCGATCGCGATGCCCTTGGTGATCGCCTTGGTGGTGTTGCCGACCGCGTCGAGGTCGGTGAGCGTCCGGGCGGCGTCGCCCTCGACGTCGCCGGACATCTCCGCGACGCCCTGCGCGTTGTCGCTGATGGGCCCGAAGGTGTCCATGGCGACGATGACGCCGACGGTGGTGAGCAGGCCGCAGCCGGCCAGCGCCACCGCGAACAGGCTGACGAGGAAGACCCCGCCGCCGAGCAGGTACGCGCCCAGGATCGCGGCGGCGATGGTCAGCGCGGTGTAGACGGCCGACTCCAGGCCGAGCGAGAAGCCCGAGAGGATGTTGGTGGCCGCGCCGGTGCGGGTCGAGGCCGAGACCGTCTTCGTGGGCTTGTAGCGGGTGTCGGTGTAGTAGCCGGTGAGCGCGAGGATCGCGGCGGCCAGGGCGATGCCGATGAGGACCGAGACGACGGCGAGGACCTGCGGGTTCACCGGGATGGCGGCGATGTCGTCGGCGGAGATCTTGCCGCCGAGGTCCGACCAGGAGGACGGGACGTACCAGAACACCGCGGCGGCGGTGAGGATCGCGGCCGCGACGGCGGAGATGTAGAACGCGCGGTTGATCGCGGTCAGGCCAGAGGCGTCGGAGGCGCGCATGCGGGTGATGATGACGCCGAGGATCGCGCAGACGATGCCGACGGAGGCGACCAGCAGCGGCAGGACCAGGCCGGTCTCGCCGAAGGCGGCGCGGCCGAGGATGAGGCTCGCGACGAGGACGACGGCGTAGGACTCGAAGAGGTCCGCGGCCATGCCGGCGCAGTCGCCGACGTTGTCGCCCACGTTGTCGGCGATGGTCGCCGGGTTGCGCGGGTCGTCCTCGGGGATGCCCTGCTCGACCTTGCCGACCAGGTCGGCGCCGACGTCGGCGGCCTTGGTGAAGATGCCGCCGCCGACGCGCATGAACATGGCGAGGAGGGCGGCGCCGAAGCCGAAGCCCTCCAGGACCACGGGGGCGTCGCCGCGGTAGACGTAGACCACGACGGCCGCGCCGAGCAGGCCCAGGCCGACGGTGAGGAAGCCGACCACGCCGCCGGTGCGGAAGGCCAGGTGCATGGCGGTGGTGGGGTTGCCGTCGCGGGCGGCGGAGGCGACGCGCACGTTCGCGCGGGTGGCCATGTTCATGCCGGCCCAGCCGATGAACGAGCTGAACAGGGCGCCCACGATGAAGAAGAGGCTCCGTCCAACGCGGACGTCGGTGCCGCCCTCGGCCGGGAGCAGGAAGAGCAGCACCACGGCGATGACGACGAAGATCCCGAGCGCCTTGAACTGGCGCCGCAGGTAGGCGGAGGCGCCTTCCTGGACGGCGCCGGAGATCTCCCGCATCTTGTCGGTGCCGGTGCCGGCCTTCAGGATGCTCTTGACGAGCGCCGCGGCGCCGCCGAGCGCGATGAGCGCCAGGGCGGCCGCGAGCACGACGAGGCTGAGGTTCGCGCCCTCGAGCGCGCCTACGCCCTCGTCGCCGTTGGCGAGCAACGTATGCATGTAGTTCCTCCGAACAGAGCTTCTCGGCGGGGCCCGCGGGCTCCGCCGTGGCGAAAGAGCGGCGCAGGCAGGGCGCGCTCGTTCGCGGACACGTAAGGGACCGCGCACGGGTGGACGCGGCCGGTGCCGCGCTTGGCGACGCGGCTGGCATAACGTGCGGAGTGTAACGAGATGAGGGCTTTCGGAGTGGGTTCGGTCACGCCTACGCGCGCGGGTGTCCGGGGCCTCAGTGGTCGGCCTGCGAGCCGGAGCCGGGGAGGGGCCAGCTCATGCTCACGGTGGTGCCGCCGTCGGCGCTGGGACCGGTCACGACCAGGTCTTCGACCAGTCCGCCGAGGACGATGAGGGTGATCTCCTCGGAGAGGGTGTCCTCTTCGAGCGCGTCGTGATCGTTCGCTCGCGCATCGCCGCCGACCGTGCCCGCACCGACCCGGTCCCCGGAGCGTGCGCGCAGATCCTGCGCGTTGTCGGTGATTTTCGCAACGAAACGATCACCGATCGAAAACTCCACGCGCACGAGATCGCGCAGACCGCGGTCCCGGTGCCGCAGGACCGCGCGCGTGCACGCCTCGCCGACGGCCTGGCGCACCTCGTCGAGGAGGCCGGTGGCCACGCCCGCGTGGGCCGCGACGTCGGCGGCCACGAGCCGGGCGGCCCGCACGTAGGCGGCGGCGGGGGTGAAGGCGAACCGGACCGTCGCCGGTTCCGGCCGCCTGCCTCCGGAGCGGTCGTGCCTGGAGCCGTTCACTCGCCGGGCACCGCTTCCCGGACGTCCAGGACCTTGTCGAGCCCGGTGAGGTCCAGGAGCTTGCGGATGCGGGGGTTGGCGCACACGACGACGAGGCTGCCCCCGGCGTCCGAGAGGCGGCGGCGCGCGCCGATGAGGACGCCCAGGCCGGTCGAGTCGCAGAACTCGGTGGGGGTCAGGTCGATCGCGACCCGCATGCGGCCCTCCGAGGAGAGCTGGCGGACGGCTTCGCGCAGCTGCGGGGCGGTGTACATGTCGATCTCGCCGGTGACGCTGATGACGGCGTACTCCCCGACCGTCGACAGGCCCAGTCCCAGTTCGGGCTCGGGCGCCCCGTCGCCTGAAGTTCCCCTCACGCCGTCTCTCCTAGCTGGCTGGAGTGTGTCTTGGCCCATAAGCGTACTGCGTTCCGAGTGGACCGGAGCCGGGAGCGTATGACCGAATTGCGGGCGGGCCGCGGCGGCGGGCGCTGTCGGCGATCGCACGCGCGGCCCCCGGGGCGCTGTCGGCCCGCTGCGGCATCATTGCAGGATGCCCGCCGACCAGCTCATCGCCGCCCTCGACAGTGGGGAGGGCGGCCTCCGCCACCTCCGGCGGCTCCCGGCCCGCGCGTCGGTGCGCAGCCCCTGGCCCGAGTGGGTGCCCGAGGAGGTCCGGAAGTCCTTGGAGGACACGGGGATCACACTCCCGTGGCCGCACCAGGTCGAGGCCGCCACGCACGCGTTCGAGGGCCGCGACACCGTCATCGCCACCGGCACCGCCTCCGGCAAGAGCCTCGCCTACCTGCTGCCGGTCCTCACCGAGGCCGCCGCCGACGGGCCCGGGCGGACCCTGTACCTCGCCCCCACGAAGGCGCTCGCGGCCGACCAGGCCCGCGCCGTGGCCGAGTTCGAGCTGCCGGGGCTGATCCCGGCGATCGTCGACGGCGACACCCCGTTCGAGCACCGGCAGTGGGCGCAGCGCTTCGCGAACCTGGTGCTGTCCAACCCCGACCTGCTCCACCACTCCCTGCTGCCCCGCCACCGCATGTGGCGCTCGCTGCTCAAGGACCTCAAGTACGTCGTGGTCGACGAGTGCCACGTCTACCGGGGCGTGTTCGGCGCGCACGTGGCGCTGACGCTGCGCCGGCTGCTGCGCCTGGCCGAGCACTACGGCGCGAGCCCCACGGTGATCGCCGCGAGCGCGACGGCGGCCGACCCGGCCGCGTCGCTGTCGGTCCTCACCGGACGGCCCGCGACCGCGGTCACCGTCGACTCCTCGCCGTCGCCGGGGGCGACGGTGGCCCTGTGGGAGCCGGTGACGTACGAGATCGACGGCGAGCCGCAGCAGGCGTCGACGCTGAGCGAGACGGCCCGGATGCTCGCGCAGCTGGTGCGCCGCGGGGTCCGCACGCTCGCGTTCGTGCCGTCCCGGCGCGGCGCGGAGATCGTGGCGGCCGAGGCGAAGTCGCGGCTCGGCGCCGACCCGGCGGCGGGCCGGATCGCGGCCTACCGGGCCGGGTACCTGCGCGAGCACCGGCGGGACCTGGAGGCGGACCTGCGCGAGGGACGCCTGCTCGGGGTGGCGACCACGAACGCCCTGGAGCTGGGGATCGACGTGACGGGCCTCGACGCGGTGCTGCTGTGCGGGTACCCCGGGCGCCTGGCCTCGTTCTGGCAGCAGATCGGGCGGGCCGGGCGCGGGGACACCGAGGCGCTCGCGGTGATGCTCGCGAAGGACGACCCGCTCGACACGTACCTGGTGCACCACCCGGAGGCGATCTTCGACCGGCCGGTGGAGGCGAGCGTGTGCGACCCGTCGAACCCGTACGTCCTCGCGGGGCACCTGTGCCTGGCCGCGGAGGAGCTGCCGCTCAAGGAGGCCGACCTGGCGTCGATCCCGGGGAGCCGGGAGGTCGCCGACCAGCTGGTGGAGCAGAAGCTGCTGCGCAGGCGGGCCGGGGGCCGGTACTACTGGGTCGGGTCGGAGCGCCCGGAGGTGACGCTGCGCGGGTCGGGGCCGATGGGCGTCGACATCGCGGAGACGAGCACGGGCCGCCTCATCGGCACCATCGACGCGGCGGCCTCGCACCGCCTCGTCCACCAGGGGGCGCTGTACCTGCACCAGGGCGAGTCGTACCTCGTGGACGACCTCGACCTGGAGGAGGGCCTGGCGCTGGTGCACGCGGCGAAGCCGCCGTGGACGACGAGCGCGCAGGAGATCACGCACCTGGAGATCCTCTCGACGCGCGAGCGCCTGGAGATGGGCGACGTGGCGCTGAGCCTGGGCGAGGTGGAGGTCACGTCGTGCGTGATCTCGTACCAGCGCCGGCGGCTGCCCTCGGGCGAGGTGATCGACACGCAGCAGCTCGACCTGCCGCCGCAGACGCTGCGCACCGTGGCCGTGTGGTGGACGGTGGACCCGGAGTCCCTTGCGGGCCTGCGGGACCTGGCCGGGTCGCTGCACGCGGCCGAGCACGCCTCGATCGGCCTGCTGCCCCTGATCGCCACGTGCGACCGGTGGGACATCGGCGGCCTGTCGACGGCGGCGCACATGGACACGGAGCTGCCGACGGTGTTCGTCTACGACGGCCACCCGGGCGGGGCGGGCTTCGCCGAGCAGGCGTTCCGCAAGTGGACGGACTGGCTCCGCGCCACCCGCGCGGCCATCGGCGGCTGCGAGTGCACCGCCGGCTGCCCGTCGTGCATCCAGAGCCCCAAGTGCGGCAACGGGAACGAGCCCTTGAGCAAGCAGGGCGCGCTCACCCTCCTCGACAAGCTCCTCAAGGCGGGCGAGGGCCCGGTCACGGCCACCGTGTTCGGCAAGCGGCCCGTCAAGGAAGCAGAGGACGACCTCTGGCCGGGCGACTTCTAGCCCGACAGGACCGCGGAGACCTCGCCCGGGTCGAGCAGCGCAAGCCGCCCAGCCGCGGGCCTGAATCAGCCCGCGACGCGGTTGAGGCTGGCGCTCAGGTGGGGGCTCATCGGGTGGCCTTCGGCGGCCATCTCCTGCGCGTACATGAGGGCGCCTTCGACGATCCCGTAGAGCCGCTTGCCCGCGGTGACCTCCTTGGCCTGCGGGCTGCGCACCACCGCGTCGGTGGCGATCTCGATGCGCGTGCCGTCGACCCGCCCGTAGTAGAGGTCGAGGACCCCGGTCGGGTGGGCGAGGAGCACTTCGATCTCGGGGCGCTTGGGGTCGTCGCCGGGGACGACCCGCCACCAGCCGGTCTCCTGCGCGGCGGGCCGGACCGGCTTCCCGTCGGGGTCGATGATCCACGACCGCGAGTGGTAGTGCAGGAACGGGCGCCCGTCGTGGCTGAACACGGCCTCCTGCGCGTACAGGAAGTCGTCCTTCCCCGGGTAGCCGCCCTGGCCGCGCCCGCGCCAGCGGCCGACGAGCGGGAGGAGCGGCAGGAGGTCGTCGTGCAGGTTCGGCCCCCGGCGGAGGTCGTCGGTCTCCTCGTACGGGTAGGGCTCGACCTTCTCGAAGGTCGAGGCGAACTCCGCCGGTACGTCGCGCTCGCTCATTTGTTCCTCGCGGTTCGGATGGTCCAGTAGCCGAGTGCACCCGCCATGGCGCCTGCGGCGATGACGAGTACGGCGGTCAATGCCGTCTCCACGCGCACCACTTTACGTCCGCACCTCGTCGTCCGGCCGACGCGATGGCAAGATGTTGTCCATGACTACACCTGGACCCTTCGACAACTGGCTCTCGGACATGGACGGCGTGCTCGTCCACGAGGGGGTGCCCGTCCCCGGCGCGAACACGCTCATCGAGAAGCTCCAGTCGGCGGGGAGGGGCTTCCTGGTCCTGACCAACAACTCCATCTACACCCCGAACGACCTCCATGCGCGGCTGAAGAAGTCGGGCCTGGCGGTGCCGGCCGAGAACATCTACACCTCGGCGATGGCGACCGCGGACTTCCTGCACTCCCAGCGCCCGAAGGGCTCGGCGTACGTCATCGGCGAGTCGGGCCTGACGACCGCGCTGCACGAGATCGGGTACGTGCTCACCGACTACCGCCCGGACTACGTGGTCCTCGGCGAGACCCGCCGCTACGACTTCGGGGCGCTGACGACCGCGGTGCGGCTCATCAAGGCCGGGTCGCGGTTCATTTGCACCAACCCGGACACGACGGGGCCCTCGCTGGAGGGCATCCTCCCGGCGTGCGGCGCGATGGCGGCGATGATCACAGCGGCGACCGGCGCGGACCCGTACTTCGTGGGCAAGCCGAACCCGCTGATGATGCGGAACGCGTTGCGGCGCATCGGGGCCCACTCGGAGTCGACGGTGATGATCGGCGACCGCATGGACACCGACGTGCTGTCCGGCCTGGAAGCGGGCCTGGAGACGGTCCTCGTATTGTCGGGGGTCACTGGGAGTATGGAGGAGGTCGAGCGCTACCCGTTCCAGCCCAACCACGTCAAGGATTCGGTCGCCGACCTCATCGACTGGATCGACTGAGCACCAAGGAGTCCCCCATGCCTCCCGGCCAACGCCCCGCCCACGGCACCCCGCGCTCCCGCCAGGAGGACGTGGAGGAGGCCGCCCCCCAGCGGCCCTCCCGCGGCCCGGACGGCCCCCGCGCCTCGCGGGAGGCCGCGCCGCGCCAGCCGGGGCCGCCGCGCCCCGTGCGCGACCCCGACACGAAGCTCTCCGCGGTCGACAGCCGCCTCCTCGCGTTCGAGGCGCGCTGGTGGCGCGCCTCGGGCGCGAAGACCCAGGCGATCGCCGACGAGCTGGAGCTCACCCCCGAGCGGTACTACCAGCAGCTGGCGCGGCTCATCGACCACCCGGAGGCCGCCGCGGAGCAGCCCGCGGTGGTCCGGCGCCTGCGCGCGGCCCGGGACGAGCGCCGCGCGGCCAGGTAGGCGCACGCGCGGCGCCGTTCGCACGGCACTGCCCGCGGGTCGCTGTCGGTAAGGCACGGTTGGTAAGGCACTACTGTTGAGGCGCCGTCGCACGGCACCGCCGCCCGGGCGCCGTCAGGACCTGCCGCCCCGCTCGGTGACCCAGAACCAAGCGGCACCGGCGGCGAGCACCGCGAGGCCGCCGAGCACCGACGGCACCGGCAGGCTCGCAGCCACGAGGACGCACCCGGCGAGGCCCAGCCACGGCAGCGGGGCCCGGGCGTCGAGCGTGGCCGCGGCGCCGTTCGCGACCGCGTAGTACACGAGGACGCAGAAGCCCGAGAACCCGATCGCCGCCGTCAGGTCCAGTGTGGACACCATGACGAGGACGGCCGCGCTCGCGGCGACCTCGGCCGCCCACGGCACCCCGAACCGCTCGGACACGGCCGCGAGCGGGCCCGGCAGCCGCCGGTCCCGGGCCATCGCCAGCGCGGTCCGCCCGATCCCCGCCAGCAGGCTCAGCAGGACTCCGGCGACCGCGATCCCGGCCCCGACCGCCACGAGCGGCTTGATCGCGGGCGCACCGGCACCGGCCAGGTCGGCGAGCGGCGCGGTCGACTCGGCGAGCGTGCCCGCGCCGAGGACGCTCAGCGCCGTCACCGCGACCGCCGCGTACACCAGCACCGTGATCCCGAGGCTGAGCGCGACCGCGCGCGGGATCGTCCGCTCCGGCCGCGCGACCTCCTCGCCGAGTGTCGCCACGCGCGCGTAGCCCGCGAACGCGAAGAACACGAACCCCGCCGCCGTCAGCACCCCCCACGGGTGCGTGTCCCCCAGGGGCCGCGCCGCGACCGGCCCGGTGAGCCCGGCGACCACGACCGCGGCGAGCACCGCGAGCGTGATCCCCGCGAACACCGCCGAGGCGAGCGCGGTCCGGTGCACGCCGAGGAGGTTCACGGCGCAGAACGCGACCACCGCGGCCGCCGCGAGCGCCCGCGGATGCTCCGGGAGCAGGTACGCGCCCAGCGTCAGCGCCATCGCCGCCCCGGAGGCGGTCTTGCCCGCCAGGAACGCCCAGCCGGCGGCGAAGCCCGCGGCCGGGTGGAGCCGCTCCGTCCCGTACACGTACGCGCCCCCCGAGCGCGGGTACAGGGCGGCGAGTCGGGCGGAGGAGCGGGCGTTGCAGTAGGCGATGAACGCGGCGATCGCCAGCGCTCCGAGGAGTCCCGGTCCCGAGCCGGCGGCGCGGGTCGCGGGCCCCCAGACGGCGAAGACGCCCGCGCCGAGCATCGAGGCGAGGCCGATCGCGATCGCGGAAGGGAGGCCGAGGCGGCGCTTGAGGGGCGGCCGATCTCGCGGCGGAGTGGGCATAGCCGAGACGATACCGCGCCCGGTTGACGGGGAAGGCGCTGCGGAATCCGGCTACCGCAGGCGCCGCTCCGGCTCCAGCCACAACGGCAGTCGCACCGTGCCCCAAGGCATGCGCTGCATGATCCGGACGATGAGGACACCGATGAACACCCCTGCGACGGAGTCGGTGAGCCAGTGGAACCCGAGGTACGTCGTCGAGAAGAACACGACGACCACCGGGACGACGAGCAGGAGCCGCCGCTGCCGGGCCGTCAGCAGCGCCCCCACCAGGAGCACCAGCAGCCCGTACCACACGAACGTGTTCACCACGTGGCCCGACGGGTACGCGCCCACCGCCGAGTCGCCGAGCGCGCCGAGCTGGGACCGGTCCGGGTAGTACAGGAGCGCCTGCGCGGCGTCCGCGTACGGGCCCGGGTCGGGCCGGGGCCAGTGCGGGTAGATCCGCGGGAACGCGAGCTTGAGCAGCAGCACCAGGCCCGCCATGCCGTACATGAACAGGAACGCGATCATCGGCCGCACCGTGTGCCGCGCCCGGGCCACCGCCGCGGCCACCGCGAGCGCCACCGCCGAGACGATGCCGCCCTGCCCGAGCTTGTTGGTGTACACCAGGACCGTCGCCAGCCACGGCGGCCGGTGCGCGTCCACGAAGTCCCGCAGCCAGATGTCGAGGTCGATCAGGGGGCTGTGGAACGCCGACAGCCACGTGCAGATCCCGAACGCGACGAGCACGGCGGCCTCGGGCCACCACGAGCGGGGACGCCGCGTCACGAAGGGCGCCCACTCGCCCGGTGGGGTCCGATCCACGCGCTGCCTCTTCACGGTCACGGGCGTAAGCCTAGCGACGCCCGATCTCGCCCCGAAGCCATGTCGGAGCACGCGGGAGGGGCGCCCGCACCCGCGGACGCCCCTCCCGTGCACGCACTACAGCTCGGCGACGTCCGCCTGCTTGGCGCGGACGGCCTCCGCGGCCTCCTTCAGGTTCGCCAGCTCGCCGTCGGTGAGGGGGGTCTCGACGACCTCGACGACGCCCGCGGCGCCGATCTTCGCGTTGACGCCCAGGTAGACGCCCGAGATTCCGTACTCGCCGTCGACCCACGCGCACACCGGCAGCACCGCGCCGGAGTCCTCGGCGACGGCCTTCGCCATGCGCGCGGCCGCGGCCGACGGGGCGTAGTAGGCCGAACCGGTCTTCAGCAGCGCCACGATCTCCGCGCCGCCGTTGCGGGTCTTGGTCACCAGCTCCTCGACCTTGTCGGCCGGCAGCAGGTCCGCGAGCGGCTTGCCGTCCACCGACGACTGGCTCGGGACCGGGACCATGGTGTCGCCGTGCGACCCGAGCGTCAGGGTCGTCACCGACTTCACCGGCACCTGCAGCTCCTCGGCCACGAAGTTCGTGAAGCGCGCGGTGTCGAGCATCCCCGCCTGGCCCAGGACGCGGTGCTTGGGGAAGCCCGAGGCGAGCTGCGCGAGCGCGGTCATCTCGTCGAGCGGGTTCGACACGACGATGATGACGGCGTTCGGGGAGTGCTTGACCAGGTTCTCGGTCACGCCGCGCACGATGCGGGCGTTCACTTCGAGCAGGTCCATGCGGCTCATGCCGGGCTTGCGCGGCAGGCCCGCGGTGATGACGATGACGTCCGACCCGGCGGTCTTCTCGTAGCCGTTGCCGTCGTTGTCGGTCGTGGCGCCCACGACCTTGGTCTCGAAGCCCTCGATGGTGCGGGACTGGTTCATGTCGAGGGCGATGCCCTCGGGCTTGCCCTCGACGATGTCGGTGAGGACGACCTCGTCGAAGACGTCGTACTCGGCCAGGCGCTGGGCGGTGGTGGAGCCGTAGAAACCGGCGCCGACGACCGTGACCTTCTTACCCATCGAATGCTCCTCTGCATTGCTCGAATGCCTGTGTGCTGCGCAGGCGGGTTGCCGGTAGGGGCTACGCGAGCGTAACCAGGACCGTTCCCCCACGCTATGACCCTGGTCTCGCGCAGCGCATCCGGCCCCTCACCGGGTGGCGGAGACCTCCATATCCCCCGGTCGCGGCCGGTACGGGACGCCTCCGGGACAGGCCCTGGGAGCGTCTATCCTGAGTCCGTCCGAACCCGAGGGAGCCACGCGTCATGATCCCGGTCGCCGTCGCCTCAGCCGTCGCCGCGGGGCTCGTCGCCCAGCTCGTCGACGGCGGCCTCGGCATGGGCTTCGGCACCGTCGCCACCGCCCTCCTCACCGGACTCGGCCTCGCCCCCGCCGTCGTCGCCGCCGCGGCCGCCTCCGCCGCCCTCGTCACCGGCACCGTCGGCACCGCCGCGCACCTGCGCTTCGGGAACGTCCACTGGCCCACCGCGATCCGCCTCGGCGCCGCCGGCGCCGCGGGCGGCTTCACCGGCGCCTGGGCCCTCGCCGCGCTCGCCGGACTCGGCACCGCCACCCCGATCGCGAGCGCCGCCCTCCTCGCCGTCGGCGCCGCCCTCGCCTGGCGCGGCTACCGCGGCACCCTCCCGGCCGGCCCGGTCCGGCACGCCCTCACCGTCCCCACCGGCCTCGTCGGCGGCTTCACCGGCGCCGTCGCCGGCACCTGGGGGCCGGTCACCGTCCCCGTCCTCCTCGCCGTCTCCCGCCTCGAACCCCGCAAGGCCGTCGGCTCCGCCGCCGCCGGGCAGGCCCTCGCCGCCGCGGGCGCCCTCCTCGGGTTCTGGGCCTTCGCCCCGCAGAGCCTCCAGGTCGCCATGCCCCTCGCCGAGGGCCTCGCCGTCGGCGGCGCCCTCGCCGCCCCCGTCGCCGCCTGGCTCACCGGCCGCGTCCCCGCCGCGAAGCTCACCGCCACGATCGGCATGCTCGCCGTCGCCCTCCACCTGCGCGCGCTCCTGACCGGCCTCGCGCTCCCCTGGCCCGCCGTCGCGGGCCTCTACCTCGTGCTCGCCGCCGCATGGGCCCTCGCGCTGGCGGGCCCGCGCCGCCGACCGGTCCCGGCGATCCCCGAGCAGCGCGCCGCCCCGGTCGAGGCCGAGGCGCAGCAGTAGGCACGGAGAAGGGCGGGCCCCGCAGGACCCGCCCGTGCCCGTACGCCTCTAGAACGCGTTGCCGCGCTGGAGCTCGCGCGCGATGACGATCCGCTGCACCTGGTTGGTGCCCTCGTAGATCTGGGTGATCTTGGCGTCGCGCATCATCCGCTCGACGGGGAAGTCGCGGGTGTAGCCGTAGCCGCCGAGGACCTGGACCATGTCGGTGGTGATCTGCATGGCGGCGTCGGAGGCGAAGCACTTGGCGGCGGCGCCGAAGTAGGTGAGGTCGGCGTCGCCGCGCTCGGACCGCGCGGCGGCGGCGTAGGTGAGCTCGCGGGCGGCGCTGATCTTCATGGCCGCGTCGGCGAGGAGGAACTGGACGCCCTGGAACACGGCGATCGGCTTCCCGAACTGCTCGCGCTCGGCGGCGTAGGCCGTGGCGGCGTCGAGCGCGCCCTGGGCGATGCCCAGGGCCTGCGCGGCGATGGTGACGCGCGTGTGGTCGAGGGTCCGCATGGCGAGCGAGAACCCCTGGCCCTCCTCGCCGATGAGGCGGCCCGCGGGGAGGCGCACCGAGTCGAAGTAGACCTCCGCGGTCGGGGAGCCCTTGATGCCGAGCTTCTTCTCGGGCTTGCCGAACGAGACGCCGGCGTCGCCCTTCTCGACCACGAACGCGGAGATCCCCTTGGCGCCCTTGCCGGGCTCGGTGACGGCGAAGACGGTGTAGTACTCGCTGACGCCCGCGTTGGTGATCCACCGCTTGACGCCGTTCAGGACCCACTCATCGCCTTCACGGACGGCGCGGGTGGTCATCGAGGCGGCGTCGGAGCCGGCCTCGGGCTCGGAGAGGCAGTAGGAGAACATCGCGTCGCCGGCGGCCACGGGCGGCAGGTATCGCTGCTTCAGCTCCTCGGACCCGTCGAGGATCACCGGGAGCGAGCCGAGCTTGTTGACGGCGGGGATGAGCGAGGAGGAGGCGCACGCGCGGGCGACCTCCTCGATGACGATCGCGGTGCCGAGGGCGTCGATGCCCGCGCCGCCGTACTCGGCGGGGATGTGCGGGGCGTGGAGGTCGGCGGACCTGAGCGCCGCGTACGACTTTTCGGGGAAGGTCGCGGTCTCGTCGGCCTCGGCCGCGTGGGGGGCGACCCCGGCGTCGCAGACCCCGCGCGCGGCGGCGCGGATGTCGGCGTAGTCGTCTGGCAGCTGGTAGGGGCTGAACCCGGTGGACATCGACGGCTCCCGGCGATTGAACGGCAGTTGTTACTGGTCAGTAATACCGACTGAGTCTAGCCCATGGATCGTCGCACCGGTGATGGCCGCCACGGTGAATTATCCGCCGGTTCGCCGCAACGTCACCACGAGTTCATGCGTGGAGCTGAATATACGATGGCGCAGGCCATAGGGGCGTTCACGTACAATTCGAGGTCGCCGCGCGATGCGGGATCATTCGTACGGGCGCCGTCGCACCCCGACCCCGCACCCGACCAGCACTGCACCGATCACAGACAGGGCACGCATCTGATGGCCAACGCGAACCAGACCCCCTCGCAGAACCCGACGACCCGTCCGCGCATCTCCTTCCTGGGCTGCGGCTACCTCGGGGCGACCTACGCGATCTGCTTCGCGGAGCTGGGCTACGAGGTGGTCGGGTACGACGTCGACACCGCGAAGATCGAGTCCTTCGCCTCCGGCACCGTCCCCTTCCACGAGCCGGGCCTGCCCGAGCTGCTGAAGAAGAACCTCGAGTCGGGCCGCCTGCGGTTCACGACCGACGTCCAGGCCGTGGCCGACTTCGCCGACGTCCACTTCATCTGCGTGGGCACCCCCCAGCGCAAGGGCGAGCACGGCGCGGACCTCTCCTACATCGAGGCGGCCGTGGTCGACCTCGCCAAGCACCTGACGCGCAAGGTCCTCATCGTCGGCAAGTCCACGGTGCCCGTCGGCACCGCCTCCTGGGTCCAGGAGCTGGTCGACCGCCACGCCCCCGCCGGGCTCGGCGTCGAGGTCGGGTGGAGCCCGGAGTTCCTCCAGGAGTCGAACGCGATGCACGACGTCCTGCGCCCCAACCGGATCGTGTACGCCGCCCAGTCCGAGTGGGCCTCGCAGCTGCTCAAGGACGTCCACCGCGGCATCCTCGAACTCGCCGCGGTCGAGGACCGCGAGGTGCCGGTCGTGGAGACCGACCTGGCCACGGCCGAGCTGGTGAAGGTCGCGGCGAACGCGTTCCTGTCGACCAAGATCTCCTTCATCAACGCGATGGCCGACCTGTGCGAGGTCACCGGCGGCGACGTCGCCGACCTGGCCAAGGCCATCGGCTACGACCAGCGCATCGGCAACAAGTTCCTGCGCGCCGGCATCGGCTTCGGCGGCGGCTGCCTGCCCAAGGACATCCGCGCGCTCTCGGCGCGGGCCGGGGAGCTCGGGGTCGGCGAGTCGTTCCGGTTCCTCGACGAGGTCGACGGCATCAACACCCGCCGCCGCACGCACACCGTGCGCGCGGTCGCGAACCTGGTGGGGCGCACGCCGGGCCCGAACGGGCCGGACCTGTCGGGGGTGCGCGTGGCCTACCTGGGCGCGACGTTCAAGCCCGACACCGACGACATCCGCGACTCCCCCGCGCTCGACATCGCGCGGCGCCTGCGCGCCGCGCGCGCCGACGTGGTCGTGTACGACCCGGAGGGCCTGGAGAACGCGAAGGCGTTCGCGCCGGAGCTGAGCTTCGTGAAGACCCTGCCCGAGGCCGTGGCGGGCGCCGACGTGGTGTGCGCGATGGTGCCGTGGGAGGAGTTCCGCACGCTCGACCCCGAGGCCCTGGGCCGCCAGGTCGCCGAGCGCCGCCTCCTCGACGGCATGAACGCCTACGACCCGGAGCAATGGCGCAAGCACGGCTGGACGTATCAGGGCATCGGCCGCTAAAGCCACATTTCGGACTCTAGAGGGACCCCTGGATCAATGCTGACACAGGGGTCCGACAAGAACCATTCGAACAAGTCGCGACGAACAATCACGAACCGACACGACAGGCAAGCGGTGCCCGCCTCAGGTCGTGACGTTCACGCGTGTGAAGGGCCACGCGTGGGGCGCCCGTTCGACGAGCTCCTCGGGCGGGTCGGGGAGGCGCCCGGGCGGCTCGTCGCCGACGGCGATGACGACGACCCGGTCGCCGGCGATGAAGACCTCGGTGCGGACCGACGGGTCCGCCACGGCGTGCACGCCTTCGTCGAGGACCCAGCGCAGCAGCGCCGCGCCCCGTCCCTCGGCGGCCTTAGCCTCCCACATCAGGGTGTCCACCGGCTACTCCTCACTCCAAGGGGTCAGTGGAGCCATTGTCGCCCAAGCCGTCCCAGCGGCGCGCCTTGGAGTGGTCGAGTCCGAACTGGTCGAGGGTCCGCGCCACCACGTGGTCCACGATGTCCTCGATGGTCTCGGGCCGGTTGTAGAACGCGGGCACCGGCGGGAGCACGACCGCGCCCATGCGCGAGAGCGCGAGCAGGTTCTCCAGGTGGATCTCCGAGAGCGGCGACTCGCGCGCCAGCAGCACCAGGCGGCGCCGCTCCTTGAGCGTCACGTCCGCGGCGCGCCCGATGAGGCCATCGGTGTAGCCGGTGCGCACGGCCGCGACGGTCTTCATCGAGCACGGGGCGATGATCATGCCGTCGGTGCGGAACGACCCCGAGGAGATCGGCGCGGCCTGCTCGCTCGCCCCCCACGTGAAGTCCGCGAGCGCGGCCACCTCCGCGGGCGAGTACGGCGTCTCCAGCCGCAGCGTCGTGCGCGCCCAGCGGCTCATCACCAGGTGCGTCTCGACGGTCCCGGTCTCGCGCAGCGCCTGGAGCAGCCGCACCCCGAACACCGCCCCCGTGGCCCCCGTCATCCCCACGACCAACCGCACGCGCGCCTCCTCGAATCACCGGACAGATAGCCCGGGACACCTACAATCACGGCATGGGACGCCACAAGTACGGCATCGCCGCCGCGCTCCTCGCGCTGCTCCTGCTCGCGTGGATGTGGCCCGAGGGCGAGACGCCGCCGTCGGGGACCCTGACCGCGACCGAGCCTACCGGGGAGGAGGCCCCCGCGTCCTCCGCGGACGAGGAGGCCCCGGCCACCGAGGACGGCGGTTCCTCCTCCGAGCAGGAGACGAGCGCCGCCGCCGAGACCACTCCTGCGGCCTCGCCGTCGCCGCAGTCGCCCGCGCCGCCCTCGTCGGCGCCCGCCGCCGAGCCGGCCGGGAACACCTACGACGGGCCGCTGGGGACCCGCAACCACACCGGGGACGAATCGGTCGCGCTCACCTTCGACGACGGCCCCTCGCCCGAGTGGACTCCGAAGGTCCTCGACATGCTCCGCGAGCGCGGCATCAAGGCCACGTTCTGCCTCATCGGCGCCTACGCCGAGTCGTACCCCGAGCTCGTCGCCGACATCGCCCGCGAGGGCCACACGCTGTGCAACCACTCCTGGTACCACGAGTTCGACCTGGGCACCTGGAGCGGGGAGGAGATCCGCGCGAACCTCCAGCGCACCAACGACGCGATCCTCAAGGCCGCGCCGGGCGCCGAGGTCCGGTACTTCCGGCACCCGGGCGGGCAGTGGACCGAGAAGGCCATCGGCGTGGCCGCCGACCTGGGCATGGAGTCCCTGCACTGGGCCGTGGACCCCTCGGACTGGGACAACGCGACCACCGAGCGGCAGATCGAGGACCACGTCCTCGACAAGACGACCCCCGGGGCGATCATCCTGCTGCACGACGGGGCGTCGAACCAGCAGGACATGTGCGGGGCGCTGGGGTCCATCCTCGACGAGTTCGAGGACCGCGGCTACGCGTACACGGCGCTCTAGGGCCGTCCTAGCGCAGGTTCGCGGGCATCCGCCGGCCCGGCAGGAGCGCGAGGAACGCGAGCGCGAGGAGGCCGACGCTCATGCCGGCCTGGACGGGGAACGCGAGGCCGAGGATGCCGTCGGACTCGTTCTCGCCGCCGTCGGCGGGGCCCGAGCCGGGGTTCCCGGCCTCGCCGGTGGGGCCGTCGCCGCCGGGGCCGCCCTCGCCGTCCGAGCCGTCGCCGCCGTCCTGGCCGTCCTCACCGTCGGGGCCGTCGGCGGTGCCGTCGCCGTCGTAGCTGGGGCTCTCGGTCAGGTCGGAGCCGGGCGGCCACGGGTTGGTCTCGTCGGCGTTCACCCAGTCCACTTCGGATACCGCTGAGTCGCTTCGCGGGTCGGCGCCGGCGTACCAGGGCAGGGAGAGCACGCCCACCGCCCCGATCACGGACGCGACGAGCACCAGACGCCGGAGCCCACACTTGCGCACACGTACACCTTAGTCGCGAGCGGCCAGGACCGCTCGCCTGTCGGGGCATGTAATCCGAACGAGTTCGCTTGACGGTCAAAGGGGATCGGGCGGGCGGCGCCGGGCGCGCCGCGGGTTCAGGCGGCGGCGGTGCGGGAGGCGCGGACGGTGCCGGCGACGACGGCGCCCACGAAGACCGCCGCGACGTACACGGCGAGCACCCCGTAGACCACTGTGGCCACTGCCGGCGCGGTCGCGACGGCGACCGCGGCGGCGGCGATGGCGATGAGGCTGCGGGCGGGCCAGCCGAGGCCGAGGTCCCGGCGGGCCACCGGGGAGGCGGCCTTGTCGAGCCCCGCGGCGAGGTCGTAGAAGTACAGTGCGATGACGGTGAGCAGCAGGTACAGGACGGGCCAGGCGACGCCGGCGGCGATCCCGGCGGCGCTGATCGCCCCGAGTTCGACGGCGCGGAGCCCGGCGGGGATGTACCAGTCGAGGATGCCGTCGTGGTCGGTGCGGGCGACCGATCCGGCGAGCACGAGCGCGAGCGCGGCGAGTCCGAAGGGGACCCACGGGGGCGCGTCGAGGGCGGCGGCGAGGACGCCGGCGCCGGCGGCGAGGACCGCGGCGGCGGTCGCGGCGAACGGCGTCATGTCGCCGCCGAGGCGGGTGCGCGGGACGATGCGGGCGAGCGGCCCGTCGTCGCGGTGCGCGGCCCGGTCGGGGCGGCGCAGGGCGGCGGTGCGGGCGGCGAGCGACCGGAGGGTGCGGCCCGCGGTCGTGTAGCCGAGGGCGAGGAGCTGCCAGGTGAGGAGCGCGGCGAGCGCCGCCTGCGGCCCGAAGGCGACGGCGGCGACGGCGAGGAGCAGCCAGCGCTCGCCGACGGGGGCGACGACGGTGCGCTTGGCCCAGTAGAGGACCGAGCGGTGGGCGCCGATGACCTGCTCGGACGCGGAGCCGAGGCGTTCGCCGAGGTGCGCGGCGCGGCCCGAGGGCGGCGCGGACTCGCGTTTGCGGGCCTGGCGGACCACGGCGGTGTCGAGGAGGACGGCGTACCAGGTGTCGGCGGTGTGCCGGACGGTCTGGGCGGCCATGGCGGCGATGGCGAGCCCCCATGCGGCGGGGGCGCTCGCGCCGCCCGCGACGGCGCCGGCGGCGAGGCCGGCGTAGATGAGGAACTCCTTGGACCGGTCGGCCATCATGTCGAGCCAGCCGCCGAAGGACGAGAAGTTCTGGGTGTAGCGGGCGAGCTGGCCGTCGACGCAGTCGAACACGAAGCTGAAGTACATGAGGGCGGCGGCCCCGAGGTACGTCCACGGCACCAGGTTGTCGGCGAGGACGGCGGGGGCGGCGGCGAAGATCGCGGCGGCGGCCACGGCGAGGGCGATGGACACCCACGTGATCGGGGTGGGGGTCCAGCCGAGGCGCGCGGCGAGCTTGACGAGCTTGGGCGACCAGGTGGAGACGGCGTAGGTGGCGAAGAGGTCGTCGTCGTGCTTGACGGCGTTCTTGAGGCGCCACGCGTCCATGTCGACGGCCTCGAACGCGGCGACGACCTCGCGGGCCTCGTCGGCGGTCTGGACCTGGCGGTGTTCGAGCCCGCCGGTCCGGTAGGCGTTGACGGGGATCGCGCGGGCGTGGAGGGCGGCGAGGACGTCCGCGAAGGCGTCCGCCCCCTGCGCGCGGCGCGGCCAGTGGCGCTCCAGCCGGGCGAGGTGCGCGGCGGAGACCTTCGCGAGCCCGCCGAGGCGGGTCGGGCCGGGCCCGGGGCCGGTGACGAGGCCGCGTTCGACCTGGACGGGGGCCGCGGACGGGTCGTCGGCGCCGACGAGGACGCCGGAGCGGCGCGAGGAGTCGGAGAGGACGGCCGCGACGGTGGTCTGGGAGGCGACGAGGTCGGCGCAGGCGAGGTAGAGCGGGCCGTCCTGCGCGAACGCGATCTCGCCGATGTGGGCGAGGTCGGCGTCGGCGTCGGCGGAGACGATCTGCGTCGCCTTGACGGGCCGGTCGGTGCCGGGCCGGGTGAGGACGGTGACGTCGTCGCATCCGGCCTCGCGGATCTGTGCGACGAGCCGGTCGAGGACGGTGCGGTCCTCGTCGATCTCGGTGGAGCCCCCCCGGGCCGGCAGGATGACGGCTCGGCTCACGCGCCCGCCTCGGCCGCTCCCGGCACGAGGACGGGGGCGGGGGCCGCCTTCGCGGCCTCGGCGGCCTTGGCGGCGGCGGCGCGGGCCTTGCGCTCCTCCTTGGCCTTCTGGTCGCGGGCCTCGGCCTCCTTGTAGGAGTCGAGGGCCTCCTGGACGGTGCCGTCGGTGACGAGGGTCCCGGCGTCGAGGAAGATGCCGCGCTCGCAGTACTTCTTCAGGTCGCCTTCGGAGTGGGAGACGAACACGAGGGTCCGCCCCTCCTTGAGGAGCCCGGCGATGACCTGCTGGCACTTGCGCTTGAACGCGGCGTCGCCGACGGCGAGGGCCTCGTCGACCAGGAGGATCGGGTGCGGGAGCTGGGTGATGACGCCGAAGCCGAGGCGCACCTTCATGCCCGAGGAGTAGTACTTGACGGGCGTGTCGATGAAGTCCTCGAGCTCGGAGAAGTCGACGATCTCGTCGAACTTGTTCTTGATCTCCTTGGTGGTCATGCCGTGGAGGGCGGCCACCAGGTTGACGTTCTCGCGGCCGGTGAGCTCGCCGGAGAACCCGGCGGACAGGGCGATGAGGGGGGCGACGCGGCCTTCGCGGCGGACGTACCCCTCGTCGGGGATGAGGACGCCGGTGATGAGGCGCAGCAGCGTGGACTTGCCGGTGCCGTTGCGTCCGATGATGCCGACGGCGTCGCCGGGGAAGATGTCGAAGTTGACGTGGCGCAGCGGCCAGAAGTCCTGCGCCGGCGTTCCCTGCTTGTTGGCGGCGCGCCGCACGAACAGGTCCTTGACCCGGCCTTTCTTCTGCTTGCCTTTCGCAAAGCAGATCCCGAGGTCACGAGCCTGAATGATCGGCTCCTCCATGGGGGCGGCCCTCCCGGAACAAGATGGTTGCAGTGCGCCTTTCGATGGCGCGCCAATACTACCGCCCGGCCTTCGCGGGCAGATCACGGCCGATCCGAGAGGAATCTCATGGGGCCGGCGCGGGCGGGGCGTCAGGCGGCGCGGTCGCCGCCGCCGGCGTGGCGGCGCTCCGCTGCCAGGCGCTCGACCTCGAACGCGGCCAGGATGCGCCGGTAGGTGACCTCGGCCCGCTCGGCGGAGGCGCGGGCTTCGAGGCGGGCCTGGCGGGCCTCGTTCCACGCCAGCGCGAGCCCGGCGAGGGTGACCAGGCTCATCAGGAATGACGCGGCCCACACGAGCCGGGTGGTGCCGAGGAGGGCGAGGGCGGTGAGGCCGGCGGCGGCGAGGATCGCGGCGGCGACGGCGAGGCGGGCGGGCGCGGGGCGGCCGAGCCGCCGGTACACGGCTTTGAGCAGTCGTTTCATCGGAGCACTCCCGGTCGGGCGGCGGTGTGGTCGAGGTCGCGGTCGGCGAGCAGTCCGGCCGCGAGTTCCCGGTAGGAGTCGTGGCTGAACCGCTCGCGCACCCGCCGCTGGGCGAGGGCGCTGCGGGCGAGGAACCGCTCGGGGTCGGCGTACAGGCCGTCCACCAATGGGACCACTTCGGCGGGCTCGCAGTACAGGGCCGCGTCGCCGAAGACCGGCGCGAACCGCGGGGGGAGGACGGTGACGCACCCGGCGGCGAGGGCCTCCAGGACGGCGCGGCCGAACGCCTCGTACTGCATCGGGTGGGGGAAGTAGATCCAGAAGTCGAGCTGGTACAGGAACGAGTCGACGTCGGTCTCGTCGAAGCCGTAGCAGGTCCACTCGGAGGGCACGGGCTCGCCGGTGATCGCGGCGACGGCCTTGACGCCGCCCATGATCCGCACGTCCCAGCGGCCGTCCCCGGGGTAGACGAGGGGGAGGTCGGCGGCGGCGGGCCACTTGGTGCGGTCGTCGCGGGAGTGGCGGCCGACGACGGGGAGCGTGGAGCGGAACCCGGTGCGGGCGGGGTGGATGCCGGCGGTGTCGAGGATGCCGGGCATGTCGAAGTCGGCGAGGCGGCCCGCGGTGAGCCCGGCCAGGGCCTCGCGGACCTGCGGGCCCTGCGGGACCCACAGGGGTTCGACGCCGAACATGTCGACGGCGTTGGCGTGGCAGCCGTCGGGGTCGTAGCGGACGTCGGTGCCGTCGCGCTCGGCCGGGGCCTGGTTGGCGAGGACCACCATCCGCTCGGGGCGCACGGACGATCGCTCGCCGGACCGGAACTGGAGGATCGGCGGGTAGCGCAGGACCAGGAGCCCGCACTCGACGTCGTCGGTGGGCAGGACCTGGTCGACGTAGCCGTCGTTGACCATGCGCTGCACCGGTTCGCACATGGGCCGGTCCTCGGTGGTCATGTGCCGCCACGACTCCAGGTGCATGACGGCGACGCTCCGGCCGTCCTCGCGGAGGGCCCGGATCTCCTCGATCGCGGACTTCTGGGGGCCGCCGAAGGGCCGCCAGTCGAGGCAGAACACGGCGTCGAAGCGGCGGCGGCGCTGGTCGGCGCGGGCGACGGCCGCGTGGTAGGGGGCCCAGAAGGGGCGCCGGACGGGCCGGCGGGGCAGGTACGGGTCGGCCTCGCCCGCGGCGATCTGCCGGTGCCACAGCGGGTACGAGGACTGGTAGGCGCGGCGGGACGGGTGCTTCCAGCCGGGCCCGAACTCCTCGCGCGACAGCGACCCGGGGGCCTGGCGCATGAGCGTGTCCGCCGCGTCCAGGCGCCGCACCGCGGCCGCACCGTAGGCGGCGGTGAAGCGGTGCAGGAGTTCGGTGTCGGCGCCCTTGCGGATCTCGTCGTAGAACCCGAGCCGGTCGAGTGCGCTGCGGCGGAACGTCATCGACGCGGTGGAGGCGGTGGTGAGGACCCGGCCGGGCCGGGTGGCGACGAGGTCCTCGGTGAACAGGAACGCCTCGCCGTACGTCAGCTGGAGCGCGGGGTCGGCCAGGAGTGGGGCGACCGAGCGGGCGAGGCGGCCGGGCGCGGCCCAGTCGTCGGCGTCCAGGCCGGTCACGAATTCGCCGGTGAGGGCCTCGAACGCGGTGTTGCGGGCCGCGAACGTGCCGCCGTTGGCGTCCTTGCGGATGACGCGGACGCGCGGGTCGAGCGCGGCGGCCGCGGCGAGGACCGCGTCGTACCCGGGCCCGGAGGCGTCGTCGACGACCAGGAGCTCCAGGTTCGCCCACGTGCCCGACAGGATCGACCGGGCGGCGGTGAGCAGGGCCCGGTCGGGCCGGTACGCGGTCATGACGACCGAGACCTTCGGCCCGTCGACGCTCGCGGGCGCGGCGTCGGCGCCGAGCCGGTCGAACCACGGCGGTGCACCGTCGGCATCGGCCTCGGCATCGAGGTCGACCCGCAGTTCCGGGTGCCCGCACAGGGCGCCGAGCCGGGCGACCCACGCCTGCGCGTCGCCGCCCGCGTCCGGGTGCTCCAGGTCCGCGAGCAGCGCGTCCCGCTCCGGTTCGGGCAGGTGCTTGTAGCGGCGCAGCAGCCGCCGGACCCGGTCGGCGTCGCCCGCGGCGAACGCGAGCTGCGCGTGCACCGCCGCGTCGCGGGCCGCGACCCGCTTCGGGCCGCCCAGCTCCAGCGCGAGGTCGTAGAGCGCCAGCGCGTCCCGCCGGTCCTCCGCGGTCCCGAACTGGAGGCCGACCACGCGGGCGAGGTCGCACAGCGCCTCGGGGTCCGCGTCGACGCGCCGCCCCTCCCGCGCCGCCGCCAGCAGCTCCGGGAGCGTCAGGTCGCGGGTCGCGGCGGCCGCGAGCAGGTACCGGCCGCCCGGGGAGCGGGTCCGCAGGGCGGTCGAGGCGAGCGAGCCCCGCCGGCGGGCCTTCGACTGCGCCAGTTGGTCGTCGATCAGGCGGGCCGGGTAGCGCGAGCCCTCGTCAGCTGGGGTCATCTCGTCCGTTCATCTCTGCGTCGCATTCAGCCAAGATCCTCGCGTGCCCAGTGGCTCGGAAGTTGAATTGAAAGCGAACGGACGCCCTCACCTGCGTAAACAGATGTTGAACTGGGAAGCCGGTCGATGTCCGCCGCCGCTCCCGGGATATCGTGGGCGCGAAATGAGCGACTCACCGAAACGCCCGCGCATCGTCCGCAACGACTATAGAGCCCTCCACCCGCCGCAGGCGGCAGCGTGGAAGCCGAGTCTCGCGGTGAGCGTCGTCATCCCAGCCTACGGCGCCCAGGAGAAGCTGGACCTCACGCTGGCCGCCCTCGCGGCCCAGACGTACCCGGCCGACCTCATGGAGGTCGTCGTCGTCGACGACAACTCCGCGCCGCCCCTGCGCCTGCCCGGGCTCCGGCCCGAGCACACCCGGCTCGTCACCACCACGCCCGACTCGTGGGGGTCCGCGCACGGCGTCAACACCGGCGTCGCCCACGCCGACGGCCAGGTGATCCTGCGCCTCGACTCCGACATGGTCGCCTACCGCGACCACGTCGAGGCCCAGATGCGCTGGCACCACGCCGCCGACTACCTCGCCGTCCTGGGCCACAAGCGGTTCACCGCGTGGGAGCCCGGCCGCCTCACCCCCGAGCAGGTCCACGAGAAGGTCCTCGTCGGGGAGGGCGAGGCGCTGTTCGCGGTCGAGGACTCGACCGCGCACTGGATCGAGAAGGTCATCGCCGACACCGACGGACTCACCGCCCACCACCCCACGAACTACCGGGTGTTCATCGGCGCCACCGGGTCCCTCCACCGCGACTTCTTCAAGACCGCCGGGGGCCTCGACACCGACCTGCGCCTGGGCAGCGACACCGAGTTCGCGTACCGGCTCTCCCAGGCCGGCGCCGTCTTCGTCCCCGAGACCACCTCCTCCGCCTGGCACCTCGGCATCCCGCAGATGCAGGAGAAGGAGGAGGAGGGCCGCCGCCAGCGCGTCCCCTACATCGCCCAGCGCGTCCCCCTCCACGGCTGGCGCCGCACCGCCGCGCCCCGCGCCTGGCGGGTCCCCCTGGTGGACATGGTCGTCGACATCACCGGCGCCAACGTGTCCGAAGTGGACGCCGCCGTGGCGCCCGTCCTCGGCGGCCCCGACGGCGACGTGCGCGTCACCCTCGTCACCGGCCAGGGCCCCGCCCCCCAGGACCGCGCCTCCATCCTCGCCGGCGACGGCGCCCAGCTCCGCCTCGTCGAAGAGCTCTACGGCCACGAGGCCCGCGTCCGCCTCAGCGCGCAGGCCCCCGAACCCGACCCCGCCGTCCCCTACCGGCTCCTCCTCCCCCGCCCGGTCCCCTTGCGCGCCAAGAGCCTCGGCCGGATGCTCCAGCTCATGGAGCGCGTCGACGCCGGACTCGTCCTCGCCGAACTCCCCGACGGACCCCCCGCTAGGCTCGAACGGACCGCCGCGTTCGCGCGCGCCCGGCACATCGCCGGCGACACCGGCCTCGACCAGGTCGTCGCCGGGATCTGGGGCGCCACCGTGTTCGCGGACCTCACCGCACCCGAACCGGAGGGCACCGTGTTCAACCCCCCGCCCGCCGACCTCGCGCGCCGGTTCGCCCGCAAGTACTTCGACGCCCGCCAGCGCGCCCGGCTGCGCGCCATGCTCAAGCGCTAGGAGCGCACCGTGAACGTCCTCCGCCGCAACGACTACGGCCCCCTGACCCGACCCGGCGAGGACCGGCCCCCCTCCCTGAGCGTCAGCGTCGTCATCCCCGCCCACGGCCACCAGGACAAGCTCGACATCACCCTCGCCTCCCTCGCCGCGCAGACCTACCCGTCGACGCTGCTCGAAGTCGTCGTCGTCGACGACGGCACCGAACCGGCGCTGCGGCTCCCCGAGATCCGCCCCGAGACCACCCGGATCGTCGCCCCCCTCGACGGCGGCTGGGCCTCCGCCCACGCCACCAACTCCGGTGTCGCCCAGAGCGACGGCGACGTGGTGCTGCGCCTGGACGCCGACATGCTCGCCTTCGACGACCACGTCGCGTCGCAGCTGCGCTGGCACCACGCCGCCGACTACCTCGCCGTCCTGGGCCACAAGCGGTTCGTGGACTACCGGACCGGCGACCTCGACCCGGTCGACGTGTTCGAGGCCGTCCGCGCCGGGAAGGCCGCTTCGCTCTACGACCGGGCCGAACCCCAGTGGGTCGAGCAGATCATCGAGGCCACCGGCGGCCTGCGCGACGCCGACCACCGGGCGTTCCGCGTCCTCGTCGGCGCCTCGTTCTCCGTGCACCGCGGCATGTACGAGGCCGCCGGCGGCATGGACGCCGACGTGGTCCTCGGCTCCGACACGGTCTTCGGCTACCGGCTCCACCAGGCCGGCGCGCTCTTCGTCCCCGACGACGACTCCTCCGCCTGGCACCTCGGCCCCCGTCAGATCGCCTCCCGCGGCGACCTCGCCAAGGCGTACCGCCGGCCCCAGATCGCCAACCGCGTCCCCGAAGTGGACCTCAAGCGGCCCAGGGCGAACCGGAGCTGGGACACCCCCCTCGCCGACGTCGTCGTCCCCACAGGGGACGGCACCGAGTCCTGTGTGGACGCGATCCTCACCGGCACGGTCCACGACCTGCGCGTCACCGTCACCGGTGAGCAGCCCGAACCCCTCACCGGCCGCCACGCGCCCCTCGACGACCCCGCGTTCGCCGCCCGGCTCCTCATGGAGACCTATAGAGGAGAGGCACGGGTCCGGTTCGCCGCCAAGGAGGAACCCGACACCCGCGTGCCCTACCGGATCGAGATCCCCGCCGCCGCCGAACCGGGACCGGACGCCGTCGCCGCCCTCATCGCGTACGCCAACGAGCACCGCCTCGGACGCCTCGAACTCGCACTCCCGCAAGGGACCGTGACACTCGAGCGCACCGCCGCCGCCGCCCGCGCCGCGCACCTCGGCACGAGTATCGAAGCAGTGTGGGGCACCGAGCGGGTCGCGACCGGCCCGCTCGCGGACGCCTTCGCGCCCTCAGCGCCCGGAGACGCGGCCGGCGGCCGGGACGGTGGCCTCGGCGGATCGCTCCGCCGCGCCGTCCTGCGCGGCCTCGGACGCTGACACCGGCGCCGACGGCGCCGCATCAGCGGCGGGACCGCTCCCGAGCGCGTCACCGGCGGCCGTGCCCGGCACGGCCGCACCATTTCCGGCCGTCCCGTTCCCGGCCGCACCGTTCCCAGTGCTCTTGTCGCCCTCAGCGCCCTTGACGCGCCGGGCCAGCCGGTACACCTGCCGCAGCGCCTCGTACCCGAGGTACGCGCGGGCCGCCAGCAGCCGCTGCTTCAGACCCGTCACCCCGCCCGCGGGCCGCCACGACTCCGGACCCGGGTGGTAGCGGCGGTACAGGGCCGACGTGCGGCGGAAGAACTCACGGCGCTTCTTCGGGTCCACCCGCTCGGTGTTCCCGATGACCAGCAGCAGGTGCCACACCATGTGGTTGAACAGGGCCACGCGGACGCCCTCGTCCGCGACGCCCTCGAAGTCGTCCCAGACCCGCTGCCACTGCGTGAACACGTCGAAGTGCCGGTCGTCGCGGGTGCGCGTGATCGAGGACCCGGCGCGCTGGCGCCACTGGTAGCAGCACTCGGTGACGACGGCGATCCGCTCGGCGCGGCGCAGGAGCCCGTAGGTCCAGGGGATGTCGGTGTACCAGCCCGCGGGGAAGCCGAGGTCGATGCCGGTGAGGAACGCGCGGCGGGAGACCTTGGTCCAGGGGGTGTGGGTGTAGTCGACGATGCGCGGCCACTCGGCGAGCGTGAACCCGGCCGGGTCGGCGGGGCAGTCGGCGGCGAGGCCGGCGAGCTCGCCGATCTCGACGGCGCCGGTGTCGCGGACCTTCTCGTGCTGGACGAGGACCACGTCGGGCCGGGCCGGTCCCTCGACGGCGGCGAGCACGCGCTCGACGGCGCCGGGCTTGAGCTCGTCGTCGCCGTCCACGAACCAGACGTAGTCTCCGGTCGCCTGCGCGAGCCCGAAGTTCCGGGCCGGACCCGAGCCCGCGTTCTGCGGGGTCGAGACGATCCGGATGCGGGGGTCCGCGGCGGCGAAGCGCTCGGCGACGGCGCGGGAGCCGTCGGGCGAGCAGTCGTCGACCACGACGACCTCGAGCCGGTCTCCCCCGCCGACGATCGTCCGGAGGCAGCCGGCGAGGTACGCCTCGGCCTCATAGACGGGGATGACGATGCTCAAAGAGGGCATGCACCGATGGTAGCCCCAGGGGGACACCCGGATTCACCGCCGAATAGGACCCAGGTCACGGCGTGTCGCGGGAGAAACCGCATGTGAACGGCGGATTTCGGGAAGGGACGGGCGGGCGTTCCGGGCGTCGCGAGTGGGCGCCGGGAATGGTGAACATTCGCCGATCAAACGGTGAACAGATCGCCCGGACCGCAATTGCGCGCACATTACATGACGGAGGAATGAACGATCGGCCAACGGGAATTGACGTTCGCCCTGGCTAGGCCCTTGGATGTTCCCATTGCTAATCTCGGGGGACTCCCCCGGAACCACCCTGCCGATTCGCAAAGGACTCCACTGTGTCTCTCAACGACGTGGCATCGAACGAGCCGGGCCTGGACGTCGACCTGGTCGTGGTCGGTCAAGGCTACGTCGGCCTCCCCCTGGCCCAGGCCGCGACGGCCAAGGGCCTCACCGTCGTCGGCCTCGACCGGACCCAGCGGGTCGTCGACGCCCTCAACGCCGGCTCCAGCCACATCGACGACATCGCCGACGCCGAGCTCCGGCAGATGCTCGACCAGGGCTACACCGCGACCACCGACGCCGCGGTCCAGGCGCGCGCGAAGGCCATCGTCATCTGCGTGCCGACCCCGCTCGGCGAGGCGGGCGGACCCGACCTCGCCGCGGTCATCGGCGCCTCCCGCGCGGCCGGCAGGCACCTGCGGCGCGGCGCGCTCGTCGTCCTGGAGTCCACCACGTACCCGGGCACGACCGAGGAGGTCGTGGCGCCGATCCTCCAGGAGGAGTCCGGGCTCGTCCCGGGCGTCGACTTCTGCCTCGCGTTCTCGCCCGAGCGGGTCGACCCGGGCAACCCGGTCTACGGGATCGTCAACACCCCCAAGGTCGTCGGCGGCCTGACGCCCGCGTGCACCGCCGCCGCGAAGGCGCTCTACTCGCGGTTCATCGACACCATCGTCGAGGCCAAGGGCCCGCGCGAGGCGGAGATGGCGAAGCTGCTGGAGAACACGTACCGGCACGTCAACATCGCGCTCGTCAACGAGATGGCGGTGTTCTGCCGCGAACTCGGCGTGGACCTGTGGGACGCGATCGGGCTCGCGAAGACCAAGCCGTTCGGGTACCAGGCGTTCTACCCCGGGCCCGGGGTCGGCGGGCACTGCATCCCGATCGACCCGAACTACCTGTCGTACAAGGTGCGGACCCTCGGGTACCCGTTCCGGTTCGTGGAGCTGGCGCAGGAGATCAACAACCGGATGCCGGAGTACACGGTGAGCCGGGCGATGGCGAAGCTCAACGAGGCCGGCATCGCGCTGTCGCGCGCGCGGGTGCTGCTGCTGGGCGTGACCTACAAGCCCGACATCGCCGACCAGCGCGAGTCGCCCTCGACCCCGGTGGGGCGCAAGCTCCTCGACGCCGGGGCGGAGCTGGCGTACCACGACCCGCACGTGACGTCGTGGAGCGTCGGCGGGCAGGAGGTCGAGCGCGTCGCCGACCTCGCGACCGCGAAGGCCGACCTGATCGTGCTGCTCACCAACCACGCCGAGTACCGCCCGGAGGCCCTCCCGGCCGGCGTCCCCGTCCTCGACACCCGCGGCGCACTGCGCGGCGCGGACGGAGTCGAGACGCTGTAGCATTCAGGGTCTTCATGGCCCTGAACTGGGAAAACACCCGCTCGACCACCCCAGGGCACTCCCCCGCCCTCCCAGGGGGGCTACCCCACGTCAAGTCTCTCGCGCGGGTCCGACAAGAACCGGCCGTTCTTACCGTCGTAACCCGTTCCTGTCACCCGAAAGCGTGACGGGGCCGCCGCGCACCTCCGGTGCGCGGCGGCCCCGGATCTCCGGTTCCGAATCGGGCTCAGGCCACGGCGCGGGCGAACTTGCGGGTCGCCCACCACACCAGCACGATCGTGAGCGCGCCGAGGATCGCGGGCGCCTCCCACACGACACTGCTGCCGAGGTTCCCCGCGAACAGCTCGCGCGACGCCTGGACGGCGTAGTAGAACGGGTTGAAGTCCGCCACGTTCTGGAGCCACGCCGGCGCCATGACCATCGGCAGCATGATGCCGGAGATGAGCATGATCGGCTGCACCAGCGTGTTGATCGTCGGCGCCATCGCGTCCTCGCTCTTGAGGATGATCGCGAGCCCCAGCGACACGGCCGCGAGCATGAACGCGGTGAGCATGACGATGAGCAGCATGAGCGCCACGCCCGGCCAGTACACGTCGAGCTTCCCGGTCAGCGACGCCAGGAGCACCAGCGCGAGCGACTGGAACACCGTCGTCGTCACGGTCGACAGCGTGCGCCCGAGCATGAGCGCGACCCGGCTGATCGGGGTGACGCGCATGCGCTCGATGACGCCCTGCCGCAGCTCGGCGATGAGGCCGAAGCCCACGAACGCGGAGCCGAACAGCGCCATCATGATGATGAGGCCGGGCACGAACGTCTCCATCGCGCCGTTCTCGAACCCGGGCATGCCGTCCATGGGCTCCAAGAGCGGCGCGAACAGGAACAGGAAGTAGATCGGCTGGATCAGCATGACGATGAGCCAGACCGGCTGCTTCAGGTTGAGCTTCATGGCCCGGGAGTAGACGAGCCAGGTGTCGCGGATGACCTTCACGACTACTTCTCCTCTCGCAGTGACCGGCCGGTCTGCTTCAGGAAGACGTCGTCGAGGCTCGGCCGGTGCAGCTCGATGGAGGCCGGGGAGATGTCGGCGCCGTCGAGGGCGCGCAGCAGCTCGGGGAGCGCCGAGGCGCCGTCGTCGACGTAGAGGCGCAGGACCGCCACACCCGTCGCCGGGTCGGGTTCGCCGGCCTCGACCTCGCGCACGAAGTCCTTGGCGCCGAACAGGTCCCGGGCCTCGGAGGCGCGGTCGGCGACGCCGACGGCGACGACGTCCCCGGCGACCTCCTTCTTCAGCGCGATCGGGGTGCCCTCGGCGACGATCTCGCCGTGGTCGATGATCGCGAGCCGGTCGCACAGGGCGTCGGCCTCGTCGAGGTAGTGGGTGGTGAGGAAGATCGCGGTGCCGCGCTCGCGCAGGGCCCGCACCTCGTCCCACATGTGGGCGCGCGACTGGGGGTCGAGGCCGGTGGTGGGCTCGTCCAGGAACAGCAGCTTCGGTTCGTGCATGATGCCGAGCGCGATGTCGAGGCGGCGCTTCTGGCCGCCGGAGTAGGTCTTGACGTTCCGGTCGGCGTACTCGCCGAGCTGGAACGACTCCAGGACCTCGATCGCGCGCGCCTGCGAGCGCTTCTTCGACATGCCGTAGAGCCGGCCCTGCATGACGAGCTCCTCGCGGGCCGTCACCTCGCCCCAGGTGCCGCCGGCCTGGCCGACGTAGCCGATGTCGCGGCGGACCTTGCCCGCCTCGCGGGCGAGGTCGTGGCCGCAGACGACGGCCTCGCCGTCGGTGGGCTCGATGAGGGTGGAGAGCATCCGCATCGTCGTGGTCTTGCCGGCGCCGTTCGGGCCGAGGAGGCCGAAGACCTCCCCCTCCTTCACGGCGAGGTCGACGCCGCGCACGGCCTCGACCTCCTTGCCGCGGGACTTGAAGGTCTTCTTCAGTCCCTTGGTCTCGATGAGCATGGGTACCTCGCGGGTGGATCGGTGGTGGTCGGCGCGGCTCGGGCGCCGCGCCGGTATGAGTGAGTCGATCTCCTTGTTCAAGTTTGACTATAACCAGACCGCTGAGACGGCTGCAACTCGGTTTCCGGGCCTACACGGTCATAGTCAACGCTGGAGTAATATCACCTGCATGTGGAGCACGCGATTGCTGGTACTCGGCCTGGTCCGGTGGCTCGGCCCCGTCCACGGCTACCTGGTCCGCCGCGAGCTGGACTCGTGGCGGCTGCCGGGGGTGTCCGAGATCGGCGCGGGCTCGATCTACCACGCGCTCAAGCGGCTCGCGCTCGACGGCAGCATCGAGGTCGTCGACACCGAGTCGGTCGACGCGCGGCCCGCGCGGACCACGTACCGGGTCACCGCGAAGGGCGAGACCGAGTTCCAGCGGACGCTGCGCGAGAAGCTGTGGGAGGTGTCGGCGTCCGAGGACCCGTTCCACACCGCGTGGACGTTCGCGCAGGTCCTCAGCCCGGCCGAGAACGTCGCCATGCTGCGCCGGCGGGCCGAGACCCTGTACGAGCGCGTCGAGCTGGTCACCCAGGTGCTGGCGGCGACGACCTCGGACTTCAAGGAGGCGAACGGCGAGGCGTTCGTCCCGGCCCACGCGAGGGCGATGATGCGGCGCCAGGCCGACCTGTGGGCGGTCGACGCCGAGTGGTGCGAGCAGACCGCGGAGCGGATCGAGTCGGGCGACCTCGAACTCGGGCCCGACCTCGACGCGGAGCAGGCGGGGTACTGGCGCGAGGCGATCAAGAGCGACCGGTTCGTGGAGCAGGTCGCGTCGTGGTGCGAGGGCATCGGGAAGTAGGGCCCCGGGAAGCGAGGCCCGAATGGTCCGTAGCAACGGGACAGGGTGGCGGATCGACGAGCGGATCAGCGCGGCGGCGACGCGGTGAACAGGTCGGCGTGACGGCGGATCCGCGCGGCGGCGACTCGGTGCGGCCTCGTGTCGGCGGATCGGTGTGACGCGTCACGGCGCTGCGTCTCAAACGATCGTTCAGGGGATCACGCTAAAAAATAGACAACCCGTCTTGTGGAGACCCACTAAAGATGGTCCGGTTCGTACCGTTTCTTCCGGGCACTGTGCGTCGCCGTCCCCCCGGACCCGGATACCCGGCCACTACACTGCGGGACGTGCGCAAGGTTTTGATCGCCAACCGCGGCGAGATCGCAGTGAGAGTCATCCGGGCCTGCCGTGACGCCGGCTTCGAGTCCGTCGCCGTCTACGCCGACGGCGACCGCGATGCCCCCCACACCCTCCTGGCCGACGAGGCGTTCGCCCTCGACGGCCTCACGGCCGCCGACACCTACCTGCGGATCGACAAGCTGATCCGGATCGCCCAGCGGTCCGAGGCCGACGCCGTGCACCCGGGGTACGGGTTCCTCTCGGAGAACGCCGAGTTCGCCCAGGCCGTCATGGACGCCGGGCTGACCTGGATCGGGCCGACCCCGCAGTCCATCCGGGACCTCGGCGACAAGGTCACCGCGCGCCACCTCGCCATGAAGGCGAACGTGCCGCTCGTGCCCGGCACCAAGGACCCCGTGAAGGACGCGTCCGAGATCCTCGCGTTCGCCGACGAGCACGGCCTGCCCGTCGCGATCAAGGCCGCCTTCGGCGGCGGCGGGCGCGGTCTCAAGGTCGCCCGCGACCGCGACGAGATCCCCGACCTGTTCGAGTCCGCGGTCCGCGAGGCCGAGGCCGCGTTCGGGCGCGGCGAGTGCTTCGTCGAGCGCTACCTCGACCGGCCCCGCCACGTCGAGGCCCAGGTCCTCGCCGACACGCACGGCAACGTCATCGTCGTCGGCACCCGCGACTGCTCGCTCCAGCGCCGCCACCAGAAGCTCGTGGAGGAGGCGCCCGCGCCGTTCCTCACCGACGAGCAGCGCGCCGTGATCCACAACGCGGCCAAGGCCATCTGCAAGGAGGCCGAGTACCACGGCGCCGGCACGGTCGAGTTCCTCGTCGCCGTCGACGGCACCATCTCCTTCCTCGAGGTCAACACCCGCCTCCAGGTCGAGCACCCCGTCTCCGAGGAGACCAGCGGCCTCGACCTCGTGCGCGAGCAGTTCCGCATCGCCTCCGGCGAGCGCGTCCCCGTCACCGAGGACCCCGAGCCGCGCGGCCACTCGATCGAGTTCCGCATCAACGGCGAGGACCCGGGCCGCGGCTTCCTGCCAGCGCCCGGTGCGGTGTCGAAGCTGCGCCTCCCGGCCGGGCCGGGCGTGCGCGTCGACACCGGCATCGAGGAGGGGTCCGTCATCGACGGGAACTTCGACTCCCTGCTCGCCAAGGTCATCGTCACCGGCGCCACCCGCGAGGAGGCCCTGCGCCGCTCCGCGCGCGCGCTCGCCGAGATGGAGGTCGAGGGCATCGCCACGGTGCTCCCGTTCCACCGCCTCGTGGTCGAGGACCCGGCGTTCGCCGAGGACTTCACCGTCCACACCCGCTGGATCGAGACCGAGTGGGACAACACGCTCGACCCGTACAGCGCGGGCGCGGGCGCGAACGGCGAGGCCGAGGAGCGCACCAGCCTCGTGGTCGAGGTCGGCGGGAAGCGACTGGAGGTGTCGATCCCGGCGGGGCTCCTCAACCCGGTCGCGTCGAGCAAGCCGAAGAAGCGCGCCGCGAAGAAGCAGTCCGACTCGGGCCCGGCGATCGGCGGCGACTCGCTGCCCTCGCCGATGCAGGGCACCATCGTCAAGGTCGCCGTCGCCGACGGCCAGTCCGTGGTCAAGGGCGACACGATCGTGGTCCTGGAGGCCATGAAGATGGAGCAGCCGATCGAGGCCCACAAGTCCGGGACCGTCTCGGGCCTGGAGGTCGGGATCGGCGACGTCGTCGCGGCCGGGGCGCAGATCTGCCAGATCTCGGAGTAGTCGGATCCCGGCGGCGCGGATCCCGGACCTAGGCGAATCCCGTTGCAACACGGATCGGGCGGTAGTCAAGGGCCCGCGGTGACGGGAAGCCGTAACGGATCTGTCGGGTGCAAGACTTACAGGCGGCACCCGAACGAGGGACAATTGACGTTGCTGTGCGTAGCACCACATGCACTGCTGCCGACGACCGAAATCGGGTTAGGGTTCCCGGCGGCGGAAATCCTCCGCTGGACCCGACCACTCCCTACAGGGGGCTTGCCATGCGCTTCATCGACGGAACTCCTGAGCACGATCTCACCTACGCCGACGTGTTCATGGTCCCCAACCGGTCGAACGTCGCCTCGCGGCTCGACGTCGACCTGTCGACCGGCGACGGCACCGGGAACTCGATCCCGATCATCGCGGCGAACATGACCGCGGTCTCGGGCCGCCGCATGGCCGAGACGCTCGCCCGCCGCGGCGCGCTCGCCGTGATCCCCCAGGACATCCCCGTCGACGTCGTCGCCGACGTCATCGCGCGCGTCAAGTCCCGCCCGCTCGACTGCGACGCGGCCCTGACCCTGCCCCCGACCGCCACGGTCGCCGAGGCCATCGCGCTGTTCCCCAAACGCGCGCACGGCGCCGTCATCGTCATCGACTCCGAGCGCCGCCCCCTCGGCGTGGTCACCGAGGCCGACTGCCGCGGCGTCGACCGCTTCACGCAACTGGAGCAGGTCGCCTCCGACCGCCTCGTGACCCTCCCGATCGGGACCTCCGAGGCCGATGCCTTCCGCACCCTCGAAGAGGCGAACGTGAAGCTCGCGCCCGTCCTCGACGCCGAGGGTCGCCTCCACGGCGTCATCACCCGCGCGGGGGCCCTGCGCAACACCATCTACCGGCCGAACACCGACGCGGACGGCAAGCTCCGGATCGCGGTCGCCATCGGCATCAACGGCGACGTCACCGGCAAGGCCACCGCCCTCGTCGAGGCCGGCGCCGACGTCATAGTCGTCGACACCGCGCACGGCCACCAGGAGAAGATGCTCGACGCCCTCAAGCTCGTGCGCGACGCCGCCCCTGACCTCCCGGTCGCCGCCGGCAACGTCGTCACCGCCGAGGGCACCATGGACCTCATCAACGCGGGCGCCGACATCGTCAAGGTCGGCGTCGGCCCGGGCGCCATGTGCACCACCCGCATGATGACCGGCGTCGGCCGGCCCCAGTTCTCCGCGGTCCTCGAATGCGCCGCCACCGCCCGCCGCATGGGCCGCCGCGTCTGGGCCGACGGCGGCGTCCGCCACCCCCGCGACGTCGCCCTCGCCCTCGCCGCGGGTGCCTCGAACGTCATGATCGGCTCCTGGTTCGCCGGAACCCACGAGTCCCCCGGCGACATGCACTACGACGCGAACGGCAAGCCCTACAAGGAGTCCTTCGGCATGGCCTCGGCCCGCGCCGTCAAGGCCCGCAGCGCGGGCGAGTCCTCCTTCGACCAGGCCCGCAAAGCCCTGTTCGAGGAGGGCATCTCCACCGGGCGCATGTACCTCGACCAGCAGCGGCCCGGCGTGGAGGACCTGCTCGACTCGATCGTGGCCGGCATCCGCTCCGCCGCGACCTATGCCGGGGCGACGAACCTCGAGGAGTTCCACGAGCGCGCCGCCGTCGGCGTCCAGTCCGCGGCCGGATACACCGAGGGCGCTCCGGTGCCCAGCAGCTGGTAAGCCTCTGTGCGAGGCCGCGGGCGTCCGCCTTTCGGCGGGCGCCCGCGGTGTTTCTCGCGAGGTGTCCCGGCAGGAGCCGAGCGCGGGTGCACCCGCGCTCGGTCTTCGGGGGCGGCCCCCGGGGTTCCCACTTTCGCCGCCGGTCCTGCCGGGACCGAACCTCCGCTCCGCACTTCCACCGGAGCAGGGGTTTTTTCTCTACCAACAATCACATGTCCGGTAGCTGCTGCCAAGTACTGTTTTCGGCCCTGTGGATAACTTCGTGCCTGATCGTCGGTTCGCATCCTGCAACGGTCGCATGCTGGGCCGGGATCGCCCAGGGGTATTTGGTGGGCTGTGGATAAGTGTGGGTTGGAGGCAGCTGGAGGTCGGGTGGGGATACCGCGACCAGGGATGGACGGAGGTTGGGGGTTGACGGGTGGTCAGGTTCTTGCGTCTCTTGCCAGGAGGGCGGCCTGGACCCGGTTGGTGCACTCCAGTTTTGCCAGGATGCGGCTGACGTAGGTCTTCACCGTCGCTTCGCTCATGTGGGCCCGGCCGGCGATCTCCGCGTTTGCGAGCCCTTCCGCGAGCAGGTCGAGGACCTCGCGCTCTCGCGCGGCGAGGCGGGCGACGCGGGTGACCGCGTCGCGGCGGCGCGGGGCCGCGTCGGGGGCGACCAGGCCGAGGACCATGCGCGTGACTACCGGGGACAGGTACGCCTCGCCGGCGGCGACTGCGCGGACCGCGGTCACGAGTTCTTCTGGGGTGCAGGTCTTCAGGACGAACCCGGCCGCGCCGCGTTCCACCGCGGCGAGCACGTTCTCCTGGTCTCCGAAGGAGGTCAGGATGAGCGCGTGGGTTCCCGGCGCGACCGCACCCAGGCGCTCCGCCACCGCGAGGCCGCCGAGGCCGGGCATGTGCAGGTCGAGCAGGACCACCTCCGGCCGGTGCCGTTCCACCGCCTTGAGCGCGTCGCGTCCGTTGTGGACGACCTCGGCAACGGTACAGCCCGCCGCTTCGAGGACCGTTCGGACTCCTTCGACGACCAGCGGCTCGTCGTCGGCGATGACGACCCTCGTCATTTCACCCCCGTGACCGCGGTGAGCGGCACGAGCACCAGCAGGAGCACCAGCGTCGCCAGCGCCGCCGCGCGTACCCTCGCCGCGACCTTCGGGGCCACCGCCCTGGGCAGCATGGCGCTCAACCGGAATCGACCGGCTTCGCGGCGGTGGTCGAGCAGGCCGCCGGCCGCGTCGACCCGCTCCCGCAGACCTTGCAGTCCGTGGCCTCCCGAGCTCTGGAGCGTCGAACCGGAGGACCATTCGGGTGGCGGGCTTTCGGCTTGGTCTTCGGCGTCGGCCTTCCGAGGGGCTTGGTTCTCTACCACCACCAGCAGCGCGTCCTCCTCCCATGTCACCGTCGCCGCCACCGGAACACCCGGCGCGTGCTTCACCGCGTTCGCGAGGCCCTCCTCCAGCACCGCGTAGGCCGCGCTCGCGGCCGCGGCCGGGATCGGGCCCGGTTCGCCGCGCTGGTGGAGGTCGACGGCGACGCCCGCCTCGACGAACTGGGCCGCCAGGGACGCGACGGCGGCTGGGTCGAAGACCGGGCCCGCCTCCTCGCCGCCGCGCAGGACCGCGACGAGGCCGTGGAGGTCTTCGACGGCGCCGCGGACGGTGTCGCCGACGCGGCGGGCCTCGGCGCGGCGGTCGGGGTCGGTCTCGCTGACTTCGAGGGCCGCGGCCTGGACGGCGGCGAGGCCGAGGCGGCGGCCGATGCGGTCGTGCATGTCGCGGGCGAGGCGCAGGCGCTCGCGGTGGACCGCGGCCTCGCGTTCGCGTTCGGCGCGGCGGTGGCGCTGCCAGAGGGCGACGACGACCGCGGCGGCGAGGAGGGCGAGGACGCCGGCGGGGACGGGGCCGGCGGGGAGCATCGCGAAGACGGCGAACTCGACCAGGACGACCGCGACCGCCGCGAGGAGACCTCTCATGGGGCCAGCGTACGCACCGGCCGCCGCGCCTGGCCGTGCACTTTCGTCGCGGGAACGCGCGACCTTCGGGGACTGTGCCGGCGCCGTTCGGCGCTCCTACGGTGGCGGCGTGATCGAAGTGAACCATCTGACCAAGCGGTATCGGGGCGGCACGGCCGTCGACGATCTGACCTTCACCGTGGAGCCGGGCCGCGTCACCGGCTTCCTCGGACCCAACGGCGCGGGCAAGTCCACCACCATCCGGATGGTCCTGGGCCTGGACCGGCCCACGGCCGGGAGCGCGCTGATCGGCGGGCGCCAGTACGCGGAGTTCAAGCGGCCGTTGACGGCGGTCGGGGCGCTCCTGGAGGCGTCCGATCTGCATCCGGGACGCAGTGCCCGCGACCACCTGCTGTGGCTCGCGGCCTCGAACGGCCTGGGGCGCAAGCGGGTCCAGGAGGTCCTGGAGGAGACCGGGCTGTCGGAGGCGGCCGGGAAGCGGGTGCGGGCGTTCTCGCTGGGGATGCGGCAGCGGCTGGGGATCGCGGCGGCACTGCTCGGGGATCCGGGGGTGCTCATCCTGGACGAGCCGGTGAACGGGCTCGACCCGGAGGGCGTGATCTGGGTGCGGAACCTCGCGAAGCGGCTCGCGGGCGAGGGCCGGACGGTGCTCGTGTCGAGCCATCTCATGGCGGAGATGGCGCTGACGGCCTCGCACCTGGTGGTGATCGGCCGCGGGCGCCTGCTCGCGGACCTGCCGACGGAGGAGTTCGTGTCGGCGCATTCGGGTGCGAATCTGGAGGAGGCGTTCATGCGTTTGACGAGCGAGTCGGTGCAGTACCGGGCGGGCGGTGCCCGGTGAGCGCGCTGGGGGCCGCGGCGGCGGCCGAGTGGGTGAAGGTGCGGTCGGTGCGGTCGACGCCGATCATGCTGGCGGCGTTCGCAGTGGTCGGGGTGGGCCTGGGCTGGGTGGTCGCGGGGAGTTTCGCGGACGCGGCGCGGGAGCAGGATTCGCTGGCGGCGGGGTTCTTCAGCCTGCTGCTGGGGCAGCTGGTGCTCATCACGTTCGCGGTGCAGTTCGCGGGGGCGGAGTTCTCGACGGGGACGGTCCGGGTGTCGCTGGCGGCGGTCCCGTCGCGGGGCCGGTTCTTCGCGGCGAAGATGCTCGTGACGGGCCTGGTGGTGGCGGGCGCGGCGGTGGTGGTCGAGGTGGCGACGTTCTTCACGGCGCAGTCGCGGCTGGGTGAGCGGGCGGCGCCGTTCATGGAGTGGGAGACGGTGGAGGCGCTGCTGGGCGGCTGGATCCACTTGACGCTGCTGAGCCTGTTCGCGGCCGGGGTCGCGGTGATGGTGCGGAGCACGGTGGTGGCGCTGTCGGTGCTGCTGCCGATCCTGTTCCTGAGTTCGCAGGGGCTGGGGAACGTGGACGCGATCAGGCCGGTCGCGCAGTACCTGCCCGACCAGGTGGGCATGGTGGTCATGCACTTGACGGTGCCGGGCGATCCGCAGTTCGGGCGGGACTACGGGCCGTGGGAGGGCATCGGGATCCTGGTGCTGTGGACGGCGGCGGCGCTCGTCGGCGGGTGGATCGCCATGCGCCGCAGGGACGCCTGAGGCAAGGGGAACGCGAGGAGGGGTGCGGGGCGGCAGTCCCGCACCCCTGTGGACTGTCCCCAATTGAGGGAACTTCCCGCGTGTGCACAGTGTTCTCATATAGCTTCGCTCTGTAGTCGGTCCGTCTCTCGGGCCGCACGTGACCTGCGGGCGCGGCCGGAGCGGGCCGGCGCTCCGCGCACCTGAACGAAGGAGCACCTGTGAAACGCATGGCCATCCTCGGCGCGGGCTCGATGCTGCTCGCCGCCGCCCTCGCCGCCCTCCCCGCGACCGCGGGGGCCCAGGCCCCGGACGAGCTGACGAAGAAGCTGCTGTTCAGCGCGCCCATGACCGGCAACGGCGACAACGTGCCCGCCGACGCGCTCTCGCTCGACGCGTGCCTGACGGCGGCGACCGAGCTCGTCGGCCCCGACTCGTTCGACTCGTGCGCCGACCAGGCCGTGGGCCCGGTCCCCGAGTCCGGCAAGTCGCCCGGCTACCTCCAGCTCACCGACGCCAGCAAGTTCAACACCGGCGCCGCGATCCTCAACAAGGCGCTCCCGAACAAGGGCGGCATCGAGGTCACGTTCGCGCAGTACCAGTACGGCGGCACCGGCGCCGACGGGATCTCGTTCTTCCTCGTCGACGGCGGCACCGACCTCACCGAGGCGGGCGCGTTCGGCGGCAGCCTCGGCTACGCCCAGCACGGCGACAACCCGGGGGTGGACGGCGCCTACCTGGGGCTCGGCCTCGACACGTGGGGGAACTTCTCGGCCGACACCGAGGGCCGCGGCACCGGCTGCCCGGCCGCGTACCAGGCGCCCGCGCACCTGCAGGTGCCGTTCAACCGCGCGCCCGACAACGTCGCGCTCCGCGGCCCCGGCGAGGGCACGCAGGGCTACTGCCTGCTGGCGACCACCGCCACCGACGAGAAGATCGGCGAGTACGCCAACGGCGACATCTACGGGACCGACTTCCCCGAGAGCCTGCGCTCGGCGACCCTCGACGGCGCCAAGCGCATGGTGAAGCTCAAGGTCGGCGACGGCCAGCACCCGAAGGTCACCGTCGACATCGACTTCCTGGACGGCGAGGGCTGGACCCGCGTCCTGGAGACCGAGGTGCCGTTCGAGGCGCCCGACACGTTCAAGATCGGCTTCGCCGCCTCCACCGGCGCCGCCACCGACGTCCACCTCATCCGCCACCTGCGCGTCGAGACCTTCGTCGACTGAGGAGCTGCAGGACTGGGGGACCGGGGAACGGTCGAGTAACAGGAACTGAGAACGAGGGGCCCGCGCCGATGGCGCGGGCCCCCTGTTCGCTGGTGCGGCTTCGGGTCAGAACTCCATGAGCTGGCGGGCCGCCTCGGCGACCGAGCCCGACAGGGACGGGTAGATCGTGAACGTCCGGGCGACCTGCTCCACGGTGAGGCGCTGCTCCACCGCGAGCGCGATCGGGGTGATGAGCTCGGAGGCGCGCGAGCCGACCACGACGCCGCCGGCGACGATCCCCGACGACTTCCACGCGAACAGCTTCACGAAGCCCTCGGTGCGGTCGAGCATCTTCGCGCGCGGGTTCGACGCGAACGGCAGCAGCACGCCCCGGCAGTCCACCTTGCCCGAGTCGACGTCGGCCTGGGTGACGCCGACCGAGGCGAGCTCGGGGTCGGTGAACACGTTCGCGGCCACGTGGGCGAGCTTGATGGGGCGCACGGCCTCGCCGAGCGCGTGCCAGATCGCGATGCGGCCCTGCATGGCCGCGACCGAGGCGAGCGCGTGGACGCCGGTGACGTCGCCCGCGGCGTACACGCCGGGGACGTTGGTGCGCGAGACCTTGTCGACGGGGATGAAGCCGCGCTCGTCGACGGTGATCCCGTAGGCGTGCAGGCCGAGGTTGTCGGAGTTGGGGATCGAGCCGACGCAGATGAGCGCGTGGCTGCCCTCGATGACGGTGCCGTCGTCGAGTTCGACCTCGACGCCGTCGTCGGTGCGGCGGGCGGCGGCGGCGCGGGAGTGGTTGCGCACGTCCATGCCGCGGCGCACGAACACGCGGCCGACGGTCTCGGCGGCCTCGGCGTCCTCGTGGGGCATGACGCGGTCACGGGAGGAGATGAGGGTGACCTCGGAGCCCATGGCGAGGTACGCGGAGGCGAACTCGGCGCCGGTGACGCCGGAGCCGACGACGATGAGGTGCTCGGGGAGCTCCTTGAGGTCGTAGAGCTGGCGCCAGGTGAGGATGCGCTCGCCGTCGACGGGGGCGGAGGTGAGGGTGCGGGGGGTGGCGCCGGTGGCGATGAGGACGACGTCGGCGTCGGCGTCGAACGGCTCGCCTTCGAGGGGGACGACGTGGAGTTCGTGGACGTAGTTGTAGCCCTTGTCGACGCGCAGCGCCCCGCGCCCGTAGACGATGTTCACGCCCTGGTTGACGAGTTTCTGGGCGATGTCGGCGGACTGCTGGGTGGCGAGGCGGCGCACCCGGCCGTTGACGGCGACGGGGTCGGTGGTGGCCTCCTTGGCCGCCACGCCGAGCTCGGCGGACTCGTGGATCTCGGTGAGCACGTTGGAGGCGGCGATGAACGTCTTGGAGGGGACGCAGTCGGAGAGGACGCAGGCCCCGCCGGCCCCCGTGGCCTCGATGAGGGTGACGTCGGCGCCGAGCTGGGCCGCCACGAGGGCGGCCTCATACCCGGCCGGGCCTCCGCCGATGATCGCTACTCGTGCCACGGGTGCGCCTTTCGGTGTTCGGGATGCTTCAGTGCGGGCTGGTTTAAGGGTATCTTCGAGTCGTGCATCTCTATGCCGCGTATGGCTCGAATCTCGACCCTGCCCGCATGCGCGCGACCTGCCCGCGGTCGCCGCTGGTCGGGACGGGCTGGCTGGAGGGCTGGCGCCTGACGTTCGGCGGCGCCGACCTGGGCTGGGAGTCCGCGGTCGCGACGGTGGTCGAAGCGCCCGGCGAGCGGGTCTTCGTGTCGCTGTACGACCTCGACCCGGCGGACCGGCAGGTCCTCGACGAGCTGGAGGGCTTCAACTCCAAGCTCTACCGGAAGATGCACACCCAGGCCGCGACGCTGGAGGCGAACCGCCAGGTGTGGCTGTACGTCTTCGAGGGCTTCGAGGGCGGCCTGCCGAGCCAGTGGTACCTCGACGAGATCCTCCGCGCCGCCGAGGCGGCGGGCGCCCCCCAGGACTACGTCGAGACGCTCCGCAAGCGCCCGACCGCCGAGTAGGGCCCGCCGAACACCGGGCCGATGCGCCGAGCCCCGGTCCACCCGGAAGGACGGCGTTCGTGCCGCGACGCTGTCGCACCTGCCGGATACGGTTCGGATAGGGGCGCTTCGGATGTCCGTTTTCTCCTGGACGCTCCGTTCACGTTTCCCGCCGCGACCTGGTGTCGCACCCGCTGGGTAGCGTTGAAAACGGGGGGTCCCCGGGTGCCCGATTCGTCCCGGACGCTCCGTTCACCTTCTGCAGTACGGCGGCGGGGCGGGCGCGATGCGCCCGCCCCGCCGCCGTCGCGGTGCTAGAAGGCCGGGCTCTGGGCCGCGGCCAGGACCGTGTGGGTCATGACGCGGACGCCGTGCGAGAGCGCGGTCTCGTCGATGTCGAAGTTGCCCTGGTGGATGTCGAGGCGCTCGCCGGGGCGGCCGACGCCGAGGCGGGCCATCGCGCCCGGGATCTGCTCCAGGTAGTACGCGAAGTCCTCGCCGCCCATGGACATCGGGGCCTCGACCACCGCCTCCGGGCCGAGCGCGGCGGCGGCCGCGCCCGCGAACATCGCGGAGGCGGAGCGGTCGTTGACGACCGGCGGCACGCCGCGGCGGTAGTCGATCTCGCATTCGACGCCCGAGGCGCGGGCGACCGAGCGCGTGACCTCCTGCACCAGGTCGGGGATCATGTCCCACGTCTCGCGGCCGTGGACGCGCACGGTGGCGCGGGCCAGGGCCTCCTGCGGGATCGCGTTCGCGGCCTCGCCGGCCTGGACCGCGCCGAAGACGATCGCCACGGACTGGCGCGGGTCGAGGCGGCGGTTCACCAGGGCCGGCACGTCGACGACCACGCGCCCGATGGCGTTCACCAGGTCGTGGGTGAGGTGCGGGCGGGAGGTGTGGCCGCCGCGGCCGGCCATGCGGACCTCCATGACGTCGCACGCGGCCGTCAGCGGCCCGTTGCGCACGCCGATCTGCCCGGCCTGGAACTGCGGGTCGCAGTGGAAGGCGAAGATCGCGGCGACGTCGGTGAGCGCCCCGTACTTGATCATCGTGGGCGCACCCGAGGGGAACTGCTCCTCGGACGGCTGGAAGACCAGGCGGAAGCGGCCCGGCAGGCCCTCGCGGCGCTCCAGTTCGTGGAGGACGCGGCCGACGCCGAGGAGCATCGCGGTGTGGGCGTCGTGCCCGCACGCGTGGCAGACGCCCTCGACCGACGACCGGTACGGGACCTGCTTCGGGTCGTTGATCGGCAGGGCGTCCATGTCCGCGCGGATCGCGATCACGCGGTCGCCGGTGCCGATGTCGCAGGTCAGCCCCGTGCCGTCGGGGATGAGCTGCGGTTCGAGGCCGGCCTCGGCCAGGCGCGCGGCGACGTAGTCGGCCGTGTCGTGCTCCTGGCGCGAGAGGCGCGGGTTCGCGTGGATGTGGCGGCGGGCGGCGACGACCTCGGCGGCGTGGGCGGCGAGCCATCCGTCGAGGAAGTCCGGCAGCGGTGTGGACATGACCTGCTCCGAAGCGGTGGTGCCGGGCGAAGCGCTCCCGGCTGCGGTGTCGTGCGAGGGCAAGGCGGCGGGTACCACGAGACACGCCTCCGGTGCGATCGCACTCGGCAGCGGCTCATTCGATTTCGTGGCGGTACCCATCTCGACGACTTTCTCCGCAGTGAGCGTGTACATTTCCTTCGCGCCTCGCAATTCGCGTTCGAGGATCAAAGCCAATGGAAGGCGATTCGGCAAGCTTAATCCGATCGCACTCCGTTGCGGCTAGCGCCGTGATCTGCGACGCCCGGCGGCCGCGACCGGGTCGTCGTGGCGAGCCCGGGGTCACGGCCGCGCGACAGCCGGTCACGGCCCTGTGGGCCGAACCCGCCGTCATAAGGCATAACGCTTGCCGGGCCGAGAAGTTACGGCCGCGATCCGACTTTTGAACGGACGGCGGATGCGTCGCCGGTCGATGACGCATCCGCGGCCAAGTCTTTCCCCGCGAGACGCCCCCTGCAACAGACGCGCTGTGCGCTTCGCCCCTCGCGTCTATTCGCTCACCAGTTGTCGGTCGGGACGTGGCGTCCCCATTCGGCGGCGAGCGCCGCGCACACTTCCCCCACGGTGGCTCCTGCGGCGAGCGCCGTCTTGAGCGGATACAGCACGTTGTCCGTTCCCGAGGCGGCGCGCTTCAAACCGGCGAGGGCGGAGGCGAGCCTCTCAGAGTCGCGTCCGGCGCGGTGCGCGGCGAGGCGGTCGACCTGCGACGCCTCGATCGCGGGGTCCACTTTGAGCGGAGCGTACGGGGCCTCGTCCCCATTGAGGACGTATTTGTTGACGCCGACGACGGTCTGCTCCCCGGAGTCGATGCGCTTGGCCGTCTCGTAGGCGCTGCGCTCGATCTCGCCCTTCTGGAAGCCCTCCTCGATGGCGGCGACGGCCGACCCGTGCGCGAACACGGCGTCGATGAGGCGCAGGGCCTCGGCCTCGACCTCGTCGGTGAGGGCCTCGACGGCGTAGGACCCGGCGAAGGGGTCGACGGTGGCGGTGAGGTCGGTCTCGGCGGCGAGGACCTGCTGGGTGCGCAGGGCCAGGCGCGCGGAGGTGTCGGTGGGCAGGGCGATGGCCTCGTCGTAGGCGTTGGTGTGGAGCGACTGGGTGCCGCCGAGGACGGCGGCGACGGCCTGGACGGTGACGCGGGCGAGGTTGACCTCGGGCTGCTGGGCGGTGAGCTCGACCCCGGCGGTCTGGGTGTGGAAGCGGAGCTTCATCGACCGGGGGTCCTTCGCGCCGAAGCGGTCGCGCATGATGCGGGCCCAGATGCGGCGGGCGGCGCGGAACTTGGCGACCTCGGTGAGGAGCGTGGAGCGGGCCACGAAGAAGAAGGAGAGGCGGGGCGCGAACGCGTCGACGTCGAGGCCCGCGGCGAGGGCGCACTCGACGTACTCGATGCCGTCGGCGAGGGTGAACGCGAGCTCCTGCGCGGGGGTCGCCCCGGCCTCGGCCATGTGGTAGCCGGAGATGGAGATCGTGTTCCACTGCGGCAGTTCGGCGGCGCAGTACGCGAACGTGTCGGCGACCAGGCGCAGGGAGGGCGCGGGCGGGAAGATGTACGTCCCGCGGGCGATGTACTCCTTGAGGATGTCGTTCTGGATCGTGCCGCGCAGCGCGGCCGCGTCGACGCCCTGCTCCTCGGCGACCAGCTGGTACAGGACCAGCAGGACGGCGGCGGGCGCGTTGATCGTCATGGAGGTGGAGACCTCGCCGAGGGGGATGCCGTCGAAGAGGGCGCGCATGTCCGCGAGGGAGTCGACGGCGACGCCGACCTTGCCGACCTCGCCGGCGGCCTCGGGCGCGTCGGAGTCGTAGCCCATCTGGGTGGGCAGGTCGAACGCGACGGACAGGCCGGTGGTGCCGGCGGCCAGGAGGTCCCGGTAGCGCCGGTTGGACTCCGCGGCGGTGGCGAAGCCCGCGTACTGGCGCATGGTCCAGGGCCGCGAGGTGTACATGGTCGGGTGGACGCCGCGCGTGTAGGGGAAGGACCCGGGTTCGCCGAGCCGGTCCGCCAGATCCTCCGCGGCGTCGCTCGGGCCGTAGACGGGCCGGATCTCGATCCCGTCCCGGCCTTGCGGTGACGACTGCATGGCTGACATCCTAGGTGGTGAACCGCGCCTCCGGGAGTCATGGTGCCCCCCGGCGGCGCCTTCGCGCTATCGGAGCCGCCTCCGCCCGGCCCCGTGACCGAGGATCACTTGCGTCTCCCCGGTACAGCGAGGGTGGCCGGGGCGCGGCAGACTAGGGGGGATCCCTCGCGAGGAGTGGTTGCATGACGTACTCATCTGACTACGGTCGCGGTGGTCCCGGCGCCTATGAGGACCCCCGATCCGGCCCGGCGCCGTCCCCTCGGTACAGCACGGAGCCCCCGCAGGGGCGCCAGGGCGGACCGTACGGCGCCGAGCCGCCCGGGCGCGACCCGCACCCCTCCTTCGGGGGGCAGTCGTGGCGCGAGCCCGACGGCTCCGACCCGTACGCGTCGAGCCGCCAGGGCTTCAACCGCGACCCGTACGGCGGGGACTCCTACGGGGACTCCTCGTACCGCCACAGCTCCTCCTACGGCAACTACGGGAACCTGGGCCAGAGCTTCGCCGCCGGCGGCGAGCCGGGGCAGCGCCCGCCCGGGCCCGGCCCGGCCAACCGCGCCCGGCCCGGCGACCTCGTCGGGGACCGGTACCGCCTCGAAGACCTGGTCGGCAAGGGCGGCAACGGGTCCGTGTGGCGCGCCCACGACACGGTGCTGCGCCGCGAGGTGGCCCTCAAAGAGGTGTTCCTGCCCCCGGACCTGCCGCCGCAGGAGCGCGTCCAGCTCATCGACCGCTCCCGGCGCGAAGCGCAGATCGCGGCCGGGCTCTCGCACCCCTCGGTGATCCGGGTGTTCGACGTGGTCGAGCACGCGGGCCTGCCGTGGATCGTCATGGAGCTGCTCCAGTCGCGCAGCCTCGCCGAGATCCTCTCCCAGGACGGGCCGCTCCAGCCGCGCGTGGCCGCGAAGATCGGCCTCGCGCTGGTCGGGGCGCTCCAGGCCGCGCACGACGCGGGGATCATCCACCGCGACGTCAAGCCCGGCAACGTGCTCATCTCCACCGACGGCCGCTGCGTCCTCTCCGACTTCGGTGCGGCGCAGCTCCACCAGGTCTCGGGCGGGACGACGCCCGGGAAGGTCCTCGGCTCGGCGCACTACATCGCGCCCGAACGGGCGGTCGGGCACCCGGCCGAGCCCGCCAGCGACGTGTTCAGCCTCGGCGTGACCCTGTACGCCGCGGTCGAGGGGCGCCCGCCGTTCGACCGGGGCGACGCCGTCTCGACGATGCGCGCGGTCGTGCAGGAGCCGCCGGAGAGCCCCCGCAACGCCGGGCCGCTCACCCGGCTCCTCGGCGGGATGCTCGCGAAGGACCCGGGGGCGCGCATGGTGCTCCCCCAGGTCCGCGACGAGCTCCAGGCGCTGCTCGCCGGCCCCCTCGGGGGCGCGGGCGGACCGGGCCACCAGTCCCCGCCGTACCGCGGCGCGGGCGCCTCCTCGGGCTTCCAGGAGGTCTCGCCCCCGCACACCGGCGCGCGCCCGCGGGTGCGCGAACCCGAGCCCGAACCCGAGCGCGGGAACCCGTGGAGGTCCGGTGCGGTCATCGCGATCTGCGTCCTGCTGGTGCTCGTCCTCGGCTGGGGCGCCTACAAGCTCCTCACCGGCGACGGCGGCGGGAGCGGCGCGGAGGACCCGGGCACGAGCGAGGAGGCCGGGGAGGGCGGCGAGTCCCCCGAGGGCGGCGGCGAGTCGCCGGAGGGCGAGGGCGGCTCCGCGCCGTTCGAGACCGCCGTCTACGAGGGCGACGGGTTCACCGTCGAGCACCCCGCGGACTGGCCCGAGGGCGAGGGCGGCGACGACCACGTGCTGTTCTTCAACCCCGAGGACGAGACGCAGTGGGTGCGGATCTACGCGGCGTCCGAGAAGGGCGCGGGCGACCCCGAGGGCTACCTGGGCGACTACTTCGACGGGCTCCCCGCCGAGATGACCGACCTGGAGCAGGTCCGGTTGGAGGGCATCGAGTTCGCCGGGCTGAGCGGCACGGTCCTGGAGTACACCGGCACGAACCTCGACGAGGCCGGGGCCGAGCGGCACTCGGTGTGGGCCATCGTGGACGCCGGCGACGGGACGACGTTCGGGGTGTTCGTGTCCGGCGACGCGGATGCATGGGATCTATCACAGGCGGTGTTCGACACGGCCGTGGCTTCGTTCCAGACCGGCTGAGGCCACACCGTCCGCAACACCGGTCTCCCAGGCTGCGGATATGCGACCATTTCCCCATGACCGACCAGACCAAGCTCGACGCGCTGCGAGCCGAAGCGCTGCAGTGGATCACCGACGACCCCGACAAGGACGGCCGCGACGAGCTCTACCGGCTCCTCGACGGACTGCCGGAGACCGCCGACGAGTTGGCCGACCGCTTCTCGGGGCGCCTGAAGTTCGGCACCGCCGGGCTGCGCGGCCCGCTCCGCGCGGGCCCCAACGGGATGAACCTCGCGGTGGTGCGCGCCGCCGCGGCCGGCCTCGCGAACTGGCTGGACGCCAAGGGCGCCGACGGCCCCGTCGTCATCGGCTACGACGCGCGGCACGGCAGCCGCGACTTCGCGGTCGAGACCGCCCGCGTCGTCACCGGCTCGGGGCGCCGGGCGCTGCTCATGCCCGGGCCGCTGCCGACCCCGGTGACCGCGTTCGCGGTGACCCGCCTCGACGCCGCGGCCGCGGTCCAGGTGACCGCGAGCCACAACCCGCCGCAGGACAACGGGTACAAGGTGTACCTGGGCCGGGAACTGGGCGGCGAGCTCGGCGCGGGCGCGCAGATCGTTCCGCCCGCCGACACCGAGATCGAGGCCGCGATCGAGGCGCTCGGGCCGCTCTCGGAGATCCCCCTCGGCGACGAGGGGGAGACCCTCGACGAGTCGGTGCTCGACGCGTACCTCGCGGCGGTCGCCTCCGTGGTCGACCCCGACGACCCCAAGCGGCTCGCGTCGGTCGCGACCCCGATGCACGGCGTCGGCGGCGCCACGCTCGTCAAGGCGATGGTGCGCGCGGGCTTCCCCGCGCCCGCGCTCGTGCCCGAGCAGGCCGAACCGGACGCAGACTTCCCCACGGTCGCGTTCCCCAATCCCGAGGAGCCGGGCGCGATCGACCTGCTCAAGGCGCTCGCGGTCGAGGAGGGCGCCGACGTGGCGCTCGCGCTCGACCCCGACGCCGACCGCTGCTCGGTGGCCGTCCCCACCGGCGACGGCGGGTGGCGCCAGCTCTCGGGCAACGAGGTCGGCGTGCTCCTCGCCGACCACTGGATGCGCAAGGGCCGCAAGGGGACGTACGCGACCACGATCGTGTCCACGACGCAGCTCAAGGCCATGTGCGCGGCGCGCGGCTTCGGCTACATGGAGACCCTGACGGGCTTCAAGTGGCTGGCGCGCACCAGCGGCGACCTCGCGTTCGCGTTCGAGGAGGCCCTGGGGTACTGCGTGGCGCCGGAGTTCCTGCGCGACAAGGACGGCATCTCCGCGTCCCTCGTGGTCGCCGAGATCGCCGCCGGGCAGGCCGCCCGCTTCGCGACCCTCCAGGACCGGCTCGACGAGCTCGCCGAGGAGTTCGGGGTGTACGAGACCGGGCAGCTCTCGGTGCGGGTCGAGGACCTGGACGAGATCGCGGCGTGCATGAAGCGCCTGCGCGCCAACCGGCCCGCGTCGCTGCTGGACGAGCCGGTCGTCGACTACCTCGACCGGATGCCCGAGGCCGACGTCGTCACGATCACCACCGCCGACGCGCGCGTGGTCTGCCGCCCGTCCGGCACCGAGCCGAAGCTCAAGGCGTACCTCGAGGTCCGCGAGGAGGTCGGAGGCGACCTCCAGGCCGCCCGCGAGCGCGCCCGCGCGGGCGTGGAGGCCCTGCGGGCCGAGGTCGCCGGCATCCTCGGCGTGCCGCACTAGACGAGAACGCGGAACGGGGGCCGGGCGCATCGCGCCCGGCCCCCGTTTCGTTTCGCGCGTCATGTTCAGGAGCGACACGCCCTCACAAAAATGATGAGGCCGAGCGCACATCGCGCCCGGCCTCTCGTTCGCGTCGGGGTCAGAAGCGGCGGTAGGCGCCGAACTGGCGGTCGCCGGCGTCGCCGAGGCCGGGGACGATGTACGCCTTGTCGTTCAGCTCGGGGTCGACGGCGGCGGTGGTCATGCGCATGGCGATGCCCGAGCCGGCGAGCTTCGCGATGCCGTCGGGCGCGCACAGGACCGACACGAGGTCGATGTCGGTGCAGCCGCGGGCGGCGATCATCTCGCAGCAGCGCAGGAGCGAGCCGCCGGTGGCGACCATCGGGTCGAGCACGATGACGTGGCGCCCGGCCAGGTCGTCGGGCAGGGACTCCATGTAGGCGTAGGGCTCGTGGGTCTCCTCGTCGCGCGCGAGGCCGACGAAGCCCATCGACGCGTCGGGGATCATGGCCTGCGCGGCGTCGGCCATGCCGAGTCCGGCGCGCAGGACCGGTACGAGGACCGGGGGGTTGCCCAAGCGGTAGCCCTTGGCGGGCGCCACCGGGGTCCTGATCGCGTACTCGGCCACGGCCGCGTCGCGGGTGGCCTCGTAGACGAGCATCATGGTGAGCTCGTGCAGGGCGGCTCGGAACCGCGGTGAGTCCGAGCGCTCGTCGCGCATGGCGGTGAGCCGGGCGGCGGCGAGCGGGTGTTCGACGATCTTGACATCCACGGTTCATAACCTTAACGCCCAGTTCGCCGCGCTAATGTGAGCTGGTCACCACCGGGTGGTCCAGCGGTCTCCAGGGAACGGATACGATCGGGTCATGGGATCAATTCTGAGCGGCGCCGAGGCCGCCTCCCTCGTCCGCGCCCTCCCGGGCGTCGACGCGGTCGGCCTCGAGGCGCGCGCGGCGGGGCTGTCGACCCGCTCGGTCAAGACGACGTCGAAGGCGCAGGTGATCGACCTGGCCATCAGCATGATCGACCTCACCACGCTCGAAGGCGCCGACACCCCCGGCAAGGTCCGCTCCCTCGCCGCGAAGGCGATGCGGCCCGACGGCGACGCGCCCGCCACCGCCGCGGTGTGCGTCTACCCGTCGATGGTCGCCGCCGCGAAGGACGCCCTCCAGGGCTCCGAAGTCAAGGTCGCGTCCGTCGCCACCGGCTTCCCCGCCGGGCAGGTCCCGCTCGACGTGCGGCTCGCCGACACCGAGTCCGCGGTGCGCGCCGGGGCCGACGAGATCGACATGGTCATCAACCGCGGCGCGTTCCTCGCCGGGGACCTCGAACGGGTCTACCAGGAGATCCGGGCCGTCAAGGCCGCCGCCGGGGACGCCCGCCTCAAGGTCATCCTCGAGACCGGCGAGCTCGCCACCTACGACGCGGTGCGCCGGGCCTCGTGGCTCGCGATGTACGCGGGCGCCGACTTCATCAAGACCTCCACCGGCAAGGTGGGCGTCAACGCGACCCTGCCGGTGACGCTGCTGATGATGCAGGCCGTGCGCGACTACCGCGCCGCCACGGGCGTCCAGGTCGGCGTCAAGCCCGCCGGCGGCATCCGCAACACCAAGGACGCGGTCAAGTACCTCGTCACCGTGAACGAGGTCCTCGGCGACGACTGGCTGTCGAACGAGTGGTTCCGCTTCGGCGCGTCCAGCCTCCTCAACGACCTCCTCATGCAGCGCCAGAAGCTCAAGACCGGCCACTACTCCGGCCCCGACTACGTGACGGTGGACTAGCCATGTTCGAGTACGCCCCCGCGCCCGAGTCGGTGCGGCCGCAGATCAAGGAGCACTACGGGCTCTTCATCGACGGCGAGTTCGTCGACGCCGAGTCCGACTTCAAATCGGTGAACCCCGCCACCGAGGAGGTCCTGTTCACCGTCGCCGAGGCCGACGAGGCCGACGTCGCGAAGGCCGTCGCCGCCGCCCGGCGCGCGTACGAGACCGTGTGGGGCCCCATGAGCGGCACCGAGCGCGGCAAGTACCTGTTCCGCATCGCCCGCCTCCTCCAGGAGCGCGCCCGCGAGTTCGCCGTCGCCGAGTCCCTCGACAACGGCAAGCCCATCAAGGAGACCCGCGACTTCGACGTGCCGACCGCGGCGCAGCACTTCTTCTACCACGCGGGCTGGGCCGACAAGCTCGCCTACGCGGGGCACGGGCCCGACCCGCGCCCGCTCGGCGTCGTCGGCCAGGTCATCCCGTGGAACTTCCCGCTGCTCATGCTCGCGTGGAAGATCGCGCCCGCGCTCGCGTGCGGGAACACGGTGGTGCTCAAGCCCGCCGAGACCACGCCGCTGACCGCGCTCATGTTCGCCGAGCTGTGCCAGGAGGCCGACCTGCCCCCGGGCGTGGTCAACATCCTCCCCGGCGCGGGCGCCGCCGGCGCCGCGGTCGTCGACAGCGCCGTGGACAAGGTCGCGTTCACCGGCTCCACCGCCGTCGGCCGCGCCATCGCCAAGGCCGTCGCCGGGTCCGAGAAGAAGGTGACGCTCGAACTCGGCGGCAAGGCCGCGAACATCGTGTTCGACGACGCCCCGATCGACCAGGCCGTCGAGGGCATCGTCAACGGCATCTTCTTCAACCAGGGCCACGTGTGCTGCGCCGGCTCGCGCCTCCTCGTCCAGGAGTCCGTCGCCGACGACGTGCTGGAGCGCCTGAAGGAGCGCGTCGCCACCCTCCGCGTCGGCGACCCCCTCGACAAGAACACCGACATCGGCGCCATCAACTCCGCCGCGCAGCTCGAGCGCATCACCGCCCTCACCGAGGCCGGGCGCGGCGAGGGCGCCGACGTGTGGCAGCCCGCCTGCGACCTGCCTGAGCAGGGTTTCTGGTTCCGCCCCACCGTGTTCACCGGCGTCCAGCAGTCCATGCGGATCGCGCAGGAGGAGATCTTCGGGCCGGTGCTCAGCGTCCTGACGTTCCGCACCCCCGACGAGGCGATCGCCAAGGCCAACAACACGCCCTACGGGCTGTCGGCCGGGGTGTGGACCGAGAAGGGCTCCAAGATCCTGTGGGCCGCCGAGCGGCTGCGCGCGGGCGTGGTGTGGGCCAACACGTTCAACCGGTTCGACGCCGCCAGCCCCTTCGGCGGCCTGAAGGAGTCCGGATACGGCCGCGAAGGCGGCCGCCAGGGACTGGAGGCGTACCTCGATGTCTGAACACGCTGAGCGACTGCGGGTGAAGAAGACCTACAAGCTGTACCTCGGCGGGAAGTTCCCCCGCTCGGAGTCCGGAAGGAGCTACCCGGTGAGCAGCCCCGACGGCGCCGAGCTCGCGAACGCCGCGCTCGCCAGCCGCAAGGACGCCCGCGACGCCGTCGCCGCCGCCCGCAAGGCCCAGCGGCCCTGGGCCGGGCAGACCGCGTACCTGCGCGGGCAGATCCTCTACCGCGCCGCCGAGATGCTCGAAGGCCGCGCCGGCCAGTTCGCCGAAGAACTCGCCGACGCCACCGGCGCGGACGCGCACGACGCCCTCGGCACCGTCGAGGCCGCGATCGACCGGCTCGTCCACTACGCGGGCTGGACCGACAAGTACGCCTCTGTCCTCGGCGGCGCCAACCCCGTCGCCGGGCCGTACTTCAACCACACCACGCCCGAGGCGCTCGGCGTCGTCGCCGCCGTCGCCCCGCACGACGACCCGCTCCTGGGACTGGTCGACGCGTTCGCGCCCGCCATCGCCGCCGGGAACACCGTCGTCGTCCTCGCCAGCGAGGCGAAGCCGCTGCCGGCCCTGAGCCTCGGCGAGGTCCTGGCGACCTCCGACCTGCCCGGCGGGGTCGTGAACCTGCTGAGCGGCAAGACCGCCGAGGTCGCGCCGCACCTCGCGTCCCACGCCGACGTCAACGGCCTCGACCTCACCGGGGTCGCCGACACCGCGCTCGCCGCCGACCTCGAGGCCGCCGCCGCCCAGACCCTCAAGGTCGTCCGGCGCCCCGGCCGGGGCGCCGACGCGCTCGACCTGCTGCGCCAGTGGACCGAGTACAAGACCGTGTGGCACCCGGCCGGAATGGCCGCGGGCGCGGGCGGGGCGTACTAGCAACCGAAACGGAGGGCCTTTTCGCAGTGGCGGAAGGGCCCTCCGCGCTATCCACAAAGAAAAGCGCACACCGGATGCGGAGCGGTGCGCACTCGGGTCGTAGGCTGTTCCCCAGCTAGACGACCTACGGGAGGGACGCGACATGGCGGCCGAATCTGACGCGCCGGAGCGCGGCGCCGAGACCGAGAAGCTCTGGAACGAGACCGGGGTGGACCCGGTCGAACTCCACCTGGGCAAGGACTCGGGGTACACCCTGCGCGCCTACCGGATGTCGGACACCCTCCCGGGTGCGAAGGCGGACCGGGACGCGGCCGAGGACGACGACACCGTTGACGGCACCGACGAAGACGACGACGAGGGCGCCGAGGCCCTCGACGCCCTGGACCCGGACGGCGACCGCGAGCGGCCCGAGGCCGACGACGAGCGGGTGCTCCCCGAGGACCCCGACGCCGGCGAGCCCGACCCGGCCGACTTCGAGGACGAGGCCCCCGAGGCCGACGAGGCCGAGGAGGAGGACGCCCTCGACGCCGAGCCCGAGGAGGTCCCGGTCTTCCTGACCCGCAAGGGGAAGCTGCTGGTGTTCCGCGAGCGGGCCGCCCTCGTCGCGTACGTCAAGGGCAACGACGACCACGACCTCGCCGTCATCGACGAGTACGCCGACCTCCGGGACCGCGTGGACGTGGACGACATCGTCTGTGACGAGAACGACATCTACGAGCTCGACCTCGTCGTCGCGAACCTCCGCGGCGGCCAGGAGGGCTGGGAGCCCGAGCTGCTCATCAAGGCCGCCGAGGCCGGCCGCGACCTCGGGTACGCGCTCAAGAACGACTCCGTCGTCGCCGCGCTCGCGCCCGGGTCCCCCCTCGACGACCTCGACGAGACCTTCCGCATCGTCGCCGAAGGCGGCCTCAAGGGCAGGTTCGCCAAGCGCCGCCTCAAGCGCAACGACCCGCAGCAGGCGGCCATCGCCTGGCGCGGCGTCATCGCGAAGATCAACGACCATGTGGAATGGCGCTGACCGCACGCCGGTCAATCCACCGAACAGCCCATTGCGGATGGGCCGCCGAGTCCGAATTCCGGAGCCGCCGCGCCTGTCGCGCGGCGGCTCCGCTGCGTCATTCCACAAGGGAACACCCAGGTCGCGACTGCCAGCGAATTGACGGTTATGCCTGCTATGACCTTCGCTCCGTAGGTGAACCCGCACTGGTTGTCCGCTTGCAGAACCGAGTATTCTGCGGAAAACTGATAACGGACTGGTAAAAACGGGCCGGGCTCCAGCCCCGGCGACAGGGGACAGCGCCGGCTGCGCGCCCTACGAGAGGAGCTCCGCGGGTGCAAGTGTTCTGCGGCATCACCACCGACCAGCAGGTGTCCGGGGCCGGGCACGGCGACACCGCGTGCGCCGTCGCCCTCGTCGCCGCGGGCGGCAGCCTCATCGCCACCGACACGTTCGGCGACGATCCGCGCGGCTGGGTCCGCCTCAACGGCCTCCTCGCCAGGTCGGCCCCCGGCCAGTCGGTCTCGGTCGCGGTGGACGGCGACGTCCTCCAGCTCGCCGAGTTCGCCGCCGCCGCCGGACAGCTCGTGGTCCGCGCCGACATCCCCGCCTCCCGCTCCAAGGACGCCCTCGACGACGCCATCGCGATCGCCCGCGGACTCGCCACCGGCGAGGTCGCCGGGCCGCCGCTCGCCGCACGCCCTGAGATGGCCGCTCTGCGCCCCATCCTGGACACGGTGGCCTCGGCCGCCAGGGCCCGCCACGACGCGGCAGAGGCGCTCACGTGCCTCCTGCGCGCGGTCTTCCCGGCGGCGCTGGCCGCGTGGGACGACCCGAGCGAGGCCAACGCCGTCGCGATCCTCACCCGGCTCCCGCAGCCCGGTGCGCTCCAGTCCATCTCGACCGAGGAGCTCGCCGCCGACCTCGCGACCGTGGCCGACCCCGGCCAGGTCGCCGCGATGGCCGGCGCGCTCACCGAGGCGATCCGGGAGATCGGCGGCGGGGACGACCCGTCGGTGGCCCCCTCCGTCTCCGCGACCGCCGACGCGGTCTCGGCATGGGACCGGTCCCTGGAGGGCCTCATCGGCCTGCTGCAGGCCAAGCGGCCCAAACCCGAAGCGGCGCCGCACGTCTCGCAGCCGCTCCCCCACCAGTCGCAGCCGCAGGTGCCGCAGCCGCAGGAGGACCGCACCGCGGCCGCCCGCAGGCGCGGCCGCGGGCACGACACCGACACGCACCGGACCGTCCGCCTCCCCGGGGACCTGCCCGACCGCCAGAGCCTGCGGGCCCTGGACCCGGCCTCGCAGCTCCACTCGGTGCTGCCGGACCTCGAAGCGACGCAGGTCATCCCGGACTCGTTCTCGTCGCCGTCGATGCAGCAGCCGGTCGACTCCGAAGGCGGGCACACCCGCTCGATCCGGCGCCGCCGGGCCGAGCCGGCCGAGCTCCCCCACAACGACGACGCGCCGCGCCGCCACCCGTGGCAGCCGCGCGAGGACGTCAACATCGTCGACGTGGCGAGCCTCGCCGCCGACGACGACGGCCTGCTCATCTTCGGCCAGGCCAAGAGCGCCTGGTTCAAGCGGCCCGAGAGCGAAGAGCCCGAGACCGAGTCGTGGAACCTCCCCGGCGACGACGGGTGGCGCACCGCCCGCTCGGCCACCGAGTCCCCCGCGACCGAGGAGCCGACTACGGCGGCGGGCCTGCCGCGGCGCAAGCCGCAGGCGAACCTCGTCCCAGGCGCGGTCGTCGCCGACGAGCACCCGCGCTTCGACGAGCCGATCGACCGCGACCCGGAGCTGCTGGCGCAGAACACCGCCGGTTACTTCCGGGGCTGGGGCCGCGCTCGCGGCGGACGTCCCGGCATGGCGTCGCGGACGGAGAGGATGGCGGCCCGATGAGCGCCAATCTGGGCGTCTACGAGCGGTCCCTGAGCATGCTGCTCGGGTCGCTGGTGGCGCGCACTCCGGGGCTGTCGCACGCGGTCCTGGTGAGCGTCGACGGGCTGCCGCTCGCAGTGTCCGCCGGGCTGCCCAAGGAGCGCGCCGACCAATTGGCGGGCATCGGGTCCGGACTCCTGTCGATCGGCGAGGGTGCCGGGCGTTCGATGGACCACGGTCCGGCGCAGCAGGTCATCGTCGAGATGGCCGAGGGCGTGCTGCTCGCGGCTCCGGTCGGGCCGCAGATCTGCCTGACGCTGCTGGCGGTGTCGCAGTGCGACCGCGAGCAGCTCGGGTACGAGCTGGGGCAGTTCACGATGCAGGTGGGGCCGCTCCTCAACGAGGCCCTGACCAACACCGGCTCGATCCCGAAGGTCGTCTGAGGCGGGTCTTCGGAGCAAGCGCATGCACGGCCCTGGGGCGTGAGCCTCGGGGTCGTTTTGCGTCGTCTCATGGTTCGGTTTTGTTGGTGGCCTTGAGGTGTCGGTGGGGTCTTGGTCAGAGCGGCGGCGACGAAGGGGGAGGTTGGACTCGGCCTCCGTTGTCGGCCATGGGGTGTCGCTCGGGCCCGAGTCCTGAGGCGGCGACGAAGAGGTCAGACGGTTCTCGACTTCCGTTGGCGGCCTTCGGGTTCGACTTGGGCTCGGGGCGAACAATCCTCATCAAAGTTCACTCTTCAGGGTGTTGGCACCTCTCTCAACATCAGTCACAATTGAGTCACAACCATCGAACAGGCACACGGAAAACAGCAAGGCATTCGAGAACAGAACGGGGGTGACACCGATGGCGACCAATCCGAGCGACCAGGCCCAGGCCATCAGGACCACCCTCGAATCCGCTGCCGACCTCATCAACGCCCAGTACGCTCAGGTGCTCTCCGCGGTCATCGCGATGAAGCAGGCGAACCTCCACCGCACCGCCTTCGGCTACTCGGCCCTGCGCGACCTGTTGCTCTCCCAGTTCGACTTCACCTATGCGACAGCGGGTTCGATCGCTGCCATCGCACGGCTGTCGACGAAGTTCCGGACGCTGGCGGCAGCAGCCACCTCAGGCAGGGCGAGGATCGACCAGGTCGCCTACGCAGTACGGCAGTTGGACAAGACTCCGGCAATGCGACTGTTCGCCCGCACCCCCTTCCGGGAACCGGTGGCCTCCCCCTTCGATGCGGACACCCTCTGCGCGACACCCGAACACCTGATCGCCGAGTACTGCGAGCACGCCCCCTTCAAGGACCTCCAGCGCCACTTGGACGAGCTGGCGGCGCACCTGGCCGAGGAAGACGAACTCCTCGACGGCCTCGGCGAGCAGTCCCTCCAGTGGATCGAACTCGCGGAGCAGGGCAACGGCATGTGGGCGCTGTCGGGCGAGCTGTCGTGGGACACCGGCCTCCTGCTGGACAAGTACCTTCAGACCGCCTGCCCGCCTCCGCGCCAGGAGGAAGCCGAATCCGAGCCCGGTGAAACGACCGGACTGCTCCCCGCCGCACCCAACCGCCACGCCGAAGCCCTCCACCAACTCCTCGCCGGATACGGCTCCTCCCCCGAAGCGGCGAAGCGCCACGGCCACACCGCCACGCTCGACCTGACCGTCGACATCCACGCCCTCCAGGGCCGGCACACCGGCCAGGCCGACACGAGCGCCGAAGCAACGGGCGCGACATCACAGCAGGGCCCGGGCACCACCCGCACGCCGCTCTTGGAAGGCCGACCGATCAGCATCGCCAAGGCCCGCCTGCTCGCCTGCGACACCAAGGTCATCCCCTCGGTCTTCGACTACGAAAGCGGCGAAGCGATCGAACTCGGCCGCACCGCCCGCCTCCCTAACGCCTCGCTGCGCAGAAAGCTCGAACTCGAACAACGTGACGGCTGCGCTTGGAACGGTTGTTCGCGGCCGGTGGCCTGGGCCGAGGCGCACCACATCGTGCACTGGGCGGACGGCGGTGAGACGAACGCCGACAACCTGATCCTCCTGTGCCGCTTCCACCATGGTCGGATCCACACCATGGGCTGGAGCGTCGAGAAGACCGGGCCCGGTCAGGCGGTCATCACTCACCACGACCACCTTCTGATCGAGGACGGGAATGCCGGGCAGGGCGGGTGCGGGTGCGCGGACTGGCGCAGCGATACCGACATCGACGCCGAGAACCAGGGTTCCGACTGGGATGTGTTCCCGACCGGGCTCTATCGGTCCGAGTGGTCCGAGGGGCTGAAACCGGACCTCGATGCCAGAGCCGAAGCGGCCGAGAGGCAACGTGCCCTGGCCGCCATCAGAGCAGCCCGAGCCAAATGCCGAGACAGATTCGCACCACCCCAGGTGCCGGGCAAGACCGCACCACCCGAGACCGCAGGGAAGGCGGCACCTCCTGAAGCGCCCGGCCCTGCGAAGTCGACAGCACGACCGGTCGATCCCGGAGACCTCGGCGACCCGCCCTTCTTAGGCCGCCCGCTCCGGACCGGCCGGGGCGGGGGAAGGGAAGGCCCGCAAGTGCAATGCCTCCCAGCTCGGACCCCACCAGGTCCGGGCCCACCGCCACGCCCAGGCCCGGAGTACCGACCCGCTCCCCCGCCCACCTCACCCTCGCTGCCTCAGGACCTGCACCCGCACAACGCAGAAGGTCGAAAGACCCGCCCACATACCCACCCGCCTTCGCTGCCCCAAGACCCGCACTGGTGCGAGGCGGAGACTTGGAGCGCCACCCCGAAGACCCACCCGCCGTCGCCGCCTCAAGACCTGTACCCACGCAGCGCGGAAAGCCGAAGCGCCGCCTCCGAATCGCCCGCCCTTCGCCGCTTCAAGACCCGCACCCACGCAACGCGGAGAGCCGAAGACGTCACACCGGAATCAACCCGCCGTCATCGCTGCCCGCTCTGACTCGCACCCGCTCGGCGCAGGAGCCCGGGGACTCGGCTCGGGATGCACACGACGAGCCCGAGAACAAGTGCCCTGCACAGCAAAAGGCCCGAGGCGTTGCCTCGGGCCTTCGCTATGGTCCAGGTGGTTCGGGTCAGCCTAGACGGTCGCCGCGCTCAGGCGCGGTTCCCGGTTGTGGTCGTCGTGCGTCCGTCTGTGGGCACTTAGTGGACGCCGACGGTGCGGGTGCGCCGCATCGACAGCACGTACTCGACGAGCTTGATGAGCACCTGCTTGGTGGACTCGCGGTTGCGCGCGTCGGTGTACACCACGGGGACGTCCTGCGAGATCTGCAGTGCGTCGCGGATGTCCTGGATCTCGTGGAGCTGCTTGCCGTCGAAGCAGTTCACGGCCACCAGGTACGGGAGCTTGCGGTGCTCGAAGAAGTCGATGACCGAAAAGCAGTCGGCGAGGCGCCGCGTGTCGACCAGGACGATGGCGCCGATCGCGCCGCGCACCAGCTCGTCCCACATGAACCAGAAGCGGGTCTGGCCCGGGGTGCCGAACAGGTACAGGATCAGGTCCTGGTCGATCGTGATGCGGCCGAAGTCCATCGCGACGGTGGTCGTCGCCTTGTCGGGCACCAGGTTGTTGTCGTCGACGCCCTCTGAGGCGGAGGTCATGATCGCCTCGGTCGTCAACGGGGTGATCTCGGAGACCGAGCCGACCAAGGTCGTCTTGCCGACGCCGAAGCCACCGGCGATGACGATCTTGGCAGAGGTCACACGAGAGGTGTCTGCGGGTGAGTTCATTAGGGTCTATAGCCTCCTGAGTCCACTGAGAACGCGCTCAAGGAGCTCGGTTCCGACCGATCCGTCGCCGCCGTCCGCGTCGAAACCGGTGGGTTCGTGCACTGCCAACAAGCCGTCGGCCGCCATGTCGGCGACCAGCACGCGGGCGACGCCGAGCGGCACCTCCATGCGTGCGGCGATCTCGGCCAGCGACTGCAGCCGGCCGCCGCACAGGTCGACGATCACCTTCTGCTCCCTGCCGCCGAGGAACTGCCCGGACCGGCCGCGCGCGGTGGTCTCCACCAGCGCTTCGAGGGCGATCTCCAATTGGGGCCGCGTGCGGCCGCGCGTGACCGCGTACGGTCTGACGAGTGAGCCAGTAGGCTCATCACCACCGAGGACCATTGTTACCTCCAACCACGGCACTTGATCCCACAATCCTTGTGCCGCAGTCTTGTCAGTTATCCATGTACCGCGTGCCCGGGGAGGCACCGGCCCGTCGCCTGGGGATGCGACGGAGGGGTTCTTGTTCAGTTCGTCCCACTCGTGCTGCGTTCCGCTCGAATGGAGCCTACCGTGCCGCAACCCGTTGCGCCAAGCGCGCACCGGAAGCGGCCCGGATCAGCTTCGGGCCGAAGGCGTCAGGGCCTGGCCGACCCGGTCGACCAGGAGGGCCATCTCGTAGCCGACCTGGCCCACGTCGCAGTTCTTCGACGCCAGCACCGCGAACGAGGAACCGTCGCTGATGGACATCAGGAACAGGAATCCACGGTCCATCTCGACCACCGTCTGGAGGACGGCGCCGCCCTCGAAGCAGCGGGACGCGCCCTGGGTCAGGCTCACCAGACCCGAGGTCACCGCCGACAGCTGGTCGGCGCGGTCCCTTGGCAGGTCCCGGGAGGACGCCAGCAGCAGACCGTCGGCGCTGACCGCGACGGCGTGGGCCACGCCCGGCACGCGTTCGGCGAAGCCGGCCAGCAGCCAGCCCAGGTCCTGGACCGAGGTTCCACCAGTGCTCATCGTTTGCGCTCCTTAGTAGCGTCTGCCGTGTTGCGGATCAGCGACTCAGTTGCCGTCATTGCCACGTCCTCGCTGCACCCCACGGTGATAGGCCGACAGCAGGCCACGAATGCCCTCAGGGTTGCGCTTCTGCGCGCTGACGGTCTCCTGAGATTCCTCCACCGCGCCGGGAACGAGGCGTTCCATGGGCCGGCGCTTGGGGAGACCGACCGTGGTCGTCTCCTCGATGGTCTCGGCGAAGGCGTCGTCGACCCGGGACCACCCGTCGTCGGCGGCGGTGCGCCACGCGTAGGACCCGGTGTCGGTCTCCGGAGAGGTGAGACGGCGTCGCTCGAGACCCGAGGCGGCCGGCGACTCGTCGGCGGCGGGGGTGCTCTGCATGGTCGGGCCTTCCGTGGGCTGCGGAGGGGAGGGCGGCACCGCGTCCCAAGCCGGGGCGGGGGACTCGGCCGCACCTGACTGGTCAGCGTAGCGCGGCGGCGTAGCCTCCGCCACCTCCGCAGGTGCAGGCGGGGCCGCCCGGAAGGACGACTCGGGCGCGTCCTCGACCTTCGCCGACTCGTCATCGACCTTCTTGGGCGCGGGGGTGACCGCCTTGAACCAGGCGGACTCCACCTCCCGGAAGATCGGGAGCTCGGTCGTGGCGTCCAGGGCGGACACGCGGTCGCGGCGGGCGGCCCGCGGCGCCTCCGTGCCGGACGGGGCCGCGGCCACGTCGGGCCACGACGGCGGCACCGGCTCGGGCTCGGGCGTCCACGCCTCCAGCTGGATCTTCGGCAGGGCGACGTGCTCGGAGGAGACGATCTCCCCGGTCACCTCCATGACCTTGCCGTTGGCCTTGCGCTCGTCGGCCAGGCCGCCGGGCCGGAACATGAAGCCCGGCTCCTCGTCGGCGGGGCGCTGCTGCGGGAACGGCGGCTGGAACGCCTGCGTCTGCTGCGGGCGCTGCACCGAGTACTCGCCGGTGACCGGCTCGACGGGCGGCGGGACGTTCGGGCGCGAGGGCATCTGCGGCGCGCTCGGCTGCCACGCGGGCGGCGTGGGCTGGGGCGGCGGCGGGGAGTGCGGGGCCTGGGGCGCGGCGGTGTCGAACAGGCCCGCCGGGCTCTCGGGGACCCGCGGCAGGGCGCCGGTGGCCTCCATGCCGGAGAGCAGTTCGCGGGAGCCGTTCGCGCCATCGAGCGGGACGCCGCTGCGCAGGCCGCGCTCGGGGAGCTTCGCCTCGGTGAGGACCGCGTCGCCCAGGATGACCTCGGCGACCGTGCCGCGCTGCTCGCCCGGGCGCAGTTCGACGTGGACCTCGTGGCGCTTCGCGAGGCGCGCGACCACGACCAGGCCCATCATCCGCGAGGACGCGAGGTCGATGGCGTCGGCGGACTCCGAGAGCTGGCGGTTGATGTCCTCGATCTGCGCCGGCGGCATGCCGATGCCGACGTCGTTGATGCGGACCCGGATGGCGCCGTTGGGGCTGCCGGCCGTGCGCATCTGCTCGGCCTCGACCAGTACCGGGGACTCCGGCGGGGAGAACGCGGTCGCGTTGTCCATGAGCTCGGCGATGAGGTGCACGAGGTCGTTGACGGCGGCCGGGCGGATCTCCCGCTCGGCCTCCAGGCTGCCGAAGTCGATGCGGGTGTACTGCTCGACCTCGGACTGGGCGGCCTGGAGGATGTCGCCGATCGGGGCCGGGTAGCGCTCCTGGCGGGTGGAGTCCGCACCGGCGAGCACCAGGAGGTTCTCGTCGTTGCGGCGCATGCGGGTCGCGAGGTGGTCGAGCTGGAACAGCTCGGCCAGGCGGTCCGGGTTCTCCTCGCCGCGCTCCAGGTGGTCGAGGTGGCCGATGAGCCGGTCGACCAGGTTCTGGGAGCGGCGGGCCAGGTTGATGAACATCTGCGAGACGTTGGCGCGCAGGGCGGCCTGCTCGGCCGCGATGCGGATGGCCTCGGTGTGGACGATGTTGAACGAGTGCGCCACGTTGCCGATCTCGTCGCGCTGGTCGATGTCGATGACCGCGCCGGTGTCGGCGGCGACCTCGTCCGGGGTCCGGTTGCCGATGCTCTCCGCGTCGCGCATCTGGGCCACCGCCTGCGGCAGCGACACGTGCGCCACGTCCAGCGCGCCCTCGCGCAGGCGCCGCAGCCCGGTCGCCATGTTGCGGGCGATGAGCAGGGCGATCACGGTCGCGATGACGAAGGCCGCCAGGATGAGCACGGCTTCGAGCAGCAGCTGGAAGATCTGCGAGTTGAGGTCGGCGGTCGCGTCGTCGAGGACTTCCTCGGACTCGTCGTTGATGTAGTCGAGGCCGTTCTCGAGGATCGCGTTGTACGAGTCGATGACGGCGGCGTCGACGGTGAGCGCCTGCGTGGTGCCGGCGTTGACCGCGGAGTTCTCGAACAGGAGGGCCGCCTCGGCCTCGGTGGTGTTGAGGCCCCCGGGGCTGAAGAAGAACGCGAGCTGCTCGTTGCGGTCGGCGACGGTCTTGAATTCGTCGGCGGCGGTCTCGCGGAGCTTCGCGAAGGCGATGAAGTTCTGCCAGCGCGTGTTGTTGATGAACTTCTTGTCGTTGCCGACGTTGATCGCGATCGCGCGCTCCTCCTCCAGCGTCTCCAGGACGGTGGTGGCGGCGGCGATGGCCTGCAGGTTCCGGGCGATCTCGGGGTCGTTGACGATACGGGAGGAGATGTCGGTGATCGTCACGAGCTCGTCGACGAGCCGCTGGTAGACGCGGGAGGTCGCGTCGATCGACACGCCGTCGGGGCTGTCGGCCGCGGCCTGGCGGATCTGGATGAGGCTCTCGTACTGGGTCCGGACCGCGTCGATGCGGTTGGAGATGTCGTCCGAGACGTCGGGGAGGCCGTCGGCCTTCTCGTTGAAGACGTCCAGGGCCTCGTCGGTGGACGCCTGCTGGGCGGCCACGGCGGTCTCGTCGTACTGGGAGACGTCGATGCCCTCGACGTGGTCCTCGCCGAGCCGCAGGTTCGTGACGAGCAGGGACCGCTCGACCTGGAGGTCGTAGCGGAGTTCGGCCGTGACGGCGTTGAACTCCACGAGGTCCACCATGTCGGCCGACTCGAACACCCGGTTCGCCAGGTCGTAGAGCCGGAGGCCGGCGACGGCCACCAGGACGACGAGGGGCACGAGGAGGATCAGTCCCAGCTTGGACCGGATTCGCATGTCGGCGATGCGGGGCAGGCCGAGCGGTCCTCGTCGAGCCGCTGAACCCGCACGGTTCGAGCTGCGCTTGCTCACCTTGTCTAGCCTCCTGGGGTGGTCCTCTGTGTCAGACCGACGGGCCCGTGCCGGGCCGGGCTCGGTCTCGGGCCGACGGCGCGCGCCGGCTGCCGTCCTGCCGCCGGGGGCGGCGGGGGCCGGCATGTGAAGCCCAGCAGATTCCATCATGACGAATGACGGCGTCGAAATCCAGGGGCGTACCGGAGTACTGAAAGCGGCTCCGTATCGCACCGTGTTACAGGGCGAATCTCAAGAAACACTGATCTTTCGGACACACGCCTACGCGGTATTCGGCCGTACGGCTGAGAAAACCGACTACTCGGACGACGACCGTGGCGCTGAACGGCCCTGACCGCCTCCGACGAAGGTCGCCGCGACCGAGTGCCCTGATCCGGGCACGTTCGGTAGTGCCCGAAAGGCGGCATTGGTCCGGTGGCGCGGCATCCCCGGGCGCCCACGGGTTCCGGACAGATCCGCCATATCCGTCGCCGCGTCCGGGACAACTCGCACATCCTGTGCGACGGGAGACGCCTCCCGCTCGGGCACGGTTGACCCACGACGCCCCGCAGGAGGAACCCCATGGACCCGCTAGCGGTCACCCTAGAGCACCACCACTTCACGTACGGCTGGCTCAATCCGGCGATGGGCCTCGCCTTCGCCGCCGCCGGGTCCTTCCTGGGCCTGACGGCCTCCCGCTACGCCCGCGCCGCCGCCACCTCCGGCGGTCGGCTCCGCTGGATCCTCATGGCCGCCTTGGCCATCGGCGGGATCGGCATCTGGATGATGCACTTCATCGCGATGATCGGCTTCACCGTCACCGGCGCCGACATCGCGTACGACCCCGCGCTCACCGCCGCGTCCTTCGGACTCGCGGTGCTCGCGGTGGGGACCGGGCTGTTCGTCTCGGGGGGCAAGCGCGCTGGCTGGCCGCGCCTGCTCCTGGGCGGACTGCTCTGCGGCGCGGGCGTGGTGGGCATGCACTACACGGGCATGGCGGCGGTCGCGACGGGGGGCCGGGTCGTCTACGACCCGGCGCTCGTCGCCGCCTCGGCGGCGGTCGCGGTGGTGGCCTCGACGGTGGCGCTGCGGTTCACCGCGGTCGTCGACCGGCGCGGCTCGATGGCGCTCGCCGCCGCGGTCATGAGCGTCGCGGTCGTCGGCATGCACTACACGGGCATGGCCGCGGTCCGCATCGAGGGCGTGGCCGATCCGGTCGTCTCGGGCATCGATCCGCTGATCCTGCTGCTGCCCATCATGATCCTGGCGCTCATCGCGATCGTGGGCATGGTGTTCGGGGTACTCGCCTCGCCGAACCTCGACCGACTCGACCGAAATGACCGTCCTAGTGCAACTGTCCGTCTTGCGGATGCAGCCGGACAGTAGTCGTATAAGTTTCGAATCGCGCGAATCGCAATCGCGCGACATTCCGAATACGGGCGTACGCCTGGGGAGGAAGACAACTGATGGAACACGTGAGCCACTTCACTTACGGGTGGATCAACCCCATCATGTCGTTCGGATTCGCCTTCGCAGGCTCGATCCTGGCGCTGATGTGCATGACGCAGGCGCGCCGTCAGGACGGCACCGTCAAGGCCGTCCGCAAGCGCGTCCGGTGGATCGCTCTGGCCTCGTTCTCGTTGGGCGCCACCGCCATCTGGATGATGCACTTCACGGCGATGATCGGGTTCAAGGTCATCGACTCCGACATCGCCTACGACCCGCTCACCACGTTCCTGAGCCTGGTCGCCTCCGTCGGCTCGGTGTTCTTCGGCCTCCTGGTCGCCGGCACCGGCTCCCGGGGCACCGTCGGCAAGATCCTCATCGCCGGGCCGCTCACCGGACTCGGCGTCGTCGTCATGCACTACTCGGGCATGGCCGCCATCAACGTCTCCGGCCACATCACCCACGACCGCACCTACTTCATCGCGTCGGTCGCGATCGCGGTCGTCGCCGCGACCGCCGCACTGTTCTGCGGCATGTACCTCGACGGCTGGAAGTGGCACACCGCGGCGGGCGTCGTCATGGCGATCGCGGTGTGCGGCATGCACTACACGGGCATGGCCGGCGTCCGCGTCACCCTCTACAACCGGGGGCGCGACACCGTCGAGGGCATCGACCCGATCATGCTCATCCTGCCGATCCTCGGCGTCGCCACGATCGGCATCATCGTGCTCCTGTTCGCGCTCATGGGGACCACCCCGAAGACCGTGACCCGCCGCGAGCAGCTCGGCATCCACGTCGAGGACGAAGAGGTCCTCCCGACCGCGACCGGCGCGATCCCCGTGGAGCGCATGCGGTCCCAGCCGCAGCGCCCCTCCCGCGGGCCCGGCCGCGTCCGCAACCGCACCGACCGCTCCAGCGGCCACGTCCCCGACCAGCGCGCCGGCGCTGTCCCCGCCCCCCGAGGCCAGGACGACGCCCCCCGCATCGTCCCCGACCGCCCCCGCGGCGGCCAGCGCTCCTTCCAGCAGGTGGAGCTCGACGCCACCGTCGAGCACTTCGACGTCACGCGGAACACGCGCGGACGCTGATGCGCCGCAACCAGATGCGCCACTGACCCTCGCACCCGGCAAGCAGCCGAAACGGCCCCCGTCCACTCGGACGGGGGCCGTTCCCGCATACCTTATATATATGGGCCGCTACACAACGTCGGCACGACGCGCGCGGATTCCGGTGTACCGCACGCTGGGTGAGGAACCGATACCATGAGGTTCCGAGCAAATGATCCCGATTTACCCCCGGAGGTCCCGCCGTGGCCGAACGGATCCTCGATCCCGCATACCTCGAAGCCTTCCGCGACGAGCTGGTGAACCGGCTCAACTTCGTCACCGAGCTGACCTCGAAGCTCCAGTCGGGCGGCGAGCTCGGCGTGGAGCCCGGCTTCGGCCTGCTCGAAGCGTCGCAGCAGGCGCGCGCCGATTACGCACGGGCCCATGAGGAGACCTGGAACAACCTCCAGAAGCTCCGCCAGGACTTGTACGGTGCGGTGGTGACGCTCAACGACGCCCTCGGACTGCACATGGAGTCCGAGGAGCTGAACGTGACCATGCTCAGCGCGCCCGGCGCCGACATCGAGAGCTAGGACCCCCTCACCATGAAGCGAATCGCGAAGACCTGCACCGCCGTCGGCGCCGCCGCCCTGTTCCTGGCGGGCTGCAACGCCGCCGAGGAGCCCTCGGGCGGCGACGCCACCGACGGCGGTGGCGGCGACGATCCGGTGTACGCCGCGATGTCCGCCTGGGACGCGTGCGAAGTCCTCGACGGCCTGGCCCCGGTCACCGACGAGATGGGCATCGTCGGCTGGGGCTCCTCGACCGCCGAAGGCGGCGAACCCGGCAGCTCGGCGATCGGCAACACCTTCGACCCCGACGCCCTGGGCTGCAACGGCCTGTTCAACCTCGGCGACTACGAGGGCTACACGATGTCCGGCGAGGCGCAGTTCAAGATCGTGCCCGCCGAGAGCGCCGAAGCCGCTGCGACCGCGTACGAGTCGCGCGTCGCCGCCGCCGAATCGGACTCCGCGGAAGGGCAGGACGCAGTGAGCGAGGCGTTCGCCGGCCCCTGGGACCAGGGCACCGTGGTCTCCTGGATCGGCGATGCCGACCAGCCGTACACCGAGGTCGTCGGCCAGGACGGCCAGTGGGTGTTCCACATCCAGCTCTACCACTCGAACGACTACGGACTCCGGGGCGGCGGCGACCCGGCCCTGGCGTTCACCGAGGAATCGCTCAGGCAATGGCTGGTCGACACCTATCTGCCGCAGGTGAACCAGGCCGTGAACGACCGGATCGCGGAGGCGGGATGACGATGGGCGATGAGATAGAGTTCGCCGCCGAGACCTACGGCGGCATGGAGGGCGCGACGGCGTCGGGCGGCGTCCAGACCGCTGAGCAGTCGTACCTCGTCACCGGCGACGGCTGCTCCGACTCCGGTTGCACCAACCGCCAGAGCCCGGCGGAGGTGGCCTGGATCAAGCTGGTCTCGGCGATCCCCGTCTCGGGCCAGGTCGAGAGCTTCCAGTGCGTCCCCGGGGGCACGGCCGCGCCGACCCCCGCAGAGGTCCAGTCGATGGTCGCGCAGATCAGGCCCTCCGAGGGCGACGACTACGCGCTCCGCACCATCGCCGAGAAGTGGACCACGGCGCAGTTCGACTTCGCCGCGAACGAGTCCACGGCCGTCGCCAAGATTCTCCGCACCATGCTCACCGACCTCGCGAACGGCTGGCAGGGCAGCGACTTCGACGCCTTCGCCGAGCAGATGGAGACGGTCTTTACCAACTGCGAGCAGATCAGCGCCGAAGTCGGCGACGGGTCCGCGGGCATGTCGGGCCTGCTCAACCAGACGGCCGACGAGATCTACGCCCTCCAGGGCGGCGACTCGCACGAACTCCCCTACCCGGCACCCCAGTACTGGGTGAAGGACGAGGGCGGGCTGTTCTCCGATCCCGAAGTGCACCACCGGGTCCCGTTCAAGAGCGGGGACTGCGAGGTCACGGACGGGTGCTCGTGGGACGGCGAGGACGACTCGGCGAACCGGGCCATGGAGCTGGGCGGATTCAACGGCGACTACGCCAACGAGCTGGGCCAGTACGTGACCGACCAGACCGAGTACCACCTCGCCGAGCTCAAGGCCGCGAACCCGGACTCTCCCGAGACGGAGCTGCGGACGCAGGCCGAGCAGCTCGCCCGCCAGGACGGCGACACCCGCGCCAAGCGGGACTACGACTCCGGGTCGCAGGACTACCAGGAGCGCGCCGCCGAGCAGAACGACACCGTGATCGCCCGCTGGGAGGACGCGGAGATCTCCGCGTCCGAGTTCACGCCGACCGTGGAGACCGTGCAGGACACCACGTTCCGCGAGTCGGGGCAGGACCTCGACGGGGGCGGGTACTCGCCGCCGAGCGGCGGGGACTTCAACGGGTCGCCGTCGAGCTCGGGTTCGGGCGGGCTGACGCCGCCGTCGGCCACGACGCCGTTCGGCGGCGGGGGTTCGGGCGGCGGTGGCGGCGGGAGTTCGTGGACGCCGACGACCGGGGGCGAAGACGAGACGTCCGGCGGCCTGGCGGGCGGCGGGCTCGGCGGCGGTCTGCCCGGGGGCGGTGCCGGTGGCGGCGCGCCCGGACTGGGCGGCGGCGCGGGCGGCGGGCTGGGCGGTTCCGGGATGGGACTGTTTGGTCCGGCGGCCGGAGCCGGTGCCGGTGGCGCCGGTGCGGGCGGGGCCCGCGCGGGGGGTTCGGGGCTCGGCAAGGGCCAGGGGCTGTTCGGGAAGACCGCCGGTGCGGGCGGGGCCGGGATGATGGGCGGTGCCGGGGGCCGTCCCGGTGCGGGCGGCGACGAGGACGGCGAGGGCAAGGAGTCCTGGCTGACCGAGGACGAGGACGTGTGGGGCCTGGCCCGCTTCGATGACGAGGACGACCCGCTGGCGTGACCGGTAGGAAGCGTTCGGGCCCCTTGCACTGGCGCGCAAGGGGCCCGAACGGTGTCCGGTACTGCGTCTTCGGCGGTCGGTCCGGAGTCGGCCTCCGGTGAGACAGACCTGGTGGCTCGAACTCCGCTGCCCGGCAAGGCATCAGCGTCCGGCGGCTCGGGCTCCGGCTCCAGCGCCCGACCGTGCGGACTCCGGTCGTGCAGACGCTCCGGGGCTCAGACTCCGGCGTAGGAGTGGAGCCCGGGGAAGACGAGGTTGACGGCGGTGAGGTTGAAGAGCATGACCGCGTAGCCGAGGATCGCGATCCAGGGCGCGTTCGCCTTGGCGGACCTGCCGGAGACGCGGGCGTGCAGGTAGGCGGCGTAGACGACCCAGGCGATGAAGGCCCAGACCTCCTTGGGGTCCCAGTTCCAGTAGCGGCCCCACGCGAGGTGGGCCCAGACCGAGCCGGCGATGATGCCGAAGGTCAGGAGCGGGAACGCGAAGACGTGGATCTTGAACGTCAAGCGCTCCAGGACATTCGCGTCGGGGAGGCGCTCGGCGATGCTGAGCGGGAAGCGGACCGGCCGGTCGTCGGAGACGCGGCGGTCGTGGCCGCGCTTGAGCAGGTGCAGGATCGCGAAGACGCAGCCGATCATGAGGATGCCGGAGGCGGCGATGGCGGCGGTGACGTGGATGATGATCCAGTACGAGTCCAGGGCCGGGACCAGGGGTCCGGCCTCGGTGTAGACGCGGACCGAGGTGCCGAGGACCATCGTCACGGCGAAGGTCGCGAACAGGCCGAGGCGGCGGGGGACGCTGCCGCGCGAGACGAGGAACAGCCACGTCGCCATGCCCGCGAGGGCCACGCCGACGGTGTACTCGAACATGTTGCCCCACGGCCAGCGCCCGGTGTAGATCACGCGGGTGACGATGCTGGCGCCGAGGGCGGCGGTGCCGAGGTAGGTGAGGATGAGGCCGAGCCGGCCGGCGCCGCGGGCGGCGGCGGGGCTGATGGGGGCCTCGGTCGGGGCGTCGGCCCCGAGATCGGCCCCGGCCTCGGAGTCGTGGCCGGCGTCGCGGCCGGCGGTGACGAGGGCCTTGGCGCGCTTGGGGGCGCGCTTGTCGAAGGCGTATTCGACGGCGTAGGAGAACATCGCCGCCGCGTAGACGAGGATCGTGGCGACGAACAGGGCGTTCGCGGCTTCGGCACCGGTCATTGGTCGCTCCCGGACTTGTCGGTGTGGGTTCCCGGCGGCGGGGAGTCGGGTGCGATGGCGGCAGTGAGCTCGTCGCACTCCTCGTCGAGGCCGTCGAAGTCGTTGCGGTTGAGGCCGGCGGTCTCGACGGTCCCGTCGGGGTTCCATCGGATCCAGTAGCGCCTGCGGCGCACGGCGAGCCCGGGCAGGAGGCCGAGCAGGAGGAGGACGGCGCCGGCGAGGACGACGGGGCCGCCGGGGTCGTGGCGGACCTGGAGGACGGCGTACTGCTCGACGCCGTCGAAGCTGAGGCTGGTGCCGTCGGGCAGCGTCATGCTGTCGCCGACGCCGATGACCTCGACCTCGTCGTTGACCTGCTGGAGTGCGCCGGAGGCGATCTGCTCCTCGTTGACGGCGTACACCGATTCGGGCTTCCCGTCGCCGAGGCCGAGGTCGCCGGTGTAGGCGGTGAGGGCGAGGACGGGGTTGTTCAGCTCGGGTTCGGTGCCGAGGAGCATCGGGGTGGAGTCGTCGAAGGTGGGGACGAGGATCGCGTCGAAGCCGACTTCGGCGTCCTGGTCGACGGTGCCGGTGGCGGGGTCGACGTTGGCGTCGGGGAACTTGAAGGCGCCCTCGGAGTTCAGGGCCGCGTCCATGGACAGGAACTCCTGGTGGAGGGTCTGGGTCTGCCCGTAGCGGTCGGTGTAGGTGACGACGGCGGTGTAGCCGTGGCCGATGAGGAAGACGTTGGTGCCGTCGATGTTGAGGGGGTGGTTGACCTGGAGGTCGTACTCGCCGGTCTCACCTTCGGCCTCGTAGGTGACGTCGGCGTCGTAGGCGGTGGGGCCTCCGTCGGTGAACTCGGCGTCGAAGGCGTGCAGGTCGACGCAGAACCGGGGCAGGGCGGTCTCGTCGACCCAGGCGCCGAGGCCGTACTCGTCGTACTGCTGGAGGTTGTTGCAGTAGGACTTGCCTTCGGAGAGGATGCGGTTGCCGTACCAGCTCATGAGGCTGCCGACGGCGACGCCGACGAGGATGAAGATGACGCTGGTGTGGAAGAGCAGGTTCCCGGTCTCGCGGAGGTAGCCCTTCTCGGCGGCGATGACGACGGTGCCGTCCTCGTGCTCGCGCACGGCGGTGCGCCAGCGGCGCTGCTTGAGGACGGCGCGGGCGCGGCCCTGGTTGGCGCCGCCGTCGAGGACGCGGTGGTGCGGGAGGATCGACATGCGCTTGGGGGCGTCGGGGACGGGGGCGCGCAGGGCTCTCCAGTGGACGGCGAGGCGCGGCACGATGCAGCCGGCGAGGCTGACCATGAGCAGCAGGTAGATCGCGGAGAACCAGGGCGAGGTGTAGACGTCGAACGCCCAGAGGCGGTCGAGCCAGGGGGCGAGGTCGGGGTGCTCGTCGAAGTACCCGGCGACGTCGACGGTGCTGATGGAGCGCTGGGGGAACGTGGAGCCGGGGATGGCGGCGAGCGCGAGCGCGAGGAGCAGGATGAGCGCGGTGCGCATGGCGGTGAGCTGGTGCCACCAGCGGCGCCAGAACGCGCGGAGGCGCTTGGCGGCCTTGGGTTTGCGCGGCGTGAGTGTGGCGGTCACAGGAGGCTCACCCCGGTGCCGACGGTGGCGCGGAGCCAGTTGGTGAACTCGCCCCAGGCGCCGGTGGCGAGCATGAGGCCGACGGCGATGAGCATGGCGCCGCCGGCGACGGCGATGGCGCGGCCGTGGCGCTTGAGGAAGTCGAGGGCGCGGGCGAGGCGGTGCATGCCGACGGCGAAGAGCACGAAGGGGAGTCCGAGTCCGGCGCAGTAGGCGATCATGAGGCCGACGCCGCGGGCGGTGCCGTCCTGGATGACGGCGAGGCTGGTGATCGCGGCGAGGACCGGTGAGGTGCAGGGGATCCAGGAGAGGGCGAAGACGGCGCCGAAGAGGGGGGCGCCGGCGAGGCCGACGGCGGGGCGCCACTTGGGGGTGTAGCCGCCGCGGGTGGGGATGAGGCCGATGAACATGAGGCCCATGGCGATCATGACGATGCCGGCGACGGTCTCGAGGGCGCCGGTGTTCTGGAGGAGGGCGCGTCCGGCGCTCTGGAGGGCGAAGACGACGACGGTGTAGACGGCGGTGAACCCGGCGACGAACAGGAGGGCGCCGGTGAGGACGCGGCCGGTGCGGCGGGCGGGGGCGTCGAGTTCGGCGCCGCTCATGCCGGTGACGTAGGAGACGTAGCCGGGAATGAGGGGGAGGGTGCAGGGGGACGCGAAGGAGACGAGTCCGGCGAGGGCGGCGACCCCGAAGGCGAGGAGGAGCGGCCCGGAGGCGGCGGTCTCGGCCGGGTTCACTCGGCCTCCTCGCGGGCGGGGGGCTCGGGCGGGTTGAGGCGGCGTTTGACCAGGGAGGTCACGGCGACGGCGGCGAGGGCGGCGGTGCCGGCCATGACGGCGCCCTTGGCGGCCTTGCGGACGGCGGGGTCGACGGGCTTGCGCATCAGGTCTCCAGGGCTTTGGTCACGTCGGCGGTGATCGTCTCGGTGTCGTCGAGGGGGCCGCGCCAGATGGAGAAGACCCGGTGCTCGGCGTCGATGACGATCGTCGCGGGGATGTCGTTGGGGGAGAGTCCGTAGTCGACGAACTGGTCGGCGACGCGTCCGGCCTCGTCGCTGAGCGACGGGTAGGGGACGGCCCAGCGCCGCTCGAAGGCGCGGGCGGCGTCGGCGGTGTCGCGGATGTTGACGCCGAGGAAGCGCACGTTCTGCCCGGCGAAGGCGTCGGCGGCCTCGACGAGGTAGGGGGCCTCGGCGACGCAGGGGGCGCACCAGGAGCCCCAGAAGTTGACGATGACGACGTCGCCGGCCCAGTCGTCGGTGTCGACGGTGTTCCCGTCGAGGTCCTCGCCGGTGAGGCGGGGGGCCGCGAAGCGGTCGGCGGGGTCCTCCCACCGGTAGTTGGAGCCGTCGCCCGAGACGTACCGGTCGCGGTTGATCTCGTTGACGCGGTTGCTGTCGGCGCCGGTGTCCGAGCAGGCCGCGAGGGCCAGCAGCGGTGCCGCGGCCAGCATGGTCCTCCGCCGGAGCGCCACGGTCAGGCGCCCTTGGCGCGCCGGGCGGTGGCCGACTTGAGCACGAGGTGCGCGGCCGGTTCGGAGTACTCGATGCGGGCGAGCGCTTCGCCTTCGTAGACGAAGCTGGTGATCGAGGCGAGGGAGCACTGGCGGTTGCGCGGGTCGTGCCAGAGGCGCTTGCGCTCGGCGAAGCGGCGGACCGTCCAGATGGGCAGCTGGTGGGAGACCAGGAGCGCTTCGGCGCCGTCGGCGGCGGCGCGGGCCTTGTCGAGGGCGTCCATCATGCGGCGGGCGATGTCGAGGTACGCCTCGCCCCAGGAGGGGCGGAAGGGGTCGCGCAGGCGCCACCAGTAGCGGGGTTCGCGCAGGGCGCCGTCGCCGACGCCGACCTTGAGCCCTTCGAAGGAGTTCCCGGCCTCGACGATGCCGTCGTAGGTGACGGCGTGGAGGCGGTGGGAGGCGGCGACGGGCTCGGCGGTCTCCTGGGCGCGCTGGAGCGGGGAGGCGCCGACGTGGACGATGTCGCGCTTGGCGAGCTTCTCGGCGGCGGCGAGCGCCATCTCCCGGCCGAGCTCGGACAGGCCGTAGCCGGGGAGGCGCCCGTAGAGGATGCCTTCCGGGTTGTGGACCTCGCCGTGGCGCAGCAGGTGGACGATGGTCGTGGAGCCGCTCATGAGCGCACCTTAGCCGCGGCTTCGGCCGCGGGTTGCAGCGCCTGTTCGATGTGTGACAGGGCTTCCTCGTCGATCGCGGCGGAGGTGAACCAGCACTCGTAGGCGCTGGGGGGCAGGTAGACGCCCTGGTCGAGCATGGCGTGGAAGAACGCGCCGTACGCGGCGGCGTCCTGGGCCTTGGCCTCCTCGAAGTTCGTCACGGGTCCTTCGGTGAAGAACACGGAGAACAGGTTCGAGGGCGCCGAGACGAAGTGGGGGACGCCGGCCTTGGCGAGGGCGGCCCCGGCCATGTCGGCGATCGCGGCGGCGGTGCGGTCGAGGGTCCGGTAGACCTCGTCGTCGCACAGGCGGAGCGTGGCGAGGCCGGCGGCGACCGCGAGCGGGTTCCCCGAGAGGGTCCCGGCCTGGTAGACGGGCCCGGCGGGGCTGATCGCCGACATGAGGTCGGCGCGGCCGCCGAACGCGGCGGCGGGCAGTCCCCCGCCCATGACCTTGCCGTACGTGTAGAGGTCGGCGGGGGCGGCGAGGCCGCCGGGGGCGACCCGGAAGCCGGTCATGACCTCGTCGGAGATGAGGAGCGCGCCGCGGGCGTGCGCGACGGCGTAGAGCTTCTCGTTGAACCCGTCGAGGGGGGCGACGGCGCCCATGTTGCCGGGGACGGCCTCGGTGATGACCGCGCCGATCTGCCCGGGGTGGGCGGCGAACGCGGCCTCGACGGCGTTGATGTCGTTGTAGGGCACCACGATCGTGTCGGCCGCGGCGGCGGCGGGGACGCCGGGCGAGTCGGGGTGGCCGAGGGTCGCGACCCCGGAGCCGGCCTCGGCGAGGAAGTAGTCGGCGTGCCCGTGGTAGCAGCCCGCGAACTTGATGACCTTGTCGCGGCCGGTGGCGGCGCGGGCGAGGCGCACGGCGCTCATGGTGGCCTCGGTGCCGGAGGAGACGAGGCGGACCATGTCGCACGGGGTGCGGTCGACGATGAGTTCGGCGAGGTCGACCTCGGCCTCGGTGGGCGCCCCGTAGGAGGTGCCGCGGGCGGCGGCCTCGGCGAGGGCGTCGACGACGGCGGGGTGCGCGTGCCCGAGGATGAGGGGTCCCCACGAGCCGACGAGGTCGACGTACGTGTTGCCGTCGACGTCGGTCATGCGCGCGCCATGGGCCTCGGCGATGAACACCGGGGTGCCACCGACGCCGCGGAAGGCGCGCACCGGCGAGTTCACGCCGCCGGGGATGACGCGGGCCGCCCGCTCGGCGGCGGCCTTCGAGCGGGAGCGCTCGCGCGGCTCCGGTTGCGAGTCAGTCACGGCCCCAGCATCGCACACGTCCCACCGGTCGCGCGGGAGCGGCGGCGGCGGGCGTGAACGCCGTCCCCGGGGTGGGCCCGGGGGACGGCGGCGGCCCCGTCCCCGCCGCCTCGGCCGCGCGGCGCGGGAGGCGGCGGGGGCGGGGCGTAAGGCGACCGCGCGCAGGCGCGGGGCGTCGAACGCGACCGGGTGGACCAGGCGCTCGGCGAAGCCCGGCGCGAGCGGGGCGGGGGCCGGCTCGGGGTCCGGGCCGGCCAGGAGCCAGCGCAGCGGCGCGGGCACCCGGTAGACGGCCTGGTCCATGGCGGGCCGCTCGATGACGACGAGCGCGGCGTCCACGAGCTCCACGAGCGCTTCGAGGCTCCCGTCCCGCTGGCGGCACAGGTCGAGGACCTCGTCGACGCTCGCGCCGCGTTCGCGGGCGGCGAGTTCGAGCAGCACCGCGCGGGCCGGGCCCGAGATCGCGGCCACGGCCTCGTCGATGGCCTCCCGGAAGCGCCCGCCCGCGTCGAGGACGGCGACCGGGTCGTCGCGCAGGCGCCGCAGCGCCGCCTGCGGGGAGGCGAGCGCGACGAGGTCGGCGAGGGCCAGCAGCGCGGGCGGGAAGTTCTCGACCGCCGCGGCCAGGCCGCGGCAGTCGGCCGCGGTCCACGGCGCCCCGCGGTCCTCGCAGAACCCGGCGAGCAGCTTCGCGCCGACGCCCCCCGCGGGCAGGTCCAGGGCCCGCTTGGCGGCGCCGGGCAGGTCAAGGGGCCGGCGGCCGACGGCGAGGAGGTGCAGTTCGGGGCAGGACTCCAGGAGCACCAGGAGCTCGTTGCGGCGCTCGGCGCCGAGCTGGTCGGTGCCGTCGACGACCAGGAGCGCGCGGCGGTCCCGGAAGTGGTCGATGACGGTGCGGATCGGCGCGCGCAGCGGCTCCGAGCGCAGGTCCAGGGCGTCGAGGAGGGCCCGGCCGAGGTCGGGCCCGGCCTCGGAGTACCAGACGCCGTGCTCGTAGCAGGACAGGCGCTTGCGCGCCCACGCCTTCGCGAACGTGGTCTTCCCGCAGCCGGGGAGGCCGCTGAGGGTGACCATGCGGCTGACGGCGAAGGCCCGGTCCAGTTCGCGCGCGTCCTCGGGCCGCTCCACCGGCGGCTTCAGGGCGGTCGGGAGGTTGTGGCGGCGCGGGCGCACCCGCGGCGGCGGGAAGTCGTCCGGAAGGCCGGGGGCGGTGAGCTGGACCAGTTCGGTGGCGCCGGGCAGGCCCCGCAGTTCGAAGTCGCCCAGGCGGCGGCGCCGGTCCGGCGCCAGCCCCGCGGCGGCGGCGCACTCGGCCGAGGCCAGGACCTGGTCGCCGTGGGCGGCCGAGCAGATGCGGGCGGTCCGGTGCACCTCAGGCGTCGCGTACCCGCCGGCGGAGGGCCACGCCTCCCCGGTGTGCAGTCCCATGCGGACGGGCGGGCGCAGCGGGGCGCCGTCCTCCTCGGGCCAGCTCGCGCCCCGCAGGGCCTCCTGTATCCCGACGGCGGCGGCGCAGGCGTCCGCCGCGTCGTGGAACGCCACGAAGAACGAGTCGCCCTCGGTGTCGACCTCCACCCCGCCGTGCGCGGCCAGGACCTCGCGGACCAGGGCGCGGTGGCGGTGGAGGACCACCCGGTAGCGCTCGGCGCCGAGCCCGGAGGCCAGGCGCGTGGAGCCCTCGATGTCGGTGAACAAGAACGTCACGTCGCCGGCGGGCAGCAGGGCCCGGCGCGCTCCGGCGGGGCCGTCGCCGCCGCCGGGGACCGCCGCTCCTCCGGCCACATCGGACGGATTCCGGTATTCCGATGTCTCATTCCCGAGCGTCCCGAATCCCGGTCCCCCCGGCGGCTCCAGCGGGTCCGGCCCTTCGAGCGCGAGCAGGGAAGGGGAGGTCAGTGCGGCGTGCGATGCCGTTGTCGTATCCACGTGTCGGTCAACTTTCGTTCAGCCCCCGTATGCCGGGCTGTGGCGCGCTGGTGCGCGGGCACAATTGCCCAGCGGCCTCACAGTGTCACCCCCATCTCAGTCGGTTACCTGCCGTGATGGGAACTGGCACTCCGCATGGCCGTGGCTCTCCTGCCCTTGCGCGGACGTGAGGCGTTCTCGACGCGGGTTTGCTCGTGGCAACCACCGATCCGTTATAGGGAACGATCCGAGCGCCCGCTGGTGGCGGGCAGCGGAGAGAATTGTTCCCCCTCAGGCGTTGCCCGCGGGAACGAAACTAGGGAATACTCGCATTCATCCCGGTCCCCCACGGGGCCGCGCACCCGCCGGCACCCGGGTGCATACTGGGCGCTCCGGCGCGGCGGGCCCCGTCCGCGCGCCTCCCGCCCCCCGATCGGACCGCCGCGATCGAGAAAGGACGACCCGCTCCCGTGCAGCACCTCCGCCGCATCGCACTCCTCCCCTGGCGCGCCCTCAAGGCCGCCGGCAGGGGCGCGCGCGCCGCCGCCCGCGCCACCGGCAGGGGCGTCCGCGCCGCCGCCCGCGGACTGCGGGCCCCGGCGGGCCGGCTCGGCGTCCAGGCGACGCTGACGGTCCTCGCGGTCGCCGGAGCGCTCGCCGCGGGATGGTTCGTCGTCCCCGGCGCCGGGCCCGCCTGGTCGTTCGGCACCGAGCCCTCCCCCGAACCCGAGGAGGCCCCCCTCGTCCTCGCCCCCGAGGACGCCCCCGACGCCGGCCGCCCCGCCGAGACCGACCCGATCGAGGAGGTCGGCACCGCCTCCCCCGGCGACGACGCCACCACGCCCGCCGGCGCCACCGACCTCGACTCGTGGGCCCAGGGCCTCGCGCCCCTCGGCATCCCCGAGCGGGCCCTCGTCGCCTACGGGCGCGCCGAGCTCGTCTCCGCCGTCGAGAACCCCGGCTGCCACCTCTCCTGGACCACCCTCGCCGGCATCGGCGCCACCGAGACCACCCACGGCACCACCAACGGGAACCGGATCCAGGCCGACGGCACCACCGTCACGCCCATCCGCGGCTCCGGCTACGACGAGATGGGCCCCATGCAGTTCCTCCCCAGCACATGGGAGGCGTGGAAGGCCGACGGCGACAAGGACGGCCTGTTCAACCCCGACGACATCGACGACGCCGTCACCGCCGCCGCGAACTACCTGTGCCACGGCGGCCGCGACCTGACCACCCCGGCCGGCTGGCAGGCCGCCGTCCACTCCTACAACCCCAGGGACGACTACGTGCAGAAGGTGTTCGACCGCGCCGACCAGTACGGCAGGGCCAGCACCGCCTGACAGGGGCCCCGATCGCTGCAATCCGTGAGCCGGGGGTTCCGTTCGGTGACGATTTCGGGTAAGGATAAGAGATGCCCCTGAAGCAGCTCGCTCCCGGCGAGATGACGGACGACGACCTCCGCGACTGGTGCTCGGTGCTCAACGACATGACCGCCGCCGACATGCCCGCCGAGCCGCGCTGGCGCACCGACGCGCTGCGCGAGTACCTCACTGCGACCCTCCCCGAGGACGACCGGTACCTGTTCCTCGACCGCGACGCCGACGGCGACCTGGTCGGCCACGCGAGCCTCATTGTGTTCGGCGGCGAGCAGTCCGGCACCGGGGTCGTCGAGATGTCGACCCGGCCCTCGGCGCGCGGCAAGGGCGTCGGCACGCGGCTGCTGCGCGCCGTCGCCGAGTGCGCCAAGGCCGGCGGCTGCCGGACCCTCTCGGTCGAGGTCATCGCCACCACGCCCGCCGTCGGCTTCTACGACCGGCACGGGTTCGCGCGCTCCACCGTGGAGCAGCGGCACCTGCTGCGGTGGTCGGACATCGACTGGGAGAAGATCGAGCGCGCCGCCGGGCGCCTCGCCGCCGGGTACCGGCTCGAATACCACGCCGGGGGCGTCCCCGACCGGCTCATGGACTCCTACGCCGACGTCAAGGCGAACCTGCGCTCCGCGCCCGGGAACGTCGCGTTCGTGCCCGAGTGGCGCGGCTCGGCCTACGCCCCGGCCCTGCGCGACTCCTTCCAGACCCTCGCCAGCCGCGGCATGCGCTCGCACATCGCCGTGGCCGTCTCCGAGCCGTACGGGAACGTCGTCGGCCTCACCGAGCTCGTCGTCTCCGCGCAGCGGCCCACCCGCGCCGACCAGTACGACACCGTCGTCGCGCCCGCGCACCGCTCCTACGGCCTCGCCATGACCATGAAGGCCCGGCTCCTCACCGAGCTGCGCCGCGCCGAACCGCAGCTCGTCGACGTCCAGACCTGGACCCTCGACACCGCCGACGACGTCCGCTGGATCAACGGCGAGCTCGGCTTCGTCCACGACGTCGACTGGTACGACTACGAGGCGGACGTCGACAAGCTCCTCGCCCGCCTCTCCCGACCCTCCTGACGCGGGCGCGGTCCGCCGGGGCCGCAACCGTTTGCGAAACCTCCCTACACTGAGGGTCATGCACCCCCGGCAGGCCAGGTTCGAGGACGCGCGCCCCGACCGGCGCGTGATCGTCGTGGGCGACAACGGACTCACCCTCAGGTTCATCAGGAACCTCATCGACAACTTCGCGTTCCGCGTCATCGCCGTCATCCCCGCCGGTCCCGGGGGCCAGCGCTCCGAGCTGCGCCGCGCCGCCCGCGCGCACGACCGCCTCTCGGTCCTGGAGGTCCAGCAGACCGACGCCGACAGCGTCGCCGCCGCCATCCGCGAGGCCGGGCTCACCGACGCGTACGCCGTGGCCCTCATGGACCAGAACGACGTCGGGAACCTCCACCTCGCCCTCAAGATCCGCGAGATGTCGCACTACCTGGGCGACGAGACCCTGCCGCGCCTGGTCATCCGCATGTACAACCGCGGCCTGCGCGACCACATGCAGAAGCTGCTGGGCGACGACGGCGTCTTCGTCAAGTCCGACGCCGACATGGTCGCCCGCACCTACGCGGCCGCGGCACTGGAGCAGATCCCGCCGGGCGACATCGACATCTGGGACCGGCGCCTGTACCTCGCCCGCGCGGCCGACCCGCGCGCCCAGGCGCAGTGGGTCGTCGCCACCGGCAACGAGTTCGGGGTCGACATGATCCCCGACGACGCCGACGAGGCGGTCCGGCTCCTGTGCCTCGAACCCGTGGCCGCCCGCCGCTGGGTGCGCCCGATGTGGGAGGCGGTGGCGCAGTGGTCGCGGCAGTGGCTCCACACGCTGCGGCGCACGTTCAGCAAGGGCCTGTGGATGGCCGCGGCGGTGCTCATGGCGGTCATGCTCGGCGGCATGACGACGCTTCTCACCGTCGACAGCCTCAACGGCAGCCGCAAAGTGGACGGGGACTTCTGGGACGCGCTGTACATGCTCGCGATGATGGCCGCCGGGGGCGCCGACCCCGACACCACCGACCACTGGGAGCTGCGGCTCACCCACGTGGTCGTGGTGGTCTCGGGCGCGCTGCTCATCCCGGTCGTCACCGGTGCGATCGTGCAGGCCGTCGTCGAGCGCCGGTACGCGCTCGCCGAGGGGCGGATGGTCCGGGCGGTGCGCGACCACGTCATCGTCGTCGGCCTTGGCAACATGGGGACCCGCGTCGTGGAGACGCTGCGGGACCGGCGCATCCCGGTCGTGGCGATCGAGAAGGACCGCGACGCGATCGGCGTGCGCGCGGCCCGCGCCGCGGGCGCCCAGGTGCTCCTGGGCGACGCGAGCCGCCCCGAGACGCTCCAGGAGGCCGAGGTCAAGTACTCGCGGTCGCTGGTGGCCATGGCGAAGCAGGACTCCGCGAACCTGGAGACGGCCCTGTCCGGGCTCGAGTGCAAGCCGGACCTGCGGACGGTCATGCGGATCTACAACCCCGAGTTCGCGTCCCTGATCCGCCGCAACCTGAACAAGAACCGGTCGCTCCACGAGGCGTCCCAGCACTCCTCGTACAGCGCGCCGCAGGTCGCGGCGGGCTCGTTCGCGCGCGAGCTCACCGACGACGAGATCCTGGAGACCATCCCCGTGCGCGGGCAGATCGCGTACATCGCCGAGGTGACGGTGGAGGAGGACGCGTGGCTCGACGACGTCCCCGCCCACAAGGCGAGCGTGCCCGGCTCGCACCGGCTCCTCGCGGTCAAGCGCTCCAGCGGCGGCGTGCGCTGGAACCCCGACGCGGCCTTCCGGATCACGCACGGGGACACGCTGCTGGTCCTGGTGACCCGCAAGGGCCTCAACGAGGTCCGCGAGTACTGCCAGCGCGCGGCCCCGACCGCGGGCGGACGCAGGCGGCCGGACTTCGCGTAGCGGAGCGCCGGGGCGAGATGTTCGGCGGAGGCTCTGCGGTGTGCGGCGAGGGGGATCCCCGCCGACCGGCCCGCTCCCAGGCTGTCACCGGCCCGCGGTCGCCGTCACGGCGCAAGCGGAGCGCAGGTGGAGTGTGCGACCCTCGCTCCGGCCTTCCAGGCTCCGCCGCGGAGCAGGAGAGCGCACGTGGAGTGTGTGACCCTCGCTCCGGCCCGCCCGGCTCTGCCGCAGAGTGAGAAGAGTGCATGTGGAGTGTGACGCTCGCCGGTCCGCGTGACGGTGCGCAACTTCCGGGCCGCTCACTCGTTTCAACCGTGGAGACATCTCTCACGGAAGGGGCCGGCAGTGGCGGCGAGCGAGCGGAGACCGCGGGCGGAGCACGGGACCAGGGACCGGAAGCGCCGCAAGGCCGTCCTGGCGGCGACCGCCGGGGCACTGGCCCTGGGCGGTGCGGCGGTGGTGGTCCCCACGGCGTTCGCCGACGACCCGGTGACCGAGGCCCTCGCGGGCGCCGCCGAGCTCCTGCCGGTGGACGACGACCTGCTGGGCCTCGTCGACGTCGGGGAGGTCAAGGAGCTCACCGAGTCGCTGACGTACGCGGACGGGGAGGACGCGGTCACCGTGTCGGAGCCCGACGCCGGGTACGTCAAGGTCCACTTCGAGCGGATGCTGCTCGACGCCGGTGACTACGTGACCGTCGCGAACCCCGAAGGGACCGAGTCGTACCGGTACGAGGAGTCGATGGTCGACCAGTGGGCGACCTCGATCAGCGGCGACACCGCGGTCGTGGAGCTGCACCGGGCCGAGTCCGGCGCGGCCTCCGACGCGCTGGGGGTCCTCATCGACCGGGCCGCGTACGGCTTCGCGGCCGACGTGGTCGACGCGCTGGTGGCCGACAAGGCCGACCAGGCGCGTCCCGAGGAGTCGGTCTGCTCGGGCGACGAGAAGCGGCCCTCGGCCTGCTACCGGACCTCGTACCCGGAGGTCGTGGAGCACGCGGACCCGGTGGCACGGCTGCTCATCGACGGGACCGTGCTGTGCACGGCGTTCCGGGTGGGCGAGTCGAACCGGCTGCTGACGAACCACCACTGCTTCACCGAGACGTGGGAGGCGAAGCAGACCGAGGTGTGGTTCGGCTACGACTGCGTCGCGTGCGGGGCCGACACGGCGAACATCCCGGTGAAGGTCGCGGGCCAGCAGGTCCTGAAGACCTCGAAGCCCTTGGACTACACGCTGTTCACGGTGGAGGACTTCTCGCGGATCGACCAGTTCGGGTACCTGGAGCTGTCCGACCGCGCGGCGAAGGCGGGCGAGGCGATCTACATCCCGCAGCACCCGGCCGGGCGGCCCACGGAGATCGCGATGGAGTCGGCCGTGGACGGCGGCAACTGCGTGGTCAAGAACGCCGTCTACGACGGCTACGTGCCCGGCAGCGACGTCTCGTACTACTGCGACACCGAGTTCGGGTCCTCCGGCTCCCCGGTGATCTCCCGCGACACCCATGAAGTGCTCGCCCTGCACCACTTCGGCGGCTGCCCGAACTCCGGCGTCAACGCCCAGCTGATCCGAGCCGAGATCGGCAACCTGATCTAGAGCCCCGCCCCAGGGACTCGCGGAAAACGGCGGCGGCGCAGACCAGAAGGTCTGCACCGCCGCCGATGTCGTACCCACCGGGCACTGTTGACAACGGACCCGCCGCGCCCTGCCGCGCGGCCCTGCCTCAGACGGCCTTCACCTGGAGCTCGGCGACGATCGTCGAGAAGTGCGAGCGGATGCGGTCGTCGGTCGGGTCGTCCTCGGGGGTCCAGTGGACCGACATGCGCTCGTACAGCGTGTTCCGCTGCGCCGGCACCCGGTCCGCGGAGCGGATCAGGCCGATGAGCTCCGACAGGCGCGACTGGTGGCGCGCGCCGGCCGAGGAGATCACGTTCTCCTCCAGCATGATCGACCCGAGGTCGTCCACGCCGAGGTGGAGGCTGAGCTGCCCTGACGCCTTGCCGGTCGTCAGCCACGACGACTGGAGGTGCGTCACGTTGTGGAAGAACAGCCGCGCGGTCGCCAGCAGCCGCAGGTACTCCAGCGTCGTCGCCTGCGTGCGGCCCTTGAGGTGGTTGTTCTCCGGCTGGTAGGTCCACGGGATGAACGAGCGGAACCCGCCCGTGCGGTCCTGCACGTCGCGGATCATCCGCAGGTGCTCGATCCGCTCGGCCGCGGTCTCTCCGGTGCCCATCATCATCGTCGCGGTCGACTCCAGGCCCTGGAGGTGCGCGGCCTCCATGATCTCCAGCCAGCGCTCGCCCGACTCCTTGAGCGGCGCGAGCGCGGTGCGCGGGCGGGCCGGGAGCATCTCGGCGCCGGCGCCGGCGATCGAGTCGAGCCCGGCGGCCTTGATGCGCCGGATCGACTCGCCGATCTCCACGCCGGAGACCTTCGACATGTGCGCGATCTCCGAGGGCCCGATCGAGTGGATCATCAGCTCGGGGTACTCGGCCTTGACCGAGGAGAACAGCTCCTCGTAGTACTCGACGCCGAAGTCGGGGTGGTGCCCGCCCTGGAGCATGACCTGCGTGGCGCCGAGCCCGACGGCCTCGCCGCAGCGGCGCAGGACCTCCTCCATCGGGTGGGCCCAGCCCTCCTCGTGCTTGGGGGCGCGGTAGAAGGCGCAGAACTTGCACGCGGTGACGCACACGTTCGTGTAGTTGATGTTGCGGTCGATGATGTAGGTGACGATGTTGTCGCCGATGACGCGGCGCCGGGCCGCGTCGGCCGCCTCCGCGAGGGGGTGGAAGGGCGCTTCGGTGTAGAGCAGCAGGGCTTCCTCGGCGCTGATGGCGCCGCCGTCGGCGGCGCGGGCGAGGACCTCGTCAATCTCGGCCATGCACGAAGCGTATCCGCCGCGGGGCCCTCCGGGACAGTGCGCCCGAACGGATTGACTCGTGGGTTACTCCCCGGTGAACCTCACGGGGCCGTCGTGCCGCGCTCGCGTCGCGCGGGACCCGGCGCTCCGCTAGACCGTGTACAGCTCGGTGTGGATCTCGCCGGTCCCGGCGGCCTCCAGGACCTCCTTGACGCCGAGGACCATCTCGTACGGGCCGCACAGGAACCACTCGTCGACCTCGCGGGGGTCGACGACGGTGCCGAGGACCTCGCGGAGCCGTTCGGGCGTCAGGCGCCCGGTGAGCAGCGGCGTGGGTCCGTCGGTGCGGGTGCGCACGTGGTGCAGGCGCAGCCGGTCGCCGTGGGCGCGTTCGAGTTCGCGCAGTTCGGGGCCGAACATGGTGCTGTCCTCGGTCCGGTTGGAGTAGAGGAGGGTCACGGTGGCGCCGGATTCGAGGGCCGCGGTGGCGATCGCGATGATCGGGGTGATGCCGGAGCCGGCGACGACGGAGCCGTAGTGGCGGTCGGGCCGGATGTCGGTGCAGAAATTGCCGAGGGGCGGGAGGACTTCGAGGACGTCGCCGGGCAGGAGCCGCCGGTTCGCGTATCCGGAGAAGTTGCCCTCGGGGATCGAGCGGATGCCCAGGCGCAGGGTGCCGTGCTCGGCGAGTTCGCGCGGGGTGGAGGCGAGGGAGTAGGAGCGGCGGACTTCGGCGCCGTCGGGTTCGACGCGCTGGAAGGTGAGGTGCTGGCCGGGCTTGAAGTCGAAGGCGGGCCGCAGGTGCTCGGGGACGGCGAGGGCGACCTCGACGGCGTCGGCGGTGAGGGGCCGGACGGCGCTGACGGTGAGCTTGTGCCACGCGGGGCGGGCTTTGCGAGGCTTCTTCAGCTCGATGGCCACGGGGCGGTCCTTCCTGGTCGGCGGCGTCGGGGCGGAGGCGGGTCCTCGGCTACAGCCCGCTGGTGAAGAATTCGGGCCCTTCGGGCGAAAGGTCCTTCACTTCCGTGTAACGGGCGGCGCGGGAGGCGAATTCCCGCAGGCCGGCGAGGTGCCGCTCACTGAGGCCGAACTGGAGCCGGTCGAAGTACTCGGCGAGCGCGGCGGGCGCGAAGGGCTCCCAGCGGGCCGCGGAGGCCACGACGGCGTCGATCTCCTCGCGGCTGAGGCGCACCGAGTCGCGGAACGCGAGGTGGACGTCCTTGACGAGCCCGGGGTGCGCCTGGGCGTAGTCGCGGCGGACGGCCCACACGGCGAAGACCATGGGCAGGCCGGTCCAGTCCTTCCACTCGGCGGCGAGGTCGAGCACGTGGTGTCCCTGCGGGTCGTGATGGACGCGAAGGGCCTCGTCGCCGATGAGGACGGCCGCGTCGGCGCCCTCGAGCGCGGAGTCGAGGTCGGGCGCGGTGACCCGGTACTCGGGGGTGCGGCCGTAGCGCTCTTCGAGGAGCATCTTCCCGAGGAGGACCCCGGTGCGCGAGAACGAGGCGAGGGAGACGCGCGGCGCGGCGGGGAGCTCGGCGAGGGGGACCTTCGAGACGAGGTTGACGCTGAGGACGGGGCCGTCGGCGGCGACCGCGGGGTCGGGGATGAGCAGCAGCTCGTCGCTGTGGCGCAGGTACTCGACGAGGGTGATCGGGCCGATGTCGAGGGAGCCTTCGACGAGGAGGCGGCTGAGTTCGTCGGGCGCGTCGCGGCGCAGGTCGAATTCGAGCAGCGCGCCCGTGCGGGCGAGTCCCCAGTAGATGGGCATGCAGTTGAGGAAGGCGATGTGGCCGACCCTCGGGCGTCGCGCGTTGTTCACAGCCCCGACGGTATCCCCCCTCGGAGTCCTAGGACCGTCCCGAGAGGGGGGCGGCGTCGCCGGCGTCACGGCCGGATCAGCGCTCGTCGATGTCGGCGAGGTCCTTCCCGCCCTCCGCATCGGCGGTCTCGGCGGTGACGAGGTCCACGAGCCGGTCGAGGACGTCCTCGTCGTCGGCGGTGAGGACGATCTCGTCGCCGGGGCGCACGTCCAGTACGAGGACCTGGAGGATCGACTTGGCGTCCTGCCGCTCGCCGCCGGTCTTCGCGATGGACACCTCGCCGCCCGACGCCGCGGCGGTCTCCACGAAGACCGTCGCGGGCCGCGCCTGGATGCCGACCTCTGTGGTCACTTTCACACGGCGCTCGGCCATGCTGCTCACTCTCCCCCGGTTCTGCGGCGCCCGGACTGGGCAGTCGCCGCCGCGGGGCCGCCCCGGCGGCCCTCCAGCACCAGGATGGACCGGGCGCGGGGGCGCCGGGCGCGTTTTCGGGCTATTGCAGCGGGAAGCGGTACAGAGCGGTCAGCCCCGGTCCTCCCCGTCCTCGGGCTTGGCGCCGTAGACGGTGGGCCGCGGGAGCGGGATGTGCTCGGGCAGCTCGGAGCGGTCGAGGAGGTTGCGCACGCGGGCGCGGCCGGGACGGTAGCCCTCTTCCTCCTCGACGGGCGGCCACGAGGCGGGCGGCAGTTTGTGCGCGCCGGTCTTGGTGGTCGGCTCCTCGAAGAGGCTGATGTCGGGGGCGTTCACGATCTTCTTGCGGGAGGACTCGGCCTCGGTGGCCGGGCCCTCTTCGGGGGCCTCGGCGACCTCGCGCGGCGGGGTCGGGACCGCGGGCGGCTCCGGCGGGGCGGGGGTCGGGTCCTCGTAGGGGGCGGCGTCGGAGAACGGGCTGTCGTCGGCGTACAGATACGACGGCGGCGGCGTGGGCTCCGGGCGCGGCAGCGGTTCAGGGTCAGGGAGCGGATCGGGCTCGGGGCGCCGCGGCGGGGTCGGCTCGGGGTGCGGGACCGGCTCCGGTTCGGGGACCGGCACGGGCGTGGGGGTCGGCACCGGCGGGAGCGGGTCCGGGACGGGCGGGGTGGGTTGCGGGGCCGGCGGGGTCGGTTCCGGGTAGGGCTCGGGAGCGGGGTCGGGCGCCGGGGTGCGCTCGTTGACGGTGGCGCCGTCTTCGAGGGCGGCCGAGGCGGCGGCGGTGGCCTCGTCGATCACGGCCTCGCTGAACGCGCTGGCGCCCAGGTCGATCACGGGCTCGGGGACGTCGACGGGAACGGCTGCGGGGACGCCGCCGGGAGCACCGCCGGGAAGGACGTCGGGCACGGCGATGCCGACCGCGTCGGCGACGTCGGCCGCGGCCTCGGCGGACTCGACCAGGGCAGCGCCGGGGCTCGGGGCCTCGACCACCGCGGCCACCGCGAGGGCCTCTTCGAGCTTGGGCTCCACGACGCTCTCGGGCGCTTCGCCGTCCTCGGCGAGGCCGGGGGCGTCAGCCGGAGCCGGGGGCAGGGACTCGCCGGGGACCTCGTCGCCGAGGCCCGCCAGCGCGTCCTCGTCGTCGGCGCTGAGCTCGACGTCGTCGTCGGGGTCCTCGGGGTCGGGCAGGGTCTCCCAGGCGCCGTCCTCGTCGTCGTCCTCGGCCGGGGCGAAGGCCGGGGCCGCGAGGGCGGCGGGCGGTTCGGGCGCGGCGGGCGGCGCGCCGAAGTCGGTGGCCCCGTAGGAGGCCGGTTCGGGGTCGGGGGGGCTGGAGAACGTCACGGCGGGCTCGGCCGGCGGGGCGCCGAACGAGGGCGCGGCGGGCGGCGCGCCGACGGAGGCGGCGGGCGTCTCCGGCGGGGTCCCGAAGGCGGGCGCGGAGGGCGCGGCGTAGGAGGCGGCGGGCGGCGGGGGTTCGGCGGCCGGGACGCTGAAGGCTCCGGCGGCGGGCGGCGCGTACGCGGCGCCGGGGCTGGTCTCGGAGGAGGGCACGCTGAACCCGGGCGGCGCGGCGTCGGGCACGGCGGGCGCGGTCGGGCCGGGGTCGGCGAAGGGCGCCTCGGTCTGGCCGGCGAGCGGCTGGCGGCGCAGGATCTGGGTGCCGTCCGGGACGGGCGGGGGCAGTTCCGGTGCGGCCGGGGCCGCGGGCGGCGCGCCGAAGGCGGGTTCGCTCGACGGCAGGCTGAAGCTCGCGGGCGGCGCGGCGTAGGGCGGGCCGGTGACCGGCGAGGACGCCGAGGCGGGCTCGGCGTACGGCGGGTTCGCGGGCGGGGGCGCGAAGGAGGGCGGCGGGGAGACCGGCGGGACCGTGGGGGGCGCGGCGGCGACCGGCGGGAGGGAGTTCGCGGCCGGGTACGGGGGCGCGGGGTACTGCGGCGCCGACTGGTACGGCTGCCCGGGCGGCTGCGGCGGCTGGTAGGGCGGGTACTGGCCCTGCGGGTTCGGTTGGGGCGCCGAGGGGTAGGAGGGGACCTGCGCCGCGCCGTAGGCGGGCGGCGGCGGGGCGGGGGCGCCGTACGGGGGCACGGCGGCCTGGCCCTGCGGGACGGCGGCCGAGCCCTGCGCGGGCGGGCCCCACTGCTGGGGGCCGCCGTAGCCGGGCGGGGGCTGGTTCGGGGGCGGGACGGCCGCGTAGCCCTGGTTCGGGCGCGGCTCGGGCGGCGCGGTCGGGTGGTAGGCGCCCGGGGGCGCGTACTGGGGCTCGCCGGGCGGGGCGTAGCCCTGGGGGTCCCCGGGGGGCGCGTACGCCTGCGGGTCGCCAGGCGGGGCGTACTGCGGCACGGAGGCCGCGCCGTACGCCTGGGGCGCACCGGGAGGCGCGTACGACGGCGTCCCGTAGGACGCCTGGGGCGCGTACTGGGACTCGGCCTGGAAGCCCCCGGCGGGGGGCGGCAGAGGCGCGCCGCACTGGGGGCAGCGGCGCTGCCCGGACGTCAGTCGCTGACCGCAGGAGCTACAGCTGTTTCCGTCCACGGAGTCCTCCTCGGGGCTGGAGCGTCGTCAATCGGGCAACTCGATATCCATCGTGCCATCAACCCGTCGCGGCGCGTGCACGCGTTCCCACTACTCGGCGACGCCGCTCACGCCTCGGTCTGGCGCGTGAGGACGGCCGCGACGGTGTCCGACGCGGCGCCGGAGGGCGCTTCGCCCTCGTCCTCGGTCGGGGTCTGCGCGTCGTCCGTGGGGGTCGGCGAGGGCGGCTCCGAGGGCGATTCGCTCTCGGTGGGCTCCGGGTCGGGGCTGGGCGACTCGGTCTCGGTGGGCGTCGGGTCGGGGTCCTTCGTGGTCGTCTCGTCGTCCGGGGAGGTCGGCTCCTCCGGCTCCTCGGGGGTCTGGGTCGGGTTCTCGGCGTCGGGGTCGGTCTGGACCGCGTCGACCACGCGGTGCGCGCCGGCGAAGTTCTCGAACCAGATCGAGCTGATCTTGACGACGTCGCCCGTGCGGGGGGCCTGGATCATCTTGCCGTCGCCCAGGTACATGCCGGTGTGGTAGACCGACCGCCAGTTGCCCGGGTCGTCCCACCAGTACAGGAGGTCGCCGGGGAGGAGCTTCTCGACGTCGACGGGCTTGTCGCGGGTGGCGTTGTACTGGTCGGCGGCGACGCGCGGGAGGCTCACGCCCGCGTAGTCGTACGCGGACTGGACCAGGCCGGAGCAGTCGAAGGAGTCCGGGCCCTCGGCGCCCCACACGTACGGGTCGCCGAGCTGGGCGAGCGCGTACTCGACGGCCTTCTTCGCCTCGGGGGCGGCGTCCCAGCCGTCGACCTCGGAGGAGAAGTCGCCGGAGTACTCGGCCGCGGCGGCCTCGCGCTCGCGTTCGAGCTGCTCCAGGGCTTCGAGGTTGTCGGCGACGAGCGCGTTCAGGGCGGCCTGCGCGGTGTCGAACTCGGTGTCGAGGGCGAGGTAGCGGTCCTCGGCGCGGTCGGCGGAGAGGACGGCGGCGTCGTAGGCGGCGCGGGCGACGGACTCGGCGGTCGCGGCGTCGTCGCGGTCGGCGGAGAGCCCGGGGAGGTCCCATTCGCCGCCGAGGGGGGTGAGCCCGGAGAGGTCGGGGAGCTCGGTGTCGGGGACCCCGGCGGTGTCGGCGTACGCCTCGCCGGCGGCCTGGTCGAGAGCGCTCTGCGCGGCTTCGAGTTCGGTGGTGGTCGCCGCCCACGCGGTCTGGGTGTCGGTGAGGCGGGTCTCGCGGGCGAGCCACTCGTCCTGCGCGGCGGTGGTCTCCTCGGCGAGCTGCGCGAGATCGATCTGCGCGGCGGTGATCCGGTCGCCGAGGGGGCCGTCGGCGGTCTCGGGGTTGGTGACCGGGGTGTCGTCGCCGGCGCCGCCGAGGGGCCGGCCGCCGTCGTCGGGGACGGTCACGCCGGGCTGGGCGACGGCGGGCAGCGCCCCGCCGAAGACGACGGCCGCCGCGCCTGCGGCGGCGATCATGCGGGCACCGAACCGTGAAACGCGCATGTGAGGTGTCCTTCTGTGGGGGAAGCCACGGATACTGTACCGAAGACACGCAACTCTCGCATCCGTGGTTGCTCGTGAACACGGATCGTGTTGGGCACCACTGGGTGTCGCACCCCAGGGGTAGATTTGAAATGGGGGGTCCCCAGGTGTCCGAATTGCCTGGACCCTCCGTTCACATTCACTCCGGACCCCGCGCGCCGCAACGGATGACACCAGGCACCGAAGCCTCACCGGCACCGCGCGCGGCGAACCGCCGCCGCCCCCGCAGGAGCCCCTGGCGCGCCGGGCCCGCCTGCCCGCACCGCCCCGCGCCTTACACCGCCCCCGCGCTCGCACCGCCCCGCGCCTCACACCGCCCTCGCGCTCACGCTGCCCCCGCGTTCACGGCCTCACACGCGGTTCACGCCGGGAGGCCCCTGCGCACCCGCGGCGCTACGCTGGCGGGGAACCGACAACGTCAGGAGCGCCATGGACGACCAGGCTGAGTTCAAGGCCGGCATCGAGGAGAAGCTCGCGGCCGGCGAGCGGCTGACCTTCGAGGACGGCGTGGGCCTGTACGAGGTCGACGACCTCGCCTGGCTCGGCCGCCTCGCGCACGGGGTCCGCACCGCCAAGAACGGCGACCGGACCATGTTCAACGTCAACCGGCACCTCAACCTCACCAACGTGTGCTCCGCGTCCTGCGCGTACTGCTCCTTCCAGCGCAAGCCCGGCGAGGCCGACGCGTACACGATGCGCGTCGAGCAGGCCGTGGCCCTCGCCGAGCAGATGCGCGGCGACGCCCCCACCGAGCTGCACATCGTCAACGGCCTCCACCCGACCCTCCCGTGGCGCTACTACCCGCGGGTCCTCAAGGCGCTCAAGGAGACCCTCCCCGAGGTGAACCTGAAGGCGTTCACCGCCACCGAGGTCCAGTGGTTCGAGAAGATCTCCGGCCTCACCGCCGACGCGATCCTCGACGAGCTCATCGAGGCCGGCCTGGAGTCGCTGACCGGCGGCGGCGCCGAGATCTTCGACTGGGAGGTCCGCCAGCACATCGTCGACCACGACTGCCACTGGGAGGACTGGTCGCGCATCCACCGCCTCGCCCACGAGAAGGGCCTGCGCACCCCCGCGACGATGCTGTACGGCCACATCGAGGAGCCCCGCCACCGCGTCGACCACGTGCTGCGCCTGCGCGAGATGCAGGACGAGACCGGCGGCTTCGCCGTGTTCATCCCCCTGCGCTACCAGCACGACTTCCACGACGCCAAGGACGGGAAGATCCGCAACCGGCTCCAGGCGCGCACTACGATGGCGAGCCCGGCCGAGTCGCTCAAGGTCTTCGCGGTCTCGCGGCTCCTGCTCGACAACTTCGACCACGTCAAGTGCTTCTGGGTCATGCACGGCCTCGACGTCGCGCAGCTGTCGCTGTCGTTCGGCGCCGACGACCTCGACGGCTCGGTGGTCGAGTACAAGATCACCCACGACGCCGACGACTACGGCACCCCCGACAAGATGACCCGCGACGACCTCCTCGAACTCATCCGCGACGCCGGGTTCAGGCCCGTCGAGCGCAACACCCGCTACGACGTCGTGCGCGAGTACGACGGCCCGCAGACCATCGCCGAGCGCCGGGCCGAGCCCCGGTCGGTGAAGTTCTAGTGGCCCAGGCCGGACCGGCCGAGCCGATGGGCCTCGGCCAGCTCGTGGGGACCGCGCTCGCGTACTTCGTCATGGGCGCGGTCGTGCTGGTCGTCATCGACCTGCTGTTCGTGTTCCCCAGCGGCCGGCCCTTCGGCGAGACCTCCGGGTGGATCGCCGCGCTGCCGACCGTGTGGGCGTTCAGCGAGCAGTTCCGGCGCTACCGCGGCGCGGCCCGCTGGGGCGTCATGCTCGTCGGGTTCCTGCTGGGCCTGGGCGCCGGGCTCGCCGTCGGCGTGCTGCTGCCGCCGACGTGGGCGCCGATGCTCACCGGCGGGCTCGCCGGACTCACCGCCGCACTCGTCTACGCGCCCCTGTGGTACGCAGGGGCCCGCACCTTCGGAGAGGAGCGGGTCGCATGAACCCGGTCTGGAAGTTCTACCTCGCCCGCCTCGCGCTCGTCGCCGTCGTCGCGGTGCCCCTCATGTTCTTCATCAACGCGCTGCTCGCGCTCGCCGCGGGCATCCTCGTGTCGATGGTCCTGGGGTACGTGCTGCTCAAGCGGCAGCGCGAGGAGATGATCGAGCACATCGACGCCACGGTCAAGCGCCGCCGGGACGAGAAGCAGCGGCTGCGCGCCGAGCTCGCCGGGGACGACGCCGCCTAGGACGCCGCGAAGGGCGCCTAGGCGTCCTTCATCAGCTCCGAGCAGATCTGGAGCGTCTCGGCCGCACCCGCCTCGAGGGCCTTGCCGTAGTGCTTGAGCCAGGACCGGACGCCGTCCGGCGTGCCGGTCGACCAGGCGCGCTGCGCGCCCACGTACTCCGGCTGGCGTTCGAGGTGCCCGGCGTCGACGGTGATGAGGAGCTTCGGGTCGAGTCCCTTGCTGGCCAGCGCGAGCCGCGCGGCGGCGCGGGCGACCACGTTGTTGGCGACCGGGAACGGGCGCACCGACAGGAGTTCGCCGTGGACGACGGCGGCGGCCATCGCGGCGGGGATCTCCTTGGTGGGGTTGGTGATGAGCGCGCACAGGGCGTTGATGCGGGCGGAGCCGTTGCCGTCGACCTCGATGCGGCCGGGCTCGAACTCGACGCCGGCGTCGGGGAGGTCGCGGGTGGCGAGCAGGTGGAGCTTCGCGAGGACGTACCGGGGCGAGACGGGCCACACGTCGGCGAGGGACGGCAGGGCCTCGGTGACGGCGAGCACGCCGGAGACCACCGGGTCGTCGAAGTCGCCGGCGCGCAGGCGCTCGACGTCGCAGTCGTAGCCGTCCAGGGCGAGGGTCGCGGAGGCGCTGTGCAGGGACACCTCGGTCTCGACGAGCGATTCGCCGGCCTCGCCGCCGCGCAGCGCCTCGTGCCAGAGCATGCGGTCGACGTTGGCTCTGGCGTTCTCAAGGGCGTCGGCGACCTCGGAGAGTTCGAGGAGAGGCGCGAGAGGATCCACGGGCGGAACCTTACCTTTAGTGCGGAGCACGCAAACGGCGCACCGGGCGGGCTAGAGGGCAGTCACAGCATCGTAAACCAGGACGCAGGTTTGCACCGGTCCGACGATACCTCTCGAATCGGTCGGCGAGGGTCCCCGAGACGAACGAATCCGACCGCTCGGCGGCCGCCGGTCGGCCGCTCGCGGGCCGTTCGGCGCGGCGGGGTCCCAGATGCCGGTGCCCGCCTCAGGGGCACGTTCCGTGTCGGCCGGTTCGCGGTAGTGTTACCGGACATAGACCCGCCTCACAGCAGCGCATCGGCGCGTAGATCTGTAAGGAGCCAATACCCGTGGCAGAAACCCCGCAAGAGACGCTTGCCAACCTCCTGTCGGAGGACCGGACCTTTCCGCCGTCCCCCGAGTTCTCGAAGACGGCGAACGTCACCGCGGCCGCTTACGACGAGGCCGCCGCCGACCGCCTCGCGTTCTGGGAGACCCAGGCCCGCCGGCTCGACTGGTCGAAGGACTGGGACCGGGTCCTGGACTGGGACAACCCGCCGTTCGCGAAGTGGTTCACCGGCGGCGAGCTGAACGTCGCCGCGAACTGCCTCGACCGCCACGTCGAGAACGGCCTGGGCGACCGGGTCGCGATCCACTTCGAGGGCGAGCCCGGCGACACCCGCGCCGTCACGTACGCCGAACTCCTCGACGAGGTCAAGCGGGCCGCGAACGCGCTCACCGGTCTCGGTGTGGGGGCGGGCGACCGGGTCGTCATCTACATGCCGATGATCCCCGAGGCGGCGGTCGCGATGCTCGCGTGCGCGCGCATCGGCGCCCCGCACTCGGTGGTGTTCGGCGGGTTCAGCGCCAACGCGCTGTCGAGCCGCATCACGGACGCGGGCGCGAAGCTCGTGATCTGCGCCGACGGCGGGTTCCGCCGCGGCAAGCCGCTGGCGCTCAAGCCGACCGTGGACGAGGCGCTCGAATCGTGCCCCTCGGTGGAGAAGGTCCTCGTCGTCACCCGCACCGGGCAGGAGGTGGCCTGGAGCGACCGCGACGTGAAGTGGGAGGACGCGGTCGGCGGGGCCTCCCCCGAGCACACCGCGCAGCCGTTCGACGCCGAGCACCCCCTGTTCATCCTGTACACCTCGGGGACCACCGGGAAGCCGAAGGGCATCCTGCACACCTCCGGCGGGTACCTGACGCAGGCGTCGTACACCCACCACGCGGTGTTCGACCTCAAGCCGGAGACCGACGTGTACTGGTGCACCGCCGACATCGGCTGGGTCACCGGGCACTCGTACATCGTCTACGGCCCCATGTCGAACGGCGCCACGCAGGTCATGTACGAGGGCACCCCGGACACGCCGCACACCGGCCGGTTCTGGGAGATCGTGCAGAAGTACGGGGTGACGATCCTGTACACCGCGCCGACGGCGATCCGCACGTTCATGAAGTGGGGCGACGACGTCCCGGCGGGCTTCGACCTGTCGAGCCTGCGGGTCCTCGGGTCGGTCGGCGAGCCGATCAACCCCGAGGCGTGGGTCTGGTACCGCGAGCACATCGGCGGCGGGGCGACCCCGGTCGTCGACACGTGGTGGCAGACCGAGACCGGCGCGATCATGGTCTCGCCGCTGCCGGGCGTGACGGCGACGAAGCCGGGCTCGGCCCAGCGCCCGCTCCCGGGCATCAGCGTCGACGTCGTCGACGACCAGGGCGAGTCGGTGCCCGACGGCGGCGGCGGGTTCCTGGTGATCCGCGAGCCGTGGCCGTCGATGCTCCGCACCATCTGGGGCGACGACCAGCGGTTCCTCGACACGTACTGGGCGCACTTCGACGGCATGTACTTCGCCGGCGACGGTGCGAAGAAGGACGACGACGGCGACCTGTGGCTCCTGGGCCGCGTCGACGACATCATGCTCGTGTCGGGCCACAACATCTCGACCACCGAGGTCGAGTCGGCGCTCGTCAGCCACGCCACGGTCGCCGAGGCGGCCGTCGTCGGGGCCTCGGACCCGGTGACGGGCCAGGGCATCGTGGCGTTCGTGATCCTGCGCGGGCAGGCCGAGTCGAGCCCCGAGCACCTCGCGGAACTGCGCCAGCACGTGTCGAAGACGTTGGGGCCCATCGCGAAGCCGCGCCAGGTCATCGTCGTGGCCGAGCTGCCGAAGACCCGCTCGGGCAAGATCATGCGCAGGCTCCTGCGCGACATCGCCGAGGACCGCGAGATCGGCGACGTGACCACGCTCGCCGACAACACCGTCATGAGCCGCATCAAGACCGGCCTGCGGGCGGGCAAAGAGGACTAAGGCGTGCACGACTCGTGACGAGGTCGGGTCCGCATCGCGCGGGCCCGACCTCGTACGCTGTGCGCGTGAACCGCAAGACCTTCGCCGACGGCGCCGCCCTCAAGCAGGGCCCCTGGACCCACCGGCACGTCGACGCCAACGGCTCGCGCTTCCACGTGGCCGAGTCCGGAGAAGGCCCCCTGATCCTGCTCCTGCACGGCTTCCCGGAGTTCTGGTGGGCGTGGCGGCACCAGATCCCCGCGCTCGCCGGCGCGGGCTTCCGCGTGGTCGCCGCCGACCTGCGCGGCTACGGCGCCTCCGACAAGCCCCCGAACGGGTACGACGCGTACACGATGGCCGCCGACGTGGTCGGGCTCGTGCGGGCCCTGGGCGAGCGGGAGGCCGTGGTCGTCGGGCACGACCTCGGCGGCATCCTCGCGTTCGCGGCGGCCGCGTTCCACCCCAGGCAGTTCAAGTCCCTCGTGGTCCTCGGGGCCGCGCACCCGCTGCGCCAGCGCGCGGCGCTCGCGGTCGACCCGAAGGGGCAGCTGTCGGCGTCGCGGCACCTGTTCGCGTTCCAGATGCCCCGCTACGAGCACAAGCTGACCGCTTGGGACGCAAGGAAGGTCGCCGACCTCATGTACTCGTGGTCGGGGCCGGGCTGGCGGGGGTCGCGGGACTTCCAGGAGTACGTGCGGGCGTGCCGCGACGTCATCCAGATCCCGCAGGCGGCGTTCTGCGCCCTCGAGGCGTTCCGGTGGCCGTTCCGCACCTCGGTGGGGCTGGCGGGGCGGCGGTTCGTGAAGCTGCTCCAGCGGCCCACGCCGGTGCCGGTGCTCCAGCTGCACGGCGCGCTCGACTCGTGCGTGCTGCCGCGGACCGCGCAGGGCTCGGGCCGCTACGTGCAGGGGCGCTACGAGTGGAAGCTCCTCGACGGGGTCGGGCACTTCCCGCAGCAGGAAGCGCCGGAGGTCGTGACGAAGGAGATCATCCGGTGGGCGTCGTGAACCCGGGCGGGCGGCGGCCCCCGGTCGCCGCGACCCCCGGTCACAATACGGTCAACAATTAGCCGCTCGGCTAGTCCCTGGGGCAGGATTGGGCGGCAAGCTGCTGTCGAATCCGAAGGCGGGTCCATGTCCCATGCCGCGTTCGCGCTCACCGGCGCGACCATCGTCCCCATCACGTCGGCGCCGATCGAGCGGGGCGTCGTCATCGTCGAGGACGGCCGCATCAGCGCCGTCGGCGGCCCCGACCTGGCCGTGCCCGAGGGTGTCGAGCGGATCGACGCGACCGGCAGGTGGATCGTCCCGGGCCTCATCGACGCGCACACCCACCTCGGCGTCCACGAGACCGGCGAGGGCTGGGCCGGCGACGACACCAACGAGATGACCGACCCGAACACCGCGCACGTGCGGGCCCTGGACGGCATCAACCCGGTCGAGCCCGGCTTCGCCGACGCGCTCAGGGGCGGCGTGCTCACCGCGTGCGTCAACCCCGGTTCGGGCAACGTCATCGGCGGCGAGTGCGTCGTCGTCAAGACCGCCGGGAGCAACCGGGTGGACGACCTCGTGGTCCGCTCCCCCGCCGGCATCAAGTCGGCGCTGGGCGAGAACCCCAAGCGCGTGTACGGCGACAAGGGCCAGACCCCCAAGACCCGCATGGGGACCGCGGGCGTGCTCCGGTCGGCGTTCGTCGCCGCCCAGAGGCACCGCGACGCCGAGAACCCCGACCGGGACCTGCGACTGGAGAACCTCGTCAAGGTCCTGGACCGCGAGATCCCGTGGCGCCAGCACTGCCACCGCGCCGATGACATCGCCACGGCCGTGCGCGTCGCCGACGAGTTCGGGTACCGGCTGGTCCTCGACCACGGCACCGAGGCGCACCTGCTCGCGGACGTGCTGGCGGAGAAGGAGATCCCGGTCCTGTTCGGGCCGCTGCTCACCGCCCGCGCGAAGGTCGAGACCGCGAACCGGTTCCCCGAGAACGCGGTGCGGATGGCCGCCGCCGGGGTCAAGCTCGTCATCATGACCGACCACCCCGTGGTCCCGATCCAGTACCTGATCGTGCAGGTCATGGAGTGCGTCAAGGCGGGCCTGGACCGTGAGACCGCGCTGCGCGCCGTCACGATCCACCCCGCCGAGGTCCTCGGTGTGGCCGACCGGCTCGGCTCGCTCGAAGCGGGCAAGGACGCCGACTTTTGCGTGTGGTCCGGCGACCCGCTCGACTACTACTCCACTGTGGAACGTGCGTACATCGACGGCGTGCGGGTGGGCTAGGGACCGGTGCGGGAGCCCGGGGCGGCGGTGCGGCGGAGGCTCGCACGCCGCCCCGGACGGTGCGGGGCCGGAGCGCATCCGCGCTCCGGCCCTCGGTCTTGCGTGCTCAGGCGGCCCGGCGGACGTCGGCCCGCGCGGGCAGGACGGCCGCTTCGCCCCGCACCCGCAGTTCGCGGGCGAGGAAGCCGTGGCGGGCGGCGGTGAAGCCCCCGACGATGCGGTCCATGAGCGACGGCCGGTCGGGGACGACCGGGGCGTCGGGCAGGGCGGAGCCGGCCTCGGACTTGATGAGCTGGACGGCGAGGAACGCGTACGGGTCCATGGTGATTCCTTCCGGGCGGTGATGCGAGATGCGTGCCGCGCCGGTGCGGCGTGAGGGCCCGACCGGACTTCCGGTCCCCCGGGGCCTCGCGGTCAACTCTGACCGGCCGTTGTCACCGGCTCATTACGTGCCGGCGAACCCTCGGGCAAGTCCCGTGAACACCAGGGTGCCGATCGAGTCCCGGCTCACACCAGGGGCACCCGGGGCCCGGGTTCGTGCGTGCCGGGTCACGCGTAGCGGCGCGCCGCGGCGCGGATCGCGTCGACGAACGCCGCCGTCGCGGGCGGGTCCGGCGGCTCCCCGTAGGTGACGAGGTGGATCCGGCGGCGGAAGCGCTCGAGTTCGGTGACCGCGACGTCGTCGCGGCGGTGGGTCCGCAGCGCCAGGCCCGGGTTGACCGTGACGCCCAGGCCCGCGGCGACCAGCGCCTGCTGGACGATGATCTCGTCGCTGGTGAAGGCGATCCCGGGTGTGAACCCCTCGTTCCGGCACGCGTCCAGGAGGTCCTGGCGGCAGCGGTGGCAGCCCGCGATCCACGCCGAGTCGCGGTGGTCGAGGAGGGTCCCGCCGGACTCGCGGCCCACCAGGTACATCGGGTCGTCGAAGAGGTGGACGGCGCGCACGTCCTCGGGGAGGTCGTCGGCGTAGCGGAACACGACGGCGAGGTCGATCTCGCCTTCGCGGAGCATCGTGAGCGCCACGAGCGGGTGGGCCTCGGCGAGCTCCAGGCGGATGCCGGGGTGGTCGCGGCGCATCGCCGCGGCGGCCTCGGGCACGAGCGTGCTCAGCGCCGACTCGAACCCGGCGAGGCGCACGCGCCCGGCCTTGAGGCCGACCATGGCCTCGAGTTCGGCTTCGGCGGCGTCCACGCGGCCGAGGATCTCGACGGCGCGGCGGGCGAGCATCTCGCCCTCGGGGGTGAGCCGGATGCCGCGGCCGGCGCGCTGGACGAGCCGGGCGCCGGTCTCGGACTCCAGGCGGGCGAGGTGGTGGCTGACGGAGGGCTGGGCGTAGTGGAGGTGCTTGGCGGCCTTGGTGACCGAACCGTGCGCGGCGACCGCCGCGAGGACGCGGAGCCGCTGGATGTCGAGCATGCATCGATTGTATCTATAGGTTCCAGCGAGATCTGGCATTGGACTTATGGATCGATCGGGGGCAGGCTGAATCCATGGACACATTGACCGGCGCGGCACCCGCGCTCACCGACGTCGCCGCCGCAGTGCGCGCGTCACTGCGCACCTCCACCGACTGGACCGACGCGGCGCGGCTCGTCGCCGACGGGCTCCGCGGGCGCCTGCCCGGGCCCGAGATCCTCACGCCCGCGCAGCGGCTCGGGGACCCCGGCAAGGTCGCCGGGCACCTCTTGTACTCCGAGCCGGACGGGAGCTTCTCCATCACGGCCGTGGTCTGGCGGCCGGGGCAGGCCACGCGCATCCACGACCACATCACCTGGTGCGTGGTCGGCGTCCTCCAGGGCGTCGAGCACGAGGAGCTGTACGACGCGGACCTGAACCGGGCCGGCGTCAGCGACAACCTCCCGGGCGAGGTCACGGGTTTCGCCCCTCCCGGCGACATCCACCGCATCATGAACACGGGCGCGGAGACGGCGATCTCGCTGCACGTCTACGGCACCGACCTGAGCCGGGTCGGCAGCAGCGCCCGGCGCTACTACGAGGAGCAGAGGTAACGACATGGCGATCAAGCGTTTCGACCACACCGGGATCGTGGTGGAGGACCTTCCGGCCGCCATCGCGTTCTTCGTCGAGCTCGGGATGGAGTTCGAGGGGCAGGCGACCGTGGAGGGCGGGTGGGCCGACAAGCTCATCGGGCTCGAGGGCGTCCGCTCGGACATCGCGATGCTGAAGACCCCCGACGGCCACGGCCGGGTGGAGGTCTCGCGGATCCACACGCCGGCGGCCACCGGGTCGGCGCCGTGGGAGCCGGTGAACACGCCGGGCATCCCGCGCCTGACGTTCGTCGTCGACGACGTGGACGACTCGTTCGCGCGGCTGCGGCCGCACGGGGCGGTGCTCGTGGGCGAGGTGGCGCGCTACGAGGACATCTACAAGTACGCGTACGTGCGCGGGCCCGCCGGGGTCATCGTCGGACTGGTGGAGGAGCTGTCATGACGCGCCGACTCGTCGTCCAGCAGTGGACCACCGCCGACGGCATCGTGGCCGAAGAGGACGGCGGCCTGGGCTTCGTCGCCGCCGCGCCCTTCGACGACGAGGCCAGCACCCCGTTCCAGGACCGCGTGATGGCCCTCATCGACTCGGTCGACACTCTGATCCTCGGAGCCACGACGTACGACCAGTCGAAGGACGGCTGGCCCTACGCCGAGGACCAAGGGGAGTACGGCCGGAAGCTCAACGCCCTCACCAAGTACGTCGCGTCCTCCACACTGGAGCACGCCCCGTGGGGCGACTTCCCGGAGGCGACCGTCACCCGCGATGCGGCCGCCACGGTGCGCGAGCTGAAGCAGCAGGAGGGCAAGGACCTGTGGCTGTGGGGAAGCCTGACCCTGATGCGCTCCCTCATGGAGGAGGACCTCGTCGACGAGGTGCGGATGCTCGTCGCCCCGGTCACGCGCGGCAAGGGCACGCGCCTCTTCCAGGACCGGCGGCAACTCCGCCTCCGCGAAGCCACCGGCTTCGACAACGGCGTGCTCCTTCTGCGCTACGACATCGAGCACTGAGCCGCCGGGCGGGCCGCAAGGCGCGCCCGGTTCTTTGCGCCCGGCACGGCCTGGAATGGTGGTGGGCCCCCTCGGACTCGAACCGAGAACCTACGGATTCCCCGTCAACCAGCCATTGACAGCTAAACCCGCAGCTAGACCGACACCTGAGGTTCACTCGGGCAACCTTCGGTTGGCCCGGTTGCTGTATTTTGCTGCTGTAGTTCGTGTTGTGCGGCTTGGACGAGGACGGGCCCCCGCTTGATGCGAGGGCCCTGTTACGGCACCTGTGGTTACCGCTTGCGGGAGCGCTGTTGGAACAGCGCCTCCGTCACCTTGGGGATGTCACTCTTGTCCGCTCGGACGAGTGCAATGATCCCGAGCACCAGCTTTGTTGCGTTCGCGGTGATCCGCTTCCTGAGAAGCAAGAAGATCACCAGCGGGACCGTGATTTCCGGCTGAGTGGCCAGAGCTGTTGCGACGGTGTTGACTTCGGTAAACATGGTGTCGTCTCCCGCAGTCGACACTCATCCGAGATCCATAAGTGGCCTCTGAAAGCCTTCGCACCGGGTGAGCCGTTACTGCCGATTGACAACATTCTGTATTCAATTAGAGCCTCGGCGTGACCGAGGCTTTTACTTTGAAGTAGCAGAAGAGCCATTGTACCTGGCCAGACTTGATTCGTTGATTGAGACGTGGGATGAGTTCGCGAAAGAGGGTGGCGGCCAGGGTTCTCAGCTCTGAAAAACCAAGCCCGCATCGAACCAGGCTACTAGCGCAACCGCAATCGAAACAGCAACCTTGGCTTCATCCACGGATACGTCACCTGGCCCAGATGGCTCCGAAGGCTGGCCCCCATGACGATCGTGTTGCCCAAACCACAGCAAACGCATCATACTGATCAACACCTCATTCGAGGGAGCATTAGTGTGTTGCCGTTTCATCGGCAGACTCCAGGACTTCTGACCTTCCATCTGCGAAAGAACTGTGCCTAGCGTCGCCCGTGAAGCATTAGGGGAGATGACCGGAATAACTGCGTCTTCCACGGCCAAGATTGCAAAGCGATAGGCAGAACTGGCGTCTGGATCGAGTCCGTAAAGCAAGCCCCATGCCTTAGCCAATCGTGAACCAGCTCTACCGGATTGCTGCATTACATCGTCCGAGGCGATATGAACACCCAAAGGCACTCGGCGGACCAGGCCGGTTTTCCCAAACCTCGTGCCAACCCTCCATGCAGATTTGCAACGAGTAAGCAAAGCTTCCAGATCTTCCGGAATAGCATCGTTACCGAAAGCAAGGAGGTAATCTGCTATCTCAAGAGGCCTATCATGACCCATAAGCACATTCATCGCCCGGTCTTTTTGAAGACTAGCCGCTGCAGCAGAATTGGGAGTGCCTCCCAAAGTAATCGCGATCCGAAGCGTCTCGCACATCTCTTTAACAAGTTGAATGTCCATTGGATACACTCGACCAGATTGGCCATTGAACCAAGTGTCTCGGTTGATAGACTCTTTAACCCAGCCCCAGTATGAGGATTGCATCCATGGTGGTACTCCGTCATGCAGGGCGTCATAAGCGCGAATATCATCCTCGGACTCGACCCCCAGAGGCCGCCATGTCTCTTCGCTCATAGGAAGATCTTCCCACACGCGAAAGGCTTCCGCCTCCTCCGATTGACTACGTCAGGTCGGGTTCATTGGCCGGGGGCGGGCGCGCGATACGCTCGCCCAAGCGACAGGGCGGGCCCGCAGGGATCGCCCTCAATCCGACCTGAGCGCGCGCCCGCAGGGGTCCCCGGCCAAGGGTTCCGGCCGGAACCTTTCTTCCCCATCGCCAAGGCGTCGCCCGGCCCGTGGCCGGCCGAGGACCGCCCGCAGCGCAGCGAGGACCGGACCGCAGGCCAGCCACGCGGCAGCGGCCGCAAGGCCGCCTTGAAGATGTATAGAAAGTTCTCACAGCAGCAGTGGCCCAAAAGCACGCCTGGACCCAGCAGGCGCCCACATCTCATTAGTGACTTCTGTCACATTTTAGATGACGCAGAGTAGTTTCCATGCTGGGAATCAGTACCGATCCTTCGGTGAAGATTCGATCATTTCACCAGCTAGGGCGGCTTGCCGTCGCCCTTGCTGCTAAATAGACCCAGGGGCTGACAAAGCGGATGTAAGTCAAACTCATACTACATGTTGTGCCTAATCAAGCCCGTGAACACTAGGGATGGTTGACAGTCGGACCATGACATGCTTCACTGTCTGTGACGGTCGGACAGGTGTTCGATCTTGATCGATCGCGCTAGAGACTGCCACGCGCGAGTGATCCCACCTAGGTGGCGAAGGATCTGAGTGATCGGAGATCTGATGACCGAGAGTCAACAGGACTTCTGCCCGAAGCCGGGCCCTCCGAGCAAACGCGTTTGTGAGCTGGCGCGTGAGCTCGGAGTTTCGGAAGACGAACTTGTTACCTTCCTCTTCTCCAAAGGCGAGCCCATCTTGAGCTCGTCAGACATAGTCCCTCCTTCCAGGGTCATGGAGGCGCGCCTGCATTGCCACGGAGGCACCAAGGGGCGGTCCGGGGAACGCCCAGGCCAACGCCGCCCCAACAAACCACGTAGCCGCAACGCAAAACGGGGTCTCGCGAACGCAACTCGAGAACTCTTCGGTACCCCGACGCAACGGCCTCGCTCGCACCCTCGAGATCAAGGACCCGATTATGTGAAGGCAACTCGGAATCGATTCCCGATCCAGGTTGCCTCGGACGAAGAAGCACTAATGGTCGTCGAATACTGGGCGGCCAGAGATTTCTCCTTCAGTGAGGTGCAGGCCTGGTGGGATGGGGGCCTTGGGCTCCGGGATGCCGGACTGGCCTTCCGTGCCCGAAATGTTGGCCTTAAGCCAACAGACCTCCCAGTTGTTCTCGAGGGCCGAACCGTCATCCAACGAATCCGAGACAACGAAAGTCTTGAGCGGATCAGTTCGCGGCTACAACGGATGCGCAAACACTATTCCTCCTGAAGCGGCGGGCCTTCATCGCCGTTGCCGCTGAGGTCTACTAAGAAGCAGGCCTCCGCGCGGCCGGCGCCCACGTTGTTCTGGCCGACCTATCAGACCTCGACGTCTTCTCGAAGTCTCCCAGCGGGGTTGGGAACTAATCAAAAGACGTCTGATCAAGTGCTGAATCCGTAAGTGCCGTAGACGTGCTGGGCGTCTACGGCTGCCGCTCGCGGAAGTCGCTTGTTGCCGATCAGCCGAGGTACGGGGTTGCTCGATGCTCAAACCCGTGCTGGATTCTCAGTTGCATCCCTGAGTTGATCGAGAGGCCGTCGAGATCGTCGGCTCCGAACCAGCGGACCTGTGTCGACTCGCTCGACGTCTTGATCTCACCGCCGACAGCTGTCGCCCTGAAGTTCAGCGAGAACTGCTGGCGGACCTCGCCGTCGCCGTACTCGATGAGGTGGTTGGGGTTCGTGTAGACACCGATCAGCCCAGTGACTTCGATGTCGAGGCCGGTCTCTTCGTTGGCTTCACGGACTGCGGTGTCTTCGATGCTCTCGCCGAGGTCGTGTGCCCCACCAGGAAGTGCCCAGTCGCCGTTGTCGGACCGCTTGATGAGCAGGACCTCACCGTGCTCGTTCTCGATGAACGCCACCGCTGAGGGCACCACGCTGTTGGGAGGAGGTGCATCAGGATTGTTGATGTGGTCGATCCTCGACACGGCGTCCTCCCAGCGATCAGGCTTCCGACGGCTCCCAGACTCTGGCGCCATCCCACAGGAACTCAAGGTGCTCCATGTAGCGCTGGAACGGCCCTCCGTCCTCCAGCTTCTTCAAGTGGAGCGTAAGCCAGTTATGCCCCATCTCGTTGCCGATACTCTCGCAGACGAGGGCTTCACGATCGAACTGAAAGACCGAGCGCAGCGCGTGAGCTTCAGCATTGCGCTCTGAGAAGCGAACTTCCAGGTTGCCAAAGGTGTCAAGTCGCTGGACCGCGGCAAGGGTCATGTGGATACGGCTGCTCAATGCCATGGGCGCATTTTCGATGTTTTCCCTGTGGCGGGTCACGTCGCCGTCTGGATCGCCGAGCAAGATCCGGACCCGCACACCGTCGGCGAGCTTGCTAGCAAGGGTCTCTTCAAACCCAGGCTGCTGGGTCCAAAAGAAGTAGTTCGTGTAACCGGCTAGAACGATCTCAGTTCGCGCTGAGCTGATGAGTCGATTCCAAAGGGCATCAGGTACTTCGGCCCTCCGGGGATACGCGTCCACGATCTCTCTCGTAGATTTCCTGCGCACACGCTGCATCAGCTCTGTGATGAGCACTTCATCGCTGAGCTGGGTCGGATCGGTGTGGTAACGCAGTTCTTCCAGCTCGGCGTCACTGGGAACCCAGAATCCCAGGCCCTCTCGCACCTCAAGAAGCGGGAGGTCGAGAACCTCGGCGATCTTGGGCGAAAGCTCCTCGGGGATCTCGTACTGGCCGCGTTCGTAGGACGAGACCCGGACTTGGCCGATGCCCAATCGCTCCGCGAAAGCGGTGCCGCTGAGGCCGCGGTTCTCTCGTTCCCTGCGGAGCCAGTTGCCCGCCGTCTTCAGTTTCTCCTTACGCACGTCGTCGTCTTTAGCCATGCTTCTAGTCTCTCACGTCTGACGTGTACCTGACACTTCCTGGTTGATCGCGCCTCGTATCCCAACTTGTGGGACAGCAGGTTGCATTTTAGAGGCTAAGCGTTTAGCGTTAGAGGCATGAACCTAGACAGTCTAGGTTCAGCCCTTCGGGGCTAGTCATCACGATGAGAGGCAAGCTGATGAAGCTGAAGATCGATGTCACGAACGTGGCGTTCATGGTCACCGGCGCTCCGGAAGCCAAGGAGTACGACGGCAAGCAGCAGGTGGACAGGGAGACGAACGCCCTGAAGTGGGTCACCCAGCTCCTGGCGCTCGAACAGGGTGAGAACGGTCAGGGCGAGATCATCCGGGTGGTGACCGCTGGGGAGATGCCGAAGCTGAGCCAGACCCAGCCCGTCATCCCGGTCGACCTGGAAGCCATCCCCTGGAGCCAGAACGGCAAGAGCGGTGTCGCCTACAAGGCGGCCGTCATCAAGCCCAAGCCTGCGAAGTAGTCGACGTGTCGGGTTCCGTTGCCGGGGCCTGACCTCTCGAAAGGATCTCTGCCATGCAAGACGGGATGTCTGGAGACTTCTCCATGTTCCTCAAGGACGGTATGACGTTCGCGTCGTACGTCTACGGGAACGAGCGCGGAGCGCTGCGCATCGAGCGCGGCATCGGCGGTGCGGGCCTGGTCCTGCACGGTTCGCCGGTGGAGTTCCGGCAGGTTGCCGAGGCGCTGCACCGTCTGGCCGATGAGGTGGAACGGGGGGTCAGGCGTCAACGTGCGCTTGACAACGCTCCGCGTCGTCGGACCACGTTCGTCGCCGAACCGGCGATGAAGGAAGAGATGGAAGTCGCCGTCTAGCGCGGCTTGTAGGGGAACCGGTCGACCGTCCAAAGCTGGCCGGTTCCCCACCTGCAACAAACCGAACCCTTTGCCCTTCGGGGCAGGAAGGTGGGTCTGCCATGCCCTCCAATGGTAACCGTTCTGGCGGTCGCAACCGGGCTTCGGCTCGTGCGGCGCAGACGCTCATCGATCAGTTCGAGGTGGGTTCGGCGCGTCGCCGGGCCAAGATCGCCGGGGGCCTGGCCGCGTTCGCGGTCGCCTTGGTCTCCTTCCCCGTCGCCGTGCTGGCGATGGAGTGGGCTACGGCCCTGTTCGTCGCGGTCGCCCTGGGCGCCGCTGCTGGCCTGGTGGCCGCTGTCCTCACCCTGGTGTGGCCGGTGGCGCGGGTCGCGTGGCACTGGGCCGGTGAACTCGCCCTGCTGGGCGCGCTCATCACCATCTACGCCGCTTTGGCGGTGTGGGTCGGCCCGTTCGGATCGCTCGCGATGGTCGCGCTGCTAGTCGGCGTCCCGTGGTTCATCGCGCCGGCCAACCGGTTCCTGAACCGGTGGGGCTGGTGCATGGTCACCCGCCACCGCGTCCGCGTCGCCTCCGACGCCTTCATGGAAGGCAAAGGGGTGCGCGGATCGGTCCGGCCGCTGATCCTCCTCGCCCGCCCGACCGAGTCGGGTGAGCGGGTGTGGCTGTGGCTGCGGGGCGACCTCACCTTGGACGACCTGCAAGGCCGTCTGGTGGAGCTGTCCAGCGTGTGCTGGGCGAACTCGGCGGACGCCCGCCTGGCGGGCAAGAAGGCCGCCTACGTGGTGGTCGACGTGCACCGCCGCGACGTCCTCGCTGAGGGCGTGACCGTCCCCGTCAGCGCGATGCTCGACGGGATCGACCCGGACTCGTACCGGGACATGACCGTGGTCGATGAGGACGACGAGGGTATCGACGTCACCGACGACCCGGCCGTCCAGGCCCGGCTCGATGAGCTGACCGGGCGGAACCGGCGTGAGCGCAAGCCGCGCCAGTCCAGGGCCGACAAGGCCGAAGACGCCGCCGTCGAGCGGCACACCGAGGGCCCCGAGGAAGACGACGGGTTCATCCCCGCCTTCATCTAGCCCTTCACGAGCCCTTCGGGGCTGCGCTGGAGGGACGGGCGCACCGTTCCGTCCCTCCGTCAATCCACTTGGTTTCTATTGGGAGGTAAACATTATGAACACCGCTGTCGGTCCAAACATGACCATCATGGACGAGTTTCTCGTCGGCAAGTACGCCACTGGTGAGGCCGTGAAGCTCTGCTTCGCCTACAAGAACGTGCTCGGGGGCGGCGAGCCCGGGTCGGGCAAGTCCGGGTTCGAGCAGACCATCATCGCCCAGACGGCGCTGTGCGTCGACACCCGCCTGATCGGCTTCGACGGCAAGCTCGTGGAGCTCCAGCCGTGGCTGGACGTCTTCGACGTCTTCGTGGGTCCGGACATGCGCAAGGCCCTCGCCACGCTCCTGTGGCTCCAGCAGCTCATGGACTCCCGCTACGCCGAGATGTCGGCCCGCCGCATCCGCAAGCACCAGCCGACCGCCGCCGATCCGGCGTGGGTGGTCTTCCTCGATGAGCTGGCCTACTTCACCTCGGTGGCGGGCAACAAGGTCGAGCAAGAGCTGTTCTCAATGCTCCTGCGCGACGTGGTCGCTCGTGGCCGTGCGGCCGGGATCATCGTGTGCGCGTTCACGCAGCGCGCCTCCTGGGACATCGTGCCCACCGCGCTGCGGGACCTGTTCGCCTACCGGTGGGTCGGCCGCTGCTCGACCCCGGGTTCTTCGGATGTCGCCCTGGGGGCGGGCTGGGCCGATCAGGGCTACAACGCCATGAACCTCGACCCGTCCATGCCCGGCGACTCGTACCTGCTCGCCGAGGGCGGGCGGCCCCGCCGGATGCGGGTGGCCTGGATGTCCGATGAGGAGGTCTTCCAGGTCGCGGCCTTCGCCGCGCAGCTCCGAGGGCGGAAGTCCTCCGTGTGACCGGGTGCCGTCAAGGCGTCCTTGACACCTCGGCGGCACTCCGGGCGAACGGTTCCACCGGGGTTCGATTCCCCGGCGTCCACGACGCAAGGAACGCCACAGCGAATAGCGACAACGCCAGTACTGCGTCCAAGCCGATAAGGCTTCTGAGAGAAAGAGAAATGAAATGTCTGTGACAGGCGAAGTGTACGACGTGACCGTGAACCTCGTGGACGGCGAGAAGGTCACCTTGAAGTTCCGTACGGAAGCCGAGCTGAACGGCTTCCACGAAACCCTCGGGTCCGGAAGGCTCTTCACCACCCTGATCGGCGACGAGATGGTCTCGATCTTCCCCGGTGGGATCACCACCGTGAAAGTGCGAATCCGCGCCACGCGGGTCTCGTACTAGCAAATCCAGTCCCCAGGACTGGTGGTAGAGCGATCGGCAATCTTCGGGGTTCGAGGCCCCGACGCTCACGACGCACGAACACCAAAGCCAATGGCAGCCGGGCCAGTAGTGCGCCAACTGCCGACCGGCAGAGCAGTAATGCGAGCAATAGGGAAGGGTCCCATGTTCATTGAGTTCACGTTCGCCAACGGCGACACCGAGATCGTGCCCGGCCTCGACCGGGAGTACGCCGAACAGATCAGCGCCGGGCTGCGGTCCGGTCTGGACGGCATCTCGTTCACCGTCCCCGATGGGGGCGACCTCGACGGCGTGCACAGCGTCGTCTTCCTGATGTCCCAGGTCCGCCGCGTCGTCATCGGCGAGGGCGAGGGCAACGGCCCGTTCACAGTCATGGGCGAGTGGGACGTCACCGTCTCAGCGCGGGAGTCCTCATGATCCATCTTTCGATGATCCACCGCAACGGATACGAGGCGCATGTCCGAACCACGGCCAAGAACGCGGTGGCAGCGGTCGAAGCGTTCGGAACGGATGCCGCGCTCTGGATTGAGCGATACGAGAAAGACGGCGATTCGATCCGGTTGGTCGAAGACAAGTTCTTCGACTTCAGCCAGGTCATGCGAATCGAAATCAGCGGGATCGACAACTGAAAAGCGAGAGGTAGAGCGATCGGCAATCTTCGGGGTTCGAGGCCCCGACGCTCACGGTAGTTGGAATTCCACCAATGGAGACGAAGGGAGGAGTGTGCATTGTTCCGTACCGAATTTGATGACCCGGAAGGTATCCGCCATGGCGGATTGCCGACCTACAACTACCGCCACGCACCGGGCGGACTGTACACCCGTCGTCAACTCGCCGACGAGGGCTTGACCCCCGGGCGGCAGCCGATCGCGGCCCAGATCGTCTGGCGCTGCGGACAGAGGTTCGCCTACCTCTACCGGAAGGAACTGGCCGTGCCCAAACGCCCGGCCACCGACGCCCAACTGCGGGCGCTCATGAAGGCGTGGGTTGCGCTATGCACCTGCAAGTCCTGCGGCCGTGAGTACGGCTACTACATCCCCCGCCGGTTCGGCGAATGCCTGGCCTGTGTCGAAGGGCGGTCGGCATGACCGATGACGAGTGCCGCGAGTGCGGCGACCTCCTGATCGACGACGAGGGTTCGGAAACCGGTATGTGCTCCATCTGTGAATGGGAGGCCATCACCGAGTTGATGACCTGCAATGCCCAGATCCGAATGGGCAACTGCGGAATGACCGCTTGCGACCGGTGCCCTGTGGCACATCTGCGGGGGTCGCGATGACCGACATCTTCGCCGCGTTCGCGGCACTGACCGACTCGGTGCCGTTGCACCGCGTCAAGCAGATCGATGCGCTTCCCCCGTGGGAGCCCGACCTTTCCCGTATGCGGTTCCTGTGCGTCATCTGCGACGCCGTCATGACCGGAACCGACCTCGCCGACGACGAACGCCACCTGCTCGTCTCCCTGCCCTTCGAGGGCTGGGAGCTGCGCGAGTGCGTCGTCTGCGGTGACTGGACCGTCCCCACGGTCGAGTACTCGAAGAAATGCGACTACTGCACCGGCGTGCAGTGGTGGAAGCCAAGGAGCCAGAAATGAAACTCGAAGACGGCGTGCAGACCGTCATCATGCTGTCCATGGGTGTGGCCGCCGGTGCGGTCTCCTTCACCCACGTCCACGACGCCACCGTGCTGGCGGGCCAACCGTCCTGGGTCGGCTGGGTCAACGCGGTCACCATCGAACTGATGGTCATCGCTCTCGGACTCGAAGTCCGCAGGCGCCGCCGCAACGGCGGACACAAGGTCAAGTCCGTCATGGCGATGATGATGTTCTTCATCGCCCTCTCCCTCGGAGCGCAAGTCCTCGACGCCGAGCCCACCCTGGTGGGTTGGCTCGCGGCTTCGGCTTCGGCCCTGGGCTTCTTGACCCTGGTCAAGGTGGTTCTGTCGCGCCCGGCAGAGAAAGCGCCGGCCGAATCGGTCGCCGCTCCGGCCGCCTCGCGGGGTCCGGTCTACGCCGCGGCTCCGGTCGCCTCCACCGCTCCGGTGGATGTGCCGAGCCTCCAGGTCGAGCGCCAGGCGGTCACCGCCGAACCCGCGCAGCCTGACTTCGCAAACGCCTTCGCCTCCTTCGGTAAAGGCAGGTAGCGGCCATGGTCGAGAACAAGGACTTCAACGCCTTCGCGCGGCGCATCATCCGCGCCTATGGGCGCAGGGTCGCCGAGGGCGACGTGGATGCACTCCCCGAGCTGATCCAGCTCTCCGCCTCCGTTGACGAGGCGATCACCAACGCGGTCAAGGGCTTGCGGTCCTTCGGCTACTCCTGGTCCGAGATCGCCGACCGGATCGGCATGACCAGGCAGGCCGCCCAGCAGCGCTGGGGCAAGGCCATCCCGTCACAGCGGGACCCCAACACCGACACCTAGACGCCGAGGGCGCGGCCAATCTTCCACAACCGCCGCGCCCCGGCAACCAAAACACCTGACAACCATCGCGATTGAAAGGCGATACCAGTATGCCCGTCGAACACCTCGACTTCCTCATCAACGCCGTCACCTTCGCGGCCGTCTACGCCGCACTGCACGCCGCCCACCACGTGGCGGACCACTGGGTGCAATCCCACCACCAGGCCGTGAACAAGGGCCGCCCCGGCTGGGCCGGGCGACTCCACTGCTCCGCGCACGTCGCCACCTACCTCGTGACGTGCTTCGCCTTCATCGCGATCACGGTCCTCGTGCTGCACCTGGACCTCGATCTCGTCGGCCCCGGCATGGGGATCGGCATGGCCGTCAACGGCCTCACCCACTACATCGCCGACCGCCGCACGCCCCTGATGTGGATGGCGCGGCGCACCGGTCACGGCGAATTCGTCGACACCTGCGGCCCCGAGGCCGCTTACAAGATGGACCAGTCCTGGCACACCGCCTGGCTGTTCGCCACCGCACTCCTGATCGCCGTCCTCTGACGGTCCGTTCCTGCTGCGCTGAAAGGACATCCGATGCCGTTCTTCACCGATCCGGACGCACCGCCGGACACCTACCACTACCGCCAGCCCATCCTGGGTGACCTCGCCGGGACCACTGGCGAGTGCCAGTTCCCCGAACCGGTCGAACCGCCCCGCTTCGGCGGCGAATCGTTCTACCGGGTCTACGTCTGTGCCGAGTGCGGGATGGCCCTGCACGCCAACGGCGGCGACCTCGACCAGCCCGAACCCGTGGTCACCGTGTTCGTGATCTGCGGGTGCTGCGCCTATCCCGACTTCGTGCGGGATCTCCCCTACCTCGAAGACCTGTGCGCCTGCTTCGGCTGGGTCTACCTCAACGACGAGGACTGAGCAACGCCCTGCCCCGGTCGCTCCCGATCAGACATGAGCCGCCCGGGCAGGGCCCCACGACCACCCACTGCGAGAGGAGGACACACATGACCACCGCTTCACCCCCGCGCGGCTTCGCCGCCGATGTCATCGACCGCGCCAACACGACCGGTTGGCAACCGTGGCTGACGCATGTCGCCGGTGCCGGTGGCTGCTCGGCTCCCGTCCGGCTGCGCGGCGACCTCCACACCGTTGACGCCGCGACCGGCGTCGTGCTCGCGGAACGCTCGACCGACTCCATGCCGGACGGCCTGATCTACAAGGCGTGCGGCACTCGCCGTGCTGCCCTGTGCCCTAACTGCGCCAAGACCTACCAGCACGACGCGTTCCACCTCGTGCGCTCCGGACTCACCGGCGGCAAGTCCGTACCCGAGACGGTCACCTCGCACCCGGCCCTGTTCGTCACCCTCACCGCCCCCGCCTTCGGCCCCGTCCACTCGCGCAGCCTCACCACCTCCGGCCATGTGCGCCCCTGCCGAGCCCGCCGCGACGCCACCGTCTGCGCTCATGGGGTCACCTTGGCCTGCCACACGCGACACCGCGAGGACGCCCCCGACATCGGCCAACCCCTGTGCCTGGACTGCTACGACCACGATGCCCAGGTCGTGTGGAACCTGGCCTCCGGCGAGCTGTGGCGGCGCACCCGCATCCACGCCGACCGCGCACTTTCCCGCGCCGCGAAGGCACGCGGCATCGCCCCAGCGTCGGTGCGGCTGCGGTATGTGAAGGTCGCCGAGTTCCAACGCAGGGGCGCCATCCACTTCCACGCCCTCGTCCGCCTCGACGGCCACACCCCCGGCTCCGACGCGATCGTGCCCCCGCCGGCCGAACTCGACACCGAGGTCATCGCCTCGATCCTCGCTGCGGCGGCGGCCTCGACCAGCTTCCGCACCGACCCCCACGACGAATCCCCGGACGGCTGGTTGATCCGGTGGGGCGCTCAGGTCGACATCCGGGCCGTGCAGCTCGGGGACGGGGACATGACCGAGGGGCACGCGGCTGGATACCTCGCCAAGTACGCCACCAAAGCCACCGAGGACACCGGTCACCTCTCGGGCCGCCTCACCGAGACCACCGTCCACGCCTACGCCGACCCCGACGGCGACCACATCGCCCGCCTGATCGCCGCATGCTGGGGGCTCGGTGGTGAAGGGCCCGAATGGATCGGGCTGCGTCGGTGGGCGCACATGCTCGGCTTCGGCGGCCACTTCATGACCAAAGCACGCGCCTGGTCGACCACCTTCGGTCAGCTCAGGGACGCACGCGCCCAATGGATTCGCCGTCAACACGGAGTTGACAGCGAAGCGGCTGACACGATTCTCCTGGTCAACCACCTCCGCTACGACGGCACCGGCTGGCACACCGAAGCTGACGCCCTCCTCGCCACCTCCGCCGCCGCCCGCGCCAGAGAACAGCGCCAGCTCGCCCGCGAAGCACAGCACGAACTGAACACTATTGACAGATTGGATTGATTGCGATGGAAAGAAAGGTCATGCTCGCGCCGCGTTGGTACACGATGGCGCAGGTCGCCGAACTGCTCGGCTACTCGGTGGCGAAGGTCAAGACCCTCGTCTACTCCGGGGAGCTCCGCTCGCTCAAGGACGGCGGCAACCGCCGCATCCTGCCCCAGTGGGTGGACGAGTACGTGGAGCGCAAGGCCGCTGAGCCCGAGGCCCTGGAGCTGGTGGGGTGAGCGGCCGGAAGCGTGGGAACCGCGAGGGGTCGATGTACCCGTATAAGGGCGGTTGGGCGGCGTACGTCTGGGTCACCACTCCGGCGGGGTTGCTCAAGCGCAAGTACGTGACTTCGAAGGATCGCGACGAGTGCCATGCAAAGTGGATCGCGTTGCAGGCCAAGGCGCGGACGAGCGTCGTCTCCACCAGCAACGGGACGGTGGCGGACTACTACTTCTATTGGCTCGAAGAGATCGTCAGGCCGAACCTCTCGCAGGGGACGTACATCAACTACAGCGGTTGGGGGCGGACACAGATCGTGCCGGGCCTGGGCGCCAAGAAACTGACGACGTTGCGGGTGCGGGATGTGCAGGTCTGGTTGAACCGGGTGGCGGCGACGTGTCAGTGCTGCTTCCAGGGCAAGGACAAGGCGCGGCAGCCGGACAAGCGGCGGTGCTGTGCGCTCGGGAAATGCTGCAAGGACTTGTATTCGAAGGAGTCGCTGCGGGGTCTGCGCCGGACGCTGCGGGCGATGCTCGGGTGTGCGGTCGCCGAGGAGGAGGTGGACAAAAACGTGGCCTCTCCGGTGAAGGTCCAGCCGGTGCGCAAGCACAAGACGCAGCGGCGGCGGTGGAGTTCGGAGGAGGCGCGGCGGTTCCTGGAGTCGGCGCGCGAGGATGACGACCCTTGCTATGTCGCCTATGTCGGCGTGCTCGTGCTCGGCCTGCGCGCCGGTGAAGCACTCGGGGTCGGTGTGGATGAGCTGGATCTCGAGGGGGCGCAGCTCCGGTTGGCGTGGCAGCTGCAGCGGCTGGGCAAGGATCTCTCGCTGAACGAGTTGAAGACCGAGGATGCCGAGGACTACTTGCCGCTGCCGGACATCTACGTGACGGCGGCTCGGCTCCGGCTTCGCCAGAAGGAGCGGGATCGTCTCGCGGCCGGGGAGGCGTGGCAGGGATCGGAGCTGCTGCTGACCACGCGGATCGGGACGCCATTGGAGCCGCGCACGTTCGCGCGGTTGTGGGATCGGCGCTGCGACTTGGCGGGGGTCCCTCGCATCACCCGGAGGGATGCCCGCCGCACGTGCAGCTCGCTGCTGGCCGACCTCGACGTGCATCCCCGGGTCGCGATGCGCATTCTTCGGCACTCGAAGTTCGACATCACCATGGAGGTGTACACGAAGGTGTCCGATGAGGCCACACGTGAGGCGCTGCGGCGGCTCGGGGCGGAATTGGGGTAGCTGCTGTACTTCGGTGCTGTACCGGGCGGGCTTTCGGGCTCGCCCGGTTTTCTGCGCCTGGTGTGAGCTGGGAGTTTGGTGGGCCCCCTCGGACTCGAACCGAGAACCTACGGATTAAAAGTCCGCAGCTCTGCCATTGAGCTAGAGGCCCTTGCTCGGGACCTTACCGCATCGGAGCGGACGGGGCGCAGGTGGCGGGGCCCGGATGGCCTGGGGCACTCGGACTGTCGGAGGGGTGCGGCAGGATGGCCGGAGACACGGCGGCGGTGGGATTCGAGCCCGCGGCAATGGTTTTCGGGCAAGCTCCACCGCCGGGCCGGTGGCGGTGGAACCCGCGGCGGGCGGTGTGGGCTCGGCTCCGCCGCTTGGACGGCGCGGCGGCAGTCGCGGAGAACCGCCGCCGCGCCTATTCGATCCCCGCGTCACACGTAGCCCTCGGTGGGGGCGGGCCCGCTCCCGCTGGAATCGAACATATGTACTATAGCGGATCGCGAAGGCGCCGTGCACCCCCGGTCGGGTGAAAACCCGGGAGGCCGGGCGCGCGGGTGCGGCCCCGGCGGCACCAGGCGGACGGGCAGGTAGACTCGCCTGCTGTGCTCATACTGCTGCCGCCGTCAGAGGGGAAGGCCGTCCAAGGCGACGGTCCGTCCCTCGACCTCGGGCGACTCTCCTCTCCGGCGCTGAACCCCATCCGCGAACTCCTGGTCGACCGGCTCGTCGAGCTGTGCGCCGACGAGGAGACCGCCGCCCGCACGCTGAAACTCCCTGCGACCCAGCGGCACTACCTCCAGGCGAACCGGGCGCTGCGCAGCGCCCCGACCCTCGCCGCCTGGGAGCTGTACAACGGCGTCCTCTACGACCGGCTCGGCCTCGGCGACCTGCCCGACGGCGAGCAGGTGCTCATCGCCTCGCCGCTGTGGGGGCTGCTGCGGCCGTCCGACCGCGTGCCGCCGTACCGGATGCCGATGAGCGCCAGGCTCCCCGACACCGAGACGCTCGCGAAGCTGTGGCGCCCGGCCGTGGCCGAAGTGCTCGGCGCGCGGGACGAACTCGTGGTCGACCTCCGCTCCGGCGCGTACGCGCAGGTGTGGGGTCCGAAGGACCGCGGCGTGTCGGTGCGGGTGTTCAAGGAGGACGCCGACGGCAGGCGCAGCGTGGTCACCCACATGGCGAAGGCGACCCGCGGCGAGGTCGCCCGGGCCCTCCTCGCCGGCGGCGCCCGCCCCGAGTCCGCGGCCGAGCTCGGCGACTTCCTCGCCGGCCAGGGCTGGAAGGTCGAGCTCTCCGAGCCCGCGACCCGCTCCAAGCCGTGGCTCCTCGACATCGTGAGCGCCTGATCGCGAGCTACCCGCGCGTGTAGTAACCGGCACCCCCGAAGCCGATGATGCCCGCGGCCGCCTGAAGCGGAGCTGAAGCCCGGTCGGGAGCTACCCGCGCGTTCGGTTCGCAGCACCCCCGGGGCCGATGATGCCTCGGAGAGGCTGAAGCGGAGCTGAAGGCGGATCGGAGTTACCCCCGCGTGTAGTACGCGGCACCCCCGGGGCCGATGGTGCCCGGTGGGAGCTGAAGCTGCGCTGAAGGGGCCGGGCGGGCGCGGTTCGGGCGTATAGCGAGCGGGGCGGCTCGGGAGTGTTCCCGGGCCGCCCCTGCTGCTTCGTTCGCGTCAGTGGTTGGAGTGGTAGCCGGCGGCCTTCGCGCGCTCGAAGGAGCGGCGGACCTCTTCCTCGGCCTCGGCGCGGCCGGTCCAGGTGGCGCCCTCGACGCTCTTGCCGGGCTCCAGGTCCTTGTAGACCGTGAAGAAGTGCTGGATCTCGAGGCGGTCGAACTCGGGGACGTCGGCGATGTCCTTGAAGCGGTCCTTGCGCGGGTCCTCGGCGGGAACGCACAGGACCTTGTCGTCGACGCCCTTCTCGTCGCGCATGCGGAACATGCCGATCGCGCGGGCGCGGATCACGCAGCCGGGGAAGGTGGGCTCCACCAGCACCAGCGCGTCCAGCGGGTCGCCGTCCTGGCCCAGGGTGTCGTCGATGAAACCGTAGTCGGCCGGGTACACCGTCGCGGTGAACAGCGTCCGGTCGAGGCGGATGCGACCGGTCTCGTGGTCGATCTCGTACTTGTTGGCGCTCCCCTTGGGGATCTCGACGGTCACGTCGAACTCCATCGGCCGACCTCCTCCAGGCTCCTGTGCAGTGCTCTCAATGGCCTAGTCTCTGTGCATGTCCCTCAGCGACAACGCCGACCCCAAGGTCGCGAGTAGTACGCCACACGCCCGGCCCGGCGCCACCGGTCCCGCGCGGCCCGTGCAGCGGGCCCCGCGGCGGCGCCGCAAGGTCCTCACGGGCGTGCTCGCGACACTCGCGGTCCTGGTCACCGTAGCCGCCGCCGGCGGCCTGGTGTGGCAGATCTCGTCGGTCGCCGCTCCGCGGACAGGGACGCTCACCACCCCCGAGGCGTACCCGCCGGCCGCGCCCGCACCCGTGCTGGCCAGCTCGGACGCCGACGCGCCGATGCCCGACCTCGCGTCGGTCCTGCCGGCGCTGCTCGGCGATTCGAGGCTCAACGGCAGCACCTCGGCGTCGTTCGCCGACGCCCTGACCGGCGAGGTCCTGTACGAGCAGGAGGGCACCGCGCCGCTCGCGCCCGCCTCCTCGATGAAAGTGGTCACGGCCGTGGCGGCGCTGGAGCACCTCGGCGCGGAGTACCGCATCCCGACCACCGTGGTCGAGGGGCCGACCGAGGACAGCGTCGTGCTCGTCGCCGGAGGCGACGTGACGCTCACCGTCGACGGCGAGGGCTACTACGACCAGTACGCCGAGGGCGCCAGCCTCCAGGAGCTCGCCGACCTCGTGCTCGAAGCCCGCGGCGGCACCGCGCCGAACACCGTCTACCTGGACACGAGCGTGTTCACCGACAATCCGAAGGCCGAAGGCGTGCCGGCCGAGGACCTCGTCTACATGACCGCGCCGATGGCGCCGTTCATGGTCGACGGCGGCCGCAAGGACAACACCGCGAAGTACGCCGAGCACTTCACCGACCCCGCGACGGCCGCGGCCGAGCAGTTCGCCGACCTCCTCGGCGCCGCCGCGGTCGAGGCCGGGACCGCCGACGCCGGCGCTGACGAGGTCGCGACGGTCTACTCCGCGCCGATGGCCGCGCTCGTCGACTCGTTCATCCTCACTTCCGACAACCTCCTCGCCGACGCCGTCGCCCTCCAGACCGCGCTGGCGGTCGAGGGCGCGATGACCTGGGCGGCCATGTCCACGGTGCATCTGGCGACCCTGGAGGGCCTCGGGGTCGACAACACCGGGCTGGTGTTCTACGACGGCGCGGGCCTGTCGCCCTCCAACCGCATGACCGCGAACGCGTTCACGGCGCTGCTGCTGGGCGCGGCGTCCTCGTCGTCCTCGTCGGTGTTCGAGTCGCTCCCGGTGGCCGGGTACTCGGGGACGCTCGACGACCGGTTCGGGACGGCCGAGGCCGGCAAGGGCGTCGTGCGGGCCAAGACCGGCACGCTCAGCGGCGTCAGCTCGCTGACGGGGACCCTCACCACCGCCGAGGGCAGGCAGCTGGTGTTCTCGATCCTCTCCAACGGCGCGACGACCGGCGAGACCGCGGTCGAGACGGCGCTCGACGAGATCTCGACCGCCGTGGCCCAGTGCGGCTGTTAGATCAGCGAGGGGATCCCCCCCCCCCCCCCCCCCCCCCCCCCCCCCCCCCCCCGCCCCCCGCCCACCCTGACTGACTGCACCGGTGACTGACGTTCGGACTGGGCTGCGGTTCGGTTGCCTTGTGGTGGTTCGGTCCTGGTGCGGCTCCTTTCGTTCGGTCCTCCGTGGGGGTTCGCGTGGGGCAATGGTGACCGGTCGATGCTGAATGCAGGCTGAAGGCGGCTGAAGCGGATTTCAGGAATGCGGAAGGGCCCGGGCGCAAGCGCCCGGGCCCTTCGTGTCAGCAGGTCAGGCCGTGTTCCAGGTCTGGTTCAGCTGGAGGCATCCGCTGGACGGGACGGTGGCCGTGCGGTTGCCGATGGACTCCCACGTGTAGCTGCCGTTGGCGCGGACGATCACGTACTTGTACTGGAACGTGGTGCCCGCCGGGACCGACACCGTGCCCTTCCAGGTCGGGTAGGTCGCGCCGGACAGGTGGGCCGGTGCGATCGCGGTCCAGTTGCCGAGCTGCGGGATCGAGCCGACGATGTAGACCTCGTCGCCCATGTTCGTGCCGGTCACGTACGCGCTCACGTTCACGCAGTCGTCCGTGCCGCCGTTGCCGCCGCCCGAGTCGTTGCCGACGTAGATCGCCAGCGCGGTCTTCGCGGCGACGGTGGCGGTGAAGGTCCCGCCGGAGACGTCGACCGTCGCGCCGGAGATGACGTCCATGTAGGACCCATTGGGGAGCGAGGTGGTGAAGGTCCGGGAGACCGCGGCGGTCCCGGCGTTGACGACCACGTGCCCGGTGTCGCCGCGGCCGAAGGCGAGTGCGTCGCCCGAGCCCCAGGTGTTGACGACCGCTTCGCCCGCGGTGGCGGCGCGGAAGCCGGCCATGCCGCTCATGTACGGGGAGCGGTGGATGCAGGTGAAGGCGTCGTTGCCGCAGTCGACGTCGGCCACGGAGCCGTCGCCGTTGAGGGGCGGTCCGGCGTGGTTGGACGAGAACGCGTAGCCGGTGTAGGAGGCGGGGGTGCCGAACGGGTAGGCGAGCATGAACGCCTCGCCGAGGAGGTAGTCCTGGCCGTTCTTGTAGCTCATGGTCATCGAGCCGCGCTCGGTGTCGTGGTTGGCGGTGAAGACGCCCGCGGGCGTGGTGTAGCCCCAGCTCGTGCCCATGGTGGTGAGGTGGCGGGCCTCGGAGGAGCCGTTGATGTGGTTCTTGAGGTCGTAGGAGTAGGAGAACTCCTGGACGTCGCCGATGCCGGTGTACTCGGCCTCGGTGATGGGTTCGCCGGCGGCGCCGATGACCTCTTGGACGATGTACGGGTCGCCGTCGACGAGGTTCATGATGGCGGCGAGGTCGGTCGCGGAGATGTGCTTGGCGGCGTCGACGCGGAAGCCGTCGACGCCGAGGCCGGTGAGGTCGTCGAGGTAGGCGGCGATGGTCTCGCGCACGTCGGTCTGGGAGGTGTCGAGGTCGTTGAGTCCCACCAGGTGGCAGTTCTGGACCTCGCCCCGGTCCTGGTAGTTGTCGATCTCGCAGTACGAGGAGCCGGTGTTGTGGAAGTCGGAGGCGTCGTAGCCCGCGTCGGGGTAGTGGAACTGGCGGTACTCCGAGCCGTTCCAGCCGGTGCGGGTCTGGGTGGCGGAGCCGGCGGCCATGTGGTTGATGACGACGTCGGCGATGACGCCGATGCCGTTGGCCTCGCAGGCGGCGGTCATGGCGGCGTATTCGGCGCGGGTGCCGAGGCGGGACTCGATCTCGTAGCTGACGGGCTGGTAGTGGATGTACCAGGCGTTCGCTTCGCCGGGGCTGGCGTCGGCGCCGCGGATGTGCTCGTTGGGCGGGGAGGTCTGGACGTAGGTGTAGCCGGAGTCGGCGAGGGGGCCGGCGCATTCGGCGGCGATGGAGTTCCAGGTCCACTCGAACATGTTGAGGATCGAGTCGCCGCCATCGAGGGCGGCGGCGGGGGCGAGGTCGGTCGCGGGGGCGTCGGGGGCGGTCTGCGGGTGGGCGGCCGCGAGGACGGCGGCCGCGGCGAGTGCGGCTCCGCCGGCGGCGGCGAGCGCGCGCCTGGCATTGGGATGAGGCATCGTTGCTCCCTGTGCAAGTTCTGCCCGCAATCCTGCAAGATGTTGCGAGCACCACAAGAACGTAACACCTCAGGTCCGAAACTTTCAAGACGTTCGATATTTGAATTCGTTCGCCCCGGGCCCGCCCGGTACGGTCCGTTTCGGACCCGCTTGCGCGGGATGGTGGCGAGACGACTGCGCTCTGGATAGGCTGGACCGATGGCGCCGCCCGCAGGAAACCCGATGCTGCCGTCAGTCGACTGGCGGACCGCCGCGTCCTGCTCGCGGGCGTTCAGCAAGGGCGGGCCGACGATGAGCCGCGAAGGCGCGCTCGACGTCGTCGCCGACCTGCACCGCCACGCGCGCAACGCGATCGACCTCGTCACCGAATACACCGGGCTCGTGCCCGAGACCCTCGCGCCGGTCGACGTGGTCGACCGCGCCCGCTGGAGCCGGATCAACATCGCCGGGTTCCGCCGCCTCCTCACCGGCCTCGGCGCCGAGGCCCCCGGCGACGACGCCGCGCCCACCGCGGCCGCGAAGCTCACCGGCGTCCAGGCCGGCGCCGTCCTCGCGTTCCTGTCCTCGCGGGTCCTCGGCCAGTTCGAGACGTTCTCCACCGACTCCGGGCGGCTCCTGTTCGTCGCCCCGAACATCGTCGAGGTCGAACGGCGCCTGCGGCTCCCCTCCCGCGAGTTCCGGCTGTGGATCGCCGTCCACGAGGCCGCGCACCTCACCCAGTTCACGGCCGTGCCGTGGATGCGCGGCCACTTCCACGGGCTCATCCAGACCTTCTTCGACGCCGCCGAGCCCGACCGGTCCTCCGCCGCCGGGCTCGCCCTCGCCGTGCGCCGCGCGCTCGCCTCCGCCCGCGAGGAGGAGCCGCCGGAGGGACCGGGCACCGACGTCATGACCGCGGTCACCAGTCCCGAACAGCGCCAGGCGATCTCGGAGATCCAAGCGCTCATGACCCTGCTGGAGGGGCACGCCGAGGCCGTCATGGACGGGGTCGGGCGCACCTCCATCGACCACGTGCAGCTCCTGCGCCGCCGCTTCGACCGGCGCCGCGCCAACCCGACGACGCTCCAGAGGTTCCTGCGCCAGCTCCTCGGGCTCGACGCCAAGATGCGCCAGTACGCGGCCGGGCGGCGGTTCGTCGACCACGTCGTGAACGGGCACGGCGTCACCGGGTTCAACCGTGTCTGGGAGGCGCCCGCGAACCTGCCGACCGAGGCCGAGATCGACCGGCCGGAGCTGTGGACCGCCCGCGTCCTCGGGGCCCGTGGCTAGACTGCCGCCCGCGGTGGCGCGCCTGCGCGCCGCCGTCCGGCACGGCCTCGCGGACCTGCCCGCGGGATCACTGGTGCTCGTCGCCTGCTCGGGCGGGCCCGACTCGCTCGCGCTCGCCGACACCGCCGCGTTCTGCGCCCCGCGGATGGGGCTGCGGGCCGGGCTCGTGAGCGTCGACCACGGGTTGCAGGAGGGTTCGGCCGCGCGCGCGGCCGGCGTGGCGGCGTGGGCGCGGGGCGCCGGGCTCGACCCGGCCGAGGCGGTGACCGTCGCGGTCGGCGCCGGCGGCGGGCCCGAAGGGGCCGCCCGGGAGGCCCGGTACGCGGCGCTCGACGCGGCGGCCGAACGGCACGGCGCCAGTGCGGTCCTGCTGGGGCACACCAGGGACGACCAGGCCGAGACCGTGCTGCTCGCGCTCGTGCGCGGCGCCGGGCCGCGCGGGATCGCCGGGATGCGGGCCGTGCGCGGGCGGTACCGGCGGCCGCTGCTGGAGATCGCCCGCGACGACACGCACCGGGCGTGCGCCGAGCGGGGCCTGGAGCCCTGGGCCGACCCGCACAACACGGACCCGCGGTTCCTGCGCTCGGCGCTGCGGCCGGCGCTCGACTCGCTGGTGGGGGTGCTCGGCGAGGACCTGGTGGCGAACCTGGCGCGCACCGCGGCGCTCGTCGGCGAGGACACCGACCACCTGGACGCGCTCGCGCTCGCGGCCCTCGACGAATGCCGGGCCGCGAGCGGCCCGGATCGGGAAGGTGCGGGGGACGGACCCGGTCCGGAGCGGACCGCGGACGGGCTCGACGCGAAGCGGGTCGCGGCGCTCCCGGCGCCGATCCGGACCCGGGTCCTGCGGGCATGGGTCCTCGAATCGGGCGTCGACGGGGCCGAGCTCAACCACCGGCACCTCGCGGCGGTCGACGCGCTCGTCGCCGACTGGCGCGGGCAGGGCCCGGCCTTCCTTCCCGGCGGGATCGAGATCCGCCGGAGCGACGGGTGGTTGACCGCCTCGGCGCCGTGAGCGGGACTCGGACTATCGAGGGCTGATCGGAGTTCGGTTCCACGCCGGAAGCCGCCCCAGGCCGAGGATCGGTCCGGATCGAGGGCAGGGTCGAGCGCCTCGCGGAGTCGGATCGCGGGCCCCCGGTACCAACCCTGCGCCTGGGGTCCGACAGGACCGAGGAGACATTCGGGGTCGATGCGGCCGGGCCGTTCGAATCGTTAGCAGTATCGAGGGCGCGGGCGGGCACCTTGCGAGGCGGGATTTCGGGCCCCGGATAGAACCCTGACTCGGGGGTGCGACAGGAATCGGCGTGTCGCCGGTCGGTTCCGCTGATAGCGAAACTGGGAGAATTGCCAGTGAAGAGGAAAGGCCCGCGCGAATGCGCGGGCCTGCGACGGAAAGGGAAGCGATGATGAGCCGCTACTGGTAGACCTCGGGCTTGAGGACGCCGATGAACGGGAGTTCACGGTAGCGCTCGGCGTAGTCGAGGCCGTAGCCGACGACGAACTCGTTCGGGATGTCGAAGCCCAGGTAAGCGATCGGGATGTCGACGCGCTGCACGCCGGGCTTGCGGAGCATCGAGACCACCGCGACCGACGCCGGGCGCAGCCCTTCGAGGTACTTGAGCAGCCACGACAGCGTCAGGCCCGAGTCGATGATGTCCTCGACGACGAGGATGTGCTTGCCCGCCACGTCGGAGTCGATGTCCTTGAGGATGCGGACCGTGCCCGAGGAGGTGGTGCTGCTCCCGTACGAGGACAGCGCCATGAACTCCATCTTCACCGGCACCGACAGGGCCCGCGCGAAGTCGGCCATGAACATGACCGCCCCCTTGAACACGCCCACGAGCAGCAGCTCGTCGCCGTCCTCGATCAGCCCGGCCGCGTAGTCGGCCGAGACCCGCTCGCCGAGCTCGGCGACCTTCGCTCGGATCTCCTCCTCGGTGATGATGGTGCGCTCGATCTGCTCGGCGTACCACGAATCCGGATCGAACACCGCGTCCTCCGCTGCGGGGGACGGCACTGATGCTGGGCTGGCCAACTCCGACGTCATGTAACAAGGGTGCCACCCGTTCGCTCGCGCCGCAGGCTTGGGTGGGCGAAGTCAAGCCGCCCGTGGTACTAATTACGGACTATCGGCGGGGCGGGTAAAGGGCGGTTTCCGGCGCGGAGCGCCGTTTCAGGGGTGCGACCGCTGCGGGACGCCGAACCTTCACACCGTGTACGTTCGAGGTGGCAACGCCTTGCGGCCAAGGAAACCCAGCGAGGCGCCAGCGAGGCCCGCGTGCCGACACGACCGCGGCCCCGCACGGATACGCGACGAACGCAGCAGGAGGAAACGAGTGGTCGACGCCGGGAGACCCACACCTGAGCGGAAGCGGTTCTTCCGCAGGCCGCTCGTCTGGATCGTGCTCATCGCCCTCATCGCGGTCCTCATCGGCAGCTTCTGGTCCGGCGGCTCCGACTACGACGAGGCCACCACCTCCGAGGTCCTCAAGGACATCAACGACGGCAACGTCAAGGAGGCGAACCTCCTCGACAAGGAGCAGCTCGTCCAGCTCACGCTGAACGACGAGACCCAGGTCGAGGCGTACCTCCCCGCGGGGATGATGGAGACCGTCGCCGGCGAGCTCGAAGAGGCCGGCGTCAAGTTCGACACCGAGGTCAACGAGACCTCCGTGTTCGTGAGCTTCCTGCTCAGCCTCCTCCCCATCGTCCTCATCGTCCTGCTGCTGCTCTTCTTCATGTCGCAGATGCAGGGCGGCGGCTCGCGGGTCCTCAACTTCGGCAAGTCCAAGGCGAAGATGGTGTCCAAGGACACCCCGAAGACCACGTTCGACGACGTGGCCGGCGCCGACGAGGCCGTCGAGGAGCTCCGCGAGATCAAGGACTTCCTCGAGGACCCGAAGAAGTACCAGGAGCTCGGCGCCAAGATCCCCAAGGGCGTCCTCCTGTTCGGCCCGCCCGGCACCGGCAAGACCCTCCTCGCGCGCGCCGTCGCCGGCGAGGCCGGGGTCCCGTTCTACTCCATCTCCGGCTCCGACTTCGTCGAGATGTTCGTCGGCGTCGGCGCCAGCCGCGTCCGCGACCTGTTCACCCAGGCGAAGGAGAACGCGCCCGCCATCGTCTTCGTCGACGAGATCGACGCCGTCGGCCGCCACCGCGGCGCCGGCATGGGCGGCGGCCACGACGAGCGCGAGCAGACCCTCAACCAGCTCCTGGTCGAGATGGACGGCTTCGACACGCGCGGCGGGGTCATCCTCATCGCCGCCACGAACCGCCCCGACATCCTCGACCCGGCCCTGCTGCGCCCCGGCCGCTTCGACCGCCAGATCCCCGTCGACGCCCCCGACAAGGAGGGGCGCCAGGCGATCCTGGCCGTCCACGCCAAGGGCAAGCCGTTCGTCCCGAACGTCGAGTTCGACACCATCGCGCGCCGCACCCCCGGGTTCTCCGGCGCCGACCTCGAGAACGTCATCAACGAGGCCGCGCTCCTGACCGCCCGCCACAACGAGAAGGCGATCTCCGCCGACGCCCTCGAAGAGGCCATCGACCGCGTCATCGCCGGGCCCGAGCGCAAGGGCCGCGTCATGGGCGAGGCCGAGAAGAAGATGACCGCGTACCACGAGTCCGGCCACGCGCTGGTCGCCCACGCGCTCCCCCACGCCGCGCCCGTCCACAAGCTCACGATCCTGCCGCGCGGCCGGAGCCTGGGCCACACGCTGGTGCTGCCGACCGAGGACAAGTACACGCAGACGCGCTCGGAGATGATCGACACGCTCGCGTACGCGCTCGGCGGGCGCGCCGCCGAGGAGCTCGTCTACCACGACCCGACGACCGGCGCCTCCGACGACATCTCGAAGGCCACCAAGGTCGCCCGCGCCATGGTCACCGAGTACGGCATGTCGGCCAAGCTCGGCGCCGTCAAGTACGGCTCCAGCGGCTCCGAGCCGTTCCTGGGCCGCGAGTACGGCCACCAGAAGGACTACTCCGACGAGATCGCCGCGCTCGTCGACGCCGAGGTGCGGGCCCTCATCGAGATCGCCCACGACGAGGCGTACGCCATCGTCACCGAGTACCGGGACGTCCTCGACCAGATGGTCACCGAGCTCCTCGAGAAGGAGACCCTCAACCAGGAGGACCTGGAGCGGATCGCGACGCGCGTGGTCAAGCGCCCGCCCATGTCCCCCTTCAACGGGACCGACAAGCGCAAGCTCGGGCAGCCGCCCGTGTCGACCCCGAACGGGTCCCGGCCCGCCGAGGGCCCCGAAGCGGGCATCGAGATCGGACCGGGGACCGAGGGCCAGAGCCCGCAACCGTAGCGAAATCTTTACCGGGCCCGCCTACCTGCGTAGGCGGGCCCTCGCGTTTCCAGTGCGTGACGAAGCGCACTCGGATCCGGAGGGCCAGACCGTAAGCTTGCGCCATGGCTGAACTCGACAACCTGGCCGCACGCCTCATCGACGGCCGCATCAACGGCAGCCCCGTCGAGGACGCCGTCGACCTCGACCGGATCGAGGCCGCCGTCCGCGAGATCCTCGCCGCCATCGGCGAGGACCCCGACCGGCCCGGCCTCAAGGAGACCCCCCGCCGCGTCGCCCGCGCCTACGCCGAGCTGTTCGCCGGACTCCGCGTCGACCCCGCCCAGGTCCTCAAGACCTCCTTCGACGAGAACCACAACGAGCTCGTGCTCGTGCGCGAGATCGAGGTCCAGTCCTTCTGCGAGCACCACCTGCTGCCGTTCACCGGCGTCGCCCACGTCGGGTACATCCCCGGCGCCGGCGGGCAGATCGTGGGCCTGTCGAAGCTCGCGCGCCTCGTCGAGGTGTACTCCCGGCGCCCGCAGGTCCAGGAGCGCCTCACCAGCCAGATCGCCGACCAGCTCTACACGTCCCTGGAGGCGACCGGCGTCATCGTCGTCGTCGAATGCGAGCACACCTGCATGTCGATGCGCGGCATCAGGAAGCAGGGCTCCAGCACCATCACCTCCGCGGTGCGCGGCAGCCTCCAGTCCGACGCCCGCACCCGCGCCGAGGCCATGTCGCTCCTGCGCGGCACCACCGGCTGAGGCGGGACGCCGCCGGGGGTCCCGAACCGGGCCCGGAGACGACGAGAGGCCGGATGCCATCGGCATCCGGCCTTCGCGTATGGAGGGGACTGAGGCCAGGGGTGTCCGGACTCGAGCACCGGGTCGTTAGAAGACCTGACCGGTCTGCGACTGGAAGGAGTCGCCCTCGGGGGTGGCCTCGGTGTAGACCTGGTCCAGGAACAGGTCGCCGTCGGAGTCCTGGAGGACGGTGTCGGTGACGCCGTCCGCGTCGGAGTCCACCGCGATCTCGTCCACGAAGCCGTCGGAGTTGTAGTCCTCCGCGACGACGTCGGTGAAGCCGTCGTTGTTGGTGTCGGTGGCGACCGAGTCGACGTAGCCGTCGCCGTTGTAGTCGACCGAGACCTGGTCGGTGAGGCCGTCGCCGTCCGTGTCGGACTCGTAGGTGTCGATGAGGCCGTCGCCGTCGGTGTCCGAGGCGTAGGACTCGAGCGAGCCGTCGCCGTCGGTGTCCAGGATCAGCTCGTCGCTGATGCCGTCGCCGTCGTAGTCGGTGGCCACGCCCTCGGCGTCGCCGTCGCCGTCCGCGTCGATCAGGGTGACGCCGTCGGCCGAGATCGTGGTGTCCTCGTAGCCGTCGCCGTTCACGTCGAAGGACTCGTCCACCGAGGAGACCGCGGTCTCGTCGTAGCTGTAGTCCTCGGTGTAGGTGGTGTCTTCCTCAGCGGTGTAGTCCTCGGTGACGTCTTCCTCGACCGGGGCCGCTTCGTCGTACTCGCTCATCGTTCTTCCATCCTCAGGGTGTCGCGCCGTGCTTGATACAGAGAACTCTACGACCGCCGCCAGGGCCGTGAATCCCCAGAGTGTGCCAACCCCCTATGCTTTTCTCCGGTCCCCCTTGCACGCAGTTGTCACATAAGGTCAGGAGCGTCCATTGGGCTTGTCGGACAGCTCATTCGAGGTCCCGGATCCGCCTCCGGCCCTGGTCCCGGTGCCCGCGGGCAGGGCGTTCGACCTCCACTCCTCCCGGGTCGTCACCGGCGCGCCGGGGTGCGGATGGCAGTTCGACCTCCGCGCCGACGACCCCGTCACGCGCGACGGGATGCTCGTCGTCCCGCTCATCTCCGAGGCCGACTACTACCGCGCGATCGACGGCGACGGGGACGCCTATGCGAGCCTCGTCCCGGCCGCCGACGTGTGGGTGCAGCGCCCCGAGCCCGGCACGGGCGCACCGCGCCCCGGCTACCTCATCGAGCGGCTCTCCGACCCCGACGCGCCGCCAGTGCGCCGGCCCTACCCGGCCTCCGACGTGCCCAACCTCATCGGCCGGCGCGTCTGGAACTGGGTCGACGGGCTGTTCCGGGACGACTTCCGGTGCGTCTCCGAGCCGTTCGAGACCGACGGGGACTTCTGCGTGCGCGTGGTCGAGGAGCGGGCCTGGTACCGGTGGCGGCGCTCGGGGCAGATCCCGAAGGCCCAGGACGCGTACATCCACCACCTCTGGACCCAGTAGGCCGCCCCCGGGGCCGGGGGTGTCGCGACCGCGGGCCCCCGGTACGAGGGTGACGCACGGGTGCGACATCGGGACCGGGCTCAGGCCCGCCACAGGGAGAGCATCATCGCCTCGACCGCGATGCGCGGGCGCACGTTCGCCTCGATGGCCTTGCGGCACTCCAGGATCGCGTCGATGCGGCGCAGCAGCGACTCGGCGCTGAGCCGCGAGGCGGCCGCGCGGGTCGTGTCGGCCATGTCCGGGTGGATCGGGTCCACGCGCGCCCCGAAGCCCGCCGCGAGCGCGTCGCGGTAGAACGCCGCCAGGTCCACCAGGGCCCGGTCGAGCGAGTCGCGCTGCGCGCGCGTGTCGCGGGTCTTCTGGCGCTTCTCAAGCTCCTTGAGCGCCGCCGAGGCGCCGCGCGCGGCCCGCGACGCGCCCTTGCCGGTGCCGCCCTTGCCGAGCGCGGTCTCCAGCGCCTCCCGCTCGGTCGCCGACTGGTCGGTGTACGTGCCGGACGCCTCGGCCTCGGCGGCCTCGATGAGCTCGACGGCGGCGGTGAAGCACGCGCCGAGCCCGGTGAGGCGCCTGGGGATCTGGAGGACGTCGTGCCGCTTCGCGCGGGCCTCGGCATCGGTGGCGAGCCGCCGGGCGCGGCCCACGTGGCCCTGCGCGGCGGCGGCGAACAGCTCCGCCTCGCGCCGGTCGAGGCCGTCGCGGGCGACCAGGAGGTCGGCGATCGCCCCGGGCGGCGGCTGGCGCAGGCCCATGACGCGGCAGCGGGAGCGGATCGTCACCGAGACCTCGGCGGGGTTCGTCGAGGGGGCGCACAGCAGGAACACCGTCCGCTCCGGCGGTTCCTCGACCGCTTTGAGCAGGGCGTTCGCGGCGGCTTCGGTGAGGCGGTCGGCGTCCTCGATGATGAGGACCTGCCAGCGCCCGGAGGTGGGCGCGCGGGAGGCGTCGAGGATGAGGCCGCGGACCTGGTCGACGCCGAGGGACAGGCCCTCGGGGATGACGCGGGTGACGTCGGGGTGGGTGCCGCCGAGCGCGGTGCGGCAGGCGTGGCATTCGCCGCATCCGCCGTCGGGGCACTGGAGGGCGGCGGCGAAGGCGACGGCGGCGGTGGACCTGCCGGAGCCGGGCGGGCCGGTGAACAGCCAGGCGTGGGTCATGCCGGTGCCGCGGGCGGCGGCGCCGAGGACGCGGCGGGCCTCGTCCTGGCCGACGAGCTCGTCGAAGACGCCGGCGGTCACGCCCGACCGGCCTCTTCGGCGACGTTGTCCCAGCCGTACTCGGTGTCGGTGCGGGGGGCGTCCTTGTCGGTGTCGAGGCCGGGCCAGCCGGCGTCGGTGCGGGCGGTCTGGGTGCGGATGTCGAGGCGTTCGGCGACGGCCTCGCGGACCCTGGCGGCGATCTCGTCGGGGGTGCCGCCGGCGGGGACGACGAGGTAGCGGCGGGGGTCGGCGGCGGCGAGGCCGAGGAAGGTCTCGCGGACGCGCTCGTGGTAGTCGAGGCGCTCCTGCTCCAGGCGGTCGCCGTCGCCGCCGGCCTTGGCGCGGTGGAGGCCCTGGGCGGGGTCGACGTCGAGGAGGACGGTGAGGTCGGGCTTGAGGCCGCCGGTGGCCCACTGGGAGACCCAGGCGACCTCGTCCTTGCCGAGTTCGCGGCCGGAGCCCTGGTAGGCGATGGAGGAGTCGATGTAGCGGTCGGAGACGACGACGGCGCCGCGTTCGAGGGCGGGCCGGATGACCTTCTCGACGTGCTGGGCGCGGTCGGCGGCGAACAGGAGGGCTTCGGCGCGCGGGGAGGGGGCGGTCTCGCCGCCGTCCTTGGTGGCGGGGTCCAGCAGGAGGGAGCGGATGCGCATGCCGATGTCGGTGGCGCCGGGTTCGCGGGTGAGGACGGCCTCGTAGCCGCGGAGTTTGAGCCAGGCGGAGAGCTTCACGGACTGGGTGGACTTGCCGGCGCCTTCGCCGCCTTCGAAGACGACGAAGAAGCCGTCGCTGGCGAGCGGGAGGGCGGGCGAGAGGGGGCGGCCGCGCAGGGAGGACCAGAGGTCGGCGAGGACGGGGACGCCGGGCTTGTCGTCCATGGAGCGGAACGCGGTGACGCCGAGCCACACGACGAGGGCGGCGGCGACGAACAGGAGGATGCGGCTCATGGAGACCTCGACCGCGGTGAATCCGAGGTCGAGGCGCCGGGCGGCCTGCCAGCCGGCGAGGGGGGCGGAGATCGTCATGGCGAGCATGAGGATGACGCGGGCGGAGACGGCGATGAACGCGAACATGCGGCCGCGGATCTCGTCCTCGGTCTCGCGCTGGAGGAGGGTGATCCCGGCGAGGAAGGCCATGCCGGCGCCGAGGCCGATGACGACGGAGCCGAGGATCGAGAAGACCATGTGGGGGGCGACGGCGTCGAGGGCGAGGCCGGCGCCGGCGAGGACGATGCTCATGCCGAACCAGCGGAGGCGGGAGAGTTCGCCGATGAGCTTGGGGCCGAAGGCGATGCCGGCGCCGAGGCCGAGGAAGAGGAACACGGCGAGGGTGTAGAACGCGGCGTCGCCGGCGCCGAGGGTGCCCGCGTAGACGGTGCCGACGCCGATGAGGATGCCGGCGCCGCTGAAGGCGCCGAGCATGCCGAGGATGAGGCCGCGGACGCGCTCGGAGGTGCGCAGGTAGGACCAGCCCTCGACGAGGTCGTGCCAGACGCTGGTGGTCTTGGCGGCGACCTGGCCGTAGCGGCCGGAGATCTGCGGGATGAAGAAGTAGACGGTGACGGCGAGGATCGCGAACATGGCCGCGGTGAGGTAGAGCGCGATGACCATGGGCTCGGCCCAGGAGCCGAGGTTCGCCCAGACGCCGGAGCCGCGTTCGAGGACGGCGAGGACGGCGAAGGCGAGGGGCGGGGCGATGCCGTAGGTGGTGGCGAGGCTGAGCTGGTTGGCCGCCTCGTACTTCTCGCGGGGCAGCAGGTTGGGGACCGCGGCCTCCTTCGCGGGCGACCAGATGAGGACGGCGCCCTCGATGCAGAGCTGGGCGACGGCGAGCCAGACGACGGTGAACGCGGTGTTGTTCGTGATGAGGTAGACCGTGGGGACCGAGGCGATGAGCAGGAACCGGGCGGTGTCGCACGCGGCCATGGTCTTGCGCCGGTCGAAGCGGTCGGCGAACACCCCGGCGACGGGTCCGAGCACCAGGGACGGCAGGAGCCGCAGCACGATGGTGGCGGAGAACGCGGCGCCCTTGGCCGCGGGGTCGTCGAACAGGGACTGCGCGAATCCGGCGGTGGCGAAGATCGCGAGCCAGTCTCCGAAGGAGGCGAGGCCGAGTACGGTCCACAGCCGTCGGAACGGCTTGATCCGCAGCACCGTCTGGATGTCGGCAAGGGTGTTCGCCATGCTGCTCCTCGAAAGTCAGAGACCGCACCGGGTCGACTACGAGACTAGTCGGCCCGATGCGGCCCTGCGTCCCGGCGCGGTCGGATAGTGGCCCGCGTCCGGGCCTGGTGTTTCGCGGCTACGGGAGCCGGCGGGCGAGGTAGTCGCAGACGACGCCGTTGGCCTCGGCGATCGAGGCCGAGCAGCCCTCGGGGTCGCGGCGGAAGGCCAGGCGGACCAGGGCCTGCCCGGTCTCGACGGCGACGGTGACGGTCTTGCCGAGCTCGTCGTCCCCGCCGATCCCGAAGCGCTGGGCGAGCCCGGCGAGGATCTGGTCGGCGATGACGTCGCCGCCGGTGGTGACGGCGTCGGCCCGGCCGGGGTCGATCGCGTCGGCGAGGTGGAGGACGCGGAAGCCCGGCGCCGTGCGGTACATGTGGACGTACTCGGCGATCGCGGCCTCGACCCCGGCCCGCCAGTCGGCGGGGGGTTCGGCGTCGAAGCGCGCGGTCAGGCGCTCGAAGTACAGGTCGATGTAGCGCTGCGACAGCGCCTCGGCGAGCGAGCGCTTGTCCCCGAAGAACTGGTAGACCGAGCCGATCGCGACGTCGGCGCGCTGGGCGATGGCCGTGGTCGAGAGCCGGTCGTAGCCGACCTCCTCGATGAGGTCGGCGGCGGCGTCGAGCATCCGGCGCACGCGGGCGGCCGAGCGCTCCTGGACGGGCAGGCGGCGAAGCGAGTGCGTCTGGCCGAACTTGGACACCGGCGACATCGTGGGCTGCCTGGCGGCGGGCACGGTTGCAGTGCTCATGGTGTTGTCTCCCCCCTGGTGATGACAAGTCTCCCCATCATGGCCGACTTGCCCGGATTTGAGGCTCATTCCCGGTCGTGTCGCGAGAGAAATTCCGGCTTCCCCCGACCGAGTGTCACCATTCGGCCACGAAACGGCATGAAAACGTCATGTCGCTTCACGTCTTGCGGGAATGCGGAGTTCGTCACTCCCGCGCGTGCGGCGGTTGTGCCCGGACACCCCCAGGCGGAAGGATGGCGAGGGTTTTGCGCGTTGCTCTAGGGGATGGCAGCCGCGGGAGAGGAAAGACACGTGAGTCAACGGCGCACACCGGCGTTCCGGGCCCGATGCCGCAAGCAGGCGGTCCGCCGCGTCGCGATGGTCTCGGTCCACACCTCCCCGCTCGCCCAGCCGGGGACCGGCGACGCCGGGGGCATGAACGTGTACGTCCTCAACACCGCGCGCGAACTCGCCCGCGCCGGCGTCGAGGTCGAGATCTTCACCCGCGCCACCAGCTCCGAGGAGCCCCCCACCGTCGAGGCCGCCCCCGGCGTCCTCGTCCACCACCTGCCCGCCGGGCCCTTCGAGGGCCTGTCGAAGAACGACCTGCCGACGCAGCTGTGCGCCTTCACCGGCGGCCTCCTGCGCGCCGAGGCGCACAACCGGCCCGGCCACTACGACCTCATCCACGCCCACTACTGGCTCAGCGGCCAGGCCGCGTGGGTGGCCTCCGACCGGTGGAACGTCCCGCTCGTGCAGACCTTCCACACCCTCGCCAAGGTGAAGAACGCGCAGCTCGCCGAGGGCGACAAGCCCGAGCCGATCGGCCGCGTGTGCGGCGAGGAGCAGATCACCACCGAGGCCGACCTCCTCATCGCCAACACCGCCGCCGAGGCCGCCGAACTCCAGCACTACTACGCCGCCGACGCCCGGCGCGTCGAGGTCGTGCACCCGGGCGTGGACCTCGGGGTGTTCCGCCCCGGCGACCGCTACGCCGCCCGCGAGGCCCTCGGGCTCCCCCAGGACGCGCTCGTCGTCGCGTTCGTCGGCCGCATCCAGCCCGCCAAGGCCCCCGACGTGCTCCTGCGCGGCCTCGCGCGGCTGCGCGAGACCGACCCCGCCCTCGCCGAGCGCATCGTCCCCGTCTTCGTCGGCGGGCCCTCGAACACCGACCTGTACTGGCTCCCCAAACTCGCCGGGGAACTCGGCCTGGGCGACCGGGTGCAGTGGCGCAGCCCGCGCTCGGGCGAGGCGCTCGCCCAGGCGTACCGGGCCGCCGACGCCGTCGCCGTCCCCAGCTACAACGAGTCGTTCGGCCTCGTCGCCCTCGAAGCCCAGGCCAGCGGCACGCCCGTGCTCGCCGCGAAAGTCGGCGGGCTGACCACCGCCGTGGACGACGGCGTCTCGGGGATGCTCGTCGACTCCCACCGCGCCGACGACTGGGCCGGCGCCGTCGGGCGCCTCATGCGCGACCGCGCCCTGCGCGAACGCCTCGCCTCCGGCGCCCGCGCCCACGCCGCCCTGTTCTCGTGGCAGGCCACCGCCGAAGGGCTCGGCGCCGCCTACCGGCGCGCCGTCCTGCGCCGCTCCCAGGCGATTACGCTGAACCGGTGATCGAGCGACTCGCGGCCGCCCTCGACGAGACCGGCGCCGACTACCGCCTGGACACGCCGCGCTCGGCGGTCGTGACCCTCCCCGGCCGGCGCAAGCTCGCCACCGAGTGCGGCCTCGTCATCGAGGACCACGCCCTCCGCGTCGAGGCGTTCGTCGCCCGCAGCCCCGAGGAGAACCGCGCGGCGGTCTGGGAGGAGCTGCTGCGCCGCAACGGGAAGCTGTACGCCGTCGCGTTCGCGATCGACGGCAGCGGCGACATCCACCTCGTCGGCCGCCTCCCCTTCGCCGCGATCGACGCCGACGAGCTCGACCGGGTCCTCGGCCAGGTCCTGGAGGCCGCCGACACCGTGTTCGACACCATCCTCGAACTCGGCTTCAAGACCTCCATCCAGCAGGAGTGGCGCTGGCGCCTCGCCCGAGGCGAGTCCACCGCGAACCTCGCCGCCTTCGAGCACCTGCGCCCCGCGGACTGATCCCACCAGGCGGAACGCCCCGGCGCGACGGCCGCCACACCTTCGCGGCGACCCGGGGGCCGGGGGCGCGCGGAGGCGGCAGGATAGGGGGCATGACCTACACTCTCGTGCTGCTTCGCCACGGCGAAAGCGAATGGAACGCCAAGAACCTGTTCACCGGCTGGGTCGACGTCAAGCTCTCGGCCTCGGGCGAGGACGAGGCGCGCCGCGGCGGGCGGCTGCTCGCCGACGCGGACCTGCTCCCCGACGTCGTCCACACCTCGCTGCTGCGCCGCGCCATCAACACCTCCGAGCTGGCGCTGTCGGAGGCCGCGCGCTCCTGGATCCCGGTCAAGCGCTCCTGGCGCCTGAACGAGCGCCACTACGGCGCCCTCCAGGGCAAGGACAAGGCCGCGACGCTCGCCGAGTTCGGCGAGGAGCAGTTCATGATCTGGCGCCGCTCGTACGACGTGCCGCCGCCGGTCATCGAGCCCGGCTCCGAGTACTCCCAGGACGGCGACGCCCGCTACGCCGACCTGGCCCCCGAGGTCCGCCCCGGCACCGAGTGCCTCAAGGACGTGCTCGACCGCATGCTCCCCTACTGGTACGACGGCATCGTCCCCGACCTCAAGGCCGGCAAGACCGTGCTCGTCGCCGCCCACGGCAACTCGCTGCGCGCGCTCGTGAAGCACCTCGACGGGATCTCCGACGACGCGATCGTCAAGCTGAACATCCCCACCGGCATGCCCCTCAAGTACGAGCTGGACGAGGCGACCCTCAAGCCCGTCAAGGCCGGCGGCGAGTACCTCGACCCCGAGGCCGCCGCCGCGGCCGCCGCGGCCGTCGCCGCGCAGGGCAAGAAGTAGGCGGAGGCGACCGCGCCGGGTGAACGGCGTGTGACTTCGATGACGGCCCGGTGCTCGACGCCGGGCCGTTTTCTGCTTAACCTGGGGTCGTGGCCCACAACGAACCGCAGCCCAAGAGCCTCGGGAGAGGCGTCGGGCGCGTCCTGACCGGTCTCGCCGCCGGTGCCGCTTTCGGCGCCGCCGCGACCGCACTCATGAGGATCAGGCACCGGGGAGCGCCCCACCCCGAGCCCCGGTCCGCCCCCGTCCCCGACACCCGCCCGTGGGAGGCCGCGGTCGGCCTGCTGCGGACCGGCGTCTGCCTGGTCGACGACCACAACCGCGTCCTGTACACCAACCGCGCGGCCCGCGACCTGGGCCTGGTCGACGACCACGAGATCGTGTCGCTGACGCTGCGGGCGCTGCTCGCGCAGGCGCGGCGCTCGGGCCGCTACCGGGACGCCGAGATCGAGGTCCCCAAGCAGGTCATGGGCGAGCCGAGCGCGGTGAGCGTGCGCATCACGCCGCTGCCCGACGGCGTCTCGGTCGCCGAGTTCCAGGACATCTCCGAGCTGCACCGGGTCGAGCGGGTCCGCCGGGACTTCGTGGCGAACATCAGCCACGAGCTGAAGACCCCGGTCGGCGCGATGCAGATCCTGTCCGAGGCGCTCAAGGACGCCGCGGAGGACCCCGACGCGGCCGCGCGCTTCGCCGACCGCATCCGCTCCGAGTCCAAGCGCATGAACCACCTGGTCACCGACCTTTTGGAGCTGTCGCGGCTCCAGGGCGCGGAGAAGCTGCCCGACCCCGAGCCGGTCGAGGTCGACCGGATCGTGATGGAGGCGTTCGACCAGACGCGGATAGCGGCCGAGGAGAAGGGCATCGAGCTGCGCCTGACCGGCGTCGAGGACACCGAGGTGCTCGGGAACGAGCCGCAGCTCGTCACCGCCGTGAAGAACCTCGTGGGCAACGCCATCTCCTATTCACCTGAGCACACGGCGGTGGAGGTGGAGACCTCGGTGACGTCCCCGAACGGGCACCTCGCGGGGGTCAAGATGGTGTGCATCGCCGTCCGCGACCAGGGGATCGGCATCCCCGCGGAGGAGCTGGACCGGATCTTCGAGCGCTTCTACCGGGTGGACGCGGCCCGGTCGCGCGCGACCGGCGGCACCGGCCTCGGCCTGGCGATCGTCAAGCATGTGGCGGTCAATCACGGGGGTAGGGTGGAAGTGTCCAGTATGCCCGATGCCGGATCAGTGTTTACCTTGATGTTGCCTGCTCGTTCCCTTCCGTCCGACGCCACGGCACCGGACTCGGATGAAATCGGAACAAGCCAGCAAGCCGCCCGCTAGAAAGGTTCACTCGTGACCCGCGTGCTCGTAGTTGAAGACGAGGAATCGTTCTCCGATGCCCTCTCCTACATGCTCCGCAAGGAGGGCTTCGAGGTGGCGGTCGCCGCCGACGGCGACGCCGCCATCAAGGAGTACGAGCGCGCCGGCGCCGACGTGGTCCTGCTCGACCTGATGCTGCCGGAGAAGTCCGGCACCGAGGTCTGCCGGGAGCTGCGCGCCAACTCGAACGTGCCGATCATCATGGTCACGGCCCGGGACTCCGAGGTCGACAAGGTGGTGGGCCTGGAGCTGGGCGCCGACGACTACATCACCAAGCCGTACTCCTCGCGCGAGCTGGTGGCCCGCATACGGGCCGTGCTGCGCCGCTCGGCCGAGCCCGACGACCCGATCGTCACGGTCCTGGAGGCCGGGCCGGTGCGCATGGACGTGGACCGCCACACCGTCACCGTCGGCGGCGGCGACGTGCAGCTCCCGCTCAAGGAGTTCGAGCTGCTGGAGATGCTGCTGCGCAACGCCGGGCGCGTGCTCACCCGCGGCCAGCTCATCGACCGCGTCTGGGGCGCGAACTACGTGGGCGACACCAAGACCCTCGACGTGCACGTCAAGCGCCTGCGCTCCAAGATCGAGCCGGAGCCGGGCAAGCCGCGCCACCTCGTCACGGTCCGCGGCCTCGGCTACAAGTTCGACCCGCACGCGTAGCCGTTCACCCCGGGTTCACCCGGGCCCGAACCCTATGACAACGCTTGCCGGACGGGATAGGGTGCACTGGTGACCTACCTTCCCGCGGACGACCGCTACGAGTCCATGCCCTACCGCCGCTCCGGACGCAGCGGCCTCAGACTGCCCGCGATCTCGCTCGGCCTGTGGCACAACTTCGGCCACACCCGGCCGCTGGAGACCCAGCGGGCGATCGTGCGGCGCGCCTTCGACCTCGGCGTGACCCACTTCGACCTCGCCAACAACTACGGCCCGCCCGCCGGGAGCGCCGAGGAGAACTTCGGCCGCCTCCTCGCCTCCGACCTCAAGGCGTACCGGGACGAGATCGTCGTCTCCTCCAAGGCGGGCTACTACATGTGGCCCGGCCCGTACGGCGAGTGGGGCTCGCGCAAGTACCTCGTGTCCTCGCTCGACCAGTCGCTCCAGCGCCTGGGCCTGGACTACGTCGACGTGTTCTACCACCACCGGCCCGACCCGGACACGCCGCTGGAGGAGACCATGGCCGCCCTCGACGCGATCGTGCGCTCGGGCAAGGCCCTGTACATCGGCGTCTCCAACTACACGTCCGAGCAGGTCAGGGCCGCCTCCGCGATCCTGCGCGACCTCGGCACGCCGCTGCTCGTCGACCAGCCGCGCTACTCGATGTTCGACCGCCGCATCGAGGACGACCGCCTGCTCGACGCGCTGGAGGAGGCCGGCGCCGGCTGCATCGTGTTCAGCCCGCTAGAGCAGGGCGTCCTCACCGACCGGTACCTCAAGGGCGTCCCCGCCGACTCCCGCGCCGCCACCAGCGTCTTCCTCAACGAGGACCGCCTCGACGACGCGACCATGGCGAAGGTCCGGGCCCTGAACGAGATCGCGTCGGCCCGCGGCCAGTCCCTCGCGCAGACCGCCCTCGCCTGGGCCCTGCGCGACCCGCGCATGACCAGCGTCATCATCGGCGCGAGCAGCGTCGCGCAGCTCGAGGCCAACGTCGCCGCGACGGCGAACCTCGGCTTCACGGCCGACGAACTCGCCGCGATCGACGCCGCCTCCATCGGATAGCAAGGCCCGCAACGACTCCCGCGGGACCGCCGACCTTCGGCGGTCCCGCGCTTCGTACCTCGGTATGACTTCCGTCCGGTGGAATCTCCCCCGCGAAGGGGAAGCGACCGGCCCGGTCATTTCATACGATTCGTGCATGACCGCTCCACGGACCGCCCTCCGCCCGCCCCAGCACCGCTTCGACCCCCGCACCGTGCCCTGGTGGCGCGTGCAGTGGCTCATCACCACCGCCGTCCCGGTCGTGCCGCTGGCGGTCCTGGGCCTCCTCATCCCGCCCGCCCGGCTGTGGCTCCTCGGCCCGGCCGCCGTGATCCTCGTGCTCGGCCTCGCCTCGGCGCTCGCGCTGCCCGTGTGGTGGCACCGCGTGCACCGCTGGGAGGTCACCGACACCGCCGTCTACACCCTGACCGGGTACTTCTGGCGCACCTGGCGGATCGCCCCGATGTCGCGCATCCAGACCGTCGACACCACCCAGGGCCCGGTCCAGCGCTCCTTCGGACTGTCCACCGTGATCGTCACGACCGCGTCCTCCGCGGGCGCGGTGAAACTCGAAGGGCTCGACCAGGACGAGGCGTCGGCGCTGGCCGAGCGCCTCACCGAGCTCACCGACGCCACCCCCGGGGACGCGACGTGAGCGAGCAGCAGATCCACGGACCCCAAGCGCCCGAGGGCGATCCGGTCGAGACCGGCGAGCCCTGGCGCAAGCTCCACCCCGCCGGCATCAAGGTCACCGTCCTGTACATGCTTGGCGTCGTGGTCGCCGCCGGCGTGCCCGTCGCCATCGGCATCGGCTCCGGACCGGGCCTGCTCATCGCGCTCGCGTTCGTCGTGCCCGGCGCCCTCCTCGTCTTCGGCGCGGTCGTCGTCTACGAGATGATCCGGCTGCGGATCACCAGGTACCGCGTCACCGGCCAGCGCGTGGAGATGCACACCGGGGTCCTGTTCAAGACCCGCCGCTCGCTCATGCGCGAGCGCATCCGTTCGGTCGACCTGAGCGCCAACCCGCTCGAACGCGTCTTCGGCCTCGCCAAGGTGAAGGTCGGCACCGGCGAGACCGGCAGCGGCTCGGGGTCGACGAGCGAGCAGACGCTCACCCTCGACTCCGTCGACCGCGAGGAGGCCGAACGGCTCCGCGGCGAACTGCTGCGCCGCGCCGCCGTCGAAGCGGGCGAGGACGGCGAGCAGCGGCTGGCCACGTGGGAGCCCGGCTGGCTCAAGTACGCGCCGCTGTCGTTCCTGACGCCGATGCTCGCGGGCGCCGCGGTCGGCGCGGTCTTCCAGGTCGCGGACTGGTTCGGCAAGGGCGGCCTGCCCGTCGAGATCGTCGGCGGCCTCGTGGAGGACCACGGCGCGTGGACGGTGCTCGGGCTCGGCCTGGTCGGCCTGCTCCTGCTGGGGGCGGTCGCGAGCCTCGCGCTCCAGGGCGAGGCGTGGTGGGCCCACCGGCTCGACCGCGAGCCGGGCGGGACGCTGCGCGTGCGCCGCGGGCTGCTCGTCGCGCGGTCGCTCAGCCTGGAGGAGGAGCGCATCCGCGGCATCGAGATCGTGGAGCCGCTCGGGGTCCGGTCGGCGGGCGCGGGCCGGCTCGACGTGGTCGCGATCGGCCTGAAGACCGACGAGCAGGGCAGCGACCTGAGCACCCTGGTGCCGGCCGCGCCGCTCCCCGCGGTGACCGCCGCGGCGGCGTCGGTGATCGGCCCGGTCGACTGCGCGCTCGCTCCGCATCCGCGGACGGCGCGGGCGCGGCGGCTGCGCTGGGCCGTCGTCGCGGTCGCGGTGCTGGTCGCCGCGGGGGTCGTGCCGCACCTGCTGTGGTCGCTCCCGGCGCTGCTCAGCGCCGCGATCGTGCTGGCGGCGGTGCTGGGTTCGGCGTTCGCGCTGTGGACGGCCGTCGACTCGTACCGGTCCCTGGGACACGCGCTCACCGGCCGCCACCTGGTGTCGCGGCGCGGCAGCACCCGGCGTGCCACCGTCCACCTCGACCGGGCGGGGATCATCGGCTGGCGGATCACGCAGTCGGTGTTCCAGCGGCGCATGGGCCTGATGACGCTCGACGCGACCACCGCGGCGGGCAAGGGCCACTACGCGGTGATCGACGCCGACGAGCACGAGATCCTCGACTTCGCGGACGAGGCGGTGCCGGACCTGCTGCAGCCCTTCCTGGTCCGGTCAGCGGAATGACCGGAGCGCGTCCTCTCCGGGCGGGGTGTCGGCGCGGATCAGGGCCTCGATGTCGCCCGCGCGGTCCCAGGTGTTGACGGCCATGCCCGCGAGGACGCGCCCGTCCTTGGTCCAGAACGCGGCGAACTCCAGGGACGCGATATCCCCGGAGACCACGACGGTGTCGTAGGCGTCGGGCCCGGCGACGAAGCCGACGTACTCCATGCCGAGGTCGTACTGGTCGGTGAAGAAGTACGGGAGCTTGTCGAAGGCCGCGTCGGACCCGAGGACGGCCTTCGCGGCGTGCACGCCCGTGTCGATGGCGGTCTGCCAGTGCTCGACGCGGACGGGGCGGCCGTAGTGCGGGTAGGGCGCGCTCGCGATGTCGCCCGCGGCCCAGACGTCGGGGTCGCTGGTGCGGAGAGCGGCGTCGACGGCGACGCCGCCGCCGAGGTCGCGGCCGCGCAGTTCGAGGCCGCCGGCGGCGGCGAGTCCGGTGTTGGGGGCGACGCCGACCGCGACGAGCACCAGGTCGGCCTCGACGCGTTCGCCGTCGGTGGTCTCGACACCGACGGCGCGGCCGTCCTCGCCGAGGATCTTCGCGATCTGGGTGCGCCGCCGCAGGTCCACGCCTTGGTCGAGGTGGAGTTGGGCGAACACGAGGCCCATCTCGGGGCCGAGGACCCGTTCGAGGGGCTGGGCGCCCATGCCGAACAGGGTCACGTCGCGGCCGAGCTGGCGCGCGGAGGCGGCGACCTCCATGCCGATCCAGCCGTCGCCGACGATGGCGACGCGGCCGTTCCCGCCCGTGAGCCGGGCGTTGAGCAGGTCGGCGTCCTCGACGGTGCGGAGCAGGTGGACGCCGCGCAGGTCGGCGCCGGGCACGGGCAGGGCCCTGGGGGTGGCGCCGGTGGCGAGGACGAGCTTCGCGTAGTCGAGGGTGCTCCCGTCGGCGAGCGCGAGCCGGTGCGCGGCGGTGTCGAGGCCGGTGGCGGGGACGCCGGTGCGCAGGTCGGCGTGGTGGCGGTACCAGTCCTCGTCGACGGTGAAGAGCGCGGAGCGGTCGGCGTCGCCGCGCAGGTAGTCCTTGGACAGCGGCGGCCGCTCGTAGGGCCGGTGGGGTTCTCCGGCGACGATGACGAGGTCGCCGCCGTACCCCTCGTCGCGGAGCGTCTGCGCCGCTTTGGCAGCGGCGAGGCCACCTCCGGCGATGACGATCGGTGCTTCGCTCATGTGCGTCTCCTCGCGGTCGACGGGGCCGTGCGGTGCGGCCCCTGCGGACGGCCGGTTCTCATGCCGCACGGGTGACCCGGGAGGGCCCGCGCACACCCGTCCGGCGCGGTTTTCCGCTCTAGGTCCAGCCGCGGCGGATGGGCCGGGTGGCCTGGGTGGGCTCCTTGTCGCGGGAGCGGTAGACGACGTAGGGGCGGAAGAGGTACCAGACGGGGGCGCTGAAGGCGTGGACGAGGCGGGTGAAGGGGAAGAGCGCGAAGAGGGCGAGGCCGATGAGGGCGTGGAGTTTGAAGGCGCCGGTGGCGGCGGCCATGGCGGCGACGTCGGGCTGGAGGACGAAGACGCTGCGGAACCAGGGGGAGACGGTCTCGCGGTAGTCGGCCTCGTGAGCGCCGGTGAGGCCGGCGGCGGCGCTGAGGAGGGTGGTGGCGAGGCCGGCGAGGATCGCGGCGACGAGGACGAGGTACATGACCTTGTCGTTGGCGGTGGTGGCGCTGAAGACGGGGCCGGTGGTGCGGCGGCGCCAGATGAGGAGGGCGATGCCGCCGAGGGTGGTCACGCCCGCGACGGCGCCGAGGGAGAGGGCGGTGGCGTGGTACATGTCGTTGGTGATGCCGACGGCGTCGGTCCAGGTCTCGGGGACGAGCAGGCCGACGACGTGCCCGATGACCACCACGAGGAGTCCGAAGTGGAACACGGGGCTGGCGATGCGCAGGAGCCGGGACTCGTAGAGCTGCGAGGAGCGGGTGGTCCAGCCGAAGCGGTCGTAGCGGTAGCGCCAGAGGGTGCCGCCGACGAGGACGGCGATGACGACGTAGGGCAGTGCGCCCCAGAGCATGTAGTCGAGGACGGTCGGGTTCATGTCGCGGCTCCGATCTTGGCGGGCATGCCCAGGGGGACCCTGCCGAACGGGTCGAGTCCTACGTCTTCGGCGGGTGGGCCGGCGGCGGCCAGGCGGGCGGCCTCGCGGCGGGCTTCGTCGGGGGGCGGGAGGGTTGCGGCCACGGCGTCGAGGACAGCGGCGTACGGGCCGCCGGCGAGGGCGGCGCGCAGGAGCTCGATGCCGGGCTGGAAGCGGACGAGGAGCCGTTCGCCCTCCTCCCGGTTCCCTCGCGCGGCGAATTCGAGGACCACTGCCAGGTGGTCGGGCAGTTCGGCGGCGTCGAGTCTCCAGCCGCAGGCGCCATAGATCTCCTTGATGCGGGCGAGGGCGTGCCCGCGCCTGCGGGTGTCGCCGTCGGTGTAGTAGGTCAGGTGGAGCGCCCTGCGGCGCTTGAGGTCGAAGGTGCGGACGTACTCGCCGCCGAGCTCGAGGTCGGTGCGGGCGGCGGCGTAGGCGCAGAACGCGGTCAGCGCCTCGCGGGCCTCGCCGGGAGGGAGTTCGGCGACGGCGGCCCGCACGAGCGGGAGGCGGTCGCGGAAGCCCTGGTCGGGGTAGCACAGGAGCATGGCGGCGGCCTGGCGGATCACGTCGTTCACTTGGGCTCCCCGCTGCCTTCGAGGTACTTGCCGTCGCTCGTGTTCTGGTCGGCCGCATCCCGTTCCCTGTCGGGGAACAGCCCCGGCGGGCGGCCGTTGCCGTCCCAGTTGAGGAGGTTGAAGCGGCGGGCCGGTCCGGAGCGGCCGTCGCTGGTCTGGCGGTCGCGCAGGGCGTGGAAGTTCTCGACCGAGGCCGGCTGCGGCCTCCCGGACGCCTCGCCGAAGGGGACGGCGCCGCCCATGCCGCCCATGCCGGGGCCGCCCTCGAAGTCGAGGCTGCACCCGATCTCGTCGATGACGCCCCGGTCGGCCTCGTCGACGCCGTACGCGGTGGGGATGACGTACCGGTCGTCGTACTTGGCGATCGCGAGCAGCCGGTACATCGCCTCGATGTCGGCGCCGGTCATGCCGACCGCCTCGGCGATCGACTCGTCGGGCTCCTGCCCGAGGTTGATGCGGCGCATGTAGGAGCGCATCGCGGCGAGCTTCGCGAGGACGCGCTTGACCGGCTCGGGGTCGCCCGCGGTGAACAGCTCCGCGAGGTACTCGACGGGGATGCGGAGGGTGTCGATGGCCGCGAACAGGTTCCCGGGGTCCTCCCCGTCGTGCCCGGTCTCGCTGAGCGCGTCGACCACCGGCGAGAGCGGCGGGATGTACCAGACCATCGGCATGGTCCGGTACTCCGGGTGCAGCGGCAGCGCGACCTCGAAGTGCTTGGCGAGCCGGTACACCGGGGACTTGCGCGCCGACTCCAGCCAGCGCTCGGGGATGCCGTCGCGGAGCGCCGCGGCGGCCACCTCGGGGTCGTCGGGGTCGAGGAAGACGTCGAGCTGGGCGGGGTAGAGGTCGTGCTCGTCCTTGACGGCGGCCGCTCTGCCGACCCGTTCGACGTCGTAGAGGACGACGCCGAGGTAGCGCAGGCGGCCCACGCAGGTCTCGGAGCAGACGGTGGGCATGCCGACCTCGACGCGCGGGTAGCAGAGCGTGCACTTCTCGGCCTTGCCGGTCTTGTGGTTGAAGTAGACCTTCTTGTAGGGGCAGCCGGTGACGCACATGCGCCAGCCGCGGCACTTGTCCTGGTCGACCAGGACGATGCCGTCCTCGGCTCGCTTGTACATGGCGCCGGAGGGGCAGGAGGCGACGCAGCTGGGGTTGAGGCAGTGCTCGCAGATGCGCGGCAGGTAGAACATGAACGCCTGCTCGTACTCGAACCTGACCTTGTCGCCGATCTTCTGCACGATCGGGTCGTTCGACGCCAGCTCTTCGCCGCCGGCGAGGTCGTCGTCCCAGTTGGCGCTCCACGTGATGGGCATGGGCTCGCCGGTGAGGAGCGAGCGCGGCCGCGCGCCGGGGATGTCGTCGCCCAGCGGCGCGGTGACGAGGTGCTCGTAGTCGTACGTCCAGGGCTCGTAGTAGTCCTGGATGGCGGGCATCTTCGGGTTGGCGAAGATCGTGGCGAGTTTCTTGAGGCGCCCGCCCGCGCGGGGCTTGAGGCGCCCGGCGGCGGTGCGCTTCCACCCGCCCTGCCAGCGCTCCTGGTCCTCGTGGCGGCGCGGGTAGCCCTGGCCGGGGCGGGTCTCGACGTTGTTGAACCACACGTACTCGACGCCGGAGCGGTTGGTCCACGCCTGCTTGCACGTGACCGAGCACGTGTGGCAGCCGATGCACTTGTCGAGGTTCATCACCATGGCGACCTGGGCCATGACCTTGCCGATGCGTGCCATCAGTACGTCACCTCGGTGGTTCGCTTGCGCACGACCGTGACCTCGTCGCGCTGGTTGCCGGTGGGGCCGATGTAGTTGAAGGCGTAAGAGAACTGGGCGTACCCGCCGATGAGGTGGGTGGGTTTGACGAGGAGGCGGGTGAGCGAGTTGTGGATGCCGCCGCGCTTGCCGGTGGTCTCGGTCTTCGGGACGTCGACCACCCGTTCCTGGGCGTGGTACATGTAGACCGTCCCTTGCGGCATGCGGTGCGAGACGACGAGGCGGGCGGCGACGACGCCGTTGCGGTTGACGGCCTCGACCCAGTCGTTGTCCTTGGCGCCGATGGCCTCGGCGTCGGCGGGGCTCATCCAGATGTTGGGGCCGCCGCGCGAGAGCGTGAGCATGAGCAGGTTGTCCTGGTACTCGGAGTGGATGGACCACTTCGAGTGCGGGGTGAGGTACCTGACGGCGACGGCCTTCTCACCGGTGGGCCCGACCTCGGGCTCTCCACTGTGCTTCCCGGTTCGGATCGCAGGCTCTCCGAACAGGGCTGCCATGTTCAGCGGCGGCCGGTAGACCGGCAGCGCCTCGCCGAACTCGTGCATCCAGTCGTGGTCGACGTAGAAGTGCATGCGTCCGGTGAGGGTGTGCCAGGGTTTGTCGTGCTCGATGTTGATGGTGAACGGCGAGTACCGGCGGTCGTGGGCCTCCTTGCCGGACCATTCGGGGCTGGCGCCGACGGGGGTGGGGCCGTGCTGGGTGTCGGAGAAGACGACGCGGCGCTCGGCGGCGCCGTGGACGAGTTCGCTGAAGTCGGTGCCCGTTCGGGCGGCGAGGCGCTCGAACCCCTGGGCGGCGAGGCGGCCGTTGCTGGTCCCGGACAGGGCCAGGATCATCTCGCACGCCTTGACGTCGGTGTCGATGAGCGGGCGGCCGATCGCCGGGTGCTGCCGGGAGGTGCCGTTCCTGGCCGCGAGCCAGCCGATCTCGGCGTCGGGGGTGAACGAGACGCCTTTGACGGGCAGGCCCTTGGTCTCGGTGAGCGGCCCGAGCGCGGCCATCTTGGCGGCGACGGCGGGGTAGTCGCGTTCGACGGGGATGATCGCGGGCATGGTCTTCCCCGGAACGGGCGGCACGCCCGCGGCCTTCCAGTCGGGGGCGGTGCCGCGCGGCTGGGCGAGTTCGCCGGGCGTGTCGTGCTGGTGGGGGGCCGCGACGAGGTCGACGGCGGTGCCGAGGTGGTCTTCGGCGAGTTCGGAGAAGCGGCGCGCGAGGGCGTGGAACGTCTCGAAGTCGGTGCGGGCCTGCCAGGGCGGGTCGATCGCGGGCGAGAACGCGTGCACGTACGGGTGCATGTCGGTGGTGGACAGGTCGTGCTTCTCGTACCAGGTGGCGGCCGGGAGCACGAGGTCGGAGAGGAGGGTCGTGGAGGTCATGCGGAAGTCGAGGGAGAGCAGCAGGTCGAGCTTCCCCTTGGGCGCCTTGCCGTGCCACACGACGTCGTCGGGGCGGTGCTCGGGTCCGGCCTCCTGCCCCTGGACGGAGTTCTGGGTGCCGAGGAGGTGCTTGAGGAAGTACTCGTCGCCCTTCGCGGAGGACCCGAAGAGGTTGGCGCGCCACACGGTGAGCACGCGCGGCCAGTTCTCGGGGGCGTCGGGGTCCTCGCAGGCGAAGCGGAGGTCCCCGTTCGCGAGTTCGCGGGCGATGTACGGGCCGGGTTCGAGTCCCGACTCGTGCGCCTCGCGGGCGAGCAGGAGCGGGTTGCGGTCGAACGTGGGGTAGGAGGGCATCCAGCCCATGCGGGCGGAGGCGGCGACGAGGTCGGCGGTGTGCCTGCCCGCCAGGCGGTTCGGGCCGGTGGCCGACAGGAGCGCGTCGGCGTCGTAGGTGTCGTAGCGCCACTGGTCGGTGTGCAGGTACCAGTAGGGGGTGGCGGCCATGAAGCGCGCGGGCCGGGTCCAGTCCATCGCGGAGGCGTACGCGGCCCAGCCGGTCTGGGTGCGGCACTTCTCCTGGCCGACGTAGTGGGCCCAGCCGCCGCCGTTGACGCCCTGGCAGCCGGTGAGCAGCAGGAGCGTCAGGAACGAGCGGTACATGGTGTCGCCGTGGAACCACTGGTTGGTGCCGGCGCCGAGGACGATCATGGCACGCCCGCCCGAGTCCCTGGCGGTGGCGGCGAACTCGCGGGCGATGCGCGCGATCCGGTCGGCCTTGACGGAGGTGACCGAGGCGGCCCACGCGGGCGTGCACGGCTCGGCCGCGTCCTCGTAGCCGGTCGGCCAGCGCCCGGGCAGGCCCGGCCGCTCGACCCCGTACTGGGCCAGGAGCAGGTCGAACACGGTGGTGACGAGTCGCCCGGCGACCCGGCGGACCGGGACGCCCCGCTCCGACACGTCGCCGTCCTCGGGGCCGGTGCCGTCGTTCAGATTCACACTGTCGTTCAGATTCACACTGTCGTTCAGGTTCACACTGTCGTTCAAGCTCACGCTGTCGAAACGCGGCAGCGCGACCACTGCCGTCTCGGCGCCCTCCTCGTAGAGCGAGAGCCGGGGCGTGACGCCCTCGAGGTCGAGGTTCCACTTCCCGGGCCGGTCCTCGTCCCAGCGGGTGCCGAGGGTCCCGTTGGGCGCCACCGGCTCCCCGGTGGCCTCGTCGAGGAGCACCGGCTTCCACTCCGCGTACGGGTCCTCCCCCGGCAGGGCGTCGCGGCGCAGGAACTTCCCGGGCGTCACGCGGCCGTCGCGCTCGTCGAGCTCGACGAGGAACGGCAGGTCGGTGTACTTGCGCACGTAGGCGTCGAACGCCTCGGTGCGCTGCTCCACGAAGTGCTCCTTGAGGATCACGTGGCCCATGGCCATCGCCATCGCGCCGTCGGTGCCCGGGTGCGGGGCCAGCCACTCGTCGGCGAACTTCGCGGCGTCGTTGTAGTCGGGGGCGACGGTGACGACCTTCTGGCCCCGGTAGCGGGCCTCGGCCATCCAGTGCGCGTCCGGGGTGCGCGTGACGGGCACGTTCGATCCCCACAGGACCAGGTAGGCCGCGTCCCACCAGTCGCCGGACTCGGGCACGTCGGTCTGGTCGCCGAAGACCTGCGGGGAGGCCACCGGCAGGTCCGCGTACCAGTCGTAGAACGAGAGCATGGAGCCGCCGAGGAGGTTCACGAAGCGGGCGCCCACGCCGTGGGAGACCTGCGACATCGCGGGGATCGGCGAGAACCCGGCGATGCGGTCGGGCCCGTAGGCGCCGATGGTGTGGACGTGCGCGGCCGCGGCGATCTCGACCGCCTCGTCCCAGGTGATGCGCACCAGCCCGCCCTTGCCGCGCGCCGACTGGTAGCGCTCACGCTTGACCGGGTCGGTGGTGATCTCGGCCCACGCCGCGACCGGGTCGCCCAGGCGCGCCTTGGCCTCGCGGAACATCTCGACGAGCACCCCGCGCCCGTACGGGTAGCGCACCCGCGTGGGCGAGTAGGTGTACCAGGAGAACGCGGCCCCGCGGGGGCACCCGCGCGGCTCGTACTCGGGCCGGTCCGGGCCCACCGACGGGTAGTCGGTCGCCTGGGTCTCCCACGTGATGATGCCGTCCTTGACGTACACGTTCCACGAGCACGAACCCGTGCAGTTGACGCCGTGCGTGGAGCGGACGACCTTGTCGTGGGACCAGCGGTCGCGGTAGAACACGTCCCCCTCGCGCCCGCCCTCCTTGAAGACCGCGCGCAGGTCCCCGGTCGCCTCGGACCGGGTGAGGTGGACGCCCGTGCGCAGCAGCAGGGCGGAGGCGGGCTGGTCGGATCGGGCCACGCTGGTCTCCCCCTCGGTCGGGCGGCGTCCCCCTGCGCGGAAGCAGGCGCCCGCTGCCCAGATTAGGGTCTTCGGTCCCCGCAAAGAGGACTAATCGGCATACTGTCCCCGGGCCCGTGCCCGGGCCCCCGCGCCGCCGGTCCTGCGAGGACCGCGGCGGGCACCGTGCACAGAGGAGGCCGCCGATGGGCAGCACCGACACCGTCCGGCGCGGCGCCGGGAGGAACCTGGCGCTCGCCACCGCCGCGTTCGCGCTGACGTTCTGGGCGTGGAACCTCATCGGCCCGCTCTCCAAGACCTACGCCGACGACCTCGCCCTGAACCCGACCCAGACCTCGGTCCTGGTCGCGTTCCCGGTCCTGGTCGGCGCGGTCGGGCGCATCCCGGCGGGCATCCTCACCGACCGCTTCGGCGGCCGGGTCATGCTCACGGCCGCGTGCTTCGCGTCGATCGTCCCGGTGCTGCTGGTCGGCCTCTCGGGCGGCTCGTACGCGGCGCTGCTCGCCTCCGGGTTCCTCCTCGGCCTCGCGGGCACCTCGTTCGCTGTCGGCATCCCGTTCGTGAACGCCTGGTACCCGCCCGCGCGGCGCGGCTTCGCCACCGGGGTCTTCGGCGCGGGCATGGGCGGCACCGCGCTCTCGGCGTTCCTCACCCCGCGCCTGGTCGACGGGATGGGGCTGCTGCCGACGCACCTGCTCATGTGCGCCGCGCTCGCGGTCATGGGGTTCGTGTGCTGGTCCTTCGCGCGCGACGCCCCGCAGTGGGCGCCGACCACCGAGCCGGCCCTGCCGCGCCTCAAGGGGGTCATGAGACTCAAGGTCACGTGGCAGATGTCGCTGCTGTACGCGGTGGCGTTCGGCGGGTTCGTGGCGTTCTCCACCTACCTGCCGACGATGCTGGTGACCGCGTACGACCTCGCGCAGACCGACGCGGGCCTGCGCACCGCCGGGTTCAGCCTCGCCGCGGTCGTCGCGCGCCCGGCCGGCGGCATCCTCTCCGACCGGGTGGGGCCGCTGAAGATCTGCCTCACCTCGTTCTTCGGGGCCGCGGTCATGGCGGTCCTCCTGGCGTTCGAGCCGCCGCTGGAGGTCCCCGCGGGCACCTGCTTCGTGCTCATGGCCCTGTTCCTGGGCCTGGGCACCGGCGGCGTGTTCGCCCTCGTCGCCGAGCTGGTCGAACCGGCCCGGGTCGGCGGCGTCACCGGGATCGTCGGCGCCGCGGGCGGCCTCGGCGGGTACTTCCCGCCGCTGGTCATGGGCGCGGTGTACCAGGCGCGGGGCGACTACTCGATCGCGCTGCTGCTGCTGGCGCTGACGGCGCTGCTGGTCGGCGTGTTCGCGCTCCAGGCGTTCCGGCGGCCCCAGGCCGCCGTGCCTGCGTGATTACTTCTCGCGAATGAAGCGGACCGGGCCGGAATCAACCTCAAGCATGAGGAACCGGCCCGGCCCCGCATCTAGGGTGAAGTCATGTTGGAAATCAAGGACCTGCACAAGCGGTTCGGCGACACCGTTGCCCTCGACGGGGTGTCGCTCTCGGCCGAGGCGGGCGAAGTCGTCGGGTTCGTCGGCGCCAACGGCGCCGGGAAGACCACCACCATGCGCATCGCCATGGGCGTGCTCGCCGCCGACTCCGGCCAGATCGTCTACGACGGGGCGCCGCTCGGCGTCGAGCAGCGCCGCCGCTTCGGCTACATGCCCTCCGAGCGCGGCCTCTACCCCAAGATGAAGACCGGTGAGCAGGTCGCCTACTTCGGCGAACTCCACGGGATGACCAAGGCCGAGGCCAAGCGCTCCGCCGCCGAGCTCCTGGAGCAGCTCAGCCTCACCGAGCGCATCGGCGACTTCGTCCAGGACCTCTCGCTGGGCAACCAGCAGCGCGTCCAGCTCGCCGTCTCCCTCGTCCACGACCCCGAGGTGCTCATCCTCGACGAGCCGTTCTCCGGCCTCGACCCGATCGCGGTCGACGTCATGGGCACCGCGCTGCGCGACCGCGCCGCCGCCGGCGCCCCCGTCATCTTCTCCAGCCACCAGCTCGACCTCATCGAGCGGCTCTGCGACTCCGTCGTCATCATCGGCAACGGCAGGATCATCGCCTCCGGGCCGGTGGACGAGCTCAAGGCCAAGGAGGTCAAGCAGCTCCGCATCAGCGTCGAGACCGGCGAGGACCTGACCGCGCGGTTCTCCGGGACCGTCACCCGCGACGGCGACGACTACCTCATCGAGGACGGCGACGACCAGGAGGCGCTGCGCATCGCCGCCGCCGCCGGGCGCGTCACCCGCTTCGCCTACGACCAGCCGACCATCGCCGAGATCTTCCGAGAGGCCGTGACCCGATGACGCAGAACGAACCCTCGAAGATGCGCGGGCTCATGCTCGTCGCCGGGCGCGAGATCCGCGTCCGCGGCCTGTCGAAGTCCAACGTCATCAGCCTCGTCGTCACCGTCGTCATCGTCGGCATCCTCGCCGCGCTCCCCAGCCTCATCGGCGGGGACGACAGCGACACCAGGGTCGGCCTCTCCGGCGACACCGCGCCCGCCATGCAGGCGCAGCTCGAAGCCATGGGCGGCTTCGACATCACCGTCTTCGACACCGCCGACGAGGCCGAGCGGGCGGTGGAGGACGAGACCGTCGACGCGGCCGTCGCCGACGGCTCGCTCTTCAGCCTCGACGGCATCGGCAACGAGGACGAGACCAAGATCGACGCCGCCTGGCAGACCGCCAGCGTCCAGACGAACCTGTCGGACGCCGGGCTCAGCGACCAGCAGATCGGCGAAGCGCTCACCGTGCAGCCGCTGGAGTTCGTGACCCTGGAGTCCGAGGGCGGCGTCAGCAGCACCCTCGACTACTTCACCGGCCTCATCATCTCCATCATCATGTTCATGATGCTCATGACCCCGGTCCAGTACATCGCCATGGGCGTCGTCGAGGAGAAGTCCAGCCGGATCGTCGAGATCCTGCTGACCAGCCTCAAGCCCTGGCAGCTCCTGGGCGGCAAGGTCATCGGCCTCGGCGTGATCTCCCTGGTCAACCTGATCGCCATGGTCGCCGTCGGCCTCGGCGTCTCGGCCGCCACCGGGATGCTCTCCGACCTGCCGCCGGGCACCGCCGGCGCGGCGGTCTCCTCGATCGGCTGGTGGCTCATCGCGTTCGCGCTGTTCGGCACCCTCGCCGGCGGGGTCGGCTCGCTCGTATCGCGCCAGGAGGAGTCCGGGTCGGTCCTGACCCCGCTTATCATGTCGCTGACGCTCTCCTACCTCGGCGCGATCTTCCTGCTCAACGCGCCGACGAGCACGTTCGCGGAGGTCCTGTCGATCGTCCCGCCGTTCTCCGGCATCGCGATGCCCACCCGCATGGCGATCACCGAGGTCCCGGCCTGGCAGATCGGGCTCTCCGCCCTGCTCCTGGCGCTCGCCGCGGCCGGGGCGCTCGCGCTCGGCTCGCAGCTGTACAAGCGCAGCGTCCTGTACACCGGCTCGCGCATGAAGATCAGCGAGGCGCTCCGCCGCGCCGCCTAGGCGCCCGAGGCGAAAGGGCCCGGGAGGAGATCCTCCCGGGCCCTTCGACGTGCGGTTCCCTATTCGGTGAGGAACAGGAAGTAGCCGATCGAGGCGAGCATGAGCACCCAGGCGATCGGGTGGACCTCCCGCCAGCGGCCCTTGGCGGCCATCATGATCGGGAAGAACACCAGGCCCAGGGCGATGCCGTTGGAGATCGAGTACGTCAGCGGCATCGCAGCGACGATGAGGAACGCCGGGATCGCGTACTCCAGCTTCGCCCACTCGATCTCGCCGAGCGCCTTCGCCATGAGCACGCCCACGACGATGAGCGCGGGCGCGGTGACCGCCGGGTTGTTGGCGACCAGGCCGAACACCGGGAACGCCACCAGCGACACGATGAACCAGAACCCGGTCGTCACCGCGGTCAGGCCGGTGCGGCCGCCGACCGAGACGCCCGCGGTCGACTCGATGTACGCGGTCGTGGTCGAGGTGCCGAGGACGGCGCCCGCGGAGGTCGCGATCGAGTCGGTGGCGAGGGCGCGGCCGGCGCGCGGCAGCTTGCCGTCCTTGACCAGGCCCGCCTGGCCGGCGACGGCGAAGAGCGTGCCGGCGGTGTCGAAGAAGTCCACGAACAGCATGGTCAGGATGACCGCGATCATGTGCACGGTGAACGCGTCCTCGAAGCCGGTGAAGGCCGCGCCGAACGAGTCGAGGTTCGGGGTGAAGCCCTCGGCGAGTTCGAAGTCGATGACACCGGTGAGGACGCCCAGGACCAGCGTGGCGAGCATGCCGTAGAACACGCCGCCCTTCCAGCCCAGGACCATGAAGACCGCGGTGGCGACCAGGCCGAACACGGTGAGCAGGACCGTCCCGGAGGTGAAGTCGCCGATCGTCACGAGCGTGGCCTCGGAGCCGACGACGATGCCGCCGCCCTTGAGGCCGATGAACGCGATGAACAGGCCGATGCCCGCGCCGACCGCCAGCTTGAGCTGCGCCGGGATCGCGTTGATGATCGATTCGCGCGCGCCGGTCACGGCGAGGATGAAGAACAGCACGCCGGAGACGAGCGTGCCGGTGAGCGCGGTCTGCCACGGGATGCCGAGCGTGAGCACCACGGTGAAGGCGAAGAACGCGTTCAGGCCCATGCCGGGGGCGGTGGCGATGGGGTAGCGGGCCCACAGGCCCATGACGAGGCAGCCGAGCGCCGAGGCGAGCGCGGTCGCGGTGAAGACCGCGCCCGGGTTCGGGGCGTCGACCCCGGCCGCGGACAGGCCGAAGCTGAGGATGCCGGGGTTGACCGCGAGGATGTAGGCCATCGCGAGGAAGGTCGTGGTCCCGGCGAGGACCTCGCGCTTCCAGTTGGTCTGGTTCTCGGTCATGCCGAAGTACTTGTCGACGCGTCCCGGTTCGGGCTCGGGCGCGTCCTTCTTCTCTTCTGTGGCTTCAGTGGCCATGTGGCGGGCACTCCTGTGCGGGCGTGGTGGATGCCGGGCAGCAGGCACCATGGGAAACAGGGTAATGGGGCAGGTACTGAACCTGCGGGTAATGTACCGGGTCCGCCACGGAAAGAGAAGCGAGCAGGGCGCGAAGTTGTGAGTTTTACACACTCTTCACAGGCCGGGGACAAGGCGACGCCCCGGAGCCAAGGGGGGGACGGCTCCGGGGCGTCGACTTAGGGTCGAGCCCCCGGTGGCAGGATTCCGGGGGCTCGACAAGGACCGCACCGTCAAGCAGCGGGCGGTAGTCGGAGGTCTCGCCCCGGCGCGCACTCCGCCGGGCTCCCTGCCCTGAGACAACTGCTAAACGCGGCGGCACCGCATGCGGTTGCATAACGGTTCCATAACGGGCGCGATTTTTTTCGGACCGCGCCCGCACCCCCTACTGCTCCTCGACTTCCTTGCGGCGGCGCAGGAACACGAGGATCACGATGCCGGCGACGAGCGCGATGGCGGCGCCGACCAGGTAGTACGTGAGGGACGAACCGGTCGTCGGCAGCGCCGACCCGGCCGGGGAGGTCGACACCGAGCCGGGAGCGGAACTGGTCGCGGCGGCCGAGCTCGACTCGGTGGCACTGGACGACTCCTCGGTCCCGGTGGTGGCCTCCTCGGACGTGGTCTCCTCGGACGAGGTGGTCTCTTCTTCAGAGGTCGTCTCCTCCTCAGAAGTGGTCTCCTCCTGGGAGGTGGTCTCCTCTTCGGAGGTGGTCTCCTCCTCGGAGGTCGTCTCCTCTTCCGAGGTGGTCTCCTCCTCAGATGTCGTTTCCTCTTCCGAGGTGGTCTCCTCCTCGGAAGTCGTTTCCTCTTCCGAGGTGGTCTCCTCCTCGGAAGTCGTTTCCTCTTCCGAGGTGGTCTCCTCCTCAGAAGTCGTCTCTTCCTCGGAAGTGGTCTCCTCTTCCGAGGTGGTCTCTTCCTCGGAGGTCGTCTCCTCCTCCGAGGTGGTCTCCTCGGACGAGGTCGTCTCCTCAGACGAGGTGGTCGGCTCCTCGCTGGGGGTCTCCTCCCCCGGGGGCTCCTCGGTCGCGGGGCAGGTGTGGGTCAGGTTGAACTTGGCCTTGTCGTCCTGCTTCTTGAGCTTGACCTCGGCCTCGGCGTCGACGAGCGTGAGCCCGGCGGGCGTCACGATGTACGCCTTGTTGTTCCCCGAGCCCGAGACGATCCCGCCGTGGTCGTTCGTGTTGTAGAACCAGGTGTCGCCGTCCTCGTCCTCGAACTCGGCCTCGATGTAGCGGAAGTTCCCCTCCGCCTTGACCGAGGCCGGGAGCACGAAGACCCAGCCGTCGAGCCAGTCGTCGGTGTCGTCGGGGATCTGGTCGCAGCTGTTCTTGAAGTCCTCGGCGGTCGTCGGGACGTTGCCGTGGTTGATCGGGATGAACTGCGTGTCGCCCGCGAGCGCGGGCACGGCGAAGGCGAGCGCGACGGCTCCGGCGAGGCCGGAGGCGAGCATGGCGCCGGCCAGCTTCTGATGGCGTGAGAGTTTCAAGGGAGTGCACTCCGTGATGGGTCGTCGGAGGTGTCGAACGTGCCGGTTCGACGGCGCCTGGGCCAGGCGCGGACGAGATGACCACGCAGGCGGGTGCACGGCAGTTGCACCCCGAACGGGTGGTTCCGGGATTCGTCCGAACGGCTGACCTGCCAATCCATCCCGAAATCGCCGAAAAACGACGGCGTCCCCGGGGCCGAGGCCCTGAGGACGCCGTGTCGGGAGGTTCGGTCTAGGACTCCTGGGACTCGCGGCGGCGCAGGATCAGGAGCAGTGCGGCGCCCGCTGCGGCGAGGGCCGCGGCCGTGACGAACGCGGTCCCGAGCGGGAGTCCGGTCACGGGCAGGATCGGGCCGGTCGGGGAGCTCGACTCCCCGGCGCTCGGGCTCTCCTCGCCAGAGGTGGACGGCTCCTCGCTCGGCGAGGTCGGCTCCTCGGTCGCCGAGGGCTCTTCGGTCGGCGCGCCGAGGCAGGTGCGGTCGAGGTCGAAGGTCGCGCCTTCGGCGGGGTCCTCGACCAGGGCGTCGGCGTCGAGGAGGGTCCAGCCGGTCGGCGCGGTGACGTACGCCGAGTCCGCGCCGAGGACGCCGCCGTGGACCCCCATGGTGCGGGTGCGCTCGCTGCCGGTCGCGTCGGCGTAGGTCGCGGTGATGTCGATGAAGCCGCCCTCGGCCTCGGCCTCGGCGGGGAGCCGGAAGATCCAGTAGTCGTGGTCGTCGCTCGGTTCGGTCAGGCCCTCGCAGGAGTGGGTGCCGAACTCCTCTGCGGTGGTGGGGATCTGGTCGCGGTCGACGAGGATGATGACCTCGGCGGCCTGTGCGGGTGCGGCGAGCGCGAGGACCGCGGCGGTGCCGGCGGCGGCCGCGAGGCCGGTGGTGAGGGAACGCTTGATTCGCATGGAGGGGACTCCGAACGGCTCGACCGGAGGTGTGACCCTGCCGGATGCGGAGGTGGGCATTAGCATCACGTTCGGCGTTGAGCTGCGGTTGCGTCCGCGTTCACCTGTTGTTCAGCAGGACCGGGCCGACGCTCGCGGCGGCATGGATCCTATAGGATACCGGCATGTCGCGAGCACTGAAGCTGAGCTATGACGCACCCGCGGAAGCCTGGCACGACGGCCTCCCCCTGGGGAACGGCCGGATCGGGGCCATGCTGTGGGGGGACCGGATCGACCTGAACGAGGACGGCTTCTGGGCGGGCGGCGGCGCGCACCCCGTGCCCGACGGCGTCGAGGGCATCGCGGCCGAGGCCGCCGAGCTGGTGCGCCGCGGCGAGTACTTCGCCGCCGATCAGCTCGTCTCCCGCCTCCAGGGCCCGAGCCCCCACGCCTACCAGCCCGCGGGCGCGTTCATCGCGGTCCACTCCGACTCCACCTCCGACCCCGAGACCGGCACCGAGCACCGCGAGCTCGACCTGCGCGACGGTGTCGCGACGGCCGTGCGCGGCCGGGTCCGCCAGGAGGTCTTCGCGTCGGTCGCCTACGACGTCATCGCGATCCGCTGGAGCGCCGACGAGCCGTTCGACCTCGATCTGCGCTTCGCGTGGCCGCACGAGGGCGGCTCGACCGTCGCCGACTACGACGAGTTGAGCTTCACCGGGCACGCGCCCGTGAGCGTCCAGAGCGGCACGCCCGACTACTCGTCCACCGCGGGCGTGCGCCGGCTCGGCCTGAACGCGCAGCTGCGCTGCGACGGCGACGCGGCCCCCGCCGAGGGCGGGCACCGCTTCACCGGCTGCCGGGAAATCGAGGTCTACCTGGCGCTCCGCTCCGACTTCGACGGGGACGCGGCCCTCGACCGGGCGCGGGACGAGGCCCGGCGCGCCGCAGCGAACGGCTGGAAGGGCCTCCTCCACGACCACGTCGCGGCCCACCGGTCCGTGATGGACCGGGTCGGCCTCGAACTCGGTCCGCAAGAGCCCGTTGAGGAACCGACCTCGGAGCGGCTGCGCCGCCGCGCGGCGGGCGGGTCCGACGAGGGCCTGGCGGTGCTCGCGTTCCAGTTCGGGCGCTACCTCCTGGCCGCGTCCTCGCGGCCGGGCACGCAGGCCGCGAACCTCCAGGGCATCTGGAACGACCGGGTCACGCCGCCGTGGAACTGCGACTACACCACCAACATCAACGTCGAGATGAACTACTGGCCCGCCGAGACCTGCGGCCTGCCGGAGTTCCACGAGCCGCTGTTCGACCTCGTCGACGGGCTCGCGGCCACCGGTGCCGAGACCGCGCGGAGGCTCTACGGCGCGGGCGGCTGGTGCTGCCACCACAACACCGACTACTGGCGCCTGACCACGCCCGTCGACGGCCGGGCCTGCTGGCAGGCGTGGCCGATGGGCGGGCTGTGGCTGTCGATGCACCTCGCCGAGCACTGGAGGTTCGGGCGCGACGAGGAGTTCCTGGCCGACCGGCTCCCCGTGGTCCTCGGCGCGGCGCGCTTCGCGTTCGACCGCCTCTCGGAGGGCAGGGACGGCACGCTGGTCACCAGCCCCGCGTCGAGCCCGGAGAACGAGTTCGTCACGCCGCAGGGGAACTCGGCGATCGACGAGTCGACGGGGATGGACGCGGCGCTCGTGCGCGAGCTGTTCGCGTTCGTGGTCGAGGCCGCCGACGTGGTCGCCGAGACCCTGCACGGCGCGGACCTCCAGCTCGTCAAGGACATCGAGGAGGCGCTGCCGCGCCTGGCCGGCCCGAAGGTCGGCGCCGACGGGCGGCTCCTGGAGTGGGCGGACGAGCGCGAGGAGGCCGAGCCGCACCACCGGCACGTCTCGCACCTGTACGGGGTCTTCCCCGGCGACTCGCTCGCCGACTCCCCCGAGCTGCTCGACGCGGCCCGCAAGAGCCTCGAAGCGCGCGGCGACGCCGGGACCGGCTGGTCGCTCGCGTGGAAGACCGCGCTGTGGGCGCGCCTGGGCGACGGCGACCGGGCGCACCGGCTGCTCGGGGAGTTCCTGACCCCGGTCGGGTTCCGCGGCGAGGGCGCGGAGTACGCCGACGGCGGCGTCTACTCCTCGCTGCTGTGCGCGCACCCGCCGTTCCAGATCGACGGGAACTTCGGGACGACCGCGGCGATCGCCGAGATGCTGGTGCAGTCGCACCGCACCGACGACGGCGACCCGGTGATCGAACTGCTCCCGGCGCTGCCGGGCGCGTGGCCCGAGGGCGAGGTGCGGGGCCTGCGGGCCCGCGGCGGGGTCACCGTCGAGCGCCTGGCCTGGAAGGACGGGGAGGTCACGGACCTGGAGCTGGTGTCGGCCGGCGGCGCGCGGGTGCTGGTGCGGGGCCAGGCCGTGCACCTCGCGGCCGGCGTCCCGTGGACGCTCGCGGTCTGAAGCGGCTTTAGGACACAGGGGAGCGGCCGGAGTCCAGAGGACTCCGGCCGCTTGGGTATGAAAGACGATCCCGGTCAGCAGGTGGACGTGACGTTCGCCTGTCCGACAGAGAAACCGCAGACGGACCACTGGAAGGCTCCGGTGGTGTCGGCGTTGACCAGCGACATCCCGCTCCCGGGACTGACCGGTTCCTGCGGGCCCTGGATCGAGTTGTCGCACACGGCGCCCTGGGCCTCGGCCGCGACCGCGACCCCGCAGACCTTCCACTTCGCGAAGTTCCGCAGGTCGACGTTGGCGAGCGAGGCGCCACCGTAGCCCGCGGGGGTCTCCGGAAGGGCCTCGCCGTGCGCCATCTCGTCCGGTGCGGGCGATCCGAGGACCGTCCCGCAGGCCATGTCCGTGATCGCGCCGGCCTGGTCGGACTCGCAGACGCCGGGAAGGACCGAGTCGTGCTCGGACTCCACGGTGGCGAGCGTCAGCCAGTCGGGTGTGGAGGCCTGGGCCGCCCCGCCCGTGAGCGCCGCTGCCGCGGCGGCTGCGGCGGCCGAGACCGCCACCATGGTGGTGTTTCGCATGTTCCTCTACCTTTTCTCGACCAAACCGGGGGAGGCGACTGGTCTAGTAGTCGCCCTGGTCGTCGCCCTTGTCGGGGTGGTCGCCGTCGTCGGAGACGTGGTCGGCGTTGAGGCACTGCTGGTTCCACGACGGCGCGACGAGCACGTTCTGGCCGCAGATCTGCCAGTGCGCGGCCGAGGAGGCGTCGAGGTTGGCGGCCGAGACCTCGCTGGAGTCGATGCCCGAGCCCGCGTTGTCGCCGAAGTGGTCGCGGTTGTCGCAGACCTGGTCGAACGACTGGGCGAGCACGTTCTGGCCGCAGATCTGCCAGTGCGCGGCCGAGGAGGCGTCGACGTTGGCGAGCGAGACGTCGCCGGCGTCGACGCCGGAGCCCTGGTCGTCGCCGAAGTGGTCGCGGTTGTCGCAGTTCTGGTCGTACGACTGGGTCAGGATGTTCTGACCGCAGATCTGCCAGTGCGCGGCCGACGACGCGTCGACGTTGACGAGGGACACGGGGCCGGCGTTGACACCGGAGGCCGCGGCCATGACGGGCGAAGCCGCACCGAGGGCGGCGACGGCGCCGGCAGCGGCGGCGGTGACGGCGAGAACCTTGCGCATGTGATGAGTCCTTTCGTAAGTGACGGGGCGGGCCCTCAGGCTGAGGGCCCGCCCCCGGTCGAATTACTCGGCCGCGTGGGTCAGGTGGTCGTAGTTCTTGCAGTCCTGGTCGAGCGACGGCGCGACGCCGACGTTCTGGCCGCAGATCTGCCAGTGGGCGGCGTCCGAGATGTCCAGGTTGCCGAGCGACACGTCGCCCGCCTGCACACCCGACTGCGGGCCCATCCCGATGTGGTCGCGGTTGTCGCAGTTCTGACCGAACGACTGGGTCAGCACGTTCTGGCCGCAGATCTGCCAGTGGGCCGCGCTGGAAGCGTCGATGTTCACCAGGCTGACCGGGCCCGCCCAGACGCCCGAGTTCTGGGCCATGGCGGTCCCGGCGGAGCCGAGAGCGGCGACCGCTCCGGCAGCGGCGGCGGTGACGGCGAGAGCCTTGCGCATTGTTTGTTCCCCGTTCTTCGTCGGATTTCTTGGTGATTCCGCGGGGCGGTCCGTCCGGTGAGGACGGCCCGCCCTGGGAGGTCCTACTCGTTCAGGTGGTCGTAGTTCAGGCACTGCTGGTCGAGCGACGGCGAGACGCCGACGTTCTGGCCGCAGATCTGCCAGTGGGCGGCGTCCGAGACGTCCAGGTTGGCCAGCGACACGTCGCCCGCCTGGATGCCGGACTGCGGGCCGGGGCCGATGTGGTCGCGGTTGTCGCAGACCTGGCCGAACGACTGGGTCAGCACGTTCTGGCCGCAGATCTGCCAGTGGGCGGCCGAGGAGGCGTCGATGTTCACCAGGCTGACCGGGCCTGCCCAGACGCCGGAGTTCTGGGCCATGGCGGAGCCGGCGGAGCCGAGAGCGGCGACGGCGCCGGCAGCGGCGGCGGTGACGACGAGAGCCTTGCGCATGAGTTGCGGTTTCCTTCTGGGTTGTGCGCCCGATCGTTCGGGCGGCTTTCTCTGATGTCCACCGCCCCTGCGGGGGCGGCGGTGACGGCCTGCCGCGCGTCGGCGCGCCGGACGGCCCGGGCGCGAGGCCCGGAGCACTGACCGAGGGGGAGGCGAAGGCGGACTTCGATTCCCGCGCGTCGACGCGCGGCGGCCCTAGTCTGGGGCGACGGACAGCTCGGCGGCGCGGTCCAACGGCCGCCCCAATTCCCCGATCACCGTGCGGGAGAGTGACACCTCTTCCCCCCCGGCGGACGGGGAGACGCAGACAGCGTTGTGGCCGCTGTCGACGCTGATACCGGCGGTCGAGCCAGTGGCTCCACCGGGGATGATCTTCAGGCCGGGAAGCGCGGGGCCGTGGTGCCCCCACGGCTTCGCCGCGGTGCGCGGCGCGCCGCCCACCGCTTCGACCTCGGACTGGTCCGTCCCCCGCGAGCCGTGATCGGCTGCGGAGCACTCGAAGGCGGCGGCCGGCCGGCCGCTGGGCGCTCCTCGGAGCGCCGCCGCCACCTCGCTGGAGTCGGTACTCGCCGCAAGTGTGGTGAAGCTCGGCTGTCCTGCGGCAGCGGCGAGGACGCTCCCGGGCGTCGTCGCGTCGCCGAGACGCAGGCCATCGGTCACCAGTCGCGCCAGGTCGCCGACCTGATCGGTCGGGGGCGCGACAGTCTCATAGACACCGGACACCACGGGGGCGGGGCGGTCCGCGATGGACGCCGTTCCCTGCACGAGGGTTCCCACCAGTGGTGCCACTACTTCGGCGGTGCCGTCTCCGACGGACTTGTCGTCCAGGTCGAGCAAGCCGGGTCCGGCACCGGTCGGCAGCACGGAGTGCACGGCCTCGTCCGTCTCGTCCACCAGTGATCCCATCGGCGCTGACAGGCCCGACACCAGCCCCGTGACCTCCCCCTGCACCGCCGGCGTCCGATGTCCCTGCTGGTTCTGCGGGACCAGTCGCGCGGCCAGGCGCGACATGTCGGAGACCTCTGCGGAGAGGGGGTCGGTCATCGCGGCAAGGCCCTGCGATGATGCGGAATCGTCTGATGCCCAAGCGGAAGTCGCCAATGCGAAGGCCCCCAAGAGAAGAGAGCCGAATGCTGTGAGCGCGGCGCCGAGGAGGAACCGGAGCACGCTGAGGCGGCGAGAACTCCCGCTGCCTCCGGCGATGCGTCCCATCGTCTCCCCCGTCGTCCTGAACCTGAGTCGCGAGCGGTCCCGCCGCTCGCACAGGTATGAACGAGAACGGACCAACGGGGGATACGGGGTGAATCAGATTTTCTCCCCGAAATAGGGCGAGAAGGACTCACAGCCCCTCGTTCCTCACGCACAGCACCGGTTAACACACTGTTTACAAGTGATCAACGAGCGGGAAATTGCCGTTTGGGAGCGTGGCAGCACAGCCCCAGGCCCGGCCGGTCCGAGCCCCGAGCTGGACCGCGTATTGAAGAAGGGCTCCCAACCTGATGGCGATCAAAGCCGAGTACATCTGGATCGACGGCACCGAGCCGACGGCCAAGCTGCGTTCCAAGACCAAGATCCTCGGCGCCGGCGAGGAGCCGCCGATCTGGGGATTCGACGGCTCCAGCACCAACCAGGCCGAGGGCCACACCTCGGACTGCGTGCTGCGCCCCGTCAAGGTCGTGCCGGACCCCATCCGCGGCGGCGAGCACCTCCTGGTCCTGTGCGAGGTCCTCGACATCGACTTCACCCCGCACCCCTCGAACACCCGCGCCGCCGCGGCCGAGACCGCCGAGCGGTACGCGGGCCAGGAGTCCTGGTTCGGCATCGAGCAGGAGTACACCTTCATGGTCGGCGAGCGCCCGCTCGGCTTCCCCGAGGGCGGCTACCCGGCCCCCCAGGGCGGCTACTACTGCGGCGTGGGCTCCGACGAGATCTTCGGCCGCGAGATCGTCGAGAAGCACCTCGACAACTGCCTCGCCGCCGGGCTGCCGATCTCCGGCATCAACGCCGAGGTCATGCCCGGACAGTGGGAGTTCCAGGTCGGCCCCGCCTCGGCCCTGGAGGTCTCCGACTCGCTGTGGCTGGCCCGCTGGCTGCTGTACCGCACCGCCGAGGAGTGGAACGTCTCCGCGACCATCGACCCCAAGCCCGCCAAGGGCGACTGGAACGGCGCCGGCTGCCACACCAACTTCTCCACCAAGGCGATGCGCGAGGACTACGAGCCCATCATCGCCGCGTGCGAGGCCCTGGGCGAGAAGGCCGCCGAGCACATCGCCGTCTACGGCGACGGCATCGCCGACCGCCTGACCGGCGCCCACGAGACCGCCCACTACACCGAGTTCTCCTACGGCGTCTCCAACCGCGGCGCCTCGATCCGCATCCCGTGGCAGGTCGAGAAGGACAAGAAGGGCTACCTCGAGGACCGCCGCCCCAACGCCAACATGGACCCCTACCTCGTCACCGGCAAGATCGTCGACACGGTCTGCGCGGCTCTGGAGAAGAAGGGCCTGGTCTAGCCCCCAGGACTCCCCGGAACGGGAGGAGGGGCGCAGCGGAATCCGCTGCGCCCCTTCGCTTTGCCCTGAGTGCGGCCCGGTTCAGCGGGCGGCGGCGACCCCGAGTCCGGCGACGCGGCGCAGCAGCGCCGCGTGCGAGAACCGCTCCTCGACCGCCTTGAGCCCGCGCTCCCGCTGGGCCGCATAGGCTTCCGGGTCGGCGACGAGGGCCCGGACGGTCGCGGCGACCTCTTCCGGCTCGCAGTAGACCGCGGCGTCGCCGAACAGCGGCGCGAACCGCGGGTCCATGACGGCCGGCACGCCCGAGGCCATGGCCTCCAGCGGCGCGAGGCCGAACGCCTCCCGGCCCTCGGCCGCGATGAAGTACACGAACACGTCCAGGTCCCGCAGGAACGAGCGGGCGGTCGTCGACCCGAACGGCAGCACCGTCCAGTTCTCCGGCAGCGGTCCGAGCCGCTCGGCGACGGTGTCGGCGCCGCCGAGGATCCGCACGTCGAAGTCGGCGGACACGGGGTAGGCCGCCTCCAGGGCCTCGCGGGTCTGCGGCCACTTGAGCGCGTGGTCGCGGGTGTGGCGCCCGATCCGGATCGGGCCGCCGGACGGCGCGTCCTCGCGGTCGCCCCCGCCCCACAGGGCCGGGTCGAGGCACTCGTGCCAGTCGTCGGCGGCGAGGCGCACGCCGTCGAGCTCGGCGGCGTGGTGCGTCCCCAGGACCTCGCGGACCATGGGGCCCACCGGGTACCAGGTGCACTCGCCGACCCACTCGTCCATGCTGGCGCGGACGCGCGCGACGTCCCACGCCTCCTCCGCGCCGCCGTCCTCGCCGTAGTACTTGAACGGGGTCTGGTTCACCACGAGCACCGTGCGGTCCGCCTCGATCGCGGGCATGTCGTCGCGGCGGCGCAGGACCACCGTCGGCAGGCGCACCACCAGGAGCGCGCACCGGACCGAGTCCCAGGCGCCGATGAGCCGGACCAGGTCGCCGTCGACCTGGTCGGCGATCTTCGGGTTCAGCGGGCGCGAGACGTCCCAGTGGAACACCGGGTGGTGCAGCAGGCCCACGCGCAGGCCCGCGCGGCGGTACGCGGTGACCTCCTCGGCGACCGCGGTGGTGTTCCCGCCCGGCAGCGCGAAGTGGGACACGATGACGATGTCGAAGTCCAGGTGCCGGTCCTCGGCGCGCGCGGCGCGGCGGCGGCGCTGCCAGTCCAGCAGCAGCCCGCCGGCGGCGAGGCGGGTCGCGGGGGTCTCGCCGGCGTCGCCGACGAGCCGGCGCAGCTCGGGCGCGGCCTCGGTGGAGAACCCGTGCTCCAGCCGGGCGCCGAGCTTCGCGAGGAGCCGGCGCCTGCTGGAGGTGACCTGGCCGAGGTCCTGCTCGGCGGGCTTCGCGCTCATCGCCGCATCGCCGCCTCCGGCACCGCGATGCCCAGGTCCGCGGCGCGGCGCAGCAGCGCCTCGTAGGAGAAGTCCCGCTCGGCCTTCGCGAGCGCGCGGGCCGACAGCTCCGCGTACCGCTCGGGGTCGTCCATGAGGTCGCGCACCACCGACTCGACCTCGCCGGGCTCGCAGTAGACCGCGCCCTCGCCGAACAGCGGCTCGAAGCTGCGCGGCAGGACGCACGGCAGGCCCACGGCCATGGCCTCCAGGGGCGTGCGGCCGAACGCCTCGTCGCCGGACTCGGCGATGAAGAACACCACCGCGTCGAGGCCGTGCAGGAACTCGCGGGGCCGCTCGGAGCCGAACGGCAGCACCGTCCAGTTCTCGGGCAGGCGCCCCAGCAGGCGCTTCGCGGCGCGGGCGCCGCCGAGGACGTGGATCTCGAAGTCCTCGGACGGCGGGTAGCAGGCGAGGAGGTCGGCCGGCGTCTCCGGCCACTTGCGGGCGTGGTCGCGGGCGTGGCGGCCGATCCGGATCGGCCCGCCGCCGGGGCGGCGGCCCTCGCGGTGCCACTCGGCGACGTCGAGGACCCCGTACCAGTGGTCGGCGGCGATGTCGATCCCGGCGGTCTCGGCGGCGTGCTCGGTCTCCAGGACCCGGCGGACCACCGGGCCCTGCGGGTACCAGGTGTGCTCGCCGAGCCAGCCGGTGAGGTTGCGGTGGACGGTGCCGACGTCCCAGGTGAGGCGGCGCCCCTCGGCCGCGCCGTAGAACTCGTGCGGCGGCTGGTTCACCACGAGGATCGTGCGCCGCGCCTCCAGGTGCGGCAGGTCCTCCATGGGGCGCATCATGATCCGGGGGAACCGGACGATGGCGAGGTCGCAGGCGACGCGGTCGTGGGCGCCGATCCAGACCACGCCGTCGTCGTCGAGGAGCTCGCGGATCTTCTCGTTGAGCGGGCGGTCCAGCGGCCAGTCGTACACCGGGTGGTGCAGCAGGCCCACGCGCAGGCCCGCGCGACGCAGCGCCCGGACCTCCTCGGCGCTGGAGGAGGAGCTGCCGCCGGGGAGCATGAAGTTCGAGATGACGACGACGTCGAGGGCGAGGTCGCGGCGCTCGGCGCGGTCGTCGGCCTCGTACCAGTCGGCGAGGAGCGCGGTCGCGGCGAGCCGGAACTCGGCCGACTCGGACTCGTCGGCGGCGGTGCGGCCGAGGTCGTCGGCGGCCGACGCGGACCAGCCGCCGGAGAGGCGGGTGCGCCACAGTTCCATCAGGAGCTTCTGCGGCTCGGTGAGCCCGGGGACTGCCGGGCCGCGCAGGAGCCGCCGGGCGAGGGACCGGCCGCGGCCGGCGGCGCGGCGCAGGGCCGCGCGCTTGCCGCGCAGCAGCCGCTTCGCGACGCGCTTCGGCAGCCGGGCGCCGCGGGCGGCACTCGCCCGCAGGCGCACCGCCGCGGAGGGGCGCGCGGGCGCCTCGTCCTCGGTGAGCGGGGGCGGCGGGAGGACGCGGACGGCGGTGCCGGGGAAGTCCACGGCGACCGCGGCGCCGACCTCCTCGTCGGCGGCGGCGACCTCGCCCGCGTCGATCTCGTCGAGGCCGACCCACTCCACGCCGAGCGCGGCCGCGCGGGCGACCGGGGCCGCCGCGATCGGCACGTACTTGTCCTCCACGGACGCCCAGCTCTGGTAGTGCACCAGCGCGACGGCGACCCCGGCGCCCACGTCCTCGGCGAGCGCGTCGAGCGCGGCGCGCTGCGCGGGCCCGTCGTAGCGCCAGTCGGCGACGTACACGCGGTCGGCGCTCCGCGGCCGGGCCGCCGCGCCGAGGATGCTGCGGGGCGCCGGGAAGGGCCGGACGCGGGCGGGCGCGGCGATGAGCGGCTTCGCGCGCCGCTGCTGGATCGCCTTGTGCCAGTGGTGGAACCCGGCTTCGTACGCGGCGCGGGACGGGTGCATCCAGCCGTCGCCGACCTCGCTGGAGGACAGCGAGGCCGCGTGCAGCCGGATCACGGTGTGGTGGTCCTCCATGCCGATCCAGCGGCGGGACCCGAAGGTCTTCTGGAGGCGGAGCCGGAACTCGGTGTCGGCGCCCTTGCGGGCGGCGTCGAAGTACCCGAGCTTCTCCCGGACGGGCTTGGCGCGGTACATGACCGAGGTGGAGCTGACGGCCGTCACACTGCGCCCGGGCGCGGTGAACAGGCGCAGGTCGCCGGTGGCGCGCACGCCGCGGCTGACCGACATGACGAGCTGGTCGCCCTCGCGCAGCGGCCGCGACTGCTCCTGGAGCCAGCGCGGGTGGGCCCAGTCGTCGGCGTCGAGCCCGGTGACGAACTCGCCGCGTGCCTCGGCGAGCGCGCGGTTGCGGGCGCGGTAGGTGCCGCCGTTCTCCGGCTGGACGAGGACGCGGACGCGCTCGTCGAGGGATCCGGCCTCGGCGAGCGTCTCGGCGTACTCGGGTCCGGAGGCGTCGTCGACGACCAGCAGCTCCCAGTCGGCCCAGGTCTGGGCGACGACCGAGCGGACGGCGGTGAGGAGTTCGGCGCCGGGCCGGTGCGCGGTCATGACGACCGAGACGAGGGGCCCGGAGCGGGTCCCGGCGGGGAGGGTCGAGCGGAGGCGGTCGAGCAGGGGCGCGTCCGGTGCGGGGTCGAGCGCGATCCCGGTCCAGCCGGTGAAGGCCGTGAAGTGCTCCAGGAAGACGGCCTCGTCGCCGCCGTCGGCGGCGTGCGAGAGTTCGGCGCGGACGGCGGAGGCGAGCCCGGCGGGGAGCCGGTCGCCGTCGGCGAGCAGGCGCTCGACCCGCTCCCGGTCGCCGGAGCGGACCGCGAGGCGCAGGTGCAGGCCGCGGTGGAGCTCGGTCATGCGCCCGCCGGCCCCCGCGCGGGCCCGGTCGTACAGCTCCAGCGCCGCGTCGAGGTCGCCGGGCTCCCCGGGCCGCATGGCGAGCGTGCGGGCGAGTTCGCACAGCGCGTCGGGGTCGCGCTCGGCGCGGACCGCGAGCACGCCGCGGCCGATCGCGGAGCCGCCTCGGATCGCGGCGGCGGCAATGGCGCCGAGGGGCGCCGACGCCAGTGCCGGCCGCTGCCCGACGAACGCGAGGACGTCGTCGCGCGGGTCAAGTTGATCGGTCATGGGTCCAATACGGGGACGGGGCAGCCGAGCTGCGTTTCCTGGCTGAGGAGTGGCACCGGTCCTGAGGGACCGGGACCGGCGGCCGCGAACGATCCGGCGGTTCCATTGTCGCAAACCGGCTACGGGACCGCCACCGAGCGAGCGGGCGCTGCACTGCCCGCCACAGTAGCCAGCGGCCGCAAGCCCGGGCAGTAAGCTCGGGGCACCATGGAACCCTCGATCCCCGGCCCCGGCGCGGGCCTGCGCGTGCCCCGGAACGACGGCGGCTCGGTCGCCCCCGCCCCCCTCGGCGAATGGAACCCGCAGGCGCTCGTGTCGGTCGTCGTGCCCGCGTACGGCGGGCAGGACAAGCTCGACCTGGTCCTCGCGGGCCTGGCGGCGCAGACGTACCCGGCCGCCCTCATGGAGACGATCGTCGTCGACGACGGCAGCGAGCCGCCGCTGCGGCTCCCACAGCTGCGGCCCGAGGGGACCCGCCTGGTCGCGGCCGGGCCCTGGGGCATCGCCGCGGCCGTCGCGGCGGGCGTGCGGGCCTCGCGCGGCGCGATCGTGCTGCGGCTGGACTCGGACGTCGTGCCGGCCGCCGCCCATGTGGAGGCGCACGCGCGCTGGCACCACCTCGCGGACTACTTCGCGGTGGTCGGGAAGCTCGCGTTCGCGGACGCCGACGTGGCGGCGCTGACGCCGGAGGGGGTCCGCGACGCGGTCGCCGCCGGGTCGGTGCCGTCGCTGTTCGCGGGCCGCGAGGTGAGCGCGGACTGGGAGATCGCGCTCGTGCGGGAGTCCGGCGGGGTCGTGGAGGACCCGGTGCGGGCGTTCACGATCGCGAACGGGGCGACGATCTCGTTCACCCGCGCCATGTTCGACGACTGCGGCGGCATGGACGAGGCGGTGCGCCTCGGCAGCGACACCGAGTTCGGGTACCGGCTCGCGCAGCACGGCGCGCTGTTCATCGCGGACGGCGAGGCCGGCGCGTGGCACCTGGGCCTGTCGCAGCTCAAGACCCGCCGCGCCGAGGGGAAGCGCTACCGGCGGCCGTTCGCGGCGAACCGGATCCCGCCGCTGCGGCACCTGCGGTCGATGCCGGGCGTGCAGTGGGAGGTGCCGTACGCGGAGGTCGTGGTGGACGCCGCGGGCGCGCGCCTGGAACCGGTCCGCGCCACCGTCGGCGCGGTGCTCGGCGGCACGCTCGCCGACGTCGCCGTGGTCCTCACCGGCCCCTGGTCCGAGCTGCACGAGGACCGGGTCGCGCCGCTGGAGGACCCGCTGCTGGACCTGCGGCTGATCCGCGAGACGTTCCGGGGCGACCCGCGCGTCTCCTTCGCCGAGCACGCTCCCGAGGGCCCGAGCCGGGTCCCGTTCCGGCTGCGCCTCGCGCCGGGCGCGGTCCCGCACCGCGACGGCCTGGAGGCGATGATCGCGCACGCGGACTCGCGCCGCCTCGGCCGCGTGGACACCGCCGTCCCGAGCAAGGCCGGCCCGCTCCGCGCCCGCCTCGACCGGACCGCGGCCCTCGCCCGCGCCGACCGCCTCGCCAAACCCGGCGAGTCCCCCGACGACCTCCTCGCCGAACTCTGGGGGGCCGAGACGGCCGCCCCGGACCCCTGGTTCGCCGTCGGCGACACCAGGACCCGCGAGATCGCCCGCCTCAGGGCCGAACTGGCCCGCCTCGAGGCCGCCCCGCCCGCCCGCCGCTCCCTCCCGCGCCGCGCGGCCGGCCGCCTGCGCCGCCTCTTCAAGGGCTGACGCGCGCGCGGAAGCGGACCAGGCGGCTGCGTCTATCATCGACTGACACTCCTCCTCCGTGAAGCCGCTCCTCTCCGACGCGAAGGCCCCTGCGATGACCAATGTGTTCGTCCTCTGCACCGGGCGGTGCGGATCGGTCACCTTCGCCGCCTCCTGCGAGCACCTCGACAACTACACCGTCGGGCACGAGAGCCTGGCGAAGACGATCGGACCGGACCGCTTCGCGTACCCCGGCGACCACATCGAGGTCGACAACCGCCTCGCATGGCACCTCGGGCGGCTCGCGGCCGAGTTCGACGGCCGCGACGTCAAGTACGTGCACCTCCTGCGCGACCCCGAAGAGGTCGCGCGGAGCCTGCTCGACCGCTGGAACTCCCCCTACCGCGCCTCGATGATCCGCGCCTACGGCCACGGGGTCGTCATGCGCATGCACGACTGGCCCGAAGCCGAGCGGATCGACGTGTGCCGCGACTTCGTCGCCACCGTCACCGCCAACATCGAGGACTTCCTCGAGGGCCGCGACTCCATGACGGTGCGCACCGAGAAGGCCGTCGAGACGATGCCGGACGTGTTCGACTGGATCGGCGCCGAAGGCGACATCGACGCGGCGCTCGCCGAATGGGGGCGGCGGCACAACGAGACCACCGACTACGACCGCGGCATCGCCGCGGCGGAGGACTGAGACCGGGAGCGCGGACGGCCGCAGCGGCATTACTCCCTGGTCGCGGTGCGATAGCATCCACTCTGCCGAGCCGGTCGAGCCGCCCAGCACCGCCGGCCCCAATCCCGAAACGCTCTGAGGACGGACGACAGCGCCCCATGATTCCCGAACACTTGCAGCGCCTGGCCGGCGACGCCGCGTTCATCGGCCACGCGGGCTTCGGCCGCCGGTTCGCGGCCCCGCCCTCGGACGACGGCACGGTGGTGGCGGACCTTGACGGGGAAGCACCGGAACTGGAGCCTCCGGACGGCGTCGGCGGGATCTTCCTGATCGCCCGCACCACGACCGACCTCCACCGCCTCGCGGCCCTGGGACCGCGCCTGCCCTCGGGCAAGCGGCTCGTGGTGGCGGTCGCGGACATGGCCCCGCAGCACCGGCCGACCTCGATCGCGCTGCCGCCCACACCGCGGTGGTCCTCCCTGGTGGAACTGCGCGTCCTGCGCGGCCCCGACGCCCACTGGCGCGTCGAGGCCCGGCTCGACCGGCCCGCGCCGGTCGGCGAGCTGATCGGCGCCGTCGTGGCCGCTCGGCGCCGCAACCTCGGGCCCCGCGCGCCCCGCATCGGCGCCGTCGGCCCGAAGGCCGCCCACTGGACGACCGGGCTGCACGCGGTGGGCCTGACCGCCGACGAGACCTCCGAATACCCCGACGCCGACATCGTCGTCACCACCGGCGACCCCGCGCACGCACCGACCTGGGGCGGCCACGCCGCGGTGCTGGAGCGCCCCGACCCGGCCGGCGCCGTCCGGCGCCCCACCGCGGACCCGGTCCACGACGACCCGTTCGACGCCCCGATCCCGCCCGTCGACGAGTGCACCGTCAACCCCGTCGGATTCACGACCGCCGCCGACGGCGGCACCGCCGAACTGCGCTTCGACGGCCGTACCTGGGCGCTGTTCGACGACGGCGGCAACTACGACGTCCTCCCCGGAGACGGCGCGGTCACCGACGCCGACGTCCACGTGATCCGCGGATACGAGTCGCTGCGCGTCGACTGGGACTCGCACCCCGGGACGACCGCGGGGGTCAGGACCGTCGCCGCCCTGGCCGCCGCCGGCGTACCGCTGGTCTCGCGGGCCCCCGCCCCGATGTGGGCCGCGGCGCTCGGGAAGGACGTGCTCGTCGAGATCGACAGGTACACGCCCGCCGACCTCGCCGACCCGTTCCCGCGGGAGCTCCACAGCGTGCGCCTGCGCCGGGCCGCCCTGGACCGCCATGCCGCCTACGCGCATGCCGGACGGCTGCGCTCCGGCGGCGGGGCCTCCGTCTCGGTGGTCCTGTGCACGCGGCGCCCCGAGTACCTGCCCGCGATCATCGAGCAGGTCAACCGGCAGACGCATCCGGAGACCGAGCTCATCGCCGTGCTCCACGGCGTGCCCAAGGAGACCCCCGCCATCGCGGCGGCGCTCGCGACCGCGACCGTGCCGCTCACCGTGGTCGAAGTCCCCGGGGAGACGGTGTTCGGCGAGGCCCTCAACCGCGGGTTCCGGGCCGCCTCCGGCACGCACGTGGCGAAGTTCGACGACGACGACTGGTACAGCCCGCACCACCTGGCCGACCTCCTGCGCGCCGAGCGCTACTCGGGGGCCGCGCTCGTGGGCGCGCACACCGAGCTCATCCACGTCGAGGAGTACGACCGGACCGTCAGGAAGCAGTTCCAGGACGCCGAGGCGTTCACCGTCCACCTCTCGGGCGGGACGCTCCTCATGCGCCGCGAGCACTTCCACGCCCTCGGCGGCTACCGCCCGGTCCGCACCAGCGAGGACCGCGGCCTCCTCCAGGACGTCCTGGCCGAAGGCGGCGGCGTGTACAAGATCCACCCGCTCGGCTACGTCCTCTCCCGCCGGGCCGCCGGCCACACCTGGGACGTCGGGTCCGAGGTGTTCCTGGAGAACAGCGTCCGCGAGTGGCCCGGCCGCAACCTCGGCACCCTCGTGGTCGCCGATGAACTCGAACAATGCGCGTGGGACCGATGAAAGGCACCGACTCCGTGACCACCAAGCCCTCTGACGCCCCCCGCGTCATGCGGAACGACTACAGCTCCCTGGAACTCCCCCGGCTGGGCGCGTGGACGCCGACCGACACGGTGTCGGTAGTCGTCCCCGCCTTCCAGGACCAGGACAAGCTGGACCTGGTGCTCGCGGCGCTCGCGGGCCAGAGCTACCCCCGGGAACTCATCGAAGTCGTCGTCGTCGACGACGGCAGCGAGCCGCCGCTCGAGGCCCCGCGCGTCCGCCCCGAGCGCACCCGCGTGATCCCCAACCGGCCCGGCCACTGGGCCAGCGCGAGCGCCGTCGACACCGCGATCGCCGCTTCCGACGGTGCGATCATCCTGCGCCTGGACGCCGACGTCATCCCCGACCGGCACCATGTCGAGGCGCACGCCCGCTGGCACCACGCCGCCGGGTACCTGACCGTCATGGGCCACATCGCGTTCGTCGAGGCCGACCCGGCCTCGTTCGACCCCGGGACCGTGCTCGAGCTCGTCGCCGACGGCCGGGGCCGCGACCTGTTCGACGGCCACGACGTCGAGTACAAGTGGGTCATCAAGTTCGTCGAGGAGACCGACGGCCTCCGCGACGACGAGCGGCGCGCGTTCTCGGCCGCCAACGGCGCCTCCATCTCCTTCCGCCGCGCCCTCTACGACGCGTCCGGGGGCCTGGACGTCGGCATGCGGCTCGGCGGCGACACCGAGCTGGGCTTCCGGCTCGCGCAGGCGGGCGCGGTGTTCGTGCCCGACCCCGACGCGACCGCGTGGCACGTCGGGCTGTCGCAGATGCGCAAGCGCACCGGCGACGGGGCCCGCTACCGGCAGCCGTTCCTGGCGCACCGGGTGCCCTCGTTCCGGTACATGCGGGTGCCGCGCCCGGGCGTGCTGTGGAAGGTCCCGTTCGTCGAGATCGTCGTCGACGCGTCGAAAGCGGATCTCGAAGCGGTCTCCTCCACCGTGGACTCAGTGCTCGCGGGGTCGGTCGCCGACGTCGCGGTGACGCTGCTGGGCCCGTGGGACCGGCTCCACTCCGACCGCAACGCGCTGCTGGAGGACCCGCTGCTGGACCTGCGCCTGATCCAGGAGACGTACAGCGGCGACCCCCGCGTCCGGTTCGCCTCGGCCGCGGCGGCGGACGCCGCTCCGGTGCCGTTCCGCCTCACCGTGCCGGCGGGGCCGCGCCTGTCCCGCGAGGCCGTGCAGGAGGTGACCGACCTCGCCGAGAAGCGCCGGGTCGGGCGCGTGCGGCTCCACTGCGAAGACGAGGATCGCGGTGAGGTCGAGGCGGTGCTCGACCGCACCGCCGCCCTGGCCCGGGCGCGCCTGGTGCGCGGGGTGGACGAGCCGTTCGAAGCCGCGGTCGAGTCCGTGTGGGGCCTCTACGTCGAGGACGGCGCGCAATGGCTGCTCGCGTCCGACGCGGACGGGATGTCGCCGGTGGACGCGCGCGCCAAGCGGCTCAAGGAGTTCCGGGACACCGAGCGCGAGGCCCGGATGCGCGCCGACCGGTGGCGCAAGACCGGCAGCCGGGCGCGTGCGGAGGCGAAGGAGTGGGAGCGGGCCGCCAGGGAGTGGCAGCAGGCCGCCGAATGGTGGGAGGACCGCTCCAAGGCGCACCGCGAGCACAGCGGTTCGCTGCTGCGCCGCGCGGGCCGGAAGCTCAAGCGGGCCCTGCGGGGGTGAACGGAAAGGGCCCGGCGTCGCCGCCGGGCCCTCGTCTCGCTCTGATGCCGCCGCTCAGGCGGCTCCGGCCTGCCAGCCCTCGGGAGCCGGGAAGCCCGCCTCCAGGCTCTCGCAGCCGGCCATGACCGCGTCGAAGTCGTCGGTCCAGCGGCAGGTGATCTGCACCAGGTGCGTGTCCTGGCCGAAGTAGTGGTTGTACTCCTTGGCGGGCGTGCCGCCGAGGTCGATCTCCAGGTAGCGGTGGACGCCCCCCATGCGGTGGACGATCGCGTGGCGGTACTGGACCGGGTCGGCCTCGAAGCCGCGGGCGACGTCGTACTCCATGACCACCGGCAGCACCCCGTCGAAACCGGGGGCGGCGAGCGCCGCGTCGAGGGAGTAGCTGGTCACGAGGATCTGGTTGCCCGGGCTGGCGCCGTCCAGGTTGAACACCTGGCTGACCTGGTTCGCGGCCAGCGGGTCGGGGCGGTCCTCGCCGTCGGCCAGGACGAAGCCCTCGGGGGCCTCGAGTTCGAACGCGATCGGCGCCCCCGCGACGACCTCCGGAGGAGCCGCCTCCTCGACGGTGGGCTCGCCGCTCGGTTCGTCCTCCTGGCCGCCGTTGGAGCTGCACCCTGCGAGCAGGGCCAGCGCGGCGATCACCACCAGCGGCTTCGTGTTCATCGGGGGTTCCTCCTGGTCTGGGGCGGGTCGGATCCAGAATAGCGGGCCGGGCCCAGACCGGCGGTCCGGCGGGGGCCGGACCGGCCGGACTCACAGTGCCGGAAGCGCCTCCGCGAGCAGCGGGGTCAGCGACTTCGCGTACGGCGTCGACATGTGGTGCGTGTCGCGGTAGACGACGATGCCGTCGACGATGAGCGGGCACCGCCCGTCGAGGCAGAACCACTCGCCGGTCTCGATCACGGTCGCGCCCTCGTCCTGCTGCGCCGCCACGCCGGCCTCGCGCCGCTCCTCGTAGGAGATCTCGTACGGCTCCTCGGCGAGGCAGTCCTGCACCGCGTTCTGGTGCAGGGACAGGCAGTCGGGCGCCGAGTCCCCGGTGGCCCACGGCGTGTCGGTGAGGGTCACCACGGCGCCGGCGGCGGCCTTGAGACGGGAGAGCGTCGACGTCCACCCGTCGCTCCAGAGCTGGAGGTGGTCGTCGCCGCCCAGCAGCTCGGGGTCGTCGGCGCTGCCGACGACGACCATGTCGGGACTCATCAGGGACAGCTCGTCGAAGACGTTGTCGCGCCACTCCTGGCACTCGGTGTACTCGCGGCCCTCGCCCGAGAGCATGGACCGGACCGACACCGGCGTGCACGAGCTCTTGGTGCGGGTGATGAGCTGCCACCCGTTCTCCTCGGCGACCGCTTCGAGAGCCGGGAACCACTGGGCCGCATGGGAATCGCCGAACAGGACGACCGTGGTCGTGGACTCGGTGTCGCCGAACACGCACCCTTGGCGGGGCTCGGTGGTCGCGAAGTCGAGGTGGCAGGCGCCGTCCTCGCCCTTCTTGTAGATCTTGGGGGCGTCGTCGGCGATGCCCGCCAGCGGCGGCACCACGCCCTCGGGCACGGTCTCGACGCCCAGCCCCAGTTGCAGCCGCTGCGCCATCTCGGTCTCGTTCTCGACTTCCTCGACCGCCTCGAGGTCGACCGGGCCGTCGTCGACCGACCGCGGATAGACCACCGTGAACATGACGATGAGGGCGATGCCGAGGACCGAGCTGAGCGCGCCGGTGGCGAGCCCCCACCCGTGGCGCGACTTGAGCAGCCGGGCGTTGCGGATCGGCTCCTCGATGTAGAGGTACGAGAGCTGGGCGACCGCGATCGTCGCCAGGAGCAGGACCGTGTTGAGTCCGAGGCCGACCTCGGCGTCGATCGCGAGGGGGATGAGGATGAGGATCGGCCAGTGCCACAGGTAGAGGCTGTAGGAGATCTTCCCGACGTACTGGAAGGGGCCGGTCGCCAGCAGGGAGCTCGCGGGGTTCTTCGCGCCCGATCCGGCGGCGATCACGGCCGCGGTGCCCAGAACCGGCAGCAGCGCCGTGTACCCGGGGAACGGCGTGGACGCGTCGTACAGGACCCCGGAGGCGACGATCGCGGCGAGCCCGGTGATGCCGAGTACCCACGCCAACGCCTTCGGAAGGCGTTTCAGCGTGGGGAGCATGAGCGCCAGGATCGCGCCTGCGGCGAGCTCCCAGATGCGGGTGTGGGCCGCGTAGTACGCGGTCGGCTGCGAGATCTGGGTGGTGAGCACCGACAGGACCAGGCTGAGCGCGAAGATCCCGGCGCACGCGGCGAGCGCGGTGCCGACGAGTCTGCGCGGATCGCGCTTGGCGAGGACCAGCAGGCCGACCAGGAGCAGCGGCCACAGGACGTAGAACTGCTCCTCGACCGCCAGGGACCAGTACTGCTGGAACGGCGAGGGCATCTGGTCGGCGTTCAGGTACTCCGTCTCGGTGGCGACGAACCGGTAGTTCACGGCGTAGACGATGACGGTGAACGCGTCCTGCATCACCGCTTCGATCCGGGTGACGGGGAACCACAGCCACGCGCCGACGACCGTGGCGATCGTGACGGCGCTGGCGGCCGGGAGGATGCGGCGGGCGCGGCGGGCGTAGAAGCCCGCGATGGAGATCCTCCCGGTGTCGAAGACCTCCTTGACCAGCAGTGAGGTGATGAGGAACCCGGAGACGACGAAGAACACGTCCACGCCGACGTACCCGCCCGCGGCGAACGAGTAGCCGACGTGGGAGAGGAGCACGAGGGCGACCGCGACGGCTCGCAGGCCCTGGATGTCGGGGCGGAAGCCGGTGCCCTCCCAGTGCTGGGGCGGTCGGGCCGGGGAGGGCGCGGGGCGCGGGCGGGCGCCGGTGGTGCGCATCGGACCGTCGGGGGCGGCGGGCGGCGGAGGGGCGGGGGCGCGGAACGGGGGCCGGACCGGGTACGGGCTGGGGGCGGTGCGCTGCGTGACCGGGGCGGGCTGGGCGACCGGTGCCGATTGGGCGGCCTGCGGCGGCGGTTGGGCGGCCGATCCGGGGGTGGTCGTCGGCAGGTGGAGGGTCGCTTCGTTGACGCCGCCCCCGGTAGCGGCTCGGGTCTGGGGCCGCGGGGGCTGGGGCGAGGTCATGTCCGAGGTTCTCCGTCTAGGGATGCCGGGCGGTCGCTTCATTCTAGGCGCGGCCGACCCCTGCTCGGACCGGTCGATGACCGGTTCGGCGACCAGGACGCGCGACTGGCTGCGAGCGTTTCTCATATCGTACCGACGGCGGTCGCGCGCTGCGGTGCCGCACGCCGCGATCGCGCCCGAATTGCCTCGCTCACACCGTTATCGAAGGTCCGGTAGGGACTCGCCGAGGAGCGTTGCGAGGGAGGCGATGTACGGGGTCGAGACGTGGTGGCCGTCGCGGTAGACCGCCACGCCCTCCACGACGAGCGGGCAGCGCCCGTCGAGGCAGAACCACGGCTCGGTGTCGACGACGGCGGCGCCGGCGTCGGCCGCGGCGTCGAGGCCCGCCTCGCGGAACTCGGGGTGCTCCACCTCGTAGGGGTCGTCGGCGACGCACTCCTGGACCGCGTCCATGTGGAGGGCGAGGCATTCGGGGGCGGCCTCGCCGGTGGCCGAGGGGGTGTCGGCGAGGACGGCGACCTGCTGGGCGGGGGCGGCCCGCTCCAGGGTCTCGGTCCAGCCGGCGTTCCAGGCTTCGACCGCGGCGTCGCCGTCGAGGCCGGTGACGGTGTTGTCGTCGTAGGTGCCGAAGACCACGAGTTCGGGCTCCAGGGAGGCGATCTCGTCGAAGACCTCCTGCTTCCAGTCCCAGCACTCGGCGTACTCGCCCTCGTGGACGGTGCTGTCGATGCGCACGGACACGGGGGTGCAGGAGCTCTTGGTGCGGCTGACGAGCTCCCAGCCGTTGCGTTCGGCGAGGAGTTCGAGGGCCGGGAACCACTGGGCCGCATGGGAGTCGCCGACGAGCATGACCTCGGTGCCGGAGTCGGTGTCGCCGAAGGAGCAGTCGCCGGGCAGTGCGACGGTCTCGACGTCGAGGTGGCAGTCGCCGTCGTAGATCGCGGGCCGGTCGGCGCTCATATCGGCGAGGGACGGGGTGAGGTCGTCGGGGACGGTGGTGACGGCGAGCCCGTCGGCGAGGCGCCGGCCGAGTTCGTCGGCGGTGGCGACGGGTTCGACCGCGGCGAGGTCGACCGGGCCGTCGTCGGCGGGGGCCTTGGGGAAGACGTTGACGAGGGCGAGGACCACGGCGGCGCCGGCGACGGAGGCCATGAGGCCGAGGACGATGCCGGCGCCGTTGCTGCGCTTGAGGGGCCGCCAGTTGCGGACCGGCTCCTCGATGCAGGCGTACGAGACCTGGGCGACGGCGACCGTGGCGGCGATGAGGACGAGGTTGAGGCGCAGGGTCGGCTCGACGCCGAGGGCGAGCGGCGCGAGGATGAGGATCGGCCAGTGCCACAGGTAGAGGCTGTAGGAGATCTTGCCGACGAACTGGAACGGGGCGGTGGACAGCAGCCCCGACACGGGGTTGCGGCCCGGGCCCGATCCGGCCGCGATGACGGCCGCGGTGCCGAGGACCGGCGCGAGCGCCGCGTACCCGGGGAAGGGGGTCGCCTCGGTGTACATGACGCCGGACAGGACGATCGCCGCGAGCCCGCCGATGCCGAGGACCCACGCGAGGCCCTGCGGGGTGCGCTTGAGCGCCGGGAGGGTGAGGGCGAGGAGCGCGCCGGCGGCGAGCTCCCAGGCGCGGGTGTGGGCCGCGTAGTAGGCGGTCGGCTGGGACTCGGCGGTGACGACGACCGAGAGCGCGAGCGTGGCGGCGAAGATGAGGGCCGAGCAGACGATCGCGGCGGTGACCAGGCGCTTCGGCCGGCGCCCGGCGAGGAGGAGCAGCACGAGCAGGAGCAGCGGCCACACGACGTAGAACTGCTCTTCGACCGCGAGGGACCAGTACTGCTGGAACGGGGACGGCATCTGGTCGGCGTTCAGGTACTCGGTCTGCTCGGCCACGAACCGGTAGTTGACGATGTAGACGATGACCGCGAGCGCGTCCTGCATGACGGCGTCGAGGCGCGTGACCGGGAAGAACATCCACGCACCGAGGGCGGTGGCGATGGTCACGGCCATCGCCGCGGGCAGGATGCGGCGGGCGCGGCGGGCGTAGAACCCGGCGATCGAGATCTTCCCGGTGTCGAAGACCTCCTTGACCAGGAGCGACGTGATGAGGAACCCCGAGAGGACGAAGAAGACGTCGACGCCGACGTACCCGCCCGCCGAGTGGGGGAACCCCGCGTGGGAGAGCAGGACCAGGCCGACCGCGACGGCGCGCAGCCCCTGGATGTCGGGCCGGAAGCCCATGCCGGTCCACTGCTCGCGCTGCGGTTCGGGGGCGATGCGGGGCAGCAGGAGGGTGTCGGTGCGGTTGCCCGGAGGGTTCGCGGCGTGGTGGGTCGTCGGGGAACCCGTGGAGACCATCGGGACATTCTCCACCATGCGTGCGAACCCGTGGTGAACGGTGCGTGGATTGTGAGACGCGAGCGGCCCCGACCAGAAGGTCGGGGCCGCTCGTTCCGCGCCTACAGCGCCTTGAGGACTCGGGGCTCGAGGCGGTAGAAGATCCAGCGTCCGAAGAACAGCAGGAAGATCGAGAAGCCGACCGCGATGCACACCTGGTAGAGGTTCGGCGCGAGCTCGGGGTTGAACGCCGCGCGGTGCATCGAGAAGATGCCGACGAGCGGGTTCGAGGAGAACACGTCGTACACCCACGGGTTCTCCTTGACCGTGGGCGCGTCGGCGACCTTGGAGACCGGGTAGATGATCGCGGAGCCGTAGAACAGCACGCGCATGACCAGCGGCATGAACCGCTGCACGTCCTTGAACAGGACGTTGGCGGCGGAGAGCACGAACACCATGCCGGTGGTGAGCATGGCCTGCACCAGGATCGCGGGGATGAGCCACACGAGGTTGAGCCCGAACACGCCGCCGTCGAGGAAGGCGACGATGAGGAGAATCGGGAAGCCGACCGCGTACTCGGCGAAGCGCGCGAGGACCTTCGAGACGGGGAACACCTCGCGCGGGACCTTCATGACCGTGATGAGGCTCGCCTGCCCGCCGAGGGCCTTCTGGCCCTCGTTGACGGCGGAGCTGAACCACTGGTAGGCGAAGATGCCCGAGACGATGAACAGCAGGTACCCGGAGGTGCCCGGGAGCGAGTTGCCGCCGCCGAAGACGAGGTCGAACACGAACCAGTAGATGAGCGTCAGGCCCAGCGGCTCGATGAGCGACCACACGTAGCCCATGAACGTGGCCTGGTACTTGACGGCGAGGTCGCGGCGGACCAGCACCGACATGGCGTACCGGTGGCGCAGGAGCGCGGTGAAGCCGGTCGTGAGCGGGAACTTCCGCTTGAGCGGCTTGACCTCGGCCTCGCGGGACTTCTCCAGCGGGCCTTCGTCGCTGCGCGCGGAGTCGAGGAACGCGGGGAGCTCGGCGGTGTCGTCGAGGTTCCGGCGGATCGGGGAGGCCCCGGCCATCGGCATGTCGCGGCCCGGTTCGACGCGGGTCGCGTAGGGCGCCTGGGGGACCTGGCCCGGGCCTCCCGCGGCGACGTGGGCCGGGGTGGGCGCGACCGCGGGCGGCGGCGGGGGAGTCTGCGGCTGGTAGTGCTGCTGGGACGGCTGCGCGGGCTGCCCGTACGGCTGCGGCGGCTGCTGTCCCTGCGGATGCTGCGGGTGCTGCCCGTGGGGCGCCTGGCCGTGCGGGGGCTGCGGCGTCTGGTGCGGCTGGGGCGGCTGGTGGGGCTGCGGCGTCTGGTGCGGCGGCGGGCCCTGGTGGGGGTGCGGCGGCTGGCCCGGGTGGTACGGGGCCTGCGGGGCGCCGTAGGGCTGCTGCGGGGACCCGTACGCGGCGGGCGGCGGGCCCTGGTGCCCGGGAGGGCCGTACGGCGCGGGGTGCTGCGGGGAGGGAGCGTGCTGCTGCCCGTAGCCCTGCGGCGGCTGCTGGCCCTGCGGGCCCTGGCCGGGATGCGGCGGCGGGGTGATGCCGCCGGGCGCGGCGGCGGGCGGAGGGCTCGCGAACGCGGCCGATCCGGAGCTCATGGCCCCCGGCGGGTAGCCCGCGGGGGCGGCCGAAGGCCCGGCGCCGTAGCCGCCCTGGGGGGCGGCCGCGTCGGTGGAGTCCGGGCTCCCGTCGCGGTTCCCGGCTGGGCCGGAGACGCCGTCGGGGTGCGGGCTAATCGAGCTCATGCATCATCTCCGTCAGGTGTCGCTCCAGCGCCACCGAGTCCAGTTCACGATGTTCGAGAATCGTATAACGGCCTGGCCGCGTCCTCGGCGCGTAGGCCACCGCTGTGGCGAGCTCCGCGGTGTTCAACCCGAGTTCATCTGCGGTGCGCGGCAGGCCGTGCCGCTTCATCGCGGCCGACAGCTCGGCGAACATCGCAGTGTCGCCGCGCAGCCACGTGCACACCAGGGCCCCCAGGGCCCCCTCGGCTCCGTGCGAGGCGAGGCCGGGGTGGAGCGCTTCGAGCGCGTGCGCGATCTCGTGGCAGCCGCCCGAGCACGGCCGTGAGGACCCGGCCATGCTGGAGGCGAGGCCGCCCTGGATGAGCGCGTCGGCGAGCGTCGCCAGGAACGCGTCGTCGGCGATGGTGCCCGGGTGGCGCAGGACCGCCTCGGCGCCGGTGCGGGCGATGGCGGCGGCGAGGCCGTCGACGGGCTCGCCGTTGACCTCGTGCGAGAGCTGCCAGTCGGCGACCGCGGAGAGGTTGGTGAGGGCGTCGCCGATGCCGGACTGGAGCTGGTTCGCGGGCGCCCGGCGGATGAAGTCGAGGTCGGCGAGGACGGCGAGCGGCGGGTGGACCCCGTAGGAGACCGAGGCGCCGTCGCGAACGAGCGAGGCGGTCGGCGAGGCGAGGCCGTCGTGGGCGAGGCTCGTGGCGACCGAGACCATCGGCAGGCCCAGGTCGGAGGCGGCCCACTTGGCGGTGTCGAGGAGCTTGCCGCCGCCGATGCCGACGAGGGCGTCCACGTGGTCGTCGCGCAGGCGCCGGGTGAGCTCCTTGGCGGCGTCGAGGGTGCCGGGCTTGACGGTGTGCACGACCGCGTCGGGCAGGTGGTCGAGCTCGTCGGTGAGGGTCGCGCCGAGGCCGGGCCCGAGCGCGACCGCGACGCGGCCGCCGGAGGAGATCCGGGAGTCCGCGAGCAGTTCGGGGAGGCGCGCGACGGCCCCCGAGGAGACCTCGACCGTGATCGGGGCGAGCACGGTGCGGGCGAAGGTGGGCACTAAAGCGCTCCGGCGCCGTGCTCGCGGGATCGCTCCGCACCCTGCCGCCTTGATCGCTCCGCGATCTCCGCACCCTGCTGCCCGGATCGCTCCGCAAGCTCCGCGATCTCTTTGGCGAGCGCCCAGTCGGCGTGGTCGTCGACCTCGGTCCAGCGCACGGGCCCGGTGGAGACCGTCCCGATGCGGCCGGCCTCGGCGAGGAGCTGGTAGGCGTCCTCGTAGTAGAGGGTCGTGTCGCGGGTGTAGGTCGCTTCGAGGGCCTTGGTCAGCTCCTCGGCGATCCCGGCGGGGATGAGGCTGACGCCGATGTACTCCCCCGCGGCGGCCTCGACCGGCTGCGCCTTGTGGATGAGCTCGACACCGTGTTCGCCGATGCGGACTTTCATCGCCTCGTCGGTGAGCTGCTTGTGGTCGTCCAGGGCCAGGAGCAGGCGCGGGTCGTCCTTCGCGGCCTCGAGGAGGTTCCGCTCGATGCTCGCGGGGTGGACGGTGTCGCCGTTGACGAGGATCGCGCCGTCGGCGTAGTGCTCGCGGGCGGTCCACAGCGAGTACGCGTTGTTCCAGTGCGGCCTGTCGTTGTCGACGATCGTCACCGCGACGCCGTAGCGCGCTTCGAGGGCCGGGGCGTGCTCGCGGATCCGCTCGGCCGCGTGCCCGACGGTGATGGCGATGTCCGTCACATCGACCTCGGCGAGCCCGCGGACGATGGTGTCGAGGATGGTCTCGGACCCGGTGACCGGCAGGAGCGTCTTGGGGAGGCGGTCGGTGTCGGGGCGCAGGCGCTGCCCCTGTCCGGCGGCGAGGATGACGCCTCTCATGTCTGCCTTTCGGTCGGGGGGCGCGGTCCGGCGCAATCTGCGCGAACCGGTGTGCAACCCGGCTAGTTTACAAGCCGCGAAAGGGGGGAGGCCCCTGCCGGATGTGCGCTCGCACACGCCGGCCGGGGCCTCCAACTGGGAAGGGGCGGCCACCACACCGGTGGTGACCGCACCCTCTACAACGAGTCTCCGCGGACCCGGTTACGCGCTACTTCGCCGAGACGGCCTTGGCGAGGTTCTCCGACAGGGTGTCGAGGAACTCGTCGGTGGTCTGCCACGGCTCGTCACGGCCGATGAGGAGCGAGAGGTCCTTGGTCATCTTGCCGCTCTCGACGGTGTCGACGACGACCTTCTCCAGCTCGTTCGCGAACGCGGTGACCTCGGGGGTCCCGTCGAGCTTGCCGCGGTGCGACAGGCCGCGGGTCCACGCGAAGATCGAGGCGATCGGGTTGGTCGAGGTCTTCTCGCCGCGCTGGTGGGCGCGGTAGTGGCGGGTGACGGTGCCGTGCGCGGCCTCGGCCTCGACGGTCTGGCCGTCGGGGGTCATGAGCACGGAGGTCATGAGGCCGAGCGAGCCGAAGCCCTGGGCCACGATGTCGGACTGGACGTCGCCGTCGTAGTTCTTGCAGGCCCAGACGTAACCGCCGTCCCACTTGAGCGCCGCGGCGACCATGTCGTCGATGAGGCGGTGCTCGTAGGTGAGGCCCTTGGCGTCGAACTCGGCCTTGAACTCGGCGTCGAAGACCTCCTGGAACACGTCCTTGAACATGCCGTCGTACGCCTTGAGGATGGTGTTCTTGGTCGACATGTACACCGGGTAGTTCCGCTGCAGGCCGTAGCGGAAGCTGGCCCGCGCGAAGTCCTCGATGGACTTGCGGAAGTTGTACATCGAGAGCGCGACGCCGCCGGCCTCGGGGTACTTGACGACCTCGAACTCGATCGGCTCGGAGCCGTCGTCGGGGGTGAACGAGACGGTGAGGGTGCCGGGGCGGTCGACCTTGAAGTCGGTGGCGCGGTACTGGTCGCCGAAGGCGTGGCGGCCGATGACGATCGGCTTGGTCCAGCCCGGGACCAGGCGCGGCACGTTGCTCATGATGATCGGCTCGCGGAAGACGACGCCGCCGAGGATGTTGCGGATGGTGCCGTTCGGGGAGCGCCACATCTTCTTGAGGCCGAACTCCTCGACGCGGGCCTCGTCGGGGGTGATGGTCGCGCACTTGACGCCCACGTGGTGCTCGGCGATCGCGTTGGCGGCGTCGACGGTGACCTGGTCGTCGGTGGCGTCGCGGTGCTCGATCGAGAGGTCGTAGTAGTGCAGGTCCACGTCCAGGTAGGGGTGGATCAGCTCGTCCTTGATCTTGCTCCAGATGATGCGGGTCATCTCGTCGCCGTCGATCTCGACGACGGGGTTCGCGACCTTGATCTTCGCCATGGGTTTCGGCACCTCTCCTTGCGCTTCGCCGCGCGTGGTCGGGACGGGGAGCGGAACGCTCCTAACAGTACGAGCGTACTGGGCCGGGACCGGGGCCCGTCGCCCGCCCGGGGAGTCGTTGGCCACAGGCCGCCTGGGGCCCGCCGCTCGGCGGACGCGGGGATCGCCCGAACGGGCCTATCGCCCCGCATCGGGGCCCGGTATCGGACCGCGCGGCCCCGACGGCCCGTTCGCAGTGTCGCCGACCGGCTACCGTCGGACGGCACCCGCCGGATGAGACCAGGGAAAACGTTCCCTGAAGTTCAACGTAACGATTCCGTCTCAAGGCTGGCGTGCGCCGGGTCACGACAGGTAAGTTCGTTAACTAGAAACAATCTTTCCAATTTGTTTCGGGATCCGAGACCGCTCAGCGGCGACGCATGCGAGCCGCGGACGAGCCCGACCACGCACGAAGGAGTGCCCCCAGGTGACCGCACCTACCGCACCCCCGCCGCGCTCCGACGCGGCGGTCGGTACGCCGCCCCCCACTGCGCGTCCGTCCCTGCTCCGCCGCGTGTGGACCTCCTACGCCTTCCGGCGCATCTGCCAGTCCGTGTTCGTGGTCTGGCTCGTCGCCACCATCACGTTCCTGCTCATGCACCTGATGCCCGGCGACCCGATCGAGATCATGGCCGGGCGCCTCAACAGCTCCGGCATGAGTCACGACCAGGCCATGGCCACGGCGGCCAACATCATCTCCTACGACCCGAACGCCAACGTGTGGGTCCAGTACCTCGAGTTCATGCGCGGCCTGGTCACCTTCGACCTCGGCAACTCGCTGACCAACCCCTCCAAGACCGTGTTCGAGCACGTCATGGAGTACCTGCCGTGGACGCTGTTCGCCGTCGGCGCCGGCGTCGTCCTCGCGGTCGTCATCGGCCTGTCGGTCGGCATGGCCATGGCCTACCGCCGCGGCTCCTGGTTCGACCACGTCATGACCTCCATCGGGTCCTTCCTCACCGGGGTCCCGAACTACATCCTCATCGCCGCCGTCATCGTCGTCGGCTACACGATGCTCGGGGTCCTGCCGTTCCTCGACATGCGCGGGCGGATCACCGCCGGCGTCGAACCCGGATTCAACTTCGTGTTCTTCGGCGACGCGGTCTTCCACGCGATCCTGCCGATCATCGCCTTCGCGTTCACCGCCACCGGCTCCTTCATGCTCAACATGAAGGCCGCCACCACCGAGGTCCTCACCGAGGACTACGTGACGGTGGCGCAGGCCCGCGGTCTCAAGGCCGGGCGCATCAGCCGCAGCTACGTGGGCCGCAACGCGATGCTGCCGATCATCCCCCAGATCGCGCTCCAGCTCGGCACCCTCGTCGGCGGCTCCATCGTCATCGAGCAGATCCTCCAGTACCCCGGCGCCGGCCAGATGCTCATGGCGGCCATCTCCAACCGCGACTACCCCGTCGTCCAGGCCGCCGTCATCATCCTCGCCACCTCCGTGGTCATCGCGAGCCTCATCGTGGACCTCTTCCTCGTCCGCGTCGACCCCCGCATCAAGTCCGAAGGGCAGGACGCCTGATGACCACCGTGGACGCCGCGATCATCGCCAAGCCGCGCAAGCACTTCGCCGAGTCGTTCTTCGGCCGCCTGTGGATCGGCCTCACCCGCTCCCCCGCCGGGTTCGCCGGGACGGTCCTCGTCCTCGCGATCGTGCTGTTCTCCTTCGTCGGCCCCCTCCTGGTGAACCAGGACAACCCGACCGACACCACCCAGATCTGGACCTCGCCCTCCGCCGAGCACTGGCTCGGCACCCAGTACGAGGGCAAGGACACCTTCACGATCCTGGTGAACTCCGGCGCCCAGCCCATCTGGGTCGGCACCCTCGCCGCCCTCATGGCCGTGTTCGTCGCCGTGACCTTCGGCTCCATCGCCGGGTACTTCCGCGGCCGCATCGACGCGGTGCTGCTCCAGCTCACCGACGTCACCGTCACGATCCCGCAGTTCCTGCTCATGCTCGCGGTCGTCGCCTTCTTCGAGGACATCCCGCCGTGGGGCATCTCGATCGTGGTCGGCTCCACCATGTGGGCCTTCCTGTTCCGCTCCATCCGGGCGCAGGTCATGTCCCTCAAGGAGCGCGAGTTCGTCGAGGCCGCGCGGCTCCAGAACCTGGGCGCCTCCCGCATCGTCTTCCGCGAGATCCTGCCGAACATGGCCGGGTTCATCTTCGTGAACTTCGTGATCTCGGTGAACCAGGCCATCTACGCGATCGTCGGCCTCTACGTCCTCGGCCTCATGCCCTCGGGCACCCCGAACTGGGGCCTGATGATCCACCAGTCCTGGGGCCAGAACTTCTACCTCAACCCGGTCGCCCTGCCGTTCGTCGTCGCGCCGCTGCTCATGATCGTGCTCTTCACGATCGGGCTCGTGACGATGGGCCGCGGCCTCGACCAGGCCCTCAACCCGCGCCTCCGGGAAAGGTGAGACCATGACCGACCCGATTCTCAGCGTCCGCGACCTCGCGATCGCGTACCGGACCGGCCGCAAGGAGTCCGTGACCGCCGTCAGCGGCGTCGACCTCGACCTCTACGAGGGCCAGTCGCTCGCCCTCGTCGGCGAGTCCGGCTGCGGCAAGACCACGCTCGGCCTGGGCCTGCTGCGGCTCCTGCCCGGCCTCGGCGAGATCACCTCCGGCTCCCTCACCTACCGGCTCAAGGACGGCAGGCGCGCCGACCTCCTCAAGATGAAGAAGGAGCAGCTGCGGCGCTTCCGCTGGAACGAGGCCGCCATGGTCTTCCAGGGCGCCATGAACGCCTTCAACCCGGTCATCAAGATCGGCGACCACTTCGCCGACACCCTCCGCGACCACTCGGACGGGAAGAAGTGGACGAAGGCCGCCGTCGAGGCGCGCGCCGGGGAGCTCCTGGAGACCGTCCGGCTCGACCCCGACCGGGTCCTCCAGTCCTACCCGCACGAGCTGTCGGGCGGCATGAAGCAGCGCGCGCTCATCGCCCTCGCCATCGCCCTGGACCCGCAGGTCCTCGTCCTCGACGAGCCGACCACCGCGCTCGACCTGCTCACGCAGCGCTCGATCGTGCAGCAGCTCCACGAGCTGCGCAAGAAGTTCGGGTTCACGATGGTGTTCATCACCCACGACCTCGGCCTCGCCGCCGAGCTCGCCGACCGGGTCGCGACCATGTACGCCGGCCGGATCATCGAGACCGGCTCCTCGCGCGACATCTTCTACGGGCCCAAGCACCCGTACACCGCGGGGCTCATCAACGCGGTCATGCCCGTCAAGGGCGCGCGGCCCGCGCTGGAGTCGATCCCCGGCTACCCGCCGAGCCTCAAGGCGATGCCCGAAGGCTGCGCCTTCAACCCGCGCTGCGCCTTCGCCACCGCCGAGTGCAAGCGCGACCGCGTCCCGCTCGAACTGCTCACCGACCGCTCGCTGGCCATGCACCACGCGGTCGCGTGCCTCCACCACGACCAGGTCCGCCTCCAGCGTCCCGCACACGGACAGCTCGCAAGCGTCGCTGAAAGTGAGAACGCCAATGTCTGAGTCAGCCGGCAGCGCCGCGCCCCTGCTCAAGCTCCGCGGCCTGGAGCAGGTCTTCGACACCAAGAAGGGCCCGGTCGCCGCCGTCGGCGGCGTCGACTTGGAAGTGAAGCCCGGGAAGGTCCTGTGCCTGGTCGGCGAGTCCGGCTGCGGCAAGACCACCACGGCCCGCGCCGCCGCCGGGATCACCCGGCCCACCGGCGGCGCCGTCGAGTTCCGCGGCCGGCCGCTCACCGAGATGAGCGCCGCCGAGAAGACCGCCTACCGGCGCGCCGTCCAGTACATCCACCAGGACCCGTACGCGGCGCTCAACCCGACCCGCACCGTCGCCTCGACCCTCACCGCGGGCCTCAAGCGCCACGGGCTGGTCAAGACCCGCACCGAGGCCCGGGCCAAGGCCGCCGAGCTGCTCCAGCTCGTCAACCTCACCCCGCCCGAGTCCTACCTCGACTCCTACCCGCACCAGCTCTCCGGCGGCCAGCGCCAGCGCGTGAACGTCGCGCGCTCGCTCGCGATGAACCCGGAGCTGCTCATCTGCGACGAGTCGACCTCGATGCTCGACGTCTCGATCCGCGTGAGCCTGCTCAACACCCTGGGGCGGCTGCGCGACGAGCTCGACGTGGCGTTCCTGTTCATCACCCACGACCTCGCCGTCGCGAAGTACTTCGCGTGGGACGGGGAGATCGCGGTCATGTACCTCGGGAAGGTCGTCGAGCACGGCCCCACGCCCGAGGTCATCGGGAACCCCCAGCACCCGTACACGAAGGCGCTCATCGGCGCCGTGTGCGAGCCGGACCCGGACCTCGCCAGGGCCAACCAGTCCGCCGAGCAGCTCCGCTCGGCCGAGATCCCGTCCCTCACCGACCTCCCCGCCGGCTGCGCCTTCCACCCCCGGTGCCCCGCATTCGAACCCGGCCTGTGCGATGCGACCGAACCGGTCCTGGAACGCACGGGTGCGAACGGCAACGGCGCCGCCCGCGGCCGCCGCGTCTCGTGCCACGTCGTGGCGCGGGACCAGCGGCGCGAGCACGTCCGGGGCGCGGCCGACGGCCGCGACGACCGGACGCTCACCCTCGACGCCGTCCCCGGTTCGCGGCGTCCCGCCTCAGGGGCGGCCGAAGATCCAAAGAAGACACCGGGAGCGGCATGGTCGGCCTGATCGCCCGCGCGGGGCTGGCGTTCGGGGTCCTGCTGACCCTGGCCGCCGGGCTCCTCCTGCTCCTCCTGCCCAGCGGAACCGCAGAGTCCTCCGTCAGCGCGCTGACCGTCGGACTCGGGGTGTTCCTCATCCTCATTACCTCTATCGCCCTCTACATCGAAAGGAAACGGCGATGACCTCTCAGCGATTCGAGATCAGCCGACGCAACCTCATGCAGGCGGTCGGCCTCGGCGCCGGCGCCGTTGCGACCACCTCCGTCCTCGGCGCGTGCCAGGCCGACAGCGGCGAAGGCGAAGGCGCCAGCGGCAAGTTCGTGTACGTGTACCCGTTCGACATCTCCGTCGAGCACTACAACGCGGCCCTGAACACCGGTGTGCTGCTGACGGCCGCCCCCGTCGCCGAGCTCTTCATCCCGCGCAGCGCGATCCTGAACTGGGACACGCAGGAGTGGGTGCCGCAGCTCGCCGAGTCCGTCACGCTCGACGGCACGACCCTGACGATCAAGCTGCGTTCGGGCATCAAGTGGACCGACGGCACCGACGTCCTCGCCAAGGACGTGGCCGGCACCATCTACCTGCAGAAGCTCAACGCCGCGCAGGGCACCATCGGCTGGGACCAGCTCGTGTCGGCCACCGCCGACGACGACACCACCGTCACGGTCACCTACACCGAGGCGTTCACCGGTGTCGAGCACGGCGCGCTCAAGGCGCAGGTCCTCCCCTACTCGCGCTACGGCGCGTGGATGGACGAGGCCCAGGGCCTGGTCGAGGCCGGCGAGGTCCAGGGCGGGCCGGGCCAGGTGGCCCTGTCCGAGAAGATCGCGGCCGAGGACTTCCTCGACGAGGACTTCATCTCCTGCGGCGCCTACAAGTTCGAGCAGATCGGCGAGACCGTCATCACGATGTCGGTCCACGAGGACGGCCTGTTCGCCGACCAGGTGAAGTTCGAGACCGTCGAGGTCCAGAAGGGCGACAACGCCGCGTCGGTGCAGTTCCTGCTGTCCTCCGCCGTGGACTACTCGACCCAGGTGCTTGGCGCGACCGACCGCTCCACGATCGCGGGCGTCGAGGGCCTCAAGGAGATCTCGACCCCCGGTTACGACGGCGTCGGCCTCATGCTCAACGAGGGCCGGTTCCCCGAGTTCGCGGACCCCAAGGTGCGCAAGGCGTTCATGTACGTCTTCGACACCGAGGTCATCGGCGAGATCGCGAAGGGCAACGGCGGCTACTACGTGCCGTCGACCTACACCGGTCTTCCCGACCCGCACGCGGAGGGCCTGTTCGACGACGTCGAGCTGGAGTTCTACGCGACCGACCACGCGAAGGCGGAGTCGCTGCTGACCGAGGCCGGCTGGGCGAAGGAGTCCGACGGCTGGCACAAGCCGGACGGGGAGCTCGCCGAGTACAAGATCATCGGCGTCGAGGGCTGGACCGACTTCTCGCTCACCGGCGAGCAGGCGGCGTCGCAGCTGACCGAGTTCGGCCTGGCCGTGTCGTACGAGAACGTCCCCGCCGACAACCCGTGGGGCATCTGGGGCGCGGGCGACTTCGACATCGCGGTGCGCCAGTGGGCGAACCCGTTCGTGCCCTACGTCTACGGCTCCTGGCAGATGGCGTGGTTCACGGACAACTCGCAGACCGCCGACGCGCCGGGCATGGGCCTGGCCACCGCCGAGGTCGAGACCACCTCGCTCGGCACGGTGAACGTCGACGAGCTGTACCTGGCGTCGCAGAAGGGCACCGAGGAGGAGCAGGCCGAGGCGAACAAGACGCTCGGCATCGTCTTCAACGAGACCCTGCCGCGCCTGCCGTTGTTCCTCAACCAGCGCGTCTCGTACGCGATCGAGGGCGAGCGCGTGAAGGCGATCGAGGCGGGCGACTACGAGCTCAACGACATCTACTTCGACAACCCCATCATGGTCCGCATCCTCGAGGGCGGCATCGAGCCCGCGTAGGGGACCGTGGCCCGCTCCCGGAGACGCTGCTCGCTCCGGGGGCAGGACTCGGCGGCGGGGCCCCCACAGGGGCCCTGCCGCGGCCGCGCGACACCGAGGCGGGTTGAGCGCGGCGAGAGAAGCGAAGGGCCCCGGCCGACAGGCCGGGGCCCTTCCGCATGTCCGGAAGCGGGCGTGCGGCTCAGAGATCTCGACCGAAGCGGTAGCGACACGCGCGGGGCTCAGATTCGAGGCTCAGCACACGTAAGAGGGGCCCGGCGCTGTCGCGCCGGGCCCCTCACGTGTGTTCGTCGACCTACGTGTCGTCGCAGGTCGGGTCGATCGGGTTGCAGGTCTCGCCGTCGGTGGTCGTCTCGTCGTCGCCGCCTCCGCCGCCGTCGTCGGGGGCGGGGACGATGGTGATCTCGGTGCCGGGGGCGACCGCGGTGCCGCTGGTGAGGGCGCCGTCGGGGCCGGAGACGCTCTCGATGACCTCCAGGGTCGCGTCGCCGTCGATCACGGCGGTGAGGCCGGCGGCGTTGAGCGTGTCCATGAGGGACTGCGGCGTGGTCGCGGCGTCCCAAGTGACCGTCACGCCCTTGGCGGTGATGGTGACCGTGGTGCCGTCCTCCTCGGTGGAGCCGTCCTGGGGGTTCTGCTCGTAGACGACGCCGACCGTGTTGCCGCCGGAACCGTACTGGAGGTCGTAGGTGAAGCCCGCACCCTCCAGCGTGCTGATCGCCAGGTCGGTCTCCATGCCGACGACATTCGGGACCGTCGCCTCGCCGCCCGCGGAGACCGTGAGCGTCACGGTGGTCCCCGGCGCGACCATCGTGCCGCCCTCGGGGTTCTGCTCCAGGACCGTGCCGGGCTCCTCGGTGCTGGCGATCTCGTTCTTCTCGACGACCAGGTTGTCCTCTTCAAGGGTCGCCTGGGCGTCATCGAACTGCTCGCCGAGCACGTCGGTGACCTCGACGTCGTCGGGGGCGACCAGGACGGTGAGCTCCACCGTCGTGCCCTCCTCGACCTCTTCGCCGGGCTCGGGGTTCTGGGCCGTGACGTTGCCGATGTCGGGGTTGTCGCCGGTCTCGGCCTTCTGCTCGACCACCTCGACCTCGAAGCCGTCCGTGGTCAGCGTCTCCGTCGCGACCTCCTGGGTCTCGCCTATCACCCCCGGGACGGTCTTGAGGGCGGCCTCGTTCATGGCCGTCATGATGCCCCAGGCGGCCGCTGAGACCGCCACGAGCGCCAGGACCACCCCGAGGGCGATGAGCCATGGGCGGCGCTTGCTGGAGGTCGTGGAGAGCTGGCGGATGGGGGCGGTCGCGTCGGGGTCGATGATCGCGGTGCGGTCGGCGGCGCCCATGACCGCGGGGGCCATGACGTCCTGGCCGCGGGCGGCCCGGATGAGGTCCTCGCGCATCTCGGCGGCCGAGTGGTACCGGTTCTCGGGGTTCTTCGCGAGGGCCTTCATGACCACGGCGTCGACCGAGGGCGGGACGTTCGGGTTGAGCTCCGAGGGCGGCCGGGCCTCCTCGCGCACGTGCTGGTAGGCGACGGACACGGGGTTGTCGCCGGTGAACGGCGGGTGTCCGACGAGGAGTTCGTAGAGGACGCAGCCGACGGCGTACACGTCGGAGCGGGCGTCGACGGTCTCGCCGCGGGCCTGCTCGGGCGAGAGGTACTGCGCGGTGCCGATGACGGCGCTGGTCTGGGTCATGGTCGCCTGGTTGGAGGCGAGGGCCCGGGCGATGCCGAAGTCCATGACCTTGACCTGGTTGGTGTCCGAGAGCATCACGTTGCCGGGCTTGACGTCCCGGTGGATGATGTGGTGCTTGTGGCTGAAGTCGAGGGCCGAGCACATGTCGGCGACGACCTCGCAGGCCGCGGTGTACTCGAAGCGGCCCTCCGCGATCAGGACCTCTTTGAGGGTGCGGCCGTTGACGAACTCCATGACCATGTAGGGGATGCCCAGGTCCTCGCCGGTGTCGAACACGGCGACGATGTTGGGGTGGTTGAGGGAGGCGGAGTTCTGGGCCTCGCGCTGGAAGCGGATGAGGAACGACTCGTCACGAGACAGGTCGGCCCGCAGCAGCTTCACCGCCACGTCGCGGCCGAGACGCAGGTCGCGGCCGCGGTGGACTTCGGCCATCCCCCCGTAGCCGACGACCTCGCCGATCTCGTATCTGCCGCCGAGCAGGCGGGGCTCTGTCGTCATCGCGTTTTACGTCCTCGTGTTCCGTTCATCGCGGATTGATTCTAGTGGCAGGGCCAGGCCCGGAAGCCCGCTATCCGTCGTTGCACTGGTTCCCGATGCAGTCGCCGATCCCGCCGCCGCCGGTCTCGTCGCCGGTCCCTTCGTCGGGGCCTTCGGCGGTGCTCCGCGGGTCCTCGGGGGAGCTCTCGTCGACCTCGTCGTCGCCGGTGCCCTCCTCCGCGGAGGTGGAGTTCGTGGTCGGGTCCTCGCCGCCGCCTTCATCGGGGTCGTCGTCGTTCATCGACAGCAAGAGCCACACCATACCGCCCACCAGGACCAGGGCCACCAGGCCCACGATCGCGCCGAGCAGCGCCCTGCTCGGTCCCGGCTTGGACGGACCGTGGGCCTGCGGGGCTCCCAGGTCGATCCCGGACGGGGTGGCGGGGCCCTGCGGCGCGTACTGCGGGGCGGGTTCGGCGACGCCCGCGGGCGGGCCGCCCATGGCGACGACGCCGGCCCGCTGGGGCAGCTGGCCGACGGGGGGCATGACGGAGGTCGCCGGGGCGGCGTCGACAGCGGTGAGCGCGGCGGCGGCCATCTCGGCGCCGGTGGCGAACCGCCGGTGCGGGTCCTTGGTCATGGCGCGCTCGACGAACGCGCGCACGCCCGGGGGGATGTCCGGCGGCAGCGGCGGCGGGGGCGTGCGCACGTGGTGCAGGGCGAGTTCGATCGGGTTCTCGGCCTGGAAGGGCCGGTGGCCGGTGAGGCCGTGGAAGGCCACGACCCCGAGCGAGTACATGTCGGAGGCCGGGAGCACGCCGGTGCCCTCGGCCTGCTCGGGGGCGATGTAGGAGGCGGTGCCCATGACGGCGCCGGTCTGGGTGAGGTCGCCGGAGGCGCCGGAGCGGGCGATGCCGAAGTCGGTGAGGACGGCGCGCCCGTCGCGGTCGCGCACCAGGATGTTCCCGGGCTTGATGTCGCGGTGGATGACGCCGTGCACGTGGGCGTGGTACAGGGCCTCGGCAGTCGCGGCGAGCACGGGCATGAGCTCGCGGGCGTCGATGCGGCCGCGCTCGGCGATGAGGTCGGCGAGGGACTTGCCCTCGACGAACTCCATGACGAGGTAGGCGGTGGTCTCGCCGCTGGGCAGGTCGGCGTTCCCGAAGTCGTGGACGTTCACGATGTGGGGGTGGGTGAGGGCCGCGACGGTCTTCGCCTCGGCGGTGAAGCGCTGGGTGAAGCCCGGTTCGCTCAGCAGGGAGGGCAGCATGGCCTTGACGGCGACGGTGCGCTCGAGGACGGTGTCCTCGGCTCGCCAGACCTCGCCCATGCCGCCCACGGCAATGCGTTCGCGCAGGCGATAGCGCTGCCCGAGGAGCATTTCGGGGCTCAACAAGGCGTCTCCTCATTTCTTGGGGCGGATCGGTATCGGGCGGACTCGGTCCGTTGGGATCGACGCTTCAGTCTACTGGGAGAAAGCCCGGCACCTGGGCTCCCGTTATCGCGCTGCCGCCGAACCGTCTCCCAAGATCCACGTCCGAAGGGCCCCTTCGGTTGCCGTTCCCGGCGATCTCGAGGAAACCGCGTCCTTCCCGCCGCCCCTACTCGCCGCCGCCCTCCAGCACCTGCTCCATGAGCATCCCGGAGATGTCGGCGGCCTCGGCGGAGGCGCCGTCGCCGTAGGAGTCGAGGAACACGGCGACCGCGACGGCGGGCTCGCCGTCCTCGTTCAGCGCCCAGCCGTGGAACCAGCCGTGGTCGGGCAGGCGGTTCTCGCTGGAGTCGGAGTGCTCGGCGGTGCCGGTCTTGCCGCCGACGGTGTAGCCGTCGATCTGCGCGTTCGAGCCGGTGCCGTTCTCGACCACGGCCTCCATGAGCTTGCGCAGCTCCTCGGCGGTGTCGCCGTCGATGACGCGCCCGGCGGAGTCCTCGTCGCCGTTCTGGACCGTCTCGCCCTTGGAGTCGGTGAGCCGGTCGATGAGCTGCGGCTCCATCCGCTCGCCGTCGTTGGCGACGGTCCCGGCGATGATCGCGTTCTGGAGGACGGTCTCGCGGACCTCCTGCTGGCCGATGCACGCCTGGGCGCGGAAGGCGTCCTCGGAGATGTCGCCGGTCTGGGAGGCGAGGGTCTCCAGGGGCGTCTCGAACGCCTCGCCGAAGCCGAACTGCTCGGCCATGTGCGAGATGTCGTCGGCCGACAGCTCCTCGACGCACAGCCGCGCGAACGTGGTGTTGCACGACCGCTCGAACGCCTGCTCCAGCGTGAGCTGGTCCTCGGGGCACTGGTCGGAGGAGTTCTCGATGACGTGGTCGGTGTTCGGCGCGGTGTAGGAGTTCCCGGCCGGGACCATGGTGTCGGCGCTCGCGCCCTGGTCCTCGATGAAGGCCGCGGCGACGACGGTCTTGAAGGTCGACCCGGGCGGGTACCACTCCTGGCCGGTGCGGTCGAGCGCCGGGTTGTCCTCGTCGTCGTTGATGGCGGCCCACGCCTCGGTGGCGGTGTCGCCGTCGTTGGAGGACACGTCGGTGGGGTTCCAGCCGGGGTAGGACGCCTGGGCGAGGATGCGCCCGGTCTGGGGGTCGATGACGACCGCGCCGCTCTTGACGCCGGTGTCGGCGAGCGCCTCGTAGGCGGCGACCTGGAGGGCGGGGTCGATGGTGGTGACGACGTTCCCGCCGGGCTTCTGGTCCTTCTTGACCGTCGCCCAGAAGTCGTCGAAGGCCAGCAGCGAGCTGGAGCCGTTCAGGATCGAGTTCTCGGCGGCCTCGAGCCGGCTGGAGCCGAAGTTGAACGACTTGAAGCCGGTGATGTTCCCGAAGGCGTCGCCCTCGGGGTACTGGCGCTCGTACTTGTAGAAGTCGCCGTCGACGTCGACCGACTGCGCGATGACGGTTTCACCGGCGAGGATCTGCCCGCGCGGGACCGAGTACTCGGCGATGAGGGTCCGCGAGTCGGCGATGAGGTCGTAGTCGTCGTGGTGGAAGAAGCTCACCCACGTCGACTGCGCGATGAGCGCGGCGAGCAGGATCAGCGCGATGATGCCGGTGCGGCGCAGGGCTGGGTTCACCGGTCGCCCTCCTTCGAGTCGGTTCGGGGATCGAACGCCGAGGGCGGCGGCGGGGGCGGGGTGTGCGGGGCCGGCCGGGTCGGCGGCCCCTGGGGGGCGCCGTAGGCGGAGCCGGGGGGCGCGGGCGGGGTCTGGGGGCGGTACGGCTGCGTCGGGCCCGCGGGCGGCGGGGAGTACCCGCCGGGGGGCGGGGACGGGGGCGGCGAGTAGCCGCCGGTCGGCGGGGGCGAGGACGGGCCCTGGCGGGTCGGGGAGACGACGTCCTCCTCCACGGTGCTGCCCTTTTCGACCGTGCCGCCCTTCTCGACCGTGCCGCCGGGGGCGCCGGTGCCGGAGCCGCCCTGGAGGTGCCCGGGGATGATGAGCTCGGTCGGCTGGTCGCCGCCGGGGATCGGGCCGGAGTCCATGACGCCGGCGGCCTCGGCCTTCGCGGCCTCCTCGGCGGCGCGCTTGGCGGCCTGCTCGGCGAGGAACTCCGGCGGGGCCTCGGTCTTCATGAGGCCGTAGGACGCCTGCCACGGCCTACGGGCGTCGTCGGAGACGCGCACGAGCAGGCCGATGAGCAGCCAGGAGCCGACGAGCGAGGAGCCGCCCGCGGCCAGGAACGTGGTGGTCTGGCCGGTCATCGGGATGAGCCCGGTGACGCCGCCGAACACGACGAAGAGCTGGAACGCGACCAGGAACGCGAGGCCGCCGGCCATGAGCTTGCCGAACAGGTCCCGCGACATGAGGCCGGTCTTGAAGCCGCGCTGGACGAGGATCGCGTACAGCAGCAGGATCGCGGTGAGCCCGATGAGGCCGACCTCCTCGCCGATGGCGGCGAGGATGAAGTCGGACTCGGAGGCGGGGATGAGGTTCGGGTTGCCCGAGCCGGGGCCGTTGCCCAGCAGGCCGCCGGAGTTCAGGGCGACCAGGCCCTGCACGAGCTGCCAGGAGGTGCCGGTCTCGAAGACCTTCACCGGGTCCCACGGGTTCAGCCAGATGTCCACGCGCACCTGGAGGTGCGAGAAGAACGGGAAGATCGCGACGCAGCCGCCGATGAACATGGTGAGGCCGATGAGGATCCAGGAGGCCCGGCGGGTGGCCATGTACAGCATCGAGAGGAAGATCGCGAACAGCAGCAGCGAGGTGCCGAGGTCGCGTTCAAAGATGAGCATGAGGAGGCTGGCGGCCCACACGATCACGATGGGGCCCAGGTCCTTCATGCGCGGGAGCTGGAGGCCGAGGATCTTCTTGCCCGCCACCGAGAGCATGTCGCGCTTGCGCACCAGGTACACGGCGAAGAAGATCAGCAGCATGAGCTTGGCGAACTCGCTGGGCTGCACCGAGAACGACCCGAAGCGGATCCAGTTCTTGGAGCCGCCGGACTCCGAGATCGACGCGGGCAGGAAGCCCGGCAGGGCCGCGAACGCGATGCCCGCGAACAGCAGGATGTAGGCGTAGCCGCGGAGCATCCGGTGGTTGCGCACCACCGCGAGCAGGATCGTCAGGAGCACGACCGCGGCCATGTAGTACATGAGCTGGCGCCCGCCCTGGCCGCCGAAGATCCCCGCGTCGGCGGGGAGCGGTTCGTCGGTGAGCGCGGTCCGGTCGATGCGGCGGATGTACACGATGCCGATGCCGGTGAGGAACGCCGCGATCGGCACGAACAGCGGGTCGGCGTAGGGGGCGAGGAACTTCACCGCGGCCCACGCGCACATCGACACGATGAAGATGGTGATCGGCAGCAGGAAGGTGACGGGCGTGGTCCGCTGGATCAGCGCCATGTCGATCGTGAGCTGGAAGCAGAAGACCCCGATCCCGCCCATGACCAGCATGATGATCTCGCGGCCGATGCGCTTGGGCATGCCCGACAGCGGAGTGAGCGGCGTCTCGGACGGCCCGGCCGCCCGGGCTGTCGCCGACATGGGCTGGGCCATCGGTTCCCCTCGGTCTGCTTCGTTCTCACGCGCCGGCTCGCCCTGCGCGCCTGGGCGCGCGCGGCCCCCGCGCCTGCGGCGCGCCGGACGCTGTGAGCGTACAACGGTGACGCTCAGTCGTCGCGGCAGTCCTTTGACGCCGTAGGCACCGCCTCAGTGTCCGAAACGGAGCACAGCGGATCGAGGTTCCCGTTGGTGGAGGCCGGATCGGTCAGCTCCTCCAGCTCGTCCTCGGCGTCGGCGCGGCCGTCGGTGGTCCTGCCCTCCTCCAGCTCCGCCTCGACCTCGTCGGTCGCCTCGGAGGCGGGGCGCTCGGACTCGATCTCCAGCCAGGCCGCGCGCAGCCCGGCCACCTCAAAAGGGAGGCCCCGGTAGACGCTGATGTTGCCCGCGTCGGAGACCCCGATGAAGTACTGCGTGCGCGCCCAGTAGGCGCCCGCGCCGGCGGCCAGGACCAGGACGATCAGGCAGGACAGGACGGTGCGCCACACGCGCCCGCCCTTCTTCTTCTTTTTCTTCCCGCCGTCCTCGCCGTCGGCGCCCTCCGCGCGCAGGCTCACGGTCTCGTCGCCCGAGGGCTCCTCGCCGTCCTCCTTGATCGCGCGCAGCACCGCCGTGTCGGACTCGGCGAGCCGCTGGTCGGCGGCCGCGCCGCCGATGATCTGGCGCTGCTCCCCCGGGTACTCCTCGACGACGTCGGCGACCAGCACCGTCACGTTGTCGGGGGCGCCCGCGTCGAGCGCCTGCTGCACGAGGGTCTGCGCGGCCTCCTGCGGCGAGGCCGAGGTCTGGAGGGTCCGCGCGATGTCGGCGTCCGACACCGGGCCCGAGAGCCCGTCGGAGCACAGCAGCAGCCGGTCCCCGGCCACGCCCTTGATCGTCTGGAACGCCGGCTCGACCTCGGAGGCGCCCAGGGCGCGCAGCAGCAGCGAGCGCTGCGGGTGCCGCTCGGCCTCCTCGGCGGTGATCCGGCCCTCGTCGACGAGCATCTGCACGTACGTGTCGTCGACCGTGACCTGCTCGAACCCGCCCTCGCGCATCCGGTAGGCCCGCGAGTCCCCGATGTGCACCAGGTTGAACCACTCGCCGTCGAACCACAGGGCCGTGAGCGTGGTGCCCATGCCCTCCTTCTGCGGGTCGTCGGCCACGCAGCGGCGGATCGCCCGGTTCGCGTCCGCGACGGCGTCGGCGAGCTCGTCGACGACCGAGTCCGAGGGCGGGGGGACGTCCAGCCGGGCCACGGTGTTGATGACGATCGCCGAGGCCAGGTCGCCGGCGGCCATGCCGCCCATGCCGTCGGCCACGGCGATGAAGTGGGACCCGGCGAACACCGAGTCCTGATTGCCTTGCCTCACCACACCGCGGTCGGAGACGGCCGCATAACGCAGGTGCAAACTCATGTATCAACCGCCGTAGCGCGGGGCACGCCCGCAGATCGATGCCGACATCGCCGCGTCGCTCTCGGGCTCACGGGCGCAGTTCGAAAGAGGAGCGCCCGATCCGGATGGGCACCCCGAGCGGGACCGGCGTGGGTCTGGTGACTCTAGCGCGCCCCAGGTACGTCCCGTTCGTGGAGCCCAGGTCCTCGACGACCCACTGGCCGTCCATGGGCACGACGCGCGCGTGCCGGCTCGACGCGAAGTCGTCCCGGATCACGATCGTCGAGTCCGCCGCGCGCCCGATCGAGATCGGCTGGCCGGACAGCACGAACCGGCGGCCCTGGAGCTCGCCGGTGGTCACCACCAGCCACTGCGCCGCCTGGGCGGCCTGCGGGCGGGCGCCGCCGCGGTTCCCCGGCGCCGGGGGCGCCGACACCGGGCCCGCGGCCGGGCCGGCCGCGGCGGGGCGCCGCTGCGCCAGGAGGTCGCGGGTGATGGTCCGGGCCGCCGCGAACACGAACAGCCACAGCAGCACCAGGAAACCGAACCGGGCGACGGTCTGGACTATCTCAGGCATTCGGTGCTCCCACAGCGGATGAACGAACGGTCTCAGACACGGTAGCCCACGTGCGCGCGCGCGAGAAGCCGAGATGGCGAACCGGCCCGGTCATCCCACCGCTACGCGCAAGGGCCCCTAGAGGAAACGCCCCGGAGGCGGGTTCCGGACACGGCGGTGCCGCCGAGGACGGCGCCGCTCCGGACCGGTGGGCGGCCATGCCCCTGACACGACGCCTCTCGACACCACGCGTTCCGGCACCACGCCCCCTGCCAGGGCATCCCCTGACACTGCGCCCCTGACACTGCGCTCTTGGTACTGCGCCCCTGGTACTGCGCGCCCTCTGACACGACGGCGCCCCGACCCTCGCGGGTCGGGGCGTGCCGTGGCATGTGGGCGCTAGCCCGCCTGGAGGGTCAGCGAGGTCGTCCCGATCTGGATCACGTCGCCGGGCTGCATCGACACGGTCGCGATCCGCTGGCCGTTGACCAGGGTCCCGTTCGTCGAGCCCAGGTCGGTCACCGAGACCTGGCGGCCGTCGAAGTCGATGCGCACGTGGCGGCGGGAGATCCCGACGTCGGGCAGGCGGATCTGCGCCTGCTCCCCGCGGCCGATCACCGTGGCGCCGTGCGCCACCGAGAACTGCCGGCCGTCGGCCGTCACCAGCACCGGACCGGTCGGGGCCTGCGGGTGCGCGGGGCCGTAACCGCCCCCGGACACCGGCTGGTCGACGCCCTCGTTCAGCGCCGCGACCTCGGCCGTCACACGGAACATGCCCGTGTCCAGGCCCTCCCCGCGCTCGATCTCGACGATGACGTCGCCGTACACCGTCCAGCCGTTCTCGCCGATGAACTCGGCCTGCGACTGCGCGAGCTCCTGCGCCAGCGCCGCCGCGTACGGCGCCAGCCGGTCGTGGTCGGGCGGCGAGAGGTCGATGACGTATCGGTTCGGCACCAGCACGCGCCCTCCGGCGAGGACCGCCTTGTGGGTCTCGGCCTCGCGCTGCATGGCGCTGGCGATCTCGACCGGGTGCACAACGCCCTTGAACATCTTGTTGAAGGTGCCCTCGAACAGGCCCTCCAGTTGTTTTTCCAAGCGTTGCAGAACGCTCACCGGTTCTCCCCTCCTCGTCTGGCGTCGCGGGGACGCACTACGCGTCGACTTCCGATGGTATCGGCTGGCTTCACACGACGGCGAGGGGTTGAGACGCAACCGCCTCCCGAGTCGCTTTCATATCGTCTGATCGGGTGAGCCCGGTGTCGGCCGGTAGTACCGAATGTCGGGTAGGTCAGGCGGGCCCAGGTGGCGGACCCGCCCCGGGGCGCGTATGGTGACGCGGGTGACAGATCGCGACTTCAGCTCATTCGTCCGGGACGTGCGCAAACGCGCCCACGTCTCGTTCCGCGAGCTCTCCGACTCCGCCGGGGTCTCGAACCCCTACCTCCAGGGCGAGCGCGGCGTGCGCCGCCCCAGCGGCGCGGTGCTCCGCCAGCTTGCGCTGGCACTGCGGATGACCACCCCGATCATGTACCTCCGCGCCGGCGTCGGCCGGGGCGAGGACGGCTCGGCGACGCCGCTGGCGATCGCCACCGACCGGGACCTCACCGCCAGGCAGAAGCAGACCCTCACCGAGATGTACGAGGCGTTCTGCGACCAGAACGACCGCACCGCCAAGTAGCCGGCTCCGGGCGCCGGTGGGGCGCCCGGAAACTCGTCGAACACGGAAGGGCTGGACCGCTCCGGCCGCACCGAACCCGATGAGGCCGAGCCGATCCGGCCGAACCGTCGTACCCCCCGGGCACATTTGATCCGGGGGCGACACCGAACCAGACGATCACTCGCGATTGTCGTACCCCCCGGGCACTGTTGATCCGGGGGCGACAGCGGACCCGAAGGTCCCTCGCTTTCACCGCCAGTCGCGCAGCGCCTCCAGCAGCGCGTCGTTCTCCTCCGGCAGGCCGATCGTCACCCTGACGCCGTCGCCCGCGAAGGGCCGCACCAGGATTCCCCGCTCCTCGCAGTGCGCGGCGAACTCGACCGCGCGCTCCCCCAGGGGCAGCCAGAAGAAGTTCGCCTGCGTCTGCGGCACCTCCGGCACCAGGTCCCGGGCCGCCATCACGACCCGCTTGCGCTCCGAGGTCACCAGCGCCGCGCGCCGGCGCATCTCGTCCTCCGCCTCCAAAGCCGCGAGCGCCGCGGCCTGGCCGGGTCCGTTGACCGCGAAGGGGATCACGCACCGCCGCACCGCGTCCGCGACGTCGGCGCGCGCGACCATGTAGCCGATCCGCAGGCCCGCGAGGCCCCACGCCTTCGAGAAGGTCCGGAACACGACCGCGTTCGGGCGGTCCCCGTAGCGCTCCACACCGTCGGGCAGCGACGGGTCGTTCACGAACTCCCGGTACGCCTCGTCGATGACGACGAGCACCGATTCGGGCACGGCCGCGAAGATCCGGTCGAGCTCGGCCGCGGTCACGGAGGGGCCGGTCGGGTTGTTCGGCGAGCAGACGATGAGCGCCCGCGTGTCCGGCCCGACGGCGGCGATCATCGCCTCGACGTCGTGCCGGTGGTCGGCGGTGTTGGGCACCTGGACCGACTTCATGCCGGCGACGGTGGCGGCGATCGGGTACGCCTCGAAGGACCGCCACGAGTAGACGACCTCGCTGCCCGGGCTCGCCACGGCCTGGAGCAGGTGGCCGATGAGGGCCACCGACCCGGTCCCGGTCGCGATGCGCTCCGCACCGACGCCGAGGCGCGCGGCCAGCTCGTCCCGCAGCCGCGTCACGCCCATGTCGGGGTAGCGGTGCGCGTTCGCGGCCGCGTCGGCGATCGCCTCGGCGACCCCGGGGAGCGGCCCGTACGGGACCTCGTTGCTGGACAGCTTGAGCGCCTGGGGCAGCGCCTTGCCGGGGACGTAGCGGGGGATCGCGGCGAGGTCTTCGCGGATCGGCTCGGTCGTCATTGCGCGGGCTCCTTTTGGGGTCCCGCCTCCACGACGGCCGTTCCCGGCGACTTGTCGTGGAGGCACTGGCGGAAGGGTTGGTCTCGGGTGCACCATATCCCGTCCATGATCCAGAGGATCGCGCCGAAGGGGAAGCACAGGAGCGGCAGGGCCGCGTACGACCAGCGCAGGAGCAGGCGGCCCCAGCCGAGCCCGGCGGGCGCGAGGGAGACGACCTTGATGCCCATGAGGCGCTTGCCGAGGGTTTGCCCGGAGTTGAGGGTCGCGGGGACCTCGTAGGCGAACCACAGGCCGAGCGAGATGAGCAGGACGACCCACCACTGGTCGGAGGCGCGGGCGGGGAGCTGGATGTCGTTGGGGTCGTCGGCGGCGGCCATCTCCAGCATGTACGGCCAGACCGTCTGCATGAACTGGTATATGAAGTAGCCGTTGACGACCGCGTTGAGGAGCAGGAGGGCGACGGTGTCGACGATGCGGGCGACGAAGCGGTGCCCGGGGTGGGCGAGGACGCGGCCTTCGAGGATGCGGTCGACGTCGCGGTGCGAGATCCAGCCGACGGTGACGCCGAGGGACCGGATGGGGACGGTCCCGGGCGGCTGGACGGCGCCGGGGGTCCGCTGGATCACCTTCGGCGGCGGGCCCGCGCCGAAGCGCGGGTCCGGGGGGAGCTCCTGGACGTTCTTGTCCACAGTAGAGTGGGGAAGCGGCTCCGGTTCGGGGTCGACCGGCTCGGGTTCGGCGGGCGGCTCGGCTCCCGCGGGGATCGGCTTCCCGACCCAGGCGGAGCCGTCCCAGTAGCGCTGGGTGGACGGGTCGGCGGGGTCGGCGTACCAGCCGGGTGCGATCGTGGTCATCGTGGCCCATTCTTGCAGCCGCGGCGCGCGGTTCCCAGTCAGTTCGGACACAGGGGGCGCGGAGCGGGGTCCGGGACGGGCACGGAACCGCTTGGCGGGCAGACGACACGGCCCAGTCGGTCAATCGCCTCGACTGGGCCGCTCGAACTAGCTGCACTTCCGACCGAGTTACCAAGCGTGAAGTCTTTTATAGCGGCGCCCTGCTCCTAGGTGCTGGGCCCGCTGTGCCTCCCGACGGCTCAGGTCGCACGTGGGTGCTCGGCGGCGGTGCCCGAATCCTTCCGATCTCTGGAGACCGTGTCCCCTGGAAGTCCTTCCGGATCCGTAACTCATTTCTACTCGTCTACTGACGGGTAGTAAACCCCTAACTCCAAAAAATCCGAACGGAGTTCTCGAATCGGCGGCGGCCCCGGCCGGATCCCCTGATTCGCCACACGGTCAGTGGGGTTTGGGTTACCTTGCGGGGCATCGGCGCCGCGAGCGCATCCGAGCCGAGGAGGGCACCATGACGACCTACCCGCCGGCCCCCGAGCCGCCCGAACCCGAGCTGCCGAAGGACGACGAGAACGCCTGGAGCCCGAACGCCGAGTCGTCCCCGCGGCCCGATCCGGACCAGGCGCCCTTCAGCGGCAACGACGACGGCACGCCCGGCGGCTTCACCGAGGGCCCGCCCGTCGGCGGCGCCCCGGGAGGGACGCCCGGTCAGTTCGGCGGGCGGCCCGAGACCACCCCGGCCGACTTCGCCCGGCCCGAGGCGACGCCCGAGCAGCCGCTCGGCGGGCCCGAGGGGAACCCGGACGGTTTCAGCGACACCGGCGAGGGCGCGCCGCGCGCGGTGCCCGAGACGCCGCCGCCCGCCGGCATCCCGCCCGCGCCGCCGCTGCCCCCGCCCTCGGGCGCCGGGTACAGCCCGTACGCGGGCGTCGGGTCGGTCCCGCCGCCGCCTCCGCCCCCGCCGCCGTACAACGGCGACGGGCCGCTCCACGGGCGGCAGGAGGTGAAGAACGGCCTGGGCAAGGCCGCGCTGGTGCTCGGCATCATCGCGGTGGCGCTGTCGTTCGTTCCGGGCCTGAACGCCTTCTCCTGGCCGCTCGGTGTCCTCGCGATCGTGTTCGGCGCGATCGGGTGGGCCCGCGCGAACAAGGGCCAGGCGACGAACAAGCCGTTCGCCATCACCGGCCTGGTGCTCGGCATCGTCTCGTTCTTCACGTTCTGCCTGATCTACGTCATCATCGGGGCGGGCGGCACGGCCACGATGTACAACACGGCGCCGATGTAGGACATCGACGGAAGCGGGGCCGGGGCGTTCGCCCCGGCCCCGCTCGCGTGCGGTGCTCAGACCTGGAGCCAGGCGCCGCGGCGCATGACCGAGACCAGGTTGAGGTCGTCGTCGAGGACCACGGCGTCGGCGTACTTCCCCGTCTCGATCGCCCCGACCTCGCGCAGGCCCAGCAGCTCGGCGGGGGTCGCGGAGGCCATCTGCGAGGCGGCCTCGACGGTCTGGCCCGCGAGGCGCACCGCGTTGCGGAAGGCGTCGAGGAGGGTGATCGTGGACCCGGCGATGACGTCGGTGCCCGCGACGGTGGCGGTCCCGTCCTTGACCTCCACCTCGTGGCGGCCGAGGACGTAGTGCCCGTCCGAGAGCCCGGCGGCGTCCATCGCGTCGGAGACCAGGAGGGTCCAGGCCGGGAGCGAGAGGTCGAACGCGAACCGCATCGTACCGGGGTGCAGGTGCACGGGGTCGGCGATGACCTCGGAGAAGATCCGCTCGTCGTTCAGGAGCGCGGGGATCGGGCCGGGGTCGCGGTGGTTGAACGCCCGCATGGCGTTGAACAGGTGCGTGGCGGCCTGCGCGCCCGCGTCGATCCCGGCGGTCGTCTCCTCGTAGGAGGCGTCGGTGTGCCCGATCGAGGGCACGACCCCCTGGCCGTCGAGGTACTCGATGGCCTCCAGGGCACCGGTGAGCTCGGGGGCGACGGTGACCATCTTGACGGCGGTGGCGCCGTCCGCGAGGCGCCCGGCCGCGATGAGCTCGGCGAGCTCGCCGAGGTCGGGGTCGCGCAGGACCTCCTTGGCGTGGGCGCCGCACTTGGAGGCCGAGATGTAGGGGCCCTCGTAGTGGACGCCCGCGATGACGCCCTCGGCCGCGAGCGGGGCGAGGGCCTTGGTGGCGTCGAGCAGGAACTCGTGGGTCTGGGAGACCAGGGAGGCGACGACCGTGGTCGTCCCCCGCGAGGCGTGGAACCCGGCCGCCGCCCGCGCCGAGTCGGGGTCGCCGTTGGCGAGCGAGAAGCCGCCGCCGCCGTGGCAGTGGGCGTCGACGAAGCCGGGGAGCACCCACCCGGTGGGCTCGCCCTCGCGCTCGAGGACGCCTTCGAAGCGGTCGCTGTCGACGATCAGGGTCCCGTTGACGATGCCGTCGGGGGTGACGATCCGGCCTACGGCCGGCAGCATGACGCCGTCCACCGGCGCTCCTTCCAATCGATCCGGCGTGTGTCGGCCCACCCCGGTGCGGCACAATGTCCGTGAGCGCACGAGCATCGCATGAGCACGGCCCGAGCGCCTCAGAGCATACTTCGAACACTATCGTGCAGACGGCGGCGGCCCGCCCCGTCCCGACATCCGAGGAGCGACGTGGACCGCTACGCCCGGTGGAACACCCTGCTGGAGATCCTCGCAGAGACCGGACGCATCACAGTGGAGGGTGCGGCCGAACGGCTCGGCGTCTCGCAGGCGACGATCCGGCGCGACTTCGACCAGCTCTCCCAGCAGCAGATGATCACCCGCACCAGGGGCGGCGCGGTCGCCGGCGGCATCTCCTACGACCTGCCGCTGCGCTACAAGACCGCCCGGCACGTGGAGGAGAAGCACCGCATCGGCACCGCCGCGGCCGGCCTCGTCAGCCCCGGGCAGGTCATCGCCCTCAACGGCGGCACCACGATCACCGAGGTGGCCCGGTCCCTCGCGATGCGCACCGACCTCGTCGCCACCCCCGGCTCGACCGGGCTGACGATCGTCACCAACGCGCTCAACATCGCCAACGAGCTCATCGTGCGGCCCCACCTCAAGGTGGTCGTCGTCGGCGGCGTCGTGCGGCCGCAGTCCTACGAGCTCATCGGGCCGCTCGCGGCGCCGATCCTGCGCGAGATCACGCTCGACATCGCGTTCCTCGGCGTCGACGCCATCGACCACAAGCTCGGCGCGACCAGCCACCACGAGGGCGAGGCGGCGATCAACGCCCTCATGGCCGCGCGCGCCCGCAAGGTGGTCGTCATCGCCGACGGCTCCAAGATCGGCGGCCACGCCTTCGCCCGCATCTGCCCCACCGACCGCGTCCACACCCTCGTCACCGACGGCAACGCCCCCGCCGACCAGCTCCGCGGCTTCGAAGAGGCCGGCATCCGCGTCATCGTGGTCTGAGACGCGGTCTCCTTCGCCCGCATACTGAAGCGGGGCCGCCCATCGGGCGGCCCCGCTTCAGTATGCAGGTATTACCGGGCCGCGGTGGTGGCGTCCGGGAGGGTGGGTTCGAAGAGGCCGGTGCCGTCGTTGTCGTAGGGGGACATCTCGGCGGTGTCGGACTCGACGTCGGCATACTCCTTGGGGCGGCCGAGGCGGTCGAGGCCGAAGGAGACGAAGAGGCCGAGGAGGAGCAGGCCCGCGTAGACCGCGCCGGTCCACTCCATGAACCGCTCGTCGAGGCTCGCCCACACCAGGGACAGCGACCACACCGCGACCGCGGCGAGGACCGTGCCGAAGACGCCACCGCGCCGGCCCCACGGGCTGGTCCCGGCCAGGAACACCACGATGAGCACCTGCGGCCCGAGCACGAGCGCGTCGGGGCTGGCCTGGAACATCCCGGCGACGCCGGTCTCCAGCGCGAACACCGCCGGCAGGAACCCGGCGAGCGCGCCGAGCAGCAGCGCCAGGAACGTCCCGCCCAGCAGCACGGCCACCGAGCCGCCCTCGCGGTCGCCTGTGCCGTCCGCCGCGCCCTTGACGCGGCTGAATCGGTCGCGCACCGCCGGGACCAGGCCGAGGAGCCCGCCCGCGATCGACAGGGCCGCCGCGCCGAGGAAGAGCCAGAGCGCACCCGGGTCCGTCCAGGTGCCGGCCCCGTCGGCGCCGACCGCGCCCGAGAGCTTGCCCAGGGCCGCGAAGGATCCGGCGATGACCACCAGGGAGGCGACGCCCGCGAGCCAGGCGGGGATGCGCAGGACCACGGTGAGGATCGTGAACAGGACCGCGAGCACCGCCGCGGCGCCGGCCGTGTAGGCCAGGCCCACCAGGGGGTTGTCGCCCACGAACAGCTCCGGCAGCGCGATCACCAGTCCGGGCATGGCCGGGACGGCGAGGTTCACCGCGCCCAGGCGCAGCGTCAGCGCGAAGCCGGTGGCGAGCAGCAGCAGCGGCGTGAGCGCGGCGAGCTGGCCCTCGACGGCGTCGAACGTGACGGCGCCGCCGAGGATCTCCTCGCGGCGCTGGTAGACCAGGAACAGCGCGTTCAAGGTCAGCAGCAGGAGGATGGCCTCCCAGACGAACTGGAAGACCACCCGGTCCCGCGCGGGCGGGGCGGCCTCGGCGTAGCCGACGGTCACCGCGGGCCGGCCCGCGAACGGGTCGACCGGCTGGGCGCTCATGTTGTCGACCCCGTTGCCGATGGCGGGCAGGCCGGGGCTCGCGATGTCGAGCCGCTGGGTCTGGTCCAGCGCCTGGTCGTCGCGGTCGGGCGGTACGTACGTCATGATCGATGTCCTCTACGGGGTAGTGAGGGCGGTGGGTCAGCGGCCGTAGCGGCGGTCGGTGTCGAAGCGGGTCCCGTACCCGTCGCGCAGGTCGTCGAAGGCCCCGGAGGCCCCGAACGGGTCCGCGGCGGGCGCGGCCTTGGGGATGCCGCCGGTGGTCCGGATGCCGCCCGTGTTCGTCCACGGGTCGCCGCCGGAGCCGAGGTCGGCCAGGTCCTCGTCGTAGCGCTCGTAGGAGCCGGTGTCGCGCGGGTCCTCGTCGCGCAGGTCGTCGACCGACCCGGCGCGGGAGGTCGAGGCGGCCTCGACCTCGTCGACCTGGTTCATGGCCTCCACGAGGCGGGTCACGAGGAACCCGGCGACGATGGCGCCAAGCGCGATCCAGCTCGGGTCGAAGCTCCAGCCGCGCGCCTCGGCGAGCCACATGAGGCCCAGGACCAGGAGCGCGGCGAACACGGTGCCGCACACGCCGCCGCGGCGGCCCATGAGGCTGGTCCCGCCCAGGAGCGCCGCGCCGAGCGCGAGCACCGTGAGCAGGATCGGGTCGGGGAGCCCGGCGGCGCCCGCGTCGGGCACCGAGGTCCAGGCGGTGACGACGCCCGCGGCGCCCGCGAGGGACGAGGAGAGCAGCACGCCGAGGAACACCAGTCCCCCGCGCCCGTGCCGCTCGCCGGCCGGGGTGTCGCGGATCGGGGCGAGCCGCGCGCGGATGCCCGCGAACGCGCCGATCAGGCCCAGGAACAGCGAGATGCCCGCCGCGCCGGCGAGCGCGGCGAGGGCGCCGGTGCCGGGCAGTTCGGCGAGGGAGAACGCTCCCGGGTCGCCGGAGGTGCCGGCCCACAGGCCGATCGCGCCGCCGACGGCGCCGCTCGCGGCCCAGCCGGGGGCGCGCAGCCACGCGGTGAGGGTGGCGAGGACGATGCCGGTGAACGCGGCCGCGCCGAGGCCGACGGCGAGCGCCATGGCGGAGCCGGAGCCCGACGCGTCGACGAACATCCACGCCGCGAGCAGCGCGATCGGTCCGACGGCGAGGTTGACGGCGCCGACGCGCAGCGACACGGCCATCGCGCAGGCGAGCATGACGACCGGCGCGAGCGCGGCGGTGAACGCGGTGAAGCCGCCCTCGGCGAAGGGCCCGCCGGTGGAGCGGGTGAGGGCGAACAGCACGCCGCCGCCGAGGAGCAGCAGGCCGATCTCCCAGACCACGTGGACGGCCATGCGGTCGGGGGCGGTGTCGTCGCCGCCCGCCGGGACGGTCTTCATCTGCGAGGTCGTGTCGCCGCTTCGGGATGGGGAGTCGAATTTCATGGGGCGCACCTCTAAACGCGCGAGCTATTGGGGATATGGGGGGATGGGTCCGGCGCTGCGGGGTCGGTTCGGGGTCGGGTCAGGGTCGGTCGGGGCGGTCGTCGTCGCGGTCCTGCGGGGGGATTCGGCAGGAGTGCTCGAGCCAGACCGCGGCCGCGGTGAGCACGGCGCACGCGACGGTGCCGAGCACCGCCGGGGGGAGGTCGTCGGCGGCGGCGGTGAGGCGTCCTGCCTGGACCGCCAGCCACACGGTGAAGCCGAGGTACGCGCCGAAGAACGCGGCCCCGGCGATCGAGGCGGCCTTGCCGAGGACGGCGAAGCGGGCGATCTGGAGCGCGTGCTCCGGACCGTCCAGCCGTCCGGGGGCGGGCGACGGGTCGCTCCCGTCGATCGCGGCCGCTTGGAGGCGCTTCTTGTTGGGGCGCAGCGCCTTCCGGGTGGTCCAGGCGAGCCAGGCGAGGAGCGCGGCGAGGGCGAGGACGACCACGGAGTTGTACCAGGCGAGGTCGGGGGCCCGCTGGTAGAAGCGGGCGACGAGGAGCAGCGTGAACGCGGCCCCGACGAGTGCCGCCACCGCGAGGGTGGACGGCGAGGTCGGTCGAAGGCTCGGGCTCGGACCGTGCTTCCCGTCACTCATGATGCTCTGACCATATCGGGTGAAGTCGGCGGAGCGCGCGCGCGTCCGCCGCCACGGTCTCGTCGCGTAGCAGGTCCCTCACGCGGCCCTTCCCGGGCAGCTCCGCGTCGCGGTCGACGGCGAACCACGGGACCAGGACGAACGCCCGCAGGTGCGCGAGCGGATGCGGCAGCCGCAGGTGCGGCTCGTCGGAGCGGACGGGGCCGGCGCCGTCCCACACCGCGATGAGGTCGACGTCGAGGGTCCGCGGGCCGTAGGGGCGCTCGGGGTCGCGCACGCGCCCGGCCTCGGCCTCCAGGCGCTGCCCGAGCGCGAGCCAGTCCTGTGCGGAGCGCTCGGGGTCGTCGGCGATGACGGCGATGTTGTAGTAGGCGGGCTGCTCGTCGTCCCCGCCCCACGGCGGCGTCTCGTACACCTCCGAGACCGCGGCGGGGGCGACGGCCGCGATGGCGGCGCGCAGGGCGGCCTCGCGGTCGCCGAGGTTGGAGCCCATGCTGAAGACGACCCTGCTCACGGTGCGCTCCGCTCGATGGTGACGGCGACGTCGGCGAACCGCTGGTTGATCGGCGCCTGCGGCTTGTGGACGGTGACCTGAACCGAGTGGACGCCGTTGAGGGCGAGGCACGCGGCGGCGAGGCGCTCGGCGAGGGTCTCGATGAGGTCGACCGGCTCGCCCGCGACGATCTGGGCGAGCGTGTCGGCGAGCGCGCCGTAGTCGACGGTGTGCTTGAGGTCGTCGGTGGCGGCGGCGAGCGCGGTGGAGGTGCGGAGGGAGACGTCGACGATGAAGTCCTGCCCGGCGTCCCGCTCGAAGTCGAAGACGCCGTGGCGCCCGTGGACGCGCAGTCCGGTCAGGGTGATCAGGTCGGTATCCACGCGCCCGAGCCTACTCGAATCCGACGTGGAGTCGAGGAAGGACGATCTCAGGGGGTTTCGGCCGCCTCGACCGCGACCGCGGCCTCCAGGGGGACCTCCGGCAGGCGCGGCTCGGGCACGGCGGCGGGCGGCTCCGGCTCGGCTGCAGTCACCCCGGCCGCTGTCACCCCGGACGCCCCCGCCATGACCGCCTCCACCCCGGCTGCCTCCACCCCGGCTGCCTTCACCACGACCGCGGCGGCCGCCGCGGGGGTGCGGGCCGCGCGGCGCGCGACGGCGCGGGCGCGCACGAAGTACCACGTGGCGACGGCGAGCACCGCGCCCGCGAGGAGGATCGGCAGCAGCCGCAGGTTCGCATCGAACCAGTGCAGGAGCTCGCGGTACTCCGCGTCGGGGTCGAACAGCAGCACCGCCGCGATGGCGGCGGCGACCACGCCCGCGCCCGTGAACAGGCCCGACTTCCACCACAGGCCCAGGCTCAGGCGCCGCGCGAGGATCCCCGCGGCGTCGAAGATCCGCTTGGCGCGCAGCGCCCTGATGGTCCCGAGCAGGTACGCCAGGCGCAGCACCTGCGCGCCGCCCGCGGCGAGCACGAGGCTCACCAGGGTCAGCGCGCACACCGCGAGCATCCACTTGTGCCGCCACAGCCAGTCGCGCTTGTGCTCGGCCGCGAACAGCAGCACCACCGACTCGAACCACAGGACGGCGCCCGCCGCCCAGCCGATCGCCTTGCCCGCGAACGCGACGTTCCCGTCGGTCCAGACGGTGAGGAACACGGCGGGGATGGAGGCGGCCACCGCCACGATGACCGGGACCCGCAGCTTGTACTGGAGGAACCGGGCGACGACGGTGAGCTTGTCCGGGCGCGAGGGGGGGTGCGTGCTCACCCCTCCAATTTACGCGCCGAGTGCGCGGAGACCGGTGTCAGCCCAGCTCGCTGCACGTATCGTGAACGCATGCGCACGCCCGCCTCGTGGACCCGGTCCCAGGCCGGCCGCCTCTCCCCGGAGCGGCGGCGGGCGGATCTGGAGCGGCTGGGACGCGACGTGTTCGACGTGGTCGTGGTCGGCGGCGGCGCCACCGGCGCCGGGGCGGCCCTCGACGCGGCCTCCCGGGGCTTGAAGACCGCCCTGGTCGAGGCCCGCGACCTGGCCTCGGGCACCTCCTCGCGGTCGAGCAAGCTCGTCCACGGCGGCCTGCGCTACCTGGAGCAGCTCGAACTCGGCCTGGTCCACGAGGCCCTGACCGAACGCGGCCTCCTCGCCGGGAGCCTCGCCCCCCACCTCGTGCGGCCCGTGCCCTTCCTCCTGCCGCTCAAGGGAATCTGGGAGCGGGGGTACTACGGCGCGGGCGTCGCCGCCTACGACGTGCTCGCCACCGCGATGAGCCTCGGATCGGCCGGCGCCGGCCGCGGGGGCCTGCCGTGGCACCGGCACCTGTCGCGGGCGGGCGCGCTGCGCGCGTTCCCCGACCTGGACCCGCGAGTGCGCGGCGCGATCCGCTACTACGACGCCCAGGTCGACGACGCCCGCCTCGTGGTGGCGCTGGCGCGGACCGCCGCGTCGCTCGGCGCCGCCGTGGTCACCTCGGCCCAGGCGGTCGGGTTCGCGCGCGAAGGCGGGCGGCTCTCGGGCGTGGAGGTCCTCGACGTCGAGTCGGGGACGAAGCGGACCGTGAAGGCGCGCACCGTGGTCTGCGCGGCCGGGGTCTGGAGCGACGAGCTCGCGCGGATGCTCCCCGAGCGCACCGGCATGGCGGTCAAGGCGTCGAAGGGCGTGCACCTCGTGCTCCCCGGCGCCGCGATCCGGGGCTCGGCGGGCATCATCTCGAGGACGAAGTGGAGCGTCCTGTTCATCATCCCGTGGGACCGGCACTGGCTCATCGGGACCACCGACACCGAATGGGACCTCGACCCCGCGCACCCCGCGGCCTCCGCGAGCGACGTCGCGTACCTGCTCCAGCAGGCCAGCGACGTCCTCGGCCGCCGCCTCGACGTGTCCCAAGTGGAGGGCGTCTACGCGGGCCTGCGCCCGCTCCTGCGCGGCGAGACCGAGGAGACCTCGAAGCTCAGCCGCGAGCACGCCGTCGTCCGGCCCGAACCGGGGCTGTACTTCATCGCGGGCGGCAAGCTCACCACCTACCGGATCATGGCCAGGGACGCGATCGACGCCGCCGCCGCGCACCTCGGCCCCGACGTCCCCGCCAGCGGCACCCACCTCCTCCCCCTCCTCGGCGCCGACGGCTACGCGGTCTACTGGGACAACCGCGCACGGATCGCCAAGCGCGCCAAGACCTCCGTCGCCACGGTCGAGCACCTGCTGCGCCGCTACGGGTGCCTCGCGCCGCAGCTGCTGGCGATGATCGCCGAGCAGCCGCAGCTCGCCCGGCCCCTCGCCGACAGCGAGTACCTGCGCGCCGAGGTCGTCTACGCGGCCCGCTACGAGGGCGCGCTGCACCTCGACGACCTGCTCACCCGGCGCCTGCGCCTCTCCATCGAGTCCTTCGACCGCGGCACCCGCGCGGCCATGGACGCCGCCGCGCTCGCCGGGGCCGTCCTCGGCTGGGAGGACCCCCGCCGCGCCCTCGAAGTCGAGACCTACCTGCACCGCGTCGACGCCGAGCGCCGCTCCCAGCAGCAGCCCGACGACGACGCCGCCGAGACCGCCAGGCTCGCCGCCGTCGAGCTGCGCCGCCTCGCCCGCGCCCGGCCCATCGGCTAGACTCGGCTCTCGTCGCCCCAGTAGCTCAGGGGATAGAGCGTCGGTTTCCTAAACCGTGCGTCGCAGGTTCGAATCCTGCCTGGGGCACCACCAGACCTCCCCGACCGGGCCGCGCCCGCCCTCCCGAGCGTCCAGGCACCGGCCGCGGCCGGGTCCATCGGTCTCGGCGAGAGGGGAGCGCGGCATGAAGGTCGTCGTCATCGGAGGCAGCGGGCACATCGGGACGTACCTCGTCCCCCGGCTCGTGCGCGCCGGCCACCAGGTGGTCAACATCAGCCGCGGCACCCGCACCGCCTACGCCGACGCGCCCGAGTGGCGCGAGGTCGAGCAGGTCGCCGCCGACCGCGAGCGCCAGGACGCCGAGGGCGTCTTCGGCGACACCGTTGCAGACTTGCGCCCCGACGCGGTCGTCGACCTCGTCTGCTTCACCCTCGACTCCGCGACCGCCCTGGTCGAGCGCCTCCGCGGCGCCACCGGGCACCTCCTCCACTGCGGCACCGTGTGGCGCTACGGCCCCAGCCGCAAGTCCCCCATCGCCGAGGGCGAGGGCACGGCGCCGTTCGGCGAGTACGGGATCGAGAAGGACCGCATCGCCCGCATGCTCAAGGCCGAGACCGAGGGCGGCGGCCTCGCCACCACCTCGCTGCACCCAGGCCACATCGTCGGCCCCGGCTGGCACCCGATCGGACCGGTCGGCAACCTCGACCCCGGGGTCTGGCGGACCCTCTCGGCCGGGCGGCCCCTGCGCGTCCCCGGCGACGGCGCCGAGACCATGCACCACGTGCACGCCGACGACGTCGCCCAGGGCTTCGAGCTCGCGATCGCCCACCCCGAGGCCGCGCGCGGCGAGGACTTCCACGTCGTGGCCCCCACCGCGCTGAACGTCCGCGGCTACGCCCAGATCGCCGCGGGCTGGTTCGGGCGGGAGGCGGTCCTGGAGAGCGCCACCTGGGACGAGTTCCGCGCGGGCACCACCGAGGAGCACGGCCGGACCGCCTGGGAGCACCTGTACCGCAGCCACTGCCTCTCCATCGAGAAGGCCCGCACCCTGCTCGGCTACGCCCCCGCGTACCAGCCGGAGGCCGCGGTCCTGGAGTCGGTGCGCTGGCTCGTGGCGCACGGCGGGCTCGAGGTCGAGGGCGACCTGGTCGCCTGAGGTCCGGGACTTCCGGGGTGACTTCCGGATGAGGTTCCGAAACGTCCCGATAATCGTTGACGCGCCCGCGCGGCCGTGCCGATACTGATCGCATCGAATCTCCTCGATCGACTGGAGGACGCATGCCCGCAGCGCGCCCGGACCCCTCCCCCGCACGGCCCCGGAACCCGTTCGGCCGCGGCGGCCTCCTGCGCGGCGGCGCCGGACCGCTCGCGCCCGGCGGGCCGGCGCTCCTCCCCGCGGCCGGTGCGCCGACCACGGTGGCCGCGAACCGGACCGGGACCCAGGGCGGGTACTTCCACTCCTTCTGGACCGACTCGCCGGGCACGTGCGCGATGACCCTCGGCCCCGGCGGCGAGTACTCGGTGGCGTGGGAGAGCACCGGGAACTTCGTGTGCGGCAAGGGCTGGGCGCGGGGCGGCAGGCGCACGGTCGAGTGGTCGGGCGAGTTCGCGCCCTCCGGCAACGGGTACGTGTGCGTCTACGGCTGGACCGCGAACCCCCTGGTGGAGTACTTCATCGTCGACGACTGGGGCGCCTTCCGCCCGACCGGCGTCCACAAGGGTGCGGTGTCGAGCGACGGCGGGACCTACGACGTGTACGAGACGGTCCGCTACAACGCCCCGTCCGTGGAAGGCACCACGACCTTCGCGCAGTTCTGGAGCGTGCGCCGCGCCAAGCGCACCGGCGGCGCGATCACCACGGGCGCGCACTTCGACGCGTGGACGGGCCGCGGCATGCGGCTGGGGTCCTTCGACCACTACATGATCCTGGCGACCGAGGGCTACCAGGGCAGCGGTCGCGCCGACATCAGGATGGGCTGACCGGCCCCTGGACGGGCCCGCCCCGGCGCTCCCCCGCGTGTCGCGCGGTCGTTCCGGCGCCGCGATTTGCAACGATCGTGCCATGCGGAAACAAAGTTCACAATGGATACGAATCGGGACCATCGCCGCCGCGGTCGCCGCGGCGGTGCTCGCCCCCTCGGCCGCCGCAGCGGCCGGGCCCGGGTACGCGGCGTGGAGCGGGGGCGGCGGCGAGTACCGCATGGCGGCCCCGGCCGCGGGCTTCCCGGCGGCGGACCTGACCACCGACGGCTCGCCGGTCACCACGCCCTCGGGCAAGTCCATCTGGATGGGCGACGGCACGCCGTTCGGCGCCGCCTACGGCTCCTCGCGGGACCAGGGCTACATCGGCATCGGCACCACCTCGGGCAACCTGCCCTCGACCACGACGCTGGCGTTCGACACGCCGACGCCCGCCGCGAAGTGGGCGTTCGCGTTGGGCGACATCGACGTCGACATGGTCCGGATCTCCGGCACCGACGCGGGCGGGAACCCCCTCAGCGCCGCCGACCTCGGCTACCAGGGCTCGTTCAACCTCTGCCAGAACTCCCCGCGGCCGGCCGGGTGCGCGAGCGCGGCCACGGACCAGCCGACCTGGGACGCCGGGACCATGACCCTGCGGGGCCAGAACAACGGCGACACCACCGGACCGACCGGCTGGTTCCAGCCCACGGCCTCGGTGGCCTCGCTGACGTTCACGTTCTCCCGCATGAGCGGCATCCCCATGTTCCAGCTCTGGACCGCCGCCGAGGCGCACGAGGTGGTCACCGAGATCGAGCCGGTCCTGGTGAGCGCGCCCGCGCCCGGCACCGACCCCGGCGACGTGGTGGGCCACTGCGACGACATGGCCGGCGAGGTGAGCCTGGAGCTGCTCGACGCGAACGGCGACCCGGTCACCGACGAGAACGGCGACCCGGTCGTGGCCGAGCCGGTCGACGGCGCGTTCACCTTCCCGAAGGTCTTCCCCGGCTCCTACCAGGTGCGCATCGTGACCGACGAGCACTTCCCGGTCGACGGGGCGACGGTCCAGGACCTCGAAGTCGTCGACGGCGACGTGACCGGCCCCGCGTTCTCGGTCGAGTGCACCCCCGAGCCCCCGCAGGCCGAGCCGGTGGGCGACGACAAGACCGACGACGCCGCTGACGACGGCGCTGACGACGCGCGCCCGGCGCTCCCGATCACGGGACCCGGTGCGGGCCTGTGGATCGCGGCCCTCCTGGCGATCGCCGGCGGCGCCCTGGCCCTGCGCCGGGCCCGCCGCCTGTAGGAGGAGCAGGCTCCGGACAGTACCGCCGCCGCGCCGTGCCGAACGGGGCAGCGGCTGAAGACGCGAACTGAAGACGCGAGAACGGGCGGGGCCGCTGGGGTCCCGCCCGTTTTTCAGTGTGTCAGCACTGTTCGCGATGTGTTCAGGTCTTGGTGAAGAGCTCGGGGAGGCCCCCACCGGCCTCCCCGAAGCTCTATCCCACCAACTGGAGCAAAGTCTCGGGTGCGCGCTCCGATAAGCGGAAGCGCGCCGTGTAGATGTCGCCGTCCCGGATCCAGGCGAGCTGGAGCGAGGCGAACATGTCGTCCACGATGTCCTCGTCGGGGAGCCCGTAGTGCTCCCCCATGCTGCGTCCGCGGTAGTGCCACAGGAGTCCTGCCTGGACCTGGGCGGCGTCCGCGGTGTGCTTGCCGCAGGAGCGGGCGCACCGGTAGAGCACCTGGCCGCTGCGGTCGTACTCGATGGCCATCACCTGCTGGCACATCGAACTCCGCAGCTTGCCTGCCGCGGCTGCCTGGAGCAACGTCTGCGCCTCGAGACGTTCCATATGGCACCCAACCCCTCTCCGGGCGACGATCGGGCCTCACCGGAGCGGGGCCCGGCCAGGCTCTGCATGACGACGACTGGCGTGTTCGGTTGTGCGATGCGCGACGCCCTTCCACGAAGGCGATTGCCGGTCCGAAACCGGAGGTTTCGGATGGTTCCGCCTGTCGCTTCCCGGAACGTCGGTTAGCGGCTTTTGAGTCCGTGACAACGGTCGCACACCTTCCGCGGCCGTGTCTATGTGCATTGTCACATTCATCGTAACATGCATCGACACCGGGCAGATGCACGTGCATCTGCGCGCCCATCCTCCCGTGCAGTGACTGTGTGTAATGTGCGACACTTGATCCGATCGACTACGGGGATGTCGGAATCGTCCGCTGAGGTCACCGCCTGGTATTCCCGCGGCCCCCGGTTCCACGCCTCCGGCAGCCGGTCAAGGCACGAGAGAATCCGGCCGGACCTACCGGCCACTGGTGGAAGGAATCTCTATGGACAAGGCACGCAATGGAATCCCGGCAGGGGAACTCCCCTCGTCGCTCACTTGGCGCAAGAGCAGCCGCAGCGGCCCCAACGGCGGCAACTGCGTCGAGCTGGCGCCGCTCCCCGGCGGGGACGAGATCGCGGTGCGCAACTCCCGCTTCCCCGAGGGTCCCGCCCTCGTCTACACGGTCGCCGAGATCCGCGCCCTCGTCGAGGGTGCGAAGGACGGCGAGTTCGACGACCTGATCGTCTAGGGCCGGAAGCCGGAAGCCCAAGGGCTGCACACTCACCCTGGCAGGACGGGCCCGACGGGCTACCCTGTCAGGGTGAGTCGTTCCCGCCGGCGCGACCGCTGGAGGAGGAGGTGAGCAGGACGGCGAGCAAAGAGGACACCCCGACAGGGCCCACAGCACTGCGGATGATCATCGGCGGCCAGCTCCGCCGCCTCCGCGAGGCCGCGAAGATCACGCGCGGCGAGGCCGCCTACGAGATCCGCGGCTCCGAGTCCAAGATCAGCCGGATGGAGCTGGGACGGGTCTCGTTCCGGCTCAGGGGGACGTCGAAGACCTCATGGTCATGTACGGCGTCACCGACGAGGCCGAGGTCGAGCGCGTCCTGGAGCTGTGCCGCGAGGCCAACCGGCCGAGCTGGTGGCACCGCTACGGCGAGGCGCTGCCCGACTGGTTCAGCACCTACCTGGACATGGAGACCGCCGCGTCCACCATCCGCACCTACGAGGTGCAGCTGGTGCCGGGCCTGCTCCAGTCCCGCGACTACGCCCGCTCGCTGCTCATGCTGGGCTACGGGCACACCCCGCTCCAGGAGATCGACTACCGGATCGACGTGCGCATCGCACGCCAGAAGGTCCTCGACCGCGAGCACGACCCGGCCACACTGTGGACCGTCATCGACGAGGCCGCGCTGCACCGGCCCTTCGGCGGGCGCGGCGTCATGCGCGACCAGCTCATCTCGCTCATCGAGGCGTGCGACCGCCCGAACGTGCGCATCCAGATCGTCCCGTTCTCCAGCGGCGCCCACTCCGGCGCCGGCGCGCCGTTCACCTGGCTGCGCTTCGCGTACCCGGAGCTCAAGGACGTCATCTACATGGAGCACCTCACCGGCGGCCTGTACCTCGACCGCGACGCCGATGTGGACGCCTACCAGGCGGCGATGGAGCACCTGTGCGTCCAGGCCGCCCAGCCGCGCGAGACGCCCGACATCATCAACCGGATCATCCGGGACCACTACTCTTAGTGATCGTTCTTCGGTTCCGGTGACCCTCGGCGCCCGCTGGACGCCCGGGTGCGACTTCCATGAATTCACCCCATCGGGTGAGACACCGTCCGGGACGGCCCGTGCCCGCACACGCCGACGGCGCGCGACCACCGGTCGCGCGCCGTCGATCAGCGTCCTGCGTCCTACGGCTTGCGGGCGACGCCGCCCATCATGATCTTGTGCCACGGCTCGATGTCCTCGACCGCGGGCACCTCCTTCTCGGGCTCGCCGGGGAACCAGCGCGGGATGAAGTCGATCTTGTCGTCGACCAGGGGCAGGCCCAGGAAGTGCTCCTTGATCCGCTCGGGGGTGCGGATCCAGCCGTTGCCCAGGGACTCCAGGCCGGCCTGCTCGATGGCCTTCTGGAGCGGTTCGCCGGTGTTGACGAAGTCGGTGATGAGCAGGTAGGACCCGCTGGGGCAGGCGTCGACGAGGACGCGCACCCACTCGTCGGGCTGCTCGTCGTCGTGGAAGTGCATGTGGAGGCCCACGACCATGAGCCCGATGGGCCGGGTGAAGTCGATGTGGGCCTTGACCTCCTCATTGTTGAGGATGCTCTCGGGGTCGCGGAGGTCGGCGGTCACGATCGTCGTGGACTTGTTGGTGGCCAGCAGGGCCCGGCCGTGCGCGAGCACGATCGGGTCGTTGTCCACGTAGACCACCGTCGCCTCGGGGTTGACGCCCTGGGCGATCTGGTGGGTGTTCTGCATGGTGGGCAGGCCCGCGCCGATGTCGAGGAACTGGTCGACGCCCTGCTTGGCGATGTACTCGACGCCCTTGCGGAGGCCCTCGCGGTTGTCGAGCGCGACGTCCCTGGCGTTGGGCACGTACTTCACGTAGGCGTCCCGGCCCTCGCGGTCGGCCGCGAAGTTGTCCTTGCCGCCGAGGATCGCGTCGTAGACGCGGGCGATGGTCGGCCTGGAGATGTCGAAGTCGGGCACGTATTCGTCGTTGTCTGCCATGGCTCAGCCTCTTCGTCGAAGGAACGTTGCGCACATCGTACGACCTTGATCACACTGCCGGGCTTGGGGATCATGCCATGCAGACACACGAGTACCAATGGGCGCAACAGAATCGATGAACCCGGCAGCCACATCGGACCATCGGGGACGCACCGGCACCGGGACGGCGAAGGGCCCGGCCTGACGGCCGGGCCCTTCGCGCGAGCGCTTCTGCTGCGGCTGTTGGTCCGCGGCTACTCTTCCTCGTCCGCGGGGTTCGCCGCGACCCAGTCGCCGACGGTGTCCTCGCGGACGGCCTCCCAGAGGCTCGTCGCCTCCGGGTTGTCGCCCTCGGGGTTGTCGAGGTCGTACGTGTAGACCACGACCGACTCGCCGTCGAACGTGTCGGTGCCGAGGTTCGGCGTGGTCATGAAGACCAGGTCGTCGCTGCGCAGGTCCATGAGGCTGATCGCGGTCGACACCACGTTGAACTCGGTGTCGACCTTGACCGCGTCCGAGGTGGACTCGATGAAGCTGGTGAGCTTCCCGCGGTCGGTGAGGACGCCGGCGCTGAGCGCGGAGTCCATGATCGCCTTGATGAGCTCCTGCTGGTGCTGCATGCGCGCGAAGTCGCCGCGGTTCCACTGGTACCGCTGGCGCACGTAGTCGAGCGCCTCCTCGCCGTTCAGCAGCAGCGGGCCGGCCTCGAAGTAGCGGTGCTCGCCGTGGATCGAGGTGACGCCGTTCTCGTCGTAGTAGTCCGGCGCGTCGGCGGGCTCGATGTCGATCGTGACGCCGCCGAGGGCGTCGACGACCTGCACCAGGCCCGCGAAGTCGATCTCCACGACGTGGTCGACGCGCACGCCCGTCAGCTCCTCGACGGTGAGCACGGTCAGCGTGACCCCGCCCCACGCGTACGCGGAGTTGAACTTCGAGTTCGAGCCGGTGTACTCGGGGTAGTTGCTCGCCTCGGCGTACTCGGGGATGTGCACGTAGAGGTCGCGCGGGATCGAGACGCCGTACGCCTCGGTGCCGTCCTCGTTGACGTGCATGAGGATGACCGTGTCGGAGCGGGCGTCCTCCTCGGCGTTGCCCTCGCGGTGGTCCGAGCCGATGACGAGGATGTTCAGGGCCCCGTTGAGCCGGTCGGGCCGCTCGTCCTCGGGGATCGCCTCCAGGTCGAAGGGGCGTTCGAGGTCGGCGTCGGTGGTCTTGGCGGTCGACCAGATCGCGAAGCCGCCGCCGGTGGCCGCGATCGAGGCCACCAGGCCGATCCCGGAGCCGATGAGGCCCCGCCGGGTCGGTCCGCCGCCCGCCGCCGAGGCGACGCGCGCGCCCCCGCCGCCGCCCGCGGGCGGCACCGAGGCGCTGCCGCGGTAGTTGGAACCGGTATACGTCATGGTGCCAGCTTACGTGGTGTCCGCCCGCCTTCCGGGACCGCGCACGCGGCGCGGATCCTCGGAGCACGCTTAAACGGCGGTGAGCTTCCCCGCAGCGCGCCGCGCCGCGAAGTAGTCGATGGTGGCCTTGAGACCGGACTCGTAGTGGACCTGCGGCTCGTACCCGAGCAGGTCGCGGGCCGCGGTGAGGTCGGGGCGGCGGCGCTCGGGGTCGTCGGAGGGCCGGTCGGTGTACTCGATCGTCGAGGACGAGCCGGTGAGCCGCAGGATCACCTCGGCGATCTCGCCCACGGTCAGCTCGTACTCGGTGCCGAGGTTGACCGGGCCGTACTCGCCGGACTCCAGGAGCAGGACCAGCCCGTTCACGAGATCGTCGACGTAGCACAGCGAGCGGGTCTGGGACCCGTCGCCGTAGACCGTCAGCGGCTCGCCCGCGAGGGCCTGGGAGATGAAGTTCGGGATGACGCGGCCGTCGTCGGGGCGCATCCGCGGGCCGTACGTGTTGAAGATCCGCACGATCGCCGCGTCGAGGCCCTTGTGCCGGTGGTAGGCCGCGACCGCGGCCTCCGAGAAGCGCTTGGCCTCGTCGTAGCAGGAGCGGACGCCGATCGGGTTCACGTTGCCCCAGTAGGACTCCGGCTGCGGGTGCACGAGCGGGTCGCCGTACACCTCGGAGGTGGAGGCCATGAGGAAGCGGGCGCCGTCGGCGAGGGCGCGGTCGAGCGCGTGCAGCGTGCCGACGGAGTCGACGCGGAGGATCTCGACGGGGAGGGTCTCGAAGTCGACCGGGCTGGCCGGGCACGCGAAGTGGAGGACGGCGTCGAAGGGCGCGTCGCCGACGGGCAGGCCCTCGGTGACGTCGGCCTCGACCACCGTGAGGCGGTCGTGGGGGTCGAGGTTGGCCTTCGAGCCGGTGGAGAAGTTGTCGACAGCGGTCACGTCGCAGCCCTTCGCCAGGAGCGCGTCGACCAGGTGGCTCCCCACCAGGCCCGCGCCGCCCGTCACGAGGATGCGGCTGCCGGTTCCGTAAGTAGTCATCAAGATCCCAGATTATCAGGGTTGGCCTGGCGTTCACCTGGGCGCAGGCTGTGCGTTCGCTCAACGCACGCCCGTGTGCCCGTCAGTACGCGCCCTTTCGGCGCAATACTACGGCGACCGTGCGGAACAGGATCTGGAGGTCGGTCGTGAGGGACCAATTGTCGACGTAGTACAGGTCCAGGCGGACCGCGTCGTCCCAGGACAGGTCGGAGCGGCCCGAGACCTGCCACAGGCCGGTGATGCCGGGGCGCACGAGCAGGCGCCGGCGCACGTCGCCGAGGAAGTCGCCGTTCTCGGCCGGGAGCGGCCGGGGGCCGACCAGGCTCATCTCGCCGCGGACGACGTTGATCAGCTGCGGGAACTCGTCGATCGAGGTGCGGCGGAGCCACTTGCCGACCTTGGTGATGCGCGGGTCGTCCTTCATCTTGAACAGCAGGCCGTCGGTCTCGTTGTGCATCATGAGCGCGGCCTGGCGCTCCTCCGCGTCGATGTACATGGTGCGGAACTTCCAGCACGAGAACGTCTCGCCGTCGCGGCCGACGCGGTTCTGGCGGAAGAACACGGGCCCGGGGCTGTCGGCCTTGATGGCGATCGCCACGGCCAGGAACAGCGGCGACAGCAGGATCAGCCCGAACGTCGAGGAGGAGATGTCGAGGATGTTCTTGATCAGCCAGCCGATGCCGGAGATCTTCGGCTCCTCGACGTGCAGCAGCGGCAGGCCCTCGACGGGGCGGATGTGCACCCGGGGGCCGGCGATGTCGGTGAGCGCGGGGGCCACGACCAGGTCGCGGCCGGTCCCTTCGAGCTGCCAGGCGAGGCGGCGCAGGTCGGCGGCGTCGGCCGAGGCCGAGCCGCACACGGCGAGCGTGTCCGCTTCGAGGCGCTCGGCGCAGGTGACGACGTCGGTCCCGGCGAAGACCGGGACCGGGGTGTCGAGGTTGCGGACCGAGGAGGCGCCCTCGGTGACGTATATCCCCACGGGCACGAGGCCCGCGGCGGGCGCGCGGCGCACCGTCCGGTACACCTCCAGCGCCTCGGGGTAGGCGCCGATGAGCAGCACCCGCTGCACGCCCTTCCCGGCGAGGCGCATCTTGTGCAGGCCGTACCGGGCGCCGTAGCGGAAGCCGCACACGAGGACGGCCGCCACCAGGAGGATGACCGCGACCGCGACACGTGACACGTCGGCCTTGAAGGTCAGGGCCGCGAACGACACCAGGGCGAGCATGAACATGGAGGCGCGGATGACGCGCTTGAACTCCTCGTTGCCCATGCCGAAGTACCGGCGGTCGTAGGAGCCGGTGCCCCACAGGGCGAGCAGCCACGCGAGGGGCAGCACCAGCCAGACCGTCAGGTAGAAGAAGTGGAGCTGGTCGTCGGTGTTGAACCCGGCGGCCGGGGAGTGGGTGAGGTTGACGGCGATGACGGTGGCGAGCAGGGCGGCGAGCAGGTCGACCCCGACGAGGGCGCCCTGGTAGTAGCGGTGCCAGTTCGAGGCGCGGACGAGGCGTCGCCAGGTGCGGCGGGTGGCGCCGTTCGTGACCAGCTGGGGGTCACCGCCTACGCGAGCACCGGCCACCTGCGTCCCCGTCCGTCCGTACGGAACACTGCCACTTCCGTGGAGGTTGTTTGCTGGACGTTCCAGGCTCGTAGCCACTGCACATCCCTGCGGTCGTCAGCTTACGGTGGAGGTGAGTGTCCGCGGGGGGAGATCGACGCTGCGTCTTCCGGGCGGCCCGCCGACACGGTACCCGACAACCTACACCTATTCGGCTCCTGCGGTATCTTCGGCCGAGCTGAAAGCCGTTCCCGCCACCCCGTGCGAGGCAGCACCGTCAAGGACAGCACCGCGAAGGACAGCACCGTGAAGGAACACCTGTGAAGATCGTCGTCGCCCACAACCGGTACGCCTCGGCGCAGCCTTCGGGCGAGAACGTCATCGTGGACTACGAGATCGGCGCCCTGCGCGAGGCCGGCGTCGAGGTGGTGCCCTTCCTGCGGTCCTCCGACGAGATCGGTTCCCTTCCCCCGCAAAGGAAGGCGATGCTCGCCGCCTCCCCCGTGCACGCGGCCGGCGTGCAGCGGCGCCTCGCCGAGCTCATCGAGCGCGAGCGCCCCGACCTCCTCCACCTGCACAACCCCTACCCGCTGCTGTCGCCGTCCGTGGTCCACACCGCGCACCGCGCCGGGATCAAAGTGGTCCAGACCATTCACAACTACCGGCACGACTGCATGAACGGGCTCTACTTCCGGGACGGCCGCGACTGCCGCGACTGCCACGGGAAGCGCTGGAACGCGCCCGGCGTCGAGCACGCCTGCTACCGGGGCTCGCGCGCGCAGAGCGCCGTCATGGCCCTCACCCTCGGCGTCCACCGCGACACCTGGCGCTCGGTCGACCGGTTCATCGCGCTCACCGACGCCATGGCCGGGTACCTCAAGAGCATCGGCATGACCGACGAGCAGATCCGCGTCAAACCCAACGCCGTCGCCGACCCCGGCGTGGCGCCCCTCGGCGAGGGCTTCCTGTTCAGCGCCCGCCTCGTCCCCGAGAAGGGCGTCGAACTCCTGCTCGACGCGTGGAAGAGGGCCCGGCCCGCGGTGCCGCTGCGCATCGCCGGGGACGGACCGCTCCGCGGCCTGGTCGAGGAGGCCGCCGCCGCCCACCCCGAGATCCACTACCTCGGGCAGCTCGACCCGGCCGCGCGCGACGCCGCCGTGGCCGCCTCCGCCGCCGTCGTCGTGCCCTCCATCTGGCAGGACATCCTGCCGACCTCCGGCATCGAGGCGCTCGCCGCCGGGCGCGCGGTCGTCGCCACCCGCATGGGCGGGGCGCCGTTCATCGCCGGTGAGGGCACCCCCGCGCCCGCCGGGGTGGTGGCCGCACCGGACGCCGACGCGCTCGCCGCGGCCATCGCCGAGGTCGCGAAGGACCCGTCGTACGCCGCGAACGCGCGCGCCCGCTACGAGGCGGTGTTCGCGCCCGAGGTGACACTGCGCCGGCTCATCGAGATCTACGGGGAACTGCTCTAGCGCAGCGTCGCCCGCGCGCTCACCGCGATGCTCGCCAAGAGGAACAGTCCGTTCACCGCACCGAGGCACAGCATCACGGCCGCCATCGACTCGGGCCACATCAGCGCGAGCGCGATGACGACGATGACGAACCCGTAGTCGCGCACCAGCTTCACCAGCCGCACCGCGATGCTCGTGCTCGTCACCATCGACACCGACGCGTCGTCCTTCGCCATGACCGCGGTGACGAGGTTCGTCATCCACAGGGCCGCGAACGCCGCGCCGCACCACGCGGGCACCCACGGCGTGTACGCGTCGACCACCGCGACCACCACCGCGACCACGGACGCCTGGATGGCGACGTCGCTGAGGATGTCGACCCGCGCCCCGGCGTCGGAGCCGGTGCCGGTGACGCGCGCGAGCTGCCCGTCGGCGCAGTCGAGCATGTAGGCGGCGTGCCACAGCACGAGCGCGCCGAGGGCCGCCGGCCACCACGGGGCGCCGTCGCGCGCCAGCGGGATGTAGGCGATGACGGCGGCGCTCGTGGCGAGCCCGATCACCAGGTTGAGGAGCGTGAGGTGGGTCGGCTTCAGGCCGAGTCGCCATGCGGCGTAAGCGAAGAACGCACCGCCGCGCTGGTCGAGGAGGGTGGCGAGGCCGCCGCCGCGGTGGGCGGCGAGGAAGTCGGCGGGCCGGCGGGACGGGCGCTGTTCGGACACGCGGCGATCCTATCGGGGCGGGCGGCGGGCCCGGGGTGGTGCGGGGCGGTGGCGCCGGTCGCAACGCTGCCGACCTGCCTCGCGACGCAACGTCGCCGGGCGGGACCCCGTTGTGTCAAGATCCCGACACCACCACTGCGGACGACTCCCTAATATGAGCGCGACGTACACCATTTGGGACGAAACAACTTCTCCTTTGGTAGCCAGCGCATGACCAAGCGTCCTAGAGTTGATGGACGTTCGATTCCTGGGGAGGAACATATGGGCGACGAGGTGAGCGGCTCTGCCTTGAAGCACTGGGATCACCCCGCGTACTCGGCGAGACTCCAGGCGGGACGGGCGGCCCTCGCGCAGTTGCTCTCCGAGGAGCGCCTGGACCGGGGCAGACCGATGACCGGGCTCGAACTGGAGCTGGATCTCCTTGAGCCCGACGGGAGTCCGGCGTTCGCGAACGACGCGGTGCTGGAGCACCTGCGCACCTCGGGCGAGGAGGACGCGCTCTACGGGGCCCAGCACGAGCTGGGCGCGTTCAACATCGAGCTGAACCTGCCGCCGCGGCTCCTGGACGGGGCCGGGCTCACCTGGTACGAGAGCGACCTCGCGGCGGTGCTCGCGGAGGTGCGGGAGGCGGCCGGGAAGGCCGGGGTGCAGATCTGTCCGATCGGGACGATGCCGACGCTGTTCACCGACCACATGGGAGTGGACGCGCTCTCGAGCGCGCGGCGGTACCGGATCCTCAACGAGGAGATCATGTCCCAGCGCGGGGAGGACCTGCGCATCGACATCCGGGGCGCGGAGTCGGTGGACTTCACGTCCTCGTCGATCGCGCCGGAGTCGGCGAACACGTCGGTGCAGTTCCACCTCCAGGTGGCGCCGGAGGACTTCGCGCGGCACTGGAACGCGGCGCAGGCGTTCGCGGGCGTGCAGGTGGCGACGGCGGCGAACTCGCCGTACCTGTTCGGGCGCCAGCTGTGGGCCGAGACGCGGGTGATCCTGTTCGAGCAGGGCACCGACACGCGGCGGGCGAACCAGCGGGCGGCGGGCGCGAAGCCGCGGGCGTGGTTCGGGGAGCGGTGGATCGGCGGCGTCCTGGACCTGTTCGACGAGAACTACCGGCACTTCGCGCCGCTTTTACCGCTGTGCGACGAGGAGGACCCCGAGGCGGTCGTGTCGCGCGGCGGGGTCCCGACGCTCCAGGAGCTGCGGTACCACAACGGGACCGTGTACCGGTGGAACCGCCCGGTGTACGACGTGCACCGGGGGCGTCCCCATGTGCGCGTGGAGAACCGGGTGGTCGCGGCGGGGCCGACGGCGATCGACATCTGCGCGAACATGGCGCTGTTCTACGGCCTGGTGGCGTACTTCGCGGACGCGCCGGTGCCGCTGAGCGAGCGGTTCGAGTTCGCGACGGCGGCGGCGAACTTCCGCGCGGCGGCGCGGCACGGGATCAACGCCGACCAGGTGTGGCCGGGGATGGGGCTGGTCCCGGTGCGGCGCCTGGTCCTGGAGGAGCTGCTGCCGAAGGCCGCGGAGGGGCTGTCGTCGCTGGGCGTCGGGGGCCGGGACGTGGACCGGTACCTGGGGGTGGTCGAGGCGCGGTGCCGCCGGGGCGTGAACGGCGCGACCTGGCAGGTCGCGCGGGTGCAGGTCGCCGAGCACCGGCAGCGGCTGGAGCGGCGGGACGCGCTGCGGGCGATGGTGCTCGACTACGCGGCGCGCTCGGCGGACGGGCGCCCGGTCCACGAGTGGGACCTGTGAGAGCAAGAGCATGAAGCGGCCGGGCCCGATGGGCCCGGCCGCTTCCGCTTGCGCTGCTCGCCGTCCGGTACCGCCTACTCCTCGGCGTCGTCCTCGGAGTTGATCTTGCGGCGGGTGCGGGCGGTGGTCTTCTTGGCGCGCCGGTTCGGCTTGGGGGCCTCTTCCTTGGGCTCGTCCATGTCGACGGCCTTGAGCTCCTGCACCCAGTCGACGTCGGGGTTGGGGGTGTCGTCGCCCTCCTGCGGCTCCCATTCGGCGCGCTTCTGCGCCTCCTGCTTGGCGGCGCGCTCGGAGTCCTTCGCGATCTGCTTCTCGCGGCGGGTGGGGCGCTTGGGCCGCGCGGGGGTCGCGGGCGCGGCGGGCAGGTCCTTGGTGGTGTCCTGGCCGTCGTCGTAGGCGGTGGCCGGGGCGGGGACGGTCCAGCCGGGGACGGACTCGGTGAGCCCGGCGGGGGTCTCGCGGACCTCCTCGGCGCGGTCGTCGATCTGGCCGCCCCCCTTGGGGAGCGCGCACACGACGAGGGAGCCCAGGAGCCCGGCGATGGCGGCGTACGGGCCGACGAGCATGACGGCGAGGGACTCGGCGTTGTCGAGGCGGGAGGGCCCGGCGACGAGGTGGGCGACGGTGACGATGAGGGGCCCGGCGATGCCCGAGGCCGCGGCGATGCGGTACCCGGAGCTGGAGATGTGGCTGCGGCGCGCGAACGCGGCGACCACGGCGCCGATGACGAGCGAGCCGGTCACGAACGGGATCGCGATGGAGAATCCGCGGGTGCCCAGGAACGTGTCGGACCCGGCCCACGAGCCCCACACGGCGAGCTCGGTGACCGGGGAGACCCGGTCGCCGACCTCCACGAACACGGCGAGGATCGCCAGGAGCCACACCAGGGCGGCGGAGGCGCCGACGTTGACGGCCACGGACCGGGAGGACAGGCCGATGAGCGCCAGCGCGAACCCGACCGCGGCGCCGAGGCCGGCGGCGATGAGCGGGTCGACGGGGAAGCTGGTGAACACCGCGCCCTGCTCGGCCGAGAGGGCGACGAGCGGGCCGACGGTGAACGCGCCGGCGGCGGAGGCGAGGACCGCGGCGAAGCGGGTCGCGGGGGTGGAGTGGGCGGCGGCCCGGGAGCCGATGGCGCCGGAGGCGAGGCCGCCGACGACGCAGGAGGCGGCCGTGAACCACGCGACCCACGCGAGGTTGGCGTTCCAGCGGTAGTCGAGGACGGGGTCGGCGGCCCCGGGGGCCGCGTCGGCCCAGGAGAGGAGCCCGAAGCCGTAGGCCAGGCCGAGCTGGGCGAGCGCGGCGAGCGCCGCGACCGCGAACCCGGCGCCGACGGTCTTCGCGGCGGATCTAGGTGACATACGTCGCACGCTACTGCGTGTACGCAATGGAGTCTCGCACGGCCGATCGCGTGAGGGCGCGGGCGCCCGCGCCGTCTCACACGCGGGGAAACGGGCGGGGCCCGGACCGGCCCCTCCGGCTATGCTCGGACCATCAAGGCCACCTGCCCGGTCGCCGTGCGAGATCATGCCGATCAGCGAGGAGCATTGCATGTCCGACGCCTACGAGGCCCTCACCGCGAAGCTCGCGGCCGCCGACCCCGAGATCGAACGGCTCATCGAGGCCGAGGGTCGCCGCGAGTCCGAGAAGATCCGCCTCATCGCGTCCGAGAACTACGTGTCCCAGGCGGTCATGGAGGCCACGGGCTCGATCCTGACGAACAAGTACTCCGAGGGGTACGCCGGGAAGCGCTACTACGAGGGCCAGCAGTTCATCGACCCCGTGGAGCAGCTCGCGATCGACCGGGCGAAGGCCCTGTTCGGCGCGGAGCACGCGAACGTGCAGCCGTACTCGGGCAGCCCGGCGAACCTGGCCGTGTACATGGCGTTCCTGAACCCGGGCGACAAGGTCCTGGGCATGGGCCTGCCCGCGGGCGGGCACCTGACCCACGGGTCGAAGGTCTCGGCCACCGGCAAGTGGTTCGACGCGGTCGCCTACGGGGTCCGCCGCGACACCGGGCGCATCGACCTCGACGAGGTCGCCGAGATCGCCCGCCGGGAGCGCCCGAAGCTCATCATCTGCGGCGGGACCGCGATCCCCCGCACCGTCGACTTCGCGGGCTTCGCGGCCATCGCCGAGGAGGTCGGCGCGGTGCTCATGGCCGACATCGCGCACATCGCCGGGCTCGTCGCCGGCGGCGCGCACCCGACGCCGGTCGGGCACGCCGACGTGGTCACCACGACCACGCACAAGACGCTCCGCGGCCCGCGCGGCGCGATGATCCTCACGACCGAGGAGCACGCGAAGGCGATCGACAAGGCCGTGTTCCCCGGCCTCCAGGGCGGCCCGCACAACCACACCACCGCGGCGATCGCGGTGGCGCTGCGCGAGGCGGCGACCGAGGCGTTCAAGGAGTACGCGGCGCAGATCGTGAAGAACGCGAAGGCGCTCGCGGCGGGCCTGACGGCGCGCGGCTTCGACCTGGTGTCGGGCGGCACGGACAACCACCTGATCCTCGCGGACCTCACCTCGAAGGACATCGGCGGGAAGCCGGCGGCGAAGGCCCTGGACGCGGCGGGCATCGAGCTGAACTTCAACTCGGTCCCGTTCGACACGCGCAAGCCGTTCGACCCGTCGGGGCTGCGCATCGGCACCTCGTCGGTGACGACCCGCGGCATGACCGAGGGCGACATGGACCTCATCGCCGGGTGGATCGACCGGGCCGTCGCGGCGGCGAAGGACGGCAAGGACGCGGAGCTGGAGTCGATCGCGGGCGAGATCCGCGAGCACACGAAGGCGTTCCCGATCCCGGGCTGGCAGGCGTAACCGCCGCCCACCTGCGAGAACAGGCGCTCCTCCACTCGGAGGGGCGCCTTTCGCGTGTGCGCTGCGCCACGCCGCGGAAATTTCTCGAAGTCCGCTGCATCAGGTGCGGGACCGGCGGCGTCTAGTAGTCATCGAGTCCCCGCACGGGAGCACCCACAAGGGACTGTCCACTCTCACCTGACGTTTCTCACCTGCCAAGGAATCCCGCCATGCCTGCACCCTCTTCCCTGGCGGCGCGCGCCCTCAAGCGCTCCGCCGCCCTCGCCGGGGCCGCCGCCCTCGGCGCCGGCGCCTTCGCCCTCCCCGCCCACGCCCAGACCCCCGCACCCGCGGTCGAAGTGGTCTTCGACGAGCCGGTCCAGGCCGGCGCCGACTTCGCGACCGGCGCGATCGGCCTCGAATTCGGCGACGACTTCACCCCCGGCGAGCACGACGTGTTCGCCCAGCTCAGCGTCTACGGCGACGGCTGGGAGCTCGCCCCCGGCGAGACCGGCGACGGCGCGTGCACCCTCGACGCGATCCCGCCGCAGTGGGTCAACTGCGACGCCGCCGACTCCGACGCGGAGATCGACTTCGCGTTCGACTACCGCATCGACGGCGGCGCGCCCTCGGGCGACTACGACTGGACGCTGCTCGTCAGCGTCGACGGCACCGCCCTGGAGCCCGTGAACGGCACCGTCGAGGTGGCCGGGGACGAGGGCGGGGGCGAGTCGCCGTTCCTGTACGAGTCCACCGAACTCGAGATCGAGTCCGGCAGCACCGTCGGCGCCGGCCCGGTCTACTACCAGGAGGGCGAGATCCCGGCCGACACGGCGGCGCTCGTCTACGGCGTCTCCGCGCCCGAGTACATGCTCGCCGGCACCGCCGAGGTGACCGCGCCCTACGACAACTGCGTCGACGGCTTCAACGGCGGCCCCGGCGTCACCTGCGTCGTCACCGACTTCCCCGACGAGCCCGGCAGCGCCGTGACGACCACCCAGCCGGTGGAGTTCACCGTGTTCCGCGAGGTCCCCGGCCCGATCGAGCTGTGCGGCTGCTCCTTCGAGGTCCGCGCGGTCGACGCCGCGGAACTCGAGGCCGAGTTCGGCGGCGTGCCGACCACGGGCGACCTCTTCGGGCTGGCCGTCGCCGACGGGAGCCACGACCCGGCCGACTTCGCCTCCTGGGGCCCGGTCACCATCCGCACCACCCCGGACCACCCGTTCGACCTCGCGATCGAGGACGCCGACATCAAGGGCGACAACGGCGACCAGGTCACCGTGACGATCCCCGTCGAGAACCTCGGCCCGGCCGACGCCTGGTCCTTCTTCGACGGACCCGGCTCCTACGCGCTCGTCGGCGAACTGCCCGAGGGCACCGAGTTCGTGTCGATCGCCGCCGACGAGTCCGCCTACTGCAAGGAGTTCTCCGACGACTACCTCGGCGAGACCGTCCCCGCGATCGAGGACCGCGACGCGGCCGACTTCGTCTGCATCTTCACCAGCGTCCCCCGCACGGCGACCTACGACGTCGAACTCACGGTGAAGGTCACCGACGAGGACGCCGACGCGAAGGGCGTGCTCCAGATCGTCGCCTTCCAGAGCGACGGCCACCCCGGCGCGATCGAGACCGAGACCGACGACAACCGCGCCGACCTCACCCTCAACGGCACCACCGGCTCCGGGCAGCTCCCGAAGACCGGCTCCTCGATGACGTGGATCCTCGCCGGAGCGGGCGCCGCGCTCGTCATCGGCGCCGTCCTCTTCATCGCCACCCGCCGCCGCAAGACCGCGGCCGAACCCGCCGAGTAGACCCGGCAGGAAGAGCTCACCACCGAGGAACACCGCGAGCGCCCGGCCCCCACAGGCCGGGCGCTCTTGCGTGCTCGCGAGGAACCGCAGGAAAACCGAAGGACGGTCGCAACCGGTCACCTTCCGTTCGCGTTGAGTTCATATAGGTCCGCCGCCCGGCCGCCGGCCGGGCCCTCGCAAAGGAACTCCCATGACTCCGCCCCTCCCGCACCGCGCGGGCAGGCGCCTGGCGGCCGTCCTCGCGGCCCTGCTCGCGGGGGCCCTCGCCGTCCCCGCCGCCGCCCAGGCGCAACCGCCCGCCGAGACGAACTACGACTTCAACGGCCCGGTGAACCTGGGCGACGCACCGCTGCCGGGCGGGTTCACGCTCGTCTTCGGCGACGACTTCACGCCCGGCGCGCACACGGTGACCGTGGCCCTCGACGTCGACGCCGCGCCCGGCACCTTCGCCTTCACCACCGGCGACCAGGGCGCCCTGCCCTGCACCCACCACGGCACCGGCGTCGACTGCGTCCGCGACGCCGCCGAGGCCGAACTGCACTTCGCGTTCCTGTTCGCCGCCGCCGACGACGCCCAGCCGGGCGTCTACGGGTACACCGCGACCGCGACCGTCGACGGCACCGAGGTCGACACGTACTCCGGCGCGATCGAGATCGTCGACCCGTTCCCGGCCCAGGCGTTCCCGTTCCGGCACGCGAACCTCGCCCACACCGGCGTCGAGCCCGGCGCCACCGTCGACGTCTTCCCCGAGTTCCTCCAGCAGGACGCGTTCGACCCGGGCACCGGCGCCGTGGTCCTCACCTTCACCGAACCCGAGTACGCCGCCTACGACCAGGGCGCGGACGCGATCGCCGCGTACGACAACTGCGCCGCCGACCACGCCGGCCGGCGCGGCGTCGTCTGCGTCGTCACCGACCTCACCGACGCCCCCGGGACCGTGTTCACCACGACCGGCCCGGTCCCCTACGAGGTCGACCCGCTCGCGCCAGGCCCCTTCGACGTGTGCGTCTGCTACTACAGCGCCACCACCGTCAGCAAGGACGAGCGCGAGTCGACCTACGGGGACATCACCTGGGACGAGGACGGCCACGTCCTCGGGCTGCGCGCCGTCGCCGACCCCGAACTGGAGTACTCGGACCCCACGGTCGGGGAGCTCGACATCGTCACCCGCGAGCACTTCTACGACCTGGCGATCGGCGACGCGGACGCGCGCGGCGCCGCCGGGGACGAGCGGACGCTCACCGTCCCGATCCGCAACGACGGGCCCGCGACCGCGTTCGGGCTCTTCGGGATCCACTCCTACTACGTGACCGGCGCGCTGCCGGACGGGCTCGACCTGGTCCGCGTCGACAGCGACGGCCGCGAGCACTGGGACTGCCTGGACGACGACGAGGCCGCCGAACTGCTCCCGGAGGTCGACGCGGGCGCGAGCGACTTCCTGTGCATGTTCGACCGGCTCGACGCCGGCGGGACGATCGCGTTCACGTTCACCGTGGAGGTCACCGACCCCGGCTCGACCGACCGGGGCGTCCTGGAGGTCCACGGCCGCAACAACGCCGGGATCTACCCGGGCGTGCTGGAGGACGACCTCGCGGACAACACCGGGTCGATCACCGTCAACGCCGTGTACCTGCCCGACACCGGCGCGTCGCTGACGTGGGTCCTCGCCGGGGCGCTCGCGGCGCTCGTCGCGGGCGCGGTCCTGTTCGCGGCGACGCGCCGCAGGTCCGGGAGGTAGACGGAGGGCCCCGGCCGCGATGCGGCCGGGGCCCGTCCCGTGTCCGGGCGTGCGAAACGCGCCGGGCCCGTGGGCCGGCGCGTTCAGCGGTCGGAGTTGTTGCAGTCCGGCGCGGCGCCTTGTGGGCGCGCTCGCCGCTCGGTCCTAGCGGGCCAGGCCGGCGAGGGCGCGGCCCTCGACCCGGTCGGCCACCCGGCGCAGGACGCCGGCGGTCGAGAGGCGGACCTTCTCGGGGCGGGTGACGCCGAAGGCGTACGGCCTGTCGGCCCGTCCGTCGTCAACGACCGGCGCGTTCGGCAGGGCCGAGGTGGCGGTGGTGTTGGCGGCGTCGACTGCGAGGTAAGCACCTACGAACTCGTACATGATGATTCCTTCCCGGCGGGGTGCGCCGGATCGTGGATTCTGAAGGGGGGCCGCTCGTCGATGACGCCATTGTCGACGGCGGGGAACCGTCGCGGTCGCTGACCGCTTCGGGAGGCCGCTCGCGGAAGCGGTTCGGGTTCGCCGTTCCGGCTCCGCCGTTCCCGGCCTCTGCACCAATGTTAAGCCCGCCCGACGAGGGAAATCCAGGGATTTCGCGTGGGTCACAGGTGTCCCGCGACACTGTCCACAAAGATCTGAGTTACCGTTCGGTTATCGAATTTCAGAGGCGTTCCGGGGCACCGCGGCGGTACTCTGTCCGGATGCGGGACTTGGGAGTTCGCGTCGGCCACTGGACCGGCGAGCACACCGGCTGCACGGTGCTGCTGTTCGAGGAGGCCGTGCTCGCCTCGGGCGAGGTCCGCGGCGGCGCCCCCGCCAGCCGCGAGATCGAGCTCCTCGACCCCCTCCGCTCCAACACCGGCATCGACGCGGTCCTGCTCACCGGCGGCTCCGCGTTCGGCCTCGCCGCCGCCGACGGCGTCATGCAGTGGCTCGCCGAGCGCGGCCGCGGCGTCCCCACGCCGGGCGGCACGGTCCCGATCGTCCCCACCCTGGGCCTCTACGACCTCGACGGCACCGGGAACGTCCCGGCCGCCGCGCACGGCTACGAGGCGTGCGACGCCGCCATGGCCCCGTTCGAACCCGCACTCGACGGACCCGTCGGCGCCGGCCGCGGCGCCACCGTCGGCCAGTGGCGCGGCGTGACCCTCCCCTCGGGCCTGCGCACCGCCACCGTCAGCGCCGGACCCGTGGTCGTCACCGCCCTCGCCGCCGTCAACGCCTTCGGCGAACCCGGCCCGCTCGACCGCGACCTCCTCAGACCCGAGGGCTTCGCCGCCGGCGGGTTCGGCCGCAACACCACCATCGGTGTCGTCGTCACCAACGCCCGCCTCGACAAGGTCGAATGCGCGCTCGTCGCCCAAGGCGCCCACGACGGCCTCGCCAAGGCGATCAGCCCGGTCCACACCCGCATGGACGGCGACGCGTTCATCGCCGCCGCCACCGGGGGCCTCCACGCCTCCGTGGACGTGGTCCGCGCCCTCGCCGTCGAGGCCGTCGCCGAGGCGATAGGCGACACCGACTGATAGGCGGCACCGACTAGGCGCGCGGCCGGAGGCCACGCCCGCGCGAAGGCGAAACCGGCCCACTCGCCGGACCGGGATACCCTCGGGCGCATGAGACGCATCGGCGCCGCCATCGCAGCCCTCCCCCTCCTCCTGGCCGCGTGCACCCAAGCCGACGCCGACCCCCTCGGCGAACCCCTCCCCGAGGACGCCGCCGCCCCTGACAGCTGGCTCTACCAGCTCAGCGGCTACGAGGACGACACCCTCGACGCGGTCGCCGCCGCACCCCAGCCGACCGCCGTGATCGACCTCGCCCGCGACGGCGGCGACGGCTACTGGACCGCCGCGGAGATCACCGCCCTCCACGACGCCGGCAAGACCGTCTACGCCTACTTCTCCATGGGCTCCATCGAGACCTACCGCCCCGAGTACGACGCCGTCGCCGCCACCGACCTCGTCCTCAACCAGTGGGGCGACTGGCCCGACGAGTACTTCGTCGAGTACTGGGACCAGCACTGGTGGGACCTCGTCATGCAGCCGCGCCTCGACCAGGCGATCAGCGCGGGATTCGACGGCGTCTACCTCGACGTCCCCAACGCCTACGAGGAGATCGACCTCGCCCTCGTCCCCGGCGAGACCCGCGAGACCCTCGCCCGCAAGATGGCCGACCTCGTCATCGCCGCGGACGAGTACACCGCCGACCGGCTCGCGATCCTGCCCCAGAACTCCCCCGAGCTCATCGACCAGGACGGCTACCTCGACGCCATCGACGGCATCGGGATCGAAGAACTCTGGTTCCTCAACGCCGACACGCCCTGCGACGAGGACTGGTGCGCCGAGAACCTCGACAACACCCGGGCGATCCATGACGCCGGCAAGCTCGTCCTCGCCGTCGACTACGCCGCCGACCCGGCCAACAAGGCCGCCGCCTGCGCCCACTACGCCGAAGAGGGGTTCACCGGAGCCGTCGCCGGCGTCGACCTCGACACCGTCTACGAACCGTGCCAGTAGACCACGCCGTAGTCCTCCGGGTCGTCCGCCTCGTCGGCAGTTAAAAGGCCCTTCCGCGACCGCTTCATCTGGTACATCGCCTGGTCCGCGGCCCACAGCGTCTGCGACGGGTTCCCGCCCGTCGCCAGCCTCGCCCACCCGATCGACACGTCGACCGGCGTCCCCGGCACCGAGTACTCCCAGTTCTCGGCCGCCACCGCCACCCGGATCCGCTGCGACACCGCGTCCGCGTCGTACTCCGACGCCCCCGGCAGCACCATGATGAACTCGTCGCCGCCCGTGCGCGCCAGCAGGTCGCCCGAGCGCACCACGCTCGACAACAGCGCCGCCAGCCGCTGGAGGATCGCGTCCCCCGCCTGGTGGCCGTGCGTGTCGTTCACCGCCTTGAACCCGTCCAGGTCCAGCACCGCGATCATCCCGTCGCCCTCGACCTCCGCCAGGAACGCGTCCAGGCGGCGCCGGTTCGGCAGCCCCGTCAGCTCGTCGGTGTTCGCCCGGTCCGCCCAGCCCGCCGCCGCCCGCCGCAGCTGGTCGTGGTCGACCAGCGCCGCCGCCGACGCCAGGTAGATCGTGTGGAACTCGTTGATCTGCTTGTACAGCGCGTACGTCGTCGCGTGCGCCGCCAGGATCGACGCCGCGTGGTCGCCCTTCGCCACCAGCGCCAGCGACCGCAGGTGCTGCGGCTCCATCACCCCGAGGGTCTCGTCCCCGATGTCCCGCGCCTCCAGCACCTCCAGGGCCTCCAGGCCCCGCGCCTGCGCGATGAGCCGCGACGCCCGCGCCATCGTCCGCAGGTCCATCGCCTCCACCGACGACGTCTCCTCGGGCAGCAGGTGCTCCACCGACCACTGCTCGCTGAACCCCAGCAGCGACAGCCGCGCGAGCGCGTAGTGCACCCACTCCAGCTCCCGCGTGTCCAGGTCGTGCAGGCTCGGTTTCACCCGCCGCAGCTCCTGGCGCAGCAGGCCCGTGCACGCCCGCGGGTCGCCGGTGTAGTACCGCAGCAGCGCGTCCCGCACCCGGATCTCCACGCCCTCCACAGAGGACCGCGTCACCCCCGCCCGCTCCGCGAGCGTGTGGCACTGGTCCAGCGCCCCCGCCGCCTGCTGCTGGTACCCGCAGTTCGACAGGATCACCGCCAGGTCGTACCAGGCGTCGACCGCCGCCTGGCTCGCCTCCGTCATCGACCGCAGCGCGCGCGACGACAGGACCAGGCGCTGCGCCGTGAAGTCGAGGGACTTGATGTGGTGGTGGTAGTACCAGGCCGCGAGCGCGTGGTACTTCCCGTCCAGGCGCGGGTCCCGGCAGCGCGCGACCGCGGTGCCCGCCTGGTCGATGGTGTTCGGGATCTTGTCGATCGCCCGCTGGGAGATCTGGCCCTGGAGGATGAACAGCCACGCCTGGGCCCGCTGCTGCGCGGTCTCGGAGTTGTAGACGATCCAGGTCGCCTCACTGACGGCCTCGGCCACCTGGCCGGACCGCATGAGTCCGCGCAGACGCCGGTACTGGTCGGCATAATCACGCGCTGACGTGAGCTCCCTCCGTGGCGTCACGCGTCTATCCTGCCACCCGTTCGGCGATATATCCAGTGCCGCAGGTGCCGGGCCCGGCCCCCGCGGGCCCCGGAAGGTCATGGGCGCGAACCGTTCTCCCCCCTCGGAGGGGAATCGGCGCCTAGAGTTGGGGCAGTGCCCGATATGGAAGGATGGTGGGCTTTGCTCCCTGCGTGTCCGTGCACGTCCTGCGGCGAGCCGCTGCCGGTGGCCCCGGGCGCGACCGTCCTGGCCTGCGAGTCCTGCGGGACCGCCCTCCACGGCCGGCCCGCCGCGCGGCGCCTGGTCGACCCCGACTGGACCGCGTTGCCGCCCAAGGCGAAGGGCCGCTACGCCGACGACACCCCCGAGCTCATCACCGTCCCCGACGCCATGGTGCCGTTCAGGATCGAGCGCGCCACCGCCCGCCGCCTCCTGCGGGACCGGACCCGGCGCCACTGGTTCGCGCCGCGGGCGTTCCGGAAGGTCGACGAGGCCGAGTCGTTCCGGGCCGCGTACCTGCCGCACTGGGTGTGGGGGGCGTGGACGCGTTCGCGGTACCGGGCCGCGCGCGGGGACTTCACATGGGCGAGCGCGGGCCGGGCGGGCGCGGCGCACGGCAGCCGGGTGCGGGGCGTGCGGTGGCGACCGGCGGCGGGGACGCTGGACCGGACGTTCGCCGACGTGGTCGTGCCGGCGACGGTGCGCGTGGACGCGGGGATGCTCGCGGACCTGCTGCGGGACTGGCGGCTCGGCGGCGCGGTGCCGTTCGACCCGGCGCTCCTGGAGGGCCGGTGGGTGCAGCGGTACGACCTGGAGCCGGAGGTCGGCCTGGAGCTGGCGAAGGCGCGGATGGCGGCCGCGGTGGAGGCCGAGGTGCGGGGCCTGGTGGGCGGGGACGCGCAGCACGTCCCGGTGATCGACACGGCCTACTCGGGCCTGGGGTACCGGCTGGTGCTGCTGCCGGTGTACTTGGCGTCGTACCCGCACCGGGGCCGGCGGCGGATGGTCGCGGTGCACGGCGAGTCGGGCCGGGTGGTGGCCGGGCGGCCGTGGAGCGGGACGAGACTCGGAATCGCGTTCGCGCTCGCAGCGGCTGTGGCAAGCGTCATACTGTATTCGGTGATGTAATCCGTTTTCGTCCGGAACTGCGGGCGGACGGGATGGTATGCAGCGCGGCCACCGGATGAACATGAACTACTGTCTGGTGAACGCAACCCCGCCGGCGGACCGCGCGTGTCCACCGCGAAGCGGGCCAGCCGCCCCCGGCTGTGCTGCGACACCCCGTCTGTAGTTCCGGGAGAGGCAATGAGCGACCCGATCAAGCACGCTGCCAAGGCGACCTCGCCTTGGTGGGCGAAGGCGATGGTCATCACCGGCTCGATGGTCATGGTCGTCGCCGGCGGCGGCGCCATCGCGGCCCAGGTCAGCCTCAACCTCGTGAACAACTCGGTGAACCAGGAGGACCTGCTCGGCGACCAGCGCGTCGAGACCGAGGAGGGCGCCGCGATCGAGGGGCCGCTCAACTTCCTGGTCCTGGGCACCGACGAGCGGGTGGACGCGGGCGGCGAGGCGCGCACCGACGCCGACATCATCGTCCACGTCAACGCCGACCTCACGCAGGTGTCGATGATCTCCCTGCCGCGCGACCTGCTCGTGGACATCCCCTCGGGCATCCCGGCCGAGCAGACGAAGCTCACCGAGGCGTTCGCGTACTCCGAGGACTGGGGCGAGTCGTTCCAGAACACCGCCGAGACCATCACCAACCTCACCGGCATCCAGTTCGACGGCGGCGCGATCGCGAACTTCGAGGGCTTCCTCGACATGGTCGACGAGCTCGGCACGATCGAGCTGTGCCCGTGGCACGAGATCACCTCGATCCACACCGACAAGACGTTCGAGGCCGGCTGCGCCCAGTACGACAAGAAGGACGCGCTCGACCTGGTGCGCCAACGGTACGGCTGGGACTGGGACGAGGACTACGCCAACGGCACGTGGGGCGACTTCGGGCGCCAGAAGATGCAGCAGCAGGCCATCAAGAAGATCCTCGAAGCGGCCAAGGAGCAGGGCTACGCGACCAACCCGGCGAAGGCCGTGGAGCTCCTCGGCTCGTTCGGCGACGCGCTCACCGTCGACGTCGGCGGCTACAACCTGGTCGACATGATCACGCAGATGCGCGACATCGACCCCAACGAGATCCTCTCCATCGGCACGCCCTCCTCGGAGGGGAACCTGAACGGGACCTCGTACGTGCTCATCCACGAGGGCACCGACGAGGAGACCGCCTCCGACGCCCTGTGGGAGGCGATCCAGGGCGACACCGTCGAGGAGTGGGCGTGCCAGTACCCCGACTGGCTCAGCGGCGACTCCGCACCGGACTGCGCCACCACCTCCCCCGCCTCGACCTCGACCCCTACCGGCGCCGCCTCGGCGTCGGACGATTAGCCTGGGTCCGGGCGCAACCGGGGGGTGTGGCCGAAGCGTTGTCAGTACGGGATAATGCTGTCCAGACCCTGGGAGAAGCATGGCAGTGAAGAGCGGCGCGCCTTGGTGGGCCCACCTGATGATGTACGCCGGCGGCGTGACGATGGTCGTCGCCGGGGCGACCGCGGGCATCGCCCAGTACGCCCTCCACACGGCGAACAACACGATCGAGGCCGAGGACATCCTCGGTGACAACCGCGCCGAGATGGACGTCGAGAACATCGAGGGGCCGCTGAACATCCTCGTGCTCGGCGTCGACAAGCAGGGCGGCTCGACCCGGTCGGACACCATGATCATGGTGCACGTCAACGCCGACCTCACCCAGGTGTCGATGGTGTCGCTCCCCCGCGACCTGTACGTGGAGATCCCCGACTGCGGCCCCGACTGGGGCAACAACACCTGCATGCAGAAGCTCAACCACGCGGCCTCGATCTCCGACGACTGGGACGTCACGCGCGCCAACGTCGTCGACACGATCTACAACCTCACCGGCGTCGAGTTCCACATGGGCGCCACCGTCGACTTCAACGGCTTCATGGACCTCGTCGACCTCGTCGAGGAGATCGAGCTGTGCCCGTGGCACGAGATCCAGTCGATCCACGGCGACAACCGCGTCTTCCCCGAGGGCTGCAACTACTACAACAAGGAAGAGGCCCTCGACCTCATCCGCCAGCGCTACCCGTGGGACGAGCCCGAGGACTACGAGTCCGGACTGTGGGGCGACTACGGCCGCCAGGCCATGCAGCAGCAGGCCATCAAGGCGCTCATCAAGGAGCTCAAGGCCGACGGCTACGCCTCGGACCCGACGCGCCTGACGCAGGTCCTGGAGGGCCTGGAGGGCAAGCTGACCCTCGACCTCCCCGACGGCCTGACCGCCATCGACCTGGCGCTGAACCTGCGCGACCTCAACCCCGAGGACATCACCTCGATCCGGGTCCCGGCCACGTCCCAGGAGACCGAGGTCGGGTCCTCGGAGGTGATCGCCGAGGGGGAGCAGCAGATCGCGGCGGACGCGCTGTGGGACGCGCTCCAGAACGACACCATGACCGAGTGGATCGCCCAGTACCCCGAGTGGGTCAAGCAGACCGGCAGCAACGCGACCACGCCGGCGGAGGAGCCGTCGGGGGACGCGTCCTCCGAGGCGACCACCGACTGAGCGTCGCGACTCCAGCACGAGGGGTTGCCCGGCTCCGGCCCGGCAACCCCTTCGGCGTCCCGGGGCGTCTACCACCGGACGGACCGACTTCGAACCCTGGAGACGCATGGCAGGCGGGAACCGGGCCCCCTGGTGGGCGCATTTCATGACGTACGCGGGCGGCCTCACGCTCGTGGTCGCGGGCGGCACGGCGGCGGTGGCGCAGTACGCGGTGAACAAGGCCGACCAGGTGATCCCGCAGGAGGACATCCTCGGCGACGCGCAGGCCGAGATGGACGTCGACCACATCGAGGGGCCGCTCAACATCCTCGTGCTCGGCACCGACAAGCAGGGCGGGTCCATCCGCTCCGACACGATGATCGTGGTGCACGTCAACGGGGACCTCACCGAGGCGACCATGGTGTCGCTGCCGCGCGACCTGCTGGTGGACATCCCCGACTGCGGGCCCGGGTACGCGAACGAGCCGTGCACGAACAAGCTCAACCACGCGGCCTCGATCTCCGACGACTGGGAGGAGACGCGGGCCAACGTCGTGGGCACCGTCCACGACCTCACCGGGCTGGACTTCCACCTGGGCGCGACCGCGGACTTCAACGGGTTCGTGGAGATGGTCGACATCGTCGGCACGGTCGAGATCTGCACCTGGAAGGAGTTCCAGTCGCACCACACCGACCGGGTCTTCGAGGAGGGCTGCCACGAGTACGACAAGGAGGCGGCCCTGGACCTGGTGCGCCAGCGGTACCAGTTCTACGACCAGATCGACTACGACCTGGGCCTGTACGGCGACTACGCGCGGCAGAACTTCCAACAGCAGGCCATCAAGTCGCTGCTGGAGAAGGCGAAGGAGCAGGGGTTCCTGGAGGACCCGGCGAAGCTCACCGAGCTGCTGGAGGGCTTCGGGGAGGACAAGGTGTCCATCGACCGGCCCGACGACCTGTCGATCGCCGACCTCGCGGTGAACCTGCGGAACATCGACCCGGGCGCGATGACGACGATCCGGGTGCCCGCGTCCTCCGAGGAGGGCACCGAGTGGGGCTCGGTCGAGCGGATCCACGAGGGCGCGGAGGCGGAGGCCGCCGCGTCGCTGTGGGAGGCGCTCCAGAACGACACCCTCGCCGCGTGGATGGCCGCGAACCCCGAATGGGTCAAGAGCGACGCGGCGAACCCCGAGAGCTACACGGAGACGGACGGGGAGCCGACGCAGGAGCCGACCGACTGAGTAGCCGGCGTCCGCGCGGTCGCGGCCGGCAAGGCCCGGAGATCGGGTCGCTCGGGAACGCGTGACGCGTCAGGAATACTCGGCGGCTCAGGAGTCCTCGGCAAGTCAGAAATGCCGTGCGGCTCAGGAATGCTTGGCGAGCTCCGCCGAGTTCCGGGCCTCTTCGAGCTTCGCGGTGAGCGCGGCGGCCATGGCGCTGGTCTCCTCCAGCTGCTCCTTGCCGAGGTTGAGGGCGTTCGCGGCGGCTTCGATCCCGAGGGACTGGAGCTGTCCGAGGACTTCGTCGACCTGGGCCTTGCTGGCCTCGATCTGGCCCTGGAGCTCGTTCACCGCATCGACGTTCGCGCTGATCGAGGTGAGGACTTCGTCGATGCTCGCCATGGTCGGGGCCTTTCTCTCAGGGGTGCGGGGCGCCGGGGCCGATCGTGCGGGCCGGCGCGGCCGTGTCGCCGAGCGCGCCGCGCACGTTCAGCACCGGCGACACTACCCGAATCCGGCTCCGAGCGCAGCCCCCATGCGCGTCGCTCAGATCGAATTCACTTGCCTCCCTTGGCCTCTTCGGCCTCGTCGACGGCGTTCCACTCGCGCTTGGAGGACTGCCAGCCGTCCTCGTTGTGGCCGACCCGCCAGTACCCGGAGATCGACAGGCGCTCGCGGGGGACCTCGCGCTCGAAGCGGAGGTAGCGGCGGATCTCGCGCACGAACCCGGCCTCGCCGTGGACGAACGCCTGCACGTCGGCGGTCGGGAACTCGAAGCCCTGGACGGCGTCCACGAGGCGGCTCCCGACGGGGGCCGCGCCGCGGTGGAGCCAGGCGACGGTGACGTCCCCGGCGGACTTGAACTGCTGCTCCTCTTCGGGCCCTTCGACCTCCAGGAAGACGAAGGCGCGGGCGCCGGGCGCGAGGCGCTCGACCGCCGAGGCGATGGCGGGCAGGGCGCTCTCGTCGCCGGCGAGCAGATGCCAGTCGGCGTCTGGGCCGGGCGCGTACCCGCCGCCGGGTCCGGCGAAGCGGAGCAGAGCGCCGGGCTGCGCGTTCGCGGCCCAGGGGCCGGCGATGCCCTCGTCGCCGTGGTAGACGAAGTCGATCCAGAGCTCGCGGGCGGCGGGGTCCCAGCGGCGCACGGTGTAGGTGCGGGTGACCGGCCACTGCTCGCGGGGGTACTCCTCGCGGATCGCGGCGAGGTCGAAGGGCTCGGGGTAGGCGACGCCCTCGATCGGGAACTGGAGCTTCAGGTAGTGGTCGGTGTAGTCGCCGCACTCGAAGTCCGCGAGGCCCTCACCGCCGAGGACCACGCGGATCATGTGCGGCGTGACCTGCTCGGTGCGCACCACCTCGGCGGTCTTCAGGGCGGGATTCCTGCGTCCACGGCGTTCGGCCATACCGGCTCCTTCGTTCAAGCGGCTCACACGTCCACTCGGCGAAGCCCTCGAGCCGCGAGGTCGGCCTCGTCAAGACGATCAGCGGTTAGGTTCTCCTAACCCTCACACCCTCAGTTGTACCTCGCCACCCCACCACCCCGCCTGCCGCAACCCGCAGAAAACCGAACGACCAAACCCGCCTTAGTAGGCCCACCCACCCCAAAACCTCTCCCACCAGCCCGGACAGAAGTTATCCACAGGCACGAAATCAATCCTGTACAGCAGGGGCCCGACCTGTGATTGTTGGTAGCAAAAACACCTTTCTTCTGGTGGTGGTTGGAGGAGGAGGGAGGTGGAGTCGGTCTGGCAGGACTGGCGGTGAATGTGGGATTCCCCGGGGGCCGCCCCCGAAGACCGCGCGGGAGTGCACTCCCGCGCGGCTCCTGCCAGACACCCTCGCGAGGAGAAGATCGCGGGCGCATCGGCACCCAGCCGATGCGCCCGCACCAAAAAAACTCCGACCCGTCGGTGCCGGGACCGGCAGCTCGGGCCCTAGTCGGGGCGCGGGCTCACGTCTCGCATCACTGAGGCGAGCAGGGGCCGCGAGAGCGATCCGGCTGCGATCACCGATGCGGTGCCGGCTGCGAGGGTCGCTCCCAGGATCAGGGCGCCGCTCGCGTCGAAGCCCAGGCCGCCGATGACCGGGGAGGTCAGGAGCATGCCGGTCAGGACCGACGCGCCTCCCAGGAATCCCAAGGGCAGCAGGGCCTCCTGGCGGCGGGCCTGGTCGAGGACCTTTTGCGGGGTCCCGGCGAGGTGGAGGAGGCGGTAGGTCTGGCGGCGGTCGAGGACCGAGCCGATGGCGCTGATCGCGGCCGAGACGGCCGCTGTCGCGAAGACCACCGCGAGGACCACGGTCACGCCGGTGCGGACCGACCCGACGATGCGGTTCGACATGATGCTCGAATCGATCTCCCGCTCGGGCGGGTCGCCCGGGAGGATCGCGGTCATGGTGGAGCGCACCGATTCGAGGTCCGCGCCGGAGGTGGTCGCCTCGATGACCGCGGCGCCCGAGTCGGCGGTGAGGAACCCGCTGTCGTCGGCGACCGCGACCTCGGCCCGGTCGCCGAATTCGGCGGTCAGTGCCGCCGCGAAGGTGTCGGCGTCGGCCGCGGGGACCATGGCGGCGATGGTCTCGGTGGACTGGGTGCTGGTGTCGGTCACCATCATCGGGAACATCGCGACCGAGCCGGCGACGAAGCCCGCGATGGCGACGCCCGACACTGTGCGCCAGGCGGCCTTCGGGTCCTCGGCGAGGCGCCGGGCCGCGAGGAGCCGCGCGGGGCCCCTGGCGGTGCGCGCCAGGGTGCGGCCGAGGCGCTGGACCGTCCACGGGCCGATGAGGTTCACGGCGGCGAGGGTCGCGGCGAAGAGCACGATGAGGATCGCCACGGCGACCATGCTCCCGCCGACGAGCTGGGTCGCGACCATGAACAGGATCGAGAGGGCCACGAACACCGCCACCCGGATCGCCCTGAGCCCCTTGGGTTTCACCCGCCGCGCGACCCCGAGCGGGCTGATCACCACGCTGCGGAGCCCGATGAGCGCCGAGACCGCGACCAAGACCGGCACCGCGACCGCGACGGCCGCCATCCACGGCGCGCCCGCCCACAGGTCGGCCGCGAACCAGCGGCCGCCGTCGATCGGGATCAGCGCGACCAGGGGCGTCACCAGCATCCACGCGACCGTCCCGGCCACCGATCCGGCCGCGGCCGCCAGCACCGTCTCGATGAGCGTCAAGCGCATGACCTGCCCCGGGGTCGCGCCGATGAGGCGGAGCGTCGCGAGCCGTTCGTCGCGCCGCGACACCGTCAACCGGGCCGCCGCCGCACCGAACACCGCCGCGGGAACGGCCATCAGGATCGCGGCGAGCACCATCAGGATCATGTAGAAGCCGTAGACCGCGTCCGCCCGCCCCCCGGCGAACCCGTCGATCGCGCGCGGCGACACCGCGTCCGCGTTGAACCGCTCCGCGGTCATCGCCGGGTCGTCGGCGGCGCGGCCCACGACCGCGACCAACTCGTTCGGGTGCGCGAGCGCCTCCGCGCCGAGCAACCCCGCGACCTCAGCATCGCCGTAGCGGGCGAGGAAGTCCGATTCGGGCACGTCGGCGAGGAGGTCGGCCGCCGCCGGCGAGAGCCACACCGCCCCGGGCGCGGGGAACGCGTCCATGCCGGGAGGCGCGGGTGCGTCGCCGTCGAGCGCCGCGAAGTCGATGCGGGTGACCGACTGGCCGCCGAGGTGGTCGACGGCGGTCGCGATGACCGCCGTCCCGGTCCCGTCGGCCTCGGGCGCGTCGCGCCACGAGGTCCGGTCGGCGCGCGCGTCGAACGCGAAGTTCCCGGCGACCGCGAACTGAAGAAGGAGGGTCGCGACCGCGACGGCGAGCGCGGTCAGGCCGGTGCTCAGCAGGGCGCTGCGCCCACCGAGCCGGGTCAGGCGCCAGGCGAGCTCGGTCATCGCCACACCTCCACGACCGGCTCGTGCCCGAACCGGCCGTCGCCGTCGACCACCGGTCGCGCCTCGGCGGCGGCGAGGCCGGGGGACGCGCCGTCGCCGGTGCGCGGGGTCCCGCTGAGGCGCCCGTCGCGGATCTCGATGGTGCGCGTGCACCGGGCCGCGATCCGCGGGTCGTGCGTGACGACGACGAGGGCCGCGTCGAGTTCGGCGACGGTGTCGAGCAGGACGCCCATCACCTGGTCGCCGGTGGTCCGGTCGAGCGCCCCGGTCGGTTCGTCCGCGAACACGACCGCGGGCCTGACGACGAGCGCCCGCGCCAGCGCGACCCGCTGGGCCTCACCGCCGGAGAGCTCGCCGGGCCGGCGTCCTTCCTTACCTTCGAGGCCGAGTTTGCGCAGCTGCGCGCGGGCCGGTTCGAGCGCGGCCTTGCGCGGCGTGCCGCCGAGCATGAGCGGCAGGGCGACGTTCTCCTCCGCGGGCAGTTCGGGCAGGAGCTGCCCGAACTGGAACAGGAACGCGAACCTGGTGCGCCGCAGGTGGCTGCGCGACCGCTCGGAGAGCGTGTCGATGCGCTCGTCGTAGAGGCGCACCTCCCCCGAGTCGGGCCGGATGATCCCGGCGAGGCAGTGCAGGAGCGTTGACTTGCCGGAACCGCTGGGCCCGGTGACGGCCACGGATTCCCCGGGCGCGACGGCGAAGTCGACGCCGTCGAGCGCGGGGGCGGTTCCGAAGTGCTTGACGAGGGAGCTGGCGCTGAGCATGGGGGGCCTCATCGGCGGGCCTTTCGGTGGTCGGGGAGGAAGGGCAGCGCGGTGCCCGCGACGAGGAACACCGCGGTGAGCACGAGGCCCAGCACGGTGCCGATCTCCAGGCTGATCTTCAGAAGCACGTCGTTCATGGGGCAAGCCTCGCCCGGGACGCGCTTCCTCGGCTTCGGCTCGGCGACGGGTTTCGGGCGCCGCGGGTCGGCCGTTCGACGGAGGGGCCCGGAATCCGGGTTACCTTCGAGCACATGAACGCTCCCAAGGTGGCCATGTCGGGCCGCTTCAGCCGGCTGGTGATGCGCCTGCTCAAGATCGGCGTCGTCTCGATGCTGATGCTCGCGCTCATCGCCGAGATGTCCTCGCACATGGCCGACGAGAAGCCGCCGTACTACTCGTGGGTGTCGTGGGTGCAGTTCGCGACCTCGCTGTTCGCGATCGGCGTCTACGTCTGGTACCGGCCGGGACGCAAGCACTGGATCGCGGTCGCGGCGGTCGCGTCGCTGGTGGCGACGGGGATCGACATCGTGTACGACCAGGGACCGCGCGGGGTCGGGTCGGCGGAGCTGATGGCGCTGGGGCTGCTGCTGCTGTTCGCGGTGCGGCACTGGGACGCGGCGCCGGGCCGGTGGGTGGCGTTCGCGCTCGGTGCGGCGATCCTGCTGATCGGCGCGCGCCTGTTCGTCTACGAGGGTTCGGCGGTGGGCGGGACGGTGCTCATCGGGCTGGGCATCTCGACGGTGGTCGGCTTCGGCGCGTACCTCAGGTCGATGGACAAGCTGCGGCGGGAGACGCAGGAGGAGGTGCGGCGCGCGGAGCGCCTGGAGCTGGCGCGGGAGATGCACGACTTCGTGGCGCACCACGTGACGGGCATGGTGGTGCTCGCGCAGGCCGGGCAGGTGACGGCGACCGATCCGCGGAAGGCGTTCGCGGACATCGAGGAGGCGGGCCTGGCGGCGCTGGCGTCGATGCGGCGGATGGTGCGGATGCTGCGCGACGACGACGCGGGCGGGGGCGTGAACCCGCTGGGCGACCTGTCGCAGATCGAGGACCTGGTGGACCGGTTCACGCGGGAGGGGACGGACGCGTCGTGCTTCATCTCGCCGGAGCTGGCGGGCGCGGTGGCGCCGGAGATCGCGGCGACGGCGCACCGGGTGGTGCGGGAGGCGTTGACGAACGTGCGCAAGCACGCCCGGGGCGCGACCCGGGTGCGGGTGGTGGTGGCCGCGGCGGGCGGGCACGGCATGGAGGTGTCGGTGCGCGACGACGGGCGGGCCGCGCGGGTCAAGGCGGGCCGGGAGTCGCTGGCGCTGTCGGGTTCGGGTCTGGGCCTGGTGGGGCTGCGGGAGCGCGTGGAGGCGGTCGGGGGCCAGTTGCGGGCGCAGGAGCGCCCGGAGGGCGGCTGGGAGACGGCGGCGTGGCTGCCGCGGGAGGCGGCGACGGTCGAGGTGTGAGCGGTTCGGTCCGCGGGCCGGCCGGTCCCGACGACCAACGACCAACGACCAACGACCAACGACCAACGACCAACGACCAACGACCAACGACCAACTGAGCGTGCTCGGCCCGCCGATCATCGACAACCGCCGGACCGCAGCCACCCTCGCCGCGGACCCGTTCCGGGCGTTTTCCCGCCGGTACGCGAAAGGCCCGCTCCGGGTCTCCCCGGGCGGGCCGTCCGCTACTGGTGGCAGGTGCAGGATTCGAACCTGCGAAGTCGATGACGGCTGATTTACAGTCAGCTCCCTTTGGCCACTTGGGTAACCTGCCGTGGCTTGTAGCGAGAGCAAGAATAGCGTCCCCTCCCAGGGGGTGCGCAAGCGGGTTCTCCCCCGTTGAGACCGCGTTCACTGCCGTCCGGTCCGGGCGCGGGCGCGTGCGGCGGCGGGCCCGGACTAAGCTTGGCGGTCGCGCCCCCGCGTCGTGTCCTCCACCGCTTCACCGCGGTGCCGCCGACGTGATCCGCCAACGACACTGGAAGGACCGGACGCCATGGCCGACGCCTCGTTCGACATCGTCTCCGAGATCGACCTCGCGGAGCTCGACAACGCGATCAACCAGGCCCAGCGGGAGCTGGGGACCAGGTTCGACTTCCGCGGGACCGGCACGACGGTGGACCGCAGCGGCGACGAGGCGGCCGTGATCTCCGCCGAGACCGAGGACCGCGCGAAGGCGGCCCTGGAGGTCCTCAAGGAGAAGCTCGTCAAGCGCGGGATCTCCCTGAAGGCCCTGGACGCGGGCGAGCCGCGCCAGTCGGGCAAGGAGACGAAGATCGACGTCGCGTTCAAACAGGGGATCTCCACCGAGGACGCGAAGAAGATCGGGAAGATCATCCGCGACGAGGGCCCCAAGGGCGTCAAGCCGCAGGTGCAGGGCGACAAGCTCCGCGTCACCGGCAAGAAGCGCGACGACCTCCAGGAGGTCATCGCGCTCCTCAAGGGCAAGGACCTCGAGGTCGCGCTCCAGTTCACGAACTACCGCTAGCCGTGGACGTCTCCGACGCCGTGGCGCTCGCCCTGTTCGTCGTGGGCGGGGGCCTGGTCGGCCTCATGGTCGTGGTGACGCAGCGCTCGTACAAGAAGGACGAGCGCTCGGAGTTCTGGGTCGTGTACCCGTCCGCGAAGGGCGAGCGGGCCGTCGAGGCGCCGCGCGAGGAGTGACCCCGCGGAGCAGCCCCTAGGCGGCGAGCCGGTGCGTGAGCCCGGTGTGCCGCTTGCCGGTGCCCGCGGTGCGCACCGCGACGGCGAGCGCCTGCTTCGACCCCACGAGCACGACGAGCCGCTTCGCGCGGGTGATCGCCGTGTACAGCAGGTTCCGCTGGAGCATCGTCCACGCGCTCGTGGTCACGGGGATGACGACGGCGGGGTACTCCGAGCCCTGGGAGCGGTGGACGGTGACGGCGTACGCGTGCTGGAGCTCGTCGAGTTCGGTGAACTCGTAGTCGACGTCCTCGTCCTCGTCGGTGCGCACGGTGAGGGTCTGGGCGACGGTGTCGAGGGCCTGGACGATGCCGCCGGTGCCGTTGAAGACGCCCGCGCGGCCCTTCTGGTAGTCGTTGCGGATCTGCACGACCTTGTCGCCGACGCGGAAGACCCGGCCGCCGTGGCGGCGCTCGGGCAGGCCCTCGCGTGCGGGCGTGAGCGCCTCCTGGAGGCGCGCGTTGAGGTTCCCGGCGCCGGGGCCGCCGCGGTGCATCGGGGTGAGGACCTGGACGTCGCGGACGGGGTGGAGCCCGAAGCGGGCGGGGATGCGGCGGGCGACGATGTCCACGATCCGGTCGGCGACGAGGTCGTTGTCGTCGCACCCGAACCAGAAGAAGTCCGGGTACCCGTCGAGTTCGGGCGCCTGCCCGCGGTTGACCTTGTGCGCGTTGGCGACCACTCCCGACTCGGCGGCCTGCCGGAAGATCCGGGTGAGGCGCACGCGCGGGATCGTGTCGGCGGCGAGGAGGTCGCGCAGGACCTCGCCGGCGCCGACGCTGGGGAGCTGGTCGACGTCGCCGACCAGGAGCAGGTGCGCGCCGGGCGGGACGGCCTTGACGAGCTTGTTGGCCAGGACCGTGTCGAGCATGGACGACTCGTCGACGACGAGGAGGTCCACGTCGAGGGGCTTGTCGCGGTCGTAGGCGGCGTCCCCGCCGGGCCGCAGTTCGAGGAGCCGGTGCAGCGTCCGGGCCTCGAACCCGGTGAGCTCCGCGAGGCGCTTCGCCGCGCGCCCGGTGGGGGCCGCGAGCATGACCTTGGCGCCCTTCGCCCGGGCGAGCGCCACGATCGAGGACACGGTGAAGGACTTGCCGCACCCGGGCCCGCCGGTGAGAACGGCGACCCGCTCGGTCAGCGCGAGCCGCACCGCCTCGGCCTGCTCGGGCGCGAGCTCGGCGTCGCCGCGGCGGCGCAGCCACGCGAACGCCTTGTCCCAGTCGACGCCCTTGAACGCGCCGAGCCGGTCCTCACTGGTGCGCAGGAGCGCGAGGAGCCCGGCGGCGAGGCCGCGCTCGGCGTGGAAGAACGGGGCGAGGTACCGGGCGGGCACGGTGGCGTCGCCGACCGGCACGTCCTCGGCCATCACCCGCTCGCCCGCCTCCGCGAGTTCGGCGAGCGCGGCGGCGACGGCCCCGGCGGGGAGCGCGAGGAGTTCGACGGTGTCGGCGACGAGGTTCGGGGCGGGCAGGAAGCAGTGGCCGCCGTCGGACGCCTGCGAGAGCGTGTACTGGAGGGCGGCCTTGACGCGCTCGGGCGAGTCGGCGGGGATGCCGACGGCGCGGGCGATCGCGTCGGCGGTCTTGAACCCGATGCCCCACACCTCGTTCGCGAGCCGGTACGGCTCGTTCTTGACCACGCCCACGGACGCGTCGCCGTACTGCTTGTAGACGCGGACGGCGAGGGAGGTGGAGACGTCGACGGACTGGAGGAACACCATGACCTCCTTGATGGCCCGCTGCTCCTCCCAGGCGGCCGCGATGGCCTTCGTGCGCTTGGGGCCGAGCCCGGGCACCTCGGCGAGGCGGGTGGCGTCGGCGTCGATGACGTCGAGGGTCGCGGTCCCGAAGTGCGCGACGATCTTCGCGGCGGTCTTGGGACCGATCCCCTTCACCAGGCCGGAGCCGAGGTACCGCTCGATGCCCTGGACGGTGGCGGGGAGCACGGTCCGGTACGACTGGACCTCGAACTGGCGCCCGTACTTCGGGTGGCTCGACCAGCGGCCGGTGAGCGAGAGCGACTCGCCGACCTGGGCGCCCAGGAGCGGCCCGACGACCGTGACGAGGTCGGCGCCGCCGCGGGCGGGGCTGGCGCGGGCGATCGTGTAGCCGGTCTCCTCGTTCGCGTACGTGACGCGTTCGAGCACCGCCTCCAGGACGGTGCCCGGCGCCCGGGTCCCTTGTGCCTCCGCCATCCGGCAACGGTAGACGCCGGGTCCGTCACTCGATTCCGTGAAGCGGTGCGGCCGTTTCGAACACCGGGCCGGACTCGCACCCTTTCGGGATGGTTCGTCGCGCCGCGCAGCGCATCGGCGGGTATGTCGGAGGCCCCCGGTACGGTGTGGACATGAGCGAGCGATGGTTTGAGGGGCCCCTGCTGGGGTTCGACACCGAGACGACCGGCGTCGGGGTCGACAAGGACCGGATCGTGCAGGCCGCGTTGGTGACCGGCACGGGCGACCTGGTGTGGCTGATCGACCCGGGCGTGCCGATCCCGCCGGGCGCGACCCGCGTCCACGGCATCACCGACGAGCGCGTCAAGGCCGAGGGCCGCCCGGCGGCCGAGGCCCTCGCGGAGGTCGCGGCGGCTCTGCGCGCGGCGGTCGACGTGGGCACGCCCGTGGTGGCGTTCCGCGCCGGCTTCGACTGCACGCTCCTGTCGTACGAGCTGGAGCGGCACGGGATCGAGCAGCCCGCGTGGGAGCGGATGTCGGTCATCGACCCGTCGGTGCTCGACAAGCGCGTCGACAAGTACCGGCGCGGCAAGCGCACCCTGGGGGCGACGTCGGTGCACTACGGGGTCGTGCACGACGGGGCGCACTCGGCGGCGGGCGACGCGGCCGCGACGGTGGCGCTGGCGCGCGCGATCGGGGCGCTCCACCCGGAGGTCGGGGACCTCACCCCGCAGGAGCTGCACGTGTCGCAGATCCGGTGGCACGCGGAGGACGCGGCGAGCCTGGAGGCGTACTTCAAGCGCAAGGGCCGCGACGAGGCGGTGGACCGGCGCTGGCCGCTGTGCCGATGACACGGTGCCGGTAAACGCGAGAGGCCCCGGTCCGCTCGGACCGGGGTCTCGTCGAAGCTGCTAGTGCCCTTCGGCTTCTTCCTGGGGCTCGTAGTACTCGCGCTCTTCCTCGCCGGTGAGGTCCTGGCCGGTGGGGATCGCGGCGTCGGCGGTGCTGCCGTCGGAGAACGTGAAGACGATCCAGAGGGTGTCGCCGACCGGGAGGTCCGCGGCGAGGTCCTCGATGAGGAGGTACGGGCCGTTCTCGACGCCCTGGTCGAGGCGCGCGTACTCGGAGGGGGCGATCGGCACGTCGATGGCGGGGTCGCCCTCGAACTCCGGCTCCTCGGGGGTGGGGGCCTCGGAGGCGGACTCGGACGCGTCGCCGCTGGGGGTCTCGGTGTCGCCGCTCGGGCTCTCGCTCGGCTCGTCGGCGGGTGCGGCCGGGTCGACGTAGGTGACGGTGCCGGCCAGGTAGGGCTCGGGGTCGCCGACGGCCGCGGCCTCGGCCGCGTCCTCCGCGCTGGCGAAGACGGCCACGCCGGTGAGGCTGACCTCCTGCTCGCCCTCGTTGCCGATCCACACGCGCAGCGCGGCGGACTCGCCGGCGGCGTAGCCCGCGGCCGAGTCGAACTCGACCTGGAGGTCGCGCAGCGCGAGGTCGCCCGCGTCGACGTTCACCCCGGCGATCGCGCTGACCTTCATGTCGGTCTGGGTCTCGTTGCCCGCACTGCACGCCGACAGCGCCGCGGCGGCGGCGCCCGCGATCGCGATGGCGGCCGCGCGGCGAGCCGTGATCGCCGTCCTGATCCCCTTGGCCACTGCTGGTCCTCTCCGAGTTCCGACAGGAATGCTCACGACAGCGTAGACGACTCGCTCTCACCTCTCGCCCGGGACGGTGCGGCGGTGGAACCTGGGTCTCACGGCCCGGCCGGTCCCGTTGGGCCGCAGCGCCACCCGGCCCGGGCGGGCGGGAGGCTCCCGGTGCCGGGCGGTGCCCCGCCGTCCGCGGCGCGGGGCGCGGTCCGGGCCCGGCGGTCCCGGGAGCGGCGCCCGGCACGGGGGAGCGACCTGGGCCTCATTCGCCCCGTCCGCGGAGCGGCCGAAAGCCCAAGGTGCCGTAGAGTAATCAGTCACATACCAACTGACCAGGGAATTCGTGGCGTTCCACTGTCGGGGAAACCCCCGATGGCGTGTTAGGCTAGACACAGCGAAAGGGGTTTCGATCCTATGGGTTTTAGTGTCGGCGAGACCGTTGTCTACCCCCACCACGGGGCCGCACTCGTTGAAGCTGTAGAGACTCGCACCATCGGCGGTATCGAACAGGAATACCTCGTGCTGCGCGTCGAACAGGGTGACCTCACGGTCAAGGTTCCAGCCAAGAACGTCGAGCTCGTCGGCGTCCGGGAAGTCGTCGGTGCCGAGGGCCTCGAAGAGGTCTTCGAGGTGCTGCGGGCCCCGCACACGGAGGAACCCACCAACTGGTCGCGGCGGTACAAGGCCAACGTCGAGAAGCTCGCGTCCGGCTCCCCGCTGAAAATAGCAGAGGTCGTCCGCGACCTGTGGCGGCGCGACCGCGAGCGGGGCCTCTCGGCCGGGGAGAAGCGCATGCTCTCCAAGGCCCGCGAGATCCTCACCGGCGAGATCGCCCTCGCCGAGGACTGCGTGAAGGACGAGGCGGACAACATCCTCGACAAGGTCCTCCTCCAGGAGGCACCGGTCAAGTAGCCGGCCCGCCAGCGGACCGCCAGCGTGAGTTCCAACCTGCCTTACGTCATCGGGCACGGCACCGACGTGCACCGTTTCGACGCCGCCCGGCCCTGCCGCCTCGCCTGCCTCGACTGGCCCGGCGAGGCGGGGCTGGCGGGGCACTCCGACGGCGACGCGGCCGCGCACGCGGCCTGCGACGCCCTCCTCTCCGCCGCCGGCCTCGGCGACCTGGGCTCCAACTACGGCACCGACCGGCCGGAATGGGCCGGCGCGTCCGGGACCGCCCTCCTCGCCGAGACCGCCCGCCGCGTCCGCGACGCCGGGTGGGCCGTCGGCAACGTCTCCGTGCAGGTCATCGGCAACCGGCCCCGGCTCGGCGCGCGACGCGCCGAGGCCGAGGCCGCCATGGCCGCCTGCGTCGGCGCGCCCGTCAGGCTCTCCGCGACCACCGCCGACGGCCTGGGCTTCACCGGACGCGGCGAGGGTCTGGCCGCGACCGCGGTAGCGTTGCTGTACCAGCCCTGATTTCCTGTCCGGGAGTAGACCCATGGACGAAGACCCCAAGCGCACGGTCGGCGAGCACCTCCGCAGCGCCGAGCTCCTCTACGAGCTCGGGCAGGTCGCCGACGCGCGCGCCGAGGTCGACACCGCGCTGCGCCTCGACCCCCTCGACCCCGACGCCAACGCGATGGCCGCCGCGTGCGCCCTCGCCGACCACGACCCCGACGAGGCCCTCGTCTACGCCGGGGCGGCCCTCGCCCAGACCCCCGGGCACCCGCGGGCGCTCGTCACCCGCGGCTACGCGCTCGCCGACGCCGGGCGCCGCGACGAGGCCATGCAGGCCGCCGCGAGCCTCCTCGAACTCGACCGCGCCTCCTGGCAGCACCACATCCACTACGCGCTCATCACCCGCCGCGCCGGAGCCGCCCAGCCCGCGCTCGACGCCGCGTGGAACGCCGTGAACCTCGCCCCCGAGCAGCCCCGCACCCACCTCGCGCTCGCCGCGATCGCCGAGGACCTCGGCATGGACGACCTCGCCAGGCGCTCCCGCCGCGCCGCCGCCGACCTCGGGCACACCGGGACCGAGCCGGCCAAGCACCGCTGGAGCGGCGCCGCCGCGGACGTCGGCGGCATCGCGCCCGCCGTCCGCCCCGCCCGCCGGCCCGCCTGGGTCGACGCCGCCAAGGACGACCCACACTGGCGCGAGAAGATCTACGGCCCCGGGTTCTTCCGCGGCGCGCTCGGCCGCTCGATCCTGCTCGGCCTCGCCGTCGTCTTCGCCGTCCCCGCGCTCCTCGGCACCGAGATCGCGCCCGGCCCGCGCCTGTTCTTCGCCGCCGTCGCGGTCGCCGCATGGGTGGGTTGGTTCACAGTTCTGCGCCGGCACCGCAACCCCGAGTGACCTCCGGCGGGGGGCGCTCGTTACTCCATCACACCGATCCGATGGAGGACGACACGTGACCACCTGCTGGGTACCCCGGGCCGACGAAAGCCCGTACAACATCCACAACCTGCCGTTCGGGGTCTTCTCGACCGCCGACGAGACGCTGCCGCGGATCGGCGTGCGCATCGGCGACCAGATCCTCGACATGCACAAGGCGGTCCTCTCCGGCGACTGCCAGACCTGCGCCGCCTGCACCGCCCTGCGCGACCCGGCCCTCAACCGGCTGCTGTCGCTCGGCAAGCCCGCCTGGAAGCAGGTCCGCGCCCAGGTCCAGGAGGCCCTGAGCGAACCGAGCCTCCAGGACGTCGCGTCCAACTGGCTCACCCCGATCGGCGACGCGGTCATGCACGCCCCGCTCCTGGTCACCGACTACGTCGACTTCACCATGCGCGTCCCCGGCTCCGACCGGGTCTACCCGCGCGCCTCCAACGGCCGGCCCTCGACGCTCATCCCCTCCGGGATGGACCTCGTGCGCCCGGCCGGGCACCGCCGCGGCGACGACGGCCACCTCGCGTTCGGCCCCAGCCGCGCCCTCGACATCGAGGCCGAGGTCGGGTTCATCGTCGGCGGCGAGTCCGAACTGGGCCGCCCCGTCTCCCCCGACGAGTTCGAGGACTACGTGTTCGGCGCGGTCCTGCTCAACGACTGGACCGCCCGCGACTTCCAGGAGCTGGAGACCGACGGCCTCGGCCCCATCGCCTCAAAGTCGTTCGCGACCTCCATGAGCGCCTGGGTCACGCCCATCGAGTCGCTCAGCGCCGCCCGCACCGCCGCGCCCCAGCCCGCCGCCGACATGGCCTCCTACCTGAAGGAGTCCGACCGGTACGGCTTCGACCTGCACCTGAACATCGAGGTCAACGGCGTCGCGGTCGCCGGCGCCGACTTCGCCGAGGCGTGCTGGACGCCCGCGCAGCAGCTCGCCCAGCTCACCGCCGGCGGCGCGCTCCTGCGCTCGGGCCTCATGTACGGCTCCGGCGAGGCCGTCACCGGCCAGTGGAGCCTGGAGAACGGCGACGTCGTCAAGGTCACCGCCACCGCGCCCGGGCCGCGCGGCACCACCATCGCCCTCGGCGAGGTCGAGACCCGCGTCCTCCCGTCCATCACCTGACGGACACGGCCGAAACCGGTCGGTCCCCGCGGGGACCGACCGGTGGAAACCGAACGGGATGCGCCTAGACCGGGACCGTCTTCGCCACCGGGGCGAGCCGGGCCACCAGCTCGACCTCGACCGGGGCGTCCAGCGGCAGCACCGCGACGCCCACCGCGCTGCGCGCGTGCGTCCCGGCCTCCCCGAACACCTCCCCCAGCAGCTCCGAAGCGCCGTTCACGACCTTCGGCTGCCCGGTGAACTCCGGCGCCGACGCCACGAAGCCCACGACCTTCACGATCTGGACCACCCGGTCGAGCGGCGCCACCGAGGCCACCGCCGCCAGCGCGTTCAGCGCGCAGGTCCGGGCCAGCTCGTAGGCGCGCTCGGGGTCGACCTCCGCGCCGACCTTCCCGGTCGCGGCCAGGGCCCCGTCGACCATCGGGAGCTGCCCCGAGGTGTACACGTAGTCCCCCGCCACGACGGCGGGCCGGTAGGCGGCCACCGGCGGGACGACCGCCGGGAGCGCCAGGCCCAGACGGGCGAGCGCGGCCTCGACGTTTGCCACGGCTACTGCTCCTTCTTGCGCTTGAAGTACGCCACCAGCTGCTCCGAGTTCTGGCCGGGCAGGACGGTGACCAGTTCCCAGCCGTCCTCGCCGAACGTATCGAGGATCATCTTGGTGTTGTGGATCAGCAGCGGTGCCGTGAGGTACTCCCATTTCTCCATGGGCCCACAGTACGGCGTCTTGATTCGCCCGCGGCGCACCGCTACGCTCAGAGTGCGTCGCCTCCCCGAAGAGTCCCGCGGCCCCGTGCCGCACCAGTGAACCAGGGAGTCCCCATGTCGTCAGACACTGCGGCGCAGTCGTCGGACGCCGCCGCCGAACCCGTGCGCGACCGCGCCGCCGAGTCCCCGCCCGCGCAGGTCCCGCGCCAGGAGCCCGCCCCGAGGCGCACCGTCCCGCCGCATCCGCGGCCCGGATCGTCCGGCGACCGGTCGAGTCTCTTGTGGACAGTAGTGACGGCCGTGGCGGCGGTCCTGTTCTGCGCCGCGCTCGTGTTCGGCGCGACCCGGCTGTTCCTCGGCGGCGAGACCGCCGCCGAGGTCACCGACTCGCCCGAGCGGACCGTAGCCGCGTTCCTCGGCGCGCTCCTCGACGAGCGCGACGCCGAGGCCGCCGCGACCTGGCTGTGCACCGACAAGGCCGACCGCGACCTGAGCGCGGTCGTCGCCGCGATGGCCGCGGCCGACGGCGGGCTGGCGTGGAGCGGGGTCGCCGAGACCGGGCGCTCGGTGGGTGCGGCGGCCGTCACCGCCGAGATCGCCATGGACGGCGGCGCGTCCCCGGCCACCTGGGAGTTCACGCTCGTGGCCGAGGAGGGCGATCCGCAATGGCTCATCTGCGGGATCGCCGCCGGATGACTAGACTCCGATGAATGACTGCCTCTGCGCTCCCGGTGCCGCGCCTGCACATCGTCACCGGGAAGGGCGGCACGGGGAAGACCTCGGTCGCCGCGGCGCTCGCCCTGGCGCTCGCCGGCCCCGGCCGGCGGGTGCTGCTGGCGGAGGTCGAAGGGCGGCAGGGCATCGCGCCCCTGTTCGGGACCGCGTCCCTCGGTTACGAGGAACGGCACCTCGCCGCGGGCGCAGGCGGCGGGGAGGTCTTCGGCCAGTCCGTGGGCGCCGACGAGGCGCTGCTGGACTACCTGACGATGTTCTACCGGCTCGGCTCGGCCGGGCGGGCGCTCCAGAAGTTCGGGGCGATCGACTTCGCGACGACCATCGCGCCGGGCCTGCGCGACATCCTGCTCACCGGGAAGCTCAAGGAGGCGGTGTCGCGGACGGAGTCGGGGCGGATGGCGTACGACGCTGTCGTCCTCGACGCGCCCCCGACGGGCCGGGTCGTCAAGTTCCTCAACGTCACCGTGGAGTCGGGGCGCCTCGCCAAGACCGGGCCGATCGGGAAGCACTCGCGGTCGGTGGCGCGGCTGCTGCACTCGTCGCAGATGGCGGTGCACCTGGTCACGACCCCGGCGGCGATGCCGGTGCAGGAGACGGTCGACGCGCACCGCGAGCTCATGGCCGCGGACCTGCCGGTCGGGCGGATCATCCTGAACAAGGTCACGGGCGCCAAGCCCGCCGAGATCACGCCCGACGAGCTCGAGGCCGGGCTCGCGTCGGCGGGCCTGGTGCCCGATGCGGCGCTGGTGGCCGGACTCATGAGCGAGTACGAGTCGGCGCGGGCCGAGATCCGGGCGGTCGACGCGTACCGGGACCGGCTCGAGCAGCTCGGCCGGCGGGTGGAGGAACTGCCGCTCATCCCCGAGGGCGTCGACCTGTCGGGGCTGTACCAGCTCGCCCGGGAGCTCACGCCCCGGCTCGGAGGCCAGGATGCGCACTGAACTCGACATCGACGCGCTGCTCGGCGACGAGGGCAAGCACGTGATCGCGTGCTGCGGCTCGGGCGGTGTGGGCAAGACCACGACCGCGGCGGCGCTGGCGCTGCGCGCGGCCGAGGCGCACGGCCGCCGGACGGTGGTCCTGACGATCGACCCTGCCCGGCGCCTCGCCCAGTCGCTGGGCATGGAGGCCCTGGACAACACGCCGCGGCCGGTCGCGGGGGTGCGCGACGGGTCCCTCGACGCGATGATGCTCGACATGAAGCGGACGTTCGACGAGGTCGTGGCCTCGCACACCTCGAAGGACCGGGCCGCGGAGATCTTCGCGAACCCGTTCTACCAGGCGGTGTCGTCGACGTTCTCGGGCACGCAGGAGTACATGGCGATGGAGAAGCTCGGCCAGCTCCGGGCCACGGGCCGGTGGGACCTCATCGTCCTCGACACCCCGCCGTCGCGATCGGCCCTCGACTTCCTCGACGCCCCCGCGCGTCTGGCCCGGTTCCTCGACGGGCGGATCATCCGCCTGCTCTCCGCCTCGACCCCGGGCGCGCGCCGCTCGATGCTCTCGCTCATGGGGGCGAGCGCGGCAGTGTTCACGCGGGTGTTCAACAAGGTCCTCGGCGGGCACCTGCTCACCGATGTCGCCGAGTTCACAGCGAGCCTGGAGGACACCTTCGGCGGCTTCCGCAAGCGCGCCGAGGCCACCTTCAGGGCCCTCCAGGACGACCAGACCTCGTTCCTGGTCATCGCCGCCCCCGAGCCGGCCGCGGTCGGCGAGGCCGTCTACTTCACTCGCCGCCTCACCGAGGAGCACATGCCTCTCGACGGCATGATCCTCAACCGCCTGACCCCGGTCGACGCCGACCTCTCGGCCGAACGCGCCCTCGGTGCGGCGGCCCAACTCGAAGAGGCCGACCCGGCGGACCCCGTCGCGGCGGTCCTGCGAACTCACGCCGACCTGGCCCGCCGCCGCACCGCCGAAGAACGCGTGGCCGCCCGCTACGAGGCCGCCTGCCCCAAGGTCCCCCAGCGCTGGCTTCCCTCCCTCGGCGTCGAGGTCGTCGACCTCGAAGACCTCCGCGCCTTCGGAGCCGCCGCAGTCGGCACCCAGACCAGACCAGACCAGACCTGACCTGACCTGAACAGGCAGGGCTCTCACATGGGGTCTCCAACCCGATCACTACGGACCACCCCAGCAGCGCAGCCTTGCCCCTCCCGACCCCCAGAAACCGCGCCCTCTCGCCCTGCCCGGCCCTCAAGCGCCCATCCCCAGGCCGCGCCCCTCCCACCCAGGGGCCTCGGATTGGGTGTCGGCTGCGGCCGCGACTGGCAACGGCGGTGCCTTTAGAGGCTGTCACGGCCGGCCCGATCGGGTTCGTGCGAATGAATCCGCCCGCGTGAGTGAGACTTCTTTTTCTGGGGCCATTTCGCCGTTGATCGGTTTTTACGGCCCGTCGTGCGGAATGGCGAATTCGGGTGTGCTCACGCCAGGAATCGGCATTTATCTCGGTCGCTTGTGCGAATTATCTCGATCGGTTGGATCGATTGTGCTCGGCGCGTTTCTTCGTCTTTAGTGCCGGGCGACAGGTTTGTCTTCGGTTGGTTGTTCGAATGTCCGGTGGTCGGTTGCTTGCCGATTCGGTGGTCGTGTTCTTTTTGGTGCGGGCGCATCGGCTGGTTTGCCGATGCGCCCGCGCTTTCTTCATCACCTCGCGAGGTGTGTCTGGCAGGAGCCGCGCGGGAGTGCACTCCCGCGCGGTCTTCGGGGGCGGCCCCCGGGGAATCCCACATTCACCGCCAGTCCTGCCAGACCGACTCCACCTCCCTCCTCCTCCAACCACCACCAGGAGAAAGGTGTTTTTGCTACCAACAATCACAGGTCGGGGCCCTGCTGTACAGGATTGATTTCCCGCCTGTGGATAACTCTGTGAGGGATTGACATTTTGCCTGGTGGTGAGCGGAGGAGTTTTCCACAGGGGTCCGGACGTGAACGAGCCCGGACGGCTTCGCCGTCCGGGCTCGTAAGCGTGAAGTGGCCGCCATCGGGCGGCCGGCCGGTCAGAAGTTGAGGTTCACCGGTATCCGGCGCCGGCTGCTCCTGCGAGCGTTGCGCTGCTCATCTTCGAGGGCGACTTCGAAGACCGCCCTCCATGAACGGACATCGGCGTGCTTGCGCAGCAGCGCCCGCCGCTCCCGTTCGGTCATGCCGCCCCAGACTCCGAACTCGATGCGATTATCGAGTGCGTCTGCGAGGCATTCCAGCCGGACTGGACAGCCGCGGCATACCTTCTTCGCATTGTTCTGCTCGGCCCCTTGAACGAACAAGGCGTCAGGATCACCATCCTGGCAAAGTGCCTTGGTCGTCCAGTCGATCAGCAGTCCCATCCGCATGACCTCCCCGTGAGATCTACCCTTCATACCCCCGACGACTACAATCGAGTGATCTCTCGATCACACAACGTCGCCGTCAGAACGGACCCTACACCTCTTGTAAGTGTTTGACTACTCTCCGAGACGAAATTCGGACTCCATGGGACGCCTTCACCCCTACGGTTCGCCACGCGAATGCGACTCGCGATAATAACGATTCCAATACGGGGGCACCCTCGATCCGTGCTCGCGGCGTATCCCTCTGGGGCACCGCCGGCGCCGGTTCCCGTGGCCGTGCTCCGCACAACTGCCCGGCAGTCCCCGCGCTTCCCGACGTCCGTTCTAATCTGAGGCGGTGGAGACCTTGAAACGCGACCGCAGTCCCTTCGGGGATGCCGTAGCCCTGCTCGTCTGCGGCGTCCTTGCCGGGATCCTCGCGGCCGCGGCCGCCTTCCCCCTGGCGGGACTCTTCGGCATGGCCGCCGAGAACAGCATCCAGTCGTTCGAATCGCTGCCGACCGAGCTCACCAAACCGACGCTCCCGCAGACGTCCTATGTGTACGCATCTGACGGAGAGACCCTGATCACCTCCTTCTACGAGGAGAACCGCCGCGAGGTCGCACTCGACGAGGTCTCCCCGCTCATGGTCGAAGCACTGCTCGCCGCCGAGGACTCGAAGTTCTACGAGCACAACGGCGTCGACTGGGCCGGGATCATCCGGGCCGCGGTGGCGAACCAGGGCGGCGACTCGCAGGGTGCATCCACCCTGACGATGCAGTTCGTTCGCAATACCCTGATCTACTCGGCCTCAACCATCGACGAGGTCATCGCCGCGTCCGAGGACACCTACGAGCGCAAGCTCCGAGAAGCCCGGTTCGCCATGGCGATCGAGGAGTCGATGTCCAAAGAGGAGATCCTCGAGGGCTACCTGAACGTCATCTACCTCGGCAACCAGGCGTACGGTGTCCACGCCGGCGCCTACAGCTACTTCAACAAGCCCCCGAGCGAGCTCACCCTCGCCGAGGCCGCCACTCTCGCCTCCCTGCCGAAGTTCCCCTCCTACGCCGACGGCCTCCTCGACGGCGAGGGCGACGACAGCCAGATCATCGAGCGCCGCAACTGGATCCTCGACCGCATGGCCTCCCTCGGCTCGATCTCCCAGTCCGACGCCGACGCCGCCAAGGAGCAGCCGCTCGGCCTCAACCCGCGGCCCGTCCGCAGCGAGTGCGTCGACGTGGCCACCGCCAACTGGGGCTTCTTCTGCGACTTCTTCAAGGAGTGGTGGGGCAGCCAGGAGATCTTCGGCGAGACCGAGCGCGACCGCATCTCCCTGCTCAAGCGCGGCGGCTTCAAGATCGTCACCTCGCTCGACGCCGACCTCCAGAACGACGCCACCGAGCGCCTCGCCGACGAGGTCGACGTGGACGACCCCGCCACCCTCGGATCGGTGACCCTCACCCCCGGCACCGGGCACGTCAGGGCCATGGCCGTCAATCGCGTCTACAGCCTCGACCAGACCGACAACGGTCCACGCACCGACGGCGACGACTCCAAGCCCTCGAACTACCCCAACACCACCATCCCGCTGCTCAGCGGCAACGAACGCGTCGCCGGCTACCCCGCCGGCTCGACGTTCAAGATGTTCACCATGCTCGCCGGCCTCGAAGAGGGCTGGCCGCTGGAGACGCGCATCCCCTCGCCGGGCACGTACACCTCGCACTACCTCACCTCCGCCGACGACCCGTCCTCGTGCGGAGGCACCCTGGAGCACAACCAGAAGCACTGGTGCCCCTCCAACGACGGCAACTGGTCCGCCTCCCCGATGAACATGTGGGGCATGTTCGGACGCTCCTCGAACACCGCGTTCGTGCAGCTCCAGGAGATGGTCGGCACCAGCAAGGCGTACGACGCGGCCAAGCGCGCCGGGATCGACTTCTACAACAACGACGTCCTCGACGGCCACATCGAGAACGGCACCCTGGACGACTACGGCGTCTTCACCCTCGGGTTCGACGCCACGACCCCGATGGACATGGCCGAGGCGTACGCCACGGTCGCCGCCGGCGGCGTCCACTGCAACCCGCTGCCGGTCACCCAGGTCATCAAGGCCAACGGCGAGGACTGGCCCGAAGCGGCTGCGCCGCAGTGCGACCAGGCGTTCTCCGAGGAGGTCGCGGACGCGGCCGTCAGCGCCGGCCGCTGCGTCGTGGGCCAGAGCGTCGACGGCACCCAGTGCTCCGGCAACGGCACCGCCGCCGCCTACACCGGCGGCTTCGACCGCCCGCTGTTCGGCAAGACCGGCACCTCCGACTCCGACCGCGCCTACTGGTTCATCGGCTCGACCCCGAACGCCACCACCGCGACGTTCGTCGGCGACACCGACGCCACCTACCGGTCCGGCGTCGCCACATCGGGTCTCAAGGACTCCGTGAAGCAGGTCGGCGTCTGGATCCTCGAGAAGGCCGTCAAGGACCTCGAAGAGGAGGGCTGGTCGAAACCGTCCGACGAGATGATCAACGGCAAGAACCTCACCGGCATCCCGTCGATCGAGTGCATGGACGCCGACGACGCCCGCTCCCGCGTCGCCAACGCGGGCTTCGACGCCTCGATCGCCCCCGGCAGGTTCGACTCCGACTGCAAGGAGGGCGAGGCGTTCGCGACCTCCCCGTCCGGGTCGGCACCGAGCGGCGCGCCCGTCTACATCCTCGTGTCCAACGGCTCCGACTTCGAGGAGGAGGAACCCGAGGGCGACGAGACCACCGGCGGCCCAGGCGGTCCGGGAGGCGACCGGGACTGAGGTCCGGCCCCGGCCGAACCACTCGAGCGCTCATGCGGCGCCGCCCCACTCGGGGCGGCGCCGCAGTGCTTCGTCCGGACGGCGGCCCCGGACTGCGGAACGGGAGACAGCACGGGAGAGGGCCCGCACCATCCGGTGCGGGCCCTCGTTTTCCTTGGGAGGGTGTAAAGACGGGGACGCGGCGGCTAGTCCGCGCGGGGCATGACGAGCGTGCCCGGGGCCGGCTCGTCGGTCGGAACGCGGCCGTCGCCGACGTGGTTGCCCTCGCGCAGTTCGCCGTCGCGGATCGTCACCGCGCGCTGCGCGCGCTCGGCGACGTCGTGGTCGTGGGTGATCATGAGGACCGTCAGGCCCCCCGAGTGCAGCTCGTCGATCGTCGCCAGGACCGCCTCGGCAGTGTGCGAGTCCAGGTTGCCGGTCGGCTCGTCGCACAGCAGCAGGCTCGGCTCCGCCGCGAGCGCGCGGGCGATCGCCACGCGCTGCCGCTCGCCGCCGGAGAGGGTCGTGGGGAGGGCGTCGAGGCGGTGGCCGAGGCCGACGAGTTCGAGCTTCTCGCGGGCGATCTGGCGGCGCCTGCGGCGCGGGATGCCCTGGTAGACCAGGGACATGGCGACGTTCTCGGTGGCGGTGCGGTGGGCCATGAGGTGGAACGACTGGAAGATGAAGCCGATCTTGTCGGCGCGCAGGCGGGTCCGCAGGGACTCCTTCATCGTCGAGGTGTCGTGCCCGTCGAGCCAGTACGTGCCGGAGGTGGGCGCGTCGAGCAGGCCCAGGAGGTTGAGCAGGGTCGACTTGCCGGAGCCGGAGGGGCCGACGATCGCGACGTACTCGCCGTCGGCGACCTTGAGCCGCACCGGTTTGAGCGCTTCGACGGGCGGCGGGCCGGGGTAGGTCATGCCGACGCCGTCGAGTTCGATGAGCGCCCGCGGGTCGGGGCCGACGCCGGGCGCGGGGGTGTCCTCGGCGACGCGCGCGAACACGGCGGTGTCGTCCACCGAGCCCTCCGCGGTGACGGTGGGCAGGATCAGCGTGGCGTCGTCTCGGGTCACGTCAGTGAGACGCCGACACCCCCGCCGGGAGTTGCACCCGCCGCGAAAACCCGGGCGGCGGGGTCAGAACGCGAAGTCGGCCTGGACGGGGCGGTGGTCGGAGGCGGTCGCGTCGAGGACGTCGGAGCCGGTGGCGTTCAGGCCCCGGTAGAGGACCTGGTCGATCCGGGCGAGCGGGGTGTCGGCGGGCCAGGTGAACCCGAAGCCCTTCCCGGCGGACGCCTGCGCGGACTCGAGCTGGTACGTGATCGGGGCGAGGGAGCGGTCCTGGACGGTGCCGTTGAGGTCCCCGGCGAGGACCACCCGGTCGAGCTCCTCGCCCGCGATGGCCTCCCCGAGGAGGGTAGCGGTCTCGTTGCGCTGCTCGGAGGTGAAGCCCTCGGTGTTGACGCGCACGGAGAGCAGGTGGGCGACGTAGAACGCGACGGGCTCGCCGTCGATGTCGATCGCGGCCCGGAAGGCGCGGGCCCAGCCGAGGTTGAGGTCGACCTCGTTCGACTCGGTGATGGGGTGGCGCGACCAGAGGGCGACGGTGCCGTAGGCGGCGGAGTACTCGTAGTCGGGGTCGAGGACGTCGGCCCAGGCCGTGCGCTGGTCCTCGGTGAGCTCGACGAGGACGATGACGTCGGGCGCGGCGGCGAGGAGGGTGGCGGCGGTGGCCTCGGTGTCGGTGTTCTCGGCGTTCACGTTGTGGGCGACCACACGGAAGTCGCCCTCGCCGTCGTGCTTGTCGGGGATGAGCGCGGCGTACATCTGGAACCAGACGAGCGCGGGCAGGAGCGCGCAGATGATCGCGATGGGGCGGCGGCGGATGGCGGCCAGGAGGATGAGGACCGGGACGCCGATGCCGAACCAGGGCAGGAACGTCTCGATGAGGCTGCCGAGGTTGTACCAGCGGTTGGGGATGAACCGGTGGAGGAGCAGGATCGCGGCCAGGATGAGGGAGGCGGCGATGACGACGCCGCTGTAGAACTTCGCACCCGTCTTGCCCACCCGGTCCGCCCTTCGAGGTCGAGCGGCGCACGCGGGCCGCTTCGGAGTTTCGACAGCCTAGCGGGAGGCCGCCAGGAACCACGAACGCCGGGCCTCGGTGAGGCCCGGCGTTCGGACGTTGGCGGTGGCGGTGGGATTTGAACCCACGGTTGAGGGTTACCCAACACTCGCTTTCGAGGCGAGCTCCTTCGGCCGCTCGGACACGCCACCGCCGAAAACGTTACCGGATGCCCGCGGCGCGATCGCGACCGGGATCGGGCGATCCACCTCACAGACGGTCTCCGCGAATTCATGGGATGTTTATGAGAAGCTGGCGGCATGACTGCACACATCTCCGCCGAGCCCGGCGACATCGCCGAGAGCGTCCTCCTTCCGGGGGACCCGCTGCGCGCGAAGTGGATCGCCGAGACCTTCCTCACCGACGCCGAGTGCTACTCGGAGGTGCGGAACATGTTCGGGTTCACCGGGACGTACAAGGGCAAGCGCGTCTCGGTCCAGGGCACGGGGATGGGCCAGCCGTCGGCGTCGATCTACACGCACGAGCTGCTGGACGTGTACGGCGTGAAGACCGTGGTGCGGGTCGGCTCCGCCGGTGCGATCCACGACGACATCGAGCTGCGCGACGTGGTGGCGGGCATCGGGGCGTCGACGAACTCGTCGATGAACCGCATCCGCTTCAACGGCGTGGTCGACTACGCGCCCGTCGCCGACTTCGGGCTGCTGCGCGGCGCCGTCGACGCCGCGGCCGCGCGCGGGATCGAGCTGCACGTGGGCCAGCTGTACTCCTCGGACACGTTCTACACGGACGCCCCCGAGGTGGAGGCGAAGCTCGCCGACTACGGCATCCTCGCGATCGAGATGGAGGCGGCGGCGATCTACACGCTCGCCGCGAAGTTCAAGGCGCGGGCGCTGGCGCTGTGCACGATCTCGGACCACATCCTCAAGGGCACGGAGCTGCCCGCGGCCGACCGCCAGGAGTCGTTCTCGGAGATGGTGGAGATCGCCCTGGACGCCGTCACGGCGTAGCGGCTCAGCGCCGTGATGGCATAGCGGCGGCGCGGTGCGGTTTCGCGATCCGCGCCGGGCGGAGCACGGCGGCGAGTTCTCCCGGAAGGCCCGGCCCAGAGGACCGGGCCTTCCGGCTATCCGAGGGCGGCCGCGAGCTCGGCTTCGAGGTAGGGGCCGAGGGTCGCGGCGTACGTGTTGGTCAGGTGGGCGTCGTCGCGGTAGACGAGGACGTTGCCGACCACGGGCGGGCAGGTCTCGGGTCCGCAGATGTAGTCCGTGAGGTCGATCTTCGCGATCCCCTCGGGGACGGCGAGCGCGGCGAAGGCGCCCTCCTCGTAGTAGGCGCCGCGGTCGACGGTGCACTCGGCGGCGTCGGGGCCGTGGAGGTCGACGCACATGGGGACGTCGAAGCGGGGGCTCGGGGTGTCGCGGATGACGGCGACGTTCGCGCCGGTGGCGAGGAGCTGCTCGTAGCGGTCGGTGTAGTCGGGGAACGTCTCGTACGCCTCGTATCCGACGCGGGAGCCGTAGGTGAGGACGAGGTCGGGGTCGATGTCGGCGATCTCGGCGACGACGGCGTCGTTCCAGGCCGCGCAGGAGCGGTAGCGCTCCTCGCCGAGGGCCTCCTGGCCGGTCTCGATGATGCAGGCGTTCTTGGTGTAGGCGATGACGTGCCAGTTCCGGGCCTCGGCGGCTTCGAGGACGGCTGGGAGCCACTGCCAGATCTTGGAGCCGCCGTACATGACGACCGTGGCAGCGGCCTGGTTCTGTCCTTCGCCGGTCGCCACCGGTTCGCCTCCGGCGCTGGACACTGGTTCGCCTCCGGCGCTGGACACTAGTTCGCCTCCGGCGAAGTCGCACCGGATCGGCTCGTAGCCCTCCATGGTGACGTTGCAGTGGCCGGAGAGCGCGGGGTCGTAGTCCTGGGCGGCGTCGAGGGTGGAGGGGGCGAAGTCGGCGTCGGGGAGGTCGAGGTCGAGGGCGGGGTCGAGGGCTGCCGCGCCGGGGTAGCGGGCGGGGTCGGTGGCGGCCTCGGCGAGGCGGGCGCGCTCGTGGGCGATGTACCAGGTCATGGAGGCGCAGGCGGCGAGGACGAGGGCGAGGCAGGCGGCGCCGAGGGCGAAGGCGCCGCGGGAGGTGCGCTGGCCGAGGCCGCTGGCGGGGAGGCGCCGTTCGACGGCCCAGTGGGTGAGGGCGGCGAGGGCGGTGGCGGCGGCGAGGATGGCGAGGCCGCCGGGGAGGGTCGCGGTGTCGCGTCCGGTGGCGGTCAGGTAGCAGACGAGGATCGGCCAGTGCCAGAGGTAGAGCGTGTAGGAGAGGGTGCCGAGGCGCTGGAGCGGCCAGGTGTTGAGGAGGCGTCCGGCGCCGGTGCCGGGGGCGGCGGTCGCGGCGAGGATCACGGCGCAGGCGCCGGCGACGGGGGCGAGGGCGGCCCAGCCGGGGAACTGGGTGGATTCGAGGAACGCGCCGGCGAAGACGAGGACGGCGACGCCGGACCAGCCGAGGATCGCGGGGACGGGGCCGGCGAGGCGTCCCGTCCAGGCGCGGACACTCGGGCGGAGGGCGAGGGCGAGGAGGCCGCCGGCGGCGAACTGCCAGATGCGGGCGCGGGTGTCGAAGTAGGCGTACGCCTGGTTCGTCGCGGTCTCCCAGAGCGCGAAGGCGAAGGAGGCGGCGAGGACGAGGGCGAGGGCGGCGGCGACGGTGCGCATCGGGGGGAGGCCGGTGCGGCGGGCGGCCCAGAGGACGAGGCCGATGAGGACCGGCCAGAGGACGTAGAACTGGGTCTGGACGCCGAGGGACCAGTAGTGCTGGACGATGCTCGCGCCGTTGTTGGAGGAGAGGTAGTCGACGGAGTGGGCGGCGAGGTTCCAGTTGCCGTAGTAGAGGGCGGAGGCGGTGATGTCCCCGAGCTGCTGGGACCAGGTGGCTCGCGGGAGCCAGAGGAACACCATGAGGACGGTGGCCGCGGCGACGACGAGCGCGGGCGGGAAGATGCGGCGGACGATGCGGGCGGCGTAGGGGAGGTAGCCGAGGCCGCGGCCGGCGTCGGCCGAGCGGAGGAAGCCGGCGGTGATGAAGAAGCCGGACATGAGCAGGAAGATGTCGACGCCGCCGGAGACGCGGTCGAACCAGATGTGGTAGACGGCGATGACGGCGATGGCGAGGCCGCGCAGGCCGTCGATCTCGCGCAGGCGCGGCGGTCGGGCGGCGGGCGCGGGGGCGGTCCGGTCCGGTCCGGCCGCGGGTTCGGCGGTGGAGGTGGCGCTCATGGGTCTCCGGGGGCGGGGCGGCGGGGTGCGGCCGGGATGCGGCCGAGATGCAGCCGGGATGGCGGGGTGACGCATCGAGCGTAGAAGGCGGGGCGCGGCGGGAGCGGTCCGGGGCGGAACGTGAATGCGGAGGAATCGGGCATTCGCAGGCACCCCCGGATCAACAGTGCCCGAGGGGTGCGACATGGGGCCGGTCTCGGGGGTGCGGGAGGCGTGCCGAATGTGAATGCGGAGAAATCGGGCGCGGCGAGGCGCCCCCGGATCGACAGTGCCTGAAGGGTCCGACAGCGGTGGGCCGGGCGCGGCGGCGGGTGCTCCGGTGGGGCCGAGCGGAACGTGAATGTGGGCGAATCGGGCGTTCTGAGCGCCCCCGAATCCAAGGGTGACGCGGGGGTGCGACATGGGGTTTCGGCGGGGCGGATGCGAGGTGGATTCAATGAATTGCGGGGGCGCGGAGATCGATTGACAGGGGGGCGGCGCCATGCCACGATTACGGTGCCTTAACGATCGTTAAGGGATTGATCGTCAAGGAGGACGGCACCGTGGACTTCAGCGGGGACTACCCGGCCGAACGCGAGCGGATCGAGCGCGGCGGGGCCGAGAAGTACCACCAGGCGGCCGCCGCCGCGGGCAAGTACCACGCCCGCGAGCGGATCCGGCGGCTGTGCGACCCCGACTCGTTCCGCGAGGACGCCCTGTGGGCCAACCCCGACCCGTCGCTGCCCGCCGACGGCGTGGTCGTCGGCTCCGCCACCGTGCAGGGCCGCCCGGTCCGCCTCGTCGCCAACGACTCCACCGTCAAGGCCGGGTCCTGGGGCGCGCGCACCGTCGAGAAGATCATCCGCACCATCGAGGCCGCCCAGCTCGAGCAGCACCCGATCGTCTACCTCGTCGACTCCGCCGGCGCCCGCATCACCGACCAGGTGCAGCTGTTCCCCGGCCGCCGCGGCGCCGGGCGGATCTTCCACGAGCAGGTCCGGGCCTCGGGGAAGATCCCGCAGGCGTGCGCGCTCTTCGGCCCCAGCGCCGCCGGCGGCGCCTACATCCCCGCGTTCTGCGACATCGTCGCCATGGTCGACGGCAACGCCTCCATGTACCTCGGCAGCCCCCGCATGGTCGAGATGGTCACCGGCGAGAAGACCACCCTGGAGGACATGGGCGGCGCCCGCGTCCACTGCGAGCAGTCCGGCGTCGGGCACTTCCTGTGCCGCAACGAGGACGAGGCCATCGCCGACGTCCGCCGCTGGCTCTCCTACCTCCCCTCGAACTGGACGCAGCCCGCGCCCGTGCGCGCCGCCCGCCCCGCCCTCCCGGTCGACCTCGCCGCCGTGATCCCGCCGAGCGAGTCGGCCCCGTTCGACATGCGCGACTTCGTGAAGGGCCTGGTCGACCAGGGCTCCATCCTCGAAGTCCAGGCCCGCTGGGCCGGGGAGCTCACCACCGCGTTCGCGCGCCTCGACGGCCGCCCCGTCGGCATCGTCGCCAACAACTCCGCGATCCGCGGCGGCGTCCTGTTCTCCGACTCCGCCGACAAGGCCGCCCGGTTCGTCAACACCTGCGACGCGTTCAACGTGCCGCTGCTGTTCCTCGCCGACGTCCCCGGGTTCATGGTCGGCTCCGCCGTCGAGCACGCCGGGATCATCCGCCACGGCGCCAAGATGATCGCCGCCGTCGCCGAGGCCACCGTCCCCAAGATCTGCGTCGTCGTCCGCAAGGCGTACGGCGCGGGGCTGTACGCCATGGCCGGGCCCGCCTTCGGGTCCGACGCCGTGCTCGCGCTCCCGACCGCCCGGATCGCCGTCATGGGCGCCGAGGCCGCGGTGAACGCCGTGTACGCCAACAAGATCGCCGCCATCGACGACCCCGCCCAGCGGGAGCAGTTCGTCGCCGACCGGCGCGCCGAATACGAAGCCGACGTCGACCTGCGAAGGCTCGCAGGGGAACTCGTCGTCGACGACGTCCTCGCCCCCGAGGAACTCCGCGATGACCTCATCGCCCGTTACCGCCGGCTGTCCCACAAGGACCGCCGGTTCGCCGACCGCAGACACCCGATCACACCGGTGTAAGAGGAGCCCGCCATGAAACTCGACCTCGAGCAGACCGAATTCGCCGCCGCCGTGCGCGCCTACGCGCAGGAGCAGGTCCGACCCGTCATCGGCGACTTCTACGAGCGCGGGGAGTTCCCGATCGAGCTGGTCAGGGGGCTCGGCAAGCTGGGCGTCCTCGGGGTCACCCTTCCCGAGGAGCACGGCGGCGCCGGCATGGGCCTGTTCATGCTCGGCCTCGCGCTGGAGGAGATCGCCCGCGTCGACGCCTCCGTCGCCGTCACCGTCGAGGCGTCCGTGACCCTCGGCGCCGAGGCCATCGCCAAGTACGGCACGGCCGAGCAGCAGGCCAAGTGGCTCCCCAACCTCGCCGCCGGGCAGGGCCTCGTCGCCTTCGCCCTCACCGAGCCCGGCGGCGGCACCGACGCGGGCCACACCGACACCAAGGCCCGCCTGGAGGACGGCGAATGGGTCATCGACGGCGCCAAGTGCTTCATCACCAACGCCGGCACCGCCATGACCGACCTCATCATCACCACCGCCCAGACCGGGCCCGGCGAGGTCACCTGCATCGCCGTCGAACCCGGCACGCCCGGACTCCAGATCGGACCCGAGTACTCCAAAGTGGGCTGGCGCGCCTCCGACACCCGGCCCGTGTACTTCGACGACTGCCGTGTGCCCGAAGCGAACATCATCGGCCAGCGCGGGCGCGGCTTCGTCCAGTTCCTCGAACTGCTCGACTCCGGGCGCGTCGCCATCGCGGCGCTCGCGACCGGGTCCGCGCAGGGGTGCCTGGACGAGGCGCTGGCGCACGCGAAGGACCGGGAGGCGTTCGGGCGGCCGATCGCGGAGAACCAGTCGATCGCGTTCATGCTCGCGGACATGAAGCTCCGGGCGCACACGTCGCGCCTGGCGTGGCAGGACGCGGCGCTGAAGGCGGAGGCCGGGGAGCCGTTCGGGACGGACGCGGCGCTGGCGAAGCTGCACGCGTCGATGGCGGCGGTGGACAACGCGCGGGAGGCGACGCAGATCTTCGGCGGGTACGGGTTCATGAACGAGACGCCGGTGGCGCGGGCGTGGCGGGACTGCAAGGTGCTGGAGATCGGCGAGGGCACCAATGAGGTGCAGCGGATGCTCATCGCGAGGTCCATGGGGCTGTAGGTGTTTCAGGCGGCGGCCGGGGTTCCGGTCGCCGCCTGAGAGTTTACTGAAAACTTCAACTAAAGGTCTTGAGTTTCTCCCCCGAACCGTGACAAGCTCGGCTCTTCGGCAGTAGCGTTGCCGCCGCGGCCTGATACCTCTCGCATGGCTTGCAGGCTGCCATGGGGCCGTCCACCGGACGGGCGGGCCGCTCGAAAAGGAGCTCAGACATGACCGACAGCAAGACCGGAAGCGACCTCGCCCAGCGGGTCCTCGCCTCGCGGCGCGGGCTGATGTGCGGGCTGGCAGGGCTCGGCGCCGCGGGTGCGCTGGCCGCGTGCGGGACGGCCGAGTCGCCGTCCTCGGATCCGACCTCGGGGTCGGACGACGCGACGACCGGGGGGTCCGAGGGGTCGACGGGGGACGCGGGCGGGGGGACGGCGATCGCCGCGACCGCGGACGTGCCGGAGGGCGGCGGGATCGTCGTCGAGGACACGGTGCTGGTGCAGCCGAGCGCGGACGAGTTCCTGGCGTTCTCGGCGGCGTGCCCGCACATGGGGACGACCGTGAACCCGCCGGACGCGGACGGGGTGATCGTGTGCCCGAACCACGGTTCGCAGTTCTCCCTGGAGGGCGAGCTGGAGCAGGGCCCGGCCGAGACCGGGCTGGCCCCGGTGGAGATCACCGTGGAGGACGGGCAGATCTTCCTCGCCTAGGGCGAGGGGACGGATGGACGGCGGAACGGCCGGGGAGCTGGGCTCCCCGGCCGTTCCCCGTCGTCGTCCCGGGGCGTGCGGCCCCCGGGCGGTGCATAGCGGTGCAGTGCGCGGTGCATTGCAGTGCGGTGCAGCGCACTGCGGCGGGCGGGCCGCACCCGCGCGGCCCGCACCGGCGCCGCGTCCGCGCCGTGCGGATCAGGTGAGGGCGTCGGCGGCGGCCGGGTCCGAGTCCCGCAGGAACTGGGCGCAGCGGGCGGCCTCGTCGGCCTCGCCGATGGCGGCGGCGGCGCGCGAGAGCTGGTGCAGGGACTTGAGGAAGCCGCGGTTCGGCTTGTGCTCCCACGGGATCGGGCCGTGGCCCTTCCAACCGCTGCGGCGGAGCTGGTCGAGGCCGCGGTGGTAACCGGTGCGCGCGAAGGCGTAGGCGGTGACGTCGTCGCCCGACTCCAGGGCGTTCTTCGCCAGCCGCGCCCACGCGGCGCAGAACCACGGGAACTGGCGGACGGTGTCCTCGGGCGAGTGCTCGTCGAGGTACTTCCTGGCCTCGGTGTCCTCGGGCAGCTGCGTCGCCGGAGGCTGTGACATCAGATTCTGCGGAGCCAATGCGGGTCCTCACTCTAGGGTCGAGTCGCTCGTGAAAAGCAGTCGGCCAAGCCTAACCCCGCCTTCGGCGCGGCCTCCGTGAGCGGGTCGGCATCGTCCTCCTACGGCGTTCGGGGCGCGGTGAGGTGGACGGCGACGCCGCCGATGACGGCGGCGAGGAGCGAGGCGGCGAGGACGCCCGTCTTGCCCTCGTAGGTGAGGGACGGGTCGCCGCCGCGGAACGCGAGCTCGGTGATGAACAGGGCCACGGTGAAGCCGATGCCCGCGATGGCGGCGATCGCGGTGAGCAGCGGCCAGCTCGTGCCGCGCGGCATCCGCCCGAGGCCGGTCCTGACGACGATCCAGGTGGTGAGGGTGATGCCGGCGGTCTTGCCGGCGACGAGGCCGAGCACGATCCCGAGCGTCACGGTGGAGCCGGCGGCGGCGCCGAGGAGGTCGGCCGAGAGCGGGATCCCGGCGTTGGCCAGCGCGAAGAGCGGCAGCACGACGAAGGAGGAGAAGCGGTGGTTCTGGTACTGGAGCCGGTCGGCGGGGGGCTGGGCGTCGCGGGTGAGCCTGACGAGGCGCTCGGTTTCGGCGACGGTGAGGCCGTCCTTGGCGAGCTCCTGGGCCTCGGCGTGGGCGACGGCGGGGTCGAGGAGGGGCTTGGCGGCGATGATGAGGCCCATGGCGACGCCGGCGATGGTGGCGTGGACGCCGGATTCGAGCATGGCGACCCACAGGAGGACGCCGATGACGAGGTAGATGGGGGTGGACCAGACGTTGAGGAGGCGCATGAGGACCGCGAGGGCGATGAGGGCGGCGGCCGTGGCGAGCCAGGGCATGGAGATCCGGTCGGTGTAGAAGACGGCGATGACGGCGATGGCGCCGAGGTCGTCGACGATGGCGAGGGTGAGGAGGAAGACCTTGGCGGCGGCGGGGATGCGGGAGCCGAAGAGGGCGAGGACGCCGAGAGCGAAGGCGATGTCGGTGGCCATGGGGATGCCCCAGCCGTGGGCGCCGGGGGTGCCGGCGTTGAGGGCGGTGTAGAGGAGGGCGGGGACGGCCATGCCGCCGACGGCGGCGGCGATGGGCGGGACGGCGGAGCGGGGGTCGCTGAGTTCGCCGGAGACGATCTCGCTCTTGATCTCCATGCCGACGACGAAGAAGAACACGGCCATGAGGCCGTCGTTGATCCAGTCCTTGAGGGTGTGGTGGAGGGTGAAGTCGCCGAGGCTGACGGTGATGTCGAGGCCCCAGACGGCGTCGTAGGTCGCGGACCAGGGGGAGTTGGCCCAGGCCATGGCGAGGACGGCGCAGGCGACGAGGACGAGGCCGGCGGCGGGTTCGATCTTGAGGAACTCGGCGGCGGGGCGGCCGACGTAGCGGGCGATGGGGCGACGCGAGTAGAGGAACGCGGGGCGGTCGCGCCAGATGTCGGACTTCCAGGGCTCCTTGGGCAGCGTCATGGGCCAGAGCCTATCCGGGCGGGTGGGGGCGAACCACTCCTTAGGGGACTATGCGCCCTGGCAGTCGGGGCACAGGCCCCGGTAGGTGACGGAGGAGCGGGTGACGGTGAAGCCGTGGCGCTCGTCGCCGGGGAGCCAGTCGGCGGGGTCGGCGACGGTGTGGACGTCCTTCATAAGGCCGCAGCCCTCGCAGATGAGGTGGTGGTGCTCGTGGTCGGCGTTGGGGTCGTAGCGCTTGGAGCGGCCTTCGAGGGTGAGTTCGAGGATCTCGCCGAGGGCGACCATCTCGTTGAGGGTGTTGTAGACGGTGGCGCGGGAGAGTTCGGGCATGCGCTCGCAGGCGCGTTCGAGGATCTCCTCGGCGGTGAAGTGCACGTGGGAGCCCTCCAGCGTCTCGGCGATGACGCGTCGCTGAGGGGTGATGCGCCAGTTGTGGCGCCGCAGTCGGGTTACCAGGTCACTCATGCTGTTCTCTCACACGGTCAGGAAGTCGAATACCACCCTAGCAGGACAAACGGGTGTGGCACCACTGACACTGGACGGCTTCTTAGTTTAGACATAGTCTAAGTTAGGATCGAGTCCGACGCACGAGACATCGAGGACGGTCCCCGCCGGCGACGGCGCCGGGGACGACCGCCAGGAAGGGGCTCCACCGTGAGCACAACCGAGAGCACCGACTTCGACGACACGGCCGGGCCGCTGACCACCGAGTCCGGCGCCCCCGTCGGCTCCGACGACCAGAGCGAGGCCGCCGGCCCCGGCGGGCCGCTGCTCGTCCAGGACCAGGTCCTGCTGGAGAAGCTCGCCCACTTCAACCGCGAGCGCATCCCCGAGCGGGTCGTCCACGCCCGCGGCGCCGGCGCCTACGGGACCTTCACCGTCACCGCCGACGTCTCCGCGTACACGCGCGCCGCGTTCCTGAACGGGGTCGGCAAGGAGACCGAGACGTTCCTGCGCTTCTCCACCGTCGCCGGCTCCCTCGGCTCGGCCGACGCCGTGCGCGACCCGCGCGGCTGGGCGCTGAAGTTCTACACCGAGGAGGGCAACTACGACCTCGTCGGCAACAACACCCCGGTGTTCTTCATCCGCGACGCGATCAAGTTCCCCGACTTCATCCACACCCAGAAGCGCGACCCGTACACCGGTTCGCAGGAGGCCGACAACGTGTGGGACTTCTGGGGCCTCTCCCCCGAGTCCACGCACCAGGTCACCTGGCTGTTCGGCGACCGCGGCATCCCCGCCTCCTACCGGCACATGGACGGCTTCGGCTCGCACACCTACCAGTGGGTGAACGAGGCCGGCGAGCAGTTCTGGGTCAAGTACCACTTCAAGACCGACCAGGGCATCCGCAACCTCACCCAGGACGAGGCGAACGCGGTCGCCGGCACCGACCCCGACTCGCACCAGCGCGACCTGCGCGAGGCGATCGAGCGCGGCGACTTCCCGTCCTGGACCGTGCAGGTCCAGATCATGCCCGCCGCCGAGGCCGCGGCCTACCGGTTCAACCCGTTCGACCTCACCAAGGTCTGGCCGAACGCCGACTACCCGCGGATCACCGTCGGGAAGCTCGAACTGAACCGGAACCCGGACAACGTGTTCGCCGAGGTCGAGCAGTCCGCGTTCTCCCCCGCGCACTTCGTGCCGGGCATCGGGCCCAGCCCCGACAAGATGCTCCAGGGCCGCCTGTTCGCCTACGGCGACGCGCACCGGTACCGGGTCGGGATCAACGCCGACCAGCTGCCGGTCAACCGCCCGCACGCCACCGCGGCGCGCAACGGGAACCGCGACGGCACCGGCTACGACGGCCGCCACGGCCGCGCGAAGAACTACGGGCCGAACTCCTTCGGCGGCCCCGAAGCGACCGGACGGCCCCTGTGGGCGCCGGTCCAGGTCGCGGGCGCCACCGGCGAGTGGGAGACCCCGCACCACGCCGAGGACGACGACTTCGTGCAGGCCGGGGACCTCTACCGGCTCATGACCGCCGCCGAGCAGGACCGCCTCATTGCCAACCTCGCCGGGTTCCTCGCCAAGGTCACCCGCGACGACATCGTCGAACGCGCCGTCGCGAACTTTGCGAAGGCGGACGAGCAGTACGGGAAGCGGCTTTCGGAGGCCGTTGCCGAACTGCGACCGTGACGCCGCCGCTTCCCGTACCGGGAAGCACAGCGGGAAGCGGCTCGCGGCGGCCGTAGCCGCACTGCGACCGTGACGCCGCCGCTTCCCGCACCGCGAAGCACAGCGGCAAGCGGCTCGCGGAGGCCGTAGCCGAACTCCGGCGGTAACGCCGCGACCGAAGACGCCGAGCGGGGACGGGTCCCAGAAAGAAGCCGCCGGGACCCGCGACCGCCTCGACACCGGCTCTGCCGCGCCGGCGCGCCCCCTGTCAACAGGAGCGCCGGCGAGAGCCGCCGCCCGCCCGGGTTCGAAGGGCTTTCCCGGGCGGGCACGCGAACGGCCCCCGTGCGCTTCCAGCGCGGGGGCCGTTCCGCGTCCGCGGTCCGCTTCCGGGCTACTCCTCCAGGACGCGCCCGCACTCGCCGCACTCCGGCGGCTTCTGCCGCGGGACCTCCACGAACTCCTCGGCCACGATCCACAGCCGCCACCGCTCCACGCTCTCGCGGATCACCGTGATCGAGGTGATGTCGTCGCGGCTCGGGCGCTCCAGCCCCCACATGATGTCCAACGGCGCCTTGTGCTTCGCGAGCTTCACCTCGCGGCCCTTCAGGTAGTACCCGGCCCGCGAGTACACCAGCTGCTCCTGCTCGCCGTGCTCCTTCGGCGCCGGCTCGCGGCTGCGCCCGTTGAGGAACGCGTGGTACTCGGTGTGGAGCTGCCGCGCGATCTGCTGGAGCGGCACCGACGAGTACGCCTTGACCCACCGGTTCGGGGCCTGGTCCTTCCACTTGGTCAACCGGGCCGAGATCTCCGCGTACGAGATCTTCTCCCCCTTCGCGCGCCATTCGCGCTGGAACACCGACAACGACCAGTTGTACACGGCCCGAACCGCTTCGAGGGTCTCCTCCAGGTTCCTCCGCTGCTGGTCATCGGGCTCGAACGCGTACTCGTAGCCGCGTTTCACCAAGTGGGTCATAGGCTTCGTCATGTCCATGACCTGTTGATATCAGACGATTACGCACCGCCACGTGTTCCTCACCTCATCGGCGTGTCTCCCAGCCGCGCGGCAAGTAACTTGGCCTGGTGCCCTTCGACATCGACCCCGGCGTGTTCGCCCTGCTCATCGTCGCGGCCGTGTTCGCCGGATGGGTCGACGCGGTCGTCGGCGGCGGCGGGCTGATCCAGCTTCCCGCCCTCCTCGTGGCCTTCCCCACAGCCCCGGTGCAGCTCATGCTGGGCACCAACAAGATGGCCTCGGTCTGCGGCACCACCATCTCCGCGATCACGTACTCGCGCAAGATCAAACTCGAGCACCGGCTGCTGTGGCCCACCGTCGGCCTCGCCCTCCTCGGCTCCGGCGCGGGCGCGGTCGCCGCCCTCGCGGTCTCGGCGAGCGCGTTGAAGCCCATCATCATCGCGGTGCTCCTGGCCGTCCTGGTCCTGGTCATCGCCCGGCCCCAGCTCGGCCTCGAACCGCAGCCGAAGCTGCGCACCCCGCTGCGCGCCGCCGCGCTCATGCTCACCGCCGGCGTCGGAGTCGCCTTCTACGACGGCATCATCGGCCCCGGCACCGGGATCTTCCTCGCCGTCGCGTTCACCGCCATCACCGGCTTCGACTACGTCGCCGCCGCCGCGCACACCAAGGTCGTCAACGCCACCACCAACATCGGCGCGGTCACCGTGTTCGCGCTCCAGGGCAACGTGTCGTGGCTCCTGGGCCTGGTCCTCGGCGCCGGGTGCATGGCCGGGGCCTGGTTCGGCGCCCGCACCGCCATGGCCCGCGGCTCCCGGTTCGTGCGGATCGTCCTGGTCGTGGTCGTGCTCGCCCTCCTCGCCCGCCTGAGCTGGGACGTGTGGGCGGGCGCCCGCTAAGGGTTGATCGCCAGGAACAGGTAGGCCGCCAGCAGCACCAGGTGGACGCCGCCCTGGAGGCGCGTCGCCCGGCCCGGGACCACCGTCAGGACGCTCACGACCAGGGTCAGGCCCAGCAGCACGATCTGGGTCGAGCCGAGCCCGAGCAGCAGCGGCCCGTCCATGAAGAACGAGGCGATCGCGATCGCCGGGATCGTCAGGCCGATCGAGGCCATCGCCGACCCGTAACCGAGGTTGATGCTCGTCTGCATGCGATCGCGCGAGGCCGCGCGGATCGCCGCGATCGACTCCGGGAGCAGCACCAGCAGCGCGATCGCCACACCGACCGAGGAGGCCGGGAACCCGGCCGCATCGACGCCCGCCTTGATCGCCGGGGACTCGACCTTCGCCAGGCCGACCACGCCCACCAGGGCGACCATGAGCATCCCCAGGCTCAGCAGCGCGGTCTTCCCGCTCGGCGGGTCGGCGTGCGTCTCCTCGGTGACCACGCCCGACTCGGTGATGGGCAGGAAGAAGTCGCGGTGGCGCACCGTCTGCGTGAACACGAACAGGCCGTACAGGACGATCGACGCCAGCGCCGCGAACACGAGCTGCGACGTCGAGTACTCCGGGCCGGCCTCGCTGGTGGTGAACGAGGGCAGGACCAGGCCGAGGGTCGCGAGGGTCGCCACGGTCGCGAGGGCCGCGCCCGACCCTTCGGAGTTGAACAGGACCGTCCCGTACTTCAAGGCGCCGACCAGGAGCGCAATGCCGACGATGCCGTTGGTGGTGATCATGACCGCGGCGAACACGGTGTCGCGGGCGAGGGTCTCGGCGTCGTGGCCGCCGGAGGCCATGACGGTGACGATGAGGGCGACCTCGATGACCGTGACGGCCACGGCGAGGACGAGGGAGCCGTAGGGTTCGCCGACCCGGTGGGCGACGACCTCGGCGTGGTGGACCGCGGCGAGGACCGTGGCCATGAGGGCGACCGCGGCGATCGTGACGAGTACGGCACCCGAGTCGCGGCCCCACGTGAGGGCGAGGACGAGGATGCCGACCACCGGCGCGATGACGGTCCAGGACAGCAGCGGGGATCGTTTCGCGACGCTCATGCGCGACATCCTGTCACGGGGTGGTCGCATTGTCTCGGGCGCCACATCCGCGCATGGACCGTGACACACCCGTGCGGTCCTTTTTGCGGTGTTCGATCGCAGGTCGGGCGCACCCCACCGCGGGGCCCCGGGAGTCGCTAGAGTCGATCCATGTCAAGCGCGTACGGACCAGAGTCCCCCTCAGACACCGTGTCCCGCCTCCGGGAGCACTTCGCCACCGGCCGCACCAAGCCGGTGCCGTGGCGCCTGGAGCAGCTCAAGGGCCTCGACCGGCTGCTGCGCGAGGCCGGGGAGGAGCTCGCCGACGCGCTGCGGGCCGACCTGGGCAAGGCCGCGCCCGAGTCGTTCCTCGCCGAGATCGACTTCGTGTCCGCCGAGGTGCGGGCGCTGCGCAAGCACCTGCGGTCCTGGCTGCGGCCCAAGCGGGTCTACACGCCGCCGCACCTCCAGCCCGCGCGGGCGTACGTGCTGCGCGAACCGCTCGGGGTGGTCACCGTCATCGGCCCGTTCAACTACCCGGTGCAGCTGCTGCTGGCGCCGCTCGCGGGCGCTCTGGCGTGCGGGAACGCGGTCGTGGTGAAGCCGAGCGAGGCGTCGGCGGCCACGGCGTCGGTGCTGGGCCGGCTCATCGGGGAGTACCTGGACCCGGAGGCGGTCGCGGTCGTGCAGGGCGGGGCCGCGGAGACGGCGGCGCTGCTCGCCGAGCGGGTCGACCACATCTTCTTCACCGGGTCGGCACGGACGGGCCGGATCGTCGCGAAGGCCGCGGCCGAGCACCTGACGCCGGTGACGCTCGAACTTGGCGGCAAGAGCCCGGCGATCGTGGAGCCGGGCGCCGACCTCGCGGCGGCGGCGCGGCGGATCGCGTGGGGCAAGTTCATGAACGCGGGCCAGACCTGCATCGCCCCCGACTACGTGCTCGCCGTCGGCGGGGTCGGCCCGGAGCTGGAGCGCCACCTCGCGGAGGCGGTCCGGGAGATGTACGGGCACGCGCCGGCCGACAGCCCGGACTTCGGTCGGATCATCGACGAGCGGGCGTTCGACCGGCTCGCGCGGTTCCTCGGCGAGGGGCGCCTGGTGTGCGGGGGCGGGCACAACCGGTCCGACCGGTACATCGCGCCGACGGTCCTGGCGGACGTGTCGCCCGACGACGCGGTCATGCAGGAGGAGGTGTTCGGTCCGGTCCTGCCGGTGCTGGCGGTCGACACGGTCGACGACGCGGTGGCGTTCGTCAACGCCCGCGAGAAGCCCCTGGCGCTGTACGCGTTCACGAACTCGGACGCGACCCGGCGCAAGCTGCTGACCCGCACCTCCTCGGGCGCGGTCGGGTTCAACGTGCCGATGGCGCACATCGACGTGGCCGGGCTCCCGTTCGGCGGGGTCGGGATGTCGGGGCTCGGCGCGTACCACGGGAAGGCGTCGATCGAGACGTTCAGCCACGCGAAGTCGGTGCTGGACAAGCCGCTCGCACCGGACACGCTGCGGGTGGTGTACCCGCCGTTCACCGGGCTCAAGGAGCAGGTGATGCGGCGCCTGCGTTAGCGGGCGCTAGTCCTGCGCGAGATGGGCGTTGACGCGGCCCAGCAGTGAGAACAGCTGGGCGCGTTCGGCACTGCTGAGCGGTGCCATGATCCGCTCGTTGACGCCGTCGAGGACCGCCTCGATCTCGGCGAGGCGGGCGCGGCCGGCGTCGGTGACGGTGATGACGTTGCGGCGCTTGTCGTCCGGGTCGGGGGCGCGCACGATCCAGCCGCCCTCGGCGAGGTCGTTGAGGACGGCCACGAGGTCCGAGCGGTAGATGCGGGTGCGGTCGGCGATGGCGGCCTGGCTGGCGGGCCCGAACTCGTCGAGGACGGCGAGGACCACGAAGTCGGCCTTGCGAGCGCCGATCGGCGCGAGCGCGTCGGCGGCCGTGCGGCTCATCTGGGCGCTCGTCATGCCCGTGAGTCGCGAGATCTGGCGCTTGAGGCGCTCGGGGGTCTGCCCGCCGTAGTCGAACCGCAGTTCACCGTTGGTGTCCATGCGGGGATCCTACCCCGGTTGCGTTAGTGGGACTAACGATGTAGATTCATTAGCGACACGATCATTAGATTGACTAACGACTTGAAGGGGACCACCGTGACCACCACCGAACAGCTCCTCCGCGACCTCGCCGACCGCGCCGAACTCGCCGACCTCGTCGCCCGCCACAGCGTCTGGATCGACGAGGGCCGCTGGGACGAGACCGACCGGATCTTCACCGCCGACGTCACCACCGTCTCGCCGCGCGGCACGGCGCACGGCACCGACGAGCTCCTCGCCCTCGTCAAGAAGGGCCACGACGTCTTCGCGCAGACCGTGCACAACAAGGCCAACGTCGTCATCGACCTCGACGGCGACACCGCGACGGTGCGGGCCACCGACCTCGCGCTCTTCGTCGTCGACGACACCGCCGTGTCCCTCGCCGCCGGCATCGCCCACTACGAGGCCCGCCGCACCGGCGCCGGGTGGCGCATCAGCGGCCTCCGCATCGCCCCCGCCGCCCTGACCGCGAACATCGACCGCGCCGCCATCTGAAAGGCATCCCTGTGAAGACCGTCGAACTCCTCGGCACGCACCTCGCCTACACCGAAGCGGGCGAAGGCGACACCGTCGTGCTCCTGCACGGCAACCCCACCTCCTCCCACATCTGGCGGAACGTCGTGCCGCGCCTGGCCGGCCGGGCCCGCGTCATCGCCCCCGACCTCGTCGGCATGGGCGAATCCGGCAAGCCCGACATCGAGTACTCCTTCGCCGACCACGCCGCCCACCTGGAGGCGTTCCTCGACGCGGTGGGCGCCGAGCGGCCCGTCCTCGTCGGCTACGACTGGGGCGGCTCGCTCGCCCTCGACTGGGCCGCACGGCATCCCGACCGCATCCGGGGCGTCGCCGTCATGGAGACGTTCCTGCGCAAGATGACCTGGGCCGAGTACCCCGCCGGGGCCGTCGGGTTCTTCCGCGCCCTGCGCACCCCCGGCGAGGGCGAGCGGATGGCCCTGGAGGAGAACTGGTTCATCGAGAACGCGGTGCGCGCCACCAACGGCGGCATCTCGGACGAGGACCTGGCCGTCTACCGCAAGCCCTACCCCGACCCGGAGTCCCGCCGGCCGCTCCTGGCCTGGCCCAGGCAGATCCCGCTCGCCGAGACCGCGGACGGGCCGTACGAGCCGGCCGCGACCGCCGCGCGCTTCGACGCCTACGGCGACTGGCTCGCGACCGCCGCCGTCCCGAAGACCCTGCTCACGGCCGGACCCCACGGACTCGGGTCGCCCGCGATGGTCGCGTGGGCGCGCGATCACGTGGCGGCCCTGGAGGTCCGGAGCATCGGCGAGGAGGTCGGCCACCACGCCCCCGAGGACGCCCCCGGGCCGATCGCCGACGCGGTCCTGGACCTGCTCGGACGGCTCTCCTGAAGCGCCTGAAGACGAAGGGCGCAAAACAGGCCCTGACCGGTGAAGAACGCCGGTCAGGGCCCATACCCCTCGAAGACAAGTCTGCGATCAGGTTAGCATCCCCTTGCGCGCGCTACCGCAGGGGACTCCCCGGTCGATGTTCAACGCTCCCAACGGAACACGTTCCATTCGCGACCGAAGTCGGTCTAAAGGGGACTTCTAGTCGGCGACCGGCGGTTCGAACCCCCGAGACCGGGTCTGTACAGGATAGGAGCCCATCGGTAATATTGTGCCGATTGGGAGTGACAATCCATTCCTTTTAGGACGTTGTGTCGTTAGGACGCCCCATGCGACGAATGGTGCTCAACGCCGCTCTCGGCCGGACCGCGCGCGCCCGCCGGGACCCCGCCGAGGCGCTCACCGCCTGGCGGGAGCGCCTCCGCGCGGTCCTCGCCACCGCCGACGGCGAACCGGACGCGGCCGACTGGGCGTTCGCGGAGGACCTCGGGTTCCTCCTCCAGTGCTTCGCCGCGGTCCCCGAACTCACCCCGCTGGGATGGACGATCCAGCTCCGCAGCGCCCAGCAGCGGTTCGAGAACCGCCTGCGCGTCAAGTGGATCCACGCCCGCAACCCGCTCGTCGGCGCGGCGCCGGTCGAGTCGCCCGTCTTCGTCGTGGGCCTCCCGCGCGCCGCGGGCACCCTCGCCCACCGGGTCCTCGCCGCCTCCCCCGGCCACCGCGGCCCGCTCCTGTGGGAGCTCCAGCGCACCGGCCTCGACGACGGCGGACGCAGCAGCGGCGCCGTCGAACGCCAGGCCACCGCCCTGCGGCGCCTCGCCCCCGACTACGACGCCGTGCGCCCGCTGCGGGCCGACCGGCCCGAGGAGTCGACCGAGGTCCTGTGGCGCACCCCCGCCCCGCTCGCCTGCGCGCCGCTGCCCGACGACTACCGCCACGACCTCGACCAGGCCGACGTCACCGGCGACTACCAGTACCTCAAGCAGGTGCTCCAGGTCCTCCAGTACGGCGAGCCCCCGCGGCGGTGGATCCTGCGGTCCCCGTGGGACGTCGCGCACCTCGACGTGATCCGGCACGTGTTCCCCGACGCGGTCTTCGTGTGGATGCACCGCGACCCGGTCTTCGCGGTGCCCTCGTTCTGCTCCCTCGTCGAGCGGCTGACGGCCCTGCACTGCAAGGAGGTCGACCCTGCGGCAATCGGTCGCCGCTGGCTGCCGCTGCTCGCCGACGCGGTCGAGCGCGGCCGCAAGCTCCGGCGCGGCCTCCCCGAAGGGGCGGTGGCCGACGTCAACCACCACCGCTTCACCGGGTACCCGCACGAGTTCGCGCCGCTGCTGTTCGAGCGCATCGGCGCCGAGTGGACCCTCTCGGACCGCAACGGGCTCAACGGGATCCTCGACGACCCGGCCCGCTCCCGGCCCCACGACTACACACTCGAACGCTACGGCCTCGACAAGGCGGAGGTGTGCGCGGCGTTCGGCGACTACCGCCAGGAGGTGGCGGACCTGCGGGGCTAGGCGGACGATGTCGAGGGGCCCCTCTATAGGTTCACGTCCCGGACACGGTCCCCGTAGACTTCCCCGACACGCCCGGAGGTCCGTTCATGCCGCACCAGTCGCGGGAATCCCCCGCCGAGGAGATTGCGACGTTCACCTCGGCGACCGCGCTCGACGCCCTCGCGGCGGCGCTCGCGGCGACAGGAGTCGCCGAGACCGGCGCGCTCCGCCTGCTCCAGCCGCCGACCGACAACGCCGTGGTCCACGTGCCCGCGCTCGGGCTCATCGCCCGGATCGCCGCCACCACGGCGCACCGCGACCGGCTCGGCCGCGAACTCGAGACCGGCGCATGGCTGCACCGCAACGGCATCGACGCCGCCCGCCCCGCGAGCGATCCGCCGACGCCGCAGCTCACCGTCGTGAACAGCCGGGTCCTCTCCTGGTGGGAGCACCTGGACGCGACCGCGTCCACTGACTACGCGGGCCTCGGGCGGCTCCTCGCGCGCCTGCACGCGCTCCCGGCCCCGGCGTTCCTCCCGCGGCTCGACCCGTGGTCGCGCATCCCGCACCTCATGGCACTCGCGGGCCAGGGCCTGCCCGAAGCCGACTTCGCACGGCTGCAACGGGAGTACGCCCGCCTCGGCGGGGCGCTGGCCGCGTCCTCCTGGGCGGACGGCCCCGCCGGGCCCGTCCACGGCGACGCCCACCTCGGCAACACGCTCGACCTCGGCGGCCGGGCGCACCTCATCGACTTCGAGGACATGGCCGCGGGCCCGGTCCTCTGGGACGTCGCGACGATCTTCAACACGCACCAGCTCGGGTGGCTCGGCGACGCCGACTGGACCGCGTTCACCACCGGCTACGGCACCGACCCCACCGGCCACCCCGACATCGAACTGCTCGGCGAGGTCCTCGCCCTGCGCCGCACCGTCTGGCTCGCCGCCCGGACCGGCCGCGAACCCCGCTTCCTCGACACCGTCAGGAGCCGCATCGACACGTTCGACCTGCCACTCGCCCAACGGCACTGGTGAAGTCCTGCGGGGGCGCCGTCAGCGCCCCCGCAGGACCGCTCGGGCTACTCTCCGGTCACGCCGTCGGCGAACTCGCGCATGATGTCGAGGTGCCCGTTGTGGCGGGCGGTCTCCTCGATCAGGTGCAGCAGGACCCACCGCAGCGAGCACGGCTCGCCGCCGGGCGGCGGGGCCAGCTCGACCGCGTCGAGCGCCGTCGCGTCGGCGATCTCGACCGAGCGGGCGCACTGCGCGTCGTACTCGTCGAGCAGCCGCGCGAGCGGCACCCCGTCGACCTTCATCTCGGCGTCGGGGTCCTCGTCGGTCCACGGCCCCCGGTCGGGCAGGCCGGCCAGGTTCACCTCGAACCAGGAGTGCTCGACCCACCGCAGATGCGAGACGAGTCCCGCGACGGTCATGAGCGGGGAGGGCAGGAACCGCCGGTGGGCGTCGGCCTCGGCGAGTCCTTCGGTCTTCTTGCGGACGGTCTGGCGCTGCCAGCGGAGCCGTTCGTAGAGCGCGGTGCGCTCATCGGGCGGCTGGGGCAGGGCTCGGTCGCGTTTCATCGCTGTGCTCCATGGTCACGGGTGCCGCCCCGCCCGCGGAGGCGCCGCTTCAGCGCACTCGGCGGGAGGGGGACACCGGTTCGTTCTGATTCGACACTGGTCGCACCTCCTTCCCTCGCTCGTTCGGATGTGCCGAGCCTACGCACTCGGGCGCGGTCCTGTCGCCTCGATTCGGGCCCGATCGCCCCGCGGAACCGGGTGATCGCCGCAGCCGCGGGCGCGCGTTCGCGGCTGGGAGGTGGTGCTCGCGGTAGGCGGCGAGGAGCCGCGCGACGCCTCACGCGCTAGACGTCGCCGTCGCGCTCCTCCATGCGGGCGGCGATGCGTTCGAGGGCGGCGAGGTCGGCGGCGGCGAGCCGGTCGATGAAGTGGCGGCGCACGGACGCGAGGTGCGCGGGCGCGGCGTCCTCCAGCACGGCCATGCCCTCGTCGGTGAGCACGAGGAGGCAGCTCCTGCCGTCGTCGGCGTCGGGGTCGCGCCGCAGCAGGCCGCGGGCCTCCATGCGGCTCGCGTGGCGGGACAGGCGGCTGCGCGACCAGCCCATCTTCCGGGCCTGCTCCCGCAGGGTGCTGGTCCGTTGCGGCCGTTCGGAGAGGGTGCTCAGCACCTCGTAGTCGGCCTCGGAGAGCCCGATCGCGGCCAGGTCCCGCGCGGTGCCGGTCTGGACGACGGTCACGACCCGCCTGAACGCCCGCCAGGCCCGCTCCTCGTCGGCGTCCAGCCAGCGCACGGCCTTGTCCGAAGAACGCTTCCCCGAAGAACTCGTTGACATGTAATCAATCTAGCAGGTATCTTCGTTTCCATGTCAACGAAAAAACTCCGCGTCCTCGTCATCACCTGCAGCAGCAGGCCCGGCGCACTCGGGCCCGCGGTGGGCCGCTGGCTGACCGGCGCGGTGGCCGCGAGCGCCGGCGAGCTCGGCGTCGACCTCGTCCCCGTCTCCCTCGGCGAGCTCGACCTGCCGTTCCTGGACGAGGAGGAGCACCCGTCCTCGGGCGTGTACCGCCACGAGCACACCCGCAGGTGGAGCGCGATGGTCGACGCGGCGGACGGGTTCATCGCGGTCACGCCCGAGTACAACTACGGGATGCCGGCGACGCTGAAGAACGCGCTCGACTACCTCAGCGCCGAGTGGGCCTGGAAGCCGATGGGCTTCGTCAGCTACGGCAACACCTCCGCGGGCACCCGTGCGGTGCAGCACGCCAAGCAGGTCGTGACCACGCTGCGCCTGGTGCCGCTCGGCGCGACGGTGGCGATCCGCATCGGCGACGCGGTCGAGGACGGAGAGCTGCGGCCAGACGCGTCCCGCGACGCGGCGGCGGCCCGCCTGTTCGGCGAGTTGACCCGGACCGCGAACGCCTTGCGGCCCATGCGGGAACGCGCCCGTCCCGAGTCGCTGCCTGGTCCGGTGCCCGGCTCCTATGCGCGGACGCTGACGCCCGACGACGCCGCGGAGGTCACCGTGCTCCAGCGGTGCTGCTGGGTGGAGGAAGCACTCGTCAACGGCACCTTGGACATCCCGCCGCTCCACGAGTCGGTCGACGAGGTGCGCGCCTGGCTCGCCGAGTGGCGCACCACCGGGCTGTGGCTCGACGGCAGGCTCCTCGGCATGGTCCGGGGCCGCCGCGCCGACGACGACTGGGACATCGGCCGCCTCGCCGTCGCCCCCGACCAGCGCGGCAACGGCCTCGGCACCTGGCTCCTGCGCACCGCCGAGGCCGACGCCGACCCGGACTGCAAGCGCCACATCCTCTTCACCGGCGCCAAGAGCCAGAAGAACATCGACTTCTATGCGCGCCAGGGCTACCTGCCCGCCCCGACCCCCGCCCCCGAAGGCGCCGTCGGCCTCGCGAAGGCCCGGACGCCCCTCCTCGCCTGAGGACAGGGCGAATCCCCGTCCCCCGAGCCATGGCAAGGGAGACGGGGAGGGATTCCGGTCAGCCCTCCTCGCCGCACAAGGCGGTCCGGAGGAGCGCGTCGAGGGCGTCGTCGAAGGTGTCGGGGTCGGTGTAGCCGTGCTTGTCGCCGATGTTCCACGCCACGGTCACGTGGCGCTCGCCGTCGAGGGAGTGGAACGAGACGACCTCGTGGCCGAGGCCGTCGCCGTCGTGGCCGATGAAGACCTCGTCGGGGTCGTCGGCGCAGCCGAACCGCTTCCCGAACAGGCCGAGGCCGTACTCGAAGCTCTTGCCGGTCTCAACGAAGTCCGTGGCCTCGGCGAGCTCGTCGGCGGTGAGGAGCGTGCCGTCGGTGAGCGCCGTGTAGAAGTCGTTCAGGTCCGCGACGTTCGAGACGACGCCGCCGCCGGCCCACAGCTGCGAGGCCGACAGCTTCGTGGTGTCGAAGTACGGGTCGTCCTCCTCGCCCGTGGTGATGTACGGGGTCAGTTGCGGCCCTTTGAGACCGGTGCCCCGCCCGCTCGGCAGGTAGGTGCGGTCGAGCCCGGCGGGCTCGATGATGCGCTCGCGCATCTCCGTCCCGAGCGCGTGCCCGGTGACCTCCTCGACGAGCATCCCCAGCACCATGTACCCGGCGTTGGAGTACGCGTAGCCGGTGCCCGGCTCGAACCGCAGGGGCGCCTGGGTGGCGAGGGCGACGAGCTCGGCGGGCTCGTAGTGGCGCCGGTAGCCCTCCCGGACGTCGCTGATGTCGCCGGTCGCCAGAGACGGGTAGAGGAACGGCAGGAAGTCGGGCAGGCCGCTGGTGTGGGTGAGGAGCTGCCGGATGGTCGGGTCCTCCTCGTAGGGCAGGAGGCCGGGGAGGTGGTCGCCGACCGGGTCGTCCAGGTCGAGGGCGCCCTCGCCCTGGAGCTGCACGAGGATCGCGGCCGTGAACGACTTGGTGGCGCTGCCGATGCGCACCCGGTCGCCCGGCCGGGCCGCCTCTGCGCCCGGCTCCAGGCTGCGGAGGCCGCTCGCCTCGGACCAGACGTCGTCGCCGTCGCGGACCTCGGCGAGCACGCTGTGCCCGCCGAGCGCGGCGAAGTCCGCGAACCGGGTCTCCAGGGCGTCGCTCGCGGTCTCGGCGGGGGCCGCGCTCGCGGCGGCGGGGACGGCGACCAGTCCGGCCGCCAGGGCCGCGGTGATGCGGAGGAAGGTGTTTCTCATGCATCCGAGCGTATGGATCCGGACCTGCGCGCGCACTACCGCGAGCTGTACACCTTCCATACCGCCCAGGGGAACCCGCACCTCCGGCAGACCCCCGCAACGGGGCCGGCGCCGCTGCGTGAGCGGACCGTGAAGGGAGCCGGGCACTATGCCCGATAGTAGGATCGGCCGCACCCGTCCCGACACCGAGAGGAGACCGGCGTGCGCCGACTGGGCGAACTCGAGGCCGCGGTCATGGACGTGCTCTGGTCCGCGCCCGGCCCGCTGACCGTGCGCGGCGTGCTCGGGCTGCTCGCGCGCGAGCCCGAACTGGCCTACACGACGGTGATGACGGTGCTGGACAACCTGCACCGCAAGGACGTCGTGACGCGCGAGCGGGTCGGGCGGGCCTGGGCGTACCGCCCGGCGCTCGCGCGCGAGGAGTTCGACGCCGAGGCGATGGCGTCGGTCCTGGAGTCCGCGGCCGACCGCGGGGCGACCCTGATGCGCTTCATCGGGAAGATCCCGCCCGAGGAGCTGGCGCAGCTCCGGGCGCTCATGGACGAGGACCGGCGATGACCGCCGCCGCACTGCTCCTGGCCTACGCGGCCGCGCTCGCGGTCCTCGGGCCGCGGCTGCTGGACCGGGCCGCCTGGACCGCCGGCGCGCCGCGGCTGGCGATCGGGACCTGGTTCGCGACGGCGGGCTCGTTCCTCCTCGCGGTGGTCCTGGCCGGCGTCGTGATCGTGGTGCCGCTGGAGGTGCACCACGGCGCGGGCGGCGAATTCGTCTGGCATTGCCTGCGGGAGTTGCGGGAGCACTACGGGACCGTCGGCGGGACCGCGCTCGCCGCGGCCGCGGTGGTCCTCATGTGCGCGGCGCCCGCCCGCCTCGCGGCCTCGCTCGCGGTCGTGCTGCGGGAGGCGCGGCGCGAACGCGGGCGGCTGCGCCGCGGCCTGGCCGGGCTGCCGGTGGAACCGGAGTCCGGCGCCGTCGTGGTGGCGGGCGAGCGCCCCGCGGCCTACTGCCTGCCGGACCGGGGCGGGCTGATCGTGCTCACCTCCGGCGCCGTCTCGATGCTCGACCGGGAGCAGCTCCGCGCGGTCGTCGCCCACGAGCGGGCGCACCTGCGGGGGCACCACCACCGCCTCGCGGCCGTGGCCGAGGCGGCCGGACGCGGGTTCGGGCGCCTGCCGCTGTTCGCGCGCCTGCCCGAGCGGATCGGGCACCTGGTGGAACTCGCGGCCGACGACGCGGCGGCCCGCGCGGTCGGGAGCCGCGTCCTGGCGAAGAGCCTGCTGGAGGTCGCTGCCGCGCAGGCGCCCGGCGGCGCGCTCGCGGCCAGCGGCGGCGACACCGTCGCCCGTATTGAACGGCTCCTGCGGCGCCCCGCCGCTCCGGGCCCGGCGGGGATCGGCACGATCCTGGGCGGGAACCTCGCCGCGCTCGCCGTACCGCTGCTGATCGTGGCGGCCCCGGTCGTCACGGCCGTCGGCGTCGCCTGCTGCCGGATCTGAGCCCGCCACCGGTCGCGAGCGGATCGGTGCGGCGAGATCGCTTCCGCGGGCCTAGATGCGCCAGATGCACAACCGCGCGGAGCTGGGGCAGAAGCGGGTGATGACGTCGGCGGACCATCCCCCCGCACTCGGCGGGACGGACGGGAAGACGCCGCAGAGGTATGCGGTGGCCAGCGCGGCGAGCAGCACCGCCACCAGGACGGCGCAGCGGCGCGCGCCCGAGGCGAGGGTCGGTGGGTCCGCTGATGTCATGCAGCCGAGGCTAGTGCGGCCCGGAGGGCCCGGCGGGCCGCCGCGCCGGTCCGCGCACCGGAATACCGCGCGCGATGTGCTCGCTAGTGGAGGATCGTGCCGGCGCCGTAGTAGACGTTGCCGTGGTCGACCTCGACGATCTTGACGACGGTGGACGAGTTGGGGGCGTGGATGATCAGGCCGTTGCCGATGTACATGCCCATGTGCGACAGGTTGTTGTAGAAGACCAGGTCGCCCGGTTGGAGCTCGTCGCGGCTGATGCGCGCCGACTGGTCGTACTGGGCGGCGGCGTTGTGCGGCAGGTCGATCCCGATCTCGGCGTAGGCGCCCATGACGAGCCCGGAGCAGTCCCAGGTGTCGGGCCCGGCGGAGCCGTAGACGTACTGCTCGCCGCGCTGGGCGAGGGCGGCGGAGACGACGGCGTACTCGTCGTCGGTCATGCGGGGCAGGTCGAACTCGTCGAACTCGGCCACCTCTTCGCCTGCGGCGGTGGCCCACTCCTCTTCGAGGTCGGACATGCGGGCGGTGAGCTCGTCGGCGGCGGCCTCCAGTTCGGCCTCCTGGGCTTCGAGGTCGGTCTGGAGGTCGTTGAGGAGGTCGAGCTGGGTCGTGTACTCGGTGGAGGCGTCCTTCAGTTCGTCGATGAGCGCGAAGTTGTAGAGGTTCGCGGAGTTGAGGCGGTCGAGGCGCTCCACGAACGCGTCGGGGGACCCGGAGTCGAGCAGGACCGCCGCGTCGCCGATGCCCTGGTCGACGTAGGTCGCCGAGAAGTAGTCGGCGAGCTGCTCGCGCAGGGCGCCGAGGTCGGTCTCGGCGGCGTCGAGGGAGGTCTGGGTCTGGGCGATGAGCTCGCGGTTGTCGTCGGCCTCCTGCGCGAGCCGGTTGTACTCCTCGACGGCCGCGCCGAGGTCGTCGTCCAGGGCGTCGATCTCGTCGTTGATCTCGGAGGGGTCCTGCTGGGCCCAGGCCGGAACGGACCCGGCCGAGGCGGCCAGCAGCCCGCCCACCACGGCGACAGAAGTCCACTTGCGACGGAGGTATGACGGCTTCACGAGGAGGAGGCCCTTCGGCATAGGGGAGGCCCGGCCGCGGTCTTCCGATCCGCGCCGCCGCCATCTACTAACACGGATAGTAGTACAGCGGTGCGGCCCGCCGACGGGGTGCGGGCACTCGGGCCGTTGCGCCTCGCGCACTTCCACGATCGCGGCAATGCGGACATCCCGATCGGTGCGTTCGGGACGATCGGCTGCGGCTCCCGACCTCCGTCCGGCCTCGCTTACCCTTTGCACATGCGTGCTCGTACACCCCTCACGTTCACAGCCGTCCTCCTCGTCGCGGCCACTGCCGGATGCGGCGTGTCGGAGATCGACACGGCGCAGCCGGGCTATGTGCAGGCGGGCGAGGCGTTCTGGGGCGAGTGGCGGGTGCCGGAGGGAGCGGTGCTGCTCGGCACGCCGTTCCCCGAGGAGTTCGCGCCGCAGCAGGAGGGCCTGCCCGAGGACCCCGAGTCGGTGACGGCCGAGTTCCTGCTCGTGGACGACCCGTACTTGGCCGTCCGCGACCTGGTCGCGCAGATCGAGGCCGAAGGGCTGCGAGTGGTCGCCGAGCCGGACTCGCGCGCCTGCGGCGTCGACCACGGCTTCTCCTGCCGGCTGTACGGCGTCGGCGACGACGGCCTGACGAAGGTCGCCGCCCGCTTCATCGGGGCCGCGCAACCCGAGAGCGGCGATCCGTTCCCGCTCCTCGAACTCGAGATCGGCGCCTGGACCTCGCTGTACCCCTCCCGCGACGACTGGGTCGACTTCGAGGCGCCGCAAGGGGAGTCGGGCTTCGACCTGCCGCAGACCGCCGCCGACGAACTTGGGCCCGGCACCGAGGTCCCGCTCTTCGGCTCGACCACCGTGCTCGGCCAAGTCCCCGAGGGGGCGCGACTCCTCGCACCGCTCTACAACCCCTCGGCGACCTACGGCGTCCACGCGGTCTTCCACATCGAGGAGGACACCGCACTCGCCGAGATCGAGGCCATCGCCGACCGGGTCTCCAGCGGTGAGCGCTACCCCGATGCCGACCTCACCTCCGGCGACCTGACCTCGCACCGCATCGCCTACAACGGCGACGCGGGCGGATGCCAGGTCGAACTCGACACGGTCGAAACCGGAGACGCCGCGATCGCCCTCCTCCACGTCGCCTGCGACTGACCCCATCGCGCTCGACTGATCCCACCGGGACAGATCGTGATGCTCACTGTCGGCCCTATAGTGGCCGCATGGAGACCCTGGCGGCGGCGCGCGGTGGTGATGCGGCTGCGTTCGATGCGCTCGTCGCCCCGCACCGGCGCGAGCTCATGGCCTACTGCTACCGGGTCCTCGGGTCGCCCGAGGACGCCGAGGACGCGCTCCAGGAGACCCTGCTCGCCGCCTGGAAGGGGCTCGAGGGGTTCCAGCAGCGCAGTTCGCTGCGCACCTGGCTGTACCGGATCGCCTGCCACTGCTGCCTGCGCCTGGCCGAGAAGCGCCCCAAGCGGATCGTCTCCTGGGACCACGGCCCCGCCCGCGCCCCGGGGGACGATCTCGGCGAGCCCGTTCCCGGCGCCGCGTGGGTCGAGCCCTGGCCCGACCCCGCCGACGGTGCCGACCCCGCCGCGTCCTACGAGCGCCGCGAAGGCGTCGAACTCGCCTATGTGGCGGCGCTTCAGCACCTGCCAGCCCGGCAGCGCTCCGCGCTGATCCTCCGCGAGGTGCTGGCCTTCTCGGCGGCCGAGGTCGCCGACCTGCTCGACACCACGACGGCGTCGGTCAACAGCGCCCTGCAACGGGCCCGCAGCACCCTCGACGGCAGGCCGTTCACCGATGCGGGCCGTGCCCGGCCGCTCGACGAGGACGATCGCGAACTCGTCGGCCGCTTCGCCGCCGCCTTCGAGCGGGCCGATGTTCCCGCGCTCGTGCGGCTCCTGTCGGACGACGTCCGCTTCACCATGCCGCCGCTGCCGGCCTGGTTCGAAGGACGGGACGACGTCGCCGGCTTCCTCACCCAGCGCGTGTTCGCGACCGCCTGGTGCGTCCGCCCCCTCTCGTGCAACGGGCAGCCCGCCATCGCCTGCTACCAGGAGAACGAGGGGCGGTTCCCGCTCAGCGCGCTCCTCGTCCCCGGAGTGCGCCGCGGCCGCATCCGGTGGCTCGCCTCCTTCATCGACGCCGACTTCCTGGCCCGGCTCGGCCTGCCCAACGAGGTCTGAACGGAACCGCGCCGCCGCGCGCTCCGAGAAAGTCCGGCACCGCCGATGAATTCCGGGGCGAGGCCGTCTCTGTACTGATACCGACCGCGAACACAGTATGGAAGGACGCCTCATGCGCACCGTCATCGTCTGCAACATCGTCTCCCTCGACGGCCGCTACGAGGGCCCCGGCGGGGACTTCACGGCCCTCGACATGGACGGGGCCTTCGACGCCTACAACCTGGACCTCATCAGGAGAGCCGGCACCGTGGTCCTCGGCCGCAGGTCGTTCGAGCTGTTCGGATCCTTCTGGCCCGCCGTCGCCGACGCCCCCGAGGACGCCTCCGACCCCGTGCTCACCGACGTCAACCGCGAGTTCAGCCGCCGCTGCAACCGCATCCCCAAAGTCGTCGTCAGCGACTCGTACACACCGCCCCTCGACCACCCGTGGACGGACACCACCACCGTCGTCCCGCGTGCCGAGGTGGGAGCCTGGATCGCCGAGGAGCGCGGGAACGGCTCCGGCGACATCGTCGTCTTCGCCAGCCGCACACTGTGGACCGGCCTGCTCGAAGAGGACCTGATCGACGAGATCCACCTGGCGGTCGATCCCGTGGTGCTCGCCGCCGGTACGCCGCTCTTCCAGGAGCCCGCGGCCCTGGAGACCTTGGACGCGCTCCGGCTCGACGGTTCGAACAACGTCCTGCTCCGCTTGCGCCCGAAGCGGTAACCGCCACCCGCCCGGCCACGGCGGGCCGGTCACGAGGCCGGCATCCGGATCTCACCGGCCAGAAGCGTCAACGCGGATCGGGATCGGTGGTCGCGAACGCACTGTCGCCCTCGAGGTAGCGCTTCGGGGTGGTGCCGACGGTTCGGCGAAGCAGAAACCCCGCCTTCCAGTGCCTGCACTGGGAGACGGGGATCAGTCTGGTGGCCAGTTCCAGGGTCGAACCGGCGACCTTCCGCTTCTCGGGCGGACGCCCACGCTAGTCGCTCAAAAACTCGCCGAGCTGCGAATTCAATCGGAGCCCGAGATTGCCTCGCCATCAACAGCCAAAACTCGACGACCAACCGTGGATCGCGAGCCGACCTGCGGGGATGCCGATGGGACGCGATCGCTCAGATGACCAGCAGCGTGCCGGCCAGTCCGAGCACGAGGAGCAGCACGATCGGGGCCGCGGCGCTGCCCCGGTGGTGTCGGCTGCGGGAGTCACCGGCGCGGGCGTGGACGACCACGGCGCTCAGCAGCAGCGCCGCCAGGCCGATCCCCGCCGCTAGCCCGAGCGGCACGAACCAGATGCCGACCACGAGGCCGCTCGCACCCGCGAGCTCCAGGACGCCGATGAGGCGGGTCGCGCGGTCGGCGACGCCGAGTCTGCGCATCGGCTCGGTCACGTTGCGGCGCAAGGCGATCTTCTGGGCGCCTGCCATGAGGAGTACGAGAGCCGCGAGAGCGGCCAGGATGGCGGCGAACAAGGGCATGGATCCTCCAGCAAATTTGAACGAATGTTCGTTCACTATGAGGCGACGATGTGGGTTTGTCAAGAAGGAACGTTCGATCTAGGTTGGTGCCATGACTCGCGTATCCCAGGAGCATCTCGACGCGCGCCGCCGCCAGATCCTCGACGCCGCACGGCGCTGCTTCGTCCGCAACGGCTTCCACGCCACGTCCATGCAGGACGTCCTCGTCGAGGCCGGCCTGTCGGCCGGGGCCGTCTACCGCTACTTCAAAGGCAAGGACGCGATCATCTCGGCGATCGTCAGCGAGACGCTCACCGACGTCGCAACATCCTTCGCGGCCGAGGAGGACGCGCCGCCCCCGGACCTGGACGACATCGTCGAGATCGTCTTGCGCGTCGACGCCCCGGTCCTGTCCAAATCAGAGGAATCGGCGCGGCTGCTCGTCCAGGTGTGGTCCGAGGCGCTCCGCTCGCCGGAACTCGGCGCTCAGCTGAAGGACATCATGGACGAAGCCCGTCAGGTGGTCGCCGGACTCGTGCGCAGGCACCAGGAGCGGGGCGCGCTGCCCCGGGACGTCCCGGCCGAGCACATGGCCGCGGTCCTGGTCGCCCTGGTCGACGGCTTCATGGTCCAGTGGGCGGTCGACGGCCGCGCCGATCCCGCCGCGTTCCGCAGCGGGCTGCGGGCACTGATGTCGGCGGGCTCGCGACCCGAAAACTGAAAGAACGAACATTCTCTCTTGAAAGTTGGCGGCGATCGTGGTCCGATAAAGAGAACGAACGTTCGCTTTACTTGGAGTCGCCATGACCGCCAACGCATCCGTCCTCATCGTCGGCGCCGGGCCCACCGGCCTGGTCCTCGCCGTCGACCTCGCCCGACGCGGCCTGATCCCCCGCGTCATCGACGCCGCCCCGCCCGAGGGCAAGGAGAGCCGCGCCGTCGCGGTCGTCGCCCGCTCGCTTGAGATGCTCGAAGACCTCGGCGTCGCCGATGCCGCGGTCGACCGCGGCATCCCGCTGCGCGCGCTCAACTTCTACGAGGGTGGCAGGACCCTCGCCGAGATGAACCTGACCTCAGTCGAATCGCCGTACCCCATGGACCTGTGCATCCCGCAGTGGCAGACCGTCGCCCTGCTGCGGGAGCGCGCCGAACGGCTCGGCGCCACGATCGAATGGAACACGCGCCTGATCTCGATCGAGGCGCACGACGGGGGCGTCACCGCCGAGATCCAGGGCCCCGACGGCGCGCTCGAACAGTCCGAGACCGATTGGCTGATCGGCTGCGACGGCGCGCACAGTACCGTGCGGCGGGCCGCCGGCATCGGTTGGGAGACCTCCGACCTGCGCCGCGGTTTCATCCTCGGCGACGTCGCCGCGGACTGGGACCTCGTCCGCGACCGCTTCCACGCCCATTTCGGCAAGAGCGGCGTCCTCGCGGTCTTCCCCATGCCCGGAGGCCACTGGCGAGTCCTGGCCAGCACCGGCGACGACCGCCCGCCCAAGGAACCGGGACTGGCCGACTTCGCCCACTACGTCGGCCTCCAGACCCGGCTCGACGCGAACGTCCGCGATCTGGTGTGGAGCTCCTCGTTCACGGCCCGCGAGGGCCTGGCCGAGCGGTATCGCTCGGGCAGGGTCCTGCTAGCCGGAGACGCGGCGCACAGCCACAGCCCCGTGGCCGGACAGGGCATGAACACCGGCATGCAGGACGCCTACAACCTGGGCTGGAAACTCGCGCTGATCGCCGCCGGCCGCGCCGAGGACGCCCTCCTCGACACCTACACCGCCGAACGGCGGCCGGTCGCCGAAGCGGTCATCGCCACCACCTCCGCCACCACGCGCATCGCCTCCGGTCAGGCGAGGGCGCTGCGCCGCGCCCGCAACGACGCCCTACGACTGCTCGGACGGTTCGGCGCCGTCCAACGCCGCATGGCCATCGCCCTGGGCGAGTACACGATCCACTACCGCCACAGCGGCCTGGTCGCGGAGTCTTGGAGCGGATCGAGGCCCCGGGCATGGAGCGACGGCGCCGATACCGGGCCGCAGGCGGGCGACCTCCTCCGCGACGCCTACCTGGAGGACCGGTCCGGCCCGGTGGCCCTGCGCCACCTGGTGGGCGGCACCGAGCACCACCTGATCGTGTTCGCCGCCGACACCAGCGACCCCGAGCTCCTGACCGCTTGGAGGGACGAGGCACGGGACGCGATGGGCGATTTCGGCCCGGTCCACCTCCTCACCCGCGTCCACCTCCCCCGGGCGATCGAGGACGACGCACTGGTCGACCGCCGCAACGAGGCGCACAACCGCTACGGCGCACGCCGCCCGAGCATGTACCTGATCCGGCCCGACCAGTACATCGGCTACCGAACCGACACCGTCGACTTCACTCCGATCCGCGACTACTTCCGCACCCTGACCGGCGCAGGTGGCGGCTCTCGCCGCTGAGGCCGAACGGTCGGATCGCCCAATCCGCGACTCAGTACCTCCACAAACAGATATTTAGGACATGAGGGATCATCGTGTAGATGGTCCCTCATTTCTTCGTCCAGGCGAGTCATGCTGTGCGGCATTGGACAAGCTCCTGCCAGTTTCGTCGGATCCGGTCCGGCACGGTTACGGGGCTGCAGGAATGCCGTGGCGGCGGAGGTATGCCAGGACGGCGAGGACCCGGCGGTGGCCGCTGTCCTCGACCGACAGTTCGAGTTTGAGGAAGACGTTGCCGATGTGCTTGTGGACGGCGTTGTCGGTGATGAAGAGTCGTTTGGCGATGGTGGCGTTGTCGTGGCCTTCGGCCATCAGCGCGAGTACTTCGCGTTCGCGCAGGGTGAGGGCATCGACGGGATCACTGTGCGCGAGGAGTTGGGCGATGACCTCGGGGTCCATGGCGGTGCCGCCGTCGGCGACGCGGCGCAGTGCCTCGGCGAACTCTGCGACACGGCTCACGCGGTCCTTGAGGAGGTATCCGATGCCTCCGCGGGTGTCCGCGAGGAGCCGGCGGGCGTAGGACTGCTCCACGTACTGCGACAGGACCAGGATCGGCAGGCCGGGGTGATCGCGGCGGGCCTGGAGTGCCGCCCGGATTCCCTCGTCGCGGAATCCAGGCGGCAGCCGCACATCCACTATGGTCACATCGGGTCGATGGGCCTCCACTGCGGCGATGAAGGCGGGGGCGTCGGTTGCGACGGCGGCGATCTCGAACCCCCTGGACTCAAGCAGCAGTTCGAGCCCGGACGACAGCAGTACGTTGTCCTCGGCGATCACTACGCGCACGGCAACTCCAATGCGATGACGGTCGGCCCGCCCACCGGGCTGTCGACGGTGACGGCGCCGTCCAGGGCGGCGGCACGGCGGCGCATGCCGTCCAGGCCGGTGCCGCGGTCGGGGCGGGCGCCGCCGATCCCGTTGTCTGCGATGCGGAGCCGCAGGAGTGCGCCGTCGCGGGCGACGCTGATCGATGCCTCGGTCGCGCCACTGTGCCGGGCGGTGTTCGCAAGCGCCTCCGTGGCGGCGAAGTAGGCGACCGCCTCGACCGCGGCGGGCACCTCCCCAAGCGGGCCCACGTCGAGGCGGACGGGGACCCCGGCCCGCGCGGCCAGGGTGGCGAGCGCCCCTGCGAGGCCCTGGTCGGCCAGCACCGGCGGGTAGATCGTGTGGATGACCGAGCGCAGCTCGGTCATCGCCTCCTCGGTCTCGGCCTGCGCCTGTCGCACCAAGACGGCGGCCGCCCCGGGGTCCGCGGCGTAGGTCTCGTCGGCGACCGCGAGTCGCATCGCGATGGCCACGAGCCGGGCCTGGGTGCCGTCGTGCAGGTCCCGCTCGATGCGGCGCAGTTCCGCACTGTGCGCTTGGAGGACGTCGACGCGGGTGCGGGTGAGTTCGGTGACGCGTTCGACCAGTCGCTCCTCGGGCGAGGGGGCCAGGATCGCGAGGCAGCACCGGGCGTGCGCGCTGGCGAGCGGCGGGATGACGAGCGCGGACAGTCCTGACAGGACGGCCGCGTTCACCGCGCTGAGCGATATCGCGGTGCTCCAGTCGGTGATGGGGTCGCTGACCACCGGTAGCCACGGCGTCCAAGGGAAGGCCCACCACAGGACGGCGGTGACGAGGGTGAGCAGCAGGCAGCCGGCAAGGAGAACGGTGACGGCGCCCGACGACAGACCGAGGCCGATCTGTGCTGCGAGCCAGACGATATCGCGGCGGGCGGCGCGCGGACGAGGCTCGACCGGTCGGCCCAGCAGCGCTCCGGCACGGCGACGGTGCTGCTCCGCCCAGGGCTGCGCGAGGGACGGCACGCACAGCAAGGGCGCCGCGACGAGCGTGGCCGTCGCGGCGACCAGGGCCTCCGCCAAGTAGACCCCGCTGCGACTCGACTTGAGCGACCGCTCGCGGACCGCGCGGAGTATGCCGAGCACTGATCCATTCCCCTCTGACGTACCGGTCCCCCATGGGGCTTCGTGCCCACCTTAGGGAGCGTTCGGGTGCGCCACACTACAGGCAGCTGTAGGTTCCCTTCGGGAGTTCGCGGTACTGCAGCGGAACCCGTCGCATTTCTAGCGTTGGACCATGACCAGAACCGATCCGGCCCTTGCGCCGCAACGCGATTCCGAAACCACGACAGATCGACGCCGCATCGGCAGACGCTGGACCGCGCTCGCTGCGGCGGTCCTCCTCGCCGCTGGCGCGGCCGTCGCCGTCGAACTGGCGACCACCCCGGACGAGGTTTCCGGCTACGGCCAGGACGACCTGCTCCGGGACACCGAGGCGCTCGAAGCGCTCGGCATCGTCGGCGTCCAGGCGCGGGTGGCCACCGATTCCGGCCCGGACCTGTTGGCCACCAGCGGGTTCGCCGAGGACGGCACCGACCGCCCAGTGGACGGCGACGGCTACTTCCGGATCGCCAGCACCGGCAAGGCGCTCGTGGCCACTGTGGTCCTGCAACTGGCGGAAGAGGACGCGCTGACCCTCGACGACACGGTGGACCAGTGGCTGCCCGGGCTCGTGGCGGGCAACGGCAACGACGGCGGCGCGATCACCGTCCGCCAACTCCTCCAGCACACCAGCGGCATCCACGACGACCTCCCCGGTTTCGCGGACCACGAGGACTACCTGGAGCGCCGGTACGACGTGTACACACCCGAGCAGATCGTCCAACGGGCGATGGCGCACCGGCCCGACTTCGCACCGGGCACCGGATGGGGGTACTCCAATACCGGCTACGTCCTGCTCGACATGATCGTCGAGCGGGCCACCGGCCGCCCCTGGCACCATGAGGTCGAGGAGCGGATCCTGGAGCCTCTCGACATGGACCGCACCTATCTCCCGGGCGACGATCCCACGCTTCGCAGCCCGCACGCCGACAGTTACGAGGTCTACGCCGACGGCGAGCGGCTCGACGTCACCAAGGTGATCGTCCCCGACCCCGGCGGCTACGTCTCCACCACTGCGAACGTCAACCGCTTCCTCCAGGCCCTGCTCGGCGGCGAGCTCCTGTCCGAGGCGAGTCTGGCCGAGATGCAGGACACCGTGCCGGTCGGCGAGGACATGCAGGCGTTCTGGCCGGGCGGCGCCTACGGCCTCGGCCTGGTCGAGCGGCCCCTGTCCTGCGGAGGGAGCTATTGGAGCCATGAGGGCGGCGAGAGCGGCTACATCAATCTCAACGGCAGCACCGACGACGGCCGCCGCGCCGTCACCGTCTCGATGAACACCGCCCTGGGCGGTTCCCCTGAGAGCATGATGCGGCAGGAGCGGACCGCCAGCGACCTCGTCGACCATGCGCTGTGCGGCACCCCTGGCGCGGGGCGGGATCGGGGCTTAGGCACTGCTTCCCGATAGCGTCGTCTGATGACCGCTCCTTTGGCGTCATCGCGGCGCTGCACGGGCACCGCCCGACTTCGAGCTTCAGAGCCGCCGACGGGCTGAGGCGGGCGGTCTCGTAGTGAGACCGCCCGCTGGCTCAGGGACAGCCGAGGCGGGGCTGGGTTGTGCCGCTAGCGCTGCAGGGTCAGCAGGCCGGGGCGGTACGGCAGGAGGCCGTAGTCCATGCCGTCGGAGCGGGGGTCGCGTCCCTGGTAGAGGAATTGCAGGTTGCAGGGGTCGATGGTCTTGGTCTGGTCGGGGTTGGTGCGGACCAGGTCGCCGTGACTGATGTCATTGGTCCACGTGGCACCGCTGTTGGCCTTGCCCGCGAAGGGGCTGCTCTCGGTCGCGGCCTGCGGCGTCCAGGCGCCGTTGAGGCTGGTGGCCGTGAACGAGCGGAAGTAGCGGCCCTGGGCGCCCATGGCCTCGACGATCATGAGGTACTGGTTCTGGCCCTGGACCTTGTAGACCTCGACCGCCTCGAACAGGTTCGCCTTCGTGTCGCTCATGACAAGCTGGTAGCTCGTGCCGAAGCTGCTCGGGAAGTTGCCGAGCGGCATGCTCGCGCGGTAGATCTGGCCCTCGTCGTTGGCGAAGAACAGGTACATGTTCTGTTCGTCGGCGATGAGGGTCTGGTCGATGGGGTTGTTCACGGGAAGGGTCCCGTTGAAGAGCTCCTGGTGCGGGCCCCAGCTGTTGGGGTCGGCGGGGTTGGTGGACGTGCGGTAGGAGAACTTGTACGGCCAGCCCCACTGGTAGGCGATCACCCAGACGTTCTTCGGGGCGAAGTAGAACAGTGTGGGGGCCACCGGGTTGAAGGTCGTCACCCTGGTCTGGCCGGCCGAGGCCATGTCGGACCAGTTGGTGAACGGGCTGAAGACCACCGAGTTCCAGGCGGTTCCGGCGTCGTGCGTCGTCGCGTAGACGAGGTACTGGCCGTTGTGGCGGACGGCGGTGAAGTCCTTGAGCGAGACCTGCCCGTTCTTCGGCTCCGCAAGCGGGCCCGTCGACGTCCAGCGGTAGGTCGACGGAAGCGCGCAGGCGCCGCTGCCGCCGTCGACGCGGGCGAGCTGCCATTGCTGGTTGGCGCCGCCGTGGTCGCTGTACTGCACGACGCTCGCGCCGTCGTTGGTCGCCCCGTTCTGGACCTCGACCGCCTTGCTGCTGTTGCGGTTGATCAGACGCACGTAGCCGCTGTCGGAGTCGGCCAGCCGGAACTGCTGGTTGGCGCCGCCGTGGTCGGTCCACTGGTGGACGGCGGCGCCGTCGGCGGTGGACCAGCCGGCGACGTCGAGGACCTTACCGGAGTGCCGGGCCTTGATCCGGTAGTAGCCGCCGCCGGCGTCCACGAACTGGAACTGCTGGTTGTTGGTGTTCGCGCGGGTCCACTGGTGCAGCAGGGCCCCGTCCGCGGTGGACACACCGCTGACGTCGAGGACCTTGCCGCTGTTGCGGTTCACCAGGACATACCAGGCGGTGGTGTCCACTGTGGCGGCTTCGGCCGCGCTGGCGAACGGGTTGAGCACGGTCGCGGCGGCGGCCCCGGCGAGCACGCTGGCTCCGCCGATGAGCATCCGTCTGCGGCTCTTGGGGTTTTCCGTCCAGGCCATGTTGGCCTCCTTAGTTGAGGTTGAGCGGTCATAGATGGAGATGCGGGTTCATTGCCGCGGTCGGGATCAGACCGGGTAGTCGCGGACGGACCGGCGTCCGCGTCGCGTGTGAAGCCGTGGTCACCGCCTGGTCCACTGCTGGTTGGCCTGTGCGCCGCCGCAGGCCCAGAGCTGGACCTTCGTGCCGTTGCCGGTGCCCCAGCCCGACGCGTCCAGGCAGAGGCCCGACTGCACCCCGGTGATGGTGCCGTCGGCGTTGAGGTTCCACTGCTGGTTGGCCTGCCCGTTGCAGTCCCAGATCACCACCGCAGTGCCGTTGCTGGTGCCCTGACCGGAGGCGTCCAGGCACTTGCCGCCGTATACCGTCAACTGCTTGCCCGCGGTGTAGGTCCACTGCTGGTTGGCGCCGCCCCAGCAGTCCCACAACTGCACGCCGGTGCCGTTGGCGGTACCGGCCCCGGTGACCTCCAGGCAGCGACCGGACTGGGCGCCCACGATCTCGGTGCCGTCCGCTGCGCCGACGCTGCCGGGCACCGACCGCAGTGCGGCGTACCAGACCGCGGCCATCTTGTCGTATCCGGCGGCGGTGGGGTGGACGCCGTCGTCCAGGTCGGCGGCGTTCAGGGCGCTGTGCATGTCGACCAGGTGGACGTTCTTGCCAGCGTTCACCTTGCTCTGCACGATGCCGGGGATCGCCGCGTTGAAGCTGTTCACGGCCGCGTCCCCCTCGCTCCACCCGAGCGGAGCGATCTGCGCGACGAACACCTCGGCGTTCGGCGCCGTCGCGGTGATGCGGTCGATCAGTGCGGACAGCCGGTTCGGGGCGCCGGCGACGTCGTAGTTCTGGAGGATGTCGTTGGTGCCGATGTGCAGCAGCACCGTTTTCGGCTGGTAGGTGTTCAGCCAGCCGACGGCGTTCGCATGGATCTGGTCGATGCGCCAGCCGGGGTGGCCTTCGTGATCGTGATCGCCGAGGTTTCCCGGCCCGTTGAACTGCGACCCGACGAAGTCCGCGGTGTACCCGCCGCTCGCGAGGCGCTGCCACAGGCCGATCCGGTAGCCGCCCGGCGTGGCCGTGCCCTCCGTGATGGAGTCGCCCAGCGGCATGATCCGGACCCCGCCGTTCGACTCCGCGCTGGCGGTGCCGATGGGTATCGCCACCATGCCCGCCATGAGACCGAGCGCCACGATCCACCCGAGCCACCTTGCTCTTCTTCGCATCTCTTGTTCCTTGAATTCGTAGGATTGCTTCTGTTTCAGGCGGTCACGGGCGTAGAGGTTATCGCTCACATTTCGGAGTCAAGTTCCGATACATCTGATGAGTCGGCAGCTCAACTATAGATATGCATCGATGTGTAGTCAACGACTCGACCGAGATTTGTTGATGCACCTAGCGTTACGGGCCGGCACGGGGTCGAGATCTGCGGCGAGGCCGGTGAGTAGGCAAAGTGCACAGGTAGCGAAGGAGGCCGCCGAGCGGCAGCGCGCCCGCGAAAAGGCCGAAACGGACGCTCACTCGCGGGCGATGTCCCAGTTCAAGGCCGAGACCCTCTACCGGCAGGTGGAGGCGTTCGAACGCGCTCGTGCGATCAACACCTACTGTGACGTGCTCGAACAGCAGATCGAGGCCGCTGATGTCCTTGAGTCGGATCGGGATGGGGCCACTGCCTGGCTCGCGTGGGCCCGGGTCCATGCCGCCCAGATCGATCCGTTCCGAACCCTGCCGACCATGCCCAACGCCCCCGAGTTCACCTCCGAGCAGCTGGCGCGCTTCATGGATGGAGCCGAAACACTTGAGCCGCAAAGGGATCGGTTTCGTTCGACACCTCCGCAGTACATGGAACCGGCGCTGACGCTGCTTCACCTTCAGGCGGAAAAATCATCCTTCAGGAGATGGCATCCTCATGTTTGATATGACTGATTTGACTGATTAGTTATATTTGCAAGAAATGTCCGGACTGCTATAGGACCGTAAACTGGCCGGAATCAGCCGGATTTCACCGGTCGGAGCCGGATATGAGGAAACCCCGCCTTCCAGTGTTCGTGCTGGTAGACGGGGTGAAATGCCTGGTGGTGATGGTGGCCAGGGCCGGGGTCGAACCGGCGACCTTCCGCTTTTCAGGCGGACGCTCGTACCAACTGAGCTACCTGGCCAGGACGTGCGCATGGTGCGCGTTGCCGTGAACACTGTACAACATCCCCGGCCGCGCGACCGAACTGGTATTGCACCGAACGTGACGCCCGCCCCGGCGGGGGCGCGGGGGCGGCGCCCGGTCGGGGGAATGCCGGGGCCGACAAGCCGGTCCAAGCCCCGCTGAACCAAGTCAAAGCGCCGCAAGGAATTCCGCCCGGGCAGTGGAAGGAGTCGGCGGGCGCGAGTAGCGTACAGGGCACCCTACCCCCGAGGAGGCTCCTGTGACCGGACTCGCCGCCGTCCCGCCGATGGGCTGGAACTCATGGGATGTGTTCGGGACCTCGGTCACCGAGGCCGAGACCCGCGCGAACGCCGAGTTCGTCGCCGAGCACATGGTCGGCCACGGCTGGGAGTACGTCGTGGTCGACATCCAGTGGTACGACCCCGCGGCCCGCGCGGGCGGGTACAACTCCGGGACGAAGCTGGCCCTCGACGAGTACGGGCTGCCGCAGCCGGCCCCGAACCGCTTCCCCTCGGCCGCGGGCGGCGCCGGGTTCAAGCCGCTGGCCGACTACGTGCACTCGCTGGGCCTGAAATTCGGCGTCCACATCCTCCGCGGCGTCCCCCGCCAGGCGGTCGCGGCCGACACCCCGATCAAGGGCAGCGAGTACTCGGCCGCGCAGATCCCCGACCGGGAGCGGCGCTCCTCGTGGGTCGACGACAACTGGGGCATCGACCACTCCCACCCCGGCGGCCAGGCGTACTACGACTCGCTCGTGCGCCAGTTCGCCGACTGGGGCGTGGACTACGTCAAGGCCGACGACATGATCGCCCCCTACTGGGAGGACGAGGTCGAGGCGTTCTGGCACGCGGTGGCGCGCGCCGACCGGGACATCGTGCTCAGCCTCTCCCCGGGCATGAACCTTTCGACCGACCACGCCGAGCACCTGAAGGCCCACTCGCACCTGTGGCGGGTCTCCGCCGACCTGTGGGACCGGTGGCGCGACGTCAACGCGCAGTTCGACCTGCTCCGGGAGTGGGCCCCGCACGCGGGCCCCGGGCACTGGCCGGACGCCGACATGCTCCCGCTGGGCCGCATCGGCATCCGCGCGGAGGTGGGCGAGGCGCGCGAGAGCCAGCTCTCCCCCGACGAGCAGCGGACGATGCTCACCCTGTGGTGCATCGCCCGCTCCCCGCTCATGGTCGGCGCCGACCTGCCCGCGTCGAGCGCTGAAACGATCGAACTGCTGACCAATCCCGAAGTGCTCGCGGCGCAGCGCCACCCGGTGGGCGCGCGTGAAGTGTGGCGCGAGGGCAAGCACGTGGCCTGGGCCTCGGAGGACGGCGCGTTCGCAGCGGTCTTCAACCGGAGCCCGGACGCCGCCGAGGTGCAGCTCCCGTGGCACGTGCTGGGAGCGGCCCGGCCGGAGCGGATCCGCGACTGCTGGACCCGCTCCGACCTCGTCCCCGGCGAGCGGCTACGGGCGAAGCTGCCCGCGCACGGGTCGGCGCTGTTCCGGCTCTCCTTACGCGGCGGCGGGGTCGGTCATCCACTGCACGAGCTGGATGACGACGCCGTTGGGGTCGGCGGTCTGGAAGTAGCGCTCGCCCCACTCCTCGGTCTCGATCGGCGTGGTGATCGCGACCCCTTCGGCCTGCACGCGCGCGTACTCGGCGTCGATGTCCTCGACGACGAACGCCAGCAGCAGGCCGTCGGCGGGTCCCTTCGCGCTCTCGGGCTTGAAGGTGGACAGGCCCGTGCGCAGGAAGATCACGTTGAACCCGGCGTCGGGGCGGGAGAGGGACACGAAGCCGTCGGCGGCCATGTCCTCGGTGAAGCCGTAGTGGCGCTTGAGGAACTCGGCGGAGGCGGTCGGGTCGGCGACGTTAAGCGAGACGGCGGACGAGGTGATTCGCATGGGCGCTCCTTGGCGGGTCCTGTTTCTTCGTACGCTGTATATTGTACTTAGTACGTCGTACGATGTACAAGTTCCGGGATAGGATTTTCCGCGTGACTGCTGCCACCGAGACGCCGAAGCCGAACCTGCTCGAACTGCTGTGGCGGGCCGGGCCCGAGGCGAGCCGCGGCCCGCGCAAGGGGCTCACCGTGGACGCGGTGGTCGCCGCCGCCGTCGACCTCGCCGACCGGGAGGGGCTGGAGGCGGTCACCGTGCGGCGGCTCGCGCAGGAGCTGGGCAGGGCGCCCATGACGCTGTACACGTACGTGCCCGGGAAGACCGAGCTCGTCGCGCTCATGCTCGACTCGCTGTTCGCCGCCATGGACCGGACTCCGGTCGACGGCCTCCCCTGGAGGGAGCGGTTGGCGGCAGTCGCCCGGGACGCCTACGCGCTCTACCGAGACCATCCGTGGGCCGCCGCGGCCTCGCCGAGCCGGCCGCCGCTCGGCCCCGGGCAGTGCGCCAAGTACGAGCACGAGCTGCGGGCCCTCGAAGGGCTGGGGCTCGGCGACGTCGAGATGGACGACGCCCTCGCCCACCTGCTCGGGTTCGTGCGCATCGCCGCCCAGGACGCGGCCCAGGCCGACGCCGAGCGCGCCGCCAGCGCGATGAGCGACCACGAGTGGTGGGAGGCGAACGGCCCCCTGCTCGCGAAGGTCCTCGACCCGGCGGTGTTCCCGACCGCAGTCCGCGTCGGCCAGGCCGCCGGGGAGGCGCACGACGCGGCCTACGACGCCGAGCACGCGTTCCGGTTCGGGCTCGACCGGACCCTGGACGGCCTCGCCCCGCTCATCGAACGGCCGTGAGGGGACTCAGACCTGGAGCGGTTCGTTCAGACTGTCGGGCTTCCACCTGCGGCGCATGGCCACCACCAGCGACGAGACCGCCAGCGCCCCGACGAGGTAGACCACGAGGATGACGACCGCCCGCGTGATGTGCGCGCCCTCGCCGCCGCTGATGGTGACGCGCAGGGCGTCGACCACGTAGCTCATCGGCAGCAGCGGGTGCAGGGCCTGGAAGAACCGGGGCGTCGTCTCCACCGGGTACAGGCCGCCCGCGCTGGTGAGCTGGAGCATGAGCAGGACCACCAGAAGCAGGCTCCCGGCGGTGCCGAACGCGAGCTTGAACAGGTGCGCCATCGCGGTGAAGGTGAGGATGACGAGGATCGACAGGCCGACCGTGTCGAGGGCGTCCTTCGGATCGAGGCCGAGGCCGAGCTCCACCGCGAGGTAGAGGACGAGTGCGGAGAGGACGCCGAGGAAGGCGCCCGGCAGCCAGCCGCCGATCGCGATCGGGACGGAGCGCAGCGGTCCGGCGAGGGCGCGGCCGTTGACCGTCGAGAGCACGAGGTAGGCCATGAGTCCGAAGACCCACAGGGCGATCGCGATGAAGAACGGGGCGAGGCCGCGCCCGTAGGTCCCGGCCGGGTTGCTGTTGTCCTCGCTGATCGCGACGGGGCTGCCGTACGCCTCGGCGTTGCCGGCGTCCTCGGCCGGGTTGGTGCTGGGCACGGACTCGGCGGCGGTGGAGAGCTTCGACGCGAGGGTGCTGGCGCCGTCCTGGAGCGTGGTGAGTCCGCCGGCGAGGTCGCCGGCGCCGTCCTCGGCGGTGGCCGCGGCGGTGGCGACCTGGGAGGCGCCGTCGGCGACGTCGCTCGCTCCGGTCTGGAGGGTGGTGAGGTCCTCGGACGCCTGGTCGAGGGTGTCGGTCGAGGTGGACTGGATCTGGTCGTTGGCGTTCTGGATGTCGCCGTTGACGTCGTCGGCGTCGGTGATGAAGCCCTGGAGCGCGGCGCAGGCGTCCGCGTCGGCGTCGGGGTTGCCGGTGCACAGGGTCGCGTAGACGGTGTCGAGGTCGGCGTCGGCGCGGTTGGCGAGGTCGGCGGCGCTGGAGGCGCCGGTCTGGATCTGGGACCAGTTCTCGGCGAGGGCCTGGACGACGGGCTGGGCGGTGCCCACGGCCTGGTCGACGCCGTCGCTGACCTGGCTCGCGCCGTCGGCGACCTGCTGGGCGCCGGTGGTGAGCTCGCCGAGTCCGGACTGGAGGTCGGCGGCGCCGGACTGGGCGGTGCCGATGCCGTCGGCGAGGTCGCCCGCGCCGTCGGCGGCCTCGGTGAGGCCCTGGTTGAGCTCGGTGAGGTCGCCGAAGATGGTGGTGGCGAAGGTGACGTAGACGGCGGTGTTGATCTGGTTGCGCAGTTCGGCCTCGACGGTGGAGGCCATGATGCCGGCGACGTAGCCGTTGGCGTCGTTGAGGTCGAACTCGACGGTGGCCTGCTCGGGGTCGGCGCCGGAGAGGCTGGCGAGCTTGGTGGAGAAGTCCTCGGGGACGGTGATGACCATGTAGTAGTCGCCGTCTTCGAGCCCTTGGGCCGCAGTGGAGGCGGAGGTGAACCGCCAGTCGAAGATGCGGTCCTCCTTGAGCTGCTCCACGAGCTGGTCGCCGCCGTTGATGTCCTGGGAGGCGCCGTCGACGTCGACGGTGGCGCCGGTGTCCTCGTTGACGACCGCGACGGGCATCTGGTCGAGCTTGCCGTAGGGGTTCCAGGCGAACCAGAGGTAGAGGCCGCCGTAGACGAGCGGGATGAGGACGATCGCGACGAGGGCGAGGGTGCGGATGGGGTGCCCGCGGAAGCGGCGCAGTTCGGCGGCGGCGAGCGTGAAGGGGCTGGTGATCGACGGGCTCACTGGTGGCCTCCGTTCCCGGCGCGCTCGTGCCGGTGGTCGCGGTGGTGTTCGGGCGGGCGGTGCTGGCCGCGGAGGTCGACGACGGTGTCGGCCGGGGGGTTGGTGCGGGTGCAGGCGGCGATGACGAGCTGGCCCGCGTCGGCGACGGTGCGCAGGGCCTCGAAGACGCGTTCGGCGCCGCAGACGTCGAGTCCGGTGTCGGTGTCGTCGACGGCGACGGCGGGGGTGCGGGAGGCGGCGGCGCAGGCGATCGCGAAGCGGATCTGGTCGATGCGGGGCAGGAACCCGAAGGTCTGGCCGGAGTCGACGCCGACGCAGAGGCGGTCGAGCCAGGCGCGGATGTTCGCGGCGGTGGCGGCGCCGCCGGAGACGGCCACCGTCTCCTTGATGCAGCTCGCCACGGTGTGGTACTGCGCCAAGCGGATCGGGGGTCCGGCCTGGGCGATCGTGAAGCGGCGGCGGATCTGGGAGGGGCGGGTCTGGCCGTCGACGCGGAGGGTCCCGGCGTCGAGCTTGAAGCGGCCGGCGAGGGCGAGGAGGAGTGAGGAGCGGCCGTCGCCGCCGTCCCCGGTGACGGCCACGACCTGGCCGCAGCGGGCGGTGAGGTCGACGCCGGTGAAGATCGTGCCCTGGCGGCCGGTCGCGGTGAGGCCCTTGGCTTCGAGGAACGGGTCGCCGCTCGGGTGCTCGAGCAGGGCGGTGCGGTCGAGGACCGAGGTGCGGTCGATCGCGGCGGTGTCGGCGGCGGGCGGCGGGGCGACGGCGGCGCCTTCGCGCGGGCGTTCGAGGGCGGCGGTTTCGTCGGCGGTCGGGGCGGCGTCGCCACCGCGTTCGGCGGCATCGTCAGGGGCGTCGAGGACGGCGGTGCCGTCGCCGGCGGCCTCCTGCCGTGCCGTTTCCGGTTCCGGACCGGTGATCTCCGGCTCCCCGGTCTCGTCGGCGGACGTTCCGGGCGTGCGCCCGCCTTCGTCGCTCCTGTCGCTCATGGGCACTATCCTCACAGGCCGGTGCGCCCTGGTTCGGGCGTTTTCACGGGATTCCAACCGCATGAATGTTACTCACGAGTAACTTGTGATCGACGGGAGGCGGGCGAGCTGTGACCGACGCGTCCCGCTCCGGGCCCTTATTGTTGAGGCATGTCGGAAACGCAACCCGCGACACCCGCGGCGCCCCGCCGCGAACACGCGCGAACCCACCACGGCGACACCGTCGACGACCCGTACGCCTGGTTGAAGGACCCCGAGGACCCCGAGACGCTCGACTACCTCCGGGCCGAGAACGCCTACGCCGAAGCGCGGACCGCGCACCTCGCCGGGCTGCGGCAGGCGGTCTTCGGCGAGATCAAGGGCCGCACCCAGGAGACCGACCTCTCCGTGCCCGTCCGCAAGCGCGGCTGGTGGTACTACGGGCGCACCGAGGAGGGCAAGCAGTACGGCATCCAGTGCCGCCTCAAGGCGTCCGGGGACACCCCGCCCGAGATCGAGGCCGGCGTGGCCGTCGAGGGCGAGGAGATCCTCGTCGACGGCAACGAGCTCGCCGAGGGCCACGACTTCTTCTCCCTGGGCACCTGCGACGTCTCCCCCGACGGGAACCTGCTCGCCTACGCCGTCAACTACTCCGGCGACGAGCGCTTCACCCTCCGCTTCCGCGACCTGCGCACCGGCGAGGACTTCCCCGACGACATCCCGAACGTGTTCTACGGGGGCTCGTGGTCGCTCGACGGCTCGGTGTTCTTCTACACCAAGGTGGACGACGCCTGGCGCCCCTACCAGGTGTGGCGCCATGTCCTCGGCGAGCACGAGGACAAGGACGTGCTGGTCCACCAGGAGGACGACGAGCGGTTCTGGACCGGGATCGACCTCACCCGCTCGGAGCGGTACCTCTTCATCGTCTCCGGTTCGAAGATCACCACCGAGGTCCGCTACCTCGACGCCGCGGACCCGACCGGCGAGTTCACCGTCTTCGGCGCCGGCCGCGAGCAGGGCGTCGAGCTCTCCGTGGACCACCAGGGCGACCGGTTCTGGGTGCTGCACAACCGCGGTGCCGAGAACTTCACGCTCGGCTGGACCCCCGTCGCGGACACCACGCAGTTCCACGAGGTCATCCCCCACGACGAGGCCGTGCGCCTGGAGTCGGCCGACGCGTTCGAGGACCACGTCGTGGTCTCGATGCGCCGCGCCGGGCTCTCCCAGGTCGCCATCCTGGACGAGGCCGGGAGCCTCACCGAGATCGCGTTCGACGAGCCGATCTACTCGGTCGGCCTGGGCGAGAACCCCGACTACGAGTCGCGGCAGATCCGCCTCGGGTACACCTCGCTGGTGACCCCGTCCTCGGTGTACGACTACGACATCGACGCGGCCGAGCTGCACCTGCGCAAGCGGACCCCGGTCCTGGGCGAGTTCGCGCCCGCCGACTACGTCCAGTACCGCGAGTGGGCGGTCGCCGAGGACGGCACGAAGGTCCCGATCTCCATCGTGGCCAAGGCCGGCGTCACCGCCGACGGGACCGCGCCGTGCCTGCTGTACGGCTACGGGTCCTACGAGCACTCCATCGACCCGTACTTCTCGATCGCGCGGCTGAGCCTGCTCGACCGCGGCGTGGTCTTCGCGATCGCGCACGTGCGCGGCGGCGGCGAGATGGGCCGGCAGTGGTACGAGCAGGGCAAGCTCCTGCACAAGAAGCACACGTTCACCGACTTCGTGGACGCCGCGAAGCACCTGGTCGACGTCGGCTGGGCCGCCCCGGACCGGATCGTCGCGCGCGGCGGGTCCGCCGGCGGGCTCCTCATGGGCGCGGTGGCGAACCTGGCCCCCGAGCGGTTCACCGGCATCCTCGCCGACGTCCCGTTCGTCGACGCGCTCAACACGATCCTCGACCCGACCATGCCGCTCACGGTCATCGAGTGGGAGGAGTGGGGCAACCCGCTCGAGTCGCCCGAGGTGTACGCGTACATGAAGTCGTACTCGCCCTACGAGAACGTCACCGGGGTCACCTACCCGGCGATCCTCGCGGTGACCAGCCTCAACGACACCCGCGTGGGCTTCCACGAGCCCGCGAAGTGGATCGCGAAGCTGCGCCACGAGAGCCCGTCCTCGGACGTGCTCCTGAAGACCGAGATGGAGGCCGGCCACGGCGGCCGGTCCGGGCGCTACGACGCCTGGGAGGAAGAGGCGTTCAACCTCGCATGGATCCTCGACCGGCTGGGTAAGGCGTAAGGACCGGAAATGCACCGGGGCCCGGCACCGCACTGCGGCGCCGGGCCCCGTCTCGTTCTATGCGGGGGACTCGTCGTCCTCGTCGAACGGGACGGCGGCGAGCTGCTCCACCGCGTCCGCGGGGTCGGCCTCGTCGGGCAGGGGCGGGTCCGCGACCGGCGACTCGGGGTCGGGGTCGTCGAACGGCTCACTGGAGTTGGACAGGTCGAACTCGGACAGCTCGTCGTGCTCGTCCGCCCATTCCTGCTGATAATTCATAAACCCACCGTAGTGGCGAGGGCCCCGTCCGGCCAGTGAACCACCAGGTAGCCTGAGTCTTGCCTTCACATGTTCGTGGGCGATACTTCACCTCGACGCAATAGTCTCGAGGCCATCAGACAGCGGCGTCTGGGTCTGGCCCCCGGTCGGGGAGCAATCATCGACTTGTCTAAGGAGCAGGCAGCATGCCTATCGCAACACCCGAGGAATACAACGAGATGCTCGACCGGGCGAAGGCCGGCTCCTTCGCCTACCCGGCCATCAACGTGACCTCGACCCAGACCCTCAACGCCGCCCTGGCCGCGTTCGCCGAGGCCGAGTCCGACGGCATCGTCCAGGTCTCCACCGGCGGCGCCGAGTACCTCTCCGGCCCCACCATCAAGGACAAGGTCACCGGCGCCGCCGCGCTCGCCGCCGCCGCGCACGAGATCGCCAAGAACTACCCGGTCAAGGTCGCCCTGCACACCGACCACTGCCCGAAGAACCACCTCGACGGCTTCGTCCGCCCCCTGCTCGCCATCAGCGAGGAGCGCGTGGCCCGCGGCGAGGAGCCCCTGTTCCAGTCGCACATGTGGGACGGCTCGGCCGTGCCGCTCGCCGAGAACCTGGAGATCGCCCAAGACCTGCTCTCGCGCACCTCCAAGGCGAAGGTCGTCCTCGAGGTCGAGATCGGCGTCGTCGGCGGCGAGGAGGACGGCGTCGAGGCCGAGATCAACGAGCAGCTGTACACCACGGTCGAGGACGCGCGCGCCACCGTCGCGGCCCTCGGCTCGGGCGAGAACGGCCGCTACATGACCGCGCTGACCTTCGGCAACGTCCACGGCGTCTACAAGCCCGGCAACGTGCACCTGCGCCCTGAGATCCTCAAGGACATCCAGGACGAGATCGGCAAGGAGACCGGCAAGGACAAGCCGTTCGACCTGGTCTTCCACGGCGGGTCCGGCTCCACCGCGCAGGAGATCTCCGACGCGGTCGACTACGGCGTCATCAAGATGAACATCGACACCGACACCCAGTACGCGTTCACGCGTCCGATCGTCGACCACATCTTCAAGAACTACGACGGCGTGCTCAAGGTCGAGGGCGAGGTCGGCAACAAGAAGGCGTACGACCCGCGCGCCTACGGCAAGCTCGCCGAGGCCGGTATGGCCGCCCGCATCATCGAGGCGTGCCAGCAGCTCCGCTCCGCGGGCAACAAGATCAAGTAAACGCGAGTCGCCGCGAGCCCGGACCGTTTCCCGGTCCGGGCTCGCGGCGCTTCCGGGCGGCCGATCGGCACGCCCGCAGGTCATTCGATCCGGGTGGACCGCCGAGCCTCATCGGCCGCACGCGATTGCGCCAAGATCGCCTTCGCCTCCGAGGACATCGAGCGGCCGTTGCCCGCCGCTCTCCTCCTCAGCCAGCCGAACAGCTCGGGATCGATGTCGCGCACGATCAACCTGTGCGCGACCGCCACGGCTTCGCCGCCCCTCTGCACCTGGCTCATTCCGGTGTCCTCTGATCCTTCCAAGGGTCGAGGAGCGGCACCCCGGTTCCCTCGAAGTCCTTGATGTTCCTGGTGGCGAGCGCGGCACCGCGGGAAGCGCAGATCGCCGCGATCATCGCATCGGTCGAGCCCATCGGGCGACCGGCCGCCTTCCGCGCCTGCCGGATCCGGCCGTAGTGCGCCGCCGCTCGCGCGTCGAACGGCAGGATGCGGTCGCGGAACGCCTCGATCTCGATCTTGTCCACCGCGATCTCGAGGGCGGTGCGCTTCCGGCCCGCCGGCAGCTGCGCCACGCCCCACCTGAGTTCGGCGATGCACACCGAGGTGGTCAGTGCCTCGGCGGTGTACCTGTTGCTCCAGAGGACGATGCCGAAATCGCCGTTCTCGCGGATGATCTCGGAAACGACGTCGGTGTCGAAGACGACGATCAAGACAGGTCCAGTGCGCGGTCGGGCTCGTCGCGGTCGGGGAGTGCGAGGTCCGCGCCGCCGACGTCCTCGACGTAGGAGCGGATGAGCGAGCCGATCCCCTCTGCGCCGCGGTCGAACTCGCCGTCGGCCAGGCGGGTCAGGACTTCCCGGATCTCGGCCTCCATGGACTGGCCGTGCTTCGCGGCCCGCACGCGGATCGCTTCGTAGACCTGCGCGTCGAGCCCGCGGATGGACATGTCGCGGGTCTTGGGAGGTACACGGGTCATTGCATTCACCCCCTCACGCTATCGATGCTAGCACCGGAATCCGGGGAGGACACGACGAACGTTCGGCGTGTTCGTCGCGGAACGGCGCCGGGCCCCGCCGCGATGCGGCGGGGCCCGGCGTCTTCTGCGGTCAGGGGGTCCGGAGGGGCCAGACCTCGACGACGCCGTGGGCCACCGCGCACGGGGTCGGGGCCACCAGGCGGGTCGCCTCCTCGATGTCGGCGGCCTCGATGACGGAGAAGCCCGCCACCGGGAGGTCCGCGCGCATGAAGGGGCCGTCCTCGGTGGCGGTGCCGGAGGAGTCGGGGTTGCGGACCAGCACGGGCGGACCGGCGACGCCCATGACGGCGCCCGCTTCGCGCAGCCGGGCGTCGTGCTCGTGGGCGGCGTCGCGCAGGGCGGGGTCGGTGCGCTCGTAGTCGGCGGCGTCGCCGTATCCGATGGTGATGAACCAGGGCATGCCGGCCTCCGATCGTCGTGGGTTCCCGGTCCGGGCGGCGGCCCGGGCCTCGTCCGAGCATATGGCCGGGCTGTGACAGCCGCATCGGAAAGGGGCGGCGGGCCGATGGCCCGCCGCCCCTCGATGCGCTTGCGCTACTTGGCGAACCAGACCGCCGCGCCGCCGGGGAGGTGGCCGTCGGCGAGGTCGGCGCTGGCGAGGAGGACCTCGGTGCCGTAGCCGGCGACCGGGACGGGCTCGTCGCCGAAGTTGACGACCGCGACGAGGGCGCCGTTGTCGAACGCGAACGCGTCCTCGCCGGGGTCGGCGAGCCAGGTCAGGCCGGTGGCCTTGTGGCCCTTGCGGGTCGCAATGGCCTGGCGGTAGAACTCCAGGGTCGAGCCGGGGACGCCGTCCTCGGCCTCCACCGACAGGTCCGACCACGCCGCGGGCTGCGGCAGCCACGGCTCGCCCGCGGGGCCGAAGCCGAGCGAGACGCCCTCCTTCGCCCACGGGAGCGGGACGCGGCAGCCGTCGCGGCCGATCTGCTCGCCGCCGGTGCGGTGGAACGACGGGTCCTGGCGGACCTCGGCGGGCAGGTCCAGGACCTCGTCGAGGCCCAGCTCCTCGCCCTGGTAGACGTACACCACGCCCGGCAGCGACAGCAGCAGCTGCGTCGCGGCCTTGGCGCGGGCGAGGCCGCGCTCGCCGCCGCCGTAGCGGGTGACGTGGCGCTGCACGTCGTGGTTGGAGAGCACCCACGTGCAGGGGGCGCCGACGCCCGCGTTGTTGGCGATCTCGGAGTCGATGGCCTTGCGGAAGTCGACCGCGCGGAACGGCGCGAGGACCAGGTCGAAGTTGAACGCCTGGTGGAGCTCGTCGGGGCGCAGGTACAGGGAGCGGCGCTCGGCCGAGTCCGTCCACGCCTCGGCGACGAAGATCCGGTCGCCCTCGTACTCCTCGATGATGGGGCGCCACGTGCGGTAGATGTCGTGGACGCCGTCCTGGTCGAAGAACGGGGCCTGCGTGGTGCCGATCATCTCGATGGTGCCGTCGCCGCCGGTGTCGGGCAGGCCCGGGGCCTTGACCATGCCGTGGGCGACGTCGATGCGGAAGCCGTCCACGCCGCGGTCGAGCCAGAACCGCAGCACCGACTTGAACTCCTCGTGGACCTCCGGGTTGTCCCAGTTCAGGTCCGGCTGCGAGGAGTCGAAGAGGTGCAGGTACCACTGGGCGCCGTCGTCGGTCTTCGTCCACGCGGGACCGCCGAAGATCGACTGCCAGTTGTTCGGCGGCACTTCGGGATCGGTGACGTCGCGGAAGTGGTAGCGCTCTCGCTCGGGCGAGCCGGGGGCCGCGGCGAGGGCCGCCTGGAACCACTCGTGGTCCGAGGAGGTGTGGTTGGGGACCAGGTCCACGATGAGGCGGATGCCGGCGGCGTGCGCGTCGGCGAGCATCCGGTCGAAGTCGCCGAGGTCGCCGAAGCGCGGGTCGATCGCCCGGTAGTCCGCGACGTCGTACCCGGCGTCGCGCTGGGGCGAGGCGTAGAACGGCGACAGCCAGATGGCGTCGACGCCGAGCGCCGCGAGGTAGGGGATCCGGGAGCGGATGCCCTCCAGATCGCCCATCCCGTCGCCGTCCGCGTCGGCGAAGGAGCGCGGGTACACCTGGTAGATGACCGCGTCGCGCCACCAGTGTTCACTCATCGGTGAGTTCCCTTTCAGTCTTCTCGGGGTGCCGCACCGGTGGAACCGCGTACGACGAGTTCGGGCCGGAACAGGTATTCCGACGAGGGGGTGGGCTGCCCGGCGATCTCGTCGAGCAGGGCCCGCGCCGCGGCGGTGGCGATGTCGCGCACCGGCTGCCGCACGGTCGTGAGCGGGGGGTTGGTGTGGGCGATGAGCGGGGAGTCGTCGTATCCGACGACTGAAAAGCCTTGCGGGACGGTGAGGCCGCGCTCCTCGGCGGCGCGGATCGCGCCGAGGGCCATCATGTCCGAGCCGCACACGACCGCGGTCGCGCCGCGGTCGATGAGGCGGGTGGCCGCGGCGTGGCCGCCCTGCTCGCCGAAGAGGGTGAGCTCGATGAGTTCGGGGCCGACGCCCTGCATCGCGGCCCGGTAGCCGGAGATCTTGCGGCGCACCGGCCAGTAGCGGTCGGGGCCGGAGACGAGCCCGATCCTGGTGTGGCCCAGGCCCGCGAGGTGGTCGACGGCGATCCGGGCGGCGACGGTGTCGTCGCAGGAGAACGAGGCGGCCTCGACCCCTTCCGGATGGCCCGTGACGAAGGCCACCGGGAGGCGCTTGTCCTTGAGCTCCTGGTAGCGTGCGGTGCTCGCGGTGGTGTCCGCGTGCAAGCCTGAAACGAAGATGATCCCGGCGACCGCCCGCTCGCGGAGCATCTCCACGAACTCGTCCTCGGAGACGCCGCCGGGGGTCTGGGTGCACAGCACCGGGGTGTAGCCCGAACCGGCCAGGACGTTCGAGATCGTCTGCGCGTACAGCGGGAAGATCGGGTTCTCCAGTTCGGGCACGACCAGGCCGATCAGGCCGATAGCGTGCTTGCGGAGGGCCTGGGGGCGTTCATAGCCGAGCACGTCGAGGGCAGTGAGGACGGACTGTCTGGTCTGCTGACCGACGCCGGGCTTGTCGTTCAGGACCCGGGACACCGTTGCCTCACTGACCCCGGCCTGCCGGGCGATGTCAGAGAGTCGAAGCCGCATGATGACAGACTAGCCTATCTGAAACTTGGCAACAGTTTGGTTGCAAGGCTTTCCTGATTCTGAAACATCTTGCTAATGTCGTAGGCAGTCGGGTACGCGAGTCCCCGGACCAGCGGCCCCCGCCCCGGGGCCCCTCAATGAGGAGAGAAGAAGACAATGCGCAGAAGGACCCTGGGTATCACCGCCGTCTCCGCCGCCGCGCTCGGCGCGGCCGCCGCCTGCGGCTCCGACGACGGCGGCTCCGACAACGAGACCACCGAGGAGTTCTCGGGCGAACTCGTGATCTGGGCCGACGAGACCCGCACCCCCGTCCTCAAGGAGTTCGTCAAGGACTTCGAGTCCACCGTCGGCGTGAAGGTCACCGTCGAAGAGCACGTGGAGACCCTCCGCGAGGACTTCCTCACCGCGGCCGAGCAGGGCCAGGGCCCCGACATCGTCGTGGGCGCGCACGACTGGTCCGGCCAGTTCGCCGCCGACGGCGTCATCGCCCCCATCACCCTCAGCGCCGACCAGCAGGCCGCCCTCAGCGAGGCCGCCGTCAAAGCGTTCACCGTGGACGGCAACCTCTACGGCGTCGCCTACGCCCTCGAGAACCTGGGCCTCATCCGCAACACCGACCTCGCCCCCGAGGCCCCCGCCACCTTCGAGGAGCTCATCGCCGCCGGCCAGGCCGCGGCCACCGACGAGGTCCTCACCATGGAGGTCGGCGTCGACGGCAACGCCTACAGCGCCTACCCGCTGTTCTCCTCCTTCGGCGGCTACCTGTTCAAGGACGACGGCACCGGCACCCTCGACCCGACCGACGTCGGCGTCGACTCCCCCGGCGGCATCGCCGCGTTCGAGAAGTTCGCCGAGCTCGGCGCCGCGGGCGTCCTCAAGACCACCATCGACGCCACGAACACCATCCCGTTCTTCGTCGACGGCAAGACCGCCTTCATGATCTCCGGCCCGTGGGCCCTCACCGACGTCCAGGGCGCCGGCCTCAACTACGAGGTCACCGCGATCCCCGGCTTCGAGGGCCAGGGCCCGGCCTCGCCGTTCCTCGGCGTCCAGGGCTTCTACGTCTCCCAGACCGCCGCGAACGCGGTCTTCGCGCAGGAGTTCGTCACCAACTACGTCCTCACCGAGGACCTCCAGCTCAAGCTCGCCGAAGCGGGCGGGCGCCTCCCGGCGCTCACCGCCGCCGCCGAGGCGTTCTCTGAGGGCAACGCCGACGTCCAGGGCTTCGCCGCCGCCGGCGAGAACGCCGTCCCGATGCCGAACATCCCCGCGATGAACGCCGTCTGGGAGCCCTTCGGGCGCGCCCAGGCCGACGCGGTCGACGGCGTCTCCACCGGCGAGGCCGCCGCGACCACCGCCGCGCAGGCCATCCGCGACGCGGTCGCCGGCTGAGCACGCCCCCCGGTAGACCCCGACGAGCGAAGGACCGCACTGTGCTCGACCAACGTTCCCGGACGGCCGGCTCCACGACCGCCGCGGGCCTGATCATCAAGATCGGCGTACTCGCGGTGGTCGCCGCGCTGGCCGTCTGGGCGGCGTTGCCGCTCATCGCCGCCGGGGCCTGGTGGGGCCTGGCGCTGGAGGCGGTCGTCGTGGCCGTCCTCTTCTTCGTGTACCTCCAGCGCCGGGCGATCCAGCTCAAGTACCTGATCCCCGGCACCCTGCTGCTCATCGCGTTCCAGATCCTCCCGGTCGTGCTCACCATCGGCACGTCGTTCTCCAACTACGGGGACGGGCACCGGGTCGACAAGGAGCAGGCGACCGAGGCGATCATCGCCGCGGGCGTGCAGCAGACCCCCGGCGGCGCCACCTACCTCCTCGCCGTGGGCGAGTCGGCCGCCGGCGACCTCACCCTCCTGCTCACCGACACCGCCGACGGGTCCACCTGGGCCGGCACGGCCGAGGGCCTGACCGAGCTCGACGGGGCCACCGTGGACCCGACCGGGCGCATCACCGCCGCGCCCGACTACACGGTGTGGACCCTCGCCGACCTCAACGAGCGCCAGGCCGAACTCGCCGAGCTCGCCGTCCCCACGGGCGAGGAGACCGGCATCAAGGTCCAGGGCCTCTCGGCCTTCGAGGGCCAGTCGACGCGGTCCTACGACGAGGCGTGCGACTGCATCACCGACACCGCGAACGGGACCGTCTGGTACGCCGACGACGAGACCGGGTCGTTCCTCACCGAGGACGGCCAGGCCGCGCTCGTGGGCTGGCGCGTGAACATCGGCGCGGACAACTACCTCGCCGTCATCACCGACCCCGACATCCGCGGCCCGTTCCTGGGGGTCTTCACCTGGAACGTCATGTTCGCGGCCGGCTCGGTCCTGTTCACCTTCGCGATCGGCCTCGGCACCGCGATGGCGCTGAACCGGCCCGGCATGCGGGGCACGAAGGTCTACCGGGCCTTCATGATCCTGCCGTACGCCATGCCCTCGTTCGCGATGCTGCTGGTGTGGGCGCAGATGTTCAACCGGGACTTCGGCCTGGTGAACGAGCTGTTCAACCTGAACGTGGCCTGGTACGACGGCACCTGGTCGGCCCGGGCGATGGTCCTCATCGCGAACACCTGGCTCGGCTGGCCGTACATGTTCCTCATCTCGCTGGGCGCGCTCCAGGCGCTGCCGTCGGACTCGCTGGAGGCGGCGAAGATCGACGGGGCCACCGGGATCACCGCGTTCCGCAAGATCACGCTGCCGCTGCTGCTCATCGCCTTGACGCCGCTGCTGATCTCGTCGTTCGCGTTCAACTTCAACAACTTCAACGCGATCGAGCTGCTCTCGGGCGGCCACCCGTTCGCGGCCGGCGACGCCGTCGGCGGCACCGACCTGCTCATCACGTACGCGTTCCGCCAGGCGTTCGGCTCCTCCAGCGCCGACTACGGCTTCGCCAGCGCGATCAGCGTGTTCATCTTCCTGATCGTCGCGACGATCTCGGCGTTCATGTTCCGCTTCACCCGCAGCCAGGAGGACGTGTACTCATGACGGTGACGCCTGTGAAGCGCAAGGGACGGCACCCGTTCGCCAAGTGGGCCGGAGACACCGGCTGGCGGCACCTGGTCGCGTGGGCGGCGCTGCTGTTCGGCCTGATCCCGATCGTCTACGTGGTGTCGGCGGCGTTCAACCCGAACGGGACGCTGTCGTCGACGAGCCTGCTGCCGACCTCGTTCGGCCTGGGCAACTTCGCGAAGCTGTTCACCGACGAGAACGTGCCGTTCGCGTCGTGGTTCGCGAACTCGCTCATGATCGCGGTCCCGGCGGCGTTCATCTCGATCTTCATCTCGTCGCTGGCGGCGTACGCGTTCAGCCGGTTCCGGTTCAAGGGGCGGCGGCCGATGCTGCTGTTCCTGCTGCTGATCCAGATGTTCCCGGCGTTCCTCGCGGTGGTGGCGCTGTACCTGATCTTCGGGTCGATCGGCGAGTTCTACCCGGTGGCGGGCCTGAACACGAAGCTGGGCCTGATGCTGGTGTACATGGGCGGGGCACTGGGCGTCTCGACGTGGCTGATGAAGGGCTTCTTCGACACGATCCCGAAGGAGCTCGACGAGGCGGCGACGATCGACGGGGCCTCGCACGCGCAGATCTTCTTCGGGATGATCCTGCCGCTGGCGGCGCCGATCATCGCGATCTCGGGGATCCTGGCGTTCGTGGGGACGATGAACGACTTCATCCTCGCGTCGCTGTTCCTGACCGACCGGCCGGAGATGACGCTCGCGGTGGGCCTGAAGACGCTGACGGCGGAGAACTCCCCGGCCTCGTACTTCGGGATCTTCGCGGCGGGCACGCTGCTGACGTCGGTCCTGACGGTGGCGGTGTTCATGAGCCTCCAGCGGTACATCGTCTCCGGGCTCACCGGCGGGGCCGTGAAGGGATAACAGACCTCTGCTCGACACCTTGGGCCCCCTTCTCGGGGGCGCAGCGCAGGGCCCGGACCAGGGGGAGCCTCCCTCCCCTCGGTCCGGGCCCTGCGGCGTGTCAGCTCTCGATGAGTTCGCGCAGGAGCCCGATGGGCTCCTTGAGGTCGGCGTACTCCTCGAGTTCGGTGACGCGGTGCTGGAGCTGCTCGATGCCGAAGGCGACGACCGCGACGCGGTCCTCGGTCGGCGATTCGAGGAGGTCGATGGCGCGGTCCATGAGGCGGAGGGCGTCGTCGAGGGTCTGGAGGTCGTCGGCGTTCTGGAGGCGGGCGGTGGCGTCGCCGGGGCGCAGCGCGAGGCGGTCCCAGTTGGCGCGGCGCTCCTCCTGGAAGCGGGCGATGCCCGCGCGCAGGAGGATGGCGCGGGCGACGAGTTCGACGCGTTCGCTCGGCGGGAATGGGTCTGGCATCGGTGCTCCGCTCAGGACCAGTGCGGGGGGCGTTCGGCGATGAGGTCGCGGTCGCGGGGGGAGAGTTCGCGGCGGGTGCGGCGGGGGGCGGGGGCCTCGCCCCAGCCCCGGTCGGTGTCGTCGGAGGTCTGGTCCGGGAGCACCGAGAAGTCCTCGTCGAGTTCGACGGAACGGTCGTCGTCGGAGACTGCCATGCGTCGACTGTACGTCAGGGGGTCGCGGGGGCCGCAACGGTGAGGCCCTGAACACCCGGTGAACCGGGGTCCAGGGCCTGTACGCGGGAGTTACGCGACGCCGGCGAGCTGGTAGCCGGCCTCGTCGACCGCGTCGCGGACCTGCGCCTCGGTGAGGGCGGCCGCGCTGGTGACGGTGACCCTGCCGGTGTCGAGGGCGACGTCGACGGACTCGACGCCGGGGAGCGCGGTGAGCTCCTGGGTGACGCTGCCGGCGCAGTGGCCGCAGGTCATGCCCTCGACGAGGTACACGGTTTCCATAGTGGCGCTCCTTGTTCGCGAATGTGGTTGCGGCTCAGCGGGTGTCAGGTCCTGAGCAGGCGGGCCACCGCGTCCGAGGCTTCCTTCACCTTGGCTTCGGCGGCGGTCGGGTCACCCGAGGTCTGCGCTTCGGCGACGCAGTGGGCCAGGTGGCCTTCGAGGAGGTTGAGCGCGACGGCCTGGAGGCCCTTGGTGGAGGCGGAGATCTGGGTCAGGATGTCGATGCAGTACTGGTCGTCGTCGACCATCCGCTGGATGCCGCGGATCTGGCCTTCGATGCGCTTGAGGCGGCGCGTGATCGCGGCCTTGTCGCCGTGGTACCAGTAGTGCTCGTGACCGCCGTCCCCGCCGCCGTCGGGCCCGGGCGCGTGCGAGTCGTGCGTGGTCGCTTCGCTTGCCATGTCGCTTCCCTCCACTCGTCATAGTATACCCCTGCGGGGTATGACGGCAACTGCTCGTCAGCCCCGCGCAGCGGCCGGTAGTTTTCCGTGCCATTGTGCGAGAAATTCTCCCCCTGCCCTTGTCACCGTTGGGGACGCCCTCTAACGTGAACCCGTCGCGTCGGAAACTTGCGATACACCCCGTATCCACCGTGCGACACCGTCGAGTCGGTGAAGCGCCCCAGCGTCACCGAGCCGGGGAACCAGCAGTCGGCCGCCCACACCCGGCCGGCGGGGTGAATCGCGCCATCGCGCGTAGGGCGACCCTTCCTTCCGCCCGAACCCGACAGCTAACCCGGTAGGCGGCAAAAGGAAGGAGCGCATCCCTTGGTGCGTACCCGGCGTATCGCGGCCGCCGTCCTGGCCGCGGCCCTGCTGCCCTCGGCGGCGGCGCTGTTCACCTCCTCCCAGGCGTCCGCGCAGACGAGCGAGGAGATCCAGGCCGAGATCGACGAGCGCCACGCCGACCTCGAGAAGGTCATCGAGGAGTACAACGCCAAGCGCGAGGAGCTCGACGACGCCAACCAGCTGATCGCCGACATCGAGGCGCAGCTCCCGGCCCTGGAGGCCGCCGGCCTCGCCGCGCAGGACCGCGTGGCCGAGCTCGCCGCGACCGCCTACACCGGCGGCGACTTCGCGATGGTCAACTCGGTCCTCGCCGGCGACCCGTCGGACTTCGCCGACCGCCTCATGTACCTCGCCAACCTCACCGACGCCGAGAACTCGGCCCTCCAGGACTCCCTCGCGCAGGTCGAGGAGCTGGAGACCCGCAAGGCCGAACTCGAGGCCCTCCAGGCCAGCGCCGACGACATCCTCGCGGAGATCGACGCGCAGCAGGAGGAGATCGAGGACGAGATCGCCGCGCTCGAGGACGAGTACGACGACGCCGTCCAGGAGGAGTACCAGGAGGAGTGGGGCGACTACACCGGCGACTCCGCCGTGGTGGCCTTCGCCTACGACCAGCTCGGCGACCCCTACGTGTACGGCGAGGACGGCCCCGACTCCTGGGACTGCTCCGGCCTCACCCAGGGCGCGTGGGGCGCGGCCGGGGTCTCCCTGTCGCACAACACCGAGATGCAGTGGAACGAGACGGCGCGGATCTCCCGCGACGAGCTCCAGCCCGGCGACCTCGTGTTCTACAACGGACTCAGCCACGTCGCGATCTACATCGGCAACGGCGAGATCATCCACGCCCCCAACTCGACGACCGTGGTCAAGATCGCGGACATCGACATCATGGGCATCGACGGGTACGGCCGGCCGTAGCCTCCCGCCGCGAGACGTCCCCGGGGCCGCTCCCGGTCCCGGGGCCGGACTCCCCGGCGGCGGCGCGGGCGCTCCCATTGCTGACCCTGCTGCTGACCCCGCAATAGCCCCACCGCCGCCGGGGACCACCCCATCGTAAAGAAGCCCTCGCGGCCCGTGTGAACGGGCCGCGAGGGCTTCTCGTGTACTGGGGGCGAAGGCTACTCGGCCTCGTGCTCCTGGAACGTCCAGTTGAACCGCGTGCGCCGGCCCGAGCCCCCGCGCTGCCAGCGCTCGGGGCCGGTCGGCGGCCGGTAGTCGACGCCCATGGCGTGCAGGCGCTCCAGGTGGTCCTCCAGGCGGTCCTGCACCGGGTTCGCCTCGCGCACGTCCAGGTTCGTCCAGCCGACCTCGGCCATCACCGACAGGCGCGGGAACGCCGAGTACTCGACGTCGCGCGGGGTCGGCAGGTACTCCGACCACAGCTGGCACTGGATGCCGAGGACCTTGTCGGGGTCGATCCCGGGCGGGACCGGGTCCCAGCCGGCGACCTTGTCGACGGTGGTCAGGCCGTGGATGCGCAGCGGCTCCTGCGGGTCGTCGCTCTCGTAGTGGTCGTAGTACGCGTACGGCTCGGGCGAGGCCACGACCTGGTGGCCCGCGGCGATGGCCTTCTTGACGTACGCCTCGTTGCGCCACACGTGGACCACGGCCTCGGCCGGGGCGCCGCCGTCGAGGATCTCGTCCCAGCCGATGACGCGCTTGCCCATGGCCGTCAGGCGCTCGCAGAACGCCTTCGTGAACCACGCCTGGACGCCGCGCACGTCCTCCATGCCCTCGCGCTCCATGAGCTCGCGGGCGACCGGGGAGGACTCCCACTGGGTCATCGGGACCTCGTCGCCGCCGATGTGGACGAACGGGCCCTCGAAGACCTCGGCGACGGCCGTGTACGCCTCCAGCGCGAAGTCGAGCGCCTCGGGCGTGGGTTCGAGGACCTCCTCGAACACGCCGAACGTCGGCGACACCGGCTTGTCCTGGCCCGCACCGAGTTCGGGGTAGGCGGCGAGGACGGCGCGGGCGTGCCCGGGCAGGTTGACCTCGGGGACGATGAGGATGTGGCGCTCGCGCGCGTACGAGGCGATCTCGCGCAGGTCCGGGACCGAGAAGATCCCGCCGTGCGGGGTCGGCTCGTATCCGGCGGCCTCGTCGCGGGCGTGCCCGATCTTGGTCTCGGCGCGCCAGGAGGCGATCTCGGCGAGCTTCGGGCGCGAGGGCACCTCGAAGCGCCAGCCCTGGTCGTCGGTGAGGTGCAGGTGGACGACGTTGAGGCGGTGCAGCCAGGCCCGGTCGATCATCTTGAGGACGAAGTCCTTGGGCTGGAAGTGCCGCACGACGTCGAGCATGACGCCGCGCCAGCGCAGGCGCGGCTCGTCGGCGATGGCGACGAGCGGGACCACCGGGTCGGCGGCCGGGGCCTCGCGCAGGGCGTCGGCGGGGAGGAGCTGGCGGAGGGTCGCGATGCCGCGGGAGATCCCGGCGGGGTGGGCGGCGGCGAGGACGACCCCGTCGGCGGTGACGTCGAGGCGGTACGCCTCGGCGGCGGTCGTCAGGTCCTCGGGCCGGTCGCCTTCGAGGCGCAGGCGCAGGACGCGGCCGCCGGTCTCGGGGCCGGCCACGGCCAGGCGCAACCCGGTGCCCCGGTTGAGGAGGTCCGACAGGAGCCAGGCGAGGGGGTGCAGCTCGGGGTCGGCGGCGATGGCGTCGAGGGTGCTCAGGTCGAGGTCGCCGGCGGCGGCCGAGAGCTGCTGCGGCTGAGGGATCAGCGAGATGCGGCGCTGCATAGTGCGGGGGCTCCTGTGGTAGTCGTGCAGTTGTCCGGCTCCCGCGCGGCGCTTCGGATGCGGCCACGCCGGGGCGGAACCGGTTCGGGGGACCCGGCCCCGGGCTGGGGCGCGACGCTCCCACCGAATTAGTTCAGTTTATTTATAATATAGGGCCGCGCCGCGGTCGGCCAGTGCACGGAGCGGATTGCTCGACATCGAGCGGATCTTCCGGCACGGGCGACCGCGGCGCGCGCGGCTTCGGAGTGCGTTCCCCGGCGGGTGTCGACGACCCCCTAGTGCACCTTCGGCAGGTGCTGGGTGGCGTCCAGGTCCTCGGGCGACTCCCGCTGCCGGTTGATCGGCAGCGGCGCCGACTCCGACGCGAACACCCCGCTCACCGCCGAGTCGTAGCCCGAACCCGCCGAAGGGGAGTCGAACGAGCTCGACAGCGACGACGACACCGTCTTCTCCTCCTCGCCCGAGACCAGGCCCAGCTGGCGGCGCAGGTCGGTGAGGTTCGAACCGGCGCTGTCGCGCTGGCGCTCCAGGGCCGCGACCTCCTCGGCGAGGGGCTGGACGCGCTCGGCGGCGCGCTCGGTGGCGCTGCGCCGCAGCCGCGCCGCCTCGGTGTCGGACTCCGCCTTGATCGACTTCGCCTGCTCGGCGGCCCGCTGCACCACGTCCTTCGCCTGCTGGTCGGCCTCCTCGCGGCGCTCGATCGCCCGGTTCTCGGAGGAGCGGGTCCGCTCCTCGGCCAGCGCCAGCCGGTCCTCGGCCTCCGAGACGATCCGCTGCGCGGTCGCGATGGCCTGCTGGTGCCGGTCGGCCTCCTCCTTCTGCGCGCGCTCGCGGCGGTCGGCCTCGGCGAGCGTGAGCTCCTGGGTCTTCTTCTTGCGGAACTCGGCGGCCTCGGCCAGGAGCTGGTGGGCGGCGCTGCGCTGCTGGTCCGACTCGCGGGCGGCGAGGGCCTTGAGCTCGGTCATCTCCCGCTCCGAGGTGGCCCGCATGACCGCGATCTCCCGCTCGGCCTGCGAGCGGGCCTTCTCGGCCCCGGCGCGCGACTGGCTCTGCGCGGTCTGGGCCTCCCGGTGGGCGTCGGCGACGGCCAGGTCGTGGCTGCGCCGGGCGTTCTCGCGCAGCTCGGTGGTCTCGTTGACCGCGCGGGAGCGGATCTCGGTGACGTCCTGCTCGGTGGTGGCGGTGATCTCGGCGGCCTCGGCGTGCGCGGTGCGCATCATCGAGTCGGCCTCGGTGCGGGCCTCGGCGAGGAGGGCCGCGGCCTGGCGCTTCGCGTCGGCCTTCTGGACGCCCGCGTCCTGCTCGGCCGCGCGCAGGATCTTCTCGACGCGGGCGCCGAGCCCGGCGAGGGTGGGCTGCTCGGCCTCGGCGATCTGGGTGGCGCGCTCGGAGACGCGCCGCTCCAGGGCGCCGATGCGCTCCTCGGCCCGGCGCAGCTGCTGCTCCGCGGCCTCCAGTGCCCGCGCCGCCTCGTCGCGGTGCTGCTCGTGGGTCTTGATGTTCTGATACAGCCGGGAGGTGAACTCGTCGACCTGGTGGCGGTCGTAGCCGCGCATGGAGACGGCGAATTCGGGCCCGGTTTCCTCGAAGAATTTCGACATGGTCTTCCAGAGTCACAGGAAACGGTTGATGAATCATGATCACGCCTGAAGGGCCCGAAACCCGCGACGAACACGCCCGGCGGGCGTGTCGCGGCGAAAACGTCCAGGCGGGAAGCGGAAAGGGCCCCGGCCGAAGCCGAGACCCTCTCTTGTATCCGGTGCGCTAGACGGCCTTGTCGGTCTCGTCGTAGAAGTCGCCCATGATCTCCTCCAGCAGATCCTCCATCGCGACCAGGCCGGTGACCTCGCGGCCGGGGCCCGTGACGAGGGCGAGCTGGGCCCGCTGGCGCTTCATGAGCGTCACCGCCCCGGCCACCGTGGTGTCGGCGGCGACGAGCAGCGGCGCGGCGGCCAGGTCGGCGACCGCTACGTCCGGCGCGGCCTGCACGGCCTCGCGGACGTGGACGAGCCCGACCGGGCGCTCGTCGGCGTCGACCACGACCAGGCGCGAGCGGCCGGTGTCGCGGCTGCGCTCCTCGGCCGCGACCGCGGTCGCGGCGGCCGGGATCGTGACGACCTCGGCCCACGGGATCTGGACCTCGCCGACCCCGCGGCGCTGCACCTCGATGGCGTGGGCGAGCATCTGGTGCTCCTCCTCGCCGAGGACGCCCGCGGCGGCCGAGGACCGCAGCAGGTACCGCAGCTCCTCGGGGGAGTGCGCCTGCGCCTTCTCGTCGGCCGGCTCGACCTTGAACAGCCGCAGCATCGCGTTCGCGCCGTGGTTGAGCCCCAGCAGGATCGGCTTGGTGACCCACACGTACCCGGTGAACGGCCAGATGAGCGCCATCGCCGAGGACTCGGGGTGCGTGATCGCCCAGGACTTCGGCATCATCTCGCCGACGACCATGTGGAGGAACACCACGACGACGAGCGCGAGCGCGAACGCGATCGGGTGCGCCGCCGCCTCCAGGCCCAGGTGCTCCAGCGGGACCTCGATGGTGTGCGCCAGCGCCGGTTCGGCGAGCGCGCCGAGCCCGACGGTGCACGCGGTGATGCCCAGTTGGGCGCCCGCGAGCATGAGCGAGAGGTTCCTGGTGCCGCGCAGGGCGGCCCGGGCCGCGGCGGACCCGTCCTGTTCGAGCCGGTGCTGGCGCGAGGCCACGAGCGCGAACTCCGCGGCCACGAAGAACGCGTTGGCGGCCAGGAGGATCGCCGAGATCAGCAGTGCCGAGCCGGTGCTCACGGCGCCCCCTCCCCGTTCGCGGGGCGCAGCTCGATCGCCTGCGGCACATGGCGGGCGGAGGAGACCACGACGAGCTTCACCGAGCGCGGGACCGGGTCGGCCTCGCCGTCGCCGTCCTCGTCGTAGAAGTCCCCGGCCGCCGCGGTCGCGACCTCGACGGTATCGCCGGGGTGGGCGACGCGGCCGAGCTCGGACATGACGAGCCCGGCGATGGTCTCGTAGTGCTCGCCCTCGGGGAGCTGGATGCCGGTGGCGTCGGCGACCTCGTCGACGCGCCAGCGACCGGGGATGAGCCAGCCGCCGCCCGCGAGGGCCACGGGCACGGCCTCGAACCGGTCCTGCTCGTCGCGGATCTCCCCCACCAGCTCCTCGGCGAGGTCTTCGAGGGTGACGATCCCGGCGAAGCCGCCGAACTCGTCGACCACGCACGCGAGCTGGCGGTGGCGCCCGCGCATCTGGTCCAAAAGCTGCGGCAGCGGCAGGGACGCGGGCACGAGCATCGCGGGGTCGGCGATCTCGGCGACGGTGACCGAGGCGCGGGAGGCGCGGGGGACGGCGATGATCTGGGTGATGCCGACGACGCCGCGCAGGTCGTCCACGTCGTCGCCGACCACCGGGAAGCGCGAGTGCCCGCCGGCGAGCGCGGCGACCGCGTCGGCGACCGTCGCACCGGCCGGGAGGGTCTGGACGCCCACGCGCGGGGTCATGGCCTGCTCGGCGACGGTGTCGGAGAAGTCGAGGCCGCGGTCGAGCAGGACCGACAGCTCCTCGTCGAGGGCGCCCTCGTCGCGGGAGACGTCGATGATGCGGTGCAGGTCCTCGGCGGTCGCGTTGTGCTCCAGCTCCTCGACCGGCTGGATGCCCAAGAGCCGCAGCAGCTTCGTGGAGGCGGCGTCGAAGAAGCGGATGATCGGCCCGCACACGGTGAGGTAGGTGCCGGTGGGGGCCGCGAGGGCGAGCGCGAGGGCCTCGGTGCGGGCGATCGCGAGGTTCTTGGGGCCCAGCTCGCCGAGGATCATCTGGACGACGTTCGCGATGACGAACGCGATCACGGTGCCGGTGGTGACGGCGACCGCGGCGGGGACCCCGGCGACGCCGAGGAGCGCCGCCATGCCCTCACCGAGGTAGGGCTCGGCGAAGAAGCCGACGAACAGGGCGGTGACGGTGATGCCGAGCTGCGCGCCCGAGAGGGCGAACGACAGCCTCCCGCAGATCTTGAGGGCCCGGCGGGCCCGGGCGGCGCGCTTGGCGTCCGGTCCGGCGGCCAGGTCCTCCAGTTTGGACCGGTCGACCGCGGTGTAGGCGAACTCGAGCGCCACGAAGAAGCCCGTGGCGGCGGTGACGGCCAGGATGATGACCAGCCCGATCGCTATGAGCACGGGTCACTCCCGGGGGAGGGAGGCTCCGATGCGGGAAGACCGCGGCCGCGCGGCCGGGGACTTCGGTACCGTCGTCGTCTGCGTCGCATGGGGCGATCTTAACGGGACCGGGAGGGCGGGCGAGCGGTCAACCTTGTTCGCCCCGCCACAGGACGATGTCGGTGGAGCGGCCGAACGGACCGGCCAGGGCGCGCAGCTCGGCGAGCTGCCGGCGGGCGCGCTGGAGCTCCTCGACGACGGCCTGGGCCTCGGCCCGGATCGCCTGGACCTCGCGTTCGAGGTCCATGATCCGCTTGATGCCGGCGAGGTTGACGCCCTCGTCCTGGCTCAGGCGCTGGATCTCGCGCAGCCGCGTCACGTCGCGGGCGGAGTAGCGCCGGCCGCCGCCGGGGGTGCGGGCGGCCTCGACGAGGCCGAGCCGGTCGTACTGGCGCAGCGTCTGCGGGTGCATCCCGGCGAGTTCGGCCGCTGCGGAGATCGCGAGGATCTTCGCGTCGAAGTCGATCTCCTCGTCCGGTCCGCGCCGGCCGTAGGAGATCTCGACGCGCACGCGGGGGCGGTTCACGTCGGGCGTGCGATCGGCTGCGGTCACGGTTCACTCCTCTCTCCGGGGCCCGGGGCGCCGGGGGGCGCCGCGCGTTCGGTACAACGCCGGAGGGCGCGCCGGTTGTTCCGGCGGCCCCCCGCGGGGCGCCGCCGACCTTCGAGCGCCGCGGGTCTCATTGGCCCGTCAGCTGTTCCAGTTTCGCGCGGTCGGGCGCGGGGGCGGCCGCCGCGTACTTCTCCAGGGCCTCGCGGGCCTCGGCGGTGAGCGAGGACGGGACCTCGACGTCGACGGTGACGAGCAGGTCGCCCTTGCCGGGGACGCCGCGGCCCTTGACGCGCAGCACCCGCCCGGTCGGGGTCCCCTCGGGGACCTTCAGGGTCACGGGGCCGTCGAGGGTCGGGACCTTCACCTTGGCGCCCAGGGCGGCCTCGGGGAAGGACACCGGCAGGCGCAGGGTCACGTTGTCGCCGTCGCGGGCGAAGAGCGGGTGCGCGCGCACGGTGACGCGCACGAGCAGGTCGCCGGCGGGTCCGCCGCGCTCGCCCGGGGTGCCGCGCCCGGCGAGGCGGATGGTCTGGCCGTCGCCGATCCCGGCCGGGACCCGGACGGTGATGACGCGGTCCTTGGTGGTGGCGCCGGTGCCGCCGCAGTCGGGGCACGGGTCGGTGACCACGGTGCCGGTGCCGTCGCACTCGGGGCACGGCTGCGCGAAGCTGAACGCGCCCTGGTTCTCGGTGACGAGCCCCCGGCCGCTGCACTTGGGGCAGGTCGAGGGCGCGGTGCCGGGCTTGGCGCCCGAGCCGTGGCAGGTCTCGCACTCGCCCGGGGCGCGCATCCGCAGCTCCGTGGTGGAGCCCTTGACGGCGTCGGCGAAGTCGAGGGTGACGTTGGTGCGCAGGTCGTTCCCGCGCGCGGCGCCGCCGCGGCGCCGCTGGCCCGCGCCGCCGCCGAAGAGCCCGCCGAACAGGTCGGAGAACGAGCCCGAGGACGACCCGGCGTTGCCGAACAGGTCCTCCAGGTTGATGCCCCCGGCGGCGTGGGCGCCGCCGAAGCCGCCCCGGCCCGACTTCATGAGCTGGATCTGGTCGTACTCGCCGCGGGACTTGTCGTCGTGGAGCACCGAGTACGCCTCGGAGATCCCCTTGAACCGCTCCTCGGCGTCGTCGGCCGAGTTGTGGTCGGGGTGCCACTCGCGCGCGAGCTTGCGGTACGCCTTCTCGATGTCCTTCTTGGAGGCGTCCTGCGGCACGCCGAGCACGGCGTAGAAGTCCTTCTCGAGCCACTCCTGCGATGCCACCGGACGCCTCCTTCGTTTGTCTCCAGGGTGCGGACTTACGCGTCCTTGCCCTTGTCCCGCTTCTTCTTCCTGCGTTCGGGTGCGGCGTCCTCGGACGCCTCCGGCTCCGCGTCCGCGGCCGGCTCGGCCTCGGGAGCGTCGCCGGACCCGGTCTCGACCGCGTCCTCGGCGGTCGCCTCGGCCGGGTCGCCGCCGTCCGCCGCGGCCTCCGCCTCGGCCTGCCCGGTCTCGGCGGCCTCCGACGCGTCCTCGGCGAGGTCGCCGGGGGTGTCACCGGCGGTGTCGCCGGCGCTGTCATCGGCGGCGTCCTCGGGCTCGGCCGCGGGGGCCGGCTCGTCGGACGGCTCCGCGACCGCGACCAGGGCCGGGCGCAGCAGCTTGTCGCCGAGGCGGTAGCCCGAGCGCATCACGTCGATGCACGTCGGCCCGTCCACATCGGGCATCTGCATGTGCGCGACCGCTTCGTGGATCTGCGGGTCGAACGGGTCGCCCTTCACCCCGAAGGCCTCGAGGCCCTGCTTGGTGAGCGCGTTGACCAGCTGGTCGGCGACCGAGCCGAAGGGCCCGTTGAGGTCCCCGTGCTCCCGGGCCCGGTCGAGGTCGTCGAGCACCGGCAGGAGGCTCTGGAGCACCCCTGCCGTCGCCAGCTCGCCCGCCCGGGCCTTGTCGCGCTCCACGCGCTTGCGGTAGTTCTGGAACTCCGCGGTGATCCGCTGGAGGTCGCGGGTGCGCTCCTCCAGGGTCGCCTGGAGGACCAGGACCGCGTCGTCGGCGGCCTGGCCGTCGTCGGAGGCGGCGGCCAGGATGTCGTCGACCGTCAGCTCGTCGTCCGGATCCGCCTCGGGGGCGGCGCCGTCCTCGGGGCCGGGTTGCGCGTCGTCGGCGTCCTTCTTGTCCTCCGCCACTACTTCTGGTCCTTGTCGTCGTCGACGATCTCGGCGTCCACGACGTCGTCGGCGCCGGGAGCGCCCGCGCCGCCGGCCGGCTGCTGCGGTCCGCCCTGCTGGTCGGCCTGGGCCGCCGCGTACATCGCCTGCCCGGCCTCCTGGCTGACCTTCGACAGCTCCTCGGTGCCGCGCTTGATCGCCTCGATGTCGGTGCCGCCCAGGGCCGCCTTGAGGTCCGAGGTGGCGTCGTTGATCTTGCCCTTGAGCTCCTCGGGGATCTTGTCGCCGGACTCGGCGAGCAGCTTCTCGGTCTGGTAGACCAGAGACTCGCCCATGTTGCGGGCCTCGGCCTCCTCCTTGCGCTGCCGGTCCTCCTCGGCGTGCTCCTGCGCCTCGGACATCATCCGCTGGATGTCGTCCTGGGCGAGGCTGGAGCCGCCGGTGATCGTCATCGACTGGGCCTTGCCCGTGGCGGTGTCCTTGGCGGACACGTTCACGATGCCGTTGGCGTCGATGTCGAAGGTGACCTCGATCTGCGGGACCCCGCGCGGGGCCGGCGGCAGGCCGGTGAGCTCGAAGGTGCCGAGCTTCTTGTTGTAGGCCGCGATCTCGCGCTCGCCCTGGAAGACCTGGATGAGCACCGACGGCTGGTTGTCGTCGGCGGTCGTGAAGACCTCCGAGCGCTTCGTCGGGATCGTGGTGTTGCGCTCGATGAGCTTGGTGAAGATGCCGCCCTTGGTCTCGATGCCCAGCGACAGCGGGGTGACGTCGAGGAGCAGCACGTCCTTGACCTCGCCCTTGAGGACGCCGGCCTGGAGGGTCGCGCCGATGGCGACGACCTCGTCCGGATTCACGCCCTTGTGCGCGTCGCGGCCGATGAGGCGCTTGACCAGGTCGGACACGGCCGGCATGCGGGTCGAGCCGCCCACGAGGATGACGTGGTCGATCTCGGAGACGTTGATCCCGGCGTCCTTGACGGCCTGCTCGAACGGCTTCTTGCAGCGGTCGAGGAGGTCGGAGGTCATCTGCTCGAACTCGGCGCGCGAGAGCGAGACGTCGAGGTGCAGCGGCCCGTCGGGGCCGGCGGTGATGTACGGCAGGTTGATCGAGGTCTGGGTCGCGGACGACAGCTCGATCTTGGCCTTCTCGGCGGCCTCCTTGAGGCGCTGCATGGCCATCTTGTCCTTGGACAGGTCCACGCCGTACTGGCCGTTGAAGGTCTTGACCAGGTGCTGGATGACCCGGTCGTCCCAGTCGTCGCCGCCGAGGTGGTTGTCGCCCGAGGTCGCCTTCACCTGGATGACGCCGTCGGCGATCTCCAGGAGCGAGACGTCGAACGTGCCGCCGCCGAGGTCGAAGACCAGGATGGTCTGCTCCTCCTCGCCCTTGTCCAGGCCGTAGGAGAGCGCCGCGGAGGTGGGCTCGTTGATGATGCGCAGGACGTTGAGGCCCGCGATCTCGCCGGCCTCCTTCGTGGCGGTGCGCTGGGCGTCGGAGAAGTACGCCGGCACGGTGACGACCGCGTCGGTGACGTTCTCGCCCAGGTACGCCTCGGCGTCGCGCTTGAGCTTCATGAGGATCCGCGCGCTGATCTCCTGCGCGGTGTAGGACTTGCCGTCGATGTCGACGGCCCAGTCCGTGCCGATGTGGCGCTTGACCGAGCGGATGGTGCGGTCGGGGTTGGTGACCGCCTGGCGCTTGGCCACTTCGCCGACGAGCACTTCGCCGTTTTTGGCGAAGGCCACGATGGACGGGGTGGTCCTCGCCCCCTCGGCGTTGGTGATAACCGTGGCTTCCCCGCCTTCGAGGACGCTGACCACGGAGTTCGTCGTGCCGAGGTCGATGCCGACCGCACGTGCCATGTTGATCTCCTGACGTAGTCGAACAGATGCCCCTGCGTCTCAGGGGCGATGCTCTGCCTCAAGCGGCCGGGCGGGAACCCCCGAACCAAGTTGAGCCGGATAGACTCAATGTTCATCCGGGCCGTTTCGACTGTCAAGGCGATCACGGGTTTTGTGATCGATCGCACTAAAGTTGAGTCAGGTCGACTCAACTTTGCGTCAGGTGGGATCACCGGGCGGCGGCGGGCGCCCCTCCGGCGGCCTCGCAGCACTCGGTGAGCAGGTCGTCGGCGATCTTCCAGGTGTCGCAGGGCCACGCCTGCCGGCAGGAGGCGCAGTCGATGCCCAGGAGCTGCTCGGGCAGGTGGTCGCGCCACATGAGGGAGGCCAGGTTCCAGCCGGTGATCTCGGTGATCCCGGCCGGCGCCTCCAGCGGCGGCGGCTCCTCCAGGGAGAAGAGCTTCGAGGGCTGCTCGCGGCGGGCGCGGCGCGAGCGCGCGGGGATCGGCACGACCATCGACCCCTGGCCCGGGGCCGCGGGTTCGGCGGTGTGGCGCGAGCGGCGGGGCGGGGCGGTGCGTTCGGGCCGCGGCAGCCCGCGTCCTTCGGGCGCTTCCGTCTCCTGCGCCCCCGGCCTCGCTGAATGCTGCATGCTCACGCTATCTCCTCATTCGCCTTCGCTTCCGTGCCTGCGTACTCCTCTATCCGGATTAACGGTCGAGTAGCCCGAGAGGACACGGGTATGAGCACTCGGCACTCTAGTCCGCCCCCGTCCGCGCAATGCAGAGGCGAACTCGCATTCGCGCGCGAGTCACATGGAACGGGAATGCCGCGCCCGCGGCGGAGGCGGCACTGGCGACGGAGTAGTAGCCTGGACCGGTCGGATCGAAACCCCGCCGCGGATGGGGCGCCGCGCCATTCCAGTGCGATGAGTAGAGTTGCGGGGCAAGGGGTTCGGAAATCCACTCCAGTGGTTGTGCCAGCGTTCTCCAAGGAGCGTAACGCAAACCGCTTTTATTGCTCGCATACCGAGGTTGAGCTGGTATTTCGGCCCGGTTACCGAGCCTAACGGCGGATTAACTTTGGGTTACCATGTCCGTTTTGTCGTAAAACGACCCTTTCGCGTGTGGCATCATTGACTGATGCAGTCTCCTTCAGAAGAAGTACAATGGACGGTTGACGGTGGATTGATCACTCCCTACTTCGAGAGCCAGACCACCCTCGTCCGCAGCGCCGGGGACGAGCCCCAGCGCGACCACGTCTACATCTACGGACTCGAACTCAAGGGCGACGGGGAGATCGCCCTGCGCCTGCGCCCCGAGCACCGCCACCAGCACGCCGAAGCCTCCCTGGCCATCCGCGTCGACGAGTCCAACTGGGTCCGCACCGGCGCGGAGTACCTCGGCGGGCAGCACCTCATCAGCACCGTCGCCACCCGCGGGCGCACCGACTGGTCCCTGTTCCCGGTGGACACCGAGTCCGACGAGATCTGGCTGCGGCTCATCCGGTCCGGCGACACCATCACCGTCGCCCACGCCGACGACGGCGTCGACTACACCACCATCGCGTCCACGTACCTCCCCGGCGGCGTCCCCGCCATGGCCGGGATCGCCAGCACCCGCCCGGTCGCCGAGACCTTCTGGGACGCGGGGCTGGACCTCGACATCGACCTCGACTGAACCACCGACCGAACACCCCCCACGGCGCAGTGCGGCGCCGCTGAGCATAGAGGCCGGGCCCGGTGGGCCGCGGATTCACGGGCGGACCCGACCTGTGTGCTCACGCGGGACAGTCCTCGCGCGGGACAGTGCTCACGCCTGACGGTGCTCACGCGGGGCTGCGCTCAGGCGAGACCGTGCTCAGGCGAGACCGTGCTCACGCGGGACTCCGAGCAGTGCGACATGAGCGAAGCGCGGCCGGTCGCATCGCGACCGGCCGCGCTCATGCGGTGCTCCTTACTCGAACAGTGCGGCGTAGGTCTGGAAGGCCGTCGCGACCTCGACCTGGTGCCAGTAGCGGTGGTAGTTGAACTCCGGCGCGGGGCCGGTGCAGCCGCCGTCGATGTACGCCTGGACCTGGTCCCAGCCCTCGAACTCGGTCATGAACGACCGGGTCTCGATGAAGGTGACGCCGTTCTCGAGCACGTCGCCGTTCGGCATGGTGCCGGTCCAGCCCTCGGGGATGTAGACCTCGTCGCCGAAGCGGCAGTAGTCCGCCCGGCCCTCGGTCTGCGTGACGCCGACGCCGTCGTTGGCCTCCCAGAGCGCGTCCAGGAGGTTGGCGGCGGCCGTCTGCGACGCGGTGTCGCCGGTGGCCGCGGCGTGGTAGGAGAGGATCTTCGCGAACGCCCCGGCCACACCCGGGTCCTTCGACATGTTGATCACCGAGGCGGACAGGCCCGCCCCCGGCTCGCCGTTCCACTCCAGGTCGCCCGGCAGGCTGTAGTCCGCGGCGGTGATGTCCGACTCCGAGAGCGCCCAGGCGACCCACTCGTCGAGCAGGTTGCAGGCGCGGGGGTCGTCGGTCTCCATGCAGTACTGCGCGATGCGGTCCATGCCCCAGACCTGGAAGCCGAACCAGCGGTTCGACGGCGGGTCGTGCCACACGGGCTGCTCGTCGTAGTACAGGCCCTCGAACTCGGCGTTCGTGGTCGGGTTGCCGTAGTTGCCGCCCCAGTTGTTGGTCGCGCCGCCCGCGATGGCGCCGGCGCCCGGCGAGCCCTGCGGGACCTGCAGCCACTCGAGGAACTCGAGCTGCTGGTCCAGGCTGGCCGCCCAGTCGCTCGCCGCGGTGGGCGAGTTCGGCTCCAGGCCGCCCTCGGAGAGGGCGTACGCGGCCATGACGTTCTGGTAGCCCTGGTGGACACCGGAGCCGCCGATGCGGAACGACCAGTCGCCGTTCATGCCCGCGCCCCAGGAGTAGTACCAGGAGAGCAGGTAGTGGAACGAGTTCTTGCCGCTGCCGTCGGGGCAGTTGTTGATCCCGATGCAGTCGCCGGCGATCTGCTTGAAGTACTTGTCCGCGAACGAGTACCGCAGGAAGTCGCCCATCTTCGAGGCGTTGTCGAGCGACCCGGAGATCGTCGAGCTCTGCCCCTGCTCCTGCGCCCACTGCTGGGCCATCCACGCGACCTGCACGGCGCGCGCGTCGGCGTCGGGGGCGGCGGTGTAGCGCTCCTGCTGGGAGTACTGCGAGTCGCCCACGAACAGGTCCAGGAAGCCGTTGTCGCCGCCGAAGTCGAACGTCTCGCACGACGGGTGCGCGACGGTCTCCCACGTCGACTCCGAGGAGCCGCGCTGGAACGTGTTCATGTACGCGGGCTCGGTGGTCCCGTCGCCGCACTCGCCGAAGCCGTAGGCGTTGTCCACGTCCAGGATCCAGTGCATGCCGTAGATCTGGTTGTTGCCGTACGTGCTGCGCAGCTCCTGGCCCAGCGGGTCGGCGCCGACCGAGGCGTTGAAGTCGAGCTGGGTCGGGTAGTCGGTGATGTCGCCCGACTCGGGCGCGTACGAGGCCGGCGAGGCGGGGTTGTACGAGGTCGGGTTCAGGCCCGGGATCGCGTACTCCTCGGTGATGTCCCACGACTCGTTGTAGCCCGACCAGTCGCCGGTGACCTGCCCGTAGGCGGCCTCCAGCCACTGGAGGTAGCTCAGCGCCTCGGAGGTCGTCTCGTGACCGTAGTCCGGCGCCTCCACGATGAGCTCCTCCACCGAGTGGTAGGGGACGCCCGTCTCGTGCAGGTACGGGGAGTCGGCCCCGGTGAGCTGGTCGTACATCGCGAGGAAGCGCTCCTCGTTCTGCGTGACCTCGCCCAGGTCGGCGACGGTGACCGTCACCTGCACGGGCGAGTAGCCCGAGGACGCGACGGTGAAGACGGCCGACTCGCCGGGCTCGGCGCCCGCGGCGGCCGCGAACGTGACCGGCTTGGGGTTGGTGTCGCCGGCCGCGAACGACAGCGAGGCGCCCGAGGACACCGTGAGGTCGGTCGAGCCGGAGGTGCGGGTGGTGGTCACCGTGTGGGCGGCCGTGGTCGCAGCCGAGAAGCCGACCTCGATCGCCGAGGTGGACCCGGCGTCGACGACCACGTTGGCGCGGTCGACCTCGAGCTCGGGCTCGACCGGCTCCTCGGCGCCGTCGCAGGACTCGCCGTTGACGGTGATGCCGGTGGGCGCGGTGGAGGGGCCGGCGCCGATGAAGCCGAAGACCTCGCGGCTCTGGTTGGCCGCGATGTTCCCGTTCCAGCCCACGTCGGAGCCGGTGAAGGTGCGCCCGCTCTGGCTCCAGCCCACGTTCCACGCGCTGGAGACGGTGGTGCCGGCCGGGAAGTCCCATTCGATGTCCCAGCCGTTGAGCCCGGCGGTCCCCGCGGTGAGGACGACGTTGGCCTGGAAGCCCGAGCCCCACGAGGAGACGACGTTGTACTGGACGCCGCCGCAGTACTGGGCGGCGAAGGCCGACGGCGCGGCCACCGCTGCGAACGTGCCGACGAGCGCGAGGGGCAGCGTGACCGCGGCCGTCCGGCGCCATCGACGGCCCCGCCGGCGCGGCGGAGCCAGGTTGTCGGTTTCCATTATGGCTACTCCTGAACGTGGGTGGGTATGTCCGTTTTCATGGGAGCGCTCATGCCGGGTTCGCGGTCGGTGAATCGCATGAGTGGAACGAATCGGACCGAAATGCGGAAGCGCTCCCAGGCCATGCTCCCAAGCAGGCACCCCCGATGTCAATACATTGACATCTCTAAATTTCTCTTCAAACGAGGCAAACCGTTGCCGTTTGCCAGGTGTTTTCCCTGCTGATTGCGTCGGTATTCCGGTTTCACAGTTATGGATTCGCGACCTTCGATCCCCAGCTCGCGATCACGAGCGCAACGAAGTCGTAACGACCCTCACATCCGGGCTTGCGTCGTGGAACACGCTCCCGTACGATCCTGGTATCGCTCCCAAGGGCGATCGCCTCGGCGGTTTCAGTCCGCGGGCCGCCGCGCACTCATGGCGGCCCGCACCATCACCGCCCAGTGCGCCAAGCGAACAAGTCCCTCGAAACCCCTCTCAGAACACACGGCGCCGCCGAGGCGCACGGAAGGAACCAGCAAAGATGCAGATCCTCAAAGCCAGGCACGGCAAGGTGGCGCTCGCCGCCGCGGCCGCCGGCGCGCTCGCCCTCTCGACCGCCGCGTGCGGCGGCGACGGCGACCCCGAAGAGGCGGGGACCAACGCCGACGGCCAGATCGTCCTCACCGTCTCGATCTTCGGCAACTTCGGGTACACCCAGGCCGGCCTCGAGGCCGAGTACGAGGCCGCCAACCCCGACATCGACGTGGTCATCGAAGGCGACGGCGTCAACTTCGACACCGAGTACCGCCCCAACCTGGAGACCGCCCTCGAGACCGGCTCCGGCGCCGGCGACGTGATCGGCATCGACGAGCAGGCGTCGCCCCAGCTGTTCAACAACTCCGAGCACTGGTACGACCTCACCGCCGACTACAGCGACCGCGAGGCCGACTACACCGCCAACACCTGGGGCCTCGGCCACACCCCCGACGACAAGCTCGTCGGCTTCGGCACCGACATCGGCGGCATGGCCATGTGCTACCGCTCCGACCTGTTCGCCGAGGCCGGCCTGCCGACCGACCGCAACGAGCTCGCCGCCCAGTGGGCGACCTGGGACGGGTTCAAGACCGTCGCGCAGACCTTCGTCGACTCCGGTGTGGACGCCGCCTTCCTCGACGGGCCGACCCAGCTGCAGAACATGCTGCTGAGCCAGCTCGCCGGCCAGGGCGACGGCCAGATGTACGTCGACGACGAAGGCGGGCTCACGCTCGACTCCGCCGCCGCGACCGAGTCCGTCGCCACCGTCCTGGAGCTCCAGGAGATCGGCGCGATCGGCAACTTCGCCTCGTGGAGCGAGGAGTGGAACGCCGGCATGGTCGAGGGCGGCTACGCCGTCATGCCCTGCCCCGCGTGGATGGCCGGCGGCGTGATCCAGCCGACCTCCGGCGAGGAGAACGCCGGCAAGTGGGACATGGCCCCCGCGCCCGGCGTCGCCGGCAACTGGGGCGGCTCCTTCCTCGCCGTGCCCGCGCAGTCCGCGCACCCGGAGGAGGCCGCCGCGCTGGCCGCGTGGCTGACCGCCCCCGAGCAGCAGGTCAAGGTGTTCGAGGCCGTCGGCAACTTCCCGTCCTCGCCCACCGCGCAGGCCGACCCGAAGGTCGCCGGCTACACCAGCGACTACTTCTCCGGCGCCCCCATCGGCGAGATCATCGGCGCCTCGATCCAGTCGTTCGAGCCGCTCGAGTACTCGTACTACCACCCGCCGGTCAAGGGCGCGGTCGAAGGCGTCCTGAACGGCGTCGCCGACGGCACCTTCACCGCGGACCAGGCCGCCGAGGAGATCCAGAAGGCCGCTGAGGAAGCGGTCGAACTGGCCGGCTCGGGCCTGTAGCCCCCGGCGGGTCCGGCCCGGAGGAACCCTGCCTCCTCCGGGCCGGACCCCGGGCCCGGCGGCGCTCCGGCGCCCCGGGCCACGTGCCGCCGCACGGGCCGGCGGCGAGCGGTTCCCGGCATCCGCTCGCCGCGACCCCCAGGACCGGCCCGCACCCCCGGGCGGCACCGTGTCGGCCCGCCGCGCCCCAACCCGCGGCGGGCCGGCTCCCACCCGGACCGCACCCGGACCGGCACCGCGGTACGGCAGCCGCGGACCCGCCGACGGCGGTCCGCACGGAGAACCGCAGGCGGGCGGCGCGGCAGGCGTCACCGCGACCGTCCCAAGGAAGGCCCTCATGACCACCCGCAACGCCGCACCGCGCCTGACCCTGCGCGAGCGGCTCAACCGCGCGGACGTGAAGTTCACGCCGTACGCGCTGGTGTCGCCGTACTTCATCCTCTTCGCCGTCTTCGGCATCTTCCCGATGGCGTACACGCTCTACGCCTCGCTCCACGCCTGGAAGCTCGGCAGCCCCACCCGCGAGTTCGTGGGGCTCGACAACTACGAGTTCCTGCTCACCACGTACGACCGCTTCAACTGGTCCGTGGTCAACACGCTCGGCATGTTCATCATGGCCACCGTCCCCCAGCTCGTCGTGGCCCTCATGGTCGCCAACGCCCTGAACAAGCGGCTCAAGCGCCCGATGCTCTGGCGCATGCTCATCCTCGCGCCCATCGTCACCTCCGTCGTCGCCGTCGGCGTCATCTTCGCCCGCATCTGGGGCGCCGAGTACGGCATGGTCAACGGCTTCCTGGAGCTCATCGGCCTCGAAGGCGTCGACTGGCAGACCGGCCGGATCTCCTCCTGGTTCGCGATCTCCTCGATGATCGACTGGCGCTGGATGGGCTACAACTCGCTCATCTTCCTGGCCGCCATGCAGACCATCCCCAAGAACCTCTACGAGGCCGCCACGGTCGACGGCGCCTCGCCCCGCCAGCAGTTCTGGCAGATCACGATCCCCCAGCTCAAGCCGGTCCTCATCTTCACCGTCTTCGTCTCCTCCGTCGGCGGCATGACCCTGTTCGTCGAGCCCATGATGTTCGGCTCCGGACGGCTCACCGGCGGCGCCGACGGCCAGTTCCAGACCACCGCGATGGTCCTGGTCGACATCCTCCGCACCCACGGCAACTACGGCATCTCCGCCGCCGCCGGATGGCTCCTGTTCGCCGTGATCGGGATCGTCGCCGCCCTCAACTTCCTCGTCGTCAACCGCATCCAGGGGAACAAATGAGCACCGCCACCGCCCCGCGCCCCACCGCACCGGTCGCCGAGGACCCCCGGCCGCCGAAGCCGCCGCGCCGCAGGAAGGCCAAGGCCCCGGTCGAGTCCGACGGGGTGTTCGCCCCCACGGTCATGACCCGCGTCGGCCTCGCGTTCGTGGCGCTCCTGTCGATCTTCCCGCTGTACTGGATGGTCGTCATCGCCTCGCGCGTCAGCTCCGACGCCTCCGGCTTCCCGCCCGCGCTCCTGCCCGGCGGCAACCTCGGCGAGCACATCCAGACCGCGCTCGCCAGCGACGAGGCCAACCTGCTGCTGGGCCTGCGCAACTCCCTCATCATCACCGGCACGGTCACGTTCTCGGTGGTGCTGCTGTCGACCCTCGGCGGCTTCGCGTTCGCCAAGCTGCGGTTCCGCGGCTCGAAGTTCCTCATGGGCACGGTCCTGTTCTCCATGATGGTCCCGCTCCAGCAGCTCGGCGTCGTGCCGCTGTACATGGTCATGGTCGAACTCCAGTGGCTCGACACCCTCCAGGCCGTGATCCTGCCGTTCCTCATCAACGGCTTCGGGATCTTCATGATGCGCCAGTACGTCGAGCAGTCGATCCCCGACGAGATCATCGAGGCCGCCCGCATCGACGGCGCGACCACGTTCGGCATCTGGTGGCGGATCGTGCTCCCGGCCCTGCGCCCGGCCATGGTCGTCCTCGGCCTGCTCACGTTCATGCTCAACTGGAACGAGTTCCTGTGGCCGTTCATGGTCCTCAGCGAGCAGAACCCCACGATCCAGCTCGCGATCCGTCAGATCTCCACCGCCACCTGGGCGGCGGACCTCTCGATGATCTTCACGGGCACCTTGATCTCGATCATTCCCATCGCGATCCTGTTCGTCGTCTTCGGGCGGCAGATCGTCCACGGCATCATGGAAGGTTCTGGCAAGTGATGATCAACGAAATCGAAGGGGCGGCCGCACTGGCCGCCCGGTTCCCAACCGGGTTCACCTGGGGTGCGGCGACCTCCTCCTACCAGGTGGAGGGCGCCACCGGCGCCGACGGGCGCGGGAGGTCCATCTGGGACTCGTTCGTGAACGAGCCGGGCCGGGTGGTCGACGGCTCCAACGGCGACACCGCGATCGACTCCTACCGCAACATCGCGGGCGACGTCGCCACCATCAAGTCCCTCGGCCTCAACAGCTACCGGTTCTCCCTGTCGTGGCCCCGGATCTGCCCCGACGGGGACGGGCGGGTCAACCCGGCCGGCCTGCGCTACTACTCCGACCTCGTCGACGCCCTGCTCGCCGAGGGCATCACCCCCTGGATCACCCTCTACCACTGGGACCTCCCCCAGGCCCTGGAGGACCAGGGCGGCTGGCCCGTGCGCGAGACCGCGCTGCGCTTCGCCGACTTCGCCCTCATCGCGCACACCGCCCTCGGCGACCGCGTCAAGCACTGGATCACGGTGAACGAGCCGTGGTGCGCGGCGTTCCTGGGCTACGCCTCCGGCGAGCACGCCCCCGGGCGGCGCGAGCCCTCGGAGTCCATCGCCGCGGCCCACCACCTCATGCTCGCCCACGGCCTCGCCGCGCGCGCGATCAAGGCCGCCGACCCCGAGGCGACCGTCAGCATCGGCATCAACTTCTACCCGATCCACGCCGCCAGCGACGCCCCCGGCGACCTCGACGCGGCCCGCCGCGTCGACGGGGTCCAGAACCGCTGGTTCACCGACGCCGCCCTGCGCGGGGCCTACCCCGAGGACGTCGTCGAGGACTTCAAGGCCATCACCGACTTCGACTTCATCCGCGACGGCGACCTGGAGACCATCCACGCGCCCGTCGACGTCCTGTCGGTGAACTACTACAGCCGCTTCACGGTGACCGGTAACGGGGGCTCCACCTCGGCCTCCGCGGCCCCCACCGGCGCCGGCTCCGCGTGGCCGGCGAACGAGCACATCGGCTTCGTCCCGGCCGGGCTCCCCGTCACCGACATGGGCTGGGAGATCGAGCCCGCGGGGCTCACGGAGGTCCTCACCCGCCTCCACCGCACGTACCCCGAGGTCGGGCTCGCGGTGACCGAGAACGGCGCCGCGTTTCCCGACAAGCTCGACGAGGGCCGCGTGCGCGACCCCGAGCGCCTCGACTACGTCCAGCAGCACCTGGGCGCCTGCGCCGACGCGATCGACGCCGGCGTCCCGCTCGTGGGGTATTTCGCCTGGTCGCTCGCCGACAACTTCGAGTGGGCGTGGGGCTACACCAAGCGGTTCGGCCTCGTGTACGTCGACTTCGAGACCGGCGAGCGCACCGTGAAGGACTCCGGACGCTGGTACGGCGACCTGGTGCGACGCGCGCGTTCGAATCGTGAGGCAGAATAGTTCCACGCGACAGAGCCCGAGGTGATGCACGATGACCGAGACCCGACTAGCTCCGGGTGAACCGCCCGCCGAGCGCACCGGCCGCAGGCGCAGCGGCGGCCGGCCCACGCTCGACACGGTCGCGCGCCATGCCGGCGTCGGCCGGGGCACGGTCTCCCGCGTCATCAACGGCTCCCCGAAGGTCGCCGAGGACACGCGCGCGGCGGTCCTGGCCGCGATCAAGGAGCTGGGGTACGTCCCCAACCAGGCGGCCAGGACCCTCGTGACCCAGCGGACGGACACCGTCGCGCTCGTGGTCACCGAGTCCCAGGAGTGGCTGTGGTCCGAGCCGTTCTTCGCGGGGGTGCTGCGCGGGATCACCGAGCAGCTCGCCGAGGAGAACATGCGGCTCATGCTCACCTTCGCGCCGCGCGACGGCAACCGCACCGACCTCGAGTCCTACCTCATGGGCCAGCACGTCGACGGCGTCATGATGGTCTCCAGCCACTCCGGCGACCCGCTGCCGGAGCGCCTGGAGGACGCGGGCATCCCGATCGTCCTCTGCGGCACCCCGGTGGGCTTCCGGCCCGTCGCGTACGTCGACTGCGACAACCGCTCCGGCGCCCGCCAGGCGGTCGAGTTCCTCGCCGAACGCGGCCACCAGCGCATCGGCATCATCGCCGGCCCCCAGGACATGGCCGTCGGCGTCGACCGCCTCAACGGCTACCGCGACGGCCTGCGCGGCCACCGCCTCCCCGTCGAGGAGGGGCTCGTGTCGGTCGCCGAGGGCTTCGACGAGGCCAGCGGCATCAAGGCGGCCCGGCACCTCTTCGACACCGCCGGGCACCTCGACGCGGTCTTCGCCAACTCCGACCCCCTCGCCATCGCGACCCTCCGGGTCGCCCGCGAGCGCGGCATCCGCGTCCCCGAGGACCTGGCCCTGGTCGGCTTCGACGACTCCCCCCTCGCCGAGGTCGCCGACCCGCCCCTCACCACCGTCCACCAGCCGACCGAGACCATGGGCCGCGAGATGGCCCGCCTCCTGTGCGGCCGCATCCGCGGCGAGGAGGCCGGCCCCCTCGTCACCATCCTCGGCACCCGGATCGTCATCCGCGAATCCGCTTAGCGCACAAGGAAAGGGCCCGGCTCCATTCGGAGCCGGGCCCTATCCTCATGCCTTAGGCGATGGCGTTCGCCCAGGTCCAGCCGGTCACGAGGGTGATCCGGGTGGTGAAGCCGCCGGTCCCGGTGCCCTGGTACAGGTAGACGCGCCCGTCGGCCACGCGGCGGGCGATCCAGTCGCCGTGCCCGTCGCCGTCGAAGTCCCCGACGGCGGCGACCTGGTCGTACCCGGTCCAGTTGCAGCTGACCTGCACGCCGGCCTTGAGCGTGCCGTCGCCCTTGCCGCCGTAGAAGTACATGCAGTCGTTCGACGAGCGGATCCCGATCACGTCGGCGTGGCCGTCGTGGTCGAGGTCGCCGGGCGAGGTGATCTCCCGCATGCCGTTCCATCCGGTGCTGAACTGCACCTTCGCGCCGATCGTGCCGTCGCCCCGGCCCGGGTAGAGCCAGAGGTAGCCGGTGGCCTGGTCGCGCCCGACGATGTCCGCGAAGCCGTCGCTGTCGAAGTCCTGACCGGACACGACGGCGCTCATCCCGTTCCACCCGGACCCGATCCGCAGGCGCCGCGCGGGGTCGTACCCGCCGGTCCCGTCCCCGCGGTACAGGTACAGGATCCCGCCGGAGTCGCGGCCGAGCAGGTCCGCGAACCCGTCGCCGTCGAAGTCCCCGGCGGTCTCCAGCAGCGTCAGGCCCTTGAGATCGATGCCCCAGGTCCCGATCGGACCGAACCCGGTCGACCCGTTCCCGTTGTACACGTACAACTTCCCGTCCGAGCCCCGCCGCGCCAGCACGTCGGAGTTCCCGTCGCCGGTGTAGTCGTAGGTGCGGTCGTCCGCGGCGGACGCGAGGCGGCTGCCGCCCCACCCGGTCGCGACGGTCTCGCCCTCGTGGAGCGCGGTCCCGTCGCCGCGGAGCGAGTGCAGTTCCAGCTCCCCGGTGCGGGAGTCGATCGCGACCAGGTCCTCGGCGTTGTCGCCGTCGACGTCGCCGACGGGGGTCACCTGGCGGTAGCGGTCGGTCCCGGTGCCGTCGAGGCCCGCCGGGACGGCGACCCGGTCGCCGAATCCGCTGCCGTTCCCGAAGTACAGGTAGTGGCCGCCGGTCCGGGCGTCGCGGGCGAGGAGGTCGTCGTAGCCGTCCTCGTCGAGGTCGCCCGCGGCGGTGACCGCGTCGAAGCCGCCCCAGCCGCTGGCGATGGCGGTGCCGGTCCCGAAGGTGCCGTCGCCCTTGCCCGGGTAGGAGTAGAGCCTGCCGTCGGACTGCTTGACGGCGAGCAGGTCGGCCCTGCCGTCCCGGTTCACGTCGGCACCGGAGGTGAAGGCGCCCGTGGTGTTCCAGCCAGCGCTGATCAGCACGCGGGTGCTCCAGCCGCCCGCACCGTTCCCCGGGTACAGGTAGAGGCTCCCGGTGCGAGTGTCCCTGCCGAGGAGGTCGGCCCTGCCGTCGCCGTTCAGGTCGCCCGCCATCGCGGCGTCGACGCCGCCCCAGCCCGCGCCCTTGGAGACACCGGCGTCGAAGGTCCCGTCGCCGTTCCCGGCGTGGAACAGCATGTGCCCGTCGGCCTCGCGGACGGCCATGAGGTCCTGGTGTCCGTCGCCGTCGAAGTCGTTGCGCGAGTACGTCGCCGGAACGGAGACCGAGGCGAGGTCCTGGTTGTTCGCCTTGTCGTACAGCGAGACCGGCAGCTCGAGGCCCGTCGACTCCAGGGTGACCGGGAACGTCGCGGTGGACTCGTCGGTGAACCGCACGGTGAGGGTCTCGGAGCTGCCTTCGATCTCGCAGCCGGAGTAGAGGCAGTGGAGGGTCAGGTACCGCCAGTCGGCCGGGAAGCCGTCGTCGGCGACCTCGACGGTCACCTCGAACTCCTCGCCCACGTATCGCTGCCGATCGTCGACGTCGAGCACGACCACCTCGGGAGCGGCCGTGTCGACGGCGATGCTGCACGGCATCGGCGTGTGGGTGAAGGCGCCGTCGGCGGAGGTGAAGGTGTAGGTCACCTCGTAGCGGCCGTCGGGCAGCGGCGCCTCGGGGCTGTAGAACGGGGTGGTCGTGCCGAGCACCAGGTCGCGCGGGGCCGTGGCGAGCGCGGTGGCACCCGTGTCGTCGCGGAACGTCGCGGTCCAGGAGAGGTCGAGCGCCGCCGTCAGACCGTCCCAGTCGTCGACCTTGAACCCGCCGTACTGGGGTGTCGCATCGTTCGAGTACGCGGTCAAGGCGGTGCCGGTGCTGCAGACCCGCTGGGCCGCCCCCTTGAAGTCGAGGCCGCGGATGTCGCGGACGACCTCGAGGCGGGCCGAACCGCCGTCGAAGCGCGCGGTCTCCTCGCTGCCGAGCATCGCCAGGTTGAACGAGGAGGGGTCGGGGATCGGACCGGTGATGTCGTAGACGGCGGTGCCGTCGATGCACTCGCCGCTGGCGGCGGGACTACCCTCGGTGTCGCGGTACTTCCAGACGTGGCCGGCGTGGTAGCCGTCGACCGACGTCGCGGACAGGTCCGGTGCGACGCATTCGGCGCCCGCTGCGGCGTCGATGCTGAAGGTCGCCGACACCAGCGGATAGTTGAGCCACGCGGCGCCGGCAGGGTTCAGCGTGGTCCTGCCCGGCACCTCGAAGTCCCAGTAGCCGGCGGCCTCGTGCACCTCGGTGCATTCGGGGTCGGCGAGCAGGTCGCAGTACGGGCCGACCACCAGGTCGCCGGCCTCGCCCGCCGCGGTGAAGTACGGTTCGTCGAGACCGGCCCCGCCCCGGTAGATCGGGAGCGTCTGCGCGGCGGAGGTGACGGCGCCCCACTCGTTGACCTGCCGGTTGACCGAGATCCATTCGGTGGTCACCGCCAGCGGGAACGCGAGGTCCGCGATCGGCTGCGTCGGGGGCCACAGGACGACGGTCTCGGAACCGTTGGAAGTCTGGTGGACCCGAACCGTGAGGCCGGTGCCATCGGCATCCCGGATCTTGAACGGAGTGAGAGCGCCGATGTGGGGATGGGTTCCGAAGTCGCCGTATGTGAGGACCGAGAAGAGCCCGGGGAAGCGGCTGAAGGTGCCGATGTCGCTGCTGACCGTCAGCCCCGACGCGAGCGCGTCCCATGCTTCGGGGCCGTCGACGGTGAAGCGGAGCTGGGTGGTGGAGACCCCGGCCTCCACGGTGAGGTCCAGGCCCGGAGTGAGTTCGCCGTAGGTCGCGGTGGTGCCGGAGTACTCGGGCACGGGCTGCTCGCCGACCCAGTCCAGCGCGGCCGCCCCGTCGGTGAGCAGTGGACCGTCGGTGTCGGTGCGGCTCAAGCCGACGGGCCACGGAGTGCCGTCCACGACCAGTGCATCCCCCGACTCCACGAGCACGGGGTCCGCCGTCTCTCCGGCGCTGTCGCCCTGCACCGGGCCGGCGGTGCCGACGTAGCGGAGCTGCCACTGCGGGGTGACGTACGTGGTCGCGTACGGCGAGGACTCCGCTTCGAGGCGCACTTCGACGTCGCAGGCGGTCGCGATGCGGAGCGCGGCGGCGAGGCCGTCGGCGGAGGGGAGACTGCCCAGGGCCGAGCAGTCGACGGCGTCCTGCGCCGAGGCGGTGCCGGGAGCGGCGAGGAGGGCCGCGGCGGCCACTGCCGTGGCGGTCGCCGCGGCGGCTCTGCCGAGGCCGCGCCTGCGCTTCAGGGGAGGGGTTTCGCTCATTCAGATGTCCTATGGGGTTGTCGGGGGTCGCGGGCCGGGGTGCGGCTTCCTTTACACGCGGTGCGGTTGGAACCGGTTGCACGCGAAGGGGTCGCCTGTTCGCGGGGCGGTTCGGGGAGTGTGCTCGGCGATGCGGTCCGGCGGACCGGCCGTCGGCGCTTTCGGCGCGGCGTGCGGGCTCGGCAGTGCCCCGCGCGGTGCGGTCGGGCCGGGTGCAGTCGCGTTCGACATGGTGGCTACCGACCAGTAACATGTATCGTGATCGGCAGCACCACTGTCGTCTGACAACACGTGTGACAGCACCGTCGAGAGGTCGCCATGGGAGTCGTCCAGATCGTCACGGCCGTGATCGCGTTCGCGTACACCGCGCTCGCCATCTGGCTGTTCGTCCGCGCCGGGCTGGGGATGCTCGCGCTCGTCAGGCTCGGCGCGCCCGACCTGACCCGGAAGGGCGACCGCGGCACGCGGGTGAAGACGATGCTGCGCGAGTCCCTGGGCCACACCAGGATGCTCCAGTGGCACTGGGTCGGCCTGGCGCACTGGGCCGTGTTCTTCGGGTTCTTCCTGCTGTTCCCGGCCCTCCTCCAGTCGTACTTCGAGGTCCTCAACCCGCACTGGGCGCTGCCGGTCGTCGGGCACTGGAGCCTGTGGCTCCTGGGCTCGGAGATCCTGACGGTGCTCACCGGCGTGGCGATCCTCGGCCTGTTCCTGGTCCGGATCTTCCGGCTGCCGCGCGCGAACAAGGTGCCCCCGCAGGGCACCGCCTCGGACGCCGGGCAGCGGCGCTCGTCGTCCCGGTTCGAGGGCTCCCGGCAGTGGATGGCCTTCTACATCGAGGCCACGATCTTCACGATCGTCCTGTCGCACATGACGATCCGCACGTTCAAGGTCGCCCTGGGGGACATCGAGCACGAGTGGACCTCGCCGGTGTCCTCGCTCGTCGCGGGGATCTGGGACGGCGCCTCCGAGGACTCGCTGCTGACGGCGATCACGCTGGTTGCGCTGCTCGACATCCTCGTCTCGTGGACGTTCTTCCTCATGCTGGCTCTGCACCCGTCGATGGGCATCGGCTGGCACCGGGTGACCGCGTTCTTCAACATCTACTTCAAGCGGAACGCCGACGGCGCGGTCTCGCTGGGCGCCGCGAAGCCGATGCTCGTCAAGGGCGAGCCGGCCGATTTCGAGACGGCCGACCCGGAGACGGACCCGTTCGGCGTCAGCGTGATCACCGACTTCTCGTGGAAGGGCCTGCTGGACTTCTCCACGTGCACCGAGTGCGGCCGCTGCCAGTCGCAGTGCCCCGCATGGAACACCGGGAAGCCGCTGTCGCCGAAGAAGCTCATCACGGACCTGCGCGACCACCTGTACGAGCAGGCGCCGTACCTCAAGGCCGCGGCGATCGCGAAGGAGCGCGGCGGCACGGCGCTCGCGAAGGACGGCATGGAGATCGAGCCGATCTCGATCATCGGGTCGGTCATCGACCCGGACGTGCTGTGGTCGTGCACGACCTGCGGCGCGTGCGTCGAGCAGTGCCCGGTCGACATCGAGCACGTCGACCACATCCTGGACCTGCGCCGGAACATGGTCATGATGGAGTCGGACTTCCCGGCCGAGGCCCAGACGATGCTGCGGAACCTCGAGAACAAGGGCAACCCGTGGGGCGAGAACCCCTCGCAGCGCCTCAAGTGGGCCGAGCCGCTCGACTTCGAGGTGCCGATCGCCGAGGCGGGCGGCGATTGGGAGTACCTGTACTGGGTCGGGTGCGCCGGCGCGTACGACCCCAAGGCGCAGAAGACCTCCCGCGCGGTGGCGACGCTGCTGCACGACGCGGGCGTCAAGTTCGCGGTGCTCGGCGAGGCCGAGACCTGCACGGGCGACTCGGCGCGGCGCATCGGGCACGAGTTCATGTACCAGATGCTCGCCGAGCAGAACGTGGAGACGCTGAACGGGGTCGGCGCGGTGAAGATCGTCGCGACCTGCCCGCACTGCCTGAACACCATCGGGAACGAGTACGAGGACCTCGGCGGCAACTACGAGGTCGTGCACCACACCGAGCTGCTGGGCGACCTGGTGCAGGCCGGGAAGATCACGCCGGTCGAGCAGCACGAGGGCACGCTGACCTACCACGACCCGTGCTACTTGGGCCGCCACAACCGGATCTTCACGCCGCCGCGCGAGCTGCTGGGCTCGTTCTCGGAGGTCACGGAGATGCCGCGCAACGCCGAGAAGTCGTTCTGCTGCGGCGCGGGCGGCGCCCGCATGTGGCTGGAGGAGCCGATCGGAAAGCGCGTCAACCGCGAGCGGGCCGACGAGGCGGTGGCGACGGGCGCGAACACGGTGGCCGTGGGCTGCCCGTTCTGCTCCACGATGCTCCGCGACGGCGTCGCCGACGCGGGCCGCGAGGACGTCGAGGTCATCGACATCGCCCAGCTCCTCGCCAGGAGCCGCGAGGTGAAGGCCGAGAAGGCGGGCACCGCCGCCACCGAGTAGCCGGGCGGTTCGGGCGAGCTGTCCGGGCGGACCGTTCGGACGGGCGGTTCGAGCAGGCGGTCCGGGCTGGCCGGGACAGCGGGCCCGCCCGGCGGATGACCAGGCGAATCGAACAGAAGCACCGAAGCATGTCGGACCCCCGTGCCACCCTTGGCATCGGGGGTCCTTCGTCTGTCCGTTTTGAAGGCTGACGCCTGGAAACGCCGTCGAGGCACCGCGGTGGTCCACTGGACCGCCGCTCCGGCCCAGCCCACCCCGCCGACGCGCGTGGCGCCCTGGCAGCAGGCCAAGGACGAGGCCGTCCGGGTCGCCCACCCCGCCTACGCGCGTGGCGCCCTGCCGAAGTGCTCCCGCAGCAGGGCCGCGGACTCGGCTTCGAGGATGCCGGCGTAGACGTCGGGGTTGTGGTTGAGGCGGGGGTCGCGGACGACGTCCCACAGGGACCCCACCGCGCCGGTCTTCGGTTCCCAAGCGCCGAAGACGATTTCACCCACCCGGGCGAGCACCGCAGCGCCGGCGCACATCGTGCACGGCTCCAGGGTCACCACGAGCGTGCAGCCCTCCAGCCGCCAGCCGTCGCCGTGGACGGCGGCGGCGGCGCGCAGGGCGAGGATCTCGGCGTGCGCGGTCGGATCGCCCAGCGCCTCGCGGGCGTTGGCGGCGACGGCGAGTTCGCGCCCGTCGGGTCCGACGACGACGGCGCCCACAGGGAGGTCGGGCCGCGGGGGGACCGGGTCGGGATCGGCCTGGCGTGCCGGGCTGCCTGGCCGTCCTCGATCCTCCCGGCCCGCCGAGAGGCCGGTGCCGCGCGCCGCGTCGAGGGCGCGCCGCATCCAGTGCTCGTGGACCTCGCGGCGGGACTGCATGGGGGCTAGGCGCCGGTGGCGTCTTCCAGGGCCTCGGCGAAGCCGATCGACTTGGCGACCTCGGAGACGACGTCGGAGGGCATCATGCCCTCCTTGGCGCACAGGGCCAGCAGGGTCGAGCCGGGCACGCCCAGGTCGCCCAGGAGGTCCGCCTCGCCGACGGGCTCGGCGTCGAGCTCGGTCGGGCGGGCCGCGATGGACTCCTCGTCCTCGGAGTCGATCTCCTCGGTGTCCTCGGGTTCGAGGTCGCCCAGCAGGGCCTCGCCCAGGCGCGACTGCGACGCGTATTCGGCGTCGGAGCCGAAGGTGCGCAGGTCGTCGCCGTTGTCGAGGCGCATCACCGTCAGGTACTCGTCGTCGGCGTCGACGAAGAGCAGCGTCAGGTCGGCGTCAGGGAAAGCCTCACGCATGGCCTCGGCCGCGTCCTCGACGTCGGCAACAGCGTCGAGGTCGACCTCAGCGGCCTCCCAATCGTCTCCCTCGCGGCCCACAGCCACAGCGAAATACGACACGATCCGTCCCCGTCTTCTCACTCAATGGAACCAGCGGCCTGCGGCAGCTGTCCGAACGACCTACTGAAGGATGTGGCGGCCCGCGGTCGATGTAACCACAGGATCCAATCGCCGGTCAGCAAAAGATACAGCTCGCACGAGAGGCCGGTGACCCCAGCGGCCGTCCCTGCGACTGCGGCAACGCCGACCGCCGCCCCGCGGTCACCGTAGCGCGCCAGCGAAGCTGCGGCGACAGCCCCGATCGTACTCGCGGCCAAAGTCACCCAGGCGAAGCCCGCCCCCGTCAGGGCGCCGCCGTCCGCGCCCTTGGCATAGGCCAAGAGCCACAACAGCACCCACAGGCCGGACAGGGCGGCGCCGGCGGCCACCGGGCCGACCCGGACGGGGTGGGGCTCCCTCCAGCGGGGGCGCCCGGTGCGCGGCGGGGGCGCTTCGGGCCCGGTCCAGGAGGTGGGCCCTATGGGTCCCTCATGCATACGTGACAGGGTACGCAGGTGGAGGCGGCGGCGGGGCGAGCGGCAGCGGCATGACCGGCTGCGCGGGGGGCTCGATCGCGCGCATCTGGCCGTCGGGGAAGGCGACGTGGTAGCGGTGCCCGTCCCACAGCGCGGGCGGGGTGCGCGGGTCGCGGCCGACGTAGCCGGTGCGGGCGGTGTTCATGCGCTGCACGCCTTCGTGGACCTCGCGTTCGCTCCATGGCGCGCCGATGCTCGCGAGGTCGTACTGCTCGGCGACGTCGGAGGCGGCCCTTTGAAAGTCCTTCATGGCGGCCTCGCCGGGCTTCCCGGCCCAGCGGAGGGCCCAGTCGCGGGCGGCGGAGCGGCGGGAGAACGTGGCGAGGGACGCGAGCTCGGGCGGGGAGATCTGGGCGGCCGCCACGAGCGGGGCGAGGGCGGTCTGGGTGCGGCGGGCGTCGGCGGCGCGCAGCCACAGGGCGGCGCCGACCATGGTGAAGAACAGGGGCGCCAGGAACGCCGGGTAGAGGGCGAACCAGAGCGCGGGCATGTCGAGGGCGACGCCGAGGAGGCTCGAGCCGTTCCAGAGGGCGTGGAGTCCCATGCCGCACAGGAGCATGCCGATGATCCAGACCGCCTGGCGGCCCTTGCGTCCGGGGAGGCGGGCGGCGCGGCCGAGGCCGATCGCGGAGAGTCCGGTCATGAGCGGGTGGGCGAACATGGTGGCGAGGCCGCGGACGACGACGAGGATGGTGACCTGGGCGATGCCGGCGGCGTCGTCGAGGGAGGCGCCGAGGACGTAGGTGCCCGAGGCGTAGAGGACGTTCTCGGAGACGGCGAAGCCGGCCCCGGCGAGTCCGCAGTAGACGATGGCGTCGAGGGTGCCGGTGAGGTGGCGGCGGGCCGTCCAGTAGACCAGGAGGGGGCCGAGGAGCTTGGCGATCTCCTCGATGACGGGCGCGGAGACGACGGCGGCGAGGCCCTGGTCGAAGCCGTTGCGGTCGAGGAGGACGGCGATGCCGGTGTTGACGCCGAGGGCGATCGCGGTGGCGACGCAGGCGCCCCAGCCGAAGCAGAACGCGAGGACGAGCCAGGGGCGGCGGCGGTAGCGGCCGAGCCACAGGAACGTGCCGACGAGGATCGGGGCGGGCAGGAGCGCGGCGATGAGGCCGACGGTGGCGGCGCGGACGCCGGTGCCGTCGACGATGGCCCAGCCGAGGACGAGGAGGCCGCCCGCGAAGAGCGCGACGGCGCCGGTGACGGTGAGGGCCCGGTTCTTGCCCGCGACGCCGGCCCAGCCGAGGGCGATGCCGACGATCGCGAGGCCGCCGGCGACGGCGAGGACGGTCAGGAGTGTCACTGCCGCTTCGGAGAGGGCGGAGGTCATCGGGCGGGCTCCTGGTCGGGGGCGGCGTCCGGTCCGGGTTCCTCGGGGTCTTCGCGGATGACGAAGTGGTCGCCGATCCCGGAGACGGCGAGGAGCCGTTTGAGGAAGTCGCCGAGGTTCGCGAGGACGAGGACGGCGCGCGAGCGAGCGGCGGCGCGGGCGAGGATGACGAGGGTGCCCAGGCCGCGCGAGTCGCAGAAGGTCACGCCGCGCATGTCGAGGACGACCCGGACGGGGTCCTCCGCGAGCGCGGCGTCGACGGCGCCGGTGAGACGCGGGGCGGTGTGCAGGTCGATTTCGCCGGTCAGCGCCACGATCGTCTCGTTCGACTCGCGGTATACCGAGATGTCGAGCTTCTGGTGCACCACGGCACAACCCTAGCCGGTTTTCCGCCGCGACAGGAGACCCGGCCGCATCACGAACACGAATCGTTGTCGCGGTTGCGATTCGAACACGGACGGTCAGCGGTTGTCGGACCCGCGACGGAGGATTGACTGCGCCCATGGACGGCTCGCAAGCGTCGCCGTCGGCGGGGGAACTCGCACCCCCACCAACTGGGGTGCGCGCGATTCGGCTCCGGCCCAACGGTTCGAACACCAGGCGCGACCTGGGGATGTCGGTCCCGAGAGGGAGGATTGAGTATCGGGGGGACTCGCGTCCCCCTCCAGCTGGGGTGCCCGCTTTCGCGGGAGGGGTGCCGTCCGGCATCCGGACTCCCGCCTTGGATGGCCCCGGCCTCGAAGCGTGCCGGGATCCGCTGAAAACCTGATGGCGAGCGCCCGGTCCGTCGCTAGACGGCGCCCGCCTCCAAGAGCGCGAGGATCCTCTGGATCTCCGGGTCGTCGTCGCGGCCCTCGTGCCAGGCGGCGAGGGCGTCGCGGGCCTGGTCGAGGCGCTTGGTGAGGAGTCCTTCGCGTTCGCGGAGGTCCTTGGTGCGCTCGGAGGTCTGGCGGAGGGCCTGGCCCTGCGCCCACAGGTCGATGAAGACCTTGACCTTGGTGCGGAGCATCCACGGGTCGAACGGCTTCGTGATGTAGTCCACGGCGCCCACCGAGTAGCCGCGCATCGCCAGGTGCGCGTCGCGGTCTGCGGCGGTCAGGAAGATGATCGGCGTGTGGCGGGTCTTCTCGCGCTGCTTGATGTGCCGCGCGGTCTCGAACCCGTCCATGCCGGGCATCTGCGCGTCGAGCAGGATCGCCGCGTAGTCCTCCGAGAGCAGCCGCTTGAGCGCCTCCTCCCCCGAGGTCACCGCGATGGTGTTCACCGGCAGCCCTTGGAGGATCGCCTCGAGGGCGAGGAGGTTCTCGGATCGGTCGTCCACGAGCAGGACGCGGGCGGTGCTCATGCGGTGCCTCCAGAGGTCGGTTCGCCATTGTCCCGCCCGGACCCGGCGCGGCGGCCGGAGGGTGCCGCGCCGTGTGCGCCGCCGCTCCCGTTCGCGCCGATCCAGTGCGACATCGTGTCCAGCAGCAGGTCGAGGTCGACCGGTTTCGTCAGGTACGCGCTCGCGCCCGCCTCCACCGACTGCTCCCGCTGCTCGGCGAGCGCCTGCGCGGTGAGGAACACGATCGGCAGGTCCGCGAACTGCGGCATCCGCCGGATGACGCGCGTCGTCTCGTTCCCGTCCATGCCCGGCATCATCGAGTCCATGAGGACGATGTCGATCCCGGGGTGGCGCTGGAGCGCGTCGATGCCGTCCGCGCCGTTCTCGGCGTAGTGCACGTCGATGCCGTGCAGCTCCAGGGCCGCGGTGAGCGCGAAGACGTTGCGGATGTCGTCGTCGACGATGAGGACCGTCATCCCCTCCAGGTGCTGCGCGGCCGCCGACGAGGACGGCGTCTCCGGGGCGCCGGTGAGGATCCCGGGCTCCTCGATCGGGATCGGCAGCTCGGCAGGGATGAGCGGCAGGTCGCCGTCGGCGTCGATCTCCACGGGCACCACGAACGTGAACTTGGAGCCGTGGTCGCCGGTGTGCTCGATGAACACGTCGCCGCCGAGCGCGTTCGACAGCGACTTCGAGATCGACAGGCCCAGCCCGGTGCCGCCGAAGTTGCGGCGGGTCGTGCCGTCGGCCTGCTGGAACGGCTCGAAGATGATCGACTTCTTGGCCTCGGCGACCCCGATGCCGGTGTCGATGACGCTCAAGGCGATCCGCTCGGCCGCCGCGTTCAGGTGCGGGGCGTCGAAGCGCAGGTCCGCGGGGACGCGGCGCACCGCGAGGGTGACCGAGCCGACCCGCGTGAACTTCACCGCGTTCGACAGGAGGTTCCGCAGGACCTGCTGAAACTTCTGCCCGTCGGTCTGCATGAGCTGCGGCACCCCGGTGCCGACGTCCACGTTGAACTCCAGGCCCTTGTCCTCGGCCTGGGGCCGGAACGCGGCCTCGATGTCGCCCAGGACCTCCGCGAGGTCCACCGGGTGCACCGACACGACCATCCGCCCGGCCTCGATCTTCGACAGGTCGAGGATGTCGTCGATGAGCGTGAGCAGGTCGGTGCCGGCGTTGTAGATCGTGCGCGCGAACTCGACCTGGCGCTCGGAGAGGTTCCCGTCGGTGTTCTCCGACAGGAGCCGCGCGAGCAGCAGCAGCGAGTTCAGGGGCGTGCGCAGCTCGTGCGAGACGTTCGCGAGGAACTCCGACTTGTACTTCGACGCCTGCGCGAGCTGGTCGGCCTTCTCCTCGATGTCCTTGCGGGCGGTCTCGACCTCTTCGTTCTTCAGCTCGATGGCCTTGTTCTGCGCCGACAGCAGCTGCGCCTTCTCCTCCAGCTCGACGTTGGTCTCCTGGAGCCGGTTCGACTGGGCCCGCAGCTCCTGCGCCATCCGCTGGGACTCGCGCAGCAGCACCTCGGTGCGGGCGTTGCCCTCGATCGTGGCGAGCGTGACCCCGACGTTCGGCGCCAGCGCGTCCAGGAACCGCTTGTGCAGCCCGGAGTAGGTGTTGAACGAGGCGAACTCGATGACGCCGCGGACCTTGTCGCCGAACTGGACCGGCAGGATGATGAGGTCGGTCGGCGTGGCCTGGCCAAGCCCGGAGGAGATCTCCAGGTAGCCCTCGGGGATGTCGTGCAGGTGGATGGTCCGCTTCGAGGCGGCGGCCTGGCCGACCATGCCCTCGTTGTCCTCGATGAGCTTCTTCTCGCCGGGGTTGGGGTGGCCGTAGACGGCGTTGAGGCGGTAGGTGACGTGCCCGGCGACGTCCTCGTGGCGGACGTAGAACGTGGAGGTCTGCGCGTCGATGAGCGGCGTGACCTCGTCGAGGACCATGCGGGTGACCTCCTCGACGCCCCGGCGGCCCTGGAGGAGCGAGGAGATGCGGGCGAGGTTCGAGTTGAGCCAGTCCGCGTCGGTGTTCTGGCGGGTCTTGTCCCTGAGCGCGGTGATCATCTGGTTGATGGACTCGGTGAGGTCGGCGATCTCGCCGGCGGCCTCGAAGTCGACGGACTGGGTGAGGTCGCCGCGGGCCACGGCGTGGGCGACGTTCGCGATGGCGCGGAGCTGGAGGGTGAGGGTCGCGGCGAGCGAGTTCACGTTGCGGGTGAGGGCGAGCCAGGTCCCGGAGACCCCGGCGACCTCGGCCTGGCCGCCGAGGTTGCCCTCGACGCCGACCTCGCGGGCGACGCGGGTGACCTCGGTGGCGAAGCTGGAGAGCTGGTCGACCATGGTGTTGACGGTGGTCTTCAGCTCCAGGATCTCGCCTTGGGCGTCGACGGTGATCTTCTGGTTCAGGTCGCCCTTGGCGACGGCGGTGGTGACCTTCGCGATGTCGCGGACCTGGCTGGTGAGGTTGGAGGCCATCGAGTTGACGTTGTCGGTGAGGTCCTTCCAGGTGCCCGAGACGCCCGGCACGTTCGCCTGCCCGCCGAGCTGCCCCTCGGTGCCGACCTCGCGGGCGACGCGGGTGACCTCGTCGGCGAAGGACGAGAGCCGGTCGACCATGGCGTTCATCGTGGACTTGAGTTCGAGCATCTCCCCTTGCGCATCCACGGTGATCTGCCGGTTGAGGTCGCCGGCGGCGACCGCGCTTGCGACGGAGGAGATGTTCCGCACCTGGCTGGTGAGGTTGGAGGCCATGGAGTTCACGTTGTCGGTGAGCGCCTCCCAGATGCCGGAGACGCCCTGGACGTTCGCCTGCCCGCCGAGCTTGCCGTCGGTGCCGACCTCGCGGGCCACGCGCGTGACCTCGTCGGCGAACTGGGAGAGCTGCGCGACCATCGAGTTCAGGGTCGACTTCAGCTCCAGCATCTCGCCCTGGGCGTCGACGGTGATCTGGCGGTTGAGGTCGCCGTTGGCGACCGCGCTCGCCACCGAGGAGATGTTCCGCACCTGCGCGGTGAGGTTCGCGGCCATGAGGTTGACGTTCTCGGTGAGGTCCTTCCAGGTGCCGGAGACGCCGGGCACGTCGGCCTGGCCGCCCAGGCGCCCCTGCGAGCCCACTTCGCGGGCCACGCGGGTGACCTCGTCGGCGAAGCGCGAGAGCTGGTCGACCATGGTGTTGACGGTGCTCTTGACCTCCGCGACCTCGCCCTGGGCGTCGACGGTGATCTTCTGGTTCAGGTCGCCCTTGGCGACGGCGGTGGTGACCTTCGCGATGTTGCGGACCTGCTCGGTGAGGTTCGCGGCGAGCTGGTTCACGTTCTGCGTCAGGTCGCGCCAGGTGCCGGAGACCCCGAACACCTGGGCCTGGCCGCCCAGGCGCCCCTCGGTGCCGACCTCACGCGCCACGCGGGTGACCTCGTCGGCGAAGTTGGAGAGCTGGTCGACCATCGTGTTGACGGTGGTCTTGAGTTCGAGGATCTCGCCCTGCGCGGGCACGGCGATCTTCTGGTTCAGGTCGCCGCGGGCCACCGCGCCGGTGACCTTGGCGATGTCGCGGACCTGGTCGGTGAGGCTGGAGGCCATGTCGTTCACCGACTCGGTGAGGTCCTTCCAGGTGCCGGAGACGCCCGGCACGTCGGCCTGGCCGCCCAGGCGCCCCTCGGTGCCGACCTCGCGGGCGACACGCGTGACCTCGCCCGCGAAGACCTGGAGGGTCTCGGTGAGGGAGTTGATGGTGTCGGCGAGCTCGGCGACCTCGCCGGACGCCTTGACGGTGATCTTCTGGTTCAGGTCGCCCGAGGCGATGGCCTGCGTCACCGTCGAGATCGAGCGGACCTGCTCGGTCAGGTTCGAGGCCATGGTGTTCACGGCGTCGGTGAGCGAGCGCCAGGTCCCCGACACGCCCTGGACGTCGGCCTGCCCGCCCAGCGCGCCCTCGGTGCCGACCTCGCGCGCCACACGCGTGACCTCGCCCGCGAAGGAGCGCAGCAGCCCGACCATGCGGTTGACGGTCTCGCCGAGGCGGCGGAACTCGCCGCGCAGCTGCGTGCCGTCGATCTCCAGGGCCGCCTCCTGCGAGAGGTCGCCCGCGGCGACCGCCTCCAGCACCCGCCCCAGTTCCGTGGTGGGCCGGACCAGGTCCTCGACCAGGCGGTTGACGCTCGCGGCGCCCTCGGACCAGCCACCGTCCAGGTGCTCGATGACGAGCCGGTGGTTCCAGGACCCCTCCTGGCCCACCGCGCGGGCGATGAGCGCAAGGTCGCGGGTCTGGCGGTCGGCCTGCTCGACGACGGCGTTGAACCGGTCGACGACCTCGCCGGCCAGGCCCTCCCCGCGGGGCAGCCGCACCGAGAAGTCGCCACGCTCGACGGCGCCCAGCGCGTCGGCCAGGCTTCTGAGCAGGTCGGACTCATCGGTCGGGTTCGCTGTACGGGAAACGGTGTCCGTCATGGCGTGGTTCCTCAGCTGCGGAGACAGGCGGTCCTTCCAGGTTGTCACATCCTGGGGGCAAACGTGAAGGCAGGTTACTCAGGGGGTGGTATCCGGTCACGACAAGTCACGGAAAGAAAAGCGACGGTTACACGCAACCGTCGTCCACTGAGGCGCGTTTATACCTGTGCAGCGATCCCGCGGACCCGCGAATACCCCAGCGGAAGAGCAGGACGCCGCACCCCCCAATGAGAATCGCATAGGAGACGTATGTCCACCCTCAACAAGACCGGTGTGCGGCTCGCCGCCGCCGGAGCCGCGGCGGCCCTCGCGCTCGCGGCCGGCGCCCCTGCGTTCGCGCAGGAGGAGACCCCCTCCGACGACGCCACCACCCCCACCGAGACGGCGCCCGCGGGCACCGAGGAGGAAGCCGGCACCGAAGAGGAGCACACCGAGGCCGGGGAGCAGAAGGACCCCGAGGACCTCGAAGAGGTCCCCGAGGCCGAGGTCCCGGCAGGGGAGCTGCCCGCCGAAGAGGACGAGGGCGAGGAGGAGGGCTGGGAGCACGTCTGGTCCTACCAGTACCTCGACCAGCTCCTCCAGGGCGCGAACGAGGGCGAGTCCGTCCTCGCGCAGCCCGAGTTCTACGTCGAGGAGGCGGCCGCGAACCCCGAGCTGACCGCCGCGACGATCCTCGTGTTCACCGACACGATGAGCCTCGAGGACCTCATCACGGACGGCTCGTGGAACCTCACCTACCACGCGTACGCCGCCCCGTACTACGACAACTGCACCATCTGGGAGTGGGGCGCGACCTGCATCGTGACCGGCTTCGAGGCCGAGGCCGGGAAGACCTACACCCCGTCCGAGGCGACCCCGCTGTACTACGACATCGTCGGCGAGGTCGACGCTGACGACGCCGCCGCGTACTACGCGGTCGACGTCGACGCCGCGGGCCTGGAGGACGCCCTCAGCGAGGGCTTCTACGACCTCGAGTCGGACAACCAGTTCGCGCTGGTCGAGACCGGCGGCTCCGAGGGCGACTGGTTCTACGAGTTCGGCCTGTTCTACTTCGAGGCCGACCTGGTCCTCCCCAACCTCCCCACCGCCGAGGAGCCGGGCCTGCCGGTGACCGGCGGCTCGTCGATCGTGATGATCTCCACCGCCGCCGCCGCGCTGCTCGCGGGCGCCGTGGTGTTCACGGTCCTGCGCCGCCGCAGGGCCGCCGAGAACTGGGAGTAGTCCCCTAGCGCCGCAAGGCGTGCGGTATTCGAGGTGAGTGGAGGCCGCCCCGGTCGGTTGCCGGCCGGGGCGGCCTTCGCCGTTGCGTGCGCAGCGGCAGGTAGACCGGCCCGAGCGGGTGCGGCGGGCCGGGGCGGGCCGGGCATAGACTGGCCCCGTGACGTACCCCGAGAGGGCAGCCCGTCGGCTGCGGCTGCCGGCCGACGACCGCTCCCCCGCCGCAGCCCGCGCCGCCGTCCGCGCGGTCCTCGCCGAGGCCGGACTCACCGAGCTGCTCGACGAGACCCTGCTGCTCACCACCGAACTGGCGACCAACGGCGTCGTCCACGCCGGCACCGACATCAACCTGACGGTGGCCGCCGACCCGATCGGCGTGCGCGTCACCGTCACCGACTACCGCTCCGGCGGCATCGACCCGCTCGAGGCGGCCATGCCGGAGGTCACCGCCGAGGGCGGGCGCGGCCTGCTGCTGGTGGACCGGTTCGCGTCCTCGTGGGGGACCACGCACGACGCGACCGGCAAGTCCATCTGGTTCCGCATCGACCGCGACCCCGACAAGCCCCCGGCCCCGCGCCCCCTCCCGGACCTCAGCGGCGCCGAGTCCGAGCCCGACCTCGCCCAGCTCGCCGCGCTCCTCACGGTCGCCCCCGCGCTCCAGTCGCGGCTGCCGGTCGACCAGATCGTCACCGAGCTCCTCGCCCGCTGCCACGACGCGACCGGCGCCGACGGCGGGGCCATCGAGTACGACGGGGGCGACGGCACCGGCACCCAGGTCATCGCCAAGTTCGGGGACGTCGCGGCCACGGCGGTCGCGGTCGCGCTGCCGCTCACGGCCCCCGCGAACGGCCGGCTCCTCCTGGCCGGGGAGCCCAAGCCCTCCTGGCGCCCGCTCGCCGAACTCGTCGCCGAGCGGGTCGCGCTCGCGGTCCAGATCGACCGGATGCGCACCGACGAGCAGCGCCGCTCCGGCTGGCTCACCTACCTCGCCGAGGCCGGGGAGCTCCTCGCGCACTCCCTCGAAGAGCACCTCACGGTCGCGCTCATCCCGCAGCTCATCGTCCCGCAGCTGGGCCGCTGGGCCGCCGTCCACCTCACCGGGGACGGCGCGGGCCTGCGCCTCGCCGCCCTCACCCACGTCGAAGAGGGCGAGCTGGAGCACCTGCGGGCGCGCCTGGAGGGCGCCGCGCCGCCGCTCGCGGCCGCGCTCACCTCCGACGGGTGGACGGGCATGGAGCTGCCGGTCCCGCGCGGCCTCGACGGCATCGCCGTCCCGCTGTCGGCGCGCGGCGCCACGATCGGGGTCCTCACCGTCGGCCGCCACGCCGATCGCCACCACTCCTCCGAGGAGCGCGCGGTCGTCGCCGACCTCGCGAAGCGCTCGGCGCTCGCGCTCGACAACGCCCGCATCCACGCCGAGCGCCAGGCCGTCGCCCACGAGCTCCAGGCCGCGCTCATGCCCGGGTCGCTCCCGGACGTCACCGGCGTGTCCTTCGCCGCCGAGTACCTGCCCGCCACCGCGCGGCGCCTGCCCGGGTCCGGGCCGGGCCCGGTCGCGGGCACCGAGGTCGGCGGCGACTTCTACGACGCGACCGAGCTGCCCGACCACCGCCTGTGGGTCGCCATCGGCGACGTGTGCGGCAAGGGCGCGCAGGCCGCGGCCGTCACCGGCGTCGTCCGGGACGTCCTGCGGGTCATGGCCCGCGACGGCCGCCCGCTCCCGCGCGCCCTCGAACTGCTCAACGCGACGCTCCTGGAGCAGCCCGGCGACCTGCGGTACGCCACGATCGCCTCGGCCCTGCTCGACCGCGGGCCGTCAGGCGCCGTCAACGCGACCCTGTGCCTGTCCGGGCACGAGCGCCCGCTCCTGCTGCGCGCGGCGGGCGGCGTCGAGTGGGTCGGGCGCGAGGGCACCGCCGTGGGCCTGTTCCCCGACGTCAAGGTCAACCCCGAGGAGGTCCGCCTCGACGTCGGCGACGCCCTCGTGTTCTTCACCGACGGCGTCACCGAGCGCCGCGACGGCAGCGCCATGTTCGGCCACGAGCGCATCGAGCGGGCCGTGCGCGGCGCGGCGGGCAAGAGCGCCCGCCAGATCGCCACCGGGCTCCTGGAGGCGGTCGAGGCGTTCTCCCCCGAGTCGCCTCGCGACGACATCGCGATCCTCGTCGTCCGCTGCGACCCCGTCTAGCGCAGGCGCGCACGCGAAAGGCCCCGCAAGGTCGCTCGCGGGGCCCTTGCGGTGTCTGCGGCTAGTGCAGGATCGTGGTCGCGCCGTAGTACGAGTTGCCGTGGTCGAGCGAGACGACCTTCACGTACGTGGAGGAGTTCGGGGCGTGCACGACCAGGCCGTTGCCGATGTACATGCCCACGTGCGCCAGGTTGTTGTAGAACACCAGGTCGCCCGGTTCCAGCTCGTCGCGGCTGATGCTCGCGGTCTGGCTGTACTGGGCGGCGGCGTTGTGCGGCAGGTCGATGCCGATCTCGGCGTAGGCGCCGAGGATGAGGCCCGAGCAGTCCCAGTTGTCGGGTCCGGCCGCGCCCCACACGTACCAGTCGCCGCGCTGCGCGAGCGCGAAGTTGACCACCGCGAGCTGGTCGTCGGTCATGTGCGGCAGGTCGAACTCGTTGACGGCGTCGCCGGCGACGGTCTGCCACTCCTCGTTGAGCTCGTCGATCCGCTCGGTCAGCTCGTCGGCCTTGGTCTCGAGGGCGTCCTTGTCGGTCGCCATGTCGGCCTGGAGGTCGGTGAGCAGTTCGAGCTGGGTCGTGTACTCGTCGGAGGCCGCGCGCAGCTCCTCCATCAGCTCGAAGTTGTACAGGTTCGCGGAGTTGAGCCGGTCGAGGCGCTCCACGAACGCGTCGGGGGAGCCCGAGTCGAGCAGCATCGCCGCGTCGCCGATCCCCTGGTCCACATAGGTGGACTGGATGTACGCGGAGAGCTGGTCGCGCAGCGCGTTCAGGTTGACCTCGGCGTCCTCCAGGTAGACCTGGGTCTCCTCGATGAGGTGCTCGTTGTCCTCGATCTCCTGCGAGAGCTGGTTGTACTCGTCGACGGCGGCCGCGAGGTCCTCGTCGGTGGCCTCGATCTCGTCGTTGACGTCGCCGGTGTCGCGCTGGGCCCAGGCGGGGGCGGACGCGGCGGACGAGATGAGGAGGCCGCCGATCACGGCGGCTGAGGTCCACTTGCGGCGGACGGACGACTGCTTCACGAGGAGGGTGCTCCTTCGGGATTCGGGAGGTCGGGATGGGTACCGGGGCTGCTCCGAGGGCGGGCCCGCTCCGGCGCGATACGACGTCGCCGCGAGGCCGAACATGAGCCTAGCGCGCGCGTTTCCGCTCCGGTAGGCCCCGGTCGTGACAAATTCGCAGCGTAGCGACGCTTCCACCGTTGGTGTGTCGCTCCTGTGAGTTGCCTGGGAGTTGGTAGGATGACCGCCATGACCTTCCCGTCGCGTTCCTGTCGCCGCTGTCACCAGCGCTGACCCGCCACCGGCGGTTCGGCGCGCCCAGCCACCGACAACCGTTCCGACGCACCGAAGGTCATCCGCATCCATGCGCACGTCAGCCGTGATCCCCGCCGCACCCGCCCGCCGCGAAGCCGCGCGCCCCGACTCGGGCCGTCTCGACTCGGCTCGCCTCGACGCCGCCCGTCTCGGCTCGGCCCGTCTCAGCACCGGCCGCCTCGAAGCGCTCGCGGGCTTCTACGCCGCGAACCTCACCCTCCGCCCGCGCTTCACCAAGGGCAGCCGCTGGGCCCGCCTGGTCCTCGCCGGACCCGACCACGAGGCGTGGCTCCTCGCTTGGCTCCCCGGCCAGGGCACCGAACTCCACGACCACGGCGGCGTCGCCCGCCCCGCCGCGGCCGCCGTCGCGGTCGTCTCCGGGCGCCTCACCGAGTTCACCGTCACCCCCGGCGACTTCCCCGGCCTGCACCGCAAGGCGCTCGCCGCCGGGGACGTCTCGGCGGTCGACGACCGCACCGTCCACGGCATGCGCAACGACTCCGGCGCCCCCGCCGTCAGCCTCCACGTCTACTCGCCCGGCCTGGAGGCGATGCGCACCTACCTGCTCGACGAGACCGGCCTGGCCCCGTCCCGGATCAAGCGCGCCGGCGAGGACTGGTAACGCCCGGACGACCCCCCGGCGAGGATCGGCAACGCCAGGACGACGCTCCGGGCGAGGACCGGCGGCGCCTGCACAGCACACCGGCGCAGGGCACACCCCATGGAGGGGGACGCGAGTCCCCCCGATACTCAAGCCTCCCTCGCGGGACCGACATCCTCGCGGCCGCTAACGATTCCCCCGCGCGGGCTTACACCCCAGAAAGCCTCCGGTTCGAGGACCGCGTCAACCTGCGCCGCGCGGGCTTACGCCCCGGCTCACTCGGGGGCGGCGCCCAGTGCCGCGCCGACCGCTTCGGGCAGCGCCCGTGCGACGTCGGAGGCGGTCACGGTCCGGTGCTCCCGCGCGGCGATCCCGCCGGCGCGGCCGTGGAGGAAGGCCGCCGCGACCGCGGCCCGCACGGCGTCCATCCCGGACGCCAGGAGCGAGGCCATGAACCCCGCGAGGACGTCGCCCGAGCCCGCGGTCGCGAGCTGCGGCCGCCCGGTCGGGTTCGCCCACACCGCCCCGTCGCTCCCGGCGACGACCGTGTGGTGGCCTTTCAGGAGCACGGTGCAGTTGAGCCGCTTGGCGAGCGCCGCCGCGGCCGCGCCGCGGTCCTCGCTCGGCGGCGACCCGTACAGCCGCTCGTACTCGCGGTCGTGCGGTGTCAGGACCACCGGCGCCTCGCGCTGCGAGAGCACCGACGGGAACTCGCCGATGAGCGTCAGGGCGTCGGCGTCGAGGACGACCGGCGCGGGGGAGACCAGGGCCGCCCGCAGCTCCCCGAGCGCGGCCTCGTCGGTCCCGAACCCGGGCCCGGCGAGCCACGCCTGGACGCGCCCGGCCTCCTTCACCGTCGGGGTGCACACCACCTCGGGGTGGGCGCGGCGCACGTAGTCGGCGGCGGTGCCCGCGTACCGCACGTACCCGGCGGGCCCGGCGAGGGCGCCGCTCGTGGCGAGCACGGCCGCCCCGGGGTACCGCTCGGAGCCGGCGGCGACGCCGACGACGCCGCGCGTGTACTTGTCGTCGTCGGGGCCGGGCCGGTGCCACCACGCGGCGAGGTCCGCTTCGGCGGCGACGCGCACGGCCGGGTGCGGGTCGAGGTGCGGTCCGAGGCCGATGTCGACGAGCACGAGCCGGCCGGTGAGGAGGGCGGCGCGCCCGAGGACGTGGCAGGGCTTGCGGGAGCCGAACGCGACGGTGACGTCGGCGGTGACGGCGCTCGCCGGGACGGCCCCGGTGTCGACGTCGACTCCGGACGGCACGTCGACGGCCACGATCGTGTCGGCGTCGATCCACGCGAGCTGGTCGATGGCGCGGCCGGGGAGCCCGGGGCGCCCGCCGATGCCGAGGACGCCGTCGAGGAGCAGGTCGCAGTGCTTCGGGGGCCGGGCGACGAGGCGCCCGCCCGCGCGGGTGAGGGCCGCGGCGGCGACGGGGTGGACCCGGTCGCCCATGACGGGGACGGCGAAGACGCGGGCGCCGCGCTGTGCGAGGCGGGCGGCGGCGAAGAGCGCGTCGCCGCCGTTGTCGCCGGGTCCGGCCAGGACGGTCACCGCGGCGCCGTAGACCCCGGCGCGGTCGGTGCGCGTCGCCCTGCGCGCCTTGAGGATCGAGGCGCACTCGGCGGCGAGGCCGGCCGCGGCGCGCTGCATGAGGGTCCCCGGCGGGAGCGTCGCCATGAGCTGGGCTTCCGCGCGGCGGACCGCCGCTGCTGACCATGCACCGTCCATGGCTGTTCCTCTCCGGAACCTCGTCGGCCTCAGGCCGTCTCCGCGATCACCACCGCTGTCGCGATACCGCCATCATGCGACAGCGAGACGTGCCAGCGCGAGACGCCACGCTGGGCGGCGGCGGCCGCCACGGATCCGGTGATCTCCAGGGACGGGCGCCCGTCCGGTTCGGAGAGCACTTGGCAGTCGGCCCAGCGCATCCCGCCGGGGGCGCCGAGGGCCTTGGCCACGGCCTCCTTGGCGGCGAAGCGGGCGGCGAGGGACTCGGTGCGGCGTCGGCGCCCGTCGGGGGCGCTGCGCTCGGCCTCGGTGAAGAGCTTGTCGGCGACGTGCGGGGTCCGTTCGAGTACGCGCTCGAACCGGTCCACGGCCACGACGTCTATGCCCACGGCGACGATCACCCGTCAAGAGTGCCACGGGATCGGGCGTCCCGCCCCTGTTCGGGCGGGTTCATCCGCGAGCGTGGTGTTCTGCCCGCCGGCCGGTCAGTGCCGGGTGTGGACGGTGCGTGATGGGATGGGGCCGTTCGGTGTCAGCGATCCCGGTGCGGCAGTGCGAGGGCGGGGAGGATGGCCTGGTCCACGACGGCGGCGAGGTAGTCGTCGTCGGGCGCCTCGCCGGTGTCGAGGATGCGCTTGGCGACCATGGCCTCGCCGATGTCGAGGACGACGGGGGTGAGGCGGTCGGGGTCGACGATCCCGTTGGCGGCGTAGTGGCGCAGGACGGTCTGGGTGAAGGTGCCGCCGCGGCGGTCGAAGACGCGCTCCCAGAGCGCTTCGACGACGGCGGGGTCGCGGGCGGGGTCGGCGAGGAGGGCCATGACGGCGCGGCCGGCGGGGCTGAAGCCCCAGTCGACCATGAGGCGCAGGGAGGCGATGAGGTCGCCGCGGAGGTCGTCGGCGCCGGGGGCGGGCTGCTCGACGGGGTGGAGGGCGGCGAGGGCGTCGAGGAGGAGGTCGACGGGGTCGGACCAGCGGCGGTAGAGGGTGGTGCGGGCGGTGGCGGCGCGCTTGGCGATGGCGTCCATGGTGAGCCGTCCGGGGCCGGAGGCGGCGGCCTCCTCGACGGCGGCGGTGTGGATGGCGTCGAGCAGGTCCTTGCCGCGCCGTCGTGTCCGGCCTTCGGCCATGCGCCACCCCCATGCGTTAGCTACAGTCTTGTATCTTATCGTTTTAGATACACCCTTGTACCTAAAACTCGTGGAGCCGCGATGTCACTCTCCCCGCCCGCCATTATGAGCACCCCCGTCGCCGAGCGCTCGCTCGCACCCGACCTGGCCAGGGGCGCGATGCTCCTCTTCATCGCCCTCGCCCACGCCCACATGTTCCTCGCGCACGAGACCACCGGCTTCCGCGGCTACGCCGTCGACGGCACCGCCCTCGACCGCGTCGCCGCCGGCCTCCAGGTCCTGTTCGTAGACGGCCGGGCCCTGCCCATGTTCGCCGGCCTGTTCGGCTACGGCCTCGCCCGCCTCGTCGACCGCCGCATGCGCTCCGGCGCCGACTGGCCCCGGGCCCGGCGCCTCGTGCGCCGCCGCTCGTGGTGGCTGATCGCCTTCGGGTTCGCGCACGCCGCCCTCCTGTTCTTCGGCGACATCCTCGCCGCCTACGGGTTCATCGGCCTCGTCTTCACCGGACTCCTCGCCGCGAAGGACCGGACCCTGCTGCGCACCACCGGGATCGTGCTCGCCTTCCACGTGCTCGTCGTCATCGCCGCCGGATTCTCGGCCGAGGCCGCCGGGCACGAGAACGCCTCCCCGACCCTCGTCGCCGACCCGGTCGAGGCCGCCGCCGCGCGCCTCCTCGTCTGGTCGGCCCTGACCCCCACGTTCTACGTCGTCGACGTCGTGCCCGCCTTCGCGATCGGCATCTGGGCCGCGCGCCGCCGCATCCTCGACGAGCCCTCCCGGCACCTGCCGCTGCTGCGGCGCACCGCCCTGTGGGGCATCGCGGCCGGCGTTGCCGGCGGCCTGCCGCTCATGCTCGCCGACACGCGGCTGTGGCACGCGGAAGGACCGGTCGCCATCGCGGCGTACGTCCTCCACTCGCTCACCGGCCTCGGCACCGGGCTCGGCCTCGCCGCGCTCGTGGCCCTCGTCGCCGCCCGCAACGCGCATGGACACCGGGCCGCGGGGCCCCTGACGCGGGCCCTCGCGGCGTGCGGGCAGCGGTCGCTCACCTGCTACCTGCTCCAGTCGGTCGCGTTCACCGCACTCTTCGTCCCCTACGCGGGGAACCTCGGCGCGACCCTCGGCGACGCGGCGGCTTCCGGCATCGCGGTCCTGGTGTGGGCCGCGACGGTGGCGCTGGCGGCGTGGATGGCCCGCGCCGGGGTGCGGGGCCCGTTCGAGGTGCTGCTGCGCCGCCTCACGTACGGCCGCGCGTAGGAAGCGGGACGGGCCCGGCCGCTGCTGCGGCCGGGCCCGTTCACGTTGCGGTGCAATGTGTTAGCAGATGCTCGGCTCGTACCAGGAGCACTCCCAGTCCGCGGGGAGCTCCTCGGCGGGCTCGGCGATCTCCTCGGCCTCGGCCGCGAACGTCGCGAACTCCGACTCGGTGGTGTCGGCGCTGTAGGAGGCGAGGACGACCGCGATCTGGTCCTCCAGGCCCTTGATGTTGCTGGTCAGGAAGTCGTTGAACATGACGCTGAACACCAGTTCGCGCCCGTCCGCGTCGGTGACGAAGCCAGAGAGCGCCGAGACGGAGGTGAGCGAACCGGTCTTGGCCCGGACGTTCCCCGCCGCCTCCGTGCCGCACATGCGGCTGAGGAGGGTCCCGTCGACGCAGGCGACCGGGAGCGAGTCGTGGTAGGTGTCGAACCAGGGGGCGTCCTGGGCGCCGATGAGCAGGTCGGTGAGCATGTCGGGGGTCAGCTCGTCCCAGCGGGACATGCCGGAGCCGTCGACCTGGCGGATCGGACCGGTGTTGACGCCGTACTCCTCGATCCCGCTGTAGATCGCGGCCTTGCCGGACGCGAAGGTCCCCAGCCCGGTCTGCGCGAGCCCCGCGGCCTTGAAGAACGCTTCGGCGTACAAGTTGTTCGAGGGCTTCATGAGGTCGTCGGTCAGGTCGGCGAGCGTGGCGGACGAGTGCGAGGCGAGGGACTCCCCGCCCTGCGGGGTCTCCTCGTGCAGGCGCACGTCGCCGAGGAGGTCGATGCCCGCGGCGTCGAGCGCGTCGGCAAAGACGTCGGCGGCGAGCCCGGTCGGGTCGATGACCGCGCGGGTGCCGTAGGTGCCGGAGGACCCGGCGGCGACGGTCCCGCTGACGCGGATCGTGTTGGCGTGCTCGTCACGGCTGAACTGCACGTTCGTGGAAGTGCCCGTGGTGGCGGTGGACTCGACCGTCACATAGTCGGTCTCGGGGACGGTCTCGATCACCGCGGGGCTCCCGGCGGTCGCGCCGGGCCGCACGTACACGCGGACGGTCCCGGCCAGATGGTCGCTGCCGGAGCCGATGGTGAGGGCGCTGATCTCGGCGCCGGCCGAGCTCATGACGTCGCTCCAGGACCACACGTCGCCGTGGCGGGCCGCGTCGAACGCGGTGTCGTCCGCGACCAGGTCGCCGTCCACAGTGGTGACACCGGCTTCGACGAGCTGGTCGGCGAGCGAGCGGTAGTCGGCCGCCAGCATCGACGGGTCGCCGCTGCCGCGCAGGTACAGGTCGCCGGAGACGGTCCCGTCGACGGGCGCGTCGGCGACGACGTCGGTGGTGAAGGTGAAGTCCTCGCCGAGGACCTCGAGGGCTCCCGCGACGGTGGACAGCTTGTTGTTCGAGGCGGGGATCGCCCGCTGGTTGCCGTGGTGGTCGTACACGACCTCTCCGGTGGCGGCGTCCTTGACGATGATGCTCGCCTGGGAGTCGGTGACCTTGGGGTCCTGGAGGATCGCGTCGATCGCGGCGGCGAGCGCCTCGTTCCCGGTCTCCTCTGCTTGCGCGACGGTGGTGGCCGCGATGATCATGGCGCCGGCGGCGGTGACGGCCGCCGCGCCCGAAATGAGGGTGCGTCGTTTCACAGGCGTGAGTCTAGCGACTGCACGGCTTTTGCAGGGTTCTGCGCAAGGTGCCGGATATCGCCCTGTTGCGAGGCAACCGAATCGGGCATGAGAAGCGTAGGTACTCGTGCGGTGCCCGGCCCGCCCGGGAACGGAACCGGCCCGGGGCGCCCGCAGGCGGCCCCGGACCGGAAGGTCCCTATTCGACTCTGCTCTTTCGTCCGTGCGCTCTTTCGACCGTGCCTTATTCGACCGTGCCTTATTCGACCGTGCCCTATTCGACCGTGACCGACTTCGCGAGGTTCCGCGGCTGGTCGATGTCGCGGCCCAGGGCCGTCGCCAGCTCGGCCGCGAACTCCTGGAGCGGGACGGCAGTCAGCAGCGGCGCCAGCAGGGTCGGCGACGCGGGCGTCTCGATCACGAAGTCCGCGTGGACGGCCGTGATCTTGTCGCCCTCCTCGCACACCGCGATCACCTTCGCGCCGCGCGCCTTCACCTCCTGGATGTTGGAGATGATCTTGTCGTGCAGGAGCGAGCGCCCGCGCGGGCTCGGCACGATCGCGACGACCGGCGTGCCCGCCTCGATCAGGGAGATCGGGCCGTGCTTCAGCTCGCCCGCCGCGAAGCCCTCCGCGTGCAGGTACGCGAGCTCCTTCAGCTTCAGCGCGCCTTCGAGCGCCACCGGGTAGCCGACGTGGCGGCCGATGAACAGCACGCGCTCGCCGCTCGCCGCGCACTCGCGCGCCATCTCGCGGACCGGGTCGAGGTTCTCGATGACCTTCGCGATCTTCCCGGGCGCCGCCACGAGCTCGTCGAGGATCGCCGACACCTCGTCGGCGTACTTGATGCCGCGCACCTGCGCGAGGTGCAGGCCCACCAGGTAGCAGGCCGCGAGCTGCGTCAGGAACGCCTTCGTCGACGCCACCGCGACCTCGATCCCGGCGCGCGTGTACAGCACCGCGTCGGACTCGCGCGGGATCGTCGAGCCGACCGTGTTGGAGATCGAGAGCACCCGGGCCTTCTGGTCCTTCGCGTGCCGCACCGCCATGAGCGTGTCCATGGTCTCGCCCGACTGCGAGATCGCCACGACCAGCGTGGACCGGTCGAGGACCGGGTCGCGGTAGCGGAACTCGCTCGCGAGCTCGACCTCGCACGGGATGCGCGTCCAGTGCTCGATCGCGTACTTCGTGACCAGCCCCGCGTGGTACGAGGTGCCGCACGCGACGATGAAGACCTTGTCGATGTCGCGGAAGTCCTGGTCGGACATGCGCACCTCGTCGAGGACGATCTGCCCCTGCTCGTCGATGCGCCCGCGCAGCGTGTCGGCGACCGCCTGCGGCTGCTCGTGGATCTCCTTGGCCATGAACGTGTCGAAGCCGCCCTTCTCGGCGGCCGCGATGTCCCAGTCGACGCTGAACGGCTTGCCCTCGGAGGGGGCGCCGTCGAAGCCGCTCACCGCGACCCCGTCGCGGTTGATGGTCACGATCTGGTCCTGGCCCAGCTCGATCGCCTCGGTCGTGTAGGCGATGAACGCCGCCACGTCGGAGCCCAGGAAGTACTCGCCCTCGCCCAGGCCGACCACGAGCGGGGAGTTGCGGCGGGCGCCCACGACCGTGTCCGGGTCGTCGGCGGCGACCGCGAGGAGCGTGAACGCGCCTTCGAGGCGGCGGCACACGCGCGCCATGGCGGCGGTGAGGTCGCCGTCTGCGCCGTACTCGCGGCCGAGGAGGTGGGCCGCGACCTCGGTGTCGGTGTCGGAGAGGAACTCGATCCCGTCCGCTTCGAGCTCGGCGCGGAGCTGCCCGAAGTTCTCGATGATGCCGTTGTGGATCAGGGAGACCCGGCCGTCGGCCGAGCGGTGGGGGTGCGCGTTGCGGTCGGAGGGGACGCCGTGGGTCGCCCAGCGGGTGTGCCCGATGCCGCAGGTGGACTCGGGGAGCGGGTGGTCGGCGAGGGCCGCTTCGAGGTTCGCGAGCTTGCCGGCGCGCTTGTCGACCTCGATGCGGCCGTCGGCCGACACCAGCGCGATGCCCGCGGAGTCGTAGCCGCGGTATTCGAGACGGCGCAGGCCGTCGAGCACGACGTCGACGGCGCTGCGGCGGCCGACGTATCCAACGATTCCACACATGCGAGAAACACTACCGCAGTTTCGCGCATCACTCATGCGCGGATCAGCGTGAATCGATCACACCGTTTGATCATTGGCCGGGTTCGCCCGGCGTTCACCGCACGGTCACGCACCGTTGGGGCCGCGGCCCCGCGAGTTCACCGCACCGGTCACGGGGCTGTGCCTACGAACCACGGCTACGAAGCACGGCTCCGGGACCACTGCTCCGGGATGACGGCTACCGGACTGCGGCTACGGGACCGCGACTTCGGACCTGCGGCTACGGAACCACGGCGATGCCGCGCGCCCCGTCCGCGTTCACGTAACTCACCGCACCACCGGTACCGGCCGCGCTGAGCTGCGCGTCGTGGCACCAGTTCGCGGGCACCACCGGCGACTCGCCGTCCACGGGGACCGTGCCCGGGAGCTCGATCTGCCGCACGTCGCCCGCCGACACCTCGTAGAGGCGGCAGTCCGGCGCGGTCGGGTCCAGCGACTGGTCCGCGGCGAGCAGCGCCCGGTTGTCCGGCAGGACCGTCCCCCAGCCGCGCGCGACCTCCGGGTCCAGCGGCGTGTACCCCAGGCGCACCTGCGCCCGGTACAGCTTGTCGCCCGAGTCCGCGTCGTACGACTTCACGCCCAGCCAGGAGCCCTCGCGGTCCTTCGCCGTGTAGCACTCGATGATCTGCACGGTCCGCCGCTCGGCCACCGGCACGTCGGCGCGCGAGTCGCCCCCGGCCGCGATCCCCGCCGCGGGCGCGCCGGTCGGCTGCGACAGGTGCAGGGTCCCGCCGCACGCCGAGGAGTTCGTGGAGCCGAACGACTGGCCCGACATGCGCCAGCTGATGTCCCCGTCCGCCACGGCGTACGCGAGGAGCTTGTGCTCGAAGCGGCGGGCCGAGAACGGCCCGTCCGTGACCCGGTCCTCCACACGGCTGTCGATGAGGACCGTGTCGCCGGAGACGAGGAACGAGTCGGGCACGACCTCCGCGTCGGTGTCGACCTCCCGCTCCCACGCGGCGGCGCCGTCGTCGAGGTCGAAGGCGAGCACGTAGTCGCGGGCGACGGACCGGTCCGGGGCGGGCACGCAGTCGGCGAGGAGCACGACGCGCTCGCCGGCGACCTGGGCGGCGGTGCCCTCGCAGCCGGGGGGCATCTCGGCGTCCCAGAGCAGGTCGCCGCCGAAGTCGTAGACGTGGAAGACCTCGCTGCCGTCCTCGGCGTAGAGGAGGCGGTCGTCGGCGAGGGCGAGGAGGGTCCCGGGCGTGCCGTCGAAGCTCGCGGTGGCGACCTCCTCGCCGTCGCGGGAGCGCAGGACGCGGGTCTGGAAGTCGTCGCGGTCGTCGGCGCGGGGGCCGGTGAGGGCGACGAGGTCCTGGGCGTGGGAAAGGACGGGGGACTGGGAGGCGAGCCAGTTCCAGCGGCGGTGGTACCAGACGGCGGCGCCGGTGGCGGGGTCGAGCATGGTGACGGCCTGCGGGGTCGGGGCGGTGGGGTGGTCGGTGCGCAGGAGTCCGAAGGGGGTGTCGGTGAAGCGCTCGACGCCTGAGAGGGCGGCGAGGCCGTCGAGGCCGGTCTCCTCGGCGGCGGCCGCGTCGCCGACGCGCACGTCCTGGTTGGCGAGCTCCGCCCAGCGCTGCATGGCGGGGGCGAGCGCGGCGGCGAGGAGGACGACGACGGCCACGGCGAACACGCCGACCTTGCGGCGCATCGACCTCGGGGGCCGGGTGCGCCCGCCCGCGTAGCCTTCGACGACGAACTCGGAGAGGGCGAGGAGCCCGCCGCCGAGGACGCCGAAGCCGTAGGCGAGGGCGGCGACGCCGGCGCGGTGGGTGATGAACTGGCCGGGGCCGGCCTCAGGCATGGAGGTGTAGACGGCCCAGCCGGCGGCCGCGGCGAAGACGGCGGTGGCGAGCGCGGCGATGATGATGCGCAGTCCGGTGTGGGCGGCGGCGGTGGCGATGACCGCAGCGGCGATGAGCACGGAGGCGACGGTGCCGATGATCATGTAGACGCCGGAGGACCCGGTCCCGGCGCCGGTCCCGAACGACGCCCAGACGATGAGGACGGCCCAGCAGGCGAGGGCGGTGATCCCGGCGGCGCGGAGGAAGACGCGGGCGAGCGGGCGCCCGGCCTTGGCCGCGCGGGGCGGGGCCGCGTCGGTGCGGTGGCGGCCGGTGCCGGAAGCGTTGTGGGACATGCCCTCTTTCTACCGGTCACCGGCCCTGCGATCCGGGCTTTCGCACAGATCGCGAGCGGGTTTCCGTGTCGAGGGCAGCAGCTATGGCGATCGGTGCCGCGGGCCCCCGGTCAAAACCCTGACACGGGGGTACGACAGTCCGGGCTGGACGCGGGGATCGGTGGAGCGGGCCGCGGGTGAGTGTGCCTCACGTACAGGGGTGCGGCGGTTCCCCCGGTGAGGATGTCCCAGGTAAGGAAGTGCGGAAGCCCGGACCGGACGCGACGGTCAGCGCGCCGGGTGGCCGGTGAGGGCGTCTCGCGTACAGGGGTGCGGCAGCCCGGGCCGTGGGAGGGGCCGCGGGCTGCCGCAGGCCGGTGTCAGCCGCCGAGGGGCGCGGAGGCGACGGGGGTGTACTTGGGCTGGGCGCCGACGGGGCCCTTCCCAAAGTCGGACCGGTAGAGGACGAGCTCGTTCGCGGTCCAGCTCGGGCCGTAGTAGCGGCGGAGGGTGAGCAGGTCCTGCGCGGCCTGCTGGTTGGTGACGCGGTCGCCGGGGCGGGCGAGGGTCACGTGGGGGCGGTACTGCTTCTGGTCGACGGGCAGGTTCCCGGCGAGGAGGCCGGCGCGGATGCTGTGGACCAGGTCGACGAGGGCGGCGACGTCGCCGTCGAGCCCCGCGTAGACCACCGAGTAGCGGCCGCGTCCGAAGCGCCCGCCGCCCGAGACGCACAGCCGCATCGGTGCGGCCTCGCGGGCGGCGGCGGCGATGACCTCGGCGGTCTCGGCGCAGCGCGATTCGGGGACGTCGCCGAGGAAGGCGAGCGTGAGGTGCCAGTTCTCCGAGCGGACCAGGCGGCCGGTAGCGGGCCTGCGGCCCGTGGCGCCGGGGCGGCTGGGGGCGCCGCGCCGCGCGATGTTGAGGTCGGAGACGACTTCGGCGAGATCGGCGACGGCGTTGTCGGGAAGCGGGAGCGCGGCGAAGAGCCGCTCGGTCCGTACCTGGGTTGCGACCGGTGGGGTCGCGGTGGCGGAGGCACTCACTGGATTCCCTCCAGGGGCTCTACTCGGGATCGGTGACCCGCGCCTGCGCCGAAAGGTGTGTCGACGCGACGTGGTCGAGGGCTGTCACGATGTGCCTATCCTCGCAGCAACCGCCGACGTTCATTCAGTGAAATCCCATTGGACGGGACAGTAATTTCGTGGAAGTAACGCGCCTGTGCACTCCTGGGACCCCAGAGCCGCAGGAGGTTCGGGGCGATTGCGGAGAAGTCGGGCAGCACAAGGGAATCCGCGTGCGAGCGCGGTTCATTCCTTGGGAATAACGGATATACGCCGAGGGCGCCCTTGTGGAGGCTCCGCACCCCACCATAGGGCACGGGTGCGACAGGGACCGCCGGCGCGACTCGCGCCTCCGGTACCAACGGGACCTCGGCCGAGGGATCGGCCCCGGCCCCGGCCCCGGCCCCGGCCCCGGCCCCGGATCAAGCTAGGGCATGGCCTTGCCGGTGATGACCGTCGTGCGGCGGCGCATCTGCGAGCGCTTGGCGAGCATGACGGCGACCGGCGTGACGATGGCGACGATGCCGCCGAGCCACAGGCCCGAGCGGGCGCCGAACTCCTCCATGACCCAGCCGACCACCGGGGCGAACACGGCCGTGGAGCCGAGGAAGACGAGCATGTACAGGCTGAGCACGCGGCCCCGGTAGTCGGGGCGCACGCCCATCTGGACGCGCTGGTTCGCGGCCTGGGCGTAGTAGACCATCGCGAAGCCGGTGGGCGCGAGCAGCAGCATCGACGCCCACAGGGTCGGGGCGAAGCCGACGAGGAGGGTGCCGACGCCGAGCAGGCCCGAGGACAGCAGCATCGTGTTCAGGGTGGGCCGCCCGGAGCGGCGGCCGGAGGCGAGGGACCCGGCGAGCGCGCCGACCGCGAGCGCGGTCAGGAGCAGGCCGTAGGAGTCGGCGCCGGTCTCGAACTCGGTGCGGGCGAGCATGGAGAGGGTGAGCGCGAAGTTGAACGTGAAGCCCGAGACCAGGAGCGAGACGACGAGGACCGCGATGATGTCGGGGCGGGCGGCGGCGTAGCGCAGGGCCTCGCGGATGCCGCCGGCGTCCTCGCGGCGGCGCACGGGGTTGGAGAGGCTGCGGCGCAGCAGGACCGCGCAGGCGACGGCCGGGCCGAGCGCGAGCACGGCGCACGTGATGATGACGGTGCCGGTGGAGGTCACGGCGATGAGGACCCCGGCGAGGGCGGGGCCGGCGATGCGGCTGGTGTTGAAGATGGCACTGCCGAGGCCGACGGCGTTGGGGAGCGCTTCGAGATCGACGATCTCGGAGTAGAACGCCTGGCGGGCGGGGCCTTCGATGACGGAGACGGAGCCGAAGGCGGCCATGCCGACGTAGACCATCCACAGTTCGATGTGTCCGGTGAGGACGACGGCGCCGAGGCAGGCGGTGACCGTGGCGGAGCCGAGGGAGCACAGGAGGAGGACGCGGCGCTTGTCGAAGCTGTCGGCGATCTTGCCGCCGTGGAGGCCGAAGAGGAGGTAGGGGCCGAACTGGAGGGCGAGGGTCCAGCCGAGGGCGGTCCCGGAGTTGCCGGAGAGTTCGAGGACGAGCCAGGAGACGGCGGTGGTCTGGAGCCAGAACGCGAGGGTGCCGACGAGCTGCCCGGAGGCGTACACCCGGAAGGCGGGGTAGGCGAGGGCTCTGAACGTGTGGCGCAGCTGGCCGAGGAGGACCGGAGACATCGCATTCCATGATATTTACTTACCGGTCGGCAAGCCAGTAACTGAGACCGACTTCTCTCCACCGTCCCGCGAACACCCTCGATCCGTCCCGCATCTCGGGATCCCGCCTCGCCGCCATGAAAAGCATCACCGAAAGAACTCCGCCCGACGGGCGATCGACCGCGCCCGGAACCGCGACCCCAACGCTTCGAACACCCCGCCCCGGCCCGAACCGTCACACCCCCGTGCCAGGGTTTTGACCGGGGGCCCAGCGACTCCCGCGCCATGAGGGCTGCCCGGAAACCCCCGCCCAACACCGAAGCGGGACGGACCCGAAGGCGCGCCCCGCCTCGAAAGCAGTGATCGCGGATATCGAACAGGCCCAGTCACACCCGCCGGATACGGTCAGGAGTGGGGTCGTCTTGAGGGACATATCCGGAATTCCGGATACGCCTGATCCGACCCGCGAGGGCTAGTCCTTGCCGGCGGTCCCGAAGAGCACGTCGTCCCAGCCCGGGAGCTGGTTGCGCGGCTTCGACCCGGCGGCGGCCAGCGGCAGCGCGTTCAGGTCGTCGTCGGACACGGTGCGCTTGTTCGGGCGCAGCACGGCGAGCGAGGGCACCTCGGGGGTCTCCCGCTGCTCCGGCGCGGTCGTGCCCGGCAGCCCGAGCTGCGAGGTCCGCTTCCCGCGCCCCTGGACGTCGTCGAGCGGACGCTCCAGGACCTCGCGGAGTCGGTCGCGGCGCAGCGGGTCGGGGCGGCCGTCGTCGTCGCCGTCGCGCAGCCCGTGCATCGGGTCGCGCGAGGGCCGCACCGGGTCGCCGGGGCGGATCCCCAGGTCGCTCGGCACGTCCTTCGGCCCGGAGACCTGCTGCGGCAGCGGCGTCGAGAGGAACTGCGCCATCTCGTCGTCGGGCGTCACGGTCTGGCGGGCCCGGTCGAGCTTCCAACGCGCGCGGGCGGTCGTCTTCCCGGAGGACCACGACGCCTGGACGAGCCACGAGCCGTCCTCGGTGCGCCACGCGTCCCACGACACGGCCTCGGGGTCGACCCCGTGCGTGCCGAGCTTCACATCGACCACGTTGGACATGCGCTCGCCGCGCTCGGAGGTCGCCAGCCGCGAGCGGCGGGCGGCCTGGGCGAGCATGGCGCGCTCCTGGAGGACCGGCCCGGCGTAGCGGAGCACCCGGTCGACGGCGACCTGCGCGGAGGCGGCGATGTCCTCGGCGCTCTCGCCGGCGCGGATGCGGGTCTGGATGTCGCGGGGGGAGAGGTTGACGGCGGCGGGGCGCTGCGGCACCGGGCGCTTCGCGGCCGACGGCTTGATCGGCGGCGCGTCCGTCTTGGCGCGCAGGGCGTTCCCGGCTTCGGGGACGTCGACCACGGCGGCGACCCGCTCGTCGAGCGGGAGGGCCAGCAGGCGGCCGAGTTCGTCGGCGAGCACGAGCGCATGACCGTCCTCAGAGAGGGCTACGAACCGTACCGGCCTCATGCCTTCCACCCCTCGTGTCTTCGTCAGCGCCGCATTGCCAGCTCATCCGAGCGTACGCCCAACCCTACCGGCGGACCACAACCGGCGGGGTGCCTATACGCGATCGCGGCGGCGCGGGCCCCGGCGGTGTCCCGTCCGCGCCAACGTGATGCCGACTCGCGTCGGCGTGACCGATTGTCGCGGGGACTGTCGCAGCGTACATTGGCAGCGTGTCCACCGACGGAAACTCCCAGCCCCCGGCCGCGTCCGGCTCGTCGGCGAACCCTCGCGCCGCCTACCAGCGCGTGAAGAAGACGCCCGAGCTGCCGGCCGCCGACGCGGTGCGCCTGCGGATGACGCCGATCGCCGCCATCGGGACTCTGGTGTGGACGGTCGCCCTCGTGCTCACCCAGTTCTTCCGCGACGACCTCGCGGCCTCGGGCCGCGAATGGTGGAGCGCATGCGCCCTCACCGGCGTCATCGTGGGCCTCCTCGGCACCGCCGCGATGGCGGTCGCCGACAAGCGCCACTTCGGCAAGGCCCCGCGCGCCCGCGACTGACGACCAACTGCCGTGGCCGACGGCCACCGTGCACCCGCGGAGTCGGCTCAGCGCGTACGGCGATTCGGGGCGAAGCGGGGACGAGGCCGATCGGCGGGCAGCCCGCCGTTCACCTCTGGGTGAGGAGCCCCGGTCTCAAACGTCCCTCGGGGGTACGACAGTTCTCGGGCCCTGAGGCCGGAGTGTCCCCTGATCGGGGGACTACAGGATCTCGGAGCCCTCGTCGTCGTAGACGATCTCGGACTTCTCGACGCCCTGCGGCGTCGTGTCCACGAACTCGCTGATCTGGGAGTGCGCGCCGCAGCCGTGGTCGGCGGAGACGACGCGGGCGTCCTCGGAGGAGTAGAGGTTCGCGCAGGCGCCGAAGGCGAGGCGCATCGAACCGGCCAGCGGCATGAAGAACCCGCAGGTCCCGCAGCGGGCCGGCGCGGGCGCGGCCTCGGCGATCGGGGCGGTGGGCCCGCGGTCGCCGTCGTACCAGCGCTGCGCGGTCTCGGCGCGGCCCTCGCGGTTCATGACCCGCTCGCGGCCCAGGCCCAGCTCGTAGGCGATGTCCTCGACGGCGTCGTCGTCGGACAGCTGGTAGGCGGGCATGAGCCGGTCGTCGTCGTCATCGGTGGGGAGGACCTCGCCGGTGCCGACCTCGCCGCCCTGGAGGCGGTCGGCCCACGGCACCCACGCGGGGGACCGGAGCGCGTCGGGGCCGGGCAGCAGCGCGGACTCGGAGACGGTGGCGGCGCGGGCGCGCGGGGCGCGGGTGAGCACGACGGCCCAGCGCCAGCCGCGGTAGCCCGGCAGGGTGCACTCGAAGTAGTGGGTGACGACCCGCTCGGACTCGGCCTCGACGCTCAGGTGCTCCCCGATCCCGTCACCGGCCTCTTCGGCGGCCTCGCGGGCCTGGTCGACGGCATCGGCGAGGGCCCGGTCCAGGCGCGGTTTGCGGGTCCGGGTCTTGGCGGCGGCGGTGGAGCTGTCAGGCACGCCTTCAAGCATAGGTCAGCTCGCGGCGGGGACCGGCGGTCGGTGCGGCCGGGTGAGAGGGGAATGCGCCACACCTGAGGCGCGCAGGGGCGGAAATGTCGTACCCCCGAGGGACGTTTGGAACCGGGGCTCCTCACCCAGAGGTGAACGGCGGGCTGCCCTGCGACCGGCCCGGCGGCCCGTCTGCGTCCGGCGCCACGTTCCCTGCGGAGGCCGCGGGGGCCCGCGGGCCGGTACCGTTTCACCCATGCGAATACTCGTCGTGTGCGCGGTCGCCGAGGAGGCGCAGGCCGTCGAGGCCGGCCGCTCCCTCCGCCACGAGCTGGACATCCTCGTCTGCGGCGTCGGCCCGGCCGCCGCCGCTGCCGCCACCGCGCGGACCATCGCCGAGAACAGCCACATGGGCCGCGCGTACGACGTCGTCGTCAACGCCGGCATCTGCGGCGCGTTCACCGGCCGCGCGAAGATCGGCGACGTGCTCATCGCCACCGACTCCGTCCACGCCGAGCTCGGCGTGGCCCTCCCCTGGCGGTTCCAGCCCATCGACGAGATCGGCTTCGGCACCAACCGGATCGGGTGCAACACCGTCCTCACCGTCGCCGTCGAGGGCGTGCGCGGCGAGATCCTCACCCTCGCCTCGATCACCGGCTCCGACGGGCAGGCCGCGAACCTCGCCCACCGGTACCCCGACGCGGTCGGCGAGGCCATGGAGGGCTTCGGCGTCGCCACGGCCGCCCAGCAGGCGGGCCTGCCGTTCGCCGAGATCCGGACCGTCTCCAACTTCGTCGGGGACCGCAACGTCGAAGGCTGGGACTGGGGCTCGGCCCTGAAGTCCCTCACCGCCGCCGTCAGGGAGCTGTAGGCAATGGTCGCACTGGGAATCCCGTTCGAAGGCGATGCGCGGCACGACGGCACGACGTCCAGCGCCACCGCGGTCGGCGCTTCGGAGGGCGGCGCGCTGCACCTCGCGCACTCGCCGTGCCCGAACGACACCTTCATCTACCACGCGTGGACCTCGGGCCTCATCGACGGCGCCCCCGCCACACGGCTGACGTTCGCCGACATCGACGTCACCAACTCCGCTTGCGCTCGAGGCGAGTTCGACGTCGCGAAGGTCTCCTACGCGGCCCTGCCGCACCTCGGCCCCGAATGGCGGCTGCTCCCCGCGGGCGGCGCGCTCGGGCGCGGGTGCGGGCCGCTGGTCCTCACCGGCCCCGGCGGGCTCGCGGACCTCGAAGGCCGCAAGATCGCCGTCCCCTCCGACCGCAGCACCGCGTTCCTCCTGTTCAACCTGTGGCTGCGCAACCTCGGGAGCCCCGAAGTGGTTGTCGAGGTCGTGCCCTTCGACCAGATCATGCCCGCGGTGCGCGAAGGCCGCTACGACGCCGGGCTCGTCATCCACGAGGCCCGGTTCACTTACGGCGAGTACGGCCTCCGCTCCATGGTCGACCTCGGCGAATGGTGGGAGGGCAGCACCGGCGCCCCGATCCCGCTGGGTGCGATCGTCGCCAAGTCCCACCTCGACACCGACGCGATCACCGCCGCGATCCGCGCCTCCCTCGACCACGCCTGGGCGCACCCCGAGGACAGCCGCGCGTACATCGCCGAGCACGCCCAGGAGATGTCCGAAGAGGTGTGCCGCAAGCACATCGAGCTGTACGTCAACGAGTTCTCCCGCGACCTGGGCGACGAGGGGCGCGCCGCGGTCCGGCGCCTCCTCGGCGGCGCCGCCGAACTCGGGCTCGTCCCCGAGCTGGGCATCGCGATCCCCTAGCGCCCGAGGACGGGTCGCGCTTCGTGGCCGCGCTGTCACCCGGACGGTCCGGACCGTTCGGTTCACGCCACGCTAGGCTTGACGGACGCAGCAGTAGCCGGCAAGAGAGAGAAGTTCGAGGTTCAGCGGTGCCCAGTGGTCGAGTGAAATGGTTCGACGCCGAGAAGGGATTCGGATTCGTCTCCCGCGACGACGGCGGCAAGGACGTCTTCGTGCATCGCGACGCGCTCCCCGAAGGCGTGGAGGAACTCGCCAAGGGGACGAAGGTCGAGTACAGCATCATCGACACGCGCCGGGGCGTCCAGGCCATGGGCCTGCACGTGCTGGCCGCCCCGCAGGCCGGCGCCACCGCGGTCCCCGAGTCGCCGAAGCGCTCGCCCGAGGAGCTCAACAGCCTCCTCCAGGACCTCATCGGCGTGCTCGAACAGCAGGTCATGCCGCCGCTCTCGCGCGGACGCCGCCCCGACCGCAAGACCGGCGCCAAGATCGCCGAACTCCTCCGCGCCGTCGCCACCGACCTCGAGTAGCCGGAGCCGCCAGTCCGGGCGAGGGCCCGGGACGGCGCCGACCGCGAGCGTCCGGTCCGCACGGTGCTCCTAGGCGGAGCGGATTTCGAGCCGCCGGTCCAGGCCAAGGTCCGGGACGGCGCGCAGCGCCGCACGGTCCGCCTATACCGGCCCGAATCCGTGGAGGACTCGCGACTCCCCGCTTGTCGGACCCTTGGGGCAGGGTTGTCGACCGGGGGCCCATTGGTAGGGACATTTCCGTTATATCCGTGGAAAACGGCACGACGCGTGTGCCGGGATAGGCTCGTGCGGTGACCTCTCAGGCGACTCCCCAAGCAGCCCTTGCCGCGTCCGGCGCGGTCGACGCGCTGCTCGCGCGACTCGCCGCGCTGCCCTCGCTCATGGTGGCGTTCTCGGGCGGCGCGGACTCGGCGTTCCTGCTCGCGGCCGCCGTCCGGGCCCTCGGTCCCGAGCGGGTCGAGGCCGCCACCGCCGTCTCGCCGTCGCTGCCGCTCGCCGAACTCGACCGGGCGCGCGCGTTCGCCGAAGGGCTCGGGGTCGCGCACCACGCGCCGGCGACGGACGAGCTGTCCCGGGAGGGCTACCGCGCCAACGCCGGGGACCGCTGCTTCTTCTGCAAGACCGAGCTGATGAGCGTCGTCGGCCCGCTCGCCGCGGCGCGCGGGATCGGCGCGGTCGCGACCGGGACCAACGCGGACGACCTCGCGGCCGGGTTCCGGCCGGGCATCCGCGCGGCCGCCGGGGCAGGGGCGATCACGCCGCTGGCCGACGCCGGGCTCACCAAGGCCGAGATCCGCGCCGCGTCGCGGGCGTGGGGACTGGCCACTTGGGACAAGCCCGCGGCGGCGTGCCTGGCGAGCCGTATCGCGTACGGGGTCGAGGTGACGGCCGAGGGGCTGCGCCGGGTCGCCGAGGCCGAGGAGGCCCTGCGCGGCGCGTTCGGCGAGGCGTCGATCCCGGTGCGCAACCTGCGGGTGCGCGATATGGGCGGCGGTGCCGCACGGGTGGAGATCGACGCCGAGCTGGTGGCCGAGGTGGCGGCGCGGCCGTCACTGCTGGAGGCCGTGACGGGCTTCGCGGAGGTGCGGCTGGACGCGCAGGGGTTCCGGTCGGGGGCGATGAACGAGCTGCTGCCGGATCCGGAGCGGTACCGCTAGCGCTGGGCGGGTGGATATTTCGGCATATTCCCGAAATGTTCCGAGTGATGGGCCCCCCGTTCAACAACCCTGACGTATGGGTGTGACAGGGGTTGAACTGCGGCGCAATGCGATTCAGACTCGGGTTGGGGTTGGGGTTGGGGTTGGGGTTGGGGTTGGGGTTGGGGTTGCGGTTGGGATTCGGGTCTGCGTTCAGGTCATGGAGCGGAGGCACCCGGTAGGGCCGGCGGCGATCGTCAGTGGAGGATGAGTCCGGAGGCCCCACCGGGTCCATAACCCCTCGGGAACCCCTCATTCCCCGAGGACTTCACCGTGGAGTACGAGACTGGGCGGGCCCTGTACCGAACCTGGCAATTCCCTGATACAGGGGTGTTCGACCCATAACGGGTGGTGCGGGTTGCACCGGCACGAGCCCGTCCCAACCCTCCCCAATCGACGATGCGGCGAGCGCGGGCGCGGGAGGGATCGGCGCGGGCCGGGCCCGCCCCGAGGTGGCACCGCAGCCGGTCGGACGGGGCCGCACCGGCGCAGACCCGCCGTGCCGCAAGCGGACGGGGTGCGGGGCGTGTAGAACTGTCGGGTGGAGATCTCCGGGTGCGTCAGCGTGTACCAGGCGGGCTGCGCCACCGGGTGCGGCGAGCCGCTGGCGGCCTCGTGCGATCCGGGCGGACCGTGCAACGCCTGCGCGGCCGCGTGCGGCGGGGCCACCGACCCCGGACCGTTCCACTCACTTCTCCTGGGGGCCTTCGGATTCGGACGGTTGACGCCGGAACGGCTGGAGCGCGCCCGCACCGGTCACCGCCCGGGCCCGCGGCGGTTCGGGCTCCGGGCCATCGCCTGGTACCGCCGGTTCCTCTCCCCGCGCGTGCAGGTCCAGTGCCGGTTCGTGCCGAGCTGCTCGGGCTACGGGTACCGGGCCGTCTCCCGGTACGGGCTGTCGGCGGGCGGACGCCTGGCCGCCGCGCGCGTCCTGCGGTGCCGGCCGGGCGTGACCCGAGGCACCCGTGATCCGGTTCCCGGCCGCTGAGGCGCCCGTTAAGATCCAGGTCATGAGTGACTCGAACCTGGTGGGCCGCGAGAGCGCCCCCGCCCAGAAGGCCGCCAAGACCCGCTCCCGTCCGGTCAAGCCCGGGCACCTGGAGATCGGTGAGTTCACCTCCGGCCACATCGGCGCCTCGTCGCCGTTCGGGACGTCCGCGTTCCCCGTGCCGGTGAGCACCGTCTACTACGAGCACTCCGGTCCGGTCCCGACCCGCCACCTTGAGGACGAGCGCCACTAGCTCCCTCCGCGCGCACCGAAGCCCTCCGCACCGCGGGGGGCTTCTCGCGTCCGCAGGGGCTTCTCGCGTCTCCGCCGGGTGTGGCGATCCGGACGGCGCGGTGAGCCGGACGGCGCGGCGAGCCAGAAGATGACGCGATGATCTTGACTCGGCGTGCACCGGTCGAGGGTCGTTGCTCGCCGACCACGCCGCTCGCCGCGAAGCGGCCATGCCGCCGTACTGCCGCGCTGCCGTACTGCCGTACTGCCGTGCCGCCGTGCCGCCGTGCCGCCGTGCCGCCGTGCCGCCGTGCCGCCGCAACGGATTATCAGGATCTTGTAAGGAAATTTCATAGATGGTATGTTCTTGCGCACACGGGGTGCGTCACCCGTCACTGGACGCCCCCCGAACCCCCCGATCGACCCCCGGAGGATGAAGCGCAATGCCGCGTACCGCCCGAACAGCGGCGGGAGTGCTGGGCGCCGCCCTGGTACTCACCGCCTGCACCGGCCCCGGCGACCCGCCCGACGACGGCTCCTGGACCGAGGAGCCCGCCGACGCGCAGCTCGCCGCCCTCGCCCAGGCCCCCTCGGACGAGGCCGAGCAGTTCTACTTCGTCATGACCGACCGCTTCGCGGACGGCGACCCTTCGAACAACACCGGCGCCCTCGACGGCGACGCCGCGACCACCGGCTACGACCCGACCAAGCGCATGTTCTACCAGGGCGGCGACCTCGCCGGGGTCGAGCAGCGGCTCGACTACATCGAGGGCCTCGGCACCACCGCGATCTGGCTGACCCCCGTGGTCGTCAACCAGCCCGTGCAGGTCTCCGAGACCTGGACCGGCGCCGGCTACCACGGCTACTGGGGCACCGACTTCACCGCCGTCGACCCGCACCTGGGCGACGACGCCGAACTCCAGAGCCTCATCGACGCCGCCCACGAGCGGGGCATCGAGATCTACCTCGACGTGGTCGTCAACCACACCGCCGACATCATCGAGCCCGCCGAGGACGCGACCGGGTACGTGTCCAAAGAGGATTCACCGTACACCGACGCCGAGGGCCGGGCCTTCGAGGACGCGAACTACGCCGGGTCCGACGAGTTCCCCGCCGTCACCGTCGAGGGATCCGCGTACACGCCCGTTCTCGAAGCAGGAGAAGAGGACGCGAAGTCCCCCGCGTGGCTCAACGACCCGACGATGTACCACAACCGCGGCGACTCGACCTACACCGGCGAGTCCTCCACGTACGGCGACTTCTCCGGCCTCGACGACCTGTGGACCGAGCGCCCCGAGGTCGTGGACGGCTGGATCGACGTCTACGCCGACTGGATCGCCGAGTCCGGTGTGGACGGCTTCCGGCTCGACACCGCCAAGCACGTGAACCTCGAGTTCTGGCCGCAGTTCATGGCCGGGATCAGGAACGCCGCCGAGGCCGAGGGGATCGACTTCTTCGCGTTCGGCGAGGTCTACTCCGGCGACCCGGTGCTCACCAGCACCTATGTGCGCCAAGGGGACCTGGACGCCGTGCTCGACTTCGGGTTCCACGGCGCCGCCACCGGTTTCGCCACCGGCGCCTCCGGGGCCGAGGGCCTGGCGACCGTGTACGAGTCCGACCCGCTGTTCAGCGCCGAGGGCACCGACGCGCTGTCGATGCCCACTTTCGTGTCGAACCACGACATCGGCCGCGTCGGCCGCACCATCGTCGAGGGCACCGACGAGGCGACCTGGACGCAGCGGGCGATCCTCGCCCAGCAGCTCATGTTCCTCACCCGCGGCCAGCCCGTCGTCTACTACGGCGACGAGCAGGGCTTCACCGGCTCGGGCGGCGACGACTACTCGCGCCAGACCATGTTCGCGTCCGAAGTGGACGAGTATCTGGACGACGAGCTCATCGGCACCGACGCCACCCACGCCGACGACCGCTACGACACCACTCACCCGATCTACCAGGCCATCAGCGAACTCGGGCAGCTCCGCCAGGACCACCCGGCCCTCGCGAACGGCACCCAGACCACCCGCGCCGCCGCGGACGGCGTGTTCGCGTTCTCGCGCATCGCCGACGCCGAGGGCGTCGAGTACCTGGTGGCCGTGTCGAACGCGACCGAGGCGCGGACCGTCGAGGTGGAGACCGACTCCGACACGTTCACCCCCGTCTACGGCGACGGCGCGATCGACGCCGCCGACGGCACCGCGCAGATCACGATCCCGCCGCTGTCGGCCGCGGTCTTCCGCGCCGACGACCCCGTCGCCTCCGGTGACGCGCCGGCCGTGACCCTCACCGTCGCCGCCGAGTCCGCGACCACCGCGCACGTCAGCGCCGAGGTCGCGGGCGACCCGCTCTCGCGCGTCGCGTTCGCCGCCTCCGTGGACGGCGGCGACTGGACCTACATCGGGACCTCCCCCGGCCCCGACCACCGCATCGCCTACGACCTCGCTGGGCTGCAAGGGGACCAGAGCGTCGAGTTCAAGGCCGTCGCGGTCGACCGGAGCGGGCGCACCGCGTCCGCGAAAGCGACCACCGCGGTCGCCACGCCCGCGCAGGCCGGCGGCTCGCTCACGTGGGCGAACGTGCACTACAACGGCGACCCCGAGCAGTGGGGCCTGTACGTGTGGGGCGACGTCGCCGAGGAGTCGAGCACCGTCTGGCCCGAGTCGAACCCGTTCAGCGGCACCGACTCCTACGGCTCCTTCGCACCGATCAAGCTCACCGAGGACGCGAACGAGGTCGGATTCCTCGTCATCGACGAGGACGGGGACAAGGACCACCCCGCCGACCGGTCGTTCGACCCGGGCGCGAATCCGGAGATCTGGCTCGATGCCGGGACCGGCGACATCGCGTACTCGCTCGCCGAGGCCAACGGGTACGTCACCGTCCACGCCCCGGACGACGGCACCGACTGGGGCCTGCACCTGTGGGGTGACGCCCTCGCCGACGGGGTCGCGACCGACTGGGACGCACCGCGTCCGCCCGACGGCACCGACGCGTGGGGCCGCTACTGGCACGTGCCTGTGGACGACCTCGACGCCGAGATGGGCCTCATCGTGCACGCCGGTGACACCAAGCTCTCCGACGCCGACGTGCTCCTGACGCCCTCGCGGCTCGGCGAGACCTGGGTGACCGCGACCGGCGCCCACGCCACGCAGGCCGCCGCCGACGGCAAGGCCGTCCTCCACTACCAGCGCCCGGACGGCGACCACGACGGCTGGACCCTCCACACCTGGGAGGGCGCCGCCGACCCCACCGACTGGAACGCAGGGCTCCAGCCGGCGCGCACCGACTCGTTCGGCGCCGTCTACGAAGTGGACCTCGCCGACGGCGCGGAGGCGCTCTCCTACATCCTCCACAACGGCGACGAGAAGGACCTCCCGACCGACCAGCGGCTCGTGTTCGCCGAGTACGGCCAGGAGGTGTGGCTCACCGCCGCCACCGAGGGCTACGTGCGGCCCGCAGGGGCCTCCACCGGCCGCGGCCAGGACCTCGACCTCGCCAAGGAGCAGGCGGTCTGGCTCGACGCCGACACCATCGCATTGGACACGGAGGCGACGGACGGGAAGGTCTTCGAACTCCTCGCCAGCGCCGACGGCTCCATCGCGGTCGAGGACGGCGCCCTCACCGGCGCGTTCGAGACGATCGCGCTCACCCCGAAGGGCGGCCTCACCGAGGCGCAGCGGCGGGCGTGGCCGGCGTACTGGGGCTACCGGGCGTTCGACGTGGACGCGGACGGCGACGCGGTCCGGGAGGCCCTGCGCGGGCAGCTCGTCGCGGTCGAGCGGGACCACACCGGGCTGGCCTGGTACGCGACGGGCGTGCAGGCGGCGGGTGCGATCGACGACGTGTACGCGGCGGCGCTGGACGCGGACCTGGGCGTGGTGTGGAAGGGGAAGAAGCCGCAGCTGTCGCTGTGGGCGCCCACGGCGCGGTCGGTGAGCGTGGAGCTGTTCGACTCCCCTGAGGACACTTCTCCAGAGGTGCACGAGATGTCGTTCTCGGAGCGGACGGGGGTGTGGACGGTGAAGGGCGCGAAGGGCTGGGACCGGAAGTACTACCGGTTCGCGGTCGAGGTGTGGCATCCGGCCTCGCAGCAGGTCGAGTCGTACTCGGTGACGGACCCGTATTCGCTGTCGCTGGCGGCGGACTCGACGCACAGCCAGATCGTGAACCTGGACGATTCGGACCTGAAGCCGCGCGGCTGGGACCGCGAGGATCCGCCCGCTGAGGTCGATCCGGCCGAGGCGCAGGTGTGGGAGGTGCACGTGCGGGACTTCTCGATCGCGGACGCGTCGGTGGACGAGGAGCTGCGCGGCACGTACGCGGCGTTCACGCAAGGCGACTCGGTGTCGGTGCGGCACCTGGCGGAGCTCGCCGACGCCGGGTTGAACTACGTGCACCTGCTGCCGACGTTCGACATCGCGTCGATCCCGGAGACGAATCAGGCCACTGTGGACTGCGATCTGGACCTGATGGCGGCGGACTCGACCGAGCAGCAGGCGTGCGTCGGGGCGGTCCGCGCCGACGACGCCTACAACTGGGGCTACGACCCGCTGCACTTCAACGCCCCGGAGGGCTCGTACGCGACCGATCCCGATGGTGTGCAGCGGATCCTGGAGTACCGGGAGATGGTGGCGGCCCTGCACGACCTGGGGCTGCGGGTGGTGAACGACGTGGTCTACAACCACACCGCCGCGTCGGGGACCGCCGCGAAGTCGGTGCTCGACCGGGTCGTGCCGGGCTACTACCACCGGCTCGACGCGGACGGCGAGGTGTACACGTCGACGTGCTGCGCGAACACCGCGACGGAGCGGCCGATGTTCGACCGCTTCATCGTGGACTCGACGGTGCTGTGGCAGGACGCGTACCACGTGGACGGGTTCCGCTTCGACCTCATGGGGCACCACCCGCGGTCGAACCTGCTCGCGGTGCAGGCCGCCCTGGACGACGACGTCCTGCTGTACGGGGAGGGCTGGGACTTCGGCGAGGTCGCCGGGGACGCCCTGTTCGAGCAGGCGACGCAGGCGAACATGGCGGGCACGGGGATCGGGACGTTCAACGACCGGATGCGCGACGCGGTGCGCGGCGGCGGCCCGTTCGACGCGGACCCGACGGTGCAGGGCTTCGGTTCGGGCGCCTGGACGGCCGACAACGACGGCGAGGCCACCGACGACGAGCTGGCGGCGCTGCTGCACGCCCAGGACCTGGTGAAGCTGGGCCTGGTCGGGAACCTCGCCGACTACGCGTTCACGGCCTCGGACGGGTCTGAGGTGACCGGCGCGGACCTCGACTACAACGGGGCGGGCGCGGGCTACACCGACGACCCGGGCGAGGCGGTGAACTACGTCGACGCGCACGACAACGAGATCCTGTTCGACGCCCTCGCGTACAAGCTGGGGCCGGACACGCCGGGGACCGACCGGGCGCGCATGCAGGTGCTGAGCCTGGCGACGGCGGTGCTCAGCCAGGGCACCGGGTTCGTGACGGCCGGGTCGGAGCTGCTGCGGTCGAAGTCGCTGGACCGGGACTCGTACGACTCGGGCGACTGGTTCAACGCGATCCGCTGGGACTGCACCGGGGCCGAGGGCTTCGGGTCGTCCTCGAACGGGTTCGGGTCGGGGCTGCCGCCGGCGTGGACGACGGAGGCGAAGTGGCCGTACGCGGAGGCCGCGGTGGCGGCGGTGGACGCGCCCTCGTGCGCGGACATCGCGCTGGCGGGCGACCGGTACGCGGAGCTGCTGCGGATCGCGTCCTCGACGGCGGCGTTCAGCCTGGGCACGGGCGAGGCGGTCGCCGACCGCGTGTCGTTCCCGCTGTCGGGGACGGCCGCGGAGGCGCCGGGGGTGATCACGATGCGGATCGACCTCGACGGCCTGGACGACGCGTTCGACGCGGTGACCGTGGTGTTCAACGCCTCCCCGGAGGCGGTGGACCAGACGGTGGCCGAGGCGGCCGGTTCGGGCGCGGGGCTCCACCCGGTCCTGGAGGACTCGGCGGACCCGGTGTTCGGGGAGGCGACGTTCGACGACGCGACCGGGACGTTCACGGTGCCGGCCCGGACGGTGGCCGTGTTCACGAGCTAACGATTTCGATATTGACAGGTCGGTGATACTGGGGATTAGTTTCGGATCCCTGAAACCGGGGCGGGTGCTCACCCGTCCCGGTTTAGCGTCCCCCGGCCTTCACTTTTCTCAGAAAACGCATGGAGACACCGGCGGTGCGGTCCGGATACGATCGGTCCATGACGTACCCCCCGCACGACCCCGGCGCGGTGCCCCCGGGCGCACCGGACCCCTACGGCCAGTCCCAGCCCGCCGCGCCCCCGGGGGGCTACGTGCCGGGCCAGGTCGGGCCCGACCCCGGCTACTCGCCCGGTCCGCCCACGACGCAGCTCCCGGGCGGCTCCCCGTACGACCCGAACGCGCAGTACTACCCGCAGCAGGGCTACGACCCGAACCAGCCCTACCACCCCTACCAGGGGTACGGGCCGCCGCCGGTGCAGGCGACGACGAAGGGCGGCGGCGGGACGGCACTGCTCGTCATCGGCGTGGTGCTGCTCATGGCGCTCGGCGCGTTCGGCGGGTACTGGTTCCTGGGCGACCGCGGCGACGAGGGCGAACTCGCCGGCGCCGAGGACTCGACGACCTCGCAGGAGTCCGCACCTGAGGACGAGGGCGGCGAGACCGGCGAGGAGGCCCCCGAGGAGGAGGCGCCCCTGCCGTCGGGCACGAGCCTGACGGTCACGTCGATCGGGTCGCTCACGCCGATCCCCGAGGGCGATTGGCAGCCGTACTACGGGCCGGGCTACAGCAGCGAGCCGCAGACCGACGCGGAGGCGTACGCGTTCTTCCACACCGAGGAGTGGATCTCCTTCTTCGGGGTGGGCCTGTTCTCGGGCGCGACCGCCCGGTACGACCCCGCCGACCTGAACGCGAGCGCGGCCGGCGCCGCCGAGGTGTGGCTGGACGGCGCGTTCGGCTCCGTGCAGGGCTACGAGATGACCGAGATCGCCTACCAGGACGTGGAGGTCGACGGGAAGCCCGGCGTGCTCGCGACCTGGCGGAACTCGTGGACGTCGACGACGGGCAGCACGGACACGTTCGAGGACACGGCGATCCTGGTGGTCGACGTGGACGGCGTGAACGGGTTCCTGGGGATCGCGAGCGTCGCCCAGTCGGGCACCGACTCGTACCAGTCGACGGTCGACGCGCTCCTGGCGACGGACTTCGACGCCGAGACCGCCTGAGGCACGACAGGTTCCGACAGGGCTCCGGCTTTCGACAGGGCTCCGGCCTCCGGCCGGGGCCCTGCGGCGTTCAGCGGGCGGCGCGGGCGAGGAGCTTGGCCCGGACCCGGTCGGCGTCGGCGGCGGCCGCGAACCGGACGTACACCTGCTCGGCCGCGCGCCACCGCTCGCGGGCGGCGGCACCGTCGCCGCGCGCGTCGAGGGCGTCGCCGACGTGCTCGGCCGACCAGGCGACGCTGCCGTCCATACCGAGCGCCGCGAACCCGGCCTCGGCGGCGCCGTAGTGGCGCAGGGCCTCGTCGAGGCGGTCCTCGCGCTGGGCGATGAGCCCGTACCCGAGGCTCGCGTACGCGGCGCCGGCGTCGCCGCCGGCCTCCTCGGCGGCGGCCCGGAGCCGGTCGAAGCAGGCGCGGGCCTCGTCGACGGCGCCGATGCGGGCGCTGTGCCAGCCGACGAGCGCGACCGCCCGGTACTCCCAGAACCGGTCCCCGGCCTCCCGGAAGTGCGCGAGGGCGCGGCGCCCGTATTCGAGGGCGTCGGCGTCGCGGTCGTCCTTGCCGGCGCGCACGGCGGGGCCGTAGCACGCGAAGCCCTTCGCCCACGCCTGCCCGGTCGCGTCGGCGACGGCGGTGGCGCGGGCGAGGCGCCGGTCGGCGGCGGCCTTGTCGCCGCGGAGCATGGCCGCGGCGGCCCGGTACCCGTGGGCGACGACCTGCCCGAAGGGGTCGCCGCGGCGTTCGGCGGCGGCGAGCGCGGCGGTCTGGGCGGCTTCGAGGTCGTCGCCGAGGCCGCGGCCGAGCATGTACTCGGCGAGGTGCCAGGCGAGGCGCCAGGTGCGGGCGTCGCCGCCGTCGCCGGCGAGGACGAGCCCGAGGAGGACGTCGTACTCCGCGTCGTACCAGGCGGCGGCCGCGGGGGCGGTGGCGACCGGTTCGAGGACGGCGCCGGGGTCGGGGCCGCCGGAGTCCGGGAAGCCGGGGTCGTGGAGGCCGCCGTGGAGGTTGAGGAGGGCGTCGGCGGCGGCGGTCGAGTACTGGAAGTGGTCGAGGAGCCGGTCGGCCGCGGCCGCGCGCCTTTCGGGCGCGACCTCCTCGTGCAGGCGCTCCTTCGCGTACGCGCGCAGCAGGTCGTGCATGGTGTAGCGGCCCTCGCGGGGCTGCTCGACGAGGTGGACGCCCGCGAGTTCGTTCAGGGCGGCCTCCGCGTCGGCCTGCGGCGCGCCCATGAGGCTCGCCATCGCGGCCGCGGTGAGGTCGGTGCCCGGGTGCAGGCCGAACAGCCGGAACGCCTGGGCCGCTTCCGATTCGAGAGCCTGGTAGGAGCAGGCGAACACCGAGCGCGGGTCGGAGCCGGGGTCGGCCGCGGCGAGGACCTTGAACACGTTCGTGGTCTGGTCGAGCCGGTCGGCGAGCGACGCGATCGCGAACGACGGGTGCTGGGCCGCCCACGCCCCGATGAGCGTGAGCGCGAGGGGGAGGCGCCCGCACGCGGCGACGATCCGGCGCACCGGGCCCTCCTCGGCCATCGCGCGGGTGAGGCCGATGCGGCGCACCAGGAGCGCCCACGCGTCGGCCTCGGACATGAGCCCGAGCGCGACCGTGTCGGCGCCCTCCCCCGCGTCGAGCGCCGCGAGCCGGTCGCGGCTGGTGACGAGGGTGAAGCTGCCGGGGGCGACGGGGAGCAGCGGGCGGACCTGGGCGGCGTCGCGGGCGTTGTCGAGGAGGATGAGGACGCGGCGGCGCGCGAGCACCGTGCGGTAGAGGCCGACGCGCTCGTCGAGGCCCGCCGGGACCTGGTGGGCGGGGACGCCGAGCGCCGCGAGCGCCTCGGCGAGGACCGCCGCGGCGTCGGTGCCGCCGCTGAGCGGGTCGAAGCCGCGCAGGTTGAAGTACAGCTGCCCGTCGGGGAACCGGTGCGCGACCCGGTGCGCCCACCGGACCGCGAGCGCGGTCTTCCCGACCCCGCCCATGCCGGTGACGACCGCGAGGCCGGCCTCCCCGTCGGCGGCGTCCAGCGCGTCGTCGAGGAGGCGGATCTCGCCGTCGCGGCCGGTGAACCGGGTGATGGCGCGCGGGAGCGTGGCGGGCACGAGCCGGGGCGGCGGGGCCGCGGCGGGACCGGTGCCGGGCTCGTCGCGGAGGATCGCGGCGTGCAGGTCCACGAGTTCGCGGTCGGGGTCGACGCCGAGCGCGTCGGCGAGGCGGGTCCGCAACGCGGCGAACGCGTCGGCGGCCTCGGCGATGCGACCGCACCCGTGGAGGGCGCGCATGAGGAGCGCGGTGAGGCGCTGCCTGGTGCCGTGGGCGGCGACGACCTGCCGGAGCTCGTCCACGACGTCGGCATGGCGGCCGAGCTCCAGGTCGAGGTCGAGGCGGCGTTCGAGGAGGGCGAGGCGGTGCTCGTCGTGGCGGCGGCGGATGGCCTCGACGGCGGTCCCGGACTGGTCGGCGAGCGCGGGGCCGCGCCATTCGGCGAGGGCCTCGCGCAGGGCCGCGGCGGCCTCCCCGGTGCGGCCCTCGCGGGCGAGGGTGCGGGCGCGGTCCTCGTTCGCCTTGCAGCGCAGGAGGTCGAGTTCGTCCTCGCCGATGCGGAGGCGGTAGGCGCGGCCGACGGTCTCGACGCGGTCGCGGGCGGGACCGAGCTTGACGCGGAGGACCCCGACGGCGTTCTGGATCTGCGTGTCGGGGTCGCGGGGGAGGTCGATCCCGTAGACGGCGCGGATGAGGCTGTCGAGGGGGACGACGCTGTTGGCGTCGTCGAGGAGGATCGCGAGGATCGTCGCGGTCTTGCCGCGGGGGACGGCGGCCGCGGCGCCGTCGACGCGGACCTCCAGGGGGCCGAGGAGGCGCACGTCGAGGGTTGGCATGTCACCGCTTTCGCTCGGCACCAGGGGATTCCAGTGTCCCATATGGGGCGGAACGCCGCTCGCCGCGAAGCGCGGGCGCTCCGCGGAGCGGCGGCGCCCTCAGGCGAGGCGCACGGGGAACAGGACCGTGGAGGCGACGGTCCGGTCGCGCTCCTCGGTGCGGGCGGTGCGGCGGGGGTCGGCCATGTAGGCGTCGATCGCGGCCTGCCCGGGGAAGCGGTAGGTGTGGACCTCGTGCGGCTGGCCGTCGGCGCCGTCGCCGATGGCACGGGAGACGATCTCGCCGCCGTGCTCGGCGATGAGCGGGAGGACGGCGTCCTCGTAGGCGGTCATGGCCGCCTCGGCGCCGGGGCGGGCGCGGAGCAGGCAGCACAGCTCGATCGCCGGTCCGCCGGTCGCCGCGGCGCCGTTCGCCGCGGGGTGCTCGATGGGGTCCTCAGCGGAGTGCACGATGGGGGACGGTTCGCTCATCGGCCCATCATGGCACCGGCCCGACCAGCCCCGAAACGGTTTCCCACCTGGTGCCCGGTCACCGGTCCTCCTGGAGCGCGCGGAGTTTCGCCCGCACCCGCATGGCCCCCGCTGCGCGGCGGGGGCCGCAGACCAGCCGCAGAACAGCGCGCCTTCACAGCCCACCTCCGCAGTCCGCCCCGTCACCACCCGAGATGACCGATCGGTGACCGATCGGTGGCCGGGGCGTCGATGGTCGTGGGCGTCAGCGCATGAGGAGGTACGCCCGATGAACCGGATCGAGATCCCCGAGGACTACGAGGACCGCCTGGAGGCCGCGCGCCGCGCCGCGAAGCGGCTGCCCGGCGGGCCCGCGCGCGAGTCGGTCGAGCGCGCCCTAGCCGCCGCCCCCGCGCGCGACCGGTACGAGCGGGCCGCCGACCTCGCCGAGCGCGCGCAGGCCCTCACCGAGGAGCTCGCGAACCGCACGTTCGACGGCACCGACCCCGGTCGCGTCGCCTGGGTCCGCCTCGACCACCTCGGCCGCCTGCGCACCCTCTCCCTGAGCCCCACGGTCGACCGCCTCAGCAACCCCGCCGTCGCCGCCGCGATCGAGGCCGCATGGGACGGCGCCGAGAAGACCCGCTCCGAGCACGTCCTCAACCTCGAACGCGCCCACCCGGACCTCCTCGCCGCCCGCGTCCCCGACCGCCGCGGGGACGAGCTGCGCGACCGCATCGCCGCCCGCGCCGCCGACCGGTTCGCGCACACCACCGACGACGACCTGTGCTCGGCCGAGGTGAACATCGAGGGCCGCCTCACCGGGTTCAAGTTCCTGGTCCCGAACGCCACCCTCGACACCGAGTGCGAGGAGCTGTCGGCCACCGCGACCGCCACCGTCCAAGCGGCCCAGTCGCAAGCGCACGAAGCGCTCGCGGCACTCCTCGCGCCGCCCCCGGCCTGACCGCAACCCCGGGCGCGGCCCTGGCCTGGCCTGGCCTGGCCGCAGTCTGCGACCCGGCCGCATCCCCGACACGACCCGACCACCAACCCCCGGCACGGCCTGACCACCGCCCCGGGCACGACCCAGCCTCGACCCGACTGCCGCCTGCGATCGGACTCGGCCCGACCGCCACCCCAGGCACGGCCTGACGGTCACTCCCAGAAACGGACGAGGCCCGGTCCCCCTGCCGGGACCGGGCCTTCGCCGACGACTCCTACTCGTACCGGTCGTCGGCGGCCTTCGCGATGCCCCAGACGTCCTCGTCCGGGTCCTCGAAAAGCTTCGATTCGCGCGCGGTCTCGTCGTCCGAGCCGCCGCCCGCACCGCGCGCCCCGCCGCCCGCCATGCCCGCGCCGCCGGAGCCCGTACCGGTCCCGGCGGCGACGGCCCCGCCGCCCGGGACGCCGGCAGCGGCGGCACCCACCGCCCCGCCCGCCCCGGCGCCGAGCGCACCCGTGGCGAGGCCGCCCGCGCCCGGGCCGGAGCCCGGACCAGCACCGCCGCCGAGGCCGCCGCCAGAGGCGAGGCCGCCGGAGAGGTCGTCGGGGTCGGCGAGTTCGGAGGCGTCCCAAGGGTTCTCGAGGTCGGGAACCTTCGGCTGGGCGAGGTCGTCCATGCCCGCGGGGGTCTCGGGTGTCGTCGGCTGCTGAGCCTCGGACTGCGGCGACTCCTGGCCTGGCTCCTCCTGCTCCGCTTCCTCCTCGGGCTCCTCGGGCTCCTCCTCCGATTCCTCTGCCGGCTCCTCCTCGGCGCCCTCCTCCCCGGGGTCCCCGCCCGCGGAGTGGTCCTCGGCCATGGCGTTCATGCTGCGGTCGTCGCCCGCGCCCGTCTTGTCCTCCAACGGCTTCAGGAGGTCGGCCGCCGCGGCGACCGCGGCACCGGCCGTCGCGTCGGCGGCGTTCACGAGCGTCGTCAGGGCCTGGAGCCCGAGCGTCCCGGCGAGCGCCTGCGCCTGGAGCGCGGCCTCGATGAGGCCCCCGAACGGCCCGGCCATCGCGATCGCCGTGCGCTGCAAGGCCCCGAGGGTCACCAGCGGCGCGGGCTGCACGTCGAACCCGAGCGCCTTCAGCCCGGTGTCGGCCGCCCGCAGCAGCGTGCACTCGGTGAGCATCTGCCCGCCGGCCGCGGCGAGGCTCCCGGCGGTCGCCGTGATCTCGCCGATCACCTGCGCCAGATGCGCGGTGACGTTGCCGACCTCGCCGTTGAAGGCGTCGTTGGCGGTGTCGCGCCAGTGCGCGTTGATGTCGGCCACCTTCCGGCCGTAGTCGGTCTGCTGGGTCGCGAGGTCCGCCGCGGCCGCGGCCATCTCGGCGGCGTAGGCGACGAACTCGGAGGGGTCCGCCGCGAGGGCGTCCTGGTACGTGGGCATCGTCCGCTCCTATCGCTGCGGGCCGGTCTGGATGCGGTTCCCGATGTCGCCGAAGCGGGTCCCGGTCGCCTGGTCGTTCGCCTCGGCGTCGTCGGCGCTGCCGACGACCTGGTCCCCCTGCCACGCGAGGCGCCGCTCGACCCCGGTGGTCACCGCCGCGAGCGAGGTCTGCCAGCGCCGTCCCGCCTCGCCGGTGGCGAAGCCGCGGTTGCGGTCCGCGGCGGTCGCCGCCGGGCGCTCCACCCGCCTGGACGCGGCCTGGCCGCCGGGGGCCAGGGCGCGCAGGCCGGTGCCGCCCGCTCGCACGTCGTCGACGTCCATGTGCACGGTCATGGGTTCCTCCTTCGCTTCCGCACTCCCGGGCGGGCGCCCGGCGGCGTTGGGTGCACTGTCGCCGCCGCGGCCACCGATCGGTCACCGCGCCCGGCGGGCGGCCCGATGACGGATGTGTGACGGTCGGGTCTTCCATGGGCCGCACGGAGACGAGGACCCCCGGGTCCACTCGGGAGGTGCTGTGATGACCGACGACCTGTTCGCGACCGGCGACAGCGGCCTGGAGCCGCCGTCGTTCGGGTTCACGATCGCGTTCGGCGCCCCGGCGTCCGGCGGCGGCCGGGCCGGGTGCTCGGCCGGGGCGTGCCCGCATCCGGTGGCGCACCCGGCGGAGGAGGACTGGGTGCAGCTCGCGTCGGCGGTGCCGGTCGAGGGCCAGTCGGGGCGGTTGCGGCCGCGCTGCGAGGGGATGGCGTATCCGACGGAGGCCGACTTCCGGGCCGCGGTGGCGGCGGTGCGGCCGGAGGACGCGGACGCGTTCTCACTGCAGCGCCTGCGGACCGGTTGGACGGCCGAGGTGGGCGAGCGGATCGCGGGCTGGCCGGAGCGGTTGCGGTCGAAGCTCGCGGTGCTCGCGGAGGGCTGGGCGGGGGACGACTTCGACGTGTTCGCGGAGCAGGCGGACCTGGCGCGGGCGCTCGTGGAGGGCGCACTCGACGACCTGGAGGGCGCCGCGGCGGAGCTGGAGCGCCGGGAGGCGGCGGTGTACACGCTCCAGGGCGGCGACTCGGGCGAGATCCCGTATCCGGCACCGCTGGTGGGGGTCGAGGGCGAGTGGTCGGACCTGGCGGCGCTGCACGTGCGGCCCGCGTGGTGGCACGGGGACTGCATCACCATGACGTGCGCGGAGGCGGAGCGGGCGCTGGAGCTGGCGGGGGCCGACCCGGGGCTGGCGTCTGAGGTGCGGGAGTTCGTGGAGGAGCGGGTCGGCGCGGGCCTGTCGGGGCTGGGCGCGCTGGTCGCGGACGTCAGGTCGCTGGCGGGCCAGGAGGCGAAGGAGGTCTTCGGGGCGCGGGTGGAGGCGGAGCTGGCGGCGTACGTGGAGCGGCAGCCGGCGATCGACGAGTCGATCACGGCGAAGCGGGACGGGCAGTCGGCGGAGTTCGCGGCCGTGGCGGTCACGGGCGAGGACCGGCCGTACCCCGCGAGCGCGGACGCGTCCTATATGGATCTCGTGGCGCCGGAGGCGGAGCGGCCGGCCGATCCGGTGGTGCCGCAGGCGGTGGAGGACCCGAGTCCGGTGCCGCCGGGCGGCGACGGTTCGGTCCGCGCGGAGGAGACCCCTTGGGAGCCTGCGGAGGACGATGACGACGAGGCCGTCTCGGGCGGCCTGGCGGGCGGCTCGGGCGGGTCGTTCGGGGCCGGCGGCGCGGCCAGTGCGGCGGGGGCGCTCGGGTCCGGTCCCGGGGGGCGCGGCGGCGCCGTCGCGGTGCCGGCGGGAGGCGTGCCGCAGGGGCTGTTCGGTCCGGCGGTGTCGCCGGGCGCGACGGCCGGCGGGACGGGCGCGGCCAAGGGCGGCGGGCTGTTCCACGGCCCGGGGCCTGCGGGGCAGCAGGTGCGGGCGGGCGGCGCGGAGGCCAAGGGCGGCAGGGCGAAGGCGGACGACGAGGACGAGGACGCGCCGCAGGACCTGGCCCGGCGCGAGACCGGGAACCCGTGGGGCTACGTGCGGCCCAACGAGGACCCCTACAACTGATCCGCGGAGCGAAGGAGCGAGACCATGGGCGAGCGCGTGTACGACCCGGCGGCGGTCGAGGAGTACCGGCTGTTCCTGCTGGAGCTGATCGACGAGCTGGAGGGCGAGGTGATCCCGGTGCTGGCCACCGGGACCCTGAGCCGGGCACCGGCGTTCGGGACCGCGCCGGGCGCGGCCGACGCGGCGTCGCGGTACCTGGAGTTCCACGCCGCGATGTGGCGGAGCCTCCAGTACCTGCGGGGGACGCTGCACGGCCTGGAGTCGGCGCTCGCCGAGACCGAGGGTGGCGACTCGGGGTTCTTCTTCACCGTCGGGACCGTCGCTTAGGCGAGGGAGACGGCTCGGGCCGCACCTCCTGGAGGAGGTGCGGCCCGAGCCGTGCCACGGTCCGCGTGGTGCTAGAACGCCCCGTCGGGGAGGTCCATCGGGACCAGGTCGGCCGCTTCGACGATCTTGCGGTCGGCGGTGATCCGCGGGAGCACTTCGTGGGAGAAGAACTTCGCCGCGGCGACCTTGCCGCGGTAGAAGTCGTCGTCCGAACCGGCGTCGAGCTTGGCCTGGGCGACCTCGGCCTGGCGCAGCAGGAGCCAGCCGACGACGAGGTCGCCGACCGCCAGCAGCAGGCGCCGGGAGTGCAGCCCGACCTTGTACAGGTCGCGGGGCTCGTCGCCCATCGCGGCCATGAGCGAGGGCTGGAGCGCCTCGATGATGCCCTGGACGTCGCCGAGGGCGCGGAGCACGCGGGCGCGCACGTCGCCGAGGTCGGCGTGGCCGTCCTGCGTGGACTCCATGATCTCGCCGGCGACGGCCATGAGCGACTCGCCGTTGTCCTTGATGATCTTGCGGAACAGGAAGTCGAGGCTCTGGATGGCGGTGGTGCCCTCGTAGAGCGTGTCGATCTTCGCGTCGCGCACGTACTGCTCCAGCGGGTAGTCCTGGAGGTAGCCCGAGCCGCCGAAGGTCTGGAGCGACTCGGAGCTGAGCAGGTCGTAGGCGCGCTCGGAGCCGCAGCCCTTGACGAGCGGCAGGAGCAGGTCGTTGATCCGCTTGGCGGTCTCGGCCGCGTCCTCGTCGCCGTCGGCCTCGGCCAGGACGGCCTTGTCCTGCCAGGAGGCGGTGTACGCGACGAGCGCGCGCAGGCCCTCGGCGTAGGACTTCTGGAGCAGGAGCGAGCGGCGCACGTCCGGGTGCTTGATGATCGGCACGCGCGGGGCGGTCTTGTCGGTCGACTGGAGCAGGTCGGCGCCCTGGATGCGGCTCTTGGCGTAGTCGAGCGCGTTCAGGTAGCCGGTGGAGAGCGTGGCGATGGCCTTGGTGCCCACCATCATCCGCGCGTACTCGATGATGAGGAACATCTGGCGGATGCCCTCGTGCTTGTCACCGAGGAGCCAGCCCTTCGCGGGGGCCTTCTCGCCGAAGGTGAGCTCGGCGGTGGCCGAGACCTTGAGGCCCATCTTGTGCTCGATGTTGGTGACCTTGACGCCGTTGCGCTCGCCGAGCTCGCCGGTGGCCGGGTCGAACAGGTACTTGGGCACGATGAACAGGCTCAGGCCCTTGGTGCCGGGGCCGCCGGCGCCGTCGACGCCCACGGGGCGGGCGAGGACGTAGTGGATGATGTTGTCGGTCATGTCCTGGTCGCCCGAGGTGATGAAGCGCTTGACGCCCTCGATGTGCCAGGAGCCGTCGGGCTGGAGCCGGGCCTTGGTGGTGCCGGCGCCGACGTCGGAGCCCGCGTCGGGCTCGGTGAGGACCATGGTCGCGCCCCAGCCCTTCTCGACGAAGAGCTTGGCCCACTCCTGCTGCTCGGCGGTGCCCTCGCGGTAGGCGCTGTGCGCGAACGAGGAGCCGGCGGCGTACATCCACAGGGCGGGGTTGGAGCCGAGCACGAGCTCGGCGAGGGACCACCAGAGCATGCGCGGCGCGGAGGTGCCGCCGAGGACCTCGGGGAGGTCCAGGCGCCAGTACTCGGCGTCGATGAAGGCCCGGTACGACTTCTTGAACGCCTCGGGGAGCGTCACCGACGCGGTGGACGCGTCGAAGACGGGCGGGTTGCGGTCGCCCTCGACGTAGCTGGAGGCCAGCTCGTTCTCGGCGAGGCGGGCCAGCTCCGCCAGGATCTCGCGGGCGGTGGCCTCGTCAAGGTCCGGGTAGACCTGGTGGTCGAGGATCTTGTCCGCTCCGAAGACCTCGAAGAGATTGAACTCCAGGTCTCGGAGGTTGTGGCGGAAGTGCGTCATTGCGGGTCCTCCATTACTCAGTGGTAACCCCCATCATATTACCCGTCAGTAATCTGTTCAAGGATCCCGCGACCCCGCGCAGTTCGCCAGGCGTGTCGCGGTCGGATACCCGACACCGCGCCGCCCCGGGCGCCGCTCGATCGGGTGATCGTGGAGGTCTCCCCGCGCACGCCGTAACCGGCGCATTCGTGCCTCGTTGAACCGGGCATCAGACCGCTTGTGCGACTCCGCCCGCACCGGGCGGGACGAACCGACGAGCCCACCACCCGCACCACCGCGTCACCGCCGCGCCCCACCACCAGGAGCACCCCATGATCCGAGCCGTCGCCTCCCAGCTCGCCGCCCGCGTCGGGCCCGCCTACATCGGCCGCCACCGCCGCGCGCGGCCCGTCCTCCACCGCGTCCTGCGCCTGCCCGTCCCGGCCCCCGTCCAGGAGGCCGCGCGGTGAGCCGCCGGCTGCCCGTCAGGCTCACCAGGCGCCGCCGCGCCCGCTCCCGGCTCCTCGCCCTGCGGCGGTGCCGGATCGGGCGCCCGAGGGACTAGTCCGCCCCCGGGCGGTAGTCCAGCAGCAGCAGCGCGATGTCGTCGGTCAGCGGACCGCCGACCCAGCGCCGCAGCGCCGTCTCCAGCGAGGCCAGGCCGTCGCCGGTGTTGCCGTGCCCGATGAGGCTCCACGCGCGCTCGCGGATCGGGAAGAACTCCCCGTCCTTGCGCGCCTCCGCGAGGCCGTCGGTGTACAGGAAGATCCGGTCCCCCGGCTGGAGCCGCACCGTCAGCTCCTGCGCCGACGGGCCCAGGCCCAGCGGCGGCGCCATCGACTCCGGTTCCAGGTAGGTCGCCACCCCGTCGCGCACCAGCATGGGCGGCGGGTGGCCGCAGTTGAGGATCTCCAGGGTCCCGCCGCGCTCCTGGAGCAGGATCGCCGTCACGAAGTCCTCGTCGCCGCCGTTGCGCAGCACCGCGTGGTCGAGGTCGGCCACCATGCACCGCTGGTCCGGCCGCTCGAACGCCACGTGCCGGAACGAGCCCAGGACCGTCGACGACAGCCGCACCGCGTCCAGGCCCTTCCCGCGCACGTCGCCGATGACGATCCGCACCCCGTACTCGGTGTCCAGGGCCTCGTACAGGTCCCCGCCGATCTCCGCGCCCGACCGGGCCGAGACGTAGCGGGCCGCGATGTCGAAGGGCCCCAAGCGCTCCCCGATCGGCCGCAGGATCGCCTGCTGCACCACCGAGGCGAGCTGCGCGAGCCGCCGCAGCCGGTCGTCGTCGCGCTCGCGCACGACCGCGACCGCCGCCGCGATCACCACCGCCACGGCCACCACCAGGAAGTCCACGCCGTGCCGGGCCACGCCCGACATCGAGAAGTCGTGCAGCATCCACAGGTACCCGAAGGCCAGCGCCATGCTCGCGGCCCCGACCCCGGCGACCCAGCGCCACGGCAGGAACGCGGAGGCCGCCAGCGGGGGCAGCGCCAGCCACGACACCGCGTGGGAGTCGTCGCGGACGGTCAGGCGCAGCCCGACCAGGACCACCACGACCGCGAACGCGGCGGTGAACGCCGACCGCACGGACGGCGCGGACCAGCCCTTCCACAGGTCGCCCAGGGCCGGGGCCGGCCTGCGGCGCTGCGTAGTGCGCATGTGGATGCATGCCTCCTTCCCACCGGGTTCGCGGGCGCGCGCCCGCATGCGGCCGGAGGCCCCTCGTGGGGTCTCCGGTTCGGACGCGCCTGCGCCCGGCCCCCGGGAGGGCCGGAGGGGTTCGCCGCGCCCTCGCTGCGGCCGGGGGTGTCGTCAGCACCGGCCCCGGCCGTCGGCGGTGCGAAGCCCGGAGTGCCGGACCCGTTTCGACCATCGCCGTTGTGAAGATCGTAATGGTCGGCGCGGCGCTACCGGGCGTGGAGGACGTCGCCGCCCGGGTGACGGCGAAGTCGGTGCGTTCGGTCGAACGTAGGCGCCGAACGGGCCCGGGAACATCCTCCGTTCGGACAGGGTTTCGGGGCCCTGAACTGGGGCGGCGCCCGGAGGGCCCGCGCGGCGCGGGCACCGTCCGCGGCCTGCGGCGGGATCCGGACGGCCCGTCCCGAACGTGACGAAAAGCGCTGGCGCGGTGACGGGCGGTCGTGCGAGTCTTGGGGCCGTGCAGTTCACGCTTTCCAGAACCCCCTACGGCAGCCCGGTCGCGCGCGCCCTGTGCGACGAGGTGCAGGCCGAGTACGTCCAGCGCTACGGCTCCGGTGACATGACCGAGCTCGCCGACGCCGACTTCGCCCCGCCGAACGGCGACTTCCTGGTGGCCTACGGCGAGGACGGCGAGCCGGCCGGCTGCGGCGGTTGGCGCTCGCACGGCGAGGACGCCGAGATGAAGCGCGTGTTCGTGCGGGCCTCGGCGCGGCGCCAGGGCCTCGCGAAGCGGATCGTGGCGGCGGTCGAGGCGTCCGCGGCGGAGGCCGGCCGCAAGCGCGTGATCCTGGAGACCGGGCCGCGCCAGCCCGAGGCGGTCGCGATGTACGAGCTGCTGGGCTACACGCCCGTGCCGGGGTTCGGGTACTACTCCGCGGAGGACGGCTCGATCCACCTCGGCAAGGAGCTCGCGAGCGACCTTCCACACTAGTTCACTGAATTGCCGACGCAAGCGGCACGCAACCACTAAAGCCGCTGATGGCGCCTTTCGGACAGGAGAGACCGAACGGTCTTTTCCGAACCTCCACCCCGAAAGGATCAAAGTGGACAACAAGAGGAAGCATCTGATCCGCCTCGGCGCCGGCGCCGCCGCGACGCTCGGCGCCGCGGCCCTCGCATGGGCCGGGACCGCCGCCAACGCCCAGGAGAACACGCCCGGGAACGACGTCGAGGTCCAGGTCATCGGCGGCCAGCCCGCCGAAGAGGGCCAGTACCCCTGGCTGGTCGGGCTCGGCTCGCCCGGCGACGGCACCCCCTGGGAGCGGCAGTTCTGCGGCGGCTCGGTGATCGCCGCCGACGTCGTCCTCACCGCCGCGCACTGCGTCGAGGACGCCGCGGCCGAGGACCTCGTGATCTTCTCGGGCTCGGTGGACCTGGAGTCCGACGCGATCGTCGAGACCGCCGTCGCCGACCTCCACGTCGCCGAGGACTACAACGCGCCCATCGCGATGGCGAACGACTGGGCGCTGCTCAAGCTCGCCGAGCCGGTCGACGTCGAGCCGATCGCGCTCGGCGCCGACGCGGCCGAGTACGCGGCCCTGGAGACCGCGGGCTGGGGCAACACGGGGTCGGAGTACCCGGTCGTCGCCGAGTGGGTCGAGGTGCCCTTCGTGGACGACGCCGCGTGCGAGGCGGCCTACCCGGGCGAGGTCGACGCGGCCTCGATGCTGTGCGCGGGCGACCTGGAGAACGGCGGGGTGGACTCCTGCCAGGGCGACTCGGGCGGCCCGATCATGACCCCCGCGGGTGAGGAGCAGGTGCTCGTCGGGATCGTGAGCTGGGGCTACGGCTGCGCCGAGGCCGGGAACCCGGGCGTGTACTCGGAGATCGCCGGCTTCGCCGCCGCGATCGACGAGGTCCTGGCCGGCTGGGAGTAGCCGACTGGAAGCGGGAGCCGGGCGGACCGCGGTCCGCCCGGCTCCCGCCGTCTCCGGACCCGGTCCAGTGGAGTCCGGAATGGACCATTCTCATTCATCCGTCCCTATTGCCATATGACGTTAGTGAATGCACCGCTATTCACTGAAAAACAGCTGAGGTGCGGAATATTCATATATGAGCGATATTCCCGTAAGCTGACGTGCGGCAGGTGAACGCCTGAATCCACCCACTCGAAAGGATTTCTCGCGTGAAGCACAACCGAAAGAACCTCGTCAGGATCGGCGCGGCCGTCGCCGCCGGACTCGGCGCCGCCGCACTGGCGCTCTCCACCACCGGCGCGAACGCCGAGGAGGCCGCGGCGGACGGCGACTTCGACGCCCAGATCATCGGCGGCCGGCCCGCCGCCGACGGCCAGTTCCCGTGGACCGTCGCCCTCGCCGACGCCGCCGATCCGTCCTTCAACTACTGCGGCGGCCAGCTCATCGAGGAGGACGTCGTCCTCACCGCCGCCCACTGCACCGAGGGCTCCGCCGCCGCGGACGTCGTGATCCGCCACGGCGACACCGACATCGCCCAGACCGACGTGTACGAGGTCGCCGAGATCGTCGTCGCCGACGGCTTCGACGGCGCCACCATGGTCAACGACTGGTCGCTCATCAAGCTCGCCGAGCCGATCACCGGGGCCGAGACCCTCCCGCTCGCCGACGCCGACACCGGGGACTGGGGCACCCTGACCGTGGCCGGCTGGGGCACCACCGAGTCCGGCTCGATGTCGCCGGACCTCCTTTACACCGACGTCCCGTACGTCTCCGCCGACGACTGCGCCGGGGCCTACGGCGCCGAGTTCGACGCCGCCACCATGATCTGCGCCGGCGACCTCGCGAACGGCGGGGTCGACTCGTGCCAGGGCGACTCCGGCGGCCCGCTCGTCTCCGCCGACGGCGTCCTCGTCGGGATCGTCAGCTGGGGCTACGGCTGCGCCGAGGCCGGCAACCCCGGCGTCTACGCCAACGTCGGCCTCCTCCACGGCGACATCACCGCGGCCCTCGCGACCCTGTAGCGCGGGCTACCCTCCGGGGCACCGGGCGCGGCCTCCGGGCCTTTTGTATACTCGGTGCGGCTCCGTTCAGGCGGAGTTCGCGGGTGTAGTTCATTGGTAGAATGCGACCTTCCCAAGGTTGAGAGGCGAGTTCGATTCTCGTCACCCGCTCCGCGAGGACTTCCACGGCCGCCCCGGTCTCCGGGGCGGCCGTTTCCGTGCCCGCCCCACGCCACCTCCGAAGGGCCGTTCGACGCCCGATCGACCCCTTCCCCGGCCCTTCCCCAGCGCTCGTTCGACTCCGCATCGACACCCGTTCGACGCCCGTTCGACGATTTCGTGGCGGAGACAGGCCCCGCCACGTGCAGGGACATTTCAAGTTATCGATCACTTCCTCGCCCGCGCTAGCTGCCCATAGAGACCCCCTTCACTTTCCGAGAGCCCGCAGGTACTATGACCGCATCGAAAGTTTCCGGTACTTGTCCTGAAAGTTTCGGTGGCGATCCCTCTTGCCCCGGCCCAGGACGCCGGACCCTCATCCCTCGAAAGGACCACCATGCGAAACCCCCTTCTCCGGCCCCGGGCCCTGGTGGCCGCCGGTGCGGCCGCCGCGCTCGCGCTGACCGCCGCCGCGTGCGGCGACAGCGGCGAGAGCGACGCCGACCTCACCTGGTGGCACATCCAGAACCAGGACCCGCTCATGTCGACGTGGCAGGAGTTCGCCGACGACTTCGCGGCCGACAACGACATCACCATCGACGTCCAGGCCATCGAGAACCAGGCGTTCAAGGACCGCATGGGGACCGCCTCCCAGTCCGGCGACGTGCCCGACATCTTCCACACCTGGGGCGGCGGCGTCCTCGCCGAGCAGGTCGAGGCCGGCCTCGTGCAGGACCTCACCGGGAAGCTCGACTGCATCGACTCGATCAACCCGATCGCCCTGGAGCCCTACACGATCGACGGCAAGCTCTACGGCATGCCGTTCGACGCCGGCGTCGTCGGGTTCTGGTACAACGAGGACCTCTTCGCCCAGGCCGGCATCACCCAGCCCCCGGCCACCTGGGACGAGTTCCTCGCCGCCGTCCAGGCGCTCAAGGACGAGGGCATCACCCCGATCGCCCTCGCCGGCGCCGACAAGTGGCCCGGCCACTACTACTGGACCTACCTCGCGATGCGCACCGTCGGCCTCGACGGCCTCGCCTCCGCGGCCGAGGCCGGGGACTTCTCCGGCGACGGCTTCGTCCAGGCCGGCCAGATGGTCGCCGACCTCGCCGCCCTGGAGCCCTTCCAGCCCGGCTTCGAGTCCGCGGTCTACGGCGAGGCCGACGGCCAGTCCGCGACCATGGGCGAGGGCCTGGCCGCCATGGAGCTGATGGGCCAGTGGGCCCCGCAGGCCCAGCGCGACAACTCCGGCACCGAGGGCCCCGAGAACCTCGGGTTCTTCCCCTTCCCGACGGTCGAGGGCGGCACCGGCACCACCACCGAGTGGCTCGGCGGCGGCAACGGCTACGCGGTGGCCGCGGACGCGCCCGACGAGGCGCTGGACTTCCTGTGCAACTTCATGGAGCCCGACAACTACACCCGCGCCATCGCCGAGGGCAACCTGACCCCGGTCGCCGCCGACGTGGCCGCGGTCGCGCCCGACCTGAACGAGGACACCCAGAAGGTCGTCGACGCGCTCGCCACCGCCACCGGCACGCAGCTCTACCTCGACCAGGCGTACCCGCCGGCCATCGGCGGCGTCATCAACGACGCCACCGAGGGGCTGCTCCTCGGCCAGCTCACCCCCGAGGACTTCGTCGCGATGGTCAACGAGGCCTGGGCGGCCGAAGCGTGACGATCAAGGAGTCCCCTCGGGTCTCCCCGGTAACGGGGCGCCCGGACCGCCGCGCGGGCTCACGCCCGCGCCGGCGGTCCGGGCGCCCCGGCGCGGGGACGCTCGCCACGTTCATCGCGCCCGGCCTGATGCTGTTCCTGATGTTCGTGATCCTGCCGGTGCTGTTCGCCGCGTACGTGGCGTTCTTCCGCTGGAACGGCCTGGGCGGCGTCCCGACCGAGTTCATCGGACTGGAGAACTTCCGGAACCTCGTTCAGGACGACGTCTTCCTCGGCGACCTGTGGCGCCTGGCGCTCATCGTGGTCCTCTCCCTGCTGGTCCAGCTCCCGCTGTCCTTCGGGCTCGCGATGCTGCTGCACCAGCGGTTCCCCGGGCGCACCGCGTTCCGGCTGCTGTTCTTCGTGCCCTACGTCCTCACCGAGGCCGTCACCGCGGTCCTGTTCCGCCTCGTGTTCTCGCCCCGGCGCGGCTTCGCCGACTCGCTGCTCGCCAACCTCGGCATCGACGCCCAGATCGGGTGGCTGTCCGACCGCGACATCATCATGTTCGTCATCTTCGGGATCCTCACCTGGAAGTTCTTCGGCTTCCACATGATCCTGTTCCTGGCCGGGCGCCAGAACATCCCCGACGAGCTGTACGAGGCCGCCGCCATCGACGGCGCCACCGGTGCCCAGGCGTTCCGCTCGATCACCCTGCCGCTCATGGGCCCCACGGTCCGCATGATCGTGTTCCTGTCCGTCATCGGCTCGGTGCAGCTGTTCGACCTCGTGTACGTGCTCACCGGCGGCGGCCCGTTCCACGCCTCCGAGACGCTCGCGATCACCATGTACGAGCAGGGCTTCCAGCGCAACCAGATCGGCTACGCCTCCGCGCTGTCGATCGCGATGTTCGTCATCAGCCTCGTGTTCGCGCTGCTGTACCAGCGCTACGTCCTCAACCGCGACCTCCAGGGGTCGCTCACCACCGCCGGGGGGAACCGCTCATGAGCGTCAACACGCGCCGGGCCCGCCTGCTGCGGCACACCGGCTTCTACGTGGCCGCGTTCCTCACCACCGCGTTCGTGGCCACGCCGATCCTGTTCGCGCTCCTCGGCGGCTTCAAGGACAACCAGCAGCTCCGCGAGAACGCCCTGGGCCTGCCGAGCCCCTGGAACGTGGAGAACTACACCGACGTCCTGGAGTCGGGGGCGTTCTGGCAGCAGGTCTTCAGCTCCATCTTCATCGCGCTCGTCACCACGTTCATCGTCGTGATCTGCTCGGCGATGGTCGCGTTCGTGTTCGCCCGCTACGCCTTCCGCGGCCGCGAGGGCCTGTTCACGCTCTTCGCGGCCGGGATGATGTTCCCCTTCGCGGTGGCCGTGCTGCCGCTGTTCATCATCCTGCGCAGCTTCGAACTGCTCAACAGCCCCTTCGGCGTGATCCTGCCGCAGGCCGCGTTCGGCCTGCCGCTGACGATCATCATCCTGCGCACCTTCTTCCGCTCCATCCCCGGCGAGGTCGAGGAGGCCGCCACCATCGACGGCGCCGGGCCGTGGCTGTTCTTCACCCGCATCCTCCTGCCGATGGCGCGGCCCGTGCTCGCCACCGTCTCGGTGCTCGCCCTGGTCGGCTCCTGGAACTCGTTCCTGCTCCCGCTGGTGGTGCTCCAGAAGTCGACCTGGTGGACGCTCCCGCTGGGCGTCACCCAGTTCAGCGGCCAGTACGCCTCGGACACCGCGAAGGTGCTGGCGTTCGTCATGCTCGCGATGCTGCCCGCGCTGGTGTTCTACGCGTTCGCCGAACGGCACCTCATCAGCGGCCTGACCTCGGGCGGCACCAAGGGTTGAGACGCGTCCGAGGAAGGGCCCGGGGGTCGGCTGGCCCCCCGGGCCCTTTTTCGCGCGCACCGGGAACCGGCCCGGCGCGCGCGGCGTCCGAGAGGCATGAAAGCGAAACTCCTCACCGCACTCGCGGGCGCGGCCGCCCTCGCCGCCGCCGGGTGCACCTCGCAGCAGGGCGACGACCCCGTCGTCGACAGCGTCCCCTGGGTCCCCGCCTCCGCGCAGCTCGCCTCCTACGGCGGCTGCGACGAAGCGCTGGAGGGCATCCAGGACGCCGCGCTCGCCATGATGTCCCAGTGGCAGACCGGCGAGTACTTCGCCGGCGGCTCCGTGGAGGACGGCGCCCGGGCGGAGGAGGGCGACATGGCCGCCTCCGACGCGGGCGCCGCGCCGGCCTCCGGGCAGGGCGCCGACGCCTACTCCCAGACCAACAACCAGGTCGCCGGGGTCGACGAGCCCGACATCGTCAAGACCGACGGGACCTCCGTCTACAGTGTCGTCCGCAACACGCTCCGGGTGGTCGACATCGCCTCCGGGGAGGTCGTCGCCGAGCACGCCTTCGACGACACGACGTGGAGCCACGAGCTGTTCCTCGGCGACGGCGGCCTGTTCGCGATGTACACGCAGGACGTCCAGGACGGCGAGACCTACTACAGCGAGTTCAGGGTCGACCGCCTCGACCCCGCGACCCTGGAGGTGCGCGACAGCCTCGCCATGGAGGGGTCCATGGTGGACGCCCGCATGGTCGGCGGGGAGCTGCGGTTCGCGGTGTCCTCGCAGCCGCTCATCCAGCCCGTCTACGACGTCCTGTACGGCGGCGGCGGCGATCTCGCGGACCTCGAAGCGGCCCTTGGGGAGACGACCCTGGAGGACTGGGTCCCCGGCTTCACCGTCAACGGCGAGGCCGGGGAGGTCGACTGCGGCGACATCGCGCACCCCGAGCGCTTCAGCGGCTCCGCGGTGACCGTGTTCGGCCTCGCCGCGGCGGGCGGGTGGGACGAGGTCGCCCCGCACACGGTGATGGCCGACGGCGAGACCGTCCACGGCACCGCCGACAGCCTCTACCTGGCCCACTACGACTACGGCTGGGGTGAGGACGAACCCGAGTCGGAGACCGAGATCTACCGGTTCCGCTTCGACGGCGGCGAACCGGCCCTCGCGGGCGAGGCGACCGTGCCCGGGTCGCTGCTGAACCAGTACTCGCTCAGCGAGTACGACGGCCACCTGCGGGTCGCCACCACCGAGAACGACGCGATGTGGGGCTGGTGGGGCGGCTGCGGGCCGGCCGCCGACTGCGCCTGGGGCGCGGAGGTCGCGCCCGAGCCGGAGGACTCGAAGTCCACGGTGACCGTGTTCGCCGTCGGCGATGACGCGCTCACCGAGACCGGGTCGGTCACCGACCTCGGTGTCACCGAGCAGATCTACGCGGTCCGCTTCATGGGCGACACCGCGTACATCGTCACGTTCCGCCAGACCGACCCGCTGTACACAGTAGACCTCTCCGATCCCGCGGACCCGGTCGTCACCGGGGAGCTGAAGATCACCGGCTACTCCGGGTACCTCCACCCGGTCGGCGAGGACCGGCTCCTCGGCGTCGGCCAGGAGGCCACCGAGGACGGCATGACCACGGGCCTTCAGGTGAGCCTGTTCGACACGGCCGCACCGGAGGCGGCGGTCCTCGACCAGTACCACCGCGAGAACGCGGCCTCCGCGGTCGAGTACGACCCGCACGCGTTCCTGTACTGGCAGGACGCGAGCATCGCGGTCCTGCCGGTCAACGACTGGGGCCGGGACTACGCCGACTACACCGCCGGGGCGCTCGTCCTCGCGATCGGCACCGACTCCCTGGAGGAGGCCGCCTGGATCGAGCACGAGCTGGAGGACCCCTACCAGGAGGGCATCGTCCGCGCCCTCGTCGTCGGCGACCAGATCTGGACCCTCTCCTCGGAGGGCCTGCAGGCCAACGAACTCGGCGGCGGCTACGCGCAGACCGCCTGGATCGGGTTCTAGGGGCCGGGGGAAGAAGCGGGCCCGCACCGCCTTTCGGGTGGCGGTGCGGGCCCTGTCCGCGTCTAGCGGTCCCGGCGCCGCTCGCGCCATTCGGGGGCGAGGACCGACCAGACCTCCATGTCGTAGCGCTCGCCGCGGTGCAGGTAGGCGGCGCGCAGCAGGCCCTCGCGGGTCATGCCGAGGCGCTCGGCGACCGCGACGCTGGCGGCGTTGCGGTCCGAGGCGTACCAGTCGACGCGGTAGATGCCGCGCTCCTCGACCGCCCAGTCGATGATCGCGGTGGTCGCCCGCGTGACCAGGCCCCTGCCGACGGCGGCGGGCTCGAGCCAGCAGCCGGCCTCGGCGGTCTCCATGACGGTGTCGAAGGTGCGGAACAGGACGCCGCCGACGAGCGCCCCGTCGAGCCGGATGCCCCAGATCCGCCCGGTGTCCGCCTCGGCCCGCGCGGCGAAGACCTCCAGGAGCGCCCGCGTGCCGTCGACGTCGGCGCACCGGTCGGCGATGGAGACGTACCGGCCGATGTACTCGCGGCCGCGGTCCATGTGGGCCGTCATCTCCTCGGCGTGCTCGGGCAGCAGCGGGGCGAGCTCGGCGCCGTCCCCCAGGGGTCCTGCGAACATGTGCCCTCCAGATCGGGATCGGGTGTGCCACATGGTCTCACGGGCGGGCCCGGGCCGGCGCCGGCCCGGGCCCGCGGCGCTACTCGGCGGGCCGCAGGTCCGCGAGCATCCGGACCGCGCCCATGCCCCACATCTCGTTCCAGAAGCTCGGGTAGACGCCCGGGGAGCGCTCGGCGGTGGGCCAGCCGGTCCACACGGCGTTGCTCGCCTGCGACCAGGCGCCGTTGTACCACACGGGGATCGCCGGGAGGTCCTGCACGGTGATGAGCTCCAGCTCGGTGATGACCTCGGCGTAGCGGGGGTCGTCGGTCGCGAGGGTCGAGAGCTCCTGGGTGAGCTCCCACGCCTCCTCGTTCTCCCAGCGGGAGAAGTTGCCGTTGCGCTGGATCTCGGCCACGGGGAGCTGGAAGAGGTTCTGGAAGTGGCTCCACGGCGAGTTGGTGATCCGGCTGTTGTTGTTGACGACCAGGTCGAAGTCGCCGGACTCGCGGGCGGCGTCGACCTCGGCGGCGTCGAGGAACACCGCGGTGCAGTCGATCCCCGCGTCGACGAGGTCGGAGGCGAGGGACTGGGCGGCGGCCTCCCAGTCGGTCCAGCCGTCGGGGACGATGAGCTGGAGGGAGAACGGCTCGCCCTCGCGGGTCTCGACGAAGCCGTCGCCGTCCTCGTCGGTGTACCCGGCCTCGGTGAGGATCGCGACCGCCTGGGACGGTTCGAAGACGAAGCCGTCGTCGCCGATCGCCTCCGCGTCGTAGTAGCGCTCCCAGACCGGGAGGAGGCCGGTCGGGTGGGCCTCGGTGACCATGCCGCCGTACACGGCGTCGACGATCTGCCCCGGGCTGATGGCGAAGGCGACGGCCCGCCGGAACTCGGGGTCGTCGAGGGGCTCGCGGGTGGTGTTCGGGACCAGCATCGCCACGTTGAACGGGGCCATGAAGGGCGGCTTGTCGAAGTAGGTGGTGAGCGCGGGGTCGCCGGTGAGGAAGTCGTCGACGCCGGGCATGAAGTTGTTGGCGAGGTCGAGCCGGCCCTCGATGAGCATGTTGAGGATGTCGGCGTTGCCGGGGGTGACGAGGTCGACGATGAACCGCGGCCGCACCTGGAGTCCCAGCGCCTCGGTGGCCCACCAGTCGTCGCGCCGGACCCAGGCGACGCGGGTCTCGTCGTAGCTGTGGACCGCGTACGGGCCGGAGACGACCGGGTCCGGGTCGAGGGTGCCGCTCACCAGCTCCTCGGGTGTGTACGCCTCGTATACGTGCTTGGGCACGATCTCGTTGGTGTACAGGAAGTTGTCCCACTCCTGATGGCGCGCTTCGGAGAACGTGAAGCGCAGCGAGCGCTCGTCGAGGACCTCGACCGCTTCGAGCCAGTCCCAGACGGCCGCGTACGGCACGCCGTCGATCTTGCCGAGCTCGACGGTGTACGCGACGTCGTCGGCGGTGAGCCGCTTCCCGTCGCTCCACGAGACGCCCTCGCGGAGCGTCAGTTCGTATTCGAGGCCGCCGGTCCACTGCCCGGACTCGGCGAGCCAGGGGGTGAGGCGCTGCTCGGCGGTGTCGAGGAGGAACAGGTACTCGTATCCGAGCCCGTTGAGGCCGGTGACCTGGCCCGCGCTGATCGGGTTGAAGTCGCCGGGCGGGCCCCAGGCCGTCCCGGTGGAGTACAGGGTCTCGCCGCGGGGGAAGTCGTCCATGGCGAGGCGGCTCGCGTCGTCGCCGGCCCCGGGTGATTCGTCGTCGCTGCACGCCGCCGTCGCCAGGGCCGCGGTGGCGGCGAGCGCGGGGAGGTGTCTCCGCTTGGTCATGTCGGTTCTGCTTTCGATGTGCGGGCGACCCGCTTCGCCGGCGCCGGGTTCCGGTGTGAGGGCGCCGCCGCGCGGGCGGCGGGCGGTCCGGACGGTGCGGCCGATGGCGATGGGGCCGGAGGAGATCGATCCCGCATGTCGGGTTGCGACCGCGAGTCGGTCGGAGCCGCCCGATCGGAGCGCTCCGGACGCCGGTGCGCGAGGCCGGGGGTGCGGCAGGGTCGCTGCCGTACGGGGGTGCGCGTCCTCGCGGTAGGGGAACGTTATCGCAGATTGGAAGCGTTGTCAGAACGCTTCGTGCGGCGGTTAGTCGCAATTGCAGGGATAAATACGTCAATTGCACGCCGCGATTCGCAATCGCTCCCACGATCGGTATCCAATCGAGATCTCCCGGGAGTGCGGGCGGGGCCCGCGCCGGTCGGCGCGGGCCCCTGTTCCTGTTTCCTTCAGGTCCGGCCGGCCGCTAGCGGCCGAGGTTGCGGAAGCGGCGCACGCCCAGCGGCAGGAAGACCAGGGTGATGAGCAGCGGCCACAGAACCGCGGCGGCGAGGGCGTGCTGCTCGGGCCAGGAGCCGCCGGTGGCGACGGGGTTGCCGAACAGCTCGCGGATCGCGGTCGCGGTGGCGGACACCGGGTTCCACGCGGCGATGGCGCCGAGCCAGCCGGGCATGAGCTCGGGCGGGGTGAACACGGAGGAGACCATGCCGAAGGGGAACGCGAGCGCGAAGAGGCTCCCGGTCTGCTCGACGTTCTTGGCCATGAGGCCGATCCAGACGCCGATCCAGATGAGCGCGAAGCGGAGCCAGATGAGGAGGGCGAACGCGCCCAGGGTCTCCCAGACCGTGCCCTCGCTGCGCCAGCCGATGGCGAGCGCGATGAGGAAGAGCACGAGCAGGTCGACGCCGGCGTGGATGGTGTCGGAGATGTTGCGGCCCACCACGACCGCCGAGGAGGCGGTGGGCATGGACCGGATGCGGTCGACCATGCCCTTCTCCTTGGCGTAGGCGACGGCCATGGCGGTGTTCATGAACCCGAAGGCCATCGTCATGGCGAACATGCCGGGCATGGCGTAGGCGACGTAGTCGACCCCGGCGCCCTGCCCGGTGACGTCCATGGCGGAGCCGAAGACGTACACGAAGAGCAGGACCATGACGATGGGGAAGCCGAGGGTCCACGCGAAGTTGGCGGGCTCGCGGAGCAGGTGGGTGAACTCCTGGCCCACGATGGTGCGGTAGTCGTGGAGCGTCCACTTGACGCGGCCGGCGAGGGTCTCGTCGGGGAGCGGGGCGACGGCGGTCACTGGCGGGCCTCCTGGGGCTGGTCGGGGCGGCCGACGAGTTCGAGGAACGCCTCGTCGAGGGTGGGGCGGCGCAGGCCGAGGTCGGCGACGGTGATCCGCTGGTCCTGCACGGCGGTCGCGGCGGCGGTGAGGGCCGGGACGGGGTCCTTGACGGGGGCGGAGACGGTGAGTCCGGCCTCGTCGGCGGCGACGTCGCCTTCGGCGACCGCGGCGACGATCCGCTCCAGGGCGGGGAGGTCGGCGGGGTCGGCGGCGACGATCTCGAGCCGGTCGGCGCCCATGCGGCGCTTGAGCCCGGCGGGGGTGTCGTCGACGAGGTTGCGGCCGTGGTCGATCACGGCGATGCGGTCGCAGAGGCGGTCGGCCTCGTCGAGGTAGTGGGTGGTGAGCACGACGGTGGTGCCGTCGGCGGCGAGGCCGGAGACGGCGTCCCAGACCTCGCGGCGCCCGGCCGGGTCGAGGCCGGTGGTGGGCTCGTCGAGGAAGAGCACCTGCGGGGCGAGGATCATGCTCGCGGCGAGGTCGAGGCGGCGCTTCATGCCGCCCGAGAACCCCTTGGCCTGGCGGTCGGCGGCGTCGGCGAGCCCGAACTGGGCGAGGAGCCGGTCGGCGCGCTCGCCGGCGCGGGTCTTGTCGAGCCGGAACAGCTTCCCGAAGAGGACGAGGTTCTGGCGGGCGGTGAGGAGGTCGTCGACGGCGGTCTGCTGGCCGGTGAGGCCGATGCGGCGGCGGACCTGGCGGGCCTCCTTGGCGACGTCGAACCCGGCGACGGCGGCGCGCCCGGCGTCGTAGCGCAGGAGGGTGGTGAGGATGCGGACGGTGGTGGTCTTCCCGGCGCCGTTGGGGCCCAGGAGCCCCAGGACGGTTCCGGACTCGGCGACGAGGTCGAAGCCGTCGAGCGCGGCGGTGTCCTTGAATCGCTTGCCGAGGCCGGCGGCCTCGACGGTCGTGGTGGTCATCGACTGGTCTCCCTAATCGGGTACGTTGTACTCAGTAATAGCATACGGCGTACCCGATTAGCAAGCGCGATATCATGAGGCCCCTATGGCGACACCACAGACTGGGGCGGGCGACCCCGAACGCAGCCTGGAGCTGCTCTGGCGCGAGTTCGAACCGCAGCAGAGCCGCCCCGGGCCGAAGCCGCGGCTCACGGTCGACCGGATCGTGGAGGCCGCCATCGCGGTGGCCGACCGCGAGGGCTCGTGCTTCGGGATGCGCAGCGTCTCGGCCGAACTCGGCGTGGGCGCCATGACGATCTACCGGTACGTCCCGGGCAAGAAGGAGCTCATCGACCTCATGGTCGACCGGATCTCGCGCTTCGAGGGCGACGCCAAGCCGGACCTGACGGGGATGACCTGGCGCGAGCGGCTGGAGCTCCTGGCCGAGGGCACGTGGTCGGCGTACGACGACCACCCGTGGATCCTGGAGATCAACCAGCGGCGGCCGGTGTTCGGGCCGGACTCCATGGCGGGGTACGACTTCGCGCTGTCGGCGTTCGCGGGGCACGACCTGTCGAACCGGGAGATGAACCTCGTCATCACGGCCGTGATGAACCTGGTGACGGGCACGGCGCGGCAGTACCTCATGCGCGACAGCGCCGTGGAGGTCCCCGAGGCGAACGAGCGCGAGTGGTGGGACGTCCAGGCGCCGTACCTGGACCGGGCCATCGAGTCGGGCCGGTTCCCGCACCTCGCGGGGTTCACCGACGAGGAGGCGTGGAACATCACCGCCCACGAGGCGATGCGCTACCTCCTGGAGCGGTTCCTCGACGGCCTGGCCCCGCGCATGGAGGCGTCCCGCAGCCAATAGGCCGGCGGACGGGTCCACCGGCCGTTCCCCACGGGCGCTAGGCCCGTCTGCTGTGCTTCCCGTTCCGACGGGCTACGCCCATCGACTGCACTTCCCGTTCCGAAGGGCTACGCCCATCTGAAGTACCACGCCTTCGACCGGATCATGTGCTCGGCGAGGTCCTCCAGTGTGGGCACGCCGGAGTCGAGGAGGTCGGGGCAGTACGCGTACGCCTCCGAGGCGACGGCGAGCGCCTCCTCGCGGGAGGGCGGGTGCGGGACGTACAGCTCGACGACGTCGTAGGTCATGGCGACCAGTTCGGCCTCGAAGCGGCGGTTCCAGCTGCGCAGGACCGAGGCGTGCTCGGCGCCGTAGAGCTCCCAGTTGGTGGAGCCCTTCCAGGGGAACATGGCCGGGATCTTCCAGCCCGCGTCGGTCTCGACGAGGCCGAGGAGGCCCTCGTGCTGAGGGGTGGCGAAGTCGGAGTCGCCGCGGCGGGGCAGGATCGGGACGCCGCGGGCGGGCTCGCCGGCCTCGGCGCCCTTCTCGTGGAGCAGTTCGGCGGCGTCGATCTCGTCGGCGCGGGCGAGCTCGTCGTCGCCCTCGTGGATGATCGCCTCGCCGTTGTCGCGCCACTCCTCGGGCGGGCCGAGGAGGACCGGCATCCAGCCGGTCTGGTCGGCGGCCTGGCGGATGTCGAGCCACCAGCGCAGGGCTTCGGAGGCGCGGACGGCGAAGGCCCACATGGCGGTGTCGCCGCGGCGCACGAGCTGGTGCATCTTGGGGACGGCCAGGCCGGCGGCGCGCAGGTCGGCGCGCGGGGACCCGGCGATGTCGAGGTCCTCGGAGTCGATGCGGGGCATCATCTCGTCGCGGCCGGTGCCCGGGCGGGGCGGCTCGGGCTTGTCCAGTGTGAGCAGTTCCCGGCGCGGGCGCTCGGGGACGAAGATCTCGCCTCCCGGCTCGGGCTGCGCGGGGACCGCGGCGGCGGGCGCCGGGTCGGGTCGCTCGGGTGCGAGGTCGGGCACGAGCCGGAGTCCGGTCACGGGCGTTGCGGGAGCGATGCTGTCCTCCTCCAGGGCTACCGGCGAGGGGTCCGGGCCGTTCTCGGGGGCGGCATCGCCGAGAGCCCCTGAGGACGCGCCGGGCTCGGGCGTCTCGGGCTCGTTGGCAGGTTCGGGTTGGGCGGCGGGATCTGGCACTGAATCTGGTGTGTCCCGGCGCCCCAACAGACGCTGGAGGAGTCCCACAATGAACCATGATGCCCTGTCTCCGCCGAAACCGCCACGCCCACCCCCGAACTGGGGCGCACGAATTCACCGGAACGGGCTCGCGTCAGCGCCCGCGGCCCTTCTTGAAGAGGAGGCCGAAGAGGAAGGCGCAGACCAGGATGACGACCAGGATCGCGAGGAGTTTGAACATGATGGCCATGGGGTTCACTTCACCTTGGTGAGTTCGGGGCGCTTGGGGTGGACGGTGTCGCCTGAGGACTTCCCGGTGAGGCGGCGCTTGACCCAGGGGGCGAGGTGCCGGCCGGCCCACTGGACGCCGTTCATGTCGCGGCGGGGGCGCGGGTGGTCGGGGAGCGGGTCGAGCCATGCCGGGTCCGGCTCGACGTCGAGGGCCAGGCACACGTCGTGGGCGACGCGCTTGTGGCCGAGGGTGTTCAGGTGGAGGCGGTCGGCGGACCACAGCCGCGGGTCGTCGAAGGCCCGGTCGCCCCACAGGTCGACCAGGACGGCGCCGTGGCGCTTGGCGACCTTCTTGTACGCGTCGTTGGTGGTGATGAACCGCTTGCGCAGCATGGCCATCCCCGGGATGTGCGGGGTGACGTCAGCGCAGGTGAAGAGGACGACCTCGGCGCCGGACGCCTTGAACAGGCGCACCACCTCGTGGAGGCGGGTGGCGAGCTGGACCGGGTTGAACCCGGGGCGCAGCGCGTCGTTGCCGCCCGCGGCGAAGGACACCAGGTCGGGGCTCTGCTTGATCGCGGGGACCACCTGCTCGTCGACGATGCGGTCGAAGAGGCGGCCCCGGATAGCGAGGTTCGCGTAGGCGAACGCGGGCCACTGCTCGGCGGCGCGCACCGCGAAGAGGTCGGCCCAGCCGCGGTCGCGGTCGCCGTCAGGGTCCGGGTCGCCGACCCCCTCGGTGAAACTGTCGCCGATGGCCACGAAACTCGAGTACTCCGCCGCCACTGCCCCACCTCCATGTTCGCCGGGTCCGCACCCGCGCCGTCGATTCGAGAACTGCGCCTCGTGGGCGCTGACCAGCATGCCTCACCCAGATAACGATCGGATTTCGATCAGGTGGCGAGGTCGGGCACAGCGGTCCATACGTCGCGTGGCGGGTGGCGGACGCTGACGCGGTCCCGTTCGGGCGCTTGGGTTCTCGGCAGGAGGCGTGGCCTGGGCGCGGGGGGCCGGCCAGGCGTGGACGGCGGCGTGTCCGCTATCCGTCAGAGTGGCGGAGGTCTCAGACGTACCAGCCGGCGGCGCCGGGCTCGACCCACCAGGTGCGCTTGCGGCCGAGTTCGCCGGCGAGGCCGTCCTGGATGTAGGTGACCGAGCCGGCGGGGTGGACGGCGACGGCGCGGCCCTTGGCGCGGCGGACCTCGATGCGCAGGCGCTTCCTGAAGCGGCCCACGGTGACCGGGACGGCGACCGCGACGTCGATCTTCCCGTCGGCGGGGTCGGGTTCGGCGAGGACCATGTCGTCGGCGGCCGCGTAGCCGTCGGCGTTGGCGACCACGCACGCGAGGATCTGCTCGCTGCCGTCGGCGAGGACGACGTCGTCGAGGTTGACGACGCCGCGCCAGGGCCGGTCGCCGCCGCCGAGGCGGACGCCGTCGATCGCGACGCCCCCGCCGTCGTGGCGCATGAGGTCGGTGCGGCGGACCGTCCCGCCGGTGACGGCCTCGGCGACCTCGGCGGGCTTCTCGGGCAGGCCGAGGCGGGCCACGATCCCGGGCGTCCCGCCGAGCGGGAGGACCGCGAGCGCGGGGAGGTCGGGGACGGTGCGCCCGTCGGGCAGGCCCTCGGGGCGCTTGCTGGGGGCGGGCATCGCGAGCCGCGTGAGCCGGGCGAGGACGGCGTTGACCTGCTCGTCGGTGTCGGCGGCGAGGACGATCCGCTCCTCGGGGTCGGCGGCGGCGGCGTCGATGTCCTCGGCGGTGCGGGCCTCGACGGTGCGCACGGCCGCGCCGCGCGCCTTCAGCTCGTCGGCCAGGTGCAGCGCCTGGGTGCGCGGCCCGGGGTTCGAGCAGTCGGACTCCACGAGGGTCAAGACGACGACGTTCACCCGCCCGACTCTACGGTGTGACGGGGACCCGCTTCATAGTGCTTGGGCCTGCTGAGACCCCAGATAAACGAATGCAAGTAGGCTTGGCAGGTAATCGGGTGATCAACTTCCCGGGAGGATGGGCACATGCCGGCGATCGCGGTCGTAGGAACGCAGTGGGGCGACGAGGGCAAGGGCAAGGTCACCGACCTGCTCGGCGCCGAGATGGACTTCGTCGTCCGCTACCAGGGCGGCAACAACGCAGGCCACACGGTCGTGACCCCGGACGGCACCAAGTACGCCATCCACCTGGTCCCGGTCGGCATCCTCACGCCCGGGGTGGTCCCGGTGATCGGGAACGGGGTCGTGGTGGACCCGAAGTTCCTCATCTCCGAGCTCGACGAGCTGACCGCCGGCGGGGTCGACGTGTCGAACCTGAAGCTCTCGGCCGACGCGCACCTCATCATGCCGCACCACCGGGCGCTCGACCGCGTGGTCGAGCGGTACCTCGGCGGCGCCCGCATCGGCACCACCGGCCGCGGCATCGGCCCGGCCTACGCCGACAAGGTGGCGCGCCAGGGCATCCGCGTGCAGGACCTCCTGGACCCGAAGATCCTCTCCATCAAACTGGAGCAGATCCTCCGCGAGAAGAACCAGATCCTCGTGAAGGTGTACAACCGCAAGGCGATCGACCCGCAGGCCGTGGTCGAGGAGTACCTGGGGTACGCCGAGCGCCTGAAGCCGTACATCGCCGACACACGGCTGCTGCTCAACCTGGCCCTGGAGGAGGGCAAGAACGTCCTCCTCGAAGGCGCCCAGGCGACGATGCTCGACGTGGACCACGGCACCTACCCGTTCGTGACGTCCTCGAACCCGACGACGGGCGGCGCCTGCGTGGGCACCGGTATCGCGCCGAACAAGATCACGACCTCGATCGGCATCATCAAGGCGTACACGACCCGCGTGGGCTCGGGCCCGTTCCCGACGGAGCTGTTCGACGAGTTCGGGGAGTTCCTGCTCAAGAAGGGCGGGGAGTACGGGGTGACCACGGGGCGGCGGCGCCGCTGCGGCTGGTTCGACGCCGTCCTGGGCCGGTACGCGGTGCGCGTCAACGGCATCACCGACCTGTTCGTGACCAAGCTCGACGTGCTCTCGGAGCTGGAGCGGGTCCCGATCTGCGTCGGCTACGAGGTCGACGGCGAGCGCGTCGACGAGATGCCGATGACCCAGACCGACGTGCACCACGCGAAGCCGGTGTACGAGTACCACGACGGCTGGTTCGAGGACATCTCCCACTGCCGCAAGTTCGACGAGCTCCCGGCCGCGGCGCAGTCCTACATCGAGCGACTCGAAGAGCTGTGCGGCGCACGGGTCTCCGTGGTCGGCGTGGGCCCGGGCCGCGAGGAGAACATCATCCGCCACCCGATGCTCTAGCAGACGCTTCCAACCGCAAGGGGGTGCCGTCCGGCGCCCCCTCGCGGCGTCCCCGGGGCGCGACGGGGCGGGGTAACCTGCCCCCATGCCCGAGAGCACCGCCCCGGAACCGGGTTTCACCGTCAACGACCCGCGCGTGCACAACCTGATCCAGGGCCAGCGGATCGAGCTCAACATGCACCAGGCCGCCGAGGCGCGGGTGCACGCGTTCGCGGAGGGGCCGCTGCTGTGCGGCCGCATCCCGGCCGCGGCGCCGGCCCGGATCGAGCGGGAGACGACGGTCGCCCCGGAGGGCCCGACGGTCCTCACCGGGATGGCGGGGGCGGGCAAGACCCAGGCTGCGGCCGCGTTCGCGCGCCGGATCTGGAACGCGGGCGGGCTCGACCTCCTCGTGTGGGCCGACGCGTCGGACCGGGCCGGGATCGCGGCGGCGTTCGCGGGCGCGGGCGCGGCGGTGCGCGGCGACGACCCCGCCGGCACGGAGGCCGCGGCGGCGGCGTTCCTCAACTGGCTCGCCCGCCCGAACGCGCCACGGTGGCTCGTCGTCCTCGACGGCGTGACCGATCCCGACCATCTGGCGGGGCTGTGGCCGCCGGAGACCGCGCGCGGCAGGACGATCCTGACCACGCAGGTCCGCAGCGCCGCCCTCGACGGCCACCGGGTGCGCCTCGGCCCGTTCACGCCCGAGGAGTCCGCGGACTACCTGGAGCGGCGCCTGGGCGCGGGCTCGCGCGCCCTCGACGGCGCGGCCGGACTGGCCGCGGAGGTCGGGCACCTGCCGCAGGCGCTCGCGCTCGCGTGCGCGCACCTCCTCGACCGGCCGGGCACGACCTGCGCCGACTACGCGCGGGGCCTCGACGCCGCCGGGCCGGCCCCGGTCGCGGCGCCGCTCCGCGCGGCGATCGAGCGGGCCGACCTCCGAGAGCCCGCGGGCCTGGCCTCGATCCTGCTCGGCCTCGCATGCCGGCTCGACCCGGCAGGGGTCCCGCTGGCGCTGTTCACCGCCGACCGGGCGCTGCAGACGTACGCGGGCTTCCCGGGCGTGCGCGCCGATCCGCCGCTGACGCGCGGCGAGGCGGAGGAGGCCATCGCGGCCCTGCACCGGTCGTCGCTCATCGACATCGACGGCGATGCGGCCCGCATCCACCCGCTCGTGCAGCGCGCGGCGGGCGAGGCGCTGGGGCCCGAGGGCCGGGACGCGACGCTGAAGGTGGCGGCGGACGTCCTCCAGGACGTCTGGCCCGCGGACGGCGACCCGCGGCTCCCGCGCTTCCACGCGACCGTCGCGCGGATGCTCGACAACACGGCGGGCTCGCTGTTCCAGGCGGGGACGCACACGGTCCTGTCCGCCACCGCCCGCGACCTGTCCGAGTCGGGGCGCATCGCGGCGGCCGTCGCGTTCCAGCGGCGGTTCGCGGACGCGAGCGAGGCGCACCTCGGGCCCGAGCACCCGGACACGCTCGACGTCTTGGAGGACCTGTCGTTCCGGCTGCGGGAGGCGGGCGAGCCGGACGCCGCCGCCGAGGTGGGCGAGCGGGTCCTGGCGGCGCGGCTGCGGGTCCTGGGCCCCGACCACGGGGCGACGCTGCGGGCGCGGACCGTGCTGTCGCGGCTGCGGATCGAGGCGGGCGACACCGGCGGCGCCGTCGCGGAGCTCGAAGCGCTCGTGGCGGACCACCTGCGCCTCGTCGGACCCGACGACATGCACACGTTCACCGCCCGCAACAACCTCGCCGAGGTCCGGGGCATCACCGGCGACCACGCGGCGGCCGTCGCCGGGTACGACGCGCTCCTCGCCGACTGCCTGCGGGTCTTCGGCCCCCGCCACGCCGTGACACTGCGGACCCGGAACAACCGCTCGCGGTGGATCGCCGAGGCCGGTGACGTCGACGGCGCGATCGCGGAGGCCGAGTCGGTGCTGGCCGACCACGACGACGTGCTCGGGCCCGACGACTACCAGATCCTCGTGGCCCGCGCGAACCTCGCGTACTTCCGGGCGATGGACGGGGCCCCGGAGCGGTCGGCGGCCGAGTTCGCGGACCTGCTGGAGGACTTCCTGCGGGTCCTGGGCCCAGAGCACCCGGAGACGGCGAAGGTCCGCGGGCACCTCGAACTGCACCGCGCGGCGGCGGAGGGCTCGGACTGACGGGCGGCTAGAAGGTCCGCTTCCGGCGGGGCGCGGCCGAGCGCGGGGGCTCTTCGCGGATGTGGTCGCGGACGCGGGACATGATGCCGCGCAGGCGGTTCAGGTCCTCGGCGGAGACGGCCTCGTAGAGGAGCCGGCGCGTGACCTGGATGTGGCCGGGCAGGACTCTTCCGACGGTCTCGCGACCCTTGTCGGTGATGGCGACGAGGGTGGCGCGCTCGTCGTCGGGGCTGGGCCCGCGGGTGACGAGGCCGGCCTTCTCCAGGAGCGCGGCCTGGTAGGTGAGGCCGCTGCGGCTGTAGACGACGCCGTCGGCGAGCTGGGTCATGGTGAGCTGCCCGGCGCCGTTCAGGGCCATGAGGAGCTGGAACTGGACGGTGCTGATGCCGCCCTCGGCGCGCAGCTGCTGCTCAACGTGGTGCTGGAGGAGGCTGACGGCCTCGGTGAGCGCGAAGTACGCCTCCAGCTGCTGCGGTTCGGGCAGCTTGAGGTCGCCGAGGTCGAAGTCGTCAGGGCCGGTCACCTCCGAATCCTACCTGCTTCGAATTCAAAGCAATGTGTCGACCATCACTCGCTCCAACTCTTGTGCTTCGAATTCAAAGCACTCTACAGTTGCGACCAGACACTTCGAATTCAAAGCAACCACCTGAAGGAGCACCCCATGAAAGCCGTGCGATTCCACTCCTACGGCGGCAGCGACGTCCTCGCCCTCGAAGACGCCGACCGCCCCACCGCAGGCCCGGGCCAGGTCGTCGTCCAGGTCGCCGGGACCTCGTTCAACTTCCTCGACCTCGCCATCCGCATCGGCCTCATGAAGGCCGCCATGCCCGTCGACTTCCCGCACACCCCGGGCATCGACCTCGCCGGCGTCATCGCCGAGACCGGCGACGGCGTCACCGACTGGAAGCCCGGCGACCCGGTCGTCGCCTTCCTGCCGCCCCCCGCACCCGGCGCGACCGCCGAGTACGTCGCCGTCCCGGCCGACCTCCTCGCCGCCGCACCCGCCACCGTCCCGCTCGCCGACGCCGCCGCGCTCCCCACGGTCGGGCTCACCGCCCGCCAGGCCCTGTTCGACCACCTCGGACTCCGCGCCGGCCAGAGCATCCTCATCAACGGCGCCGGCGGCGCGGTCGGCGGCTACGCCGTCCAGCTCGCCAAGCGGGCGGGCGCGGTCGTCACCGCGACCGCCAGCCCCCGCAGCATCGAACGCGTCAGGGCCGCCGGCCCCGACCGGATCGTCGACCACACCGAGACGCCCGTCACCGAAGCCCTCGAAGGCGAGCAGTTCGACGCGGTCCTCCACCTCGTCCGCAACGGCCCCGAGGAGACCGCCGCCCTCATCGGCCTCGTCGCCGACGGCGGCGCCTTCGCCAGCACCGCCACACCCGGACCGCTCATCCCCGGGCGCGGCATCCGCGTCGACCAGGTCTACGTGCGCAGCGACGCCACCCGGCTCGCCGAACTCGTCGCCCTCGTCGACTCGGGAGAGCTCAAGATCGACGTGACCGAGCGGCTCACGATCGCCGACCTCCCGGCCCTGCACGACCGGGCGTTCGCGGGGGAGGTGAGCGGCAAGGCGATCCTCACGCCCTGATCGCCGAAACCGCTTCCATGCGCTTAGATTGCCGGGTGGCAACAGCAGAGTCGGAGCGGCGCGGCGACCTCGACGCGGCCGCCGCCGTCTTCACGGACGTGCGGCCGCGCCTGTTCGGGATCGCGTACCGGATGCTCGGCAGCGCGGGCGAGGCCGAGGACCTCGTCCAGGAGGTCTGGCTGCGCTGGCAGGCGTACGACCGGGACACGGTGGCCGAACCGGGGGCGTTCCTCGCGACGATCGCGACCCGGCTGTCGATCAACGCACTGAAGTCGGCGCGGGTGCGCCGCGAGACCTACATCGGTCCGTGGCTGCCCGAGCCGGTGGACACGGCGGCCGATCCGTATCTGGGCGCGGAGCGCGGCGAGGCCCTAGAGTACGCGACACTGCTGCTCATGGAGCGGTTGTCGCCGAACGAGCGGGCCGCGTACGTGCTGCGGGAGGCGTTCGACTACGCGTACGACCAGATCGCCGAGATCATCGGCACCAGCACCGCAGCAGTGCGGCAGCTGGTGAGCCGGGCGCGACGGCACATCGCGGACGGCCGCCGCTCCCGCCCCAACCGGGCCGGGCAGCGGGCGCTGCTGGAGGCGTTCATGGCGGCGGCGCGGTCAGGCGACATGGTGCAGCTGGAGCGGCTGCTCGCGGCCGACGTGGTGAACACCTCGGACGGCAACGGCGCGGTCAAGGTGGCCCGCAAGCCCCTCGTCGGGGCCGAGCGGGTGGCGAAGTTCCTCAAGGCGCTCGAATGGCTCTGGGACGACATGGAGGTGGACTGGACCGAACTCGGCGGCCGAACCTGGGCCGTCCTGCGGCAGCACGGCGCCGTCTACGCCGTCATCACCGTGGACGCGACCGACGCGGGCATCGACCAGATCCTGTGGCAGGTCAACCAGGACAAGCTCAGCGCCTTCCGAGACTGAACGACCACCCGAGCCAGCCGAGACCATCGGACACCGGACACCGGACACCGGACACCGGACACCGAGCACCGAGCACCGAGCACCGAGCACCGAGCACCGAGCCTGGACTCGGGCGGCTTCGCCGCCCGAGTCCAGGCTCCCGAGTCCAGGCTCGGAGTCCGATGCGAAGCGCCCGTTCGCGAACCGCTCGCTAGCGGGCGATCCACTCCCGGTAGGTGAGGCTCGACAGGAGCGCGCCGCCCTGGTCGATGAGGGCGTCGCCCTTGACGGCCGCGAACATGCCCGCGGTGGAGTCGACCACCACGTTCCGCTTGTCGCCCTTCGCTTCGAGCGTGATCCGCCCGAGCTCGTCGAGCGTGAACACCTCCGGGCCGGCGACGTCGCGGGTCCCGTTCAGCGGGGCGCCGCCGGCCACGTCGGCCACGGCCCTCGCGATGTCGGCCGACGCGATCGGCTGCACGCGCGTGGCGGGCAGGCGGACCGTCTCCTCGTCGGAAGTCCACGACATGACGGCGGGCATGAACTCGAAGAACTGGGTCGACCGGACGATCGAGTACGGCACCGGCCCGGCCTTGAGGACGTCCTCCTGCAGGACCTTCGCGCGGTAGTAGTCCAGGTCCGGGACCTGCTCGACCCCGACGATCGACAGGATCACCGCGTGCCCCACCCCGGCGTCCGCCGCGGCGGCGAGCAGGTTGTCCATGCTCGTTTGGAACCACGCGATCGACGCCTCGTCGAAGGTCGGCGAGTTCGTCAGGTTGACGACCGCCCCGGCCCCTTCGAGCGCCGCCGCGAGCCCGTCGCCGCTGATGAGGTCGACCCCGGTGGACGGCGAGTGCGGCATCGCCTCGTGCCCGGCCTCGTTCAGGAACGTGACGACCTGCGAACCGATGAGCCCGGTCCCGCCCATGACAGCGATCTTCATTGCAAACCTCCGGTTCCGCGGGGCGGCCGGTGCCGCCCCGTCGCCAGCTGAGACAAGACGCGTCAGGGGTTTGTGACATCCTCCCGCGGACCGGCCCGGAACAACGCCGGTTCCCGCCCGGACCCCGGCTTGATAGCGTTTGCACCATGAGCGAGCCGACCGCCTTCCCGCTGCGCCTGCCCGAGATGCCGCTGCACGATCCGTTCATCGTCGCCGACTCCGGCTCCGGCCTCTACCACCTGTACACCTCGAACCTCGCCTCCAGCGGCGCGCCCGGCGCCGGGACGATGGTCTACCGGTCCCGGGACCTGCGCGAGTGGGCCGAGCCCGTCCCGGTGTTCCTGGTCGACGAGGAGGACGCACCGTGGGCGGTGCACGGCGCCTGGGCGCCCGAGGTCCACCGGTGGAACGACCGCTGGTACCTCTTCACGACCCTGCACGACACCGACGCGCCGCTGCCCGTGCCGCGCCCCGGCGAGTACGGGACGCCGTTCCCGGTCGCGAACTACCGCCGCTCCACGATCGTCGCAGCCGCCGACGCCCTTACCGGCCCGTTCCGGATGCTCAAGCCCGAGGCGCCGATCCTCCCCGCGGACCTCATGACCCTCGACGGGACGCTGTTCGTCGACGAGGACGGCGAGCCGTGGATGGTCTGCGCCAACGAATGGCTCCAGCGCATCGACGGCACCGTCGAGGCGTTCCCCCTCAACCGCGCCCTCGACGGGGTCGACGGCGAGCCGATGGTCCTCTTCAGAGGCTCGGACGCCTCCTGGATCACCCGCGAGCTCCCCGCGGGCGTCCCCCACCAGATCGCCCCCTACGTGACCGACGGCCCCCAGCTCCACCGCTTCGGCGACACTCTCGTCTGCCTCTGGTCCACGTACGAGAAGAACCGCCTCACCGAGGGCGGCATCGACGGCGACTACGTCCAGACCTGGGCCGTCGCCCCCTCCGGCCGCCTCGAAGGCCCCTGGGAGCAGCGCGAACCGCTCGTCCGCGGCGACTCCGGCCACGGCATGCTCTTCACCGCCTTCGACGGCACCCTCATGATGGTCCTCCACCGGCCCTTCACCGGCGCCCGCGGCAAGCTCTACGAGATGACCTGGGACGGAAGCGATCTGAAGGTCCTCCGCCAGCGCACCGACCTCGACGGGGACTGAAGAAACCGAACATCCCTGCGCACGCAGGGGTACCGTTCGACCACCCTCGGCCGCTATAGTGCGGATTGGATGCTGTTCGCGCCGATTCGCCCCTTAGGAGCGGCTATGAGGACGTTGATGACCTGCATGGCGGCCGCGACGCTGGTACTGGCCGCGTCGGCGTGCAGCCCTGAGGAGTCCGAGGAGGGCGACGGTTCGGTCGTCTTCTGGACCCCGTACACGACCCCGGAGCGGATCGCGGCCCAGCAGCCGGTGATCGACGCGTTCACCGAGGCCACCGGCATCGAGGTGGAGATGGTCCCGCTGGAGCCGGACCAGATGGGGCAGACGCTCGTCACCGGCGCGGCCGCGGGCGAGGTGCCCGACGTGATCGCGCACAACCCCTCCAGCACCGCGGCGTGGGCCGCCCAGGGCCTGCTCGACGACGAGGCGCCGCAGGAGGTCGTGGACGCGCTCGGCGCGGACACGTTCTCGCAGGCCGCCCTCGACATGGTCACCGTGGGCGGTTCGCTCCACGCCGTGCCGTCGGACGGGTGGGGCCACATGATCGCCTACCGCACCGACCTGTTCGCCGACGCCGGCCTGGAGCCGCCGGAGTCGGTGGTGGACCTCGCCGACGCCGCCGAGGCGCTGCAGGCGGACGGCTTGGCGGGCATCGCGATCGGGACCACGCCCGGCGACGTGTACACGCAGGAGGGCATCGAGTCGATGCTGCTCCCGTTCGGCTGCGACCTGGCGGAGGACGGCGCGGTCGCGATCGACTCGCCCGAGTGCGTCGAGGGCCTGGAGACCTACCAGCGGCTGGCGGCGGCGGCCGGTCCGGCGCAAGTGGACGTCGAGGCGGCGCGCGCCGCGTACCTGTCGGGGTCGGCGGCGATGGTGCTGTTCTCCTCGCACTTCGTGGACGAGGCGGCCGGGCTCGACGTCGACAACCCGGTGACCTGCGCCGAGTGCGCCGAGAACCCGCGGTTCCTGGCGGAGAACACGGCGTACCTGACCACGTTCACCGGCGACGGGAGCGGGACGCCCGCGGTGTACGGGCAGACCACGAACTACGGCATCCCGGCCGGGGCGAACACGGCGGACGCGAAGGCGTTCGTGGAGTACATGCTCTCGGACGGCTATGTGGAGAACCTCGCGTCGGCGACCGAGGGCCGCATCCCGGTGCGGCCGGGCCCTGAGGCGGGGTCGACCGAGTTCCTGGACGCGTGGGCGGCGCTGCCGTTCGGCAACGACGACGCGCAGGAGGTCTCGATCGGCGAGGTCTACGGGCCGGAGCTGGTCGACCGGATGGCCGCGGGCGCGGAGGGGTTCACGCGCTGGGGCTGGGGCACGGACGACGCCGAGCTCGCCGGGATCGTGTTCTCCCAGACGATCCTCGCCACCGAGGCCGAGTCCCTGTTCGAGGGCGCGGACCCGTCCGAAGTGGCCGCCGCGATGGCGGCGGCGGTCGAGGCGGCGCAGCAGGACCTCGGCTGATGCCTTCGGGCGGGGATTCGAACACCGGCGGCGATCGGCTGTCGGACCCTTCGGGCACCGTTGAGACCGGGGGGCCTTCCCCGACGCCGCGGCGGGCCGTTCGTGTGCCCGGAGACCGGGCGTCTGCATCGGATTCGAACAGCGGGGCCGAGGCGGTGTCGGACCCCTCGGGCATCGTTGAAACCGAGGGCCCAACCCCCGAGGTGCGGCGGGCCGTTCGCGTGCCCGCCGGTCGGTGTCCTCCCGGACCGCCGGGTCCGGGCCGTACAGCGGCGAAGGGGCCGTGGCGCCGGAGGCCGCTCACCATGTCCCGCCGCGAGGACCTGCACGGGCGGCTCCTGGTGGCGCCCACCATGGTCGTGGTGCTCGCGTTCGCGGTGCTGCCGTTCCTCGCGGTGGTCCTGTTCGCGTTCCTCGACGTCCGCCTGGTCGACATCCCCCGCCTCTACCTCGACGAGCTCGTGTTCACCGGCGACAACCTCGCCACCGTGTGGGGCTCGCCCCGGTTCTGGTCCGCCGCGACCACCACGATCACCTACGCGGCGGCGTCCTCCGCCGGGGCCGTCCTCGTCGGACTCGCCGTCGCCCTCGCGCTCCGCCACCCGTTCCGGGGCCGCGGGCTCGTCCGCGCGCTCGTCCTGGTCCCCTACGTGCTCCCCGTCGTGGCCGCGACCACCATCTGGAAGACCCTCCTCAACCCCGGCTACGGCCTCGTCAACGCCGTCGGCACCGAATGGCTCGGCTGGGCCGAGCCGATCGCGTTCCTCACCACCACGAGCCGCGAGGTCGGCCCGTTCACCGTCCCCGTCGCGCTCACCACCGTCATCGCGTTCGAGGTGTGGAAGACGTTCCCCCTCGCGTTCCTGTTCATCACCGCGCGCCTCCAGGTCGTCCCCGGCGACATCGAGGAGGCCGCCCAGATCGACGGCGCCGGCAAGACCCGTACGTTCTGGCACCTCCTCCTCCCGCAGCTCGCCGGGGTCATGGCGCTCCTGGCGGTGCTGCGGTTCCTGTGGTCGTTCCAGAACTTCAACGACATCTACCTGCTCACCGGCGGCGCGGGCGGCACCGAGGTGCTGGCCGTCCGCGTCTACTCCGAACTCGTGGTGCGCGCCAACATCGGCACCGCCAGCGCCACCGGCCTCCTCATGACCGGGATGCTCCTGGCCGTGGTCGCGGTCTACGCCTGGATGATCAAGCGGGAGCAGGCATGAGGAACACCGAGGACCGGGTGCTGGGCGTCCTCCGCTGGGCCGTCATCGCGATCGCCGTGGCCGTCACGGCCGGGCCGCTGCTGTACGGGGTGCTCCTGTCGCTGCGGCCGTTCCAGTCGGTGGTGTCGGAGCCGCTGGACCTGTTCCCTTCGCCCAGTGAGCTGACGTTCGCGTCGTATCCGACCGCGATGGCCGAGTACGGGCTGGGCGGGAACATGTGGAACTCGCTCCAGGTCGCGGTGGCGACGGCGGGGCTCGCGATCGTGCTGAGCGTCCTGGGGGCGTACGCGGCGGTGCGGCTGCGGTTCTTCGGGCGGGACGCGGTGAACGTGGTGTTCCTGGGCGTGTACCTGCTGCCGGGGATCGTGCTCGCGGTGCCGCTGTTCGTGCTGCTGAGCCGGATCGGGTTGACGGGGAGCCTGGCGGGGCTGGTGTTCGTGTACGTGGCGCAGACGGTGCCGGTGGCGCTGTACATGCTCCGCACCTACCTCGTCGCGGTGCCGTCCTCTGTGGAGGAGGCGGCGATGATCGACGGGTGCGGGCGGCTGGCGCTGATCCGCCGGGTGGTGCTGCCGATGGCGCTGCCGGGCGTGGCGGCGACGGCCCTGTACGTGTTCATGATCGCCTGGAACGAGTACCTGTTCGCGCTGCTGTTCCTGGTGGCCGACCGCGACCGGTGGACGGTGTCGCTGGGGATCGCGCAGCTCACCGAGTTCTCGGTGCCGACGACGGTGCTCATGGCGGGGTCGATCGCGATCACCGTCCCGGTGGTGGCGGGGTTCTTCCTGGCGCAGCGGCTCCTGGTGACGGGGCTGACGTCGGGTGCCGAGAAGGGGTGAGGTCATGATCCGGTTGGGGATCCTGGGGGCCGGGGCGCGGGGCTCGGACACGTACGGGCGGTGGGCGGTCGGGCATCCGGAGCGGGCGCGGGTCGCGGCCGTCGCGGACCCGGACGGGCGCCGGCGGGACCGGCTGGGGGCGCGGGCGGGGGTGCCGGAGGCGCACCGGTTCGCCGACTGGCGGGAGCTGGTGGCGCGGGCGGACGCGATCGGGTTGGACGCGTTCGTGATCGCGCTGCCGGACCGGCTGCACGTGGAGGCGGCGCTCGCGGCGGCGGCGACGGGCCTGCCGATCCTGCTGGAGAAGCCCGCGGCGGCCACGGAGGAGGACCTGGAGGCGCTCGCGTCGGCGGCCCGGGAGCTGGAGGCGTACATCTGGATCGGGCACGTCATGCGGTACCAGCCGTTCTGGCGGACGATCCGGCGCCTCGCGGACGCGGGCACGATCGGGCGGCTGCTCACCCTCCGGGTGGAGGAGAACATCGGGTTCTGGCACTACGCGCACTCGTACGTGCGCGGGAACTGGCGCAACGTGGCGACGTCGAGTCCGATGGTGCTCGCGAAGACCTGCCACGACCTGGACATCATCCGCTGGTTCGCGGGGGAGGCGCCGGCGACGATCGCGTCGGTGGGGTCGCTGTCGTACTTCCGGCCCGAGCACGCCCCCGCGGGGGCGCCGACGCGCTGCCTGGACGGGTGCCCGGCCGCCGACTCGTGCCCGTTCTACGCGCCGCGCTACTACGCGGAGGCCCTGGCGGCCACCGACGGCTGGCCGGTGGCGCTGCTGGGCGACGACCTGTCGCCGCAGGGCCGCCTCGACGCCTTGCGCACGGGGCCGTACGGGCGCTGCGTGTTCCACTCGGACAACGACGTCGTGGACCACCAGCAGACCGTCGCCGAGTTCCCCGGCGGGCTCACGGCGGTCCTGTCGACCTCGGCGTTCACGGGCCAGAACACGCGCACGGTGCGGTTGACGGGGACGGCGGGGGAGGTCGCCGGGAACCTGCGCACGGGCGGCCTAGAGATCGACCTGTTCTCCCCGACCGCGGAGCTGCCGGAGCTGCCCGAGGCCCGGCCGGGGAAGAGCTACACGCGCGAACCCATGGGGCACCGCGTGTTCGAGGTGTACGCCGGGCCGGTGACCGTGGGCGGCGAACCGGACCACCGGGGGCACTCGGGGGGCGACGAGGCGCTCATCGACGCGTTCGTCACCGCGCTGGAGGAGGGGCGGGACGGCGGTGCGGACCGCGCCTCACAGGACCGGGCCTCCCTGGACTCTGCCTTTCCGAACCGGGCCTTCCCGGACCGCGCGTTCCCCGACCGCGCCGCGCCGGACCTCGAGGCGTCGCTGGACAGCCACCGCATGGCGTTCGCGGCCGAGCGCTCGCGCACCGAGGGCCGCACGGTCCACTGGGGCCAGCCGTGAGCTGGTGGCGCGACGCGGTCGTCTACCAGGTGTACCCGCGCAGCTTCGCCGACGCGAACGGCGACGGGGTCGGCGACCTCCCCGGGATCGAGTCGCGCCTGCCCTACCTGCGCGACCTCGGCGTGGACGCGCTGTGGATCAACCCGTGGTACGTGTCGCCGATGGCCGACGGCGGCTACGACGTCGCCGACTACCGCGCGGTCGACCCGGTCTTCGGGACCCTCTGGGACGCCGAGCGGCTCATCCGCGCCGCCCACCGGCACGGGCTGCGGATCATCGTCGACCTCGTCCCCAACCACACCTCCGACCGGCACCCGTGGTTCCAGGCGGCCCTCGCCGCCGCACCCGGTTCCCCCGAGCGGGCCCGGTTCCACTTCCGGGACGAGCCGAACAACTGGCGGTCCAGGTTCGGCGGCCCCGCCTGGACCAGGCTCGACGACGGGCAGTGGTACCTGCACCTGTTCGACACCGCCCAACCGGACCTGAACTGGGACCACCCGGAGGTCCGCGCCGAGTTCGAGGCGGTCCTGCGGTTCTGGCTCGACCGCGGCGTGGACGGGTTCCGCATCGACGTCGCCGACCGCCTCGTCAAGCAGGCGGGCCTGCCCGACCGGCCCGTCCGCGAGACCGGCGCGCCGACGTTCACCGAGGACGGGGCCCGCCCCGGCGCCCGGGCCGGCGACCAACCCGACAAGGACCGGCCCGAGGTCCACGAGATCTACCGGTCCTGGCGGCGCGTCCTCGACGAGTACCCCGACCGGGCGTTCGTCGGCGAGATGTGGGTGACCGACCCCGAGCGGTTCGCCATGTACCTGCGCCCCGACGAGCTGCACACCGCGTTCAACTTCGCGTTCCTCAAGTGCGCGTGGGAGGCCCGGGCCCTGCGCGGGGTCGTGGACGCGACGATCGCCACCCACGCCCGCGTCGGCGCCCCGCCCACGTGGGTCCTCTCCAACCACGACGTCACCCGGCACGCCACCAGGTACGGCCGCGTCGACACCCGCTTCACCAAGCGGATCCACGACGCCCCGACCGACCACGCCCTCGGCGAGCGCCGCGCCCGCGCCGCGGCCCTGCTCAGCCTCGCCCTGCCCGGCGGCGCCTACGTGTACCAGGGCGACGAGCTCGGCCTCCCCGAAGTGTTCGACCTGCCCGACGAGGCCCGCCAGGACCCCGTGTTCCGGCGCACCAGCGGCGTCGACCTCGGCCGGGACGGCTGCCGCGTGCCGCTCCCGTGGGGCGGCGACGCCCCGCCGTTCGAGTTCGGCGAGGGCGGCTCCTGGCTCCCCCAGCCCGAGTCGTGGCGCGACCGCACCGCCGCCCGCCAACTGGGCGACCCCGCCTCCATGCTGTCCCTCTACCGCCTCGCCCTGCGCATCCGCCGCGAGGAGCCCGGCCTCGGCGACGGCCCGCTGCGCTGGCTCGACCTCGGCGAGGGCGTCCTCGCCTTCGCCCGCGACCCCGGCGTCGCGTGCGTCGTCAACCTGAGCGGCGAGCCCGTCGCCCTCCCCGAAGGGGCGCCGTTGATCGCCAGCGCCGAACTCACCGGCCGGGACGGCACCGCCCTCCCCCCGGACGCCGCGGTCTGGCTGCGCATCTGAGGGATCGGCACGTCCGACCGGATGTCGGACCCGCCGGGCACCCTTGTTCCGGGGGCCCGGCGCCGCCCCGGCCATGCGGCGTGCCCGCGGCACACGCGCCGCACCGGACGACGCAGCGGATGACGCGGCGCGGTTCAGGCGTGGCGCCGTTCGACACCGCTGACTACAGTTGCGGATCGGAGGTGAGCCGTGCGCAGGAGCTCGGAATGGGTCGTCGTCGAGCGCAGCGCACCCACCCGCCGGATCTCGACCCTGGCTCTGTACGCCGGCGCCTGCGCGGCCGGGATCGCCGCGCTCTACTGGCTCGTGCACACCGAGCCGGCCCGCCTCGACTCCGGCGAGCCGAACCCCGTCGCGGCCCTCCCCGGGTTCTTCACCGTCATGGCCCTCATCGGCGCCGCGTGCTTCCTGGTGCCGCTGGTGCGCCCCCCGAAGCTCATGGTCAACCACTTCGGCCTCCGCGTGCGCCCCAGCTTCGGCAAGGCCCTCATGATCCCGTGGAGCAACATCGAGGAGCTGGCCGCGATCCACGTCGGCTCCAAGCGCCGCGGCACCTCCTACCTGCTGTTCGCCGCCGACGTGTACCTCGGGCGGGGCGGCTCCGACCGGCCCGGGTTCCTCGGCCGGTCGGTGCTGCGCGAGGCCAACCGGGCCACCGAGGGCCTGGTCGCCGGGTTCGACCTCGCGGTGCGGTGCAAGGACTTCGCGACCGAGCCGCAGCAGCTCCTCGCCCGCCTCGCCTCGTACGCGCCCGGTCACGTCCAGGTCGTCGACCGGCTCTGAGACACGCCGCCGCGACCGCGTCCCGGGTGTTCGCCGCCGGCGAAACCCCATCGGCCCCAATGCGACAGCCCGTCCGGCACCCCCACTGGGGACCGGGATGCGCGGCTTGCCCCAAATGCCGGTCCCTGCCCCGCGCGGCCGATCCGTACACTGGAGGCGATCCGGCCGCTCCGCCCCTGAACGCGCCGGATCGCCTCAACCGACCGGCAGGCAGCGCCGGCGGACCGTCCAGCATTGGGGGTACCCGTGGCGTCGATCCCGGACGAGGGCCTGCGCGCGACCCTGGCCACCATGGCGCCCGGCACCGCGCTCCGCGACGGCCTGGAGCGCATCCTCCGCGGCCGCACCGGCGCGCTGATCGTCGTCGGCTGCGACGCGATCGTCGAGCGCATCTGCACCGGCGGCTTCGAGATCGACATCGAGTTCTCCGCCACCCGCCTGCGCGAGCTCTGCAAGATGGACGGCGCGGTCGTGCTCACCACCGACGGCGCCCGCATCGTGCGCGCCGGCGTGCACCTCATGCCCGACCCGTCGATCCACTCCAACGAGTCGGGGACCCGCCACCGCACCGCCGAGCGCGTCGCCATCCAGACCGGGCTCCCCGTGATCTCCGTCAGCCAGTCGATGCACACCATCGGGCTGTACATGGGCGACATCCACCACCTCGTCGAGCCGTCAACGCAGATCCTCTCCCGCGCCAACCAGGCCCTCGCCACCCTCGAACGCTACAAGCTGCGCCTCGACGAGGTCGCCGCCAGCCTCTCCAGCCTGGAGATCGAGGACCTGGTCACCGTCCGCGACGCCGTCACCGTCCTCCAGCGCCTGGAGATGGCCCGCCACATCGCCGACGAGGTCGAAGGCCACGTCATCGAACTCGGCACCGACGGCCGGCTCCTCGCCCTCCAGCTCGACGAGCTCATGGCCGGCGTCGACACCGACCGCGAGCTCGTCGTCCGCGACTACCTGCCCGACGACGCCGACCACCGCAAGGCCCTGCGCGCGGTCGACCTCATGAGCTCCCCCGAACTCCTCGACCTCATCGCCGTCGCCCGGTCCCTGGGCTATCCGAACTCGCCCGACGTCCTCGACCGGCGCGTCAGCCCGCGCGGGTACCGGATGCTCGCGAAGGTCCCGCGCCTGCCCGAGGCCGTCATCGAACGCGTCGTCGACCGCTTCGGCGCCCTCCCCGAACTCCTCGGCGTCACCGTCGAGGAACTCCAGGACGTCGACGGGGTCGGCCCCGGCCGGGCCCAGAGCATCCGCGAATCGCTCACCCGGCTCGCCGAGGTCTCGATCCTCGACCGGTACCTCTGATCAGGTGAGGCGCAGCGCCGCCGGCGACGACGCCGCCTCGCCCAGGCGCGCCCGCAGCTCGTAGTCGCCCGCCGGGAGCTCCCGGCGCGCGCCCTCGCAGTTCTCCTCGGAGGCGAGCCCGTCGACGGTGAACTCCACGGTCCGGCCCGCGCCGTCGCTCAACTCGACCTCCTCGCCCTCCGGGGTCCCGCAGTGCGCCGTCGAGTAGACCACGTCCGAACCGGCCGCCAGCTCCACCGCGACCGAGCGCAGGTCCACCGTGCACGGCGCGTCCGCCGCGCTCGCGACCAGGACGCTCACCGGCACCTCCGCGCCCGACCGGACCTCGTCGAACGCCGCCACGACCTGGAGCATGAGCTCCTCGGCCGGGCACGCCGCCACCGGGGCCGCGGTCGGCGACGGGCTGGGGGAGTCCGAGGGCTCGGGGATGTAGGGCCGCTGCGCCGAGGAGGACGGCGTCGGCGCCGTCCACTCCTGCTGGGCCGCATCGGCCTCGCCGCCCGGGTCCTCCTCGTCGCCGCCGCCCAGGGCGCTCAGCCCCAGGACCGACGCGAGGACCACCGCCAGCACCGCCCCGGCCACGATCGCCCGCCGCCGCCAGTAGACCGACTCCGGCTCCGAGCCCTTCACGAACCTGCCTTTGAATCCCTGCACGCCGGGACGCTAACGCAGCCCGGGCCCGCCCGGGCGGAATTACACGCCCCGCGACCCGGCTCCCCCGCTGTCGGACCCCGCGCCGACAATGGGGTCATGCGCGCCGCCACCGAAACCACCGACCCGGCACTGCCCTCCCCCGACGTGCTCGCCGAGCGCCTGCTCCCCTGGTTCGACGCCCACAACCGCACCGAGCTCCCGTGGCGCCGGCCCGGGACGACCGCGTGGGGCGTCCTCGTCTCCGAGATCATGAGCCAGCAGACGCAGGTCGCCCGCGTCGCCCCCGTGTGGGAGGCGTGGATGGCGCGCTGGCCCGAACCGGCCGACCTCGCCGCGGCGCCGACCGCGGACGTCCTGCGCGAATGGGGCCGCATGGGCTACCCGCGGCGGGCCCTGCGCCTCCAGGAGTGCGCGAGGATCATCGCCGAGGAGCACGGCGGCACCGTCCCCGCCGACCCGGCCGAACTCGAGAAGCTGCCCGGGATCGGCAACTACACCGCCGCGGCGGTCGCGGTCTTCCACTACGGCGGGCGCCACGCGGTCGTCGACACGAACGTGCGCCGCGTCGTGGCCCGCCTCGGCGGCCGCAGCGATGCCGGCACCGCCACCACCCGGGCCGACCTCGCCGCCGCCGCGGCGCTGCTGCCCGAGGACACCGCGACCGCCGCGCGGGTGTCCTTGGCGCTCATGGAACTGGGTGCCCTGGTGTGCACCGCCCGCAAGACCGAGTGCGGCACCTGCCCGGTCACCGCCGAGTGCGGGTTCTCCGGGCAGGAGCTCCCGGAGGGGCCCAGCCGCAAGCGCCAGCGCTACAAGGGCACCAACCGGCACGTGCGCGGGGAGGTCATGGCGCTGCTGCGGGACGCCGACGGGCCCGTCGAGCGGGCCCGGATCGACGCGGTCTGGACCGACCGGCGCATGGTGGACGAGGCCGTCGCGCAGCTCATCGCCGACGGCCTCATCGGCACCGACGAGCAGGGCCGGTTCGAACTCCCGAGTCGGTGACAAACGGTCCCGCCGCTGCTAGCGTGGGAGTTGAGAGAACTTCACGAAGCTCGGTCGGCACCGGTCCCCAGGGACCGGCGGCCCCGGGTCCAACCCCGCCGGTCACCGCGGCGGGGCACCGGGCGGACCTCCGGGTCCGGCTCACCGCCGGTGCCGGGACCGACCGCCTACCGCACGGCCGCCCCCGAGCGGCCGGTCGGGAACACGACGACGCGGCTCGCGCCATCCACCGTCGCGTCGACCGCGGACCGGCCGCCCGAAACGCGGGCCGTGCAGGAGCGGACGCCCACGCGGCGCCCGCGACCGGGCAACGGCAATGCCGTCGGGGTACCGCGCGCTCAGACCCGGGCGGCATTGCTATGCGCGCGGGCCCACCGCGACCGGCGCCTCGGTCCGCCGGGCCCAGCGCACCAGCCACCACACGATGAGCACCGCGGGCAGGCCCTTGAGCATGATCCCGCCGAGGACGCCGAGCGACCCGAGCCCGAGGCCGTCGCGCAGCAGCGGCGAGTTCCACACCGCGTGCAGCACGATCACCCCGGCGACCGATCCGGCCGCGACCCACGCCGCGCGCGTCGTCCGCCGCGTCGCCGCGTACGCGATCCCGGCGCCCGCGATGGCGGTGAAGATCGCGTGGCTCCACAGGCCCGCGAGGACCCCGCGGACGAGGAACACGGCGACGACCGGCGCGACGGCGTCCCCGGCCCGGTTGACCACGGTGCTCGACATCGCGAACGCGTAGCCCTCCACGATCTGGAACCCCGCGCCGCAGAACGCGCCCAGGACGATCCCGTCGAGGACCCCGTGCAATCGCCCCCAGAAGATCGCGACGACCAGGACCACCCCGGCGGCCTTGACGACCTCCTCCACGAGCGGCGCGGCCAGCACCGGCGCCCAGCGCTCGGCCCAGGCCGGGCCGTGCGCGGTCGCGAGGAGCCCGTGGAGCGCCCGGGACCCGAACAGGGAGGTCATGACGGCGACGGTGGCGCCCCAGACGAGGCCGAGCGCGAGCGCGGCGGCCGGGAGCGCGAGGTGCCCGGCGAGGCGGCGGCGCATGACCGCGAACGGGACGGCGAAGAGCGCGAACAGGACCAGCGCGGCGGTCCCGGCCCGCGGGTAGGCGAGCGCCACCGGGAGGGTGTTGTACAGCAGCAGGATCGCGGCCGCGCCGATGAGCAGCGCGGCCGTCCACTGGGCGGGGGAGGTGGGGTCGGGGCGCATCAGGCGGCCCCGAAGGCGAGCCGGGCGAGGAGCTCGTCGATGCGGTCGACGGTGCCGGCGTCGAGGGAGGCGCCGCGGGCGGTGACCTCGGCGCGGGTGCCGCCGTGCACGAACGCGCACGCGAACCCGGCGCCGGTCTCGGTGACGAAGCCGCGGCCGGCCCCGTCGACGCCGTCGGCGGCGCAGTCGCGGGACTCGGTGAGGCGGACGCCGGGCTGGGCCTCCAGGAGGCGGGCCATCTCGCCGGCCAGGTACTCGGCGTCGAAGCCGTAGGGCCCGGCGACGGCGATGTCGACCTCGGCGTCGCCGACGAGGAACTCGGCGCGCCCGGACTCGGGCCGGTACTGGCCGGGGCGCATCCGGGTGCCCTCGGGGAGCACGACGGTGACGCCCGCGAGCGTGAACCGCTGCCCGCCGACGTCGACGGTGGGGGAGACGGCCTTGTTCAGTAGGGGGACCGCGAGCGCGAACAGCAGCACCGCGGCGGCGACGGCCGCGGCGACGGCGAGGCTCCTCATGCGGGACACACTTCAAGCGTCGCATGTGGTTCGCGGCATTGCATCGGTAATGCCCGGCTCAGGGCGGCGGGTCCGCGATGCGGCGGCCGCGGCCGGGCGGGAGGCCGCACGGGTGCGGCGGCGGGGTGTTCGAGGGGCGGTGTGTTCGAAGGGCAGTGCCTTCGAGAGGCAGTGCGCTCGAGGGGCGGTGGGTTCGCGGGGCGCGCGGGGCCGGTGCGCACCGGGGCGGTGCGGTCGGGGCCGCGCTGATGTCGCGCCGGTCCGGTGCGGACGCCTTGCCGGCCGGGACCTGGTTCAGGGGTCCGTCGGCCGGCGTCGCGTCCGCGTGTGGTCGCCGGGGCGGGCCCTGAGGGAGGGCCCGCGTCCTCGCCGGCCGGGGATCGGCCGGTCGCCGTGGACCACGGCTTCGTTTCGGGGCGGGGGCCGGAAGGGTGGTCCGGCCGCTGTGGATGGTTCCTCGGGCCTCGTCGCCTGGTCGGTGGCGGGAGGCGGTTGTCGGGTGCTAGTCGGCGGCTTCGCGCTGGACCGGGATGTCGCCGTTGATCAGCGCGCGGATCTCGGACTCGCGGTAGCGGCGGTGGCCGCCCAGGGTCCGGATCGCGGAGATCTTGCCGGCCTTGGCCCAGCGCGTCACGGTCTTGGGGTCGACGCGGAACATCGCGGCGACCTCAGAGGGGGTGAGCAGGGCCTCGGACTCCACCGGAAGGTTCAGCTCTGTCGTCATCGTTCGTTCTCCTCCACACACGGGCTGCGAATCACCGGCTGCCGAGCCTTGATTCGTTCCTTCTGCAATCGTCCGGCCTGTCGTAGATGTCCGACATAGGCCGAACGGCCGATTTTGCTTGGACTTTCCGCTCGGATCGCTCATCCGAGTGATCACTCCACAAGCGAACGAGCAGGCAGCGGGCCCGCAGACCGGGGCGAAGCGAGATAAGTTCAGTCTTTCGGCGAGACGACGATCACGCCATCGGTCGACAAGGCGCGCATAGCATTCCTGCGCGTCCTCGGGTTCGGAGGCGCCGAGGTGGTCGAGGGCCTGCCAGGTGAGGTCGACCGAGTCCTCCTCGCGGAGCTCGTCCGGGTCCATCCTGGAGACGAGCCCGCCGTAGTCGAGTTCGACGACCGAGTCGCGGTGGAAGCCGTCGAGCCACCGGCCGGTCTCGGCGAGGGCCTCGGCGAGGTCGGCGCCCTCCCCGAACTCGGCGCGCACGAGGTTGCGGGCGACGGCGAGGCCGGTGCGGGACTTGGCGATCGGGGTGCGGTAGCGCAGCAGGCTGAGGCCGGGCTGGATGACCAGCTCGCGGTCCTCGGGGCGCACGCACGCGAACCAGCGCAGCGGGACCGACCAGGAGGCGACGTGCTCGTGGGCGTCGGCGGGGGCGTCGTGGCGGTCGCCGCCGTCGTCGAGGGCCACGATCTCGGCGGCGGAGGAGAGGAACTCGGGCGGGAACAGGGCCTCGGCCACCGCCTCGGGGGTCAGGCGGCGCACCTCCAGTGCGGCCGAGGCGATCCGGTACCGCAGGTTCCACGGGCACACCAGCGGGTCGCCCTCGCCGCGGTCGATGACGTACGCCTCGCGGCCGAAGGTGGGGACGCCCCGCCAGGGCCATCCGATGCGCTCGTACAGTGCTTCCCGTCGGACCCTGGGGCCCTCGAGCGGGTCGACCGCGCGCCCCGAAGCGGCGTACGCGCGCCAGTAGCCGGCGTCGGCGAAGGCCACGGCCGGCTCGTAGACGCGCAGATAGGACGCGTTCGGTGCGTACACGAGGCAGATACTTCCATAGTCATATGCTGGTGGCGTAGGCATACCCGCGCTACGACGAGGAAGCGGCCGCGACCCGGCCGCGCCCCTGGGGCGCCGCCCGGCGCGCACCGCGCTCCGGGGCCCGCACCCCTAGAGAAGAACTGGAGAGCAAGCCATGAGCATCTTCGACGCGACCGGCCACGAACAGGTCGTGTTCTGCCACGACCCGGACACCGGGCTCCGGGCGATCATCGCGGTGTACTCGACCGCGCTCGGCCCGGCCCTCGGCGGCACCCGCTTCTACCCGTACGCCTCCGAGGAGGAGGCGCTCACCGACGTGCTGCACCTGTCGGAGGGCATGGCGTACAAGAACGCGATCGCCGGGCTCGACCACGGCGGCGGCAAGGCCGTCATCTGGGGCGACCCGGTGGCCGACAAGAGCGAGGCGCTGCTGCGGTCCTACGGCCGGTTCGTCGAGTCGCTGGGCGGGCGCTACGTGACCGCGTGCGACGTCGGCACCTACGTCGAGGACATGGACCACGTCGCGCGCGAGACCCGCCACGTGTCGGGGCGCAGCCCCGAGTCCGGCGGCGCGGGCGACTCCTCGATCCTCACCGCCTTCGGCGTCTTCCAGGCGATGCGCGCCGCGGCCCAGCACCGCTGGGGCGCCGTGGACCTCGCCGGGCGCACCGTCGGCGTGGCCGGCCTGGGCAAGGTCGGCCGCCACCTGCTCCCCCACCTCGTCGAGGCGGGCGCCGAGGTCGTCGCGTGCGACGTCAACGACGCGGCGATCCGCTGGACCCAGGAGCAGTTCCCGCAGGTGCGGCTCGTCGCCGACGCCGACGAGCTCATCGCCGCGGGGATCCACGTGTACGCCCCGTGCGCCCTCGGCGGGGTCCTCAACGAGACCGCGCTGAAGACCCTCGACGCCGAGATCGTCTGCGGCGCGGCCAACAACCAGCTCGCGTCCCCCGAGGTCGCCGCCGAGCTCGACCGGGCCGGGATCCTCTACTGCCCCGACTACGTCGTCAACTCCGGCGGCGTCATCCAGGTCGCCGACGAGTACGACGGCGCGTTCGACTTCAAGCGGGCGGAGCGGCGCACCGCCGGGATCTTCGAGACCACCGGCCGCATCCTCGACCGCGCGAAGGGCGAGGGCACCACCCCCGTGGCCGCGGCCGACGCCCTGGCCGAGGAGCGCATGGCCGCCGTCGGGCGCCTCCAGCGGATGCGCCTGTTCCGCTGACGTCCGCGAGGATCCTATAGGATGTCCGGCTTATCCTATAGGATTCCGCGAACCCGCACGTGCGCAGCGTCGCCGGGCGAATTCGGATGGTGAGAACGAATCTCGCGATTCGGACGGATGTTCGTCCCGGTCTGGTGGTCATCGCCGGTAATCTGTGGCATCCAACTCATGGGCCGGGATGCAGTCGGGCGCCGCGAGGCTGTACCGTAGGAGCCACGAAGAGATTGCAAGCATTCCGGGGCGCCGTAACGGCTGCCCCGATGATTTCTGTGCGAGGGGGTCGAGCCATATGGGGCGCGGCCGAGCTAAGGCAAAGCAGACCAAAGTGGCCCGGAAGCTCAAGTACCATGCTCCGAACACCGACCTGCGCGCGCTCGAGCGCGAGCTAGGCACCGGTCGTGAGGACGAGGTCGACGACATTGAGCCTCCTCCTGAAGAGGAGCCGGACCCGTACGCCGCTTATGCCGACGATCGGTACGACGGAGACGAAGACGATCTCCGCGAGGATGACTGGCTCCCGCCGAAGAAGCAGTTAGCACTGCGGCCCGCGGTGACGCCGGATCGTGCCCGCACGATCTGACCGGCCGCGAGCCTGGCGGGCCCGCCCGACCGATCTCCGCGATCTCCATATCCAGAACGGGCAAGCGCCTCCACTGCGCCGGCCCGGTCACCGCCCCCGCCGCGGCCTCCCAGGCCCCGTCCGGGAGCGGCGCTGGAGCAAAGACTTCGGATGTCGGCGGACGACGCGATATCCAATATGCACGAAGAGAGGCGGCGCGACCGAGACCCGGTCGCGCCGCCTCTTCTGCTGCTCGGGGAGCGGCTACTGCTGCGGCGCCTGGGGCCACTGGTTCTGCTGGGTCTGCGGGGCGGCGGCCGGCGGGACCGCGGGCTGCTGCCCGGTCGGGTAGGCCGGGGCGGCGGCCGCGGCCGGAGCGGCCTTGCCGGGGACCAGGAGCGCACCGGACACGAAGAGCGCGTAGGCGCCGATGAGCAGGAGCGCCCCGATCCACGCCGACGCGTCCGAGCCGGACGAGCCGTCCGGCAGCGACAGCAGGTCGTACAGGAAGCCGGCCAGGAACACGGCGGTGCCCGCCACGGTGAGCGCCTTCCACAGGGACCGCAGCCGCTCGCCGGCGAACAGCGCCAGCGCGAACATGACGATCACGGCCGTCAGGACCGACGGGAGCCCGAACAGGTGCGAGGCGACGTCGACCTGGAGCTCGGTGGAGTCGGAGGTGCCGGTGATGAGGCCGGACAGGGCCAGCGCGCCGAGGCCCGCGATGCCCAGGATCGCCGGGAGCGAGGGCACGCCGAGCTTGTCGAACAGCGACGGCGCCGGCGGGGCGTAGGCGGCGTACTGCTGCTGGGCCTGGTACTGCGCCTGGGGCGAGGCGTAGGGGGCCTGGGCGTAGGGCTGCCCGGGCTGCGCGGACACGGGCTGCTGCGGGTAGCCCGCACCTGATTGCTGTTCACTCATGCCCTCATCATGCCTTGGACGGGCAAATGGGCGCACCCGGGTTGCGGAGCCGGTCACCGGCCCGATGCGGGCCCTTCTCCGGTGCGGGGGGCGGGAAACGGGCGGAATCGGCGGCCCCGAACGCAGCGCCGCGACGACCCGAGCCCGTAGTCTGGAGCCATGTCGCAACGTCTCCGTCCCGTTTCGCCGATCTGGGTGGCAGGCCGTCCGCAGCACGGCGAGGAGGAGTTCTTCGTCACCCACCCCTTCGACGACTCCCCGGTGGGCGCCACCTCGTGGGCGACCGCGGGGCAGGTGGAGGCCGCGGTCGCCGCCGCCTCCGGGGCCGCCGCCGAATGCGCGGCGCTGCCCGCGCACGTGCGGGCCGAGGCCCTGGAGCACGTGCGGCGGCGCCTCGACGAGGAGGCCGAGACGTGCGCGGAGCTCATCACCGCGGAGTCGGGGAAGCCGATCGCGTGGGCGCGCGTCGAGGTGCGCCGGGCGGTGTCGGTGTTCCGGTGGGCGGCCGAGGAGGCGCGCCGGTTCACCGGCGAGGCGCAGCGCCTCGACACGGACCCGTCCGCGGAGGGGCGCCTGGCGCTGGTGCGCCGGTTCCCGCGCGGCCCGGTCCTGGGGATCACCCCGTTCAACTTCCCGCTGAACCTGGTGGCGCACAAGGCGGCACCGGCGGTCGCGGCGGGCTGCCCGATCGTCCTCAAGCCGGCGCCGGCGACCCCGCTGTCCGCCCTGCACCTGGGAGCGCTGTTCTCCGAGACGGACCTGCCGCCGGCGATGCTGTCGGTGCTGCCGGTCCCCGACCACCGGGCCGAGCAGCTCGTGGACGACCCGCGGCTCGCGGTCGTGTCGTTCACCGGGTCGGGCCCGGTCGGCAAGCGGATCCTCCAGCGGGTCCCCGGCAAGCACGTGACGCTCGAACTGGGCGGGAACGGGGCCGCGCTCGTCACCGCCGAGTACCCCAAGCGGGACTGGGCTGCCGAGCGGATCGCGATGTTCGGCAACTACCAGGCCGGGCAGTCGTGCATCGCGGTGCAGCGGGTGTTCATCGAGGCGCCCGCCTACGCGGACATGGCGAACCGGATCGTGGAGCAGGTGAAGGCGCTGCCCACGGGCGATCCGAACGACCCCTCGTGCAAGGTCGGGCCGCTCATCAGCGCCGAGGCGGCCGAGCGGGTCCAGTCGTGGATCGACGAGGCCGTCGACGAGGGCGCGAAGGTCCTGTGCGGCGGCGGGCCCCGCCAGGGCGCGCTGGTCGAGCCGACCGTGCTCACCGACGTGCGCGCGGACGCGAAGGTCCTGCGCGAGGAGGTGTTCGGGCCGGTGCTCGTGCTCGCGAGCGTCGACAGCTTCGAGGCGGGCCTGGCCGCGGTGAACGACTCGCGGTACGGGCTCCAGGCGGGGGTGTTCACCGAGAGCCTGCCGCAGGCGATGCTCGCCCACCGGACCCTCGACGTCGGCGGCGTGATCATCGGCGACGTGCCGTCGTTCCGGGCCGACCAGATGCCGTACGGCGGCGCCAAGGGCTCGGGGCTCGGACGCGAGGGCGTGCGGTCGGCGATGCTCGACTACACGGTGGAGAAGGTCCTGGTCCTGCCCGACGCGCTCTGACCGCGGCCCGAACCGGGCCCCGGCCGCGAACGCGCCGCGAGGTGCGTCACCTCGCACCGGGGACGGACCGGCACCATCGGGACGGTTCCGCTCCGCGACCTGCGAGTTTCCTTCACAGGTTTCGCCCTCCGAGTGGCCGGTGTTGACAAAGGGCTATAGCGTGGGCTGCATGACGGTCCCTCCCAATTACGGTCCTCAGCCCGGCCCTCCGCCCGAGCAGCCGCAGACCCCCGGGTACGGCTTCCAGTCGCCGTACAACGGCGGCCAGAGCCCGTACGGAAGCCAGCCGCAGCAGCCCCAGCCGTCGCCGTACGGGTCCGCACCGCAGTACTCCGCGGGCCAGGCCGGCGGCGGGCAGCCCCCGTACGGGGCCGAGCCGCCGCCCTACGGCGGACCGGTCCTGCCGCCCGAGCCGCCGAAGCGCAACTACGGGCTCATCGGCGGGGTCATCGTCGGCGTCCTCGTGCTCGTCCTCGGCGGCGTGCTCCTGGTCGTGCTGAACATGAACAAGGACGACGGGAAGGACACGGCCGCGGACCCGACCACCGGGGAGGAGGCGTCCCCGTCCGAGGAGGCGTCCGCGAGCGAGGAGGCCACCGAGGAGGAGCAGGCCGGCTCCGAGGTGGGCCAGTGCCTGCCGTACGAGCCCGTGATCGCCGACGGCGGCTACGGTGACGGCCTCGAACTCGTCGACTGCGCCGACGCGACCGCGTTCTGGGAGATCACCGCCCAGTCCTACGACGTCACCGACGTCGCGGTGGACGAGGAGGGCAACCTCACCGACTTCACCGCCGCGAAGGCCCTGTGCGGCGACGACTGGGCCGTCCTGCGCCCCGGCGAGGCGTGGTCGAACTGGCACTACGTGTACTCCTCGGGCACCCTCGACTCGCTGTACTGCATCAAGGCGACCGGCGCGGCCGACCCGAGCGAGCCCGCGAACACCCCGTACGTCCCCGCCGAGGGCGACTGCTTCTACGACGCCGAGTCGTGGTGGACCGTCGACTGCGGCTCCGACCTGGCCCAGTACGTGGTCGTCGGCGTCGTCAACCTCGACACCCCGGTCGCGATGACCGAGGACGAGGCCGCCGACCAGGCGACCTGCGGCGGCTCCTGGTACTGGCAGGTCACCGACCCCGAGGGGCGGACCTCCGCGATCCTCTGCGGCGACGACGTCTAGACCGCGAAGCGAACGACGGGGCGGCCTGCGGGCCGCCCCGTTCCGCTACACCCGGACCTGCGCCCGGAGCCCTTCGAGGTCCCCGCACGAGAGAACGGCGGCACGGCCCCCAAGGCCGCACCGCCGTCCGGTGCCGTGCTGCTGATCCCCTAGCCGAAGCGGCCTGTGATGTAGTCCTCGGTGCGCGGGTCCGACGGGTTCGAGAACAGCCGCTGCGTCTCGTCGAACTCGACGAGGAAGCCGAAGCGCTCGCCCGCGGCGTCGACGTCGGCCGAATAGAACGCCGTCGCGTCGGAGACGCGCGCCGCCTGCTGCATGTTGTGCGTGACGATGACGATCGTGTAGTCCTCGACGAGCTCGTTCATGAGCTCCTCGATGCGGGCCGTCGCGATCGGGTCGAGGGCCGAGCAGGGCTCGTCCATGAGCAGGACCTCCGGCTGCACCGCGATCGCGCGCGCGATGCACAGGCGCTGCTGCTGCCCGCCCGAGAGCGCCAGGGCGCTCTTCTTCAGGTTGTCCTTGACCTCGTCCCACAGGGCCGCGCCGCGCAGCGCCTGCTCGACCCGGTCGGCGAGGTCGTCCTTCATGCCGTTGATGCGCAGGCCGTAGGCGACGTTGTCGAAGATCGACTTCGGGAACGGGTTCGCCTTCTGGAACACCATGCCGATGTGGCGGCGGACGGCGATCGGGTCGACGCCCGAGCCGTACACGTCCTTGCCGTGGTAGGTGATCTGGCCGCTGACCTTGGCGCCCGGGATGAGGTCGTTCATGCGGTTGATCGACCGCAGCACCGTGGACTTGCCGCAGCCCGAGGGGCCGATCATGGCGGTGATCCGGTTCCGGGCGACCGGGAGGGAGACGTCGCGGACCGCGTGCGCCTTCCCGTAGTGCACGCCCACGCCCTTGAGCTCGATGACGGTCTCGGCGGCGACGGGCGCGCCCGTCCGCCCCTGCGGGGCCAGGCCCGCGATGGGGGCCTTGACCCTGGCACCAGTCTCGTTCACGGTCACGCGTGCTCCTATCACCGATCGTCAACCGCTGTTAACGTGTCCTGCCCTCATGGAACGCCATGCAGGTGCACGAGGAGCGGCCAGCAGGTGAACTGGCGGTGAATGGAGTGCGGTGGCGGTCACGCGCGCCCGGCGGGCGCTCGGGCGCGACCGCGCGGACGCTCAGGCGTGCTCGGGCGGCAGCAGCTCGTCGTTCGGGTAGCCGCCGAGCAGGTCGTCGGAGGCGGTGAGCGTGAACTCCTCGGCGACGGCGACCGCGCCCAGGTCGACCGAGCCGGCGACGTCGCCGTCCTCGGCCAGCTCCATGAGCATCCCCCGGATCACCGGCGCGGGCACGCCCGCGTCGTCGGCGAGCGCGGCCAGGGTGACCTGCACGGTCGCGGACTTCGCGTTGCCGGGCAGCGTGAAGCGGCCCTCGTCGTCGAACTCGTAGTCGACGCCGCCGACGCGGCGGATCGCGATCGCGGTGAGCTCTTCGAGGTCCCCGCGCTGGTCGGCGGCCTCTTCGATGGCCTCCAGCTTGTCGAAGGAGAGGACGTCGAAGGGGTTGATGTAGAGCTGCGGGGCGACGTACATGACGCCTTCGCGCTTCTCGGACCGGTACAGGCCGAGTTCGAGGAGGAATTCGAGCAGGTCGCGCACGGTGTGCGGGACGGGCAGTCCGGCGCGGCGGCAGTGGGTGGTGAAGGTGTCGATGCGCTCGGAGCGCTCGGCGGTGGCCCGGTCGTACTCCTCGCGGGCCTCCTTCTCGACGACCTCGGCGGAGGCGCCCAGGTGGTGCTCGGAGGCTTCGGCGATCCAGTCGTCGACGTCGCCCGGGTCGCACCAGACGGGCTCGTTCCAGATGTCGTCCTCGGGGAAGGCGTCGGCCCACCATCCGGCCGGGAACGGGTTGAGCGAGGGGACGGTGCGGAACAGCTCGATGCTGCACGGCATGATGCGGATCCACGCGGGGTGCATGGGGGCTTGGACCGGGCCGGACTCGTCGCCGAAGGGCCGCTCGAAAGATTCCACGCATCGACCGTATCAGCGCGGGGCGGCGCCGCCGCGCCGCCGGGACGCGACTTCGCTTTCAGCGTACTGCGGTGGAAGGGGCCGTCCCGGTGCGGTGATACCGGGTATTGCTCAGTGCCCGTTGCGTGCCCGTTCGACGGCCCGCCCCCGGTCCCGCCGTCGCCGGCGGTGCCGGAGGCCGCGCCCGCGCCGGGACGGCCCTCGCGCGTCGGCCCCGCCGGCCCCGGCCCCGGGCGTGCCCGCGGATCGGGGGACGCGGCCCGCCGCGTCCGGGCCGACGTCACTCCGATCGATGCATGTCGATATCGACCGAACGGCCCGGTTCGGCTATCCGTTCGAGCGGATACCGGACAGGTCCGGTTCGAACTCGGCGAGGCCCCCGAGGTGGTCGGGGGTCAGGTATTCGAGGGTGCGGACCTGCTGTTCGAGCAGGCGGCCCACGGTGACGATCTGGTCGGCGGCGTTGAGCACGAGCCAGTGCTCGTACTCGGCGTACTGTGGTTCGACCGGAGCCAAGGTCACTTCGGCTTCCTTCCTGATGTGCCTGCGGTCAGTGGTGCGATCCGTCAATAGTGCGATCCGGAACAACCTATGCGCCGTGAGCCGCGCACGGATTCATGACACACCCGCGGCGGCCGGATTACCCGGTCCGGGCGCGGTCGCACCGTCCGGTTCAGGATCGCAGCACGAGTTTCAGGGTCGGCACCCCGTCCCGGGTGATCTCGACGGGCACGCCCCAGTCCTGGCGGGTGAGGTGGCACGCGGGGTGCTCGGCCTCGGCGTCGCAGGTCGCGGCCTGCGCGACGACCTGGAGGACGCCCCGCTCGACGCCGTCGGCGAGGACGAGTTCGCGCGAGAGGTCCTCGGTGCGGCCCGCGCCCTCGGCGAGGAGCTGGGGCGGGTCGGCGGACACGGTCACCTGGACGGGCGAACCGAACGTGTAGTCGAGCTTCTGCCCGGGGGCGGGCGCGAACAGCACGTCGAGGCGCAGGCGCCCGGGGGCGACCTTGGTGCGCTTGCGGGTGACGCGGTGGTGCTCCCCGGCGACGGCGGCCTCGGCGAGGTCCGGGACGGCGAGGCGGTGCGCGGCGGACTCGACGACGGCGATCCGGTCGCCGAGCGCGAGGACGTCGCTGGGCTCGGCGAGGCCGGAGGCGAGCGTGGAGACGGTGCCGGTCGCGGGGTCGTAGGCGCGGAGGGCGCCGTTGTAGGTGTCGGCCACGGCGACGCGGCCGTCCGGAAGGACGGCGACGCCGAGCGGGTGCTGCATGAGCGCGTCGGCGGCGGGGCCGTCGAGGTGCCCGAAGTCGAACAGGCCCTGGCCCACGACGGTGTGCATCCGGCCGGCCTCGACGTAGCGGAGCGCGGAGGTCTCGGCGTCGGCGATCCACAGCCGGTCGCCGTCGGCGGCGAGGCCGGAGGGCTGCGCCATCCACACCTGTTCGAGGGGGCCGTCCTTCAGGCTCTCGACGGTGGTCCCCGCGTAGACGCCGGCGGTGCCGGCCCTGGGGTCGAAGTACCAGAGCTGGTGGATGCCGGCCATCGCCACGATGACCTTGTCCTCGAACCAGGCGAGGTCCCACGGGGAGGAGAGGTCGACCTCCAGGGCGGCGTCGGTGCCGTTGTCCATGCGCCACTGGGCGCCGGTCCCGGCCACGGTGACGGTCTCGCCGGTGGCGAGGCGGACGCCGCGCAGGAGGTGGTTGACGGTGTCGGCGACGACGAGGTCGTAGCCGACCTGCGCGGCCACGTCCGCGGGGAGGAGGACGAGGCCCTGCGGCTCGTTGAACTCCGGCGCGGGGCCGTCGGCGCGGCCGCGCACGCCGGTGCCGATGACGCCTTTCACGGTGGCGAGGTCGGGGGCGAGGCGCACGAGGCGGTGGCGGGCCGAGTCGCTGACGAGGACGTCGCCGGGTTCGGCGGCACCGCGTTCGGCGGTACCGGCCTCAGCGGTACTGGGGAGCTCGATCGCCTTGCCGGGGAAGCGGAGCGCGGTCTCGGCGGGCGGGGCGGCCACGTAGAGGCTGCCCTCGGGGTCGAGGGTGCCCTTGGCGGTGTGGACCGCGACGAGGTCGCCGATGATCCGGTCGAGGGCCTCGACGTGGCCTTCGCCGGCCATGGTGGAGACAGCGTAGCCCTCGGGGTCGAGGACGACGAGGGTCGGCCAGGCGCGGGCCGCGTAGGCGTCCCAGGTCTTCAGGTCGGGGTCGTCGAGGACGGGGTGCTCGACGCCGTAGCGCTCGACGGCGGCGGCGAGGGCCTGCGGGTCTCGCTCGTGCTCGAACTTCGGGGAGTGGACGCCGATGATGACGAGCGCGTCGCCGTACTTCGCTTCGAGGGGGCGCAGCTCGTCGAGGACGTGCAGGCAGTTGATGCAGCAGAAGGTCCAGAAGTCGAGGACCACGACCTTGCCCTTGAGGCTGTCGAGGTCGAGCCGCTTCCCGCCGGTGTTGAGCCAGCCGCGCCCTTCGAGCCGGGCGGCGCGCACGCGGGACTGCTTCTTCGCGAACGGCGCCGGCTCGGGCCGGTCGTTCGCGGGCTCGGAGTTGGCGGTCCCGGCGTCTCCGGCGCTCCCGGCCCGGTCCTTCGCAGACGATGTCACCGGGCGAGCGTAGCTCGCGCGGCCTGCGCGAACGCCCCGCTCGGCCCGGACGCGAACGAGCCTCACAACACGGCGAGGGCCGATGGGGTTCCCATCGGCCCTGTGCGTCGTGTCGTACCCCCGCGTTATTTTTGCACCAGGGGTCCCTTAGACCGGATTTATCGCCATATATCGGGTTTTCGGCCGGTATGCAGCGGTCTCCGGGGTGCTACTCCTCGGAGGGGGACTCGGTGGCCTCGCCGCCGCCTTCGCCTTCCTCAGGGGCGCCGAGGAGGCTGAGGCAGTAGACGTCCTCGCCCACGGTCAGCGTCTCGCGGCCGGCGTCGGCGCACTGCTGGCCGTCGTCGACCTTCTCCACGATCTCGTAGTCCTCGCCGTCGACGGCCTCGGAGCACTCGACCGCCTCGGCCTGGTCGCCCGAGGTGTGGCGGACGCAGCCGCCCTCCTCGAACTTCGGGGCCGCGAACAGCAGGAAGTACACGCCGACCGCCGCGCCGATGAGGACCAGGACGCCCACGGCCGCGAGGATCGGGACGAGGCCCTTCTTGCGGCCGCCGCCCTCGGTCGCGGCGGGGGCGGGCGGGTACTGGCCGGGCGGCACCGAGCCGGTCGCCATGCCCGGCTGCGTGTACTGCGGGGCCAGCGGCGGCTGCGACTGGGCCGGCTGCGCGGGCGAGCCGTACGCCGACGGCGGGGCCGGCGGCTCGCTGTACGGGTTGTGCGCGCCGATGATGAGCTTCTGCGTGTCGTCCGACTGCACGGGCGGCGGCGGGGGCTGCTGGGCCGCCGGCGGCTGGTAGACGGGCTGCTGGGGGTGCTGCGGCTGCTGGTACGGCTGCATCGGCGGCGGCGGGACGGCGCCGGGCTGCTGGCCCTGGTTCGCGAGCGGGTTCGGCGGCGGGGACGGCCAGGCCGAGGGGTTCGCGGGCTGCTGCGGCGCGGCCTGCTGCTCGCCGTAGGGGGCGGGCGCGTTGAAGCCCGAGATGCCCTGCGGCGGAAGGACCTGGGTGCTCTCCTCGACCGGCGAGGGGGTCACCGGGGGCGCGGCGGGCGCCTGCGGCTGCGAGGTCGGGCCCAGGCGCAGGATCTGCGTGCCGTCCTCGTCGAACTGCGGGCCCGGAGGCGACGCGGGGGCCGCGGGCGCCTCGAAGGCGGCCGGGGGGACCTGCGCGGGAGCGGCGGGGATGTCGACGTCGATCGCGTGCGGGATCGACTGGGTCGCGCCCTCGTCAACCGAGGGGGGAGCGGGGGACGCCGGGGGCGAGGGCTCGTGAACGGGCTCCGCGGCGGGCGCGGGCGGGACGTCCGCGTCGGCGAGGGCCGAGGCCGGCTCGGGCTCGGCGGGCGGGGCCGTCTCGGCGGCGGGCTCCTGGGCTGCGGACTCTTCCGCGGGCTCCGGGACGGCGGGCTCCTCGGCGGGGCGCTCCGGCTCGGCGGCGGGGGCCGGCGGGGCCTGGTCCGCGGTGTCGGCCGCGGGGGCCTGGCCGGCGTCGCGGCTCTCGGCGGCGGGCTCAGCGGTGCCGCTCTCGCCAGTGGCGCGCTCGGCGGCGCTGTCCTGGACCGCGCTGTCCTCGGCCGCGGCCCGGTCGGCGGCGCTCTGGTCGTCAGGGGCCTCGCCCTTTGCTGGCGGGTTGCCTTGCTCGGAGGTCACGGCTGCTCCTCAATGCTGCTTCCGGCCTGGCGTCTTGGGGGCACGCCAGACGGCAACACGGTACCCCAGCGACGCCAGCGATCACTCGACAGGGTTATGGCGGTACGCGAAGAACCGCCCGGCGGCGGTGGGAACGGAGGAGATCGGCGCCCGGAGGGCACGAAAAAGGCCGGGCGCACACGGTTGCCCACCCCTCATGGCAAACGCGGCGCCCGGCCGGTGTGAGAACCCCCTGGAGAGGGTCTCCGCGGTGTGGCGACTCGGCGCTGTCGACCACACCATATTGGGAGGAGATAAGGTTCGCGGTCTCTGCGCCCCTCAGGTTCTCGGCTTGCGAGCTCCGTCAGGACTGAGACGCGGAAACTTCGAAGTCATGTTTCCTCGTTGTTTCCGTGCCTCAATTACAACACCGAACGATGAGATCCGCCAACGATTCACTGGTGCGCTTGATCACGTCCAAGCGAGCAGTGTTTCCCCAGGGTGCGATAGGAACGCCCCGACGTCGGCGAGGAACTGCGAACCCTGCTCCCCGTCGATGAGCCGGTGGTCGAACGACAGCCCGAGCGTCGTCACCTGGCGCACGGCGATCTCGCCCTCGTGGACCCACGGCTGCGGCCGGACCGCGCCGAACACGAGGATCGCCGACTCGCCGGGCGGCAGGATCGGGGTGCCGGTGTCGATCCCGAAGACGCCCACGTTCGTGATCGAGAGCGTCCCCCCGGCCATGTCGGCCGGGGTGGTCTTCCCGTCCCGGGCGGTGCGGGCCAGCGAGGTGAGGGCCTCGGCCAGCTCGACCAGGCTCAGGTCCTGGGCGGCCTTGACGTTCGGGACGACCAGGCCGCGCGGGGTGGCGGCGGCGATGCCGAGGTTCACGTCGTGCTTGACGACGATCTCCTGGGCGGCCTCGTCCCAGCGGGCGTTGATCATCGGGTGGCGGCGGGCGGCCAGCAGGACCGCCTTGGCCACGAACAACAGCGGCGTGACCTTGACGTCGGCGAACTCCCGGCGCGCCTTGAACTCCTTGACGGTGTCCATCATGCCGGTGACGTCGCAGGTCAGGAACACGGTGACGTGCGGCGCGGTGAACGCCGAGGCCACCATGTTCTGCGCGGTCAGCTTGCGCACGCCCTTGATCGGGATCCGCTGGTCCTCCGCGGCGGCCGCGACCCGCTGCGGCGCGGCCGGAGCCGGGCCCGCGACCGCGGCCTGGACATCGGCGCGCGACACCGTCCCGTTGGGACCGGTCGGCACGATCGCACCGAGGTCGACCCCGAGGTCCTTGGCGAGCTTGCGGACCGGCGGCTTCGCGAGCACCGGGCCGGTCGGGGCCCCGGCGGCCGGAGCCGGCGGGACCGGAGCGGGGGCGGCCGGGGCGGCCTCCACCGGCGGCGGCGTCACCGGCACGATCACCGACGGCGGGGTCACCGGGGCGAGCGAGCGGGCGGCCGGGGGCTCCTCCGCGGGAGCACCCGGCTTGCGCTTGCGGCGCTTGGAGCCGGCCTCGCGGGCGCCGTAGCCGACGAGGTTCGGCGTGCGCTCCTCCTTGGCCGGCGCGGGCGCGTCCGCGCCCTCGACCTCGAAGGTCGCGAGCGGCTTGCCGACGTCGACGGTGGTCCCGGCCTCGGCGTGGTGCTCGGCGAGCACCCCGTCGTAGGGGCTGGGGACCTCGACGAGCGCCTTCGCGGTCTCGACCTCGACGAACGGCTGGTTGAGCTTGACCTCGCCGCCGGGCTCGACGAGCCACGCGGCGACTTCGCCCTCGGTGAGTCCTTCACCGAGGTCGGGCAGGTTGAACGTGATCTTCTGTCCCATGTGCTCCTCCTCAGTGCTCGAGGGACCGGTCGACGGCGTCGAGCACGCGGTCCAGGTTCGGAAGGTAGTCGTCTTCGAGGCGGCTCGCCGGATAAGGCACGTCATAGCCGGTCACCCGCAGGACGGGCGCCTCCAGGGAGTAGAAGCACTCCTCGGTCAGGCGGGCGGCGACCTCGGCGCCGATGCCGACGTTCCCGGGGGCCTCGTGGACGATCACGGCCCGGCCGGTCTTGCGGACCGACGCGAACAGCGGCTCCCAGTCGATCGGGGACAGCGACCGCAGGTCGATGACCTCCAGGTCCATGCCCTCCTCGGCGGCGGCCTTGGCGGCGTTCTCGGCCACGTCCACGGTGGGGCCGTAGGCGATGAGCGTCGCGGTGCGGCCCTCCCGGACCGTGCGGGCCCGGTACATGTCGAGCCCGGCGTTCTCGGTGTCGACCTCGCCCTTGGAGTGGTAGCGGCGCTTGGGCTCGAAGAAGATCACCGGGTCCTCGCCGGCCGCGGCCTGCTGGATCATCCAGTAGGCGTCGGCCGGGTTCGAGCAGGCGACGACCTTCAGGCCCGCGGTGTGCGCGAAGTACGCCTCCGGGGACTCCGAGTGGTGCTCGATCGCGCCGATGCCGCCGCCGAACGGGATCCGCACGACCACGGGGAGGCGGATGCGGCCGCCCGAGCGGTTCGGGATCTTCGCGAGCTGCGACACGAGCTGGTCGAACGCGGGGTAGACGAAGCCGTCGAACTGGATCTCGCAGATCGGCCTGTAGCCGCGCATGGCCAGGCCGATCGCGGTGCCGATGATCCCGGACTCGGCGAGCGGGGTGTCGATGATGCGGTCGGCGCCGAAGTCCTTCTGGAGGCCGTCGGTCACGCGGAAGACGCCGCCGAGGCGGCCCACGTCCTCACCCATGACCAGCGACTTCGGCTGGTCCTCCAGGACACGGCGGAGCCCTTCGTTGAGGCCCTTGATCATGGACATCGTCGTCATCGGAGGTCGCTCCCGTCCTCGAGGGAGGCCGCGAAGTCGACCGCGTCCGCCCGCTGGGCCGCGATGCTCGCAGGCATCTCGGCGTACACGTTGTCGAACATCTCGGACACCTCGGGATCGGTCAGCGCCATGACCCGGGCGCGCAGCGCCCGGACCTGCTCGCCGGCCTCGGTGTCGATCTGGGCGAAGTACGCCTCGTCGGCCAGGCCCTCGGCCGCCAGCCACTTGCGGTAGCGGACGATCGGGTCCTTCGCGCGCCAGAAGTCCAGCTCGGCCTCGTCGCGGTAGCGGGTGGCGTCGTCGGAGGTGGTGTGGGGCTGCATGCGGTACGTGTACGCCTCGACCAGGCTCGGGCCCTCGCCGCGGCGGGCGCGGTCGAGCGCGGCCCGGGTGACCGCGTATGTCGCGAGGACGTCGTTGCCGTCCACGAAGATCCCGGGCACGCCGAAGCCCTCGGCGCGGCGGTGCGGCGGGAGCACGAACTGCCGCGCGTTCGACTCCGAGATCGCGTACTGGTTGTTCTGGCAGAAGAACACCAGCGGGGAGTTGAACACCCCGGCCCAGACGAGCGCCTCGTTGAAGTCGCCCTCACTGGTCGCGCCGTCGCCGTGGTAGACGATGACGGCCTCGCCGTCCTCGGTGCCGACCGCGCCGTCCATGGCCACGCCCATGGCGTAGCCGGCGGCGTGGAGGGTCTGCGAGGCGATGACGATCGCGTACATGTTGAAGCGGTCGGCGACCGTGTCGCGGCCGCCGAGGTCGGTGCCGCGGAAGAGCGCGAACGCCGAGATGAGGTCGATGCCCCGGCACCACTGGACCCCGAGCTCCCGGTACGCCGGGAAGACGGTGTCCTGGGCCCTGAGGGCCCGGCCGGAGCCGACCTGGGCGGCCTCCTGGCCGAGCAGGCTCGGCCACAGGCCGAGCTGCCCCTGACGCTGGAGGGCGGTGCCCTGCGCGTCGAGCTCGCGGGTGATGACGAGGTCGCGGTAGAGGCCGCGGTACTCGTCCTGGGTGAGGTCGAGATCGTAGTCGGGATGCTTGACGCGCCGGCCCTCCGGGGAGAGCAGCTGCACGAACTGTGGTTCGTTCGTCGAGGCGGGTTTCGGACGGCTCTTGGCCGTCTTCTTGGCTGGACGCTGTGTGTCGCCCATTGATGCCTCCTCATATTCGTATTCCGGTACATCCAAGCATCCCAAAGCCCTGGGCGGTGCGCGTCACACCCTTCACCCGATTACTATTCGGGACTGAAGACTGACACTGCGTAGCCGAGGACCGGCGATTCATCGACATCATGGGCCCTGAACGGCCGTTTCGTCGCACGGGGGTGGCGGGAAGGAGCGCGGAGTGCGCGGCAGAGGCAGCGACCAGGAAGGACGCTGGCCGGTGGGGATCTGGTTCGCCCTGGTCGGGGTGAGCGCCGGCACGGTGGCGTCCTTCGCGCTGATCGGGTGGACCTTCACCCGCGGGCTCTACACCGCCGACTGGGCGGGCGACCCCGTGGAGATCGAGTCCGGCACGGTGATCATCGAGGGCGAGGAGCCCCCCGCGGACCCCGGCGGCGTCGACGGCCTCGCCGGCGGCGAACCCGCCGAACCCGGCGCGGGCATCGACCCCGAGCCTGCGAAACCGCAGGTGGAGCGCCTGCCCGAACCGGAAGCGGAACCCGGCCCTCCCGTGGAGGAGGCGGCCCCGTCGGAGGAGCCGACCGAAGAGGCCGAGCCGCCGCGCCTGGTCCCGGTCGAGCAGGGCGAGCAGCCGTGCCCCGAGGAGTCCGGCGAGGAGCCGGAGGACGGGGACGGCGGCGGTGACGATGGCGAGGACGACGGCGAGGACGGCGACGGCTGGGACCGCCCGGACTGGGACCACGGCCACGGGCATGACGAAGAGGGCCGCTGGCACCAGGGCCACGGGACGGACCCGGATCTGGGCCTCGAACCCGGCCTGGACCTCGACCGGGACCTCGGACTGGGCCTCCGCCTGGACCTCCGGGAGTCCTGAGCCCCGCCGGGCCGCAGCGCTGCACTTCGCGACACCGCACCCGGCATAGCAGGCATCCCGGCGTCCCGCGAGACCCGCTCGCCCGAAGGGGTGAGTTGTGGGGAAGGACACCTCGCAGCCGTAACCTGCATATGCGGATTTCCGTTACCCCCTGTGAGAGCGCGTCGCCGAGCGATCAACGCGCTCACGGATCTAGGTGGGGTACAAGCAAATGGATCTCTTCTCTCGCAGCATGCTGGCGAGTTCGGCCGAGGCCGGACTGACCACGACGGCGCTCTCCCGGCACGTTCCACTCCTTCGCCGCAACATCAGGGCCGGCGACCAGGTCTCACTGCTGAGCCGGTGCGTCGGCTCCGACGGACTCGGCAGCGGCGACCACGTCCTCATGCTCACCGGCGAGCGCCTGGTCGTCACGCGCCAGTCGCGGCTCCTCGGGCGCGTGCGCCTGTGTCTGGACGCGCCGGTCGCGGCGATCGCGAACCTCCGCTGGTCGGCCGACCCGGCCGGACCCGGCGTCGAACTCAACTTCACGGTCCTGGAGGGGCCGGGTGCGACCGAGCCGCGCCGCTGGCACTTCTGGCTCCCCGCGAGCCACGCCAAGCGGGTGTGGCGGGTCGACGCCCTGCTCGCGCGGGCGTTCCGCCGCCCCAAGGCCACGGCCCGGCCGGCCGGGAAGCCGCGCGCCCAGCGCGCGAACCCGCTCCTGTCGCCCAGCGGGGTCTTCCCCGTGGTGCCCGCGCCGACCGCCGGCGCGCTCTTCCCGTCGAGTCCGCTCCGCACCGACGCGACAGTGCGGCTGGTGCGCCCGGTGATCGCGGCCGTCGACGTCCCGCGCGGCCACGTCCCCGCCCCGCGGGCGGTGTGCGCCCCGGCCGACCCGCAGCGCCCCGGTCCCGGCCCGCGCGCGCTGGGGCCCGCGCCCACGCTCGCCGCGGCCTGACCGACCCGCCGGGCCCGCGCGGCCCGGCGCCGAGACCAGGGTGCGGACCGCGGCGGCGGTTGGACGCCTGCCGTGGCAGGACGCGGCCCGCACCCTCGCTACGACCCGTGGCGGACGCAAGGGGGCCGGTGCGACGGATCGTCGCACCGGCCCCCTTGGGCGTATTCGGATGCGGGCTCGCGCCCGGCGCCTCGTTCGCTAACGCCGGAGTTCGGCGGTGCAGCACTTGACGGAGCCGCCGCCCTTCTTGAGTTCGGAGAGGTCGACGGGGACGGGCTCGTACCCGGCGTCGCGGAGCTTGCGGGCCATGCCTTCGGCTTCGGCGTTGACGACGACGTTGCGGCCGTCGGACACGAAGTTGAGGCCGAACCCGGCGGCGTCCTCGGCGTCGGCTAGGACCGCGTCGGGGAAGAGCCGCTCCAGGAGGAGGCGGCTGCCCGGGGCGAACGCCTCGGGGAAGTAGGCGATGTTCTCGTCGTCGAGGGGCGCGAGGGCGGTGTCGAGGTGGTAGTAGCGGGGGTCGACCAGGCGCAGCGAGACGACCTGACGGCCGAACACGTCGGCGGCTTCGGCGTGGGCGCGGGCGTCGGTGCGGAAGCCCCAGCCGGCGAGGATGAGGCCGCGGCCGGGCAGGTAGGTGAAGTCGCCTTCGCCTTCGTTGATGTGCTCGGGTTCGGCGAAGGTCCAGCCGGAGGTCCGGTACCACTTCTCGTGGGCGTCGGCCTCGGGGCGGCGCTCGGGGTGGCGGAAGCTGGCGCCGTAGGCGATGCCGTCGACGACGAAGGCGCCGTTGGCGGCGTAGACCATGTCGGGCAGGCCCGGCTCGGGTTCGAGGCGCAGGACCTCGTGGCCGAGGCCGGTGTAGATGTCGGCGAGCTCTTCCCACTGGGCGCAGGCGAGGGCGGCGTCGACGGGGGTGGTGGTGTCCATCCAGGGATTGATGGCGTACTCCACCGCGTAGTAGGCGGGGCGGCACATGAGGTACGTGCGGCGACCGGGCGACCGGGTCGCGGTCACCTGGTCAGGTGAAGAACGGTGTTTCTCCATTGCGCGAGTGTAGACAGCCGCGACCCCCGTTCTCGAGCCCGGAACCCTCCGACACACGGGATTGTGACCGAACCGCCTCATTCCCGCCGCCAGCAGGGCCTTTGGCCGCGCACCAACCGCCGGGGA
>NZ_FNGF01000013.1 GCF_900102815.1 Glycomyces sambucus
AGCTGGCCGGGCACGACGTGGTAGGTGAGGATGCTGGTGAGCGTCTCCTGGTCGGCGAGGACGGCGTTGAGGTCGGCCTCGGGGATCTTGGCGAAGGCGTCGTTGGTGGGCGCGAAGACGGTGATGTCCTCGGCCGAGTTGAGCGTGTCGACCAGGTCGGCCTCGCCCACCGCGGTGACGAGCGTGGACAGGACCGGGTTGTTGGACGCGGCGGTGGCGACCGGGTCGTCGGCCATGCCGGTGAAGGAGCCCTCCCCGTCGGCCGGGACCGCCGAGCACGCCGCACCGAACTCCCCAGCCGGCGTCATCTCCTCGGTGGTCTCCTCCATCGTCTCCTCGGTCGCCATGGCGTCGTCGGAGGCGTCCTCGCTGCCGGAGTCGTCGGATCCGCACGCCGACAGCGCGATCGCGAAGCCGGCGGCCACGGCGAGCGCTCCGGTGCGGGTCAGGAGTCGATTGCGCATCTTCATTGCCTCTCAGATCGGGTATCGGCCACAGACGCGCTCGGCGCCCGGCCATGTCTGAGATTCGGCACCAGGGTGGCCGCGGATGGGTCCGGATCCAAGTTTCTTTGCACCGTTCACCCTCACGGCTACAACCCGCAGTTCAGGTGTCAGCGATGAGGCACATCGAGCAGCGCGAGGGCGGGGCGCCCGTTTCCGGATGCCCCGCCCGATGTCACTTCACGATGCCGGTTGCGGGTCGCTATTTCACCGCGCCGGCGGTGAGGCCGGAGATGACTTGGCGCTGGAGGATCAGGAAGATGGCGATGGGGACCAGCATCACGAGCGTCGCCCCGGCGACGGCGCCGGTGACGTTGAATCCGAACTGGGACTTGAACCCCGCGAGCGCGAGCTGGACGTTCTGGTTCTCCCGCGACATCAGCAGGAGGTTGGCGAAGAAGAACTCGTTCCATATGTTCACGAACGCCACCACCCCCGCGGTCGCCAGGGCCGGGCGCGCCAGCGGGAGGACCACTCGGAACAGGGTCGTGAAGTAGCCGGCGCCGTCGATCATCGCCGCCTCCTCCAATTCGCGCGGCGTCGAGATGAGGAACGACCGGAGCACCACGAACGTGAACGGGAACTGGAGTGCGGCGTAGAGGACCACCATGCCCGCCCGCGAGTCGAACATCCCCAGTTCTCGCACCACGAAGAACACCGGCGTGGCCATCCCCACCAACGGCAGCGCGAGGGCGAGCGAGAACAGGGCCACGAGTGCGTTGCGCCCGAGGAAGGCGAACCTCGCCAGCGGGTAGGCGGCCAGGAATCCCGCCGACAGGGCGCCGAGGGTCCCCAGCCCCGCGTAGAGGAGGGTGTTGAGCAGGTAGTCGTGGAGTCGGATCTGCGTGAACACGTCGACGAAGCCCTGCAGGGTGAACGGCGCCGGCCAAAACCCGTCCCCGGTGAAGATCTGGTTGCCGGTCTTGAAGCTCGAGACCATCACCCACACCGTCGGCGCGAGCGACAGCAGGGCCGCGGCTCCGAGAAAGGTGTGGATCAGCGCGTTCGCCCACGCCGGCCGCTTCGTGCTCGCCATCGCCGTCACAGTGTCCGCTCCCCGATCCTGAAGGCTCGGCGGACGGTCAGGATCAGTACCAGTCCGATGAGGATGATGATCGATCCGATGGCGTTCGCGTAGCCCCATTGTCCGGCCACATAGGCGCGGTAGGCGTAGAGCGCGAGTGTCGCGGTCGCGTCGTCGGGTCCGCCGGCGGTCAGGATGAACACCAGGTCGAACATGCCGATGTCGACCAGCAGCCTGATGAGGATCGCCGTGCCGATGACGTTGCGCAGCAGCGGCAGGGTGATCCGCGTGAGCTGCTGCCAGGTCGTCGCGCCGTCGACCGACGCCGCTTCGTAGAGCTCGCGCGGGATCGAGGCGATCTCCGCCATCACGAGCACCACGACGAACCCGATGATGAACACGAAGGTCCCCGCGACGGCCCATCGTGCGGTCGCGGTCTCGAAGAGCCAGTCCCGCGCGCCCGGCATTCCCAGCGCGCCGAGGACGTTGTTGAGCAGCCCTGAGCGCGGGTTGTAGAACATGGAGAAGATCAGGGCGTACGCCGCGCCGGAGATCACGAACGGCACGAAGATGATCGTGCGCAGCGCCTTCCATCCGCGCGGGCGCAGTGCGAGGACCATGCCCACGGCGATGCCGAGCGGGACCTGGACGAGCACCGAGGCCGCGGCGTAGAACAGCGTGTTGCCGAACGCCTTGAAGAACACCGGGTCGGTGAACATCCTCCGGTAGTTCTCGGCGCCGGTCCACGTGAAGTCCAGGCCGCCCCACTCGGCGAACGCGGTGACCGCGAGGACGGCGAACGGCACGAGGAAGAACGTCCCGAACAGGACGAGCCCGGGCAGGAGGGAGAGGGCGACCGGTCCGCGCATGCCTCGGGGGACGGGTGTCCCGGCCGCGGCACGGGCGGGCCGCCTGCCCGGGCCGGCGGCCCGGCGCGTGAGCCTGTGCGAGGTGACGGTGCTCATGTGCGTCTAGAGCCCGTCCGCGCTGGAGTCGTCGGTCAGACGCTGGAGGAACTCGTCGGTCGTCATGTCGCCCTCCACGTATGCGGGCCAGAGGTTCTTCCAGGCCGAGTCGAGGCCCGCCGGGCCGAGCACCCGAGCGTGCGGGTAGCGGTAGGTCAGGTCTGCGGCCTCCGCGGCGAGACCGGTCGACAGCGGCTCCAGGTCGGCTGCCGCGGCGGCTTCGGGTGCGACCTGCACCGGTGGGTTCGCGCCGGTCTGCTCCGCCTGGGTCAGCACCTCCGCTTCGGAGGTCATGAACTTGACGAACGCCTCGACCGCTTCGGCTTCGCGCTCGTCGGCGGCCCCGGAGACCCATCCGGCGCCGGAGACGACGACCGAGCCCCGCTCGCCCTCGGTCCAGCCGGGTGCGGGCGCGTACCCGGTGTGCTCGTACAGGCCCGGTGCGGCCGCGTCGGTGCGCAGGTTGGTGCTGACGAACCACGGCCCGTTGGCGACCATCGCCGCCTCTTCGGTCAGGTAGGGGGCGGCGGCGTTCTGGAAGTCCCCGGAGAACGCGTCCGCGTTCACCCATCCTTCGAGGTGCCAGTCGCGCAACCGCTCGGTCGCTCGGACGACAGCGGGATCCTCCCCTCAGTCGCCGCTGTCGAGGATGTCCTCGGTCAGGAACGCCGTGCCGCCGTCCTGGGTGCCGATCAGGTTGGCCCACATGAGTTTGGTGGCCCAGTCGCCGTCCATCGCGATCGCGATCAGCCCCTGCGCCTCGAGCGCGGCCGCAAGGTCCTCGAACGCGTCCCAGGTGGTCGGGAACGCGTCGTACCCGGCCGCTTCGAGGAGCGCGGTGTTGTAGTAGATCCCGATGGCGTCGTGCTGCTGCGGGATGGCCCAGACCTGCCCGCCGGTTCCCTCCAGCGCGTCGAACGCCTCCTCGTGGAAGGTCGCGGCCCACGCCTCGTCGCCGTCGAGGGCGGGCGCGAAGTCGTGGAGCCTGCCGGTCTCCTGGAGCGCCTTGATCTCACCGGAGTTGAGCTGGAACAGGTCCGGCAGGTCTCCGGCGAGCGCCAGGCGCTGGTAGTACTGGAGCCGGTCGTCGCTCGACCCGGCGTTCGGGTTGTCGATCGTCTCGATCCGGTAGGTGCCGGCGTAGGCGTCGTTGAACCGCTGCGCCGCTTCGTGGTTGTACTGGAGGAACGGGTCGGTCGGGCTCTCCTGGCAGGTGGCGCAGGTGATGACCACCTCGCCGGAGTCGTCGGTGCCGGAACCGCATCCGGCGGTGCTCGCGAGCAGTGCCGTCGCGGCGGCAAGCGCCGCGATCATGCTTCTGGGTGTGCCCATGACGTCATCTCCTTTGATGATCCTGTTGAGGGGCCGGCGTGGTTCAGTAGCCGGCGATCCGCGGCCAGTGCCGCTCGATGCCGGCGTCGTCGAGTTCGCGGTGGAATTCCGCCAGCAGCGCCTCGCTGGCCCGGACCTGCCGCGGCGAGGTCTTGCGCTCGGTGCAGAACGCCGCGAGGTGGCCGGCGACCTCGCCGATGTTCCACTCCACCAGCGGCATCCGATAGGCGCCGTTGGTGATGTGCGTGGTGCCGATGTTCTTCGCGCCGGCCAGGAGGTTCTCGACGCGGACCGGGATCAGCGCACCCAGCGGCAGCTCGAACGGGCAGCAGCCGATGTCGATGTACGGGTCGCCGCCGGTGGAGGGGTGCAGGTCGATCCGGTACATGCCCACCCCGACGCTGTCGGGGTGGGCGACCGCGCCGGCCTCGCCGCGCACCGCGAGCGACAGCTCCTGCTCCACGATGGTGTGCTCGGCGCGGAGGCGCCGCGACTCCCTGATGTAGGGCGCCTTCGCCAGGCCGTCGGCGCTGTCGCCGAGGACGTCGCCGCGCAGGCGCAGCCCGGGCCAGCCGGTGCCGCCGTCGGGTCGCGGCACCTCGGTCTGGAGCCAGTACAGGAACGACCGGCTCAACTCCCGCGCCGCCCGCTCGTGCGCGGCGGCGTCGGGGTGGTCGAACACCGGCCCGCCCCAGTAGTCGATCTGCGGCCAGTTGACGAGGGTGAGGTCGCCCGGGTAGGTCCCGGGCCGGAAGTTCGCCCGTGCCGCGATCCGCCGGAACGTCCACAGGTTCCGGTCCATCGACCCGACCCGCCGGTCGTCGTAGTCGGGCCGGATGAGCGCCGGGTCGCCCTCGGGGTCGGGCACGAACATGTGCTGGACGGGCTGCCTGGTCTTCGGGTGCGGCGCGGTCAGCGACAGCTGGCCGTGGGGCCAGTCGAGGGCCCGCGCCGCCTTGAACCGGTCGTATCCGTCGGGCCGGTCGACGACGTGGTCCTCGCCGGGCCTGTGGTCGAGCGCGAAGCACACCGACACCGGCTGCATGTTCATCGGGTCGGCGACCTCGGGCGCGTGCGGCTCCCCGGTCTCGCCGCGTGCCTCGGCGCCGGTGACGTACTCGACGCCGGCGAGGGGCAGCAGCTCCCCGGTCTCGCTCGCGTCGACCACCCACTGCGCCGCGATCGCCGTGGTCTCGCCGGTCCGCCGGTCGCGTACCGTCACCGCCGTGATGCGGTCGCCGTCGGTCTCGGCACCGACCGGCTCGTGCTCCATGAGGACGCGCAGCAGCCCTGAGGCGCGCAGCGGCGCCACCATGGCCTCGATGACCGCGAGGGTCACCCGCGGCTCGTGGCACAGGTCGGAGACCTTCGCGCCGCCGGGATTGAACGCCCGCCGCGCCGCCGCGGCCTCGGTCAGCGGGTAGTGCCTGCGGTAGTACGCGCGCACGGCCTCCCGGTAGGCCCGGTAGGTCGCCGTGCACCCGAACCGCTCGATCCACACGTGCTCGTCCGGCGGCACCCCCTGCGTGGTGAGCACGCCGCCGAGCCAGTCGGTCGGCTCGGTGAGCGTCGTCCGGATGCCGCGACCGGCGGCGGTGACGGCGGCCAGGACGCCGCCCACGCCGCCCCCGACCACGAGGAGTTGTGTCTCAGTTTCACGCATGGAGTCATGACACCAGGATTCGACCTCTGCCGACATGGCTGTAATAGACTGATCTGTGTCCCAGTTTGATGCTCAGGCCCGCCGACTCCGCGTCGCCGACGCGACTGCGAGGCAGCTCGTGCAGCCCGCCGGGTCCCGCATCGGCCCGCGCCGCCGGCAGGAGATCCAGCTCATGCTCATCCACGCCGGTTCGATGCGCCTGCGCCTCGACGGCGGCCCTCCGCGCCAGGTCGCGGCCGGAGAGATCTGCCTGCTCCTGCCCGGGCACACCGAGGAGATCCGCTTCGACGGCGACGTCGACACCCACGAGACGCTCGTGCGCGGCCGCATGGAGCAGGCGACCGACCAGATGCGCGCCTGGCTCGAAGCACTGCGGCCCAACAGGACCCTCTCCTCGGCCCTGACCTACCTCGCCCGCGAGGCCGTCACCACCGAGCAGACCAGGCTCACCGCCGACGGCGCCCTCGTGGACGCGCTCGCGACCGCGCTGCTGTGGCGGTTCATCGCCGAGTTCAGGAACCTGCCCGCCGCACTGCCGGCCTCGATCGAGACCGCCCGCCTGTTCATCCACGACCACCTCGACCGGCCGGTGACGCTCACCGACATCGCCAGAGCCGCCTCGGTCACCCCGGCCCACCTGGTCCGGATGTTCCGCTCCCACATGGACACCACCCCGGTCCAGTACCTCTGGGACCGGCGCATCTCACTCGGCGTCGAACTGCTGACCTCCACCGGACTCACCGTCGGATCGATCGCGACCCGCTGCGGGTTCAAGACCAGCTTCCACTTCTCCCGCAAGGTCAAAGAGTCCACCGGTCTCTCGCCCACCGACCTGCGGACCTCCACCTCGCGCACCTGAGACCTTGCCGAGCGCATCTGCGGATCGAGACAGCGCCGGTGTGAGCCCGGGGCGCCAGCCGTCGCCGTCACCGATGCCTGGTGTCTGCAGGGCGACGCCGACCAGGCACATCGCCGGACCGCCAACGGCAGCAGATCTGATGCGTCGAGGTCGCCCCCGCCGACGTGGTCGCCACCGGCGGGTCTGCGTCCGCACGGCCGGTGTCCATCGGGATTGCAGCCTTCCATTGCCCAGCGGCATGGGCTGACGCTGGTTTGAGGCTGTCTTGACGCAGTGCGTCGTTAGCGTCGCATCTCGACCGGCTCGTGTGAGTCACCTCACCGATTGAGCTCCAGTGGGAGTGCCGGCGTCCCCTTGCAAGCGAGGAAACCTCGATGATTCGACGACTCACCCACACCAGACGATGGCTCCTCATCGTGGCGGCCGCAGTGGCCGCCATGGCGGTCTCGGCCCCTCCGGCGACCGCAGAATCCACACAGGACGTCGGTGTCCTGTGCACCGTCCCTTCAGGACACGATCCCGCGGTGATCGCGACCGTCTACCAGGTCGCCGCGAGCCGCCAGGTCTCGGACCGCGTGCTGCTGGCCGGCTTCGAGGCCGGCTGGATCGAATCCCACATGAACAACCTGCCCTGCGGCGACAGCGACTCGCTCGGCGTCTTCCAGCAGCGCCCCAGCCAGGGATGGGGCACCCCCGCGCAGATCATGAACGTCACGTACGCGTCGAACAAGTTCTTCGACGGCGCCATCGCGGCCGACCGGCAGTGCGCCTCGTGCACCGCCGGCCAGATCGCGCAGATGGTGCAGCGCTCGGCGCACCCCGAACGGTACGACCAGGCCGAGGCGAAGGCCAGAACCCTCATCGCCGCCGCGCGGGCGAGCGCTGTCGACCAGATCGGTCTGTACCGGCCCGAGAACGGGACGTTCTACTTCCCCGGGGGCGGTTCGGCGAGGCTCGGCGATGCCGGCATGGTGCCGTTGGCCGGGGACTGGAACCGCGACGGCGTCGACTCGATCGGCGTGTACAAAGAGGACAACCAGACGTTCTACCTGAAGAACTCGAACACCTCAGGGAACGCGGACGGTGCCTTCAGGTTCGGCAACAAGGGCGACATCCCGCTCGTAGGCGACTGGGACGGCGACGGGTACGACACCATCGCCGTGTACCGCCCGAGCAATCAGACGTTCTACCTCAAGAACCGCAACGACAACTCAGGGGAGGCCGACGGCGCCTTCAGGTTCGGGAGCGAAGGCGACATCCCGATCGCGGGGAACTGGGACGGCGACCAGTACGACACCATCGGCGTCTACCGGCCCGACAACCGGACCTTCTATCTCAAGAATCGCAACGACAACTCCGGAGACGCGGACGGCGCGTTCCACTTCGGGAACAACGGCGACCTTCCAGTGGTGGGCAACTGGGACGGCGACCCCTACGACACCATCGGCGTCTACCGGCCCGGGAATCGCACGTTCTACCTGAAGAACCGCAACGACAACTCCGGCGACCCCGACATCGTCAGGCAGTTCGGGAACTTCGACGACCTGCCCATCGCCGGACGCTG
>NZ_FNGF01000006.1 GCF_900102815.1 Glycomyces sambucus
GCTCAGCTCAGCTCAGCTCAGCTCAGCTCAGCTCAGCCCAGCTCAGCTCAGCGACCACGATTATCGCTCTTGCTCCTCGCCTTCGCGCTCGCCACGGCGGCGACCGCCAGCGCGGCCAGACCCATGGCGACGCCGATCCAGATCGGGGCGGTGAGGCCCCAGTGCGCGTCGATGGCGAGGCCGCCGAACCAGGCCGAGAGGGCGATGCCGACGTTGAACGAGGCGGCGTTCACCGAGGAGGCCAGCGAGGGGGCGCCTTCGGCGGCGTCGAGGACCCGCGTCTGGAGCACCGGGACCATCGCGAACCCGGCCGCGCCGATCACGAAGACCATGATCGCGGCCGGGATCGGGGCGTGCACGGCGAAGGCGAAGACGACCAGCGCGACCGTGGCCGCGGCGAGCGTTCCGAACAGGGCGGGCGTCACGGCGCGGTCGGCGAGGCGTCCGCCGAGGAGGTTCCCGGCGGTGAGGCCGACACCGAAGAGGAGCATCAGCCAAGGGACCGTTGCCGTCTCGAATCCCGAGACCTGGGTGAGGATCGGTTCGAGGAAGGTGATCGCGGCGTAGGCGGCGCCCCAGCCGAGCATGGTGATCGTGAGGACCACCCACACCTGCGGGCGGCGGAAGACGGCGAGTTCGCCGCGCAAGCCCTGGCCCGGGTCGTTCGCGCGCGAGGGCACGAAGAGCAGGATCGCGGCCAGCGCGAGCGCGCCGATCGCGACGATGGCCCAGAACGCGGCGCGCCAGCCGAGCTCCTGGCCGAGGGCGGTGCCGAAGGGCACGCCGACGACGTTGGCGAGCGTCAGGCCGGTCATCATGAGTGCGATTGCGCGCGAACGCTTCTCGGGGGCGACCAGTCCGGCGGCCATGACCGGGCCGATGCCCATGTAGGCGCCGTGGCACAGGGCCGAGACGATGCGGCCGGCCATGAGCACGGTGTAGGTCTCGGCGACGGCGGCGAGCACGTTGCCGGCGATGAAGAGGGCCATGAGGACCGCGAGCATGGTCTTGCGCGGGAGCCTCACACCGACGGCGGTCATGATCGGGGCGCCGATGGCGACCGAGGCGGCGTAGCCGGTGACGAGGAGGCCCGCGGTGGAGATGGAGACCTTCAGGTCCTCGCCGAGCGGGCCGAGGAGGCCGACGACCACGAACTCGGTGAGCCCGATCCCGAAGGCGCCCAGTGCGAGTGCGCCGATGGCGAGCGCGCGGCGGCGCTTGGCCGCGGTCGGCGCAGCGTCGGGGGCGCGGTCGGTGCCGCGGTCGGGGGCCGGGTCGGAGGCGGGGCCGGTGGAACGGTCGGTCGCGGCGGTGGTCGGCACAGTGGTCCTCTCGGGCGGGTCCGGTTCCGGGCGAGACGGGGGTGCCCTGAAACCGCGGCCAAGTATTCCTCGCGTCCCGGAATCGGTCCATCGGTTTGTCCGACCGTTGCGGAAAGGGTGCGGGGCGTGCGGATGCGACCTTCGTCGGACGTCAGGTGCTGCTTTGGTCGTGAGCCGCTGGGGCGCAGGTCATCCCGCGGGGCGAGGCGGCGCACCGGTGCGCCGGGCGAGGCTGGAGGCCGACTTCAGCAAGGGAGAGACCCCCGTGACCAACACCCGTCGTCGTACGCTCATTGCCGGAACCCTGGGAGGCATCACCATCAGCGCTTCAACACTCGATGCGGCGGCGGCCGAGCCGTCGCGGCAGATCGCGTTCGGCCCCGAAGGCTGCGAGCCGGACCTGGAGGTCGACTGGCACGCGGGCTGGCCCTCGTCCAAGCACGACCCCGAGCCCGAGATCCAGTCGCACGCCGCCGACGAGCACACGATCGTCATGCGGCAGAACAAGTCCGTGAACTACGAGGCGCCGTTCATGTTCCTTCTGTTCGGGAACGAGCGGGCGCTCCTCATCGACACCGGGGCGACCCCCGAGCCGGAGTACTTCCCGCTGCGGGCCACCGTCGACGGGCACGTCTCGGACTGGCTGGACCGCCACCCGCGCCGCAAGTACGAGCTGGTGGTCGCCCACACCCACGGGCACGGCGACCACAAGGCGGCCGACGCGCAGTTCGCCCACCGGCGGCGCACCACTGTGGTCGGTCCGGGCCTGGACGAGGTGTTGGCGCACTACGGGTTCGACGACTGGCCGGCCACGCCGCGCGAGATCGACCTGGGCGGCCGGGTGGTCGACGTGATCCCCGGGCCGGGTCACCACCCGGCGGCGACCGTGTTCTACGACCGGTGGACGCGGATGCTGCTCACCGGCGACACGTTCTATCCGGGGCGGCTGTACGTCGACGACTGGAATGCATTCGAGACCACTGTGGACACGCTTGTGGCGTGGTGCGACGCGCACCCGGTGTCGCATGTGGTCGGCTGCCACGTCGAGATGTCGGTGCTGCCGGGCGTCTCGTACCCGCGCGGGTGGACGTACCAGCCCGACGAGGCCCCGCTCCCGATGACGGCGGCGCAGCTCCGGGAGCTCCAGGCGGCCGTACGCGAGATCGGCGGCGCGCCGGGGAAGCACGTGTACGACGCGTTCGAGGTCTGGTACCAGGCGGAATAGGGGCGCGGCGCGGAGGTCCGGACGCCCGGCGGTTCGAAGGCCCGGCGATTCGGCCGGCCGATGACCGGTCGGTCGGTGCCGGTCGGTCGGTGGCCGGCCAGGACCTCCCGGTCGCCGCTCCGGCCCGTCCGATCCGACCGGTCTTAGGACCTGCGGTGCAGAGGGGACCGGGACGCGCGACCGAGGCGGGCGGGCCTTCGCGTTCCTAGCCTTGGACTCCCGCGGGCCGGAACCGGTCCGGGGAACCCGAGGAGGAGAACATGACCATCCTGGTCACCGGTGCGACGGGGAACGTCGGCCACCACCTGGTCGAGCGGCTGGTCGCCGACGGTCACCCCGTCAGGGCCCTCACGCGCGACCCGGCGACGGCGCGGCTCCCCGAGGGGGTCGAGGCGGTCGCGGGCGACTTCGCGGACCTGGCCAGCCTGGAGCGGGCGCTCGACGGGGTCACCGGCCTGCACCTCATGACGACCTTCGGGCCCAAGAACGAGACCGTCCCGCACAGCGCGCAGCTCGCCTCAGCCGCGCTCGCGGCCGGGGTGAAGCGGGTGACGCTGCTGTGGAACGGGTACCGCGGGCCGGTCGAGGACGCGTTCGCGGCGCTCAACGCGGTCGAGCTGCAGCCCGGCGAGTTCATGTCGAACGCGCTGACCTGGGCCGAGGAGATCAAGGCCGAGGGCGTGGTGCGCGAGGCGTTCGGGCACATCGGGCACGCGCCGGTCCACGAAGGCGACATCGCGGCCGTCGCCGCGGTAGCGCTGACCACCGATGGCCTTGCGGGGCAGCAGATCCCGCTCACCGGGCCGGAGACGTTGAACGTGGCCGACCAGGTCGGGGCGATCAACGACGCCACCGGGAAGGACGTGCGGTTCGAGGCCCTGAGCGAGGACGACGGGCGGCTGCGCATGCAGGCCCTCGGCTACGACGAGGCGACCATCGACTACGTGCTCGGCTGGCGGGAGGCGCCGCCGGCCTGGACCCAGCGCCCCAACGACGCGGTCGAACGCGCCACCGGCCGCCCCGCCCGCACCTTCGCCGAATGGGCGCGCGAGCACGCGGGCGCCTTCCGCTAGAGGTACGGCCAGAATCGGGGCGGGTGGCTCCGGCCCGGAGCCTGACGGCATCCACTCGAAGCACGGTCCGAACGAGGACCCCGCCCCGGAGCGGCACGGATCGCTCCGGCCGGGGCCGGACGGAAAGAGGGCAGCCTCGGGCGCCTCACGGCGCCGTATCGAGCAGCCCCCGGTTCGAGGGTGCCTCCAAGGTCCGACGATTTCCCGCCCGCTCCCCCGCTTCTCGGCCCTGCCGGGCCGAAAAGCGGCCATGATCACTTCCCTCGCCCCGGGCCAGGACGGCACTCCCTGCCCCGGACGGCGAAGCGGCCCGCAGGTGTCCCTGCGGGCCGCTTTCCCGTTGCGGTCGCTTGGTAGTCCTGCCGGCCGGTGTCGACCGCGCCGTGCGACCCGGTCCGGTCGGGCGGACTCGCGCGCTCGCGAACCGGCCGTCGAGCGGCGCACTGCCCGATCCGGTCGGGCGGACTCGCGCCCTTGCGCAACCGGTCTGCGAGCGGCGCACTGCCCGATCCGCTCATGCGCACTCGCGCGCTCGCGCAACCGGTCGGCGAGCGACGTACTGCCCGATCCGCTCGGGCGGACTCGCACCCTCGCGTAACCGGTCGGCGAGCACCGCACTGCCCGATCCGGTCGGACGGACTCGCGCGCTCGCGAACCGGCCTTCGAGCGGCGCACTGCCCGATCCGCTCGGCGAACCCGCGCGCTTGCGCAACCGGTCGGCGAGCACCGCACTGCCCGATCCGGGTCGGCGAACCCGCGCTTCCGCCTTGCTCAGACGGACTTGACGCCCTGGGCGATGGCCTCGGCGACCGGGGTCGTCGGGCGGCCGATGAGCCTGGAGAGGTCGCCGGTGCGGGTCGCGAGGAGGCCCCGCGAGATGGCGTCGTCGGCCCCGACGAGGATCGGCACGAGCGTCCCCGGCAGCCCGGCGCCTTCGAGGATCCCGCGGTGGACCTCGGGCGTGACCCGGTTGAGCGGAAGCTCCTTGCCGAGCTGGCGCGACGCCTCCGCGGTGAACTCCTCGAACGTCCACGCCCGGTCGCCGCTGAGCTCGTACTCGGCGTTCGCGTGCCCGTCGCCGGTGAGCACCGCGACCGCGGCGGCCGCGAAGTCCGCGCGCGAGGCGCTGGCGACCTCGGCGCCCTCCGCGGCGCTGGTGAGCAGGCCGCCCGTGGCGAGCGCCTGGCCGATCGCCTCGGTGTAGACCTCGTGGTACCAGCCGTTGCGCAGCAGCACGTACGGAATGCCGGAGTCGATCAGGTACCGCTCGGTGATCTGGTGCTCGCGGGCCAGCTCGAAGTCGGCGGCCGGGCCGCCGAGGATGCTCGTGTACGCGAGGAGCGCGACCCCGGCGCTCTTGGCCGCGTCGACCACGGCCTTGTGCTGCGGGACCCGCTGGCCCACCTCGCTGCCGGAGATGAGGAGGACCTTCTCGCCCTCGCGGAACGCGTCCGCCAGCGACGCCGGGTCGCTGTAGTCCGCCTGGCGGACCTCGACGCCCAGCTCGCCGAAGCGGCGGGCCTTCGCGGCGTCGCGCGCGACGACGGCGATCTCCTCGACGGGGACCTGGTTGATCAGGCCCTCGACCACCAGGGTGCCGAGCTTTCCGGTTGCTCCGGTCACGACGATCATCTGCTGCTCCTTCAGTGTCGGTTGCGACGATCTTTTCACTTTCCAAATGAAAGCACAATCAAAATGAAAGCACTATCGCGGAGGTAACATTGCGGGATGACCTCCCGTCCCGTGCCGCACGTCCTCAGCGAGTTCCAGGTGCTCGCCGACGGCTGCCCGTCCCGTCCGGTCCTCGACCACGTGACGGGGCGCTGGGGCACGCTCATTGTGCTGTCGCTCCATGAGGGCCCGAAGCGTTTCAGCGAGATCCGCCGCGCGGTCGGCGGCATCAACGACAAGGCCCTCGCGCAGGGCCTGCGCCACCTCGAACGCGACGGCCTGGTCATCCGCGACGCCTCCGACGGCTTCCCCTCCCGCGTCGAGTACGCCCTCACCGAGGTCGGCACCGGCATGGAGGCGCGGCTGCGCGAGATGGTCGCCTATCTCTACGAGCACATGCCCTCGGTCCTCGAAGCCCAGGCCGGGTACGACACCGAGCACCCGGCGGCCCCCTAGCGGCGCCGCGCGCACGGCCCGCCGACCCGATCCGGTCGAACCGTCCTCCCCCGGCCCTTGACGATTCCTCCGAATGCCCGAAACCGCAGGTGACGGCCGCCCCGGCGCCTAAACTCGGGCCATGGCGTCGCGGGCCTCGTTCTTCGGAGGGCTGCGGCCGGCCACGGCGATCCCGCTGTGGGTCCGGCTGCTGCCCCTCGTCGCCCTGTTCGCCGCCTCCTTCTTCCAGCTCTTCCGCCCCGACCCGCTCCACGCGGGCATCGCCATGGCGGTCGTCCCGATCCTCGCCGCGTTCGTCCTCGGCCCCGGCTGGACCGCCGCCATCGCCGCGTTCGGCCTCGCGGTCGTCGCCGCGCCCATCCCGGTCTCGCGCCGCTTCGACGGCGACGACATCGTGGTGGTCTCCATCGTCTTCGCCACGGCCATCGGCATCTCGTGGCTGCGCCAGCGCTTCGAGACCGGCCTGGTCACCCTGCTCAGCGTCTCCGAGGCCGCGCAGCGCGCCATCCTCCCCGAGCTGCCCGAGCGCGTCGGCGGCCTCGCGTGCGCCGGGTTCTACCACTCGGCGCAGCAGGGCGCGAGCATCGGCGGCGACCTGTTCGACGTGCGCCGCAGCCCGTTCGGGACCCGGCTGATCCTCGGCGATGTGGAGGGCCACGGGCTCGACGTGGTGGGCGCGGCCTCGATGCTCCTGGCGGTCTTCCACGAGGCGATCCTGGACGAGCCGGAGCTGACCGGGGTCGCGCGGCGATTGGAGCGGCGCATCCTGGGCGACGCCGACGGCGGGTACATCCCCGAGCTGTTCGCCTCGGTGCTGCTGGCCGAGTTCTCCGAGGAGTGCGACGAGGTGCGGCTGCTGTCGTGCGGGCACCCCTCGCCGCTGCTGCTGCGCGGCGAGACCGTGGAGGAGGTCGACCTCAAGCCCGCGCCGGTGCTCGGGCTGCGGCTGTCCGACACGCCGCGGGCGGGCACGGTCGCGGTGCTGCCGTTCGGGATCGACGAGACGCTGCTGGCGTTCTCCGACGGCCTGGTCGAGGCGCGCGACGCCGACGGGGAGTACTACCCGCTCGCGGAGCACCTGGAGGGGCTGGTCACGCCCTCGCCGCGGTCGCTGGTGGCGTTCGTGTGGGAGGACGCCTCGCGGTTCGCGGCGCGCATGGACGACGATGTCTCGATCCTGGCGGTGACCAGGGTGCTCGGGAGCGGTGCCGCGGATTAGTTTTTCAATCCGTTTGACGAAGGGTGTTTACAAGAGTTCGGTTCTGTGTGAATATCCAAATGACTCGATTGGCACCCCCGAAGGAGACGACGATGTCATCCCCCCGTCCCCCGCGTGCGCTGCCCCTGCGCCGCAACGGCTTCCGGCGCGGGCCGGCCGCGCTCGGCGCCGCCGGCCTCGCGGCGGCCGTCGCAGCCGCGGCCCTCCCCGCACTCACCGGCGGCCCCGCGAACGCCGAGGAGGCCGCCGCGAACGCGGTCACCGTCACGCTCGACCCGTCCTATCAGCAGGCGGCGTTCGAGGGCTGGGGCACCAGCCTCGTGTGGTTCGCCAACGCCACCGGCGGCTACCCCGACGAGATCCGCAACGAGCTGGCGGACATGCTCTTCGGCGAGGACGGGCTGAACCTGAACATCGCCAGGTACAACATCGGCGGCGGCAACGCCCCGAACATCGACGACGAGTACCTGCGCGGCGGCGCCGCGGCCGTCCCCGGCTGGTGGGCCGCCCCCGAGGGCACCACCCAGGCCGACAAGGACTGGTGGGACCCCGAGGACCCCGAGCACTGGGACTGGGACGCCGACGAGCGCCAGCGGTGGTGGATCGACGCGGTCAAGGACGACGTCACCCACTGGGAGGCGTTCGCCAACTCGCCGCCGTACTTCCAGACCGTCTCCGGGTACGTCTCGGGCGGCTTCGACGCGAACCAGGACCAGATCAGGACCGACACCGTGGACGAGTTCGCGGTGTACCTCACCGAGGTCATGGAGCGGGTCGAGGCCGAGCACGGGATCGAGTTCGACACCGTCGACCCGCTCAACGAGCCGAACACGAACTACTGGGGCACCCAACTCGGCCCGGACGGCGTGCAGCCCACGGGAGGGCGCCAGGAGGGCGCGCACGCCGGACCCGAACTCCAGCAGCTCGTCATCAACGCGCTTGCGGAGCAGCTGTCCGTCTCGGAGCTCGACGCGGTCGTGTCCGCAATGGACGAGACCAACCCGGGCACGTTCGTGCGCAACTGGAACGCGTACACGGAGGAGTCGCGCGCGAACGTCGACCAGCTCAACGTCCACACCTACGGCACCGGCCAGCGCACCAGCGCCCGCGACCTCGCCAAGGCCGCGGACCTGCCGTTGTGGATGAGCGAGGTCGAGGGGTCGTGGACCTCGGGCCAGGATTACGAGTCCATGGAGAACGGCATCGGGATCGCCGCGCGGATCACCGACGACCTGCGCGAGCTGGAGCCCGCGGCGTGGGTGCTGTGGCAGCCGGTCGAGGACGTGGCCGGCGGGCACAGCTGGGGCTCGATCCACCTCCCGTTCGACTGCACGGCCGAGGACACGCTGGAGACCTGCCCGATCCGGGTCAACACGAAGTACTACACGATCCAGAACTTCACGCACTACATCGAGCCCGGCGACCACGTGATCGCGACCGACGACGCGGCGACCACGGCCGCGGTCGAGGCGGACGGCAAGGGCGCGAACGCGGTGTACACCAACAGCAGCGACGCGGCCGTGGAGGTGACCCTCGGCCTGTCCGGGTTCGACCGGATCACGCGCGGCGCGACCGTGACACCGGTGGTCACGAGCGCGGACGGCGCGCTCGTGGAGGGCGAGGCGGTGCGGGTGCGCGGCGGCGAGGCGACGCTGACCGTGCCGGCGAAGTCGGTGACGACGTTCGTGATCGAGGGCGTGTCAGGTGTGGCATGTGACATGGCACTGTTCCAGGACGGGCACGTGTACCGGTTCGACGGGGTCCAGAGCGGCAAGTCGATCGCGCCGAGCGCGGACGGCACCGGGATCGTCATCGAGACCGACGACGCCGCCGACGGGGCGCAGCTGTGGGAGGTCGAGCGGCTGACCGAGGGCTACACGAACACCGAGGAGTACGCGATCGTCAACGCGGCCACGGGGGCGCGGCTGGCGGTCGCGGACGGGCTGGCGGTGCTGGAACCGGACGAGGGCGAGCCCTCGGCGGCGGCGACCTGGTACCTCTCGACCACCGGCGACGGCACCTACGTGCCGGTGAACGCGGGCACGGGCCTGGTGCTCGACGTGTGGGGCGAGGCGACCGCGGACGGGTCGCCGGTGCAGACGTACACGCCGACCTCGGCGCCGAACCAGCGCTGGGGCGTGGTCGACGAGACCGTGCTGCGGGCGCAGCAGGTCAGCGCGTACACGGTGCCCGGGTTCGTGCCGGAGCTGCCGGCGACCGTGCCGGGCGTGTACCGGGACGGGGTGCGCGGGGCGCTCCCGGTCGAGTGGGACATGCCGCGCGAGTCCACATGGAACCGGGTCAGGACCGTGACGGTGACGGGCGAGGCGACCGACGCGCTCGGGAACACGTTCCGCGCCAAGGCGAAGGTCGGCGTGGACACGTTCTCCGCGACCGAACCCGCTGCGGCCGTGACGTACCCGGGGTTCACGCCGCCGCTGCCGGCGACGGTGACGGCGCTGGGCGACCACGGGACCGAGGCCGCGGTGCCCGTGGCGTGGGAGGAGCCCGCCGAGGGCGCCTTCGACGAGTACGGGACCGTGGCGGTCGCGGGCACGGCGGTGCTCGTGGACGGCACGGAGCTGCCCGCGGTGGTGAACGTGGAGGTCACGGACCCGGTCGAGGCGAACGTGGCGCTCGGCGACGGGGTCTCAGTGACGGCAACGTACACCGAGCCGGGGTACTCGGCCTCGGCGCTGCGCAACGGGGTCCTGACGGACAAGGCGTGGTCGAACTGGAAGTCGGGGCCGTTCAACACCGAGGAGACCATCGCGGTGGAGCTGCCGGAGGCGCGGGACGTGACCCGGGTGGTGTCGTACTTCTGGAGCGACGGCGGTCGTCCGTCCTATGCGGACACATTGACGGTGCAGTACCGCGACGCGGCGGGGAACTGGGTCGACGCGGGGTTCGTGGACGTGCCGACCGGTGAGGCGCCCGTGGTCGACGTGGAGGTGAACGCGAAGACGTCCGCCGTGCGGTTGGTCATGACCGCCGGTTCCGGCGGGACCGCGGGGTGGATCATCCTGAGCGAGATCGAGGTCTACGCGAAGGCCCCGGCCGCCTAGGCGCCCGGGGGCACGACGAGCCGGGGCCCGCACCGCGTTCGGCGGTGCGGGCCCCGGCCGTGTGCGGAGGGCAGGAGTGCGGAGGGCAGGAGTGCGATGGGCGGGGTGGAGGCGGTGCCACAGGCGCCGGGACGGGCGGACGCGGCGGGCGGGCCGGCTCGGCGGGCGGGCGGGCTCGGCGGCTTTGGTCTGCGGCTTCGATTCCGGGGCGGCTGTCGGTCCCCGGTCCTACGCTTGGCCGGTCGGAAGGGGAATGCCATGTCAGACGACCCGATCGCGATCTCGCCGCCGGTGCCGATCCTGCGGATCTTCTCGGTCGAGAAGGCCCTGGAGTTCTACGTGGGCTATCTGGGCTTCGCAGTCGCCTGGGAGCACCGGTTCGAGCCGGGCATGCCGCTGTACATGCAGGTGGAGCGCGGTGCGGCGGTGCTGCACCTGAGCGAGCACCACGGCGACGGCACACCGGGCACGGCGTGCTTCGTGCCGATCCGCGGCATCGAGGCGTTCCACGCGGAGCTCGCCGCGAAGGACTACCCGTTCGCGCGGCCCGGGATCGAGGACGCCCCTTGGGGATCGAGGACCTTGACCGTCGGCGACCCGTTCGGCAACCACCTCAGGTTCGACGAGGCGCGGTAGCGGGACCCGGGAGCGGGGCCGGGCCACGGGAACGGTGACGCACCGCGCCGCCCGGCCGTCGAGCGGCCGGGCGGCGCGTGTCGATCGTCTAGGCGCCGAAGGCGTCCGAGAGGGCGGTCAGGCTCTCGGCCTCCTCCTGCGTGAGCTCCAGTTCGGCGGAGGCCAGGAGCGGGGCGAGCTGGTCGAGTTCGCGCGCGCCCGCGATCGGGGCCGCGATGCCGGGGCGGCTGCGCGCCCACGCGAGCGCGACCGAGGCGATCGCGGTGCCGCGGTCCTGCGCGATCTCGTCGAGGCGCTCGATGATCGCCAGGCCCGCCGGGTTCAGGTTCTTCCCGGCCGAGCCCCCGCGCACCGACCGCTCCAGGTCGGCCTCCGTGCGGTACTTGCCGGTGAGGAACCCGCTGGCCAGCGCGTGGTACGGGAAGACGCTCAGGTCCTCGGCCACGGCGATGTCGCGCAGGCCCGGCTCGAAGGTCGCACGGCTGACGAGGCTGTACTTGGGCTGGAGGGCGACCGGGCGGGCGGCCCCGGTGCGCTCGGTGATGTCGAGCCACTCGCGCAGGCGCTCGGGGCTGTAGTTGGAGACGGCGACGTGCTTGACCTTGCCGTCGGTGACGAGGGCGTCGAAGGCGGCGACGGTCTCCTCCAGCGGGGTCTCGGCGTCGTCGAAGTGCGCGTAGTAGACGTCGATGGCGTCGGTGCGGAGCCGCTTGAGCGAGGCTTCGGCGGCGGCCTTGACGTTCGCGGCCGAGAGGCCCTTGTACTCGGGGTGCTGGGAGACCTTGGTGGCGATGAGGAGGCGGTCGCGGTTGCGGGCGAGCCAGGAGCCGATGACGGTCTCGGACTCGCCGCCGGAGTTGCCTGGCGCCCAGGCCGAGTAGGCGTCGGCGGTGTCGACGAGGGTGCCGCCGGCGTCGGCGAACGCGTCGAGGACCCGGTGGGCCTCGGCCTCGCCGGTGGTCCAGCCGAAGGTGTTGGTGCCGAGGACGAGCGGGTGGATCTCGATGCCGGTCCTGCCGAGCTTGGCCATGGGTGACCTCCAGGGTCGTGTTCCCGGGGCGCACGGGCCGTGCGCCGCCGCGGCCCGGCTCCGCCGGACCGGTTTCCGAAGCGATCCTTTCATACACCCCGGGAACACCGCGCCGGAATCCGGACGGCCGTTCGAGTGACCCGTTCGGCGGTTGCCGGCGTCAGAAGCCGAGCAGCGACAGGTGGAGGCGCGTCTCCGTCCCCTGCGCGCTGGTGTGCGTGCGCAGGAGGTCGACCACGGAGTTGACGAGCAGGAGCCCGCGCCCGAAGGGCTGGGCGGCGTCGACGGGGCGGCGCCCGGCGAGGAGGTCGGTGATGTGGCCGGCGTCGGAAACGGCGCAGACGAGCGCCCGCTCGTCCGACCAGATCCGCAGCTCGGCGCTGCCGCCGCCGTGGAGGACGGAGTTGATGAGCAGTTCGGTCACGGCGATCTCGAGGTCGACGAGCTGCATCCCGGAGAGGCCGGCGCGGCGGCCGAAGGCCACTGTGAACCAGCGGGCGTTGTCGATCGTGTCGATGTCGACGGCGCGCTCGATGGCGAACTTCGGCGGCGGTTCGAACGGCGCGTTGTACTCGCTGACGACGCGGCCGGGGTCGTAGGCGGCACTCGCGTGCTCCCCGGTGGGGTCGATAAGGCGGGGGTGGGTGGCGCGGAGGTCGGCCACCGCGCGCGTGCCGAGGCCGGCGACGTCGTGGGGGCAGAGCATGGCGACGTCGCGTCCGGCGAACGCGTAGTTGATGAGCGCCTCGTGCTGGGCGCACGCGGGGTACTCGGTGTCGGTGCGGCCCGGCCAGGTCGACTCGCCGACGACCCAGGACCGCCGGTCGGCGTAGACGTCGGTGAACGCGCGCAGCACGCCGGGGATGATGCGGCCGGGGTTGGCGCCGACCTCCGACATGTTCAGGAGCCGGACTCGGTCGACGGCGCCGCCGAGCGCCTTGCGCAGCAGTTCGAAGTGCTCGACGGGGACGGCGATCACGACCGGCGCGTCGAGGGCGAACGCCTGCTCGATGAACGCCATGGTCCCGGTGAGGTACTCGTCGTCGCCCGTGTACTGGAAGGCGGTGTGCCTGAAGGGATCGCCGGTCGCGGGACCGGCAGCGGCGGTCAACTCGGATCTCCTTCGATCGCAAGGACGTTGACGGGGATCTGCCCCGGCGGCGGGATTCGGGGCGATGTGGAGCCAGCAGCCTCAGTCTAGGCCGCGGAGCACGGCCGGACAATGTGGCATGTCCAGGGGGTCCACGCCCCCGTGACAACACCGCCGCGCGGGGTTACGGTGGAGGTCACAGTGGAGAGTTTCGGGTACCCGCGTGGGCCAGTGCTTGCGATGCCGGCCAGGTGCGGGGGAACGGTCGTCTGAGCGCTCCAGCGGACACTGATCGGTGGCGGGCCCCGTGCCCGTCGCGGGAATGGGCCCCTCCGCAGCGGGCCGCCCGCAGCCCACCGGTGACCGCCTGGCCGTCCGGCCCGCTCGCCGAAGACCCGGCCGCGCGCCGGGAACCGAACCGACCGCTCAGAGGCGGTGCTCCACCATGAACGCACGACATCCCGATGACCGGTACATGCTCGGCCGCGGCGGCGACCGGACCCGGGAGGCCCTGTTCGCCCGGCTCGCGGCGCTCCCCGACGGCGACCCGGAACGCCTCGTGTTCCGCGACCGGCTCGTCGCCGGCCACCTGCCGCTGGCGGCGCACATCGCGAAATGCTACGCCGGCAAGGGTTTCACCGAGGAGGAACTGCTCGAAGCGGCCTCGGCCGAACTCATCGGCGCCATCGACCGGTTCAACCCGGCCTGGGGCGACTTCCTCACCTTCGCGATCCCCTCCATGATGGACGCGGTGCGCCGGCACTGCCGCAGGACGACCTGGCCGCAGGACGTCCCGCACCACCTCGTGGAACTGCGCTCGGCGATCGCGTACGCCGACGCCGCACTGGCCCAGGACCTGGAGCGGCCGGTCACGACGGCCGACATCGCCGCACGCCTGGGCACCACCGAAGCCCGCATCGAGGCGGGCCGGGAGGGGGGCCGGGAGTTCCCGCCCGACCCCCTGGACCGGCCGCCGAAGGCTGCGGCTCCTCCGGTGCCCGTCTCCCGCCTCCTGGAGACGACACTGGAGGAGCTCAGCCGGCGCCTGCTGGCCGCGCCCGAGACCGGCGAGATCCGGACGAGCGACTACGGCGGCCGAGACGGGCCCTAGCGGTCCTGCGTCAGTCCTGTGCGTCTCCAACGTGCGGCCCGATTCGCCGAGGCGCTCCGGCTCCTGGACGCCTGGACCGCCCGCGGCGGCACGCGACCGCTGAGGCCCGGGCGGCGTGCGAGGGGCCGGCGCCGGTTCACCTGACCGGGACCAGGTGCGCTCGAGCGCCCGCCGTCCGGCGCCGGACGTAGTGGACCGTGAGCACCGCCAGCAGCGGCCCCCAGGCCGCCAAGGGCGCGTAAGCGACCCAGAAGACCGCGGTCTGCCAGCCGTGCACGACCAGCCGGGTCGGCTCGCCGTCGATGCCCAGGCCGAACGCGTACAGGACCAGCGCGTACGGCAGGACCATCAGCGCCGCCGCGCCCAGCGCGGCCGGCACCGCCGCGGCCCAGACCGGCACCGTCCGCCCCCGCAGCAGCGGCACCCAGCGCGGCCACACCTCGCCCCACACCGTCACCAGCCCGACCGCCAGGAACGCCAGCGCCTCGCTGACCACGCTGAGCGCCACGATGTACCACCACGGGCCCGCCTCCAGGCCGCTCGCGGCGGCCATGACCTCAGGGTCGGTCTCCAGCAGCGGCGCACCGCCGATCATCGCCAGGATCCTCCAGACTCCGGAGGGCAGGGCGGTCAGCGCGACGGCGTAGGCGGTCCACACCGCCCAGCGCGGGACCCCTGCGGCGGTGCGGCCGTGGAACCGCTCGGCGAAACCGGGACCGGTCATCGGAACTCCTCTGCTCGACGTGGACGCCGGGACGCCGGCGCGGTCGCTCGAGTCTCACCCGGCGGCACGCGGCGGGGCCTCCCCCGAGCGCCGCGAACCGCTCCCCCGCTCGGGGGAGCGGACGCGCCCGAGCACCCACGCCCCGGGACCCGTTCCATGGAGCCGCTCCTTGGGACCCGCGGAAGTAATCGAGTGTGATCAATCACTACGTCCGCCGGAATTGCCCGCACTGGTTATGATTCACGGCCATGACGTATCTGTTCGATGTCATCACCTGGGGCCGTGAAGGAAACACGGTCGACGGGCGGCTCACCAGCCTGATCGGCCGTGACGCCCGCTTCCACCGCGGCCCCGAGTTCGCCCTCCAGCTCCTCATGGACGCGTGGTTCCAGGGGTTCGGCGCCGGCGACATCGACGCGGGCACCGCCAAGGAGTTCGAGGAGTGCTTCGAGCTGTTCCTGGGCAAGCGCGTGTGGATCGACGGCAAGGGCTTCGTCCTCGACGAGCACACCAAGCAGCCGGTCGAGCCGAAGGTCAACGCCTACAAGGCGTACGAGGGCCAGCTCGACGGCACCGCGGGCGCGTGGGGCAAGTACACGATCCTCACGACCAAGCCGCGCGGCGAGGACTTCCGCAGGCGGACCGAGGCGATCATCGCCGCGTTCCGCATGGAGCCCGAGGACGACGGCGAGCACGCGGACTTCTCGATCGAGGTCACCGATCCGAGGTACCTGGCGCACATGGGCCGGCACGCGAGCTTCGAGACGGCGTTCACCGGGCACCTGCCGGGGTAGACGGCCCGCGGTGCCGCCCGGTGCGGCCCCGTCCGCTGCCGCACCGGACCGTCCAGCACCGCCTCGTATCGCACTGTCGCTTGCGGCGCATGGGGAACCGCCGCCGAATCGTGCCCCGCCGAACGGCCCCGCGCCGGTAGGCTCCTGCGGATGACCTCCTGGGAATGGGACGAGACGCTGTACGCCGGCGCGGCAGTCCACTACGGCAACGGCCGCATACCGTACCCCGCCGCGCTGGCCGAGGCGGTGCGCGACGCCCTCGGGCTCGACGGCACCGGGCGGCTCCTCGACGTCGGGTGCGGGCCCGGATCGCTCACCGTGCTCCTGGCGCCCCTGTTCGCCGAGGCGGTCGGCGTCGACGCCGACCCCGGCATGATCGCCGAGGCGCGGCTCAAGGCGCCCGGCATCCACTGGCAGCACCTGCGGGCCGAGCGGCTGCCCGCCGACCTGGGGACGTTCCGGGTCGCCTCGTTCGCGCAGTCCTTCCACTGGATGGACCGCGACCTCGTCGCGAAGCGGGTGCGCCCGATGCTCTGCCCCGAGGGGGCGTGGATCCACATCGGAGCGACCACGCACCGCGGCATGGACTCCGATGAGCCGCTGCCGCTCCCGTCCCCGCCGTGGGAGGCGGTCGAAGCGCTCGTCCGGCGCTACCTCGGGCCCGTGCGCCGCGCCGGGCAGGGGGTGCTCCCGGACGGGACCGCGGGGGGCGAGGACGAGGTGATGCGCCGGGCCGGGTTCTCCGGGCCCGAGGTGATCAGCGTGGGCGAAGGGCGTGTGGCCGTGCGGAGCGAGGACGAGATCGTCGCCTCGGTGTTCTCGCTGTCGAGCTCGGCGCCGCACCTGTTCGGCGACCGGCTCGCGGCGTTCGAGGCGGATCTGCGCGCGGTGCTGCGGGAGGCGGTCCCGGACGGGCGCTTCGCGGAGCGGTTCCGCGACATCGGGATCTCCGTCTGGCGCCCGTGACCGGCACCCGTAAAGACTGTTGGCACGCTCCCACGGACAGGCAAACCATGATATTTATTGATATCGATAGATTAGGTCTTCCGCAGTCGGGTTGGGATGCGGACCGAGCAGAGGAGATTCTGCATGGCTTCCATGCCGACCCGGCCGCGGCGCCTCGCCGCGGCCGTCGCCCTGTCAGCGGCCGTCGCCGCCGGCACGATCGCGATCGTCGCGGCGGGCCCGGCGCACGCCGTGGGCTGCCAGGCGCTCGACTACCGGGTGGTGAGCGACTGGGGCTCGGGCCACCAGGCCGCCGTCTCCCTCACCGCCGAGGACGGCGCCGTGAACGGCTGGGAGATCGAGTTCCAGCTCCGGCCCGGCGCCCAGGTCCAGAGCGCCTGGAACGTCGACTGGTCGCAGTCCGGCACCGCGTTCACCGGCGCCGACGTGGGCTGGAACGCGACCGTCGGCGCGGGCCAGACCCGCGAGCTGTTCGGCCTCGTCGTCTCCGGCGCGGGCGCCGAGCCGACCGAGTTCACCCTCAACGGCGTCGACTGCGGCACCGTCGAGGAGCCCACCGAGACCCCCAGCGACGATCCGACCGAGACGCCCACCGAGGACCCGACCGACCCGCCGACCGATCCCCCCGAGCCCGGCGAGTGCCCGGCCGGGGCCGTCTGCGACGGCTTCGAGAACCAGACCGGGACCGTCCCGGGCGGGGCGTGGAGCGTCGGCGCGCCCGACTGCACCGGCAGCGGCGCCGCCGCGGTGGACTCCACTGTGGCCAACGGCGGCGGCAAGTCGATCCGCGTCGACGGCGGTGCGACCTACTGCAACCACGTGTTCGTCGGGCGCACCTTGCCCGCCGACGCCGACTGGTTCCGCGTCTACATGCGCCACACCACGGCCCAGCCCGCCAACCACACCACGATGATCGCGATGCAGGACCGCAACGACGCCAACTCCGATCTGCGCCTGGGCGGCCAGAACTCGATGCTCCAGTGGAACCGCGAGTCCGACGACGCCACCCTCCCCGAGCAGAGCCCGGCCGGCGTCGCCCTGAGCGAGCCGTTCCCGGTGAACACGTGGATCTGCGTCGAGTACCGGATCACCGGCGGCACCCTCACCACCTGGGTCGACGGCGACCCCGTCACCGGGCTGACCGCTGACGGCACGCCCACCCACGACGTCGACTCCCAGTGGCTCTCCAAGCCCTCCTGGAACCCCGACCTCGCGGACCTGCGCCTGGGCTGGGAGAGCTACGGCAACGACGCCGACACCGTCTGGTACGACGACGTCGCCTTCGGCCCCGACAGGATCGGCTGCTGAACCCGCACCCCCGCCCCGCCGCATCCGGCGGCGGGGCGGGGTCAGTCCCGCGCGCGGAACCGGGCCGAGGCCCACGGGGCGAGCTGCACCGCGCCCCAGGCGATCTCCACCACGAGGAAGGCCCACAGGAGGTCCGGGGCGCCGTGGGCGAGGGCGTTCGCCATCCACAGCGAGAAGAGGACGCGGGCGGCGGCGTCGAACAGGCCGTGGAGGCGCTGCGGGCGCACGAGGCGCAGCAGGGACCACACCACGACCACCGAGCCCATGAGGTTGGCGTACAGGACCTGCATCGGGTCGAGGCCGGGGAACGCCGCGAGGCCGAGGGACCCGCTCAGGGCGTTCAGGCCGGCGTGGACGAGCGCGAGGGTCCAGGGCGTGGCGAACCCGGCCGTGACGGCCAGGTCGTAGGTGGCGCTGGCGCGGACCACGGTGAGGTACGAGAGGCGTTGCGGCGCAGTGGTCGCGATGAGGGTCGACATGGTGTCTCCGTTCGTTCGGTCGCGCTACCGTAAACGGTGGAGTGCACTCCAGTGTCAAGTCGAGAGGAGCGGCCCGTGCGGATCGGGGAGCTGTCGGAGCGGTCGGGGCTGAGCCGGGACGCGATCCGGTTCTACGAGCGGATCGGACTGGTCGAGTCGCACCGGTCCCCCAACGGGTACCGGGACTTCGGCGACGAGACCCTGCCGTGGCTCGACTACGTGCGCACGGCCCAGCGGCTCGGGTTCTCGCTCGCGGAGATCGCGCGGCACGGGGCCGAGGTGCGCCTGGCGCCGGACCCGACGGCGGCCCTGTCGGCCCTGTTCGCGGAGCGGATCGCCGCGGTCGACGCGAAGATGGCCGAGCTCGCGGCGCTGCGCGCCGAACTCGCCGAGCGGGCCGGCACGGGCTGTCCGCTCGAACCGGACCGGGTCAGATCGGCGCGGGCCGGATCGCGGCGGGCCGGATAGCGGTGGATCGGGTAGCGGCCGTTCAGATCGCGACGGCGCGATAGCAGCGGTTCAGCAGCGGCGGTTCAGTCCTCGACCCCTCAGTCCTCAGCCGTTCCGTCCTCGACCGTTCCGTCCTCGACCGTGAGGACGGTCTTGCCGCGGGACTCGCCGGCCCGGATGCGGGCGAGTGCGGCCGCGGCGTCCGCAAGCGGCGCTTCGTGGTCGATGCGGAACCGCAGCTGTCCTCTCTGGACGGAGTCGGCGAGGGACGCGAGGGTCGCGGGCCGGGCGTTCGCGTACAGGTTCGAGCCGCGCAGGCCGCGGGAGGCGAGGAGTTCGGCGTCCACGGCCCCGTTGGCGGAGACGATCGCGCCGTTCGGCTTGAGCAGCCCGGCGATCGCCTCGATCTGGGCCGGGCCGGAGACCAGGTCCACGATCGCGTCGATCCCGTCCGGGTGGGCCTCGCCGACCTGCTCGGCCGTGGGCCCGGCGGTGTAGTCGACGGTCTCGGCGGCGCCGAGGCTCCGCAGCAGCGCGGCCGTCTCAGGGTCGGTCGTGGCGATGACGCGGATGCCCTGGGCCGCCGCGAGCTGCACCGCGGCCTGGCCGACGCCCCCGGACGCGCCGTTGACGAGCAGGCACTGGCCCGGCCCGGCGCCGGTGCCCTCCACGAAGTCGTGGGCGGCGGCCCCGGCCGTGGGCAGGGCCGCGCCGGTCGCGAAGTCGAGCTTGTCGGGGAGGCGGGCGAGCTTGGCGGCCTTGGTGATCGCGTACTCGGCGTAGGAGCCGCGGCCGGTCTTGACGTCCATGAACTGGCCGAAGACGCGATCGCCCGGCTCGAAGCGCGGGTCGGTGAGGTCGGGCTCCCCGGCGCTGACGACGGTGCCGGCGCCGTCGGAGCCGAGCACGAGCGGGAACTCGTGGTGGACCGCGTCGCGCATGGCGCCCTCGACGACCTTCCAGTCGAACGGGTTGACGCCCGCGGCGGCGATCTTGACGAGGACTTCCCCGGGGCCGGGTTCGGGGACGGGGAGGTCGGTGAGGCTCGGCTCGGTGTGGAAGTCGGTGACGACGACGGCGCGCATCTCGTGGGTCCCCTCGGTTGGCCCGGCGGGCGCCCGGCTGCGCCCGGCCTGAATCTACACCGGTGCGTACCCCGATGCGGCCGTTCGAATGCCGCTGACACCGAACGCTTTCACCCCCAAGGGGATCGACGCATACCAATCGGGGCGTTTCGCCAGCGCACGAGGGCCTTGTACGCTTCATCGTGGACACGGCCCCCCTCCGCCGTCCCCTGTGCGAACGCGTCCGCCCCTGCCCTGCCGACCCCTCGGAGGAGACCCCCATGCGTGCTCGGACGGACCGCGGCGTGCTCCGCGGACGGATCCACGGCCGCTCGCTCCTGGCCCTCGTCGCCGTCGCCGCGCTCGTCTCGGCGGTCGCGGTCTGGCAGTTCGGGTCGCTGCGCGACGAGCACGACCCCGACGTGGCCGGGGCCGACCAGCCCGACCGGCCGCGGTACACCGAGTCGGCCGAGAGCCCAACCCCGAGCGCCCCGGTCTCGCCGTCGCTCACCCCCGAGTCCTCCGCGGTCCCGGAGACGAGCGGCGCGCCGGATCCGGGCTCGGAGGAGGCCGCGACCAGCGCGGCGAGCGAGGCGGCGGTGACCGGGCCGCAGTGCACGGCCTCGCTGGAGCTCGACGACGAGTGGTCGGGCTCGATCTCGGTGGACGTGGAGGTCGCGAACACCGGAACCGAGCCGATCGACGGCTGGGAGGTCGTCCTCGACCTCGCGGGGCTGGAAGTGACCGGGCTCTGGGGGCTCGACCACCTGGACGGAGACCGCTACGGCGACATCATGTTCAACGCCGGCATCGACCCAGGGTCGAGCGTCGGCCCGAGCTTCCAGGCCGAGGTCGAGGGCGAGTGGTCGCTCCCGGCGACCGTCCCGTGCACGCCGGAGGCGTGAGCCGGGGCAGGTCCCGGCCTGCGGATCGGGGCGCTAGGCGGTCAGGGTGGTCGGGTCGTGGCGGACCGGGAAGTTCACCGAGTTGGCGATGAAGCAGGTCTTGTTGGCGTCGTGGTGGAGCTCGGCGGCGCGTTCGGCGTGCGCGGGGTCGGCGAGGGTGACGACCGGGTGGAGGACCACCTCGGTGAAGCGGCCGCTGTAGCCGCCCTCCTCGGTCATGGTGCCGGTGGCGGCGTCCTCGTAGGCGGTGACGGCGATCTTCTCGCGGGCGCACAGCGACATGAAGGTGAGCATGTGGCACTGGGAGAGCGAGGCGAGGAGGAGTTCCTCGGGGTTCCAGCGGTCCTTCTGGCCGCGGAACGCGGGGTCGGCGCTGCCCTGGATGAGCGGCTTGCCGGGGGTGGCGATGTCGTGGTCGCGCCCGTAGCCGAGGTACGAGGCGGTGCCCTTGCCGGTGTTGCCGGTCCAGGTGACGGTGACTTCGTAGTGGTGCTCGCGGCCGGTCATGGCGGCTCCTTCCGGGTCGACGGTGCCTCTTCTTGACAGTGGGATTTCGCAGCTGTGCATCTTCGTCTGAGCGAATCGTAGCCGGGGGCGGGGCGCGGCGGCCGGTTCAGGAACCGGGCAGCAGGACGGTCTCGTGGTCGGGGAGCTTGTCCCACCAGTGGCGGTGGCGGCGGTAGACGTCGGGCTCGCGGTCGGCGAGGAGCGCGGTGAGGCCCTTGGCCTCGGCGGCGAGGGCGTCCCAGACGTCGTCGGGGAGCGGGTGGAACGCGGTGGCCTCGATGCCGCCCTCGACGGTGCGCCAGACGCCGGCGGCGAAGCCGTCGACCAGGAGCATGGGGAGGACGTCGCCGTTGTTGCGGATGAGGGTGGTCCGGTAGTCGGGCGGGACGGTGCGGCCGCGGTCGTGGAAGGCGAGGAACACGTTGTCCCACATGGCCATCAGGCGGGGCGGGGCGGGAACGTCCTCGTCGGGGAGGGCGGCGCCGGGGAGGTCGTACAGGACCTCCCCGTTCGGGCCCTGGTAGAGCTCCAGGTCGAGGGTGGCGACGGCCTGCTTGACGCGGGCGCGCTGGACCATCGCGAACTGGGCGACGTCGGCGATGGCGACGGGGCCGAAGCCCTCGATGTGGCGGCGGACGAGGGTGGCGAGCGCGGCGTCGGCGGCGTCGGGGTCGCGGAGGGTCGGCTGGTCGGGGAGGGCCGCGTAGGAGACGGTGTCGGCGAAGCTCCAGGGGCCGCCGGTGGGGACGCGCAGGAGGGGCGCGTACTGGCGGATGCCGGGCCAGACCTGCTTGGCGGTGTCGGGGCCGAGCCGTCCGGCGAGCCAGTCCTCGCATTCGCGGGCGGTGCGGACCTCGCCGTCGGCGAAGAGGGCGGCGAAGAGGTCGTCGGCGAGCGCGGCGGCCTCGGGGCCGGTGATGCCGGACTTGGCGATGCGGCCGCCGAGCTTGGCGGCGTAGAGGGAGGGCTCGGTGGCCTCGCGGAAGGGCCGGTACTCGTCGGCGGCGACGGCGTGGAGGGTCATGCGCACGGGGTTGCCGCGCAGGACGCGGCGGTCGGCGTAGGCGGCGTCGAGGTCGGCGGGGTCGAAGCCGGCGACGCGGTTCCACAGCCCGATGTACGGCGAGACCGGGGACTGGGCCTGGACGGCGACCGCGCCGCGGATCGCGGAGGCGGCGTCGGTGTCGGCGCGGACCAGGAGGGACTGGCGGTCGAGGGTGGCGCGGTTCAGCCGCCGGGTCGTGAGCTGCATGGTCAGAGGCTAGCGGCCGGGGCCGACAGGAGGAGGCGGGGGCCGCCGGCCTCAGCGCGCGGCGAGGTACTGGGCGAAGGTCATCGGGGGCGTGCCGGTGAGGGCTTCGACCTCGCCGGGGGCGGAGGCGAAGCGGCCTTCGCGGACGGAGGTGAACATGCTCGCGTACGCCTCGATGAGCCAGTCGGGTTCGCCGTCGGCCTTGAGGCGGGCGCGGTAGTCGGCGTCCTCAACGGGCGTGTAGCGGACCGCGGTACCGGTGGCCCGCGAGGCCGCGGCGGCGATCGCCTCGCCCGTGGCGTCGACCGGGCCGGTCAGCTCCACGACCCCCTCGGTCCCGGCCAGGACGAGCGCGGCGAGCGCGCGCGAGACGTCGTCCCTGGCGATGAGCGACATGCCCGCACCGCCGAGCGGCAGTGCGAGTTCGCCGGTGCGCTGGGCCTCCTCGAGCCAGGTGTCGGCGAAGAAGTCGGCGAACACCGAGGTGCGGGCCACGCAGTGCGGGCGGTCCTGGAGGAGCGCTTCGGTGGCGCGGTGGCCGGGCGCGTAGTAGAAGCCCGTCGCGGGGTCCGCGTCGAGGATGCCGGTGTAGACGATCCGGCCGACGCCGGCCGCGTCGGCGGCGGCGAGGACGTTGCGGTGGTGGCGCACCATGGTCTCGGCGAGGCCGTCGCTGGAGACCACCACGAGTGTGTCGAGGCCGCGCATCGCGGCTTCGAGGGAGGCGGGGTCGTCGTAGTCGGCGCGGCGGGCCTCCAGGCCGGGCGCGGGCGGGACGGCCTCGGGGCGGCGGGCCAGCGCGGCCACGTCGTCGCGGCCCGCTGCCAGCAGGTGCCGCACGGTCCCGGAGCCCACGCCCCCGGTCGCCCCGGTGATGCCGATCATCTCGTCCCCTTCGTGCCGCCCGGTCCTTCGAGGCGCAACTGTAGCGGGACGCGATCGGGGCCGGGCCCTGCCGGCCCGGCCCCGAACCCCGGGGAGGTCACATCTTCGCCACGTACTCCGCGCAGGACTGGAGGAGCAGCTCGCTGCCCTGCTTGGACATGTCGTGGGCCTCCTGGGTCTCCAGCGTCTGCGTCAGGACCAGGCGCGTGCGGTCGCCGCCGAGGTCGGTCAGGTCCAGGCGCATGACCTCTTCGCTGCCGCCGGGAACGTCCATGCCCATGACCAGGTACTCGTTCTCGGCCACGTCGATGTAGCGGCCGGTGATCGGGAACTCCTGGCCGTCGGGGGTGACGACGGTGGCGGTGTACTTGCCGCCGGGCCGCACGTCGAGCTCGACGGAGCCGGGCTTGGAGTAGCTCCACGCCTCGTAGTGCGGGTTCTCGGTCCACGCGGTCCAGACGGTGCTGACGGGCACGTCGACCTCGGCGGTGAGGGTGTAGGTGTAGCCGTTCTCGTTGGCGGTCATCTCGTTCTCCCGTGTTCGGTGCTTGCTGCTTATGCCGGTGTAGACGGGGCGGCCCGCGCGGATTCATCGCACCTCCCGGAATCTTTTCTCCGCCCCTGCTCAGCGCGGTCGCCGGGCCGGTGGCGGGGGTCTGCGAACATGGAGTCACCCTCTGGAACGGAGCGCGCGATGCGACTGCCGGACGGCGCGAAGTCGCGCGCCCTGCTCATCGGGACCGCGGCGTACGACCACCTGCCCGGAGTGCCCGCGGCCCGGAACAATGTGGACGGCATGCGGGAGTTCCTGCTGGGCCGCACCGGACTCGACGCCGCGAACTGCACCTCGCTGACCGACCCGCGGGATCTGACGGCGGTCGGGCGGGCCGTGGAGGAGGCGGCCCGCGAGGCCCGCGACCTGCTGCTGGTCTACTACAGCGGCCACGGGCTCGTGGGCTCGGACGGGCTGCTGCACCTGGCGCTGCCGCAGACCTCGCAGGAGCTGCTGCCGTGGAGCGGCGTCCCGTTCGCGTTCCTGCACCGGGCGGTCCAGTCGGCGCCCGCGCAGACCAAGGTGATCGTCCTGGACTCGTGCTTCTCGGGCATCGCGACCGAGGTGCTGGGCGGCGAGGACGGCATCCTCGGGCAGCTGCGCGTCTCGGGGCACTTCACGCTCACCTCCTCCCCCGCGAACTCGCCGTCGTACGCGTTCGCGGGGCGCCACTTCACGGCCTTCACCGAGCTGCTGCTGCGCGTGTTCGAGGAGGGCGTGGCCGGGGCCGGGGAGCTGCTGACGCTCAACGACGTGTACCGGGAGCTGGTGCGCCGCGCCCGGGAGCTGGACCTGCCGCAGCCGCAGAAGTGCGGCACCCACACCGCCGACATGCTCGCGCTCGCGGCCAATCCGCGCCGGGGCGGCGCGCCCGCCGAGCCGGTCCCGGCCGACGCCGTGCACGGCCCGGCGCCGGGGCACCCGCCCGCGGCGGCGCCCGAGGCGCTGGTCTCGGCCGACGAGGTGCGGCGCTGCGCGTTCGCGACGGTGAAGCTGACCGAGGGCTACGACGAGGACGAGGTCGACGTGTTCCTCGACCGGGTGGTGCTCGCGCTGCTCGAACCGGAGCGGGGCGCGCAGCGGCTCAGCGCCGACGACGTGCGGACCGTGCGGTTCACGCCGACCCGGCTGCGCGAGGGGTACGACGTGACCGAGGTCGACGCGTTCCTGGACCGGATCGAGGCCGAGTTCGAACGGCGCCAGGCGCTCGGCGCGACCGGGGTGTAGGCCCGGGCCGCCTCGGTCCGGTGGAGCAGGCCCGTCGTTCCGGCGTTAGGCGCGTTCGAGGGCGGCGACCATGTCGGCGACGAGGGCGCGGACGCGGTCGGGGTCGGCGCCGGGCAGGACCGGGGAGTCGACCAGGTCGCGCATGACGCCCATGCCGAGCAGGAGCGCGCCGACGAGTTCGGCGCGGAGGGCGGCGTCCTCGCCTTCGAAACGGCGGGCCAGGTCGGCGAGGTAGCCGTCGCAGACCTCCTCGTGGAGGCGGGCGCGCACTTCCGGGCGCCCGGCCGAGCGGAGCATGAGCATGAGCGGGTGCTCGCCGCCGGAGGCGGGCCGGGTACCGAGGACCACCTCGCGCACGAGCGCGTCCGCGAGGCCGACGGGGCCGGTGCCGGGTTCGCCGATCCCTTCGGGCACTTCGGCTTTCGACGCCTCCGCGAAGAGGTCCTGCTTGGACCCGAAGTAGCGGAAGATCAGCGTCGGGTCCACGCCGGCGTCGGCGGCGATCTCGCGCACGCCGGTCCCGTCGAATCCGTGCTCGGCGAAGCGCCGGCGGGCGGCGTCGAGGAGGGCGGAGCGGGTGGCCGCGCGGTCGCGGCGCTTGGGCGCGTTCATGAAGTCAGCATAAGTCATCACTTGTTGACATAAGCGGCGGGTCGCGCTAGCGTAGTCATCGATCGATGACTTGACTTCCGAGAGGCGGCACTCCGTGCGCACGTACCTGATCACCGGCGGCACCGACGGCATGGGCCGGGGCCTGGGCCTGCACTTCCTGGGGCGCGGCGACCGCGTCGTGGCCGTCGCCAGCGGCGAGGCCAAGGGCCGGGCCTTCCTGGAGGCGGCCGGGCGGCTCGGCGCCGCCGACCGGGCCCGGTTCCTGCGCGCGGACCTGAGCACCGTCGCGGGGATGAACGCGGTCGTCGCCGACGTCGCGGCGACCGAGACGCGCCTGGACGGCGTCGTGTTCGCGACCCAGCGGTTCCAGGAGCGGCGCACCCTCACCGCGGACGGCCTGGAGTACACGTTCGCGCTGTCCTACTTGAGCCGCTTCGTGATCGGGCACGGCCTCGCGGGCCTGCTCAGTGCGTCCCCCGCGCCCGTGGTCTTCAACCTCGCCGCGCCCGGCGGCTTCGCGGGGCGGATCTTCTGGGACGACGTGCGGTTCGAGCGCGAGCCGTACAAGGGCATGAAGGCCGCCACGCAGGCGTCCCGCGCCAACGACCTGCTCGCGGTGGACTTCCCGCGGCGCCACCCGGACTCGCCGGTGAAGTACGTGGTCTACAACCCGCTGTTCGTCAAGACCGCCATGGCCGAGCCGCTCAAGCAGCCGAAGAAGGCCGTCACGAGCGTGCTCGCCGCGCTCTTCGCCCAGCGCGTGGAGCAGGCGATCGTCCCGATGGCCCGGCTCATGGACGACCCGCCCGCCGAGCGCGCCAGCGCCTGGCGCCGCACCACCCGGCTCCCGCTGACCGGCGCCGACTTCGACCCCGAGGCCGCCGACCGCCTCCACGCGCTCACCGAGGACCTGGTCGCCTCGCTCCGCGCGTGAAAAAGGCCGCGCCCCTTGGTGATAGGGGGCGCGGCCGCGACCGTCGCCTAGTCCACGACCTCGTCGAGGTCGATGAGGCTCTTGACCGCGTCGAGGCGGCGGGTGGACTCCTCGGGGTCGACCGTTCGGCGGTCGATGAAGGCGAGCGCCTGGTTCGCCTCAACGAAGGGGCGCATCCGGGACTCGTAGCGGGCGAAGGCGAGCGCGTGGTCCTCGGTGCGGCCCAGTTCGTAGGCGAGGACGTACGCGCCGGTCAGCGCGAGGCTCGTGCCCTGGCCGGAGGTCGGGGCCGCGCAGTGGGCGGCGTCGCCGAGGAGGACCACGCGGCCGTGCGACCACGCGTCCATGTTGATCTGCGCCATGGAGTCGAAGTAGAAGTCCTCGGCGTCGGCCATGCGCTCCAGGAACCCCGGGACCTCCCAGCCGAAGCCGGTGACGCGCTCGGCGACGAGCCGCTTCTGCGCGGCGGTGTCGCGGTGGTCGTACTCGATCGGCTCCGAGGCGAAGCCCAGGAAGATGCGCAGCTCCGCGTTGTCGCGCACGGTCATCACGACGCCGCCGTTGGCCCCGTCGTTGAACCAGGTCTGCCAGCGGTCCATGCCGAGGTAGTTCTCCTCGGAGAACACCCCGAGGTAGGTGCCGAGGTGGTTGATGTACGCCGACTCCGGGCCGAACACGAGGCGCCGGGTGTTGGAGTGGAGGCCGTCGGCGCCCACCACGAGGTCGAAGCGGCGCGGGGCGGCGTGCTCGAACTCGACGGCGACGCCGTCGGCCTCCTCGCGGACCGCGGTGATCGAGTCGCCGTAGAGGTACTCGATGCCCTCGTTCCTGGCGTGCATGAGGTCCACGAGGTCCTCGCGGAGGATCTCGACGTCCTCGGAGTCGAGGGCGCCGGCGGAGAGCGCGAACTCCTCGGAGCGGAAGACCTCGTTGCCCGCGGCGTCGAGCATCGACATGCCGCTGGAGTGGTTCGCGAGGGCCTTGACGTCGGCTTCGAGGCCCATGCGGCGCACGACCTGGAGGCCCGCGCCGCGGACGTCGACGGTCTGGCCGCCGCGGCGCAGGGCCGGGGCGCGCTCGACGACGACGGGGGTGAGGCCCTGCTCGCGGAGCCAGTAGGCGAGGGCGGTGCCGGCGACGCTGGAGCCGGAGATCAGGACGGTGCTCATGGGGGTTCCTCCCGTTGCGGAATCGCCGGGTCGGCGGTGTTCCTCGACTGGCACCACCGTAGAAAAATCTGTCCTGACCTGCAAATACGCTCGGCAACTGCGCTAGGACAGCGTGCCCCGCAGCGGCCGGGGCGCACTAGGATCTGTCGTAGGACAGACCGAGAAAGGGGTTGCCGTGGCCGAGCCGACCGAGCCGCCGTACGCGCGCATCGCCGCCGAGCTGAGCAGGCGCATCGCCGACCGGGAGCTCGCGCCGGGCGACAGGGTGCCGTCCACGCGCCAGGTCGCCCAGGAATTCGGTGTGGCCCTCGCCACAGCAACGAAGGCGCTGGACGTGCTGCGGGCCGAGGGCCTGGTCACCACCCGCCCCCGCTCGGGGACCGTGGTCGCGGCGCGGCGGACCGCCAGGGCCGGCGGCCCCGCCGCACTCACCCGGGACGCCGTCGTCGCCGAGGCCGTCGCGATCGCGGACACCGAAGGGCTGGAAGCGGTCTCGATGCGCGCCGTGGCCGGACGCTGCGGCGTGGCGCCGATGTCCCTGTACCGCTTCGTGGAGGACCGGCAGGAGCTGCTGCTCCTCATGGCCGACACCACGTACGGCGCCGCGAGGTTCGATGTGGACGAGGCCGGTCCCTGGCGGCCGCGAGTGGAGCGGATCGCCCGCGAGCTGTGGCGGCTCCACCGCGCCCACCCCTGGCTCGGCGGCGTCAGCCCGCTCACCCGGCCGCTCCCCCTGCCGAACGTCATCCGCATGGGAGACAAGCTCCTCGGCGCCCTCGCACCCCTGGGACTGCCGCCGCTCCTGCACTTCAACGTCCACGTGCTCGTCTACAGCCACGTCGTCAGCCTGGCGGGCACCGTCGAACTCGAGGACGAGGCCGTCTCCGAGACCGGCCTCACCGCCGACGAGTGGACCGACCTGCAATGGGTGCAGCGCATCGGCGACGACGCGTTCATGGCCGAACTCCCCCACTTCGCCCGCCTCTTCGGCGCGCTCGGCTCCATGTCCGACGGCTACGACATGGACCTCGACGAGATCTTCACGCTCGATCTCGCCGTCTTCCTCGACGGCGTCGAAGCCCTCGCCGCCCGCCACCGGGAGGGCCCGGGGCGCACCGGCCCGGACCCGGAGCAGACTGGTGGCGGGCGACGGGAGGACGCGCATGGGTGATCGGGCGAGGACGGCCGCCGTCATCGGCGGCGGGGTCGCCGGAGCCGTCGCGGGCGCCGCGCTGGCGAAGGCCGGGATCGAGGCCGTGGTGTACGAGGCGTACCCCGGGCGGCCCGAGGGCGTCGGCGGCACGCTGTCCCTGGCCCCCAACGGGGTTCGGGCGCTGGAGGTCATCGGCGCGGACGAGGCGGTCCGGGCCGCGGGCGACCCGGTCGACCGGATGGACATGACCGTCGGGAACCGGAGGCGGTTCACGATCCCCGCGCTCCCCGATCTCGGTCCACTGTGGTCGATGCATCGGACGGACCTCCACCGGGTCCTCCACGAGCGGGCCGAAGCGCTCGGCGCCCGGTTCGCGTACGGCAGGCGGCTGGCGTCGGTGCGCGAGCGCGCCGACGGCGTGACCGCGGTGTTCGCGGACGGCACCGAGGCGGAGGCCGACGTGCTGATCGGCGCGGACGGCGTCCACTCCGCGGTGCGCGGCCTGGTCGACCCGGCCAACCCCGGGCCCGCGTACACCGGAATGCTCGGCTTCGAGTCGGTCGCCGGCTACGAGCCGCCGGTCGACCCCGGCGTCATGACCTTCGCGTTCGGGCGGCGCGGGTACTACCTGTACTGGCGCCTCCCCGAGGGCGGCACCAGGTGGGGCGTCAACCTCCCCTGCAAGGAGCCCTTGACGTCCCAGGCGGTCCGCGAGCGGTCCAGTGAGGACTGGATCGCGACGATGCTGGAGGTCTACGACACCGACGAGCCCGGCGGCGCGCTCCTGCGCTCGACCGGCCCGGTGCAGGCGCACGGCGCCCTGTACCTCATGCCGAAGGTCCCGACCTGGCACCGCGGCCGCCTGGTCCTGGTCGGCGACAGCGTGCACGCCCCGTCGAACTCCTCGGGGCAGGGCGCCTCGCTCGCGATCGAGAGCGCGATCGAGCTCGCCCGGTGCCTGCGCGACCTCCCGGTCGCCGAAGCGCTGCCGGCGTACGAGCGGCTGCGGCGGTCGCGCGTCGAGTCCGTCGCCGCGCAGGCCGCGAAGGCCAACGCCGTCAAGGCCCCCGGAGCGCTCGCGCAGGCGGTCATGCCGCTGGTGATGCCGCTGTTCATCCGGACCGTCATGCGCCCCGAGCGCACCCTCGGCCCGGTGCAGCGCCACCGCATCGACTGGGACGCAGCGGTGGCATAACCAAGGGACGCAACGAGAAGGAGCACTCCGATGACCGACCTGCACGTCGTCCTCGGCGCCACCGGCGCGATCGGCTCGGCCGTGGCCGCCGAACTCGCCGCGCGCGGGCACCGGGTGCGCGCCGTCAGCCGCCGTGCCGAGGGGCCGGACGCGCTCGCCGCCGATGTGACGACGCCCGAGGGCGCGGCCGCCGCGTGCGAGGGCGCCGCCGTGGTCTACCAGTGCGCGCAGCCGCCGTACGCGAAGTGGGCCGCGGAGTTCCCCGGGTTCACCGACACCGTGCTCAGCGGCGTCGAGCGGGCCGGGGCGCGCCTGGTCATGGCCGACAACCTGTACATGTACGGCCCGGTGCGCGGCGCCATGACCGAGGACCTGCCGTACGCGGCCGAGAACCCGAAGGGCCGGGCCCGCGCGGAGGTCGCGAAGCTCGTCCTCGACGCGCACCGCGAGGGCCGCGTGCGCGCGAGCCTCGGCCGCGCCTCCGACTACTTCGGACCCGGCGGGCTGAACACCATCCTCGGCCCGACCGTGTTCGCGGCGGTCGCGGCCGGGCGGACCGCGCGCTGGGTCGGCGGGCTCGACGTGCTCCACACCGTCTCGTACCTGCCCGACATCGCCGCGGGCCTGGTCACGCTCGGGGAGCACCCGGAGGCCGACGGGAAGGCGTGGCACCTGCCGGTGCTCGCCGCGCCCACGGGCCGGGAGTTCCTCGACATGGTGTGGGAGGCCGCGGGCGGGGAGCCGAAGCACGCCGCGCTCGGGCGCGGGACGCAGCGGCTCCTGGGCCTGTTCAACCCGGTCGTCAAGGAGCTGGGCGAGACCTGGTACCAGCGCGACCGGGACTGGGTCGTGGACGACACCGCGTTCCGGGCGGCCTTCGGGGAGCCGCGCCCGACCCCGCACGAGGACGCGGTCGCCGCGACCCTCGCGTGGTTCCGCAAGCAACGCTGATTCGGCCGAAACCGCACGAAAGGGCTCCGGAGCTTCGTACACTGCGCACATTTCCGTCTCCAATGGAGGGCATCATGACGCAGGAATACGGGCAGCCCGGAGCCCCGGCACGCATGCCCCGGGAGATGAACGGACTCGCGGTCGCGGCGTTCGTCCTCGCCATCGTGGGCTGGTGCAGCCCGCTCGGCATCCTCGGGCTCATCCTCGGCTACGTGGCCAAGGGCCAGATCGTGCGGCGCAACAACTCCGGGGAGGGGCTGGCGCGGGCCGCGATCATCCTCGGATGGATCGCGATCGTCGCGTTCATCCTCCTCCTGGTCTTCGGCATCGTCGGCGGCGTCTTCGCGAACTGGGACGAGTGGCGCCAGGACTGGAACGAGAAGTACAACTAGCACTCGGCGGGGGATCGGGCGGGGCCTGCGGGCGCCGCCCGATTTCCGTGATCCCCCGCCCCCGCCCGGGCCTTCCCCTACGCTTCGGGGCCATGGGAGACAGGACAAAGAGGACAGTACTCGCGTTCGCCGCCGGGGCGTTCGCGGTCGGCGCGCTCACCGCGCCCGCCGCCGCGGCCGAGGAGCCGCGGTACCGGGCCGACCAGATCGCCGAGCTGGAGGCCGCCGACGTGCGGCTGGAGGCGGGCGAGACGCGGTCGGTGGCGCACGGGGAGGCGGCGTTCATCAAGGCCCGCTTCGACGGCGTGGTGCTGGGCGAGCGGGACCGGATCGCCGTCGCGAGCCCGGACGGGACCGAGTCCTACGAGTACGGCCCGGCCGACGTCGAGGACGGCGTGCTGCGGGCCCTGTCGATCGAGGGCGACACCGCCGAGGTCGAGCTGCGCGACGCCGCCGACGGGGTCGCGGCGGCGGCGCGCCTCGCCGCGTACGCGCGGGGCCTGAACGAAGAGGAGCTGGCGTCGCGGCCCAGCGGCTCCGCGGCCGGGCCCGAGAGCGTGTGCGGGCGCGACGACTCCGCCGACGCGGCCTGCTACCGGGAGACCGACCCGGTGGCATGGGACGCGAGCCGGTCGGTGGCGCGGCTCATCATCAAGGACGAGTACTACTGCACGGCGTGGATCGCCGACGACTCGAACCGGATCATGACGAACAACCACTGCCTCGACACGCAGAAGGAGGCGCGCGCGACCGAGGTCCAGTTCGGGTACGAGTGCGCCGAGTGCGGGGGCGGGGAGGTGGAGACCCCGCTCAAGGTGCGGGGCGAGGAGGTCCTGGCGACCGACTACACGTACGACTTCACGCTGTTCACGGTGGACGACTACGACGCCATCGCGCACCTGCCGCACCTGGTCGTCGATCCGCGGCACGCCGAGAACGGCGAGAAGGTCTTCATCGCGGGGCACCCGGGCGGGAAGCCGATGCGGATCGCGAGCGAGGACGGCCGGGCGGTCGCGGGCGGCCAGTGCCGCATCGAGGACAACCGGGCCTACGGGCGCGGGTACGCCTCGGACCTGTCGTACTACTGCGACACCGAGGGCGGGTCCTCCGGTTCGCCGGTGGTCAGCCGCACCACGGGCGCGGTGGTGGGCCTGCACCACCTGGGCGGGTGCCCGAACAGCGCCGCGCGCATGGACCTCATCTACCCGATGATCGCGCCGTACCTCCAGTGGGACTTCTGAGGCCGGGAACGGACCGGCATCCGGCGGTCGCGTTCGTCGGCGGCCCGGTTGATCGGCGGGCGGCGGGGCACTCCCCCGCCGCCCGTTCCGTTTTCCCGGCGCTCGACGTTTGCGCTGGTTACAGTGGATGCAAGCCGATGTGGAGGTGCCCGTGAGCGAGACGCCGAGCGAAGAGGCCAGTTCGAGAGACGCAGCCGGAGACGCAGCCGAGACCGCGTCCGAGTCCGCGGCTGGGGCCGGGTCTGCGGCCGGGTCCGCGACCGGCGCCGAGTCGGGGACCGGCGCCGAGGCCGCCTCGGATGAACGGCAGGGCGGGGTCGGCAGAGTCGTGCGGTGGGTGGTGGCCGTGCTCGCGTGCGTCCTCGCCGTCGTGGCCGTGACCGGCGCCGTGGCCGCCTACTATGCGCGCCTTGAACTCCTGACCACCGACCGGTTCGTGGAGCGGACCGAGCCGATCGCCGAGGACGAGCGGGTGCAGGCGGCCGTCGCGAAGACGATCACCACCGAGATCACGAACGCGATCGACCTCGACGCGATCTCCTCGCAGGCGGCCGGGTGGGCCGGGGTCGAGAACCCGCCCGCGTACATCGAGGACCTCATCGCCTCCGCGGCCGAGACCCTGCGCGCGTACATCGAGACCGAGGTGAACGAGTTCGTCGCGAGCCCGGCGTTCCTGAAGGTGTGGGACGCGGCGGTCACGGAGGCGCACTCGTCACTCGTGTCGGCGCTCGAAGGCGAGAACACCGGATCGCTCAGGGCCGAGGGGAACACGCTCACGCTCGACCTGGGCCGGGTGGTCGAGGTCGTCAAGGAGCGGCTGGCGGAGAACGACTTCGCGTACGCCGCCGACATCCCCGCGGTCGAGGCCGAGTACGTGCTGCTCGACTCGTCGCAGGTCCCCGAGCTCCAGCAGCGCACCGAGCAGTTGGAGTGGGCCGCGACCTGGCTCCCGTGGATCGCCCTGGGGCTCCTGGTCGTGGCGGTGGTGGTGGCGCCGCGGCGGTGGGTCGCGGCGCTCGTCGTCGGGGTCCTGGCGGCGATCCTGGCGGGGGCGGCGCTCATCGCGCTGGGGATGGGCCGCGAGCGGTTCATCGCGGAGGCAGGGGACGCCTCGTTCGCGCCGATCACCTACGACGCGTTCACCTCGGGCCTCAAGGGCTCCTATGTGGTCATGCTCGTCGCCGCGATCGTGGTCGCGGTGGCGGCGGTCGGTGCGCTGTTCCTGCGCCGGAACCGGGCTTAAACGCGCGAGGTCGCGGCCGCGCCTGGCGGCCGCGACGACCGCGCGCTTGACGGTGTCGTCCACGGCGGCGCCGTTGAGGACGTCCAGGGCGGCGGCGGTCGTGCCGCCGGGCGTGTCGACGCCTTCGAGGAGTTCGGCGGCGGGCTCGTCGCTGGACTGGAGGTGCAGGCACGCGCCGAGGAGCATCTGGTCGACCATGACGCGCGCGGCGGCGCGGTCCATGCCGCCCTCGACGGCGGCGGTGGTCATGGCGTCGGCCAGGTAGAACAGGAACGCCGGGCCCGAGCCGGCCACGGCCGTGACGAGGTCCATCATGGGCTCCTCGACGACCACGGTGACCCCGACCCGGTCGAACAGGTCCTCGATCTCGGTGAGGTCGGTGCCCTCGGGCGCGGTGAGCGCGGTGGCGGCCTCGCGGGCGCGGGCGGCGACGTTCGTCATGGCGCGCACGACGGTCACGCCCTCGGGGAGCCGGTCCTGGATCGCGGCGAGCTTGACGCCGGCGGCGAGCGAGACGACGACGGCGTCCGGTTCGAGCACGGGCGCGATCTCGGCGAGCACGCCGTCGACGGCGCCGGGCCGCACGGCCAGGAGCACGACGTCGGCCTCGGCGACCGCGCTCGGGTTGTCGGTCCCCACCTCGATCCCGTACGCGTCGGCCAGGACGGCCGCGCGCTCGGCGGGCAGGGCCGTGGCCCAGATCTGCGCGGGCGGCATCCCCGAGTCGAGCAGCCCGATGAGGACGGCCTCGCCGAGATGGCCGACGCCCAGTATCGCGATGTCCATGACGCACCTCCCCCGGAACCGCAATCTAACGGCCCCTGCCCACCACGCTCAGCGTTTCGGACGAATCGGCGCTATCGAAGCGCTTCGGCCATGGCGCTGAGCCAGCGGTCGGTCGCACGGGTCTGGATCGCCTGCGCGACCGGGCGGGCGAGGCGACTGGCAACGGTACCCGGGACGGAGAAGGACCGCACGGTGAAGCGAGTGCGGTCACCGAGGGGTTCGAGGAGGAACGCGGCCTCGCCGCGCTCGGGGTGGCCGGGCAGGGACCCGTAGCCGAAGCCGACCAGCCCGGGGGTCTCCTCGGCCCACACGACCTGGCAGGGGATGCGCATGACGCCGGCGAAGCGGAGGGCGACCTCGACCCCGGCGGCGGCGCGGGGCGCGGTGGGCTCGGGGCGCAGGCCGCAGCGTTCGTGGAGGCCCCAGGTCATGAGGATCTCGGCGGGGCGGTCGAGGGGCGCGTCGAGGACGGTCTCGCGTTCGAGGTGGCGGTAGCCGGCGGGGAGGTCGCGGGTGCGGGTGGCGCCGATCTCGGGGTAGGTGACCTTCAGGTCCACGGGGGCTCCGTCCGGGGGTTGGGGGCTTCGAAGAGGACGTGGTCGCGCAGGCGGCCGGTGGCGAGGGAGTAGCAAGGGGAAAGTCCGATGCGACGGAACCCGTTGCGGGACAGCACTTTCTGCGAGGCGAGGTTGTCGGGCAGAGTCTCGGCGCGGAGCTGGTCGAGGCCGAGTTCGCCGAACGCGATGTACTTCGCGAGGCGCACCGCCTCGGTGGCGATGCCGCGGCCGCACTCGGCGACGGCCACCCAGTAGCCGACGCTGCACGTGCGCAGGTACGGGCCCTGGACGATGGTGTTGAGCAGGAGGCCGCCGACGGCGCGGCCGCGTTCGAGGATGACGTAGGAGCGGCCGGTGCCCGCGGCGGTGCGGGCCAGAGCGGCGGCGATGGCCTCGCGGACGCCGGAGAGCGTGTAGGTGGCGTCGTCCTCGTCGGGCTCCCAGCGGGCGAGGTGGTCGCGGCTGGCGCCGCGGAGCGCGGCGAGGTCCGCGGCGTCGGCCGGCGCGACGGGCCGGAGCGCGATCGCGGGCGGGGCGGGGATCTGGTCGAGCATGGTTCCCCCTTCGGTCGGTGCCGACCGGTCGAGCGTAGTCCCTCGGGCGGGCCGGCCGCCCGACCTTCGGAGGGGGCGGGGCGACTTCGGTATCGGATCGGGGCGGAAGGGTTGGCCGGGCGGCGCGCATTGGCTAGGTTCGGCGCATGCAGGGTGAGCGGCGCGGGGCGCGCGGGTGGGCGGCGGACGCGGCGCTGTTCGCGTTCGGCGTGTTCGCGTGGCTGTACCTGAGCGCGGACCGGATGCGGCTGGGGCTGCCCTCGCCGCCGTGGCTGTTCGAGCTGGACCAGCTCGCGGGGGTGCTCGCGCTGGGGCTCTTGTGGCTGCGGCGGCGGTGGCCGACGCAGGCGGCGGCCGTGGCGGCGGGCCTGTCGTCGTTCTCGGAGACGTCGGCGTTCCCGCTGCTGGTGCTGCTGTTCACGGTGGTGGTGCGGCGGCCGCTGCGGACGGCGGCGTGGGTGTTCGGCGGGGCGATGGCCGCCGCGGTGGTGTACTCGGTGATCCGGCCGCAGGAACTGGGCGTCCTGGGGAACCTGGCGTTCGCGGTGGTGCTGTACGGCGGGGTCGCGGGCTGGGGCATGTTCACGCGGTACCGGCGGGCGCTGCGGGCGCGGGCGGCCGAGCAGGAGCAGGGCGAGCGCGAGCGGGCGCGCCAGCGCGCCCGCGAGGAGCTGGCGCGGGAGCTGCACGACCTGCTGGGGCACCGGTTGTCGCTGCTGAGCCTGCACGCGGGCGCGATGGAGTACCGGACCGACCTGACGCCGCGGGAGCTGGCGGGCGCGGCGGGCGTGGTGCGGGAGCAGTCGCACCTGGCGATGCGGGACCTGCGGGAGGTGATCGCGGTGCTGCGGGCCCCGATCGGGGAGCTGCCGCAGCCGTCCGTGGCGGATCTGCGGGCGCTGGTGGAGGAGGCGCGGCCGGGGTCGGAGATCGCGTTCGAGGTCGCGTTCGACCCGGAGGCGGCGGGCGAGGCGCCGGAGCGGTCGGGGCGCACGGCGTACCGGATCGTGCAGGAGGCGTTGACGAACGCGCGCCGGCACGCCGAGGGCGCGGCGGTCGCGGTGACGGTGTCGGGCGGGCCGGGCGACGGACTCGAGGTCGCGGTCGTGAACGGGCCGGGCCGGGACTCCGGCGCGGGTTCGGGGCACGGCCTCATCGGGCTGGAGGAGCGCACGGCGCTCGCGGGCGGGCGGCTCGACTACGGGCCGACCGGGGACGGCGGCTGGAGGGTGCGGGCGTGGCTACCCTGGACGGCATGAGCGAGCGTGTGAGGGTCCTGGTCGTGGACGACGACCCGCTGGTGCGGGCGGGCCTGCGGATGATCCTCGGCGGCGCGGCCGATGTGGAGGTCGTCGGCGAGGCGGGCTCGGGCGTGGAGGTGCCGGCGCTGGTGGCGGAGCTCGGTCCGGACGTGGTGCTCATGGACCTGCACATGCCGGTGGTGGACGGGCTGACGGCGACCGAGCGGCTGCGGAAGGTTCCGGGCGCGCCGGAGGTGCTGGTGCTCACCGCGTTCGAGGCCGACGGGCACGTGCAGCGGGCGCTGCGGGCGGGCGCGGGCGGGTTCCTGCTCAAGGACACGCCTCCGGCGCAGATCGTGGCGGCGGTGCGGCGGGTGGCGGCCGGGGAGCCGGTGCTGTCGCCGGAGGTGACGCGGCGCCTCATCGGCATCGCGGTCGGCGGCGGCGACGACCGCCGCGCACCGGCGCGAGAGCGCCTGCGGGCCTTGAACCCTCGGGAGACGGAGGTCGCGGCCGAGGTGGGCCGGGGCCGCTCCAACGCCGAGATCGCCGCGACCTTGCACCTGAGCATCCCCACGGTGAAGACCCACGTCTCGGCGGCCCTCGCGAAGCTCGGCCTGAACAACCGGGTGCAGCTCGCCCTACTGGTCAACGACGCCGGCCTCGTGAGCTGACTTCGGGCGGGCTACTGACCGAAGCCACCGGACTCGTGAGCCGCCCACACAACGCTTCGACCGCCACCGCCACCGCCACCGCCACCGCCACCGCCACCGCCACCGCCACCGCCACCGCCACCGCCACCGCCACCGCCACCGCCACCGCCACCGCCACCGCCACCGCCACCGCCACCGCCACCGCCACCGCCACCGCCACCGCCACCGCCACCGCCACGATTGTGAGCCGATCTCACTCCTGCTGCAATGTCGGACCCTTGGGGCAGGGTTGCGACGGGGGGCCCGTGGTGACTGTAATACATCACATGTCACACAGCACCGTTGTCCGAAGTGTTCCGACGGGCCCCGGCGCGGGCGGGCGGACCGGAGGTCGATCGCCGCGCGCGCACTGACACAATGCTGGCACCGACCCTCCCTCACCAGACGGAAGCCCCATGACCGACACCGACGCACTGCGCAAGCGCCTCAACGAGATCCGATGGCAGCTCCGGGGCGAGGCCCGCCTGGCCGCCCTGGAGGAGCACCTGGCGGCCGTCGAGGCCGACGGGGACGCCCCGCTGCTGAACGCGACCCTCACCGCCCTGGTGGACTGCTACGAGTACTCGACCGACTCCACGCGGCTGCTCGTCCCGTACGCGCGGCTCCTCCGCAACCTCGACACGGCTCCCGAGCACTTCGACGATCAACTGCTGCGGTCGGTGTACTGGCAGTTCAAGTGGATCGTGTACAAGCTCCGCGACCACCCGGACGTGCCGCTTGACTCCATTGAGGACGCGCTGACGCAGTTCCGCGAGCGCTACTCGGAGGCCGGCCACTCGCTGCACCCGTACTACGAGGCCGAGCACTGGTTCGCGCACTACATCGGCGACCGGGAGCGCGCCGACCGCGCCGCCGCGCAGGTCCGCGCGACCGAGCCCGACTCCATGAGCGACTGCGAGGCCTGCCGCGTCAACGACATCGGCGACATGGCCGCGTGTGCCGGGGACGACGAGGCCGCCGTCGCGGCCTGGCGCCCCCTCCTCGACGGGCGCCTGCGCTGCGCCCACGAGCCGCACAACACCCTCGCCGACTCGCTCCTGCCGCTCGCCCGGCTCGGCCGCCTCGACGAGGCCCGCGCGAACCACCACCACGGCTACCGGATCAGCCGCGACAAGGACGACATGCTCGGCTACATCGCCCGGCACCTGCGGTTCTGCGCGCTCACCGGCAACGAGGCCCGCGCGATCGAGATCCTCGCGGCCGACCGCCGCGCCTACGAGCTGCCGCTGAGCCCCGACACGCGCCAGGAATGGCTCGAAGGCGTCCAGACCCTCGCCGCGGCCCTGCGCGCCCGCGGCATGGGCGACGCCCTCCTCGCCGGGCCCGGTGAGCGTGACTGGACCGCCGACGACCTGCACGAATGGGCCGACACCGAGCGCCGCGAGCTGTGCGAGCGGTACGACCGCCGCAACGGCACCACCGTCCACTCCGAACGGTCGCGCGAGCTGGTCGAGCCCGACCGGAGGTATCCGCACGTCCCGCTGGGGCTCAAGGCGATGCCGCTCATCGAGACGGCACCCGAACCCGTGGAGGCCGAGCCGGGCGACCGGTCCCTTGAGGACGCGCTCGCGCACGCCCGCGAGGGCATCGAGGACGCCGCCGACGACCGCGCCGAGCGGTGGCTGGAAGTCGGCCGCATCGCCGAAGCGCTCGGCGCCGAACTCGACCCCGCCGACGAGGCCGAGATGCTGCTCGCCAAGGCCGAGCCCAAGACCGCCCTCGAAGCGGCGCAGGACCTCGCGGCCATCGCCGCGACCCTCTTCGCCGAGGCCGGGCTCCCCGGCCGCGCGCTGCTGTGCCGGATCGCCAAGGCCGCCTGGGGGATGCGCGCCGAGCCCGCCGCGTTCGGGCCGCTCGCGCCCGGGTTCCTCGCCGAAGCCGACGCGCTCACCGCCGCCGCGCCCGCCGACGCCGCCCGCGCGCGGGCGCAGGTCCTCATGGCGCAGTTGCAGTCCGGGCTCATGCTCGGCGAGCGGCCCGGCGACGACCTCGCCGCCGCGTTCGCCGAGGCCGACGCCGGCCTCGCCGTCATCCCCGGGCACCGCCGCGCCGCGCTCGCGCGGACGCAGCTCGCGATGATGCTCCCCGAGTTCGAGACCGAGGCCGAAGGCCGGATCACCGCCCTGGGCAAGGCGTTCGGGCTCGCCACCGACGGCGGGTTCCGCTACGAGACGTTCATCAGCGCCTTCCAGTACGGCTCGATGCTCAACCAGGCCGGGCGCCTCGGCGAAGCCCTCGCGGTCGCCGAGACCGGCATCGCCGCGGTCAAGCACGACTACCCGCCGTTCCCGGTCGCCGCGCTCCACCTGACGGCCGCCGAGTGCTCGATCAACCTCGGCGACGCCCGCGCCGCCGAGCGGCACGCCGTCCAGGCCGCCCACTGGTACGACCGCGCGGGCGAGACCGGCTGCGCGGGCGTGGCCCGCCACCTCCTCGGCAAGTCGCTCGCGATGCAGCAGCGCGGCGAGGAGGCGGTCGTCATCCTCGAAGCGGCCCTTGCGGACCTGGCCGAGATGCACGAGGACGAGCACTGGCGCCTGGTCGACTCCCGGTACCTGCTCGCCGAGAACTACCAGCGGACCTTCGACGCCCAGGTCGGGCTCACCCACGTCCTGGAGGGCCTGCGGCTCATGGACGAGGGCCTCCCCCACCCCAACCCCGCGTTCTACGCCCAGTCCGCGCACCTCGCGGGCGAGCTGCTGGAGCGCACCGGCGAGGCGAAGTCCGCAGTGGACGCCTACGGGCGCTCCGCCGCCGCGTGGCGCGGTCTCGGCTCGCTCTCGGCCGCCGCCAACCCGATCCGCGCGGCCCTGTGGGCGCGCCTGCGCACCGACGGCGCCGACACCGAGGCCGCGGTCGCCGAGATGGGCGCGCTCGCAACGGAACTCGAAGCGTCGTGGCGCAACCCCGACCACCCCGAGGACTACCGGGACGCGTGCCGCCGCGAGTACGCCAAGACCCTCGCCCAGGAGTCGCGGATGCGCGGCGACGACGAGGAGTCCGAAGAGGCGTGGGCGCGGCGCGCCCTGACCTCCGGGGAGGCGGTGCTCGCCGTGGCCGAGGACGGCGAGTTCCTGGTCGAGATCGGCGTCCAGACCGCGCACAACATGATCGCGGCATACGAGGAGCTCGGCGACCTCGACGCCGCGGGGACCCTCGTCGACCGCATCACCGCCCGCCTCGACCCCGAGGCCCACGACGGCCCCCGCAGGGCCCTCGCCGGCCACTTGGAGGACGCCCGGGAGCGCGCGGCGGACGACGCGACCGAAGCCGAAGCGGGCGAGGACGACGCGACCGAGGGCGGGTCGGCCGAAGGCGAAGCGGCGGCCGACGCCTCTGCTGAAGGCCAAGCGACCGAACGGGACTGAGCCCGGTCGGCCGCGCCCGAACCCGTGCGCGTCCGTCCGGGCCCCGGCTCACCCCTGGCGGCGCTCGATGAGCTCCAGCAGCTTCGTCACCAGGTCGACCAGCGCGGCGAACGGGCTCACCAGCCGCTCGATCGCCTTGAGCTTGCTGCGGACCCGCCCGGGGGGCTTGGCCTCCTCAAGGGACTCTTCGAGGTCGTCGAGGTTGTCGCTGATGACCTCGTAGCGCTCGCCCACGTTGTCGCGCAGCTCCTCCAGGCGCTCGCGCAGCTCCTCGACGAGTTCGAGCATCTGCTCCACCAGCACCTCGTCGGCGTGCGCGCGGTTGACGAACACCGTGCCCCGCGACTGCTCCCCGATCGCCCCCACGGTGGCGGAGGCGCCGGTCCCGATCGCGCCGGTCTGGACGCTGCCGTGGAACCGGTATCCGGTGGTCTGGTCGTCGTTCTGCTTGTCGCCCATCACTTTCCCTTCTTGACGGTGCCGCGGCTGCCCTTGCCGACCGCGCCGACGTTCGCGGAGGCGCCCGCACCCGCCGCCCCGGTGTTGAGCTGCCCGTAGTTGATGACCCCGTTGTTGACGATGGCGCTCGCGCGCTCCTCCAGCTCCCCGGTGTCCACATTGACCTCGTGGAGGTAGTTCACGAGCGCGTCGAGGATCTGGCGCTCCATGATCTCGATGTACTTGACGGCGTCGCGGAACTGGAAGTAGTTCTGCTCGACCTCGTCGGTGCCGATCTCGCGGACGCCGATCACGGCGCCGTGGTCCTCGGGCTCGCCGCGCCTGCCGGTGCGGCTCGCACCCGCGCGGCCGATGTTGCGGATCGTGTCGAAGGGGCTGCGGGCCAGTTCGATCGGCATGAGCGCGAGCCCGCGCAGGAACCCGAGGAACACCGCCGCCCCCGGGGAGGCCGACCCGCGCCCGAACACGTGGTAGCGCTCGGGGGTGGGCGGCAGGATGCAGCTGGAGAACTCGACGTACAGGGTCTCCCCCTGGAGTGCGGCGTGCACGAACACGGTGGTGACGAGCTCGCCGTCCCAGGCGTCGACCTCGCACCGCAGGTAGTGGCGCACCGGGGTGGTGGGGTCGCGTTGGACGTGCTCCACCGACTGGAACTGCGGGTACCCGACCGAGGGCAGCTCGCTGGGGTACGAGATCGGCTTGTCGATGTCCCGTCCCGAGACGTAGACCTGGTCCTCCAGGGTGAGGTTCGGCAGCCGCTTGGTGATCGCGGTGTCGTGCGCGAGCTTGGCCATCCACTCCCTGATGAAGTCGTCGAGGCCGATCGGGTCGATGGCCATCGGCGAGGGCCCGCCCTCGCCGTCGCGGTCGGCCGGGTAGAGCGTCAGCGCGAACTGCCACGTCGTGACGTCCTGGCCGGAGCCGACGAAGGGCGAGCGCGAGGCGTGGTAGTTGACGACGGGCGCGCGCTGCGCCATGCCGATGAACGCCGCCCGGGAGGTGGGCGGGCGCTGCGGCTCCGGTTCGCCGGGGATGCGCACCAGGGCCCGCCGGCGCACGACGCCGAAGGTGGTGGTGACGGCGGCGAAGACGATGAGCCACACCACGACCGACGCCAGGCCCGGCGTGCCGTCGTTCAGGTACACGGCGCAGTTGCCGTACATGTCGTACTCGACGCACTCGCCGGGCTGCGGGCCCAGGAACTGCTCGAACAGGTCCCCGGACTCGGGCGAGACCATGCCGGTGCCGAGGAGGTAGGAGTACAGGAAGACGGGGACCGCCACGGCGATCGCGGCGATGCCGGCCTGGCGCGCGGTGCGCTTGCGCCGCGCTTCGGGGCTGCGGTCCCGCTGGTGGGGCGGCGGCGTGAACCCCCGGTCGACCATGAGGACCGGCAGGCCGATGAGCGCCCACAGGACCAGGGCGACCACGAGCGCGACGAGGTTCGTCGTCCCGGCGCAGAGGGCGATCACGAGCAGGCCGGCGAGCAGGGCCTGCTGGGCGGTGTCGATGGTGCGGGCCTTGAGCACGTGGCGGAGGATGGGCGCCGCGTCGGTGCCCGGGTTGGGGGCGATGGCGCGGTCCTCGCGCCGGTACACCTCGTCGATGACCCGGTCGCGGAACTCGCGGTCGAGGTAGGCGGCGGCGCACAGGTGCTTGGTGGCGTCGTTCTTGAACGTCCGCGGCGGCGGCTGGGGCGGCGGGGGTGCGAGCGCGGGCGCGCTCATCGGTTCGGTCACGGGGATCGGCCTCCTGCGTCAGGCGAGCTGGTCGCGGTCTTGGAAGTAGATGCGGCCCTTGGCGTTCGGTCCCATTGCTCCGATGGCAGCCCGGGCGCCGTCGCCGAGGGCCCCGATGTAGGTGCCGCCGGGGCGGGCCGGGGGGCGGGCCGGACCGGGGGCGGTGTGCTCGATGAGGGCCAGCGCGAACGCGGCGGCGTTGCGGGCGGCGCGCGGCTGGTCGCGGAGGTCGTCGGCCTTGTTCTTGCCGTCGACGAGGTCGGAGACGCCGCGGACGACCATGGCCTCGACGCCGCTGCGGCGGGCGGCGGCGGCCATGGCGCCGTGGCTCTCGGTGTCGAGGGCCTGGGCGTCGCCGCTGTGGAGGGCGATGAGGCGGGCAGTCTCGGAGCGGCGTCCGGTGACGACTTTGGCGCCGGAGGCGATGGGGCGGTGGAAGACGCGGGGGGCGTCGGTGCCGAGGCGGCGGGCCCACTCGCCCTTCTCGGCGAGGAGCATGGCGAGCTGGTGGAGGGCGAAGGAGGTGGGGAGGGCGTCGGGGCGCGGGAGGCGGCCGTGGTCGGTGTCCTCGCCGGACTCGTAGCCGTAGACCTTGGTGGCGGCGACGACGTCGCCGACGGCGGCGTCGCGCAGGCCCCCGGCGACGCCGCAGAGGACGAGGAGTCTGGGGTTCCAGGTGGCGAGGGCGTGCTCGGCGGCGGCCGCGGCGCGCTCGTTGCCGCGCCCGCCCATGGCGAGGACGAGGTTCCAGGTGCCTTGGCGCCCTTCGAGTTCGAGGGTGCGGTAGGCGGTGCCGTCGCGTTCGTGGTCGGTGATGGCGCTGCCGCGCAGGAGGTCGAGGAGGGCGGCGCGTTCGATGTCGATGGGGGTGAACAGGACTGCGGTTGCGGGAGGGTTCATGGGTGTCTCCGGAGTCGTTCGGCCGCGGGTCCGCCCGCGGGATGCGTTTCGGCGGGCGACTGGCGCTCACACCTGCTCGGGAGTTATTGTTTTGACAACAACAAGGCGAGCGTAAGCCGCCCGGGAATTATTGTCAAGTCATCAATAAGGAGGACACCGTGGTCGACGATCCGGCTCCGACCAGCTATGTTGCGGCGGACATCGTGATCCTGACGATCAGTGGCGGCGAGTTCCGCGTCCTCCTCATCGAGCGCGGCAAGGCGCCCTTCGCGGGGCGGCTCGCGCTCCCCGGCGGGTTCCTGGAGGACGACGAGACCGTGGACGACGCCGCGGCGCGGGAGCTGTTCGAGGAGACCGGGTTCGCGGTCGGGGAGTCGCTGCTGGAGCGGGTCGGGGTGTACTCGGAGCCGGACCGGGACCCGCGGAGGCGCGTCGTCAGCGTCGCCTACGCCGCGCTCGTGCCCGGGCCGCCGCCGACCCGCGCGGGCGGCGACGCGGCCGAGACGGCCTGGCTGCCGGTCGACGAGGCCCTGAAGGAGCCCCTGGCGTTCGACCACTCGCGGATCCTCGGGGACGCGGTGGCCCACGCGCGCCGGCACCTGGAGTACACGACCGCGGCGACCGCGTTCTGCCCCAAGGAGTTCACGATCGCCGAGCTGCGGCGGGTCTACGAGATCGTCTGGCGCACGAGCCTGGACCCGGGGAACTTCCACCGCAAGGTCACGCGCATCGAGGGGTTCCTGGTGCCGACGGAGGAGACCACGACGCGCAACGGCGGGCGGCCCGCGGCGCTGTACACGGCGGGGCCGCTCAAGTGGCTGCCGCTGCCGCTCTCGCCGGCGCACTGAGCGCGGCGGGGCACCGGCCGCGAGGCCCGTCGCTCCCGCGAGCACGAGGCGGGCGGGGGGCTACTTGCGCGGCAGGGTCTCGGCGAAGGCGATGCCGCGTTCGATCCACTCGCGGAGTTCGACGTCGGAGGCGCAGATGTCGTCGCCGAGCCTGATCCAGCCGGTGACGGTGCGCCCGCCCATGACCATGGGCCCGGCGCCGGGCTCGGCGAGCAGGTCGGCGTAGTCGTCCTTGCCGACGCGGACCATCGCCCCGCCGGCCCCGAGCGCGGCGGCGGCCATGTTGCCGTGGACCATCCAGCCCAGCCCGCCGAACATCTTCCGCTCGAACACGTAGGGACGGTTGTCGAACGCGTCCCTGATCCTGTCGGCCAGCCCCTCGTCGTACGCCATGCCCCCATCGTGCCAGCAGGGTCCGACAATCCCGTCCGACAATCCCGTCCGGCAGCCGGGCCCGGTCAGGCGCGCGGCGCGGTGCGGAAGCGGTTGCGGTACTCGGTCGGGGCCGTGCCGAGCTGGCGCCGGAACGCCCGGATGAGGGTGTCGACGGTGTTGAAGCCGCACGCGGTCGCGATGCGGTCGAGGGTGTCGTCGCCGCCTTCGAGGCGGTGGCGCGCGGCCTCGACCCGGGCGGCCTCCACGTACGCGGCCGGGGTGCGCCCGAGCTCGGCCTTGAAGACGCGGGTGAGCTGGCGCTCGCTCAGGTGCGCGAGGCGGGCGAGGTCGCCGATGCCGAGCGGGTCGGTGAGGTGCCCGGCGATGTGGTGGCGCAGCTCCTCGACCCGGCGGGTGGTCGAGACCGGTTCGAGCGGGACGCTGAACTGGCTCTGCCCGCTCGGTCGCTTGAGGTACATGACGAGCTGCCGGGCCACGCGCAGCGCCGCGGCCTCCCCGTGGTCCTCGGCGACCAGCGCGAGCGTGAGGTCGAGGCACGCGGTGATGCCCGCCCCGGTCCACACGTGCCCGTCGCGGATGAAGATCGGGTCGGCGTCGACCGCGACGGCCGGGTGCTCGGCGGCGAGCTGGCCCGCGGTGGACCAGTGGGTGGTGGCGCGGCGGCCGTCGAGCAGGCCGGCCTCGGCGAGGATGTGCGCACCGACGCAGACCGAGGCGACCCGGGTCGCGTTGCGCGCCAAGGTCTTCACGTGCGCGACCACCTCCGGGTCGGTGACGGCGCGGACCCGGCCGCCGGGCGCGGCCTCGACGCGTCCGGGGACCAGGAGCGTGTCGATCCGCTCCCCCGCCAGCGCGTCCAGGGTGGTGTCGGGCAGGACGCGGACCCCGGCGAACGTGGTCACGGGCGCCGCGCCCGGCGCCGCGAGCACGACCCGGTAGCCCGCGGCCTCGCCGAGGTCGCGTTCGAGCAGGGCGAAGACCTCGGGCGGGCCGGTGACGTCGAGGAGGTCGACCCCGTCGAAGAGCACGATGACGACGAGGCGTTCGGGACGGTCCATGGCCGCGACCCTAGCCGCGGATGTCGGTATCTGCAAGTCAGGCGACATTGCGGACACACCCGGGCGGTCGTAGCGTGGAGCCCGGGCCGCCGCGGGGCGGCCGGAACCTTGAGGAGGAACCCATGGGCGCCAGCACGTTGCGCGAGATCATCGGCCTGGACCAGGCCCCGGCGGCGCTGTCCGACGCGACGCTGATCCTGGTGGACTACCAGAACACGTACACGCGGGGCGTGATGGAGCTGGAGGGCTGGGAGCCCGCGCTCGACGCGGCGGCGGACCTGCTCGCGCGGGCCCGCGAGGCCGGGGCGCACGTCGTGCACGTGGTGAACGACGGCGGTCCCGGGCCGTACGACTACAGCGCGGAGATCGGGCAGATCCACCCGAGGGTCGCGCCGGTCGACGGCGAGGACGTGGTGGTGAAGTCGGTGCCCGACGCGTTCGTGGGCACCGGGCTGGGCGGGGTCGTCGACGCCGCCGGGCACGGGGACGTGGTGGTGGCGGGGTTCATGACCCACATGTGCGTCCAGTTCACGGCCCAGGGCGCGTTCCTGCGCGGGAACCGCCCGACGGTGGTCGCCGACGCGTGCGCGACCCGGCCGCTGGGCTCGGCGGTGGGCGAGACGAGCGCGGCGGCCCTGCACGGGGCGGCGCTCGCGACGATCGCGGACCTGTACGGGGTGGTCGTGCGGGGTGCGGGCGACCTGGGCTGAGTCGCGGCCCGGGTGGACAGTCGCGGCTCGGACGCTGGGCCGGGACGCGTCGCGCCCGGCCGGTGGGCCGGGCGCGAGGGTCAGGGCCGCTGGCTGATGCGGACGAGGTTGCCGGCGGGGTCGCGGAACGCGCAGTCGCGCACGCCGTGCGGCTGGTCGACGGGTTCCCAGGCGAGTTCGGCGCCCGCGTCCCGCAGGCGGGCGAAGACGGCGTCGAGGTCGGCCGTGGCGAGGGTGACGGCCGCGTACGTGCCCTTGGCCATCATCTCGGCGATCATGCGGCGCTCGGCCGCGGTGACGCCGGGGGCGGCGCCCGGGGGCTCCAGGACGAGGGACGTCCCGGGGCTCCCCGGCAGCGCGAGGGTGATCCAGCGCCCGCCCGCGTCGCCCTCGTCGGAGCGGACCGCGAAGCCGAGGGCGTCGCGGTAGAAGGCGAGCGAGGCGTCGGGGTCGGTGTGCGGCAGGGTCGCGGAGTGGAGCACGAGGTCCATCAGGCCCCGGTGCCCTCCCAGGCGAAGCCGTCGGGGTCGGTGAAGGACCCGCCGGAGCCGCCGATGGCGATGCGGTGCGAGCCCGAGCCCTCGGTGTCGACGAACGCGGTCTTCTTGAACGCCTTGCGCGGGTAGAGGGCCAGCTTCACGGCGCCCTTCTCGGTCGCGAACTCGGTGTACTTGCCGCCGTAGCTCTTCGCCACCTCCAGGCCGTTGTCCTCGTAGAACTTCTTGCTGGCCTTCATGTCGGTGGTGCCCATGAGGAGGACGACCTCGTCGTACTCCTTGGCGGCGGGCCCGGTGTCCTTCTTGGAGGAGGACACGAGCTTCATGACCACGCCGTCGGGGGTGCGCAGGACGCCGCCGTAGCCCCAGAAGGACTTGACGGGGGCCTTGACGACCTCGGCGCCGGCTTCGACGGCCGCGTTGAAGAGCAGGTCCACGTTCGCGGGCTGGGAGGCGATGAGGTCGAGCGTGAAGCCGCGGAAGCCGCTCGTGGGCTCCTCGGAGGCGCGGAACTTCAGCGGGAGTTCCGGACCGAACGCAGTGGTGTAGAAGTCCTCGGCGGCCTGCGCGTCGGCGGCCTCGACGGTGATGTCTTCGATGTAGGTCATGCTTACAGGCTATTTCCGGGGCGGGCCCCGGCGCTTCTCGATTCGTGATCGCTTCGGCGCCCGCCCCGGACCGGGCGGTCAGGAGGTGACGCGGAAGGTCGCGTCGGCGCGCTCGGTGGCGGTCGAGACCGGGTCGAGGCGCAGCAGGTAGTTGTAGTGGCGGATGTAGCGGGTCGGGTGGTTGTACGAGGTGAACGAGCTCCACGAGGCGTCGGCGAGCCCGGAGACGCGGTTGAAGGTGGCGTCGCCGTTGAACTGCGAGGTGCCGTCGCGCGGGGCGAGCACGAAGTCGTAGTCGACGTGCCGCAGGAAGTACCCGGGGTAGTTGACCGACTCGAAGGAGACGGCGCTGGAGGACGCGAGGCCGGGCACGAGGCGGAACTGGGCGTCGGCGCCGGGGCTGACGCCGGCGTCGATGCGCACGTCGAGGTTCGCGTGGCGCACGTACCGGTCCTGGAAGTTGTAGGACTGGAGGCGGTTCCAGACCGGGGACTGGTAGCGGCCCAGGACCCGGTTCTCCTCGGCCTGGGTGAGGTTGAGGACGTAGCCGTGGCGCTTCAGGTTCGCGCCGAGGCTGTAGCCGGAGGTGGTGCGGTAGCCGGAGACGGCGGCGGGGTTGGTGGTGAGGACGGGCATGTAGCCGCGGCCGGTGGCGTACTGGTCGAGCCACAGCGCCCATTCGGTGCGGTCGTTGAACTTCTGCCACATGGGGCCTTCGACGCCGCCGCCGGTGAGGTTCGCGAGGTCGCCGAGGCGGGTCCAGGTGCCGGTGAGGGAGTTGCTGCCCTCGATGACGATCTGGCTGGTCTTGGAGGCGCGGTAGTAGCGGTAGCCGCCGGTGCTGCCGGCCGCTTCGACGATCTGGGTGTCGATGAGCCCTTCGCTGCCGGCGAGGTTGATGTACGCGGTGGGGGTGGTGATCGAGCGGAAGTCGGTGGTGCGCGCCGACCAGATGCGGTGCTTCCTGATCCCGCCGACGGTGGAGTTGGTGGCCCAGTAGAGCAGGAAGTTCCCGGCCCCGGCGTCCCAGATGGCCTCGGGGGCCCAGGCGTTGCCGGCGTCGCCGATCGAGTTCGCGACCCCGAGGAGCCAGGGCGCGGACCAGTTGACGAGGTCGGTGGACTCCCACACGACGAGGTTGCGGCTGCCGCGGTTGGCGGCGTCGTCCCAGGAGGTGCCCGAGCCGATGCGCAGGTCGGTGGCGACGATCCAGTACCGGTTCCCGGCCGGGTTGCGCACGATGACGGGGTCGCGCACGCCCTGGGTGCCGATCGGGCTGCGGAGCACGATCTGGCCGCGGTTGAGGTCGGTCCAGTTGAGGCCGTTGTCGCTGTGGGCGAGGTAGATCTGCTCGCCGCCGGTGCCCTCCCCGATGAAGTGGGCCATGAGGTAGCCGGTGTAGGTGGTCTGGGCCGCCGCGACGTCCGGGAACGCGGCGACGAGCGGCGCGGCGGCGGCCGCGGTGAACAGTCCGCGGCGACTGAGGCGCGCGGAAGGGGATGCTGGCATGGGCCACTCCAATAGGGGTCAGGCAGCCGGAACAGGTGATGTGAAGGCTAACATCAACACATTGAGACAGTCAACATCTTCGATTTCGTGCGCTTGGAGGAAGTTGGCGACGGCCGTCGGCGGATTCGGGGTCCGCGACCGCGCGGAACCGGCTGTAGGGGCGGTCTCGAACCCGCAACCTACTGTTTACAAGACAGTCGGCCTGCCGTTCGAGCCCGCGTACCGGGCCGGGGTCGTCCCCACGACGCGTTTGAAGTGCCGCGTCAGGTGCGACTGGTCGTAGAACCCGGTCGCCGCGGCGACCGCGTGGACGGGCCGCCCGGCGAGCAGGAGCCGCCGGGCGCGGTCGACGCGGCGCGTGACCAGGTACTGGTGCGGGGCGATCCCGAACTCGCTCCCGAAGGCCCGCACCAGGTGCGCCGGGTGGGCGTGGAGCTCGGCCGCGGCCTCGCGCAGGCTCACCCCAGGGCCGATGCGGCGGTCGAGCAGGTCGCGCATCGCGTGCGCCAGGCGCCGGTCGCGCACCGGCTCGGGGACCGGGTCGCGGCGGCGCAGGTGCCTGCGGAGCCGGTCGGCGACCAGCTCCACGCGGCTCTCGGCCTCCAGCTCGTCCCCCGGCCGCACCAGCGACTCGTGCAGCAGGTGGACCTGGCCCCGCAGCGCGGCGTCGGCGATCTCGGGGCCGTCGACCGCGCGGCCGATGAGGGCGTCGTCCAGAAGCGTGCCGTCGAGGTAGAGGACCCGCTTGCGGAACCCGTGCGGCGTCGCGGACTGGCCGTCGTGCGGGACCTGCGGCGGCAGCAGCGTCACCAGGCTCCGGAGTGCGCCGTGCTCGTGGCGGTCCAGGTCGTAGCGGACGGCGCCCTCGTCGATGAGGAGCAAGGTCCACGTGTCGTGGACGTGCATGGGGTAGGCGTGGTCGGTGAAGCGGGCGTGGAACGCCTCGGCGACCCCGCCCACGGCCGGTCGCCACGCCTTGACCTCGGACACCACGTTTAGAACGTACAAGACTCCGGGCCGCGCCGGTTCGTAGCGTTGCCCGCATGGATCACGAAGCACCAGTCCGGTTCGACACCAAGATCGCCGTCCTGCTCCGCGCCGACCTCGCCGTCTGGCAGCGCCTCAACGTCACGGCGTTCCTGGTCAGCGGCCTCGGCACGGCCGAGCCGGAGGTCATGGGCGAGCCCTACGAGGACGCGGCGGGGAACGCCTACCTGCCGATGTTCCGCCAGCCCGTCATGGTCCTGGAGGCCGGCGGGGAGCAGCTGGCCGCCTCGCACGCGAAGGCGCTCTCGCGCGGACTCCGCCTGTCGCTGTTCACGACCGAGCTGTTCACCACCGGGAACGACCGGGACAACCGCGCCGCGGTCCGCGCGGCCGACAAGCTCGACCTCGCCGGGATCGGCGTCTACGGACCGAAGAACGCGGTCGACCGGGTCGTCAAGGGCGCGCGGATGCATCCCTGAGCCGGGGTGGGAGGCGTCCGCGCGCCCGCGGAACGTGCGGCGCCGGTCCCGGGCGGGCGACCCGCCCGGGACCGGCGCCGGCGACTACTCGCCCCAGTTCGCGGCGGCGCGGCGGCGCCGGACGGCGAACACGGTCAGCGCGCCGGCGACCGCCAGCGCGGCCGCTCCGGCGATGGTCGCCGTGAGCGCGGCGCCGGTGCTCGGCAGGCTGCCGCCGCCGCCCGGCTCCTCGACGTCCTCGACGAACTCGGCGATGCCCCAGTTGGCGTTGGTGTTCCAGGACAGGCCGGTCGGGTCGTACCAGGTGTGCACGGCGGTGCGGACGCCGTCGGTGCCGTCGTTGACCTGGAGTTCCAGGCCGTGCTCGGTGCCGATCGCGGCCTGCTCGGGCGCCATGGCGACCCTGATCTCGACCAGGTACCCGGTGTCGGTCGCGGTCGCGGCGCTGGTGACCTCGCCGGCGTCGGGTCCGTTGCCGCCCACCGAGACCGCGTTGGTGAAGCTCACGCGGTACTGGCCGTCGGACGCCTCGTAGCCGCCGCCTCTGGTGTTGCCCGGGTTGAGGAACACCTCGACGGAGTCCTCCTCCCAGGGGTTGGCGCTGGCCTCGTCCAGGGCCGGGTCGGTGACTTCGAAGAGCGCGTAGATCCCGCTCTCGTCCCACAGGAGCGAGACGTCGGCCTTGGCGCCGTCGGCGGATCCCTCCACATTGACTTCGGTCGCCACAGTGGACGCCTCGTCCCAGGCGGCCTCCCTGGTCCCGTCGATCGCGGGGGCCGAGTCCGCCAGCGGCACTTGGACGCGCGCGAACTCGGGGTCCTCGGTGTCGGGGATCTCGGGGAGGACGCTCGGGTCGACGATGCCCCAGTAGGCCCACTTGGACCGGAGCGTGTCGTCGAACAGCAGCGGGCTCTCCAGGGGCCGGGTCTCCGAGCGCAGCCAGGAGCGGCCGTCGTGCAGGCCCCAGACGGTGACCGACTCGAGGAGGTCGCTGTGCTCGCGGTACATCGCGAACAGGTCGCGGAAGTAGTGGCCCTGCTCGATGAGGCGGGCCTCGTACTCGGGGAACTCCTCGCCCTCGCCGGGGGCGCCGATGGCGACGTCGAGTTCGGTGACCGCTTGCAGGACGCCGAGGTCGGCGAACTTGAGGAGGGTGTCCTCGATCTGGTCGATGGAGGTGTTCAGGTTGATGTGGGTCTGGTGGCCGACGCCGTCGACGGGCACGCCCGCGTCGAGCATGTCCTGGACCAGGCCGTAGAGGTTGTCGCCCTTGCCGGGGTTCTCGGTGCCGTAGTCGTTGATGAAGAGCTTGACGTCGGTGGCGCCCACGGCGTCGAACTGCTCGCGGGCGATCCGGAACGCCTCGTAGACGTACTCGGGGCCCTCGAAGATCTCGTACCAGCGGCTGTGGCGGTAGACCTCGGCGTTGTTGTCGCTGATGACCTCGTTGACGACGTCCCAGGCCCAGATGCGGTCGCCGTAGTGGCCGGCGAGGGCGCCGATGTGGGCCTCCAGCCGGTCGATCATGATCTGCCGATCCTCGGCGGAGCTGCCCAGGGGCTCACCGGCGTTCGGGTGGCCTTCGGGGTACTCGAACCACCATTCGGGGACCTGGCTGGTGTGCCACAGGAAGGTGTGGCCGTAGACGTCCATGCCGTTGGCCTCGGCGTAGTCGACCAGCTCGTCGGCGGCGCTGAAGTTGAAGTCGCCCTCCGTCGGCTGGATCGCGTCGGGCTTCATGTGGTTCTCGGCGGTGATCTGATCGAAGTGCTTGTTCAGCAGCTGCCCGGAGGACTCGACGAGGTCGCGGCCGTCGACGGCGGCGCCGATCCGGAAGTCGTCGGCGAGGACGTCCTTGAGGCTGGGGATGTCGGGTTCGATGCCGGGCGGCTCCAGTTCGGTGACGGTGAAGTCGTCGATCCAGTAGGAGGCGTCCACAGTGGGCGATTCGACGTAGAACGTCAGGCTCGTCGCGGGCGAGGCGATCGAGTACTCCCCCGACAGCGTGCTCCAGTCGCCGCTCGCCGGGGCCTGGTACACGACGCTGTCGTAGGAGGTCCCGTCGGCGGTCTCGCGCTGCACGGTGGCGGTGAGCGCGTCTCCGGCGCTCCCGTCGGCGAAGCGCACGGAGACCGAGATGTCGTACACCCCACCGGGTTCGACGACGTCGGTGAGGTCGACCGAGGGGCCGTGCCAATCGGCGGAGCGCCCGGTGGTGAGGAGCGCGCCGTCCTCGACGGCGAGCGTGACGGGCCCGCGCGGGGCCCAGTCGCCGGCGGTGCCGTCCTCGAAGTCGGAGGAGTAGACGACGCCGTCCTGGGCGGAGGCGGACGGGGCGAACACGAACGCCGCCGCGGGCAGGAGCAGTGCTCCGCCCACCAGCGCGGGCAGTCGCCGGCGCCGTTCGCGAGCTTGTTGATTCATGGGTTGCAGGCTCCAACGCGGAGGAGGGACACGAGGGTTCCGAAAGTTTCGGGGATTTCATGAAACTTTCAGGTGAGGGTGGGGCCATGATATGCACGACTTCGACGCCTGTCAATTCGGTCGCGCGAGCGTTGCGAGCCGCCGGGCGGGGCGTTCGCAGGCGGGAGCCCTCCCGCCCCTGCTCGCGGCTTAGGAGGCGGTCCGGTCGGGGACGGCGAGGCCGACGATCCAGGAGACGACACCGACGAAGATCGCGCCCCAGAACGCCGGCCGGAACCCGTCGATCGCGAACGGCAGGCCGAGCGCGTCGGCGATCCACTCCGTCAGCAGGAACAGCAGGGCGTTCACGACCAGGGCCGCGAGGCCGAGCGTCACCCAGTACACGCACCCGCCCGCGCGGCGGAACAGCGGTTTGAGGGTGGCGTTGACCAGGCCGAAGACGAGCGCGACCCCGATGAGCGTGAACGTGTTGCGCACCGGGCCCGCCGCGTCGACGCGGATGCCGTCGATCATGAGCGCGGCCAGCGCGAGGGCGGCCGCGGTGATGAGGGTCCGGACGAGGAAGCGCATGGCGGGACCGGTCAGGCCAGGAGCTTGGCTTTGGCCGCGGCGAACTCGGCGTCGTTCAGGGCGCCCGCGGCGTGCAGCTGGGCGAGGCGGTCGAGCTGGGCGAGCATGTCGTCCCCGCCGCCGGACGGCGCGGGCGGGGGCGCGGCGGCCTGCTGCCGGTACGCCTGGGCGTCGGCCTGGGTCTGCGCCCGGTTCTGGGAGGCGCGCTCCATAGAGCGGTTGACGGCGCCGGCGGTCCCGGCGATGACGGCGGTGCGCGCCATCGTGCCGAGCAGGCCGGGGCGTCCGAAGCGTCGTGGCATGGCGTGTCTCCTCAGGTCGCGGCGAGTTCGGCGAGGGCGGCGGCCGGGACGCGTTCCCAGTCGACCACGCGCCCGCCCTTGCCCCGGATGGAGGCGGCGAGCGCGGCGGCCCAGGCGTGCTCGAACACGAGCATGCCGATCGCGGTGCCGGGTTCGAGCTCGGCGGCGACGGCTTCGGCGTCCTCGGCGGCCAGCAGCCCGGCCGGGTCGCCGACGAGGGACGCGAGGCGCTCGTCCGCGGCGGCGGCCTCGATCCACTCGACCGACCCGTCTTCGGTGCGGCTGACCAGCAGTGCGTCGATGACGGTGATCGTGCCGGCGGCGGTGAGCGATTCGAGCTCGGCGAGGATCGCGCCGTCGAAGCGCCCGCCGGAGAACTCGACCAGGACCAGGTCGACCGGTGCCCTGTCTTCCATGTGCGCCTCCCCGACCGGCCGCGTCCGGGCCCGGTCCTGGCTGGACGCTACCGCGCCGCCCGTTCCCGGACACCGGTTTCACCGGAACTGCGCGGCGCGCGGACCGCGGGTGTCCGGCGAGGCGGTTCGCGCGGAAAGCGACCGCGAGCGGACCTCGGCTTCGGTACGTTGACTCCACGCCGGGCGAACGGGGGGACGCGATGGCCGACATGCCGTTGTCGCAGGCCGAGCGGGCCGAGCTCGAACGGCTCCGCGCCGAGGCCGCGCGAGGGCCGGGACGGGGGCGGCGGGGCGCGCGCTGGTTCGGCTCCACGCTCCTGCTGATCCTGGCGGCCCTGCTGGCGGTCGCGTCCGTCGTGGTCCTCTACGCGCGCGACCAGCTCCTGGACACCGACCGGTACGTCGCGACCGTCGCGCCCCTGGCCGAGGACCCCGAGATCCGGGCCGCCGTCGCCGACCGGGTCGGCGAGGCCGTCAACGACCGGCTCGACGTCGAGGGGTACGTCGCGCGGGCCCTGGACGCGATCCAGACCGAGGGCTCGCCCGAAGCGCTCGACGCCCTCGCGGGGCCCGTCGCCGCGGCCGTCGAGGGCTTCGTGGACGACCAGGTGCACACCGTCGTCTACTCCGACCGGTTCGCGCAGTTGTGGACGAACGCGAACACCACCGCGCACGAGGCGGTCGCGGCGATCCTGCGCGGCGAGGCGTCCGAATCGCTCCAGCTCCAAGGCGACACGGTGTACCTCGACCTGGGGCCGCTCGTGGAGCAGGTGAAGGACCTGCTGGTCGCCCGCGGCCTGACGATCGCCGAGCGCCTTCCGCAGGTCTCGGTGCAGTTCCCGCTCGTCGAGGTCAAGGGCATCGCCAACGCGCAGGGCGCCGCCGCGCTCCTGGACGTGCTCCGGTGGGTCCTGCCGCTCGCGGCCATCGCCCTGCTGCTCGCCGGGGTGCTCCTCGCGCCGGGTCGGCGCCGGGCGCTCCTCGTCGGCGCGCTGCTCCTGGCCGCCGCGATGGCGCTGCTCCTCGCGGGCGCGGCCGTCGCGCGGACCGCGGCGCTCGCGAACCTGCCCGAGGGCGTGCGCTCGCCGCAGGCGGTGGCCGCGGTGTACGACATCGTGACCCGGTTCCTGCTGGCCGGGGCGCAGACGGTGATCGTCGCGGCCCTGGTCGTCGCGGTGGCCGCCTGGCTCGCCGGTCCGGGCCGCGCCGCGACCGCGATCCGCGGCGCCGCCGCGCTCCTCCTCGACCTCGCCGCCGCGGGCCTCGTCCGCACAGGCCTGCCGCTCGGCCCCGTCCCGGGCGCCGCGGCGCGGTCGCGGCGGACCCTGGAGGCGGTCGCCGTGGCGGCCGCGGTGGTGTGGCTGATCCTGTGGCCGCACCGCGGCGTCGAAGGGACGCTGTGGATCGCGTTCACGCTCGTGGTGGTCGTCGCGGTGATCGAGGTGCTTGCCAGGGCCGACCGCCGGCGGCACCGGACTCCAGCCTCTACCTCGGCCCCGGCGGTGTGAGACCGCCGTTCGACCGCGAGCCGCCGCTTCCGATCGACTCCGTGATCGGCGAACCGCGCTGGATCCCGGACGCGCTCAGTCCTTCAGATGAGCCTTGACCTCGGTGAGGCGTCCGTCGAGAAAGGAGCGTTCGACGTCGTTGCCGGTGAGGGCGATCGCCTCCTCGTAGGCGAGGGCGGCCTCGTTCCACCGGCGGAGCCCGCGGAGGAAGTCGGCGCGGGCGGCGCTGAGGTACCCGTAGGCGGCCAGCGCCGGTTCGGCCTCCAGCGGTGCGAGTGCGCTCAGGCCGGCCGCGGGTCCGTCGCGCAGCCCGATCGCGACGGCGCGGTTGAGCGCGGCCACAGGGGAGGGTCGCAGCCGCAGCAGGGTGTCGTACAGGCCGACGATCTCGGACCAGTCGGTGTCCTCCCAGGTCGGCGCCTCGGCATGGACGGCGGCGATCGCGGCCTCGACGGCGTAGCGCGTGGGCGGCCGGCGCGACAGGGCGTCGGTGAGCAGGGCGGCGCCTTCGTTGATGGCCCGGGTGTTCCAGCGGGTGCGGTCCTGTTCGGACAGGAGCAGCAATCGGCCCTCGGGCGAGAACCGGGTGGCCGATCGGGCGCCGATGAGCAGCATGAGGGCGAGCAGGCCGCTGATCGCGGCGTCGGCGGGCATGAGGAGGTGCAGCATGCGGGCCAGGCGGATCGCGCTCGCGGTGAGGTCGCCGCGGACCAGGTGGGCGCCGAACGGTGCGGTGTGGCCGGTGGTGAAGATGAGGTAGACGACCTCCAGGACGGCGTCGACGCGTTCGTCGAGGTGCTCGGGGGCGGGGACGCGGTAGGGGATGCGCGCCTTGAGGATCTTCTTCTTGGCCCGGGTGATCCGCGCGGCCATGGTCGGTTCCGGGACCAGGAACGTATGGGCCACTTCGGCTGTGGACAGCCCGCAGACCAGCCGCAGGGTGAGCGCGATCTGCGCTTCCGGGGCGAGGGCGGGGTGGCAGCAGGTGAACACCAGCCGCAGCCGGTCGTCGTCCAGCGCGTCCTCGGGACCGGGCACCGCGGTGTCGCCGACGAGCAGCGGCATCGAGCGGCGGAAGGCCGATTCGCGCCGCAGCACGTCGCGGGCCCGGTTCCGCGCGATCGTGGTCAGCCACGCCCCGGGCCGCGCCGGAACGCCGTCGCGCGGCCACGTCTGGAGCGCCTGCGCGAACGCGTCCTGGGTGCATTCCTCGGCCAGGTCCAGATCCCGGGTGAGCTGCGCGGTGGTGGCGAGGACCTGGGCCCAGTCGCGGCGGTGGGCCAGCGCCACCGCCGCGTTGACGTCGTCGTCCACCCGCTATCCGTGGTCGACGACCGGTCGGATCTCCACGCCGCTGTGGCCCTGCCGCACCTCCGGCAGCAGCGACGCCAGCGCCGTGACCGCGTCGATGTCGGCGGCCTCCAGCAGGTAGAACCCGCCCAGGACCTCCTTGGTCTCCAGGAAGGGCCCGTCGGTGATCGTCACCCGCTCTGACGCGCCCGACCGCAGGGAGGTCGCCACCGCCGCGGGCTCCAGCTCCTCACCGCCGAGGATCGCCTCACCGGCCTTCGCGGTGAACGCGTCGTGCGCGACGGCATGGGCCTTGCGCTGCTCGTCGGTCATCTCCTGCCACTGCCGGTCGTCGCCGTAGATCAGGATCATGTACTTCGCCATCTGCCCATCCCATCACTTCAGGGGCCCTGACTGGACCCTCTCCCCAACGACGAACGGCACCGCCCCGGGATCGACAACCGCGGCGAAAAACCTCCGGTGCGGCGGGCGGCTCCGTTCCCTGACGGCCTCATGGCGGCGCGGTGTCCCGCGGCGCTTTCCGCGCTGCGGGACACCGCGCCGCCGGTCACGCCTCGCGGCGCAGCTTCGCGGCGATCAGCGACAGGACGACCATGCCGGTCATGACGCCGATGGCCAGGTCGAGCGAAGGCGCGAAGAGCTGCGCGGACGAGAGCGCGTTCCCGGCGATCACCGCGATCGCGCCGATGCGGGCAGCCCACGCCCAGGACTTCTCGCCCCGCCAGGCGAAGGCCCGCGCCAGCACGAACAGCGCGGCGGTGAGCGCGATGAAGGCGACCATCCCCACCAGGAGATGCACGACGGTGTGCCAGGCGAGCGTGCCGGACGTCTCCATCGGCGTGCCCTCGGGGAAGCCGGCGCCCGGTTCCATCACGAACACTCCGGACAGGACGTAGCCGACACCGTAGACGGCGATCAGGCGCGGCGCCCAGCGGCTCGGAACGGCGCGCCGCAGGCCGATCGCGCCCGCGACGGCCAGGGAGCCGGCAACGATGAAGTTGGTGATCTGGAGCCAGCCCAGCGGGCCGACCGAGAGCATGCTGATCGGATGGCGGGCGAGGTCGAACCCCGGCTGGGTGAACGCCTGCGCGAGCGACACGACGATCCACAGGGGAGCCGAGACGGCGAGCGCCGCAAGGAGCGCTCGCGTCGTGCGGGCGGCGTGCGTGCCGGTCGGGGACGTTTCGAGTGACGTGGACATGTGCGTTCCTCTCATCAGGTCGCGGCCGGATCGGGCCGCTTCGCACAGAGGTCGAACCGCGCCGACGGAAATCGACAGCCGCCGGTCGACTTTTTTCGAGCCGCCGGTCGGCAGGGCCCGGAGCCCTCAGCTCCCGCCGGATCGGGCGATGTAGGCCGCGATGCCGTCGAGCAGCACCGCGATCCCGAACGCCTCGTGGGCGGCCTCCTCGTCGCCGCTCCCGGCCGCGCTCGCCCCCGCGAACGCCGAGAACAGCCCCGGGTAGTCGTCCGGGTCGGCGAAACCGGCCAGCAGCGCCTCGAACCCCGCGTAGGGCGACGCGGCATCGCCCTGCGCGGCGCCCCCGTCCCCGTCGGCCCGCTCGGCGGCCGCGGTGACCCGCTCGATCTCGATCTGCACGCGGGCCTCGCCGAGGACGTGCTGGGCGAGCAGCCCGGTGATCCGCAGTTTCACGGCGGGCGCCAGGTCGAGTCCGGACATGGCGCCCAGCGCCTGGTCGAGCCAACGGATGCGGTGCGGCCCGGAGGGCGCGGAGGCGAGCGGCAGATCGAGCATCCACGGTTCGGCCAGGGCGAGTTCGATCTGGGCGCGGGTCCACCACTCCAGGCCGTCCCGCCAGTCCAGGCCCTCGGGAACGTCGGGCAGCCGGGCCGCCATCGCATCGCACATGAGGACGTGGAGCTCGTCCTTGCCGTCGATGTGGCGGTACAGCGCCGCGGGAGAGACGTCCAGGGCCGCGGCGAGCCGCGCCATCGAGACCCCCGCAAGGCCCCCCTGTCCGGCGATCGCGATGGCCGCCTCGACGATCCGGTCCAAGGTCAAGGCCGCCTTCGGGCCGCGCCGGGGCGCGGGCCGGCGGCGCCAGAGGCGCTGGACCGTGGTGCTGACGGGGACCTCCTCCGGGGGTCGCCGTTCGCCCATCCGTGCCCTCCCGCTCGCTTCGTTCCGCCCTTGCCGATACAGTGAACAGCATATACTGTAAATCACATTCACTGATTGCGTCGATCGCCGTCGGTGAAGCAGGCCGACCGCGGCGGCCCCGCGCCGGACCAGTGAAAGGACTCCAGGCAATGGCCAAGACCCAGTACGCGACCGTGGACGAGTACATCGCCGCGTTCCCTCCCGACGTCCAGCGGGCCCTCACGACCGTCCGAGAAGCGATCCGGGCGGCGGTCCCCGAGGCGGAGGAGGTCATCAGCTACTCGATCCCCGCGTTCCGCCTCCACGGACCGGTGCTCTACTTCTCCGCGTACACGAAGCACCTCGCCGTCTCGTCCGTGCCCGAGACCATCGAGCACTTCCAAGGCGAGCTGGGCGGGTACAAGACCTCCAAGAGCCAGTTCCAGGTGCCCCACGGGACGCCGATCCCGGTCGAGCTCATCGCCAGGATGGCGAAGTGGCGCGCGGGCGAGAACACGCGCCGGGCCGAAGCGACCTGACCACCCTTCCGGGCCGGCCGCGAAGGGTGCAGGCGCGCCCCCTCGCCCGGCCCCGCAACCCCGCGATCCAAGGAGCATCATGAGCAAGTACATGCTGGTCATCCGGCCTACCGACACCGCGTTCGAGCAGCCCGGCGAGACGGACTTCGACACGATCATCGCCACCATCGGCGCCTACAACCAGGAGCTGATCCGCGCCGGCGTGCTGCTGGCCGCAGAGGGGCTCGACCCCGCCGAGAGCGTCGTCGTCGACTTCACCGAAGAGGCGCCCATCGTGTCCGACGGACCTTACGGCGAGACGAAAGAGCTGTTCAGTGGCTTCTACATCCTCGACGTCTCGTCCAGAGAGGAGGCAGTGGAGTGGGCCAGGCGGATGCCGTACTCGCGCCACACCCGGGTGGAGATCAGGCGCGTGACCCGGATCGACGAACTGCCGCAGGACAACGAGTGGGTCCGGAAGGAGCACGCATGGCGCGAGGCCACCGGGCAGCTCTGAGCGGGGCCGGGGCATGAGCGAGTCGAGGCGCGCCGTCGAAGCCGTCTGGCGGACCGAGTCCGCGCGGATCGTCGGCGCGCTCGCGCGCTACACCCGGGACTTCGCGCTCGCGGAGGACGTCGCCCAGGAGGCACTCGCCGAGGCGCTGGTGAGCTGGGCGACCGCCGGCATCCCCGACAAACCGGTGGGCTGGTTGACGGCCGTGGGCCGCAGGCGGGCCATCGACGCGTTCCGCCGCCGCGCCGCGGCCGACGAGCGCTACGCGATGCTCGCACAGGAGCTCGAAGACGCCGGCCCGGGAGCGGACGCGCTCTTCGACCCGGAGGCGATCGACGACGACAGGCTCGCGCTGATCTTCACCGCATGCCACCCGATCCTCGCCAAGGAATCGCGGGTGGTCCTCACGCTGCGGGTCGTCGGCGGCCTCACGACCGACGAGATCGCGACCGCGCTGCTGCTGCCGGTCCCGACCGTGCAGGCCCGCATCACCCGCGCGAAGAAGGCGATCGCCGCCGCGAAGATCCCGTTCGCCGTGCCGCCGCCCGAGGAGCGCCCGGCACGGCTGGGCTCGGTCCTGAACGTCCTCTACCTCGTCTTCACCGAAGGGTCCTCGGCCTCGCACGGGCGCGAGTGGATCCGGACCGATCTCGCGGACGAGGCGCTGCGGCTGGTCCGCGGCCTGATCCAGATCGATCCCGCACCCGAGGTGTCCGGCCTGCTCGCGCTCATGGAGCTGACGGCGGCGCGGTTCCCCGCGAGGACCGACTCCCGAGGACGCCCGGTACTGCTCGAAGACCAGGACCGGGGGCGGTGGGACGCCGCGGCGATCCGGCGGGGCCGGGCCGCGCTCGACCGCGCGCGATCGGCCGGGCGGGGGCTCGGCGTGTACGGGCTGCAGGCCGCCATCGCCGAGTGCCACGCGGTCGCCCCGTCCGTCGCCGAGACGGACTGGGACCGGATCGTCGCGCTCTACGAGGCCCTCGGAGACCTCGCGCCCTCGCCGGTGGTCGACCTCAACCGCGCCGCCGCGGTGTCGATGGCGTCGGGTCCCGAAGCGGGGCTGCGGATCATCGACGGACTCGTCGACTCCGGGTCGCTGGAGCGGACGCATCTGCTGTTCGCCGTCCGCGCAGGGCTCCTGGAACGCCTCGGCCGTTTCTCGGCCGCCTGCGAATCGTACCTGCGTGCGGTCGAGTTGTGCGCCAACGAGGCCGAGCGAGAGGTGCTCGAGGGTCTGGCCCTCGCGGCGGAAGACCGCGCGCGCCGGGGCTCGGCACACGCCGCGCCGGAGGCCCACGAAGAGCGGGCGTGAACCCGGACTCAGGCGAGCGGCTGCGCGAGCGCGACCGTCAGGGCGATGACGGCGGCCGTGCAAAGCGCGGTGCGCGCGGTGTTGAACCGGGTCCACCGGTCGTGGTACGCCGCGCGGATCGCGGGCGCGTTCTGGTCGGTGACCGCTCCGGCGGTGCGCAGCCGCCGGTTGAGCGGCAGGTTGACCGCTCCGGTGATGACGACCGTCGCTCCGTAGAGCACCGCGCCGAGGACGATCCACGGCAGCCGGCCCCCGCCGTCGCTCCCGAAGTGCAGGAAGACGGCGACGATCGGCAGGACCAGCGCACCGGTGAACGCGGCGAGGAACCGGGGGTTCTCGATGGACTCGTCGATCCGCTGCATCGCGGTGACGTAGCTGCGGGGGTCGGTGCGCGCGAGGCCCGGCATGACCGACGTGGAGAAGCCGAAGTAGAGGCCGGCCATGAGCGCGTTGATGACGAGGGCGGACGCCAGGACGATGGTGGGCATGAGCGGAGGTTCCTTAGGTCAGTGGTGGCGAAGGTTCAGGGTGGCGGGGGTTCAGGGTGGCGGGGTTCGGGGCGGCGGCCCCTCGGGGGGCCGCCGCGGGATCGGTGCGGTCGCTGGTCAGCGCGTCGCGGCTGTCGTTCCGGTCGGCGCCGTCGTTTCAGGCAGCTCTGTCGTTTCAGGCAGCCGTCGTCTCGTTCGACGTCGTCGTCTCAGCCGAAGCGGTAGGCCAGGCACCTGCCGCCGCAGCGGCCGCGGCGAAGTCGGCGAAGTCGCGCGCCGGGCGGCCGAGGACGTCGGCGACACCGTCGGTCAGCGACGCGTTGCGGCCGTCGAAGATGTTCGTGAACAAGCCGGCGAGCATCTCGGCGTCGTCGGCCGACATCCCCGCCTCCACGGCGCCCGCGGCGTACTCCTCGGGCGTGACCTGGAGGTAGACGATCTCCCGGCCGGTGGCGGCGCCGAGGTCCGCGGCCATGTCGCCGAACGTCATCAGCCGCGGCCCGGTCAGCTCGAACACGTGCCCGGTGCGGCCGTCCTCGGTCAGCGCCTTCACGGCGACCTCGGCGATGTCCTCGGCGTCGAGGACCGGTTCGCGCACGTCGCCCGCGGGGAGGGCGATGACGCCGTCGTGCACGGGCCCGGCGAGGAAGTCCTCGCTGAAGTTCTGCGCGAAGAAGCTGCACCGCACGACCGCGGTGTCCACACCGGACGCGAACAGGACCCGCTCGCACGCTTCGGCTTCGGGCTCGCCGCGACCGGAGAGCAGCACCAGCCGCTCGACCCCGTGCGCGGCGGCCGCGCGGCCGAACGCCTCGATGATCCCCGCAGCGGCGGGGACGGCGATGTCGGGCTGGAACGTGATGTAGACCCGGTCCATGCCGGCGAGCGCCGCGGACCAGGTCGCCGCGTCGTACCAGTCGAAGGCCGGGGCGGTCGAGCGCGAGACGGCGCGCACGGCGTGTCCGGCAGCGGTGAGCCGCGCGGAAACGCGGCGCCCGGTCTTGCCGTTCGCGCCGATGACCAGGTAGCGGGGGCTTGCGGTGGTGTCGTGGTTCATGCTCACCATCCTGCGCGGGGCCGGTGAGCATCTCCATAGGTGAATCGCTCAGATACCTCTCTCTGCGTCTACGATCGGGGAGTGGATGTGCTCTCGCAGTTCCTCGACGGCCCTCGCGCCCGGTCCGCCTTCGTCCTCAAGGTCGTCCTCGACTCGCCGTGGTCGATGCGCATCGAGGACGACGCCCCGATCAGCATCGTCGCCATCACCCACGGTCGCATGTGGATCGTCCACAACGGATCATCGGTGCCGGTCCCCCTCACCGCGGGCGACGTCGTCATCGCCCGCGGAACGGAGCACTACGTCCTCACCGACGACCCCGCGCGCGAGCCGACCGTCGTCATCGGCCGCGGCGGGCACTGCCGGACCCTCGACGGGACCAGGATCTTCGAGAGCATGTCGCTGGGCGTGCGGACGTGGGGCACTTCGGCCGTCAGACCCGACGTCATGCTCGTGGGGAGCTACCAGACCGACGGCGAGGTGAGCCGCTGGCTGCTCGACGCGCTCCCGCCGATCGTGGTGCTGCGGTCGACCGACTGGGAGTCCCCGCTCATCGCGCTGCTCGCGGACGAGGCCGTCAGGGCGGAACCGGGCCAGCAGGTCGTGCTCGACCGGCTGCTCGACCTCCTCCTCGTCGGTGCCCTGCGGGCGGCCTTCGCGGGCGGCGCGGTCACCGTGCCCGCCTGGTTCACCGCCGAGTCCGACGAGGTCGTCGGCCCGGTGATCCGGCGCATGCAGGACGATCCGGGGCACCCGTGGACGGTCGCCGAACTCGCCGCCGCGGCCCGGGTGTCGCGGGCGCAGCTCGCCCGGCGCTTCCAGGAGCTCGTGGGCGAGCCGCCGATGACGTTCCTGACCCGCTGGCGGATGTCGCTCGCCGCCGACCTCATGGTCGAGCCCGACGCCACCGTCACTGCCGTCGCCAAGACCGTCGGCTACGGCAGCCCGTTCACCTTCAGTACGGCGTTCAAGCGCGCGCACGGCCGCAGTCCGCGCACCTACCGCGACGAGCAGCGGGCCGAGGCGTCCGACCGCCGCTCCTCACTGACAGCGCCCCACGGCGCCTGAGGGCACTCCCGGTAAGCGCGGCCCGGAGCCATCGGTGAGAATCGCAGCATGGGCGAACCTCAGATCCTCACCCGCGCGGCACTCGCCGCCGACCTGCGCCGCCTCGGCCTCGCCGAAGACGACGCCGTCATGGCCCACGCCGCCTTCGGTCGCGTCGGCCCGGTCCTCGGAGGCCCCGACGCGCTCGTGGACGCCGTCCTCGATGCGGTCGGCCCCGCCGGGACCCTGCTGAGCTACCAGGACTGGGAGCTGAGCGTCGACGTATGGGACGAGGACGGCCGGGTCCGCGAGGAACTGCGCGATCACGTGCCGCCCTTCGACATCGCCACCGCGCGGCCCGCCCGCGACCACGGCGTCCTCGCCGCCGCCGTCGGCACCCGGCCCGGCGTGCGCCGCAGCGGCAACCCCGGCGCCTCCGTGGCGGCACTCGGCGCAGGCGCCGAGGAGTTCACCGCCGGTCACCCGCTCGACTACGGCTACGGCGAGGACTCCCCGTTCGCGCGCCTGGTCGCGGCCGGAGGCAGGGTCCTCATGGTCGGCGCGCCCCTCGACACCATGACGCTGCTGCACCACGCCGAGCACCTCGCCGACCTGCCCGGCAAGCGCCGCATCCGCATCGAGTACCCGTTCGCCACCGCGCACGGCACCGAGTGGCGCACCGTCGAGGAGTTCGACACCGGCGACCCGGTCGTGACCGGCCCACCCGAGGACTACTTCCGGCTCATCGTGGAGGACTACCTCGCCACCGGCGCCGGGCGCCGCGGCGAGGTCGGGCACGCCGCGAGCGTCCTCGTGGACGCCGCGGACATCGTCCCGTTCGCGGTCGCGTGGATGGAGGAGCGGTACGGAACCCGGAGCTGAGCACCGGGTCCGGCCGCACGCAGTGTCCCTTCAGGTCAGTCGCCTGCGGGCGAGGACTCCTCCCCGCTCTCCGGTACTTCGATCCAGCAGTAGGAGACCTCCTCGCCCTGCCAGTAGGTCGGTGCGGCACTCGGAAGCTCGCCCGACCAGCAGTGGTAGCGCGGATCGCCCGGCCAATGTGTGGGCGCCTCGCTCGGGAGCGGCATCTCGCACGGTGCGGGCAGCCCGGGGGCGGTCGGCGGCGCTTCCGTTCCTGCCGTAGGGCTCTCGAAGACGAGGACCTCGCCCGACGGGAGCGCGCAGACTTCAGTCGATCCGCCGTCGGCGGGACCGGGACTCGACTCGGCCCCGCCGAGGTGCTGGAGCGCCCAGCTCGCGGGGACGGCCAGGGCCGCGACCGCCACACCGGCCGCGCCGGCGCGGATCTGCCGGTGGCGGCGCAGCCGCACCCGCAGCCGGCCCGGGCCGGGCGGCTCGGCCTCGGCGACAGTGGCCTCGGCGTACCGGTGGAACATGGCGTGCAGGGGGTCTCGTCGGTCAGTGCTCACTGCTGCTCCTCGAATGCGTCGATGCTCAGGCGCTCGGCGAGCGCCGCTCTGCCCCGGGTGAGCCAGGAGCGGACGGTCGCCGCGGCCACCCCTTCCTGCTCGGCGATCTCCACCGCCGTCATGTCGGCCAGGTAGTGGAGGATCACCGCTTTGCGGTGGCGCTCGTTCAATCCGGCCAGCGCCTGGCCCAGGTCGATCCGGTCGGGTTGGGGCCCTTGGACGTGCGCCGGCCGCTGCCGCTGCAGAAGCCGCCGCAGGACCGCGCCGCGCCGCAGCCGGTTGGTCGCCAGGTTCCAGGCGACCCGCCGCACCCAGGTGGCGGGGTTGTCATAGGCGCTGATGGTCTTCCAACGCGCGAGCGCCTTGACGAAGGCGTCGGCGACCAGGTCCTCGGCTTCGGACAGGTCGCCGACGTAGGCGCGGATCTGCGCGGTGATCGGCCCGACGTTCGCGGCGTAGAAGTCATCGAAGTCGGCGTACGGTTCGGCGACCGCCCGCGCGGCATCGCGCATGCCCAGCGGCGGTGACTGCGACCTCACGGTCATCAGGTTCCTCGATTCGGATGTCGTCGCGATCAGACCGATCGCGCCCATCACACAAACGACACCACCGCCGCGATGCAGCGCACCGCGATCTTTCCACCCGGACCCGGTCCACCGCGCTCATGCACCCTGATCGTCCCGGGAACGAATCAGAGGAGGTGTTCGGGGAGATGCGAAGAGGCGCAACGAAACAGCAGGAAGTCCCGATACCGCGACCGAGGGCGCTCACCCAAGCACGATCGATGCCCAGCGCACGGGGATCCCGGTCGATCAGACCGGCGAATGAAGAGCGGTTCAGTCGGGCTTCCTGAGTTCCGGAAAGCCCTCCTGACCACTGGTTCCAAGTCGGGACGACAGGATTCGAACCTGCGACCCCTCACTCCCAAAGCGAGTGCGCTACCAAGCTGCGCCACGTCCCGAACCGGCCGCAACGCGGCCTCAGCAAGGGTACAGCACCTCCGCCCCATACCGCTGCCCGGTATTGACGCCGGTAGGCGGGGGTGCGGGTGGGTTGTCGGGGCTTGACCTGGGGTGGAGGTCGGTCAGTGTTCGGGCGCGTCCTTGCCTCGGAGGAGGCGCTTCGCGATCATCGCGAGGAGGATGAGCAGGGGGAGGCTCAGGAGGCCGAAGAGCACAACGAGGGGGATGAAGGCCGCCCAGTCGCCGGCGCCGGGCTCCCAGGCGCGGGGGTCGTCGTAGCCGATGAAGGGGGACGGGCGGCCCTCCATGAGGCGGGCCTGGACTTCCTGGCCCGGTTCGCAGCCGCCGACCACTTCGATGCGGGCCTCGACGGGGGTGCCCCCGTCGTCGGGGGTGAAGAGGCCGGTGCAGACCTGGCCGCCGCGGGCGTTGGAGACGCTGTCGACCACGGCGGTGCCGGGGACGCCGGCCTGGCCGTGGGACGCCCGGTAGCCGTCGACCAGCGCGGTGGTGTTCGCGTACAGCGCCACCGGGAACGCGAGGAGCACCGCCGCGACCACCGCGAGGAGCACCACGACGAGGACCGGGTGCGGCTTCTTCTGGACGGGGGCCATGTCGATTCCTCCCAGGGCGGATCGGTCGAGTGCATTCTGACCGGTCGCCGCAACCGCAGGGGCGGGAGTGGTCAGATTTTCGGGAGAATCGTTGCAACGCAACGATGTCGGGCGCGCGTACTGGGGAGGTCCGGGGCCACCGCCCCGGAGATCCGAAGGAAGGACGACACCGTGTCGAACACGCAACGTTTCAAGCGCCCGCGGGCGCTCATCGCCGGGAGTGCGCTGGTCGCGCTCGCGGCGTCGGCGGCGGCGCTGCCGCAGGCCGCGCAGGCCGCCCCGGAGGGCGAGGCGTGCGTCCTCCAGGAGCTGCCGATGCCCAAGGGCCTGTATTTCAGCGTCGTCACGGGCATGAGCACCGAGGGCTCGGTCATCGCCTACCGCGCCTACCCGGCCGGGCTGGAGGGCGACGAGCGCTACCCGTACCTGTACGAGGACGGCGAGGCCACGCCCGTGCCGATCCCCGGCGCGGACCAGATCCTCACCGATGTGAACGAGGACGGCCTCGCGGTCGGCGCCGGGTGGGTCGACGGGGTCCAGCGGCCCTACGCGTTCGAGGACGGCCAGCTGCGGGAGCTCGCGTCGAGCGACGGCGGGGCCGCGACCGGCGTCAACGACGACGGGGTGATCGTCGGCATCTCGGGCCAGGGCCCGATCGTGCCGGTGAAGTGGCTGCCGGGGCAGGTCGAGCCGGTCGAGCTGCCGCTGCCGAAGGGCGCGACCGAGGGCGGGGCGCGCGGGATCGACGGGGACGGGACGATCGTCGGGTCCTACGACGACGGCGCCGGCACCAGCGTGCCGTACGTGTGGCACCCGGACGGCTCCGGCGAGGAGCTGCCGCTGCCCGAGGGCGTCGACCCGGCGACGGTGGTGGCGTTCTACCCGAACGCCGTCGCGGGCGAGTGGGCGGTGGGCTACCTGCTCACGCAGGACTCGGAGAACGCCGTGCGCTGGAACCTGGAGGACGGCACCGCCGAGGTGCTGAAGCTCAGCTACGCCGAGGGGATCAACGAGGACGGGCTGGTCGCCGGCACGGTCGACCCGAGGGCGGCGGTCGCCACCGGGGACGGCACGGTCACGTACCTGCCGGGCCTGGTCGACCCGGCCGCGAACTGGTTCGGCGACATGGCCGCCGACGTGAGCGGGGACGGGGAGCTGCTGGCCGGCCAGGTCTTCGCGGGCGAGGACGAGTACGGATACCATGTCCTCAAGGCCGTCACCTGGGACTGCGACTAGCGGAAGCGGCGCCGGGTCCGCGGGGCCCGGCGCCTACTCGTCGTCGCGGTGGTGGCAGCACAGGATCGGGTGGAGCAGGTGCGCGAGGTCGTGCTGGCCGGTGACCGCCCGCGCGAACTCCAGGCGGACCCAGCGGCCGCGGCCGAGGTCGCCGGCGCGCTCGCCGAGGTCGACCACGAGGCCGTACCGGTCGAGCCGCATGACCTGCGGCGGCCGGTCGGCGAACGCGGTCGCGTCGCCGAGGAGGCGGCACAGGTAGCCCTCGATCTGCGGCGCGTGGTGGTCGGCGAGGTCCGCGAGGAGGTCCTGCTCGCACTCGTGGATCGGGTCGGGCGAGGCCGAGACGTAGGCGGCGAGGTCGACCAGCTCGGTGGTGCCGCCGCGGTTGAGCGTCACGCGGTCGGGGGCGATGCGGTGGATCGCGACGCCGTCGCCGCCGACTCCGCCACCAACAACGTCGAACAGGTCGGGGTCGGCGTTGGAGCGGGCGTATTCGAGGACGGCGTCGCGGCGCTCGGCCTCGGGCACCGGCAGGAGGTCGCCGACCACGCGGACGCGGCCGAGACTCGGCGCGCCGAAGCGCGGCGGCACGTCGTCGACGCTGAGGGACACGCGCGGGGCCTCGCGCCCGCGGAGCACCGCCGCGAGCTCCTCCCCCGCCGGGACGAGCAGGAGCGGGCGCCCGAGCCGGTCGGTGGCGTGCTGGACGCCGGTGACCGCGGCCCCGTCGTCGAAGCGGACGAGGCCGTGCAGACGGCCGCGCGCCAGCGTGCGGGCCGTCTCCGCCGCCGATGGGCGCATGGCGACTCCTTCCGTCGGGTGTGAAGTTAGCTGAGCCTACATGAATTTAGGATCACCTAACAAGAGACCCGCGGGACCGGAACCGGCCACATGGCCGAAGCCGCGCCCCGGGCCCGGCGCCGACGATGGCGGTATGGACACTCCCCAGCCCCGCCGCCGTCGCGAATGGACGATCGCGGCCGGCCTCATCCTCCTCGCCCTCGTGCCCTCGATCGCCGGGGCGTTCCGCATCGGCGAGATCGCCTCCGGCGCAACGCAGACCGACGCGAACGCCCGGTTCATGCAGATGCCGCTGCCAGTGGTCCTGCACATCGCCGGCGCCCTCGTGTACTCGATCGTCGGCGCGTTCCAGTTCCTGCCCGGCCTGCGCCGCAGGCACAACGGGTGGCACCGCTTCGCCGGGCGGTACCTGCTCGTCCCCGCCGGGATCACGGTCGGCGCGACCGGGCTGTGGATGACCGCGGTCTACGACGTGCCGCCGACCGACACCGGCGCGGTCGCCTTCTCGCGGTACGTCGTCGGCGGCCTCATGCTCGCGTTCATCGCCCTCGGGATCGCCGCGATCGTCCGAAGCGACTACTTCGCCCACGGCTCGTGGATGATCCGGGCCTACGCGCTCGCGATGGGCGCGGGCACGCAGGTGCTCACCTCCGGGCCCGCCCTGCTCCTCTTCGGCGAGCCGGACGCGGTGTTCCGGCTCATCCAGATGGACGCCGGGTGGATCATCAACGCGCTCTTCGCCGAATGGGTCATCGCCCGGCGGCGCAGGGCCGCGCGGCGGCCTGCGACGATCACGGTGTGACCGACATGAGGACCGTGCCGCGCAGGATCGGCGCCGCCTGGTCGCGCCCGCGCGCGGCCGGCGCCGACGGCCCGCGCCCGCGCGACGGCGCCCTGCTCACCGCGGTGGCGGCCGTCTCGGTCTTCGAGGGATTCGTGCGGCCCGACCTCGACTGGCCGCTGGTCACCGTGGTCGTGACGCTCGCGATCCTGCCGGTGCTGCTGTGGCGGCGCACGCGGCCGCTGCCCGCGGTGGCGGCGATGACGGCGGCGACCTCGGCGTTCGCGTTGGCGCACAGGCTGGCCGGGTTCGAACCGAACGCCCTGGTGACGACGTTCGTGTTCCTCACCGCGCCGTACGCGCTGTTCCGGTGGGGCTCGGGACGGGACCGGATCGTCGGCGCGGGCATCGTCGCGGCCGGGCTCCTGACCTCCAGCTTCCTCGGCAGCGACCCGATCGCGGACACCGCGGCCGGGGTCGCGTTCATGGGCGGCGCCTGCCTGCTCGGGGCGCTGCGGCGCGAGCGGGTCGAGTCGCGGGCGCGGCGCATCGACTCGGTCCGGGCCCGCGAGCGCGAGGCCCTGGCCCGCGACCTGCACGACACCGTCGCGCACCACGTCTCGGCCATCGTGATCCGCGCGCAGGTCGCGGGCGCGGACCCGGAGGACACCGCGCGGGTCGCGGAGTCGCTGCGGGTCATCGAGACCGAGGCGCAGGCGGTGCTCGCCGACATGCGCTCGCTCGTGCGCACGCTCCGCGCGCCCGCCGACTACGCGCCGACCGCGGGCCTGGACGAGCTGGCCCGCCTCGCCGATCCGGGGCCGCCGCGGGTGGCCGTCAGGATCGACGCGCCCGCCGACCTGCCGAGCGTGGTCACGACGACGCTGTTCAGGATCGCGCAGGAGGGCGTCACGAACGCGCGCCGGCATTCGCGCGGCGCCACCGGGATCGACGTGGAGGTCACTGTGGACGACGACGAGGCGCGGGTCCGGGTCCGCGACGACGGGGCGCCCGCGAGGGGCGACCAGGGCGGGGGCCACGGGCTCCAGGGCATGTCCGAGCGCGCGGCGCTGCTCGGCGGCGCGGTCGCGGCCGGGCCGGACCCGGCTGGCGGCTGGACCCTGCGGGCCTCGCTGCCGTTGGGGGGCAGGGCATGATCCGGGTGATCGTCGCCGACGACCAGGAGCCGGTGCGCACGGGCCTCTGCCTGCTGCTCGCTTCGCTGCCGGACGTGGAGGTGGTCGGTGAGGCCGCCGACGGGATCGCGGCGGTGCGCCTGGCGCGGCGGCTGCGGCCCGACGTGGCGCTGCTCGACATCCGCATGCCGGGCCTCAACGGCATCGACGCGACCCAGATGCTCGCGGGCCCCGCGGTCGCCGAACCGGTCGCGGTCATCGTCATCACCACGTTCGACCTCGACGAGTACGTGCACGGCGCGCTGCGCGCCGGCGCCAAGGGGTTCCTGCTGAAGGAGGCGGGCCCGCAGCTCATCGGCGAGGCCGTGCGCGCCGCCGCGAACGGCGACGCGCTCATCTCGCCGCAGGTCACCGCGCGGCTCCTCGGCGAGTTCTCCAAGCCCGTCCGCAAAGTGCGGCAGCCGGTCTCGCCGCTGACCGGGCGCGAGGAGGACGTGCTGGCCCTCCTCGCGACCGGCCTGACGAACATCGAGATCGGCGAGCGCCTGTACCTCTCGCTCGGCACCGTCAAGACCCACATCGCCGGGATCCTCACCAAGCTGGGCCTGCGCAACCGGGTGGAGGCGGCGATGTGGGCGTACGAGTCCGGGCGGGTGCGCGGGGAGGACTAGCGCCCGTCGCGGACGTGGAGGGCGGTGTCGTCGACGGGGAGCGTCGGCCCAGGAGGGGTTCGCGGGACGGATACGGACATGACGGGGTCCGCCCCGGCCTGGCGGGCCGGGGCGGACGGGGGCAAGACGCTAGAACGCCGCGTCGATGGTCGGTGCGGCGAACGCGGTCAGGGCGAAGGCCGCGGCCAGGAGGCCGAGTCCGACGCCGCGGGTGCGGCGGCTGCCCAGGGGCAGGGCCGCGATGACCAGCAGGACGATCGCGATGAGGTAGAAGAGGGCTTGGAAGGTAGCCATGACGGCCTCCCCAGCGGCGGGCGGAGGGCCGGGGCGCTGCCCGCCGCCGCACTCGCGGCTTGATCCCGGCCTGCTTGTCCTGTACCCGAAGTGGAGGTTCGCTGAACGCATTCGGGGGTGCTTTTCGGAGGGTGGGATTCGACCGGTTCCGTCACGGTCCGCCCTGAAATGCGGCGAGGGGAAGGGGCCCATCGCTCCTTCCCACTTCAGTTTATATCGCACCGGTCCCGGCAAAGGGTGCATCGGGGTGCCGATTGCGCCTCTGACCTGCTGCACAATGGCTCACCGGAGCTTGGAACACCTGGAGACGGGAGCTGGACATGCGGGTGCTGATGACGACCTTCGGATCGCGCGGCGACGTCGAGCCGATCGCCGGACTGGCCGCGGAGCTGCGGGCGCGGGGGGCCGAGGCGGTGGTGTGCGCGCCGCCGGACGAGGAGTTCCGGCAGCGGCTCGACGGCCTCGGCGTGGAGCTGGTGCCGATGGGCGAGCCGGTGCGCCCGCAGTTGAGCGGGGACCGCCCGCCCTCGACCGCGGACGCGCCGCGGCGCGCGGCCGGGCTGGTCGAGAGCCAGTTCGCGGCGGTGATGCGCGCGGGCGCGGACTGCGACGCCGTCATCGGGACGGGCCTGCCGCCGGCCGGGGCCGCGCTCGCGGCCGAGCGGCTGGGGGTGCGCTACGTGTGCGCGGCGTTCGTGCCCGGGGTGATCCCCTCGCCGCTGGTCCGGCCGCTGGCCCGCCCGGGCCGGCCGTACCCGGCGGACGAGACCGACAACCTGGTGCTGTGGGACATCGACGCGGCGAACATCCGGGACCTGTACGGCCCGGCCCTGAACGCGCACCGGGCCGCGCTGGGCCTGGACCCGGTGGAGGACGTGCGCGGCTACATCCTCACCGACCGGCCGTGGCTCGCCACCGATCCGGTGCTGGGACCGTGGCCGGAGGCCCCGGGGTACGCGGCGGTGCAGACCGGCGCGTGGTTCGTGCCGGACGAGCGGCCGCTGCCGGAGGACCTGGAGGCGTTCCTCGACGCGGGCGACCCGCCCGTGTACGTGGGCTTCGGGTCGATGCCGTGGAAGAACGGCAGGGAGGCCGCGGAGGCCGCGGTCGCGGCCGTGCGCGCCCAGGGCCGCCGGCTCGTGGTCTCGCGCGGCTGGGCCGACCTCGGCGCGACCGGCGGCGACTGCTTCGCGGTGGGCGAGTCGAACCACCGGAAGCTGTTCGCGCGCATGGCGGCCGTGGTGCACCACGGCGGCGCGGGGACGACGCACAAGGCGGCCGCGGCGGGTGCGCCGCAGGTCGTGGTGCCGCAGATCGCGGACCAGCCGTACTGGGCGGGCCGGGTGGCCGCGCTGGGGATCGGCGCGGGCCACGACGGGCCGGTGCCGACGTTCGACGCGATGACGGCGGCGCTGGAGACCGCGCTCGCACCCGAGACGAAGGCGCGGGCGGTGGAGGTCGCGGGGCGGATGCGCACCGACGGCGCGGCCCGGACCGCGGAGCTGCTCATCGAGGGGAGGGCCGCATGAGCGAGGAGAGCGTCTTCGACCTCCCCGAACGCCTGGCCGCCAAGGCGGATCCGGCGCTCATCGCCGACGACGAGCGGCACTTCGCGGCGATCGGGGCGAGCCTGGAGCGGTCGATCGCGGACGTGGCCGAGCGGCTGGAGGCCGCCCGGAAGGCGCCCGGCGGCGTCGGGCAGCACGCCGCGGACCGGGACCGGGAGGTGCACCGGCTGACCGGGCGCCTGAACGCGCTGCGCCGCTACGGCCTCGACCTGTGCCTGGGCCGGATCGTGGGCGAGGAGACCGTCTACATCGGGCGGCTGGGGCTCACCGACGCGGACGGGCGGCGCCTGCTGCTCGACTGGCGCTCCCCCGCCGCGGAGCCGTTCTTCGGTGCGACCCACGGGAACCCGATGGGCCTGGTGAGCCGGCGCCGCTACCGGTGGTCGGGCGGGCGCATCGGCGACTACTGGGACGAGGTGTTCACTCCCGAAGGGCTCGAAGGGAACGCGGCACTGGACGACCAGTCGGCGTTCATCGCGAGCCTCGGCTCCACCAGGTCGGCGCGGATGCGCGACGTCCTGGGCACGATCCAGGCCGACCAGGACGCCGTCATCAGGGCGGGTTCGAGCGGCGCGCTCGTGGTCGACGGCGGGCCGGGCACCGGCAAGACCGTCGTGGCGCTCCACCGGGCCGCGTACCTGGTCTACACCGACCCGCGGCTGGGCCACCACCGCGGCGACGTGCTGTTCGTCGGCCCGCACGAGCCGTACCTGGCCTATGTGGCCGACGTGCTGCCGAGCCTCGGCGAGGAGGGCGTCCAGACCTGCACGCTCCGCGACCTCCTCCCCGAGGGCGCGACCGCGCCGCCCGAGCCCGACGCCGAGGTGGCGCGGCTCAAGGCGGACGCGCGCATGGTGGCCGCGATCGAGCCGGCCATCGGCCTGTACGAGCGCGTCCCGAAGCAGGGCATGACCGTGGACACGCCGTGGGACTCGGTGTGGCTGGGTCCGGACGACTGGGCCGAGGCGTTCGCGGCGGCGCCGAACGGCGTGCCGCACAACGAGGCCCGCGACGACGTGTGGGAGGAGCTGCTGGCCATCCTGGTCGACAAGCACATGGTCGAGAAGCACATGGCCGGCGAGCACGACGCGGACGTGTCGGAGGAGCAGCTGCGGCGCGCGTTCCGGCGCGACCGGGACCTGGTGCGGGCCTTCGGGAGGGCGTGGCCGATGATCGCGCCGAACGACCTCGTGGGCGACCTGTGGACCGTCCCCGACTACCTGCGCATGTGCGCGCCGTGGCTCGACGACGACGGCGTGGACCGGCTCCAGCGGGCCGATGCGCAGGCGTGGACGGCGGCGGACCTGCCGATCCTCGACGCCGCGCGCCAGCGCATCGGCGACCCCGAGGCGTCGCGGCTGCGGCGGCGCCGCGAGGCCGAGATCGCCTCCGAGCGCGAGGTCATCGACAAGGTCGTGGAGGACCTGCTCGAAGCCGAGGACGACAACGAGGGCGCGATGATCATGCTCAAGGGCGCCGACCTCCAGGACGCCCTGGTGCACTACGAGGACCTGGAGACCGCCGACCCCGACCTGCTCGCGGGGCCGTTCGCGCACGTCGTGGTCGACGAGGCGCAGGAGCTCACCGACGCGGAGTGGCAGATGCTGCTCCAGCGGTGCCCGTCGCGGTCGTTCACGATCGTCGGCGACCGGGCGCAGGCGCGGCACGGGTTCACCGAGTCGTGGACCGAGCGGCTGGAGCGGGTCGGCATGGGGCGCGTCAGGACGGCGTCGCTGAGCATCAACTACCGGACGCCCGAGGAGGTCATGGCCGAGGCCGAGCGGGTCATCCGGGCCGCGCTGCCCGACGCGAACGTCCCGACCTCGGTGCGCCGCAGCGGCATCCCGGTCGGGCACGGGTCCCGGGCCGACCTCGACGGGATCCTGGAGGCGTGGCTGGCCGCCCATCCGGAGGGCACGGCGTGCGTCATCGGCGATCCGGACTTCGCGCCGCGCCCGCGCGTCCGCTCGCTCACGCCGGAGCTGTCGAAGGGCCTGGAGTTCGACCTGGTCGTGCTCGTCGGCCCCGAGGGCTTCGGCGAGGGGATCGAGGGGGCGGTGGACCGGTACGTGGCGATGACGCGCGCGACCCAGCGGCTGGTGGTCCTCACGGACTGAATGTCGTTGGAGGACACGGGGAACGGGTCACCGCTGCCGACCGAGGCCGGGTCAAAGCGGTGACCCGCGTGTGCATTCTACCGCTACTGCGAGAGGGTGTCGTAGAGGTCGTCGGGGTCGATCTGCGCCCGGTACTTGAACACGAGCGACACGTCGGTCCCGAAGGACCCGAGCCGGTCGGTGGGGTCGGTGATGAACTTCGGCTCGGCCCGCTGCTGCGCGATCACGGCCGCGGGGCTCCCGTTCACCTCCAGCACCCAGGTCGCCTTCCCGCCCGCGATCTGCGCGAGGTACTTGCGCCCGCGCAGGTACGCCACCGCCTCGGCGATCGTGCTCGACTCCGGCAGGTCGACGGTCTTCGCGTGCGGGTACGCGTCGTCGCCCGTCGCCACGCTGGAGCGGTCCACGTTGATGTTCATCGTTCCCTCCTCGGCTCCGTCTGATTGTGCCCGCCGGGCGGCCCCGTATGCGCCCGTGTTCGCGGAATTCGGTGCGGCGATGAATCCGGTGCCCCAGGCTCGTCGTATCCCAGAGGAACCCGACGAGGAACCCTGATCCTGAAGGAGACACCATGACCGAGCCGCAGACGCACACCCTGGAGGCGCCCGGCGCCGTCCTCCACTACGACGTGCGCGAGGGCGACGGGGACGCGACGCCGCTGCTCATCGTCGGTTCGCCGATGGCCGCCGCGGGCTTCACCACCCTGGCCTCGCACTTCGGCGACCGCCGCGTGGTCACCTACGACCCGCGCGGGTCCGAGCGCAGCGCCCGCACCGACGGCGCCGACGAGAACGAGGTCGAGGAGCACGCCGACGACCTGCGCCTGGTCATCGAGGCGGTCGGAGGCGGACCGGTCGACGTGTTCGCCAGCAGCGGCGGCGCCGTCAACGCCCTCGCGCTGGTCGCGAGCCGCCCCGAGCTGGTGCGGACCCTCGTCGCCCACGAGCCGCCCGCGTCGAGCGCGCTCCCCGACGCCGAAGCGGCCCTGGCGATCAGCGACGACATCCGCGCGACCTACCTCGCCTCGGGCTTCGGCCCGGCCATGGCGAAGTTCCTCGCGTTCGTCTCCCACGACGGCCCCTTCGACGCCGCCTACCTGGAGGGCCCCGCGCCCGACCCGGCCGCGTTCGGCCTCCCCGCCGAGGACGACGGCAGCCGCGGCGACGCGCTGCTCCAGCTCAACATGGGCACCTGCGGCGCCTACGAGCACGACTTCAAGGCGCTCCGCGCCGCCGTCGCCCGCATCGTGGTGGCCGTCGGCGAGGACTCCGGCGACACCCTCGCCGCCCGCGGCGCCCGCGCGGTGGGCGAGCGCATCGGCGTCGCCCCGACCGTGCTCCCCGGCGACCACGGGGCGTTCCTCGGCGGCGAGTACGGCCAGACCGGCAAGCCCGACGAGTTCGCCGCGGCCCTCCGCGACGTGCTGGACCGGTAGTCCGCCATGGGGAGCGACGTCTGGCCGCTGGTCCACGCCGAGCGCGCCGCGCTCATCGAGGACCTCGCGCTCCTGGAGGACGCGCAGTGGGACGCGCCGTCCCTGTGCGAGGGGTGGACCGTCCACGACGTGGCCGCGCACCTGGTGGACACGGCGCGGGCCACGCGGCTGGGCTTCCTCCTCTCGATGGTGCGCGCCCGGTTCGACTTCGACCGCCAGAACGCCCGGGGCATCGCCCGCGAGCGCGGCGCCACCCCGCGGGAGACGCTCGCGCGGCTCCGCGCGGCGGCGCCGCGCACCTCGACCCCGCCCGGGCCGCTCGGCACCCGGCTGGTGGAGGAGGTCGTGCACGGCGAGGACATCAGGCGCCCCTTGGGGATCGAGCACGCCTACGACCCCGAGGCGGTGGCCCGGGCGCTGCGCACGCACCTGGAGCTGGGCGCGTCGATGGGCGGCGCGAAGGAGCTGGCCGCGCGGGTCCGCTTCACCGCGACCGACGCGGACCTCGCGATCGGGGAGGGACCGGAGGTGCGGGGCAGCGCGCTCGCGCTGCTCCTGGCCGCCTCGGGACGCAAGGCGGCGCTGTCCGAACTCGACGGTCCAGGTACGGCGGAGCTGGGGTGAGGCCGGGGTGGGCTCGGCTCACTGCGGGCGTGCGGGCCCGGCTCACTCCGGGGCGCCGCTGAGGGAGAACTCGTTCCCGTCCGGGTCGCGGAACGTCGCGTGCCGGACCCCGTTGGGGTAGGTCTCCTTGACCACCGGCTGGATGCCCGCGAGGGCGATCCGCTCCAGGCGCATCGCGAAGTCGTCCACGAACAGCGTGTTCAGGGCGTTCCCGGCCCGGTCGGGCCGCAGCTCCACCGCGACCGCGCGGTGCTCGGCGAGCTCCCACACGGCCTCGGTGTCCCCGGCGAGGAACGACGCCGGGGCGCCGAAGAACCGCGCGTACCACTCCACGGCGGTGTCGAAGTCGCTCACGGGGACGCCGGCGTACAGGTCTAGGGCCATCGGTCCATCGTAGGGGCGGCGCCGAACCGGGACCGGCCGGTGCCCCGCGGGCTTACACTGGCGCGCATGGCGGAAGCGGTGGCGGCGTGCCCGGCTGGCTGACCGCGGGCGGGTGGGGGCTCCTCGCCGGGGCGGCCCTGGTGGCCGGCGCGCTCGCCGGCTACCTGGTCAAGGTGCCGCAGGCGGTGATCGCCGGGATCATGGCGTTCGGCTCCGGCGTGCTCCTGTCGGCCGTGTCCTTCGACCTCATCGCCGACGCGAACGAGCGGGGCGGCCTCGCGCCGACCGCGTTCGGGGCCGTCGCGGGCGCGCTCGCGTACACCCTGTCGAACGCGGCCCTCGCGCGCCGCGGGGCCCGGCACCGCAAGCGGTCGGGGCTCCAGCAGGCGGGCGAGGGCGACAGGCCGGGTTCGGGGACGGCGATCGCGCTCGGGGCCCTGCTCGACGGCATCCCCGAGTCGATCGTCATCGGCACCAGCCTGCTCGGCGGCGGGCCGGTCAGCGCCGCCACCGTCGCGGCCGTGTTCGTCAGCAACGTGCCCGAGGGCCTGTCCAGCGCCGCGGGCATGCGCCGGGCGGGCCGCGGGCGCGCCTACGTGTTCGGGCTGTGGGCCGCGATCGCGCTCGCGAGCGGGCTCGCCGCGGCCGCGGGCTACGCGTTCCTCGGGGACGCCCCCGACCCGCTGCTGGCGGCGATCACCGCGCTCGCGGCGGGCGCGATCCTGTCGATGATCGCCGACACGATGATCCCGGAGGCGTTCGAGGACGCGCGGCTGTGGACGGGGCTGATCGCGGTCCTCGGCTTCCTGGCCGCGTTCGCGATCGCCCAGTGGTGAGGTCTTAGGAGTGGGCCTCGTTGTAGCGGGCGACCACGCCGTCGGGGAGCTTGCCGCGGGCCTTGACGGGGAGGTTCTGCTCCTCGGCCCAGCGGCGGATGTCGCGGTTGCGGTCGCGGTCGTCGCGGGAGGTGGTGCCCCGGCTCTTGACGGGGAGGGCCTTGCTCGCGTGGTAGCGGCCCAGCTCGGTGCCGAACTCGCGGTAGGCCGTGAGGCGGTCCCGCAGCTCGTCGGCGTGGGGCTTGGAGAGGTCCACGCTGTAGAGGTACCCGTCGATGCCGAACTCGACCGTTTCGGCCGCTTCGCTCCCGTCGATGTCGTCGAACAACGTGACCACGGTCTTCTTCGCCACTGCGTCGCCTTCCTAACAGGATTATGACCATCGCGCACTCCGGTCGCGACGGCCGGTGAACGGCGACGCGGCAACGAGTGCGGGAGAAGTGCTGATGCTCATTGGAGAGCAGCAGTTCCGCACATACTAGCGAAACCGTTTCCCGCCGGAGCTGACGCAGGGGCCCGTTTCGGCCCCCGGCGCTACGCGAAGCCGAGCGCCGCTGCGGGGCAGAGCTGGACGGCGTCGGCGACCTCGCCGGCGTCGTCGGCGGCCTCGTCGGCCAGGAGCAGCACGAGGCCGTCCTCGTCGTCCTGGTCGAAGTAGGCGGGCGCGGTGAGCGCGCACATGCCCGACCCGGCGCAGCGCTCGCGGTCGGCGACGATCTTCACCATGGCAGGCCCCGTTCCGCAACTTGTATATTCATACTATACGTATACCACGTCGCGGCCGTTCACTCCAGTCCCGGACCGCTTGCGGCCCAATACAGGCGCTAGACCGGCAGCGTGAGGACCGTCCGCCAGCCGCCGTCCGGCGTCGGGTCCCAGGTCAGGGTCCCGCCGAGCAGCGCGGCCCGCTGGTGCAGGCCGAGCAGGCCGTGGCGGGAGCTCGGGAGCGGGACCGCCGTGCGGGTCGGGGCCGTGTTCGTGATCGCCACCGTGATCCCGGTGCCGGTGCGCGCCAGCGAGACCGCGGCGCGGGCGCCCGGGGCGTGCTTGCGCACGTTCGTCAGCGACTCCTGCACGGTCCGGTAGATCGCCCGCTCCTTCGGCGGGTCGAGGTCCGGCAGGTCCCCCACTCGCAGCTCGGCCTCGATCCCGCTGGCGCCCAGCAGGTCCCCCAGCTGCGCGAGGGTCGGCTGCGGCGAGAGCTCGGTCGGGCCCCCGCCGCCGGCGCGGAGCACGTTCACCATGTGCCGCAGCTCGTCCAGGGTCCGCACGCTCAGCTTCCGGATGGTCCCGGCCGCCTCCTTCGCCTCCGGGTCGGCCGTGCTCACCTGGAGCGCCCCGGCCCGGACCGCGATCAGGCTGACCTGGTGCGACACCACGTCGTGCATCTCCCGCGCGAGCTGCGCGCGCTCCTCGGCGAGGACCTTCTGCGTCGCCATCAGCTGCTCGTGCTCGCGGGCCTCGGTGATCTCCGCGAGCCGCGCCGACAGCTCCCGGCGGACCTGCACGATCTGCCCCAGGAACGCCGCCGCCGCGGCCGGCGCCAGCGCGTACGCGATGCTCGCCAGCCACCACGAGTCCGCGAAGAGCATCGCCGGGCCCGAGCCGATCGGCCAGATCATGCACGCCGCCAGCACCAGCGAGCACACCGCGAGGAACCAGCGCCGGTGCGAGACCACCGCGAGCGTGTACAGGGCGATGAGCGGCGCCGCCGACTCCCCGTTGAAGTACGCCGTGGGCAGCGTCAGCACGAACACCGCGAGCGGGAAGCGCCGCCGCACCGCCAGCGCGGCCACGCCGAGCGCGCTCAGCCACAGCTCCCAGGACGGCTCGGGCCACCAGAACATGAACCAGAGGTCGGCGCCCGCCACGACCACGAGCGCCGCGTCCGTCGCCCAGGGGCGCCAGAACCGCCTCACCGGTCGCCCCGCAGCAGCCCGGCCCGCTCGGCGACGAGTGCGGCCTGGACCCGGCCGGTGACCTTGAGCTTGGTGAGGATCGCGCTCACGTGGTCCTTCACGGTGCCGACCCCGAGGTACAGGCGGGCCGCGATGTCGCCGTTGGAGAGCCCGTCGGCGAGGAGCACCAGGATCTCGCGCTCGCGGGCGCTCAGCCGGTCGACGGCCGTGCTCGACCGGATGCGGCCCGCGAGGTAGCCGTCGACGACGGTGGAGGTGACCTTCGGGGAGAGCACCACGCCGTCGGCGGCGAGGGTGCGGACCTGGAGCGCCAGGTGCTCGGGGTCGGTGTCCTTGAGCAGGAACCCGGCCGCGCCCATGCGCAGGGCCGCGGCCACGTACTCGTCGGTGTCGAACGTCGTCAGCATCGCGACCACCGGCGGGCTCGGGAGCGCGCGGAGGCGTTCGAGGACGGTGAGGCCGTCCACGTCCGGCATGCGGATGTCGAGCAGGACCACGTCGGGGTGGAGCCGCCCGGTCTCGGCGAGGGCCTGGCGGCCCGAGACCGCGGCGACCACCTCGATGTCGCCGGCCGCGTTGAGGATGTGCTGGAACCCCGTGCGGATGAGGGCTTCGTCGTCGACGACCAGGACCCGGATCATGCGGCCTCCTCTCGATTGGCGCTCACGATTCGTAGCACGCCGCCGCCACTCCCCGCCGCCCGGAGGCGGCCGGACTGTGGGCGTCCTCGCAGGTCGGCGGCTTCGGCGGGCGTGGATTCCCGCCGATCGGCGGGTGCGGAACGGCCGGGCGGCGGGAGGGTTGCGTCCCGGCGGCGGGACGCGACCGGCGCACCGCCGGATGGGAACGGCCCGGGGCCCGCCGCACCTTGGAGCCATGACCGACACCGTCGCCCTCAGACCGCGCGATCCCGCGCTCGCCGGACCGCCCTCGCGCCCCGAGCCCAGCGGCACCGGCCGCGTCCTCGGCCTCGACGCCGCCCGCGCCGTCGCCGTCTTCGGCATGTACTACTCGCACGTCGGCCCGTGGGCCGACGAGACCGGGACCTGGAAGTCCTTCCTCATGGACCTCCCGCACGGGCGGTCCTCGGCGCTGTTCGCGACCCTCGCCGGGCTCTCGCTCGTGCTCATCGCGGGCGGCCCGCGGCCGAAGACCGGGCGGCCGCTGCGCCAGGCGGTGGTCCGGATCGCGATCCGCGCGGTCCTGCTGCTGGCCCTCGGGACCTGGCTGACCTCGCTGGGCACCTCGATCGCGGTGATCCTGGCGTTCTACGGCCTGTACTTCCTGCTCGCGCTCCCGTTCGTGAAGCTCCGGGCCCGCACGCTCGCGATCCTCGCGGCGGCCGTGGGACTCGGCGGGCCGCTGCTCGTGCAGTGGGTGTGGACGGCCGACACGGCGTGGACGGCGGGCTTCGACGCCCGCGACCCGCTCGTCCAGTGGGGCGGGGACGGCCTGCTCTCGCTGGCGCTCAACGGGACCTACCCGGCGGTCGCGTGGATGGCGTACCTGTTCGCGGGCATGGCCCTGGGCCGCCTCGACCTGGGCCGCAAGGCGGTCCGGGTGCGCCTGGCGGTCGTCGGCCCCGCACTGGGGCTCCTCGGCTACGGCGGCGCCTGGCTCGTCGCGAAGCTGCTGCCCGCGCCGGTGGAACCGGACTACACCGCGTTCGACGAGGCGTGGTCGAAGGCCCTCGCGGGCACCGACTCGCTCAACTGGACCGAGGAGCAGTGGAAGGCGTTCGACACCGAGCACGCCTCGATCTACGACAAGCTCCCCGACCAGGCCGCCGGCTTCGACTGGACCGCCCTCGCCGCCGCGTCCCCGCACTCGGGCACCCCGTTCGAGCTCGCCGGGAACATCGGCGTCGCGATCACCCTCATCACGGGCCTCGTGGCCCTGCTCGGCCACTGCGGCCGAGTGAGCGTCTGGGCCCGCCGCGTCCTGTACCCGCTCACCGCGGTCGGCGCGATGTCCCTGACCGCGTACGTCGGCCACATCGCCGCCGTCTGGTTCCTCGTCGACCACCCCGCGAACGGGGTCGGCTACGTGACCGGCTGGCGCATGTGGGCCGTGTTCGTCGCGGGCGCGATGCTCTTCGCCGTCGTCTGGAAGCCCCTCCTCAAGCGCGGCCCCCTCGAATGGCTCATGACCCTCGCCACCAAGCCCGCGAAGTACGTGAAGTAGGACGAGGCGGCGGGCGCCGCACCTCAGTCGGTGGGCTTCGGGTGGCCGGTACCGGCGTAGACGAGCCACACGGTCCGCGAGCCGTCGTCGATGAGGTACCAGAGCCGCCCGCCGCCGGTCACCTCGTACTGCCAGCGCTCGCAGGCGACGCCCTTCCAGACCCCTTCGCCGAGTTCGCCTTTCAGCCGGTGCTGCCGGGACGGGTTCGCCCGCGACCGGGGGTCGGCGCGGAGGTCGTCCCAGGCGCGGCGCAGATTGCCGCTCGCTTGGCGCTCCAGGTCGGACCAGCCTTTGACGGCGGCCGCATCCGCGAACCGCAGGTCGAACTCGTGCTCGGCGGGCGGCGGGGCTACGCGGTCCCCGCGCTTCGGGCTCAAGCGGCCGCCCCCGGCTCGGGGACCGGGCCGAGGTCGCCGGACGGATCGGCCGTGATCTGCCGGTACGTCTCGGGGTCGGCGTAGATCTCGGCGGAGTGGCGCCACTGCTCCAGCAGAACGGCGATCGGCCCGAGGTTGCGCAGCGAGGCGGAGCCCTGTGCGACTTCGATGAGCTCGGACAGCAGCAGGTCGCGGTCGTGTTCGGGCAGGAAGGCGGACCACGGCAGCGCCTCCGGCAGGACCTGCCGGATCAGGTCGCACTCGCCCGCCCGCGCGAGGCCGGCGAGCAGCCGGGAGGTGAAGTCGATGACCGTGGCGTCGCGATCGTTCTGGTCCGCCCGGACCAGGGCGAGGTCGGCCGCGCCGCGCCTGCGCAGCCGGATCGCGCGCACGGCGTCGAGTCGCGCCGCGATGGCCGCGGGGTGGTGGAGGAAATCGGAGAAGGGCATCTCCTCGAAGAGCGCTGACATACTTCCACGGTACCGTGGAACTCGGCCGGTCCCCACTCCGATCTCGTGATCGACCGCTTTGCACTAGGGCGGGCGGAGCGCGGGTCGCTCAGTCCGCGTGGGTGCGGGCCGCGGCGATGAAGTCGGCCAAGGGGGCCGGGAGCGGGTGCCGTTTGGGCCAGACCAGGGCCACGGTGCTCGGTTCGACGCCGTCGAGGTCGCGGTAGGCGATGTCGGGGCGGGCGTAGTAGCGGGCGGCGCTCACGGGGGCGAGGGCGATGCCGTCGCCGTTGGCGATGGCGGTGAGCCAGTCGTCGGGGTGCTCGGTGACCGCGCCGACCCGCACCTCGCGGCCGCCGCGGGCGTCGGCCGCGACCCAGTGGTCGCGGAAGGCCCCCGCGGCGTCGGGTGCGGCGACGAACGGCTCGTCGAGCAGGTCGGCGAAGCGCAGGGACTCGCGCCGCGCCAGCGGGTGGCCGGCGGCCATGGCGACGCAGCGCGGCTCGGTGAGCAGGGCGAGGGACGCGAACTCGTCCTGGCGGGGGAACGGCAGCCGCAGGAACGCGGCGTCGACCTCGCCGGAGACGAGCGCGGCGATGGGGTCGCCCCAGCTCGCCTGGCGCAGCTCGACCCGCCAGCCGGGCCGGCGCTCGCGGAAGTCGGCGATGATCGGCTGGGTCTTCTCGTTGGCGGCGCTGGCGAGGAAGCTGACGCGGAGCACCTGGGACGCTTCGGCTTCGGCGGCGCGCACCGCGCGGCGGGCGCCGTCCCAGGCGTCGAGGACGGCCGGGACGGCGGCGGCCAGCGCCTCGCCGGGACCGGTGAGGGCCATGCCGTGCTTGGAACGAGTGAAGAGCCGGGTGCCGAGGCGGTCTTCGAGCTGCCGGATCTGCTTGGTGAGCGCGGGCTGGGAGACGAAGAGGCGTTCGGCCGCGCGCGAGAGGTTGCCCTCCTCGGCGACGGTCCGGAAGTACCGCAGCAACCGCGTGTCGACATCCATAACCTCAGGTTATAGATACAGGTATTGGACGGGTGCGGGGATCGGCCGGAGACTGGGAGCGTCCCGGCGCCCGCCGGGCGGGAACCGGAGGACCGCCGCGATGTTCGTCGCCCTTGTGATCGTCACCCTGATCGCCGTCGCCGCCAACGCGGTCGAGTCGGTCGCGAACTTCGCGGGCGCGGCCTGGGTGAAGGCGAACTCGCGGGCGGTGGGGGTGCCAGACCCGTGGCTGCCGTTCCTGGGCGTCGTCAAGGGCGCGGCGGCGCTCGGGCTCGCGGCCGGATTGTTCTGGCGGCCCTTGGGGATCGCGGCCGCGGTCGGACTGGTGGTGTTCTTCGTGCTGGCGACGGCGCTCCACGTCAGGGAGCGCGTGTTCCACAACTTGCACGGCCCCTTGCTGTTCCTGGCGTTGAGCGTCGCGGTGCTGTGGCTGATGCTCAGCGCCTGAACGGCAGTCGGCGGGGCCCTCCGGAGAGGACCCCGCCGACCGGCCGGGTCAGCGATGCGGGTCTAGCCGAGTCCGGCCGCGAGGGCGTTCACGAGTTCGCCGTTGCTCGTGTCGCCGGAGAGCTCCCAGGAGAACGCGCCGCCGAGGCCCTGGGCGTCGAGCCAGGCCGTCTTCGTCGCGATCGTCGCCGGGGTGTCGTAGCTCCACCACTCGTTGCCGCACTTGGCGTATGCGGTGCCGGCGATGGTGCCGGTGGCGGGGCACTCGCTCTTGAGGACCTTGTAGTCCTCGATGCCCGCCTCGTAGGTGCCGGGTGCGGCGCCGGTGGCGGAGCCGCCCGGGGTCGCCTGGGTGACGCCCGTCCAGCCGCGGCCGTAGAAGCCGAAGCCGAGCAGCAGCTTCTCGGACGGGATGCCGAGCGACTTGAGCTTGGCGATGGCGGTCGCCGAGTCGAAGCCGGCGATGGGCTGGCCGCTGTAGGAGTTCAGCGGCGAGTGCGGTGCGGTGGGTCCGTCGGCGTCCCAGGCGCCGAAGTAGTCGTAGGTCATGACCTGGTAGTAGTCGACGTACTGGGCCGCGGTGCCGTAGCCGCCGAGGTCGATCTTGCCGCCGGCCGTGCCGTCGGCGGTGATCGCGGCGGTCACGAGCTCGTCGTTCCCGAACTTGCCGCGCAGCGCGCTCATCAGGTTCGTGAACGCCTGGGTGCCGCTGGAGTCGCAGGTGAGGCCGCAGGCGTTCGGGTACTCCCAGTCGATGTCGATGCCGTCGAACAGCCCGTCCCAGCGCGGGTCGTGCAGCAGGTTGTAGCAGGAGTTGGCGAACGCGGTCGGGTTCTGCGCCGCCTGGCCGAAGCCGCCGGAGTAGGTCCAGCCGCCGAAGGACCACAGGATCTTGATGTCCGGGTACATCTCCTTGAGCTTCAGGAGCTGGTTGAAGTTGCCGCGCAGGGGCTGGTCCCACGTGTCGGCGACGCCGTCGACCGACTGGTCGGCGGTGTACGCCTTGTCGATCGCCGCGTACGAGTCGTCGAGCGTGCACTGCCCGTTCTTGACGTTGCCGAAGGCGTAGTTGATGTGCGTCAGGTCCTCGGCCGAGCCGGAGGAGACGATGTTCTTCACGTGGTAGTTGCGGCCGTAGACGCCCCACTCGGTGAAGTAGGCGGCGTTGATGCTGCCGCCGGTGCCGGGGTTCCCGGTGGGCTCCTCGGTCGGCTCCTCGGTGGGCTCCTCCGTGGTGGGCGGGTCGCCGCCGTCGGAGCAGGCGCCGAGGGACTGCCAGACGCCCCACTCGCCGGTGGTGCCGGGGGTCTCGCCGGTGGTCCACCACTTGGCGCGGTACTCCACGCTGTTGTGGCTGACCTGGTCGCCGCCGACGTAGACCTCGGAGGAGACCCAGGGGTCGGAGCAGACGGTTTCCGCGTGTGCGCTGAAGGGGTTCGCGACGGTGTAGATCAAGCCGGTCGCGAGTACGGCCAGGGCCGCGCTCGCGAGGGCGATGAAGCGCCGGGTCCTCAGTCGTCTCAATGTTCCTCCCAAAGGTAAAGAGACTTAACTGATAAGTATCTTTATTTTTATGGGAGGGCCTCGCGAAAGTCAAGCATTCGCATCGAAAAATTTCAATGGCGGCTTTGTTACCGAAATGGGAGCGCGGCCGCGGCGGCCACGGACCGTCACCATCGGCTCGACGCATTCGCTTTGCGGCGGTTCGCTATGGTGTTCTACGAAGGCAGGCAGGGCCGGAGGGGCGGACCCGCCGCGCAAGGGCGCCGTCCGCGGCGCCGCGCCCGGCGGATCCGCCCCTCGTCCTTCCCATTGCGATTCACGGACATCGATTCGTAACAACCAGCCGTTGCGTTTGAAACCGCGGTACAGGAGCATGCACACGACCACCATCGCGACCAGCGCGAGCGGATACCCCACGGCCCAGTGCAGTTCCGGCATGTCGTCGAAGTTCATGCCGTAGATCCCCGAGATGATCGTCGGCGCGATCGCGATCGCCGCCCACGCCGAGATCTTCTTCGTGTCCTCGTTCTGCCACGTCCCGATCTGCCCCTGGTGCGCGGTGAGGACGGTGGTCAGCAGGCTCATGCACGTCTCGATCGCGGAGTCGACCCGGATGAGGTGCCCCGCGACCTCCCCGAAGCCCGAGGCGTCGAACAGCGGCGCCCCGGCCCGGCGCTGCCGCACGTTGTGCGCGAAGGGGATCAGCGGGCGCACCGCGTTCTGGAACTCCAGCGTCTCGCGGATGAGGAAGTAGATCTCCTGGTTGCGGTCGACGCGCTGCCCCGAGAACACCGCCCGCTCCAGATCGGACACGTCGTCGGTGAGGTCCTCCACCGCGCCGTCGTACTGCTCCACGACCGCGTCGAACAGCGCGTGCACCACCGCGACCACTCCGCCGGACCGGAACCGGTCGTCCCGGAGTCGTTCGCGCACATGGGGAACGGGGTCCACCACGCCCCGCCGCACCGTCACCAGCGAGCGGCCGTCGGTGAAGATCGCGAGGTCCCCGGTCTCGACCTGCCGTGTCGCCTCGATGTACCAGACGGTCTTGACCAGCAGCAGCGCCGACTCGTCGACGACCTCCACTTTGGGCCGCGGGTGCACCGCGTGCGCCGGGTACGTGCCGAAGCGGTCCATGCCGAGCGCGTGCAGCGCCTCGGCGAGCGCGTCGGCGTCCGCGGCGTCGAACTCGACCCACGCGAACGCGCCCTCGGCGGCGGCGTCCTCCCGGAGGTCGTCGCCGCTCCCGCGGCGGTCGCGCGCGCCTTCGGCCGTGACCACGGTGTAGTCGATCATCCGCTCCCCCGTTCGCGTACGGACGAGTCTAGGCGCCGTAGACGATCCGATGGGCCGCTTCGTGGGCGCGCCGGGTCAGGCGCAGGTAGTCGTTGAGAAACCGCTCGGTGTCGTCGCCGTACCCGAGGGTCTGCGCGAGCCCGATCAGCTCGGGGCCCGAGCGCGGCAGGTCGTCGCGCGGGACGCCGCGCGCGAGCGTCATGTCGTTGCGCACCCGCGAGACGAACAGCCACGCCTCGCGCAGCGACAGGAGGTCGGCGGCGTTCAGGTGCCCGGCCGCCGCCGCGGCCTCCAGGGCCGGCACCGTGCGCGTGGTGCGCAGGGCGGGGTCCTCGCCGTGCTCCAGCTGCAGCAGCTGCGCGGTCCACTCGATGTCGACCAGGCCGCCGCGACCGAGCTTGGTGTGGCCGTTGGGGTCCGCGCCGCGCGGCAGCCGCTCGGAGTCCACTCTGGCCTTGACGCGCCGGAACTCGGTGCGCTCGGCCTCGCTGAGCCCGCCGGGCCGGTACCGGACGTCGTCGGCGAACCCGGTCCAGGCCGCGGCCAGGCCCTCGTCGCCGGCCACGGGCCGCGCGCGCAGCAGCGCCTGGCGCTCCCACAGCCGGGCCCGGTCGGCGTAGTAGCGGCGGTACGCGGCGAAGCTCGGCGCGATCGCCCCGCCCTTGCCCTCGGGCCGCAGGTCGAGGTCGATCTCCAGCGGCGGGTCGGCCGTGGGCGCGGCGAGCAGCGTGCGCACCGACTCCACGATCTTCGACGCGGCCTTGCGCTCGGGGTCGGTCGATCCGTCGTGGACGAACACCACGTCGGCGTCGGAGCCGTAGCCGGTCTCGCGCCCGCCCAGGCGGCCCATGCCGACCACGATCATCGGCGGCGCGTCGTCGAGGCCGCGCGAGGCGATCTCCAGGGCCGCTTGGAGGACGGCGTCGGTGAGGTCCGACAGCGCCAGCCCCACGCCCTGGTCGTCCAGGAGCCCGAGCATGTCGGCGGCGGCGATCCGGATGAGTTCGCGGCGCCGGATCGCGCGCACGGCCCCGATCGCGGCGGTCGCGTCCGCGTGCCTCGCCGCGGCCTGGCGCATCCCGGCGGCGAGTTCGGCGCGCGGGCGCGGCGTCAGGTCGGCGTTGTCGGAGAGGTACCGGAGCGACTGCGGCACATGCAGGAGCAGCGATGTGAAGTACCGGGAGGTGCCCAGCAGCCGCGCGAGCCGCACCGCCGCGGGGCCACCGTCGCGCAGCAGCCGCAGGTACCAGGGCGTGGACCCGAGCTTGTCGGAGACCTGCCGGTAGGCGAGCAGTCCGCGGTCGGGCTCGGGCGAGTCGGCGAGCTCGTGGAGGACCACCGGCAGCAGCGCCCGCTGCACCGTCGCGGTGCGCGAGACGCCCGCGGTGAGCTGCTTGATGTGGGTGAGCGCGCTCGCGGGGTCGTTGAAGCCGAGCACGGCCAGGCGCCCGGCGGCCTGGGCCTCGGTCATGCGCAGTTCGAGGGTGGGCACGCGCGTGACGGCGTCGAGGAGCGGCTTGTAGAGCAGCTTCTCGTGGAGGCGCCGCGCGGTCGAGGCGTGCGCGCGCCACGCGGCCAGGAACCCCTCGTCGGTGGTGTAGCCGAGGGTCCGCGCGAGGTGGTGCAGCGGCTCGCCGCCGTCCGGCACCCGGTGGGTGCGCAGGAGCCGCTGGAGCTGGAGCCGGTGCTCGACGGTGCGCAGGAAGACGTACGTGTCGGCGAGGTCCTCGCCGTCGCGGCGGGCGAGGTAGCCGCCCGCGACGAGCACCTCCAGCGCCTCCAGTGTGGACCGCACCCGCAGCGCCGGGTCGCCGCGCCCGTGCACCAGTTGCAGGAGCTGGACGGCGAACTCGATGTCGCGCAGGCCGCCCGGCCCGAGCTTGATCTCGTACCGGCGCTCGGCGGCCGGCACCGAGTCGACCACCTTGCGGCGCATGTCGCGGATGTCGGCCACGACCCCGGGCCGGTCGGCGGCGCCCCAGATGAACGGCTGCACCGCGGCGAGCCATTCGAGCCCGAGCTCCAGGTCCCCGGCGGCGGGCCGGGCCTTGAGGAGCGCCTGGAACTCCCAGGTGCGGGCCCAGTCCTTGAGGTACGCGGCGTAGGACTCCACGGTGCGCACCAGCGCGCCCGAGCGGCCCTCGGGCCGCAGCCCGGCGTCCACGGGCCACGTGGCGGGCCCGACGATCTGGATCATGCGCGCGGCCTGGCGGGTGGCGAGCGCGAGGTCCCCTTCGGCCGCGAAGACCACGTCCACGTCGGAGACGTAGTTCAGCTCCTCGGCGCCGGTCTTGCCCATGGCGATCACCGCGAGGCGGGTCTCCCCGGGGTGCTCCTCGCGGGCGAGGTCGAGGCCGCGGGCGAGGACGGCGTCGGCGAGGCGCGAGAGCGCGTCCGATGTGGACCGGAGGTCGGCGGTGCCGGTGAGGTCGGCGGCGGCGATGCGGAGCAGGTTCTCCTTCCAGGCCGTGTTGAGCCGGAGGGGCCCGGCAGCGCGGACGCGCGCGAGGCCGGCGTCCTCGTCCTCGGTGAGCGCGGGCGCCGATTCGGGGTGGGCGCGCAGGAAGTCGCCCAGCGCGTTGCTCGCGGCGACGACCGCCTGGCGGGCCTCGTCCGCGTCCGGTGCGCGCTCGTCGTCAGGCGTCAAGGAGCGGCAGCGCCTTCTTTTCGCCCGCGGCCACCTTCGCGAACCGCTGGAGGATCGGCTTCCACGTGAAGACGATGTGCTCGTCGACCTCGGCGGCCTTGGCGAGCGCGGCCTCGTCGAAGGCGCCGAACCCGGCCAGCTGCTCGGGCGTGAACTCGAAGTGGGACTGGACGCCCCAAGCGTTCTCGCGGATGCGGAAGATCTCAAGGGCCCCTTGGGGGGAGGACGCCAGCAGGGTGGCCTCCTCGGGGAGCTCGACGAGTTCCTGGCGCCGCCAGCGGATGACGTCGATGGTCATGGGCGCGGGCCCGAAGACGAGGTCGCGCCCGGCGGCGTCGCGCTTGGCGAGCATCCGGGGCCCGAACGGCTCGTCGCGGTCCTCGACGCGCCCGCCGAAGGCGGTGGCGAGGATTCTCGCGGAGGAGCAGATCGCGAGGGTCGGGGTCTGGTCGGCGACGGCGGTGGCGAGGAGGCCGGCGAGGTCGTCGCTCCAGTCCTTGCCGCGGCCCCCGCCCAGGGCGATGAGGGCCTCGTGCCCCCCGGGCGAGTTCGGGACGGCCTCGCCGAGGTGGGGCCGGACCGTGTCGAGTTCCATGCCGGCCTCGGCGAGCCAGGCGGCGGCCCGGCCGAGGCCCTGCTGCGGATCGTTCTCGATGACGAGTGCGGTGGTCACTCCCCCATGCTAAACGGTCGCCCGGTGCATGCGGCAGTGCTCCTTCGTCACCGGCCGTGACGCCCGGCGCCGGGCGTCACGGGCGCCGTCCGTCAGAGGGTGATGTAGCGCTTGCGCTCGAAGGCGGTCACCTGGGTGCGGTAGTCCTCCCACTCCTGGCGCTTGTTCTTCAGGAAGTAGTCGAAGACGTGCTCGCCGAGGACCTCGGCCACGAGCTCGGAGGACTCCATCTTGTCGAGGGCCTCGTCGAGGTTGGCCGGGAGCGGCTGGTAGCCGGCGGCACGGCGCTCGGCGCCGGTGAGGGCCGACACGTCGTCCTCGGTGCCCGGGGGCAGCTCGTAGCCCTCCTCGATGCCCTTGAGGCCGGCGCCGAGGAGCACGGCGTAGGCGAGGTACGGGTTGGTCGCGGAGTCGAGGGAGCGGATCTCGACGCGGGCCGAGTTCGGCTTGCCGTAGACGGGCACGCGCACGAGTGCGGACCGGTTGGCCTTGCCCCACGAGACGTACGAGGGCGCCTCGGAGATCTGGCCGGGCTGGGCGCTGGAGTACAGGCGCTTGTAGGAGTTCACCCACTGGTTGGTGATCGCGGTGAACTCGGGCGCGTGGCGCAGGAGCCCGGCGATGAACGCCTTGGCGGTCTTGGAGAGCCGCTGCTCGTCGCCCGGGTCGTGGAACGCGTTGTCCTCGCCCTCGAACAGCGACAGGTGCGAGTGCATCCCCGAGCCGGGCTGGGTGTTGTACGGCTTGGGCATGAAGGAGGCGGTGACGTCGGAGGTCATCGCGATCTCCTTGACCACGTGCCGGAACGTCATGATGTTGTCGGCCGTGGTCAGCGCGTCGGCGTAGCGCAGGTCGATCTCCTGCTGGCCGGGGGCGACCTCGTGGTGGGAGAACTCGACCGAGATGCCGACCCGCTCCAGGGCGAGGATGGCCTGGCGGCGGAAGTCGCGGGCCACCGAGTGCGTGGTGTGGTCGAAGTAGCCGCCGTCGTCCACGGGCTCGGGCTTGGCGCCGGTCTCCGGGAAGATGTCCTTGAACAGGAAGAACTCGATCTCGGGGTGCACGTAGAACGTGAACCCGCGGTCGGCGGCCTTGGAGAGGGCCCGGCGCAGCACGTGGCGCGGGTCGGCCCAGGAGGGGGCGCCCTCGGGGGTGAGGATGTCGCAGAACATGCGGGCGGACTCGCCGATGCCGCGGCCCTCGAAGGGGAAGACCTGGAACGTGGTCGGGTCGGGCATCGCGACCATGTCGGACTCGTACACGCGCGCGAAGCCCTCGATGGCGGAGCCGTCGAAGCCGATGCCCTCCTCGAAGGCGGACTCGAGTTCGGCGGGCGCGACGCTCACCGACTTGAGCGTCCCGAGGACGTCGGTGAACCACAGCCGCACGAAGCGGATGTCGCGTTCTTCGAGCGTGCGAAGCACGAACTCCTTCTGCCGTTCCATGGCCGGTCTCCTCTGTCCTGGGGCGGCAATTGTCTCACCCGATTATGTCGCCGAAGTTAACCCGGCCAGAGCGACTCCAAAACGTGAGAGGAGGTACATTCGGATGCGTGTTCGCAGGTGAGATCAGGCAGTTGTGGCGTTATCCGGTCAAGGGACTCAGGGGCGAGCCGCTGCGTTCGGCGGTGGTGGATGCGGACGGGATCGCCGGCGACCGGCTCCTGGGCGTGTTCGAGCCCGGCACCGACAAGTCGGTGTGGGGCGGCAGCCATCCGAAGCTGATGGGCTGGGAGGCCGCGCACCCCGCGCAATGCAGCAACGCCGACTCCGCGGCGGGCGACCCGGTGCTCTACGAGTCCGGCGGCGCGGCCTGGGCACTGGACGACCCGGGGCTCCCCGCGCGCCTGGCCGAGACGGTCGGCGCCGACAAGGGCGTGGAGCTGCGCAGGACGCGGGGCAGCGCCGGGCGGATGCTGGTGGTCTTCGAGGCGAGCCTGCGCAGGCTCAGCGAGCAGCTGGGCCGCGAGATCGCGGCGGCGCGGTTCCGCCCGAACGTGGTCGTGGACGCGGACCTGGAGCCCTTCGCGGAGTACCGGCTGGAGCGCGGCTCGTCGATCCGCCTGGGCGACAACGACTTCACGCTCCAGAAGCCGTGCGAGCGGTGCGTCCTGCCGAGCTGGACCCCCGACGGCTCGAACGTGCGCGACATGGAGCTGCACAAGCACATCATCAAGGAGACCGACAACCACTTCGGGATCTACGTGACGACCCCCGCGCGCGTCGTCGTCAAGGTCGGCGACCCGATCGCGGGGTGAGACGGAGGACGCCCTGAGCCGGGGATCGGTCGGCTCAGGGCGCAATCCCAGCATAAACGCCGACTGCGACATCCTGGGTTCACGAGCCCGTGACGCGCGCGACGCTCACCTGTACGCGCTCTAGGACGCCGCGCTCCCGGGCACCGCGTGCTCAGAAACCGCGTTCTCGGACACCGTGCTCTAAGACACTGTCGCCCAGCGGTGCACGAACGGGTACAGCTCCTCCAGCGTGCGCCCGGACGCGGTCGCGCGCGGCCAGGGCCGCCCGTAGTGGTCGATGTAGGCGGTCGCGCAGCCGCGGTCGGCGGCGGGCGCGAGGTCGTTCACGGGGATGTCGCCGACGCTGAGGATCCGCTCGGGCTTGCGGTCCTCCAGCAGGTCGTCGAGCATCCGCTCCAGGCCCACGGGCTTGGCGGCGTCGCCGACGACCGCGTCGAAGAGGCCGTCGAGGCCGAGCCGGTCGAGCACCGGCTCCAGGCTCGCCTCGGGGGCGTTGGTCACGAGGCGGACCTCGACCGAGCGGGGCAGGCCCCAGATGAACTCGGCGAAGCCGGGCGGCGCCCAGACCGCGAAGTCCCCCGCGGCCATGCGTTCACGGGTGGCCTCGTAGTGGGCGGCGCGGACCGCGTCGGGGACGCCGAACTCGCCGGCGAGGCGGCGCACGGCGTTGTCGGCGTCGTACGCGTCGAAGGTGGAGGCGGTGGTGGGCTTGCCGGCGACGAACGCGGCGTGGGCGGTCAGGAAGGCCCGCTCGTCGGCGGGTTCGAGTTCGGCGGCGACGAGGCGGGCGTAGTGCGCGGCGTGCTCGGAGCCGAGCCGCACGGTGCCGTCGTAGTCGAAGAGCAGGATGGCGTCGTTCACGTACTGAGACGCTACGCGAAAGGCCGCCTTCCTTGAACGGGAAGGCGACCAGACTCACGGGCGTTCGGAAAGTTCACCCGCGCACGCGGGTCACTCGAAGCCGTGCTCCCTCGCGGGGAACTCCCCGGCGCGCACCTCGTCGGCGTACGCCTTCACCGCGCCCTGGAGGACCGAGGCGAGGTCGGCGTAGCGCTTGACGAACCGCGGCGGCTTCCCGCCGCGCAGCCCGGCCATGTCCTGCCACACCAGGACCTGCGCGTCCGTCTCCGGTCCGGCGCCGATGCCCACGGTCGGGATCGGGAGCTGCTTGGTGATCTCGGCGGCGACCGAGGAGGTCACCATCTCCAGGACCACCGCGAACGCCCCGGCGTCGGCCACGGCGTGCGCGTCGGCCACGATCTCGGCGGCCTGGGCGTCGCGGCCCTGGACCCGGTAGCCGCCGATCGAGTGCTCGCTCTGCGGCGTGAACCCGATGTGGCCCATGACCGGGATCCCCGCGTCGGTGAGCGCCCGGATCTGGGCGGCCATGCGGCGCCCGCCTTCGAGCTTCACGGCGTGGGCGCCGGCCTTCATGAACCTGACGGCGGTCTCCAGCGCCTGCGCGGGCCCGGCCTCGTAGGAGCCGAACGGCAGGTCGGCGACCACGAGCGTCCGCTTGGTCGAACGGGCCACGGCCGCGACCAGCGGCAGCAGCTCGTCGACGGACACCTGGAGGGTGGTCTCGTAGCCGTAGACGTTGTTCGCGGCGGAGTCGCCGATGAGCAGCGCCGGGATGCCGGCCTCGTCGAAGAGGGCGGCGGTGTACTGGTCGTAGGAGGTCAGCATCGCCCACTTCTCACCGCGCTCTTTCGCGTCGATGAGGTGGCGGGTGCGGACCCGCTTCACGGTGGTGCCCGGCCCGTACAGGCTCGGGATCTCGTCGGCCCCGCTGGCGGGGGAAGTCGATGAAGACGTCATCGTCGTGCTCCGAATCTCCTCGTGGCCGGCGCGCCGGTCCCCGGGTGGTTACCGAACAAAACTAACGCTCATCGATATCTCTGTCACGCGTCCGCGACGCCGTTGTGACAAATCACCCCCGGGGAGGGCCCCGGTGGTGTCGCGCTAGCCCGCTTCGCCGGGACGCCCCCGGAACCGGTTGGTGATCGGCAGGCGCCGGTCGCGCCCGAAGGACTTCACGGTGATCTTCGTGCCCGGCGCCGACTGGCGGCGCTTGTACTCGGCGTTGTCGACCAGGCCCGCGACTCGCCGGACCACGTCGGCCGGGTAGCCCAGCTCGACCAGGTCCTCGCGGCCGGCGTCCCCGTCCACGTAGCCGGCGAGGATGCCGTCCAGGACCTCGTAGTCGGGCAGCGAGTCGGAGTCCCTCTGGTCGGGCCGCAGCTCCGCGCTCGGCGGCTTCAGGATCGTGTTCTCCGGGATCGGCTCGGTCTCGCCGAGGCTGCGGGCCTTTTCGTTGCGCCAGGTCGCGAGCGCGTAGACGAGGGTCTTGTAGACGTCCTTGATGGGCGCGAACCCGCCCACGGCGTCGCCGTAGATCGTGGAGTAGCCCACCGCGTACTCGCTCTTGTTGCCCGGCGCGAGCACGAGGTGCCCGTGCTGGTTCGACAGGGCCATGAGCAGGGTGCCGCGCACGCGCGCCTGGAGGTTCTCGACCGCAAGCCCGGAGACGGCGACCTCGGAGAGGTACGCGTCGACGATCGGCTGGATGGCCTCCACGGAGTAGGTGAGCCCGCAGCGCCGGGCCAGGTCGGCGGCGTCGTCGAGCGAGTGGCCCGAGGAGTACTGGCTGGGCATGGAGACGACGTGGACCTTGTCGGCGCCGATCGCGTCGCGCGCGAGGACCGCGGTGAGGGCCGAGTCGATGCCGCCGGAGAGCCCGAAGATCACCGACCGGAAGCCGTTCTTGCGCACGTAGTCGCCCAGGCCCAGGCGCAGGGCCTCCCAGATCTCCTCGAGCCGGTCGAGCTCGGGCGCGAACGGCGGCTCGATGCGGGTCTGGACCGTCGCGGGCGCGGTGGAGAGGACGTGGAGCGACGTGCTCATCGCGGTCGCGGAGTGGTTCGCGACGTCCCCGCTCCCGGCGGCGGCGACCTCGACGTCGGTGACCAGCAGCTCGGAGCCGAAGCGGCGGGCCGAGGCGAGGACCTTGCCGTCGGGGGCGACGACGAACGAGCCGCCGTCGAACACCAGCTCGTCCTGGCCGCCGACGATGTTCAGGTACGCGATCGGGGCGCCGGCCTCGGCCGCGCGCTCGCGGGCGACGGCGAGGCGCCGCTCCTGCTTGCCCTGCTCGTAGGGCGAGGCGTTGATGTTGACGACGAGGCCGGCCTCGGCCTGCGCCGAGGCGGTGATCGGGACCCCGCCCCACAGGTCCTCGCAGATGGTGAAGGCCACGTCGACCCCGCCGATGCGCGCGAGGTGCAGTTCGTGGCCGGGAACGAAATACCGCTCCTCGTCGAAGACCCCGTAGTTAGGGAAGTGCCGCTTGTAGTAGCGGAACAGGACCGTGCCGTCCTGGATCAGCGCAAGCGCATTTCGGATGCCCCGTCCGCCGACCGCGCCGATGCTCGCGGGGATCGGCCCGTCCGCGTCCAGGTATCCGACGACGACGGGCAGCGCGCCGTTCCCGTCCTCGGCGATCTCTTCGGCGAGCCTGACGAGGCGCTCGCGACTGGCCTCCACGAAGGAGTGGCGCAGGGCGAGGTCCTCCACCGGGTACCCGGTGAGGGACTGCTCGCCGGTCGCGAGCAGGTGCGCCCCGGCCGCGCTGGCCGCCGTTGCGGCGCTGCGGATGAGGGCGGCGTTGCGGTCGAGGTCGCCTACCACCGGGTTGTCCTGGGCGAGTGCGATACGGAGCGTCGGCATGGGCCTATTCTTCCGTGTTTTCGTTCCTTACGTCATGTGACTTGCGCGAAGTCCGGGCTTCTAGAGCGAGCGGGCGAGCAGGACGCCCGACAGGACCAGGCCGTACACGACGATGGCGAAGCGCAGCGGGCGCTCGGGGATGCGCTGGAACAGGCGCGCGCCGATGTAGCCGCCGATGAACGTGGCGGGGACGAGGACGCCGATGGCCCACCAGGCGACGTCGGCCCACACGCCGTACATGACGCTGGTGACCACGCCGACGATCATGGTGCAGAAGTTCTTCAGCGCGCCGATCCGGGCCAGCTTCTCCGACACGCCCATGGCGATGACGGCCATGAGGATGAGGCCGAGCGCGGCGTTGAAGTAGGAGCCGTACAGGCACCCGGCGAACACGCCCGCGTGCAGCGCCACCGGGTGCAGGTCCCGGCCGCCGTTCAAGGCCGTGACCTTGCGGTTGATCCAGGGGCCGACGGCCATGAGGACCGTGGCGGCGAGGACCAGGAACGGCACGACGGCCTCGAAGACCGAGTGCGGGGTGTTCAGCAGCAGGAGCGCGCCGCAGACCGAGGCGACCAGCGCGGTCGGGATGAGCGCGAGCGCGCGGCGCTTCTGGGGCGCCAGGTTCTCGCGGGAGCCGAACGCGGCCGCCGCGTAGGCGGGGGCGACGGCGATGCCGTTGGTGGCGTTGGCCTGGAGCGCGGGCACGCCGACGGCCATCAGCGTGGGGTAGGTGATGAGCGAGCCGCCGCCCGCGACGGCGTTGAGGCCGCCGCCGAGCAGGCCCGCGAGCACCAGCAGGGAGACCTCGATCAGATTCATGGCTCACGCAGCGTACGCTTGACCGCTGGAACGAGATGGCCAGGCGGCCGCGGCAGTGACGGGAGACCACTACTGTCGAGGAACGTCCGGGCTCCACAGGGCAGGGTGGTCGCTAACGGCGACCCGGGGCGACCCGCGGGACAGTGCCACAGAGAACAGACCGCCAGGCGACTGGTAAGGGTGAAACGGTGGTGTAAGAGACCACCAGCGCCGCCGGCGACGGCGGCGGCTCGGTAAACCCCACCCGGAGCAAGGTCAAGAGGGGCCCCTCGGGGCCCTGCGTGAAGGACCGAGGGCGGCCCGCCCGAGCCCGCGAGGGCGCCTTCACGGGTAGACCGCTCGAGCGCGCCGGCAACGGCGCGCCAAGATGGATGGCCGCTCAACGACAGAACCCGGCGTATCGGCCATCTCGTTCCCTCTTCCCCGCCGCTCAGACGGAGGCCGGGGGCTCCTCTGACGGGTCGGACTCGGCGAGGGGGCCGAGGCCGTAGTGGGACAGGAGCTTCGCGGTGGCGCGAGTCATCTCGGGGAGGGCGTCGACCGGGTGCCAGCCGGCGTCCCAGACCTCGTGGCCGTCGACGATGACCTCGGTGGTCTCGGGGTCGCGCACCAGGCGGAAGACGTTGTCGACCCAGCGGCCGTTCGTGTGGACCACCGCGTTGGGCCGCGCGGGGGCGAGTTCGGCCGGGTCGGCCTCGATGCCGGTCTCCTCGGCGAGTTCGCGGCGGGCGCCCTCGACGGGCTGCTCGCGCCGGTTGAGCAGGCCCGCCGGGAGCGACCAGCGCTTCCCTGGGGGCTGCTTGAGCATCAGCAGCCGCGTGCGGTCCTCGTCCATGACGAGGACGACGGAGCCGAGCGTGTAGGTCGGCGTGGCGATGCGGACGATCCGGCGGCGCATCGGGTGCGGGAGGCGGTAGAAGACCGTGCCCACGAACCGCCGCAGCAGAGGCGCTTTCCGGCGCCGCACAGAGGGAGTCACGCCCACACCCTACAGACGCGCGGAAGGCCCGGAGCGTGGCGCTCCGGGCCTTCGAACGCGTTGCTGCTACTGCGGGCCGAGCTTGCGCGTGCCCGTGTAGTACTCGTAGGTGAGGCCGCCGACGGCCAGCAGGACCGCCACGACGCCGACCGTGATGAGCCACGCCATCCAGAAGACGAGCCCGACGCCGGTGAGGACCGCGGCGAGCGCCAGGCCGAGCGGCCAGTACGAGCCGGGGCTGAAGAAGCCGACCTCGCCCGAGACGTCGGAGATCTCCCCGTCGGGGCGGTCCTCCGGGCGCGGGTCGATGCGGCGGGAGATCACCCAGAACACCAGCCAGACCATGCCGGTCAAGAGCCCTGAGAAGATGAGGGCGACGGTGCCGACCCACTCGACCTGGTTCGGGACCCCGTAGGCCGGGTTCTCGTTCAGGTAGGTCCAGTAGCCGTACCCGGCCGCGAAGATGAACATCGTCACGGCCACGATGGCGAACAGTTTGTTCTCGGTCTTCATCGCTGGTCCCCTAGCTCGCTTCGCCCGAGGCCGGGTCGGTGTTGAACGGGTGCGTGGTGGTCGCGTACGCGTCCTGGCCGATGAGCTCCAGGGCTTCGGGGGTGCTCATGCCCTCGACGCGGGCGTTCACGAAGGTCTCGTAGTCCTCCGGGGAGACGACGCGCATCTCGAAGTTCATGAAGGCGTGGTAGGCGCCGCACAGCTCGGCGCAGCGGCCCACGAAGGTGCCCTCGGAGTTGAAGTCGACCTCCCAGCGGGTGGTCTGCGCGTCGGAGCCGGGGATCAGGTCGCGCTTGAAGAGCAGGTCGGGGACCCAGAAGGAGTGGATGACGTCCTCGGCTTCGCCGACGAAGCGCACGTCGTCCTGGTTGGGGACCACGATGATCGGGATGTAGTCCGAGTCGCCGGTCTCGGTGACGGGCTCGCCGTCGGCGCCGGTCAGGGGCTCGCAGTTCTCGTCGGTGTAGGTGAACTGCCAGTTCCACTTGAACGCCGTGACCTCGGTGCACGCCGTGGGCTGGTCGCTCATCTCGGTGACGTTGTCCTGCACGATGACCGTGTAGTAGAACAGGATGCCGATGAGCACGAACGGCAGGGCCGTGAAGGTCAGCTCGGCGGGGAGGTTGTACTTGGTCTGGCGGGGCAGCTCGGTGTCGCTGTCCTTCTTCTTGTAGGCGGCGATGCACCAGAAGGTCAGGCCCCAGACGATGACGCCGACCACGAGGGCCGCGATCGTCGAACCGACCCAGAGGTCGAACATCTGCTCGGACTGCGTGGTGGGGCGAGTCCGGGGCCAGCCCAGGTAGAAGGCGTCGTCAAGGCTGCAGCCCGCGAGGAGGATTGGGAGCAGCGCGGCGATCCCGGTGAGACCTATCGCGCGGCGGGCTCGGCCGCGACGTTCTCGGGACGGTTTTCCGACCACCTGTCTCATGCCTTTCTCAGCGCTCGGCTCCGCGTCCGCCGCCGGGCAGGCGACAATGGCACGGACTTGACGGCAGAAGCCTACTGCTTGGCTCGTGAAGCGGGGCGCAAGGGGTTGGGTTCGGGTCAGGGTGTCTTCTAGATTGGAACCCGTGACCGAGACCTACTTCGACGGCGCGACCGCCCAGCCGGTCCATCCGGCGGCCCGCGACGCCTATGCTGCGGCTTTGTCGGAGGGCTGGGCCGGGCCCGGACGACTGTACACATTGGGCCGGCGCTCGCGGATGCTGCTGGAGGCGGCGCGCCAGTCGGCGGCCGCGTCGCTGGGCGTGAGTGCCGATGAGGTCACTTTCACATCGAGCGGGACACAGGCCGTGCACGCCGGGATACTCGGCGTCATCGCCGCGCGCAGTGAGCCCGGACCGCTCGTCCACAGCGCGGTCGAGCACTCGTCGGTGCTGCACGCGGGCCAGTGGCACGAGGCGCGGGGCGGCGAGGTCGCGGTCGTGCCGGTGGACCGGCTCGGGCGGGTCGACGCCGATCCCCTCGCGGCGGTCGCGGGGGGCGAGGGGGCGTCGGTGCTGGCGGTGCAGTCGGCGAACCACGAGGTGGGGACCCGGCAGCCGGTCGCGGAGATCGCCCGCGGCATCGGGGACGTGCCGCTCGTGGTCGACGCGGCGGCGAGCCTGCCGTGGGAGCCGGTGCCCGAGGGCTGGTCGGTCCTCGCGGCCAGCGCGCGCAAGTGGGGCGGCCTGTCGGGGGCGGGGCTGCTGGTGGTGCGCAAGGGCGTGCGCTGGCGCAACCCGTTCCCCGGGGAGGACTCCTCGATCCGGGAGGCGGTCAGCGAGGTCGACGTGCCGGCGGCGGTGGCCGCGGCGGCGTCGCTGCGCGCGGTGGTGACCGAGCGCGAGGCGCTGTCGGCGCGGATGCGGGTGCTGACGGAGGGCATCCGGGAGCACATCGCGGCGACGGTGCCGGAGGTGGAGCTGCCGGGCGATCCGGTGGACCGGCTGCCGCACATCGTCACGTTCTCGTGCCTGGGGGTGGACGGCGAGGTGCTGCTGACGGAGCTGAACCGGGCGGGCTTCGCGGTGTCGTCGGGGTCGGCGTGCGCGTCGACGCGGCTGCGGCCCTCGCACGTGCTCCAGGCGATGGGGGTCCTCAGCCACGGGAACGTGCGGGTGTCGCTGCACCGGGAGACGACGGAGGCCGAGGTGGAGCGGTTCTTGGAGGTGCTGCCGGGGATCGTGGCGTCGATCCGGCGGCTGTCGCGATGACGTTGGGCGGCTTGGGTTGCGAGGGGTCCTCGGACTGAGGTCCTAAGACGACGGGGATCACGGGGCGACCCGTGCGGCTTTCTATTGCAAAGGACTTGCAGTTGTGAAACTGTGGCGACAGTGTTCGAACTGCCGCGATAGAGAGAGGCGACGATGACCGTCTACACGCTGCCCGACCTGCCCTACGACTACGGCTCGCTGGAGCCGCACATCAACGGGTACATCCTCGAACTGCACCACGACAAGCACCACGCGGCGTACGTCAAGGGCGCCAACGACACCCTGGAGCGGATCGCCGAGGCCCGGGACAAGGGGGACTTCTCCTCGATCGTGGGCCTGGAGAAGACCCTCGCGTTCAACGTCTCGGGGCACGTGCTCCATTCCCTCTACTGGGAGAACATGAGCCCGGACGGCGGGGAGCGCCCCGAGGGCGACCTGGCCGAGGCGATCGACGAGTACTTCGGGTCGTTCGAGGGCTTCCACGGGCAGCTCTCGGCGGCGACGACGCTCGTGCAGGGCTCGGGCTGGGGCGTGCTGTCGTACGAGCCGCTGTCGAAGCGGCTCATCGTGGAGCAGGTCTACGACCACCACGGGAACGTGGCCCAGACGTCCGTGCCGCTGCTGGCGTTCGACGCGTGGGAGCACGCGTACTACCTCCAGTACAAGAACGTGCGGCCCGACTTCGTCAAGGCGATGTGGGAGGTCGTGAACTGGCAGGACGTGGCCGCGCGCTACGAGGCGGCCAAGGCCGTCTGACCGCAGGTCCCCGGGCCGCGGCCGCGCACCCCCCGTGGTGCGGTCGCGGCCCGGTTCTCGTGCGGCCCGGTTCTCGTGCGGCGCGGTCTCGGTGCAGCACTGTCTCTGTGCAGCACTGTCTCCGTGCAGTGCTGTCGCGTTCGGCCCCTTGTGGTCAGGACGTGCAGCGCACGACGCGCACGCGGCTTTCGCGTCACCAGCCCAGGTCGGCGCCTTCGGACTCGTACCCGTCGCGGGTGCGGGCGCGCCCGGCGGCCAGGAGCACCAGGACCAGCGGCAGGCCCGCGGCCGTGGCGAGGAGCGGCAGGTGGTCGGCGGTGCCGTACCAGGAGGGCGCGGCCTCCTGGAGCATCGCGGTGAGCTCGTACCCGGCCCAGTCGCCCAGCGGCAGCCCTTCGGTGAGCTTCGTGAGGCCGAACCACGCGATCATCGCCGTCCCCGCGCCGCTGAGGAGCCCGGTGGCCGCGACCGACCACTGGGGACCGAAGCGGATCGCCACAGCCAGCGAGGCGAACAGGACCGCGACGGCGAGGTACGCCACGGCGGAGTCGGTGAAGCGGAAGCGCACGATCTCGTCGAGGTGGAGGAGGTACAGCTCCACGAAGTCGTCGCCGCGCTCGCGCAGGCGCTCGGCGGCCCCGGCGCGGGCCTCGGCGGCCGCGATCCACACCGCGGCGGCGCAGACCAGGGAGACCGCGGCGATCGCCGACGCCGTCAGGAACGCCGTCCGCGAACGGCGCGGGGCGGGGTCCGGGAGTCCGGTCAGTGGTCGGAACAAGGAAGTCTCCGATCATCGGCTGCGCGAACCTCCATCCTACGAGGCCGCGTCCGGCGGGGCCAGCTCGCCGGGGGCGTCCGGCGCCACAGGTAGTCTGGGGCGCACCCGCCCCGACACCGCGAAGAACGGCCCCCCAGTGACCCCAGATTTCCTCCGCGACGCCGCCGGCACCGCCGCCGTCTTCGGCTTCTTCGCCATGGCCTGGTTCGGCTGGGCCCAGGAGGCCCCGCCCGCGAAGTGGCTGTGGCCCTTGCGCATCGGCTCGATCCTCAGCGGCCTCACCGCGGTCGCGGGCGGACTCCTGCTGTGGCGCCACTGGTCCGACGGCTCGGTGATCGACGCGAGCGTCGGCCCCAAGTTCGGGATCATCGTCGGCGTCGAGTTCGCCCTGGCCGGGCTCGGCTGCGGGCTCCTCGCCTGGCGCAAGCGGGCCGACCTCATGTCGGCGTGGATCGCGTTCGTCGTGGGCGTGCACTTCTTCCCCGTCGCCGTGCTCCTGGAGATCCCCGCGCTGCACGTCACCGCCGCGCTCGTGACGGTCGCGTCGATCGCCTCGGTGTTCATCGCGAAGGCCCGCTCGCTCACCGTCAGCGCCGTCGTCGGGGCCACCACCGGCCCGATCCTCCTCGCCTCCGGGCTCCTCGCCCTCGCCGACGCGCTCACCCGCTGACCCGGCCGCTCGAGCCCTCGACCGCCGCGACCGCACCCGCTAGCCTCAGCGGATGAGGGTTCTGCATCTTTCGGACACGCACCTGACCGGCGACGGCGCCCTGCACCGCATGGGAATCGACGCCGCGGAGGCCCTGGCCGGCCTCCTGGCCCACCTCGCGCCCCTGCGGCGGATCGACCTCGTCGTGGTCACCGGCGACGTCGCCGACGACGGCTCACCCGGCGCCTACCGGCTCGCCCGCGACATGATCGGCGCCTTCGCCGCCGAACGCGGCGCGCCCCTGGTCTTCACCACCGGCAACGCCGACGACCGGGACGCCTTCGCCGAAGTGCTCGGCAGCGGCCACCTCGACACCGGGCCGCGCGGCAGCGCCTTTCACGAGGCCGCGATCGACGCCGTCCACTCCCCCGAGCGCGCCGCCGCCACCGCCCACGACGGCGTCCGCCTCATCACCCTCGACACCCTCGTCCCCGGGAAGGTCCACGGCCGCATCGGCGCCGCCCAGCTCGACTGGCTCCGCGGCCTCCTCGCCGCCCCCGCCCCGCGCGGCACCGTCCTCGCGTTCCACCACCCGCCCATCCGCTTCCCCAACGCCGTCCAGGACCCGGCCACGCTCATCAACCCCGGCGACCTCGCCGAAGCGATCGAGGGCACCGACGTGCGCGTGATCCTGTGCGGGCACTACCACCTCCAGCTCGCCGGCCGGCTCGGCGACGCCATGGTGTGGACCGGCCCGGCCGTCGTCAACCGCCGCGACCTCAGCTGCGGCGACGAGGCCATCCGGTACGTGCACGGCTCCGCCGCCACCCTCATCGACCTCGCCGACCTCCGCGCCCCCGTCTTCCACACCCTCCAACCCGGCGACACGCTCCGCGAGATGGGCGGCGAGCAGCTGCGGGAAGCGCTGCGGCACCTCGGCCCCGAGGACTAGCGGGAGGCCGGGCCCGGAGGCGGCCCGGCCTCCCCTGCGGGCTACTTCACCGCGTGCGTGACGTCGCGTTCCTCAGCGTAGAAGCAGGCGGTCGGGTGGGTTCCGTTGTCGCCCGCGGCGAGTGTCGGGACCTCCTCGGCGCAGTGCTCCGTGGCCTTCCAGCAGCGGGTGCGGAAGCGGCAGCCCGACGGCGGGTTGATCGGGGACGGGACGTCGCCCTGGAGCACGATCTCCTCCCGGTGCCCCCGCAGGTCCGGGTCGGGCACGGGCACCGCCGACAGCAGCGCCTGCGTGTACGGGTGCCGCGGACGGTCGTAGATCTCCGGCCCCGTCCCCCGCTCGACCACCTTGCCCAGGTACATGACCGCGACCTCGTCGGCGATGTGGCGCACCACCGACAGGTCGTGGGCGATGAACACGTACGCCAGTCCCAGCTCGTTCTGCAGCCGCTCCAGCAGGTTGATGACCTGCCCCTGGATCGACACGTCGAGCGCCGACACCGGCTCGTCGCACACCAGCACCTGCGGGCGCAGCGCCAGCGCACGCGCGATCCCGATCCGCTGGCGCTGCCCGCCGGAGAACTGGTGCGGGTAGCGGTTGACGTGGTCCGGGCTCAGCCCGACCATGTCCAGCAGCTCCTTCACCTCGCCCGCGCGCTTGTTCTTCGGCACCACCTCGGGGTGGATCGCGAACGGCTCGCCCACGATGTCGCCCACGGTGAGCCGCGGGTTGAGCGAGGTGTACGGGTCCTGGAACACCAGCTGGATGTCGCGCCGGAACGGCCGGATGCGCCGCGCCGACAGGTTCCCGATCTCCTTGCCCAGCAGCTTGATCGAACCCGACGTGGGGGTTTCGAGCCCCACCAGGAGCTTCGCGAGCGTCGACTTGCCGCAGCCCGACTCGCCCACGACCCCGAGCGTCTTGCCCGGGTAGAGCTTCAGGTCGACGCCGTCGACGGCCTGCACGTGCCCCACCGTCCGCTTGACGACGACGCCGCGCTGGATCGGGAAGTGCTTGACGAGGTCGCTCGCCTCCAGGACCGGCGCGGCCCCGGTCTCGGACCGGTCGGGTTCAGCGTTCATCGGTGTAGACCTCCTCGGCGAAGTGGCAGCGGGAGCCGTGGGACTCGGCGGGCTCGGTCCACGGCGGCACCTCGGACTTGCACTTGTCCTCGGCCGCGAAGCAGCGCGGATGGAACGGGCACCCGCCCGGGAGCGCGGCCGGGTTCGGCGGCAGGCCGCCGATCACCTCCAGCTCCCGGCCGACGGTGTCGACGCGCGGGATCGCCCGCAGCAGCGCCTTCGTGTACGGGTGGGCCGGCCGCTTGAACGCGTCGCGGATGCCCGCGCGCTCGACCACCTCCCCCGCGTACATGACCGCGACCTCGTCGGCGACGTCGGCGACCACGCCGAGGTCGTGCGTGATCAGGATCAGGCCCATGTGCCGCTCGGACTGGATGCGCTTGAGCAGCCGCATGATCTGCGCCTGCACCGTGACGTCGAGCGCGGTGGTCGGCTCGTCGGCGATGAGCACCTCAGGGTCGAGCGCGAGCGCCATCGCGATCATGACGCGCTGGCGCATGCCGCCGGAGAACTGGTGCGGGTAGTGCCCGACCCGGTTCTTGGCGTCGGGGATGCCGACCTGGTCGAGCAGTTCGATCGCCTTGAGCTTCGCGTCCTTGCGGCTGGAGCCGCGGTGGACGCGGAACAGCTCGCCGATCTGGAAGCCGACCGACCACAGCGGGTTGAGCGAGGACAGCGCGTCCTGGAAGACGATCGCGATGTGGTTGCCGCGCACCTCCCTGCGGGTCTCCTCGGACTGCTCCAGGAGGTCGACGCCGTGGAGGCGCACGGCCCCGCCGGTGATCGCCGCGGGCGGGGTGTCGAGGATGCCCATGATCGCCTGCGAGGTCACCGACTTGCCCGAGCCGGACTCGCCGACGACGGCGAGGGTGCGGCCCTGCTCCAGGGTGAAGCTCGCGCCGCGGACGGCCGGGACGCGGCGGCCGCGCACCCGGAACTCCACGTGCAGGTCGTCCACTTCGAGCAGCGGGGAGTTGAAGTCGGCGCCCGGGAGGGTGTCGCCGATGACGCGGACGGTCTCTGCCACCGGGGTCACCTCAGTTTCGGGTCGAGGGCGTCGCGGAGCGCGTCCCCGAAGGTCGCGAACGCGAACACGGTCAGGACGAGCATCCCCAGCGGCCAGGCGAAGAGGTAGACGTACCCGCCGCCCGCCCACTCGGTGCCCTTGGACAGCAGCACGCCCCAGCTGGTGGCGGGCGGCTGCACGCCGATGCCGAGGACCGCCAGCGCCGCCTCGGTGACGATGATGCCGCCGATGGTGGTGGGAACGACGGCGGTGACCGGGACGATCGCGTTCGGCAGGATGTGCTTGAACATGACCCGGCGGTCGCTCGCGCCCAGGCACTTGGCGGCCACGACGTAGTCGAGGTTCTTCGTCTCCAGGGTGGCCGCGCGCGTGTACCGGCAGAACTCCATCCACCCGAACAGCGACAGGGATATCGCGGCCGGGGCGATGGTCTCGAACAGGTTGTCGGCGGCGACGCGGCCGCGGAACAGGCTCAGGATCAGGACGGCGCCCATGAGCATGGGGATGACGATGAAGACGTCGAGGCCCCGGGAGATGAGCGTGTCGAGCCAGCCGCCGTAGTAGCCCGCGAGGATGCCGAGGATCAGGCCCACGAAGACCGAGGCGACGATGACGACGAGCGCCAGGGTGATCGTGGGCCTGGTGCCGTGGACGAGGGTCGCGGCGAAGTCGCAGCCGAACGCGTCGGTCCCGAGCGGGTGGTCGCCGGTGAACCACGTGTCGGGCCGCAGTTTCGCCTCGCGGCCGAAGCAGGCCGTGGGGTCCTTGTCGGTGAACAGGCCCGGGAACGCGGCCATGGTGAACACGAAGAGCAGCACCAGGGCCGCGATGATGACGTCGGGGCGCTTGCGCATGGTGCGGAACGCGTCCGACCACAGCGACGCCTGCCGCTCGGCGGTCGGCGTCGGGGCGGTGAGCTCACTCATAGCGGATCCTCGGGTCGAGTGCGGCGTAGAGGAGGTCGACGATCAGGCTCACGAAGACCACGACCACCGCCGAGACCGTGAGGCCGACGATGACGAGGTTGCCCTCCTGGCGCTGCACCGCCTGGAAGATCATGCGGCCCATGCCCGGGATGCCCATGACGCCCTCGGTGAGGACGGCGCCGGAGAGCATGAACGCGAACAGGAAGCCGACGCCGGTGATGATCGGGATCATCGAGTTGCGGATGACGTGGACGATCGTGATGCGCATCGGCTTGAGGCCCTTGGCCTTGGCGGTGCGCACGAAGTCCGAGCCGAGGTTCTCGAGCTGGCTGGCGCGGATGAGGCGGGTCATGGTGGCGAGGCCGACGGTGCCGACGATGATGCCCGGGATGATGATCGTCGTCCACGGGTAGTCGGCGTTGTAGTTGGGTCTGAACACCTGGCCCATGAACGACTCGGTGCCCCAGATCCCCCTGGCCCAGCGGGTGAGCGGGACCGCCACGATGTACACGTAGGACAGCAGGATGAGGAACACCGGGATCGAGTCGGCGAGGATCGTGGTGCCGCGCACGGTGTGGTCGATGAACTTGCCGCGGTGGCGGGCGGCCCAGGTGCCGAGGACCATCGCCACGGTCACCAGGGTGATGGTGGCGAAGATGAACAGCCGCAGGGTGTTCGGGATGTAGATGGCCAGGAGCTGGCCGACGTCCCGGTTGCCGTTGAGGGTGGTGCCGAAGTCGCCCTGGACGAAGTTCTGGAGGCGGTCGACGAACGGCGACAGGCACGGGTCGCCCACCCGCTCGTAGCACTTGTTGTCGAGGCCGTAGAGGCGTTCGACCTGGGCGAGCATGCCGGGGTCGGGGGTGCGGTCGCCGCCGAAGAACAGCAGCGCCGGGTTGCCCCGGATCTGGACGGACAGGGCGGTCAGGTAGTGGAGCAGGAAGAGCACGATCCCGAGGGTCAGTAGCGCCTGGAGGAGGCGGCGGATCACATAGCGTCCCATGGTTCTTTCCAATTCCAGAGCCCCCGGGCGGGGCCGCCGCGGCATGCTCGCGCAGCCGCGGCGGTCCCGCCCGGGCGGTCTTCAGTTGTAGGCGCTACTCGGCGATCGTGACTTCGCGCAGCTCGCAGTCGCCGCCCGGCCCGCTGTAGATCGGGTGGACGAAGACGTTCTCGAGCCGCTCGGTGTAGAAGTAGTTGAACCGCTCGCCGAACACCGGGACGCTCGGCATGTCCGCGGCGAGGATCGCCTCGGCCTCGGCGTAGAGCGCGACGGCCTCGTCGAGGGTCGCGGCGGAGCCGGCCTCGGCGATCTTGGCGTCGTAGGCGGCGTTCTCCCAGCCGTAGTCGTTCACGGAGGCGCCGCCGCCGTAGATCGGCTCCAGGTAGTTCTCGTTGAGGTTGTAGTCGGGGCCCCAGCCGGAGCGGAACGGGCCGTCGAGGTTGTGCTCCTCGCGGGTGGCCAGGAACTCGGGGAAGTCGAGGGTGACCAGCTCGTACTGGATGCCGAGGGACTGCGAGATCGAGTCGCCGATGGCGCGGAAGATGTCCACGTTGTCGGCCGCGTCGTTCACCCAGATCTGCATCTTCTCGCCCTCGGGCCAGCCGCCGGCCTCGGCGAGGAGCGCCGCCGCGGCCTCGGGGTCGTAGACGCAGTACTCGCCGCAGGAGTGCGTGCCGCCGCCGAGGATCGACTCGGGGACCCACTGGTCGAGCGGGTAGAAGCGCTCGGGGCCGACGACGTTCGCGACGCCCTCGCGGTCGATCGCCATCGAGATGGCGCGGCGCAGGTTGACGTCCTGGTACTTCGCGTCGTAGAGCGGGAAGCCGAGCACGAGGATGCTCGGGTCGTCCTGCTGGATGTGGCGCGATTCGAGGTCGGGGTCGTTCATGGCGTTCTCGTAGTCGGCCGCGGTCGGGCGGCAGACGTCGATGTCGCCGGTGAGGAAGTCCGCCCAGCAGTCGTCGCCTTCGAGGTAGACCTTCCAGTTGACGGCGTCGATCTGCGCCGGCATGTCGCCCGCGTAGTCCTCCCAGCGGACCGCGGTGCCGCCGGACTCGATGTCGTACGGCTCCTCGAACATGAAGGGGCCGTTGCCGATCGGCGTGGCCTCACAGGCTTCTAGGTCGGCCAGGCACGCCTCGGCGACCGGGTAGAACGCCTCGTAGCCGAGCATGGTCGGGAAGCCGATGAACGGCGCGGCCAGCTTGACCTCGATGGTCAGGTCGTCGACGGCGGTGACGCCGGAGAGGTGGGTGGTGGCGATCGGGGCCCACTCGGGCACCTCGGGGTCGGCCCACTGGTCCTCGGGGAGCGGGTCGGGGTTCATCTCGGCGTAGCCCTCGAAGGTGCCGAAGAAGTAGTTGAGCGGCAGCGAGTTGGACGCCAGCGCGGTCCGGTCCCACGAGCGGATGAACGCGTCGGCGTTCACCGGCTCGCCGTTCTGGAAGGTGAGGCCGTCCTTGATCGTGATCGTCCAGACCTGGTTGTCCGGCGAGGAGATCTCCTCGGCGACGAGGTTCTCCGGCTCGCCGGTCTCGCGGTCGTAGTAGACCAGGCCGTCGTAGACGTTCTTGATGATGCGGTAGCCCTCGGACTCGCCGGAGCCGCCCGGGACGAGGCTGCGGATCTCGCCGATCTGCATGTTGACGGTGCCGCCGCTGCCTCCGCCTTCACCGTCGACGTCGCCTTCGTCGCCGGCACAGGCCGCGGTGGATACCGCGAGCCCGGCGACCGCCATGGCGGCCACCGTCATTCGCATTCGTCGCACTGGGACGCTCCAGAGTGTGAGTGGGTCGTGGGATAACTCACACCATGTCGCACAACACAACTAATTGAAAGAGTGCGTTGTGAAATCGTTACCTAGCGGACGGTAAGCAGAGACCTTGCGCGTGCATTGTGACGGCGGTATTGCCGAATTTGCACCGCTTTGTGAGACGAATGTGGCCGTTGCGTGTCGATACGACCCGTGGGGTCACTCGGGCAGCAGGTACGCGGACGCCTCCGCCGCGGCGGCGGGGCCGTAGGACTGCTCCAGGCGGTTGACGAAGTCGACCGGGTTGACCGAGTACCCCTGCGGGCCAACGGATTCGAGGGCCAGCGCGGTGAGCTGGCTGGCGACCTCGGAGGAGCGGCGCAGGCCCATGCCCCAGCCGAGCCCGGCCAGGAGCCCGGCGGTGAACGCCTCGACGCCCCCGGCGGGGTCGATGATCTCGCGGGCGCGCGCGAACGGGACGCGGACGCGGTCCATGTCGTGGCCGGCGACCTCGACGCCGTCCTGGTCCAGCGTGGTCACGCGGACGCGCACGAGTTCGAGGATCTCGTCGTCGGTGAGGCCGGTCGTGGCCTGGAGCAGGTGGTAGCGGTGCTCGGTGGTGACGAGGAACTTGGCGCCGGACAGGAACTCGACGGCCTCGTCGCCCTCCAGGTCGCCGGGGTCGGCGCTGAACTCCAGGCCGAGGTCGCGGGCCTGGTCGGCGTAGGCGTGCATGGCCTTGGCCTCGGACGGTCCGATGTGGATGAGTCCGAGGGACCCGCCGCGCTCCATGACCTCGATGAGGTCGAGCTCGTCGGCGCCGAGGACGACCGGGGCCTGCCCGAGGCGGGCCAGGCCGTGGCCGACGGCCTCGGCGGTCGTTCCGGTGACGGCGGTCTTCATGCCTTGCACGACAAGTGCCACTGAGAAGGTCCTCGTTATCGTCGGGGACGGGATGATCGGAATTCGGAAAGTGCGGGACGAAAGCGGAGCGTCCGGCGGGGGCCGCTCAGCCTAGCGCACGCCGAAGCCCGGCCGGCGAAAGCGTCCGACCGGGCTTCGCGAGTCTGGCCGGGGGCCTAGTGGAACGAGTCGCCGCAGGCGCAGGAGCCTTGGGCGTTCGGGTTGTCGATGGTGAAGCCCTGGGCGTCGATCCGGTCGGCGAAGTCGATGCTCGCGCCGATGAGGTACGGGATGCTCATCTTGTCGACGATGACGCCGAAGCCCTCGTAGTCCTGGACCGTGTCGCCGTCGCGCACGTCGGTGTCGAAGTACAGGCCGTAGCGCAGGCCGGAGCAGCCGCCGGGGCTGACCTCGACGCGCAGGCGCAGGCCCTCTTCGCCTTCCTGCTCGATCAGGGCCTTGACCTTGGTGGCCGCGGCTTCGGTGAGCACGACGCCGACCTTGGCGCTGTCCTTGGCGTCGTTCAACTGATCGGTGTCAGCCTGCTGAGTGGCGCTCACTTGCTACTCCTCATGATGTGTGCGAGACCCGGGTCGCCGGGTCGATTCGACCCGTCAACAGTACCCAACCGGATCAGGCGCGTCTCTATTCCCGCGGCGTTGCGGCGGGAATCGGGACGCACATTTCCGAGGCCACCATCGCGATGAGGTGACACGCCGTTCCGGCTGGTGTCCGACGGTACCTATTCCTGCCATTCCTTCGCCACTCGTTCGGCGAGCGCGGTCAGTCCCTCGACGGGTCTGGCCATGGCCTCCTCGGCGCTGCCGAGCAGTTCGGTGACGGAGTACACGCCCGCGAGGGACGGATGGGCGTCGATCTCGGCCCGCCCGGCGAGGACCACGCAGGGTTTGCCGCTCGCTGCGGCGCCCGCGGCGACCTCGGCGGCGAGCTTGCCGCGCAGGCTCTGGGCGTCGAAGGAGCCCTCGCCGGTGACGACGAGGTCGGCGGCGGCGATCTTGGCGTCGAGGCCGACCGCGTCGCAGGTGAGGCGGGCGCCGGACTCGCGGGAGCCGCCGAGGAGGAAGAGGGCGAAGCCCATGCCGCCCGCGGCGCCCGCGCCGGGGTTCTCGGCCGCGCCGTGCAGACCGAGGGTGTCCTCGAGGGTGCGGGCGAAGTGGGCCACCGCGCGTTCGAGGCTCTCGACGGTGCGGGCGTCGGCGCCCTTCTGGGGGCCGAACACGTGGGTGGCGCCGTGCGGGCCCAGGAGCGGGGAGTCGACGTCGGTGGCGGCGGTGAAGATGACGCCGCGGGTGCGGGGCTGGCCCTCGACGGTGTGGACCGAGGTCAGGCCGCCGCCGCCGTAGGGGACGGGTTCGCCCGCGAGGTCGCGGAAGACGCAGCCGAGGGCGGTGAGCATCCCGGCGCCGGCGTCGTTGGTGGAGGAGCCGCCGAGGCCGATGACGACCCGGCGGGCGCCGGACTCGATGGCGTGGGCGATGAGCTGGCCGACGCCGAAGGTGGTGGTGCGCACGGGGTCGCGCTCCTCGGGGGCGAGGAGGTGGAGGCCGCAGGCGGCGGCGGACTCGATGTAGGCGGTGGCGCCGTCGAGGAGGTAGTCGGCCTTGACGACTCGGCCGAGCGGGTCGAAGACGTCGACGGTGCGCAGGGCCGCGGCGGGCCGGGCGCGGGCGAGGACGTCGACGAAGCCGGGGCCGCCGTCGGCGAGCGGGAGCGTGTCGACGGTGTCGCCGGGGCGGGCGCGCAGCCAGCCTTCGGCTGCGGCGTCGGCGGCTTCGCCGGCGCTCATGGTTCCGGCGAACTTGTCGGGAGCTATGAGGATGCGCACACGTCGAGGGTAGTGGATGCCGCAGAACATGAGGTAATCGCTTGCCGATCCTGAGACGCCCCCGGTTGCAAGGGTGCCTGACGGGTACGACGGCGGCGTCCGGCGGGCGGGCGACGCCCGGCCCGCGGGTGGTGAGGGCGACTTTCGGGCAGGCGGGATCACTCGGGTCTGGCAGCGCCCCCGGTTGCAATGGTGCCTGCGGGGTGCGACATCGCCGCTTCGAAGGCGCGGCCTCGGCGGCGGTCTCCGGGCAGGGCCCTGGTTTTCGGGCAGGGTGCATCGCGCGGGTCCGGGAGGGCCCCCCGGTTTCAAGGGTGCCCGCGGGGTGCGACAAAACGGCCGGGGCGGGCGGGGCGTGACGAAACGGGGGCGGGCGGGTCCGCAGGGTGGATTCGAGGAGGCCGGAGGACGCCCGGAGCGGACTAGGATTGCGGCCATGACGGGCTTCAATGAACCTGCGAGCACCCAGACCGCGCTCCTGCTGCTCGGCCGCGGCTCCGACGCCGGCTCCGAGCGCGGCGTCGACTGCCCCGGCGAGCTGCCCGCCCCCTCCGACCCGGACCTGGTCGAGCGGGCGAGAGCCGCCAAGGAGGCGCTGGGCGGCAACGTGTTCGTCCTCGGCCACCACTACCAGCGGGACGAGGTGATCCAGTTCGCCGACGTCACCGGCGACTCGTTCAAGCTCGCCCAGCAGGCCGCGGCCCGGCCGGACGCCGAGTACATCGTCTTCTGCGGCGTGCACTTCATGGCCGAGAGCGCCGACATCCTCACCGGCGACCACCAGCGGGTGGTCCTCCCCGACATGGCCGCCGGCTGCTCCATGGCCGACATGGCCACCGCCTCCCAGGTCGAGCAGTGCTGGGAGGACCTCCAGCGCGTCGGCGTCGCCGACGTCACCGTCCCGGTCACCTACATGAACTCCACGGCCGCGATCAAGGGCTTCGTCGGCCGCGAGGGCGGCATCGTCTGCACCTCCTCGAACGCCGAGCGCGCCCTGCGCTGGGCCTACGACCAGGGCGAGAAGGTCCTCTTCCTGCCCGACCAGCACCTCGGGCGCAACACCATGGTCCGCGAGATGGGCTACTCGCTCGACGACTGCGTGCTCTACAACCCGCACAAGCCGAACGGCGGGCTCACCGACGACGAGCTGCGGAACGCCAAGATCATCCTGTGGAAGGGCCACTGCTCGGTCCACGGGCGCTTCACCCTCGCCTGCGTCGAGGAGATGCGCCGGGTCGACCCCGAGGTCAACATCCTCGTCCACCCCGAGTGCACGCACGAGGTCGTCGAGGCCGCCGACTACGTGGGCTCGACCGAGTACATCATCAAGGCCCTCGAAGCCGCCGAGCCCGGCTCCTCGTGGGCCATCGGGACCGAGCTGAACCTGGTGCGCCGCCTGGCGAACCGCTTCCCGGACAAGAAGATCTCGTTCCTCGACAAGACCGTCTGCTACTGCTCGACCATGAACCGCATTGACCTGCCCCACCTCGTGTGGGCGCTCGAAGAGCTCGTGGCCGGGCGGGTGCCGAACGTCATCACCGTCGACGAGCGCACCGCGTCCTACGCCCGCGAGGCGCTGGACCGGATGCTCGCCCTCCCGTAGCCGGCCGGACCCGGAGTCGTGCGCCACAACGTGAACGATTCCGGGTCCCCCGAACGTGTATTCCATGTGCCGCGGGTGCGCATCATCACCGAGGGTTATACCGCTACCTGGGCGTTTTCCATGTGGCTATTCCGTTATCGTTGGTCCGCCGAGTCGATTCGAAGCGAACGAGACATCGACTCGGACCGGCCGCAGCACCCACGGCGACACCTGCCGGCCGCACGCACCGCAGCGTCGCCCCCCGGCCTCCGAATCCAGTACTCCAGTCCATCCGAGGAGATCTGTTGAGCAGCACCGACGCCACCCCCGAAACCGCCTCCCGCGAAGACGTGCTGATCGTCCACGGCGGCACGCCGCTCGAAGGCGACGTGACCGTCCGCGGGGCGAAGAACCTCGTCTCCAAGGCGATGGTGGCGGCCCTCCTGGGCACCTCCCCCTCGGTCCTGCGCTCGGTGCCCGCGATCCGCGACGTCGAGGTCGTCACCGGCCTCCTGCGCGTCCACGGCGTCGACGTCGAACTCGACGGCGATACCCTCTACATGGACCCCACCTCGGTCGAGTCCGCCGGCGTCGAGGAGATCAACGTCCACGCCGGGACCAGCCGCATCCCGATCCTCCTGTGCGGGCCGCTCCTGCACCGCCTCGGCCGCGCCTTCATCCCCGACCTCGGCGGATGCAACATCGGCGGCCGCCCCATCGACTTCCACCTCGACGCGCTCCGCCAGTTCGGCGCCGTCGTCGAGAAGGACGCCTCCGGCACCCACCTCTCGGCCCCCAACGGCCTCCACGGCATCCGCTACGAGCTGGAGTTCCCGTCCGTCGGCGCCACCGAGCAGGTCCTGCTCACCGCCGTCATGGCCAAGGGCACCACCGAGCTGCGCAACGCCGCCATCGAGCCCGAGATCATCGACCTCATCTGCATCCTGCAGAAGATGGGCGCGATCATCAAGGTCCACACCAACCGGGTGATCGAGATCGTCGGCGTCGACGAGCTCAAGGGCTACCGGCACCGCGCGCTCCCCGACCGCATCGAGGCCGCCTCGTGGGCCTCCGCGGCGCTCGCCACCGAGGGCAGCGTGTTCGTGCGCGGCGCCCAGCAGGCCGACATGATGACGTTCCTCAACGTGTTCCGCTCCATCGGCGGCGCCTACGAGGTCGACGACGACCCGGTCGAGGGCGGCATCCGCTTCTGGCACCCGGGCACCGCGCTCAAGCCCGTCGCGCTCGAGACCGACGTCCACCCCGGGCTCATGACCGACTGGCAGCAGCCGATCGTGGTCGCCCTCACCCAGGCCGACGGCCTGTCGATCATGCACGAGACCGTGTACGAGAACCGCTTCGGCTACACCTCCGAGCTGCGCCGCATGGGCGCCAACATCGAGCTGTACTCCGACTGCCTCGGCGGGACCCCGTGCCGCTGGGGGCGCCGCAACTTCCTGCACTCGGCCGTCATCGCCGGGCCCTCGAAGCTGCACGCCGCCGACCTCCAGATCCCCGACCTCCGCGCCGGCTTCAGCCACCTCATCGCGGCCATGGCCGCCGAGGGCACCTCGCGCGTCTACGGCGTCGACCGCTACATCACCCGCGGCTACGAGAACTTCGAGGAGAAGCTCCTCGGCCTCGGCGCGAAGATCGAGCGACCTGTCACGAAATAGCCGTGTTCCGGGCGTAGGTATGCTTGAGGGACCACCGCCCGCAGCCAGTCGAGGAAGGCCGATCGTCCGTGGCCAAGAAGTCCGTACAGGAAGCTCCTGCAACCGAGGAACCGAAGCCGGTTTCGGCCACGGACAAGAAGGGGAAGGCCACACCCAAGCGGCCGAACCAGTCGAAGGCCCGGCCGCCGGTCAACCCCCCGCTCACCAGCAAGGAGAAGCGGGAGGCGGTCAAGCGGTCCGGCCCCCTCACCAAGGAGCAGAAGAAGCAGGCCCGCGAGGACGTCAGAGCCGAGCGCGCCCGCATCGCCGAGGGCCAGTGGAAGGGCGACCCGCTCTTCGACAAGTACCACCTGCCCCGCGACCGCGGCGCCGAGCGCCTGCTCGTGCGCGACATCGTGGACGCCCGCTGGTCCATCGGCCAGTACTACATGTTCGGCGCGTTCGCGATCCTCATCTTCTCCACCGCCGGGTCCATCCAGCTCCAGAGCTACCTCTTCATCGGCCTCCTCGCCCTCACCGGCGCGATCGTCATCGAGTCGGTGTTCCTCACCCGCAAGGTCAAGCGGATCGTCCTCAAGCGCTTCCCGAAGACCTCGCAGCGCATGGGCGGCCTCTACTGGTACGCGATCCAGCGGAGCATCATGCCGCGGTCGATGCGGAACCCCCGCGCGCGCATGAGCTACAAGGCGACCGAGGACGACCTCGGCAAGATCGTCAAATGAGCGGGCGGGGCCGCCCGGCCCCGCCTCCCAAGCGATCGTGCCCGGGGTCGCTCGACTGTCCCTCCCCGGTCGCGATGGCTTACCCTCGAAACTGACGTAGCCCTCTCTGACCCCGGAAAGTAGTCAACGTGGTTGATGTCGCGGCGGACTTGCGGGCGGGGCTGTTCCGCGCCCTCGGCCCACTCGATCGCGCCACCATGCGCCACGCCATCGCCGACACCGTCGCCCTCCAGCAGATCCGCGAGGAGGCCACGCTCCGGCTCTCCCGCCACGCCGCCGAGGCCGACCAGTCGCGGCTCCTGGGCGTGCGGGCCGTCATCCTCCGCGTCCTCGGCGACTTCGACGGCGCCGAGGTCGACGCCGCGGCCGCCGTCAAGTACGCCGAGGCCGTCGGTGCCGACCTGCTCCTGGCCCCCGCCCGCGCCCGCCTCGCCCAGATCCTGCGCGTGCGCGGCCGCTACGAGGAGGCCGACCAGCTCTTCGCCCTCGCCGAGGCCGGCGAGCTGCCGCGGACACTCACCGGGGCCGTCCGCGCCTACGCCGGGCTCTCGTGCATCGCCCAGGGCCGCATCACCGAGTCGCTCATCCACGTCCAGCGCGCCTCCGAGCAGAACCCGCACGGGTTCGTCATGCAGATCGTCGAGACCGCGCTCTCCCTCATCGAGGAGCACGCCGCCAAGTACGGCTTCGGCGCCCCGCCCCGCGGCTGGGCCGAGCGCGCCGGGCACCCCGCCCCCGACCGGTTCCAGGACCCCCAGACCGGCCGCTTCGGCTACCTCGGCCCCGACGGGCGCCCGGTCGTGACGGCCGCGTTCAGCCAGGCCGGGGACTTCCGCGGCGGGGTCGCCGCCGTCTGCCAGGCCGACTGGGGCGCCATCGACCGCACCGGCACCGTCGTCGTCCCGATGCTCTACGGCGCCATGGAGACCCCCACCGCCGACGGGCGCACCGTCACCGGGTTCGTCAACGGCGTCGCCGTCGCCGCCCAGCGCGGCCGCGTCCTCGCCGTCCACAAGACCGGCCGGGTCGTGGTCCCCCCGCGCTTCCAGCGCATCGAGGTCCACCCCGCCGGGTTCCTCGTCTCCGACGGGTACTCGTGGGGCGCGCTCGGCTTCGACGGGAACGAGGTCGTGCCCGTCCGGGCGGACCGGGCCGAGTCGATGCGCCAGCTCGACGGCGCCGTCTCCATCGACGACGGGCCGCTCTAGCCCCGCCGCGAGGTGTCCGGGGCACGCGGGCCGACCGCGATGTGACCACCGGGCTGTGACCACCGCTCTGTGACCATGGTTGCGTTTGCCGCTAGCCGCTCGGCAGGTAGGCTCTGTACCCATGGAGTTTCGTCATCTCGGCCGCTCTGGCCTCGTCATTTCCGAACTCGTCTACGGCAACTGGATCACCCACGGCGGCCAGGTGGAGGAGGACGCCGCGGTCGCGTGCGTCAACGCCGCCCTCGAAGCCGGGATCACCACCTTCGACACTGCCGACGTGTACGCGCAGGGCAAGGCCGAAGAGGTCCTGGGCCGGGCGCTGAAGGACCAGCGCCGCGACGGCATCGAGATCTTCACCAAGGTCTACTGGCCCATGGGCAAGGGCAAGAACGACCGCGGCCTGTCCGCGAAGCACATCAAGGAGTCGATCGACAACTCCCTGCGCCGCCTCCAGACCGACCGCGTGGAGCTGTACCAGGCCCACCGCTGGGACGTGGAGACCCCGCTGGAGGAGACCATGCAGGCGTTCGCCGACGTGGTGCGCGCCGGCAAGGCCCACTACATCGGCGTCTCGGAGTGGACCGCCGACCAGATCCGCCAGGGCGCCGCGCTCGCCAAGGACCTGGGCATCCAGTTCGTCTCCAGCCAGCCCCAGTACTCCGCGCTGTGGCGGGTCATCGAGGCCGAGGTCGTCCCGGCCTCCGAGGAGCTGGGCATCGGCCAGATCGTCTGGTCCCCGCTGGCCGGCGGCGTGCTGTCGGGCAAGTACAAGCCGGGCCAGGCCGCTCCGGCGGGCTCGCGCGGCGCCGACCCGCAGTTCGGGCGCTTCGTCGAGGGCTGGCTCAAGGACGACGTGCTCGAGCGCGTCCAGCAGCTCGGCCCGATCGCCGAGGAGCTGGGCCTGACCATCGCGCAGCTCTCGCTCGCGTGGGTCCTGCAGAACCCGAACGTCTCGGCCGCGATCATCGGCGCGACCCGCCCCGAGCAGGTCGTGGAGAACGTCAAGGCCGTCGGCGTCAAGCTGCCGGACGAGGTCTACGCCAAGGTCAACGAGCTGCTGGAGCCGGTGGCCGTCACCGACCCGAAGGAGACGACGGCGCCGAACCCGCGCGCGTAACCGCCTTCGCGAACAGCTGTGGATCGGCCGCATCGAACCATTCGATGCGGCCGTCCCGTTTGAACCAGGAGCGCTGGCGGCGCACGAAGCGCCGGGTGCCCTGCACGGTGAGGCGGAACGCCTCGTCCTCGTCGTACTCCCCCGCGAAGTGGGCGAGGACCTGCTGGTAGCCGAGGGCGCGGGAGGCGGTGCGGCCCTCGCGCAGGCCCCGGGCCTCCAGGTCGCGGACCTCGGCGAGGAGCCCGTCGTCCCACATCTTCCGCACGCGCCGCTCGATGCGCTCGTCGAGGGCCGGGGTGTCGAGGTCGACGCCGATGCGGACCGCCTCGAAGTGGGCCTTCGGCTCGGGAAGCGAGGCGGTGAAGGAGCCGGTGAGCTCCACGACCTCGAGGGCGCGCACGACGCGGCGGCCGTTCGAGGGCAGGATCGCCTTCGCGGCCTCGGGGTCGAGCGTCCTCAGGCGCTCCCAGAGGGCGAGCGAGCCGTCGCGTTCCGCCTCGGCTTCGAGGCGGGCGCGGATCTCGGGGTCGGTGCCGGGGAACTCCATCTCGTCGAGGGCGGCCTGGACGTAGAGGCCGGAGCCGCCGACGAGGATCGGTCGCCCGCCGCGGGCGCGGACCGCGGCGACGGCCTCGCGGGCGAGGCGCTGGTAGCTGGCGACGTCGGCGGGCTCGGTGACGTCGAGGACGTCGAAGACGTGGTGGGGGACCCCGCGGGCCTCCTCGGCGGTGATCTTCGCGGTGCCGATGTCCATCCCGCGGTACAGCTGCATCGAGTCGGCGTTGACGATCTCGCCGCCGAGCGCTTCGGCGAGCGCGACGGAGAGCGCGGTCTTGCCCGCCGCGGTGGGGCCTACGACGGCGATCACCGGCGGTTGTAGGGTGGGTGTGCCGTCGACTTCCCCTCGGCGAGGTTCGCGAGCCGAGAAACTGGCACTGTCCAATTGAATGACCCCCTCGGTACGTGTGCAGCCCCGACCCGGCTGGCGGCGACCCGCCGACCACCGTAAGGTACGGGAAATACGTCCCTAAGTTCGTGTGAAGGATTTGAGATTACCGCGATGAGTGACCTCGGAGACTGGACCAGCTTCGGCCGCATCGACGCCGACGGCACGGTCTATGTGAAGACCTCCTCCGGCGAGCGCGCGGTCGGCTCGTGGCAGGCCGGCTCGACCGAGGAGGGGCTCGCGCACTTCGCGCGCAAGTACGCCGACCTCGTCGTGGAAGTCGATCTCATCGCCGCGCGCCTGAACTCGGAGTCGGCCGACGTGGAGCAGGCGGCCTCGCAGCTGCGCAAGCTCCGCGAGGGCCTGGACACCGCGGCGGTGGTCGGGGACGTCGAGGGCCTGGCGACCCGCCTGGACGGGCTGTCGAAGCACGCCGAGGAGAAGCTCGGCGAGTTCAAGGCCGCGAAGGAGTCCGAGCGCGCCGAGGCCGTCGCCGCCAAGGAGGCCCTGGTGGCCGAGGCGGAGGACCTGGCGTCGCGCGACAGCCACTGGAAGGCGTCGGGGCAGCGCTTCAGCGAGATGATCGAGGAGTGGAAGGCGATCCACGGGGTCGACCGGAAGACCGATCAGAAGCTGTGGCGGCGGTTCTCGGCCGCGCGCGACACGTTCACGCGCCACCGCGGGGCCTACTTCTCCCAGCTCGACGCCGAGCGCAAGGTGATCGGGCAGAAGAAGGAAGAGCTCATCGCGAAGGCGGAGGAGCTGTCGACCTCGCAGGACTGGGGGCCCACGGCCGACGCGCTCAAGGGCCTCATGGCCGAGTGGAAGGACGCCGGGCGACTGGCGCCGGACGCGGAGCAGAAGGCGTGGAAGCGGTTCCGGGCGGCGCAGGACGTGTTCTTCAACGCGCGCTCCGAGGTGTTCTCGGCCCGCGACGCGGAGCTGGAGGCGAACCAGGCCGCCAAGGAGGAGCTGCTCAAGCAGGCCGAGGCGCTGGACATCGAGGCCGACCCGAAGGCGGCGCAGAACGCGTTCCGCGACCTCCAGGCCGGGTGGCACGACATCGGCGCGGTCCCGCGCAAGAACCAGGCGAAGCTCCAGCGGCGCCTGCGCACCGTCGAGGACAAGCTCCGCGACGCCCTGGACACCGCGTGGCGCAAGGTCCCGGTCGAGGAGAACCCGCTGCTGCTCCAGATGCGCCAGCAGGTCGCCGAGGCCGAGGAGAAGCTGGCCCGCGCGAAGGCCGACGGGAACGCCGGCCGGATCAAGAAGGCCGAGTCGGACCTGGCGAGCAAGAAGCAGTTCCTGCAGCTTGCGGAGGGAACCAAGTAGCACAGGCTGCAACTGGCCGAGGGCTCGAAGTAGGCGATACCCGCCGTTCTTCCGGGGTTGGCGCGGACGCATGAGGGCGTTCGCCGACCGGTCGGGATAATGGGACTGGGCTACGACGGCGTGGACCGCACCGGTCCGCGCCGTTCGCTCTGCCCCCAACCGACCATGTCCCCCGACAGGAAGGCAGCCGAATGACCCTCGAAACGCTCCCCCAGCAGTTCATCGACGCCGAGAAGGTCTTCAACCTCCGGGACGTCGGCGGCTGGGACGCCGCGGACGGCCGCAAGGTCAGGTCCGGCCGGGTGTTCCGCTCCGACAACCTCGGGATGGTGTCCGAGGCCGATGTCGACCTGCTCGTGAACCGGCTCGGGATCCGCCACGTGATCGACCTGCGCCGGGCCGAGGAGTGGGAGGTCGCCGGGCGGTTCCCCGAGGTCGACGGGGTCGAGTTCCACCACTTCGAGCTGCTGCACGTGAAGTGGGAGAGCATCGGCCGCGAGTACCCGGCGGGCGCCGACGTGGTGCCGTTCCTGCGCCAGCGGTACTCGGGCATGTACGAGGCCGGGTACCGGGCGGTGCGCGACTCGCTCGACGTGATCGCGTCCGGCGAGCCGGTCCTGTTCCACTGCATGGCCGGGAAGGACCGGACGGGCCTGGTGGCCGCGGCGCTGCTGTCGGTGCTCGGCGTCGACGCGGCGGACATCGCCCGGGACTACGAGCTGTCGAACGTGGGCATCGCGCGGTGGCGCACCTGGCGCGACGCGAACCTGGGCAGGCCGGAGGCCGAGAGCGGGCTGACCACGCCGGCGGAGGCGATGCTGGAGACCATCGCGGAGATGGAGGCCCGCTTCGGGTCCCTGGCCGACTACGTGGCGGCGACCGGTTTCGACCGGGTCGACGTGCTCCGTTCGCAGTTGCTGGAGTAGTCCGGCCCGCTCTTTGAGACGCGGACTGTTAATTTTCGCCGCTATAGCGTTTGCCGGACCCGTTGGGGCACAACGGGTCCGGTGGCGCGGCAGGTTTACCGGCCGGTTACTTACCGGTCGGCAGGTGAAATTCGATTGCCGGATGTCACACGCCGCTCGTAACTTGGAGCGGTGGGCTCAGAGCGGTTGAAAACTCCAGAAGAATCCGAATCAGACAATCCCCCCGAACGTCAGACGGCGCTGACGAACCTCTGGCGGATGAAGAAGTACCTGTACCCGTACCGGTACCGCCTCGCGGTGCTGTGGTCGATGGTGCTCCTCAACATCGTGTCCGGACTGGCGATCCCCCCGCTGGTCGGGCGGGCCATCGACGGCCCGATCCACCACGGCGACATGCGCGGCCTGGTGGTCATCGTCGGCGTGATCGTGATCCTCGGCGCCGCCGACGCGATCCTCCAGCTCGCGCGGCGGTACTTCCAGACCACCACCGCGATGGCCATCGAGAAGGACATCCGCGGCGTCCTCTACGAGCACCTCCAGGTGCTCCACACCGGGTTCCACGACCGGTGGCAGACCGGGCAGCTCCTCGCCCGCGTCACCTCCGACCTCGGCATGATCCGGCGGTTCTTCGCCGGCGGCCTGGTCTTCGCGATCACCTCCACCGGCATGATCCTCATCATCATGGGCCAGCTGCTGTTCATCGAATGGCGGCTGGCGCTCATCGTGGCGGCCTCGGCCGTCCCGCTGTTCCTCATCGGCCGCAAGTTCTTCCGCGAGTACCTGCCCGCGGCCCGGTCCGAGCAGGACCAGTCCGGCGAGGTCTCCAGCGCGGCCGAGGAGTCGGCGCTCGGCATCCGCGCGATCAAGGCGCTCGGACGCGGCCCGCTCATGGCGGCCCGCTTCGAGAAGGAGGCCGAGGAGCTGCGCTCGCGCAGCATCTTCAAGAGCATGATCGCGTCCCGGTCCTGGTCGGGCTACGACGCCATCGCCACGGCCGCCGTCGGCGCGGTCCTCGTGTTCGGCTCGACCATGGTCGCGGGCGGATCGCTGTCCGTGGGCGACCTGACGGCGTTCATCATGCTCCAGCTCGCGCTCCTGTGGCCGATCGAGGCCACGGGCTGGGTCATGGCCCACGGCAACGAGGCCATGACCGCCGCCGACCGCGTCTACGACGTGCTCGACACCGAGCCGGCGATCAAGGACCGCCCGAACGCCAAGGTGGTCGAGCGCGGCGACGTGCGCGGCGAACTCGTCTTCGAGGACGTGCGGTACGCGTTCGAGGACGACTCCCGCGAGATCCTGCGCGGCGTCGACCTGCGCGTCGAGCCCGGCGAGACCGTCGCCATCGCGGGCAAGACCGGGTCGGGCAAGACCACGCTCGTCTCGCTGCCCTCGCGGCTCAACGACCCGACCGGCGGGCGGATCCTCTTGGACGGCACCGACATCCGCGACCTCCGGCTGGAGAACCTGCGCTCGGTCGTCACCACCGCGTTCGAGGAGGCCACGCTCTTCTCGATGAGCGTGCGCGAGAACCTCGCCCTCGGGCGCCCCGACGCCGACGAGCGCGACCTGGAGGAGGCCGTGCGGGTCGCCCAGGCCGAGTTCGTCTACGACCTGCCGTACGGGCTCGACACCCGCATCGGCGAGCAGGGCCTGTCCCTGTCCGGCGGCCAGCGCCAGCGCCTCGCGCTCGCCCGCGCCGTCGTCGTGCGCCCGGCCGTGCTCGTCCTCGACGACCCGCTGTCGGCGCTCGACGTGCACACCGAGGAGCTGGTCGAGCGGGCCCTGGCGCAGGTCCTGCGCGACACGACCGCGCTGGTCGTGGTCCACCGGCCGTCCACGGTCGCCCTGGCAGACAAGGTGGCGCTGCTCCACGAGGGCCGCATCGCGGCCTTCGGCGCGCACTCCGAGCTGATGGCGTCCAGTCCCGAGTACGTCGACGTGCTGTCGGCCGAGTCTGAGGAGGTGGCGGCGTGACCGCGACCGGAAGCGACGTCGCGAGCGCGACGGCAGAGGAGATCGAGCGCCGCGCCGAGCAGCCCGTGGACAAGCACGCGTCCTGGCGCGGGCGGGCCGAGTCCGCGGAGGCGGACCGGACCAGCGCCGAGGTGGACGACGCCGAGTCGATCAGGGAGCTGCGGCTCAAGAGCCGCCGGCTCCTGGGCTGGATGATGCGCCCGCACAAGAAGGGGATCGCGTTCCTGTGCGCGATCCTGGTGGTGCAGAACTTCACCAGCATGGCGACCCCGCTGCTGGTCATGTTCGGCATCGACAACGCGATCCCGGCGATCGCCGACCGCGGCGACTACTCGATGCTCATCGGGATCGCGGTCGTGTTCGCGGTGGTGTCGGTCCTGAAGTACGTGTGCGTGCGCCTGTACATCGCGCAGTCGGCGAAGGTCGGCAACGCGATGCTGTTCGCACTGCGCAGCAGGGTGTTCCGCAAGTTCCAGGACCTGTCGGTGTCGTTCCACGAGCGGTTCACCTCCGGTCGCGTCACGGCCCGGCAGAGCTCCGACATGGAGGCCATCCGGGAGATGACCGAGAACGGCGTGGACGACCTGGTCCTGGCCGCGCTCAACGTCGTCACGATCACGATCGTCATGCTCGTGATCGACCCGCTGCTGGCGGCGGTGGCGCTGCTGACGTTCCCGCTCATGCTGCTGCTGGGCCGCTGGTTCAGCCGGGTGTCGGCGGTGGCGTACCGCAAGGCGCGCGAGACCGTGGCGCTCCTGATCGTGTACTTCGTGGAGTCGATGGGCGGGGTGCGCGCGGTGCAGGCGTACCGGCGCGAGCCGCGCGACCGGGAGCTGTTCGCGGGGCTGAACACCGACAACCAGTTCGCGCAGGCCAAGGGCCACCAGCAGAACGCGTTCATGTCGGGCGGGATGCGCGGCATCGGGCACCTGGCGACCGTGGTGGTGCTGCTGTTCGGCGGCTGGCAGGTCATGCAGGGCAACACCGAGCTCGGCGTGCTGGCGGCGTTCCTGCTGTACATGAAGCGGTTCTTCGACCCGCTGAACGAGCTGGTGCAGTTCTACAACGTGCTCCAGTCGGCGACCTCGGCGCTGGAGAAGCTCTCGGGGGTGCTCGACGAGACCGTGGAGGTGGCCGAGCCGCAGTCGCCCAAGACGATCGCGTCGCCGCGCGGGGAGTTGCGCTTCGACGACGTGCACTTCCAGTACCGGGACGACCAGGTGGTCCTGCCGGGCCTGGACCTGCGGATCGCGGGCGGGCAGACCATGGCGCTGGTCGGGGCCACGGGCGCGGGGAAGACGACGATCGCGAAGCTGGTGAGCCGCTTCTACGACCCGGGTTCGGGTTCGGTGTCGCTGGACGGCGTGGACCTGCGGGACCTGTCGGAGGCGGAGCTGCGCCGGAACGTCGTCATGATCACCCAGGAGAACTTCCTGTTCAACGGCTCGATCGCCGAGAACATCGAACTGGGCAGGCCCGGTGCGAGCCGGGAGCGGATCGTGGAGGCGGCCAAGGTGGTCGGGGCGCACGAGTTCATCGAGGCCCTGCCGGACGGGTACGACACGCACGTGCGCAAGCGCGGCGGGCGCCTGTCGGCGGGCCAGCGGCAGCTCGTGGTGTTCGCGCGGGCGTTCCTGGCCGACCCGCGGGTGCTCATCCTGGACGAGGCGACGAGCTCGCTCGACATCCCGTCCGAGCGGCTGGTGCAGCGGGCGCTGCGCACGATCCTGGCCGACCGGACGGCGATCATCATCGCGCACCGGCTGTCCACGGTGGAGATCGCCGACCGGGTGCTGGTGCTGGAGCACGGCCGGATCATCGAGGACGGGCGCCCCGACGAGCTGATCGACCGCGGCGGCGAGTACGCGACGCTGCACCGGCAGTGGGAGGACTCGCTGGTGTGAGCGGGGGGCGGGACGGCGTCCCGCCCGCGTGGACGGTTCCGGGGCCGGGCGATGCGCCCGGTCCCGTTCCGCCGCCCCGGTCGCCCGCCCGCGCCGGGCCGGCCCCCGGCCTCGCGGGCATCCCGGTGCTCCCGCTGGCGGGCTTCATGTTCTTTTGGCGCGTCAGCGCCGGGCCGAGACGATGAAGTAGTCGATCCAGCCGCTCTCGTAGCAGCGCAGCCAGTTGCGGCCCCAGGAGTCGCGGAACTCGGTCTGGGCGACCCAGCGGTCGAACTGGCGCCACACGTGCGGCCCGATCGGCTCGACCTCGACCGCGGTGAACCCGGCGGCGGCGAGGTCGGCCGCGAACGCGCCGACCGGGCGGACCACGTCGACGCCGGAGGCGACGGTCTCGATGAGGTCGGGGAGCGGCGTGTCCCGCGGGGCGCCGTCGGGGGCGAAGAACGTCGCGGCGGCGAAGCCGCCGCCGGGGCGCAGGACCCGGTGCGCCTCGCGCGCCACCGCGGCAAGGTCGTCCACGTGCTGGAGCGCCTCGACGGAGTAGACGCCGTCGAAGGACCCGTCCGGGAACGGGATCGCGGTGACCGAGCCCTCGTGGAACGCCAGGCGGCCCGAGAGCCGCTCCAGGTCCTCCGCGTTGGCCTCGGCGGCGCGTTCGAGCTGGGCCTTGGACCGGTCGAGCCCGGCGGTGTAGGCGGCGAACTCGCGGGCGACCAGGGCCGTCCCGACGCCGATGCCGGAGCCGAGTTCGAGCAGTTCCACCCCGGGCGGGGTGTCCAGGCGGGCGACGGTGCGGCGGTACAGCTCGGCCTGGCTCGCGGTCCGCTCGGCGAGCGTGATGTCGCGGTCGGCGGCGAGGTCGCCCCAGTACCCGTAGTTGATGAAGGAGCCCGAGAAGATCGTCAGCGAACCCAGGTCGAGCTCGCCGTACATCTGATCCCGCTCGGCCTGGACGTCGATTTCCTGTTCCATCGCCCGATTCTGGCACGGGGCCGGGACGGTCCGGAACCCTCGTGCCCCGGCCGCCGGCGCATCCGCTCAGCAGGCGCAGGCGGGGCCCTCCTGCGTCGGGAGCGGCTTCCTCCCGAGCGAGGGCATGCCGAGGGCGACGCCGGGGAGCTTCGTGGCCTTGCCGGAGGCCCAGGCGTCGCCTGCCCTGGTCGCGCGGTGGGACAGGACCGCGCCGTCGGCCACGAGGTGGTGCGGGGCGCCGTAGGTGATCGCGGTGGTGACGACGTCGCCGGGGCGCACGCCCTCGGCGTTGCCCGCCGGGTCGGTCGCCGACGGCGTGACGTTGAAGTGGACGAGGCGGCCGTCGCGGGCGCGGCCCGAGAGGCGGCCGGTGGCCTCGTCCTTGCGGCCGTCCCCGGCCGTGACCAGGACCTCGACCACGGACCCTTCGAGCTTCCGGTTCTCCTCCCAGGAGACGCGCTCCTGGAGGGCGACCAGGCGCTCGTAGCGCTCCTGCACGACGGCCTTGGGGATCTGGTCCTCCATGGTCGCGGCGGGGGTGCCGGGGCGGATCGAGTACTGGAACGTGAAGGCGCTAGAGAAGCGGGCCCGCTCGACCACGTCGAGGGTCCCCTGGAAGTCCTCCTCGGTCTCGCCGGGGAAGCCCACGATGATGTCGGTGGTGATGGCCGCGTCGGGCATGGCCGCGCGGACCTTGTCGAGGATCTCCAGGTACTTCGCGGAGCGGTAGGACCGGCGCATCTCCTTGAGCACCCGGTCCGAGCCGGACTGGAGCGGCATGTGGAGCGAGTGGCAGACGTTCGGGGTCTCGGCCATGGCGGCGATGACGTCGTCGGTGAAGTTCTTCGGGTGCGGGCTGGTGAAGCGCACCCGCTCCAGGCCCTCGATCCCACCGGTCGCACGCAGGAGCTTGCCGAAGGCGAGCTTGTCGCCGAACTCGACGCCGTAGGTGTTCACGTTCTGGCCCAGCAGGGTCACCTCGGAGACGCCCTCGGCCACCAGCGCGCGGACCTCGGCCAGGATCTCGCCGGGGCGGCGGTCCTTCTCCTTGCCGCGGAGCGCGGGCACGATGCAGAACGTGCAGGTGTTGTTGCAGCCCACGGAGATCGAGACCCACCCGGAGTAGGTGGACTCGCGCTTGGTCGGCAGGGTCGAGGGGAACGTCTCCAGCGACTCCAGGATCTCGACCTCGGCGGCCCGGTTGTGGCGGGCGCGCTCGAGCAGGGCCGGGAGCGACCCGATGTTGTGGGTGCCGAAGACCGCGTCGACCCAGGGCGCGCGCTTGACGATCTCGCCGCGGTCCTTCTGGGCCAGGCAGCCGCCGACGGCGATCTGCATGTCGGGGTTCTCGCGCTTGGCCGGGGCCAGGTGGCTGAGGTTCCCGTACAGCTTGTTGTCGGCGTTCTCGCGCACCGCGCAGGTGTTGAACACGACCAGGTCGGGCGCGCCCTCGGCCGCGACCGGGACGTAGCCCGCCGCTTCGAGCAGGCCCCCGATCCGCTCGGAGTCGTGCACGTTCATCTGACAGCCGTACGTCTTCACCTGGTACGTCTTCACACCGTTGGCAACCACTCCCCCAGGATAGACGCGAGCCGCATCACACGCTCAGGCCCGGGAGCGCGACCGGACGCGCACGCAGGGTGAGCAGTCGACCGCCTACAGTGCACTGTCGTCCGAACGCCCGTTCGCAGCTTTTCAGTGACTCCGCGATGTTGCCCCTTATTGCGCACGGTAAAGCCCACTCGCCGACAAAACTTATTCTTGTCCGGTCTTGTGCGTCCCCGACCGTCCTTATAAGGTGACCTGCGTGCCGCCCTATCCCCACGAGAGGGCGGCTTCCCCACCAAAGACCCCACGAGCCTCTCTACTCATCCTTTCTGATCAAGGAAGAACATGCGCCTCAAATCCACCACCGGCGCGGTCTTGGCCGCTGCCGCCCTGCTCGCGACCGGTGCCTGTGTCTCCCAGGACACGACTGACGCCTCCTCCGACAGCGCCCTTTCCGGCTCGGGCACGGGAGCGGACTGCACCATCGACGAGACCGTCAAGATCGGCGCCGTCTTCAGCCTCACCGAGGCCGCCGCGTTCGCCGGCACGTACCAGCAAGAGGGCCTGGCGCTCGGCTTCGAAGAGGTCAACGCCGCCGGCGGCATCACCTACGAGGTGATCCAGGAGGACGACAAGACCAGCGTCGAGGACTCCACCGCCGCGTTCGAGAAACTCATCGACCGCGACAAGGTCAGCGCCATCGTCGGCCCGACCCTGTCCGGCATGGCCTTCACCACCTACACCGACGCCCAGAGCGCCGGCGTGCCCGCGCTCGGCGTCTCCACGACCGCCGAGGGCATCCCGGAGATCGGCGACTACATCTTCCGCGCCTCGCTGCCCGAGGAGGTCGCGCTCGCCGCGAGCATCCCGGCCGCCAAGGAGGCCCTCGGCCTCACCAAGGTCGCGGTCCTCTACGACAACGCCGACGAGTTCACCGCCTCGGCCTTCAACACGATCTCCGACGTCCTCACCGAAGAGGGCATCGAGGTCGTCGCCGAGGAGACCTTCGAGACCGCCGACACCGACTTCTCGGCGCAGCTCACCAGCGTCCTGGAGGCCGACCCCGACGCGGTCATCCTCTCGGCCCTGCCCGGCGCCACCGTCCCGCTCGTCAAGCAGGCCCGCGAACTCGGCATCGAAGCCCCGATCGTCGGCGGCAACGCCTTCAACTCCCCCGTCCTGGTCGGCGCGCTCGAGACCGCCGCCGAGGGCCTCATCGTCGGCGGCGCCTGGAGCGCGGCCTCCGACACCACCGGCAACGCCGAGTTCATCGCCAACTACACCGAGAAGTACGGCCGCGCGCCCGACCAGTTCGCCGCCCAGGCGTACACCGCCGCCTACCTGCTCGACCAGGCCGTCCGCGCCGACTGCGACGCCAACCGCGAGGCGATCAAGGACAACCTCGGCCAGATCCTCGAGTACGACTCCATCCTCGGCCCGATCTCGATCGACGAGAACGGCGAGGTCCACCAGGAGCCCGTCGTCCAGATCATCCAGGACGGCGCCTTCACCATCCTCTAGCCCTCTGCCGGAACCCCGGCGGACGCCCTCCCCACCTCCGTACAGGAACCCACACATGCTGCAACAGTTGGCGAACGGCGTGTTCGCAGGTGCGATCTACGCCCTCTTCGCAATCGGCTTCACGCTCGTGTTCGGCGTGCTCCGGCACCTGAACCTCGCCCATCCGGCGGTGTTCACGGCCGGCGCGTTCGTCGGCATCGAGATCGCGGCGCGGACCGCGATCCCGGTGTGGATCCTCCTCCCGGTCGTGGCCCTGTTCGGGGCGCTCGCCGGGGTCCTGGTGGAGCGCGTCGCGTTCCGGCCGCTGCGCGGCCGCGACGACGAGCACTTCGCGGGACTCATCTCCTCCGTCGCCCTCGGCGGCGTCATCATCGCGCTCCTCCAGGCCCGGTACGGCACCGAGCCCAAGAGCTTCGCGATGGACTACTTCCCCCAGCGGCTCTTCGAGGTCGCCGGCATCCGCGTCACGCTGACGCAGCTGGTGACCCTCGGCCTGGCACTGGTCCTCATGCTCGGACTCGCCTGGCTCGTCTCGGCGACCTCGCTGGGGCGGTCCATGCGGGCCGTGGCGGAGAACCCGACCGCCGCCAAGGTCCTCGGCGTCAACGTGGGGCGGGTGACCGCCGGGACGTACGCGCTCTCGTCGGCGCTCGGCACCGTCGCCGGGGCCCTGCTGGCACTCAACCTCGGCCAGGCCGGGCGCGACCTCGGCGCCTCGATCGAACTGGTCGGATTCGCGGTGATCATCCTCGGCGGCCTCGGCTCACTGTGGGGCGCCATGGCCGCCGGGGTGGTCCTCGGCATCGCCGAGGCACTGACGATCCACCTGTTCGACTCCACCTGGAAGAGCATGGTCGCCTTCGCGCTGCTGTTCGCGGTGCTGGTCCTGCGCCCCCGCGGCCTCTTCGGCCACGTCAAGGTCAGGGAGGTCTGATGCTCGCCGGATACGAGACCCTCATCACCACGATCGCGCTCGGCGCGATCCTCGCGTACTCCTTCCACGTCGTCCTCATGGCCGGGCAGCTCAGCCTCGGCCAGGCCGGCTTCGCGTCCCTCGCGGCCTACACCTCCACGCTCGTCGTCCCCACCGAGCCCATCGCCGGATCGATCTCGCCCGTCATCGTCGGCCTCCCCGTCGGCGCCCTCGTGGGCGCCGCCGCCGCGTTCGTCGTCGGCCTCCCGGTCCTGCGCCTGCGCGGGGTCTTCCTCGCCATCGCCACCATCGCCTTCGGCGAGATGGTCCGCGTCCTCATCAACAACGCCGAGTGGACCAACGGCGCCATCGGCGTCCGCGTCGAGAAATGGGTGACCTTCGACTTCGCGTGGATCATCGTCGCGGTCCTCGCCTACCTGTTCTGGCGCCTCGGCCCCTCGCGCTCGGGCCGCGCCTTCGCCGCCGTCCGCGAGGACGAGCTCGCCGCCGGCTCCATGGGCGTCGACGTCGTGCGCACCCGCATGGCCTCCTTCATCGCCTCCGGCGCCATCGCCGGCGTCTACGGGGTCCTCTTCGCCTACTTCTTCGGGCGCATCACCCCGGCCACCTTCGACTTCAGCCTCACCGTGAACGGCCTCGTCACCGCCGTCCTCGGCGGCTACCTCGTGTTCTTCGGCCCCGTCCTCGGCGCCGGGTTCCTCACGGCCGTCCCCGAGATCCAGAAGGCCCTCGGCCTCGAAGCGGGATGGATCCACCCCCTCATCACCGGTGTGCTCCTGCTCGCGGTGATCCTGTTCCTGCCCGGAGGCCTCTCCACCCTCTTCAGCCGCCTCCGCCGCGCCCCCGCCCGGCCCGGACCCGACTACGCCCCCCTCGACGCCCTCGACCCCCTCCCCGACCCCGGCACCCGCATCGCCGCCGTCACCGGCCTCGCCAAGAGCTACGGCGCCGTCGACGCCGTCCGCGGCGTCGACCTGGAGATCCGCTCCGGCGAGGTCCTCGGGATCATCGGCCCGAACGGCGCCGGCAAGACCACCCTCGTCAACATGATCAGCGGCCTGGAGCCCCCCACCGCCGGCGAGGGCGAGATCCTCGGCGTCCCCCTCGGCGCCCGCCCGCACCGCTTCGCGCAGGCCGGTGTCAGCCGCACCTTCCAGCACTCCAAGCTGTTCGAACGGCTCACCGTCCTCGACAACGTCCTCGTCGGGACCCACGTCGTCAGCCGCTCCACCTACCTGCGCCGCCTCGCGTGGCTCCCCTCGGCCCGCCGCGACGAGCGCCGCGCGCTCGCCCTCGCCTGGGCCCAGCTCGAACGCGTCGGCCTCGCCGACCGCGCCGGACTGCGCCCCGGCGCGCTGTCCTACGGCGACCGGCGGCGCCTGGAGATCGCCCGCGCCCTGGCCGCCCACCCCACCCTGCTCATCCTCGACGAACCCGCCGCCGGCATGAACCACGTCGAGGCGGCCGAACTCGCCTCGCTCATCCGCGGCCTCGCCGACGACGGCGTCACCGTCCTGTTCATCGAGCACAACGTGAAGATGGTCCTCGAAGCCTGCACCCGCCTCGTCGTCCTCGACTTCGGCGAGGTCATCGCCCAAGGCGAGCCCCGCGAGGTCGCCTCCGACCCCCGGGTCATCGAGGCGTACCTGGGCACCGAGGCAGAAGCGCACGAGGAGTCCGAACATGTCTGACCCCATCCTCGAAGTCGAATCGCTCAAGGTCGCCTACGGGCGCGTGCAGGCCGTCCGCGACGTGTCCTTCACCGTTCCCGAAGGCGGCCTCGTCGCCCTCGTGGGCGCCAACGGGGCCGGCAAGAGCTCCGTGCTCGCCGCCGTCTCCGGCCTCATCCGCCCCGGCTCCGGCCGCGTCCGCCTCGGCGGCGAGGACGTCACCCGGTGCCCCGCCCACCGGCGCATCGCGGCCGGCCTCGTCCTCGTCCCCGAAGGCCGCCAGATCCTCGGCACCCTCACCGTCGCCGAGAACCTGCTCCTCGGGGCCCACCGGCGCCGCCGCCAGGCGGCCCCCGAATCCGAGATGTACGACCTGTTCCCCGTCCTGGCCGAACGGCGGGCCCTGCCCGCCGGATCGCTGTCCGGCGGCGAGCAGCAGATGCTGGCGATCGCCCGCGCGATGATCGCCAGGCCGCGGGTCGTCCTCCTGGACGAACCCTCGATGGGGCTGGCCCCCAAGATGGTCGACGAAGTCTTCGCCGTCATCGAGAAGATCCGCGCCTCGGGCGTGACGGTGGTGCTCGTCGAGCAGAATGCCCGCAGGGCCCTGCGCGCGGCCGACACCGGGCACGTCCTGGAGACCGGGGAGATCGCGCACAGCGGCCCCGCCTCCGAACTCCTGCAAGACCCTAGAGTCGTGAAAGCCTATCTGGGCGTCGAATAGCGCCGGCGCCCGCCGAAGGAACCCCTAGATGAACGATGAGCTAGCCGAGTCCCCGCCGTCGCGAACGAAGCGGCAGCCGCGAGGCGGACCCTGGTCCCGCATGAGAATCCGGACCAAGCTGACGATCATGCTGCTCGTCCCGGCGCTCACCCTGGCCGGCATGGTGGCGCTGCGGCTCGTCGAGTCCGCCGACGAGGCCCAGGACATCAGCGCGACCGCCGACGCGGTCGAACTCGCCCGCGACGTCAACGCCGTCATCGCCGCGATCCAGGACGAGCGCAAGGACGCCGCGCGCCTGGTCTACCAGGAGCAGACCGGCAGCACCGACGCCGAGGCGATCTCCACGTCCTTCGCCAACCACGAGACCGCCACCGGTGAGGCCCTGGACGAGCTGGCCGCGACCCGCGAGAACCTCGACCTCGACGCCGAGGCCGAATCGCTCCTCGCCCGCGCCGACGCGCCCCTGGCGCGACTGGAGACCGCCAGGAGCGCCGTCGCCGAGGGCACCGTGGAAGCGGTCCACCTGACCGTGTACAACTCGATGGTCGCGCGCCTGTCCGCCGTCCTCGACCACGCCGTCGACCTCGCCGGGACCGCCGAGCTCACCCGGATCGTGCGCACCGCGAGCCTCCTGTCGACCATCGACGAGTACTCCGAGCAGATCCGCATCCTCACCCTGTCCCTGGAGGACGGCAAGCCGCTCGCCGGCAAGCACCGGACCTTCATGCGGCTCACCGCCGCCCGCGAGGAGTCGCTGAACGAGTACCGCCGCATCGTCGCCCAGACCGACCCCGGCGCCGCCGTGTTCGAGGTGGGCGGCATCGGCTCCTCCGACGCCCGCGAGGCCAACGCCTTCGAGAGCACCATCGCCGGCTCGCGGGCCGACGACGAGCAGGAGGTCGAGCACTACGCGCTCATGGCCGCCTACGACGCCCGCCACGCGGACACGTCCGCGCTCATCGGCGAATCGCTCGACGAGGCCACCGACGAGGCCGGCGCCGTCAGCGCCGCCGCCGTCCGGCGCCTGGTCATCGAGTCCTCCATCGCGGTCGTCGCGCTGGCCCTCGCGTGGCTCATCGCCTTCACCATCGGCCGCTCGGTCACGCGCGGCCTGCGGGACCTGTCGGGCTCGGCCCGGCAGATCGCCATGGTGGACCTGCCGCAGGCCGTCAAGCGCGTCGACCAGCAGCAGGGCCTGGGCGGGCTGAGCCCGTTCGAGTACGCCGCCCGCACGACCCCGCCCATGCAGGTCCGCGGCGACGACGAGCTGAGCGAGGTCGGCGAGGCGTTCAACATCGTCCACCGCGAGGCCATCCGCGTCTCGGCGCAGCAGGCCCTCCTGCGGTACCACGTCGGCGCGATCTTCGTCCGGCTCGCCCGCCGCGGCCACTCGCTGACGGGCCGGCTCACCGCCGAGCTCGACGCGGCCGAGAAGAACGAGCAGGACCCCGAGCGCCTCCAGCGGCTGTTCCGCCTGGACCACCTCGCCTCGCTCATCGGGCGCGCGAACGACTCGCTCCTGGTCCTCGGCGGCTCGTCCGCCGCGAAGGTCCGGACCACCGACGCCTCGCTCGACGACGTGCTCATCGCGGCCCAGAGCCGCATCGAGTACTACACCCGCATCGAGGCCGCCGCTGACGAGGGCGCGTGGGTCAAGGCCGACTACGTCGACGACGTCGTCCAGCTCCTCGCCGAGCTGATGGACAACGCGACCCGCTACTCCGAGTCCGCGGCCGAGATCACCGCCCGGGTGCTGACCGGCAAGGTCATCATCCAGGTGCGCGACCACGGGATCGGGATCGAGCCCGACCGCATGGAGCGGTTCAACGACCGCCTCCGCCGCGACACCCCGGTGGACCTGGAGGCCATGCAGGCCATGGGGCTCACCGTGGTCGGCTTCCTGTCGGGGCGGCACGGCATCGAGGTCGAGCTGCGGCCGTCGATCGGCGGCGGCGTGGTCGCCGAGATCGCCGTCCCCGGTGCGCTGCTGTCGTTCACGCCCCCGCCGCGCACCCAGCGGCCGCCGACCCTGCCCGGCGGCGCCGCGGGCGCCCGCACGGTCCCGCTGCCGCGGCCGCGCGCCAACGCCCCGCTGTTCGCGCGGGCCGACAACCCCGAGCTGACGCAGCAGCCCGCGGACCCGAACCAGGTCCCGCAGCAGCGCCAGCCCGCCAGACACGTTGCGCCCGAACCGAGGGCGCTTCCGGCCGGTCCCAGCCCCCGAGTCTCCGCAGTGGACGACACCCGCCCGCTGCCGGTACTCTCCACCTCGACGACGGCGGTGCTCTCCGAGCTCCCGGAGATCAAGTTCGACGTCACCGTGGTGCACGCGGACCCGTCCCTGCGGGCCGGACACGCCCTGCCCCAACCGAAGAAGGCACCCACCTTCGGGCCGAACGGCCTGCCGCGGCGGGACCCGATGACCAACCTGGTCCCCGGCGCGGTCGCCCCGAGCCCGGGTCAGGACGGCATGGTCATCGAACGCAACCCCCGGAGCATCGGCGCGACGTACTCCGCGTACGCCCGCGGCCTTTCGAGCAGCAGGACCGCTGGACCCCAAAATGAGAAATGACCCGGAGAACGATCATGAACACCACTAGCGCGCAACTGGACTTCCTTCTCAACGACTTCGTAGGCCGGGTGCCGCACGTGACGCACGTGATCGCCGTGGCCGCGGACGGCCTGCTCATCGCCTCGAACAACACGCTGCCGCGCGACGAGGCGGAGCGCCTGTCCGCCATCGCCTCGGGTCTGACGAGCCTCCTCGCCGGCGCGGCCCGGTCGCTCCAGGCCGACCCCGTGATCTCCAACCTGACGGAGATGAACGGCGGCTTCATGTTCTCGATGTCGGTGTCCAGCGGTGCGAGCATCCTCGCCCTCGCCGGCCTCAACTGCGACATCGGCCAGGTCGGCCACGAACTCGCCAACCTCATCAACCAGGTCGGCCCGGCCCTCACCCCCGCGGCCCGCCAGGTCTACGCCGCCCAGTACCAGCAGCAGCACTGACCCTTTCCGCAGGTCTGCGGTTATGCAGATCGCACCTACAAGAAGTCGGAGGGCCGGGGACCGCGATGCGGTTCCCGGCCCTCTTCGCTTGCGGCTCAGGCGTACAGGTCGGCCAGGCCGACGAGGAGCAGGTCGTCTCGCTCGGCCGCGGCCCGCGCGAGGCGGTCGTTGAAGCCGGTGCCCGAGAGGCACATCAGGCGGGTGCCGGAGGTGTCGAACCGGCCGGCGGCGGCCACGAGGGACCTGATGTGCTCCAACCGCTCCAGGTGGGCGCGGCCCATAGTGTCCTGCCACTTGGCCTCGCCGATGGCGAGCAGGCGCGGGCGCCCCGTGTCGGAGGCGGCGATCACCGCGAGGTCGACCTCGTGGGAGGTCCGGGCCGCCGGATCGGGGACGACGCCGCTCGCCACCGTGGTCGGCAGGCCGCCGAAGAGGTCGGGATCGGCGTGGTACATCGCCCAGTCGCGGCACAGCTGCTCGAAGTGCGGCCCGAGGACCTTGCTGGAGAAGCGGTGCCGGCTCGCCTTCCACACCCGCTCGGCCATGCCCGGCCGCTGGAGCTGGTCCCACATGGGCCGCATGATCCCGGCGTAGAAGGCGATGAGTGGTTCGGCGATCCGGTACGCGGAGCGGTTCTTGCGGAACGCGTCGGCGTCGCGGCGCAGCAGGCCGATGTCCTCCAGGACCTGGATCGGGTGCGCGATGTCGACCGCCTTGCGCTCGAGGTAGCCGGCGATGCCGCTGCGGGTGGCGTTCCCGTCGGCGACGGCCGAGAGGACCGACAGGTACAGCGCGGGGTCGCGCACGTCGGCCTCCTCCGCGAGCAGGTAGCGGCCCTCCCGGAACAGGGGCGTCTGCGGGTTGAGCGCGGTCCGGACCACCCAGTCGTCGAAGTCGTCGAGGTCGCGGGGGGTGTCGCCGCGGAGGAACTCGTTCGGGTAGGCGGGGGTGCCGCCGACGACCGCGTGGGTCCGGACCGCCAGCGCCGGGTCGGTGATCCCCCAGAACTCCGCGGCCATCCGGTAGTCCAAGGGCGGCACCAGCAGTTCGAGTCCGGCCCGGCCGCGCAGCGGCGCACCGCCGGAGAGGAGCCGGCCCATGAACGACATCGCCGAGCCGCACAGCAGCAGCCGGGTCCGGGACCCGGTGCGCTCCGGTCGGAGGGGGCCGAACGCCTGCTGGAGGATCGACGGCAGTTCGGGATTCGCGCGGGCCAGGTACGGGAACTCGTCGACGACCACGGGAACCGGTCGTTCGCGCCCAAGTGCGAGGACCGCGTCGACGGCCTCGAACCAGTCGGCGAAGTGGTAAGCGCTCGGCGGGTTCGCGTACCTGGTGAGCGAGTCGCTGAACCGCCGCAGCGACTCCGCGTCGGCGGCCTCGGTGGCCCCGAAGTAGAACCCTCCCGCCGCCCGGACCACGGCGTCGAGCAGGAACGTCTTCCCCTGCCGTCTCCGCCCCGACACCACGCCGAGCGTGGCGCCAGGCCGGTCATCGGACACGAACCGGTCCAGCGCGGCCCATTCGACCTCGCGATCGAACATTTCGTCAGGCTTCTCCACGCCTCTATCTTATAGGTCTACAGTTTATAAAACCATACACCTACAATTTCCGATCACCGAGCCGAACTGGTGAGTTGATAGCCTGGCCAGCTGGCAGTGCCACCGCTCGCTGTACCACCGATGTCGGACGACGCGACTATCATCGGTCGATGGAGTCTCCCATAACGCTCGGTCAGGCCCTGAACTCCCTCAGGGAAGAAGTCACCCAAGCCGTCTACGACTCATCCGAATCAGCGGTTCGATTCCGCGCGAGGGAGATCGAGGTCGAGCTGACATTGCAGGTCACAAGGAGTACTGCAGCAGAAGCCGGGGCCAGCGTCTGGAGTGTGGTGACCGGGAAGATCTCCGGCTCCGACAGCACCGCACGGACGCACAAGGTCCGGCTGGTCCTGGAACCGATCGGGATCGACGATTCCGGTCGGCCACGGGAGCTCCACCTGTCCGACGATCGCCGGATCTGATACCGGACGATGGCTGCTCTCGAATCACTGATCCCGGTTCTGGTCAGCACATCGCGAAGAACACAGAGTGGGTTCATCGCGGCGCCAGGTGTGGTGATCACAGCGGCACACGGCATCGATCCGGGTGCTGACGTCAGCATTCATTGCCCGGGATATTTGCATTCCGACCGGGCCCATGTGGTGTGGCGAGGAGATTTCGAACGAGGCGACCCACTCGAAGACATTGCCGTGCTCACGTTCAACGACCGGGAGGGCCTGAGACTTCGCACCCGATGGATCAAATGTCTGCCCCACAAGCGTCTACCAGTCCGGGTGCTCGGGTATCCGTCGGCCTCCTCTGACGGCACCCTGCAATCGAGTGAGCTCGAATCCCTCGACGCCGAGGCAGTACTGCTCACCGAAGACCGATCAGGGCTGCTTCAACTCGACGTCAAGGGTTCGTTGCCGCTCGATTCGAAAGGGTGGGAGGGACTCTCTGGAGCAGTGCTCCTATCAGCGGATGGTCAGGTCGCTGGCATGCTGATCAAAGCCAAACCGGGATGGAGGCACGACCGACTGCAGGCCATTCCCACTCAAGCCATACTGCGTCCCGAAATCAACCAACTGCTCGTGGAGGCGGATGCGGTTCCGCAGCAGGCGTTCGACTGCCCGATAATCAAACCGGCTCTCATCCCCACCGACCTGGAAGCGCCCCATGTGCCGGTCTCCTGGTTCTTCCAATCCCGTCGTGCGGTAGTGCCATTCGTTGAGGAGGGCCGGATCGATCTGATGGCATCGCTGGACTCCTGGTGCGAGGCAGCGGAGCCGCTCGGTGTGAAGCACCTGGTAGGTGGTGCCGGATCCGGGAAGACCCGCGTCGCGGCAGAACTCTGTGAACGCATGGCGCGCAGACCCGGTTGGATCACCGGATTCAGCTCCGAGAGAGTACAAGACCAGTGGGCGGTCTTCACTCCGAACCGATCACTGCTCATCGTCTTCGACTACGTCCACCAGTGGGAGCAGGAGGTTCAGACGTTCCTGGCGCGGATCACCACGCTGATCGACGAAGGACGGCTGAAATCCAAGGTCCGAATCCTGCTCCTTTCGCGCTCGGAAGGCGATCTCATCGAGCGCTGTGACTATCGGAGTGTGCTTGCGACGCTCCAACGGCGAAGTCAAGCGTTCACGATTGAAATCCAGTCATACGCGTTCACCGGCGATCAGCGGCAAGCCCACCTCGAGGCCGCTTTCCGAGCGTTCTGCTCCCCCGTGTTCAGTCCCATCACCGACCCCATCCTGCCCGATGTGACAGACCCCCAGTACAGCAGCCCGCTTCTCGTTCACATCGCTGCGTATTTCGGGTCGCAAGGTGACCCTGTCCCTAGCCCTGGGACTTCCGATATCCAGTTCGCACTGGTGAATCAACTCCTCCAAAGAGAAAGCGACATCTGGCTCAACCTCATGAACGAGAACGGGGCGAAGACGTTCCGCTCCCGTGGGCAGGCCGCCGCAGCCGTACTCATCCTCTCGCTCACTCGACCAAGACTTGAAGAGGCCGCAGCGCTCCTGACTGCGAGTCTAGACTTCGATGGCACGAACCCGCTCGACCGATCCGATGCTGTGAAAGCCGTCAGCCGTCTCTATCCGTCATCCGACACCGCAGCAGCTGACCCCACCCGAATGGATCGTGTCGGTGCACTCGAACCTGACCTCATCCTGGAACATCTGCTGGCCACGTTCCCCGACCGCAACCGGCTTCTGAGTAAGCTGCACGACCATGAGATGCTGCGTGCCCCTCACCGTGCAAGGTTCCTACAAGTCCTCGCGCTCTCCCGAGATCACTACCCTGCGGTCGAGACGGACTTTCAAAAGTATATCGAAAGCGTCCTCTCCAGCCTGGTCGAAGAGGACGGTGACACTTCGAGCCTAGGGGAACTACTTGTCAGCTCGATGCCGCAGATTCTCGGAGGCGCAGTCACCAAGATCAGGGCGAACGAGGGCAATCGAGTTGCAGACTACCTCGCAAGCGCGATCCGATGCTCCAGCACGAGCCCGGCCCTCGCCGAGACTTGCGCGGAGGCGGCGCTCTTCATGCCAAGGCCGTATCCAGAACTTTCCAACCTGTCATTGGCACTGGCAGAGCGTGCCGTCGAATACGCCGAGACGGTTCCCAACGAGAAAGCGGTAGTAGCCATGCTTCACCTACTCGGGCTTTTCCAGGCCGATTGCGGGGAATGGGGCCGGAGCATCATGAGCGCCCGCAGAGCGATCAACATCCTGGAGGATCTTCATGAAACAGACGTCGACCACCTCCACCTGAAGGCACTCAACCTGAATCTGCTCGGGACGGGGCTGAGCAAATTTAACCGGGAGTCGGAAGCGTCATCCGCACTCAAGGCGGGTCTCAGTATCTCCGACGAGTGCCGCCTCGAGTACCCCGAGAGGTTCGAAGGGCTCCACGAGGAACTTTCGGCCAATATGGCGCGCATGCACTTCGGAACTGGCAACGTGACCAAGGCGTTGGAGCTGCTCCGAACGCTGCAAGGGGGAATCGGCGCGGATGTCTTTCCACTTCCACTGTTGAATAATCTCGGACTGTTCCTCCAGAAGAACGGCGAACTGGACGAGAGTCTGGCACTTCTCGAGCGGGCGGCTTCGTCATGTCGTCGTCTTGTTGAAAAGCAACCAGGAGCGTACCGCCAACTCTTGGTGGAGATACTTCAGAACCTCAGTGGGACGTACAGCCTTCTCGATCGGCGGAGCGAGGCATTGAAGACTTCAAAGGAGGCAGTCGAACACGCCCAGTACCTGCATAAACTCAATCCGACAGCTCATGTGGAACTTCTCTCGAGCGCATTGGACAACCTCGGGATCGACCTCAAAGCTACCGGAGACCTTGCCGAGGCAGTCTCAGTCATCCAACAATCACTTCGTCTGGTAGAAGATCGAGTAGAAGAGGATCCGACGCTCCGGCCTTCGCAGGCGAAATCCCTATCGAATCTGGCGAATGTTCTTGCCATTTCCGGTAATCTAGACGATGCCCTGGAGGTACTGACCTCCGCAATTCATCTTCAACGCGAACTTGTGGCACAGTCTCCGCAGTCGCAAGGCGAAACGCTGCGAGAAATGTCAGACCAACTGAGATCGCTTATCAAAGCGCTCAGAGCACGCGATCTCATGTTTGGATTGGGCCGTATGGAAGAAGAGTGAGTCGCGTCATTCGACTTCGTCGAATCCTGCGACCTCGTTCAGAACCTGCATCCAGTCGAGGATCACTTCATCTCCGACGAGCCTCGACTGCTCGACCTGACAAGCGGTTCCGTACCCAACCACTGCATCGACGGTGAGCGAAAGGATCGAGCTGTCTCGGAGGTTGATCGACTCCTCATCAACGAATGAGCGCAACGACTCATCGGGAGTTCCATCACCCCAGTGAAGCTGGAGCTCAGGCAACTCCCTGGATATCACCGCAAGTGTGGCTCGATGCAACTCCGCTAGCACAGTGCCACGGTCACGGTCGAGCTCGGATGCTCGACGCTTCACCGCGTCAAGAACTGCCCTCATCTGGATTCGGTCTGAATTGTGGCTACTAATGTCTATCAGCTTGGCTTCGTCGCCCGGGTCCAAAATCAACGCTCGTGCCTGCTCTTCCGCAAGATGATGAGCGAACAAACGGTTGTACTCGGCGATCTCCTCGGTGGTAAAGGTATGCAGGTTCGTCTCGACAACGATCATGCCGAAATCGGCGCAGGCCAAGGTCATCGCCCGCATCCGAAGGTCTTCGAACTCCGCAGCGGCGGTCTGGAGATCTTGCTCGAATTCCGCTTGAAAGACATCCGGATCAATATAGACCGGTTCATCGGTACGATCCGGATCCCAGAAGATCGGGTCTCCGGAGGCGGGTTCCCTTCCAAAGGTCTCACGGAACACTCGATGCTGCTCCTCAAACACCGACCGCATTCCCGCTACCGCTGACGGCGGAATCGATACCGTTACACTGCCGTCATAGTTGGCCCTCCGCTGGCTCAGATCTGTTGCAGTCGAATGCTTCGCAACTAGATCTATATGTCGGAGATCGAACTCAACCTCTCTTAGCAGTTCCATGGCAGACTTTCTGGCACGGGCAGCACAGCTCGATGAAGTCCATTCGGGCTCGTTCCGAGCGAGGATGCCTCCGTGGCCGACTTTGAGAGCCACCTCACGAAAGAGGACGAGCGGTGAGCTCTTCCACTGACGGTCACGCGACTCCACCACTACGTTCATCCCAGCAATGTCCTTGACTGCCAGGAGCGCGTCGTCGAGCGTCCAGGCCCGGTCTGCCGCCGTGATTGCGGCATCGGCGACATCCCAGATTGCGGATTCCTCCCGGAGGCCCGATATCCAAGCGTATGACCTGGTAGGCAAGTCCAGAATCGCCTCGTCAGGCCCCGCGGCCAAGGAAAGGTACAGAGCATGGATGATGGCACTGGGCTTGGCCATCGCTTGAATGATGACTTCGGACTTACCCGCGGCACCCTCGTGCTCCCTTCCGAGCAGGTGCCGGAGCCCGCTCCGAAGCGCTTCAAGCACGGTCGGATCGCGATAAGGCTTCTCCGGGTCCTCCCAGAACCACCGCAACCACGCCTCAGCCTCCCGGCTGCGATCGAGCTCTCCAAGGTCGACATTCCTGAATCCGGTGACGATGCGGCTATCTCGAAGAACTCGTTCAGGAAGCAGCTTCTGAGGGATGCGGTATCTGTGAAACCCCTCCATCTCCAAATAATGGTTGAGGGAGAGCATGAAGTTCCGGTCATCTACCGGAATTCCGACCTCGAAGCTCCGCTCGACAACGAGATTCACGAATTCACAGATCCACTCATAGACCTTCTCAGATCGAACTCGCTGCATCCATTCGAACAGCGCGTTCGCCAACTCGTGCTCATCCGTGAAGCGCTTCGGAAAGATCATACCTAGGAAGAGTACTTCGAGAGGACCGAGTTCGCCGTACCAGGAGAGGGCATCACATTGCTCCTCTTGCCGCATGCCGATCGCCCCGTAGCCGAATGCGAATGCGCCGGCAACCGACATGCCCCCAGGTGATTCGAGTTTCAGCCTGTCACCGAGTTCGGCTACTCCGAGTTCATCAAGCTCAGTCATCGGAACCTCCGGGGTTTGGAATCCTTCTGCCTGGCGGAATCTGCATGGTAGCAGTCGAAATGCTGGAGGGCCGGGAACCGCTTCGCGGTTCCCGGCCCTCCGGCCGTACTGAGACTACGCGGTCTCGGTCCTGATCACTCGGATCACTTCGCGGCTACGCCGTCTCCGTGATCTTGCGCTGGACCCACGGCATGAGGTCGCGCATCTTCTTGCCGACCTCTTCGATCGGGTGGTCGTTCTGCTCCTGCTGGAGCTTGGAGTAGTTCTCGCGCTTCTCGGCCTCGGCGACCCACTCCTTGGCGAAGGTGCCGTCCTGGATCTCGCCCAGGATGCGCTTCATCTCGGCCTTGGTGTCGGCGTTGACGACGCGGGGGCCGCGGGTGAGGCCGCCGTACTCGGCGGTGTCGGAGACGGAGTACCACATGTTGGCGATGCCGCCCTCGTAGATCATGTCCACGATGAGCTTGAGCTCGTGCAGGCACTCGAAGTACGCGGCCTCGGGGGCGTAGCCCGCCTCGACCAGGGTCTCGAAGCCGGCCTTGATGAGCTCGGCGGCGCCGCCGCACAGCACGGCCTGCTCGCCGAACAGGTCGGTCTCGGTCTCCTCCTTGAAGGTGGTCTTCAGGACGCCGGCGCGGGTGCCGCCGATGGCCTTCGCGTAGGCGAGGGCCACGGCCTGGGTGTCGCCGGACGGGTCCTGCTCGACCGCGACGAGCGCGGGCACGCCCTTGCCGTCGACGAACTGGCGGCGGACCATGTGGCCCGGGCCCTTCGGCGCGACCATGGCGACGTTGACGTCCGCGGGGGCCTGGATCAGGTCGTAGCGGATGTTGAAGCCGTGCCCGAAGAACAGCGAGTTCCCGGCGGACAGGTTCGGGGCGATCTCCTCCGCGTACAGCTTGGCTTGCGCGGTGTCGGGGACCAGGATCATGATGACGTCGGCCCACGCGGCGGCCTCGGCCGGGGTGAGCACCTTCAGGCCCGCCTCCTCGGCCTTGGGGCGCGACTTGGAGCCCTCCTGGAGGCCGACGGCCACGTCGACCCCGGAGTCGCGGAGGCTCAGCGAGTGGGCGTGGCCCTGCGAACCGTAGCCGAGCACGGCGACCTTCTTGCCCTGGATCACTGCCAGGTCGGCGTCGTCGTCGTAGAACACTTCAGCGGACATGCGTTTGCTTCTCTTCCCTTGTTACTGCTGGCTATTCGGTGAGACGTAGCGCGACAGCGAGGCCATGGACTTGGCCCCGCGCCCCAGTGCGACCGTCCCCGACTGGACGAGCTCCTTGATCCCGAACGGCTCCAGGACTTCCAGGAACGCCTCGATCTTGTCGCGGTTCCCGGTGACCTCGAAGGTGACCGTGTCGGGTGTGACGTCGACCGAGCGGGCCTTGAACAGCTCGGCGGCGGCGATCACCTGGCCGCGGGTGGCGGCGTCGGCGCGGACCTTCACCAGCAGCAGTTCGCGCTGCACGGAGGAGCCCGCTTCCAGTTCCACGATCTTCAGCACGTGGACGAGCTTGTTGAGCTGCTTGGTGACCTGCTCCAGCGAGCCGGCCTCGACGTCGACCACGATGGTGATGCGGCTGACGCCGGGGTGCTCGGTCTCGCCGACGGCGAGCGAGTCGATGTTGAAGCCGCGCCGGGAGAACAGCGCCGCCACGCGGGCGAGGACGCCCGGCTTGTTCTCGACGAGGACCGACAGCGTGTGCGTCGTCATCTCAGATCTCTCCCTCGTCGTCGAAGTTCGGGCGCACGTCGCGCGCGTACAGGATCTCGTCGTTGGAGACCCCGGCCGGGACCATCGGCCACACCATGGCGTCGGGGCCGACGGTGAAGTCGACCACGACGGGGCGGTCATTGATCTCGTTGGCCTGCCGGATGACCGCGTCCACTTCCGCGGCCGTCTCGGCGCGCAGGCCGACGCAGCCCAGGGCCTCGGCGAGCTTGACGAAGTCGGGGACGCGCGGGGACGCCTCGGAGTGGTGGGTCGACAGGTTCGTCTGGGAGTACCGCTTGTCGTAGAACAGCGTCTGCCACTGGCGGACCATGCCGAGGTTGCCGTTGTTGATGACCGCGACCTTGATCGGGATGCCCTCGATCGCGCAGGTCGCCAGTTCCTGGTTGGTCATCTGGAAGCACCCGTCGCCGTCGACGGCCCACACGGTGCGGCCCATCTCGCCGAGCTTGGCGCCCATGGCGGCCGGGACGGCGAAGCCCATGGTGCCCAGGCCGCCGGAGTTGAGGAACGTCCCCGGGGCCTCGTACTTGATGAACTGGGAGGCCCACATCTGGTGCTGGCCGACGCCGGCGGTCCAGATGGTGTCGGCGGGCGCGAGCTCGCCGAGGCGCTGGATGACCCACTGCGGGGTCAGCAGCCCGTCGTCGATGTCGGTGTAGCCCAGGGGGTACCGCTCGCGCAGGTCGTCGAGGGTCTCCCACCAGGTCTTCAGGCGCTCCTTGCCGGGGTCGGCGTACGCCTCGGCCATGGCGGCGATGGCGGCGCGGCAGTCGCCCACGATCGGGACGTCCACGTCGCGGTTCTTGCCGATCTCGGCCGGGTCGATGTCGACGTGGACGATCTTGGCCTCGGGCGCGAACGTGTCGAGCTTGCCGGTGACGCGGTCGTCGAAGCGGGCGCCCAGGGCCACGATGAGGTCGGACTTCTGGAGCGCGTGGACCGCGGGGACGGAGCCGTGCATGCCGGGCATGCCCAGGTGCTGCGGGTGCGAGTCGGGGAAGGCGCCGCGGGCCATCAGCGTGGTGATGACGGGCGCGCCGGTCAGCTCGGCGAGGGTGCGCAGCTCGGCGTGGGCGCCGGACTTGACGACGCCGCCGCCGACGTAGAGCACGGGGCGCCTGGCCTCGGCGATGAGCGCGGCGGCCTCGCGGATCTGCTTGCCGTGCGGCTGCGTCGTGGGCCGGTAGCCCGGGAGGTCCATCTTGGGCGGCCACACGAACTCGCCGGTGCCCTGGAGCAGGTCCTTGGGGATGTCGACGAGGACGGGGCCGGGGCGCCCGGTGGAGGCCACGTGGAACGCCTCGGCGAGCACGCGCGGGATGTCCTCGACCGCGGTGACCAGGTAGGAGTGCTTGGTGATCGGCATGGTGATGCCGACGATGTCCGCCTCCTGGAAGGCGTCGGTGCCGATGGCGGTCGAGGCGACCTGGCCGGTGATGGCCACGATCGGGACCGAGTCCATGTGGGCGTCGGCGAGCGGGGTCACCAGGTTGGTGGCGCCGGGGCCGGAGGTCGCCATGCACACGCCGACCCTGCCGGTGGCGAGGGCGTAGCCCTGGGCCGCGTGCCCGGCGCCCTGCTCGTGGCGGACGAGGACGTGGCGCACCTTCTGGGAGTCCAGGAGCGGGTCGTAGGCCGGGAGGATCGCGCCGCCCGGGATGCCGAAGACCGCTTCGACCTCGAGCTCTTCCAGGGCGCGGACGACGGCCTGCGCGCCGGTGAGGACGGGTGCGGCGGCGGGAGCGCCGAGCGGGGGGGCGGGCCTGGGGGCCTTCGGCCTCGCGGGCTGAGCCCTGGCAGCCTGCGACCCATCCTTGGCGGCCTGGGGCCCTGGCTTGGGTGCCTTCACTGGTGTGCTCATGTCCTTCGTCCAATAGGGAGATGTGGCTGGTTCGACATGCGGTGTCGTTCCCCGGGCAGAAAAAATCGCCCGCGTGCTAAGACGCACGGGGCGAGCGCACCGTCGGAGAACGACGGTGCGCTAGGTAAGTACTACGACGAGCGGCCGGGCGGCGAGGGCCTCGGTCGCGTTCTGGTCGTAGTTCTGCTGCGGCACGCCCCCCATGATTCACGATTCCGGCCCGTGAGTCAACTTTTCTCAGACTCCGGGACGTCGGTCGGCGTGTCGCGGGGCCCGGGGACGGCGTACGCCTCGGACGAGAGGGCCTTGGGCTCCTCGGTGAGCCAGCGCGTCAGGTCGTCGGGGTCCATGGGCTTGGCGAGGAGGTAGCCCTGCACGAGCGGGGCCTGGGCGGCGATCATCGCGTTGAGCTGCTGGTCGGTCTCGACGCCTTCGGCGATGACCTCCATGCCGAGGATGCGCCCGAGCGCGACGGTGACGGCGGCGAGGGGGCCGACGCCGCCGTCGTCCTTGGCGATGAGGTCGCGGTCGATCTTGATGATGTCGACGGGGAGCCGTTCGAGCTGGCCGAGGGAGGAGTACCCGGATCCGAAGTCGTCCAGGGCGATCCGCACGCCGGCGCCGCGCAGGGCGCCGAGCTGGGCGATGAGGGTGTTCATCTGGTGGGAGAAGTCGTGCTCGGTGACCTCGAGCACGAGGCGCTTGGCGGGGACGCCGGCGGCGATGAGCGCGGTGTTGACCTCGGTGGCGAAGAGGTGGGTGTGGAGCTCCTTGACGGAGACGTTGACCGAGATCCACGCCTTGATGCCGCCGTTCTGCCACGCGGCGAGCTGTTCGGCGGCACGGTTGACGGTCCACACGGCGAGGTCCTGGGTGAGGCCGGACTCGGTGGCGGCGGGGATGAACTCGCCGGGGCTGACCTGGCCGAGGCGGGGGTGGTTCCAGCGCAGGAGGGCTTCGGCGCCGACGATGGTGCGGTCGGTGACGTCGAAGACGGGCTGGTAGACCAGGCGCAGCTCGTCGCGGCCGATGGCACCGCGCAGCTCCTGGGAGAGCTCGTTCTTGCGGCGCACGATGCGGTCGAACTCGGCGTCGTAGGTGGCGTGGCGGTTCTTGCCGGCCTGCTTGGCGGCGCGCAGGGCGAGGTCGGCGTTGCGCAGGAGCCGTTCGGGGTCGCCGAGTCCTTCTGCGGCCGTGGCGATGCCGACGGAGCCGGTGACGAAGACGGTGGACTCGTCGTGGAACTCGTAGGGCTCGCCGAGGCGGGCGACGAGGGCCTTGGCGGTGGCGACGGCCTCGGACCAGCTGGCGCGCAGCAGTATCGCGAACTCGTCGCCGCCGAGGCGGGCGCCGACGTCGGTGGGGCGCAGCAGCTCCTTGATGCGGCGGGAGACCTCGACGAGGAGTTCGTCGCCGAAGTCGTGGCCGCGGGTGTCGTTGACGTTCTTGAAGCCGTCGAGGTCGAGCAGGAGGAGCGCGGTCTGGTGCTCCTCGGCGGCGACGCCGTCCTCGAGGCTCTGGAGGAGCGCGCGGCGGTTGGCGAGGCCCGTGAGCGGGTCCGAGTAGGCCATGCGGGCGAGTTCGGTCTCCAGGGAGCGGCGGGCGCCGACGTCCTCCATGCGGGCCACCAGGCCGCGTACCTGGGGCCTGCCGCGGAGGTCGGTGACGACGGTCTCGGTGTGGCGCCAGCGGCGGGCGGAGTCGCGGACGCGGATGTTGAGGGAGACCTGGCCGGTGTGGCTGAGGCCGTCGAGGAGGGTGCGCAGGTCCTCTTCGGTGGTGCGCCGGTCGTCGACGTGGACGAGGTCGAGGAAGGAGGCGCCGACGCAGGTGCCGGCGTCGGTGCCGGGCCGCCAGGCGGAGTCCTCGGGCTGCCAGGTGACGGTGAGGTCGGGGTCGAGGACGAGCACGGTGTCGGAGGCGACGCCGACGATCGCGGAGAGGCGGCGCTGCCGGGCGGCCGCCTCGCCGGTGACGCGCCGGACGTCGAAGTAGGTGAGGGTGAGCCGGGCGCCGAGGGCGCCGACGGCGGCGAGGCCGAGGAGGGTCGCGTCGAGGGGGAGGCTGCCTCTGGTGGCGCCGTTGATGAGGACGGCGGCGGCGGCGAGGGCGCCGGCGCCGGCCATGACGGTGTAGTGGACGCCGGGGTAGTTCGGCTTGTCGATGGGCGCGGGCTTCTGGCTGCGGGCGAGGTAGGTGACGCCGAGGAGGGCCGCGCAGGTGGCGACCCACAGGACCGACCACCACAGGACGCGGTCCTCGGGGCGCCCCCACTGCCAGGCGACGAAGGTGGAGAGGCCGGTGAAGTGGACGGCGAAGACGGCGATGTAGGCGAGGGCGTGGCGGCGGCGCCAGCGCTGGATGCGGAACGTGGTGGTGAAGCCGACGCCGAGCATGACGACGCCCATCATGCCGGGGATGACGATGGCGAGGTCGCCTTCGCCGAGGGGGCCGCGCATCTGGGCGAACAGGGGGCGGGCGAAGAGGGTCCAGGCGAAGAAGAGGGCGCAGAGGCCGACGAACGAGCCGTCGACGAGGCGGCGCTGGACGGCCTGGGGCGCCCAGCCGCTGTCGGGCAGGCGCAGGAGGGCGAGGGCCCAGAGGACGACGGAGGCGGCGAACCCGGTGCCGGCCACGGAGTCGGCGGCGGGGTCGGGGAGCCAGCAGGCGGCGGCGAAGGCGGCGGCCATGGTCTGGATGCCGGCGGCCATGAGCTGGTAGGTGGTGCGGCGGCCGGTGGCGATGCGCCCGGCCGCGCGCCACATGAGGGAGCCGGCGCAGGCGGCGCCGACGGAGCCGAGGGCGGCGGCGGTGCCGGGGGCGATGTTCGGCAGCGAGGTCTGGAGGCCGACGACGACCGCCGCGGCCAGCACGGAGCACCAGACTGCTGCGGTCGCGGTCCACGACAGCAGCTGCCGGCCGCGACGGGGGTTTGGCGTCATCCACTGGCCCAATCGTAGGAAGCCTCGTGCATTACAGGATGCCGCATCGTCCGTCGTATCGGCACCGGGCCCTCCGTGAATCCCTTTCGCTGTAACGGATCGGCTACTCGGAGGCGGTCTCGGGGAGCGTTTTCACCAGGCGTTCGAGGGCGGTGCGGTCGGCCCGGTGCGCGGCGGCGGCGGCCTTGTCGGCCTCGCTGGCGTCGGCGCGGGCCGCGAAGAGGGCGCCGCGGAGTTCGGCGAGGCGTTCGTCGCGGCGCTCGGCCTGCTCGCGGGCCTTGGCGGCGTCGCGGCGGTAGACGACGACGGGCAGGAGGACCGCGAGGGCGGCGAGGGCCGCGAGGACCCACAGCCCGAACGCGGCGAGGCCGAGGGCGGCGGCGCCGAGTACCACCGCGAAGCCGGTGTGCAGGAGCTTGGAGGGCCCGTCGGTGTCGAAGCCGCGCCCGATGCGCTCCTCGGCGGCGGTGAGGGCGTCGGCGTCGTGCCCGGCGGCGGTGACGTCGATGGACTCGCCGCGGCGCCTGACGGCGGTGACGGTGGGTTCGGGCGCGGTCGTGGTCGCTTCGAGGTGCGCGAGCCGGGCGCGCAGGAGGGGCGCGGCGAGGTCGAGTGCCAAGCGGCGCAGAGCGACCGGGGCCTCGGGGTCGAAGAGGTCGCGGCGCACGAGCGCGGCGGGGGTCCCGGCGGGCTCGGCCCACGAGGGGCGGCTGCGGTCGGGGCCGTCGTCGAGGCCGAGGGACTCCATCTCGCCGACGATGGGGTGCTCGGCGGGGCTGGGCTCCTCGATGAGCTCTTCGAGGTAGCGGCGCCAGCGGCCGTCGCTGCGTTCGAGTTCGGCGAGGTCGGCGGTCGCGGGCTCGGCGCCGAGGTGCACGCGCAGGGCGTTGCAGGCGTCGGCGAGCGGGGGCGTCTCCCCTTCGGCGGCACCGAATCCGGTGATCGCCGAATCCCACGCGGCCAGTTCGGCCTCGTCGGCCTCGTTCGGGTCGAACAGCTCCCGGAGGCGCCCGGTGAGCTGGACGACCGCGGCGGGCCCGAAGGCGCCGAGGGCGGCGTGCTCCCACAGGGCGCGCCAGCCGTTCGCGATGAGCCCCTTGTCGCACTCGCCGAGGTCGGCGGGGTCGTGGATGAGGCGCAGGAACGCGGCGTCGACGAGGACGGCCTGGCCGAAGCAGCGGCCCACGGCGAGGTTGAACAGCTCTGCGCGCACCGCGTCGCGCCCGCGCGCGGCGTCGAGCCCGGTGGTGAGGCCACCGGACTTCCTCGCGTCGGCGCCGGGCCGGCCGCGGAACACCAGCGGCAGGATCGCGGCGGCGGCGGGCGGGAGCCAGTAGCCGGGCAGGTCCGGGAGGTCGGGCAGGCGGGCGGGCCGGCCCTCGGCGAGGGCGCGGAACGCGCTGCGGATCTCCCTGCGCGCCTGGTACTCGTCGAGTTCGAGGAGCTGGAAGCGCAGGTCGGTCCAGGTGAGGAGGAGGGCGACCTGGTCGGCGACCGAGTCGAGCCGGGTGTCGACGCGCTCCAGGCCCGAGCCGAGCTCGCTCTTGACGGTCTCGAGTTCGCGGCGGCGGGACCGGCGCTCGGCCCCGATGTCGTCGTTGAGCTCGTTGATCGCGGCGGTCTGCGACCACTCCTGGCTGAAGTCCGACCAGTTCCACTGGCTGACGCTGCGGGCCATGCGGCTGCTCCGGGGAGGTGAGGGATGCGGGCGTGAGGGATGCGGGCGTTCCCATTCTGCACGGGAAACGCCACCGGCGGAGCCCTCCGTTCGGAGGACCCCGCCGGGGTGCAGTCCTGAGTGGACGGCTGGTCGGCCTTGCGGGCGGTGCCGCTGGTTCACATTGTGAACGGCGCCGCTAGTTCACCTTGCGGACGGCGCCGTCGCTCGCGGGCGTCGCCATCGCCGCGTACGCCTGGAGCGCGCGGGAGACGACCCGGTCGCGGTCCACGGGCGTGAACGGCCGCTCGCGCTTCTCCTGGGCCACGCGGCGCTGCTCCAGCACCGCGTCGTCCACTTTCAGCTCCAGCCTGCGGTTCGGGATGTCGATCTCGATCACGTCGCCGCTCTCGACCAGCGCGATGAGCCCGCCGCCGGCGGCCTCGGGGCTGACGTGGCCGATCGACAGGCCCGACGTGCCGCCCGAGAAGCGCCCGTCGGTGATGAGCGCGCACTTGCGGCCCAGGCCGCGGCCCTTGAGGAACGACGTCGGGTACAGCATCTCCTGCATCCCGGGGCCGCCCTTGGGGCCCTCGTAGCGGATGACCACGACCTCGCCCTCGACCACGGACTTGTCGAGGATGCCCTGCACCGCGTCGTCCTGCGACTCGAAGACGTGCGCGGGGCCGGTGAAGGTCCAGTTCTCCTCGGGGACGCCCGCGACCTTGACGACGCAGCCGTCCTCGGCCAGGTTCCCGAACAGGACCGCGAGCCCGCCGTCCTTGGTGTACGCGTGCTCGACGGAGCGGATGCACCCTTCACGCGCGTCGGTGTCGAGGGTCTTCCACCGGTTCGCGGTCGAGAACGCCTGCGTGGTGCGGACGTTCCCGGGCGCGGCGTGGAACAGCTCGACCGCCTCGGGCGCGGGGGACTCGGCGCGGATGTCCCACGCGCCCAGCCACTCGGCCATCGACGGGGAGTGGATCGTGTGGACCTTCTCGTCCAGGAGGCCGCCGCGGCGCAGCTCGCCGAGGATCGCGGGGATGCCGCCGGCGCGGTGGACGTCCTCCATGTGGTACTTCGGCGAGTTCGGGGCGACCTTCGACAGGCACGGGACCCGGCGCGAGATCGCGTCGATGTCGGCGACGCTGAAGTCCAGCTCGGCCTCGCGGGCCGCCGCCAGCAGGTGCAGGATCGTGTTCGTGGAGCCGCCCATGGCCACGTCGAGCGCCATGGCGTTCTCGAACGCGCCGCGGGAGGCGATGCTGCGCGGCAGGGCCGACTCGTCGTCGTGCTCGTAGTAGCGCCGCGCCAGGTCCATGACGACCCGGCCGGCCTCGGAGAACAGCTCGCGGCGGGCGGCGTGGGTGGCGAGCGTGGAGCCGTTGCCCGGCAGCGACAGGCCCATGGCCTCGGTCAGGCAGTTCATCGAGTTCGCGGTGAACATGCCCGAACACGAGCCGCAGGTCGGGCAGGCCGCCTCCTCCATCTTGAGGAGCTGCGCGTCCGAGACGTCGTCGTTCGCCGCGGCGATCATCGGGTCGATGAGGTCGAGCTTCTGGGTGACGATCCCGTCGGCATCGATCGTCTTGCCGGCCTCCATGGGCCCGCCGGAGACGAACACGACCGGGATGTTCAGCCGCAGCGCGGCCATGAGCATGCCGGGGGTGATCTTGTCGCAGTTGGAGATGCACACGAGGGCGTCGGCGCAGTGCGCGTTGACCATGTACTCCACCGAGTCCGCGATGATCTCGCGGCTGGGGAGCGAGTAGAGCATCCCCGAGTGGCCCATCGCGATCCCGTCGTCGACGGCGATCGTGTGGAACTCCTTCGAGACGCCGCCGGCCTCGGCGATCGACTCGGCGACGATCTCGCCGAGGTCCTTGAGGTGCACGTGGCCGGGCACGAACTGGGTGTAGGAGTTGGCGATGGCCACGATCGGCTTGCCGAAATCGGAGTCGGTCATGCCGGTGGCGCGCCACAGAGCGCGGGCACCCGCCATCTGGCGGCCGTGCGTGGAAGTGCGTGAACGAAGCGCTGGCATGGCTCAAGTCTGCCACGTCTCGGATGCTAGGACGACGCGCCCGTTGGCTAGGATCGCCTGTCCTGTCAGAGGCCGCGCACCATCGTGCCGAAGACCAACCGCTGCGGGCACGGCCCGTGGCGGCGCGAGTCGTCCCCCGCCGGGTTGTCGCCGAGCAGGTAGTAGTGCCCCTCCGGGACGGGCCCGCCGGAGCCGGGCGCGGTCTCGCCCGGTCCGGCCGCGACGCGCTTGATCCACCACGGGGCCTTGGCTCGACGGGTCTCGGCCCAGCCGAGCTCGGGGTCGGGGGCCGCCACGACGACGACGTCCCCGACCGCGATCCGCTTGGTGCGCTTGGCGAGCACCTCGTCGCCGTCCTTGAGCGCGGGCTCCATGGAGGCGCCCTCGACCTTGACGAGGACCCACCGGCGCCGCAGCTGGCGCACGCTCTCGGCCGTCAGCGCCACCGCGGCGATGAGCAGGAGCGGGAAGAGCAGGTCAGAAGAGCCCATCGATCCCGTCGTCCTCCGGTTCCTCGCGCTTCCTGCGGAAGCGCTCGAGCACGCCGAAGCTCGTCAGGCCGAGCGCGGCCATGACCGCGAGGAGGGCGTACACGGCCGCGACCACCAGGAAGAGGAGGAACACGGCCTGCGCGATGATCAGGAGTCCGTAGCCGGCGGCGGGCTCCTCTACGACGGCGATCACGGCAGGTCGTTGATGATGTCGGTGATCGAGCGGCGCTTGCCGGTGAAGAACGGGATCTCCTCGCGCACGTGGCGCCTCGCGCCGGAGGCGCGCAGCTCCCGCATGAGGTCGACGATCCGGTGGAGCTCGTCGGCCTCGAAGGCGAGGATCCACTCGTAGTCGCCCAGGGAGAAGGCCGGGACGGTGTTGGCGCGCACGTCGGGGTAGTCGCGGGCCATCTGGCCGTGCTCGCGCAGCAGGTCGCGGCGCTCCTCCTCGGGCAGCAGGTACCACTCGTAGGACCGCACGAACGGGTAGACGCTGATGTACCCGCGCGGCTCCTCGGTGAGGAACGCCGGGAGGTGGCTGCGGTTGAACTCGGCGGGCCGGTGCAGGGCCATGTTCGACCAGACCGGGGCGAGGTGGCGCCCGAGCGCGGAGCGGCGGAAGTCGGAGTACGCCTTCTGGAGCCGGTCGGAGTCCTCGGCGTGCCACCAGACCATGAGGTCGGCATCGGCGCGCATCCCGGTGAGGTCGTACGTGCCGCGCACGGTCACGCCCGCGTCGCCGCAGTGCTTCTTGAAGAACGCCTCCATGTCGCTGGCGAGGTCCTGCCGGATCGCCGGCATGGGCTCCTCGACGCGGAACACCGACCACAGGGTGTACCGGAGCGTGTCGTTCAGCTCCTTGATCCGCGCGGCGTTGGGATTGTTCGACTGGCGTTCAGTCACGGTGCGGCCCTTCTCGTCGTGGTGCTGCTGAACTGTCTCACACGGTGCGGGGCGCGAGCGCGTCGGCGATGCGGTCGGCCGCGTCGCGCCCGGAGGCGACGCACGCGGCGATGCCGACGCCGTCGACGGCCGCCCCGGCGATCGCGAGGCCGCGGTGGCGGGCCAGCGCCTCGCGGGCGGCGGCCACGCGGGCGACGTGCCCCGGCGCGTACTGCGGGAGGGCCCCGCCCCAGCGGTCGATGCGCTGCTCGACCGGGTCGGGCAGGCGCTGCCCGAGGTGCTCGCCGAGTTCGCGCAGGGCGGTCTTGGCGAGGGTGGCGTCGTCGTACTGGAGCAGCGCCTCCTCGCCGAGGCGGCCCATGGAGACGCGCACGATCTGGCGGCGGCGACCCAGGTGCGGCCACTTCTTGGAGGCGAAGGTGGCGGCCTTGACGGTCTTGCCCTCGGAGGCGGGGGTGAGGAAGCCCGAGCGCTCGGGGAGGTCGACCTTGTCGAAGGCGAAGGCGGCCAGGGCGACCGAGGCGTAGGCGACGCCGGAGAGGGCCGCGGCGGCCTCGGGGGCGACGGCCCGGAGGAGGTCGGCGGCGGGCGAGGCGGGGACGGCGAGCACAACGGCGTCGGCGGTGACCTTGATGGGGTCGGGGACGGGCCCGGTGATGACCTCCCAGCCCCGGGGGGTCTCGCGCAGTTCGCGGACGGTCATGCCGAGGCGGATCTCGGCGCGCGCGGCGGCGGAGGTCGCGGTGACGAGCCGGTCGAGGCCGCCGTCGATGGTCGCGAACACGGGCTTGCCGGCGGGCGCGGGCCGCTTGATCTCGGCGACCGCCTCGGTCAGGCGCGCGTGGCGTTCGAGGGCGGCGGCGAGCTGGGGCATGACGGCGCGGACGGAGAGCCGGTCGACGTCCCCGGCGTAGACGCCCGCGAGCATCGGGGCGACGAGCCGGTCGAGCACTTCGTCGCCGAGGCGGGCGCGGACGAGGGCGCCGACGGACATGTCCTGGCCGGCCTCCAGGATCGGGAGGCCGTTGTCGGGGCGCTCCTTGGCGTTCGCGATGGCGGCGACGTCGGCGGGGTCGCCGGGGATGCCCATCATGTGCCCGGCGGGGAAGTCGACGAGCTCGCCGCCGATGCTCAGGGCGGGCTTGAGGGCCGCGGGGTGGACGATGGCGTCGCCCAGGCCCACGGCGCGGGCGAGGTCGACCGCCTCGGGCCGGGCGGCGAGGAGCGATTCGGCGCCGGTCTCGACGGCGCGGCCGGCGAAGTCGGCGGTGCGGATCTTGCCGCCCAGGCGCATCGACTGCTCGGCGACGATGATCTCGGCGTCGGGGCCGAGGCGTTCGCGCAGGCGGTGGGCCGCGGCGACGCCGGTGATGCCACCGCCGGCGACGAGGACCCGGGTGCGCCCCGGGGTGCCGGTGACGCGGGCGGGCGTCACGGGGCTCATCGGGTCGTGGTCTCGTGCACGCGGTCGACCACGAGCTTGAGCTTGCCGGGGTCGGAATCGGGGAGGACGCCGTGCCCGAGGTTGAAGACGTGGGCCTTGGCGGCGCGGCCGGCGGCGACGACGCGGTCGGTCTCGGCGGTCAGGGCCGCGTCGTCGGCGAGGACGAGCGCCGGGTCGAGGTTGCCCTGGAGGACCTTGTCCGGCAGGCGCTTCGCGGCCTCGTCGAGGGGGATGCGGAAGTCGACGCCGGAGACCTCGGCGCCGGTCTCGGCCATCGCTTCGAGGAGGTGCCCGGTGCCGACGCCGAAGTGGATGCGGGGCACCGACTCGGCGACGCCCGCCAGCGCGGCGGTGGAGTGGGGCAGGGCGTAGGTCCGGTAGTCGGCCTCGGAGAGGGCGCCGGCCCAGGAGTCGAAGAGCTGCACGGCCTGCGCGCCGGCCTCGACCTGGACGCGGAGGAACTCGCCGCAGATCGCGGCGAGGCGGGAGGCGATGCCGTGCCAGACCTCGGGGCGGGACTTCATGAGCGCCTTGGTCTTCGCGTGGTCGCGGGAGGGGCCGCCCTCGATGAGGTAGGAGGCGAGGGTGAACGGGGCGCCGGCGAAGCCGATGAGCGGGGTGTCCCCGAGCTCCTTGCGGAGCAGGCCCACGGCCTCGGTGACGTACCCGACGTCGCAGGGGTCGAGGTTGCGCAGGCGCTTGAGGTCGGCCTCGGTGCGGAGGGGCTCGGCGACGACGGGGCCGACGCCGGGGACGATCTCGATGTCGAGGCCGATCGCGGCGAGGGGCACGACGATGTCGGAGAAGAAGATCGCGGCGTCGACGCCGTAGCGGCGCACCGGCTGCATCGTGATCTCGCAGACGAGTTCGGGGGTGCGGCAGGCTTCGAGCATCGAGGTGCCGGCGCGCGCCTGCTTGTACTCGGGGAGGGACCGCCCGGCCTGGCGCATGAACCATACGGGTGTGCGACCGGGCTCCTCACCGCGGCAGGCCGCGAGGAACGGGGACTCTGGCGATGACGGAACGGCGTTGACCACGATGCCATCCTCGCACGCGCGGAGGCGGCCCGCCCGCAGCGGCGAGTGCGATGTGGCCCGCACCGGCAGGGGCGCTGTGAGGGAGGTCAGGGGGTCCGGCCGTCCACCGTAGAGGAGCAAAGGGGTGATTAGCCCACTATCGGGTGGAAATCGGTCTCCTGCTCGGCGGGGCAGTAGCGCGCGCAGGTTACCTGCCCGTACGGTGAACAGGTGACCGATCCCCAGCCCGAACCCGAAGCCGCTCTCCTCACCGAGCCGCGCGAGGGCATGCCCCCGCTGATCCAGACCTCCGCGGAGCTCGCCGAGGCCGCCGAGCGCCTCGAGGCCGGTTCGGGTCCGATCGCGGTGGACACCGAGCGCGCCTCCGGCTTCCGCTACTCGGGCCGGGCCTACCTCATCCAGCTGCGCCGGGCCGGTTCGGGCACGATCCTCGTCGACCCCATCCCGATCGACGACCTGGAGCCGCTGCGCCGGGCCCTGGCCGGCCCCGAGTGGATCCTCCACGCCGCCAGCCAGGACCTGCCCTGCCTCGAAGAGCTCGACCTGCACCCCGCGCGCCTGTTCGACACCGAGCTGGCGGCGCGGCTGTGCGACTTCGAGAAGGTGGGGCTGGCCTCGATCACCGAGCAGCTGCTGGGGCACCGGCTCGAGAAGCAGCACTCGGCGGCCGACTGGTCCTCGCGCCCGCTCCCCCACGACTGGCTCGTGTACGCCGCCCTCGACGTCGAACTCCTCATCGAACTGCGCGGCAAGCTCGCCGCCGAACTCGCCAAGCAGGGCAAGTCCGCGTGGGCCGAGGCCGAGTTCGAGCACGTGCGCACCGCGGGCCCGCCCAAGCCGCGCAAGGAGCCGTGGCGGCGCACCAGCGGCATCCACAAGGTCCGCGGGGCCAAGGCCCTGGGCCGGGTCCGCGCGGTGTGGGAGGCCCGGGACAACCTGGCGCGCAAGCTCGACCGCGCGCCCGGGAAGGTCCTGCCGGACGCCGCGATCGTGGAGGCCGCGACCGCCGACCCGACCGACTTCGCCGAGCTGATGGGCCTGCCGGGGTTCCGGCGCCGCGGCGGGCGCGCGAACGCGCGGCTGTGGCTCGCGGCCCTCGCCGACGCGCGGACCGTGCCGGCCGACCAGCTCCCGTCGACCACGCCGCCCCAGGACGGCCCGCCCGCGACGCACCGCTGGGCCGACCGCGACCCGGTCGCGGCCGAGCGCCTGGCCGCCGCGCGCGAGGTGGTCGCCGAGGTCGCCGCCAAGCACCACCTGCCCGCCGAGAACCTCATCGCGCCCGCGCTGGTGCGGGGTCTGGCGTGGGAGCCGCCGAAGCGGGTCACCGAGCGGCACGTGCGCACGGTCCTCGCCGAGGGCGGGGCGCGCGAGTGGCAGGTCGAGCTCCTCGCCGAGGGGCTGACCGAGGCGCTGAAGGACTGACGGGCGCATTCCCGGAACGGCCCCGCCGCGGCGGGGCCTTCGCCGTATGGTGAGCTGCGCAAACGTTTCCCGGAAGCCGGGTTCGCGACACGCCCCGGGGGCCCGTGACAACGAACTTACTTGCGGGTAACATTCTCGGTGACGATGCACACTTTCGACCGCAGGCTGTACGACGCTGCATACCCAAAGGAGGGGCTGGCGTGAACGACACCATCCGCGATGTCGTCTTCGTCGACGGGGTACGGACCCCGTTCGGCAAGGCGGGGAAACTCTTCGAGGAGACCCGCGCCGACGACCTGATCATCCGCGCCATCAGGACGCTGCTGCGCCGCAACCCGGCGCTGCCGCCCGAGCGGGTCGACGAGGTGGCCCTGGCGGCCACCACGCAGATCGGCGACCAGGGCCTGACGCTCGGCCGCACCGCGGCCCTGCTGGCGGGCCTGCCCCGCTCGGTCCCGGGCTACTCGATCGACCGCATGTGCGCGGGCGCGATGACCGCGGTGACCAGCGTGTCCTCCGCGATCGCCGCGCGCCAGTACGACATCGCCATCGCCGGGGGCGTGGAGTCGATGTCGAACCACCCGATGGGCGAGGGCGTCGACCCCAACCCGCGGATCGTCGCCGAGCGCCTGGTCGACCCGGACGCCCTCCAGATGGGCGTCACGGCGGAGAACCTGCACGACCTGTTCCCGTCGATCACCAAGGAGCGCGCCGACGCGTACGCGGTGCGCACCCAGCAGCGCTACGCCGCCGCCGTCGACAAGCTCGCGGCCGACATCACCACGATGGCCGCCCGCTCCGACGAGGGCTGGACCGTCGCCACCGGCGACGAGCTCCCCCGCCCCGGCACCAGCATGGAGGGGCTCGCGAACCTGCGCACCCCGTTCCGCCCGCACGGCCGCGTCACCGCCGGCACCTCGTCGCCGAACACCGACGGCGCCACCGCGTGCCTGCTGGCCGACGCCGAGACCGCCGCCGAACTGGGCCTGCCGGTCGCCATGAAGATGATCGGCTTCGCGTTCGCGGGCGTCGACCCCGAGACCATGGGCGTCGGGCCGATCCCGTCCACGGAGAAGGCCCTCGCGCGCGCAGGGCTCACCATCGACGACATCGGCCTCTTCGAGATCAACGAGGCGTTCGCCGTCCAGGTGCTCGCGTTCCTCGACCACTTCAAGATCGCCGACGACGACCCGCGGGTGAACCCGTGGGGCGGCGCGATCGCGATGGGCCACCCGCTGGCCTCCTCGGGCGTGCGCCTCATGACGCAGCTCGCCCGCGAGTTCGCCGAGCACCCCGAGGTGCGCTACGGCGTCACGACCATGTGCGTCGGCCTCGGCCAGGGCGGCACGGTCATCTGGGAGAACCCGAACTTCAAGGGGGCCAACTAATGTACGCGACGCCGCTCGACCTCCCCGACTTCGAGGAAGAGGTCGTCACCGAGTCCTACGTGCGCTTCCTGGAGCCCCGCGGGCTCGGGGGCAAGGCCGCGATCATCACGCTCGACAACGGCTACGACCACACCAAGCCGTCCTCGTTCGGGCCCGGCGGGCTCAAGAGCCTGTGGCGCGCGCTGGACACCGTCGAGGCGGAGGAGGGCGTCAAGCTCGTCGCCGTCACCGGCAAGCCGTTCATCTTCCTGGCGGGCGCGGACATCAAGCTCATGCCGAGCCTGGAGTCCCGCGAGCAGGGCCTGGCCCTGGCGCAGGCCGGGCACGCGCTCTACAAGCGGCTCAAGGACTCCGCGGTGCCGACGTTCGCCTTCGTGAACGGAACGGCCCTCGGCGGCGGCTTCGAGCTGGCGCTGCACTGCCACTACCGGACGGTGTCGAAGACCGCGATCGGCCTGGGCCTGCCCGAGGTCTCGATCGGGCTCATCCCCGGCTGGGGCGGCTCGCAGATCCTGCCGAACCTCATCGGGATCGAGAAGGCCGCGCAGGTCGTCGTCGGCAACCCGCTCAACCAGAACCGGATGCTCAAGGGCGTCGACCTGGTGCCGCTGGGCATCGCCGACGCCGAGTTCGAGGGCGCCGACTTCATCGAGGAGTCCCTGGACTGGGCGGTCAAGGTCGCCACCGGGGAGATCGCCGTCGAGCGCGAGCCGGTCGACCGCGACGCGTGGCCGGCCGTCATCGCCGGCGCCCGCAAGCTCGTGGACGAGAAGGTGCACAACGCCTCCGCCGCGGCCGTGCGGGCCCTGGACCTGCTCGAACTGGCGCGGCACGCCACGTTCGAGGAGGGGTCCCTCGCCGAGGACGAGGCCCTCGCCGACCTGGAGGCCGGACCGCAGTTCCAGGCGAGCATCTACGCCTTCAACCTGGTCCGCTCGCTCGGCAAGCGCCCCGAGGGCGCCCCGAGCCCGGGCCTGGCCAAGGAGGTCGGCAAGGTCGGCGTCGTCGGCGCCGGGCTCATGGCCGGCCAGATCGCGCTCATGTTCGCGCGCCGCCTCGAAGTGCCCGTGGTCATGACCGACCTCGACGAGGAGCGGGCCCAGAAGGGCCTCGCGTACGTGCGGGCCGAGATCGACAAGCTCGAGGCCAAGGGCCGGACCTCCAAGCTCAAGGCCGCCAAGCTCCGCGCGCTCGTCTCCGCCAGCTCGGACAAGTCGGTGTACGCCGACTGCGACCTCGTCATCGAGGCCGTCTTCGAGGAGCTGGGCGTCAAGCAGGCCGTGTTCGCCGAGGTCGAGGCGATCGTCTCGGACGAGGCGCTGCTGGTCACCAACACTTCGGGGCTGTCGATCACCGCGATGGCCTCGCAGCTCAAGCACCCCGAGCGGCTCGTGGGCATGCACTTCTTCAACCCGGTGGCTGTCATGCCGCTCGTCGAGGTCATCGCGACCGAGTCGACCGACAAGGAGACCCTGGCGACAGCGTACGCGGTGGCGAAGAAGCTCAAGAAGACCGCCGTGGGCTCGGCGGACCGGCCGGCGTTCATCGTCAACCGGCTCCTGGGCCGCATGCTCGCCGAGGTCACCGGCGCGGTCGACGCGGGCACGCCCGTCGAGACCGCCGACGTGGCCCTCGACGAACTGGGCCTGCCGATGCGCCCGTTCGCGCTGCTGGAGCTCGTGGGCCTCCAGGTCGCCTGGCACCTGTGCCAGCACCTGAACGAGGACCTCGGGCCGCGCTTCCCCGCCTCGGAGAACCTGCGGCGGATGGCCGAGGCCGGCTTCCCGGTCTTCGACCCGGCCGCCAAGGGCAAGGGGAGGCTGACCGAGGAGGCGAAGGCGCAGATCCGGCTCGGCGACTCGCCGTCGAGCGCCGAGGAGGTCAAGCAGCGCGTCCTGCGCGGCCTGACCGAGGAGATCGGCCTCATGCTCGACGAGGGCGTGGTGCCCTCGGCGAAGCAGATCGACCTCGCGATGATCCTCGGCGCGGGCTTCCCGTTCTGGCTCGGCGGCCTGACGCCGTACCTGGACCGCGAGGGGATTTCGACCGATGTGACCGGAAAGCCGTTCGCGGGCTAGTCCCGCGTGTGCCCGGTCACATTATCTTTGCGGCGAGCCCGGACTCCTCCGAACGGACGAGTCCGGGCTCGTCCCGTGTCCCGACGCGGCCGGACGGCAGCGGGGACGCGGTCGGGCGAGCACGACGATAGGTCCGGTACCGGGCAAATGCCGTGGAGGCTACCGGCCGGTAACGAAGCCCCGGCGGGCCGTCGATTCCACGGAGGCGACCCGGTTTGACCTGGGGATTTTCGCCCCTAGGTTTGCCCAGTGCATTTTCGCAAGATCATCGAAGGCGTGACCGGTCCGGTCCGGAGCGCCGCCGCCGCGGCAACCCAGCGGCTGAGCAATTCCTTTGAGGGCTTCAAGGAGCACCGCTTCCGGCGGGTCGCCACCGTCGGCCTCGCCGCCGCGATCTTCACCGGTTCGGGCGCCACCGCCGCCTGGGCCATCTCCAACACCGACGAGCCGGTCGAGGAGACCGCCGCCGTCGAGGCGGCCCCCGCCCCCGCCGACACCACGGACGAGGCGGCCACCGAGGCCCCCGCCCCCACCGAAGCCCCCACCACCGAGGCCCCGGCCCCCGCCGCCGCCCCCGAGCCCGCCGTCGAGGAGACCACCGAGGAGCCCGCCGGGCCCGTCGACATCGACGTCTCCGACATCGACGACGAGCAGGAGGCCAACGCCGTCACGATCATCGAGACCGGCCGGGAGATGGGCTTCGACGAGAACGGCTGGGCCGTCGCCCTCGCCACCGCCATGCAGGAGGCGAAGCTCTACAACGCCGCCTCCGAGGCCGTGCCGGAGAGCTTCGACTACACCGACTCCGACGTCACCTACTCCGACCACGACTCCGTCGGCATCTTCCAGCAGCGGCCCTCCATGGGCTGGGGCTCGGTCGAGGAGCTGATGGACGTGTCCACCTCCGCGAGCAAGTTCTACGGCACCCTCGAGGACGTCGACGGCTGGGAGGGCATGTCGATCGCCTCCGCCGCCCAGGCCGTGCAGGTCTCGGCCTACCCGGACTACTACGCCCAGTGGGAAGACCTCGCCTGGAACATCATCGACGCCTACGAGAGCGCGTCCTAGAGACCAATCCTCCTCCCGACGGAACGGGCCTCACGATCTCCACATCGTGAGGCCCGTTCCTATTTGCGCGGAATGTCGTACCCCTGGGAGATAATTGAATCCGGGGGTCCCCTAGGCGCTCCGATGCTGGCTGCCCTCGATTCGGCGCCGCGGGCACGACGCCGGTGCGGCACGCACACGCCGCTGGCGCAGCGCCGCCGCAGGCGCGATCCCGGTGCGGCTGGACCAGTCGGCTCGACCGCTCCCGCAAGGCGGGACGATGCACTGCGATGCGCTACGTTGTGCCGCGATTTGCCGCGCGGACCGTTTAGAGGAAACCTGAAGAAATCCGGGCCGCGCACGGGGCCCGTCGCGACCGGGAGTTGTGGGACATGCACAATTGCGGTCCGATTCGCCTGATCCCGCATTTGACAGGACCAGCACACTGTGCACATGACGACGTACACCTGCCCGCGCTGCGGGAGCCCCTCGACGGCAGCCGGGTGCCCCGCCTGCGGACGCGGGCCCGAGCCGCTCCTGGCGCGACTCGGCGAGCTCGACGCCGTCCTGGCGTCCATGCCCGCGACGCTCAAGAGCCGCGCCGCCGTCGAATCCGAGCGCATCGAGGTCCTCGACGGCCTCCGCGAGACCGCCGCCCGCCACCTCGCCGAAGCGGAGCGGCAGGCCCACGCCGCACCCGCCCCGGCCACGCCCCCGGCGGGGCAGCAGTCCCCGCCGGTCGCGGCCGGAACGCCGCCGCAGGGCACCACGCCCGCCGGGACGCCGCCGCAGGGAGCCCCTGCGGGCACGCCGCCGCACACCCCCGGAGGACAACCTCCGCACGGCACTCCCGCGGGCACGCCCCCGCAGGGGCTCCCGGCCGGAACCCCGCAGCAGTCACCCCCTGCCTCCGGGCTCCCCGCCGGAACGCCGCCGCAAGGGCTCCCGGCGGGCACGCCGCCCGCCCGCGCCGGTGCGCCGCAGCCCGCCCCGGCCGGCCCGGCCACGCCTCCGCACGGCGCCCCCGTCTCGTACCTCCCGCCCCGGCCGATGCCCGCGCAGGCGCGCGGAGAGGTCGGGTCGAAGACCGTCCAGACCGTCCTGCTCAGCCTCGGCGGCCTGCTCGTGGCCGCCGCGCTCATCATCTTCACCGCCGTCGCCTGGCGCAACATGGGCAACGGCGGCCGGGCCGCGGTCCTCGGGGGCGTCACGCTCCTGCTCCTGGCGGTCCCCTTCGCGTTCAAGCGGTACCGCCTGTGGGCCACCGCCGAGACGTTCGCCGCGCTCGGCGCCCTCGCCCTGTGGTGCACCACCCTCGCCGGGTACTACCTGTACAAGCCGCCCGGGGCCGAGTTCGGGCCCGACTCGGTCGGCGCCTGGACCGCCGGGGTCCTCGCCGTCCTCGCCGCCTACCGCGGCGCCGCCCGGCTCAGCGCGACCAGCTGGACCATGCTGCCGCTCGCCGCGATCGGCGCGTCCTACGCCGCCGCCAGCGAACTCGGCCTCGCAGTGATCCTGCTGCTCACCACCGCGCTCGCCCTCGCCATCGCCGCGTGGCTGACCGCCCGCTACCCCGGCCGCTACGCGCGCTCGGACCTGTGGGCCTCCCGGTTCCTCACGTGCGCCGCCGTGGTCGCCGCCTGCTCGGCGGGCCTGCGGGCCGCGTTCGGCCTCGACGACCCGGTCGTCCCGACCGTCGCCGCCGGAGTCGCGCTCCTCGCCGCCGCCAACCTCGTCGGGGTCGGCTTCGCCAAGCGCCTGCGCGTGTCCCTCACCGGGATGCTCATCGCCGCCTCCGCGGCCGGCTCGCTCGTGCTGTGCGCGTGGACCCTCGCGGTCCGCTCGGACTCCGGCGAACTCGCCGTGCCCTCGCTCGCACTGCTCGCCGCCGCCGTGATCCCCTTCGCCACCATCGGGTCCCGCGACCACAAGTGGGGCTTCGCGCTCGCGCTCGGCGCGGGCCTCGCCTCGCTCGCGGTGTTCGCCACGGTCGCGTTCGACGCCCCCGACCTGAGCGCCTACTTCGTCGCGTTCCTCGCCGCCCGGCTCCTCGCGCCGCGCCTCGGCGAACCGCTCGGAGTCCCGCTGCGCATCGCGTCCTACCTGGTCGCGGGCGGGACGGCGCTCGCGGCGTGCTTCATCTCGCTCGGCGCCCTCGCGACCCTGTGGTGGGGCGCCGACCTCGCCGGGGTGTTCACGTGGGAGATCCCGATCGTCCTGGTGGGCTTGGGGATCGCGGCCGTGCTGCTGCCGGTGCGGTTCCGCGTCCAGGGCGCGGCGCTCGCCGCGACCTTCGCGATCGTCTCGGCCTCGATCCTGCTGTGGACCGACGACCCCATGCGCTGGGACGCCGTGCCGTTCGCCGGATTCGTGCTGTGCGCCGTCATCGGCCTGGTCACGGCCCTGGCCTCGCGCACGCTCGCGGGCCGGTGCAGCGGCTGGGTCGCCCTCGCCGTGTGGGCGCCGGTCGCGGCGCTCTCGGCATCGCGCGCCGAGACCGTCGACCCCGGCCCCGGCTGGATCCCGTTCTGGCTCAACGCCACCGCCGCCGCGATGCTCCTCGTCGCCGCGGGCGCGCCGCGCCGCAGCCGCCCCGACCGGGTCCTCGCCTCGGTCCTCGCCCACGTCGTGGCCGGGCTCGCCGCCGCCGGCGCCGTGTTCACCTTCGTCGAGGGGATCTGGGAGGGCACCGGCGAGCGGCTGCTCCTGCCCGCGCAGTTCGGCGTGTACACCCTGGCGCTCGCCGGGACCGCGATGATGGTCCCGGTCCGCAAGTGGGGCTACATCATCGCGGCCCTGTGCACCGGCACGGCCGGCTGGTGGCTGCTGCTCGCGGCGCAGGAGGTGGGGACGATCGAGTTCTTCACCGCGCCGCCCGCCGCCGTCCTGTTCGCCATCGGACTGTGGCGCTTGGAGAAGCGGCCGAACGCCGGGTCCTGGACGACCCTGGGGATACCGATCCTCATCGGGATCGGCCCGAGCCTGGTCCTGGCGCTCGGCGACGGCGAACCCGCACGGCGCGTGGGCGTCGGCGCGGCCGCGATCGTCGTCATCATCGCGGGCCTGGGCCGCCGCTGGCAGGCGCCGCTGGTCCTCGGATCGATCGCGCTCGCGGTCCTCACGGTCAACGAGCTGACGCTGGTGTGGGACCACATCCCGGTGTGGATCCCGCCGGCCATCGGCGGCATCGTCCTCATCGGCGCGGGCGCCACCTTCGAGAAGCGCCGCCGCGACCTGGCCCGGATCAGGGACGGCCTGAAAGCGATGCGGTGACGGTGCAACCTATCCGAGCCGAACGGCGTCTTAACGGGTAGCACCAGGCGCGGCGGACCCACCAGGTCCGCCGCGCCGCTTCGCGCCCGCATCCGGGCACAGTGATACATCACATGTCACACGTGACACGGTACTGAACTGCACCGCGCTGCGCTGGCCGAGTCGGCAGCGCCGCGAGGCGGATGCCGCCGAGCCGGTGGGCTCCGCGGGCCGCTCGATTCGGGGCCGACCATTGCAGGCCGACCACCGCAGGCCGTCCGATTCGAGCCGCACCGCAACGGAGACCGCCGCCCCGCGCGGCACGGCGAAGCCGTCGCGCTCCGAGCCGACGCGCCCGATGAACGGTGAACGGCCCGATGAACGCCCGGACCGCGCCCCGCAGCTCGCTAGTGGTGGTGGTGCCCGTCGTCCTCGCCGCGGCGGTGGACCTCGGCGGTCAGGCGCTCGGCGATGGCCTGCGGGGTGAGCCCGAGGTCGGCGAGCAGCTGGTCGCGGGTGCCGTGGCGGTGCCAGCCGCGCTCGACGGCGAAGTCCACCAAGGGGATCTCGACGCCGGTGTCAGAGGCGGCGTCGCGCAGGGCCTGGGCCAGCGCGTCGCCGAAGCCGCCGGTGCGGATGCCGTCCTCGATCGTCGCCACGAGCGGGTACTGGCCCGCGAGCTTCACGAGCGCGCCCGGCACCGGGGAGATCCAGCGCGGGTCGACCACGGTGGCCCGGATGCCCTGCTCCGCAAGAAGTGCGGCGGCCTCGACCGCGATCCCCGCGAAGGCGCCGCAGGAGACGAGCAGCAGCTCGTCGTCCTCGTGCTTGACGAGCACGTCGAGTCCTTCGTGGACGTCGACGGCCGGGATGTCGGCCTCGGGGACGGCGCCGGTCGGGAAGCGGACCATCGTGGGCCCGTCGTCGACCGACAGGGCCTCGGCGAACTCCTCGCGCAGGCTCGCGGCGTCGCGCGGCGCGGCGATCCGCAGCCCCGGCACGACCCGGAAGATCGAGGTGTCCCAGATGCCGTAGTGGCTCGGCCCGTCGGGGCCGGTGATCCCGGCCCGGTCGAGGACGAAGGTCACGGGCAGCCGGTGCATGGCGACGTCGAGCACGGTCTGGTCGAACGCGCGGTTCATGAACGTGGAGTACACGGCCACGACCGGGTGCATGCCGTTCATCGCGAGCCCGGCCGCGGAGGTGACCGCGTGCTGCTCGGCGATGCCGACGTCGAAGACCCGTTCGGGGTGGCGCTTCATGAGCTTGTCGACGCCGGTGGGGCCGGGCATGGCGGCGGTGATCGCGACGACCTCGGGCCGCAGGTTGGCCTGCGCCACCAGCTCGTCGGCGAACACGCCGGTCCAGCGGCGCTTGGAGGAGCCGGTGGGCTCGCCGGTGATCGGGTCGAACGCGGGCGGGGAGTGCATCTGCTCGGCCTCGTCGGCGCGGGCGGGCGCCCAGCCGCGGCCCTTCTCGGTGAGCGCGTGGACGATCACGGGTCCGCCGAAGCCCTTGGCGCGTTCGAGCGCGACGGTGAGTTCGGTGAGGTTGTGGCCGTCGACGGGGCCGAGGTACTTGATGCCGAGGTCGGAGAACATGCCCTGCGGGGCGAGGGCGTCCTTGATGCCGGTCTTGGCGGCGTGGAGGCCGGCGTAGGCGGCGCGCCCGAAGACGGGGATGCGCTCGACGACCTCCTGGATGCGGCGCAGCGCGGGCTCGTAGCCGGGGTTGAGGCGCAGGGCGGAGAGGCGCTTGGCGAAGCCGCCGACGGTGGGCGCGTAGGAGCGGCCGTTGTCGTTGACGACGATGACGAGTTTGAGGTCCTCGCGGGCGGCGATGTTGTTCAGCGCCTCCCAGCACATGCCGCCGGTGAGGGCGCCGTCGCCGACGAGGGCCACCACATGGCGGTCGGAGCCGGAGAGCGCGTGGGCCTTGGCGAGGCCGTCGGCGTAGGAGAGCGCGGTCGAGGCGTGCGAGTTCTCCACCAGGTCGTGGGGGGACTCGGCCTGGCTCGGGTAGCCGGTGAGGCCGCCGCGGCTGCGCAGCCCGGTGAACTGGCCGGCGCGGCCGGTCAGTGCCTTGTGGACGTACGACTGGTGTCCGGTGTCGAAGACGACCTGGTCGTGCGGGGAGTCGAAGACCCGGTGGATCGCCATGGTCAGCTCGACGACCCCGAGGTTGGGACCGATGTGGCCGCCGGTGCGGGCGACGGCGTCGACGAGGAATCCGCGGATCTCCTCGGCGAGCGCGGGCAGTTCGGCCTCGTCCAGCGACTTGAAATCGGCCAGCCTGCCGATGCTCGACAGCAGCGGGCCTATCTCGGTTTCGTCGTGCGGGTTCATAAGGCGGAAGTGTATCCGCGACCCCGGGGGGACGAAACCTCCACGAGTGCGCCTGGGACGTGTCTCATGGGCGGCCGGTGCCCGTGATCAGGGAGTCGGCTGGAATTTCATCCGATGGGGGGACGGCAGGCGTGAGTGTCGGAAAGCAGTCAGTCCCCGAAAGGGACACGCCGTCGGAAAGCCCGGCTCCTTCGTGATCGAAATGTGATCATGCCGACATGGACCTCATCGACCTGCACCAGAACACGGAATGGCCGGCGCGCCTCGATCAGGTGTTGAGCTCCTCGCCGGTGGACTGGGGCGACCGGCGCGACGCCGTCAAGGGGGTGTCGCCGGGGCTGGCGCGGCTCCAGCGGATGTCCGCGGTGCCGCGGTTCGACCTCGACGTGGTCGATCCGGAGGTCTACGAGGGCATCCTGGCGGACGCGCTGGCGGCGGCGGCGCGCGGCGGGGCGGTCTACACCGAGCTGCGGCTGCCGCAGGAGTCGGTGGTGTACCCGCAGTTCATGGAGCGCTTCGAGGCGGCGCGGGCGCGGGTGGCCGAGGACTACCCGGAGTTCGACGCGGGCGCGGTGCTGAGCATGAACCTGTGGGACCCGATGCTGCGGGAGCTGTGCGACGCGTTCGCTGACGCGGCGGCGGCGGGGCTGGCGGGGGTCGAGATCATCTACGTCCCGTACGCGGCAGAGGCGGACTGGTCGCGGGGGCGCGTGGTGGCCGAGGCGGCCGGTGCGGCGGGCCTGGGCGTGACGGTGCCGGCGGGGGCGTTCAACGCCTCGAACCTGGCGTCGCTGGCGGAGATCGAGCAGATCGGGCGGATCGGCCACGCGGTGGGCGCGGCGACGGACCCGGGGATCATGCGGCTGCTGGCGGAGCGGGGCGTGACGGTGGAGGTGTGCCTGACGTCGTCGGTGGTGCTGGGCATGGTGCCGAGCCTGGAGGAGCACCCGCTGCCGCGCTTCCTGGAGGCGGGGATCGCGGTGGTGCTGGGCACGGACTCGCCGATGCGGATGGGCACCAACATCGCCGGGGAGTACGAGAAGGCGCGGGCGCTGGGGCTGAGCGACGCGGACCTGGCGGGGATGACCGCGCGGGCGATGGCCTCGCGGTTGTAGGGGCCCGGCCCGGGCCCGCGGTCACGGATCGGCCTCGATCCGGTCTCCACACGATCTCAATTCTGTCGAATGTCTGTTTGTAGACAATACAACGGACAACAATCCCCACTCGCATTTCTCGCCTTCCACCTGCGGAAACATTGCGCGACAACGGCTCGTGTCGACCTTCTCACGCGCCGTTCGGGTTGAAAAACCACTCCTGTTGACTAGTGTTCCCAGGGTTGCCGCCCCCCACAGACGCCCGTGCCCCGGCGGCTCCGCGCCCTCCCCCGCCGCGCGCACCCGGGGCCGGGCATTGAAAGGAAGCAATGCCAGCGATCGAAGTGGAGTCCCTGTACAAGGTCTTCGGCAAAGGCGCCAGAGGCGCCGTCGCCCAGCTCAAGGCCGGAGTCCCCCGCGAGGAGGTCAACGCCCGGAACGTGACCGCCGCCGTCATCGACCACACCTGGGCCATCGAACCCGGCGAGATCTTCGTGGTCATGGGCCTGTCGGGGTCGGGCAAGTCGACCCTGATCCGGATGCTCAACGGCCTCATCAGGCCCACCACCGGGACGATCCGGATCGGCGGCGTCGAGCTCGGCGCCCTCTCCCACCGCGAGATCCGCCGCCTGCGCCGCGAGAAGATCAGCATGGTCTTCCAGCACTTCGCGCTCCTCCCCCACCGCACCGTCGTCGAGAACGTCGCGTTCGGCCTGGAGATCAAGGGCCTCAAGAAGACCGAGCGCCTGGAGCGCGCGAGGGAGGCGGTCGAGCTCGTCGGCCTCGGCGGCCACGAGGACAAGCTGCCCGCGCAGCTCTCCGGCGGCATGAAGCAGCGTGTGGGCCTGGCCCGGGCGCTCGCCGCCGACACCGAGATCCTGCTCATGGACGAGGCGTTCAGCGCCCTCGACCCGCTCATCCGCCAGGAGATGCAGGACCAGCTCCTCGACCTCCAGGGGAAGCTCGGCAAGACGATCGTGTTCATCACCCACGACCTCAACGAGGCCATGCGGATCGGCGACCGGATCGCCATCTGCGACGGCCAGGTCAAGCAGCTCGGCACCGCCGAGGAGATCCTCATGCACCCGGCCGACGACTACGTCGCCGAGTTCACCGCCGACGTCGACCGCACCCGGGTCCTCACCGCCGAGGCCGTCATGGAGCCCTTCGGGTCCATGGACACCGGCGAACTGACCACAGTGGAGTCCGATGTGCCGGTGAACGAGCTGTACGAGCCTGTCCTCAACTCCGATGCGCCCCTCCTGGTGGTCGACGACAACGCCGACCCCCTCGGCGTGGTCACCACCCGGTCCATCATCAAGTCGCTCTCGCCCGAGACCGCGCCGGAGCCCGGAAGCGTCACGGACGGGGCCGCGCGCGGTCCCGAGCAGGAGGCCCAGCCCGCATGATCGAGTACCTCCGCAACTGGCTCTGGACCTACGTCTGGAAGCCCCTGCCCGACATGCCGTTCGGCGAATGGATGGAGACGTTCATCCGCTGGGCCCGGGACGCGTGGGCCGCCGGGTTCGACGCCGTCGACGCCGGGCTGGAGTTCCTGTACCTGCACCTCGCCGACGGACTGCTGTGGCTCCCTTCGGGAGTCATGGTGATCCTGTTCGCCGCCGCCGCGTGGGCCGCGAAGGGATGGAAGCTCGGCGTCGGCATCGGCCTGGGCATGTTCGTCGTCGCGTGGACCCCGTACTGGGAGGAGACGATGCAGACGCTCGCGATGGTCCTGGTCGCCGCCGCGATCGCGATCGTCCTGGCGATCCCGCTGGGGATCGCCGCCGCCGAGAGCCGGGCGTTCTCGGCCGTCGCGCGGCCGGTCCTCGACTTCATGCAGACGCTGCCGGCCTTCGTGTACCTGATCCCGGTCGTGATGCTCTTCAGCGTCGGCGTGGTGCCCGGCATCATCGCCACCATCATCTTCGCGATGCCCCCGGGCGTGCGCCTCACCGAACTCGGCCTGCGCCAGGTGGACCGCGAGGTCGTCGAGGCCGGGCAGGCGTTCGGCGCCTCCCCCGCGCGCATCCTCGTGCGGATCAAGATGCCGCTCGCGCTGCCCACGATCATGGCCGGGCTCAACCAGGTCATCATGCTGGCGCTGTCCATGGTGGTCATCGCCGGCCTCGTCGGCGGCGGCGGCCTCGGCGCCGTCATCTCCGGATCGCTCGGCCGCCTCGACATCGCCGCCGGGTTCAACGCCGGCCTCGCCGTGGTCCTGCTCGCGATCCTCCTGGACCGCGTCACGCAGGGCCTATCCGACCGCACCCCGGTCGCCCGGGCCGCGAGACTCGCCCGCTAGACCCGAACGCCCCCGAACATGGCGCGTGCTCGCGCGCCGGAAAGCAGGAGACATGGAACGACGTTCGATCATGAAGGGCGCCTTCGCCACCGGAGCGACCGCCTCACTGGCCCTGGCCGGGTGCTCGGTCGAGGAGGAGCCCGGCGACGCCGCCGCCGAAGGGGTCGACTTCGGCCTGCCCGAAGGCGAGGGCGAGATCGTCATCGCCTACATCAACTGGGACGAGGCCGTCGTCGCCACCGAGCTGTGGCGCCAGGCCCTCGAAGCCTCGGGGTACACCGTGACCACGCAGGAGTTCACCGAGGTCGGGCCGCTGTTCGAGGGCCTGTCCTCGGGCGACCTCGACGTGTTCCTCGACGGCTGGCTGCCGATCACGCACCAGACGTACATGGAGACCTACGGCGACCAGCTGGAGCAGCTCGGCACCTGGAACGAGAACGCCGCGCTCACCGTCGCAGTTCCGACCTATGTGGACGTGAACTCGCTGACCGAGCTGAACGCGAACGCGGACCTGTTCGGCGGCAGGATCGTCGGCATCGAGGCCAGCGCGGGGCTCACCGAGGCCGTGCAGGAGGGCGCGATCCCGACGTACGGCATCACCGACCTGACGCTGGAGACCTCCTCGACCACCGCGATGCTCACCGAACTCGACTCAGCGATCGCCGCGGAGGAGCCGATCGTGGTGACGCTGTGGCAGCCGCACTGGGCGTACGCGAAGTACGACCTGAAGAACCTCGAGGACCCCGAGACCACGCTGGGCGAGGCCGAGACGATCAACGTGCTGGCGCGCACCGGGTTCACCGAGGAGTTCGGCGACGTGGCCGACGCCCTGGGGACCTTCGCGATGAGCGACGACCAGCTCGCGAGCCTGGAGAACGCGGTGTTCTCCGAGCACGAGGGCGACGTCCAGGCCGGCGTCACGGCCTGGCTCAAGGACAACCCGTTCTCTGACCTGGTGGCCTAGCGCCTGTTCCGTGGATCGGGCCGGTCGTCCGGCCCCGATCCGCAGGACGGGCCCCAGGCCGCACCGGACCGGGCACCGCCCGGTCCGGTGCGATGAGGCGGGCGAGAGCCCGCGCGCGGTGCTGTGGCGCTCGGGGCATTGGGGGCCCCGCGGCAGGAACGAGGACTGAGCCGACCTCCATCGCCACGGCGCACGCGCGCGTCGGGCTCGGCCCGCGGTGCATCCGCGGGCTTGGCCTCGGGCCGTTCGCGGCCCGGCCGCCTCCCCCCACAGGGAGGCGGCCCCGGTGCGGGACCGGCCGATCCCCGGCCCCGCACCGGACCCGTGTTCGGGTGCGGCGTCAGGAGCAGCTTCGGAAACGTCGTCGGGAACGTCGTCGGGTACGTCGTCAGGAACGGCGCCGAGGACGTTCACCGATCGCACGGATCCGCATCGGAAACGGCGCCAGGAGGCGTTCGCCGGCCTGCAAGAACCCGCGTCGGGAACGCCATCGGTAGCGGCACCGGAATCGGCGTCGAAATCGGCGTCGGGATGCGTTCATTTGCATTGAAATATGTTGATGGTTCGGTTAATATGTGACATGGCGCTCGGTCTGCGGACCGGTCGCCGCAGGTTGGCGGTGGCATTCCCCGGCATCGCGCACCGCATGGCGCATAGGAGCACCATGTCGTTCGACGACCTCGACACCTTCACAGACGACCCGGCCGCCTCTGGCCCAGCCGCATCGGGCCAGGCCACCTCCGGCCCGACCGCATCGGGCCCGGCCGCCACATCCCCTATGGCCCCCACCGGACCGAACCTCAAGCGGCGGCGCCTGCTCCAGGGCGCATTCGCGGCAGGTGGCCTCGCGGCCGCCGGAACGGGCGGCCTCGGCCTGGCCGCCGCGCAGGAGCACTCCTCCGAGGAGGCCGGCGCCCTCGCCGTCCATCCCGGGTTGCTCCACACCCAGGCCGACTTCGACCGCATGCGCGCCAAGGTCAATGCCGGGCTGAATCCCTGGCTCGCGGGCTGGAACAAGCTCATCGCCAACGGCCGCGCGCAGTCCACGTGGACGGCCCGGCCCACCGCGGTCGTCATCCGCGGCGGCGACGGCCAGAACTACCCGCAGCTCTACAACGACATCCACGCGGCGTACCAGAACGCGCTGCGCTGGAAGGTCGCCGGCACGACCGCGCACCGCGACAAGGCGATCCAGATCCTCAACGCGTGGTCGCACACGCTGACGACGGTGGGCGGCAACGCCGACCGGTTCCTCGCCGCGGGGATCTACGGCTACCAGTTCTGCGCGGCGGCCGACATCGTGCGCGAACAGAGCGGGTTCGACCTGGGGGCGTTCCAGGACATGATGACGGGCGTGTTCCTGCCGATGAACGAGGCGTTCCTGGCGAACCACAACGACGCGTGCATCACGAACTACTGGGCGAACTGGGACCTGTGCAACATGGCGAGCAAGCTCGCCATCGGCATCGTCTGCGACGACGACGGGATCCGGGACGAGGCGATCGACTACTTCTGGAACGGCGAGGGGAACGGCTCGATCGGGAACGCGATCCCGTTCGTCCACTCCGGCGGGCTCGCGCAGTGGCAGGAGTCCGGGCGGGACCAGGGGCACTCGATCATGGGGATCGGGCTCATGGCGACGTTCATGGAGATGGCCTGGAACCAGGGGATCGACCTGTACGGGGCCGACGGGAACGCGTTCGCGAAGGCCGCGGAGTACGTGGCGCGGTACAACCTCGGGAACACGGTGCCGTACACGACGTACAGCTGGGGCACCGGCCAGGACTGCGCCTACCGGGAGCAGACGGTGATCGGCTCGGGCGGGCGCGGGCAGGTGCGGCCGGTGTGGGAGATGGTCTTCCACCACTACACCGCGCGCAGGGGCTTCGCGATGCCGAACGTGGGGAGCATGTGCGGCGCCAACAGCCCCGAAGGAGGCGGCGGCGACTACGGCACCACCTCGGGCGGCTTCGACACCCTCGGCTTCGGCACCCTCGCCCACGTGCGCCTCACCTGGGACGAGATCCCGGACGATCTCAAGCCGCTCTAGCCGACGCGAGCGGGGTGGGCGGGTGGGGACGTCCATCCCTAGCCCCCACCCGCCCGGGGAAGAGGATAGGCGTCGATCCTCCCCCTCGGGTCCGACAAGAATCGACCCCCGCACCGCCGAAGTCGCCCGATCGAGCGAAGCAACGTGAGCGACCAACGGTGTGAGCGACCAACGGTGTGAGCGACCAACGGTGTGAGCGACCAACGGTGTGAGCGACCAACGGTGTGAGCGACCAACGGTGTGAGCGACCCGGCGCTTTGCGCCGGGTCGCTCACACCCGGTCGCCTCTGCGGCACCGCAGAGCGGTGCCGCGGAACCGACCGGCGGAGCGTTCCCATAGCGGCGCAACGAGTTCGGCACCCGACCAGGGGACGCGTGTACCCCTCGCCGCAGCGGCTACCGGTAGCATCCCCGGGCAGGACCCGCCTTCAGCCGCCGACTCGTCGGTGCGCTGCCGACGAGCTAGGAGACCCGTTGTTCGGCATGCTCGCCCCCTGCCCGTCCCGCACCCCCGACGACCTCAAGCCCCGCTGGATGGGGCACTTCTGCGGCCTGTGCCTCGAACTGCGCGACGACGCCGGGCAGCTCGCCCGGCTCACCACCAACTACGACGCGCTCGCCCTCTCGGTCCTCGTGGAGGCCCAGATCGGCGACGAGGCGGACTCGCGCCACGCCGGCCCCTGCGCGCTTCGCGGGATGCGCCGCCAGACCGTCGCCACCGGCGCCGGGCCGAAGCTCGCCGCGACCGCGTCGCTCCTCCTCGCCTCGGCGAAGATCCGCGACCACGTGGACGACGGCGACGGGTTCGCCGCCCGCCGCGGCGCCCGCGGGCTCGCCGGTATGACCTCGAACCGTCTGCGCACCAAGGCGATCGGGCTCGGTGAGTCGATCGGACTCGACGTCGAACCGCTCGTCGCCGCCATCGCGGGCCAGCGCGCGGTCGAAGCGGACTTCGGGCCGGACACCGCGCTCACCGAGGTCACCGCGCCGACCGAGGCGGCCACCGCCGAGCTGTTCGCGCACGCCGCGGTCCTCGGCGGCCGGCCCGAGAACGCGGAGGCGTTCCGGACCGCCGGGGCGGCCTTCGGGCGCCTGGCGCACCTGCTGGACGCGGCCGAGGACTTCGACGAGGACGCCGCGCGCGGCGCCTGGAACCCGCTGGCCGCCACCGGGACCGGTGTCGAGGGTGCGATGCCGCTGGTGCGCGGGGCGCTCGACGGCCTGCGGACCGCGCTGGAGTCCGCGGCGCTGCTCGACCGGACCATGACGGCCCTGCTGCTCGACCGCTACGCGCACCACGCGGTCGCCAAGACCTTCGGCTCGACCTGCGCCACCTGGCCGCGCGCCGACCGGCGCGAGTACCGCGAGTACCGGGAGCGCCGCCGCTCGCGCGACCACTACGACCACGACCGCTACCGGCCGGAGCCGCGCGGGTTCTTCTCGGGGCTGTGCGCGTTCACGGTCCTGTGCTGCACCTGCCAGATGTGCTGCCGCGACCACTACGAGGGCCCGTGGTCGCGCCGCCGCCGCTCGGGCTGCTGCCGGGACGGCTGCGACTGCTGCGAGTGCGACTGCTGCCCCTGCGGCTGCGACTGACCGCTCCCCCGTTATCCGGACACCGGACACCGGAGTCACGACAACGGAGTCTCGACACCGCAGTCCGGACTCCGGACTCCGCAAGGGCGCTATCGCGACACCCTCCGAAACAGCACCGGGACCGGACCGCTCCCGCGGCCGGTCCCGTTCGCATGTCCTCGACTGCCTCGCGCTAGCTGGGCGGCTGCGGCCAGCCGTTCGAGGCCGCCGGGCCGTTCGCGGGCGGGCCGGGCGGCGCGGGCGGCTGGTAGCCGTACGGGTTCTGGGCGCCCGGTCCGGCGGGGCCGCGCCACTGGGGCGGGGGCGCCTGCGGGTCGAGCGGCGTGCCGGCGGCCTGCTCCTGCTGCTCGCGGCGCGGCCGGTTCCCGGGGCGGTCCTGGAGCCAGGCGCGCACGGGACGGGTGAAGGCGAGCACGAGGACGAGGAGCACCGCGGCGGCCAGGACCAGCGCGGGGACCACGGTGAACGGGTTGAAGACCCGGTACAGCGCGGCCACGGCCAGTACCCCGAGTCCGATGTAGATCGGCAGTCGCGGGTTATCGGATCCGAACCGGCCCAGCTGCTCCCGGGCCACGGCCCAGATGAGCACCAGGTTCACGGCCGCGGCGAGGACGCCGAAGACGACGCTGAGCGCGGCCACGCCGGTGAGCCCCAGCAGGGTGGCGATCACGGTGGCGGCCAGGTGGATCCAGAGGCTCTGGAGGATCACCGTGACCTGCTTCGGGCGGTCGTCCTTGGGCAGGAGGCCCCACCGCTGCCCCCAGGTGGGGGGCGGCGGCAGCACCGGGCCGGTCGGCTGCCCGTACTGGACGGCGCCGGGGTCCTGCGGCCGGTACTGGAACGAGGGCGCGCCGGGCCCCGGCGTCGCGTTCGGGTCGGGCGCGGGCCCGGAAGTGTAGGGAGAGTTGGTCATCGATCGGCTCCGAGGAGTGCGGTCTGTAGAGGCGACAGGCTACCCCACGGGTCCGACCGCGGCGTCAGTCGACCGGTTCGAACAGGGCGACGGTCTCGAAGTGCTGGGTCATCGGGAACGCGTCGAACGCGCGGATCCGGGTGAGCGCGTAGCCCTCCACGGCGAGGTCGCTCGCGTCGCGGGCCAGCGCGCCGGCGTCGCAGGCGACGTAGCAGATCGCGCGGGGCCGGGCCTCGCCGAGCGCGACGACGACCTCGGGGCCGGCGCCGCTGCGGGGCGGGTCGAGGACGACGAGGTCGACCGAGCCGAGGTCGGGGGCGACGTCGGCGACGTCGCCTTCGATGGCGCCGGCGTTCTTGTACGCGGCGAGGTTCGCGGCGGTGCGGGAGGCGCGGGCGTTCTCGACGGCGATGACGCGGCCGGTGTCGCCGACGGCGTCGGCGAGGCCGGTGGCGAAGAGGCCGGCGCCGGCGTAGAGGTCCCACGCGGACTCGCCTTCGCGCGGGGCGAGGAACTCGATCGCGGTCGCGAGGAACGTGGGGGCGGCGGCGGGGTGGACCTGCCAGAAGGCGTCGAAGCCGATCTCGAACCCGGCGTCGCCGACGGTCTGGTGGACGGTCTTGGGGCCGCTCTTGTGGTGGGGGCGGGCGGTGCGGCGCAGCTGGGTGTAGACGGCGAGCTGGTCGTCGTCGGCGTCGACGACCCCGACGGCGCCCATGCCGTCCCAGTTCGCGGTGAGGACGTCGGCCTCGCGGATGCGCTCGGTGGCGATGCGGCAGTAGTCGATGTGCACGAGCTCGTGCGACTTGTGCCGGCGCAGGCCGGGCCGGCCGTCCTCGTCGACGGCGTACTGCATGCGGGTGCGCCAGCCGAGGGCGTCCTCGTCCCACGGGAGGGCCTCGACCTCGACGCCGTCGAGGAGGGCGGGGTCGATGCCGCCGATGCGGGTGAGCTGGTCGAACAGGACCTTGGCCTTGAGGCGTCGCTGGGCGTCGGGGGCGGCGTGCTGGAAGTCGCAGCCGCCGCACTTCCCGGGCCCGGCCCAGGGGCAGGGGGGTTCGACGCGGTCGGGCGAGGCTTCGATGACCTCGACGGCGTCGGCGAACGCGAAGCGCTTCTTGCGGTCGGTGATCTCGATGCGCACCTGCTCCCCGGGCAGGGCGTGGCGCACGAAGTACACCTCGCCGTCGACTCGGGCCACGCAGTGGCCTCCGGCCGCGACGTCTCCGACGGTGACGATCATCGATTCCCTCTCCCCGAGCTGCGGCGCGCTGGGCGCAGCGGGCCGCACGCCAGGATACGGGACCGGGCCGCCGGGGGGTGCGGCGCTATTTGGGGATGCGGCGCAGCGGCGGGGGCTCGGTGCTCTCGCCGAGGATCCACGGGACGGTGCAGACCATGACGCCGGGCTCGTACTTGAGCTGGCGGCGCAGGGCCTTGGTGGTCTGGTTGTGCAGCAGGCTGGCCGACCAGTTGTAGTAGCCGCGGGAGAGGCGCCCCCGCTGGGGGCCGAGGCCGACGACGTACTCGGGGAGGTAGACGGTGACGACGTCGCGGGGGGCGTCGCGGCGGCGGGCCTTGACGTACTCGGCGATCGGGCCGGTGATCTCGCGGTACGGGGAGTCGAGGACGGTGAGGGGCACGCCGATGCGGCGCCGGTCCCATTCGGCGACGAGGCGGCGGGAGGCGGCGGCGTCGACGTTGACGGTGAGGGCGGTGATGGTGTCGGGCCGGGTGCCCTTCGCGTAGGAGAGCATCCGCATGAGCGGGAGGTTGACGCTGGAGACGAGGACGATCGCGTGGCTGCGCGAGGGCAGCTTGGGTTTGCCGGGCGGGAGTTCGATCTCGTCGCGCACGGCCGCGTAGTGCTTGGCGATGGCGCGCATGAGCAGGTAGCAGCCGCCGATGATGAGGACGGCGATCCAGCCGCCGCGCCGGAAGAGCGTGAACGCGACGATGACGAGGACGGCGGTGCAGGCGAGGACGGCGGCGATCGCGGTGGCGCGGGCCCGGCGGGCGCGGGAGCGGCGGCCGGGGTCGCGTTCGACGTCGAGGACGCGGCGCCAGTGGCGGGACATGGCGGCGTGCGACAGGACCATGGAGAGGAACACGCCGACGACGTACAGGCCGATGAGCTCGTACGCGCCGCCGCCGAAGAGGACGACGAGGAGCGCGGCGGCGACGGCGAGGATGAGGATGCCGTTGGAGTACACGAGCCGGTCGCCGCGCTTGTGGAGCTGGCGCGGCAGCAGGGAGTCCTCGGCGAACACGGACGCGAGCTGCGGGAAACCGACGAACGCGGTGTTGGCGGCCAGGAGCAGGACCCCGGCGGTGGCGAGCATGACGGGCCAGCGCGCGGCGGGCGAGCCGCCGAAGACGGTGTCGGCGAGCTGCGCGATGAGCGGGTACTGGAGGAGGCCGTCGACGGGGGTGGCGTGGGCGCCGACGAGGAACGCGAGGACCACGGTGCCGGTGAAGAGGGCGACGGTGGCGGCGCCGACGGTGGTGATCGCGGCGGCGGCGTTGCGGCCGCGCGGGGGCCGGAAGAACCGGACGCGGGTGGTGAACGTCTCGACGCCGGTGACGGCGACCGATCCGGCGGCGAAGGCCCTGGCGCACAGCAGGAACAGTGCCGCGGACGTCCATTCGCGCTGGTCTTCGGGGCGTTCGGCGGCGGGGGCCGCGAGGTCGTCGCCGGCGGCGAGGCGCACGAGGCCGGTGAGGACGATCGCGGCGATCCCGGCGACGAACGCGATGGTGACCCCGGCGGCGAAGCGGCCGGAGACGCGCAGGCCGCGCAGGTTGAAGGCGGCGAGGACGGCGATGGCGGCGGCCGCGGCCCATTCGCGCCACGGCTGGAGGCCGGGCATGAGCGCGACCAGGGCCGCGACGGCCGCGGCGGTGGAGACGGCGACGGTGAGGATGTAGTCGAGGACGAGCGCGGCGGCGGCGAGGCGGCCCGCGCCGGGCCCGAAGTTCGCGGTGACGACCCGGTAGTCCCCGCCGCCGCCCGGGTACGCCTGCACCGTGTACCGGTAGGAGGCGATGACGGCGCACATGACGGCGGCGACGGCGAGGCCGGTCCACGGGGAGAGGGCGTACGCGGCGGTCCCGGCGAGGCCGAGCACGAGGAAGACCTGCTCGGGGGCATAGGCGATCGAGGAGATGGGGTTGACGGCGAGGAGCGGGATCGCGTACCGCTTCGAGAGCACCAGGGAGGACCCGCGCCCGGAGGCGAACGGCTCGCCCACCAGCAGCCGCTTGAGGACCGCCCACGACCTTGTCACGGCCGTAGCGTAGCGTCCCGCGGCGCGCCCCGGGGCCGCGAGTTTCCCCGCGGCCCCTTCGGAGGCGCCCTGTGGAGGCGCCCGGCGGGGCGTCCGCGGTCCCGGGCGGCGCTCAGTCCTTGACGGCGGCCTCGACGGTGAGCGTCCCGGCGGCGGTGTCGAGGACCGCCTCGGTGCCGAGGGGGACCACGCGCGGGTCGGGGCCGTGGCCGATCTTGAGGCCGCCGAGGACGGGCACGCCGAGCGTCCCGAGCCGGTCCGTGATGACCTCGTTCATCGTCCACTCGCCGGGCTTGTGCTGGTCGAGGGGGTGCGGCACGAACTGGCCGACGGCGATCCCGGCGAGCCCGTCGAAGTGCCCGGCGCGGATGACGCGGGTGAGCATGTTGTCGACCCGGTAGCGGGCCTCCTCGACCTCCTCGATGAGGAGGATCGCGCCGTCCATGTCGGGCCAGTTGGACCGGTCGGGTTCGGCGGCGAGCAGCGAGAGGTTCCCGCCGAGGAGCTTCCCGGTGGCGGTGCCGGGGACCTCGACGGGGGCGGTCGGCTCGGCGGGGTCGCGTTCGAGGACCACGGGGTCGGCGGTCATGACCGCCCGCCGCAGGGACTCGGCGGTCGCGGGGGTGTTGTTCGAGGACCAGGCCATCATGGGCGAGTGCAGGGTCGGGACGCGGGTCTGCTCGGCGACCGCCAGGTGCAGGGCCGTGATGTCGGAGTAGCCGATGACGAGCTTCGGGTGGTCCTCCAGGGCCTCGACGTCCGCGTCGTCGATGATCCGGGTGGTCCCGTAGCCGCCGCGGACGGTCATGAGCGCCTTGGCCTCCGGGTGCGCCAGCGCGTAGTTCAGGTCCGCGAGGCGGTCGGCGTCGGGCGCGGAGAGGTACCCGAACGTGTCGAGGGCGTGCTCGGTGAGCTCGACGCGCAGGCCCCAGCCCTCCAGGACCGCGACGCCGCGGGCGACCGCGGCCGCGGTGGAGGGCCCGCCGGGGGCGGGGACGACGACGAGGTCGCCGGGGACGAGCTTCTTCGGGCGGCGCGGGCCCTTCGCGGCGGCGGGCGAGGCGGTCGCCGCGGCGGCGACGGCGCCGGCGGCGAGGCCGCCGATGAGGGCGCGGCGGGAGAGGGACGGGTGTCGCTGCATCGGATGCTCCTTCGTGCTGGGTGGTCCAATGTCTAGACGCGCGAGGGCGCCGGATTCGGCACGTCTGCGGCGGGTTTTTCCCGTGTTCACCGGAGTCGCCGCGTCCCGGGCGGCGGGGCGCGGCCTCGCGGTAAGGTCACAGCACGTCCGATCGAGGAGTGGTGCCGGTGCACGTGGTGATCATGGGGTGCGGGCGCGTCGGCTCGTCGCTGGCGCGGAGCCTCGTGGAGCGCGGGCACACGGTCGGGATCATCGACCAGAATCCGAAGGCGTTCCGCCGCTTGGGACCGGACTTCGACGAGACGACGGTGCGCGGGGTCGGGTTCGACCGGGAGGTCCTGGCGAAGGCCGGGATCGGGCGCGCCGACGCGTTCGTGTCGGTGTCCTCGGGCGACAACTCGAACATCATCGCCGCGCGGGTCGCGCGCGAGAACTACGGCGTCCCGAAGGTGATCGCGCGGATCTACGACCCGCAGCGGGCCACGGTGTACGAGCGCCTCGGCATCCCCACGGTGGCGACGGTGCGGTGGACGGCCGACCGGCTGCTGCGACACCTCGTCCCCGAGGGCCAGGAGGCCCTGTGGCGCGACCCGACCGCGACCCTGTCGATGGTCGAGGTCCTGTGCGACGAGGGCTGGTACGGGACGGCGCTGGCGGTGCTGGAGCACGCCACGGGCCACAGGGTCGCGTACCTCAACCGGTTCGGGCGGGCGACCCTGCCGACCGCGTCGACGGTCCTCCAGGACGGGGACCAGGTGTTCATGCTCGTCGGCGACGGCGACGAGGCGGGGATCCAGCGGATCGCGGGCGCGGCCCCGCAGGGGGGTGCCTGATGCGGGTGGCCATCGCCGGGGCTGGGAACGTGGGCCGGTCGATCGCGTCGGAGCTGGTCGGCAACGGCCACCAGGTGCTGCTCATCGAGCGCGACCCCGACTCGATGCGGCCCGAGCGGGTGCCGGAGGCCGAGTGGCTGCTGGCCGACGCGTGCGAGCTGGAGAACCTGCGGCAGGCGCACCTGGAGACGTGCGATGTGGCGGTGGCCGCGACCGGCGACGACAAGGTGAACCTGGTGGTGAGCCTGCTGTCGAAGACGGAGTTCGCGGTGCCGCGCGTGGTGGCGCGGGTGAACCGGGCCGAGAACGAGTGGCTGTTCAACGAGGAGTGGGGCGTCGACGTCTCGGTGTCGAAGCCGCGGCTGCTGGCCGCGCTCGTCGAGGAGGCCGTCAGCGTCGGCGACCTGGTGCGGCTCTTGACGTTCCGGCAGTCGCAGGCGAACCTCGTGGAGATCACGCTGCCGGTGGACGCCCCGCACGTGGGCAGCCGGGTCGCGGAGGTGCCGCTGCCGCACGACGTGGCGCTGGTGGCGATCATCCGGGGCCGGCGGGTCATCGCGCCGACTCCCGACGACACCGTCGAGGCCGGCGACGAGCTGGTGTTCGTGTGCCACGAGGACGCCGAGGACGCGACGCGCTCGGTGATGCTCGGCAAGACCCGCTGAGCCGGGCCGCGCGCCTCGCCGCACCCGCGGCCTCACAAAAGGTCGCTTTCGGACTTTACAGGCGGCCCCTCGGGAAGTTACATTGATATACATCGATTTCCCTTCCATCTTGGGAGCGCTACCATGCTCAAGACGACCCGTCATCGGGCCAGACAGCTGATCGTCGTCATCGCCGCCCTCGCCGCCGCGGGGGCCACGGCGTTCTTCTTCGTCCAGCCCGCGGCCGGCCACGGCACGGCCACCAGTCCCCCGTCCCGGCAGTACAGCTGCTGGGAGCGCTGGGGCGACGACCACCTCAACCCCGACATGGCCGACACCGACCCCATGTGCGCGCAGGCGTGGCAGGCCAACCCCAACACCATGTGGAACTGGAACGGCCTGCTGCGCGAGGGCATGGCCGGCCAGCACGAGTCGCGCATCCCCGACAACCAGCTCTGCTCCGGCGGCCGGGCCGAGGGCGGCCGGTACAACTCGCTCGACGCGGCGGGCGCCTGGCACACCACGCCGCTGAACAACAACTTCACGCTGCACTACGAGGACACCGCCGTCCACGGCGGGGACTACTACTGGGTCTACGTCTCCAAGCAGGGCTACGACGCCACGACCGACGCCCTCGACTGGGCCGACCTCGAGCGCGTCGTCAGCACCGGGGTCTACGAGCCCGGCGAGGCCGTCGACATCCCCGTCAGCGCGCCCGGGCGCACCGGCCGCCACGTGGTCTACGTCGTGTGGCAGGCCAGCCACATCGACCAGGCGTTCTACTCCTGCTCCGACGTGTGGTTCGGCGGCGGCGGCCCGACCGACCCGCCGACCGACCCCACCGAGGAGCCCACCGACCCGACCGACCCCCCGACGGACCCGACCGACCCGCCCGCGGACCTGAGCTGCGCGGCGACCACCTCGGTCAACAGCTGGGGCTCGGGCGCCACGGTCACCGTGACCGTGCGCAACACCGGCACCCGCACCGTCAACTCGTGGATGCTCCACTGGGCCTGGGCGTCCGGCTCGACCGCGGCGGTGAGCAGCATCTGGAACGCCTCGCACTCCACGATGGGCGGCATGCAGATGGCCGCGCCCGTGGGGTGGAACCAGACCATAGCGGCCGGCGGCTCGGTCTCCTTCGGGTTCAACGTGAACGGCGCGTTGAGCACGATGCCCGAGATCGACTGCCTGCCTTCATAACCGGCGCGACCCCGACGGCGGCGGTCCCGGTCCTCGCGACCGGGACCGCCGTCGCGTCCACCCGCCCGACGCCCGCGCATCGACGGAGTTCGATTGGACGGACGACAGAAATATCCGCCCCGGGGTTTACATGCGCAGCTCAAGCCAGTTACATTGAAAGTTCTCAATGTTCCTATATTTTGGGAGCGCTTACATGCTCAGACTCCGCAACCGCCTCGCGCACCGCACCGACCCGCCCGGACCGGGCCGGCGGCGCCTGCGCACCCTCCTGTTCACCATCGCCGCGGTCGTCGCGGCCGGCACCGCCGCGATCCTGTTCGTGCAGCCGGCCTCCAGCCACGGCACCTCCATCGCCCAGCCCTCCCGCCACTACAGCTGCTGGGAGCGGTGGGGCTCGGACTTCCAGAACCCGGCCATGGAGACCCAGGACCCGATGTGCTGGGCCGCATGGCAGAACGACACCAACGCCATGTGGAACTGGAACGGCCTCTACCGGGAGCAGGTCGCCGGCAACCACCAGGCCGCCGTCCCCGACAACCAGCTCTGCTCCGGCGGCAGGACGGGCGGCACCCGGTACGCCGCGCTCGACACGCCCGGCCCCTGGAAGACCACCCAGGTGGGCAGCAGCTTCACGTTCACCAACTGGGACCAGGCGAACCACGGCGCCGACTACTACCGCGTCTACGTCACCAAGCAGGGCTACAACGCCCAGACGGACGCACTCGACTGGGCCGACCTGGAACTGCTGAAGGACACCGGGGACATCGACCCCGGCGTCGGCCGGACCCCGCCCTCGGGCGGCGGCACCCTCGTCGACATCCCGATCACCGCGCCGAACCGGACCGGGCACCATGTGGTGTACATGATCTGGCAGGCCAGCCACCAGGACCAGACGTTCTACTCCTGCTCCGACGTGTGGTTCGGCTCCGGCCAGCCGCAGGAGCCCACCGGCGGGCCCACCGAGGAGCCCACGGACGACCCGACCAGCGGCGAGCCGACCGAGGAGCCCACCACGGGCGCCCCCGCCGGCTACAGCTGCTCGGCGACGGCCACGGTCAACTCGTGGGGCTCGGGCGCCTCGGTCAGCGTGAAGGTGAAGAACACCGGCTCGCAGGCCATCCACACCTGGATGCTCCACTGGACGTGGCCCGCTTCGGGCGTGGCGATCAGCCAGATATGGAACGCCTCGCACTCCACGATGGGCGGCATGCAGATGGCCGCACCCGTCTCCTGGAACGCGGCGGTCGCGCTGAACGGCACGGTCGAATTCGGGTTCAACGTCAACGGACCGCTCACCACCGCACCGACGTTCGACTGCTTCCCGACCTAGGGGCGCAGAGAGCAGCGGCCCGGGGCTCGCGCCCCGGGCCATTCCGTCATTCGCCTTTGAGCACGTCCGGCGGCTCCTGGCCCACCGCGCGCATGTGGCGGCGCACCGCCCAGATCGTGAAGGCCGTCAGCGCGATCGTGACCGGCCAGCCGCCGAAGAGGGTCATCATCCCCAGCGCGTTGTCCGCGTCGATCCAGTACAGCCAGATGCGGACCGCGTTCTTGGCGAGGAACACCACGCCCCACAGGATCGTGATTCTGGAGAGGATGTCGACCAGCGGCTTGTTCTGCCGCCACTCCTTCTTGCCGCCCTGCGCCACGACGGCGTAGATCCACCCGATCACCGGGTGGCGCACCAGCGCCGAGACGATGAGCAGGACCCCGTAGATCGAACCCTGGATGATCCCCGGCAGGTAGAAGTCGCGCGCGTCGGTGGACCGCCACGCCAGGAACGCGCCGAGCGCGATCCCGAAGAGCCCGTTGAGGGCGTGCCGGATCGACTCCTTGCGCGCCGCGCGCCACGCCGCGATCCCCAGCGCGCTCGCCGCGGAGATCACGATCGCCCACTGGAGGCCGCTGAGCGGCCCCATCCGGTCGGGAAGGAGCGGGTTGAGGATGACGAACAGGGTGATCGGGACGGCCGCCTCGACGACGCCCTTGACGCCGCCGAGCTGCTGGGAGAGCTGCTCGGTGAACGGCGGGAGCTCGTCCGGGTCGGCGCCGTCGCGGGTCTCGGCGCCCGGCTTGCGGCTCGGCGTCTCGGTGCTCAATGCGGGCCTTCCAGTTCGATGTGGCCGGTCCGCGCTCAGGGGCGCAGCTCGTAGGTCGGGTTGTAGATCGCGAGGCGTCCGTCGCTGGTCTGGGCGACGCGCCCGCGTGCGACGAGCCTGGTCCCGGCCTCCAAGCCCACGATACGCCGTCGGCCCATCCAGACCAATGCGACCTGACCGGTGCCGTCGTAGAGTTCGGCCTCCACCGAAGGGGACCGGCCGTCGGTGCGGTGCACGACGGCGCGGAGCCTCCCGGCGACGACCGCGAGCTGCCGGGCCTCGAGGTCGGCGAGGGGCACCGCGTCGGCGTCGCTCTCGCGGCGCACCTCGGCGGCGAACAGCTCCTGCTGGGGGACGGCCAGGCGCCGGAGCCACTCGCGGAGCCCGGCGCGCCCCTCGGCGGGGGCCACTACCGCTTCGGGCGCGGTGAGGGCTTGCGGCGCACCTGGGGCCGCGGGGTGTCCCCGGCGGCGATGATGGCGCGGCTGCCGTCGCCGCCCTCGGCCTTGCGCTGCGCGATGCGGGCGGCGGCCTCCTCGGCCATCTTCGGCGGGAGCTTCAGCGGCAGCGGCTCGCGCACCGGCATGGCGATGGAGCCGCGGTCGATGACGAGGTCGCGCAGGGCCTCGTCGAGTTCGGGGGCGGCGTCCTCGTCGAGGGCCCGCTGGCCCTGGAAGGTCGCCTGCACGAACCAGCGGGGGCCGTCGACGCCGCAGAAGCGCACCGTGTTGGCGCCCTTCTTGGTGGCGACCTTGGCGATGAGCTCGGTGCCCCAGCGGCCCTCGACCTCCTCGACCTGGCCGCCCTGCCCGGCGACCGTGGTCGTCAGCTCCTCGCGGATCTCGGGCCAGATGCCCTCCGAGCGCGGCGCGGCGCGCACCAGCAGCTGGAGCGCGGAGGACCCGGTGGTGAGCAGGACCTGGCTGATGTTGCCCTTGGCGTCGGTCTGGGCCTGAAAGCCCACGCCCTTGGGGACGGGGAGTCGGATCGCTCCCAGGTCGATGCGCCGGATGCCGTCCTCGGGGGCGTCGGCGGCGTCGTAGGGGCCCTCGGTGGCCTCGCGCTCGTACGTCTCGCCGCTCTCGGCCAGCGAGTCGAGGACCGCGCCCTCGGCGGGACGCTGCTTCTTGGACCCCCGTCGCCGTTTAAACACGTTCGCTCTTCTCCTCTGCAAGTCGGCGGTGCCCGCCGGTGGAACCGTGGCCGTCCGCGCCGCGCTGCGTCGGCGCGAAGTCGTCGACCTCGGTGAAACGGGCTCGCACAACCGGTTGGACTACCAATTGTGCGACACGGTCGCCGCGTTCGATGACGGCGGTCCGCTCGGGGTCGAGGTTGACGAGGTTGATCTTGATCTCACCGCGGTAGCCGGAGTCGATGGTGCCGGGCGCGTTCACGATGGTCACGCCGAGGCGGTGGGCGAGCCCCGAGCGCGGGTTCGTGTAGCCCACGTGCCCGTCGGGGATCGCCACGGCGACGCCGGTGCCGACGAGGGCCCGCTGGCCGGGGGCCAGCTCGACGCCTTCGGCCGCGTACAGGTCGGCGCCCGCGTCGCCCTCGTGGGCGTAGGCGGGGACCGGCAGGTCGGGGTCGAGCCGCCGCAGGGCGACCGGGACTTCCGCGCTCATCGGGTTCCTCTCACTCGCGGACGCACGCCGCGCTCACTGGTCTGGGTGCGGGGATATGGTCTCAGATATGAGGAGTGGGGAACGGTACGCCGAGCGCATGAGGCTCCCGCTGGCGGGCTGGCTCGCCGTGGCCGCGCTGGCGGTCGTCGCCGCGGCCCTGTCGAACATGGGCGACATGCGCTGGTGGCGCGTCGCCGCGAGCCTGGTGGTGCTGGTGGTGCCGCTGGTCGGGGCCTGGTGGCTGGGCCGGCTGCCGGTCCGGGTGGTCGAGGAGGCCGACGGCGGGAGGTGGCTCCACGTCGACGACGCGCGGCTGCCGATGTCGGCGGTCGCCGCGGTGGAGGTCCTGGACCCGGTTGCGTACTCCGACGCGCTCGGGGTCGCGCAGCACCCGCTGGCGTTCGTGGTCCAGCGGCCGTGGCTCGGCCGGGGCGTGCGGATCGTGCTCGACGACCCCGAGGACCCGACCCCGTACTGGATCGTGTCCTCGCGGGCGCCTGAGCGCCTCCGTGACGCGCTCCTGGCGTCCACTCCCACCCGCGCCTAGGGTTCGGCCCCGGGCAAGCGAGACGGCCCGCGAGAGCGGTACTCCCACGAGCCGTGCGCTTTCCGAGGGGTCGGTGCCGCGCCTACGCGCAGTCCTTGCAGATCGGCTGCCCGTTCTTCTCCTTGGCGTACTGGCTCCGGTGGTGGACCAGGAAGCAGGAGGAGCATCGGAACTCGTCGGCCTGCATCGGCAGGACCTTGACGGAGAGCTCCTCGTCGCCGAGGTCGGCGCCGGGCAGCTCGAAGTTCTCGGCGACCTCGGCCTCGTCCACGTCCACCGACCCCGATTGGTCGGTACGACCCTTGGCCAGCGCCTCGATGCCGTCGGGGCCAGGGGTCTCTTCCTTGTCCCGGCGGGGGGCGTCGTAGTCGGTTGCCATTGTTTTCCACTCCCATTGGTTCGCATCTGTGGCACCGGAAACCGAGCTCGGGGTGCCGTCGGCGTGCTCGGGTGACACGGCGGCTCGGCTCGGGCCCGGCGGGTTCGGTTCCTCCGTGCAGGCGGCGTACCTTACCGCGTGCAGTCCATTCCTATACACGATGCCCCTCGCTTTTTCATCCCCATTGTGGCGAGAAACACTTTCGTGGCGAGGGCTGCGAGTGTACCGCCTCTCGCCCACGGAGACGACCCGCGCACGATAGCCTTCCCATGGCAACGTTTGCGGGACGTCGGATCGTCTTAGGGCCGGAAGATGAACTGCTGGGGATGAACACTCGGGGAGGCAAGCCGTGCGTATCGCTCGTATCCGCGCTTTGGTAGTGCTGTGCGCATTGGCGCTGGTCGCCGGTCTGGTGACGCTGTGGGCGATCAGGAACGACTCGCAGCTGTCGGCGAGCAGCGACTGCGAGCCGGGCGCCGTGGAGATCAAGACCGCGCCCATCCCCGACCCCTCCGAGATCGAGGTGATCGTCCTCAACGGGACCGACCAGTCCGGTCTCGCCGACCAGGCGGCCGCGCAGCTGGCCGACCGCGGGTTCGTGGTCGTGTCGACCGGCGACGCCCCCGAGACCTACGACGGGACCGCGCTCGTGCAGTACGGGCCGGAGCAGTACGCCGCGGGCCTGCACACGTACGCGTACTTCTACCAGGGCCGCGACGGGTTCGCCCTCGACTGGGACCAGCCGATCACGATCACCCTGGGGAGCGACTTCCGCGAGGTCAGGTCCGCGTCGGACGCGCGGCAGTCGTTCGCGCAGAGCGGCGGCATCGAGGCGCCCGAGGGCACCTGCACGGTAGAATAGGCCGCCGTCACCCCCGACGCCTCACTGAAAATGCGGAAACACAGCTCGAAACGGCATCACGGACGGGCCGCAGGCGATTTTCGGCGCTACAATTCACGCCTGCCCGGTCGTTGTGCCGACCTGGGCTGCCGACCCAATATCCAATGCTCACCCGCTATGGAGCCCGGCTGCGCCGTGCCCGCCATTGCCTCGGAAGGTTGCTCGTGACTGACGCACGTCCCACCGGCACAGACGTCAATACCCTGACCGACTCGCTGCTCGCTCTGGCCCGAGAGAGCAACGGGCAGCTGACGTCCGCGACGGTCGCCCAGGTTCTGGAGTCGGCGTCGGCCTCCCCCGCCGAAGGCAAGAAGGTCCTCCGCGCGCTCGCCGAGGCCGATGTGACCGTGGTCGTGGACGGCTCCTCCTCCACGCGCAAGCGAGTACCGGCCGCCCGCACCGCCACCTCCTCCCGGACCACCACCGCCAAGGCCGCCAAGAAGGCCGCGGTGAAGAAGACCGCCGTCAAGAAGGCCGTCCCCGCCGGCGACGAGGACGAGGGCGACGGCGCGGTCGCAGACGGCGCGGTCAAGAAGGCCGCCAAGAAGACCGCGGTGAAGAAGGCCGCCGTCAAGAAGACGGCGAAGAAGGCCGTCGCGAAGAAGGCCGCCCCCTCCGGCGAGGAGGAGCCCGACGAGGCCGACCTCGCCGCGGCCGCCGTCGAGGACGAGGACGCGCTGGCCGAGGCCGCCGCCGTCGCCCCGGCGAAGAAGGCGTCGCGCAAGAAGGCCGCCAAGAAGACCACCGCCCGCGGGAAGTCCAAGAAGGACGACGAGGACGACGACGAGGAGTCCGGCTTCGAGTGGGACGAGGAGGACTCCGAAGCCCTGAAGCAGGCCCGCAAGGACGCCGAGATGACGGCCTCGGCCGACTCGGTGCGCGCGTACCTCAAGCAGATCGGCAAGGTCCCGCTCCTCAACGCGGCCCAGGAGGTCGAGCTCGCCAAGCGCATCGAGGCCGGCCTGTACGCCGTCGAGCGCGTCAAGCTCCTCAAGGAGGGCGGCGAGGAGATCCCGACGCAGATGCGCCGCGACCTCGAGTGGATCGTCCGCGACGGCGACCGCGCCAAGGACCACCTCCTGGAGGCGAACCTCCGCCTCGTCGTCTCGCTCGCCAAGCGCTACACCGGCCGCGGCATGGCGTTCCTGGACCTGATCCAGGAGGGCAACCTCGGCCTCATCCGCGCCGTCGAGAAGTTCGACTACACCAAGGGCTACAAGTTCTCCACGTACGCCACGTGGTGGATCCGCCAGGCGATCACCCGCGCCATGGCCGACCAGGCGCGGACCATCCGCATACCGGTCCACATGGTCGAGGTCATCAACAAGCTCGGCCGCATCCAGCGCGAACTGCTCCAGGACCTGGGCCGCGAGCCCAGCCCAGACGAGCTCGCCAAGGAGATGGACATCTCGCCGGAGAAGGTCCTGGAGATCCAGCAGTACGCGCGCGAGCCGATCAGCCTGGACCAGACCATCGGCGACGAGGGCGACAGCCAGCTCGGCGACTTCATCGAGGACTCCGAGGCCATCGTGGCCGTCGACGCGGTCTCCTTCTCGCTCCTCCAGGGCCAGCTCCAGCAGGTGCTCCAGACCCTCTCGGAGCGCGAGGCCGGCGTCGTGCGCCTGCGCTTCGGCCTCACCGACGGCCAGCCGCGGACCCTGGACGAGATCGGTCAGGTCTACGGGGTCACCCGCGAGCGGATCCGCCAGATCGAGTCCAAGACGATGTCCAAATTGCGACACCCGTCCCGCTCGCAGGTGCTGCGCGACTACCTCGATTAGGGCCCGGACTGTTCGCTGTCGGCTTACACGGCACCCGGACTCGCCGTCGCCCCGCAGCTGGGACCTGGTGTGTATCACCCGAACGGGTGGGTACCTGAAAGACGCGCCGGGTTGTCGATCGCCGTTCCGTGGGCTACGGTGTGGAACAACTATCCCGACCGTCAAGGGCGAGTGAGCCGAGTCTCAGTCGGTCGATGTCGGGAAGGGGTAGTACAGTGCAGGCGTTGAACGGAACGAGCCGGTCAACAGGCCGACAGAACACCTACGTTGTGTTGAAAGCACAGCGACCGAACGCAGCGGAGGACCTGGTATGACATCCACCCTGACGCCCCCGCCCCAGACGGAGGAACGTCCGATCGCGGGCGAGCGCTGCGATCGGTGTAGCGCCGCGGCAAAGCTTCGCGTGACCCTGGCCGAAGGCGGCGACCTCGTCTTCTGCGGCCACCACGCGAACCAGTTCGCCGAGAAGCTCGTGCCGATCGCCATCGACTTCACCGCCGACCCCGAATTCGAGTGGCGCGGCACCGACCTCATGGCCTCGGAGAACTAAGCCCGGATACGTCACAGACTTCAAGGGCCCGAACGGATATCCGTTCGGGCCCTGTGTCGTTGTCCGGGCCCTGTGGTTGCAAGGCGCTGTGTCGTTGCCAGGCCCTGTGTAGTTGCAAGGCCCTGTGTAGTTGCAGGGCGCTGTGTCGTTGCACGGGCCCATGCCGCTGCAAGGACCCGTGCCGCTACCAGGAGCGGATCGCGGCGATCCGCTCCTCCAGCTGCTCGATGGTCGCCTGCGCGCTCGGGGGGCCGCCGCACTTGGAGCGGAGCATCGCGTGGATCTTCCCGTGCGGCTCGTTCGTGGAGAACGAGCGGGCGCCCACGAGCGCGTTCAACTGCTTGCGGAGCTTCAGGCGCCGTTGCGCGTTCGTCATCGGCGGCTCGGCCGCCTGGCGCTCGGCGACCTCGGTGCGGGCGCCGCCCTGCTTCGACATCTGCTCGCGCTGCCGCTTCTGGAGCAGCAGGTGGATCTGCTCGGGCGTCAGGAGCCCCGGCAGGCCCAGGTACTCCTGCTCCTCGTGGCTCCCCGCCTGCACCGGCAGGCCGAACGAACCGCCGTCGAAGATCACCTGGTCGAGCTCGGCGCTCGACTCCAGGGTCTCGCGCTGCCCGCCGAGCTCGGTGCCCTCGTTCAGGACCCGCTGCGCCTGCTCCAGCAGCAGCTCCGGGTCCTGGTCCTCGGCGGACTTGGGCTTGATGACGTGGTCGCGGTCCTGCTCCAGGTTCTCGGCCAGGCTCAGCAGCGGGATCACGCTCGGCAGGAACACCGAGGCGGTCTCGCCGGTGCGCCGCGACCGCACGAAGCGGCCGATGGCCTGCGCGAAGTACAGCGGGGTGTGCGCGTTCGTGGCGTACACGCCGACCGCGAGGCGCGGGATGTCGACGCCCTCGGAGACCATCCGGACCGCCACCAGCCACTCCTCATCGGACACCGCGAACTTCGCGATCTTCTCCGAGGAGCCCGCGTCGTCGGAGAGCACGATCGTGGCGCTCTTGCCGGTGACCCGCTTGAGGATGCCCGCGTACGCGCGGGCCGAGTTCTGGTCCGAGGCGATGATGAGCCCGCCCGCGTCCGGGATGCCCGCCGCGCGCAGCGACACCAGGCGCCGGTCGGCGGCGCGGATGACCTGGCTGATCCACTCCCCCGCGGGGTCGAGGGCCGTGCGCCACGCCTGGCTCGTGAGGTCCTTCGTCAGCGGCTCGCCCAGGCGCACCGCGAGCTCGTCGCCGGCGCTGGAGCGCCACTTGGCCTGGCCCGAGTACGCCATGAACATGACCGGCCGCACGACGCCGTCCGCCAGCGCGTCCCGGTAGCCGTAGATCGCGTCGGCCTTCGAGCGCTTCGCGCCGTCGTCGTACACCTCGTACTCCACGAACGGGATCGGGTTGTCGTCGCTGCGGAACGGGGTGCCGGTGAGCGCCAGGCGCCGCTCGGCCTCCTCGAAGGCGGTCTTGACGCCGTCGCCCCAGGAGCGGGCGTCGCCGGCGTGGTGGATCTCGTCGAGGATCACGAGGGTCCGGCGGGCGAGCGTGCGGCGCTTGTGCACCGCGGGGTCGGCGCCGATCTGCGCATAGGTGAGGACCACGCCGTGGTAGTCGGCGGCACTGTGGACGTCGGAGTTGCGGAACGCCGGGTCGAGCTGGATGCCGAAGCGGGCGGCGGCGCCGGACCACTGGACCTTCAGGTGCTCGGTCGGGCACACGACGGTGACGGTGTCGACGGTGCCGTCGGCGAGCAGGTCGTAGGCGATGCGCAGGGCGAACGTGGTCTTTCCCGCGCCCGGGGTGGCGACGGCCATGAAGTCGCGCTGCTGACCCCGGTGGTACGCGACCATGGCCTTGCGCTGCCATACCCGAAGGGACGGAAGCGATTCGGGCGGGGCGGCCGGGATCATGCGGGCTCCTTCCGGTGGACGACGGACCCGGATGATTCTAGGCCGCGAGACAGGTCACGTTCAGCGCTCCAGGAGGATGGTGTTGGGGCCGACGTTGACACTGCGGACGCGCATCATGGCGCCGAACCGCCCGGTCTCCACGTGCGCCCCCAGGTCGCGCAGGTGGCCCGCGACGGCCTCGACCAGTGGTTCGGCCACCGGACCGGGCGCCGCGCCGTTCCAGGAGGGCCTGCGGCCCTTGCGCGTGTCGGCGTAGAGCGTGAACTGGCTGACCAGCAGGACCGGGGAGCCGTCGTCGGCGGCGGAGCGCTCGCCTGCGCGGATGCGGAGGGTCCAGATCTTCTCGGCGATCCAGCGCGCCTCCGCGTCTCCATCCGTGTGGGTGACGCCGACGAGGACGAGGAGCCCGTCGCCGATCGCGCCGACGCTTTCATCATCGACCGCGCCTTCTTTGACGACGGTGACTTCGGCCTCGCTGACGGTCTGGACGACTGCTCTCATGCCCCCGATCCTGCCCCACCGCGCAGGCGTACGCTCGAAGGGTGGGTCGGCGTGAGAAGACAGCGGTCATCACGGATGCGGCGATGTCCTTGGAGGAGGAGCGCCGGTACCGGACCGTTCGCTACGTCCTGATGATGTCCGTGCGCGGGTTCCTGGTGATCCTGCTCGGGATCCTCGTCATGGCCGACGTCCCGTACCTGTGGCTGTGGCTTCTGTTCGGCGTCGCGGGCATGGCGGTCCTGCCGTGGCTGGCCGTGCTCCTGGCGAACGACCGGGTCGTCAAGCGCCCGGGGTCGTTCTTCCGCCGCGAGCGCCGGGCCGAGACGCTGCCCGCGCCCGACCGGCCGATGATCGATTCGGAGTTAGCGCCGCCTGCGTGGCAAGATTGACGGATCTTGCTTGCCCGCGCGACGAGGAGTGGATCAACGTGAGCGGACTTCCCGAGACCGGGACCGGCGGTCTGGACGGCGGCGGCTCCACCCTGCTCGAAGAGCAGACCGAGACCCAGCCGAACTACACCTACGAGGACGGCGACGAGGAGCGCTTCTCGCACTACGTGCCGAAGGACAAGCTCATGGCCGCCATGGTCGACGGCATCCCGGTGAAGGCCCTGTGCGGGAAGATGTGGGTCCCCACGCGCGACCCCGACCGCTTCCCGATCTGCCCGCAGTGCAAGGACATCTACGAGAAGATGCGCAAGTAGCGCGCCGCGCCGCTCTCACCTTCTCCCGGAGCTCCGGTGTGACCTGGATCTGCCTGCTATAACGCACAGGTGGAGACTGACATCGACGGCGGCGCGGTGACCCTGGTCGCCGAGCTGGCCGGGATCGCCGTGTTCGCCGCCTCCGGCGCGAGCGCCGCGGTCGGCAAGCGACTGGACCTGTTCGGCGTCGTCGTCATCGGCGCCCTGTGCGCCCTCGGCGGCGGCGCCCTGCGCGACGTCCTCATCGACGCCAAGCCCCTGGCGCTCACCGACTGGCGGTACCCGCTGGTGGCCGTGGTCGCCTCGCTGGTGGTGTTCCGGTTCCACCCGGCGCTGTCGCGGATCCGCCCGACGATGCTCGTGCTCGACGCGGCCGGGCTGGCGCTGTTCACCGTGATCGGGACGCTGAAGGGCCTGGACTACGGCTTCGCGGTCTACGCGGCTTGCATCGTCGGTGTACTCTCCGGAATCGGCGGGGGCATCCTGCGCGACATGCTCGTCCAGGAGATCCCGGCGGTCCTGAAGGAGGACTTCTACGCGATGGCGGCCGTGGTCGGGTCGATCATCGTCGCGGTGGGCGCGCGGTGGGAGTCCCAGATCGGGCACTGGACCCTCATGCTGACCGCCATCGCGACGATCTTCGTTGTACGGCTGGTGGCGATCAGGTATCGCTGGGAGGCCCCGAAGCCGAATTTCTGATCGTGTCTCCCGGGTTCGTGCCACCCTTCGCGCCGGGGGATCTGAAAACGTGAAAACCGCTGCAAGCTGGTAAACCCAAGCCCGGTGCCCGCCGGGCCTGGTGCGGGTTCCCTACCCGCACGGGAAGGGAATGCAGCGAAAGGCGAATCCGATGGCACCTGTCGACAGCATCCGTCAGCGTCCGGCTCAGCGACCGGCGCAGCGCGCGACCGAGTACTCCGGCGACCCCGTGCGCGCCTATCTCAACGGCATCGGCAAGCACCGGCTGCTCACCGCCTGCGAAGAGGTCGAGTGCGCCAAGGCCATCGAGGCCGGCCTCATGGCCGAGTGCCGGATCTCCGAGACCACCGACCCCGACCGCCGCTCCGACCTGGCCCGCGTCGCCGCCGACGGCCGCGCCGCCAAGCAGCGGATGCTGGAGTCGAACCTGCGCCTGGTCGTGTCCGTCGCGAAGCGCTACTCCGGCGCCGGGATGAGCCTGCTCGACCTGATCCAGGAGGGCAACCTGGGCCTGATCCGCGCGGTCGAGAAGTTCGACTACCAGAAGGGCTACAAGTTCTCCACGTACGCCACCTGGTGGATCCGCCAGGCCATCAACCGGGCCGTCACCGACCAGTCCCGCACGATCCGCGTCCCCGCCCACACGGTGGACCAGATCAAGCGGATGAACCGGGTGCGCCAGGACCTCATGGCCGAGCTGGGCCGCGAGCCCCGCTACGAGGAGATCGCCCGCGAGCTCGACACGACGCCGGGCAAGGTCCTGGAGCTCATGTCCTACGACCGCGAGCCGGTGAGCCTGGACCAGACCGTCGGCGAGGACGACTCGACGGCCCTGGGCGACCTGGTCGCGCACCTGCCGCGCGAGCGGGCGAACGACGACGCGGTCTCGTACGCGCTGCTGCGCCGCCACATCGCGAACGTGCTCGCCTCCCTCCCCGAGCGGGAACAAACGGTCCTGCGCCTGCGTTTCGGTATCGATGACGGGCGCCAGCGCACGCTCGAGGAGGTCTCGGCCGATTTCGGGCTCTCGCGCGAGCGGGTCCGCCAGATCGAGAAGAACGCGCTGCACCGCCTCCGCCAGCCCGACTACGCGGGACGGCTCGCCGATTATGTGGCCTGATCGCCGTATACCATTGGAGCGGACAGGGGGTCTGGCGGCTACTTGACCCACCCCGCCCGGTGCCCTGCGGGCGGACAGAGTGAAGGAACAGAGCTGTGACCACGGACCTCGTCGACACCACCGAGATGTACCTGCGCACGATCCTCGAACTCGAGGAGGAGGGCGTCCCGGCGCTGCGCGCCCGGATCGCCGAGCGGCTCGAGCAGAGCGGTCCGACGGTCTCGCAGACCGTGGGCCGGATGCAGCGCCACGGCCTGCTGAACGTCAAGAGCGACCGCCACCTCGAACTCACCGAGGAGGGCCGCCGCCAGGCGGTGGCCGTGATGCGCAAGCACCGGCTCGCCGAGCGCCTGCTGGTCGACGTCATCGGGATGTCCTACACCGAGGCGCACGACGAGGCGTGCAAGTGGGAGCACGTCATGAGCGACACCGTCGAGAAGCGCGTGTACGAGCTGCTCAAGCACCCCACCCGGTCGCCGTACGGCAACACCATCCCCGGCCTGTCGGAGCTCGACGCGAACGCGGCCCCCGCGTCGCGCGAGGCCGACGAGCGCCCCATGAGCGTGGTCTCCCCCGGCGCGAAGGTGCGCGTGACGCGCCTGTGCGAGTCGGCCCAGACCCACCCGGACCTGCTGGCCTCGCTGCACGAGGCGGGCGTGGACCCGGGCGCCGAGGTGGTCATCGACCGCCAGGAGGGCGAGGTCGCGGTGACCTCGGGCGGGCGGTCGCTGCGGCTGTCGGTCGACGACGCCGCGAAGATCTTCGCCGTTCCTGTCGTTTAGTCCGAATCACTTGCACTGCAAGCCTTTTCAACAGGACCATTGTGCTTTCAAGGCAGGCGCCTGACTCTTGACCACCGGACTACCGGGGAGTAGGCTGGCCAAAGCGTTGGAAACGGTTTCAATCGCGCGGCAGGTCGACTCTCGGAGCCGACCGGGCCGAAACGCCGCGAACCGCACCGCGCAGCGAACTGCACTCCGCACCTGAGCACCCTCCCCGCACCCCCGGCGGGGAGGGTGCTCGCGTGCGGGCGCGAACGGCCGCCGGAACTGGTCCGGCGGCCGTTCGCATTCGTCGTCCGGTGCCGCGGCTACCCGGCCGCTTCGGCGTGGGCCGCCGCGATGCCGGCGGCGATCTCGGTGAAGCCCGCGACCAGGGCCTCGACGGCGGCAGGGTCGGAGTCCACGGGCGTGGTGTAGCGCATCTCGAAGATGGTGCCGCCGTCGTACCAGCCCATCTCCAGGGCCGGGCCGGCGCCGGTGTCCTCGGTGTGGACGATCCAGTACGCGGCCTCGCCGAGGCCGTCGACGGCCTCGGTGTCGTCGGACAGCTCCTCCTCGTACACCTCGACCGTGGCGTCGGTGCCGATGATGAAGACCGTCAGGTCCGGGTAGGCGGCCTCGCCGGTCTGCACGGCGCAGGTGAGCTGCGCGGGGGCCTCCTCGCCCTCCTCGGCGCCGGGACCGCCCGAGGCGAAGCGGAAGTCCTCGCCGGTGGTCGAGTTCAGCAGCGCGGAGTCGATGAACGGGCACGCGCCCGCGGCGTCGGCGAGGTCGAGCTCCACCGGCGCGGAGTCCTGCTCGGAGGCGGACCCCTCGTTGGCGGCCGTGTCGATCGGTTCACCCCCGGCCGGGTCGGCGTCGTCACCGCACGCGCCGAGCAGGAGCAGGAGCGCCGCCGGGGCGGCGATCAGGAGTCGCTTCACGATGCCTCCCCGTGGGCGACATCGCGGCCGCGCGAGCCCCAGTCGCTCCAGGATCCGATGTACACCGGCGGCGTGGGCCGTCCAGCGGCGGTCAGTGCGAGCGCGCTGCGGGCCGCGCCGACGCCGGAGCCGCAGTAGAACGCGGGCTCGGCGAGGGACGCGTAGCGCTCGCGCACGCGGTCGAGGTCGCCCAGGTCGTCCTCAGCGAGGAACCGGTTGACGGCGCCGGGGATGTGCCCGGCGACCGGGTCGACCGGCTCGAACTCGCCCCGGTAGCGCTCGGGGCTGCGGACGTCGACCAGGTCGTGCTCGGCGGCCCAGGCGGCGGCGCCGTCGGCGTCGAGGACCGGCAGGCCCCCGGGCCGGACGGTGACGTTCCCCTCGGGGCGCTGTGCAAATTTACGGCTCGCAGGCGTCGCCGAGGCTGGGACCTGGGCCTCGACGGGCAGGCCCGCCTCGGTCCACGCCCGCAGACCGCCGGTGAGGACGCGGACGTCCTCCAGGCCGGCCCAGCGCAGGGTCCACCAGGTGCGGGCGGCGGACATGCCGTCGCCGTCGTCGTAGACGAGCACCGGGGAGTCGTCGTCGATCCCGGCGGCGCGCAGGACCGCTTGGAGCGCTTCGGGATCGGGCAGCGGATGGCGGCCGCCCACGGGGCCGGCGGGCCCGCAGACGTCGCGGTCGAAGTCGAGCCAGACCGCCCCGGGCAGGTGCCCCGCGGCGTACTCGGCTTCCTTGGAGTCGCCGCCGAGCGTCCAGCGGACGTCGATTCGGACCGCGTCGGTCCAGGCGGCGGCCGCTTCAGCGTCGATGAGTGGCCTCATGGGTCCCAGGTTATAGGAGGTGCGCGTTCGGGGCTTCGGCCGCCGCCGCGAATTCGGGCATCACGGTCACTAGGATGCCTTTCCGTCGCAGATACGCGTCGCCGCCGGGGGCCGCGACGAAGTTCCCGGGCTCGGGCAGGGCGTACGCGACGCGGGCGACGCCGGCCGCGGCGAGCAGGTGCGCGCAGGGCTCGGGCCGCGAGGCGCGGCGCGCGCACGGCTCCATCGACGAGTAGGCGACCGCGCCGCGCGCGGCCGGTCCGGCCTGTCGCAGGGCGACCTCCTCGGCGTGGTCGCTCGGGTCCTCGGCGCGCGACCACCCCTCGCCGACGACCTCGCCGCCGGCGGCGATCACGGCGCCGACACTGAACGCGGTCGCGGAGGGCGGGCAGCGGCGGGCCAGCTCGCAGGCGCGCGCCATCCACCTCGCATCGTCCTCTTCGGAGGGTCCGCGGGCACCGGGGGGCGTGGTCTCGGCAGGCTGCACGGTGCCCACCGTACCGGCACCGGCTAGGGCAGGGCGGCAGCCCGCGTCCGTTGCCGCGGGCCGATACCATGTGGGAGTCCCCCGACACTCCAGCCACGGTGACGTGCGCGCGGCGGAGACCGCACAGTCGAATTCGAGTTGAGGTGCAGCAGTTTTGGCCGTCCAGTCCCCTCCAGCCCCGACCCAGGCCCCGCCTGCGGGCGGCCGCACCGCGCAGCCGGCCCCGGGCGCGCCTCCCGGGCGGCGGCTCGACCGGGTCGCGGCCGCGCTGCGGCAGACGCCCGGCCAGCTGCGGGGCGTCCTCGCGGTCCTGGCCGCGCTCATCCTCGGCGCCGGGATCACCGGCATGACCTCGATCCTCGCGAAGTCCGCGGTCATCGAGGAGACCACCAGCCAGTCCGGTCGCCTCTCGGTCGCCGCGCTCCAGCTGTACCAGGCGCTGTCGCAGGCCGACGCGACCGCGGCCTCCTCGTACCTGACGGCCGGCACGCCGTCCGAGGACATGAACGAGCAGTACCGGACCGCGCTGCGCGACGCCACCGTGGCGCTCGCGACCGCCGCGGGCGAGGTCAAGACCGCCGCCGACATCGAGCTCGTCGCCGAGCTGAACGCGCGCCTGCCGGTGTACACCGGCCTGGTCGAGTCCGCCCGCACGTTCAACCGGCTCGGCGAGCCGGTCGGCGCGACCTACCAGGAGCAGGCGTCCACGCTCATGCGCGAGCAGATGCTCCCTTCGGCGCATACGCTCCAGGAGAACGCGCTCGCGCAGCTCACCGAGTCCCGCGACGATGCCGGGGCGTTCCCGTACGCCGCCGCCGTGCTCGTCCTGGCCGCGCTCGGCACGCTCCTGTGGGCCCAGATGTGGCTCTCGCGCAAGACGAAGCGCACCTTCAACCTCGGGCTCGTCGGCGCCACCGCGCTCCTCGTGGTCTTCGCCGGCTGGCTCGCGATGGCCTCGGTCGTCTCCGCGAGCCACACCGGCCGCTCCCACGAGGACGGCTCGCGCCCGCTCGAACTGCTCGCGCAGGCCGAGATCGCCGCCCAGCAGGCCCGCGCCGAGGAGTCGCTGCTGCTCATCGCCCGCGGCGAGGACCAGGACGCGGCCGACCGGTACACCGAGCACATGAACGAGCTCGCCTCCGACGGCGGCCTGCTCGACCAGCTCGACGAGGCGTTCAGCGGCGACGCCGCGCTCTCGGACCAGATCGACGCGGCCCGCGACGCGGCCACCGCGTGGAGCAACGGGCACGGCGAGGTCGTCAAGCTCGCCCAGGAGGGCAACTACACCGGTGCCGTGGCGCTCGCCGTGGGCGAGGACGAGGCGAGCCTCCAGACCTCGTTCAACGCCCTCAACGAGGCCCTGACGTCCGCGACCCAGACGAGCGCCGACCGGTTCGCCGAGGCCACCGCCGACGCCCAGCGGGCGCTCTCGGGCGCCGCGGCCGGCCTCGCGGCCCTGTCCCTGGCGGCGCTCATCAGCGCCGCCGTCGGCATCCAGATGCGAGTGGCGGAGTACTACGCATGATTCGATACGCGAAGAGCGCGCTCGCCGCGGCGGCCGCGTGCCTGGTCCTGGCCGCGTGCACGAGCCCGGCCGACATGGAGCCGCCGGAGGTCGACGTCCCGACCCCGCTCCCCGAGGGCGTCGACTTCGACCCCGAGGCCAGCCCCGCCGCCCCCGACACCTCGTGCGACCCGCTCGCGTCCTACTCCCCCGGGTCGGTCACCGCCGAGCAGGCGCGCGCCACGCTCGACGACCCGGACCAGATCAGCATCGGGATCAGCCAGTCCACGAACCTCATGGGCTACCGCGACCCCGAGACGAACGAGCTCGCCGGGTTCGACATCGACATCGCCACCGCGATGGTCCAGGCCGTCATGGGCGACGCGACGAAGGTCCGCTGGGTGCCCATGACCTCCGCCGAGCGCGAGCAGGCCCTGGCCGACGACCGCGTCGACATGGTCGTGCGCACCATGTCCATCACCTGCGAGCGCTGGGAGAACGTCGAGTTCTCCACCGAGTACTACCACGCGGGCCAGCGCCTGCTGGTGACGAAGGACTCCGGGATCGCCGACCTGGCCGAGATGACCGCCGACCAGCAGGTGTGCACGGGCGCGAGCTCGACCTCGGTGGGCAACATCGCGGCGGTCAACGCCGAGGTGCAGCCGGTGACCGTCCCCGACTTCAACGACTGCCTCGTGCTCCTCCAGCAGGGGACCGTGGACGCGGTCGCCATCGACGACACGATCCTCGCCGGCATGGCCGTGCAGGACCCCACGCTCCAGGTCGTGGGCGAGACGTTCTCGGTGGAGTCGTACGGGATCGCGTTCGAGAAGGACAACACCGACCTCGCGCGGTTCGTCAACGGCGCCCTGGCGGCGATGATCGCCGACGGCCGCTGGCAGTCCTCCTACGACAAGTGGCTGGCCGGCCCGCTCGCCTCGGACGCCGCCGCCCTGACCACGAAGTACCGGGATTGAGGGAAGCCGCATGAGCGACCAGCAGCCGCCGCCCGAGCACACCCAGCGGTACCAGCCCGGCCAGTACCAGCAGCCGCAGATCGAGGAGAGCGACACGCTCGCGGTCCGCAGGCGCATGTCGACGCCCCCGGCCGTGCCGCCGCAGCCGGGCTTCGCCCCCGCGCCGCCGGCTCCGGCCGCGGGGCAGCCGGTGGCGGCGCTCCCGCCGGGGACGGCGGCACTGTCCCCGCCGAGCATGACCACGCCGGTCGGTCCGCCGCAGGCGTACGCGGGGTCGCCGGCCCCGATCGTGCCCCCGAACGGGCAGTCGCAGCAGGTCCTGCCCGCGAACGCGGTCGTGTCGGCGCCGCCCGCGCCCTACCGGGCCCCGGCTGCGCCGATGCCGCAGCCGATCACCGGCCCGGTGACCCGCTCGACCACGTCGAGCACCCGCCAGCGCGGGGGCCTGTCGGACATGCCGCCGGTGCCGCCGCGCGACCCCGCCGAGGCGGTCATGGCGGACCCGAAGGTGCCCGAGCACAAGCGGTTCTGCTCCTCGTGCGGCAAGCCCGTGGGGCGGCCCCAGGCGGGCCGCGGCGGGCGCGTGGAGGGCTTCTGCCCGCACTGCCGCGCGCGGTACTGGTTCACGCCCTCGCTGAGCCCCGGGGACCTCCTGTCGGACCGGTACGAGGTGCTGGGCGCGATCGCGCACGGCGGGCTCGGCTGGATCTACCTCGCGAACGACCGGAACTTCGCCGACGACCTGACGCAGCGCTGGGTGGTCATCAAGGGCCTCATCAACACCTCCGACGAGGACGCGATCGAGGCCGCGATCAACGAGCGGCGGTTCCTGGTCGGGGTCGACCACCCGAACGTGGTCGACATCCACGACTTCGTGACCTCGGTGGACCCGCGCTCGGGCCAGCTCCAGTCGTTCATCGTCATGGAGTACATCGCCGGGAAGTCCCTGCGCGACATCCGCGACGCGGTCGACGAGGACGGCGAGCGCCGGCCGCTGCCGCTGGAGCAGGTGCTCACCTACACCGCCGAGCTGCTGCCCGCGTTCAGCTACCTGCACGACCGCAACCTGCTGTTCTGCGACTTCAAGCCGGACAACATCATCCACGTCGAGACCTGGCTCAAGCTCATCGACCTCGGGGCCGTGCGCCACGCCGAGGACATGGAGTCGGCGATCTACGGGACGCCCGGGTACTCGGTGCCGAACGACGAGATCCTCTCCGTGGGGCCCTCGGTGACCTCGGACCTGTACACGATCGGCCGGTCGATGGCCGTGCTGGCGCTGGACTTCAAGGGCTTCACGAGCACGTACCGCGACCGGCTGCCGCCGGCGTCGGAGGCGCCGCAGTTCGCCGAGTACGGGTCGTTCCACCGGCTCCTGCTGCGCGCGTGCCACATCGAGCCGCGCTCGCGGTTCCAGGACGCCGACGACATGCGCACCCAGGTGCGCGGGGTCCTCCACGAGGTCCAGTCGGTGCAGCGCGGCGAGCCGCGGTTCGAGCCGTCGACGCTGTTCTCCGGCGAGCAGTCGGTGTTCGGCGAACCGGACGTGGAGTACGACCTCCACGCGGTCGGGGACCCGTTCGACGTGGCGCACGCGCTGCCGTCGCCGATGGTGGACCTGGCCGACCCGATGGCGGCGTTCCTGGCGACCCAGCAGGCCACCGACGTGAACGGGATCCTCGCGGAGCTGAACTCGGCGCCGCAGCAGAGCCCGGAGGTGCAGCTGCGGCGGGTGCGGACCCTCGTGAACGCGGGCGAGCTGCACCAGGCCGCGGCGGTGCTCGACCAGTTCGCGCAGCGCGAGGGCAACACGTGGCAGGTGACGTGGCTGCGCGGGATCATCTCGCTGCTGGCCGCCGACTTCGCCACGGCCGCGGCGCACTTCGACGCGGTCTACTCGCACCTGCCCGGAGAATTGTCGCCGCGCCTGGCCCTGGCCGCGTGCGCGGAGCTGGCCGGGCGCCCGGACCTGGCCCTGCCGCACTACACGCGGATCTGGGCCTGCGACCACCGGTTCGTGTCGGCCGCGTACGGGCGGGCGCGCCTGCTCGACCTCGAGGGCAACTCGACCGACGCGATCACGACGCTGCACCAGGTCCCGAAGACCTCGGCGCAGTACGGGATCGCGCAGACCGCGGCGATCCAGACGGCGCTGCACTCGCGCACCGCGCCGCCGTCGCTGCTGGACCTGCATCACATGGCGGGGCGCCTGGACGAGCTCAAGCTCGAACCGCGCCGCCGCCACCTCGTCTCCACCCGCATCCTGCACCTGGCGCTGGAGACGGTGGAGCGCACGGGTCCGGCCGGCGAGCCGCCGGTCTTCGGGGCCCGCCCCGAGGAGCGGGAGCTGCGCCTGGCGCTGGAGCGGGCCTACCGGGACCTCGCCCACGCCTGCACCCGCAGGGAGGACCAGGTGTACTACTTCGACCTGGCCAACCGCCACCGCCCCCGCACCATGCTGTAGCGAAGGAGCCCTATGCAGCCCTCACCGACCATGGGCGCCGCGAAGCGTTGCACCGCTTGCGGACTGCCCGCCGACCTCGGCCGATTCTGCGAGGACTGCGGCGGGGAGTTGGAGGAGTTCGAGGTCCCCGCCGAAGCCGTCCCGTGGCGGTCCTCGGCGGCGGTCGAGGAGAACCCCGAGCACCCGGGCGGCTCCGACGACCACCTGTCGTTCGCGATGCCCGGCATCGGCGCGGCGACGGACGTCGGGAAGCGCCACCACTACAACCAGGACTCGATCGCGATCGCCCTCGCCGAGGACGGGCGCAAGATCACCGTCGTGTGCGACGGGGTCTCGGGCGCCTCGGACTCCGAGCGCGCGTCACTCGCAGGAGTGGAAGCGGCCGTGACGGAGATCCGCTCGGCGCTGGCCGAGGGCCTGTCGGCGGAGGACGCGTCGCGGCGCGGGGTGGGCGCGGCCCACTCGGCGGTGGCGGCGGTCGGCAAGCAGTACCCGAACTCGCCGCCGTCCTCGACGTACGTCTCGGCGGTCGTGGAGGGGAACCAGGCCGTGCTGTGCTGGGTGGGTGACTCGCGGGCGTACTGGGCCGGCGAGAAGGAGGCCCGGTGCCTGACGGTGGACGACACGATCCAGGCCCGCCTGGAGTACCAGGGGGTCGACCCCTCGGACGAGCGGTACAAGAACCCGTACGCGAAAGCCCTGCTCGCGTGGCTCGGGGCGGACGCCCCGACGCTGAACCCGAACCTCCTCCGCGTGGATCTGGGGGGCGGGCATGTCGTAGTGTGCAGCGATGGTCTGTCGCGTTATTTCAATGACGATCACGACCTTCTGCCACTGCCGGACGGCAGTGTTGGCGAGAAGGCGGTAGCGTTGACACGACAAGCGCTCGCCAACGGCGGGCATGACAACATCAGTGTCGCGGTGGTGGAACTCGAATCCCCCGGTTCGGTCCAGGTCGACGAACGTGCGCGCGAGCGCGCGGACCAGGAGTCCCCGAACGGGCAGAACGGGCCCGCCCCGCTGCTTGATGTCGTCAGCGAGGCCGAGTACACCCAAATGCTTGGAGGGGGACGACCTTGACCTACCAGCCGACCTACGGCGGTGCCCCACAGCCGGGCGGGTACCAGTGCGCGTGCGGGGCGTTCCCGCAGGCGCAGTTCTGCGAGCAGTGCGGGACCCCCAACCCGGCGTGGCAGCAAGGCCAGCCTCCGCAGTCCCCTGCCGCCTTCGGGCAGGGCTACGCGTCGAACGACCCGTACGGGCAGCCCGACCCCTACGGCCAGCAGCAGCCGCCGCAGGGCTACGGGCAGGACCCGTACGGCCAGCCGCAGCAGCAGGACCCCTACGGCCAGCAGCAGCAGGGGTACGGCCAGGACCCGTACGGGCAGTCGCAGCCCCAGGGCGGCGGCTACGGCCAGGACCCTTACGGCCAGCAGCCGCAGCAGGGGTACGGGCAGGACCCGTACGGGCAGTCGCAGCCCCAGCAGGGCTACGGCCAGGACCCCTACGGGCAGCCGCAGCAGCAGGACCCGTACGGCCAGCAGCCGGGCGGGTACGGGCAGGACCCCTACGGGCAGCCCTCGCAGCCGCAGGACCCGTACGGCCAGCCGCAGCAGGACCCCTACGGGCAGCAGCCCGGCGGGTACGGGCAGGACCCGTACGCGCAGCAGTCGTACGCGCCGACCTCGGCGCCCCCCGGGCCGCCCCCGGGCGTGCCGGCCGCGCCGTTCGGCGCCCCGACCTCCGCCCCGCCCTCGACGGGCACCGGCGGGTTCTCGATGCCGGACGCGCAGCCCGCGGACCTCGCGTCGAACTACGCGCCCTCGCAGGCGGCCACCCGCTGGGGCGTCGCCGTCACCGCGGACCAGGGCTACTTCAACAAGGTCGCGGCCTCGGACGGGGCCTCGCAGCTCCAGTACCCGTCGTTCGCGAAGCCGCGCCGGTTCCCGCTCGACAAGGGCGACCTGACGATCGGCCGCTACTCGGCGAAGCGGGGCATCACCCCGGACATCGACCTCTCGGGCGACGTCGCGGACCCGGGCGTGAGCGCGCAGCACGCGCGGCTGTTCGCCAAGCCGGACGGCTCCTGGACGATCATGGACGTCGGCTCCTCGAACGGCACGTTCCTCAACGGCTCCGACGAGCCGCTGTCGCCGAACGTGGAGTTCCCGGTCGGGGACGGCACCTACATCAACATCGGTGCGTGGACGCGCCTGACGATCCACTACGAGGGTTAAGACGAGCGGAAGGGCCGGGTCTGGGACCCGGCCCTTTCGCGTTGCCGTCGTAGGTGCTCAGCCCCTCAAGCCGCGCCTCTGACGAACTGCGCCACGGCGCTGCCCACGGCCGGGCTCACCAGGATCTTGCGGTGGCCCAGGCCCTCGGTCGCCAGGAGCTCGGCGTTCGGCCAGGCGGCGGCGACGGCCTCGCCGTGGCGGAACGGGTTGGGCCGGTCGCGGCGGTCGTGGACGATGAGCGCCGGGGACTGCACGTCGAGTCCGCGCAGGGAGAAGTCGTCGAGCTTGACGCCGGCCTTGGCCTCCCCGAGGGGCGCGAGGCGGTCCATGATGCGCGGGCCCACGGGCACGATCGCGCCGATGGTGTCGCGGAAGCCCTCCTTGCCGCCGATGAACGGGGCGAGCATCGCCAGGCGCACCCGCGCGAGGTCGACGCCGTTCATGAGCAGGCCGTGGACGGCGCTCAGGCAGCCCATGGAGTGGCCGACGACCGCGTACGGGTCGCCGAACTTGCTGTGGACGGCGCTCATGGTCTCCACGAGGTGGAGGCCGTTGGCGTGCCGGTCGCCCCAGGGGCCGGGGCCGGAGTTGCCGTGGCTCGGGGCGTCGAAGGCGACCACGCGGTAGCCGGAGGCGACGAGGGTCGCGGCGATGAACTTGAAGTCGCCGGTCGAACCGCCCCAGCCGTGCACGAGGTAGACGAGGGGGCCCTCGCCCCAGTCGTAGCCCCACACGGTCGCGCCGAGGGAGTCGAGCTCGAACACGTTCGCGCCGGCCGGGGCCTCGCCGCGGAGGCGCTTGTCGGGGCCGGCGGGGAGCCGGAACCACATCTCGCACAGGAACTTCGCGGCCGGTCCGGGCGCGATGCGCTCGGCGGCGGTGAAGGCGGATCGGAGGTACCAAGGAGCACGAACGGTCGTGCTTTTCTTTGCCGAGGCGGTGCTCGGTGCGGTGGACGCCATGGGTGCGTGGCCTTCCTGGTCGGACTAGGAGTGAAAGCTGTCGGTCAGCCGGTTGAACGCCGCCCAAGCGCGGTCGGCGGCGTCCGGATAGGACAGGATGCGGCTCATCCAGTTGTAGGACACCAGGATGCCGAAGACCTCCTGGGCGACCTGGAAGACGTCGGTGTCTTCGGTGAACTCGCCCTCGGCGACCGCCGTGGCGGCGACCCGGGCGAGGGATTCGATGAGGAGGCGCTGGCTGCCGACCATGTGGTCGTGCAGCGGGCCCGTCATGTCGTCGAACTCGGCGCTGGCGGCCAGGAACAGGCAGCCGCCGGGGTGGGAGTACCACTCCATCCAGTTCTCGACGATCGCCTGGAGCCGCGCGATGCCGCGGGGCTTGGCCAGCGCGGGCCGGAAGACCTCCTCGGCGAACTGCTCGGCGTTGCGCTCCATGCACGCGAGCTGGAGCGCCTCCTTGGACTTGAAGTGGGCGTACAGGCCCGACTTCGACATGTTCGCGGCGGTGGCGAGGGAGCCGATCGTCAGGCCCGAGAGCCCGCTGAAGCGCGCCATTCTGACGGCCTCGTCGAGGATGGCCTGCCTGGTGAGTTCGCCCTTGCGCACCCCGTAAAAATAGCACGACCGTGCTTGAAAAATCCAGACCCGTCACGCGGCCGCGTACAGCGCGGTCGTGAACTCCACGGTCATCCAGTTCGAGGAGGTCTCGGCGGTGACGGTGGTGACCTCCGCGAGCACCAGCTGCGCGCTCTCGGTGTACAGGCACAGCATCATGCCCGTGGTCAGCGGCGCCGCGCCCGGGTCCCACGGGTCCACGGTCCAGTTCAGCGCCGGATACGAGCCCTCCAGCTCCGCCCAGCACTCGTCCGGCGTCACCGCCGCGTCGAAGAACGTGCCCGAGGACGAGGACGGCGTGTACAGGACGTTCGTCAGTCCCGTGTTGGTCGAGTAGTCGATGTCGCACGGGTTCAGCACGAGGTCGGTGTACGAGTACGGCTCGTCGGTCGTGTTGTAGCCGTAGTAGATCGACCCCGTCGTGGTGATGTCGTCGAAGTCCACCTCCTGGTACTGGCAGGTGCTCGCCGAGTCGAACGTGGTCGTGAGGCTGACCGTGTGGTCGGCGTAGACCTCGCTCCAGGAGCCCTCGGCCGCGGCCGTGGTCTCCTCCTCCGCCCCGGTGGTCTCGGGCTCCTGGTCGGGCGTGGTCGCGTCCTCGCTCGGGTCGTTCGAGGAGACCGCGCGGGTCGGGTCGTCGTCCGGGTCGTCGCCGTCTTTGTTGAGGAACCACACCAGGCCGCCTACGAGCGCGATGACGAGGACCGCGGCGATCACGGTGATGCCGACGGCCGCCGCGTTCGAGGAGGGCTGCCGGGGCCCGTACGGCGGCGGGGCGGCGTAGACGGGCTGGCCCGGGTACTGCGGCGGCGCGGGCGGGGCCGTGTACTGCATGCCCGGCTGGGCCGGGAACTGCGCGGTCGGCGGCAGTGCGGCCGGCGAGGGCGCGGCCGGGTACTGGCCCGGGGAGACCTGGCCGGGCGCGAAGCCCGGGGCCGGGGACAGCGGCGGGGCCGCCGGCGGCTGGTACGGCGCCTGCTGGGTGTACAAAGGCGGCGAGGTCACCGGGCTCGTCGGCGGAGCCGATGCGGGCACGGCCGACATCGGGTACGCCGAGGCCGGTGCCGCGGGCTCGGCGCTGGGCACCGAGTACTGGTCGAAGGCCGACGCCGGGGCGCTCGGGGGCACCGGAGGCGCCGCGGCGGCCGCCTCGTCCACCAGGGTGGTGGAGACGCCGGCGTCGCCCAGGAGGCTCGAGAGCTGCCGGCGCTGGCGCTCGGCCAGGGCGTTGACCGAGTCCGGCCAGGGGCGCGTGGAGGGCGCGACGGGGCCGATGAGGGACGTCAGTTCGGCCGGGGTGGGCCGGGCGCCCGGGAGGCGCACCAGGCAGCGCTCGACGATGGCGCGCAGGCGCGGCGAGAGCGCCCCGAGGTCGGGCTGGGACCGGACGACGTTGTTCAGCGTCTCCAGGGTGGAGGCGCCCGCGAAGGGGCTGTGGCCGGTCGCGGCGAGCACGAGGACCGAGCCGAGCGAGAACACGTCGCTGGCGGCCGACACGGTGCCCGACTCGGCCTGCTCGGGCGACATGAAGCCGGGGGTGCCGATGACGCCGCCGGTCTTGGTGAGGTTCGTGTCGGTGATGCCGTCGGCGGCGCGGGCGATGCCGAAGTCGATCACGCGCGGGCCGTCGGCGGCGAGGATCACATTGGCGGGCTTGAGGTCGCGGTGGACCATCCCGGCGGAGTGGATCGCGGCGAGCGCGGAGGCGAGCCCGGCCGCGAGGCGCAGGACCGTGGCCTCGGGCAGCGGCCCGGCGGACTCCACGACGTCCTTGAGGTTGGGGCCGACCAGGAACTCCGAGGCGAGCCACGGGACCTGGTCGTCGGGGCCCGCGTCGATGACGGCCGCCGTGTACGCGCCCGCGACCTGCTTGGAGGCGGCGACCTCGCGGCGGAACCGCGCCCGGAACTCCTCGTCCTCGATGAGGGCGGCCGCGATGAGCTTGACGGCCACGGGACGGCCGTCCGGGGCGCTGGCGAGGAAGACTCGGCCCATGGCGCCGCGGCCGAGTTCGGCGATGGTCCGGTAGGGACCGATCCGTTCGGGATCGCCGGGAGCCAGGGACTGCATTGGTGCCTCCGTGAAGCGAGGGGCGGGCGGTGACCCCATTCTATTGCCGTTCTGCCAGCGTGCGGTGCCCGCGAACGCGGGCCCCGATGGGACACAAGCGGATCAGCTCACGCGAAAGGGGCCGTTCCGCCGGTGCGGAACGGCCCCTCGAACGGGTGACGGGACCTAGCTGCAGCCGCTGGTGGCGCCGCAGCCCTCGCAGGCGTAGCAGGAGCCGGCCGGGCGCATCTTGGTGCCGCAGTTCATGCACAGCGGCGCGTCGGCGCTGCGGGCCTGGGCCGAGGTGAGGATGTCCAGACGGGACTTCTTCGACTCGACCTGGACCCGCTCGGCCACGGCCTCCACGACACCGGCCTCCTCGGCGGCCTCGATCGGCGCGGAGGCGCGGAGCGCGTCCAGGTCGACCTCGGGCTGCCCGACCTTGGCGGGGTCCTCGCCGTTGAGCTCGGCGGTGCGCTCGGCGGTGGTGAGGATGCCGATCGCGGCCCGCTCCTCGTACGGCAGGTAGTCCAGGGCCAGGCGGCGGAAGATGTAGTCGACCACCGAGGAGGCCATGCGGATGTCCGGGTCGTCGGTCATGCCGGCGGGCTCGAAGCGCATGTTCGTGAACTTCTCGACGTACTTCTCCAGCGGCACCCCGTACTGGAGCGCGATGGAGATGGAGACCGACAGCGCGTCCATGACGCCCGCGAGGGTCGAGCCCTGCTTGGACATCTTGAGGAAGACCTCGCCGAGCCCGTCGTCGGGGTAGGACGAGGAGGTCATGTAGCCCTCCGCGCCGCCGACCGAGAACGAGATGGTCTGGCTCGGGCGCTTCTTGGGGAGCTTGCGGCGGACCGGGCCGTGCGCGGCGACGGTGGCGACCGCCTGCTCGACGGCCTCCTCGACCGCCTGGGCCACTTCCTTCTTCTTCGCGGAGAGCGGCTGGCCGACCTTGCAGTTGTCGCGGTAGATCGCCAGGGCCTTGAGGCCGAGCTTCCAGCCCTGGAAGTAGACCTCCTCGATGTCCTCGACGGTGGCCGACTCCGGCAGGTTCACGGTCTTGGAGATCGCGCCGGACAGGAACGGCTGCACCGCGGCCATCATGAGCACGTGGCCCATGGGCGCGATCGCCCGCTCGCCCATGGCGCAGTCGAACACCGTGTAGTGCTCCTCGCGCAGGGCGGGGGCGCCGACGACGTGGCCGTTGTCGGCGATGTAGTCGACGATGGCCTCACGGTCGGCGTCGTCGTAGCCGAGGCGGACGAGGGCCTGCGGCACCGACTGGTTGACGATCTCCATGGAGCCGCCGCCGACGAGCTTCTTGTGCTTGACGAGCGCCAGGTCGGGCTCGATGCCGGTGGTGTCGGCGTCCATCATGAAGGAGATGGTGCCGGTCGGCGCGAGGACGCTGGCCTGGGCGTTGCGCCAGCCGTTGGCGGCGCCGATCTCGTTGCCCTTGGCCCACTCGGACTTCGCGGCCTCCAGGACGGTGGCGTCGACGTCGCCGAAGGTGGTGACGGCGTCGGCGGCCGCGGCGTGCTTGGCCATGACGCGCTGGTGCGGCTCGGCGTTGCGCTCGTAGCCGGCGTAGGGCCCGACGGCCCCGGCGATCTCGGCGGAGCGGCGGTAGGAGACGCCGGTCATGAGCGCGGTGATCGCGGCGGCGAGCGCCCGGCCCTCCTCGGAGTCGTAGGCGTAGCCCGAGGTCATGAGCAGCGCGCCCAGGTTCGAGTACCCGATGCCGAGCTGGCGGTAGTCGCGGGTGGTCTCCCCGATCTTCTCGGTCGGGAAGTCCGCGAAGGAGATCGAGATCTCCATAGCGGTGATGACGAACTCCACGGTCTTCGTGAACCGGTCGACGTCGAAGGAGCCGTCCTCGCCGAGGAACTTCATGAGGTTGAGGCTGGCGAGGTTGCACGAGGAGTCGTCGAGGCTCATGTACTCCGAGCACGGGTTCGACGCGTAGATGCGGTCGGTGTTCGGGTTGGTGTGCCAGTCGTTGATGACGTCGTCGTACTGGATGCCGGGGTCGGCGCACTCCCACGCGGCCTGGGCCATGCGGCGGAAGACGTCGCGGGCGTCGCGGCGCTCGATCTCAGCGCCGGTCTGGCGCGCGGTGAGGGCGTAGTCGGTGCCCTCCTCGACGGCCTTCATGAACACGTCGGAGACGCGCACGGAGTTGTTGGCGTTCTGGTACTGGACCGAGAACATGTCCTCGCCGCCGAGGTCGACGTCGAAGCCGGCGTCGCGCAGGGCCCGGATCTTGTCCTCCTCGCGGGCCTTGGTGTCGATGAACGCCTCGATGTCGGGGTGGTCGACGTCGAGGACGACCATCTTCGCGGCCCGGCGGGTGGCACCGCCGGACTTGATGGTGCCGGCGGAGGCGTCGGCGCCGCGCATGAAGCTGATCGGGCCGGAGGCGTTGCCGCCGGAGGAGAGCAGTTCGGCGGAGGCGCGGATCTTGGAGAGGTTGACCCCGGCGCCGGAGCCGCCCTTGAAGATCATGCCCTCTTCCTTGTACCAGTCGAGGATCGACTCCATGGTGTCGTCCACGCTGAGGATGAAGCACGCCGAGACCTGCTGGGGCGCGGCGGTGCCGACGTTGAACCAGACCGGGGAGTTGAAGCTGAAGTACTGGTGCAGGAGCAGCCAGGTGAGCTCGTCGGCGAAGACCTGCGCGTCCTCGGCGGTGGCGAAGTAGCCGTACTTCTCGCCGGCGTTGTGGTAGGCGTGCACGACGCGGTCGATGACCTGCTTGAGGCCGGTCTCGCGCTGCGGGGTGCCGAGGGCGCCGCGGAAGTACTTCGAGGTGACGATCTGGGTCGCGTTCTGGCTCCAGAAGGCCGGGAACTCGACGCCGCGCTGCTCGAAGTTGATCGAGCCGTCGCGCCAGTTCGTCATGACGACGTCGCGCGACTCCCACTCGACCTCGTCGTACGGGTGGACGCCGGGGGTCGTGAAGACCCGCTCGACCGTGAGGCCCTTGTCCTGGAAGGTGGTCCCGGTCTTCCCGGCGGTCCTGGCGGCCGTTGCGGCCTTGGTGGTCTTCGGCATGTTCCTCGCCCCTGTCTGCTCATGCCTGGTTGTGTGGGAATCGGTTGTTGCGGGGGTGGTGCGCTAGCCGCCGCTGCGGGCGGCGTGCTCCTTCCGGAGCTGCGCGATCGCGGTCTCGAAGTCCTCGAGGGATTCGAAGTCCTGGTAGACGCTGGCGAAGCGCAGGTAGGCGACCTCGTCGAGCTGCCGGAGCGGCGTGAGGATCGCCAGGCCGACCTCGTGGGCGGGCACCTCGGCGGCGCCGGTCGAGCGGATCTCGTCCTCGACGGCCTGGGCCAGCTTGGCGACGTCGTCGGCGTCGACCGGGCGGCCCTGGCAGGCCTTGAGGACGCCGCTGGCGACCTTGCCGCGGCTGAACGGCTCGGTGGCGCCCGAGCGCTTCACGACGGCGAGGATGGACTCCTCGACGGTGGTGAACCGCTTCTCGCACTCCTGGCAGACCCGGCGGCGGCGGATGATCTTGCCGTCCTCGGCCTCCCGGGAGTCCACGACCCGGCTGTCGGGATGGCGACAGTAAGGGCATCGCATTTCGCTAGTCTCCTTCTACGACCATCGTCTCGCGGACCACCGACACTCGGATCGCCGCCCGGTTCACGCGCCGGGGTGCCAGTCTGCCTCGTGCCGATCGGGCATTCGCAGGGAACCCCAACACCTAGTGAGAGACGATACATCAAACCACAAGATCTAGTGCCAAGAATACCGCAGAACGCGGATGAACGGCCGCGGGCGGGCGCGGGGGCGGGACGCCAGTCAATCAGACCGCCGCGTATTATCGTTCACCCGTTCGGGTGAATACACCTCGAAACACATTCCTACCAGCGCGGCGACACGCCGACGTCGCACGAATGTTTGACTAGAACCCGCACGTGAGTTACATTGTCGGAATCAGACATACCGTCCCATTTGTCTTACAGGAGCCTCCTGTGGCTAGCGAGACCACGACATCCCGGCCGAAAACGCGCAAACTGACGCGTCGGCAACAGCAAGTCCTCGAGTACATCGAAGAGTTCATCAACAACAAGGGCTACCCCCCGAGCGTCCGCGAGATCGGCGCCGAGGTCGGGCTGGCCTCCGCCTCCTCCGTCGCCTACCAGATGAAGCAGCTCGAACGGAAGGGCTACCTCAACCGCCTGGCCGGCCGGCCGCGCGCGGTCGGGGTGCGCCAGTCCACGCCGGGCGGCGTCCAGACCTGCTCCCAGCACCCCCGGCCGCGGTACGTGCCGATGGTCGGCGAGATCGCCGCGGGGCAGCCGATCCTGGCCGAGGAGCGCGACTACGACGTCATGCCCCTGCCGGCCGAGTTCGTGGGCGAGGGCGTCCACTTCCTGCTGCGCGTCAAGGGCGACTCGATGACCGAGGCCGCCATCACCGACGGCGACTGGGTCGTGGTGCGCCAGCAGCCCGACGCGCTCAACGGCGAGATCGTGGCCGCCATGATCGACGGCGAGGCCACGGTGAAGACCTGGAAGCGCAAGAACGGCAAGCCGTGGCTGCTCCCGGCGAACGCCCTGTACGACCCGATCGACGCGAGCGAGGCCGAGATCCTCGGCCGCGTGGTCGCGGTGCTCCGGAAGATCTAAGCGGGGCACGACCTGCCCGCAAGGAGCAGTCGAACGCCAATTACATTGCGCGCCTAGCGGTTCCGACCGTAAGTCGTGCCGCTGTCAGGCGGGCCCCAGTAGCCTTCGTCGGCCTCCGGGGTCCGTTCGGCGTTCCCGCCCCCGTAGACACCGCCCTGCTGGTGCTGCGGACGGGGCGCCCCGCCTCCGGCGCCGTAGACGCTCCCCCCGGCGGGAGCCGGGCGGGCCTGGCCGCCGTAGACGTTGCCCGAGGGCTCCTGGCGGGACGCGAAGGACTGGCCGGGGCCGGGGCCCGCGTTGTCGTAGACGCTGCCGTGGCCGCCGCCCTCGAACGCCCCGTACTGGGGCTCCTCGCGGCCGCCGTGACCGCCCCGGCCCGCGGGGGGCTGCTCGCGGCGAGGACCGCCCCCGTAGACGTTCCCAGAGGGCTCCTGGCGGGCGGGACCGCCGCCGTACACGTTCCCCGAAGGCTCCTGGCGCGCCGGGGCGCCGCCGTACACGTTCCCGGAGGGCTCCTGGCGCGCCGGGGCGCCGCCGTACACGTTGCCGCGCGCCACCTGGCCCAGGTCGGGGTCGGGCTGGCCGGACTCGATGCCGAGGTCGACCGGGTCGTCGTCGCCCAGGAAGTCCTTGCGGCCGTAGTCGGAGTCGTCGCGCGGACCGGGGTCGCGGTCGTCATCGCCGTCCTCGTCGGCGCCGCCCTTGCGGTGCTTGCGGATGACCACGATGCCCAGGACCATGACCAGCATGCCGAGGATCGCGATGGCCGCGAGGATCTTCACGATCGTGCCGAAGCCCAGGCCCAGCACCCAGTCGACGAACGAGCCGCCCTCGTCCTCGGCCGCCGCGTCGTCCCCGCCGCCCTCGTCGGCGGGCTCCTCCTCGGCCACCGGAGCGGCCGGGGTGTAGCCCATGATGACGGCGGGAGCCGCGTCGTCGCCGGTCTGGGCGACGGTGATGAAGTTGCCCTCGGCGTCGTAGGCGATGTCGCCGCCGCCGTCGTCGAGCGGCGTCACGCGGGGATCGGCGCCGGTCATCGACGCGACGGCGTCGCCGTCGGCGACGTCCCACTCGAACGCGGAGTCGCTGGTGCGCAAGGCGACCTTGGCGCCGTCGGCGCTGATCGCGGCGCCCGTGACCGAGCCGGCGCCGTCGGGCAGCGCCACGGTCCCGGCCAGTTCGAGCGGGGTGCCCTCTTCTTGCCCGAGTCCGTCGGACTTGTAGAGCGGGGCCTCGCCCTCCTTGGAGGCGATGAAGAGCGGGCTCCGGTCGGGGAGCAGGAGGAACGCCTCGGCGTCCTGCGGACCGTCGGGGTAGATGTAGCGGGTCATCACGAAGTCGGCGGCGTTCGAGGTCGAGACCTGCGTCATCGAGACCTGCTCGCGGTCGCCGTTCGGGTCGCCGATGTCGGCGATCCACAGGAAGTCCTCGCTGAGCGTCATGTCCTCGGGGTCGATCGGGAGCCAGTTGATCGCGAGGCTCCCGGCCTCGGTGTCGCGCACGTTGCAGTCGCCGCCGACCTGGCGGATCGTCATCATGCCGTCGGTCTGCCCGTTCCCGTCCGGCAGGACCCACCAGCCGTCGCCGTCGGCGGCCGCCACGACCGAGGTCGCGTCGGCGACCCGCGAATCGTGAATCTGGCACAGCTCCGTCCCGCTACCGGACTCCTCGTCCTGGGCGTACACGGGGGACGCGGCCGTTGCCAGGACGAGCACTCCGGCCGTCCCGGCGACGAGCCGCGCAGGCAGGGGCCGACGGCCCACACGGCGCTCTCGCATCACGCAAGTGTTCCAGAACACGCCATGTCAGCGGAGGGACCCCCATGAGACATGTTCAGGACCACTGCGATTCAGTCCGTTTCCAGGACGAACGCTCGCAATTCTCCGGCCAGCGCATCGTCCACACGGGCCGTGATGACCGTGCCGTCACCTCGGTGTTCGGTCGTCAGCACCTCACCGCGCGAACGCAGGCGCGAAACCAGGTCGCCGCGCACGTACGGGATGCACACCGTCAGCGTCGTGTTCGGCTGCGGCAGCGCGTCCTCGATCGCGTCGCGGAGCTTGTCGATCCCCTCGCCCGAATGCGCCGAGACGAACACGGCGTCGGGCCAGTCGGAGCGCAGCTGGAGCATCGTGTCCGGGTCGACCAGGTCGAGCTTGTTCACCACGACCAGCTCGGGGATCTCGTCGGCCCCGACCTCGGCGAGCACGGTGCGGACCGCCTCGGCCTGGCCGAGCGGGTCTGGGTGCGAGCCGTCGATGACGTGGACGACCAGGTCCGACTCGGCGACCTCCTCGAGCGTCGACCGGAACGCCTCGACCAGCTGGTGGGGCAGGTGCCGCACGAAACCGACCGTGTCGGTCACGGTGTACTCGCGCCCCTCGGAGGTGCGCGAGCGGCGCGTCGAGGTGTCGAGGGTCGCGAACAGGGCGTCCTGGACCAGGATGCCCGCGCCGGTGAGGGCGTTGAGCAGGCTCGACTTGCCGGCGTTCGTGTACCCGGCGATGGCCACGCCAGGGACCCGGTTGCGGGTGCGCGAGTCGCGCTTGGTCTCGCGGGTGACCGTGAGCTTCGCCAGCTCGCGGCGGAGCTTCGCGACCTTCGCCCGGATGCGGCGCCGGTCGGTCTCCAGTTTCGTCTCACCGGGGCCGCGCAGGCCCACGCCGCCGTTCGAGCCGCCCTGGCGGCTCATGGCGTCGCCCCAGCCGCGCAGGCGCGGCAGCAGGTACTGGAGCTGCGCGAGCTCTACCTGCGCCTTGCCCTCGGCGCTCTTCGCGTGCTGCGCGAAGATGTCGAGGATCAGGGCCGTGCGGTCGATGACCTTGACGTTGACGGCCTTCTCCAGGGCGATGAGCTGGCCCGGGGAGAGCTCGCCGTCGGCGATCACGGTGTCGGCGCCCAGCGCCTCCACGGTGTCCTTGAGCTCCTTGACCTTGCCGGAGCCGATGAAGGTGCCGGCGTCGGGCTTGGAGCGGCGCTGGATGAGGCCGTCGACGACCTCGGAGCCGGCCGTCTCGGCCAGCTGGGCCAGCTCGTCGAGGGAGTTCTCGGCCTCCTCGATGCTGCCTTCGGTCCAGACGCCGACCAGCACGACGCGCTCCAGGCGGAGGCGCCGGTACTCGGCGTCGGTGACGTCTTCGAGTTCGGTGGAGGCGATGCCGGAGACCCGGCGCAGCGCCTGGCGCGCCTCCAGGTCCAGCTCGCCCGTCGAGGGGGCGTCGGAGGAGAGGTCTTCGCGGGTGTTCTCGTACTGTTCTCGCATCACCACAAGCTTGACACGCACGGGCCCCGGCGGCGAGCCGATATCGCGCACAGCGAACCGCGTCGATCCCTCCCGCACCGCGGCGCAGTGGCGGACCCCCTGGCCAGCGCGGGTCAGGGGCGGGCGCGTCCCACACGGTGGCATCATTCAAGGCATCCGTCGGCGCACGCACACGACGTGCCGAGCCGGGCGTCCACAACGAAGTGCACATCAAAGGAGCGGCATGAGCACTGCCCGCCTTCCCAGCGCAGGGTTCTCCATCACCGTCCGTCTGGCCCTCTCGGCCGACCCGGGCGCGGCCGGGCGCCTCGCCACGGTCGTCGGGCAGGCCGGGGCCATCGTCACCGCCCTCGACGTCGTCGGCTCCGACAACAAGCGCATGACCGTCGACCTCACGTGCGACACCTCCGACGCGGCGCACGCCGAGCAGGTCACCCACATCCTCGAGGCCATGCCGGACTTCGATGTGAAGAAGGTCTCCGACCGGACCTTCCTCATGCACCTCGGCGGCAAGATCGAGGTCGCCCCCAAGGTGCCGCTGCGCAACCGCGACGACCTCTCCATGGCGTACACGCCCGGCGTGGCCCGCGTGTGCATGGCGATCGCCGAGAACCCCGACGACGCGCGCCGCCTCACCATCAAGCGCAACACCGTCGCCGTCGTCACCGACGGCTCGGCCGTCCTCGGCCTGGGCAACATCGGGCCCGCGGCCGCGATGCCGGTGATGGAGGGCAAGGCGGCCCTGTTCAAGAAGTTCGGCGACGTCGACGCCTGGCCGGTGTGCCTCGACACCCAGGACACCGACGAGATCGTCAACATCGTCGCGGCCCTGGCGCCGACGTACGGCGGCATCAACCTGGAGGACATCGCGGCGCCGCGCTGCTTCGAGATCGAGGCGCGGCTGCGCGAGCGGCTCGACATCCCCGTCTTCCACGACGACCAGCACGGCACGGCGATCGTGGTGCTCGCGGCGCTCACCAACGCGCTGCGCGTGGTGGGCAAGGACTTCAAGGACGTGCGCGCCACGGTGGTCGGCTGCGGCGCGGCCGGGACCGCGATCATGCGGCTGCTGGAGAAGGCCGGGATCGGCGACATCATCCCCGTCGACCGCGACGGCGCCCTGCACGCCGGGTTCGAGACCGGGAACGAGACGTGGAAGTGGCTCGGCGAGCACTTCAACAAGACCGACTACTCCGGTGACCTCTCCGGCGCGGTCGAAGGCTCGGACGTGTTCATCGGCGTGAGCGCGCCGAACATCCTCAAGGGCTCCGACGTGGCGAAGATGGCGAAGGACCCGATCGTGTTCGCGCTGGCGAACCCGGACCCGGAGATCTCCCCCACCGAGGCGGCGCGGTACGCGGCGATCGTGGCGACCGGGCGCTCGGACCAGCCGAACCAGATCAACAACGTGCTCGCGTTCCCGGGCGTGTTCCGGGGGCTCCTCGACGCGCAGGCGCGCGACTGGAACGACGACGCGGCCCTCGCGGCGGCGACCGCGATCGCCGACTGCGTCGGCGAGGACAAGGTCAACGCGACCTACATCGTCCCGAGCGTCTTCGACCCCAACGTGGCCCCGGCGGTCGCGGCGGCGGTCAAGCGCGTGATGCGCTAGCGAGGCGAGGAGCGCCCCCGGAAACCTGCGGCTTCCGGGGGCGCTCGCGTTGTCTCACACTTTCGGGCGACAAGACCGCTGGCCACGGCGATTCCTGTCGGACCCCCGGGAGAGGATCGCACCTATATTTCCCCTGGGAGGGTGGGGGTTTGGGATGGTAATACTCCTAGCCCACCCACCCACGCCCTTCGGGCGGAGCGCGTCATGCGCCTCAGGCGCGGAAGACGCCCTCGGCCACGATCACGGCCGGGCCGGTCATGTACAGGGTCTCGTCGGTGACGGTGATGGTGAGGGTCCCGCCGGGGACGTCCACTCTGCACGTCCCGGTGTCGAGCCCGGCGTGGCTCAGCGCCACCGCGCCGACCGCGCACGCGCCGGTGCCGCACGAGGCGGTCTCGCCGACGCCGCGCTCGTGGACGCGCATGCGCACGTGCGGCGCGGTGCCGGTCACGAACTCGACGTTGACGCCCTCGGGGAACAGCGCGGCGTCGTAGCGCGGCTGGTGGAACAGCTCCAGCGCCTCCAGCTCGGCCTCGTCCCCCAGGTGGCACACCAGGTGCGGGTTGCCCATCGAGACGACCTGCCCGGGCCACGTGAAGCCCTCCACGGACGCCTCGGAGGTCGCCCCGAAGACCGCCGAGCCCATGTCGACGCGCAGCTCGTCGCCCTCCACCGTCACGGTCTTGATCCCGGCGCGGGTCGACACGGCGACCTCCGGGCCCTGCGCGAGGCCCTTGTCCAGCAGGTAGCGGACGAAGACGCGCACGCCGTTGCCGCACATCTCGGCGATCGAGCCGTCGGCGTTCCGGTAGTCCATGAACCACTCGGCGCCCGGGTCCTCGGAGGGGACCACGCGCAGCAGGCCGTCGCCGCCGATGCCGAAGCGCCGGTCGCACATGGCCGCGACCTGGGCGTCCTTCAGCGGGAGGGCGTCTTCCAGGTCGGGGACGATGACGAAGTCGTTCCCGGTGCCGTGGCCTTTGGCGAACTCGATGGTGGTCACTTGGCAATTGTGCCCCACGGCCCCCGCGCTAGCCTTGTGCCGTGACACAGACGACCGACGCCGGGCCCCTCGCCGAACTGAAAGCGAAGTTCCCCAACGGAGTGTGGACGACCCGCGCGAACGCGCGACTCCAGGACGCCCTCATCGAGGGCGCGGGTCTCGGCCGCCTCCAGGCGGCGGTCGGGTGGGCCGCCCGCATGCAGGCCACCGACGCGCCCGAGCCGTTCACGACGCCGCGGATGCTCCTGTTCGCCGGGGAGTACCCCGAGGGCTGGGACTCCGGCGACTACGCGCCCGTCGCCGAGCAGGCCGCGGCCCTGGAACGCGGCGAGGGCCCCCTCGCCGAGCAGGCCGCCCGCTCGGGCCTGCCGGTCGGCGTGGTCCGCACCGGCGCCAGCGAGGGCGCCGAGGGCCCGCTCCTCGACGAGACCGAGCTCGACGAGGCGCTGCGCCTCGGCCGCGACACCGCGAACCGGGCGATCGACGAGGGCGCCGACCTGCTCCTCATCTCGGGCCTCGGCGCCGGCGCGGTGACCGCCGCGGTCGCGGTCTGCTCGTTCATCGCCAAGGACGAGATCACGACCTTCCAGCCGCAGCTCCACGCCCCCGGCGGGTCGGTCTTCGACGCCGCGTGGATGGGCCGCGTCTCGGCGCTGCGCGACCACCTCGCGTTCAACCGCGGTTTCAAGCGCAGCCCCCAGGAGCTCATCTCGCGCCTCGGCGGCGCCGGACTCGGCGCCATGGCCGCCGCGATCTTCACCGCCGCCACGCGCTCGACGGCCGTCCTCGTGGACGGCCCGGCCGCCGTCGCCGCGGTCATGCTCGCCCGCGACTTCGGCCTCGCCGCCCCCAAGTGGTGCTACGCGCCGAACCGCTCGACCCACCCGGTCGTCGTCAAGCTCGCCAAGCAGGCCGGCCTCGCCGACGACCTCGCCCTCGAACTCGACCTCCCCGACGGCGCCGCCCTCCCCCTCGGCTGGGACCTCATCCAGGCGGGCCTGCGCTTCTCGCAGTCCCTCCCGATGCCCGCCAAGCAGGAGCCCGAACCCGAGCCGAACGAACCCGTCGTGGGCGGCATCGGCCCGGTCCCCACCCCCGAGGCCAGCGAGGACTCCCTCGCCGAAACCGAACCGGTAGCGGCCGAAACCGAAGCGCCCGAGACGGAAACGGCCCCGACCGAGACCGTCGAACCGGAAGCCACCGGCGAGAAGGCTTAAGCAGAAACGAGATCCGGCCCGGCATTCGCCGGGCCGGAGTCGTGTCCACAGGTCACAGCACCGGGATCGCCGACCAGAACAGGAAGACCAGGGTCAGCGCGGCGATGCCCGCCAGGCCCAGCGCGAAGCCCCGCTCCCCGCGCCGCCAGACGAGGAACGCCAGCGCGGCCGGAGGCGCGGTCGCGGTGACGGCGAAGACCGCGAACTTCCAGTCCGACGCGCGCGATGCCTCCTCGGCGTACCGCTCCGGGCCGTCGAAAGCGCCGAAGCCGGTCACCGCGGCGTCGATCATGAACGCGGGGGCGACGCAGAACCAGACCACGCAGCAGAGGACCCAGACCGCCCGGTACCGCTTGCCCTCGGGCGACAATGCGGCCCGCACCGCGAGCAACACCACCGGCCCGGCCGCCAGTACCGGCAGGATCCACAGGTCGAACCTCGCCCCCGCCTCGACCTCGTCCGCAGGGCAGCCGCCGGGCGGTGGATCCGGGTACGCACAGGCCATCATGGCGTCGCTGAACAGCAGGTAGAGCGCGACCAGCCACGCGACGAAGAGCAGCGGTATCGCGAGCTTCCGCGCGGCGGGCAGCGCCGCGGAACGAGGGGAGTCCGGCACCCCGGGACCATATCGGACCGGTGCCCGCCTGCCGCCGGACCCGTGCCGGGAGCACGAGTCGGCTGTGGCGCCTCCCGATGGGCGGCGCCACAGTCGCACGCGGTTCGATCCCTGTGTCAGTCGTTGATCGCGCGCAGGACCGGTTTCGTGGTCAAAGCCGCCGTCAGTTCGGGGGAGGCAGCGATGGCCTCGCTCGTCACCGTGAACACGGCCTGCTCGCCGGGGATGAGCGTGACCAGGGCCTTGTCGACCGTGGCGTCGGGGTCGAGGCGGTCGGGGAAGAGGCACAGGTCGCGCAGGACCGTGTCGGCCGTGACCGTGACGGCCACCCCGCCGTCGACGGCGGCGGTCTCCGCGGTGAAGCGGGCCGTGGCCCAGTCCATGTCCTTGTCCTCCTTGGTGAACCAGGTCGCGCGCGGGAAGTCCTCGCGGCCGGTCACCAGGAACTCGCCGGGAGCGGGGGCGACCTGGCCTTCGAGGACGACCTCCGCGGTGTCGCGCGGGTCGATCCGGATCTCCAGGAGCGCGCGGCCGGTGATGCGGCCCTCGGAGGTGCACTTCCAGAAGCCGATCACGCCGTTCCAGACCTCGGCGGAGTCGTTGACCACCACCAGCTTTACGCCGTCCTCGCCGTGCGGTTGGAAGGTCGCGATCCGGTCCGCGTACACGTCCCGCAAGGCGTACCAGAGCGGCTTCAGGCGCTCCTCGCCGTCGATCGCGGCCCACGAGGTCACCGGCCAGCAGTCGTTGAGCTGCCACACGACCGCGCCCGAGCAGTACGGCTGGAGCGAGCGGAAGTGCTCGATGCCGAGGCGGATCGCGCGGGCCTGGTTCACCTGCGTGAAGTACAGCCAGTCGTCGAAGTCGCGCACCGGCGGCAGGTGCGCGTCGAGGCCGCGCTGGAGCTTCGCCTGGCCGTCGGCGGCCTTCTGGTGCCACAGCATGCTCGGCGACTCGGCCTGGAGCGGCTCGTCGGTCGTCATGCGCCGCACCGTGGCCCACGTCGGCGGCGCCTGGTAGCCGAACTCGGCGACGAAGCGCGGCCGCCAGTCGCGGTAGTGCGCGTAGTCCTCCTGGTTCCACACGTCCCAGATGTGGACGGACGCGTGCGTCGGCTCGTTCGGGTGCAGCTCGCGCACCCCCGAGTACGGGCTGCCGGGCCAGTACGGGCGGGTGCCGTCGACCTCGGCCACGAGCTTCGGCAGCAGGTCGTGGTAGTACCCCGCGCCCCAGCTCAGCTCGCCCAGCGGCTCCTGCCAGTCCCAGTCGTGCCAGCCCCAGATGTTCTCGTTGTTGCCCGTCCAGGTCACCAGGCTCGGGTGCGGCGCGAGCCGCGCGAGGTTGTCGCGGGCCTCGGCCTCCACCTCCGACCAGAACGGCTCCTCCTCCGGGTATGCGGCGCAGGCGAACAGGAAGTCCTGGCCGACCATGAGGCCGAGCTCGTCACAGAGCCGGTAGAAGTCCTCGGACTCGTAGACCCCGCCGCCCCAGATCCGGACGTAGTCGATCCCGGCCGCGACGGCCTGGCGCAGCCGCCGCTCCAGGCGGGCCGCGTCGACCCGGCTGAACAGGGCCTCGTCGGGGATCCAGTTGACGCCCTTGACCCACACGGCCTCGCCGTTGATCTTCAGGACGTACGGGCGCCCGTCCGCGTCGGGCTCGGTGTCGAGTTCCACGGTGCGGAAGCCGACCCGGTGCGTCCACGAGTCGAGCTCCTCGTCGCCTGAGCGGAGGGTCACCGACACGTCGTACAGCGGCTGGCCGCCGCGGTTGTGCGGCCACCACAGCTGGGGGTCGTCGACGGCGACGCGCACCTGCGCGGTGCCCGCGCCGGCCGGGACCGGCAGGACCGCGGTGTGCCCGCCCGCGGTGCAGACGAGGACCAGGTCGGCCTCGCCGGCGCGCTGGAGGTCGATCGCGAAGTCCACGATCCCTTGGCCGCCTTCGAGGGACGTGCGCGGGACGACCTCGGCGATCCGGGCGGTCCGCCACGTCTCCAGGCGCACGTCGCGCCAGATCCCCGCGCTCGCGAGGTTCGGCCCCCAGTCCCAGCCGAAGTTGCAGGCGGCCTTGCGGATGAAGTTCCCGGGCTCGTCGTAGGCGTTGGGCCGGTCGCCGAGCCGGTCGCGCTGGGCCTCGGCGTACGTGTACGGCGAGGTGAACGCGACTTCGAGGTCGTTGGCGCCCTGGCGGATCGCCGATCGCGCGTCGAAGCGGTAGCGGCGGTGCATGTTCGCGGACTCGCCGACGACCTCGCCGTTGAGCGAGACGCGGGCGACGGTGTCGAGGCCGTCGAAGACGAGGTCGACGCCGTCGTGGTCGCCGCCCTCGTAGGTGAACGTCGTCCGGTAGGTCCAGTCGCGGCGGCCGACCCAGGCGACGCCGCGCTCGCCCTCGTCGGTGTACGGGTCCGCGACGAGCCCGGCCGCCAGCAGGGCGGACACGACCTCGCCGGGCACGGTCGCGGGGATGGGTTCGGCGGCGGCCGGCGTCCCGGGGTCACCGGTGACGGTCCAGCCCTCGTGAAGGGTGCTCTTGGCGCTCAAAAAGACTCCTATGCCTTGATACCGGAGAGGGCTATGCCTTTGATGCTGTGCCTTCTGTTCATCACGGCACCGCTCCTATGCCTTGATACCTGAAAGAGCGATACCTTTGATGAAGTGCTTCTGGAAGAGGAAGAAGAACACGACCGTGGGCAGCGTAGCCATCATCGAAGCGGCCATCGCGACCCCCATCGAACCGGGGCTCGACACGATCGCGTTGCTCAGGTTCGACAGCGCGATCGGCAGGTTGAACAACTCCTCGGTGCGGATGATGATGAGCGGCTCGTAGAGCTCGTCGGGGATGGCGTTGATGCCGGCGACGAAGAGGACCATGGTGTATCCGGCGCCGCCCCAGACGGCCATGGTCACGAGGATCGGGATGCTCACGGCGGAGTCGGCGAGCCACGCCCGGTTCTCGCCGCCGAAGCGGCGGACGACGGTGTTGGCGAGGCCCCAGGAGTCGACCACGGTGACGTTCACTCCGTTCGCGTGAGGGGTGGTCCGGGCGCGCGGCGCCGCCCCCACTGGCTCGCGAGGGAGGTCACGCTTAACCGGGTAAGTGACCCGAACCTATCGAGAGGATCACGGTCAGTCAATGTGTTGACGGCACCGTGATCGAATTGAAATGATGCATTTCGATATGTAGATGAAATCGACTGAACCGGTTCGCGGTGCGCGTGGGATACAGTTCGGAAGCCGGTGCCGGACCCCAGGCCCCCCCGGCGCGCGCCCTCGCCCCGGGCGCCGCACGACTGCGCTGAGAGGACCACCGATGACCAGGCGCGTGACCATCGCCGACATCGCCGCGGCGGCGGGCGTGTCGAAGGGCGCGGTCTCCTACGCGCTCAACGGCCGCCCCGGCGTCTCCGAGACCACCCGCACCAAGATCCTCGCCATCGCCGCCGAGATGGGCTTCGTGCCCAACCGCGCGGCCCGGTCGCTGTCGGTGTCCTCGGCCCAGGCGGTGGGCATCGCGCTGCGGCGGTCGGCCCGCACCCTCGGCATCGAGCCGTACTTCATGGAGCTCATCTCCGGGATCGAGGCCACCCTCTCGGCCGGGTCCTTCGGCCTCACCCTCCAGATCGTCGACACCGTCGAGGCCGAGCTGGAGGTGTACCGGCGCTGGTGGGCCGAGCGCCGCGTCGACGGCGTCCTCATGTGCGACGTCGGCTCCGACGACCGGCGCCTCGACTTCGTGGCCGACCTGGGCCTGCCCGCGGTCGCCGTCGGCGGTCCCGTCGAAGGCGCCCGGCTGCCCGCGGTCTGGCACGACGACGCCGCGCCCTGCCGCGAGATCCTGGAGTACCTGCACGCCCTGGGCCACCGCCGCATCGCGCGGGTCGCCGGCTTCGACCACCTGCTGCACACTGCGATCCGCGACTCGGCCTACGCCGACACCGCCGCGGCGCTCGACCTCGAGGCCATGGAGACGTTCCACTCCGACTACACCGGCGAGCAGGGCGCGCGCATCACGCGGCGGCTCCTGTCCTCGGCCAAGCGGCCCACCGCGATCATCTTCGACAACGACGTCATGGCCGTCGCCGGCCTCGGCGTCGCCCACGAGCTGGGCATCCACGTGCCGCACGAACTGTCCATCGTGGCCTGGGACGACTCGCCGCTGTGCCGGCTCACCCACCCGGCGCTGACCTCGCTGACGCGCGACATCTCCGCGTACGGCGCCCAGTGCGCCCAGGCGCTCCTGTCGATCATCGGCGCCGAACCGCACGAGGACCGGGCTTTCTCGGTTCAGTGCCGCCCCGCGCAGCTCTCCCCCCGCGGCTCCACCGCTCCCGCGAGGGCCTGAGCCGCGCCGGGGCATCGGTGCTGGAAGGACAAATCCAGGGCACGTCTTGAACCCCATCGATATTTATGGTTCTCTATGTTGAGGTCGGGATTAACCGATTCACCTCAGACCTGGACCTACAGATGGGATCACCATGGAACACGGCACCACCGACGCCGCCCCGGCACGGCGTCGAAGGATGCGAACCTGGCTGATGGCGGCCGCAACGGCCCTGGCCATCGCCCTCACCGGCATGTGGCAGCTGGTACCGGCCAGCGCCCAGCAGGGCGGCTTCACGATCGACGGCACCGAGCTGATCGACGCCAACGGCAACCCGTTCATCATGCGCGGCACCTCCCACCCCGACGTCTGGTACGAGGGCGAGTTCGCCAGCTACGGCGAGATCTCGGACCTCGGCGCCAACACCGTCCGCGTCGTCCTCGGCTCGGGCCAGCGCAACTGGGGCGTCTCGTCCGCCGCGCGCGTCCAGCAGATCGTCGACGAGTGCAAGGCCCAGCGCCTCATCTGCATGCTCGAAGTCCACGACACCACCGGGTACGGCGAAGAGGGAGGTGCGGCCACCCTGGATCAGGCCGTGACCTTCTGGCAGGGCCTGTACAGCGTGCTCGACGGCGAGGAGGCGTACGTCCTCATCAACATCGGCAACGAGCCGGTCGGCAACACCAACCCGCAGCAGTGGACCCAGCAGACCGTGGACGCGATCGAGCGGATGCGGTCGATCGGCTTCGAGCACACGCTCGTGGTCGACGCCCCGAACTGGGGCCAGGACTGGCAGAACGTCATGCGCGACAACGCGGAGACCGTGGCGGCGGCGGACGAGGACGGCAACACGCTGTTCTCGATCCACATGTACGCCGTGTACTCGAACCCGCAGACCGTCATCGACTACTTCGACGCGTTCGAGGAGATGAACCTGCCGCTCATCGTGGGCGAGTACGGCGACACGTTCCAGGGCCAGACGGTCGCGTGGGCGACCATCCAGTCCGAGGCCGAGGCGCGGGGCATCGGCTGGCTGGCGTGGTCCTACTCCGGGAACACCGGCGGCGACCTCGACCAGGTGACGAGTTTCAACCCGTCGCAGCTCACCACCTGGGGCCAGCGGGTCTTCACCTCCGCCAACGGCATCCAGGCCACCGCCGAGCGCGCGACGGTCTTCGGCGACGACCCGGACCCGACCGACCCGACCACCACCCCCACCGACGACCCGACCACGGGCGGCCCCGGCGGGGGCGACTGCACGGCGGTCATCGGAGTCGTCAACGACTGGGGCTCGGGCTGGCAGGGCAAGGTGACGGTGACCGCCACCGGCGGCGCCCTCGACGGCTGGCGGCTCACCTGGACGTGGGCGGGGAGCACCCGGATCACGTCCTCGTGGAACGCCACGATCACCTCGTCGGGGGCGGGGGTGACCGCGAGCGACGTGGGCTGGAACGGCACCGTCGCCTCGGGCCAGGCCCGCGAGGTCTTCGGCTTCATCGGGTCCAGCCCGGCGGCGACGCCGACGGTGACCTGCGAGGCGATCTAACGGGAGGAGACGGCGGAGGCCGCCGGACCGATCGGTCCGGCGGCCTCCTGTCCGCTGCGGGTCGACCGGGCCGCGGCCGGCCGTCTCCGGCTGCCGCGTCCCGGTCGGACGTGCTTGGCGACCCGCTTCGGGTCAGCCGTTCTTGGTGGGGAGCTGGAACTTGCCGACCCCGCCCTTCGGCATCTGCGAGCGGACCTTCGACTTCTTGTCGCCGATCGACTGGTGGCCGGCCTTGCCGGTCTTCTTGCCGCGGGCGAGCGCGCGGCGCTCCTCGCGGTTGAGCGGCGCGTCGTCGGCGGCGTCCTGCTGCGGTTCCGGAGTCTCGGCGGTCATGCGGATCCCCTATCTCGGGTCGAGGTTGAAGAGACGTTGAGCGCGAAACGGAGCGTTGCTCTACGTCTCAATGACGGCACTCATCGTGTCGGCCGGTCGGCGCTCGCGCCCACAGCGGCCGTATCTCTTCTAAAGGATCATGCCGCCCACTCTAGCGTCATCGAATCGTCAGCACAACGGTGTTTGCGAGCGCGCCCCCGGTGACTACCCTCATACGCATGACACAGGCCCCTTCCGGTGTGAGACTCGCGCGCGTGCGGACCGTCGCCCAGGACGCGATGCGCGGCGCGCGGTGGTGGACGCTGCTGGACCTGGAGCGGACCCTGCGCACTGACACGGAGTTCTGGCGCGACCTGTGGGCGCCTTCGCTGGCGATCGCGGGACACAAGGTGGGGCTCAAGAACGCGCGGGCGAAGCTCGACGAGGCGATCGACGCGGGCTTCCACCAGACCGACCTGTTCGAGCCCGAGCTCTCGGCCGCGTTCGGCGCGGACCCGGACTGGGCCGCGGTCCTAGAGCGGGCGAAGGCGAACGTCCCGGCCCCGCCCCTGCGGATCACCTCCTGGCCGCAGCCCGGTGCGGCGGCGCCGCTGCGGCTGGACCGGATCGAGGCGCACCGCGAACTCCAGCTGCTGACGCGGCTCCCCCGGCCCGGCAAGGGGGCGTGGCGGACCGCGCGGGACCTGCTGGCGTGGACCTCGGGGCTGTGGCGGCACGCGAACGCGCGCATCAACGTGGGCGACGCGGTCGACGTCCTGGAGCAGGTCGCCAACGGGGCGCGGTACTCGTGCGTCGAGTACTCGATCGTGCTGGCGCAGGGCCTGAACGCGCTGAAGATCCCCGCGCGGCGGGTGTGGCTGCGGCGCGGCGACTACCACGACGGGGTCGGGCAGGGCCACGCCGTGGCGGAGGCGTGGATCGACGACCTCGACCGGTGGGTGCTCCTCGACGGGCAGCACGGCGCGTACTGGGCCGACGAGGACGGACGGCCCCTGTGCCTGCCCGAACTCCAGGCGCGGGAGCGTCCGGCGAAGCCGGTGCACGTGGGTGCGCGGCAGGCGATCCAGGACCCGGGGCTGTGGTCGGCGTACTTCGCGCACGCGTCGGTGACGGGCGCGGCGTGGGCGCCCGAGGGGTTCGTGCCGCTGTTCCAGGACGGTCAGGTGCTCCCCACCGAGCGGCTGCTGCGGGATCCGGCCGATGCGTACCCGCGCCTGTCGGACCTCGCCATAGGTGTGACCGCCCAGGACGGCGAGCCGGCGGTGAGGATCCGGCCCGAGCACCCGTACGCCGTCGGCGGCGTGTGGAACGGCGACCCGATCACGGCACCGGTGAAGGCCCCGGTCGAGCGCCGCTTCACCAGACTGCTCGACCGCACCCCCGGCGACCACAAGGCGGACTTGGCGGCCCTGACCCCCTACGGCCCCTTGGCGACCAGAGAACTCCGCTGGACCGCGGCCTAGCGCCGCGATGTGACTCACAGCCTGGTCGGGTGCGGCCGCGATGCGGCTCACGCCTCGATCGGGTGACGCCGGGGCTCTGGATTGTCGGTCGGGGCCGGGAGGGTGGTGGGGTTGACTTGACTCACCCACCCAGATCGGGTGGGTAGGACCCTCCCCGCCTCGACTCGCGGTGCGACCGCGCCGGTCGCGTCGCCGCTCCGCGGCCGCGATGCGGCTCACGCCTCGATCGGGTGACGCCCGAGCCCCGGAATGTCGGTCGGAGCCGGGAGGGTGGTGGGGTTGACTTACCCACCCAGATCGGGTGGGTAGAGCAACTCGTCCGCGCTGCTTCCGTCGCGCCCCAGCTCAGCACCCGCACCATTGCCTCCGCGTTTCGCAAGTGGAACGATCCGAAGTATTCTCTAGTATTCCCATAGGATTACTGATATCTTCGGTTCATGAAGCCCGCCAACGCACTCGCACAGCGGCGCGAAGTCGACCAGATGCGCGTCGCGAGCGCCCTCTGTCGCTGACCCTCCTCCCGCCGGTCCGCGCAGACCGTTCCTCCCCTGCGACGTCGCCCGGACCGGCGGGGCCCACCACTCCCTCACGGCCGCACCGGTTCGCGCCGCGGCGCATGCCGCCCCGCGCAGAGCGACCAGGGCCGCACCGGCCCCGCCGCCAGAGCGCGGCCCCCGATACCTCCGTTCCCCGCCACCTGCATTCCACCAGCGCAAGGAGCACCATGACCGCCACCGACCGCACCCGCACCTCGATATCCCGCCGCGCCGTCCTCGCCGCCGCGCCAGTGGCCGCCGCCGCCGGAGCCGTCGGCGTCAGTTCGCCGGCCGCCGCCTCCGGCGGCGGTGGCGGCGCCCGCGCCGCCGTTCTGGGCTGGTTCGACGCCACCGATGCGGCCGTCACCGCGGCGCCCGCCTCCGTGCAGGTCGCCAACAGCCGCACCTGGGCGATCGCCTGGCTCGCCGCCGCCCGCGCCGTGCGCCGGGTCCCCCACGGCCTCAACGCGAAGCACTACCGCGAAGCCGCGCTCGCCGCCGCCGTCCACCGCGCCCTGTACGCCCTCGCGCCGACCCAGCAGGCCGCACTCGACGCGGCCCTCGAAGCGGCGCTCGACGAGGTCCCGGACGGCCGCGCCAAGCGCAAGGGCGTCGCCGCCGGCGTCGACCGCGCCGACGACCTGCTCGCCGACCGCACCGGCGACGGCCTCGACCCCGCCTCGGTGAGCCCGCCCTGGACGCCCCCGGCCGCCGCGCCCGGCGTGTGGCAGCCGACCCCGCCCGCGTTCGCCGCCGCCGCGCAGGCCGGGACCCGGTTCGCCGTCCCGTTCGCGCTCGACAGCGGCGACCAGTTCCGCCTCGATCCGCCCCCGGCCATCGGCACCCCGCAGTACCGCGCCGACCTCGACGAGGTCCACGCCTACGGGGGCGTCGGCAGCACCGCCCGCACCCAGGCGCAGACCGACGTCGCGCAGTTCTGGTACGGCAGCTCGTTCGTCCTCTACAACCCCGTGCTCCGCGCCGCGCTGGAGCACCACACCGGGTCCCTGCGCGACCTCGTCGAGCTGGTCGCGCTGTTCCACGTCGCCTCGGTCGACACCCAGATCGCCACGTCGGACTCGAAGTACGCATACCTGTGGTGGCGCCCGGTGACCGCCATCGCCGGGGCCGTCGAGGACGGGGACCCCGCCACCGTGCGGGACCCGTCCTGGACGCCCTTCCACACGACGCCCGCGCACCCGGACTACCCGAGCGGCCACAACACCTACTCCGGCGCGGCCGAGGAGGTCCTGACCCAGCTCGTCGGCGACGGGCCCGGCGCGGCCTTCACGATCCCGAGCCCGAGCGCGCCCGGCGTCACCCGCACCTACACGACCTGGCACCCGCTCACCACCGAGAACATCGACGCCCGCGTCTGGTCCGGCATCCACTCCCGGTCGGCGGACCTCGCCGGGGTGGAGCTGAGCCGGAACGTGGCGGCGTACGTGCTCTCCCGCGCGGACGAGCTCCTGGCCTGAGAACTTCGCTCCTGAGGAGTCGGGCGCCCCGGTCGCAGTGCAGGCGGTCGGGGCGCCCGTCTTGCTGCGCCGCAAGGGAGGTCGGGATCCACTGGAGTGCCGCGGATACCCTCCCGGGGCACTTAATATTGACAGTTGCCGATGTATTGACAGGCAAACGCTAGCACGGTAGGTTCGTTCCAATTCCCTCAAATCCATCGCGCGCCACATCACGACCCCTCCCGGCAGCGCGGCCCGCCTGAAAGCTCGGAACGGGTCCGCGAGTCGTGATTGGGAGCGCTCCACTGGGCGAAGACCCCCGGCTCCCGGCTCGTCGGAGGGTCTTCGCCCGCCGCCCCGGGACGGGGTCTAGCGCAGGGCCTCGTCGAGGATGTACCGCTCGGCGTCCAGCAGCCGCAGGTCCCGCGCCGGGCGGCGCAGGTGCCCCTTCTGCACGATCCGCTCGAACGCGGGGTCGCCCGCCTGGGCCATGCGGCGGATGCCCTCGATGTGGTCCACGATCCGCTTGCGGATCACCTTGATGAAGCGCTGCCGGTCGCGGTCGGAGAGCCCGTACGCGTCGGCGAACATCCGCAGCCGCCGCGCCCGGTCGGGCTTCTTCCAGCCCAGCGTGATCGAGTCGCGGTCGGTGAAGATCGGCACCCACGTCCACGCCGCGTACGCCACGTCGTAGATCCGCGCGCCCGGGCTCGCCAGGTCGAAGTCGATGAGCGACAGCGTCCCGTCCGGGCGCCAGACCACGTTGTGCGGCGCGGCGTCGTGGTGGCAGATGACCTCGGTGTCCGGCGGCGGCGGCCCGAAGGACCGCCAGGTCGCGCCCGGCGGCGGACGGAAGCCGTACTGCGCGTCGTGGTACATGCGCAGCATCTTCGCGACCGCGCTCATCGTCTCGTCGGTGGTCCAGTGCGGGGCCAGCGGGTACTTGCCCGGCTCGCCCTCCACGAAGGACAGCACCTCGCGCGCGTGCTCGTCGACGCCCAGCACGCGCGGCGCGCCGGTGAACCCGGCGCCGTCGAGGTGCCTGAGCAGTGCGTGGACCGCGGGGGTCCAGGGTCCCGTGTTCCGGCGGACCGTGTCCCCCAGCCGGATGACCGTGCTCGTGTTGCCGCCAATAAGCGGAATCTCGTCTTGGCTCACCGGTCCCCGCCGTGCCTTGCGCCTAGGTGCTGTGTCAGCTCTCGGCGCCGTCGACCAGTGCGTCGACGAACGCTCCGACCTCGAACGGGGCCAGGTCGTCCGGGCCTTCTCCGAGTCCGACCAGCTTAACCGGTACCCCCAACTGCCGCTGAACCGCGATCACGATCCCGCCCTTCGCGGAGCCGTCGAGCTTGGTGAGCACGATGCCCGTCACCTGGACGACCTCGCCGAAGACCTTCGCCTGCTGGAGCCCGTTCTGGCCGGTGGTCGCGTCGAGCACCAGCAGCGTCTCGGCCACCGGGCCCTGCTTCTCGATGACCCGCTTGACCTTCCCCAGCTCGTCCATGAGCCCGGACTTGTTCTGGAGGCGGCCCGCGGTGTCGACCAGGACCACGTCGGCGCCCTCGTCAGCACCGGCCTTGACCGCGTCGAACGCGACCGAGGCGGGGTCGGCGCCCTCGCCGCGGCGCACGACCTTCGCGCCCACGCGGGCGCCCCAGGTCTCCAGCTGCTCGGCCGCGGCGGCCCGGAACGTGTCGGCCGCGCCCATCACCACGGTCTTGCCCTCGGCGACGAGCACCCGGGCCACGCGGCCGCAGGTGGTGGTCTTGCCCGAGCCGTTGACGCCGACCATGAGGATCACGGCCGGGCCCGAACCGGACGGCGAGGCGGTCGCGATCGAGCGGTCGAGATCCGGTTCGAGGACCGCGGTCAGCTCGGACTTGAGCAGGCGGCGCAGCTCCTCGGGGTCGCGGGTGCCGAGGACCTTGACCTGCTCGCGCAGGCGCTCGACCACCGCGGTCGTGTCGGCCATGCCGACGTCGGCGGTCAGCAGGGTCTCCTCGACCTCGTCCCACACGTCGTCGTCGAGCCTGTCGCTCGCCAGCAGGGCCAGGAGGCCCTTGCCGAGCGCGTTGTTCGAGCGGGCCAGGCGCGAGCGCAGCCGCACCAGCCGGCCCGCGACGGGCTCGGGCGCCTCGATCACGGGAGCCGCGGGGGCGGCCTTCGGCGCTGCGGCCTCGACCGCCTCAGGAGTCTCGACCTGCGGCTCCGGCTCGGCCGTCTCGACCGGGGCCGGTTTCGAGCGGCCGCGCACGGCGAGGACGACGCCGATCACGACGGCGATCGCGACCACGGCCGCGACCAGCCAGATCCACAGGTTGTCCACAGGTAAGCCCTCCACGAGTTGACGATCGTCAACCACTGTACTGGGCTGCCCTTACTCCTCTTCGCGGGAGAACTTCTGGCTGATGACCTGCGTGACACCGGCGCGCATGGTGACGCCGTACAGGGCGTCGCCGATCTCCATCGTGCGCTTCTGGTGCGTGATGATGAGCAGCTGCGAGTTCTCCTGGAGCTGGCGCAGCAGGTCGAGCAGGCGCCCCAGGTTCACGTCGTCGAGCGCCGCCTCGACCTCGTCCATCAGGTAGAACGGGCTGGGGCGGGCGCGGAAGATCGCGACCAGCAGCGCCAGCGCGGTCAGCGACCGCTCGCCGCCCGACAGCAGCGAGAGCCGCTTGACCTTCTTCCCGGGCGGGCGGGCCTCGACCTCCACACCGGTCTTGAGCAGGTCCTCGGGGTCGGTGAGGAGGATGCGGCCCTCGCCGCCGGGGAAGACGGTCTGGAAGACGTGCTCGAACTCGCGGGCGGTGTCGGCGAACGCCTCGGCGAAGACCTGCTGGATGCGGTCGTCGACCTCCTTGACGACGGTGGTGAGGTCGGCGCGGGTCTTCTTGACGTCTTCGAGCTGCTCGCTGAGGAACTTGTAGCGCTCTTCGAGGGCGGCGAACTCCTCCAGCGCGAGCGGGTTGACCTTGCCGAGGAGCTTGAGTTCGCGCTCGCCGCGGGCGGCGCGCTTCTCCATGAGGGGCCGGTCGAAGTCGTACGGCTCCGGCTCCGGCTTTCCCTTCTCCGCGGCGGCGGCGACCTCGTCGGCGCTGGGCGGGACGGGCTGGTCGGGGCCGTACTCGGCGAGCAGGGTCTCGATGTCGACGCCGAACTCGGCGCCGGCCTTCTCTTCGAGCGCTTCGATGCGCAGGCGCTGCTCGGCGCGGGCGACCTCGTCGCGGTGGGCGGCGGAGGTGATGCGCTCGAGCTCGGCGGCGGTGGCGCCGGCGCGCGTGCGGAGTTCGGCGAGGGCGGCTTCGCGGCGGGTCTGCTCGGCGGCGACGGCGTCGCGTTCGATGGCCGCGGTCTCCAGGGAGTCGGTGAGCTGGACGCCGGCCTCCTCGGCGGCTTCGGCGACGAGGGCGGCGACGGCGGCGCCGCGGGCGCGGGCGGCGCGGCGGGCCTCGGCGCGGGCGCGGGAGGCGCGCTCGGACAGGGCCTGGCGGGCGAGGGCGTCGGCGCGGCCGGCGAGCGCTGAGGCGCGCTCCTCGGCGGTGCGCACAGAGAGGCGGGTCTCCATCTCGTTCTGGCGGGCGGCGTCGAGTTCCCGGGAGAGGACGTCGCGCTCGTCGGTGGAGGGCTCCTCGATCTCGGGGAGGGATTCGAGCTCGTCGAGCTGCTCCTCCAGGCCGGAGAGGCCGGCGGTGTCGGTCTCGCGGGCGGTCTGGGCGCGGTCCCGGGCCTGGGCGAGGCGGGCCACTTCGGCTTCGGCGCTGCGGGCGGCGGCGCCGAGTTCGGCGAGGCGGCGGGCGACGACGCCGTGCGCGGCGGCGGCCTGGCGCTGGGCGGTGCGCACCTGCTCGGCGGCGGCCTCGGCGTCGGCGTGGGCGTCGCGGGCGGTCTCGAACTGCTCGCGCAGCTGCGCGGCGAGGGATTCGGCGGCGATCTTCTTGTCGCGGGCCTCGTCGACGGCGGCCTGGATCTCGATGTAGGACTGGGCCTTCGCGGAGCCGCCGTGGGCGGTCGCGGCGCCGAGGACGTCACCGGCGCGGGTGACGGCGGTGAGTCCGGGGTGGGCGTCCACGATGGCGCGGGCGGCGGGGAGGTCGTCGGCGACGACCATCCCGGCGAGGACGGCGCGGACGGTGGTGGCGAGTTCGGCGGGGGCGGAGACGGTGTCGGCGACGGAGGTGAGTCCGGCCGGGACGTCCACCTGGGACCGTCCCCCAGCGATCAGACTGTGCTTGATCAGAAACCCTGCTTGGCCGCCGTCCTCGTCACGGAGGAGCTGGATGGCCTGGGCGGCGGTGGCGGGGCTGGTGACGGCGATGGCGTCGGCGAGGCGGCCGAGCGCGGCGGCGAGGACCGGTTCGTAGCCGGGCCGCACGGTGAGGAGCGCGGCGACGGAGCCGAGGACGCCGGGGACGGCGTCGGACCGGGCGAGGAGGGCGGCGGCGCCGTCCTTGCGGCGCAGGCCGACGGCGAGGGCCTCTTCGCGGGCGGCCCACTGTGAGGCTTCGCGGTCGGCGTCGCGCTCGGCGTCGCGGAGGCGGTCGAGTTCGGCCTTGGCGGCGGCGGTGCGGGCCTTGGCCTGGGCGAGTTCGTCGTCGAACTCGGCGTCGGCCTCGACGGCCTCGTTCTCGGCCTCGGCTTCGGCGTGGGCCTCGGCGGCGGCCTCGGCGCGGTCCTTGGCCTCGGCGAGGGCGATGGAGGCGCGTTCGAGTTCTTCGGCCGCGGCGGCGGTGCGGGACTTGAGGGAGTCGACGCGCCCGCGGAGGGTGGCGAGGGCTTCGCGGCGCTCGGCGGCGGCCTTGACGGCGCCGACGATGCGCTGCTCGGCCTCGCCGAGCGCGGCCTCGGTCTCCTCGCGGGCCTCGACGGCGGAGGCGAGCCGCTCGGAGTCCTCGGCGATGCCTTCGCGGAGTTCGATCTCCTGCTCGCGGATGCGCTGGGCCTCGGTCTCCAGGACCTCGGGGTCGCGGCCGGCGCGGTCGTCCTGCTCCTCGGAGAGGTAGCGGCGGCGCTCGGCGGCGAGCTGCGCGGTGGAGCGCAGGCGCTCGGCGACGGCCTGGAGCCGGTACCAGGTCTCCTGGAGGCGCGCGAGGCGCGGCTTGTCGGCGGTGTGCGCGGCCTCGACCTCGGCGACCTGGGCGGCGAGGCGCTCGTGCTCGTCGGCGAGGACTTTGCGGCGCTCGTTCAGGGCCTCTTCGTCGGCGAGGTCCTTGGCGATGTTGGTGCGCAGGCCGGTGAGGTCGTCGGCGAGGAGGCGCAGGCGGGCCTCGCGCAGGTCCATCTGGATGGTCTGGGCGCGGCGGGCGAGCTCGGCCTGGCGGCCGAGGGGCTTGAGCTGGCGGCGCAGCTCGGCGGTGAGGTCGGAGAGCCGGTCGAGGTTGCCCTGCATGCCTTCGAGTTTGCGGAGGGCCTTCTCCTTGCGCTTGCGGTGCTTGAGGACGCCGGCGGCCTCCTCGATGAACGCGCGGCGGTCCTCGGGGCGGGCGTGGAGGTAGGAGTCGAGCTTGCCTTGGCCGACGAGGACGTGCATCTCGCGGCCGATGCCGGCGTCGGAGAGGAGGTCCTGGACGTCGAGGAGGCGGCAGCGGTCCCCGTTGATCTCGTACTCGCCCTCGCCGGAACGGAACATGCGGCGGGTGATCGACACTTCGGAGTAGTCGATGGGGATGGCGCCGTCGGAGTTGTCGATCGTGAGGGTGACCTCGGCGCGGCCGAGCGCGGGGCGGCCGGTGGTGCCCGCGAAGATGACGTCCTCCATCTTGCCGCCGCGCAGGGACTTCGCGCCCTGCTCGCCGAGGACCCAGGCGATGGCGTCGACGACATTGGACTTGCCGGAGCCGTTCGGACCGACCACGCAGGTGATCCCCGGTTCGAAGCGCAGGGTCGTGGCCGAGGCGAAGGACTTGAATCCCTTCAGCGTGAGGCTCTTCAGGTGCAACGGTCGCTCCGGCTGTCGGCGTCGGCGGGGTACGGGACCGTCCCAGCGTACAAGGCGGGTGTGACCGGATCGGGGAGATCGGCGGCGGTGGAGGGGACGAAGCGGCACCGGGCGTGCGGGGCGCCGGCTGCGGTTCCGCCCCCGGACATGACAATGCGCGCCCGCTGCTGGCAGCTGGCGCGCCTATCTTCTCTTGTGCGAGTGACGGTCTAGGTCAACGCGGGCTCGTGCAGCCGCATCAGCTCCTCGACATGATCGTGTTCGATCTCGTCTTCACGGGACCGGAGCTCGGCAAGCTCGGTCTCGAGGTTGCGTACTCGCGCGCGTAGCTGGACCACTTCTTCGAGCAGGCGCTTGTTGGGAGCCTGGCCGATGTGGCCGTAGAGGGCTTTCGCCATAGTTTCTCCTTGCGATCACGTCGTCTGGTGGCGTTGGCGTACGCACCATGAAAAACGTCGCATTTGCTGAGTGAATTTTTTTAGCCGCCGGGGCCGATTGCCCCTTGCCGGACCAGTGGAGCACGGCTCGTGAACACTGGCCGTCACCCACCATCTTCCGCCTTTCCGGCGGTCTTCGTCAAGCTTTGCACATGCTTTGCCCTCGGGATTCGACGGGGGTCACACCCTTGGGGGGCGCTTCGTAGGGGCTCGCTCACAGTGTGCTCAGTGCGCGGGGCGCGGGAACCTGATAGTGTCCCCGGAAACGCGAACTACCCCCGTGTATTTCACCCCCGCGACGGAGCCGTAACCCCATGCGAAGACTCCAGGGCGGGCGCCACCGCGACCCCGCCGAGAGCACGCGCCGGATGTTCATCGCCATCCTGGCCTCGTTCGGCCTGGCGGCGGGAGCCACCTCACTGTGGGCGGTCGGATCGCCACTGGACGGCACCGGCGTCGCCGCCGACGGGCCGACGAACGGCACCGCCTCCTCCCAGGTGGCCGAGGAGAGCCCCACCGTGTCGCCGCAGGCGGACCTCCAGGAGGCCGAGATCCTCCCGCAGGACGCCGAGGAGGAGCCCACCACCGAGGCGGCCGAGGAGACCACGACCGCCGCGGAGGACGAGGACGAGGGCGACTCCGGGGGCGGCGGCGGTGACGACGGCGGTGACGACGCCCCGTACGCGGACGCCGAGTCCGAGATCCTGGGGATCGTCAACGACCGGCGCGCCGAGAACGGCTGCGGCGGCCTCGACCGCGACTCGCGGCTCGACACCGCCGCGCGCCTGCACGCCGAGGACATGGCCGTCAACGACTACTTCGACCACACCTCGCAGGACGGACGCAGCCCGACCGACCGCGCGAACGCCCAGGGCTACGAGGGCGGCGTCGGCGAGAACATCGCCTACGGCTACCCGGACGCCGAGGCGGTCATGGAGGGCTGGATGAACTCCGAGGGCCACCGCGCGAACATCCTCAACTGCGACTACGACGTCATCGGCATCGGGGCCTACGACCGCGACGGCACGATCTACTGGGTGCAGATGTTCGGATAGCCCTCTCGGGGCAGCATTATCACAGGTGAACGGCGCTTTCACCCCGTACTGTCGTCCATCCGACTCAACGCTGGACTGGACGATTACCAACAGTCATGCTGGGGTGGCCGCCTGCGGGCGCGCATCTGGGGAGGCGACCGAAGAACACCCGAAGGATGAGGTGCCAACCGTGCGTGTCATGCTGTACGACCCGAATCAGGTCTTCTCCGCCAGCATCCGACCCCTGCTCCGCCGCCGGGGAGACCTCCCGGTGGAGGCCCGCAGCGCGAAGGCGCTCGCCGCCGCGGACGCGCAGGTCGACTGCTGCCTCGTCGCTCTCGAAGCGGTCTCCCGGAACCGGGTCCTGACCGACTGCAAGCGCCCGGTCTTCCTCATCACCGACCGCGAGGACGGGTCGGTGCTCCGCAAGGCCGTCTCGGTCTCGGCGGCCGGCATCGCGAACACGCACATCCTGCCGAGCGACCTGCTCGACGCCATCGACGCCGGGCTCGCGAGCCCGCCGTACTACGATCCCCAGCTCCTGCGCGCCGCGCTCCAGCCGGCGCCGCTGCTCGGCGACCAGGACGCGCTCGAACTCGCGCACCACCTGACGCCGCGGGAGGACGACGTGCTGCGCCGCATCGTCCGCGGCGAGCCGACCAGCCACATGGCCGACCAGATGGGGGTCTCGGTCTCCACCGTCCGCTCGCACGTGCAGAACGTGCTCGGCAAGCTCGGCGTGAACTCGCGGCTCGCCGCGATCGCGTTCGCCATCAACTACGGCATCGACACGGTCAGGGAGAAGCACCCGCAACTGAGCTAGCCGGACCCGCTGGGCATACTTGGAGCGTGCCAGAACTCCCCGAAGTCGAGACGGTCCGCCGCGGGGTCGACGCGGCCTTCCGCGGCGGACGCATCAGCGCCGTCGAGGTCTACAACCCGCGGACGGTGCGCCGCCACGCGCCCGGGATCGCGGACTTCCAGTCGAGCCTGAAGGGCCTGGAGATCACCGGGACCGGGCGGCGCGGCAAGTTCATGTGGCTCGCGCTCGACGACGGCCGCGCGCTCATCTGCCACCTCGGCATGAGCGGCCAGCTCCACGTCGTCACCGACGGCCGCGAGGCCCACAAGCACCTGCGCGGGCGCATGACGTTCATCGACGCGCGCGAGCTGTGGTTCATCGACCAGCGGACCTTCGGGTACTGGCAGCTCTCCGAGATGGAGGAGGCGGTGCCGACCGCGGTCGGCCACATCGCCCCCGACGTCTTCGAGGCCGCGTTCGACGCCTCGCTGAGCGCCGACCGGCTGCTCAAGCGCCGCATCGAGGTGAAGAAGGCCCTGCTCGACCAGGGCTGGATCAGCGGGGTCGGGAACATCTACGCCGACGAGGCCCTGTGGCGCGCGCGGCTGCGCGGGCGCCGCACCGGCGACTCGCTCACCCGCCGCAAGGCCCTCGAACTGCTCGGGCACGTCGAGGACGTCCTCACCGAGTCCCTCGCGGTCGGCGGGACCTCCTTCGACGAGCTGTACGTCGACGCCCGCGGCGAGGCCGGCTACTTCGCCCGCGAACTCGCCGTCTACGGCCGCGCGGGCCAGCCGTGCCGCCGCTGCGGCACCCCGATCGTCCGCGAGGTCATCGGCGACCGCTCGGCCCACTACTGCCCGAAGTGTCAGCGGTAGCGCGTACGCTTCGCCGCTCGGCCCCGGCTCGGGATCGGCGGTCCGCGAGACACCTTCCGAGTCACCCGTCAGGGTGACATCGGCGACGCGGGGCCGCGTTTCTGTCGGACCCCGGCGGAAGGATGGCAGCCATGCTTCCCCGGGTGGGTGGGGGTTAGGGACGGTAACTACCCACCCGCCCGCCCATACGTTCACGTGCATACGCGAAGGGGCGGGAACCGGATCTCCGGTTCCCGCCCCTTCGCCGCAGTCGTGCTTCCTACCGCTGCTTGACGCCCAGGCGGTCCGAGAGGACCTGCCAGGCGAGCTTCGCGGCGATCTGCTCGGCGTCCTTCTTGGAACCGCCGGTGCCCTCGCCGAACTCCTCCCCCGCGACCACGGCCCAGGCCGTGAACTCCTTCGCGTGGTCGGGCCCCGACTCGGTGATCCGGTACTCGGGCACGCCGAGTCCGGAGTCCGCGGTGAGCTCCTGGAGGCTGGTCTTCCAGTCCAGGGCCGCGCCCTGCCCGGCCGCGGCCTCCATCAGCGGGTCGAAGAAGTGGTGCACCACGCGCTTGGCGGTCTCCACTCCGTACTGGAGGTAGACCGCACCGAGCAGCGCCTCCACCGCGTCGGCCAGGATCGAGTTCTTGCCGCGACCGCCCGAGGTCTCCTCGCCCTTGCCGAGCAGGAGGTGCGGACCGATGCCGCCCGCGCCCATGCGGCGGGCCACGCCGGCCAGCGCCTTCATGTTGACCACCGACGCGCGCAGGCGCGCGAGCTGCCCTTCGGGCAGGTCGGGGTGGTTGCGGTAGAGCGCGGTGGTCACCACGAGGCTGAGCACGGAGTCCCCGAGGAACTCCAGCCGCTCGTTCGTGGGCAGCCCGCCGTGCTCGTACGCGTACGAGCGGTGGGTCAGGGCGAGACGCAGCAGTTCGGGGTCCACGTCTCTGACCCCGAACACCGCTTCGAAATGTTGTACTGCCTTGTCGCCCATAAGCGGGAGGACTTAGGCTTCGAGGACCTGGCGGCCCTTGTACGTGCCGCAGACCTCACAGACCTGGTGGCCGCGCTTCTTGGCGTGGCACTGCGGGCACTCGACCAGCTGGATCGGCGTCGCCTTCCACTGCGACCGACGGTGCCGGGTGTTGCTGCGCGACATACGACGCTTCGGAACAGCCACTTCAGAACTCCATACTTATTCGCTGTGCTATTTCGATTCGCCGTCGGTGTCGGCGAGCCGAAGCTTGTCCAAGCCCGCCCAACGGGGGTCCACGGTCTCGTGAACGTGGTCGTCGGGCAGTTCGTCCCAGGGGACGCCGCAATCGGCGCACAGTCCCGGGCAGTCGGGTCGGCACAGCGGGGTGACCGGCATCGCCAGCACCAGCGCGTCCCGAACCGCGGGCTCCAGATCGAGCAGATCCCCACTGAGCCGCAGAATCTCATCGGCCTCGGTGGTCGCGTCGGTGACGGAGCCTTCATAAGCGTACAGCTCCTGCACCTGGACCCTGAGCGCGTCCTGCACGGGTGCGAGGCACCTCGCACACTCGCCCTCGGCGACCGCGCCGACCTCGCCGTCGGCGAGGACGCCCTCGCTGACCGCGGTCAGGTGGACGTCGACGTCGAGCGGGGACGACTCGGGGACGGCGTACCCGGCGAGACCGAGCCCGGCGGGTGCCGGGACCTCGAGCGCGACGTGCATCGTCGTGCCCGAGCTGCGCCCGAGCTCCGCGGTGTCGAACACCAGCGGCGCGGCGGGATCAGGAGCGGTCGTCGTCATGGGTGTGCTGCGGTCCTTCGGTCAGGGAGATGCGCCTCGATCGAGGCCGACCGGTAATGCTACCTGAGCCCCGGCACGCGTCCCAACCCAGGCCGGAGCCGAGTGAGGACGTGATTTCGGCGATACCCGGCGCGCGAAGGCGCCGGTCTTGTCGGACCCGCGCGGGAGGCTGGCGGGGGAAGATGCCCCTCCCACCCCGGGTAGGAGGACCGCCCCTCGCGCCGGGCGCTTCCGCGGCGCCGGCGGGCCCGGCCCGCCCGCCGCGGACGGCGCCCGAAGGACACCGCCGCGAGTCCGGCGCCGCCGGGCAAGGCGGGAACCGCGCCCGCCGCGCGGCTGCGCTAGAGCTGCGGCAGGGGCTTCTCTTCCTCGAACTGCTCCTGCTGCGCGGGCGCGAAGCTGCCGATCTCCCGGAGGGTGTGCATCTTGTCGCGGCCGCGCTCGACGCCCGAGAGGGCGCGGTGCAGGAACTGCTCGAAGTTGGCGAGGGTCGTGTCGACGTACTCGTCCACCTCGTCGCGCAGGCGCTGGGCCTCGCCGCGGGCCTCCGCGATGATGCGGTTGCCCTCGTGCTCGGCCGAGACCGTGATCTCGTGCCGGGAGACCAGGCGCGCGTGCTCGGACTCCCCCTCGGCGATGATCCGCTCGGCCTCGCGCTCGCCGGCGTTGATGATGCTGTCGCGCTCCTGGAGCATGGCCTCGGCGCGCCGCAGGTCGCCGGGGAGTTCGTTCTGGAGTTCTTCGAGCATGGCGATCATCTCGGCCCGGTCGACTTTGCAGGCGCGGGACATGGGCACGGCTTTCGCCTGCTCCACGTAAGCGATGATCTCTTCGATCCGGTCGAGCGCACCCACCGATTTGCTCCCGTCGATGTCTGTCATGGGGACATTGTCCCGTATGAGGGTGGAAAGTGCTGCTATTCCTGCCGCAAGCGCTCGATCAGTCGCGATTGGACGATCTCGGGCACGTGCGACGAGACGTCGCCGCCCCATTTCGTGACGTCCTTGACCATCGAGGACGACAGAAACGAGTAGAGGGGGTTGGTGGGGATGAACACCGTCTCCACGCCCGCCAACCCGTAGTTCATCTGGGCCATCTGTAGTTCGTAGTCGAAGTCGGAGGCCGCGCGGACGCCGCGGACGAGGACTCCGGCGCCGTGCTTCTGGCAGAAGTCGACCACCAGTCCTTGGAAGGACGCCACTCGCACGTTGGGCATGTCCGCGGTGGTCTCCTTGAGGAGCTCCACCCGTTCCTCGACGCTGAACAGCGCGTTCTTGGAGGCGTTGTGGAAGACCGCGACCCAGAGTTCATCGTACAGCTGGGCGGCGCGTCCGAAGATGTCGAGATGACCGTACGTCACCGGATCGAATGACCCGGAGCAGGCGGCGATTCGGGCTTCAGGTTTCACAGGGCGTGACCGTAGCAAAGTGCCGTGGTGCCGTAACGGCGGACGCGGTCTTCTGCGATCTTCGGCGGCCACGGGACGGTGGCGTCCTTGCCGCCGCGCTCCACGACCACGTCGGCGTCCGGGGCGAGCCAACCCTGCTCGACCAGGGCTTCGAGCACGCCCGCGACCGCGGCGTCGGCGACCGCGTAGGGCGGATCGGCGAAGACGATGTCGTACGGCTCGGCCGGGGCGCTCTGGAGCGCCTTCTCGACGGGGGCGCAGATCACTTCCGCGCCGGTGACGCCGAGGTCGGCGAGGTTGCGGCGCAGGAGCTTCGCGGTGAGGGCGTGCGACTCCACGAACAGGGCCGCGGAAGCGCCCCGCGAGAGCGCCTCGATGCCGACCGCGCCGGAGCCGGCGTAGAGGTCGGCGAACCGAAGTCCGTCGAGGTCGCCGCCGGGCGCGAGCGAGTTGAACAGCGCTTCGCGGACCCGGTCCGAGGTCGGCCGGGTGCGGTCCCCGGGGGGCGTGGCGAGGCGGCGGCCCTTGAGGCTGCCGGCGATGATCCTAGTCATGTGGGCCCAATCATTTGGGCCCAAGTCTAGACCGCTCCGCGCGCCTCAGCCCTTCTCCAGGAACTCGCCCCGGTCGGCCGCGAGATCGTCGACGAGCGCGGCGAACCCGGGGAACCGTTCGAGCTGCGGATCGGCCTCGACGAGCGCGGTGGCCTCGGCCCGCGAGGCCGCGATGATGTCGGCGTCCTTCAGCAGCGACAGGAGCTTGACGTGGGACTTCATGCCGGACTGGGCCGCGCCGAGGACGTCGCCCTCGCGGCGCTGCTCCAGGTCGAGTTCCGCCAGCGCGAAGCCGTCGGTGGTGGAGGCGACCGCGTCCAGGCGCTCCCGTGCGGGCGTCCCCTCGAACGCCTCGGAGACGAGCAGGCACAGGCCCGCGTGGCTGCCGCGGCCGACGCGGCCGCGGAGCTGGTGGAGCTGGGAGATGCCGAAGCGCTCGGCGTCGAGGACGACCATCGCGGTGGCGTTGGGGACGTTGACGCCGACCTCGATGACGGTGGTCGCGACGAGCACGTCGATGTCGCCGGCCGCGTAGGCGCGCATGACGCGGTCCTTCTCCTCGGGGTCGAGGCGGCCGTGGAGCAGGCCCAGGCGCAGGCCGCTGAGCTGGTTGGCACGCAGTTCTTCGACGATGTCGGTGACGGCGAGCGGCGGGCGCTTCTCGTTGGTGCCGGGGTCCTCGGTGTCGTCGCCGCCGACGCGCGGGCAGACGACGTACGCCTGGCGCCCGGCCGCGGCCTCCTCGCGGATGCGGGACCAGGTGCGGTGCATCCAGCGCTGGTCGGTGTAGGGCACGACGTGCGTGGCGATGGGGCTGCGCCCGGCCGGGAGCTCGGTGAGGCGGCTGGTCTCCAGATCGCCGTAGACGGTCATCGCGACGGTGCGCGGGATCGGGGTGGCGGTCATGACGAGCGTGTGCGGGGGCTTCTTGGCCTTGGCGCGCAAGGCGTCCCGCTGCTCGACGCCGAAGCGGTGCTGCTCGTCGACGACGACGAGGCCGAGGTTGGCGAAGTCGACGCCGTCGTAGAGGAGCGCGTGGGTGCCGATGACGATCCCGGCGGTGCCGGTCCTGACGGCGTCGAGGACGGGGCGGCGCTGGGCGGCGGTGGCCGAGCCGGTGAGGAGCACGACCTGGGTGGCCTCGGTGGGGGCGCCGAGCTGGCCGCCGTCGGCGAGGTCGCCGAGCATCTCGGCGATGGACCGGTGGTGCTGGGCGGCGAGGACCTCGGTGGGGGCCAGGAGCGCGGCCTGGCCGCCGTGGGCGACGACCTGGAGCATGGCGCGCAGGGCCACGAGGGTCTTGCCGGAGCCGACGTCGCCTTGGAGGAGGCGGTGCATCGGGTGCTCGCGGGCGAGTTCGGCGGCGATCTCGGCGCCGACCTGCTCCTGGCCCGCGGTGAGCGCGAAGGGCAGGCGCGCGTCGAAGGCGTCGAGGATCGCGCCGCCCTCGGGGTACGGGTCGGCGGCCTCGCCCGCGGAGGCGGCCTTGCGGCGCACGAGGACGGTCTGCATGACCAGCGCCTCCTGCCATTTGAGGCGCTTCTTGGCCGCGCCGAGGTACTCGTGGGAGTCGGGGCGGTGGATCTGGTGGAGCGCGGTCCCGTAGTCGAGGAGGCCCAGGCGCTCGCGCAGGGGCGCGGGCAGCGGGTCGGGCGGACTGGGGACGAGGCCGAGGACGGTGTGGACGGCCTTGGCGACGTTCCAGGTCGGCATCTCGGCGGTGGCGGGGTAGACCGGGATGAGCGTCCCGGCGAACTCCTCGATGGCGCTGCCGGGGTCCTCGGCGTCCTCGGCGAGGAGCTGGTACTGCGGCGAGTTGAGCTGGAGGCGGCCGCGGAACTGCGCGACCTTGCCGGCGAACAGGCCCCAGCGGCCGGCGACGAGCTCCTTCGACCGCCAGCCCTGGTTGAAGAACGTGAGGGTGAGCGAGCGCCCGGCCTCGTCGGCGACGATCACCTCCAGCAGCTCGCCGCGCCCGCGCCCGCGGCTCTTGCCGGAGCGGGGCGTGAACGTCTTCTTCACGGCGGCGCGCACCTGGGCGGCCACGGTGACGTCGTCGCCGATGCCGAGCGAGGCGAGGTCGGTGCGCTCGCCGCGCTGGGCGTAGCGGAACGGGTAGTGCCCGAGGAGGTCCCCGGCGGTCTCGAGGCCCAGTCCTTCGGCGAGGGTGTCGGCGGTCTTCTTGCCAAGGACCTCGCGCAGCCGGGTGTCCAGCCCAACGGTCATTCGGCTCCGATCAGCAGCAGCGGCTCGATGTCTCCGGCGGGCAGCCCCTGGGTCTCCACGGTCGGCCACGCCTCGCGCACATGATGACTCAAGGCTGTGACAATCCCGTCGTCCGACCCGGCGCCGGGCAGGAACGTGAGCAGTTCCGCCCCAGCGGAACACAGGCGGTCGGCGAGGTCGCGGGCCGCTGCGGCCCCGTCCGCCGCGGTGGCGGCGGCCTCGCCGCCGACGACCACGGTGAAGGCCCCGTCGTCCGCTCGGACCTCGCCGACGCGGCACGCGGCGGCGGCCTCGGCCATCGCGATGACGTCGTCGTCGAAGTGCCGGTCGGGGTCGTGGACGGCGACCGCGGCGAGACTCTGCACGACCGCGCCCGTGGGGACCACGGTGGTGCGGAAGCCCTCGCGGCGGACCTGCTGGGCGGCCCTGCGGGCCGTGCGGGCGGCGTCGGGGGTGTCGACGAGGACGACGGCGCTGCGGGCCCCGCCGTCGCGCACGGCGGCGAGCTCGTCGGCGGCCGTGTCGGCGGTCGCGGTGCGGCAGCCCTCGCCCGCGAGGAGCCCGCGGATCCCGGCGCTCTCGGTGACCACGAGGACGACGCGCTCACGGGTCTCGGCGGGCTCCTGCGGGGCGGTCGCGGGCTCCTGGTGGGCGTGGACGGCGCCGTCGGCGAAGCGGGTCACGGAGATCCGGTGGACCCGGCCGCGCTCGATCCCGGCCTCGATGGCCGCGCCGATGTCGTTGACGTGCACGTGGACGTTGAACGTCGTGACGTCCCGGGCGGCCCGGGAGCCGATGATGACGACCGAGTCGCCGAGGTCGGTGAGCTGGTGGCGCAGGTCCGAGGCGGCGGCGGCGTTCGCCTCGAGCAGGTACTGGACCTCGTAGCCGTACGTCTCCGAACCGGTCTCGCGCGGGACCTGCTCGGCCTCCTCGACCGCGCGCACGCGGTGGCGTTCGAGGAGGTCGAGGGCACCGGTGGGGACCGAGCCGGTGAGGGTCTCCACGAGCGCTTCGAGGAGCAGCGCGAGCGCGAGTCCCCCGGCGTCGACAACCCCGGCGCGGGCGAGCGCGGGGAGCTGCCCGGGGGTCGCGGCGACGGCCTCGGCGGCGCCTTCGGCGGCGGCGCGGGCCGCGGACACCAGCCCGAACGGGGCGGCCTTGCGGGCCGCGGTCGCGGCGGCCTCGGCGACGGTGAGGATCGTCCCGGCCATGGGGACGGCGACCGCGCCGGTGGCGGCGTCGGTGGCCGAGCGCAGGCCGGCGGCGAAGCCCTTGGCGTCGACGGCGTCGGCGTTCCAGACGTCGGCGAGGCCGCGGAGCATCTGCGCGAGGATCACCCCGGAGTTGCCGCGGGCCGAGAGCAGGGCCCGCCCGGCGGCCTCGTCGAGAAGCGCTTCGAGGCCGAGGCCGGGGGTGCCGCCCTGGAAGGCGGCCTGGAGGGTCGCGACCATGTTCGTCGCGGTGTCGGAGTCGGCCACGGGGAACACGTTCAGTTCGTCGACGCCGCGCCGGTGGCGGGTCAACGTGTCGATGCCGCGCGCGGCCCACTCGCGCATGATGTCCGCGTCGAGGGCCTGGCGTCCGGTCTCAGGGATTTCCACCACGGGCCATGAGGATACGCCTCCGGGGGAGGACGCGGTACCCGTCGGTGCCGCCTCCTCCCCCGGAGACCGTCTGATCAGGCGCCGAAGCTGACGCTGTCGCGGGCCGCCTGCAGGGCCTGGACCTGCTCGGCCGTGGCCGTGCCGACGAAGCCGACGTAGGTGTCGCCGTTCTGGACGACCCCGGTCATGACCGTGTTCCCGGCGACGGTGAAGGTGCTGAAGTACGCCTCACGGGCGTCGACGCGGTACAGGCTGCCGACGGGCGCCTCGGCGGCGCCGCCGGCCCAGGTGGCGGCGAGGGCTTCGAGGTTCGCTCCGAGCGTTTCGATGCCGACCTCCTCGGCGACCCCGATCGCCGCGTTGTCGAGCGTGCCGATGTACATGGTGGGGCCGTCGGCGCCGAGCACGCTGCCGGTGGCGTCGGTGAACACCGGGGGCGGGCTCGTGGCCTCGGTGGAGCCCTCGGGGACGACGATGTTCAGGCCCGACGCCTCGTTGACGAGGGTCGGGGGGCCACTGGGAGCTTCTGCGGACGCGTCACCAGTGGGGTCCTGCGAGATCGTGCCGGTCTCGTCGCCACCGGGCTCGCCGCCCGGGTTGAACAGGATGAAGCCGCCGACGCCGAGCGCGGCGGCGATCACGACCACGCCGACGAGCAGGAGCCACATCGGGCCCTTGCCCTTCTTCTTGCGCTTGATGGTGTCCGGGGCGCCCCACGGCTGCGCGCCGCCGCCGGAGACCGGGACGAGCTGGCCGCCCTGGGGGCTGAACTGGCCCCCGCCGAACGGCGGCTGGCCGTAAGGGGGCTGCTGGCCGTACCCCGCCGGGCTCGACACCGGCATCCCCGAGGCCGGGATCGACGACACCGGGGGCATTCCCGAGACCGGCATGCCGGAGACCGGCATCCCGCCGCCGCCTCCGAACGGGTCGGCCGCGGGCATCTGGTGCGGCATGGGGGGAGGCGTGTGCTGAGGGGAGTGCATCGGCTGCGCGGGCTGGTCGAACGGGGAGATCGGGACGCCCGGGGGCGGGCCGTACGGCGGCGGCGACTGCTGGCCGGGCCCGCCGACGTACTTCACGGTCCCGTCGGCCTCGACAGGACCCGGCTGCTGCTGGCTCATCCCCGACATCCGCTGGCTCTCCGGCGACCACGGCGGCGGTTCCTCCGGAGGCTGCTCGTTGGGGCGGTACACCGGGGGCTGTTGCGGGGACTGCCATCCGTCGGCAGGCTGCTGCGGGGTGTTGCTCATGTTCGACTCACCAAAGAAGCTATGGGCATCGGCACATCATCTGTATGCGGCCAGCCTACGGGATTACCGCCCATCCTAGAGTCACCGACGGTAGCGGACCGCGGCAGCCGCCACAGTACAGAGCAGTGGAGGGACGTCCTGGAAGGACGCGCCGAGACGGCTGTGGCGTAGGTCCCCTGACCTGGATGGGCGGGGGTTCTCCGGGTCCGTTAGAATTGCCGGGTTGCCCGCCGTCAGGCGGGTCGAATGAACGTCAAGCAGGAGTTTTGGATTATGTCGAGCGTGTGTGAAGTCTGTGCCAAGCGCCCCGGCTTCGGCAACAACGTCCCGTGGTCCCACAAGAAGACCCGTCGTCGTTGGAACCCGAACCTGCAGACCATCCGCATCGCGACTGGCTCCGGCGACAACAAGCGCCGCGCCAAGGTCTGCACCTCGTGCATCAAGGCCGGCAAGGTCACCCGCTAAGGGCTGACGCCGAGAAGACTTTCGCCGCCGGGGCCCGTCCTCGGCGGCGCTTCTTCGTGCGTTGATCACGTGATCTCGCTAACGCCCGGGCCCGCGCCCGGGCGTTTTCGTCGTACCCGGAGCGCAGTTTTGGCGGCGGGGCTCGGGGGCTCTACCCACCCTGGGTGGGTAGTGCGCCCGCCCGCGCGAGCTGGGGGACGGCCGCAGGCGAACCGACAGGTCGGCCCGATGCGCGGTCGGCTGCGGCTGCGGCTGCGGAGCGAAACGCTCCCGAAGCGGCGCCGAGCAGCGATCGGCCGGCGCGAAGGGGCGCCCCGCGGGTCACGTCACGTGGTCGCGAAGTGGTCCCAGCCGGTCGGGCCGGTCCAGCGGCGGCCGTCGACGGTGACGCCCGTGCCGTCGGCGACGGTGCCGATGCGGCGCCAGCCTTCGGGGAGCAGCACGTCGGCGGGGAACGCGGCGGCCAGCGCGTGGTCTTCGCCACCGGTGAGGAGCCAGCGGCGGGCGTCCGAGCCCAGAGCCTCGGCGGCGTTGCGCATGGCTTCGGGGACCGGGAGCGCGGTGGTGTCGACGTCGATCGCCACGCCCGAGGCGGACGCGATGTGGCCGAGGTCGGCGAGGAGCCCGTCGGAGACGTCGATCATGGCGTTGACGCCCATGAGCGCGGCGTCGCGCGCGGCCGCGTACGGCGGCTGCGGCCTGCGGTAGGCGCCGACGAGGGCGCCCGGGGAGCGGAAGCCGCGCGAGAGGACGTTCAGGCCGCCCGCGGCCCAGCCGATCCGGCCGGCCAGCGCGATGACGTCGCCGGGGCGGGCGCCGCCGCGGGTGACCGGGGCGCGGCCTTCGAGGTCGCCGAGGGCGGTGACGGTGATGGTGAGCTGGTCGCCGCGGGTGGTGTCGCCGCCGACGACCGCGGCGCCGACCGCGGACGCCTCGTCGGCGAGGCCGATCGCGAGCCCTTCGAGCCATTCGGCGGGCGTGTCCTGGGGGGCGCAGACGGCGGCGAGGAGCGCGGTGGGGCGGGCGCCCATGGCGGCGACGTCGGCGAGGTTCACGGCCGCGGCCTTGTGCCCCACGTCGGCCGCGGAGCACCAGTCGCGCCGGAAGTGGTTGCCTTCGACGAGCGTGTCGGTGCAGGCGACGACCCGGCCGTCCGGGGCGGCCACGACGGCGGCGTCGTCGCCGGGGCCGAGGAGCACCGCGTCGGTCGTGCCGAAGTGGCGGGTGAAGCGCTCGATGAGGCGGAACTCGCCGACCTCTGCGACGGTCTCGCTCACTGTCGGATCATTCCTCGGTCGCTTGAAGGTCGGTGGATCACTCGGTAATCTTCGCTCAACGGCGAACAGGATGCGGTCAGGCCCGCCCGTGTCGGGTCGGGGCCCACGTCCGCTCGTCGCCGCACGGGGAGGTGGCCTGCGGTCATGGTCCAGGCGTACATGCTCATCCAGACCGAGGTCGGCATGGCCGACTCGGTCACCGCGGCCGTGTCCGCGATCGAGGGCGTGGTCCGGGTCGACGCCGTGACCGGCGCATACGACGTGGTCGTGCTCACCGAGGCCGCCACCGCAGACCACCTGGGGGACGCGGTGGTGAGTAGAGTCCAGCGGGTGGCGGGCATTACCCGCACGCTGACCTGTTCGATCCTCAAGATCTGAGGGGGCGCCCGGTGGGCGAGTCGAGGCTTCCGGCGGTCATCGCGACCGTCGTGGCGGTGCCGGTCGCGGTCGTCGCGGGCTTCATGATCTTCAACGCGATGGTCCCGGCGGCCGAGGAGCACTCGGACCTGGTCCAGGCGGACCTGTCGCCGGTGTCGGTCACGGTTCCGGAGCTGAGCGCGGAGGACGCGGTGTTCTGCCTCGCGCTCACGGCGACCGCACCGGACACGGCCGGCGGTCTGGAGGCGCGCCCGGTCGAGGGCGGCGAGGGCGCGGCCGAGGCGGTGCTCGCGTACGGCGACCCGGCGGCGGTGGCGACCTGCGGCGCCGAGGCGGTCGCGGTCGAGGACACCGCCGCGGTGTACAAGCTCAACGGCGTCTGCTGGTACTCCGACGACGCGGGCCTGGAGTGGACGACCCTCGACCGGCAGGTGCCGGTGGGAGTGATCGTCCCTGAGGAGGTCGAGCAGCCGGTGGACATCCTCAACGACCTGTCGAAGGTCGTCGAGGACAAGATCCCGGCCGCTGAAGACGCCCCGACCGGATGCGCGTGAGTCGGACCAGGTGAAGCGGCGCCCGGAGAACGAAGGCCGAGCCGAGCACGGCTCGGTGGAGCGGGTTCCGGCTGAACTCGACACAGTGAAGCCGGGGCGCCTGCTCGACCGGTCGTTCTTCGCGCGGGACTCGGTCGTGGTGGCTCCGGAGTTGTTGGGCTGCATCGTGACCGCGAACGGCGTGTCGGTGCGGCTGACGGAGGTCGAGGCGTACCGCGAGGACGACCCGGCCTCGCATTCCTTCCGTGGGCGCACGCCGCGCACGGCGGTGATGTTCGGGCCCGCCGGGTTCCTCTACGTGTACTTCACCTACGGAATGCACTACTGCGCGAACCTGGTCTGCGGCGAGGACGGCGCCGGTGCGGCGGTGCTGCTGCGGGCCGGGGAGGTCATTGACGGCGAACCGATCGCGCGCGGACGCCGCGGCGAGACGGTGAAGGACCGCGACCTCGCACGAGGCCCGGCGAGACTCGCGCAGGCGCTGGGCTGGGGCCGCGAGGACAACGGCCGAGACATGGTCGGCGCGGTCCGCGCAGGCGAGCCGACACTGTGGGCTGCAGGCCCGCGCACCGGCATCACGAAGGCGGCGGACACCCCCTGGCGATTCGCGATCCCGGGCGACCGCTTCGTGTCCCCCTACAAGCGCCACCCCAAAGCCCCTGCCGCAGAGCAGGACCAAGCGCCTCCGGCGAAGTAGGCGCACTCGGCGCCGGACTGCGGGCGGCGGGCTCCGAGCTGCGGGCGGCGGCCCTCCCCCACCCACTGGGTGGGTATGTCTAGCACCCACCGTCCCGCCGGGGTCCGACAGAACAGCCGGTGTCGCCGCTTCAATGCGGTGAGGATCACTCGCCGCCATCGCCGCAAACGTCTGTGGCCGGGCCCGCCTTTCGGCGGGCCCGGCCACAATCGCGGTACTCGACTGGGCGCCCGGTTGGCGGTTCGCGGTCCGGGGCTCGCTTCCGTCCCTACTCGAGCCTGACGTCGAAGAACGGGGAGCGCATCAGGTCTCTGAACGCCTCCAGGGCGCCGTCGTCCAAGTGGATCTCGGAGTTCCTGCCGCCGTTGGAATCCGAGGGCGTCTCGAAGTAGACGATGGCCTTCAGGCGCGGGTAGTGCGCCATCTGGTACCGCGCCGCCTCGAAGACCGCGGTCTGGTGGTCGGGGTACTCCTCTTCGTGGAAGACGCCCCACTCGGCGAGCATCATCGGCTTGCCGGGGTGCTCCTTGGCGATCCAGTGGTAGAACCCGGGCCAGGCCGTATCGCCCTTGGTCTGGTCGACGATCTCGCCGAAGTCCGAGCGGCCGTCGTCGTGGAGGGACTGGCCGTAGCCCGAGAGCCCGATCCAGTCGACCACGTCGTCGCCCGGGTAGAGCTGGTCGTGCCAGGGCTTCTCGACCCACTTGAGGTAGCCCATGTAGTTCATGACCGACACCAGGTTGTCGGCCCCGTGCGAGCGCAGCCGCTCCACGACGTACCGGAACATGGCCGCGTAGTCGGCGGCCTCCATGCCGGACCCGTCGCGCTGGATCACGTCGTTCTCGGGCTCGTGGTGGACGGTGAAGAAGAACGGCTTGTCGAAGTTCGCGGAGATGTGGGCCGCGAGGCGGTCGAGGTAGTCGTCCACTTCGGGGTCCCCGGCCGCGATCTCGGCCCAGGAGGCCATGCGCGGCTTCCAGTTGATGAACAGCGTGCGCGGGCGCTCGGGGTCCTCGGTGAGCGCGATCTGCGCGTCGGTCGGGAACAGGCGGGCGTCGCCGCGCTCGTAGGCGTGGTAGATCTGCTGCGTGTGCTGGACGCGCTCCTCGAACGCGAGGAGTTCGTCCTCTTTGACGCGGCTGGTGTGCGCGGCCGGCGCGACGCCGACGAGGGCGCCGCAGGTCGGGATCAGCTTGTCGCCGGTGGAGCAGACGCTCAACTGGTCCTCGGACTGGCCGGACTCGGGCTGCGGTTCGGTCGGCTCCGCGGCCGGGAGGCCCGGGATCGCGGACGGGACCGGTGATCCGGCCGGGTCGACCGGGAGCACCGGCGGACCCGAAGGCGGGCCGGTCGGCGACGGTGACGCGGACGGTGAGGCCGAAGGTGACGGCAGCGCCGTGGACGGCGCCGGCGTGTCGGTCGGTGCCGGCAGGTCCGAGGGCGGGTCCGTCGGTGCGCCCGTGGGCGGTTCAGTCGGTGTGCCCGAAGGAGGCTCGGTGGGCGTGTCCGTCGATGCCGGCGGCAGGGTCGGCGGGAGCCACGGGTCGGTGGGCGGCGCGGTGGGCGGGGGCGGACCGGTCGGGGCGTCCGGTTCGGAGACCGTGCGCAGGGCCGGGCCCGTGTTGTACTCGGCGCCTTCGAGTTCGAGGTACGCCTTGCGGTCGGGGCTGGTGACGGCGAAGCCGTACCGGCCGGGTGCGTTGATGGCGCCGGTGACGTCGAAGACGATCTCGGTGGTCGCGGCGTTCACCTCGACCGCGTCCCAGACCCTGCCGTAGGGCGGCGCGGTGGCGGCGGTGAGCGAGCACAGGCAGCTCACCGGGTGGACCGAGGCGACCTCGACGGTCATGCCCTCGGAGTCGGGCGGGACGGCCACCGGCAGCCGGAGCTCCGCGGTGTGCGCGGGCCGGACCGTGGTCTCGTCGACCGCGAACTGGAGGTGCGCGACCGCGATGCCGAGGTCGTCGGAGTAGCCGACGGGCAGCACCGTCGGCGCGTCGGGGGCCCGCCCCTCGACCCCGGTCGCGGTGAAGGAGGCCGCGAGCGGCCGGTGGTCCACCGTGCCCTCGCCGCCCTCCCACGCCTCGCGGACGGCGTCGCCGAAGCGGCCGCCCTCCGTGCCGACCCCGTACCCGACCACGAAGCCCGCCAGGACCAGCGGGAGGACCGCGAGGACGGTCACGATCCCGCGGCCGGTCGCGAGCGGAAGCCGCTGTCGCCCGTCTGCGCCGCCCATCGTCCACCTTCTTCCGTCCAATGTGATCCGGACTCGGTATTGCGAATCACCATATTAGCGAACAAATTGGCTTCTACTCGTCTCCTCTCCCGATTACAACCCTTGTCGCGCGTGGCGCGGCGCGGCCGTCACCTTTCGGACACATCACTCGTTACTCATTCGAGATCCCTAGAACGAGAGAGGGCTTCGTGTTGAGGACCCCTGCCGCCCGCACGCTCGCCGATTACGGCGTCATCGTCCGCCGCTCCTGGTGGCTCGTCGCGGGCACCGTCGCCGCGGCGCTCGCCGCAGGCGTGGCCTACACCGAGCTGAGCCAGGAGGTCTACGAGTCGACCGCGTCGGTCCTGGTGCTGCCGACCGCGGGCGACACCGAGGTCCAGGGTGCCCGCACCGCCGGGCAGGTCAACCTGGACACCGAGGCGCAGCTCGTCAAGTCGACCGAGGTCGCCGAGGCCGCCGCCGCGGCGCTCGGGGCCGACCCGGCCGCCGACCTCGTGTCGCAGGTGTCGGTCACCGTGCCGCCCAACACCGCGGTGCTGGAGATCAGCTTCCAGGCCGGCACGCCGCAGGCCGCGCGGGAGGGCACCGTCGCGTTCAGCGAGGCGTACCTCGCGCACCGGCTCTCCGGCGCCACCGCGTCGATCGAGCGCGAGATCGGCGCCGCGAACGTGGAGCTGGAGACCGTCCGGGCCGAGATCGACGCCGCCGAGGAGCGGCTCGACGGGATGGGCGACGGGGACGGCGGCCGCGCCGGACTCGAGTCCGATCTGGACGACCTGGAGCGCCAGGCCGGGGAGATCGAGGCCGCCGTCGCGGGCCTGCGGGCCCAGACCGACGCGGTCTCGCCGGGCCGGATCATCAACCAGGCGTCGCTGCCGCAGGCCCCGATCAGCCCGAACGCGATGTTCAACCTCGCCGCGGCCCTCGGCGCCGGGCTCCCGCTGGGCCTCATGCTCGCGTGGGCGCGCCACCGCCTGGCCCGCCGCGTCTCCTACCCGGCCGACCTGGTCGAGCGCTGCGAACTCGACGTGCTCGCCTCCGTGCCGCCGGCCGTGAAGTTCCAGCGGCGCGAGGTGTTCGGGGCCTACAGCCCCGGCGGGCGGGTGTTCTCGCAGCTGCGGAACATCGTCGCCTCGCAGCTCACCCGCGACCAGCGCGTCATCGTCGTCGCCGGGGTCGCGCCCGGGCCGGCCGCGAGCGTCGTCGCCGCGAACCTCGCCACCGCGATGGCCCGCGCGGGCGACCGCGTCACGGCCGTCGCCGCGAACCCGAGCACCACCGTGGGCCTGCCGGAGCTGTTCGGCACCGACCCGGTCCCGGGCCTCGCCGACGCGTGGTCGGGCCGGATCGACCTCGCCACCGCGGTCCAGGCCGCGCCGCGGCAGCCGAGCCTGTCGGTGATCGGCCCCGGCGCCGCCGCGCGCGCCGCCGGGCCCACCAGCGAGGCCGCCGCCGAGACCTTCGCGAAGCTCGCCGAGGCGGGCCGGTTCGTGGTCGTCGACGCGCCGCCGCTGTCGTGCTCGGCCGACGCCCAGCTCCTCGCCGGGCACGCCGACGCCGTGATCCTCGCCGTCCAGTCGCAGCGCGACGCGATCGCCGAGACCGCGGCCGCCGCGGTCGCCATGCGGCAGATCGACACGCCGCTGCTCGGCGCGGTCCTGCTCCCGGGCGTGCTCGGGCCGATGAACACCGTGCCGCTGCCGACCGCGCGCCGCGAACTCATGTCGCGCCGCGTCCCCACCGCCGACGAGACGCCGACCGACTCGCTCGAACCGGTCGACGACGCCGCGGCCACCGAGGTGATCCCCGCGGTGGGCACCGCGTCGGCGGCGCCCGCCGCCGAGCCGCGATGACCCTGCTCGCGGCCGCCCGCTCGGCCGGCAGGGAGCGCGCGACCGCCGAGCGGTCCGAGGGCGCCTCGCTCACGTGGCTGCTCGCGGCCTACCCGCTGTGGTGGGCGCTCGGGCTGGGCGTGCTCGCGATCCCGTTCGTCGCCGCCGTCGCCGCCGTGAAGCTGGTGCGGCGCCGCTCGATCGCGGTCCCGCCCGCGTTCGGGTGGTGGCTGCTGTTCCTGCTCGCGGTGGTGCTCAGCCTCGCGAACCTCGGCGTCGACCCGCCCGGGGTGGTGCCCGAGACGTTCCTGTCGAGCCTCCCGGGGGCGACCTACCGGTTCGGGTTCTACTGCTGCGTCACGCTCGTCGCCCTGTGGGCGTACAACCTCGTCCTCGAAGGGAAGCTCCGGCGCGAGCGGTTGATCCGGCTGCTCGCGTGGCTGTTCGCCGTCACCGTCGCGGGCGGGCTCCTCGGCACGTTCTTCGGAGGCTTCGAGTACACGTCCCCGGTGGAGGCGATGCTGCCGAACGCCGTGGCGAAGGACGGGTTCGTGCAGTCGCTGGTGCACCCGCAGGCGGCCCAGACCATGGACTTCCTCGGCTACGAGACGCCGCGCCCGGCCGCCCCGTGGGGCTACACGAACACGTGGGGCAACAACTACGCGATCACCGCCGTCTGGTTCACCGTGGCCGCGTTCTGCCTGCCGCTCAAGACGAAGTGGCGCGTCGCCGCGGTCGCGCTCCTGGCGGTCTCGCTGGTCCCGGCGGTCTACTCGATGAACCGCGGCCTGTGGCTCGGCCTCGCCGCCATCGCCGTGTTCACCGCGCTGCGGCTGCTGGTCTCCGGCCGGCCCGGCGGGATGCTCGCCCTCGGCGGCGCCGGATGCGCCGCGGTGCTCCTCGTGGTCCTGACGCCGCTGGGGACCGTGGTGCAGGCCCGCATGGACAACGGCCACTCCGACGAGGGCCGGGCGTTCTCCTCCGAGCGCGCCACCGAACTGGTCGTGGAGCACTCGCCGGTCCTCGGCTTCGGGTCCACCAGGAAGACCCTCGGGTCCGGCGAGTCGATCGCCGTCGGCCCGACCCCCGAGTGCCCCCGCTGCGGCGGGCGCACCCTCGGCGGGAACGGGCAGCTGTGGCAGGTCATGTTCGCGCACGGGATCGCCGGGACCGCCGCGTACCTCGGGTTCGCGCTCGCGGTCCTGTGGCGCTTCAGGTCCGACCACTCAGCGGTCGGCATCGCCGGGAGCGCCGTGGTCGGGTTCTCGCTGCTCACGATGTTCTACTACAACTCGCTGGTGACGCCCCTCCTGCTCACGCTGCTCAGCTACGTCCTCCTCGCCGCCAACAGAACCACCGCGCCCGGTGCCCAGGGCCCAGAGACGGAGAACCGATGAGTCGAGCACTGAAGACCGCCGACGACCTGCGCAGGCGGGCGACCTACCTCGCGGAGGTGGTCGACCAGCTCTACCCCGGCGGCAGCGCCGGGGACGCGCCCGCCAGGCCCTACATCGTCGTGCCCGGGCGCCGCAAGCCGCGCGTCCTCATCCCGGCCGCCGACCGGAAGGTCGCCGCCGCGGCGCTGTCGCGGTACGCGCGCCCGGCCGCGCGCGGCGCCCGCCTCAAGCGCGACGCCGCGGTCCTGGCGCTGCGCCTGGGCCTGGACCGGCTGCTGCTGCCGCACCGCGTCAAGGTCGGCGGCGCCGAGGGCATCGACGACCACCTCGCGGCGGTCCTCGGCCACGAGGTCCACCTGAGCGTCCACATCGGCCCCGCGCGAGCGAACCGCAAACCGGTGCTCCAGATCCTCGACGGGGACGCGAACACCGTCGCGTTCGCGAAGCTCGGCGTCAACGCGCTCACCCGCGAACTCGTCGACGCCGAGACCGCCGCCACCAAGCGCCTGAGCGAGTTCTGCGACCTCCGGCTGCTGCGCGTGCCGCGGCTCCTGCACTCCGGGAACTGGAACGGCCACAACCTGATGGTGACCTCGGCGCTCCCGGCCTGGGAAGCGCCCGCCGATCTCGGGACGGCCCGCCGCACCGCCGCCATGCGCGAACTCGCCGACGCCTGCGGCACCTCGCGGTTCCCGCTCGGGGAGTCCGACTACGCCGCGCGGCTGCGCACCAGGCTCAAGGCGCTCACCGAGCGCGGCGAACCCGACGCCGACACGCTCCAGACCGCCGGGGAGACCCTCCTCGACCGGTACGGGTCCTCGTCGATGACCTTCGGCGCGTGGCACGGCGACTGGTCGCCGTGGAACACCCGCGAGACCGAGGAGCGCATCTACCTGTGGGACCTGGAGCGCTTCGAGACCGGCGTCCCCTACGGGTTCGACGCCGTCCACTTCCGGCTCCAGGACGACATCGTCACCAAGGCGACCGACCCGACGACGGCCGTGCTCGGCCTCGTCGCCGACGCGCCCGCGATCCTCGCGCCGATGGGGGTCGCCCCCGCGGAGGCCGAGCCGACCGCGCTGCTGTACCTCGTGGACCTCGCCGCCCGCTACATGGGCGACCAGGCCGAGCGCGCCGGGGCGGCGCTGGGGGCCCTCGGCCGCTGGCTCCTGCCGACCCTGCTGCGCCACATCGCCCGCCAGCGGACCGCGCAGGCCGGCTCCACCGACGGCACCTGTTGAGCGGCAAGGAACATCGAATGACCCAGCGGACTCTGCGCGAGCGCATCCCGACCCAGCTCAAGGCCGTCGTCGGCCACTCCTCGCGCACCTTCGGGCGCCTGACGGCCTCCTCGCGGATGCTGCCGGGCCTGCTGGTGTGCGGCGGCCAGCGCTGCGGCACCACCTCCCTGTACCGGGCCCTGGCCCAGCACCCGGCGATCCTGAAGCCGGTGTTCCACAAGGGCGTGCACTACTTCGACACGAACTACCAGCGCGGCCCGGCCTGGTACCGCGGGCACTTCCCCACGCAGGGGGCGGGCGCGCGCGTCGCCGACCGGACCGGCCTGGTGCCGATCGCGTTCGAGTCGAGCCCGTACTACCTGTACCACCCGCTCGCGGCGGCGCGCTTCGCGCGGGACCTGCCGGACGTCAAGGTGATCGTGCTGGTCCGCGACCCGGTCGAGCGGGCGTGGTCGCACCACGCGCACGAGGTGGCGCGCGGGTTCGAGCCGATCGCGGACTTCGCCGAGGCCGTGGAGGCCGAGCCGTCGCGGCTCGACGGCGTCGAGGCGCGGCTGCGGGCCGACCCGGCGCTGTACAGCTTCGCGCACCAGCACCACGCGTACACCGCGCGCGGGCAGTACACGGACTTCCTGGAGCCGCTGGCGGCGCAGGTGGGCCGCGACCGGGTGCTGGTGCTGGACTCGGGCGAGTTCTTCACCCGGCCCGAGGACGCGTTCGAGCGGGTCCTGCGGTTCCTGGGCCTGCCGTGGATCGGCGAGTTCGCGTTCGCGCGCCACAACGCGCGCGGGCGCCCCTCCCCCATGTCCGCGGAGCTGCGGGAGCTGCTGACCGAGCACTACGGGCCCTACGACGAGCGGCTCGCGGACTGGCTCGGAGGGGTGCCGAGTTGGCGGCGCTGACCGCGCAGGACGCGGAGGCGGGGACCCGGGAGGAGCTGCGCGGCACCGCCCGCGGGGGCCTGGCGAACCTGGTCGGGGCCGCGGTCTCGGGGCTCGGGGGCCTGGCGGTCACGTGGCTGGCGGCCGTCGCGCTGAGCCCCGCCGAGGCGGGCGCGTTCTTCGCGGCGACCTCGGTGTTCATGCTCGCGGGCGCGCTCGCGCGCCTGGGGACCCCGACGGGGCTCGTGTACTGGGTCGCCCGGCTGCACCGGAACGGGCGGGACGGGGCGATCGGGTCGGTGCTGCGGCTGGGCCTGTGGCCGGCCGCGATCGCGTCGTTCGCGGCGGCGTTCGCGCTGCTGCTGACGGCGCCGCTGTTCGCGAGCCCGGACCTGGTGCGGCTGCTCGCGGTGTTCATCCCCGCGTCGGTGGCGATGGAGTCGCTGCTGGCGGCCACGCGCGGGTACCGTCTCATGGGCCCGTCGGTGGTCATCGACAAGCTCGGGCGCACGGTCGCCCAGCTCCTCGGCCTCGGGGCGATCGCCCTGGCGGGGACGGCGACGGCGCAGTGGATCACGTTCGCGTGGGTGCTGCCGTACTTCCCCGCGGCGCTCGCCGCGGGCTGGTACCTGCTGCGGCGCCACCGGGCCTCGGGCGCGGACCGGGAGTTCCCCGACCGGGTCTCAGCGCGGGCGTTCTGGGGGTTCACCGCGCCGCGGGCGGCGGCGAGCGTGGCGCAGCTGGGGCTCCAGCGGCTCGACATCATCATGGTGGCGGCGCTCGCGGGCCTGGGCGCGGCGGCGGTCTACACGGTGGCGACCCGGTTCGTGATCGTCGGCCAGATGGCCTCGGGCGCGGTGGGCCAGTCGGTGCAGCCGCGAGCGGCGGCGGCGATGGCCGCGGGCGCGCCCGCGTCGGCGCGGGCGCTGTACCAGGAGTCGACGGCGTGGATCGTGTCGCTGACCTGGCCGGTGTACCTGGCGGTGGGCCTCCTCGCCGACTGGTACCTGCGGGTGTTCGGCGGCGAGTACGCCACGGACGAGGCGCGCACGGTGGTGTGGGTGCTGGTCCCGGCGATGATGTGCGCCTCGGCGTGCGGGGTGGTGGACTCGATGCTGTCGATGGCGGGGAAGACCTCCTGGCAGCTGATCGACGTCTCCGTCTCACTCGTCGTCAACGTCGGGTTGAACCTGGCGCTGATCCCCACGATGGGCGTCGTCGGCGCGGCGATCGCGTGGTCGGCGGCGGTCCTGGTCAATAATTTGGTTCCACTCGCGCAGCTCTGGCGCGCCTTCGGGCTGCATCCGTTCGGGGCGCTGACGCGGCGTGCGCTGCTCGCGGCGGGCCTCGGGTTCGGGGTCCTGCCGCTGGCGGTCTCGCCGTTCGGTCCGGTGTGGACGCTCGCCGCGCTGGCGGCGGCCGGTGCCGCGTGGGCGGTGGCGCTGCTGCGCTACCGGACCAGGATCTGAGGGGGAGCACCGTGGCAGCCAACTACACCGAGGTCTTCCGGGACCCGACGGCGGTCGAGAAGTACGCCGAGCGCACCTACGCGCCCGGGACGTTCTCGTCGATCGTGTCGAGCCGGCAGACGGGCTGGCTGCGCGGTTTCGTGCCGCACGCGTTCGGGATGCCGCCGGTGCACCACGACTTCGCGTCGGGGACGGGCCGGGTCGCGCGGATGCTCGCGGGCCTGGTGTCGGTGTCGCACGGGTACGACACGTCGGAGGCGATGCTCCAGAAGGGCCGGGAGCTGGGCACGCCGGGGCACGCGCACCTGGTGGCGCCGGGCCTGGCGGTGCCGGAGCCGGACGAGACGCGGCCGCGCCTGGTGACGGCGTTCCGGTTCGTGCTCAACGTGGACCTGCACCTGCGGGACCAGTTGATGGACTTCGCGTCGATGGCGCTGCCGGACCCGGACTCGGGGCTGCTGCTGGTGGAGAACCACGGGAACGCGTCGTCGCTGCGGCACCTGCGCAAGACCTTCGGGCGCCTGGACGCGCACACGTGGTTCCAGGAGCTGTCGCACGAGGAGATGGCGGAGCTGTTCGACCGGCACGGGTTCGAGCTGGTCGGCATGCAGGGCTTCACGATGTTCACGCAGGGGTGCTACCGGCGGCCGTGGATCTGGGCGTCGAAGGCCGCCGACACGATGCTGTGCTCGCCGATGTCGAAGTGGGCCACGGACGTCGTCTACATCGCCCGCAGGCGGTAGACGCACTGCCCGGCGACCGGGCGGTGCCGTCCGGTCCGCAGGGGCGCGCTCAGGGCCGGTTCCGGCGTGCTCCCGCGGCCTCGGCGAGGAGCCGCAGCGCCTCGGGGAGGTCGTCGCGGAGGTAGCGGCGCACGAGGCGGCGGGGCTCCGAGCACATCCGGAACAGCCATTCGGTGCCGGTGCGCCGCATCCACTTCGGGGCGCGGCGGCGGTATCCGGCGATGAAGTCGATGCTCGCGCCGCAGCCGAGGAGCCACGCCCTGGGGGCCGCGGTGCGCAGGCGCACGCACACGTGCTCCTGCTTCGGGAACCCCAGGCCGACGTAGACCAGGTCGGGGGCGGCGGCCTGGACGCGCTCGACCAGCGCGCGCCACTGCGACTCGTCCGTGTCGAAGCCCATCGGGGGGCACCAGGCGCCGACCACCTTCAGGCCCGGGTAGCGGGCTTCGAGGATCTCGGCGGCGCGCTCGGTGGGGCGCGCGGCGCCATCGGGCGTGCCGCCCAGGAGCGCGATGCGCAGGCCCCGTTCGGAGGCCGCGGCCGACAGGCTCCACACCAGGTCGGAGCCGGCGACCCGGGCGGGCAGCGGCGTGCCCGCGAGCCGGGCCGCCCACACCAGCGGCGCCCCGTCGGCGGTGACGAGGTCGGCGGCGTCGACGACCGCGCGCAGTTCGGGGCGGCGGCGCGCGGCGGCGACGATGTCCACGTTCGGGGTGACGATCCGCCCCCCGCGGCCGGCCTCGATCGACGCGAGCACGCGCGCAACCGCCTCGGCCTCCGTGACGGGGTCGATGCCGATGCCGCCCAAGCGGACTCGTGGGGAAGGTCTGCCGCTCGCGCCTCCGGCGCGCGCAGGGCCCAAGCGCTCCATGACATCAGACGCTAGAGCCCGGCGGGCGGTTTTCCGGGTTTTTTCGGTCCAGGGCGTGTCCCCGACCCCACCCCGGCTCGTTATAGGAGTCGATACAGGGGGAGCACGAGGGTGAGCGAGGGTTCAGTGAGCTGGAGAACGGCCGAGCAGTCCGAGCAGTCCGAGAACCGCGTCAAGGTGGTCTTCATCGGGGGCCTGGGCCGCTCCGGCACCACGCTCCTGGAGCGCCTGCTGGGGCAGCTGCCCGGGGTCGTCCCGCTCGGGGAGATCACCCACCTGTGGGAGCGGGACCTGGTCGGCAACGAGATGTGCGCGTGCGGCGCGACCTTCTCGCACTGCGAGTTCTGGCAGCGCATCGGCTCGCGCGCGTTCGGGTCCTGGGAGGACGTGGACGTCGAGCGGCTGAACGCCCTGAAGCACACCGTCGACCGCACCCGGCACATCCCGGCGCTCGCCGCGAAGAAGCTCGCGCCCGCGCAGCACCAGCTCGTCACCGAGTACGCCGAGTACTTCGAGAAGATCTACGCCGCCGCCGCGAAGGACACGCGGGCGCAGGTCGTGGTCGACTCCTCGAAGCACGCGTCACTCGCGTACTGCCTGCGCTGGTCCCCGAAGATCGATCTGCGGGTCATGCACGTCGTGCGCGACTCGCGCGGCGTCGCCTACTCGTGGACGAAGCAGGTGCGCCGTCCCGAGTCGCCCACCGGCGACCAGATGACCCGCTACTCCCCCGCGAAGGCCGCGATGCTGTGGAACGCGCAGAACGCCGCGTTCAGCCTCCTGGCCCGCCGCGGGGTCCCGGTGCGGCGGGTCCGGTACGAGCGGATCATCCAGCGCCCCAGGCGGGTCATCGCCTCGCTCGCGCGGTTCTGCGGGCTCGACCTGGTCGAGTCGGACCTGAACTACATCGGCGACGGCTGGGCCGACCTGGGCCCGAGCCACTCGGCGGCGGGCAACCCGATGCGGTTCACCGTCGGGCGCATCCCGATCTTCCCCGACGAGGCGTGGACCGAGGACCTCTCGGACGGCACCCGCAGGATGGTCTCGACCTTGACGCGGCCCCTCCTGGGGAGGTATGGGTACCTGAGCGAGGACGATGCGCCGCTGGAGGATCCCGCACGCGAAGAGGTGAGCGCACGTGACTGACTGGCCTTCCGTCGGGGTCGTGATCCCGACGCACGACCGCCCGCAGCAGATGCGGGCCGCCCTGCGGTCGGTGCTGACCCAGTTCTACCCCGGCGCGATCGAGGTCGTCGTGGTCTTCGACCGGGCCAAGCCCGACCCGGGCCTGGAGGCGGAGCTCAACGGCGGGCCCGCCGCGACCGAGGGGCGCCCGGTGCGGGTGGTCCGCAACGAGCGCACCCCGGGCCTGGCGGGGGCCCGCAACACCGGGATCGCCGCGGTCGAGACCGACCTGGTCGCGTTCCTCGACGACGACGACGAATGGCTGCCCGGGAAGCTCGCCGCGCAGGTCGCGGCCCTCGGCACCGAGGCCGAGCTGTGCACCACCGCGATCGAGGTCGACTACCGCGGCAAGCGGAACGCGCGGCTCGCGCTCAAGTCGACCGTGCGCCACGTGGACCTGCTGCGGTCGCGGATGATGATGCTCCACTCCTCGACGTTCCTGTTCCGCCGCTCGGCGCTCCTGGGCGGGCTCGGGCTCGTCGCGGAGGACGCCCCGGGCTCGCAGAACGAGGACTGGGACATGCTCCTGCGGGCGTCCCGGCGCCGGCCGATCGCGCACGTGGACACGCCGTACGCGCTCGTGAACTGGGCCGGGTCGCACTTCGAGACCCGCTGGGACACCAAGATCTCCTCGTTGCGGTGGATCCTCGACCGCCACCCCGAGATCCACGGCAGCCCCGAGGGCGCCGCGCGGGTCTACGGGCAGATCGCGTGCTGGCACGCGGCGATCGGCGACCGCAAGGAGGCCCTGCGGTGGGCCCTGCGCGCCACGAAGGCGAACCCGGGCGAGCCCCGCGCGGCCGTCGCCGCCGCCGCGGCGGCCGGCATCGTGGGCGTCCCCGCGGTGATGGCGGCCCTGCACCGCCGCGGCCGCGGCATCTGAACCGGCACGGCGTCTGCACCTTCGCTGTATCCGAACGGCCGCGGCCCTTCCCGTTCACCGCTTGTCCGCTCGTTATTCACTGCTTAGCGGCCGCTTAACCTCCGGCCCAATACGGTTCCTCCCATGCCGCCCGACCGGGCGGCGCCCCGGCCCCCGAGGAGGAACCGTGAGTCTCGCGCTCGCACTCGCCCTGCCCGTCGACCTGTTCGCGATCACCGTGCTCGCGTGCGCGATCTACTACCGGCGGCACCACCGCACCGACCTCGCGCTCGCGTACGTCGCCCTGAACGTCGGGGTCTTCGCGGTCTCGGCGCTCATGCTCTCGCAGCAGGTGAGCCTCGGACTCGCGTTCGGGCTCTTCGGGGTCCTGTCGATCCTGCGGCTGCGCTCGGACCAGATCTCCCAGCGCGACGTCGGCTACTACTTCACGGCCCTGGCGCTCGGCCTCATCAACGGCATCGGGTCCTCGCGGCCGCTGGTGATGATCGGGCTGTCGGTCCTGCTGGTGGTCACCATGTTCGTGGCCGACCACCCGCGCCTGGCGTACCGGTCACGCCACCGCATGGTCGTGCTCGACACGGTCCACCGCGACGAGGCGCGCCTGCGGGAGGACCTGGAGCGGCGCCTGGACGCCTCGGTGCGCAAGTTCGAGGTGGTCGACACCGACTACGTGCGCGAGACGATGACCGTCGACGTGCGCTTCGTGCCGCACGGGTCGCCGTCGCGGCGGGTCCCGGCCGAGCGCACCGTGCCGCTGGCGAGGACCCGGTGAGCGGCCTCGGCGCGTTCGGCGCCATGGGGCTCGACGAGGTGGTCGCCGCCGCGGACCTCCAGACGCGCGTCGACACGAAGTACCTGCTGACGCCCGAGCGGTACCGGTGGTTCCAGGACCGCCTGGCGGACACCGGCGAGTGGTCGTGCCTCGACATCGGCGGGCGGCGCCGGTTCGCGTACGAGTCGGTGTACTTCGACACCCCGGACCTCTTGACGTACCGGCAGCACCGGCAGGGCCGGCGGCGGCGCTTCAAGGTCCGCACCCGGCTCTACGCGGACTCGGGCGACTGCGCGTTCGAGGTGAAGGTGAAGGGCGCCAGGCAGGACACGGTCAAGGAGCGCCTGCCGTACGCCGCGGCCGACGCCGCCCGGATCACCCCCGAGGCCGCCGCACACCTGGCGCGGGCGCTGCGGGAGGCGTACGGGATGGGCGTCCCGCCGGGCCTGGAGCCGCGGCTGCGCACCGACTACCGACGGCATACGCTCGTGAACCCGGCTGCGGGCGTGCGCATCACGTGCGACGAGGACCTGCGGTGCGTCACCGCCTCCGGCACGGTGGCCGCGCGGCCGCGGTGCCTCGTGGAGGTCAAGGCGGCCCGGCCGGGCGGCTCGGCAGACCGTCTCCTGTGGTCGATGGGGGCGCGGCCGGTGGCGGTCTCGAAGTACTGCCTCGCGGTGGCGGTGCTCGCGCCCGGGATGCACGGGAACCCGTGGGCGCGGGCGCTCAACGAGTGCTTCCCGGGACGGTGAGCGGTGCGGTTTCGGTTGCGGCTCAGCCGAGTTCGAGCCTGATGAGCGCGCCCCTGCCGCCCGGGCCCTGGCCGAACACGAGCTGGCCGCCCGAGGCGGCGGCGGCGCGCCCGGCGATGTCGAGGCCCAGGCCCGTGGAGCCGCCTTCGGAGCGGCCGCGCTGGAACACCCCGAGGTTGGGGAGCCCCGGCCCTTCGTCCGCGACGTCCACTGTGGCACCCGACTCGTAGCGGGGCACGAGGCGGACCTCGAACGCGGTCCCGTCCGGGGTGTGCGCGAAGACGTTGGCGAGCAGCGAGTCCATGGCGGCGGCGAGGTCGGCGGCCGACAGCGACACCGGCAGCGGCCCCGGCGCGAGCCGGACCCGGCACTCGCGGGCGGTGTCCTCCGCCAGCGCCGACCAGAACTCGACCCGCTCGGCCACGACGGCGGCGGCGTCGCAGGTCCCGGCCTGGGCCGGGTTGCGGGCGTCGCGGATCGCCTCGTTCACAGCCCGCTCCACATCGGCCACGGCCCGCTCCACGGGTTCGCGCTGCGCGTGGTCCCCCAGGGCCTCGGTCTCGAGTCTGAGGACGGTGAGCGGGGTCCGGAGCCGGTGCGAGAGGTCGGCGACCCGCTCGCGCTCGGCCTCCAGGAGCTCCCGGATGCGGTCGGCGAGGGTGTTCAGCGCGGTGCCGACGTTCCGCAGCTCCGCCGGGCCCGCGGCGTCGGCGCGGGCGTCGAGGTCGCCTCTGGCGAGGCGGTGGGACACGGCCGCGAGGTCGTGCAGCGGCACCAGGATCACCTGCGCGAGCCGCCACGCCAGCAGCAGCCCGAACCCCAAGAGCAGCAGGGCGATCGCGCCGAGGAGCAGCCACGAGCGGGCGACGCCGGCGGTGAGCTGGTCGTCGGAGACGTAGACGCGGATGACCGCGGCCCGCCCGTCGACGTTCACGTTAAACAGGACCTCGCGGCCCCCGTCGGCCTCGGCGGTGATCGAGGACCCGGCCGCGGCGAGTTCGACCGCGTTCGAGCGCGGCGCGTCGACGCCGATGACCGACCCGTCGGGCCAGAACACCGTGACCGGGTACAGCCCGGCGACGTTGTAGCTCTCCACGGCCGCCTGCGTCGCGGCCCGGTCGCCGGAGCTGACCGTGCTCACGAGGGTCTGGCCCTCCTGCTGCGCGCTGTCGACCGCGTGCTGGGCCGCGCTGTTGCGCAGCAGGATCGCCATGGGGATCGAGAACGCCAGGAGGATGAGGCTCGCGGTGGCGGCCACGAGCAGCGTCAGCCGGGCCCTCATGCCGCGCCGCCCGCGGGGTCGACGAGCTTGACGCCCACGCCGCGCACGGTGTGCAGGAACCGCGGCGCCTGCGCGGTCTCGCCGAGCTTGCGCCGCAGCCACGCCAGGTGCACGTCGACGGTCTTGTCCGCGCCGCCGAACGGCAGGTCCCACACGTCGGTGAGGAGCTGGCGCTTGGCGACCACCTCGCCGGCGCGGGCCGCGAGGTAGTGCAGCAGGTCGAACTCCTTGGGGCTCAGTTCCAGCGGCTTCCCGTCGAGGTGCGCGGCGCGTCCGCGCGGGTCGATGCGCAAGGGCCCCACGGTGACCGTGGGGTCGGCTGCTGGGCCGCCGACGCGGCGCAGCACGGCCTGGATGCGCGCGTCGAGCTGCTTGGCGGTGAAGGGCTTGACCACGTAGTCGTCGGCGCCCGAGCCGAGGACGCGCACGATCTCGTCCTCGTCGTCGCGGGCGGTCGCCACGATCACCGGCACGTCGGAGACGCCGCGGAGCATCCGCAGCATCTGCGCGCCGTCGAGGTCGGGCAGCCCGAGGTCAAGCACGACCAGGTCGGGGCGGTGGTCGATCGCGGCGCGCAGGCCCGTCATCGCGTCGGGCGCGGAGGCGACCTGGTGGCGCAGGTCCCGCAGCGAGCGCATGAGCGTCGTGCGGACCCGCTCGTCGTCCTCGATCAGGAGCAGTTGGGCCATGGCCGGAAGCCTATGCGGAAGAACGCGAACCGGCCACACCCTGACCAGGGCTTAGACCCGTCTTATCGCGGCCTTAACCATCGGGGCCGCATCCTGGGGCCATGCAGAGGAAATGGGCGGTGGCCGGGTGGGTGACGTTCGCGGCGGTCGCCGTGGCGGCGGGGATCGGCGCGGTGGCGCTGGCGCAGGGCGGGAGCCTCGCCGGGCCCGAGCAGCCGATGTCCGAGGACGACGTGCTGGAGCAGCTCGCGGACGCGGACCACGCGGGGACCACCGACGAGCCGTCCGCGAGCGGGACGCCGACGGGCGCTGAGACCACGGCGGCCTCCGAGGCGCCGCCGACCGAAGCCGGGGGCCATGTGCTCGGCGGCGACGGCGGCACGTTCATGGCGGTGTGCGAGGGCGACGAGGTCCGCATCTCGTGGTGGACGCCAGCGCAGGGCTGGAACGCCGCCGCCGTCGACCAGGGGCCCGGCCCGCAGGCGTCGGTCACGTTCACCGCCGCGGGCGATGACGACGACGATGACGACGGCTTCCACTACATCGCCACCTGCACGGCCGGCGTGCCCGCCGCCGCGCTCCAGTCCGGCGACGACGACAACGACGACTGACCAGCGTTCCACCAAGGGGGAAAGGCGAACGGCCCCGGAACCAGTCGGTTCCGGGGCCGTTCGTCGAGTACTGCGAAGAAGGGCTAGCCCTTCTTGCGGAGCTCCTCTTCGTTCCGGTGCAGGTCGTCGAGACCGCCGCACATGAAGAACGCCTGCTCGGGGAAGTGGTCGTACTCCCCCTCGGCGATCTTCTTGAACGCCTCGACGGTCTCCTTGACGGGGACGAACGAGCCCTCGACGCCGGTGAACTGCTTCGCCGCGAAGGTGTTCTGCGACAGGAAGCGCTCGATGCGGCGCGCCCGGCCCACGACGAGCCGGTCCTCTTCGGACAGCTCGTCCATGCCGAGGATCGCGATGATGTCCTGCAGCTCGTTGTACTTCTGCAGGATCTGCTTCACCGTCGACGCCACCGCGTAGTGCTCGGCACCGACGACCTCGGGCTCCAGGATGCGGGAGTTCGAGGCCAGCGGGTCGATCGCGGGGTAGATGCCCTTGTCGGAGATCTTCCGCTCGAGGTTCGTCGTCGCGTCCAGGTGCGTGAACGCGGTGAACGGCGCCGGGTCGGTGTAGTCGTCCGCGGGGACGTACACGGCCTGCATCGAGGTGATGGCCTTGCCGCGCAGCGAGGTGATGCGCTCCTGGAGCTCACCCATCTCGTCGGCGAGGGTCGGCTGGTAGCCCACGGCCGAGGGCATGCGGCCCAGCAGCGCGGAGGTCTCCGAACCGGCCTGCGTGAACCGGAAGATGTTGTCGATGAAGAGCAGCACCTCCTGGTTCTTGACGTCGCGGAAGTACTCGGCCATCGTCAGGGCCGACAGGGCGACGCGCAGACGCACGCCCGGCGGCTCGTCCATCTGGCCGTAGACGAGCGAGGTCTTCGGGAGCACGCCCGCCTCGTCCATCTCCGCGATGAGGTCGTTGCCCTCACGGGTGCGCTCGCCGACGCCCGCGAACACCGACGAACCGCCGAAGTTCTGGGCGACGCGGATGATCATCTCCTGGATGAGCACCGTCTTGCCCACGCCGGCGCCGCCGAACAGGCCGATCTTGCCGCCCTTGACGTACGGGGCGAGGAGGTCGATCGCCTTGATGCCGGTCTCCAGCATCTCGGTCTTCGGCTCCAGCTGCGCGAACGCCGGGGCGTGGCGGTGGATCTCCCAGTGGTCGTCGGCTTCGAGCGTCTCCCCCTCGGGGAGGTTGAGGCACTCGCCGAGGACATTGAAGACCTTGCCCTTGATGCCGTCGCCGACCGGGACCTTGATCTGCGCGCCGGTGTCGCGCACCTCGGCGCCGCGGACGAGGCCGTCGGTCGGCGCCATGCAGATGCCGCGGATCTGGCTGTCGCCCAGGTGCTGGGCCACTTCCAGGGTCAGCGTCTTCGGGCTGTCGCCGTAGGTCACGTCAACGTGGAGTGCGTTGAAGATCGCCGGGATGGCGTTTCGCGGGAACTCGACGTCGACGACGGGCCCGATGACCCGTACGACGCGCCCCACTCCTTGGGTGTCAGTCATCGTTACTCTCTTCCTGCGGCGGAAAGGGCACTGGCCCCGCCCACGATTTCGCTGATCTCCTGCGTGATCGCCGCCTGCCGCGCCGCGTTCGCGCTCCGCCGCAGGGTCTTGATCAATTCATCGGCATTGTCCGAGGCCGCCTTCATCGCCCGACGCTTCGACGCCAGCTCGCTGGCCGCGGCGTCGATCAGCGACGCGTAGATGCGGGTCGTCAGGTACTTCGGCAGCAGCGCGTCGAGCAGCGCCTCCGGGTTCGGCTCGAACTCGTAGTCCGGGAGGAGCACGTGCTCTTCGAGCTCGGACTCCTCCACCTCCTCGACCTCGAGGGGCGCCAGCTGCCGCGGCTCGGGAGTCTGCGTCAGCAGCGAGACGAACCTGGTGTGCACGATGTGCAGCTCGTCCACTCCGAGGATACCGTCGGCACCCGCGTCGTCACCATCGTCGTCGGCGCCGGACATGAACGCCGCGAGCAGCGTCCGCGTGATCTCCTGCGCGTCCGAGACCTTCGGGGTCTGCGAGAACCCGGTCCACGACTGCTCGATCTTCCGGGAGCGGAACCGGTAGTAGTCGACGCCCTTGCGGCCGGCGACGTACAGGACCGGGACCTTGCCCTCCTCGGACAGGCGCGAGACCAGCTGCTCGGCCGTGCGGATGGCGTTCGCGTTGTACGCGCCGCACATCCCCTTGTCGGCCGTGATCACCAGGACGCCCGCCCGGCGCACCGCCGCACGCGGCTGGAGCAGCGGGTGGTTGATCGACGCGTTCGACGCCAGGGACGTCATCACGCTCGTCATGGCCCGGGAGTACGGCAGCGACGCCGCGACCCGGTCCTGCGCCTTGGAGATCCGGCTGGTCGCGACCAGCTCCTGCGCCTTGGTGATCTTCTTGATGGACTGGGTCGACTTCAGCCGCTTGCGCAAAGTACGAAGCTGCGCTGACATGGCTAACCCTTCTTGACGCGCTTGACGGTCTCGACGTCGACGTCGCCCTCAAGGGCGTCCTCGGCGACGTCGGTCACGTGCAGGTCGTCGGCGTTGGCCTTGAACATCTGCTTGAACTTGGCGACGGCGCGCTTGAGGGTGTCCTCGATGTCGCCCGACACCTTGTCCTTGCCCGCGTTGAGCTGGGCGACGACGTCCTTGTGGTTGGAGCGCATGTACGAGAGGAACTCGCTCTCGAAGCGGCGCACCTCGCCCACCGGGATGTCGTCGAGCTCGCCCGCGGTGCCGGCCCAGATCGAGATGGTCTCCTCGCCCATCGGGAGCGGCGCGGCCACACCCTGCTTGAGAAGCTCGACCATGCGCAGACCGCGGTCCAGCTGCGCGCGGGACGCGGCGTCCAGGTCCGACGCGAAGGCGGCGAACGCCTCCAGGTCGCGGTACTGGGCCAGGTCCAGACGCAGCGAGCCGGCCACCGAGCGCATGCCCTTGGTCTGGGCGGCGCCGCCGACTCGGGAGACGGAGGTGCCGACGTTGATCGCCGGCCGCACGCCCGAGTTGAACAGGCCCTCTTCGAGGAAGACCTGGCCGTCGGTGATCGAGATGACGTTGGTCGGGATGAACTGCGAGATGTCGCCGGCCTTGGTCTCGATGATCGGCAGACCGGTCAGCGAGCCCGCGCCCAGCTCGTCGGACAGCTTCGCGCAGCGCTCCAGCAGACGGGAGTGCAGGTAGAAGACGTCGCCGGGGAACGCCTCGCGGCCCGGGGGACGGCGCAGCAGCAGCGACACGGTGCGGTACGCCTCGGCCTGCTTCGACAGGTCGTCGAAGACGATGAGGACGTGCTTGCCGCCGTACATCCAGTGCTGGCCGATGGCCGAACCGGTGTAGGGGGCGAGGTACTTCAGACCCGCGGGCTCGTCGGCGTTGGCCGCCACGATGGTGGTGTACTCCATCGCGCCGTGCTCTTCGAGCATGCCCTTGATGCCGGCGACCGTGGAGCCCTTCTGGCCGATCGCGACGTAGATGCAGCGCAGCTGCTTCGTCGGGTCGCCGGACTCCCAGTTCGCGCGCTGGTTGATGATCGTGTCGATCGCGACCTGCGTCTTGCCGGTCTTGCGGTCGCCGATGATGAGCTGGCGCTGGCCGCGGCCGATGGGGGTCATCGAGTCGATGGCCTTGATGCCGGTCTCGACCGGCTCGCCCACCGACTGGCGGTTGATGACGTTCGGGGCCTGGGCCTCGAGCTCGCGCTCGCCCTCGGCCTCGATCTCGCCGAGGTCGTCGATGGGGTTGCCCAGGGCGTCGACGACGCGGCCCAGGAACTTGTCGCCGACCGGCACCGAGAGGACCTTGCCGGTCCGCTTGACGGGCTGGCCCTCGCCGACCTTGGTCGGGTCGCCGAGGAGCACGGCGCCGATCTCGCGCACGTCGAGGTTCAGGGCGAGGCCCATGACGCCGCCCTCGAACTCCAGGAGCTCGTTGGCCATGACGGAGGGCAGGCCCTCCACGACGGCGATGCCGTCGCCGGCGGAGGTGACGGTACCGACCTCTTCGCGGGTGATCTCCGGCCGGTACGACGAGACGTACGCGTCGAGCGCGTTGCGGATCTCGTCAGAGGAGATGGTCAATTCAGCCATCTGAACGTTTCCCTTTCTGTTGCTACCGGCTGGATCAGCGTCCGGCCAAGGCTTGGCGGGCTTCGTCGAGGCGGCGCGAGACGGAGCCGTCCCACAGGTCCGAGCCGACTTGCACCCGGATGCCCCCGACGATCGCGGGGTCGACGGTGACCTTGAGCGCCACCGGGCGGCCGTAGACGAGCGACAGCTTGGCGCCGAGCTGGCGCTCGCCGTTCTCGTCGAGCGGCTTGGCCACGGTCACGTAGGCCACGGACTCGTCGCGGGCCGCCGCGGCGGTCTCGACCAGGTGGGCCAGTGAGGCGTGGAAGCTGCGCCCGCCGATGCCGTGGCATGCGGCGGCCGCGAGCTTCACGGTCACGGGTTCGGCCTTGCCGTCGAGCAGGCGCTCGGTCAGCGAGGCCCGGCCCTTGGGGTCGGTGCCGGAGGCGCCGAGGACCGAGGCGAGCTCGGCGTCGCCGTCGACGAGCCGTCCGAAGCGGAACAGCTGGTCTTCGACGTTCGCCAGGCTGCCGTCCTTGGCGGCGGCGAGCAGCAGCGCCTCGAGGGCGAGGTGCTCGGTGCCGTCCACCAGTTCGGACGGGGTGCCCCAGCGGCCGCGCACGAGCGCGGCCACCACGTCAGCGGCGGTGTCGCCGACTTGACCGGTGAGGAGCCGGCGGAGCAGCCCCTCGCGGTCGTCCGCCGCGCGGGCGGGGTCGGACAGGGCGCGACGCAGCCGAGGCTGGTCGACGAGGAACCGCGTCACTTCCAGCAGCTGATCGCCGCACTCGGTGAGCTGCTCGGCCGAGGCGCCGGAGGCGGCGGCCTCCAGCACGGCCCGGCCGGCCTCGATGCTCTCGCGTCCAGTCGTCGACATCAGCGCGCTCCGCTCGTCTCGGCCGTCTCGTCCGCGATCTCGGCGAGGAACCGGTCGACCGTGGCGGTCGTGTCGGCGTCGCCGGCGAGCCGCTGGCCGATGATCTTCCCGGCCAGGTCGACCGCCAGGTTGCCGACCTCGCTGCGCAGCTCGCGGATGAGCTGCTGGCGCGACGCCTCGGCCTGGGCGTGGCCGGCCGCGATGATGCGGGTGGCCTCTTCGCGGGCGGAGACCAGGATCTCCTCCTTGCCGGCCTCGGCCGTCGCACGGGCCTCGTCGCGGATCGCCGCGGCCTCCTCCTGTGCGGTGGCGAGCTTGCGGCGGTACTCCTCGAGCGTCTGGTTGGCCTCTTCCTGAGCACGCTCGGCGCGCTCGATGCCGCCTTCGATCGCGTCCACTCGTGCTTCGAACGTCTTCTCCATGCGGGGGAAGACGAACTTCATGAGCACGAAGCACAGCAGACCGAAGGCGATGGCTCCGACGAGCATCTCTTGCCAGATCGGGAAGAGGATGCCCGCTCCACTTTCTTCGGCGGCGTGAATCATCATCGCTCCGGTTGTCTGCTAGGAAAGGGCGAAGGCGAGGACCAGGCCGAAGAGGGCCAGAACCTCGACGAGGGCGAAGCCCATGAACAGCATCGGGCGGGTGATGCCGGCCGACTCGGGCTGACGCGCGGTGGCGGTGATCCACGCGGCGAAGATCAGGGCAACACCGATACCGGGGCCGATCGCAGCGAGGCCGTAACCGACGACGTTGAGAGTGCCTTCCATGGCGTTTTTCTCCTAGGTGTCAGCGTGGCGTGTCCGTCACGCGCACGATGTTGTTCAATTGCGAAAACTGATTGAGGGGCGGAAGTTCGTGGGAGCTAGTGCTCCTCCGCGAGGGACCCCTGGATGTACATGCCCGTCAGCAGCGTGAACACGTACGCCTGGAGCAGGATGACGATGAGCTCGAAGAGCGTCATGCCGATGCCCATGGCGAACGAGAAGACCGACAGGCCCTGGATGAAGAAGTTGCTGGAGTTGAGCATCTCGAACCCGCCGAGGATGAACACCAGCAGGATGAGGTGGCCGGCGAACATGTTCGCGAAGAGCCGCAGGGCCAGCGTGATCGGCCGCAGGAAGATGTTCTGCAGGATCTCGATCGGGACCAGGAGCGGGTAGATGAACCCGGGGGCGCCCGGGGGCACCACGGTCATCTTGAACCACTTGGCGAAGCCGTGGGTCTTGATGCCGACCCAGACGTAGATGATCCACGACAGGACCGCCAGCATCGCCGGGAACGCGATGTGCGACATCGGCGAGATCTGGATGCCGGGCACGATGGCCCAGAAGTTCATGAGGACGATGAACAGGAACAGCGTCGCGAGGTACGGGGCGAACCTGACGCCGTCCTTCTTGCCCATCAGGTCGATGGCGACGGTGTTCCGGATGAAGCCGTAGGCGGACTCCGCCATCCACTGCTTCTTGGTGGGGACGATCTGGGGCTTGCGGTTGGCCCACAGGAAGAAGATGATCAGGATCGCGACGGTCGCCCAGACCACCATCGTGATGGTGGTGAACATGTGGGCGAGCGCGGTCCCGGTGAGCCCGGAGAACCAGTCGGCAAAGTCAAAGCTGTGGATACCGGGCGGGAAGTGGGACTCCCCTTCGGCCAGCACGATGGCTGAGTCGGTCACGCGAGCCACGCCTCTCAGTCAGTGTCGGTCAAAACTACGGCGACATCTGCTTGATGAGCAGGTACATCCCCGCTCCAGCACCGACCAGCATCCCTACCAGGAGCCCGACTTTGGGCAGTCCGAGCCACAGGTCGACGAGATATCCGAGACCACCCCAGACGATGATCCCGGACAGCAGATATCCCAGAGCGCGCCAGCCCATGTCAGAACCGTCAGGCTGGGGCTTGCGTTCGGGGGGTTCCATGTCGGCCATGTCGGATTGAACTCTAACAGCTACTACGCAGGAACTGCCCAGCGGGTTCGCTGAGATGAGCGCCATCGGTGCGCAATTGTCAACCTCCACGAAACACCGCGTGTCGCGGTGCCGGGGGCGTCAAGGAAGCGTCAAGATCCCTGGTTCAGCTCGATGTAGGGGATCTTCGCCTTATAAGCCCAGACAGCCTGGGTCGCGAGCCACACCACGGCGCCGCCGACGATCCCCCAGGCGAACGGGAGGAGGGCATCGGGGACCGTCGATTTCACTGTCCACAGTGCAAAGAACGCGATCATCAGCTTGACCGCGTATGTGATCAAAGCCATAGGGAGAGTGAGACGCAGGTCAATTCGCTCCACGGCGGCCACCGCCTGCACCGAACCGGCGAACCCCAAGGCCGCCAATGCGACGCCCGCGGGGGCCGCCCAGGCGCCGACGGCGCCCGCGAAGACCCAGCCGAGGACGGCCGCGAGCACCGCCGCGGCGCCCGCGACGGCGAAGCACGGCTTGAGGAACCCCCGCGCGGACTTCACGCGTCCCCTTCCAGGGCCGCCGCGACGGGCTTGAGCGCGGTCTCCAGCTGGTCGGCGATCCGGGCGTAGTCGGCGCGGCTCAGGCCCCAGGGGTCGGCCAGGTCGACCGCCTCGTACCTGTCCCGGCGCAGCTCGGCGAGGGCCACGAGCGCCTTGCCGCGGGTGTGCACGTCGCCCTCGGGAAGCTCCGCGGCGACGTCGGCCGCGAGGCTGCCGAAGGTCCGCACGAGGAAGGTCTTCCCGGCGGCCTCGGGGTAGTGCTCGGTGACGAAGTCGAGGTGGCCGCCGGTGGCGACCAGGACGAGGTCCGAGGCTTCGACGTGGGCGCGGGTGAGGTGGCGCGCGCCGTGCCCGGCGCTCTCGTAGCCGCGGTCCTCCAGCTCGCGCGCGGAGAACGGCTGCATGTCGTCCCCTTCGTGCCACGAAGAGGTGCCGGCGCCGTGGTTGTACACCCCGTCGCCGGTGAGCCCGTCGAGGATGCGCTCGGACATGGGCGACCGGCAGATGTTGCCGGTGCACACGTGGAGCACGGAGAACGGGCCGCTCACGCGGAGGTCTCCTCGCTCGGGGCGTCCGCGGGTTCGTCGGCGGTCTCGCCGGGCTCGTCGGCCTCCTGGTCCTCGGGGCGCTGGCCGGGGCCGTAGCCGTCGCGGTCGAGCGTGTCGGGGACGATCTTGCGGATCTGCTCCAGCGTCAGGGCGCCCTCGCGCAGCACCTGCGGGGGGTGCGCGACGCAGTCGACGATGGTCGAGGGCAGGTTGTCCTCGCTGGGGCCGGCCTCCAGGTACACCGAGACGTCGGAGCCGAGCTGGGCCTTGGCGTCGGTGGCGGTCTCGGCCGGGGGCTGGCCGTGCTTGTTCGCGGAGGACACGGCCATGGGGCCGGTCTCCTTGAGCAGTTCGAGCGCGAGCGGGTGCAGCGGCATGCGCACCGCGACGGTGCCGTCGGTGTCGCCGAGGTCCCAGGTCAGGGTCGGGGTGTAGGGCACGACCACGGTGAGCGGGCCGGGCCAGAACGCCTCGATGAGGTCCTTGGCGGAGTCGGGGACGTCGGAGGCGATGCCGTCGAGGGCGCGCTTGGAGCCGATGAGGACCGGCGGGGCCATGTCGCGCCCGCGGCCCTTGGCGGCGAGCAGCGCCTTCACGGCGGCGTGGTTGAACGCGTCACAGCCGATCCCGTACACGGTGTCGGTCGGGATGACGACCAGGCGGCCGCCGGTGACGGCGCGCGCGGCGGACTTGACGCCCGTGGCGCGGTCCTTGATCTTCCTGCAATTGAACAGCCTCACGGCAGCAAGCCTAGCCTTCCGGTCGCGAACCTCGGCCGGCCGGCGAGGTCGTCGTGGTCCTCGGCATCGGTGAACCCGCTGACGCGGAGGATCTCCGGTGCGACGGTCCCGTGCGTGTCGTCGTGTTCGAAGCCGAACCAGCCGCCGGGCCGGAGCCAGTTCGCCGCGCGCACGGCCAGCGGCTGGATGACGGCGAGCCCGGCCTCGGCGGCGTAGACGGCACCGCTCGGGTCGAAGTCGACCTCGGGGGCGACCTCGATCTCGAAGGGCACGTACGGCGGGTTCGCGGTGACGAGGTCGACCTGGCCGTCGAGTTCGGCGAGCGTGCCGGAGGCCACGGCGTCGGCGAGCACGGGGACGGCCCCGGTGCCCTCCAGGTTCGATTCGAGCCATTCGAACGCGTCGGGGTCGACCTCGACGGCCCACACGCGGGCGTCCGGGCGCTCGGTGGCGATCGAGTACGCGACCGCGCCCGAGCCCGAGCACGCGTCGATGACGGTGCCGCCTTCGGGGAGGTGCGCGAGGGCCCAGTCGACCAGCAGCTCAGTCTCGGGCCGGGGCACGAACACGCCGGGTCCGACCGCGAGTTCGCCGTAGCGGAACGCGGCCGAGCCGGTGAGGTGCTGGAGCGGTTCGCGGGTGGCGCGGCGTGCGACGAGGGCGTCGAACTCGGCGCGGCGGGCCGCGTCGGGCCCGTCGGCGACGAGCAGTCGCGCGCGCCGCAGCCCGGAGACGTGGGCGGCCAGCAGCTCGGCGTCGACCCGCGGGGAGGCGACGCCGGCCGCCGCGAGTCGCTTCGCGGCGGCGGCGACCGCTTCGGCCCAGGTCACCGCGCCGTCCGGGTCATTCGGCACCGCGCGCCATGCGGTCGGCGCGGTCGGCGGCGGCGAGGGCGTCGAGGACCTCGTCGAGGGCGCCGTCCATGACCTGGTCGAGGTTGTACGCGGTGAACCCGATGCGGTGGTCGGTGAGCCGGTTCTGCGGGAAGTTGTAGGTGCGGATGCGCTCGGAGCGGTCGGCGGTGCGCACCTGGAGGAGCCGGGCGGCGCCGGCCGCGGCGGCGGCCTCCTCCTGCTGCTTGGCGAGGAGGCGGGCGCGCAGGACCTTGATCGCGGCCTCCTTGTTCTGGAGCTGGCTCTTCTCGTTCTGCGAGGTGACGACCACGCCGGTGGGCACGTGGGTGAGGCGCACGGCCGAGTCGGTGGTGTTGACGGACTGGCCGCCGGGGCCCGAGGACCGGTACACGTCGACCCGGACGTCGTTCATGTTCAGCTCGAAGTCGACCTCCTCGGCCTCGGGCATGACCACGACCGCGGCCGCGGACGTGTGCACCCGGCCCTGGGACTCGGTGACGGGCACGCGCTGGACGCGGTGGACCCCGCCCTCGAACTTCATGCGCGACCACACGCCGTTGCCGCCCTCGGGGTTGCCCTTGGTGCGCACGGCGATCGAGGAGTCCTTGACGCCGCCGAGGTCGGTGGGCACCATCTCCAGGGTCTCCACGGCCCAGCCCTGGCGCTCGAAGTAGCGCAGGTACATGCGCATGAGGTCGCCCGCGAACAGGCCGGACTCCTCGCCGCCCGCGCCGGCCTTGATCTCGATGATGACGTCCTTGGAGTCGTCGGGGTCGCGCGGGACCAGCAGCTCGGCGAGCTTCTCCTCCAGCACGGGGATGCGCTGGCGCAGGCCCTCGGCCTCGGCGGCGAAGTCGGCGTCCTCCTTGGCGAGCTCCTCGGCGGTCTCCAGGTCGTCCTTGGCCGCGGCGATGTCCTCGGCGGTCTTGGCGATCGGGGACAGCTCGGCGTAGCGGCGGCCGACCCGCCGGGCCTGGGCCGGGTCGGCGTGCAGGGCGGGGTCGCCCATCTGGACCTCGAGGTCGCGGTACTCGGCGAGCAGCGACGCCAGGCGGTTGTCGGCAGCGGTCGTCATGTCAGGTTCCTTACGGAGAGAGCCTTGCGAACGGTCATCGGAGACGAAAAACGCGGCGCCCGCGTCAACAGACACGAGCGCCGCGAGGCAAAGCTACTTGCCGGCCTGGGCCTTCTCGGCAGCCTTGGCGTAGCGGGCCTTGAACTTGGCCACGCGACCGCCGGTGTCGAGGATGCGCTGCTTGCCGGTGTAGAACGGGTGGCACTTGTTGCAGGTCGCCGCCTGGATCTTGCCGCTGGCCACCGTCGACCGGGTGGTGAACGCGTTCCCGCAGGAGCAGGTCACCTCGGTGACGACGTACTCAGGGTGGATGCCCTCTTTCATGACTTCCCTTTCATATCGGTCGCCGGGTCGGCTTCGCCGTGAACCGGTACCGCGTTTCGCCCCGGAGGGCGCTTAGTCAAAGTGCGCGACCTGCGCACCAGCGTTCAATGGTAAGGCGTGAGGCCGCTCTCAACCAGGGCGGCCTCACACTTCGCGGTCAGTCGCCCGGCGTGCTCTTGACGATGGACATCAGGAACTCGGCGTTCGTCTGGGTCTTCTTCAGCCGGTCGATGAGCAGCTCGATCGCCTGCTGCGGCTCCAGCGAGGACAGGACCCGGCGGAGCTTGAGCATGACCGCCTGCTCCTCGGGGCTCATCATGAGCTCGTCCTTGCGGGTGCTCGACTGGTGCACGTCGATCGCGGGCCAGGTGCGCTTCTCGGCGATCTTCCGGTCCAGCTTGAGCTCGGCGTTGCCGGTGCCCTTGAACTCCTCGAAGATGACCGTGTCGCCCATGGAGCCGGTCTCGACCAGCGCCGTGCCGATGATCGTCAGCGAACCGCCGTGCTCGATGTTCCGCGCGGCGCCCAGGAAGCGCTTCGGCGGGTAGAGCGCGGTCGAGTCGATGCCGCCGGACAGGATGCGTCCGGACGCGGGCGACGAGTTGTTGTACGCGCGGCCCAGGCGGGTGATCGAGTCGAGCAGCACGACCACGTCGTGGCCGAGCTCCACGAGGCGCTTGGCGCGCTCGATGGCCAGCTCGGCGACCGTGGTGTGGTCCGACGGCGGGCGGTCGAAGGTCGAGGCGATGACCTCGCCCTTCACCGAGCGCTGCATGTCGGTGACCTCTTCGGGCCGCTCGTCCGCGAGGACCACCATGAGGTGGCACTCGGGGTTGTTCGTGGTGATCGCGTTCGCGATCGCCTGGAGCACCATCGTCTTGCCGGCCTTGGGCGGGGAGACGATGAGGGCGCGCTGGCCCTTGCCGATCGGGGCCACGAGGTCTATCACCCGCGTGGTCAGCGCGTTCGGCTCGGTCTCCAGGCGCAGGCGCTCCTGCGGGTACAACGGCGTGAGCTTGTAGAACTCGTCGCGCTTCTTCGCGTCCTCGGGGTTCATGCCGTTGACGGTGTCGAGGCGCACGAGCGGGTTGTACTTCTCGCGGCGCTGCTTGGCCTGCTGGCTGTTGCCGTTCCCGGGCTCCTCGCCGCGGGTGGGCTTGACCGCGCCGGTGATGGCGTCGCCGCGGCGCAGCCGGTACTTGCGGACCTGCGACATCGAGACGTACACGTCGTCCGGTCCGGCCAGGTAGCCGGTGGTGCGGATGAACGCGTAGTTGTCGAGGATGTCGAGGATGCCGGCGACCGGGACGAGGAGCTCGTCGTTCTGCTGCGGCTGGCCGCCGCGCTGCTCGGCCTCGTCGCGCCCGCCGCGCTGGCGGCGGTCGGAGCGGTCGCGGCGCTTGCGGCGGCGGCCTTCGCCGTCCCCGTCGCGGGGACCGCGGTCGTCGTCGTAGTCGTCCCGCTCATTGCGCTCGTTGCGGCGCTCGCGCGACTCGCTCCGGGCCTCGGGCTGCTCGTCGCGGCGGCCGTTCTCGCGACCCTCCGGGCGCCCGTTCTCACGGGTGCGGCGGCGGCGCTGCGGCCGGTCCTCATCGGACTCGATCACGGCGACGGACGCGGGGGCCTCGGCGGCCCCGGTCTCGGCGACGTCCTGCGAGCTCGACTGGGACTCCTGGCGGCGACGCGGCTGAGGCGGGCCGGCCGGGCGGGTGGCCCGGCGGACGGCGGTGCCGCCCTTGGCATCGGCGCTCTCGGAGCCGTTGTCGCTCGGCGCGGAGTCGACAGTGGTCTGCGGACCCTCGGCGGTCGGTGTGTGTTCGGAGTCAGGCACTGGCGGGGCCTCCTGTTCTGCGCGGGCACCGCCGGGCTGCGAGCCCGCATCCTGCCGTTCCTGGATGGCGGCGATCAGCTCGCTCTTGCGCATCCGGCCAACGCCGGTGATGCCGAGCGATTGGGCCATCTGCTGGAGCTCGGGCATCAGCAGAGATGCCAGACCGGTTCCTGCCCGACGGCGCTTCTTGGCCTCCGGAGTTTCTTCCGAAGCAGACGCCGCATCGCTCATCCGGTCCGACGTCGTGCCGGTGGTGTCGCTCAATGGATTCCTTCCCTGGCGGAACTTCGAATGGGATTCGAGGAGTTTCCGCGTCTTTCAAATAGCCGCAATGCCGATGTTCTGGTCTGCGTCCCGCCATCGCTTCGACCGCCTCGGCCCTGCCGGGCGCGGCGGATGGAAGACGACGGTTGACACCGGGTGCAACACCCCTGGGCTGTCCGCTGAGCGGACGGTCCTGATCGAGGCTCTGTGACCGGCGGGCTGGCGCTGAATGATCGTGCACGGTGAGACACGTGCCGCCGATCCCCGCTGATTGCGATCCATGCGGACAGCGGCTGTTCCTTCGTCGAAACCGTGCCATGCCACGCTGGAGCTATGCAAAGTCACAAATCCATGGTTGAGGGTGATGACCCAAACAAGAGATCAGGCGTGCGCTGGATGCGCCGCAGCTGTTGTGACCACAAGCATAAGCAAGGCTTCGAGCAGTCACGACACCGGGTGGTCGTCTAACTGGAATAGTAGCGCACTCCCGCCATTCCCAACAACGGACCCGAGGATCACTCGTTCACAACGGCGGGGACCTGCACGGCGCCGTCGGCGACTCGCAGGCGCCGCAGCTCGAAGCCCGGTGGGGCTTCGGGGACCTCGGCGCCGTCGACCGTCAGCGCGAGCACAGTGGGCCCCGCGCCCGAGACCGCGGCGGCGATCCCGGCGGTGCGCAGCTCTTTCAACAAGCGCGCGCTCTCGGGCATTCCCGAGGCGCGGAACCGCTGGTGGAGGCGGTCGTCGGTGGCCTCGAACAGCCGCGAGGGCTGGCGCGAGACGGCCGCGACGAGCAGCGCGGCGCGGGAGAGGTTGAACACCGCGTCGGCGTGCGCGACCTTCTCCGGGAGCGCGGCGCGGGCGACCGAGGTCAGGCCCTTCGACCGCGGGATGTAGACCCACGGGTGGATGCGCGGCGACGGGTCGAGCGCGACCGCCTTCGCGCCGTCCTCAGTGGAGTACGCGATGGCGAAGCCGCCGAGCAGGCACGGGGCCACGTTGTCCGGATGGCCCTCGATCTCGCTGGCGAGGACCAGCTTCTGGCCGCGCGTCATGCCGGCGCCCGCGAGCGCGTCGGCGAGCATGATGCCCGCGACGATCGCCGCCGACGAGGAGCCGAGGCCGCGCGCGTGCGGAATCCTGTTGCGGCACTTGATCTTCAGGCCCGGGGCCGCGAGGTCGAGTGTCGTGAAGGTACGGAGCATGGCGGCGGCGACGAGGTGGCGCTCGTCGCCGGGGACGGTGCCGACCCCCTCGCCCTCGACCTCGACGGTGATCGCGGTGCCGCTCGTGGCCTCGGCCGAGACCTCGTCGCAGAGGTCGAGCGCGAGGCCGAGCGAGTCGAAGCCCGGTCCGAGGTTCGCTGACGTGGCCGGGACGCGGACCGTCGCGCGCGGCCCGGTGCTGAAGGACTCCAAGCTAGAGCCCCAGCGCGGTCGCGGTCTTGAGCACGTCGACCGGGACGGTCTGCGGCTGCGGCGCGGTGGAGACGGCCCAGTCGGGGTCCTTGAGGCCGTTCCCGGTGACGGTGCAGACGATGGTCTGCCCCGGCTCGATCCACCCGGCCTCGGCCTGCTTGAGCAGGCCCGCCACCGAGGCGGCGGAGGCGAGCTCGACGAAGACGCCCTCGGAGCGGGCGAGGAGCATGTACGCGGCGTGGATCTCGCGGTCGGTGGCGGCGATGATGTCGCCGTTGGACTCCCGCTTCGCGTCGAGGGCCTTGGTCCAGGACGCGGGGTTGCCGATGCGGATCGCGGTGGCGATGGTCTGCGGGTGCTCCACGACGCGGCCGTCGACGATCGGGGCCGAGCCGGCGGCCTGGACGCCGAGCATCCGCGGCAGCTTCGTCGCGGCGCCGGCGGCGTGGTCCTCGTTGTAGCCCAGCCAGTACGCGGTGATGTTCCCGGCGTTGCCGACCGGGAGGCAGTGGAGGTCGGGGGCGTCGCCGAGGACCTGCACGACCTCGTACGCGGCGGTCTTCTGCCCGAGGATGCGGTTGTAGTTCAAGTGGTTGACGAGGGTCACCGGGTACTCGATCGCGAGCTTGTCGGCGATGGTGAGGCAGTCGTCGAAGTTGCCGTCGACCTGGAGGACCTTCGCGCCGTGGACGAGCGCCTGGGCGAGCTTGCCGAGGGCGATCTTCCCGGCCGGGATGAGCACCGCGCAGGTGATCCCGGCGCGCGCGGCGTAGGCCGCGGCCGACGCCGACGTGTTGCCGGTGGAGGCGCAGATGACGGCCTTCGAGCCGTCCTCGACGGCCTTGGACACCGCGAGCGTCATCCCGCGGTCCTTGAAGGACCCGGTCGGGTTGAGGCCCTCGATCTTGAGGTACACGTCGCAGCCGGTGCGGGCCGACAGCGACGGGACGGGCAGGAGCGGCGTGCCGCCCTCCTGGAGCGTGACGACGGGGGTGGCGTCCGAGACCGGGAGCCGGTCGCGGAACTCCTCGATCAGGCCGCGCCACCCCGGGCGCATGGCGGCGTTGTGCACGGAAGCGGACATCTCGTCCTATTCTCCTTCGACGCGCATGACGCTGGTGACCTGGTGCACCGACGTCAGCTGCGACAGTTCGTCCACGGTGTCCGACAACTGCTTGTCGGCGGCCGTGTGGGTGACCACCACCAGCTGGGCGTCGTCGCCGCGGCCGGACTGGTGGACGGTGGCGAGGCTGACGCCGTGGTGGGCGAAGGTGGCCGCCACGCGGGCGAGCACGCCGGGCTCGTCCACTACGTCGAGGCTGACGTGGTAGCGGGTGCGGGCCTCGCCGATGGGTTTCACCGGCAGGTCCTGGTAGGCGGCCTCGGGCGGGAACGCGGTGATCCCGCCGCGCTTGTTGCGCGCCACGGCCACGATATCGCCGAGCACGGCCGACGCGGTCTCGGTGCCGCCCGCTCCCGCTCCGTAGAACATGAGGCGGCCGGCGGACTCCGCCTCGACGAACACGGCGTTGTAGGCGCCGTTGACGTTCGCGAGCGGGTGGTTGCGCGGGATCATCGCCGGGTGGACGCGCACGGACACGCCGTCGGCCTCCCGGGTGGCGATGCACAGCGGCTTGACGACGCGGCCCTCGGCCGCGGCCGAGGCGATGTCGGCGGCGGAGACGCCGCGGATGCCCTCGCGGTAGACCTCGCCGAGGTCGATGTGGGTGTGGAACGCGAGCGAGGCGATGAGCGCGGCCTTCGCGGCGGCGTCGTAGTTGTCGACGTCGGCGGTCGGGTCGGCCTCGGCGTACCCCAGTTCGGTGGCCTCGCCCAGGGCCTCCTCGAAGGAGGCGCCGGACTGCGACATCTTGCTGAGGATGTAGTTGGTGGTGCCGTTGACGATCCCCAGGACCCGGTTGATCGTGTCGCCGTGCAGCGACTCGCGCAGCGGGCGCATGAGCGGGATCGCGGCCGCGGCGGCGGCCTCGTAGTAGAGGTCGGCGCCGCCGGCCTTCGCGGCGGCCGACAGGGCCGGGCCGTCCTCGGCGAGCAGGGCCTTGTTCGCCGTCACCACGGACTTGCCCTCGCCGAGGGCGGTGGTGATCCAGGTGCGGGCGGGCTCGATGCCGCCGGCGACCTCCACGACGATGTCGACGTCCTCGCGCTTGACCAGGCCCAGCGCGTCGTTGGTGAACATCTCCGGCCCGACCGGCAGGTGCGAGCGGTCCCGGTCGAGGCGGCGCACGGCGATGCCGGCGATCTCGACCGGCTCGCCCACGCGCGCGGCCAGCTCCTCCCCGCGCGTTCGCATGAGGCGTACGACTTCACTGCCGACGTTGCCGCATCCGAGTAGCGCGAGTCTCATCGCTGGTGTCCTCTTTCCGTGGTGTGGCGCGGAGCGCCCGGGCTAGCCGACGTCGAGTCGAAGGAGATCGTCGACCGTTTCACGTGCCAGGATCACCCGGGCCTGGCCGTCGCGGACTGCGACGACCGGCGGGCGCGGCACGTGGTTGTAGTTCGAGCCCATGGAGCGGCAGTAGGCGCCGGTCCCCGGGACCGCGAGCAGGTCCCCCGGCCGCACGTCCGCCGGGAGGAATTCATCTTTAACAACAATGTCGCCGGATTCGCAATGCTTTCCCACTACGCGGGCGAGCGCGGGCGTCGCGGCCGACGCCCGCGAGGCGAGCGTCGCCGAATAGGTGGCGTCGTAGAGCGCGGTCCGGATGTTGTCGCTGATGCCGCCGTCGACCGAGACGTACAGGCGCGACGCCCCGCCCGAGAGCGTCACGGGCTTGACCGTGCCGACCTCGTACAGCGTGAACATCGTCGGACCGATCAGGGTCCGGCCGGGCTCGATCGACAGGCGCGGGACGTCGATCCCGGCGGCCGCGCACTCGTCGGCGACGATCTTCCGCAGGCTCGCGGCGATCTCGGCGGGCGGCTGCGGGTCGTCCTGGGTCGTGTAGGCCATGCCGAAGCCGCCGCCGAGGTCGAGCTCGGCGAGGACCACGCCGAAGTCGGCCTGGAGCTTGGCCTGGAGGCGGGCCACGCGCGCGGCCGAGACCTCGAACGCGGCGGTGTCGAAGATCTGCGAGCCGATGTGCGAGTGCAGGCCCAGCAGGTGCAGGTGCTCGGCGGCGATGACGCGGCGCGCGGCGTCGTAGGCGACCCCGTCGGCCAGCGCGAACCCGAACTTCTGGTCCTCGTGGGCGGTGGCGATGAACTCGTGCGTGTGCGCCTCGACGCCCACGTTGACGCGGACCATCACGTTCGGGCGCTTCCCGAGCTCCTTCGCGATGGCCTCGAGCCGCTCGATCTCCTGGAACGAGTCGGCGACGATGCGGCCCACGCCGATCGCGACGGCCTGGTGCAGCTCCGCGGGGGACTTGTTGTTGCCGTGCAGGCCCAGGCGGGCGGGCTCGATCCCGGCCGCGAGGGCGACGGCGAGCTCGCCCGCGGTGCACACGTCGACGGACAGGCCCTCCTCCGCGGCGGCGCGGAGCACGGCCTTGGAGCAGAACGCCTTGGAGGCGTAGAAGACGTCGGCGTCGGCGAACGCCTCGGTCCAGGCGCGGCAGCGGGCGCGGAAGTCGTCCTCGTCGAAGACGTACGCGGGCGTGGCGAACTCGGCGGCGAGCTTCTCGACCGAGAGGCCGCCGATGTGCAGGACGCCGTCCTCGGCGCGTTCGACACCGCCCGACCACAGCTGCGGGAGGATCGCGTTGACGTCCTCGGGCACGCTGAGCCAGGACGGGCGCAGCGAGGCGAAGTCGCCGTGCAGTGCACCGGCTTCGTGGGTCCGCATTACATCCGCTCCGGGGCCGAGACGCCGAGCATGCCGAGCGCGTTGGCGAGGACGGTGCGGGTGGCGTTCGCCAGCCAGAGGCGGGCGACGTTGACCGGTCCGGCCTGCTCGCCGACCTTGGGCACGACGAGGCTGTCGCTGTTCTGGAACCGGTGCCAGGCGCCGGCGAGCTCCTCGGCGTAGCGGGCGATCCGGTGCGGCTCCCGCAGCTCCGCGGCGGTCGCCACGACCGACGGGAACTCCGCGAGGGCCTTGAGCAGGTCGTTCTCCTGCGGCTTGTGCAGCAGCGAGGCGTCGTAGCCGTCGCCGAGCACCAGGCCGCGGTCGCGCGCGGTCCGCAGGACCCCGTTGGTCCGGGAGTGCGCGTACTGCACGTAGTAGACCGGGTTGTCGTTGCCGTGCTTGGTCCACAGCTCGATGTCGAGGTCGATCATCGAGTCGGCGGAGTAGCGGGTGAGCGCGTAGCGGGCGGCGTCGACGCCGACGGCCTCGACGACGTCGTTGAGCGTGATGATGTTCCCGGCCCGCTTCGACAGCCGGATCGGCTCGCCGTTGTCGAGCAGGTTCACGAACTGGCCGATGAGGATCTCCATCGTGCCCGGCTCGTCGCCGAAGGCCCGGCTGATCGCCTGCATGCGGCCGACGTAGCCGTGGTGGTCGGCGCCGAGCATGAAGATGAGCTTCTCGAAGCCGCGCTCGCGCTTGTCGAGGTAGTAGGCGCAGTCGGAGGCGAAGTAGGTCCAGGCGCCCTTCGAGTTCTTGAGGACCCGGTCCTTGTCGTCGCCGAACTCGGTGGTGCGCAGCCAGGTCGCCCCGTCGGCCTCGAAGACGTGGCCGAGGTCGGCGAGCCGCTGGACGGCCGTGTCGATCTCGCCCCGGTCGTGCAGGCCCTTCTCGCTGAAGAACACGTCGAAGTGGGTGCCGAAGTCGGCGAGCGTGCTCTTGATGTCGGCGAGCATCAGCTCGAGCCCGACGGTCTTGAAGACCTCGTAGGGGTCGTCGGCGCTGAGCGCGTCGGGGCGCGTCCTGAGGACGTCGGCGGCGATCTCGTCGATGTAGGCGCCGACGTAGCCGTTCTCGGGGGTCGGCTCGCCCTTGGCGCGGGCCAGCAGCGAACCGGCGAAGTGGTCGATCTGGGCGCCCGCGTCGTTGACGTAGTACTCGGCGGTGAGCTTGGCGCCGGAGGCGCGCATGACCCGGGCGAGCGCGTCGCCCATGGCGGCCCAGCGGGTGCCGCCCGCGTGGATCGGGCCGGTCGGGTTGGCGGAGACGAACTCGAGGTTGGCGTAGACGCCTTCCATGGAGTTGTTGGTGCCGTAGGCGTCGCCGGCGGCGACGATCTTCCCGGCGATCTCGCCCGCGGCGGCCGCGTCGAGGGTGATGTTCAGGAAGCCGGGTCCGGCGATGTCGACCTTGGCGATGCCGTCGGCCGCGGCGAGCAGTTCGCTGATCTTCTCGGCGAGCGCGCGCGGATTGGTGCCGGCCTTCTTCGCGGTCTGGAGCGCGATGTTGGAGGCGTAGTCGCCGTGCTTGGAGTCCCTGGGTCGCTCCACCGCCGTGCGGGTGGGGAGTACGGCGGCGTCGAGGCCGAGGGCCTCGAAGGCTTCGCGCGTAGCGGACAGCACTTTCTCTGCGAGCGTCTCAGGAGTCACCCGGTAATCGTAGACTCCCGGCTTGCGCACCCGCGAGTGAGAAAGGCCGGTGTGGCCAGCACCGGTAGGTTGAAGTCGGCAACTCCGACGGAAGGCTTCCGAACATGCGCCCGCTTCGCACCTGGACCGCGGTCACCCCCCTCCTCGCCCTGGTCGCGCTCGCGGCCTGCACCCCGTCCTCGGACCCGTCGGCGGACGGTGGCGCCGCCGCCGACCCGGGTGCGATGCCGGGCGGCGGCAGCGCGCCCGACATCAGCGGTGTGACCAGCTTCTACGGCGAGTACGGCGACTACGCGACGGTGATGGCCGCGATCCAGACCGGGGACGTCACGGCGGAGGAGCTGGACTACCCGTTCGTGGCGCAGCAGGACCACGTGGACGCCCAGAACGGCTGGGACGGGCAGCCGCCGGTGTACGAGATGCAGCCGCCGGTCGGCGGGAACCACCTCGGGCAGTGGCAGACGTGCACCGGCTCGGTGTACGACGCGCCGCTGGTCGACGGGCACGCCGTCCACTCCATGGAGCACGGCGCGGTGTGGCTGACGTACGACCCCGAGCTGCTCGACCAGGCGTCGGTCGACGCGCTGGCGCTGCTGATCCAGAACCGGGACTACTCGCTGATGAGCCCGTACCCGGGGCAGGGCGTGCCCGTGTCGCTCCAGTCGTGGGGGAACCAGTACCAGACCGACGACCCCGCCGACCAGGTGATCGAGGACTACCTGGACGCGTTCGTCCTCAACGACCGGTTCAACCCCGAGCCGATGGCGACGTGCGCGGGGGGCGTGAACACGACGATCGGGGGGTAGAGGAGGGCGAACGGGGCGCGCTCTGAAGAAGCGGCCGGGTCCGACCGGGTAAGGTGGCCTACGCGAGTGGTGTTCATGCCGGGCCCTCCCCCGGTGCCGCTCCGGCTCCACCCGTCGTCGACGAAGAGGCACGCCCCGCGATATGGCTACGAAGAAGCAATCCGCCACCAAGAGCGCCGGCAAGGGCAGCACTGGCAAAGGCACCGACAAGGGCTCGACCGCGGAGTCCGCCGAGGAATCGGCGAAGGCTCCGTCGAAGGACGCCGCGAAAAGCACCGCAGAGAAGGGCACGGCTCAGAAGAGCACGCCTGAGAAGAGCACGGCCAAGAAGGCCGCCGCGAAGAAGGCGGCCGCGAAGAAGGCGGCCGCGGGCAAGAGCCCCGCCAAGGGCGCGGGCAAGGGCCCGGCCAAGGGCGGCTCCAAGAGCGCCTTCGACAAGGACGCCGTCAAGGCGGTGCCCTCCCGCAAGGGCCGCGCCGTCCAGGTGAAGCAGCCGAAGCCGTGGGGCATGATCCTCACCTTCGCGGGCGTCGGCGTCGTCGCGCTCGGCCTCATCGGCGCCGCCGTGTTCGTCGTGTGGGACCGGAGCCAGCCGCCCGCGGGCGTCACCGACTACTACGGCCAGTACGCGAACTACTCGGAGGTCTCCGCGGCGCTGTCCGACGGCGACATCACCGAGGACGACCTGGAGCACCCGTGGGTGGTCCAGCAGACGCACGTCGACGGCGACGAGGACACCGCGAACGACACCCCCGTCTACGAGACCGTCCCGCCGACCGGCGGCAACCACCTCGGCCAGTGGCAGACCTGCACCGGCTCGGTGTACGCCGCCGCGATCGTCGACGGCAACGCCGTCCACTCCCTGGAGCACGGCGCCGTGTGGCTCACCTACGACCCGGCGCTGGTCGACGGCGACGGCATCGCGAAGCTCTCCGAGAAGATCAACGGCCGCGACTACTCCCTCATGAGCCCCTACCCCGAGCTCGGCACGCCCGTCTCGATCCAGGCGTGGGGCGTGCAGTACCAGACCGAGGACCTCGACGACCCGAAGCTCGACGAGTTCCTGGACTTCTACATCCAGAACGCCGACAACACGGCCGAGGCCAACGCGGTCTGCTCCGGCGGCGTCTCGACCACGGTCGAGGACGCCGGGATGCCCACGGGCTGACGGGGGCGAACCTTTCGGGCCGACACTCGTTAGGCATCACGGAGGCGCGGGCGCTCCCCAGGGGCGCCCGCCGGAGGAGGACGAATGACCGGCTTGTGGCGCAGGCCCGCGGTGCTCATCGCGATCACCGCCGTGCTCATGCTCGCCGCGGGCGGTGCGGTCGGCTGGGTGGCCGGCACGTCGAGCCCGGGCAACGACTCGGTCGAGGCGGGCTTCGCCCGCGACATGATCACGCACCACCAGCAGGCCGTCGACATGGCCATGCACGAGTGGCAGCACGGGTCCGACGAGACCATGAAGGCCGTCGCGTACGACATCGCCACCGCGCAGAGCGCCGAGATGGGCATGTACCGGACCTGGCTGCGCCAGTGGGGCGTGCAGCTCTCCAGCGGCGAGCCGATGGCCTGGGCGGGCGAGGAGCACGCCCACGACACCGAGTCGAACGGCGGCCTCATGCCGGGCATGGCCACCGACGAGGAGATGACGGCGTTCAAGGCCGCCTCCGGCACCGACGCGGACGTCATGTTCGCGAACCTCATGATCGACCACCACATCGGCGGGGTCGACATGGCGAAGGCCGCGCTGGACCTGAGCGACAACGCACTGGTCGCGGACGCGGCGCAGCGCACGATCACGGTGCAGCAGGCCGAGATCGAGAACCTCGAAGGCCACCGCGACCGGATCCTCTCGACCGTCGAGAACTAAGGAGTCCGCCGTGAGCGACAACTGGGGCCCGCGCTACGGGGACCCGACGCACCCGACCACGGGCGAGCTGCCCCGGGTCGGCGACGGGCGCGGGACCGACGAGCTCAAGACCGTCCAGGTCGACACCGTCGACGGATCGGTCCCCCCGATGCGCGAGCCCTCCCGCCCGCGCTACTCGTGGGAGAACCCCGACCACGGCCGCACCGAGCCCTCCGCGCCCCGCGAGGAGTCCGGCTGGTCCGTGCCCCGCGCGGGCCGGGACGGTTCACCGTCGTCGGATACGCAGGCGAACCGGTTCCGGTACTCGTGGGAGACCTCGCAGCCGCGCATGGAGCCCTCGCGGCCGCGCGCCGACGACACGACGCAGTTCGCGCGGGTCGGCGACGGCATGCGCGGCGCGGTCGGGCCCGTCACCGTCCAGGTCGACCACGTCCGCATCGACGGCGGGGTCCGCTCCGACGACACGCAGCTCCTCCCCACCTCCGCGTTCATGCGGCCCAAGCCCGAGGAGATCCCCGAGGCGGTCGAGTCGCCCCGGCCCGAGCCCGGGACCGGGTCGATGCCGGCGATGCGCCACCAGATCGGGCCCGACTGGACCCAGACCCCGCTGCGGCTCCTCGCCGCGGCCGTCGTCGCCACCGCGGTCCTCGGCGCCTCCGCTGCGAGCCTCATCACGATCGGCAACTGGATCAACCCCTGAGGGCCTGAATATGTCGCACCCATGCGGGAACATGGACATATGGCTACCTGGGACGACGTGGTCGAGATCGCGATGCGCTACCCCGAGGTCGAGGAGACCACCAGCTGGCAGACGCCCTCGCTCAAAGTGAAGGGCCGCTTCTTCGCACGCCTCCGCACCGAGGCCGAGGGCGGCCTCGCCATCGTCTGCGACCCGAGCGAGAAGGCCGCCCTCCTCGCCTCCGCGGACCCCGCCTTCTACACCACCAAGCACTACGACGGCTACGCCATGATCCTCGTCGACCTCGAACGCGTCGACGACACCCGCCTCGCCGACCTCATAGAAGATGCCTGGCTCCTCAAAGCCCCCGTCAGAGTCCGCAAGGCGTACGAGGCGTCGAAGACCGCGACCGACGAGTGAACCAACGGCACGCGAAAGGGCCCGGCCGCATTGCGGCCGGGCCCGATCTCGTTGTGCCGCTTAGACGATGATCCCCGCGCCGACGGTGCGGTTGTCGGATTCGTCGATGATGATGAAGCCTCCGGTGGCGCGGTTGCGGCGGTAGTCGTCGCAGAGGAGGGGCTTGGTGGTGCGGAGGGTGACGCGGCCGATCTCGTTGAGCTTCAGCTCGTTCGCGGACTCGTCGCGGTGGAGGGTGTTGACGTCGAGCTGGTACTGGACGTCCTTCACCACGGCGCGCGCGTCGGAGGTCGTGTGCTTGATCGCGTACTTGCCGCGCAGGCGCAAAGGCCGCGCCTCGTCCATCCAGCAGACCATCGCCTCGATGTCCTGCGAGACGCGCGGCTGGTTCCCGGGGCGGCACAGCATGTCGCCGCGGGAGACGTCGAGTTCGTCCTCCAGGCGCACCGTGACCGACAGGGGCGGGAACGCCTCGTCCAGGGGCCCGTCGGCGGTCTCGATCGAGGCGATGCGGGAGGTGAAGCCGCTGGGCAGCACCATGACCTCGTCGCCGGGCTTCATGACGCCGGAGGCGATCTGCCCCGCGTAGCCGCGGTAGTCGTGGTTGTCGCTGGAGTGCGGCCGGATCACGTGCTGGACGGGGAACCGCACGTCCACGAGGTTGCGGTCGGAGGCGATGTGGACCTTCTCCAGGTGGTGGAGCAGGCTCGGCCCCTGGAACCACGGCATGTGCTCGGAGCGGTGGACCACGTTGTCGCCCTTGAGCGCCGAGATCGGGACGACGGTGAGGTCGGGGACCTCCAGCTTGGTCGCGAACGCCTTGAACTCGTTCTCGATCCGCTTGAACACGGCCTCGTCGTAGTCGACCAGGTCCATCTTGTTCACGCACAGGACCATGTGCGGCACCCGCAGGAGCGAGCACAGGAACGCGTGCCGCCGCGACTGCTCGACCAGGCCCTTGCGGGCGTCCACGAGGATGAGCGCCAGGTCGGCGGTCGAGGCGCCGGTGACCATGTTCCGCGTGTACTGGATGTGCCCGGGCGTGTCCGCGATGATGAACTTCCGCTCGGGCGTGGCGAAGTAGCGGTAGGCGACGTCGATCGTGATGCCCTGCTCGCGCTCGGAGCGCAGCCCGTCGGTGAGCAGGGCGAGGTCGGTGTACTCGTCGCCGCGGCCGGCGGAGACGGCCTCGACGGCGTCCCACTGGTCGTCGAAGAGGGACTTCGAGTCGAACAGGAGGCGCCCGATGAGCGTGGACTTGCCGTCGTCGACCGAACCGGCCGTGGCGAAGCGCAGCAGCTCGTGCGTGTCCTCGCGCGAGGTCAGCGTGTCGGTCATCTAGAAGTACCCTTCCCGCTTGCGGTCTTCCATGGCCGCTTCAGAGGTCTTGTCGTCGCCGCGGGTCGCGCCGCGCTCGGTGATGCGCGAGGACTCGACCTCGGCGATGATCTCCTCGATCGTCGTCGCGCCGGAGCGGACCCCGGCGGTGAGGTTCGCGTCGCCGACGGTGCGGTACCGGACGGTCTCCTTGAAGACCTCCTCGCCGTCGCGGACCTGGACGAACTCGTTGACGGCGTACAGCATCCCGCCCCGGTCGACCACTTCGCGCTCGGAGGCGAAGTACACCTCGGGCAGCGGGATCGCCTCGGTGCCGATGTACCGCCACACGTCGAGCTCGGTCCAGTTCGACAGCGGGAACACGCGGATCTGCTCGCCCGGGTGCACGCGCCCGTTGTACAGGTTCCACAGCTCGGGCCGCTGGTTCTTGGGGTCCCACTGGCCGAAGTCGTCGCGGAAGGAGAACACGCGCTCCTTGGCGCGGGCCTTCTCCTCGTCGCGGCGGGCCCCGCCGAACAGCGCGTCGAACTGGTACTTCTCGGCGGCCTCCAGGAGCACGGGCGTCTGGATGCGGTTGCGGGTGCCGTCCGGCGGCTCGGTGACCATGCCGCGGTCGATCGCGTCCTGGACGGAGGCGACGATGAGCTGCACGCCGGTCTCGGCGACCCGGCGGTCGCGGTAGTCGATGACCTCCGCGAAGTTCTGCCCGGTGTCGACGTGCATCACCGGGAACGGGACGGGCGCGGGCGCGAACGCCTTCTGGGCCAGGTGCAGCATGACGATCGAGTCCTTGCCGCCCGAGAAGAGCAGCACGGGGCGCTGACAGGTGGCCGCGACCTCACGGAAGATGAAGATCGCTTCGGCCTCCAGCGCGGCGGTATGGCTGATTCGATAGTCGCTCACCGGCGCAGTGCTCCTCTCGGCTCGACCCCGGACGGGGTGTCGGTCATTCTTGCGGCCCTGTCGGACCGGGTGCGGTCAGTGTCCCTTGACGGCGGCGAGCAGCGGCTCGGCCAGGTCGGGGCGACAGACCAGCAGGTCGGGAAGGTAGGGGTCGGCCTCGTTGTACCGCAGCGCAGCGCCGTCGATCCGCGTGGCGTGCCAGCCTGAGGCGAGGGCCACCGCGACGGGCGCGGCCGAGTCCCACTCGAACTGGCCCCCGGCGTGGACGTAGGCGTCGACGGTGCCGCCGACCACGGCCATGACCTTGGCCCCCGCGGAGCCCATCGGGACGAGTTCGGCCCCGAGCGCGGCCTCGGCGGCGAGCGCCTGGGCCGGCGGGCGGGTGCGCGAGACGGCGATCCGCGGCTTCGCGGGCGTCGCGGCGGGCACCGGGTACGCCCGGTCGGTGCGCAAGGTCACGCCCTGCGCGGGGAGGGCGACGGCGGCGGCGGTGAGGCCGAGGCCGCGCTGCCAGAGCGCGACGTGGACGGCCCAGTCGTCGCGGCCCTCCTCGGCGTACTCGCGGGTGCCGTCGAGCGGGTCGATGATCCAGACCCGGTCGGCGCCGAGGCGCTCGGTGCCGACGCGGCCGGACTCGCCCTTGCCCTCCTCGGAGAGCACGGCGTCGCCGGGGCGCTCGGCGCTGACGCGCCCGAGCAGGAAGTCGTTGGCGCGCAGGTCGCCCGCGGTCTTGAGCGCGCGGGAGTCGGCGAAGCCGAGTTCGGCCCTGATCCGCAGCAGGAGTTCGCCCGCCTCGGTCGCCAGCGCGGCGGCGAGGTCGGCGTCGGCGGGCGCCGCGGCCTCGGGCGTGGCGGTGGGGGCTCCGGTCGGGGACGCGGGGCCTGGGGCGTCGTGCATGCCGCTCAGTCTACGCTGCGGCCCTTCCCCGTCCAAATGCTGAGCGATCGTGTCCCGGGATTCGGGAGTCATGGGCGGCCTTCCGGAGCGGGCGGGCAGGAGGTCAGTACGCGCCCTGCGGGCGCAGGATCGCGGTGACGGTGCGCAGCAGGATCACGAAGTCGAGCGAGAGCGTCCAGTGCTCGACGTAGCGCAGGTCGAGGCGCACGGCCTCCTCCCACGGCAGGTCCGAGCGGCCGGAGACCTGCCACAGGCCGGTCATGCCGGGCTTGACGGCGAGGCGGCGGCGCATGTCGGACTCGTAGGCGGCGACCTCGACGGCGAGCGGCGGGCGCGGCCCGACCAGGCTCATGTCGCCGCGCAGGACGTTGACGAGCTGCGGGAACTCGTCGATGGAGAAGCGGCGCAGGTACTTCCCGACGGGGGTGATGCGCGGGTCGTCCTTCATCTTGAACAGGACGCCGTCGCTCTCGTTGAGGTGCGCGATCTCGGCGAGGCGCCGCTCCGCGTCGGTGTACATGGTGCGGAACTTCCAGATGGTGAACGGCTGGCCGTCCTTGCCGATGCGCTCCTGCTTGAACAGGGCCGGGCCGGGCGAGCCGCACCGGATGAGGAACGCGGCGCCTAGCAGCAGCGGGGAGAGCAGGAGCAGCATGAGGGCGGCGCCGAGGCGGTCGACGGCGTCCTTGGCGACGCGGCGCACCCCGGTGAGGCGGGCGTGGTCGAGGTGGAGCATGGGGAGGCCGTCGACGGGGCGCACGGTGGTGCGGTCGCCGGCGACGTCGACGAGGGCGGAGGCGACGATGAGGTCGACCTCGCTGCGTTCGAGCTTCCAGGCGAGGCGGCGCAGGGCCTGGCCGTCGATCTCGGGGCAGGACAGGACGATCACGGTGTCGGCGCGCTCGGCGGCGACGGCCTCGGCGATGCGGTCGAAGCTGCCGCGGACGCGGGTGTTGAACTCCAGCAGGGCGCCCCGCGGGCGCTCGGTCGGCAGACAGGCGGCGACGACGTTGAGGCCGTGGTAGTGCTCGCGGCGCAGCTGCACGATGAGGGCGGCGACGGAGGACTCGTGTCCGACCAGGACGACCCGCTTCATGCACCTGCCCGAGCGGCGCAGCCGGTGGAGCCACTTGCGCCACGCGAAGCGGGCGGTGATGGAGAAGGCCGCGGCCGTGGGGATCGCGATGAGGACGAACACGCGCGAGGTCGGCACTTCGAGTCCATAGGAGACGATGGCGACGACGGCGGTGAGGCCGACGGCGGCGTGCACGACCCGCTGGTACTCCTCGGTCCCCACGAACAGGTACCGCTTCTCGAAGGCGCGCGAGAGCCCGAGCGCGAAGAGCCACACGGCGGGCAGGGCGACGAGCGAGAGCGCGTAGACGCGGGTGTGCCCGTCGAGGTGGCCGAAGCGGGCCGCGAACGCCAGGGCCGCACCGAGGACGCCGGCGGCGACGTCCGAGCCGATGATCCCGGCGAAGTACTTCCGCTGCCACGCCGGCTGCCCGCCGTACGGGCGGCTCGCCTGCGGGCCGATGGAGTAGACGCGCCCGCGCGTCTCGATGCCCTGGATGCTCTCGCGTGCCTCGGTAACCGTCACAAGGGAACTAACGAGCGAGTGGACGAAGAGTGACGGAGAAGTCACGCTCAGGAGTACATGAGGGGAGTCCGCACTGGAGGATTCACTCGAAGGTGTTGCGGTGCAGGGCGAAGGAGACGCGGGCTACCGGACTTCCGGTTCGCTCCGCTTCACTGCGTTGACCGCGTTCTGCGCCATGACGAAGCCCTTCTCGATGATCGCCTCGACCGCGTCGGCGGCGAGCTCGATCCCGAGGTCCACTTCGGGCCGTTCGGCCTTGGCGAAGTCCTTGAGGACGAAGTCGGCGGCGTCCTGGCGGCCGGGCGGGCGGCCGACGCCGAAGCGGACCCGGGCGTAGTCCTTGGTGCCGAGGGACTTCGAGAGCGAGCGGAGGCCGTTGTGGCCGCCCTCGCCGCCGCCGCGCTTGATGCGGATCTCGCCGAAGGGGATGTCGAGCTCGTCGTGGACGGCGATCACCGATTCGGAGGCGATCCCGTAGTACTGCGCGAGCGGTGCGACCGAGTCGCCCGAGAGGTTCATGAACGTCATCGGCTTGACGAGGATGACGCGAGGCCCGCCTACCCCCAGGCGGGCCTCGCAGACTTCGGCGCGGGCCTTGCGGACCACGGCGAACTTGCCGCCGACGCGTCGGGCGAGCGCGTCGGCGACCATGAAACCGACGTTGTGACGGTTCGCGGCGTACTTCGGTCCGGGGTTGCCCAGGCCGGCCACGAGCGTCGGAGTGTCGGTCATGAGTCGAATCTACTCCGCGGCGGACTCGGCCTCGGCGGGCGCTTCGGCGGCCTCGGACTCGGTGTCGTCGTCGGCGGCAGCCTCGGCGCGCGGCTCGGCGACGGTGGCCACGGTCTGCTCGCCGTCGTTGAGGATCACGACGCCCTTGGGCGCGGTGATCTCGGCGACGGTGCGCTGGGAGCCGATGGTCAGGCCCTCGAGGTCGACCTCGATGGACTCGGGGATGCTGGTGGCCTCGGCCTCGACGGACAGGCTGGTGAGCTCGTGCACGACCAGGCCGCCCTTCTCCACCTCGCCGGAGAAGGAGATCGGGACGTCGGTGGTGATGGTCTCGCCGCGGCGGACGATGAGCAGGTCGGCGTGGACGACCTCGTCGCGCAGCGGGTCGCGCTGGATGTCCTTGGGGATCACCAGCTCGCGGGTGCCGTCGGTGACTTCGACCTGGATGAGCTGGTTGAGGCCGCCCTTGCGGAGGACGGCGGCGAACTCGAGACCGGGAAGGGAAATGTGGCGCGGCTTCTCGCCGTGGCCGTAGACCACCGCGGGAACCTTTCCAGCCCTGCGCGTACGGCGGGCACCGCCCTTCCCGAAGTCAGTGCGAGGCTCTGCGCTGATACGAACTTCGGACACGGAAATACTCCCCTGTTTTTCAAGTGACATTTCATGCGGCGCTCGACGCTCACGTCGGCATTCAGAAGGGCACAGCAGCCCTGAAAAGACCTAACGCCATCTGCGTCGATTACGGCGCCCTCTGGAGGACACCCTCGCCGTCGGCAACCCCACCAGAGTACTACGCGCATCCGGTGGGGCTTGAAACGGGCATCGATGTGTGACTTAGGAGAGGCCGCCGAACAGGGTGGTGACCGAGCCGTCGTTGAAGACCTCCCAGATGGCCTTGGCGACGAGCGGCGCGATGGAGAGGGTGGTGATCTTGGCGAGGTCCTGCGCCTCCTTGGGGAGCGGCAGGGTGTTGGTGACGATGACCTCGGAGACGGGGGCGGCGGCGAGGCGCTCGACGGCGGGGCCGGACATGATCGCGTGGGTGGAGGCGATGACGATGTCCTCGACGCCGGACTTGGCGAGCATCTCGGCGGCGGAGCAGATGGTGCCGGCGGTGTCGATCATGTCGTCGATGAGCAGGCAGGTGCGGCCCTCGACGTCGCCGACGACCTTGTGCGCGACGACCTGGTTGGGCTTGAGCGGGTCGCGGGTCTTGTGCACGAACGCGATCGGGCAGCCGCCGAGGCGGTCGGACCAGCGCTCAGCAAGGCGCACGCGGCCGGTGTCGGGCGAGACGATCGCCATCGGGCGGTCGCCGTACTTCTCCTCGACGTACCGGGCGAGCGTGCCCATGGCGAAGAGGTGGTCGACGGGGCCGTCGAAGAAGCCCTGGATCTGCGCGGTGTGCAGGTCGACGGTGAGGATGCGGTCGGCGCCGGCGGTCTTGAACAGGTCGGCGACGAGGCGGGCCGAGATGGGCTCGCGGCCGCGGTGCTTCTTGTCTTGGCGCGCGTAGGGGTAGAACGGGAGGACGATCGTGATCCGCTTGGCCGAGCCGCGCTTGAGCGCGTCGATCATGATGAGGGTCTCCATGACCCACTCGTTGATCGGGGCGGGCATGGACTGCACGACGAAGGCGTCGCAGCCGCGGACTGACTCCTGGTACCGCACGAACAGCTCGCCGTTGGCGAACGAGTAGGCGCTCATCGGGGTCGGCGCGACCCCGAGGTGCTTGCCGATCTCCTCGGCCAGCTCCGGGTACGCGCGCCCGGAGAACAGCATGAGCATCTTGGAGTTGACAGCGGACATGCTCGCCATTGGGCTCCCCCATAGGTCGTCTCACCTGAACCTGTGACGGCTCCAGTGTCCCCGACCGGCCCGGTCGGCGGAAGCCGACCGGGGCGTTTAGTGTCGCGTCACGCTTCGGACACTCCCGCCTCACCTTTCGCTCGCCTTGCTGCTTGGTCGGAGACGGTGCCGGGGCGCTTCTTGGCGACCCAGTCGGTGAGCGCGGCCTGGCGGGCGCGGGCGACGGCGAGGTCGCCGGGCTCGACGTCCTTGACGATGGTGGAGCCGGCGCCGATGTAGGCGCCGTCGCCGACCGAGACGGGCGCCACGAGCACGCTGTCGCAGCCGACGAACGCGCCCTCGCCGATCTCGGTGCGGTGCTTCTTGACGCCGTCGTAGTTGGCGACGATGACGCCGCAGCCGATGTTGGCGTCGGCGCCCACGGTGACGTCGCCGAGGTAGGCGAGGTGCGCGGCCTTGGCGCCGGCGCCCATCTCGAGGTTCTTGGTCTCCACGAACGCGCCGATCTTGGACCGCTCGGCGAGCTTGGAGGCCGGGCGCAGGTGCGCGAACGGGCCGACGTGGGCGCCGGGGCCGATGTGCGCCTGCGTGGCGTGGGACCGGACGACCTCGGCGCCGGCGCCGACGATGGTGTCGGTGAGGGTCGTGTCGGGCCCGATCTCGGCGCCGGAGTCGACGGCGGTGGCGCCCTGGAGCTGCACGCCCGGGTGCAGGTGCACGTCGGGGGCGACCTTGACGGTGGCGTCGATCCAGGTGGTGGCCGGGTCGTCCATGGTGACGCCGGACTTCATGAGGTCGGTGTTGATGCGGCCCTGGAGGATGCGGCGCAGCTCGGCGAGCTGGGCGCGGTCGTTGCAGCCCAGGGTCTCGGTGGGGTCGTCGACGACGACGGCGCCGACGGTGTGCCCGGCCTCGCGGGCGAGCTCGATGATGTCGGTGAGGTAGTACTCGCCCTGGTCATTGGCGGTGCTGAGCCGGTCGAGCTGCTCGCGCAGGACGTCGGCGTCGCACGCGAACGTGCCGGAGTTGATCTCGCGGATAGCAAGCTCGGTGAGGTCGGCGTCGCGGTGCTCGACGTTGCGGAGCACGTTGCCCTCGTTGTCGCGCACGATGCGGCCGAGGCCGGTGGGGTCGTCGACGACGGCGGTGAGGACCGTGACGGCGTTGCCCTTCTTCTCGTGCACCTCGACCAGCTCGGCGATGGAGCTGGAGCGCAGGAGGGGGGCGTCGCCGAACGCGACGACGACGGTGCCCTGGAGGTCGGGGTTGGCGTCCATGGCGATGCGCACGGCGTGGCCGGTCCCGAGCTGCTTGTCCTGGAAGACCGTGTCGGCCTCGGGGGCGACCTCGGCGAGGTGGGCGCGGACCTGGTCGGCGGCGGCGCCGACGACCACGATCTGGCGCGCGGGCCGGATCGCCCGGACGCTGCGGAGGACGTGGCCCACGAGGGTGCGGCCGAGCACCTCGTGCAGGACCTTCGGTTTGGCGGACTTCATGCGGGTGCCCAGGCCGGCGGCCAGGATGATCGCAGAACGCTCACTGCTCATGATGGGCCATGGTAGTCGGTGGCGCCGACGTGAACGGCCCGGGCCGCCGGACCGGCGAGTACTCGTCCCATTACCGAATCGTTACGAATGGAACACGTTCTCCATCCCCCCGGATCTTGTGCGGACTGTGTCGGCCATCATATGTTGCAGTCAACAACAAATCTCGGAGGTACCTCTCATGCACTCCACCCACAGCCCGCTCCGACTCGTCGCCGCGCTGGGCGCGGCGGCGGCGCTCGTCTTCACCATGACCGCCTGCGGCGACGACGAGTCCGGCGGCGGCGGGGACACCCCGCTCATCGGCGTCATCCTCCCCGACTCCGCCTCGTCCGACCGGTGGGAGACCGCCGACCGCAAGTACCTCGAAGAGGCGTTCGAGGCCGCCGGCGTCGACTACGACATCCAGAACGCCCAGGGCAGCCGCGAGGACTTCCAGACCATCGCCGACCAGATGCTCACCAACGGCGTCGACGTCCTCGTCACCGTGAACCTCGACTCCGGCACCGGCAAGACCGTCATCGAGAAGGCCAAGTCCCAGGGCGTGGCCACCATCGACTACGACCGCCTCACCGAGGACGGCGGCGCCGACTACTACGTCAGCTTCGACAACGAGCAGGTCGGCGTCTTCCAGGGCGAGGGCCTCGCCGCGTGCCTCGAAGGCGTCGACACGCCGCTCGTGGCCGAGCTCAACGGCTCGCCCACCGACAACAACGCCACCCTGTTCAAGAACGGCTACGACTCCGTCCTCGACCCGCTGTACGCCGACGGCACCTTCGAGAAGGGCCCCGACGAGTGGGTCCCGGACTGGGACAACGCCCAGGGCGGCACGCTCTTCGAGCAGATGCTCACCGACACCGGCGCCGAGATCGACGGCGTGCTCGCCGCCAACGACGACCTCGCCCACGCGGTGATCACCGTGCTCCAGCGCAACAACCTCAACGGCACCGTCCCGGTCACCGGCCAGGACGCGACCATCCAGGGCCTCCAGAACATCCTCACCGGCGACCAGTGCATGACCGTCTACAAGCCGGTCAAGCAGGAGGCCGACGCCGCCGCCGAGCTGGCCATCGCCCTCGCGAACGGCGAGACCCCCGAGACCGGCGGCAGCGTCATCGACCCGATCAGCTCCGAGGAGGTCCCGGCGGTGCTCCTGGAGTCCATCTCCGTCACCGTCGAGAACATCCAGGCGGTCGTCGACGACGGCTACGCCGACCCGGCCGAACTGTGCGCCGGCGACTACGCGGCCCTGTGCGAACAGCACGGGATCGGTTAAAGGAGAACGATAAGTGCTGCTCGAACTCACCGGCATCTCGAAGCGCTTCGGACCGGTGGAGGTCCTCTCCGACGTCGATCTCGCGATCGACGCCGGAGAGGTCTGCGCCCTGGTCGGCGACAACGGCGCAGGGAAGTCCACCCTGGTCAAGTGCGTGGCCGGCATCCACGGCGTCGACGGCGGCGAGGTCCTCGTCGACGGGGAGCCCCGCCACATCGCCAGCCCCCGCGACGCCGCCAACCTCGGGATCGAGGTCGTCTACCAGGACCTCGCCCTGTGCGACAACCTCGACGTCGTGGAGAACCTGTTCCTGGGGCGCGAGAAGCGCCGCGGGATCTTCCTGGACGACGACGCCATGGAGCAGCTCGCCGCCGAGACCCTCCAGTCCCTCGCCGTGCGCACCATCCGCAACCTCCGCCAGCCCGTCGCGAGCCTCTCGGGCGGGCAGCGCCAGACCGTCGCCATCGCCAAGGCGGTCCTGTGGAACTCCCGGCTCGTCATCCTCGACGAGCCGACCGCCGCCCTCGGCGTGGCCCAGACCCGCCAGGTCCTCGAACTCATCCGGCGCCTCGCCGACCAGGGCCTGGCCGTCCTCTACATCTCCCACAACCTCAACGACGTCTTCGCCGTCGCCGACCGGATCGCCGCGCTCTACCTGGGCCGCATGGCCGCCGTGCTCGACGCGGCCGACACCACCCAGTCGCAGGTCGTCGAGCTCATCACCAGCGGCCGCTCGGGCCAGCTCGGCCTCACCGACCAGAACGGAGTCCGGCCGTGACCACCGACGTCGAGACACCTCCCGCGGCCCCGCCCGGGCCCGGCGCCGCCCGCGCCGTCGCCGACCACGCCCGCAACTACTGGGCGAACGTCCGCTCCGGCGAGGTCGGGGCCCTCCCGGCCGTCGCCGGGATCATCGCCCTGTGCGTGTTCTTCGGCCTGAGCAAGCCCGTGTTCCTGTCCGTGGGGAACCTCGCGAACCTGTTCGGGCAGGGCGCCGCCGTCGCGTGCATCGCGATGGGCCTGGTGTTCGTGCTCATCCTCGGCGAGATCGACCTGTCGGCCGGGTTCGCGTCCGGCGTGTGCGCGTCGATCATGGCCGTGATCCTCACCGACTGGGGCCTGCACTGGTCGCTCGCGATCGGGGCGGCCCTGGCCACCGGCGTCGTCATCGGGCTCGTGCTCGGGACGCTCGTCGTCAAGCTCGGCATCCCGTCGTTCGTGGTCACCCTCGCGGCGTTCCTGGCCTTCCAGGGGATCGTGCTCATGATCCTCGACGAGGGCAGCAACATCTCCATCAACGACGAGACGGTCAAGACCATCGCCGGGGGGAACCTGGAGCGCTGGCAGGGCTGGGCGCTGCTCGCGGTCACCGTCGCGGCGTACGCCGCGATCCAGGTGCAGCGCTGGCGGCGCCGCGTCGCGCGGTCGCTCGTCCACGAACCGCTCGCGGTCGTCCTCGCCCGCATCGGCGCCCTCGCGGCGCTGCTGGCCGCGGGCGTGTTCCTGCTCAACCTGGAGCGCTCGGCGAACCCGCAGATCATCTCGCTCACCGGCGTGCCGGTGGTGGTGGCGGTCATCGGGTTCCTGTTCGCGGTGTGGACGTTCGTCCTGCACCGCACCAGGTTCGGGCGCCACCTGTACGCGGTCGGCGGGAACCCCGAGGCCGCGGTGCGCGCGGGCGTGAACGTCGACCGGGTCCGCATCGCCGCGTTCGTCATCTGCTCGGGCATGGCCGCGGTCGGCGGCGTGGTCGCCGCCTCCCGCGCGGCCTCGGTGGACCCCAACACCGGAGGGTCCAATGTGCTGCTGCTTTCCGTGGGGGCCGCGGTCATCGGCGGTGCTAGCCTCTTCGGAGGCAAGGGCACGGTGCGGGCTGCCCTCCTGGGAGGAGCGGTGGTGGCGATCATCAACAACGGCATGGGGCTCATGGGCCTCAGCGCCGGGGTGCGGTTCGGCGTCACCGGTGCGGTCCTGCTCCTCGCGGCGGGCGTCGACGCCATGTCGCGGGGCCGGGGCAAGCTCTTCGGCAGGCACTGACCGGTGGCCCGGACCGGGACCGAGGAGCTGCGGCGACGCAACCGCGCGGCGCTCGTCGAGCAGCTCCACCGGCACGGTCCCCAGACCCGCGCCGAACTCACCGAGGCCCTGGGGCTCAACAGGTCCACGATCGGCGCGCTCGCCGCGGACCTCGCCGAGGCGGGGTACGTCCAGGAGACGACGGGACGGTCGACCGGTTCCGCCGGCCGGCCCTCCACACTCGCCGAGTGCGTCCCCAAGGCCGCCACCGTGACCGCGGTCGAGATCCGCGTCGACCGGGTACGGTTCGCGCTCGTGGGCCTGGGCGGCGAGGTCCTGGAGCGCGCCGAGACCGCGCTCGACGGCGCCGATCCCGTGGACGCCATCGAGGTGGTGACCGGCGGGACGGCCCGCGACGCCCTGGAGGCGGTCGCGGCCGTGCCCGGCCTGGTCGACGCCGGCGAGGTCGCGCACTCCACCGAACTGGGCTGGGCCGGCCGCGACCTGGCCGGCGACCTCGCCTCGGCCACGGGCCGCGAGTGGCAGGTCGTGGACACCGCGACGGCCGCCGCCGTCGGCGAGTGGTCCCGCGGCGACGCCCACGAGGCGACGAAGCTGCTGTACCTGCACGGCGGGCGCGGGCTCACCGCCGGGCTCGTCGTCGACGGGCTCGCGCCGCGCGGCGGCTCGATCCAGTTGGGGCACATCGTGGTCCAGCCGGGCGGGCGCGAATGCGCGTGCGGGCTGCGCGGGTGCCTGGAGGCGGAGATGGAGGTCTTCGGCTACGCCGAGGACATCGAGTACGCGACCCTCGCGGCGGGCATGGGCGACGCCGCCGCGCGCGACGGACTGCGCCGCTCCGGCGAGGACCTCGGCCGCGCCCTCGGCGCGGTCGTCACCGCGACCGGCCCCGACGAGATCCTGTTCGGCGGCTGGCTCCGCGAGCTGTACCTCTCGGCGGCGGCCCCGGTCCGCTCGGCCCTGGCCGAGACGACCCTCCCCCACCTGCGCTCGCGTCTGCGCCTGCGCACCCCGGTCCTCGGCGACGAGGGCGCCCTCATCGGGGCGGCGGAGACGGGGTTCGCGACGGTCGTCGACCGCATGCGGTAGGCGATGGCTGGCCCGCCAGGACTCGAACCTGAAACGACTGAACCAAAATCAGTAGTGTTGCCGATTACACCACGGGCCAACGGCCGCGCAGAGCGGCCGGAGACAAGGATATCGCTATCGGTCGGGCCACAGGTGCCCGGGCATGTACGCGATGAGGTCGTGCAGGAAGTCGGCCCGCACGAACAGCTCGCTCACCCGCAGCGGCCCCTCGCCGGACGCCATCAGCCACGGCCCCTCCAGGCGCCAGCCCGTCGACAGCGCCCGCGCGTCGGCCATCAGCCACTCCATCAGGCGCGGGTGGATCACGTCGTACGCGAACCGCGGATTCGGCGAGCCGACCGCGAACCGGTCGTTGAACGCGTTGGACTCGAACTCGACCCGCTCGCCCGGGAGCCACGACCGGACGCCCGACGGCGCGACGTCGAGGACCGGGAACGAGCCGGGCACCGCGACCGCCACGAACGACACCTCCTCCTCCGAGTCGCCCTCGCCGATCAGCGTGCGCAGGACCGGCCGGTACCGGTACGTGTACGCCAGCAGCGGCGCGCCCCGGTACTGCCCGCGCACCACGTGCGCGAACTGCTCGGTGAAGTGGCCGCCGAACGGCCCCCGCTGCGACAGGTGCAGCGGGGCGTGATCCACCCGCAGGTAGTGCAGCCCGTATATCGCGGCCCACTGCGCGTTCGGATCGCCCAGGGCCCGGCGCCGCGCGTCCGCGCGCAGGGCGAGCACCGCGCCGACGACCGCCGCGGCGGCGATGAGCGCGAACACCCCGTAGACGGCTACCTGGACCCCCACGCCGCCCCTCCTCCCGGATGCGCGCGGGGGCCGCGCCCCGCGGCGCGGCCCCCGGCTGCTCTGCTAGCTGTTCGACCAGACGTGCTTGGGCACCTGGCCGTAGATGTCGACGAGGAAGTCCGCGTAGAAGAAGACCTCCTCCAGCTTCAGCGCCCCGGAGCGGAACGTCATGAGCCACGGGCCCTCGAACCGCCACTGGTAGGAGCGGGCGCGCTGGTCGGCGAGCATCCACTCCATCGTGCGGGCGTGGATCACGTCGTACGCGAAGCGCCGGTTCGGCGACTTGATCCGGAAGATGTCGTTGAACTGCTGGTTCTCGAAGTCGATGTCCTTCGCGAACCGCTTGGTCAGGAAGTTCTCCTGGCTGATGTCGAGCAGCGGGCGGGCCTGGGGCAGGCCGATCGCGACCACCTGGTTGGTGTGCGTCTGCGACTCCTTGCCCGAGCCGGTCGTGTACTGGTACTGGAAGAACACGATGTGCGAGCCCTTGTACATGCCGCGGAACACGTCGATGCCCTTGCGGGAGTGCCCGTTGTTGAACGGCTCCTCGCTGGAGAGGCCGACCACCGAGTTGTCCGACGGCTCGTAGTGGAACCCGTACTGGGCCGCCCAGGCCCGGTACATCGCGATCTTCTTCTGGCGGGCACGCCAGCCGAAGTAGGCGATGACCAGGACGACCGCGCCGCAGCCGACGTAAAACAGCCAGTTGTTGCTCTCCACGGGGTGCATTCCTTCTTACATGTGGCGGACCCGCTCGACTCGCGAGCGCCGCCGGGGCAGGGGGGATCGGGGGGCGCGGGCTACCGGCCGTAGGGCTGCTGGCCGTACCCGGGCTGCTGCGGCTGCTGGGGCTGCTGCGGGTAACCGGGCTGCTGGCCGTAGCCCGGCTGCTGCGGGGCGCCGTACCCGGGCTGGGGCTGGCCGTAACCCGGCTGCTGCCCGTACCCGGGCTGCTGCTGCGGCTGCTGGTACCCGGGCTGCTGGCCGTAGCCGGGCTGCTGGGGCTGGCCGTAGCCGGGGAGCTGGCCGGGCGGGGACGCCTGCGGCATCTGCTGCTGCGGGGGCTGCTGCATGTAGCCGGGCTGCTGCATGTCGCGCAGCTTCGGCGCGGTGCGGGCCTCGGGGGTGTCGAGCTCGAAGTACTCCTCGGGCGTGAAGCCGCCCATCTTCGCCGAGATCGAACCGGGGAAGACCTGGAGCGCGGTGTTGTACTCGCGCACGTTCGCGTTGTAGAACCGGCGCGGGGCGGCGATCCGGTTCTCGGTCTCGGCGATCTCCGTCTGGAGCTGGAGGAAGTTCTGGTTGCTCTGGAGCGCGGGGTACGCCTCCTGCATGTGGATGACGCCGCGGATGGCGTTCCCGAGCTGGCCCTCGACCTGGCCCTGCGCGGCGTGGCCGGCGTTCGGGTCCTGACGGGCCTGCATCGCGAGCGCGCGGGCCTCGGCCACCTGCCGGAGGGTCGCGTTCTCGGACCCGGCCGCCTGCTGCACGACGTACATCAGGTTGTCGAGCAGGTCGTAGCGGCGCTGGAGCTCGACGTCGATCTGCGCCCACGACTCCTGGGCGATGTTCCGCAGCCGCACGAGCTTGTTGCGCCCGCCGATCACGGCGAAGAGCACGATGAGGCCGATGAGCAGAACGAGGATCAGGATCCAGACGATTGGGTTGTCCATAATCCGTGAGCCTAGCCCATCTCCGCCAGCGGGAGGGCACCCCCGCAGCGGCCTGGAGCGCAGCTCGCAGCCGCCGCGGGCATGCCCTCCCGCCTGCTGAGACGGTGGTCAGCCGCTACGAATGCGCGTGCTCCACGACCGCGGCGAGCTCGGCCGCGACCGACTGCGCGACGGGCTCCTCGGACGCCTCGACCATGACCCGCACGAGCGGCTCGGTCCCGGAGGGGCGCAGCAGGACCCGGCCGTCGGCGCCGAGCTTCGCCTGCCACAGGGCCACGGCGTTCCTGACGTCCTCGTGGTCGATCACCGACTTGTCGGCGACCCGCACGTTCAGCAGCACCTGCGGCGCGGGCGTGAACACCGACGCGAGGTCCTTCAAGGTCCGGCCGGTGGCGGCCATGCGCGCGAGCAGCATGATCGCGGTCAGGGAGCCGTCGCCGGTGGTGGCGTGCTCGGACAGGATGATGTGCCCGGACTGCTCGCCGCCGAGGGAGTAGCCGCCCTCGGAGAGGCGCTCCAGGACGTACCGGTCGCCGACCTTCGTCGTCTCCAGTTCGATCCCGGCCGCGCCCATGGCCTGGTGCAGGCCGAGGTTGCTCATGACGGTGGTCACGAGGACCCCGCCGCTGAGGGTGCCGGCGTCGCGCATGGCGAGCGCGAGGATCGCCATGATCGCGTCGCCGTCGACGGTGTTGCCTTCGGCGTCGACGGCGAGGCAGCGGTCGGCGTCGCCGTCGAGCGCGATGCCGGCGCCGGCACCGTGCGCGATGACGGCGGCGCGCAGGCCGTCCATGTGGGTGGAGCCGCAGTCCTCGTTGATGTTGAGGCCGTCGGGCTGGTCGTTGATGGTGACGACCTCGGCGCCGGCGCGGCGCAGGGCCTCGGGGGCCGCGCCGGTGGCGGCGCCGTTGGCGGGGTCGACGACGACCTTGATCCCGGTGAGCGGGTTCGGGCAGACGGCGACGAGGTGGTCGATGTAGGAGTCGACGGGGTCGACGGAGCGGACGATGCGGCCGACGCCCTCGCCCTGCGGGAGGGGCGCGGGGTCGTCGAGGGCCGCTTCGATGGCGTCCTCGACGTCGTCGGGGAGCTTGCGCCCGCCCGCGGCGAAGAACTTGATGCCGTTGTCGGGCATGGGGTTGTGCGAGGCGGAGACCATGACGCCGAAGTCGGCGCCGGTGAGGGCCGTCAGGTGCGCGACCGCGGGCGTGGGAAGGATGCCGAGGTCGATGACCTTCGCGCCGGCGGCGGCGAGGCCGGCGGCGCTGGCGGCGGCGAGCATCTCGCCGGAGGCGCGCGGGTCGCGGCCGATGACGGCGACGGTGCGCCTGCCGGTGGCGCCGAGGACGCGGGCGGCGGCGATGTTGAGGCGGAGTGCCAGGTCGGGCGTGAGGTCGGCGTTCGCCCGCCCCCGTACGCCGTCGGTGCCGAACAGTCGTGACACGGTGTGGCTTCCCATCTTGGCGGTGCGGTGCGGCGCTCGCGCCCCTCTCGGGCGGGCGGCGGGCCCGGACCGGACCGGTTCGGTCGGCGGCAGTGCCGGTCGGCCTGCCGGGTGGCATGGAAAAAGGGGCCGCCGAGGATGTCCTCCTCGGCAGCCCCGTCGCTTGTGCAGACTAGCGCGTCCCCCGCCTCGACGGCGCTCGCGCGTCGCGGTTTTGTGAGGCGGGGGGAAGGCGTGCTAGCGCTTCGAGTACTGCGGTGCCTTGCGGGCCTTCTTGAGGCCGTACTTCTTCGATTCCTTCTCGCGGGCGTCGCGGGTCAGGAAGCCGGCGGCCTTGAGGGCCGGGCGGGTGTTCGGGTCGATCTCCACGAGGGCGCGGGCGATGCCGAGGCGGAGCGCGCCGGCCTGGCCGGTGGCGCCGCCGCCGTGGATGTTGACCAGGACGTCGAAGTTGTCGCCGGCCTCGACGGTCACGAAGGGCTCGGCCACGGTCTGCTGGTGGACCTTGGAGGGGAAGTAGTCCTCGAGGGTCTTGCCGTTGACGACGTACTTGCCGGTGCCGGCGACCAGGCGGACGCGGGCGATGGCGCGCTTGCGGCGGCCCACGGTCTGGATCGGGCGGTCGGCGGGGATCGCGGGGATGCTGGGCACGGACGGCGCGGCGGCGACGTCGGCGGGCACCTCGACGGGGGCCTCGGCGACCTCGACCGGGGTCGGGATCTCCTCGGCCTCGGGGGTCACGGGAGCCTCGGGGGCTTCGGTCTCGACGGCCTCGTTGGCCTGGATCTCGTCACTCATGTGTCTGCTCCTGCCCGCGCCTACTGCGCGACCTTCGTGATCTCGTACGGCTTCGGCTGCTGGGCGGCGTGCGGGTGGCCGGGGCCTGCGTACACCTTCAGCTTCTTGAACACGCTGCGACCGAGCTTGGTCTTCGGCAGCATGCCGATGACGGCCTTCTCGACCACCTTCGTCGGGGCCTTCTCCATCAGCTCGGCGTAGGACTTCTCCTTGAGACCGCCCGGGTAGCCGGAGTGGCGGATCGCCTTCTTGGTCTGGAGCTTGTTGCGGGTCAGCACGACCTTCTCGGCGTTGACCACGATGACGTAGTCGCCGGTGTCGGCGTTCGGAGTGAACGTGGGCTTGTGCTTGCCGCGGAGCAGTTCGGCCGTGTGCGTCGCGAGACGACCCAACACCACGTCGGTCGCGTCGATCACGAGCCACTGCGGGTCGAGGTCACCCGCTTTGGGAGTGTACGTCGGCACAGTGTTACCTAGCTTTCGTTGTCGGTGTGGAACGAATCCCGCAGATGAGGGCGGGACCGCCTGAATCCCCGCGGCCGCGTGCGGCGCGCGCCGACCGCTGCGCGGCCGTCCGGGATTCGTTGGACAGCGCCTCCGCGGGGGCCGGATTCCGGCCGGGTGCGGTGGCACTCGAACAACAGCTGCCTAGTCTACGCGGTGGTGGCGGCCGCCCTGAAGGCGGCCGCCGTGACCTCGGATACAGCCCGCTCGGGCTACCGCGCGGGCGTCAGTCGACCGTCACTCGTCGGCCGTCACTCATCGACCACGGGGAGGTACACCCGGCCGCCGGAGGCGGCGAACTCCTCGCTCTTGCCGGCCATGCCGCGGGCGGCGTACTCCTTCAGCTCCTGGCTGATCTTCATGGAGCAGAACTTGGGGCCGCACATGGAGCAGAAGTGGGCGGTCTTGGCGGGTTCGGCGGGGAGGGTCTCGTCGTGGAACGAGCGGGCCCGGTCGGGGTCGATGGCGAGGTTGAACTGGTCCTGCCAGCGGAACTCGAAGCGGGCCTTGGAGAGGGCGTCGTCCCATGCCTGGGCGCCGGGGTGGCCTTTGGCGAGGTCGGCGGCGTGGGCGGCGATCTTGTAGGCGATGACGCCCTCCTTGACGTCGTCGCGGTCGGGGAGGCCGAGATGCTCCTTGGGGGTGACGTAGCAGAGCATCGCGGTGCCGAACCAGCCGATCATGGCGGCGCCGATCGCGGAGGTGAGGTGGTCGTAGGCGGGCGCGACGTCGGTGGTGAGCGGGCCGAGCGTGTAGAAGGGGGCCTCGCCGCAGATCTCCTGCTGGAGGTCGACGTTCTCCTTGATCTTGTGCATGGGGACGTGGCCGGGGCCCTCGACCATGACCTGGACGTCGTACTCCCACGCGATGTGCGTGAGCTCGCCGAGGGTGCGGAGCTCGGCGAACTGGGCCTCGTCGTTGGCGTCGGCGATGGAGCCGGGGCGCAGGCCGTCGCCGAGGGAGAAGGCGATGTCGTAGGCGGCGAAGATCTCGCAGAGTTCGCGGAAGTGCGTGTAGAGGAAGTTCTCCTCGTGGCGGGCGAGGCACCAGGCGGCCATGATCGAGCCGCCGCGGGAGACGATCCCGGTGACGCGGTCGGCGGCGAGGGGCACGTACCGCAGGAGGACCCCGGCGTGGACGGTCATGTAGTCGACGCCCTGCTCGGCCTGCTCGATGACGGTGTCGCGGTAGACCTCCCAGGTGAGCTCGACCGGGTCGCCGTTCACTTTCTCGAGGGCCTGGTAGAGCGGGACGGTGCCGATGGGGACCGGGGAGTTCCGCATGATGTGCTCGCGGGTCTCGTGGATGTGCTTGCCGGTGGAGAGGTCCATGACGGTGTCGGCGCCCCACTTGACGGCCCAGGTGAGCTTCTCGACCTCGGCGGCGATGGAGTCGGAGACGGCGGAGGTGCCGATGTTCGCGTTGATCTTGGTGAGGAAGTGCTTGCCGATGACCATCGGCTCGGTCTCGGGGTGGTTGACGTTCGCGGGCAGGATCGCGCGCCCGGCGGCGATCTCGGAGCGGACGAACTCGGCTTCGAGCCCTTCGCGGATGGCGACGAACTCCATCTCGGGCGTGACGACGCCGCGCTTGGCGTAGTGGAGCTGCGTACGGCAGGGCAGTTGGACGCCCTGGTGCTCGATGGTGCCGATCGGGGTGCCGGGATCGGTCCCAGCGGCGCGCTCGACGTCGGTATCGGTGCCAGCACCCTCTTCGGCCCCGGCCCGGGCCTCAGTTCCGGTCCGGGTCCCGGCTTCGGCCTCAGCTCCCGCCCCGTGTACAGCCCCGGCTCCGAGCACAACTCCGGCCCCGGCTTCAGCCCCGGCTTCAGCTCCGACTTCGGCTTCGGCTCCGAGTACAGCCCCGGCTTCGATGTCGCGCTCGGCGATCCAGTGCGCCCGAAGCTGCGGCAACCCCACCTCGGGCTCCGATCCGGGCCCCGAGGTGTCGTACAACCGAACGGCAGGCTCCCCACCGCTCAGCACCACCTCAGTGAACGGAACCCGGACATCCGCCCGAGACCCCTCGACATAAACCTTGCTTCTGCCGTTCATGCACTCTCCTCCGTGATCTTCATCAATCCCCCACGCCCACCAGGCACGAACTGTCGTACCTGCAGCGCAGGGTTGTTGCCGGGGGCCCGAAATCCCCGAATCGGGCGATGCTTGTGCTGCCCTCTTTCCGCGCGCCGCCGCTTCACCACAGCCGCCAGCCACGCCGCAACATCGACCGGCCACGCCGCCCCCGAGCCCAATCCACCCGAGACCCTCGAAGCACCTGAGCCGTTTTCACCCACCGCGCGCTGTCGTACCCCCGTGTCAGGGTTTGTGCCGGGGGCCCGCGATTCCCGATCCGGGCGATGCCTGGCATGCCCTCGATTCCTAGGACCGCTTGTCGAACCGCGCGCCATGCCACTTCCCAAGCCGCCACTCACAGTCCCGCTATCGGAGCCGTTCACAGCGCCGCGCTCTTGCGGCCGTGATGGTGGTGGAGCGGGCCGCGGCCGGTGCCGAGGCGCCAGTCGGCGGCCGCCTTCAGCGCCTCGGTGACATAGACCTTCGCCCCGGCGACCGCCTGCGGCAGCGGGTGTCCCAGCGCGAGCCGGGCCGCGATGGCCGAGGCGAGGGTGCAGCCGGTGCCGTGGTCGTTGCGGGTGTCGATCCGCGGCGCGGCGAGGTCGAGCATCTGGCCGTCGCACCACAGCACGTCGGTCGCCGCGTCACCGTCCCGGTCGAGGTGTCCGCCTTTGACCAGGACCGCGCGCGGCCCGTAGGTCGCCAGCGCGCGGGCGGCCTCCCGCATCTCCCCCAGTGAGCCGATCTCGCGACCCAGCAGCTGCCGGGCCTCGATCAGGTTGGGCGTCAGCACGGTCGCGAGCGGGCCGAGCCCGCTCAGGTACGCGGCCGGGTCGCCGGCCCACAGCGAGTCGCCGGTCGTGGTGACCATGACCGGGTCGACCACGAGGTTCGGCAGCCGGTCGGCCTGACCGTATTCGGCCACGAGCGCCAGCAGCTCGGGCCCGCCGAGCATCCCGGACTTCACCGCCGCGACGGGGAAGTCGCCGAGCACCGCCTCGAGTTGCGCCCGCACCAGCTCGACCGAGACCGGCTCGGCGGCGGTCACGCCACGCGTGTTCTGGGCGGTGATCCCGGTGAGGACGCTCGTGCCGTGGACGCCGTGCGCGGCAAAGGTGTGCAGGTCGGCCTGGATACCGGCGCCGCCGCCGGAGTCGGACCCGGCGATGGTGAGCGCGATCGGCGGCTGGGGGTGGGTGCGGTTCACAGGTCGGCCATCCCCTCGAACGCGGACGATGCTTTCGCCAAGTGCCGCTTCGGGATCCGCCCGGCCAGCCGCGCGGCCCGACCCGCCGTGACGGCGTCGCGCATCGCCGCGGCCATGAGCACCGGGTCGGCGGCGCGGGTGACGGCGGTGGCGAGGAGGACCGCGGAGCAGCCGAGTTCCATGGCCAGCGCGGCGTCGGAGGCGGTGCCGATCCCGGCGTCGCAGATGACGGGCACCCCCGCCTGCTCGCAGATGAGCGCGAGATTGTGCGGGTTGCGCACGCCGAGCCCGGTGCCGATGGGCGCGGCGAGCGGCATGACCGCGGCGCACCCGGCGGTTTCGAGGTGGCGGGCGAGGATCGGGTCGTCGTTCGTGTAGGGCAGGACGGTGAAGCCCTCGCCGACCAGGGTCTCGGCGGCGTCGAGGAGTTCGACGGGGTCGGGCAGCAGCGTGTCCTCGTCGCCGATGACCTCGAGCTTGATCCAGTCGGTGCCGAACGCCTCGCGGGCGAGCCGGGCAGTGCGCACGGCCTGCTCGGCGGTGAAGCACCCGGCGGTGTTGGGGAGGATGCCGACGCCGCACTGCTCGATGACGTCCAGGATGGATCCGGTGGGGTACTTCCGCTGGCCGCCTTCGGATGCGGGGCCTTGCTGGGCGTCGACGCGGCGGAGGGCGACGGTGACGAGCTCGGTGCCCGACGCGGTGATGGCCTCGGCGAGCTGCGCGTGGTTGGCGGCGCCGCCGGTGCCGAGGATGAGGCGGGACCCGAAGGTCCGTCCGGCGATGGTGAGCGCGTCGGTGCGGCCAGGCGCGTGCGACTCCGGCGCGGTGCCAGCGCGGCTGGACCCTGTCGCGGAGTCGGTGCGGCCGAGAGAGCCGGTCCCCGGCGCGGTGCCGGCGCGGCTGGACCCTGTCGCGGGGTCGGTGCGGCTGAGAGGACCGGTCCCTGTCGCGGCGTCGGCGCGGTCGAGCGTCCCGGTTCTCGGCGCGATGCCATCACCGTGGGGCCCGGGTCCCGGTTCGGTTCCGATTCGGCCGAGTGTCTGCGGTTCCATGGTCAGCCTCCTTGGGTGGCGGTGAGGATCTCGACGGCGTCGCCGTCGGCGAGCGGCCGGTCCCATTCGGACTTCGGCACGACTTCCCCGTTGACGGCGGCGGCGATCCCGCGGCGTGCCTCGGTGACGGCCGCGACGGCGTCGGCGACGGTCGTGGCGCCGTCGTGCGCTCGGCCGTTGAGCTGGATTTTCACGATTCCTCCTCATGCGCATCGGCACGCGAACTGTCGGACCCTCCGGGCACCCTTGTGTCCGGGGGCCCGGAGAACGGCGTCTCACGGGGCTCGACCCTGCCTTCGAATCCAGGTGCGGCGAAGCGGGCCGGGTCGAAGGCGGTGGTCCCTGGCGCGTCCTCGCCTCGCAGCAGGGCGGTGACCGCGCTGGCGGTGGCGGGGATGAGGGCGATGCCGTTGCGGTAGTGGCCGGTCGCGGCGATGGTGCGGGGGTCGAGGCGGCCGATGAGCGGGAGGTTGTCCGGGGTGCCGGGCCGGAAGCCGACGCTCACTTCGTCGAGGTGGTACTCGGCGATCTCGGGGACGAGTTCGATCGACCACCGCAGCAGGTCGTGCGCGGCTCCGGCGGTGCCGGTCGTGCGGTCGAAGCCGCGTTCGTCGCTGGTGGCGCCGATGACGACTTCGCCGTTCTCGCGCGTGACGATGTAGACCGAGTGCCCTTTCACGTATCCGCGCACGGTGGTCCGCGGGACCGCCTGTTCCGTTGCGGCCCTGAGCCGCAGCACGACCCCGCGGACGGGCCGCACCGGGAGTCCGAAGCGGGCGGAGCCGCAGCCGGCGGCGATGACGACCTGGTCGGCGTCGAGCGCATCGACCGCATCGCGGTCGTCGACCGCTTCAGGAGCGAATCGCACTCCGGCGCGTTCGGCGGCGATGAGGAGCGCGGCGTGGACGGCGCGCGGGTCGACCGCGCGGTCTTCGAGCGCGACCACGCCGGAGCGGACCCGATGGGACAGCAGCGGTTCGGCTCGGCGCACGGCGCGGCCGTGCAGGGTCTCGACGCCGCGTGCGGTCCGGCGGTACAGCTCGGTCTGGCGCTCGACCTCGGCGCGGTCGCCGTCCTCGATGCCGACGACCACTGTGGGCACGTCGCGGAGGCCGACCGGGAGGCCGGAGGCGGTCTCGAGTTCGCGGGCGAACCCGGGCCAGGCGTCGGCGGAGGCGGCCATGAAGGGGGTCAGGGCCGCTTCGCCGTAGTGGGATTCGGTGACGGGCGCGATCATGCCGGCGGCCACGCGGGACGCGCCGGAGCCGGGTTCGGGGTCGTGCACGACGACCTCGGCACCGCCTTGCGCGGCCCGCCACGCGATGGCGAGTCCGATCGAGCCGCCGCCGACGACGGCGACGCGCATCAGCCTGCGCCCGTCCCTCGCAGGAGGCCGGTTGGTCGATGCGGCGCTGCGGCAGGTCGGGCCGGGCCGGTTTCGCGCAGGTGGGTCAGGCCCGTTGCAGGCACACCGTTCGGAGCGGGGTGGTCGAAGTGGGACGCGTTCGGTGCGCCGCCGGCTCCCGCACGCTCGTCCTCTCGCGAGCGCGGCGTGTTGCCGGCGCCTGTAAGGCGCGTCGCGGTGCCGAGGCGAGTCGGTTCTTCGCCAACGGCCGCAAGGAGTTCCGCTGTCGCGGCAGCGGGATCGTCCGCACCGGCGACGGCCCCGACGACCGCTACACCGTAAGCACCAGCCTCGCGGCACAGCGCCGCGCGTTCGGCGGTGATGCCGCCGATGGCGATCACGGGGAGGTCGACGGCGGCGCACACGGCGGCGAGTCCGTCGAGGCCGATCGGCTGCGGCAGACCGGTCTTCGTCGTGGTGCTCCAGACCGGTCCGACGCCGAGATACGTGGCCCCGGCGCGGCGCGCGGCGCGCGCCGATTCGGAGTCGCGGCAGGTGCCGCCGATGACCGCACCGTCGGGCAGGAGGCGCCGTGCGGCGTCGATCGGGAGGTCGTCGGCGCCGAGGTGCACGCCGTCGGCGCCGATCGACTGGGCGATGTGAACGCGGTCGTTGACCAGGCACACCGCCCCGTACGCGTCGCACAGTTCGGCGACCGCGACGGCGAGGTCGAAGGCGGCCCGATCGGTGTAGTGGTCCTCGGGCCGGATCTGGATCAGCCCGGCTCCGGCCGCGAGCGCGGCCTCCAAGGTCAGCAGCAGCTCGTGTTGCGGCGCAACCGCTCTGGAGGCGACCGGCGCTGAGGAGGTTCGCGCCGCAGCGGGGGCGAGCCCGCGGTCGTCGGCGGCGGGGTTCGGCTCGGCCGCGCGGGCGCGGACACCGCCGTCAGACCCCGGACTCGGCATGGCCGGGAGGGCGTCGGCCGCGGGATTCTGCTCCGACCGCGATGCACCAGCGGCGCGCGTATCAGTGATGACGTGCAGACGAGGTAGGCGAACAGGTCGCATAAGGCTCCTTCTCCCTGCGCCAGCATGACCTGGATCAGGTTCGACGGTCGGGACTACCAAGTCCCCTCTCAGCCCGATGCATCGGACTCCCGCGGGTTTGTCGTTCGGCCGTCACGCTACGCCATCGCGAGGGGTTCTCGCAAGCGGTGTGTCGCCAAGCGGACACCGCACCGCCGCCGCGAACCCGCCACCGACGCCGCCCGCGAGCCGGTCCCGCACGCGCCCCGACCCGACTGTCGCCATTGCCCCGCGGCGGCCCGTTTCGGTCCCGTTCCGCCCTGTGACCTGGGTCTTGACCACCGCGCTCACCAAGGCTTACGATTGCCAGCACGGGAATTACAACGTTGTAAAGAATGGGAGTTCCCATGCCACACGCGATACCCCTCGACCTCCGCAGAACCGGCGCACTCCTCCTCGCGGCCGTCCTCGCCCTCACCGCCGCCATGGCCGCGTCGCTCGGCTGGGCCCCCGCCCCCGCGGCCGCGGTCACCACCGGGAACGGCGCGCTCGTGTACGCGCCGGCCGCCGGCAGCTCCTTCAACCCCGAAGGCGGCACCCCCGCCGGGACCACCTACGCCAAGATCATCGTGCTCAAGCACAGCGGCGCCTCCAACGGCACCCAGATCGTCACCTACGACCAGCTCGTCCTCCAGAACGGCGACCAGGTCTACCCGATCTACCGCAGCACGAACAACGGCACGAGCTGGACCCACGTCGCCGACGTCAACCCCAGCGACCAGTTCCCCGCGCTCACCCGCACCGCCCAGCCGTTCCTGTTCGAGGTCACCGAGACCACCGGGAACCTGACGGCGGGCACGATCCTCCTGGCGGGCATGGTCATGCCGGAGAACCGCTCCTCCAGCCGCCTGGTCGTCTACAAGAGCACGAATCAGGGCACGAGCTGGAGCTACCTGAGCACCATCGACACCGGCGGCCCGGCCGTCTACGACCCGAGCCCCACCTCCACCACCACGACCGTCTGGGAGCCCTCGCTCGCGATCGACGCGAACGGCGGCCTGGTCGCGTACTTCTCCGACGAGCGCCAGAAGGCCAACGGCGTCCTCCAGGCCGTCTCGTACCGCCGCTCCACCGACGGCGGCCAGACCTGGGGCTCCCTGGTCAACGTCTCGGCGCCCACCAACCAGAGCGACCGCCCCGGCATGATCACCGTGACCACCCTGCCGAACGGCCGCTACCTCGCGACCTTCGAGGTCGTCAACCGCCCCAGCCAGTCCCAGAACACCGCGCCGGTCTACTACAAGACCTCCGACGACGGCCTGAACTGGGGCTCCACCAACAGCATCGGCACCGCCGTCAAGCTCGGGAACGGGCGCGGGATCGGCTCCTCCCCGTACGTCACGTGGGTGCCGTCGGGCGGTCCGCAGGGCATGGTCGTGGTCGCCTCGAAATGGTCGCTCGACGCGAGCGGCAACATCGACGGCGGCCAGAACTTCTACGTCAACTACCATCTCGGCGAGGGCCCGTGGGAGCGACTGCCGATGGCGGTCACCTACGACGCCACCGACACCCAGGGCGGCAACTTCAGCGGATTCGCGCAGGGCATCGACGTCGGCGCCGACGGGCGGACGCTCTACCAGGCCGTGAACGTCGAGAACACCGCCACCGACCTGAACGACATCCGCGTCGGCTCGATCCCGCTCGACGCCCAGCAGTACGAGGCCGAGAACGCCGCCCTGAACAGCGTCTCCACGGTCACCCACGTGCAGGCGTCGAACGGCTCGAAGATCGGCAACATCAACGACACCGGCGACTACGTCCAGTTCACCGTCGACGTCCCGGCGGCCGGGACCTACACGATGAACGTTCGCTACGACAACGGGTTCGGGTCCGCCGCGACCCACTCGGTGAGCGTCAACGGCGGAGCGGGTTCCTCGATCAGTTATCCGGCCACTGTGGACTGGAGCCGGTTCGGGTGGGCCCAGAAGTCGGTGACGCTCAACGCCGGCAGCAACACGATCAGGTTCACCAAGGGCACCGACTTCGCCGAACTCGACGTGATCCACCTGTACCGCAGCGCCGCGCTCGACCCGGTCTTCCAGGTGCAGAACCGCAACAGCGGCAAGTACCTGGAGGTGGTGAGCGCCCTGACCACCGACGGCGCGGCGATCGGCCAGTGGGGCGACACGAATCACGCGACCCAGCGGTGGACCGTGACCGGCGGCCCGACCGTGCAGTTCGTCAACCGCAACAGCGGGAAGCTCCTGGAGATCCCCTCGGCGCAGACCGCCGACGGGGTCGACGCGGTCCAGTGGGGCTCGACCGGCCATGCGACCCAGTCGTGGAACGCCTCGGTCAGCGGCGGCTACTGGACCTTCGCCAACGCCAACAGCGGCAAGCTCCTCGAGATCACCGGTGCCTCCACAGCAGACGGTGCCATCGCGCAGCAGTACACGTCCAACGGCGCGACCTGCCAGCAGTGGCGGCTCGTGAAGGAGGGCATCCAGTAACGCGAGCGGGGCGCCGGGTCTCCCGGCGCTCCGTACCTGCGCAACGTACGGACTTGCAGCGCAGCCGATCGTCCTAGGACTCCGCGGATTCGGCGCGGTCGACCCGGAGCACCCGGTAACCGCGGGCGCTGGCGTGCTTGTCGACGGTCCAGCCGCGTTCGGTGAGCCAGCGCGCGAGGGAGTCGGCGCCGAGGTGCTTGGAGACGACGAGCCAGGCGACGCCGCCGTCCTTGAGTCGCGGGAGCCAGGTGTCGAGGAGTTCGTGGAGGGCGTCCTTGCCGACCTTGATCGGCGGGTTCGACCAGATCTCGTCGAACCGCAGGTCCTCGGGGACCTCCTCCGGGACGGCCGTGCGGACCGTGCCGGGGACGCCCGCGGTGTTGCGGCGGGTCAGGTCGAGGGCGCGGCGGTTGACGTCGACGGCCCACACCTCGGCGTCGTCGCGCTGGGCGAGGACCTTGGTGATCGGGCCGTAGCCGCAGCCGAGGTCGAGGAAGACGCCGGGGGCGTCGGGCAGGACCACTTTGTGCAGGAGTACGCCGGTGCCGGGGTCGAGGCGGCTACCGGAGAAGACGCCGGTCGAGGTGGTCAGCTCGTACTCGACGCCGTCGAGTTCGAACCCGATGGTGCGCTCGCGGTCGTCGACCGCGGGCTGCTCGCTGAAGTAGTGCTCAGGCTGCTCGGACACATCGACCATTGTCGCCTGCCGCACCGGGCCGGGGCGGCGGGACCGGGCGGGAGAGACCTGTGCGTCCCGCACCGGCCCGGGGCCGGTGGCATATCACATGTCACACAGCGCCGAGCCGGGGAAACCGGTGCGTCACGCACCCGGATCGGGCCGTTCCACCCCGCCGTTCACCCTCGGTGGAACATCACATGTCACACATCGCCCACTGCACACGACACGCGTGTCACCCGGGGAGATGAACGGCGCTCATCCCGTCCATCTCCAGGGGGAACGATTCACCGTTTCGCCCTCTTCCGGGGCTAAGCTGCCACCATGGCACATGGCCCGTCCCCCTTCGGGGTCCCGCAGCAGACGGGGCACCGGAACCAGAACGAACCGGGATTCGACTGGGCTGAGTACGACGAGCGCGCGCAGATGAGCGCGCCGACCGTCCGACTCAGCCCGGAGGAGCAGGTGCGCCTCGCGCAGCAGCGCTCTCCCGAGGAGGAGATGGAGGCGCACCTGGATCACATCCACGCGTCCCGTCCCCTGCGCCGCGCCGCCCAGCGCGCCCGGCGCCGCACCAAGTGGTGGCTCGTCGCGCTCGCGATCGTCAGCGGTCTCGCGGTGGCGGCCGCGTGCGCGGCGGGCGCGTTCATCGTCCTGCGCGAGGGCGAACCGGACCCGGCCGCGCCGAGCGCCGATGCCGGAGACGAGCAGCAGTCCGCAGAGGACGACGCCTCGGGCGCTCCCGAGGTCGTGGACCCGATCGCGAGCCGCACCACGGACACCGCGCCGCTGACGGTCGAGGAGCTGTTCACGGGCGAGTCGATCACGCCCGCAGGGGCCGCCGGGGCGTACACGGTCCTGGAGGCCGAGGAGCTGTCCGACTGCGCGGAGGCCGGGCTCGACGAGCTCGCCGACCTGCTCGCGGACACCGACTGCACGCAGACGGTGCGCGCGACGATCCTCAACCCCGACGGCGAGTACGCGGCGACGGCCGGGGTGCTCAACCTGTCGACGGCCGCCGAGGCCGAGGAGCTGCGCACGGCCATCGCGGCGGGCCTGGAGGGCGGGTTCGCGGTGCTGCGCACCGACGGCGGCGCCGAGGAGCTCGGCCGCGCCGACACGCAGCTCGGGTACAACACCTACGGGCACTACCTGATGTACGTGGTCATCGGCCGCGCCGACGGCGAGCCGCTGCTCGAGGCCGACGACGCGGTCCGCACCATCGTCGGCGACACCCTCGACATCTGGTTCGTGGACCAGCTCAACCCCCGCCGCGAGGTGCAATGACCGAGCGCAATGACCGAGCGCAGTGACCGAGTCCGGTGACCGAGTCTCGCCGCGGTCGCCTTACGCGCGTTAAGGGCTTAAGGCCGTAGACCATCCCTAGCCCCCACCCACCCTGAGGGGACCGTAGCGGCCAGCATTGCCGACGGGTACGACAGAAACCGGGCCACCGCACTCCGGTGTCACCCGAAAGTTGACACGGAAGCGAGGCTCGACACCGAAGCGCGCCGCCACGACCAGGACGTGCTGCTCATGACCGCCGACGAGGGACCCGCGGGATTCGCCCGCGTCGCCGCCTGTGCGCCGGATGGCGGTGTCGCGCGTGTCGGCGGCACAGTCGTGCATCACCGCCGGTGCCCTTAGCGTCCACCCACACGTCGGGCGGCGCGGCCGCGTCTTTCGGTCGGTGTTGCCGTCCACGCCGGGCGGTACCGCCCCGAGCTTTACCGCCGGTGCTGCTGCGTCCGTCCACGCCGCTGAGTGGCGCAGTCGTGTCTATCAGTCGGTGTTGCTGTGTCCGTCCGTGTCTGGCGGCGCGGCCGTGCCTTTCGGCCGGCGCAGTCGTATCCGTCCCCACCGGCGGCGCTGCCGTGCCTACCAAACGGTGTTGCTGTGTCCGGCTCGTGAACATTCGTCCGGAAGGCTTGCCTGAACCGATGATCCTATGTTTACATCGAACAAGGCCGATGCCTCATCCCCCGTCAGCCGCTCCCCCGCAACCGGATCCGCCGGTTCCCCATCACCCTGCTCAGGAGCTGCACATGCCTTCCTGGTCCGTCCTCCCCCGCCGCGCCCTCGCCGCGTTCGCCGCCGCCGCGCTCGCGCTGCTCGCCCTCCTCGCAGTCGACGCCGCACCCGCCGAGGCGGTCCGCCCGCCCGGGATCCCCTCGACCGCGACCGCCCAGTCCGAGCTCAACCAGCTCACCGTCGCCGCCGAGTCCCACGGCTCGACCTACGACCGCGACCTCTTCCCCCACTGGAAGTCCGTGTCCGGCACCGGAAGCTGCACCGCCCGCCAGTACATCCTCAAGCGGGACGGCCAGAACGTCGTCACCAGCGACGGCTGCCAGCCCACCTCCGGCAACTGGCAGTCGGACTTCGACAACACCTGGACCACCACGGTCTCCAACGCCACCATCGACCACGTCGTGGCCCTCTCCGAAGCCTGGGCCTCCGGCGCCTGGGCCTGGACCACCGCCGAGCGCCAAGCCTTCGCCAACGACATCAACTCCCCGCAGCTGTGGATCGCCACCACCTCCGCGAACTCCTCCAAGAGCGACTACGACCCCGCAGAGTGGATGCCCACGAACTCCTCGGTCCGCTGCGACTACGTCAAAGCCTGGACCCACGTCAAATACCTCTACGACCTCACCGTCGACTCGGCCGAGAAGTCCGCCATCCAGTCGCACCTGACGGCCTACTGCGGCTCCGGCGGCGGCACCCCGACCAACTGCAACGGGTCCAACACCACCGCCGGCACCATCACCGAGGGCGGCACGATCTCCCGCGCGATCGCGTTGAGCTGCACCGGCTCGGCCTCCTCGACCAGCTCCGTCACGGTGAGCATCACGCACCCGTACTACGGCGACATCCAGGTCCAGCTCCGCGCCCCCGACGGCACGGTCCGCACGATCCAGGCGTCGAGTTCGAGCACCGGCAACTTCGGCAGCCGCACCTACAGCGTCAACCTGTCGAGCGAGGCCAGGTCCGGCACCTGGACGCTGCTGGTCACCGACACCTACAGCGGCGGCTCGACCGGAACGTTCAACAACTGGTCCCTGAGCATCTAGCACTCCAGGCCGCCGCCCCGACTCGCCAAGGCCGACAACAGACCACATCCCCGCCGGTCCCCCAGGACTCGCGCAGAGGGCCGGGCGCACACGCGCCCGGCCCTCCACTGTATCCACCGCGGATGCAAGTATGTCCTATGTGGTCAAGCGTCGAGCCTCGCGCTCCAGTGGACGCGCTTGGGCTCCTCCTCGCTCTGGCCGTTCCACTGCGGGGTCTGCGTGAGGTAGAACAGGTACCCGAGCGCCGGCCCCACCACGACCGCCGCGATCCCCACCGCGACGAGCAGGCCCTGCATGGTCGCCGGGGCACCGGCCGCCTCGGCGATCGTCACCTGGTCGACCAGGACCCACGGGTACTGCCCGATCCCCCACCCGGCCATCACGGCCGCCACCGCGACCACGGCGGTCCCGCGCGCCGGGCCGAAGCGCCTGCGCCACAGGAGGACCAGCGTCGCGATCCCGCCGAGCCCCGACAGCGCCACGACCGGCGCCGCGCGGCCCATCAGGCCCTCCCACAGGGTAGGGGCGTCGTGCTCGATCGGGATGAGCCCGGCGAAGACGACCGCACCAGTGACCGCGCCGACCGCGAGCGACCGGCGCCGCATCCGCTCGGCGAGCGCCCGCTGACCGCGCCGGGCGGCGTCGGCGGTCAGGAACGTCCCGGCCAGGAACGCGCAGGTGCCCACCGAGATCGCCCCGGTGAACAGCGGCGTCGGCGCGATCCACGACGCCCACGCGTCGCCGTTCCCGCCCTCGGGGACGCGCCCCGAGGCCAGCGCCCCGGCGATCGTGCCGAGGAAGAACGGGGCGAGCACCGAGGAGGTCGCGAACACGACGCCGAACAGCCGTGCCTGCCACAGGGTCTCGCTGTACTTGCGGAAAGCGAAGCTCGCGCCGCGCAGCACGATCCCGACGAGCGCGAACACGAGCGGCACGTAGAGGGTGGTCATCGCGGCGGCGAACGACTCCGGGAACCCGGTCCACCACATGACGAGCACGTAGATGAGCCACACGTGGTTGGCTTCCCACACCGGCCCGATGCTCTGGTCGATGAGCGTGCGCACCTCGGCCCCACGGTGGCTGCCGCCCGCGGTGAGGTCGTGGAAGCCGGAGCCGAAGTCGGCCCCGCCGAGCACGGCGTAGCACAGGACGCCGGCGAAGAGCGCTGCGGCGACCGCGAACTCGACGGTCATCATCGTCCCGCCTCCTTGTCGCCGAAGACCGAATCACGGGTCTCGGTCTCAAGGCGCCCGGCATCGCCCGCCGGTACCGCCGACGCGTCGCGCTCGTCCGCGCAGTCCCGCAGCTCGCCGGGCCCCTCGGCCGCGAGGACCTGCGGCCCGTAGGGGCTGGGCAGGTCGGCCGCGCCCTTGCGCCAGCGCCGGGCCATCGACCGCAGCACCACGATCGCGCCGATCGTCATGCCGCCGTACAGGATCACCGATCCGCCGTAGACGAGCCACAGCACGCCCGTGTGGTCGGCCGCGGCCTCGTTGGTCCGCATGACGCCGTAGACGATCCAGGGCTGGCGCCCCACCTCGGTCGCGATCCATCCAGCCTCCATCGCGAGCACGGCGAGCGCGCCGGTCGCGGCCATGAACCGCAGGAACCACTTGTTGTCGAGCAGGTCGACCTTGCGCCGCCATCGCAGGTACCAGTACAGGAGCACGGTCCCCAGCAGCAGGAACCCGATCGCGATCATGGTCTGGAACGAGTAGTGCGTGAAGTTGACCGGGGGCCGGTCCTCCTCGGCGATCTGGTCGAGGCCGGGGACTGGTTCGGTGAAGGAGTTGAGCGACGCGACCGAGCTGAGGTACGGGATCTCGATGGCCCACTTGACCTCCCCGTCGATGTAGATCCCGCCGATGGTGAGCGGTGTGGCGCCGTCGGCGGTCTCGTCGGCGAACTCGAACGCGGCGAGCTTCGCGGGCTGCCGTTCGGCCAGGTCGTGGCCGAGGAAGTGCCCGGCGAGGGGCTGCGCCATCGCGGCGATCGTGGCGAACGCGAACGGGACGAGGAAGCCGAGCCGGTGGTGGCGGTCGCGCCGGCCCTTGAGCATCCCGACCGCGTAGACGGCGGCGATGGAGAACCCGGCGACCATGTACGCGGCGAGCCACATGTGCGCGAACGCGAGGAGCACGTGCTGGTTGAACAGGACCGCCCACGGTTCGATGTTCACGACTTCGCCGCCGACGATGTCGAACCCGGTGGGGGCGTTCATCCAGGCGTTGACGGCCAGGACGCAGTAGGTGCCGACGATGCCGGTGATCGCCATGGGCACCACCATGAGCAGGTGGAGCTTCTGCGGCATGCGCCCCCACCCGTACAGGTAGATGCCGAGGAAGATCGCTTCGAGGAAGAACGCGAGGCCCTCGAAGGCGAACGGGAGGCCGAGGACGTCGCCGAAGGTGCCCATGAGGCCGGGCCAGAGCATGCCCATCTCGAAGCTGAGGACGGTGCCGGAGACGGCGCCGATGGCGAAGAGCACGGCGGAGACCTTGCCCCACCGCTTGGCGAGGCCGAGCGCGACGGGGTCCTTCTTGCGGATGCCGCGCAGGTGCATGACGAAGATGATCGCGGGGAAGGCGACGCCGAAGCACGCGAGGATGATGTGCCATCCGAGCGACAGCGCCATCTGCTGCCGGGCGGGCATGAGGCCCGCCGGGTCGGCCGCCGCTTCGGCGGCCTGGGCGAGGAGCTGGGTTGCGTCCATGCCTTGAACATAGGGTCTCGAACGTCCGGATCCATGCTCTTGTGAATGCTTTCACAAGGGCCGGTCGACCCGTTCCGAACGTGTTCAAAAACGCCGGGGCCAGGTATTACACCCTCCGGGCTGCGGTTCCTGCCGCGCGGCTAGCGGGCGATCTCGCCAGCGCTCAAAACCGAAATAGGCACGGTCCGGGCCAGGTGAGGACCGGGCCGAGAGCGGGCCGGCGCGGGGCCGACCGCCGGGCCGGACCGTGAACTGTAGCCGATCCCGGGACCTCAGCCACCGGATCGCGGCCCGGGGGCCGGGCCTACCGCCGAGCGCGGCCCGAGGTCCCGGGCCGACCGCCGACCCCGGCCCGAAGTCCCGGTTCGGAGGGTTCACCCGGCCCGAAGCCCCGGGCCGGGCGAACGCCCGGCCCGGGAACCGTCGGGTTTCGGACCGCGTCGAGCTCTGGACGCCGACGCACTCCGGGAATCCTTCAGGCGTCGAGCCCGCCGGACTCCGGCATCCCCCGAGAACCGGACTCGATCAAGCCCCGAGATCGGCCGCGATCGCGATGAGTTCGACGAGCTCGTCGACCTCCGGGTACTCGGACTGCGCCGCGAGCTCTTCCGCGTCGGCGAGGAGGTCGGCGCAGGTGAACTCGGCGCTCCCCCGCAGGACCTCGGCGAAGGCCGCCGCGACGAGCGCGACGTTCGCGGTATGGCTCGGGAGAAGCGTGACGATGCTCCCGGCCGTCGCTTCCGCGGTCCCGGTCTCGCCCGTCTCCGGGTCGGTCCAGCGCACCGCGACCGAAGCGTACTCGCCCGATTCGCCGGTCGTGCTGATCGCGTACAGCGCGGTCACGCTGTGCCCCGGCCCGACCTCGCCCGCGTCGACCGAGTCGTCCTCGAACTCGTCGTCCTCCAGCGCCCGGTTCTCGAACCCGATGAGCCGGTAGTCCGCCACGGTCTCCGGATCGAACGTCACCTGGATCTTCGCGTCTTCGGCCGTCACCCCGAGCGTCGAGGTCAGCCGCTCGGAGAACACCTCCTCGGCCTCACCCGCCGACGCGAAGTACACGGCCCAGCCGTCGCCGTTGTCGGCCAGCTGCTCAAGCAGCTCCTGGTTGTACGAGTCGCCGACTCCCACGGTGAGGAGCGTGATCCCGTCGGCGATCTCGCCGCCGATCTCCTCCAGCATCGCGTCGTGCTCGGTGAGGCCCACGTTCGCCTCCCCGTCCGACAGCAGGATCACCCGGTTGTCCCGCTCGCTGTCGAAGGACTCGGCCGCGATCTCGTACCCGTCCTCAAGGCCCGCCTGCATGTTGGTGGAGCCGCGCGCCTCCAGGTCGTCGATCGCGCCGCCGATCTCCTCGCCGTCGCCGACCTCGGTCATCTCCAGCAGCACCTCGGAGTCGGTCTCGTACGTGACGATCGCGACCGCGTCGCTCGGCCGCAGTTCCCCGACCAGCATCTGGAGCGAGTCGCGGACGATGCCGATCCGGTCGTCGGCCTCCATCGAGCCGGACACGTCGATCACGAAGGTGAGGTTGACGTCGGCGCGCTCGCTGTCGGGCACCGTCCGCGTCTGGAGCCCCACGCGCAGCGCCAGCGAAGCGTCGCCCGAGCGGTACCACTCGGGCAGTTCGACCGTCTCGAGGTGGACGCCGAACCCGTTCCCCTCGGGCTCCGGATAGTCGTAGTCGAAGGAGTTCACGAACTCCTCGGGCCGCACCTGGTCCTGCGGCGGCAGCTCACCGTCCAGGAGGGACCGGCGCGCGAAGTCGTAGGAGGCCGTGTCGACGTCAACCGCGAACGTCGACTCCGGGTCCACGGCCGGGTCCACGGCTTCGTTGGGGGCGAACGTCTCGCCGCTCTCGGTGTCGGTGTAGCCGGGGTCCACCGAGCCCGGGGCGGACTCGGCCATGTCGCTGGCACCGGAGTCCCCTATGGGCCCGGAGCATGCGGTGAGCGCGGTCAGGGCGGTCATGGCGGCGGCGAGCGCCGCCGCGGGTATCGTGGCCTTCAACGGGCGTCTCATGGAGGGGTCCCTTCTTACTTGGCGGTAGCGGGGATTACCTCCATGAGACCGCCTGTCGCGCTCAGCGGTTCCCGATGTGCCCGAACTGTAATGGTTCGGTGAGCAATCAGGACCCGCGCGTGTCCGACCCGAGACCGGGGTGACGGAGCGGTCACGTGCAGGAGCGGTGCTTCCTCGGGGCGAATCGATCGCGGCGTCGGGCCCGCCGCTACGGTCCCCTTCTGGGCGGGGCGGGGGCTGGGGATGGCTCTCAGCTCTATCACCGGCGAGGGGGCGAGCGGACCTACAAGGTGCGCACCCGGCGCGTGAGGTCGATGCGGTCGCGCCAGTCCCCCGGGTCCTGCGAGTAGGAGACCTCGACCAGCGTCAGGCCGTGCGGCCCCACGACGTGCACATCGTTGGCCCGCTCACCGATCTGGAGGATCGCGGCGAGCCACGCCTCGTCCCTGCGGCCGTCGCCGACCGCCAGCGCGGCACCGACCAGGCTCCGGACCATCGAGTGGCAGAACGCGTCCGCGCGCACCGTGGCGACCGCCGTCCCGTCCTCGTCGCGGGCCCAGTCGTATTGCAGGAGTTCGCGAATGGTCGTCGCCCCCTCGCGCTGCTTACAGAAGCCCACGAAGTCGTGCTCGCCGAGCAGGCGCTGGCTCGCCGCGTGCATGCGCTCGACGTCGAGGGGCCGCGGCCACGCCAAGGTGTCCAGGCGCCGCAGCGGCGTCACCCCGTACACCGCGTCGGCGACCCGGTACCGGTACCGCCGCCACTGGGCCGCGAAGCGCGCGTTGAAGGACCGGTCCACCGCCTCGGCCGACACCACCCGCACATCGGGGGGCAGGATGCCGCGGAGGCGCCACAGCAGCTTCTCGCGCAGGTCCTCCCACTTCGCCGTCGGCACATCGACATGCGCGATCTGCCCGGTCGCGTGCACGCCCGCGTCGGTCCGGCCCGCGACCGTGAAGTCCGCGATGTCGCGGAACAGGAGCTCCAGCGCCCGGATCACCTCCGAGGCCACGGTCCGCAGCCCCGGTTGCAGGGCCCAGCCCGAGAACTCGGCGCCGTCGTAGGCGATGCCCAGGCGCAGGCGAGTCGTGTCCTCCACGCGAAGATCCTCCCAGGGAAACGAAACCGCGCGCAGAGCGAGTGCCCTGCGCGCGGTCTGCCTACCGTCCTAGTCGACGAGCTCGATGATCGCCATCGGCGCGTTGTCGCCCTTGCGGTACCCGGCCTTGATGATCCGGGTGTAGCCGCCCTCGCGGGTCGCGAAGCGGGGGGCGACCTGCTCGAACAGGTCGTGGGTGGCGTCCTTGTTGCGGAGCTTCGCCAGCGCCAGGCGGCGGTGGTGCAGCGTGCCCTTCTTGCCGTACGTGATGAGACGCTCGGCGTAGGGGCGCAGGCGGCGGGCCTTGGTCACCGTGGTGGTGATGCTGCCGTGCTCGAACAGGGAGGCCGCGAGGCCCGAGAGCATGAGCTTCTCGTGCGCCGGCGAACCGCCCAGACGCGGGCCCTTGGTGGGCTTGGGCATTTCTAACTCCTCTTGGATTGACGCGGCCGGCCGTCTTACGGAACCGACCGCCGTATTCACGCAGCTTCTAGAGCTGCTCGGTCTCGCGGAGGTCTTCGCCGTCGTCCTCGTACTCGTCGGACTCGGCGACCGGCGACCCGCCGTAGGCCACGGCGGCCTCGCTCGGGTCGAAGGTCCCGGGAGAGTCCTTCAGGCTCAGGCCCATGCCGGCGAGCTTCATCTTGACCTCGTCGATCGACTTCTGCCCGAAGTTGCGGATGTCGAGCAGGTCGGCCTCGGTGCGGTTGATGAGTTCGCCGACGGTGTTGACGCCCTCGCGCTTGAGGCAGTTGTAGGACCGGACGGTCATGTCCAGGTCCTCGATCGGCAGGGCCAGGTCCGCGGCGAGCTGCTGGTCGGCCGGGCTGGGCCCGACGTCGATGCCCTCGGCCTCGGTGTCGAGCTCGCGGTACAGGCCGAACAGTTCCACCAGCGTGGAGCCCGCCGACGCCAGCGCGGTGCGCGGCGTGGTGGACGGCTTGGACTCGACGTCGACGGTGAGCTTGTCGAAGTCGGTGCGCTGCTCGACACGCGTCGCGTCGACCGAGTAGGCGACCTTCAGCACGGGCGAGTAGATCGAGTCGACCGGGATGCGGCCGATCTCGTTCGTGTCGGCCTTGTTCTGCGGGGACGAGACGTAGCCTCGCCCGCGCTCCACCACGAACTCCATGTCGAGGCGGCCCTTCGAGTTCAGGGTCGCCAGCTTGAGCTCGGGGTTGTGGACCTGCACGCCCGCGGGGGGCTGGATGTCGCCGGCGAGGACGTCGCCGGGGCCTTCCTTGCGCAGGTACATGGTGGCCGGCTCGTCGTTCTCCGAGGAGACGCAGATCTGCTTGACGTTCAGCACCAGCTCCACGACGTCTTCCTTGACGCCGGGAATGGTGGAGAACTCGTGCAGGACGCCGTCGATCTTGATCGACGTGACCGCCGCGCCCGGGATGGACGACAGCAGGGTGCGCCGCAGCGAGTTGCCGAGCGTGTAGCCGAAACCGGGCTCCAGGGGTTCGATGGTGAACTTGGAGCGGGTCGGGCTGATCTGCTGCTCGGTGAGCGTGGGCCGCTGAGTGATAAGCACTGTGCGATGTTTCCTTTGTTCGGGGCGCCCGCTATTTGACGCCTAGACACTTGGATTCGGTGACGATCTCCGGTGAAGCGGTCGCGTGCTAGACGCGGCGGCGCTTCGGCGGGCGGCAGCCGTTGTGCGGCTGGGGCGTGACGTCGTTGATCGAGCCGACCTCGAGGCCGACGGCCTGGAGGGAGCGGATCGCGGTCTCGCGGCCCGAGCCCGGGCCCTTGACGTAGACGTCGACCTTGCGCATGCCGTTGTCCATCGCACGGCGGGCGGCGGCCTCGGCGGCCATCTGCGCGGCGTACGGGGTCGACTTGCGCGAGCCCTTGAAGCCCACCTGGCCCGAGGAGGCCCAGGAGATCACGGCACCGGTCGGGTCGGTGATCGACACGATGGTGTTGTTGAAGGTGCTCTTGATGTGGGCGTGCCCGTGGGGCACGTTCTTCTTCTTGGCGCGCGGGTTCTTGGAACCGCCGCGAGTCTTCGGTGGCATCAGATGGTCTCCTAACGTGCCTTCTTCTTGCCCGCGACGGTCTTCTTCGGACCCTTGCGAGTACGGGCGTTGGTCTTGGTCCGCTGACCGTGGACCGGAAGGCCGTAGCGGTGACGGAGACCCTGGTAGCAGTTGATCTCGATCTTGCGGCGGATGTCGGCCTGCACCTCGCGGCGCAGGTCGCCCTCGACCTGGAAGTGCTCTTCGATGTAGTTGCGGAGCAACACGAGCTCTTCGTCGGAGAGGTCCTTGACGCGCTTGTCGCGGTCGAGTTCGGTCGCGGCGATCGTCTCGAGCGAGCGCGTGCGGCCGATGCCGTAAATGTAGGTGAGTGCGATCTCCAGGCGCTTGTCGCGCGGGAGGTCCACTCCAACCAGGCGTGCCACTGAGGCGTACTCCTAGTGTTGTCGGAGGTCTGACCACTGCCTTCCCGCTGGGCTTGTACCCCTGCCCTGACGAGCGATGCGAGCCCCGGCCTCCGAGCCGGGGGTTGTGCTTGCGCACTGGCGGTGGTTTCCCCTGTTGGGGCCTTTCCTGCTGGCGTGTGTGCTGCTTAGCCCTGACGCTGCTTGTGACGCGGGTCGGAAGAGCAGATAATCATCACTCGTCCGTGCCTGCGGATCACGCGGCAGTTCTTGCAGATCACTTTGACGCTCGGCTTGACTTTCACGAGTCCTACTTCATGTAGTCGTCAGGTCAGCGGTAACGGTAGACAATCCGCCCGCGCGACAGGTCGTACGGCGAGAGCTCCACCACGACCCGGTCCTCAGGGAGGATTCGGATGTAGTTCTGTCGCATCTTGCCGCTGATGTGAGCGAGTACTTTGTGGCCGTTGGTGAGTTCCACCCGGAACATGGCGTTCGGGAGGGACTCGACAACTTTGCCTTCAATCTCGATGGCACCGTCTTTTTTCGGCATGTCCTCCGCTACCGTGACAACTCGGTCTGAAAACCCCGCACGTGTTCTGGTGCACGGGGCTACTGGCACGCCAGTCCGACGCAGATGCTTCGGGCGGGCGAAAGAACGGTACTGCGCTTCGCCAGGTGCGCCTGGGTGATAATTCACCACAAACGCGGGGCGACCCGACAAGGGACGCACTGCACCACTGAGCGAGTCTACTCGCGTCCCGAGACCGCCTACCAGGGGGTTGACCGTGACGGAGGGCACTCGGGCGGCGTCCGAGTGCCGTCGAGCGAGGCTCGACGGCACTCGGTGCACGCTCAGGCTTACTTGAGCAGCGCTCGCGGGTGCTGCCACTTCGAGCAGCACTCGCCTGTGCTGTTACTTCGAGTAGTACTCGACGACGAGCTGCTCGTCGCAGATCACGGGGATCTGCTTGCGCTCGGGCACCGACAGGAAGCGGGCGATCAGGCCCTCGAGGTGGGACTCGATGTAGGCCGGAGTCGTCTCGCCCGCCCACGCGCCGGCCGCGGCCAGCTGGAACGGGGTGGTCTCGCGGGACTTCTTGCGGACCTGGACGAAGTCGCCGGACTTCAGGCGGTAGGAGGCGATGTCGACCTTGCGGCCGTTCACCGTGAAGTGGCCGTGGTTGACGAACTGCCGGGCCTGGTAGATGGTCCGGGCGAAGCCGGCGCGGAGCACGAAGGCGTCCAGGCGGGATTCGAGCAGGCCGACCAGGACCTCGCCGGTCTTGCCGGGCTTGCGCACGGCCTCGGCGTAGGCGTTCCGCAGCTGGCGCTCAGAGATGTTGTACTGAGCGCGGAGACGCTGCTTCTCCACGAGCTGGTTCTTGTAGTCCGATTCCTTCTTGCGGCCGCGGCCGTGCTGCCCCGGAGGGTACGGACGGCGCTCCATGTACTTGGCGGCCTTCGGCGTCAGAGCGATGCCGAGGGATCGGGAAAGCTTGACTTTCGCCTTAGCTTGCAATGATCTCTCCAGTAATTCATGCGTAGCCTCGAACGACATACGAGGCAGATTGCGTCCCTGACCGGCAGAAACGCGTGAGTGTAGCGCGCTCAGGAATGCACCTAGGTGTTGCTAGGGCCTGGCGCGCACACGGTGATGCGGTCGCTCCGCGCCGCCGAGGCGGTACAGAGCTCGGGTCCAGGTTACGCGGCGTCCTTCCGGTCGCCCACCCGGGAGGCGGCGAGAGTGACCAGGCGCTCCACCAGGTCGCCGTAGGAGACCCCGGCGGCGGCGAACGCCTGCGGGACGCCGCTCATGGGCGTGAGGCCGGGCATGGTGTTGACCTCGTTGAGGTACACCGTGCCGTCGGGCGCGAGGAAGCAGTCGACGCGGGCGAGGTCGCGGCAGTCCAGGAGCCGGAAGACCTTCCGGGCCAGCGCCTGCGCGCGCTCGGCGACGCCCTCGGGGTAGTCCGGGTGCAGGTTGAACGGCTCGGGGTTGTCGAGGTACTTGGCGTCGAAGTCGAACCAGCCCTCCTCGCCCATGGCGAGGACTTCGAGCGGGAAGGTGATCTCCAGGTCGCCGTCGAGGGTCTCCAGGACCCCCATCTCGATCTCGCGGACGTCCTCGAACGAGGCTTCGAAGACGACCTTGTCGTCGACCTCGCGGGCCTTCTCGACCGCTTCGGCGAGTTCGGCGGCGGACTTGACCTTGCTGATGCCCAGGCTCGATCCGGCGCGGGCGGGCTTGACGAAGATCGGCAGGCCGAGCCGGTCGATGACCGCGTGGGCGTCCAACCGCTCGCCGGGCTTGAGGACGGCGAAGGCGCCCTGCGGGACGTTCTCGGCGGCGAGGAGGCGCTTGGAGAACTCCTTGTCCATCGACAGGGAGCTGGAGAGGACGCCCGAGCCGACGTACGGCAGGTCGGCCATCTCGAACAGGCCCTGGATGGTGCCGTCCTCGCCGTAGGGCCCGTGGAGGACCGGGAAGGCGATGTCGGCGATGGGCTGCGAGCCGGGGCCGAGGTCGACGGCGACCGCCTTGCCGGCCTCGGCGGTGACCTCGGGCAGCTTGTCGGCGGCTTCGATCGCGAAGTCGGCGTCCGAGGGCAGTTCGACCCATTCGCCGGTGCGCGTGATGCCGATGGCGGTCACGTCGAAGCCGCGCTCGCGCAGCGCCTTGGCGACGCCGGAGCCGGAGGCGCAGGACACGGGTTGCTCCACGCTGCGCCCGCCGAAGAAGACGGCGACGGTCGGTTTAGTCATTGTCAGACCTCAAACTGTCGATTTCCGGTTTGGTCTCGCGCCCCATGAGTTCGGCGACCGCGGCCCTGGGGTCGAGTCCCTCGTGGCAGACGCGCTCGACGGCGTCGCAGATCGGCATCTCGACGCCGACCTTGCGGGCGAGGTCGGTGATCGAGCGGCAGCTCTTGACGCCCTCGGCCGTCTGCTTGGTGACGCGGGCGGCCTCCTCCAGGGTTGCCCCGAGGCCGAGCTGCTCGCCGAAGGTGTGGTTGCGCGACAGCGGTGAGGAGCAGGTGGCGACGAGGTCGCCGAGGCCGGCGAGGCCGGCGAACGTGGCCGGGTCGGCGCCGAGGCGCACGCCGAGGCGGGTGGTCTCGGTGAGGCCGCGGGTGATGATCGTGGCCTTGGTGTTGTCGCCCATGCCCATGCCGGCGGCCATGCCGTAGGCGAGGGCGATGACGTTCTTGACGGCGCCGCCGAGTTCGCAGCCGACGACGTCGGTGTTCGTGTACGGGCGGAAGTAGCCGGTGGTGACGGCCTTCTGGATGTCGACGGCGCGGCCGTGGTCGATGCAGGCGACGACCGAGGCCGTGGGCTGCTGCTCGGCGATCTCGCGCGCGAGGTTCGGGCCCGACAGGACCGCGATGCGCGACTCGGCGGCGCCGGTGACCTCGGCGATGACCTCGGTCATGCGCTCGGTGGTGCCGAGTTCGATGCCCTTCATGAGGCTCAGGAGGGTCGAGTGCGGCTCCAGGTGCGGCGACCACGCGGCGAGGTTGCCGCGGAGGGTCTGGCTGGGGACGGAGAGCACGACGAGGTCGGCGCCCGCGAGGGCCTCGGCCGGGTCGGCGGTCGCCGAGACCAGGTGCGGCAGCTCGATGTCGGGGAAGTAGTCCGGGTTGCGGTGCTCGGCGTTGACGGCCGCGGCGACGGACTCGCGGCGGGCCCAGACGGTGACCGGGGTGCCGGCGTCGGCGAGGATCTTGGCGAAGACGGTCCCCCACGAACCGGCTCCCATGACGGCTGCTTTCACTCAGAAGACTCGCTTTCCTCGGGTCGCTGCTGCCGGGGGTCGAACAAGGGGGGCGCCTCCTGGCCGCGGACCTCGGCGAGGCCGGCGCGGAGGGCTTCCATGATGGCGTCGGAGACCTGCACGAGGTCGTCGCGGGTCGGTTCCTTTCCGAGCCACCGGGAGAGGTCGACGGGCGGGAAGGCCCGGACGGTGACCGGCTTGCGGCCGAGCTTGAACTTCGGGTCGCGCTTGCGGTCGTGGATGCCGAGGGCGCCCCACTGGACGATCGGGATTACGGGCGCACCGGATTCGAGGGCGAGGCGGGCGACGCCGGTCTTGCCGCGCATGGGCCAGCGGTCGGGCTCCTTGGTGACCGTGCCCTCGGGGGCCATGATGACGACGTGGCCCTCGGCGAGCTGCTGCTGGAGCACCCGGAGGGAGTCGGCGGCCTCGGCGCTGCCGCGCTTGACCGGGATCTGCCCGGAGCGCTTGAGGATCGCGCCGACCACGGGGACCTTGACGATCGACTCCTTGAGGAGGAACCGGGGGTGGCGGCCGGCGTTGTACACGTAGTGGACGACCATGAGCGGATCGATGTCGGAGTAGTGGTTCCAGACGAGGATCGCCGGGCCCTGGAGCGGGACGTGCTCCATGCCGGACCAGTCGCGGCGGCTGAGCCCGAGGGTCGCGCCCTTGACGATGTTGGCGTAGACCTGGACGTCGGCGGGGATTCGGTCGCCGCCGCGGCGGCGGAAGGTGTACTGCGCCTCAGACCTCGGCTCGGTCACCTGCTGGCTCGCTTTCTCGGGGGGCGCGGGCCGCATGGGCTCGGCCGGTGCCGTTGTGTACGGATCGTCAGTGCACTGCACTCTAACGCCCGCACCGGTGCGCTCGGGCGACGGGAAGCGCGGGGTGGGCTTTGACTCGTTGCGCGAGGGGTCCGGCTCACGCGGCGTGAACCCGCAGGTACGCGGCGCGGTGGGCGCGCCTGCTGCGGGAACGGCGGGGTTGCGCCGGATCGGTTATGATGTCATCATAGAGTCAAAGTGACATCTAGCTTGCCGACCGAACCCAGTCGGCTCGAACACGACTCGACTCGGAGTGAGTGACATGAACTGGCGTCTCTTCGGCTGGCTCGCGGCCCTGTTCGGCGGTGCCATCATCGCGATCTGGCTCGTGGCGTCCCTGATCGGCTTCATCTTCGGCGCCCTCGGGTTCCTCATCAAGGCCGCGATCGTCGTCGGCATCATCGGCGTCATCGGCTGGTTCGGCTACAAGGGCTACAAGGCCATCGGCGGCTCGGAGCGGCGCCAGATCCGGAAGTAGTTCCGGTCCAGAGGTACAGCCGGAAGTAGTTCCGGTCTAGAAACACAGCCGGAAGTAGTTCCGGTCGAGAAACACAGCCGAAAGCAGCGGTCCCGCCCCTGGCCTTCAGTCGCCCGAGTAGTCCATGCTGAAGCCATGCAGGGCACCGTTTCGCACTTCAACGAGGACGCCTCCGGCGAGGCCGTCCTCGACAGCGGCCGCCGCGTCGGTTTCGACGCGGCGGCCTTCGCCGTCTCCGGGCTGCGGTTCCTGCGCCCGGGGCAGCGCGTTTCGCTCGAAACCGACCAGGACGGGACAGTTGTCGCCGTTCGCATCCCGACCATGCCGCCGGGACCGGCGTAGCCCGCCGGTCCTTCGCGGGCGCCGGGTCCTCCGCTCGTGTGGCGAGCTTCCCGCGTGTGGGTGAGTCCCAGTACCGTAAGAGGCGTGAGCGGTACGCAGAGGCGGGTGGCCGCCGCCGGCGGCCTGTTGTGGCGCAACGGCGAGCGCGGTCTGGTCGAGGTGGTCGCGGTGTGGCGGCCGAGGGTGGGGAACTGGTCGCTGCCGAAAGGCAAGCTGGACCCGGGCGAGCACCCGCTCGCGGCGGCGTGCCGCGAGGTGGAGGAGGAGACCGGGATCCCGGTCATCCCGCAGCTGTGGCTGTGCCGCGCCTCGTACGTGCTCCCCAATCCCGAAGGCGACGTGCTCAAGTGGGTCGACTACTGGTCGATGCGCACCGAGAAGCCCGACGCCGTGTTCACCGCCGACGACGAGATCGGCGAGCGCCGCTGGCTGACCCTCGCCGAGGCCCGCGACGCGCTCACGCGTCCGCGGGACCAGGAGGTGCTCAAGGCGTTCGCGGCGCTGCCCGCGGTGACCTCCACGGTGCTCCTGGTGGCCCCGGCCGAGGTCGAGCAGGACTGGGACGGGCCCATGGTGGCGCGGCCGCTGAGCCTGCGCGGGCAGGACCAGGCGGTGCGCCTGGCGGCGCTGGCGTCGCTGTACCAGCCGGACCGGGCGTTCACGGCCACCGGGCGCGCGAGCGTGCAGACCGTGGAGCCGATCGCGCAGGCGGTGCGCTGCACGCTCTCCGGGGACTCGGTCTTCGACACCGAAGCGCACGAACGCAATCCCGAGCGCTCCAGCGCGCGCGTACGCGAGCTCGCGGGCGGCGGGGGTGCCGCGATCGTCTGCGCCGAGCCGGAGGTCGTGTGCGACACCGTGGCGATCCTCGCCGACGAGGACGGCGTCGAGGCCCCGGACGTGTCGACGCGCCCGGGCGAGGCGTGGGTGCTGTCGATGTCGGGCCAGAAGCTCGTGGGGATCGAGCGGCTCTAGGGCCTCTCCGGGGCCGCCGCAGGCGGCATGGCGCGGTGGCGACTCGTTTCCGTTCGGCCTCATCCGACGCGAACACCGCCTCGGGCCGGTGCGGCCCGGGCGGGGGTCGGTCCTTAGCCGTCGGTGGAGCCGGGCGGCTCGGCGAGCGCGCTGAGGCCGCCGCGATCTGTCGCGTCCCGTCCCGCCGTTCGGACCGGTCCGGGCCCTTCCACGTGCGGCGCGCGGTACCGTTGCCCGCGCAACCGCACCGTGCGCCCCTGGGCGCTGTCGAAAAGGATCGTGCCGTGCCTGAGAGCGCCCCACTGCACAACTGGGCCGGGAACATCGGCTTCTCCCCCGCGCGCTTCGAGGCGCCCGCGACGCTCGACGAGGCCCGCGCGGTCGTCGCCGGCGCCGGGCGGCTCCGCGTCCTCGGCTCGGGCCACTCGTTCAACACGATCGCCGCCTCCGACGACGTGATGCTGTCCCTCGCGGGCATGGAGCCGTTCGCGGAACTGGACATCCTTAAGGGCACCGTCCGCGCCGCCGGCTGGCTCACCTACGCCGCGTTGAGCGCCGCGGTGCACCGGGCCGGGTTCGCCCTGCACAACATGGCGTCCCTGCCGCACATCTCCGTGGCCGGCTCGATCGCCACCGGCACGCACGGCTCGGGCGACCGCAACGGGAACCTGGGCTCGGCCGTGGCCGCGGTCGAGTTCATCGGCCCCGACGGGGAGCTGCGCACCGTCAGGCGCGGCGAGGAGGACTTCGCGGGCTCGGTGGTCCACCTGGGGGCCTTGGGGGTCGTCCACTCGGTCACGCTGGACCTGCTGTCGGCGTTCGAGATGCGCCAGTACGTCTACGACGGGCTGGGCCTGGACGCGGTGCTCGCGCACTTCGACGAGCTCACCGGCGCCGCGTACTCCACGAGCCTGTTCACGCCCTGGGGCGCGGATCCCGAGTTCCAGTTCTGGGTCAAGCAGCGCACAGCGGACCAGACGCACCCGTTCCCGCCCTCGAACCGGTACGGCGCCCCGCTCGCCGACGGCCCGCGGCACCCCGTCCCGGGCGTCGACCCGCAGGCGTGCACGGTGCAGCAGGGCCAGACGGGCCCGTGGCACGAGCGCCTGCCGCACTTCAAGCCCGAGTTCACGCCCAGCTCGGGCGACGAGCTCCAGTCGGAGTACCTGATCGACCGCGCCGACGCGACGGCGGCGCTGGAGGCCCTGGCGGGCATCGGGGAGCGGATCGCGCCCGTCCTGCGGATCTGCGAGGTCCGGACCATGGCCGCCGACGGGCTGTGGCTGTCGCCCGCGTACGGGCGCGACACCGTGGGGCTGCACTTCACGTGGATCGGCGACCACGGGGCGGTGGCGCCGGTGACGGCGGTGCTCGAAGCGGCATTGGAGCCGTTCGCTCCGCGGCCGCATTGGGGAAAACTGTTTTCGATACCAATGAATGAGGTCCGTTCGCGTTATCCGCGAATGGACGACTTCGTACAACTGCGCGCGCGCGTCGATCCAGAGGAGAAGTTCGTAAACGCCTTCTCCGCGCCGATCTTCGCCGCGCCCGAGTCGTAGTCCCGCCCGGCCCCGGAGGGCCCTGATCCGGGAAAGCAGCGAGGGCATTCAGGCGGCTCCTGAATGCCCTCTTCCCCGTGCGAGTCGGACGGGTGCCCCACCGTGCCCCGAACCGCTTCGGGGCACGGCATAAGCTGCGCCCGCGCTTCGTGGTCTTCTTCGCCGCGGTCTTCTTCGCGGGCGTGGCCTTCTTGGCCGCGGTCTTGCGCACGGCCTTCTTCGCGGTGCTGGCCTTCTTCGCCGGCGCCGCCTTCTTCGCGGTGGTGGTCTTCTTGGCGGCCACGCGGCTCGTGGCCGTGGAGCGCGCCGCCGTGGAGGCCGCGCGCGTGGTCTTCTTGGCGGCCTTCTTGGCCGTCGTCTTCTTGGCGGTCGCGGCCTTCTTCGCCGGCGCGGCCTTCTTGGCCGCAGGAGCGGACTTGACCGCCTTGCGCTTGCCGGTCACGAGTTCCTTGAACCCGGTACCGGGCCGGAAGGCCGGGACGACGGTCTTCTTGACCTTGACCGCTTCACCCGTGCGCGGGTTGCGGGCCATGCGAGCGGCGCGTTGGCGCTTCTCGAAGACGCCGAAACCGGCGAAGGAGACTTTCTCCCCTTTCACCACCGCGCGCTGTATCTCGTCGATCGCCACATCCACGACTTCTTTCGCAGCGGCCCGGTCGCCAGTGCGAGCGGCGATCCGATCGACGAACTCTGCCTTGTTCACGAGTCCTACCCTCCCGATAAGGTTCTGGAGCCATACCAGCTTGTTAAGCGCACGTTATGACGTTTCGAAAGCGAACGCAACTGTTTCCGCGAAAATCGACCCGTTGTGTCGCAAGGAATTTTTATTCGGGTGCCCGAAATCGACGCTCGCAACCCCGTTGGGAGGGCCCGGAACACGCCTGGAGCCGGTGGCAGCGCCACCGGCTCCGTACGTGAAGGCTAAGAAGATCGAGTTGTGCGGTCTAGACGGCCGCAGGGAGAGTCCTAGGCCGCCAAGCATCCCGGTTCGATTCGAAGGCGGCGATCTTGTCCTCGTCGCGGAGCGTCAGCGCCACGTCGTCGAGGCCCTCCATCATCCGCCAGCGCAGGAACTCGTCGAACTCGAACGTCCAGGTGCGGTCCCCCGCACGGACTTCGCGTTCGGCCAGGTCCACGGTGACCTCCGCGTCCGGGTGGAGCTCGGCGCGCAGCCACAGCTCCTCCACGGCCGCCTCGGGCAGCTCCACAGTCAACAGACCGTTCTTGAGCGAGTTGCCGCGGAAGATGTCGCCGAAGCGGGGCGCGATGACGGCCTTGAACCCGTAGTCCTTCAGGGCCCAGACGGCGTGCTCGCGGGAGGAGCCGGTGCCGAACTCGGTGCCGGTGACCAGGACCGTGGCGTCCTTGTACTCCGCCTGGTTCAGCAGGAACTTCTCGTCCTCGCGCCACTCGGCGAACAGGCCGTCCTCGAAGCCGGTCTTGGTGACCCGCTTGAGGTAGACGGCCGGGATGATCTGGTCGGTGTCGACGTTCGAGCGGCGCAGCGGGGCCACGCGCCCGGTGTGGGTCGTGAACTTGTCCATGTCCCTTGCCCTTCCTTACAGGTCCGCCGGGCTGGCGAGGTGCCCGGAGACGGCGGTGGCGGCGGCGACGGCCGGGGACACCAGGTGGGTGCGCCCGCCCTTGCCCTGGCGGCCCTCGAAGTTGCGGTTCGAGGTGGAGGCGGCCCGCTGGCCGGGCGTGAGCTGGTCCGGGTTCATGCCCAGGCACATCGAGCAGCCCGCGAAGCGCCAGTCGGCGCCGGCCTCGATGAAGACCCGGTCCAGGCCCTCCTCGATCGCCTGCTCGCGGACCTTCGCGGAGCCGGGGACGACCATCATGTTGACGGTGCCGGCGACCTTGCGGCCCTTGATGACCTCGGCGGCCGTGCGCAGGTCCTCGATGCGGCCGTTCGTGCAGGAGCCGAGGAAGACCACGTCGACGCCGATCTCGCGCATCGGGGTGCCGGCCTCCAGGCCCATGTACTCCAGGGCGTTCGCGGCGGTGGTGCGCTCGATCGCGTCCTCGAACGCGGCCGGGTCGGGGACGTTCCCGGAGAGCTCGACGCCCTGGCCGGGGTTGGTGCCCCAGGTGACGAACGGGCTCAGGGAGGCCGCGTCGATGACGATCTCCTTGTCGAAGACGGCGCCCTCGTCGGTCTTGAGGGTCCGCCAGTACTCGACGGCCGCGTCCCAGTCCTCGCCCTGCGGGGCGTGGGGGCGGCCCTGGACGTAGGCGAAGGTCTTCTCGTCGGCGGCGATCATGCCGGCCTTGGCGCCCCACTCGATCGACATGTTGCAGACCGTCATGCGGCCCTCCATCGAGAGCTCCTCGATGGCCTGCCCGCGGTACTCGACGATATGGCCCTTGCCGCCGCCGGTGCCGGTGATCGAGATGATCTTGAGGATGAGGTCCTTGGCGGAGACGCCCTCGGGCAGGGAGCCGTTCACGGTGACGGCCATGTACTTCGGCTTCGCCTGCGGCAGGGTCTGGGTGGCGAGGACGTGCTCGACCTCGCTGGTGCCGATGCCGAACGCGATCGAGCCGAACGCGCCGTGCGTGGAAGTGTGGGAGTCGCCGCAGACCACGGTCATGCCCGGCTGGGTCAGTCCCAGCTGCGGTCCCACGACGTGGACGACGCCCTGGTTCTCGTCCCCCAGGGAGTGGATGCGGACGCCGAACTCCTCGCAGTTGGTGCGCAGCGTCTCGATCTGCTTGCGGCTGGTGGGGTCCGCGATGGTGAAGAGGTTGTCGGTGGGCGTGTTGTGGTCCTCGGTCGCGATCGTCAGATCGGTCCGGCGGACCTTCCGCCCGGCCTGCCGCAGGCCGTCGAAGGCCTGGGGGCTGGTCACCTCGTGGAGGAGGTGCAGGTCGATGTAGAGCAGGTCCGGCTGCTGGCCGCCGGTGCGGACCACGTGGGCGTTCCAGACCTTCTCGGCGAGGGTCTGCGGTCGGGCGCCCTCAGCTTCGTGTGGTGTACGTGACATCTCTGTTCCCAGTCGTTGGACTTCTCGAAATATGGGAGGTAATGTTCAGCTCGTGAGAACGAATACTATCAGCGGAGTGGGCGTCCTCGACAAGGCGGTGCTCATCCTCACTGCTTGCACCAACGGCGCCAGCCTGGCTGAGCTCGTGCACGAGACGGGGTTGCCCAGGGCCACGGCCCACCGGCTCGCGCAGGCCCTGGAGGCCCACGAGATGCTGCAGCGCGACCACGAGGGGCGCTGGCGTCCCGGCCCGAAGCTCGGCGAGCTCGCCGGGTCCACGGCCGACGTCCTGCTCAGCGCGGCTGAACCGGTCCTCAACCTGCTGCGGGACCAGACCGGCGAATCGACGCAGCTCTACCGCAGGAGGGCCGACGAGCGCGTGTGCGTCGCGGCGGCCGAGCGCGCCTCCGGGCTGCGCGACACCGTCCCGGTCGGCGCGGCGCTGCCGATGACCGCCGGTTCCGGCGCCCAGGTGCTCCTCGCCTGGGAGCCGCCGGAGGGCATCCTGCCCCTGCTGCCGAAGTGCCGCTTCTCCTCGAAGACCCTCGCCGAGGTCCGCCGCCGCGGCTTCGCGCAGTCGGTCGCCGAGCGCGAACCGGGCGTCGTCAGCGTCTCCGCTCCTGTGCGCGACAAGACCGGACGGGTCGTCGCCGCCATCTCGGTGTCCGGTCCCATAGAGCGTCTGGGACGCCGCCCCGGGGACCGGCTCGGCATGGCCGTCATCCGCGCGGGGCAGAAGCTCTCGGGGCTGTAGCCGCCGCTGTTCCTGCCTTGCCCCTGCGACGCCGAAGCGGCCCGACGGATCTCCGCCGGGCCGCTTCCCTATGCGCGTCAGGCGGGGCTGAGCGCCGCTTCGGCGCGCGCGACGTGCTTGGCGTAGCGGCGGCGCTCGTCCTCCAAGAGCGGCGAGTCCGGCGCGTGGGCCTCCAGGTACGCGATCGCGACCGCGTCGTCCTGGCAGCGCCCGAACCGGTTCTGGAGCTTCTTGGCCTCCGCCGCGACCGCCGCGGCCTCCTCGCCGAGGAACGCCGCGGCCTCGGCCGTGTAGCGGGTCCGCTTGGCCGCGTTGCGGGCCCGGTGCCGGGCCTCGTCGGCGTCGGCCGCGCCCGCGATCGCCGCGACCGCCTGCGTCATCTCCAGGCGCGCGCGTGCCACGACCGGCCCCAGCACCTCGTCGGCGGGCAGCGCCGCCGCGGGGGCGAAGTCCGGGTACGCGGCCAGCGTCTCGACCGCGGCGAGGAGCCTGCGGGTCCGCTCCCGTTCGCACGCCTCCGCGAGCGGGCCGTACGCGTCCCGCTCCTTCGCTTCCAACTCGGTGAACCACTCCGGCCGCTCGTCCCCCAGGCGCTTGGCGAACCGCATCCGCAGCACTTCAAGGTCGCGGACCCGCCCGAGCTCGTCGGCGAGCCAGCGCAGGCGCCGCCGCTTGAACGGCACCTCCGCGTAGAGCGCCCCGTACGTCGACAGCACCGACCGCAGCCGCCGCGTCGCGACCCGCATCCGGTGCACCGCGTCCGCTTCGCGCGCGATCACCGGTTCCCGCATGGCGATCAGCGTCGCCGCCTGCGCGGCCAGGTACTCGTGCACGCCTGCGCCGGCGATGGGGGTCTCGGTCATGTGGCAACTCCGATCTCGTTCGGCCCCATTACATCACGCGCATTCACGCGAGCGGGCCCACCGCCGCTTCGATCTCGGCGCGGAGGGCGGGGCCCTGGAGCTGGTGCTTGACCTGTTCGATGACGGGGGCGAGGAACTGGTCGGGGCCGGGCTTGCCGGCGATGGGGCCGACCGCGGCGATGGCGGCGCGCGCGGCCGGGCTCGGGATGAGGGGCTGGCGCAGTTGCAGCCCTTGGACGCCCGCGAGGAGTTCGACCGCCAGGAGCGTGCCGAGGTTGTCGATGATCGTGCGCAGCTTCGCGCCCGCGGCCCAGCCCATCGACACGTGGTCCTCCTGCATCCCCGAGGTGGGCACGGAGTCGACGGAGGCGGGCGAGGCGAGGCGGCGGTTCTCGGCCACGATCCCCGCGGCCGTGTACTGCGCGATCATGAGGCCGGAGTTGACGCCGGGGTCGGGGCTGAGGAACGCCGGGAGGCCGCGCGAGCGGGTCACGTCCAGGAGCCGGTCGACGCGGCGCTCGGAGATCGAGCCGACGTCGGCCGCGGCGATCCCGAGGAAGTCCGCGGCGTACCCGAGCGGGGCGCCGTGGAAGTTCCCCGTGGACTCGACCCGGCCGTCCGGCAGGACCACCGGGTTGTCGACCACCGAGAGCAGTTCCCTGGAAGCGACCGTGGCGGCGTAGTCGAGGACGTCGCGAGCCGCGCCCGCGACCTGCGGGGCGCAGCGCATCGAGTACGCGTCCTGGACGGCGTGCGCGAGGTCGTTGCGGTGGGAGTCCATGACCTCGGAGTCCTGGAGCAGCAGGTGGATGTTCGCGGCGCTCAGCGCCTGGCCCGGCTGCGGGCGGATCTCGTGGAGCTCGGGCTGGAACGGGCGGTCGGAGCCGAGCATCGCCTCGTTCGACAGGGCCGCCGTCACGTCGGCCATCGTCAGCAGGTGCCGCAGGTCGGCGACGGCGAGCAGCAGCATGCCGAGCATCCCGTCGGTGCCGTTGATGAGCGCCAGGCCCTCCTTGGAGGAGAGCGTGATCGGGGCCAGCCCCGCGGCTTCGAGGACCGGGCCCGCCTCCGCACGGGTCCCGTCCTCGGCCCGGACCCAGCCCTCGCCGAGGAGGACCATCGCGCAGTGCGCCAAGGGGGCGAGGTCCCCGGAGGCGCCGAGGGAGCCGTGCCGCGGGACCCACGGCGTGATGTCGGCGTTGAGGAGCGCGGCGAGCGCGTCGGCGACCTCGGGGCGGACCCCGGAGCGGCCCATGGCGAGCGAGCGCAGGCGCAGCAGCATCATCGCGCGCACCACCTCGACCGGCATCGGGTCGCCCACGCCCGCGGCGTGCGAGCGGATGAGCGCGTGCTGGAGCTCGGCGCGGCGCTCAGGGGCGACGAACGTGTTGGCGAGCGCGCCGAACCCGGTCGAGACGCCGTACACGGGTCGGCCCTCGCGCTCGATCGCGTCGACGATCGCGCGGCTGGCGGCCATGGCCTCGCAGGCCTCGGCGTCGACCACGACGCGGGTGCGGTCGCGCGCGACGGCGACGACCTCCTCGGGCGACACGGGGACCGGCTTGATGCGGACGGTGGACATCGCTGCTCCTCTATTCGACGCTGCTTGCGGCAGTGCCGCTGTCGGCGGCGCTGCCGACGACGCTGCCGCCGTGGACGACGGCGTGGGTCAGGGGCGTCCCGGGCCGGTAGGCCAGGTGGACGAACGAGGGGGCGTCGAGGACGACCAGGTCGGCGCGGGCGCCGACGGCGACGCGCCCGACGTCGGTGCGCCGCAGCGCGTCGGCGCCGCCCGCGGTGGCGGCTTCGAGCGCTTCGGCCGGGGTCATGCCCATCTCCCGGACGGCGAGCGCGATGCAGAACGCCATGCTGCTGGTGTACGAGGACCCGGGGTTGCAGTCGGTCGCGAGCGCGACGCGGGCGCCGGCGTCGAGGAGGCGGCGCGCGTCCGGGTAGGGCGAGCGCGTGGAGAACTCCGCGCCCGGCAGCAGGGTCGCGACGGTGGCGGAGTTCGCGAGGGCGTCCACGTCGGCGTCGGTGAGGTGCGTGCAGTGGTCGGCGGAGGCCGCGCCGAGTTCCACAGCGAGGCGCACGCCGGGGCCCGCGGTGAGCTGGTTGGCGTGGACGCGCAGGCCCAGGCCCGCCTTCGCGCTCGCGGTGAGCACGGCGCGGGCCTGGTCGCCGTCGAAGGCGCCGCGCTCGCAGAACACGTCGGCCCACTTCGCGTGGGGCGCGCAGGCGTCGAGCATGGGCCCGGCGGCGAGCGCGGTGTACTCGTCGGCGTCAACGCCCGCGGGGACGGTGTGCGCGCCGAGGTACGTGGTCTCGGGGGTGAACTCGCGGGCGATGCGCAGGGACCGGGCCTCGTCTTCGACGGTGAGGCCGTACCCGGACTTGACCTCCACTGTGGTGGTGCCCTGGCGGAGCATCTCGGCGGTGAGGCGGGCGCAGTTCGCGCGCAGCCGCTCGTCGCTGGCCTTCCGGGTGGCGCCCACGGTGGTGCGGATGCCGCCGCCGTCGTAGGGCTCGCCGCGCATGCGGGCGTCGAACTCGCCGGAGCGGTCGCCCGCGAAGACGAGGTGGGCGTGGGAGTCAACGAAACCGGGGACCACGGCCCGGTCGCCGAGGTCGAGGTATTCGTCGGCGGCGGGCCGGTTGAGGCGGTGGCCGACCCAGGCGATCCTCCCTGCCTCGACCACGATCGCGGCGTCGTAGTGGACGGTGCCGTCGTCGTCGGCGGTGAAGAGTTCGCCGATGCCGTCGATGAGCAGGCTCATTGCCAGAGTTCCCCGATCGCTTCGCGCAGTTCGGCACCGGCGTCGATGTACCGGTGTCGTCCCTCGTGGACGATGTGGCGGCCGTCGGCGACGACGTCGGTGACGTCGGCCGCGGTGGCGGCGTAGAGGACGCCGTCGGGGCGGGCCCCGGCGGTGCGCGGGGTGTCGAGCGCGACGGCGACGAGGTCGGCGCGGGCGCCCGGCTCGATGCGGCCGGCGTCGGTGAAGCCGAGGGCGGCGTGGCCGGTGGCGGCGTCGTGGAGGGCGTCGGCGGTGAACCGGCCGCGCTCCTCGCTGACCAGGCGCTCGTGCATCTCCAGGGCGCGGGCCTCCTCGAACATGTCGATGACGGCGTTCGAGTCGGTGCCGAGCGAGAGGGGGACCCCGGCGTCGGCGAGCGCGCGGGCCGGGCCGATGCCGTCGGCGAGGTCGCGTTCGGTGGTGGGGCAGAAGGACACGCCGGTGCCGGAGCGGGCGAGGAGGTCGACGTCGCGCTCGGCGAGGTGGGTGGCGTGGACGGCGGTGAGGTCGGGGCCGAGGAGCCCGCAGCGTTCGAGGAGTTCAGCGGGGGTGCAGCCGTGCTCGGCACGGCAGGCGTCGTTCTCGGCGCGCTGCTCGGAGAGGTGCACGTGGACGGGGCGGCCCTCGGTGGAGCACGCGAACGCGGCGATGGCCTCTTCGGGGACGGCGCGCACGGAGTGGATCGCGCCGCCGATGCGGGCGTGGGCGCCGGGTTTGAGGCGTTCGACGCGGTCGAGCCAGCCTTCGAGGCCGGTGTCGCCGAAGCGCTGCTGCGCGGGTTCGAGAGGCCGCCCGAACCCCCCGGAGAGGTACAGGGTGTCGAGGAGGGTGATGCGGACGCCCGCGTCGGCGGCGGCCTGGATCAGCGCCTCCCCCATGGCGTTCGGGTCCGCGTAGGGGCGCCCGCCGGCCTGGTGGTGGAGGTAGTGGAACTCGCCGACGCACGTGATCCCGGCCAGGGCCATCTCGGCGTAGACGGCGCGGGCGAGCCGGTGGTAGGCGTCGGGGTCGAGGCGGTCCGCGAGGGCGTACATGCCCGATCGCCACGTCCAGAACGTGCCCTTGTCGCCGTGGGTGCGCCCGCGCAGGGCGCGGTGGAACGCGTGGGAGTGCGTGTTGGCGAAGCCGGGGAGGACGAGGCCGCCCAGGATCTCGCCGCGCGGGGCGGCGCCGGGCGTCACGGCGGCGATGCGGCCGTCGGCGACGTCGATCGCGACGGCGTCGGCGATCCCGCCGGGCAGCCGGGCGTGCCGGGCCCAGTAGGTCAGCACGCGAGGTCCCGCAGCACCGCCGCGAGGGCGTCGACGCCGGCGGCGCAGTCCTCGTCGCTCGCGCCCTCGCCGGGCGCGTGGGAGACGCCGGTGGGGTTGCGGACGAACAGCATCGCGGTCGGCACGTGCGCGGCGAGGACCCCGGCGTCGTGGCCCGCGCCCGTGGGCAGGACCGGGGCGCCGCCCAGGAGCGCCGCGATCCGGTCGCGCAGGCCGGGGTCGAACTCGACGATCGGGGTCTCGGACTCCGGGGCGATCGTGAAGCCGGTGCCGTCGCGCCCGGCCCGGTCCTTCACCTTGGCGGTGAAGCCGGACAGGATCTCGGCGAGCACCGCCTCGTCGGGGGCGCGCGAGTCCAGCCAGGCGGTGACCTGGGAGGCGATCGCGTTGGTGGCGTTCGGGACGGCCTCCACGCGGCCGACCGTGGCGAGGCCCCCGGCGAGGCGGGCCTCCTTGCGGGCGGCGAGGACGGCGAACGCGAAGGTGAGCATCGGGTCGCGCCGGTCGGGGATGCGGGTGGTCCCGGCGTGGTCGCCCGCGCCGGTGAACGTCATGCGCCAGCGCCCGTGCGGCCAGATCGCGCTCGCGACGCCCACGGGCGCTTCGAGGGCGCGGCCCTGCTCGACGTGGAGTTCCACGAACGCGGCGAAGGAGGCGAGGCGTTCGGGGTCGGGCCCGAGCGCGTCCGGGTCGGCGCCGGCCGCGCGCATGGCCTCGGCGAGCGTGGTCCCGTCGGGGTCGGTGAGGGCCCGGGCCCGGTCGGGGTCGACCACGCCGGCCATGAGGCGCGAGCCGAGGCAGGGCACGCCGAACCGGCCGCCCTCCTCCTCGGTGAACGCGCCGATGACGATGGGCCGCTGCGGCGCGAAGCCGGAGGCGCGGAGTTCGTCGACGGCGAGGAACGCCGAGACGATCCCGAGCGGGCCGTCGTAGGCGCCGCCGTGCGGCACGGAGTCGAAGTGGCTGCCGGTGAGGACGCCCGGTCCGGTCCCGGCGTCCCAGTGGGCGTAGCGGTTCCCGTTGCGGTCGGACTCGACGCGCAGGCCGCGCTCGGCGGCCTGCGCGTCGAACCACTCACGGAGCGCGAGATCGGCCGCGCTCCACGAGAAGCGCAGGTAGCCGCCGGAGTCCGCGCGACCGGTCGCGGCGATCTGGTCCCAGAGCCGCCGGAACCCCGTGGCGTCCACTCAGGACTCCCGGACGGGAATGCGGACACCGTTGGCCGCGGCGACCCGGTCGGCCTCCTCGTATCCGGCGTCCACGTGGCGGATGACGCCCATCGCGGGGTCGTTCGAGAGGACCCGTTCGAGCTTCTGGGCGGCCATCGCGGTGCCGTCGGCGACGGTGACCTGCCCGGCGTGGATCGAGCGGCCGATGCCGACGCCCCCGCCGTGGTGGATCGACACCCAGCTCGCGCCCGACGCGGTGTTGACGAGGGCGTTGAGCAGGGGCCAGTCCGCGATCGCGTCCGAACCGTCCTTCATGGACTCGGTCTCGCGGTACGGGCTCGCGACCGAGCCGCAGTCGAGGTGGTCGCGGCCGATGACGATCGGGGCTTTGAGGGTCCCGTCGGCGACCATCTCGTTGAAGCGCACCCCCGCGACGTCCCTCTCGCCGTGGCCGAGCCAGCAGATCCGGGCCGGGAGGCCCTGGAACGCGACGCGCTCGCGGGCGAGCGAGATCCAGCGGTGCAGGGTCCGGTTCTCGGGGAACAGGTCGAGCACCGCCTGGTCGGTGGCGGCGATGTCGGCCGGGTCCCCTGAGAGCGCGGCCCATCTGAAGGGGCCCTTGCCCTCGCAGAACAGGGGCCGGATGTAGGCGGGCACGAACCCGGGGAAGTCGAAGGCGCGCGCGAAGCCCCCGGCGAGGGCCTCGCCGCGGATCGAGTTGCCGTAGTCGAAGACCTCGGCGCCCGCGTCGAGGAAGCCGACCATGGCCTCCACGTGGCGGGCCATGGACTCGCGGGCGCGGTCGGTGAACGCGTCCGGGTCGCCCTTGGCGAGGTCGGCGGCGTCCTCGACGGGAACACCTGCGGGCACATAGGACAGCGGGTCGTGCGCGGAGGTCTGGTCGGTGACGATGTCGACCTCCACGCCGCGGGCGAGGAGTTCGGGCAGCACCTCGGCGGCGTTGCCGACCAGGCCGATCGACTTCGCTTCACCGGCCCGCTTGGCGGCGAGCGCCTGGGCGACGGCGTCGTCCAGGTCGGCCGCGACCGTGTCGAGGTAGCGGGTCTCGACGCGCCGCCGGAGGCGGTGCGGGTCGACCTCGACGATGAGGCACACGCCGTCGTTCATGGTGACGGCGAGCGGCTGCGCGCCGCCCATGCCGCCGCACCCGGCCGTCAGCGTGAGCGTGCCCTTCAGCGTCCCTCCGAAGCGCTTCTCGGCGACGGCCGCGAACGTCTCGTAGGTGCCCTGCAGGATGCCCTGGGTGCCGATGTAGATCCACGAGCCGGCGGTCATCTGCCCGTACATGGTGAGCCCGAGCGATTCGAGCCGCCGGAACTCGGGCCAGGTCGCCCAGTCGGGCACCAGGTTCGAGTTGGCGATGAGCACGCGCGGGGCCCACTCGTGGGTGCGCATGACCCCGACCGCCCGGCCCGACTGGACGAGCAGCGTCTCGTCGGGCGCGAGCGTGAGCAGGGTCCGCAGGATCGCGGCGAGGTCGTCGCGGCTGCGCGCGGCCTTCCCCGTGCCGCCGTAGACGACCAGGTCCTCGGGGCGCTCGGCGACCGCCGGGTCGAGGTTGTTCTGGAGCATCCGGTAGGCCGCCTCCGCCTGCCAGGTGCGGCAGTGGAGGCCGGCGCCGTGTGGTGCGTGCATGTCGCTCCCCGCTAGAGGTTGCCGCGCTTGGCCTGCTCCTTCTCCAGGGCCTCGAAGAGGGCCTTGAAGTTGCCCTTGCCGAAGCTGAGCGAGCCGTGCCGCTCGATGATCTCGTAGAACATCGTGGGCCGGTCCTGCTGCGGCTTGGTGAAGATCTGGAGCATATAGCCGTCCTCGTCGCGGTCGACCAGCACTCGCCGCTTCTGGAGCTCCTCGATCGGGACGCGCACGGTGCCGATGCGCTCGCGCATCTCGGGGTCCTCGTAGTAGGCGTCCGGGGCCTCCAGGAACTCGACGCCGCGCTCGCGCATGGCGTCGACAGCGGCGAGGATGTCGCTGGTGGCGAGCGCGATGTGCTGTACGCCGGGGCCGCCGTAGAACTCCAGGTACTCGTCGATCTGGGACTTCTTCTTGCCCTCGGCGGGCTCGTTGATCGGGAACTTGATCTTGCGGTTGCCGTTGGCGACGACCTTGCTCATGAGCGCGGAGTACTCGGTGGCGATGGCGTCCTCGACGAACTCGACGATGTTCGTGAAGCCCATGACCCGCTCGTAGTAGCCGACCCACTCGCGCATCTTGCCGAGCTCGACGTTGCCGACGATGTGGTCGATGGCCTGGAAGAAGCGCTTCTCGGGCGGGGTCACCATGGGCTCGGCGGCGATGAAGCCGGGCAGGAACGGGCCGGTGTAGTTCGAGCGGTCGACCAGGACGTTCCGGGTCTCGCCGTAGGTGCCGATGACGGCGCGGCGGACGGTGCCGTGCTCGTCGGTGAGGTCGTGGGGCTCCTCGATCGCGATGGCGCCCTGCTTGATCGCGTGCGCGTAGTTCTTGTCCACGTCGGGCACTTCGAGGGCCACTTCGATGACGCCGTCGCCGTGGCGGGCGTAGTGCTCGGAGGCCGCGGAGTCGGCGGTGGTGCCGCCGGCGAGAACGAAGGTGACGCCGCCGGACTTGAGCGCGTACTCGGCGTGCTCGCGGAAGCCCTGCTCGGGGCCGCGGTACGCGAAGAGCTGCATGCCGAACGCGGTCGAGTAGTAGTGGGCGGCCTGGCGGGCGTTGCCGACGTAGTACCGCACGTGGTCCCAGCCCTTGATGGGGAAGGCGTCCTCGCGGATGTCGTGCTCGACCGCGCCGACCAGGGCGGCGTCTGCGGAGCGGCTGGCAGTGTCGACCATGGCGGCCTCCTGTAGTCCTCGTGGGGCTGTTCCCGGAGGGGCGGTGACCCCTTGTGGCCTTGATCATTGTTCACATCGCGGGAGTGGGCAAGCAGTTCCGTGAAAGCTGGTCAACTTGTGCAGATGTGCTAGCCGGAGGGGGCATACACTGGGCGATATGACCAGTGGAACGGGGATCGACGCCCTGGACGCCAAGCTCATCGGGCTCCTGGAGGCCGAACCGCGCATCGGGGTCCTCGAATGCGCGCGGCGCCTGGGGGTCGCGCGCGGGACGGTCCAGGCGCGGCTCGACAAGCTCATGGCCCGGGGGGTCGTGCGCGGGTTCGGGCCCCGGGTCGATCCGGCGGCCCTCGGCTACCCGGTGACGGCGTTCGTGACCCTCGAACTGCGCCAGGCGGTCGGGCACGGGCCGATGGCGCAGCGCCTCGCGCGCATCCCGGAGGTCCTGGAGGCGCACACGGTCACCGGCGCCGGGGACATGCTGTGCCGGATCGTCGCGCGCACCAACGCCGAACTCCAGGGGGTCATCGACCGGGTCCTCGCGAGCGAGGGGGTCCTGCGGGCGACGACGGTGATCGCCCTGGCCGAGCAGATCCCCCACCGCACGCTGCCGCTGGTCGACGAGGCCGCGGGGCTCTCGGGCGGGTCCTAGGGCCCGCCCGGATTCAGACCCGCTCGGCGAGCCAGAGCCGCGCGGCGACCACCAGCGCCTCGACGCCCGTGGAGAGCGTCGGCTCGATCTCGGGCGCGAAGTGCGGCGAGTGGTTGCCCGGCAGCGCGTCCACGTCCCCCGACTGGAACGCCGCGATCGCGGTCGCCTGGTCGAGGCCGCCCCAGAACCAGAAGACCGTGGGCGCGCCCGCCGCCTCGCCGAAGGCGCCGACGTCCTCGCTCGCGGCCACGAGCGGCATCGGCAGCAGCCGCTGCTCCCCGAAGTGCTCCTTGAAGGCCGCCACGGTCACCGCCGTCGCGTCAGGGTCGCTCACCAGGAGCGGGGCGCTGTGGGTCCAGGTGGTCTCGGGCGGGCGCGGGGCCGCGCCGGCCTCGGACTCGGCGTTCACGATCCGCTCGATCGCGGCCCGCACCCGGTCGCGGACCCGCGCGTCGTAGCTGCGCACGTTGATGCCGAGTTCGGCGGTGTCGGGGATGATGTTGTCCTTGGTGCCGGCCTGGAGGCGGCCGACGGTGACCACCGCGGCCTCGGCCGGGGGCACCTCGCGGGCGACGATCCCCTGGAGGCGCACCACGGTGCTCGCGGCGATGAGGACCGGGTCGATCGCGGCCTCGGGCCGGGAGCCGTGCCCGCCCTGGCCGTGGATGACGACGGCGGCGGTGTCGGAGGCGGCCATGACCGGGCCGCTCGCGTGGCCCACGAACCCGGCCGGGAGCGGGGCCACGTGCTGGCCGAGCACGATGTCCGGCTTGGGGAAGCGCGTGAACAGGCCGTCCGCGACCATGTCCGCCGCGCCGCGCGCCAGCTCCTCGGCGGGCTGGAAGACGACCAGGAGCGTGCCCGACCAGCGGTCGGCGGTGCGGGCGAGGTACGCGGCGGCCCCGGCGAGGCAGGTGGCGTGCATGTCGTGCCCGCACGCGTGCATCACCGGCACGTCCCGCCCGTCCGCGTCGGTGGCGCGCACGGTGCTCGCGTACGGCAGGCCGGTCTTCTCCTCGACCGGGAGCGCGTCGAAGTCGGCGCGGAGCATGACCACCGGGCCCTCGCCGTTCGCGAGGACGCCGACGACACCGGTGCCGCCGACGCCCTCGGTCGTCGCGAAGCCCGCCGCGGTCAGGGCCTCGGCGGCCTTCGCGGCCGTCCGGTGCTCCTGGAGCGACAGCTCGGGATGCTCGTGCAGGTCGCGGTAGAAGTCCGCGAGCGCCGCGCGCGTGTCCTCGTCGAGTACGTCCCCGGCCATGGCGCCCCCTTCGTCCCGTTGCGCCGGAATATACCCGGATCGGCGGCGGGAGCGGCTGGAACGGCGTCAGTCGAATGCGTCATGCAACCGTGTCATGCAACCGTGTCACTCGACCACGCCATTCAACCGCGTCACTCAGCCGCATCATTCAACCGCGGGCAGGATCGTCCCGGTGACCTCGCCGAGGCCGATGACCGCGCCGTCCGGGCCGGGCGCGGTGGCCCCGATCGTGACCGTGTCGCCGTCCTCCAGGAACGTGCGGGACTCCCCGTCCCCCACCCGGACCGGCTCCCGGCCGCCCCACGTGAGCTCGATGAACGACCCGCGCTCGTCGGCGCCCCCGCCCGAGACGGTGCCGGAGGCGAACAGGTCGCCGGTGCGCAGCGACGCGCCGTTGACGGTCATGTGCGCGAGCATCTGCGCGGGGGTCCAGTACATGCCCGCGAACGGCGGGCGGGCGACCTCGGTGCCGTTCCAGCGCACCGACATCGACAGGTCGTATCCGAACCGCTCGGTCTCCTGGAGGTAGCCGAGCGGGGCCGGGTCCTGCACGGGGGCGGCGGCCTTCGCGGCCGCCAGCGCGTCGAGCGGGGTCACCCAGTGGCCGATCGAGGTCGCGAAGGACTTGCCGAGGAACGGGCCGAGCGGCACGTACTCCCACGCCTGGATGTCGCGCGCGGACCAGTCGTTGACCAGGACCGCGCCGAAGACGTGCTCGGCGAAGTCGTCCGGGTTCACCGGGGTGCCGAGGTCGGTGCCGACGCCGACGACGAAGCCCACTTCGGCCTCGATGTCGAGGCGGGCGCTGGGGCCGAACTCGATCGGACCGTCGGGGGTCTTGCGCTGGCCCCTCGGGCGGACGACGGGCGTCCCGGAGGGGACGACGGTGCCGGCGCGGCCGTGGTAGCCGACCGGGAGGTGCTTCCAGTTGGGCAGCAGGGGCTCCGAGTCGGGCCGGAAGAGGCGGCCGAGGTTCGTGGCGTGGTGCTCGGAGGCGTAGAAGTCCACGTAGTCGGCGACGTGGAACGGCAGGTGCATGCGGGCCTTGGCGACCGGGGTGAGCAGCGTCGCGGACTGGTCCTGGTGGCGGCGGTCGGCCAGGAGCTCGGTGAGCTGGTGGCGGACGAGGCGCCACGCGGGCGGGCCCATCGCGAGGAACGCGTTCAGGGCGCCGTCGTGGAACGCGGGCCGGATCCACGGCAAAAAGAACGTGCCGGTGGCGAGCGCGCGCAGGTCGAGGACCTGGTCGCCGATGCGGACCCCGATGCGCGGGGCCGGGTCCTTGCGGGTCGAGAAGACGCCGTAGGGCAGGTGGGCGAGGCCGTACGGGCCGGCGTCGGCGCCTTCGACCCAGGTGGTGGCGGTCATGCGCGGTCTCCTCGTGTCAGCAGTCCCAGGTCGGTGAGGTCGGTGAGCGGTTCGTCGATGCTGCACGAGCCGAAGCCGGTCCACAGGGCGCGCGGGCGGCCCAGGAGCTTCGCGGTGCGCGCGGCCAGGCCCTCGGTGTCGGTGGACGCGAGGGTCGCCGCGATCTCGTCGACGCCGGCACCGTTCTGGGCCTCGTCGGCGGCGAGGAGCACGTTGAGGAAGCCGTGGTGCGTGAAACCGGTGGCGGGGTCGGTGCGGCGGACCGCGCGGTGCAGGCCCGCGGTGAGCTTGAACCGCATGCCGCGGCGGCGGCACCCGTGGATCGCGGCGGCCAGGGTCTCGGGCGCGGGGAAGAACTCCGCGGCGAGGCCGCCGGTGCGGAACTTCGGGGTGAACCCGGTGGGGCGGACGGCGTCGAGCGCGGCGTCGCCGAAGGGGATCTCCGCGAACACGGCCTTCCCCGCCAGGTGCTCGGTGAGGCGGTCGAGGGCGTGGCGCGACTCGTAGTGGGTCACGGTGACCTGCGGCCCGAGGGCGGCGACCGCGGCCGGGAGCGCGTCGAGGTCGCCGTCGACGACCACGCCGATCCGCAGCTCGCCGCGTCCGGGCTCGAGGTCGCCGAGGCGGCTCTGCGGGACGAGGAGCGGGCCCACCAGGGGCTCGTACCAGGACTGCCGGTACCCGCGGTGGGCGGGGACGGCGGCTTCGAGGGGCGCGTTTCCTGGTGGGAAGAGCGCCGCGTCGTCGATCAGGCCCCGCAGCATCGCGGGGATCGCTCCATTCATGCCCGAAGCCTAGAGTGCGGCGCGCTCGCGGGTCCAGTGGTCCGCGCACGCCGTGCGCGGTCGGTGCCCGCCGGTGCGCGGACCGCTCGAATCCGGGACCCGGGAGGGCTATCCTCGGGGCATATCCGCGACGGCGGCGACACCCACTGCCGACGTCCGATCCGACAAAGGAGTCGTCGTGCCGTTCTACCGTTCGGTCGGGCAGATCCCCGACAAGCGACACACGCAGTTCCGACAGGCCGACGGGAGCCTGTACTCCGAGGAGCTGATGGGCCAGGAGGGCTTCTCCTCGGACTCCTCGCTCCTGTACCACCGCTTCCGTCCCACCGCGATCAGCGCCAGCACCGAGCACCGCCCCGAGCGCGTCGAGCCGGCCCCCAACCACCCGCTCAAGCCCCGCCACTTCCGCACCCACAAGCTCGACGCCGCCGGGGACGCGGTCTTCGGGCGGAACCACCTGCTGTCCAATGCGGACGTGCGGATCTCGTACGCGGTCGCCGACAGGCCCTCGCCCCTGTACCGCAACGCCATCGGCGACGAGTGCATCTACGTCGAGTCCGGCGCGGCCCGCGTGGAGACCTCGTTCGGGGCGCTCGACGTCGGGCAGGGCGACTACCTCATCATGCCGATGTCCACGATCTACCGCGTGCTCCCGCAAGGGGACGAGCCGCTGCGGACCCTCGTGGTCGAGTCCACCGGGCACATCACCCCGCCCAAGCGGTACCTGTCGGTGCGCGGGCAGTTCCTGGAGCACTCGCCGTACTGCGAGCGCGACATCCGCGGGCCCGAGGAGCCGCTGCTGGTCGAGGACGAGGACGTCGACGTGTACGTGCAGCACCGCGGCCGCGGGTCGGCCACGCTGTGGACGAAGTTCACGTACGCGCACCACCCGTTCGACGTGGCCGGCTGGGACGGCTGCCTGTACCCGTGGGTGTTCTCGATCCACGACTACGAGCCGATCACCGGGCGCATCCACCAGCCGCCGCCCGCGCACCAGGTGTTCCAGGGCCCGAACTTCGTGGTCTGCAACTTCGTGCCGCGCAAGGTGGACTACCACCCGGACGCGATCCCGGTGCCGTACAACCACCACAACGTCGACTCCGACGAGGTGATGTTCTACTGCGGCGGGAACTACGAGGCGCGGCGCGGATCGGGGATCGAGCAGGGCTCGATCTCGCTGCACCCGTCCGGGTTCACGCACGGGCCGCAGCCCGGTGCCGCCGAGCGCTCGATCGGGGCGGAGTCCTTCGACGAGCTGGCGGTCATGGTCGACACGTTCCGGCCCTTGGAGCTGTGCGAGCCGGCCTTGGACGTGGAGGACACGAACTACGCCTGGACGTGGAACCGCGATCCGGCATAGGCACTCCCGGTGACGGGGCCGCCTGAGAGGGCGGCCCCGTTTTCCGTGCGTTGATCGAATTCCCCTCGCGCTCTGGGGCGGCGGGCCGCTACATTGGACGGGCCGACCGCGGGACTCAGGTGCGATTACCGGATTCGTTTTGTGAGCGTTCTTTCGCCATCGCGCCGCCCGCTCCCCGGTCGGCACCCCGCTTCCCCTCCACTTGTGAAGGCCCCCATGGAGTCCGTCGCCGATCTCGTCGCCGCCGAGGACGTGCTGCTGTTCGTCAACGCCGCCGTCGCCGCCACCGGGCAGGACGAGTTCCACACCGGGAGGGCGCGGCAGGAGTGGTCGGTGGACTTCCTCCACGAGTACATGCTGGTGAACTACCGCGACCTGTACGCGGCGGCGCTCGCGCTCGGGATCAACGACCGCAACAAGGCGCGGATCGTGCTGCGGCTGCTCCAGTCCGGGGCCGACGCGACCCCTGAGCAGCGACGGACCGAGGGGCGGCTGATCCGCCGCGTCCTGCGGGAGCTGCCGGTGAACCGCGTGTACCGGCTGTTCACGGCCCTGGCGAAGGCGAAGGTCAACAACCGGCGCACCCGCGCGGTCATGCGCGAATGGCTCACGGCCCGGCCCGATCTCGGCTTCGAGGCGGTGAAGTACCGCGGCGCGTTCAAGCGGGCGGCCCTCCACGCGCACCTCGACCTCGACGGGCTCCCCGGCGACGCGGGCGCCGAGCTCGCCTCGTTCCTGTTCGCGCCCATGGCGACCGGGCGGTACCGGGTGCCGCTGTTCGAGACCTGGCGGCGGGCCCACTTCGACCGGTCCGCGGTGTTCGAGCTGCCGTACACCGTGGCCGAGGGATTCTCCGCGGAGCGCGGCATCCCGCGGCAGGTGTTCCTGGAGCAGATCGCGCCGAACCTGACCCGGAACGAACGCCTGCGGCTCCAGCGCAGCGGCGGCACCGCGGTCGCACTGGACGCGGCCGCGCTCGGGCGGATGCCGCTGACCCGCCTCGCCGCGTACGTCCTCGCGATCCCCACTGAGGAACGCGAGGAGCGCCGCGAGGAGCTGACCGGCGCTTTGCGCGCCGCGGCGCTGCGTGCCGCCGGGGACCGGGCCCGGACCTGGGGGAAGGTCGCGGCGGTCCTCGACGACTCGTACTCCTCAAGCGGCTCGAACGAGAAGCGCCGCCGCCCGCTCGTCGTCGCCCTCGGAGCGCATTTCCTGCTCGACGCGCTCGCGGGCGAGTACCGGCCGCTGTGGCTGTCCGGTAACGAGGACGCGCTGCTCGCAGAGCCGCGCGGCGTCACGGCGCTCGGCGACCGGATCCTGGACGCCCTGGAGACCCGGCCCGACACGCTCGTGGTCGTCTCCGACGGCTGGGACAACGCGCCCACCGGCCTCGCCGCCGAGGTACTGCGCGTGTGGGCGACGCGGCTCGACCCCGAGCGGCGCACCGCGATCGTGCACCTGAACCCCGTGTTCGACGCCGACGGCATCGGCGTGCGCCGCCTCGCCCCGAGCGTCCCGACCGCTGGCGTCCGCGACGCCGAGGACCTGCCCGAACTCATGGCCTTCGCACGCTTCGACGACGGCCGCGCCGGCATCGAGGAACTGCGGGCGGCCGTCGACGCCCGCGTTGAGCGCTGGCTGGAGGAGGAACCATGGGCCGCTTGACGTTCGCGGGCCTGGAGACCCGCCCCGGACAGGTCTGGGGCGCGATCCGCCTCGTCCCGCTCGTGCGCGACGAGCCCATCGAAGGACTCCGCATGCACCCCGGCGCGCTCGACGAGCCGCGATACCCCGCCGACGACTGCTGGTACGTCCCGCACGGCCTCACCGCCGAGTGGACCGGTGACGGCGCGGGCGTGCCCGAGCTCGGGACCGCCCTGCGCATGCCCGCGTCCACAGTGCGCGGTTCCCGCCGCCCGAAGTCCAAGACCGGCCACCGCACCCGCGTGCGCTTCCTCCCCCGCCGCGGGGCACTGGAGACCTACCTCCCGCTCGCCTTCAAGGCCCCCGTCATCGCCTGGCCCGACTGGTCCCGCCGCGCGTTCACCCGCGGCCTGCTCCCCCAGCCCGACCGCACCTACTACGGGACCCTCCTCGACGGCCTCGCCGACGCGCTGCGCGTCTTCGAGATCCACCCCCGCCAGTGCGGCGTCCTCATCTACGTCGCCGACGCCCTCTCGGGCGCCCTGATCACCCCGCACCCCGACGACTACCGGGCGCTCCACCCGACCCTCATCGAGGACTCCTACAGCGAACTCATCTGGCGCTATGCGGTCCTCTACGACACGGCACCCGACTACGCGGTGAAGCTCGACACCAGCACCATCAGTTCCCTGTCGGACCTCCGCATCGAAGCCGCAGCCGCCCAGCGCACCTGGTCGACGTTCCACGACGACACCCTCGCGGGCGGCCTCCTCGATCCCGACTACGACTTCACCGACGTCTACAAGATGGCCGACTTCCGCCTCGTCCGATACCGCCCCGCCTTCAAGACCGGCACCGAGACCCACGTGGGCGAGGCGATCCTCGACCCGCAGGGCCGCCCGGCGTTCCTCCAGTCCTTCCGCCTCTCCGAGACCCAGGTCCGAAGAGGCCGCCTCCTCGAAGCCCTCGGCACCCACGACTGGCACCTCGCCGACACCGCCGAAGCCCTCCACCTCACCAAGCCGTCCCTGGTCGCCCTCCTCCACAACTCCGACCTCGACTGGATGCTCCGCCAAGACGTGGCCGACCACAATTTTCCACGATGACTAGAATTGCGCTCACAGCCGATAACTGAGCGGGATACTGATCGTAAAGCACTTCGAAAGCGCCTCCTCCGAGGAGATTGTCCAGACCCTCTTTTCCCGCACCGAATCGCGCTAGCCAATCCACCACCAAATAGAACGAGAAATCTTCATCAAGGCCCAAAAAATAGCGACCTTGGTCGAGTTCCCCGATCGGGATAATCTGCTTGTGGACTTGCATGCTCCACTCAAGAAAGCGCTCTTCTTCTCCGCGCGCCAAGCTCGGATCGAATTCGACTGTCGAGCGCCTGAACGCAATCCCCGGACCGCTCTGTTCAATCTCGATTTCCCCGAACTCGGCAATAAAACTTCGGAATGGATCATGAATCACAAACCCCGAATCTTCAAGCCAGTCAGTCCAGCATGTTATATCGATACTTCTTCCAGGAAACCATCCTCCCAAGCTGAGAATTTCTGAAGACTCATCACTCCATTTCGTCATTTTTTCCCCGTCAAGAAGCTTAGATCGAAGTGCTCTACCAACGCTTCGCAACTACCACAAGGCCCGATTCCGTGCCCATGTTTCGGATTGTCCGTGCTGCTACGAATCAGCACTGCTGCGGCACTGCCACCCACTGGACTTTCTCCATTGAACAATGCCTGCGAAAGACAGACTACAAGACCGCACTGGCCATGCCCGGCTCCGCGAGAACCAGGCGGGACCGTGTTAAGGACCGCCTGTACTGCGGGGTGCACTCGGACGAGCGATCCGCGGATGCTGGTGCTTGAATACACAGAGCCCCCCGGGACTTGAAGCCCTTCTGCAACTGCCGGTCGAGCACCCGAGGGCCTGATCGACGACGCCTCATTTGCTGCCTGCTGGGCTGCATCGAGTGCATCATCCCCGCAGTTGTGGGTGAGAAAGTCCGTGTCGGCGGCGGTGACCGAGAAGGTGTGGAGGTCGGCGACCGTGAGGTTGTAGACCGTGGTGAATTCGGTGCGGGTCTCAAGCGCCGTGACCTGGATCCAGGTTCCGGTGCTGGTTCGGAGGAGCTGGCCGATCTTGAGGTCGATGGCGTCGACCCATTGACCCGGAAGGGTGTCGGTGATGGCCGGCGGGCCTCCAGCTCCGGCGCCGGTCAGGCCGTCGGACTCGCTGGGATCGGTCGGCGTCGAGGCAGTGTCGTCGCCGTTGGAGTGCGCGAGGATCGCCTGCGTCGTCGTGGCCGGGTCTGCGACCCAGATCGGGTGGCCGTCGGTGGCCGTGATCGTGTCGTCGGTGACGGTGTCGCCATCGGTGTCGACGCTGATCGCGACCAGGTCGCGCTCGCCAGTGCCTTCGATGGTGGCGGCGACCTCGCGAGCCGAGGTCTCGCCGGTGATCTCATCGGTCGCGAGGACCTCGTCGCCGGCTTCGACGTCCGCGATGGCCTTGGCGGAGCCGTCCGCCATCACGACTTCTGTGTCGTCAGTGAAGGAGTTGCCGATCGGGCAGCTCGGTGCGTCGCTGCTGGTGAAGCCGAACTTCTTCTTGGCTCTGTCGATCGCCGCCTGCATCGCGTCGTCGTATCGCCGCAGCGTCGACATCGCGGCGTCCAGCTTTTCTTGGAAACTCGTCACCGCGTTGTAGATCTTCTTCGCGGCCTTGAAGAGCTTCCCGGCCATCTTGGCGGCCTTCGCCCACGGGATGAGGTCCATGAGCAGCGAAGCGCAGGCCCACATGTCCCCCGCTCCAACGCAGGACATGATGTCGTTGACGCCGATCAGATCGAGGAGGATCTCCGCGCCGACGTCGATGACGACGTCGACGATGGACGTGTTCATCACGTCTTGGGCGTCGTTGACCTCGTCCTCACTCGGGGCGTCGTCGCCGACCTCCGCGTCGCACTGACCGGCATAGCAGCCGCCGGTCGCCTGCCCGGGAGTCCCACCGTAGCCCTTGCCGTAACCGGGCGAACCGTAATGCTCGCCGGCGCACGGGTCGTAGTTGTAGTTCCAGCCCTCGTAGCAGGCGCCCGTCGGATCGGAGAACGTGACCGGCGAATGGTTCGCGTACGCGTAGCCCCCCATCTGCTGGGAATCGCTGGCCACCAGTACGGGGTCCGCGGATATGAACCGCCCCAGATGCGAGTCGTACGATCTGGCTCCCAGCTGCACCAGGCCGGACGGGTCCTCTGTGGCCCCGAGGAATGTGTGCTCGTCGACCCAGGTCGCCACCGGGCTGCCGCGCTCGTTGCCGTACGGGTCGAAGTACCGGACCTGTACCGCGTGAGTGTCGGCGTCGACCATGGCGGTCGAGGTCCCCTGGTGGTCCGCGCCCACCCAGGTGAGGTTGTCGTCGTTGGTGCGGACGGCCACCTGCTGGGCGCCGTGCGCGTAGTAGCGCGAGGCGCTGAGCGAGCCGTCCGGGGCCTTGACCACTTCCATGCCCGGCAGGAAGACAGTCATGGTCCCGTCCGGATCGGTCCGGGAAATGCGTGAGCCATCCGCGGTGTAGTCGTAGTCAGTGACGTCACCGGTGGTCTCAGTGGACTCCAGTTTCCCGTCGACCGACCAGGTCAGCGACTGGAGGGTGCCGTTCGCATCGGGGCGCGAAACGGTGTTCCCGGTCCCGTCGTAGGCGTACGACAGGGTTTTGACCCCGGTGTCGTCGGTGATGGTCGACGAGGTGAGCGTGTGCGGCTGCGCAAGATCGTAGGTGTAGTCGATCGTCTCACCGGCGAGGTGGTCGACCTGGGTGTCGCGGTTGCCGTCCTCGTCGAACGTCCACGACTGCCAGTACGGGGCGGCGCCGCCCACGGCGTCGGTGTCGGTCGGTTCGGATTCGCATGCTGCGGGCGCCGACCCGGTCCAAGCGTCGGTGATCCGCTTCAGGTAGTCGTAGGCGAAGCACTGGGTGTCGGCACCGAGATCGGACTGGTTGTCGACCGAGGTGACCATGCCGCCGTCGGTGTAGCCGTACGACAGGTCGCTGATCAGGTGGTCAGGTCCGGTCGAGATCTCGAAGGACGAGCCGGAGACCCGGCGGGTGCCGTCCTCATACGTGTAAGCCTGCCAGGCGACCGGAGCGTCGGCCACGTTCGGGCCGTCGGGGTCCATGGTCAGCTGGGCGATCTCGGCGAACTTGGTGTACGTCGAGTCGGAGACGTACCACTGCCGCGGCGAGTAGGTCGTCTGAGGCAGGCCGAGGTCGGAGTAGGTGGTGACGACCTCTTCGGCGGCGAGCCCGCCGGCCGACGGGTAGGTCACCTGGGCTACAGAGCCGTCCCGGTTGTAGGTGTACCGGAAGTCGAAGGAGCGGTCGAGGCCGCCGAAGTCGCCGTCGAGCGTGTAGCGGATGCCGACCGGCCGGCTCGCGTCGTCGTAACCGAGCACGCGGGTCTTGTAGAGATTGCCGTCCTCGTCCCAGGACGAGGTCGTGGCGGGGAGCCCGTCTCCGAAGAGGTCGTATTCGTACGCCTCGAGGAGATCGCCGTAGAAGTCGTCCCGCATGACGTATATGACACGGCCGAGTTCGTCGTACTCGTACCAGATGCTCTCGTCGCGCTCGTCGGTCGTGGACTCGACCAGGCCGTTGTCGAAGTACGTGGTCTCGGTACGGCCGGTGTCGGGGTCGTTCATCGCGGTCTGGCGGCCGAGGAGGTCGTACTCGTACGTCCACTCGCTGCCGCCGGGGTCGGTCATCGACACAAGGCGGTCGGCGTGGTCGTACTCGTAGAAGATCGAGTCGTGAGCGCCCGCAGGGTCCGTGGTATCGAGGTTGCGGACTTCGACGATGTTGCCCGCAGCGTCGGTGATCGAAGTCGCCGCTCGACCGTCGGCGTCGATCGCAGTGACCGCTTCGCCGTCGTAGACCTTGGTCGTGCGGTACTGCTCGATGCCGTGCGAGGAGAAGACCTCCGCAGTCACGCGTCCGGCCGAGTCGTACTCGTAGACGGTCATTCCGGGAATGTCGTTGTCCGACGCCTCGAACTGGTCGGTCGAGGGCGGGTCCTCGTTGTAGTAGGCGCTGTACTGCTTGTGGACGAGACCGCGCGTGTCGTAGACGGTGTCGGACAGGATGCGCCCGCCGTCAGGGGCCGGGATCTGTGTCTGCCGCGAGCGCATCAGCCCGTCGAACAGCTCGATCGTGGTGGTGTAGGTGTTGTTGGCGTTGATACCGCGCGTGATCGTGGCACTGGCCTCGTCATCGGAGATGAGGTACTCGAACTCCGCGGCCGGATCGTAGTCGTCGGCCCGGGTTCGATCGGGAGTCCAGCCGGCGACGATGCGACCGAGGGCGTCGTACTCCATCTCGGTCATGTTGTCGTTCGCGTCGAACGACTGGAGGACGTCGCCGCGCAGCGGGTCGAGGATCTGCCTGCTGGTGTGGTCCAGCGCGTTGGTGGTCAGGATCTCGGTGACCGGCCCGCCGGTGGCCGGGGTGTAGGCGGTGGTGGTGACGTTGCCGTCGACGTCGGTCGAGGTCACGCCCCGGCCGTAGCCGTCGACGGTGATCGATCCGGTGGTCAGGTACTGCGGCGCGCCGCCGACGTACGAATCGGCGGTCTCGGTCTTCGTGATGTCGCCCTTGGTGGGGGCGGTCGTGTGAGCCGTGGCGTAGTCGTAGTAGACACGCTCGTCAGAGATGAGGTCATCGGGGTACGACGGGTCGGTGTCGCAGTCGACCGACACCGTCTCGGTGCGCACCGGGAACCTGACGAGCCAGGCTGTCTGGTTGCGCGCGTACGTCACCGTGGTGCACTTCTCGTCCCCTTCGACCGCCACATCGCCGAGTGAGTCAGTGGACTTCACCATGCCCCAGGCGTCGTAGTGGGTCTCCGTGGCCACAGTTCGCGACGAGCCGTCGGAGAGCAGTGCCGTCTCCTCCACGCGGCTGGTGCCGGTGTGCCGCGCGTACACGGTCCCCCAGTCCCGGACTCGTGTCGCGGTCGGCGAGGACCGCCAAGGCGTATGGGTCCGCTCCGACAGGACTTCGCCGTCGAGCAGCGTGGTCTCGGTACGAGGACGCCCTGCGAACTCGTCGTGGTCGGTAACGCCGTCGACCGTCACAGAGGTCGTGGTGCCGTCGGGGAGTTTCTGCCCGTCCAGGCCGCGGAAGTAGCTGGTCTCGGTGACGAGCTTCTCGTCCGAGCCGTCGCCGGTGATCGTCCGGACCTTCGAATAACCCCGGTACATCGACCAGGTCTTGTAATCGGGGTCGGTCAAGCCGTCGTCGTCGGTGAAGCGCCAAGCGGGTGTGCCCACGTACTCGTAGGCGGTAGTGACCGGCGGGGATCCGCCGGTGGTGTCGATCTCGGCCACTTCAGTGACCAGGTACTTGTGGTACCAGTCGTACTCGGTGACACCGTCGTTGTCCTCGGCGAGGGTGGTGACGACCGGCATGCACAGCCGGTCGTTGTCCTCCGGGCTGGAGGGCATGTCGCCGGTCTTGGCGTCGCAGTCGGTGTCGGTGTAGTTGACCGTGGTGACGCCGCCGGTGCCGTTGCGGATCGCGGAGATCCGGAACCAGTTCATGGGCGCCTTGGTGTCCAGAGTCTTCTGGACGCGGTTGTAGAGCTGGACGCCGTCGAACGTGATCTCCGGCAGCGCGATCGGCTCGGCGCCGGCGAGGCCGGTGCGGGTGATGCCGTCGAGCCACAGGCCGGCGCGGGTCGAGTCGCCCGGGTCGGGCCAGGACTGGGCCAGCGACCACTGGTCGACGCCCTTCCAGGTCCCTCCGGTGTAGACCTGCGTGGTCACCGAGGACAGGCGCTGGTCGGTGAAGAACGTCGGCGAGTAGATGCCCTCGCAGTCGCCGGCGGTGCCGTCGCAGTACTGGTCGAGGGGGACGTCGGGCCAGTTCTCGGGGTGGTCGTAGTCGCAGGCCGCATCCGCGAGGCAGCGGTCGGCGAAGTCGAAGACGACGCGGTTGGTCGCCTGGGCGTAGGCGTCGGCGCTGCGCAGGCCGTAGTGGACGCGGCTCAGGTTGGCGCCGCGGTCGTACTCGACCGGGTCGTCCTCGTCGAGGTTGCGCAGGTAGTGGTTGGTCTCGCCGTCGTAGAAGTACGCCATGGCGTTGCCGTGGGTGTCCACGACCCAGTCGAGGCGCCAGCGCCACGCCTGCTGGCACGAGGAGTCCTCGAAGGCGGTGGCGTTGCAGGGCTCGTCGTCGTGGTTGCCGAAGACGGGGACGGTGGAGGTCGACTCGGTCTCGGCGTCGCCGGTCCCGAAGCCGGGCAGGCGGTTGAGGCCGAAGAAGTACTGGATGCCCGCGCCGGTGGTGACCTTCCAGTACTCACCGTTGTCGTCGCCGTTGTTCGCGCCGGAGAGCTTCTCGACCTTCGAGGCGTCGTCGTTCTTGATCTTCCAGGTGCCGGTGTCGTCGTCGCGGACGAGTTCGCCGCCGGAGCCGTTGAGGGAGAGCACGGCGTTGTCGGTGCGCCAGCACTGGTCGCCGCCGGTCTCGGCTTCGGGCGGGTTGTTGGCGCCGTCCTCGTCGTCCATCTGGCAGGCGGTGTAGTTCCGCTCGATGTAGCCGGGGTCGAAGGAGAACCCTTCACCGATGGTGGACGGCTGGTTGTTGGTGGACTCGTTGCGGCCGTCGACGGCGGAGGACGAGTACGCGAAGGCGATCGAGGGGTCGAGTCCGCCTGCGGACGAGGGGGTGTCGATCGGGTAGGACCAAGCGAAGTCGCCGGTCGGGTTGCCTGCCGACCAGGTCGAGGACGGGGCGAGGCTGGTGGCGGCGAACGTGCCGTTGTCGCCTGAGGCGGAGGCGGCCATGGTGACCGAGGCCGACGCGGTGCCGGTCTGGGCGTGGCCGGCGTCGTCCGCGGTCGTGGCGAGGGGGGCGTAGCCGCCGCCGGAGCGGCCAGGGGCCAGGGGGATCTGGGCGGTGAGGGTGCCGTCGACCGCGTTGTGGGTCGCGGGGATCTCGGTGCCGTCGGCGCCGTAGAGCTTGAGGCGGTCGTCCCAGTCGGCGCCGCCGGCGTTGCGGTAGCCGGAGTAGTCGAAGGTGACGGCGACGGCCCCGGCTTCGCCGGAACCGTCGGTCCGCTCGATGTCCCAATGGAGGCCGTCGGTCGCCGACGCGTCGCGGAGTGCGATCGCAACGCTGGCGGGCGGGTGCTCGCCGGCGGGAGCGAGGGCGACGCCCAATGACTCGATTTCAACCGTTTCGCCGGATTGAAGCTCTACTTCGGCCGATGAGAGATCGGGGAACGCGACGCTTTGATCGCCTTCGAGTGCGAGGCCCTGAGTGTCGTCTTCGGGCAGTTCGACATCGTCGGGCTCGAAGTCGGAACCGGGGACCGACGACTCCTGGTCGATCGCCTCTGGACGGTAGTCCGGTTCCCAGATGCCCACCCACATGAGGAACCCGGTGACGAGCGCCGCGATCGCACCGAAGACGATACCGCGTTTGACCAGCGTCTTCGTGGAAGGCCGCCACGGCATCTCCAGCGCAGGCGCTGCCGTGGACCGCGGTCGGACGTGCCTGTCGAGGGGCTTCGAGGGGGAGGGCGTGCGCGGGGCGTCGTCCACAGGGGGTCTCCAAGGGGGTACATGAAGTTGTTTCGGGCGAGACTGTATCAGAACGACTACAGAACATCAACGACTCTTCGGGCGCATCCCCGGATCTACCCATATGCCGGGACATCGTCTGTCCTTCGGCAACAGTCCTCTGGCATACTCTCGGCTGTCGCGTAGTGATCACCTCGCTGCGCGCGACCCCGCATCAATCGAATAGGGAGCACCCTTGGGACCCAAACCCCCCAGGCCGAGGGCGATACGCATGACGGCGCTGGCCGTCGGCGCCGTCGCACTCTCCGCCTTCCTCACCCCGCCCCCCGTGTTCGCGCAGGAGACCGACCCTTCGGGCGAGGGCGTTCCCGCCGGCGAGGACTCCTCCCCCACCGAGGTCGACACCGAGATCGAAGAGGCCGTCGAAGAGGCCGCGGAGACCGGTGAGAACGTCGAGATCCAATCGCTTGCCACGGCCGAGTCCGAGGTCTTCGCGGCTCCCGACGGCACTTTCGTCGAGGAGATCGCCCTCGAGTCGTACCAGGCGCAGACCGACGACGGCCTCTGGGCGCCGATCGACAACACCCTGGTCGCCGGGGACGGCGGCCGTCTCGAACCGCTCAACTCCGACCTCGGCCTGGACCTGTCGGGCGGCGGCGACACCGAGCTGATCACCATCACGGACGTCCACGGCCGCACCGTGTCCTACACGTGGGGTTCCGATCTGCCCACCCCGTCGGTGGACGGCGACACCGCCACGTACGCCGAGATCCTCCCCGGCGTCGACCTGCGGATCCGGGCGACCAACACGGGCTTCGCGAAGGTCTTCGAGGTGAAGACCGCGACCGCCGCGGCCTCCGCGGAGGTGGCGAGCATCGAGCTGGGCCTGGCCCTCGACGGCTTCACCGCCGCGATCGGCACAACTGGAGCGCTCGAGGTCAGCGACTACGAGGGGAACGTGATCTACGGCGGCCCCACGCCGACCATGTGGGACTCGGCCGCTCCCGACGAGGAGGCGGGCGACGCGCCCTCGACCGACTGGTCGCCGTCGACGTACTCGATGTCGGCCGCGGTCGGCGCCGCGTACAGCGGCGGTGAGCTCACGCTGACGCCGGACGCCGCGATGCTGGCGGACCCGAACGCGGTCTATCCGATCAGGATCGACCCCGAGGTCGTCAAGATCGACTCCAGCGCATGGGCGATGGTCTCGAACTACTCGAGCTACCGGGACCGCAGCTACTACAACGGCGGCTCGTTCGAGAAGGACCCGAACGGCACCGCGCGGCTCGGCCGCGCCCACCGCGCCGACGGCTCCATGGAGCAGACCTGGCGCCTGGCCTTCGAGTTCAGCACCGCGAAGTTCCGCGGCAAGGACATCATCGACGCGAACCTGCGCATGACGATGACGTACTCGTGGGTGCGCTCCTGCGACGACCTCGGCGTCACCGCCGACCTGCACGAGCTGGACGCGGGGAACCTGAAGAACTGGACCTGGAACGACCAGGGCGACTGGGGCGCGAAGATCGCCTCCCGCGACGAAGGAGTCGCGTCCGGCTGCGGCGCACCGCGGCAGCTGTGGACCGACGTCACCGACTACGTCCAGGACGTCGCCGACACGAGCGACCGGAAGATCCAGTTCGGACTCCAGGCGTCGTCCGAGTCCTGCCCCGCGTTCAACAACTGCCCCGGCTTCCGGCGCTTCGGACCGGAGAAGGTCGGGGACGGCAACACCGGGTTCTATCTGAGTGTGAAATACAACACGCCTCCGAACAAGCCGGGCTCGTTCACGATCGACGGGCAGTCCTGCACCTCCGGCAAGACCGTGAAGCTCGGCGCGGGCACCTCGTGGACCGTGACCGCCAAGCTCACGGACGACGACGGCGACAACATGGACGGCGTCCTGAGCTGGAAGAACCTGGACACCAACGCGGTGAAGACGCAGGAGTCCTCCGGCGCCGACAACGCGCGTGCGACCTGGACGCTGAAGGCGGCGGACGTACCCGGCCAGCGGTACTCGTTCTCCGTGGCCGCCGCGGACAGCCGCGCCACCGGCGCCAGTGCCGGGGGCTGCACGGTCCTCATCGACACGATCCCGCCCGCGGCCCCATCGGTGGTCTCGACCGACTACCCGTCGGACGGGAACATACACGGCGCCGTGGGCATGACGGGCCGGTTCACCATCGACTCCACCTCGACCGACACCGCCGGGTACTCGTGGAGCCTCCAGGACGCGTACGGCGACAACACGGCACCGGTCTCGACTCCGGGGGCGGCGGCGACCGTCGCACTGGACCCGACGTCGAGCGGCCCGCAGACCCTGAGCGTGTGGGCCTATGACGGGCACGGCAACGTCTCGTCCAAGACCACGTACGCCTTCAGCGTCAACCCGAACGGCTCGCCCGTCGGACACTGGAAGCTCGACGAGACCAGCGGCACCACGGCGGCGGACACGAACTACCCCACGTTCCCGTCGGACGTGTCCCGCCCGCTCACCGTCACCGGCGGCGAGTGGACCGGCGGAACGGCGGCCGACGCCGCCGACGACCACCTGCGGTACCTGACGTTCGACGGCGACGACCAGGCGGTCAGCTCCGCCCCGGTGGTCGCGACGAACTCCTCGTACACGGTCTCGGCGTGGGTCCGGATCCACCAGACCGACGTCGACTACACGATCGCGTCCCAGGACGGGCTCGTGAACTCCGCGTTCATGCTCAAATACGACGGCGAGAGCCACACGTTCCTCATCGTGGCGTCCAACCAGGACTCGAACTCCAGCGGTCTGCTCGCCGTCTCGGCGGGCTCGAACATCACCGCCGAGGCCGGCGTCTGGTACCACGTCACGGGCGTGTTCTCCTACGGCAGCCAGCAGCTCCAGCTCTACGTGGACGGGCAGCTCCAGAACACCGCGCCGTTCTCGGACGAGTGGAACGCGACCGGGGCGTTCGCCGTCGGCCGCGACCTGTGGCAGGGCAGGCGGGCGACGTACTACGCGGGCGACGTCGACGACGTGAAGGTCTGGAACCGCGCCGTGCCGGCCGGTGAGATCCAGCGCCTCGGCCAGCACGCCGAGGGCATCTGGGACTTCGAGACCGTCGACACCGCCATCATCCCCGACCTCTCGGGCGCGAGCAATGACCTCGCGGCGCAGGGTGCGGTCGAGCTGGTGGAGGGCTTCGAGGGCATGGGCCTGGGGCTCAACGGCGTCGACGCCACCGCGGTCACGAACTCGGCCGTCCTCGACACCTCGCAGGACTTCACCATCGGAGCCTGGGTCCGCCTCGACCGAGACGGCGGCACCGTCAACTTGATCAGCCAGGACGGCGTGAACACGGGCGCGTTCTACCTCGGCCATGTGAGCACCGGCAAGTGGGCGTTCCGCGCCCTCAGCGCCGATGCGCTGACCGGGGGCGTCTGGAAGGAGCTCTACGCCGACACACCAGTCCAGATCGGACAGTGGACCCACCTCGCGGTCACGTACGAGGCGTCCACCGGCACCGCCAGCCTCTACGTGAACGGCGAACCCGATTCCAGCGCCACGGGCTTCGCGCTGTGGGACTCCGAGGGTCCGCTCCGGGTCGGCTCGGTCCTGCACCGCGGCAACGTCGCCGACCGCTGGCCCGGGGCGATCGACAACGTCAACGTCAACTCCGGCGTGTTCGACGACCAGCAGATCAAGGCCCTCGCCGACGGCACCGTCCGCGAGGTCCACAGCCAACTGGTGACCGGCGACTTCAACGGCGACACGTTCGACGACGCGCTCGTCGTGGTCGAGGCGCCGGACGACGAGGGAGGCGTGTACTCGCAGATCTACCTGATGCGCAATGACGGCACCGGGGACCTCATCCGGTCCGAGGAGCCGGTGTTCGAGTCCGACTCGCTCAACCTGGACGAGGAGCTGCCGTGGCGGGCGAGCGACGCCGTCTGGCGCGCCGGCGACGTCACGGGCGACGGCCGCGACGACCTCGTGGTCGCCGTCCCCAGCGACGACCACTTCGAGGTCTGGGCCATGCCCGCGTGCGGCAAACGCGACCGCACGTGCATCAAGAGCGGCGCACCGTTCGTGTACGACGTCGAGAAGCTCGAACTGCCGGCGGCGGACTGGAGGCTCGCGGACACGCAGATCCAACTCGAGGACCTGTCGGGCGACCAGGCCGACGACCTCGTGCTCCTGCGCGGTGACGGCAACTTCGCCTACTCGATCTGGCAGGCGAAGTTCGACCTCGGCGAGCAGGCGTTCGACACGCCGACCCTGGAGGGCTCGGGCACGAGCAACTCCCGTCTGGTCGAACTCGCCGTCGGCGACTTCGACAACGACTGGTGGGGCGACGTGGCGGAGATCCGCACCGGCGCCGACGGCAGCGCCGACGTGTACGTCAGGTACGGCTCGGCGACAGGGCTCGGCACCGCCGAGTACAAGCTGGACACGCCGAACAACTGGGACACCGAGCGCGACCGCCTGACCGTCGCGGACGTCAACGGCGACGGCCGCGAGGACCTGCTGGCGACCTACCGGTTCAACAACCGCGTCCGCGTCAACGTGTCCCTGTCCCTCGGGACGCAACGGGGCTTCGGCGCCGTCGCGGCATGGGAGTACTCCGACCGCTGCACCGGCTGCGCCACCGACCTGACCCCGTGGGCGCTCACGGACGTCGCCGGCGGCGACCTCGACGGCGACGGCAGGGAGGACCTGATGACGCTCCGCGGCGGCACCGACGGCGACCTCGGTGCACTGTGGACGCGATACTCGTCGGGCACCGGGCTCTATGCGGCCGAACCCACCTGGGCCGACGCGGACACCTGCTTCGGTGTCAAGGACGACGTCAACGGCGACGGGTACGCCGACGGGGTCATGCCCTACTCGTCGTACGACGCCGAGGGCCTGACCGACTCCGGCGGGTTCTGGTTCTTCGACGGCGCCACCGGCGCGGCGAGCATCGTCACCGAGGAGTCGCACGGCGACGTTGGCGACTCGGAGGCGGGCGACCAGTTCGGCCGCTCGGTGTCGATGTACGACGCCGACGGCGACGGGTGCTCGGAGATCGTGGCCGGCGTGCCCGGTGAGAACAGTTCGACCGGCTCGGTGATCGTGCTGCCCGGCAGTCCGGGCGGCATCGACGACGAGGCCGCGCACTGGTTCAGCCAGGCGTCGCCCGGCGTCCCGGGCGCGCCCGAGGCGGGCGACCGCTTCGGGTTCTCGGTGTCGGCCGACAACCGCCACGACGGCACACCCGTCCTGGTGGTGAGCATGCCCGGGGAGGACGTGCAGACCGACAGCACCGGCGCGTTCCGCGACGGCGACACGGAGATCCCCGAAGTGGTCGACGCCGGAGCCCTGGTCTACTTCCAGGGCGACTCGAACGCCTGGGTCGACGGGAACACCTACGGGAGCACCACCGCGGTCGAGGCCGGGGACAACTTCGGGTACGCGGTCTCCACGACTTCGTCGAGGTTCGTGGTGGGCTCGCCCTTCGAGGACGGATCCGGAACGCTCACCGACGCCGGGGGCATCTCGGTGTTCACCCACGAGCGGTCGCCGGAGGGCTGGCCGAGACTGATCGGCTGGTTCGACCAGTCGAACCCGGCGTTCGGCGCCAACGCCGCGGAGGCCGGCGACAGGACGGGCTTCTCCGTCTCCGCCGTCGACTACTGGCCGGCCACGCTCGGCGTCGAGGCCGTCAGGACCGCGATCGCGGTCAGCAGCCCGGGTGAGGACGTCACCGGCGGCGCCGCCGACGCGGGGATCGTCAACCTGATGTACTTCGGCACGGAGAACACGGGCACCTACATGCTCGCGTACCTCCAGGGCGGCGCCCTCGGCGATGCCGCCGAGACGAGCGACCTCCTCGGCAACTCGGTCAGGCTGTACAACCTCGACCAGTCCGCGGAGGCGACGAACTCGACGCTGAAGCTGGCGATCACCTCGATCAACGAGGACCGCTCCTCGCAAGGGGACCAGGGGATCGTCCACGTCACCGGTGCGGCGTTCCCCGCCGCCGACATCGACACGATGATCACCGACCCGACGCCCTCGGTCAGCGGGATGTTCGGCGCGGCCCTGGGCGGCAGTACGAGCGCGATCTACATCTCGTCGGCCGGTGCGACACCGCTGAGCTGCCTGGCGTGGACCGCCATTCCGAGCGGTACGCAGCAGACCGTCGTGGCGACGGCCGTGTAACCGATCAGAGAGGACGGCGGGGCCGCCGGACGCATTGCGTCCGGCGGCCCCGCCGTCTCCATCGCCCTGCCGGTCAGCGGGTGACGTAGTCCTGGAGGCGCTCGATGAGGTCGTCGTTGTCGAGGTCGGCGGCGGGGCGCCATTCGGCGGCGTGGACTTCTTCGGCGCGGGGGCGGAGGTCGCCGCGGACGCAGCGGAAGAGGTAGCGGACATCGTAGTGGTCGTGCGCCGCTTCGCCTTTACGAGGGTTGGCGGGGATCGGGTGGACGTCAATGTGGATCGGGGCGCGGTCGAGGAGTTCGAGGCCGATCGGGTCGAGGCCGGCCTCCTCGACGGCCTCGCGGAGGGCGGCGGCCGGGAGGGAGTCGTCGCCGGGTTCGAGGTGGCCGCCGGGCTGGAACCAGCGGTCGAGGGCCCGGTGGTGGACGAGGAGGACCGCGCCGGACTCGTCGAGGACGATCGCCGAGGCCGTCACGTGGCCGGGCAGGGTCGCGCGGTCGAAGCCGGCCGCGGAGTCGAGGTCGAGGAGCGGCTGGATCTCGGCGGCGGACGCGGGCCAGCGGTCGAGATAGGCGGTGAGCTGATCGCGCAGGTGGGCGATGGTGATGGGCACCAGCACATTCTGCCAGCGCGTGCCAAGGGTGGGGCGTACCCCCGGTCCAGGAGGGAACTCAGCATGATTCCGCGCGAGGGGTCGCGCTGCCTACGTTGAGGGGACTGGAAATCCCCCACGAAAGGCAAGTGAGATGGCATCCCTCAAGACCGTCCTCAGTACGGCGGCGGCCGGGCTCCTGACCGTCGCCGCGCTCGCACTGGCGCCGCCCGCGCCGGCCGCGGCGCAGGAGACCGGGCTCGTCGAGACGGAGGTGACGTTCAGCAACGGCGACCGCGAGATCGGTGCGACGGTGATCGCTCCCGAAGGCGCCCAGGGGCTTCCGGGCGTCGTCCTCGTCCACGGCGCAGGTCCGGGCCCCGACCGGGACCGGTACCGCGCGAACGCGGAGGCGTTCGCCGAGGCCGGCATGGTCGCGATGATCTACGACAAGCGCGGCGGCGCCGAGGGCTACTCGCAGTTCGCGGCGTCGATCGAGGACCTGGCCGACGACGCGAACGCGGCCGTCGAGGCCCTGCGCGCCATGCCCGAGGCGGACCCGGGCCTGGTGGGCCTGCACGGCCACAGCGAGGGCGCGTGGACGGTGATCGAGGCGGCGGCGCGCTCCGATGCGGCGGCGTTCGTCATCACCTCCGGCGGCAGCGCCATCACCCCCGAGGACACGCAGTCGTGGATGAACCGCAGCGAACTCATCCGCCAAGGGGTGAGCGAGCACCTGGCGGAGCCCTTGGGCGAGCGCTTGATCGCGGCGGTCGTGGACGGCGGCATGTACCGGCTCGCCGGGTACGACCCGCTCCCGGCACTGACCGGGCTCGACCGGCCGTTCCTCGGGGTCTTCGCCGAGTTCGACCTGAACACGCCCCCGGGCCGCACGATGACCCTGTACCGGGACGCGCTCGAAGCGGGCGGCAACACGAACTACGCGCTGCGGCTGATCCCGGGTGTGGACCACCGGATGGTGCCCACGGTCGACGGCACGAAGGGCGAGGACTACGACCGCGACGAGATCGACCAGGCGTACGTCGACACGGTCGCCGCGTGGGTCGGCGGCCTGGCTGCGGGCGAGTCCGCGGTCGTGGTCGATGCGATCCCGGAGGAGTCGGTCGCGTCGGACCCGGTGGCGTCGCCGCCGTGGTTCGGCACGGGCGCGGCGATGTTCGGCGCGCTGGCCCTGTTCGCGGTGCTGTTCCTCGCGTACCCGGTGTCGGCCTCGGTCGCGCGGCTGGCGAAGCGCGGCCCGCTGGCGGCGACGTGGGCCTCGCGGACGGTTGCGGTGATCGGGCTGCTGCTGCCGGTCCTGGCCTCGGGGTACGCGGGCTGGATTCTCATGTCGGGCGGGCAGATGCTCCTCGGCCCGGTGGTGCTGGGCCGGCCGCTGGTGTGGCTGGTGCTCCAGGCCGCGGCGGCGGTGCTGGTCCTCGCGGCCCTCGCGCTCGCGTTCCAGTTGCGGCGGCCGATGGGCGGCGGCTCGCGGCTGCGGTTCGCGGCGCTGCTCACCGGGGTCGCGGTCATGATCCCGTGGGGTCTGTACTGGGGTCTCGCGGCGTAGAGGCGGGAGGGAGCGCCCGGCGGCCGTGCCGCCGGGCGCTCCCCTTCGCCATTTTATATAAGGCATGTATATAGTTGTTCTATGGTTTCACGGAGCCCCGAAGGCATCGACCAGTTGGCCGCGCGCCTCATCTCCCAGGGGAGCCGCTTCGCGCGCACCGCCTCGCGCCGGGCCGGGACGCAGCGGTCCCTCATCGCCCTCCGCGCGCTCGCCAACCTCCAGCAGGAAGGCGACCTGCGCGTGGGCGAACTCGCCCTGCGCGAGGCCATCACCCAGCCCGCGATGACCGCCGCCGTGAACCGCCTCGAAGCGGACGGCCTCGTCGCGCGCGGCACCGACCCGGCCGACGCCCGCGCCGCCGTCGTCAGCCTCACCGAGGCCGGCGCCGAAGAGCTCCACCGGTTCCGCATGCGCGCCGCCGCGAAGGTGCGGCCCGCGCTCGAAGGGCTCGGCAAGGACGACCTGGCCGTGCTCACCAGGGCCGCCGACCTGCTCCAGGAGCTGGCCGACCGCCTCAACCAGGAATGATCCCGGGGCCCGGACCCCGTGCAAGGAAAGAAGTGCCCGAATGCCTGACACGAAGCAGCCGTCGATCCTGCGCCAGCCGACGGCGGTGTGGGCGATCGCGTTCGCCTGCGCGGTGTCGTTCATGGGGATCGGCCTCGTCGACCCGATCCTGCCCGCCATCAGCGAAGGGCTGCGCGCCACGCCCTCGCAGACGATGCTGCTGTTCACCAGCTACCTGCTCATCACCGCGGTCGCGATGTTCTTCAGCGGCTTCATCTCCAGCCGCGTCGGCGTCAAGCGGACGCTGATCGGGGGCCTCGCCCTCATCGTCGTGTTCGCGGGCCTCGCGGGCGCCTCGGACACCGTCGGCCAGATCATCGGCTTCCGCGCCGGATGGGGCCTGGGGAACGCCCTGTTCATCTCGACCGCGCTCGCCGCGATCGTCGGCGCCGCCAGCGGCGGCAGCCGCCAGGCCGTGATCCTCTACGAGGCCGCGCTCGGCATCGGCATGGCCGTGGGCCCGCTCCTGGGCGGCGCGCTCGGCGAGGCATCCTGGCGCGGGCCGTTCTTCGGGACGGCCGCGCTCATGGCGATCGCCCTGGCCGCGATCGTCGTGCTCCTGCGCGGCCCGGCCGCGAAGCCCGAGCCCGTGCCGTTCACCGCGGGCCTGTCGGCGCTGCGCGACCGGGCGCTGCGCACCCTCGCGGTCACCGCCCTGTTCTACAACTACGCGTTCTTCACGCTGCTCGCGTACACCCCGTACCCGCTCGAGGCCGCGGCCGCCAAGGCGGGCATGGACTTCGGCGCGCACGAGCTGGGCCTGGTCTTCTTCGGCTGGGGCGCGGCGCTCGCCGTCACCTCGGTGTTCGCGGCCCCGGTCCTGACGCGGCGGTTCGGGCTGCTCCCGGTCCTGTACTCGATGTTCGGCCTGCTCGCGGTCGGCTTGGCGGTCATGGGGATCGGGGTGGACTCGGTGTCGGTGCTCGTCGTGGTGGTGATCGCCGCGGGCCTGTTCCTCGGCGTGCCCAACACGGCCCTGACCGAGACGGTGATGGAGGCGACCGACCTGCCCCGCGGCGTCGCGTCCTCCACGTACTCGGGCGTGCGGTTCCTCGGCGGCGCCATCGCGCCGGCGGTCTCCGGCTCGATCGCCGGGGCGTGGGGCGACGGCGCGCCGTACTGGTTCGGGGTCGCGGCCCTCGCGGTGTCGATCGCGGTGCTGGCCTTCGGGAAGCGCACGCTCGCGCACCTGACGCGGCCGGAGAACACCCCGGTGGCCGAGGCGCAGCTCATCACCGTGGGCGACGAGGTCTAGCGGCTCAGGCGGACTCGCGCAGGACCAGGACCGGGTCGAAGATGACCGAGGTCGGCTCCGGCGACGGGTCGTCGAGCCGGTCGAGCAGCAGCCGCACCATCTCGGCGGCCATCTCTTCCAGTGGCTGGCGGATCGTGGTGATCCCGGGGCGGCTCAGGCGGGCCGGGGCGCTGTCGTCGAAGCCGACGACCGCCACGTCCTCGGGCACGCGCCGCCCGTGGTCCCCCAGCGCGTGGATCGCGCCCTGCGCCATGAGGTCGCTCGCGGCGAAGACCGCGTCGAGGTCGGGGACCCGGTCGAGCAGCTCCTTCATCGCGCGTTCGCCGCTGTCGTAGGTGAACCCGCCTTCGCAGACGGGCACGAACGGGCAGCCGTGGCGGGCCCAGCCCTCCTCGTACCCGGCCTGGCGCTCCTGGGCGGCGGGGATCTCCAGCGGTCCGGTGATCGCCACGGGCCGGCGGCGGCCGATCGAGGCGAGGTGGGCGGCGGCCATCCGGCCGCCCTCGCGGTGCGCGAGGTCCACATAGCTCACCGGGCCGGGGCTGGCCGGGCGCGCGAACCGCACCGACGGCCGGCCCACGTCGGCGAGCATGGCGGGCAGCCGCTCGTCGGGGTACGTGGAGATGAGCAGGGCCCCGTCCGCGTTGCCCTGCTTGAAGTACGCGGTGATCGCGAGGTCGTCGGCGGCGTTCTCGGCGAGCATGAGCGCGGGGAAGATCCCGCGCGGTTTCAGGGCGCCGATGATCCCGGTGAGGAGGCGCCCGAAGAACGGGTCGGTGAGGAACTGGCCGGCGTTGAGGCTGTCGCTCAGGTCGGTCCCGGCGACGACCACGCCGACCGCCTCGCTGCGGCGGGTCACCAAGGAGCGCGCGGCCCGGTTCGGGACGTACCCGGTGGCCTCGACCGCGCGGCGCACGACCTCCTGGATCTCGGGGGCGACGTTCCGGGTCCGGTTGATGACCCGCGAGACCGTCGCGCGCGAGACGCCGGCGACGCGCGCGACGTCCTCAAGCGTCGGGGAGGGATCAGCGCTCATCGACCAGTTATAGCACGTTCTCGGAAATCGCTCTCCCACAGGAAAAGCCGCACCGGCGTGCATACCGCTCGAACGGGTCGCCGATTCGGCCGGATTATCTATATATCGAAGAACTTGACAATCTCGAAATCCGCGTTTTAGCATGAGTTCGTGGGAGAGCGCTCTCCCATACCGATCCCGACACAGCCCGGCAATGATCCATCCGTTCCTTCCCTTCCGCACCTCCCAGGAGGCCCATATGCAGGAACAATCCCCACCGGACCACCGCGGCTTCAAGCGCCGGGCGGCACTCGGCGGCGCCGCCGCCGCAGCGGTCGCCGCGGGCATCGGCGTCGGCGGCGTCGTCGCCCGGGCCCAGGCCCAGCCGGCGAACGCCTGCGGCGAGGACCCCGACGTCCTCCCGCCGACCGACGCCTACGACCCCGACCTCGGCCCCAACACCCACCTCTTCGGCCCGTCCACCCCGGCCGCCGAGATCCAGAGCGCGGTCGACGCCATCACCGCTTCGATGCGCACCAACCAGTTCGGGCGCGAGCGCCACGCCGTGCTCTTCCGCCCCGGCACCTACGCCGCCGACATCGACCTGCGGTTCTACACGCAGGTCGCCGGGCTCGGGCTCCTGCCCGGCGACACCGTCATCGACGGCCACGTCCGGGTCGAGGCCGACTGGCTCCCCCAGGGCGACGACCGCCCCGACTACCTCGGGAACGCGACCCAGAACTTCTGGCGCTCGGTCGAGAACCTCGCCATCCGCAACCCGAGCGGGCAGATCGCCCGCTGGGCGGTCTCCCAGGCGGCCCCGTTCCGCCGCATCGACCTGCGCACCACCGAGATGCAGCTGTGGGACGGCTACGAGGGCTGGGCCTCCGGCGGGTTCTTCGCCGACTCCCGGATCTCGGGCCGCGTGGTCTCCGGATCGCAGCAGCAGTTCTTCACCCGCAACTCCAACCTCCAAGGGGGATGGGCGGGCTCGGTGTGGAACATGGTGTTCGTCGGCACCGCCGGCGCCCCCGCGAACCACTTCCCCGACCCCTCGCACACCGTCGTCGACCGGGCGCCGGTGATCCGCGAGAAGCCGTTCCTCTACACCGCCGCCGACGGCGAGTTCCGGGTCTTCAAGCCTGCGATCAGGCGCGACGCCACCGGCACCAGCTGGGAGTCCGGCGCCCCCGCGGGCACGTCGATCTCGCTCGCCGAGTTCTTCGTGGTCAACCCGGGCGAGGACGTCGCCACCGTCGAGCGGGCCCTCGCCGAGGGCCGCCACCTGCTCTTCACGCCCGGCGTCCACGAGTTCGACCGGACCCTGAACGTCACCGCGCCCGGGACCGTGGTCCTCGGACTCGGCCTGGCGACGATCATCCCCACCGGCGGCCAGACCGCCATCGCCGTCGCCGACGTGGACGGGGTGGTCCTCGCCGGGCTCCTCATCGACGCCGGGGAGGCCGAGTCCGACGTGCTGGTGCAGATCGGCCCGCCCGGCTCGGCCGCCGACCACGGCGCCGACCCGGTCTCGCTCCACGACCTGTTCGCGCGCATCGGCGGCGCGCATCCGGGCTCGGCCCGCGTCAGCCTGGAGGTGAACTCCCGGCACGTGATCGCCGACCACCTGTGGCTGTGGCGCGGCGACCACGGCGAGGGCATCGGCTGGGACGTCAACCCGGCCGCCAACGGCATGGTCGTCCACGGCGACGACGTGACCGCCTACGGCCTCTTCGCCGAGCACTACCAGGAGTACCAGGTCATCTGGGCCGGCGAGCGCGGCCGGACCTACTTCTTCCAGAACGAGATGCCCTACGACCCGCCGGACCAGGCGACCTGGCGCACCGGCGCCAACGGCTGGGCATCGTACAAAGTGGACGACGCGGTGGCCGAGCACGCCCTGTGGGGCGGCGGGGGCTACTGCTTCTTCAACACCAACCCGAACGTCGTGTGCGACCGGGTCTTCGAGACCCCCGGCCACGGCGGCATCCGGCTCACGTCCCTGGTCAGCGTCTCGCTCGGCGGGGTCGGCACGATCCGCCGGGTCGTCAACGAGACCGGCGGCCAAGTGGACTCCGGCACCTTCACCAGCTACGTGGTGGCGTACCCGTGACCCCCCGAACCCGAACAGGAGCTTCGATGCGAACCCCCTTGTCCAGCAGAGCACTGACTCGCAGAGCGTTGCCCCGCAGAGCGATCGCAATGCTCACGGCGCTCTTCTGCGCCGCGGGCGCGTGGGCGGTGGCCCTCGCGCCCGCCCAGGCCCAGGAAGCGGAGGCCCTGCTCTCCCACCAGCGGCCGGCCTCGGCCTCGTCGGTGGAGAGCGCCGACTACACCCCGGCGTCGGCGGCCTTCGACGGCGACCCTGGCACCCGCTGGTCCTCGCAGTTCAGCGACGACCAGTGGATCCAGGTCGACCTCGGCGGGCAGTTCGACCTGACGCGGGTCGAACTCGTCTGGGAGGCCGCGTACGCGACCGCCTACGAGATCCAGGTGTCGGCGGACGGCACGAGCTGGACCACCGCGTACGCCGAGTCCTCGGGCGGCGGCGGATCGGAGTCGATCACCCTCGACGCGACCGGCCGCTACGTCCGGATGCAGGGCCTCGACCGGGTCGGCGGCTACGGGTACTCGCTGTGGAGCTTCGACGTCTACGGCTGCGCCGCGGGCGGCGGCAGCGAGGTCCCCGACGGCCCCGCCGAGGTCGAGGTCATCGGCTCCCAGGGGAACTGGCAGCTCACCGTCGACGACGAGCCGTTCACCATCAAGGGCCTGACGTGGGGGCCCTCCCCCGCCGAGGCCGCCGCGCTCATGCCCGAGGTCGCCGCGATGGGCGTGAACACGTTGCGCACGTGGGGCACCGACGCCTCCTCGCTGCCGCTGCTCGACGCGGCCGCCGCGCACGACGTGCGGGTCATGCTCGGCTTCTGGCTCCTGCCCGGCGGCGGGCCCGGCTCGGGCGGGTGCATCGACTACACGACCGACACCACCTACAAGAACCAGGCGCTCAGCGACATCACCGGCTGGGTCGAGGTGTACCGGGACCACCCGGCGGTCCTGATGTGGAACGTCGGCAACGAGTCGGTGCTCGGGCTCCAGAACTGCTACAGCGGCGCGGTGCTCGAAGCGCAGCGCAACGCGTACACGGCGTTCGTCAACGACGTGGCGGTGGCGATCCACGCGATCGACGCCGACCACCCGGTGACCTCCACCGACGCGTGGACCGGCGCCTGGCCGTACTACGAGGCGAACTCCCCCGACCTCGACCTGCTCGCCGTGAACTCCTACGGCGACATCTGCGGGGTCGAGGAGGCGTGGGAGGCCGGCGGCTACGACCGGCCGTACGTCGTCACCGAGACCGGCCCGGCCGGCGAGTGGGAGGTCCCCGACGACGCCAACGGGGTCCCCGACGAACCGTCCGACGTGGACAAGGCCGCGGCGTACACCGAGGCGTGGGACTGCATCACCGGCCACGAGGGGGTCGCGCTCGGCGCGACGATGTTCCACTTCGGCACCGAGGGCGACTTCGGCGGCGTGTGGTTCAACCTCTACCCCGGCGGCAACCGGCGCCTGTCGTTCTACGCGGTCGCCGAGGCGTACGGCGGGACGGCGCAGGCGAACACGCCTCCCGTCATCTCCGGCATGGACCTGGGCCTGGACGGTCCCGTGGTCGGCGGCGAGGAGTTCACCGTCGACCTCGACGTGGCCGACCCCGACGGCGACACCCTCGAGTACATCCCGATGGTCAACAGCGCCTATGTGAACGGCTCATGGGACATGCTGCTGGCGGACTACACCGTCAACGCCGACGGCACGATCGACATCCGCGCGCCCGAGATCCTCGGGGTGTGGAAGCTGTACGTCTGGGTCGAGGACGGCCACGGCAACGTCGGCGTCGAGAGCCGGTCCTTCGAGGTGACGCTCCCCGATGTGGAGGGCGAGAACATCGCGCAGGGGCGCCCGGCCGAGGCGTCCACCTTCCAGGAGTGGGGCGGCCACACGCCGGCCGCGGCCTTCGACGGGGACCTCGCGACCCGCTGGGCCAGCGAGTGGGCCGACGACCAGTGGCTGCGCGTCGACCTGGGCTCGAGGCGCGACTTCGACGCCGTCCAGCTCGTGTGGGAGACCGCGTACGCCACCGGCTATCAGATCCAGGTGTCGGACAACGGCGCCGACTGGACCACGATCCACACCGCGACCGGCGGCAACGGCGGCGCGGACACCCTCCAGGTCTCCGGCGCGGGCCGCTACGTGCGCGTCCTGTGCACCGACCGCGCCACCGAGTGGGGCTTCTCGCTCTACGAGTTCGGCGTCTACACCTGATGATCCGCGGGCGGGCCGCGGCGCGGCCCGCCCCTTCCCGAAAGGACACCGAGATGCGACTGCGTCACGCCGCGATCGCCCTGGCGGGCCTCGCGGCGGCCCTCACCACCCTGGTCGCGATCCCCACCGCGACCGCCGACGACCTGGTGACCCACCATGAGTTCCAGGCCAACTGCACCGTCGACCACACGGCGAACGACGACCCGATCGTCTACCCCGGCGTCCCCGGCGCCTCCCACAACCACACGTTCATCGGCAACACGAACGTCGACGCGTACACCGACCTCGACGACCTCAAGCAGGGCACCACGACCTGCCTGGTGCCCGACGACCAGTCGGCGTACTGGTTCCCGACCCTCTTCCGCGGCACGGAGCCGATCCTCACGGACTGGCACCTGGTCGTCTACTACAAGTCCGGGGTCGAGGACTACACCACTGTGGAGCCGTTCCCGGAGGGCCTGCGCTTCGTGGCCGGCGACATGATGGCGACCGCGCAGGAGTTCCAGAACGCGCCCGGGCAGGTCGAGGGCTACGAGTGCGGGGAGTCGTTCCACAACTGGGACATCCCCTCGTACTGCTCCTCGTGGCTGAACATCCGCTACCAGTCGCCGAGCTGCTGGGACGGGGTCAACCTCGACTCGCCGAACCACAAGAGCCACATGGCGTACCCCGTCGACGGCTCCTGCCCGGCGTCGCATCCCGTCCCGGTCCCGATGATCGAGTTCAAGATCCACTGGCCGGTGCAGGGCGACATGACCGGCGTCCACCTCGCCAGCGGGCCCGGCTCCTCCTGGCACTACGACTTCTTCAACGCCTGGGAGCCCGACACGCTCGCCGCCATGGTCGAGCACTGCATCAACGGCGGCCTCCAATGCGACTCGCGGGGTTACGACCTCTACAAGCCGCACCGGGGCCAGGTCCTCGACGAGGACTACGAACTCATCCGCTGAACCGCAGGGCCCCGGGCGCAAGCCCGGGGCCCTGCGCGCTAGAGCTCGGTCATGTCGATGTGGTCCATGTTCCCCTTGCGGGTGACGCTGTCGACCCGGAAGCTCGTGCCCTTGTCGAAGAGGATCTCCTCCTCGTCGTGCGGGGAGTACTTCGTGACGTTCTTGCCGTTCTTCCCGTTGATGTTGAACAGGGTGTCGCCCTTGAAGTCCCCGCTCAGGGCCGTGTCCTGGTTCTTGGACGTGCTCGTGAACGCGTTCTCCTTCACGACGTTCCCCGGCTGGTACTGGTTGCGCACGTCCGGGAGGTTGCGCAGGTCGGCCCCGCGGTAGGTCTTCCCGGGCTCGTTCGGCAGCTTCCCGAGCGCCTCGGAGACCCGGTCGGCCTTCTCGTCGAACTTCTTGCGCATGGGGCCCAGCGTCTGCGAGGGGTCGCGCAGGTGCGGGTTCATCTGCCGGAAGCCGCCCTGGGTGTACGAGCTGAGCGCGGCCTCGTCCTCGGGGGTGAGGTCCTGCTTCGGCTTCGGCTTGGGCGGCACCGGCGGCGGCTTCTTCTTCAGGTCCTCCGGCTTGGGCTTCGGGGGGACCGGCGGCGGGGTCTTCTTCTTCTTGAGCAGGTCCTCGGGCTTCGGCTTGGGCGGCACCGGCGGGGGCACCTTCGAACGCTCCGACCCCTTCGCGAGGCGGAACACCTTCGCGTCCTCGAGGGGCTTGGACAGGAGCTTCGCGCCCACGGGCGACGAGCTGCGCTTGGGGGGCATGGGGCTCCTCAGCCGTTCAGGATCTTGGTGGTGGCCATGCCGATGAGCTGGTCGATGATGAGCCCGGCGATCTTCTTGAACACCGGGATCTGCGCCAGCGACGCCCCGAACGTGACCGCCGCGGTGGCGATCGCCCACGCGATCTGCACCGTCAGGACCACGAGCTGGACGATCACCTGGATCTTCAACGCCAGCACCAGGGCCGCGGCGATCGTCAGTCCGATGTTGATGACCAGCGCCGGCTCGGCGGCGTCGCGGAGGTTCGCCGGCGGGGACTCCTCGTGCTCCCACTCGGTCTGGAACGCGTCGATCTCGGCGCCCCGGTTCCCCTCCACGAGGAGGCGGGCCGCTTCCTGGAGTTCTTCGACGCGCGGCCCGATCTTGTCGGCCATCCCGGTCCACTCGCCCGCGAGCGCGAACAGCGACTCCTCGTCGGACTCGGGCCAGGTGAAGCCGAGCACGCCGAGCAGGCCGATCAGCTCGGAAGGCAGGTCCATGCCCATGGGGCTCCTCTACTCGGTGGCGGCCGGGGCCGGCCCGGCCTTGTCGTCGATCTCGCCCGACAGGCCGGCGAACAGCGCGGCGATCACGTCGTCGTTGGCCTGGTGGGATTCGGCCATCTCCCGCAGCGAGGCGCTGTAGTAGGCCAGCTCCTCGATGTTGCTGGTGAAGCACTCGGTGACGGCGCCGCTGAGCGCCCCGTGGGCCGTGCCCAGGAGGGTGCCGATGTCGTCGCCGCCGAACGCGTCGGCGTACTTCTCGATCGCGGCGGTGAACTCGTCGTGCAGTTCCTGGACCCCGGTGCCGGCCGTCTCCAGCGCCTCGGCGGCCCTGCGCATCGTCTCGGGGCTGATCTCGAACCCGGACACGGTCACCTGCTCCCGTGGAGGCGGGTCATGACCTGGTCGATCGAGTCGGTCATCGCGTGGAACTGGCGCAGCGAGCGGTCTTGGAGGTCGGCGAGCCGCTGGTTGACCGCGTCGAGGTCGGGGACCTCGTCGCCGGTGTCGAACTCGCGGGCGCGCTGGTCCAGGCCCTGGTTGACGAGCTCCATGATGCGCGGGCCGAGGTCCTCCGAGCCGTCCCGGATCGCCCGCGCGTTCAGGTACAGCTCCGACAGCCGCCCGTCCGCGCCGATGGTGATCCTGATGCGACCCTTGTCGTCCTGCACGGTCACCGCCTCGACCGGCTTCACGGCCGCCGCCGCACTCCCGAGCTCCGCCCGGGCGTCCGCGAGCTGCTGGGCGATCTGTTCCTGACTGAACATCCGGTCTCCGGCCTTCCCGTTCGAGGAATCATCAGAATACCGACATCCCCACCCCCAACGGGCCCGCCCCACTCACTCCCGCCACCACACCACTACCCTTGCGCCCCTGCCGAAATGCCATCGCCCATCGACGGCACAGGCCCGCGGCCAGAGCCACAACCGGTGACAAGTCCCGGAGTCGCAAGAGCCACTTACATCCGCAATACGAGGACAAAACAAAAGGCCCGCGAAGCGGGCCCGTGTGTTCGTATTCGATTTGATTGGCTGGCCTATTGGAGACGTACGGGCACGCCCTGCCTCAAGTACAGGCCCTGTACCAGCGCCTCACAGCACCCTACACCGCCCAAACCGCCCACGACACAACGGAAAGGCGGTGAGCGAGCAGATGTGCGCGAAGCGAATCCCAGGCACGAACACAGGCGACTTCAACGAGATAACCAACCGCCTGACCAGCCGAGACTTCGACATCCTCGAAGCCCTGGAGAAGTACAAGATCATGACCGCCGGCATGCTCGAAGCCCAGTTCTTCCCCTCCCGCCACCAGGCCGGAGCCCGCCTGCTGACGCTCTTCGAGCTGGGACTTCTCGACCGCTGGCGAAGCCCTGAGAGCAAGGCGTACCGCTATGTCCTCGGCTGGAGAGGGCAACACATCCGGGCAGCGATCAAGGGAGAGAAGCCGCCGCGGAAGCAGGATGCGATCTTCCAGGCGCAACACCGGTTTCTGTCCCAGCACCGCGCCCATACTGAAGGCGTGAACGCCTTCTTCTGCCGCCTCTACTACTCGGCACGGAACCGATCCGACGTGAAGGTCAAGGAGTGGTCAGATCTCGACCTAGGCGTGCTCTCGATCAAGCCAGACGGAACCGGGGAAGTCTCCTGGCAAGACGGCCAAACCCTCCGGTTCTGGCTAGAACACGACCGCGGCACCGAGACCCTGAAGTACCTCGCCAGGAAGATCACGTCGTACAACGACAAGGTCCGCCGCTACGTGGACCGACGGGACACGGTCCTCCTCTTCGAGCTCTCAAGCCAGCGCCGCCTGCGCAACTTCCTTCCAGTCGCAACCGACACCTGGAAGTCATGCATGGCCGAATGGGAGAACCCCAGCCTGATCGTGGGCATCAGCATCGCGACTCAGAACGAGCGGACCTTCACCCGCCCCGAGGAGTTCCCAGACGCCTTCAACGACCGCCGCTGGCAAATCCTCGGCTGGTCCGGCACCTACAACCTGACTGAACTTCCCACTCTCGCCGCCGAGATGCGAAACCCAAACCGGCCCGCCTGACCCCCAGGGGGTCGACCCCACAAGGTCGGCCCCCACCCAACCCCTCGCACGAACCCCACCTTTGACTTGTACAGCCAAAACCCACGTTCACGCAGCTCAGACGCAGTAACCAACTACACCCCAGAACCCCTAATACATAGTCCCAGGGCGAGGTTTTTCAAAGGTCCCGTCATCGCCGGTGCCCGGCTCACCCACCCGGACCAGGACATCGGCTGCCGAAGCAACCACATCAGCTCCTTCAACACACCTCACGTACTAGACACCTGGTAGTCCGGTTAGCGACAGCTCCGCACTACAACCGTCCAAGTCATGGGAAATTAGATTCCATGTCTGCACCAGAATGCGGAGCCCCCACGAAGAAGAACGGACAACCCTGCCGTCGGCCTCGTTACCATCAGTGCAACGACCACAACAACGGTCAGCACTTGACTACAAGACCGCCATCCGAAGCCGCCCCGACCAAGCAACCCGGCGGAGACGAGCTACGCCGATACCGAGATCAAAGCTGGCAACGCCAAGAGGGACGGGTACTTCTCAAACTGCTCGGACCATCCAGAGCCCGTCAGCTACGCGGGCTGAAAGACTGTGAAGACCTCGCCAAGGTCGCCCACTACCTAGACCAAGCCGCTCGTCTCGAACCAGGCCCACTGCTCGACCAAGTCGAAGCGCTCTGCGGCCCAGCCACATCAGACCTGATCCGAACCCTCACGGAGAAGCTCGTACAACGCCTGACCGGCATCAACTCCCTCAAGGACGTCGCAAAAGCCCTCAGATTCGCAGGCATCTGGCACTGCGCCGTAGCCGGAATGCTCGAGACCTGCCCCTGTCTTACCCACGTGCGCCAGCAGGCAACAAAATCGCTCCGAGACGACGGCTTCGGCAATCTAGATCAGCTGTGAATCACACCGGAGCTCGATTTCGTTTAGTTAGCAATGACCAGAGCTAAACCTTCCGCCGGGCAGCCCTCTGCCCTCGCAGCGGGAGCTAGCCGTCAAGTACGGCGTGGCCCGCAACACCGCCGCGGAGGCGGTCAAGATCCTGGAGTCTGAAGGACTCATCGAGAGCCGCAACCGCGCACGCCCGACTGTCCGCGAGAAGCAGCGGCTCTTGCGGCTCGGTGCCGAGCGGTACTCCAACCGCCTGCGGAACGAGACCGGACTCTCGCCGTTCCGCGCCGAAGTCGAGAAGCAGGGCAAGACCGCCCGCGTCAACTGCACCTCGATCGAGCGCGTGCCCGCACCCGAGGAGATCGCCGAGCGCCTGAATCTCCCCGCGGACAACAATCGCCGAAGGCACCGTCCTCGCCACCTCCGCGAACATGGGCAAAGGCAGCCTCTACGGCCGCTTCGAAGACCGCGGCCACCGCATCACCTGGATCCGCGAAGAGAGCACCTCACACATGCCCATACCCACCGAGACCGAACGCCTCGCGATCCCGGCCGGCGTCCCCGTCATCAACGTCATCCACACCGGCATCAACCAGGACCAGCAGCCGTTCGAGGTCACCACGTTCACCATGCGCGTCGACCTCAACGGCCTCGACTACCGCATCCACATCGAGGACTGAATGAACCCCCGCCTCGCCGGAAGCCTCAGAGTCGCCGCCCTCGCCCTCCTCTGGGGCTCCGGCTTCCTCTGGATCAAGATCGCCCTCACCAGCTCCACCCCCATCCAGATCACCGTCATAGTTTTCGAGGTTCGATACGACCAATGAGAAACATACTATCGTCAAGCGCGCTACAAAGGGAATCTAATCCTCACGCCCCAGACATACTCTGTCACCGACTTTCGCTCCTCTCTGCATCCAACTAATCACATCTTTCGCGTCCACGCCTGATCGACAATCAGGGTCGGGATCAATCCAAACCAATGAATGAACCTCTGGCGATCGGTGGGCTATGAGCTTGAGCAGGCTTTTCAGAGTTCTATCCAGTGATGCAAGAATCCGATCTGAATTCTGAGCTGCGATGATCAGAAGGATGTCTTTCTCGATCGCATCTCGTCCCCTTGCAGACAACACTTCTTCATCCACAAGATCTTCGATCAGCTCGAATATCGCGTCGCGAAGAGATGCATTATCCTCAACCCAGACAACCCTCCCTTTCTGCTGCATGGAGCTTAGCCATGTAAGACCGAATCGATTACGATGATTTCTCCATTCCGCAGCAAGCTCAACACTCATTACCACTCTATGCTTAAGTTCGCGCAGAGAATACAGGAATTCGCGACAGTTGCGGGAACGAGGATGCTCTTGCTCCTTCTCAAAGCCCGCCGACGTGACAACACAAGTGTCGACGACAATTCGCCTAGACATATTACTCATGCCGGCGTCCGAACTTCGCAGCCACAGCGTCAAGATAGTTCGATTCTGCTTGCAAATATACTTGGTCAAAGTCCTCAGGCCAATCCCCAAAGGACCCATCAGGTTCAAGCATTGCAGTATCTACCTTAGTGAATCCAGTTATCGGATCTCGACCGAACCAGTTGAGACAAACATCTGCAGGAGCCAATACTCCTTGAGCAATTTTAGTTTGAATTGCCCTAATCAGAAGATCACTATGAGTCTCGACTATTACCCTTACGCCTCGGAGAACAGACTCAACAATTAGATCGCCAAACTCGTACTGAGCCCTCGGATGAAGATGAATTTCGGGTTGCTCAAGATAGACCATTTGACCAGGACTTGCCGCGATCAGTGCAACAATGACTGGCAACGTTTGTGAGACACCAAAACCCACGTCTGCAATACTGACAAGGTCGTGTGCCCCTCCTTGCCGTGCCCGAGGCAGACGGCCTACAACAAGTTCGACCCGCGTATCATCGATTCGTCTCGCTTCGACCTTCCAACTAAGGCCAAGTTTCTCCAAGCCCTTCCTGAGCCGGTCAAGTTTCTCTGTTACTTCACGGTTCTTCCATGCGGAAATAATCCCTGCCGCGTAGTCATGAAACTGCCCAGGGTAAGTCCCTTCCACTGCCGCCGTGCGGTAGGTTCGTTCCGGGTTTCCCCTGAGCGCGGGAAGATGAATAATTCGAGACAAATCTTGTTCAATCTTTTGAGTACTAAAGTCTTCATACATAAAATCAGCAATATTCCCCATTTTGAAACGCCGATTACCGGTGCCAATTTGCGCGGTGATTGCCAAAGCCCATCGCTCTCGAGAAACTTCAAGTCGAAGGCTTGAGTTCTTTTCGTCAATTTCTCTGAAATGCTTCAGAACATTTTCTATGCGCTTGATTCTTTTCCCAGACAACAGCGCCTCAATCTGCTTGTGCGTTAGACTCTCGCGCAAAGTATATGACGGTTCAGAGTCTGAATCCGAGCGAAGCTCGAATTCCTGCACCTTTAGATCATTCTTTGAGCTCTTTCCAAATTTAACCCGAACAGAGTTCGGGCCGGAAGCAATTCCGATGCTGAAACTGGAGACTCTCGAGCTTTCCGATTGACCCTTGGAAAGAATTTGAGGGATTTCCGTGACACTAACATTTGGGCCATCTAGCAGTAGCGGACCTGGATCATACGGCGCTTCAATTGTCTGTTTCAAAAGCAAAAGAGGTTGCATCATACTGGATTTCCCAGAACTGTTTACACCAGCATTAATGGTCAATTTACGTATTTCAATTGACTGGGGATCCTTGAGGGCTTTATAACCTTGGACCGTGATTCGATCGATTGCCATTTTGAAACCATCCGATATGCCTAATTGCTCAAACTTAGCGCGCGGGAACGCTTTACTTGCCCAGTATCCTATAAGCCCCGAGAACAATCTGTCCAGACACGCTTGGAAATTATTTCGAGTTGAGTCCTGGCAGATCCGATGAACGGGACTGAATTCGCATATTTGTACGGATGCGTCGTAAATTTGCGTAGTGTGCCCTGTGGTGAATCAGTAAAATCTCCAGAACCACAACACTCGAATTGTTTTCGTGCTCACTTCCATCTAACTCTCCAACTGGTTCCTTCCCGCCCCAGCTACCACTCGAGGCAAATTTTGGCTTGCATCTTCGAACGTTCTGCACATCATCAATTCCGCAGGCAGCCGCGCCAGCGAGGCGGACCGGAAGCAACACGGCCAGCAGCAGCACCTACAACGCGCGGTCGAAGCCTTCCCGGCGCATCATGCGATTAGCGACCTGTGCACACGGGCTGCCGCGTCCACCTTGCCGCTCCTAAGATGGATCGACGCGTATAACGACACCATCTTCAACCGGGCGCAGCTCCGAGCGCTGATTCCCGAGCTGCGAACCCTGGCAGAGGACTGCCTAACCGAGGAACGCGAAGCCATTGAAGAAAACCTTGCCCTCGCCGCCTTCGTCGATCGCGGCCCCACCGGTACCTCGACTTCAACGGCGATTGAGCCGCATCCTGGACTGCGGGAGCACTAGGGCGCGTCGAGGACCAGCAGTGCGTTGCCTGCCGCTGCACAGACACCAGCTGTCTGATTCAGACTCTTGAACGTGCTTTACACAAGGCGTCTGGCGCTTGTGAGATTTTACCTGTTCCCTCTCATAAGCACCAGACCACTGTATTCCCCATCAATCTAATTCTGATTGGGCGCGAAATAGTCGGTAAGCATTTCTCCCACCCAGGGCGGTTGGTGAGGGTTACCCCGGGGGCCCATCTCCTTGAACCAGGGTTTGATGTCGAGGACTGGGGTGCCGTCGATGGCGTCGAGGTCTTCGACATGTAGGTCGAGGCCGTCGACTTTGAGGAGCTTGCAGCGGCTTACGCCGAGCCAATTGGTCCGCCTCATGTTGCGGTGGCCGAAGACGCCGACTTTGGGCCACTCGGGGTTGTCGCGGGCGGCTCGGGCACCGAAGTGCAGGTCGGTCTTGTCGGTGAGGTGGAAGTGGAAGACGACCTCGAGGTGGGAGAACTCGTCGAGGCCTTGCACCGATTCTGCGGTGAAGTTGGGGTCGTCGATCCGGATTATCGCCTGGGTGCCGCCCCAGTAGTCGTCTGTGGGTTCCTTCCGCCCTCCGATGACGTGGGCGATCGGACGAACGCTGATGTCCTCTGACATGGCTCTCCCTGGATTTCTTATCTGGAGGCGAGGAGGAGGTCCTCGGCCCTGGCCCGTAGCTCTACTGCGGCTTCGACGTCGGTGCCTTGATGGGAGTCGAGTGTCGTGATCAGCGTCTTGACGACGCTTCGGGCACGGCCAGATCTGATTCCGTTCATGGCGTCCAGTGCTCGCGACCATGCATCGCAGGCTGATTCGAGTTCACCTTGCTGAGCAAAGACCTCGGCGAGATATCCGAGTGTGACGGCGTGCGTCCTGGCGAAGGTCTCGGCCCTGCGGGCTTCCACGCTTCGCTCGAACTCTCGAGCGGCGCCGTCGAGGTCGCCCATGTCGCGCAATGCGCAGGCGGTTTCGTGAGCAAGGGACGCTTCGCCGAAGAAAAAGACGCGGTCTGGTTCTTCGATTCCCGGATCGGCCGAAGCGAGATCGTCCTCAGCTTGGAGGAGCACTTGAGCAGCGGTACGGTGCTCGCCGGCCGAAACCAAGGTTCTTGCTCTCACGACTCTGAGGAGCGCTCGCTCTCGCGGTGTGGCTAGGTCAATGGATGGGCCAGTGATGGAGGCTGCGGAGAAGTTGACGGCGTTGGAGGTCTGTCCGAGGTCGTTCGCCTGGTGCGCCATCGCACGCAGGACGTGTCCACTGAGCGGTGCGTCTCCGGCTTCTGAAGCGAGTTCGACCGCCAGCGCGAAGGCTTGCTGCGCCTCGTGATGGCGACCGTCGTCGAATGCCATCCAGCCGACGAGATACGAAGCCTCGCCTGCCGCAGAGAAGAGCTCCCTACGGACGGCTTCGCTGCGGAAGCTTCCAGCGAGAGCTTCCGACACGTCGGTCTTGAGGTATTCGGCCAGTGCGTTCCGTGCGTGGCCGCCGCCTCGACGTTGATCGGCGCGGGAGAAGAGCGCGATCATGTCCTTGACTGCCGAGACATCGCCTGCGCCTATTCGCTGCGGCGCCGCGGTAGGCCCGCCGTCGACCCCGAGCAGGCCGGGAATCGAGCTGACACCGAGGGAAAGCAGTGCTCTGCGGCGAATGACATCCTCCTCTGCGAGCCGATGCCGCTCTTGGGCGACCACTTCACGGTAGGCCGTGATCACCTCGTTCGGTACCGGGCGTTGGTCGGTCTCGTAAAAGCCTAGGGCCGCTTTGCTCCAGGGCAGGCGGCGGGCCATGTCGCCAAGGCTGAGGTCGACGGCGGTTCGTGCCGCTCTGAGTTGCTGGCCTGGGGTCATCTGTAGACACCTTGTAGACGGTTTGAGTCTTCCTGTCGGCTTCGCTGTAGACGATGCTACAAGCATGGCTCCCGAGAGTCATCCACCGCTTACACATGGGCCCTGGCTGCTCAGGCGGTGCGCAAGCCAGTGTTGAGCGGCCCGCCTTCGGCTTCCACACTTCAGGCGGGCCGCCTCACCAGATCCACCAAAGGGAGAAATGGTGACGGCTCAGAGACTACGAGTCAACGACGAGAAGGGCAACCGGTCGGCCTCCGAAATCCTCGGATCGTGGATGACCGGCCGGGGCAACAAGCTGACGGTCATGGCGCGGAGGGGTACGGGATACGCGTCCGTGTGGCTCGACTACCAGGGGACACCCGTGAAGATCGGGTACGCGGTTCACGCGGGCGGTGTCGTTCGCGAGGTGCGGTGGGAGGAGCCGTGGCGGGAGCAGACCGATGCATGGAAGTCGCAGCAGCGGAGCCAGATCGCGGCACTGGTTGCGGCCTGGCACGCCGAGCGTCCAGAACCTCGGGAGCCTGAGCCGCTTCCCGCAAGCGTGGTCGGGACGTTCGAGGTTGATGGGTTCCGGTTCGCCGTCGAGCCCGTCACGGCCGCCGAGCACGTGGTGCTCTGCCTCGTCAGCGCAATGAACGAGCTGACCCCCATCGCCGACCTCCTCCATGAGGGCGGCCGGATCTGCGGAATGGTCACCCGCCCCGGTTGGAAGGCCGCTCCTGAAGCTCGGCGGCGCCGCTGGCGGGCCGAGGTCGAATCCATCCTTCTTCGTGCCGTCGAACGCGGCGCGCTCTGACCTTTCTCCACCGCGGAGCCACCGGGTGGGCGGTGGCTCCGCACCCCCATTTCTCTTCGTGAACTTGGAGCCTGTTGTGCTGCCTGCTGCAATCGATCTCGACGAACTGCTCATGGACCTGGACGTTCGCGGGTATGGCCTCATCCGCGCCGAGCCCGACCAGGAAGCGATGACCATGGCCGCCGCTCGTTTCGGAGCGCATGTGGGCGCCGGCTGGATGGGAGTCCGGCTGTTGGAATCCTCCGGCTCGGTTGATTGGCTGCCTCGCCATACGGAGCAGTTGGACGATCCTGAGCCGCTGCGCTACTTCGCGGTCGGGTGTTTGGAGGCGGCGAACAGCGGTGGAGCAACCTGCCTCTTCGACGGTCGTATCGCTGCCCGTGCGTTGTTGGAGTCTCGGCCCGAGCTGGCGCAGGTTCACATCACCTACAGGACCGAATGGCGGCCGACGGCTGCCACGCATCCTCTGGTCGTCCACGATCCGCGACACGGGGCTGTCTTGCGATTCCGGTCTGCGCTGGAGACCAACGCAGTTCAGGGGCCGTTGCCTCCCTCGGTCTCGGAGGCGGGCCTCTATGCCGAGGTCGAGGCGGCGCTCTCGGAAGCGGTCGCCGTGGTACATCGCTGGCGGCCTGGTGATCTGCTCATCGTCGACAACCGGGCAATGATCCACTCGCGTGAGCCGTTCACCGGCACGCGCCGGATGGCTCGCTACCGATACGACGACCCGCATTTCAAGACCGTCATAATCGCCCGATGAGACACATCCGCCTGCCCGCGCCAGTCCTCCGAGTGATCGCGCCAGGCATGCGGCTGTGGTGGCGGGTCCGCAAACCAGAGACGTTCGGGGTGAAGGCACTGCTGTTTCATCCCGATGGATCGGGGCGGTTTCTAGTCGTCCGTCATTCCTACAGCGATCCGCGCCGCTGGGGTCTGCCCGGCGGCGGTTACAAGCCGACCACGGAGAAACCAGCGCAGGCCATCGCGCGGGAAGTTGGCGAGGAGCTTGCCTTGACAGTCTCTACCGAGGCGTTCACCGTCCTGGACACCCTCGTGACGACGTTGGAAGGAAAGCGGGACACCTTGACGATCCTGCGGGCGGTCGCGCCGAGTGCGGAAGTGTCGCTTTCCCCGGAACTGACCGAATTCCGATGGATCGGAGATGTTCGGCAACTGGAACCGGCTCCGGTTTCCCGCTGGCTCGTTGCCGCGGTCTCACACGTAGATTGACGATGCCTCTAACCTGAGCGGAGGGAAGACCGCTGACAACGGGAGGATCAAGAGCGGTGGGCGAGGAACAAGACGACGATCTACTGACTCGACTCGTTGGAGCCGAGCTGTACTCGGTACAATTCGTTCGCGACTACGTGCAACTGCACTTTGAGAGCCTGGGAGAAGCGCCCTACCTCAGCTGCTTTGTCATGCCGGAGATCCGAAGTTTGCAGGGCGTGCATACACAGGAGATCTCGGAACATTCCCCGAGATACGCCGACGCTCTCAGGGCCTTGATCGGTGAGGAAGTGCGAGCAGTCTCGGCAGCGGCAGGCACTGGCCTGACTCTTGAGCTGCGGACCAGCGCGATTATCGTGAATCCGACTTCGACACAGCTCATCGGCCCCGAAATCGCCATGCTTTCAGGATTCAGTGACCGTGCTTGGGAGTTGTGGCAACCAGGCGAGGGCGAATTCGCCCATCTCGCATAGCTCAAGAGCTGTGGCAATAGCCGCCTTCGATAACGACGTCCCGCCTACTGCTTGATCCGACGGCCTGAGCGTATCTGTAGTCGCTGTCGTGTGTCTACCATGTTTTGGCTGGTAGTCCCGTATATGGATCTAGTTCCAGGGCTTGGAGAATGGTAGAATCGATGGGTCCAGGCCGTTCGATCGCGGCGAGACATCGCCATTGGTCGTTTTCTTTGTGCGTGTAGCCAGCGCGCGTTCTTGTGGTGTTCCCGAAGGTCTTCCCGTAAACGGGGCGGTTCGGGGTGCTCCGGAGTCAGATTATTCGCGTCGCTCGACGTTGCAGCGGAGTGGGTCTACCTTGGCGTTGACCTGCTGTTTTGCTGCGGTGGGGCGGTGAGCCCCGTGGGTGGTAGAGCGGTGCGTGTGCGGGTGACCGGGGCGCTTCGGGATGACGTTGATGTGCGGTTGATCGTGGAGAGTCTGATCGATGCCGTGCTGGAGTCGGAGCGGAGCGCCGAGGGGGAGCCCGGGGGCGCGGATGCAGGTCGGACCGAGTCATCAAGTCGGAAGGCCGATCGATCATGAGTCAGGACGTCAGGGCGAAGCGTGCCGTGCTCTATCTGCGGGTGTCCTCGCGGGGGCAGGTGGAGACAGATTACGACCCGGAGGGGAACTCGATTCCAGCGCAGCGGAAGGCGTGCCAGCTCCGGGCCGAAGAGCTGGGGATGGGGGTCGTGAGCGAGTACGTCGAGCCGGGGAAGTCGGGCATGACCGTGGATGGGCGGCCGAAGTTCCTGGAGATGATGGCGCGCATCCGGAACGAGAAGGATGTCGGGGCGATCATCGTGTACGCGCGGTCGCGGATGCACCGGGACTCGGCGGATGCGGCGCTCACGCGGCGGGAGTTGAAGAAGCTCGGGGTGCAGCTCATCTCGATCATGGACTACACCGAGGACAGTTACGTCGGTGATCTGGTGGCCGCGATCCTGGACGGAGTCAACGAGTACCAGTCGCGGGCGTCGGGCGCGGACGTTGCCTACAAGATGGGCGCGAAAGCTGCAAATGGAGGCACGCCGTTCCAAGCGCCGATTGGGTACCGGAACGCCGGAGCGACCGTCGAGGGGCGGCAGGTTCGGACCGTGGTCGTGGACGAGGAGCGGGCTCCTTTCATTCGGATGATGTTCGAGCTTTACGCGAGTGGGACTTATTCGCTCAAGGAGTTGCAGCGGACGGTGACCGATGCCGGGCTCAGGACGAGGCCGAGTAAGCGGTGCCCTGCCGGGCGGGAGATACCGATGTACACCGTCGGGACGATCCTTCAGAACCGCTACTACCTCGGGCGGGTCGCCTACAAGGGTGCGGAGCACCAGGGGCGGCATCAGCCGTTGGTGAGTCAGGAGCTGTTCGACCGCGTCCAAGAGGTGCTGCGGCACAAGAACGGCGGTATCCGGAAGCGGGTGTACGACCACCCGTTGAAGGGGGTGCTGTGGTGCGGGCGCTGCCAGACGAGGTTCTACCTGGACATGGTCACGAATGGAAGCGGGAACAAGTACGCCTACTTCGTTTGCAGCGGGCGGGCGAGCAAGACGTGCGGGAGCGAGCGGGTGCCCGTCGCCGTCATGGAGGCGGAGGTTCGGGAGCACTACAGCAGGCTTCGGATTCCAGCAGGTGTTGCGAGCGAGCTTCGATCGCAACTTGAACTGGCGTTTCGGGAGCGCCAGCGCCTTGATGTGGAGGTTCGGGAGCAGCTTTCCGCTGAGCGGGTCCGCCTGGAGCGGCAGCAGGATCAGCTTCTCGACCTCGTCGGCGGAGCAGATTGGCCGCAGGCGCGGTTGAACGAGAAGGTTCGGGAGCTTCGGGACCAGGTCGCGCGAGTAGCCGAGCGCCTTGAGCGGGTCGGGCACACCGGGATGGAAGCGGCCGGACGCGCAGTCGCGATGCTGCTTGAGCTACTCGAAGATCCACGGCGTTTCTTGGAGGTGCTGCCTGAAGCCCAGCACCGGGCCGTTCATCTCGGGTTCTTCGGGCGGCTTTACGTCACCGTCGAGGACGGGGAACGCGAGCCGAAGGTGGTCGGTAACCAGGTCGCGGAGCTGCTCGAACCGCTGATATCCGCTGCGCGGGGAACGGGTGCGGGCAAAACAAAAGGCCCGCATGGCGGGCCTGGTTGTTTTGATAGTGCAAATGTGGCTGGGGTACCTGGACTCGAACCAAGAACAACTGAACCAGAATCAGCCGTGTTGCCAATTACACCATACCCCAATGGTGTCGCCGCGCCTCGAAGCTGCAGGCGCCGACGGGATGTAACTGTACCGGACGCGTTCGCGCCCCTCCAAACGGGTTCCTGTGACGGGGACGACTCGGTTGAAAGGGCGCGGGAGGCGCGGCGGGTCAGGGGGTCGTGGCGGGGGCCGGGTCGAGGCGGCCGCGGAGGACGAGGAGGGCCAGGGCGGCGAAGACCGCGAGGATGAGCAGGTCGGCGACGTGGGCGATCCATTCGGTGCGGGTGATGCGCGAGAGCGGGAAGCACACGGCGGAGCAGAGGAGCCCGGTCCAGACCGGCCAGGGCGCGAGGCGGGACCAGGCGAGGGCGATGGCGAGGGCCGCGAGGCTGAGCGGGTAGGCCGGGCCGGGGAGCCAGAGGACGAGGTTGGCGGCGGCGGGGTGGGCGGCCGCGGCGTCGAGGGAGGCGGTCTTGGAGACGTCGAAGAGTCCTTCGAAGACGCCCTGGAGGCTGAAGGCGACGCCGCCGAGGAAGCCGAGGAGGGCGATGACCAGGCCGGTCGCGCCGACCCAGGGCTTCCAGGCGGTGAGGCGGTCCCAGAGATAAAGGGTGCCGTAGACGCCGGCGACGGTGGCGTAGAGGCCGATGACGCTGGCGGTGAGGCCGTGGCGGGTGTCCTCCCAGAAGAAGGTGGCGACGGCGGTGAGGAGCGGCCCGAGCAGGAGCGAGGCGGCGCGGAGGGTGTTATTCATGTAGAGAGACTACATGTAGTTCATCTACATATCAAGACCGTCTACCTATGGCGGCGTACGCTGGACCCATGGACGCGGACGGCATTCACGGGCAGCTCGACACGTTGATCCTCGCTACCCTCAAACGCGGTGAGGCGCATGGATACGCGATCATCACGGCCCTCAAGGAGCTCAGCGGCGACCGGCTCGACCTGCCCAGCGGCACGGTCTACCCCGCGCTGCGGCGGTTGGAGCGGGCCGGGAGCATCAGCGGGACCTGGACCGTGGGCGAAGGCCGGCGCCGCCGGGTCTACGCCCTCACCGAGGACGGCCTCAAGGCGCTGGAGAAGGGCCTCGGCGACTGGCGGTCGCTGCGCGAGGTGATGGGCGCGGTCCTGGGGACGTGAGCGACTACCTCGACGCGGTGGCCGCCCCGCTCAAGGGCCCGCGGCGGCTCCGCGAGGACATGCTCGCCGAGATCGGCGACGGCTTCGAGGACGCCGTGGCCGAGCGGATCGGCGCGGGCCAGAGCCCCCGCGAGGCGGCCCGGGACGCCGCGGCCGAGTTCGGCGAGCCGCGCCTCGTCGCCGCCGAGGTCCAGCGCGAGCTCGTCGCGGCGCAGGCGAAGCGCACCGCGTGGACTCTCGTGACCGCACTGCCGGCCATGACGATCATGTGGGACCTCTTCAGCGGCGACGGCGAGGTGAGCCTCGCGATCACCCTGCTCGCCAGGCTCACCGACACCGCGACGGCCGCCGCCTTCGTCACCGGTGCACTGGTCCTCACCGGGCACCTGCACCGCCGCGCCGCGGGCCTGTGCGGCGTCCTCGGCATCACGCAGGTGACGGTGGCCCTCGCGTGCTCCGCGGTCATCAGCGCCATCGGCGAGGGCGGCGGCCCGGTCGCCCCCTGGGCGGCGCTGCTGGGCGCCTCGGCCGTCGGGTCGGTCGTCGTCGTGGCGTCCTCGGCGCGCGCACTCGCGGTCGCCCGCACCCGGATCGCGTAGAAACCCGCCTCATCGGGACAACCGCGCGGGACCCGGCCGCGTATTGAGCGTGCCGGGCCGAGCCTGCATCCACCCGTGAAGGCGAGGCCGGGCCCCTACCCGTCATCTGAAAGAGGCCCAGTGAAGACCGAGGAGCAGCAGCAAGAGGCCGAGTTCCGTTCCTTCGCGACCGCCCAGCGCGACAGCCTGCGGCGGTACGCCTACCTGCTGTGCGGGGACTGGTACGAGGCCGACGACATCGTGCAGAAGGCGTTGACGAAGATGTTCGCCGCGTGGAAGCGCGTCGAACCGGGGGGCGCGCCCGCGTACGTGCGGCGCATCGTCACCAACGTGTACTTCTCGCACCGCCGCCTGTCGTGGGTGCGCCGCGAGCGCGCCAGCGACGAGCTGCCGGTGCGCCGCCTCGACCGCCCGCAGGAGGCGGTCGACCAGCGGCTCGAACTCATCGCCGCGCTGGACCGGCTGCCGCCGAGACAGCGGGCCACGCTCGTTCTGCGGTTCTGGGAGCAACTGTCCGTTGACGAGACCGCCGCCGCCATGGGGTGCTCGACGGGGACCGTGAAGAGCCAGTGCGCCAAGGGCATCGCCAAGATGCGCGACCTCCTCACCGACACCGTCGTCCCGGCCCGGGCGTAGCGGAAGAAAGCGAAACGACCATGAGACTGCAAGACGACGACCCCGGAGCGGCGTTCCGGGCCCTGCCCGACCTGACGCCCCCGCCCGCGGCGTTCGACCTCGACGCGATCGTGCGCGACGGCTACAAGGCCCGCCGCCGCCACCGCGCGGTCCTCACCGGCGCCTCCGCGACCAGCGTGGCGGCCATCGCCGCCGTGCTCGCCTTCTCCGCGGGGCTCCTCCCCGTCGGCCCGGACGGCGACGACGTGTCGGGCCCGCCGGCCGGCGAGAGCGGCGAGCACGAAGGCGGCCCCGATCCGGCGCTGTCGGGCTACCCCTGGCCCGGGTACGACGGCTTCGGCGACGAGGCGGTGGCCGAGCAGCTCACCGAGGCGGGACGGGAGGCGTTCGGCAACCTGCTCATCGCGACCGGCCTGGTCGCGGCGGACGACTTCCGCTCGACCACGAACGAGCCGACCGAGGAGGAGATCCAGCTCTACGCCGACGAACTGGGGCTCACCTTCGAGGAGGCCGAGGCCGAGCTGACCTATGAGGAGGGCGACGGCCTGTTCGTCTTCTCCGGCAACACCACTCCCGGGAACTACGGCCAGGTCCAGCTCTACGGCTACCGCGCCTGGGTGCTCGGGTCGGAGGACCCCGAGTCCGGGTCCTGGACCCAGCACCTGCTCACCGTCGAGACCCTGCTGCCGGGCGGCTGGACCGCCGAGCCGGGTCCGACCTCCGAGCAGTTCTTCCCGCAGCACCTGATCGACGACGACGTGGCGGACTTCGCGACGACCGACCTCGACGACGGCCGGGTCCTGTACACGGCCGACGACCAGTGCGAGCTCGCGGTCGCCGTGGTCTACCCGAACGGCTCGGCGCTGCGCGCGACCTGGGACAAGGGCTGCGCCGAGGGCGGGGTGACGACGGAGGTCGACCCGGCGGTGCTGGAGGCCGCGGCACTGGCGATGCCCGAGATCGACTACTCGACCGAAGGTCTGAGCGAGATCGACGAGGTCCTGGAGGTGCCGACCGGCTGGCTCGAGTCGGACCGCTCCTGGGAGGAGTGGGCCGATGACGGCGCGCAGGCCACCGGTGAGGCGGTCGAGGCGAGGCTCGCCGAGCTGCTGCCGGGGTCGACGCTCGGGGAGCCCTCGGCGAGCCTCGCCGATCCCTGGGCGTTCGCCGACCCGGACACGGTGCGGAAGCACCAGTACTCGATGCACGCGTCGGTGCCGTTCACGACGACGATCGACACGACCGTCGACGACGCGTCGGCCGACCTGGTGTACACCCTGCCCGGCGGCTGGCTGCCGGGCTTCAACGAGCCCGGTCAGGAAGGTCCGTTCCTCGCGGACTGCAGAGCGGACTTCACGTGCACCGAGCGCGAGATCGACGGCCGCACGGCGTACATCGCGGAGCGGCGCGAGACGATCTCGGCGGACGGGGACTCCGGCGACGGGCCCTGGTTCGAGGGCGAGTACGAGGTCACGGTGGTCGACCCCGACGGCTGGGCCGTGTCGGCCTGGGTGCAGTTCGGGAACGAGGACTTCGAGCTGTCCTCGGACGAGCTGGCCGAGGTCCTGGCGCAGCTCCCGGCCCCGGTGTACGACGAGGACCTGGAGCCGGTCCTCGGGGACTGACGACCGGATTCCCCTGGGCGGCAGGCGGGCCCGGCTCGAACGAGCCGGGCCCTCATCGCGTCCCGCCCCCGGGACGGTGGTCCGTTTCGGTCAGGTGGCCGGGAGGCCGGTGGTCAGTTCAGGACCTGCCAGTCCCGGGACCCCAGGTACTCCGGGCGCGGCTTCTCGGCCGCGAACGGCTCGACCAGGGAGTTCTCGATCGAGTTGAACACGATGAACAGGTTCGAGCGCGGGAACGGCGTGATGTTCCCGTTCGAGCCGTGCATGCAGTTCGAGTCGAACCACACCGCCGACCCCGCGGGGCCGGTGAACTGGTGGATGCCGTGCTTGTCGGCGAGGAGCCGCAGCGACGCGTGGTCGGGCGTGCCGGCCTCCTGCCGCACCAGCGACGACTTGTGGTTGTCCGCGGGGGTCTCCCCCAGGCACGACACGAACGTCTGGTGCGAGCCCGGCATGATCATCAGCGAGCCGTTGAAGTGGTAGTTCTCGGTCATCGCGAGCGACAGGCTGACCGCCCGCATCCGCGGCATGCCGTCCTCGGCGTGCCACGTCTCGAAGTCCGAGTGCCACTCGAAGGGCGCGCCGCCGAAGCCGGGCTTGTAGTTGATCCGGCTCTGGTGGACGTACACCTCCGAGCCGAGGATCTGGCGGGCGACCCCGGCGATGCGGTCGTCGCGGAGCATGGCCGCGAAGAACGGCGAGATCTTGTGGACGTCGAAGACCGAGCGGACCTCGTCGGTGGTCCGCTCGCGCACGACCCGCTCGTCCCCGATGAGGGCCGGGTCGTGCAGGAGCTGCTCGATCTCGCTCTGGGCGGCGGCCAGCTCGGCCGGGGTGAGCAGCTGCTCCACGGGGGTGAAGCCGTTCGCCTGGTGGGCGTCGAGGTGCGGCTGGGCGAGCGGCCCGTCGGCGGGCCGGCCCCAGACGGCGGGGTCCTCGGTGCGGTAGATGAGCCGCGGTTCGTCGAACCTGCGGGTCGGGTAGAGGTCGGTGGGCGACATGGTCGTTCGTTCCTCTCTGCGCCGTGCGGCGCGGTCCGCTATTCGGTGATGAGGGGGTAGACGCCGTCGGCGTCGTGGACCTCCCGGCCGGTGACGGGCGGGTTGAACACGCAGATCACGCGCAGGTCCTCCTCGACGTCGAGGACGTGCCGCTCGTGGCCGTTGAGGACGTACATGGTCCCGGGGGCGAGCGCGTGGACCTCGCCTCTCTCGAGGTCGCGGAGCTTGCCGGACCCCTCGATGACGTAGACGGCCTCGACGTGGTTGGCGTAGTGCATGGTCGTGGAGGTCCCGGCGAACAGGACGGTGTCGTGGAGCGAGAACCCGGTGCCGTCCTTCGCGAGCAGGAGCCGGCGCGAGCGCCAGGTCCCGGCGGCCCGGTCCCGGTCGCCGCCTTCGACGTCGGCGTCGGTGCCGAGGAGGTCTTCGAGTCGTCTGACGATCATGCGGACTCCTTCGCTTCGGCTTCCTTGGCGACCTGGGCTTCCCTTGAGACCCGTGCATCCTTGGCGGCCTGGGCTTCCTTAGCGGCCTCGGCTTCCTTGGCCACCACGGCGACCGCCTCGCGGGCGATGCCGATGCCCTCTTCGAAGTCGTCCCTGGTGGTGGTCAGGGGCGGCAGCAGCTTGACGACCTCGTCCTCGGCGCCGGAGGTCTCCATGAGCAGGCCGTTCGCGAACGCCTCGGCGCACACCTGGCCGGCGTGCTCGGGGTCGGCGAAGACGAGGCCACGGGCGAGTCCCCTGCCGCGCGTGGAGATCCCGAGCTCGGGATGGGACTCGGCGATGCCCTTGAGCTCGCCGTCGAGCCAGTCGGCGCGGTCATCGACGGCGGCGGTGAGGTCGTCGTCGCGCCAGAACGTCTCCAGGGCCGCCTGCGCGGTCACGAACGCGGGGGCGAACCCGCGGAACGTGCCGTTGTGCTCGCCGGGCTCCCACACGTCCAGGTGCGGTCTCATGAGGGTCAGGGCGAACGGGAGTCCCATGCCCGACAGGGACTTCGAGAGCGTGACGATGTCCGGGGTGATCCCGGCGCGCTCGAAGGAGAAGAACGGTCCGGTGCGCCCGCAGCCCATCTGGATGTCGTCGACGATGAACAGCAGCTCGTGCTCGCGGCAGACCTGCTCCAGGCCGCGCAGCCACGCCTCGGAGGCGACGTTGACGCCGCCTTCGCCCTGCACGGTCTCCACGATCACCGCGGCGGGCCGGTCGAGCCCGGAGCCGGGGTCTTCGAGGAGGCTGCGCAGCCACAGGAAGTCGGGCGTGCGGCCGTCCATGTAGTTGTCGTAGGGCATGGTCGCGGCGTTGTTGAGCGGGACGCCGGCGCCGCCGCGCTTCATGGAGTTCCCGGTGACCGCGAGGGCCCCGAGGGTCATGCCGTGGAACCCGTTCGTGAAGGACACGACGGTCTCGCGGCCGGTGTACTTGCGCGCCAGCTTGAGCGCGGCCTCAACGGCGTTGTTCCCGGCGGGGCCGGGGAACTGGACCTTGTAGTCGAGGTTCCGGGGCGCGAGCACGAGGTCGCGGAAGGACTCCAGGAAGGACCGCTTCGCTGCGGAGTAGGTGTCGAGGGTGTGGACGACGTTGTCCTCGGCGAGGTAGGCCAGCAGGGCCTCTTTCATCGCGGGGTGGTTGTGCCCGTAGTTGAGCGACCCCGCGCCGGCGAAGAAGTCGATGTAGGACCTTCCCCGCTCGTCGGTGATGCGGCTGCCCTTGGCGGTGGTGAACACCGCGGGCCAGTTGCGGCAGTAGGAGCGGACTTCTGATTCGACCTGTTCGAAAACCTGCATGAGTCTCTCTGGGTCGGCCTGATCGGCTGCACCCCGCTTCCCGTCCGGTCTCGGACGGGCGCGTACCCGGGTCGGCGCTTCGTGAGTGGGCCCGGGTAGGGCGGGCTCAGCTCCGGACGCGGCCCTCGGCGCCGCGGGGGTCCGACGGGCGAGCAAGCGGCCCGCCGGCCTCCCCGACCGGCCGCGTGAGCGGGCCGATGCGCTGCAGCACTTCGGGTTCGTGTCCGGAGCCGAGCTCGTGCTCGGAGAACAGCACGTCGCGCGTCAGGTCCGAGCCGCTTCGCTTGGCGAAGGACTCGAACAGGTGCATCGACGCTTTGTTGCCGGGGGTCACGGTCGCTTCGACGAAGCGGACCCCTTCGGCGCGCACGGTCTCGGCCAGGTGGCCGAGCATGCGCGATGCCAGTCCGCGGCGGCGGTGGTCCGGGCCCACGGCCACCTGCCACACGAAGAGCGTGTCGGGTGCGGCCGGGCGCCGGTAACCGGTGATGAAGCCCGCCAGGCGGCCGCCCGCGCGAGCGACGACGCTGGTGTCCGCGAAGTCGCGGCACCACAGCAGGTACGCGTACCCGCTGTTGACGTCGAGGCCCCCCGATTCGCGGGCGAGCCGTTCCATGGGGGCGCCGTCCCCGGGGCCGGGCGGACCCAGCTCCAGGGGCGGCATGCCCGGATCGAGCGGCTCCTGGGCGGAGCCGCTCGATCCTCTGACCTGGGTGCCGGCCCCTGCCGGGCCGTGGGCACCTGTGTCACCGGTTGGCATGGGGACGACCGTAACAAAGTTCGCCCCGATTGTTAAGGCAAACCGAACGATATTGTGAAGTTTTCCGCAAAGGTCAGTAGTCGACGGGCTCCTCGCCGTCGTGTCCTTGCGCGTCAAGGCGTTCCAGGCCCGCGCGTTCGCCGATCGCCTTGCGCAGCGCCAGTTCGGGGTCGACTCCCGCGGCCCGCGCGGCGCCGACCGCCGCGAGCAGGAAGTCGCCGACCCGGTCGGGCTCCAGCTTCATCCCGTCGGGGAGCTCGGGCAGGTCCAGGGGCTCGCCCTGGTCGCTGAACCGCTCGATGACCTTGGCGGCCAGCGCGAGCGAGGGGAGCCGCCGGGAGACGCCGTCGGCCGGGTGGTCGCGGTGCGGCTTCTCGGCGGCCTTCGCCTCGTTCCAGTTCTCGTACAGGTCCTCGGGGTCGGCGTCGCCCCACACGTGCGGGTGGCGGCGGACGATCTTCTCCACGAGGTCGCCGGCGACGTCGTCGATGTCGAAGTCCTCGGCGAGCGAGGCGTGCAGGAGCGGCTGGAACAGCAGGTCGCCGAGCTCTTCGCGCAGCTCGTCGGGGTCGCCCCCGGCGATGGCGTCGAGGACCTCGTAGGACTCCTCCAGCAGGTACGGGGCCAGGGTCCCGTGGGTCTGCCCGCGGTGCCACGGGCAGCCGTCCTCGGCGTGGAGGCGGGCGACGGCCTCGACGAGGTCGAGGAGGCGCGCACCGGGCGGGTCCCAGGAGCCGTAGACGACCTCCAGCTCGATCTCGCCGCCGGCGACGTACTCGGCGAGGGCTTCGCGCAGCTCCTCGTCGCCTGCTTCGCCGACGACCCACACACCGCCCTCCTCCAGGAACTGGGCGGCGTCCTCGACGATGTCGACGTCGATGCCGGCGTCGCGGATCGCCTCGACGGCGGGGGTCTCGTCGAACGCGGCCACCGCCTCGGCCTCGTGCAGGGCGTCCCACGCCTCGACCGAGAGGAGGCCGGCGGGGATGCGAGGGGAGGTCAGGAGCCAGGTGACGGTGCTCAACGCTGCGGGACCTCGACGGGGAAGACCGAGGGGAGCGGGCTGAGGTCGAAGTCGCCGTAGCGGGGGTTCACGGAGATGTCGTACTCCTCGATGTACCCGGCGAGGTCGTCGGTGAAGCCGGCGAGGAGCTCGAAGTCGGCCTGGGTGTAGGCGGCGACGTTCGCGTCGGTGGCGGCGGCCTCGGCGGCGGCGGCCGTCTCGGACTCGGTGAGCGGGCGGGGCTCGGACCGCTCGACGAGCTGCTGGAAGTAGTCCTCGGCCTGGACCGCGATGGCCTCGAGCCCGTCGGCGCCGGCGCTGGAGACCGGGGTGAGGTCGAGGGCCTCGCCGAGCTCGGAGTAGAGCACGTAGACGACGACCTGCTCGCGGTCGCCGGAGTAGTCGTGGATGCCCAGGTCCTCGCCCTGGTCGGCGCGGAAGTCGGCGATCGTGGCGACGTACCCGTCGATCGTGGTCTCGGGCACCCGCTCGTCGCCGACGAACAGGGCCGCGCCCTGCTGACTCCCGCAGGCCCCCAGCGCGAGGAGCGCGACCGAGGCCGCACCCGCCAGTCTCAGTGTGCGCACAGCACTTCCCTTCACAGCGGGGCTCTGCTTCGCACAGCCCTTCGAGGTGGAGCCGTCCCGATCGACAGCCCCTGTGACCTTAGCCTCACGCCAGAAGCCCCGACAATCCGACCGCCTTGGAACGGAACGCCCTTCGAGTCCGGTCACCAGCGCTCCACGAGGGGCGGGTCGTGGGGGGTGGTCTGCCATTGGGCGGTGAGGCGGTGGAGGCGGGCGGGGGCGGCGGTGGCGATGGCCTTGGCGATCTTGTCGCCGCGGAGGTCGAGGACGATGGTGCCGACGACGTGGTCGTCGACGGTGGCGACGAGGGCCGGGGCGTCGTTGACGACCGCGGCGTGGAGGGCGGGGGCGCCGCCGGCGAGGCGGCGCTTGGCGTCGGTGGGCTTGAAGCCGGCGCGCAGGACGCGGGCCATCTGCTCGGGTCCGGTGTAGCGCATCAGGGTCGCCATGAGGCCGGCCCCGTCGGAGAGGCCGGTGGCGTCGTCGGTGAGGAGGGCGACGAGGGCTTCGGTGCGGCCGGAGGAGGCGGCGGCGACGAACGCCTCGACGATCTTGAGCGCGGCGGCGCGGTCGACCTCGGTGCGGCTCTCGGCGCGCACGTGGCGCCGGGCCCGGAGGGCGTGCTGCTGCGAGGCGGACTCGGTGATGTCGAGGATCTGCGCGATCTCCTTGTGGGAGTGGGAGAACGCTTCGCGCAGGACGTACACGGCGCGCTCGGTGGGCGTGAGGCGTTCGAGCAGGAGGAGCACCGCCACGGTGACGGACTCGCGCTGCTCGACCGTGTCGAGCGGGCCGAGCATCGGGTCGCCTTCGAGGAGCGGTTCGGGGAGCCAGTCGCCGACGGTGCGCTCGCGGCGGGCCGTCGCGGAGCGGAGCCGGTCGAGCGCGAGGTTGGTCGCGACCTTGGTGAGCCACGCCTCGGGGACCTCGATGCGGTCGGTGTCGGCCGCCTGCCAGCGCAGGAACGCGTCCTGGACGACGTCCTCGGCGTCGGCGGCGGAACCGAGCAGGCGGTACGCCAAGGAGGCCAGCCGGTCGCGGCTGGCCTCGAAGCGCTCCAGTGTGGCGGCGTCCATGCGGCCAGTGTAGGAGGACGTGCGCTAGTAGGCGGCGTTCGCGGCGGCGACCGCCTCGCGGCGTTCCCGTGCGATGCGGCGCTTGCGGACGGGGAGTCCGTAGGTCGGGTGGACGACCCCGTGCACGGCGGTCTTGAGGATGAGGTCCTTGAGACCGGCGGCGACGCGGCCGCGGACCGACCAGGACGTGGTGCGGGACCCCAGGTGGAGCGCCTGGAACACCGCGTCCTTGCGGCCGAGGCTGATGTGGTTGCCGTAGTAGGCGAGCGAGGTCCGGCCGATGCCGGCGCCGGTGAGGTCGCCCATGATCGCGCTGGTCGCCTGCATCGCCGTGAACCCGGCGGAGGCGCACGACATCGGCAGCGGCTCGCCGTCTTCGGCGAGGGTGAACGCGGCGTCGCCCGCGGCGTAGACGCCGGGGTGGGAGACCGAGCGCATCTGGCGGTCGACGAGGATCTGCCCGGCCCCGTTGACGTCGAGTCCGCTGGCGGCGGCGATGGGGTGGGCCGCGAAGCCGGCGGCCCACACGACGGTGGCGGCGTCGAAGGCGCGGCCGTCGGCGGCGAGCGCGCCCGCGGCGGTGACCTCGGTGATCTCGGTGTCCTCGTGGACGGCGATGCCAAGCCGGTCGAACGCGCGCAGGAGGTGGCCGCGGGCCTTGGGTCCGAGCCAGCCGCCGAGTTCCCCGGTGGTCGCGAGCGCGACGCGCAGGCCGGGGTGGGATTCGGCGATCTCGGTCACGGCCTCGATGCCGGTGAGGTTGCCGCCGACGACGAGGACGGCGCCGTGCGCGCGGTCGAGGCGTTCGCGGAGGCGCAGGGCCGCGGGGCGTCCGGCGACGTGGAAGGCGTGCTCGCGGACGCCGGGGATGCCGTGGTCGGCGACGGTGCTGCCGAGGGCGTACAGGAGCGTGTCGTGCTCCAGGACGGCCCCGTCGTCGAGGGTCGCAGTGCGCGCGGCGGCGTCGACCGCGGTGACGGCGGCGTGCCGGAATCGGACGCCGGTGCGCGTGAAGACGGCCGCGAGGTCGCGGCGGCGCAGGTCCGTTCCGGCGGCGACCTGGTGGAGGCGGAACCGTTCGACGAAGTCGGCCTCGGCGTTGACGACGGTGATCGCGACGTCGTCGCGGTGGAGGCGGCGGGCGAGCGTTCCGGCGGCCCAGGTCCCGGCGAACCCGGCGCCGAGGACGGTGATGCGGTGCTGCATGGTCTCACTCCTGTCTGGCTTGCTGGACTCTGAACGGGGCAGGGTCCGGATCCATGACAGGGCGCGCGTGTGCGGTCGGTCTCAGTCGGCGGTGACAGTGGGCGGCGCCGGCGGGCGGCGCTTCGGGAGGTGCTCCGGCCGAACGGTCGGCGGCACGGCACCGAGGTCGGCGGTGCAGGGGGCCGCTCAGTCGGCGCTGTCCTCGTCGCCGGCGGGGACCCGGCGGCGGCCGCCGCGGCTGACGTAGCGGCGCCGGTCCTCCTGGTCCATCTCGTACCGGGCGTACCAGGGGGCCCAGCCGCCCTGCGCGAACCACTGGCGGCCGCTGCGGGAGGCGAGCCCGCCGACGACGCACAGGCCCATGACGATCCAGATCGGCGCGATGACCAGGGCCGTGACGTCGCCGTAGGTCCGCGAGACGCCGATGATGCCGATGAGGGTGTTCCCGACCGCGAAGAGGATCGCGAACGCGCGCGTGCCGCGGCGCCCGCGGCCGAGCTGGAACACGATGATCGCGTACGGCACCGTCAGGACCGCGATGAGCGGCAGCACGATCGCGATCGGGAAGGTGGTGCCGACCGGCAGGGCCGCTTCGAGTTCGGCGACGCCGGGCACGTCGTGGGACTGGTCCTCGACCCACCCGAGGAGGCGCGGGCCGAGCCCGAGACTGACGCTGACCAGCATGAAGTACTGGAACACCATCATCACCTGGGCGAGGTCGACGGAGTGCGGCTTGTCGTAGAGGGGTGCGGGACCGGGAGAGTCGAAGCTGTTCACGGGCGCTCCAAACACTGGGTACTTCCAGGGTACGTCCGCAAAGCCCCTGGTGGGTCCCCTTATTCGCCCTCTTTGGGCGGCCGCACCCGGGCCCAGCGCCACACCGGTGGCGAGACGAGCAAGCCGAGGCAGGTGAGGTCCAGGACGCCCGCGAGCTTCTCCAGCGGCGGGGCCGCGAGCCACGAGTCGAACTCGGCGAGGAGGACCATCGCGGGGACCCCGGTGGTCACCACCGCGAGGAACCACGCCCATGCGCGCCGGTGCCAGATCGCGAAGGCGTACAGCAGGAGCAGCGAGGCGCCGACGGCGAGCACGGTGAGGAACGCGGGGCTGGTGTAGCCCATCCGCTCGCACGCGGTGTCGTGCGGCCCGCACGCGAAGTACTCCGGGATCAGCACCGCCATGAAGTCGATCCAGCTGAGCACCAGCAGGACCATGAGCAGTCTGACCGTGAACGGCCGCTTGTCGTTCGCTGTGCCCATGCGGTCATTCTCCGCCACCGGCGGCGGCGCCGCGCAAGGGGCGGAAGAACTCCCGCAGGTCCTGCACGAGGAGGTCCGGGGCTTCCATGGCCGCGAAGTGGCCGCCGCGGTCGAACTCGGACCAGTGGACGATGCGGTGCCGGCGTTCCATGAGCGACCGGATCGCGGGGTCGGTCGGGAACACCGCCACGCCGGTCGGCACGTCCGAGTACGGGGCCGCGGGCTCGTCGCGCACGGCCCGGTACTGGTGCGCCGAGGTCGCGCCGGTCCCGGTGAGCCAGTAGAGGGTCACGTTGGTGAGGAGCTGGTCGACGTCCACGGCGTGCTCGGGGAGGCGCGCGGCCGGGTCGGTCCAGTCGTGGAACTTGTCGGCGATCCATGCGAGCTGGCCGACGGGTGAGTCGTTGAGCGCGTAGGCGATCGTCTGGGGCTTCGTGGACTGGAGGTCGGCGTAGCCGGTGCCGTGGCGGACCAGGTCACGGACGGATTCGAGCCGGTCGCGATCCTCGGGGGTGAGGTCCGCGAGGCCGGGGTCGCCGGGCGGCGGGAGTTCGAGGCCGCCGTTGACGTGGACGCCGACGACCCGGTCCGGGGCGAGGCGCCCCAGCGCCGGGGAGACCTTCGAGCCGGTGTCGCCGCCGTGCGCGCCGAACCGGTCGTACCCGAGGCGGTCCATGAGCGCGAGCCAGGCGGCGGCGATCTTGGCGTGGTCCCAGTCGGGCGCCGACAGCGGCGTGGAGAACGCGAACCCCGGCAGGGACGGGGCGACGACGTGGAACGCGTCGGCGGGGTCCCCGCCGTGGGCGCGCGGGTCGGCGAGCGGGCCGAGGACCTTCATGAACTCGACCACGGAACCGGGCCAGCCGTGCGTGACGACGAGCGGCAGCGCGTCCGGTTCGGGCGAGCGCACGTGCAGGAAGTGGACCCGTTGGCCCTCGATCTCGGTGAGCCCCTGCGGGAACGCGTTCAGCGCCGCCTCGTGGACGCGCCAGTCGTAGTCGTGGAGCCAGTGGTCGGCGAGGCGGCGCAGGTACAGGACCGGGACGCCGCTCGCCCAGCCCGGCTCGGGGCTGGCGGCGGGCCAGCGCGCGAGGCGCAGCCGGTCGTGCAGGTCGTCGACGGCGCCCTGCGGGACGTCGATGCGGAATTCGGCGATCGGTGCTCCCATCCGCCCCATGCAATCAGACCGGGCGGGGATCGTCCACTCGATCGGGGAACGGGATCGGGGCGGATCGAGGGGGCGGGATCGGAGCAGGCGAAGGAGGCGGGGCCGGGGCGTGATGACGGGCGGATCAGAGCGGCGCGGTGGGAATGGATCGGCGGGCGGATCGGCACGCGGATCGGAGCGGCGCGGCCGGGGCCGGGGCGGCGGGCGGATCGGAGAAGCGTGCGCGTGAAGGCTTAGGACCGGGTCCGAGGACTTGACGCGTCTGCGGACGCGAGGACACTGAAGGTGACGGAACGGGAGGTCGCGATGGGGTTCACGGGATACCGGGTGGTCGTCACCGGCGCCGGGCGCGGGTTCGGGCGGGCGCTGGCGATCGCGCTGGGGCGCGAGGGCGCCGAGGTCTTCGTGTCGGCGCGGAGCTTCGCGGCGGCTGAGGGCACGGCCCAGGAGGTCCGGCACGTCGGCGGGCGGGCGCACGCGTTCGAGTGCGACCTCGCCGATCCGGAGTCGGTGCGCGGGTTCGCCGACGCGCTGGCCGAGACGACGCGGGCGGTGGACGTCCTGGTGAACAACGGCGCCCCGTACCTCGACGGCGGCTTCACCGAACCCGACGACGACCGGATCGCCGAGACGATCGCGGCGGGCGCCGCGGGCACGGTGCTCGTGACGAAGGCGGTGCTGCCGCTGCTGCTGCGCAGTCCCCGGCCTGACATCGTGACGATGGTGTCCGGCTGCGGCGAGTACGGGAACCACCGCTCGGAGGCGCACGAGGCGTTCTACGCGGCGAAGGCCGCCCAGGCCGGGTTTACCGAGGTGCTGTCGAAGCGGCTGCGGCCGCAAGGGGTCCGCGTGATCTCCCTCTACCCGCCCGACTTCGACAACCCCGACCCCCTCGGCCCCGACTGGAACGCGCCCACCCGCGGCGGCGACGCGCTCAACGCCCGGTCCCTGGTCGACTGCGTCCGCTTCGCGATCAGCCAGCCCCGCGACTGCTTCATCAAGTCCTTCTACTTCGAACAGGCTTGAGCGGCAAGGGGGCCAAACGCTTCGAAGGCGCGGCGCGGACACGCTGCCGCGCGACCCGGCCGCCGAGCCGATTGACGAGCCTGCGGAGCAGGCGAGGCGGCCGGCAGCGCGGCCAGGCGAGCGGGTCGCCCTACCCACCCTCTTGGGTGGGTATGTATACCGACCACCCTCTCCGCCGGGTCCGACAATCCAGCCGCTCGCCCGACACGATCGGGTGAGTGAGCTGCGCCGCACCGACGGGCGACTTCCTGGAGGTCCCTGCAGCTGTCGCTGCCGGGCCTCCGGGAAGCCGCTCAATCCTCGTCAGGCGCGGCGGGCGACCCAGCCGCAGCGGGTGCCGCCTTCGGGACGATGTCGGCGATGAGGTCGGCGCACCACTGGAGCAGCGCCAGGCCCTCGACGGGCTTGCCGCCGACCCGCGAGGTCGTCGGCCGCGGGACGCTGATCAAACCGGCCGGGGCCTTGTAGTGCGCGTCGGGGTAGTGCCGGCCGAGCCGGAGCTGCTTGGAGTCGGGGAGGTCCACTGTGGAGAACCGGAGGTTCTTGCCCTGCAGGGCGATGTCCGTCAACCCGTGCGCCCGCGCCAGGAGCCGGAACCGCGCCAGGTGGAACAGGGTGAGCACCTGCTCGGGCGAGGGCCCGTACCGGTCCTCCATCTCTTCGCGCACCTCGTCGAGTTCGGCCTCGTCGTGGACCTCGGAGATCTTGCGGTACATCTCCAGGCGCAGCCGCTCGACCTCGATGTAGTCGAACGGGATGTTCGCGTCCAGGGGCAGCTCGACCTTGACCGGGGGCGGGGGCTCGTCGCCGCCGCCCTTGAACGACGTCACGGCCTCGCCGACCATCCGCAGGTACAGGTCGAACCCGACGTCGGCGATGTGCCCGGACTGCTCCGCCCCGAGCAGGTTGCCGGCGCCGCGGATCTCCAGGTCCTTCATCGCCACGTACATGCCCGCGCCGAGCTCGGAGTGCTGCGCGATCGTCGCGAGCCGCTCGTGCGCGGTCTCCGAGAGCGGCTGCTCCGGCGGGTACAGGAAGTACGCGTACGCGCGCTCGCGCGAGCGCCCGACCCGGCCGCGGATCTGGTGGAGCTGCGAGAGGCCGAGCAGGTCGGCGCGCTCGACGATGAGGGTGTTCGCGTTGGGGATGTCGATGCCGGACTCGATGATCGTGGTCGAGACGAGCACGTCGTACTCGCCCTCCCAGAAGCCCTGCATGATCTGCTCGAGCTGCGTCTCGCTCATCTTCCCGTGGGCGACCGCGACGCGGGCCTCGGGGATGAGCTCGCGCAGGCGCGTCGCGGCCCGGTCGATCGACTCGACCCGGTTGTGGAGGTAGAACGCCTGCCCGTCGCGCAGCAGCTCCCGCCGGATCGCCGCGGCGACCTGCTTGGCCTCCCACGCGCCCACGTACGTGAGCACCGGGTGCCGCTCCTCGGGCGGCGTGGAGATCTGCGACATCTCGCGGATGCCGGTCACGGCCATCTCCAGGGTGCGCGGGATCGGCGTGGCGGACATGGTGAGGACGTCGACGGCGGTGCGGAGCGCCTTCAGCTTCTCCTTGTGCTCCACGCCGAACCGCTGCTCCTCGTCGACGATGATGAGCCCGAGGTCCTTGAACCGCGTCTCGGCCTGGAGGAGCCGGTGTGTGCCGACGAGGATGTCGACCTCGCCCGCGGCGATGCCGCGCTGGATCTCGGCGGCCTCGCGCGCGGACTGGAACCGCGAGAGCTGCTTGATCTTCACCGGGAACTGGCCCATGCGCTCGACGAACGTCCCGTAGTGCTGGCTCGCGAGGAGCGTGGTCGGCACGAGCACCGCGACCTGCTTGCCGTCCTGGACGGCCTTGAACGCGGCCCGGACGGCGACCTCGGTCTTGCCGTAGCCGACGTCGCCCATGACGAGGCGGTCCATGGGGACCCGCGCCTCCATGTCGGCCTTCGTGTCGATGATCGCCGACATCTGGTCGGGGGTCTCGATGTACGGGAACGCGTCCTCCAGCTCGCGCTGCCACGGCGTGTCGGGGCTGAACGCGTGCCCGGCGGCGGCCTGGCGGGCCGCGTACAGCTGGATCAGCTCGGCCGCGATCTCGCGGACGGCCTTGCGCGCGCGCCGCTTCGTCTTCTGCCAGTCGGTGCCGCCGAGCTTGTGGACGGTGGGCTGCTCGCCGCCGACGTACCTGGTGAGCTGGTCGAGCGCGTCGGTCGGCATGAACAGGACGTCGGCGCCCTGGCCGCGCTTGGACGGCGCGTACTCGATGACGAGGTACTCGCGGTCGGCCCCGGCGATGGTGCGGCGCACCATCTCCACGTACTTCCCGACGCCGTGCGCGTCGTGGACGACGTAGTCGCCGGGCGAGAGTTCGAGCGGGTTGACGACGCCGCGGCGCTTGGTGGCCTTGCCCTTGCGGGGCCGCTGGCTCGCGAGGGCCTTGCCGCCGGCGATGTCGGCGGCGGTGACCGCGACGACCTTCTCGTCGGCGAAGCCGAGCGCGAGCGTGCCGACGCACGCGACGACCTCGCCGCCGCGGAACGCCGCGGGCGCGGGCTCCAGGTGCGCGCCGATCCCCTCGGACCGCAGCTGCTCGGCGGCGCGCTCGGCGCCGCCGAGGGCCGGGTAGACGACCGCGACCGCGCGGCCCTCGCGCGTCCAGCGCGTCAGGTCCTCCACGAGCTGGGCCGTGTTCCCGTGGTACCGCGGGGTCTCGGTGACGCCGAGGTCGACGGTGAGCGCGTCGTCGTGCACCGGGCCGGAGCTCAGCGGCTCGCCGGTGATCGCGGCGAGCTCGGCGGCCAGCGCGTCCTCTTCGGGGGCGGCGGCGAACGGCGAGATCGTCCACCAGCGCTGGCCCGCCGCGAGCGCGGTGGTGCGGGCTTCGGCGAGGTCGTGGAACGTGCCGGCGCCGAGGTCGACGGGGGCCTGCGCGCCGGCCGCGGCGGCGGCCCAGGACGCTTCGAGGAACTCGTTCGAGGTGGCGACGAGGTCGAGCGCGCGGGTGCGGATGCGCTCGGGCTCGATGGCGACGACGAGGGCGCTGCGGGGCAGGACCTCCTGGAAGAGCTGGAGGCTGCCGGGGCCGGCGAGCGCGGGCAGGAGCGACTCCATGCCCTCGACGGGGATGCCCTGGGCGAGTTTGGCGCACATCTCGGCCAGGCCGGGGAAGTCGTCGCCGAGGGCGGCGGCGCGTTCGCGGACCTCGTCGGTGAGCAGCAGCTCCCGGCAGGCGACGGCGCGCAACTCGGCGGGCTCGTCGCCGGCGGCGGCGTCGAGGGACCGCTGGTCGGCGACGGAGAACTCGCGGATGGTGTCGACCTCGTCCCCGAAGAACTCCAGACGCAGCGGGTGCTGCGCGGTGGGCGGGAACACGTCGAGGATGCCGCCGCGGACGGCGAACTCGCCGCGCTTCTCGACGAGGTCGACGCGCTCGTACGCGAGGTCGACGAGGTGCGCGGCGAGGTCGGTCAGGTCGGTCTCGTCGCCGCGGCGCAGGTGCACGGGTTCGCGTTCGCCGAGGCCCTTGAGCTGGGGCTGGAGGGCGCCGCGGACGGGTGTGACGATGACGCGCGGCACGTCGCCGGCGTGGATGCGGTGCAGGAGGTCCAGGCGCGCGCCGACGGTGTCGGAGCGCGGCGAGAGCCGCTCGTGCGGCAGGGTCTCCCACGCGGGGTAGTAGGCGATCTCGTCCTCGGCGATGAACGACGCGAGTGATTCGGCGAGCTCTTCGGCTTCGCGCGAGGTCGCGGTGATCGCGAGGACGGGCCCGGCGGCGTGCCGGGCGGCCTGGGCGAGGGCGAGCGGCCGGGCGCCGGGGACGGCGACGACGTCGACCGGGCGGTCGGACCCGGCCGCGAGCTCGGCCAGGCGGGCGAGCCTGGGCGCGCTCGCGGCGGCGTCGAGCAGGCTTTCGAGCTTCGGCTGCGGCTTGCCTTCGGACATTCGCGGGCTCCCTGAGCGGCTTCTGGAGACTGCCCTGGAGGGCACGACTGATGGCCGGAGACAGCCCTGACGGGGGGCTGTTCCGGCGACCGGTCGAGTCTACCTCGCCGCGGCCCGGGGGCCGCCCGCGAATGTTCGCCCGGGGCGGCGCTAGTTCGAGGCGCCCTGTCCGCCCTGGTCGAACAGCAGGGCCTGGATCTCCGGCACGTTGTAGAACATGCCGATGACGACGAGGACGGTGAGGATCGGCAGGAGGATGCGGTTCTCCTCCTTGCCGCCCGCGCGCAGGGCGATCTTGTTCGGGAGGCCGATGTCCCGCCAGCGGCGGCCCTGGATCGGGATCGGGAAGAACAGCGGCGAGCCCATCTTCGTGATCATGTCGCCGAGGATGTGGATGAAGCAGCCGATCCCCATGGCGAGGCCGAGGATCCAGTAGTCGCGGCCCTCCGGGAGCAGCCGGTACATGCCGTACGCGGCGGCGAGGGAGACGCCGGTGACGACGATCCAGCCCTTCTTCTCGACGGTCTCCGCGAGGAGGCCGCGGACCGCGAGCCCGGTGAGCACGAACAGGATCGCGATGACCGCGGGCTTCCCGAACTGGGCGGCGAGGAAGCCGGTGCCGGTGCCGATGAGCGCGGCGTGGACCGCGGTGTGCGTGAACAGGCGGTGCCCGTTGTTGCGCTTCTTGTCCTTCTTGGACTTGGTGAGCAGGTAGAACCAGTAGCAGAGGCGTTCGACGACCTCGGCCACCATGAGGGACGCGACGCCGAACGAGCGGGCCACAGTGGACCCGCCCTTGTTCTCGGTCACGCGTCCGGCGCAGTCGATGTCGGGGTACAGGGCGGCGCCGGAGCAGACGATCGTGCCGACGACGAGTTCGGCGGACGTCTGGTCGATGCCGAATGCGAGGTCGGCGACGGCCGAGCCCGCCAACCACAGCGCGGCACCGGACATGGCGTGGGTCGGACCCATGACCATAGCGGGGACTCCTTCAGGGCAATGTCAGAGCAGTCGGGAGGATGAGGATGGCGCCACTATCCCACACCCGCACCACCTCCGCGGTCCCAGGAGCGACAAAGGTGCAGCCCCGCAACATCTTTCGCGTATCGGTCTCATCACGACCGGAGACCTGCGCTTTCACTCGCGCTATGGTCGAGGGGTGTTCGACTCAGCGATGCTGGCCGCGTACCTCGGCCGCGTGGGGATCACCGCCCCGCGCCGCCCGACGCTGCACGCGCTCAGGCGGGTCCACCGCGCCCACGTCGCCGCGATGCCCTACGAGAACCTCGACATCCAGCTGGGCCGACCGATCCGCCTCGACGCGGACGCGCTGTTCGCCAAGTTCGTCGAGGGCGGGCGCGGCGGCTACTGCTACGAGCACAACGGTGTCATGGCGTTCGCCCTGGAGGCCATGGGCTTCGACGTCCGCCGCGTCCTCGGCGGGGTCGCCCGCGAGACCGAGGGCGACAAGAACTGGTGGAACCACATGCCGCTGGTGGTGCGCTTCGAGGGCGGGCGCGGCGACGCCGCCGAGTACCTGGCCGACGCCGGCATCGGCACCGGCTTCCGCGACCCGCTGCCGGTCCGCGACGGCAGCTACCGGGTCGGCGCGTTCAACTTCGGGGTGTGGAGCCTCGGGGGCGAGGAGTGGCGCTGCTCGATCGACCCGCGCGTGTCGAACCTGACGTTCGACTTCCGGCTCCCGGCCCGGCGGCCAGAGGATTTCGCCGACCGCTGCCGCGAGCTGTCGACCTCGCCGGAGTCGCCGTTCGTCAAGACCCTCACGGTGCAGAACCCGCGCGAGGACGACATGTGGGTCCTGCGCGCCCGCACCCTCACCGTCTACGACCCGAAGCTCCCCGACTTCAAGTCGGTCCGGGTGGTCGAGGACGAGGCCGCGTTCGCGTCCCTCCTGCGGGGACGGTTCAACCTGACGCTCGCCGACGACGACGTCGCGGCGCTGTGGGCCAAGGCCGTCGCCCAGCACGAACTCAAGCTCGCGGAGGAGCGTTCGGAGGAGCGCAAGGCCGGGGCGGTCTAACGCGGCGGGAGACGCGGTTCTTAGGGCGCGGTTCGGAAGGCACGGTTCGGAAAGCACGGTCGGGAAGGCACGGTTCGGAAAGCACGGTTCGGAGGTGCCGTGGTGGCACCGGCTCCGTGCCGGCCGGACGGATCGGCTCGCCGAGTCGACAGTTCCGATCGCGTCCGCCGGAGGTGCCGCCGGGCGTCCCGGGTCAGCCTTCGGCGCGCTGCCTGGCGGCCTCGTAGAGGGCCACCGAGCCCGCGTTCGCGGCGTTCAGCGACGACGCGGCCTTGGGCGACATGGGGATGCGGGCCACGGCGTCGGCGAGGTCCGTCCACGCCTTCGACATGCCCTCGGTCTCGTTGCCGATCACCAGGAGCACCGCGCCGCGCAGGTCCTGCCCGGACAGCGGCGCCTCGCCGCGCTCGTCGGTGCCCACGATGGACGGCCGGTGGCCCTGGCGCCCGGCCCACTCCGCGACCTCGTGCGCCGAGGCCGCGTTGATGACCGGCAGCGCGAACAGGCTCCCGGTGGAGGCCCGCACCGCCTTCGGGTCGAACGGGTCGGCCGCATTGCGGCCGGTCACCACCACCGCGTCGGCGCCGAACGCGTCGGCCGAGCGGATGAGCGAGCCTAGATTCCCCGGGCTCGTCGGCCGGTCCACGACCAGCCCGAGCCAGCCCGGCCGCGACTCCAACTGCGACAGCCGCCGCGTCGGGATCGCCACCTGCGCCAGGAGTTCGGGCGCCTCGCCGTCCTTGTCCCCCAGCTCCGCCATGAGCTCCGAGGCGACGGCGGCCCGCTCGGTGTGCGGGGCGTCGAGGAGCCCGCGGGCCCAGTCGGACAGGCGCGGGCGGTCGGCGTCGTACAGCAGCTCCTGCACGGTCCAGCCGTGCTCGACGGCCATCGTGATCGGCCGGACCCCCTGGACCAGGAACGACCCCAGCCGGTGTCGCTTGGTCCGGTTGCGCAGCATGGTCTCCCACTGCTGGAACTTCGCGTTCCGGACGCTGACTCGCAAGCTTCTCGCCATGTTCTCCGCGCTTCGATCGGGTGGAAGCGCGAACCTAGCACGGGACCGGGGCGCCGCCCCGGTCCCGCGGTCGCTTTGGGAGGTGATTCCCAGTGCGCGGCCTCCCGGTCCGGCACGCGGGCCGGCGGCCGGGAGGCGGCGCGGGTCAGCCGGTGTTGCGCAGGCCCGCCGCGATGCCGTTGACGGTGATGAGCAGCGCCCGCTTGAGCTGCGGGTCCACGTCGCCGTCGGCCCCGCCCTCGGAGCGGTACCGCTTGAGCAGCGACACCTGGAGGTGGTGCAGCGGCGCGAGGTACCGGTCGCGGACCTCCAGGGTCCGCGACAGCTGCGGGTTCGCGGCCAGCAGCTCCTCGCCGCCGGTGAGCGCCAGGACCTCGGCCACGGTCTTGGCGTGCTCGACCTTGATCGTGTCGAAGATCGACTGGAGGTGCGAGGGCACCAGCGTCGAGACGTACTGGGCCGCGATCGACAGGTCGGTCTTCGCGAGCGTCATCTCCACGTTCGAGACGAAGTTGCGGAAGAAGTGCCACTTCTCGTACATCTCGGCGATGTCCCCGCCCAGGCCCGCCTCACGCGCGGCGGCCAGGCCCGAGCCCACGCCGTACCAGCCCGGGACGATCTGGCGCGACTGCGTCCACCCGAACACCCACGGGATCGCGCGCAGGCCCGACAGACCCGCGTCCGTGTTCGGCCGCTTCGACGGCCGCGAGCCGATGTTCAACGCGCCCAGCAGCTCCGTGGGGCTCACGGCCCAGAAGTACTCGGCGAGCCCGGCCTGGCCCGTCAGCGCCCGGTAGGCGTCCTTCGCGGCCTCGGACGTCTGGTCCATGACGTCGAACCAGCGCGCCAGCACCTCGGGCTGGTGCCGCGGCTCGGTGTGCAGCAGCGTCGCCTTGAGCGACGCGGCCACCGTCAGCTCCAGGTTCTCGCGGGCGAGCGCCGGCAGCGTGTACTTGTCGGACAGGACCTCGCCCTGCTCGGTGATCTTGATGGCCCCGTCGAGGGTCCCCGACGGCTGCGCCAGGATCGCCTCGTGGGTGGGGCCGCCGCCGCGGCCGATGGTGCCGCCGCGGCCGTGGAACAGCCGCAGGCGCACGCCGTGCTTGTGCGCGGTGTCGCGGAGCTGGCGCTGCGCGGCCTGGATGTTCCACTGACTGGCGGTGATCCCTGCGTCCTTGTTGGAGTCGGAGTAGCCGAGCATCACTTCCTGGACGTTCCCGCGCGCGGCCACGATCGCCCGGTACGCGGGCAGGCGCAGCAGCTCGTCGAGGAGCGCGTCGGCGTTCGCCAGCTCCTCGACCTCTTCGAGGAGCGGCACGAATCCGATGTCGGCCCGCCCGCGCGCGACGTCGATGAGCCCGGCGTCGCGGGCGAGGACCACGGGGGCGAGGACGTCGCCGGCGTCGTGGGTCATCGAGATGATGTACGACTCGACGATCGCCTTCCCGAACTGCTCCTGGGCGTCGCGGATGGCGTGGAAGACGTCGAAGGTCTTGCGGTTGGCCTCGGTCAGCTCGACGTTCGCGGGCGCGAGCGGGCGCTGCCCGGAGAGCTCGCTCGCGAGGATCTCGCCGCGCTCGACGGGCGTGAGGTCGCCGTACGCCTTGTCGAGTTCGCCGGTGGCGTCGTACAGCTCGGCGAGGACGGCGTGGTGCGCCTCGGAGTGCTCGCGCACGTCCATGGTCGCGAGCTGGAGCCCGAACGCGGCGACGGTGCGCAGCACGCGGTCGAGCACGCCCTTGGCGGGGAGCTGGCCGCGCTGGCGGGCGAGGGAGTCGCGCATGACCTGGAGGTCGGCGATGAGCTCGCGGCCGTCGGCGTAGTCGAGGCCGGCCCGGTGGGGCAGGCCCTCGGCGTGGCGGGTGCGGGTGTTCGCGAGCTTCGCCTCGATCGCGCGGGCCTTGAGCCGGTACGGCTCCTCGGCGTGGATGCGCTTGTAGCGGGCGGGGATCGCGGTGCCGAGTCGGTCGAGGTCGGCGTTCACCGAGTCGAGGAGCTCCTGCGAGGCGGGCCGGACCGCCTGCGACACGGACAGCTCGTTGATGAGCCCGGCGACGGCGCCCTCGGCGGCCGCGATGCCGTGCTCGTGCTGCATGAGCAGGACCTGCTTGGTGACCTCGGGGGTGACGAACGGGTTGCCGTCGCGGTCGCCGCCGATCCAGGTGCCGAAGCGCAGCGGCGCGTGGCCGGGCCGGGGCGAGCCGCCGAGGTCGGTGAGGGTCGCGTTGAGGTCGGTGAGGACGCGCGCGGCGGCGTCGCGGTAGAGGTCGGTGAGGTAGTAGATCGCGTTCCGGGCCTCGTCGGTGGGCTCGGGCTTCTCGACGCGCAGCTCGTCGGTCTGCCACAGCAGGTCGATGATCTCGGCGAGGCGCGAGTTGACGGCGTCGACGTCGGCGGAGCCGAGGACGGCCCGCTCGGCGGCCTCGGCGTCGAGGAGGTCGGCGATGTTCCGCAGCTTGATGAGGATGGACCGGCGCGCGGCCTCGGTGGGGTGCGCGGTGAACACGGGCCGCACCTCCAGGCGCTCGGCGGCGGCCGCGATCTGGTCGGCGGGGACGTCCTCCAGGGTGATCTCGGCGCGGGCCTGGGAGAGCCAGCCGCCGTTCTCGGCGCGGGAGCGGCGCATGTCGCGGGCGCGGTGGACCTGCTCGGTGATGTTCGCGAGGTGGAAGTAGGTGGCGAACGCGCGGGCGAGGTCGACCTCCTCGGTGACGTCGAGCTTCGCGAGCCGCGAGGCGACGGCCTCCGGCTGGTGGCGGACCAGGCCGCGCACCTCCTCGACGAGCTCGAGCAGCTGCGGGCCCTCCTGGCGCACGAGCGCCTGGCCGAGCAGGTTGCCCAGGCGCCTGATGTCGCGCCGGAGCTGCTTGTCGTCGGTGCCGCCGGAGGAGTCGTAGTAGTCCATGGAGGTCTCCACTGCTGGTCTGGGCAAACCCGTGAGGGGCCGCTCGCGCCGACGTCCTTGTCCGCGGTGAACTGCTGTGCACTGTCGAAGTCGAACCGGCTCGGCGCGCGCTCGCGGAGCCGGTGGAAATGCTAGGTCAGCGTAACTTACCGGTAATGGGCGCGCCACTTTCTCAGTCCGCCATGCGGGACGATGCGGTGCGTTCTCCGCCGCAGGCGGCGGGCGGGCCGCGTCCCCCGGTCGCGTAGCCGAACGTGTGCAGCGTCGGCCCCGTGGCATACCCTGGTTCGACCGAGACCGATGACGCCCCGACCGAGCCGCTGCGAAGGGACCCCGACCGCCGATGTCTGACTGGGTACTGCCCGATGAGATCCTCGCCGAGGCGCCGAGCCACACCCCGCTCCCGCACGAACTCGCCGACCTGGAACTGCTGCTGTACGGCGCCTACGCGCCGCTGCGCGGGTTCATGGGCGAGGTCGAGGCGAGGGCGGTGACCACGACCGGGATGCTGCCGGACGGGACGGCCTGGCCGGTGCCGGTGACCCTGGACGTCCCGATCGCGATCGCGCGGCTGCTGGACAACCCCGACCCGAAGCGCCGTGTGCTTCGCATCACCGACCCCGAGGGGGCGCCGGTCGCGGCCGTGGAGTGCCACAGCCTCGACGCGCTCGGCCCGGACATGGTCCGCGTCGGCGGACCGGTGCGGCGGATAGCGGACGCCGCGCACGGGGTCTTCACGGGCCTGCGGGCCACGCCCGAGCAGGCGCGCACCACGTACACGAAGCCGCGCGTGCTCGCGCTCGTCGCCGACCGGCCGCTGCACCGGCCCCAGCTCGCGCAGCTCGCGCGCGCCGCCCACAACCTCGCCGCGCACGTCCTCGTCATGATCCCCACCGGGGACGAGACGAACGGCGGCCGCGAGCTGCGGCTGCCCACCGCGGCCCTGGTCCGGTCGGTGCTCGCGGCGAAGGACCGCCTGCCGACCGCCACGGTCCTCACCGTCCCGCTGTCCAAGCGCGGCGACCGCCTCCGCGACGGCCTGCTCATCGCGAAGGTCGCGGCCGCGTACGGCGCGACCCACCTCATGACCGGCCCGGACGGGCTCGGCGGCGGCGACGGCATCCGGTCGATGGTCCCGCGCGAGCTGGCCTACGACACCCGCGACGGCCAGTGGCGCGCGATCGAGGACATCGAGCCGCCGTTCCGGCGCACCGCGCTCAGCGAGGCCGAGATCGCCGACATGCTCGACCGCGGCTTCGGGCTGCCCGAGTGGCACACCCCGCCGAGCGTCGCCGCGGAGCTGCGCAAGGCCCGCCCGCCGCGGCGCCAGCGCGGCCTGGTGCTGTTCTTCACGGGGCTGTCGGGCTCGGGCAAGTCCACGATCTCGCGCGGCGTCCACGAGGCGCTGCTGGAGGACGGGACCCGGACGGTGTCGCTGTTCGACGGCGACGTGGTCCGCCGGCTCCTGTCGAGCGGGCTCGGGTTCACGCGCGCCGACCGGTCGGTGAACATCCGCCGCATCGGTTTCGTCGCGGCCGAGGTCGCGCGGCACGGCGGCATCGGCATGGCCGCCCCGATCGCGCCCTACGAGGTGGACCGGGCCGAGGCGAGGCGCATGGCCGAGGCCGCGGGCGCCGACTTCGTGCTCGTGCACGTCTCCACGCCGCTGGAGGTCTGCGAGGCGCGGGACCGCAAGGGCCTGTACGCGAAGGCGCGCTCGGGCCAGATCCCGGAGTTCACGGGGATCTCGGACCCGTACGAGACGCCGCCGAACGCGGAGCTGGAGATCGACACGAGCGAGATCACCGTGGGCGAGGGCGTCGAGCAGGTGCTCGAATACCTCTCCGAGGGCGGCTGGCTGGAACCGATCGGGCTGCGGATCGCGTAGGGCGGGAAGCGGACCGATCGGGTTGGGTCCGCGGGGCCCGGATGCGGCAGCAGATACGGCAGTGAACGGCGAACGGGCCCGGGCGGATCGCCCGGGCCCCGTTCCGTTCACGGCGCGGTGGTCTTGGCGGTCTACAGCAGGGTGGACCAGTAGTCCCAGAAGCCGGTGCCGACGATGCCGATGACGGCGACGTACAACAGGCTCAGGCCGATCCAGTGGAAGCGGAGCACGTCGTCGACGGCGTCGCGCCAGTCCTCGCCGACGGGGAGCGCGCCGGTGCGGAGGTTGCGGATCGTGGTGAACCAGAAGATCGGCAGGACCACGGTCCACACGGCCATGCACCACGGGCACAGCACGCCGATCTTGTAGACCGACTGGAAGATCAGCCACGACACGAACGCGAGCCCGCCGAGCGTCCCGAGGTTGAACACGAGCGCGATCCAGCGCGGCAGCTCGGTCTTCGCGAGCCACAGCACGCCCATGAAGATCACCAGCGGGAACGCCGCGAGCCCGATCATCGGGTTCGGGAACCCGAACACCGACGCCTGCCAGGTGCTCATGACGGTGCCGCACGAGAGCACCGGGTTGAAGTCGCAGGAGATGACGTGGTCGGGGTCCATGAGCGAGGCGATCCGCTCGTAGGTGAGGTCGAACGCGGCCGCGAGGCCGACGAGCCCCCCGACGAGCAGGACCAGCCCGGTGACGGTGCGCCCCCGGGCCTCTCTTCCCGTCTCGCCGAACGCCTCGTCCATGTGCGCCCCCTGGGTCTGGTTCACGGTTGCCGTCGATGTGATCACCAAAGGGTAACGAGCGCGCCGTGACCGGAGTTGCGCCGGAGACGGGCGAATGTGGCGATCAGGACGTTCGGGAACCGGGCCGGGCGCGCGGGCGTCGAAGCGATCGGCACCTCGCGGCGTCCGAAGGCGGCAACAGCGGCAGGCGGCAGTAGCGTCTGACGGCATGGTCTTCTGAGGCGCGGCCTGGAGGCACGGTCTGAAGGCACGGTCTGGCGGCGCCGCCCGACGGCGGCTTCTGCCGGCGCTGTCGGAAGGCGGCTACCGAGGCGTCTCCCGCTCGCGGCGACGCCCCGAGCATCGGCACGGCACTGCGAGCGGCGCAGCGCAGCGCACGGGGCAGTGTCCGGCACTAAGCGGTGGTCCGCCGGTCCCCGCACGAGGCTGTGCCCCGCATGAGCCGGGTCAGTCGGTAGAAGGTCGGCCGGTCAGACGCGCAGCGAGCGGCCTCCGTCGACCACGAGGGTCTGGCCGGTCACGTAGGAGGCCGAAGGGGCGCAGAAGAACACGGCGGCGGCGGCGACCTCCTCGGGGGTGCCCGGGCGGCCCATCGGTCCGTCGAGGCCCTGCTGGAGTTCGGGGACTGTGGAGGACCCGGTCCGGACCAGGCCGGGGGCGATCGCGTTGACGGTGACGCCGTCGGCGACGACCTCGGTCGCCAGCGCCTTCGTCAACCCGGTCACGCCGGCCTTCGCGGCGGCGTAGGCGGCTTCGGCGGGGACGGCGTTGACCACGCCCGCGGTGGCGGCGACGTTCACGATGCGGCCCCAGCCGCGCTCGGCCATCGGCTGCACGAACGCGCGCGAGACCAGGAACGCGGTGTCGAGGTTCCGCGACAGCTCCGACCGCCAGTCCTCGTAGGAGAGCTGCGCGACTGGCTTGACCACGGCCGGATCGGTCTTCGAGGTCAGGCCCGCGTTGTTCACCAGGATGTCGACCTCGCCGACCGCGTCGACCACGGCGTCGGCCAGGCCGCCCACCTCGGCCTCGTCGGTCAGGTCCGCCACGAAGCCGACCGCGTCGATCTCCCCGGCCCGCTCGTGGATGCGCTTGGTCGTCGACACGATCGCCACGGTCGCGCCCGCCAGCCGCAGCCGCGTCGCGATCGCCATCCCGATCCCGTCGGGCGCGCCCGCACCGGTCACCAGCGCGATCTTCCCGGCGAGCGAGTCGAGCTGCTGGAGCCTCCCGAGCTCGGTCAAGGGGCCCTGACCGGCGGAGGGAAGGTCGATCACCTCGGCGAGGCCGTCTTCGAACGCTTCGAGGCTCGGACGCGGTTCATTCATGCGGGCAGTCTCTCACGGTGCCCCGACCAAACGCACCACCGCCGGGCCGAACGGCGCGAAACCGCACCATCAGGGCGATCAACCGCCCCGGACGGCTTCTCCCGCAACGAACCACAGGGCGGGGGCCGACGTCGGCAGGCGTGCGCGGTGGGGCTCGCAAGGCGTGGGCGGGGTCAGGTGCAGAAGTCGCGTTCTCGATCGCCAGCGGAACCGGTGGGCATGGGTCGGCATCGGAAGGAGTATGCGGGCGCGACCCGAGTTCGGAAGTCGCGCTCGGATGCCGATTGGGTCGACGCGGAGGGCGCCCGACATCCGTGCGAGCGCGGGGCTGGGGTCCTCGCGGTCTCGGGCCCGGCCGGGCCGCGGAGATCCGTGCGAGCGCGGGGGCTGGGGTCCTCGCGGTCTCGGGCCCGGCCGGGCCACGGAAATCCGTGCGAGCGCGCGGGCTGGATCGTGAGAGGTCGGTGCGCGGCTCTGAACGATGAGATCCGTGCGGGCGCGCGGGGGCTGCCCGCGGTTGTTCCGGTCGTGGGACCATCGGGGGATGGACCCGACATCCGGCCCTGACCTCGGGCCGGTCCTGACGGCGCTGGCCCGCACTGCGGTCGCGAGCTCGTTCGGCCCGCGGCCGCCCCGGGCCCGCGAACTCCTCGCCGACGCGCCGCCCGCACTCGGCGAGCGCGCCGCGACCTTCGTGACTTTGGAGCGCGACGGGACCCTCCGCGGCTGCATTGGCACCCTCACGGCCCTGCGGCCCTTGGGCTTCGACGTGGTCCGCAACGCCCGTCTGGCCGCCCGCGACCCGCGCCTGCCGCCCGTCGCCGCCGACGAGGTCCCCGGCCTCACCGTCAAGGTCGCCGTGCTCACCCCGTCCGAGCCGGTCCCGGTCCGCGACTTCGCGGCGCTCATCGACGGCCTGCGGCCCGGCGAGGACGGGCTCACGCTCAAGGACGCCGACCACCGCGCCACGTTCCTGCCCTCGGTCTGGGCGACCGCGCCCGACCCGCAGCGGTTCGTCGCCGCCCTGCTCCGCAAGGGCGGCTGGCCCCGCCGCTACTGGACGAGCGGCGACCCCCGCTCGGCCCCCTGGCCCGAGGGCCTGGAGGCCGAGCGGTACGGCACGGTCGACTACGTCGGGATGCCCTGATCGGAAGACCTGGCGGCCCCTTTCCGCAACGGCGCCGCCGCGCTGGTGCCGTTCGGCGAGTCGGGGCCGCCAGAGCGATTCGGCGGACCGGCTCGGCATTCGGCAGGTCAACGCCACCCGGGCATTCAACAGTTCAGCCCGCCGGGCAATCGGCAGTAGGGCTCCGCAAAGGCACGTCGCTGACCCGTGTCGCAGGTCCGCCGGATCACCGTTGCTCCGAACCTTGCGGCCTCGGCGGGCGCTTGCGAAACCGTCCTACGGCAGCGCGACCAGCGTCCCCTCTGCGGTCTTGACCGCCGAGCCGGACACCGAGACCGAGACCGGAACACCCGCCTCGACCACGACCTCGCTGTACAGCGAGGACGGGCGGCCGATCTCGGCGCCCTGCGCGATCTCGTAGGCGTGCACGCCGTCGCCGGAGATGAGGCCCGCGTCGACCAGGTGCACGCCGAGCGCCACGGCGGCCGAGCCGGTCGCCGGGTCCTCCCCCACACCCAGGTGGAACAGGCGCGCGTGCACCGCGGAGGTCTCGGGGTCGAAGCTGAAGACGTACACCTTCTCCAGGTGGCCGGGCACGTCGACCGCGGCGGCCACGTCGGCGTCGGCGACCCGCACGAAGTTGTGGTCGAGCCCGGCGCTCGCGTTCTTGGGGGTGCCGAGGATCTTCCCGGCGTCGAGGCCGACCGCGGCCGCGGCGGTCGCCCGGTCGAGTTCGGGGCCGACCGCGATGGCGGTGGACGTGAGCTTCGCCGCGTTCCCGTCGACGGCGACGGTCATGAGGCCCGCGCCGCATTCCTGGACCACCCGCCCCTCGGTGGCGGTGACACGGCCGGAGGCGACTGCGGCGACCGCGGCGCCGATCGTGGGATGGCCCGCGAACGGCAGTTCCTCCGCAGGGGTGAAGATGCGTGCGAGGTAATCGGCCCCCGATTCGCTTGCGGGGAGCACGAACACGGTCTCGGAGAAGCCGAACTCCTTGGCGATCGCCTGCATCTGGTCGGTGGCGAGGTCGGCGCCGTCGTAGACGACGGCGAGCTGGTTGCCCGCGTAGGGGCGGTCGGAGAAGACGTCGTAGATCTCGAACGGAAGCGTCATGCCGCACTTATAGCTCGCCTGGCTGAGCGAGCGGTGGGTAAGGCGACGCTCACATTGGCGTCTGCGGGCGTCTGGCTACGATTGGGGCATGTCTGACAACGCCGCCGTCGTCGAGGCCGTACACGAAGCGCTCTCGCACGTCAACGACCCCGAGATCCGCCGTCCGATCACCGAGCTGGGGATGGTCGACACCGTCGCGGTCGAGGGCGGGCGCCTGTCCCTGACGATCCTGCTCACCGTCGCGGGCTGCCCGATGCGCGACACCCTCCAGCGGGACGTCGCCGCCGCCGTCGACGGGGTCGAGGGCGTCGACGAGCTCGAACTCGAGTTCGGCGTCATGAGCGAGCAGCAGCGCGCCGACCTCCAGGTGAAGCTGCGCGGCCCCAACGCCGGCGCCGAGCCCGTGATCCCGTTCAACCTCCCCGAGTCCCGCACCCGCGTGTTCGCCATCGCCTCCGGCAAGGGCGGCGTCGGCAAGTCGTCGATGACGGTGAACCTCGCGGCCGCGCTCGCGCAGAAGGGCCTGTCGGTGGGCATCGCCGACGCGGACATCTACGGGCACTCGATCCCGCGGATGCTCGGCGTCGAGGGCGCGCCCACGCAGGTCGAGGACATGATCATGCCTCCGCAGGCGCACGGCATGAAGGTCATCTCGATCGGCATGTTCACGCCCGGGAACACCGCCGTGGTGTGGCGCGGGCCGATGCTGCACCGCGCGCTCCAGCAGTTCCTCGCCGACGTGTACTGGGGCGACCTGGACGTGCTCCTGCTCGACCTGCCGCCCGGGACCGGCGACATCGCGATCTCGGTGGCGCAGCTCCTGCCGACCGCCGAGCTGGTCGTGGTGACCACCCCGCAGCAGGCGGCGGCCGAGGTCGCCGAGCGCGCCGGGGCGATCGTGACCCAGACCCACCAGAAGCTCGCGGGCGTGGTCGAGAACATGTCGTGGATGGAGCTGCCCGACGGCTCCCACATCGAGCCGTTCGGCTCCGGCGGCGGCAAGACCGTCGCCGAGGCGCTGACGCGCGACGTCGGCGCCGACGTGCCGCTGCTCGGCCAGATCCCGCTCGACCCGAAGCTCCGCGAGGGCGGCGACTCGGGCGTGCCGCTGGTGATCTCCGACCCCGACTGCGAGGCGTCGCGGGCGATCCGCTCGATCGCCGACCAGCTCGCGGTGCGCAAGGTCTCGCTGGCGGGCAAGCGCCTGGGCCTGAGCCCGGTCTAGGCGCCTGCTGGAAGGCGTCCGCAGGACGCGGGCCCGGCGCTGGTGCGGCCGGGCAGGTCCTCGGCGCCGCGCGGTCGCGGGGTTCGCGGGCGCCTGAGCGCCGACGGTGTCGGCCAGGGGCGTTCCATGCGGTCGCGCCTTCGGACCTCGACGGCGCCCGCATTCGCCCGCGCGCCGACGGCGTCGGACGGGCTCTAGCACGAACGGAACGGCGGCACCGGTCCTCGCGGATCGGTGCCGCCGTCTTTTATCTCCCGGTTTCCTCGAAAGGAATCTGCCCTGAGACGGCCCGGTCTCAGGAGACTCTGCGGACGGTCACGGCCGTCCCGTACGCGCACACCTCGGTGCCCATGTCGCGGGCGTCCGACACGTCGAAGCGCATCATGACGACCCCGTTGGCGCCCAACGACTTCGCCTGGTCGACCATGCGGGTCAGGGCCTCCTCGCGGGAGGCCGCGAGGGCCTTGGTGAGGCCCTTGAGCTCGCCGCCGAGGATCGACTTGAAGCCCGACCCGATGTCGGAGAACATGTTCCGCGAACGCACCGTGAGCCCGAAGACCTCGCCGTGGGTGTCCACGACCTCGTACCCGGCCACGCGCTCGGTGGTGGTGACGACGAAACCCGAGGCGGTGGGATTCGCACCGCCGAACTCTCCGACATAGTGCATGCGTTCACGGTATGCGGATCCGGGCCGCCGCGCGTCGGTCCGGAGAACGAAAACGCCCCTCATGCTCTGGCATGAGGGGCGGTACTCAGGTACTACACGGCCGGTCGGCGGCCGGTCGGGCGCTTGGGCGCCCGCTGGCACCCGCTACCGGGCACCCGTTACTGGGCACTGTGGAGGACGGCGTTGAGCGAGCCCCACGCGCCCGAGCGCGGGCGGACTTCGAGGACGCCGGTCTGGGTGTTCGTCCAGAACTGGAGGTCGTCGCGGCCCGAGAGGGTCGCGGCCTTGACCACGGTCCCGTCGGGGAGGGTCACCTTCGAGCCGGCGGTGACGTAGCAGCCCGCGGCCACGACGCAGTTGTCGCCCAAGGAGATCCCGATGCCCGCGTTGGCGCCGAGGAGGCAGTGCTTCCCAATGGAGATGACCTCCTTGCCGCCGCCCGAGAGCGTCCCCATGATCGAGGAGCCGCCGCCGATGTCGGAGCCGTCGCCCACGACGACCCCGGCGGAGATGCGGCCCTCGACCATCGAGTTGCCGAGCGTCCCGGCGTTGAAGTTCACGAAGCCCTCGTGCATGACGGTGGTGCCCTCGGCGAGGTGCGCGCCCAGGCGCACGCGCGAGGCGTCGGCGATGCGCACGCCCGGCGGGGTCACGTAGTCGGCCATCGGCGGGAACTTGTCGAGGGACTTGACCTCCAGGGTCTCCCCCGCGGCGCGCAGCTTCAGGCGCGCGGCGTTCACGTCGTCGGCCGGGACCGGGCCGTGGTTGGTCCAGGCGTTGTTCGGGAGCAGCCCGAAGATGCCTTCGAGGCTGATGGTGTGCGGGGTGACGAAGCGGTGCGAGAGGAGGTGCAGGCGCAGGTAGACGTCGGCGGTGTCGACCGGTTCGTCCGCGAGGGACTTCACCTGGACCGACACGCCCTCGGAGCGGGTGCCGGTCGGGTTCTCCCGGTCGAGCTCCGGGGCGGCCACGCCGGTGGGGGCCTCGCCGAGGCCGAGGCGGGTGAACCACACGTCGAGGACCGTGCCGTCGGGCGCGACCGTGGCCACGCCGACTCCCCAGGCTGCGTCAGTCAGGAATTCACTCATCCTCAGAGCCTATCCACGCGGCGGGTATCGTCTGCGGATGTGACAGTTTTGAGTGAGGCAGTCCTCGCCGACCCGGTCGCGCTGACCAGGGCCCTGTGCGACATCCCGTCCGTCTCCCGCGACGAGGCCGCGATCTGCGACGCGGTCGAGGAAGCCCTCAAGCGCCTGGGGCACTTGACGGTCGAGCGGGTCGGGAACACGCTCGTGGCCCGCACCGACCTGGGCCTGGGCCGCCGGGTCATGCTCGCCGGGCACCTGGACACCGTCCCGGTGAACGACAACTTCCCCACGCGCACCGAGGGGGACGTGATGTGGGGGCTCGGTACCTCGGACATGAAGTCGGGCACCGCGCTCGCCCTGTGGATCGCCGCGACCGTGGAGCGCCCGAAGTTCGACCTGAGCTTCGCGTTCTACGACTGCGAGGAGATCGAGGCCGACGCTAACGGGCTGAACCGGCTCTCGAAGTCGCGGCCCGAACTGCTCGCCGCCGACTTCGCGATCCTCCTGGAGCCGACGTACGGCCTGGTCGAGGCCGGGTGCCAGGGCACCATGCGGGTGCGCGTGACGACCCGTGGGAAGCGGGCCCACTCGGCGCGGTCCTGGAAGGGCGAGAACGCGATCCACCGGCTCGCGCCGGTCCTGGAGCGGCTGAACGCCTACGAGGCCCGCGAGGTCGAGGTCGACGGCTGCACCTACCGCGAGGGCCTGAACGCGGTGTACATCGGCGGCGGCGTCGCCGGGAACGTCATCCCCGACGAGGGCTGGGTCGACGTGAACTTCCGCTTCGCGCCCGACCGCGACGAGGCCGCGGCCGAAGCCCATGTGCGCGAGGTGTTCTCGGGCTTCGACGTCGAGGTCTCGGACACGGCGCCGTCGTGCCGTCCGGGCCTGGACAGGCCCGAGGCCGCGGAGTTCGTGGCCGCCGCGGGCGGGGAGTTCCGCGCGAAGCTGGGCTGGACCGATGTGGCGCGGTTCGCGACACTGGGTATCCCCGCGGTGAACTTCGGGCCGGGCGACCCCAACCTCGCCCACAAGCAGGACGAACGCGTCGAGATCCCGCGCATCCGCGAATGCGCGGCGGCGCTGCGAGCCTATGTGGAGGCAACATGACCGAGCGCCGGATCATCGGCGGCGACCACCGCATCACCGCGGACCAGCACCTGCTGGACGTCGCCCACGAGGAGGAGTGGAAGCAGCGCGCGGCCTGGCGCGTGATGAAGTTCCAGGCCGAGTTCGTCGAGGGCTTCGACGCGATGGAGGAGGCCGACCTGGGCGACGCCATCGGCGTCTACGGCTCGGCGCGCACCCCCGTCGACTCCGAGGAGTACAAGCGCGGCGTCGAGCTGGGCCGCAAGCTCGGCGAGGCCGGGTTCTCGGTCATCACCGGCGGCGGGCCCGGCGCGATGGAGGCCGCGAACCGCGGCGCCGCCGAGGCCGGCGTCAAGTCGGTCGGCCTGGGCATCGAACTGCCGTTCGAGCAGGGCATCAACGAGTTCGTGCACATCGAACTCGACTTCAAGTACTTCTTCGTCCGCAAGGTCATGTTCCTGAAGTACTCGTGCGGGTTCTGCGCGCTGCCGGGCGGGTTCGGGACCATGGACGAGCTGTTCGAGGCGCTGACCCTGGAGCAGACGGGCAAGGTCGGCAAGTTCCCGATCGCGCTCATCGGCACCGACTACTGGGGCGGCCTGGTCGACTGGCTGCGCGACTCGATGCTGGCCCAGGGCAAGATCAACGCCAAGGACGTGGACCTGCTCATGGTCACCGACGACCTCGACGAGGCCGTCGAGCACATGAAGAAGGCCGAGCGCCACCACCAGTAGGCGGGCCTCCGGACCTCCTGGGCCTCCGCAGCGGCTCGGGCTCGGTGGTGTCGACTCAATGGCGCCGGCGCAGCGGCGCCGCCTTCAGAGGCTCCGGTGCGGGGCCTTCGGGGGCTTGTCGCCCTTGATGGCCGCGACCATGTCGAGGACTTCGCGGGTGGCGGCGACGTCGTGGGCGCGGAACACCCGCGCGCCGTTCCAGGCCGAGACCGCGGTGGCCGCCAGCGTCCCGTTCAGGCGCCGGTCCACCGGCAGGTCCAGGGTCTCGCCCACGAAGTCCTTGCGGGACAGGGCGACCAGCACGGGCCAGCCGGTGTCGGCGAGTTCGCCGAGGCGCCGGGTCAGGTCGAGCGAGTGGTACGTGGTCTTGCCGAAGTCGTGGGTCGGGTCGATGAGGATCCCGTCGGCCCGCACGCCCGCCGCGACGGCGGCCTCGGCGCGGTCGACCAGCTCGGACCGGACCTCCTTGACCACGTCGGCGTAGACCGCCTTGGTCGCGATGGTGCGCGGCGCGAGTCCGCCGGTGTGGGAGACGACGAACCCGGCGCCGGTGTCGGCGGCGACCTCGATCACCGTCGGGTCCCAGCCGGCCCACGTGTCGTTGATGAGCTCCGCCCCGGCCGCGACCGCCTCGCGGGCGACCTCGCCGCGCCACGTGTCGACGGAGATCACGAGCTCGGGATGGCGGTCGTGGACGGCGGCGATCAAGGGCACGACCCGCTCGATCTCCTCGGCGGGCGTCACCTCGGCGCCGATGTCGCCGGCCTTGACGCCGCCGATGTCGACGATGTCGGCGCCGTTCGCGACCGCGCTGTCCACCGCGGCGACGGCCGCTTCGAACGCGAAGGTCCGCCCCGCGTCGTAGAACGAGTCGGGCGTGCGGTTGACGATCGCCATCACCGCGTAGTCGCCGTCGTCGAACACCCGTCGGCCAAGTCTCAGAGCACGCATGGCTCTATGCTGACAGCCGCACCAGCCACCCGCCAGTGAACATCGACGCCGGCGGACACGTGAATGAGCCCAGGAGGAGCATCATGGCCCGCTTCGACAGGTCGCACACCGACGACCTCGCCGCGTTCATCAAGGCCGCTCCCACGCCTTACCACGCGTGCGCGGAGGCGGGGAAGCGCCTGGAAGCGGCCGGGTTCACGCGCCTCGACGAGACGAAGGAGTGGCCCGCCGCCGACGGCGGGTACTACGTCGTGCGCGACGGGTCGATCATCGCGTGGCGCCAGCGCGGCGAGTTCGAGGCGTTCCGCATCTTCGGCGCCCACACCGACACCCCCACGTTCAAGGTCAAGCCGAAGCCGGACACGGGCAGCGCGGGCTGGAAGCAGATCGCCGTCGAGGTCTACGGCGGCGTGCCGCACCAGACCTGGCTCGACCGGGACCTGAGCGTCGCGGGCCGCCTGGTCCTGCGCGACGGCACCGAGGTGCTCGTCCACGTCGACCGGCCGCTGCTGCGCATCCCGCGCCTGGCGATCCACCTCGACCGCGCCGCGAACGAGGGCCGCGCGCTCGACGCGCAGGGCCACCTGACGCCGGTCTGGGGCCTGGGCCGCCCGCGCGAGGGCGAGTTCCTGGAGTTCATCGCGGGAGAGGCGGGCGTGGACCCCGACGACGTGCTCGGCCACGACCTGTTCGCCGCGGCGCTCGACGCGCCCGCGTACCTGGGCAAGGACGAGGAGCTGTTCGCGGCCTGGCGCCTGGACAACCTGACCAGCACCCACGCGGGCGTCGCGGCGCTCATCGCCGCCGAAGACACCGGCGCGAACCTCCCGGTGCTCGCCTCGTTCAACTACGAGGAGACGGGGTCGATGACCCACTCCGGCGCGCAGAGCCCGTTCCTGGAGACCGTGCTGCGGCGCCTCTCCGGCGACGACTTCGGGCGGTACGCGGCGACCATCGCGCGCTCGGCGATGATGTCCTCCGACACCGGGAACTCGATCCACCCGAACTACCCCGAGAAGCACGACCCGACCCACCGGCCGATCGCCGGGGGCGGCCCGATGATCAAGGTCAGCGCGAACCAGCGGTACGCGAGCGGCGCCGAGGAGGAGGCGCTGTTCCGCCGCTCGGCCGAACACGCGGGCATCCCGTGGCAGTACTACGTCAACCGCAACTCGATCCCCGGCGGCACCACGATCGGCCCGATCTCGGGGACGCAGCTCGGCATCCTGACGGTGGACGTCGGCCTGCCGATCCTCTCGATGCACTCCGCGCGCGAGCTGTGCGGCGCCGACGACCCCGGGCACCTCGCGGATCTGGCCCTCGGGCTCTTCGCGCACTAGAACCCCAGCTCAGGACAGCCAAAAGTAGTGTGCGGTCAGTGAAACAGTGTTTCACTGACCGCACACTACTTTTGGCACCTCTGACCAGGCACGGAACCGCGGCGGGCGGAGCCGTTGGGGCGGTTGGTAAGTGAGACCTCCTCGCGGATCTCGCTCCGAAGTGGATCGGATGCGAAGGATCGCCGCGATCGCGGCCCGGCCCGGGCGTGAACCGGGTTGCGGCCTTTGCCGTGGAATGGGCCTCCCACCTGGTCACTCGTTCGAGTGGGAGTGGGAGGACGGCGCAACCGGGCTCGTCGGGGGCGGCGTGTTGGGCCTGTCCGTCAGACCCCCTGACCGAAAGGCCCGAACATGAACACCCGCATCCGTCCTGCCGCCTGGTGGGCGCTCGGCGCCGCCGCGACCGCGATCGTCCTCGCCTGCTCCGCGCCGAGCGCCGAGACCGGCTCCGAAGGAGGCGGCGACGGCGAGTTCTTCAACGAGGCGTTCGACTCGTTCGCTCCCGCCGAGTTCTCCGGCGAGGGCGACGGCGTGGTCGAGCTCCCCGAGGGGGCTTCGCAGGCGATGGTCACCGCTTCGCACGACGGCGACGCGAACTTCGCGGTCTCCGCGCTCGACGAGGGGAACCAGGCCACCGGCGACCTGCTGGTCAACACGATCGGCGGCTACGAGGGCGTCACCGCCCTGGGGATGTACGACCTCGGCAACGAGCCGGTGCGGCTCCAGGTGACCGCCGACGGGGCCTGGACCGTGCGCCTCGCGCCGCTCGCCGACGCGCCGGCCCTGCCCGGGTCCGGCACCGGGGACGCCGTCTTCCGGTACGAGGGCGAGGCCGTGACCTGGAACGTGACCCACGACGGCGACTCGAACTTCACGCTCTCGTACCACACCGATGAGGGCTTCGAAATGCCCTTGCTGGTCAACGAGATCGGGGCCTACGACGGCGAGGTGCCCGCCGGTGCCGGCCCGGGCCTGGTCGTGGTCACCGCGGACGGCGACTGGACCATCGGCAACGCGTGAGCGAGCCGCCGGGCGCCCGCACTCAGCGGGCGCCCGGCCGGGGTCGCTCGGCACTCCAGCCCGTATCGGGTGGCGCTCCAGATCGCATGGGGACGGCCGATCACGCCGTAGCAGCCGACCCGGCCGCGCAAAGGCGGACTCGTGCCGTCGTGTCGGCTCATGGCGTCGTATTGGTTCATGTCGCGCATGAGAAGGCACGGGCCGCCCGCGATGAGCGGGCGCTCCCGGTCGCATCGGTCGAGCGCGGCCCGCGACAGGCGGCGCCGTGGCACGCATCGGACCGGCCTTCTCGGACCGAGCAGCTGCGGGCGGGCCGACCGCACCGCCGCTGGAAAGCCGACCGCACGGTCGCGGGCGCCCCCGCCGAACCGACGCAGGCGCCTTCGACCGCACGGCGACCGTCGGCCCCGGCTGCATCGCATGTACCGCCCGCACCTCGCTCGCTCCGAATGGGAGGCGGTCCGGAGTCGCCATGCGGGGCTTTCGCATTCGCGCTCCGCTCCGGTCTCCTCACGCGGCGCGGTCCCCCGGTAAGGTGGTGTCGTCCACGGCACTCCTGGGGAGGCGGCATTGACTTGGCGGACCGAACTCGAGCGGGCCGCGGCGCGGCTGCGCGAAGCCGCCGGGGCCGCTGACCGGGCCGAGCGCCTGCTGGTCGACGCGGCCTCGCGACTCGCCGCCGACGACACCGAGCGGCGCAGGAGCGAACTGGCCGAACGGCTCTCGGCCGCGGCGGCCGGGGCCGCGAGCGGCTGGCTCGGCGACGACCTCGCCCGGACCGACCCGAACACGCCGCCGCGGACCGAGGCGCCCGACGCGGAGGCCGTGCGGATCGGCACGGCGCTGCTCGACGACGCGCCCGCGTTCCCCGCGCTCGCGGGCCTCCTCGGCAAGGGCCACCTGGTGTGCGGCGGCGACGCGGCCGACCCGCGGGTGGCCGGGATGCTCCAGTCGCTGCTGGTGCGGGTCACCGCGGCCCACCCGAACCTCGAACTGTCCCTGGTCGACGGCGTCACGCTCGGGCAGGTGTTCGCGCCCGCGACCGCGCTGGTCGACGCCGGGATCGCGGCCCCCGTCGCCACCGACCACCTCGCGCTCGGCCGGGTCCTCACCGCCGCCGAGAAGCGGCTCACCGAACTGCGCGACATCGCCGCGCGCGGCCAGTCGATCGCCGACCGGCCCTACCACCTCATCGTCATCGCCGGACTCCCGCCGGAGGTCGGCAAGTCCACGCGCGAGCGCCTCGCGGCCCTCGCCCACGCCGGGCCCTCCGCCCGCTGCCACCTCGTGCTGTGCGGCTGGCGCCACCTCCCCCACCGCGAGCCGCTGCCCGCGATCGAGCACGCCACCTACCTCGACGTCGGCGACGAGGTGCGCCTCGGCAGCCTCCCGCTGCCGGTGGTCCTCGACGCCCCGCCGCCGCCCGCTCTGGCGCGCAACGTGTTCGGGTCCCGCGCCCGGCAGCGCCGCGAGGCCGGGGAGCTGTCGGTGGCCGACCTCGTGCCCGAGGAGCTGTGGACCGAGTCGAGCCGCAACGGCCTGACCACCGTCATCGGCCGCGACCAGGCCGGGCACACCGCGGGCGGCGACGTCGAGGTCTCCTTCGACGACGCGACCCCGCACTGGCTCATCGGCGGGCGCACCGGCGGCGGCAAGACCGTGTTCCTCCTCGACGTCCTCTACGGACTCGCCACCCGCTACTCCCCCGACGAGCTGGAGCTGTACCTCCTCGACTTCAAGGAGGGCGTCTCGTTCACCGAGTTCACGCCCTCGCCGCTCGACCCGTCGTGGATCCCGCACGTGCGCGCCGTCGGCGTCGAGTCCGACCGCGAGTACGGGGTGGCGGTCCTCAGCGCGCTCCGCGCCGAGCTCACGCGCCGCGCCGGACTCATGAAGCGGGCCGGGGCGACCCGCCTGGCGCGGCTGCGGGAGCTGCGGCCGGACGTGCGGCTGCCGCGGATCGTGGCCGTCGTCGACGAGTTCCACGTGCTGTTCGCCGGGAACGACCGGCTCGCGGGCGAAGCCGTCGCGCACCTGGAGGAGCTGGCGCGCAAGGGCCGCTCGTACGGGGTGCACCTCGTGCTCGCGTCGCAGACGATCTCCGGCATCGAGGCCCTGTACTCCAAGAAGGACTCGATCTTCGGCCAGTTCCCGCTGCGCGTGGCCCTGCCGGGCGCGAAGCACCTCCTCGACGAGGGCAACGACGCCGCGGTCGAATCGGTCGGGCAGGCCGTCATCAACGACGCCGGAGGGCTCAAGGGCCGCAACCGGACCTGCCGGTTCCCGGACGCCTCCAGCGCCGACGACCTCCTCGCGCAGCTCCGTCGCGACCTGTGGGAGCGGCGCGACTCCGACGAGGAGCCGGTCGTCTTCCGCGGCTTCGACGAGCAGCACCTGGGCTCGGACCCGCGGTTCGCGGCGCTGGCGCCGACGCACGCGCCGCGGGCCCTGGTCGGGCGCGCCGTTGACGTGCACATGTCGACCGTGGGATACCAGTTCGACCGCAGCCCCGGCCGCCACCTCGCCGTCGTCGGGACCTCCGTGGTCGCCGCCGACGTGCTCACCTCCGCCGCGGTGTCGCTCGCGCACCAGCACGAGCCGGGCGCGGTCGAGTTCCAGGTCGCGGCCACCGCGGCCGGTGCGGAGGAGATCGCGCGGGACCTCGTGGAGGAGCTGAAGGCGCTCGGCCACGAATGCCGCGAACTCGAACCCGGCACGATCCTGACCGCGCCGCGCGGCAGGCCCGTGTACCTCGTGTGGTTCGGCGCCGACGGCGCCGACGGGCAGCCCGGGACCCTGCGCGACCTCCTGCTCCACGGCCCGGCCACCGGCGCGCACGTCATCGGCTGGTGGCGCGGCGCGCGGCGGTTCCTCGACGACATCGGCGGCTCCGCCGGACGCGAGCACGTCGCCGGCGTCGTCGCCCTCAACATCGCCGCCAACGACCTCGCGGCGATCACCGGCGGCTACGAGCGGTCCTGGGACGCCCGCGCCAACCGCTGCCTGGTCATCGACCGGCACGCCGGCACCGAGACCCTCGCCGTCCCCTACGTGCGGCCCGGCCGCCTCGACGAGGTCGTGGAGACCCGATGAGCCTGAGCGCCTACGAAGACCTCGTCCACGAGCTCGCGCGCCTCGACGCCGACTCCGCGGCCAGCACCGCGCAGGCCCAGCGAAAGCTGGAGCGGCGCAAGGCGGCCCTGAAGGAGGTCCGGACCGCGCTCGACGCGCAGACCGCCCGGGTCGCCGAGCTGTGCTCGACCCTGCGGCAGTCCACCCCCGACCTCATGCCGACCTCGGCGATCGAGGAGGCCGAAGCGGCCGTAGACGAACCGGAGACCGCCCTCGCGCACGCGAACACCGCACTGCGCGAGGCCGAGCTGTCGCTGCGGGCGACCGTGCGGGCGGCCCAGCGGCCCACGCTGCTGCCGGACGTGCACCACGTGGTCCGCGAACTCCTCGTCTACGGCTCCTGCATGATCGCCTGCCTCATCGGGCAGCTGATCTACCTGGCGGCCACCGGCGGAGGCGGCGAGGCGAGCTGGTGGGTCATGTTCCTGCCGCCCGTCATGGCCGCGCTCGTCGGATATCTGCTGGTCGGGGCCGCCAACCGGCCCCGGCTGCCCCTCACCGACCGCAGCGGCAAACCTGTGAAGGCGGTCGTCCCCCACAACCCGCGTCTGGGAGTGACCCTCGCGGTCTGCACAATGGCGCTGTTCGCCTATTTCGCGTTCTTCGCTTAGAGCTGCTTGGAGGAACCCGTGGGTTTCGTGCTCCCGGTCATCGTCGCCGTCATCGGCGTGTGGATCGCGTTCTCGATCGTCGTGTGGGCCACCGGCCGCGACACGCTGCTGGACCTCGCCCCCGCCGGCGCCCCGGCCGGACTCGGCGAGGAGGAGCCCGTCAGCGAGGGCTCCATCGGCGCCCTCAAGTTCGACACCGGCGCGCGCGGCTACCGCACCGACCAGGTCGACGCCGCCCTGAACCGCCTCGCCTGGGAGATCGGCCGCCGCGACGAGCAGCTCGCGGCCCTGCGCGCCGAACTGGAGCCCGGTGCGGAGGCGGAGGACAAGGGCGAAGCTGAGGACAGGGCCGAAGCGGAGGCCGAAGTCCTCGCCGCGGCCGACGAGGGCGTGGCACCCGCCGGAGGGCCCGTCGCGGACGCGGTCGAGGCCGACGCCGCCGAGGCCGAGGAGTCCGCCGCGGGAAGCTCCGATGCCGGGAGGTCCGAAGCGGACGAGCCGTTCGAGAAGCCCTTGGACGAGGGCGCGTTCCGGTCCGCGGAGGAGTCCGGCACGGACGGCGACGGCGCCGGACGTGAGGCAGGGCGCGAGGATCAAGGGGAGCAGACGCCGCGCGACCGGTCGTGATGGGATAAGCCCATGCGTTATTGGCTGCTGGTGTTGAACGAGGACGAGTACGCGGAGCAACAGGCGTACGAGGTCGAGGCAGTGGAGCCGGGCGCGGCCCTCCCCGACGGCGCCGCGGACGGCGACGAGGTCGCGCTGGCCGGCCCCGAGGGCGTCTTCGCGCTCGGCGAGCTCGACGGCCCCGCGATCGCGTACCGGCGGCGCCTCGAAGAGCCCGAGAAGACCGACGAGAGCGCCGCGGCGGCCGAGCGCACGCGCGACGCCGCGGGCGTCGTGGCCGGCGGCTGGACGGCCCTCACGCCGGACGCGTGGGAGGACCTGGTCCGGTCGCTGCCGGTCCCCGAGCGGCGCCGCGACTGGCTCGTGACGCTGTCGATGCCGATCGAGGCGGTCGACAAGGCCGAGGCCGTGCGCCAGTTCTGGTCGTACATCCGCTCGCTGGGACCCAAGGAGCTGCCCACGTTCGTGTCGCCGTACGGGCGCGAGATCGAGGGCACGGCGTTCCTGCTGGGGGCCGAACACGAGCAGGATCCGGAAGAGTAGTCGGTCCGCGGGACGGACCGTCACGATCCGGCAGTATTCCAGGGCTCTGCGCATGGAAAACGAAAAACGGCAAATCGGGTGTCCGATTTAAACGGTTTTAAGCACTTTCTCCGCAACTTTGTCACATACTCGGAGGGGCGAGTTGGCTCTCGGCCTGCGGATCGGGGAAACTTGATCTAGCAACGTCGAGTCGCAACCTGCGGCCTTGGATCGAGGGGAGACGAATATGGCGGCCATGAAGCCGCGGACCGGCGATGGTCCGTTGGAGGTTACCCAGGAGGGCCGCGGCATCATCATGCGGGTGCCGCTGGAAGGCGGCGGCCGACTTGTGGTCGAGATGTCGCCGGAAGAGGCCGAGACCTTGAACAAGGAACTCCAGGGCGCCCTCGAGTAACGGCACCAAGCACCCCACTCGGCGGTCGCCCCACCGCCGGTCCGGACCGAGGACCCGCTTCACGGACCCGTGCAGCGGGTCCTTTCTCCATGCCCTCCGACCGGCCGGTGTGGACGTACCGGCACGAGGCGAGCGGGAATCGCAGCGCGGGTGAAGGGGCGGCAAATGCGGCATAGACTCTTCACATGACATCCGGCACCCAGCCGCCCCAGGCAGAACCGGGCGACCAGTGGCGACCCCAGCGGCCATGGCAGCAGTCCGAGGCGGAGCCGCGCTCGGCCCCGCCCGCGCACGGCGAAGCCCCTGCCGAACCGCAGGCGGCACCGCAACCGGCCGCGGGCCAGGAGTCCGCGTACGGGGACCAGAGCGGGTTCGCGGGCCCGGGTACGGGCGGCGCAGGGGCGACGCTCGACTCGCAGGCGCCTCCGCAGTCGGCATCCGCGGCGGCCTTCCAGGACTCGGGCGGCTTCACGCATTCCGCTTCGAACCCGGACGTGAACGGCCCGCGGGCGCCGCAGTCCGCGGCGTACCAGGGCCCGAGCGGTGCGCAGGCCCCGCAATCCGCGGCGTACCAGGGCCCGAGCGGGTTCGTGCCTTCCGGATCGCGCCCGGGCGTGAGCGGTCCTCAGACCGCGCCCTCCGCGGCTTACCAGGACCAGAGCGGGTTCATGCCGCCCGCGACGCACTCCGGCTCGGGCGGCACCGCACCGGCCGGTCCGCGGGCGCCCTCAGCCTCGCAGCAGGCCGTTCAGCCCGCCGTCCAGCCCTCCATGCAGTCCGCCGCGCAGTCCGCGGCCTGGTGGAACCCCGCCGCGCCGAGCGACCCGTGGCGCGACCCGGGGAGCCGGGCCGTGATCGAGACGCACCCGGCTCCCGCCGGGACGCCGGTCGAGCCGCTTCAGGAGCGGCCCAAGGGGACCGCGCGCGCCGGGCTCGGGCTCGTCGTCGCGGTCAGCGCCGTCACCGCGCTCATCGCCGGGACGCTCGGGGCCGCCATCGGCATCTGGGCCACACGGGGCGACGGCGGCGGCGGGATCACCGGGGCCGACCCCGAGACGCAGCGCGACATCACGTCGGTCGCGGGCGTGGTCGAGCAGATCATGCCCTCGGTCGTCACGGTCCTCACCGCGGACGGCGGCAACGGCTCGGGCTTCATCGTCTCCGACGACGGCTACCTGCTCACCAACCACCATGTGGTCGTCGGCGGCGGCACCGAGCCCGCCGAGAACCTCCAGGTCCTCTTCAGCGACGGCTCGGTGACCACCGCAGCCGTCATCGGCTCCGACGCCGACTCCGACGTCGCCGTCCTCCAGATCGAGGGCGGCGACCACCCGGCCATGGTCCTGGCCGACTCCGACAAGGTCGCCGTGGGCGACCCGGTGCTCGCGGTCGGGGCGCCGCTCGGGCTGTCGTCCACGGTCACCGAGGGCATCGTCTCGGCGATCGACCGGCCGGTGCTCACCGAGAACAACAACGGCGAGGTCGAGTCGGTGATGGCCGCGATCCAGACCGACGCGGCGATCAACCCCGGCAACTCCGGCGGGCCGCTGACCGACATCGCCGGGCAGGTCATCGGCATCAACACCGCGATCGCCTCCACGGCCGCCGAGGGCGAGGCCGGGAACATCGGCATCGGCTTCGCGATCCCGATCAACCAGGCGAAACGCATCGCCGACGAGATCGTCGCGACCGGCAGCGCCACCCACACCGTCCTGGGCGCCGAGCTCGGGGAGTCCGAGCTGGGGGTCGGGGTCACGCTGAGCAAGATCGTGGCCGGCTCCCCCGCCGACGACGCGGGCATGGAGGACGGCGACGTCGTGACCAGCTTCGACGGCGCCACGGTCACCGAGAACACCCAGTTGATCGCGCTCATCCGCAAACTCGCGCCGGGGACGACCGTGACCGTGGTGTTCGAACGCGGAGGTGAGGAGCACAGTGCGCAGGTCACTCTAGAAGCGGCCGGGGACTGACGTGGGGGTACGCTAGGCGGAGGTTTTTCAGGTACCAGCAGTCACAGTCGGTCATCGGAGGGTCAGCGTGTTCGGAGGCTTGGGCGGAACCGAGTTCCTCGTGATCATCCTCATCGCGATCTTCCTTTGGGGCCCCGACAAGCTGCCGAAGGCCCTCGCGAACCTCCGCCGGTTCATCTCCAAGGCCCGCACGATGGCGTCGAACGCCGCGGCCGATCTGAGCCGGGAGATCGGCACCGACATCAAGCCCGAGGACCTGAACCCGAAGACGTTCGTCCGCAAGCACATTCTGACCGAAGAGGACCAGGAGATGCTGACGAACCCCCTCAAGTCCACGATGCGCGACCTCCAGGACGGCACCAAGCCCCTCAAGGACGGCCTGACCGACGCGACCCGCGACGTCGAGACGACCCGCCGCAGTGTCAACCGCGGCGCGATCACGCGCGGGACCAACGGAAGCACCAACGGCTCCGCGAACGGTGCCGACAGCGGGAGCGCGAACGGGTCCTCGGACGCCGGGGAGTCCCCCACGGAGCGCACGCGCGGCCGCGCGGCCAGCTTCGACGACGTCACCTGATCCGCATCTCGGAGTCGTACCCGGCGGGGACACTGGCCGGATGATCGGTAAATGGCACGGCCTCATCATCGACTGCCCCGACCCGTCCTCGCTCGCGGCGTTCTACGCGGAGCTGCTGGGCATGGTGAAGGTCCAGGACGACGGCGACTGGGTCGTCATCGGCGACGCACCGGACCGGCCCGGCGTGGCCTTCCAGCAGGTCGAGGGCTTCCGGGCGCCGAGCTGGCCCACCCAGGAGGCGCCGCAGCAGATGCACTTCGACGTGCGGGTCGACGACCTCGACGCGGGCGAGCGGGCGGTCCTCGAACTCGGCGCGCGGCGCCTCGACGGCGGCGGGGAGACCTACCGGGTCTTCGCCGACCCGATCGGGCATCCGTTCTGCCTGGTCACCATGTAGCGGATCGGCGGGCGGGAACGGCGAGGGCGCGCTTCGGTGCGGAGGGCGACCGGCCGCGATGGCGCCCAGGTGCGGACGGCGCTCGGGTGCAAGACGGCGCTCGGGAGACGGAAGCGTGCCGACACGAACGGCGAATGAGCACGAGCAAGCGGCCCGGGCGATGCCCGGGCCGCTTCGTCGTTACTGGCTCCGATTAGAAGGTCGAGGCGGTGCCCATGCTGAAGATCGAGCCCCAGACCGCGAGCGTGATGATGATGCCGAGCGCGAACGCCGCGATGCCCAGGACGAGGCCGGTGACGGCCACGTTCTTGTTCGTGGCGAGGCCCTTGTTGGCGTTCGAGATGCCGATGCCGCCGAAGATGACCGCGAGGATGCACATGATCCAGCCAAAGCAGGCGACGCCGGGGATCCAGGCGGTGACCAGGCCGATGATGCCGAGTACCAGCGAGGTGGTGCCCATGCCGTTCTTGGGCTGCGGCGGGCCGTAGCCGGGCGCGCCGTAGGCCGGCGGGTAGCCGGGGGCCGCGGGCGGGAGCTGCGGTGCGGCCCCGTAGCCGGGCTGCTGGGGCTGCGAGTAACCGGGCTGCTGCGGCTGCGGGCTGTAGCCGGGCTGCTGGGGCTGGGAACCGGGCTGGCTGCCGTACGGGTCGTACTGGAAGCCGCCCTGGCCGGACTGGTCCGGAGTCGGAGGATAGGTCATCGCTGCACTCTCTGCTCGGGCGGAAACGGCGCGGGGAGGTTCACGATAACCGATCCACGCCACGACACTGTGACGAGGCCGCTTCGCGAAACGGGCGTATCGGCGAGGTCAGGGGCGCAGGAGGCGCCCGCGGAGGACGATCAGCGCAGGTTCGCGGGCCGCGGACAGGTCCTCGCGGGGATCGCGGTCGTAGACGACGACGTCACCCAGATCGGGGGCGATGCCGAGCCATTCGCGGGCCTCCCAGGAGGCGGCGGCGACCACCTCGGGAGCGGGGATGCCCGCGCTCTCGTGGAGCAGGCGCATCTCCTCGGCCGCGAGGCCGTGGTCGATCCCGCCGCCCGCGTCGGTGCCGAGCCGGACCTTGACACCGGCCTCCCAGGCGGCGCGCACGACCTCGGGGAAGCCGCGCTTGAGGCGGCGCATGTGGTCGGCGTAGCGGGGGAACTTGGCGTCGGCCCCGGCGGCGATGTCGTCGAAGGTCTCGATGTTGATCATGGTGGGCACCAGAGAGATCCCCTTGGCGGCCATGGTGTCGAGGAGGTCGGTCGACAGGCCCGTGCCGTGCTCGACCGAGTCGGCGCCGGCCGCGACGACGCAGGCGGCGGCCTCCTCGGAGAAGGTGTGGACGGCGACGCGGGCGCCCTCGGCCTGGGCGGCGTGGATCGCGGCCGTGAGGACTTCCGGCTCGAACGAGGGGGCGAGGTCGCCCCGGTCGCGGTCGATCCAGTCCCCCACGAGCTTCACCCAGCCGTCGCCGAGCTTCGCCTGGCGGGCGAGGGCGGCGACGGCCTCGTGGGGCTCGCATTCGAGGCCGATGCCGCGCAGGTAGCGCTTGGAGGCGGCGATGTGGTGGCCGGCGCGGATGAGGCGCGGGAGGCCGTCCTCGCCGACGAGCTCGGGGTACGGGTAGGGCGATCCGGCGTCGCGGATGGCGAGGACGCCGGCGTCGCGGTCGGTGCGGGCGAGGGCGCGGGCCTCGTCGAGGCTCTCGATCGGCGCGGCTCCACGGCGGATGCCGATGTGGCAGTGGGCGTCCACGAGGCCGGGGAGCGCGAAGCCGGAGGTCGCGACCGTCCGGGCGCCCGGAACGGGGTCGAACGTGAGGCGGTCGCCGTCCACGTAGACGTCGCAGACGGTGTCGTACGGGAGCCAGACGACGCGGAGATGGAGCGGCGGGTGCGGTTCGAGTGCAGTCATCGCCCCGAAGTATCACCCGGACGGGTCACGATGTCCAGCAACGCGCCCGCGCGCCGGGCCGTGGACGGCAGAGGGCGGCGAGCGCCGGGCAGCCGAGCGCAGGCGGTCCGGCGCACGAAGTGGCGCGGCACCGCCGCCCTGGGCGGCGGGTCATACCCACCCTGGACGGTGCCCACGTGCGGGCTGCGGGCTGCGGGCTGCGGGCGGAGTTTACCCACCCTTGGGTGGGTAATGCTCCCGGCCAGATTCGCCCCGGGGTCCGACATGACCGCGCTTGCACGGTCTCGCCGGTGACTGAGAACACCGGCGGGACCGAAGACAGATCGGAGCGCAGCAGGGGCGCGCAGCCGGGTTCGGCGGTCGGCGGTCGGCGGTCGGCGGTCGGCGGTCGGCGGTCGGCGGTCGGCGGTCGGCGGTCGTATCGTGCGCGAGGGTGCGCGCCGGCCGGAATTCGGATCGCCTCTCGGCGATCCGGCCCGAGACGCCTCAGCTCCGGACGGCTCCGGGCATACGAACGGGCCCCTCAGTCCCGGGCGTCCAGGCACGCGAACGGGCCCCGGCCGAGACGGCCGGGGCCCGCGCTTTCGTCGTCGGGGCTACTTGTCCTTGCCCTGGTCCTTGAAACCCTGCTCTTTAAAGAACTGCTCGAGGTCGATGTCGGGCAGGTCGGCCGGGTTGAAGCCGGAGAGGTCGGGCATCTGGCCGGGGCCGCCCTGCGGGAGCTGGGGGGTGCGCTGCTGGGAGGCGGGGCCGCCGCGGCGGACCGTCTTCTTCTTGGCGCCCTTCTTGCCCTTGCGCTTGGTGTACGGCGACTTGGTGGCCTTGCCGCTGGGGATGCCCATGGCGCCGCTCATCTGGCGCATCATCTTCTGCGCCTCCTTGAACCGCGCGAGGAGCTGGTTCACCTCGGAGACGGTCACGCCGGAGCCGTTGGCGATGCGCAGGCGCCGGGAGCCGTTGATGAGCGCGGAGTCGCGGCGCTCGGCCGGGGTCATGGAGCGGATGATCGCGGTGGTCCGGTCGATCTGCTTGTCGTCGATCGAGTCGATCTGCTGCTTCATCTGGCCCATGCCGGGCATCATCTTGAGCAGGTTGCCGATGGGGCCCATCTTGCGGATGGCCTGCATCTGGTCGAGGAAGTCCTCCAGGGTGAAGTCCTCGCCCTTGAGGAGCTTGTCGGTGTACTCCTCCTTCTGCTTGTCCTCGAAGACGGCCTCGGCCTGCTCGATGAGGGTGAGCATGTCGCCCATGCCGAGGATGCGCGAGGACATCCGGTCGGGGTGGAAGACGTCGAAGTCCTCCAGCTTCTCCCCGGTGGACGCGAAGAGGATGGGGCGCCCGGTGACGTGGCGGACCGACAGGGCCGCGCCGCCGCGGGCGTCGCCGTCGAGCTTGGAGAGGACGACGCCGGTGATGCCGACGCCGTCGCGGAACGCCTCGGCGGTGTTGACGGCGTCCTGGCCGATCATGGCGTCGATGACGAAGAGGACCTCGTCGGGGTTGACGGCGGCCCGGATGTCGCGGGCCTGCTGCATCATCTCCTCGTCGACGCCGAGGCGGCCGGCGGTGTCGACGATGACGACGTCGTGGCCGCGCTGCTTGGCCTCGGCGATGGAGTCCGTGGCGACCTTGACGGGGTCGCCGACGCCCGAGCCGGGCTCGGGGGCGTACGCGGCGACGCCGGCGCGCTCGGCGAGGACCTGGAGCTGGCCGACGGCGTTGGGCCGCTGGAGGTCGGCGGCGACCAGGAGCGGGGAGTGCCCGTCGCCCTTGAGCCACTTGGCGAGCTTCCCGGCAAGGGTGGTCTTGCCCGCGCCCTGGAGGCCCGCGAGCATGATGACCGTCGGGGGCTGCTTGGCGTAGTTGATCCGCCGGGTCTCGCCGCCGAGGATCGCGATGAGCTCCTCGTTGACGACCTTGATGATCTGCTGCGCGGGGTTGAGGGCCTTGGAGACCTCCGCGCCCTTGCAGCGCTCCTTGATCTGGGCGATGAAGGTCTTGACCACCGGGAGGGCCACGTCGGCCTCGAGGAGGGCGAGGCGGATCTCGCGGGCGGTGGCGTCGATGTCGGCATCGGTCAGGCGGCCCTTGCCGCGGATCGACTCGAAGATTCCCGACAGTCGATCTGACAATGCGTCGAACACGGGTGGACCTCTCGGTGGATTGGCTGGACTACCTACGAGCTTAACGGGGTGTGCACCGGGGCGCGAAAACAGGACGGCCGCCCCGTGGCGGGGCGGCCGTCTCCAGCGGTGGGATGAAGTCCTAGGCGCTGACCTTCTCGGCCGCGGCGGCGTTCGTCTCGGGGACGCCGGTGCCGGTGTTGCCGTTGACGGGGAGGTCGTAGCCGGCCTCGCCGTGCTGGGCGGAGTCGATGCCGGCGAGCTCCTCCTCCTCGCTGATGCGGACCCCGATCGTGAACTTGAGGATCAGGCCGATGATGAGCGAGGCGATGAAGGAGTAGGCGACCACGGCCAGGACCGCGGCGACCTGCTTGCCGAGGAAGGCGGCCTCGCCGCCGTAGAAGACGCCGTTGGTCCCGGCGACCTCGGCGACCGCGAACAGGCCGACGGAGATGGAGCCCCAGATGCCGGCGACCATGTGCAGGCCGACCACGTCGAGGGCGTCGTCGTAGCCGAGCTTGTGCTTGAGGCCGATGGCGAGCGGGCAGATGACGCCGGCGACGGCGCCGAGGGCGATGGCGCCGATCGGGCTGACGTACCCGGCGGCCGGGGTGATGGCGACCAGGCCCGCGATGACGCCGGAGCAGGCGCCGAGGACCGAGGGCTTGACGCCGCGGATGCGGTCGACCAGGAGCCAGGCGAGGATCGCGGCGGCGGTGGCGACCTGGGTGTTGAGCAGGGCCAGGCCGGCGGTGCCGTTCGAGGCGAAGGCGGAGCCGGCGTTGAAGCCGAACCAGCCGAACCACAGCAGCCCGGTGCCGATCACGACGAGGGGCAGGTTGTGGGGGGCGAAGTTGCCGTCCTTCCACCCGATGCGGCGGCCGACGACCAGGGCCAGCGCGAGGCCGGCGGCACCGGCGTTGGCGTGGACCGCGGTCCCGCCGGCGAAGTCGAGCACGCCCCAGTCCTCGATCCAGCCCGAGCCCCAGACCCAGTAGGCGACGGGGGCGTAGACGACGATGACCCAGACGGTCGCGAAGATGACCCAGGCGGAGAACTTCATGCGGTCGGCGACGGCGCCGGCGATGAGGGCGACGGTGATGATCGCGAACATCATGCCGAAGGCGGCGACCGCGGCGTTCGAGACGCCGCCGGTGTAGCCCTCCAGGTCGGTGGTGTAGCCGAGGAGGAACGAGCTGGAGACGTCGCCCCACAGCGGGTGCTCGCCGGTGAGGTCGCCGACGGCGATCGACTCGCCGACGACGGTCCAGGCGATGGAGACGACGCCGATCGCGACCAGGCACTTCATCATCATGTTGATGACGGACTTGGCGCGGGTGAGACCGCCGTAGAACAGGGCCAGGCCGGGGGTCATGAGCAGAACAAGGGCGGCTGAGGTAAGAATCCAGGCGTTGGAGCCGCTGTCGAACTCGGGCATGGCCGCCTCCTCTCTCCAGAGATAGGTAGAACTGCGGGCGTGAGTAGGTGGTCCGGCGTCGAGGGGAGCGACGGTGCTCAGGAGTTGGTCACGCGCCGGCCTTGCGACCGGCGCGTGAATCTCCTACCTACCGGAGTGAAGCCAGCTTCACCGCGACGTGTTACGCGGCCCGGGCCTGCGTGTTAAGAAGCTGTCGCCAAAGATTTCGAGTGTGTGAACTCACCCTCACAAGGGTGGATTTCGGCGTGGTCGGAGGCGCGGGTGGGGTTGATGCGGCTTTTGATGGCATTGATGGGCTCGAATGAACCGTGACTTCGGCATGACCGGTCCGTTACGGAACTGTGCTCTAATGTCTGTGGACCATCAGATAGGTGAACGTTCACACCGGGCGGCGTATCGTCGTATTGAACCGGGGCGCCCCGCGCGCCCCGGAATGGCGTGCGTGCGAACGAACATGGAAAGCGACGGCAGCGATGGCGCAACCGAAGAAGGCAGCCAGTATCTGGGACGTGGCGCGGCTGGCCGGCGTCTCGCACCAGACGGTCTCCCGGGTCGTCAACGGCTCCCCCCGCGTGGCCGCGGCCACCCGCGACAAGGTCCTGGAGGCCATCGCGGAGCTGGGCTACCGGCCGAACCGGCTCGCGCGCAGCCTCGCCGGGGGCGCGGCCGAGTCCGTCACCGTCCTCACCGCCGACACCTCCCTCTACGGGCCCGAGGCCGCGCTGCGCGGGATCGAGAAGGCGGCGCGAGCGCTCGACTGGAGCGTCCAGATCTCCGTCCTCGACCCGGCCGACACGCACTCGGACGCCGACATCATCGCGCGGCTGCCGCGCGCGGGCGAGCCGACGATCATCATGGCGCACGACGAACCCGGCATGCGCGCCAAGCAGGTCCTGCTCGACCAGCAGCCGCACGCGATGGTCGCGATCGGCCCGTACACGGCCGAGGAGCTGGCGGCCTCGCCGTGGCTGGTGGGCATGGACGACGGCAAGGCCGCCGCCGAGGCCACCCGGTACCTCCTCGACCTGGGCCACACCACCGTGCACCACCTGGCGATCCCCACCTCCACCGGCACGTTCGGCGGCGGCAAGGCGCACCGCGCCGAGGGCTGGGCGCGGGTGCTGCGCGAGGCCGGCCGGCCCGTGCCGGAGCCGGTCCCGTCCGGGTGGACCATCGCCGAGGCGTTCAAGGCGGTGCAGCCGCTGGTGGCCGACCCGGAGGTGACCGCGATCCTGTGCGGCAACGACCACCTCGCGCTCGCCACGCTGCGCGCCGCGCACCTGGCGGGCCGCTCGGTGCCGGGCGACCTGTCGATCGTCGGCTTCGACAACACCCCGTTCTCGGCGTACACGACCCCCGCGCTGACGACGGTGAACCAGGACTTCGAGAGCGTCGGGCGCGGCGCGTTCGAGCTGCTGCGCCACCGCGTGGACGGCTCGATCCCGCGCCCGGTCCCGGGCTGGCCCGAGCCCGAGCTCATCGTCCGCGAGACCTCGGGGCCGCCTTCTTCCTCGTGACCTGGGAGGCGACCCTTGCAGCACCCCGAAAGGCCCGAAGCCATGAACCCCGACCCCTCCGATCCCCCGGCGGGGCCCTCCGGCCCTGTACCCCGCACCCGCCTCGTCGCGGACTTCGCGACCCCCACCGGCCCGGTCCTGCACGGCGCGACCGGGTCGCTGTACGGCGTCGCCGAGGACGGCGTGCCCGGCGACGAGCTGCTCGACGCGCTCGACCTGACCACGCTCGCGGTCAAGCCCGACGGCGGCGCCCAGCACCCGGGTGGCGACGCCTCCAGCGCGGTCGCGGTCCTGCGGCGCAACGGGCGCCCGCGCGGGACGGCGGGCGTGGCGTTCGTGTACCTCCAGGACCTGTTCGCCTCCTGGCCCTACGAGGACGTGGGGATCGACGTCTACCATGAGCGGCTGTGCGAGATCGTCCCGCCGATGCTCACGGAGGCGAACGAGGGCCGCCTGGTGTTCGTGCCGTTCAACGAGCCGGACTGGATCTGGTACGCGCTCAAGGAGGACACCCCGGCGCGGTTCGACCGGTTCATGGCCGACTGGACCACGACGGTGCGGCTGCTGCGGCGCCTCGCCCCGGGGGTGCCGGTCGCGGGGCCGAACGAGGCGTACTTCCACGGCCGGTTCCTGCGGCACTTCCTGCGCCGCGCCCGCGACACCGGGACGCTCCCGGAGTGGACGGCCTGGCACGAGCTGTCGCCCAAGTCGCTCGCGGAGTTCCGGGGGCACCACGCCGAGTACCGGGCGCTGGAGCGCGACCTGGGGATCGCGCCGCGGCCGGTGAACATCGACGAGTACGCGAACAACCGGGACCTGTCGGTGCCGGGGCAGCTGGTGCAGTGGGCGGCGCTGTTCGAGGACGCGAAGGTCCACGCGGACATGGCGTTCTGGACCGCGGCCGGGGGCTACTCGGGCGCGGCGCCGCAGACGAACGTGCCGAGCGGGGCGTGGTGGCTGCTCAAGACCTACTCGGGGATGACCGGGACGACCGTGGCGGTGGCGCCGCCGCATCCGGACACCCCGGACACCCTGCAGGGCATCGCGAGCCTGGACGCCGGGCGGCGGACCGCGCAGGTGCTCGCGGGCGGGTGCGACGGGGACTTCACGATCGGCCTGGAGGGCCTGGACCCCGAGCTGTGGGGCGCGGCGGTCACCGCGACGGTGCACCGGATCGACTGGACAGGCTATGAGGGCGCCGCGGGGCCGCCGGTGGTGCTGAGCCGGGTGACCGGACCGCCGGGCGGCCTCGAAGTGCATGTGCCGCAGGCGGACCGGATGGCCGCGTACTGGGTGGCCGTGGCCCCCGGGGAGGCCCCGGCGCTGGAGCCGCCGCCGTGGTGCGGCTCGTGGGAGGCCGAGCACGCGCGGATCACCTCCGGCGAGGTGGCGCGGCAGGGGCATCCGGGCGAGGGCAACGGGTTCGCCGCGTCCGGCGAGCACGACGTCAGCGGCCTGAACATGAACGACTCGGCCGTGACCTTCACGGTCGAGGTGCCCGCGGAGGGCGGGTACGACCTCGCGGTCTTCTACTCCCACATGTACGGCCGCGGCGCCGAGGCCACCGAGCCGCAGCCCGCGCAGCAGGTCCTGGCCGTCAACGGCGCCGAGCGCTTCCTCGACTACCCCTCGACGATGAACTGGCAGCACCGCTCGGTGGTCCACGTGCCGGTGCGCCTGCGCGCGGGCGAGAACACCGTGGAGCTCTCGAAGTCCGGCGCGATCGGCACCGCCCGCGGCGAGGTCGCGCTCGACAAGATCGTGCTCACCGAGGAGCGGCCGGTGCGCGGCTCCTACGACGGCGCGTTCGCGCGCCGCGACCGGGCCGCCGACGGGACCGCCTGCGAGGACCCGGTGTTCGACGTGTACGCCGCCGAGGACCGGTACCACCGGTTCACCGGCGCCGAGCGCGGCGTGCTGCTGGGGCCGCAGAACCAGTGCGTCCCCGTGGACCTGACGCGGCCGGTGTTCCTGCACGCGGGGATCAACCGGCTCCGGGCGGGCGCGGCGCGGCTCGACGTGGCGCCGGCGGAGGGCCCGGGGTTCATCGAGGTCGACGCGGCCGAGGCGGTGCGCTCGGGCGGGTCGTGCCTCATCGTGAACGACTTCGCGCACCGCGGGCACGTGATCGGCTGGAACGGGCGCGGTGCGGGCGCGGCCATCGCGTTCGAGGCCGGCGGGGGGCCGCACGCGCTGCTCGTCAGCTACGCCAACGGGGAGCGCGCGGAGGGCCACGAGTACAACGTGGACATCGTCACGCGCCACTGCGACCTGGTGGTGAACGGCAAGCCCGCCGGGCGGTACCCGATGCGCGGCACCTGGACCTGGAACGACTTCTGGACCTACCCGCTGATCGTGGACCTCGTGGCGGGGCGCAACACGATCGCGTTCGGGAACGAGGACGGCCCGACCGCGGAGTTCGAGCGGTTCCGGATCGCCCCGCTCAACCCGTGAACAGGGCCCGCGCCGTGCGGCGCGGGCCCGGTTCCCTTGGGTGGCTTCGGGAGCGGACCTCGGGAGGCCGCCGGTCCGGCGCCTACGCCGAGGCGAGGCCGTCGAGGGTCGCGTACTGGGCGTCGCTGAGGACCACGCCGCGCGCGGCGACGTTCTCCTCCAGGTGCGCGATGGAGCTGGTGCCCGGGATCGGCACGATGTTGCTGGAGCGGCGCAGGAGCCACGCCAGCGCGGTCTGCGCGGGGGTGGCGCCGACCTCGGCGGCGATCTTGCCGACCGGCCCGTCCGGGCCGGCGTGCTCGCCAGCGGCGATCGGGAACCACGGGATGAACGCGATGCCGTGCGCGGCGGTGTACTCCAGGACGGCCTCGCTCTGGCGGTTGATCAGGTTGTAGAGGTTCTGGACGCTGGCGATGGGGGCGACCGCGCGGGCCTGCTCGATCTGCTCGACGGTGACCTCGGAGAGGCCGATGTGGCGGATCTTGCCCTGGCGCTGGAGGTCGGCGAGGGTGCCGATCTGGTCGGCGACCGGGAGGGCCGGGTCGAGGCGGTGGATCTGGTAGAGGTCGATGGCCTCGGTGCGCAGGCGGCGCAGGCTGAGTTCGACCTGCTGGCGGATGTAGGCGGGCTGTCCGAGGGGGACCCACTCCTCGGCGGAGGGGCGGGTGTTGCCGCCCTTGGTGGCGATGACGACGCCGTCCGCGTAGGGGTGGAGGGCTTCGGCGATCAGGCGTTCGTTGTCGCCGAGGGCGTATGCGTCGGCGGTGTCGATGAAGTTCACGCCGAGTTCGACGGCGCGGCGCAGGACCGCGACGGCCGCGGCGCGGTCCCTGGGGGGCGTGAAGATGCCGGGGTCGCCGGAGAGGCGCATCGCGCCGTAGCCGAGGCGGTCGACGGTCAGGTCGCCGCCGATGACGAAGTCGCTCATGGTCGTGCCTTCTTCTCTCGCTGCTGCTCCGGTGCGGGCGCGGGTGCCGCGGCCGGTGCCTGGTGCAACCGCGGCGGCGGCCGGGCTTGTTCCCGAAAGGGTGGTATCTCCTCGGTCACAGCGACACCGCCGACCACGGCGGGGAATGCGGCGGAATCGGATGCGAGACTCTTGGGCATGATCAAAGGCTTCAAAGACTTCCTGATGCGCGGCAACGTGGTCGAACTGGCCGTGGCCGTGGTCATGGGCGCGGCGATGACGGCGCTCGTGGCCTCCTTCGGCGACGCGTTCCTCAACCCGCTCATCACGCTGGTGACGGGCGGCGCCGAGGTGGGCGGCAGCTTCACCGTGAACGGCGTCGCGTTCCCGTACGGCGTGTTCATCAACGGGCTGCTGGTGTTCTTCCTGACGGCGCTGGCGGTGTACTTCGTGATCGTGCTGCCGATGAACAAGCTCCGCGAGCGGTTCATGGCGCACGAGGACGTGGCCGAGGAGCTCCAGGCGAGCGAAGTGGTGCTGCTCCAGGAGATCCGGGACCTGCTGCGGGAGCAGCGCCGCGAGTAGCGGCGGCAGTAGCGGCGGTTTCGGGGGCGGTGGCGCCGGGCATTCCGGGGCCGCCGCCCCTTGCCAGTGCCCGCACCGGTTTGGGAGGCTGGACGCCACCGAACCGACGGGAGGACCGCAGCCATGCCGACCTCGATTCCCCTGGGCGGCCCGATCTGGGCCGACGCCGTGACCCCGGACCTGTCCGGGGACCTGGACTTCTACATGCGCCTGTTCAACTGGGCCGCGTTCGACTCGGGCGAGCAGTTCGGGCACTACACCGAGCTGTGCCTGGGCGCGACGGTCTCGGAGGCGCGGGCGGTGGCGGGGATCGCCGAGCGCGCGTCGGGCGAGCCGGGCTCGTCGTGGGGCGTGGCGTTCCACGCGGGCGACTGCGTGGCGGCGGTGGCGCAGGCGGAGAAGCTGGGGGCGTCGATCACGAGCCACCCGATCCGGGTCGGGGACGACCTGGTGTACGCGGCGCTGAAGGATCCGGACGGCGGGGCGTTCGGCCTGTTCGAGCCGTTGAGCGACAAGGTCGGATTCACGGCGCGGGACGAGCCGGGCGCGATCGTGTGGTTCGAGTACGTGTACGACGGGGCGCCGGTGGAGGCGATGCAGTTCTACTCGGAGCTGCTGAACTGGTCGCTCAAGGCCCCCGAGGGCGGGGAGCCGGACCGGGACGCGCCGTACGTGGGCCTGTGGACCCATGAGGGGCATGCGATCACGGGCGGCCACGTGGAGTTCGGGGGCGCGCGGATGGCGCTGGGGCCGGAGCTGAAGATGCAGCCGCACTGGACGGTGTGCTTCGGGACGGACTCGGTGGACCTGACGGCCGCGAAGGCCGTGGACCTGGGCGGATCGGTGGCGGTGGCGCCGGTGGACGACCCGGGCGGGCGGATGGCGGTGCTGGCGTCGCCGACGGGGGCGTTCTTCACGGTCATGTCGTCGCGGGAGCTGTAGGGCCGGTTCAGGCGGGCGCGCCGTGGACGGGTCAGGCTCGGGCGTGTCCCGCTTCGGGCGGGACTCGCGGTTTCGCGCTCGCGTGTCGCACCCTCGTGCGACGGTGGCGGGGTCACGACCGACCCTGCGAAGGAGCAGTGAGCCATGGCATCGATTCCACTGGGAGCACCGATCTGGTCGGACTCCCTGACCACCGAACTCGCGGCCGACACCGCGTTCTACGAGGGCCTGTTCGGCTGGGACTCGGAGAACGCCGGGGAGGAGTACGGCGGGTTCACGACGTTCTCGCGGGGCGGGCGGCCGGTCATGGGCATCTCGCCGTGCCCGCCGGGCGAGGCGCCGTCGCGGAGCTGGAACCTGTACTTCAACGTCGCCGACGTGGCCGCGTCCGCCGAGCTGGCGACTCGTCTGGGCGGGACCGTGGTCCACGGCCCCGAGGAGGTGCCCGGGATGCTGCGCTTCGCGATGTTCACGGACCCGCAGGGGGCGCCGTTCGGGCTGATGGAGGCGATCGACCCGGCGAACGGGTTCGGGGTGTGGGGCGAGCCGGGCTCGGTCTCGTGGGCCGAGTACCACTTCGACGGCGCCCCGGCCGATGCGATGCGGTTCTACGCGGACCTGCTGGGCTGGAACGCGGTCACGCCGCCGTGGGAGGACCCGGCGAACCCGCGGCCGTACGCGGCGCTGAGCCCGGGCGGGGGCGGCGCGGAGTTCGGCGGCTGCCATGCGGCCGAGGGCTTCGAGCAGGGCCTGCCGCCGCAGTGGAGCGTCATGGTCGCGGTGGACGACGCGGACGCGGTGTGCGCGCGGGCGAAGGAGCTGGGCGGGTCGGTGGCGGCGGAGCCGATGGACGTGCCGGGCCTGCGGGTCGCGGGCGTCGCGGCCCCGGGCGGCACCGTGGTGGCGATCCACTCCCCGCGCCCCTGGGAGTAGTCCCGGTACGGACCGCCCTTAGGGTGGTCAGGGAATGACAGGGCCCCGCCGCGGCGGGGCCTTCGCTCAATTCGCCGGGAAGACGCGGAAGACGCACTCCGTGCCGGGAGCTTCCGCGAGCTTGCGGTCTCGGGTCCAGAGTTCGGCCCCCGTACGCTCTGCCAGGGCGACATAGGCCGCGTCGTACGAGGTGACGTTGTGGCGCAATTCCCAGACGCGCATTTCGAGCGCATCGGTCGGCACCCGCTCGACGGGCAGTTGCCCCAGGTCGAAGAGCGCCAGCGCCGCTCGCTCCTCGGTCAGCAGGCTCCGCCTGCACAGTTTGCGAAGCACGGACATCACCTCGAGATTGAGGTGTGCAGGTGCGGCGATCTCCTGCTGGTCGAGTTCCGCTCGAAGCTGGAGGTCCACCACGGTGAAGGACATCAGTGCCGGGACGACCACTGAAGCGTCGGCGATGATCACCGGGAGTCTCGGTCCTCTCGGATCATCTCGACGATGAGTTCACCGTCGATCTTCGGTCCACCGCGGTGCTCCACCCTGGCCAGGACTTCAGCAACGGTCGGCTGCTGCGCTTCCTTGATCAGCTTCCGGTGCAGGTACTCCTGCAATGACATGCCGGCGGCGGCGGCGCGGGTCTTCCACACCCGGTGGACCTCGTCCGGCACGTTCTTCACCTGGATGTTCTTCATGGCTCCAGAATAGCTCTCTATCATGCGCTGAGCATACGATCAGGTGCGGCGGGATCGTCGCATTCCAGACCCGACGGGGTGTCATGTTCGGCGTGCGGCGCGGGGCAGGGAGACGGCGGCCATGACGGCGAGGGTCATGGCGATCATGGCGGCGGCCGGGGCGAGGGCGGCGAGCGGGGCGCGTTCGAGGTAGGGCAGGGAGCGGGCGAGGCTGGCGCCCCATTCGGGCGAGTCGGGGCCGGCACCGAGGCCGAGGAAGCCGAGCGAGGCGACGCCGAGCGCCATGCCGGGGAGGCGGAGTCCCGCGTGGGAGGCGAGCGGGCCGGCGACGAGCGGGAGCGTGTGGCGGCGCAGGACCCACCAGCGGCCGGCGCCGAGGGCGAGGCGCGCTTCGAGGTGCCCGGCGGTGCGGGCGCGGGCCGCGAGCGCGGCGGCGTGGGCGGCGAGCGGGGGCCAGGAGACGGCGGCGACCGCGACGACCGCGCCGCTCTGGCCGCGGCCGAGGAGGACCACGACGAGCATCCCGGCGATGGCGACGGGGAACGAGTTGCACGCCTCGGCGAGCGGGTGCGCCAGGCGCGGGGCGAAGCCGAGGGCCAGCGCGAGCAGGTAGGAGAGGACGCACGCGGCGACCGCCGCACCGACCGTCCACAGTGCTCCTTGGCCGAGGCGGGCGAGGACGTCGCGGCCGAGTTCGTCGGTGCCGAGCCAGTGCGCGGCGGTGGGCGCTTCGAGGCGGGAGCCGGTGGCGACGGCGCCGGAGCGCACCAGCCCGTAGGCGACGGCGATGAGCAGGGGCGTTGCGGTGCAGGCGATCCAGAGGACGGCGCCGCGGCGGGACCCGGTGGCGGGCGGGACGGCGGGTGCGGCGGCCTCGGCGGGTCCGGCGAGGCGGTGGGCGGCGGCGCGGGCGAGGAGTCCGGCGGTGAAGCCGAGGCCGACGAGGAGGGCGATGCAGGCTTGGAGGACGGGGAGGTCCTGGGCGTCGGCGGCGGCGAGGGCGGCGCGGCCGAGGCCGGGGACGGCGAAGACGGTCTCGACGGCGACGGCGGCGCCGGTGATGGAAACGGCGATGATCGCGGTCTGCGGGAGCAGGGGCGGGAGGGCGCGGCGCAGGAGGCCGCGCATGATGCGCGTGCGCGTGTATCCGGCGGTGCGCCACTGGCGGACCCAGTCCTCGGCGGCGACCTGGCCGAGGGCGTCGCGGGTGAGGCGGGCGAGGACGCCGCCGCCGGAGAGGCCCATGGCGAGGGCGGGGAGGACGAGGTGGCGGGGGCCGGTGAAGCCGTAGGCGGGGAGGAGGCCGAGCCAGGCGGCGAGGACGGCGACGCCGAGGGCGGCGACGAGGAACTCGGGGAGGGCGGCGAGGCCGGTGACGGCGATGCCGCCGGTGCCGGCGGGGCGTCCGGCGGCGGCCCGGCGGAGCGCGGGAAGGGTTGCGGCGCAGGTGACGGCGAGGACGACGGCGAGGGCGGCGCCCATGACGGTGAGGGAGGTCGCGAGGGCGGGGAGGACGGTGTCGGCGACGGGTGTCCCGCTGACCCAGGAGGTGCCGAGGTCGCCGCGGGCGAGCCCGGCGGCCCGGTCCTGGAGGAGGCGGAGGGGTCCGGCGTCGAGGCCGAGGTCGGCGCGGACGGCGGCGAGGGCGGTGTCGGTGGCCTCGCGTCCGGGGTAGCGGGCGCGCAGGACGGTGAGGGCGGGGTCGCGGCGGGCGAGCCAAGGCAGGAGGCCGATCGCGGCGAGGACGGCGGCGAGGACGGCGAGCCGTGCGAGGAGGCCCCGGAGGAGGGCCACGGTCAGCCGATCGCGGTGGCGGCGGTGATGATGCGCCGTTCGCGGGGGTCGCTGGCGACGTCGGTGACGCCTGGGGCGACACCGGTGACGAGGCGTTCGTGGGCGATGGGGACGACGGCGACGGTGGCGAGGACGAGGGCTTCGGCGTCGAGGACGGCGGCCTGGCGGTCGGGGGCGGTGGCGACGGCGGCGACGGCCGCGTCGACGGCGGGGTCGGCGAGGCGGGCGACGTTGAAGCCGCCGTCGCCGGTGAAGTCGGAGTCGAGGTAGGTGTAGGCGTCGCCGGAGTCCTGGACGACGGAGCGGGACATGAGGACGAGGTCGAAGGCGCCGGCGAGCATGTCGGGCTCGATGTCGTTGTACTCGCGGACCTCGGTGGCGACGGTGAACCCGGCGGCCTCGAGCTGGGCGGCGATGACGGTGAGGGCTTCGGGGAGTTCGGCGCGGTTGGTGTAGGTGGCGAGGGTGACGGCGGTGCCGCCGGGGTCGGCGGGTGCGGGGAGGTCGTAGGGGCGGTGGTCGGCGGCCCAGGCGAGGGCGGGGCCGAAGAGCCCTTCGGGGGCGTCGGCGCGGCCTTCGTAGATGTCGTCCACGATCGGGGCGGGGTCGACGGCGGCGGCGACGGCGGCGCGGAGTGCCGGGTCGGCAAGGGGCCCTTCGGTGTTGAGGTAGAGGCTGACGGTGCGGCCGGTGGGGGCGTCCTGGAGCCGGGCGTCGTCGAGGTTCGCGATCTGGGCGTAGGGGACGGCCTCGATGACGTGGGCCTCGCCGGAGCGGAGGGCGGCGACGCGGGTGGCGGCGTCGGGGACGTAGTCGGCGCGGTAGGAGGCCATGGCGGCCCGCTCGCCCCAGTAGTCGTCGTGGCGTTCGAGTTCGACGCCGGTGGTGGTGGACGCGGCGATGGCGTAGGGCCCGGTGGCGTGCCCGACCGGGTCGACGGCGTCCCCGGTGTAGGCGGCGGGGGCGAGGATCGCGAGCTGGGGGCTGGAGAGGCGCTGCGGGAGCACGGGGTCGGGAGCGGCGGTGGCGACCCGGAGGGTGAGAGCGCCGGTGGGCTCGGCGGTGAGGCCGAGGCCGTCGACGACGCGGGGGACGGCGGCGGCGTTCGCGGCGGCGGTGAGGGCGGCGGCCGCGGCCGCGGCGTCCAGGAGCGTGCCGTCGTGGAAGCGGACGCCTTCGCGGAGGGTGAGGTCCCAGGAGCCGTCCTCGGCCTGGGCCCAGTCGGTGGCGAGGAGGGCGCTCGGCAGGCCGTCGTCGTCGAGGGCCAGGAGGGTCTCGGCGACGGACCAGCGGGCGAGGAGGAACGCGTCCTCGGAGTGCGGGGAGAGGCCCGCGGCGGGGGTGAGGGCGTTGGCGAGGACGAGCGTGCCCGTGCCGCTCTCGCCGGGGGCGAAGCAGCCGGCGACCGCGGCGGCGGTGAGGCCGAGGGGCGCGGCGGTGAGCAGGGTGCGCCGGGTCAGGGGCGTCCGTCGCTGGGGCATGGAGTGGGCCTCGTCTCTTGTCGCGAACCGCTACTTGTTGCAAAACGCCTGCAATAATGGCACACATGTCGAGCACCGCCACCGCAGACGAGATCAGGGGACTATCGGGTTACGTAGTGCGCCAAGCGGAACCGGGCGACATCGCCGACGCCCGCTCGGTGATGCTCGACACCGTCTACCGGGACTTCGGGCACGGCTACCTGCCGCAGTGGCACGCCGACATCATCGACGTCGAGTCGTTCTACCTGGCGCCCGAGGACAACGCGCTCTTCGTGGCCGAGCGCGGGGGCCGGGTCGTGGCGACCGCGGGCGTGCGCGGGCAGACGCCGACCTCGCCGCCGCACCCGCCGGAGGTCGCCGACCGGTTCGAGGAGGGCCGCACCGCGAGCCTGTACCGCGTGTACGTGCGGCCCGAGCACCGCCGCCGCGGCCTCGCGGGCGCGCTCGTGGACGCGTGCCTCGACTTCGCGGCCTCCCGCGAGCGCTACACCGGCGTCTACCTGCACACCGACGCGCGCACGCCCGGCGCGGTGGAGTTCTGGTCGCGGCGCGGCGCGGTGCTGTTCGACGAGCGGGTGGCCGTCAACGAGCACCGCGGCGACGCCGGCGAGCCGTTCGAGACGGTCCACTTCCGGCTGCGCCTGCCCCGCTGAGGGCCCGGTCGGTCCTGGCATGGCCCGAGCATAACGGGAACGATTTTCATTAATGATGAGGGGTCGCCTCGGCCGGGGGCTCGTCAGCCCTCGTACGGCGGCCCCACGTAGTTCTCCGCCAGCGCGGTCGCCTGCGCCCGCGAACGGGCCACGTAGTCGAGGTGCGCGCGCTGGAGCCGCCGGTCGTAGGCGTCGGCGTCCGCGAAGCGGTGCAGCAGGGTCGTCATCCACCACGAGAAGTGCTGGGCGCGCCAGACCCGCTCCAGGCAGGTCGCCGAGTACGCGTCGAGCAGGTCCTCGCGGCCGGAGCGGTAGTACTCCCCCAGGGCGCGGGCGAGCACCCGGACGTCGGCGACGGCGAGGTTGAGGCCCTTCGCGCCGGTGGGCGGGACGATGTGCGCGGCGTCCCCGGCGAGGAGGAGGCGCCCGAACCGCATGGGCTCGGCCACGAACGAGCGCATGGCGGCGACGTCGACGGACATGACCGGGCCGGTCGCGAGCGTGAAGCCGGGGACGGTCTCGTGGCGGGCCTTGAGCTCGTCCCAGATCGCGGCGGCGCTCCAGTCCTCGGGGCGGGTCTCGGGCGGCACCTGGAGGTAGAAGCGGCTGACGGTGTCGCTGCGCATGGAGTGCAGGGAGAACCCGCGGTCGGAGGCGGAGTAGACGAGCTCGGGGGCGGAGGGGGCGACGGCGGCGAGGACGCCGAGCCACGCGAAGGGGTAGGTCTTCTCGTAGGCGGTGAGGCGCCCGGCGGGGACGGAGGCGCGGGAGACGCCGTGGAAGCCGTCGCATCCGGCGATGAAGTCGCAGTCGAGGCGCCCGCCGGCCCACTGGAGGTGCGGTTCGCCGTCGATGCCGCCGAGGGTGATGCCCTCGACCTCGAAGCGGAGGTCGACCCCGTTGGCGAGGTTCGCGGCGATGAGGTCCTTGACGACCTCCTGCTGGCCGTAGACGGTGATGGCGCGGCCGGGCACGAGTTCGTCGAAGGCGATCCGGTGGCCTTCGCCGCCGAAGCGCAGTTCGATGCCGTGGTGGACGTGGCCTTCGGCGCGCATGCGGTCGCCGACGCCGGCGGCGGTGAGGGTGTCGGCGGTGGCCTGTTCGAGGACGCCGGCGCGGATGCGGGACTCGCAGTGGGCGCGGCTGCGGCGCTCCAGCACGACGACGTCGATCCCCTCGGCGGCGAGGAGGTGCGCGAGGAGGAGCCCGGCGGGTCCGGCGCCGACGATCCCGACGCGGGTCCTCATGCGGCACCTCGCTTGGCGGCCTGGATCTCGCGCCAGACGGCGGCGCGGAGCTTCGCGAACGCGGGGGCGGAGCGGGTGTCGAGCTGGTCGCGGTCGGGGCCGAGGTCGATGTGGATCTCGGCGCGGAGCGTGGTCGGCGGGGAGGAGAGGACGAGGACGCGCTGGCCGAGGTAGACCGACTCGTCGATGTCGTGGGTGATGAAGACGACCGTGATCCCGAGGCGGGACCACAGGTCGCGGATGAGGTCTTCGAGGTCGGCGCGGGTCTGGGCGTCGACGGCGGCGAAGGGCTCGTCCATGAGCAGCAGGCGGGGCCGGAACGCGACGGCGCGGGCGATGGCGACGCGCTGCTGCATGCCGCCGGAGAGCTGCCAGGGCCAGACCTGTTCCTTCCCTTCGAGGTCGACCAGGCGCAGGGCCTCGGCGACGCGGTCGCGGCGTTCGGCGCGGGTGAGGCCGAGGCGCTTGAGCGGGAGTTCGACGTTGGCGCCCACGCGCATCCACGGGAAGAGGCTGCGGCCGTACTCCTGGAAGACGACGGCGGTCCCCTCGGGCGGGCCGTCGACGTCGCGGCCGTCGACGCGGGCGGTGCCGCGGGTGGGCGCGAGGAGCCCGGCGCACATCCGCAGGAGCGTGGTCTTGCCGCAGCCGGAGGGGCCGACGACGCACACGAGTTCGCCCTCGGCCACATGGAAGCTGAGGGAGTCGACGGCGGTGAACACTCCCCCGTCGACGCGGTAGTCCTTGCCGATCCCGGCGACTTCGAGCACTCAGACCTCCTCGGCCCGTTGGCGGTGGTGCCAGTGCAGGACCGCGCGGTCGAACACCGTGAACAGGGCGGCGAGGGCCGCGCCGAGGCAGCCGAGGAGCAGGATGCCGCTCCACATCGCGGGGATCGCGTAGCTGCGCTGGAACTGGACGATCGCGAAGCCGAGCCCGGACTGGGCGGCGAACATCTCGCTGACGACCATGAGGATGACGCCGATCGCGAGGGCCTGGCGCATGCCGGTGACGATGCGCGGACTCGCGCCGGGCAGGACCACGGCGAGGAGGGTCCTGTTGCGGCCCAGGCGGAACGCGGCGGCGGTGTCGAGCTGGACCGGTTCGACCGAGCGGACCCCGGCGACGGTGTTGAGCAGGATCGGCCAGACGCAGCCGGAGACGATGACGGCGGTCTTCATGCCGTCGCCGATGCCGGCGAACAGCATGATGACCGGGACGAGGACCGGCGGCGGGACGGCGCGGGCGAACTCCAGGACGGGCTCGGTGAGGTGGAAGAGCCAGCGCGTCCGTCCGATGAGGACGCCGAGGGCGATCCCGGCGGCGGCGGAGGCGGTGTAGCCGGCGGCGAGGCGGGCGACGCTGGGGAGGACGTCGTCGCGCCAGCGCTCGGGCGTCCAGGTCTCGGCGAACTCGGCGGTGATCGCGGACAGGGGCGGGAAGTAGAAGCTGGTGGAGCCCGCGGAGGCGAACCACCACAGGGCGAACAGGGCCGCGGGGAGGCCGAGGGCGAGGAGGGTCTTGCGGGCGAGGGTCACCACCGCGCGTCACCTCGCACGGCCGGGTGCCAGGAGAGCGCTTCGCGTTCGAGGAGGCGCACGCCGAGGTTGACGAGGACGCCGAGGGCGCCCGCGACGAGGATGAGCGCGTACATGCGGTCGGCGGCGCCGGAGGTCTGGGCGACGGCGATCTCGTTGCCGAGGCCGGGCGAGCCGATGACGAGTTCGGCGGTGACGGCGAGGACGAGCGCGACGGTGGCGGCGAGCCGCACCCCGGTCATGAGGTAGGGCAGGGCGGTGGGCCAGGCGAGGCGGGTCAGGCGCTGCCATGCGGTGAGCCGCAGGCTCTTCGCGGTGTCGGCGGCGACGGGGTCGATGTCGCGCACGCCCGCGAGGACCTGGACGAGGACCTGCCAGAACGCGGCGTAGACGACGAGGAGGAGCGTCGAGGGCAGGCGGGTGCCGAACAGCAGGACCGCCAAGGGCACCAGGGCGACCGAGGGGATCGGGCGCAGGAACTCGATGGTGGAGGCGGTGGCGGCGCGCACGGGCGGGAGGGACCCGATGAGGATGCCGAGGGCGGCGCCCGCGGCGACGGCGATGGCGAGCCCGAGCGCCCAGGCGGTGAGCGTGTCGGCAAGGGCCCGCCAGAACTCGGCGCGCGCGAGGTCGTCGGCGAGGGCGCCGAGAACGGCGCCGGTGGTCGGAAAGTACCTGGGGTCCACCAGGGGCGTGAGCGGGAGGAGCTGGCCGGCGAGCAGGGCCGCGGCGACCCCGGCCGCGCCGAGGAGCAGCGGTGGGACTGGACGCGGCCGGGGTCTTGAGGAGTGGAGCCGCTGGTCGCTCATGGTGCTCGCGTCGTTCGAACGCTGCGGACTCATGGCAGGAGCGCGTCCACGTCTGGGGGGTTCTCGAAGATGCCGTCGGCTTCGCCGAGTTCGGCGAGGCGCTCCACGGAGTCCTTGTTGACCGCTGCGGGGAAGGCCGGCAGGGTCAGGGCGGCGCGGATCTCGGGACTGATGTCGGTGTAGGTGCCCAGGATATCGCGGACGGCCTCGGGGTTGTCGGTCGCGTACTGGAGCGATTCGGCGATGGCGTCGGCGAAGCGCTGGACGAGGTCGGGGTCCTCTTGCACGAGTTGAGAGGTGGCGAAGTAGGCGGCGACGGTGAGGTCGGGGGCGGCGTCGACGTAGTTCCAGGCGACGGGCCGGCCGCCCTCGGCCTCGATGAGGGACTTGAAGGGCTCCACGACCCAGGCGGCGTCGACGTTCCCGGCGCTGAGCTGCGCGGGCATGTCGGGGAAGGCGATCTCGGTGAAGCCGATGCCGGTGGGGTCGCCGCCGTCGATGCGGACGGACTCGCGGACGGTCGTGTCGCCGATGTTGTTCAGGGTGTTGACCGCGACGGTGGCGTCGGCGAGGTCGGCGGCGGTCTGGATCGGACTGTCGGCGGGGACCATGACGGCGCCGAAGTCCTCGCCCGCGACGCCGGTGGAGGCGACCCCGTTCGCGACGATCTCGATCGGCAGGCCCGAGGACTGGGCGAGGAGGAGCGAGGTGATGTTGGAGAACCCGAAGTCGAACTCGCCGGCCGCGACCCCGGGGACGATGGCCGCGCCCCCTTGGGCGGCGGTGAGTTCGAGCTCGATGTCGCGCGCTGCGAAGAAGCCCTGCTCGATGCCGAGGTAGATGGGGGCGACGTCGACGATCGGGATGACGCCGACCGAGACGGCGTCCGCTCCCCCGGCGCCGTCCTCCTCGCCGCCGCAGGCGGCGGTGGTCGCGGCGAGCGCGAGGGCCAGGGCTGACATGGAGGCGAGGGCGAGCGTGCGTCTCATGCGGGTGCCTTCCGGGAGGAGCGAGGCGACGGCACCGAGTGTTCGCAATGCGAATACTCGTTCATATATCGAAACTAGTAGATAGCCCCGGCCCGGTCAAGACCCCGCCCGGGCCGCGCCCGCACCGAACCGCCGCAGCCCGCGGGCACCGTTGCCGCCGGGGCGCTCCACTCCGGACACACCCGGCCGCGGGGGCCGCAGCCGCCCCCGGACACGGGGAAGGGCCGCCCCGGCGGCAGGGCGGCCCTTCTTTCTCGGTTGCGAATCCTGGGTTCGCGACCCGGTCGTCAGCAGTCGCGGGCTGCGATCGCCTTGTCCGGGTAGTCACTGAAGACGGCGTCGACGTCGAGCGAGTAGAACAGGTCGTACTCGGACTCGAAGTCGCCCCATGCGGCACCGCCGCTCCCCTCGCGGAAGTCGGCGGGGAGGAACTGGTTCTCGTTGCGGAACGTCCACACGTGCACGTCGAGGCCGCGGTCGTGCGCGCGCTCGACCACGTCGGTCGGCTCCATCAGGTAGCCGTTCGCGTCGCGCGGGACGATGCGGTTCTTGTTCAGGCTCACCGTGTCGAGGGTGTCGGCGTACTCGTCGAGCTCGGCGTCGGAGATCTCGCCCTGCCCGTCGATGTTCAGCCCGATCCGGTTGTCCACGAGTTCGGCGATGTTGAGCAGGCTCTGGTACTCGAACGACTGGATCCACACCGGGGAGCGCTTCCGGTCGAGGCGGCGCTCGTCGAGCAGGTCGGCCAGCTCCTCCTCGATGCTCATCCCCTTGTCCTCGTAGTAGGACGGGTGCTTCATCTCGGGGTAGGTGACGACCTTGCGGTCGAGGTCGTCCACGAAGTCGAGGACCTCGTCGTAGGTGACCAGCTCGAACTCGCCGTCGTGCGCGGCGCTCTGCGGGCGCACCGAGGGCAGGCGCTCCTCGGCGCGGAGGGTCTTGAGCTCGGCGAGGGTGAAGTCGTCGGCGAAGAAGCCGGTGACGGGCGCGCCGTCGATCAGCTTGGTGGTCTTGCGGTCCGCGAACTCGGGATGCTGGGCGATGTCGGTGGTCTCGTCCAGGACCGGCTCGTGGCGGGCCAGGAGCTCCCCGTCCTTGGTGAGCACCAGGTCCGGCTCGATGACGTCGGCGCCGAGCTCGACCGCGAGGGCGTACGCCTCCAGCGTGTGCTCGGGCAGGTAGCCGCTGGCGCCGCGGTGGGCGATGACGATCGGGTCCGAGTCGTGGTGGTGCGGCTTGTGCGGCTTGGCGGCGGCCGGGGAGGCCATAAGGCCGATCAGCGCGCCGGCGGCGGCGAGAGCCGCCGCGCCGCGAAGGAGGGCGCCCTTGCGGGACATGTGCGTCCACCTTTCTGGGGGGAGGGCCCGGAGGGCCTGGGTGACTTCAGCCAACCGCGCGCGCCCGTATTCGCGCGGGACCAGGGTTGAAGCTCTGCTGAACGGCATCTGAAGCCTGGTTGAAATCGGGCGATTCACCCTACGACGGACCACCGGCCACGGTCGGGACGCCGAAGGACACCGCGCGGCGGGTGCAGTCGGCGGCGGCGCGGCCGATCGCGGCGCGGCCGAGTGCCGCGATCGCGAGCGCTCGGCCCACTCCGCCTGTGCTCACGCTCGGGCGCGGCCCACTCCGCCCGTTCTCACGCTCGGGCGCGGTCCCCCCTGCCCGGTTTTAAGCTCAGGCGCGGCCCGCCGCTCCGGCGGTGGCGGCCACCCCGGCATGCGCCACCGCGACCATCGGTCCGGTCACCGCAGCGGCGGGCCCAGGCAGAGCAGAGCGGCCTGCCAGCATCGCTTCGATACGGCTCCGAATCTGCATCGTCGAACCGGGAACCGGTTTCTGATTTCAGCGCCTTATCCGGAGCATGCACAGCGAGAACCGCTCTGCACCGCCCTGGAAAGCGATAGGAACCGCTTTCTATAACATCCTCATACACCCGCAGCCGAACGTCAAGCATCGACGCCCGCAAATATGAATCCACCGCGCATTGCCGCACTGTCGGACCCGCCGGGCATCATCGAATCGGGGGCGCCTGCCCACGCCCGATTTGCGCAGAACCGCCGCAACACTCCCGAACCGCAGGCCGCCCAAGCACAGGAACCGGCATCGGCACGGGCACCCACTCCGCATAGGGCCGACACGATGCCGGGCCGATCCTCGAACACGACCGGACCCGGCTCAGTGAACCCCACGCGTTGGAGGGGGCCGGACCGCTGCGCGGTCCGGCCCCCTCCAACGCGTTTCCTTAAGCGGCCGTGAGGAGCTGCGAGGCCGCCAGGTCGCGGTAGAGGTCGTCCTTCTCCACCAGTTCGGCGTGGGTGCCGACCGCGCGGACGATGCCGGCGTCGAAGACCACGATCTGGTCGGCGCTGGTCACCGTCGACAGCCGGTGGGCCACCACCAGGACGTTGGTGCGCTCGGCCGCGTCGAGCATGACCTGCTTCAGCGACGCCTCGTTCGCGGCGTCGAGCTGCGAGGTCGCCTCGTCGAGGAGCAGCAGCCGCGGCTTGCGCAGCAGCGCCCGCGCGATCGCGACGCGCTGTCGCTCGCCGCCCGAGAGCGTCGTGCCGCGGTAGCCGATCCGCGATTCGAGGCCGTCGGGCAGCTTCTCCACGAGTTCGGTGAGCCGCGCCGTCTTCACGACGTCCGCGATCTCCGACTCGGTCGCGTCCTGCGCGGCCATCACCAGGTTCTCCCGGAGCGTGCCGTCGAGGACCGGGGCGTCCTGCTCGACGTACCCGATGACGCCGCGCAGGTCCTCCAGCGGCCAGTCGCGCACGTCGACCCCGTCGACCGAGACGGTCCCCGTGGTCACCGGGTAGAACCGCTCGATCAGCGAGAACACCGTGGTCTTGCCCGCGCCCGACGGCCCGACGAGCGCGGTCAGCCCGCGCCCGCTCGAAGCGAACGTGACGCCGTGGTGCACGTACGGCAGGTCCTCGGCGTACCGGAACGTGACGTCCTCGAATGTCACCCCCGCCGGCCCCTCCGAGGCCGCGGCCCGCGGTTCGCCTTGGGCCGCTTCGGAGTCGAGGTTCGCGACCTCCTCGACCCGGTGGATCGCGGCGAGCCCGGTCTGGAGCTGCGAGAGCGAGGCGACCAGGCCGCTGATCGGCCCCATCAGGTAGAACAGGAGCAGCAGGAACCCGATGAGGGTCCCCACCTCCATCGCCCCGGAGGCCACGCGCGCGCCACCCACGCCGAGGACCAGCAGGAACGCGATGTTCACCGGCATGAACGCGGCGACCCCGGCCAGCGCCTCCCACAGCGACGCCTTGACGCCCTTGTCGCGGGCGGTGGTGGCGGCGCCTTCGAGGCGGGCGATCTCGTGGTCCTCGGCGCCGGACGCCTTGACGGTGCGGAACGCGCTGAAGATCCGCTCCAGGAGCGAGCCCATGTCGCCCAGGGCCTTCTGCGAGTCGACCGTGGCGTTCTGGATGCGCGGCATGATGAACAGCATCATGACCGTGACCATGGCGACCATGGCCATGGTGGTGCCGAACAGGACCGGGTCGAGCCAGGCCATGAGGCCGATGCCGCCGAGGATCATGAACACGTCGGTGACGCCGCCGATGACGGTGGTGCTGGCGACGGTGCGCAGGAGGTTCGTGTCGGAGGTGAGGCGGGAGACGAGGTCGCCGGGCTTGAGCCGGTCGACCTCGGCCACCTGGAGGCGCACGAGGCGCCCGATGAGGTCCTTGCGGACGGTGAGCACGACGTCCTGGCCGGCGATCTGCATGAGGTACGGGCCGAGGGCGGTCAGCGCGCCGCCGACCACGACCACGGCCGTGAGGTAGAGCAGCGGCCGGGTGAGGGACTCGTTCGCGGAGAGGGTGTCGATCACGTCCATCGCGATGAGCGGCTGGACGAGGCCGACGATCCCGCCGGCGAAGGAGAGGGCGCCGCCGATGAGGAGGAGGCGCAGGTGCTGCCTGGCGTAGACCCACAATCGGGTGATCGGGGCCCGCGCCGGGGCCTCGGGTGCGGCGGCCGGGGCCGCCGTGGTGGTGTCGGTCATCCTGGTGTCCTTCATTAGGTGCAGCGTCGTCGGTGCTGCGTCCGCCGGGTGTCGCGGACCCTGTCGAAGCTACCTGGAACGACCGACACCGCCCTCCGCTCTGCGGTGTAAATCCGGTTCATCCGAAGGTCGTAAGACCCCTCAGTCCTCGGCGAGGACCACGATCTTGTCGCTGGCCTGAAGCATCATCTGGACGGATTTGTCCGGGTTGAGGTGGACGCCGTAGCTCGGCGCCTGCTGGGCCTCGGCGACGACGCGGTAGCCGATCGCGGTCTCGCCGCGGCGCCGGGCCGACTCGGCGACGGTGTAGAAGTTGACCGGCACGCCGGGGCGCACGTAGTGGTCGGCGGGCTTGAGGTAGATCTCGGAGCCCTCGGGGCTGAAGAGGTTCCCGAACACGTGCGAGAGGTGCGGGTTCTCGGCGGTCTGGGTCAGCAGCAGGCTGATGAGCTTGTCGCTGACGATGAAGTCGTCGGCCTGCGTGACCTGCGCGAGGGTGCGGTTGCGGTCGTCGGCCATCTCGGAGACGACCTTGAAGCGGGTGTTGGCGCGCTGGGACATGTCGCGCAGGTGGAGCAGGGTGACGAGGGTCTTGGAGTCCGCGAGCTGGGGCGGGACGTCGTCGGAGCACAGCGCGATGATGTGGTCGTAGGTCCCGGGCTTGAGCGATTCGAGCAGGAGGCGGTCGGTGGTGTCGTCCTGCTTGAAGTTGAGGCCCTGGACGCGCATGGTGGGGCCGATCTTGCGGATGGCCTCGGCGGCGTCGGGGTGGTCGGTGACGACGTCGGTGACCGAGCCGGGGGCCACGTACTGGTCGAGCTGCTCTAGGACCATGCGGGTCTTGGCGTTCCAGCCGAGGATGAGGGTGCGCTCGGGCCGGTGCTTGGGCTCGGCGCGGGCGATGATCGCGGACTCGTCGATGACGGGGCGGGAGCCGTCGAGCCGGATCGCGGAGTCGTCGGAGGCGATGAGGATGAGCTTGTCGCCGGGCTGGAGCGAGGCGTTGGAGGGCGGGTTGACGATGCAGCGGCCCTCCTTGGTGAGGACGCCGAGGAACGAGGAGGTCCGGTACGAGTGGAGGGCCTGGCTGAGGGGGCGGCCGAACAGGTTCGGCTCCTCGACCATGTAGATCTCGTCGCCGCCGAAGTCGAGCAGGTCGGTGTAGACGACCGAGAGGCCGGACTGGCGGCAGGTCTGGACCATGAGGCGGGCCATGAGGTCGTTGGCGTCGACGACGTGCGCGCCGCGGCCGCCGGCGAGGCGGGCGGCGGGGAGGTTGCGGCTCTCGGCGACGGCGCCGACGACGTGGCACTTCAGGTTCCCTTGGCCGCCTTGGGTGACGGCGAGGAGGCTGCGGACGAGCTGCGCGTCGGGGTCGTCCTCGGCGGAGGTGAGGAGGATGACGCTCTTGGCCTGGCCGGGGTTGACGATCGCGATGTCGTCGGGGTCGGCGGGGTCGCCGGTGCGGCAGACGACGTGGGTGGTCTTGAGGTCGGGGAGCTTGGAGCGGATCTCGTCCTCCATCTCGACCTTGTCGCGGTCGGCGAGGATCGCGATGACGGCGCGCTTCTCGCTCTCGTTGGCCTCCACGAGTTCGGAGATGACGATGAAGACCTGATCGGACCATCCGAGGACGACGGTGTGGTCCTTCTCGACGACGAGCGAGCGGCCTTTGCGGAGGTCTTCGAGTTTCGCGTCGAGTCCGGTGGTGAGGACACCGACGAGTGACGAGAGGATGACCAGTCCGCCGATCGTGGTGATGAACATGATCACCATGTACGGGGCGCCTTCGCCGTCTCCGGTGATCGTTCCGGCGTCGAGAATGTGGATGAACGAGGTCCACAGTGAACCGCCGACGCCGGAGCCCTGGCCTGCGACCAGCAGGAACAGCGCGCCGATGGCGGTGAGTGCGAAGGTGATGACAGTGAGCCATCCGATGAGCGCTTTCGTGCCCTTCGACATGGTGTTGTCGAACCAGTAGCGTGCCCGCTGCTTGAATGTCGGATCGGACATCGGGGGCGTCCTTTCTGGGAATGCGTGTCGTCCGACCGACTCGGGGCGGAGGCGAGTGGGGTCGGGAGGGTTCTCGGGGCGCCGACCATTAAAGCGCATTGCGTCCACTGCGACCGGTCGGCGCGGATTCACTACTCGGGGTCACCCGGGGGCCGGGAGGGTCGCGGGGGGACGTCGCGGGGCCGGCGGGGACTGACTGACCCCACCATAGAACGGGGGCTGAAAGCGGTTCGGGCAGGCCGCTATCGGAGGGCGCCGGCCACGGGCGCGACGCGGATCGCCAGGCGGGTGTGGCGTTTGGGGACGGTGAACCGCGGCTCGGCGCCGTCCTCGGGGGACTCGGCGCGCCCGCCGGTGCGGTAGGCGGTGATCTGGAGGCTGACGCCGTCGCGGCACTCGCGGTCCCACAGGTTCGCCTCGGCGGCGACCCGCGCGGCGAGCGCGGCGCCGTCGGGGCCGTGGCCGCGCACGCCGATCTCGTTGCCGCCCGGGACCTTCCGGCACACCACGTAGGCGAAGTCGGCGCCTTCGACCACCGCCGGATTGGCCCAGCGCATGAGGAGCCGCTGGAGGCCGTGGTCGCCGAAGGGCGCGCTCATGCGGCCGTAGCCGGGGAAGGCGCAGGCGAGCCACAGGGAGAGCTGGGTGGCGTCCTCGTTCACCTTGAGGCGCACGGAGGTCCAGACGGTGGTGCCGCGGCCGTCGAGGGCGCCTTCGGCGCCGGCGGCCTCGACCTCGCTGTCGACGTGGAAGGTGAGGATGCGTCCGGAGGAGAGTTCGACGGTGGTGCCCTCGTGGCTGCCGAGGCCGCGCATGGGCATGAAGCCGCAGCTGACGATGGAGCGGCTGCGCATCACGCCGCCGGCGTGGTCGAAGGCGACGGAGTGCTCGCAGCCGCGGATGCTCAGGGGCGCGACGAGGCGCCCGCCCTCGGCGAGCTGGTCCCACCAGGCCGGCGGGAGGTCCCAGGTGCCGACCGTGGCGATGACCCGGTCGTAGGGCGCGCCGTCGGGCCAGCCGTGCTCGCCGTCCGCCCGGACGGTGCGCACGCGTTCGCAACCGGTCGCGTCGAGGGCGCGGCGGGCGCGGGAGACGGTGTCGGCGTCGATGTCGACGGTGGTGACGGACCCGGTCGGGCCGGTGAGGGCGTCGAGGAGCGCGGCGTTGTAGCCGGTGCCGGCGCCGATCTCCAGCACCCGGTGGCCGGGTCGGACGTCGAGCTGTTCGAGCATCTCGGCGACGATGGACGGCTGGGAGGCGGAGGAGACGGGCTCGCCGTCGCTGTCGCGCTTGGTGACGTACACGTCGTCGGCGTAGGCGGCGCGCAGCGGCGCTTCGGGGAGGAAGCGGTGGCGGGGGACGGCGAGCATGGCGGTCGCGACCGGTTCGCTCCGGAGCGCACCGCCGGTGCGCAGGCCGCCGACGAGGCGGGTTCGCAGCATATGCGCTTCGTTACCGGAGGTATCGGTATGATCACCCACCGGTCAAGCGTACGTCCGATGTGCCCCGACCGCCTCCTCCAGTTCCGCCGTCGAGATCCCGGACACGCAGGGGCAGCAGGCGCGGTTGTGGGGCGCGCCCCGGCGGGCCGGTCAGCCGTCGTGGTCGCAGCGGGCGTCGAGCATGGCCCACAGGTCCTCGCGCTGGGGGTCGGGGACGGGGAGCGGCGTGGCGATGGGGTCGGCGCCGTCGATGGTGATCCAGACGGTGAACCCGAAGGGCTGCTTGGCGTCGCCGACGGCGTGGCCTTCGCACCGGAACGCGTCGAAGACGAGCGGGACGGCGATCTCCTCCCCCGCGGCGCCCGCGACCGGCCCGGCCGCGAGGGGCGGGAAGGCGACGGTGAACAGGACGCTGCCGCGGACCTCGGTGGCGCCGATCGCGGCGCCGTCGAGGGGCCGCAGGACCAGGTCGCCTTCCAGGGTGCCGTCGGCGGCGGTCGAGAGGTCGCCGAGTTCGATCGCGGTGGCGGCGGCGACGGCCTGGGCCGCGCAGGCTTCGTGGAGGAGCCGGTCGAGGGTGCCGTTGGGGAACGGCAGGTCGAGGGTGATCTGGTGGGCCTCGCCGTCCTCGGTCGTCACGTCGAGGACGACGGCGGCGGGCGCGGCGGTCGAGTCGACCCCGTCGGGGCAGCGGGCCTCGCCGTAGGAGGTGAGCAGGTCGCGGGGGTTCGTGCTCGGGGGCACGTGCGCGTCGAACTCCTGGACGCCCAAGGGCGCGAAGGACTCCGAGCGGAGTTCGACGCCGCCGATCTGGACGGGGGCTTCGCCGTGGTTGGTCACGGCGATCGCGACGATGCCGGGGGCCATGAAGGAGCGGCGGATCTCGGCGGTCGCGGTGAGGTCGGGCGGCGCGGAAGGGGTGGTAACGGTCGGTTCGGAGGCGGTGGGCTCGGAACCGCCGCGGTCGCCGCCGGCGAGGGAGCCGCCGACCGCGGCGGTGGCGGCGGCCAGCAGGAAGGCGCCGATGACGGCGATCCGGATCCAACGCATGGGGCCTCCTCGCGCACGTCCCGTACGCGGCGCCTCCGTGGCCCCGCGGGCCCGTCCAGTGTGGCACCGCCGCAGCGGGTTGGGAAGCCCGCGTCAGCGGTTGGGCGCCAACCGCTCCGCGGGGTCGCGGCACCAGGCGTGGACGGCGGGCCGGTTCCCGTACCCGTCGACGCAGGTGATGTGGCCGGCGCCGGGGAGGAGGTCGGTGTCCCGGCCGAGTGGGTCGCCGCAGACCTCCCGGGCCCCTTCGGCGCAGGACGGGTTGTGCGCCTTCCCGTGCCGCGCGGGGCACCGTCCTGCGGGGCGCCCGGAGGCGCCCCGCGCCGGGTCATTCGGGGACGGTGGCGGCCGTCAGGAGGTGGTTGCTCGCGCCGAGGAGCGACGGCTCGCGCTCGATGAGCCGCAGGCCCTCCATGAGGTGGGCGCGGGCGTCCTCGTCGTCGATGAGCGCTTCGAGTTCGGGGATGTAGCCGGGGAAGCCCTGCACCGCGTACTGCACCGGTTCGAGGCCCGCGTCGGCGAACTCCGACGCGACCTCGCCGGGGTGGGCGAGATACGCGGTCGTGAAGATCTCCTGGTCGAAGTAGCGCAGGACGCCTTCGCGCACCACCCGCAGGCTCGCCTCAGGGCCGATGCCCTTGTCCCGGCCGCCGGCCCGGTACAGCAGGTGGTCGCACCAGCCTGCGGTGCGGTTGATCGTCGCCGCCGCGACGACCCCGCCGGGGCGGGCGCACCGGCGGGCCTCCCTGATCGCCTGGACCCGGTGCTCGCGCGCGGTCAGGTGGTACAGCGGGCCCATGAGCAGCACCGCGTCGAAACCGGCGTCCGCGCACGGCAGTTCGCGCGCGTCGCCGACGACGGCCGTGACGCCGGGCAGCGCCGCCGCGACCGCCACCTGGTCCGCGACCGGGTCGACCAGGATGACGCGGTGGCCGTCCTCGGCCAGCCACTTCGCGTGGACCCCGGTCGCGCCGCCGACGTCGAGGACGTCCAGTCCCTCGCCGGGCAGGAGACGGCGCAGCAGGTCCTGCATGCGCGCGAACTCCAGTCGGCCGCGGGCGTTGCGGGTCAGGCGTTCGCGTTCCTCGCCGCGCCTGTAGTACGACTCGATCTCGGTCTCAAGTTCCCAAGTGCTCATGGCGCCATCCTGCCGAGGCGGGCGCACGCGCGCCACCGGATATCGCCGCGGCGGGCGCACGAACGGCGGCCGGTCTGCCGGTTCAGCGCACTCCCGCAAGTGCGCGGGTCCGGTCGGCTGGCCGCCGCTGTGCTATCTCACCTCATCGGTCCGGCGCGCCCGCGCGCGGCTCCCCCGGGAGTCGGTCCCGCCATGGCCTGCAACGTAACGGAGTCAGTTCGCGGCGACGCGGACGCCGAGCGCGACCATGACGGCGCCGGTGACCCCGTTGAGCCAGGCGCGCACCCGGGGCCGCTCCAGGACGCGGCGCAGCAGGCCGATCAGGTTGGCGAGCAGCAGGTAGAACCCGGCGCACACGGCCATGCCGACGGCGGCCAGCTCGGCGATGCGCAGCGGGTCCCCGGTGTCGAGGAACTGCGGCATGAGCGCGGTGAACAGCACGACCGCCTTGGGGTTGAGGAGGTTGCACAGCAGGCCCGAGCGGAACGCGGCCCAGCGGCTCATCTCGCGGCCCAGTTCGATCTCGGCCGCGGGCCGGCGGCGCTCCCTGAGCGCGGTGACGATCGAGCGCGCGCCGAGGTACACGAGGTAGACCGCGCCCGCGAGCTTAACGGCGGTGAACGCCAGCGCGGAGGCCGCGAGCAGGGCGGCGAGCCCGATCGAGGTGGCGACGACCCACACGGCGATGCCGAGGCCGATGCCGACCGCGGTCCACATGCCGCTGCCGCGGCCGGACATGACGGTGTTGCGCACGACCATCGCGAAGTCGGGTCCGGGGACGACGGCGGCGAGGAGGATCGCCAGGCCGAAGACGAGCAGCATGGTCATGCGGGGGCACCCCTTCCGGTGGACTCCGATGGTGCCACCGCCGGGACCGGGCCGCATCGGGCGATCGACCGGGTCGGGCTACCGGGATCGCGGGAGTCCCGGGCACGGGATCAAGACGCTAGGTGTCGCGACCCCGCAACTCAGCGGCCCAAGGGCCTCGCGCCTCGCGCCTCGCGCCTCGCGCCTCGCGCCTCGCGCCTCGCGCCTCGCGCCTCGCGCCTCGCGCCTCGCGCCTCCGCGAGATCGTATGCCGCCGTTCCCTTCTCAAGCCGGGTCGGCGAGGCGCCAGTACTGCTTCTTGTCGCGGTCGCGCACGACCACGTCGAGTCCGGCGAGCTCGTCGCGCAGTTCGGCGAGGTCGCCCTCGTTCGACTTCTCCAGGGCCCGGTCGCGGGCCTTGAGCAGGGCGTCGGCGCCGCGCGGGAGGCCGTCGGCGCCGGGGACCCAGCGCTTGAGCTCGGCGCCGTACGGGTCGCCGTCGGGGAGCCAGCCGTAGCCGTGGCGGCGCAGGGCCGCGGCGAGCTTGTCGCGGTCGAGGTCGAACGGGACCTGCGCGAGCTCCTGGCGGCGGTGGCCGAGGACGACGAGCCGCTTGTCCTCCACGAAGACCGAGGCGATGTCGGCGCGGTCCAGCGAGCGGTCGAGGTCGCCGCGCTTGAGGCGGATCGAGTCGCGCCCGACGGTGACCGCGAGCATCTCCGAGACCACCCACAGGGCGAGCACGAATCCGGCGACCGCGCCGAGCGCGATCCCGCCGGTGAGCTGCGCGGCGCGCGGCAGGTCCGTGACGAGTTCGAACAGGCCCTGGAACGGGAACCAGGAGAGCCCGGTGATCCACTCGGCGATGAGGATCAGGCCCCAGCCGAGGCCGGCGCCGACGATCGGGAGGACCGCGAGGAACGCCGGGCCGACCCAGGCGGGGTCGGCGACGACGGTGCGGTCGCCGGAGGTGTGCTCGGTGGGCATCGGTCCGCCGCCTTTCCGTTGATTGCGAACGCGCTCACCCTACAATACCCGCCTCTACCTGCGGAAATGCAATCCTGAAGGACTAGTCCGGAAGGAGGGGAAGCGGACCGGTCGGCAATACCAAAGTCAGGGCGGGTCCTACCCCGGTACCACCGGGCGACGCCGGGATTCCCTTGAAACTAGGAGAAACCGGACAGCCGGGAGCTACGATCCGTTCGGTTCTGCGGCCGCGCCGCGCACGAGAGAGGTCCGATGCCATATGCGACAGGGTTTCCCGACACACTGCTTCCGGATTCGACGCAGCTTTCCGGCGCGACACCGCCTCCCACTCAACCACGTCCCGCTCATCGCTGCCGCCGTCGCCGCGCTCCTGGTCTCCGCCGCGGGCCCGGCGGGCGCCGCCGAGACCGGGCACGCCGCCGACATCACGCTGTCCGAGAAGGGCGGCAGCTGCGAGGTCCGGGACGTCCCGGTCGCGGCGGCCCCGCCCGCGGAGGTCCGCATCGACGCCGACGACGTGGCCTTCGACTGCTCCGGGAGCACCGCGTTCCGCCTCGGCCGCGACGCCGCGTTCGCCTTCGACGACGCCGCGGGGACCGCGACCGCTGACGTGCTGCGGATCGTCGGCACCAAACTGGGCTTCACGTGCGGATACGAGGCGTCGGACGTGGTCTTCCACCGCGAGGGGCCGTCCCGCGAGTACACGGGCGGGCCGTACACCGGGAGGAAGGTCCAGGGCTCGTTCCTGTGCCCGCGGTCGGTGCAGCTCGACAGGGCGGCGTTCGCGTTCCGCTGACGCGGTCAGCGCGCCGCGCGGGCCTCGGCGACCGCGTCCCGCCACGGCTGCACCGCTTCGGCGGGCGCGAGGGCCGGGACGCGTTCCTCCACGAGGGCCAGTTGCAGGCGCTGCACGCGGGCCTGCGCCTCGCGCTCGGGCCCGGCCGGGAAGGCGCGCAGGTGCAGGCGGCGCGAGCGGCGCCGCGACAGGCTCCGCTCCTCGTCCTCCGTCAGCGTTCCTGCCGCGGCCTCTTCGGCCGACACCGCGGTCCACCGGGCGCGGAACGCGCGCCGGACCACGAAGTAGACGGCCATCACCACGACGAAGTTGATGAGCGGCTTCGCGAGCGTCCCGGCGAGGCCGCCGAGGAACGGGCTGTCGAACAGGAAGTGCATGCCCATCGCCAGGAGCAGGCAGCCGATCGCGACCCACACGCGCCGCGCCGCCGACCGGCCCGACGCGCTCACCAGGTATCCGATGCCCGCGCCCGCGACGGCGCTCATCGCCCAGTGCGAGCCGATGCCGGTGAGGACGATCCGGATCCACAGGGTCTGGAACGTCGCCGTGAACGGCTCCACGCCGCCGGCCATGACGATCCCGTTGAGCCCGTAGGTGAAGTTCTCGGTGATCTGGAAGCCGAAGCCGACCAGGGCGCCGTAGGCGAGGCCGTCGGCGGCGCTGCGCACGAGGCGGGTCGACACGGCCGCGAGCAGGACGACGCCGGCGAGCTTCGCGACCTCCTCGTTCAGGGGCGCGGTGAGCGCGGCCGACCAGTCCGAGGCGGCCTCCAGGCCGAGGGACTGCGACCACACCGACAGGAGGCGGGTGTTCATGAGGATCGCGATGCCGCACGCGGCCAGGCCGCCCCACATGAGCGCGAGCCACGTCCCGTTCCACGGCGGCGCCTGCACGGGCCGCATGACCCGCCGCGCCAGCCACACCCCGACCGCGAGGCACGAGAGCAGGACCGCGACGTTGAGGGCGGCGCTGGGCGGGAACGCCAGCATCGTCGGCACCGAGTTCTGCTTGAGCGTCCACAGCCCGTAGGCGGAGGCGGCGATCATCACCCAGAACGCGACCGAGCGGACGTCGACGCGGGGGGCGCGCGGGAGCGCGAGGGCCTGGGCGGTCATGCGGTCTCCCCGGTGTCGTCGTCCTCGTCGAAGGCCACGGAGTCGATGATCTCAGTGGCCGCGGTCCAGTCGGCCTGGTCGGCGTCGAAGGGCCCCAGGACCTGCGCCTCGACGGCCTCGGCGTCGTCGTCTGCGGGGAGGACGAACGCGGTCCCGATGGCGGTGTCGACCTGGAGGCTCCCGTAGAGGCCGCCGGTGATCCACTTGGTGTCGAACTCGGTGGGCTCACCGAGCCACACCTCGGTGCCGGAGTGGCGCGCGACGCCGAGCAGCCGCTCCATGCCGTCCCACATCTCCTGGGCGTTGTCGGGCTTCCCGGCGCTGAACTCGACGCTCGTGAGGCGCACGGAGACGTCGCCGCGGGTGAGCAGGAGCCCGGAGTGCAGGTCGCTGGCGGTCCGGTCGAGGGTCCAGCCCTCGCCGACCTGGGCCGAGACCTGCCCGGTGGAGCCGAACTCGATCACGGTCCCGGCGGGGACCGGCTCGCTTGCGGGGAGGGCCTTGGCGAGCAGGCCCTCCACCGCGGTCAGTGCGAGCAGCACCCCGGCCACGACCAGCGGCACCCATACGCGCCGCGCGCCGTGGACGGCGTTGCCCTTGAAATCATCCACTCGCCCAACCTAATCGCCGGACGGGGCCGGGACCGGGGAAACGACGGGTCCGGGGCGCGTTCATACCACCTTCACGTGCCCGAAGACCCGAGAACGCGAAACCGTGTCGCGATCCGTACTAGTCTCTGGGGATGGCGATTCTGTGGACGACCGCGTTCTGGGACTTCCCCGCCGAGGGCTTCGAGGACGGCATCGCCTTCTGGCTCAAGGCGACCGGTTCGAACCTGTCACCGCGCCGCGGGCCGGAGGGCGCCTTCGCGACCCTGGTGCCCCCGGGAGGGGACCCGTGCCTGCGGGTGCAGCGGGTACGGGACGGCAAGGGCGGCAACCACCTCGACCTGCACGTGGACGATGTGGAGGCCGAGGCCGAGCGCGCCCAGGTGCTCGGGGCGGCCCCGGTGTTCGCCGAGCCGGGCCTGTCCGTCCTCCGCTCCCCCGGCGGGTTCGCGTTCTGCCTGGTCGACCACAACGGCGAGGCGAAGGTGCCGGCCCCCGAGTCGTGGCCCGGCGGCCAGCGCAGCCGTGTCGACCAGGTGTGCCTGGACGTGCCGCCGCAGGCGTTCGACCACGAGCTGGTGTTCTGGCAGAGCCTGACGGGCTGGCCGCAGGCGGCCACGCGGTCGGCGGAGTTCCGCCGGCTCATCTCGCCGCCGGACATGCCGCTGCGGTTCCTCCTGCAGCGCTTGGACGTGGCAGAGAAGGGCCAGTCGAGCGCGGCGCACGTGGACCTCGCGTGCAGCGATGTGGACGCCGAGACCGAGCGCCATGTGGCGCTCGGTGCGGAGGCGGTCCGGCGCCACCACTGGTGGCAGGTGATGCGCGACCCGGCGGGCCTGGAGTACTGCATCACGAGCCGGGACCCGGACACGGGCGCCGTCCCGGTCTAGGCGGCCGCGGTGACCCCCGAGTCGGTACCTCCTGAGCCCATGCCTCTTGAACCCGTGTCTCCCGAACCCGTGACGCCCGATCCGCCCCGCGGGATCGGCCGGACGCTCATGACCCAGTCGTGGCTGGAGCTGTCGTTCCTGCACTGGGAGGTGTCGCCGGAGGCGGTGGCGCGGCTGCTGCCGCGCGGGACGGTCCCCGACCTGTTCGAGGGCCGCGCGTACGTGGGGCTGGTGCCGTTCCGGATGCACGCGGTGGGCTGGTTCGGGCTGCCGGGCGTGCCGTACCTCGGGTCGTTCCCGGAGACGAACGTGCGGCTCTACTCGGTCGACCGCGACGGCAGGCGCGGGGTGGTGTTCCGGTCGCTCGACGCGTCGCGGCTGGTGCCGGTGCTGGCGGCGCGGACGGGGTTCCGGCTGCCCTACGTGTGGTCGCGGATGCGGATCGCGGCGGCGGGCGGCCTGGTGTCGTACACGAGCCGGCGCCGCTGGCCGGGGCCGCGGGGCGCAGGCGGCCGCATCGTGGTCCGGCCGGGCGCGCGGCTGGAGGAGCCGAGCCCGCTGGAGCACTTCCTCACGGCCCGCTGGGGACTGCACACCATGATCGCGGGACGCCTGAGGTTCGTCCCGAACCGCCACCCGCGGTGGCCGCTGCACCGCGCGGAACTGGTGGAGTGCGACGAGGACCTGGTGGCCGCGGCCGGGCTCGACACATCGGGGGGCGGTTCGGTGAGCGTCCTGTACTCGCCGGGCGTGCCGGTCCGGTTCGGCCGCCCGGTGCCCGCTTAGGCGCCTCCTGAGGCGCGCGGACCGCGACTTCTGCAAGACATCGTTTTCAGGCTCTTGTGCCGTTCCGATGAAAAAGTTACATTTATCTATAAGGAAGGCTTCTTAATGATATGAGGTGATCCAATGCTCCGTCGACCCCGCCGGAAGCTGCTCGCACTGCTCGGCTCGTTCGTCTTCGCACTGGCCCTGGCCACCGGGATCTCGGCGTCCGCCGCCAATGCGCAGACCGCGTGCGCCGCGGCCTGGAACTCGGGATCCGTCTACACCCAGGGCAACGTCGTCTCCCACGGCGGCCAGAACTGGACCGCCCAGTGGTGGACGCAGGGCGAGACGCCCGGCACCACCGGCCAGTGGGGCGTCTGGCGCAACCCCGTCGCCTGCGGCGGCGGCACCGACCCCGGCGGCCCCGGGACCCCCAACGGCCTCGACGTGACCGAGGCCCAGTTCAACCAGATGTTCCCGGGCCGGAACTCCTTCTACACCTACCAGGGCTTCGTCAACGCCACCGCGTCCTACCCCGGCTTCAGCAACACCGGGAACGCCACCGTCCAGAAGCAGGAGGTCGCGGCGTTCCTCGCGAACGTCTCCCACGAGACCGGCGGCCTCGTCCACATCGTCGAGCAGAACTCCGCGAACTACCCGCACTACTGCGACTGGAGCCAGTCCTACGGCTGCCCGGCCGGGCAGGCCGCCTACTACGGCCGCGGCCCCATCCAGTTGAGCTGGAACTTCAACTACAACGCCGCGGGCGCCGCCCTCGGCCTGCCGCTGCTGACCAACCCCTGGCTGGTCGAGCAGAACGCCACGGTCGCATGGCAGACCGCCCTCTGGTACTGGAACACCCAGTCCGGCCCGGGCTCCATGACCGGCCACACCGCGATGACCTCCGGGGCGGGCTTCGGCGAGTCCATCCGGTCCATCAACGGCTCGATCGAGTGCAACGGCGGCAACCCCGCCCAGGTCCAGAGCCGCGTCACCAAGTACCAGTCCTTCACGTCGATCCTGGGCGTGGCCCCGGGCGCCAATCTCTACTGCTGAGGATGAGAACGCGGGCCGGCCGGGGATCCCCGGCCGGCCCGCACCCGTTGCGGGGGTCAGGCGGCCCGGGCCTCGAGGTCGGGGCGGCGCCGGCCGAAGACCGGCACCAGGACCGCCGCGACGACCACGTGCATGAGGATCAGGACGATCCGCGTGCCGGTGGTGGCCTCGGTGTAGAACGGCGGCACCATCTCGACCGCGAACACGGCCGCGGCGCCGATGAGCCAGACCAGGCGGGCCTTGCGGGGAGCGAAGCGGTCGAGGACGGCGCGGGCGATCCAGCCGAGGCCGCCCGCGAGCAGGGTCATGAAGGCACCGGCGATGAACCCCACCTCGATGGGGTCCTGGCCGGGGTTGGCGGCCTTCATCTCGACGCCGACCGCCGCGGCGATCACGGCGGTGAGGCCGGCCGCGACGGCGGCGGCGACGAGGGCGATGAGGCGGGCGCGCCAGACGGGGGCGGTCTTCGCGGGCGCGGCGGTCTCGGTGTCGGACATGGGGGTCTCCGTTGCATTGGTGTGGATTCCGGTGGACACCGTCGACGGTAGAGGGACGGGCCGACATCGCCAATCCGCGAGCGTCCTCGCTTCATGTCCGATCGTCCCGCCCCGGTTAGGCTTCGGAGATGGACGTGCTCAGCGATGTGATGACGGTGCTGCGGACCGGCCGGCCCTTCGCGGCCCGCTTCGCGCGGGCGGCCCCCTGGTCGGTGCGGCACGGCGGCCGGTCGAACGGCTGCGGCCTCCAGATCATGGTGCGCGGCACCGCGGTCGCGGTCGCCGAGGACGGCCGGACGTTCACGCTCGGACCCGGCGACATGCTCGTGGTCCCCCACGGCGCCCCGCACCTGGTCGCCGACTCGGCGGCGACCCCGCCGGGGCCGGCGTGCGAGCCGGGCCGGCAGCCGTCGGGGGCCGTGATCCGCGCCGACGACCCTGACGCCACGCACGTCATGCTCTGCATGGCGTACGAGATGGCGCCGAACCGCACCCACCCGCTCATCGCCACGCTCCCGGACTTCGTCCACGTGCCGGCCGACCCGGCCGCGCGCCCCGAGCTCGCCAACGCGATCGCCATGCTGGACAACGAGCTCGCCTCGGAGCTGCGCGGCGGCGACGTCCTCGTCCCGGCCCTGGTGGACGCGGTCCTCATGTACCTGCTGCGGGCGCTCCTGGGCCCGCACACCGGCGACTGCCGCTCCGGCGGCTGGGCCGTGGCGCTCGGCGACGACGCGGTCGCGGCCGCGCTGGAGGCGATCCACGCCGACCCCGCGCGGCAGTGGACGGTGGCGTCGCTGGGCGAGCGGGCGGGCCTGTCGCGCTCGGCGTTCTCGCGGCGGTTCACCGAACTGGTCGGCCAGCCGCCGCTCGCGTACCTGACGTCGTGGCGCTTGACCCTCGCCGCGCGGCTCCTCGCCGACACCGACGCGCCGCTGTCGGCGGTCGCGCGCCGGGTCGGGTACGCCTCGGAGTTCGCGTTCGCGGCCGCGTTCAAGCGCGACTTCGGGACCCCGCCGGGCCAGTTCCGCAAGCAGACCCCCGCGTGCGAGCCGGCCGACGAGCCGTTCCGGCGCGAACCGGTCCTCCTCTGACGAATCCCGGCCGCAGGGCCTACGCTCCGATACGCTCCCGCTGACGGGGAGGCGCGATGCGGGCGAAGCGGAGGCGGGCGAGCCGGGTCTGGCACGGGACGCTGTTCGCGATCGTGCTGGCGGCCTTGGTGACGCAGACGGTCCTGGTGGTGCAGGGCGGTACCGACGTCAACGCCGCCGCGGGCGGCGGGGACGAGTCCACGCGGGTGCGGCTGGTGCACCTGTTCAGCTACTTCACGATCCAGAGCAACCTCCTGGTGCTGTGGGCCTCGGGCCTCCTGGCGCTGCGGCCCGACCGGGACGGGCGCGCGTGGCGGGTGCTGCGCCTGGACGCGCTGCTCGGCATCGTCATCACCGGGATCGTGTTCGCGCTGGTCCTCGCGCCGCTGGTGCATCCGGTCGGGGTCGCGTGGGCGGTGAACGCGGCGTTCCACTACCTCAGCCCGGCGGCGTTCCTGGTCGGCTGGCTCGTGTTCGGGCCGCGCGGGCAGGTCGACGGGGGCACCGCGTGGCTGGCGTTCCTGTGGCCGGTCGCGTGGATCGCCTACACGTTCGCGCAGGGCGCGCGGACCGGCTGGTACCCGTACCCGTTCCTCGACGCCGCGGCCCTGGGCCACCCGCGGGCCGCGCTCAACACGGCCCTGGTGCTCCTCGCCGCGTTCTGCCTTGCGGCCCTGGCGCAGTGGGTCGACCGGCGGCTCAGGCGCGGGCGGGCCGGCGCGCGGCCCTGAGGGCGATCACGACGACCGGCACGAGGAGGGCGGCGCCGATCCACAGCACCGTGTCCGGACCCGACCGGTCGACGGCGAAGCCGCCCGCGAAGGAGCCGGCCGCGATCGACAGGTTGAACATGACGGTGTTCAGGGAGGTCGCGATCTCGACCTCGCCGGGCTCGACCGCGTTCATGTACCAGGTCTGGACGGCCGGGGAGACCAGGCCGTAGCCCGCGCCCCACAGCAGCAGGACCGCGGTGGCCGAGAACAGGTCGCCCACGGCGAAGGCCATGAGCGCCATGCCGAGCGCCATCGCGACGCCGAGGACGGCGAGTGTGGCGCGCAGGTGCCGCCCGATGAGCGAGCCGGAGGCGACCGTGGCGACGAGCGCGGCGGCGCCGAACGCCAGGAGCAGGCCGCTCACCTGGGAGGCGGCGAGACCGTTGGCCTGGAGGATCGGGCTGATGAACGTGTACGCGATGAAGTGGCCGGTGACGATGAAGAACGTCAGGGCCAGGCCGGTGCGCACGGCCTTGCTGCCGCGCACCACCTTCGGGAGCGACGCGAACGAGACCTGCGAGTTCGACGGGAGCTTGGGGACGAGGACCGCGATGGCGGCCATGGCGACCAGCGCGAGGCCGGTGAGCGCGACGAGGGCCGCGCGCCAGCCGAAGTGGTCGCCGATGAGCGTCCCGAGCGGGACGCCGAGGACGGTGGCGGCGCCGATCCCGCCGTAGACCGCGGCGGTCGCGCGCGGCACGTCCCGGGCGGGGACCAGGCGCAGCGCGATGCCCCCGGCGACGGCCCAGAACGCGCCGATCGAGACGCCCACGAGCACGCGGGCGGCCAGGAGCGGGCCGAAGCCGGTCGCGGTGGCGGCGCCGATGTTCGCGCCCGCGACGAGCACGGCGAGGGCGATGAGCACCAGGCGGCGGTCGAGGCGCCGCGAGAGCACGACGCTCAGGGGCGCGGCGATCGCGGCGACCAGGCCGGGGACGGTGACCATGAGGCCGGCGGTGCCCTCGCTGACGCCCAGCTCGCCGCTGATCGGCGTGAGCAGGCCCACAGGGAGGACTTCGGAGGTCATGACGACGAAGACGCCGAGGGAGACGGCGGCCACGGCGAGCCACTGCCTGGGGGTCGCGCGCTCGGGCGCGGCGGGCCCGCGGGTGTCGGTGGGAGAGAGGGTGCGGTCGAGCGTGGTCACGGCGGCGCTCCAGGTCAGAGTCGGTTCTCGGCAGGGACCCTCGCGGGTCGTATTGCCGGAACCGGTCCACCACTCGGTCCGCGCGCGGGCGACACGGGATCGGCCCGTACAGGGGCTGCCCGCCTCGGAGGGCGGGCGGCCGGGGAGCTGAGGTCCCCTTGGCGGTGTACGGGCGTCGGCCCTGACCGGGATCGCTCCCGGGGCGTCGCCTGCACCAAGGGTAGAGCCCGCGGGGCCACACCGTCCACCCGTACGCCTGTAGCGTTCACGACTGCATGGGACGCGAACCCGGCGCCCGCCGCGGGGTTGCGAAGCCATGACAGACTCGTGTCTGCGCCGCACGCTGCGCGCGCAGGCTTCACCGGAAGGAACGACGGGCGCATGTCAGCAGAAGGCGGCACCAAGGCGATCGTGGCGGCCCTCTTGGCCAACACCGGCATCGCGATCTCCAAGTTCGTGGCGGCCGGGATCACCGGGTCGGCGTCGATGCTGGCCGAGGGCGTGCACTCGGTCGCCGACGCCTCGAACCAGGTCCTGCTCCTCATCGGCGGCAAGGCGTCCCGCAAGGCCGCCAGCCCCGCCCACCCGTTCGGGTACGGGCGCGAGCGCTACATCTACGCGTTCATCGTCTCGATCGTCCTGTTCTCCATCGGCGGCGTGTACGCCCTCTACGAGGGCTACCACAAGCTGTCCCACCACGAGGACCTGAAGACGCCGCTGGTCGCCGTCATCGTCCTGGTCATCGCGATCGTCCTGGAGTCGTTCTCGCTGCGCACGGCCGTCAAGGAGTCGAACGCGGTGCGCGGCAAGCAGACCTGGGTGCAGTTCATCAAGGGCTCCCGCTCCCCCGAGCTGCCGGTGATCCTCCTGGAGGACATCGGCGCGCTCGTCGGCCTCATCCTCGCCCTCTTCGGCGTGGGCCTGTCCTGGATCACCGGGAACGTCGTCTTCGACGCTCTGGGCACCATGGCGATCGGCGTGCTCCTCGTCTGCATCGCGGTGGTCCTGGCGATCGAGATCCGCTCCATGCTCATCGGCGAGTCGGCCACCCACGAGGACATCGCGGCCATCGAGGGCGCCATCAAGCAGGACGGCACGAGCGTCCTCATCCACCTCAAGACCCTCCACGTCGGCCCCGACGAGCTGCTGGTCGCCGCCAAGGTCGGCATCGACCGGTCCGAGACCGGCGCGCAGGTCGCCGCCGAGATCGACGCCGCCGAGGCGCGCATCCGCGCCGCCGTCCCCAAGGCGAAGCTCATCTACATCGAGCCCGACATCCAGCGCACGGACGCCCCCGCGGCCGAGGGCGCATAGGCTCGGGCCATGGCGAAACTGGTGCTGGACCTCCACGACATCTTCAACAAGGGCGACCAGATCGAGAAGGCGCTGCGGGACGTGATCCAGGAGGCGGTCGACAAGCGGATCGACCTCGTGGAGATCATCCCCGGCAAGGGATCCGGCCAGCTCAAGAAGAAGGTGCTGCGGTTCCTGGACCAGAAGGAGGTCAAGGCCCTGTACCACCGGGTCGACAAGGACTCCAAGAACTTCGGCAGACTTTTCGTGCACTTCCGTTTTGAGCAAAGCCAGCACAAGGACAAGCGCCGCAAGCGATGATGGTACGCAGACGGCGGCGCAACCTTCCTCCCCGTGGGTTGCGCCGCCGCGCCGCGTGCTCAGGTATGCGGTTGTGACCGCCGAGCGTCCTGCCGCTCAGTCGATCCGGTCGCCGTCGGCGCCGAGCACCTCCAGCAGTCGCAGCACCGGTACCCGGTAGCTGTGGCCGATCCGAAGGACCTGGACGGGGAAGTCGCCGTCCTTCGCCAGCCGGTACGCGACCGTCCGCCCGATCCCGAGGATCTGGGCCGCGGTCTCCACGTTCGTCATCACGCCGAGCGACTTGACGCGTTCGACCGTCCAGATGTCGTCGATGGTGGCGACACTCGAAGGCCCCACCTTCGCATTCGGTGTCATGTTCGTCCTTTCCTGCGGACCGCGCCGACACGGGGTGCATCGGTGCGGGGCCGCCAAGGACCAGTCGACCCCACGCGGCACGTCCGAGTCCAGAGCGACCCGCCGGTATTCACTCTTACGCGTGGTGTGCGCGTCCTCACCGGAGGAGGGAGGATTTGGGCGCGAACGGGATTCATTGCCAGAATTGCGCGCGCCAGTACCGCCGCCGAGTGTTCCCACTCTGTGACCCGGCGAGATGCAAACGAGATCAGCGTAGGTTAGCCTTACCTACATGCCAGATGACGCAGGCTTGAGCGGCCGCGCCCTCCGACTCGCCTACTTCGGCGACACCGTCGTCCACGACGCCGACATCGACCTGCGCGGCGGCGAGGTGACGGCCCTCCTGGGACCCAACGGGTCCGGGAAGTCCACCCTCCTGCGCTCCCTCGCGCGCCTGCACCGGCCCGAGGCCGGCACAGTTGGCTTCCCCGACGGCACCGAATCGGCCGCCCTGAGCCCCAAGGACTTCGCGCGCCGCGTCGCGCTGCTCTCCCAGTCCCGCCCCGTCCCCGGCGGCATCCGCGTCACCGACGTCGTCGGCTACGGCCGCCACCCCCACCGCGGCCGCTGGCGCCACGGCGACCCCGACGGGCCCGTGAAGGTCCAGCGCGCCATGGAGATCTGCGGCGTCGAGCACATGGCCGAACGCGGCATGGAGGCCCTCTCCGGCGGCGAGCGCCAGCGCGTCTGGCTCGCCTCCTGCCTCGCCCAGGACACCGCCGTGCTCCTCCTCGACGAGCCCACCAACCACCTCGACCTGCGCTACCAGGTCGAGATCCTCGACCTGGTCCGCGACCTCGCCGACGAGCACGGCACCGCCGTCGGCGTCGTCCTCCACGACCTCGACCAGGCCGCCGCGGTCGCCGACCGCGCCGTGCTCCTCCACGACGGCCGCGTCAAGGCCGCCGGGACCCCGGCCGAGGTGCTCACCGCCGAGAACCTCACCGCCGCATACGGCATCGACATCCGCGTCGACGCCGACCCCGTCACCGGCCTGCTCACGGCCCGGCCCATCGGCCGCCACCACTCCCGCAGACTCGCGGGCACCACCACCGAATAGAAGGAACCCGATGCGAATTCCCGACCTCAAGACGTTCGCCGTGCCCGCAGCACTGGCCGCCGTCCTCGCCGCCGCCGCGTGCGGCACCACCGAACAGGGCGAGGCGTCCGGCGGCTCCGAGAGCGACGCCGGGCCGGTCTCGGTCACCGACTTCCTCGGCCGCACCGTGGAACTCGACGCCCCCGCCGAGAAGGTCGTGGCGCTCGAATGGGCCGAGGTCGAGATCGTCGCGAGCCTCGGCGTCATGCCCGTCGGCGTCGCCGACATCGAGGGCTACGACATGTGGGCCGGCGCCGCCGTACCGCTCGACGACACCGTCACCGACGTCGGCACCCGCCAGGAGCCGTCCATCGACGCCATCGCCGGACTCGACGCCGACCTGGTCGTCATGGAGACCGACGACGAGGCCCTCATCGCCTCGATCGAGGAGTTCGTGCCGGTCCTGGTCACCGAGGGCTCCAACGAGACCGACAACCTCGCCCGCATGAAGAGCGACGTCGACCTCATCGCGACCCTCACCGGCAAGACCGACGAGGCCGCGGCCCTGTGGTCGGACTTCGAGGCCAAGATCGCCGACACCAAGGCCGCCATCGAGGCCGCCGGCACCGGCGCCGTCCCGTACCTCTACGCCGACGGCTGGATCGAAGGCGACGCCGTCTCCATCCGCCCCTTCGCCGCGAGCTCCCTCGTCGGCTCCATCGGCACCGCCGTGGGCCTCACGAACGCCTGGACCGGCGAGACCGACGGGATGTGGGGCCTGGGCGCCACCGACGTCGAGGGCATGGCCCAGTTCACCGACACCGAGCTCAAGTTCATCTGGAACAACGCCGACGGCACGAACATCTTCAGCGACGGCGTCGCGGGCAACGCGATCTGGGAGAACCTGGCGTTCGTGAAGAACGGCACCACGTACGAGCTGCCCGCCGGCACCTGGACCTTCGGCGGCCCCAAGTCCTCCGAGGCGCTCCTCGACTACTTCGCCGAGGTCTACGCCAGTTGAGCACCCTGAGCTCGCCGGCGCGACCGGAGGCCCCGGCCCGGAAGGCGCCGCGCCTCGTCCCGACCGCGGCGGCCTTCCTCGTCACGGCCGGAGCCCTGGTCGCGCTGGCGGTGCTCCACCTCACCCAAGGCACGTCCGAAGTGGACGCCGGTGACCTGCTCGCACTGGTCACCGGCGGCGCCGACGCGGGCGTGTGGCACGTCCTCGAAGGCGCCCGACTCCCCCGGCTCACCGGGGCGGTGCTCGTCGGAGTCGCGCTCGGCGCGTCCGGCGTGCTGCTCCAGTCGGTGGCGCGCAACGCGCTCGCCAGCCCCGACACGCTCGCGGTGAACGCGGGCGCGTACCTGGCGGTGACCGCGGTGGCGGCCTTCGGGATCACGCTGCCGTTCCTGTCCGGGATCGGCGTCGCGTTCGCGGGCGCGCTCGCGACCGCGGGCCTGGTGCTCGCGCTGTCGGCGGGCGGGGGCGAGTCCGCCACGACCCGGCTGATCCTCGCCGGCTCGGCGACGGCGATGGCCGCGAACTCCCTGGTGTCCCTGCTGATCCTGCTGTTCCAGGAGGAGACGACCGGGCTGTTCGCCTGGGGCTCTGGCAGTCTCAACCTGGCCGGGTTCGAGTCGATGGCGCAGGCGGCGCCGCTGGTGCTCCTCGCGATCGTCGCCGCGATGCTCGTGGCCCCGCGCCTGGACCTGCTGCGCCTGGGCGACGACACGGCCGCGAGCCTGGGCGTCCACGTGCGGCGCACCAGGACCCTGGCGGTCCTGTGCTCGCTCCTGCTGGCCGCGTGCGCGGTCGCCGTGGCGGGCCCGATCGGCTTCGTGGGCCTCGCGGCCCCGGTCATCGCGCGCCAGATCGCCCGGCGCGTGCCGGTGCTGCTGGCGCACCGCGTGCTCATTCCCTTCGCGGCCCTGTGCGGCGCGCTGGTGGTCGTCGGCGCGGACCTCGCGGTGCGCGCGGTCCTGGGCGCCGAGAAGAGCATCGAGATCCCGGTGGGCGTCACGACGACGCTCCTGGGCGCGGCGGTCATGGTGTGGCTGGCGCGCTCGGTCACCAGCGCGGGCTCGGAGGACCGGCCGGCGATCCTGCATGGCGCGGCGAACCGCGGGCGCCTGGCGTTCCTGCTCATCCTGGGCGGCCTCGCGGCCGCGTCCCTCGGGGCGCTGTTCGCGGGGATGCTCTCGGGCGACACGATGCTCCTGGGCGGCGACCTGGTCAACTGGGTCGCGGGCAGGACGGGCGCGAGCTACACGTGGATCATCGAGCAGCGCTTCCCGCGCGTCCTCGCCGCGATCCTCGCCGGCGCGGCGCTCGCGTGCGCGGGCGCGGTGACGCAGGGGATCCTGCGCAACCCGCTCGCCGAACCGGGCCTCCTCGGCGTCACGGCCGGCGCGGGGATCGGCGCGGTCGCGCTCATCACCTGGATTCCCTCGTCGGGGGCGTGGGCGGTCACGGGCATGTCGGCCGTCGGCGGCCTGGGGGCGTTCGCGCTCGTGTACGCGCTCGCGTGGCGCGGCGGGCTCGACACGTCCCGGCTGGTGCTCATCGGCATCGCCGTGTGGTCGATCGGCATGGCCGCGATCACCCTCATCATCCTGGCCTCGGACCCGTGGAACACGCCGAAGGCCATGACGTGGCTGTCGGGGACCACGTACGGCCGCACCGCGGACCGCCTGATCCCCCTCGCGGCCGCGCTCGTGGTGGTGCTGCCGCTGATCCTGGCGCACCGCAAGGAGATCGACCTCCTCGCCCTCGACGACGACACTCCTCGGACGCTCGGCGTCCGGCTCGAACGCACCCGGCTGCTCCTCCTGGGCGCCGCCGCGGTGCTGACGGCCGCCGCCGTGGCCGTCGTGGGCGTGATCGGCTTCGTGGGCCTGGTGGCCCCGCACCTGGCGCGCGGCCTCGTCGGCAGCCGCCACACGCGCGTCCTCCCGGTGTCGATCCTCCTCGGCGTGCTCCTCGTCAGCCTCGCTGACACGTTGGGCCGCACGGTGATCGCCCCGGCCCAGATCCCGGCGGGCCTGGTCTGCTCGCTGATCGGCACGCCGTACTTCGTGTGGCTGCTGTGGAGGACCCGCACCAGGACCGGCTGAGGTTGGGGCGGGATTCACCAGGGGTTCATCGGCGGGGTCGAGGATCGATCTGACCGCTGAACCCCTGCCTTTTTGGAGGCCCCGTGCCGTCCCGCCTGCTCACCCTCACCGCCCTCGCCGCGGCGACGGCCCTGCTCGCCGCCCCCGCGGCCCAGGCCGCGCACGACGAACCGGTGACCGCGATCCTCGAGACCCCCGCCCTCTACGACGAGGACGGCGCCGACGCCGACGACCCCGCGATCTGGATCGACCCGGACGAGCCCGCGGACAGCCTGGTCATCACCACCGCCAAGGAGGCCGGCCTCTACGTCTACGACCTCCAGGGCAACGAGCTCCAGCACGTCGACCCCCGCCCGGCCCCCGGCGAGGACGACGCCCCGGGCCGCTACAACAACGTCGACCTCATCACCGACTTCAAGCTCGACGGCGAGAAGGTCGACCTCGCGGTGGCCTCCGACCGAGGCATGGACAACCTGGGCGTCTTCAAGATCGAGAACGGCGAACTGGTGGACGTCACGGCACCCGACGCCGGCTGGATCTTCAGCAGGAGTCAAGACGATGTGAACGGCGAGCACACCGCCTACGGCCTGGCGACCTTCCAGAACCGCTCAGGCGCATACGCCCTCGTCAGCCGCAACGCCGAATCCGAAGTGGCCCTGCTGAAACTGAAGGCCGACGGCGACCGCGTCACCTGGCAGAAGGTCCGCACGCTCCACCTCCCCGCCGACTTCGACCTCCCCAGCGGCGACTCGTGGAAGCCCTGCGACGACACCGGCCAGGACCCCCAGGTCGAGGGCATGGTGGTTGACGAGGCGACCGGCACCGCCTACCTCGGCCAAGAACTCGTCGGCATCTGGAAGATCAACGCGGACCTCAAGGGCGAACCCGAACTCGTCGACACCGCCATCGAATTCGGCCTCCCGGGCGTGTACGACCCCGATACCGACGAGTGCACCTACGACCCCGACCCCGGCTACGGCGGCGACGTCCTCCACACCGACATCGAGGGCCTCACGATCTACTCCACAGGCCGCGGCACCGGCTACCTCCTCGCCTCCAGCCAGGGAGACGACACGTTCGCGGTCTACAACTTGAAGCACGGCAACGCGTACCTGGGCAGCTTCACGATCGACTCCGGCGACGTCGACTCCACCCAGCACAGCGACGGCGCCGACGTCGTCAACACGTCCCTCCCCGGCTACCGAGGCGGCCTCCTCGTGGTCCAGGACGGCGACAACACCCCCGAAGGCACCGAAGAATCCAGCACCAACTTCAAATTCCTCTCGTGGCAAGACGTAGCAGAGAACAGCGGCCTCGATCTCCGCACCAACTGCACCCGCCGCTAGACCCCGCAAAAGAGGCCGCCGAGCAGATGCTCGGCGGCCTCGGTCTTGTCACGGCTACAGCCGATGACGGGACTGACTCTGATCCAACAGCTCGCAGTGGGAAAGCCGCCAGCCGTGCTGCGTAGCGGCGAAGGTGAACGTCATCGCATGATGTGCAGCGCCGTTCTCGACCATGGCGACGACCTCGGCGGTAACGGCATTCGGAAAACTCGCCCGGCGAACCCGAACCTGCCGAAAGTGGCTCGGCACCCGCCTGCGGACCCGCACGAACGCGGCCCACCCCTCCGGCGTCGCCAACAACCGTGCCTCGGCGGCGGCCTTGCGGCCGGTGAGCACGTTCAGAAAATAAGCGGAGTAGCTGACGGCTTGACGCGGGTTCGGGGCGGTCACAATGTCGTTGCGGCAGTTCATGATTGTCCCAATCGTTCGGTGGGGAACGGCTGAAAGGAAATCTAGAGGTCACCTTGAGTGAAGTCAACAACACCCAAGGTGAATCCGCCTCCCCGCCAACGCAGAATTTGTCGACCTCGAACGAGTGAGCTCCCTTGTAGATCCCCACGTAAACGACAAGCGCCCGGCAGTAACCAACCCCGCCTGCCGAACCCTACAAAAATCGACAATCTCGCTTCAGCGTGTCGCGCAGAATGGTCCTGAGCAAAGATCAGGTCCTGGAAGATCGCACGGGAACGACGGACAGGGCACTACCCGAGCACGCTCAGCACCCCCGGAAGCGCTCAAATCGGCATCACGATTCTCGATATCCAGGCAGGCCCTGGCGCATTTGCAGCGCTCATTGCACACAGGCTCAGGACAAGAAAAAACCCTGGTCAACATTTCGTTGACCAGGGTTTTCTACTGGTAGCGGGAGGCGGATTTGAACCACCGACCTCCAGGTTATGAGCCTGGCGAGCTACCGAGCTGCTCTATCCCGCGTCGGTATGTAAAGAGTACATCATCCCGGAAACCACCTGCCACAGCGGGTTCAGTGAGGGGGGTCACGCCTTGTTCACCTGGGGTTTCAGTGGATTTGCGGGGTGAATGTGAAAAGGCCCGGCCGTTTCGGGCCGGGCCTTCGCTCAGAAGCCGAGGCGTTCGAGCATCTTCGGGTCCTTCTGCCAGTCCTTGGCGACGCGGACGTGGAGGTCGAGGTAGACGCGGCCGCCGATGAGCTGGGCGATGCCCTTGCGGGCCTTGGTGCCGACCCGCTTGAGGCGGTCGCCGCCCTTGCCGATGACGATGCCCTTCTGGGAGTCGCGCTCGACGTAGATCTCGGCCCAGATCTTCTTGCGCGGGCCGCCGTCGGAGTCCTCGTCCTCGACGTCCTCGATGACGACGGCGAGGGAGTGCGGCAGCTCGTCGCGGACGCCCTCCAGGGCGGCCTCGCGGATGAGCTCGGCCATCATGACCCGCTCGGGCTCCTCGGAGATCATGCCGTCCGGGTAGAGCTGCGGCGACTCGGGCAGGTGGCCCGAGAGCACGCCGACGAGCTCGTCGAGGTTGTCCCCGGTCTTCGCGGAGACGGGCACGATGTCGGCGAACTCGCCGAGGGCCGCGACGTTGGTGAGGTGGCGGACCAGGGCGTCCTTGGAGACGAGGTCGATCTTGGTGACGACCGCGACGACCTTGGCGCCGAGCTTGGCGATCTCGCCGGTGATGAACTTGTCGCCGGGCCCGGGCTTCTCGTTGGCCGGCAGGCACAGGCCGATGACGTCGACCTCGGACCAGGTCTGGCGCACCAGGTCGTTCAGGCGCTCCCCCAGGAGCGTGCGCGGCCGGTGGAGGCCGGGCGTGTCCACCAGGATGAGCTGGGAGTCCGGGCGGTGCAGGATCGCGCGGACCACGTGGCGCGTGGTCTGGGGCCGGTTCGACGTGATCGCGATCTTCTGGCCCATGATCGCGTTCGTGAGCGTGGACTTCCCCGCGTTCGGGCGGCCCACGAAGCAGGCGAAGCCTGCGCGGAACTCGTTGCTAGGCAAGACGGTTGACCTCTTTCCGGATGACCGAGTAAGCGGTCACGTCGCTGCTGATCTCCTTGGCGGCCTTGAGGCCGTCCTCGTCCGACTCGGCGCCGAAGACCACGGCGGCCTCCAGCGCCTCGGCCCCCGCCGCGAACGCCTGCGCGACCGCCGCCTGGAGCGCGGTCAGCCGGAGGGACGGCAGGTCGACCGCCGCCGAGGCGTAGGTGCGGCCGATGGCGTCGCGGACGGCCGCGCCGGTGGTCTGCGAGACGCGCCCCGCGGCCCCGCGGGCCAGCGTGACGAGTTTCGCGTCCTCGGCGTCGAGGTCGTCCACGTGCAGGTCAGACATTGATTTCGTGCCTTTCGTCGGTTGCGGTCGCGGCTTCCGGAGTCTCGTCGTCGGCCTCGGGAAGGCGCGCGACGCGGACCGTCTCGATGCGGTTGCGCCGGCCGACGGTGCCTTCGGCGGTGAGTTCGAGCCCGGCGAGCCGGGCCCGGTCGCCGGCGAGCGGGACCTTGCCGAGCTCGGCGGCGAGCAGGCCGGCGACGGTGTCGACGTCGACCTCGGGCAGGTCCACGTCGAAGAGCTCGGCGAGGTCCTCGACGGAGAGCCGGGCGGTGACGCGCGCGGTGCGGTCGTCGAGCCAGGCCACGGGCGGGAGCTCCTGGTCGTACTCGTCGGTGATCTCGCCGACGATCTCCTCCAGGATGTCCTCGATGGTGACGAGCCCGGCGGTGCCGCCGTACTCGTCGACGACGCCCGCGATGTGGATCCTGCCGGTCTGCATCTCGCGCAGCAGGTCGTCCACGGGCTTGGAGTCCGGGACGATCGAGACCGCGCGCATGACCTCGGCCACGGCCGGGTTCGCGCCGTCGTCGAGGCGCACCAGGTCCTTGAGGTAGACGACGCCGCGCAGGTCGTCCAGGTCCTCGCCGACCACCGGGATGCGCGAGAAGCCGGAGCGGAGCGCGACCTGCTTGGCCTCGTCCGCGGTCGTCTCGGCGCTCACCCACACCATCGCGGTGCGCGGCACCATGACCTCGCGGACCACGGTGTCGCCCAAGGCGAACACGGAGGCGATCATGTCGCGCTCGTCGTGGTCGACGGTGCCCTGGGCCTCGGCGGCGTCGACCATCTCGCGGATCTCGATCTCCGAGGTCGCGAACGGGCCCTCGCGGAAGCCCTTGCCGGGCGTCAGCGCGTTGCCGAGGAGGATGAGGAGCTTCGCCAGCGGCCCCAGCGCCGTCCCGAGCATGGAGACGGGCCCGGCGACGGCCAGCGCGACCGGGTAGGCGTGCTGGCGGCCGAGCGTGCGCGGGTTGACGCCGATGACGACGAAGGACACGACGGTCATGACGGCGGCGGAGAGGACCACCGCGGTCCACGAGTCGTCCCAGTTGTGGAACGCCAGGACCGCGACGATCGAGATCGCGGCGGCCTCGCACGCGAGGCGCAGCAGGATGAGCAGGTTGAGGTGCCCCGGGAGGTCCTCGGTGATCTTGACGAGCGATTCGGCCCCGCGGCGGCGCTCGCCGGCGAGTTCGGCGGCGCGGGCCGGGGAGACCGCGGTGAGGGCAGAGTCGACCATGGCGGCGGCCCCGGCGACGACGATGAGCGCGACGGCGGCTGCCAGCAGGGTGTACGGCATTGCGGCCTAACTCTCCGCCGCGGCGGCGCGTTTGGCGCGCCAGGAGTCGAGCAGCCGGTTCTGGAGGCCGAACATCTCCTTGGCCTGCTCCGGCTCGGCGTGGTCGTAGCCGAGGATGTGGAGCACGCCGTGGACGGAGAGCATGTGCAGCTCGTCGGCGGTGGAGTGCCCGGCGTCCTTGGCCTGGGCCTCGGCCACCTCCGGGGAGAGGACGAGGTCGCCGAGGATCGGCGTGCCGGGCTCGGAGGAGTCCGGGCGGCCGGGCATCGCGTCGTCCATCGGGAACGAGAGGACGTCGGTGGGCCCGGTGCCGCCCATCCAGCGCTTGTTGAGCTCGGTCATGTGCTCGATGTCGACGATGAGGACCGAGAGCTCGGCGAGCGGGTTGACGCCCATCTCGAGCAGTGCGAACTCGGAGACGGCGCGGATGCCCGACTCGTCGACCTCGCGGCCGGACTCATTGATGATCTCGATGCCCACGGTTCCCTCGATGCCCTTTCCCGGCGGGTCCGCGATGGCTCTCCGTCGCGGCGTCCCACTTCTCGTAGGCGTTCACGATATCGCTGACCAGCTGGTGACGGACGACGTCTTCCGCCCGGAGCGTGGCGAAGTGCACGTCCTCGACGCCTTCGAGGATGTCGCGGACCACGCGCAGGCCGGAGGTGGTGTTGTTCGGCAGGTCGACCTGGGTGATGTCGCCGGTGACGACGATCTTGGAGCCGAAGCCGAGGCGGGTGAGGAACATCTTCATCTGCTCGGGCGTGGTGTTCTGCGCCTCGTCGAGGATGATGAACGCGTCGTTCAAGGTCCTGCCGCGCATGAAAGCGAGCGGCGCGACCTCGATCGTCCCGGACTCCATGAGCTTGGGGATCGAGCCGGGGTCGATCATGTCGTGGAGCGCGTCGTAGAGCGGGCGCAGGTACGGGTCGATCTTCTCGAACAGCGTGCCGGGCAGGAACCCGAGCCGTTCGCCGGCCTCAACCGCGGGGCGGGTGAGGATGATCCGGTTGATCTCCTTGGACTGGAGCGCCTGCACGGCCTTGGCCATGGCGAGGTAGGTCTTGCCGGTGCCGGCGGGGCCGATGCCGAAGACGATGGTGTTGTTGTCGATCGCCTCGACGTAGTGCTTCTGCCCGATGGTCTTGGGGCGGATGGCCTTGCCGCGCTTGGAGACGATGTTCTGCGAGAGCACGTCGACGGGGCGCTCGCCGGGAGCGGACTTGAGCATGTTCTCGGTGCGCCGGATGACGTCGGCGTCGATGTCCTCGCCGTTCTCGATCAAGGCGAGCAGCTCCTTCACGAGCCGTTCGGCGGCGCGGGGGGCGCCGTTGATGCCGGTGAGGGTGATCGTGTCCCCGCGGACGTGCAGGTCGACGCCGGGGAAGCGGCGCTCGATGAAGCGGAGGTTCTCGTCGGCGCGGCCCAGCAACGCCATGAGCGAGCTCTGGTCGCCGACGGTGATCGTGGACGTGATCGTCGAGGTGTTCTGGCTGTTGTCAGAGCTGTCGGTCATAGGCTTCGCCGCGAGGGCTGTTCGCCACCTGCTTCCTGAAAGAGAGTTCGAGCGGCCGCTCAGGCCGCTGGTTCCATGCCCCAATGGTAGTTCCTGCCTGCGACAAGGGACAGCGAGTAATGCATGCCGCGGTGTGATTTCATCCCGCCAGCAGCGGTTCGAACGATTTGCCGCCGAGCACGTGGAAGTGCACGTGGAAGATGGTCTGCCCGGCCTCGGCCCCCGTGTTCGCGAGGAGGTTCCAGCCGGTCTCGGCGACGCCCTCCGAAGCGGCGACCTCGGCCGCCGCGGCCAGGACCTCCGCGGCCAGCGCGGGGTCGGCGGCGGTCAGTTCGGCGACGTTCGCGTAGTGGGTCTTGGGGATGACCAGGACGTGCGTGGGCGCCTTCGGGTGGAGGTCGCGGAAGGCGAGCACGCGCTCGGTCTCCAGGACCTTGGTCGAGGGGATCTCCCCGGCGGCGAGCTTGCAGAAAATGCAGTCGGTGTCGGTCATGCGCTGATCCTAGGAGGCGCGGCCGCTCACCAGCGGCCGAGGCGGGCCTGGAGGACGGCCAGGGCGGCGGGGCCCGCGGTGGAGGTGCGCAGGACCGTGTCGCCGAGGCGGACCGGCTCACCGAACTCCGCTAGGGCGGCGAGCTCGTCGGGGCTGATGGAGCCTTCGGGACCGATGACGAGGGCGATCTCTCCGGTCGCGGCGAGTTCGACCTTGGAGAGCGGCAAGGTCGCCTCCTCGTGGAGGACGAGGACCTGGGCGGCGCTGCGCAGGCGCTGGACCAGCTGCTTGGTGGTGTGGAGCTCGGCGACGTGCGCGAGGTGGGCGCGGCGGGCCTGCTTCGACGCCTCGCGGGCCGTGGCCTCCCACTTGGCGCGGGCCTTGTCGCCGCGCGGGCCCTTCCACTGGACGATCGATCGCGAAGCGGCCCAGGGGATCACCTCGTCGACGCCGATCTCGGTGAGCATCTGCACGGCGCGTTCGCCGCGGTCGCCCTTGGGGAGCGCCTGGACGACGGTGAGCTTCGGGTCGGGGTCGGGGAGGGTCCGGTTGTCGAGGACCTCCAGGTGGAGGAGCCCGCGCTCGGCGCGGTCGACGCGCGCGGAGGCGACGCCCCCGGCGCCGTCGGCGAGGAGCAGCGTCTCGCCCGACTGGAGGCGCTGCACGTCGGCGGCGTGGTGCCCTTCGGGGCCGTCGAGGACGTAGGCGCCGACCGCCGGGAGTGCGTCGACGAGGAAGACCGGATCGCTCACCGCAACAGCCTAGGGCCTCGGAGATGGGTGCGAGCGGTGAGCCGGGAGGAGGTTACGGGGCGAGGTGGTGGGGAGGCCGCGGCCGGGTTCGGGCCGGAGGCGGTGGCCGGGTCCGGTGGTCGACCGGGAGAGCGCCCGGCGGCCCCGCCAGGCGCTGGCGGTAGCGGTCAGCGGTCAGCGGTCAGCGGTCAGCGGTCAGCGGGTGAAGTCGACCGCGCGGTCCCAGCGCAGCCGGCCGGTGATCTTGCGGTACAGGCCCGCGTCGCCGAGGCTGCCGAAGGAGTGGTCGAAGCGGCCCTTCGGGAGGTGGTATGGGACGAGGTCGACGTAGCCGTCCTTGTCCGCGGGCGGGTCCCAGCGGTTCGCGGGGACCAGGACGCGCCATTCGGCCTCGCGCGGGGCCTGGGTGGTGCACTTGAGGACCCAGTGACCGCGGCCGGAGTACCCGATGACGAGCACCGGCCGCTCCTTGGAGCGGCGCGGCTCGTCCTCGAACGGGACGTCGGCGAGCCAGCGCTCACCGGTCTGCGGCCCGCCTGCGGGCGGGGCCGCGTCGAGGCGCGGGCCGCCGGGGGCGCGGGTCGGGGCCGAGCGGCGCCGCAGGACGACGACAAGGGCGACGAGGCCCGCGATGAGGATGAGGGCGAGGAACGACAGTGTCGCGGGGTCGAGGCTGATCACGGCCCCGAAGTGTAGTGGAGCCCCGCTTCCCGTTCGCGCCGAGCGCGTCCGGGGCGGGGCATTGGGGTCGAGGTGCGGTCGCGGGTCGGACCGGGCGCGGGCGTCCGGCGTCGTCGGCAGGATCGCCGCGGCCCGGTGCGGGACGGCGATCATGCGGGCCGTCGCCGTTCGCACGGGCGTGCCAGTGCCCCTGCCCGGCGCCGTCGAGCGCCCCCGCAGAGGGGCCGCGCGGCGCCGGTCCGTTCGGGGCGCCGCGGCTTCGGTTCGTGCGCTACGCGTGTCCGTTGAACGCGTCGCGCATGCGGCTAAAAAACCCGCTGCCGCCCTTCACTTCCTTGATCTCCTCGTCGCGGAGCGTGGCGAGCTTGCGGAGCAGCTCCTCCTGCTCGGCGTCGAGCTTGCCCGGGGTGCGCACGTCGAGCTCCACGTACAGGTCGCCGCGCGCGCCGCCGCCGCGGAGCTTGGGGACGCCGTGGCCGCGGACCTTCTTGATGGTGCCGGGCTGGGTGCCGGAGGTGACCTCGACCTCGACCTGGTCGTCGAGGGTGTGGATGTTGAGCTTGGTGCCGAGGGCGGCCTGGGTCATGGGGACGCGGACGCGGCAGCGCAGGTCGGAGCCGTCCCGGGTGAAGACCTCGTGGGGCTTCTCGTGGACCTCCACGTACAGGTCGCCGGCGGGGCCGCCGCCGGGGCCGACCTCGCCCTCGCCGGAGAGGCGGATGCGCATGCCGTCCTCGACCCCCGCGGGGACCTTGACGGTGATGCGCCGGCGCGAGCGCACGCGGCCCTCGCCACCGCACTTGCGGCACGGGTCGGTGATGATCGTCCCGTAGCCCGAGCAGGCCGAGCAAGGCCGCGCGGTGCGGACCTGGCCGAGGATCGTGCGCTGCACGACCTGGACCTCGCCGGAGCCGCCGCAGGTGCTGCACGTCTGGGGCTCGGTGGCCCCTTCGGTGCAGGAGCCGTTGCACGAGTCGCACAGGATCGCGGTGTCGACCGTGAGGGTCGACTCGGTGCCGAACGCGACCTCTTCGAGGTCGAGGTCGAGGCGCAGCAGCGCGTCGTTGCCGGGCCGGGTGCGCGAGCGCGGGCCGCGGCGGCCGAAGCCGCCCATGGAGCCGCCGAAGAAGGCGTCCATGATGTCCTCGAAGCCCATGAACGGCGCCCCGGCGCCGCCGGCCGCGCCCCGCGCGTACGGGTCGCCTCCGGCGTCGACGATCGCGCGCTTCTGGGGGTCCATGAGGACCTCGAAGGCGGCGTTGATCTCCTGCAGCCGCTCCTGCGCGTCGGGTTCGTCGCTGACGTCGGGGTGGTACTTGCGCGCCAGCTTCCGGTACGCCTTCTTCAGTTCGTCCTCGCCGGCGTTTCGTTCGACGCCGAGAATGCCGTAGTAGTCCTTAGCCACGTGCGCTCTGTCCTGTCAGCGGTTCTGTTCCAAAATCTCGGAGACGTACCGGGCGACGGCGCGGACGGCCGCGATCGTGCCCGGGTAGTCCATGCGGGTCGGCCCGAGCACGCCCATGTGCCCGACGACGGAGCCGGGCCCGTACCCGGCAGTGACGACGGTGGCCTCGCGGAAGTCGGCGACCTCGTTCTCGTCGCCGATGCGCACCGTCAGCAGCGCGTTCGAGTCGGCGCGGCCGAGGAGCTGCATGAGCACGACCTCCTCCTCGAGGGCTTCGAGGATGGGCCGCAGCGACCCGGCGAAGAAGTTCCCGTTGCGGGTGAGGTTGGCGGCGCCGGCGACGGCGACGCGCTCCTCGGTGCGGGCGACGACGGACTCCAGCAGGACGCGCGCCAGCGCGGAGGCGGTGGCGCGCAGTTCGGGGCGGGCGAGTCCGGCGAGGCCGGCGATGATGCGGGGGGCGTCGGCGAGGGCCTTGCCCTGGAGCTGCTCGTTGACGAGGCGGCGCAGGTCGAGGACGTCGTCCTCGGTGAGTTCGGAGGGGACCTCGACGTAGCGCTGCTCGACGCGTCCGGTGTCGGTGATCATGACGAGCATGAGCCGGGTCGGGGTGAGCGAGACGAGTTCGAGGTGGCGCACGGAGGAGCGGTTGAGGCTCGGGTACTGGACGACCGCGACCTGGTGGGTGAGCTGGGCGAGGAGGCGCACGGTGCGGGTGACGACGTCGTCGAGGTCGATGGCCTCGGAGAGGAAGCGGTGCACGGCGCGGCGCTCGGCGGCCGAGAGGGGCTTGATCTTGCCGAGGCGGTCGACGAAGAGGCGGTAGCCCTTGGCGGTGGGGATACGGCCCGCGGAGGTGTGGGGCTGCTGGATGTAGCCGGCCTCTTCGAGGTAGGCCATGTCGTTGCGGACGGTGGCGGCGGAGACGCCGAGGGCGTGGCGCTGGGAGACGGCCTTGGAGCCGACGGGCTCCTGGGTGGCGACGTAGTCCTCGACGATGGCGCGCAGCACTTCGAGCTTGCGATCGTCCATCGCCGTCACGTCCCCTCGGTCTCGATGCGGTGCCACGGTCGGGCGGACCGGGCCGAAGCTCAGTCCGCCGGACTCAAGTTTGGCACTCCCTGTCCAGGAGTGCCAGTGTACGTGTGGGGTCAGACGCCCGGGATGACGAGCACGCCGTCGTCGCCGACGGTCACGCCGTTCTCCCCGAAGTCCTCGGCGAGCTCGTTGAGGTCGTCGAACGCGCCGTTGTCCTCGTCGAGGGTGGGGTAGCCGTCGCCGTCCATGCGGCTGGCCTGGGCCTGCGCCGAGACGATGGTGCCGTCCTCGCGGATGGTGACCGAGAGGATCGCGGAGCGCCCGAGGGCGCCGTCCATGCTGAAGAGGTTCTGGCCGCCGCCGAAGTTCCCGAGGGAGTAGGCGATGAGCTTGCCGTTGTAGACCTCCATGCCGCGCAGGACGTGGGGGCCGTGGCCGAAGACGAGGTCGGCGCCGTTGTCGATGCAGGTGCGGGCGAAGGCGCGGGTGTCGCCGCGGTCCTCGCCGAGGTAGTTCTCGACGCCTTCGGGGACGTGGCGGTGGTCGGTGCCCTCGGCCCCGAGGTGGGCGGTGGCGACGACGATGTCGGCCTGCTCCTTCGCGGCGGCGACGAGGGCGGCGACGGCGTCGAGGTCGCGGTTGTCGGTGTAGAACGTGTACGGCGCGAAGCCGACGACGCCGACGGTGAGTCCGCTCTCGGTCTCGTAGAGGCACACCTCGTCCTTGATGCCGCAGACGTCCATCCCGGCGGCGCGCACGGCCTCCTGGGTCTCGGTGGCGCCGTCGGGTCCGGCGTCCCAGCCGTGGTTGTTGGCCTGGTTGAGGACGTGGAAGCCGGCGTCGGCGAAGACCTGGGCGTACTCGGCGGGGAGGCGGAAGTAAGTGCACTCGCCGCCGCCGCACTTGTCGAACTCGAGGGTGGAGAGCGCGCCTTCGAGGTTGGCGATGACGAGGTCGCCGGTGAGGTTGTCGCGGACGCCGTCGAAGAAGCTGGCGCCCTCGTCGGAGGCCATCTGGTTCGGGTACGAGCCGGGCATGGTGTCGCCGACGTGCGTGATGGTGATCTCGCGGGGCGGTTCGGGCGAGGGGGACTCCGAGGGGGTCTCCTCGGCGGCGCCGGCGCCGCCGTCGTCCTCTGCCGGGGGTTCTTCTTCGGAGCAGGCGGCGAGGGCGAGGCCCGCGAAGGAGGCGGCGAGGACGCCGCGGCGGGAGGCGGCGGGGGATGGTGTGCGCATGGGCGGTCGGGCTCCGGTGTCGAGGATGCGGGGGTCGGGGCCGCCGGTCCCGCGGGGGGACCTCGGTGCCGGGGGTCGGCGCGGCCCGCGGCGGCGGGGCCGACTGGGGACCGGCTCGCCGCGACGGGTCAAATCTACGGGGCGCTCGCTTTCGCGTCGTCAGGCGGTGAGGTCTCTCACCACGGCGTCGGCGAGGAGGCGACCGCGGAGGGTGAGGACGAGGCGGCCGTCGCGGAGTTCGGCGAGCCCTTCGGCGGCAACGCGTTCGGCCGCGGCGGCGCCGGCGGGGCGGAGTTCGGCCAGCGGGAGGCCCCCGGCGAGGCGGGTGAGCAGGAGCACGCGTTCGAGGTAGCGGTCGTCGGCGGTGAGGCGCTCGTGGCCGGCGACGGGCAGGCCCTGCGCGAGCGCGGTGCCGTACGTGGAGGGGTGCTTGTGGTTCCACCAGCGGACGCCGGGCAGGTGGGAGTGGGCGCCGGGGCCGGCGCCCCACCAGTGGCCGCCCTCCCAGTACAGGAGGTTGTGGCGGCAGCGGGCGGCGTCGTCCTTGGCCCAGTTGGAGACCTCGTACCAGGAGAAGCCGGCGGCCGCGAGCGCGGCCTCGGCGGCGAGGTAGCGGTCGGCGGCGACGTCGTCGGAGGGCTGGGGCACCTGGCCGGCGCGGATGCGGCGGGCCAGCGCGGTGCCGTCCTCGACGATGAGCGCGTACGCGGAGACGTGGTCGACCCCGGTGTCGACGGCGGCGGCGAGGCTGTCGGCGAAGTCGGCGGCGCGCTCGCCGGGGGTGCCGTAGATGAGGTCGAGGCTGACGTGCTCGAAGCCGGCGCGGCGGGCGTGGGCGACGGCGTCGAGGGCCTTCTGCGGGGAGTGCTCGCGGTCGAGGACCTTGAGGACGTGGGAGGCGGTGGACTGCATGCCGATCGACAGGCGGGTGAAGCCGCCGTCGTGGAGTTCGGCGAGGTAGTCGGCGTCGACGGACTCGGGGTTGGCCTCGGTGGTGGCCTCGTAGCCGTCGGCGAGGCCGAACGCGCGGTCGATCTCGGCGAGGATCGCGGCGAGGTCGGCGGCGGGGAGGAGGGTGGGGGTGCCGCCGCCGAAGAAGACGGTGTCGACCTTGGGGGGCTTGTCGAAGCGGGCGGCGGCGGCGCGGACCTCGCTGCGGACGATCGCGGCGTAGGTGTCGCGGGAGACCCCGGCGCCCAGCTCGGAGGCGGTGTAGGTGTTGAAGTCGCAGTAGCCGCAGCGCGAGACGCAGAAGGGCACGTGGACGTAGAACCCGAATCCGGCGGTCCCGGTCGAGGGGTCGGCGGCGGCCGCGGCGATGTCGGTTGCGGGACTGGTGGACACCCTGTCTACGGTACTTGCGTGAACGGCAACGACGCTCTCATCAAGTACCGCGCGGACCTGAACGTGGCCTCGATTACCCTCGACGCCCCGCAGCGGCGCAACGCGCTCTCGACTCGCATGATCGGCGAGCTGCGCGAGGCCATCGCCGAGGCGGTGGCGGACCCGGTCGTGCGGGTCATCGTGATCGACCACACCGGGCCGGTGTTCTGCGCCGGCGCGGACCTGAAGGAGTCGGCCGCGGCGACGCGGCTCGAAGACCTCCCGGCGGCGCATCTCGCCGAGCTGCTGGCCGACATCGACGAGGCCCCGAAGCCGGTGGTCGTGGCAGCGAGCGGCGGCGCGAAGGGCGGCGGCATGGGGCTCATCGCCGCCGCGGACCTCGTGGTCGCGGTGCACGACGCGCCGATGTCGTTCAGCGAGGTCAGGCTGGGGGTGGTGCCCGCGGTGATCGCGCCGGTGGTGGCGCGCCGGCTCGACCGCGGGCTCATGCGGCGCCTGTTCCTCACCGGCGAGTCGTTCGACGCGACGGCGGCCCAGTCGTGGGGCCTGGTCGCCCACGCGGTGGCCCCGGACGCGCTCGCGAAGTGGCAGGGGGAGCTCGTGCAGAGCCTCGTGTCGGGCGGGCCGTCGGCGCAGGCGGGGATCAAAGTGCTCACGGCCACACCGGATCTGCGCGGGGAGCTGCGCGCCGCGGCGGCACTTACGGCGGAGTACTTCTTCTCCGAAGAGGGCCGCGAAGGGGTCCGTTCGTTCATTGAGAAGCGGCCCGCCTCCTGGGTAGGATTACCAGCCGCCGACCGACCTGATCGGAGTCACCTGTGCGCGCACTCCTGGCCCTGACCTCGCTCCTCGCGGCGCTCGTACTCGCGGGCTGCACCGAGGACGCGCGGGACGCGCTGCGTCCCAGCCGGACCGGCTGCTACTTCACCACCGGGATCGGTGAGACGCACCTCTCGTCGGAGCAGGCGTCGAACGCGGCCACGATCGCGGCCGTGGGCCTGCGCGACGGCATGGACGAGCGGGCGGTCGCGGTGGCGATCACCACGGCGTTCCAGGAGTCGGGGCTGGAGAACGTGGACTACGGCCACGACGACTCCCTGGGCCTGTTCCAGCAGCGCCCGAGCATGGGCTGGGGCAGCGAAGCAGAGCTCATGGACCCGGTCTACGCCTCGTTCAAGTTCTACGAGAAGCTGCGCCGCACCGACGGCTGGGAGGACATGACGCTCGCCCAGGCCGCGCAGGCGGTCCAGGTGAGCGCCTACCCGGAGCTGTACGAGCAGTGGGAGGAGCGGGCCACCGTGATCGCCGCGGTCTTCGCCGGGGGGAACGGGTCGGGCATCGGCTGCGTCAAGGGGAACGCGCCGGAGGTCGCGGCCGATCCGGCGGTCCTGGCGGAGGCGTTCGCGTACCATTGGGGCGCAGAAGTGTCCGAAGTGGACGAAACGACGGTCGTGATCGATCCGGACGACGCCGCCGAGGGCTGGAACCGGGCCGCGTGGGCGGTCGCCAGGTCCTACGACTTCTCGATCGCCAGCGTCGCGTACGGAGGCATGGTCTGGGCCGCGGGAGAGGACGGCTGGGTCGAGCCGGACGCGGAGGACCACGGCGAGGCCGCCGTCGCGATCGCGAACGACAGCCACGCCGCCGTGATCATCACCTTCGCGGCCGCCTGAGCAGCCGGGCGGCAGAGTTCCGCCCCGGTTCACCGCCGCGACGTCCTGACGTTCCGGACCATCCACGCTCGCTTGCTGGGCTGAACGGGTCACAAACCCGCTCAACTCCCCCGAAGCGAGGTACATACCATGCGCCTTTCGCGCCGCATCCTGCTCGCGTCCTCCGGTGCCGCCGCCGCGTCCGGCATCCCGGCCGCGGCGTGGGCCGAGACGAGAATCCATCCCGTCCTCGAAGCCGACCCGTTCACGCTCGGCGTCGCCTCGGGCGACCCCGAGCCCGACGGCGTGGTCCTGTGGACCCGCCTGGCGGTGGACCCGCTCGCCGAGGACGGCTTCGGCGGCATGCCGAACGGCGTCTTCGACGTCAAGTGGGAGGTCGCCAAGGACGACCGCTTCCGCCGCCGCGTCGCCTCCGGCCGCAAGCTGGCCGCAGCCGAGACCGGCTTCAGCGTCCACGTCGAGGTCGAGGGCCTCGAACCGGGCCGCGAGTACTACTACCGGTTCAAGACCGGCCGCTGGACCTCCCCGGTCGGGCGGACCCTCACCGCGCCCTCGCGCCGGTCGATGCCGAACGAGCTGCGCATGTCGTTCGCGTCCTGCTCGCAGTACGAGCACGGCTACTTCACCGCCTACCGGCACATGGCCGAGTCGCGCCCCGACCTCATCCTGCACCTGGGCGACTACCAGTACGAGTACAAGGCCGGCGTGTACCTCTCCCCCGACGGGAACGTGCGCGACCACGAAGGGCCCGAGACCGTCACGCTCGCGACCTACCGCCAGCGCCACGCCCAGTACAAGACCGACCCGGACCTCCAGGCCGCGCACCTGGTCGCGCCGTGGCTGGTGATCTGGGACGACCACGAGACCGAGAACAACTGGGCCGACGAGGTCCCCGAGGCCGGCTCCGACACCCCGGACACGGCGGACTTCCTGGTGCGCCGGGCCGCGGCGTTCCAGGCGTACTGGGAGAACATGCCGCTGCGCCGGTCCTCGGTCCCCGAGGGCATCGACATGCAGCTGTACCGGCGGGTCCGGTGGGGCCGGCTGGCGAACTTCCACCTGCTCGACACCCGCCAGTACCGCGACGACCAGGCGTGCGGCGACGGCACGCAGTCGAACTGCGCCGACGCGTGGGACGAGTCCCGCACGATCACCGGTGCGGCGCAGGAGGAGTGGCTGATCGACGGCTTCCACGAGTCGAGCGCCCGCTGGGACGTCATCGGCCAGCAGGTGTTCTTCACCCAGCGCGACAACAGCGCCGCCGCCGACGTGCTGCGCACCAGCATGGACGGCTGGGACGGGTATGCGGCCTCGCGGCAGCGGATCATCGACGGCTGGGTCGAGGCGGAGGTGCGCAACCCGGTGGTGCTCACCGGCGACGTGCACACCCACTGGGCCGGGGAGATCCTCCCGGACTTCCCCGACGCGCAGGGCGACTCGGTCGGCGTGGAGCTGGTGGCCACCTCGATCACCTCGGGCGGCAACGGGGTCGACTCGGTGCCCGAGGACAACTCGGCGCTGGTGATCAACCCGCACATCAAGTTCCGCAACGCGCAGCGCGGGTACGTGGAGACCGTCATCACGCCCGACCGGATGGACGTGAACTTCCAGGTCGTCCCGCAGGTGACCGTGCAGGACGCGCCGGTGTACACGCGGCGGTCGTACACGATCGCCGACCGGGACCGGTCCCTGCACCAGACCTACGACCGGCCCGTGGACGCCTCGACGATGTCGACGAACACGAGCCCGTTCGCGGACTCCGACGAACTCGCCGACGACTACCTGAACTAGCTCCCCCGCAACGGGAAGGGCGGTGCCGTGCCGATCGATGACGCACGGCGCCGTCCTTTCCGCCCCTTTCCGCGCGCTTATCCGGAGCGCTGCGAATGCACCGAATCGCGGCTCCCGGCCGAGGTCCGGCCCCGAACGCCGGTCCCCGGCGGTTGCCTCCGGAGGCTACAGTGAGCAGTGATCGCACACCCTTCTCTTTGCCCGGAGCAGTGACCATGACGTATCCGCCGCAATCGCCCGAACCCCATCAGTACGGCGCCCCCGGTCCGCAGGGGCCGGCCCCGCAGCAAGGCGGCACCGGCGACTTCGCCACCGAGTGGGGCATCAAGGAGCACCCGGGCCGGCCCAAGAAGGTCAACCAGCTGACGCAGCTGCTGTGGGCCTACTTCGGCCTGTCGGTCCTGATGCTCCTGTTCGCGATCGTCGGCGTGGCGACCGCGCCGTGGTACATCGCGACCGGCTTCATCGTCGCGTCCGGCATCGTGGGCCTGGTGTTCCACGGCCTGTCGATCGGCATCGCGTACTTCATCACCAAGGACAAGCTCGGCGTCTTCAACGCGCAGGACCCGCGCCTGCCGCTGTGGATCGGCCTCGGCCTCCTCGGCCTGTTCTCCCTCGGCGGCCTGTGGGGCGGCTGGGGCTGGTTCGCGGCCCTGAGCGTCATCATCGGGCTCGCCCGCCTCGCGGCGGTCGGCGCCGGCTTCTTCCTGCTCTCGCAGCCCGAGGTCGTGCACTACCTGCGCTCGCGCCCGGGCAACCAGCCCAAGACCCCGCCGCAGGGCGGCTACGCGCCCCAGCAGGGCGGGTACGCCCAGCAGCCGCCGCAGCAGGGCTACCCCCAGCAGCAGCCCGCCCCGGGCTACCCGCAGCAGCAGCCCCCGAACCCCGGCCAGCAGCAGGCGCCCCCGCCCGGGTACCCGCAGCAGTAGAGCCTGAGACACCAAGGGGCGGAACCGTTTCGGTTCCGCCCCTTCGCCGTGCCCGGGGGTCGCGGGAGGACCGGCCCGAAAATTTAGGCAATCGGTTGCACTCAAACCATTGACTCCCTGAAAGCCCTTGCCTTAGATTCATTCAAATGCCTCAATATGACCCTCACGAGAGGTGACCAGCGAAATGCGAAGAACAGCGAGACTGCGGATCGGTGCGGCACTCGCCGCCGCCGCGGTGGTGATCGCCGGGACCGCCATGTCGATGACCATGGCGGCGGCCGAGAACGCCGGCGAGCCGACCTACTCCACCCAGGCCCTCGGCACCAACCTCAGCATCGGCGCGGGCGCCGACGGCACGAGCAAGGCCGCCGGCACCAGCTACGGCAACGTCATCGACGGCAACGCGAGCACCTACTGGTCCCCCAGCGGGTCCACCGGTCGGATCTCCGTCAAGTGGGGCTCGGCGCAGACCGTCTCCACCGTCGTCATCACTACCGCCTCCGGCGGCGGCACCATCGGCAACTGGCAGGTCGTCAACAACGACAACGGGTCCGTGCTGGCCTCCGGCACGGGCGCGGGCACCATCACCTTCTCGGCGACCTCCCTCAAGAAGATCAACTTCGTCATCACCAGCGCCTCCGGGACGCCGCGGATCGCCGAGTTCGCGACCTACACCGGCACCCCCGACGGCTCGACGACCGAGGAGCCGACCGAGGAGCCCACGACCCCGGGCGACCCCGGCACGACCACGCCGCCGCCGAGCTCCGACGCGCTCTACGCCGCCCCCAACGGCAGCGCGAGCGCGGCCGGCACCATCGGCGCCCCGACCACGATCGCCTCGGCGATCAGCCGGATCAGCGCGGGCGGCACGATCTACCTGCGCGGCGGTACCTACAACCTGTCGTCGACGATCGACATCCCGCCGGGCAAGGACGGCGTCTCGGGCAACCGCACCGAGCTGTTCGCCTACGGCTCGGAGCAGCCCGTGCTCAACTTCTCGGCGCAGGCCGAGAACACCGCCAACCGCGGCATCGCGCTCGGCGGCGACTGGTGGCACGTCAAGGGGATCGTCGTCGAGCACGCCGGCGACAACGGGATCCTCCTGGGCGGCAGCAACAACGTCATCGAGCGGGTCGTGACCCGCCACAACGCCGACACCGGCCTCCAGATCGCCCGGTACACCGCGGGCGCGCCCTCCAGCGAGTGGCCGGCGAACAACCTCGTCCTCAGCTCCGAGTCGCACGACAACGTCGACTCCGACGGCGAGGACGCGGACGGCTTCGCCGCCAAGCTCACCTCCGGCTCCGGGAACGTCTTCCGGTTCTGCGTGGCCCACAACAACATCGACGACGGCTGGGACCTGTACACCAAGGGCGACACCGGACCGATCGGCCCGGTGCGCATCGAGGACTCCCTCGCCTACGACAACGGCACGCTCTCCAACGGCGGCCAGGCCGGCAACGGCGACCGCAACGGCTTCAAGCTCGGCGGCGAGGACATCGCCGTCAACCACACGGTCGTGCGCACCATCGCCTTCGAGAACGGCAAGCACGGGTTCACGTACAACTCGAACCCCGGCTCGATGACGATCACCGACAACCTGAGCGTCCGCAACGGCGAGCGCAACTTCAACTTCGACGCCGGGAGCTCGGTCTTCCGCGGCAACACCTCGTGCGACAGCGGCTCCAACGACCGCATCGTGGGCAACTCCGACAGCTCGAACCAGTGGGACACCGGCTCCAACGGCTCCCGCTGCTCGGCCTACGGCGGCAGCCTGAGCTGGAGCTTCAACTCCGGCGGCACGCTCGTGGTGACCATCGGAGGGGCGGTGGTCGACCTCTAGGGCCCCGCGACAGGCCCCGTCGAGAACGCGCAGCGGCCGCTCCCCGGCACAGGGAGCGGCCGCTTCGCACGCGTCTGGGGACCGGTCTAGTCCTCGTCGGTCCGCAGCGCGGCGATGAACGCCTCCTGGGGGACCTCGACGCGGCCGATGTTCTTCATCCGCTTCTTGCCCTCCTTCTGCTTCTCGAGGAGCTTGCGCTTGCGGGAGATGTCGCCGCCGTAGCACTTGGCGAGGACGTCCTTGCGCAGCGCCCGGATGGTCTCGCGGGCGATGATCCGCGACCCGATCGCCGCCTGGATCGGCACCTCGAACTGCTGGCGAGGGATGAGCTTCTTCAGCCGCTCGGAGAGCCGCACGCCGTACGAGTACGCCTGGTCCTTGTGGACGATCGCGGCGAACGCGTCGACCCGCTCGCCCTGGAGCAGGATGTCGACCTTCACCAGGTCGGACTCCTGCGCGCCGTCGATGTCGTAGTCGAGCGAGGCGTAGCCCTTGGTGCGGGACTTGAGCTGGTCGAAGAAGTCGAAGACGATCTCCGCGAGCGGCAGCGTGTACCGGATCTCGACCCGGTCGGTCGAGAGGTAGTCCATGCCGATCTGAACGCCGCGCTTGGTCTGGCACAGCTCCATGACCTGCCCGATGTACTCCTTCGGGGTCAGGATGGTGGCCTTGGCGACCGGCTCGGTGATCGAGTAGATCTTGCCCTCGGGGAACTCCGAGGGGTTGGTGACCTCGACCTCCTCGCCGTCCTCCTTCACGACCTGGTAGACCACGTTCGGCGCGGTCGAGATGAGGTCGAGGTTGAACTCGCGCTCCAGCCGCTCCTGGATGATCTCCAGGTGCAGCAGGCCCAGGAAGCCCACGCGGAAGCCGAAGCCGAGCGCGGCCGAGGTCTCGGGCTCGTACTGCAGCGCGGCGTCGTTGAGCTGCAGCTTGTCGAGGGCCTCGCGGAGGTTCCCGTAGTCGGAGCCGTCAATCGGGTAGAGCCCGGAGTAGACCATCGGCTTGGCCTCGGTGTAGCCGGGCAGTGCCTCGGTCGCCGGGTTCTTGTTGAGCGTGACGGTGTCGCCCACTTTGGACTGCCGCACGTCCTTCACGCCGGTGATGAGGTAGCCGACCTCGCCGACGCTCAGGGCCTTGGAGACCACCGGCTCGGGGCTGATGACGCCGATCTCCAGCAGCTCGTGGTCGGCGCGGGTCGACATCATGCGGATGCGGTCGCGGGCGCTGAGCTTGCCGTCGACGACCCGGATGTAGGTGACGACGCCGCGGTAGACGTCGTAGACGGAGTCGAAGATCATCGCGCGGGCGGGCGCGTCGGGGTCGCCCACGGGCGCGGGGACCTGCGCGACGACCGCGTCCAGGAGCTCGGCGACGCCGACGCCGGTCTTGCCGGAGACGCGCAGGACCTCCTCGGGCTCGCACCCGATGAGGTGGGCGATCTCCTCGGCGTACCGGTCGGGGTCGGCCGAGGGGAGGTCGATCTTGTTGAGCACCGGGATGATCGTCATGTCGTTGTTCATCGCCAGGTACAGGTTCGCGAGCGTCTGCGCCTCGATGCCCTGCGCGGCGTCGACCAGCAGGATCGCGCCCTCGCAGGCGGCGAGCGAGCGGGACACCTCGTACGTGAAGTCGACGTGGCCGGGGGTGTCGATCATGTTGAGGACGAACTCCCCGCCCTCGGCGGCGCCCGAGCGCGCGGTCCAGGGCATGCGCACGGCCTGCGACTTCACCGTGATGCCGCGCTCGCGTTCGATGTCCATGCGGTCGAGGTACTGCGCGCGCATGAGGCGGGCGTCGACGACCTCGGTGATCTGCAGCATGCGGTCGGCCAGGGTGGACTTCCCGTGGTCGATGTGCGCGATGATGCAGAAGTTCCGGATCGACTCCGGCGCGGTCGAACCTGGCGCGTTGGTCACGTTGACCTTCCCTCTCGGCTGCACGGTATGGCTCTCGCCACACCCGCCCGCGGGCCGTGCACGGTGACGGCTCGATTCAGGGGCGGGCTTGACAATTCTGCCCTACCGGCCCGGGTGGCCCCGCCCACCCGCCGCGAAAAGGCGTCCCGCTCACGCGCGGGAGGGCGCCGAACGGCCCCGGCCCGCCGGGGCGGGAGCCGGGGCCGTCCTCTCGGGTGTCGCTATGCGGTGGCTGCGACAGGTTCACGCTCGTCGACGCCCACGGCCTTCACCCGGGCGCGCACGGCGCCGGCGGTGAAGAGGACGGCCCCGGCGGCGAGCCACGCGGCGAGCGTCAGCAGTGCGGTGTCGGCGCCCGCCCCGTCGAAGTAGGCGACCGAGCGCACGAGGGTGCCTCCGGCGCCGGGGGTCAGGAACTGGCCGAACGCACCCCAGTGCGCGGGCAGCAGCTCGGGCGCGGCGGTCATGCCCGACAGCGGGTTGCCGATGAGCATCACGATGACCGCGCCGACCGCGAGGCCGGCCCGGCCCAGGAGCTTGAGCAGGCCGAGGATCGTCCAGGAGGAGGCGGCCATCGTCAGCGCCAGCGCGCCCGCGACGGACCAGAAGTCGCCCTCGATCGATTCGAGGACGTACAGCAGGATCGCGGCGACGCCCGCGCCGACGGCCGGGGGCGCGAGGACGGCGGCGGCGATCTGGCGGCCGGTGCCGCGCACGCTCAGGCCGATGAGCGCGGCGATGATGATGCCGCCCATGGCCATCGGGAGGGCCGAGGCGGCGAGCCCGGCGCCGTTCGGGTCGTCGGCGGGCAGGGCCACGACGTCCTCGACGGTGACCGCGACGGTCTGGCCGGCGGCCTGGCCCGTCTGGGCGGCGATCTGGTCGGCGATGCCGGTGACCAGGCGCGCGACGGTGGGCGAGGCGGCCGTGGCGGTGTAGACGGTGACGCCGTCGGGGGCGATCTGGAGGGCGGCGTAGACCTCGCGGTCCTCGATGAGCGACCGGGCCTCGTCCGGGTCGGCGGCGGCGGTGACGTCGAAGCCGTCGGGCTCGGCCTGGTCGAGCTGGTCCTGGACCTGCGCGGCGGCCTCGTCGGGGCCGACGACGGCGATGGGGACCTCGTGTGGTCCCATGCCCGCGGAGGGCCAGGCGAAGGCGAGGGTGATGAGGCCGACGATGAGGGCGAGACCGACGCTGAGGCCGACCACCCGCCCGACCGGGGTCTTCTCGGGGGTTTCCATGGCGGTTTCCAATCGCTCGCAAGATACGTTCCGTATCTTGATGACTTCAAGCTAACATAAGAAACGATCGGTATCTAGGGGGGTCGAGTGGAGCGCAAGGTCGCGTCCAGGCGTCGCGGCGAGGAGCTTGAGCAGGCGATCCTCGAAGCGGCCTTCGAGGAGTTCCGCGAGGCCGGCTGGACCGGGTTCACCATGGAGGGCGTCGCGAAGCGGGCCGGGACCAGCAAGCCGGTGCTCTATCGGCGCTGGCCGGGCAAGGTGCAGATCCTGACCGCGTGCATCGCGAGCCGGCTGCCGCGGGCGTCGGCCGCTCCCGACACGGGATCGCTGCGCGGCGACACCATCGCGTTGCTCACACTCGCCCACGAGCGCATGCGCATGATCGGGCAGAGCGCGATGCTCGGGATGCTCGCGGAGGTCAGCTCCGACCCCGAGGCGCACCGCCAGCTCCTCGCGGGCCTGGTGAACGAGCTCACCGGCCTGCTGACGAAGACGGTCTACGCGCGCGCGATCGCCCGCGGCGAGATCACCGGGGAGCACCTCACCGAGCGCCTGACGCGGCTGCCGATCGACCTGGCGCGCAACGAGTTCATCATCTTCGGGCACATCTCGCGGGAGGCGCTGGAGAGCATGGTCGACGAGGTGGTCCTGCCCGCGCTCCGCGCCCGCGGCGCGAACGTGTGAGGACGCGGGGGTAATGTGCGCGACAGCCGGGGACCGGGAGGCGAGCGGGGCCCGCGACCTGGTGTAACCTGGCTCGCGGTCATGCTCCCAGGGCGTGCGTGTTGCTCGGGTCCTGGTAACGTTGACAGGCGCTCGGAGTGCCCTCTGCCTCTGACGCGATCAATTAAGGAATCCAAGCAATCACGAAACCGAGGCTTCACGCGTGGCGAACATCAAGTCCAAGGAAAAGCGCATTCTCACGAACGAGAAGCGCCGTATCCGCAACAAGTCTGTGAAGTCGTCGCTGAAGACGTCCGTCCGGAAGTTCCGTGAGGCGTCTGCCACTGGCGACGTCGCCGCAGCAGAGACCCACCTGCGCGCCGCCAGCCGCGAGCTGGACAAGGCCGCGACCAAGGGCGTCATCCACAAGAACCAGGCCGCGCAGCGCAAGTCGAAGCTCGCCGCCTCCTTCAACAAGCTGTCCGCCGCCGCCTAAGCGCGCCGAGCGACCAGCACACCAGACTTCAGAAGGCCCGGGGCTCACGCCCCGGGCCTTCGTCGTACTCGGTGTTCGCCGCGCCGGTCAACCGTGGCGGTTCTGGGCCCCGGCGACGAGGTCGTTGAGCTTCACCATGGCGGCCACCGTGAGCGGCAGGATGAGGACCACCCACCACGACACCAGCTCGGTCAGCGCCATCAGCACCGCCAGCGCGACCGACCCCTCGAAGAGCAGCACGCACATCACGTTCGACAGGTAGAGGTGCCTGATCCCCAGTGCCCGGGCGTACCAGGGCCTGCGGGGCCGGCTCACCCGTCCGTGGCGGTACTCAGACACGGGTCCTCCCCGCCGCGCTCAACCGGGTGATCTGGAGGATCGCGTGCTCCAGTGCCCACCCGCGGTCGTCGGCGCCGCCCTTCACCTCGCCGTTGAGCCGCGCGCACACCTGCATCGCCTCGGCGAGGGCGTCGGCGGTCCAGTTGCGGGCCTGCTTGCGGGCCTTCTCGATCTGCCAGGGCGCCATGCCGAGCTGCCCTGCCAGCTGCGCCGCACCGCCCCGTTCGGCCGCCACGCGCGACAGGTTCCGCACCGCCATCGCCAGCGCGTCGGCGATCGGCACGGGGTCGACGCCGACCTGCATCGCCCAGCGCAGCGCGCCGAGCGCTTCGGCGGCGTCGCCGGCGATCGTCGCGTCGGCCACCGTGAACCCGGAGACCTCCGCGCGCCCCGAGTAGTACTGCGCGACGCTCTCCTGCGTGATCTTCCCGTCGGTGTCGGCCACGAGCTGCGCGCACGCCGAGGCGAGTTCGCGCAGGTCCGACCCGACCGCCTGGATGATCGTGTCCGCGATCTCGGCCGAGGCCGACCGCGGCGAGGCCCCGGCGTCGCGGAGCTCCCCGCGCACGAACGCGACCCGGTCGGGCTGCCGCTTGATCTTCGAGACCCGCACCGGGTCGAGCCCGAGCTTCTTCAGCCCCTCCGACAGCGCCTTGCCCTTGTTGCCGCCGTTGTGGCACACGGCGAGGTAGATGTCCGGCGCGGGCTGCTTCGCGTACGCGAGCACGGCCGCGATGGTGTCCTTGTCGACGTCCTGGCCCGACTCGATGACGCCGACCACCGCCCCGCCGAACAGGGTGGGGCTGGTGATCTCGTTCAGCGCCCCGCTCGTGAGGTCGGCGCCCGCGACGCGGTTGACGGCGGGCGCGGGGTCGTGCTCGGGCATCGCGGCGCGCACCGCCTTGACGTACTCGGCGGCGGCCCGCTCGGCGAGGAATTCGTCGTCGCCCAGGATCAGGCGGATCGGTTCAGGTGCAGCCACGGCACCATCCTCCCATGCCGGGCGGGTCGCTCAGGGCCGCGACCGGTCCGGCGCCTTCCTCACCGCGCCCGCCTCCTGACGGCGTGTGCCGACTCGACCCGCGGTGTCCGATCGCCATTCACCCGAACGGCGTCGCCCTGTAGTCGACTCCTCACATCAGTCCTCGGTTCTCACCTCGATCCGTCCTCCGTTCTGCGACACGGTGATCCGTCCGTCCTCGTCTGTCCGGAACACGAGCGCGCCTCTTTCCTCCAAGAGCCCGAGCGGCCCTGGATCGGGGTGGCCGTACTCGTTCCCGGCGCCCACGCCGACCAGTGCCACCGCCGGATCGGACGCCTCCAGGAACTCGCGCATCTGGAACGAGGACCCGTGATGCGGCACCTTCAGCACGTCGACGTCGAGTGCCGCCCCGTGGTCGAGGAGGGCCCGCTGGCCTTCGAGTTCCACGTCGCCCGAGAGCAGGACGCTCGTCCCGGCGACCTCGGCCCGCAGGGCGACCGAGTTGTTGTTCGGGTCAGACCTCGTGCCGCTCATCAGGTCCGGGGGCGGCCCCAGCACCTCCAGCCGGGTCTCGCCGAAGGCGAACACCTCGCCCGGCACCGCCTCGATGAGCGGCACCGCACCGGCCCGCTCCTCCACCAGGTCGAACCCGTACCGGGCCTCTCCCGGTGGCGGCGCGAGGATCGCGGCGACCTCCCTTCCCTCCATCACGCCGCCGATGCCGGCGGTGTGGTCGATGTGGAAGTGCGACAGCACGAGCAGCGCCACTCGCTCCACGCCGAGCGCGTCGAGGCACGCGTCGACGAGTGCCGGGTCGGGCCCGGCGTCGACCACCACCGCCGCGTCCCCCGCGGGCAGCACCAGCGCGTCCCCCTGTCCCACATCGCACATGGTCACGACCCACCCGGACGGCGCCCCGCGGGAGAACAGGCACGCGGGGATCGTCCCCAGCCCCGCCGCGAGGAGCACCGCCAGCACCGCGCGCCGCAGCCGGCGCAGGTGCAGGAGCCCGACCACGAGCGCGAGGACCACGGCCGACCCGATGCCCCACCAGACCCCGCCGGGCACCGGCAGCAGCGCGCCCGGCACCTCGGCGCCCGTGCGCGCCAACCAGATCAGCCACCTCGCGGGCAGGGCGGCAAGCTGCGCCGCGACCTCGCCCGCCGGGACCCACACCGCCGCGGCGGCCGCGGCCCCGACCGAGAGCACCACCACCGGCGCGGCCACCAGGGCCGCAAGGAGGTTGACGGGCACCGACACCAGGCTCACGCCGCTCCCGAGCCCGATCAGCAGCGGCGTCACCGCCACCTGGGTCGCGAGCGGGATGGTCACGGCGAGCGCGGCGCCCTGCGGCCAGCCCCGGTGCTCCAAGGGCTTCGCCCACCGGAACGCCAGGAGCAGCAGCCCGACGCACGCCGCCACCGAGAGCGCGAACCCTGCCTGCGCGGCCATGTCCGGGTCGGCGAGGACCACGAGCAGCACCGCGGTGGCCAAGGCGGGCATCGCGGCCCGCGGTCGCCCGGCGGCCAGCGCCAGCAGCGTCATCCCGGCCATGACGGCCGCTCGCAGGACGCTCGGCTGCGGCCCCGCGACGACCACGATCATCCCGGCCGCCACCGCCCCCGCGACCACCCGCGCCCGGGGCCCGGCCCTGCATGCGACCGCCACCGCGAGCACCGCCCCGACGATCAGGCTCAGGTGGTATCCGGAGACCACCACCAGGTGCACGAGCCCGGTCGTGCGGAAGTCCGACGCGAGGTCGGAGTCCATCATCGAGGTGTCGCCCACCGCGAGCGCGGGGATCAGGCCCGCTTCCGGTTCCGGCACCGCTTCGACGGCTGCGGCGAGCCGGTCCCGCACGTGGGCGGCGAACCGGTGCTGGAGTGCCGGCGCGCCTTCGGGTTCGGGCGGGCCCCGGGCGCTGACGACGGCGGCCGTGAGGCGGCCGGGCCCGGCCTCCCGGAGCACCGCCGGGACGACGACCCGCTGCCCCGCATCGACTTCCAGCCACTCCCCGCCGCTCGCGACGAGGAGCACCTGCCAGTTCCCTTCGAGCACGGCGCCGCCTGACTCGAACGACCGCAGTCTCGCGGTGGCCGTGACCATGTCGGGCCACCGGGTCGACTGCTTCGGCACCGTGCGCAGCACCAGTGCCGCGTCCCCGTGCGCCTCAGCGGAGGTCAGTGAGGCGAGCCCGGGATGGTCGCGGACGGCGACGTGCGCGGTGGTGACCCCGGCGCCGAGCAGCGCCCCGAACGCGACCGTGGCCGCCGCGGCGGCGACCGCGTGCTCGTTCCGGAGCCCCAACGCCACCAGTACCGCGCAGCCGGTCGAGATCACCAGTCCCGCGACGGCGCCGCCGGACAGGACCGCGAGCGCGGCGGCCCACACCCCGGCCGCCACGAGCGGCAGCCGCCAGTCCCGCCGCACCACCTCGGACGGCGGTGGCCGGAGCGTGAACTCGGCGCTCACGACGGGACCCCGGGCGAAGCCGGAAGGCGACCGTGCCCGGACCGGCGGCTTTGCATTCGCCCTTCGCAGCGCCCCATGCCGATCACAGGGTCACCTGCTCGCGGAGCTGCTCCAGGAGCGCCGACCCGATGCCGGAGACCTCGGACAACTCGTCCACGGACTGGAAGCTGCCGTTGGACTCGCGGTACTCGATGATCCGCTCGGCGAGGACCGGCCCGATCCCGTTGAGCGCGTCCAGTTCCTGCACGCCGGCGACGTTGACGTTGACCAGTCCGCCGCCGCTCGATCCTTCGGCGCCGGGCGGCGGCACCCCCGATGCGGCGGCGTCGGGCACGGCCACGAGGTCGCCGTCGGCGACGACCCGCGCGAGGTTGAGGTACCCGGGGTCGGCGCCCTCGGCGAGCCCGCCCGCGGCCTCGATGGCGTCGGCGACACGGGCGCCGGTCTCCAGCTCGACGATGCCGGGCCGGTTCACCGCGCCGGCCACGGAGACGACGATGAGCTCCGGCGACGCCTCGGCCGCCTCCGGCGCCGGCACCGGTGCGGTGGCGGCGGGCTGCGACTCGGGCCAGGACAGGAGGGTCACCGCGAGGCCCACCACGGCGACCAGGACGCCGACGATCGCCAGCACCCACCGGTTGAGGTGCGAGAGCCCGAAGCGGTGCTGGAGGCGTTCGATGCGGTCCTCGAACCGGCGCGCGGGCGGGCCCTTGGGGACGGGTTCGGGCCGGGTCTCGCCGCTGTCGGCGTCGACGGTCTCCTTGCACACCTCGCCCTCGGCGGCGTGGAGTTGGAGCCTGAGGCGGGCGGCCAGGGCGTCGGAATCGGGTGCGGTCGTCGGTTCGCGTGTCATGACCGGCTCAACGAGCGAAGGACACGGCCGTGACTGAGATTCTTCCAGCCTGTGGATAACTCAGAGCGACCTGTGGACAACCCCGGTTCGTGTGGACGAGGCCACTGCACGCTGGGATAATGCGGCGCTGCCAAGCCGCCCAACATGAACGGAGATTCACGGCAAATCGGACACCCGGGGACCCCCCATTTCAAATCTACGCGGGGCCGCCGACAACCGTCGTAAGTCAGGCCCGACGACGCGTAATGACGCCGACCAGGCCCGGGCCGCAGTGCGCACCCACGGCCGCGCCGACCTCGGTCACGTCCATGCGCCGCAGCCGGCCCTCGAACCGCTCCTGGAGCCACCCCGCGAGCGCTTCCGCGCGCCGCTCGGAGCCCAAGTGGTGCACCGTCATCTCGACCTCGGCCTCGCCCGCGTCGGCCACCGCCAGGGCCGCGAGCCGCTGCAGGCCGCGGGTGGGGGTCCGGACCTTCTCGATCACGTCGATGCGCCCGTCCTCAACGCCGAGAATCGGTTTCACCGACAGCGCGGTCCCCACGATCGCCCGAGCCGCGCTGATGCGGCCGCCGCGGCGCAGGTACTCCAAGGTGTCGAGGTAGAAGTAGGTCGTGGTCCGCCCGATCGCGTCCTGCGCCGCCGCGGCGGCCGACAGCAGATCGAGGCCCTTCTCGGCCGCCTCCGCGGCCGCGAGCGCCGGATACCCCACGCCCATCCCCGCGCCGAGCGAGTCGACGACCGCGACCTTCCCCGCGAACCCCGCGGCGGCGGCCTCAGCGGCCGCCACGGTCCCCGAGAGCCTGCCCGACAGGTGCACCGACACGATCCCGGTGGCACCCTCGTCGAGCAGCCGCTTGTACGTCGCCCGCAGCTCCTCCGGCGGCAGGCCCGAGGTCGTCACGGTCTGGCCCTCGCGCATCGCGCGCAGGATCGCCTCGGCCTGCACGTCCTCGCCCTCGCGGTACTCGGTCCCGCCGATCAGCACCGGGATGCCGAGCACCGTCAGCCCCTCGTGCGGAGCGCGCAGCGCTTCCGGAAGGGCCGACGTGGAATCGGTTACGACGACGGTCACCCGGCCACAGTACCTAACCCGCGGTCTCGGCCTCCGAGACCACGAACGGGGTGCCCTGCTGGCAGGTGGACATCATGCCGGTGTCCACGACGCCGTGCAGCGTGACCTGCGCGCCCGCGTAGACCACCGACGAGTCGAAGCTCCCGAAGATCCCGTACACGGTCCCCTCGAACTCCAGGACCAGGCAGCCGGACTCGACGCCCGACTCGATCGTCCCGGTGATCGTCGTCGCGGAACCGCCCCCGGGCTTCGACGTCTCGTCGAGCGGCGGGAACGAAGTGGTCTCGTCGGGCACGGGGCTCTCCTCGGTCGTTGCGTCGGTCGGCGTGGCGCTCGCGGTCGTGGGGGCCGCCGAGGTCTCGTCCTCGGAGCCGCTGCCGTCCGCGCCGCAGCCGGTGAGGACGGCCAGCAGGAGTCCGCCGGTCAGCAGCCCCGCGGCATGCGCGATTCGCCTGTTTCGGGATGTATGCGTGTCCATGGCGGTTCGACGTCTCCGGTCCCGGCGCGGTTGCACCACGCCCGAAGCCTAGATCCCGAGGAGGGATCGGGTCCAGCACTCGGGCCCGAAATCCCCGCTACCGGGCGAGCTGGCCCTTCGCGAGCGGGCTCGCGCCGACCGTGTGCGGCGCCGGAACGCCCAGGTTGTAGCCGAACAGGCGCCACTTCCCCGACCGCATGCGGCGCAGGTCGGCCCAGTGCGCGTTGTCCATGCCCGAGAGGCTGCTCGTCGGCGCCTGGTCCCAGCCGAGGATGCCGCCGACGATCTGCCGGGCCGAACCGCCGTGGCAGACCACGATCGCGGTCCCCTCGACGTCCGAGTCGATGATGTCCCGCACGGCCTCGGCAGTGCGCCGGTGCAGTTCGTTCCAGGTCTCGATCTCGGGGTGCTGCAACGGCTCTCCCGCGCGCCACCGCCGGTGGTCGTCGGGGAACTGCTCGGCGATCTCGCTGCCGGTCAGCCCCTCCCAGGGCCCGTAACCGCGCTCCTGGAGCCGCTTGTCGAGCTCGATCTCGACCCCGGTGAGCTCCGAGACGGGCCTCGCGGTGTCGATCGCGCGCCGCAGGTCCGAGGAGATGATCCGCGCCGGCTCGTACCGGGCGAGCTCGGGACCGGCCTCGACCGCCTGCTCCCGGCCGGTCTCGTCGAGGTCGATGTCCGACGATCCCTGGATGCGCCCGGCGATGTTCCACTCGGTCTGCCCGTGGCGGACGACGAGGAGGCGGTTCACCGCTCGTCCTCGCCTTCGTCCCCGCCGACCTCGGTGCGGCGCTCGCGCTCGACCTCGGCCTGGTCGATGAACTCGATCTCGGGGCAGTCCTTCCAGAGCCCGTCGAGCCCGTAGAAGACGCGGGCCTCCTGGTGGAAGACGTGCACCACGATCTCGTTGTAGTCCAGGAGCACCCACTGCTCGCCGCCCTTGCCTTCGCGGCGCAGGGGGCGGGTGTCGTACTCTTTGATGAGGCGTTCCTCGACCGCGTCGACGACCGCGTGAACCTGCCGCTCGTTCGAGGCCGAGACGATCACGAACACGTCGGTGAGCGCGATCTTCGAGGTGACGTCCCGGAGGTTGATGGCGAAGGCCTTCTTGTCAGCCGCTGCCTGGGCAGCTGAGAAGGCCAGGGTCTTGGCGGTTTCGCTTGCGGTCACGAACGCTCCTGTCGACGAGTCCCCACCGGCACTGCGCCGGTTCAGCTCTAGTTTTACACGTGCCGTCCGACGCCGACCTCCCAGTTTCGCGCCGGTCGCTGTGCGACTCGTCCCAGACGTCAGCCGCGGTACAGCCCGCGGTCCGCGATGAACGCCGCGACCGCGTCCGGCACCAGATAGCGGAGCGGCTGCCCGTCCGCCACCCGCTGCCGGCACTCGGTCGACGAGAGGTCCACCGCCGGCATGTCGATGAACTCGACCTCGATGCCGAAGGAGGTGTCGACCTCGCTGCGCGAGTGCCCCGGCCGGTTCAGCGCGATGAACTTCACGGCATTCACCAGCTCGCCGACCCGGTGCCAGGTGTGGAGGTTCTCCAGGGAGTCGGCGCCGATGATGAAGAACAGCTCGACTTCGCCCTCGTACTCCCCGCGCACGTCGGCGACCGTGTCGACGGCGTACGTCGCGCCCTCGCGGTCGATGTCGCAGGTACTGATCCGGAACAGCGGGTCGGACCCGATCGCGAGCCGCGTCATCTCCAGGCGCGCAGCCGCATCGGTGACCTTGATGTGGGCCTTCTGCCACGGATCGCCGGCCGGTACGAAGACCACCTCTTCCAACCGGCATTCGAACGCGGCCTCACTGGCGGCGACGAGATGTCCGAGGTGCGGAGGATCGAACGTCCCCCCGAACACCCCGATACGTCGGACTCGCTGCTCAACCACAGGCCGAATCCTATCGTGCAATTCCGTTTCCGGACACAAACGGAAGGCCCCCACCTGTGGTGGGGGCCTTCCGTTTCTGTTTCATGTTTGGCGGTGTCCTGCTCTCCCACACCCTCTCGAGTGCAGTACCATCGGCGCTGGAAGCCGTAACGACCGGGTTCGGAATGGGACCGGGTGTGTCACTTCCGCTCTCACCACCAAACAAACCTGTGCGACGCCCCGCTCGGGTGTCGTGGTCTGCTCGGCGAACACCCCTGGCGGGGGTTCTGGCCTGAGCTGACTCTGTCGAGTCTGAGCGGCCGGCGGGCCCTATCGGGTCCGCGACCTGTGTTGTCTCAGAATCGCATAGTGTGCGTGAATGTGGTTTCTACCTGACCGTTGCCGGCCGTAGTGTTGTGTTAAGTTCTCGGCGGTTAGTACCCGTCCACTCCAAGCATTGCTGCTCTTCCATGTCGAGCCTATCAACCCCATCATCTTTAGGGCGCCTCACCAGCATTGCTGCTGACGGAGATCTCATCTTAGAGCACGCTTCCCGCTTAGATGCTTTCAGCGGTTATCGCTCCCGAACGTAGCCAACCAGCCATGCACCTGGCGGTACAACTGGCACACCAGCGGTTCGTCCATCCCGGTCCTCTCGTACTAGGGACAGCCCTCCATCAAATCTCCTGCGCGCGCGGCGGATAGGGAC
>NZ_FNGF01000004.1 GCF_900102815.1 Glycomyces sambucus
TCACCCGTTCGCCACTCGAGTACCCGCAAGCGGGCCTTTCCGTTCGACTTGCATGTGTGAAGCACGCCGCCAGCGTTCGTCCTGAGCCAGGATCAAACTCTCCAACAAAAACTTGTCGCGCACCGCGCTCTTGCGAACCCGGTGACTCACAGTATGTGTCGAAGCATGCCCTGACCGATTTTCACGAGACACTCAAGCAAAGTGCCCCAAGGAAAAGACAGTCAAAAACAGTACCAGCCAGAACCACTCAGGAACCTAGCCCCAAGCATCCCAGCCAGCCCACACGCTGACCATCCAAACACCCTGTTGAGTTCTCAAACAACACGCCACAACAAAGACTTCATCCGTTTTGGGATTCGTTCTCCGCCGGAGCAACCCGAACAACATTACTAGTCTCAATTCGCGATGTCCAACCGGGGGTGATTGACCCTGGTCACATGCAATTGAGCCTCTATGGAGTCTCAGGTGATCCCCGCGCTGCGATCCGGACCGCGCCGTGGCTCTGAGAGCCAGTCGCGTGCCTCCGTGATCTCCGAACCGGCTTGGCCGTTCCGTTCCCCCGCGGGCAGAGACAAATATACACACCCTCGAAGGGGCCGAAACCAGGGGGGTCACCTGTCGTTCAACGTTACGCTTGACCTGCGAAGACGGCAAGCACTTCGCAGAACACGGCGGCAGGTCGGCAGGGACGACCGCCGTCGCGGACCGTCTTCAGGCGTCAAGTTCGACTGTTAGCCTGCGAGCGAAGGAACTCCGACTGAAGGAGAAGGCATGTCAGTCACTCGCAACGCACGCACCCGATGGACCGGCGGTCTCCAGGACGGCGGCGGTGTCACCAGCTTCGTGTCGTCCGGCCTGCCGGACACTCCGGTGACCTGGGCGTCGCGCGCGAACGACCCGGAGGGCAAGACCAGCCCCGAGGAGCTCATCGCCGCGGCCCACGCCTCTTGCTACTCCATGGCGCTCTCGGCGGGCCTGGGCAAGGCCGGCTACACCGCGGAGGAGATCGTCTCCGAAGCCGGCGTCGACTTCAAGCCCGGCACGGGCATCACCGGCATCGCGCTCACCGTGCGGGCCGTGATCCCCGGGATCGAGAAGGACGAGTTCGACGAGATCGCGGCGGCGACCAAGGACGGCTGCCCCGTGAGCCAGGCGTTGAAGTCGGTCCCGATCTCGCTGGAAGCGACCCTGGGCTAGGGGGTTGCGGCGGCTCTGGTTAGGGTCGTCACAATCAACTGAAAACTTCATATTCACGCACAGTGTGCGCGAAAGCATCGGGTGCACCATCCGTGGCGGAAACACCACGGAGCCGACAAGGACACGAGTCCGCGGAGGCCGGGTGAGCGTTGGTTTCGCGCACTTGTTTGTAATCAGGGCCCTGCCGGCCGCGTTGCAAACCGACAACCGCAAGAGGAGGGAGTTCTCGTGACTGCTCCTGAAAGCACCGGTAGGCGGTTCCACGCCTACACCATTCGTCATCTCGACGATCTGCTCCAACGAGCGCCGCTGTCGGAGGAGCAGCGGCTTCGCACCAGGGCCGTCGCATCGGTCCTGCCGTTCCGGACGAACCAGTACGTGGTCGATGAGCTCATCGACTGGGACCGGCCGTTCGAGGACCCGATGTTCCGGCTGGTGTTCCCGCAGGAGGACATGCTTCCGGCGGAGGACGTCGACCGCATCGCGGAGCTGCTCAAGGCCGATGCCTCCAAGCAGGAGCTGACGGCCGCGGCGAACGAGGTGCGGTTCCGGCTCAACCCGCATCCGGCGGGCCAGCTCCAGCTCAACATCCCGAAGGAGGGCGAGGAGCCCATCCCGGGGCTCCAGCACAAGTACCGCGAGACGGTGCTGTTCTTCCCGCAGCAGGGCCAGACCTGCCACGCCTACTGCACCTACTGCTTCAGGTGGGCGCAGTTCGTGGGGATCGCCGACCTGAAGATGGCGAACAACGACGTGGAGCAGCTCACCGGCTACGTGCGGGAGCATCCCGAGGTGAGCAGCGTGCTGCTGACCGGCGGCGACCCGATGATCATGGGCGAGCCCGTGCTGCGGCGCTACATCGAGCCGCTGCTGGGCATGGACCACGTCGAGTCGATCCGCATCGGCTCGAAGGCGCTCGCGTACTGGCCGCAGCGGTTCGTGACGGACCCCGACGCGGACGACACGCTGCGGCTGTTCGAGCAGGTCGTGGACTCGGGGCGGAACCTCGCGTTCATGGCGCACTTCTCGCACCAGAAGGAGCTCGAGTCCGACATCGTGCGGGAGGCGGTGCGGCGCATCCGGTCCACGGGTGCGGTGATCCGGACCCAGGCGCCGCTCATCCGGACGATCAACGACGACGCGGACCAGTGGGCCGGGATGTGGAGGACCCAGCACCGCATGGGGATGATCCCGTACTACATGTTCATCGAGCGCGACACCGGTCCGCAGGAGTACTTCTCGGTGCCGCTCGCGCGGGCCTGGGAGATCTTCCGGGACGCGTTCGCGCAGGTCTCCGGCTTGTGCCGGACCGTGAGGGGCCCGTCGATGTCGGCCACGCCGGGCAAGGTCGCGGTGGACGGGGTCGTCCAGATCGGCGAGGAGAAGGTGTTCGCGCTGCGGATGCTCCAGGCGCGGGACCCCGAGATCGTCGGGATCCCGTTCTACGCGAAGTTCGACGAGAACGCCGTGTGGGTGGACGACCTGAAGCCCGCGTTCGCGGACAGGTTCCCGTTCCAGTAGACCCGTCCTCATCGGCTGGACGGCGTCTGCACTGAAGTACGGCGCGAGCCGGAGCGGCCTGGACCGCTCCGGCTCGCGGCGTGTCAGGCGACGTGCAGGGCGAACCCGGTGGCGCCCTCGGGTTCGAGGCCGGGCTTGAGGCGCCGGTCGGCGTCGTAGTCCTCGGCCTGCTTGCGGTAGGCGATCGGCGCGGACTCGGCGACGGTCTCCAGGCGCGAGCGCAGTTCCTTCACGGCGTCGGCGTAGTCGGACTCGCCGAATCCCGGGTGGGCGCCGGTCACCACCACCGGCGGCAGGACCTGCATGCCCGTGTAGAACAGGACGCCGTGCTGGAGCGGGAAGAGCAGGCTGTCGATGTCGCCGTTGACGCCCCGGTCGGAGAGGTGGGACTCGGCGGCGCCGGTGGTCACGACGACCATGGCGCGCTTGCCGGCGAGGACGCCGTCGCCGAAGCGGGGCCAGTCGCGGGAGGTGCCGTAGCCGAAGCCGTTGGTGAAGACCCGGTCGATCCAGCCCTTGAGGATCGCGGGGACGGTGTACCACCACAGCGGGAACTGGAGGATCACCAGGTCGGCGGCGAGGAGCTTCGCCTGCTCGGCCGTGATGTCCGGGGCGATCGTGCCCCGCTCCCACGCCTCCCCGGCGGCGGGCATGAACGCCGCGTTCTCGGTGGGGCCGAAGTCGTCGTAGTCGGCGACGGCCTTCCAGCCCATGGCGTACAGGTCGGAGACCGTCGCGGTGTGGCCGAGGGCTTCGAGGGTCCGGACGGCCTCGTCGCGGAGCGCGGCGTTCAGGGAGGCGGCGTGCGGGTGGGCGTAGACGATGTGGATCTGCATGGGGACCATGCTGCGGCCGATCCCGGAGGTCTGCCAGACGTCTGTTCGACCTGGGGTCGTTCGACCCTAGGACTGACAGACCTAGGCACCGCGGCGCGGACCCGGGCATGCTTGCCGCGGAGGTTTGAGTGATGTCATCTGATGCGACCGGGATCCACAAGCTCGAGGACGTCGTGGACTTGGGCAAGTTCCTGCAGGCCAGGCGGGCTCGGGTGAACCCCGGCGAGGTCGGGCTGCCGGACGACGCGCGGCGCCGGGTCCCGGGCCTGCGGCGCGAGGAGCTGGCCCTGCTGGCCGGGGTGAGCGTGGACTACTACACGCGCCTGGAGCAGGGGCGGGCGAAGCGGCCGTCCGATCAGGTGCTCGACGCGGTGGCGCGCGCGCTGCGCCTGGACGAGACCACGCGGGCGCACCTGCACCGGTTGGCGGGGAACTCCCGGCGCGACATGCTGCGCGAGCGCTCGGGCGTGCGGCCCTCCCTGGAGACGATGCTCGCGGCGATCGACGGCTTCCCGGCGCTGATCCTCAACCACCGGCAGGACGTCCTCGCCTCGAACCGGCTGGCCCGGCTGCTGTACGGCGGTTTCGGCTGGGAGCTGGAGTCGGGTCCGAACTTCGTGCGGCTGCTGTTCGACGACGACTCGCGGGAGTTCTTCCCCGACTGGTACGCGGTGTGCTCGCACGAGACGGTGGCGCAGCTGCGGAAGATGGCGGCGCTGTTCCCCGACGACGCCGAGATGACCGCGCTCATCGGCGAGCTGTCGGTGCGGCACCGGGACTTCGCGGAGATGTGGGCGCACGCCGAGGTCATGGACTGCAACATCGGATGGGTGCGGTTCGAGCACCCGATGGTGGGCCTGCTCCAGCTGTACAAGGACCAGTTCCGGGTCGCGGACGGCTCCGGGCAGATGCTCGTGACGCTGACGGCGGCGCCGGGCACGGACGGGTACGAGAAGCTGGCGCTGCTGGGGGCGGAGGGGTAGTCCCCCGCCCCCAGGCGGCTAGCGGATCGTGAGCTGCTCGGTGACGCTGGTCCAGTCGGCGCCGCCGCGGCCGGTGGCGCTGAGCTCGTCGAGGCGGCTGAGGAGCGGTTCGAGGAAGTCGGCGCCGACGCCCTGCTCGCGGGCGGCGGTGACGAGCGAGCCGATCGCGGCGCGGGTGAAGTCGACGCTCTGGCCGCCTTCGTACGTGCGCTCGTCGATGACGGCGCCGAACTGGTCGAGGTGCGGCAGGATCGCGCCGAGCCAGCCGGTGACCTCGGCGGCCGTGGCGGCGGCGGGGACGCCGACCGTGCGCATCATCGCGGCGGCCTGCACGAGCCCGCTGAACATCTGGTACATCGCGGTGAGCAGGGCCATGTCCTTGAGCGAGGCGAGCCCGGCGTCCTCCCCCTCGTAGTCGGCGGCGCCGAGGACCGCCAGCGCGTCGTGCGCGGTGTCGTAGGCGGTGCGGTCGCCGGAGTAGAGGATCCGCGAGGCCGGGGTGCCGATCATGTCCGGGGTGGCCATGATGGCGCCGTCGAGGTAGGTGAGGCCGTGGTCGGCGGCCCAGGCGGCGGTGTCGCGGGCCTGGTTGGGCGTGGTGGTGGTGAGGTTGACGATCACCTTGTCTTTGAGGTCGGCGGCGAGCGGTTCGAGGTGTTCGCGGACGCTGGCGTGGTCGAGGAGGACGACGAGGATGGTGTCGGCGAGCGCGGCGGCGTCGGCGGGGGTGGGTGCGGCGCGGGAGCCGGCTTCGGTGTGGGGTGCGGTCTTGGCGGCGGTGCGGTTCCATACGACGGTGTCGTGGCCGGTGTCGCGGAGGCGGGCGGCGATGGCGGATCCCATGGCGCCGAGGCCGAGGACGGCGGTGGTCCGGTTCGTCATGTGCGGCTTCCCTTCGATGGTCTTAGCGGGGGACGGTGAGGCGGTCGATGATGCGGGGCCAGTCGCTGGCGCCGTGGCCGGTGGCGGCGAGTTCGTCGAGGAGCCGGCGGTGCGGTTCGAGGAGGGCGGCGCTGACGCCCTGCTCGCGGCTGGCGGTGATGAGTGAGGCGAGGCCGTGGCGGTCGAAGTCGACGCTCTGGCCGCCGGTGTCGTAGGCGGCGCCGTCGATGATGGCGGCGATCTCCCTGCCGTGCGGGAGCATGGCGGCGAGCCAGGCTTCGACTTCGGCGGCGGTGTCGGCCGCGGTGGCGCCGGCGGTGCGCATCATGGCGATGGCCTGGAGGTAGCCCATGAGCATGAGGTCCATGGCGGCGAGCAGGGCCGTGTCCTTGAGTGCGGCGAGGCCGGGGTCGGTGCCGGTGTATTCGGCGGTGCCGAGGGTGTCGAGTGCGGTCCGGGCGATGGCGTAGGCGTTCTCGTCGCCGGAGTAGAGGAGGCGGGCCTCGGGGGTGCCGATCATGTCCGGGACGGCCATGACGGCGCCGTCGAGGTAGGTGATGCCGTGGTCGGCGGCCCAGGCGGCGGTGTCGCGGGCCTGGTTGGGCGTGGTGGTGACGAGGTTGACGACGACCTTGCCGCGGAGGTGCGCGGCGGCGGGGTCGAGGTGTTCGCGGACGCTGGCGTGGTCGAGGAGGACGACGAAGACGACGTCTCCGGCGTCGGCCGCCGCGGCGACCGTGGGTGCCGCGTGTGCGCCGGCCGCGGTGTGGGGTGCGGTCTTGGCGGCGGTGCGGTTCCAGACGGTGACGGTGTATCCGGCGGTGCGGAGGCGGTGCGCGACCGCGCTGCCCATGGCGCCGAGGCCGAGGACGGTGAGGTTGCCTTGCATGGGCGGGCCCTTCTAGTGGTCGCCGCGGAAGAGGCGGTAGACGGGGACGACGGCGCCGGTGCGCTCGGTGGCGTCGAGTGCGCGCTGGTAGTAGTCCTGGATGGTGCGGGTGATGGCGGCGTCGACGCCCGCGTCCTCGCTGGCGTCGATGACGTGCTGGGCGCCGGCGTGCATCATCTTGAGGCTGGCGAGGTCGTCCCAGCCGCCGTTCTTGGCGGCCTGCGCGAAGTAGAGGGAGAAGTCGCGCTGGCTGCCGGCGTCGTCCTTGCTGAGTTCGAGGAAGGTGTCGATGTCGCCGCCGGAGCGCTCGATCATGGCGAACGCCTGCTGGAGCGAGATGAGGTAGGCGTGGAACATGGCGAGTCCGGCCTGGTAGTAGAGCTGGGCGAGGCCGTAGTCGCCGCCGAGGTGGACGTTGGCGCAGAGCGATTCGAGCATGGGCCGCAGCTCCTCGTGGAGGTCGGCGGGGCCGCTGACGTAGAGCTTGGAGGCCGGGTGGGCGATGTCGTCGCTCTGGGTCATGTAGGCGCCGGTGAGGAAGCGCGCGCCGCGGGCGAGGACCCAGTCGGCGCCCTTGGCGGTGTTGGCCGGGGAGTCGGAGGAGAGGTTGACGACGGTCTTGCCGGTGAGGTCGGCCGCTTCCAGGACGCCGTACATGGCGTCGTAGTGGATGAGGGAGAGCAGGACGGTGTCGTTGGCGGCGACGGCTTCGGCGGCGGTGGCGGCGGGTTTGGCGCCGAGTTCGGCGAGGGCCTCGGTCTTGCCGGGGCTGCGGTTCCAGACGGTGACGTCGTAGCCGGCGGCGAGGAGGAGGCGCACGGTGGCGCGGCCCATCGGGCCGAGGCCGAGGACGGAGACGGACTTGATTGCAGACATGTTGGGCCCCTTCGGGAGTGGTGATCCATGGTTCGTGTTGACGGGTTCCATGGTCGGTCGGCCCGGGTAGGCTCGGCAAGACCGCACTTCCAGGTGGGGTTGCTTACGTCGAGGTTCGAAATACGGTCGGGAGGCGTGCGACGGTGGCGATGGGTGACGGAGATCAAACCTGCGGGATGACGATCGCGATCGACGTCGTGGGCGGCAAGTGGAAGATGCACCTCATGTGGGTGCTCGCCGAGGGGCCGGTGCGGTTCGGGCAGATCCGGCGCAAGCTCGACGGGGTGAGCGAGAAGGTGCTCGCGGAGAACCTGCGGCAGCTGGAGGCGAGCGGGGTGGTGCACCGCGAGCTGTACGCGGAGGTGCCGCCGCGCGTGGAGTACTCGCTGACGCGGCTCGGGGAGTCGCTGAACGCGGCGCTCGCGCCGTTGGAGGCGTGGGGCGACGAGCACCGCGAGGCGGTGGAGACGCGGCTCAAGGTCGCGGCCTCCTAGGGGCTCAGAGCGGCGGGGCCTCGCGGCGGCGGTACTCGCGGCCGCCGAGGGTGCGTTCGAGGAGGAGTTCGTCGACGAGTTCGCGGCGGAGCGTCAGCGGGTCGTCGTGGACTTCGGCGAGCGCGTCGGTGACCTCGGCCTGCGTGTAGACGCGGTCGAACTCGAAGAGCCGTTCGGCGAGGTCGCGCAGGACCGCGACGCGGGTGGCGCGGCGGGTGGGGATGACGGTGAGGCGCCCGGCCGTGTAGAGGTGCGCGACGCCCGGGTCGGTGCCCTCGGGCGCGTCGGGGACGGTGGAGCGGGCCGCGGCGGCGGCGTCGCGGAAGACCCGGGGGTCGGCGCGGAGGCCGCTCTCGGCGGAGGTCACGAGTCCGGCGCGGACGAGCCGCGGGATCGCCTGGTCGGCGCCGGGGTGGTCGCCGCGGAGCGCGGCGAGGCCGGTGCCGTTGTCGCCGGCGAGGACGATCGCGGCGAAGACGCGGAGCCGGGCGGGGTCGGCGAGGGCCTTGACGATCTCGTGGCTGGGTTCCATGGACCCACGATCGCCGCGGGCGCCTGCGGCGTCAAGGAGTTTTAGGCCCCGGCGATGGCGCGGAGGCGGTCGAGGGTGACACCGTCGAGCGTGGTGAGCCGGTGCGCGGGGATCTCCGGGGGCAGGGCGACCTCGCTGGGGACGGCGAAGGCGACGGCCCCGGCGGCCAGCGCGGACTCGGTGCCGGAGCGGGAGTCCTCGATGACGGCGGCGCGGGTGATGTCGACGCCGAGTTTCGCGGCGGCGGTGAGGTAGGGCTCGGGGTCGGGTTTGCGGGCCTGGACCTCGTCGCCGCAGATGATGACGTCGAAGTTGGCGGGGTCGAGGGTCCGGAGCAGGACCTCGGTGAGTTCGCGCGCGGTGGAGGTGACCAGGGCGGTGGGGACGCCGGCGGCGCGGACCTCGAGCAGGAGTTCGCGGGCGCCGGGCTTCCAGTCGACGCCGGCGGCGAAGAGGGTCTTCATGCGGTTGCGCAGCCAGGCGACGTGCTCGGGGAAGTCCTCGACGGGGAGGCCGAGGTCTTCGAGCAGGAAGATGACGGAGGCGTCCTCGTTGGAGCCGACCATGCGGTCGCGGACCTCGGGGCGGAGGGTGCCGCCGAGGAGGACGGCGAGTTCTTCGAGGGCGACGTCCCAGCGGGGTTCGGAGTCGAGGAGGGTGCCGTCCATGTCGAAGAGGACGGCCTGCGGGAACACGTCGTGCGCGGGGGCGGTGTCGGTCTGCTCGGTCACGCCTAGAACGGTATCGGTGGCGGGCGCGGGCGCGGCCGTTTCGCCCGTTCCGGGCGAGGAGGCTCACAGCCCTCAGGCGAGCCCGGCGCGGTGGTGGCGGCGGCACAGGACGGTGTAGGAGTCCATGTCGCCGACTTCGACGAGGTCGCCGGAGAAGACCATGACGCCGTCGCGGGTGCGGGCGTTGTGGGTGCCGCGCTCGCCGCACCAGCAGTTGACGCGGACGGGGAGCTCCTCGACGCGGTCGGCGAGTTCGATGAGGCGCTGGGAGGCGGGGAAGAGGCGGCCGAGGAAGTCGGTCTTGAGGCCGAAGGCGTAGACGTCGAGGCCGAGGCCGTCGACGGCGTCGGCGAGGTGGTTGATCTGCTTGGGGGCTTCGAGGAACTGGACCTCGTCGACGACGACGTACGGGGGGCGGAGCGCGGCGAGGTCGTCGTAGATGTCGAAGCCGGGCTTGACCTCGCGGGCCTCGTGGGCGAGGCCGAGGCGGCTGGAGACGACGCCTTCGCCGCCGCGGTCCATGGAGGTGTAGACGACGCCCTGCCCGCCGAGGGAGTGGTGGTACTGGAGGGCGAGCGTGGACTTCCCGGCGTCCATGACGCCGAGGTAGGCGACGAGTTCGTGCGACATGGCCCCTATGGTGCCGTCCCGGCGGCGCGGGGGTGAACGGAGTTCCCGGGTCGGTGCCCGGCGCCGCACGGGCGCCGGGCGCTCGCCGGGGTCACTTGGCGTTGAAGTAGCTCGCCTGGGGGTGGTGGAGGACGATCGCGTCGGTGGACTGCTCCGGGTGGAGCTGGTCCCCTTCGGACAGTTCGACCCCGATGCGGTGGGCGCCGAGGAGGTCGACGAGGGTGGCGCGGTCGGCGAGCTCGGGGCAGGCCGGGTAGCCGAAGGAGTAGCGGCAGCCGCGGAAGTCGACGTCGAGGATGCCCTTGAGGTCGGCGGGGTCGGCGTCGGCGACGGTGCCGCCGCCGGGCAGGGTCCACTCGCGGCGCATGCGGCGGTGCCAGTACTCGGCGAGGGACTCGGTGAGCTGCACGGTGAGGCCGTGCACTTCGAGGTAGTCGCGGTAGGCGTTGGCCGCGAACAGCTCGCCGGTGTACTCGGAGACCTTGGAGCCCAGGGTGACCAGCTGCATGCCGAGGACGTCGAGCTGCTCGCCGTCCTTGGCGCGGAAGAAGTCCGCGAGGCACAGCCGGCGCCCCTGGCGCTGGCGCGGGAAGGTGAAGCGGGCGCGCTCGGCGTGGCCGTTCTCGTCGAGGACGACGAGGGTGTTGCCTTCGGCGTAGGCCGGGAAGTAGCCGTAGGCGACCTTCGCTTCGAGGACGTTGTCGGTGGCGAGGCGGTCGAGCCAGTAGCGCAGGCGCGGGCGGCCCTCGGTCTCGACCAGCTCCTCGTAGGAGGGGCCGTCGCCGCGGGTGGGCTTGAGGCCCCACTGGCCGAGGAAGGTCGCGCGCTCGTCGAGGAGCGCGGCGTACTCGGAGGTCTGGATGCCCTTGAGGACGCGGGAGCCGAAGAACGGCGGCACCGGGATGTCGACGTCGGTGTCGACGTCGGAGCGCACGGACGTGTCGTCGAGGTCCGGGAGGGTGTCGGCGACCATCGTGGCCTGCTTGGCGCGCCGCTGGCGGCGCAGGGCGATCTTCGCGTCCTGCTCGGGGTCGGACATGGGCGTGCCGGTGCGGCGGGCGGTCATGACCTTGTTCATGAGGTCGAGGCCCTCGAAGGCGTCGCGGGCGTAGTGGACCTGGCCGCCTTCGAACATCTCGCGGAGGTCGTCCTCGACGTAGGCGCGGGTGAGCGCGGCGCCGCCGAGGAGGACCGGCCACCGGGTGTGCATGGAGCGGGCCATCATCTCGGCGAGGTTGTCCTTCATGATGACCGTGGACTTGACGAGGAGGCCGCTCATGCCGATGACGTCGGCGGAGTGCTCCTCGGCGGCGTCGAGGATGGCGTTGATCGGCTGCTTGATGCCGAGGTTGACCACGGTGTAGCCGTTGTTGGACAGGATGATGTCGACGAGGTTCTTGCCGATGTCGTGGACGTCGCCGCGGACGGTGGCGAGGACGATCGTGCCCTTGTCGGTGGAGTCGGCCTTGTCCATGTGGGGTTCGAGGTGGGCGACGGCGAACTTCATGGCCTCGGCGGACTGGAGGACGAACGGGAGCTGCATCTGGCCGGAGCCGAAGCGGTCGCCGACGACCTTCATGCCTTCGAGGAGGTGGTCGTTGATGATGTCGAGCGGACGCCTGCCCTCGGCGAGCGCGGTGTCGAGGTCGGTGTCCATGCCGTTCTTGTCGCCGTCGATGATGCGCTGGGCGAGGCGTTCGCCGAGCGGGAGGGCGGCGAGGGCTTCGGCGCGGGCCTCCTTGGAGCCGGCGAGGCTGACGCCGTCGAAGATCTCGATGAGCTTCTGGAGCGGGTCGTAGTCCTCGGTGCGGCGGTCGTAGACCATGTCGAGGGCGACCTGCTTGTGCTCCTCGGGGATCTGCGCCATGGGCAGGATCTTGGAGGCGTGGACGATGGCGCTGGTCAGGCCCGCTTCGACGCATTCGCTGAGGAACACGGAGTTGAGGACCTGGCGGGCGGCGGGGTTGAGGCCGAAGGAGATGTTGGAGATGCCGAGCGTGAAGTTGACGCCGGGGTAGATCCGGGCGATCTCGCGGATGGCCTCGATGGTCTCGACGCCGTCGCGGCGGGTCTCCTCCTGGCCGGTGGAGATGGGGAAGGTGAGGGCATCGACGAAGATGTCCTCGATCCGCATCCCCCAGGTGCCGGTGAGGTCGTCGATGAGGCGGGCGGCGACGCGCACTTTCCAGTCGCGGTCGCGGGCCTGGCCCTTCTCGTCGATGCAGAGGGCGACCACGCCCGCGCCGTGCTCGGCGACCAGGGGCATCATGCGCTGGTAGCGGGAGTTCGGGCCGTCGCCGTCCTCGTAGTTGACGGAGTTGACGACGCATTTGCCGCCGAGGGCTTCGAGGCCGGCTTCGACCACGTTCGGCTCGGTGGAGTCGAGCATGATCGGGAGCGTGGAGGCGGTGGCGAAGCGGGCGGCGAGGACCTTCATGTCCTCGGCGCCGTCGCGGCCGACGTAGTCGACGCACAGGTCGAGGAGGTGGGAACCGCCGCCGGCCTGCTCGCGGGCGATCTCGACGCAGCGGTCGAAGTCGGCGGCGAGCATGGCGTCGCGGAACGCCCTCGAGCCGTTGGCGTTGGTGCGCTCGCCGACGTTGAGGATCGAGGCGTCCTGGCGGAACGGCACGTGGTGGTAGGAGGAGGAGACGCCCGGTTCGAGGACGGGGGTGCGGTCCTTGGGCTTGACGAGGTCCTCGGGGGCGCCGTCGGGGGCGGTGAGGCGGGCGCGGACGGCGCGGATGTGGTCGGGGGTGGTGCCGCAGCAGCCGCCGACGAGGCTGACGCCGAAGTTCGTGACGAACTCCTCGTGGGCGTCGGCGAGCTCCTCGGGGGTGAGCGGGTAGACCGCGCCGTTCGGGCCGAGGACGGGCAGGCCGGCGTTCGGCATGACCGAGATCGGGACGGGCGAGTGGCGCGAGAGGTAGCGGATGCTCTCGCTCATCTCGTCGGGCCCGGTGGCGCAGTTGAGGCCGATGAGGTCGATGCCGAGCGCGGCGAGGCTGGTGAGGGCCGCGCCGATCTCGCCGCCGACGAGCATCGTGCCGGTGGTCTCGACGGTGACCTGGGCGATGATCGGGACGCGGGTGCCGAGGGCCGCGTTGGCGCGCTTGGCGCCGATGACGGCGGCCTTCGCCTGGAGGAGGTCCTGGGCGGTCTCGACCAGGAGCGCGTCGGCGCCGCCCTCGATGAGGCCCGCGGAGCACTCCTCGTAGTGGTCGCGCAGGAGCGCGAACGGCGCGTGGCCGAGCGTGGGCAGGCGGGTGCCGCCGCCCATCGAGCCGAGGACGAAGCGCGGCCACGCGGGCGTGGCGTACTCGTCGGCCTTGCTGCGGGCGAGGGCGGCGGCGGCGCGGGCGAGCTCGCGGGCGCGGTCCTCGATGCCGTACTCGACCAGGCCGCCGTAGTTGGCGTTGAAGCTGTTGGTCTCGACGCAGTCGGCGCCGGCCGCGAGGTAGGCGTCGTGGATGCCGAGGACGATGTCGGGGCGGGTCACGCACAGGATGTCGGACAGGCCCTCGTGGCCGTCGTAGTCCTCCATCGTCGGGTCGAAGGTCTGGAGCATCGTGCCCATGCCCCCGTCGGCGATGACGACGCGGCGCTTCAGGGTTTCGAGGAAAAGACTCTGCTCAGACACGAGGCCAAGGGTACTTGCGGGTGCCGCGGAGTGGGAAGGAGGTTTCACTGGCTGGACATCGAGTACAGCGAAGATCACACCCGGTCAATATGCTGGAGGGATGGTCGTCCTCTTCGTCTTCGTGTGCATGCTCGTCGGCTCGTACTTCGTGTACTGGGCGGTCCGCCAGGGGGTGCGGGACGCCCTCGAGGACGACGAGAAACGCCGGCTCAAGAAGGCGCGTCCGGGGCGTAGCATCGAGACCGAGTAGCCCCCGGCCCCGAAGGGACGCGCATGGACACCGTTGACAGTCGCCTGTGGACCGAGGTGACGGATCCCGCGAAGCTCCGGGAGATCGTCGGCACGCCGATGTCCCGCGCCGCCGAGAAGGAGCGGTTCCGGCTGCACCCCAGGGACCTCGAGTGGCTGGCCGCCTCCCCCTACGTGGTCGTCGCGACCACCGACGCCGAGGGGAACTGCGACGCCTCCCCCAAGGGCGACCCGCCCGGGATCGTCCACGTCCTCGACGACACCACCGTCGCCATCCCCGAGCGCAAGGGCAACCGGCGCGTCGACGGGTACATGAACGTCCTCGCCAACCCCCACGTGGGCCTGCTGTCGGTCCTGCCGGGCCGGCGCGAGACGCTGCGGATCAACGGGCGCGCCCGGGTGGTCTCGGACGCGCCCTTCTTCGAGGACATGGTCGTCAAGGGCCACAAGCCGATCCTCGCGCTGGTGGTCGAGATCGACACGATCTTCTACCACTGCGGCAAGGCGTCGATGCGCTCCGGCATCTGGAACCCGGAGACCTGGGACCCCGACGCGCTGCCCTCGCAGGCGCAACTCGTCAAGGAGACCCAGGTCGTCGCGGAGACCGTCGAGCAGCTCGACGAGTACTACGGCGAGACGTACAGGAAGCAGCTCTACTAGCGCCTCCCGCCGGGCGGTGCTTCGGGGCGGCCCGCCAGGACCGCCCGCTCCGCCGCACGGTGTCGGCCCGCTAGGCCGCGTCCGCCTTCAGCCGCTCGATCGCGTCGTCGTCGCAGTTCTCCCAGAACTCGCCGACGACGTCCTCCAGCCGGTCCATCGAGCCCGCGTCGAACAGCTTGTCCTGGTAGTGCGTGATGTCGTAGTCGATGGTGCCCATGGTGACCAGGTCGAGCGGCAGGATCGTCATGTCGCGGAACTCGTCGATCTCCCCGTACGAGGAGCAGATCCCCGCGCCGTACGCCTTGAGCCCGTCGCCCTCGCTGATGACCCCGAACTCCAGGGTGAACCAGAAGACGCGCGAGACGAACTCCAGCGCCTCCTCCGAGTGCACGCGCCGCGCCGCATCCCCGGCGGCCCGGTACAGGGCCGCGAACCGGGGCGCAGCGAGGGCGTTGGCGTGGCCGATGACCTCGTGGATGACGTCCGGTTCGGGCGTGTACAGCGGCACCGAGTGGTGCCGGATGTACTGGGTCGCGTGGAACCTCCCGTCGGCGAGCACGCCGTAGAACTCGCGCAGCGGCACCAGCCCGGCCGCGGGCATGTAGCTGAAGCCCGTCAGCGGCTCCAGCAGCTCCGAGACCTCGTGGAGCTGCGGGATGTGGTCGGCGGGGAGCTTCAGGCGCTCCGAGCCGTCCAGGTACTCGCGGGAGGCCAGGGCCTGGTGCTTGATGGCGAGCTCGGCGCTCGCGAGGCGCCAGATCTCGTGTTCGGCGTCGGTGTAGTCGACCGTCGGCATGGGTAGGCCGGGCTTCCACTCCAGTGCCAGGGCCGCGATGGCGTTGCGCCGGTCGCGGTATTCGGCGTCGGCGAATCCCGGGTGGGTCTCACCCAGCTCGACGACGACCGTGCCGTCCGCGTCGGTGTTGACCGGCGCGAAGTACTGTCCTTCTTCAAACATGCCTCCAGTCCACCAGGTGGGACGCGGCCTGTCAACGCGGTCGGGACTTCAGGCGAACCTGAGTTTCGCGGGCGTCTCGGCCGGGGCCGATTTGCCCAGGAACGCGCGCCGCATCCCGTGGAAGCCGTGCCGGTCGTCGAACATGTCGCGCGCCATCTCGGCGAGCTCGATCGTCCGGTAGTACGACAGCGGCTTCGACGCGGCCCGGCGCCGCGACTTCGCCGCGAACATGCGCCCGCGCGTCACCGGGTCGTTGTAGCCGAACGCCACCGCGCGCAGCCAGCGCTGGAACTCCTCCCAGTCGCGGGGCCCGACGGCCCCGATGAGGCCCGTGCGGGCGGCCTCGGACGCCGAGATCGGGAGCTTGTCCCCCAAAAGCCGCGCGGCCTGCCGCTCCCCGATCCGGTCGGCGACCGACCAGGTGTGGAGCTCGGAGCCGAAGATGCCCATGTCGTAGTACGGGTTGAGGACGACGCCGTCGCGGGCGACGGTGACGTCGGCGCACAGCCCGGCCATGACCCCGCCGGCGCCGGCGTTCGCGGTGAACGCGGCGACGGTGAGCTGGTCGGCGCCGGCGATGGCGACGCAGAGGTCGTCGATGGCGTTGATGTTCGCCCACGCCTCGGCGGCCGGGTCGGGGGCGGCGTCGATGACGCCGAGGTGGATGCCGTTGGAGAAGGCGTGCTCGGTGCCGGTGAGGACGAGGATGCGGGTGTCCTCGGCGAGGGCCTTCTCGACCGCCTGGGTGAGGCGGTGGCACTGCTCGGTGTGCATGGCGCCGTTGTAGGAGCGGAGGCGCAGGAACCCGATGTCGCCGTCGCGGCGGTAGGCCGTCTCGGCGAGCGCGGCGGGCGCCTGCTTGAACGGGGCGTCCTTGGGGTCGACGACCATCGACGCGGGGAGCTTGGGGCCGCGGCGGCGGTCGAGGGTCGCGGCGTAGCCGACCCAGAGGGTGCCGCAGCCGGTGGCGAAGGCGACGGCCTCGGCGTCGCGGCCGACCACGGTTCCGGGCTCGGCGCCGGTGTGCTCGTCGGTGGCGGCGGCGTCGAAGAGGCAGTAGCCCTGGCCGTTGAGTTCGGCGGGCGCGCCGGGGGCGCCGTCGGCGGCGGCGATGCGGCGGGCGAGGTCGGCCGCTGGTGCGCGCCAGTCGAGCGCGAACGCGGGCCGGCGCAGCAGCGGGAGCTCCCCGGTGCCGGGGACGGCGCGGGGGTGCTCGTCGGCGGGCCGGGGGCGCTCGCCGTTCGCGACCTTGCGGACGACGGCGGCGACGCACTCCATGGCGGCGTCGGCGACCCGGCTGTTGTAGAGCGCGGACTTGGTGATGCCCTCGGGCACGTCGAAGGTGAACGAGGCCCAGACCGGGCCCGCGTCCATCTCCTCGACCGCCGAGAGCGCGGTGACGCCCCAGCGGGGGCTGCGGCCCAGGAGGGCGTGGTCGAGGGAGGAGGGGCCCCGGTCGCCCACCGGGCCGGGGTGCACGATGACGGTGGTCCACCGGCGCCAGACGTCTTCGGGCACGCGGTGCTTGAGGAACGGGCAGAGGACGAGGTCGGGGTCGACCCGCTCCACCGCCGCGGTCAGGGATTCCGGGGTGTGCGCGGGCGCGAGTTCCACGCCGACGTCGTGGCCCTGCTCGCGCAGGGCGCACCACACCCGCTGAGTGAGACCGTTGAAACCGGACGCAAGCAGCAGAATCTTCAATTCGACTCCAGGAGGATGGGGAGTCGGCCACGCTCAGTAGTTAAGCGTACCGATACTCGGCATATCGCACAATCAGCGCGTGCAGTCTATGCCGAGCAATCCTCCGATCGTGTCGCGGGCGAGACCGGTTGCGGAGGGATCCTCCCCGCCTGCGGAGAGTGTCCGCTCGGCCCAGGCGTCAACCACCGCGAGGGCGCCCGGAGTGTCGAGGTCGTCGGCGAGGCGCTCGCGGACGGCCGTGAGCATCGCGCCGGCGGGGACGGCGAGTTCGCGCGAGACGGCCTCGCGCCAGCGTCCCAGGCGCAGCTCGGCCTCGGCGAGGACGGCCGCGCTCCACTGCCGGTCGGCGCGGTAGTGCCGGGCCATGAGGGCGAGGCGCACCGCGGAGGGGTCGACGCCCTCGGCGCGGAGCTTGGAGACGAACACGAGGTTCCCCAGGGACTTCGACATCTTCTCGCCGTCGAGGCCGATCATCCCGGTGTGGACGTACGCGTTCGCGAAGGGCCGCTTGCCGGTCAGGGTCTGGGCGTGCGAGGCGGACATCTCGTGGTGCGGGTAGACCAGGTCCGAGCCGCCGCCCTGGACGTCGATCTGCTCGCCGAGGTAGTCCAGGGCGATGCACGCGCACTCGATGTGCCAGCCGGGGCGGCCGGGGCCGACCTCGGTGTCCCAGGAGGGCTCGCCGTCGCGGGGGGCGTTCCACAGGACCGGGTCGAGCGGGTCGCGCTTGCCCTCGCGGTCGGGGTCGCCGCCGCGCTCGCGGGCGTACGAGGTCATCGTGGCGCGGTCGTAGTTCGACTCCTCGCCGAACGCCGGGTCGGCGGCGACCGCGTAGTAGACGTCCCCGGACTCGTGGCGGTAGGCGGCGCCCTTGGCGAGGAGCTGGGCGACGGCCTTGCCGACCGAGGGGATGGACTCGACGGCGCCGATGTAGTGGCGTGGCGGCAGGACCCGCAGGGCCTCCATGTCCTCGCGGTAGAGCGCGGTCTCGCGCAGGCCGAGGACCTGCCAGTCGGTGCCGTCGCGCTCGGCGCGCTCGAACAGGGGCTCGTCGACGTCGGTGACGTTCTGGGCGTAGTGCACGTCCAGGCCCTGGTCGAGCCAGTAGCGGTGCACGAGGTCGAACGTGATCATGGTGGCCGCGTGGCCCAGGTGCGTGGCGTCGTAGGGGGTGATGCCGCACACGTACATGCTCGCGCGCTCGGCTCCCGGGTCGACCGTCTCCCGAGGCCGCGCGGTCGCGGTGTCGTGCAGGCGCAGGGCGGGGCCGTGGCCGGGCAGGGCGGGTACGTGCGGTGCGGTCCAGGATTCCATGCCCGCGATCCTATTTCGGAAACGCGCCGTGCGGCCAGCGCGGGCGCGGATCGGGACGCGGTCTCATGCGCACCTGAGGCTTTCCCGCGATTCACCTTCGATGTACCTTGTGAACCCATGGAACGCCGACCACTTGGACGCAGCGGCATCGAGGTCTCCTCCCTCGGCCTGGGGACCATGACGTGGACCACCGACGAAGCGGGCCTTGAGGACGCGGCCGCGCAGCTCCAGACGTTCGTGGAGTCCGGCGGCACGCTCGTGGACACCGCCGACGTGTTCGGGCAGGGCATGGCCGAGGCGGCGATCGGCCAGCTCATCGGGAAGGTCGCGGCGCGATCGGAGCTGCACATCGCCACGAAGGCGGGCGTGCGCACCGACGGGGCGCCGCGCAAGCGGGACACCTCGCGCGGGTGGCTGATGCGCTCGCTGGAGGGCTCGCTGCGGCGTCTGGGGACCGACTACATCGACCTGTGGATCCTGCACGTGTACGACCCGGACACGCCGCTGGAGGAGACCATGTCGGTCCTCGACGGGGCGGTGTCCAGCGGGAAGGTGCGGTACGTGGGCCTGTCGAACCACACCGGGTGGCAGACGGCGCGCGCGTACGCGTGGCAGGCGGCGTGGCCGGGGCGGACGCCGGTCGTGGCGAGCCAGGTCGAGTACTCGCTGCTCCAGCGGGGGGTCGAGCGGGAGGTGCTGCCGGCGTGCCTGGCGATGGAGCTGGGGGTGCTGGCGTGGTCGCCGCTGGGCCGGGGGGTGCTCACGGGCAAGTACCGGTTCGGGCGGCCCGCTGACTCCCGGGCGGTGTCGGCGCAGTGGTCGCGGTTCGCGGGCGCGTACCTGGACGAGCGGTCGGCGGGGATCGTGGAGGCGTGCGCGACGGCGGCCGAGGGCCTGGGGGTGAGCCCCCTGGAGGTGGCGCTGGCGTGGGTGCGAGACCAGCCGGGGGTGGCCTCGGCGATCGTGGGCGCGCGGAACGCGACGCAGCTGCGGGCGTCGCTGGCGGCGGAGCAGCTGTTCCTGCCCCCCGAGATCCGCCTGGCGCTCGACGACGTGTCGGCGCCGGCGGTGGGGTATCCCGAGAGCTATTGAGCCGCAGGCGGACTCGCCGCCTGCGGCCCGGGTGCCAGCTAGCTCTGGTCCCCCATGGAGGCCATCCACTCGTTGACGCGGCGCTCGCCCTCCTCGCGGGAGACGTCCTCGACGCGGGTCATGATCGCCCAGCGGCGTCCGAACGGGTCGGCGATCGAGGCGTAGCGGTCGCCGGTGACGAACACGGCCGGCTCCTCGCGGACCCTGGCGCCGTGCTCGACGGCCTTGGCGAAGACGGCGTCGCAGTCCTCGACGTAGAGGACGAGCGAGGCGGTGATGCGCTCGGGGTCGGGCTCGGCCATGCCGAACGCCTCGTTGACGTCGCCGAGCTGGACGATCGAGTTCCCGATCTGGATCTCGCAGTGGGCGACGGTGCCGTCGGGCATGTCGTTGCGGGTGAGGGTCCGGGCGCCGTAGACCTCCGCGTACCAGTCGATGGCCTTGGCCGCGTCCTTGACGACGATGAACGGCGTGATCGAGTGGTAGCCCTCGGGGATCGGATGCACATTGGTTTCGCTCATGTCCCCCAGTCTGGTCGAGGCGCGGGCCCGCTTCTTGTGAAAAAGCGACATACTCCGGAGCTATGTTCGGGGCATGAGTGGACCGACGGCGAGCGACAAGGGCATTCTGCGGCCGCAGGAGGCGGCGAGGCACATCGACCTGCGGCGGTACCCGGTTCCGGGACCGCTCGGGCGGTACGTGGAGCGGTACTGGTCGGTCCACTGGGACCTGCCCGAGGGGTCCTCGTACGAGTCGGTGGTGGTCCCCCACCCGTGCGTGAACCTCAGCTTCATGCCGGTGCTCGGCGCGGAGGTCCACGGGCCGGGCCCGGCGGTGTCGCGCCATCCGCTGACGGGCCGCGGCCGGGTGTTCGGGGCGAAGTTCCGGCCCGGCGGCTTCACGGCGTTCACGGGCATCGAGGGGACCGCGCTCGCGGACTGGGTGGCCGGTGCGGCCACGGTCTTCGGCCCGGAGGCGGACGCGCTCGGAGCGGTGGTGATGGGCGGGGAGGACGAGGCGGGGGCCGCGGCGGTCACGGCGTTCCTGGCGGAGCGGATGCCCGAGCGGGTCGACGCGCGGTACGAGGAGCTGCTGCGAATCGTCGCGGCGATGCTGGAGGACCGGTCGATCACCCGCGTAGACCAGGTGGCGGCGCGGTTCTTCACGACGCCGAAGGCGCTCCAGCGGCTGTTCCAGACCTACATCGGGCTCGGCCCGAAGGCCCTGATCTGCCGGTACCGCATCCACGACGCCGCCGACCGGCTCGCGACCGAGCCGGACGTGGACCTGGCCCGCCTCGCGGCGGTGCTCGGCTGGTCGGACCAGGCCCACTTCACGCACGACTTCAAGGACCTCATCGGGTTCCCGCCGTCCGAGTACGCCGCGCAGTGCGCCTCGGCCGGGCGGGAGCTCGTCATGGCGCACCGGTGAGTGCGCCGGCCTCCATCTCCAGGCGGCGGCCCGCGAAGGACGCGCGGAGCCTGCGGTCGTGGCTGACCAGGACCACCGTGCCCGTGTAGGAGGCCAGGGCCGCCTGGAGCTCCTCGGCGAGGACCGGCGACAGATGGTTAGTCGGCTCGTCCAGGAGCAGGACGTCGACTGGCCGGGACACGAGCCGGGCGAGTTCGAGGCGGCGGCGCTGGCCCGTGGACAGGGCCGCGACCGGGGTCCCGAACTGCTCGGGTGCGAACAGCCCCAGGGCGAACAGCGCCTCAGCGTGCTCTTCGAGCGTCCCTACGCGGCCTTTGGCGAAGGCCCGCAGGACCGAGTCGCGGCCCGAGCCGGGGCCGGCGAGCTGGCGCAGGTGGCCGACCGCGCCGGTGCGCTCGGCCGTCCCCTCGTCGGGCGCGAGTTCGCCCGCGAGGACCCGCATGAGCGTGGTCTTGCCCGCCCCGTTGGGTCCGGTGACGAGGACGCGTTCGCCGCGCGCGACGGTCAGTTCGGGGACCTTGAGCCGGCCCCCGACGCGGACGTCCGCGAGGTGCAGTGCGGGCGCCTCGGACTCCTCGGCGGCCGTCGCGATCGCCGGTGCGAACCGAAGCGGTTCGGGCGGCGGCGGCGCGGGGGCGGCGAAGAGCCGTTCGAGCCGCCGCTTGGCGATCTTGATGCGGCTTCCGGCGCCGTGGTCGCGGTTGCGGGCCCGGAAGGCCCCGGTGGACATGTTCGCCATCGGGAGCTTGCGCGGGATCGCGTCGGCGCGGCCGGCGTTGTGGTCGACGATGCCCTCCTGGCGCGCGACCTCGGCCGCCCACCGCTCGTGGGCCTCGCGCGCCTGCTGGCGCTCGGTGGCCTTCGCGGTGAGGTAGCCGGCGTAGCCGTTGCCGTAGCGGCGGGCCTTGCGGTCGGCAACCTCGATCATCGTGGTGGTGACGGCCTCCAGGAACGCGCGGTCGTGGGTGACGGCCACGACGGTGCCCGGCCACTCCCGCAGCTCCGCTTCGAGCCAGGCCACGGCCGCGTCGTCGAGGTCGTTGGACGGCTCGTCGAGCAGCAGCAGCGCGGGTCGCGACGCGAGGGTCGCGGCCAGCATCAGGCGCGAGCGCTCGCCGCCCGAGAGGGTCCCGAGCGTGCGGTCGCGGTCGAGTCCGGGCAGGCCGAGCGCGGCCAGCGCCAGGTCGACGCGCAGGTCCGCGTCCCAGCCCTCGCGGGCCTCGAAGCGCGCGAGGAGGTCGGCGTAGGCGTCGGCGGCGGTGGCGTCGCCTGCGGCCAGGGCCCGCTCGGTGGCGCGCATGCCGGCCTCGATCTCGCGGAGGTCGGCCAGCGCGAGGTCGATCGCGTCGGCGACGGTGCGGTCCTCCGGCAGGTCGAGCTGCTGGGGCAGGTAGCCGACGCCTCCCGGGGAGGTGATGGTGAGTTCGCCGTTGTCGGGTTCCTCGGTCCGGGCGAGGAGCCGCAGCAGCGTGGACTTGCCGGAGCCGTTGTCGCCGACGACGCCGAGGCGCTCGCCGGGTTTGACGGCGAAGCCGACGCGGTCGAGGACGAGGTGGTCGGCGTAGCGCTTGGAGACGTCGACGAGGGTGAGTTGTACATGGCGGAACAAGAGGGCCTCCAGGAAGCAGTGGTGTGCGGGGACGGAGGCACGCACGAGGTGAAGCGCATTGCTTCGGGAACGGGATTCGATGCGTGCCGTTGGGGCCGTCGCGGAGCGGTGCTCGACGCGGGGGCCCGGCTGCTTCTAGGAGAAGTAAATCAACATCGGGGACGACTATAGGGCAGTCGCGGGGGGCTTGTCCAGGAGTCGGCGGCATCCGGGGCGGTGAGGGTGCTCACCGCCCCGGGTGCCCTTGCGGTGGCTAGGACCTGGAGACGAAACGGTCCATCGCGTCGACGCCGAAGTGGAGGCCCGAGAGCGGGACGCGTTCGTCGATGCCGTGGAAGAGGGCGGTGAAGTCGAGGTCGGCGGGGAGCTTCAGGGGCGCGAAGCCGAAGCAGCGGATGCCGAGGGTCGCGAACGCCTTCGCGTCGGTGCCGCCCGAGAGCATGTACGGGACGGTGCGTGCGCCGGGGTCGGCGAGGCGGATGGCCTCGGCCATGGCGTCGACGAGGGCGCCGTCGAAGGAGGTCTCGTAGCCGGGCTGGCGGATCTCGTACTCGAAGTCGATCCCGGGGCCGGCGAGCTCCTTGAGGGTCGCCTCGAGTTCGTCGTTGCGGCCGGGCAGGGACCGGCAGTCGATGACGGCGTCGGCGGTGGAGGGGATGACGTTGGTCTTGTACCCGGCGTTGAGGCGGGTCGGGTTGGCGGTGTTGCGCAGGGTCGCGCCGACGAGGCGGGCGATCGGGCCGAGCTTGGCGACGGCCTCGTCGGGGTTCGACGGGTCGAACTCGACGCCGGTGAGCTCGGAGACCGACTCCAGGAACTGGCGGACCGTGGGGGTCATCTCGACGGGGAAGTCGTGCTGGCCGATGTTGGCGACCGCGCGGGTGAGGCGGGTGACGGCGTTGTCGTCGTGGAGCATGGAGCCGTGCCCGGGGCGGCCGGTGGCGCGCAGGCGGAGCCAGTCGAGGCCCTTCTCGGCGGTCTGGACCACGTAGACGCGCAGGTCGTTGGGGAGGGTCATGGAGAAGCCGCCGACTTCGCCGACCGCTTCGGTGACGCCTTCGAAGACCTCGGGGTGGCGCTCGACCATGAAGCGGGCGCCGTAGTCGGAGCCGGCCTCCTCGTCGGCGGTGAACAGCAGGACCAGGTCGCGCGGGGGGACCTTGCCGGTGCGCTTCCAGTCGCGGACCAGCGCCAGGATCATGGCGTCGAAGTCCTTCATGTCGACCGCGCCGCGGCCGAAGAGGTAGCCGTCCTTGATCTCGCCGCTGAAGGGGTGGACGCTCCATTCGGCGGCTTCGGCGGGGACGACGTCGAGGTGGCCGTGGAGGAGCAGGGCTCCGCGGGAGGGGTCGGCGCCGGGGAAGCGGCACGCGACGGAGGCGCGGCCGGGGGCCGACTCGTAGATCTTCGGTTCGAGGCCGACCTCGGCGAGTTTCTCGGCCACGTACTCGGCGGCGGCGCGCTCGCCCTTCGCGGTCGCGTTGTCGCCGGTGTTCGTCGTGTCGATGCGGATCAGGTCGCGGGCGATCTCGACGACGTCGTCCTCGGGGCGGGGGTTCGCGGTTTCAGCCATCCCTGAGTTGTATCAAGCCCGCACGGGGGCCGGCACCGTGCGGTGGCGGGAGTCGCAGGTTTCACTCCGGCACCGCCGGAACCGCGACCCCCGCCACCGGTCGGGCGGCAGCGTCGTCATGGATGTGTCGTCATGGATGCGTCGTCATGGAGGCGTCCTCAGGCGGCGCCGGCGTCGGCCAGGCGCCTGGCGCGGGCCTTCTTGCGGCGCTTGGCGACGATCGGCCCCGCGAGGCGCGGGGTGAGCGGGCCGATGGCGGCCATGATGAGGACGTACGCGGCGGCGACCGATCCGAGCTGCGGATCGAGTCCGGCCGCGACGCCGAGGCCGGCGATGACGATCGAGAACTCGCCCCGCGGGAGCAGGACGAGCCCGGCTCTGAGCTTGCCTGTGAAGGCCGAACCGCTTCTGCCCGCGGCCCACCACCCCGTGGCGAACTTGGTGCCGATGGTGACCACCGCGAGCGCGATCGCGATCGGCAGGACCGGTGGCAGCGCGGTCGGATCGGTCTCCAGGCCGAAGTTGACGAAGAAGATCGCCGCGAACAGGTTCTTCAGCGGCTCCAGCGTCTCCTCGGCCTGGCGCGAGACCTCGCCGGACAGGGCCATGCCGACGATGAACGCGCCGACCGCGGCCGAGACGTGCACCTGCTCGGCGAGGCCGGCGATGACCAGGACGATGCCCATGACCTTGAGCAGCAGGATCTCGTCGTTCGGGGACTCCAGGAACCGCGAGAGCAGGTGGCCGCAGCGGGAGGCGATGACGAACGCGCCCGCGACGGCCAGGAGCGCGATGCCGAGGCCCCACGCGGCCTGCGTGAACGCCAGTCCCGCGAGGAGCGTGGTGAGGATCGGCAGGTAGAGGGCCATGATCATGTCCTCGGCGACGAGCAGCGCGAGGACCGTGGGGGTCTCGCGGTTGCCGAGCCAGCCGAGGTCGGAGAGGACCTTGGCGATGATGCCCGAGGAGGACACGTAGGTGACGCCGCCGAAGACGACGGCCGCGATCGGGCCCCAGCCGAGGATGAGCGCGCACGCGACGCCGGGGGCGGCGTTGAGCACGAGGTCGACCACGGCGCCGAGCCAGGAGGTCTTCATGGTCCCGAGCAGTTCGCGGGGGGTGTACTCCAGGCCGAGCGTGAACAGCAGGAGGACGACGCCGACCTCGGCGCCGACGTCGAGGAAGCCGGTGATCGCGTGCATCTCGTAGATGCCGCCGTGCCCGAAGGCGAGGCCGGCGATGAGGTAGAGCGGGATGGCCGAGATGCCGGCCCTGCCGGCGAAGGCTCCGAGGAGTCCGAGGGCTCCTACGAGGAGGCCGAGTTCGAGGAGGAGCTCGACGGTTCCGTGCATTACTCGATCCCGCGCAGGATCTGGTCCACGCCTTCGACCGCCTCCTGCGTCCCGATGGTGACGAGCCGGTCCCCCACGTGGAGGATCGCCGAGGGCGGCGGGCCGGTCTCGACGCCGTCGGCGCGGACGATCGCGACGATGGAGGCGCCGGTGCGGGTGCGGGCGCGGGTGTCGCCGAGCGGGCGTTCGGCGTACGGGCTGGTCGCGCCGACCTTGAGCTGCTGGGAGACCAGGTTGTCGATCTCGTGGTGGAGCCGGTTGAGCTTCTCCACGATGCGGGCGCCGCCGAGCAGTTCACCGATCGCGGCCGACTCGTCGGCCGAGAACACGATGCAGTCGAGCATCGAGTCGGGGTCGTCGGGGTCGTAGATGATGAAGTCGCGGCGGCCCTCGCGGTGGGCGACGATGCCGAGGCGCACATGGCGCTTCGTCTCGAACTCGAACCGCACTCCGATACCGGGCAGCTCGGTGCGCTCCACGTCCACGGTCGATCACTCCTCTTGTGTGGGATACGCACCGAACCGTACATCACCGGCGCCTGCGGAGCGCTGTGCGTCCGGGAAGGCCCGGCGGCGCTGCGCGTCCGCGAAGGCCCGGGTGCCGGGCACGCCGGACCGCCCGGCGGCGGGGCGCCGGGCGGTCGGACGGTGCTAGAGCCCGGAGGTGCCGGTGCCGTGGTCCTGCGGGTCGAACAGGGCGGTGGTCCCGCCGAGTCCGGCCGCGTCGGCGAGGTCGAGGAACTTGCGGCCCATCCTGGCGTGGGCCTGGACGGCCGGGTGCGTGGCCCCGTAGTCGTCCCAGTGGTCCTCGAACTGGGACATGAACGAGTAGACGAGCACCGGGGCGCCGTCGGTGCCGAAGACGACGCCGGACTCGTTGCGGTTGGCGTCGTCGGCGCCGTACTTCATGGCGATGCGCGAGCGCTCGGCCGAGGACATCTCGCGGCGGAACCCGTCGTGGTAGCCCGACAGGCCCGACAGCACGCCCAGGAGGAACCGGGTGGAGGAGGCCGACAGGAGCTCGCCGCGGGCGAGGCGCAGGAGCATGTCGGCGGACTCGGCGGTGGTGGTGTCGCCGAGCCACATGCGGTTGGGGTTGGCCGGGTTGGGCTCGACGCGGGTGTCGGTGAAGCCCTTGGCGGCGAGGGTCTCGTTGATCTCGGCGGGCGGGCAGACCAGGCCGCACAGGCGCACCGAGGTGTTGTCGGAGACCAGGAGCATCGCGACGAGGACGTTCGCGACGGTGATCTCGTCGCCGTACGCGGTCTGGTGGAAGTAGAACCCGGACCCGGTGAGGATGATCTCGGGGGTCAGGGTGATGCGGTCGTCGAGCGCGAGCTCGCCGCGGTCGATCTTGTCGAGTACGGCGAGCGCGATGCCGAGCTTGTTCATGCTGGCCGCGGTCTGCACGCTCGTGGACGCCTGGTCGACGGCGGTGACGAGGGTGTCGCCGTCCACGAGGGTGACGGTGCCCTGCCAGGTGCCGCCGGCGTTCTCGGTCTGGCGGTCCCAGATCCGCTTGATCGCGCGGGCGGCGCTCCGGGCGTCGGTGGCCGTCTCGGTCTCGGCGTGCGCGGTCCCGGCGGTGCCGAGGACGGTCCCGGCGGTGCCGAGGACGGTTCCGGCGGCGGTGAGGCCGGCGCCGAGCCTGACTACGTCGCGTCGTTGCATGGGTGCCTTTCGGTCGGATCGGGTTGCGAAGTCTCCCAGGTACTTACGCCGAACCGGGGGCGATCGGTTGCCCCACCGCGCCCCTAGATCCCGGCGAGGAGGCGGGACGCCAGGTCGCGGCGGCCCGCGGCCGCGAGGAGCCCGGCGGGGGCGAGGCGGTAGTCGGTGTCGACGGTGAAGCGGGCGTCCTTCGGGGGGCGCACGCCGCCGGAGGTGTCGCCGCCGACGGCCTCGCGGAGCCATTCGGCCGCGCCGGGGTCGCGGCGCAGGATGCCGCCGGAGCCGACGACGGCGGCGACCGCGGCGAGGTCCTTGCCGCCGCGCAGCGGCTCGGTGGGGCCGCCGATGCGCTCGCCGCGGGCGTGGCGGCGCACCGCGATCCGGGCGGCGAGGGCGCTCAGCTCCCGGTCGAAGGCGCGTTCGCGGTCGGTGCCGGCGCGGAGCGCGGGGTCGGCGCCGCGCCTGCGGGCGGCCTCGGGGAGGTCCGGGTCGGTCGGGAGGTCTTCTTCTCCGGCGGCCTCGGCGATGCCGACGGCGGTGTGGCGGACCCCGAGGTCGCCTTCGACGGTCCTCGCGCGCCAGGCGGTCCCGGCGACCTCGGCGCGCGGGCCCTGGAGTTCGGCGTCGGGGGTGAGGACGGAGTAGACGTCGGTGGTGGCGCCGCCGACGTCGACCACGAGGAGGTCGCCGGTGCGCTCGGCGAGGAGTTCGACCCCGGTGAGCACGGCGTCGGGGGTGGCGGCCTTGACCATGCGGGTGAAGTCGGCGCTGGCGGAGAGGTGCTTGCCGGCGATCACATGGCGCAGGAAGACGTCGCGGAGGGCGGTGCGGGCGGGGACGGGGTCGAGGGTGCCGATGCGGGGCAGGACGTTGCCGACAGCGGTGACCGGGACCCCGGCGGCCTCCAGGATCGCGGTGACGTCGGCGGCGGCGTTCGCGTTGCCCGCCAGGACGACCGGGGTGGTGAGGCCATCTCGTTCAGAGGCACTGGCAAGGGCGGCGGCGTGGGCGCGCAGGACGGTCTCGTCGCCGCCGTCGGTGCCGCCGGCCAGGAGGATCACGTCGGGCCGGACGGCGGCGAGCGCCGCGAGGTCGGCGGGGCCGAGGGTCCCGGCGCGGACGTCGACGACGCGGGCGCCGGCGCTGAGCCCGGCCCGGTAGGCGGCGCGGGCGGTGACCAGGGGCTCGTTGCCGATGACGGCGAGGCGCAGGCCCCCGCCCGCGGAGGAGCAGACGAGGGTGTCGACCACGGTGGCGCCCTTGGGGAGCGCGTTCGCGACGGCGGCGCGGAGGCCGTCCATGACGTCGGTGCCGAGCGTGGTCGGGTGCGAGGCGGTCCCGGCGAGCGCGCCGGTGTCCGCGTCGACGGCGGCGGCCTTGGTGTAGGTGGAGCCGACGTCGGCGCAGACGATCACACCGGTCAAGGGACCACCACGGTGCCGGTGGCGGTGGTGGCGGTGATGGGCTCGGCGAGGGCGGTCGCGGCGGAGTCGCCGCGCGCGGGGTCGGCGCGGCAGACCACGGTGAGGGTGAACTCGACGGTGCGGCTGCGCGTCCCGGTGCGGACGACGACGGCGGTGGCCTCCACGACGTCGCCGGCCCGCACGGGGGCCTTGAACTGGACGTCGGTGTAGGAGGCGAACAGGCCCTCGTCGCCGTCGGTGAGGATGCACAGCTCGGTGGCGACGTCGCCGAACATGCCGAGCCCGTAGGCGCCGTCGACGAGGTCCCCGCCGTAGTGCGCGTGCGAATAGGGGATGTACCGGCGGTGGGTCACCGTGGTGCCGTTGTGGTCGGTCATGCTGCGGTCTCCCGATTGGTGAAGACGAGTCGGTGGACGAGGTAGGAGGCGACGTCGGAGGGCATGGTGCCGCGGCTGAAGATCCGGTCGACGCCGAGGTCGGCGGCGGCGCCCTCGTCGAAGCGGGGGCCGCCGACGACCAGGAGCGGGCGCTTGCCGGGCGGCAGGGCCTCGCGGAAGGCGGCCGACATCTCGCGGGTGTTGTGGAGGTGGGCGTCCTTCTGGGTCACCACCTGGCTGACGAGGACGGCGTCGGCGCCCTCGTCCACGGCGCGGTTGACGAGGTCGGGCACGGCGACCTGGGCGCCGAGGTTGACCACGCGCAGCTCGCGGTAGTACTCCAGGCCCTTCTCCCCCGCGACGCCCTTGATGTTGAGGATGGCGTCGATGCCGACGGTGTGCGCGTCGGTGCCGATGCAGGCGCCCACGACGGTGATCTTGCGGCCGAGCTTCTCGCGGACGGCGTCGTTGACCTCCTTGGGGCTCAGGTGCGGGTAGTCGCGCTCGACGACCTGCACCTCGTCGAGGTTGACGAGGTGGGTGGAGGCGCCGTAGACGACGAAGAACGTGTAGGACTCGCCGATGGGCTTGGCGTGCACGAGCATCGCGCCGTCGAGGCCCATCTTGGCGGCGAGCTGGAGGGCGGCGCCCTCGGCGCGCTTGTCGTGCGGGACGGGCAGGGTGAACGAGAGCTGCACCATGCCGTCGCCGGTGGTGTCGCCGTAGGGGCGGACGATGCGGCTCATGCGGCGCCTCCGTTCGGAGCGCCGTCGAGGAGGTCGGCGGCGGGGTTCCAGTAGTCGTCGGCGCGCTTCGCGACGCCGTCGAGGCCGCGCCCGCCGTCGGCGGGACGCTTCATGATGCCGAAGGTGCCGTCGGCGATGGCGTCGAGCAGCCCGTCGTCGCAGATGCGCCCGAGGAGGTCGACGGCCTCGCCGAGGACGTGGTTCGCGCGGTTCGCGATGAACCCGTTCGCGGGCGGGTGGAAGTCCTCGGCGAGCCCGGCGCAGGCGCTGAGGACGTACCGGACGTTCTGGAGGGCGATGTCGCGGTCGGAGAGCCAGGGGGTGACCACCGCCTCGGTCATCATGCCCACCAGGAGGATCGACTGCCCGGTCATGACCCCGGCGAGGTTGAAGAACCCGTCGAGGAGGTTGCCGCGGAAGACGTCGCCGGTCATGTGCTTGGTCGGCGGCATCCACTTGAGCGGCGCGTCGGGGAACAGCTGGCGGGCCAGGAGCGCGTGGGCGAGTTCGAGCCGGAACGACTCGGGCACTTCGGGGTTGATCTCGAAGGCGTGCCCGAGGCCGAGCAGTTCGTCGGGGAGTCCGGCCTCGTGCGCGAAGCGCTCGTTGAGGAGCTGGGAGACGGTGACGGTGTGCGCGGCCTCGACCGCGTCGGCCGTGGTCAGGTAGTTGTCCTCGCCGGTGTTGATGATGATCCCGGCGCGGGCGTGGACCTGGCGGCTGAAGCGCTGGTCCACGAAGGTGCGGATCGGGTTGATGTCGCGGAACAGGATGCCGTACATGGAGTCGTTGAGCATCATGTCAAGCCGGTTCATGCCCGCCAGCGCGGCGATCTCGGGCATGCAGAGCCCGGACGCGTAGTTGGTGAGGCGGATGTAGCGCCCGACCTCGCGGGAGGTCTCGTCGAGGGCGGCGCGCATGAGCCGGAAGTTCTCGCCGGTGGCGTAGGTCCCGGCGAAGCCCTCGCGGGTGGCGCCCTCGGGGACGTAGTCGAGGAGGGACTGGCCGGTGGAGCGGATGACGGCGATGACGTCGGCGCCGGCCTTGGCGGCGGCCTGGGCCTGCGGGATGTCCTCGTAGATGTCGCCGGTGGCGACGATGAGGTAGATCCAGGGGCGCTGGGGCGGGTCGCCGATCCCGGCGACGAGGGCGGTGCGCTCGGCGCGGGCGGCGTCGATGCGGTCGAAGCCGGCGCCGACGGCGGCGCTCGCGCGTTCGCGGGCCTCCTGCGCGGCGCGGTCTTTCGGGAGCTCGAAACCGACGCCGCCCGCGGCGGCGGCGTGGGCGAGGCGTTCGAGGTCGGGGAAGTCCTTGAGCGCGTGGAAGACCGGGAGGGCGATGCCGTGCTCGATGCCGGTCTGCTCCTGGACGGCGTCGGCGAGGCGGTTGACCCAGGGGATGCCGTCGGGGTCGGCGCCGGTGAGTCCGGCGAGGCGGAGGGTGGCGCGTTCGACGGAGACGGTGGTGTGGCTGCGCGCGAGGTCGACGACGGGCTGGGCGGCGGTGGCGGCGAGGTCGCGGGCGCGGGCGACGAGTCCGGCGTCGAGGGGCAGGAGCGGGGTCGTCATGCGTGCGCTCCGATGCGGGTGTTGAACAGCTCCTTGAGGCGCGGGTGCGCGTTCATGAGGTGGAGGGCGTAGTCGGCGTGGCCGGGGACGTAGCCGTTGCCGATGAGCATCTCGACATCGGCGGCGAGCCCTTCGGCGCCGAGGGCGGCCTGGGGGAAGGAGGTGGCCATGGAGAAGAAGACAACGGTGCCGCCCGTCGCGGTGGCGAGCACCGCGCCGTGCTCGCAGCCGGGGACGTCGACGCAGACGACGGTGACGTCGGCGCCGCGCCCGCGCAGGGCCTCGGTCACCGCGTGCGAGAGCGCGAGGGGGTCGGTGGCGTCGGCGACGGCGACCTTGTCGGCGAGGCCGAGGCGGCGCATCTGGGCGGCCTCGACCTGGTCGCGGACGACGGCGACGACCTTGGCGGCGTGCGCGTCCTTGGCGGCGGCGAGGGACAGGGACCCGGACTTGCCGGCGGCGCCGATGACGGCGACGGTGGGCGCGGAGTGGTAGCGGCGGGAGACGACGCGGCGCACGAGCGCGGGGGCGCCGCACACGTCGAAGACGGCGAGGGCGAGGGCTTCGGGCATGTCGTCGGGGAGGGGGGCGGCGATGGAGCGGCCGAAGAGGATCGCGGTGCCGGCGGCGGGGACCTGCTCGGACTCGCCGTCCCAGCGCTCCAGGCCGTCGGTGATGAGGAGCGGGGTGAGGGTGAGGGAGACGAGGGTGGCGATCTTCTGGCCGGATTCGAGACCGAGCGGGGAGCGGGGGCCGACGGCGTCGACGGTGCCGATGAGCATGCCGCCGGAGCCGGTGACGGGGTTCTGCATCTTGCCGCGGGCGGCGATGATCGCGAGGACCTCGGCGCGGATCGCGGCGCCGTCGCCGCCGTGCTTGGTGCGCAGCTGCCGGAAGGAGGCGGCGTCGAGGTTGAGGCGCTCGACGCTGACGCGGACCTCGTCGTCGCGGATCTCGGGGTCGGGGTCGAGCCGGACGGCCGCTTGCGGCAGTGCGCCGGCGGGGCTGACGACCCGGTGCGATCCGACCGGTGAGCCTGTCGACATCGTTGTCGCCCTTTCTCGTAACGGGAGTTGATCGAATCTCAATATGCGAGACCTAGCGAGCAACTGTAACGGAAGGTTATCCTCGTCACAAGGCGGTCTACCCCCGCCCGCGACGTTTCCCCGGGCCGAACATCCCGGACATGGAGGTGAGAACGTGGCAGATCGACCATACGGTGCAGAGTCGCCCGTCGTGATCGAACAGCCCTACCAGTACCGGCGGCGCGAGCTGGCCGAACCGGACTGGACCAGGTTCCCCGGCTGGACCGGCGTGACCGAGGCCGACTGGGCCTCGGCGCAGTGGCAGCGCGTGCACTGCGTCAAGAACGTGAAGCAGCTGCGGGCCCTCATGGGCGACCGGCTCCACGAGTCGTTCTACGAGGACCTGGAGGCCGACATCGCGCACAGCGCGACGATGTCGATGCTGCTGCCGCCGCAGATGCTCAACACGATGGTCCCGGCGGTCGAGGAGACCGCGCCGGGCTCGTGGACCGACGCGTTCTACGCCGACCCGGTGCGCCGCTACATGCTCCCGGTCGCCTCGGACCGCCACGCCGAGTGGCCCTCGCACCCCTTCGCGGCGCGCGACTCGCTCCACGAGCACGACATGTGGGCGGTCGAGGGCCTGACCCACCGCTACCCCACGAAGGTCCTCGCCGAGCTCCTCTCCACCTGCCCGCAGTACTGCGGGCACTGCACCCGCATGGACCTGGTCGGCAACTCCACCCCCACGGTCGACAAGCGCCGGCTCGCGCTCAAACCGGTGGACCGGCAGACCGCGATCCTCCAGTACCTGGAGACCCACCCGGGCGTGCGCGACGTGGTCGTCTCGGGCGGCGACGTGGCGAACCTGCCGTGGCGCCAGCTCGAGTCGTTCCTGGAGCGGCTGCTGGAGGTCGAGACGATCCGCGACATCCGGCTCGCCACGAAGGCGCTCATGGGGCTGCCGCAGCACTGGCTCCAGGAGGAGATCGTCGACGGCATGGGCCGCATCGCGAAGACCGCCGCCGAGCGCGGCGTCAACCTCGCGATCCACACCCACGTCAACCACGTCAACTCGGTGACCCCGGCGGTGGCGCGGGCCGCGGCCGCGATGCTCGACGCGGGCGTGCGCGACGTGCGCAACCAGGGCGTGCTCATGCGCGGCGTCAACGACACCCAGGCCGACCTGCTCGACCTGTGCTTCGCGCTCCAGGGCGAGGCGAACATCCTGCCGTACTACTTCTACATGTGCGACATGATCCCGAACGCCGAGCACTGGCGGACCTCGGTCGCGCAGGCGCAGGACCTCCAGACCGCGATCATGGGCTACCTGCCCGGGTACGCGACCCCGCGGATCATCTGCGACGTGCCGATGGTCGGCAAGCGGTGGGTCCACCAGCTCTCGGAGTACGACCGGGAGCTGGGGATCTCGTACTGGACCAAGAACTACCGGACCTCGATCGAGGCCGACGACCCGGACGCGCTCACGCGCCGGTACCCGTTCTACGACCCGATCGACACGCTGCCGAAGGCCGGCCAGGCGTGGTGGGCGAACATGCACGCCCCGCACGCCGCGAAGGAGGCCGGGAACGCGGCCGCCGTGCGCTCGCGCCAGGCCGCAGCTCGCCAGGACGCGGCGGCGGAGGTCGGATGACCGGGACGCTCATCACGGTGGCGCCCACCGGGGCCGAGGTCGACAAGGCCGAGGTCCCGGTCCTGCCGGTGACCGTCGGCGAGCTCGTGGACACCGCGGTGAAGTGCGAGGCGGCGGGGGCGTCGATCGTCCACGTGCACCTGCGCGACGACGACGCGAAGCCGACCCTCGACCCGGTGCGGCTGCGCGACGCGGTGGCGGCCCTGCGGGATTCCACGGACCTCATCGTGCAGCTGTCCACCGGCGGGTCGGTCCGCGACGGCGAGGAGGCCCGCCTCGCGGTCCTCGACGCCGAACCGGACATGGCCTCGTGCACGATGGGCACCGTGAACTTCGGCGACGACGTGTTCACCAACCGCTGGGAGTTCGTGGTGCGCCTCCACGAGCGGATGCGCGAGCTCGCGGTCGTGCCCGAGTACGAGCTGTTCGACCTGGGGCACCTCGCGTCGCTGGAGCGGCTGCTCGACCGGCACGGCCTGCCGTTCGGCGACCACGTGCACGTGGACTTCGTGCTCGGCGTCCCCGGCGGGGCCGCGGGCGACGCGTCGACGGTGACGGCCTTCGCCGAGGGCGTGCGCCGGTACCTGCCGGAGGGGACCACGTTCTCCGCCACCGGGATCGGCCGCACCACGCTGCCGGTCATGCTCGCCTCGCTCGCCCACGGCGGGCACCTGCGGGTGGGCATGGAGGACACGGTCTCGTTCGCGCGCGGGCGGCCCGTCACCGGGAACGACCAGCTCGTGGCGCGGGCCGCCGAGGCCGCCGCACTGGCGCAGCGCCCGGCGATCAGCACCGTGGAGGCGCGCAAGCTCCTGCGGATGCGCGACTCGGACTAGCGGTGCGCGACTGGGCCCGGCCGCACGGCCGGGCCCTGTCGCGTCGCTCAGATCCGGTCGCGGTACAGGTCGCGCAGGAGGCAGATCTCGGCGCCGTGGGCCATGACCTCGCGGTTGAGGTGGAGGACGAGGGCGCCGAAGGGGTCCTCGGCGTAGTCGAGGGCCTTGGGGCCGAGCGGGGCGTCGAACGCCTCGTCGGTGAGGGCGGCGACGCCCTCGCGCCAGTGCGCGTAGGAGCGTTCGAGGGTCGCGATCGCGTCGGCGGCGGTCGCGGGGAGCGGTTCGGGCCACAGGCGCTGGTCGAACATGTGGGCGTCCTCGAGTCCGTCGTGCGGGCCGAAGAAGGCGCGGGCGCGGACGCCGAGGACGTCCCGGCTGACATGGGTCATCCGCCAGGCGATCGTGGTCACCGGCGGGGGCTCGGGGTCGGGGTACACCTGCTCCAGGCGCAGGGCGCCGTCGTCGCCGGGCCTGAGGGACCAGCATCCCTCGACCGGCTCCCACAGGTACTCGTCGTCGGTCAGCCCCTCCAGCCGGGGGCGGAGGTGGAAGTCCCAGTAGAACTCGAGCTGCCCGAGGATCTGCTGGTGCCAGTTCGCGGTCATGGCACCGACCCTAGGGCAGGGGCGCGCCGGTGTGGGCCGGACGGTGCGGTCCCCTCATGCGGGGGCCTTGCGGACACGCGGAGGGGCCCGGCCGGGTGGGTCGGCCGAGCCCCATGCCCGCGTCGCTCTAGTGCGAGCGCCAGCGGCGGCCGGCCCCGGCGATGGCACCGCCGATGAGCAGGTAGACCAGCGCGGCGAGGCCGTAGTTGACGACGGCCCGGACCTTCGGGTCGTCGATGGTGAACATGTCCCGGAACAGCCAGGAGAACCAGTTGGCCATGTCGCCGATGGCGTTGACCAGCGGGTTCCCCGGGTTCGCCTCCAAGAGGACGAACGCGAGGTGCAGCAGGATGATCAGGGCGATGAGTCCGAAGACGACCGTGACGACGTGGGCGATGAGCGAGTTGTGTCGCGAGGCTACGTAGGGCATGACCAGTCCTTCCACAGAGGCACATCGGGGGTCGATGATGGACGCCGGGTTCCCCTGGCAGCGGATTTCCAAACCAGATCCGTAAAGTTCAACGGCCGCAAGGGTTCTCGCGGAGCGAAAACGGAGGAGCCGCAACAGCCGGTCGGCAGGTAAGGTGTGTGCTCATGCCCTCAGAACCCCGGCCGCTCACCCCCGCGCGGCTGCTCCTGCGCCAGGCGCGGCCGAACCGGTGGCGGCTGGTGCTCGGCCTCCTGTGCTACGCGGGCGCCTCGTGCGCGTCGATGCCGCAGCTGTGGATCATCGGCAAGATCATCGACGAGGGGTTCATCGGCCGCTCGGCGCGCGACTTCGCGGTGTGGCTCGCGCTCGCCGCCGCCCTGGTGGTGATCCAGCCGATCCTGTGGGCCAACGGGTTCCGGCAGTTCTCCACCGTCGAGGCGCGGAACCAGCGGGCCCTGGTGCGCGACCTGACCGACCGGCTCAACTCCTCCGGCGCGGCCGTGGGCGCCAGGGTCTCGGCCGGCGAGCTGCTCAACCTCCCGAGCGAGGACGCCAGGCGCGCGGCCCGGGCCGTGAGCGACGCCGGGTTCTTCTTCAACACGCTCGTGATGTTCGCGGTCGGGGCGGCGCTGGTGTGGTCGATCCACCCGCTGCTCGGGATCGTCATCATCAGCGGCAGCATGGTCACGGCCGTGATCGCCGGGCCGCTGCTCGGACGGCTCCAGTCGCGCCAGTCGGACTACCGGGCCCGGATCGGCGACCTGTCGGCGCACGCGGCCGACATCGTCGGCGGACTGCGGGTGCTCCGCGGCATCGGCGGCGACGTGCTGTTCGCGGCCCGGTACCGGGAGCGGTCGACCGGCCTGCGCCGCAAAGGGTACGAGGTCGCGGGGCCGAGCTCGTGGATCCACGCGCTGCGACACTCGATGCCGATCGTGTTCGTCGCGGTCATCACCTGGGCGGGCTCGCTCCTGGCCGCGGGCGGGGAGATCACCATCGGCGGGCTGGCCTCGGCGTTCAGCTTCGCGACGATCTTCATCGCGATCTCGGGGAACTTCATCGGCTGCTCGCAGTACCTCGTGGCGGCCTGGGTGGCGGCCAAGCGGATCGTGCGCGTGCTGCGGATCGAACCGGACCTCGCCGACGACGGGACCGCGACCGGCGGGGGCGGCGAGCTGCGCGACCCCGAATCCGGTCTGGCCGTACCGGTCGCGGGCCTCACCGTGGTGGTGACCGCCGAGACCGCGCCGGCGGCCGCGGCGTGCGAGCGGCTGGCGCGCTACCGCGACTCCGAGGCCGAGTGGGGCGACCGGCCGCTGCGGGCGTACACGCTCAAGGAGGTGCGGTCGCGGATCATGCTGCTGACCGACGAGGACTATTTGTTCACCGGGACGCTCGCCGAGACGATGCGCGTGCCCGAGGCGGAGGCGCGGGCGGCGATCGCGGCCGCGTGCGCCGACGACGTGGCCTCGCAGGGCATGGACCTGCGCATCGACGAAGGCGGCCGGAACCTCTCGGGCGGGCAGCGGCAGCGGCTGCGCCTCGCCAGAGCCCTTGCCGCCGAACCGGAGACCCTGCTCGCGGTCGAGCCGACCTCCGCGGTCGACGCCCACACCGAGTCGCTCATCGCCGCGCGCGTGGCCGCGGCCCGCGCGGGGCGGGCGACGCTCGTGGTCACCGCCTCGCCGCTGTGGCTCGCGCACGCCGACCTCGCGGTGTGGCTGGTCGACGGCAAGGTCCGCGCCGCCGGGACCCACGCCGAACTCCTCGCCGACGCCGCCTACCGGCGGCTCGCCTCGCACAGCGTCGACTGACCCGATGGAAGCGGAGCACGCATGAGCACCATCGACACCGCCCCGGGCCGCCTCCCGGTCGCCGGGCCCGCCGCGGTCCGCCGCGCCGTCGGGCGCCTCCTCGCCGCCGACCCGGGCCGGGCCTCGGCCGTCCTGCTGCTGTACCTGTTCGCGGCCGCGTTCAGCGTCTCGGTGCCGATCCTGCTCGGGAAGGTCGTCGACGGCATCGCCGCGGACTGGACCACCGGGCAGGTGAACCTCGTGTGCGCGGTGATCCTCGCGTGCGTGTGCGTCCAGTTCGTGCTCAGCCGGCTCGGGCGCCTCGCCGGGTACCGGTTCGGGGAGCGGGCGGCGGCGCGGCTGCGCGAGTCGGTCGTGGAGCGGGTGCTGTCGCTGCCGCTGGTGCGGGTCGAGCGCGCCGGGCGCGGCGACCTCGGCACCCGGACGGCCTCCGACGTGAACGTGGTCGCGGACATGCTGCGCGACAACGGTCCCACCGTGGCGACCCTCGTCATCGAGGTGGTCGTGCTGTACGCCGCGACGTTCGTGGCGAGCCCGCCGCTCGGGCTCGTGGCGCTGGTGACGCTGCCGCCGCTGTACCTGGCCGCGCGCCGCTACCTGCGGCGGGCCGCCCCCGCGTTCCTGGAGCAGCGGGCGGCGATGAGCGAGGCGGCCGAGACCGTCGGCGCCTCGGGCGCGGGCGCGCGGACCGTCGAATCGCTGTCGATGCAGCAGGAGCGGCGCGTCCTCGGGTACGCGCGCGGTCAGTCCATGATGGACCGGATGCTGCGGGTGGTGCGGCTCCAGACGGACTTCTTCACCGTCCTGCTCATGATCAACCGCGGCCAGCTCCTCATCGTCACCCTCGCCGCCGGGATCTGGTACTTCCAGGGCGGCCTCACGCTCGGCACCGCCATCGCGGCGATCACGGTGACGGTGCGGATCGCCAACCCCACCAACGGGGTCATGACCCAGCTCGGCGAGTTCCAGCAGGGCGCGGCGGCGCTGGCGCGCATCGAGGGCGTCAATCTCGTCCCCGCCGAGTCGCGGGACGCGTGGCCCGCGGACGCGGAGCTGCGGATGGACGCGGTGACCTTCGGGTACGGCGACGGGCCCGACGTGCTGCACGGCCTCAGCCTGCACCCGGTGCGCGGGGAGCGGCTGGTGGTGGTCGGACCCTCGGGGGCCGGGAAGTCGACCATCGCCCGGCTGCTCGCCGGGATCGACCGGCCCCGGAGCGGGAGCGCGACGCTCGGCGGCGTGCCCGTCTACGACATCGGCGTGGAGGAGCTGCGGCGCCACGTGGTGCTGGTGACCCAGGAGCACTACGTGTTCACGGCCTCCCTGCGGGACAACCTGATCCTCGCCGCCCCCGACGCCACCGACGACCTCCTGGAGGCGGCGCTGCGGCGGGTCGACGCGCGCTGGGCCCTGGACGAGGGCCTGGACGCGATGCTCGGCGACGAGCACCGGCGGCTCACCACGGCCGAGGCGCAGCAGATCGCGCTCGCGCGGGTGGTGATCGCCGATCCGGACGTCGTGATCCTGGACGAGGCCACCGCGGGCATCGACCCCGCCAGCGCGGGCCGGGTCGAGGCGGCGCTCGCGGCGGCCCTGGCGGGGCGCACGGTCATCGCCATCGCCCACCAGCTCCAGGCCGCCCGCTCGGCCGACCGCATCGCGGTCGTGGAGGGCGGCCGCATCGCCGAGGCCGGGACCCACGGCGAGCTGCTGGCGGCGGGCGGGGTGTACGCGGGGCTCTGGCATGCGTGGCAAGGGGACTGAGCCGAGGCTCAAGGGTTCCGTCGATGCGTTGGAGCCGTTAGGCTCCGGACATGGCACGAACCCCCGTCACCGGCGCGCACGTCATCGAGGCGGTCGCGGCCACCGCGGTCGCCCTGGGCGAAGGCGCCCCCGACGCCTGGTCGAACCGGGCGGGCCCCATGGAGGCGTCCTGCTGGGAGGCCCTGGACCACTTGCACAACGGCCTGTTCTCGTACGCGCTGCGCCTCGCGGCGCCGGTGCCGTGGATGCCGGGCACGCCGACCATCCTGTGGGAGCGGCCCGGTGACCTGCCGCTGCCGATCCACTTCGACCGGGCCGAGGGCCCGGCGGCGGGCATCGAGGTGCTGACGATGATGGGCGGCCTGGTCGCGGTCACCGTGGACGCGCGGGGACCCGCCGAGCGCGCCTGGCACATCTGGGGCGTGGCCGACCCGGAGGGCTTCGCGGCCATGGGCGTGGTCGAGACCCTGGCGCACGCGTTCGACCTCACGCAGGGGCTGGGGGTCGGGTTCGAGGCGCCGGAGGACCTGGTCGCCCCCGCGCTCGCGCGCCTGTTCCCGGAAGCGCCGCTCGACACCGACCCCTGGTCGACGCTGCTGTGGGCCACGGGAAGAGGGCCGCTGGACGGGTTCGAGCGGCGCGGGCCCGACTGGTCCTGGCACTCGGCTCCGCTGGAGGAGTGACCAGGCGCGGCTCAGTCCTGTCCGAGGGCGGGGGCCGCGACCCAGCCGGCGACGAGCACCAGGCCCGTGGGGCGGTGGACCGCGAGGTAGGCGAAGGGGCGGTCGAAGGCGACCTCGTGGCGCACGCGCGGGTGCTCGAACACCGGCACCGAACCGAACATCGCCATTCCGACGGCCGTGACCGCCGCGGCCTCGAAGCCGGTGGCGCTGAAGCGGGCCGTGCAGGACTGCTTCGCCTGGCTGACGTAGAGCTTCTTCGCGGTGAGGCGGTCGAACTGGGCCTTGTTCCGGTCGGCGGCGAGGACGAGGCCGAGCGCGCCCTTGTCGGCGGTCAGGTCGAGGTCGTCGGTGGCGTCGAAGGCGACCGTGGTCGCCCCGATCTCGGGGCCGGTCTGCGGTGTGGAGCCCGTGTACTCGCTGACGCGGACGCCGACGGCCCGCTCGCCGGGCTTCAACTCGGTCGCCGAGCGGCCCCAGGCGGGGTCGACCGCGTCGACGAGGGTGTCCATGACCGCGTGCGGTGCGAGGTGGTCGCCGCCGAGGGCGAGGAGCACGTCGACGTCGTCCCGGCCCCGCACGGTCAGGACCGTGGCGTCGCCGGTGCAGCGCAGCACGTCGTCGTGGTAGGTGGCGCGGAGGATCCGCGGCCGCTCCAGCCCGGCCCAGGGGCCGGAGGCGAAGGGCGCGTGGGTCGACTCCTCGAAGTCGGTGGCCCACTCGGTGCGGACCATGAGGGCGCTGGCGAGGAGGAGTTCGATCGGCTCGGGGGCGTCGAGGTCGATCGGCATGGCGTCGATGAGCCCGCCGGTGTTCGCCTCCGCCCACCGGTCCAGGTGGGCCTTGTCGGCGGTGGTGTCGCCGGTGAGCGAACCGACCGCGTCGACCGGCAGGGCCGCGGCCCAGTCGGGGTCGAGGACGACGCCGGGCCCGGCCCAGACGCCGAGGGCGACGTTGAGCGCGGGTGCGCTGCGGACGCCGTCGAGGAGCGCTCGGGGCAGCGCGGCGGCCCGGTCGGCGTCGAGGCCGAGGGCGGCGAGGAGTTCGGCGCGGGTCTCGTCGACCGCGCCGGTCGAGAGCATGGCGAGGAGGGGCCAGATGCCGAGACCTGAAGCGGCCGAGGGCAGCTGGTCGCGGCCGACGAGCCAGCGCCGCGTGAGCGCGTTGGCGGCGGCGACATCGGCCGGGGTGAGGAGGTCCTGGAGGGCGGTGCTCATGCGGTCTCCGGTCGGTCGACCCAGCCGGCGACGAGGACGAGGCCGGTCGGGCGGTGGCGGGCGAGGTAGGCGAAGGGCCGGTCGAAGGCGATGCGGGCCTGGACGTGCCGGTGGTCGAGCTTCGGCACGCCGGCGGCGCGGGCCATGGCCACGGCGGTGAGCGCGGCGGCCTCGAAGCCGGTGGCGCTGAAGACGGCGGTGCACGCCTGCTTGGCCTGCGACACGAAGACCGGTTCGGCGGCGAGGCGGTCGAAGCGGGCGCGGTCCTCGTCGGCGGCGAGGACGAGGCCGAGCGCGGCGGCGTCGTCGGCGAGGTCGAGTTCGGCGTCGAGGCGGAAGCGGACGGTCTCGACGGCGGTCTCGGGCCCGGTCTGGGGCCGCATGGACTTGTACTCGGCGACTTCGACGCCGACGGCCCGCTCCCCCGGCTTCAGCTCGGTCGCCGAGCGGCCCCAGTCGGTGGCGGTCGCGGCGTCGAGGAGGCGGCCCATGACGGCGTGCGGGGTGAGGTCGTCGCGGCCGAGGCCGAGGAGCACGTCGATGCCGCCGTCGCCGGGCACGGTGAGCACCGAGGCGTCGGCGGTGATCCGCAGGGCATCGCCGAGGGTGGCCGACAGGCCCCTGACCTGGCCGAGCCCGGCCCAGGGGCCGGTCTTGAAGGCGCGCCGGCGGTCGGTGAAGGGGGTGTCCCAGGTGGTCTGGAGCGAGAGGGCGCTGGCGAGGACGAGGTCGACGGGCTGGGCGAGGTCGAGGGGCATCTCGGGGATGAGGCCCCGCGTGTGCTCGGCGGCCCAGGCGTCGAGGGCGGTCTTGTCGGCGGCGGGGTCGCCGGTGAGGGAGCCGACGGCGCCGCCGGGGAGGCCGGCGGTCCAGTCGGGGTCGAGGGTGACGCGTGCTCCGGTCCAGACGGCGATGGCGGCGCTGAGCGCGGGCGATTCGCGGACGGCGTCGAGGAGCGCTGCGGGGACGGCGGCGGCGCGGTCGGCGTCGAGGCCGAGGGCGGCGAGGAGTTCGTCCCGGGTGTCCTCGACGGCGCCGGACGCGAGGACCGCGAGGAGGGGCCAGACGCCGAGACCTGATGCGGCCGAGGGGATCTCGTCTCGCGCGAGGAGCCAGCGCCTGGTGAGCGCGTTCGCGGCGGCGGTGTCGGCGGGGCGCAGCGCCCGCTGGAAGGTGTCCTCGCTCGTGCCCATGCTGCGGAGCCTAGCGCAGGCGCACCCGCCGAAAACGGGTTGCGGGATCGGCCGCGGGGGCCTAGCGTCGCTCGGGTCAGACGAAGGACGAGTCAGAGAGGGGTCCGACATGCGCCGGACTTCGGAGTTCACCCAGCGAATCCAGCCGAACTCTGCTCTGAGGACTGTCCTTGTCATTTCTGAACCTTGGGATTCTCGCCCACGTCGACGCCGGTAAGACCAGCCTGACCGAGCGGCTGCTGTTCGACGCGGGGATCATCGCCCGCGTCGGGAGCGTCGACTCCGGCAGCACCCAGACCGACTCGATGGAGTTGGAGCGCCGCCGCGGGATCACGATCCAGTCGGCCGTCGTCGCGTTCCGCTTGGGCGCCACCACCGTCAACCTCATCGACACACCGGGGCACACCGACTTCATCGCCGAGGTGGAGCGGGCCCTGCGCGTGCTCGACGGCGCGGTCCTGGTGGTCTCCGCCGTCGAGGGTGTGCAGGCCCAGACGCGGGTCCTGTTCCGCACCCTGGAGCGGCTCGGCGTGCCGACGCTCCTGTTCGTCAACAAGATCGACCGGCGCGGCGCCCGCGAGGCGGACCTGCTGGACGACCTCGCCGCGATGCTGAGCCCGCGGCTGCTGCCGATGGGCACCGTGACCGCGATCGGCTCGGGCGCGGCGGACGCCGTCCCGTTCGCGTTCACCGACCGCGACTTCGCCGACCGGGCCGCCGACCTGCTCTCGGCGGGCTCGGACGACTTCCTCGCGGCGTACCTGGAGCGGCCCGAATCGCTCGACTACGACGCCGAGCTGGCCGCGCAGGTCCGGTCGGGGACGGCGCACCCGGTGTACTTCGGGTCGGCCGTGACCGGCGCGGGCGTGGCGGCGCTGACCGAGGGCGTGCGCCGGTACCTGCCGGTCCCGCACGGGGACCCGGACGCCGAGCCGCGCGGCACGGTGTTCAAGGTCGAGCACGAGCACCAGAAGATCGCGTACGTGCGAGTGCGCCAGGGCCGGATCGCTCCGCGGGACGTGCTGACGGCGTACCGCCGCGGCGAGTTCGGCGCGGTCGAGGCCCACGAGGGGAAGGTGACCGCGGTCGAGGTCTTCGACCACGGCACCGCCACCGTCCTGGGCGACGCCGTGCCCGGTTCGATCGCGAAGGTCAAGGGCCTCAGCGACATCCGCATCGGGGACGCGATCGGGTCGCCCGAGGGCCTGGCGAGCGGGGGCCTGTTCACGCCGCCGACGCTGGAGACCGTGGTGCGCCCGGCCGACCCGGACGACCGCGTCCGACTCAACCGGGCGCTGCTGAACCTCGCCGAGCGCGACCCGCTCGTGGACCCGCACCTGGACGAGCTGTCCGAGGAGATGGCGGTGCGCCTGTACGGCGAGGTGCAGAAGGAGGTCGTGGCCTCGCTCCTCGACGAGGAGTTCGGGATCGGCGTCGAGTTCGAGGAGACCCGCGCGATCCACGTCGAGCGGCCCCTGCGCGCGGCCTCGGCCCTGCACGAGATGGGGCCGTGGGCGCAGACGACGAACGTGGCGACCGTGGGGCTGCGGCTGGAGCCGGGCGCGCCCGGCTCGGGCCTGAAGTACGGGCTGGAGGTGGAGCGCGGCTCGCTGACGCGGGCGCTGCGCAACGCCGTCGAGGAGGGCGTCTTCGAATTCATGCGCCGGGGCCTGTACGGCTGGGCGGTGACCGACTGCGAGGTGTGGCTGACCGCGACCGGGTACGTCGGGCGCACCAGCACCGCCGGGCACTTCCGCGAGACCACGAAGTACCTGCTCGGGGTGATGCTCCGGGAGTCGGGGACGGCGGTGTGCGAGCCGGTGAACGGCTTCCAGGTGGAGTTCCCGGCCGGGACGGGCAACGCGGTCCTCAAGACCCTCGGGGAGGCGCGCGCGGACATCAAGGGCCAGTTCTCGACCGAGACCACCGGGTACGTCTCGGGGTTCATGCCGACTGAGGCCGTCCACGGCGTCGAGCGGCGTCTGCCGGGCCTCACCGAGGGCCTGGCCCTGTTCACCACCGAGTTCGCCGAGTACCGGCCCGTGTACGGCCCGCCGCCGCACCGGAAGTAGGAGCGGCGCATGCGGATCGAGACGACCCCGACCGGCTGGACCGCGGTCGATGGCGAGCGCCGGGTGGGCGCGTCGGGCAGGTGGGAGCGCCCGGACGGGAAGCGCTTCGCCTGGATCGAGACCGCCTCGGCGGAGGCGGCGGCCGCGCTGTGCGCGGCGATGGCCGAGGGCCGGCCGCTGTACACCAGCGCCGACGGCGACGACCGGGACGCCCTCCTGCGCTTGGGGGCGGCCGGGTTCGTGGGCGACCGGTACGGGCACCGCTGGCGACTGCGCGTCCCGGTGGCGGCCGCGTGGAGCGAGGAGCCCCTGCGCGCGTTCGCGGTCGGGCCGCCCGAACGGTACGCGGCCGGGGCGCTCCGGCGCTTCGACGACGAGCTGCGCGCCGACGTCCCGGGACTGCACGGCTGGCGCTGGAAGTCCGAGGGCTGGGAGGCCGAGCACTCGGGCCCGAACTACGACCCCGAGCTGCACCCGGTGGCGCACGATGCGGACCGGGACCGGTTCGCGGGCCTGGTGCGGGTGTGGGACAACCCGGCGCGGCCGCGCCTCGACCTCGTGGCCGCGGCCCGGCCGTACCGGGGCACCGGTCTCGCGGCGGCGCTGCTGGGGCGGGCGTTCCGGGTCCTGCGCGAGCGCGGCTGCACCGAGGTCGACGCCGAGTGCGACGCGTCGAACGGCGCGGCGAAGTCGTTCCTGTACCGGGCGGGCGGACGGATCACGGGCGGCCGGGTCGAGCTGGTGTACCGGCCCGGATGAGCGTTCGGGGCGCCGCGGGCCTGCCCCGCGGCGCCCCGGTGCGCGGTCCGGCGCCGTCCGCGCGGCGGCGTGCAGAACGCGAATATCCCGGGCGGAATCGGGCATACTGTCACCCGGCCTGCAGTGAGGACGGGGGTGAGTCCGATCGAGTCCGCCGACGTCGTCGTCGTGGGAGCCGGGATCGTCGGCGCCGCCTGCGCCGAAGCCCTGAGCGCGGACGGGCGCCGCGTCATGGTGCTCGACCGCGGCGCGCCCGCCGGGGCGACCACCGCCTCCGGCGAAGGCAACGTGCTCCTGTCCGACAAGGCGCCCGGCCCCGAACTCGACCTCGCGCTCGCCTCCCGGCGCCGCTGGCCCGAACTCCTCGACACCCTCCGCGACGAACTCGGCGAACGCCTCGCCGACGTCGAATGGGAGTCCAAGGGCGGCTTGGTGGTCGCCGTCAACCCCGACTCCGTCTCCCCCCTCCGCATCCTCACGGCGGCCCAGCGCGAGGCCGGCGTCGAGGTGCGCGACCTCGGCCAGGCCGCGGCCTGCGCCATGGAACCGCACCTGACGACCGGGGTCACCGCCGCGGCGCACTACCCCGGCGACGCCCAGGTGCAGCCGGTCCTCGCCGCCACCGCGATGCTCGCGGCCGTGCGCGCCCGCGGCGGCCTCGTGCACGGCGGGGTCGAGGCCGAAGGGCTCGTCGTGCGGGGCGGGCGGGTCGCCGGCATCCGCGTCGGCGGGACCGCGGTCCCGTGCGGGGCGATCGTGAACGCGTGCGGGCCGTGGGCCGGGCACTTCTCGGTGGCCGCGGGCGCGCCGATCGAGGTGCTGCCGCGCCGGGGCATGGTCCTGGTGACCGCCCCGCTCCCGGCGGTGGTCGGGCGCAAGGTGTACGCCGCGGACTACGTAGCGGCCGTCTCCAGCGGCGACGTGGACCTCCAGGTCTCGCCGGTGGTCGAGTCGACCGCGACGGGCGCGGTCCTCATCGGGTCGAGCCGCCAGCGCGTCGGGTTCGACGAGACGCTGGAGGTGGAGGTGCTGCGGCGCCTGGCGCGCAGTGCGATCCGGCTGTTCCCGGTGCTCGCGGGCGTGCCGGTGATGCGCGCGTACGGCGGGTTCCGGCCGTACACGCCCGACCACCTGCCGGTGATCGGCGAGGACCCGCGGATCCCGGGGCTGTGGCACGCGGGCGGGCACGAGGGCGCGGGGGTCGGGCTGGCCCCGGCGACGGGGCGGATGCTCGCGGACCTGATGGAGGGGCGGCGGCCCGAGGTGGACCCGGGCCCGTTCCGGGTGGCCCGGCCGGCGCTGATGGCGGAGGTGCGCACGTGAGGGCGGTGCAGTTGTGAGGACGGTGCAGGTGTGAGGGTGCGGTGGGACGGCGTCGAGGTCGAGGCCCGGGAGGGCCAGACGGTCGCGGGGGTGCTCATGGGCCTGGGGGTCCGGTCGTGGCGGACGACGCGGGGCGCGCAGCGTCCGCGCGGGCTGTTCTGCGGGATCGGGGTGTGCTTCGACTGCCTGGTGAAGGTGAACGGGGTGCCCGACGTGCGGGCGTGCCGGCGCGTGGTCGCGGACGGGGACGACATCCGGCCGCAGTCCGGGGCGGAGCTGCCGTCGTGAACCGGGTCGTGGTGGTCGGGGCGGGCCCGGCGGGGCTGGCGGCGGCGAGCGCCGCTGCGGAACTCGGCGTGGAGGTCGTCCTCGTGGACGCGGGGGCGAAGCTCGGCGGGCAGTACTTCCGGCAGGACGCGCTCGCGCGCGGGGACCGGTTCGCGCTGCCGCTCGCGGTGGAGCACGTGGCGAACGCGTCGGTGTGGGCGGTGGAGCCGGTCGAGGGCGGGCACCGCGTGCACGTGCGGATCGGCGAGGCCGACGACCCGTCGCGGACGGGCCGGGTGCTGGAGACGCGGGCGCTGGTGCTGGCCACGGGCGCGTACGACCGCGCGGTGCCGTTCCCGGGCTGGGACCTGCCGGGGGTGTTCACCGCCGGTGCGGCCCAGGCGATGGCGAAGGGCCAGGGGGTCGCCGTGGGCGACCGGGTGCTGGTGGCCGGGACGGGTCCGTTCCTGCTGCCGGTGGCGGTCGCGCTCGCCGCCGCGGGGGCGCGGGTGGTGGAGGTCGCGGAGGCGAACGCGCCCGTCGCGGGGTGGCTGTCGCGCCCGCGCGGGGCGGCGGCGGGGACGCGGAGGTTCCCGGAGCTGGCGCGGTACGCGGGGATGCTGGCGCGGCACCGGGTGCCGTACCGGACGCGGACGGCGGTGGTGGCGGCGCACGGGTCGGACTCGGTGGCGGCGGCGACCGTGGCGCGTCTGGCGAAGGACTGGACGCCGGTGCCGGGGTCGGAGCGGCGGGTCGAGGTCGACGCGGTCGCGGTCGGGTTCGGGTTCACACCGCAACTGGAGCTGGCGGTGGCGGCGCGATGCAGGATCGAGGGCGGGTTCGTGGCGGTCGACGCGACGCAGGGGACGTCGGTGCCGGGCGTGTTCGCGGCCGGGGAGCTGACGGGGATCGGCGGGGCGGAGCTGGCGGCGTCGGAGGGCGCGGTGGCCGGTGCGGCGGCGGCGAAGCGGCTCGGGGCGGTGGTGGAGCCGCCGCTGGGGGCGATGGCGCGGGTGCGGTCGGGGCGGCGGTTCGCGGCGGCGCTGGCGGCGGCGTACCCGGTGCGTCCGGGGTGGACGGGCTGGGTGCGGGACGACACGGTCGTGTGCCGGTGCGAGGAGGTGCCGCTGGGGCGCCTGCTGGAGGCGGTGGACGAGCGGGACCTGTGGGGCGTGCGGCCGTTGAAGCTGGCGAGCGGTGCGGGCCTGGGGATGTGCCAGGGGCGCGTGTGCGGGGCGAACGTGGCGGAGCTGGTGGGCCTGGACGACGGCGTGTTCGCGCGGCGGCGGATCGCGGCACCGCTGCGGCTCGGTGAGCTGGCGGGCGCGGCGTCCACTGCGGAGGAGGCGGGCGGGAGTCCGGCGTCCCGTGCGGACCAGTCGTTCGGGCAGGATTTGGGGTAGTTTCCGGCTTTCGCCGCGGATGTCTTGACATGGCATGTGAGTGTGACGTAGGTTTCATCTGACAACGTAGTCAGAGCCCGTATGGAGCCCCCTCATGGCCCCCGTGACCCCCTCCGGCGCCCCGCGGCGCCGCCCGCCCGGCATGACCGACGTGGCCCGCCTCGCCGGGGTCTCGCAGAAGACCGTCTCCCGCGTGGTCAACAACGAGCGCTACGTCTCCGACGAGGTCCGCGAGAAGGTCCAGGCGGCCGCGAATGCACTCGGGTTCCGGCCGAACACGGCCGCGCGGGCGCTCATCACGGGCCGCTTCGGGCGCATCGGGGTCGTCGCCCTCGGCACCGCCCTCTACGGGCCCGCCTCGCTGCAAGTGGCGATCGAGCGCGCGACCCGCGCCGCGGGGATCTCGGTCATGGTGGCGAACACCCTTGAGGGCCAACCGGACTCGATCGGCGACGCCGTGGACTGGCTGCTGCGCCAGGGCGTGGACGCCATCATCGTCTCCGACCCGATCGACGAGGGCGTGGAGCTGCGCGTCGACCCCGACGTGCCGATCTACTCCGTCGGCCGCAGCCTCCCCCAGGCCGAGAACGTGCTCGGCGGCGACTTCAACGCCGACGCCACCCGCGAGGCCGTCGACCACCTCCTCGACCTCGGGCACGAGCGGGTCTGGCACGTCGCCGGGCCCGCCGCCTGGTTCGCCGCGCGCGAGCGGGCCGACGGCTGGCGGGCCGCCCACGAGGCCCGCGGCATCGAGGCGCCGCCGCCGATCGAGGGCGACTGGACCCCCGCCTCCGGGTACGAGGCAGGGCGGCGGCTCCTGCGCGCCCCGGGCGTCACGGCCGTCGCGTGCGCGAACGACGACATGGCGATCGGGGTCATCCGGGCCTTCACCGAGGCCGGTGTCGTTGTGCCCGAACGGGTCAGCGTCACCGGCTTCGACGACATCCCCGCCGCCGCGTACCTCACCCCTCCCCTGACCACCGTCCGCCAGCAGTTCGAGGCCGACGCCGTCCGCGGCCTCGGCACCCTCCTCCGGCGGCTCCAGGGCGCGCCCGCCGGCGCGCCGGAACCCGCCGATCCGCCCCCGGACGCACGCCGGCTCGTCGTCCGCCGATCCACCGCACCGCCCCCGAACCGGCTCGACGAGGAGCCAGGAAAGGACGCACGATGAACCCCCGCTTCAGACGACGGACGGGGCTCGGCGCCGCGCTCGCGAGCCCCCTCGCGTTCGCCGCGTGCGGCCGCACGCCCGTCCGGCCGCCCGGACACGTGAGCCGGGCCGAGATCGACGAGGCCATGCGCACCCCCACCGAGCTCGACTTCTGGACCTGGGTGCCCGGCATCGAGAAGCAGGTCGCCCTCTTCGAGGAGGCGTACCCCGCCATCACAGTGGACGTCACCAACGCGGCGCAGGGCGCGGGCCACTACGCGAAGATCCGCACCGCCCTGCGGGCCGGGCGCGGCGCGCCCGACGTGGCCCAGATCGAGTACGAGATGGTCCCCGCGTTCACCATCACCGACCACCTCCTCGACCTCCGCCCCTACGGCGCGGGCGAGCTCGAATCGCAGTTCGTCGACTGGGTCTGGGCCCAAGTGAGCGGTAAATCGGGCGAGGTGTGGGCGATCCCGCAGGACACCGGTCCGATGGGGATGCTGTACCGGGCCGACATCTTCGAGGAGCACGGCATCGAGGTCCCGGCGACGTGGGAGGCGTTCGCCGAGGCCGCCCGCGCGCTCCACGAGGCCGACCCCGAGGTGTACCTGACGAACTTCCCGCCCAGCCAGGGCGCGTTCTTCGCCGGGTCGCTGTGGCAGGCCGGCGCCGACCCGTTCGCCGGCTCCGAGGGCGCGGACCTGCGAGTGGACGTCACCTCCGACGCGGCGCGGCGGGTCACCGAGTTCTGGGCCGGACTCGCCGCCGAAGGCGTGGTCTCCACCGACCCCGACTTCTCCGACCAGTGGTACCAGGCCGCCAACCGCGGCAAGTACGCCACGTGGATCACCGCCGCGTGGGGGCCGGTGTTCCTCCAGTCCACCGCGGCCTCCACGAGCGGGAAGTGGCGCGCGGCGCCGCTGCCGCAGTGGGCCGACGGCGAGCAGGTCGCCGGCAACTGGGGCGGGTCCACGAACGGGGTCTTCAACCTCACGCGCCACCCGATCCAGGCCGCGGTCTTCGCCCAGTTCATCAACACCGACCCCGAGTGCACCAAAGCCATGGCCACCGAGCAGTTCCTGTTCCCGCCCACCAAGGCCCTCCTGGAGGACCCCGAGTTCACCGGCATGGAGCTGGAGTTCTACGGCGGCCAGCGCGTCAACGAGGTGTTCGCGCAGATCAGCGAGACCGTCTCCCCCGACTTCCAGTGGCCGCCGTTCAACGACCAGGTCAGGGCCGACTACGGCGCCACCGTGGGCACCGCCATCGCCGAAGGGGGCGACGCCGTCGCCGCGCTCGGCGACTGGCAGGACCGCATCGCCGAGTACGCCGAGTTCCAGGGCTTCACCGTGGAGGAGGCGTCATGAGCACCGAGTCCACCGCGCCGCGGGCCCAGGCCGCGCTCCCCGTCGGGCGGATCGGGCAGCGCGGCAGAGCGAACAAGGGCGGCAAGGGCCCGCGGTACGCGAGGACCGGGTACCTGTTCGTGGCGCCGTTCATGATCGGGTTCACCGCGATGTTCCTGGTGCCGCTCGCGTACGCCGCCTGGTTCAGCCTCTTCCGCGAGCAGATGATCGGCGGCAACGTCTTCGTCGGCCTCGACAACTACACGCGGGCGTTCACCGACCCCCAGCTCATCGCCGGGCTCGGCCGGGTCGCGCTGTTCTTCCTCATCCAGGTGCCGCTCATGATGGTCCTGGCGCTGTTCTTCGCGCTCGCCCTCGACTCGGCGCTGCTGCGCCTGTCGCGGACGATCCGCCTGGCGATCTTCATGCCCTACGCGGTGCCGAGCGTCGTCGCCGCCCTCATGTGGGGCTTCCTGTACGGGCCCGACTTCGGGCCCCTCGCGCAGCTCGCCGACAGGATCGGGGCCGCCGCGCCGGACTTCCTCGGCGCCGACCTCATGCTCGGGTCGATCGCGAACATCGTCACGTGGGAGTTCACCGGCTACAACATGATCCTGCTGTACGCCGCGCTGCGCGCCATCCCCACCGAGCTGTACGAGGCGGCCGCGGTGGACGGCGCCGGGCCGTGGCGCACGGCCTGGTCGATCAAGATCCCGCTGCTGCGGCCCGCGATCGTCCTGTGCATGGTCTTCTCGGTCATCGGCTCGTTCCAGCTGTTCAACGAGCCCAGCATCATGCGGACCCTGGCGCCCAACGTGATCGTCGCCGACTACACCCCCAACCTCTACGCGTACAACCTCGCGTTCGTCGGCCAGGAGTACAACTACGCCGCCGCCGTCTCCTTCGTGCTCGGCTTCGTCATCATGGCCGGCTCGTACCTCTTCATGCTCGCCACCAACCGCAGGAGCCGGTCATGAGCACCACCACCGCGCAACGCGAGACGACCGGGGCGAGCGCCGCCCCGGCGCGACGCCGCAACCGCCCCAAGCGCAGCACCATCCTCACCATCGGGATGGTCGCGGCCGCCGCGTACTTCCTGCTGCCGCTGCTGTGGCTCGTCGTCGCCTCCACGAAGACCACCGGGGACCTGTTCTCGACCTTCGGGCTCTGGTTCGCCGGGGAGAACAACCTCTTCACCAACATCGCAAACACGTTCAAGGCCGACGACGGCGCGTTCGGGGGCTGGCTGGGGAACTCGCTGCTGTACGCGGTCGCCTCCGCGCTCGGCGGCACGTTCCTCGCCGCGCTCGGCGGGTACGGGTTCGCGAAGTACCGGTTCCGGGGCAACCAGGCCATGTTCATGCTGGTCCTCGGCGCCATGGCGGTGCCATCGACGGCGCTCGCGATCCCGACGTACCTGCTGTTCAGCCAGGCGGGGCTGACGGACACGCCGTGGGCGATCATCCTGCCGTCCATGGCGAGCCACCCGTTCGGGCTGTACTTCATGCGGATCTACGCCGACAGCGCCGTACCCGACAGCCTCATCGAGTCCGGGCGCATCGACGGGGCCGGGGACTTCCGGATCTTCTTCCAGGTCACCGGCAGGCTCCTGACGCCGGCGCTCGCCACGGTCATGCTGTTCATGCTGGTGCAGACCTGGAACAACTACTTCCTGCCGCTCATCATGCTCAACGACCCCGACCTGTACCCGGTGACCGTCGGCCTCGCGAACTGGCAGGGCCAGGCGTCGAGCTCGGGCGGGGCCAGCGGCGACTACATACCGCTGGTGGTGACCGGGTCGCTCGTCTCGATCCTCCCGCTCATCATCGCCTTCCTCTTCCTCCAGCGCTACTGGACGACCGGCCTGGTCTCCGGCAGCGTCAAGCAGTGAGAGCGGCCGGTCCGGGCGCCGCGCCCAGACCGGCCCTCCGTCCACCACCACCCGAAGGAACCCGATGTCCCACTGGCCCAACCCGATCCTCTTCGGCGCCGCCTACTACTACGAGTACCAGCCCGCCGCCGCGAACGGCCTCGGCGGCGAGGCCGGGCTCGCGCGCTTGCGGACCGACCTCGACCTCATGGCCGAGGCCGGGTTCTCCGTCATCCGCGTGGGCGAATCCGTCTGGAGCACTTGGGAACCCGAGGACGGGCGCTTCGACCTCGACTGGCTGGAGCCGGTCCTGGACGGCGCCCGCGAGCGCGGCATCGCCGTCGTCCTCGGCACCCCGACCTACGCGGTCCCGCCGTGGCTCGCGCGCCTGTACCCCGAGATCGCCGGCGAGCACCGCACCGGCGAGCGGATCGCCTGGGGCGGCAGGCAGGAGGTCGACTACACGCACGCGGCGTTCCGGTTCCACGCCGAGCGCGTCATCCGCCGGATCCTGGCGCGGTACGCCGACCACGAGGCCGTGATCGGCTTCCAGGTCGACAACGAGCCGGGCCTCCAGCTCTTCCACAACCACGGGGTGTTCCAGAGGTTCACCGACCACTTGCGCCGCCGCTACGGCGACGTCGAGACGCTCAACCGCGAATGGGGCCTCGTGTACTGGTCGCACCGGCTCTCGACCTGGGCCGACCTGTGGACGCCAGACGGGAACGCGCAGCCGCAGTACGAGCAGGCGTGGCGGCGCTTCCAGACCGAGTTGACCACCGACTTCATCGGTTGGCAGGCCGACATCGCGCGCGAGTACGCGCGCGAGGGGCAGTTCGTGACCACGTGCATCTCCTACCCGCGCCCGGCGATCGACGACCGCGCGCTCGCCGAACGGCTCTCCATCACGGCCGGGAACCCGTACTACCGGATGCAGGACGCGTTCGCGCTGCCGCATGGGGGCGGCGGCGACGCGGCGAACTGGAACACGCAGGGCACCTGGGCGCTGTACCACTCGGCCGACCGGATGTACTCCTCGCGGCAGGAGCCGTTCCTGGTGACGGAGACGAACGCGCAGGCCATCGGCGAGCCGTGGCGCAACGAGCCGGCGTTCGACGGGCAGTGGCGCCAGGCCGGATGGGCGCTGGTGTCGCGGGGCGCGCGGATGATCGAGTACTGGCACTGGCACACGCTCCACTTCGGCACCGAGACGTACTGGGGCGGGGTCCTCCCCCACAGCCAGGAGCCGGGCCGGGCGTACCGCGAGCTCGCACGGCTCGGCGCGGAGTTCCGCAAGGCCGGGGCGGCCCTCGACGGGCTGGTGCCCCACGCCGACGTCGCGGTCCTGTACTCGAAGCCGAGCGAGTGGGCACTGTCGGCGCAACCGCCGCTCCAGAACGGCGAGGGCGGGCCCGACCGGCGCTCGTTCGAGTCGATCACGGGCCCGTTCTACAAGGGCGCCTTCGACGCCGGGCTCCAGGCGCGCATCGTCCACACCGAACAGCTCGGCGACCCGGCCGCGGCGGTCGCGGAGTTCCCGGTGCTCGTGGCGGCCGGGATCTACGCCGCCGACGACGACCTCCTCGACTGGCTGGAGCGCTACGCCGCCGCGGGCGGGCACCTGATCCTCGGCCCGCGGACCGGATACGGCGACCACGAGGCGCGGGCGCGCCTGGAGGTGAAGCCCGCGCGGCTCACCGAGGCGGCCGGGCTCTGGTACGAGGAGTTCGCGAACCTGTCAGGCGAGGTCGCGGTCCACGCGGCCGAAGGCTCAGCCCTGACACTCGATGCCGGAGCGGCGGCCCTGAAATGGGCCGACGGCGTATACCTCGACGGCGCCGAGGCCCTGGCCGAGTACGCCCACCCCCACTACGGCAAGTTCACCGCGGCGGCGACCACGGTCCACGGCGAGGGCCGCGTGACCTACGTCGGCACCATCCCCAACGACGCCTTCGCGAAGTCCCTCTTCCAGTGGGCCGCAACCGACACCGCCTGGAACCCGCCCAACCCGACCGTGACCGCCACCAGCGGCACCGCAGGCGACGGCACCACGATCCACTTCCTGCACAACTGGTCCTGGACCGAAGCAGAGGTAGAACTCCCCTTCGCCGCCCTCGACCTCCTCAACGACACCTCCTATGCCTCCGGTGCGTCCCTGCACCTCGGCCCCTGGGACGTCAAGGTCCTCCGCGAACAGAACACCTAAGCGGGATAGCCGAAGGCCCTCCTCAGGCAGCCCCGCTCAGGTTGCCCCCGCCCGGGTAGCCGGTGCTCGTGTAGGCCCTGCCCGGGTAACCGGTGTGCCCTGGTAGCCGGTGCTCAGGTTGCCCCCGCTCGGGTAGCCGGTGTGCCCTGGTGGCCGGTGCTCGGGGTCCGCCTGCTCGGGTAGTCGGTGCTCGTGTAGCCCCCCTGCCCGGGTAGCCGGTGTGCTCTGACGGCAGGCGCTTATGTAGCTCCTGCTCGGATGGCCGGTGTGCCCTGGTGGCCGGTCCGAGCGCCTTGGAGGGCGCGGCGGAGCCCTGGCCGCCGGTGGTGCGCATTTCATGTGCGTGAGCCGGTTCGTGCCCAGGCTTGGTGGCGGGCAGAGCGGGGGTGAGTGTGCGCGTGCTGGTGTGCCGATGCCGGGTCCTCAATGCCCGGCCGGTGGCAATCCCGCCCTCGCCGTCATCCTCGCTTTCGCCCTCATCCTCGCTTTCGCCGACGCAGTCGCAATCGCTTTCGCCATCGCCTCCGCCTCCGCTTTAGCCTTCGCTATCGCATTGGCGCATGCGCCGGTCCTATTCCTGGTGGTCTCACTGCGATCGGTCGCCTCGGTGTTCCGGTCGTGTGCCTCGTAGCGGACACTGCCTGTGGTCGGGGTGATCCCTCCCCCAGGTCCCCCGCCCGATCACCATCTCCCCAATTGGGGCGGTTGACTGCTGCGGGTCCCGATAGCACTCTCGGGATGAGATCTGCCGACGATCCGACACCTTGCGTCGGCGGCCGCCTCGGAAACGATCCAGTTTGCCGATAGGCCAGAGGCTTGGCTCAGTCTGCTTGCACCTACTCGACACCTGTACGGTTTCCCCGTCCCTGTGCGTACCCCAATTCTCCTCCACCCAGCACCGACCGTCATCACCCGCAAGCGGGCAATAACCTCACATTCCGAACCCGACCCCATTGCACCCCAAGGCGACCGAGCCAACCCGCCGCCCCGCCCCACCCCTTCGTCGCCGCCCGCTCTCACCTCAGCAACCCGCCCACCCCGAACCAGCCCACAACACCAACCCAAAGCCCCACACCTGGCGAATGCACCTAGATATCCACCAGCTCCAAGGCGGCGATCGTGTCGGGGTCGTTCATGATGGCCATCGCGGTGATGCGGCCGCCTTCGACCGTGATCGCGAGGACCGAGCGCGGACTGCCGCCCGGGGCCCACATGGCTCCCACGTAGCCGTCGACCAGAACCGGGATCGCGGCGCGCGCCTGGCCGTTGAAGATCTTGGCGACCTCGCGGGCGCCGATGACCTCGCGGCCGGCGAAGCCGGTGGCGACGGCGGCCTCGTCGGCGACGACCTTGATGTCGGGGTCGAGGACCTCCAGCAGGTCCTCGAAACGGCCCTCGCGTGCCGCGGCGAGGAAGGCGTCGACCACCGTCTTCTGCAGGGGCGCATCGGGGACGGGGCTGCCGCCGCGCACGCGGCGCCGGGCGCGGCTGGCGAGTTGGCGGGTGGCCTCGGGGGTGCGGTCGAGGATCGGGGCGATCCGCTCGAAGGGCACCCCGAAGAGGTCGTGGAGGACGAACGCGACCCGCTCGGCCGGGTTGAGCGAGTCGAGGACGACCTGGAGGGCGAGCCCCACCGAGTCGGCCAAGACCGCCTGGTCCTCGGGGGCAGACGCGGTGTGGACACCACCGTGAAGGGCACCGTCAGAGAGGACACCGTCGTGAAGGGCCTCGTCGAGCTCGTCCTCGCGGCGGGTCCGGCGGGCGCGGAGCAGGTTGAGGCAGACGCGGGAGACGACGGTGGTGAGCCAGCCGCGGAGGTTCTCGACCTCGGCGGTGTCCGTGCGCGCGAAGCGCATCCAGGTCTCCTGGACCGCGTCGTCGGCCTCGGCGGAGCTGCCGAGCATGCGGAACGCCACCGCCCGCAGGTGGTCGCGGTGCTCCTCGAAGCGCTGCACCGGGAAGTCGTCGTGCAGCGGGTGGTCGTCGCCCATGGTTCCTCCGTGAAAGTCGCTCAACAGTACTGACCCGCGGAGCGCACCGGATGTGACATCAGGTGCTTGTGAACTTCTCCAAGAGGACCGCCAGGCGCTCGCGCTGGTGCCTCGGCCGCAGGCGGCCGTCGCGGGCGAGGACCGCCAGGCCGTGGATCGCGGCCCACCCGGCCTCGGTGACCGCCTCGGGGTCGTGGTCGCCTGCGAGCGGCGCGAAGACCGCGAAGAGCGGGGCGAACCCGGCCTTGAGCTCGTCCGGAGCGTCGGGGCCGAACGGGAGTCCTTCGGCGAGCGTGAACGCGGCCTCGAAGACCGCCGGGTGCTCGGCCGCGAAGTCGAGGTACGCCTGGGCGACGGCCTCCAGCTCCTCCCCCGGGGCCGCGCCGACGCGGGCCGCTTCGAGGGAGGCGGCGAGTTCGCCGATGCCCAGGAGCGCGACGGCGTCGACGATCGCGCCGCGGCCGGCGAAGTGGCTGTAGAGGACCGGCTGGCTGTACTCGATGCGCTCGGCGAGCCTGCGGACGGTGACCGCGGGCCAGCCGTCGGCCTCGGCCATCTCGCGGGCGGCGTTGACGATGAGGGTTTCGCGCTGGGCGCGTTCGCGTTCGCGGCGCTGCTGGGTTGCCATGATCACGATCCTAGCATCGCTAGACATCCGAGCAAGGCTATGCTAGCGTCATTCATGTTCCTAGCAACGCTAGATTTCCTAGCCGCCCGCACATCAAGGAGACCCCCGTGAAAGCCCTCCGCATCACCGCCGACGCCCTCACCGTCATCAGCGTCCTCTTCGTGTTCTCCTTCGGCCTCCAGTACCTCCTCGCCCCCGCCGCGGTCGCCCCGAGCATGGGCTTCGCCCACTGGCCGACCGGCGAGGCCGCCGAATTCCTCAGCGTCAAGGGCGCCCGCGACCTCGGCTCGGCCATCGTGCTCCTGGTGCTGCTGGTCATCCGCGAGCGCCGCGCCCTCGGCTGGGCCCTGCTCGCCACCGCCCTCATCCCGATCGGCGACGGCTCGCTCATCCTCGCCCACGGCGGCAGCGCCGCCATGGCGTTCGGCGTCCACTACGCCACCGCGGCCGGCGTCATCGTCATCGGACTGCTCCAGCTCAAGGTCGCCAAGGGCGCCAAAGCGGTCAAGGACGAGACGGCCGCGACCGCTTAGCAACGATTCGACAAATTCGCACTCTTGCGCGAAAAACCGAATATCCGTAGCGTCGTTCCGGACCGTTCCGCACGATCCGAGGAGGACCCGATGTTCCTGCCGTACACCGGCTCCAGCGACAACTGCTACGCCAGCTCGCTCTCGATGGCGCTCGGCCCGGACTCCCCCGGGGCGGGCGCCGTCGACGTGCTCACCGGCTCGCCCTTCGGCATGCAGCTCCACTCCGGCGAGACCCCGTTCTTCGACCCGGCCGGCTGGGACTGCGAGATCGGGCTCGACGCCGTGATCGCGGCGCTCGGCTGGACGTGCGTCCGCGAGGCGGCCGGGAGCGAGGAGGAAGCCGCCGAACGGCTGCGCAGCGCGAGCCCGGCCGAGCCGCTGCTGGTGGGACCCGTGGAGATGGGGCTGCTGACGCACGTCCGCGGGCGCGGAGCCGCTTGGGGCGCCGACCATTACGTGGTGGTGATCGGGGTTGAAAAGAGCGCGGCTGAAAGGGGAGCGGCCGGAGGAGACCTGGTCCGGTTCCACGACCCCAAGGGCTACCCGTTCGCGAGCCTCCCGCTGGCGCAGTTCCTCACCGCGTGGCGCACCGATTCGCTCGTGTACGGGGAGTCGTTCAACTCGCGCCGCGCGTTCGAGCGGACAGCCGAAGTGACTGCGACGCAGGCGGTCCGGTCGCAGCTCGAGGCCTTCGCGCAGTGGCTGCGCGGCGGCCACGGGCACCCGGTAGAGGCCGGGAACCTCGCCAATGCCGAAGCGGCCGAAGGGCTCGCGGCGATGTGGGAGGCGGGGCTGTCCGAGAAGACGTACCAGGACCTGGCGTTCATGGTCCCCGCCGGAGCGCGGCGGCTCAGTGACGCAGGGGCCTGCCTGGCGGCGGCAGGCGTCGACGAGGCATCGGCGATCGCCGCCAGGCAGGCCCGGCTGGTGGGCGGGCTCCAGTACGACCTCGCGGCCGGTCGGGCCGCGGAGGCGGCCGGGGCGCTGCGGGCGCTCGGGCCGACGTACCTGGAGCTCGCGGTGGCGTTGGAGCGGGCCTAGGCGGCCGCCCCCACGGTCTCGTGCTCCGGATCGGGCAGGGTCCGCATGTTCCGCAGCGGCGAGAAGAACACCGGCAGGAACGCGATGCTCATCCCGGCCGCGGCCACCCACAGGGTGGTGCGGGCGCCGAACGCCTGCCCGAGGGCCCCGCCGAGGAGCGCGCCGACGGCGTACGTGCCGTAGACGACGAAGCGCACGGTGGCGTTCATGCGCCCGAGCATGTTGTCCGGGGTGAGGCGCTGGCGGAAGCTCACCTGGGTGATGTTGTAGACGACGCCGCCGACCCCGACGAACGCCATCAGGGCGGCGCCGAGCCAGATGCGCCAGCCCGGTTCGGCCGCGGGCACCAGCAGGATCCACGGCGAGGTCACGGCGACCGAGACCCACACGACGCGCCCCTCCCCCAGCAGCCGCGTCAGGGTGCCGACCGCGAACGCCCCGCAGACGCCGCCGACGCCGAAGAGCGCGAAGAACAGGCCGATCTCGCCGGGGCTCAGGCCCATGTCGCGGGGCAGGAAGACCACGATCATCGCCATGAACGCGCCGGTCCAGAAGTTGTAGGAGCCGGTGCACGTCACGATCGAGGCGAGGATGCGGTTGCCGAAGACGAACTTCAGGCCGTCCTTGATCTCGGCGCTGACGCGGGAGCCGTGGGCCACTTCGGGTTTGGGCTCGCGGCGGCGGATGCGCAGCAGCAGGAGCGCGGAGGCGCCCAGGGCGGCGGCGTCGAAGGCGATCGCGACCGGCGCGGTGAGCCACTGGATGAGCTGGCCGGCGATGACGGGCCCGCCGAGCTGGGCGGTGGCGCGCACCGCCTCGAGTTTCGCGTTGCCCTCGACGAGGTGCTTGCGGCCCACGAGGTGCGGCAGGTAGCTCTGGTAGGAGACGTCGAAGAAGACGGTGAAGACGCCGATGACGAGGGCGACGGCGTACAGCTGCCAGACCGTGAGCACCCCGGCCCACCAGGCGATCGGCACGGTGAAGAGGACGACGGCGCGCACGAGGTCGCTGACGATGAGGACGCGGCGGCGGCGCATGCGGTCGACCCACGCGCCCGCGGGGAGCCCGATGATGACGAACGCGATCATCGTCATCGAGGAGAGGACGCCGACCTCGAACTCGCTGACGTCGAGCGCGATGACGGCCGCGAGCGGGAGCGCCAGCGTGGTGATCTGGTAGCCGACCTGCGCCACGGTGGTGGAGAGGAACAGGTCGCGGAAGTCGTGGTCGCGCAGGAGGCCGACGCGGTCGCGCTTCGGTGGTGCGACCGCGTCCGGGTCGCCGAGGGAGATCATGCGATTGAGTATTCCCAATCAGTTGGGTTTTGTCAATCGGTCATTCGCTAGGATGGGGTCGTGGCAGAGCAGCGCGCACCAGAGGGCTTCAAGGACGACCGGCCGCTGGCCTCCGAGGCAGAGGCCAAGGCGGTGGCCTCGGCGGTGCGCCTGCGGATCCTGCGGCTGTGCCTGGACCAAGCCCTGACGAACAAGGAGATCGCGCTGCGGCTCGGGTCGAACCCGGCGACCGTGCTGCACCACGTGCGCAAGCTGGTCGAGACGGGTTTCCTGACGGCCCAGGAGGAGCGGATCGGCGCGCGCGGGGCGCGGGAGATCCCGTACCTGGCCACGCGGAAATCGTGGGCGCTCCAGTTGGGCGAGGAGTTCCGGACGGACATGTCAGTGGCGATGCTGGAGGCGTTCCGCACCGAGGTCGAGCTGCTCCCCGACCCCGGGCAGGTGAACGCGGGGCGGATCGGGCTGCGGCTCAACGACGAGCAGTACGCGGAGGTCAGCCAGCGCTTCAAGCTGCTGTTCGACGACCTGGCGACGATGCGGCCCGGCCCGGGCGCGCGGCCCTTCTCGGTGTTCATGGCGATCCACCCGGACGCCGGGCGGGACTAGCGCCGAACGCGAGAACCGCTCGATCCCGAGGCGCCCCCGGTCTCAACGGTGCCTCGGGGGTCCGACACCGCCGCGCCGCGGCGGTCCGGCACCGAAATCCGAAGGTGAGGGGTGCTCGATCCGCAGGCACCCCCGGTTGCAAAGGTGCCTTGGGGGTCCGACACCGCCCTGGAACTGCGGTCCGGCACCAAAATCCGAAGATGAGGGGTGCTCGATCCGTGGGCGCCCCCGGTTACAAGGGTGCCTTCGGGGTCCGACATGCCTACGGATCGGCGGTCCGGCAGCGGAGTTGAAAGACGAAGGTTGCTCAATCCGGAGGCGCCCCCGGTTAGAAGGGTGCCTCGGGGCTCCGACACAGACTGGTTCCACCAGCGACGCCAAGACGGTAAAGGGCGGGACGGGGACCCCTCAGACCCCGTCCCGCCCGTCGAGGCAGTTGCCTGCCTCGTGTGTGCGGAGAAAAGTTCGTGTGCGGTGTGCCGGCGGACCGGGCCTACCGCTGGTCGAGCAGCAGCTGCACCTGTGCGCGGATCTCGGGCGTGTCGAGGCCGCGGATGGTGAGCGTGGTGCGGCGGCGCAGGACGTCGTCGGGTGTCTCGGCCCACTCCATGTCGCGAGCGTAGACCACCTGGGCCCAGATCTCGGGTGCGTCCGGGTGGACGCGCCGGGCGAGCTCCGGGTGCTCGCCCGCGAGGCGGGCGATGTCGAAGGCGATGGAGCCGTAGTGGGTCGCCAGGTGCGCCGCGGTGTCCTCGCCGAGGTTCGGCAGCGGCGAGCCGCCGTCGGACAGGAGCCGGTGCTGCACCGCGTGCGGGTTCGCGATGCCCGGCAGCGGCAGGCGCCGGGGCAGGTTCCGCATGGGCTCCATCTCGGCGCCGATGGTGTACCCGGGCATCTCGGCGAGCTTCTTCATCACGGTGCGTCCGATGTGGCGGAACGTGGTCCACTTGCCGCCCGCTACGGAGAGCATCCCGCCGCGGCCTTCGGTCACGACGGTCTCGCGCTTGGCCTTGGCGGTGCTCCCGGGCCCGCCGGGCAGGACCCGGAGCCCGGCGAACGAGTAGGTCATGAGGTCGCGGCGCAGCTGCTCGGGCCGGACGGAATGGCCGGCCTCGTCGAGGATCTGGGCGATGTCCTTCTCGTTGACCGCGACGTCGCCGGGGTCGCCCTCGTACGCCTCGTCGGTGGTGCCGAGCAGGAGCATGTCCTCCCACGGCAGCGCGAACGTGATGCGGTACTTGTCGATCGGCGTCGCCAGCGCGGCCTGCCAGTGGGAGGTGCGCTTGAGGACGAGGTGGGCGCCCTTGGAGAGGCGGATCGAGGGGTCGGCGCCGGCGTTCTCCATGCGGCGCAGGTGGTCGACCCAGGGTCCGGTGGCGTTGAGGACGACGTGGGCGTCGACGCCGAACTCGGTGCCGTCGAGGCGGTCGCGCAGTTCGGCGCCGCTGACGCGGCCCTTGACGCCCTGCCTGCCGGTGAAGCGCAGGCCGGTGACCTCGGCGTGGTTGAGGACGACGGCACCGGCGTCGGCGGCGGCGCGGACGGTCATGAGGGCCATGCGGGCGTCGTTCATCTGGCTGTCGCCGTAGACGGCGACGGCCTTGAGGTCGTCGATGCGCAGTTCGGGCACGGCCATGCGGGCCTTGACCGGGTTGAGGAGGTGGCCGACGCCGTCGCCGAAGCCGGAGAGCGCGGAGTAGGCGAAGACGCCGGCGCCCATCTTGGCGGCGCCGTGGGGCCCGTTCTTGTAGATGGGCAGGTAGAAGGTGAGGGGCCGGGAGAGGTGCGGGGCCACTTGGCGGGTGAGGGCGCGGCGTTCGAAGTGGTTCTCGGCGACGAGTTTGACGGCGCCGGTCTGGAGGTAGCGGAGTCCGCCGTGGAGGAGTTTGGAGGAGGCCGAGGAGGTGGCTCCGGCGAAGTCGCCGGAGTCGACCAGGGCCACCCGCAGTCCCGACTGGGCGGCGTGCCAGGCGGTGGAGATGCCCAGGATGCCGCCGCCGATGACGAGCAGGTCGAACGTGGTGTTCGACAGCGCGTCGCGCTGCTCGGCCCGGTCCGCGCGCTCGGTCCAGTGCGCGTTCGCGATCCGCGCGACGGTCGGGTCCTCCCAGTTGGCGGGGAGGTGCTGCAAGGTGGTCATGGCCGACTCCTCATTCCACGGTGTTCATAGGGCGTCTAGTCCTCGAGCCAGCCCATGGTGCGCTCGACGGCCTTGAGCCAGTTCTTGTATTCGCGGTCCCGCAGGTCCGAGTCCATGTCGGGGGTCCATTCCGCGGCCCGGCGCCAGTTGGCGCGCAGGTCCTCGGTGGAGTTCCAGAAGCCGACGGCGAGCCCGGCCGCGTAGGCGGCGCCGAGGCAGGTGGTCTCGGCGACCATCGGGCGCACGACGGGGGCGTCGAGGACGTCGGCGAGGAACTGCATGAGGAGGTTGTTCGAGGTCATGCCGCCGTCGACCTTGAGCGCGGAGAGTTCGACGCCGGAGTCCTTGGTCATGGCGTCGGTGATCTCGCGGGTCTGCCAGGCGGTGGCCTCCAGGACGGCGCGGGCGATGTGGGCCTTGGTGACGTACCTGGTGAGGCCGGCGATCACGCCGCGGGCGTCGGAGCGCCAGTAGGGCGCGAAGAGCCCGGAGAAGGCCGGCACGAAGTAGGCGCCGCCGTTGTCCTCGACGGAGAGCGCGAGGGTCTCGATCTCGGCGGCGGTGCTGATGAGGCCCATCTGGTCGCGCATCCACTGGACGAGCGAGCCGGTGACGGCGATGGAGCCTTCGAGGGCGTAGACCGGGTCCTGCTCGCCGATGCGGTAGCCGATGGTGGTGAGCAGGCCGGATTCGGAGTGGATGAGCTTCTCGCCGGTGTTCATGAGCATGAACGTGCCGGTGCCGTACGTGGACTTGGCCTCGCCGGTGGAGAAGCAGGTCTGCCCGAAGAGGGCGGCCTGCTGGTCGCCGAGGGCGGAGGCGACGGGGACGCCGCCGAGGAGCTGGCCGAGGGTGCCGCCGGTGACCTCGCCGTAGATCTCGGAGGAGGAGCGGATCTCGGGGAGGACCTGGAGGGGGACGCCCATCTCGGCGGCGATGTCCTCGTTCCAGCTCAGGTCCTCGAGGTTCATGAGGAGGGTGCGGGAGGCGTTGGTGACGTCGGTGACGTGGACGCCGCCGTTGACGCCGCCGGTAAGGTTCCAGATGACCCAGGAGTCCATGGTGCCGAAGAGGAGGTCGCCGGCTTCGGCCTTGGCGCGCAGGCCGTCGACGTTGTCGAGGAGCCAGGCGATCTTGGGTCCGGCGAAGTAGGCGGCGAGGGGGAGGCCGGTCTCGCGGCGCCAGCGGTCCTGGCCGGCGTCGCCGCCGAGCTGCTTGCAGAGCTGGTCGGTGCGGGTGTCCTGCCAGACGATGGCGTTGTGGGCCGGCTGGCCGGTGTGCTTGTCCCACAGCATGGTCGTCTCGCGCTGGTTGGTGATGCCGATCGACAGGATGTCGTCGCGGCGGGCGCCGGCCTTGACCATGGCCCCGGCGACCACTTCCTGGACGTTGCGCCAGATCTCCGCGGCGTCGTGCTCGACCCAGCCGGGCTTGGGGAAGATCTGCTCGTGCTCCTTCTGGTCGACGGCGACGATGCGGCCGTCGCGGTCGAAGATGATGCACCGGCTGGACGTGGTGCCCTGGTCGATGGCCGCGATGAACGGGCCGCTGTGCGAGTCGGTCATGGTGCGCTCCAAAACGTCGTTGTCGAGGCGGGATAAGTCGATTGTGTCGTCATGGCTAGGCGAAGGCAACGTTGTAGAGGAGGCCGGCGAGGACGGCGCCGACGACGGGCCCGACCACCGGGACCCAGGCGTAGCCCCAGTCCGAGCGGCCCTTGTGCTTGAGCGGCAGGAGGGCGTGGACGATGCGGGGGCCGAGGTCGCGGGCGGGGTTGATGGCGTAGCCGGTGGGCCCGCCGAGGGAGAGGCCGATGCTGACGACGACGAGGGCGGTGATGAGGACGCCGAGGGTGCCGAGTCCTTCGCCGGAGCCGTTGAGGCCCTGGGTGAGGATGGCGATGAGGAGGACGAAGGTGCCGATGACCTCGGTCGCGAGGTTCATGGCGGCGTTGCGGACCTCGGGGCCGGTGGAGAAGATGCCGAGGACGGGGCCGGCCTTGGCGTCGTCGGGGCCTTCGGCGGGTTCGGGCTGGCCGGCGAGGTCGGCCATGTGGGCCTGGAACTGGCCGTAGTAGGCGACCCAGACGAGGAACGCGCCGATCATGGCGCCGACCATCTGCGAGCCGATGTAGAGGGGGACCTGGTCCCAGTCGGTGCCGCCGGTGACGGCGAGGCCGATGGTGACGGCGGGGTTGAGGTGGGCGCCGGAGACGCCGGCCGAGACGTAGGCGGCGGTGAGCACGGCGAAGCCCCACCCGAAGGTGATCGCGAGCCATCCGGCGTTCTGGGCCTTGGACTTCTTGAGGGTGACCGCGGCGCAGACGCCGCCGCCCAGCAGGATCAGCAGGGCCGTGCCGACGACCTCGCCGATGATGATGTCTGTGTTGGACACTTGCGACTCCTTTGTCCGTGCCCGAGTGGGGCCCCGGGGGTGCCGCACTCGTTGGAAGGGCTTTGTTCACGCCAGTGGCCAGAGTGACCGCTGAAGCCGTTTAGCGTTCGACAATGTCGACCGGCGTACGCAAAGCGTCCTCCTATGTTACCTGCACGTCAATAGATATGTGACGACCACCACAATCCAATCCTCGAACCATGCGAAACGCCTGCAAGACAGGCATAGCAGGACCACAGCCGGCCCGCAGCAAAGTGGAGGAAATGGGCAGAACGCTAGAAGGGCTTGGCCCCGAGGTCGCGCGAGACCGAGCGGGCGGTGTCGCGGACGGCCGCGACCAGCTCGGGACGCAGGTCGCCGTCCTTGCAGACGCGCTCGACGGCGCCGGTAATGCCGACCGCGCCGACGGGGAGGCGGTGCCGGTCGAAGATCGGCGCGGCCACCGAGGCCACGCCCTCCCAGGTCTCGTCGAGGTCGGTCGCGTAGCCCTGGGCGCGGGTGCGCTCCAGGACCCGCTCGATCTCGGGCAGGCCGGTGAGCGTGCGAGCGGTGAACGCCTCGCGCTCGGCCTCCACCAGCTCCGCGTGCGCCACCGGGTCGAACGCGGTGAGCACCTTGCCCAGCGCGGTCGAGTGCATCGGCTGCATCGCGCCGACCTCCAGGACCTGGCGGCTGTCGTCGGGGCGGAAGACGTGGTGGACGATGAGGACGCCGTGCTGGTGGACCACCCCGAGGTAGACCGCCTCGCCGCCCGAGCGGGCCAGGTCGTCGGTCCACACCAGCGCGCGGGCGCGCAGCTCGTGCACGTCGAGGTAGGTGGTGCCCAGGCGCAGCAGCTCGGCGCCGAGCTGGTACCGGCCCGAGCCGGGGTCCTGCTCCACGAAGCCCTCGTGCTGGAGGGTGCGCAGGATGCCGTGGGCCGTGGCCTTGGCCAGGCCGAGCGCCGAGGCGATGTCCGACAGGCCGAGCCGCCGCTCGCCGCCCCCGAGCAGCCGCAGCATGGCCGCCGCGCGCTCCAGCGACTGGATGTGCTTCGCCATCCGCCCGCCTCCGTTCCGGTCCCGTCAAGGATGCGGCAGGACGTTCGGTCGAACTCCGCCGCGCTTCGGCCGCGATTCCTTCGAACTCTGCCGCGTTCGGCTGCGCTCAGGTGAACACCGCCGTTCGACAATGCTAAACACTATCGGCCCTTGCCGACCAGATCGGGACCGACACCGCACTCGACCGGACGATGGGAACGCGAAGCGGCGGCGGGCCGGGGCCCGCCGCCGCCGGATCGTCGTGTCAAGGGGCGCTAATAGCCGTAGCGGCTCTTGAGGTGGCGCCACCAGTCGCGGAGCATCCACTGGTCGAACGCGGTGATCGTGCTGGAGGAGCCGGCCTTCATGATGAAGCAGCACTGGCCGGTCGGGGTCCAGTCGTAGAAGTCGTCCAGGCCGAACGTGTGCCCGAGCTCGTGCAGGTAGATGTGAATCTGCGCCGAGTCCAGGGCGTTCACGAAGTACTCCTGGCCCATGCGCTGGCCCCAGTCGCCGCCCGCGCCGCCGCCCATGCCCTGGGTGAGCCACAGGCTCTGGTCGTAGTGCCGCGCCGCGCCGCCCGGGCACTGGGAGTAGTTCCCGTCCTGGTGGAAGAAGCGGCCGCACTCCTCGGCGCACTGCGGGGCGTCCTCGCGGATGTCCCCGATGTAGACGTCGACCGAGTCGTCGCTCCACTGGAGGAGGTCGCGGTCGTAGGCGGCCCAGCCGACCACGTTGACCTCGATCCGGTCGAACGGCCACTCGTTCCAGCCGGCCATCTGGTCGAACCAGCGGTCGTACTGGTCCTGGAGCTTCGCGGCGATCCGGTCGCGGGTCTGGGCCGTCACGGTGTTCTGCGAGTCCCAGCGGACGCAGTAGCTGATCGTCCCGCCGGTGGCCATGACCTGGTCCCAGCCGAAGTTGCGGAAGTTCAGGTCGTAGGTGTCCTCGACGTGGTCCCACACCTCGCCCAGGGGCTGCACCAGGTTCGCGGGCGGGTTCCACTCGTCCTGGCCGGGGTTCCCCGTCGGGGTCGCGGTGGGGGTGGGCGAGGCGCTGGTGGGGGTCGGCTGGACGGCGCCGGTGCACTGGACCCCGTTGAGCTTGAACGAGGCCGGGGCCGCGTTCTGGCCGCCGGAGGTGGTGCCGGAGAAGCCGAAGCTCACGGTGGCGCCGGTGGCGAGGCGCCGGTTGTACTCGACGCCGACGGCGGTCACGTGCGCCCCGGACTGGGTCGCGGTGGCGTTCCAGGCGTTCGTGACCTTCTGGCCGCCGGCGTAGTCCCATTCGAGGCGCCACGGGTCGACCGCGGCCGCACCGAGGTTGGTGACCTCCACATCGGCGTTGTAGCCGCCGGGCCACTGGGCCGTGAGCCGGTATTCGACGTCGCACCCGGCGGTCTGGGCCGAGGCGGGGTTCATGGCGAAGGAGGCGAGGCTCGCGGCGATGGCGACGGCGGCCATGCCCGCCAGCACCATGCCGAGTCTTCGTCCGCGGATCTTGGGGAGTGCCGGTCCCATGTCGTTGTCCCGTCTGTTCAGACGCGGCCGGGCCTGTTCCCGGCTCAGCAGTCTCAGGGTAGAGCGGTAACACGGGCGACACAACGAACCGCGCACAGAAAATCGAAAAGTTTCGATACCGTAGATTCGGCGGCGACACGACTGCGACTCCGGGAGGTCTCCGTTGATCAAGACGCCAGTGCGCTTCGAGGTGCACGACGGCCGCTTCGACGTCGGCGGCGACGACTACCTCGAACGCCTCTTCTTCGGCGGCCGCTGGACCGAGGGCCCCGTCTACGTGCCGCACGGGAAGTACCTGCTGTTCAGCGACATCCCGAACGACCGGATCATGCGGTGGGACGAGACCGACGACTCCGTCAGCGTCTTCCGCTCCCCCGCCGGCCACACGAACGGGCACACCCTCGACCGGCAGGGCCGCCTGGTCTCCTGCGAGCACGGCGGGCGGCGCGTGACGCGCACCGAGCTCGACGGGTCCGTGACCGTGCTCGCCGACCGGTGGGAGGGGAGGCGGTTCAACAGCCCCAACGACGTCGTCGTGGACTCGACCGGCGCGGTCTGGTTCACCGACCCGCCCTACGGCATCCTCAGCGACTACGAGGGGCACGCGGCCGATCCGGAGATCGACGGCTGCCACGTCTACCGGATCGACCCCGCGAGCGGCGAGGTCGCGCGGGTCGCCGCCGACTTCGAGCGGCCCAACGGGCTCGCCTTCTCCCCCGACGAGCGGACCCTCTACATCGCCGACACCGCCCGCGGCCACCTCCGCGCGTTCGCCGTCGACGGCGGGACGCTGCGCGGCGGCGACGTGTTCACCGAGTCGCCCGGCGGGAACTTCGACGGGCTCCGCACCGACACCGCCGGCCGCGTCTGGGCCGCCGCCGCGGACGTGTACTGCTTCGACCCCGACGGCACCCACCTGGCGACGCTCCCGATCCCCCAGCCCGCGGTGTCCAACCTGGTCTTCGGCGGCCCCAAGCGCAACCGCCTGTTCGTGACCGCCACGGACTCGGTCTACTCGATCATGCTGAACACGGGCGGGGCCTGGCGGCTGTAGCCGCCTACTGGAGCGCGTGCGCCATCGCGACGACGATCGGGCCCAGCAGCGGCAGGACGACGTTCGAGAAGGCGTAGACGATCGTGTAGGCCATGAGCGGCGTCGCGTTGCCCGCCGCGGCCTGGACCGCCGTGACGCCCGGCGTCGAGCACTGCTGGCCCGTGACCGAGCCGAGCGTGAGCGGCGCCGGGAGCTTCATGACCTTCCAGGCCACGAACAGCGAGACGAACGCCGGGATCGCGGTCATCGCGATGCCCGCGATCGGCAGGCCGATCCCGAACTCCTTGACCAGTTCGACCGCCTGCGGGCCGGACGAGAGCCCGACCGCGCAGATGAACGTGGCGAGGCCCAGCGTCTTGATGACGTCGGCGGCCCCTGAGTCGTACTGCCCGAACGTGGGCCGCTTCGAGCGGATCCACCCGAACAGCAGGCCCGCGAGCAGGCAGCCGCCGCCGGTGCCGAGCGTCAGCGGGATCGTCCCCACCGTCCACACCAGCATGCCGATGAGGAAGCCGAGCACCACGCCCACGGCGATGAAGACCATGTCGAAGGTGACCTTCGGGTCGACCCGGAAGCCGATCTTCGGGATCGCGCGCTCCATGTCCCGCGCCGCGCCCGAGATCCGCACGGTGTCGCCGCGCTGGATCAGCGTCTCCGGCTGCACCGGCAGCTCGTGGTCGCCGCGGGTGATCCGCTGGAGGAACACGCCGCGGCGCTCCTCCGCGAAGTCCCGCCGGATGTCGGCGAGCGTCGAGGACTTGTAGTCCTTGCGGGTCACCACCACGTCGGCGAGGTCGAGGTTCATCGCCATCGACTCGTCGAGGTCGACCTCCGCGCCGATGCGCGGCGTCGACCCGGCCAGGGCCTCGCGGCGGCCGACCACGAGGATGCGGTCCCCCTCGGCCAGCCGCAGGTCCTGGGACAGCGGCAGCGCCGCCCCTTGGCGCGAGACCTCCTCCACGGAGACCTCGCCGAGGTCGCTCTGGAGCTCCCCGACGGTGCGCCCGGCGGCCGCGGTGACGCGGTACTCGCGGCCCACGACGGCCGGCGCCGCGGGCGCGGCGGTGGCCTCGTCGGCGGCCCCGCCGAGCTTCTTCCACAGCTTCGCCGCCTCCTCGCGCAGGTCGATCCGCATGATGAGCGGGAAGAACTGGCTGGAGAGCAGCACGATCGTGATGAGACCGCAGATGTAGGAGATCGAGTACGCGGTGCCGACGTTGGCCTGGAGCGTCGCGATCCGGTCGGCCGACAGGTCGAGGCGCCCGATCGCGTCGGTCGCGGTGCCGACCGCGGCCGACTCGGTGGCGCCGCCGGCCAGGAGCCCCGCGGCCGTGCCCTCGTCGAGGTTCATGACGAGGATCGCGACCGCGGTGATCGCCAGGACCGAGACGACCTCGATGCCGGTGAAGGTCGCGTACCGCAGGCTCTTGCGGTTGAGGCTGGCGAAGAACGTCGGCCCCGAGATGTAGCCGAGGGTGAAGATGAACAGCGCGAACGCGATCGTCTTCACCTGGTCGTTCAGCGTGATGTCGGCGAACATGCCCAGGAAGATCGCCACGATGAGCGTCCCGGCGACGCCGCCGAGCGAGATCTTCCAGATCCGGACCTTCCCCACCGCGAAGCCCAGTGCCAGGCACACGAACAGCGCGATCTCGGGCGTGTCCGAGAGGGTCTGCTTGATCCAGTCCATGCCGCGCTACCTCCTGCTCGCCTGGAACGCCTCGTGGTACTCGTCCCCGATGCGGCGCAGCGCGGCGCCGATGCGCTTGTAGGCGTCCATGCGCAGGTTCGCCATGCTCACGCGCACCGACCACTCCGGACCGTCGAAGCCCCCGCCGTTGAGTAGGACCACCGACTCCTCCTGCGCCAGGCGGAAGACCGGGTCCACCGGCTCGTAGTTCGCCTGCATCCAGTCGGCGAACTCCGGGCCCCAGGTGCGCCGCGCCCAGTTGAGGAGGTCGAGCTCGACGTAGTAGTGCGCGGCCTCGGGGTCGTCGGGGTAGGGCACGTCCAGGCCCTCCACGAGCTGCTTGAGGCGGCGGGCGATGACGGCGCGGCAGTCGCGCTTGTACGCGCCCTCCGCGTCGGTGAGGCAGTGGAGCGAGAACAGGACCATCTGGACCTGCTGCGGGGTCGACAGGCCCGCGGTGTGGTTGAGCGCGACGTCGCGCGAGTCGGCCACGATGCGGTCGATGAACTTGAGCTTCTCGGGCTCCAGCGTGATCGACGCGTACCGCTCGCGCAGGGCCGCGGTGCGGGTCTCCTCCAGAGCGGCGATGCGCTGGTCGAAGACGTTGTCCTTGGCGATGGCGATGACGCCCAGGCGCCACCCGGTGCAGCCGAAGTACTTCGAGAACGAGTACACGCCGATGGTGTTGGCCGCCTGGCTCGACATGAGCGAGGTGAAGCCCTCGGTGAACGTGCCGTACACGTCGTCGGTGATGATCGTCAGGCCCGGGTTGTCGTTCGCGACGATCCCGCGGATGCGCTCCAGGGTGGCCTCGGCGAGCTTGACCGACGGCGGGTTCGACGGGTTGACCAGGAACAGCGCCTTGATCGACGGGTCCTTGAGCTTGTCGATCTCCTCGTCCGGGTACTGCCAGGTGTGGATGCCCTCGGCGGTGTCCTTGGACGCCTCCAGGGAGACGATGTCGAACGCGTAGCGGTCGAGCAGCGGGATCTCCAGGTAGGGCGTGAAGATCGGGACCATGAGCGCGATCCGGTCGCCGCGGTGGAGCAGGCCGTTGACCTGCGCGGAGTCGAACAGGTAGCACATGGCGGCGGTGCCGCCCTCGACCGCGTAGAGGTCCCAGCCGCCCTTCGGCGCGCCGCCCATCTCGGCGTCGAGGTAGGCGTGGACGACCTGCTCGGCGTGGACGAGCATCCGGTCGGGGACCGGGTAGTGGTCGCCGATGATCGCGTCGGCGAGCTCGCCGACCCAGGCGTCGGCCTCGAAGCCGAGGACGTCGGTGCCGTGGGCGACGTAGGCCGCCAGCGCGCTCGCGCCGGGCGCGTCGGCGTTGGACTTGAGGTAGTCGTCGAGGCGCTGGGCGATGCCGTCGCTCTGGGGCATGCCGCCGAAGCTCTCGAACTCGTCCCAGTCGCGGCGGGTCTCGGTGACCGCGAACTGGCCGAGGAGGAAGAACGCGTCGCGCGGGGCGGTGGCGGTCCAGTTGGGGTTGCCGCGGCCGGCGTTGACCATGGCGAGGGCGTTGGCCTTCTCGTTCTCTCCGGCGAGCTCGATGAGCCGGTTCTTGAGTTCGAAGGGGCTGAGCCCTTCGAGGCGGCGTTCTTCGTCGCGGTCGACGGTCATGGCGGTTCCCTTTCGGATGAGCGTGCGTTCAGGCGAGGACGGCCACGATGACCGCGCCCCAGATCGTCAGCAGGACGTTGCCGATGGCGTACGGGATCGTGTAGCCGAGGACGGGGATCTGGCTCTTGGCGGTGTCGGTGATGGCGCCGATGGACGCGGTGGTGGTGTTGGCGCCGGCGGTGATGCCGAGGTTGACCGGGACCGGGATCTTGAAGAGCCACTTGCCGAGGTACATGGTGAGGACCATCGGCAGGAGGGTGACGACGAGGCCGGCGAAGACGAGGCTGAGTCCTTCGGACTTGACGCCGGAGATGAAGTCGGGGCCGGCCATGATGCCGACGATGCCGACGAACATGCAGAGGCCGCCGGTGGAGAGCATCCAGTTGGCGGCGGGCGGGAACTGGCCGAAGGTGGGCGACTTGGCGCGGAGCCAGCCGAAGACGAGGCCCATGATGAGGGCGCCGCCGGAGGTGGTGAGGCCGATGTCGGCGCCGGCGACGGCGATGGTGGGGACGCCGATGAGGGCGCCGACGACGATGCCGAAGCCGACGTAGCTCATGTCGGTGGCGTCCTTGGCGCGGTTCGGGTAGCCGAGGTCGCCGGAGACGGCCTCGACTTCGTCCTTGCCGCCTTGGACGGTGATCTCGTCGCCGCCGTGGATGACGGTGGCGTCGCTCCAGGGGATCTCCTGGCCGCCGCGGACCACTTTGGTGACGAACAGGCGCGGGGCGTGCTCGGCGAAGGCGGGTCCGATCTGCTGGCCGGCGAGCTTCTTGCTGGTGATGACGATGGGGAGGGTCTCGACGCGGTAGTCGAGGAGTTCTTCGTCGTCGACCTCCTCGCCCCACTGGTCGACGCTGAGGGCGACGAGGTCGGGGCGGCGGGCGGCGAGGGTGACGACGTCGCCGGTCTCGAGGACGGTGGCGGGTTTGACCTTCTGGACGGTGGTGCCGCGGCGGAGGTCGTGGAACATGATGCGGTGTCCGAGGTCGAGGGCGCGCTGTTCGAGGTCGCCGACGGTGCGGCCGACGACGGAGCCGCCGGTGACGCGGTAGGAGCGGCGGACGACGGAGTAGTAGGCGGGGCCGATGCCGGGTTCCTTGGCGACCCCGAGCCGCTGCTCCATGGCGTGGGCGTCGGCGGCGAGGCTCTTGGAGCCGAGCATGCGGGGGGCGATGGTGGAGAGGAAGAACGCGGCGGCGGCGGTGCCGAAGAGGTAGCAGACGGCGTAGCCGACGGCGACCTGCGACTCCATCTCCTTGATGTCGTCGGCGCTGAGGCCGGGGAGGGCGGCGATGGCGGAGTCGGCGACGCCGATGACGGCGGACTGGGTGAGGCCGCCGGCGAGGAGGCCGGCGCCCCAGCCGGGGCCGTAGCCCAGGGCCTTGGCGAGGGCGATGACGACGAGGAGGCCGAAGACGCAGTTGATGACGGCGAGGAGGACCTGCTTGAGGCCGTCGCCTTTGAGTCCGGCGAAGAACTGGGGGCCGACGTTGTAGCCGAGGGCGAAGAGGAAGGCGACGAAGGCGACGGTCTTGACGAGGTCGGGGATGTCGATGCCGGTGAAGACGATGCCGACGAGGACGCCGGCGAGGAGGGTGCCGGTGACGGGGCCGAGGGCGATGCCCTTGATCTTGAGCTTGCCGACGAGGAAGCCGAGGCCGAGCGCGAGGAAGATCGCGATCTCGGGGTGCGCGACGAGCGAGTCCTCAAGCCAGTTCCACACCGTGACCCCCGAATGACCGACAGTAGTCAGGTGAATCTACTGGAAAGGCGGGGCCTCCTCATCCGATTCGCGGCTTCACGGTCGCCCCATGTTGCAGCATTGAAAACTTTCTTCACATCGTTGACAAGTCAAGAAGTGTTCCGTCATGCTGTCCGGTACATTCCAGGACCCGCCGCGCCCCGGCGCCCGCGGGCGATCCTGGCGCCCGGAACCGAAAAGCGAGGACCTGCACCCCGATGAATCCCCATGCCATGACGCGGCGGTTCCTCGCCGCCGCGGCCGCGCTCCTGATGTCGGCCGGAGCGCTGGCCGTCGCCGCGCCGAGCGCCGCGGCCCAAGAGGACGAGACCGACTCCCTGCTCATCGCCACGAGCCAGGAGGTCGACACCTTCAACCCCTTCAAGCGGCGCTTCGTCATCACCTACAACACCAGCATCATGACGTACGAGACGCTCGTGCGCATGGGCACCGACTACGAGCCGGTGCCGGGTCTGGCGACCGAGTGGGAGGAGTCCGCGGACGGTCTCACCTGGACGTTCCAGATCCGCGAAGGCGCGAAGTGGTCGGACGGCGAGCCGCTGACGGCCCAGGACGTGGCCTACACGTACGGCCTGCTCATCGAGAACCAGGCCATCCGCGACTGGAACATCGACTTCGCCGGGAACCTGGTGAGCGCCGAGGCCCCCGACGACACCACGTTCGTGCTCACGCTCGCCCAGCCGTCCCCGTGGGACGTGCTCACCCGCGAGGTGTTCATCGTCCCCGAGCACGTCTGGTCGGAGTTCCCCGACCCGTCGGCCGACGACGCGAACGAGCTGCCGCTGGTGGGCTCGGGCCCGTTCCAGGTGGCCGAGTACGCGACCGACGAGTTCATCCGGCTCGAGGCCAACGAGGAGTACTGGGACGGCGCGCCCGGCTTCGACGAGGTGGTCTTCGACTACTACGCCGAGAACGACGCCGCCGTGGCCGCGCTCGAAGCGGGCGAGGTCGACATCGTCAGCGGCCTGAACCCGGCCCAGATCGGGGCGCTGGAGGGCCAGGACGGGATCACCGTCAACAACGCCCAGGGCCGCCGGTACGTCTCCCTCACCATCAACTACAACTCGGTGACGCAGGACGGCACCGAGTTCGGGAACGGGCACCCCGCGCTCAAGGACCCGGTCGTCAGGCAGGCCATGCACATGGCGATCGACAAGCAGGCCCTCGTGGACACCGTCCTCGACGGCAACGGCCAGCCCGCGACCTCGATCATCCCCACTATCTTCGAGCAGTACCACTGGGACGGCGGCGACCAGCTCCTCGGCTTCGACATCGCGGGCGCCAACGCCCTCCTCGACGAGGCCGGGTACGTGCGCGGCGACGACGGCATCCGGACCATGCCCGGCACCGGCGAGCGCCTGAGCTTCCGGTTCTACCAGCACGCCGACAACACCGACTACGCCACGATCGTGCAGTTCGTGTCCGAGTGGTGGGCCGAGCTGGGCCTGGAGATCAAGCCCGAGGCCATCGAGCAGGGGAGCCTGAACGACCTGGCGTACCTGGGCGAGTTCGACATCGCGTTCTCGGGCTGGGGCGTGGGCCCGAACCCGACCGAGCAGCTGGGCATGCACACGTGCGCGGTGCTCCCGACCCTCACCGACGGGTCGGAGCGGTCGAGCGAGAACAACTACTGCAACGCCGAGTTCGACGCGCTCCACGAGCAGCAGAAGGTCGAGTCCGACCCCGACGCGCGCGCCGAGCTGGTGCGCCAGCAGCAGGCGCTCATGTACGCCGACACCCCCGTGATCTACCTGTACTACCAGAACACGCTGGAGGCGTACAACAGCGACAAGATCTCCGGCATGGTGCTCCAGCCCAGCGAGGGCGGCATGATCACCGGCCAGCAGGGCTACGCGTGGGCGTACGTGACGGCGCAGCCGGCCGGCGGCGCCGAGGACGAGGGCACCCCGGTGTGGGTGTGGATCGCCGTGGCCGCCGCGGTCGTGGTGGTCGTCGCCGGCGGCGCCGTGTTCGCGCTGCGGCGCAGGAAGACGGCGGACGAGCGCGAATGACGGCCGACGGTCCGACACCCGCGGGCGGGGCTCCGGCCCCGTCCGCGGGGCGCCGCCCGGGCAGCGCCGCCCGCGAGCGCGGCTCCAGCGGCTTCGGGCGCTACCTCTTCAAGCACGTCAGCGGCGCCGCGGTGTCGCTCCTGCTGGTGCTGTTCTCGTCGTTCTTCATCTTCCGGCTCATCGCCGGGGACCCGATCGACCAGCTCACCAAGGAGCGGCCCGTCTCGCCGGAGGAGCGCGCCGCGCTCCGGGCCGAACTCGGCCTCGACCGGCCCATGTGGCAGCAGTTCTGGGACTACATCACCGGCACGCTCACGATGGACCTCGGCGACTCGTTCCAGTACCGGCGCCCGATCTTCGACCTCATCGTCGAGCGGCTGCCGGCCACGATCCTGCTCTCGGGCACCGGCATGGTCCTGGCGGTCCTGCTCGGCTTCTGGATCGGGACCCGCTCGGGCTGGAAGCAGGGCAGCCGCTTCGACCGCGGGCACGTGGCGACCGGCCTGCTCCTGTACTCGGCGCCGACGTTCTGGCTCGGCATGATCGTCATCCTGGTCTTCGCCCGGTACCTGGGCCTCTTCCCCGTCAACGGGATGCGCTCGCCGAGCACGCCGCCGGAGTTCTGGCCGCAGGCGCTCGACATCGCGCACCACCTGGTGCTGCCGGTGCTCACGTACACGGCGGTCGTGTACGCCGGGTACCTCATGATCATGCGGTCGTCCATCCTGGACGAGATCGGGAACGACTACCTCACCACCGCGCGGGCCAAGGGCCTGCGCGACGACCAGGTGCGCGACCGGCACGCGGTGCCCAACGCGCTGCTGCCCACGGTGACCCTGGTGTTCCTCGCGATCGGCGGGGTCGTCAACGGCTCCATCGTGACCGAGACGGTCTTCTCCTGGCCGGGCCTGGGGAGCCTGTTCGTGCAGGCGATCTTCTACCCCGACCGGCCGGTCCTCCAGGCGCTGTTCGTGCTGTTCTCGGCCTCGACCATCCTCGCGGTGCTCGCCGCCGAGGTCCTCTACTGGTTCATCGACCCACGGATTCGGAAGTCATGACGGCATCCCCAACCCCGCCCCCGCCCCTGGCGGCCTCGCCGCGGCGCGCGCGGCGCCAGCTCGCCCGGTCGCGCCGGCGGCAGTCGTTCCTGCGGTCCTGGGCCGCCTACCGGGCCCAGCGGACCGGCATGATCGGGCTGGTCCTCCTGGGCGTCATCGTGGTCCTCGCGCTCGCGGCCCCGGTGCTGGTCGACGAGTCCGCGCTCTCGGTCACGCAGGCGACCGGCGGGCGCATGGAGCCGCCGAGCGCGGCGTTCCCGCTCGGCACCGACGAGGTCGGCCGCTCGATCCTGGCCCTGACGCTGTGGGGCTCGCGGCTCTCGCTCCTCATCGGGCTCACCGCCACGGTGGTCGCCATCGTCATCGGCACGACCGTGGGGGTCACCAGCGGCCACGTGGGCGGCTGGTACGGATGGTTCGCGCTGCGGATCTCCGACTGGTTCATGGTGCTGCCGAGCCTGGTCGTGGCCATCGCGCTCCTCGCGGTGCTCGGCCGGAGCATGGGCACGACCATCGCCGTCATCGCGCTCGTGTCGTGGTCGGGCACGACCCGGCTGGTGCGGGCGCAGACGCTCACCGTCCAGTCCCGGCCCTACCTGGAGCGCGCCAGAGCGCTGGGCGCCGGGCACTGGCACCAGATGACCAAGCACATCCTGCCGAACGTCCTCCCCCTCGTGCTCGCCAGCGCGACGCTGCTGGTGCCCTCGGCGATCCTCATGGAGTCCTCGCTCGCGTGGCTGGGCCTGGGCGACCCGAACGTGGTGTCGTGGGGGTCGATCCTCAACCGCGCCAGCGACAACGGCGCGGTGTCGGCGCACGCGTGGTGGTACCTGCTGCCGCCGGGCCTGGCGATCCTCATCGTGGTGCTCGCGTTCATGATGTGCGGGCGGGCCCTGGAGGCCGTGTTCAACCCGAGGCTGCGAGGTGAGCCCTCATGACGCTCCTGGAGTTCCGGGACGTGCACGTCACGTACACCGGGTCGCGGGGCCGCATCCCGGCCGTGCGCGGCGTGGACCTGAAGGTGGAGGCCGGGACGACCGTGGGCATCGCGGGCGAGTCGGGCTGCGGCAAGTCGACGCTGGCGATGGCGGTGCTGCGGCTGCTGCCGAAGTCCGCGGAGGTGCGCGGGGAGATCCTGCTCGACGGCGAGGACCTGCTCCGGATGGGGTGGGGCCGGCTGCGGGCGGTGCGGTGGACGGGCGCGTCGATCGTGTTCCAGGGGGCGATGCACTCGCTCAACGCGGTGCAGCGGATCGGGCGGCAGGTGGCCGAGCCGATGCTGGTGCACGACAAGGACTTGAGCCCCGCGGCGGCCGCGAAGCGGGCCGAGGGCCTGCTGGAGCGGGTGGGGCTGCCGCCCTCGCGGACGCGCAGCTACCCGCACGAGCTGTCGGGCGGGCAGCGCCAGCGCGTGATGATCGCGATGGCGCTCGCGTGCGACCCCGACCTCATCATCGCCGACGAGGCGACGACGGCCCTCGACGTGATGGTGCAGGCCCAAGTGCTGCAGCTGATCTCGGGCCTGGTGTCGGAGCGGGGCGTGGGCATGGTGATGATCAGCCACGACCTGTCGGTGCTGTCGGCGGTGTGCGACACCGCGGCGGTCATGTACGCGGGCCGGATCGTGGAGCAGGGGCCGGCGCACGAGGTGTTCGCGCAGGCGCGGCACCCGTACTCGGCGGCGCTGGGGGCCGCGTTCCCGGTCATCGGGGACCCGGCGGCGCGGCTGCGGCCGGGGGGCCTGGCGGGCGACCCGCCGGACCCGGCGCGGCTGCCGGAGGGCTGCTCGTTCCGGCCGCGGTGCGCGGTGTCGGTGGAGCGGTGCGGCGAGGAGTCGCCGGAGCTGCTGCGGATCGAGGGCGCGCGGTCGAGCGCGTGCTTCGTGGCCCAGGAAGGGGAGCCCGTTGTCATCGGTTGAGGCGCGAGTGGACGCGGTGGCGGACAAGGTCCTGACGGCCCGGGGCCTGCGGGTCGCGTTCGGGCTGCCGGGCGGGAGGACCGCGCGGGCCGTGGACGGGGTGGACCTGGACGTGGCGCCCGGCGAGATCGTCGCCCTGGCCGGGGAGTCCGGCTGCGGGAAGACGACGCTGGCGCGCACGCTGCTGGGCCTGGAGAAGGCCACGAGCGGGGAGGTCGCGTTCGGCGGGGTGCCGCTGGGGCGCTCGTCGAAGGCGCTCAAGGCGTACCGGCGGCAGGTGCAGCTGGTGCTCCAGGACCCGTCGGGGGCGCTGAACCCGCGGCACACCGTGTACGACGCGGTGGCCGAGGGGCTGCGCATCCACGGGATCGGCGACGACGAGCCGGGGCGGGTCGCGGACGCGCTCGCGCGGGCGGGGCTGCGGCCGCCGGAGCGGTTCTTCCTGGCGTACCCGCACGAGCTGTCGGGCGGGCAGCGCCAGCGCGTGGTCATCGCGGGGGCGCTGGTGCTGGAGCCGAGCATCCTCGTGGCGGACGAGCCGGTGGCGTCGCTGGACGCGTCGGTGCGCGGGGAGATCCTGTCGCTCCTGCTGCGGCTCAAGGAGGACGCGGGGCTCGGGGCGCTGGTCATCACGCACGACCTGGGTCTGGCGTGGAGCATCGCGGACCGGATCGCGATCATGTACCTGGGGCGGATCGTGGAGCAGGGGCCGGTGGAGCAGGTGCTCACCGACCCGCGGCACCCGTACACACGGGCGCTGGTGTCGGTGCTGCCAGGGTCGTTGGAGAGAGCGCAGTCTCCTGTCGCGGAGCCGATCGTGCTGGCGGGCGAGCTGCCGGACGCCTCGCGCATCCCGGGCGGGTGCCGGTTCCGGCCGCGCTGCCAGGAGGTGGCGTCGGGGAACGCGCTGGCGGTGCTGGGGCAGTGCGAGGGCGAGGACCCGGCGCTGGACGCGGAGGCGCACGCGGCCGCGTGCCACCTCGTGCATGCGAGGATGGCGGCGTGAAGATCCTCATCAGCGCCGACATGGAGGGCGCGACGGGTGTCACCTGCCCGGCGGACGTGCTGCCGGGCGGGCCGGGCTGGGAGCGGATGCGGCCGGTGTTCACCGGTGACGTGAACGCGGCGGTCCAGGGCCTGTTCATGCAGGGCGCGGACGCGGTGGTGGTGAACGAGGCCCACTGGTCGATGCGCAACCTGCTGCTGGAGCGCCTGGACGCGCGGGCGGCGATGATCACCGGCCGCCACAAGGACCTGTCCATGATGGAGGGCGTGCAGCACGGGGACGTCGACGGCGTGGTGTTCCTGGGGTACCACGCGGGGGCCGGGTCCGAAGGGGTGCTGGCGCACACGTACCTGGCGAACTCGGTCACGGGCGTGTGGCTCGACGGGGTGCGCGCGAGCGAGGGCCGCCTGAACGCGGCGGTGGCCGCCGAGTTCGGGGTCCCGGTCATCATGGTGATCGGCGACGACAAGACGATCGAGGACGCGGAGGGCTATGCGCCCGAGGCGGTCGGCGTCCGGGTGAAGACGTGCGTGTCGCGGTACGCGGCGCTGTGCGACCCGCCGGAGGTCACGGCCGAGGCGATCGCGGCGGGGGCCGCAGCGGCGGCGTCGCTCGCGGTCAGGCGTGAACCGGTCGTGACCGAGCACCGGGTGGAGGTCGAGTTCGACGCCGACCACCTGGCGCGCGCGGCGACGGTGGTCCCGGGCGTGGAGGTGTGCGGGGAGCGTCGCATCGGGTACGACTCCCCGACGATGTACGAGGCGATCCGCTGCTTCAAGGCGGTCACGACGCTGGCGAGCGCGGCGATGGAGGAGGAGTATGGCTGACGGTCGGGCACTCGAGGAGGTCGTGGCGTTCACGCGGGACCTGATCCGGATCGACACGACCAACCGGGGCGGGGGCGAGGGGAACGAGCGCGGGGCCGCCGAGTACGCGGCCGCGAAGCTCGCCGAGGCAGGCTTGGAGCCGGTGGTCGTGGAGAAGGCCCCGAACCGGTCGAACGTGGTGGCGCGGCTGGAGGGCACCGACCCGTCGGCGCCGGCGCTGCTGGTCCACGGGCACCTGGACGTGGTGCCGGCCGAGGCCGCCGACTGGACCGTGGACCCGTTCTCGGGTGAGATCGACGACGACGGGATGCTGTGGGGCCGCGGGGCGATCGACATGAAGGGCATGGACGCGATGATGCTCGCGGCGGCCCGGTCGTGGGCGCGCGAGGGCGTGCGGCCGCGGCGGTCGATCGTGTTCGCGTTCGTCGCCGACGAGGAGGCCAGCGCCGAGTACGGGTCGCGGTTCCTCGCCGAGCAGCACGCGGACCTGTTCGCGGGCTGCACCGAGGGCGTCTCGGAGTCGGGCGGGTTCACGTTCCACAGCGGCGGCATGCGGATCTACCCGATCGCCGCGGGCGAGCGGGGCACGGCGTGGCTGGAGCTGACCGCGCGCGGCCGGGCCGGGCACGGGTCGAAGAAGAGCCCGGACAACGCGGTGGTGAAGCTCGCGGCGGCGGTGGCGCGGATCGGCGCGCACGAGTGGCCGCTGCGGGTCACGCCCGTGGTGGAGGCGGCGGTGACGGAGCTGGCGGCGCTGCACGGCGTCGAGCCCGACTTCGCGGACCTGTCGGGCCTGGGCGAGGCGGCGCAGCTGGTCGAGGCGACCCTGCGCAACAGCGCGAACCCGACGGTCCTGGAGGCGGGCTACAAGGTGAACGTGGTGCCCGAGCACGCCCGCGCCGAGGTGGACGGCCGGGTGGTGCCCGGCGGCGACGCCGAGTTCGAGGCGACCATGGACGAGCTGTGCGGGCCGGACGTGGCGTGGCGGTACGCGCACCGGGACCGGCCGCTGACGGCGCCGGTGGACTCGCCGACGTTCGCGGCGATGCGCGCGGCGGTGAAGAAGTACGACCCGGAGGGGCACCCGGTGCCGTTCTGCATGTCGGGCGGGACCGACGCGAAGCAGTTCTCGCGCCTGGGGATCACCGGGTACGGGTTCTCGCCGCTGGCGCTGCCGCCCGAGTTCGGGTACGGGAAGCTCGCGCACGGCGTGGACGAGCGGGTCCCGGTCGAGGGGCTCCGGTTCGGCCTGCGGGTCCTGGACGACTTCCTGCTCAACGCTTAGGAGACGACGTGAAGCGAACCCCGTACGGCGCCTGGGACTCCCCCATCGGCACGGACCTGGTCGCCGCCTCGGACGGCAGGCCGGGGTTCCTCGGCGCCGTCGGCGGCGAGCTGTGGTGGACCGAGCCGCGCCCGTCCGAGGGAGGGCGGCGGGCCCTGGTGCGGCGCAAGGAGGACGGCACCACCGAGACGGTGCTGGCGGCGCCGTGGAACGTGCGCAGCCGGGTCCACGAGTACGGCGGCCGCCCGTGGGCGGGCGCGATCTCCGACGATGGCGACCCGATCGTGGTCTTCGCGAACTACGCCGACCAGCGCCTGTACGTGCACCTGCCCGAGCGCTGGGACGAGCCGCTGCCGGTGACGCCGGCGCCGGCGGTCCCGGGGGCGCTGCGGTGGTCGGAGCCCGTGATCGACCTGGAGCGGTTCGAGGCGTGGGCGGTCCTGGAGGAGCACACCGGGCCGAACCCGACCGACGTGCGGCGCGTGATCGCCGCGGTGGACCTGACCCGCTACGGGGACGACGCGAAGGTCCGCGAGCTCACCGACGACGCGTACCGGTTCCTCGCCTGCCCCCGGATCAGCCCGAGCGGCGGCGGGATCGCGTGGATCGCCTGGAACCACCCGCACATGCCGTGGGACGAGACCGAGCTGCGGGTCGCCGAGATCACCGCCGACGGGGAGCTGGCCGAGGCCCGCACCGTCACCGGGGGCGGCGGCGAGTCGATCGCGCAGGTCGAGTGGACCCGCGACGACACGCTCGTGTTCGCCGGGGACCGCACCGGCTGGTGGAACCTGCACTGGATCGACCCGCACACCGGCGAGCGCGGGGCGGTCCTGGAGGCCGAGGCCGAGTTCGCAGGTCCCCTGTGGACGCTCGGGTCGCAGTGGTTCCAGATCCTCGCCAGCGGCGACATCGCCGCCGTCCACGGCAAGGGCGAAGGGCGCCTGGGGATCTTCGACGCGTGGGAGCGGCGGATGAACCTCGTCGAGGGCCCGTGGACGGACTGGGCGCCGGGGCTCGCCGCGCTCGGCGACACCGTGTACGGCCTGGCCGCGAGCCCGCACACCGGCTACGAGGTGGTCGAGGTCGACTCCCGCACCGGCGCCGCGAAGGTGGTGGCCGCCGAGCACGTGGACCGGGTCGACCCCGCGTACCTGCCGGTGCCGCAGGACCGGGTGTTCACCGGTCCGGGCGGGCGCGAGATCCACGCCCACGTCTACCCGCCGCGCAACCCGCTCCACGAAGGGCCCGAGGGCGAGCGGCCCCCGTACGCCGTGTGGGTCCACGGCGGGCCCACCAGCGGCGTGCGGGCCGTGCTCGACATGGAGCTGGCGTACTTCACGTCCCGGGGCATCGGCGTCGTGGAGGTGAACTACGGCGGGTCGACCGGGTACGGGCGGGCCTACCGGGAGCGGCTGCGCGAGGCGTGGGGCGAGGTCGACGTCGAGGACTGCGCGGCGGTCGCCAGGGCGCTCGCGGCCTCGGGCGAGGCGGACGCGGGGCGGATCGCGATCCGCGGCGGCAGCGCCGGGGGCTGGACCTCCGCGGCGTCGCTCGCCTCCCCTGCGGCGCAGGGGGTGTACGCGTGCGCGGTGGTGAAGTACCCGATCCTGGACCTGTCGCTGTGGAGCGGCGACGACACGCACGACTTCGAGTCCCAGTACGTGTACTCGCTCGTGGGCGGGCCGGAGGTGCTGGAGGAGCGGTCGGTCGAGCGGTCCCCGGTGCACCACGCCGGGCGGATCGAGGTCCCGTTCCTGCTCCTCCAGGGCCTGGAGGACGAGATCTGCCCGCCCGCGCAGGCCGAGCTGCTGCTGGAGCGCATCGCGGGCCGCGGGGTGCCGCACGCGTACCGGACCTACGAGGGCGAGCAGCACGGGTTCCGGCGGGCCGAGACCATCGCCGACGCCGTGCTCGCCGAGCACGCCCTGTACGCGGAGGTCTTCGGGTTCGAGGGGCCCGGCTTCGACCTGGGGCTGGCGCCGTGACCCCGCTGCACCGGCCGCGCCGGCTCGTCCCCGGCGACCGGGTCGCCGTCGTCTCCCCCGCCGGGCCGACCCCGCCCGCGAACCTCGAAGCGGGACTGGGGGTCCTGCGCTCGTGGGGTCTGGAGCCGGTCCTGGCGCCGCACGCGGCGGCGCAGGGCGCGTACCTGGCCGGGAGCGACGCCGAGCGGGCCGCGGACTTCGAGGCCGCGTGGGCCGACCCGTCGTTCGCGGCCGTGGTCTGCGCGAGGGGCGGCTACGGGGCGCAGCGGATGCTCGACCGCGTCGACTGGGTCCGCCTGCGCGGGGCCGAGCCGAAGGCGTTCGTCGGCTTCAGCGACATCACCGCCGTGCACGAGGCGATCGCGCTCAACCTCGGCACCGCCACGGTCCACGGCCCCATGCCGGGCTGGTCGGCGTTCGTCGCCGACGCGGCGATGCGCGAGCACCTGCGGCTGACGCTGTTCGAGCCCGAACGCGTGCAGACGCTCGCGCCGCCGGGCGCGAAGGCGATCGTCGGCGGGACGGCGGAAGGCGTGACCGTGGGCGGGACGCTGACGCTGCTGGCCTCGGGGATCGGCACCGCCGAGCACCGGGAGAGCCTCTCGGGAGCCCTGCTGCTCCTGGAGGACGTCGGGGAGGCGCCGTACCGGCTCGACCGGGCCCTGACGCAGCTGCTGCGGGCCGGATGGTTCGACGGGGTCGCCGGGGTGGTCCTCGGATCGTGGACCGACTGCGGGCCCGAGGCGGAGGTCCGGGCCCTGTTCGAGGACCTCCTCGGGGGCCTCGGCGTGCCGGTGGCGTGGGACTTCGGGTTCGGGCACTGCCCCGGTTCACTCTCGGTGCCGTTGGGGCTCAAAGGGGTCCTCGACGCCGACGCCGGGACGCTCCAGTTCGGAGCCCCCGCGCTGCGCTGAGGCCGGCCGCGCCAGTTCTGAAAATTCTCTCCGTAGTCTTGCCTTCACATGAAATCTTCTGCCAGGATGAGCGGATCGGGCAAACCCCATCGAATGAGCCCCGGATCCGCACAGACTGGAGTCGCCCCATGGAGACGCATCCCCGCCGGACCGTGCTCGCGGCAGCCCTCGGCGCCGCCGCGGCGGCGGCCGCCGCAGGCACCGCGCAGGCGCACGGCGGCCACGGCGACCGCGACGAGCGCCGCTTCGTCAAGCGCCGCCTCAAGGCCATGAGCCTGGAGGAGAAGGTCGGCCAGCTCTTCACCACCTACGCCTACGGGCAGACCGCCGACACCGCGGTCGCCGCCGACGTCGCGAGCAACCAGGCCGCGCACGGGGTCGACAACGCCGCCGAACTCGTGCGGACCTACCACCTCGGCGGGATCATCTACTTCGCCTGGTCGAACAACGTCGCGAACCCCGACCAGATCACGGCCCTCTCCAACGGCCTCCAGGACGCGGCCCTCGACGGCTGCGGCACGCCCCTGTTCATCGCCACCGACCAGGAGCACGGCCTCGTCACCCGCATCGGCCCGCCCGCGACCCAACTCCCCGGGGCGATGGCCCTCGGCGCCACCCACGACCCCGAGGCCGCCCGCGCCGCGGCCGTCGTCGCCGGGACCGAGCTGCGCGCGATGGGCCTGAACCAGAACTTCGCGCCCGACGCCGACGTCAACGTCAACCCCGCCAACCCCGTGATCGGCGTGCGCTCCTTCGGGTCCGACGGCGAGCACGTCGCGGCCTTCGTTGCCGCCCAGGTCGAGGGCTACCAGGCGCGCGGCGACCTCGCCGCCACCGTCAAGCACTTCCCCGGGCACGGCGACACCGAGGACGACAGCCACAGCGAGCTGCCGCGGATCGACCACACCTACGAGGAGTGGCGCGAGATCGACGCCCCGCCGTTCCGCGCCGCCATCGAGTCCGGCGTCGACCTCGTGATGACCGCGCACATCCAGTTCCCCGCCCTCGACGCCTCCCTGCGGCCCGCGACGCTGTCGGAGGAGATCCTCACCGGGCTGCTGCGCGACGAGCTCGGCTACGACGGGGTCGTCATCACCGACTCCCTGCGCATGGAGGGCGTGCGCAACGGCTACGGCGACGACCGCATCCCCGTCCTCGCGCTCCTCGCCGGCGCCGACATCCTGCTCATGCCCGAGCACATCGACATCGCCTACAGCGCGGTGCTCGCGGCCGTCCGCGGCGGCGAGCTCTCCCGCCGGCGCATCGACGAGTCGGTCACCCGCATCCTCGGCCTGAAGTACCGGCTCGGCCTGTTCGGCGACCCGTACGCCGACCCCGCACTCGTCGACGACGTCGTGGGCGTCCCGGCGAGCCTCGAAGCGGCCCAGGCGCTCTCGGACCGGACCACGACCCTCGTCACCAACGACGGCACCCTCCCGGTGCCCACCGACGGCGGCTCGGTGCTCGTCACCGGATGGGGCGCGACCACCGTCCCGCGGATCGCCGCCGAGTTCACCAACCGCGGCTGGAGCCCCGCGAGCCTGGTCACCGGCGCCGCGCCCACCCAGGCGCAGATCGACGCGGCCGTGGCCGCCGCCGCGGGCAAGGGCCTGGTCGTGGTCTCCACCAACAACACCAAGCTCAACCCCGGCCAGGTGTCCCTCGTGGCGGCGCTCGCGGCCACCGGCGTCCCGGTCGTCGCCCTCGGCGTCCAGAACCCCTACGACATCGCGTACCTCGGCGACCACCCCAACGCCTACCTCGCGACCTACTCGTACTCCCTCGACGGCCTCGAATCGGCCGTCCACGCGATCCTCGGCTCGGTCAACCCCGCCGGACGCCTGCCGGTCGACATCCCCACCGCCGACGGCACCGGGATCCTGTTCCCGTTCGGCCACGGCCTGAGCTACTAGGAGGCGCGCAGTGAAACGCAGGACGGTCATCGGCGGCGCCGCCGCAGGCGCCGCGCTCGCACTCGGCACCGGCGCCTCGGCCGCCGCCCACGGCGGACGGCGGGTCCGCACCGGCGTGGAGGTCCTCGCCCGCAAGGACTTCCGCGAACTCTCCGGCCAGAGGGTCGGCGTCATCTCCAACCCGACCGGCGTGCTCCCGGACCTGAGCCACGAAGTGGACCTCATGCACGCCAGCGGCAAGGTCGACATCGCGGCGGTCTTCGGGCCCGAGCACGGCTTCCGCGGCGTCTCCCAGGCCGGCGAGGGCGAGGACTTCTTCCTCGACGCCAAGACCGGCCTGCCGGTGTACAACGCCTACAACGACATGGACCGCATGGCCGAGGTCTTCGCCGAGACCGGGATCGAGACCGTGGTCTTCGACATCCAGGACGTCGGCGCCCGCTTCTACACCTACATCTGGACCATGTACCTCGCCATGGAGGCCGCCGGGCAGCTCGGCCTGCGGTTCGTGGTCCTCGACCGGCCCAACCCCGGGTCCGCGCTCGCCGCCAGCGGGCCGGTCCTCCACCCCGAGCACGCCACGTTCGTGGGCCTCAAGCCCATCGCCCAGCGCCACGGCATGACCGTGGGCGAGCTCGCGAAGCTGTTCAACGGCGAGTTCCTGGCGGCCCCCGTCGACCTGACGGTGGTGAAGATGGAGGGCTGGCGCCGCGGCATGTACTTCGAGGACACCGGGCTGCCGTGGGTGGCCCCGTCCCCGAACATGCCCACCGTGAACACGGCCGTCGCCTACCCGGGCACGTGCCTGTTCGAGGCCACCGCGCTCTCGGAGGGGCGCGGCACCACCAAGCCCTTCGAGTTCCTCGGCGCGCCCGAGATCGACCACGCGTGGTCGGAGTCGCTGGAGGGGCTCCCGGGCGCTTACTTCCGTGAAGCGTATTTCACCCCCACATTCTCGAAATGGTCCGGAAAGGTCTGCGGCGGGGTCGAAGTGCAAGTCACCCGCAGGGATGAATTCGATCCGATCAGGACGGCGCTGGCGATGATCGTCGCCCAGCGCCGGGCCTTCCCGCAGTACGGCTGGCGGTCGCAGGACGTGACGTCGTTCTGGCTGGACAAGCTGTCGGGGAACCAGGCCGTGCGCCTCGCGATCGAGGCCGGCGCCGACGTCGACGAGGTGGCGTCGGTCTGGACCGACGAATTGGATGCGTTTTCCGAGCAAAGAGAGTCGTACTTGCTCTATCGCGGCACCGCTCAGTGATGGCACGATAACCAGGAGACACGATGCAGCGTCGAACCATGCTCGGGGGCGCGGCGGGGGCGCTGTGGTCGGCGTTCGCGCTCGGCTCCCGCGCCAACGCCGAGGAGCGCCCCTCCATGCCCGACCTGACCGGCCCCCCGAGTGCCGGACCGTACGACGTGACCTTCCCCGAACATCCGCGCGAACTGCGGTACGGGCCCTGTTCGGAAGCGCGCCTGACCGCCGCCCACGTCGACCTCATCACCCCCCGACTCAAGTCCTATATGGAAGGATCGGCCCCCTCCTTCCCCGGTTTCACCGTGCTGGCCGCGCGCCGCGGCGTGGTCGTCGCGCACGAGGCCGGCGGGCACCGCCTGCGCTACTCCGGGTGGGACGACGAGACCGAGACCGCGGCCGAGCTGCCCGAGTCCGAGTGGCTGCCGGCCGAGACCGGCACGGTCTACGACCTCGCCTCGATCTCGAAGCTGTTCACCGCCACCGTCACCGGCCGCCTCATCGACGACCACGTGGTGGACCTGAAGCTCCCGGTGGTGGACTACCTGCCCGAGTTCGACTCCGCCGACCCGGCGAAGTCCCCGATCACGCTGGAGCAGCTGCTCTCCCACACCTCGGGGATGATCTCGTTCATCAACCTGTACGACAAGCCCGACGACGCGGCGCGGATGGCGGCGATCTACGCGCAGCCGCTGCGCCGGGTGCCCGGCAGCGGCTACGAGTACTCCGACCTCAACCTCATCGTCCTGGGCAAGGTCCTGGAGCGGGTGACCGGCCAGCGCCTCGACGAGCTGGTGGCCGAGTACGTGTGCGAACCGCTGGGCCTCAGGGACACCGGGTACAACCCGGTGGACCGGGCGCGGACGGCGGCGACCGAGTTCCAGCCGTGGACGGGCCGGGGCACGGTGCACGGGGAGGTCCACGACGAGAACGCGTGGGCGTTCGGCGGCGTCGCCGGGCACGCGGGCGTGTTCGCGACCGCGTGGGACCTGGCGGTGTTCGGGCAGATGATCCTCAACGGCGGCCGGTACGGCGACGCGGAGATCGTCAGCGAGGCCACGGCGCGCTCGGTGTTCACCGACATGAACGCCGGGATGGGCGAGGCCGCGGCCCGCGGGCTCGGCTGGCAGCTGGGCCAGCGCTGGTACATGGACGCGATGAGCTCGCCGGTCACGGTGGGGCACACGGGGTACACGGGCACGTCGATCGTGCTCGACCCGCTCGCGGGCACGCTGCTGGTGCTGCTGACGAACCGGGTGCACCCGACGCGGAACCGCGGGACGGCCAGCGCGTACCGGCGGGCGGCCTCGCGGCCGCTGGGCCGGGCGGTGCCGGTGCGGCCCGAGCGGGGCCGGGACGCGTGGTTCGCGGGCCAGGTCGACGCCTCGACCGCGACCTTGACGGCGTCGCTGCCGCGCGCGACCGACTGCGCGACGGCGGCGTTCGCGCTCTGGTACGACACCGAGGCGACCGACGTTGGCGTGCTGGAGGCGAGCCCGGACGGGACGGCGTGGACGCCGGTGCCGCTGGACCTGCGGACCGAGGACCACTGCTGGCGGACCGAGGGGGCGTTCTCGGGCTACTCGGGGCGCCAGTGGATCAGGGCGTCGGCGGCGCTGCCGGACGGCAGCCGGAAGGTGCGCTGGCGGTACACGTCGGACCCGGTGTACCAGGGCCGGGGCGTGTACGTGGACGCGATGGAGGTCCGCGAGGGCCGCGCCGTCCTCTGGGAGGACGGCGACGGCGCCGACGCGGTGGGCTGGGAGAAGGCCCGGGAGTTAATCCATCGGGTGCGGGGCGTAGCGGTCGGCGAGCCAGTCCATGACTTTGTCGCGCTGCGCCTCGACCACCTGCTGCTCGGGGTGGGCGTCGTACCAGGCGACCACCTCGCGCGCGCCCAGCCGGTAGGGCGTGGTGCGGAGGCCGAACTCCGGTACGAGTGCCTTGATCTTGGTGTTGTCGAAGACCATCGAGTGGGCCTTGTCGCCCAGGAGGCCGGGGCCCCAGCCGGGGTCGGCGGCGGCGATCGCGTCCGAGGGGACGTGCACGAGCTTCGGGTCTGCGACCCCGGCGGCCTCGGCGACGTGGAGGAAGATCTGGTTCCAGGTCGGCGCCTCGTCGCCGGTGATGTGGAACGCCTCGCCGATGGCGGCCTCCTTGCCGAGGAGCCCGGTGAAGCCGACCGCGAAGTCGCGAGCGTGGGTGATGGTCCACAGGGAGGTGCCGTCGCCGTGGACGACGACGGGCTTGCCGGCGCGCATGCGCTCGACGACGGTCCAGCCGCCGTCGAAGGGCAGCAGGGTCTCGTCGTAGGTGTGGGAGGGCCGCACGATGGTGGCGGGGAAGCCGTCCTCGCGGTAGGCGGCGGTGAGGAGGTCCTCGCACTCGATCTTGTCGCGCGAGTACTGCCAGAACGGGTTGCGCAGGGGCGTGGACTCGGTGACGGGCAGGTGCGTGGGCGGGGTCTGGTAGGCCGAGGCGGAGGAGATGAACAGGTACTGCCCGGTGCGGCCGGCGAACAGCTCGATGTCGCGGCGGACCTGCTCGGGGGTGAAGACGACCCAGTTGACGACGGCGTCGAAGGTCCGGTCGCCGAGGACCTCGCGCACGGCGGCGGGGTCGGAGGCGTCGGCGGTGAGGACTTCGGCGCCTTCGGGGACGGTGCGCTCGCTGGTGCGGCCGCGGTTGAGGACGGTGACGTCGAGGCCCTGGGCGACGGCCTCGCGCACGCAGGAGGTGGAGATCCGGCCGGTTCCGCCGATGAACAGCACGCTGACGCTCACGTGAAACCCCTTTCTTGTTTGACGACGGTCCCACCCTACTCGCGCGGCGGTGTCGGACCCGGGGGTTACGGTGACGGGCATGGTCGAGGTGCCGGTCCGCGGGGCCGGCGATGCGGTCCGGTGGGGCGCCGCCAGGCGATGCCGATGGTGGTGCCGCTGGTGAGGCACGGCCGCCCGGCTCGTCGCGGTGGAGCCGGACGGTGAGTGCCCGGCGGTCGCGGAGGCGGCCCGCGCGGGGCGTCTCGGCCGTGGCCGCCGGTCCCGGGCTGGAGCCGGACGCCTCACGGCTCCAGTCGGTCCGGGACCCCGGTCGCACCGCGTTCGGCGGTGCGGGCCGGGGCCTGCGGGTCGTGTGTCCGGGCGGGAGTCGGGTCAGCGGCGCACGCGGCGGTTGAAGCGGCGGAACGAGCGGGTCTCGCCGCCGACGAGCATGCCGATGACGAATCCGACCGCGCCGAGGAGGATCGCGAGCACGAGGCCGTTGACGCCGCCCGCGATGAACGCGACGGCGATGAGGAGGCCGGCCACGAGGCCGGTGGTGGAGGCTTGCATCTGGGGCTCCCTTCGAACGTTCCACTGTGGTTACCCATGCGGCGGCCGGCCAACCGTGTCGGAGGGTCCGGGCACAATCGGATGCGTGAGCAACCCTGATGCCGCCCCAGACAGCGCCGCCCTTGATAGCGCGGTCCCGTGGGGCCGACCCGCGGTCGACTCGATCCCCCTGCCGCCGTTCGCGACCCCCGAGGAGCATCGGCGGTTCACGCGGGCGCTCCAGCTCCACGTGGCGCTCGCCGACGAGGGCGCGCCCTCGCTCGCGGCGAAGGTCCTCGCCGAAGCGCTCGCGCAGCAGGGGCAGGGGCCGGACCTGGGGCCCGTGGAGCTGACCGCGGCGCTGGCGACGTTCTTCCCGGCGCCGTGGACGCCCGCCGCGCTCGCGGCGGTGCTCGGCGCCCGTGACCGGTTCGGGCCGCGCGAGCTCGCCGGCGGGGCCTGGAACTGGCAGTACGACCCCGACTTCACCGCGGTCCCGCGCGCGGGCGGCGGCTGGGAGGTCGAGCGGCACGAGCGGGGCTCGCGGCGGCCGTTCGCGACCCTGGAGCGCGAGGGCGACCTGGTGCTCATGTGGATGGACCACTACCACTCGCGGTTCGCGTACCCGTACGCGTGGCGGGTGGAGGACGGCACCGCGGAGGCGCTGGCCGGGCCGGCGCGGGCGGTCCGGGCCGCGCACGCGGCCGACACCGCGAAGCCGTACCTGGCGAACTGGCGGGCCGAGCGCGAGCGGTTCCTCGCGGAGGACTAGACCGGCTGGGCCGCGAGGGCGAGCCGGGCCCCGCGGAAGGCCCGTGGGCTCATGCCCTGCACGCGCTTGAACGCGGTGCTGAACGCGAACGGGTCGGCGTACCCGACGCGGCGGGCGACGGTCGCCACCGGGACTTCAGGGTCGGCCAGCAGATCCTCGGCGAGGGACATGCGCCATTCGGCGAGGTAGGCGAGCGGCGGGCGGCCCATGACCTCGGTGAAGCGCTTGGCGAAGTGGGCGCGTGAGACCCCGGACTCGGCGGCGAGGGCCGCCACGGACCAGCGGCCGGCCGGGTCGCGGTGCATCGCCTCGATCGCGGGCCCGGTGACCGGGTCGAGGACGCCGAGGTACCAGGCGGGGGCGTCGGCGCCCTGGAGGTCGAACCAGCAGCTCAGCGTGCAGACCAGGCCCCAGTCGAGGACGCGGTCCACGAGCGAGCCGCCGCCGGGCCTGCGGCTGCGGGCCAGCGCGTCGTCGAGGGCCTTGAGCCACAGCACGTCCTCGGTCTCCTCGTCCAGGACGAGGGCCTTCGGGAGGGTCCGCAGCAGGCGCTCGTGGCGGGGCCCGAGGTCGCGGTAGGCGCCGACCACGATCGCGGTCGGGCCGTGCGGGTCGCGCTTGGGCTCGCAGTCGGCGTCGGGGTCGAAGCAGGAGACCTGGTAGGCGGGGCCGGTCGCGCCGGGCGCGGCGTCGCGGTCGAGGAGGTGGAACGGCTCGGTGTCGCGCACGAGCGCGGTGGAGCCTGGCCCCAGGGGGTGCTCGGTGCCGTCGGCGAGGACGAGGCGGGCGCCGCCGTGGACGACGGTGATGAGCGTCAGGGGCGCCTTGTCGGGGAAGCCGATGCGCCAGGCCGGTTCGAGTGCCGCGCGGGTGACGGCGGCGCGCTCGGCGCGGATGCCGCGGAGCATGTCGCTCAGAGGGTCCATAGGGCAATGGTAGACGCTCGCGAAGGTATCCCCCGGTTTCGGCCATGGCCCGTCCGCGGGAATGCGAGTGTACTTGCCTCATGAGCGAAACCGAACCCACCGCCCTCGTCGTGATCGGCCACCACCGGTCCGACTCCCTGACCGCGGCCGTCGCCGAGCGGGCCGCCAAGCGCCTCGCCGCGGGCGGCTACCGCGTCGACGTGCTGCACCTCGAAGAGGAGGCGTTCGATCCGCGCGGGAACACCGCCGACGAGCCCGACTACGGGAACCGCGACAAGCGCTACAGCGAGGAGGTCCACCGCCACTTCGCGCGCGTGCGCGCCGCCGACGTGATCGTGCCGGTGTTCCCGGTGTGGTGGTACGGGCTCCCGGCGCTGCTCAAGGGCTGGATCGACCGGGTGTGGAACTACGGGCTGACCTACGGGCGGAGCAGGTCGCCGATGGCGGGCAAGCGGATGCTGTGGATCGCGCTCGCGGGGCTGGCCGAGGACGACCCGAACTCGCGGCTGACGCGGGACTTCCTCGACGGGCCGCTGCGGGTGGGGATCTCCGAGTACTGCGGCATCCCGGACGCGGCGACGGTCGCGCTGTACGACTCGGAGGGCCAGGGCCTGACCGGGTCCGAGCGGGACCGGCACTACCGGGAGCTGTTCGCGCGGGCCGACGCCGCGGTGGACGGGCTGCTCTAGCCGCGGCGAGGGCGGTGCCGCGATCGGTGCGGTGCCGCCCTGGAACGGGCCCTAGTGGACGCGGGGCGTCTTGCGGGCGCGTTCGCGCCGCGGGCCCTCCACGAGGACGCGCACGGCGACCTCCCCGCCGGGGAACGCGGCCTTGACCGCCTCGTCGAGGCCCGTGGCGGCCTTGACGAGGGACTCGCCGTCGGCGCGCGGGTCGACGTGGGCGCGGAGCACCACGAGCTGGCCGCCGTGCACGTCGAAGCGGCGGCTGGTGACCCGGTCGACCGGGGCGGCGCGTTCGAGGTCGGCGCGCAGGCGCGGGGCGACCGAGCGGGCGTCGAGGTCGATGCGGTCGGTCGAGGCCGAGGCGAGGGCCACGCGGCCCTCGGCCGGGCGCGGCATCCGCGCGAAGAGCCACCACAGGGCCAGGACCACCAGGACGACGGCGGCCGCGAGCGCGGCCCACGCGAACCACTCGGCGTCGACGACCTCGTGCACGGGTCCGGTGTCGAGGCGGGTCCAGGCGCCCGCGAGGTCGAAGCGCCAGTCGATCACGGCGGCGCCCGCCGCGAGCAGCAGCAGGCCGATGAGGACGGCCAGGGGCCGGTCGAGTGCGGGTCGCCTCATCGTCCGCCCTCCTTGGCCTGCACGGCGACCTCGAGTTCGGCGATGCCGGCGAGCCGGTCCCCCACCGATTCGAGGATGTCGGCGATCGCGGCCTCGTGGCCCGGCGCGAGCAGGGCCTTGACCTTGAGGCGGCGGCGCCGCAGTTCGGAGGCGGCGTGGAGCACGCCCGGGGCGCGTTCGGCGGCGTCGGAGGCGATGGCCTCGACCGCGCGCGGGGAGACCCACAGGTCGCCGTCGCCGTCGGCGGGCAGGTGGCTGCGGCGGGCGGGCAGGCACGCGCCGATGAGGAACCACAGTCCGAGCACGGCGGCGGCGATGCCGCCGGCGAGGACCCAGACGGAGGGCTGGCGGTCGTCAAGGGCCGCGAGCGCTTCGCGCAGCCAGGAGTCGGCGTCGATCCAGCCGCGCTCGGCGGCGGCGTGCTCGGCGAGGAGCGCGGCGAGCGCGAGGAGCAGGATCGCGCCGAGGACGGCGAGGCCGGAGGCGGCGGGCCGGCGGCGCGGGTCGCGGACCTTCATCGGACCCTCCGTTCGGCCTGGACGGGGGCGTCCACGAGGTGCACGGCGACGTCGACCGCGACCACGTCGTAGCCGGTGATCCGGGCGGTCTCGGCGCGCACGCGGCGGGCGAGTTCGCGGGCGGTGCCGGAGACGGGGCCGGGCCACTCGACGCCGACGTCGAGGCTGGCCCAGATGCGGCCGCGGCTCACGGTGGCCTTGGCGCGCGGGCGCTTTGACGCGGCGGTGCCCTCGCAGGTGCGCGCGGCGCCTTCGAGGATGTGCGCGACGGCGGTGTCCGAGAGGCGCAGGCTGCCGCGCTCCTCGGGCGGCCGGTCGGCGCCGGAGCCGGGGAGGTCGGCGAGGGCGAAGGCGTCATCGGTCACGGCGGCCTCGGAAGCGCTCGAAGAGGTCGACCTCGCCGCTGAGCTTGCCCGCGACGGCGAATCCGATCGCGCCGAGGACCACGGCGAGGAGGAACCCGGTGAAGCCGCCCGTGATGACGGCCAGCGCCAGCAGCAGCCCGGCCACCAGGCCGGCGAAGGATGCCTTCATGGTCAGTCCCCTTTGCTCGTTCGGTCCGCGGACGGCGCGGCACCGGTTGGGCGCTCGGCGGTGCGTTTCACGGTGGCGCGCCGAGCGGCGGTGGGCACAGTGTCCGAGGCTTGGGCGGTCTCGCCCGGACTCTTGGAGTCGGTGCCCTCGCCCGTCCCGTTGACGTCGATGTCCTCGACTGTCCCCCTGACGTCGATGTCCTCGCCCGTCCCGCCGAAGTCGATGTCCTCCACGGTGACGACCACCGGCCGTCCGCCGACGAGGGGGGCGACCGCTACGCGGACCGCGGCGGCGGTCAGCGGGATGTCGGCGCCCCAGTCGACGGCCACGTGGACCTCGCACTCGGTGTCGCCGAGCCGCAGGCCCGGGATGCGGCGACCCGGGAGAAGGACGGCGATCTCGCCGAGCTGCCCGCCGTGGAGGCCGCTGACGCCGGGCACGGCGCGCACGGCGTCGGCGATGGCGTCGACCCCGGCGGCGAAGTCCTCGGTCATGTCCGCTCCCCCGCTACCCGACCGTGTTCCCGATCCCAGTTCTCGATGCGCTGTCCGACCGCGCTACTCGACCCTCGGTTCGCTGTCGGCGCCGTCGTCCGAGTCGTCGGGCAGGTGCACGTCGTGGACGACCAGGTTGACCTCGGTGACTTCGAGGCCGGTCATGCGCTCGACGGAGGTGACGACGTTGCGGCGCACCCCGGCGGCGAGGTCGGCGATGGCGACGCCGTACTCGGCGACCACGTCGAGGTCGATCGCGGCCTGGCGCTCGCCCACCTCGACGGAGACGCCCTGGCCGTGGTTGGTGCGGGAGCCGGGGATGCGCTCGCGGAGGGCGCCGACGGCGCGGCTGCCGGCCCCGCCGAGCTGGTGCACGCCCTCGACCTCGCGCGCGGCGATCCCGGCGATCTTGGCGACCACCTGGTCGGCGATCACGGTCCTGCCCTGGTCGCTCGCGAGCGGGCCGCCGTCGTCCTTCGACACGGCCGCCGTCGTCTTGTCCGCCATCTCTGACCTCCCCTGTCGCGATCCGTCCCCCACCGTCGCACACAACGGCGGGGGACGTCACGGAAAGTGACGAACCGAGGCGGACTACTTATTCTCATGCTTTATCGAAGGAGTTGACTTTATCCATGCCCTCTGTAATCATCGAAGAATCTCGATGTATTGGAGGGCCGCCATGCGCCGTCGCACACTCTTCACCGCCGCCGGGACCGGGGCGCTGGCAGCGGGCGCGGTGCCCGCCGCCGCCCGGGCCGACTACACGACCGCCGTCGACCCCGCGACCACGTGGGGCACCTGGGAGGGGTGGGGCACGTCCCTGTGCTGGTGGGGCCGGGCCTTCGGGAACCGGAACGACCTGGCGGACCTCATGTTCACCCGCAACAACGTGAGCTACAACGGGACCTCCCTGCCGGGCCTGGGCATGAACATCGTCCGGTACAACGCGGGCGCGTGCTCGTGGAACTCGATCAACGGCGAGTCCATGGTGGTCTCGCCGAACATGATGCGCTCGCGGCAGATGGACGGGTACTGGACCGACTGGAACTCCAGCGACCCGGCCTCGGCGAGCTGGAACTGGAACGTCGACGCGAACCAGCGCAACCTCATGTGGAAGGCCCGCGACCGCGGCGCGAACCTGTTCGAGCTGTTCTCGAACTCGCCGATGTGGTGGATGTGCGTCAACCACAACCCCGCGGGCGGCCCCAGCGGCAGCGTCGACAACCTCCAGTCGTGGAACCGGCAGCAGCACGCGGTCTACATGGCGACGATTGCGAAGTACGCGCACGACAACTGGGGCGTGGACTTCGACTACGTGGACCCGTTCAACGAGCCGATCGCCACCTGGTGGACGGCGACCGGGACCCAGGAGGGCTGTCACTTCAACGTCGCGACCCAGTCGGTCGTCATCGACCACCTGCGGTCCGAACTGGACGCGCGGGGGCTCTCGTGGATGCCGATCACCGCCTCCGACGAGTCGCTGTACGACCAGGCCGTGAGCACCTGGAACGGGCTGACGGCCTCGGCGAAGGGCAAGGTGGCCAAGGTGAACGTGCACGGCTACCAGTACGAGGGCGGGCGCCGCGACTCCGTGTACAGCGCGGTGCGCGCGGCCGGGAAGCGCCTGTGGAACTCCGAGTACGGCGAGAACGACGGCACGGGGATGCGCCTGGCCCGCAACCTCAACCTCGACTTCCGGTGGCTGCACCCGACCGGCTGGTGCTACTGGCAGGTCCTCGACGGCGGCGGCTGGGGCCTGATCCAGGCCGACAACGAGACCGGGACGCTCGGTGCGGTCAACGCCAAGTACTTCGTGTACGCCCAGTACGCGCGGCACATCCGGCCCGGCATGACGATCATCGACGGCGGCGAGGGCAACACCATCGCCGCCCACGACAGCGCCTCGGGGAAGCTCGTCATCGTGACCACCAACTACGGGACGGCCCAGACGATCACGTACGACCTCTCGGCGTTCGGCACCGTCCCCGACGGCACGGCGGTCCGCTGGTCCACCCAGACCGGCGGCTCCGAGCGCTACGCCCGCCACACCGACACCGCGGTCACCGGGAAGCGCTTCTCGCGGGCCTTCCCGGCGAACACGGTCATGACCTTCGAGATCGAGGGCGTGCGGCGGTAGGACGCGTGAACGGCGCCCCGGTCCTGGGACCGGGGCGCCGTTCACGCTGGGGTGCTCATGCGGCGTCGAGGATCGGGTCGAGGGCCGCGAACCAGTTGGCGGCGAGTTTGACGTAGCCGTCCTCGTCGGGGTGGACCCCGTCGTAGGTGTCGACGGAGGGGACCCAGCCGGTGTACTGGTCGACCACGACGATCGGCGACTGCGCGGTGGAGTTGGCGGCGGCCCAGGCCGGGATCTGGGAGTTGAAGTTGATCGTGCGCTGCGGGCAGTCGGCGCAGTCGGTCGGCGCCAGCGGGATGAGCTGCGCGGCCAGGATCACGGCGTCGGGGTTGAGTTCGCGCAGGTCCTGCACGATGGTCGTGTAGGCGGCGAGGATCGTGGCCGGCGGGATCGAGGACCAGACGTCGTTGGTGGCGAAGTGGAGCAGCAGGACGTCGGGCGTGTTCTGCTCCAGCCAGCCCCGGACGCTGCCGTTGTTCACCGACTGGGTGACGAGGAACCCGCCGTGCCCCTCGTGGTCGGGGTCGGAGCCGGACGGGTTGCACGCCTGGGAGAGCGAGCCGACGAAGTCGACGTCGTGGCCGGCCTGGTCGAGGAGCTGCCACAGGTTGCCGCGCCAGCAGCCGGGGCTGCCGGTGATGGAGTCGCCCAGGGGCATGATCTTGACCGGGCCGCCGCCGGGCGGGTCGGTCGGGTCCTCGGTGGTGGGCGGGTCGGTGGGGTCGACCTCGCCGTCGCAGAGGTCGCCGTTGATGGAGATCCCGGTCGGGTCGGCGGTGCTGCCGGAGCCGATGAAGCCGAAGACCTGGCGGGTCTGGCCCGAGGCGACGGTGCCGTTCCAGCCGACGTCCGAGCCGGTGAAGCGGGTGCCGCTCTGGCTCCAGGAGACGTTCCAGGCGCTGGAGACGGTGGTGCCGGAGGGGAAGGTCCAGGCGAGGTCCCAGCCGTCGATGGCCTCCCCGGCGGTGATGGCGACGTTGGCCTGGAAGCCGGAGCCCCAGCTGCTGACGACCGTGTACTCGACCTCGCATCCGTCCTCGGCGAATGCCAGGTCCGCCGGGCCGAGCGCGAGTGCGCCGGCGCCTAGTGCCGTCGCGGCGGCCGCCGCGAAGGCGGTGAGCTTGCGGTTTCTGCGCATGCCATGCTCCTTTGCCATGGTGCCGAGAGCTGAGGGAGCGCTCCCAGTGCAATGTGGAGATCATAGCAACTCGGGATTTGTATAGTCAAGTGTGTCAATATTCGCGGACGCTTGCGCCGCAAGCGGTCATTCCGTCGCGCCGTCGGAGTCGTGCTCCACGGGAAGCGGGGCCGCGCCGGCATCGCTCATGATGAGGGCGGCGGGCCCTTCCGGGCCCGCCGCCGCCGTTCACGCCGTCTGCGGCTCGCGCCACATCGGATAGAGCCACGGGCCGCCGTCGACCAGGCCGTACCGGTCGCCGAGGGGCCGGTAGCCGAGGGTCGCGTACAGCTTCGCGGTCTGCGGCGAGACCGCCTCCAGGTAGGCGGGGATACCGTCGCGGTCGAGGGCCCGGTGGTGGCGCCGGAGCATCGCCGTGGCGATCCCCTTGCCGCGCCGCTTCCTGCGCACCCCGACCAGCGCCACGTAGTGGTGCGGGGCCTGGGGGTGGTGCTCCTCCATGACCCGGTCGAGGTGCCGGAACCGCTCGGTGTGGGCCCCGCAGGCGGCCAGGAGCCGGTCGTCGTAGTCGGGGATCACCGGCGCGGCGACGGTGTGGTCGAACCACACCACCGCACCGTCGAGGTCGCCCGAGGTGACCACGCCGCCGTGCCCGAGCGCGTGCTCGACCAGCAGTTCGAACTGGCCGCGGACCGCCTTGAGCCGCTCGTCGGGGTCCGCCACGAGCCACTTGGCGGTCGGCAGGTCGTTGAACTCGTCGGCGAGCATCGCCGCGACGGCTCCGTACGCGCTAACGGTCACCGGCGGCTCCAACCGGGACCGCGGCCCGCTCGGCCGCCTGGACCAGGGGCGCCTTGGCGCCGTGCCCGATCCCGGCGTAGACGTCCGGGCGGGCCCGCTTCAGGAACAGGGCCCACAGGGCGCCCAGGAGCGCGAGCACCGCGAAGACGATCGGGACGAGCTTCGGCAGGAGCGAGCCCTTCTCGACGCCCAGCAGGGTGTGGAAGTGGATGACCGACAGGTACAGGACCCCGCCCATCGCCAGGATCGCCAGGACCGGCGCGATCCGGCTGGCCCACAGGGACTCTTCACGCCGATCCCGCGCGAAGTAGACCAGGACCGCGATGGCGCAGGTGAGGATGAGCGCGATCAGGCCGATGCCCGACGCGGTGCCGAGGTAGTAGAACAGGTGCACCACCGGGTCGAGGCCGAGCACGGCCCACAGGACGATCACCAGGCCGCCCGCGACGGTCTGCGTGACCGAGGCGGCGACGGGGGCGCAGGTGCGGACCGAGGTGCGGCCCAGCCAGGAGAAGACGACCTGCTCGCGGCCCAGCGCGAAGAGGTAGCGGGCGGTCGTGTTGTGGAAGCTCAGCGCCGCGGCGGTGACCGAGGTGAGCAGCAGGATGCGGCCGATCGTCTCCCACGTGGACCCGAGCTGGTCCCCGGCGAGGCTGAACATCAGGTCGAAGTCGGCGGTGGCGGCGGCGACCACGTTGTCGTCGCCCGCGGCCGTGATGATCGACCATGACGAGACGATGTAGATGAACGCGAGGATGAGGACCGTGGCGATGGTGGCGCGGGCGACGGTGCGCTTGCGGTCGCGGGCCTCCTCGCCGTAGACGGTGGGCGACTCGAAGCCGATGAAGCCGATGACGGCCAGCGCGAGCACGGCCCCGGCGGCCTCGCCGCTCAGCGCGGTCGGCGAGAACGCGCCGAACGAGACGCCGTCAGCGGCGTTGGCGAAGTTGGAGGCGCTGAACACCAGGACGACCGCGACCTCGACGGTGAGGAGCACCGCCAGGACCTTGGCGTTGATGTCGACCGCGCGGGTGCCGAGCAGGCCGACCAGCAGCCAGGCGACGAGCGCGAAGGCCCACCACGGCAGGTCGAGCCCGATGGAGGCGAACAGGCTCTGGGCGACGTAGCCGAGGTAGCCGTAGAGGCTCACCTGGAGGGCGCAGTACGAGGTGGCGGCGACCCACGCGGCGGCGACGCCGGGGACCCGGCCCAGGCCCCGGGCGACGAACGCGTACATCGCGCCGGCGTTGGCGATGTGGCGGGCCATCGCGGTGTAGCCGACGCTGAACAGCAGCAGGGAGGCCGCGATGATGACGTACCCGATCGGGATGCCGATCTGGCCGGCCACGGCGAACATGACGACGACGCCGCCGGCGATCACGGTGAGCGGGGTGGCGGCGGTGAGGGAGAAGTGGAGGAGGCTGAGCGTGCCGAGTTTGTCGCGGGCCAGCGCGGATTGGACCGCGCTGGCGGGTGAGGGAGCTGACATGGGGCGTGACTCCTAATCTGGGCTTGCTTAGAGGTTGCCGGTGATGGCGGTGTCCGCCACCGCGGCGGTGAGGTGCCCGCGGATCGCCTGGAGCGGTGCGGGCAGCACCCGCAGGTGGCCTTCGGCGTATTCGCGCGCGCCGGCGGGCATCTGGGAGTACAGGGATTTCGACAGGCCGACGGATTCGGTGAGCGCGAGCAGGAATGCGTCGAGCAAGGGCATTCGTCGGTCCATCGAGGACAGATAGCGGCGCAGCCGGGCGAGCGGCGCCTGGGCGATGAGGGCGTCGGCGGCGTCGTAGGTGACCTGCACCTTGCCGAGCCAGCGGCTGCGCTGCTCGCCGCGCACCATCAGCCCGGCCACGACCATGTGGTCGGCGGTCTTGGTCTGGGTGTCGGCGATCGCGAGGTATTCGAGCCACTCGGGGACGGCGAGGTGCTCGGGCTCGCTCTGGACGAGCTCGGTCAGCCACAGCCCCAGGGAGTCTCGCGGCGGGCCGCCGCGCGACTCCGCGATGACCAGGTCCCGTCCCGCGTGGCTGCGCACCGCGAGTTGGCCCGAGAACACCAGCTCCGCCAGCAGCGCCGCGCCGAGACCCAGGCCGATCACGCGAGGCGCGACCGCGGGTTTGTAGAAGTCGTGGTAGGCGGTGATGAGAAAGGCGTCGTACACCAGCCGGGGGGTGGGTGCGTCGGGCACCGGGAGTGATCCTTCCAGTACAGGAGCGTTCGATCGGATTATGATACGGTCACGCGTTTTCGAAGTTGAATTCGGTATTCCGACTATTTCGAACCAGCTAGAAGGCTTGTTGTCAATTCGCGCGCTCTACCCTGCGCGCGATGCGAACGCGCAGAAGCTCCGCACGAATTGGACAGTGCGGAGCTTCGGTGCGCGTGGTGCTATTGCGTTGTTTCGTGATTCTTGTGGAGTGCGGGGGCCGTGGTGTTCGGCCCCGGGCGGTGTCAGCCGATGACGTCGCAGTACGGCTGGACCGTCTCGACGATCGTCGGGCCCTCGGCCTCCTCGACGCCGAAGAGGGAGGCGGCGTCGCGGGCGAGCTGCTCCTCGTCGGCGCCGTCGGCGGCGGACTGGCAGAGCTCCTGCGCGCCGGAGACGATCTCGGCGGCCGAGAGGTCGGGGGCGAGCTCCTGGAGGTCGGACGCGACGTCCGCGGGGAAGTCGGGGGCGAGGCTGCTGAGCGAGTCCTCGAGGTCGGGCAGGCTGGGCGTGTCGATGGGCAGTTCCCCTTCGCCGCAGGCGGAGAGCGCCAGTGCGGTGCCGAGGGCGAGTGCGAGCGCGGCGGCGGTCCGCCGTGCCGTCGTGAGTGCGCGTGCCATGTGAACAGCTCCTTTGCGAGACGTGGCGCCAACCTATCAACCGGGGTGCGGCCCGACGAGGCGATTCGTGATGCGTTCGGTCACAAGCCCGGTCACGGGGCGGCCGCGCCCGCCGGACCGCGCTTCGCCCCCGCGGTGCGCGGCGGCGACGCCGAAGAGCTGGCCGGGTTCTGGAAGGGCCTGGCGGAGGACGGCGCGGTGGTGGCGCCGTTCGGGCCCTCGGCGTGGGCGACCGCGTACGGCATGGTGCGGGACCGGTTCGGGATCACGTGGGTCCTGGACGTGCCGAACTAGGAGGCGTGCCCGCTTGAGAAGGCGACGGTGACGCGCAGGCCGCCGTCCGGGTTCGGGACGGCGGTCAGCGCGGCGTCGTGGACGCGGGCGACCGACTCCACGATGGAGAGTCCGAGGCCGACGCCGCGCACGGACTCGATCCGGTCGCGGCCCTCGCCGCGCCGGAACGGCTGGAACAGGGCGTCGACTTCGTAGGCGGCGACGGCGGGGCCGGTGTTGGTCACGGTGAGGCGGGCGCGGCCGTCGACGGCGGCGGTGCGCACGGTGAGGGCGCCGCCGGGGTGGTTGTGGCGGATGCCGTTGGCGATGAGGTTGGCGACCAGGCGCTCCAGGAGCGCGGCGTCGCCGACGGCGACCGCCTCCTCGCAGGAGACGTCCACGGACACTTGCGCTTCGGCGGCCTCGGGGGCGAACTGGGCCGCGAGGTGGGCGACGATGTCGGCCAGGTCGACGGGCACGGGGTCGGCGGGGTCGCGGTCGGCGCCGGCGAGGGTGAGGAGGCCGTCGATGAGGCGTTCGTGGCGCTCGTTGACGGCGAGGAGGTTCGCGGCGAGGTCGCGCACGCGGTGGCCCGCGTCGGGTTCGGCGGCGGCGACTTCGAGGAGGGTGCGGTTGATCGCCAAGGGGGTCTTGAGTTCGTGGGAGGCGTTGGCGACGAAGCGGCGCTGGCCCTCGAAGGCGCGGTCGAGGCGGGCGAGCATCCCGTCGAAGGTGTCGGCGAGGCGCTTGAGCTCGTCGCCGGGCCCGTCGAGGTTGATGCGCTCGTGGAGGGAGCGGTCGGCGACGCGCTGCGCGGTGGCGGTGATGGCGTCGATGGGGCGCAGGACCCGCCCGGCCATGAGGAAGCCGAAGACGACCGCGAGGAGGCCGACGACGCCGAGCGCGATCCCCGAGCCGAGCAGGACGGCCTGGAGGGTGGCGTCGTTGGCGGCCTGCTGGCGTTCGATGACGGTGTCGATGAGGTACGCGATCTGCGCGTCGGTCATGCCGAACTGGGAGCCGGAGGTGAACAGGGCCTCCAGGGACTCGCCGGGCTCGGGCATGTTCGCGGTGATGCGGCTGCGGACGACGAGGTAGACGACGGCGGTGAGGACGGCCCCGGCGGCGAAGAACGCGCCGCCGTACCAGAGGGTCAGTCGCGTGCGGAGCCTCATCGGCGGTCCTCTCCCGTGGGTGCGGATTCCAGGACGGCCGGCGCCTCGCGGACGACGTAGCCGGAGCCGGGGACGGTCTCGATGACGGGCGGGTCGCCGAGCTTGCGGCGCAGCGTCATCATCGTCACCCGCACCACGTTCGTGGCGGGGTCGATGTGCTCGTCCCAGACCTTCTCCAGCAGGCGCTCGGAGGAGACGACGGCGGCGCCCGGGCGCAGGAGTTCGGCCAGGACCCCGAACTCCTTCTTGGACAGCGGCAGGTACCGGCCGCCGCGGAAGACCTGCCGGCCCGCGGTGTCGAGGGTGATCCCGGCCCGTTCGAGGACCGGCGGCGCGGCCGGGGCGGCGCGGCGGGCCAGGGCGCGGACCCGGGCGACGAGCTCGGCGAACGCGAAGGGCTTGGCGAGGTAGTCGTCGGCGCCGAGCGCGAGCCCGTTGACGCGGTCGTCGACGCCGGAGGACACGGTGAGCATGAGGACCCGGGTCGAGTGCGGCCCGGCCACCACCTTCCTGGTGAGGTCGTCGCCGCCGACGCGCGGCAGGTCGCGGTCGAGGACCGCCACGTCGTAGTCGTAGGCGGCCAAGCGCATCCGCGCGGCGTCGCCGTCGTAGCAGACGTCGACGGCCATGCCCTCGCCGCGCAGGCCCTTCGCGATCGCGTCGGCGAGCATCCGCTCGTCCTCGACCACCAGTACGCGCATCCCCCGGCTCCTTCCCTCTCGGTGTCGATGCTGCCAGGCCCGGTGTAAGGACCGCATAAGCGCCCGCGCTCACGGAGACCACATGCCCGCGGCGCTTCACTTGCGGCGTCCGTCAACGAGTGAAGGAGACGCACGATGAGACGAGTACTGATCGCCGCGGCCGCGCTGTCGGCGCTGTCGCTGCTGGCCGCCTGCGGCGACGACCCGGACGACGGGGTCGCGAGCGCCGGGGGCACCGCCTCCGCGGAGGCCGGCGAGGAGGGCGCGAGCCTGGAGCAGAGCCTCCAGGACTTCGCCGAGTGCATGCGCGAGCAGGGGGTCGACTTCCCCGACCCCGACCCGGACGGCGGCTTCGAAGGGGCCGAGGAGCTGCGGGAGGCCATGGAGAACGAGCCGGAGGCGGTCGAGGCGTGCGAGGAGCACCTGGCGTCCGGGGAGATGAGCCTCGACGACCCCGAGATCCAGGCCGCGCTGCTGGACTTCGCGCAGTGCATGCGCGACAACGGGGTCGAGGACATGCCCGACCCGGGCACCGACGGGTTCGGGCCCGACCTCATGGACCAGGAGTCGGCCGACCCGGACTGGGACGCCGCGATCGAGGCGTGCCAGGACCTCCTCGGAGAGGTGCGCGACCAGTGAGGCGGCGGACGGCGGTGATCGCGGCCGGCTCGGTCGCGGCGGCGGCGCTGGCGGCGGGCGGGGCGCTGTACTGGACCGGCGGCGACGACCCGGCGGCCACGGCGCAGACCGCGGCGGCCACGGCCGCCGTGGAGCGGCGGGACCTCGCGCGGTCGGAGGAGGTCGTGGGGACGCTCTCGTACGGGGAGGCGCGGACGCTGACCGGCGCGAAGCCGGGGGTCGTGACGTGGCTGCCCGCGCCCGGGACCGTGGTCGGGCCGGGCGACGCGGTGTACGAGGTCGACAACGCGCCCGTGGTCGCCATGGCCGGGGACCTGCCGCTGTGGCGGGACCTCGCGCCCGGCGTCGAGGGACCCGATGCGGCGCAACTCGAGTCGAACCTCGCCGAGCTCGGCTACGACGGGTTCACCGCGGACGACGAGTACACGTCGGCGACCGCCGACGCGGTCGAGGCGTGGCAGGAGGACCTGGGGGCGGCGGAGACGGGGACCGTGGCCGTGGGCGACGTCCTGTTCTCCCCCAACGAGGTCCGCATCGCCGACCAGCTCGCGGCCGTGGGCGACCCGGCGGGCGGGCAGCTGCTGACCTACACCTCCGGGGAGCGGCGGGTGAGCGTGCAGCTGGAGATCGCCGACCAGGACCTGGTGGCCGTGGACCAGGCGGTCGCGGTGACGCTCCCGGACGGGACCGAGGCCGCGGGCGTGGTCAGCGAGGTCGGGCAGACCGTGACCGCGGCCGAACCGGGCTCCGACGAGCCCGAGACGATCGAGGTCACGGTCGCGATCGCGGACCAGGCGGCGCTCGGCGCGCTCGTGTCGGCCCCGGTCGAGGTCGTGCTGGTCGCCGAGACCCGCGAGGACGTGCTCGCCGTCCCCGTCGAGGCGCTGCTGGCGCTGCGCGAGGGCGGGTACGGCGTCGAGGTCGTCGACGGCGGCGAGAGCGTGCTCGTGCCGGTCGAGACCGGCGTGTTCGCGGACGGGTTCGTCGAGGTCGCGGGCGACCTGGAGGCGGGCATGGCCGTGGCGGTGCCCTCGTGAGCGTCGTGGTCCTGGAGGGGGTCTCCAAGACGTACCCGGGGGTCACCGCGCTCGACGGGGTGTCGCTGGAGATCGGCGACGGCGAGCTGGTCGCGATCGTCGGCCCCTCGGGGTCGGGCAAGTCGACGCTCCTCAACCTCGCCGGGACCCTCGACCGGCCCACCGCGGGGACGGTGCGGGTCGCGGGCGAGGACGTCGCGGCCCTGTCGGACCGGCGGCTCTCGCGCCTGCGCGCCGCCGAACTCGGCTTCGTGTTCCAGCAGTTCCATCTCGCGCAAGGGGTCCCGGTGCTCGACAACGTCGCCGACGGGCTCCTCTACCGGGGCGAGCCGCGCGCGCGGCGCCGCGAGGCCGCCGCCCAGGCCCTCGCCAGGGTGGGGCTCGGGCACCGGACCGGGCACCGCCCGCACGAGCTGTCCGGCGGCGAGCGCCAGCGCGTCGCCATCGCGCGGGCCATCGTCGGCGGGCCGCGGCTGCTCCTCGCCGACGAGCCGACCGGGAACCTCGACTCGGCCTCGGGCGCGGTGGTGATGGGCCTGCTGCGGGGCCTGCACGAGGCCGGGACCACGGTCGTGGTCATCACGCACGACCGGGACATCGCCGCGGGCCTGCCGCGGCGCGTGGAGATGCGCGACGGGAGGGTGGTGCGCGATGCGCTGGACTGACCTGCTGCGCGTGGGCGTGCACGGCCTGCGGTCGCGGCCGCTGCGGGTGACGTTGTCGGCCGTGGGGATCGCGATCGGCATCGCGGCGATGGTCGCGGTCGTGGGGATCTCGGCGTCGAGTTCGGCCGAGCTCGACCGAAAACTCGACGAGCTGGGCACGAACCTCCTCACCGTCGCGCCGGGGCAGTCGATGTTCGGCGAGGCGTCGGAGCTGCCGCTGGAGGCGGTGGCGATGATCGAGCGGATCGGCCCGGTGGAGTCGGCCGCCGCGACCGGGACGGTGGACGCGAAGGTGTACCGGACCGACCGGATCCCGGCCAACGAGTCGGGCGGGATCGCGGTCAAGGCCGCCGAGGCGGACCTGCTCGACGTCGTCGGCGCCGCGCTCGCGGAGGGCCGGTGGCTCGACGGCGCGGCCGGGGACTTCCCGGCGGCGGTGCTCGGCGCCGGGACCGCGGCGGCGCTGGGCGTGGGCGCGGGCCCGGACGTGCAGATCTGGCTGGGCGGGCAGTGGTTCGCGGTGGTCGGGGTGCTCGAACCGGTCGCGCTGGCGCCCGAGCTGGACACCGCGGCGCTGGTCGGGTGGGACGCCGCGGCGGCGTACCTGGGCTTCGACCTGCACGCCACGGAGGTCTACGCGCGGGCCGCGGAGTCGGCGGTGACCGAGGTGCAGGCGGTGCTGGGGGCGACGGCGAACCCCGAGCACCCCGAGGAGGTCGACGTGTCGCGGCCCTCGGACGCGCTGTTCGCGGCCGAGGCGGCGGAGGCGTCGTTCACGGGGCTGCTCTTGGGGATCGGCGCGGTGGCGCTGCTGGTGGGCGGGGTCGGGGTGGCGAACACGATGGTCGTGTCGGTCCTGGAGCGGCGCGGGGAGATCGGCCTGCGGCGGTCGCTGGGGGCGACCCGGGCGGACGTGCGCGGGCAGTTCCTCGCCGAGTCGCTGCTGCTGTCGCTGCTGGGCGGCGCGGGCGGGGTGGCCCTGGGGTCGCTCATCACCGCGTCGTACGCGGCGTGGCAGGGGTGGCCGCCGACGGTGCCGGCGTGGGCGCTGGGCGGCGGGGTCGCGGCGACGGCCGCGATCGGCGCGGTGGCGGGGCTCTATCCGGCGGTGAAGGCCGCCCGGTTGTCCCCCACCGAGGCCCTGACCTCGCCTTAGGGCGGGTGCGGAGGAAAGGGCGGCCCCCGGTGCGAACCGGTCGGGCCGCCCTGGTAACTTATAAGGGGAAGGCGCCGACGGGCCCTTCTTTTTTTTGCGTTCGGGGCCGGTTCGGCCCGGAGGCTCCAGAGGTTTCGACGGGCGGGCCCTCCTGCGGGAGGGCCCGCCCGTGCGTCATCTGCCGGTGCCTGCCGCGACGACCTTCGCGAGCGCGGTGAGCGCTTCGGAGGCCGCGACCGGGTCGCCCGCGGGCAGGCCGGGGGCGGCCTGGGCGCGGGACCAGCCGTCCATGCCGCTGCGGGAGAGCACGACCTGGGAGAGGCCCTGGATCCACTGGTCGTTGACGTCCCCGGCGAAGATGCCCGGGTCGAGGTCGAGCACGAGGTAGCCGGTGCCCGGGAGCGGGCACCACATGCCGTGCTCGATGCCGGCGTCGAGCGCGCCCGCGCGGATCCAGCCCTTCTTGACCAGGCCGAGGAGGCCGCCGACGGTGACCTGGGTGTTCTCGAAGCGGGTGAGGCGGCCGGTGGCGAGCTCGTCGTCGGTGAAGGCCATGACCTCGCGGCCGAGCTGCGGGAAGGGCTGCACGATCTCGTAGTCGGCGAAGATCTCCGACCACGCGGCGACGTCCTCGCCGAGGTGGACGGGGTGCGCGATGCGGATGGCGGCGGTGTCGGCCACCGCGAGTTCGTTCTCGTCGAGGTCGGTGCGGGTGCGGTCCTCGGCGAGGCGGAACGCGACGGGGCCGGCGCCCTCCTCGGCGGTCCACACCAGGCGCCGGGCGAGGTGCCACACGAGGGGGTGCTCGGCGAAGTGCTCCTGGAACTCGGCCGGAGTCCAGGTGCGGCCCGCGACCATGGCGCGTTCGAGGCGCTTGACCTGGTCGGCGGCGACGGTGCGGAGTTCCTTGCGGAGGTTGGCGAAGCGCTTGTAGGCGGCGTCGGCGAGGTCGGCGTCGTCCTTCGCGGCGGGTTTGGGCAGGGACTTGCGGGGCTTGCCGTCGGCGTCGGTGACGAAGGGCTTGAGCTGCTCGTCGAAGCCGACCCGGAACCGCCGGGGCCCGTAGTCGAGGACGAGGGCGTCGTCGTCGCGGAGCCCGAAGTCGGGGACGAGCCGGTCGGCGAGCTGGTCGGCGGACAGGCCGAGGTGCGCGGCGATGGCGGTGATCTGGTCGCGGGCCTCCTGTTTGATGGCGGCGAACTTGGCCTTCTCGCCGATGCCCTGGATGGCGCGCAGGGCGGTCTCGGAGCCGATCGCGCCGAGGACCTTGAGGCCCTTGACGGCGCGGTGGTGCTGGTTCTCCCCCGGCCAGCGGCCGATGAGCGGGGTGAGTGCGCGGACGGTGTCGTCGTCGCCGAAGTGCATGAGCTGCATGAGGGCCCACGACTCGTCCGAGGGGGCGCCGGCGGTGAGCCACTGCTCGAACAGGGCGCGGGAGAAGCGGGTGAGCGAGGCCCGGTCGCAGGCGTCGGCGAGGACGGCGACGCCGGGGTAGTCGTAGTCGGGGGAGCCGAGGGCGAGCACGGCGGCGGCGTTGCGCACGGCCGCGTCAGGGAGGGCCCGGTCGCCTCCCTTGAGGAGGATCTGCGGGAGCGCGGGCGGGGAGACCCAGGGGCCGAGGGCCGGGACCCGGACGGCGGGGGTGAGCGGGTCGACGTCCACGAGGGTGCCGATCGCGGCGGCCGCCTCCGGGCCGTAGTGGGCGGCGGCCTCGCGGACGGTGTCGGCGCGGCCGGAGGCGGCGAGGTAGCGCAGCGCGGCCTCGGCGGCGGCGCGGGGCTTCTTGGTCCTGCCGAGCGCGTCGGGGACGAGCAGGGCCGCGGCGTCGGCGGCGTGGCGGTCGAGCCACCCGAAGGCCATGGGGCGCATGGTCTTCAGCCGCACGAGGGCGTCGACGGCGAGGCGGGCGGCCTCCAGGTTCGCGATGGGGGTGATGAGGTCGCGGAGCGAGGCGTCCCAGCCGGCGGCGGTCACCACGTGCCCGGCCGCGGCGGCGCCGTGGGCGGCGAGCAGGCGGCGGAGGAGCTCCGGGGAGAGGTAGCCGGGCGCGGGCTTCCAGTCGGGCAGCAGGTGCGCGGTGAGCTCACTCGGGGCGAGCGCCAGCACCCGGACCTGGTAGTGGGTGGCGAGGTTGTCGAACCGGGCGGCGTCGGCGGCCCAGTCGCGGTCCGGGCCGCCGACGCGGGCTTCGGCCCACCGCTCGCGCTCGCCGTCGGCCCAGACGACCCGCTCGATCGCGGGCGGGGTGAGGGCGAGGACGACGGGCGCGGCCGCGGGCGCGGTGCGCTCCCACGGCGGGGAGGTGAGCAGGGGCGGGACCTCGTCGGCGGGGGCGGCGGGGAGGCGGCCGGAGGTGGTGGTGACGCCCGCGACGATCTCGCGGACGGCGTCGGTCTGGAGGTCCAGGGCCGGGCCGAGGACGACCGGGTCGCCGTAGAGGATCGCGGTGAGCCGCTTGAGCGCGGCGGGTTCGGCGCCGGGGATGCGGGCGGCGACGGCGCGGAGGGCGCGCTGGGGGAAGCGCGCGGCGGCCTCCATCGCGTAGCCCATGGCGACCGGGTCGTCGAGGCGGTCGAGGATCAGGTCGAGGGCGGCGTCGGTGGGGATCGCGGCCAGTGCCCGGTAGAGGACCTTGCGGTCGCTCGTGTCGAGCCACCTGGTGAACATCTGCTCCAGGACGGGCGCGGCGTCGGCGCCGAGCCGGTGGAGCAGGTCGGCGATGCCGGCGGTCTGGAACCAGTAGAGGAAGACGCCGCCGCAGTCGAGGCCCTGGAGCTGGTCGGCGCTGGTGATGACGCCGAGGAGCAGGTTGGGGACGGCGCTGTCGGGTTGCCGGGCGCGGATTTCGGCGCACACCTCGTCGAGCCAGGCGGTCTCGCCGGGGACGAGGAGGCTCGCACCGAGGCGGCGCATCGGGTCGGTGCGGCGGGCGGCGAGGGCGTCGGTGACGGCGGCGTACTCGTCGTCCGGGAGGGCGGTGAGGTGGCCGCGGACGGCGGTGAGCTCGCTGGAGTGGAGGCGGCTCCAGCGGTGGCTCTGGAGGGTCTGCGCGATGAGGCCGATGGCGCCCTCGCGGTCGGCGGCGGTGATGTCGAGGGTGAAGAACTCGGTGAGCGCGGCGGCGGCGAACGGCGTCCCGTGCTCGGCGGCGGCGAGGTCGAAGAGGGGCCGCTGGAGGTAGGGGTTCGCGGTGGCGGTGGTGCGGGCGAGGGCCCAGACCGCGGCGGCGCCGGCGATGTCGGGCTCCCCGGCGAGGAAGGCGAGCCCGGCGTCGCGGTGGTCGGCGTTGGCCTCGTGGTCGAGGCGTTCGCGCACGCGGATCTCGTACTCGGCGAGGAGCTTCCGGCCGGCCTCGGGGTCGAGCCGCGTCCGCTTCGGCTTGCCCTGGCCGCGCCGGGGCCGCACGAACCGGTTCCAGGATTCGGGGAAGGTCACCGGCTCCGCGTCGAAGTCCGCCTCCGAGCGGCTCCACAGCGACAGGTGGACGCGCCCGGGGGTCTCCGGCAGGAGGTCGAACGAGATGTAGCCGGGGGTCTCGAAGACCGGCTTCATGTCGAACAGGTCCCCGTAGAAGCGGGCCGAGGCCGGGGCGTCGGCGACGAAGACGATGAACAGGTTCGGTGCGGGCATGGTGCCCTCCTTTCCGTCGGGAACGCCACCGTAGGCGCGGAACCTGACGGATCCTGTCAGGTTCTCGGAGAGAATCGGGCCATGACTCCCGACAGGTTCTTCTCGCTCATGCTCGCGCTGCGCACCCGCCCGGAGACGACCGTGGCCGCGCTCGCGGCCGAGGCCGGCGTCTCGGACCGCACCGTGATGCGGGACCTGCGCTGGCTCCAGGACGCGGGCTTCCCGGTCCTGGTGCGCCGCGGCCGGTACGGCGGCGTCTCGATGCTCCCCGGCGGCGGGCTCGACACCGGGCGCCTGACGCCGCCCGAGCGGGAGCACCTGGCGCTCACGGGCCTCGACGGGGACCAGCGCCGGCGCCTCGGGGTCGAGCAGGTGAGCGGCCGGGCCCTGCGCAAGGTGACCGGGGCGCGCCCGCCCGACGACCTGCTGCCCGTCGGCGACCTGGTCGTCAGCGACAACCGGCCGTGGTTCGGGCCCGAACCCGAAGGGGTCTCCCCCGCCGCGCTCATCGGCGACCTGCGCCGCGGCGTGCGGCTCAAGATCCGGTACGAGCGGTCGAGCGAGGACGCCCGGTGGCGGACCGTGGACCCGTACGGGCTCTTGGCGAAGGGCGGCCGGTGGTACCTCGTGGCCGACGAGGAGGGGCGCCCGCGCCTGTTCAACCTCCTCAAGATCGCGCGCTGGGAGCCGCTGCGCACCGCGCGGCGGCTGCGCCCAGGCGCGGGCCTGGCCGCGGTCGCCGGGGAGCTGACGGCCGGATGGGAGTCGGGCGGGGACCTGGAGGTGCGCCTGCGGATCAAGGAGTACCAGGTGGAGCGAGCGCGGCGGATCTTCGGCTCGCGCCTGTCGATCGGCGGGGCGCAGGCGGACGGGTGGCGCGAGGCGGTACTGCGGTGCCGGGTCCTCGACGAGATCCGGCAGGTCCTGGCGTTCGTCGACACGGCCGAGGTCACCGGCCCGCCGGAGGCGGTCGCGCGCATGAGGGAGCTGGCGCGGATGGTGTTCGACCACTACGCGTGAGCCCGGGAAAACCGCTGGACACGTGCGGTAAGGGGCGGTAGCGTCGCTGGGTTCCGATGGCAGGGTCCTTCCCGTCCCGAGTAGAGAAGCAGGTGCGTTCCATGGTCGTCCAGGTGTCCGCGGCCGGTGCCGTCCGGCCGCGATCCTCAGCAGCCCGCACCGCTTCACAGAGAAGGACGACCGATCACAGTGGATCTCCCACGTAGCTTCACCATCCGCGAGAGCAGCCACCGCCTGCTCAACCCCTTCACGCCCGAGAAGCTCGCCGCGCTCGGCCGCGCGGTCGGCCCCGCGCCGGGCACGACGATGCTCGACCTCGCCTGCGGCAAGGGCGAGATGCTGTCCACCTGGGCGCGCGACCACGGCACGACCGGCACCGGCGTCGACATCAGCACCGCGTTCATCGCGGCCGCCCGCGAGCGCGCCGCCGAACTCGGCGTGGCCGAGCGGGTCGCGTTCGTGCACGGCGACGCCGCCGGCCACGTGGCCGCCGAACCGGTCGGCATCGCGTCCTGCGTCGGCGCCACCTGGATCGGCGGCGGCCCCGAGGGCACCGTCGAACTGCTGCGCCGCAGCCTCGCCCCCGGCGGCGTGATGCTGGTCGGCGAGCCGTACTGGCGCCTCGACCCGCCCGACCAGGCCACCGTCGCCGGCTGCCACATGTCGGCGAAGGACGACCTGTTCTCGCTCCCCGGCCTGCTGGAGCACTTCGGCGGCCTCGGCTGCGACGTGGTCGAGATGGTCCTGGCCGACCAGGACAGCTGGGACCGATACGCGGCCGCGCAGTGGCTCAATGTCAGGCGCTGGCTCGATGCCAACCCCGGCGACGAGCTGTACGGCGAGATGCGCGCCGAGCTCGACACCGCGCCCGTGAACCACGCCAGGTACCAGCGCGAATATCTCGGCTGGGGCGTGTTCGCCCTGATGGACCGCTAAGGCGGTCGGAGGCGTAAAGGAGGGGCACCGCCGGTTCCGGCGGTGCCCCTTCGCGTTCGGTCAGGCCGCGCGGGCCGAGACGAGGTCCGACTGGCGCACAGCCGCGGCGCAGCCCGCGCACTCGTGCTCGCCGTCGAGGCCCGGGGCGGTCGCCCAGCCCTCGGCCTCGGCGGCCGCGCACAGGACCGGCCAGGAGTAGTACGAGTCGTCACCGCACACGAAGACCTCGCCGCAGCGGTCGCATCGCAGCTCGTACTCGATGACGCCGTTGCTCAACTCGTAGGTCCGTCCGCTCATGGTCCGTGCTCCAATCCAGGGGCGGCCGGGGGTGGCCCGGCCGGCGCGCTTCCGGGCCACAAGTGCCCCGGTCCCCCGCGGACCAAACCCACCGGATCGGACGGCCGCGGCCCTGGGACCGCGGCAGGACGGACTATTCGAGGCGGAACGTCGCGGCCGAGCGCTCGGCGTCCGTGGTGGCCGTGAGCAGGTTCACCAGGCCGCTCGCGTTGCGCAGGTAGCGGCCCGCGAAGTTCACCGCCTCGAACGAGACCGCGCCGGCGTCGGCGAGCCCCGCGCGGCGGTGGAAGCTCGCGTCCTGGCGGAACTGCGCCGAGCCGTCACCCGCCTCCACCCACAGCTCGTAGTTCCGGTGCCGCAGGAACCGGCCCGGGAAGTTCGCCGACTCCAGCGAGACCGTGCCCGAACCCGACAGGCCCGTGACGATCCGGAACTGCGAGTCGGCCAGCAGCGCCGGGGTCGCGTTGGCGCGCAACCGGAAGTCGTAGTGGTTGAGGAACACCGTGGTCGAGCCGTGCGCGGCGAGCCGGTACGGGGTGGCGCCGTCGGCCACGGGGATCCCGAAGTCCGGCGTGCCGTCCGCCTTCCAGTAGAACTTCTGGACCCTGGTGTGGCGGTTCGGGTCGTAGAGCGGGTCGCCGCTGATGTTCTTGTAGGGCCGCGCGTGGTAGACGAGGAGGTCGCTCTGGCCGTCCTCGGAGACGGTGAACGAGTTGTGGCCGGGGCCGAACTGGCCGGTGGCGTCGCTGCTGCGCAGCACCGGCTGGGCGCTCTTGGACCAGGAGGAGGCGCTGAGCAGGTTCGCGCCCTCGGAGGCGGTGAGCAGGCCCATGGCGTAGTTCGCGTCGGTGGCGCTGGCGGAGAAGGTCATGAAGATCCGGCCGTTGCGCTTGACGACGGCGGCGCCCTCGTTCACGTTGTGGCCGATGGTCTCCCACGAGTTGGTGGGCTTGCTGATGCGGACCGGCGTGCCGGTGATCGCCCACGGGCTCGCCATGGCGGCGAGGTAGAGGCTGGTGCCGCTGCCGAGCTCGGGGTCGCTCTGGGCCCAGCAGAGGTAGCGGGTGGAGCCGTTGGTGAACGTGGTGGCGTCCAGGGAGAACGAGTCGCGCGGGGTGGTGATCTGGCCGCGCTCGGTCCAGGTCCCGCTCAGGGGGTTGGCACTGGCGTTCTCCAGGGCGTACATGCGGATGGCCCAGACGTCGTCGGCGCGCCCGGCGGCGAAGTAGAGGTACCACCTGCCGCTGATGTAGTGCAGTTCGGGCGCCCAGATGTGGGCGCTCATGGGGCCGCTGGCGTGCTTGTGCCAGACGGTGACCTCCTGCGCGGTGGCGAGGCCCTGGACGGTGGTGGCGCGGCGCATGACGATGCGGTCGTAGGCGGGGACGCTCGCGGTGAAGTAGTAGTAGCCGTCGGTGTGGCGCACCACGAACGGATCGGCGCGCTGCTGGATGAGCGCGTTGGAGTAGAGGACGCCGGGGCTCGCCGACGCCGGGGCGGCGGCCCCGAAGGGCGAGGCGGCCGCGGCGACGGCGGCCGCGCCCGCGGCTTGGAGCAGGAGCCTGCGGTTGAGGGGTGTGCTGCGCATGGGACCTCCGATGAAAGGGCAGGGTCGAGACGGGACATGGCGGCCACCAGGTGATGTTCACGGTAACTAAGCGCGGATTCCGAGTCAATACATCCATCAGCATGAATGTCGTGGGCGCGGTCTCCCCCAAAGGTCGCAAGCGTGGTTCCGCCTTGCGCCAGAAGTCGGGAAGGTCCTGTTCGGGACACGATGGTGGCGTTCACCGAATTCCCCGGCCCGCAGCGGGCCGGCGCACCCACTGGAGACGACATGGACGCCCGTCGAATCGGCCGCACCGCGGCCGCACTCGCCGCCGTCGCGGTCCTCGCGACCGCCTGCGGCGCACAGGAACCGGACCCGCCCGAACCCGAAGACCCCGCCGCACCCGAGGCGTTCACCACCGCGAACGTCGACGCCTGGCTCGACGCGACCCTCCCCGGCATGCTCGAGGACTCCGGTGTCGCCGGGGCCGCGGTCGCCGTCGTCGGCGACGGGCAGGTCCTCACCACCCGCGGCTTCGGGTACGCCGACACCGCATCCGGGGCAATGGTCGACCCCGCCGACACCCTGTTCCGGCCCGGATCGGTCTCGAAGGTCTTCACCGCCACCGCCGTCATGCAGCTCGTCGAGTCCGGCGACCTGGACCTCGACGAGGACGTGAGCGCCTACCTCGACTTCGAGATAGATCGCAACTACCCCGAGGACGTGACCCTGCGGCACCTCCTCACCCACACCGCCGGATTCGAGGAGCGCATCGCCGGGCTCATCGGCGTCGAGGGCACCGAGGTCGACCTCCGCGACTCCCTCGCGACCGACCCGCCCGAGCAGGTCTTCCGGCCCGGCACCACGCCCTCGTACTCCAACTACGGGAACTCCCTCGCCGGGTACATCGTGGAGCGGGTCAGCGGCGTCCCCTTCGACGACTACATCGCCGAGCATCTGCTCCGACCGCTCGGCATGGACTCCTCCTCGTTCGAACAGCCGCTCCCGTCCGACCTCGCCGACCGCATGTCGAGCGGGTACGCCGACAGCGGCGGGGAGGCGCAGCCGTTCGAGTACGTCGGCACCCCGCCCGCCGGGGCGCTCTCGGCGACCGCCGACGACATGGCGCAGTTCATGCTCGCCCAGCTCGGCACCCGAAGCGACGGCGTGGAACTGCTGAGCGCGGCGACCCGCGAGGAGATGTTCACGCCCGCACTGGAGTCGGACAGCCTCGCCGAGTTCGCCGGGGCGCAGCGGATGACCCTCGGCTGGTTCCAGGAGGACCAGAACGGGCACCGGATCGTCGGCCACGGCGGCGACACCAACTGGTTCCACTCCCACCTCAACCTCTACCCCGACGACGGGGCCGGGATCTTCGTGTCCTTCAACAGCTCCGGCACCGAGGGATACGAGACGCTCGGCCTGCGCGCCGACCTCATGAGCGGGTTCGCCGACCGGTACTTCCCCGGTGAGACCGCCGCGGAGGCGGGCGGGGTCGGAGCAGACGGGGCTGAAGGAAGCGGGGTTCAGGGAGGCGAGGCCGAGGCGGAGGACGTCGCGGGCGTCTACCACGCCTCGCGCGGCTCCCAGAGCACATTCCTGTCCGCACTCGACGTCCTCAACACCACCGAGGTCACCGCCCTCGACGACGGCCGCCTGTACTTTCCGGCCGACCCCGGCACGATGGAGCCGAGCGTGTTCGAACCGGTCGGCGGCGGGGTCTGGAAGGAAGTGGGCGGCGACCGCACCATCGCCGTCCGCACCGAGGACGGCGAGGTCACCGGCATCGTCCACGACGCGGCGTTCACCCTGCTGCCCTTGGAGACCGAGCGGCGGATCGCACTGCCGCTCCTCATCGCCTCGGTCGCGGTGCTCCTGCTCGCGCTCCTGGCCTGGCCCACCGCGGCCCTCTGGCGCCGCCTGCGCCGCCGCCCCGCGCCCGGCCCCGAAGGACGGCGCTGGAGGGCGCTCGTGCGCATCGGCGCCGCGTGCTCGGTGCTCGCCATCGCCGGATGGGTCGCGATCGTCCTCATGGCGATGTCGCTCCAGGAGCCCTCGGCCGCGCTCATCCGCGGCGTCCAGCTCCTCCAGCTCGTCGGCGCTCTCGGGCTGATCCCGGCGGTGGTCAAGGGCGTCGGCGAGATCCGCCGCAAGGCCGGCTGGAGGGCCGTCACCGGTACGGTGGTCGTGTTCCTGGCCCTCTCGGTGGTCGCGGACTTCGCGATCGAGTTCCACATGCTCTCGCCGAACATCACCTACTGACCGCTCCGGCGGCCGACGAAGGAGGGCCCGCATGACCGCACCCGTCAAGGGCCGCCGCGCCACCCCGGGACAGCGCCTCGACCGCGCGCTGTCCCGGATGGGGGCCGCCGGGCCGTTCGCGAGGGACGCCGTGCTCGCGGTGGCCATCGCAGCGGTCACGCTGGGGCTGTACACGATCCTGGTGCGGCTCGCCCCGGCCGAGCCGTCGTTGCAGGTCACCGCCGCCGACGTGTGGACCATGGGCGCACTCGCCTCGGCGCAGGGCCTGCTCCTGTGCCTGCGGCGGGTGCGGCCCGGACTGTGCATGGCCGCGATCGTCCTCCTCCAGCTGGGGATCATCGCGGTCGCGCCGCAGATCATGGCGCAGGGCCTGGGCCCGGCCATCGCGGCCTACACGGTCGGCGGCCTCGCGGTGCCGCGCTTCGCGGCGGCCGCGGCGGCCACCGCCGCGGTCCTGGAGACCGGCATGTCGGCGGTCGCGACCTGGGGCGAGCCGGGGGCGGCGGTCACGGTCCTGAACCAGCTCGGATCGAGCGCGCTGCTGTATGCGGCGGCCTCGTTCATCGGCGCCTATGTGGCAACGCGCCGCCGCAACATGGTGATGGCGCGGGAGCGGTCGGAGCAGGTGCTGCGGGCCGCGCGCGAGCGGGAGGAGTCCGCGATCCGCGCCGAGCGGACCCGGATCGCCCGCGAGCTCCACGACGTGGCCGCGCACCACCTGTCGGGCATGGTCGTCCAGGCGGCGGCGGTCGAGCGCCTCATCGAGCGCGACCCGGCCGCGGCCCGGGAGGGCGCGGAGTCGATCCGCATGCAGGGCAAGGAGACCCTGGCGAACCTGCGTCAGGTCGTGGGCCTGCTGCGCGAACGCGGCGGCGGGGACGGGACCGCACCGGTCCCGGGGCTGTCCGCGCTCGACGCGCTGGTGGAGGAGGCGCGGCGCCTCGGCGACGACGTGTCCTACACGTGCGAGGGCGAGCCGCTGGTCCTGCCGCCGATCGCCGACATCTCGCTGTACCGGATCGCGCAGCAGGCGTTGACGAACGCGCGCCAGCACGCGCCCGGCGCGGCGGTGGCGCTGCGGTTGGCGTACAAGCCGCACGCCGTGGAGCTGACGGCGGTCAACGGCCGGGCGCGGCGCGAGCCGGCGGACCTGGAGCACGGCGGCACCGGCCTGGTGGGGATGCGCGAGCGCGCCGACCTCGTCGGGGCCGAGTTCACGGCCGGACCGGTGGTCGACGGCGGCTGGAGCGTGCGGCTGCGGCTGCCGGTCCGGGAGGCCGACCGGGAGCGGCGCGGCGTCGAGCGCACGAGTGGTGAATTCGCGAGCGGGACAGGGGAACGATGATCAAGGTGCTGCTGGTCGACGACCAGGCGGTGGTCCGCGCGGGCTTCCGCGTGCTGCTGGAGGAGTCCGGGGACATCGAGGTGGTGGCCGAGGCGTCGAACGGTCCGTCCGCGGTGGTCGCCGCGGCGCAGTTCGCGCCCGATGTGATCTGCATGGACGTGCGGATGCCCGGCGGCGACGGCATCGAGGCCACGCGACGGATCGCGGCCGACCGCGAGGGCGAGTCGCCCGCGATCCTCATCGTGACCACGTTCGGCCTGGACGAGTACGTGTTCGGCGCGCTCGAAGCCGGGGCGAGCGGGTTCCTCATGAAGGACTGCGAACCGGAGGAGCTGGTCGACGCGGTCCGCCGCCTCGCCGACGGCCAGGGCCTGGTGGACCAGGCGGTGACGAGGAGCGTCATCACCGAGTTCGCCCGCCGCCGCAAGGCGGCGGCCGACCCGGCCGCGGCGCGGCTGCTCACGGCCCGCGAGACCGAGATCGTGCTGCTCCTGGCGCGCGGCATGTCGAACGCGGAGATCGCGAAGGAGCTGTTCGTGGAGCCGAGCACCGTGAAGTCGCACCTGAGCCGCGCCATGGCGAAGATCGGCGCCAGGGACCGGGTCCAGACCGTGGTGTGGGCCTACCAGAACGGGGTCGTCTGAGCGGCTGAACGCGGACCGGTGCGGGAGTCGGTGCCGGCTCGGCGCGTGTTCGGGGGCCGGATCAGGCCGACTCGTCCGAGAGGACCCACCGGACCTCGTCGGCGATGAGGTCGATGCCGTTCCCGACCGGTTCGTAGCCGAGGGCGCGGGCGGCGGTCGTGTCGAGCACCATCGGGGTCTGCCACGGGTGGCGCCACGGTTCGGCCCCGGCGGGAGCGGCGTCGATCGTTCCCTGCCAGGACAGCTCGGCGGCGACGGCGCGCACGATCTGCTCGGCGGTCGGGGTGTCGGGGTCGGCGGCGTTCAAGATGCGCCGGCCCGGGCGCTCGGCGACGGCCGCGATGAGGGCGGCGGCGTTCGCGGCGGCGGTGAGGTGGTCGACGGTATCCGCTCGCGTGAGCGCGATGTGCTGGTCCCCCTCGCGCATCCGCTCGATGACGGCTCTGGTACGCGCGTTCCGGGCCCAGCGCCCGTGGACCTTCGAAGGCCTGAGCACGGTGACCGGGAGTCCTGAGTCGAGGGCCGTCAGCTCGGCCGCGGCCTTGCAGGGTCCGTAGCCTTCGCGGGTGAACGGGTCCGTGCCCTCGGGGGCGGGCGGCAGCGTCGGGGCCGTCTCGGTGAGCGGGCCGCCGAACCTCGGCGGCTCGTCGCCGTTGAGGTGCCTGCCGGCGTCGTCGGTGTACACGGCCCGGCTCGACACGAGCACGGGGCAGCGCACCGCCGACATGGCCGGCAGCATCGCCCGCACGTCCTCGGCGCTGTAGGCGATGAGGTCGACCAGCAGGTCGGCGCCATCGCCGACCAGGCGCTCGACGCCGCGGACATCACCGCGTTCAAGGGCGTGGAACCGGACCCCCGCCTGAGACAGCTCCTGCGGCATCCGGGACCGGTCGCGACCGGTCGCCTCCACCTGCCACCCGGCTGCGGCTAGAAGCAGTGCGGTCGCGCCGCCGATGGCGCCGGTCCCGCCGAGCACGATGGCGCGCATGCCGTCCTCCGAACCTCGAGATGATCTGGGACTGTACAAGATCGGCCGTGCGACGGCGGGCGCCGCCCGGGGTCAGGGGGACCGGAGCGACTGGGCGGCGAGTTTCGCGGCGCCGAGTTCGGCCGGGCCGGCCTCGGTGACCGGCGCGTCGGGCCACGCGGCGGCGAGGCGGGCGCGCACGCCCTCGCGCACGGGGGCGCTGCCGCGGAGCACGCTGCCGGACAGGACGATCGGCGTGGCCTCGGCCGGATCGCGGACCGCGGCGACGGCCGTGGCGAGGTGCGCGGCGGCCTCGTCGAGGATCGCGGCGGCGCCGGCGTCCCCTGCCAGCGCGGCCTCGGTGACGAGCGGCGCCAGCCGGTCGAGGCTGCGCGGCGGGCGCCGGTGCACGGCGATGACGAACGCGTCGGATGTGTCCGGGCCGTCAGTGCGGTCGGCTGCGAGGATCGCCCGCACCACGAGTCCGGTAAGCGGTGTCGGCGGCAGGCCCGCCTGGAGTCTGAGGGCGGTGTCGGCCGCCGCCTTGCGGCCGATCCAGAACCCGGAGCCCCGGTCGCCGAGGAGCCAGCCGAGGCCGTCGCCGACGCGGGTGATGCGGTCGCCGTCGATGCGGGCGGCGGCCGAGCCGGTGCCGGCGATGAGGACCGTGCCGAGGGGTTCGTCGGTGCCGGAGGCGAAGGCCACCTGGGCGTCGCCGACGGCGCGGACCGGGCAGCGGAGGCCGGCGGCGTCCCAGGCGCGCTGGAACGCCGCCGCGGTGTCGGGCTGGTCGAAGCCGCTGACCCCGGCGAGGCCGAGGACCGCGGCGGCGACGCGGGTCGGGTCGGTACCGGCCAGGGCGCCGTGCAGGGCGCGGGCGACCTCGGCGGCGGCGAGGTCCGGCGGGACGGCCAGCGGGTTGCCCCCGCCGGCGTCGCCCCGGCCGACGGTCTCGCCGTCGAGGGTGATCACGATCGCGCGGGAGGAGGTCCCCCCGACGTCCAGGCCGAGTACCAGCTTGCTCATGAGGTCAGCATGCCCCCAGGTCGGTCCATTGCGGCGTCCAGCCCGGCTCGGAGCCCTGGGTCCACCAGTTGGCGCGCCACAGGTGCTCGCCGTCGCCGGACTTCGGGCCGCTCGGGTCGCCGTTGGCGCTGCGTTCGTGCACGACGGTGTTCCCGGCGGTGTAGACCGATCCGAAGGCCCAGTCCGGGGCGGTGGCGCAGTCGGCGCCGCCGGTCGGCGGGTCGGTCGGGTCGGTGGGCTCCTCGGTGGTGGGCGGTTCGGTGGGGCATTCGCCGCCGCCGGTGCCCACGGTGTCGGTGTGGTCGACCCCGTCGGCGCGGTAGCCGGAGACGCGGGCGTTCACCTGGGCGGGGCTGAGGACCTCGCCGGCGGTGTGCATGACGTAGTCGACCTGCTGGTGGTAGACGCTGGTGCCGCCCGCGTGGGCGGCGGTGTCGATGAACCAGAGGTTGAAGTTGACGGACATGGGGGTCTCCGGGTAGTACTTCCCGGAGTGGTCGGCGACGAGCGCGCCGTCCACGTAGTACTTGACGTGGCCGCCGGAGACGGTGAACACGAGGTCGTGCCAGCCGTTGAAGCTCTGGCGCTGGGCGGTGTGGGTGTTGTCGGCGATCCAGGGTTCGGCTTGGTAGGTCTCCCAGGTGGTCTGGTAGAAGATCGGCCCGGTCTCGCCCCAGCCGCCGTTGGGGAGGTACTCGAAGTCGATCTCGCCGTAGTCGGGGTCCATCGGGGCGTCGAGCGGCGTGATGGTGAAGAAGGTCTCGACGAGGTGGTCGCCGTCGGTGCCGCTGACGGGGGTGTCGGCGAACTTGACGCGGGCGGCGTAGGTGCCTTCGAAGAACTTCTGCTGGTGGAACAGTTCGGCGTGGCTGGTGCCGCCGCCGGTGCCGTCGGTGGCGGCGCGCAGTTGCAGGGACTTGGCGCCGTCCACGGTGGGGAACGAGACGTTGCTCGCGGGCCAGGCGGCGCCGGGGACGCCGGGTCCGCCGGCGTTGGTGCGGACGGTCCAGCCGCGGGCGGCGATGTCGGGGTCGGACGGCGAGTCGTAGGCGAAGTCGTCGAAGAGGACCCCGTCGCAGGCGGCGGGTTCGGCGGCGTCGGCGGTGCGGTCGGCCGCGGTGGTGACCGCGGCGGCCGCCGCGACCGCGAGGACCGCGGCGGCGACGCCGGCGGTGCGGCGGGTGGTGCGGGTGGTTGCCATGGTGAGCTCCCTTTCCGGTTGAACTCGGCTCGGACGGACGGGGATCGGTCAGCGGACCGCGCCGGCGGTGAGGCCGGAGCGGATCTGCCGTTGGAACAGGAGGTAGGCCAGCAGGACGGGGAGGATCGCAATGATGAGTCCGGCGAAGAGGCCGGAGAAGTCGCTGCGGTAGCCCTGGCTGACGGCGAGGGCGGCGAGGCCCTGCGCGAGGACGTAGCGGTCGGGGTCGGGGTTGAGGACGAGGGGCAGCAGGTACTGGTTCCACAGCCCGAGGAAGTTGAAGATGCCGACGCTGACCATGCCGGGGCGGGCCATGGGGAGCATGACGCGGAAGAACACGCCGGTGTGGGAGCAGCCGTCGATGAACGCGGCCTCGGCGGTGGCCGCGGGGAGGCTGCGGAAGAACGCGTGGAGGAAGAACACGGTGAACGGCAGGGCGTAGGCGGCGTACACGAGGATGAGCCCGTGGTAGGTGCCGAGGAGGCCGAGCTGGTCGACCACGAAGAACAGCGGGACGAGGGCGAGGAAGACGGGGAAGAGCATCCCGGCGACGAGCAGGTAGTAGACGAGGCGGTTGCCGGGGAAGTCGTAGCGGGCGAGGCAGTAGGCGGTGAGGGCGCCCAGGAGCATGACGAGGGCGAGTGCGCCGCCGACGACGATGAGGGTGTTGAGCAGGTACTTGCCGATGTTCGCCTCCTGCCAGGCGCGGGCCCAGTTGTCCCACTGGGGCGAGGCGGGCAGGGACCAGGGGCTGGCGAAGATCTCGGCGTCGGTCTTGAGGGAGGAGAGGACGGCCCACGCGAGCGGGAGGGTGACGAGGACGGCCCAGACGGCGAGGACGAGGTGCAGGGCGCCGTCGGTCAGGCGCGGTTTCAGGAGGCGCGGTTTCACGCGAGTTCCACCCGCTCTCTCTTGGTGGCGCGCATGGCGAGCGCAGTGAGGGTCAGGGTGATGAAGAAGAGCGTGACGCCCATGGCGGAGGCGTATCCGAACTCGCCGTAGGTGAACGCGGCGCGGTAGAGGGTGAGGCCGATGACCTCGGTGGCGTTGTCGGGCCCGCCGGGGCCGACGGACATGATCTGGACCAGCGCGAACCCGTCGAGGGCGAGGATGCCGAGGTAGACGTAGGCGACCTGGACGCTGTCCCACACCAGCGGGAGGGTGATGCGGCGGAACACGGTGAACCTGCCGGCGCCGTCGAGGGTGGCGGCCTCGACGACGTCGGTGGGCACGGACTCCATCGCGGCGGTGAAGAGGACGACGTAGAAGCCGACGGCGGACCAGACCATGACGGCGGTGACGGCGGGGAGCGCGGTGGCGGGGTCGGCGAGCCAGGACCGCTGGAGCCCGTCGAGGCCGACCGCGCCGAGGAGGCCGTTGAGGAGCCCGTTCCCGGGCGTGTAGACGAACTGGAAGAGGACGCCGAGGATGGCCACGGACAGGAGCTGCGGGAAGAAGTAGACGATGCGGTAGAGGCCGGAGCCGTGGACGCCGCGCCCGCGCCGCCGCATGCCGCCGCCGAGGGTGAGGCAGGCGGCGAAGAAGAGGGCGAGGGCGATCGTGGCGGTCGGGACGACCACGAGCATGAGGCCGTTGTTGCGCAGGGCCGCGAGGAACAGGGGGTCGCTCCACAGGTCGGCGAAGTTCTGGAGGCCGACCAGGCCGGCCTCGGCGGAGAGGCCGTCCCAGTCGGTCAGGGCGAGGTAGAACGCCTGGGCGTAGGGCGAGACGACGAAGACGCCGTAGAGGAGCAGGGGCGGCGCGAGCGCCCCGATCAGGAACCGGTACTTGCCGTGTCGCATGGCTCGGGCCTCCCCTGCGTGCTCAGCGCTCGTACTTGGCGATGGAGTCGTCGGCCGCGACGGCGTCGGCGGCGGCCTGGATGCGGTCGGCCCACTGCTCGGGGTCGGCGCGTCCGGCGAGGAGTTCGCCGGTGGCGGTGTCGACCTCGACGGCGAGCTCGGGGTACCAGGTGCGGTACTTGTAGCCGAAGACGTTGTCCCCGGCGGTCTCCAGTGCGGCGGCGACGGAGGCGAGGCCGCTGGTGAGGTCGAGGCCGTCGGTGGCGCCCTTGACGACCGGCATGGCCTTGGCGGACTCGGCGAAGCCGCGGGCGACCTCGCCGGAGAACAGGCAGCGGAGGTAGTCGAGGCCGCCGCGGGGGTTGAGGGCCTGGGCGGGGACGAGGAACGACTCGCTGCTGGCGCCCTGGACGGCGCCGTCGGGGAGGGCGTCGGCGGCGGTGAGGGCGGGGACGGCGGCCATGGCCATGTCGAAGCCCTCGGGGGTGACGCCCTGCTGCTCGCCCTCGATCCAGGAGCCGCACGGGATGAACGCGGCCTGCCCGCTGCACCAGGCGTTCTGGGCCTCGGTGTGCGAGAGCCCTTCGGAGCCTTCGAGGATGTGGCCGCCGGCGACGAGCCGGTGGATCGCGTCGGCGGCGGCGAGCACGCCCTCCTGCCTCCACGCGTCGGGGGCGAGGTTGTCGATCGCGTACACGAGGTCGAGGCCGCCGGCCTTGGCGGCGAGGGACTGGAGCGGGTCCATCATGTACTCGGGGTACTTGCCCTGCCAGGTCCACGGCGCGATGCCGGCGCCCTTGATCTCCTCGCACAGGGCGAGCATGTCGTCCCAGGTGGCGGGAAGGGTCCATCCGTGCTGGTCGAAGAGGCTCCGGGAGTACCAGATCCCCCAGACCACGTAGGAGTAGTTGAGGAAGGAGACGGTGCCGTCGAGGGTGCCGTCCTCGACCACGCCGGGGAGCAGGAGGTCTCCCACTGTCACCGCCGGGTCGTCGAGGCTGGGGGCGTCGAGGAGGTCGGCGAGGTCGGTGAGCTGCCCGGCGGCGGCGAGCGCGGCGATGTCGAGGCGCCCGGCGCCGGAGTTGTCGACCACGTCCGGCGGTTCGCCGGACACGAAGCGGGGCTGGAGGACCTCGCCGACCTTCTGGAGCCCTTCGTGGGTGACCGTGGCGTCGGGGTGGCGCTCCTCGTAGAGGGTGACGGCGTGCCGGGTGTACTCCTGGCCGTAGCCGCCGTCGAACATGACGACCTCCAGGTCGGCGCCTTCGGGGACGCCGAGCGGGTTGTCGTCGGTGACGGCGCCGGTGGCCTGCTCGGCGGGGTCGTCGCCGCCGGCGGTGACGCAGCCGGAGAGCACGGCCGCGGCACCGGCCATTGTGGACGCTCGCAGAAGCGTACGGCGGGAGGGCTGGACGTTCATGAGGGGCCTTTCTCGAGGTCGCGGGGTTGCGGGGTTGCGGGGAAGCAGGGTTGCGGGGGTTGCGGAAGGTCAGGCGGCGGTGCGGCGGATGCGCCCGGCGTACTGCGCTTCGAGGGCGAGGTTGTGGTCGTCGCCGCCGGGGATGTTGGCGGAGAGGTAGACCGGCGGGGTGCGCCCGGCGTCGAGGAGGCGCTGCACGGCCTCGGCGACGACCATCTGGGCGAGGACGGCGGCGGTGACCGAGGAGACGGCCCCGACCGCGCCGCCGCCGGGCAGCGGCATCCCGGCGTCGCCGTAGGGGGCGCCGTTGTCGAGGACCACGTCGGCGATCTCGCTCAGGCGCCGGCCCGACGGGTGGCGGGAGGGGGTCTTCGCGGAGTGCTCGGCGGAGGTGAAGGCGATGAGCGGGTGGCCCTTCTCCTTGACCAGCAGAGCGAACTCGACGATGACGCCGTTGATGCCGGAGTTGGAGGCGATGGCGAACACGTCGTCCGGCCCGGTCGGCACGGTCTCCAGGAGCCGGCGCGCGATGTCGGGGTTGCGCTCCAGGAACGGGTCGTCGAGGGTCTCGCGGGGGTGCCCGCCCTGGAGGACGAGGTCGCGCAGGGCGATCTTGTTCGAGGGCACGAAGCCCCCGGCGCGCCCGGCCAGCTCCATCGCGAGGGCTTCTGAGTGCCCGGACCCGAACGCCTGGAGGACCCCTCCGGCCCCGATCGAGTCGGCGATGAGCCGCGCGGCCTCGCTCACGGCCGCGCCCTGCTCCTCCCCCACCCGGCGGATGGTCTCGGTGGCGAGGTCGAGGTAGGCCCGGCCGGTGAGGCGGGCTGGCTGGTCGGTCACTGGTCCTCCTGGGAGCGGTTGCGGCGGTTGCGGTTCGGGTCGTCGGCGAACCGGTGGGCCTGGACGGCCCGGGCGGTCACCTCGAACGCCTCGGTGGTGCGCTCGTAGGTGCGCTGCGCGACGGCGACGTAGATGAGGTCGAGGACCAGGAGCTGCGAGTGCAGCGCCGAGAGCGCGGCGAGGCGGAACGTCGTCTCGTGGACGGCGGTCGTGAGGACCACGTCGGCGGCCTGGGCCATCGGCGAGCGCTCGAAGGAGGTCACGGCCACGGTGAGGGCGCCCTGCTCGCGGGCCTCGGCGAGGACTTCGACCACCTCGCGGGTGCGGCCGCTGTGGGACAGGCCGATCGCGACGTCGCCGGGCCGCAGCAGGGCCGCGTTGGTGAGCGCGGTGTGCGTGTCGGGCCGGAACCAGCAGGGGACGCGGATGCGCTCCAGCCGGAACGCGAGCTCCCGGGCGGCGGTGCCGCTGCTGCCCAGGCCGACGAGTTCGACGCGCCCGGCCTCGGCCACGGCCTGGGCGACCCGGTCGATGCGGTCGAGGTCCACGCGGGACGCGGTCTCCTGGATGGCGCGGGAGTCGGCGCTGGCGACGATGCCGAGCACGCGGTCGAGCGGGTCGCCCGGCTCGATCTCGCGGTCGATGTCGGTCTCCCAGCGGGCCTGCTCGGCCCGGCCGCCTTCCGCGGCGAGCGCGACGCGCAGCTCCGCGTAGCCGGAGAAGCCGAGCACCCGGCAGAACCGGGTCACGGTGGCCGTGGAGGTTCCGGCCCGCTCGGCGAGGTCCGCGATCGACGCGCGCGCCGCCCCGTCCGGGTCCTCCAGGATCTGCACCGCGACCCGTTGCAGCGCATCGGGGAGCGTCTCGAGTTCCGTTCGCAGCCGCCCGACCACCCCCTGGCCTCGCACCGTCACCGCCACTGGAATTTCCTTTCATTGAAGCTTCCTTATGAAGAAAATTACGATGAACGCTCGGCCAAGTCAACGCTTCAGGAGAATAAATTTCATCGGTGATTCCTGGCGGGGGTGTCCGAGCCGCGGGCGGCGGGCCGGGGCTCGCGGCGGCCGGGCCGCGTACGGAGAGCGAAGGCGAAGGGCCCCAACGGATGTCGATGACCTGCGGACGTCGGCGTCCGCGCCGCGGACCTGCTTTGTCTATGCTGGACATACCGTCGCGAGACAGGAGTCCGCCATGCGAGCCGTCATCCAGGAGCGGTACGGAAGCCCCGACGCCGTCGAGCTCGGCGAGCTCCCGGAGCCGGTGCCGGCCGAGGGCGAGGTGCTGATCGAGGTCAGGGCCGCGTCGCTCAACGGCTCGGACCGCGAGAACCTCGCCGGGAGCCCCTTCTACGCGCGCCTCAACGGCCTGCGGCGCCCGCGCCGGCCCGTGCCGGGGTCCGATGTGGCCGGCGTCGTGGTGTCGGTCGGGAGCGCGGTGTCCGAGTACGCGCCCGGCGACGAGGTGTTCGGGGAGCTGCTGGGCTACCGGGGCGGGCTCGCCGAGTACGCGGCCACGCCGCCGAAGCTCCTCGCCCGCAAGCCGCCGGGGCTGTCCTTCACGGACGCTTCGGCGATCCCGCAGGCCGGGTGCATCGCCTACCGGGCCACGCAGGGCGTCAAGGGCGGCGACGCGGTGCTCGTCAACGGCGCGGGCGGCGCCGGGGGCGCGCTCGTCGTCGGGCTCGCCAAGCACCTCGGGGCCGAGGTGACCGCCGTCGACCGGGCCGACAAGGCCGACTACCTGCGGGAGATCGGCGCCGACGAGGCGGTCGGGTACGAGGACGAGGACTGGGCCGACCGGCGCGGACGCTACGACCGGGTGATCGACCTGATCGGACACCGCTCGCCGTTCCGGGTGCAGCGGGCGCTCAAACCCGGCGGCGCCTACCTCATGGTCGGCGGGCACACGCGCATCCTGTTCGCGACGCTCCTCGCCGGACCGGCCGCGGGCCTGGGCGCGAAGAAGCGCGTGCGGGTGCTGGTGGTGCCGCAGTCGCGCGCCGACCTGGAGGCGGTGACGGCCCTGATCGTCGGCGGTGTCGTGGCGCCGGTGATCGACCGGGTGTACCCGCTGGACCGGGCCCCGGAGGCGTTCGCGCGCATCGCGTCGGGCGACAACCGGGGGAAGGTCGTCGTGGAGGTCGCGGCGCCCCGCTAGGCTGAGTGCTCGACGACTGCGCTACCTCAACGACTGTGCTACCTCGACGACTGCGCTGCAAGGAGAAGGTGATGGCGGGCGACCGGATCGCGATCGTGTGGAACCCGGCGAAGACCGCGCGGGAGGACCTGAGGAAGGCGCTCCCCGCCACCGACGCCGTGCTGTCGTGGCACGAGACGACCCCGGAGGACCCCGGCCGCGGCGCCGCCGACGAGGCGATCAAGTCCGGCGCCGAGGCGATCGTGGCGGTCGGCGGGGACGGGACCGTCCGCGCCGTCGCCGAGCGGCTGGCGCAGAGCGACACCAGGGCCGAGCTCGGGGTGGTCCCCCTCGGCACTGGGAACCTCCTGGCGCGGAACCTCGGCATCCCGCTGAACAACCTCGCGAAGGCGTTCGAGCGGGCCTTCGGCGACCGCGCCCGCCCGCTCGACCTCGGCTGGATCGAGGCCGAGATCGAGGGCGAGCAGGTCCGCAGCGCCTTCGCCGTCCTGGCCGGCTTCGGCCTCGACGCCCACATGATCACCCAGACCGACGAGGACCTGAAGAGCCGCGTCGGCTGGCTGGCCTATGTGGAGTCCCTGGGGCGGGCGGTGAACGCGACCGAGGTCGTCGACATCGAACTCGTCGCGGACGGCGGCGAGCCCGAGCGCACCGCCGGGCACACGCTGCTGGTCGGCAACTGCGGGACGCTCCAGGGCGGCATCCGGCTGCTGCCGGACGCGGACCCGGCCGACGGCGAGCTGGACCTGCTGCTGCTCAGCGCCGAGGGCATCGGCCAGTGGGTCGACACGCTCCGGTCCTACATGTGGGACAACGGGGTCCGGCGCCTCATCACCGGCCAGGACCGCGCCGCCAGCGCCGACACCGCCCAGCACGGGCGGGCGAAGCGGCTGGAGGTGCGGCTCTCGCAGCCGCTGGTGCTGGAGATCGACGGCGACGACCTCGGCGAGGCCGCGGCGTTCACGGTCGAGGTGCAGGAGCGGGCGCTTCACGTTCGGTAGCGGCCCTGTTCTTCAGCCGCCTTGTTTGACGACTGCCCTGCTCGAAAACTGCCCTGTTCGGTAGCGGCCCTCAGCGGCCCGGTGCGGCCACCGAGGCGCGGGAGACGAACTCGGTGGGCAGGTTGAGTTCCGCGCCGCTCGCGTCGCCGTCCTCGATGGCGCCCAGGAGCTTCGCGACGGCGCGCTCGCCCATGTCGCCCCAGGAGCAGCGGACCGTGGACAGCGCGGGGGCCGAGAGGTCGGCGCCGAAGATGTCGTCGAAGCCGATGAGGCTCAGGTCGCGCGGGATCGCGACGCCGTGCTCCCGGCAGGCGCCGAGGAGGCCGAGCGCGACGAGGTCGTTGTAGGCGAGCACGGCGGTCACGTCGGCGGCCATGACCTCCCCGAACGCCTCGGTGCCGCCGTCGCGGGTCGGCGCGGAGGACTGGATCTCGACGATGGACATGCCGCGGTCGACGGCGAGGTCGTGGGCGGTCACCCAGCGCATCCCGTTCATCCAGGAGGCTTCGGGCCCGGCGAGGTAGGCGATGCGGCGGTGGCCGAGCCCGTGGAGCAGGTCGAGGGCCTCGATCATGCCGGGCCGCACGTCGGGGGCGACCGAGGGGACGCCGGGGACGGGCCGGTTGACGGCGACGAGGGGCTTCGCGGCGGCGAGCTCCTGGATCTGGGCGTCCTCCAGGCGGGAGGCGACCAGGAGGAGGCCGTCGACGGCGATCTGGAGGCGCTCGGCGGTGGAGCGCTCGAGTTCGGCGGACTCCTGGGAGTCGGCGAAGACGAGCATGGTGTCGTGCTCGCGGGCGATGCGCTCGGCGCCGCGCACGAGGTCGAAGTAGACGGGGTTGGTGAGGTCGGAGACGAGGAGGCCGAGCGTCCCGGTCTTGCCGGTGGGGAGGGCGCGCGCCATCGGGTTGGTGCGGTAGCCGAGGTCGGCGGCGGCCTCGCGGATGCGCTGCTCGGTGCTGGCGCTGACGCGGCCGGGCTGGTTGAGCGCCCGGGAGACCGTGGAGGGGTTGACGCCCGTGATGCGGGCGATGTCGTAGATGGTCGCGGGGGCCTTGCCCTTCGGCGCAGGACGCTTGTCACCCACGGCTCCCCCTTCGGAACGTCGATCGCCGCGCATGGGTGTGGATCACCGTCCGGGCAACGCCGATCATAAGAGTTCGGGTCGTGTTCACTGCGCCTCGGGTGGCCCGCGCGCGGCTCCGTTCACCTTGCGGCGCTCTTCACGATACGGCGCTGTTCAAGATACCCGGCCGCGGCGAGCGTCGGCGGCGCCGACCGGGCGGGGCGACGACGCGGAGCGGCGACCGGGCGCCCCGGGGCTCGCCGAAGGCTATGCGCCGCCGAGGATCCGGTCGACGGCCGCGGCCACCGTGCGTGGGTCCTGCGGCTCGGTGTCGAGGGCGCGGTGGATCGTCAGGCCCTCGATGAGGGCGTCGACCATGCGGGCGGTCGCGGGATCGAAGTGGCGCTCCAGGGCGGCCCGGGAGCGGGCCATCCAGGCGTTGGTGAGGTCGCGGAACGCGGGCTCGCGGGCGGCCAGGGTGTAGAGCTCGTGGCTGAGGACGAGGTCGCGGTGGGAGTCGAAGACGGTGTCGGTGATGAGCGCGATGAGGGCGGCGCGGGCCTCGGCGGGGGTGCGGGCGGCGGCCATGGCCCGCTCGAACTCGTCGCTGACCGAGGTCGCGAAGCGCGCGAACGCCTCCCGCAGCAGCTCGTCCATGCCCGAGAAGTAGTAGGTCATCGAGCCCAGCGGCACGCCGGCGGCGGCCGCGACCTTCCGGTGGGAGGTCCCGGCGACGCCCGACCCGGCGATCACGTCGAGGCAGGCCGCGATGATGCGCTCGCGCCGGTCCGGGTCCCGGCGGCCGCGGGCGCGCTCCTGAGTCATGTGGACGACCGTACTGCGTGGCGGCCGATCGGCGGGTGCGCGGTCCGAGGCGGATGTCGGGGCGGCGGTGGGAGGGGGATCGGTGCGGGGCGCGATCGTTCGGGTGGCGGCGTCCGGGAGCGCGGCCGGTCCGGCCGGGAGTCGAGTGTACGTTCGTACATGAACCTTGTACAGTCGTACACATGAGTGCCCTCACCCTGCCCGCCCCCGAACTGCGGCGCGCCCGCGCCGCCGTCGCGGCGCTGTTTCTCACCAACGGCGCGCTCTTCGCCAACCTCATCCCCCGGCTCCCCGAGATCAAGGCCGAGTTCGGGCTCGACAACGCCGCGTTCGGCCTCATCGTGGCGGCCTTCCCCGCGGGCGCGATCACCGCCGGGCTCGCCTCGGCGGCGCTCATCAGGCGGTTCGGCTCGGCGCCGATGGCCGCGGCCGGGACCGTCCTCACCGCGGGCGGCATCCTCGCCGCGGCCTTCGCGCCCGCCCCGCTCGCCGTCGCGGTCCTGCTCTTCGCGGCCGGCGCCGCCGACTCCGTCACCGACGTCGCCCAGAACGCCCACGGCCTGCGCGTCCAGCGCCGCTACGGCCGCTCGATCATCAACTCGTTCCACGCCCTCTGGTCCATCGGCGCCGTCATCGGCGGCTCCATGGCCGCCGCCGCCATCGCCCTCGACCTGCCCCTCGGCGCGCACCTCACCGCCACCGGCGTGCTGTTCTCCGCGGTGGCCCTCGTGGCGCTCCGCTTCTGCCTGCGCGGCCCCGACGGCGAGACCGGGTCCGAGACCCGTGCGGGCGAGGGCGCTGAGCGCGGCGCGGTCGGCTCGCGCACGATCCTCGTGCTGGCCGCGCTCGTGCTCATCGCCATGGGCGGCACGCTGGTCGAGGACGCGGGCAGCTCGTGGGCGACCCTCTACCTCTCCACCGAGCTCACCGCGCCCGCCGCGCTCGCGGCCTCCGGGTACATCGCGCTCGTCGGCGCCCAGTTCATCGGGCGCATGGTCGGCGACCGCCTCGTGGACCGCTTCGGCCAGCGCGCCGTCGCCCGCGCCGGCGGTCTCCTCGCCGCCGCGGGCATGGGCCTGGCGCTGGCCTTCCCGACCGTCCCGGGCACCGTGCTCGGGTTCGCCGCCGCCGGGTTCGGCGTGGCGACCCTCGTGCCGGCCGCGATGCACGAGGCCGACGAGCTGCCGGGCCTGCGGGCCGGGACCGGGCTGACGGTGGTCTCGTGGCTGATGCGGCTGAGCTTCCTGCTGTCGCCGCCGCTCATCGGGCTGCTGTCGGACGCGACGAGTCTGCGGACGGGCCTGCTCATCGTCCCGGTCGCGGGCGTCGTCGTCGTGGCCGCGGCGGGCGTGCTCCAGTCGCGGACGGCGAAGGCGGATACCGAAGCGGCGTAGGGGTTCCGGGGTGCGGTGCGGTGCCAGACGGAGGCGCTGGAGCGCCTGTCCCGGCTCGAGTACCTCGTCCAGGCGCGTCCGGTGGATCTCGTCAGTGCTGCAGTTTGCGCTGGTAGACACTCACCGCGTCGACCGTTCTGAATCCGAGTGCGGTGTTGATCGCGATCATGCGCTCGTTGACGTCGGCGTTCTCGGCCCAGATCTCCTTGATCTGCGGAAAGCGCCGGCGGGTCTGGCGGAGGTTCGCGAGCTTGACGAGGAGGCCGAGCCGGTGGCCGCGGTGGGCGGGGTCGACGATGGTGAGGTCCTGGAAGGCGTGCGCGGTGTCCGGGTCCTCGAAGGCGCGGAGGTCGGTGAAGGCGGCGACACGACCGGTGGTGCGGTGCACTGCCGCGGCCTTGACCGGGACCTGGTGCACGGCGGCGAGTACGTCCTCTTTCTCCCGGGCGCGGCCGAGGTCGACGGCCTCTGCCTCGAGCTGCATGTCGCCCATGGGGATCTCGGTGCGGCGCTTGGCGTCCAGGCGGCACAGGGACGCGAAGAGGTCGTCAGGGGCCGGTCCCGTCCAGGTGCGCAGCTCGTAGTCGGGTCCCGAAGCCGCGACGGACCGGGCCCAGAGCCGCTGCTCCGCCTCGGGTTCGAGGGCGCTGAGGTGCAAGCGACTGCGGACGTTGACGAAGGAGACCGCGAAGCCGTTGTCTTCCAGGAACTTCGCACCGGCCTCGGGGCGGGGCGGTCCATCGCTCCAACGGGTGGGAGTCCTGAGCACGATAGCGGTGCGACCGTTCGCGGCAGCGAAGTCGATGCAGCGCCGGAGCAGCGCTGCGCCGTGGCCGCGACGGCGATGGTCGGGGTGGACCATGAGCTCCGCCGCCGCAAGGTGCGGATTGTCGTCGGTGAACAGCGAGACGCTGAGGTAGCCGATGGTGCCGCCGTCTTCTATGGCGGTCCAGTGGGCGACGTCGAGTCCCGGGCGCGGATGGAGGAGGGCGGCTCGCAGGGACTGCTCGACTGGGCGGGGGTACTCGGGGGCGTCAGCCGCGCGGACCGCCTCCTTCAGGGCGATGGCACCGGTGACGGCGCGGTCGTCTGCTGGATCGAGCATGCGGATCTGCATCGGCCGAGTATGGCGCATTCGCTGGGCCGGCGAGCCGACGCCCGGAGCCGGATGTAGCGGCGTCCGGCCCGCGAGGTCGACCGGCTTCTGCAGACCGCGCCCGAGCTTCAGAGGTACCGGCGTCACTCGAACGAGGCTTCGCATCGACTCAGGGGCGCGGGGGCGTTCTCGGCGCGGGCGCGGTTGCGCTCCTCGGCGGCCGGTGTTACGGTGGAAACGTTTCCGTCATGGAATCGTTTCCATGACTTCCGCAGAGAGGTGGGACAGTTGGCCACGATCAAAGACGTCGCGGCACGTGCCGGGGTCGCCGTCGGGACGGCGTCCCGGGTCCTGAGCGGCAGCCCCCAGACGTCCCCCGACTCGCGCCGCCGCGTCCTCGCGGCCGCCGCCGACCTCGGCTACATCGCGAACGGCCCGGCCCGCTCCCTGCGCCGCGCCCGCACCGACGTCCTCGGCCTGCTCGTCTCCGACATCCGCAACCCGTTCTTCTCCGAACTCGCCCACGCGGCCGAGCAGGAGGCCCGCGCGCACGGGTACACCGTGGTGCTCGCCAACGCGAACGAGGACGCGGCGCAGGCCGACGCGGTGCTCGACGTGTTCGCCGCGCAGCGCATCGACGGGCTCCTGCTGTCTCCGCAGGGCCCCAGGACGCCCCGGCTCGACGCGCTCCTCGCCTCGAACCTGCCGATCGTGCTGCTCAACCGGTCGATCGACGGGGTCGACGCGCCCCTGTACGGAACCGACAACGCCGGCGGCGTGGCCCAGGCGCTCGCGTGGCTCCAGCGCCGCGGGCACCGCGACGTGGCGTTCATCGGCGGTCCCGAGAGCTTCTCGACCGGTGCGGAGCGGCACGACGCCTACCTGGCCGGGCGTGCGGCGCACGGTATCAGCACCGACGACCTCCTGGTGGACGCGGGCGACTTCCTCGCCGACGGGGCCGCCGAGGCGATGCTCCGCATCCTCGACCGCGGCGCGCTGCCGACGGCGGTGTTCGGCGCCAACGGCCAGACCACGCTCGGCGCGATGCGGGCCGTCCACGAGCGGCTGGGCGCGGAGGCGGCCTCGCTCATCGAGTTCGTGTCCTTCGACGACGTGGAGTGGTTCGCCTTCATGTCGCCGCCCGTGAGTGCGGTCAGGAACGACGCCCCCGAGATCGGCCGCGCCGGAGTCAGGGGACTCCTCGAACTCATCGGCGGCGGCACCCCCGGGTCCCAGCGCATCGCCACGTCGTTCGTGGACCGGTCCGAGGGGGCCGCCTCGTGAGCGCCGCATATGAGTCCGCGCCCGCGACAGGGAATGCCGCGGGTCCGAACGCGGCGGTCGGCGCGGAGCGGCCGAACCAGGGCGAAGCGGCATCGCCCCCGTCCGCGGCGATCCGCTCGACGACGGCGCACCGGCCCGCGAACGCGGGCGGCGCTGCGCCGTTGCGATCGGATACTGCGCCCGGCCGCGAACCCGACCCCCGCTCGGCCGTTGGACTCGTACCCGACCCAGGGGCGGTCGGCCCGGTCCGGTCCGCGCCGCGCACAGCAGTCGGACCGATGTCGGCGAAGACCGCTGAGCGGTCGGCGGCTCGCGCCGACGCTGCCGCCCGGCCCGGGACGGTCGACGCTGAACTGCCGTCTCGCACCCGTGTGCTCGTGGTCGGCAGCGTGAACATCGACGACGCGGTGCGGGTGCCGCGGTTCCCCGGGCCCGGGGAGACCTTGGGCGCGCGGTCGTCGGACACCGCGCTCGGCGGCAAGGGCGCGAACCAGGCCGTCGCCGCCGCGCGGGCCGGTGCGGCCGTGCGCATGGTCGGGGCGGTCGGCACGCGGGACGGGTCCGCGGTCCTCGGCGCGCTCGACGCCGACGGCATCGACACCGAGGGCGTCGCCCGCCTTGACGACCTCCCATCGGGCCGGGCGTTCGTGTTCATCGACGACCGGGCCGAGAACTCGATCGTCATCGTGCCCGGCGCCAACCACGCGATCCCCGAAGCGGCCGTGCGGGAAGCGTGCCGCGCACTACGCCCCGGCGAGGTGCTGCTGCTCCAGAACGAGATCCCCGCCGCGACCTCGCGGCTCGCCGCGCGACTCGCCCGCGAAGCGGGCGCGACCGTCGTCTGGAACGCGGCCCCCGCACCTGAGGGGCTGCAAGAGCTGATCGAAGGGCATGACCTCCTTCTGGTCAACGAGCACGAGCTCGACCGGATCGCCACCCTACTCGGCGCCACCGACAATTCACCGAGCGTGCATCCCGGCTCGGCCACCAGTCGCGCCGCGGGTCCGCAGGGCGGCGCCGGAAGCGCCGCTCAGGCCGGAACCGGCTCGGCCCCTACGACCGCGACCGGCGGCAGCCCTCACGGCGAACCGACCGCGATCGCGCTGAGCGGCAACGACAGCCGCACCGACCCGGCCGCCGGGAGCAGTGCCGGTGCCGCGAGTGGCGCCGACCCGGCCGCGACCGGCTCCGCGCGCTCCGTCGAATCGCTCCTGACCGCGGTCGCCTCCGCGACCGGCGGGGATGTCATCTGCACACTCGGCGCCGCGGGCGCCGCCTACCGCGTCGGCGGGGTCTTCGGGCGGGCCGCGGCCCGGCCGGTCGAGGCCGTCGACACCACCGCCGCGGGCGACACGTTCGCGGGCTACTTCGCGGCGCTCGCCGATCTGCCGCTCCCCCGACGACTTCGGCGCGCGCTCGACGCCGCCTCTCTCGCGGTCACGCGACCGGGCGCCTCGCCCTCGATCCCCGCCAGGGCCGAGGTCGAAGCCCTCGAACCGCTCTCACGCGAATCGCACGCGGCCCCGCCCGAAGCCGATGCCGCGGAAACCGAGACCGCGGCCGTCAACTCGCACCGGGGCACCGGCCCCGCCGCGGCGCCCGTCCCCGATCCGGTCGCGGCGCCCGCCGCCGCGGCGAACACCACCGAAAGGAACACCACCTGATGAAGATCGCGCTCGGAGCCGACCACGCCGGCTTCCCCATGAAGGACACCGTGCGGCAGGTGATCGAAGCCCTCGGCCACGAAGTCCTCGACTGCGGGACCACCGGCACGGACCCCGTCGACTTCCCGGACATCACGCAGGCCACCTGCGCTCCGGTCCTCGACGGCCGCGCCGAGCGCGCGATCCTCGTGTGCGGCACCGGGCAGGGCGCGGTCATGGCCGCCAACAAGCTCCCCGGCATCCGCTGCGGCCTCGCCCACGAGCCGTACTCGGCGCACCAGGCCGTCGAGCACGACGACGCCAACGCCATCGCCATGGGCGCCTGGCTCGTCCCCCACGCCCTGATCCCCGACATCGTCCGCGAGTTCCTGGCCGCCGTCTTCGACGACGACGAGGACACCCGCCGCCGGGTCGCCAAGCTCAACGCCCTCGACCGGTCCGCGCCCGCGGACTGATCTGTCCACTCCCGACTGTCCTTTACCGACACTGATCAAAGGAGATCCCCCGATGTCCCAGACAGCAGCCGCCCCCGTACGGAGCCCGCTCGGCTCGAAGGACCGCGTCAAGACCGCGATCGCCGCGGCGGCCGGCACGAGCGTCGAGAACTACGACTTCATCGCCTACGGCACGGCCGCGGCGCTGTACTTCGGCCCCGTGTTCTTCCCCTCCGAGGACCCGCTCACCAGCACGCTCCTCGCGTTCGCCACCCTCGCGGTCGGCTTCGTCATGCGCCCGCTCGGCGGCGCGGTCGGCGGCTACCTCGGCGACCGCTACGGCCGCAAGCCGGTCCTGGTCGCCGCCATGATCGTCATGGGCGCCGCGACCTTCGCGATCGGCCTCATGCCGACCTACGCGCAGATCGGCATCGCCGCGCCGATCATCCTCACCGTGGTCCGCATGGTCCAGGGCCTGGCGTTCGGCGCCGAATGGGGCGGCGCGATCACCATGGCCTACGAGCACGCGCCGTGGCACCGCCGCGGCATGTTCTCCGCGATCCCGCAGTCCGGCAACCCGCTCGGCATCGCCCTCGCCAGCGGCATGTTCGCCTGGAGCGCGACCCTCGAAGGCGACTGGCAGTGGCGCACGCCGTTCCTGTTCAGCGCCGTGCTCGTCATCGTCGCGCTCATCGTGCGCTCGCGCCTGTCGGAGTCCCCGGAGTTCCAGGAGGCCCAGGCCGCCGGCAAGACCGAGAAGAACCCGTTCCTCGCCACCTGGCGCGACGACTGGCGCGGCATCCTCCGCGTCATCGCCCTGCGCGTGGTCGAGTCCTTCGCGTACTACTCGACGGCGACCTACCTGCTGAACTACATCTCCGAACGCGAACCGGACCTGCGCCCGACCGCGCTCGGGGCGATCACCGCCGCGAGCATCACCGCGATCGCCGTGACGTTCCTGGCCGGCACTCTCACCGACCGGATCGGCAGGCGCCCGATCTACATCGGCGGGTGCATCGCGGCCGCGCTGTTCGCGTTCCCCATGTACCTCTTGACGAACGACGGTGAACCGGCGCTCGTGGTCGCGGTCTTCGTGATCGGCATCGGCCTCATCCACGCCTCGCTCACCGGCACGCAGGGCGCGCTGCTGACCGAGCAGTTCCGCACCGCGACCCGCACCTCGGGCGCCTCCCTCGGCTACCAGATCGCCGCGGCCCTCGGCGGCTTCGCGCCGCTGCTCGCGGCGGCGCTGGTCGGGCGGTTCGGCTGGCCCGGCGCGTCGATGCTGTACCTGTTCGCGGCGCTGGTCGGCCTCGTCGGGATCCTGCTGACGAAGGAGACCTGGGGCCGCGAGGAGCGCGCCCGTGTGAACGCGCTCGTCGCGGAGGCTCAGCGCGACTTAGGGAAAGTGGAGGAGGGGCGGAGCCGGAGGGCTCCGCCCCTTCACGCGTCCCCGGCCCAGCTCTCCAGGTCCTCGGCGAGCCGCGCCTCGTCGGCGACCCGCTTGCGGTCCCCTTCGGACAGTTCGGGGAGGACGGCCGCGAGGTCGGCCTTCAGGCCCGGGACGCGCTCCGGTTCCCCCAGGGCCAGCGCGAGTTCGACCAGGGTCGCGTACGCGAGGGCGCGGTCGACCGGGGCCGCGTCGCCGTGGCGGCGCAGCGCGGAGGTGACGACCCGGAACGCGGCCTTGTCATCGTTCTTGAACTCGCGGTAGATGCGGGCGTTGTCGAGGGCGCGCTGGAGCGGGGGCAGGGTCTTGTCGCCGCCGTACTCGAGTTCCATGGGCTCGTCGCGCTGGATGAAGACGATGCTGTTGCCGTTGGGGTCCATGAGCGTGAACCGGGTGGCGCCGGGCCGGTAGCGGGTGAGGCGCGGCAGGCCGGTCGCGAGGACCTTGCCGTGGGCCGCGCGCATGGCGGCGGTGAAGGCCGCGTGGTAGGCGGCGACGTCGTCGACCATGACGAGACAGCCGCCAGCGTCCTCGTTCGCGGGGTCGATGCCCTTGGGGGCCTTGCCGTAGTGGAGCGCGAAGCCGCTCAGCTCGAAGACGAGGTAGAGGTAGGGCCGGTACTGCTCGTAGGTGACGGCGAAGCCGAGGGACTTGTAGAAGGCGGTGGTCTCCTCGCCGGAGGCGCACGGCAGGAGGGGGACGGTGGTCTCGTTGGGGGTCAGGCTCATTCGGGCTCCTTCGCCGGTCGGTGGTACCGGGAAGGCTAGACGGGATTTCGTCCGGCCGCCTATGAAACTGTTTCGGGTCCGGTGGGTCTAGCGGACCAGGGTGCGGATCGCCGCCGCGGCGGCGCCGCGGGCCCAGTCCTCGAAGGTGTGGGGGCGCACGGCGATCCGGCAGCGGCCGGCCGCGCCGAAGGCGTGCTCGCGGAACGCGGCGTGCAGGGGCGCGTCGAAGAGGTCGAAGTCCGCGACGCCCTCGCCGCCGATGATGACGAGTTCGGGCCCGGCGAGGTTGACCAGGCTCGCGATCGCGGTGCCGATGACGGCGGCGGCCTCGCCGAAGGCGCCCGCGGCGGCGGGGTCGCCGTCGTGGGCGAGGCGCGCGGCCTCCTCGATGCCGACGGGGCGGCCGTGGGCCTTGGAGACGGCGTCGGCGATGGCGGCGGAGGCGGCGACCGCCTCGACGCAGCCGCGGCGCCCGCACGCGCATATCCGGTCGGGCGCGGCGAGCGGCAGGTGGCCGATCTCGCCCGCGACCCCGTACGCGCCCTCGACGACCTCGCCGTTGACGTGCAGGCCCGAGCCGATGCCGCGGCCGATGGTGACGATCGCGAACGAGTCGGTGCCGAGGCCGATGCCGAACCAGTGCTCGCCGATCGTCAAGGCGCGCACGTCGTTCTCGACGACCACGGGCGCGTCGAGGCGGGCGTGCAGGCGCTCGCCGAGGTCGACGCCGGTCCAGCCCATGAGGCCGGATTCGCGGACGGTCCCGGTGGCGGCCTCCACGTCGCCGGAGACGGCGACGCCGATCCCGGCGACGCGGGCGGCGGCGGGGCCGAGCGCGGTTTCGAGGGTCGCGATGATCGCGGCGACGGCGTCCACGACGGCGTCGGGGTCGCGGTCGCGGAGGGGGGCGCGCTCGTCGGCGAGGACGCCGGTGCGCAGGTCGGTGGCGACCGCGATGACCTCGTCCACGTTGATCTTGACGCCGATCGCGGTGAGCGCGTCGGGGATCACGGCGATGGGGCTGACGGGGCGGCCGGGCTGGCCGGCGCGCTGGGTGCCGAGCCGATCGTCCACGAGCCCGGCGGCGACCAGGGGGGTCACGGTCTTGGTGACGGCGGCCTGGGAGAGGCCGGTGGCCTTGGCGATGCCGATGCGGCTGATCGGCCCGCGGGTGAGGAGCACGGTGAAGACGCGCGCGGCGGCGGCCGACGCGCCTTGGAGCAGTGCGACCCTCGCCGCGGCCTCGTCGTCCATGCGTTCTCCCTGTTCGGTTCACATACGGTAGCGGACGGAGAGCGGCGCGGCCGGTCGGCGCCGCCCTCCGGTTTCGTTACGGCGCCAGGATGTCCTCGCTGGCGGCGGCCATCTCGGCGAACACGTCCTCGTCGCGCTCGCCGGTGAAGTACGCCTCGAACATCGGCTGGATGGTGTCGACGACCTCCTGGCCGTTCACCGTGGGCGGGGCCGGGTACAGCTCGCCGTTGTCGAGGGCCTGCACGAAGCTCGACAGGTCGATGCCCTGCTCGGCCTGGGCGTCGACGGTGGCCTGGAGCGCCTCGGAGATCGAGGGCAGGAAGGTGCCCTCGACGCCCGCGGCGGTCTGGCAGTCGACGGTGCCCATCCACGAGACCCAGTCCCAGGTCTCGTCGGGGTGCGCGGTGCCGGCGAAGATGTTGTTGGCGTTGGAGTTCGAGATCATCATGCGGCCTTCGGGGCCTTCGACGGTGGGCGCGATGCCGACCGGGACGTCCGGGATCTGGGTGACCGTGGCCGCGTCCCACGTGCCGCCCTGGATCATCGCGACCGAGCCGGAGCCGATCTGCTCGATGCCGGAGACGGTGAACTGCCCGAAGCCGGGCATGAGGCCGCGGTCGGCGAGACCCCGCACGTAGTCGAGGGTCTGCGCGAACTCGGGGTCGTCGTAGGGCAGGCGCTCGGGCCAGGCGGCGGCGTCGCCGCCGAGGCGCCAGCCGAGGGTGGAGACGAACGGGTTCCAGGAGGTCTGGCCGTTGAAGTCGCCGGAGGCGAGGCTGCCGATGCCGTAGACGGCGACGTTGTCGGGGTCGAAGCCGGGCTCGTCGCCGCGCACGCCGTTCTCGTCCACGGTGAGGCGGGAGACGACGTCGTCGAAGGTGCCGCCGTCCTCGGGGTTCCAGGTCATGGTCCGCACCTGCTCGGCGGTGAGGCCGGCCTCCTCGACCTTGGCCTGGTTGAAGTAGACGGCGGCGCCGGCCCAGTCGAGGGGGATGCCGTACTGCTTGCCGTCGGTGTACCGCCAGGAGTCGACGCCGACGTCGAAGACCGAGAGGTCGTAGTCGGACTCGGCGATGAGGTCGTCGAGGGCCATGATCTGGCCCTGCCCGGCGTAGGCGCCCAGGAGCGGGACGCTGTTCTGGAACGCGTCGGGCGCGGTCCCGGCCACGAAACCGGCGGTGAGCTTGGTGAAGTAGTCGTCCACGGCGTACTGCGAGATCTCGACCCGCACGCCGGGGTGCGCGTCCTCGAAGCCGGGGACGCACGCCTCGTAGGAGGCGGCCTGGCGCTCGTCCCAGGTCCACCAGTTCACGGTGACGGTGCCGTCGTCGGACTCCCCCGACGAGCAGGCGGCGAGCCCGGCAGCGAGGGCGGTGGCGGCCGCGGCGGCCATGATGCGTTGCGTTCTCATTGGTTCCTCTGTTCGGTGCCCGGGGCGGTGCCCCCGGGAGGGGTTGCGGGGATGATCTCGACGCGCGCGTGTGCGGGGAGCCGGACCGCTTGGCGCGCATCGCGGTGGCGGACCTCCACGACCCGGTCGGCGCCGGTCGTGTCGGTGAGGGCCGCGGTGGTCGCCCGCCCGCCGGACCAGGACGCGTCGACGGTGATGCCGCCGCGCGCCCGCAGACCGGTGAACGAGCCGTTCGCCCACGCTCGGGGAAGCGCGGGAAGGAGGTCGACGGTGCCGGGGCGGCTCTGGAGGAGCATCTCGGCGATGGCGGCGGTGAAGCCGAGGTTTCCGTCGATCTGGAAGGGCGGGTGGGTGCTGAAGAGGTTCGGCAGGAGGCCGCCCCATTCGGAGCCGTCGACGGGGCCGTGGCGCAGCGCGTCGCCGCTGAACGGCGTGAGCGCTTCGCGCAGGAGCTCGGCGGCGGTCTCGCCGTCGCGCAGGCGGGCGCGCAGGGCGATCTTCCAGGCCCAGGACCAGCCCATCGCCCCGGGGCCGCGGGCGTCGAGGAAGCGGCGGGCCGCTTCGGCGAGGTCCGGGGTGGCCTCGGGGGTGACGAGGTCGAGCGGGTGGAGGCCGACGAGCGGCGACAGGTGCCGGTGGGCGGGTTCGTGGTCGGGCACGTCGGCGGACCATTCGCGCAGGCGCCCGTCGGCGCCGATCCCGACCGGGGCGAGGCGCGCGAGGGCGTCCTCGATCTCGCCGCGGAGCGGGTCGGGGCCGAGGAGGTCGATGGCGCGCAGCGAGCGTTCGAGCAGCGACCGGATCAGGAACAGGTCCATGGTCGCGGTGAGCCCGAGCGCGGCGGGGCGCCCGTCGGGGCGCGTGTACTGGTTCTCGGGGGACGTGGAGGGCGAGGTGCCGAGGCCCGCTCCGGTGTCCACGAGCCAGTCGAGGCAGAACGCGGCCGCACCGCGCAGCAGGGGCCAGATCCGCTCGCGCAGCAGCGCGGTGTCGCCGGAGTACTCGTACCGGTCCCACAGGTTGTGGCAGAGCCAGACGCCGCCGGTCATCCAGATCGCCCAGCTCGGGGCGCCGTGGCCGTTGCCCACGGGCAGGGCCCAGCCCCACAGGTCGCTGTTGTGGTGGGCGACCCAGCCGCGGGCGCCGTACAGCTCGCGGGCGGCGGGCTCGCCGTTGCGGGCGATGCGCTCGACCAGGGCGATGAGCGGTTCGAACGGGTCGTCGAGGCCGAGTGCCGGTGCGGCCCAGTAGTTCATCTGGGTGTTGATGTTGATCGTGTAGTTCGAGGACCACGCGGGCCTGGTCTCGCGGTTCCAGATCCCCTGGAGGTTCGCGGCCGAGCCGCCCTCGCGGGAGGCGGAGGCGAGGAGGTAGCGGCCCCATTCGGCGGCGGCGGTGGCCTTGAGGGCGTCGTCGGTGCCGTTGAGGAGGTCGCGGTCGACGTCCCAGGTGCCGTCGCGGCGCCCGCCGATGTCGAAGCGGGCCTTGGTGAGACCGGCCCGGTCGGCGACGTGGTCGCCGAGCGGGTCGGCGGCGGCCAGCGCGGCGCGGGCGCGTCGGCGGGCCCGGGCGCGGACGGTGGCGCGGTCGACGGCGTCCCAGGCGGCCGCGCGGTTCGCACCGCCCGCGAGCCAGTCCTCGGCGCGGGAGGCGGTGGTCAGGGCGAGGAGGACGCGGGTGGCGCCACGGACCGCGGTCTCGGTGCGGGCGCCGTCGGTGTCGAAGGCGACCGCTGCGGCGGCGTAGCCGCCGTCGGGGCCGTAGCGGTGGGCGGGCTCGCCGGGTTCGTGGAGCGGGGCGCCGTCGCAGGGGACGTCGGCCTCGACGGTGAGGAGGCCGTCCGCCGCGTGGCAGGTCATGCGCAGCGGCGTGGTCAGGGCCAGGTCGAGGTCGATCACGGGCGCGTCGGCGGTGATCTCGACGTACAGGGCCCCGGCGGGCGCGGAGGTCCAGGACCGGCGGAGGACGGCGGCCCCGCCGACCGTGAACGCCTCTTCGAGGACGGCGCGGTCGAGGTCGAGGACCCGGGCGGGGGTCGCGGCGACCGCGTCGCGGAGGGTGGCCCGGAGGTCGGCGAGGGGCAGGTACTCCTGCGTGTAGCGGCCCTCGAAGGTGAGGAGGAGGGCTTCGGCGCGGTCGAGGTCCCTGGCGGCGATGGCCTCGCGGACCTCGGCGAGCCGTTCGGGTCCGGCGCCGCCCTTGCGGAGGCGGTCGAGTTCGCGGGCGGGCCCGTCGGGGAAGCCGGACCAGACGGTGGCGTCGTTGACCTGGTAGCGGGCGTCGGGCCCGCCGAAGGCCATGGCGCCGATGCGGCCGTTGCCGAGCGGCGTGGCCTCTTCCCAGGCGGCGGCGGGCGCGGCCCAGGCGAAGCGGAGGGTCCCGGTCATTTGAGCCCCGTGAAGCCGATGGAGTTGACGATGCGGCGGCCGAACACCATGAACAGCAGGAGCATCGGGAGCGCGGCGACGAGGGTCGCGGCCATGAGTCCGGCCCAGTCGGGCTGGGACTGCGGCGAGGACTGCTTGAAGACCGCGAGCGCGAGCGTCAGGGGCTGCACGGATTCGTCGGTGGTGACCAGGAGCGGCCAGAAGTAGTCGTTCCACATGCCGATGAACCCGAGGATCGACAGGGTGGTGATGGGACCGCTGGTCATCGGGATGGTGATGCCGAAGAGGATGCGCACGCGGCCGGCGCCGTCGATGAGGGCGGCCTCCTCGGTCTCGGCGGAGAGGCCGAGCATGAACTGGCGCAGGAAGAAGATGTTGAAGGCCGAGAACAGGCCGTAGGGCAGGATCATGCCCGCGAAGGTGTTGAGCAGGCCGAGGTCGCGCACGAGCACGAAGTTCGGGAGCAGGGTGAGGATGCCGGGGACCATGAGCGCGGCCAGGAAGAGGCTGAAGACGAGGTCCCTGCCGCGCCAGTGGAGCCGGGCGAAGGCGTAGGCGGCCAGGAGCGAGAACAGGACGATGAGGAAGGTCGAGGCGGTCGCGTAGACGATGGAGTTGACGAGGTACCGGCCGAGGTCGAGGGTGGCGCCGGAGCCGCCTTCGGCGATCGACTCCTCGGCGGAGGCGAGGCCGAGGACGCGGGCGAAGGGGCCCCAGGTGAAGTCGACCGGGAGCAGCGAGGACGGGTTCCCCAGGAGCGCGTAGTTGTCCGAGAGGGCGGTGCGCAGGATCCAGTAGAACGGGAAGACCGTGACGACGAGGATGACCGCGAGGTAGATCCAGGCGAGGATCCGGCCCGGGCTGAGTCGGCGGGTGCGCATCAGGCTTGCTCCGATTCGTTGGCGCGCAGGAGTCGCATCTGCAGGAAGGTGATGGCGATGAGGATCGCGAAGAGCGCCAGCGACATGGCCGACGCGTAACCGAAGTCGAACTGGCCGAACGCCTTCGAGTAGATGTACATCTGGAGCACGTTGGAGGCGTTGGCCGGGCCGCCCTTGGTGGTGACCGAGACGAGGTCGAAGACCTGGAAGGCGCCGATCACGTTGAGCACCAGGACGAGCGCGAGGATGGGCTTGAGCAGGGGCAGCGTGAGCGAGAAGAACATGCGGGTCTCGCCGGCGCCGTCGATGCGCCCGGCCTCGTAGACCTGCGGCGGGATGGTCTGGAGCCCGGCGAAGAGGATGATCGCGGTGTAGCCGAGGTTCTTCCACACGTGGATGAACGCGATGGAGGGGATCGCCCACTCGCGCGAGGTGAGGAACTGGACGCCGTCGCCGCCGAAGGCGTGGACGACGGCGTTGACGATGCCGAGCTGGGGGTCGAGCATCCAGGACCAGACGGTCGCGGCGACGACGCCGGAGATGAGGAACGGCAGGATGATGAGGCCCCGGATCACGGTGGAGGACGTGAGCCGGTGGAGGACCGCGGCGGTGGTGACGGCGGCGATGACGGTGAGCCCGACGGCCACGACGACGAAGTAGACGGTGACGCGCAGGGAGTTCCAGAAGACGGGGTCCCCGGCGAGCTCCTGGAAGTTCGCGAACCCGATCCACTTCGGCGGGGTGAGGACCCGGAACTCGGTGAAGCTGAGGTAGATCCCGCGGAGCGTCGGGTAGACGGCGAAGACGAGGAACCCGATGAGGGCGGGGGCGATGAGGACCCACGCGAGGGGGCCGTCGCCGCGGTGGGAGGGCGACGCGGGGCGGCGCCGCGGCGCGCCCGACCCGGTCGAGAGGTCCCGGGCGGGAGCGGGCCCGGAGTTCAAGAGCGTCATCGATCTTTCCTGTTCCGCGGCCGACCCCCTGGTCAGCCGCATGTTCTGCGGGTTCTCGTCGGCGGCGCTGCGCGACCCGCTCTTGCGCCGACAGCGTAGACATGATTAATTAACGCTGTCAAGTAATTGATCGTGATGAAAGTGGGAACCGAGATGGGCCACGGCGAGGACGCCGTCTTCACACTCAGGGCCGCGGGCGCCGCGCTCGTGGTCGACGCGGCCGGGCCGGTCCCCCAGGTCCTGCACTGGGGCGCCGACCCGGGGCCGGCCGCGGGCCTGCGCGAGACGGCCGCACCGGCGCTGCTCAACAACTCCCCCGACGAGCCGCGGCGGCTCACCGTCTGGCCGGTCGAGCGCGACGGCTGGTCCGGTACGCCCGCCCAGCGCGGCCACGCCGCCGGGACCGCGACCACCCCGCGGCCCGAGCTCGTCGAGGTCCAGGCCGTGCCGGGTCGCAGCGGCGGCGGGCGGATCGCGCTGCGCTTCGCCGACCGGGTGAGCGCCCTGCGCGGCGAGATCGTGTTCGCCATGGACGAGTTCGGGGTCCTCGCGGTCGACCAGTCGGTCACCCGCGACCTCGCGCTCGCCCCGGGGGCGGCCGAGCCGTACACGCTCGACGGCCTGCGGGTCCTCATGCCCGTGCCCGACCGGGCGGCCGAACTGCTCGACTTCACCGGCAAGTGGTGCCGCGAGCGGGCGCCCCAGCGCGGCCCGCTCCGGTTCGGCACCCACGCCCGGCGCGCGCACCGGGGCAAGCCCGGCCACGACACGCCGTTCCTCATGGCCCTCGGCACCGACGGGTTCGGCTTCGGCCACGGCGAGCTGTGGACGGTGCACCTGGCGTGGAGCGGCGAGAGCGAGTACCTCGCCGAGCGCCTGCCCGAGGGCACCGGCCTGTTCGCCGCCGTCCTCGGCGCCGGGGAGCTGCTGCACCCCGGCGAGGTGCGCCTGGCCGACGGCGAGCGCTACGACGCCCCGACCGCGGTGTTCACGTGGTCGGGCAGCGGGCTCGACGGGATCGCCGACCGCCTCCACCGGCGCCTGCGCGCCCGGGCCTCGCATCCGGCCGAGCCCCGCCCGCTGGTGCTCAACACCTGGGAGGCCGTCTACTTCGACCACGACATGGACCGGCTCACCGGGCTCGTCGCCCGCGCCGCGAAGGTGGGGGTCGAGCGGATCGTCCTCGACGACGGCTGGTTCCGGGGCCGCCGCGGCGACCACGCCGGCCTCGGCGACTGGTACGTGGACGAAGGCGTGTGGCCCGAGGGCCTGCGGCCCCTGGTCGACCTCGTGCGCGGCCACGGCATGGAGTTCGGGCTGTGGTTCGAGCCCGAGATGGTCAACCTCGACTCCGACCTCGCACGCGCGCATCCGGACTGGGTGCTCGGCCCCGCGCAGGGCCTCGGCCCGGCCGCGCGGCGCCAGTACGTGCTCGACCTCGCCCGGCCCGAGGCGTACGCGCACGTGCGCGACCGGATCTCGGCGCTGGTCGGCGAGTACGGCATCGACTACCTCAAGTGGGACCACAACCGGGACCTGCTGGAGGCGGTGAGCCGCCGCGACGGCGCCGAGCGCTCCAGCGTGCGGGCCCAGACCCTCGCGCTCTACCGGCTCCTCGACGAGCTGCGCGCGCTCCATCCGGGCCTGGAGATCGAGACCTGCTCGGGCGGCGGCGGCCGCATCGACCTGGGCATCCTCGACCGCACCGACCGGCTCTGGGCCTCGGACTGCAACGACCCGGTCGAACGCGCCCAGATCGAGCGGTGGACGCGGATGCTGGTGCCGCCCGAGCTCATCGGCTCCCACCTCGGGGCCGCCCGCTCGCACACCACCTCGCGGACCACCGACCTCGCGTTCCGCCTCGCGGCCTCGCTGACCGCCCACGCGGGCATCGAGATGGACCTCCAGACCGCCTCGGACGAGGAGCTGGAGCGGGTGCGCGCCTGGGCCGGCATGTACCGCGAGCTGCGACTGCTCATCCATTCAGGACGGATCGTGAACGCCGACCTCGCCGACGACGCGGTGCAGCTCACCGGCATCGTCGCACAGGACGGCGCGCACGCCCTCTACACGTGGGCCCGCACCGCCACCTCCCCCGCGGGCCAGACCGGGCGGGTGCGCCTGCCCGGACTCGACCCCGCCGCCCGCTACCGCATCCGTGTGCGCGGCGACCTCGGCGACCCCAGCCGCCACCAGGGCCGCGACCCCGGGTGGATCGCCGCCGCGGCGGCGGACTGGATCGACCTCGACGGCGGCGTCCTCGCCGTCGCCGGCGTCCCGCTCCCCACCCTGAACCCCCAGCAGGCCATGATCTTCGAACTCAGGAGGCTCCCGTGAGCACCGCACCGCTCGTCCTCTTCACCGGCGACAGCATCACCGACTGCGACCGCCGCACCGACCCCGAGGGCCTGGGCGACGGCTACGTCCGCGTCCTCGCCCCGGTCCTCGCCGCCGAGGGCTTCCGGGTCCTCAACCGCGGCGTCTCCGGCGACAGCGCGAACGACATGACCAGGCGCTGGGAGGCCGACGCCGTCGCCGAGGCGCCCGACGTCGTCAGCATCCTCGTAGGCATCAACGAGGTCTGGCGGCCGCACAACGGCGGCGCGCACACCCCGACCGCCGACTACGAGGCCGACTACCGGCACCTCCTTGAACGGCTCCCGAATGCGCGCTTCGTGTTCATCGAGCCGTTCCTGCTGCCCGCCGACGAGGACCAGCGGACCTGGCGCGGGGACCTGGAGGACAAGATCGCGGTCGTGCGGCGCCTCGCCGCCGAGCACGGCGCCCCGCTCCTGCCCGCCGACGCGGCCCTGAACGCCCTCGGCGACGCCGCCGCGCTCGCCCCCGACGGCGTGCACCCGAACGCGAACGGCCACACCGCTCTCGCGAACCTGTGGCTCGCCGAGACCGCCGCGCTGCGCGAGGAGCTGGCCCCGTGAGCGACCGGATCACGGCCGCCGAGGCGTGGCTGTGCGAGCTGCCCGTCGAGCGGCCCCGCACCGACGCGATGCAGTCGTTCCGGGCGCAGGAGACCGTGTTCGTGGAGCTCACCTGCGAGTCCGGGGCCACGGGCCTGGGCTACACGTACACGATCGGCACCGGCGGGCCCGCGGTCCTCAGCCTCCTGCGCGCCACCGTGCTCCCGGCCGTCGCCGGCCTCGACGCGACCCGGCCCGAAGCGGTGTGGGAGGCCATGGCCGCCTCGACCCGCGCCACGATGACCGGGGCGATCACCTCGCTCGCGTTCGCGGCCGTCGACACCGCCGTGTGGGACGCCGACGGGCACCGCACCGGCCGCTCGCTGTGGCGCGCGGCCGGCGGCGCCCAGGAGTCGGTGCCCGCGTACGACACCGAGGGCGGCTGGCTCCACCTCGACACCGAGGAACTGGTCGAGGGGGCGCTCGCGGCCCGCGACGCCGGGTTCGCGGGCGTCAAGCTCAAGGTCGGCAGGCCCACCGCGGTCGAGGACGCGAACCGGATCGGCGCGGTCCGCGACGCGGTCGGCGAGGACTTCGCGATCATGCTCGACGCGAACCAGTGCTTCACCCTCGGCGAGGCGGTCCGGCGCGCGGACGCGTTCGCGCCCTTCGGGATCGAATGGTTCGAGGAGCCGCTGCCCGCCGACGACCCGCTCGCGCACCAGCGGTTGGCCGCCGCCACCGCGATCCCGATCGCGGTCGGCGAGAGCCTGTACTCGCTGCGGCAGTTCCAGACCTACGCGCGCCTCGGCGCGGCCGCGGTCCTCCAGCCCGACGCCGCGCGGATCGGCGGCGTCACGCCGTGGCTCAAGGCCGCGCACCTCGCCGAGGCCCACTCGCTGCCGGTGGCCCCGCACTTCCTCATGGAACTCCACGCCTCGCTCGCCGCGGCCGTCCCCAACGGGCGGTACGTCGAGCACATCCCCCAACTGCGCGCCGTCGCCGCCGACACCGTCCGGCTGCGGGACGGCCGCCTCCACGCCCCCGACGCGCCCGGCCTCGGCATCGCCTGGGACCGCGACGCGATCGCAGGGCTCCGGCTCGACTGAGATCCGTCAGCACCGAGACCGGAGCGGTCAGCGCCGACCCCGAAAGGAACCCATGCAACGCAACCAGATCCGACGGCGGCTCTGGGGAGCGACCGCGGCGGCCGCCGCCGCGGCCTCCCTCGCCCTCGTCGCCGTCCCGCCCGCGTCCGCCGAGACCGGCGACCCGGCCGAACCCCTGGGCGAGCGGCCCTACATGGGCTGGAGCAGCTTCTCCATGCAGGTCTACACCGGTGAGAGCCAGTGGATCAGCGCCGAGCAGCTCACCGCCCAGTCCGACGCCATGCACGACAAGCTGCAGGAGCACGGTTACGAGTACATCAACGTCGACGCCGGCTGGAACGGCGGCGTCGACGGGTACGGCCGCCCCGTCCCCAGCGACACCCTCTACCCCGACGGCCTCCAGGCCGTCATCGACCACGTCCACGGCAACGGCCAGAAGTTCGGGCTGTACATGATCCCGGGCCTGTCGCCGCAGGTCTACGAGGACGACCTCCCGGTCTACGGGGCGCCCGGGTGCACCACCGGCGAGATCGCGATGCAGCCGCTCCAGCAGGCCGACTACTGGGACCTGGGCTACCGCATCGACTTCGCGAACCCCTGCGCGCAGGCGTACGTCGACTCGATCGCGGACGAGATCGCCGCGTGGGGCGTCGACTTCCTCAAGTTCGACTCCGTGACGCCGGGTTCCGGGATCGGGGACCTGACGCTCGACTCCCGCGACGACGTCGCCGCCTGGTCGCAGGCCCTGGAGCCGCACGGGATCTGGCTGGAGCTGTCGTGGGCCCTCGACATCCGCTACGCCGACCTGTGGGCCGAGCACGCGCAAGGCTGGCGCGTCGACTGGGACGTGGAGTGCTACTGCCCCGGCGAGGCGCTGACGACCTGGGAGAACGTCGACCGGCTCTTCCCGCGCGTCGCCGACTGGTGGCGGTACGCCGGCCCCGACCGCGGCTGGAACGACCTCGACTCGCTCAACGTCGGCAACGGTCGGATGGACGGACTCACCCGGGACGAGCGGCGCGCCGCCATGACCTTGTGGGCGGTCGCGGCCTCCCCGATCTACCTGGGCAACGACATGACGGACCTCGACGAGTTCGGGATCGAACTGCTCACCAACGACGAGGTCATCGGCGTCCAGCAGGCCGGCGTCCCCGCCCGGCCCGTCTCGATCGCGACCGACCGCCAGACCTGGTACGCGCACAACCCGGACGGGACGATCACCGTCGCCCTGTTCAACCTGGGCCGCACCGAGGCGGACATGGCCGTCGACTTCGGCGCGATCGGCCTCGACGGCTCCGCGAAGGTCCGCGACCTGTGGACGCAGCAGGGCCGCGGGACGCACGAGGACGAGTACGTGGCCGAGGACGTTCCGGTCCACGGCGCGCGCCTCTTCACGCTCACCCCGACGAAGGGCTCCGAGGTCACCGTCAACGACGACGAGCTGCGCGTCGGCTACGAGGGCGACTGGGCCCGCAACGGGAACCAGGAGGTCGCGGCCGCGAGCCAGCCGTTCGTGATCGGCGTCGGCGACTCGTCCACCGGCGAGACCCCGGTCCCGCCCGCGGCGTCGCCGGTCACGCAGGTCAACGACCCCGACACCGGGATCGTCTACACCGGGGCCTGGGGCCACAGCACCGGCCGCGGCCTGGGCGACACCGGCGACGACGTCCACTACACTGAGGCGGACGGGGACGGCGCCGAGTACACCTTCGTGGGCACCGGCGTCGACTACGTCACCGAGACCCACGAGTCCCAAGGGGAGGTGGAGGTCTACCTCGACGGCGAACTCGTCGACACCGTGGACACCCACCGGGACGAGGGCCGCGGCGTCCAGCAGGCGGTCTACAGCGTCCGGGACCTCCCCAACGGCGCGCACACCATCAGGATCGTCAAGAAGTCGGGCACGTTCATGCTCCTCGACCGCTTCGACGTGGTCAAGGAGCGCCTGGTCGAACCCGGCAGCGCCGCCTTCGACCGCGCGCGGCCGGCCGACCTCGACGTGCAGGTGCTGCGCGACCCCGGCGAACTCGCCGGGATCGGCTACGGCGGCACCGCACTCGAAGCGGGCACGGACTACACCTTGGCCGGGGACACCGTCACGCTGTCGGCGGCGTACCTCGCGACGCTGCCGGACGGCGAGGCCGCGCTGGACTTCCGGTTCCGGGGCGACCACCTGGACGACGTGCACGCCACGGCGGTGGACGGCGACGCCGTCGAGTTCGCGTTCAAGGGCGGCGCCGTGACCTGGACCGGGCCGCTCGCGCCCGACCAGGGCGAGGTCGACGTGTACGTGGACGGCGAGCTGATCGGGCGCGTCGACACCCACGGCGAGGTCCGGACCACCGGGCAGGTCCTGTTCGCGCTCGACGGCCTCGGCGGCGGCGAGCACGTGTTCCGGGCCGTCAAGGTCTCCGGGGACGTCATGCGCACCGACGCGATCACGTACACGGTCAAGTGAGGAGCGCGGTGCGGCGGCCCGGGTACCCGCCCGGGCCGCCGCACCGTCTCAATCGGACAATCGAAGGTACAGGCGCTGCGTGGTGCCCTCGGGGCCGGAGCGGGTGCGGAGCAGGTCCACGACGGCGTTGACGAGGAGCAGTCCCCCGCCCTGGGAGTACTCGTCCACGGGCCGCCGGCCCGCCAGCGGATCGGTGATGCGGCCGGAGTCGGCGACCTCGCACACGAGGTGGCCGTCCTCGGTCCAGATCCGCAGCAGCCCGCCGCCGGCGTACATGACGCTGTTGGTGACCAGCTCGGTCACCGCGATCTCCAGGTCGACCAGCCGGAGCGCGGAGAGCCCCGCGTTGCGCCCGTACGCGGCGGTGAACCAGCGGGCGTTGTCGACGGAGTCGCGGTCGACGCTGCGCTCGACGGCGTGGCGCGGCGGGGCCGGGAGCGGGCGGTTGTAGCGGTCGATGATCCGCTGCGGGTCGAAGTCCCCGCTGTCGCGGGTCCCCTTGGCGTCGATGAGGACCGGGTGGGTGGCGAGGGAGTCGGCGAGCGCGCGGTCGTCGAGGCCGTCGACGTCGTAGGGGCACAGGATGGCGGCATCGCGGCCGGCGAAGGCGAGGTTGATGAGCGCCTCGTGCTGGGCGCAGGCGGGGTACTCGACCTCGGTGCGGGAGGGCCAGATCGGCTCGCCGATGATGCTGACGCGGCGGCCGGGGTGGCGGTCGGCGAACTCGCGGAGCACGCCGGGGATGATGCGGCCGGGGTTGGCGCCCTCCTCGGTCATGTCGAGCATGAGGACGTGTCCGCTCGCGGGGCCGAGGGCGTCGCGGAGGAGGTCGAGATTGGGCCCGGGCACCGACACCGCGACCGGTTCGCCCGCCGCGAGGGCGGTTTCGACGAAGGGGACGGTGCCGGCGAGGTATTCGGCGGGTCCGGAGTAGTACAGCGCAGGGTGATCGAACGGTTGCGCATTCGTACGTTCTGGACCGACTGGCATCCCTGGTCGCCTCCGATATGTCTGGGAACAGTGGCAACGTGTTTCAGAGGACCTACAAGAGCGATTGCAGAAGTCCTACAGTGAGTCCGTCGACTCGCGTTCAATGGTGCCACAGAATGACTACTCTCAATCATTGCGGCCCATGCGAATTCAATATGTGATGTGCATCACAAACAGGTTTATAAAATAGGTTACCACCCGGTAGGTGACAATCCGATCGGCAGCTCCTATGATGAGGACTACGACGTTCGGAGGGCACCCCGGCCCTCTGGACCAATGGAGCAAATAGACGGACAGGCAACATGGCGTCTGCGCCCCGGCCCCACAGAGAAACGGGAGGACGACGATCTCATGACCGAGACACGACAAGAGCAGCGTTCGAAGAAGTCCGACGACTACGCGCACCTGGAGCCCCTCTTCGCGGAGCTCGCCCGACTGGAGCCCGACGACCCCCGGCGCTCCGAGGCCAGGGACGAACTCGTCACCGGGTACCTGCCCCTCGCCGAGCACATCGCCCGGCGCTACTCCGGTAAGGGCATCGCCAAGGACGACCTCGTGCAGGTCGCCTCGGTCGGACTCATCCACGCGGTCGACCGCTTCGACCCGAGCAAGGGCTCGGACTTCCTCTCCTTCGCCGTCCCCACGGTGATGGGCGAGGTCCGGCGGCACTTCCGCGACACCACCTGGCCGATGCGCGTCCCCCGCCGTCTCCAGGAGCTGCGGCTCTCGCTCAACAACGCCGGTGCCGAACTCTCCCAGCGCCTCGGCCGCCCCCCGACGGAGGCCGAACTCGCCGAGCACCTCGGCGTCACCGAGCGCGAGGTCCTCGAAGGACTCGAAGCGCGCCAGGCGTACCGCCCCGTCTCGCTGGACGAGTCCCCGTTCGAGAGCGACGGCCGCCTGCCGCTGGCCGAGACGATGGGCGACGAGGACGCCTCGCTGGAGTTCGTCGAGAACCACGAGTCCCTGGCCCCCCTGATCCAGGAGCTGCCCGAGCGCGAGCGCAAGATCCTGGCGCTGCGCTACTTCGGCGACATGACCCAGACGCAGATCGCCGAGGAGATCGGCATCTCGCAGATGCACGTGTCGCGGCTGCTGAGCCGCACGCTGAACGAGCTCCGGGAGGAGCTCGCCGACTCCATGGACCGCTGAACCACGTAGGGCCTGTCCTGCGGATCAGGTGCCGGACGACCGGCCTGATCCGCGGGACGGGCCCTAAGTGGTCGGAAGCCGCAGGTAGAACCGAACAGTGGTCCCGCGAGGGCTGGTGTGTACGAGGAGCAGGTCGACGATCTGGTTCACGAGCACCAGCCCTCTGCCGTGGAACTGGGAGTCGTCGGTCGGCATCCGCCCGGCGAGCGGGTCGGTGATGTGTCCGGCGTCGCTGACCTCGCACACCAGCTGCGCGTCCTCGGCCCAGATGCGGAACAGGCCCTCGCCGCCGCCGTGGCTGATGGAGTTGGTGAGCAGTTCGGTGATGACGATCTCGAGGTCGATGAGCTGCATGCTCGACATGCCGGCGGCGCGGCCGTAGGACGTGGCGAACCAGCGCGCGTTGTCGAGGGTGTGCCGGTCGGCGCTGCGCTCGACGGCCCGCCGCGGGGCGGGGTCGAGGGGCCGGTTGTAGGCGTCGAGGATCCCGTCGGGGTCGTACTCGTCGCTCGGGTGGCGGCCGGTGCTGTCGATGAGCAGCGGGTGGGTGGCCTTGGCGTCGGCGATGGCGCGCTCGCTGAGCCCCTGGGTGTCGTAGGGGCACAGCTTGGTGACCGGGCGGCCGGTGAAGGCGAGGTTGAGCAGCGCCTCGTGCTGGACGCACGCGGGGTACTCCAGTTCGCTGCGGCCGGGCCAGATCGGCTCGCCGATGATGCGGACCCGGGTCCCCTTGTGCGCGTCGATGAAGGAGCGCAGCACGCCGGGGATGATGCGGGCGGGGTTGGCGCCGGCGTCGGCCATGTCGACGAACTCGACCCGCTCGGCGTCGGTGCCGAGCGCGCGGCGCAGGGCCTCGAGGTTGTGCCCGGGGACGGCGGCGGCGACCGGTTCGCCGGCGCGCAGCGCGGACTCGATGAACGGCACGGTCCCGGCGAGGTACTCGTCCGAGCCCGAGTAGAAGAGGGCGGGGTGCTCGAACCCGTCCTGCACGCCTGGTTCCCCGTGGGCGGTCCCGGTGGTCATCGTTCACCTTCGATCGCGATCGCGGTCCCGGCCTCCGGCCACAGGACCTTCATGACGCGTTGCAAACCGGGCGGCGCCTCGTGCACGACGATGCGCTTCCCGTCGCTCAGGCCGTCGGCGATGTTCACCAGCAAGGTCACGCCGCGAACATCGATGAACCTGAGCTCGGCGAGATGGAGATGGACGGCCGCGCTCCGGCCGGTCGCCAGCCGCAACGCGTGTTCCCATTCGTCGTGGCCGTTCAAATCTATCTCACCGGAGACGGTGAGACCGTCCCTGTGACATTCACATTCCTCGATCCGCAAGGGCCAGATGCCGATCGTGGGATCTGCCGTCACGACTCCTCCCAATGGGTCTCTACTGCTCCGGCGGATGACGCTGACGAATGCTATCACCGGGCAGCGAGCGCCCGTCCGGAGTCGTCGTGCCGATCACCGGTCGGGAAGGTCGCGGAAGGAGGGTGTCAGCCCTTTCGGAGGCGGTGTTTCTCCTGCTTGGCCTCCATCTTGCGTTCGGACTTCTTTTCCGCGTGGTGCTCGACCGCGTACTCGAGCAGTGCCCTGGCGACGGCCAGTCCGACCGTCCACGCGACGGTCCTGATGATCACCATCATGGCGATTCTCCTCCCATCTCCGCATTTCCACTCAGAGCGTTCCCGAGGCCGCAAACGGTCAAACGCGTACCGGTCGGCCCGCCGTTCACTTCCAGTGGCGGTATCCTCGCTCTGGCACTGTGACGTCGGACAGGGGTGCGATGCGCGACTGGAACTGGAAGCACCTCCGCGAGCACTACCGGCTCGCCGCCGCCGCGCCGCGGCCGGACGCGGTGTTCGAGAGCCGCTGGACCGAGGTGGACGGGGTGCGGCTGCACCACCGGGCGAGCCGGGAGGACCCGCCGGGGACGCCGGTGCTGCTGGTGCACGGCCTGGCCGTGTCGCACCGGTACATGATGCCGCTGGCGGCGCGGCTCGCCGGCAGCCGCCCGGTGCGGGCCCTGGACCTGCCGGGCTTCGGCCTGAGCGGCGATCCGGGCCGGGTGGCCGACGTGGACGGCCTGGCCGGCTGGATCGCGGCCTGGCTCGAGGCCGTGGGCGAGGGGCCGGTGGCGGTGCTCGGCAACTCCTTCGGTGCGCAGGTCGCGACGGCGCTGGCGGCCGAGTACCCGGCGCTGGTGAAGAGCCTGGTCCTGGTCGGGCCCACCATGGACTCGGCGGCGGCGACCAAGCCGCGGCAGATCTGGCGGTGGCTGCGCGGCCTCCCGCACGAGGACCCGGGGCAGCTCCCGGTGATCCTGCGCGACCTCGCCGACGCGGGGGTGCGCCGCGCGTGGCGGACCTTCGGCATCGCGCTCGACGACCGCATCGAACAGCGCCTCCCGGCGGTGAAGGCGCCGGTCCTCATCGCGCGCGGCGCGAAGGAGACGGTGGCGCCGCAGCGCTGGGTCCGCGAGCTCGACCGGGCGCTCCCCCGGGCCGAGACCGCCGTCGTCCCGGACGCCCCGCACGACGCGAACTACACGAGCCCGGACGAGCTCGCCGCCCTCGTGATCCCGTTCCTGGAGCGCACCTCGGCGCAGTGAGCGGCGGCGGCCGGGCCTCCGGGCACCTGCCGCCGGCACGGGAGCTCCCGGGTCCGCGGACGTGTGATGCCATGCGGCCCTGGGCTTCGCACTGGGCCGCTCAGCCGTCCCCTGCTTCGGCGACCGCGACCGCGATGCCGTCGAGCAGCAGCTCCAGGCCGAAGCGGAAGTCGTTCTCGCCGGTCTCGTCGCCGGTGTCCTCCAGGAGCCCGCCACTGAAGAGGGCCGCCGCGTCCGGGTACCGCTCGGGGTCGACGAGGCGGGCCATGGCGCGGCCGTACTCGCGCTCGGCGGCGGCCTGGTCCAGGCCGGTGCCCTCGCGGCCGGCGGCGAGGGACTGCGCGAGCTGCGCGGCGCTGGCGACGTAGCCGCCGACGATCATGAGCGCGCCGACCTTGGCGCCCCAGTCGAGGCCCGTCAGGCGCAGTGCGCGGAGCCCGGCGTCGAACCAGTCGATCCCGTTGGGGCCGTTGGGCGGGCCGGAGGGCTGGACGTGGGCGAGCCACGGGTGCGCCGCGAGGACGTCGAGGTGCGCGGTGGCCCACATGCGCATGCGCTCGCGCCAGGGGCCGGTGCCGGCGAGCGCGTCGGGGACGGGGCCGGTCGCGCTGTCCCGCATGAGGTCGAGCAGTTCGTCCTTGGAGCCGACGTGCCGGTACAGGGACATCTTGGTGACGCCGAGGGACTCGGCGACCCGCGGGAGGGTGGCGGCCGCGAGGCCCTCGCGGTCGGCCAGGGCGACCGCGGCGTCCACGACGGTCCCGACGTCGAGCTTGGCCGGGCGGCCGAGCTTCGAATCGAGTGGGATGCGCCACATTCGGGCCAGTTCGAGCGGGACGCGGTCCTGGTCCATGGCCTGGCGGTCCTCCTTCCGGTCCTCGCGGTCGATGCGGGGCCATCATTGCACACCCTATTAGTGTCCCACGTATAGTATCCTTCAGACACTAACTTGATCCACCGGAACTCGAAACGAAGGAACGACATGACCACCCCAGTCGCCACCGCGCCGCCCGCCCGGCCCGGCACCGCCCGCGGCCCCGTCCGCACCGGGGAGCGCGCCCTCGCCCCCGACCTCGCCCGCGGCGCCATGCTCCTGCTCATCGCCCTCGCCAACAGCGCCGGGTACTTCCTCGCCAGCGCCCCCGGGGTCGCGATCGACCCGCAGGGCGCCGAGCGCGTCTACAACTTCCTCATGGTCGAGCTCGTGCACGCCCGCGCGTTCCCGCTGTTCGCCCTGCTCTTCGGCTACGGCCTCGTGCAGCTCTCGCGGCGCCAGGAGCAGTCCGGCGCCTCGGCCCGGCAAGTGCGAAACGTGCTGCTGCGCAGGGGCCTCGCCCTGTTCGCCTTCGGCGCCGTCCACGGCGTCCTGCTCTACTCCGGCGACTTCCTGGGCGCCTACGGCATCATCTGCGTCCTCTTCACCCTGCTGCTGCTCCAGCGGTCGGACCGGGTGCACCGCTTCGCCCCCTGGTACCTCGCGGTCGGCGGCGCCTACACGCTGGTCCTCGCGGCCATGACCACGATCGGCCTCCTCGGCGGCGGCAGCGGCGCTGAAGTGCCGGTGTCCCCGTTCCCCTCGGTCCTGGCGGGCACCTACCTGGAGTCGCTGACCGAGCGGGCGGCCGAGTGGCCGGTGCACACGCTGACGATCGTGCCGATGATCCTCATGGTGTGGGTCGGCGCGTGGGCCGCGCGGCACCGCGTCCTCGAAGCGCCGCAGGAGCACCTGCGGCTGCTGCGCACCACCGCGATCGGCGGCCTCGCCGTCGCGATCACCGCGGGCATGCCGATGGCCCTGCTCACCGCCGGTGCGATCAGCGTCGACGAGGGCACCGCCGGGTCGGTGAAGATGCTGTACGAGACCTCCGGGTTCTTCGGCGGCCTCGGCTACGGCGCCCTGTTCGGCCTGATCGCGTACGCGGTCGGCCGCCGCCGGGACTCGCACGGCCCGGTGCTCACGGCGATCGCGTCCCTGGGGCAGCGCTCGCTGACGGGCTACCTGTTCCAGTCGGTGGCGTGGCTGGCGCTCGCGGCGCCGTTCGCGCTGGCTCTGCCGGAGCGCACGGACAGCCCGCTGCTGGTGTCGGGGCTGTGCGCGGTCCTGGTGTGGGCGTTCACGGTCGTCGCCGCCGACGTCATGCGGCGCCTGCGGTACCGGGGCCCGGCGGAGATGCTGCTGCGCCGGCTCGTGTACTTCCGCAAGGCGGGCGAGCGCTGAACCGAGACGGCATGAGCGAGGCCCGCCGGGTGACCGGCGGGCCTCACTTTCGTCAGGTGGGTTTCGGTCGTTCGACAGATGCGGCCCCAGTCGACCCCCTCGTAACTTGGCCTCAGGAAACCGCACCACCGCGAGACCGCATCATCACAAGGAGGCCGTCATGAACACCACGCGCGAATGGATCCGCGACCACGCCCGACCCCTCGCCGACCCGGGGCCGGTCCTCGCCGCCGCACGGGCGGCCGCGGTCGTGGCGATCGGGGAGAACACCAGGGAGTCGGCCGAGATCGACCGCCACCGCGTCGATCTGACCACGGCGCTGGTCGAGGAGGCCGGGTATCGGATCGTCGTGATCCCCGACAGCGCCAACGTGGCCGAGCGCATGGACCAGTACGTGCTGGGCGAGCGCGAGGACCTGCACGAGGTCGTGCGCAGCGGCTGGCTGCCGAACCGCACCGAGGCCAACGCCGAACTGCTGCGGCGGCTCCGGGCGTTCAACACGGCGCACGCCGACGACCCGGTGCGGGTGATCGGCAACGGCCCCAGGCAGACCGAGCCCGGAGACTACGACCGGGTGCTGGAGGCCGCGGAGCGGACCGACCCGGCCGCGGCGGCCGCGATCCGCGAACGGTACGCGGTGATCCGCACCGCGCACGAGGTCAACGAGCACCTCCAGATCCACCAGGGGACCCATCCGGGCCGGCCGTTCGCCGAGCTGGCGAGCGAGGCGCTGGACCTGGTGCGGGTGCTCGCGCCCGAGCCGGGGGTGCTGGCGCTGGCCGAGGAGATCACGGGCTTCCATGCGCACTCGGTGGCCGCGAATCCGGACTTCGGGGCGATCTCGCGGGGCATCGCGGAGCGGATCACCGCCGCGCACGAGGAGGCCGGGGGGAAGGTCGTGTACTTCGACGGGGTCGCGATGACCGGGGTCCTGTCGGAGGCCGAGGTCGCGGTGAGCCCGGGGCGGCCGTTCATCACCTCGGGGCGGCTGCTGCGCGAGCGCTTCGGCGCCGGGTACGTCTCGGTGCTCCTGGCGTTCGGCCACGGGGTGATCCGCGACGGGCTGGTGATCCCGGAACCGGCGGAGGGCAATGTGGAGCGGCTGCTCCTCGACGCCACCGCGGGGAGCGGGGTCGGCGGCACTGCCGACGGCGCCGAGGGGAGTCCGGCCGGTGGGGACGCCCGGAGCGGCGATGGGGGCGCTGCGGGGACCGGGGGCGTCCTGCTGCCGCTGGCCGACGGCGGCTGGCCGGGCGGGGCGACGCGGCTGCGGATCATCGCGGGGGTCTACGACCCGGCGGAGGACGGCAAGCACTCGATCGACCTGCCGTCCCTGCCTGAGGCGGTGGACTACCTGGGCTTCGTCCGGGAGATCACCCGGTCGCCGTCGGTCGGGGAGGTCGCCGTGGCTCGATGATGCGGTGCCGGGTGAGGGGCCGCCGCCCCCGTGAGCGGCGGCCGGGGGTCACTTGGTCCAGTACTTGAGGTTGCGGAAGCGCGCCTCGGCGCGGCCGGAACCGTGGTGGTAGACGCCGTTCTTGAAGTAGCGCCGCGCCGGGCCGCGGTCCTGGAAGGAGCCGATCCAGCGGTCGTCGATCCACACGCCGAGGGTGCCGCTCTGGGTCCAGTGGGCGAGCTTGAAGTTGAACCACCGGTTCGCCATGCCGGTGGCGAGGACCTGGCCGAAGTCGTAGTAGCGGATGCTCCCGCCGTTCGCGGCCTGGAACCAGAACATGATGTCCGTGGCGGGCGTTCCGGCGGGGCGGTCCTCGCGGAGGATCTGCACGATGCTGGGGCCGTCGGTGCCCGAGGGCACGAAGACGTCGCCGTCCCACATGTGCTGGCCGGTGCTGAACTCCTGGTGCCAGCGCAGCTCGGTGCGCGGGTCGGTGGGGCTGCCCTGGGTGTGCGGCTGGTCGGTGTCGTACACCCACATCGTGTGGACCCCGCCGGAGTGGGAGTACCGGTCGTTCACGTTGAGGTTCCAGGGCTTCTGGACGGTGTAGGTGAAGTCGGTGCGGGTCCAGCCGTCGGTGGGGGCGGCGTGCGCGGCGCCGGGGAGCAGCGTCGCGGCGGTGGCGCCGGCGCCGGCACTGGCGGCGAGGCCGAACAGGGTCCTGCGGTGCATGGGTCCTCCAGGGGGCGTGGGTGTCCGCTGCGTGGCTGGGATTACTTAACCATGTTCAGTATTTATATGGAAGGATTTGAATCGATTAATCCGAAAGTTTCTTTACGAACCGCTTGTCCCCCGGTGCGGGCGACATGGGGACGGGCGGCCCGCGGCGACCGCCACCGTGCTCGTCCCCCGTGCGAGCTACGCCGAAGAGCGCTCTCGACGGTGATGCGGGCAGAAGCGCTGATCCGTAGCGTTCCAGGCAGATCGCGGCGACCCCCGCCGCGGCATCCGCGAAGGAGTGCGCATGAGACTCGTATGGCAGCTCGCGGCGGTCGCCCTGATCGCCTTCCTCGGCGGGCAGGCGCTCAACGCCGCCGACGGGACCCCCTGGCTGGTCCTGGTGATCGGCCTCGCCACGGCCGTGCTGGCGGTGATCGCCTACCGGTGGGTGGTCGCGAAGACCGAGCGGCGGCCGGTGACCGAGCTGGGCCGGCCCGGCGCGGTCGGGCAGACCTCGCTGGGGACGCTGCTGGGCGTGGTGATGTTCGGGTTCGTCATCGCGAACATCGCGTTCCTCGGCCACTACACGGTCGACGGGCTCGGCTCCCCCGGCGGCGCGGTCGGCCTGCTCGGGTTCATGGCCGCCGCGGCGGTCACCGAGGAGCTGCTGTTCCGCGGCGTGCTGCTGCGGATCGTGGAGGGCCGCTTCGGGTCCGGCATCGCCCTGGCGTCCGTGAGCCTCCTGTTCGGACTCATCCACCTGGTCAACCCGAACGCGACCCTGTGGGGGGCCGTCGCCATCGCGATCGAGGCCGGCGGGATGCTCGGCGCCGCCTACATCGCCACCCGGAACCTGTGGCTCCCGATCGGCCTCCACTTCGGATGGAACACCGCCGCCTCGGCGCTGTTCAGCACCGAGGTCTCGGGCAACGGCACCCCGCAGGGCCTGCTCGACGCCGCCACCTCCGGGCCCGTGGCCGTCTCCGGCGGCGCCTTCGGCCCCGAGGGCAGCCTGTACGCGGTCGGCTTCGGCGCCTTGATGACCGTGGTCTTCCTATGGATCGCCAAGCGGCGCGGCAACCTCCAGCCGATCCGTCGCCGCGCCGACCGCACCGCCGCCGCGGCTACACTGCCCCGGTGATGGAACTCCGGCGGATCCCGGACCGCTGGCGCCGCCTCGACGTCGCGGTCCGGGACCTCCCCCTCGGACTGCTGCTCGCCGCCCTCTCGTTCCTCCCGGTGCTCCGCGGCCACGAGACCCAGGTCGGCGACCTCCCCGGCCGCCCGCTCGACGCCCTGGGCCTGGCGATCATGGCCCTCGAATGCCTCCCGCTCGCCTTGCGCCGCAAGCGACCGGCCCTCTCGATGGCACTGGTCGCGCTCGGTTTCACGCTCGCCTCGCTCGGCAGCTACCACACGGTCGCGGGCACGGCCCTGCCGATCGCGGTGCTGAGCGCGGGCGCGCACCTGGAGCGCTTCCGGCGCACGGCGATCGCGGTGCTGACGGTGGCGTACGCGGGCCTGGCGCTCGCGCTCGTGCGGCTCGGCTCCACCGAAGGGGCGGCGAGCTTCGCGGTGTTCTACGTGCTGCTCGCGGCCACCTGGGGCGTCGGCGCGTGGCTGCGCGCGACCCGGGCGGCCGAAGTTGAGCGGCGCCGCCGGGTCGCCGAGGCCACCCGCACCGCCGAGCGCACGAGCATCGCCCGCGAACTCCACGACGTCGTCACCCACCACGTGACCGCGATGATCGTCCAGGCCGAGGCCGCGCGCTACCTGGACGGCGACCGCCTCGACCAGGCCCTGCACGCCGTGGGCGACACCGGGCGCCGGGCCACGGCCGATCTGCGGCACCTCCTCGACCTCCTCGACCCCGATCACGGAGCAGAGCCGAGGACGCCTCCGGTGGGCCGGCTCCTCTCGCTCGTGGAGCAGACCCGCCGCGCCGGGCAGCCCGTGGACTTCACCGAGCAGGGCGAGCCCGCCGCCGCGACCGGCAGCGCCGACCTCGTCGCCTACCGCGTGGTCCAGGAGGGACTCACCAACGCGCTCAAGCACGCCCGCGGCGCCGACACCGCAGTCCTGGTGCGCCACCGCGGCTCCGAGATCGCCGTGGAGGTCCGGTCCGGCCGCTCGGCCGCCGGGCCCGCGGCGGAGGGCTCGGGCCGGGGCCTGGCCGGGCTGCGCGAGCGGGTGGACCTGCTCGGCGGGGAGTTCGACGCCGGTCCGGGCGCCGACGGCGGCTTCGTCGTGCGCGCCCGCATCCCCGCGGGGAGCCCGTCGTGAGCGATCCGATCCGCGTCCTCGTCTGCGACGACCAGATGCTCGTGCGCACCGGCCTGGTCACCATCATCGACGCCCAGCCCGACCTGGAGGTGGCGGGCGAGTGCGGCGACGGCAGGACCGCCGTCGACCTCGCCCGGCGCCTGCAACCCGACGTGGTCGTCATGGACGTGCGCATGCCGGTCCTCGACGGCATCGAGGCCACCCGGCTCCTCGCCGGCTCGACCGCGACCGAGCCGGTCAAGGTCCTGGTGGTGACCACGTTCAACCTCGACGAGTACGTCTACGAGGCGCTGCGCGCGGGCGCGAGCGGGTTCCTCCTCAAGGACGCGCCGCCCCCGAAGCTGCTGCAGGGCATCCGGACCGTGGCAACCGGCGCCGCGCTGCTCGACCCGGAGGTGACGCGTGCGCTCGTCGGCCGGTACGCCGCCCGCATCCGCCCCGGCGGCGCGGCCGACCCCGAGTCGCCGCTGACGCCGAGGGAGCTGGAGGTGCTGCGGCTCCTCGCGGACGGGCGCTCCAACGGCGAGATCGCCGCCGCCCTGGTCATCAGCCCCGAGACGGTGAAGACCTTCGTCTCGCGCATCCTCGCCAAGCTCGGCCTGCGCGACCGCGTGCAGGCCGTGGTCTACGCCTACCGGCACGGCCTGGTCAGCTGACCGGGACCTCCAGGACCGTCACGCGCGCACCGTCCCCGTCGGCAAGCCGCTCCTCGAGCGCTGGCCCGGCGACCGCGAGGCCCTGGCGCGCGAGCCAGTCGAACAGCTCCAGGCCCGCCGGGACCAGCCCGTGCCCGGGGGGCACGACGGCGCGGACCACCCGCCGGGCGGGGAGCGTCAGCACCTCGGTGCCGTCCACGGCGGCGAACGCGGCGTCGAAGCCGCCGTCCGGGGCGCCGGTGAGCCAGCTCAAGAGCGCGCCGGGCGATGCGCCGCAGACGGCGGCCAGTTCGGACGGACGGCCGACCCGGACCCGTTCGATCCGCATGCGCCGCTCCCCCACCGCGGTCTCCTGCGGCAGGATCGCGGGGGCGACCGCGAGCCGGTCCTCGGCGGCGGCGAGCGCGGCGGTCAGGTCGGCCAGGTCGCGCCGCAGGGCGATCACGGTCTCCGCAAGCAGCGCATGCACTTCCGGTTCGGGCGCGTCGACGGCGTCGTGGATCTGGCGCAGCGAGAGGCCGAGGCGCTGGAGGCCGCGGATGCGCTCCAGCCGGGCGAGTTCGCCCGCGCCGTACCAGCGGTAGCCGGACTCGCGGCTCACCGCGGCGGGCGGGAGCAGTCCGATCCGGTCGTAGTAGCGGAGGGTCCGCTCCGAGACCCCGGTCATGCGCGCGAGCGCGCCGATGCGCCACATGGGATGCCACCTCCGGGCTTGACCTTCTCCCTGCGTCAGGGTTCTAGCGTCCCAGGACATGAACGAAGAACGCAATCGTCCCCTCGGCGCGCTCCTGGCCGCCGCCATCGTCCTCATGGTCGCCGGCGCCGCCATCGTCGTCCCCGCCGGGCTCACGCTCAACCCCGCCGACACGGCCGCGACCCTGGCGGCGGTCCGGGCGAGGCCGGGGCTCCACCTGCTGGAACTCGGGCTCGACGTGCTCGGCTGGCTGGCGCTGACGACGGCCGGACTCGCCTTGGCGGCCAGAGAACTCCGGGTGCGGCCCGGGGTGCTGGTCCCGGCGGGCCTGCTGGCCCTCGCGGGGGCGGCGGGCCTGCTCCACGACGCCGGGAACCTCGCCGTCACCCAGTTGGCGGCCGCCCCTGACGCCGTGCCGGCCGCGCAGGCGGTGCTGCTGACGGCGAAGTGGTCGGTGAACCTCGCGGGTCTGCTGTGGACGGCCGCGACCGCGGCGGCGGCCCTGGTGCTGCCGCTGCCGGAGGTGCTGCGCCGCATCGGTGCCGCGGCGGCCGTCTCCGGTCTGGCGGCGGTGGTCCTGCCGTGGACGGCGGGCACGGCCGGTCCGGGCCCGGCCTTGGAGCAGGTCGGTTACGCCCTCCATCTGCCGGTGCTGGCGTGGTGGGCGGTCCTGGCGTGGCGGTGGCTGCGGTGAGCTACCAGCGGATGTGGATCGGGGAGGCGGGCGGGCCCTCGTCGAGCAGGCGCCGCAGGAGGCCGGGGAGGCCGCGCGGGAGGATGCGGTGGGGTGCGGCGTCCATGCCGTCGGGGTCGAGCCAGGCGTGTCCGGCGGTCTCGGCGTGGGCCGCGGAGGCGAACGCGATGTCGGCGGGGTCAGCGTGGAGGAGGAAGAACACGTCGTCGGCGGCGACGAACGCGCCGGTGTCGATGCGCTGCTGGAGGCTGTAGCAGGTGGCGACCGGGGAGCCGAGGTCCGCCGGGGCGACGCGCAGGCCCAGTTCCTCGTCGAGTTCGCGCGCGGCGGCCTCGGCCGGGGTCTCGCCGGCCTCGACGGCCCCGCCGGGCGTGTAGAGGCAGCGGTCGCCGACGTCGCGGATCTTCGCCTCGCGGTCGAACAGGAGCGCCCGGCCGCCGGGGTCGAGGACGAGGGCGCGGGCGGTGTTGCGGCGGACGGCCCTGGGGCCGGGGTCGTCCGGTCCGGGGCGGGCCGCGGCCGCGCGGTGTGATGCTGCGATGGTCATGGCACTCAGCGTAAACGCGGTGTCCGACATGAGGCTGTTCGAACCGGTCGTCCGATTGCCGCCGCGGGGCCGCGACATGCGCGGTGTCCCGGCGCGGGATGGCCGGTCCGGCGTAGCCTGTGCTGTCGGCGCCGCCGCGCCGCCTCCCCGCGTCGAAAGGCCGATCCGCATGACCGAGCTGCTCCTGTCGGTGTTCGGCGTCGCCGTGAACACGGCGGCCGTCGCGTACGTGGCGACGCGGCTGCTGGACGTGCGGTACACGGTGTGGCGGCTCATCGTGGTGAGCGTGTGCGGCTACAGCGTCATGCAGTACGGGCTGCTGCCGTCCCTGATGGACTCGTTCCGGTACCGCGAGCCCACGGCCGACGAGATGCCGGGCGCGTTCGCGATGTGGGGCCTCATCTTCGTGACCGCGCCGGTGATGGCGATGATCATGCTGGTGGTGTGGGAGGCGGTGGTCCCGACGGGGGCGGTGCCGCCGGTCCGGACCTGGTTCAAGGGCGTGCGCACGCGGGCGCGGCGCACCCGCCGGTACCTCCAGATCCTCGCGATCGCGGCGCGCCACGGGCTGACCGGGCTGCTGCGCGGGCGGCGCCAGGCGGCGCAGGACGCGGAGATGGCGCGGGCGCTGCGGCTGGCGCTCGACGACGCCGGGGTGACGTTCGTGAAGCTGGGCCAGATCCTGTCGACGCGCCGCGACCTCCTTCCGGCCGTGTACATCGCGGAGCTGTCGAAGCTCCAGGACCAGGCCGCGCCGGTGCCGGGCCGGGACGCGGTGCGGCTGGTCGAGGCGTCGGCGGGCGCGCCGGTCGGCGAGCTGTTCGCGCGGTTCGACCCCGAGCCGATCGCGGCGGCGTCGATCGCGCAGGTGCACACCGCGGTCCTGCCCGGCGGCGAGGCGGTCGTGGTGAAGGTCCGCCGCCCCGGTGCGGCACAGGCGGTCGAGCGCGACCTGGACATCATCCGGCGCCTGGCGAAGAGCCTCGACCGGCACACCTCGTGGGGGCGTTCGATGGACGTCCTCGGGCTGGCCGACGGGTTCGCGGAGGCGCTGCGCGAGGAGGTCGACTTCACCGTGGAGGCCCGCAACCTCGCGCAGGTCGCGGCCGCGCACGACCGGCGGAGCGCGGAGGTGCGGGTGCCGCGGCCGTACGCGGACCTGTCGGACGAGCAGGTGCTGGTGATGGAGCGCCTGCCGGGCGTCCCGCTCGCCTCGGCCCGGCCCGCCGACCGCGGGCTCGACGGGCGCGCGCTGGCCGCCTCGCTGCTGCGGGAGGTGTTCGACGAGATCATGGTCGACGGGATCTTCCACGCCGACCCGCACCCGGGGAACCTCATGCTCCTCGACGACGACCGGATCGGGCTCATCGACTACGGGTCGGTGGGGCGGTTGGACCGGGAGCTGCGCGGCTCGTTCGAGGCGATCCTCCAGGCCGTCGACCGCCAGGACGGGCCCGCGCTCGCCGACGCGCTCATCGGGGTCTCCAGCCCGCCCGACGAGCTCGACCGGACCGCCTTCGAGCGGGCGCTGGGGTCGTTCATGGCCCGCCACCTCGTCCCCGGCGCGGCCCCGGGCATCCGGATGTTCACCGAGCTGTTCCGCATCATCGCGAAGCACCGCATCGTGATCCCGCCCGAGCTGGCGGCGGTGTTCCGGACCCTGGCGACCCTGGAGGGGTGCCTGACGGCGATCGACCCGGGCTTCGACCTCATCGCCGAGGCCCGCCACATCGGCCAGCGCTACGCCGAGCGGCGGCTGCGCCCCGCGGCGGTGCAGGACCTCGTCATGGAGGAGGTCCACGACCTGCTGCCGGTGCTGCGCAAGCTCCCCCGGCGCCTGGAGCGGCTGCTCGCGTCGGTCGAGTCGGGCCAGCTGTCGGTGAACTTCCGGCTGTTCGCGAAGGCCGAGGACCGGCGGACGGTGACGGCGTGGCTGCACCAGACGCTGCTGACGGTGCTGGCGGCCGCGTCGGGGGTCATGGCGGTGATGCTGCTGGGCACCGACTCCGGGCCGAGCCTGTCGGCGGAGTTCACGCTGTACCAGTTCTTCGGCCTGTCGCTGCTCGTCATCGCCTCGGTGATGGCGCTGCGGGTGCTGGCGGACATCTTCACGAGGCGGTCGCGGGAGGACTGAGCCGCAAGCGGAGGGACAGAGCCGAAAGAGATCGCGGACGGCCGGCGGCCCCTCCCCGATCGATCGGGGAGGGGCCGCCGGCCTGCGAAGGTCACTTCCAGTTGTCGACGTACACGTCGCCGGGGGCGGGCCGACCCTTGCCGTCCTCGATGAGCGCCTTGAGGCTCAGCAGGAACGAGGCCCACTTGGTGGAGCAGTGGTGCATGAACTCCACCGGCTCCCTCCAGCCCTCGTGCTTGAACAGGACGACGGCCCATTCGTCCTCCTGGCGCAGGTCCCAGTGGATCCTGGTGCCGATCCACTCGGGAGTGCCGCCGACGACCTCCCAGAGGACGCGTTCGCCCGGTTCGGACTCCAGGACCTTCATGTCGAAGCCGCCCTGCGGGAAGCGGAACGCGATCTCCTCGCCCTTCCCGGTGCCGCCGGTGGTGTCCTCGGTCCACCAGCCGGTGAGGCCGTCGATGGTGGTGAGCGCCTGATACACGTCGTCGGTGGTGTGGTGCTCGACCGCGATGCGGTGCAGGATGTCGACCATTGCCTTGCTCCTTCTACTCGTCCTCTTGCCGGGTCTTCCGGTTCTTCCGGTCTTGGGTCTGCTGGATGGTCTCGGCGATGCGCTTGATGCGGTCGAGCCGCGAGTCCCAGGCGTCGCCGACGGCGCTGAGCTGGGCGACGGCGCGGGCGAGCTGCGCTTCGTCCACGCGGTAGCGGCGCTCGCGGCCGGCGGTGGCGGCGTGGACGAGGCCGACCCGGTCGAGCACGGCGAGGTGCTTGGCGACCGCCTGCCGGGTGACCGGCAGCTGCTCGGCGAGGCCGGTGGCGGTGGCCGCCCCGGCGAGGAGCAGGTCGATCATGCGGCGGCGGATCGGGTCGCCGACCGCCGACCACAGCTCGTCGTCGACCTGGGCGCTCATCGCGCGGCCTTCTCGGCGGCCGCGGGCAGGCGCGGCAGGAAGAAGTCCCAGCCCGAGACGTGGGCGGCGTGCTCCTGGGCGGCGACGGCCTCGGTCCAGCCGCGTTCGCGGAAGCCGGTCTCGGTCATGCGCAGGACGGTGCCGGCGCCTTCGGGTTCGAGTTCGAACACGACGAGGAACGAGTTCCCCTGGGCGGCGGTCTCGCCTTCGGCGTGGGTCCAGCGGAAGGAGAACAGGCGCGGCGGCTGTGCGTCGACGACGGTGAACTGCTCCCATTGGACGCTGCCGTCCTCGTTGCGGAAGCCGATGCGGCCCGCGGCGCCCGGGACCGAGCCGTACTCGGCCTCGTCGGGCCACCAGTCCTTCAGGTGCTCGGGGCTGCTGACGACGTCGAAGACGACCTCGGGGGCGGCCTCGATCCGGATCTCGCGCTCGATGCTGGCGTACTCCATGTCCCTCTCCTAACGTGCAACCTTTAGTTGCCTATGACGGTACCACCCGCGGCGAGTACGCGCAACCTTTTGTTGCAAATCAGGGACAGGGTATGAAGGACGGTTGCAAGCAACCCCTGCCGCACAGGTCATCGCGTTCACCGGGCTTCCCGGCACCGGGAAGTCGACCCTCTCCGAACGCCTCGCCCGCACCCTCCGCACGCCCGCGTTCGCCGGGGACTGGATGATGGGCGCGCTCACTCCCTACCGCATCCTCGACGACCTCGACCGCGACGCGTTCATCTCACTCCACGACCACGTCCTGGAGACCCTGATGGTGCGCCAGCTCCTGCTCGGCCAGTCCGCGATCACCGACTCGGTGCTCTCCGACGCGGTCGCGAAGCAGTGGGCCGCGATCGCCGCCGAGCACGGGGCGGCGTTCCGGGTGGTCGAGTGCGTGTGCAGCGACGTGGACCTGCACCGGTCCCGCATGGACGGCCGCGTCCGCGGCATCCCCGGCTGGCACGAGATCGACTGGGACCACGTCGAACGGCTCAAGACCTGGCTCCCGCCGCTCACCGTCGAGCGCCTCCAGGTCGACGCGGTCGACCCCGTCGAGGCCAACCTCGCGAAGGTCCTCGACTACATCTCCTGAAAGCGTGGCCCGAAAGCGGAGCCTGAATCCGCGGCCCGGCGGCTCACTTGCGCGGGTGGTCGGCCGTGCACCAGACCTCGGCGTCGGCGATGAACGCGCTCGACATCGGAGCGGCCTCGTCAACCCGCGCCGCACCCGGCAGCGGCGCCCCGCCCACCGCGATCGAACCCGCGCGGCACGGGATCCACACCGTGGACAAGAGGTGCGGGACGCCGCCGAGGTCGTAGTCGTCCTTGCGCGTCAGGTACCGCTCGATCGGGCCGGTGATCGCCACCTCCACGTCGTCGGCCGCCGCCGTGAACCCGGTCGCCAGGTCGAGCCGGAAGTCGACCGGGGCCGTGGTGGACTCGGGCTCGGACCACGGGATCTCCCCCTCGAGCCTGATGTGCCGGTTGAACTCCGCGCCGAGCCAGCGCCCCAGGTCCGGGTCGGGCCCGATGATCCGGACCCGGCCGGGCTCGGCGAGCACCAGGGCGCTCCCGCTGCCGCGCACCGACCAGTCCACGCGCCAGACCGAGGCGTACGCGACGGGCAGGCCGCCGTCGAAGAGGGTCACACAAGGGTTGGCGCCCATGAGGAGCAGGGTCATGGGGCCACCCTAGCCCGGCGCGGCGAGGTGGGGCCGCCGCCCGCGGGGCCGTGAGTATGGTGGCGCTGTGGCGAATGAATCGATGCGGCAGAACTGGACCGACGGCGCGGCGGGGTGGGTGGCGAACCAGGCGGTGTTCGACGCCGTGTTCGCGCCCGTGACGGCGGCGATCCTCGCCGCCGCGGCACTGGAGCGCGGCAGCCGGGTCCTCGACGTCGGGTGCGGGACCGGGACGCTCCTCGCCGCCGCCGTCGCCGCCGGGGCCGAACCCGTGGGGGTCGACATCTCCGAAGGCATGGCCGCCGCCGCGCGCGAACGCGTGCCCGAGGCGGGCGTGCTCGTGGCCGACGCCCAGACCGCCGACCTCCGCGGCGACGGGCCCGCCTTCGACCGGGTCGTCTCCCGCTTCGGCGTCATGTTCTTCGAGGACCCGCGGGCGGCGTTCGCGAACCTCCGCCGCGCCGCCGCCCCCGGCGCGCGCCTGGTCTTCGCCTGCTGGCGGGGCCTGGACGAGAACCCGATGTTCAGCCTCGGCTCGGGGCTCCTCGCCGACCGGCTCGACCCACGGCCCGAACCGTCCGCGCCCGGCGCGCCCGGACCGGACGCGTTCGCCGACCCCGAGCGCCTGCACAAACTGCTCGACGGGGCCGGATGGGACGGGATCCGGATCGACCCGCTCGACTTCACGTGCGACTACGGCTTCGACGGCACCGACGGCGTCGAGGAGCGGCTGACCCAGATCCGCGCCGGCGGCGTCGGCCGCCTCGCGGAGGCGCAGCTGGTCCCCCGCATCGGGACCGACGGGTGGGAGGCGGTCCTGGACGAGGTCCGCCGCGAGCTGCGGGGCCGCCTCGTGGACGGCGTCCTGCGCTTCCCCGGCGCGGTCTGGCTGGTCAGCGCCGCGAATGCTGCCGCGAACCCCGCCGCCGGCCCCGCCGCAAACGCCGCCTGACCCGTGCGACCCCTCGCCACCGCCCCCGCGACGGCCCCGACGCGCCGCGCCGTCTGGACCGCCGTCGCCGCGCTCGTCGGCGCGACCCTGTTCTGGGCCGGGAACTACATCGTCGGCCAGCGCGCGGTCGAGACCATCGACCCGGTCAGCCTGGTCCTGCTGCGCTGGGCGCTCGCGCTCGTGCCGCTCGCGGTCATCGCGCAGCTCGTGGAGCGGCCGCGCTGGCGCGAGGTGGCGCGGGCGTGGCCGTGGCTGCTCGCGTTGAGCGCCTTCGGAATCCTCGGCTACAACCTGTTCCTGTACGCGGCGCTGGAGCACACCGACGCGTTCAGCGCCTCGCTCGTCAACGCGTTCAACCCGGCCCTCATCACACTCGCGGCGGCGGTGTTCCTGCGCGAGCGGCTGACGCCGCTGGCGGTCGGCGGGGTGCTCATCGCGCTGGCCGGGGTCCTGGTGGTCCTCGGCGACGGGGACCTCGGGTCCCTGTTCACGGGCGGGTTCGGGGTGGGCGAACTGCTCATGGTCGGGGCGATCGGAGCGTGGACGGCGTACACGGTGGCGGGCCGGCGGGGGCCGCGGCTGCCGCCGGTGACCTCGACGGCGGTGCAGGCCGCGGTGGCGGTGGTCGTGCTGGTGCCGTTCAGTCTCGCCGCGGGCGGACCGGCGCTGCCGGCGTCGGGGGCGGCGCTCGGGTCGCTGCTGTTCATCGCGGTGTTCCCGTCGGTGCTGTCGTACCTGCTGTGGAACCACGCGCTGACGGCGATCCCGCCGGGGCGGGCGGGGGTGTTCCTCAACCTCATCACGGTGTTCACGGCGGTGTTCACGATCCTCGCCGGCCAGCCGTGGACGGCGGCCCAGGTGGCCGGCGGAGCGATCGTCATCGGCGGCGTAGTGCTCACGAACGCCGGGGCCTTCCGCCGGGCTACTCCGGAGCGCCGGGCATCTGCGACGGGTCGTACGACATGAGCTCCCAGCAGTGGCCGTCCGGGTCGTCCACGGCGCGGTTGTAGAGCCAGCCCATGTCCTGCGCGGGCCGAGGCTCGGTGCCTCCGGCGGCGAGGGCGGCCTCGACCAGGCGGTCGACCTCGTCCTTGGCTTCGGCGGCGAGGGCGTTGATGGCCTCGATGGGGCCGTTGGCGATCTCGCGCTTGGTGAACCCGGAGAACTGCTCGCGGGTCATGAGCTGGACGGCGATGAGGTCGCTCAGGAGGATCTGGGCGGAGGTCTCGTCGGTGAACTGCGGGTTGAGGGTGCCGCCGAGGGCGAGGTAGAAGGCCTTGGCGGCCTCCAGGTCGGCGACGGGAAGGTTGATGTAGATCTGGGTGAAGGCCATCGGGGTCTCCTCGGTTCGAGCGGCCGGTCGTTCCGGCCTGGTTCGAATCTAAGGCTTGACCTCGGCGTCGGTCTTGTACAGAAGCGACAGCATCTCGTCGGGGGCGGGTTTCTGGAGCTGGGTGGCCTTGCGTCCGACGAAGCGGGCCATGGACCGGGCGAGGTGGGGCTGGTCGTGGTAGCCGACGAGGTGCACGACGTCGGCGGCGGCGCGGCCTTCCCGCAGGAGCATGGCGGTCTGCCTGGCGCGCTCGATCTGGCGGATGGCGCCCTGGGTGAGGCCGGTCGCGGCGGCGACGCGCCGCTGGACGGACCTGGGGGTGACGAGCAGGGGGGTGTCGCCGGCGAGGACGTCGGCGACGAGGGGGTCCCGTACGAGGAGCCCGGCGCGCACGAGGCGGTCGACGAAGGTCTCGGCGTTCCCGTAGGCGGGGATCTCCCATTCGTCGCCGGCGAGGACGAAGGTGCGCGCGGTGGTGCGGGGGCTGCGCACGGCGGTGTCGACCAGGTCGGCGACGGGGAGGTTGCGCAGGTGGGCGCCGTGGCGGAAGACGACGCCGAACGCGCCGTCCATCCGGCCGCCCATCGGGACGACCGTCGGGCGCGTCTCGGGGCCGCGCACGGAGACGTTGGTGACGCCCTCGGCGGTCCAGGCGATGAGCTCCCAGTTGGAGTTGGCGACGGAGACCATGCGCTCGGGCGCGGCGCCGTCCCCGCCCTCCTCGACCCGGTAGACGCGCTCGACGTACGGGGAGTCGGAGGGCCGGTGCTCCAGGCCGGGGAGGTCGCCGGTGGATACGTGGGCCACGCCGCCGATGATACCGGCGCGGGCTAGGCGGCGGCCTCGATGCGGCTGGCGGCGGTCCAGTCGAGGAGCCACTGCGGCAGCGCGGCCTCGGGGAACCCGCCCGCGACCTGCGCGAGTTCGTCGTGTTCGACCGAGCCGCCGCCGCGCTTGAGGAACCGGGTGCGCACGTGCGCCTGCGCGTACACGGTGGCGCCAGCGCGGAACGTCTGCTCGATGTACCCCCACCGGTCGTCGAACCCGAGGACGCGGGTGTGGACCTCGAACCGCTGCCACGGCTGGAGGGACTTGCGGTAGGTGATGGTCTGCCCGGCGACGACCGGGTACCAGCCGGCCCGCTGCATCTTCTTGAGGAACCCGGAGCGGAGCATGAGGTCCATGCGGCCGACGTCCATCACGGTGAGGTACTTCCCGTTGGTCATGTGCCCCAGGGGGTCGAGATCGGTCGGCACCACCCGGAACGGCGTGACGGCCGTGTCCCACAGCCCGACCGGCCCCCGCCTGCGCGCCCGGAGCCACAGCCCCAGCAACCGGAAGTACATGTTCATGAGCCCACCGCCGGACGTCGGATCCAAAGAAGTTACCCGACAGTAGCAAACGCGGCGGTCGCGCACCACCCGCGGCCGCATCCGGAAGGGGGCGTCCGCGCCTCCCCCGCTCAGCCGATCGCGTCGCCCCAGGTGGTGGACTCGCCCGCGGGGGCGATGCGCTGCGGGACGTTCCAGGGGTTGGCGTCGAGCAGGGCCGGCGGGAGGGCGTCGTCGGGGGCGTTCTGGTAGGCGACGGCGCGCACGAAGCGGGCGATGGCGGCGGTGCCGACGCTGGTGCCGCCGAGGGTCGTGGCGGGCCAGGGGCCGCCGTGCCGCATCGCGGGGGTGACGGCGACGCCGGTGGGCCAGCCGTCGAAGAGGACCCGGCCCGCGCGGCGGGCGGCGGCGCGGACGAGCGGCGCGACGTCGTCGCCGTCGGCGCGGTGGACCGCGACGGTGAGCTCGCCTTCGAACAGCGTCTCCAGGAGTTCGGCGTAGTCGGTGCCCGCGGGCGACTCGACCAGGATCGTGATGGGGCCGAAGCACTCGTCGAGGAGCGCGTCCGGGTGCGGTCGGAAGACGTCGAGGCGGACGGCGGCGATCGTGGGCGTCACCCAGCCCTGGCCGTCCTCGTCGGTGCGGACCGTGCCGGGGGCGATGAGGCGCACGCCCGCGGCGGAGAGGATCGCCGCGCGCCGCTCGGTGTAGTTCGCGGCGATGCGCGGGTCGAGCATCCGGTGCTCCCCGATCGCCGCGGCGGCGGCGATGGCCTCGTCCAGGCCGTGGTCGTCCGGGAGGAACACCAGGCCGGGCTTGGTGCAGAGCTGCCCGGCCGAGCCGCCGACGCTCGCGGCGAGGCCCGCCGCGAACTCGGGGCCGCGCGCCGCGATGGCGGCGGGGGTCGCGAAGACGGGGTTGACGCTGCCGAGTTCGCCGTAGAACGGGATCGGCGCCGGGCGGGCGGCGGCGATGTCGGCGAGGAAGCGGCCCCCGCGCAGGGACCCGGTGAAGGACGCGGCCTTGATCAAGGGGTGCTTGAGCATCGCGACGCCTTCGTCCACGCCTTCGATGAGCTGCAACGTGCCCGCGGGCAGTCCGGCGCCTTCGAGGGCTGCGGCGGCGAGCGCGGCGGTGCGGGCGGCGAGGCGCGGATGGCCCGGGTGGGCCTTGACGATCACCGGGTTGCCGGCGGCGAGGGCGGCGGCGGTGTCGCCGCCCGCGACGGAGAACGCGAACGGGAAGTTGCCCGCGGCGAAGTTGAGGACCGGCCCGATCGGCTCGTTGCCGCTGCGCACGTCCGGCCTGGGGCCGAGCGCGAAGTCGGGGTCGGCGCGGTCGATCCTGACGTCGAGGTAGGCGCCGTCGACCACGGTCTCGGCGAAGAGCCGCAGCTGGACGGCGGTGCGCTTCAGCTCGCCGCGCAGGCGCGCCTCGGCGAGGCCGGTCTCCTCCATGCCGAGGGCCACCAGTTCGTCGGCGTGCGCGGGGAGCGCGTCGGCGACGGCGACGAGGGCCTTGGCGCGCACGGCCGGTGCGGTGTCGGCGAGGGCGCGGGCGGCCGTGTCGGCGGTCTGCGCGGTGGTGTCGATCGGGTGCGACTGCGTTGTCATCAGGGCTCCTAGAACTGGAATCCGGTCGGGAACGGGTCGGTCGGGTCGAGCGTGTACTGGGCGGTGCCGGTGACCCAGGCGCGGCCGGTGACCGTCGGGATCACGGCGGGCCGGCCGCCCACGGTGGTCTCGGCGATGAGCCGCCCGACGAAGCGCGAGCCGATGAACGACTCGTTCACGAAGTCGGTGTCCAGGGCGAGCTCCCCGCGCGCCCACAGCTCGGCCATCCGCGCGGAGGTGCCGGTGCCGCAAGGGGACCGGTCGAACCAGCCGGGGTGGATCGCCATGGCGTGCCGCGAGTGCTTCGCGTCGGAGCCGGGCGCGATGAACTCGACGTGGTGGCAGTGGTCGAGCCCGGCGATGTGCGGGTGCACCGGCGCCGCGGTCGCGTTGATCGCGTCCATGATCGCGAGCCCGGCGGCCAGGATGTCCTGCTGGCGGGCGCGGTCGAAGGGCAGGCCCACGGCGTCGAGGTCGACCATGGCGTAGAAGTTGCCGCCGAAGGCCATCGAGTACGGGACGGTGCCGTAGCCGGGGACCTCGACGGCGGTGTCGAGGGCGTCCACGTAGCTGGGGACGTTCTCGATGGTGACCGACTCGGCGCGCCCGTCCTTCACCGCGACGCGCGCGGTCACGGGCCCGGCCGGGGTGTCGAGGCGGATCTCGGTGACCGGCTCGACCACGTCGACCATGCCGGTCTCGACCAGGACGGTGGCGACGCCGATCGTCCCGTGCCCGCACATCGGCAGGCACCCGGAGACCTCGATGTAGACCACGCCCCAGTCGCAGTCGGGCCGCGTCGGGGGCTGGAGGATCGCGCCGCTCATCGCGGCGTGGCCGCGCGGCTCGTTCATGAGGAACAGCCGCAGGTCGTCCAGGTGCTCGATGAAGTGGAGGCGCTTGTCGTTCATGGTGGCGCCGGGGATGACGCCGACGCCGCCGGTGACCACGCGGGTCGGCATGCCCTCGGTGTGCGAGTCGACGGCGCTGATGAGCCGGTTCGTTCTCATGTTCATCCTTCCGCTGGGCGCCCTGCACGGCGGTGCCACCGTACAGGGCGGGGCGCTATCGGGCCGCCGCGAAGTCCAGGGCGCGGCGGGTGTCGCGGACGACCTGCTCGCGGTGGGCCGCCGAGAGGGGGCCGCGCGGCGGGCGGGTGGGGCCGCCGTAGCTGTGGCCGGCGATGTCCATGGAGAGCTTGATGGCCTGCACGAACTCGGTCTTGGAATCCCAGCGGAACACCGGCACGAGCCCGCTGTAGAGGTGGCGGGCCTCCTCGATACGGCCTTCCCGCACGAGGGTGTAGATCTCGACGGCCTCCTTGGGGAAGGCGTTGGGGTAGCCGGCGAACCAGCCGGTGGCGCCCACGACGAGGGACTCGAACAGGAGGTCGTCGGCGCCGGCGATGACGTCGATGCCGCAGCGCTCCTTGATCTCCAGGACCCGGCGGATGTCGGTGGAGAACTCCTTGATCGCGACGACGTTCTCGAGTTCGTAGAGCTCGGCGACGAGGTCGGGCACGAGGTCGACCTTGGTGTCGATCGGGTTGTTGTACATCATGATCGGCAGGCCGACCTCGTTCACGCGAGAGTAATGCTCCAGGACCTCGCCGCGGTTGGCGCGGTAGATGGTGGGCGGCAGGAGGAGCACGCCGTCGGCACCGTCCTCTTTGGCGTACTCGGCCCACTGGACGGCCTGGTGCCAGCCGACGCCGTGGACGCCGGCGACCACGAGGCCGCGGTCCCCCACGGTCTCGACGGCGACCTGCACGACCTTGCGGCGCTCCTCGTCGGTGAGGGAGGAGTACTCGCCGAGCGAGCCGTTGGGGCCGACGCCGCGGCAGCCGTTCCGGATGAGGAAGTCGCAGTGCTCGGCGAACCTGTCGTAGTCGACCGCGAGGCCGCCGGGCGCCTTCGGGTCCTCCTTGAACGCCAGGGTCGTGGCGACGACGACGCCGCCGAGGTCGAAGGCGGCGCTGTCGAAGGTGGCGCTGTCGAAGGCGGCGCTGCCGGAGTGCTTGTCAGACATGGGTGTCCTTCCCAAGGATGGTGGCGAGCCCGGCGAGGTCGCCGAGTCGGATGGGTGCGGCCAGGGGCCGCCGGTCGGTGGTGTCCTCGGCGCGGGCGCCGCCCGCTCCGGTGAGGTCTTCCAAGGTGCGCCCGCACATGCGGGCCTGGCAGATGCCGAGCCCGGCCCGGGTCGTGAGCTTCACGGAGCGCACGGAGGTCTGGTCCGTCGCCGCGGCCGTGTCGCGGAGGCGCCCGTACGGGACCTCCTCGCAGCGGCAGACGACGGTGTCCTCGCGCAGCCACGAGGTCCACCCCGGCCGGATGCCGTGGGCGGCCTCGATGCGCCGCGCGAAATCGGTGGTGCCGCGGCGGCGGCGCAGGTCGGCGGGGTCCGCTTCGCGCCCGGCGGCGCTGCTTCCGGCGACGCGGCCTTCCACGAGGGCGGCGTCGACGCCGCCGATGCCGGTGATCTCCCCTGCGGCCCAGACGTTCGGGACGCTGGTGCGCTGCTCGGCGTCGACCTCGACGAAGCGGTCGGGGCCGATCGCGCACCCGGCGGCGATCGGGAGTTCGAGGCGCGGGGTGAAGCCGTGCGAGACGCACACGGCGTCGGCGGCGATGGTCCGCTCAGTGCCGGCGATCGGGGCCCAGTCCGCGTCGAGGCGGGCGGTGACGACCTCTTCTACGTGGTCGTTCCCGCGGGCCTCGACCACGGCGCGGCCGAGGCGGTAGGGGATGCGGCGGGCCAGGTGGTGTGTCACATATCCCGCGAGTTCGGGGCCCTTGTGCGAGGCGGAGAGGAGCTGCCAGGGCCGCGGCAGCCACCCCTTCGCCAGCGCGGCGGGGCGGGCGGCCTCGTAGACGCCGATGACGTGTGCGCCTGCGGCCGTGAGCGACTGGGCCACGGGCAGCAGGAACGGCCCGGCCCCGGCGACCACGGCGCGGCGTCCGACGGCGATCCGCTCGCCTTTCGCGAGCGCCTGGGCGGCCCCGGCGGTGAAGACGCCGGGAAGGTGCCAGCCGGGGAAGGGGAGCGTGCGGTCGTGGGCGCCGGTGGCGAGCACGAGCGCGTCGGCGGTGAGGGTGCGGGCCTCGCGCTTCCCCGCGTCGGCGGGGCCGATGAGCACGTGGACGCGGACGGGGGCGGTCCGCTCGATCGCCCAGACCTGGGCCTCGGTGACGACCTCGACCGCCTGGCCGTCGGCGGCATCGTCGCGGAGCCGGTCACACAGGTGTTCGAACGTGGACCAGCCGTGGTGCAGTCGCGACTCGCGGCCGCTCGGGCGCTGCGGCGGCAGGTGCCGCCAGTACTGGCCGCCGAGGCCGTCGCCGGAGTCGAGGATCGTGACCCGGGCGCCCGCGTCGCGGGCGGCGACCGCGGCCGACAGCCCGGCGGGGCCCGCGCCGATGACGAGGACGTGATTCACCGGGCCTCCCGGATGGTGTCGTCCTGGGTCGTGACCGCGTCGCCCTCTTGGGCGCGGCGCATGCACAGGCGCACGTCGGATTCGCCGTTCACGGTGGCGATGCAGTCGAAGCACACGCCGATGCCGCAGAAGACGCCGCGCGGGCCGCCCGCGGTGGTGGTGCGCCAGGCGGTGCGGTCCTGCGCCAGCAGCACTCCGGCGAGGGACTGGCCTTGCAGCCCTGCGACTTCCTGACCGTCCACAGTGATGTGTACCGGTTGCGGAGGTTCGGGCCGGATCGGGTCGGTCCGCCAGGGGACGATGCCGCTCATGCGGTGCCTCCCTTCAGTGCGGTGTCGGTCGGTGCAGTGTCAATCGGTGTGCTCTCAGTCGGCCTGGTCTCGGCCAGTGCGGTCCCAGTCGGTGCCGTCTCGGGTTTGAGGTGGGCGGCCAAGGTGGGGCGGGAGGGCAGGAACGGGGCCGGGTCGAGGGCGGGTTCGGCGCCGGTGAGCTGCGCGCACAGGAGGTCGCCGGTGACGCCCGCGAGGCCGATGCCGGCGCCTTCGTGGCCGGTGGCGTACCAGAGGCCGGGGCGGCGGTGGTCCTCGCCGATGACCGGGAGGTGGTCGGGCATGTAGGGGCGGAAGCCGCCGTAGGCGCGGATCACGGGCGTGCCCTCCAGGAACGGGAACAGGCGCAGCGCCCGCTGCGCGACCTGCGCCAGGACCTCGACGCGGAGCCGGTCGTCGAAGCCGATCTGCTGGCGGCTCGATCCGATGAGCACGGTCCCGCCGGGGGTCGACTCGACCACGCTCGACGTCTGGAGGTCGGCGTCTGCCGACTGGGTGGCGCCGAAGTAGTCGCCGTCGTAGACCTTGTGGAACACGCGCTGGGGCATGCGGGAGGTCACCAGGACCATGCCGCGGCGGGGGCGCACGGGCAGGTCGGCGCCGAGGGCGTCGGCGACCGCGCCGGACCAGGGCCCGGCCGCGACCACGACGGTGTCGGTGCCGATGGTTCCGGAGGAGGTGCGGACGCCGGTGATCCTGTCGCCGGCGCGTTCGAGGCCGACCACTTCCTGGCCGGACAGGATCCGCACCCCGGCGAGGCGCGCGGAGGCGAGGAGGGCTTCGGTGGCGACGACCGGTTGGAGCTGGGCGTCCTGCGGATAGTGGACGGCGGCGGTGATGGCCGGGTTGAGATGCGGCTCAAGCGAAAGCGCTTCGGCGGGGCTCAGGTGCTCGACCTCCACCCCGACCGCCGCCTGGCTGCGCGCGAACGCCCGCAGCGGCTCCGCACCCGCCTCGGTGGTGGCGACGACGATGCCGCCCTTGCGGTCGTACTCGATGTCCGGGAACCCGGCCGCGACGACGGTAGCCGCCGGGCTCGCGGTTCCGGATCTCGATGGCGTGATCCCCGCGGGCGTGGGGCTGGCAGGGGCAGTCTGCCCCGCGCCGGTCTCGGCCCCGGATCGCAGGTCGGCAGGTGCGGCGGTCGATCGCGTGATCGCCCCGGATGTGCGGCCGGCAGGGTCGGCCTGCCCCGCGCCGGTCTCGGCCCCGGATTGGAAGTCGGCAGGCGCGGCGGTCGACCGCGTGATCGCCCCGGATGTGCGGCCGGCAGGGTCGGCCTGCCCCGCGCCGGTCTCGGCCCCGGATTGGAAGTCGGCAGGCGCGGCGGTCGACCGCGTGATCGCCCCGGATGTGCGGCCGGCAGGGTCGGTCTGGCTCGCGCCGGTATCAACTGATCGCAGATCCGCGGATCCGGAACTCGATCGCGTGATCGCCCCGGTCGTGCGACCGTCAGCGGCGGGCCGCCCCGCGCCGGGATCGGCAGATCGCAAGTCGGCGGCTCCCGCGCTCGATCTCGTGATCGGCCCGGAGGTGCGGCTGGCAGGTGTGGCCTGCCCTGCACCGAGATCGGCGGATGCGACAGCCGACGCATTGTGGCGCATCGAAACACGCGAGGCGCCGGTTTGGTTCGTGCCCAGCTCGTCGGCGAGTTCTGCGGCGAGGACGGGCCAGTGGGCGGAGGCGAGGAGGGCGAGGTCGAGTTCGGGGCCGGGGGCCTTGTCCGAGACCAGGAGGTTGCCTTCGCCGCGGGCGCTGGTGGCGCTGGCGGGGGCCGCACGGTCCACGATCACGACGCTCATCCCCGCACGCGCCAGCGCGCGAGCGCACGCGGCCCCGATGATGCCGGCGCCGATGACCACGACGTCTGCGTTCACATTCCCCTCCTCTCAGTAGGTGTCTCCCGATCAGCCGGCCGGCCGATCGGTCGAAATGCTCGTCGGTCTTCCCCCGTGCCACCGCACCGACCGGCAAGCCGGTCGGTCGCGCACGGTCTTCGCTCCCGCCTTCGGATCGGCCGGCTTGCCGATCGCCCGCGGTCTTCCGTCTTCACTCCTGCCGCCAGATCGGCCTGGTTACCCCGGTCCCACCTGATCGGCCTCGTTACCCCGGTCCCGCCTGATCGGCCGGTCTCGCCGATCCCGCCTGATCGGCCGGCTTCGCCGGTCGCTCGGGCGGACCTCGGTCCGCTGCGGCAGTCGGTTCGGCCGATGGGTTCGGCCGGTCTCGGTGCCGCTGGATCGTTCCGGTTCGCGAACTCGATCCGCTCTGTAATATGTCACATATTTCTATCGCGCCGGGTGGTCCTGTCTCTACCACCCTGCGTGTACGTGCGTTGGCCGACAGGCGAACGGCTCAATCCGCCGCGGATTCCTCCGTCTTGCCCGCCCACCAGCCGATGGCGTGGCGAATGTGCTGGCGCATGAGGTCCGCGGCCGCGTCGGCGTCGCCCCCGGCGAGGTGGTCGAGGAGGCCGTGGTGCTCGGCGGCCGAGACGTCGAGCATGCTCGTCTCCACCAGCGACACCAACCCGACCAGGCGGGTCCGCGCCCGCAGCTCGGCGATCGTCTCGACCAGGACCGGGTTGCCGAGCAGCGCGGTGAGTTCGAGGTGGAAGCGCTGGTCGGCGAGCAGGTACGCGGTGAGGTCGCCGGAGCGCGCGCCCGCGACGATGTCGTCGGCCTGCGCCCGCAGCGCCTTGAGCCGGTCGGCGGGGAACGCCTCGGCGAGGCGCGCCATCGCGGGCGGCTCCAGCAGCAGCCGGATCTCGACGATGTCGTGGAGGAGGTCGTCGCTGACGGCCGTCACCCGGAAGCCCTTGTTGCGCACCGGCTCCACGAACCCGCGCTTCTCCAGGTCGAGGATCGCCTCGCGCACCGGGGTCGCCGACACGGCGAACTGCTCGGCCAGCCGCGGCACCGTCAGGAGCGCGCCCGGGGCGAGTTCGCCGGAGATGATCGCGAGCGACAGCGTCCGCTCCACGCGCACCCGCAGGCTCTCGCCCGGTTCGAGTCGATTGTCAGAGGTCAACATGCTGCTCCAGCTTCCCGTTCGCGCGGCCCCGGCTGCTCGGGGACGCGTGCCGCACGCCTTGCCAGGCGCGCACGCGCCTCACGCCCTACGTTGGGCACACGTGTCCCACACCGGCGTGCAGCGTACCCCGACTCGGCCCGTCGCCGCCTGTTTGCGGAGGTCACGGCCGGTCCCGCTTCCCGGGGATCACGAGGCGCCGCCGGGGCTCCTCGTTGCCGGCGCGGTCGGTCGCGGCGTACTCGATGACCTGCGGCTCGTCGTCGATCGCGCGGACGAACGCCTCCTGGAACGTGCCCCAGAAGGTGCCGGGCCCCTCCCACTGGACGCGCTCGACCCCGGAGACGCCGTCGTCGGCGTGCAGGGTGATCTCGACGCTCGCGCCGAGGTCCTTCACCACGGCGCGCGAGACCGGCGGGGTCGTGTCGACGCTGACCTCGCGGGAGGTGGTGCCCGTCAGGCCGTCGGGGTCAGTCACGCGGGCCTCGACGAGGTGCACGCCTTCCTCGGTGAGCGCGACCGGTGCCTCGTAGGGGGTCCAGTCGCCGCCGGAGATCCGCAGTTCGAGGCGGAGCCGGTCGGCGGTGTCGGGACGGTCGATGTCGAAGCCGCGCAGGCGGATGCGGGGCGCGGTGGTGAACCAGCCCGAGGGGGCGGGCTGGTCGAGGATCTCGATCGCCACGGCAGGGGGGACTGCGCCGGGATCGGCGACGGCCGGGATCTCGGCGGCGTTGAACGCGCGCGGGCGACCCGTGGCGCCGTCGAAGGCCGCGGCGGCGGTGAGGACGGTCGCGAGTTCGTCGCGGCCGAGGAGCCCTTCGGCCCGGACGCGGGCGGCGACGATCGCGACCCGGGCGAGGAAGACTTCCCGGCTCGGGAAGGCCTCGGGCGCCCAGAGTTCGTCGAGGAAGGTACCGCCGTCCGACCGCTGCCGGTTGGGAACGCCAGTCCCGTTGCCGCCGAACGCGATCTCGGCGTCTGAGGACCGGACGTACATGTGGTACCGGCTGTCCTCCCCCGACCAGCACGGCTCGAACGCGATGCGGTGGTGGGCGCTGGTGCTGCCAGGGTGGGCGATGGCGGGACCGGCGGCAGAGGCGCGGGAGCCGGTGGGGGCGGAGGCTGCGGAGTCGGGGCTGGAGCCTGAGCCGGGCCCGGGGGTGTGGTCAGTGGGGAGGGCGGACGCCGCAGAGCCGGTCTCGCCGGAATCGGCGCCGCCGGGGTGGTCGTGGTCGAGCACAGTGCTGTCCGGGAGGGTGTTGTCGAGTTCGATCGCGCCGTCGCGAGCGAGTTCGGCCAGGAGTTCGGCGCCGGTGCGGCCGGTGATGAGGCTGCCGTCGAAGGCGCGGCGGCCGTTGAGGCCGAAGGGAAGGCTCGTGGTGGCCTCCGACTGCGCGAGCAGGAGGGTCGGGCCGAGGAACAGCGCGCACTGCCGAGGATCGTCGATGGCCGGTTCGGCGCGGAGCGACACCGGGGTGTGCAGCACGAGTTCGTCGCCGGGCGCCCAGGTGCGGGTGACGGCGGCGTACTCCCCCGGGGCGGCCGAGAGGTCGAGCAGTTGACCGTTGAGGCGGAGTTCGGGCGCTCCCGCGACCCACGCGGGAATGCGGAGCTGGACCGTCCGCTCGGTGCCATGTGACATGGCATCGTTCGGCGCGATACCGCCCGCATCCTTGCCGACCTGAGTGCCATGTGACATGGCACTGTCCGGCGTAGTGCTGCCCGACTGCATGTCAGCTTGAGTGCCATGTGACATGGCACCGTCCGGCGCGATGGCGCCCGATTGCCCACCAGCCTGAGTGCCATGTGATGTGGCACTGGGGCCCGTGGCGGCGTGCCCTGCATCCGATGCGGGGTCGAGGGCGGCGAATCGCAGGGTGGTGGATTCGCCCAGGGGGAAGTTCGATCGCTGGGTGACGCGGAGGCCGGCATCGGCCCAGTCGAGGTCGGCGTCGACGGGGAGGTTGGCGTACAGGGTGCCCGGGGCCGTGAGGAAGACCGTGTCCTGGTACTTGACGTGGTTCTCCAGGCCGGTGCCGCCGCAGCAGGTGCCGACGTTGTCGTACTCGCGGATCGCGCCCGGGTGGACCGGGAACATGTAGGTGACCTCGGGGCCGGTGTCCGAGCGGACGGCCCGGCGGGAGCCGAGGATGTGGTTGAGGACAGTCCGTTCGTAATATGTCATATATCGCGGGTCCAGCGTGTGCGCGAACAGCTTCCGGGCCAGCTTGAGCAGGTTGTAGCTCGCGCAGGTCTCGGCGTTGCGGTGGCCCACGTCGCCGGCCACCGTGTCCGGCGGCCCCCACAGCTCGCTCTCCCCCGTGCCGCCATGGGCGTAGACGCGGCCCGGGACGATCTGGTCCCACAGGCCGACCGCGGCGTCGAGGTAGCGGCGCTCGCCGGTCAGCTCGTACTCGTCCACGTAGCCGATGAGCTGCGGCAGATGCTGGTTCGCGTGCATGTCGGTGAGCACGTCGGTGCGCGAGGCGCCCGCCGCGAGCAGGTCCTCCTGGTCGAAGAACGCGGCGGTCCCGAGGAACCGGGGCTCGTCGGCGGCGGCGCTCAGGCGGGCCATGGTCTCGTTCATCCCGCCGAACTCGCCCGCGATGTACAGCGACCACATGCGCTGGCGCCGTTCGGGATCGAGCCGCGCCAGGCGCCCGTGGACCCAGTGCCCCATGGCCGTGGCGACGGCGAGCGCCTGTGCGTTCCCGCACTGCTCGTACGCGTCGAGGAGACCGGCCATGATCTTGTGGGTGGTGTAGTACGGCGCCCAGATCTCGCCGTAGGGCGCGAAGTCCTCCAGCCGCGAGAACTGCCATTCGCCGTAGGCCGCGAGGAATCCCGGGTGGGAGTAGCGGCCGGTCGCCGCCAGCGCGGCCTGGACCTCGGCCAGGCCCGCGACGAACTCGTCCACTTTGGCCGCGAGGGACGGGTCCCGCTCCCCCGCCGCGGCCAGTGCGAGCAGGGACAGGAAGTGGCCCGCGTAGTGCCCGCGCAGGAGGTTCGCGGTCTGGGCGTGCTCGCGGCCGGGGTAGTCGTGCTCACTCCAGGCGTCCTCGGCCGGGTGCCCGAAGTCCTCCCAGTTGCCGGGCGCGAGCGCGCCGCGGGTGTCGAGTCCGGCGTTGCGCCGGAAGACCGCGAGGAGGCGGTCGACCGGGTACACGCGGGCGAGGTGGAGCAGTTCATCGCGGGCGCGGGCGAAGACGCTCGTGTCGGCGATGCGGGCGGCGCCGAGCGGGACGGGGCGCAGGATCGGTGCGGTCATCGCTGCTGGGCCTTCGTCCACGCCTCGATGCCGTCGGCGTCGATGGGGAGCCCGGCGGAGAGGACTTCGGAGCCGGCCGCGGTGACGAGGACGTCGTCTTCGAGCCGCACGCCGATGCCGCGCAGTTCCGGCGGGACGGTGAGGTCGTTGGCGTGGAAGTAGAGCCCGGGTTCGACGGTCATGACGACGCCGGGTGCGAGCGGGGCGCCCATGTAGTCCTCGTATTCGGCCTTGCCGCAGTCGTGGACGTCGAGGCCGAGGTGGTGGCCGATGCCGCAGGCGAGGTAGCGGCGGTGCTGCTGGCCGCCCGGGGAGAGCGCTTCGTCGACGGAGACGGGGAGGAGGCCCCAGTCGTGGAGGCCGGTGGCGATGACTTCCATTGCGGCGAAGTGGAAGTCGAGGTATTCGGTGCCGGGTCGGATCTGGGCGAGGCCGGCGCGGTGGGCCTTTTCGACGAGGTCGTGGACGTCGCGCTGGCGGGGGCTGAAGGTGCCGGAGGCGGGGAGGGTGCGGGTGACGTCGGCGGTGTAGAGGCTGCGGGCCTCGACGCCCATGTCGAGGAGGAGGACTTCGTCGGGGAGGACGGGCCCGTCGCAGCGGACCCAGTGGAGGGTGGGGGCGTGGGGTCCGGAGCCGACGATGGTGGTGTAGCCGGTGCCGTTGCCCTGGGTGCGGGCGTGGCGGTCGAAGGTGCCTTGGAGCCAGCGTTCGCCGAGGCCGTCGCCGATGGCGCGCGGGATCTCGGCGGCGACGGCGGCGAAGCCGGTGACGGTGGCGTCGACGGCGTCGCGGAGCTGCTGGATCTCCCAGGGGTCCTTGATCATGCGGAGGCGGGAGAGGTGCCGGTCGAGGAGCGGGGAGGGTTCGAGGCCGTGTTCGGTGACGAGTGCGGCGCCGGCGCTGCCGGTGGTGAGCGCTCCTGAGGGGACGGTGAGGTCGGCGAGGTCCTGGACGGGGAGGCCGAGGGCGTCGGACCATTCGGGCAGGCCCGGGGAGGCGCCGACCCAGAGTTCGCCGTGGGCGGCGTCGGCGAAGAAGCCGGTGTCGCCGGGCCGGAATGGCGGCGGCATGTGGAGGCGGGCGTCGTGGCCGCCGGGCCGGGGGGTCATGACGAGGACGGCGCCTTCGATCTGGCCGCCGGTGAGCCAGGTGAAGTCGCTGTCGGCGCGGAACGGGTAGTCGTTGTCGTCGTTGCGGACGGGCGCGGTGCCGGAGGCGACGACGACGGCCTGGCCGGGGAGGCGTTCGCTGAGCCGGTCGCGGTGTGCGGCGGCGGCTGCGGCGGCGCCGGGGACGGTGGTCGCGGGCACGGGTCCGTTGCCCCAGCCTGCGGCGATGTGCTCCGTGAAGGCGGGGGTCTCGGCCAGCCTGGGGTAGCGGGTGCCGGCGTACGGGGGGCGGGTGTCGGTCATCGCCGTTCTCCTCCTCGGTCGCGCACCAGGTCGCGCAGGCGGGTGAGGACCCGGCCCGATCCGATGCCGTCGTGTTCGAACTCGTTGGTGACCCATGCCTGGGCATTGCCGACGCCTTTGAGGGTGTCGAGCTGGAGCCCGGAGTCGACGTACATGTCGTCGAAGTAGACGGCGGCGGCGACGGGGACCTCGTTGGCGGCGAGGCGGTCGGCGTCGAGGATCGGGCTCCATTCGGTGCGGGCGGCGAGGGCGTGGACGGCGGGCGCGAAGCCGCGCAGCAGTCTGACCTCGTCGAACATCCAGGGGAAGGCCATCTCGCCGGTGAAGGGGAGGGGCCGGCGGTCCTCGCCGAACTCGGGGCGGCGGTCGCGTTCGCGCTGAGCGGCCCATGCGGTGGGGCCGTTGGGGCCGTCGCCGTAGATGGACTCCTGGAGGGTCCAGAAGAGGGGGTTGGCGGCGGAGGAGGTGCGGGCGAGGACGTCGGCGAGGAAGCCTTCGGAGAGGCGGCCGTCGCGGATGAAGGCGTTCTCGACCAGCCAGTGCATGCGTTCGAAGCCGGGTTTCATGCCGAAGTCGATGCCGAGGGACTGGAAGCGGCGCACGGTGAGGACGTCGCCGTCGGGGAGGTGGACGGGGTCGGCGGCGAGGCGGTCGGCGATGGCCGCGACCCGGTCGGCGTCGTGGGGGTAGCGCCGGTAGTACTCGGCGGTCTTGAGGGCGACCCGGTCGAAGGTGCGGCGGTAGACCTCGTCGGCGCTCATGGGGTTGCCGGGGATGCCGCCGCACACGTATGCGGCGCTGAGGGCTTCGGGTGCGCGGGAGAGGTAGGCGAGGGTGAGCCAGCCGCCGTAGGACTGGGCGAGCGTCGTCCACTTCCGTCCGTTGTAGACGGTGGTGCGGACGTGTTCGAGGTCGCGGACGATGGAGTCGGCGCGGAAGTGCGCGAGGAAGTCCGCGCCGGCTTCGGCGTCGCCGGTCGCGGCGACGATCTGCGCGTCGAGGGGCGTGCTGCGGCCGGTGCCGCGCTGGTCCACGAGGACGACCCGGTAGTCCTTGAGGGCCTCCTCGATCCAGCCGTCGGCCTTGAGGGGGCGCGGGTTGGCGCCGCCGGGGCCGCCCTGGAGGTAGGTGAGGAGCGGGAGGTCGTCGCCGCGGCGGTCGGGGTCGACGAGTTCGCGCACGAACACCTCGATCCCGCCCGCGGTCGGGTCGTCCCAGTCGAGGGGGACGGGCACGTGGCGTTCGCTGACGCGCATGCCCGGCATCGAGTACTCGACCGTGCCCACTGCTGCCGTGCTCATGTCGCGGCCTCCTGTCGTTCGGTGCGGGCGCGCTCGTTGCGGCGCCGCGCGGCGTCCCATTCTGGCCGGATGCGCGGGACCGCCGCGAGCAGTTTGCGCGTGTACGGGTCCTGCGGGTCGCCGAAGACCTGGTCGCGGTCGCCGGTCTCGACGATGCGGCCGCCGTTCATGACCGCGACGCGGGTGGCGATCTGGCGGACCACGGCGAGGTCGTGGGCGATGAACAGGTAGCTGAAGCCCTCCTCGTCCTGGAGCCGCCGCAGCAGGTTGACGACTTGGGCCTGGACGGAGACGTCGAGGGCGGAGACGGCCTCGTCTGCGATGATGAGCCGCGGCGAGACCGCCAGCGCGCGGGCGATGCCGATGCGCTGGGCCTGGCCGCCGGAGAACTGGGCGGGGAAGCGCGCGGAGTGGTCGGGGTCGAGGCCGACCCGTTCCATGAGCTCCTTGGTGAAGGCGCGGGCGCCGCCGGGGACGGGCCGCTTCTGGTAGACGAGCGGGGCGGTGACGATGCGCTCGACGGAGTGCTTGGGGTTGAGCGAGGAGTACGGGTCCTGGAAGACGACCTGGACTTCGCCGCGGTAGGCGTGGAGGTCTCTGCCGGTGAGGGCGTGGACTTCGCGGCCGGCGAACTCGATGGTGCCGCTGGTGGTGTCGATGAGGCGGGCGATGAGGCGCGCGGTGGTGGACTTGCCGGAGCCGGACTCGCCGACGAGCGCGAGGGTCTCGCCGGTGCGGACTTCGAGCGAGACGTCGTCGACGGCGCGGAACCTGGCGGCGGTGCCGAGGAGGCCGTTGCCGCGGACGGCGAACTCCTTGACGAGGTTCGCGGCGCGGAGCAGGGGTTCGCTCATCGGTCCTCCTCGGTGGTGATGGTGCGGAGCTGGCCGATCTCGTCGTCGATGCGGGGGACGGCGTCGAGGAGCATGCGGGTGTAGTCGGCCTGCGGGTCGCAGAAGATCCGCTCGGCGGTGCCCTGTTCGACGAGGTCGCCGCCGCGCATGACGATGATCTGGTCGGCGACCTCGCTGACGACGGCGAGGTCGTGGGTGATGAGGATGAGGCCGGCGCCGGTGTCGCGGCGGATCTCGGCGAGGAGGTCGAGGATCTGGGCCTGCACGGTGACGTCGAGGGCCGTGGTGGGCTCGTCGGCGATGATGAGGTCGGGTTCCATGCTCAGGGTCATGGCGATCATGACGCGCTGGCGCATCCCGCCGGAGAACTGGTGCGGGTAGTGGTCGACGCGGCGGGCGGCGTCCTGGATGTGGACGCGTTCCATGGCCTCGATCGCGATGCGGCGGGCCTGGCGGCGGGTGACGCCGGTGCGGTGGGCGCGGTACGCCTCGGCGATCTGGGTGCCGACGGTGTAGTACGGGTTGAGCGAGGACAGCGGGTCCTGGAAGACCATGGCGATGCGGTCGCCGCGGACGGCCTGCATCTGGCGCTCGCGCAGGCCGGTGAGTTCGGTGCCGTCGAGTTCGATGGAGCCGGTGCGCTTGGCGCCCTTGGGGAGCAGGTCCATGATGGCGAGGCTGGTCATGGACTTGCCGGAGCCGGACTCGCCGACGATGCCGAGGGCGCCGCCGCGCGGGAGGTCGAAGCCGAGGCGCTTGACGACGTCCACGTCGCCGGTGGCGGTGGTGAAGGAGACGGTGAGGTCGCGCACGCGCAGCAGCGGGCGGTCGGCGGCGGTGCCCGCATCGGGTGCGATGGGCTCGGGTGCGGTCGTTTCGGGCGTGCTCATGTCGCGCTCCCCACTCGCACGCGCGGGTCGATGGCGGTGTACAGCAGGTCGACGACCATGTTGCCGACGACGACGAGGAACGCCGCGAGGAGCGTGACGCCCATGATGACGGGCTGGTCGTTCTTCGTGATCGAGTCGGAGGCGAGTTTGCCGACCCCGTTGAGGCCGAACACGGTCTCGGTGATGAGGGCGCCGCCGAGGAGCCCGGCGAAGTCCATGCCGAAGATGGTGACGATCGGGGTGAGGGCCGGGCGCAGGGCGTGCCGGCGCCACACGAGGCCGGGGCTGAGGCCCTTGGCGCGGGCGGTGCGCACGTAGTTCTCCTGGAGGGTCTCGATGACGTTGGCGCGCGTGAGTCTGGTGTAGACGGCGGCGGCCCCGATGGAGAGGACGATCCAGGGCATGAGGAAGTTGAGGAACCACCGCCCGGGGTCCTCGCCGAACGGCACGGCCTGCGGGAACGGCAGCCATCCGAGGGTCACCACCAGTAGGAACTGGAGCAGCAGGGCGAGGACGTAGTTGGGGACGGACATGCCGGTGAGGGTGAGGCCGGTGATGAACCGGTCGGCGAACTTTCCTTCCTTGACGGCGCTGACGAGGCCGGCCGAGACGCCGGCGAGCAGCCACAGCACGGCGGCGCCGACGGCGACCGTGGCGGAGACGGGCAGGCGCTGGAGGATCATGTCGGTGACCGGCTGGCTGGTCTGGAACGAGTAGCCGAGGCACGGTGCGGCGCATTCGATCGCGTTGGCGCCCGTCCCGTAGGTGCGGCCGGCGAACAGGCCGGAGAGGAACGTCCAGAACTGGGTCCAGAACGGCTGGTCGAGGCCGAGGTTCGCGCGGATCCGGTCGATGGCCTCGGGGTCGCAGTTCTTGCCGCAGATCTGCACGGCCGGGTCGGGCGAGAGGACGAAGAAGATCACGTAGGTGAACAGGCACACCAGGAACAGCACGACGGCCATGCCCAGCAGGCGGTTGGCGAGGAAGCGGATCATGCGCGGCCCTCCCCGGACTCGGCGATCTTCTTGATGCGGTCGCCGAGGACGGTGAACGACAGCACGAGCAGGAACAGGAACGCGCCCGGGAACAGGAAGTACGCGGGGTCGACGGCGTACCAGGGCACGGAGGAGGCGATCATCTGGCCCCACGAGGGGGTCGGGGGGACGACGCCGACGCCCAGGAAGGACAGTCCCGCCTCGGTGCCGACGTAGCCGGGCACGGCGAGGGTGGTCATGACGATGATCGTGGAGGAGAGGTTCGGGAGGATCTCCTTGAAGATGATCTGGGCGCTGGAGGCCCCGGACGCCTTCGCGGACTCGACGAACTCGCGCTGCTTGAGCGACATGGTCTGGCCGCGCACGATCCTCGCCAGGTAGGGCCAGCCGAAGAAGGAGATCACGACGACCAGGAGCGCCTGTCGGTTCTCGGCCGGGAGGGCCGAGAGGACGGCGATCATGAAGATGAGGGCCGGGAAGGCCATCAGGAACTCCATGACACGGGAGACCACCATGTCGACGCGCCCGCCGAAGTACCCGGCGATGAGGCCGAAGACCACGCCGAGGACGCTGGTGAGCGCGGTGGCGAGGAGCGCGATCGTCATGGACACCCTGGCGCCGTAGACGATCCGGGCGAAGATGTCGCGCCCGTTGCCGGGCTCGACGCCGAACCAGTGGTCCGCGCCGATCCCGCCGCCCCAGCCGAGCGGGAGCCCGCCGAGGTTGGAGTCGACGGCGGCCTGGTCGAACTCGAGCGGGCCGTGGCCGCTGAGCGTGACCAGGAGCGGCGCGGTCAACGCCATGAGGACGACGATGAGGATGTAGGCGCTGCACGCGACCGCGACGCGGTCGTTGAGGAAGGTGCGGACCAGGCGTCGCCCGGAGCGGGGCGGCGAGGCCGACGCGGGGTCGCCGGTCGCCTCACCACCCGCCGCGCCTTCAGCTTCGAGTGGTGTCGGAGTGAAGGTCATCGGAATCAGCCCGCGGACGGGTCCTTGAGCCCGATGATCGTCAGGTCCGTCATGCTGGTGTTGGGGATGTACCCGGCGACGTTCTCGCCGGGCAGGAAGACGCCCTTCTCCCACAGCAGCGGGGCCATCGGCGCCAGCGCCATGACCTCCTCGTCGAAGTGGCCCCACTCGACGTTCGCGGCGTCGAGGTCGGTCATGGCCTTGATCTCGTCGATGCGGGCGTTGATGCCCTCGTCGTTGAGCTGGGCGAGGTTGTTGTTGCCCTTGTCGGTGATGAGGCGGCCGTCGACCAGCGGCGGGACCATCGTGGACGCCGAGGACGCCCAGTCGGGGCACCAGCCGGTGATGGCGGCGTCGGACTGCTGCGAGGGCGTGCCGATCGTCTCGTAGTAGGTCGAGGTGTCGATGACGTTGAGCTCGACGGTGACGTCGATCTGCGCGAGCGCCTGCTGGATCGACTCGGCCTGGGCCTGCATGGCCGGCTGGGAGCGGATGTCCAGGGTGAAGGAGAAGCCGTCCTGGAGGCCGACGGAGGCCAGGAGTTCCAGGGCCTTGTCGGGGTCGCCGGTGCCGTCGTCGCTCGGGTAGAGGTCGAAGTCCTTGTGACCGTTCACCGCCGGAGGCGTGATCGTGGTGGCGGGGTCGGCGAGCTGGTTGCCGCCGGAGGCGGTCTGGAGGGAGGCGCGGTCGATGGCGTAGTTCATCGCCTGCCGGACCTCGACCTGGTCGAAGGGGGCCTTGGTGGTGTTCATGCCCATGTAGGTGGTGCAGTAGGCGTCGGCGGTGAGGACCCGGTCGGCGAGGTCCGGGGACTGGAGGCGCGCGAGCGTGGCGGGCTGGATGCGCCCGGAGATCGCGTTCACGTCGGTGCCCTGGCCGGCCATGAGGCGCTCGTCGATCGTGGCGCCGTCGAGGCCGATCTCGAACTCCCACGCGTCGGGGTACGCCTTGCGGACGTCGTCGGTGGCCGCGTCCCAGTGCTCGTTGCGGACGAGCTCGATGAGGCTGCCCGGGGTGTAGGTGTCCAGCGTGTAGGGGCCGGAGGCGATGATGTCGTTGATGAACTCGTCGCCCGCGCCGGTCCCGACCGGGAACGGCACCGCGTTCGGCTGGGCCAGGACGGAGTCGAACTCGGGGAACGGCGCGATGAGGTGGAAGACGATGGTGTGCTCGTCGGGGGTCTCGATGCCGGGGTGGTCGCCGGACTGGTACGGGCCGGCGTAGTCGGCGGGGGCATCGACGGTGTTGCGCAGCCACGGGGAGCCGATGCCGATCTCGGGATCCCACGCGCGGGAGATCCCGAATTCGAGCTCGGCGGAGGTGATGGGGTCGCCGTTGTCGAACTTGAGGCCGTCTTTGAGGGTGTAGGTCCAGGTGAGGCCGTCTTCGGAGGCTGTACCGAGGCTTTCGGCCATGTCGGGGACGATCGCGTTCGGGTCCTCGGCGTCGCCGGACGCCTGCATGGTGAGGCCGCGGTAGACGAGGCGGTAGAACGCGTTCACGCCGCCGTCCCAGCCGCGGGCCGGGTCCAGGTACGAGAAGTCGGCGTTCTGCAGCATGTGCACGGTCCCGCCGGAGACCGGGTCGTCGCCCGCGGCACCGCCGGCGTCGTTCTGCCCGTTGCAGGCGGTCAGGAGCAGCGCCGCGGCGACGAGGACCGCCGGTGCGCGCGTGAGCTTCTTCAGCATGGGGGATTTCCTTTTCGGTTGTTCGCGCCGATGACCGCTCCTTTGACCCGGGGGGCGGGCGTGGTCGGAGCCGTCTCGCCGGTGCGTTGCGGCGCCGGCTCGCAGTAACATATCACATATCACATATCACTGATCCGGAGTGAGATTCGGCGGCGGATCGGCGGCGACCGCGCCGGTCCCGACCGATGAATTCCGGGGCCGGGCCCGGTCTTAGGGGGAGAGACGGTTCAGAGCGAACCGGACCCCTGCCGAAAGGACCACTCCGATGACCGAGGCGACGATGGACCCGCACTCCCCCGCACCGGGAAGGGCCGTGCCTCCCAACGGGTTCCGGACCTTCCTCCACGTGCTGGCGAACACCGCCGTCGCCAACGTGACGACCAGCTTCCTGTGGTTCGCGCTGACGTTCTGGATCTACGTCGAGACGCGCAACGTCATCGCCACCGGCGTGATCGGCGCGTCGTACATGCTGTTCCTCGCGGTGTTCGGGATGTTCTTCGGGACGCTGGTCGACCGGTTCCGCAAGAAGGCCGTGATGATGTGGGCCACGGTCGCCGCGCTCGGGGTCTTCGTCCTCGACGCCCTGTTCTTCTTCGCGGCGGGCGCCGACCGCATCAAGGACCTGGGCGCGCCGTGGTTCTGGATCTTCGCCGTGGTGATGCTCGCCGGCGCGGTCGTGGAGCAGCTGCGCGGCATCGCGCTGTCGACCACGGTCACGCTCCTGGTCCCCCAGGAGCGCCATGCGAACGCGAACGGGATGGTCGGCACCGTCCAGGGCGTCGCGATGCTCGTCACGAGCGTCCTCAGCGGACTGTCGGTCGGGTTCCTGGGCATGGGCTGGACCCTCGTCATCGGCATCACCGCGCTCGCGCTGACCCTCGTCCACCTGATCCCGCTGCCGATCCCCGAGGAGCGGGCCGAGCGGTCGGGGCCGGTCGAGAAGTGGGTCGACGTGCGCGGCGGCTGGCTCGCGGTCCGGGCCGTGCCCGGCCTGCTGGCGCTGGTCCTGTTCTCCTCGTTGAACAACCTGTTCGGCGGGGTCGCGATGGCGGTCATGGACCCGTACGGGATCGACATGTTCGGCGTGGAGGGCTGGGGCTTCTGGTTCGCCGTGGCCTCCACGGGGTTCATCGCGGGCGGCGCGGTGGTCGCCAAGTGGGGCATCGGGAAGAACCCGATCCGCACCATCCTGATCGTGGTGATCGTCCTCGGCGCGGCGGGCGCGGTCTCGACCCTCCGCGAGTGGGCGTGGCTGTACATCGCCGGCGTGTGGCTGTTCATGGCGCTCATCCCCGCGGCCGAGGCCGCCGAGCAGACCGTCATCCAGCGCGTGGTGCCGTTCGAGAAGCAGGGCAGGGTCTTCGGGTTCGCGATGACCTTCGAGGCCGCCGCCGCGCCGATCACCGCGCTGTTCATCGCGCCGCTCGCCGAGCTGCTGGTGATCCCCTACATGAGGACGGATGACGGCCAGCGCCAGTGGGAGTGGCTGCTCGGCACCGGCGAGAGCCGCGGCATCGCGCTGCTGCTCCTCATCGGCGGCGTCGCCACCGCGGCCTTCGCCTGCGTCGCGCTCCTGGCGCCGCAGTACCGCCTGCTCAGCGAGCGCTACCAGGCCGCCGCGGCGAAGGAGACCGCCGAGGCCGAGGAGCATGAGAAGGTCCCGGCGTAGCGCGAACGGCATGGCTCAATCGGGTCGGCCCGGTTCCATCGGGTCGGCCCGTCCGACCGGGCCCTTGCGATCAGCCCGGTCAGCCCCGTTCGATCAGGTCCGCGAGGGCCGCGGCCGTGCGTGCCACGGCCGGGTCCTCGTCAAGGGCCGCAACATGAAGCAGCTCCAGCGCGAGCGGAGCCGGGAGCTCCGCGAGGGCCTGGACGATCCGCAGCCGAACCGCCGCGTCCCCAGTGGACGCGGCGAGTTCGCCTGTCAGGGCCGCTTTGATCCGGTCCGGCCCCTCCCCCGCCAGCGCGCCCAGCACCTCGGCGGCCTCCACGTCGTTCGCGCCCTCGACCACCATGCGGACCAGCACGGGCACCGCCTCGGGCCGGCCGCGCGAGCCGAGCGCGAGGGCCGCGTGGGCGCGCACCCGCGCGTCCGGGTCGTCGAGGGCGCCGGTCAGTGCGGTCGCGGCCTCGTCGTCGGGGAGTTCGGCGAGGGCGAGGACCGCGCGCCGCCGCACCTCCACGTCGCCGGAGGCCAGCCCGGGGGCCAGGCTCGCCGCGACGTCGTGGTCGGCGCGTGCGAGCGCCCAGCGCAGCGCGCCCGCGACGTTGGTGTCGGCCTCGGTGAGGATCGCCTCCGCCAGCGCGGGCGCGGGCACGTCGGCGGCGGGGGCAAGGACGGCCTGCTGGCGGCGGGCGGCGTCGGGCGAGGCGAGGCCGTGGAGGAGTTCGACGATGCGCAGGACCTCCTCCCATCCGGCGGGTTCGCTGGAGTCGACGGCCTTGAGCCGCTTGAGGAGTTCGCGTTCGCGCTGGAGGCGGTGCTCGGTGGCCGCGATGAGGTCGCCGATGAGCGCGGCGGGCGCGAACCCGGGGTCGTCGAGGACGCGGCCGATCTGGCGCAGCGACAGGCCCAGGGTGCGCAGGCTCTCGACGTGGAAGATCCGGCGGATGTCCTCGTCGGAGTATTCGCGGTAGCCCCCGACGGTGCGGCCCGTGGGCCGCACCAGTCCGAGGGTGTCGTAGTGCCTGAGCATCCTGGTGCTGACGCCGGACCGGCGCGCGACCTCACCGATCAGCATCGGGTTCCCTGCCGCCGAGGGCGAAGGCGCGCTTGGCGGTGCCGACGTTGAGCTCGAACGCGGCCTCGGGGTCGCGCAGGAGCCGTTCGGTGGCCTTGGCGTGCGCGGCGACCTCAGGGTCGGTGCTGTCGAGCGCAATGCGGATCGCGGGTTCGGCGTGCTCGCCGAGGGCGACGAGGGCGCGGCTCAGGCTGAGCCGCACCTCCCGGTCGCCGCGCGCGAGCTGCCGGGCGAGTTCGGCCGCGAGCGCCTGCTCCTGCCCTTCGGGGACGAGGACGACGGCGGCGCGCCAGGCGGCGCGGGCGACCTCGTCGTCCGGGTCGCGCAGGAGGCCGGTGGTGACCGCGGGCCAGGTGCTCGGGTCGCCGATCTTGGACAGCGTGTGGAGCGCCTGGCTGCGGGCCTGGCTCCGGTCGGCGCCGAGTTCGGCGAGGAGCTTCGGCACGGTGGCCGCGGCGGGGAACCGGGTGAGCGCCCATGTGAGCATGTCGCGCACGTAGAAGTCCGGCTCGACGCCGCACCGGGCCACGAGCGCGTCGACGTACGCGGGCTCGGGGTCGGTCCCGGCCGCCAGCGCGGCCTTGAGGCGGGTGGACGCGTCCTTTGCGCCCAGCGCGTCGATCAGGCCGATGGCCTGCGGATTCGTGTGTGACGTGTGCATCGGGTAAGCACCTCCGCAACCAAGGAAACACCTTGTCACCGTGTCAATGTCAAGCCTTTCCCGAATCGGGTCCGCGTTCGCGCCTCGCGGGGCGCGCATCCGGCCGCGCGGGGCTCGTTCGGCGCTGTCCGACGGGCCGGGGCGCCTGGCGTGCGTGCGGTGTTCCTGCCGCTGTCTTGCCGGTGTTCGGCCTTGTTCGGGGCGTGCACCGGCGCCAGACTGATTGCTGCGGCGACGGCCCGGCCTGGTCGTCGCGCCCGGTGGGCCGGGTCTTGGATTCGGGTCTCCTCCTGGGAGAGCGGACTGCGCAACGATTGCAGCGGAAGGAACACGATGTCCCTCAACAGCGTTCTCAAAGACAGCGTCTTCAAAGGCAGTGTCCTCGAAGGCAGTGTCTTCAAGAGCGGCGTCCGAAGGGTCTCGGCGACGCTCGTCGGGCTCGTGATGGCGGGGTCCCTCGCGGGAGTCGCCGTCGCCGGCAGTGCTTCGGCGGCTCCCGATGCCGATCCGGCCTCGCCAGTCACCGGCGAGTACACGGCCCAGGTGCAGTGGTTCTACGAGTCCTACTTCGCCCGCCGCGTCACCTGCGTGACGAAGGGCGAGATCTACGAGGACGAGGGCTATCTCTACCAGTGCCGGACGGCGGAGCGCAACAACCGGGTCGTCTACGAGCTGTGGCTCGGCATCGGCTGACGCCGTTCCCACGATGCGTCGAGGGCCCCGGGGCGCAAGCCCCGGGGCCCTCGGCGGCGGTGGGCCGGGCGCTCAGCGGGCCAGGAGTGAGCGCAGGGCCCCGGTGATCTCCGCCGGAGCCTCTTCGGCCATGAAGTGGCCGGCGGTGGTGAGGCGGTGGTCGAGGTCGGGGGCCCAGGCGCGCCAGAGGGCGGCGGCGTCGTAGCCGAGGGCGGCGCCCCAGTCCTGCTGGACGACGGTGACCGGCATGGTGAAGGCGGCACCGGCGGCGAGGTCGGCGCGGTCGTGGTCGATGTCGACGCCCGCGGAGGCGCGGTAGTCGGCGACGATCGAGGGGACGGCGGCGGCCGAGGCGCGGAGGTACTCGGCGCGGACGGCGGGCGGGATCGCGGCCGGGTCGCGGGTCCAGACGTCGAGGAAGTGGCCGAAGAAGGCGTCGGCCTCGGCGGCGATCATGCGCTCGGGGAGGCCGGGCGGCTGGGCCATGAGGTACAGGTGGAAGGCGACGGCGGCGCCGGCGCCGTGGAGGACGTCCCACATGTCGAGGGTGGGGACGACGTCGAGCATCGCCAGGTGGGTGACGGCGCCGGGGTGGTCGAGCCCGGCCCGGAAGGCGACGAGGGCCCCGCGGTCGTGTCCGGCGAGGGCGAAGCGCTCGTGGCCGAGCGCGCGGGCGAGGGCGGTGACGTCGGCGGCCATGGTGCGCTTGCTGTAGGTGTCGGGCCCGGCCGCGGCGGGTTTGTCGCTGTCGCCGTAGCCGCGCAGGTCGGGGCAGATGACGGTGTGGTCGGCGGCGAGGTCGGCGGCGACGTGGCGCCACATGAGGTGGGTCTGCGGGAAGCCGTGCAGGAGCACCACCGGGCTGCCGGTGCCGCCGACGGCCGCGTTGAGCGCGACGCCGTCGGCGACGGGGACGCGGTGCCGCGTGAAGCCGGGGATCGTCATGGTGGTCTCCTTCGTGTTCGGTGGGTCCGTTCGATCGTCTCCGGCCTCGATGAGCGTTCGATGAGCGATAGGTTGGGCGTCGGCGGGAGGGGTGCGCGGTGCGGGTGGGTTTCGGGGTGCTGGGGCCGGTGGCGGCGTGGGACGGCGAGGGCCGGGCGCTGGCGCTGCGGGGCGCGCGGCACCGGTCGGTGCTGGCGCGGCTGATCGCGGCGCGGGGCCGGACAGTGTCGGTGGAGCGCCTGGTGGAGGACGTGTGGGAGGTGCCGCCGGACGGGGCGGTGGGCGCGGTGCGCACGTTCGTGGCCGCGCTGCGCCGGGCGGTGGAGCCGGAGCGGGCGCCGCGCGCGCCGGCGCGGGTGATCGTCACGGACGGGCGCGGGTACGCGCTGCGGGCCGGGGACGGCGCGGTGGACGCGTGGCGGTTCGAGGCCGCGGTGGCGGCGGCCGCTGAGGCGGGCCCGCAATCGGTGTTCACGGGTCTCGATGCGGCGCTGGGCTGGTGGCGCGGCGGCGCGTACGCGGATCTGGAGGACCGGCCGTGGGTGCTCGCCGAGCGCCGCCGCCTTGAGGAGCTGCGGTTGGACGCGGTGGAGCGGCGGGCCGGGGCGCTCGTGGCGCTGGGCCGGGCCGGGGAGGCGGTCGCTGAGCTGGACGCGCATGTGGAGGGCCACCCGTGGCGGGAGGAGGCGTGGCGGCTGCTGGCGCTCGCGCTGCACCGGAGCGGGCGGCAGGCGGAGGCGCTGGAGGTGGTGCGGCGGGGCGGCGCGCTGATCCGGGACCGGTTGGGGCTCGATCCCGGTCCGCGCCTGCGGGATCTGGAGGTGGAGCTGCTGCGCGGGGGCGGGCCCGCCGCCGACGCGCACGCGGCGGTGTGGGCGCAGGCGGCGGCGTCGCTGGACGGTTCGGTGGGGGCGCGGGCGGTGCTCGACTCGACGGTGGGCCTGCTGCGGCACCTGGCGGTGACGGGCGCGGGCGGCCTGGAAGCGGCGGGGGCGCGGCGGATCGAGGCGATCGAAGCGGCCGAACGGCTCGGCGATCCGGTGCTGACGGCGCGGGTCATCGGCGCGTACGACGTGCCGGCGGTCTGGACGCGGTCGGACGATCCGGCCCGGGCGGCTCGGATCGTCGCGGCGGCCGAGCGGACCCTGGACGCGCTCGGCACAGACGCGTCGGCGGTGACGCGGGCGCGCCTGCTGGCAACGGTCGCAATGGAGTCGAGGGGCACCGGAGGCCCGCGCGCACTGGCGGCGGCGCGGAGTGCCGAGACGATCGCGCGGGAGCTGGGCGATCCGCCGCTGCTGGCGTTCGCGCTCAACGGGGTCTTCATGCAGTCGTGCCACCGCGCGGGGCTCGCGGCGGTGCGAGACGCGGTCGGCGCGGAGCTGACCGCGCTCGCCGCCCGGCACGACCTGGCCTCCTACGAGGTCCTGGGGCGGCTGGTGCGGATGCAGGCGCGGAGCGCGCTCCGGGACTTCGCGGGCGCGGACGCCCACGCGGGCGCCGCGGACGCGCTCGCCGACCGCCACGAGCGGCCGCTCACGCGGGTGTTCACGGCCTGGTACGCGGCGATGCGCGCGGCCGCGACCGGCGGCCCGGAGGAGGCCCGGGAGGCGTACGCCGCCGCGGCGGACCGGCTCGCGGGGGCCGGGATGCCGGGCGTGGAACGGGGTCTGGAGCCGCTGGCGCGCCTGTGCACGATCATCCACTTCGGACTGCCGGTGGAGGCGCGGAGCGGGGAGGACTGGGGCCCGTACCGCCCCTGGGCGGCGCCGCTGCTGGCCCTGGCGCGCGGGGACCGGGACGGGGCGGCCGCGGCGCTGGAGCGGGTGCCCGCGCCCCCGGGCGACCTCATGCTCGAAGCACTGTGGACACTGACGGCGCGGGCCGCGATCGGCCTGCGGCACAGGGACGGCATCGAGCGGTCGCTCGCCGCGCTCGGGCCGGCCGCCGCCGAACTCGCCGGGGCGGGTTCGGGAATGCTCACGGCGGGACCGGTGGCCCGGCACCTCGCCGATCTGCGGCGCGCGCGAGCGGAATCGTGACCGGATTCGCGCAATGCAAGCGCTACCACTGTGGATCGCTTGCGCATTCCGAATGATACCGACAGGTAACACTTCGGCCGACCGAATACAAGTCGCACGGATCGCGCGAGACCTATTGAATCCCTTCGTATTCACGCAATAGACTCACGGGCATGCCTTCCTCCCCCCGAACGGTCGCCGTCGGCGTCGACCTCGGCTCGGCGACCACCACCGTGTCCACCCGCCGCGACGGCGGCGCCGCGGAGGACGTGCACCAGAGCCCCACCACCGCGAACGGCGAGGAGCCGCAGCCGATCCCGGCGGACGAGCCCGCGCTCATCGGGCTCGCCGTCCCTGCCACCTGGAGCACCACCCGGCGCCGCGCCCACGCCGAGGCCGCCGCGAACGCGGGGTTCGACGCGGCGTTCCTGGTCTCCGAGCCCGAGGCCGCCGCCAGGCACTACGCGGCCGTCCAGGGGCGCCGGCTCGAAGCCGGTGCGCCCCTGGTGGTCTGCAACCTAGGCGCGGCCTCATGCCATGCGGCCGTGGTGCGCCGCGAGGGCGAGCGGTACCAGATCGAGGCCGCGAAGACCGCCGACGACATCGGCGGGCGGGCCTTCGACCAGCTCCTGCTCGACCACCTCGCGGAGCGGCTGCGCCGCACCGACCCCGATTATCTGGCGCGCGTGCAGAACCCGGGCGAGACCGCGCTGCGCGCCGCCGTGCTCGACGAGGTGCGGCGGGCCCGCGAGCGCCTGTCGGACCACCCCTCGGCCACGGTCGGGCTCCCCGGGCTCGACCGCGAGCTGCGCCTGACGCGCGAGGACGCCGACCAGTGCCTGACCCCGGCGGCGCTGCGCACGGTGAGCCTCATCGAGGAGGCGATGCGCGACGCCGGGATCGAGGCCGACCAGATCGCGGCGCTGCTCCTGGTGGGCGGGGCGAGCCGCACGCCGCTGCTCGCCGACGTCATCGGCCACCACTTCGGGGTCGCGCCGGTGCTCCCCGACCTGCCCGACCTCGTGATCGCCGAGGGCGCCGCGCTCGCGGGCCTGGCGCGGATCGGCGACGGGGACGAGGAGGAGTCGGCCGCGGCGGCGCCGTTCATCCGGATGCGCACGAGCCCCGAGGTGATCGTGACGATGATGGTCGTGGTGCTCGCGGTCCTGTCCTTCGCCGGGGTCGCGCTGCTCAACCGCGAGGGCCCGGACGTGCAGGACGTGGACGCCGCCACCGAGACCCCGCTGCCGGAGACCGGCGGCGAGGAGTCGGTCGAGCCCACTGCCGCAGGCGCCCAACCGGAGTCGGACCAGATCGAGGAACCGGAGCCCACGGCGCCGGTCGAGGAGGACGCGCCCGCCTCGCCGACCCCCGAGACCTCCGCGACCCCGTCGCCGGAGCCGACGAACCGCTCGGCGACGCCCGCGGGCGAGAACGGCGTCGCGGTCCCCGACGTGCTGGGCGAGTCCCTGGAAGCGGCGCGGGCGATCCTCGCGGAGGCGGGGTTCACCGCCGTCACGGCCACCGGGGAGCAGCGCGAGGGCAACGGCCAGGACGCCAAGAACTGCGAGGTCACGGACCAGACGCCGGGCGGCGGCGCGGCGCACTTCGCCGACGAGCCGATCGCGCTCACCTACGCCTACACCGGGAACGATTCCTGCTGAGCGTTCAGGCGGCGCACGGAGCACGGTTCAGGCGGTGCACGCCTGGACGAGCGCGGGGACGAGGAGGCGCAGCATGGCCTCGTCGGGGTCCGAGGCGGGGTCCGCTGCGGACGGCGCGTACTCGGTGATGCCGATCCCGGCGATCTCGTGGCGGGAGGCGAGGCCGATGACGGCTTCGAGCAGCGCCTTCGGGGTGAGGCCGCCCGGTTCGGGGTAGCAGACCGCGGTGATCCCGTCGAGCACGTCGAGGTCCACGTGGACGTAGACGACCGCGTCGGGGTCGAGGGTGTCGAGCCCGCCGATGCCGTGGCGGGCGATGTGCTCGGCCTCGCCGGGGTCGATCGAGCGGGCGCCGGCCAGCGCGATGCGCGAGGGCCGGAGCGCGGGCGCGGCGGTGAGGCCGTCGGGGCCCTCGCCTTGCAGCGCACGGAGGATCATGCCGTGGAACGCGCCGGAGGGCGAGGTCTCGGGGGTGTTCATGTCGGGGTGGGCGTCGAACCAGGCGACGGCGAGGCGGTCGCCGTGGCGTTCGAGGGCGGCCTGGATCGCGGCGAGTTCGATCCCGCAGTCGCCGCCGACGGTGCAGGTGAAGTCGTCGTCGGGCAGGGCGGCGCGGACGCGTGCGGCGGTGTCGGCGAGGGTCGCGCCGGGTTCGACGCGCACGTGCCGGTCGGCGGGGATCATGGCCGCGAGGCGGGCGGCGCCGGTGGCGAGCCGGGCGGCGTCCGGGGCGGTGGAGCCGCGGTGCTCGGGCACTTCGACGACGGTGGTCATGGGGTCCCCTCTCGTTGCGGCCCAGCGTATCGGGTCAGGCCACGCTGGTGAGGGCGGTGGTGGTGAGGGCGGTGGTGCGGGCGGCGGCCTCGGCGGCGGCGAGCGCGGCGAAGGCGTCGACGGCGGCGGTGTTCTCGCCCGCGCGCCAGACGAGGCCGTAGCGGACGGGTTCGGCGTCGACGACCGGGACGTGGGCGACTCCGGGCCGGGCGTGGTAGGTGCCGGTGTGGGCGGCGGTGAGGAGGGCGCCCTTGTCCGCGGCGACGAACATGAGGGCTTCCTGGAGGCTGGAGACGTCGGGTCCGGCGGGCACGGGCAGGCCCGCGGGGGTGCGGCGCGGGGCCTGGAGGGCGCGGCGGTAGTCGGGGATGTCGCCGTCGATGCCGATGAGGCTGGCGCCGGGGAGGTCTTCCATGGTGAGCCAGGGCCGGGCGGCGTAGGGGTGGGCGGCGGCGACGGCGAGCATGCGGGCCTCGGTGAGGATGGTGGGGCTCTTGGCGAGGTCGTCTTCGCGGACGGGCAGCTCCATGAGCAGGACGTCGTAGTAGCGGTCGCGCAGCTGCGCGTACGGGTCGTTGAAGGACATCTCGCAGATCTCGACGGCGAGTTCGGGGTGCTCGGCGCGGAGGGCGTCGACCGCGCGCATGGCGATCTCGCCGGTGAACGGGGCGGAGAAGCCGACGCGGAGGGTGCCGCCGAAGCCGCGGGCGGCGGCCGCGGTGCGGGCGAGGGCCTGCTCGATGGCGCGGTGGTGGGGTTCGACGTCGGCGCGGAAGCGGGCGCCGAGCTCGGTGAGGACGACGGTGCGGCTGGTGCGTTCGAACAGGGGCGCGCCGAGGCGCCGTTCGAGCCGCTGGACGAGCTGGCTGACGCGGGCGCGGGAGAGGCGCATGCGCACGGCGGTGCGCCCGAAGTGCAGTTCCTCGGCCAGGATCAGGAAGCACTCGAGTTCGTCGCGTTCCATGGCGTCCTCCGTATCGGTAAGTCTGACTGAATGAACGTTGCCGCGATCGCCGTTGTTCCCGCGCCGGTCCCGACCGACGATTGCACGACCACCGCAACTGCGTTCGTCAAGGAGACACCGTGAAAGCCCGTGAATGGGGTGTGCTGCTCGTCCTTTCAGGAGCGATCTTCCTGGAGGGCATCGACATCGCCATGCTCAACATCGCCCTGCCCTCGATCCGCGACGACCTGGGCCTCTCGACCGGGTCGCTCCAGTGGGTGGTGAGCGCCTACGTCCTCGGCTACGGCGGCTTCATGCTGCTGGGCGGCCGGACCGCCGACCTGCTGGGGCGCCGCCGGGTGTTCCTCATCGCGCTCCTGGTGTTCCTGCTGTTCTCCGGCCTCGGCGGGCTCGCCGAGAACGGGGCCACGCTCATCGCCGCCAGGTTCGTCACCGGCCTCGCCGCCGCGTTCATGACCCCGGCGGGCCTGTCGATCATCACCACCGGGTTCGAGGAGGGCCCCAAGCGCGACCGGGCCCTGATGGTCTACGGCGCCATCGGCGCCGGGGGCTTCACCCTCGGCATGGTCATCGGCGGCCTGCTCACGACGCTGGACTGGCGCTGGGTGTTCTTCATGCCGGTGGGCCTGTCGCTGGTGCTGCTCATCGCCGCGTCGGTGCTGATCCCGCGGTCGCCGCGCCCCGACCGCACCGGCAAGCGGTTCGACCTGCTCGGCGGGCTCACGATCACCGCGGCCGTGGTGCTGCTGGTGCTCGGCGTCGAGCGCGCCACGCATGTGGGGGTCGGCTGGACGGTCGGCGCGATCGCGGCGAGCCTGGCGCTCGTCGGGGCGTTCGTCGCCGTCGAGCGGCGCACCGCCTCGCCGCTGGTGCGGCTGGGGATCTTCCGCTCCGGTTCGCTGGTGCGCGCCAACGTGATCGGCATGATGTTCATCGCCGGGTTCTTCGGCTTCCAGTTCCTGGTGGTGCTGTACCTCCAGGAGCTGCGCGGCTGGTCGACGATCGAGGCGAGCCTGGCGATGCTCATCATGGGCATCGACGTGGCGCTGGCCCCGACGCTGACGCCGAGGCTGGTGCGCCGCTTCGGGAACGCCCCGGTGCTGCTGGCCGGGCTGGTGTTCGCGCTCCTCGGGTTCGCGCTGTTCCTCACCGCCGGGACGGGCACCTCGTACTGGGGGATGCTGCCGAGCCTGGTGTCGATGGGGATGGCGTTCACGCTGGCGTACGGCCCGCTGACCATCATCGCCACCAACGGGATCGACGAGGAGGAGCAGGGGCTCGCGGGCGGGCTGCTGTACACCTCGTTCCAGTTCGGCGCCGCGATCGGCCTCGCGGGGGTCGCGGCGGTCAACGTCGCCGCCACCGCGTCGGGGGCCGACCAGGACCTCCTCGCCGGCTACCGGGCCGCCATGGTCGTCCCGCTCGCCGCGGCCGTGATCGCGGTCGTGGTGGGGGCGTTCAACCTCCGGGGCCGGGCCAAGGAGGCGGCGGCCGAACCGGAACTGGTCGGCGTCGCGTAAGGGACGAGGCCAGCGCCTGAGCGGGGCGCCGGTGCCGCGGAAGCGGGACCGGCGCCCCTGGTCGTGTGCGGCGACGCGGGCCGAGGGCGCCTCCCGCCGTCGTGATGTGACCGCTCGTCCCACTTACCGGTCGGCAGGGTGGTGTGCGGCGGCGGGGGCTCTAGGATTGGCCGCATGAAGGTCTGGATCCCTCACGAAGCAGGGCTCGCCTACCTGGGCGTGCTCCCCGAAGACGTCGACGTCGAGATCTGGGAGGGCGGCGCGCACCCCTCCGACCCCGGGGACGTGCGGCTCCTCGTCCCGCCCGGCGGCCCGACTCCTGAGCAGGTCTTCGCCGACCTGCCCGCGCTGGAGGCCGTGCAGCTGCTCAGCGCCGGCGCCGAGCAGTGGGTGCCGCACACGCCCGACCGGATCGCCCTGTGCGACAACCGGGGCGCGCACACCGAGGCCACCGCCGAGTGGATCCAGACCGCCACGCTCGCGTCGATCCGGCGCTTCGACGCCTTCGCGCGGCGGCAGGCCGAGCGCGACTGGGCGCCGACCCGCACCGGGTCGCTCACCGGCGCGACCGCGCTCATCGTCGGCGCCGGGTCCATCGGCGAGTCCGTGGCCAGGCGCTTCGAGGCGTGCGGCACCGAGGTCCTCAAGATCGCCCGCACCGCCCGCGCGGGCGTCCACACCCTCGCCGACCTCCCCGACCTGCTCCCCAAGGCCGATGTCGTGGTCGTCATCGTGCCGCTGACCCCCGAGACCGAGCGCCTGGTCGACGCGGCGTTCCTCGCGCAGATGCGCGACGGCGCGCTGCTGGTCAACGCCGCGCGGGGCCGCGTGGTCGACACCGACGCGCTCACCCGCGAGGTCGCCTCCGGGCGGCTGCGGTGCGCGCTCGACGTCACCGAGCCCGAACCGCTCCCGGCCGACCACGAGCTGTGGGGCCTCGAAGGCGCCCTCATCACCCCGCACGTCGGCGGCGCCGTCGAGGGCTTCCTCGGGCGCGTCTACCCGCTCGTGGGCGACCAGATCCGCCGCCTCGCCGCCGGGGAGCCGCTGGCGCACGTCATCGAGAACGGGTACTGACCGGAGGGTAGGGCGGGCCGTACCCCGGTTCGGGGGGCTCGCATCATCGTCGCGTCCCGTTGCGGGCCATAGTGTTCGATCAATGAGAAAACGAACCGCCATCACCGCCGCGGTCGCCGCGGTCGGACTCGTCGGCGCACTCGCGGCCACGCAGGTCGCGAACGCCGGGACCGACCGCGACCGCGGCCCCGACACCGCGCTCCTGGAGGACCGCCTCGCGGACTTCGCCGCGCTCACCGACGGCTCGGTCCTCGTCGAGGTCCGCGACGGCCGCCACACCTGGCGCGAGGCCGAGGGCCCGCGGAGCCTGGACGAGGACGCCCGCGACGCGCGGCCGGGCGACCGGGTCCGCATCGGCAGCGTCACCAAGTCGATGGTCGCCGCGGTCGTCCTCCAGCTCGAAGCCGAGGGCGAGGTCGACCTCGACGCCGCGATCGACGCGTACCTGCCGGGCCTGCTCCCCTACGACGAGCAGCCCACGGTCCGCCAGCTCCTCCAGCACACCGGCGGCGTCCCCGACTGGGTGCAGCTCGCGTACCCGGGCATGGAGGAGGGCGACCTCACCGAAGTCCGCGCGGGCCTGGGCGAGTACTACGAGCCCGAGGAGCTGGTGGCGATCGCCGCCGCCGAGGACCCGCTGTTCCCCCCGGGCGAGGGCTGGGCGTACTCCAACACCGGGTACACGCTCCTGGGGCTGCTCGTCGAGGACCGCACCGGGCACAGCCTGCGGCACGAACTCCGCGAGCGGGTCTTCGAGCCGGTCGGCATGGACGACACGGAGCTGCCGCGGCCGGACACCGCGGGCGTCCGCGGCGCGCACTCGGTCCCGTACCTCACCACCGGCGACCCCGCCGACCCGTACTTCGACGCGACCGGGGCGTCCAACTCGCAGCTCTGGGCCTCCGGCGGCGTCGTCTCCACCGTGCGCGACGTGAACGACTTCTACGACGCGCTCACCGACGGCACCCTCGTCTCCGCGGATCAGCTCGCCGAGGCCACCGCCTTCACCGACACCGGCGCCGGGTTCCAGTACGGGCTCGGCCTCGGCGGGGTCGCGCTCGGCTGCCCCGAGGCGCCGGAGGAGGTCTTCCTCGGCCACGTGGGCGACGGCATGGGCCACCAGACCCAGACCTTCCACTCCTTCGACGGCGACCGCCAGATCACTATCTCCTGGAGCATCGACGACAAGCACGGCTACCACGACCCCGACGCGTTCGACCAGGCGCTCTTCGGGCTCTTGAGCGCGGGGCTCTGCGAAGCCTGAGCGCGCGGTGCGGGGCCGCCTCCGGGTCGGGGGCGGCCCTTCAGCGCCGGGCGATGGGCTCCTGGGCGCTGAGGCGGGCGGCGTCGGCCGCGGCGAGGCCGGCCACGTGGCCCTCGTAGTTGGTGATGCGCGTGGAGCGGCCGAACTTCAAGCGCGGGAACAGCTCCTCGGTGCGCGCGTCCACCCGCTGGTCGCGTTCGCGCATGACCGGGACGAGGTCGGTGCCGGTCTCCTCGGCCACCTCGCGGGCGGTGTCGTCGGCCGACTCGCGCAGGCGCTCGCCGATGCGCATCGCGAAGGAGGCCAGGAACGACTGCCGGAACGAGCGGGTCTGGGACTTGCCGCCGCGCTTGGCGGAGGCCGAACCGACCCGGGACATCGCGGAGGTCGCCTGGACCAGCAGCGAGTGGTACAGCAGCTCGACCGAGCGCAGGTCGGCCCGGTCGCCGATGAGCGTGGTGAACCCGCCGTCGGGCCAGTACACCGAGCGGCAGTGGTTGGCGTCGGCGATCTGCGCGATGAGCTCGGACTTGGGCTGCTCGTAGGGGCGCTCGACGACCACGCGCAGCGCCTCGGGCTCGCGCTTCGCCTCCCCGGACTCGGCGAGCAGGGCCTCGTTGATGCTGTGGCGGGCGATGAGCTCCTGGGCCTTGGCGGTGAACGCCTCGGCCTCGGCGTCGGAGTCGGTGGACTCGGCCTTCGCCAGGAGCGCGCGGATCTTCTGGTACTCGCGGGAGGACTCGGCGACGCCGAGCGCGTGCGCGATCAACGGCGTGCCGGGCAGGGGCTCGACGCGCGGGATCTTCGGGAGGGCGCCGATGAACTCGAGGGCTTCGAGGACGGCCGCCCACAGGACGATCCGGTCCCAGCGGCCCTCCCCGGCGGCCGCCTCGGCGACCCCGGCGAACTGGACGGCGGCGGCCAGCTCCTCGCGGTGGACGTTCCAGCGGTCGCTCAACTGCGACTCGCTGTAGCGCCGGAGCTGGCCGCGCATCATGACGGCGCCGGCCCTGGCCGCCTCGGGGGTGAGGGACTTGCGCAGGGCGCTGGTGACCTCGCGGGGCATCCAGCCCCACTCCCAGGAGCGGAGGACGGCGTCGTCGCCGAGTTCGTCGAAGACGCGGGCGAGCGCGGCGGGCCAGCCGGGCTCGTCGGAGGCGCCTTCGAGGGCGGAGGCGGCGTCGACCCAGTCGGTGCGGACGCTGCGGGCGCGCTGGAGGACGCCGAGCACGGCGTGCCGTGCGCGGCCTTCGGGCGGCAGCCCGCCGAGTTCGTCCTGTTCCACCGGTCCCCCGAACGTCGCGAGCGCGAAAGGGCCGAGTCTACCTGCGGGTCTCAGGCTTCGTCGGTGTCGATGTCGTCGCGGGTGACGTCGGCCCTGCCCTCCTCGGTGTACATGCGCAGGAACGCGAAGATCCCGGCGAGTCCGGCGATGACGCAGACGGGCGCGAAGAGGGTGGTGCCGCCGAAGATCACCGTGTCGGCGTCGCCGATCGCGATGCCGATCACCTGGGTGAAGGTGACGACGAAGCCCCCGAGGACGAGGACGACGATGCAGATCCGCGACGCGGCGGAGAGCAGGCTGCTCATGGGTCGGTTCTCCTGACTTTCCGGCTCACGGGACCCAGGCGATGCCGACGGCCATGAGGACGCCGAGCACGAACGTGGGGATGAGGTAGTAGGCGATCACGGGCTTGAAGGTCTTGACCGGGTTGACGTCGGCGATGCCGGCCGCGACGTAGAGCGGCGCGGCCCCCGGCGGCGAGGCGCTTTCGGAGGCGGCCCAGACCAGGACCGAGGCGTACGCGGCGACGGGAGCGACCCCGACCGCGGTGAGCGCGGCGTAGCCGACGCCGCCGACGGCCGCGATGGTGCCGGTGGTGCTCAGCGGCCCGGCGATGACGATGATGAGCGCGCCGACGACGATCGCGGCGACGACGGTGGGGACCCCGCCGAGCCGTTCGAGGATCGGGGCGAGCTGCTCCCCCAGGCCGAGCTCCGAGATGACCTCGGAGGCGGAGAACGCGGCGATCATGGTGACCGCGACCAGGCCGAGCTTGGGGCTGACGTCGCCGAGGAAGTCCCACCACGCGCGGGTCGTCTTCGGCAGGAGCCTGCGTCCGACGATGAGGCCGGGGATGAGCATGGCGACCGGGAGCCAGAAGAGCACCGGGATGGTGTCGGCGGCCTCGGTACCGATGCGGGCGGTGACGGCCTCGCCGGAGGAGCCGTTCGTGGCGAGGATGGGCACGGCAATGGCGAGGAGCACGATGAACGACGACCAGCCCGCTTTCGCGGTGCGCCGCAGCGGCTGGAGGTCGGCGGGGTCCATGGCGCCGACGCCGCGTTTGCGGATCATCACGTACGCGGCGATGACGCGGGAGGCGAGGAACCACAGGGCGGCGATGAACATGGTCAGGATGACGTCGTTCGAGGAGAGGTCGCCGACGACCGTGGGGAAGGCCAGGAGCAGGAAGAACGCACCACTGAAGGGGAAGACCGCGCCGATGCCGGCGTTGCCGCCGAGGACGGTGGCGGCGGTCTCGCCGCTGGCGTTGGAGCGCTTGATCCACGGGATCGTGATCGAGCCGACCGTGGCGGCGGTGGCCGCGCCGTTGTGGGCGACCGCGCCGAACAGGGCCGAGCCGAGGGTCGCGGCGTAGATCGAGCCGCCGCGGAAGCGGCCGATCATGGAGCTGAGGACGTCGACGATGCGCTGGACGACGCCGACGCGGACCAGGAGCTCGCCGACGATGACGAACGCGAGGGCCGCGTAGGTGACCTCGTTCATGAGCCCGGAGAGCAGGCCGGTCCACAGGGCGGGGAGGAAGTCGGCGCCGGCGAACAGGGCGCTCACGACGAACCCGGCGGTCATGGACTCGCCGATGTTGCGCTTGAGGACCACGTTCCACACGACGATGGTGCCGATGAAGGCGGCGAGGGCGATGACCGCGATGTAGTCGCTCACGAGGCGGCTCGCGGGGCGGGCGGGCCCGGGTCGGACCGAGGGGTACGGGGACGGGACATGGTCTGGCCTCCACTTTGAAACCGGATTGGGCTGTTGCCCGATCGACAATACTATAGTTTGAATCAAGATCAAACAGTATCGAGCCCTGAATTCCAGCGCGTCGTCCTCCGGGATGCACGCACGCCGAAACCCGGCCCGTCGCGGTGGACGGGCCGGTGAGGCGGTGCGGAGGAGTGCGGAACTAGGCGAGGACGCGGAGCTTGGCGCCCTCGATGTGGCCCTTCATGAGTGCGGCCGCGCGCTCGGCGTCGCGGGCGAGGAGCGCGTCGAGGATGAGGCGGTGCTCGCGGGCGGCGTCGCCGACCCCGGTGCGCCCGCGCTTGGTGAACAGGCGGAACCGCTGCATCTGGCCGTCGAGGGAGTGGAGCGCCTGCTCCAGGAACGGGTTGTCGCTCTGAGCGGCGATGAGCCGGTGAAAGGCGTCGTCGGAGGTCCAGTAGTGCCGGAAGCCCTCGGGGTCCTCGTCGGCGTGCGGGACGGTGGCGTCGAGGTCGTCCACGGTGGCGCGCAGCTCGTCCAGGAACTCGGGGGTGGTGCGCAGGCCCGCCTGGAGCGCCAGCTCGGGCTCGATCACCATGCGCGCCTCCATGAGCTTGGCGACCTCGCGGTCGGTGAGGGCGTCGGCGACCTGGTAGCCCTTGAGCGCTTCGCGGCGCACGAGGCCGGTGTGCTCCAGCCGTGCGAGTGCTTCGCGCAGCGGGGTCTGGGAGACCTCGAGTTCGCGGGAGAGGGCGCCGATGTTCAGCGGCTCGCCCGCGGTGCGCCGGCCGTCGAGGAGCTGCTGGAGGAGCACCCCGTACATCCGGTCCGCCACCGGTTCGCGGGTCGACCGCCTGCTCGTGACCACTGGAACGCTCCTTCTCCTTCGGACCCCCGATTCTGCCATACAGGATCGGGCCGGATTCGATACCAGTGGCGGCGATCCCCGAGCGCGGAGGCCGCCGGGCGGCCTCCGCGGCGCGCTACGCGACGGGTTCGAGGTTGGTCTGCCCGTAGGCCGCGGCGGCGGTCGGGCCGGTCAGGTACCGCACGAGCGCTTGGGCCGCTTCGGAGGCGGGGCCGGCGCTGAGGGTCGCGGAGAACTCGGTGTAGTGCTGGACCTCGGGCGGGAACGGGCCGACGATCTTGGCCGCGGGCACGAAGAGCAGTTCGCTCAGCTGCTGGATCGCGATGTCGGCGCGCCCGTCCACGACGGCTTCGGCGATGAAGCCCTTCTCGATGATCGTGGCGCGCTGGTTGAGGCGGTCGGCGATGCCGAGGTCCTCGATGAGCTGCGCGAAGTAGATGCCGCTGGCGCCGGTGACGGAGTAGGCGACGCTGCGGGCGTCCAGGAGCGCCTGCACGAACGCGTCCTTGGTGGCGATGTCGGGCTCGGGCGCGTCCGAGGTGACGGCGAGGCCGATGCCGCTGCGCGCGATGGGGGTGCGGGAGGCGAGGTCCACGATGCCGCGCTCGGCGAGCGGGTCGAAGGAGCCGGTCACCCCGATCATGACGTCGAAGGTCTCGCCCGCGTCGATGCGGCGCACGAGCTGCACGGTCGGGTCGAACACGGTGGTGACCTCGATGCCGGTCTCGGCGGTGAACGCGGCGAGGACGACGTCGTCGAGGGCCTTGCGGACGGCGAGGGTGGAGAACAGCGTGATGGGGCCGGACATGGCGGTTTCCTTCGGTCGGTTGGTGATCGGGAACGGCTGGGACTAGGACGGGCGCAAGGCGGCGGCCTGCGCGGCGGTGAGTGGCCGGGTCGGGGAGCCGCGCAGGAGCAGGTGGAGTTTCGCGGTCTCCTCCAGTTCCTCGACGGCTTCGACGGCCGCGGCGAGGCTGCGGCCGGAGACGACCGGGCCGTGGTTGCTGAGCAGCATCGCGTGGTGCCCGCGGGCGGTGGCCTCGGCGAGCGCTTCGAGCGAGGCGTCGCCGGGCGCGTGGTACGGCAGCAGCGGCAGGCGCCCGATCCGCATGGCGTAGTAGGCGGTCAGCGGCGGCAGCGCGTCGTCGGGATCGAGCCCGTCCAGGCACGAGACGGCGGCGGCGTATGTCGAGTGCGTGTGCACGACCGCGCCGTCACCGGGCCGGGCGCGGAGCACGGCCGCGTGCAGGAACGCCTCTTTGGACGGCCGCGGGCCGTCGAGGTGCGCGCCGTCGGCGCCGATGAGCGAGAGGTCGGCGGCGGTGACGGTGCCGAGGCTGGAGCCGGTGGGTGTGATGAGGATGCCGTCGGCGGTGCGTACCGAGAGGTTCCCGGTGCTGCCGTGGGTGAGTCCGCGGCCGAACAGGGAGCGCGCGGCGGCGACGATCTGGTCTGCGGCGGTGTCGGTGGTCATCGCGCCTCCGAGGCGGTGAGCAGGAGGTCCGGTTCGCCGAAGTTCCCGGACTTGAGCAGCACGTCGAGGCCCCGGCCGGTGTGGATCCAGGGCACGCCCCGGGCGGCCTCGGCGCCGATCACGCCGCCGTCGACGCCGAGCGCGGCGACGATCGCCCCGGAGGTCTCGCCTCCGGCGCACACGAAGCGGGTGACGCCCCTGTCCTTGAGGCCCAGGGCGACGCGCGCGATGGCGGCTTCGAGGACCTGCGCGGAGCGCTCGGTGCCGAGGGCGTCCTGGACGGCGGCGAGGTCGCCCGGCGGCAGGGAGGAGTAGACGAGCGGCGCGGGGCCGGGCGCGAGCGCGTCGTACCAGGAGAGGGCGGTCGCGGCCAGCGCGTCGGGGTCCGGGGAGGCGAGCGCGTCGAGCCGGTGGGCGGGGCGCCCGGCGCGTTGCAGGTGCGCGATCTGTTCGAGGGTGCGCGCCGAGCAGCTTCCGGCGAGGACGGCGGCGGGGCCGCCGGGGGGTTCGGGGTGTGCGTCGGCGGCGGTGCCGCGGCGTTCGGCGGCGACGGCGGCGAGGGCTCCGGCGAGGCCGGCGCCGCCGCCGGTGAGCGGTTCGTCGGCGACGGCCCGGGCGACGGCGAGCAGGTCGGCGTCGGTGAGGGCGTCGGGGAACAGGTAGCGGGAAGTCCGGCGTGCCTTGGTGATCGCGGCGGCGATCGCTGCGGTGCCTTCGCGGACGACGGCGTAGGGGACGGCGGCGCTGCCTGGGGCGGCGGTCTGGGCGTCCATGAGGCGCGGCAGGTTCGCGTCGCGCATGGGGGTGAGCGGGTGGTCGCGCATGGGCGAGTCGGAGAGGAGCCGGTCGTGGACGAACAGGTGCCCTTGGTAGGCGGTGCGGCCGTGCTCGGGCGAGGCCGGGGTGTGGACCACGGCGTCGGTGCCGGTGAAGGCGGTGAGCGCGTCGAGGACGGGGCCGATGTTGCCTTGGGAGGTGGAGTCGAAGGTGGAGCAGTACTTGAAGTAGAGCCGGTCGGCGCCCGCGGCGCGCAGGCGCGCGGCGGCGGCGAGGCTGTCGGCGACGGCGTCGTCGGCGGGGGCGGTCCGGGTCTTGAGCGCGATGACGACGGCGTCGAGGTCCGGGTCGACGGCCTCTGGGAGTCCGAAGTAGACGGCGGTGCGGAGTCCCTGGCGGCGGAAGGCGACGGCGGCGTCGGTGCCGCCGGTGACGTCGTCGGCGATGGCGCCGATCATGACCCCTCCTCGGTGAGGAGGCGGCGCAGGGCGGCGGCGGCGCTGGCGGGGCCGGAGACGACCGGGAGGCCGATGGCCGCGCTGAGCCGGTCCCCCGCGGGGGCGAGGGAGTACTGGGCGAGGAAGACCGCGTCCACGTCGGCGGCGAGGGGGCGGCAGGCGTCGGTCAGGGCGCTGACGAGTCCGTCGTGGTCGCCGGCCTTGGTGGCGGTCATGGCGGCGGGGACGGCGACGCCGGTGACCTCGGTGGCATCGCCGAGGGCGGCGGTGAGGCGGGCGGCGGAGTCGTCCTTGGCGGTGTCGAAGGAGGCGACGACGAGGACGCGGCGGTAGCCGGCGGCGGCGATGTCGGCGACGGCGTCCTCGTCGGGGGCGAGGACGGGCTTGTCGGCGGTGAAGGCTTGGGCCACTTGGCCGTAGAGGGAGCAGGTGAGCAGGACGCCGTCGGCGCCGCCGGCGAGGGCGAGGGTGATGAGGCGGTTCATGCGCTCGCGCAGGTCGTCGTCGAGGCCGCCGCGGGCGTCGGCGTCGGTGAGGAGGCGGTCGTCGAGGAGGTTCCACACCTCGGCCTGCGGGAACACCTTGGCGAGGGCGTCCTGGGCGGGCGGGATGGAGGCGGGGACGGCGTTGATGAGGGCGATCCTCGGTGCGGTGCTCATGCGGTGTACTCCTTCATCCAGGCCAGGCCCGGGACGGTCTCGTTGCGGGGGCGGTATTCGCAGCCGATCCAGCCGGTGTACCCGGATTCGGCGATCGCGGAGAACAGTGCGCGCCAGCCGATCTCGCCGGTGCCGGGCTCGTGCCGCGAGGGCGGGTCGGCGATCTGGAGGTGGAGGACGAGGTGCTGGAGCCGCTGGTAGGTGCGGATGAGGTCGCCTTCGTCGATCTGCGCGTGGTAGAAGTCGAGGAGGAGGCCGGCCCGGTCGGGGCCGACGGCCTCGACCACGGCGGCGGCCTGGTCCTGGGTCTCCAGGACGAACCCGGGGGCGTCGCGCTTGTTCTGGGCTTCGAGGAGCAGGCGCACGCCGGTGCCGGCGGCCTGGTCTGCGGCCCAGGCGATGTTGGCGGTGTAGCGGGCGAAGGCGCGGTCGCGGGTGACGCCGTCGGGGACGATGCCGCCGACGACGTGGAGGAAGGGCGCGCCGAGCGCGGTGGCGTACTCGAGGCCGCGCAGGACGCCGTCGCGGTACTCCCCCACCGCGTCGGGCAGGCACGCGAGTCCTTGGCGGGTGGGCGATCCGGCGGGGCCCATGGGGGTGTTGACGAGGATCTGCTCGAGGCCGTTGTCGGTGAGGAGGCGCGCGAGGCGCGCGGGCTCGTACTCGTAGGGGGAGGGGTACTCGACGGCGGTGAACCCGGCGTTCGCGGCGGCGGCGAAGCGGTCTTCGAAGGCGTGCTCGGTGAAGAGCCACTTGAGGTTGGCGTCGAAGCGGAGTGTCATGGCGGGCTCCTCAGGGGGCGGTGCGGGCGTCGGCGCACTCGGGGTTGACGGTCTGCGGCGGGATGAGTCCCCTGAGTCCGTCCACAACGGACTGTGCGGCCATCATGCCCGAGCGGGCGCGGGATTCGACGGTGGCGGCGCCGATGTGCGCGGTGACGAGGAGGTTGTCGAGGCCGCGGAGGGGGCTGTCGGCGGGGAGGGGTTCGGTCTCGACGGTGTCGAGGGCGGCCCCGGCGAGCCTGCCGGAGGCGAGGGCGGCGGCGAGGGCGTCCTCGTCCACGACGCCGCCGCGGGCGGCGTTGATGAGGTAGGCGCCGTCCTTCATGCGCGCCATGGCGTCCGCGTCGATGAGGTGGTGGGTCTCGGGGGTGAGGAAGAGGTGGAGGCTGACGAAGTCGGCTTCGGCGAGGAGGTCGTCGAGGGTGGCTTCGCGGATGCCGTGCGCGTCTGCGAAGGCGCGGTCGAAGTAGGGGTCGTAGGCCACGACCCGCATGCCGATCCCCTGGGCCATGGTGGCGACGAGCTTGCCGATGGCGCCGAGGCCGACCACGCCGAGGACGGCGCCGCCGAGTTCGCGGCCGGAGACCTGGTCCCAGCCGCCGGCGCGCACGGTGGCGACGTTCTGGGGGATGGTGCGGGCGGCGGCGAGGAGGAGGCCGATGGTGTGCTCGGCGACGGATTGGCGGTTGACGCCGGGGGTGGGGCAGACGGCGATGCCGCGGGCGGTGGCGGCGGGGACGTCGATGTTGTCGTAGCCGACGCCGGTGCGGCCGATGACGCGGAGGTTCGGCGCGGCGTCGAAGAGCTCGGGGGTGAAGGGGTCGGTGCCGGCGACGATGGCGTCGAAGGGGCCGACGAGGTCGACCAGGCGCTCGCCGGTCTCGGCGCGGTCCTTGAAGGAGCTGTGCACGACGTCGAGGCCGGCGTCGCGGAGGTGGCGGTCCACCGCGTCCCCCGGTCGCAGCCATGCCGTGGTGACGAGTACGCGTCCAGTCATCTCCGTCGGTCCTTCCGTCGCATCCGAACGTTAATAAAATACTATAGTAGTCGTTCGTATCGTACACGACAGCCGCGGCACACGCGTGCCACGGCGGATCGCAGTTCTGGAGGACGGGGCTGGACGAGGCGACTAGGTGAGGACGGGGCCGACCACCGAGGCGGTCATCTTGCGCACGGCCGCGGCGTCGGGCCGGGCGTCGCGGTCGGCGAACAGCAGGTGGGCGGTGCCGATGAGGGTCGGGGCGAGGCCGTCGACCTCGGCCTCGGGCGCGATGCGGCCGAGGTCCCGCTCCTCGGCGAGGTAGGCGGCGACCATCTCGACGCCCTCGGTCAGCACGGGCACGCCCACGGGCCACGCCTCGCGCAGGCGCGCGCGGAGCTGGACGCGGAAGGTCAGGAGCGGCACGATCGCCACGGCGACCGAGCCGAACAGCGCGGTGACCGCCTCGGCGAGGTTGTCGACGACGTTCCCGGTGCCGGCCGCCGTGCGGAGCGCGGCGGCCTGGGCGTCGAGGCGCTCGACCCGGTCGATGACGAACCCGGCGAGGAAGTCGTCGAAGTCAGTGAAGTGGCGGTGCAGGACGCCCTTGGCGACCTGGGCCTCGTCGGTGACGGCGCGGCTGGTCAGGGCGCTGGGGCCGTCGCGCAGCAGGACGCGCTCGGCCGCGTCGAACAGCTGCGTCCGCGGATCGCGGAGGGCCACCCCTGTCGGCACCGCGCGCCTCCCTTGCCTCGGTTCCCCCGAATTCTGCCAGATTGACAAGTGGGCAATCGCCCATTTAGAGTGGGCGCATGACCACTCCTGTACCCGAACCCCACCAGGTGCGCGAGGCCGCGGAGTCCTTCGGGGTCGACGCCGCCCGCTACGACCGCACCCGTCCCTCCTATCCGGACGACATGATTGGCCGCATCGCGGCGGCGGCCCCCGGCCCCGACCTGCTCGACGTCGGCTGTGGCACCGGGATCTCCTCGCGGCGGTTCGCGGCGGCGGGCTGCCGCGTGCTCGGCCTCGACGCGGACGCGCGCATGGCGGCCTTCGCCGAGCGCGCGGGCACCGAGGTCGAGGTGGGGCGGTTCGAGGAGTGGGAGGCACGAAGCCGCACCTTCGACGCGGTCGCCGCGGCCCAGACCTGGCACTGGGTCGAGCCCGTCGCGGGGGCGGTGAAGGCCGCGGAGCTGCTGCGGCCCGACGGCATCCTGGTCGCGATGTGGAACGTGGCCCAGCCGCCGCCGGACCTGAGCCGCGCCTTCGCCGAGGCGAGCCGCGAGGCCATGCCGCCGCAGCTCGCGCAGTTGCTCGCGGGGTCGAACGCGGGGAAGTCCGCGATGGACGGCTACCGGCCGATGTTCGACACTGCGGCCGAGGGGATCAGGGCCTCGGGCGCGTTCACCGGGCCCGAGGAGTGGCGCACCGCCTGGGAGCGCGAGTACACCCGGGACGAATGGCTCGACCAGCTCCCCACCAGCGGGATCTTCACGCGACTCCCCCGCGCCCGGCTCGACCCGCTGCTCGCGGCGGTCGGCGCGGTGATCGACGCGGCGGGCGGCGCGTTCACGGTGGCGTACACGACCGTCGCGGTAGTGGCCGTGCGCGCCTAGAACCCAAGTGCGCCTTGGACTCCGGCACGCCTAGTCCCCCAGCGAGTCCAGGGTCGTCAGGGCGATCGCGGCGGCGCGGCGCATGGCCTCGGTGACGGCGGCCGGGTCGCCGTCCTCGCGCAGGGCCGCCATGGCGGCGGCGCTGACGGCCCCGACGACCGCGCCGAGCACGGCGGCGGCCGTGGTGCGGTCGAGCTCATCGGGGTAGGCGTCGAGGAGGGCGTCGGCGATGCGGGCTTGGCCGGCGAAGGCGGTGTGGAGGACCCGGGCCTGGACGGCGGGCGACTCCACGATGAGGCGGGCGCGGAGCGCGGCCATGCCGGTGGGCAGGTCGCGCGCGGCGGTGTCGTCGATCATCGCGGCGAGCGAGGCGGCGAGGGCGTCGCGCAGCGGCGTGCCGGGCGCGCGCTCCTCGATGACGCGGATCGCGAGGTCGAGGCGGGCCCGGCCGTCGCTGAGGAGCACGTCCTCCTTGGTCGGGAAGTGGAGGAAGAAGGTGCGCTTGGAGACGTCGGCGGCCTCGGCGATGTCGGCCACGCCGGTGGCCTCGTAGCCGCGCTCCTGGAACAGCCTTGCGGCCGTGGCGATCAGGGTGTCCCTGGTCTGCTGCTTCTTGCGTTCGCGGCGCCCCGGTCCCTCCGTCACCGGGCCAGCATAGTGCAGCCCGGATATCGTTGCACCCGGAATATCAATGCACTCGGTATACTCATATACTCGGATCACTGAACGCGCGGTCGCGCGGCACGAGAGGAGTACGCGATGGGGAGCATGGACGGGCGCACGGTGCTGGTCACGGGCGCCGGAAGGGGCATCGGGCGGGCGGAGGCGCTGCACCTCGCCTCGCTCGGCGCGAACGTGGTCGTGAACGACCCGGGCGTGGACACCGACGGCCGGGGCGGTGACGCGGGGGTGGCCCAGGCGGTGGTCGACGAGATCACCGCCCTCGGCGGCCGGGCGGTGGCCGACCGCGGCAGCGTCGCCGACTGGGGCGGCGCCGAGCGCATGGTCGAGCGGGCCGTCGCCGAGTTCGGCGACCTCCACGCGGTGGTCAACAACGCCGCCACCGAGGTGAACAAGGGCGTCGAGCGCCTGGAGGAGGCCGAGTTCGACGACGTGGTCGCCGTCAAGCTCAAGGGCACCTTCGCGGTCAGCCGCTGGGCCGCCGTCCACTGGCGCCGCCGCTGGGAGGCCGGGGACCGCGCGCCCCGCGCGATCGTGAACACCGCCTCGGGCTCGGGGCTGTTCAACTCCCTTCCCGCCCAGTCGAACTACGCCGCCGCGAACGCGGGCGTCGCGGCCCTGACCACGGTCCACGCCCTCGAACTCGGGCGCCTGGGCGTGCGCGTCAACTGCGTCGCGCCCTCGATGGTCCGCACCCGGCTCACGCACGGCGTCCCGGGCATGGACGAGGCCCCCGCCGAGGGCCCGGACCCGAATGACCCCGCGATGGTCGCGCCGCTCGTGGCCTACCTCGCCGGTCCCGACTGCGCGTTCACCGGGCAGGTGCTCTCGATCCGCGGCGGCACCGTCCTCGCCTCGCACCCGTGGACCCTCGGCGAGCACGTCCACAAGGAGGACGGCGCCTGGACGGTTGAGGAGCTGGCCGAACGCCTCCCGGGGCTCCCCCTGGACGACCCGTTCGACACCCTCGCCGCGGCCCTCGGCGCCGCGCTCGGCGAGCACGGCCGCGAGGCGATCCAGGCGATGGTCGCCGCCGAGCTCGACAAGCCCTGACCTGCGGACCGGCCGCCCCTGACGTGCCGCGGGAGGCACTGTCAGGGGCGGTCAGCGCGGTGTCAGTGCGGTGTCAGGAGGCGGCCCCATAGTTGCCTCATCAAGGCGAACCGCCACCGAGAACACCGCTTGAAGGAGCACCCGAGATGACGACCACCACCTTCTCCGCCCAGGACGTCACCACCATCCGCACCGCCGCGTGGGGCGCCGTGTCGCTCATGTCCGCCGCCGGGATCGCCGGGTCCGCGCACCGGGTCGGCACCGATGCCTCCCTGGCGCTCGTCGCCGCCACCGGCCCCGTCGGCCACGTGGTCGCCAGCGCCAAGGGCGCCAAGCTCAAGGGCAAGTCCACCGCCGAGCTGGCCGACCAGGTCTTCCCCGCGCTCACCGCGAGCGTCGCGCTCCTGGAGGCGCGCGACCCGGCCGAGGCCGAGGAGTTCCGCTCGCTGATCGGCATCGTCGTGGAGGCCGCGAACCGCGCCCACCGCGGCGGGCCCAGCCCGGTCATGGACGACATGTCCCGCAAGATCGCCGAGGCGATGAACGCGTAACCGCCACCTCCCCGGTGAACGAGGGGGCCGACCGCACTGCGGCCGGCCCCTCGTCTTGTTCCGGGGCGCAGTCGTGTTCTGGGGCGCAGTCGTGTTCCGGGCGGTGCGGTTGCGGACGGCGGGTCGCGTTCGCGCCGATGTGTTCCCGGGGCTCCCTTCGGGTACCCGGCCGGGGCCACACCGAGAGGAGATCGCCATGAACTCGCGACCGATGTCGACGACGGGGCACCACTGGTGGGAGGCGGAGCGGCGGCGCACCACCGCCGTCCAGCAGGGGCTGAACGCCGTCTCCTGGGTCTTCCTCGTGATCGGTGTCATGGGCTTCGTCCCCCTGTTCACCTCCGACTTCTCCGGGCTCGCGTTCGCCGGCCCGGACTCCACCGCCGAGCTGTTCGGGGTCTTCGCGACCTCCGTGCTCGCCAACCTGGTCCACCTGCTGTTCGGCGTGCTGGGCTTCATCATGTCGTGGATGGCGCGGTTCGCGCGCCGCACGCTCATCGGCGGCGGCGTGCTCTTCGCGGTCCTGGGCCTGATCGGACTGATCGCGGATGCGGCCGGCGACGGCGGCTTCCTGCCCTCGAACTGGGCCACGGGCCTGCTGCACCTGGGCCTGGGCGTCCTGATGCTGGTCATGGGCTTCGTGCTGCACCGCCGCCTCCCCCGCGAGAGCGAGGCGCGCGGCGAGGGCGACTTCGGCGAGACCAACCGCGGCGCGGCGCGTTGACCGCCTTCTTCCCCGGCTTCGAGGAGTGGGACGTCGAGGCGACGCCGGGCGTGGTCCTGCACGGGCGCTCGGGCGGGTCGGGCCCGCCGGTGGTCCTGCTCCACGGCCATCCGCGCACGCACACGACCTGGCACCGGGTCGCCCCGGCCCTGGCCGCGGGCGGGTTCACGGTGGTGTGCCCCGATCTGCGCGGCTACGGCCGCTCCTCGAAGCCCGATCCGGACGCCGAGCACCTGCTGTACAGCGACCGCGCGATGGCCGCCGACGTCGCGGGGCTCATGAGCGTGCTCGGACATGAGCGGTTCGCGGTGGCGGGGCACGACCGGGGCGCGTACGCGGCGTTCCGGACCGCGATGGACTTCCCCGAGCGGGTCGCGGCCCTCGCGGTGTGCGACGGCGTGCCGATCCTGGAGGCGCTGGACCGGGCGGACGCACGGTTCGCGGCGCGGTGGTGGCACTGGTTCTTCTACGGGGCCTCCCCGCACGCCGAGCGGGTCATCAACGCCGATCCGCTGGCCTGGTACGGGTTCGACGCGGCGGCCATGGGCGAGGAGAACCACGCTGACGCGGTTGCGGCGGTGGGCGATCCGCTGACGGTGCGGGCGATGCTGGAGGACTACCGGGCCGGGCTCACGCGCGACCGGGAGCACGACGCGTCCGACCGGGCGATGGGTCTGCGCCTGCAGGCGCCGGTGCTGGCGATGTGGTCGCGCTTCGACGACATGGAGGCGCTGTACGGGGACCCGGCGGAGGTGTGGGCGCCGTGGTGCGAGCTGCCGGTCCGCAGGGCCGTGATCGACTCGGGGCACCACATGGCCGAGGAGGCGCCGGACCAGGTGGCGGCGGCGCTGGCGGGGTTCTTCGACGCGGTGCGCCCGGACGGGCCCCGTTTAGGCGCCCGCGTGCGGGGCACGTTGACCGCATGAGCGACGCCCCTGGTACGACCGACACCGCGACGGCCACGATGCCTTCGGACGTGGACAGGCGAGTGGGCCGGTTCGACCGGTTCTCCTCGCTGGCGTCGAAGGTGGCCAGCCGCCCCGGCTACTTCGCGTTCTGCGTGCTGCTGGTCCTCATCTGGGCGCCGACGTTCTTCTTCTTCGACAAGCTGACCTGGCACCTGCTCATCGACACGGTCACCACGATCATCACGTTCCTGACGGTGGCGCTGCTGCAGAACAGCGAGACGCGGAACGAGGCGGCGCTCCAGCACAAGCTGAACGCGGTCGCGGCCGGTCTGGCGGACATCATGGACCGCCTCTCTGACGGCGAGGAGCCCGAGGAGATGAGGAAGCGCCGCACTGAGCTTCTCCGAGCTGTGGGGCTGGAGGAGGACGAGAGCGTCTAGGCCGACGAGAGGGTCTAGGCGCTCTTGCGCCTGGCCGCCGCCGATTTCTTGGCGGCGGCCTTTTTCACTGTCCGCTTGCGGGCCGTGGTCTGCTTGGCCGCGGTCTTGCGAGCGGACTTCTTGGCGGCCTTCTTCGCCGTCTTCTTCGCGGCCTTCGCGCCCTTGGGCGCGTTCTTGGCGTCGACGCTCTTCTGGAGGGCGTCCATGAGGTTGATGACCTTGGCCTTGGGCGCGGCCTTCGCCTTCTTGCCGGGCGCGGCGCGCCCGCTCGCCTTGGCGGCGATGAGGTCTTGGAGGGCTTCGCGGTAGGCGTCGGTGTAGTCCTCGGGGTTGAAGTCGGCGGTCATCGACTCGATGAGCGTGCCGGCCATCGCCAGCTCCTGCTTGCGCGCCTCGCCCGCGACGGTGGCGAACTGGGGCTTGCGGATCTCGTCGGGCCAGAGCATGGTGTGGACGACGAGGAGTTCGTCCCGGGGCCGCAGCACGGCCAGGGTCTCCCTGCGGCGCAGGGTGATCCGCACGATGGCGAGCTTGTCGGCGTCGAGCAGGGCCTGGCGCAGGAGCACGTAGGGCTTCTCGGCGCCCTCGGCGGGCTCGGCGTAGTAGGACTTCTCGTAGTGGATGGGGTCGATCTGCTCGGCGGGCACGAACTCGACCACCTCGGCGGTCTTGGAGGAGCTGACGGGCAGTTCGGCGAGGTCGTCGTCGTCGAGCATGACGATCTCGTCGTCGACCTCGACGCCCTTGACGATCTCGTCGGGCGGCACGACCTCCTCGTCGAGCTCGCAGACCTTCCAGTAGCGGATGCGCCCGCCGTCCTCGGCGTGGTACTGGTGCAGCGACGGGTCGTGGCTGCTCGTCGCGGTGTGCAGCTTGACCGGGATGCTCACCAGCCCGAACGCGATGGTCCCGCTCCAAATCCCCCCTGGCATGTCCACAGCATGACACCGGCGGGCGCCTCGGCACCGAGATATGTCATCTTCTCGCATTTTTGGCGGGCGGCTCCCGCCCGGCGCGCCGAGGCGGCGTTTGCAGCTGCGCGCGGCGGGTATCTGGCGCGCATGGCACGGGGGCGCGGCCTGGACGAATACCGGGCGAAGCGCGACTTCCGCAAGACCGGGGAGCCGCGCGGCGGGCGCGTGCGCGGGAAGGGCGACCGGTTCGTGGTCCAGCGCCACGAGGCGACCTGGCTCCACTTCGACTTCCGGCTCCAGGTGGGTGGCGTGCTCGTCTCCTGGGCCGTCCCCAAGGGCCCCTCGCTGCACCCGGCCGACAAGCGCCTCGCCGTCCGCACCGAGGACCACCCCCTCGACTACGCCGAGTTCGAGGGCCTGATCCCCGAGCCGGAGTACGGCGCGGGCACCGTGATCGTCTGGGACGCGGGCTACTACCTCAACCTCACCGAGAAGCGGGGCGAACCGGTGGCGATCGAGGACGCGGTCGAGCACGGCCACGTCAAGGTCTGGGTCGAGGGCGAGAAGATCTCCGGCGGGTTCGCGTTCTCGCGCATGGGCGAGGGCAAGGAGTGGATCCTGGTCAAGCTCGACGACGACGGCGCCGACCGCCGCCGCAAGCCCGCCAAGACCCAGCTCGCGTCCGTCCTGTCCGGGCGCACCAACCGCGACCTGCGGGGCTGACATGGCGCCGACGGTGCACGTGGACGGCCACGACATCACGCTCTCCAAGCTCGACAAGGAGCTGTTCCCCGACGACCGCCTGAGCAAGGACGACCTGCTCGTGCACTACCTCGCCGTCGCCGGGGCGATGGTCCCCCACCTGGCCGGGCGGCCCCTGACGCTGCTGCGCCACCCGCACGGGATCGGGCGCGACGGGTTCTTCCAGAAGGACGCGGCCGACTACTACCCCGACTGGGTCCGCACGATCGAGGTCCCGCACCGCCGCAGCGAGGGCAACGCCCGCTACGCCGTCTGCGACGACACCGCGACCCTCCTCTACCTCGCGAACCTGGCGACGATCGAGTTCCACATCTGGACCGCCACCGCGGCGGACATCGAGCGCCCCGACCGGCTCGTCCTGGACCTCGACCCACCCGAGAGCACAACGGTCGCCGAGCTGCGGTCGGTCGCGCGCCGCGCCCGCGACCTGTACACCGAGCTGGGCCTGACCCCGTACGTGCAGGCCACGGGCGGCCGCGGCTACCACGTGGTCGCGCCGCTGGACCGCGGCCGCGACTTCAAGGCCGTGCGCGAGCTGGCCGGGGCCCTCGCCGCGCACCTCGCCGCCGACGACCCCGAGCGCCTGACCACGGCGCACCGCAAGGACAAGCGCGGCGACCGGATCTTCCTCGACGCCAACCGGAACGGCCACGCGCAGACGTTCATCGCGCCCTACTCGCTGCGGGCCCGGCCCGGGGCCGCCGTCGCGACCCCGCTCGACTGGGACGAGCTGGGCCGGTCCACCCCGAACGGCTACAGCCCGGCCGCGATCCGCCGCCGCCTCGCTCGCAAGGCCGACCCCTGGGCCGGCATGGACCGGCACGCCGCCGACGCGGGCGAGGCGCGGGCCCGGCTCGACACCCTTCGAGTGCGCTTATCGCCGAACCGGAGCCACGGCCCGTGCCGCCGTCTTAGGCTCGGTCGGTGGACCTGCCCGGACCGATGCTGGCGACCGCCGGACCGCTGCCGACGGCGAGCGGCTGGGCGTACGAGTTCAAGTGGGACGGGGTCCGCGTCCTGTGCGAGACCGGCGGCGGGACGTGGCGCCTGGTGACCCGCCGCGGCACCGACGTCACCGCGAAGTTCCCCGAACTGGCCGAGATCGCCGACGCGGGCGACGCCCTGTTCGACGGCGAGCTCACCGTCTTCGACGGCCGGCTCCCCGACTTCAACGCCACCGTGAGCCGCCTGCGCGCCGAGCCCCGCAAGGTCGACGACCTCGCCGCCTCCATGCCCGCGACGGTCCTCGTGTTCGACCTGCTGCGCTTCGACGGCACCGACCTGCGCCGCGAGCCGTACCTCCACCGCCGGGTCACGCTCGACGGCCTGGGGCTGCGCGGCGAGCGGTGGGCGGTGCCGCCGTGGTCGGACGACCGGCTCACGATCATCGCGACCAGCCTCGCCCACGGGCTCGAAGGCGTGGTCGCCAAGAAGCTGAACAGCCCGTACGTGAGCGGGCGCTCGCGCCTGTGGATCAAGGAGCGGCACGCGAACGTGGTCGACACCGTGGTCGCGGGCTGGCTGCGCACCCCTTCGGGGCAGGTGTCGATCCTGCTCGCCGAGGCGACCGAGGAGGGGCTGGAGTACCGGGGCCGGTGCCCGGCGCCGCTCGACGTGCTCGCGGCCCTCGAACCGCTCGCGTCAAGCGTCCCCACGGTCGACATCCCGGACGCGCCCGAAGGCGTGCAGTGGGTGCGTCCGGAACTGCAGGTCGAGGTCACGGCCGCGTCGCGGCGCCCGGACGGGCGCCTGCGGCAGCCCAAGTTCGTGCGGGCCCGCTTCGATCAGCTCGGCTAGTCCGCATGAACGGCCCGGCCCGGGGTAGCCGTCGGGGACGAACACCCGACGACGAGAGGGGACGGAACGTGAGCGGCGACGTAGTCGACCTGATCATGGCCGACCACCGCGAGGTGGAGCGGCTGTTCGAGGAGCTGAAGCGGTTCCCTGAGAAGCGGCCCTTGGTGGTGCCGGTGCTGTCGGCCCTGCTGACCGCCCACAGCCGCGCGGAGGAGGCCGAGGTCTACCCGGTCGCCATCGCCGAGGCGGGCGAGACGGAGGAGGTCGCGCACTCCCAGGAGGAGCACGAGCAGGCCGAGGAGCTGCTGGTCAAGCTCACCGAGACCGATCCCGCCTCCCCGGAGTTCGACAAGGCGCTCAAGGAGCTGGTCGACTCGGTGACCCACCACGTCGAGGAGGAGGAGAGCACGGTCCTCCCCGGGATGAAGACGGGCCTCGCCGAGGCCCGCCGGATGGAGCTGGGCGCCGCCTTCGCCGCCAGCCGCGCGGAGCACCTGGGCGACAAGCCCGGCGAGGCGAGCCGCAAGGAGCTGGAGATGCAGGCGCGCAACATGAACCTGACCGGCACCTCGGACATGAACAAGGCCAGGCTGGCCGAGGAGCTGAAGCAGCAGGCGAAGTCCTGACCCAGTGCTCGCCGGGGCCGCGTGTTGTAGAGGGCTGACGCGGCCCCGGCTTTCCGCTGTCTCGCAACGAAGCAGGGGCGCCCCCTCGCGGGAGCGCCCGCTTCAGCGGGCTACTTGCCCGACCACCCCCAGAGGACCTCTTCCTGGATCCTGTAGTACGTCTCCACGTAGCCGGCCGACGCGCTGTGCAGGGCGTCCTCGGTCCAGTTGAAATTGCACTTCGCCCAGGTGTCGTACCCGTGGTTGTTGCGGCAGATCCGGCTGTTGACCGAGCCCCTGGTGCTGAACACGAAGCCGATCGCGGAGTGGCCGTCGGCCTGGCCGTCGTGCACGTAGACGTAGTCGCCGCTGTAGTCGACGCAGATCGTCGTGTAGTTCCCCTGCGACCCCGCCGACATGCAGTCGCCCTCCACCAGCACGTTCGTCACGCCGGTCTGGCAGCTGAACGTGGAGAACGTGCAGCTCTCGTAGAAGTTGTCCTCGGCCATGGCCGCGGCGGGCAGTGCGAACACCGCGAGCGCGGCCGCAGCCACGAACACCACCGTGCGCGCGACGGTCCGGCTCACTCTGCGCCGCAGGCGGTCTGCGTAATCCCTCATGAACTCGTCCTCTCAGGTCACTCGCAGGAGTTCGCCGCGGCGAACTCCTGCACTTCGGTCAGTGCGGCGGTGTCCGCCGTCGCCTCGGTCAGGGCCGCGACGATCGCGTCGGCGCCTTCGCCGACGAGGAGTTCTTCGACCCCCTCGTCGAGGTGGACGTCGGGGCTCTCCGCGAAGGCCGCCGCGTCCTGCACGGTCCCCTCGGACTCGCCGTTGCCGAGGACGCCCTCGTCGAACGGCACCTCCGAGCCCTCGCCGAGGCCGCGCCACTGGGCCGGGACGCCGTCGCCGTCGTCGGTGCAGACGGCCTCCTCCCAGCGGATCGCCATCACGTACTCGTGGCCGACCTCGACCCGGGGGAAGCCGTCGAGGGCCATCTCGATCGGGTCCTCCAGGTCCCCGTCGGTGAAGGTCCAGCCGAGGCCCGAGTACTCCCAAGTCGCGGGGGCCGGCTGCGGCGCGCCCTCGCGCGACCACAGCACGTCCTCGACGGTGAGGGAGACGATGCGGCCGATGACGCCCTCGCCGCGCTCGACCTCCACCGCGTCGGGTTCGAGGGCCTGCTCGGACACGGCCTCGACGACGACCACGTGGTCGGCGTAGGTGACCCAGTCGTCGGCGGTGATGCTCGGGAGGTGGTCGGAGCCCTGGCCGAGCAGGACCTCCTCGGCCGCCTCCGGGCCGTCGGGGGCGGGCGCGGCGAGGGCCGCGACGGCGATGCCGGTGGCGGAGGCGACCGCCATGACGCCGGCCGCGGCTGCGATACGGGTGCGGATGCGCATGGGTCCTCCTCAGTAGGTGGCGTTGATGTTGGCGATGTTGTTGGCCTGCAGGCCCTCGTCGGAGCTCGTGGGAGTCTCCATGCAGCCCAGGGCCTCGTCGGTCTTGCTCTTCTGCGGCGACGCCTGGTTGCCGTGCACCAGGCCGACCGCGTGGCCGGTCTCGTGGCAGGTGAGCCCCTTGACGAAGTGGCCGCCGCCGCGGATGCGCACGTACTGCTGGTCGCAGCGCAGGCTGTCGGCGGCGTTGTTGCAGAACGTCACGCCGTCGGCGCTGGCCGAGACACCGGTCGAGCTCTCCTGGTAGACGATGTCGGTCTCGGCGCCGCCGGAGAACGAGGGCGTCGAGTCGTAGCTCACGGAGAAGTCCGTCGGTCCGTACACATTGGTCATGACGTTGTTGACGGCGTTGCGGTCCACCGTCTCCAGCTTGTTCGAGCCGGAGCTGTCCATGTAGTACGTGAGCGTGGCGTTGTCGGTCTGGCAGGAGACCTTCCCGTCTGGGCCGTTCTCGTCGTGGCAGCCCAGGTTCGCGTACGGCGTCGGGTACATGTTGTCCGTGTACGCCGCCCAGGCGACGCCGGCGGTGACCGCGACGGTTGTGAAGGTGACGGCGGCCAGGCATATCGCCCGGACGCTCAGGCGCCTGGCAGGAGTGCTCGGCATGGGGGGCTTCCTTTCTAGGCCGGTCCGGGTCGGCGCCCGCGCACCGCCGATCAGGCGGTACGGAGGCGGGGGGAAGTGGGTGTGCGGAGAGGCGGGACCGGCTGCCGCCAGCGTAGGGAGCCGCCCGCACAAGCAGCGCATACGAAGCGCATACACCGCTCCGCGACGCAGGTGAACGCCCTGGTCACGGACGGTGCGGCCCACAGTGCACCGGTCGATTCCCCGACCCGTCCTGTTAACCTGTGCGCCATGCGCTTCAGGGTGCTGGGACCGCTTCGCGCGGACGCTGACGGCCGCCCGCTCCGGCTCGGCGGGCCCCGCCAGCGCGCGGTCCTGGCGGCACTCCTCACCAGCCCGAACCGGACGCTGAGCCGCACCCGCCTGATCGAACTGGTCTGGGACGAGCCGCCGCCCTCCGCCGAGGCCAACCTCCGCAGCTTCGTGTGGAAGCTGCGGACCCTCCTGGCCGAACCGGGCGACGAGGTCCCGCGCATCCTGCACGAGCAGGGGTTCCGCCTCCGCGTCGAACCCGGGGAGCTCGACCTGTGGGACTTCGACCGGCACGCCGAGCAGGCCCGGCGGGCCCGCGGCGAGGGCCGCGCGGCCGACGCCGCCGCGGCCTACGGGCGGGCGCTGGAGCTGGTGCGCGGCGAGCCCTTCCAGGACATCGAGGCCGGGGCCCGCTTCGACTGGATCCGTGCGGCGCTCCGGGAGCGCCTCGACCAGGTCGCCGAGCAGCACATCGACCTCGGCATGGACCTCGGCGCCCACGCGGGGCTCGTCGCCGAGCTGCGCGACCGGCTCGCCCAGCGGCCCCTGCGGGAGCACTTCGCGGCGCAGCTCATGCTCGCGCTGGCGCGGTCGGGGCGCCGGGGCGAGGCGCTGGCCGTCTACCGCGAGACGCGCGCGGTCCTGATCGAGACCCTTGGGGCCGAACCGGACCGGGAACTCCAGGAGGTCCACCGCCAGGTCCTGGACGGCCGGGTCGCGGCGGTCCCCGCGGCCCCGGTTCGGACGGTGCCGCCCGCCGCGCCCGTCGACCTGCTGCCGTTCGACCTGCGCGTCTTCTCGGGCCGGGAGGCGGAGCTCAAGCAGCTCGAGGCGCTGGCCGACCCGGGTTCGGCGGCGCGGATCGCGGTGGTCTCGGGGAGCGCGGGCATGGGCAAGACGGCCGTCGCGGTCCACTGGGCGCACCGGGCCGCGGCCGGGTTCCCCGACGGGCGCCTGTACGCGGACCTGCGCGGTTTCGGCCCCGGCGAGAGCGCCGCCGACCCGGGCGAGGTGCTGCGCTCGTTCATCGAGGCGCTGGGCGACGCCCCGGCGGCGGTACCGGCGGGCACCGAGCAGCGGGCGGCCCGGTTCAGGCGCCTGCTCGCGGACAAGCGGGTGCTCCTGCTGCTCGACAACGCGCGGGACCCGGCGCAGGTGCGGCCGCTGCTGCCCGGCGCGGCCGACTGCGCGGTGGTGGTGACCAGCCGCAACCGCCTCACGGGCTTGATCGCCTCCACCGGGGCGATGGTGGTCCCGCTGGAGGCCATGCCGCAGCCGCAGGCGCGAGCGGTCCTGGCGGGCCGGCTCGGTGCCGAACGGCTGGCCGACCGCGATGCGGTGCAGCGCCTCCTGGACGTCTGCCGCGGACTCCCGCTCGCCCTGTCCGTGGTCGCCGCGACCGCGGCCTCACGGCCCGGTGACGGGCTCGATGTGCTCGCAGATGAACTCGACGCCGCCGCGACCCCCCTGGACGGCCTCGCCGCCGCCGACCCCGAGACCGATCCCCGCACCCTGCTCGACTGGTCGTACCGGCAGCTCTCGCCCGAGACGGCGCGCCTGCTCCCGCTTCTGGCCCTCCATCCGGGCCCCGACTGGACGGCCCCGGCCGCCGCGAGCCTGGCCGGCACCGGACTGCGTCCGACCCGGGCGGCCCTGGCCGAACTGGTCGAGGCGAACCTGCTCCTGTGGACGCCGCAGCACCGGTACGGCTTCCACGACCTGGTGCGCGCCTTCGCACTCGAACTCGCGGACCGCGAGCCGGAGGAGCGCGACGCGGCCCGGCTCCGGATGCTCGACCACTACCTGCACACCGCCTTCGCCGCCGACCGGCTGCTCGATCCGACGCGCAGCCCGATCCGCCTGTCCCCCGTCCCCGCGGGTGTCGAGCCCGAGCGGATCGCGGACGGCGACGCGGCGATGCGCTGGTTCAGCGCCGAGGACGCGGTCCTGGCGGCGCTGGTCGACCGCTCCGCCGCGCTCGGCCATGACGCCCACTGCTGGCAGTTGGTCTGGACCCTGCTCGATTATCTCAACCGGCGGGGCCGCACGCATGGCCTCGTGCTCGTCAGCGAGCGGGCTCTGAAGGCCGCGACCCGGATCGGCGACACCGAAGCGCAGACGCGCGCGCTCCGCGACCTCGGCCAGACCTCCGCCCGCCTGGACCGGTTCACCGACGCTCGGGAGTACCTGGAGCGGGCGCTCGCGCTGTCCGAGCGGGTGGACGACGAGCGCGGCCAGGCGCTCGCCCATCATCTCCTCGGGCGGCTCTGGCGGCGGCAGCGGCGACTGCCCGAAGCGCTCGACGCCACCCGCCGGGCGCTCGCCCTGTTCGAGTCCACCGGCGACCGGGTCGGCCGGGCCCGGTCCCTCCAGGCGATCGGCTACCACCACCTCGTCGTCGGCGAGCACGCCGCCGCGCTGCCGTACAGCGAGCAGGCCAGGGCCCTGTTCCGAGAGCTCGGCGATCCGGCCAGTGAGGCCGCTGTGCGCGACGACATCGCCTCGGTCCACCACCATCTCGGGGACTTTCCTAGGGCCGTCGCAGAGTTCGAGGGCGCATTCGCTCAGTTCCATGAGCTGGGCTTCCGGCGCGGTGAAGCCGAGGTCCTGGTCCACCTCGGCGAGACCCATGTCGCGGCGGGCTCCCCCGAGGCCGCTCGCCGCGTCTGGGAGGCGGCCTTGGTGATCTTCGACGACTTGGACCATCCTGGGGCGCAGGAGCTTCGGACTCGGCTGAGCGCGCTCGACGGGTCTGAGGACTGAGCGTTCGCGGGCTTACAGACGCGCGAGGGGCGCTCCCGGCGGGAGCGCCCCTGAACGGTTGTCGGATCTCACGCGCGGCGTGCGGCGCGGAGCAGTCCGGTGAAGTCGCCTTCGGGGAGATCGAAGATCGGGGAACCTTCACCGAGCTTGCTGTCCCGGACCTGGAATCCGGAAGCAGCGGGGCGGGCCTCGACGCAGTCGCTGTTCGCCGTGGCCTGGCTCCGGCTGGCCTTCCGCCAGGGAGCCACCCGTGCCTCGACGCAGTTGCTGTTCTCGGCGGCGTTGCTCCGACTCGACTTGCGCCACCCATCCTGGCTCATCGATGGAACTCCTTCAGAGGCTTGGCTTGAAGGAACCCGGTTTCGAGGATCTGGTGATACATGCCCACCGCATCGCGCCTCTCGTAGAAGCGGCGCTCGTAGGGACTCTCCAGATACACGATGCTGGGCTCCTCGGGTTCTCTGAAGGATAGTACGGAGAACGGCACATCCAACATCGGATATGGTCCTGCCCCGAACGGCAGGTACTTGATGGTTACGTTCTCCCAGCTCGCTGCCTCGAGCAGTCGGGCGAACTGCTGATCATCACAACCATGCCGCAGAACAGCTTCATCCAGGAGGAATTGGACCACCGGGGCTGGGCGTCGAGACCAGAACAGGTCCTGCCTCTCTAGTCGCTTGTCGATGAGGTCTGAGAAGGTCGCGGGATCATCGAACGAGTTCTTCGCAAAGAAGCGTCGTAGGTACTCCTCGGTTTGCAGGAGGCCCGGAACCACCTTGGTCTGATACAGGTAGAGCGCGACTGCGAGCTGTTCGAACTCCAGATAAGAGTCCCATCCCGAGTTGGCGATCGCATGGCTGGGCTGGGCCCAGATCTTGGCATCGGCCAGGCGCCACAGGCGCTCCAGCTCGTACTTGACCTGTGCTGGCGCGCCGTAGTAGTCGCAGAGTCGACCGACCTGCGAGAAGTTGACCCGTGTTCTTACCCCCTGTTCGACCCTCTTCAGCGATCGCGACGATCCGACGATCGCGCAAGCCTCCGGGTCGTTGGTGCTCTTTCCGGCCCGATCGCGATGCTTCCGCAAGGCACGGCCGACGATCACGAGAAGTTCTGATTCGGTCGCCATCCGTTCATTATCACAGCTTTCGGCGAATCCACAACGGCCCGAAACGGTCGGCAGTTAGGCACGCAAAACTGCCGATCATTACTGCCGATGCATTGTGTCCCTGTCCAACTGCCCCACCCTCTACCAGGCGATTCGTACTTGTGGAGGCTTCTCCGCCGACCTACTCTCAATCCATCGCGGGCGGTACATGCGGCCCACAGGGGTCTGAAGTGGAGGACATGCGATGGACAGACAAAGCCGCGGGCGCAATCCGAGCCCCGGGGAACTCGAACGGGGGCGGTTCAGCGATGGGCACACCGACTTCACGGTCCGCGCGTCGAGCGTCGACGCGCCGGACTCGTTCCAGGTGTCGGCGGAGGGCAATCCGGCGGACATCGTGCTGATCGTCTCGGGGATCAACTCCGGCCGGCTGCATGCGACTTGGGGCCAGGGTTGGCGCTCGTTCGCGCCCGACTGGAAGGTCTGGGTCGAGGACGCCGCGTTCAAGGTCTTCTACAACGGGGTGACCATCGGCGACCGCCGCCAGGGGAAGGTCCGGTTCTGTGACGGCTGAGGCGGCGTTCGCCGAGACCGACCCGGGCAGGGACGGCTGGCTCGGCGACTTCAGAAGAGGCCCTGCGGTGTTCGCGCTGTTCCAGGTGGGCCCCGAGTCCGGCGGTCATCCGCTCGGACCGCCCGAGTACCGGATCGAGTGCAACGACGGGGCGGGGCCGCGCGAGATCTGCCGGTTCTTCGACGAGCCCGATCCCGTCCCGGAGTGGCGCGGCGCCTGGCGCGGCGACGAGTGGTGCCCCTGGATCCTCGACCGCGCCCACGCCCTCATCGCCCGGCCCGAGAACACCTGAGCCCGGTGCGGCGGGCGGGCCGCGGTCGCGGAACCCCCAGGCCGCGCAAGCACGCGGCCTCTCAACGCCGCCGCACCTCCCCCGCGCGGGGCCGACGTTCACACGGCCCGCGCGGACGGGGCCGGCCGATCCCGGGTGGAGGATCGACCGGCCCCGGTTCTGTCCCGGTTCAGTCCGCGGCGGGCGCCGGGGACATCGCCAGGCCGAGGAGCGTGATCCCCAGGGCCGCACTCGTGTAGAGGGCGATCGCACCGGTCCCGAAGGCGCCGTACAGGCCGATCGCGATGAGCGGGGCCAGCGCGCCACCGGGCACGCCCGCGAGCTGGTAGCCGAGCGAGGTCCCCGAGTAGCGCACCCGGGTGGCGAAGCGCTCGGCGATGAACGCCGCCTGCGGTCCGTACATCGCGGCGTGCGCGACCAGTGCGACGATCACGGCCACCGCGATGAACGCGGTCGAGCCGGTGTCGAGGAGCGGGAAGAACAGCCAGGCCCACACTCCGGCCGCCACGGTGCCCGCGGCCATGATGCCCTTGCGGCCCATGCGGTCCGAGAGCCGCACGAACCAGGGTATGAGCAGGAGCTGCACGGCCGATCCGGCCAGGACCGCGCCGAGGCCCACGTCCTGGCCGACGCCGACCACCTCCGTGAGGTAGGTGATGAGGTAGAGCGTGAAGACGTAGAAGGCCACATCGACACCGATGCGGGTGCAGAACGCCGCGAGCAGGGCGCGCTTGTGGGTGCGGAAGACCTCGCCGAGCGGGTTGGCGGGGACCGCGCGGATCGAGGCGAACAGGGGCGACTCGGCGACGTTGCTCCGGATCCACAGGCCCACCAGGGAGAGCAGGGCCGACACGAGGAACGCGAGGCGCCAGCCCCAGGTCATGAAGGCGGCGTCGCTGAGGATCAGGTTCGATCCGGCGAGCACGCCCGCGGCGAGGAGGTTGCCCGCGGGGACGCCGAGCTGGACCCAGGCGGCGGCCGCGCCCCAGCGGTCGCGGCGGTCGTGCTCCATGGAGAGCAGGACCGCGCCGCCCCATTCGCCGCCGAGGCTGAGCCCTTGCAGGAAGCGCAGGAGGACGAGGATGACCGGCGCGGCGAGGCCGATGCTGTTGTAGGTGGGGAGGATGCCGATGAGGAAGGTCGACATGCCCATGAGCAGCAGCGAGACCGCGAGGACGTTGCGGCGCCCGACCCGGTCGCCGAGGTGTCCGAAGAGGATGCCGCCGATCGGGCGGGCGGCGAAGCCGATCCCGTAGGTGGCGAAGGCGAGGAGGGTTCCGGCGGCCGGGGAGGCCGAGGGGAAGAACAGGGGGCCGAAGACGAGGGCGGCGGCGGTGCCGTAGAGGAAGAAGTCGTACCACTCCAGGGAGGTGCCGACGGCGCAGGCGGCGATGACCGCGCGGGGCGAGCGGGCGGTGCCGGGCTTGGCGGTGAGGACGGCCATCATGCGCACCCTTCGTACTGGGGGATCGGGATCGATTCGAGGTCCATCCCGGCGGGCGCGAACCACTGGCGCATGAGGAGTTCGGCGGTGCCGTCGGCGTACATGTCGGTGATCGCGCGGTTGACGGCCTCGCAGCCGGCCGTGTCGCCCTGCTGCATGCCGATGCCCAGGCGCTCTTCGGAGTAGCCGGCGCCGACGAGGCGGGCGGCGCCGCCGGACTGCCAGGCGAGGCCGGCGAGGATGCGGTCGTCGGTGGCGAGGACGTCGACCTCCCCGGCGATCAGCATCTCCAGGCAGGCGATCGAGTCCTCGGCCTCGACCGGGACGGCCGAGACGCCGTGCTCCACGGTGATGCGGTCGGCGACGTTGGAGCCGCGCGCGGAGCAGAGGCGGCGGCCCTCGATGTCGGCGAGGCCGGTGATCGTGGTGTCGTCGGCGCGCACGAGGAGGTCCTGGTGGGCGATGGCGTAGGGACCGGCGAAGGCGATGTCGCGCTTGCGTTCCTGGGTGATGGAGAAGGAGGCGATGGTGAGGTCGGCGCGGTCCTCGAGGAGCACGGTCTCGCGGTCGGCGGTGAGGATCGGGACCCACTCGATCTCCTTGCCGAGGCTTTCGGCGATGTAGCGGGCGGTGTCGACGTCGAAGCCCTCGTACCGGCCCTCGTCGTTCTCCCAGCCGATGAGCGGCTGGTCGGTCTGGACGGCGATGCGGAGCACGTCGCCGTCCAGGATGGAGTCGTGGTCGGCGGCGCAGCCGGAGGCGGCGAGCGGGAGGGCGCAGAGGGCGGCGAGGAGCGGGGCCGTGCGCCGGAACGTCGGTGTCATCGGAACTCCCTGAGTCTGGGGGCGATGCCCGTGAAGGTGAAGGCGGCCAGCGCGACCATCGCGGCGGGCAGGAGGAACGCGAAGTCGGCGATGGCCTGCTCGCCCTCCTCGATCCCGGCGCGGAAGGTGCCCAGGTGCTCCTCGGAGAGGGCCGCCAGCGCGGTGTCGTAGTCGATGTACGCCTCGCGGACCGAGGCGAGGCGTTCGGCGGCGGTGCCGTCGCCTTCGCGCATGGCGGCGTCGGCGTTCATGAGGGTCTGCCAGGCGCGGGCGGCGTCCCAGGTGGCGTCGCTGCCGGTGAAGGCTTCGGAGAGCAGGCCCGGGGTGCGTTCGGGCGCGGCGAGGGGCGCGTTCCACGCTTCGGCGAGGAGGTCGCGGTACTCGCCGAGGTTGCCGGCCTCCCGGTAGTGGAGGGCCTGGGCCTTGTCGAAGAGGGTCTGCTCGTAGATGGCGGCGCGCTCGGCGTCGAGGAGGTAGCGGACCTGGTCCACGTACAGGGCGTTGGAGACGGCGTTGGCGCGGGCGAGGGACAGGGCGTTGTCGAAGCCGCCCTCCTTGGCGGTCTGCTGGGCGGACTGCTCGGCGTTCAGGACCGCGAGGCCGGTGCCGAGGTAGAGGAGGCAGACGGCGGTGGCGACCAGGAGGGAGGGGTTGAAGACGCGGCCGTAGCCGCGGGCGAGGTGGATCTGGAGCCAGACGAGGGCGGCGAGGGCGATCGCTCCGGCGACGGCGACGACGAGGAGGCCGGTGTCGATGCGGTTCTCGGCGCGGTCGTACGCCTCGCGGACGGCGGTGGCGTTCTCCAGGGTGAGGTTGTAGGACAGCGGGAGGAGCTGGCCGCTCATTAGGTCGCCGGCCTCGCGGTAGGCGGCGACGACGTCGGGCGGGGCCTCGCCCTGGGGGTAGGCGGCCTGCTCGGCGAGGAGGAGGGCTTCGGCGGCCAGCTGCTCGTAGCGGCCGTAGTGCTCCATGACGGTCTCGATGGTGGTGCGCTGGGCGGCGTCGTCGCCGGCGAGGCGGTGGGCTTCGAGGAGGGCGGCGGCGATCTCGCCGCGGCGCTGGTCGTAGCGGGCGCGGGCCTCGTCGGTGCCGGCCTGGTCGGAGGTGCCGAGGAGCAGGAGGGTGGCGACTTGGGCGTCGGCGTCGGAGAGGGCGAAGTAGAGGTCGGTGGTAGCGACGACCTGGGGCCCGGCCTCGTGGCCGATGACGTCGAGGGCGTCGTTGGCGGCGGCCGCGGCCACGGCGAGGGCGGTGAGCATGGCCGCGAGGGCGGCCACGGCGGCGACGGCGCGGACCAGGAGCTTGGAGGGCGAGGCGGTCTTGTAGACGAGTTCGAGGCGGGCGGTGAGGGGGTCCTCGTCGAGGCGGGTGACCGCGCGGCGGGCGAGGACGGGGGTGCTCCTCATCGGTTGTCCTCCTTTCCTATGCGGCGCAGGCGGATCGCGGTCCAGGCGCCGAGGTGGATCGGGGTGCCCTCGGGGAGCGGGACGGGGACGTTGGCTTCGAGGCGGCGCCCGCCGAGGCGGGTGCCGTTGTAGGAGCCGAGGTCCACGATGGACCAGGTGTCGCCTGTGCGCATGAGGACGGCGTGGAGGTGGGAGACGCCGATGTCGGCGGGTGCGGCGGCGAGGTCGATCTCCGGGCGGTCGCCGCCGTCGCGGCGGCCCCGGCCGATGCGGACCTGGTCGCCGCGCAAGGAGATCGTGCGGTCGGGGGCGTAGGGCGGGAAGGGGAGCGAGTCGCTGTCGGCGTGGACGGCGAGCCGGTCGTAGAAGTCGCGGTCGGCGGAGACGAGGACTTCGAAGGCGGGGCCGGGAGGGGCGGCTCCGCGGGCGGGGTCGCCGGGGCGGGCCGGTCCGCCGCTCGCGGCGGCGTCGGCTCCAGGCGATCGAGCGGGTCCGCCGCTGCGGGCGGGGTCGGGCCGCCGCACCGCCCCGGAAGCCGTGCCAGGGTCCCGGTCCGAATCGGGCCCACCGCCCGCGGCGCCGCCCGGCGATCGGTCCGAGTCAGGTGCCCGTACCGCCCCGGAGGCCGCGCCAGGATCCCGGTCCGAATCCGGCCCGCCGCTGGGCGATCGGTCCTGCTCGGACCCGTTGCCCGGGGCCGGGTCCGGCCACCGCACCGCCGCCGCGGCCGGATCGGGGTCGGTCCCGCCGCCCGGGGCGTCGGTTCCGGCCGGGCCGGAGTGCCCGTCCGCGTGCGGGTCGGCGACGGCCGCAGCCGCATCCGAGGCGAACGTCGTGTGGCCGCTGATCGGGCTCGGGCCCGGGTCGTCGCCCTCGAAGTTGTAGCCGCACGCCTGGCAGAAGCGGCCCAGGCGCCGCTCCCCGCAGGCGGGGCAGCGGGGCTGGGGCAGGATCGGGCCGGTGGCGTGGAGCGGCAGCGCCGCGTCGCCGCCGGCGAGGGGGCGGCCGCAGTGGTCGCACCACTCGGTGTCGGCGGACTCGCCGTCGCAGCTCGGGCAGGTGACGGTCACGTGAGCTCCGTTCGCGAGGTGGGCGTGCGGACCGTGCGGTCGGTGCCCACGTCGATGGCGAGCCGGTCCTCCTCGGTCACGCCCTGCTTGAGGCGGGCGGTGCCGGTCCCCGGGTCGAAGTCGATGATGCGCTCGATGAGGCGCGCGGTGGCGCGGTTGCCGGCCTCCTCGGCGAGGGTGCGGGCCGTGGCGAGGTGGCGGGTGGCGGTCGGCGGGTCGCCCGCGCGGAGGGCGGCGAGGCCGGTGCGCACGTGCGCGGCCAGCTGCTCCTGCCCGGTGTGGACGGCGACCTTGGCGTTCACCTCGGTGTTCAGGACCGGGTCGTCGGTCCAGCACACGAGGAGGTTGCCGCGGGCCAGGACCTCGTGGTCGGGGCCGCGCACGAGGAGGACCTGCGCGGCGCGGCGCTCCTCCCCCACCGGCCAGGCCGGGGCGGCCACGTCCAGCATGTACTCGCGGGTCTCGGTGCCCCACGCGGCCAGCGGGAACAGGGCGCTGCGGGCGTCGAGGTCGCGGCGGTGGCCCGCGAGGTCCTGGAGGGTCGGGTAGACCTGTCGCAGCGACCCGATCGCCACGTCGGCGGGGGTGCGGACCAAGAGCGCGACGTCGCCGTACGCCTTGCCCATGGCCTTGCCGCAGACCTCGGTGAAGTAGTCGGTGAGGTCGGCGAGGTCCTCGATGAAGGCGCGGGTGCCCTGGAAGCGGTCGGCGATGTGCTTGAGCTGGTCGGGGTCCCAGTCGATGCCGATGCCGACCGCGTCGCACGCGAACCTGCCCTCGCAGTAGTCGAGGTCGGCGGTGTAGGAGGCGCTGTCCTGGTTGACCATCCCGTCGGTGAGGAGCAGCACGTGGCCGATCGCGCCGGGGCGGGAGGCGAGCAGGTCGGCGGCGCAGCGCAGCCACACGCCGGTGTAGGTGAGGTTGCCGAGCGTCATGCGGTCGATGGCGTTCGCGGCGGCCTTGCGGTGCCTCGGGATCGCGGTGGCGAGGGCGCCGCCCCCGGGGTAGAGCTGGGTGGCGTCGTGGCCGCCCGCGACGATCGCGAAGTAGGCGTCCTCGCGGAGGGCGTCCAGGGCGGCCTTGGCGGCGCGCTTGGCCTCGGCGAGCTTGACGCCGCCCATCGACGGGGAGCGGTCGATGACGATGACCTCGGCGACCTCGGCCGCGGCGGACTCCGTGGTGCGGCACTCGATGCCGAGCACGGCCGCCATCTCGGCGGTGCCGGGCGGCACGAACTTGTTCTGGTCCACGGTGAGGGTGAAGGCGGTGGTGTCGGTCATCTCGGGTTCCCTTCGAGCGGAGTGGGGCGGCGGGGGCGGGTCACAGCCAGGTCCGGGGGCGCACGCGGTTGGCCTCCCCGACGATCGACCAGCGCACCCGCGGCGAGGGGGTCCTCGCGGCGATGCGGCGCAGGACCGCCTCGCGGGCGGTGCCGACCGCCTCGGCGGTGAACGGGACCCCGTACAGGACCGTGTCGGGTTCGGGGCCGGTGCGGTCGAGCACGTCGGCGGCCGTGCTCCAGAGTTCGGCTTCGAGCAGGTCGGCCTCGGCCCTGTCCAGTGTGGTCAGTCCTTCAAGGAGCGCGGCGGCGCGCTTGAGGCCGGCGAGGGTCGGCACGGGCTCGCGGACGAGCCGCGCCAGCAGCGCCTGGCGGGCGGCGGCGTGGCTCGACGAGGACGCCGGGACCGCCTCCAGGGCCGCGAAGTCGCCCGCGCCGCGGGCGAGACCGAATGCGGCGCTGGTGAAACCGCGGTCGGTGCGCCACACGCGGGCGTGGTGCGCGGTGCCGCCGCCGAGGGCTTCGGCGCTGATCGCCAGCGCCTGCAACGGGGCCAGCTCGCCGGGGAGGTGGGCGCGGACGCGGGAGAACCAGTAGGCCGCGTCCGGTCGGCGGTCGGTGTCGCCCAGGGCGGCCACCCCGCGGTACCAGTCCAGGCGCCAGTCCGCGCCGAGTTCGGCGGCGGCCTCGACCAGGAGCGGGTCGGTGCGCTCGGAGCGGGTCTCGGCGGCGAGGCGGAGCTGCGCCAGGCGGGCCTCGGGCGTGCGCGGCAGGGCCTCCACCAGGGGGAGCGCGGTCTCGGGCGGCTCGGCGGCGAGGCCGGCCAGGGCGACCGCCGCGGGATCGGCGGGGTCGGTGAGCGGGGCGGGCAGCAGGCGGCGGGCGTGGAGGGGGTCGGCGGGGGCGAGGACCTGCGAGGGGGCGGGGCTGACGGCGCTGGCGTAGGCGCCGCGCTCGGGTCCGAAGTGGGCGGACACGGCGGGGTAGGGGGTGTCGTCGAGTCCGGCGCGGATCTGGCGCAGGACGCCGGTGAGCTGGTCGGCCATGTCGGCGGCGGAGGCGAAGCGGGAGCGCGGGTCGGGGTGGCAGGCGCGTTCGAGGAGGAGGTACAGGGATTCGTCGAAGCCTTCGGGGCGCGGCGGGAGCGGCACGGCGACGGGGACGCCCGAGGCGCCGCGGGCGGCGGGGACGTGGGCGAGGGTGAGGACGGCGAGGGTGCGGCCGACGGTGAAGAGGTCGGAGGCGACGTCGGGGAAGCGGTCGCCGGTGATCTCGGGGGCCTGGTAGCCGATGGTGCCCCAGACGTCGCCGCCCGTGTCGCCGATGCGGCGCATGGCGCCGAGGTCGATGAGGCGGATGCGGTCGCCGACCTGGATCAGGTTGGCGGGCTTGAGGTCGCAGTAGACCATGCCGGAGGCGTGGAGGTGGCCGAAGGCGGCGAGGGCTTCGAGGATGCAGGGGATCGCCCACTCGGGGGGCATCGGGCCGCGGCGCTCGGCGAGGCGGGTGCGGAGCTGGTCGCCGAGGGAGACGCCGCCGATGTACTCCATGACGAGGTAGCCGGAGAGGGTGCCGTCGCGGGGGTCGCGGTGCTGCACGAAGTTGTGGATCTTGACGATGCCGGGGTGGTCGACGGCGATGAGGAAGCGGCGCTCGGCCTCGGCAGCGGCGAGGGCCGCGGCGTCGGTGGTGTTGAGCAGTCCCTTGAGGACGACCCACTTGCCGTCGAGGTTCCGGTCGGCGGCGAGGTAGATCCAGCCGAGGCCGCCGTGGGCGATGCAGCCGCGGATCTCGTACTGGCCGGCGACGAGGTCGCCGGGCTTGAGGGCGGGCGTGAAGTCGAAGGCGGCGCCGCACTCGGGGCAGAACCCGGCGGCGCGGTCGACGTGGCCGAGTCGGTGGCCGTTGGCGCAGCGGCGGTCCCCGGCGGGGACGGCCGGGTCGGTCATGAGCGCGGAGGTGGGGTCGGTGACGGGGACCGAGGGCAGGTCGGCGAGCCCGGTGCCGAGGCGGCCGGCGGAGCGGCGGGAGGAGGTGGAGGGAGCGGAGGGGGTCGAAGGGGTGCTGTTGAAAGAAGGGGCGGCGGCGGGCGCGGGGGCGGCGGGGCGGCCGCAGTCATCGCAGTAGCCGTCCGGGTCGAAGGCCCCGCCGCAGTGGGAGCAGGTGGTGGGCGGGGCGGAGGCGTTGGCGGGCTGCGCGGCGAGGCCGGCGCCCGGATTGGCGGCGTGCGACGGCTGCGCGGCGGGCCCGGCGCCGGGAGCGTATGCGGGCTGCGGTGCGGCGCCGGGCGCGGGCGGGCCGGCGCCGGGTCCGTACTGCGGCGGACCCGCGGGCGGGGTCGGCCCGCCCGAGAACATCGGACCGGTGGCGAAGGGCGCGGACGGCAGGGCCTGGAGGCCGCAGTCGTCGCAGTAGCCGTCGGCGTCGATGGCGCCGCCGCAGCGGGTGCAGGGGTCGGTCATGGGCGGTCTCCGTTCACGGACGCGGCGAGGGCGTCGACGGCCTTGCGGGCCTCGGGAAGTGAACAGGGGGCGGTCCACAGGACGGTTCGGGCGCGTTCCCAGGCGGTGCGGAACCGCGGGTCGGAGGCGAGTCCGAGGCGGTCGGCGCGGGCGCGGTAGGCCTCGGCCTCGCTGCGGAGGCGGTTGCGGTGGTGCAGGGGCTCGTTGCAGGCGGCGAGGGCGTCGGCGACGCGGCGCTCGGCGGCGTCGATGTTGCGGGACAGGCGCTTGCGGACGCGGGTGGTCTCGGTCCAGCCGGGCTCGCCCAGGGCGGGGATGTCGGCGAGGCGCCCGCGAAGGGACCCGGCGGCGGTCCTCGGGCGGGGGACGCGGGGGTCGCTGATGCGGGCGCGGGTCTCGGCCCAGCGGGCGAGGGCCTGCGACTCTTGGGCTTCGAGGGCGTCGAGCCGGGAGACGAGGGGGTCGGTCCCGTCGAGCGCCGCCTGGGCGAAGGCGGCCTCGATCTCGTCGAGGAGGTCGGAGACGGTCCGGAAGCGGTCGGCCAGCACGGCGAGCACGCCGTCGTGGCGGAGCCGGGTCCCGGTCGGCTCGCCGCCCCCGGGACGCCCCACGCCGAACCCGGGAGGCGCGCCGAGCTCCGGTCGGAGGGCGAATCCGAAGGCGCCCAGGTGAACATCGGCCGAGTCCGCCCCCGACCAATTCGCGCCAGGCCCACCGCTAGCCGAATCGCCTCCCGCACGAGACCCACCGACACCGCTCGCCGAGTCCACCCCGAGATGCGGCACACCGCCAGCGGCCGGGTTCGAGCCGCGGCCGCCCGCGCCCCCAGCCGATCCGGCGGCGTCAGCCGAGCCGGCCGCCGAGTCCGCTCCGGGGCGCGGCGCGCCACCGGCACTCGGGTTCGAACCGGGGCCACCCGCACTTCCGGACGAATCGGGCGGGTCAGGCGGGCCGGCCGAATGCGCCGAAGCCGCCGAGCCGGTCGGGTCGGCCGAGCCCTCCCGACCGCCCGCCTCGTGTGGCGCCGGCCGAGGGGCGTCACCCCTCCCTCGCAACTCCGGCTCCGGGTCCGGGTCTATGAAGTGGCCGTTGAGCATCGCTTCCGCCACATCCGCGGCCCGGCCGAGGCGGCCCTTCCCGTCGCGGAGGGCGGCGATCTCTCGCAGGCGGGCGTCCCAGGAGCGGAACAGGGCCCAGAGGCGGTCCCACTCCCCCAGCGCCCTCGCGCAGCGGCCGCCCGCGGCGGCGTCCGCCTCCAGCCGCAGCCACCCGAAGGAGGTGCGGGCCTCGCAGTCGAGGAGGAGGGCGGCGACCTGGTCGCGGTCGGCGAGGCGGTCGTCGAGGGCCTGCTCGACCGCGTCGCGGTCTGTGGGTGCCATGTCGACCTCCTTCCGCTGCAACCGGTTCCTGTGTCCTATGCGACAGCGTAGTGCGGGAGGGCCCGGCAGGGGTACCGTCGAATCCGCCCCGATTCGCCTACTACCAGGGCAAACTGGTCATCCGGCGAGGTCGGCGGTGACCGGCTGTGAAGAAATCATGAGCCGGTCATGCGCCGCAGGCTCGCCCGCGACTGCGCGTGCCGCCCCCAAGCCCGGTAGACCTCGGCGAGATGCGCATGGACCTCGCGGGCGCCAGCCGGATCGCCGCCCCGATCGAAGCGGGCGAGCGCCGGGACGAGGGCCTGTTCGGCGGCGGCGAAGTCCCGCATCCGGTAGTGGAGCCAGCCGAGGGTCATGCTCATGACCCCCGCGTCCGCTTCGCGGCCAGCGCTTTCCGCGGCGTCCAGAGCGGAGGCCAGCAGCGGCAGCGCTTCGCGCTCCCGGCCGAGCCGGGCCAGCGCGGTCGCGAGGTTCGCGCGGGCGCTGCCGTACCGGTCGCCGTGCTCGGTGCGCTCCATCGCCTCGAGCGCGGCCCTGCCGTACTCCTCGGCCTTGGCCAGCGCCCCGCGCGCGTACGCGGCGACCGCCACGAGGTTCCGGTGGCGGGCGAGGTGCAGCGGGTCCACACCGCTGAGGATAGAAGCGTCCCCACCCGAGTCCGGTCCGGCGGCCGTGCCGCCGGCCGCCGCTCCGGGTCCGCCTGAGCCACTGCCGACTCCGCCGAGCCCTGGTCCGCCGCCGGCCACCGTATTCGGTCCGGCCGAGTCCCTGACGGAACCCGGCCCGCTCCCGGTCGCCGTCTCCGTGCGACCGGCCGCCATCGCGCCGGCCGGCCCGGCGGCACCGGGCGCTCCGGCCTGCCCGTCAGGGCCGATCGCAGCCAGTGCGGCCTCGCCCAGCCGCTCCAGCTCCTCGGGCCGGTGGCCTCGTTTCGCGAAGCCGCACAGCACATCCGCGAGCGCGGCGCCCTCCGGGAAGGCCGCCCAGGCGCGATACGCGGCCGTCAGGAAGCCGTACTCCGCCAGCGGCGCCGGGGCGCGCAGGTCGCGGAACGCCGCCACCGCCCGCTCGCGCAGCGCCCGCTCCTCGTCCGGCGTGGCGGGCTCCTTCGCCCGCGCGTACTCCCCTACCAGCCGGTGCAGCCGGTACCGGCCGTCCGCCCCCGCGCGCAGCAGGTGCGCCGCGACCAGTGCCGCCAAGACCGCCTCGCCGTCGGCGCCCGAGGCCGAGGCCAGCCGCAGCGCCGTGCGCTCGCCGATGTCCGGGCCCGGCAGCAGCGCCAGGTCGCGGAGGCACCGGCGCTCCTCCGCTTCGAGTCCCGCGTACGAGAGGTCGAAGACGCGGGCGATCTCCCCGCGCTCGCCCGCCTGCCACAGGCGGCCGTCGCCGAGGCGCTTCGCCAAGCCCGCCAACCCGAGTGCGGGCCGGTCGTCCAGCAGCCCGGCGGCGATCCGCAGCGCCAGCGGCAGGCCGCCGCAGTGGGCCGCGACGGCAGCGGCGTCGGCCTCCCGCGCGGCGGTGTCGCCCGTCAGGCCCCGCAGCAGCGCGATGGCATCGGGTTCGGGGAGTTCGGCGATCTCGACCGTGACGGCGTCGCTCACGTGCCGCAGCCGGTCGAACCGCGCCCGCCCGGTGACCACCAGCGCCGAGCCGCCCGCGCCGGGCAGCAGGGGGCGCACCTGGTCGGCGTCCCGGGCGTTGTCGAGGAAGACCAGGAAGCGGCGGCCGGCCAGGAGCGCGCGGTAGTTCGCGGCGGCCTGGCCGGGGTCGTCGGGGAGGTCGGCCTGGCGGGTGCCGAGGGCGCGCAGGAAGCCGTGCAGCACCGCGAGGGGGTCGGCGGCCCCGGCGGCGTCGCCGCCGCGCAGGTCGGCGTGGAGCTGGCCGTCGGGGAAGTCGGCGGTGCGGCGCCGGGCCCACTCCAGGCCGAGGGAGGTCTTGCCCGCGCCGCCGATGCCGGTGATGGCGACGACCAAGGGGCTCTTGGCGTCGCGTCCGGTCCACCGCGCGTCGATGCGTCCGAGTTCGACGGCGCGGCCCACGAAGCCGGGGACGGGCGCCGGCAGCTGGCGCGGGACCGGCGCCGGGCGCCGCACCGAGGGCTCGCCGGTGCGGGTGTGCGGGTCGAGGTTGCCTTGGAGCACGTCGAGGTGCGTGCGCCGCACCTGCGGGCCGGGGTCGGCGCCGAGCGTGTCGGCGAGGGCCCGGCGCAGGTGCTCGAACGCCTCCAGCGCCTCGGCCGTGCGGCCGGTGGCGTGGAGGCCGATCATGAGCTGGCAGACCAGGCGCTCGCGGAACGGGTGGTCGGCGAGCAGGGCCCGCGCCTCGATGGCGGCCTGGTCGAAGCGGCGGAGGTAGAGGAGGAGGTCGAGGCGTTCCTCCACGACCTCCATCCGGGACTCCTCCAGGACGGCCGCGCCGTGCTCGATGAGGCGCCCGGCGATCCCCGCGAAGGCGGGCCCGCGCCACAGCTTCAGCGCCCGGTCGTAGACCGCGAGGGCCTCGACGGGGTCGCCGTCCTCCATGAGCGAGTGGGCGAAGGCGCGGGCGGACTCGAAGCGGTCGACGTCGATCCCGCCGGGGCCGACCTGGAGCCGGTAGGCGGCGCCGATGGTCTCCAGGGCGCACCCGGGGTCGTCGGCGATGAGGCTGCGGATCTCGGCGACCCGGTTCTGGATCTGCCGCAGGGCCGTGCGGGGCGGCTCGTCCCAGGCGGCCTCGATGAGGCGGCCGGTGCCGACGGGACGGTTGCGTTCGAGCAGGAGCACGGCGAGGATGGCGGCGGTCTTGCCGAGGAGCGGGCGCGGCTCCGGCGCTCCGTCGACGGCGATCTGGAGCGGGCCGAGGACCATGAACCGCATGGGACTCCGGTGGTTGCTGGGGAGGGGGACCCGGAGGGACCAGGGTACCGGACTCCCGTCGCCGTCGGCAGCGGCCCGCTCACCCGATCAGGCGGCGGCCTTCACTCTGGAGCCGAGGCGGATGGCCGAGACCAGGAAGAAGATCCCGCCGACCGTGGCGTATCCGGCGAGGGCGCTCAGGGACGCGTTGTCGCCGGAGGACATGAGGATGAATCCGGTGCCCGCGAACGTGGAGAGCCCGCCAGAGAGGATCATCGCCCACTGCCCGCCGAGGCGGTAGCGGCGGATCGCGACGACGAGCTGGACGACGCCGGCGGCGATCGCCCACGCACCCCAGGTCACGAGCGCGGCCGGGATGCCGGAGGCGACGGCGAAGGCGAGGCCCGCGGCGGTGGCGAGGCTCAGGGTGAGGTTGACGCCGAGCAGGGCGCGCGGGGCCTCGGGGTCGGAGGTGCGGAAGTCGACCACGGCGGCGGCCGCGTCGAACAGCGGGTAGAGCACGAGCAGGGCGATGCTGACCGGCCCCAGCGAGGAGGCGGTCAGGGCGAGCGCGGCGGCCCAGACGAGGGCGAAGCCGAAGCGGACGAAGTAGAGCCGGCGGAGGGCGGCGGGTGCGGCGGCGGTGGTCACGGTGGCCTTCTTTCGTGGTGGCGTGCGGTGCGCGGTGGGCGTGGGCCGTGGATGCGGCCCGGCCGTGCGAGGTAGAATGACTAGTAACTCTACCTAAGGCGAGCATAGACCACCACCGGACGATCCGCAAGCGCGGTGCGGGAGGGACGTAGCATGGCCACCGTGAACAATCCGATGCGCGAACGCCTGCTCGAAGCCGCGGCCGAATTGTTCTACGCCCGCGGCCTGCGGGCAGTGAGCGTCGACAAGGTCATCGAGAAGGCCCGGACCACGAAGGTCACCTTCTACCGGCACTTCAAGAGCAAGGACGACCTCATCGTCGCCTACCTCGAAGTGCGCGCGACGCTCGAACGCGACGGGGTCGACGCCGCCATCGCCCACGGGGGCGGCGACGTGGCCGCCACACTCGGCCTCATCGCCGAGGCCGTCGGCGGGCTCGCCTGCACCCCCGGCTTCCGCGGCTGCCCGTTCATCAACGCCGCCGCCGAGTACCCCGACGCCGACAGCGCGGTCCGCCGGACCGTGGACGCGCACCGGCACTGGTACCGGACCGCGTTCGAACGGCTCCTCGCCCCGCTCGGCCTCGCCGACCCCGCGAGCGCCGGCGACGACCTCATGCTCATCCGCGACGGCGCCATGGTCGGCGGCTACCTGGACGAACCCGCCGCCATCGCCGCCTCGTTCCTCCGCAGCGCCAAGGCCGTCGTCGGCCTCTAGGACCGGCCCGCGCACCCTCTCGAAAAAAATCTCCCCGCCGACCCATCCAAACCCCTGACCGCTCCGAATGCGTGCTCAAGAATCGGCGAGGAGAGGGCGTGAGCCATGGACGGGACCGCATCGGCACCGCGGGCGAGGGGAGGCCGGCCGGCATGGGAGACGACGTGATCCTCCTGGACGAGACCGGGAGCGCGATCGGGACCGCACCGAAGGCCGAGGTGCACACCGGCGAGACGCCGCTGCACCTCGCGTTCTCGTGCCACGTGTCCGGAACGGACGGACGGCTCCTGGTCACCCGCCGCTCGCTCGCCAAGCGGGCGTGGCCGGGCGTGTGGACCAACGCGTTCTGCGGCCACCCCGCCCCCGGCGAGGACTTCGCGCAGGCCATCGAGCGGCACGCCGCGCGCGAACTGGGCTTCCGGGTGGCGGCCGTCGCACCCGCGATCCCCGATTTCCGGTACCGGGCCGTGGACGCCGCCGGGATCGTGGAGAACGAGGTCTGCCCCGTCTACACCGCGACCGCGGACGGCGAGGTGCGCCCGAACCCCGACGAGGTCATGGACACCGCGTGGGTCGAGCCGCAGGACCTGGCCGCCGCCATCGCCGCGGCGCCGTGGGCGTTCAGCCCGTGGCTGGTCCTCCAGGCCCCGCGCCTGGACCTGCTGCGACCGGGCGGTGATCCCTGATGGGCCTGCCGCACAACGACTCCGACACCGGCACCGACACCGACAGGGACGCCCGGGTCGGCGCGCACGCCGGCTCCGAGCCCGGTCCGGGCGCCGGGGCCGCCGCCGGCGCGCGCGCCCGCGCCGTCTTCGACGCCGACCGCGGCGTGGACGACATGGTCGACCGCGCGCTCCGCCGCCTCGCCGACAAGGGGCGCGACCGCGGGCCCCGGGCCGCCGTCATCGCCGACGCGGCGCGCGACGCCGCGACCGGCGGGAAGCGGTTCCGCCCGCGCCTGGTCGCCAGCTCGCACCTCGCCTTCGGGGGCGGGGCGCCGAACGACGCGGTGGCCGACGTGGCCGCCGGGTTCGAACTGCTGCACACCGCGTTCGTGATCCACGACGACGTCATCGACGGCGACGTGGAGCGGCGCGGCAAGCCCAACGTCTCCGGGGTGTTCCGCGCCGGGGCCCGCGCCGCCGGGGCCTCCTACGGGCGGGCCGCGCGGTTCGGCGACGCCGCCTCGATCCTCACCGGCGACGTGCTCCTCTACGAGGCCACCCGCCTCATCGCGGGCGCCCGCCTCCCCGCCGACCCGCACCGCAGGCTCCTCGACCTGCTCGACGACGTCATCCTCGTCTCGGCCGCAGGCGAACTCGCCGACGTCGAGTACGCGACCCTCCCGACCCCGCCCAGCCCCGAGGCGGTGCTCGCCACCGCCCGCGACAAGACCGCCGTCTACTCCATCAGCGCGCCGCTCCAGGCCGGGGCGCTCATCGCGGGCGCCCCCGACGACGCCGTGGCGGCGCTCGGCGCGGCCGGGCGCTCGCTCGGGCTGGCGTTCCAGCTCGCCGACGACCTCATCGGCGCGTTCGGCACCGCCGGGCAGGCGGGCCGCTCCCCCGGCGCCGACCTGCGCGAAGGCAAGCACACCGCGCTCATCGCCCTCGCCCGCCGCAGCGACGAATGGTCCGAAGTGGAACCCGTGCTCGCCATGGCGCGCAGCGGGACCGAAGGCGTGCACGCCGCCCAGGCGGCCCTGGACGCCTGCGGGGCCCGCAAGCGCGTCAGCGCCCTGATCGACGAGACCCTGGCCGCCGCGCGCGACCGGTGGTCCCGCGCCCCCATCCCCGAAGCCGCCCGGCGCATGCTCGGGGACCTCACCGACGTCATCGAGGAGCGCGTCCCGTGAACGACGACCAAGGGCTCGCCCTGTACCACCGCACCGCCCGGCGCGCCGCCGCCGAGGTCATCGCCGGGTACTCCACCTCCTTCGGGCTCGCGTGCCGCATCCTCGGGCCGCGGGTGCGCGACCACGTGAGGGACGTGTACGCGCTCGTGCGCGTGGCCGACGAGATCGTGGACGGCCCCGCCGCGGAGGCCGGGCTCGACGCGGCCGCCACCCGCTACGCCCTCGACGACCTGGAGCGGCACACGCTGCTCGCGATCGACGAGGGCTTCAGCGCCAACCTCGTGGTGCACGCCTTCGCGCTCACCGCGCGCGAGTGCGGCATCGGGGCCGACCTGGTGCGGCCGTTCTTCGCGTCGATGCGGTCCGATCTGGACGTCACCGACCACGACGAGCGCTCGCGCACGCAGTACGTGTACGGCTCGGCGGAGGTGGTGGGCCTCATGTGCCTCCAGGTGTTCGTCAACGCCGAGCGGCCGGGCACCGACCCGGCCGACCCGCTCATCCGCGAGGGCGCGCGGCGCCTCGGTTCGGCGTTCCAGGAGATCAACTTCCTGCGCGACGCCGACCACGACCGCACCAGCCTCGGGCGCGACTACCTCGGCGTGGGCGACTCCGCCGAGGCGAAGGCGAGCGTGCTCGACCGGATCGACCGCGACCTGCTCGCGGCCAAGGCGTGCATCCCGTTGCTGCCCAAGGACTGCCGCCGGGCCGTCGCCACCGCGCACGGCCTGTTCGCGGCGCTCTCGCGGCGCCTGCGCGAGGAGGACACCGGCAGCCGCGTGCGGATCTCCAACTGGCGCAAGGCGGTCATCGCCGCGCGGGCCTCGCTCGTGCCGGTCCAGCGGGGCGGTGCGGCGTGAAGGCGATCGTCGTCGGCGGCGGGATCTCGGGGCTCGCGACCGCCGGGCTGCTCGCCAGGGAAGGGTACGACGTCACGGTCCTGGAGGCGCGGAGCGCCACCGGGGGCCGGGCCGGGTCGTGGGAGCACGGTGGCTTCCGGTTCGACACCGGGCCGAGCTGGTACCTGATGCCCGAAGTGTTCGAGCACTGGTTCCGGCTCATGGACACCACGGCCACGAGGGAACTCGAACTCGTGCGGCTCGCCCCCGCGTTCCGGGCGCACTTCCAGCCGCCCGGGGCCGCGCCGATCGACGTGGTCACCGGCCGCGAGACGGCCACGGCGCTGTTCGAGCGGATCGAGACCGGCGCGGGCCCGCGCCTGGGGTCCTATCTGGACTCCGCACGGGAGGCGTACGACCTGGCCGTGGGGCGGTTCCTGTACGACACGTACGAGTCGAGCGCAGGGCTCCGCGACCCCGCGCTGCTGCGGCGCCTGCCGCAGCTCCTGCCGCTGCTGACGCGATCGCTCGCGGCGCATGTGGAGCGGCGCTTCAGCGACCGGCGGCTGCGGCAGATCCTCGGCTACCCGGCGGTGTTCCTCGGCAGCTCGCCCTACCGGGCGCCGAGCCTGTACCACCTCATGAGCCACCTCGACCTCGCCGACGGCGTGCTCTACCCGATGGGCGGCTTCACCAGCGTCATCGCCGCCGTCGAACGGCTCGCCGCCGCGGCGGGCGCCAAGATCGAGACCGGCGCGGCCGTCGCGCGCATCCTCACCGGCGGCGGGCGGGCCCGCGGCGTGCGGCTCGCGGACGGCACCGAACGGGACGCCGACCTCGTCGTCTCCACCGCCGACCTGCACCACACCGAGACCGCGCTGCTGGGCGAGGGCGAGCGGACCTACCCCGAGTCGTGGTGGCGGCGTCGCACGCCCAGCCCCGGGGCGCTGCTGCTCATGCTCGGCGTCGAAGGGGAGCTGCCGCAGCTCGCGCACCACAACCTGCTGTTCGCCCGCGACTGGAAGGCGAACTTCGACGCGATCTTCGGGCGGCGCCCGAAGATCCCGAACCCCGCCTCGATCTACGTGTGCCGGCCCTCCGCCACCGACCCGACCGCCGCGCCGCCGGGCCACGAGAACCTGTTCGTCCTCGTGCCGGTCCCCGCCGACCCCGGCATCGGCCGGGGCGGGGACCTGCCCGTGGAGGCCGCCGCCGACCGGGTCGTCGCGCAGATCGCACGCTGGTGCGAGGTGCCCGACCTGGCCGAGCGGATCACCGTACGCCGCACCGTGGCCCCCGGCGACTTCGCCGCCGACCTCAACGCGTGGCGCGGCAACGCGCTCGGCCTGGAGCACACGCTGCGCCAGAGCGCGTTCTTCCGGCCCGGGAACGCCTCCCGGAAAGTGAAGGGGCTCATGTACGCCGGGGCCTCGACACTGCCGGGCATCGGACTGCCGATGTGCCTCATCTCGGCCGAACTCGTGCTCAAGCGCCTGCGCGGCGACCGCTCCCCCGGCCCGCTCCCCGAACCCGGAGCGGACTGACGTGCCCGGCCTCTACCTCCTCGCGATCCTCCTCAGCGCGGCCGGCGTGGCGGCCCTCGATCGGCGGTTCCGCCTGGCGGCCTTCCGGAACCCGCGCCGCACCTGGATCGCCGTGGCGGTCGGGACCGCGTTCTTCCTGGTGTGGGACGCGGTCGGGATCGCCACCGGCGTGTTCGTCAAGGGCGGCTCCGACCTGCTGCTGGGCCTCGACCTGGCCCCGCACCTGCCGGTCGAGGAACCGGTGTTCCTGGCGTTCCTGTGCTACCTCGCGGTGGTCTCGTGGGAAGCGGCGATGTCCTTCACGGAGTCGCGATGACGTACGCGCTCATCTGCCTCCCGTTCCTGGCCGCCACCGCGGTGGTGACCGCCCTGAGCGCCCGCAGGCCGCACTTCAAGCGGCGCATGGCGGCCTCTGCCGCCGCCGCCGTGGTCCTCCTCGCGCTCACCGCGGTGTTCGACAACGCCATGATCGCCGCGGGCCTGTTCACCTACCCCGAAGCGCACCTCATCGGAGTCAAGGTCGGCCGCGCGCCGATCGAGGACTTCGCCTACCCGCTGTGCGCCGCGTTCGCGGTGCCGGCCGTCCTCGTCCTCCTACCCGAACGGCGCCGCGCATGACCGTCCTGACCGCCCGCACCACCGCGACGCAGCTCCTCGTCTCCTCGCGGCCGGTGAGCTGGATCAACACCGCCTACCCGTTCGCGGCCGCGTGGCTCATGACGGCCGGGACGGTGGACCTCGCCTTCATCGTGGGCACCCTGTTCTTCCTGGTGCCGTACAACCTCGCGATGTACGGCGTCAACGACGTCTTCGACTACGAGTCGGACCTGCGCAGCCCGCGCAAGGGCGGCGCGCACGGGGCCGTGCTCGACCGCGGGCTCCACCGCGCGACCCTCGTGGCCGCGGCGGCGGTGTGCGTGCCGTTCCTGGGCTACCTGTTCGCGATCGGCTCGCTCGCGGCGAACACGGTCCTCGCGGCCTCGATGCTGTTCGTGGTCTTCTACTCCGCGCCCCCGCTGCGGCTCAAGGAGATCCCGCTCGCCGACTCGCTCACCTCCAGCATCCACTTCTGGTCCCCCGCGGCCTACGCGATCGTGCTGGCCGACGCGCCGTGGACCGCCTCGGTGACGGCCGTGTTCGTCGCGTTCGGGCTCTGGGGGATCGCCTCGCACGCGTTCGGGGCCGTGCAGGACGTGGCCTCGGACCGGGAGGCCGGGATCGCCTCGATCGCGACCTGGTGGGGCGCGGCGGCCACCGTCCGGTTCGCGATCGCCTGCTACGCCGCGGCCGGGGTCGCGGTGCTGTTCACCGCCTGGCCGGGACCGCTGGCCGCGCCGCTGGTGCTCATGTACATCGCCTCGGCCTGGCCGTACCGGTCGGTGCCCGACGCGCGGGCCGGGGAGTCGACCGCGGGATGGCGGCGGTTCCTGTGGCTCAACCAGGTCGCCGGGTTCGCGGTCACCCTGATCCTCATCGTCGCGGCCCGGGGATGATGGGCGCATGGACCTCACGACGCTGACCATGTGGGCCGCGGCGGCGCTCGGCGCCGGATTCGCGCTGCTGGGCGTCACGGGCGTGCTCGCGCCGGAGTTCGCCGCCCGCGCCTACGGCGTCCCCGCCGACACGCCCGGGACCCGCTCGTGGGCCGCGGCGGCGGCCTGGCGGGACGTGGCCGCGGGGGCGGCGGTGCTCGTCGTGGCGTCCACGTCGACTCCGGCGGTGACGGGCGTGGTGCTGTTCGCGCTGGCGCTCATCCCGTTCGGGGACATGGTGACCGTGGCCCGGCACGGCGTGCGCGACGGCAGCGCGTACCTCCCGCACCTGGCCGGGTTCGCGGCCACCGCCGCCGTCGGAGCGGTCCTGGTGGCGCTTTGACCGGCGCCGCCGCACCGGGCGGGGCGGGCGGTTCTATAGGCTGGTGGCTTCCCCGTCTGAGATGGAGCCACCAGTGGACGCACGCACCGAGACCGCGCACCGCGCGCCGGACCGGGGTGAGCGCCGTGGTTGACACCGTCTCCGCCGAGTCGCTGCTGCTGCGCGCCGGCCAGGGCGAGGACGAGGCGTTCGCCGAGCTCTACGACCTCATGGCGCCGCGCGCGTACGGCATCTGCCTGCGCGTCCTCCGCGACCGGGCCCAGGCCGAGGAAGTGGCGCAGGAAGTGCTCATCGAGGTGTGGCGCACCGCGGCGCGCTTCGACGCGCAGCGCGGGTCCGCGCTCGCGTGGATCACCACGATCGCCCACCGGCGGGCCGTGGACCGGGTGCGGTCCTCCCAGGCGGCGGGCGACCGCGAGCGGCGCGCGGCGGCCGAGGCGGACTTCACGATGGACCCCGTCGCCGACGCGGCGGCCCGGCGCATCGAGCACCGGCAGGTGCGCCGGTGCCTCAAGGCCCTCACCGAGCTCCAGCACCGGGCGGTCACGCTCGCGTACTACGGCGGGTACACGTACCAGCAGGTCGCGGGGCTCCTCGACGCCGCCGTGCCCACGGTCAAGTCCCGCATCCGGGACGGGCTCGTGAAGCTGCGCGACTGCCTGGAGGCGTCCCGGTGAGCGACGACGTCCACGCCCTCATCGGCGCCTGGGTCCTCGACGCGGTCGAGGACGACGAGCGGCGCCGCATCGAAGCCCATGTGCTGCAATGCGAGTCGTGCGCCCGCGAAGCCGCGGAGCTGCGCGAGGCGGTGGCGCGGCTCTCCGACACCGTCGTGGCCGAACCGCCGCCCGAGCTGCGCGACCGCGTGCTCGCGGGCGCCCGCGGCACCCGCCAGGACCCGGCGGCGGCGCCGCGGCGGCCCCGGCCCGCGCGGCGCACGCGGTGGCGGCACCCGAAGCTGCGGCTCGCGATCGGCGCCGCCGCGCTCGCGGTGGTCGCGGCCTTCGCGGGCGTCTTCGCCACGTGGCAGGTCATGCGGGCCCCGGACGAGGACGGCTCGCAGATGACCGCGGTCCTGGAGGCGCCGGACGCGAACGTGGCCGTGCAGGACGCCGAGGGCGGCGGGCGCGTCACCGTCGTGTACTCCGCCGAGCTCGACCGCGCCGTGGTCGTGGTCTCCGGCCTCGCCGACATCGGCGAGGACCGGTCGTACCAGGTGTGGCTGGTCGACGCGGCGGGCCAGGTCTCGGCCGGGGTGATGGACCCGGGCGACTCCTCGGCGACGATGCTCCTGGACGGCCTCGGGGACACCGAGGTGGTCGGGTTGACGAGCGAACCCGCCGGGGGTTCGGACCAGCCGACCACGCCGATGATCGCCGACCTCGCGCTGCCGGCCTGACCGCACGCCCGCGGTGCGGGCGGGACTCGCGTTACGATGGCCCGCATGTACCTCGTGTCTGGAGCCACCGGCAACGTCGGCGGCGAAGTCGTTCGGGCCCTTGCGGATCGGGGGCTCCCGGTGCGAGCCCTGGTGCGGAGCGCGGCCCGGTGGAAGCCGGTCGCGCACGTCGAGGCGGCCGAGGCCGACCTCAACGAACTCGCGACGCTCGACCCCTGGCTCGACGGCGTGGAGGCGGCGTTCCTGCTGCCCGGCTTCCCCGACATGCCCGGCCTCTACCGCAGGCTCCGGGACGCGGGCGTGCGGCGGGTCGTGCAGCTCTCCGGCAGTTCGGCCGAGAGCGGCGACGGGACCAACGCCGTGACGGCCATGATGCTGGACACCGAGGCCGCGGCCCGCGAGTCGGGGGTGCCGTGGACCGTCGTCCGGCCCAGCGGGTTCATGTCGAACACGCTCCGCTGGCTCCCGCAGCTGCGCGAGGGCGACGTGGTGCGCGCGCCCTGGGGCGAGATCGCCGTGGCGTGCATCGACCCGGCCGACATCGCCGCGGTCGCGGTGGCGGCCTTGACCTCCGAGGGGCACGAGGGCGCCGTCCACCGGATCTCCGGGCCCCGCGCGATGCTCCCGGCCGAGCAGATCGCCGTCCTCGCGCAGGTGCTGGACCGGCCGCTCCGCTTCGAGGGGCTGACCGCCGAGGAGACGCGCGCGGAGCTGGAGGCGACCATGCCGCAGCCGTTCGTGGACGCCTTCCTCGACTTCTACGTCGAGGGCTCGCTGGACGAGTCCCCCGTGTTCTCCACTGTGGAGGATCTGCTCGGCCGCCCGCCGCGGACCTTCGAGCAGTGGGCCGCCGAGCACGCCGACGACTTCCGATGAACGAGGTCCGCGACCGGCTCGCCGACCTCGACCGCCTGGCGCGCAAGCACCGTGTGCCGGGCGCGGCGGTCGCGGTCGCCACCGGCGGCACGACCGCGGTGGCCGCGAGCGGGGTCGTGAACACGCGGACCGGCGTCCCGGTCACGGCCGAGTCGGTGTTCCAGATCCAGTCGATCACGAAGGTCTGGACCGCGACGCTGGTCATGCAGCTCGTGGACGACGGCCTGGTGGCCCTCGGCGACCGGGTGCGGGACCACCTCCCGGCGTTCCGCACGGCCGACGCCGAGGCGAGCGCGCGGATCACCGTGGAGCACCTGCTCACGCACACCGGGGGTTTCGAGGGCGACCTGTGGACGCCGACGACCGCCGGTGACGACGCGTTGCAGCGGCTCGTGGAGGACGAGGTGCCGCGGCTGCCGCAGCAGGAGGCGCCGGGCGCGCGCTACTCCTATTGCAGCGCGGGGATGGCGGTCCTCGGCAGGCTGATCGAGGTGCAGCGGGGGCGGCCGTACGCCGCGGTGCTGCGCGAGCGGCTGGCCGAACCGCTCGGGATCACCGAGATCGCGTTCGACGCCAACGACGCCCTCGCCTTCAGCACGGCGATCGGCCATGTCCCCAAGGGCGACCGCTGGGTGCCGCTACCGGTCTGGGCGACCATGCCCGAGTCGAACCCGGCCGCGGGGAACCGGCTGGCGATGTCGGTGCGGGCGCTCCTGGCCTTCGGCGCGACGCACGCCGCCGACGGCCTCGCTCCTGACAGCACGCGGGTGCTCTCGGAGGACTCGGCCCGCGCGATGCGCGAGGCCCGCGTCCCGATCCTCGCGGCCCCCTCGGCGCCCAAGGCGGTCGGCCTGGGCTGGGAGGTCCTGGGGGGCGGGCCCGTCGTGGGCCACGCGGGCGGCGCGATCGGCTTCGGCGCGATGCTCCACGTCGTCCCCGAGGCCGGGTTCGCGGTGGCGCTGGTGACCAACGGCGGCGACGCCGCCTCGCTCGTGCGCGAACTCGTGGAACCGCTGGTCGAGGAGGTGTCGGGCGCGACCCTGACCGGCCCGGCTCCCGAGCCGGTCTCCCCGGCCGGTCTCGACCACTACACCGGCGTGTACGCCAACGGAACCCAGCGCATCGAGGTCACTGTGGACAATGACGGCCTCAAGGCCGTCATCGACTCCACCGGCGACGCCGCGGCCATGCTCGCCCGCGCCGGACTCCCCCCGGACACCGCCGAGATCCCGCTCCGCAAAGTCGGCCCCGACCTGTTCGCCACGGGCACAGGCAGATACGCGCAGTTCCTCGACACGGCAGACGCTCCCGCCCGCTTCGTACATCTGGGCGGGCGCTCCATTCCCCGCGCCTGAACCCTCCTGCCGCCGTCCCGCCGGTCCACCGCCTCGATTTCACCGCGATCGGCTGGTGGACTGGAGCACAGGAAGCGACGGAGTCCCGTCGCACGGACACAAGGAGGCAACATGCGCAGTCTCGCAAAGGCATTCGCGGCACGCGTCGTCGGCGGCAAGGTCGCCAAGCGCAGCTGGTACAGCCTCTACTACATGGAATAGGCGTGGAACCCGACGGCCGCGGTGCCGGCACGACGCGCGCGACCACCGCAGACCCTTCGCGGCGATCGCCCGTGCCGGGCCCGGCGCCGCGGCCGCTGGGCCTGCCGCCCGACGACTTCGACCGCGACCCGATCGCCAGCCTGAACCGGCTCCGCGGCGAGTACGGCGACGTCTTCGCCTTCGCCGCGGGGAACGTCCTGGTCGCCCGGCCCGCCTGGGTGCACTGGGTGCTGGCCCGCACCAACCGGGAGACCCGCGTCGACGCCCCCGAACCGCCGCCGCGGCTCCAGCGCCAGCCGCTCATCCGCGGTCGGGTCGAGCGGTGGATGGCCGCCAGGCGCACCGCGCAGTGGCACCGCCTCGGCCGCGACATCGCCGAACGCACGGCGCCGCTCATGCGCGCCCGCTTGCAGGAGTTCCTCGACACCGGCCGGCCCCTGCGGCTCGCCGACTGCGAACGGGCCGTGCTCGCCGCGGCCGACCTGGTCTTCGTGCACGACATGGGAGACGATCTGCGCTCGCTCCTCATTCCGGCGGCGGAACTGCTCTTGGAGGAGGGCGCGGCGACCGTCATCCTGCCGCCCTGGATGTCCCTGCGGACCCGCAAGCGCCTGCGCGCCAACGACGTGTGGATCTCGGCGCTGCTCGCCCACGTCAGGACCCGCCGCGCGGCCCGGCGCCCCGGCGAGGCGCCCGCCGACATGCTCGACCTGCTCATCGACGCCGAGGACGAGGACGGGCCGGTGTTCAGCGACCTCGAAGCGGCGCAGACGCTCTCGATCAACCTGGGCAACCTCTACGCCGTGGGCGGCAGCGGACTCGGCTGGCTCCTGACCGCCCATGCCGCGCACGACCTCGCCCGGCCCGCCGGCACCGACCGGGCGGCGTGGGTCGCGGCCGTGGTCAAGGAGACCCTGCGGGCCTACCCGGCGGTCTCGCTCACGAGCCGGACCCTGGTTGAGGAGGCGCACTTCGGCGACGTGACCGTCCCGGCCGGCACGAGCGTGTTCGTGAGTCCTCTGATGCTCCACACCGACCCGCGCTGGTGGCGGTCCGATCCGGGCCGCTTCGACCCGGCGCGGTGGCTGGCCGCCGAAGTCCACGATCCGCACGCGTACGTGCCCTACGGCTCCGGCCCGCGGGTGTGCACCGGCGTCCACATCGCGAACGCCGTGCTCGAGAACGCCGCCGACCTGCTCGCCGACCGGACCGTGACCGCCCGGCCCGGACCCGTGCAGCGCGAATGGAGTGCGATCACGCGGCCGCGGCGGTTCCGGGTGCGGGTGGACTGAGGCTCAGGGCCGGTCCGCTCGGGCAGTGAGCGGGCCGGCCTCGGGAACGCCGCAGGCGGTGTAGCCTGCGGCGGCTTCGCGCAGGTGGTGGCGGGCCGCGTCGGTGTCGCCCAGCGCGTCGGCGAGGCCGTGGTGGGCGCGGGCGAGTTCGTAGGCGTCCTCGTGGGAGCGCGCGAGGGCGGCGGCGCGCTCGTGCTGGGCCACCGCCTCGGCGATCCGGCCGGAGGCGGCCAGGGCGCGGCCGAGGTCGTTGCGGGCGGCCCGTTCGAGCGAGGGGTCGACGAGTTTCACGGCGCAGTGCACGGCGCGGTCGAGGCGGGCGGCGGCCTCGCCGGGCCGGCCCAGGCGCAGGAGGTCCTGGCCGAGTTCGATGAGCGTGTCGGTGACGTCGGCCGTGTCCCCTTCGCCGCCATAGGCTTCGAGTGCGGCGAGGTGAACGGACGCGGCGCGGGACGGGTCGCCGAGTTCGCGGGCGAGGACGCCGCGGAAGGACTCGATGCGGACGCGGTTGTGGTCGTCGCCCGCGTCGAGCCGGGCCTCGGCGGCGTCGAGGCGGCGGCGGACCTCGTCGTGGCGGCCCAGGCGCAGCAGCGGGACGACCATGTTGGTGCGGATGAGCGCGGCGGCCGCAGTGTCCTCGACCTGCTCGGCCAGGGCCAGCGCGGCCTCGTGGACGGCGACGGACTCGGCGAAGCGCCCCGAGCGCCGGTAGAGGACGCCGATGTTGGCGAGGGTGAGGGCCGCGTCGGCGTGCTCGCCGAGTTCGCGCTTGAGCGCGACGGACCGCTCCAGGCGGTCGACCGCCTCCCTGTTGCGCCCGGCGGCGAGGAGCTGGCGGCCGGTGTCGCCGAGCGTGTACGCCTCCTTGCGGCGGTCGCCGGTGCGGCGGGCGACGGCGGAGGCGACGGCGTTGACCTCGGCGTGCGGGGCTATGTCGGAGTCGTGGACGAAGAACGCGTTGAAGGCCGTCGCGAGGTGCCACGCCTCCTCGTCGAACCCGGCCGCCGCGGCGGCGGCCACCGCCGCGGCGAGGTTGCCGCGCTCGGTCTGGAACCACGCCAGGGCCTCGGTCTGGTCGGCGAACCCGGGGAGGGCGAGGTCGTGGAGGGCGGCGCCGTCGCGGTAGCGGCGCTTGTTCGGGTGCAGGCGGGCCGCGGCGCGGTAGGTGAAGTGCAGGTGGAGGTGCACGAGCCGCAGCAGCGCGGCGCGGCGCTCGGCGGCGGGCTCCTCGGCCTCGGCGAGGCGGGCGGCGAAGTGCCGCACCAGGTCGTGGAGGCGGTAGCGGCCGGGCGACCGGGTCTCGGCGAGGTGGACGTCGACGAGGTCTTCGAGCATCGCGGAGGCCCGCTCCTCGCCGGTCCCGGTGAGGGCGGCCGCGGCGTGCGCGTCGGCGTCGTCGCCGGGGGCGATGCCCATGCGGCGCAGCAGGAGCCGGTGGTCGGGGTCGAGTTCGCGGGAGGAGGCGTGCAGGGCGGCGGCGACGCCGCGGTGGCCCATGTCGAGCTCGTCGAGCAGCCGGTCCTCGTCGGCCAGGCGCTCCAGCAGGTCCTCGACCCTCCACTGGGGACGGCTGCGGAGGCGGGCGGCGGCCAGGCCCATCGCCAGCGGCAGGCGCCCGCACCGCTCGGCGACCGCGACGGCCTCGGCGGCGGTGAACCGGCCGCCCGCGGCGAGGCCGAGCATCGCGACCGCCTCGCGCATCGGCGGGGGTTCGAGCGGCACCGAGTGGGTGTCGGGGAGCGCGGAGAGGTCGCGGCGGCTGGTGGCGATGACGAGGCCGTCGGGCGTGCCGGGCAGCAGGGCCTCCACCTGGGCGGCGTCCACGGCGTTGTCGAGCAGGAGCAGGACGCGGCGGCCCGCGAGCGCGCTGCGGTAGGCGGCGGCGAGCTCGTCCACGTCCTCTGGGCGGGCGCGCCCGCCCGGGTCGAGGCTGCGGACGACGCGCGTGAGCACCGAGGCGAGGCCGGGGCGCAGGCCCGGGGCGTCGCTGAACCCGTGGAGGTCCACGAAGAGCTGCCCGTCGGGGTAGCGGTCGGCGAGGACGTGGGCGGCGCGCACGGCGAGGGAGGTCTTGCCGACGCCGGCCATGCCGTGCACGGCGACGACCTCGACTCCGTCGTCGACGGCGGCGAGCAGGGAGGCCAGCGCGGCCTCGCGGCCGGCGAACCCCGCGAGCGAGCGGGGCAGTTCGCGGGGGGCGGCGGGCAGGACGGGGTCGCCTCCGGCGGCGTCGAGGCCGAGGGCCTGGACGAGGAGGCGCAGGGTGCGCGGCTGGGGCCGGGTGCGGCCCGACTCGATGTCGCGGATGGTGCGGATGCCCACGCCCGCCTTGAAGGCGAGTTCTTCTTGGGTCATCATCGCCCGCGTGCGGAGCCGCCGGAGATCGATGCGGGCCGCGGGCCCTGGGTCAGGCATGCCCGCAATGCTAGAGCAGGGTGACGATTCGGGACGCGTTCTGCAGTGCCGGGCGGGGCGGTCCCGCCGGTTTCCCGCCGGTTCGGCGCCTCAGCGGTCGCACCAGCCCCGGGAGGGCGCCGTCGACAGGAACACGATGACGAGGATCGACAGGATGATCCCCGGGCAGGTGTAGGCGATGGCGACGACGTTGGGGCCGTAGGAGGTCGTGGTCTCCAGGCCCGCGCCGGTGTCGGTGGTCGAGGTGACCGGGGCGAGCGCGCCGGCGACGAACCAGGACGCGAGGGCCACCGCGAGGCCGACGGACTCCGCCGCGATCGCGCCGGTCCGGGCGCGGGCGCTGCGGCGCCGGATGCGGACGGCGAAGAGGCCGCGGGCCACGGTCAGCGCGAGGAGGACCGCGCTGGAGACGGCGATGACCGCGCCGAGCCCGGGCTCCAGGCCGTCGTCGGCCCAGGCGGTCGTGAAGTAGCCGCTCACGGGCAGGTACACGCTCCCGCAGGCGCCGACGCCGAGCAGCACCCACAGCAGCACCACGGCCGTCGAGGTGAGGCCGGGCATGCGTGCGGGCGGGAACGGTGCGGCGTGGGACACGGGCGGCCTCTCGTCGGGTGCGGGTCCCCGCCATGATGCCAGCGCGGGGCCGGAACGGCGAGGCGGCGGACCGGCAGGACACCGGCGGGACCCGTGGTTCAGTCGGGACTGGGGATGCGGACCCCGGCGGCGCGGAGCCGGGCCTCGAAGCGGGCGGACAGGCGCGCCATGGCCGGGGTCGGCTCGTCGCCGTGGCGGGCGATGAGCGTGTAGCGGGCGGCGGTGTCGGTGCGGGCGCGCATGGCGGTGACGGTCTTCAGGAGCGCGGGGTCGGCGAGGTACAGGTCGGCCGCGTCGTCGGCGAGGGCGTCGATGCGGGGGTCGTCGGGCGCCCATGCGGCGGCCTCGGCGACGCGCCTGGTCAGGGCCATGAGCCGGGGGTCGTCCAGGGCGTGCGCGAACTGGTCGAGGTAGTCGTCGAAGCCGTCGGGGACGAGGGCCCGGGCGAGGACCCAGCCGTCCCTGGTGGCGGCGGTCTCGGCCTCGGTGTAGCCGAGGCCGCGCATGCGGTCGAGGAGGGCGGCGGCGCGGTCGGGCAGGAGGGCGCGGTCGCCTTCGGCGAGGCGGTCGAGCATGGCGCGGCGGGCCTGCAGCTCGGCGATGCGCTCGTCGAGGCGCCGCCGGACCTCGGCGAGTTCGGTGCCGAAGCGCTCCGGGTCGGCGGCGAGCAGGGGGCCGACCTCGGCGAGCGGCACTCCGGCCGCGGCGAGGGTGCGGGCCTGGACGAGCCGCAGGAGGTCGTCCGAGCCGTAGCGGCGGTACCCGGAGCCGTCGCGTTCGGGCTCGGCGACCAGGCCGAGCTTGTGGTAGTGCCGCACGGTCTTCACCGTGACGCGGACGAACGCGGCGGCCTGGCCGATCGTGACCCCGTTGCGCATGCGTCCATCCTGCCTCGCGGTGCGGGCGCGGCGGCGGTGCCGCCGCGCGGTGGCCGGCCGCGCCCCGCCGGGCGCGGCCGAATCGTCAGCGGTTCCCGAACACCTCGTTGAGGAGGCGCTGCTGGGCGCCTTGGAACGCGGCGGCGACGGACAGCTCGGCGTCGTCCACGCAGTTGAGCGCGGCCGTCAGGGTCTTGGAGCCGTCCGGGGTGCTGTACATGAGCGCGGCGTGGCCGACGGCGGCGCCGTTGTGGGAGACCACGGTCGAGCCGTCCTCTGTGGTCAGGAGGAAGACGCCCATGCCGTAGTCCATGTTCGGGATGCCGGTGGCGACCGGGGTGAGCATGGCCTCGCGCAGGTCGGGCGGCAGGAGGCCGCCGCCGGTGAGCGCGGCGATGAACGTGTGGAGGTCGCGGGTCGTGGCGATCATGTCGCCGCCCGCGCCGACCCAGGAGGGGTCCTGGCGGGTGATGTCCGCAATGGCGTCGCCGTGCCGGTAGTAGGCGCGGGCGTGCGGTTCGGGGAGGTCGGGGCCGTCCGGGATGGAGGTGTGCGACATCCCGAGCGGGTCGAGGACGAGCCGCCGCAGCTCGGCTGCGGCGCTGCGGCCGGTGGCGCGCTCGACGAGGAGGCGGGCGAGCACGTAGTTCGTGTTCGCGTAGCCCCAGCGCGCGCCGGGCTCGAACCGCGCGGGCCGGCTCAGCGCGAGCGCGACCAGGTCCTGCGGCCGGTGCCGCTCGAACCGCCGCTCCAGCCATTCGTTCCCGTTGGGGCCGTAGGGGATGGTGACGCCGAACGCCATCGTCCCGTCCTCGTGCACCTCGCCGGTGAAGTTGAACAGGCCGCTGGTCTGCCGGAGGACCATGCGGACCGTGATCCGGGCGTCGATCGCGAACTCGGGCAGGTACCCCGCGACCGGAGTGTCGAGTTCGATCCTCCCCTCGGCGACGAGCCGCAGCACCATGGCCGCCGTGAACGTCTTGGTGTTGCTGCCGATCCGCACGAAGCCGTCGACCGGCGGCAGGGCGGCCCCGCCGAGCTCGGCGACACCGGCGGCGCCGGTCCACTCGCCGTCCTGGTCGTTGACGCGCACAGCGATCCCGATGATGCCCGGCCCGACCAGCTCCTCGATCGTCTCCTGCAAGTGGTGCGACATGGCGGCCTCCTCAAGCTCCCTCGGCTCCCTGCCGATGCGGGAACCCTCCACCCTGCCCCTGGGTCAAGGTCAACCGTGACCTCCGGCACAGCGGCGGCGTACTACCCTGAACTCCCCCTTCGGAAAGGCGGCCCCATGCGCCGTACCGCAGTCGTACTCGCCGCCGCGACGCTGGTCCTGACCGGATGCTCCGACGAGCCCGCCGAGGTCACCGACGACGACGTCGCGCGGATCGAGCAGAGCCTGGAGCAGGGCTCCGAACTCGCGTGGGAGCTGACCCAGGCCGAGACCCGGGTCGCGGCGACGTGCATGCAGGACCAGGGCTTCACCGTCCACGACCGGAACCTCATGCACGGCATGATGGTCCCCAACCGCTTCGAGGGCTTCGACTCCCCGTACGCCCGCATCCCCACCGTGGAGCAGGCCGGGAAGTTCGGGTTCGGGTACTGGGTGTCCGCGACCGAGACCGATGCGGCCCTGGCGATGCGCGAAGACCTCGACTTCCTCGGCTTCGCCGGCACCGAGGCGGGCTGGGACGACCCGGCCGAGTATGAGGAGTACCAGGAGTGGAGTGCGCTCGGCGAGGAGTACCAGCGCGCGTGGCTGGACGCGTTCCACGGGCCCGAGCGCGCCGCGTACCTGGAGGAGCGGAACTCGGGCGGCGGCAATGAAGCGGCCGACGAGCCGCCGTTCGGCGGGTGCGAGCTGGAGGCGATCGAGATCGTCTACGGCGAACCCGTGCACCACGAGCGCGAGTGGGGCTCGTTCTGGGCCAGGCCGGACCTGGAGAGCCCGCTGACATGGGTGGGCGACGGGGAACTCTACAAGGAGCTGTCGGTGCGGTACATCGACCAGGAGCAGGCGTTCCTCGACTGCGTCGAGGACCGCGGGCACGGCCAGTGGCACTTCGACGACCTCGGCTATCTGCCCGTCCCTTGGTACGTCGGCCAGTTCTACGAGGGCGCCGCCTCGGTCGAAGGCGTCGAGGTCCCGCCCCTCTCCGACGCGGCGGAGGACGCCGACGACCCCGTGGCCTACGAGTTCGCGATGGCCCTCAACTTCGCCGAATGCGCCGAGTCCGCGGGCCTGCGCGAGGACGCCGAGGAGACCTGGGCCCGCATGTACGTCGAGCAGATGATCGACCGCGAATCCGAGGTCTACGCCTGGGAGCAGCAGATCCAGGACTACCTCGCCAACGCCCAGGACCACCTCGCGGGCGGGTAGACCCGCGTTCCGATCAGGGTGAGACGCCGACCGGGGGTCGGTCGGCGTCTCGGGCGGGGGTCACCACTCCCACTGGCGGTCGGTGCGGGGGGAGCGGCCGAAGCCGCGGCGTCCGCCTCGGCGGCCGCCTCCGCCATGGCCTCCGGGGCCTCCCGGTCCCCAGCCGGGGCCGAAGCCGCCCCACGGGCCGGGGCCGTCGAAGCCGAAGGCCATCTGCTTGAACTTGCGCATGTGCGGGTCGAGGCCGTCGGGCAGGTGCGACTCGATCTCGTCGATCACCTTGTCCAGCAGGGCGGCCAACTGCTCCTGCTCCTCCTTGGTCAGCACCGAGAACGGGTCCCCGGCGGGCTCGGCCTCGTGCTGCTCGGCCGCGGCGCGGCCGGCGTCGGTGAGGTCGACCATGCTCGTGCGCCGGTCCTCGGCACTGGGCTCGCGCCGGACCAGGCCGGCGTCCTCCAGCTTGGTGAGCAGTTCGCCCAGCGACTGCGAGCGGATGCCCAGCAGGTACGCGAGCTCCTTCTGCGCGATGGGCGACTGGAGCGAGAGCAGGTGCAGGACGCGGCCCTGGCCCTGGTAGGCGCCGCCGCGCGGGTGGCGGCCGCGGAGCTGCGCGTCGCTGCGGCGCAGCAGCATGAGCAGGTACGGGAGGCGCGCGGTCAGGTTGAGCCCGTCGTCGTCCCAGTCCCCGGCGCGCTCGTCGCGCGGGGCGGTGTCGTCGTGTTCGTTCGACATGATCGTTCCTTTCGGTCCGGACCTCCGGTCGTTCCGAAGGTTCCTTCATACATCGTAAACGAAGGAGCCTTCGAATGACAACAGGTTCCTTCGATTATTTGCAGGACCCTCCGGTTCTTGCTGCGGCAGCCCCTGCCACCAGGCAGTCCCTGCCTAGGATGTGCGCATGGACTCCGACACCGGCCCCGGCATGCAGGCGCGCAAGAAGCTCAAGGCGATGCACCGCATCCAGGAGGCCGCCCTCGACCTGTTCGAGGCGCACGGCTTCGACCAGGTCGCCATGGAGGCCGTCGCCGCCGCCGCCGACGTCTCGCCGCGGACCGTCTACCGGTACTTCGGCACCAAGGAGATGCTGGTCATCTGGGACGAGGGCGACGAGCAGCCGCCGAGCCCGCTCACCGCCTACTTCGGCGGCGACGACCCGCTCCGCGCGCTCCGGGACGTGCTCACCGCCGCCGTCGCCGCGATGGGCGAGGACGACCTCCGGCAGGCCGAGCGGCGCCTGTCGCTCGTCTACGCCAACCCCGCGGTCGAGGCCGCGTTCATCCTCCACGCGTACGAGAAGTCCCGCGGCATCGCCGCCGCCCTCGCCGCCGACGAGGACCGCTTCGAGACCCAGGTCTTCGTCCACGCCTTCGTCGGCGCCCTCGTCGGCGCCATGCGCCACTGGTGGCGCTCGGGCTTCGACGGCCCGCCCTTCGCCTTCATCGACCGCGCCCTGACCCTCCTCGAACACGGCTTCGCCCCCGCCGGGCCCTGACGCCCCGGTGTCGCGAACCCGACGCCCCGTCGCGCGTTCGAGGACAGCGGACTGTCGCAGCCGCCTGGGATGATCGCAGGCGACCACGAGGAGGCCGGGTGCGACAGGGCCGGATGCAACAGTGCCGTATACGACGGTGGCGGTGGGCCATCCCCGGGCAGCGCAAGGGCGGGAAGGCCACTGCGGCGACCGCGCTCCCCGAACTCGACGACATCGCCTGGTACGCGCACGCCGAGGAGGCCGAGACCGCCTCCTTCTGGCGGATGGCGCGCCGCCTCCCCGGGCTCGTGCGCGAAGCGCTCGCCACCGCATGGGCCGCCGCGCCCGGCCTGACCGTGCTCGCCCTCGCGCTCAACATCGCCGCGGGCGTCGCCACCACCACCGCGCTCCTGGCGATCACCGACGTGACGCGGGAGCTGTTCTCCTCCGGCCCCACCTGGGACCGCGTCTCGGCCTCGCTGCCGTCCCTCATCCTGCTCGCCGCCGTCACGGCCGCCAAGGGCGCCTTGGGGATCGGCTCGGGATGGGCGCAACAGCGCCTCGAACCGCTCGTGCTCGCCGAGGTCGACCGCGGCTTCTACGCGCTCGCCGTCGCGGTGCCGCGGACCGCCTTCGACGACGACCGGTTCGCCGACCGCATGGAGGCCGCGAACGACCGCGGCTCGCGCGCCCAGGTCGACCTCGTGCGCCACACCGTCGACTTCGTGACCGCGGTCGTCACCGTCGCGGCCGTCGCCGCGGCCCTCGCGGTGATCCACCCCGTGCTCATCCCGCTGCTGTTCGCCGCGGCCCTTCCCGCCGGCTGGGCCGCGGTGCGCTCGGCGCGGCTCATGTACGTCTCCAACCGCTCCCGGGTCGCGCGGCGCCGCAGGCTGTGGATGGTGCAGTGGCTCATGGACTCCCGGTGGACGGCCGACGACCTGCGCTACCACCAGGCCGGGCCGTGGCTCCTCGGCCAGCACGGAGCGATGCTCGGTGCCGAGACCGGCGCCGACCTCGCCGTCATCCGCAAGCAGACCGTCACGCGCGCCGTCGGGCAGGCCCTCTCGGGACTCGCCGTCGCGGGCGTCTACGGCATCCTGCTGTGGATGCTCGCCGCCGGCACCGTGCCCCTCGCGGTCGCCGCCGCGGCTGTGGTCGCGCTCGGCCAGGGCTCGAGCGCGATGGCGAACCTCCTGGTCGCGGTCAACGAGATCTACACCGACGGCCTCTATGCCGCCGACCGCCGCGAGTTCGACGCCCTCGCCGCCGAGCGCATCGCCGCCCAGCCGCACCTCGCCGACCCCGCCCCCGGCGGCGGTGCCGAGCCGCTGCCGGTCCCGGAGGTCATCGAGGTCCGCGATGTCTCGTTCCGCTACCCCGGCAAGGACACCGACGCGCTCACCGGCGTCTCTGTGACGATCCGCCGCGGCGAGACCGTCGCCCTCGTCGGCGAGAACGGGTCCGGCAAGACCACCCTCATGAAGCTCCTCGCCGGGCTCTACACGCCGACCTCGGGGCAGATCCTCTGGGACGGCGTCGACATCACCCGGATCGACCCCGCCCGCTGGCGGCCCCATGTCAGCGTCATCGCCCAGCAGGTCCAGCGCTGGCCCTTCACCGCCGCCCGCTCCATCGCGCTCGGCCGCGCCGAGACACCCGTCGACCGGTCCCGCCTCGAACGCGCCGCCCGCGACGCCGGCGCCCTCGCCATGATCGAGGGCTTCGACCACGGCTGGGAGCAGCTCCTCGACCGGCAGTACCGCGACGGCACCGACCTCTCCGGGGGCCAGTGGCAGCGCCTCGCCTCCGCCCGTGGCCTGTACCGGGACGAAGGCGGGCTGCTGCTCGCCGACGAGCCCTCGTCGGCGCTCGACGCCCGCGCCGAGGCCGCCCTGTTCGACACCCTCCGCGCCCGCTCCGGCACCGCCGCGACCGTGCTCATCTCGCACCGCCTCCAGGGCGTCGTCCACGCCGACGCCATCGCGGTCCTGGAGGACGGCAAGCTCATCGAACTCGGGCCCCACCGCGGCCTCCTCGCCGCGGGCGGGGCGTACGCCGAGCTGTGGAACCTCCAGGCGCGGTCCTACGCCGTCTGAGGTGCCAGGGCGCCGCCGGTCAGGTGGTGGACTCGCGGGCGGTGGTCTTCTGCCTGCGGAGGAGGGTCTTCCAGGTGCGGGCCGCGGCCAGGAGGAGGGCGGCGGCGGCGAGGGCGGTGAGGAGCCAGGCGATGTCGGGTGCGAAGAGGCGGAACAGGGTCGCGCTCGGGGCGAGGCCGGGGACGAGGTCCCAGGCGGTGTAGGCGACCAGCGCCGCGAGCGCCCACCAGGCGGCGATGCCCGCGGCGCCGGTCCACTTGCGGCGCAGGGGCTTGCGGCTCCGGCGGATGCGAACCAGGGTGAGGACGACGGCCGCCAGGGCCGCGAGGACCAGGACGCCGAGGCCGATGAGCAGCGCCGGGTACAGCGGACCGGTCTCGATCGGGTCGGGCTCGCCCCCGGCGAGGAGGCGGGCGGCGCCGAGCATCGTGCCGATGAGGGCGTCGCCTTCGAAGTGCGCGTAGCGGTTCTGGGCGACCACGAGGGCCTTGCCGTGCTCGGGCAGGAGGATCACCCCGGCCGCGAAGCCGGGGGCGGCGCCGGTGTGCCAGACGGTGCCGGTGCCGAGGTCGGCGTTGCGGGCGTCGACGCGCCAGCCCAGGCCGTAGTCGATCGTGTCGTTCACCTCGGCGGCGCCGGTGTGCATGAGCGCCAAGGACTCCGGGGAGATCAGCCCGTTGCCGAGGTGGGCCTCGGCGAAGCGCTGGAGGTCGGTGACGGTACCGCCGAGGTAGCCGTAGCTGGGGCCGGTCTGGTCGTAGTACGCCGGGACGGGCACGGCCTGCCCGAAGGCGGCGGTGTGGCCGTCCGGAAGGGACTCGGCGGCCTCCTCGGTGGCGACCGCGCCGTCCATGCCGAGCGGTTCGAGGACGGCCGCGCGCAGGTACTCCTCGTAGGGCATGCCGGAGGCGGCCTCGACGACCGCGCCGACGACCACGTAGTTGGCGCTGGCGTACTCGAACGCCTCACCCGCCTCGGCGAGGGGTTCGACGCCGGCGAGGTCGGCCACGGCGTCGCCGAAGGGGTCCTCGCGGTGGTCGAAGCGGTCGGTGATGCCGGTGCCCTCGGGGATGCCGCTGGTCTGCTCCAGCAGGTCGCGCGTGGTGATCCCGTTGGCGCCGCCGGCGAGCGTGAAGTCGGGGAGGTAGTCGGTGACGGGCGCGTCGAGGTCGAGGCGACCGTCCTCCACCAGGGTCATCGCGGCGGTCGCGGTGACGGGCTTGGCGACCGAGCCCCACAGGAACGCCGTGCCGGCGTCGACGGGGTCGCCGTCGCCGTCCTCGCCCCAGGCGTAGGTGCGGCTCCCGCCGTCCAGGTCGACCACGGCGTAGGCGGCGCCGGGGACGCCCGTGGCCGCGAAGCGGTCTTCGAGGTAGGCGACGATCGCGGCGTCCGGTTCCGGGGCCTGCTGGTGCGGGGCGGGGAGCGGGAGGAGTGCGGCGGCCAGGGCCGCCAACGGGATGGCGTGCATGGGTTCCCTCGGAGGTGGGTGCGGGAATAACCGTATGGTCATATGGTTTCGCGATAACCATACACCTATATGATTATCGGGTGCCCAGGACCGCAGACCACGACCTCCGCCGCGCCCAGATGGCCCAGGCGGTCCGCCGCCTCGTCGCCCACGACGGCCTCGACGCGGCCACCGTCGCCGCCGTCGCCCGCGAGGTCGGCTGCTCGGTGGGGCTGGTGCAGCACTACTTCCCGTCGAAGGACGCGCTGCTGCTGTTCGCCTACGAACGCATGCAGGCCGACCAGCTCGACCGGGTGGCCCGCCTCATCGCCGAGGGCGAGGCCGGCCGGCAGCCGATCCGCGCGATCCTGCTGCGCTGCCTGCCCGAGCTGTGGCCCCTGGACGAGGACCGGAGGGGCGAGTACCGCGTCGACCGGGCCTTCCACGCCCGCGCCCTCGATAACCCCACGGTCGCGGAGGCGGCGGGCCGGGCCGCGGCCGTCGTCCGGGGCGAGCTCGCGCGCGCGGTGACGAACGGCAAGGAGTGCGGCGAGGTCGAGGCGGACACCGACGCCGAACTCGCCGCGGCCGAACTCGCGGCCCTGGTCGCGGGCCTCGCCGACGACCTGTACCGGGAGCCGGACCGGCCCGTCGGCGGCCTGCCGCTCCGCGGGGCCGCGACCGCGATCCTGACCGCCCGCCTCGCGCACTACTTCCCCGGCACCTGCCGCCACTACCGGTAGCGGGACCCGCGGCGCTCCCCCGCGGCCGCTCCGCCGACTGAACAATAGTTTCGCTTGTAAATTTAATCGTCGAAGGATAGGTTCGGCCCGGACCTGCACGCACGAACCCCAGGGAGCACCGTGACCTCTCCGACCCAGCTGCGCCGCGACGGCGTCGCCCTCATCCTCGACGGCGCGGGCGCGGGCCTGCCCGCCGTCCTGCACTGGGGCGCCGACCCCGGCCCGCTCGACGCGGACGACCTCGCGGCCCTCGACGCGGCGACCGGCCGCCAGACGCCGCCGGGGACCCTCGACGCTGCCTGGCGCGTGCCGCTCGTCCCGCAGGAGTCGGACGGCTGGGCCGGGCGCCCCGCCCTGCTCGCCACCCGCGACGGCCTGCCGCTGTTCCCCCGCTGGACCTCGACCACGGCGCCGACCGGCGAGGACGCCGCCGAGATCGCCGCCACCGACGAGGCCAACGGGCTCGCGCTCCGCACCCGCCTGTCGATCGGCGCGGGCGGCCTGGTGCTCCTCGACCACGAGCTGACGAACACCGGCGGCGGCACGGTGGAGGTCGCGTGGCTCGAAGCCGTGCTGCCCGTGCCGAAGTCGGCCGACCACCTCACCGCCTTCTCCGGCAAGTGGGCGCGCGAGAAGGCGCCGCTGAGCGGCCCCATGCCGCGCGGCACCACCGTCCGCGAGACGCGCCGCGGCCGCAGCGGCCACGACTCGCCGTGGGTCACCTTCGCGTCGGAGGGCCTGCCGCGCAACCGCACCGGCGAGGTCTGGGCCGTGCACCTCGGCTGGAGCGCCGACGTGCGCCACCGCACCGACCGCCTCACCGAGCACGGCACCGTCCTCGGCGCCGGCGAGCTGCTGCGCCCCGCGGAGATCCGCCTCGCCGCGGGCGAGTCGTACCGGACCCCGACCGCGTACTTCTCGTTCTCCGCCAACGGACTCGACGGCGTCGCCGACCGCTTCCACACGTGGATGCGGAACCGGCCCCAGCACCCGCGCTCGCCGCGCCCGCTCGTCCTCAACACGTGGGAGGCCGTCTACTTCGACCACGACCCGACCCGCCTGGAGGCCCTGGCCCGCCGGGCCGCCGCGGTCGGCGTCGAGCGGTTCGTCCTCGACGACGGCTGGTTCCACCTGCGCCGCGACGACAAGGCCGGGCTCGGCGACTGGGTCGTGGACCCCGCGGTGCACCCCGATGGCCTGGAGCCGCTGGCGGCGCTCGTGCGCTCGCTCGGGATGCAGTTCGGGCTGTGGTTCGAGCCGGAGATGGTGAACCTCGACTCCGACACCGCCCGCGCCCACCCCGACTGGCTGCTCGCGAACCCCGCGTCGGTGCCCTCGCCCGAGGGCCTGTCGTTCCGGACCCAGTACGTGCTCGACCTCGCCAACCCCGACGTGTTCGAGCACCTGCGCTCGCAGATGGCCGCGCTCGTCGAACGCCTCGGCATCGCCTTCATCAAGTGGGACCACAACCGCGACCTGGTCGAGGCCGTCCACGAGGGACGGCCCGGGACGCACCTCCAGACCCTCGCCGCCTACCGCCTCATCGCGCGGCTCAAGGCCGACCACCCGGGCCTGGAGATCGAGTCGTGCTCCTCCGGCGGCGCCCGCACCGACCTGGGCGTCCTCGCCCACACCGACCGCGTGTGGGGCTCGGACTCCAACGACCCGGTCGAGCGCCAGGACATCCAGCGCTGGACCGAGCTGGTGCTCCCGCCCGAGCTCATCGGCGCCCACGTCGGCCCCTCCCCCGCGCACTCCTCGGGGCGCAGCACGCCGCTGCCGTTCCGGATCGCGACCTCGCTCCAGGGCTCGGCCGGGTTCGAGTGGGACCTGCTCTCGTGCGACGAGGAGGAGACCGAGCGGATCACCGCGTTCGCCGCGCTCTACAAGGAACTGCGCGCGCTGCTGCACACCGGCTCGGTGGTCCACCCCGACACCGTGGACCCGGCGCTTCGCGTGCGCGGGGTCGTGGCCCCCGACCGGTCCGAGGCGGTCTTCACGCTCGCCACGGTCGCGTCGCTGGAGGAGGCGCTGCCCGAGCGCGTGCGCCTCGACGGGCTCGACCCGGACCGGCGCTACACGGTGCGCGTGCGCACCGAGATCGGCGCGGTCCGGGCCGGCTGGACCACCCCGCCGTGGCTCGGCGGCGAGCCGATCCGCGTCTCCGGGCGCCTACTCACCGACATCGGCCTCCAGCTCCCGGGCCTGTGGCCGACCCAGGCGGTCCTGCTCCACCTGACCTCCGAGTAGAGCGGTGCGGCCGGTGCCCGCGGGCGCCGGCCGCCTCCGTCCCGCCCGCGTGGAGCGCTCGCAATTCAGGCGAGACGTCCACGCGGAGCCGTCCCGGCGGGCAAGATCGAACCGAAGGGACACGCGGGACGGAGGAGACATGAGGAGACGTTCACCTGCGGCCGGGGGCCGTTCCCGGGCGCCGGAGGGCGGCACCGGACCGGCCGCGGCCTGCGGCCCCTGCCCGGGCGACCGGTCCCTCCAGGACCGTCCCCCGGCCCCGGACTGACCGGGCGGCGCCGTGGAACGCCTGCCGCAGATGCTGGCGCTGCGCAAGACCGCGGAGCTGGGGTGGCTGCGCGCGCTGCCGATCATCCTCGTGCTCGTCATGGTCCCGCTGGACCTGATGATCCTCAGCGTCCACCTGTGGGCCGTCATCGCCGCCATGCCGCCGCTCGCGGCCCTCGTCAACGGCCCGCGGACCACCGCCGTCGTCGCGCTCGTGTCGGTCGCCGCGTGCCTGCTGCTGCGGCTCACCATGAACCCCGGCGCGCCGCACGACATGGAGTCGGAGCTGGTCACCGTGGTCCTCATCGGAGCGGCGAGCGTGCTCATCGCGTTCCTGCGGGACCGGGTGCTCGCCAGGCTCCTGAGCGTCGACATGGTCGCGCAGGCCGCCCAGCAGGCCCTGCTCCCCCGGCTCCCCCGCCGCGTCGGCGGCCTCGACTGCGCCGTCCACTCCCGCGGCGCCGACACCGAGAGCCCCCTGGGCGGCGACTTCTTCGACCTCATCGACACCCCGTGGGGCGTGCGGGCCGTCATCGGCGACGTCTCCGGCCACGGCCTCAAGGCGGTGGCGACCACCGCGGCGATGCTCGGGTCCTTCCGCGAAGGCGCCCTGGACGACTTCGACCTGCACGGGCTCGGCGTGCGCCTGGAGCGGCGCATGCGCCTGCGCAACGACTGCAACGGCGGCTTCACCGAGGAGTTCGCCACGGCCCTGCTCATGGCGTACCCGGTCGACGGCGGGTACGTCGAACTCCGCAGCTTCGGTCACCACGCGCCATTGCTCCTGCGCGGCACGGAGGTCGAACCGATCCCGGTCAAGCCCGCGCCCCCGCTCGGGCTCCTCGGCGAGCAGCACCTCCAGACCACCGGCGTCGGCCGCGCGCTCCGGCCCGGGGACTTCGTCGTCGCCTACACCGACGGGCTCATCGAGGCCCGCGACCGGGCCGGGCGCGAGTACCCGCTGGCGGACCGGCTGCGCGAGCGCCTGGCCGTCGGCGAACCGTTCCCCGGCCCCGCCGCGGTCGTGGACTTCCTGTTCACCGACGTGCAGCAGCAGGGCTACCGGGTCACCGACGACATGGCGGTCCTCGCCGTGCGGGTCCGCCCGGTCTGACCGGGCGAAGGGGCCAGGTGGCGGGGCCCGGCAGTCGCGAAGAGAGGCGAGAAACCGGGCCGGGGGCCGGGCCGGTCGGCCCGGCCCCCGGCGCCGCGGCTCAGCTCCTGCGGCGCGAACCCAGAAGCATGACGGCACCGCCGGCCAGGAGCACCAGGACCGCGCCCGCGGCGTACCGCAGGTCGGTGCCGGTGGCCGCCAGCGTCGGGCCGTTCCAGGTGTTCAGGACGACCGCCGCGTCGCAGGCGTCCTCCTCGCAGGCGGCGACGGTGAGCTCGCGGCCGTCCGCGCCGTTCACGGTGAACCCGGTCCGGTCGGCGCCGCCGTCGCCGGGCTCGGCGAGCACGCAGCGGGCCCCCGCGGGCAGGTCCGTGTAGGACGCTGTCCCGTCGCCGGTCACGGTCCGCTCAGCGCCGCCCGGGATGTCGACCGCGACCCACTCGCCGTCGACGTTCCGGGTGCACGCGAGCGCGAACGTGAACTCGTCGCCGCCGTGGACGCCGGCGCCCTCGCCGCCGAGGCGCTTCCGGACCGTGAGCCCGCCGGTGTCGAACCGGTTGGTCACGGTCAGTTCCGCCTCGTCGCGGAACGGGATCGTCGCCGAGTCGGCCGAGACGGTCACCTCGCTCGCGCCGCCGGTCTGCGACTCGGTCGCGGTGCAGACCGAGCCGGTCGGCAGTCCTTCGTAGACCGCGGGCTCGTCCGGGCCGAACTCGCGGTCCGGGCCGCCGGGGACGGCCACGGGCATGGTCTCCAGGCCGGTGTCGAAGACGCAGTCGAGCGTCACCGTGAAGGGCCCCGCGCCGTACAGGTCGGCGCCGTCGCCGGTGACCTCCTTGACGATCCGGAGCGAGCCGGAGGAGAGCACGTTCACCGCGTACATGGTCGCGGTCGTGTCCGAGCCGATCACCACGGACCGCGGCAGGACGCCCGTGAAGGTCGCGCCGCCGGTGGCGGTCTCCTCCGCGCCGCACACCGCGCCTTCGGGCAGGTTCGGAACGGTCGCCTCCAGCGGCTGTGTACCGCCGAGGACGATCGCGCCGTCGTAGACGGTGCGCTCGCCGCTCTCGTCGTCGAGCGTGCAGGTGACCTCGATGGTGAACGGGCCGGGCGTGACCGGGCCGGTGCCGGAGCCGAAGACCTTCTTGAGGAGGCGCAGCGAGCCGGTGCCGAAGGTGTTCGACATGGTCGCGATGTTGACGGCGGCGCCGTCGGCGCCCGCGGCCAGGTCGATCACGGCGCTGGTGCCGTTCGTGGTGGTCGTGTTCCCGCCCTCGTCCACGGTGATCGCGACGTCGGCGCCCTTTTCGTCGGTCTCGGTGACGGTGCACTGCGCGCCCGCGGGCAGGCCGGTGAACTCGACGGCGCCGCCGTCGGCGAGTTCGGCGGTCATCGGGTCGTCGGGGCCGTAGCCGTCGGCGTAGACGGGTTCGCCGAGGAAGGTGCAGGAGACCTCGACGGTGAACGGCCCGTAGGTGACCGGGTTCCCGTCCTGGTCGACCGCGTTCGACTGCACGTCCTTGCGGACCACGAGCCCGGCGAGGTCGTAGGTGTTCACCGCCGTGATGAGGAGCGGGTCCTCGTCGTCGCGGGTCACCGCGACGGTGGTGGCGGTGAAGGAGGAGGCGCCGTTCGCGCCGTCCTCGGTGACGGTGCACTCCGCGCCGTACGGGAGGTCGGTGACGGTGATCGTCTCCCCCGCGGTCAGGGTCTGGACGGCGTCGGTGCCGAGGTCCACGTCGGCCTCGACGCGCGTGCCGACCGCCGAGCGGCACTTCAGGTGCAAGGTGAACGTCTCGGGCGCGTACGCGGCGCCGTCGCCGGTGACCTCCTTGGTGAGCGACAGGTGGCCGGTCGCCAGCGCGACGCCGACGCGCTCGCCCTCGGTGAGAGGGAGCTCCACGCTCTGCCCGCCGCCGGTGGCGGTGCCGCCGACCGACGCCGAGTTCCAGGCGATGGTGTCGCGGCCGGGAGTCTCCGAGGCCGCCGGTGCGGTCATGCGGAACTCGAACCCGATCTTCTCGAGCGGGTCGAAGAGGTTGTCCTCGGGGAAGAACGCCTCGTAGCGGAGCGCGACGATGCTGTCGAGGATCTCGTCGGTGAACGCGGGCCCGCCGTGCTGCGGGAACAGGGTCCACGACTGGTCGGGGCAGTTCACGGTGCGGGTGCACCGCACGATCTCGTCGGTCCAGGACAGGCGCAGGACGGTCCCCGCCGGCACGGGCGTGGTCAGGCGCGCGGTCCCTTCGAACAGGGGCCGCCACTGGGAGCCGCGCTGGTTCAGGTTGATCGCGCCGGTGTCGCCGGGCTGCGGCAGCTCGTCGAAGCCGACGACGTGGTTCAGGGGCAGGTTGCCGGTGTTGGTGCCCTCGAAGCGCCACCAGTGGTCGCCGCCGGGCTTGAGGATCGGGACGCACGGCGACTTGTGGAAGCCGGCGGCGTCCGGGGTGCAGTCGGCCGGGTCGGTGCCGGCGTCGGTGGAGAGCTCGCCGAGCTCGTCGTCCTCGGCCATGACGGACTTGACCGCGCGGATCGAGGCTGCGGAGGAGACCGTCACGGACGCGGTGGCGCGGCATTCGCCGGTGGCCGGGTCGAGGGTGCCGGTGCAGTCGTCCCAGGGCCGGTCGCCGGTGACGCCGACGGTGTTGGCGACCACCGAGCCGGCGGCGACGCCGGGCCGGACGGTCAGCTGGACGGTGATCGTGTAGGTCTGGCCGACTTCGAGGACCGAGCCGGGCGGGAAGGTGAAGACGATCCGCTCGACGTCCCCGGTGATGTCGGTGGTGACGTCGGCGGGGTCGGTGGGCAGGGCGGTGCCGCTGGGCGGTTCGGGCGCGGCCCCGGCGAGCGCGTAGGTGAAGGCGCCGTCGCCGCCGGGGTGGGCCTCGGGGTCCCACACGAGCTGGGCTCCGGTGGCGTCGGTCGGGAGCGCGTCGGTGACGACCGGGTCGACGATCGCGCGGTTGCCGGTGTTGGTGACGCGCAGCGTGTACGGGACGGTGGCCGAGGGCGCCTTGACGCCGCCGTCGACCGCGCCGTCCGCGAGCTTGACGACCTCGACGGCGTTGGTGGCGTGCCGGTACAGGATCGCGGCCTGGGCGGTGTCGGTGGCGGTGACCGGGGCGCCGTTCACGATGACGGCGCCTTGGGCGAGGACGTCGAGGTTGTTGGTGGCGGTGCCCGCGGCGGTCTCGCCGGGCGCGGGGTCGTTGCCGGCGAGGTCGGTCTGGACCGGGCCGCCGGTGCGCAGGTCGTCGCGGCGCAGGAGCTGGACCTTGACGGCCTGGAGCGGGTCGGCGGGGTTCTCCCAGATCTTCCCGTCGGCGCGGGTGAAGGTGAACCGCAGGCCCTGCACGTCGCCCGCGGCCACGCCGTCCGGGAGCGCGAGCGCGGTGGCGGGCCGCCCGTTCGTCCAGGCGCCGCCGGTGACGGCGACGCCGGAGCCGGTGTCGGTGAAGGTGCCGCCGGTGAACGCGTCCACTTGGACGCGGTCGATCGGGGCGGCGAAGGCGAAGGCGCCGAAGCCGGTGAAGTCGTACTGGTTCCACAGCAGCGGCTCGTCGTCGGTGAGCGTCATGAGGTTGGCCCGGGTGGTGCCGCCGGGGCGTCCGGTGACGGTCATCGTGGTCGGGCCGTCGGAGGGCTCGACGATCTGGGCGGGGTCGAAGGACTTCCCGGCGGTGACGGTGAGGTCGATCCCGGTGAGGGCGATGGTGTCGTCGTCCGTCGCGGTCGGCTGGTCCTCGTCGGTGCCGCCGAGGTCGGCGACCTTGGCCTGCACGTCGTTGGCGACCGGCGAGTCGGCGGTGGTGACGGGGGCGCCGCCGTCGCGGTGGGTGGCGCGCAGGCGCAGGTCGAGGACGAGCCCGGCGGTGGCGCCTGCGGCGATGCGGCCGTCGTGGGAGACGGCGATGCCGACGGCGTCGGCGAGTTCGGCCTCGGTGAGCGCGAGCGCTTCGTCCACGGTGTACGCCTGCGCGGAGCCGTCGGCGAGCGTGAGCGTGACGGTGGTGGTCGCGGTCCCTTCGGGGACGGTGACGGACACGATCTGCTTGAGGTCGAAGACGTCGAACGGGTCGCCGGTGACCGGGTCGGCGACGGTGAGGCTGTCCACCATGGCCGCGGTCCGGTTGACGGCGGTGATGGTCACGCGCCCGGAGGGGTAGGCCGCGGCGTCGGTGCCCGTGGGCGGGATGCCGAGGGGGCCGCCGGCCCAGTCCTTGGTGACGCCGACGTTGAGCGGGACGTCGATGATGAGGACGTCGTCGCCGTCCTCGTCGCGCACGACCTGGGTGCCGCCGGTGGAGCCGGTGGCGCTGGCGGTGTCGTGGACGAGGCCGGGGCTGCCGGGCACGTTGTACTCGCGGGAGCCGAGGACGGGGTCGGGGTCGGCCTGCGGGTCGCGGACCTCGTCGCGGACGCGGAAGGTGAGGCGCAGGGCGCGGTCGTTGCCGGTGGATCGCGAGACGCCGTCGCCGACCTGCGGGAGGGTCGGGTCGGTGCCGATGCGGTCGGCGCGGGTGGGGCTCTCCACGAACACGAGGCGGACGCTCAAGGTGGACGCCTGCTCGTCGGCGGTGAGCGTGTACCCGGGGAAGGCGCCGTCGCAGGCGTCCGGGCAGGGGTCGCCGGCGGCGCGGACCCAGGCGGTGCCGTTCCACAGTTCGACGCGATCGACGGCGTCGTAGGTGAGCCACGGGTCGTCGGCGGCGCTGATCGCGTCGATCGCGACAAGGTCGAAGGCGTTGAAGAACGAGTCGCCCACGGCGGTGGCCTCGGGCGAGGCGACGTCGGCGATGACGACCTGGTCGAGGCCGGAGTAGCCGCCGGTGGACCAGTGGAGTTCGGCGTCGATCTCGTCGCCGGAGCGGGCCGTCACGGTCTTGCCGGCGCCGGGCGTCGGTTCGAGGAAGGTCTTGTCGATGAGGTCGCCTTCGCCGGGCGTGACGGGGTTGAGGTCGACGCTCGCGCAGGCGTCGCCGCTGTCGGCCGCGACGTCGCCGTTGGAGGCCGAGGAGGAGGCGCAGTCGGTCACGGACTCGTCGGAGCCGGCCGCGGGGCCGGAGCCGTCGCGCTTCTGGTCGCGCAGGGCCGCTTGGAAGTTCGGGGACACCGAGGTGCCGGGCGCGAACCCGTCCGGGTCGTAGTAGTCGAACTTCAGGCCCTGGATCTGGTCCTGGAGGTCGGCCGGGATCGGGATGTTGACGACGGCCGCGCCCTGCAGGTCCTCGGCGCCGGGCAGGACGACCCACTCGGTGCCGTTCCAGTAGGAGACGGTGAGCGTGGCGCCCGCGGGGATCGCGGTCTGGGTGATGGCGGTGGCGTTGAACGAGTTCCAGAACGGGTCGGGGTCCGGATCCGGCGGGACCGCGGACGGGTCCTGGACGACGAGGTGGGTGGCGTCGGTGGTGGAGGCCGGGAACGGCTCGATCTGGGCCGGGAGCTGGACGACGACCTTCTCGCCGGGGACCGAGTTGATCTCGGCCGGGCTGATGCGCTTGCCGATGTCGACCGCGAGGCGGGCGGCGAGGGTGGTGAGGGAGTCGGAGGCGGTGGCCGAGCCGGTGTCGTCGCCCTCGGCGACCTCGACCAGGACCTGGTTGTCGTGGACGAGCTCCTCTTCGGCCTGGTCGGGGTCGGTGTCCACGGTGAACGGGAGGGTGGCCTGGGCGCCCGAGACGATGTCGCCGGTGAAGACCGCGGTGAACCCGGTGACGGTCTTGCCGCCCGAGGGCGCGGGGAGGGTGTCGGCCTCGGTGGTCGTGAAGGTCTCGGTGGTGCCGTCGTCGTACGTGTAGGTGATGGAGGCTGCGGTGGCGCCGGAGGGCCAGACAACGCCGTCGGTGAACCCGGTGAAGGTGAGGCCGTTCTCGAAGGGGTTGGCGGTGCTCGGATCGGGCTCGGTGATCGTCATGGTGTCGACCGGGGTGCCGGCGTTGGTGCCGGTGAGAGTCACCGTGGACGGGTCGCCCGCGGCGACCGGGTCGGGGTCGAAGGACTTCCCGGCCCCGGCGGTCACGTCGAGCGGGATCAGCGTGTAGTCGGCGCTCGCGTCGCCGGTGGCGGTCTCGCCTTCGGCGGCGGTCTCGGCGGTGGCGGTGTTGTCCACGACCGTCTGGCGGTCGATGTCGGACACGTTGTCGCGCTGGACGAGTTCGAGCCCGATCTCGGCGGTGCCCCCGGCGGGGAGCGGGTCGCCGCCGGAGTCGGTGAAGGTGAGGCGCACGCCGCGCACGTCGTCGGGGTCGACGCCGGCGGGCAGGACGGCCTCGGGCCCGGGCGTGCCCGCGACCCAGGCGCCGTCGACCCAGACCTCGACGAGGACCTGGTCGGCGCCGTCGGGGAAGACCACGTCGCCGAAGCCGGTGAAGGCGAGGTAGTCGAAGGGGTTCGGGCTGGCGGCGGGGTCGGTCGGGTCGGTGACGCGCAGGTAGTCGACGTCGCCGTTGGAGGCGTCGGCGGCGGTGATCGTGGCGGTGGTGGCGGTGCCGGGGCGCGCGACGGCCTGGTCCGGGTCGAAGGACTTGCCGGCGGTGACGTCGAGTTCGAGCGGGACCTGCGGGGTGACCTCGGCGGTGTCGTCGGCGTCGGGGGCGTTGTCGGCGGTCGCGGTCGCGGTGTTGGGGACCGGGATGCCGTCGGCGGAGTGCGGCAGGTCGGGGTCGACGCGGACCTGGATCTGGACGGTCGCGGTCGCTCCGGCGAGCAACCCCTGGGTGCCGTCGCCCCCGGCGTCGGTGAACGCCACCGTCACGGTCTGGCCGTCCACCGCCGGGCTGCCGGCGGCGCCGGTGACCAGGGGCGTGCCCACGACGGTGAACTCGGCGGGGATGACGTCGGTGAGCTCGGCGTTCGCGCACGTCGGCGTGAAGGAGGTGCAGCCGATGACGATCGAGTACGTGAACGTCTCGCCGGGCTGGACGGTCTCGGCGGAGGCGGTCTTGGTGACGGTCATCGACCCGTCCTGCTGCGCCGCCGCGGGAGCCGCCGGTGCGAGCAGCACGACGAGCCCCGTCGCGAGGGCGAGGACCGCGGCCGCGGTTTTCCGTCCGAACGAGCGCATGGGACCTCCGGTAGACCGGCCGATGTGCACACCGACAGGAGCGCACAGACCTCGGGACACTAACACTCTGCGTAGTCGCATAAGGACGTATCGTGCTTCGGGCTCGCCGCGCCCGCCCGCTGGCGGGCCGGGGCTAGGCTGGGCCGTCTCGCCCCTGAGCAGCCGGGGCGCGGGAACCGACCTGAAAGGACCCGCCGTGGACCGCGACCCCGACATCGCACTGGTGGCGCTGGCCGTCATCCTCGTGGCGGGGGCGATCGCCGCCGTCGTCGGCGGACTCCGCAGCGACCGGAGGCGGTCGCGGATCGCCGGATCGACCGGCGCCTTCAGCGCCGCGCAGGTGCGCGGCGGGGAGTGGTCGCTCGTGCTCGACCGCACCGGGGACCGGCAGATCCAGGTCATCAAGGAGATCCGCACGATCACCGGCCTCGGGCTCGCCGAGGCGAAGCGGCTCACCGACCGGGCGCCGTCGATCGTGCTCGACCGGGTCGACCACGCCTCGGCCAGCGCGGCCTACCAGGTGCTGGCGACCGCGGGCGCCACCGTGCGGATCACCGAGGTCGGCCCGCCCGAGCCGCCGGCGCCGGGCCTGTGCACGGTGGTCCTGCACGACGCCGGGCCGAAGAAGATCCAGGTGATCAAGGAGATCCGGATGCTCACGGGCCTCGGGCTCGCGGAGGCGAAGCAGCTGACCGACCGGGTGCCCTCGACCGTGCTCGCCGATGTGGACTCCGAGACGGGGGCCGCAGCGCAGGCCAGGCTCACCGCCGCGGGTGCGACGGTGCGGGTCACCGGGTCCTAGGCGCCGCTGATGGTCGCTGCCCGGGTCACCGGGGGCCGGTCGGCGCCGTCGCGGTCCTGACGACCACGACCGGGCAGGGCCCGTTCGCGACGCAGTGCTGGCTCACCGAGCCCAGCAGCATGCCTTTGAACCCGCCGCGGCCGCGGCCTCCCAGAACCAGGAGGGCGGCGCCTTCGGCGGCCTCGGTGAGGACGCGCGCCGGGTGGCCCATGACCGTGGTGCGCTCGACCTGAACCTGACCGTCCTCGGCTGCGGCCGCGCGGACGGTCTGCTCGGCGACCTGCTTCGCGGCGGCGTCGAACTCGGCCTCGTCGGGCATGATCATCATGCCCGCGCCGTAGGCCATCGGCACCTCCCAGGCGGTGACCACCTGGACCGTCGCGCCGGTGAGCGCCGCCTGGCGCACCGCCCAGCGGACGGCCTCCACCGACTCCTCCGACCCGTCGGCTCCGACGACGATCCGTTCCTGCTGCTCCATCACCGCTCCCCCCGCGACCACTTCGCGTACCCGCCACGCTACCGAAGGTCGCGGCGGTATCGGTCCGGTCGGGGCGATCGCCAGTACAGAGGGGTGAGGGTTTCCCGCGCCGTCCCCAGGGGAAGCCCGAACGGGTAACGACCACAAGCGACCTCAAGAAGGACGGTGCGCGATGAGCCGACGCGACGGGCAGACGACCGCCGGATTCTCCGGCGGCGGGCAGGTGCTGGTGGGTTCCTACCGGGACTACGCCGACGCCGAGCGGGCGGTGGACCACCTCTCGGACAACCGCTTCCCGGTGGAGCGCACGGCGATCGTGGGCCGGGGGCTCACGAGCGTGGAGCGGGTCACCGGGCGGCTCACGACGGGCCGGGCCGCGGGTCAGAGCGCGATCTCGGGCGCGGTGCTCGGTGCGCTCTTCGGCTGGCTGTTCGGGCTGTTCAACTGGGTGGACCCGCTCATCGCGGGGCTGCTCCTGGCCCTGTACGGCGCGCTTATCGGCGCGGTGGCGGGTGCGCTGATCGGCATGGCGGCCCATGCGCTCACGGGCGGGCGGCGCGACTTCTCGTCGGTTGGCGAGCTGCGGGCCGACAGCTACGACCTGCTGGTGGACGCGGCCCACGCCATCGAGGCGGGGCGCCTGCTCGACGCCGAGGGCGGGCCCGGTCGCGGGGGCGATCCGGTGAGCACGACCGATGACGCCGCCGATGAGACCGCCGATGCGGCCGTGGACGAGAAGCGCGACATCGCCGACGAGGCGGACCGCCGCGGCATCGACGACGACACCGCCGTGAACGAGGACCGGCGCGACAAGCGCAGCCGGGTCGACCACGACGAGGAAGTGAACGCGGTCGTGCAGGAGAGCCGCCGCGACCGGCGCCGCCGGGCCCACCGCGAGGCGGAGGACCAGGCGGAGGCCGAGGCCGCCGCCGAGGACCGCGCCGAACGCCGACGCATCGTGTAGCGGTCGTATCGGCCGGCAAACGCGACTCGGCAGCGGTCGCGGCCTTGAGACCAGGGCGGGAGCCCGGGGGTTCCCGCCCTCTCGCGTGCCATCAGCGGCCGGGCCCTGCACCTTTGGGCCCTGGGCCGCTGGGCCCTACACGGATTGGCCCTACACGGTTGGAAAGTGCCGCCGGGCCGCGAACAGGATCGTCCATTGCAGGGCCATGCCCGCGGCGCCGACCCACATGGCCGTCCCGGGCGAGGCGAGTTCGCCCACCGCGGCCGCCGCGGCGGCGCCGATCGCGACCGCGCCCATGAGGAGGAAGCGGAACACCGAGTTCATGCGGCCCAGGAGCGCGTCGGGCGTGACCTGCTGGCGGAGGCTGATGCCGACCACGTTGGCCACGCCGATCACCGAACCGGTGAACGCCCACGCCGCGGCCGCCACCCATGCGCCCCAGCCGGGTCCGACCAGCGGCAGGCACAGCGCGGCGGGTGCGGCCAGGGCCCCGACCGCCCAGAGCGCGCGCCCGGCGCCGAGGCGCGAGCGCAGCCGCCGGGCGGCGGTCGCGCCTGCGAAGACCCCGACCGCGCCCGCGGCGAGCAGCAGGCCGAGGCCGTACGCGGGCAGGCCGGCGCCGACCCACACGAGCGGGAGCATGACGAGGAACATCTGGATCGAGCAGTTGTTCACGGCCCCTGCGAAGGCGAGGGCGCGCAGGGCCGGGTCGCGCATGACGTGGCCGACCCCTTCGGCGATCTCGCGGACGAGGGGGCGCCGGGGCGCGGCCGGGGCCGCGGGGGTGCGCACGCGGGCGACGAACACGGCCGACCAGACGTACCCGGCGGCGTCGGCGAGGATCGCCAGCGGCGCCCCGATGAGCGAGACCAGGAACCCGGCGGCCCCGTTGCCGCCGATGCCGAGTCCCGAGTCGAGGGCCACGAGGCGGGCGTTCGCGCCGGTCAGGTGCGCGCGGTCGACCACGGCGGGCAGGACGGACTGGTGGGCGATGTCGAACGCGGTGGTGCCGACCCCCGCGAGGAACACCACGGCGTAGAGCTGCCAGATGGTGAGCGCGTCGAACCACCAGGCGGCGGGCACGCTGAGGAGGAGCGCGGCGCGGGCCAGGTCGGCGGCGACCATGAGGCGGCGCTTGTCGGCGCGGTCGATCCAGGCCCCGGCCGGGAGTCCGAACAGGAGCGCCGCGGCCGTGGCGAGGGCCGCGAGCGTGCCGACCTCGCCCGCGCTCGCGCCCAGCGCCTCGATCGCCAGGAGCGGCACGGCCAGGTAGGACAGGTAGGTGCCGAGCTTCGCGGCGACGGCGGCGGTGAACAGGTGGCGGAAGTCCCGGTTGTCGCTCAGGCGGTCCGAGGCGGGGGCGGTCGTGGCGGTCACCGGCCGAGCGTCGCTCCGCGCGGGCGGCGCGGCAATGGATTCCGCTGTGGCTGAATCCGCGGCTAGATTCGAGGGGTGATCGAGCTGCACTTGTCCGTCGCCGACCTCGCGAGCACGCGGTTCGCGCTCTCGCCGCTGTGGGAGGTGACCGCGAGCGTCCGCGTCCTGCGCGCCCCTGACGAGCACGCCCTGCACCGGCGCTGGGTCGGCGCGGTCCGGGACCGGTTGCGGCGCATCGACCTGCGGCTGCTGCGCGACCTCGTCCCGGCGTCGGGCGGCCTCCCGGCGTTCCTCGCCCCGCCGCCGTCGACCTCGACGCCCGACATCGCCACCGAGCTCGCCGCGATGCGCTCGCTCGGCTACGAGCGGATCCGCTCCGGGCTCGACATGCTCGCGACCACGCCCGCGATCGAGCGGTTCCGCGAGGACCCCGACGCCGGGCTCGCACGCCTGGCCGCGGTGGTCGAGGCGTACTGGGAGGCCGCGCTCGCGCCCTGGTGGCCGCGCATCCGGACCCTGTGCGAGCACGACCTGCGGTACCGGGCGGCGCTGCTCGCCGAGGGCGGCGCGCGGCGCCTGTTCGCCGACCTCTCCCCGCACCTGGCCTGGGACGGGGCCGGGACGCTCCGCATCGACACCCCGGGCTGGACGATCGACCAGGCCCTCGGCGGGCGCGGACTCCTGCTGGTGCCCACCGTGTTCGGCGGCGACCGCGTCCACTCGGTGGTCGCCGAGCCGTGGCAGCCGACGATCCGCTACCGCCCGCGCGGCCTCGGGATGCTCTGGCGGGCCGAGACGCCGCGGGCCGCGGCGGGGCTGGCGGGCGTCCTGGGCGCGACCAGGGCCTCCCTGCTCGCGGCGCTCGGCGAGCCCGCCGACACCGGCGACCTCGCCGACCGCTGCGGGATCAGCCCCGGCGGGGCCTCGCAGCAGCTCCAGCTCCTGCTGAAGGCGGGCCTGGTGACGCGCCACCGGGCGGGGCGGCGCGTCCTCTACGCCCGCACGGTCACCGCGGAGGCGCTGCTGGAGGCGGCGCGGTGACCTCGCGCGGCTCGTGGGCGACGAGCTTGAGGCCGATGACGGCGGCGATGATCCCGGACAGGAACACGACCTTCCCGGCCGAGACGTCCTCGGCGCCCGTGGCCATCGCGTAGGCGACGGTCAGGGCCGCGCCCACACCCACCCAGACGGCGTAGGCCGTCCCGAGCGGGAGGTGCCGGACGGCCCACCCGAGGCCGATCATGCTGGCCGCCAGGGCGACGAGGAAGACCGCGGCGGGCCCGGGCGCGGACAGGCCTGCGGACTTCCCCAGGGCGGTGGCCCATACCGCCTCCAGGACGGCGCTGGCGAGCAGGACGATCCACGGCATGTCAGCTCACCGTCTTGAGGCCCACCACGGAGCCGATGAGGAGGAGCAGCAGGAGCGAGCGCGCGAGCGTGAACCGCTCCTGGCCGGTGGCGAAGCCCCACACGAGGGTGAGCGAGGCGCCGACGCCGACCCAGACCGCGTACGCGGTCCCGGCGGGCAGCGAGAGCATCGCCCAGGCGAGCCCGGCCATGCTCAACACGAGCGCGATGAAGAAGAGGACGGTGGGCTTCGGCTTCTTGAAGCCCTGGGAGGCGGCGAGGGCGGCGGCCCAGACGGCCTCCATCGTCCCCGCGGCGATCAGAACGGCCCATGCCATGGCGACAGCCTCGTTTCGCGGCCGTCTTGTCGTGGTGCGGGTACAGCTCCCTCGTCCGCGGACCCGATCGCCGGGTCCCGCCTCCGATGCTAGCCGGGTCCGGGCGAAAGGCAAGGGGCAGACGCGTCACACCGCCCGGACCGGTTGACGCGTCATCCGCCGGGCGCTACGGTAGTTGACACGTCATTCATCACGGTGCGGCCGGCGCCGCCGACAGGAGGCCCCCATGGCACAGCGGCAGGGCGGGACCGCGCTCACCCGCACGGAGCTCGACAGCTGGCGCGTGTTCGTCGAGACCACCGACGAGCTGCGCGCGACGCTCGCCGGGCGGCTCCAGGCCGACAGCGGGATCTCGGCCGGGGACTACCGGGTGCTGCTGGAACTGAGCGAGGCTCCCGACCGGCGGATGCGGTCCTCGCACCTCGCGGACGCGATCGGCTGGGAGCGCAGCCGCCTCTCGCACCACCTGGGGCGCATGGAGAAGCGCGGGCTCATCCGGCGCGAGGCCGCCGCGGGCGACAACCGCGGCGCCCAGGCCGTGCTCACCGACGAGGGCCGCACCGCCCTGCGCCGGTCGAGCGTGCCGCACTTCCACGCCATCCGGGAGCTGTTCCTCGACGCGCTCACCCCGGCGCAGCTCGCCGCCGCGCGGGACGTGGCCGAGACGCTGCGCGGCCACCTCGACGCGCTCAAGGCGGACGGGTCGTAGCTCAGGTGCGCGGCGGCGGGTTGCGCCGCGGCATGATGACCGCGTTCGGCAGGGCCGGCGCGGGCAGGCGGCGGCCGGGGTAGCCCTCCACGGCGCCGAAGCGGTCGGAGGCGGACTCCCAGTCCTGGCGGGCGGCCACGATGTCGTCGTGGCTGCGGCCGATGAAGTTCCACTACATGACGATCTCCTCGCCGAAGGGCGGGCCGCCGAGCAGGATCGCCCGGACCGGGGCGTCGCCCTCGTTCACGAGGGTGAGCGTGCTGGTACCGGGCGCGGTGTAGCCGAGTTCGGCGGGCCGGATCGCGGTGCCGTTCAGGGTCGCCTCCCCGGCGTCCAGGAGCAGGCCGTGCTCGTACGCGGGGTCGGCGTCGAGGACCGCGGTCGCGTGCGGGTCGAGGTCGATCTGGGCGCCCAGCAGCGGCGTGAACGTGCGGACCGGGGAGGCCGACCCGGCGAGGGAGCCCAGGAAGACCCGGATCTCGGCGCCGCCGGCGCGCACGGGTTCGGGCACGTGGTGCTGGAAGTCGCGGGGGGCGCGGCGGTCGGCCTCGGGGAGGGCGACCCAGAGCTGGACGCCGTGCAGGACCACGGTGCCGGGGGTGGAGACCTCGGAGTGGGCGATGCCCAGGCCGCCGGTCATCAGGTTCATCTCGCCGGGGCGGATGTACGCGTGGGTGCCCAGGCTGTCGCGGTGCTCGACCTCGCCGGCGAAGAGCCAGCTCACGGTCTGGAGCCCGGTGTGCGGGTGGGGCGGGACGTCCATCCCGGCGGCGGAGGCGACCGCGACCGGGCCGTAGTGGTCGGCGAAGCACCAGGCGCCGATGAGGGTCCGGGCGCGCTGGGGCAGCGTGCGCCGCACCTGCATCGCCCGGGGGCCGCCCAGGGGCACCTCGCGCGCCTCCAGGACTTCGACGCCGGGGGCGGGGCCGACCGGTGCGCATTGCACCTCTTCGGGATCGGCTTCGACGTTGCTCACTGCGACCACCTGCGATCGGAAGTAGTTGTCATGTCATTCACCTGCCCCCGAGCATAGCCCGCCGGAGGCGGCGGCCGGCGGGTTCGGCGGCCGGGGGCCCGCATGGTGGCGCGCGCCGCAGTCGGGGCCGAATGGTTGACGCATCATCGACCGGGCCCTACGATTGACATGTCAATCAGTTTCCGGCCTCCGGCCGGGCGATCGAGGAGACGCACGTGAACGGCATCGAGTTCGGCATCGACAGCTTCGGCGACCTGCCCCGCGACGACCAGGGCCGGGTCACGACCTACGCCGAGGCCATCCGCGCCACCGTCGAGGAGGCGGTCCTGGCCGACCAGGCCGGCATCGACGTCGTGGCCCTCGGCGAGCACCACCGCCCCGAGTTCGCGATCTCCTCCCCCGAGACCGTCCTGGCCGGCATCGCCACCCGCACCGAGCGCATCCGCCTCTCGTCGGGCGTGACCGTGCTCAGCTCCGACGACCCCGTGCGCGTCTTCCAGCGCTTCGCCACCGTCGACGCGCTCTCGAACGGACGCGCCGAGATCATCCTCGGCCGCGGCTCCTTCACCGAGTCGTTCCCGCTGTTCGGCTACGACCTCGCCGACTACGACGCCCTGTTCGAGGAGAAGATCGACCTCTTCCACAAGCTCCTCGACGAGAAGCCGGTGAGCTGGACCGGCACGCAGCGGGCGACCCTGGTCGACCAGGACGTGTTCCCCAAGACCGAGTCCGGGCGCCTGCCCACCTGGGTCGGCGTGGGCGGCAGCCCGCAGTCGGTCGTGCGCACCGCCCAGTACGGGTTCCGGCTCATGCTCGCCGTCATCGGCGGCCCCGCCGAGCGCTTCGCGCCCTACGTCGACCTGTACCGCCGCGCCACCGACCAGCTCGGGACCACCGCGTACCCGGTCGGCCTGCACTCCCCCGGTTTCATCGCCGAGACCGACGAGGAGGCGAAGGAGCTGTTCTACCCCGGGTACAAGGTCGTGCGCGACCGCATCGGGAAGCTGCGCGGGTGGCAGCCGCTGCGCCGCGAGGAGTTCGAGCACGAGGTCGAGCACGGCTCGCTCTACATCGGCTCCCCCGAGACCGTGGCCCGCCGGATCGCCAAGGCGATCGGCGCGCTCGACGTCGGCCGCTTCGACCTCATCTACTCCGCGGGCGGCGCCATGTCCGCCTCCGCGCGGCTGCGGGCCGTGGAGCTGTACGGCACCAAGGTGATCCCGCTCGTGCGCGACCTCCTCGCCGACGCCCCCGAGAAGGAGTCCTGATGGAGGCGAAGACGATCGGCATCCTCGGCGCCGGCAAGGTGGGCACCGTGCTCGCCCGGCTCGCGGTCGCGGCCGGGTACCGGGTCCGCATCGCCGGGTCGGGCGACCCGGCGAAGATCGCGCTCACCGTCGAGGTCCTGACGCCCGGCGCCGAGGCGGTCACCGCCGCCGAGGCCGCCGAGTCCGACATCGTGGTCCTGGCGCTGCCGCTGGGCAAGTTCCGGCGGATCCCGCCGCTCACCGGGAGGCTGGTGGTCGACGCCATGAACCACTGGTGGGAGGTCGACGGCCCGCGCGAGCGCGTCCTCGACCCCGGCGAGACGTCGAGCGAGGCGGTGCGCGCGTTCCTGGGCGCCGACCGGTTCGTCAAGGCGTTCAACCACATGGGCTACCACGATCTGGAGGCCGAGGCGCGGCCCGCGGGCGCGCCGGGCCGCAAGGCCATCGCGGTGGCCGGGGACGTCGAGGCCGATGTGGCGGCCGCGGCGCGGCTCGTCGACGACCTCGGTTTCGACCCCGTGGTCGCCGGGACGCTCGCCGAGGGCGTGCGCATGGAGCCGGGCAGCCCGGTCTTCGGCGCGAACGTGACGGCCGAGGAGCTGCGCGGACTGCTCGCGGCGGCCTGAAACCGGTTGAGCGGCGCGGGTTCCCGGGGGAGACTGCCGGGATGACTCCGCTCGACGATCCGTGGGCCCGGCTCGGCGCCCCCATCGACCCCCGCCCGCTCTTCGCGCCCGAGCACGCCGCGCTCATCGCGACCCTGCGCGGCCTCGCGCCCGCCGACTGGCGCGCCGAGGCCGTACCGGGCTGGACGGTGCGCGACCTCGCCTCGCACGTGCTCGCCGACTGCTACGGCCGCCTGCGCAACCGGGACGGCCACCGCGAAGGCCCCGCGTTCGAGGAGGGCGAGACGCTGGAGGCGTTCATCCACCGGATCAACCAGGAGTGGGTCGACGCCTTCGCGCGCGTCAGCCCGGCCGCCTTGACCGACACGCTCGACCTCATCGGGGCGCAGACCGCCCGCTACTTCGCGGGGGTGGACCTCCAGGCTCCGGCGGTGGGCGTGTCCTGGGCCGGGGTGGACCCGTCGCCGATGTGGCTCGACGCGACCCGGGAACTCACCGAGATGTGGACCCACCGGCAGCAGATCCGGCACGCGGCGGGGCTGGGAACCGATCCCGACCCCCGGTTCCTGTCGGTGGTCCTCGACGCGTTCATGCGGGCCCTCCCGCACACCTTGCGCGATACCGCCGCGCCGCAGGGGACGCAGGTGACGGTGCGCGTGGCGGGCCCGGCGGGCGGGACCTGGACCGCCACGGCCGCAGACGACGGGTGGACCCTGGCCCGGTCCGAGGGCCGGTCCGCCGCGGTGGTGGAACTGGACGCCGAGACCGCCTGGCGGCTGTGCACCCGCGGCATCGAGCCCGGGGCCGCGCTGGAGCGGGCCCGGATCGAGGGCGACCGGGCACTGGCGGAGGCGGCCTGCCGGATCGTGTCGATCGTCTACTGAGGCGCAACCGCTTCGCGGCGCCGGGGCTCAGGCGAAGGAGTACAGGAGCGTGAAGACGCTCAGGGCGAGCATGCCGGCGGCGTTGAGGAAGAGGTTGCGGCCGAAGTCGCGCGCCCGCACGTGCATCGCGACGGCGGACAGGAAGTAGAGGACGACCGCGGCGGCGGTGAGGGCACCGAGGTAGGGGACCCAGATCCCGGCGACGAGCCCGGCCGCGGCGGCGAACTTGAGCGGGGCGGCGACCCACCACCAGCGGCGCGGGAAGCGCACGTCCTCGAAGCACTTCGCAACGAACGCGACCGGCCGCAGGCACAGCAGCGCGTCGCCGAAGGACACGAAGGCCAGCACCAGGACCGGCCAGAGGGGGTCGGGGAAAGCGTTCATGCCTCGACCGTACCATACGGTATGGTACGGTGGCGCGATGACGACTCGCGACCGCTGGCTCGACGAAGGCATGGCCGTCCTGACCGAGCAGGGGGCCACCGGCCTGCGCATCGACCGCCTCGCCGCCCGCCTAGGACTCACCAAGGGCTCCTTCCACCACCACTTCAAGGGCGCCGAGGACTACCGCGCGGCACTGCTCGAACGCCACGAGCGCGAGCAGGCCGCCGCGCTCGCGGACCTCGAACGGGCGGCGGCGGACGGACCGCCGGAAGCGGCCTTCGGGATGCTCGCGGACCGCGTCCTCGACGTGCTCGACGCCGACCGGGAGCGGGCCGTGCGCGCCTGGAGCACCGGCGACCCGGCCGCCCACGCCGTCCAGGAGCGCCTGGACGCCGCCCGGCTGGCGCTGCTGGAGCGTTTGTGGGCGAAGCGGTCCGGTGCGAGCGCCCGGTCGCGGGCCGCCGCGCTCCTGCCGCACCTCGTGGTCGCCGGCGTCAGCGCCGTCCACCCGCGGCCGACGCCCGGCGAGATCCGCGACGTGTTCGCGCTCCTCGCCGAACTCGCCCCCGGAGTCGACCCGGACGGTCGGTGATCCCCTAGGCGCGCAACGTGTCCGACGTGGACGACCGGCCCGCGGCGTGTCGGAGGGCCGCTCTAGGCTTCCCCGCATGACCGAGCCCTCCCCCGCCGCGCCGAACGAAGACCGCCTCGTCCTCCCGGCGAGATGGCGCCGGCACGTCCTGCCCCGCCGCGACCGCGACCTCGCGAACGCGAACCCCGGCGGCGAGGCCGACCCGGGCGCCTCCGCGGCGGTCGCCGCGCGGATCGCCGCGGTCCGCCCGCTCGTCGAGACCGGCATCGCCAAGCGCGACGGCGACGCGTTCGCCCAGGCCATGACCGCGCACCTCGCCGGGCGCCCCGACCCGGTCGGCGCCGCCGCGCTCATGCACGTGATCGACAGCAACGGCAAGAAGACCGTCGAGCCGCAGGCCCGGCTGCGGCACCTCGACGCCTGGGCGGCCGACCACGGCCTCGCGTTCGCGGCCGTCGCCGTCCTGGAGTCCGCGACCGTCTTCAACTGGTCCTACGCCACCGACGAGCGCCGCATCACCGAGGCCCACCTGAGCCGGTACGTCGAATGGGAGGAGGCCACGGGCTGGCGGGCCGCCCAGCCCGCGCTGCACCGGATCCGCGCGCTCCTCGCGGCGGCCACCGAGGAGGAGTACCGGAACGCCGTCGCCGCGGTCGGCGCGCGGCGCACCGATCCCCAGCGGTGCATCGGATCGGCGCTCCTCATGCCCTCTGAGGCCGCGTGGGTCGAGGAGGCCGTCGACGCGATCACCGGCTACTTCGAGCACCGCCGCGCCGACGACTGGATGCTCTGGACCCTCACCGCCGACCCCCGAGACCTGCACCTCGCCAAGCGCCGCGGCTTCGGCACCGTGGACGAGCGCGGCCTCGCCCCGCTGGTCGAGGGCGTCGGCGCCGGCGCGCTCGCGATCCTCGTGGACCTCCTCGACCGGCAGTTCGACCGGATGGCGAAGCCCGCGAGGGCGGCCCTGCTGACCGCGATCGGGCTGCTGCCCGACGACGCCGCCGCGGCGGCCCTCATCGACCGGCTCGACCTGCCCGGCGCGCTCACCGCCGCGATGGAGACCGCCGCGCGGTTCCCGCAGCGCACGCTCCGCGCCGTCGCGGCCCGCGCCGCCGACGCCGACCCCGCGACCCGCAAGCGCCTCGAAGGACTGGTGGACGCCTCCCCAGCGCTCACGGCCGCGCTCGGCGACGCCGACGAGGCGGTCCGGACCGCGGTCGCGGCGCTCGCGACCGCGCGCGTCCCCGACGCGGCGCCCGAGGCGCTGCCGGGCCTCCTCGTCACCCCGCCGTGGGCGGGCAGGCGGGCCAAGGCGACCCGGCCCGTGATCGACCTCGTCGCGCCGGACCCTGCGGTGCGGATGGTCTGGGAGGACGACGAGGAGGCGCGGCGCTGGGCGACGCTCCTCGACGACCGCCCGTACACCTCGTACAACGCGGAGGGCGTGCGGCGGGCCGTCGCGGCCCTGGAGAAGTACGGCCGCTTCGGCGATCCGACCTCGCTCCTCGCCTGGGCGCGGGTCGAGGACGCCGCGCCGCTGGTCGCCCGCTGGGACGGCGGGGTGCCGCACACGGACCTGGTCGAACTCCAGCGGATCCTCGGCCGGTTCGGCGCGGAGGCCGCCGACCGGGTCACCGCGATCGTCCAGGGCCGCAGCACCTTCACCCAGGCGCTCCTGCCGATCCGGAGCCTCGCGGCGGCCCGGATCGCCGCCGACCGGCTCGCGCGGACCAAGTCGGCCGTGCCGCACGCCAAACGCTGGTTCGCCCGGCACGCCGAGGCGGCGGCGCACCTGCTCGTCCCGGACGCGGTCGGCGCCGACGCGGGCCGGCGCCGCGCCGCGACGGTCGCGCTGCGGTACCTCGCCGCCGTGCGGGGCGCCGAATCCGTTGCGGCCGCTGCCGAGCCGTACGGCGAGGCGGCCGCGACCGCGATCGGCGCGCTCATCGCGGCCGACCCGCTCGACCCCCTCGACGCGAAGATCCCCAAGCCCCCGGCCTGGGCCGTGCCGGCCCTGCTCCCGCAGGTGCTCCTCAAGGGACGGACGACGGCGCTCCCGGAGGCGTCGGTCGTGCACCTGACCACGGTCCTCGCCATCGACTCCCCCGGACTCCCCTACCCCGGTGCGGCGGTCGCGGCCGAGGTCTGCGACCCCGGCTCGCTCGCGGCGTTCTCGCGGGCGCTGTTCGAGCGGTGGACGGACTCCGGTTCGGCCGCGAAGGACGGGTGGGCGTTCACGCAGCTCGCGCACTTCGCCAACGACACCACGGTCGCCGACCTCGCCGCCCTCGTCCGCCGCTGGCCCGGCCAGGGCCAGCACAAGCGGGCCGTCACCGGCCTGGAAGTGCTGGGCGCCATCGGATCGGAGACCGCGCTGCGCGCGCTCCACGCGATCTCCCGGAAGGTCGACTTCAAGGCGCTCAAACAGGAGGCCGGGCGCCAGATCGAGGCCGTCGCCGAGCGCCTGGGGCTCACTCCGGACCAGCTCGCCGACCGGCTCGTCCCCGACTTCGGCCTCGGCTCCGACGCCGAGGGAGCGTCGGGCCTCCTCGTCGACTACGGGACCCGCCGGTTCACCGTCGGCTTCGACGAGCGCCTGCAGCCCTTCGCGACCGACGAGACCGGCAAGCCGCTCAAGAGCCTGCCCAAGCCCGGTGCGCAGGACGACCGGGAGCTCGCCGACCCCGCGTACCAGCGGTTCTCGCAGCTCAAGAAGGACCTGCGGACCGCGGCCAAGGAGCAGGTGCGGCGCCTGGAGCGGGCGATGGCCGCGCAGCGCTCCTGGACGGTGCCGCAGTTCGGCGAGTTCTTCGCCGACCACCCGCTCATGCACCACCTCGCGCGCCGCCTCGTGTGGGAGGCGGCGTGGGAGACCGGGACCGGCGAGATGCGGGCGGGCTTCCGGCTGGCCGAGGACAGCACGTTCGCGGGGGTCGAGGACGACGCGTTCGCGCCGCCCAACGGCACGCTCGTCCGCATCGCGCACCCCGCGACCCTCGCGGACCTGGACGCGTGGGTCGAAATCTTTGCTGACTACGAGCTGCTGCAACCGTTCCCGCAGCTCTCGCGCCCCGTCCACGCCTTCACCGAGGAGGAGCTGGCGACCGGCCGGCTCGCGCGCTTCGAGGGCGCCTCGTTCCCGGTGACGCGGCTCTTCCCCCTCACCGCGGCGGGCTGGCGCCAGGGGCCGCAGAACGGGCTCTGGGTCTCCCCCGGCCTCCACCTGCCGCTCCCCGCGGGCGGGTTCGTCGTGCTCGCCCTCGACCCGGGCGTGGACGGCTACCTCGGCCGGATCGACACCGCCCAACCGGACCAGACCGTCCGCGCGGCGTACCTGAGCGACACCGCGGACTACGGGCCCGGGGCGCCGCACGGGCACCCGGTCGGGACCGACGCGGTGACCGCCTCGGAGGTGCTCGGGACCCTCGCCCGGCTCACCGGAAGGTGACCGCGAGCGACCGGACGGGAGACGGAGCGAAGGCGTTTCGAATGCGAACGGTGATCGTCCACTTACGATTTACTATCGCAACAAGGGAAATGGCGAAAACATGAGTAGCACTATGGATCTTGGGTGGCATCATGGGTAGGCTCTGGCGCGTATCGCATATCACGCTTAAGGATGACTGACCCATGAATGCAGCCGAAGAGCAGCCGGTGTCCCCCTATGACCGGATCGGCGGCGCCCCCGCCGTCACCGAGGCCGTCGAGCGCTTCTACAAGCGCCTCCTCGCCGACGAAGACCTCGCCGGCTTCTTCAAGGACACCGACCTCCACGTCCTCAAGCGCCACCAGGTCGCCCTCATCTCCCAGGTCCTCGAAGGCCCCAAGTCCTACGAGGGCCGCGAGCTCGCCGAGGCCCACCGGGGCATGGGGATCACCCCCGCCCAGTACGCCGCCGTCGGCGCCCACCTCGTCGCCGTCCTCCACGAACTCGGTGTCCCGCAGGACATCGTCGACCACGTCGTGAAGGTCCTCGAATCCGTCGCCCCCGACGTCATCGGGGCGGACGTCTAGGCGCATGATCGACGCCGACCGGTTGAAGAAGAACTGGAGCCTGGTCGCCGCCCACGGCGATCAGGTCCCGCTGTACTTCTACTCGACCCTGTTCCTCACCCACCCCGAGACGCGCGACCTGTTCCCCATGAACATGGCCGCGCAGCGCGACAAGCTCGTGAACGCGCTCGGGGCGGTGGTCAGCAATGTCGACACCATCGACGCGGTCGTCCCCACCCTCCAGGCGCTCGGCCGCGACCACCGCAAGTTCGGCGCGCTGCGCGGCCACTACCCGGCCGTCGGCGAAGCCCTCGTCGCCACCCTGGAGCACTTCAGCGGCCCCCACTGGACGCCCGCCATCGCCGCCGACTGGGTCGCGGCCTACGAACTCGTCGCCGCCACCATGGCCGACGCCGCCGACGCCGCCGCCCACTACACGCCCCCGTGGTGGGACGCCGAGGTCATCGGCCACGAGCGCCGCGACCTGGAGACCGCCGTCATCACCCTCGCCCCGGGGACGCGGCTGGACTACCTTCCCGGCCAGTCGGTCTCGCTGTGCACGAGCCTGCGGCCGCGGGTGTGGCGCCAGTACTCCCCCGCGAACGCGCCCCGGCCCGACGGCACGATCGAACTCCACGTCCGCTCCATCGACGGCGGCGAGGTCTCGACCGCGCTGGTCTCCCTGCTCCGCGTCGGCGACACGCTCCGGGTCGGTCCCGCCACCGGCTCCGGGCTGACACTGCGCCCGGGCTCGGGCCCGGTCGCCCTCATCGCGGGCGGCACCGGCGTCGCCCCGCTCAAGGCCCTCGTCGAGCAGCTCGCCGCCGCCCCGCGGCCGACCAGCCTGTACTGGGGCACGCGCAGCCCCGCGGGCATGTACTGCGTCGACCAGCTCAACGCCCTCGCCGCCCGGTACGAGTGGCTCGAATTCGTCCCGTGCGTCGACGAGGACATGTGGGGCTCCGGCGTCCGCATCGGCTCCCCGGCGGAGCTCGCGGTGTCCCACGGGCGCTGCATCGGCGCCGACATCTACCTGTGCGGACCCTTCGGGATGGTGGAGTCGAGCAGGAAGATCCTGGTCGGCGCCGGCGTCCGGTCGGAGGCCATCTACTTCGAGCCCTCGGGCGCGTGAGAGAGGACGTTCCATCATGTACAACTACCGGTCACGCGATGTGAAAGTCACCGTCGGGCAGGTCAACAACGCCAGGTTCTCGATGACGAGCCTGACCCGGCGCGGATACCAGCCCGACGAGGTCCACCGCTTCCTGGAGCTCGTGGCCGACGAGCTCGCCAGCCGCGACCAGCGCGAGGCCGCCCTGCGGACCGACGCGGAGAAGCTGAAGGAGGCGCTGCGGTCCTGGCAGTCGCAGCAGAGCTCCCTCCGCTTGCAGGCCCCCGTCCCCGCGACCCCGACCTCGACGGCCGTCAACCTGGTCTCGCAGGCGCAGCAGCAGGCCGAGAGCTACGTCAACCAGGCGCAGCACTACTCCCGGCAGATCATCGCCCAGGCGCGGTCGCAGGCGTCGGAACTCATGCGCCAGACGCAGGAGCGCGCCAAGGACGAGGCGGACCGGGCCGTGGCCGAGTACCGCCGCGACAACGAGGGCCGGCGCGACCGCGAGGCCGAGGACCGCATCAGGCAGCTCGTGCGCGCCCGCAGCTTCCTGGAGGCCGTGGAGGTCGCCGAGGAGCAGCTGCGGCTGACCCGCCAGGGCCTCGAGCACGAGGTGGCGAAGCTCCAGCGGGAGGCGTGACCGCCCGCCCCGCAGACCTCCACGCGCCCGCTCCGTCCGGAGCGGGCGCGTTCTCGTGCGCCCGGCCCGCGGCGCGCGCCGGGAAAATAAGATCCGGGAGACCTGTCGATCCGGGCGGTCCGTGTTCGTAGCAGTGGTGAGGCCGCCCATCGGGGGCGGCGCGGCAGAGGAGCACCATCATGAGCACCACCTTCACCGTCGACTTCTTCAGCACCCTCGACGGCTACGGCATGGCGCACGGCTGGCCCGGGTACTGGGGCAAGGAGGGCCCCGAGCTCCTGGACGAGCTGGCGGGCAAGTTCGCGCAGGACCAGGTCCTCGTGTTCGGCGCCACGACGTTCCGGGAGTTCCGGGAGTTCGTGGTCGAGTACGACGAGCCGTACTACGAGCGCCTGAACGAGCTGCCGAAGCTCGTCTTCTCCTCCACGCTCGAGGAGCCGCTGGGCTGGCGGAACTCGACGCTGCTCACCGAGGACGCCGTGGCCGCGGTCGAGCGCCTGAAGGCCACCACCGACGTCCCGATGCGCTCGCACGGCAGCATCGCGCTCAACCGGGCGCTGCTCGCGGCCGGGCTCGTCGACCGCATCGAGGTCACCGTGTTCCCGGTGATCGCCGGCCGCGCCGGCGACGCGGCGCTCTTCCACGGCGGCGCCGAGTTCGACCTGGACCTGGTCGAGTCCACCGTCCTCGACGGGCGCACTCACAAGCTCGTGTACATTCCGCACCTCCACGGCGAGGTCCCCGAGGGCGTCGGGCCCAAGCGCCGCGACGCGAAGTAAAGGAGCGATCGACATGCAATACCTGGTCAACGTCATCGACCACCGCAGCAACTCCGGCACCGACGAGGAGATGGTCGCGATCGACGCGTTCAACGACCGGCTCCGCGCCGGCGGCCACTGGGTCTTCGCGGGCGGCCTCGCCGACCCGACCGCCTCCACTGTGGTCGACGGCCGCGGCGAGTCCCCGGTCCTCACCGACGGGCCGTTCGCCGAGACGAAGGAGTGGGCCGCGGGCCTCTGGATCATCGAGGCGCCCGACCTCGACGCGGCGCTCGCGCTCATGACCGAGGGCTCCAAGGCGTGCAACCGCCGCCTCGAAGTGCGCCCCCTCTACGCGGGATGAGCGACGCCCGAGAGGCCCTGACCCGCGCCCACCGCGAGGAGTGGGCGCGGGTGGTGGCGACGCTCGCGAAGCGGTTCGGGCACCTCGGCACCGCCGAGGACGCGGCCGCCGAGGCGTTCGCGACCGCCGCCGAGCGCTGGCCCGAGGACGGCGTCCCGCCCAACCCGGGCGCGTGGCTCACCACGACCGCCACCCGCAAGGCCATCGACCAGATCCGCCGCGACAGCAAACGCGACGGCAAGCACCGGGAGGCCCGCCTCGTGAGCAGCGCCCCTGCCGAACCGCTCGGCGCCGTCGACGACGACCGGCTGCGGCTGATATTCATCTGCTGCCACCCCGCGCTCGCGATGGAGGCGCGCGTGGCGCTAACGCTGCGGATGGTCGGCGGCCTCGCCGTCCCGGAGATCGCCCGCGCGTTCCTGGTGCAGGACACGGCGATGAGCGCCCGCATCACCCGAGCGAAGGCCAAGATCGCGGCGGCCCGGATCCCCTACCGGATCCCGTCGGCCGCGGACCTGCCCGAACGGGTCTCCGGGGTCCTCGCGGTCCTGTACCTCGTCTTCAACGAGGGGTACCTCGCCACCGGGCCCGGCACGGCGCCCGTGCGCGACGACCTGGCCGCCGAGGCGATCCGGCTCGCACGCCTGCTCCACGAGCTGCTGCCGGACGACGGCGAGGCGACCGGGATGCTCGCGCTCATGCTCCTCACCGACGCGCGCCGCGCCGCCCGCGTGTCCGCCTCGGGCGGGCTGGTGCCCCTGGACGAGCAGGACCGGAGCCGCTGGGACGCCGCCCGCATCGCCGAGGGTCACGCGCTCGTGCGCGAGCGCCTGGCCTCCGGGGAGGCACCGGGCCGGTACCAGCTCCTCGCGGCCGTCAACGCCGTCCACACCGACGGCGACGCGACCGACTGGACGCAGGTGGTCGCCCTCTACGACCAGCTCGTCCGCCTCGACGGCTCGCCGGTCGTGCGGCTCAACCGCGCCGTCGCGGTCGGCGAGTGCGACGGGCCGCACGTCGGCCTGGCCCTGGTGGACGCCCTCGAACCGGACCTCGCGGGCTACCACGGGTTCCACGCCGCCCGCGCGAACCTGCTGCGGCGCCTCGGCCGCACCGCGGAGGCGCGCGACGCCTACGACGCCGCGATCGCGCTCGCGGGCAACACCGCCGAGACCGCGTTCCTCCAGCGGCGGCGCGACGGCCTCCAGGGCTGAGACGGACCTGGACGCGTGTGGCGCTCGCGGCGTGTGAGGATGGCGGGCATGGCATCCGAACCCGAGACCACCGCGGCGACCACGGACTACGACGCGTTCGCCGAGGCGTACGCCGCCGATACCGAGTCGAACCTCATCAACGCCCACTACACCCTGCCCGCGGTCTTGGACCTGGCCGGCGACGTGGCCGGGCGGCGCGTCCTGGACGTCGGCTGCGGCCCCGGTCCCCTCTTCGCGTCGCTGCGGGAGCGGGGCGCGGAGGTCACCGGCGTCGAGCCGAGCGCGAAGATGCTCGAACTCGCGCGGGGGCGCCTCGGCGACGACGCGCTGCTCCTGCAAGGGGACCTCAACGACCCGCTGCCGTTCGCCGACGGCGCGTTCGACCTCGCCGTGGCCTCCCTGGTCCTGCACTACCTGGAGGACTGGTCGGGGCCGCTCGCCGAGCTGAAGCGCGTCCTGGTGCCGGGCGGGCGGCTCGTGGTGGCGGTCAACCACCCCTTCGTCTACAAGGTCATCCACCCCGAGGGGAACTACTTCACCGTCCACGAGTACGCCGAGGAGTACACCTTCGGCGACCAGACCGCGGTCCTGTCGCACTGGCACCGGCCGCTGCACGCGGTGATGAACGAGTTCACCGACGCGGGGTTCCGGATCGCGGTCGTCGGCGAGCCGCACCCGACCCCCGACGCGCACGAGAAGTTCCCCGAGCAGGTCAAGCAGCCCGACTCGGCGTTCCTGTGCTTCCTGTTCCTGGTCCTGGAGAAGCCCTGAGCGCGTTCGCTAGTGCGTGCGGTGGGGCAGGAGCGCGATGACGCGCGCCAGGTCGGCGCGGCGGGCGGGCCAGGTCGGGGCGGGAACGTGGGAGCCGTCGGGCAGCACCCGCATGACCGACCGCCCGTCGAAGTACAGCCGCTCCCCCGCGGGCGCGCCGAGGACGCGGTCCCTGAACCCGGGGAGGTTGACCAGGCGGAGTTCGGACGCCGCCGGGTCGAACAGCATGAACGGGCGCGCGAGCTGCGCGATGCCCGTGGCGATGAAGATCGCCCCGGAGACCACGAAGCCGTACCCGCCGTAGTTGTCGAGGCCGAAGGCGAGGACCACCCCGCCGGAGACCACCAGCGCGCCGCAGAGCGCGACCAGTGTCGAGCCGAACCACTTGCGGCGCACCACGACGACGTGCGGTCCCGGCCGTGCTGGTCCCGGCTGCATGCGGCGCCTCCTCGGTTCGGGCGGCCTTCGCGTCCGCCGCCCCGACCCTAGCGGAGCCGTGCGCGGCCGCGGGTGCGCCGCGGACCGATCGCGGCGAACCCGCACCCGGGCGCGGGCCTTCACGCATCATTCGGATATCACCCCCGGCATCGAGGAAGTGCGGACATGGACCACGCGCGGCACGGATCGCACGAGCACGCCTCCCACGGCGAGGCCCCGGAACACGAGGGGGCGGGCCACGGCCCGCACACCGGGCACTCAGGGGGTCCTGGTCACTCAGGGCACGGCGACCACGTCGCGCGGTTCCGGCGCCTGTTCTGGATCATGCTGGTGCTGTCCGTACCGGTCACGGCCGCCTCGGGGATGTTCGCGATGCTCCTCGGCTACGAGCTCCCGGACGCCGCATGGATCACGTGGGTCTCGCCGGTCCTGGGCACCGTCATGTACGTCTGGGGCGGCGCGCCCTTCCTGACCGGGGCCGTGTCGGAGCTGCGGGCGCGCAAGCCCGGGATGATGCTCCTCATCGGACTCGCCATCACCGTCGCATTCGCGTCGTCCTGGGGCGCGACCCTCGGCCTGCTCCACCACGAGCTCGACTTCTGGTGGGAGCTGGCGCTCCTCATCGCCATCATGCTCCTGGGCCACTGGCTGGAGATGCGCTCGCTCGCGCAGACCACCTCCGCGCTCGACTCCCTCGCCGCGCTCCTGCCCGACGAGGCCGAGCGCGTGGAGGACGGCCGGATCGTCGCCGTCGCCCCCGCCGACCTGCGCGTGGGCGACATCGTGGTGGTGCGCCCCGGCGGCAGCGTGCCCGCCGACGGCCGCGTGACCGCCGGACGCGCCGAGATGGACGAGTCGATGGTCACCGGCGAGTCCCGCACCGTCCCCCGCGGCGAGGGCGAGCAGGTCACGGCCGGGACCGTCGCCACCGACTCCGGCCTGCGCGTCGAGGTCACCGCCACCGGCGACGACACCGCGCTCGCGGGCATCCAGCGCCTGGTCGCGGAGGCCCAGAACTCCTCGTCGCGGGCGCAGCGCCTCGCCGACACCGCGGCCGGATGGCTGTTCTGGTTCGCGCTCGGCGCCGCCGCGGTCACGGCGGCCGTGTGGGCGCTGGCCGGGGAGCCCGATGCGGGCGTGGTCCGCACCATCACCGTCCTCGTCATCGCCTGCCCGCACGCGCTCGGACTGGCGATCCCGCTGGTCGTGTCGATCGCAACCGAGCGGGCCGCGCGCGGCGGGGTGCTCGTCAAGGACCGCCTCGCCCTGGAGTCGATGCGCACGGTCGACACCGTCCTGTTCGACAAGACCGGCACGCTCACCAAGGGCGAGCCGGTCGTGGCGGCCGTGGAACCGGCCGCCGGGCTCGGCGCCGACGAGGTGCTGGCGCTCGCCGCCGCCGCGGAGTCCGACAGCGAGCACCCGCTCGCGAAGGCCATCGTGCGGGCCGCCGCCGAACGCGGCCTGGAGGTCCCGACCGCCACCGGGTTCGCCTCGGCGCCCGCGGTCGGTGTGACGGCGACCGTGGACGGCCGCGAGGTCCGCGTCGGCGGCCCCCGGCTCCTCGACGACGCCGCGGCCCGGGAGCTGGCGGTCGCCGAGGAGTGGCGCGGGCGCGGCGCGATCATCCTGCACGTGCTGCGCGACGGCGAGGTCGTCGGCGCGGTCGCACTCGCCGACGAGGTCCGCCCGGAGTCCCGGCAGGCCGTCGACGCCCTGCACGGACTCGGGATCGCGGTCGTCATGATCACCGGCGACGCCGAGGCCGTGGCCGCCTCGGTCGCGGCCGACCTCGGCGTGGACCGGTACTTCGCGGGCGTGCGCCCCGAGGACAAGTCCGCGAAGGTGCAGGCGCTGCAAGCGGAGGGGCGCAAGGTCGCGATGGTCGGCGACGGCGTCAACGACGCCCCGGCGCTCGCGGCGGCCGACGTCGGGATCGCGATCGGTGCGGGCACCGACGTCGCCATCGCCGCGGCCGGGGTCATCCTCGCCGGCGACGACCCGCGGTCGGTCCTGTCGGTGATCGAGCTGTCCCGCTCGGCCTACCGGAAGATGCGGCAGAACCTGTGGTGGGCGGCCGGGTACAACCTCATATCGGTCCCGCTCGCGGCCGGGGTGCTCGCCCCGGTCGGGTTCGTGCTGCCGATGTCGGTGGGGGCGATCCTCATGTCGCTGTCCACGATCGTGGTGGCCCTGAACGCGCAGCTGCTGCGCCGCCTAGACCTGCGGCCCGAGGCGAGCGTGGCGGCCGTCCTGGACCGGTTATCGCCCGCCACCTGGGAATTCGTGCTTCCCCGGGCGAGATCCGCAGCGCTGCAAGGAATTTCACTACGCAGGTGTCGTACGCATGTGGAAACCTGTGTCCGTTCGGGTATCCCGTCCCGGAGTTCGAGTACGGCCCGCATCGCGGCCGTGCCGGAAGAGAGGAGCACGACCCCTTGGCGCACATGCGAACCACGACCGGAACCACCGCCACCTGGATCCGGTTCTCCAACCGCGGCGGCCGCGTCGAGATGAACACCGCCCTCGCCTGCGCCCAGCTCGCCGAGGCGGTCAGGGCCGGGTTCGAGGTCCGCGTCGAGGGCGACCGGCGCCTCGTGGTCGAGCGGGCCGGGTTCCCCGACCGGGTCACGTTCACACCCGCACAGGTCGCCGACGCGCCCGCGGCGTGGCAGTGGGGTCTCCTCGAACGGCTGGCGGCCACCGGCGGGCTCGCCGCGGGGTACGACCGGGGCGGCCGGGTGCGCATCCGCGCGGGCGGACGGCTCCTGGACCGCGCGGCCTCCGCGGTCGCGGTGGACCGCGGCTGGGTCGACGTCGCGGACGGCGCCGCCGCCCTGACGTGGATCGGCCGCCGCATGCTCGACCACTACCGGGGGTCCCGGGAGACCCGCACCCTGACTTTCGACAGGGGCAGGTCCGAACTTTCGGCAGGTGCGCCGGTCCCGGCCGGTACGTAGCCTTCTGCGGGAGCCGCGAGAACGGAGGCCCGCAATGCGAACCACGAGAACGACACTGAAAGCCGACAGCGTCCGAGCGTCGGCACTGGAAACCGACACGATCCGAGCAGCGCGCCCGGGCCCGCCCAGGGCCCGGGCGTTCCTGCTCCTGGCGGGAGTCGGCCTCTGCATCTTCTGCGGACTCATCGCCCGGAGGCGGGCGTCGGGCCGGCCGGTCGACGGTCCAGCGGGAGCGGACGGCGGCGCCGTTCGGCTCCTCGGGCAACCGGGAACGGTCGCCCATCGGCTCGCTGCGGTGCGGTTCGAGGTCCACCGCTCCGTCTCGGCCCACCGGTCGCGGGCGCCACGCCCATCGGTTCGGGTCAGGGGTCGAGGCCGCTGGCGCGGAGGGTGAGGTTGAGGCGGCCGGTGAGGCCGAGGCCGGCGGGGGCGGTGCCCGGCAGGATCCGGGGTACGCCGTGGAAGGCGAGGCGTGAGGGGCCGCCGAACACGAAGAGGTCGCCGCTGCGCAGTTCCAGGTCGGTGTAGGGGCGGGTGCGGGTCTCGGTGTTGCCGAAGCGGAAGACGCAGGTGTCGCCCAGGCTCAGCGAGACCACCGGGGCGTCCGAGCGCTCCTCCCGGTCCTGGTGCATGCCCATGCGGGCCTCGGCGTCGTAGAAGTTGACCAGCGCCATGTCGTAGGCCGGTCGCGGCGGCTCGTCGTAGGCGGCGGCCAGCGCGCGGCGGGCGAGGTCGCCGAGTTCGGGCGGGAACGCCTTGACCGGGGCGCCGTCGTCGGTGGTCCGCGAGTACCGGTAGGGGCGCCAGTGCCAGCCGAGGCAGACCTGCTTGGCGGTCATCGTGCCGCCGCCGGGCGTGTGGACGGTGCGCATGCCCGCGGGGTGCCGGGCCCAGTCCCGGCAGGCGGCCACTAGGTCGCGCTGCTCATCGGCGCCGAGCCAGTCCGGCACGAGCACCGCCCCGGGGGCGACCTCGGTGCGGGAGCGCGGGAACAGCTCGCCGCTCACCGGCTCGGAGCCGCCGTCCCGGTCTGCGGGTCGGTCGAGTCGCCGCGGGACGTCCTTGTTCCGACCCGCAGGGCCGCTGAGCCCACGCGCGATGTCGTCGAGTCGGCGTGCGGAACAGCCGATCCGGTGCACGGGTCGGTCGAGTCGCCGCGGGACGTCCTTGTTCCGACCCGCAGGGCCGCTGAGCCCGCCCGCGATGTCGTCGAGTCGGCCTGCGGAACAGCCGATCCGGTGCACGGGTCGGTCGAGTCGCCGCGGGACGTCCTTGTTCCGACCCGCGGGGCCGCTGAGCCCGCCCGCGGGGATCGTCGGTCGACGGCGGTTCCGTGAGCGGTGCCGACCTCGGCGAGAGGAACGGTGGGGCGGCCCAAGGCCGCGCGATCGGCATCGATCAGGGCGCGGAGGTCGGTGAGGCGGGTCGCGGTCTCGGGGTCGGCGGGGCTGAAGACGGTCATGCGCACGCCGTACTTGGGCTGCAACCACATCCGCTCGGCGGCGAAGCGCACCTCGCCGACGAACCGGTTGCGGAAGACCTTGACCGGCTTGACCTCGGCGGCCACGTCGTGGCGGTCCCAGATCTCGCAGAACTCGTCGGAGGCCGCGCGGAGGCGGTCGACCATCGAGCTCCACTGCGGCTCGTCGAAGTGGGCGGAGCCGGCGTTGCGGAAGTTGGCGACCATGAGTTCGAGGGTGGCGCGCCGCTCGACCATGGCGGCCCGCCAGTCGGGGTTCGTGAACGCCAGCCACATGCAGTTGCGGTCGCCAGGAGGGAGGGCGTCGAGGTCGCACAGGAGGTTGCCGAAGGTGCGGTTGTAGGCGAGGAGGTCGTAGCGGAGGTTCTGCACCGAGGCCGGGAACGGGTCGAGCCGTTCCAGGATGGCGCGCACCGAGTCCGGGACCTCGAAGCGGAACGCGCGCGGGACCGGGTCGACCGCGCCCGCGAGCGTGAACAGGTGGGCGCGCTCGGAGGCGTCCAGGCGCAGGGCGCGGGCGACCGCGTCGAGGACCTGGGCGGAGGCGCTGATGTCGCGGCCCTGTTCGAGCCAGGTGTACCAGGAGATGCCGACCGAGGCGAGCTGCGCGACCTCCTCGCGGCGCAGCCCGGGGGTGCGGCGGCGCCGACCCGGCGGCAGGCCGACCTGCGCGGGCGTGAGCCGTTCGCGGCGCGAGCGCAGGAAGTCGGCCAGTTCGCGCCGCCGCGGGGAGGCGGGCGGCAGGGCGCGGGCTGCGGTCGAGGTTGCCATGCGTTCCAGCATGCCTCGCGCGGGCGGGCGGAGCCAGGTGGTTCCAGTCCCCGGATAACGGCGATCAGGTACCCGGACCGGGGGCGGCCAAAGCTCGGTGCATGACGCAGATCCCGACCGCACCGTTCTCGAATGCACTGTCCTCGAATGCACCTTCCTCGACCGGCCCGTTCTCGAATACACCGGTTTCGACCGCACCGCCCCCGGTGCCCGCCCCGGCGCCGTCCGGGCCCGTCCTGTCCGGCGCGGGCCTGTTCGCGGTGCTGCTCGCCACCGTGCTGTCGACGATGGACGCGTTCATCGTCAACGTCGCGCTGCCCTCGATCGGCGCGGAGCTCGGCGCCGCACCGGCCGCGCTCGAACTCGTCGTCGCCGGGTACGCGGTGTCGTATGCCGCGCTCATGGTGCTCGGCGGACGCCTCGGCGACGCGCATGGGCGCCGCCGCATGATGGTGCTGGGCCTCATCGGGTTCGGGGCCGCCTCGCTCCTGTGCGGGCTGGCGGTCTCCCCGGCGATGCTCGTGGCGGCCCGCATCGCCCAGGGTGCCGCCGCGGCGCTGCTGCTCCCGCAGGGCATGGCGACGATCCAGGCGACCACCTCCGGTCCGCAGCGCGCCCGCGCGATGGGGATGTTCGGCGCCACGGTCGGCGTCGCGTTGGCGTTCGGGCAGGTCCTCGGCGGTCTCCTCGTGGCCGCCGACGTGGCCGGCACCGGGTGGCGGGCCGCGTTCCTCATCAACGTGCCGCTGGTCGCGGTGACGGCGGTCCTGCTGCGGCGCACCGTCCCCGATACGCGCTCCGAGCGGCCCGCGCCTCCCGACCGGATCGGTGCGCTCCTGCTCGGTGCGGCGATGGTGCTGCTCCTCGCGCCGCTCACGGAAGGCCGCGCCGCGGGCTGGCCCGTGTGGGCGTGGGTGTGCCTGGCGGCGTTCCCGGTCGCGGCCTGGGCGTTCGCGGCGACCCAGCGGCGGGCCGAGCGCGCGGGCCGCGTGCCGCTGCTGCCGCCGAGTCTGCTCGCGCTGCCGGGGATGCGCCGGGGCGTGCCGGTCATGATGCTGTCGATGGCCGGGTTCAGCGGCTTCCTGTTCACCGCCGCGGTCTCGCTCCAGAACGGCCTGGGACTGGGGCCGGTGGCCGCCGGCTGCTCGCTGGTGCCGTACGCGGTGGCGTTCTTCGCCAGCTCGGTCCTGGGCCCGCGCCTGGCGCCGCGCCTCGGCGGCCGGGCGGTCACGGTGGGCATCGGCATCCAGTTGGCCGGGCTCGCCGGCCTGGTGTGGGCGGTCGCGTCGGCGTGGTCGACCACCGCGCCGCTCACCACGGTGCTGTGGCTCGCACTGCCGCTCGCGGTGGTCGGCTTCGGGCAGGGCATGCACCTCCCGGTCCTGTTCCGGGTGGTCCTCGCTGACGTGCCGCCCGAACGCGCGGGCGTGGGCAGCGGCGCGATGGGCACGGGCCAGCAGATCGCGATGGCCTCGGGCATCGCGCTCCTCGGCGCGCTGTTCCTGCACCTGTTGCCGCGCATCGGCATCGGCGAGGCGTTCGCCTGGACGATCGCCGCCCAGGCCCTCTCAGCCGTGGTGAATCTCGGGCTGAGCCTGCGACTGCGCGACGGCCGCTGATCCGGTCGCTGCAAGCCCTCTGGGAGGGCGCGCCTCCCGTGACCGCTTTCGGACGGTCTCGGCGGGAAGCGGTCCGAACAGATGTCCGGGTGCCGGTGCGCGTGCCGCGAGCGGCCGATACGCTCGGAGGGTGGTGGCGATCTTGATAACCGGAATGTCGGGTACGGGCAAATCTACAGTCCTGCAACGGCTCGCGCAGCTCGGTCACACCACTGTGGACACCGATGAGGGCGGCTGGATCGAGCTCGCGCCGCTGCCTGACGGGACCGGCACCGAGCGGATGTGGGTCGAGGACCGGATCGACGCGCTCCTGAGCGTCCACGAGCTGTCGGGCGAGCCGCTGTTCATCGCGGGGACGGTGTGGAACCAGGGCCGGTTCTACCCCCGCTTCGACGACGTGGTGCTGCTCAGCGCGCCGGTCGCGGTGGTGCTCCAGCGCATCGCCGACCGCGACGCGAACCCGTACGGCAAGAGCCCCGCCGAACGCCTCCGGGTCATCGCCGACCTCACCGAGTTCGAGCCCGTGCTCCGCGAGACGGCGACCGTCGAGATCGACACCACCCGCTCCCTGGACGACGTCGTCGCCACGCTCGCCGCCCTCGTGGATCCTTCGCTGGAGGCGTGACGGCGCAGTGAAAGCGGCGGCCGGGAGCGCACCCGGCCGCCGACAACGCGGGTCAGCTCGCGGGCTTCCAGTACGGGTCGCGGCCGATGAAGGCCACCATGCGGTCCTGCGCGGTGGCGTCCTCGCCGACCGGGAACGCGGCGGTGCCGAACTGGCCGCTCGCGCGCAGCATCGGCTCGATCGGGACCATGTTCGCGAGGGCCGCCCGGCAGCGCTCCTCGCCGAGGTCCACGTCGCGGCCGAGGGCCTTCGCGAGGTCCCAGGAGTGCATCCAGATGTCGGGCGTGTAGAACTCGTCGATCGCCTCGTCCACCGGCCTGTCGCCGGTGTTCGGGTTGCTGAGCACCCGCCCGCCGGGCGCCTCCAGGATCGCCTGGATGTCCGCGACGTGCCGGCGCCAGGCGGCGGCCGGGTCGGCGTCCACGTCCAGCGCCTCCAGCTCGATGCCCGCGCCCTTGAGGAAGTCGCGCGGCCATTCGACCAGGTGGCGCACCACGTCCACGGCGGCCCAGTCGGCGACCGGGCTGCGGCGCGACCAGTCCTCGGGCGCCGCCGACTCGACCAGCGCGGTGAGCGGGACGGCCTCGCGCGCGTGGCGCCCGGCCGGGCCGTCGCCGAGGAGTTCGTCGAGCTTCTCGAAGCCCTCGCCCACGCCGGTCTCCATGTCGGAGGCGAGGATGCCGTCGCGGGTCGAGAAGTCGCGCACCAGGCTCAGTGCCCGCAGCCGGGTGCGCCCGTCGCCGGTCGGCTCGAACTCGAGCGTCTCCAGGGCGACGGCGTCGGGGTCGCCCTCGAAGGTGAAGGTGCGCACGATCCGCTCATTTTCGCGCACTTCGTGGAAGCTGCCGTAGAACGCGGCGACCTCCGCACCGCCGCGGTCGTTGGCGAAGGCCCACTCGCCGCCGGTGCGGGCGTCCCAGCGGACGATCCGGGTGGTCATCGAGCGCGGCCCGATCCACTGGGCGAAGAGGCCGGGGTCGGTGTGGGCGCGGAAGACGCGCTCGGGCGCGGCGTCGAACTCCCTGGTGATCGCGATCGACGGCACGTTCGGGTCGGCCGTGATCTCGGTCTTGTTCGCGGTCATGTCTGGTCCTTCTTCCGGCAGGGCGGCTGGTCCTCGGGTCCGGCCGTGCGGGCGAGCAGGTCGTCGAGGCGCCGGTGGCGCTCCTCGACCTCGATGCGGTACCGGTCGATCCAGGTCGACATCAGGTCGAGCGCCTCGGCCTTCAGGTGCACGGGCCGGCGCTGGGCGTCCCTGCTGCGGGTCACCAGGCCGGCCTCTTCGAGCACCTTCACGTGCTTGGAGATCGCCTGGAGGCTCACGTCGTAGGGCTCGGCCAGCTCGCTCACGGTCGCGTCCGAGACGGCCAGGCGGGCGACGAGCCCGCGCCGGGTCGCGTCGGCGAGCGCGGCGAACGCCCGGTCGAGCAGGTCTGCGCTCTGTTCCACGTCACTTCCTCAACCAATCGGTTGAATACGACGGTACCGCCGCCGGGCACCGTTGTCAACCGATCGGTTGAGGAAGCCGCACGGGAAGCCGCCCGAGAAGCCGCTAGACCCCGCTCAGGGCGGGCTCGGCCGCCGCGAACCGGGCGAAGTACTCGCGCTCGCCGTCGCTGAGCTGGCGCGGCCGGAGCCGCTCGGTGTCGATGGCGACGGCGACGGAGGCGACCTCGCAGTAGACGGCCTCGTCGTCGCGGATGCGACTGGCCAGGTGCAGCGAGGAGCGGCCGATCCGCGTCACGCGGGTCTCGATGCGGACCGGCGCGGTGCGCAGCGTCAGCTCGCGCTTGTACTGGATCTCGTGGCCGGCGTAGACGAAGCAGGGCGCGGCGACCACACCGGCCTCGCGTTCGAGGTAGCACCACCGCACCTGGGCGTCCTGGACCATCTCGAGCATCCGGACGTTGTTGACGTGGCCGAGCCAGTCCAGGTCGCCGAGTCCGAGATGGCGTTCGCACACGTGCACCTGCCCGCCGGTCGCCTCCGCGCGTCCTTGGCGCTGTTCCATGTCCTCGTCCCCTCCACTGGTCTGCGATGCCCGCGATGAGCCGGGATACCTTCGCACGATCCGACCCAGAAAACGGTCATTGACATCTATTCACCACTTTGGTTCACTCTCGCACCGCCTACCGGACCCGCGCGGCGGGCCGCGGGCGCCAGGAACCGGGGATCGGAGTCTCCTATGCTGCGGCTGTGAACGAGAGGAGCACCGCGCCGCGCAGGGCCATGGACCGGGCGCTGCGGCGGAGCCCGGCGATCTCGCCGCAGACGCTGCCGCACGTCGGCATGGTCCTGCACTGCGAGGGGCCGGTGCCGGGCCTGGAGGAGGTCGCGGCGCACGTCGCGCAGCGGCTGCCCACGGTGCCGGCGCTGCGGAGCACCCCCGCCGGGTCGCGCTGGAGCATCGCCGAAAGCCTCGATATCTCGTCTCATGTGGAAGAGCGAACGCTCGCACCGGGATCGCTCGACGCTGCCGTCGGCGAGCTCATCGGCGCGCCGCTGCCCGAGCCCGCGTGGCGACTGCACCTCCTGCACGGCCACGCCCCGGACGGGTTCGCGCTGCTCTTCCGCGTCCACCACTCGCTCCAGGACGGCGGCGGCATCCTCCACACTCTGGAGGCGCTGTTCTCGGAGGAGGCGCCCGCGTCGGCCGCGTACCCCGGGTTCGCACGGCCGCAGCGGATCACGATCCGCGACCTCGCCACCTCGGTGCGCCTCCTGCTCGGCGGGACCGTGCGGCGGGGCGCGTGGACCGCGCACCCGGAGGGGTTCTCGGGCTCGCGCGAGCACCGGTGGCGCACCGTGCCGCTCGACCTCCTCCGCAGCGCCGCAGGGCGACACAGCGCCTCCGTCAACGACGTCTTCCTCGCCGCGCTCGCCCACGCCCTGGTGCGGACGGGCGAGCGGCCGCCCTCGACACCGGCCGCGGTGCCGTTCCTGGTCCCGGTGAACCTGCGCCGCCCGGGCGAGGAGGCCGCGCCCGGCAACCGGGTCATCCTCACCTCGCTGGCACTCCCGGGCGGCGAACGCACTGCGGCCCAACGGCTCTCGCTGACCGCACAGGCCACCGGCGCGCTGCGGTCGGCGAGCCTGCGCGCGGCGCTGCGGCGCATCACCGACCTGACCCCGGTTCCGGTGCTCGCCGCGGTGCGCAGGTCCGTGACGAGCCCCGCCCACGCCGCGATGCTCGCCTCCAACGTCGCCGTGGGACGGCCGCTCGCGTTCCGGGGCGCCCGCGTCACCGGCGCGGCACCGGTCATGTGGGCGCCGCTCGGCATCCCGGCCGCGGCGGTGCTGACGACCTACGGGGACACCGCGACCGCGGGCTTCGTCACCGACCCCGCGATGCCCGGCCTCGACGGCCTCCCGGACCTGTGGCGCGAGGCGGTCGAGACACTGGCCTGAGCCGCGGGCACCGGCCCGCCTCGACGGGCCCGGGCGGTGGCGATCGGGACCTACACTGACCGCGTTTCTCCGTCCGTGCCCGGCAGGAAAGCGAACGACATCATCATGAAGATCAGAGCAGCGCTGTGCTGCCTCGCCGCCTCGGGACTGCTGCTCGCAAGCGCGTGCAGCGACAAGAGCGGCACCATCGAGGACCCCGCCGAGGAGTCCGCCGCCACCTCCGACGAGGCCGTCGAGGAGATCGAGGCCGACCCCTTCGACCCGCCGATGCGGTTCGACACCGCCGCGGGCGTCCCCCTCCCCGAGGAGGCCGCGGCCGGGAACATCAACCTGGCGGGCAACGCCGTCCAGCCGCTCCCGGTGGCCCTGTCCGGCACGAAGGCGTTCATCGCCTCCGCTGACCGGCTCCAGATCGTCGACGCCGCCACCGCGGAGGCGCTGCCCGCGATCGTGCCCGAGTCCGGCACGCCCATGGACCCCGCGCTCACCGTGTTCGCGGGCGACAACCCGATCCAGGCGCCGATCGTCGTGACCCTCGACGGCAAGGACCTCGTGGTGGTGCCGTTCCTGACCACCGGCGAGGCCGTCGGCACGGCCGTGGCGCACCAGAGCCTCGAACTGGTCGCGGTCGACGCGGCCACCGGCGCGGAGGCGTTCCGCGTCGTGTCGGAGCTGCCCATCCCCGAGGAGGACGCCGAAGGGCGGTACGCGAACGCGGTCGCCAAGGGCGAGTCCGGCGGGGTCGTCGTGGTCGACCTCGACGTCTACCCGGCGTACACCGTCGCGGTGGACCTGAACGCGCAGGCCGTGGCCTGGGAGCAGGTCTTCGCGACCGAGGCGGTCGCGGGCGACACGGTCGTCGGCATCCCCGGCGAGCGCGACTTCAACCGGCACCACAGCGGCCTGGCCGTCGCCGACGGCACGGTGAAGTGGGACGCGCCGGACTTCGGCTACGAGAACCTGCGACCGGCCGGGCCGAAGTACGTCTACGGGTTCGGCGGCTACGACCACATCGACGGCGGCCTGTACCTGGTCGAGGCCGCGACCGGCACGGTCACGAGCCTGGAGGCCGAGGAGCGCGACTCCGGCACCTGCCGCTTCGACGGCCAGACCACATTGGTGTGCAACGACACCTGGGGCTGGCTCGGCGCGGTGAACACCGAGACCGGCGAGTGGGCGTGGGAGCTCGACCCGACGCCCGAGCGCTCCAGCGTCGGGATCACTGCCGTCTGGCACGGGGCCGTGTACGGCAACGCGGAGAACGGCCCGGTCGTGCTCGACGCCCTCACCGGCGCCGACGCCGAGACCGCGCCCGGGATCGCCCCGTGGGTCGTCGACGAGTACGTGGGCATCGCCCAGGACCCGAGCGGCGGCGTCTCGACCTACCCCGCGATCGGCTAGCTACACGGGAAGTCAGGGCCCGGCGGAGGACGACCGTCCTTCAGCTCCGCTTCAGCCGCCCTCAGGCACCATCGGCCTCGGGGGCGCTGCGTACTACACGCGGGGGTAACTCCGATCCACCCGCCGCCGGGCCCTGCACCCTGCGCGCGCCCGCCCCGGCACGGGGGTGCTGTTGCCATGGTCGGGCAAGTGCGAGCGTTTTGCCTGGTAGACCGGCATATAATGAAGGGTTGCCGCCGCCGAGTCGAAGCCAGGGAGACCCATGTCCGGTCACGACCACCCGCATCACCGCCATGAGGCCCACGGTCATGAGGACCACGACCGTGCCCACGACGATCATGCCCATGACGACCATGCGCAGCACGGCCACGCCCACGACGACCGTGCGCACCATGACCGCGAGCCTCACGACCACACCCACGACCACCGAGGCGGCCGGGCGCACCGGCTGCGGCACCTGCTCGCGCCGCACTCGCACGACAGCGCCGACAAGACCGACCGGGCGCTGGAGTCGAGCCGGGAAGGGCTGCGGGCCTTGTGGATCTCGCTCGCGGTACTCGGGGCGACGGCCATCGCGCAGGCGGTCGTGGTCGCGTTCACCGGTTCCGTGGCCCTGCTCGGCGACACCCTCCACAACGTGGCCGACGCGCTCACCGCGATCCCGCTCGGGATCGCGTTCCTCCTCGGCCGCCGCGCGGCCACCCGCCGCTACACCTACGGGTTCGGGCGGGCCGAGGACCTGGCCGGGATCGTCATCGTGGCCTTCATTGCCGCCTCGGCCGTGGCCGCCGGGGTCGCGGCGGTCGACCGGCTCCGGCACCCCGCCGAGGTCGACCACCTCTGGGCGGTGGCCGCGGCGGGCCTGATCGGCTTCTGCGGCAACGAACTCGTCGCCCGCTACCGCATCCGGGTCGGCCGCCGGATCGGCTCGGCGGCGCTGGTCGCCGACGGCCTCCACGCCCGCACCGACGGGTTCACCTCCCTCGCGGTGCTGCTCGGTGCGGGCGGGGTGGCGCTGGGCTGGGACTGGGCCGACCCGGTCGTGGGCCTGGCGATCACGGTCGCGATCGCGCTGGTGCTCAAGGACGCCGCATGCCAGATCTGGCGGCGGCTGATGGACGCGGTCGACCCGGACACCGTCGCCGCGGCCGAAGCGGTGCTCGCGGCGACGCCGGGCGTGCGGCGCGTCGATGCGCTGCGGCTGCGCTGGGTCGGGCACCGGCTCCACGGCGAGGTCGACCTCGCCGTCGACGCCGCGCTCACGGTCACGGCCGCCCACGCCATCGCGGTCGACGCCGAGCACCGCCTCATCCACGCCGTGCCGCACCTCGCCCGCGCGACCGTCCACATCGACCCTGCGGACCACGCTGACGCGCACCGGGTCCTGGCGGGCCACCGCTGACCGGCGAGGTCAGTCCGCGGGCGCCTCGGCGCGCTCGCGGGCGGCGAGGATGTCGGGCACGTGCGCCTCGGCCCACTGGCGCACGGCTCGCAGCGGCACCAGCAGGGAGCGGCCGAGGTCGGTGAGGGCGTACTCGACGTGCGGCGGGTTGCCGCCGAGGTCGGTGCGCACGAGCAGGCCGTCGGCCTCCATGGCGCGCAGGGTCTCGGTGAGGGCCTTCGCGGTGATGCCGCGGATGTGGGCCTTGAGCCCGGTGAACCGCATCGGCCCGGCTTCGAGTGCGTTGACCACGAACACGGTCCAGCGCGCCCCGATGCGGTGCAGCACGGTGCGGCTCGGGCACGTCGCCGCCATCACGTTGTACGCCTTGCCCATCAGGCTCCTCCCGGTAGCGTTGCGTATACCGGTATAGATTGTATACCGTCGGGCCCATGAAGCAGGAACTGACAGGCAAGCGCATCCTCATCGTCGGCGGCGCCCGCGGTATCGGCGCCGACCTCGCCCAGCGCGCGGCGAAGGCCGGTGCCCAGGTCACCGTGGCCGCGCGATCCGGGACCGAGGTCCGGATCGACGTCACCGACGAAGCGACCATCGAGCGGGCCGCGGCGTCGCTCGATGCCTTCGACCACGTGGTCTCCACCGCGTCGGCCCACCACGACGTACCGGTGGCCGACCTCGAAGCAGAGAGGATCCAGGCCGCGTTCGCCGCCAAGGTCACCGGCCCGCTGCTGCTGGCCAAGCACTTCGCGCCTGCGATGCCCGAGGGCGGGTCGTTCCTGTTCTTCTCCGGCATCGTCGGATGGCGTCCCAAGCCGGGCACGGTCGTCAAGGGCACCGCGAACGCGGCGCTCGCGGCGCTCGTGACGCACCTGTCGGTGGAGCTCGCGCCCTTGCGCGTCAACGCGATCGCACCGGGAATCACCGACTCCGGCACCTGGGACCGGCTCCCGGACGAGCGCCGCCGCGCCCTGTACGACGGCGCCGCCGCGGCCTCGCTCACCGGCCGGGTCGGCACGCTCGACGACGTCGGGGAGGCCGCCCTGTGGCTCCTCGGCGCCGGCTGGGTCACCGGCGAGACGGTCCACGTCGACGGCGGCTCCCGCCACCGCTGACCGGTGGCCTGTCCCGGAACAGCGCCGTTCCGGGGCAACGCTGTTCAAAGGCAAGGTCATTCGGGCCCGTGGCCGCCCCGCCCGGGCCGGTCAGGAGAGCTGCTGCGCCAGGCCGACGACGATGCCCTCGGGGCCGCGGACGTAGCACAGCAGGTAGACGTCCTCGTAGCGGACGATCTCGCCGACGAGTTCGGCGCCGTGGGCGAGCAGTCGCGCCACGGTGTCCTCGATGTCGTCGACGGCGAACATGACCCGGCGCAGGCCGAGCGTGTTCGCGGGCGCGTCGACCGGCTCCGACCGGACCGGCTCGGGCCGGTGGAACTTCGCCAGCTCGATCCCGCTGGCGCCGTCGGGGGTCCGCAGCATCGCCACGTCCTGCCGGACGTCCTCGAGCCCGATCACCCGCTCGGCGAAGTCGCCTTCGAGCGGGCCCCGCCCCTGGAGGGTCAGCCCGAGCTCGACGAAGAAGGCGACGACCGCGTCCAGGTCCTCGACCACGATGAGCACGTTGTCCATGCGCTGGATAGCCATGCCCCGAGCGTAGGGCCCGCCCGCGACGCAGGGGTGCGCGGGCGGGTCAGCGCGCGGCGGGCACGGCGGTGCCGGTGAGGCGTTCGGCCTCGGTCCACAGCCGGGCCGCGACCTCCTTGTCCCGGGCCGGGCGCGGCAGCCGCGCCGGGACGGCCGGGCCGACCAGGCCCCAGCGGGGTCCGTAGTAGGCGCCCTGGGCCGCATCGGGATCGGTGGCCGCGCGCAGGAGCGGTCGCGCACCGCCCGCGGCGTCCTGCGAGGGCATGATGCGGGCGAGGACCGAGATGAGCAACGGCGCGCGCCCGCCCATGGTCGGGCCGGTGGTCTGGAGGTTGGTGCGGGCGCTGCCGGGGTGCGCGGCGGTGGACAGCAGCGGCCAGCCGCGGGCGGCGGCCAGGTCGGCGAGGTGCCCGGTCATCATCAGGTTCCCGAGCTTGGACTGGGCGTAGGCCGGGATTGGCCGGTAGCCGGTGGTGAAGTCGAAGTCCCCGAAGCGGATCGCGCCGCGGGCGGCCATGCCGCTGCTCATGGTCGCCACGCGCGGCGCGGGCGCCCGGAGCAGGAGCGGCAGCAGGCGGACGGTGAGGGCGAACGGGCCGAGGAAGTTGGAGCCGAACTGGAGCTCGAAGCCGTCCGCGGTCTCGTGCCGCACCGGCGGCATCATCACCCCGGCGTTGTTCACCAGCAGGTCGAGCGGGGCGCCGTCCGCGATCAGGCCCTCCGCGAACGCCGCGACCGAGGACAGGTCGGCGAGGTCGAGGCGGCGGACCTCGACGTCGGCGCCGGGGTGGGCGGCGAGGATGTCGGCGCGGGCGGCCTCGCCCTTGGCGGGGGTGCGGACAGCAAGGACCGTGCGGGCGCCGGCGGCGGCCAGCGCGGTGGCGGCGGCCTTGCCGGTGCCGCTGTTCGCGCCGGTGACCACGGCGAGCCTGCCGGACTGGTCGGGGACCTGGTACATCGCGACTCCTTACGTACTGGCGGTATCTTCTTTCGAACATAACATACCGTCGGTACTCAATCAAGGTACCGTCGGTATGTAACATGGGGCGATGACCTTCCAACGAGCCCGGACCGACGAGCAGCGCGAAGCGCGGCGGCGCCAGATCCTCCAGACCGCGTGGGAGATGCTGACCCAGATGCCGGTCGCGAAGCTGAGCCTGAACGAGCTGAGCCGCCGCGCCGGCCTCGCCAAGCCGAACGTGCTGCGCTACTTCGAGTCGCGCGAGGCGATCCTGCTCGAACTGCTCAACGCCGAGCTCGCCGACTGGGTCGACGGGCTCAAGGAGGCCCCGCTCCCCCAGGGCACGGCCCGCGAGCGCGGCGACGCCCTCGCTGCGGCCCTGGCCGCCTCGATCGCCGCGCGGCCGGTCCTGTGCGACCTCGCCAGCGCCCAGGCCGCGGTCCTGGAGCGGAACATCTCGACCGATGTGGCCTTGCGGCACAAGCACGCCGCGAACGCGGCCGCGGCCGACCTGACGGCGCTCGTGCGCCGGGCACTGCCCGAACTGGCGGCGGAGGACGCGTACGACGTCGTGGTCGTCACCCTCGTCCACGCCTCCGCGCTCTGGCCGCACTCGCAGCCCTCGGAGGCGGTGCGCGCCGCCTACGCCGCCGACCCGTCCCTCGCCGGGTTCCGGCTCGACTTCACGCAGGCCCTCGGCCACGCGATCGAACTCGTGATCTCAGGACTGGTCGCCCGCCGCGGCGAGGGCTGAGGCGGGCCGCGAATCGCGTTGCCGTGCAGCGCGCGCGGCACTAGCCTGCTGACGTGGAGCACATCGAGATACAGCGATTCACCGCAGCCGACGCCGAGGCGCTGGCGGACTTCCTCGCCGGCGAGGAGTGGCCCTTCCACGGTTCGGGCCGGGTCGACCGGGCGGACGTGCTGCGGCGGGTCGCCGAGGGCTACTACGACGACGAGGAGGCCCGCACGTTCTGGATCCTGGTGGACGGGAAGGCCGCGGGCACGCTGCGCCTCTTCGACATCGGCGACGACACCCCGCTGTTCGACCTCCGCATCGGCGCGGCGAGCCGGGGCCGCGGTGTCGGCACGCATGCGGTGCAGTGGCTCGCGTCGTACGTGTTCACCGAGTTCCCCGAGGCCCAGCGGATCGAAGGCACGACCCGCCGGGACAACGCCGCGATGCGGCGGGTGTTCCTGCGCTGCGGCTTCGCGAAGGAGGGGCACCACCGCCGGGCCTGGCCCGACGCCGAAGGCGTGCTGCACGACGCGGTCGCGTACGCGATCCTGCGCGGCGACTGGGCGACGGGCACGGTGACGCCGGTCGAGTTCGACGACGAGCCTTGAGAGCGGCAAGGCCGGACAACGCCGAGCCCGGGACGCACCGGGCCCGAGGAGCACGGTCTGGCGCCGCGTTTGATCACGCCGGCCGAGGAGGCGCGTTGCAACCGCAGCTCAGCATTATTGGACTATGCATATATAGGTGTTAGCATCTAGGCATGTCACTCAAGCACGCCGTCCTCGGGATGCTCGCCATCCAGCCGATGAGCGGGTACACCCTGAAGAAGGCCATCGACGAGAGCGTGGGCCACTTCTGGACCGCCGACCAGTCGCAGGTCTACCGCACCCTCGCCGGGCTCGTGGACGACGGCCTGGCCTCGCGGCGCACGGTCGTCCAGGACGAGCGCCCCAACCTCCACCTGCACTCGATCACCGACGAGGGCCTGGCCGAGCTCGACCGGTGGCTCGCGTCGCCGCTGCGCACGCCGCCCGCGCGCGAGCCGTTCCTGGCCCGGCTGTTCTTCGCCGACCGGATGGCGCCCGAGGCGATCCGCGACCTGTTCCGCAACCGGAGGCGCGAGGTCGGCGAGGCGCTCGCGGCCCTCGAAGCGGTCACCGTCCCCGAGCACGCCGAGGACACCGGCACCCTGCTGCGCCTGGCCACGCTCGACTACGGCATCGCCCAGGCCAGGACCGAACTCGCGTGGCTCGACGCCACCGAGCAGCGCATTGGCAAGAAACGCATACACGAGAAGCACACTGACGAGCACCGGCCGGAGGCCCCGTGAACGCGTCCCTCGCCGCCCGGCTCGACCGCGTCGCGGCCCGCTTCGCCGCCAAGCCCGCCGTCCACTCGCTGAGCCTCGCCGCCGCGCAGCCGTCCACCGGGTTCACCTGGGAGTTCGGGGAGGCGCGGCGCCCGTACTTCATCGCGAGCATCACCAAGCTCGCCACCGTCGCGATGGTCATGCAGCTCCGCGACGAGGGCGCGCTGACGCTCGACACCCGCGCCGCCGACCTCATCGGCGAGGACGTCATGCGGGGCCTGAACGTGCGCGACGGCCGCGACCTCGGCCCCGCCGTCACCGTCCGCGAGCTGCTGACCCAGACCTCCGGCATCCCCGACTACTTCGAGCAGCGGCGCCCCGACGGCGGCACGTTCCTCGCCGACGTCCTCCGCGAGGACGGCGCCTGGACCTTCGAGGACTACCTCGCGATGGCCCGGAGCCTCCCCAGCCGCTTCGCCCCCTCCGCGCCCGGGCGGGCGCACTACTGCGACACCAACTACCAGCTCCTCGGGCGCATCGTGGAGACGGCCACCGCCGGGGGCTTCGAGCGGGCCCTGCGCCGGCGGGTCCTCGAACCGCTCGCGCTGCAGGACACCTGGCTGTTCACGCCGGACACCCTGGACCGGTACGACGAGGTCGCGCCGGTCTTCCACGGCCGCAATGCGATCCGCATCCCGAAGGCGATCGCCTCGTTCGCCCCGGACGGCGCGCTCGTCTCGACGGCGGCCGACCAGATCCGGCTCCTGCGCGCGTTCCTCGGCGGCGAGCTGTTCCCCGCGGCGTACCTCGCCGAGATGACCGCGCACTGGAACCCGGTGTTCTCGCGCCTCGAACCGATCGAGTACGGCATGGGCGTGATGCGGTTCGCGCTGCCGCGGTGGCAGTCGCCGCTCGCCCCCGCACCGGCGATGATCGGGCACTCCGGGGCCTTCGGCAGCGTGCTCTACCACGTCCCCGACCTGGACCTCTACCTTGCGGGCACCGTCAACCAGATGCGGCCGCGGAGCCTGCCGTACCCGCTCCTGCTGCGGCTGGCCGGGCAGTTCGGGCGACGCGCCCCGGTCGCTTAATGCAAGTAGTTGGCGATAGTAGGATCCGGGCGTACCGTCGCGTGGTGAGCGCGGCGCCGCCGACCGTGACTGAACGACCGTGCATGAACGACCGCGCGTAAAACAACCGCGCATCGAACGACGAGGAGCCGCCGCATGGGCACCGCACTGCCGCCCGGAGCCCTGGTGCTGGGCATCGAGTCCTCGTGCGACGAGACCGGCGTCGGCCTCGTCGCGGGCGGGAAGCTGCTCGGCGAGTGCACCGCCACGAGCATGGACGCGCACGCCCGCTTCGGCGGGATCGTGCCCGAGGTCGCGGCCCGCGCACATCTGGAGTCGATGGTCCCGGCCGTCCGGACCGCCCTTGAGCGCGCCGGGGTCGACAAGTCCGATGTGGAGGCGGTGGCGGTGACCGCCGGGCCGGGCCTGGCGACGGCTCTGACGGTGGGGATCGCCGCCGCCAAGGCGTACGCGATCGCGCTCGGCGTCCCGCTCATCGGCGTCCACCACCTGGCCGGGCACGTCGCCGCCGACACGCTCGAACACGGGCCGCTGCCCGAGCGCAGCGTCGGCCTGGTCGTCTCCGGCGGCCACACCTCGCTGCTCATGCTCGGCGACCTCGCCCGCGCGCCCGTAGTGCACCTCGGCGACACCGCCGACGACGCCGCGGGCGAGGCGTTCGACAAGGTCGCGCGGCTCCTGGGCCTGGGCTACCCGGGCGGGCCGGCCCTGTCGAAGGCGGCCCTCGACGGCGATCCGGAGGCGATCCGCTTCCCGCGCGCGAACGTCGGGAAGTACGGGTTCTCCTTCTCCGGCTTGAAGAGCGCGGTCGCCCGCTGGGTCGAGACCGCCGAGGGGCCGCTGCCGGTGGCCGACATCGCCGCCTCGTTCCAGGAGGCCGTCTGCGACGCGCTCACCGCCAAGGCCGTCGCCGCGTGCACCGACCACGGCGTGGACACCCTGGTCATCGCCGGCGGCGTGGCCGCGAACCAGCGCCTGCGCGACCTCGCCGAGGCCCGCTGCGCCGAACGCGGGATCTCGCTGCGGGTCCCGCCGCCGCGCCTGTGCACCGACAACGGCGCGATGATCGCCGCCGTCGGCTCCTTGCTCGTCGACGCCGGCGCGCCGTGGGCCCCGCCGGGCCTGTCGGCCGACTCCTCCGCCCCGCTCACGGCCGCCTCGCTGCACCCGGTGCGGTGAGCCGTTCACCGTTTTCACGATCGCGCGGAAAGATTCCACAAAGCACCACAGTTCCAGTCCTGGCGACCGGTTCGCCGAGGCCGCATACTGCGAACCGGGGCGCCGGAGGCCGGCGCGGCGCCCGTCCGCACACCGAAAGGGAGTCCATGAACCGATCGAGCGACCTGACCGCACTCGAAGACCGCTACGGCGCGCACAACTACCACCCGCTGCCGGTGGTCCTGGCCGAAGGCGAGGGCGCCTGGGTCACCGACACCGAGGGGAACCGCTACCTCGACTGGCTCGCGGCCTACTCCGCGGTCAACTTCGGGCACCGCCACCCGCGCCTCGTCGCGGCCGCCAAGGCCCAACTCGACCGGCTCACCCTCGCCTCGCGCGCCTTCCACACCGACACGCTCGGGCCGTTCCTGTCCGGCCTCGCCGAGCTGTGCGGCAAGGACGCGGTGCTGCCCATGAACACCGGCGCCGAAGCGGTCGAGACCGCGATCAAGGCCGCCCGCAAGTGGGGCTACACCCGCAAGGGCGTCGCCCCCGGCAAGGCCCGCATCGTGGTCTTCGACGGGAACTTCCACGGCCGCACCACCACGATCGTCGGCTTCTCCTCCGACCCCGACTCGTACGAGGGCTTCGGGCCCTACGACGGCGGCTTCGACTCGGTCCCCTACGGCGACACCGAGGCCCTGCACGCCGCGATCGGCCCCGACACCGTCGCCGTCCTCATCGAACCCGTCCAGGGCGAGGCCGGCGTCGTCGTCCCGCCCGCCGGGTACCTGCGCGCGGTGCGCGCGGCCTGCGACGCGAACGGCGTGCTCATGATCGCCGACGAGATCCAGTCCGGGCTCGCCCGCACCGGCCGCACGTTCGCCTGCGACCGCGAGGACGTGGTGCCCGACGTGTACCTGCTCGGCAAGGCCCTCGGCGGCGGCATCGTCCCCGTCTCGGCCGTGGTGGCCGACCGCGAGGTCATGGACGTCTTCTCCCCCGGCACCCACGGCTCCACGTTCGGCGGCAACCCGCTCGCGGCGGCCGTCGCCACCGAGGTCGTCGCCATGCTCGCCACCGGCGAATGGCAGGCCCGCGCGCTAGAGCTGGGCAAGCACCTCGAAGGCGCGCTCACCGGGCTCGACGGCGTGGACGGGGTCCGGGTGTGCGGCCTGTGGGCCGGGGTCGACCTCGCCGACGGCGGCCCGACCGCCCGCGAAGTGTGCGAACGCGCGGCATCACTCGGCCTGCTGTGCAAGGAGACCCACCGGCGGACGGTGCGCATCGCGCCGCCGCTGGTCGTCACGCCCGAGGAGATCGACCGCGGCATCGCGACCCTGAAGCAGGCCATCGCAGGATGACCCGCGCGCGGCCGGCGCGACGCGCGCCGGCCGCGGCTACCTCGCGGCGCGTGCGGCGCGCAGCACGAGGCCGCGCAGGGCGGGCACGCGCATGGCGCGCATCGCCGCCTCGTTCATCCAGACGCGGCCCTTGGTGGGCGGCGCGAACTGGGCCATGCCGCGGCGCGCCAGCGCCTGCCGCTTGCGGACCTCCGGCCGCAGGCCGGCCTCCCAGGACGCCAGCGCGGCCGGGACGTCGTCGGCTTCGAGGGCGTCGCCGAGGCGGTCGGCGCCGCTCATCGCCAGGGCCGCACCGTATCCGGCGAAGAGGGTGACGCACCAGGCCGCGTCGCCGAGGAGGACGACCCGGCCCGTGCTCCAGGCGTCCATGCGGATCTGCGACGCCGAGTCGAAGTAGGCGCGGCCGGGGTCGTCGCGCAGTCGCCGCAGCGCGTCGGGCACGCCGCCGCCGAGGTCGCCGAACGCCCCCGCGAGCGCCTTCGCGGGTCCGAGCCGCAGCTGGGCGGCGGTGTCGTGGGTGCGGTAGGCGAAGAACGCGGAGGACCGGCCGGGGCCGAGGGCGATGAGCGCGGCGGTGCGGCCGGGTCCGATGTAGGTGGTGCCGGTGCCCGCTTCGAGTCCGGCCGGGGCCTCGTCCAGGGGGAGGGCGCCGACCATGTGGCCCATGTCGGTCAGGTGGTCGGGCTCGGGGCCGAAGGCGAGGGCGCGGACGGCGGAGTGGAGGCCGTCGGCGCCGATGAGGAGGTCGGCGCGCTCGGTGGAGCCGTCGCTGAGGACCGCGGTGACGCCGTCGCGGTCCTGCTCGATCGCGGTCGCGGTGGTGCCGAAGCGGAACTCGGCCGTGTCCCGGACCGCTTCGAAGAGCACGGCCTCGAGGTCACCGCGGAAGACGGTGAGCGCGCGGGGGCCGACCGAGGCGGCCACGATCTCCTCGGGGACGGCGAACTTCGCGGTGCCGTCGGCGCGGACGATGATCGAGGTGAACAGGCCCAGGTCCCGTTCCCGAAGCGCCGGAACGAGTCCCAGGTGCTCGGCGGCGTCGAAGCCGCCGTCGACCAGGTTGATCATGTAGCCGCCGCTGCGGCGCTCGGGCGCGCGTTCGACCACGAGGGCCGACCAGCCGGCCCGGCGCAGGCGGAGCACGGCGGCGAGCCCGGCGATGCCCGCGCCGACGACCACCGCCCGCCGCCCGCGGTGTCCTGCTGCTGCCATGTGGGCCTCCTCACGAGTATGAACACTTGTTCATCCATAGTATGAACGACTGCTCATCCTCGCTGCGCTCAGGCCCGGGTCCGCGCCGTTACACTGGGGCACGTGCCACGAGGTATCGCGATCCCCCAGCTCAGGCAGCATCTCTTCGCCGCCGCCGAGACCGTCGTCCTGCGCGGGGGCCCGACCGGGCTCACCGGGCGGGCCGTCACCGTCGAGGCCGGGGTCGCCGCCGGACTGCTCTACCGCCACTTCGCCGACTTCGACGCGTTCCTGGCCGCGTACGCCGTCGACCGGTCCTTCACCCTCGCCGCCGCGCCCGCGCTGACCGAGCGCGTCGGCACCGGCGAGGTCGCCGCGAACCTCGCCGGCGCCCTCACCGCGCTCCCCCGCCCCGCGCTCACCGCGCTGGCCCGGCTCCTGGCGATGCGCCCGGACCTGGTGCCGCGCATCGAGGACGTGCTCGGCGCGGGCGGCTCGGGCTTCGACGCGATCGAACGCGCCGCCGCCGAGTACCTTGCGGCCGAACGGCTCCAGGGCCGGCTTCCGGAGCGCGCCGACCCGGCGGCCCTGGCGCTCGCGGCCGTCGGCGTCCTCCACCGGCTCGTCTTGGCGGGCCGCGACCTCGACCGGCTCCGCGGCGTGGTCGACGCCCTGGTCACCGCAGCAGCCCGCGAGGGCGCCTGACCCGCGCCAGCGGGAATCGGGTTGCACGGCGCCACCGGTGCCCGTGAGACTGGCGGTGATGATGCCCTTGAACGAGATCGACCGCCTGAAACGCACCGTGACCGACGCGTGGGAGAGCCCCGTCGCCGACCGGGTCGCGGCCGAATGGGGCCACCCCGCCGGGACCGCGAAATGGTGGCGCTCCAGCGCCGCGCACGTGTTCGTCCTGCCCGACCCGGACGGGAAGCGGTACCTGCGCTTCACACCCGAGACCTACCGCGGCGCCGCGATGGCGGACCCGGTGGCGGACCTGATGGCCCGCCTGTCTGCGAGCGGATCGGCGGTGGTGCGCCCGGTCCCGACCGCGGCCGGGACGCTGACCGCTACGGTCCACACCGAGCTGGGTGCCATGCGCGCCATGGTGGTCGAGGCCGCACCGGGCGAGTCGATCGACGCCGACGACCTCACCGAGGAGCGCGCCGCGGCGTGGGGCCGCGCCCTCGCCCAGGTCCACCGCGACGCCGCGGGAGCGAAGGGCCTCACAGGGTCCTTCACCGAACTCGCCGCGGTCCCCGAGCGGTTCGCCGCCGACCGGCCGCTGGTGGAGGCCGCCGCGCGGATCGCCGCGCGCCTGGCGGAGCTGCCGCGCGACAAGGCGGTCTTCGGCGCGGTGCACGGCGACTTCGAGCTGGACAACCTGGCGTGGGACGGCGACCGGGCCACCGCCTTCGACTTCGACGAGGCCGCCGACTCCTGGTACGCCGCCGACATCGCCGGCGCACTGCGCGACCTGACCGGCCCGGACGGGCGGCCCGACCCCGGTCTGCGGGCGATGCACGACGCCTTCCTGGCCGGGTACCGCACCGCGCGCCCGCTCACGGACGCCGAGGTCGCGGCCCTGCCGCTGTTCGCGGCGGCGCAGGCGGTCGGCGCACTCGCGGCCATCGACCGCGCGCTCGGCGCCCCTGGCGACGACGAGGCTCCCTGGCTGGTCGAACTCCGCGCGCGCCTCGCCGACCTGGCCGCGTCCCACCGCGCGCTCGCGATCGCCGCCGACCTGTAGGGAACCGGCGGCGATCCGCCGCGGATGTCGGTGCCCCGTGGCAGGGTCGAGGCGACCTCGACTGCAAGGGAGCTGGACATGACCGCGACGATGCCGGACGGCGCCCCCGCCTGGGCGGACTCGGTGACCACCGACTTCGATGCCGACCTCGCGTTCTACACCGGACTCTTCGGGTGGACGCCGGTGGGCTTCGGGCCGGAGGTGGAGTACTACGTGGACTTCCACGCGGGCGGCCGGGCGATCGGCGGGCTCGTCGGCGCCTCCCCCGCGTTCCTTCCCGGCGTGCCGAGCCGCTGGACGGTGTACTTCCGCACGCCCGACTGCGCGGACGCGGTCGCCCGCGCCACGGACCTCGGCGCCGACGTCGTCATCCCGGCCTCACCGGTGGGCGGCGACCTCGTCTACGCGCTCCTGGAGGATCCCGCCGGAGCGCACTTCGGCCTCTTCGAGATCCGCTCCGGCACCGCGGGCCTCCAGGCGTCCGGCGAACCGGGCGCTCCCGCGTGGTTCACCTACGCCGCCACCGATCTCGATGCGCCGCTCGACTTCTACCGGCGCCTGCTCGACTGGTCCGTCGAGGACGGGCTGACCGCCGCCGGAGCCGCCGCGCCGTTCGGCGCCGCCCACCGCGCGGAGCGGGAGCACGGCTGGACGGTCTACTACGAGGTCGACTCGGTCGACGCGGCCGCTTCCCGCGCGAGCGAACTCGGCGGCACGCTCGGTACCGCGCCGCTCGAGGCCGCCGGCCACCGCCTCGCCGTGCTCACCGCGCCTTCCGGCGCCCGCTTCGGCGTGGCCGCCCCGATCCGTTAGCCGGAGGCTGCGGGGACCGCGAGCGCGGCCCCCGCAGCGCATCAGGCCGTCGCGGCCCGGATCGTGCGGCGGCCGACGACCGCCGTCACGCCCAGCGTCACCCCCGCGCCGACCGCGACGGTGAGGACGAACGGGACGGGCGCGAACGCCGCCGCCGGACCGCCCGTTTTGGCGATCGCGAACGGCAGGATGCTCACCAGCGCACCGAGACCGCCCGCGGCGGCGCTCACGATCGCGCTCGCCGCGACCTCGCCCAGGAGCATCCGGCGCGACTGGCCGGCGGTGGCCCCGATGAGCGACATCGACGCGAACTCCGGTGCGCGGCGGGCGATCGAGGCGACGAGGTTGTTCGACAGGGCGATCGCCATGAACAGCGCGATCAGGGCCACCACCAGGTAGTTGATCGCGGCCAGGACCTGGCCGTCGCTGCCGGCGGCGCCGAACTCGTTCTCGATGCCCTGCATGCCGAGCGTCCCGGCGGCCACGCCCACGAACAGGGTGAGGAACGTGACCGCGGGCCGGGCCCGCTCGGGCGCGGCGGCGAGGTTGCGCGCCGCCAGGTGCCCCGGCGCGTGCGCCCGCAAACGCGGGACGCGGTCGAACGCGAAGTCCGCCAGCGCGACCAGCTCCGGCGCGAGCAGGCACAGGCCGACGGCCACGAGCACGCACCCGGGGCCGGTGAGCGCCGTGGTGAGGATGCTCGCCGGGTCGACGGCGAGCACCGTGTAGGAGGAGGCCAGGCCCGCGCCGACGACGACCAGCGCGGTCGTCCTGCGGCCCCGCCCGCCGCGGCGGCGGCCGGTCCCGGCGCCGAGTCCGGCGACGGGGCTGCGGGCGGCGACGGCCCGGCTGCCGAGCCATGCCGCGGCAGCGGCGGCGGCGAGGACGAGCAGGGCGCCGAGCAGGAGGAGTCCGGCGCCGGGCGCGTACGCGGTCGCGTCGGCGATGAGGCCGGTGGAGCGGATGCCGGCCAGGAGCCCGGCGCCGAGGAGGTACCCGAGCGCGGTCCCGGGCACGGCGGCGAGGGCGGTGACGGCGACGGTCTCGGCCGCGACCATGGCGCGGACCTGCGGCGGGGTGGCGCCGATGAGGCGCAGTCCCGCGATCTCGCCGGCCCGGCCCTGGAGGGCCACGCCGATGGTGGAGACCATGGCGAACAGGACGATCGCGAGGACCCAGCCGCCGAGGATGAGCGGGAACTGGACGAGGAAGGCGCGGTCGGCGGCCGCGGTGGCGTCCGCGAGGCCGGTGCCGAGTAGTCCGGCCATGGCGGTGACCAGGGCGATCCCGGCGGTGGCGACGAGTCCGGTGGCGATCGCCGAGACGCGGTGGTGCGCGAGCGAGCGCAGGGCGAGGCCGGTCATCGCCGGGCCGCCGCGGCGTTGAGGGCCTGCTCGGCGGACTCGACGAGGACGGCCATGCGGCCGGCGACCGCCTGGGCCGTGGGCCGGCGGACGCGGTCGACGATGGCGCCGTCGGCGAGGAACAGGACCTCGTCGGAGTAGGCGGCGGCGACCGGGTCGTGGGTGACCATGATGATGGTCTGGCCCTGGTCGGCGAGGGCGCGCAGGAGGGTGAGGACCTCGCGGGCGCTGCGGATGTCGAGCGCGCCGGTCGGCTCGTCGGCGAAGACGAGCTGCGGGTCGGTGATGAGCGCCCGCGCGATGGCGACGCGCTGCTTCTGGCCGCCGGAGAGCTGGTCGGGCCGGTGGCCGGTGCGCTCCCCCAGGCCGACGCGGGCGAGGAGCGCGCGGGTGCGCCGGCGGTCGGGGCGGCGGGAGTCCAGGCGCAGCGGCAGCTTCACATTGTCCATGGTGGACAGTGCCGGGAGCAGGTTGAAGGACTGGAAGACGAAGCCGACGCGGCGGCGGCGCAGGCGCGCGAGCTCGGTCTGGTCGAGCGTCCCGAGGGACCGGCCGTCGAACTCGGCCGTGCCGGAGGTGGGGGTCTGGAGTCCGGCGGCGCAGTGCAGGAGCGTGGTCTTGCCGGAGCCGGAGGGGCCCATGACGGCGGTGAACGAGCCGGCGGGGATGTCGAGGTCGACGCCGCGGAGGGCGTGGACGGGGCCGCTCTCGCCCGGATACTCGCAGCGCAGGTCGCGCAGGCGCAGGACCGGCGGTACGGAGGTGGTGGTGTGCACGGTGGTTCCTTCCGGGTAAACGATCGTTGTAAACGAACGTTTATCTTATATCATGTCGGGATGAGCAACCGAGACAAACTCCTGTCCGCGGCCCGGGAGTGCCTGCTGACGATCGGGTACGCGAACACCACCGTCCGCGAACTCGTGCGCGCCTCCGGTGCGAACCAGGCGTCGATCAACTACCACTTCGGGTCCAAGGAGCAGCTGCTCACGCTCACGCTGCGCGAGCTCAACCGGGAGTGGGGCGAGGTGCTGTTCGCCGCGATCGGCGACCAGGAGGGCACGGTGACCGACGCCGAGCGCGAGGCGCTGTGGGCGCGCATCATCGAGTCGGTGCAGGCGAACCGGGCGCTGTGGTTCGTCAACTTCGAGTCGGTCGCGGTCGCGCGCACCGACGAGGAGATCCGGGCCATGATCACCGAGGGCCTGCGCATGTCGCGCCGCTCGCTGGCGCGCGCGTTCACCGGCCTCGACCCCGACCGCGACGACCCCGCCCGGGTCAGGGCCGCGGGCTCGCACTACTACGCGCTGCTGGTCGGCGTCGCGGCGCAGTGGATCGCCGACCCCGAGAGCGCGCCCTCGGCCGCCGAGGTCGCCGCCGCGGACGGCGCTCCGGCCTGACCGGCGGGGGGATTGACCCGCGCGCCGGGCGCTGATTCGATGGCACGATGCCGGATTCAGAGATCACCGCGCCGGAGGCGGCGGCCCTGGCCGCCGTCGACCCCGCCGCCGTCGCCGCGGACCTGCTCGCGTTCCTGGCCGTGCCCAGCGTCACCGGGACCGCCGCCGAATCCGAGATGCAGCACCTGCTCGCGGACCGCCTCGACCGGCTCGGGCTCGCCACCGACCTGTGGTCCATGGACCTCGCGGCCCTGCGGGAGACGCCGGGGTTCCCCGGCACCGAGGCGCCGCGGGACGAGGCGTGGGGGCTCGTCGGCACGGCCGAGGGCGCCGGGGACGGCCCGCGGATAATCCTCCAGGGCCACGTCGACGTGGTGCCGCCCGGCGACCGGGCCCAGTGGGACGGCGACCCGTTCGTCCCGCGGCTCGACGGCGGGATCGTGCGCGGCCGGGGCGCGTGCGACATGAAGGCCGGCGTGGTGGCGAACCTCGCGGCGGTGGCCGCGATCCGCGCGAGCGGGGTCCGGCTGCGCGGGGAGGTGGCGGCCCACTTCGTGGTCGGCGAGGAGGACGGCGGCATCGGCGCCTTCGGAACACTCCAGCGCGGGCACACGGGGGACGCCTGCGTCATCACCGAGCCGACCGGAGGGACGCTGCTGACGGCGAACGCGGGCTCGCTCACGTTCCGGATCGCGGTGCCCGGCAAGGCGACCCATGCGAGCACCAGGGACGCCGGGGTCAGCGCGATCGACGCGTACGCGCCCATCGCCGCGGCCCTGGCCGCACTGGAGGCGGAGCGCAACGCCGACCCCGATCCGCTGCTCGCGGAGTACCCGCTCCCGTACGCGCTCTCGGTGGGCGTGCTGCGCGCGGGCGACTGGGCGAGCAGCGTCCCCGACCTGCTCGTCGCGGAGGGCCGGCTCGGCGTGCGGCTCGGCGAGGACCCGGCCGCGGCGCGCGCCGCGTTCGAGTCCACTGTGGCCGAAGCGTGCGGGCGCGACCCGTGGCTGCGCGACCATCCGGCCGTCGTCACCTGGCCCGGCGGCGTGTTCGCCAGCGGCAGGCTCCCGAGCGGGCACCCGCTGGGCGACGTCGTGGCGCAGGCGCACGCGGACGCCGCCGGCGGGCCGCGCCCGCGCGAGCGGGGCGCGCCCTACGGCAGCGACCTGCGCTTGTACGCCGGGGCCGGGATCCCGACGCTCCAGTTCGGACCGGGCGACGTGCGCGTGGCGCACAGCCCGCGCGAGCACGTCAGGCTCGCGGAGGTCGTGGAGGTGGCGCGGACGCTGGTGCTCGCGGTGCTCCGCACCGTCGGCACGGTCGACTGAGCCCGGACGCGGGCGGCGCCGCCCCCGGAGGAGGACGGCGCCGGGGTTCCGCTAGTTCCAGTCGTCCTCGCGCACGGCGCGCTCCTTCCTCCACGGGCCCGACGGGCCCTGCCCGTGCCGATTGAACGCGCGATCGGGCGGCACGGGAAGGAGGCGTTGGAATCGGCTGGACGCCACCGGGAACGGCGTCAGTCGCGGGCCATGCGGCGGCCGGTCAGCTCCGCGAGGAGGGCGGCGCCGTCGGCGAGCACCGAGTCGTCGAACGCGGCGCGCGGGGAGTGGTTCGAGGCCGCCTCGCGCGGGTCGTCGTGCACGCTGGCGCCGTAGAACATGTAGCTGCCCGGGACCGCTTCGAGCACGCGCGAGAAGTCCTCCGAACCGGTCGCCGGGTCGGCCATCTCGACGTACCGGTCATCGCCGAACAGGTCCCGCGCCGTGGCGGCGACGAACGCGGCCTCCGCGGGGTCGTTCACAGTCGCGGGGTCCTCGCGGACGAACGCGACCTCCGCGGTCAGGCCGTGCGCGGCGGCGATGCCCTCGGCGAGCCGCACCGACTCGGCCTCGACCTGCGCCAGCGCCGCCTCCGAGAACGTGCGCACGCTGGCCTCGAACCTGGCGTTGTCGGGGATGATGTTGTGCCGCGTGCCCGCGTGGAAGGTGCCCACGGTGATGACGATGGGCTCGAACACGCTGAAGCGGCGCGTGACGAGCGTCTGGAGCGCGGTGACGATCTCGGCGGCGACCGGGATCGGGTCGAGGGTGGTGTGCGGGCGGGACCCGTGCCCGCCCTTGCCGACCACGTTCACCGACAGTCCGGCGATCGCGGCCATCATCGGGCCCGGCCGGGTGGTGACGATCCCGCGGGGCAGCCGGTCGGACATGACGTGCAGGCCGTACGCGGCGTCGGCTCTGCGGCCGGCGGCGTCGAGGACGCCTTCGGCGATCATGTGCTTCGCGCCGTCGCCGCCCTCCTCGCCGGGCTGGAACATGAAGACCACGTCACCCGCGAGGTCGGCCTGCCGCGCGGCGAGCAGCCGGGCGGCGCCGACGAGGCCGGCGGTGTGCATGTCGTGGCCGCAGGCGTGCATGGTCCCGACGTGTTGCGAGACGTAATCGGCGTCGTTCTCCTCGGTCACCGGCAGGGCGTCCATGTCCGCGCGCAGCAGCACCACCGGGCCGGGCCTCCCGCCGCGGAGCACCGCCGTGACGGAGGTGGAGGTCTCCCCGAGGGTGATCTCCAGCGGCAGTCCTTCGAGCGCCGCGAGGACGGCCGCCTGGGTCTTCGGTAGGTGCAGGCCGACCTCGGGGAAGCGGTGGATCTCGCGGCGCAGCGCGATCAGGTTGTCCTCGATCGCGGCGGCCGCAGCGCGGAAGTCCATGTCACTCCTGGGGGTCTCGTCCACTTGCCGGGCGGTCGGTTCGCCTGGCGGAGGCAATAGTGCCACGCGTCCCCGCGCGCTCCGGGAGCGCCGCCGCGGACGCCGGTGGACCGGCCGCCGGAACGGTGCGGCCCCGGCCCGCGGGCCGGGGCCGCACCGGGAGTCCTACTCCGGGGCCTCTTGGAGGGCGCGGACCTCGATGCGGGAGCCGAGGGCCGCCGACGCCTGCTCGGCCCAGGCGAGGGCCCGCTCCTGGTCGGGGGCCTCGATGATCCAGAAGCCGCCGACGTACTCGGCGGCCTCGACGAACGGCCCCGGCGTGTGCTGCGGCGCATCACCGGTCGCGTCGACCGTGATCGCGGTCGAGGGCGGGTGGAGGCCGCCGGCGGTGACGAAGGCGCCGGCCTCGTTCAAGTCCGCGTTGAACTTGCCGACGGCGGCCATCATGGCCTCGAGCTCGGCGGGGTCGAACTCCTGCATCGACTCCATCGTCGGCTCGTCGGCCGTGTCGTGCGGGAGGGTGAGGAAGTACTGCGTCATCGGTGCTGCTCGCAATCTGTTCGCGTGTAACGGACTTCGGTTGTGGGCAGTGTGCCGCCGGGCCTGGCGCCCCGGCGGGCGGCGTCACCGCCGCCGGCCTCCCCTGATCGTCACGTCCTCGATGCGGAAGAGGCCCGTGTCGACGATACTTCCCTCGACGTTCCCGGGCTCGGGCTCGCGGCCGTGCCGAACACCGTTCCGCCCGGAGACGCGACGGGCCCGCGTCTCCGGGCGGCGGGGCGAACGCCGCGGTCACCGTGGCATTAGGCGGTGACGCGCTTCGCCTGTCGGGAGAAGATCGCGCCGAGGGCGAGCATGCCGATGGCCAGGCCCAGGTGGAGCCAGTTGTCGGCGTCGTTGACGGGCACGAAGTTCGCGGCCGAGTCGAGGTCGATGAGCAGGCCGTACAGCCACAGCACGAAGTAGATCGCCCCGCCGGTGAGCAGGTAGGCGACCGCGGCGCCCGCGGTGCGGGCCATGGCGAACCCGACGATGCCGAAGAGCAGGTGCACCGCGTTGTGCAGCACCGACACCTCGAAGACGCCGAGCAGCCGCGCGTCGGAGTGGTGGCCGGCGAACGTCATCGCGTCGAAGCCGGTGGTGATCCCGGGGACGAACCCGAGCACCCCGACGAGCGTGAAGACGGCGGCGATCACCAGGGTCACGACCTGGACCGGGGCCCGCCCGGTGGTCGTCTGGGCGGATGAGTAGGACATTGCGGCCTCCTTGCCGAGAGCGTTCGGTACAAGGGTGGTTCGTCGCCGCGGGCGTGCCGGATGGGTCGGAACGCAATGTTTTCTCAGAATGCCCGGATTCAGGTGCGCGGTTTGAAAGTGCGCGGTTTGAAGGTGCACGGTCTCCGATCGGGCCGGTCAGGACGGCGGTGTCTCGGGCCAGAGGTCGATGAGGTCGCCCGGGCCGAGGCCCAGGGCCCGTTCGATGTCGCCCGGCGAGGTCGCCTGGAGGTACTGCGAGACCGTGCCGGTGAGGTCCCGCCAGTACCCGCGCAGCGTGGACTCCGAGAGGAACAGCGACCGGCTCAGCTCGGCGTAGGTCAGGCCGCGGGCGCGGCCGGCCAGGACGTCGCGCTGGCGGGGCGTCAGGATCGTGAGCGCGCCCCGCCGCGCGAGCACCTCGATCAGGCCGGTGACCGCGGGCGGCAGCACCAGCTCCCCCTCGGCCACCGCGCGGAAGGACGTCTCGGCGTCCTCCAATGAGGACGCCTTCGAGACCACGCCCAGCGCTCCGGCCGCGAGGCACGCGGCGAGCACGAACCGGCGCTCCTCCTGGGTGTACACGCACACCCGGTACCCGGCCCCGATGACCTGCCGCACCGCCGCGATCCCCTGGCTGGCGGCGGGTTGCAGGACGTTCGTCAGGTGCAGGTCGAGGATCACCACGTCGGCGGGCGGGCGCTCCTCCAGGAGCTCTTCGACGTTGCGGTGGACCGACACGAACTGCATGGCGGGCAGCAGGTCCGCGATCGAGGCCCGCAGGGCCGTCGCGTCGTCGACCATCGCGAACCGCGCCGTCATCGGGACCCTCCGCCGCGGACCGCCGTGTACCTCGCGTGCAGGACGGCCGTGGTGCCGAGGCCGGGCATGCTCGTGATCTCGGCGGTCACACCGCGGGTCGCAAGCTGGTCGACGACGACTTGGCGCAGGCCCACGCCGAACGACTCCGGCGCCGCGTGGAACCCGATGCCGTCGTCGTGGACGGTGACCGCCCAGCCCCCGCCGTCGGCGGACTCCTCGGCGTGGATCACCACCTGCCCCGCCCCGGCGTGCTGGTGGACGTTGAGGAGCAGACTCCGCAGGGCCGCACCGAGATCCGCGGCGAGGCCCGGTTCGAGGCGCACGCCCACGGCGAGGTCGGCGACGACGGTGAGCGGCATGTCCGCGTGCTCGGCGCCGATCGCGGACACCACCGCGGCCAGGTCGGTCTGGTCGCCGTCCACCCGCGGCGTGCCGCTCAGGTAGGCGCGCATGCGGTTCACCTCCGTCTCGGCCTGCACGCGCAGGCGCGCACGGGTCGCCTCGTCCGCGGACTCGTCGGCGAGCAGCCGCAGCAGCGCCGTGCCATTGTGGACGGCGAGCCGGGCCCGGCGCTCCTCCTCCTCGCGGGCGATCCGCGCGGCGTAGGCGCGGGCCTCGTCCGCCTTGTTCCCGATGCGGATCACGACCCGGGTGCTCACCCACGTGAGCGGGCCGACCGCGAGCAGCGTGAACAGGTTCCCGACCGCGGTGGGCAGGTCCCGGACGCCGTGGACCGTGGGCGCCAGGTACAGGACCTCGGCCGCCGCCAGCGCCAGCATGAGCGCCGCCCAGGTCTCCCGGCGGCGCACGCCCGCAAGGGAGCACGCGACGCACACCGCGTACGCGAGCTGGAACCCCTCCCAGGTCCCGAAGCGCATCTCCGGCGGCACCGTCCACGTCCCGACCACGAGCAGGCCCACGGCCACCGCGACGTCCGCGGTCTCGAACCGGGCCCCCGGCGGCGTCCGGCGCGCGATCGCGACCACGGCGATCCCGACCAGCATCGCCAGCGCCGAGCCCCAGCTCACCGCGACCAGGACGGGGAACTCGGTGCCCTCCAACGCGTACGGGACCGACGGCGCCATCTGGACGACCGTGGCCAGGCGGATCCCGGCGACGAAGAACGCCGCCAGGCGCTGGGCTTCGATGCGGGTGGAACCCGTCGGAGGGGGCACCTCTGCATTTTGGCGCCCCGCGTCCAGCAACGGGGGCCGGCGGCCGAAAAATGCGGATTCGTTGGGTATCGGGCCCACTCGGGCGGCCCTAGCCTGAGGCCATGAACGCCACCCCTCGACCGCATCTTCGACGACCGCTCCGAACCCGATTCCCGTACGTGCGACGCCAGCTTGGGGAACCGCCATGCAGATAGAGCCCACGCACCTCGACACCGCCAGCTACCTGACCGTCCGCCAGCGCCGGGTGATCGCCTGTGTGGCGCAGGGGATGTCGAACACCGACATCGCGACCGCGCTGTTCATCTCGCTGAGCACCGTGGAGCGCGAGCTGCGCCGCGCCCGCCGGACGCTGCGCGCCGCCAACCGCGCGGAGCTCGTGGCGAACGCCGCGTGCCGCGGACTGATCGGCATTCACCGATCCCGGTGACGGGTGCCCGTCACGGATTGACGGTCTCCCATCAACGCCTCCGCGATCCCTTGACCGCGCAGCGTGAGCGGCGCCAGCATCGAAACCGGCGGAGGACGCACGACCGGTCCGCCGCCGCATCGAAGACCGGGGCGGTCCGCAAGGGCCGCGTCCGGTCGCCCCACTCCCATTGAAAGGGAATCCCATGACCGAGTTCATGACCCTGGCCGGCGTCAAGGCGACCACCGCGGGCGCCTCCCTGGCCGGGAAGGCCAAGGACCGCTTCGACGACCTGCTCGTCCGCTACGACGCGTGGTTCCTGGTGTTCATCGCCGTCCTGCTCGCCCTGGGCGCGACGCTCCTGGCCGGCATGGCGATCTGGTGCCTGGTGAACCAGAAGGGCCGCTTCACCGGCTCGTGGCGCTGGGACAGCGGCATCGCCGTGTCCATGGAGTGCGTGCGCTAGCGCGACGCACCCCGTGGGCTGACACGTCAGTCTCATCAACGCGGAGGGTTCGTCCGATTCGGAGCCGCGAGCGCCATGCCGGGCGCGATCGGCCTCGCCGTCACATCGGGCCGGACGGGCGGACCCTTCCGCGACCATCGTATCCGACCGCATCGCCGAGGAGCGGGACAACGTGAACGACCTGGAGATCACCGGCCTGACCCACTCGTACGGGCGGGACGCGAGGGCCCTGGACGGGGTCGGCTTCGCCGTCCCGCGCGGATCGATCGTCGGCCTGCTGGGGCCCAACGGGTCCGGCAAGTCGACGCTCATCAAGAACGTGTTCGACCTGCTGCGCCCGCAGGCGGGGACGATCACGATCGACGGGAGCCCCCACGCCGCACCGGACGCGAAGCGGAAGGCGGTCTACCTGTCCAGCAACGACTACCTGCCCGAGTTCCTGACGGCCGCCGAGTACGCGGCGATGATCGCGAGGTTCTACGGGCTCGAAGTGGACCGCGAGGAGGCCCTGGAGCTGTTCTCGCGCTTCGGGATGGACGGGCGCTACGACGACCTCGTCGAGGACTACTCGCACGGCATGCGCAAGAAGACGCAGCTGATGGTGGCGCTCATGGTGCGCCGCCGCCTCACCGTCATCGACGAGACGCTCAACGGCGTCGACCTCGAAGCGCTGCACCTGGCGGAGAAGGAGCTCGCTGGCCTGCGCGACGAGGGCCTGTCGGTGCTGCTGTGCACGCACGACTTCCCGGTGCTCGAACGGCTCGCCGACGAGGTCGTGTTCCTCGACCGCGGCCGCGTCGTCTACAACGCACCCACGGCCGACCTCGTCGCCGAGCACGGGTCGCTGGAGCGGATGGTCTACGGCTACCTCGAATCGGGCGAGCGGTGAACCTGCGGATGCGGCAGTCGGCGCACCTGGCCGGCCTGCTGCTGCTGTTCTTCCGCCGCCGGGTGCTGCGCGTAGGCCTGCTGCGCGCCAGGGCGGTCCGCGCGGGCGCCGCGGTCCTGGCGCTCACGCTGTTCGGGGTGCTGTGCGCCGCGGCGTACCTGTTCCTGGAGCCGCTGGCGCTCTCCCCGGAGCTGTGGGACCTGATGTTCCGGATCAGCACGGTCTCGCTGGTGCTGTGGGCGATGGGCGCGTTCCTGGTCGTGAAGGTGCTGTTCATCAACGCGGCGGACATGCTGGAGCTGACCTACCAGCTGCCGGTCACCAATCGCGAACGGGCGCTGGCGTTCCTGATGTACGAGGCCGCGATCACCGGGTGCGTGACGGCCCTGGGGTTCGCGGCGCTCGCGGTGTCCTCGATCGCGCTCATGGGTGTTTCGGCGCTGCCGTACCTCGTCACGGCCTTCGCCGTCCCGGCCGCGGTGGTCTACTTGGGACTCGGGGTGCTGCACCACCTGCTGGTGCGCTTCTGGACCCTGCTCAGGCTGGGGAACATCGCCGGGCTCCTGTCGGTCATCGTCCTGTTCATACTGCTGGTGTGGTACTCGACGACGATGAACGCGACCATCGTGGCGATCACCGACGGGTACTTCGACGGCGGCGGGGTGTTCCTGTGGCAGAACGCGGTCGCGTGGCTGTGGGACCGGAGCCCGGTCCTGGCGCTGGCCGCGTCGCCGGCCGCCGTCGTGGCCCTCGTCGGCGCGAACCTGGCGCTGACGCCGGACCAGTACGTGCGCCAGTCGAAGTTCCTGTCGCTGTTCACCGAACCGTACGCGCGCCGGGTGCTGCATGCGTACGACTACTGCCTGGTGCGCAACTCCCAGACCGCGGTCGCAGCGGTCGTCACCGTGGTGCTGTACGCCTACCTGCTCATCGCCGGGCCCGGGATCAATCCGATGTGGAGCCTGGTGGCGCTGTCGACGGCGGGCCTGTACCACTACTCGGGTACCGAGCCGCTGCGGCGCCTGCCGATCGCGACCCGCTCGGCGGGCCTGGTCTACGCGCGGCTGTGCAAGGGCCAGGTCCTGCTCATCGCCGCGTTCGCGGTGCCGCAGTTCCTCATCGGGGCCCTCGTCGACCCGGCGGCGATGACGGACTCGGCGATGCCGCTGCTCGGCGCGTTCGCCGGGATCGTCCTGACCGTCTGGGTGTCGGTCGTCTTCCCCTCGGAGAGGAACAACCCGTTCTCCATCCTGCTCGGCATCGCCTGCGCCGCGGTCGTGTTCGGGCTCATCGCGATCGGCCTCGGCATGCTCGACCTGCCCGCGGCCGTCACCCGGGCCGTCATCGCCTGCTGCGCGGCGGCGGTCGCCGCCCACTCGATCGTCGAGATCCACGACAACGAATCCAAGAGGAGCAACCGTGAAGAAGTTCCGAATCATCCTGGTGTCGCTCGGGAGCGCGCTGGTCATCACCCTCGCCGCGACCGTCGTGTCGCTGATGCTGCTCATGTTCTCCACGACCGGTGACGAGCCGGTCCGCAAGACCGCGCTCTTCGACGCCGTGTACTTCGAGGTCACCGAGGCCAGCGCGAACTCCACCAGCGCCACCATGGGCGTCGACGGATTCGTCCCGCTGGCGGTGATCTTCGCGGTCGTCGCGGCCTTCATCGCCCTCGTCCAGATCATCCTCGACACGCTCCAGACGCGCCGCCGCCAGCTCCTGGCGCAGCGCGGTGAGTAGCCGCGGCGCCCGCTCCGGAGCCTCCCTCCGGGGCGTGGCGCTCGCGGTGGCCGCGCAGGTCTGGCCGCTGCTGGCGCTCGCCTCGCTGATCCTCGCGGCGGCGCTCGGCTGGGCGGCGGTCAGCGGCGACACGACCCAGCTCCCGGTGGCGGCGTGGATCTTCCTCGCCGCCACCGCGGGCCTCACGGCCTCGTTCGCCCTCCACGAGTGCGTCCACGCCCTACTGCTGCACCGCATCCCGACGGTCGCCTCGGTGACGGTCGAGCGCACGCCCGCCCGCATTTCGGTGGTCCCCCGCGGCCGCATGACGGGATGGCAGACGGCGGCCGTGGCCGCGGCGGGCCCGCTCGCGTGCGTCCTCGCGGGCGCCGCCCTCGCGGTGCATGAGGCCACGCGCCCGCTCTCGTGGTGGTACCTCGGGCACGTCCTGTTCCTGCTCCCCCTCTTCGGCGACGGCACGGCCCTCGTGAAGGGCCTGCTCGCGGGTCCGCGCCTCCTCGACGTCGGCCGCTGAGACACCGGGCGCCTCAGCGTCAGAAGCGGCCGAAGAGCCAGGCGCCGGGGCGGTCCTCGCCGGTGCAGAAGCCGCGCACCGCCTCCACCAGTTCCTCGGCGCTCACCTTGCCGTCGCCGTCCAGGTCCAGGGCCCGGCAGGTGCGCTCGACCTCGGCGGGTTCCTGGCGGCAGGCGATGAGGAGGCGGGCGAGTTCGGTCCGGTCGAGGACGCCGTCGCCGTCGGCGTCCACGAGGGCGATGACGGCCGCGGCGAGCGGGCGCACGGCCGCGGCGAACCCCTCATGACGCGATCGCCCCGCGACCCAGGCGCGGTACTCCGCCGCGGCGACCGTGCCGCTCCCGTCGGTGTCGGCGGCCGTGCGCACGGCGTTCCACAGCCGGCGGTAGCCCTCGCGCACCGCGACCGCCTCGGGCGAGCGCGGGGCGTGGCCGAGGGAGCGGGCCAGGCGCAGGGCGAACGCGTCGTAGTCGTCGCGGGCGAGGCGCCCGTCGCGGGACTGGTCGAGCAGGTCGAAGCGGTGCGCGGCGACCTCGATCGCGGCGGCTTCGGCGGCCAGGTGCGCCAGTCCGAACGCGAGCGCGCTGGGATGGCCGGCGGCGAGCATCCCGGCGTGCGAGGCGCTGTCGTGCGGCACGTCGAGGACCGAGGCGCCGGCCTCGCGCAGTGCGGCGGCGAACGCGCGGACCGGGCCGAACGGCAGGACCTCGTCGGCGCGGCTGGCGGCGATGAACACGGGCCGGTCGAGGTAGGTCACCGGGACGCTCACGGCCGCAAGGACTTCGGCCACGTCGGGGACGGCGGCCACGCCGGTGGTCCCGGCGGCGTCGTTGGTGAGGCCGCGGACCGCCCGGAACATGTCCCTGAGCGTCGCCCCGGCGGCCCGGGAGACGAGCGCGGCCCCGACCGGCGTGAGGGTGTCGGCGACGTCGAAGTCGGGATGGGTGACGGCCACGCCCGCGAGGGTGAGGATCGTGATCGGCGAGAGCGGGCCCGCGCCGTCCGCGGTGAGGTGCGCGACGAGGTCGGCGACGCACGCGGCGGGCGCGAGTGCGATGGTGCCGCGGAAGTCGAGCTCGGGGGCGTAGCCGGTGGCGATGTTGGCGACGTGCATCGCGGCGTGCCCGCCCTGGCTGAACCCGGCGACGAGCCAGGCGTCGGCGATCGGGTGCCCGAGGCCGCGGAGCGCGCGGACGGCGTCCACGACGTCGTCGGCGACCGCCTCGCCGTTGAAGTACGGGTGCGGGCCGGGCGTGGCCAGGCCCTCGTAGTCGGTCGCGGCGACGGCGTACCCGGCCGCGAGCCAGCGCCCGATGTGGTCGCGTTCGAGGCGGGAGAAGCCCGACCGGGAGGGCGCGGAGGCGTTCGACAGGCCCGTGGTGCCGTGGGCGAAGGCCACGACCGGCCAGCCGGACCCGGGCGCCCGTCCGGCGGGGAGGAACGCGGAGCCGGAGACGAGGCGGCGTTCGCCGTCGTAGCCGAAGCCGCGGTAGAAGATCCGGTGCGCGGCCGACGCCTCGTCGGGCCAGAACCGGCGCGGCAGCGGCCGGTGCCGCACGAGCGCCCCAGGTGCCCAGGTCATGTGGTCCTCCGTCGAGTCGAGACGGTTCAAGGAGAGGACATGGGGCCCTTCCGCACCACCCTCAACCGCCGCACCGGGCGCCGCGAGCGCCGCATCCGTCCAGACGGCGCCGGGGCGAGTGCACTAGGTCGACTGCTCGCGCCCTAGTACACTTCATCACCTTTTGGGTGGAAATCGTCGTGCTCGTGCGGGAGTCTGGGGGCATGAGAACCGATACAGCGTACGCATCCGACACCGAGGGCGGGCCGGTCGCATGAAGCAGCTCTACGTCAAGGTCGTCAAGCAGGTCGCGGCCGACACCGCGTATCTGTGCACCGCCTTCCCGATCGCGCTGGCCGCCTTCGCGGTCGGGGTGGCGGCCTTCGCCGCGGGGGTCGGCACCGTGGCCGTGTGGGTCGGCGTGCCGATCCTCGCGGCGACCCTGTACGCGGTGCGCGGCCTCAGCGCCGCCGCCCGCGGGCGCCTCGCGGCGCTGCTGCGCCGCCCGGTCGCCCGGCCCCGGTACAAGCGGGCTCCGGGCGACGCGGGCCGCATGCGCCGCTTCCTGGCCCCGCTGACCGACCCTCGGTCGTGGAAGGACCTGGTGTGGGCCGCGGTCCAGTTCCCGGTGGCGCTCTTCGGGTTCGTCGCGGGCGTGACCTGGTGGGCCGTGACCCTCGCCGTGACGCTCTATCCGCTCTACGGCTGGCTCATCCGCCGCCATGTGGAGACCGACGGCATGGAGTACGCGACCACCTGGCTCGGCTGGGGCGACGCGTACTCCGACGCCACGACCCTCGCGGGCATCGGGAGCTTCGTGTTCTCGATGCTCCAGCCGGTGGTCCTGCGCGGCCTCGCGAAGATGCAGTCCGCGGTCGACGCGGCCCTGCTCACCTCCCCCGCCGACGAGGTCCGGCCCCCGGTGGTCGGCGACGCCGTCGCCCGCGCCCGCCAGCGCCTCGCCGTCTGAACCCGAACGAGAGGAGAAACCCATGGAGGACAACGGGTCGCGCGGCCGGATCAAGGCCGCCTGGACACTGGTCGTGCTGGCGCCCTTGTGCGCCGAGCTGACGTTCACCGCGGTCGCGGTGCCGCAGACGTGGATCGCGCTGCCGCTGCTGATCCCGATGTACGGCGCGGGCGTGCTGCTGATCCGCGAGGCGGTGGTCCGCGCGGGCGGCGGCTGGCCGAGCCTGGTGGCGCTCGGGCTGGCGTACGAGCTCGCGGAGGACGGGCTCGGGCTCCAAGCGCTGACGAGCCCGACGATGTACGACGCGGCCGAGTGGAGCCTGCGGTTCCTCGGGTTCAACGGCACGTACTGGCTGGCGCAGGTGGGCGTCCACGTCGTGTTCAGCGTGCTGATCCCGTTGCTGCTCATGGACATGCTGTTCCCGCGGCACCGGTCGCGCCCGTACCTGCGCACGGGCGGGCTGGTCGTCGCGGCTGCGGCCGCGGTGCTCGGCGTGGCCGGGCTGCGGTTCGGGATCGCGGCCACCCAGGACCCTGGTTATCAGGCGCCGGTCGGCGCGCTCATCGCGTTCGCCGCGGTGATCGCGGTGCTGGCCGTGGTCGCCTTGAAGGTCCTTCCGGGCCGCGCCGCCGCGGCGCGACCACTGCCGTCGCGTCCGATCTGGCTGGGCCCCTTCGGTGCCGCCGCCACGCTCGTGTTCCTGGGGCTGCTCATGCCCGCGGGCCTGCGGCCGGGCGGGCCGGTCTTCGGGGACGCCGTGCCGCTCGTCCTGCCGCTGCTGGGCTCGCTCGCGGTGGGCGCGGCGACGATCGTGCTGCTGCGCCGCTGGGCGGCCGATCCTGGCTGGGGCGACGCCCACCGACTGTGGCTCGTGGGCGGCGCGATGGTCGCGCACACGGCGTTCATGGTCCCCGGCCACGGGACCGCGGGCCTGGTCACAGCGGTGGTCACCATCGCCGCCGAAGTCCTCGCGCTGCTATGGCTGGCCCGGCTGGTGCGCAAGCGCGAGCACTCGGCGGTTTCCAGTTCCCCCAAGGCATGACGGTGCGGCGCCGGCGGTCGTGGACCTGGCGCCGCACACGCTGCCGCTGGTGGCCGCGTTCGGCGTCGACGGCTCGCTCGCGCAGCCGATGCACTGACCGGCTAGGACGCCCGGCCGATGAGCCGGTCGACACCGTCCAGAATGCGCTCCAGACCGAACGAGTAGTCGAGCCGCCGCTCGTCCTCCGCGACCTCCGACGGGTAGTCGAACGCTTGGCCCGCAACGGCAACGACCCCAGCCAATTTCGCTCGACAGCGGCGTCAGGCGCTCGCGCGCTGGCGGTAGGCGAGGGGGCTGGCGCCGTAGTGGCGTTTGAAGGCGGTGCTGAAGGTGAACTGGCTGCGGTAGCCGACGTCGGCGGCGACGCGGAAGACCGGGGTGTCGTCGTGGCGGAGCCGGTCGGCTGCGAGCGCCAGGCGCCACGCGGTCAGATAGGACATCGGCGGTTCGCCGACGGCGGCGGTGAAGCGCCGGGCGAAACCGGCGCGGGAGAGGCCGACGCGGCGGGCCAGGGAGGCGACGGTCCAGGGTTCGGCGGTCTCGTCGTGCATGAGGTCCAGGGCCGCCCCGACGACGGGGTCCGCGCCGGCGCTGAGCCAGCCGGGCGGGTTCTCGGCCGAGGCTTCGACCCAGTGGCGGATCGCGGTGACGGTGAGGCCGTCCAGGAGCCGGTCGAGGAGGCTGGCCTGGCCGACGCCTTCGCCGTTGATCTCCTCGGCGAGCAGTGCGATGAGGCCGGTGCGGTGGTCGGCCCGGCGCACGAGGATCGTGGGCGGCAGCACGCCGAGGAGCCGCGACCCGGCTTCGCCCACGCTCGGGTAGGTGCCCACGAGCATGGTGTCGCGGCCCGCCGCGGCGTTGCCCCAGGTGCGGACCCCCTGCCGCATGGGGAGCTCGAGGCTGGCGCCCGCGGGCGTCTCGCACCGGCCGCCCAGGTGGATGACCGCCTGGGGCGGGCGGTCGGCATTGTCGGCGAACAGGTACGGGTCAGGCCTGGCGATGAGCAGCAGGTCGCCCGGGAGCAGTTCGACCGGATCGCCCTCGTCGGGCGCGTAGCAGGCCGAACCCGAGGTCACGGCGACCACGGTCAGCGGCGCCTCGTCCTCGATGCGCACCGACCACGGCGGCGACATCGTCACCCGCAGCAGGAAGGCGCCTTGCGCGCGAGGGGCGTCGAGGAGGGCGGTGACCGGGTCCATCCGATGAGCGTAGACGAATTCGAATGGAATCGCGTCTGTGAGCTATGGATGATCGCAGCGGCGTCGGCTTTGATAAAGACATGACGACAGCACCGAACACCCTCGCCCGCCCGGTCCGGCACCCGCTGCGCACCGGCGTCCTGCTCCTCGCCACCGTGACCACCGGCATGACCGCCGGCGTCTACACGGACTGGTCGAACACGATCATGCCCGGTCTCGGCGACGTGGACGACCGCACCTTCGTGACGGCCTTCCAGGCGCTCGACGCCGCGATCATGAACCCGCTGTTCCTCGGCGTCGAGTTCACCGGCTCGCTCCTCCTCATCGCCCTCGCCCTGGTCCTCCATCTGCGCTCCGGCCGGCGCGCCACCCTGGTCTGGCTGTCGGTGGCCCTCGCGGCCTACCTCGTCTCCGTCGTGATCACCATGGGCGTCAACGAACCCCTCAACCAGCAGCTCCGATCGATCACCGAACTCGACACCGACGCCGACTACACGGCCGCCCGGGCGATCCTCGACGAAGCCCGCTGGGCCGCCTGGAACACCGTGCGCGCCTTCGCCACCCTGACCGCCTTCGCCAGCCTCGCCTGGACCCTCGTCACCCACCAGCGCCGATGACGGCATCGAGGGTCGCGGTCGCCGTCCCGGGTGACGAGCAGGATCCGGCCGGTCGGCGTTGAGCGGCAACGCAATCGCTACGAATCGGGCGGTGCGTCGGTCGCGATGTTTACCGGTCGACAGCGGCCTGGCGCCGCGATTCGGGTGCCGCTAGTGTGATCTTGATCATCTCACCCGGAGGCATCGATGAGCGACGTGACCGCCATGTCCGACCACCCCGCCGACACCTCGACCCCGCAGGGCCGCGGACTCAAGCACGCCTTGATCCGACGCTGGCCCACCCTCCTCGCGATCCTCGTGAGCATCCCCGGCTTCACCGACGAGCCCACGCGCGGCCTCGTCGACTCCTTCGCCGTGGCGATGCTCCTGCTCCCCCTGTGGTACGTCGTCATCGGCGCCACCGGCAGGCGCAACCTCACCTGGTGGGTCCTGGGCGGCGCGATCGCCCTCTTCGTCGGGCTCCGCTTCCAGGACGCGGTCGACCCGTCCGTGGTCCTCCTCTCGATCTCGCTCGCCGCGGTCGTGTGGGGGACGATCCGGGGCCGCCTCGTCGAGCCCGCGTTCCTGCTCCAGATCGCCGGCCTCGCGGTCTTCGCCGCGCTTTCGGCGACCGCACTCAACGCCGCGGACTTCGACACCGCCCTCTACGCCGTGGCCGCGGGCTGGTTCGCCCACGGCATCTGGGACATCGCCCACCACCGCGCCAACGCCGGGGTCGCCCGCACCGGCGCCGAATGGTGCGCCGTGGTCGACGTCCTCATCGCGGTGCAGCTCGTCCTGATGTCCCTCCTGCTCTGAGCAGTTCGTTGAACAAGGCGACCCCGCGGCCGGTCCGGCCGCGGGGTCGTTCGCTGTGCGCTCAGTGGGACTCGCGGTGGACCTCCGCGCCGCTCGATCCCTGGAGGAAGTCGAGGTCGGCGCCGGTGTCGGCCTGGGTGACGTGGTCGATGTACAGGCGCTCCCAGCCGCGGGCGGGTTTCGCGTAACCGTCCACAGTGGCCTCGTTCGGGACGCGCGCGGCGAGTTCGTCGGCGGGCACGTCGAGGTCGAGCAGGCGGTTGGGGACGTCGAGGACCACGTGGTCGCCGGTGCGCACCAGCGCGAGCGGCCCGCCCGCGGCGGCCTCGGGGGTGACGTGGAGGACGACGGTGCCGTAGGCGGTGCCGCTCATGCGGCCGTCGCAGATGCGGACCATGTCCCGGACTCCCTGCTCCAGCAGCTTCTTCGGCAGCGGCAGATTCGCGACCTCGGGCATGCCCGGGTAGCCCTTGGGGCCGCAGCCGCGCAGGATGAGGACGGTGTCGGCGTCCACGTCGAGGTCCGGGTCGTCGACGCGGTCGCGGAAGTCCTCGATCGAGTCGAACACGAGCGCCCGCCCGCGGTGCTGGAGCAGGTGCGGGGAGGCGGCCGCGGGCTTGATGATCGCGCCGCCGGGGGCGAGGCCGCCGCGCAGCACGGTGATGCCGGCGGCCTCCTGGAGCGGCCGCGAGCGCGGGGAGATGACGTCCTCGTCCCAGATCCGCGCGTCGTCCAGGTAGGACACCAGCGGTTCGCCGGTGATGGTGAGCGCGTTGGGGTCGAGGAGGTCGCGGACCTCGCGCAGGACGGCCGCGAAGCCGCCGGCGCGGTGGAGGTCGTCCATGAGGTACTTCCCGGCGGGCCGGAGGTTGACCAGGAGGGGCACGTCGGCGCCGATCCGGTCGAAGTCGTCGACGGTGAGGTCGATGCCGAGGCGCCCGGCGATGGCGAGGAGGTGGACCACCGCGTTGGTGGAGCCGCCGATGGCCGCGAGCGCGACGATCGCGTTGTGGAAGCTCGCCTCGGTCAGGAAAGTGGAGGGGCGGCGGTCGGCGGCGATGAGGTCGACGGCGAGCCTGCCGGTCTCGTGGGCGGCTTCGAGGAGCCGCGCGTCGGGGGCGGGGGTGCCGGCGAGGCCGGGCGGGACCATGCCGAGGGCTTCGGCCACGAGCGCCATTGTGGACGCCGTGCCCATGGTGTTGCAGTGGCCCTTGGACCTGATGGTCGCCGACTCGGACTTGAGGAAGTCGGTTTCGCTGAGGGTGCCGGCCCTGACCTCTTCGGAGAGTCGCCACACGTCGGTGCCGCAGCCGAGGGCCTCGCCGCGGAAGGTGCCGGTGAGCATCGGGCCGCCGGGGACGACGACGGCAGGGAGGTCGACCGAGGCGGCGGCCATGAGCAGGGCGGGGATGGTCTTGTCGCAGCCGCCGAGGAGGACGACGCCGTCGACGGGGTTGGCGCGCAGCATCTCCTCGGCGGCCATCGCGGTCATGTTGCGCCACAGCATGGCCGTGGGTTTGACCAGGGTCTCGCCGGGGGCGACCACGGGGAGGTTGAGGGGGATGCCGCCGGCCTCGTACACGCCGTGCTTGACGGACTGGGCGACCTCGTCGAGGTGGGCGTTGCACGGGACGAGTTCGGAGGCGGTGTTGGCGATGGCGATCTGGGGGCGGCCGTGGAAGGCGCTTTGGGGCAGGCCGCGCCGCATCCAGGCGCGGTGGATGTAGGCGTTGCGGTCGGTTCCCTCGTACCATTCGGCGCTGCGGAGCCGTGAGTCCATGCTGTGCCGACCTCCGGAAGGTGGATCGATGGGGCGATGGCGGCTAGTATATCGGTAAACATGGGTGCAACGCGAGTGTCGATCTCGTATTCGACGGGCCCGGTCCCGGATTCGCACTGTTTGCCTGTGGCCGAACCGAGGAGGAGAGCATGGGCGCATCCGCTCCCAAGGTCGCGGTCGTCACCGGGGGTGCGAGCGGGCTCGGCGCCGCCAGCGCGGCCCGGCTGCGCGAGGACGGGCTGCGGGTCGTCACGCTCGACCTCGACGACCGGGCCGACATCCGGCTCGACGTCACCGACGACACGGCGCTCGCGGAGGCGGCGGCGCGGGTGGGGCCGGTCGACGTCCTCGTGAACTCCGCCGGGGTCATCGGCGGCAACGCGCCGCTGCTCGAATCGACTGCGGCCGACTGGCGCCGGGTCCTGGACGTGAACGTGCTGGGCGTGGTCGGGGCCATGCGGGCGTTCGTCCCCGGGATGGTCGAGCGCGGCTGGGGGCGCGTGGTCAACCTCGCGAGCATCGCGGGCAAGGACGGGAATCCGGGCCTGGCGCCGTACTCCGCGTCGAAGGCCGCGGTGATCGCGCTGACGAAGTCCGCGGGCAAGGAGCTCGCGCTGACCGGGGTGCTGGTCAACGCCATCGCGCCCGCGGTGATCGCGACGCCGATGAACGACGCGACGGCCCCTGAGGTGCTGGCGCACATCACGGGCCTGATCCCGATGAAGCGGGTGGGGCGGCCCGAGGAGGTCGCCGAGCTGGTCGCGTGGCTCGCCTCCGAGCGGGTGAGCTTCTCGACCGGCGCGGTCTACGACATCAGCGGCGGCCGCGCGACCTACTGAGCGCCTGGCACGGCTGGTTCGCCTGGTGCGTCCGGTACTTCGGCCGCGAAGATCACGCCGGGGTTGAGGATGCCGCCGGGGTCGAGCGCGCGCTTGACCTCGCGCGAGATCCCGAGCAGGTCGTCGCCGATCTGGCCGGCGAGCCAGGGGCGCTTGAGGCGGCCGACGCCGTGCTCCCCGGTGATGGTGCCGCCCAGGCGGATCGCGAGGTCCATGACCTCGCCGTACGCGAGGCGGGCGCGCTCGGTGAGGTCGGGGTCGGCGGGGTCGTGGACGATGAGCGGATGGGTGTTGCCGTCCCCGGCGTGCGCGATGAACGCGATCGCGACCCCGCGCTCGGCCGCGATGGCCTCGACGCCCTTGACGAGGTCGGCGAGCAGGGGCAGGGGCACGCCGACGTCCTCCATGAGGAGCGGGCCGAGGCGTTCGACGGCGGGGATGGCCATGCGGCGGGCCTGCGCGAACCGCTCCCCCGCGGCCGGATCGGCTTCGAACGCCTCCGTCGCGCCGTGGTCGGCGAAGGCGCGCAGCATGACCGCGATCTCGGCGCCGCCGGGGTGCTGGTCGTCGGAGCGGGCGACGACGAGCGCGGCCGCGTCGCGGCGCAGACCCATGTGCAGGACGTCCTCGACCGCGTTGACCGAGATGCGGTCCATGTACTCGAGCATCGAGGGCCGGATGCGCGAGGCGATCGCGAAGACCGCGGCGGCGGCCCGCTCGGTGCCGTCGAACCAGGCGACCACGGTCCGCGCGGGCGGCGGGGCGGGCAGGAGGCGGAGGGTGAGCTCGGTGATGACGCCGAGGGTGCCTTCACTGCCGACGAAGAGCTTCAGCATCGACAGGCCCGCGACGTCTTTGAGCCTCGGTCCACCGAGGACGACCGCGCGACCGTCGGCGAGGACCACTTCGGCGCCGAGGACGTAGTCGGCCGTGACGCCGTACTTGACGCAGCACAGGCCGCCCGCGTTGGTCGCCGCGTTCCCGCCGATCGAGCAGATCTCGAACGACGCCGGATCGGGCGGGTACCACAGGCCCGCCGCCGCGGCGGCGGCCTTGACCTCGGCGTTGAGCAGGCCGGGTTGGACGACCGCCATGCGCGTGTCGACGTCGATCCGGACGGCGCGCATCCGCTCGGTGCCGAGCACGATCCCGCCCTCGATCGCGGTGGCGCCCCCGGAGAGCCCGGTCCCGGCCCCGCGCGGGGTCACCGGCACGCCGTGTTCGGAGGCCCACCGCATGACGGCCTGCACCTGCGCGGTGGTCTCGGGCAGCACCACCGCGAGCGGCACGCCGGCACCGGGGTCGAGCGCCCGGTCCCGCCGGTACGGCTCCACGGCCGCCGGCTCGGTCAGCACCACGATGTCCCCGAGCGCCGCACGGAGCGCATCGCGACGACCGCTCATGCCTTGTTCCGCACCGGATCCCATCCTCAGATGCTACTACCGCGGACCTCCGGAAACACCGGATTCACATCAGCGAACTCAGATACGTCTATGCGGAAGCGGCGAAGGGGATCGGCACGCTCCGCACCGCCGCCGCGAACGACGCGGGCCGCTTCGGCGTCATCCCGGATCCCTGATCGCGCGGACGCCCAAGCCGATGCCCACCACGAGCAGCACGCCGCCGCAGAAGCTCAGGAAGCCGCTCATCGCCTCGGTCCTGGTCTCCAGGTCCGCGACGCTGCTGCACCGGTTCTGCTCCAGCAGTTCACCGTCGAGGTCGTAGTAGGAGCAGATGTCGTCGGCTTCGACCACCTCGCCGTCGAACACCCACGACGTGCGCTCCACCTGGATGAACCCGCCGATCAGGGCGGCCAGCCCGATCACCACCGCCACGACGGGACCGACCAGTGAAGGGCGCTGCGGCATGACTGGGTTCCTTCACTCTGGGGCACAGTGGATCTCGGGACTGCCCTTGAGGCTAGCGATACGGGCGCGGCGGGTCAACCACCCGCTCCCGGCTCGGCCTGCGGCGGTCGCCGCATGGCTCCGCACCGCCGTCCCGGAGGACGCGCTGGCGCACCGGATCAGCCCACTCCGGAGATGTAGCCCTCCAGCTGCTCCTTCTCGAACTCCAGGCGGCTGATGCGGGCCTTGACGACGTCGCCGATGCTCACGATCCCCACGAGCGCCCCGCTGCCGGAGAGCACGGGGACATGGCGGATGCGCCGCTCGGTCATGAGGAGCATCAGGTCCTCGATCGAGTCGCCGGGGGCGCGGGTGTGCACGTCGCCGGTCATGATCTGCGAGACGGGCGCGTCGAGCAGCGCCGGGTCCTCGTGGAGCCCCCGCGCGACGTCGCGCTCGGAGACGATGCCCGCGACGGTGGACCCGTCCGCGCTCACGACGACCGCACCGATGTTGTGGCGGGCGAGTTCGGCCACCAGCACCCGCACCGGGTCCTCCGGCCGGATGGTCGTGACGGTGGATCCTTTTGCTCGCAAGATGTCACTGATTCGCATGGACGACCTCCGGCAGGCGCGACGGGTAGCCCTCCAGATTAGTCGACCCAGGGCAGGAGGAACACCGTCAAAGCGACATCGGTCCCCGGCGCCGCGGGGATGCCTCTAGCTGCGCGAGTCGCCCGCGCGGACCACTCGGGCGACCTCGCCCGCGTACGCGGGCGGCGCCACCGGACGCCGCGAGGCGGGTGCGGCCCGCCTGGACGTGCTCCTGGGGATCACCACCGAGGGGATCAGGGCCGCGGCGACCGCTCCGGCCATGGCGAGCATGACGTAGCCGCCGAAGGCCATCAGCGGACCGCACGCGAGCCCGGCGAGTGCCGCGGCCGTGCCCATGCCGACCTCTCCCATGCCCTCGCGCTTGACGCGCACCTGCCGCGGCAGCGACGCCGTCAGCATCGCGCTGCCGGAGACCAGCCCGAGGTTCCAGCCGACGCCCAGGACCACCATGGCGATCCCGAGCATCCAGTGCGAGGTGGTGCCGGTCGCGGGGATGACGCACGCGCCGCTCATGACGACGCCGGCCAGCGCTGCTGTGCGGGCCGCGCCCAGGCGCTGGACCAGGTGCGCGCTGAGCACCGAGGGGGCGAACATGGCGGCGACGTGGGCGCTGACGACCAGTCCGACCGTCTCCAGCCCGCCGCCGTGGTGGCCCAGGTGCACCGGCGCCATCGTCGAGACGCCGACCATGACCAGGTTGGACAGGGCCAGGACGGCGAGTCCCGTTGCGGCCGAGGCGAACCGGTCGTTCGCGGGCGCCGACGCCGGTGCGGGTGCCGAGGGCGGGGCGTCGTGCAGCCGTCCGGTGCGCAGCATGGCGATGGTGACCGCGAACGCCAGCGCCCCGAAGACGAACGGGCCGGCCAGTCCGGGCAGGCCGAGCCCTTCGGCGGCCAGGCTCGCGGGGGCGAGCAGGTTCGGTCCGGCCACCGCCCCGATGGTGGTCGCGGCCAGGATCGAGGCCATCGCCTTGGGGCGGAGGGATTCGGGCACCTGCTCGGCGGCGGCGTACCGGCCGAGCATGACCGTCCCGGTCCCGGCGCCGAGGAGTGCGCAGCCGATGAGGACGATCGCCAGTGAGGACGTCAGGGCCGCCGCGGCGATGGCGAGCGAGCCCGCCGCCGCGACCGCCGCCCCGGCGGAGAGGGTCCGCCGGCGTCCGAAGCGGATCGACAGGCGGGAGGCGAACGCCGCCGCGGCGGCCGAGCCCGCCACGAGCACGGTCTGCGGCAGGCCCGCGGCCGTCTCGGAGCCGGTCACGTCGACGACGAGCAGGACGCCGGCGGTGCCGGTCAGGGACTGGGCGAAGCCGCCGGCGACGCAGGCGGCGCGCAGGGCCCGGATCGCGGGGCTGCGGAGCATGGCGCGGCCTGACGCATCGGGAAGGGCCGCAGTACGGTTGGTGTGCATCAGACGAGGCTAGAAGGGTGGCCGGTCGAATCGAATGGCCTTCGAACCGGTCTGCGGCCCTGCGGCTTTGCGAACGAAAGGAGATCGCGGTGCACGCTTTCCGGACGCCCGAACTCGACGATGTGGACTGGCTGATCCTGGCGGAGCTCCAGTCCGATGCCCGGCTCTCGTACAAGGAGCTGAGCCGGCGCGTGCACCTGTCGGCGCCGGCGGTGGGCGAGCGGGTGCGCCGGCTCGAGGAGTCGGGGGCCATCGCGGGGTACGCCGCGCGGGTCGACCCGGCCAAGGCGGGCCAGCCGATCCTGGCGTTCATCCAGTTGCGCTGCAAGTTCGGCAGGTGCCTGCTCAAGACCTCCGCCGCCGAGGAGTACCCCGAGGTCACCGAGGTGCACAAGCTTAGCGGCGAGCACTGCTCGATGCTGAAGGTCCGCGCCACGTCGCTGGCGCACTTCGAGGGGTTCGTCGAGAAGCTGGGCCAGCACGGGGACATGCGGACCCACATCGTGCTGTCGACGCCGTACGAGGACCCGACGGTCGCCCCGGCGCCCCCGGACCGGGACGTGAGCGATTCGGACGGCTGGTCGGGCAGGTGACGTCGGCGGCGAGATCGGCGGCGGCGCGGCCCGACGCGCGCGGTCGGGCGTCCGCGTACTGCGGTTGACGGCGCCGGTGCGCGTCACTATGGTCCGGGTCATGGCTTCGACAACGCATCCGAGCATGGAGGCGGCCCTGGCGGCCGCGGCGGCGGAGTTCCCCGCGGCCACCGACGAACCGGCGCTCGCGGCCCTGTTCTCCGGCTCCCGGGCACGCTACGACGCGGGCACCCACACGGTGATCCTGATCGGCCCCAGTGAACTGCTCGACGGCACGGTCGAGGGCATCTTTGAGACGTGCCCCGGCCGCGACCTGCCCTCGTGGGCGCCGTACACCGAGAACCTCCAGGGCACGTTGTGGACCGGGTGGGAGGCGGACAACACCGAGACCGTCGCCGCCATCGAGCGCATCGCCCAGATCTTCGCCGCCGCCGAACGGGCCCGGGTCCTCGCCCGCGACAGGCCCTCCACCACCCCGGACGCCGACGTGTACTGGGAGCTCGAACGGCGCCTGGACCGCCTCAAGGAGCAGGCGTTCGTCCTCGAAGCGGTGAAGGTCCGCCTCGTGCGCGACCGCCTCGCGGCGGCGTCCTCCGGCGCCGAGCGCGAGGCGATCGCCAAGGAGGTCCACCTCTCCTTTGCGGAGTGGCAGCAGCTCCTCGTCGCCGACCACATCGCCCTCGGCACCCTCACCGGACCTCCGGCCCCGGACGGCGCCGCCAGTTCGTCCACTCCGGACTGACTGCTTCGGCGGCACCGGTAAGGGTCCCCGTCGGTCGACTGATGCGCTCCTACTCCCTCCGGCAATAGCATCGGCCTCTCCGAGTGAAGGAGGCGACGAACCGATGATCATGCGCACCTGGACCGCCAGGGCGACCCCGGACGGGACCGCCGCGTACCGGACGTACTTCGAGGACGTGCTGCTGCCGCTGCTGCGCGCACGCCCCGGTTTCGAGGGCGGCTACCTCGTGGCGGGCACGGAGAGCCTGGAGACCCTGACGCTGTGGGCCTCGCTCGATGCGATCCGCGCCTTCGCCGGGGAGGACTGCACCGCGGCCGTGGTCGAGCCCGAGGCGCGGGCCGTGCTCATCGACTACGACCGCGTCGTCGAGCACAAGGTGGTCCTGGTCGACGCCCGAGGCTGATGCCTCGGTCGGCGCCTCCCCTCGGTCAGCGGTCCGGCTCTGCGGCCGCGGGCGGGACGGCGCCGAGTGAGCGGGGAAGCGCGTGGGCGGCGACGGTCCGCGTCCGTGCGGCCGCCCGGAGGAGCGCGGCGCCCTCCTCGTCGCGGGGAACCGCGCCCTCGGTGGCGGTGAAATACGCTTCGAGGAAGCGCCGGACCGGTGCGGCCGCCACTCCCCCCGGCTCCCGCACCGACGGGTCGATCGCGAGGGCGATCAGCAGCATCCCGTGCTCCCGTTCGCTGTCCGGGCGCAGCGCGGGCTGGAAGTAGGGGAGGTCGAGCGCGCGGGCGCCGTGCCGGCCGTAGAACGCGTACCGGCGCCCGGGGTCGCCCCATTCGGGGCGCCGGACGGTGCTGGTGGGCCGCTCGATCTCGGCGACGACCATCACCGGGCGGAACCTGTCGGTCCAGTCCTCGAGTGCGGCTTCGAGCAGCCGGCCGCCGATCCCCTGCGAACGGCGCGAGGCGTCCACCGCCAGGTACGCGAGCAGGACGACCCCCGCCTCCTCGTACCACTCGGCGATCGCGGTGCCCAGCGGCCGGCCGTCGGCGTCGACGGCGGCGAGGACGTGGGCCCGGCCCGACTCCATGCCCTCGCGCAGGTCCGCCAGGGTGTCGAGCTGGTCGGGCGGGAACGAGGGCGCCAGCAGTCCGGAGTAGACCGTGTCGAGGCGGCGGTCCCCGTGGCCGAGCACCACGACGTTCAAGGCGTTCACGACGGCATTGTCGCACCGGGTTCACTCGTCCGGAGTGGCGGCCGACCGGGACCAGCGGAACACCGCGACGCTGCACACGGCGGCCATCACCAGGATCGCGGCGACGGCCCATGCGGCGAACGCGGGCTGCGTCAGGCCCGCGGCCTGGAGGATCTGCACGACTCCCGCGGCGCCGAACACCGCGATGGCGGCGAGCAGGGCGTCGACGACGCCGCGGTTGAACCGCTCCTGGCGGACACGGTCGGCCTCGAACCGCTGCTGGAGCTTGGTCGCCATCGCGTCGATGCGCACCTCGATGCGGTCGCTGAGCAGTTCCCGGAGCTTGGTCGCGAAGTCGAGTTCGAGCTGCTCGACCTCGGCGGCGCGCAGCAGGACCGAGAGCGCGGCGGCGTCGGTGGGCGAGGTGACCAGGTTGGGCGAGTGGATCAGCGAGAGCACCGACCGGGTCTCGGTGGCGAAGTCGTGGAGCAGGAGCTGCTCGACGTGCAGGCGTTCGCTGTACGCTCCCAGCGCCTCGACGCTCCGCTCGTCGGTGGTCTCGCCGACGAGGTGCGTGACGCGCGGGTGGTGGGAGGCGAGCCGGTCGTGCCAGGCGCTGAACAGGCCGTCGAGGGAGCCGACGAACTCGGCGAGAGTGCGGTAGGTGCCGATCATGAAGCTGGGGCTGCCGAACAGCGCGATCACGGTGGTGTTCTCGGTGGCGGCCACCAGGTCGCCGCGCTTGCGCACGTCGTGCAGCAGCTGCGACGCGTCGACGGCGTACCGGCTCCAGTCGCAGACCGAGCCGATCCCGTTCGCCACCGGGTGCAGCAGCGCCTGGGCGCCGAACAGGCCCAGCAGGTCCCCGCCGGAGGTCACCGGCCGCCGCTCGCGGGCGGGTGCGCCGGGGCCGGTGCCGGCGCTGAGCTCGTGGAGCGCGACGAGCACCTGGTAGCGGCCCGGCCGGGCGGTCACCTCGCCCTGCCCCGAGAGCCGTCGGGCCACACCGGCCTGGAAGTCGGCGGCGAAGTCGGCGAGGCGGTCCCAGGTGCGCCCGCCGCACTCGACGGCGATGCGGCCGTGCCCGTGCTCGGCCCGGAAGAGGGCCATCTGCATCTCGTGCGGGTCGGCGTCGCGGACCTCGGAGTCGAGGCGGAGGTAGTGGTTGCCGAGCTGGGAGAGCCGGAGTTCGGCGGTGAACTCGGCGATGGGGGCGCCGTCGAGGTGGCGCAGGCGGACCGGGGGCAGTTCGACGGCGGCGCCTTCGAAGCGGCGCTCGAGGTAGTCGGCGCCGGCCCAGACGTCGTCGAGTTGGAACGACTGGCGGATCGCACGCCCCTGGACGCCCGCGATCACCGGGGGCCCGTCCATGCCGCGCAGGGCTTCGACCACCTCCATCGGAGGGCGGCCGTTGAGGCCGAACGGGATCACGAACGTGACCTCGGCCCGGTCGACGGTCAGCCACTCCTCGTCGGCGGCGGCCGCGATCCGCTCCAGGCTGAACCGGTGCGCGCGCAGTTCACTGCGCTCGATGGGAGACAGCTCATCGCTTCGCTCGGCCCGCGCGAGGGCGCGGATTCCGTCGGCGAGCGGGTCGAGGCGCCCGCGGAGCGCTTCGGCGGCCGACCCGACGGCGCCGCACAGCGCCCGGTAGTAGGCGATGCGCGCCTGCGCCAGCGCCTGGAAGTACGCGCGCAGGGGCGCGAAGCGCCCGCTCATCGCGGCGCTCGCCGACAGCAGCTCCTCGCCGGCCCGAAGGGTGTCGGCGGCCGCGGCCGCCTGGCGGGGCAGGTCGCCGCGGCACATCGCCGACTCGGCGTCGATCTCGAGGATCTGCAGGAGCGCGAGGGCGGCGCCGGCGTCGCCGGCCGCCCGCGTGTCGGGGTCGCCCGCGTCGCGGCGGTCGCGGTCCCAGAGGTCCGCGAAGGCGCGGAGGGTGCCGAGCATCCGGTCGAACCGGTAGGTGTGCTCCCACTCCTCGGCGCACAGGTTCCATACGTGCAGTGCGAGCAGGGCGCCGCCGGCCGGCTCCTCCCGCAGGGCCAGCAGGGCGTCGCCGAGCACCGTGTCGCGCTCGTCCCGGTCGGACTGCGGCGGTTGGTCCCCGGGGTCGGCGACTCCGGGTTCACCGCCTCCGGACTCGTCGTTCCATCGCGGCAGCCGCCAGAGCCGTTCGACGTCCACCTTGAGCGACTTGAGGAGGTCGGAGAGCGGGATGGGGTCCTCGGCGGCGAACGCCGCGATCGCCGCGGTCGCCTCAGGACTGAGCGGATCGCCAAGGGGAGGAACGGGAGCCGAGGGGTCAGCCATCACTCCAGGTTAGCGGGGACGCACGCCGGGGAGGCTCCCCGATCCGGGCGGAATCGGCCGCCGGATCGGCCGAACGCGCCCCCGGGAGGTCTGCGATCCTTGCCGGCATGAGCGCGCCACCCGACGGACTGCCCGTCTACCGAGTCCTGACCGGCCCCGACGACGAGCGGTTCTGCCGCCGCGTGAGCGAGGCCCTCGCGCTCGGCTACGAGCTGCACGAGGGCCCCGCGGTCGCCTACAACGGCGAGAACGTCATCGTCGCCCAGGCCGTGCGCTGGCCGCGGTCGCCCGCGGAGTGAGCGGCGGCCCGGCCTCGGCGCCGCCCGCGCCGCAGACGTCGCAGGCGCCTCGGCGCCGCCGGTGGTAGGCGATGGCGGCGACGAAGAGCGCCGCGCCCCACACGACCCAGAACACCTCGGGGAGGGTCAGCGGCCAGGTGCTGAGGGTGACCCCGTCGATCGCCACGACCCGCACGTACATCCAGGCCGCGGACGTGATGAGGACCGAGACCAGCACCGCCGGGACGACTGCGAGCATCGGCGGCACCCGCTTCCCGCGCAGGCCGATCATCCAGCGCGGGAAGACCTCGCCCCAGCGCTGGATCAGCCCGAGGGTGAGCACGGCCCCGAGCGCGCCGAGCGTCGCGAGCAGCGCGCCCGCGATCCACAGGCCGATCTCCTGCCCCTCCCGGTAGAACTCGGGGTCGATGCCCAGGCTGAAGCCGAGCGCCCACGCCCAGCGGGTGGCGCAGTACAGCAGCGGCGCGAAGAACGCGATCCACGTGGCGGTCCTGCCCGCGCGGTCGATCCAGGACGAGTCCTCGCCGGTGCGCCCGCACGCCTCGCAGCCGCCGGAAACCCTGCGGCGGTGGGCGACCGCTGTGAGCGCCCAGGCGACGCCCGCGAGGAGGCACACCAGGAGGTTCAGGCGGGGCACGGTGAACAGGTCGCTCCACTGGAACTCGCCGGCGAGGCCGGTGAAGGGCACCACGATGAGCATGATCGGGCTGTAGGCGACCACGATCAGGGTGCGGTAGTCCTGGATGCCGACCGCGAGCGCGACCGCGACCGTCCACGCGAAGGCCGGCAGGAGCCACCGGAGCGGGCCCTTCGCGTATCCGCGCGCCATGAGGACGGCGACGACCGCGCCGACCAGGCCGAGGGCGGCGATGACCGGCCCGGCGACCTCGGGGGTGGCCTCGCCGAGGAGGTTGAACTTCAGGGGCGGCTCCTCCTCGGCCGTGAGTTCGGCGTCGCCGACGCCGAAGGGGAACCCCCTGCCGCCGAACGTCCAATACAGACCCAGCAGGCCGTAGGCGAAGGTCCATGCGGCCGTTGCGTAGCCGATCCATCGATACCAAGTGCTTCTCATGCCTCCAGTCTCGGACGGGCGGGCCGCGGCGGCGATATGCCGAACGGCGCGACCTCGGGGCCGCACGGGGCGCGGCTGGTCCTTTCGGCACATCGCGTCCGCGAGGGCGCCCGTTTAAGCTCGGGAGGTGAACGGACGACGGATCTTGGCGGCGGCGGTGGCGCTCACCCTCCTCGCAGGGGCGATGGCGCTGCCCGCCGATCCGGCCGTGCTCATGGCCGGTCCGCTCGCGGCGGGCCTGGCGGTGGCGGTGGCGCTCGCGGCCGGGCCGCGCAGTGCGCGCCTCGGCCCGGTTGCGGCCGTGGCAGGCGGGGCGGCGTCGATCGCGGTGACGGCGTGGATGGTGGCCCGGGCGCCCGGCGACGGGTCCGAACCCGATGCGGTCACGGGCCTGTGGATCCTGCTGGAGCCGGCGATGCTCGTGGCCCTGGTGTTCATGGCGGTGCGGTGGGCGCCGCCGCGCGCGGCCGTGGCCTCGGCCGGTGCGGCGGGCGCGGCGACGGCGCTGATCGTGCAGCGCATGCTCACCGGCGAGCCGTTCCTCTCACTGGTGGCGGCGAGTGCACTGTGGACGGTACCGGCGCTGGCGGTCGGGACGGCGGCCTGGTACTTGCGCTGGACGGTGGCCGAGCGCGAGCGCACCGTGCAGCGGGCCCGGCAGGAGCAGCGGCTGCGCCTGGCCGGGGAGCTCCACGACTTCGTCGCCCACGACGTCAGCGAGATCGTGGCGCGCGTCCAGGCCGGCCGGATGGTCCTCGCCGGGGACGACCCGCGGCTGGCGCGGCTGCTGGAGCAGGTCGAGGCGGCCGGGGTCCGGGCCCTGGAATCGATGGACCGCACCGTGAACATGCTCCGCGACGACGAGGACGCCTCGCGCCGGCCCGTCTGCGGACTGGACGACATCGAGGCGCTCGCGCGGCGCTTCGCCGCCTCCGGGAGTGCCGCGGTCGCGGTCGACCGGCGGCTGGCGCGCGAGGCCGGGCGGGAGAACGGCGCCGTCGCCTACCGGGCCGTGGTGGAGGCGCTCACCAACGTGCGCCGCCACGCGCCCTCGGCCGAGACGGTGTCCATCGAACTGGTCGAGGACGAAGGGTGGCTCCGCGTGACCGTGGCCGACGACGGCCGCGCCCCGGCGAGACCCGTCAGGGCGTCGGCGGGCCTGGGCCTGCCGGGCATGGCCGAGCGCGTCGAACGCCTCGGCGGCACGGTCGCCGCCGGCCCGCGCGAACCCCGCGGCTGGCAGGTCGCGGTCCGACTGCCGATACCGGACCAGGGAGCGGGCGCATGACGACGCGGATCCTCATCGCGGACGACCAGGAGGGCATCCGGGACGCGTTCCGCATGGTCCTGGACGCCCAGCCGGACATGACCGTCGTCGCCGAGGCGGCCGACGGGCGCAGCGCGCTCGACCAGGCCCGCCACCTGCGGCCCGACGTCGTCCTGGCCGACATCCGCATGCCCGTCCTCGACGGCCTGGAACTGACCCGGGCGCTGGCCGGGCCCGAGGCGGCCGATCCGGTGCGGGTGGTCGTGGTGACCACGTTCGACCTCGACGAGTACGTGTACACCGCGCTGCGTGACGGCGCCTGCGGCTACCTGCTCAAGCGGTCGGGGCCGACGCTGCTGATCGAGGCGGTCAGGGCCGCGATGTCCGGCGACACGCTCATCAGCCCGCAGATCACGGTGCGCCTGCTGCGGCGGATGATCCAGGCCGAGCCTGCCGCGGGCGGGGGCGCGGCCCTGTCGGATCGCGAGCGGGAGGTCGCGCGGCTGGTGGCGCACGGGCTCACGAACGCCGAGATCGGGGCCGAGCTGTTCATCAGCGCCGGAACGGTGAAGAACCACCTCGCGAACATCCGCGGCAAGATCGGGGTGCCCAACCGCGTCGGCGTCGCCGCATGGGCCTGGTCGGCCGGGCTCGCACCGTCTCCGGCGCGCGAGTAGCCAACCGAAATCGACTGCACCCCAGCCGAGTTCACGCCCTGGGCTCGTTCAGGGGGCCTTCAAGGCGTCCTGGTCGGCGTCCGAAGGGGTCCAGACACCGAACCACTGTTCGGCGTCCCATTCCTCGAACCGCTTGACCTCGGCGAACCCGAGCTTCGCCGCCAGGCGCATCGAGGACCCGTTCGCGGTCTGCGTCGTCAGCACGACCGGCTCGCCGGGCAGTGCCCGCGCGCACCACTCGAGGGCGGCCGCGCACGCCTCAGCCGCGTACCCGTGCCCCCACGACTGCGGCAGGAACATGTAGCCGAGCTCGACCTCCTCGGCCCCCGGCCGGACATGGACCGGATGCTCGGGGTCGCGGCGGTCGAGCGTGACGATCCCGATCATGGAACCGTCGAGATCGACCACGAACAGACCGGGACGCTTTCTCGGAGTCTCGGGCATCGCACGCTCGAACTCCTCGCGCGGTCGAGGCCCGCCGATGTACGTGCCCACCTCCGGCGAGGTGAACAGGTCGACGATCCCCGCCCGGTCCCCCACCACGGGCTCGCGGAGCACGAGCCGCGCGGTCTTGATCGGGTCAGGCGGCCAAGCGGCGGTTGCGAGTTCAGGCATGGCAGACAACCTACCGCGACCGTGAACCCGATCCGCACGGTCTCACCCGATGCTGACGTAGAGCCCTTCGAGGGCGAGGTCGCAGCATCGCTACTCATCCCTTGTGGACGATACGGGTCGCATATAACTACGCTGCAGCCAGACCGGTCGGAAACCGAAGGCGTGGTAGAGAGAGGTGCTTCGGCGTGTCCTCGACCTCGGCGCCGATGAGGATCGATCGGGCACCGCCGGCGCGGGCCCGTTGCACGGCATGGCGCAGCATCTGCGTCGCGATGCCCGCGCCCCGCTGCCCGGGGTGCACGAACACGTCCTCGATGACGCCGATGCCCTCGATGCCCGGCCATGCCGCGATCGACCCGATGACCGCGCCGCCGCGCTCGGCGAGGAGGTACTGCACCTGCGGCCCCAACGATCGGCGCAGGTCGACCGCCGCGCGCGTCTGCGCCTCAGGCCGGGGGGCCGTGCCGTGGCGGGAGTCCTCTTCGAGGTGGTCGATGCGGAACAGCCGCTCGATCTCCCGCCAGTCATCGTCGCCCTCCGCGACGCGCACCTCAAGCCCCTCCGGTTCGGGCACCACGGTGCTCTTCGGCAGTTCCAGGAGCAGCAGATGCTCCACGGTCCAGTCGTGCAGGGCCGCTACGGCCTCGACCTCACCCGGGGTGTCCGCGTCCACGAGCAGCCGTCCAGGCACCACAGCGTCCTCGCCCGCCGCGATCACGGCCATCGCCGCAGCATCGCGCACCCGGTGGACGAAGGTCCCGAGCGGATGATCCGGCGCCGCCGCGTGCCGGACGACCTCGAAACCCGCGTGCACGGTGCTCTCCGCACCGAGCATCCAAAACGCAGTCGCAACGCGCTCAAAGCGCGAGCGGTCGGCCGATGCCGCCTGTCGGGAGATCATGCGCTCCAACGTATCTGACCCTCCTGATCAAAGGGATGCGCCGGTCGCCGACCATCATCGTCTTCTTCGTGCGATGAACAGTGCTTCGCGCCGACTGCGCGACGGCGGGGCCTCCGTTTCCAAGCGATTCCAACCGCTCCTGGCTCGACGGACGTACCGGTGTTCCTCTGGAATGAGATCCGACCGCGCTTGGGGTTGCGATAAATCGGTCAGCGCAGGTCATTGCAAGGGAACGGAGTTGCAGCATGCAACGAATCAGGAGCAGGCTGGCAGCGATCGGCCTGGCGCTCGCCACGACCATCACGCTCGTCTTCACGCAGTCGGTCGCTGCAAGCCCGGCGTCCTCGCCCCTCGATACTCCGAGCGGTATCGGCGCCCAGCAGAGCTGCCAGTCGGTGTCCGGCGGCCCGGAGTCCAACCCGAACGTGACCGGACGGCAGACCGTCCGGTCCATCGCCTCGTACCGGGGCACGATCCAAGTGCGTTCCGGCTACCTCAACGGTGTCCGCTACGGATGGGCCCGCGTCATCGACGGCAACCCCGTCTGGGGCATCGTGATGAAGATCGACCTCAACGGCGACCGCGTCGAAGACCTCGCCTGCGAACACGACGGCTTCTACACCGGAACGTCCTACATGTATCCGACCTCGACCTCATCCAACCGGGCCTTCAAAGCCTGCATCCTCATCACCACCAACACCGACACCCCGTGCACCCCGCAGTACCAGACCGCATGGTGGTGACCTGACAGCTGGGCGTCGGCGATGACCGCCCGAACCAGGTCGGCCGCGGCGCGGACGTCCTCGATCGCGCTGGGCGGGAACCCTTCCGGTGGTGCTGCGGCGGAAGGGTTCCCGTTCGGGCGGGTTATGCGGGTGTGCAGGTGACGGTCGGGGTCGCGGCGGGGCCCGATCCGACGAAGCCCCACGCGGCGGTGCGGGTCTGGCCCGCCGCGATGGCGCCGTTCCAGCCGACGTCGCGGGCGGTGACGGTGGAGCCCGAGGCGGTGACCTGGGCGTTCCAGCTACTGGCGAGGGACTGGCCGCCGGGCCAGGTCCAGGTGAGCGTCCACCCGGTGAGGGCGCGGGCTCCGGCGGTGACGTCGACGTCGCCCTGCCAGCCCGATCCCCAGTTCCCGACGGTGCGCACGGTCGCGGTGCAGCCGCCGGTCGGCGGCGGGGTGGTCTCGGGCGGGGTCGTGCCGCCGCCCGGGTCGCTCTGGTGCAGGCCGAAGAACTCGACGGCCAGCCGCGCCATGCCGCCCTGGGGCAGGCTGTGCCCGGCGCCGAAGGCGGTGACCGCCTCGACGCGGACCGTCCCGGAGGCGTCGGCGAAGCGCTTGCGCTCCCAGTTCGACTGGGGCCGGTCGGTGGTCGTCGGGTTCTGGCTCAGCCCGAACACGTTGGTCCACTGCTCGACCTCCTCCTGGAGGAGCTGGTACGGGACCAGGGTGTCCTGGCTGCCGTGCCAGAGCTGCACGCGCGGCCGCGGTCCGCTGTAGCCGGGGTAGGCCGCGCGCACCGAGTCGCCCCAGGACTGCGGGGTGCGGTCCATGGCGCCGTTGACGCACCGGCTGGTCTGCGGCGGGAAGTCGGCCTCGTTGGCGAAGCAGGTGAACGGCACGCCCATGAACACCGAGCCGGCGGCGAACACGTCAGGGTAGAGCGCGAGGAGGGCGTTGGTCTCCATGCCGCCGGACGAGCTGCCGGTGACGAAGACCCGGTCGGGGTCGCCGCCGTACTGGCGCTCGACGTACTCGACCATGGAGACGACGGATGCCGGGTCACTGCCGCCGCCCCTGGTCTTGGACGCCGCCGACCACACGTCGAAGCAGTTGCCCATCGCGGTCTGCTTGGTGGCGGTGGGGTAGACGACGATGAAGCCGTACTGGTCGGCCAGCGCGGCGAACTCCGAGCCCGAGTAGAACCCGGTGCCCGAGCCGCCGCAGCCGTGCATGGCGACGAGGATCGCCGGTTCGGCGGGCCGGGTGTCGGGGACGTACAGGTGCATGCGGAGCCCGCCCGGGTTGTCGCCGAAACCGGTGACCTCCTGGAGCGAGGCGGCCGCCGCCGGGGGCGCGAGCGCGGCCCAGGCGGTGACGAGCAGCAGTCCGCTGAGGACTGCGGCGAGTGCGGTTCTCGTTCGTTTCACGGTGGATGCCTTCCTTCTCTCGGGCCGAGGCCGCCGCTGGCCTCGGCCGGGTCGTTCGCTGGTGCGGCGCGGGTTCGAGGCGGGGTCACCGGTCGGTCCCGGTGAGGTCGCGGCGGTGCGTCTCGCCGACGGCGCGGATGCACGCGACGGTGATCAGGCAGCACGCGGCGATGATCGCGGAGAGCACCCAGGGGTCGGCGCCCGCGGCGAGGAGGGCGGCGAACGCCAGGGGCGCGGCGCCGGCGCCGGTGGAGGAGATCTGGTAGCCGAGCGAGGCGCCGGTGTAGCGGGTGCGGGTGGCGAAGAGTTCGCTGTAGAGGGCGGCGAGGGGCCCGTACATGAGCGGGTGCACGAGGGCCTGGCCGAGGACGACGGCGAGGAGGAGCAGTCCCCATGAGCCGGTGTCGATCAGGGGGAAGAGGGCGAAGGCGACCGCGATCATGCCGATCGCGCCGGCGGCCACTACCGGGCGTCTGCCGACGCGGTCGGAGAGGGCGGAGTAGCCGAGGATGCCGGCGACCGCCAGGACCGAGGAGATGACGAGGGCGTTGAGGACGGCGCCGCGCTCGAATCCGGACTGCACGGCGTAGGAGACGACGAAGACGGTGAGCGTGGACTGGGCGACGAAGGCGCCGAAGCCGATCCCGATGGCCAGCAGGAGGTTTCGCGGGTGGCGCTTGACTACCTCGACGAGGGGCCAGCGCGGGGGCGCTTCGGCGGCGTCGTCGAACACGGGGCTCTCGGGCACCTTGAGGCGCACGAACAGGCCGAGGGCGAGGAGGGCGACGCTGAACAGGAACGGGAGGCGCCAGCCCCAGGCGGCGAACTGGGCCTCGGTGGTGCCGGCGGCGACGAGGGCGAGGACGCCGGTGGAGACGACCATGCCGCTGGGCGCGCCGGCGTTGGTGAAGGAGGCCCACAGGCCGCGCCGGGAGGTGGCGTGCTCGGCGGAGAGCAGGACGGCGCCGCCCCATTCGCCGCCGAGGGCGATGCCCTGGACGATGCGGAGGAGGACCAGGAGGATCGGGGCGGCGGCGCCGATCTGGTCGTAGGTGGGCAGGGCGCCGATGAGGGTGCTGGCGACGCCCATGGTGGTCATCGTGGTGACGAGCGTCCGCTTGCGGCCCAGCCGGTCGCCGTAGTGGCCGAAGAGGGCGCCGCCGAGCGGGCGGGCGAGGTATCCGGCGAAGAGGGTGCCGAAGCTGGCGACGGTGCCGACGAGGGGGTCCATGTCGGAGAAGAAGACCTGGTTGAACACGAGGGCGGCGGCGGTGGCGTAGAGCAGGAAGTCGTAGAACTCGATCAGGCTGCCGAGATAGCTGGAGAAGACTGCGCGGCGGAGCGGGGTGCCCGGCGCGGTTCCGGTCCGAGACATGGGACGCCTCCGGTGGGGTAGCGGTGGCGGGGCGGCAGGTGGACCGGCCCGCTCCCAAATAAACGTATGCAGATACATGACGATAGTCAATATATTGACTAATATGAATTCATGTTGAGTGACGACTCGAGCGGCGGCGGCGGGACCCGCCCCCAGGCGCTCCTGCTCCCCTTCTTCGGCGGCCACGTGCTCGGGCGCGGTGTGCGCGTGTCGACCCGCAGCGTCCTGGACGTGCTCGCCCGCGCCGGCGTCGCCGAGACCGCCGCGCGCTCGGCCCTGTCCCGGATGGGCGACCACGGCCTGCTGGAGCGGCACCGGCGCGGCCGCAAGGTCTACCTGGGCCTCACCGCCCGCGCCCGCGGCATCCTCGACGACGGCGAGATCCGCATCTGGCGCGACGGCGTGGTCAACGAGCGCTGGGACGGCACCTGGACCCTCCTCGGCTTCACCGTCCCCGAGTCGCAGCGGCGGCAGCGGCACCTGCTGCGCTCGCGCCTGCTGTGGGCCGGGTTCGGGTCCCTCCAGGGCGGGCTGTGGATCGCACCGTCCCCAGTGGACATCGACACCGTGCTCGACGGCATCGAGGCCGCCCGGCACGTGAAGGTGTTCGAGGCCCGCGCGGTGGCCCCGACCGACGTCGACGACCTGGTCGACGGCGCCTGGGACCTCGACGGGCTCGCCAAGAACTACCACCGGTTCCTCGACCGCTGGTCCGCCGAACCGCCCGGCGCGGGCACCGCCGACGCCCTGGCGCTCCAGCTCCAGCTCACCGCCGACTGGCTCCAGGTCCTGCGCGCCGACCCGCGCCTGCCCGCGCGGCACCTGCCCGCCGGGTGGCCCGCCCAGGCCGCCCAGCGGCGGTTCCGCACCCTGCACGCCGAGCTCGAACCGCACGCGCGCGCGATCGCGTTCGCGGTCCTCGACACCGTCCCCGAGACCGACGACGAAGGAGGCCACTGATGGACCTGAGCGGCAGGAGCGTCATCGTCACCGGCGCGGGCCGGGGGCTGGGCCGGGCGTACGCACTCGCGCTCGCGCGGGCCGGCGCGTCGGTGGTGGTCAACGACGCCGACGAAGCGGCAGCCGAAGCGGTTGCGGCCGAGGCGGTCGAGGCGGGCGGCGCGGCCGTCGCGGCCCCCGGCGCGGTCGGGCCCACCGCGACCGCCGAGATGCTCGCCGACCGGGCCGTCGACGCGTTCGGCCGCCTCGACGGCCTCATCGCCAACGCGGGCGTGCTCCGCGACCGCATCCTGTGGAAGATGTCCGATGAGGACTTCGACACCGTCGTCGGCGTCCACCTGCGCGGCACGTTCACCTGCGTGCGCGCCGCGGTGCAGCGGATGCGGGCGCAGGGGGAGGGCGGGCGGATCATCGTCGTCGGCTCCCCCGCAGGGCAGCGCGGCAACGTCGGGCAGACCAACTACTCGGCCGCGAAGGCCGCGATCGTGGGCATGGTCCGCACCTGGGCCATGGAGTGCGCCCGAGACCGCATCGCGGTCAACGCCGTGATCCCCGTGGCCGCCACCGCGATGACCCGCACGATCCCGGTGTTCGCGCCCTATGTGGACGCGTGGGAGCGGGACGGACGCCCGCTGCCGGGCTGGCTGCGGGCCGGGGCCGGCTTCGGCGTCCCCGAGGACGTCGCGCAGCTCCCCGTGTTCCTCATGTCCGACGCGGCCGCCGCGGTCTCGGGCCAGGCGATCGGGCTCGGCGGCGACCGGCTCTCGCTGTGGTCGCACCCGCAGGAGACCGTCGCGGCCGTCGAAGGCGGCGGCTGGACGGCCGAGGGCATCGCCGAGGTGTGGCCGGCGGTCTTCGGCCCCCGGAGCGAGACCGTCGGCGTCCCCGCCGTCGAGGCCCCCGAGGAGCGGCCGTGAACATCGACGACCTCGTGGCCATCGACGTGCACGTCCACGCCGAGATCGGCGCCGACGGCCGCACGGCGCTGCCCGAAGCGCTCATGCACGCCTCCGCGGCGCACTTCGGCGCGCGCGAGCGCCACCCCACGGTCGACGAGATCGCCGCGCACTACCGCGAGCGGCGCATGGCCGCGGTGGTCTTCACCGTGGACGCCGAGCACGCCACCGGGCACCGGCCGGTCGCGAGCGAGGAGGTCGCCGAGGCGTGCCGCCGCAACGCCGACACCCTGATCCCCTTCGGCAGCGTCGACCCGTGGCGCGGCGCCGCCGCCGTCACCGCCGCCCGGCGCCTCGCGGCCGACCACGGCGTGCGCGGCTTCAAGTTCCACCCCAGCCTCCAGGCGTTCGACCCCGACGACCGCATGGCCTACCCGCTGTACGAGGCGATCCAGGAGCTCGGGCTGCCGGTCGTGTTCCACACCGGACAGACCGGCATCGGCGCGGGCGTCCCCGGCGGCGGGGGGATCAGGCTGCGGCATTCGAACCCGATGCTCGTCGACGCCGTCGCCGCCGACTTCCCCGACCTGCCGATCGTCCTGGCGCACCCGTCCTTCCCGTGGCAGGAGGAGGCCCTGGCCGTGGCCGTCCACAAGCCGTCCGTCCACATCGACCTGTCGGGCTGGTCGCCGAAGTACTTCCCGCCGATCCTCATGCGCTACGCCGACTCGCTCCTGAAGGACAAGGTGCTCTTCGGATCCGACTACCCGCTGCTCACCCCCGACCGGTGGCTCGCCGACTTCGCCGGACTCGACCTCAAGGACGAGGTGCGACCGCTCATTCTCAAGGAGAACGCCGCCCGCCTCCTCGGCCTCCGACCCGCTGAGGGGTGAAGCCCATGCGCGACTTCGGCATCGGGTCCTGGACGGCACGCCGGGCCCGCAAGACCCCGCACAAGACCGCCGTCCTCGACCCCGGCGGCCGGTTCACCTACGCCGAGCTGCACGAACGCGTGCACCGCCTCGCCCGCGCCCTGCGGGGCCTCGGCGTCCGCCGCGGCGACCGGGTGGCCTACCTCGGACCCAATCATCACGCGTTCCTGGAGGCGCTGTTCGCCACCGGCGTGCTCGGCGCGGTCTTCGTCCCGCTCAACACCCGCCTGGCCCCGCCCGAGCTCCGGCACTGCCTCCACGACTCGGGGGCCGCGGTGCTCCTGCGCGACCCCGCGCTCCCCGCCCCGCCCGCGGGGCGCACGGTCATGGTCGGGCCCGAGTACGAGGACCTGCTGGCCGGTGCGCCAGGCGAGCCGATCGACGAGGCCGTGGGGCTCGACGACCCGTGCGTCATCATGTACACCTCGGGCACGACCGGCCGGCCCAAGGGCGCGCTGCTCACCCACGGCAACCTCACCTGGAACGCGTTCAACGTCCTCGTCGACATCGACCTCGCCTCCGACGAGACCACCCTGTGCACGGCCCCGCTGTTCCACACCGCGGGCCTCAACATGACCTGCCTGCCGACGCTCCTCAAAGGAGGGACGGTGGTCCTGGAGCCCGCCTTCGACCCCGAGCGCACGTTGAAGCTGGTCCGGTCCCTGCGCGTCACCTACATGTTCGGCGTCCCGGTCATGTTCGCGGCGATCGCGCGCTCGGCGGCCTGGGCGGACGCCGACCTGTCGAGCCTGCGGCGGGTCAGCTGCGGCGGCGCCCCGGTGCCGGCGGCGACGATCGCGGCGTACCTGGAGCGGGGCGTCGTCTTCAGCCAGGGGTACGGCATGACCGAGGCGTCCCCGGGGGTGCTGTTCCTGGCCGGGGAGGACAGCGCCCGCAAGGCCGGGACGGCCGGCGTCCCGCACTTCTTCACCGACGTCGGCATCGTCGACGCGGCGGCGCGCCCCGTCGGGCCCGGCGAGCGCGGCGAGGTGGTCGTGCACGGCCCCAACGTGATGCGCGAGTACTGGGACCGCCCCGAGGACACCGCCGCCGCGTTCGCCGACGGCTGGTTCCGCACCGGCGACATCGCCTCCGCCGACGCCGACGGCTTCGTGTCCATCCTGGATCGGGCGAAGGACGTGTTCATCTCCGGCGGCGAGAACGTCTCCCCCGCCGAGGTCGAGGCCGCGCTCGGCGGCCACCCCGCCGTCGCCGACTGCGCGGTCATCGGCGTCCCGGACCCGACCTGGGGCGAGGTCGGCCGCGCGATCGTCGTCGCGGCCGAGCCGGTGGACGGCGCCGAGCTCCTGGCGTTCCTGCGGGGCAGGCTCGCCGGGTACAAGATCCCGAAGTCCGTGGTCTTCACCGCCGGACTGCCCCGCTCCCCCACCGGCAAGATCATCCGGCGCGCACTGCGAGAGGAACACCGATGAGCAGACGAGTCAACGGCATCGAGGAGATCGCCGCCTTGGGCGGGACTGACCTCGGCCGCACCGGCTGGCGCGAGATCGCCCAGGACCGGGTGGACGGCTTCGCCGACGCCACCGACGACCACCAGTGGATCCACACCGACCCCGTGCGCGCCGCCGCCGGGCCCTTCGGCGCCGCCATCGCCCACGGCTACCTCACGCTGTCACTGGTCATACCGATGTTCAACGAGCTCTTGGAGATCGGCGGCGTCACCGCGAGCGTCAACTACGGGCTCAACCGGGTCCGCTTCCCCGCCCCGGTGCGCGTAGGCGAGCGCGTGCGGCTCCACGCCGCCGTCGCCGCGGCTGAGGAGGTCGCGGGCGGCGCGCAGCTCACCCTCGACTTCACCGTGGAGATCGAGGACGGCGCGAAACCGGCGTGCGCGGCGCAGGCCGTCTACCGCTACTACCGCTGAGGGAGCGGCCGTCCGGGACCGGGTTCGGTCCCGGACGGCCCGGCGCTACCGCTCCGCGGTGAACAGGCGCGGCAGGAAGTCGATCAGCGCCTGCTGCCAGACGTCCCAGCCGTGCGGGCCGGGGATGACCGGCGCGAACTCGTGCGCGATGCCGCTGCGCTCCATCGCCGCGATCAGGTCGAGCGTCGGCTTGTACGTGAAGTCCTGGCTGTCACCGGTGTACACGCGGATGAGCGCGGTGCCGGCGTTGACGGCGTCGATGTCGGTGCCCTCCGGCGGGCCGCCGAACGCCGACATCGCGCCGATGTAGGCGAACGCGCCGGGATGGGCCCACAGGGTGCTGAGCGTGTGGCCCGAACCCATCGACAGGCCCGCCAGCGCGCGCCGCCGCGGGTCCGCGCTCACATGGAGCCGGGCCTCGGCGGCCGGGGCGATGCGCGCGGTCAGCTCGGTCGGGAAGTCGACCCCGTTGCCGTTCGCCATGACCACGACCATGGGCACGACGGCGCCCTGGCGGTGGTGGTGGTCGAGGATGCGGTCGGCGTGGCCGACCTCGATCCAGTCGGTCCACGTCTGGCCGCCGCCGTGCTGGAGGTAGAGCACGGGGTACGCCTCGGCGCGGTGCGGGTCGTAGTCCGGGGGCGTCCACACGAAGGCCGATCGCTCCGCCTCGCCGGCGGTGCTGGTGTAGGCCAGGACGCTCGCCTCGCCGCGCTCGGCGGCGGGGGCCGGGACGGTGTAGCGGCCCCGGAGGGTGTCGCCGGGGACGGCGAAGGTGCTCCAGGCGGGTTCGGAGTGCACGGAGGCGGGGTTGTTCGGGTCCTTGCGTTCGACGCCGTCGACCTCGAACTTGTAGTGGTACGAGCCGCCTTGGAGGGGCATCGTCAGGCGCCATGTGCCGTCGGGCCGCCGGGTCATGGGCGTGCGGGGCCAGCTTCCGGCGGGGCCGAAGTTGCCCCAGACGGCGACGCGCGAGGCGGCGGCGAACTCGGGGCCGGCTTCGAAGGTGGCGACGCCGTCCGCGTCGATCCACGGGGTGGGGGCCGTGCCTGGTGCGGGCGGCTCGTGCGCGGTGAAGGGGCGGTGGCCCTCGCTCGGGCCGCGGTCGGCGACGGGCCGGAACAGGCGCTGCGCGAAGTCGCGCAGGGCGCTCCGCCAGGTCTCCCAGGTGCCGCCGGCGCGGGGGTGCGCCCCGTCGGACTCGAACGCGACGCCCGCGGCGGCGAGCGCGGCCTCCAGGGCGACGAGGTCGTCGTAGGCGGGGTCGGTGACGTTGCCGCCGTAGACGCGGATCATGTTGGCGGCGTTGAGCTCGCGCGCCTCGGCGGGGCCGATCGGGCGGTCGAGGCCGCCGGAGAGGACACCGACGCTCGTGAACGTTCCCGATGCCGCGAGGAACGATGCGAGCGCCGTGCCCGCGCCGCGGCCGATGCCGGCGACCGCGCGGTCGGCCGGTGCGGGCGAGACGCGGTAGGCGGCCTCGGCGGCGGGCACGAGCCCCTGGACGAGGTCCTGCACGGCGAGGTCGCCGGCCGCCACGACCACCATCGGCTCGGCGTCGCCGTCGAGCACGAGCCGGTCGAGGATCTGCTTGAGGCGGCCCGGTCCCGCCCAGTCCCGATGGCTCCGGCCCTCGTCCGGGAGGAGGTAGAGCGCGGGGTAGGGCTCGGGGCGGTCGGGGTCGTAGCCTGGCGGGGTCCACACGAGCGCTTCACCGGTGCCGTACCGGAGTACGGCAAGTTCGCCGCCGTCAGGGGCGTCGGCGAGCCATGCCGCGCCGGGGCCGGGGACGAACAGGGTGTCGAGATCCGCGGTCGTCTCACGGCTGTTCTCGGAGCGGCGGATCGCGACGGCCTCGGCGTCCGGGGTCGGGCGCACGACGAACCGGTAGGTGTACACGCCGGGTTCGAGCGGGCCGACGGTGGCGGCGCGGTCGCCCTCGCCGTCGGCGTTGAACTCGGTCCAGGTCCGGCCGGGCCCGAAGTCGCCTTGGACGGCGACCTGGCCGTCCCGGCCGCCGGGCGCCTCGCTCACGGCCGCGGCGGGCACGGCGAACCGGTACACGCCGCCGACCGGGTCGTCGGGGGCCGGGGCGACCCACGGGTCAGGGCTCGCCGCTGCGAAGCGGTCCGGTGGTGCCGCGTGGCGTGGTCGGGGCTCGATCATGGAGTTCCTCCTCTGGTCCGATGCTGCACGACCGGCCGGGAGGGGCGGCCGGTGCGAACGTCAGTACCAGGCTCATATACCGATAAACCGATGTCAAGGGCCAGCGCGTCGCCGAACCCCGACCTGCGGCTTCCGTTCGGGCGTCACGCGGACCGTTCGCACCAGGTCTGCCAGGTCCGGCGGGAGTTGGGGAGGTCGGGGTCGTCCAGGAGCCACAGGACGTAGCCGGCATGCACTCGCGCCCAAGGGTTCTCCGAGTCCACGGCCATGACGAGGCCGGAGCGGAGGTCGTCGCCGTCGACGGCGCGGGCGACGCGGACGTACTCGCGGTCCTTGCATCGGTAGGCGCGCGACACCGCGGCGATGACCAGTCGGACGAGCCTGGCGCGCACCGGCCCGCGATGATCGTCTCCGGCGAGGTCGCGGATGAGGTCCTGCTTGGTGCCCCATTTCTTGGCGTGGAGCGTCCATTCCCGGGGGAACCGGGCCTCCCATTCCAGGTATCCGAGTGCGTAGGGCAGGCCGGGCCAGTCGGTGAGCGGGCCGCGGGGGCGGCCCCACAGGGCATCAGGGAAGGCGCGGCGCCTGGCCTCGGAGTGGACGGTGATCAACCGGCGCGTCTCCGGTTCGTCGTACCACTGCGGGAGACGGCCGAGATCCCTTGCCCGGAACCAGTCTTCGTTGAAGCGCGTGAGCGCCGCATCGACACCTGCACGCGCGGCGGCGAGACCGGCGAGCGCGATCGCCCGCTCACCCGGATCGGCACTGGTGAGCCCACGGGTGTAGCCGATCCGGCGGGCCCAGTCCGCCTCGTCGTCGCCGGTCGTCGTCATGAGCCGCTGTCGGAAGGGGCACTGTCGAAGGGGGCACTGTCGAAAGAAGCACTGTCGTACTCGTTGAAGTCCTTGTACGCCACGACGTTCCGGGACCGCAGGATCCTCAGCGCCCGCTGCCGGACCTTCCGGAGGATCTCGATGTCGTCCGGCGTCAGCGACGCGACGTCGACCGCCGGGGGCTTCTCGGTGGCCCGCAGTCGGACGTGGACGACGATGACGGCGACCGCGAACGCGATCAACAGGAGGAACGGCACGGCCAGCACCGCGTTCGAGGCGGACTCCCAGGTGCGGAAGAGCGCCGCCCCGAGGGACAGCGTCGCGATCACGAGGATCATCACCGCGATGCCGTGCAGGGTCCGATTCCACTGCCGGTGCGGCGTCAGCAGCCACGGCACGAAGAAGCCGAGGACCGCGCAGGCGGACAGCCCGGCGCCCGCCCACGCCACCGGGAGCAGCGCCTCGTTGTCGATGGCGCCGGTGAGCATGAAGATGCCCAGTGCCACGGCCGCGCACAGGCTGATGATCGTGAGGGTGTAGCCGAGCCCGGCCACGGTCTTCCCCAGGGCCGTGCGCCGGTACCAGCGCCTCGCCAGGGTCAGCTCCACGTGCGCGTAGTCGAGCACGACCCGGTTGAGCGCCCCGATGTCGAAGGGGGTGAAGTTGTCGTGGATCGTCGCCCATTCGTTGGGCTGGATGGCGGCGGCCTTGGGCATCGGACTTCCTCGATCTCGGCGGCGACGGGCCGGCTCCGGGCGACCCAGGCCCCGTACAGGAGGACCGTAGCGGGCGGGAACCAGCGGCCGCCGAGGCGCATCGCGTGGCCGCCGTTGGACGCGGGTCGGCAGAATGGGGACCTGCTCGAATCACGACGATGGAACGGGGTCCCTGATGGGCGTTTGGGAGCACATGTGGGTCGCGCCCGCCGAGCCGGTCCGGATGCCGCTCGACCGCTTCGCGCGGCTGTGCGCCGACCTGCTCGACGAGCGCGTGACGCGGCAGCGGTGGGTGCTGGTCACCGGCCGGCTCGACTCGGCCGCGCCGATCGCCATCGGGAACCAGGCCGCCGACGCCTTCCGCGAGCAGGCGCGCGAGGGACTGCTCGGCACCACCGTCGAGACGTACCGGGAGGTCATGACCTTCCGGGCCTTCGGCACCGGCTCCCGCGAAGCGGCCGCGGCGCTGGCCGCGCTGCCGGCCGACTGCGGGGACGTCGCCGTCTACTTCCCCGGCCTCGATTTCGGCAACCCCGGGATGGCCGAGGTGTACGGGGACGTGAGCGACCCTGAGGCGGCGCTCTACTCCCTGGCCGAACCGACGGCGCTGCGGGACGAGCGGGACAACCCCGACTTCATGGGCCCGGACGGGCCGAACTTCGACCTCGACCCGGTCGTCATGACCGAGCACGCGGTGCGCACGGTCTTCGCCACGTACGCCAAGAACGGCCCCACCCGCCCCCACGGGCCGCTCCGCGACGTCCTCCTGCGGCACTTCGGCGACGGCATGCTGGAGTGCTGCGCCTTCGATTGACGCGCGGCGCTCAGCCGACGGTGACGGTGACGCTGTGGAGGCCGGTGGCGCCGTCGGGGATGACGCCCTGTTCGACGCTGGTCTGCACTTCGCCCTCGCCGTCGGTGGCGCGGACGGTGAGCGTGTGCTCGCCGCCGTCGGCGTCCCACTCGTACTTCCACTGCCGCCAGGTGTCGCCGGTGGACACGTCGGACAGTTCGCAGGGGACCCACGGGTCGTCGTCGACGCGCAGTTCGACGGCGCTGATGCCGCGGTGCTGGGCCCAGGCGACGCCCGCGACGACGACCGTGCCGCTGCTGGCCTTGCTGCGCGGGGTGTCGATGCGCGACTGGGTCTTGATGGGGCGCGGGGTGGACCAGCCGCGGGTGATCCAGTACGCGTTGTAGGAGTCGAACGTGGACAGTTCGAGTTCGGTGAGCCACTTGGTGGCCGAGACGTACCCGTACAGGCCGGGGATGACCAGGCGCACCGGCCAGCCGTGGTCGATCGGGAGCGGGGCGCCGTTCATGCCGATGGCGATGAGGGCGTCGCGGCCGTCGAAGACGAGTTCGGTGGGGGTCCCGGCGGTCCAGCCGTCGGTCGAGCGGGACACGAGCTGGTCGGCGGCCGGGTCGGGCCCGGCCTCGGCGAGGAGGTCGGCGAGGGAGACGCCGAGCCAGCGGGCGTTGCCGACGAGGTCGCCGCCGACCTGGTTCGAGACGCACGCGAGGGTGATGTCGCGTTCGATGAGCTCGCGGCCGAGCAGGTCGTCGAAGCTGAAGGTCAGCTCCCGGTCGACCATGCCGTGGACGCGCAGCGACCAGGTGTCGACGTCGATGCGCGGCACGGTGATCGCGGTGTCGATGCGGTAGAAGTCCCCGTTCGGGACCCGGTAGGGGCTCAGGCCCTCGACCTCGAAGTCGGCGACCGGGCCGGGTTCGACCACGGGCGCGTCCGGTTCGGGGAGGGTGAGGGCGTCGCGCTGGGCCTCGATGCCCGCCGGGCCGGACCGGGCGGCCCACCAGGAGGCGCCGAGCGCGGCGGCGCCGACGCCGCCGAGGACCATCAGGAATCCGCGGCGGCTCGCGTCCTCGGAGCGGCGCCGCGACCACCACTCCAGCGAGACGAGCGCGGCGGCCGCGGCGATGAGCGAGGGCACCGCCGCCGCGAGGCCGAGGCCGGGCCGGGTGAGGGCCGCCGCGGCACCGATGAGTCCGAAGAGGACGATCGCGGCGCGTGCGGGCCAGGGGCGGGTGCGCCGCAGGCGGCCGATCGCCCCGCCGACCACCGCCGTGCCGATCGCGAGTCCCGCGATGAGCAGCGGCTTGTCGGCGGTGCCGACGAGTTCGATGAACCAGTGCGAGACCGAGAGCGGGACGACGGCGATCACCGCGTCGCTCAGCGCCGACAGCGGCGCGGACCGCGGTTCGAAGAACGCGGCGGCCAGGTGGCCGAGCGCCAGCCCGGCGAGGGTGGCGACGAGGCCGGCGACGGCCCAGGCGCGCGGTGAAGCGGGTTGCGTCGTGTTCACCCCACCATTCTCGCGCGCGGGCGCGCCCGCGACCGGCGGTGGAGCTTACGTTCCGCTAAACAACGGCGGGGAGGCCGTCGAGGGCCTGCGCGAGGTCGGCGATGAGGTCCTCGGGCGACTCGATCCCGGCCGAGAACCGCACCAGGTCAGGCGGGATGCCGGGGGTCTCGTGCGACCCCGCGTGGATCCCGGCGGCCAGGTGCGTCACCAGGGACTCCACCCCACCCAGGCTCGAGGCCGCGTACGCCACGCGCATCGACTCGACCAGCGCCGCGGCGGCCGCGGCGCCGCCCGCGGGCCGGAAGGACAGGACCGACCCGAACCCGTCGAAGAGGGCGGCGGCGCGCGCGTGGTCGGGGTGCGAGGCCAGCCCCGGGTAGTTCACCTGGGCGACGGCCGCGTGCCCGGCGAGGAAGGCCGCGACGGCCGCGGCGTTCGCGTTCTGCTGGCGCACCCGGAGGGCGAGGGTCTTGATCCCGCGCGAGAGCAGGAACGCCGCGTGCGGGTCGAGGCTGCACCCGTAGGCGCCCATGGCGGAGGCGACGCGCGCGATGCGCGCGGCCGAGCCGGTCACGGCCCCCGCGGCGATGTCGGAGTGGCCGTTGAGCGCCTTGGTCGCCGAGTGGCACACCAGGTCGAAGCCGACGGAGTGGGGGCGGAAGACCACCGGTGTCGCGAACGTGTTGTCGATGACGGAGGCCAGGCCGTGCTCGCGCGCGAAGCGGGCCGCACCGGCGAGGTCGCCCACGCGCAGGTGCGGGTTGGTGATCGTCTCGGTCAGGAACGCGGTCGTCGCGGGCCGCAGCGCCTCCCGCCAGGCCCGCGGGTCAGCGGGGTCGACCAGGTCGTAGGTCCAGCCCAGGTGGGCGGCGTGCTCGGCGAGGAACCGGTGCGTGCCGCCGTAGAACGAGCCGGCGGCGATGAGGTGGTCCCCGGCGTCGAGGACGCTGTGGAGGGCGGTGCTGATCGCGGCCATGCCCGAGGCGGTGGCGACGGCGTCCTCGGCGCCTTCGAGGGCCGCGAGCCTGCGGTGCAGGTGGCGCTGCGTCGGGTTCGTGCCGAGCCGGATGTAGCGGACGCCGCCGCCGGGGGCGTCCTCGAAGACGGTGCCCTGGTGGATCGGGAACACCACCGAGCCGCCCGCGGCGGGCCGCGGCTCACCGCCGTGCACCGACAGGGTCTCGAACCGGGTTCGCTGGTCGCTCATCTGGCAGAGGCTACGGGCGGCGGCGTCCGCGGTTCAACGATTCGTCCTTAACTTTCGCTTACGGTCCCGGCGCCCGGCCCCGCCGGGCCCAGGGCCGCGGCGAGCGCGGGCAGCGACGCGTCGATGAGCTCCCGGACCTTGTGGAGGTTCGCCTCGAAGACGGCGAACACGGCCTCCTGGCTGACGGCCTCGACGTCCGGGTCCTCGTCGAGCCCCGCGTCGTAGTCGGTCACGAGCGCGATCCCGGCGAAGGGGATGCCGGCCTCGGCCGCGAGCGGCGCCTCCGGGGACTGCGTCATGTTGACCACGTGCCCTCCGGCGTCGCGGTGCCACCGGGACTCGGCCCGGGTGGAGAAGCGCGGGCCGTTGACGACCACGACGGTGCCGCCGTCGTGCGCGGTCACGCCGGTCGCGGCCGCCGCCTCCAGCATGATCCGCCGCAGGGCCGGGTCGTAGGGCTCGGCGAACGGCACGTGCACCGGGCCGTCCGCGAACTCGTCGTGGAACGTGGACTCGCGCCCCCAGGTGCGGTCGACGAGCTGGTCGCACACGACGAACTCACCGGGCCGGATCTCGGGCCGCAGCGACCCGGCGGCGAACGGGGACAGGAGGGCGCGCACACCGAGCCGGCGCATGGCGTCCACGTTGGCGCGGTAGTTGACCCGGTGCGGCGGGAGCCGGTGGCCGGGGCCGTGGCGGGGCAGGAACGCCACGCGCAGCCCGGAGCGCTCCACGATCGACACCGGGCCCGACGGCGGCCCCCAAGGAGTGGCGACCTCGACGGTCTCGGCCTGCTCGGCGAGGGTGTAGAACCCCGAGCCGCCGAAGATCCCGACGTCGGCCCGGGATCGGTTGCGTTCGCTCATGTCCGGCTCCTCGTCGTTCGCGCGGCGGCTGCGGCGCGGGCGAGCTGCGACCGCATGTCCCCCACCGCGCGGAACGTGCCCGCGACGGTGCCGGTCACCTTGCTCCTGCCGATGCGGGGGCGGTACGGGACCGGCGTCTCGGCGATGCGCCAGCCGTCGAGCCCGGCGCGCAGGACCATCTCGAGCGGCCAGCCCGAGCGCCGGTCGGTGACGCCCAGGCCCAGCAGCGCCGTCCGCCGGGCCGCGCGCATGGGGCCGATGTCGCTGACGCGCGCGCCGCACAGGCGCCGGACCCGGCCGGCGAGGTAGCGGTTCGCGAGGCGCCCGTGCAGCGGCATCGCACCGGCCGCGGCGTCCCTCGCCCCGAGCGAGAGGTCGGCGTCGCCGGCGAGGACCGGGCCGCACACCGCGACCAGGTCCGCGGGGTCGAGGGAGGCGTCGCAGTCCATGAACGCGACGACCGGGGCCGTCGCGGCGGCGAGTCCGGCGAAGCAGGCGGCCCCGAAGCCGCGCCGGGGCTCGGCCACGACCCGGGCGCCGAGCCCGGCGGCGACCTCCGCCGACCCGTCGGTCGAGCCGTTGTCGACCACGATCGGCCGGTACCCCTTCGGCATCCGCTCCAGCACCCACGGCAGGGCCCCGCGCTCGTCGAGGACCGGCAGGACCACGTCGACCAGCGGCGCGCCCGCGGCCCCGAGCAGCGGGAGGACGGTGCGCGCGGTGCGGGTGCGCGGGGCGTCCGCGGCGATCGCGCGGGCGTCCTCGGCGTCGTCGAGGTCGCGCAGCACCGGCAGGTCGGCGACGGTGAGGCCGAGCGCTTCGAGCCGCTTGCGCTGCATGAGGCCGGTGTCGCCGCGGCTCATCGGCACGCCCGCGAACGCGCCCGGGTGCGGCCGGGCCAGGCCCAGCGCCCACCAGCCGCCGTCCTCGGCCATGCCGAGCGCGGCCTCCCGGCCCTCCTCGGCGACCACCGCGAGCGACGCGCCGAGCAGACCGGCGCTCGCCTGCGGGGTGTCCATGCCGATCTGGAGGCAGGGCCCCTCGACCCGCGACCAGGCCGCGGCCAGCCGCTCGTTGAAGCCGCCGCCGGACTGCGCGATCACGGTGAACCCCTCCGGCAGCCACGGCCCCGGGTCCCCGTCCAGCGCCAGGAGCAGCCGGTCGGCGCCGCAGGCGGCCACCGCCTCCAGCGTGTCGGCGAGCGCCGCCTCCGCGACCGCGGCCGCCTCCCCGGGGGAGAGCGGCGGTGAGAGCCTGGTCTTGACCCGGCCCGGGACCGGGGCCTTCGCCATGACGAGGAGATGAGTCCGCTGCATGCGGCCGATGCTACTGACGGCGCGGCCGCTCCAGGCCCGGACGAATCTTACGGTTCGCGAAAGTCTCGGCAGGTCCGATGGCGAACGGCGGCGCGATCGGGCATCGTGGTCACATGGACTCCGGAGCCGACCCCCGCGTGCTGGTCGTCGACGACGACCCCGCGCTCGCGGAGGTGGTCGCGCGCTACCTGCGCCGCGACGGCTTCGACGTCGACTACGCCCCCGACGGGCCCACGGGCCTGGAACGGGCCCTCACGACCCTGCCCGACCTCGTGGTGCTCGACCTGATGATGCCGGGCATGGACGGCTTCGAGGTCTGCCGCCGCCTGCGGCAGTCCACCGCCGTCCCCGTGGTCATGCTGACCGCGCGCGGCGAGGAGACCGACCGCATCGCCGGCCTCGACCTCGGCGCCGACGACTACGTCACCAAGCCGTTCTCCCCCGGCGAGCTCGCCGCGCGCGTGCGCGCCGTCCTGCGCCGCGCCTCCCCGGCGGCCCCGCCCCCCGCGGTCCTCACCGGCGGCGGCGTCGCCGTCGACACCCGCGCCCACCGCGTGCGCCGCGGCGCGGCACTGCTCGACCTGACCACGAAGGAGTACGACCTGCTCGTGTGCTTCCTGACCCATCCGGGCCGCGCGTTCCGCCGCGAGGAGCTGCTGGAGACGGTGTGGGGGTGGCGCATCGGCGACACCTCCACCGTCACCGTCCACGTGCGGCGCCTGCGCGAGAAGATCGAGGACGACGCGTCCGCGCCGCGCCACCTGACCACGGTGCGCGGGGTCGGCTACCGGTGGGAGCCCTGATGCGCCTGGTGACGCGGCGGCGCGCGGGCTCGCTCCTGATCCTGGCCGTCGCCCTCGGCGCGGCCACCGCCCTCGCGGTCGCCTTCGACTTCCCGCCGCGCGACATCGCCGTCCTCGTCACCACCGCCGCGGTCGCCTCCGCGGTCGCCGGCGTCGTCGGCGGCCTGGTCCTGCGCCGCCTGCGAGGCCGCGGCGCGCGCGTCCAGACGATGACCGTCGCCCTCTCCTCGGTCCTGGTGGCCGCCACCGGCGTCGTCACCGCCGCGCTCGCGATGTTCATCTCCTTCCACGACCTCGTCCTGCTCTTCGTGGTCCTCATCGTCGCCTCCGGCGTCGCGTTCGGCGCCGCCTGGCAGCTCGGCGACGACATCGGCGCCGGCGCGCTCCAGGTCGGCGCCTACGCCCGCACCATGATCGACGGCGAGCGGCACCGCGCCCCCGCCGTCACCGGGCCCGGCGAACTCGCGGCCCTCGCCGGGGAGCTCGCCGACGTCTCGCACCGGCTGGAGGAGTCCCGGCGCCGCGAGCGCGCCCTCGAATCCTCCCGGCGCGAGCTCATCGCCTGGGTCTCCCACGACCTGCGAGCCCCGCTCGCCACCATCCGCGCCATGGCCGAGGCCCTCGACGACGGCGTGGTCGACGACGACACGGCCGTCAAGCGCTACCACGCCCAGATCCGCACCGACGCCGAACGGCTCACCGCGCTCGTGGACGACCTGTTCGAACTCTCGCGGATCAACAGCGGGTCGCTGCGGCTCGGCAGCGAGCAGGTCGACCTGCGCGACGCCGTCGCCGACGCGCTCGCCGGGGCCAGCGCCGCCGCCGACCTCAAGCAGGTGGCAGTCGTCGAGCACCTGGCCGCGCTCCCGGCGGCCGACGTGGCCGCCCGCGAATGCTGCCGCGCCCTCGACAACCTCCTGGACAACGCGATCCGCCACACCCCGGCCGGCGGCACCGTCCGCATCGAGGCCGCGGCCGATGCGGGCGCCGCCGTCCTCCACATCGACGACGAGTGCGGCGGCATCCCCGCCGCCGACCTGCCGCGCGTGTTCGACATCGCCTACCGCGGCGACCGGGCCCGCGCCCGCGACGACCGCGGCGGCGGCCTGGGGCTGGCGATCAGCCGCGGCCTCATCGAGGCCCACGCAGGCACCGTCACCGTCGCGAACACGAGCACGGGCTGCCGGTTCACCGTCCGCCTGCCCGCCGCGGCACGCCGGTGACCGCGCACCGCCCCGCCGTCCGGTCGGCGCTCGTCCTCGGCGCGTGGGCGCTCCTCCTCGCCGCCGCCTGGGTCCTCGGGCAGGTCAAACTCGCCGTCACCGAAGGGCGGCACCAGCTCGGCGCCATGCCGCTGTTCGGCAGCTGGGAGTGGCACCTCGACGCGACGCTGCTCGTCCCGGTCGCGGTCGGGGCCCTGCTCATCGCCGTCCTGCCCGCCGTCGCCGCCCGGTGGCGCTGGCGCTGGACCGTGGCCGCGACCGCGGTCGCGGGCGTGCTGTTCAGCCTCGCGCTCACCGTCGCCCACTCCCACCCCCGGACCTGGACCGACCTCGACCACCACTACGCGGGCCACGCGCACCTGATCGACGACGCCGGAGGCCCGGGGGCGTTCCTGGCCGGGTACACGACGCATCAGCTCGCGGGCGAGTTCCCGATCCACTTCCAGTCACACCCGCCCGGCCTGGTCCTGTTCTTCTGGGGCGCTGGCAGGCTCGGCCTCGACGGGCTGGTCTTCCAGAACGCGGTCGTCCAGCTGGGTGTGGCGGCCGCGGTCGCGGCGGCGCTCATCGCGGGCCGCGACGTCGCCGGGGAACGGCTCACCAGGCGCGCCGCACCGTTCCTGGTCGTGGCCCCGGCCGCGTTCTGGCACAACACCGCCGACCTGGTCTTCGCGGGCGTCACACTCGCGGCCGTCGCCTGCCTGGTCCCCGCGACGAACCGCACCGGGACGCGCGCCGCGGTGCTCGCCGTCAGCGGCGGGCTCTTGGCGGGGGCCGCACTCCTGCTCTCGTTCTCCGCTGCGCTGCTTGCGATCCCGGTGATCGTGGTCGCGGTGCGGCGGCGGCGCTGGGGGGTGCTCCTGGCGGGCGGGGCCGTCGCCGCCGCGGTGGTGCTGGCGCCGCTGGCATGGGGGTACTGGTGGCTCGACGGGCTCCGGACCACGCGCGTGCGCTACTACGCGGGCGTGGCCTCGATCCGCGGGTACTGGTACTTCCTGCTCGCGAACCTCGCGGTGTTCGCGCTGGCCCTCGGGCCGGCCGTCGCCGTCGCGCTCTCGCGCCTGCGCGACCGCCGCATGTGGATCGTCGTCGGCTCGTGCCTGGCCGCCGTGGCGCTCGCCGACCTCTCGGGGATGTCCTCGGCGGAGACCGAGCGGATCTGGCAGCCGTTCATGCCCCTGGTCCTCCTGGCCGGATGCGCCCTGACGCGCCCGCGCGCCTGGCTCGCACTGCAACTGGCCGTCGCCGTCGTCCTCGCCGCCGCACTGCGCGTGCAGTGGTGACCGAGAGAAAGGCACATCGATGCGCGTACTGGTGACCGGCGGCGCCGGATTCATCGGCGGGGAGATCACCTCGCAGCTCGCGGCGCGCGGCGACCAGGTGGTGGTCCTCGACTCGCTGGTCGCGCAGGACGCGCCGCCGGAGCACCTGCCCGCCTCGGCCGAGCTCGTCGTGGGCGACCTCGGCGACGAGTCGGCCGTGCGGCGCGCGGTCGAGGGGGTCGACGCCGTCTGCCACCAGGCCGCGCGCGTGGGCCTGGGCGTGGACTTCGACGACGTCACCGCCTACGTCGCCGACAACGACGGCGGCACCGCGAACCTCCTTCGCGCCCTGTGGCGGCGGTCCTTCACCGGGCGCCTGGTCGTCGCGTCCTCGATGGTCGTCTACGGCGAGGGCCGGTACCGGTGCCCCGTCCACGGCGACGTCCGTGCGGGCGCCCGCCGCCGCGACGACCTCGACGCGGGCCGCTTCGAGCCGCCCTGCCCGACGTGCGGGGTCCCGCTCGACTGGGCGCCGGTCCGCGAGGACGCGCCGCTCGATCCCCGGAACGTCTACGCCGCCACCAAGGTTCACACCGAGCACCTGTCGTTCCTGTACGGTCGCGAGACCGGCGCCGCCGTCTGCGCGCTGCGGTACCACAACGTGTACGGCCCCCGCATGCCCCGCGACACCCCGTACGCGGGCGTCGCCAGCATCTTCCGCAGCGCCTTCGAGGCCGGGCGCGCCCCGCGCGTGTTCGAGGACGGGGCGCAGACCCGCGACTTCGTCCACGTCCGCGATGTGGCCCGCGCCAACCTCCTCGCCCTCGACAGCGACTGGGCCGGCGCTGCCAACATCGCCAGCGGCCACCCGCACACCGTCGGCGACATGGCCCGCGCCCTCGCCGCCGGCTTCCCCGACGCCCCCGCGCCGGTCACCACCGGCGAATACCGCCTCGGCGACGTCCGCCACGTCGTCGCCACCCCCGACCTCGCCACCCGGGCCCTCGGCTTCACCGCCGAGACCGACTTCGCCGAAGGCATGCGCGCCTTCGCACACGACCCTCTGCGCCAGCACCGGCCCGAGTAGTCGGTAGGTGCGCCCGGCATCCGGTCGTTAGCGCCGCGAGGACATGGGCCACCGAGCCGGGTTCGAGTAGATTCGCTGGAATGGCGGATGCGATCGTGATTCCCGGAGGCGCGTTCGGCCCCGGGGCCGGGATGCTCATGTACGTCGCCGAGGCCGTCGAGCGGCGCGGCGCGCGGGTGCACCGGCACTGGTGGTCAAGCGATCCCGAAGACGCCGCGGAGCCCGGCGTCGAGGGTTGGGTCACGAGTGAGGTGGCGCCGCTGGTCGACTCTGTCGGCGGGCGGCCGCTGCTCATCGGCAAGTCCTTGGGCACCAACGGCGCCGCGCTCGCGGCCGAGCGCGGCCTGCCGGCGGTCTGGCTGACACCGGTCCTGACCCTGCCGTGGGTCGCCGCCGCCCTCGCGGCGAGTCCGGCTCCGTTCCTCCTGGTGGGAGGCACGGCCGATCGCTGGTGGGACAGCGCCGCCGCCGCGCGGCTCACCCCGCACCTGTTCGAGGTCGAGGGCGCCGACCACGGCATGTTCGTGCCCGGTCCGGTCGCGGACTCGCTCGACGTGCTCACCCGGATGATCGCGGCCGTCGAGGGATTCCTCGACGACATCGACTGGCCCGCTTGACTTCGCTGTCGAAGGAGCCGCGAAGTGCCGCCGGAGGCCGCTCGGTCGCATACGGACTCAGGCCAGGAGCCTCCACAGGCCCTCGCCGGCTTCGGCCAGGATGAACTGGCGGCAGACGCCGACGGCCCCGTCGAAGCCGCGGAAGCCCCGGTCGCGGGCCGCGGCGTCGCACTCCGCGGCTGCGGCGTCGCCCAGGTCCCAGAGTCGGCGCAGGTACTGGCCGACCGCGGCGGCGTCCAGTCCGTGGACGTCGACACCGAAGGCGGCGGCGCGGTCGTTGACGGCGTAGGCCCGCGCAACCGCCTCCATTGAATTTAGCTCCACTGTGGTGCTGTCTGATACCGTTGCGGGCCAGTCGCGTCCGGGGAAGACCGCGCCCGAGCCGGCGCTGCGGACCAGCAGGCGCAGCAGTGCCTCCTCGGCGTCAAGTGCGGCGTCCTCGGCGGGGGTGAGCCAGCGCAGCCGCTGCGCCGCGGTCAGATCCTCCACGCGCAGGCCGCTGTCCGCGGCGGCGTGCACGGCCGCTGCCGCCGTCTGGGCGGCGGTGCATTCGTCCATGGTGGACGCACCAACGATCCAGGCCAGCACGCGGGCCCGCCAGCGCTGCGGGTAGTCGGGGTCGAAGATCTGCTGGTACTGGCGCTGTGCCAGCACCGAGACGTGCCGCTCGCCATGGACTGCACCGGCATGGCGGTCGGTCCATTCGGCCAGGTGCTCGGTCCGCCATGCCTGCTCGACCCAGGCGCCCGGGACGGCCGGCTCGATCGCTCCTGTGGCGATGAGGCGCAGCGCGGTGAGGGCGTCGCGGTGCTTTGCCCCGCGGTGGTCGGGATGTGCGGCCAGCCAGGAGTGGAAGGCCGTGATGCCAGGGGCCTTGCGCACCGCCGGGTGGCGGGGGCTGCGCTCGGTGTAGTGCACCTCGCGGAGCGCGGCGGCGATGGCGTCGTGTTCGGTGCCGTCGATGGCGCCCGCCAGGTGGGCGTCGCGGAGCTGGGACTCCAGGTCGACCAGCGCCGCCGACAGCGGCTCGGCCTCGGGCCCTTGCGTGTGGGTGACGGCCACGTCCGCGTCGCTGTCGCGGCGTCCGTCGCGGTACCCGCAGTAGACCTCGCCGACGCCGACCATGCCGTACGCGTCGAGTTCGGCGGCGCGCAGCGCGCCCATGCTGGAGCAGCCGACGACGGTGGCACCGGCCGCCATGAGTGCGAGGATCTCCTTGTGGCGCACCGAGGCCGACTGGTGGAAGACGCCGTCGACGATGAGCACCAGATCGCCGGGGCCGGCGTCGAGGCGCAGGGCGTCCCCGTGGCGGATCGGCGGGTGCGCCGCCGCCTCGGGCAGCACGGCGCGAACCTCGGTGGCGCTGAGAGAGGGGCCGCAGAAGACGTGGACGGTCACCGGCTACTCCGGGCGCGGGAGTTCGTGGCGCGAGAGGAACGCGAGGCCGGGGCTGACGGTCTTGACCACCGCGAAGTCCTCCCCCGCGTCGGGCCGGGTCAGGTCCACGCGCATCGGTGCGGTCCCGGTGGCGGTGGTGATGAGTGCGACCAGGCGGTTCATCTCCGCAGTGTCGGTGTCGGCGAGGGCGTCGGCGTCTGCCGGGTCGGACCACGGCGTCGTCGCGGGTTCCGCCTTCGGCGGCCGGGCGGTGCCGCCTCGGTAGACGCGGGGATCGAGGTCGTCGCGGGTGCCGGCGATGAACGTCAGCCGGGACTGGGCCGCCTCCGTGATCGCCCGCGACAGCGCGATCGCCGGGGAGGCGTGCGCCCCCGCCCCGCCGAACGTCGCGCCCATGTCCGGCATCCACAGGTGGCAGGTAAAGCACGCGACCCCTCGCCATCGCGCGAGGGAGGCGTCGGCGATCTCCAGTCGGCCTCCCGCCGCGCGGACGCGCCGGATGAGGTCGGCGCAGTGCGGGTCGGTGACCGATTCGGGGTCCACGATGACGCGTTCGCCGACCGGTCGCAGCGCCAGCGCGGCGGTGCAGTCGCGTTCGATCTGCTCGTACAGCGCGTGGACGGTGGCCTCTTCCACGGTGTTCCCTGAGGCCAGTCCGTTGGAGCTGGACGAGAGGTGGTGGCCGCGCCAGGCCGTGCCGGTCATGCCGATGTGCACCGACTCCCGCGGGACGAGGGTCTCGCCGCCGGTGAGGAGTTCCGCGGTGATCCAGTCGAGCCGGATGCGGTCGGTGATGAGGCTGCCGTCGACCTGCTCCAGATCGGTGACGGCGTACGGCAGGTCGAGTTCCGCCGCGGCGACGCCTTCCAGCTCCGCCTTCGGCACGGCGTGCTCCGCGTGCCACAGCTCGACGGCCTCCATGGCCGCGGAGACCCGGGCATGGGTGAGCGTCGCGCCCTTCCCTTGCGAGACCGACAAGGTGGTGGCCAGGGGCCGCACCGCCATCACCACCGGGATGCCGATGACGTCGAGGTCCGTCACGTCGGCAAGGCGGGTGATCCCGTACTCGCCCAGGCGGCGGCCGATGCGCTCCAGGGTGTCGAGCGGGTCCCGGGTCCGGCGGGTGCCGGCGAAGGTCTTCAGTTGCGGCACAGGCGCCTCCCGGAACGGAACGATGGTGCTCGTGGAGCGGGGGACTCCACGAGCACGGAGATCGGCGGCGCTCAGGTGTAGGCGGGGGCGTCGCTGTGGGTGTGGGCCCACTGCGAGATGGCGTGCACCGTGCCGTCGCCGGGGTCGGCGGCGGGCGCGTCCGCCACGGGGCCGTCCGGGGCTTCGGCGGCGCCGATGAGGCGACTGATGAACTCGTCGGTCATCTCCACACTGCTCATGGACATCGCGTTCCTTCCACTGCCAACTCTGGGCTGTCTACCGATCAGCCGCCACAGTGACAAGTCTGGTGTCGGAACGTGACGCGGACAAGGCGAGACACAGGCAGGGCAGCGGCAGGAACGCTCACCGCGTCGCGTGTTCGGGACCGACCTCGCGGATTTCGCTGGCGCCCATCACTGATGCTCTCCGGGGAAGAGTTCGGCGAGCAGGCCCTCGATGCGGGTCTTGATCTCGTCGCGGATGGGGCGGACGGCCTCGACGCCCTGCCCGGCGGGGTCGTCGAGTTTCCAGTCGAGGTAGCGCTTCCCGGGGAAGATCGGGCAGGCGTCGCCGCAGCCCATGGTGATGCACACGTCCGACGCCTCCACGGCGTCGACGGTGAGGATCTTCGGGGACTGGTCGGAGATGTCGATCCCGACCTCCTTCATGGCCTCGATCGCGGCCGGGTTGACTTGGTCGGCCGGGGCGGACCCGGCGGAGCGGACCTCGACGCGGTCGCCTGCGAGGTGGGTGAGCCACCCGGCGGCCATCTGGGAGCGCCCGGCGTTGTGGACGCAGACGAAGAGCACGGACGGCTTGGACATGGCGGTGTTCCTTTGCGTTGCAGGGCTTGAGTGTTCGGTGGTCATGATCGGGCTGCTTGCGGTTCGGGTGCGCGGAAGAACCGGCGGGCCCACAGGCTGACGTAGACGAGGCCGACGAGGACGGGGACTTCGATGAGGGGGCCGACGACGCCGGCGAGGGCCTGGCCGGAGACGGCGCCGAAGGTCGCGATGGCGACGGCGATGGCGAGTTCGAAGTTGTTGCCCGCAGCGGTGAACGCGAGTGTCGTGGTGCGCTCGTAGTTCAGGCCGATGCCCTTGCCCAGGAGGAAGGACCCGGCCCACATGAGCGCGAAGTACGCCAGGAGCGGAAGCGCGATGCGCACGACGTCCAAGGGCCGGGCGATGATCGCCTCGCCTTGGAGCGCGAACAGCACGACGATCGTGAACAGCAGCCCGTGGAGCGCGAACGGCCCGATGCGCGGCAGGAACTTCGACTCGTACCAGTCCCTGCCTTTGCGCCGCTCGCCCAGGGTCCGGGTCAGGTATCCGGCGGCGAGGGGGATGCCGAGGAAGACGGCGACATTCGCGGCGATCTCCCAGCCGGAGACGTCGAGTCCGGTGGCGTCGAGGCCGAGCCAGCGCGGGAGCGCGTCGAGGTAGAGCCAGCCGAGGCCGCCGAACGCGATGACCTGGAAGACGGAGTTGAGTGCGACGAGGACGGCGGCGGCTTCGCGGTCGCCGCAGGCGAGGTCGTTCCAGATGATGACCATCGCGATGCACCGGGCCAGGCCCACGATGATCAGGCCCGTGCGGAACTCCGGGAGATCCGGAAGGAAAACCCAGGCCAGGGCGAACATGAGCGCGGGCCCGACAAGCCAGTTCAGAACCAGCGAGGAAGCCAAGAGCCGCTTGTCGGCGGTGACGGTGTCGAGCCGGTCGTAGCGGACCTTTGCCAGGACCGGGTACATCATGACCAGCAGCCCGGCCGCGATGGGCAGGCTGATGCCACCGATCTGGATCGCATTCAGCGCCTTGCCCACCGCTGGTATCCACTGGCCGAGGGCGATCCCGGCGAGCATGGCGGCGCCGATCCAGACGGGCAGGTACTTGTCGAGGGTCGACAGCCGCCCGCCCGCGGCGGTGGGGACTTCGGTCGCGGTCATGCGCCGGCCTGCTGCGGGACCGACAGGACCGTGGAGAGCAGGTCGAGGGCGGGCTGCTCGGCGCGGTAGTAGACCCAGGTGCCGCGCCGCTCGGAGGAGACCAGGCCGATCTCGCGCAGCACTTTGAGGTGGTGAGAGATCGTGGGCGCCGAGACGTCGAACGTGTCGGTCAGGTCGCACACGCACGCCTCACCGCCCTCGAAGGAGGCGATGAGCGAGAGCAGCCGCAGCCGGACCGGGTCGCCGAGGGCCTTGAACGAGGGCGCGAGGCGCTCGGCCTGGTCGGCGCTCAGCGGTTCGGCGACGAGCGGGGTGTGGCAGTCGGCCAGGGCGAGCGGGAGCGGGGTCCGGGCGGGTTGCTTCGACATGCGCCTATTTTGACGAGGATCGAACCAGTCTGCCACTCGGACATGCCGGTCATGAAGGTGGAGTCTCGGGTGACTCGGACACCGAGCGAGGTGCGGATGCCAGGGGTTCGCCCGGCGTTTGCGCACATGACCGCCGATGTTCACGCCGATGCAAGTTCGACGTCTCTCTAATTAGATGTTCATCAAGTTGTTGTGTCCTGGATCGAAGGGACCCCTGCCATGTCCGATGCCGACGCGCTGACCATCCCGCCCGCCGTGGCGATGCTCCTGGACACTTCCGCCGCCCGCCTGACCGAGCGGTTCACGGCCTCGTTCTCCCCCGAGACGGTCCGGGAGTGCCTGGACGACTCCTACCTGGTGCTGGCCGCGACCGCCCGCGTCCACACACACCTGTACGTCCTGGCCGAGCGCTTCGCCGCCGAACGCCTGGCCGCCACCGCGAAAGCCACCAGGCTCGCAGTCTCCGACGTCCCGGAGGTGCTGTTCGTGTGCGTGCACAACGCCGGGCGCTCCCAGATGGCCGCCGCGCTCCTCGCCCACCACGCCGCCGGGCGCGTCGTGGTCCGCTCGGCCGGATCGGCCCCCGCCGGATCGGTGAACCCGGCCGTGGTCGCCGCGCTCGCCGAAGCCGGGCTCGACATCGCCCAGGAGTTCCCCAAACCGCTCACCGACGAGGCCGTGCGCGCCTCGGACGTCGTGATCACCATGGGCTGCGGCGACGCGTGCCCGATCTACCCGGGCAAGCGGTACCTGAACTGGGACCTCGACGACCCCGCCGGAGCCGACCTCGACTTCGCCCGGGCCCTGCGCGGCGACATCGACGCCCGCGTCCGCGCACTCCTCGCCGAACTGCTCGACCGGCCCTGAACCGCCCGGCCCGTCCCCTGCGCGGCAACACCGCCGGACAGGAAGGGGGCCGGGACGCCTCCGCGTCCCGGCCCCGATCCTCTCGCCTATGCGCGGGATCGGTCAGCCGCAGCACCCGCCGCTGGCCTTGACCTGCGGGAGTTCGGTGCGCTGCCCGGCCCGGCCGTGCAGGACTCCGGTCGCCAGGCCGCGCGCGGGCACGGTCACCGGCTCCTCGTCCGCCGCCGCCCCACAGCCCGAGGACGCAGTGCCGCAACCGGACTCGGCCTCACCCGCCGCGTCCGCGCCGGTGCCGCAGCACCCGGACGCCTCGGCGGCGTCGGCGATGCTGGTGGCCTCCAGTGCCCGGGACGAGGAGCAGACACCGGTCTCGGGCAGGTCGAGTTCGACCCGCTCGGCCGCCTCGCGGTCCCCCGCGAGGGCGGCGGCGATCGAGCGGACCTGCTCGTACCCGGTGGCGAGCAGGAACGTCGGGGCGCGGCCGTAGGACTTGACGCCGGCGATGTAGAACCCCTCGTCCGGCTGGGCGAGGTGGGCCTCGCCGTGGGCGGGGACGGTGCCGCAGGAGTGGAAGTTCGGGTCGATGAGCGGCGCGATCAGGCTGGGCGCCTCCACCACCGCGTCCAGGTCGAGCCGGACCTCGCGCAGCATCTCCAGATCGGGGCGGAACCCGGTCGCGGCCGCGACCTGGTCGACCTCGATCTCCACCGCCAGGCTCCCGGTGGAGCCGTGGATCGCCACCGACCCGTCCGCGCGGGTGGTGAAGGAGCGGATGGTGAACCCGGTGACCAGCTCGACCGCGCCGGACTCGACGAGCCCGCGCAGGCGGGTGCCGATGGTGCCGCGCGCGGGGAGCGCGTCGGCCGAGCCGCCGCCGTAGACCTTGCCGGGGTCGGTGCCCCGGATCGCCCACATGACCGTCGTGCCCGGCTCGGTCTCGGCGAGTTCGGCCAGCAGCAGGAGCGTGTTGGCGGCGGAGTGCCCGGCGCCGACGACGAGGGTCCGCTTGCCCGCGAAGCGGTCGCGGTCCGCGCCGTGCACGTCGGGCAGCGGCCCGGCCTGCCACGGCGCGTCGGCGCGCTCCCCTGCGGCGGCCAGGCCGTGGGCGCCGAGCGGGTTGCGGTGGGCCCACACCCCGGAGGCGTCGATGACCGCGTCGGCGATCACGTCCTCGGTCTCGCCGGCGTCGGTGACGGTGCGCAGCAGGTAGGGGCGGCCGTCGCGGTCGACGGTGTTCGTCTTGTCCACGCCCAGGCGGGCGACGCCGACCACGCGGGCGCCGTAGCGGACGTGCTCGTCCAGGACCTTCCCCAAGGGCGCAAGGTAGTCGGCGATGAGCTCCGCGCCGGTCGGCAGGCGCTCGGGGTCGGGGGCCGTCCAGCCGGTCGCTTCGAGCAGGCGGCGGGCGGCGGGGTCGATGTCGAAGCGCCAGGGCGAGAACAGGCGGATGTGACCCCACTGGCCGATGGCCGCGCCCGGACCGTCCCCGGCTTCGAGGACGATCGGGGTGAGCCCGCGCTCGACCAGGTGCGCGGCGGCGGCGAGGCCGACCGGGCCCGCGCCGATGACCGCGACGGTCCGGACCTGGGGGCTGGTGGCAGTTGACATGGTCTCCTCCGAGATCGATCAGGTGGGTCGCGCTCCTCGCGATCACATGAGCTGACTTAACTAATATCAGCAAATACTGTTGATAGCAAGTTCTGTGGTTTAATAGATGCATGAGCCGCACGATCGAACTCACTCTGACCGACGTGACCACCGGGCACTCGGACGACTCGGTGATCGAGCACGCCAAGAACCTCGCACCCCAGTTCAAGGCCCTCGCCGACGAGAACCGACTCGCGATCGTCCTCCTGCTCTCCGAGCACTCCCGCACCGTCCGCGAGCTGACCGACGCCACCGGCCTCGCCCAGACGCTCGTCTCCCACCACCTCGCGCCCCTGCGCGAACTCGGCCTCGTCTCCGTGACCCCCAAGGGCCGCAGCAACGTCTACTCCCTGTGCTGCGAGGCGTTCTCCGCGCCCCTGCGCGCCCTCGCCGGACTCTCGACCCCAGTGGAAGACACCTGCTGCGACTGAACCGCTTCGCAGGGGCCCTCAGAAACGCGCGCCCGGTCAGGTGAGGCTCTGGGCCGCGTAAAGCGCCGCGAGGCCGATCGCGAGCGCGCCGAGGAGGCGGCGCAGGAGCCGTTCGGGCAGGCGCGGCTGCAGGGCGGCGCCGGCGTAACCGCCGACGAGTCCGCCCAGGCCGCAGGCGATGCCGAGGGGCCAAAGCGGGGCGACGTCGCCCGGCGCGGTCAGGCTCAGGACCGCGTACGCGACGCATCCGGCGATCGAGGTGAGGAACGTCGACAGCAGCGCCGCCGGGGCCACGACCGCGACCGACAGGCCCGTGCCGACCAGGACCGGGCTCAGCAGCGAGCCGCCGCCGATGCCGTACACCCCGCCCACGCACCCCGCGGCGAACGCCAGCGCCAGGATCGCGTTGCGCCGCAACCCGGTCCGGGTCGCCGCGGCTTCGCGCCGCGGCAGCAGCAGCCACACCCCCAGCGGCCCGAGGACCGCGGCCGCGCACAGGCGGAACAGGTCCGCGTCGGCGACGAGGTGCACGCGGACGGCCGCGCCGATGACCACGCCCGGCAGCGTCCCGGCGACCAGCAGGCCCGCCAGCGGCGAGCGGAGCGATCCGCTCCGGGCGTACCGGGCGAGCGCGCCGGGGCCGGCGATCACGTTGTACAGCAGGTTGGTCGGGGTGACCGCCGGGTTCGGCACGTGGAGGACGCTGAGTTGGACCGGCAGCAGGAAGACCGCGCCGGAGACGCCGGCCGGAGCGGTCACGACGGCGATCGCGAGCCCGGCCGCGAAGCCGAGCAGCAGATCGCGGTCGAGCACGGAGTCGAGCACACGCTAACTCTACCCATGCGGTAGGAATAGGCGCGCGCCTCCTCACCCGCGCGGTGCGTACATGATGACGGCGACGCCGACGAGGCAGATCGCGGCGCCGATGACGTCCCACCGGTCGGGGCGGAAGCCGTCGACGACCATGCCCCAGGCGAGCGACCCGGCCACGAAGATCCCGCCGTAGGCGGCCAAGATGCGCCCGAAGTTCGGGTCGGGCTGGAACGCGGCGACGAACCCGTACGCACCCAGCGCGATCACCCCGGCGGCGATCCACAGGACCCCTTTGTGCTCGCGCAGGCCCTGCCAGATGAGCCACGCGCCGCCGATCTCGGCGACGGCGGCGAGCAGGAACAAGCTGATCGAGCGGGCGGTGTCCATGCGCGCGAACCTATCAGGATCGCGAGCCAGGAGCCGGAAGCGCTGCTGTGAAGGGGATCGGGCACGCCGGGTCGTGGGCGCACGAGGCGAGGTCGTCGCAGCCGGCAGACACCGCTGCTTCGAGCAGACCCGCGACCGCTTCGAGTTCGGCGAGGCGCTCGCGAACGTCCGCGAGCTTGGCGCGGGCGTGCTCGTGGAGACCGGGGACGGACCGGCCGGCTCCGAGCAGACCGGTGATCTCGTCGAGCGTGAAGCCCAGGCGCTGGGCGGCTTTGATCGCCCGCAGCCGCGCCACGACCGCGGCCGGGTAGCGGCGGTGGCCGCCGAGGGTGCGGTCCTCGGGGGCGATGAGGCCGCGCCGCTCGTAGTACCGCAGCGTCTCGCGCCCCACCCCGGAAACCGCGGCGACCTCGCCCACGCTCAGCAGCACGTTCACGGCCGCGCCTTCGCGGCTTCGGCCTGGGCGGCGATCCCGTCGAGGACGTGGGCGCGCTCGGGCGGCACTGCGACCTCCAGCGCCAGCGTCCCTTGGGCCGCGGTGAGCGTGAACGTGAAGAACCCGCAGCAATCCGCCTCACGCACCGCCAGTTCCGCCGTCCGCGCCGCGAAGGCCGGGTCGGGTGCGAGGGCGAGCCGGAGCAGGTGCGCACCGACGCGCTCGACACCGGTCACCGCGTCGGCGAACAGGGACTCGAACGCCGCCAGGCGCATCGGCTGGTCCGCGACCGGCAGGCGGCACGCCTCCACCGGCACCCAGCCCAACGACACCGCCCGCGCGGTCCGCGCCCGCTCGGTGCCGGACGTCCCGTCCGTAGGGATCGGTGATGTCGTCATGGACTGCCTCCCGCTCGCACTGCCCGGCCCTGCTGCCTCAACGCTAAACCCGGACCCGGGTACCGGATGCAACCCGAGGAGTCCCAGGTCCCAGGGAATACGCGCCCTCGCGCTGCTCGACATCTTCCGCCGCGACGATCTCAAGGGCTGGCTCAAGACCCGCGTCTTCGGAACACCGTCGCCCGCGTGAGTTCAAGCGGGTGACCCCTGCGGGGCGGTGGAGCCTGTCGTCACCGTCCCTTTCAGAACGTCTTCGGCAGCGCGAGGATCACGATCGCGGCGCCCAGGAACGTGACGACCGCGGCGCCCGAGAGGATCCACTGCGAGCGGCGCGTACGCATGCGGCCGGCGACGCCAGCGAAGAACAGCGCCAGGGCCAGGACCACGGCCATGAACACGTAGTTGTCCGAGCGCTGGTTGTCCGCTTGGGCCTCGGCGGTGGCGGCCTCGGCCTTCGCCACGAGGTCGGCGGCGAGCGCCTCCGATTCCAGCGCGTACTCGGGCATGTCGAACGGGGTGGCGGGCGCGGCCGGATCGACCAGGGGATGCGTCGCGATCCACGCGTCGACGGCGGGCTTGAACTCGGGACGGAACCGCTCGTACAGGAAGCCCGAGACCTCGTCGGGGTCCGGCGCGTAGTCGCCGTTCGGGCGGGGCGAGGTGCCGGCGATGATCTCCTCCTGGAGTGCGCCGATCCAGGAGGTGTAGGCGACCAGGTCCTTGAGCCGGTCCTGGCCCGCGTCGGTGGCGGCCTTCGCCGACTCGGTACGCGCCGCACCGGCCTCGGCGAACGAGATCGCCTGGTATCCGCTCCACTTCGCGCTCTGGAACCCGGACCAGGCGGTGCCGACGGCCGCCAGCGCCATGACGATCGTCAGCACCAGGTCCATCCAGGACGGCAGCTTCCAGTCCTCGCCCATGCGGCCCCTTCCCAGATCACGCCGTGCGCGGCCTCGGCCGAGGTACGGGCCGGCCGGTCTGGCGCGCCATCTGACGGCTCCTTCGAACGGCGCCGGCGGTCGCCGAGGAACCAGAGCCTACGACCCCTGGAGACCCGAATTCGCCCGTTTCTCGCATTCGCCCGCCTCCCGTCCGCCGGACTTCTACATTGGGCGGATCCAGACGGAGAGGGGCGAGGCCGTGACCACCAGTCCGCAGAAGCGCGCATGGGCCGCCGGCGGCATGGTCTTCGCCGCGTGCGCCGCGATCGTCATGTGGTCGCTCGCGACCGCCGGCGACCGACCGTTCCTCGCAGTCCTCCCCGAAGCGGGGAGCGGGCAAGACCGGTAGCGTCACCTCTCCGGTTCCTCCTGGTCCAGGGGCCGACGGCGGGCGAGGAGGAGGCTGCCGGTGAGTGCGGCGAGGACCGATCCGGCGAGGACGCCGATCTTGGCCTCGTCGGTGAGCAGGGCGGTCTCGGAGCCGCTGAAGGCGAGTTCGGTGATGAAGAGGGCCACGGTGAAGCCGATGCCGGCCACGGCGGCGATGCCGGTCAGCAGGGGCCAGGTGGTGCCGGTGGGGAGCCTTCCGGCGCCGGTCTTGACGGCGATCCAGACCGCGGCGGTGATGCCGAGGGTCTTGCCCGCCACGAGCCCGAGCACGATCCCGATCGTCACCGTCGAGGCCGCCGCGGTCGCCATGAGGTCGCCCGAGAGCGCGACTCCGGCGTTGGCGAGCGCGAACAGGGGCAGCACCACGAACGAGGAGAACGGGTGGTGGGCGTGCTGAAGCCGGTGAGCAGGCGGCTGCGCGTCGCGGGTCAGCCGCACCAGGCGCTCGGTCTCGGCGACGGTCAGTCCGTCCTTGGCGAGTTCCTGCGCTTCGGCATGGGCCACTGCGGGGTCCAGGAGCGGCTTGGCCGAGATGATCAGGCCCATCGCGACCCCGGCGATGGTGGCGTGGACGCCGGATTCGAGCGTCGCCAGCCAGAGGGCGATGCCGACGATGAGGTAGACCGGCGCCGACCAGACGTTCAGCAGCCGCAGGCCGACCGCGAGGGCGAGGAGCGCGCCGGCGGCGGCGAGCCAGGGCAGCGACAGGTCGTCGGTGTAGAAGAGGGCGATGACTGCGATCGCACCGAGGTCGTCCACGATCGCAAGCGTCAGCAGGAAGACCTTCGCGGCCGAGGGGATCCGGGGCCCGAACAGGGCGAGGACGCCCACGGCGAAGGCGATGTCGGTCGCCATGGGGATGCCCCAGCCGCCGGCGCCGGGGCCGCCGGCGTTGATGGCGGCGTAGACGAGCGCGGGCACGGCCATGCCGCCGATCGCCCCGGCCACCGGCGCGACCGCGTTCCGCGGTCGGCGCAGCTCGCCGGAGACGATCTCGGCCTTGATCTCCATGCCGACCACGAAGAAGAAGACGGCCATGAGGCCGTCGTTGATCCAGTCCTTGAGCGTGTGGTGCAGTTCGAAGGAGCCGACGTGCAGCGAGATGTCCAGGCCCCACACCGCCGAGTACGAGGCCGACCACGGCGAGTTCGCCCAGGCCAGGGCGATCACCGCGCACACGACCAGGACCACGCCGGCGGCCGGCTCGATCTTCAGGAACTCCGCGGCAGGGCGCCCCACGTACCGCGCCAGAGGCTTGCGCGAGTACAGGAACGAGGGCGCGGACCGCCAGAGCGGGGACTTCCAGGGTTCTTTGGCGGCAGTGGGCACGGGCGGCTCCGTTCCGGGGTCGCTGACAGGACTCGCCGACCAGCCTTCCCGGCACACCAGACGCCACCCTACCCGAACGGCGGCCCTCCGATCACGCGCCGACCAGGCCCAGGGCCTCCTGCACGAGGGCGACGACGTCGCCTGGCCGCTCCTCCACCGCCAGATGCCCCACTCCGGGCAGGATCCGCAGCTCCCGGCCGAAGGCCGACTCGACGGCCGGCGCCAGGCGGTCGGCGGGCAGGAACCGGTCGTGCTCACCCACCGCGGCCACCAGCGGCGTGCCCCGCCAGCGCTGGAGATCGGCGGAACGCAGGGGCGCGGGGGCGAGCGTGGTGCGGCAGTAGCGCGCGACCAGCGCCATCCACTCGACCGTCGTCGGCGCGGGCGCCGAACCGGGGGCGCAGAACAGGTCGAGCAGGGCGCGCGTGCGCTCCGGCGACGGGCTCGCGAGCCATGCCAGGGACCGGCGCATCAGCAGTGGGTCGGTGCGCAGGGGGACGATGCCGCCCGGGGAGGACAGGACACGGGCGGCGATGCACGGAGAATCGCAGCTGAGGGCGATCGCCGCGCCCAGCGAGTTGCCGACCACGACCGCGTCGCGGACGGCGGTGAGCTTGAGGATCTTCGACAGCGTCTCGCCGTACCAGGACTGGGCGTACGGACGGGGCGCGAGCGGGCGCCGGGGGCGCTCGCCGGTCGACAGTCCTGGCTGGCCGGGCATGTCCACCACCATCGTCGCCCACCGCGCGCCCAGCGCCTCGGCCACACCCGTGCAGGTCGCGGCGTTGAAGTTGGTGCCGGGCACGAACACCACCCGCGCCGGGCCGTCACCGATGAAGGTCAGGTGGGCCGACGATCCGTCGACGGGCACACGGTCGGTGCGGTGCGGGACGGACCACTCGCCGAGGCGGGCGCGGCACCAGTGCTGGATGATGCGGCGACCCGCATCGGACTTGTAGAGGCTGCGCACAGAACCGGGCTCCGATCACGACGAAGGACAACGCACTTCGCCGACCAGACTTCCCGGCACACCAGGACACACCGTACCCCCAGCGGAGCCGCCGACGTGACGAGCCTCGCCGACTGCGGCGACTTTGCCTGGCATTGAAAGAGATCCGTAGAATGGCCCGGATGAGTCGGCCGGAGCTGCGGGCGGGCTCGACACCGTTCCGGAGGTCCTGTGCGCCCCTTGCCCCCGACAGAGCGCCACCAGTTCGGTGGGTTCCGCGTCATCGCCGAGCTGGGACAGGGGGCGATGGGCCGGGTCTTCCTCGGGTACGGACCGGACGGTCGGTGGGCGGCGGTCAAGGTCATTCACGGCATGCACGTCGCCGATGCGGGCTTCCGGGCCAGGTTCCGTGAGGAGGTCGCCGCCTCGCAACAGGTCTCCGGCGGCTACACCGCAGCCGTGCTCGATGCCGATTCCGAGAGCCCGACACCGTGGATGGCCTCCGAATTCCTCCTCGGACCGACGCTGCGAGAGGCGACCGAGAAGACCGGGGGCCTGCCGGAGGAGGCGCTGGTGCGCCTCGCTGCCGGGCTCGCCACCGCGCTGGCCGAGATCCACCGCGCCGGTATCGTCCACCGCGATCTGAAGCCCGGCAACGTCATCCTCACCGGAGACGGTCCCCGCGTCATCGACTTCGGCATCGCCCGCGCCCTTGCCCGCACCGGAACCGATCTCACCCGCACCGGCGGCGTGATCGGCACGCCCGAGTTCATGTCGCCCGAGCAGGTCGAGTCCCGTCCCCTGACGCCCGCCTCGGACATGTTCGCGCTCGGCTCCGTCCTCGCGGCCGCCGCGAGCGGCGCCAGTCCGTTCGCGGCCCCGGCCACCTTCCACGTGCTCACCGGCATCGTGCGCGCCGAACCCGACCTCTCCGGCCTGCCCGGGCGCCTCCGCGCCCTCGTGGCCCCGTGCCTTGCCGCCGATCCCCGCGACCGCCCCACACCCGCGGGGCTACTGGAGCTGATCGGGCGGCTCGAACCGACCGCGAACCCGTGGCCGGATCCGGTTGTGGCGCTCGCGCACTCGCAGCGCCGGCAACTCACCGAGCTGCTGACGCGCACCCCCGCGCACGCGACACGCCTCGACGACGGTCCGACGCTCGTGGTCGACCCTGACCGGCCGACATGGGCGGAGACGCCGTCCCCGTCTGCGACCCGGCCGCCCGAACAGCGGCGGCGTGCTCCTATCCCCCAGGGCCCGCATCGCACCGGACCGGAAGCTCCGCCGCGAACGGTCCGAAGGGCGCGACGCCTCGCGTGGTGGTGCCTGCCCGGCTTCGTCTGCGTCCTCGCCGCCGGCGTCCTCTCACTCGGTGCGCCCGGCTCGCCGAAAGCGGTGATCGCGGTCAACATCGTGCTCGCCGCCGCCTCGATCGCCACGGTCATGGTCGGGAACCGGTGGCTCCTCCAGCGCCGCACGGCCGGAGTCGGCCTCATAGCCGCGGCAACCGCGGTGGCGGCACTGCAGGCCATGACGATCCCGCTGCAGGCGTCGCTGACCGGCGCCGACTTCCCCCTCGACAGCAACGATCCAGTCGAAACGCTGCTCTCACTCCTGTTGTACTTCTACGCCTCCGCCGCCACCATCGTTGCGATCGCCGGGTTCGTGTACGTGATGCTGCCCGCGACCCGCAACTGGTGCCGCACCCACCCGTAGACGATCTGCCCTGAGCGAGACCGCCGCCAGGATGAAACCGACCGTGTCGGGTCGTCACCAGGACAGCGTCGCGAGGTAGCTGCCGCTGGCACCGGACGTCGCGGAGTGGCCGCTTCCGGACGCACCGCTGGAACTGCTCGTCTCCCTCCATTCGGTCTGCCGGAACGTCCACATGCCGTAGCCCGCCTCGATCGCCGCCCCGAAGCGTGAGACGAAGGTCGTCCATGTGCCGCCGCCCCACCCGGAGGTGTGGGTGACGTGCGTGGCGTGCTGGCCTTCGTACGGCGGGGCTTCGACGGTCTCGCGGCGGCGCCGGCCCTGGGCGCGCAGCCGTTCGTCGACGCGTCCGGTCAGCGGATTGACGCGGAGATAGCGCTGGCCCGAGTACATCGCGGGCAGGTCGCCGATCCAGCGGGCGAGGAAGATCACGGGGACGCGCGCGGCCGTGACCAGCGCGGCCGCCGCGACGAGCGACCAGAAACCGTCGAAGCGCAGCGGGATCGGCAGCACGTTGGGAGCGAACCAGGTCGCGAGCCACAGCAGGAACGCCCCGCCCAGGAACGAGGCCGCGAGGCTGTACCAGGTGCCGAACACCGTGATCCCCGACGTCCAGTACCGGTGCCCGCCGAGCGCCATCGCCTTCGCCCATTCGACGTCGCCTCCGAGCCGGACCACGGCGGCCTTGGGCAGCGCGAAGAACACGACGGCCGCGATTCCGGCCGTCAGCAGGGTCTGCTGGAGGTCCGCCGTGCCGAGACGGACCCCGTCGACCAGTCGTGAAGCCGCGACGAGACCCGCCCATGCCGAAGCGGCGCTGAACAGGCCGAGCAGGACCGCGCGGCGCCCGTCGGTGTTCGCGAGCTGGTAGGCGAGTTTCGCCAGCAGCGCGACGATGAGGCCCGCGATGCTGGCCGCGACGGGTCCGCCCGCCGTCGACGGCCAGCCCAGGCGGACGGCGACCTGGGAAGCGCCGAACATGGCGAGCGGGACCGGACCGAGGATCCACAAGGCGGTGAGCGTCCAGCTCATCAGGACCCAGCGCCACAGCACCGACTCGTGCGGCGAAGACCAGGCGTCCTCGGCAGACGCCATCATGCGCTGCCAGTCGGCGCGGCGCTTCGGTTCCACCCAGCGCCGTTGCAGCGCAAGGAACGGCCAGGCGCTGAGGAGCACCAGGCCGGTCGCGAGCGGCACCACGGTGAGCAGGGCTTCGGGTTCGGTGGGGAGTGTGAACCCCGGGATCACGTAGTTCGCGGACAAGAGCCCGGCGGCGGTGACGACGACCGCCCGCAGCAGCCGGAGCAAACGGGTGAGAATAGGGCGCACAACGTACATGCTCCCAGAAACGGCGCATCGAGCAAGCCCACCGAACGCGGCGCGGCCCAGTCAGGCCCGTGGGTCGCCGCTACTAGTTTCTGCCGGAAGGGAACACGGCGACTCCGCGCCCACGCAGGTAGGCGCGGCCTCACGGTGGGAGTTCCTGTCTTCGGTTGTGGGGCAGTGAGTACCGGGTGCGTAGGTCAGACCATTTCGACCACGGGTGCATGGGTCGGATCGGTGCCGCAGTGGAAGATCTGGAGGTCGGCGCCGCGGCCGATGACAATCTCGACAGCGTCCTCCAGCCGATCGCCGTCCTCGACCGGTATCCAGTGCGGGGCCCCCGACCCCGCCCTGCGGGAGGCGGCGTTCAACAGCGGCTTCGCTTCGGCGCCGCACTCGCATCGCACCTCGAAGCCGTCGATCAGCATCCACAAGCTGCCGTGCCCGCTCACTTTCCAGCCGGGCGCCACCGCGAGCTCGCGATAGGAGAAGTCGTCGGTGACGCGTCCGTACGCCTGAATGCGGTCGGCGAGGCCGGGAGGGAGGAGGTCGTAGTCGGGGTACTCGATCACCGGCTCCGGGGCGACGGTGCAGGGGTTCGGCACGTAGTCCTCGAAGCCCACCAGGGTGTCCCCCGGAGGTAGCGCGGCGGTCATGGGTTGATCGGCCGTGTTGCGCCAGCGCAGCTGGACGGCGGGCTGGTAGTCCTTCGCGTGGTCGAACGGGCACCAGAGCACTTGGAGGAGGTCGAACCGGTCGCGCAGCGGCAGCCCGGGGACGTCGCGGGTGAACAGCTGCGCGATGGGCAGGAGCGCCGCCGGCTCGGCCAGGGCCTCGGTCCGTCGGGTGCGGTCGGTCTGTGTCTCGTTGATCAGATCACGGCGGGCCTTGTCCTCGGTGGAGAAGTTGAGCGGGCCCGCACCGTCGGGTCCCCAGGCCCTCGCCATGATGCGGCGGTGTTCGGCTACTTCGTCCAAGGTGGCGAGCACGTCCCATTCATGCGGGGCGGTGCACGTGGGCCACGGCTCGTCCAGGGGCCACAGCAGCGGCCCGCCGATGGAGGACTGATCAGCAGTCGGCCTGCCCCAGCGCGGATGCAGACGAATCGCGGTGCGGGCGAGGGGCGCGAGCGCGGGCCAGAGCGCGGCGACATCATACGGCCGGTCAGGAGAGGTGAAAGGCATGGACGGAACTTCCAACTGAATCGAGCAGAGTGATGGGCTTGGGAACTGTAACCCCGCGCACCGACAGCGCCAGCGGATGCCGAAAGCCCTTGTCCTATCGAATTCTGCATGGCACCAGAGTTGGCACAGGTGGGGCCCCAGTTCTGTTGGACGCGGCATCGCAGCTTGGTGGGCATCGCCGAGCTCAGCTCGTCAACATTGCAACCGCCGCCGCGGCCGCGGCCAGGAGTCCTGCTGCGCCTCCGAGCGCGAGAACCACAATCACCGCGCATCCACTGTTCGTCGGTCCGGCCGCTGTCTCTCTCACATGGCCGACGCGCGATACGTTGCCCGGTTCGATGCTGGTTGATCCAGCAGGCCCAGCCAGCGACTTCCAGTACGCGCAAGCGTGCCGTATTCAACATCTGTCGATGGCCTCTATGGTTCGCCGTAGGTCCGGGGAGAATGACCAGGTTCAGGGCTGGAGTTTCGCCAGGCGTTCAGCGATCTTCGATCCTTCTCGCCGGTCCGCTGGCGTGTGGTCGATCCAGCGTTTGAGCACGGCGATCTCCAGTTCGCGCTCGCCGAGTTTGCGATGGATGATCGCGGCATGCTCGGTGTAAGCCGGTGCCGGCTCAAGACCACCAGCTGCTTTCTCTGCCCCTTCGATCGCCTGGTAGCACAGCTCGAGTGCTTCGCGAAGTCGACCATCACGTTTGAGCTGTTTGATCGGTTCCACCAGTTCGAGGTAATGGATGCCGTTGACCATGCCGGCGCGGAACTGCTCAGCTCGTGAGCCGCCTTCGACGAGCGCTTGTTGTACCAGGTTCGTACGGAACGCCGATTCAGCGGCTCGCTTCTCTTCAGGGGTCAGCGGCGGAGGGTTCGCAGCGCTGTAGCTCCACTGCGGTGGCTCCGAGCCCAGCCACACCCAGGCTTCGCCGCGATAGTTCCGGTCGCGTTTGAGGCTGAACAGCCGCATTGGCACCCGCAATTCGGCGCCGGGGCGAAGCGGCAGATATCGCGCGGTAGCCGAGGAAAGATAGCCGATCCGCATCCCATCGGCATGCGCGGCGACAGCTGCAGGATCGACATGGTTGTCGGGCACTCTGCGCAAGACGGCCTCGATATCGAGCATGCCACGCTCCGGAAGGGCGTAACGCTGGATCAATGCGGCCACTTCGGCTCTCGCTACCGTGGTGGTCCCTGACAACTGTTCTTGGCCGGAACCCGTCGCGCCCCAATGGGCTGGGAGCCTCGGTTCACTTTGCCCGTTCGCTTGTCTCAACCAGCTTCTCAGACCCATGAGGTCCATTGTGCGCATGTTGATGCGCCCAGGAAATCCCCTGACCGGGCATCTTCAGGAAGCGTTTCGCCCCAACCGGTCAAGGCTGTTCGGGCAAGGCGCGTCGAGGGATGGATCGCTCAGAGTCCCGAGAGGCCGCGCACCACGGTGGCGCCTTCGAACTGTGCTCAGACGAGAAGGCCCCGGTTCTCAGGGGCCTTCTGTTTCGCGTTCGCGGTGAGCCTCCGTCTTCGGCGCTCGCCGGCATGGAATCGGGCGGGACCACCTGGTCAGGCGGCCCCGCCCTTGTCGCGCGGGTGCGGTCGGCGACTCCTGCAACGGTTTAAGACTCGTTGGGCGGGTAGGACGGCACACCTCCCATCACGTACGCCACCTGCTGCGCGAGCGGGATCGTGCCGCTCGGTTCGGGGGCGCCGAAGGTGACGGTGACCGAGCCGTCGCTGGAGCTGGTGTCCACCTTGTTGACCGAGTAGTTCGACGATGCCGAGCCGACCCGGAACAGTCCGAACAGGTCCACCGACGCCGTCGCGCCGACCTTCATGTCGCTGGTGACCTTGCTGGCGTTGCCGCCCTTGAAGGTCATCGACATCTCCGGTTGCTGGGAGACGACGAAGGTCTTCAGGCGCGAGAGCTTGCCGCCCTCCCCGAACAGCTCGCCCACGTTGAACTCGCTGCCGTGCAGCTGGTACCCGGTCGCGTCCTGCCCGGTCTTCGACGCGATCTCGCTGAGGATCTGGCCGTCGTACCAGCCCACCGTGCCGTCGGGCGTCAGGGCCGTGGGCGCCGAGCTGATGATCGTGACGCCCTTGTAGTTGAGGTCGATCGTGACGGTGGACGAGCTCGACGTGTAGGTCGACAGGTCGTAGGACGAGGACGCGCCGAAGTTGATGCCCACGGCGTCCATGATCGGGACCGAGAACCCCACCTTGCCTCCCACGCTGAGGTCGGTCGACTTCGAGGAGAAGTTCGACAGCTCCAGGTGAAGCGACACGGCGTTCCCGTCGGCCTGGAGCTGCCCGATGAGCTGGTTCGCGCTGGGCAGCTTGTCGGGCGTGTAGCCGACGTAGAACTGGCCGGGGCCGATCTCCTCGCCGCCGTTGGCCGCGCTCGCCTGGATGATGTTGGCCCGGGCGGCATTGAGCAGGGCGGTGGCCTCGAAGTACCTGCGGTGCAGGAGGATGCTGTTCGCCGCCACCACCTTGTAGTTCGCGATGGCGTTGTAGAGCGCGGTGAGCGAGTCCGGCATGTCCTCGAAGGAGCCGTACCTCGCCAGCACCTGGTCGAAGACGTCCTGGAGCTTCCCGCCCATCGGCAGCGGGTTGGTGTAGGCGAACCCGGCGTTGGTGAACTCGGTCAGGATCGACGCGATCTGCGCCGATGCGGCCGTGTCCTCCTTGTTCATCAACTCCTGGTCGGCCTTGGAGTAGCCGAAGACGGTCGCCCCCAGGATGTTGCGGTAGAGCGTCGAGAAGCGGTCGGTGCCGATCTGGAGCTGGCCGCTGCTGGAGGTCCCCAGCAGCGAATCGAGGTCCTGGAGCGTCGCCGCGTTGTAGTACGCGTTGGAACCGTAGGTGATCCCGTAGTTGAAGCCGGCCGGGTACGACACGGTGCTGAACTTGCCGTCCAGCTTCGCGCCGAGGAACTCGCCGATCTTGCCCTGGAGTTCGTCGGAGAACGCCTGCTGCGCGGCGGTGGTGCCGGTGGCACCGGCGACACCGCCGGCGCCGCGGAGCGTCATGCCCCCGGTCGGGTTCTGCTTCTCGTACAGGTAGGAGCAGTTCTCCCATCGAGTCGCCCGGCTCCTCGGGAAATGGCTCTTGAAGACCATGAAGGCCGCCTGCTTCGCCCGCTCAGCGTCGACGGCCCAGACCGTCGTCTCCCAGACATCGGAGCCGTAGCTCACCCTGACGAAGTACCTGTCCATGATGTTCCTCCTTCTCGGATGGGCGACCGAACCGTGATGATCGATCGCGTTGCATCCAGAATCACCAGCCACTCCAGTTCGCGAAGGCCGCTCGGAGATTTCCGTCCGAAGCCGCTACGACAGCCGCATTTCGTGATTATTACTATTGATTGCGTCCAATAGTGTTGCGCCGCAAGAGATCACGGACAGGCGCTCAGATCGGACGAGATGCTCTCCTCGGTCGCGGCGTTGTTCGGGATGGGTGACCTTGGCCGCCCCGGCCGGCCGTCGGATGCATCCGCACGCTGCTCGCGCGGCGCTCGGTCCACCGGCGTTGAGTGAGCCCTCCAGAAGGCGGAGGTAACGAAATACGGCTTTCGTGCTGCCGGAAACGGGCCTTTCGACCCCGCCGGACACCCGGGGCGGCTCGGGGCTACACGCGGCGGAACTCGCGGCCGGCCAGGTCGAGTGCGGTGACGTTGCCGTCCCGGTCGCGGTGGAAGTATCCGCGCTGGCTCTGGAGCGGGCCCTCGGTGACGATGTAGTCGTCGCCTTCGGGGTGGAGGAAGCCCATGTTCGCTGGCTCGCAGTCGGCGGGCATCTCCTCGTCGGAGGCCGCGCGCAGCTCGGGTTTGATGCGGGCGGCCAGGGTCAGGCGCCCGCCTTCGTCGGCGACGGTCACGGTCATCATGTCGACGTCGTAGTCGCCGACCACTGCCGCGGCGCGGGGCGCGTCGTACGCGACCGGCTCGGGGTCGCGGTCGACCAGGCCCGTGTACTGCTCCAGGGCCCAGCGGATGACCTCCCAGTTCGCGGGGGTCCCGCCGGGTTCGGCGTTGGCGAGCGCGACGACGGCGAAGTCGTGCCCGGGCACGACGACGAAGTCCGCGAACTGGGCGATCGAGGACCCGCCGTGCGCGAAGGCCGGCTCGCCGTCGATGTCCTTGAGGAACCAGCACTGCCCGAACGCGTCCCCGATCGAGGACCCGCGCAGTTCCACAGTGGGCGTGCGCATGCCGTGCAGCGCTTCGGTGGAGAGGACGCGCTCGCCGCTCTCGGTCCGGCCGTCGCCGAGGTGGAACCGGGCCCAGCGCAGCAGGTCGGACGCGGTGGAGGCGAGGCCCCCGCCGGGGTTCTGGGCGCGGTGCAGCTTCCACTTGTGCACGACGGCCGGGCCGTCATCGCCGGCGGTGTGGCCGACGGCGAACCGGCGGGTCATGGCGTCGGCGGCGAAGTAGGTGCTCTCACCGAGCCCAATCGGGTCGAGCAGGAGCTCGGCGACGGCCTGCTCGTAGGTCTGGCCGGTGACGGCCTCGACGACCCGGCCGAGGAGGTTGAACGCGGCCTGGCTGTAGGAGGCGCGCTCGCCGGGGCGGGCGATGATCGAGAGCTCCTCCAGGTCGCCGACGTACTTCTCGAGGGCGTCGTCGCCGTCGCCGGTGTCCAGGAGCATCCACGTGTCCAGGCCCGCAGTGTGGTTGAGCAGGTTCGCGACGGTGATCGAGGCGGCGGTGCGCTCGTCGGCGAGCCTCAGGCCGGGCAGGTAGCGGCGGACGGGAGCGTCGAGGTCGATCAGGCCGCGCTCGGCCAGGGCGACGACGGCGGTCGCGGTGAACGGCTTCGTGGTCGAGCCGAGGGTGAAGATCGTGTGCTCGTCGACCGGCAGCGGATGGTCGAGGCTGGTCACGCCGTGCGCGGCGAAGACCTCGCGGCCCCGGTGCCAGATCCCCACGGACATCCCGGGGATGCCGTACGTCTCGGCGGTGCGGGCGACGGTCTGCTGGAGTTCGTTGGCGCTCATGGTGATTCCCTTCGCGGGCCCGGTGTGCTCCGGGCGGTTTCGCTGGCAGGGGGAACCATCGCCGACGGCACTGACGGGCCGCTGACACGCTCCTGACACCGGGCCGACGCCGGTGCGGCGGAGGTCCGTCCTCGGCGAGGATCGCGGAGTCGAGATGCGACGACTCCCCGCCGGGTAACCTCCCCCAGCCGTTGAGCTCGTCGCGCCGCGGCGGATTCGCTCCGGCCCGGGAGCAGGTGATCGCCGCGACCTTCGCGGCGAACTCGACCGCCGTCTGCGCCTCCTCCGGACTCAAGCGGGCCAGCGCCGGTGGCGTCAGCCGGTCGTTGCGGTCCAGCCAGTTGAGGAGGCCGCCGCTGAAGGCGTCTCCGGCGCCGACCGTGTCGATCACGTCCGTCTCGGGGGCCGGTACTTCGAGCGACACACCGCCGCAGTCGACCAGGGCACCGTCGCCGCCGCGCGTCACCACGACCAGTCTGCAGCCCTTCGCGGTCCAGTGCCGCGCCCACTCGGTCTGGTCGGCGCCCGGCCAGATCCACTCCAGGTCCTCGTTCGACACCTTCACGATCGACGCGATCGCGAGCCACCGCTCGAGTCGGTAGCGGAATGCTCGTCGGTCCCCCAGCAGCGCCGGCCGCACGTTCGGATCCAGGCTGACCGTGGTCCCAGCACTCAGCTTCGCCAGCCAGGGTTCGATCGCCGTCGTGCCCGGTTCCAGTGCCAGGGCCAGTGATCCCGCGTGCACGGCCGCCAGCGGTGGTGAGTCCGGTAGTTCCCCTGGGGTCCACTGCCAGTCGGCCGTGCCGGTGACGTGGAAGGTGTAGTCCGCCGAGCCGCCGGGCGCCACCGAGACGACCGCCAGACTGGTGGGTTCCTCGGCGTCGATCGCCCACCGCAGATCCACCTCCGAGGTCTCCAGGTGGGTGCGCAGGAGCCGCCCGAACGCGTCGCGCGACAGCCGACCGAGGAAGGCCGTGTCGGATCCCAGGCGGCCCAGGGTGATCGCGACGTTCATCGGGCTTCCGCCCGGGTGCGCCTCGGGGTGCCGCCGGTCGGTCTCGGGCACGGCGAGGTCGATGAGGGCCTCGCCGATGACGCCGATCATGCGTGCACCGGCCGCTGGTCGTCGCCGCGCGCGGACTCGTCCGCGAGCAGGCGGCGCAGCCATTCGGCGCGGGTGCGCCTGGCCTGGCGCGAGAGCGCGGCCTCGGGTATCCAGGCGTCGAAGGCGTGCGCGCCGCCCTGCCAGATGTGCAGTTCGGCTGTGCCGCAGGCGGCCCAGATGCGGCGGGCGTACTCGACATCCTCGTCTCTGAAGGTCTCCGCCGAACCGGCGTCGACGTACGTCGGCGGGAGTCCACTCAGGTCGGTCGCTCGGCCCGGGGAGGCGTAGACGGGAACGTCGCGGCGGGGCCGGTCTCCCAGGTACGCGGACCATCCGGTCTCGTTGGCGGTCCGGTCCCAGACCCCGGCGCCCTCCATCTGCCGGGACGATTCGGTGTCGTTCCGGTCGTCGAGCATGGGGCAGATGAGGATCTGCCCCAGCAGGCCGGGTCCGGAGCGGTCGCGGGCGAGCAGCGCGGCCGCCGCCGCGAGGCCGCCGCCGGCGCTGATGCCACCGATGACGATGCGGTCGGGGTCCAGTCCGAGGTCGCGCGCGTTCGCCGCCGTCCATTGGAGTCCCGCGTACACGTCCTCGACGGCGGCTGGGTACCGGTGCTCCGGTGCCAGCCGGTACTCGGCCGTCGCGACCGCCATGCCGGCACTGGAGGCGAGTTCGGCCGCCATCGCGAGATCGTCGAGCGCGTTTCCGGCCACGAGGCCGCCGCCGTGCAGGTAGTAGAGGACGGGCACGGGTCCGGGACGCTTTCGCGGCCGGAGCAGCACCATGTCGGGCGATGCGCCGGTGCGCGGGTCGTGCGCCCGGTGGCGGCTGAGGGTGAACTCGCCGCCGCGGGTGATCTCGTCCTCGTCCGGTGCGACCGCGCGCGAGCGCAGCTGCGGGATCTCGTCGGGGCGCAGGCTCGTCGTCAGATCCGTGCGCTGCGACAGCGCCCGTTCGATCTCGGGGGCGAAGGGCGGGCGGTTCGACACGGTCACCCCTTCAACGACCCTTGGAGCAGGGCCGAGACGAACTTGCGCTGGAACACCAGGAACACGATCAGTGTCGGGGTCAGGATCAGCAGCGACCCGGCGCACAGCAGCGGGATGTCGGTGCCGTACCGGCCTTGGAACGCGCCCAGTGCCCCGGCCATGGTCCGCTGGGCCGGGTCGGCCACGAGGACGATCGCGAGGAGGAACTGGTTCCACGTCCACAGGAACAGCAGGATGGCGAGCGACGAGATCGCCGGCACCGACAGCGGGACGTGGATGCGCCAGAACAGGTGCCACGTGGTGGCCCCGTCGACGCGCGCGGCCTCCGACAGCTCTCTGGGGATCGTGGCGAAGTTGGCGCGCATCCAGGTGACCGCGAAGGGCATGAACAGGCCGATCAGCGGCAGGATGATCGCCCACCGGGTGTTCAGGATCCCGAGGTCGCGGATCTGGAAGTACAGCGGCGTGATGATCCCTTCGAAGGGGAGCGTCAGGCCGAGGATGAAGACGATGAACACGGCCCGGGCGCCGACCGGCCTGAGGTGGCCCAGGCCGAATCCGGCGAGGGTCGCGAGGAGGACCGCGGCGGGGACGACTCCCAGTTCGATGAGCATGCTGGAGCCGAGCAGGCGGAACATGTCCGCCGACTGGAAGGCGAGGCCGAAGTTCTCCCAGTGCGGTGTCTCCGGCCATTCGATGCCCTGGGGGTAGCTGCCCGGCTCGTGCAGGGCGGTGACGAAGATGCTGACGAAGGGCAGCACCGTGACCAGCATGAGCACGACGAGGATGACGCGCCCGATGATCTTCTCGCGACGGGAGGTGATCATGATTCACGTCCCCGGAGGAGTCGCTGGAGGGGCAGGACGACGACGATCACCAGTGCCATCAGGACGATGCTGAACGCGGAGGCCGTGCCGATCTCGCGTTCGAAGAAGGCGAGGTAGAAGATCTGCAGGCCCGGCACCAGGGTGCTGTCGCCCGGTCCGCCCTGAGTGGCGACGTAGATGATGTCGAAGCTGGCGAGCGCGGAGATGACGGTGACCGTGACGCACACGGCGATCTCCTGGCGCACACCGGGAAGCGTGATCGAGAAGAACTCGCGCACGGGTCCCGCCCCGTCGATGCGCGCCGCTTCGTAGAGCGACGCGTCGATCCTGGTCATGCCGGCGAGGATGAGCACCAGGCACAGGCCCACCTGCACCCACGCGCCGATGACGCCCACCGCCGGGAGGGCCGTGTCGAAGTCGCCCAGCCATGCCCGGGTGAGCGCGTCCAGCCCGACCGACCGGAGGATCTGGTTGGCGAGGCCGTCGCTCGACAGCTGCCAGCTCCAGATGATCCCGGCGGCGACCAGTGGGATCACCTGCGGGATGAACAGGACGGTCCGCGCCGCGGTCGCCAGGCGGCTCGCGGCGATGGACCTGATGAGGTTGGCGGCGAAGAGCGCGATCGCGACGGGAACGACGCTGAAGTACAGGATGAGCTCGAAGGCGTTCCCGATCGCGCCCACGAGTTTGGGCTCGCTCAGCACCGCGATGTAGTTGTCGAAGCCCGCCCAGGTCGCCGTGGTGACGCCGTTCCAGTCGTAGAACGAGTACTGCACCGAGGTGGCGATGGGGCGCAGCACGAAGAACGCGTAGAAGAGGGCGGCCGGGGCGACCAGGGCATAGGCGAGCAGGCTGCCGCCGGCGCGGCGGCGCCGGGCGCGCCCGCCCGGCGCCGGCGGGCGCGGACGGGCGGCGCCCGGACCGGTCGACGCAGTGGTCGCGGGAGTGGGCATCTAGTCACCGACCTGCGACTCGTAATCGGCCTGCACGGATTCGAGCAGTCCCTCGGGCGTCTGCTCTCCGGCGACCAGCTTCTGGAGGTTGGGGGTCCAGCTCTGGGCGTAGATCGCGCCGGTGGCGTTGGCGATGAAGTCCATCGCCCCGTCCGCTTCGCTGATGGCCGCGCCCGCGGCGAGCGTCGCGGCGGTGACGGAGCCTTCGGCGACTTCCGGCATGAAGCCGTCGGCCGGCCCCATCGGGTGCGAGCCGCCGGTCTCGACCTCGATGGTCCGCGCCTCCTCGTCGGTCGCCGCCCAGTTCAGGAAGAACGCGGCGCACTCGGCGTGCTCGGCGGTGGCGGCGATCCCGTAGGTGGCCGGGGCCGACATGGCGCCGATCGCGCCGCCCGCTTCGAGCGGAGGCATCAGGAAGAAGCCGGCGCCGCCGGGCATCTGCGCGTCGAGGTTGCCGGACTCCCAGTCCCCGTTGAACATGAACAGCGTCTCGCCGTTGGTGAACCGGCTCATCATCTGCGAGTAGTCCATGGAGTTGACGTCGTCGGCGAAGTAGCCCTCGTCGATCCACTCGGCGAGGTGTTCGGCGGCGGCGAGGTTCTCGGGCGTGTCGATGTCGGCGCCGGGCTTCTGGTAGATCCAGTCGTTGACGGCGGCGGTGTCGCCGTACGAGGCCATGAGCGCCTGGAGCGGGAACGCGAGGCCGCCGGTCGCACCGCCGTTGAACTGCGCGATCGGGGTGATGCCGGCGTCGCGGGCGGCGGCGAGGTAGCCGTCGAACTCGTCGAGCGTCGCGGGCGGCTCGGTCATCCCGATCTGCGCTCCGAGCTCCTTGTTGAAGAACACCCCGGTCATGGAGTAGCCGAGGCCCATCGCGTAGAGCGGGCCGTCGCCGCGGCTCCCGTCCTCGTCGACGCGCAGCTGCTCCAGCTGCGAGGCGGGCCACGTGTCCCAGCCGAACGCCTCCGCGTAGGGGTCGAGGTCGAGGAGGAGGCCGTCGGAGGCGAGTTCGGACATCTGCGGCAGGCGCATGAGGTCGGGCGGGGAGTCCTGGAGGGTCCGCGGCGCGTTCTGCGTGATGACGGCGAACTGGTCTTCGCGGATGTCGAAGGTGACGTTCGGGTACTGGCGCGTGAACTGGTCGGCGAGCGCGCTCGGCAGGGGGAAGCCCGTCTCGAAGTACGCGCTGAGCACGACCGGGTCCTCACCGCAGGTGGGATCGCCGGTCAGCGGGGCCGAGGCGTCCTCGGCGCCGTCGCTCCCGGGAGGGGCGCAGGCGGCGAGCCCGATGGCGGCCGAGAACGCGACGCCCGAGATGACCAGAGCGCGCCGGCGGAACTTCCTGATGCGAGACATCGTTGTCCCCTTTCATCCATGTCGTGGAGGGATCGGCGGATGATGCAACCGTCGAGCTAAACCGAGTTAGCAACGACTATACTGCGAGACGGATCTGCGTTTGTCAACTCCGCGGAGACCTCGGAGTACGGAAGGACCTCACGTGCATCAAAAGCGAGTCACCCTCGCCGACGTCGCCAAGGCCGCGGGCGTGTCCCGCACGACGGCATCACTGGTGCTGTCGGATCGCGGCGACGAACTGCGGATCTCCGAACCCGTCCAGCACCGGGTGCGCCAGGTCGCCGCCGAGCTGGCGTACCGCCCCAACGCGGCGTCGCAGGTCCTCCGGACCGGCCTCAGCCGCACCTTCGGCTTCATCTCCGACACGGTCGCGACGTCCCAGCTCGCGGGCGACATGATCAAGGGCGCGCTCGAGGGCGCGCGCCGGCACGACCACATGCTCTTCATCGGCGAGTCCGAAGGGTCCGAAGACGAGCAGGCCCGCCTCATCCAGGCGATGGTCGACCGGCAGGTGGACGGGATCGTCATCGCCTCCATGTTCACCCGGGAGCGGCCGGTCCCCCGTGGAGTCGGCCGCCCCCTCGTCTTCCTCAACACCGTCCCCGCGGAGGACCACGCTCAAGTCCCCGTCGTCATTCCCGACGAGATCGGCGCGGGCCGCGCCGCCGCCCGCGCACTGCTCGACGCCGGCCATCGGGAGATCCACCTCATCGGGGCCGGACCCGCGCTCGGCGACGTGCCGCCGCTGACCATCGCCGGACAGGAGCGCCTGGAGGGCATCCTCCGAGAACTCGACGGCGCCGGCCTCGAGCCCGCGAGCGGCCGCAGGTGCAGCATCTGGCTGCCCGAGGACGGATGGCAGGCGACGACGGCGCTCCTGCAGTCGGGTGTCACCGGCGGGGCGATCCTCTGCTTCAACGACCGCCTGGCCCTCGGTGCGTACCAAGCGATCCAGGAAGCCGGCTTCCGAGTGCCCCAGGACTTCTCAGTGGTGTCCTTCGACGACCACCAGCTCGCGAGCTGGCTCCGACCCGGCCTCACCACCGTCGCCCTCCCCCACTACGAGCTCGGCCGAAGGGCCGTCGAGGCCCTGCTCGCTCCCGCCCAGGCCGACACCCGATTCGAGCGCGTGCCGATGCCCCTCCGAGCACGAGGCTCGATCGCCGCCCCCTGATCGAACCCTGCCGTTCGACCGAGCGGTCGACCGGCGGGAAGCAATGGCCGGCAACTCGGCCGACCGAGCCCCGCTCGGCGCCCGAAGACCTTGGCCCCGCGATCCGGGGACAGCAAAGAAGGCCCTGTCACCAGGGCCTTTCGTTCTGTGCGCGTCTCAACAGCCTATCTGAACCCGCTCCCGCAGGTCACGGCCCTGGTTTCGCGCCTGTCCGCCGTATTGGCGGCCCCGACAGCAAATCCGGCCGTGTCGCGGCCCGCAATGACTGTATCCGACCTCTCAGCAGCCACCGGCGGCGCTGGCCGAGATCGGAGTCCTGGACCTGGGCGGCCGTGGAAGTTGTACGAGCGCCTCACTTCGGATGACGTCGCGACGATTGTCCACGGCCACCGGAGTGGTAGCCGTCAGAAGGACCTTGCAGCGCGCTTCGGGATCAGTGTCAGCAGCGTCCAACGAGTGCTTCGCGATCACGGCGCCATGGGATAGACGGAGGCAGGGGCGGGGTCGGGCGGTCTTCCACCAAAGATTGCCCGACCCCGTTTCGGGTGCGGTGGTGTCGCGAGAAGCGAAGACGGCCACCGCAACCCGGTCGGTTCCGCGGCCGGTCTGTGGTTCAGGCGCCCGGCTGCGGAACTTCAAGGGTGAAGGTCAGGTGGTGTCGGGTGCGGCGATCAGGGCCGCGCACTGGTCGAGGAGCCAGGGGCACCACGGGTCACCGGACCAGGCCGGGGCCCATTCGGGCACCTCCTCGGGGTCGTCGGTGAAGCGGCAGCACTCGCGCGGCCCGGCCCCATCGTCGACATCCAGGAGGTAATCGACGATCTTCTGGGAGCGGCCCGGATCCGATCCAGGCGGTAGAGCGTGAAGACCACCGGGCCGCGTTGGAAGTCGCCGAGGTAGCCGTCGATGCCAGGCTTGCCGTCGGACCGGAGGTTGTACGGGTCGCCTTCGGGCGCAGTCGGCTCAGCCATTGCCGGACTCCGCCCGTGCCGTGGCGAGGTCATCGCGGTAGAAGACGCGGAACGCTTGTTCTTGGAGCCATATCTTCGCGTGGGGCTTGAGGCCCCGCCAGAAGGCGCCCCAGGTGGCTTTCAGGTCGCCGGAGTTGAGGCCGGAGACCACCAGGACGACGTCGTCACTCCGCGGGCCGGTCAGGACTTGGAACGAGTCCGGTGCGACCGGCCCGGAGGCGCGGACGGTGTAATCGCGGTACTGATCGCTAAAGGTGCCCGGTTGAGTGCGCCGGGATCAGGACACCCGACGGCTGTGTGTCTGCTGCTCATGCCAATGAGCTTATGAACTGCGCAAATGCAGGTACCAGCATTGGTTATGTCGTGCGCGTCCGACCCGCTCGCGGCAACCGGACACCGAGGGCCGACATAAGGACCGGACAAGAAAGACGCGCCGTGGTGTCCCATCGGCGCGTCTCCAAGCGGCAGTTAGAGCAGCTTAGCGTTATTCGAGGCTGCCGCGTTCGACATCGGCGGCCAGGACGGCGAGATCGAGCTCCCCGTCGCGGACTCCGCCGACAAACGCTTTCCATTCCTCGGGCGTGTAAATCAGGATCGTTCCGGCGGGGTCGTCGAATCGGCGCATGGCGATCAGGCCGTTCTCGGCGAAGCCGAGCTCCAGTTCACCGGGGGTGCCGTCGGCGGCGTCCGGACGGACCCACCGGGCGGCTGCAGTGTCGAATTCGCCCTTGAGCGGGTGCTCCCTGACCGGACCGGACATCAGCCGTGGTCTTTCACCCAGGCAAGGAGGCCGGTGTAGGTGGCGGAGCCGACGGTGACGATCGGACGGTCCTCGGGGAGCTTGGAGTGCGAAACCTGCGGGGCACCGTCGCTCAGCCGTACCTCGACACAGCTGTTGTTTTGGTTGCCACCGCTGCGGCTGGACTTGCGCCAGGGACCAGTGGTGCTCATTTGAAGAACTCCTCCGCGGTGATCGACTTGGCAGACGCGAGCTTGAACGCGCCTGTGAAGAACGTACCCTGCGAAGTGTTCGCGTCCACGAATCCCCCACCGCGCGGGGATTCGACGTTGACCACCGGCGGCTGTTCGCTGTCGTACTCGAAGAGGTTGAGCGACCACGGCTGCAAGTCGTAGCGCCCCAACGCGAGCGGCATGATACGCACGTCTGCGAACGGCAGCGCGGAGACCTGCTTCAGGTCTGCCAGTATCAGGTCCCGGTCCGGTCCGAGATCCATGGTCAGGGCCGCCTCGCCAATCAGGAGAAGTGCTTCTCGTCCGGACTCGATCCACCGCTCGCGTCGCTCCATCCGGAACTCCAGACCGTCGTCCCAGTCGATATCGCCATCGAAGGAAACGGCCGTAGTCCCCCGGATCATCCGGTAGTACGCCTCGCTGTGCACGAGCGAAGGAATCGCGAGTGGCGAGTGGTAGTACAAGAAGGTGGCGGCATCTTCGCACTGCTGGAGGAACCATCCGCGGTCGTTGACGGCGTTGCTGTAGATCGAGCACCAGTCACCGGTGCGGGCGGCCTCGGCAAGGCGGGCGATGTGGTCGACCTTCTGGTGCGGGTTTCATAAAACCGCAGGAGCTCCAGGACCGTACCGACCTTGACGCCCCGGTATGACCCGGACTCCGAGCGGCCGAGCGTCTTCGCCGAGCAGATGTTGGTCGGGACCTCGTTCTTCCGGTAGCCCGTTGGCCTTCCCGGGCGGCGCCGGACGCGTTCGGCTTCGAGCTGGCGCCCCAGTTCCTGCACCGGCGGCGGGACCTTGGCCGGGTCTTCGATGTCGGTCATGCCAACGGATTCTAGAGATAGTGACCTACCGATTACAAGCCATACATGCAGGAACTTCCCTGCGCGCCAATCGAATCAGCCAAGGCGACCGGACAAAGCCATGGGACAAGTATTGCGGTTATTGTTGTCTGGTTCCAAGGACCGGACAGCGTCGGGTTCCGGACACTCAGGTTCACATCAAGGTGTCGATCAGATACGTTCCGTTGCCATGTCTAGGAAGAAGAAGTCACCCCTGTACCGCTACTGGGGCTATCTGCTGCTGGCCGGAGCCGTAGTCCTGCTCTTCGCCCGCGACGTCGGTCCACTCGCGGTCTCGGGCGCTTTCGCACTCAGCTTTGTATGGATGCTGCTGGCCGCCCCGACATGGTGCGGAGCGAAGAACCGCGGCGAAGGGTACTGCCGCAACAACTCCTCGGGCCTGCTCGGCGGCTGCCGCCAAGTCCGCCAGCACAAATGGCAGCGTTTCAAGTCCCTGACCCGCCTCGACACCCTCACCACCGCCGCCCGCGGCTGGTTCACCGGCGCACCCCAACAGATCGCCACCTGCGCCCTCGCCGTCTCAGCCATCGGTGTCATCGCGGGCCTGCTCAAATAGGCACTCCAGGCGAACAAGGGACGTCCATTGGGCCTAGTTCGATGACGAGACCGCCCCAACGCCTGGACACGCCTATCGAAACCTGCACTGATATAGGAGACGAGGTCAAAGCCTAGAATGCCCGCCGACCTTAATGTCTTTGGACTACTAGTGAAAACCACGCAGCCCCATGTGGCTGGTTGTGACCGCTCATAAACGGTCACATGCAAGGACTCCGCTCAGACGAAGGTCTGTGCACCTCTGCGAAGAGCCAGCCATGAGGACGAGTTGGCGACCACCGATTCGGATGCGAGAAGGTAGCCCCAGTGGTCGAATACCACGGAGTCCTCGTTGACTGCGCGCAGCCAATCGCGCGCTGCGCTGCACTTGGCTTCCACGACGGCGGAGGCGATCTCGCTGTCGCGTTTACCCTCGATGATCCAGTGGGTGCGCTCATCGTCAATGACGACGAAGTCGGGCTCATACTGCCGTCCGAATGCTCCCATGGAGTAGTCGATGCGCAACGGCACATCGCCATCGACGCGAAGCCAGGAATCCACTCCGCTGGCGGTATCGAACAGTTCTGCCAGGCGGAACTCCGTTGAGTAAGCGTCGAAGCGCACCACGTCGTAGAAGGATCGCTCCCAGCCCTTGTACGGGTAACCGCGCGTGAACGCGGACGACGAGGTAACCAGGTGCCGGTCCGCCGGTGGAACCACCTCGATCCGCTCCTGAGGGTCGGGCCAACGGTTGAGCAGGACCGAGGTCTCGATCCACGTCCGGGTCGCGGCTTGGCGCTGCTTGATCCACTCCGTCAGTCGCGTCGTGGCGAGGCGTCCATGTTCAATCCGCCACGGGGTGCTCTCGGTGACGCGAGCGCCGTCGAGAAAGACCTGGGCGACCTTCAGCGCAGCGTTGGCCTCACGTACCGATGCCTCGATTCCGTCAGTGCGGAGCAGACGGCCCACGAGGTCATTCTCGATCGAGAGGTACGGGATCAACTGCGCTGACGCTGCCACTTTGTCGTGCTGCTCGGCCAGGACTACGTGGGCGTCGCCCATAAGGTCGCGCTGCGCGTTCAGGGCTGTGCGTCGCAGCGAGTCTCCCTCGTCGTTGGCGAACTGGCGGCCGAGCGCCTCGACCTGAGTCAGGTCGAGGTTCGCAAGCGAGAACGAGTCCCGCCTTGTCGTACGGGTCACACGCGGGATAAAGAGCGGCAGCGTGTGGGCGCGCTGTGGCTTCGGAGAGACAACCTCGGCTACTGCCTTCTCGGAGGACCGCGCCGCATCTGCGCGGCTCTCGGGCGTCGCGAAGACAATCCCCGTGTGTATTCGACCTGACGCCGGTGAATCGCCGTATTGACTGTGGTCCTTAAGGTTTACTGCCGAGCCATCAGGGAGCGAAACCTCAATGGAGTCGACGGCATTGGGGTCGACTGGGAGCGTAGCGGTCGAGCCCGGCAGCAGGCCCGGCGAGATGATGCCGGGCACCGGATTCGGCGTGACGACGACGTCTTCGGTGCGCTTGCCAAGGGTCTCCTCGAGCAACACCCTGGCCTGCTTCAGGAGCGCCGTGAACGAGCGATGGGAGAGTACCTCCACAGTGTCGAGCATCGGGTTGCCTGTGCGGGTGCCGAACGGGAGCCGGAGCCCGCGGCCGAGGACCTGCTCAGTGAGGAGTGACGACTCGAGAGAACGCACGGAGGCGATCACGTAGACGTTCTTCACATCCCAGCCCTCCTTCAGCATGCCGACACTGACAACTGCACGGATGGGAGAGTCCGGGTTCTCCAAAGTGTCGAGCAGGGAGAGCGTCTTGTCGGGCTCCTCGGACGTCACGAGCAGGACCTGGGAGGGGTCACTGAGCATGTCGGGTCCGGCTAGTAGGTCGCGAATCTCGTTCGCCTCGTCGATGGTTGAAGCCACCACGAAGAGAATCGGCTCGGAGTAGGCCTGCCGTGTCATGTCGCAGTATGCGCGCATGGTGGTCGCCTTTGCAGCAAGCAGCGTCAAGCCGTCCGCCATCTGCGTGCGCAGGTCCGCGACGCCGTCGCGACGCGACACCAGCACCGGAATCTTTACGTATCCGTCGGCGATCGCCGACGACAACGGGTAGCGGTAGACAATCTTTGACTCGGTGGCTTCATGAGGGGTGGCCGTGAGTCCCACGAGAGCGAGCGGGTGCATCTGCTCTATCGCCTGCTGGAACTTCTTCGCGTTTCCCGAGTAGTAGACATGGTGCTCATCGGCGATGACGACGAGGTCGCCAGCAGCCTGCAAGTAGTCATACAACGCGACTCCGGTCGTCTCGTGCTCACGATATGCCCGGCGGGCACTATTCGTGTTGGGGCGCAGCAGCGATTGCACCGTGAGGACGAAAACCTTGAACCTCGCGGGATCCTCAAGAGCTGCCCCGACTTCGCCACGTTCCAGTGAGTCGAGCGTGACGACCAGCGGGTTCGACTGCAGCCCGCGAAGATACTTGCGATGCCCCGGGGTGAGGTTGTCGACCGTCTTTCGCTGGATTGTGGATCCGGGTGTCACAATCACCACATTGCTGACGCCCGACGCATACAGGTAGTCCAACAAGGCGCCGGCGATGTAGGTCTTTCCAACTCCGGTCGCGAGGTCTGCGACCAGTTCGGCGCCGAACTCGGCCGTGCGTAGGGCCTGGGCCAGTGCGTCGAGCGCGTCCTGATTTGGCTTGCGGAGGTCGAGGGTGTGCGAGACCTGCTCGATCAGACTATGGTCGTACTCGATCATTCGCCGACCTCGCGGGAAGCACGCCGCCGGAGGCGCAGCGCCGACTTGGTAAGGAGATCGCGAGGAGCCTTCGTGATCTTCGAGCCCTTGGCGAGTTGCACCAGAGTCGCAGCAGCTCCGTCAAGAATGGACCGTCCGACGATCTCAACGCGCTCCCCCGCGTTGAGCTTGCTAACCACAGCACGCACCTCTTCTTCGCCCACAGTGCCGTCGAGCACCGCCAGTCGCATCCTGCCGCGGAATCCGCAAAGAGGCGCAGCGTCAGGCTGGAACTCGTACCCCAATTGACCAGCAACGGCTCTTGCAAATGTGCCGTTCGTGGCGGCATCGGAAAGCAACACTCCCACTGGCGTGTCGATGTACATGGATGGTCCAACTTCGACGCATCGGAAGCCGCCCCCGCGCTCCCACCCGACGGCCTTCGTGATGCCACCCTGGTCTTCACCCTTCACGACGAGTTCGAGCCGCGGCCGCGTGAACGTTTCAACGGTCTCAGGAGACACCTCGGCAGTGACCCACCGTCGGCCCATCTTGTGCGCAACTGCGGCCGTCGACCCAGATCCGGCGAAACAGTCAAGAACGATGTCGGCCGGATCCGAACTAATATGAATGATGCGCTCAAGGAGACGCTCGGGCTTCGGTGTCGAGAATGAATCCTGCTCAAACAGCTTCGCAATCTCGGCCTTTGCTTCGCGGTTGTTCCCAACTTCCTCATGAAGCCATACGGTCGTCGGAACAAGGTTGCCTAGCTCGGACTTAAACCTCTTCCGGAAAGGAAAGGAGCGCCCGTTCTTGCCCCACCAGATCCGGTTGTCCGCCACCAGTGCCGCGAAATTCTCCTCAGACGTAGCCCAGGGCCGACCGGGCCGGGGCTTAAACACGTCCCCGTGAGGCCCCACCACTTCGTAGTGGCCGTCCTTGTATGCCTTCGAGGCTGTCATGTCGCTACGTCGCCACGGCCCTCGTGAATCCTCATCGGGGTTCCAGAAATCGCTATCGCTCTTCTCCGTCCGAGCGACCCTGTTTGACCTCCACTTGGTGGCATCTTTGGCGTAAACGGTGATGAAATCGTGATCAGCAGAAAAGTGCATCGCCGAATTATTGCGTGCGTGGATTTTCTGCCAGATCACAGTTGTGACAAAGTTGCTAGCCCCGAAGACCTCGTCCAGGAGTGCGCGCATTCTGTGCTGCTCGACATCATCCAAATGGACCCAGACCGATCCAGTGTCAGACAACAACTCACGGATTAGGATCAGACGCTCGTGCATGAACGAGAGCCAGGTTGCGTGCTCCAGCCAGTCGTCGTATTGATCGAATGTCTGACCGGTATTGAATGGCGGATCGATATAGACCTGCTTGATCTTCCCGCGATAGACCCGGCGATACTCGGGGACCTCGGCCAGGATCCGAAGAACATCTAGCGAGTCGCCAGTGAACAGGAGATTGTCCGCGTGTGGGTCTGCGTCTTTCACCCCGCCTACTGCAGTGGTGAGCTCGCTGACCCGCACCTCGGCTGCGGCGGGATGGTTACGGTCGACCCATACAGGCTTGCCTTCATCGTCCTTGGGGACGAGAAGGAAGCGGTCCTTGTTGGGCCACATCAACTCAAGTCTCGTCACCACTGAAATCTATCCTGACAACGATCGGCACTTACATCCAGGGCGACTTCATGTGTGGGGTTTGTGAGGCTACTCGGATTGAATAGACTTAGTTGGACTGCAAAAACTTAGAAATGTGACAGACAAGGCCCACCGGTGTTAATGGGAGTGCTGGAAACTTTCGGTCGTGGTGGGGATTCATGTGGGGGCTTATTCAAGTTCCCGAATAGTCAGAATTGTGGTTGATGCCAGGAACGGGAGAGCTCGTTCAGGTTGGGCTGCGATTGACCTGGTGGTCTTGGCGATGTTGGTGCCGCCAAGGATTTTGAGGGAGTCCGTTTCAAGCCTTCCATCGCTCCGCCCAACACTGCACCAACTTTGGGAGCCCAGCTGGGCAAAATTGGTGCACGGTGGAGCTTGTACGTGCTCAACCAAAGGCTCAATCTTCGCCGAGGCCCATTGCAGCAAAAAGAGACAGTTGGTTGAGGTCGAGCTCAGGCCGGTAAACCGGAAATCCTGGCCCATCACCGTCTGCACGCCGCCAAGAGAGCTGCTCCACCGAAAATCCGAATTCCCCGCCAAAGAGGACAGCAATTCGAATTATCAATCGAATGGATCCATCCGCCCTGACCGCACGAGAAATCTTTGTCAATTCTATTGTCCATCCCGGATCGGGTTCGAATGACTCAGGAAACTCAGCCTCAAATTCCACGTTGTAATCGACTGCATACTCGACTAGAGAGGTCTCATCAGGGGTATCCGACCCGCGAATAACTTCGAACAGACCGCCCCATTCAAAATCGACGTGAACGTTGAACAGCCCGTTTGACCAGATCTTGGTGAGAGACTTGCGGCCAAGATAGTACGGTGATGCCAAGTTGGCTTTCAAATCGCTCACTAAGAAGCCTGTGCAGAGAAAGTCACAAGCCAACTCGTTCGCATCCAAGAGAACCGTCTTCACATTGCAGGATTCTATGCCATCCGGCGACAACCATATTTACCCCCGGTCTCCTCAACGACTCGTTCGGGCCTTATATTCACTTCTGTCACAACAGAACCAGAAGGCGTGAAATAAGGAAATTAGTTCGGGCCTCGATCGAATTCTTCCTAGATTCAACCCCTTAAGACTGACTCGGTTGAGGCCCTGAGCAAGGCTGCCTGTACTGCCATAACCAGTGAACATAAGTTTCCGTAAGCCTCCCTGCTTGGCAGCTGCCGCCGGGTCCGCTAGGTAGGAGTCCTCGGATCCGAGGGCAGAAGATAGGCAGACGTGCCGGCAGGGGCCTAACACCCAAGCGGGCCAGGCGACGTCTTTCAAGCTGAGGCCGCTGTCAACGAGTACGAGATCGGCTCCGCCGGTCGGGAATCTTGTCCGAGAGTGCCTTCGAGCGCGCCGATGCACAGAGCGTCGATCTCCTTGCGTGAGAGGTCCGGAGGCGGGTGAACTCAACGAACGCGAGTTAGGCGCCGAGCGCCAACCGGGTTGCGGGGGGTGTGTCCTCCTGCCCGGTGTACTGGAGGTGGACGCGGTGGTTGTCAGCGATGAGGTGGGCAGCCGACGCAGACCGCAAGGTGCTCAACCAGATCTGCTTCAAGATCCTCTATCTCGACCGAGACCAGCACGGCATACGAACCGCCCGGTCGGAGGCGGGTGCGGCCGAGCCGCCGCTGGACCATGTACGGTCCCGGAGAACCAAAAACGGCGCTGCTTCGAAAAGCAACGCCGATCCTGAAAACGGTTTTCACAAACCTACGGGTTCAAACATGAAACCCAATGCGCGCGACGGGGAGCTTGAACCCCCACATCCGTTAAAGGGCACTATCACCTCAAGTCTACTTTCAGGGCGCTGGCAGACCTACATCTCCACGATCTACTCTCCCGAGACCGAGACCTTCACCCTCGACTTCCGCGACGGCACCCCGGCCCTGCACTACAGCGCACCGGCCCAGACCCGCGAGACGGTGATCGGGGCGTTTCTGAGCTACCTCGCCGGCGACAACCGCTGGAAGACCGCCGCCGAATGGAAGCGCGACACCCACTACGAGCTGATCCAGGGCTGACCGATGCGATACCTCAACGACCCGACCGTCGCCGAATTCCTCGCCGGCCCCCGCCTGCGCCTCCTGGTCTTCGGAACCGGCACCGACCTCAGCAGCCAGGTGTTCGGACGCCAACTCACCCGACGACACCGCCCATGGTGGAAGCCACGCCCGCTTACGCTGGGGATGCCACCACCCTGGGAGCGATTCGGCGAGGCCGGGATCATCGGCTCGGTGATCTCCCACAGCCCGTCGGGCACCAGTTGCCTGGCGAACTCATCCACACATTGTCTATACCAGATGTCTTGCGCACCAACCGAAACAAGCCCTATGACTTGACCTGTTCCGCCGATCTGGCGGCCCGCGCGATCTTCGCGCGGTAGGCCGCACGGGCCTCCTCGTCGATCGGTTGCTCGTTTTCGGGGCGTACGCCGGTCCGGCCGTCGATGCCCTCACGCAGGATGTCGGCGTGGCCGGTGTGCCGGATGGTCTCGCCGAGGACGTGGGTCAGGACGGCGAACAGGTTCGTGTTGGGAGCGGGCTCCGCCCACCACGGCACGTGGCCGGGGGCGTCGAGAGGAAGCGCGTTGATCGTCGTGTCAGAGTGCTCCCAAGTGCGCCGGTAGAAGGCGATGATCTGATCGCGGGTCTCGTCCTCGGCCGCCCACTGGTCGCTGCCGTCGGAGTCCTGCCACAGGCACAGCGGTTCCGGGGAGGGGCGGTCGAAGACCTCGCCGAAGTACCTGGCCTCGACGGTGGCCACGTGTTTGACCAGGCCGAGGAGGTTGGTCCCGGTCGCCGTCAACGGCCGGCGGGTGTCGCATTCGGACAGGCCGTCGAGCTTCCACAGCAGCGCCTCGCGGTCCCGCCGCAGTCTCCCGTGCAGGTTGTCCTTCGCGAAATCATCGATCATGCGGCATGAGCCTGCCATAGGTCGCTCGCGGTTGCGAGATCCCCTCCGCAGCCTGCAACGACCTGCGAAGCCGAGACCCGGCCACGCCTGCCGCCCCGACCTGCTTCGAGAAACCCGCCAACAGAGACGTCTCCCAGCAGGACGAGAGTCCCACCGGACATCTGCGCTCGGAGAGTCTGAAACCAGCAGTTCGCGCCCGGCCGTTCCATACGATCGGCCGCTATGGCACCCGACTGCCTCGGCGAACGCATGACGGCATCGCGTGCTGACGCGATCAGGAACGCCGGCACACCGCGTCGGGCGAGCGCCGTCGTACGCCATCCGGTGCTCGCCGCGCTCGTCATCCTCGTCATCGTGTTCGGATTCCACCAGGTCGTCGGCCGCATGGTCTTCCGCGGCCTCGACGACGGGACCGTGTACTCCAGGCACCTCGGCGAGCTGATCGGGGAGACCCTCTCGGCGCTCCTGGTCGTGGCGATCATCCTCGCCCTGGGATGGTGGCGATCGGTGGGCCTCGCCGGGCCGGTCGCGAAGGGGGCGATTTCGGCGGCGCCCACCTCCTCAACCTCCTCAGCGGGGCGTCGCTGGCACCGCCCCTGATCCAGGTCGGCTACGCCTTCGGGTTCGGCGTCGGATTCGCCGCGCTCCTACTCAGGACGAACACCATGTGGATCGGCATCGTGCTGCACGCGCTGGTCGACGCCAACAGCGGCGCCTGGTTCGGGCCGCCCGCCGGCGGCGGCGACGACGGATCGGCCTCCATCGCCCCGCTGCTCATCGTCGGGCTCCCCCTCCTGGTCTACGGCCTCATCCTCATCCGCAAACGCAAGCAGCAGGCACCCGCACCCTCCACGGTGAACCGGTAGGTCCCGAGGCGAGCCCGTACCGGCTCTGTCTTCGACGAACTCCTCGGGGCCCGTCCACCGGTTCAGCGGCCGCGCAGGCGAAGCTGACCCGCTGCCGTGGCGGGAGCGGTGGCGCGGTGTCGTCTCGATTCGACGAACTTCGGTCCGATGGCCGATGCGGTTCGGTCGTTCGGCCCAGGGCGGCAACGGGATTGCCGGGAAACGTAGTGGAGGCGGGCCCGGCCGGGCCTGCGTCTCCGACACCGATTGGACACCGAAAATGCCGCACCGACGCCTCCTCCTCGGAACTGCCGCGCTGGCCGTCGCCGCCGCCACGGCCGCCGCCGCACCGGCGATAGCGCAGGGCGACTCCGCCGCGGACGCCGCCGACGGGTTCGCGCTCGCCGAGCCCACCGGACCGCACGAGGTGGGATCGAGCGAACTCCACCTCGTCGACGAGGACCGCGCCGACCTGTGGTTCCCCGACCAGGACCGCCAGCTCATGGTCACCATGTGGTACCCGACCCGCGACGAGGGGGGCCAGGCCGCGCCGTACATGACCGCGGCCGAGTCGGCGGTGTTCGTCGACCAGCTCGGCATCGACGCCCCCGGCGACTACTTCGCGACCGTCCGGACCAACGCCGTCGCCGACGCCGAGCCGGCGCGCGGCCCGCTGCCGCTGGTGGTGCTCTCCACCGGCTGGAGCTTCCCGCGCGCCACCCTCACCGGCCTCGCCGAGGATCTCGCCAGCCACGGCTACGCGGTTGCGGCCGTGGGCCACAACTTCGAGGCGCCGATGGAGCTGCCCGACGGCACCGTCAACGGCTGCCTGGCCTGCCCGATGCGCCCCGCGGGCTTCGACGTGACCGTGCAGCGGGCCGCGGATCTCTCGTTCGTCCTCGACGAGCTGACCGCTCGCGGCAGCGAGTGGCGCTCCCGCATCGACACCGACCGGATCGCCGTCGGCGGGCATTCGATGGGCGGCTCGGCCGCGCACACCGCGCTCCAGACCGACGAGCGCTTCGGGGCCGGGTTCAACCTCGACGGCGCCCTCCACGACGCCCAGGACGCGCCGGTCGACGTCCCGTTCCTGCTCGTGGGCGCCGAAGTCAACGGCGTCCCCGGCGAAGCCGACGGCTGGCTGTCGGCATGGCCGCAGATGAGCGACTGGAAGCGGTGGCTCCGCGTGGACCAGACCACCCACTCCACCTTCACCGACCTCGCCCCGTTCGCCGACGACCTCGCCATCCCCACCCAGGAGATGGACGGCGAGCGCGCCCTCGACCTCACCCGCGCCTACGTCCTCGCGTTCATCGACCGGGCCCTCGACTGCGAAGACTCCCCGATCCTCAACGGCCCCAGCACCACATGGCCCGAGGTCGCCTTCGAAAACCCGTGACCGATCGGCGGCGAGCGCTCACGATCGCGAGCGCTCGCCGCCCTCTTCACGCCGGACCCACTCCTCGATACGTTCACCCCTCGCCGCCGCCACCTGCGACTTCACCGACCCTCGGTCCTGCCGGGTCTGGACGTACTGGTCGCGGGAGGCCACGACACGAAATCGCATCCCTGCTCGACGGAACCGTTCCGACGACAGCGGGGACACCAGCGCTGAGTGCCGAAGGCGTGCGGGCGGTGGGCGGGGAACACCTGGGGCCTGATCGAGTGGCACCGCCTCTGGTCGAGCTCATCCGCGTTCGACGGTCCCGAGTTGGGTCCGGTTCGCGACGCCCAGCTTCGCGTACGCGTGCGACAGGTGCGTCTTCACCGTCGCCCGACTCATGAACAGCTTCCCCGCGATCTCGGGATTCGTCATCCCCGTGACGGCCAGTTCGACCACGCTCAGCTCCGTCGGCGTCAGGCTCGCCCAACCGCTCGACGGCCGCGCCCGGCTCCCGCGCGCCCGCCGCGCGTACGCCACGGCCTCCTCCAGCGCCATCGACCGCCCCTTCTCGCGCTCGGGGGTCGAATCGCCCTCCGCCGCGGGGAGGCCGAACTCCTCCCTGGCCCGGTCGCAGGCGCCGAGGATCCGAGCCGACTCCACATCGGAGCCCGCGGCCGCGGCCAGTCCCGCCAGATGCTCGAGACTGCGCACGCACCCCAAGCGCAGCCCGTGCTCGGCGCGCAGCGCGAGCGCCTCGTGGTGGGCGTCCTCCGCCCGCTTCCGATCGGTCTCCAGCAGCCCCGTCACCTCGAAGGCGTCGGCGAGGAGCCCGGGCATCCCGAGCTCGCGCCCGGCCCGCATCGCCACCGCGGCGTGCTCGGCCGCCGCCGCGCCGTCGGACCGCGCCAGCGCCCGCGCGAGCCCGAGCCTCGACTGCGGGGTCAGCAGGCGCCCAGCGGCGCCGCCCGGGTTCACCAGGTCCCGCTCGAACCACCCGACGGCCTGCGCGATGTCCCCGGCGTCCAGATGCAGCTCGCCGACGCAGGAGCAGAACCCCGGCATGAACGGCGGCGGCTCGACCCCCTCAACCACGCGGATCATCGGTGTCACTGCGGCCCAAGCGTTCTCACGCCTCCCGGCCCACAGCTCCACCGTCGCGAGGGCGACCCGCGCCGCGCCGACCCGGTGGTAGTCCCCGAGCGGCTCGGCCAGCGCCAGCGCCTCGCGGGCCAGCTCGACCGCCCGGTGCAGGTCACCGCCGTGGGCGACGCTTATTGCGAGGAGCCCGCACGCCGTCGAGGCGACCTCCCGGTCGCCGCGCGGCACCAGCCCCCGCAGCCCGGCCTCCAGCAGCGCCGCGGCCTGCCCGTGGTCGTCCCGCATGTGGCAGACGATGCCCGTGAGCACGTCGGCGCTGTCGCGGACGAAGCCGTCGCCGAGCCGCACGCCCCGCTCCCGGGCGTCGGCGGCCAGGTCGCGGGCTGCGTCGAGGTCGTCGTAGAACCGGTCGATCGCGGCCAGCGCCAGCGCGAGGGCCGCCGAGCGCGGCTCGCCGACCTCCTCGGCCAGAGCGAACGCCTCCGCCGCGGGCCCGGCGCCCGCGGTCGGCTCGTTGGTGTCGGCGACCAGCGCGAGCCCGGTGAGCAGCCGGGCCTGGAGCGGCGTGCGCTCGCCGTCCCCGAGCGCGAGGGCCTTGCGCAGCAACGCCAGTCCTTCCCGCCCCCGGCGGCTGGAGTGCCAGAACCAGGGCAGTTCGGCGGCCAGGCTCCGCCCGCCGGAGGGGTCGTCCCGCGACAGCCCCCAATCGATCGCCGCGTGCAGGTTCTCGTACTCGCCCGAGACGGCGGACCGCCAGGCGTCCTTGTCGGTGTCGATCAGCGGCCGCAGCGACCGGGCCAGCGAAAGACAGGCCGCCAGGTGGCGGTCGCGCACCGCCTCGCTCGCCCCGGCCTCCACGAGCCGCTGCTCGGCGAACTCGCGGACGGTCTCGAGCATCCGGAACCGCGTCACCGCCCCGCCCGTGTCGGCCGTCAGGAGCGACTTCTCGACCAGGCGCCGCAGGCCCTCCAGGACCCCGAGCGGCTCCTCGTCCGCGCAGAGCGCCTGCGCCGCCGAAGCGGCGAAGCCCCCGCGGAACACCGAGAGCCGCTGGAGCAGCAGCCGCTCGGACTCCTCGAGCAGCCCGTGGCTCCACTCCATCGAGGCCGCGAGCGTCTGGTGCCGGGCGGCGACGCCGTGCGGGCCCCGCACGAGGAGCCGGAACCGGTCGTCGAGGCCGTCCAGGATCTCCTGCGGCGACAAGACCCCCGACCAGGCCGCCGCCAGCTCGACGGCCAGCGGCATCCCCTCCATGCGGGCGCAGGCCGTGGCGATGACCGGATCCTCCGCGGCACCGCCGAGATCGCCTGCGCGGGCGGCGAAGAGGCGCACGGAGTCCTCCCGGTTCATCGGCGGTACCCGCCACACCACCTCGCCTGGCAGCCGCAGCGCCTCGCGGCTGGTGCAGAGGACCGTCAACTGAGGACACGACCGCAGCAGTTCGCCGACGACGTCGGCGGCGGCCTCGAGCACGTGCTCGCAGTTGTCGACGCACAGCAGGATCCGGCGGCCGGCCAGCTGGCTCGCGAGCACTCCCATCGGGTCCCGGTCGGCGCGCAGCACGCCGAAGGCGGCCACGACGGCCTCGGCGACGGCCGCCGGGTCGCCGAGCGCGGAGAGGTCGGCCCAGTACGCGTCCTCGTCCGCGTCCCGGGCGGCGCGGATCGCCAGCCTGGTCTTCCCGCAGCCGCCGGGCCCGACCAGGCTGACCAGCCGCGCCGAGCCCAGCGCGGCGCCGATCGCCCGCAGCTCCTCGCCGCGTCCGATGAATCCGGTCAGTTCAAGCGGCACCCCGTCCATGGCCCGAGTCTGCCACTAGGCCGGGTCGGCGCGCGATATCGGCCACCTGGCCGATTTTCCGGGGCCCCGAATCGACCAGCATGGTCCTCATCAGCGAGAACACCTGAATCGAGGAGTGATCATGGAGAACGAGAACCAGACGACGCCGCTCGGCCCCGACCCCGCGCTGGCGGTCCTGGACCGGTTCGTGGGCGACTGGGTCATGGAGGGCAGCCTCGTCGGCTCGGACGAGGTGAACATCAAGGGCAGGGCGAGCTACCGCTGGCTGCCGGGCGGCTTCTTCCTGGAGCAGCACGTCCAGATCGACTTCGCGGGCATGGCGCAGATCGACAGCTGCGAGCTGGTCGGCTACGACCCGGCGACGGGGACCTACCCGTCCCAGGTCTACTCGAACATGTCGCCGCAGTCGCTGCCCTACACCTGGAAGATCGACGGGGACGAGGTGACCATCACCGTGGTGCACGGCCCGATGGACGCCACCTTCACGGGCCGCTTCAGCGGCGACGACGTCTTCGGCGGCGGCTGGCGCCCCAACCCGGGCGCCGACGAGCAAGTGAACATCTCCTATGACGTGAGCGGCCACCGAGTCCGAGGAGGGGAAGCGGCATGAACGACCCGAGTTTCGCGGTCTCCCGGAGCATCGACGCCCCGGTGGCCCGCGTCTGGGACGCCTGGCGGGATCCCGACCAGATCCGCCGCTGGTGGGGCCCGCAGGGGTTCACCGGCACCACGGCGGAGGTCGACTTCCGCGAAGGCGGCACGACCCTGGTCGGCATGACCATGAAGGACGGACCGGAGTTCTTCAACACCTGGACCTACACGAGGATCATCGATCACGACCGCATCGAGTTCACCTCCCGTTTCGCGGACGAGACGGGCGCCGAGATCGACCCCGCCCGGATGGGCATGCCCCCGGGGGTCCCGAAGGAGGTCCGCCACGTGGTCGCCTTCAAGGAGCATGGCGAGGGCACCGAGCTGACGGTCGAGGAGTTCGACTACGAGCCCGGCCCGATGCTCGAGCAGTCCAGAACGGGCCAGGAGCAGGTCATGGACAACATCGCGGCGCTGTTCGCCGCGACGTAGGCGAGGGCCCCGCGCCACCCGGCGCGGGGCCGTCCGGCACGAAGGAGAGGCAGAGGATGGACCTGACCGCGAACGCGTTCCTCGAAACACTGCGGACGTTCCCCCGCTCCGAGGACCCGGCGACGACCCACAAGCATTACAAGGGCACGGCCGAGGTGCTCGGCGTCAGGATGAAGCACCTCTTCGACACCGCCAAGCGGTTCACGGACATGCCCCTGGACGAGGTCGCGAGGCTGCTCGACGAGCCGGTCTACGAGGCGCGGCTGGGCGCGGTCAGCGTCCTGGACTTCAAGGCCCGCCGCAAGCGGATCACCGACGAGGAGCGTCGAGCGCTCTACGAGCTCTACATGGACCGCCACGACCGCATCGACAGCTGGGACTTCGTGGACCGCGCCGCCCCGCGGGTGGTCGGCTGGTACCTGCTGGACAAGCCCCGCGACCCGCTCTACGAACTCGCGCGTTCGAGCGACACGTGGGAGCGGCGCACCGCCGTCACGGCCTCGTTCTGGCTCATCCGCCGAGGCGACCTGGACGACGCCCTGAGCCTCGCCGAGCTCCTTCTGCGCGATGAGGAACCGCTGATCCACACATCGGTGGGCGTGGCACTCCGCGAGATAGGCCAGGTGGACGAGAACCGCCTGGTCGCCTTCCTGCGAGACCACGCGGGCGACGTCCCGGCGGTCACCTTCCGCTACGCGACGGCGAAACTCCCGCCGGACCTTCGAAGGGACCTGAGGGCGAGAAACGCGCTCGAAGCGCAGGACCCGAACGGAGCAGCGAGCGCATGACCGGCCGACCCGTGGCTGGTCCGAAGCCCGGCCCGGCGAGGAACGTGCTTCTCGCCGGCCGGCCTCACACGCCATATGCTGAGGGGAGGACAAGGCGACCAAGCAGCACGCGCGAGACCATAAAGGAGCATCAGGGAGCCAACTCGGCTCCAAGAACGGCTCCCAGTCAGCGAGCGTCAAAAGCAACGGCCCGATTCGGCCACAAAAAGAAGGCCCCGGGGCATCCGGGGCCTTCCTGTCTGTGCGCGAGGGGGGACTTGAACCCCCACGTCCGTTAAAGGACACTAGCACCTCAAGCTAGCGCGTCTGCCATTCCGCCACCCGCGCGTGCACAGAGAGAGTGTATATCTTGTTTGTTTTGCCTGCCAGTTGGGCCTTTCGGCTTGCCCCGGCACGAGACGAAACTTTACACGACGGTGCCGGGGGTTGCGCAAGGGGGGTTCGCGGTCGGTGCGGGGGGCGGGCGGCGGCTACGCTTGGGGGCATGACCGTGACCGCGCCTCGACTCCCCGACGCGGCGCTGGCGCATTGGGATCTGGGGCAGATCTTCCAGATGCAGCGGGTGCAGACCGGGTTGATGAACCGGTCCTGGCGGGTGGACACCTCGACCGGGTCGTACCTGCTGAAGCTGTTCCGGGACGTCACCGGCCCCGAGCTGCAGTTCCAGTTCCACGTCCTCCAGACGCTGGGCTCGTCGGGCGTGCCGGTCGTGCTGCCGGTGTTCAGCCGCGACGGGCGCACCACCATCTTCCTGGAGGGCGAGGAGTTCGGCGTCTTCCCGTGGGTCGGCGGCCGGCACCGCTCGGGTCTGTCGATGTCCCGCGAGGCGTGCCGCGACCTGGGGGCCGTCATCGGTCGCCTGCACCGGACCCTGCACGCGTCGATCCCCGCGGACCGGGCGCCGAAGGCGGAGAACCCGCCGACGACCGAGGCCGCATTGCAGAAGGTCGACCGGCTCCTGGAGCTGGTCGCGGCGGGCCGGGGCGACAAGACCGGGTTCGAGGCGACGGCGGAGCAGACGCTCCGGTTGAAGCGGGGGCTGCTGGTGCGGCTCGGAGACCGGCGGCCGCCGGACCTGGCGCCGCAGTACACCGGGTACACCCACGGCGACCTGCACCCGCACAACGTGCTGCACGGGCCCGACGACCGGATCTCGGCGATCCTGGACTGGGACCGGCTGACCGTGTCGTCGTACGCCCGGGAGATGGCGCGCGCCGCGGTGTTCTACTTCACCTACGGCGATGAGCGGGGTCTGGACTGCGACCGGATCCGGGCCTTCGCCGGTGGTTACCGCAGTGTGTTCGACGTCGGGGAGCCGGAGATCGGGCTCGCCACGCACCAGCTGTGGTGGGACCGCCTGACCGACAACTGGGTCATCGAGTGGCACTACGTGCGCCACAACTCCGCGTGCGACCACCTGCTCCCCGGCCAGACCGGGCTCGTGAAGTGGTGGACCATCCACTACTCGCAGGTCGAGCAGTCGCTGATGGGCCGCTAGGGAAATTCGCGGTGGCGAGGCGATATCGCCTCTGTCACAATGGCACGCATGACTCAACTGCCCCTCATCCACCTCCAGGGAAGCCCCTACCGGCAAGGCGTGCAGCACGGCGAGCAGCTCAGCGAGCAGATCGCCCAGAACGTGGCCGTCTACCGGTCCCGCATGCTCACCTCGGGTCTGAAGGAGGCGGAGCTCGCGGAGCGGTCCCAGCGGTACCTCGGGGTCTTCACCCGGGAGGACTCGCTGTACCGGGCGATCATGGACGGGATCGCGGACGGGTCGGGGCAGAACCTCCTCGACATCGCGCTGTTGAACGCGCGGTACGAGCTGCTGTACTCGGCCTGGAGCGAGTTCGGGCGGCCCACGGTCGACAGCATCCGGTCCGAGTGCACCTCGTTCGGCGGCGCCGACGGGGTGTTCACCGCGGGCGGCACCCACATCGGGCAGAACTGGGACTGGTTCACCGGCGTCGAGGGCGCGCTGCTCCAGTGGAAGCACGGCGAGACGACCGTGGTGGGGTTCACCGAGGCCGGCGTCGCCGGGACCAAGATCGGGATCAACTCGGCCGGGATCGGCCTGTGCGTCAACGGACTCGGGGCCAGCGCCGACGACTGGAAGATCGACTCGGTGCCGTTCCACCTGCGCACGTGGCGGATCCTCCAGTCCACGTCGCTGTCGGAGGCCGTGGGCCACGCGACGGCCCCGCGCCCGGCGTGCTCGGCGAACTTCTTCGTCGGGAGCGCGGCCTCGGGAGTGGCGACGGTGGAGACCTCGCCGCTGGGGTCCCGCGTGATCTACCAGACCGGTGACGCGCCCCTGGTGCACGCCAACCACTTCCGCGACCCCGAAGCGCTGGGCGTGTACCAGAGCTGGCTGGAGACCGGCCGCGTCTCGACGTACCACCGCTGCGAGCGCATGGAGCACCTGCTGGCCGAGGAGGCGCCGGTGTCGACCGAGCGGCTGCACGCGGCCATGCGCGACCACGAGGGCGGGCCGCTGGGCCTGTGTCGCCACCCGGTCGAGACCGACCCGGAGGAGCTGCGGACGCACACCGCGCTCGCGGCGCACCTGGAGCTCGACGCGCTGAGGTTCTCCTACACGTGGGGCCCGCCCTGCGAGTCGGAGTTCACCACGGTCGCCTTGTAGCCCTTGCGGGTCCCGGCGCCGAGGAGGACGGCGCCGATCGTGGCGGCGATCCACGGCGCGGGCTCGAAGACCAGGCCCGCGGCGACCGACCAGGCGCCGACGATCCAGGCGAGGAACGCCGGAGGGACGATGCCGCGGCGCTCCAGCCACAGGACCGTGAGGCCGAGGGCCAGGAGCGGGGCGCCGAAGCTGCCGAAGGTCATCCAGAACGCGCCGGAGGCCGGGGACATCTCGGCGAGGGTGCCCTCGGGCAGCCACAGGTCGCCGCCGGCCCACGCGCCCGCGTGGCGGGGCGCGAGCAGCGCGAATCCGAGGACGAGGTGCAAGGCGCCCAGGACGGTGAAGATCCAGCCGGCCCACTTGGTCATGACGACTCCTTAATTACGGAACTGATAGTTCCAATACTATCGGTTCCCTATCCTAGGGGCATGCCGGAACCGAAGCAGAACGTGGGCCGTCCTCGCGACGCCCAGATCGACGGCGCGATCGTCCGCGCCACCCGTGAGCTGCTCGTCGAGCGCGGGTACGCGAAGCTGACCGTGGACGCGGTGGCCGCGCGCGCCGGGATCGGGAAGGCCGCGATCTACCGGCGGTTCGCCACGAAGCAGGAGATGATCTTCGCGGCCACCGTCCACGACATGCGGGAGCAGCCGCCGCCGGACTCGGGGTCGCTGCGCGGGGACCTCGCCGCGGTCTGCCGCACCATCGCCGCGCAGCTCGGCGAGGCGCCGCCTGACGTGCTGCACGGGCTGCTCGCCGACATCCACGCCGACAAGGAACTCGGGGCCCGGTTCACGGGGAGCTTCATCGAGCGCGAGCGGTACGTCCTGGACGTAGTCCTCGACCGCGCGCGCGAGCGCGGGGAGCTGGAGGACCGGCCCGACACGGCCACGGTGCACGCGCTCTTGATCGGGCCGGTGTTCTTCTGGCTGCTCATCCTCGGCGGGGACCGCGAGCGGGTCGAGGCGCTGTCGGCGACCGTGGCCGAGTCGGTGGCGGACTTCCTGGTGAAGGCTTAGCGCGCCGGCTGCGACAGCTCCCAGCACGCGACGGCCGTGGCGGCCGCGACGTTGAGCGAGTCGACGCCCGCGTGCATCGGGATCACCACGGTCCGGTCGCACGCGTCGAGCGCGGCCTCGGTGAGGCCGGGGCCCTCGGCGCCGAAGAGCAGGGCCGGGCGCTCGCGTTCGGCGGCGGTGAGCTGTGCGATGTCGACCGCGCCCCGCGAGGGGCTGAGGCCGTGGAGGGTGAAGCCCGCCTCGCGGACCTGCGCGAGCCCAGCGGGCCACGGGTCGAGGTAGGCGTACGGCACCGCGAACACCTCCCCCATCGAGACGCGCACGCTCCGCCGGTACAGCGGGTCGGCGCAGTCGGGGGCCAGCAGGACGCCGTCGAAGCCGAGACCCGCGGCGACCCTGAAAATGGCGCCGATGTTGGTGTGGTTGTTCAGACCTTCGAGGACCACCAGCCGCGTGACGCCGGCCAGGAGTTCGGCCGGTTCGGGGAGGGGCTTGCGGTGGAAGGAGGCCAAGGCGCCGCGGTGGACGTGGAAGCCGGTCACCGATTCGAGGACGTCGGGCCCGGCGGTGTAGCAGGGGGCGTCCTCGGCGAGGTGGGCGAGCTGGTCGGCGCGCTTGGCGTCGATGAGCATGGAGCGCATGCGGTACCCGGCGCGCAGGGCGCGGCCGACGACCTGGTGGCCCTCGGCGATGAACAGCCCGTGGGGCTGCTCGAAGCGGGTGCGCAGGGCCAGGTCGGTGAGCGCCCGGTAGTCCTCCAGGCGGTCGTCGGCGGGGTCGTCGATCTCGATTACGCGGTCGGGCACCCCGAGATTGTCCACCACGGGACGCAGGACGCCCCCGGGCGGCCCGCGGGCCGCCCGGGGGCGTCACTGGGCGGGTCTAGGCCGGGGCGGGCGGGAGCTCGCCGCGGTCCTTGCCCTCGCCGATGTCCTGGACCTCGCGGGCGGCCTGCTGGGCCGCTTCGAGGGCCTGGAGCGCGGAGTCGTCGAGTTCGAGCGCGCTGGTGTCGACCTCGACCTCCTCCTCCTCGCTCGGGCCGGACTTGTCGGCGCCGCCGAAGGCGTTGCCGATGCCGCCGAGGGCCTTGGTGAGCTCGGCGGGGACGACCCAGACCTTGTTGGCGGTGCCCTGGGCGATCGTGGGCAGCGTCTGGAGGTACTGGTAGGTCAGGAGGCGGTCGGTGGGCTTGGCCTTGTGGATGGCCGCGAAGACCGTCTGGATGGCCTTGGCCTCACCGTCGGCGCGGAGCACCGCGGCGTCGCGCTCGCCCTTGGCGCGCAGGACGGCGGACTGCTGCTCGCCCTCGGCCATGAGGATCGAGGAGCGCTTGGTGCCCTCGGCGTTGAGGATCGCGGCGCGGCGGTCGCGCTCGGCGCGCATCTGCTTCTCCATGGCGTCGCGGATGCTCAGCGGCGGTTCGATGGAGCGCAGCTCGACGCGGGTGACCTTGAGGCCCCACTTGTCGGTGGCCTTGTCGAGCTCGGCGGCGAGGCGGGCGTTGATCTCCTCGCGGCTGGTGAGCGTCTTCTCCAGGTCGAGGGAGCCGACCACGTTGCGCAGGGTGGTGGTGGTGAGCTGCTCGACGCCGGCGAGGTAGTCGTCGATGTTGTACACGGCCGCGGTGGGCTGCGTGATGATGTAGTACAGCACGGTGTCGATCTGGACGCCGAGGTTGTCGGCGGTGATCACCGGCTGGGGCGGGAAGTTGACGACGCGCTCGCGGAGGTCCACTTTGGCGCGGACGGAGTCCACGAAGGGCACCAGGAGGCGCGGCCCGGGTTCGAGCGTGCGGCGGTAGCGGCCGAGGCGCTCGATGATGTAGTTCCACTGCTGCGGCACGATCTTGATCGATCGGAAGAGCACGATGATCAGGAAGAACGCGACGATCAGGAGCAGTATGCCTACGGGTTCCATGGTTTCTCAGCCTCCAGTGGTCTGGCGGATCGGCGGGCTATGGGCAGAAGACTACTTAACGACTGCTTCCACACGATCACGGTCGCTCCCTTGATCTCGACGACCGTCACCGTGTCGCCGGGCTCGAGGAGCTGGTCGGGTTCGAGGGGGTAGGCCGTCCAGTTGTCGCCGGCGATCTCGACGAGGCCGCCGGTGTGGTCGACCTTCTCGATGACGCGCGCGTTCGCGCCCTCGATCGCGCGGGTGCCGAACGGGCGGTGGGAGGTGTCGCCCTTGGAGTCGGATTCGAGGGCCTGCTTGAGGAACGGGCGCAGGCCGAAGATCGAGGCGACGGAGCCGACGCCGAAGAGCACGGCCTGGAGCCACAGCGGGGCTCCGACGGCGGCGCCCAGTCCGGCGAGCACGGCCCCGACGGCGACCATGGCGAGGACCAGGGTGCCGGTGAAGAGTTCGACCGCGCCGAGGATAACGGCGACGATGATCCAGATGAATACGTCGTCCACCCGTCAAGCATGTCATGCGGGCGGGACCAGCGGGGATTACGGTCCGGGCCCGCGCACCGCGCGGCAGTGCGGGCGGTGCGGTGCGCGGGTCCGGTTCAGCGGTTGCGGTGCTTCTCCGGGGCCGGGGGCCGGCGCGCGGGGCAGCAGCCCTCGACGGTCGGGTCCCAGACCGGGAGCTTGCCGAGGCGGCGCAGGGGCGCGCCCTGGACGCGCTCGGCGACGAGGTCGCGGAACATGCCGACGAGGTCGGCGTCGACCGTGGGCGTCCCGGCCCGCAGGTAGCGCAGCCCGAGCTCGGCGGCGGTCTCCTTGGCCTCGTTGTCGAGGTCCCACAGGACCTCGATGTGGTCGGAGAGGAATCCGACGGGGCTGACCACGACGGTGTCGACGCCTTCGGAGGCGAGGACCTTGAGGTGGTCGTTGACGTCGGGTTCGAGCCACGGCATCGCCGGCGGTCCCGAGCGGGACTGCCAGACCACGTCGAAGGGCCCGGTCCAGCCCGCGTGCTCGGCGACGAGCGCGGCGGCCTCGGCGACCTGGTCGGAGTAGCGCGCGCCCTCGGGGCCCGAGCACTCCTCCATGACGTCGGGGATCGAGTGCGCGGTGAAGACGACCCGCGTCTGCGACCGGTCCTCGATCTGGTCGAGCGAGGCCCGCAGCTGCCGGGCGAAGCCGCCGACGAACCCGGGGTGGTCGAAGAAGTGGCGGATCTTGTCGATCTGCGGCGCGGTCTCGCCGACGGCGGCGCGGGCGGCGTTGATGTCCTCCACGTACTGGCGGCACGAGGAGTAGGAGCCGTACGCGCTGGTGCACAGGGCGAGGGCCTTCTTGACGCCGTCGCCGGTCATCTGCGTGACCGCGTCGACGAGCATCGGCGGCCAGTTGCGGTTGCCCCAGTAGATCGGCAGGTCGATGCCGGCCTTGCGGAACTCCTGGCGCAGGGCCTCGATGACCTCGCGGCACCACTGGTTGATCGGCGAGATCCCGCCGAAGTGGTAGTAGTGCTCGGCGACCTCGGCGAGGCGCTCGTCGGGGATGCCGCGGCCGCGGGTGACGTTGCGCAGGAACGGCAGGACGTCGCCGGGCCCCTCCGGCCCCCCGAAGGAGACGAGGAGGACCGCGTCGTACGCGCTGGTGGTGTCGTTGGCTGTCATGGCGCCTCCGCTACTGCTCGGTGCGCTCGACCCCGACGGCGTGGAAGCCGCCGTCGACGTGGACGATCTCGCCGCTGGTCGCCGGGAAGAGGTCGGACAGGAGGGCCGCGCACGCCTTCGCGACGGGCTCGGAGTCGGTGAGGGACCAGCCGAGCGGGGCGCGCTTGGTCCACGCCTCCTCGAACGCCTCGAAGCCGGGGATGGACTTGGCGGCCATGGTGCGCTGCGGGCCGGCGGAGACCAGGTTCACGCGGATGCCCTTGGGGCCCAGGTCGCGGGCGAGGTAGCGGTTGACCGCCTCCAGGCCGGCCTTGGCGACGCCCATCCAGTCGTAGACCGGCCACGCCTGCTGCGCGTCGAAGTCCAGGCCCACGATCGACCCGCCCTCCTCCATGAGCGGCAGGGCGGCGACGGCCAGGGACTTGAAGGTGAACGTCGAGACCTCCACGGCCTTGGCGACGTCGGCCCACTCGGTGTTGAGGAAGTTCCCGCCGAGGGCGCCGGGCGGGGCGAAGGCGATGGCGTGGAGGACGCCGTCGATGCCGGAGACGTGCTCGCGGACCTTGTCGGCGAGGCCGGCGAGCTGCTCGGGGTCGGTGGCGTCGAGCTCGACCACGGGGGCGGGCTTGGGGAGCTTCTTCGCGATGCGCTCGACCAGGGAGAGGCGCCCGAAACCGGTGAGGACCACGTCGGCGCCCTGCTCCTGCGCGTACTTGGCCACGCCGAATCCGAGTGACTGCTCGGTGATGACACCGGTGACGAGCAGCCGTTTGCCGTCCAGGATTCCAGACATGTGAGTTCCTCCGTCGTGATAGCTGCTTGAAAACTTGTGCGGGCCCTAGTGGCCCATGCCCAGTCCGCCGTCGACGGGGATGACCGCGCCGTTGACGTAGGCGGCGCTGTCGCCGGCGAGCCAGGTGACGGCTCCGGCGATCTCCTCGCCGGTCGCGAAGCGCTTCGCGGGGATCGAGTCGAGGTACGCCTTGCGCTGGGCCTCGGGGAGCGCGTCGGTCATGTCGGTCTGCACGAAGCCGGGCGCGACGACGTTCGCGGTGATGTTGCGCGAGCCGAGTTCGCGGGTGACCGAGCGGGCGAGGCCGACCAGGCCGGCCTTCGAGGCGGCGTAGTTGGTCTGCCCGGCGTTGCCGTAGAGGCCCACGACCGAGGAGATGAAGATCATGCGGCCGAACTTGGCGCGGAGCATCTTCGAGGAGGCGCGCTTGGCGACCCGCCAGGCGCCCTTGAGGTTGGTGTCGACGACCCGCTCGAACTGGTCCTCGCTCATGCGCAGCAGCAGCGTGTCGTCGGTGATGCCGGCGTTGGCGACGAGCACCTCGACGGGGCCGAACTTGTCCTCGACCTCGGTGAACGCCGCGTCGACGGAGGCGGTGTCGGTGATGTCGCACTGGACGCCGAAGAGGCCGTCGGGGGCGCCGGAGCCGCGGTGGGTGACGGCGACGTTGTCGCCCTGGGCCGCGAACGCCTTGGCGATCGCCAGGCCGATCCCGCGGTTGCCTCCGGTGACGAGGACGGTGCGCGCCATTGTCCGATCTCCCTCATGTTTCCTTGTACGAAGCCACCGACGATCGTAGCGACGGCCCACCTCAGGGGCGAAGGGGCCTTCACGCACCGTGTGGTGCCGGACTCACGTGAGGCGGGAGGTCCAGGCCAGGCTCAGGCCCGCGGCGGCGAACAGGAGGACCATCGCGGTGCCGATGAACCACTGCGAGACGTCCTCGGCGATGGTGCGGTAGCCGAGGGAGGAGCCCATGTCCTCGTAGACGGCGCGCAGCTGCTCGGCGGTGACGGCCTCGTAGTAGTCGCCGCCGGTGGCCTCGGCGAGCCCGGCGAGGGCGTCGCGGTCGACCGGGACGGAGACGAGCTCCTCGTCGAGTTCGATGACGCCCTCGTCGGTGCCGAAGGCGACGGTGGAGACGGGGATCTCGGCCGCGGCGGCGGCCTCGCCGGCCTCCTCGACGGTGCGCCCGGCGGTGCGGTAGCCGTCGGAGAGCAGCAGGATGCGGGCGGGCGCGAGCTGCCCGGACTCGTCGGCCATGACCTGCTGGACGGCCTGGAGCGAGGCGAAGACGGCGTCGCCGGTGGCGGTGGCCTCGGCGAGGGTGAGGCCGTTGATCGCGGTGGTGACCTCGGCGCGGTTCTTGGTGGGGGGCACCACGACCGAGGCGAACCCGGCGAAGGACACGAGGCCGACGTTGTACTGCTCGGGCAGTTCGGCGACGAAGTCGGAGGCGGCGGCCTTGGCGGCGTCGATGCGGGTGGGGTCGACGTCGGAGGCCATCATCGACAGCGACACGTCGATGGCGAGGATGACCGTGGCCCGCTCCTGGGGCTCCTCGACGTCGACCGCGGGCCGGGTCATGCCGCCGACGAGGACGGCCAGCGCGATGACGAGCAGGCCCGCGGGCAGGTGGCGGCGCCAGCCGGGCAGGCGCGGGACGAGCTTGGCCAGGAGGGAGGCGTTGGCGAACCTGACGGCGACCCGCTGGCGGGCGAACTGGGCCCAGACGTACACCCCGGCGAGGATCGCGACGGGGACGAGCGCCAGCAGCCACGCGGGTTCGAGCAGGCGGATCAACGGTTCTCCTTGGGTCAGCGGTAGGCGGCGAGGTGGCGGCGCTCGGCGACGAAGGCGGCGATGTCGCGCAGCCAGTCCGAGCCGGTCGAGAGGCGCAGGTGGGCGGCCCCGCCCGAGCGGATGCCGGCGGCGATGCGGGCGCGCTGCTCGGCGGCGGCCTCGGCGTAGCGGGCGCGGAAGCGGGCGTTGCCGGTCTGGACCTCCACCGTCTGGCCGGTCTCGGGGTCGATGAGGTCGAGGACGCCGACGTCGGGCAGGGCGAGTTCGGCGGGGTCGAGGACTTCGACGCACAGGACCTGCTGGCGCACGGCCAGGCGGCGCAGTTCCCGGGGCCAGTCGCTGGGGTGGTCCTCGTCTTCGAGGAAGTCCGAGATGACGACGGCGAGGCCGCGGCGGCGGGCGTGGCGGCGGGTCTTGTCGATGAGCTCGGCCAGGTCCCCTGCGCCCTCGCCGCGCGGCAGGCCGGTGACGGCGCGCAGGAGGGAGCGGGCGCCGCCGCGGCCGGGGCGCGGGGGGATCGCCTTGGCCGGGCCGCCCTCGGTGACGACGGCGCCGATGCGGTTGCCGCCGCGGCCGGCGAGGTAGGCGAACGCGGCGACGGCGCCTTCGGCGAGTTCGCGCTTGAGCATGCCGACGGTGCCGAAGTCGAGGCTCGGGGAGAGGTCGACGGCGAGCCAGGTCTCGAGTTCGCGGTCGGCGATGGTGGTGCGCACGTGGGGGACGGTGGTGCGGGCGGTGACGGGCCAGTCCATGCGCCGCACGTCGTCTCCGGCGCGGTACTCGCGGGCCTCGCCGGGCTCGGATCCGGCGCCGGGGAGCAGGCCCAGGTAGTCGCCGTGGAGGAGCCCGTCGAGGCGGCGGGTGACCATGAGCTGGAGGCGGTCGAGGGCGCGCAGGTCGGCGGCGTTCACGCGGCTACCAGGCCCCCGGCTGCTGGGGCTGCTGGTAGGAGGGCGAGGGCTCGGGCGGGCGCGGCGCGGCGTCCTGGCGCGGGGTCACGGTGGGGGCCGGGACGGCGGCGAGGAGCTGGAGGACGAGGCGGTCGGCGGTGATGCCGTCGGCCATGGCGTCGTAGGAGAGCACGAGCCGGTGGCGCAGGACGTCGGGCGCGATGTCGTCGAGGTCCTGCGGGAGCGCGTAGTCGCGGCCGCGCAGGAGCGCGATGGCGCGGGTGGCGCGGATGAGGCCGAGGGAGGCGCGGGGGCTGGCGCCGTACTGGATGTGGCGGGCGATGGCGCCCAGGCCCGCGGCGGCGGGGTTCCGGGTGGCCATGACGATGCGCACGGCGTAGTCGACGAGGGCGTTGTGGATGAAGACGCCGTCGGCGGCCTGCTGGAGGCGCAGGAGGTCGTCGGTGTCGAGGACGCGGTCGGGGACGGGGGTGTCGACGCCCATGCGGAAGACGATCTCGCGCTCTTCGGCGTCGGTGGGGTAGCCGACGTTGATCTTGAACAGGAACCGGTCGCGCTGGGCCTCGGGGAGGGGGTAGACGCCCTCCTGCTCGATGGGGTTCTGGGTGGCCATGACGAGGAAGGGCTTGGGGAGGACGTGGGTCTGGCCGCCGATGGAGATGCGCTGCTCGGCCATGACCTCCAGCATCGCGGACTGGACCTTGGCGGGGGCGCGGTTGATCTCGTCGGCGAGGACGAAGTTGGTGTAGACCGGGCCGAGCTCGACGTCGAAGGTCTCCGAGGACTGGCGGTAGATGCGGGTGCCGACGATGTCGGCGGGGACCAGGTCGGGGGTGAACTGGATGCGGTTGAAGTCCGATCCGACGACCTTGGCCATGGTCTCGACGGCGAGGGTCTTGGCGACGCCGGGGACGCCTTCGATGAGGCAGTGGCCGCGGGCGAGGAGGGCCGCGAACATGCGCTCGACGAGGGCGTCCTGGCCGACGATGACCTTCTTGATCTCGAACAGGGCCTTCTCCAGCAGCGCGGCGTTCTCCGCCGGGGTCGGCAGGCCGTTCGCTCCCGATCCCTCGGGTGATCCCATTTCGGCTCCAGCTCTCTGGTCGACGGCGCGGCGGTCCGGTCCCCCGGGGCCGCCGGTGCGCTCGGTGGTGCGGTCCGGTGGTGTCGATGGTAGTGCGCCGTTTCGAGGGGCGCAGGGGCCCGGAGGGACCCGTTTCGCGACATCGCACCGCTTTTTGTCGGGAACCCGACAGTTGACGCCGAACCCCTTGGGGCGCAGCAGGTCTAGACTGCGCGCGTCGAAATCCGGCAAACCCCCAGGGGGTTTTTGCCCTGGAGCGTGACGCGCCGCGCGGATTCAATCCGTTGCTGCGAAATGTCGGAGCGCTATGCTTTCTGCAACCCGCACGACTTCCCCCGTGGTCGTGCGGGTCTCTCGTTTCCCGGGCGGCTCGCGTTTCGCGGGCCCGCCCGCAGGTCGAAGCGCCACTAGAATCACTCTCATGTCCCGCCGTCGCCAGGCCCTCCTCCTCCCCGGACGCAACTACAGCGTCCAAGGGCCCTTGCTGATGTACACCCACGTGGCGCTGCAATCGCGTGGGGCGCATACCTATCCGATCGAGTGGACGAACGTCGACCGCCTCGCCGCGGACGGGCAGACCATGGTCGAGGGCGTGTGCGAGCAGACCGAGGCGGTCCTCGACCGGGTCCACAACGACGACCCGCCGCTCCTGGTCGGCAAGTCCCTCGGGACCGCCGCGGCCGTCCTCGCCGCCCACCACGGGCTCCCGGCGATCTGGTTCACCCCGTTCCTCCAGCACTACCCGATCGTCAAGGCCCTGCGCCGCGCCACCGCGCCGTTCCTGCTCATCGGCGGCACCGCCGACCCCGCCTGGAACGAGGCGCTGGCCCGGGACCTGCCCGGCGAGGTGTGCGAGGTCCGCGGCGCCGACCACGGCATGTTCCTGCGCGGGCGCCCCCTCGTGGACTCGGCGAACGCGCTCGCCGACGTCATCGAGGCGGTCGAGGCGTTCATCGACACAGCCGTGTGGCCTCGCCACGGCTGACCGCGGTGACGGACAATCGCACTGTGTCCGAGACCGACCCTGTGAACGCGCCCGTGTGCTCCTCCCGCGGCTGCCGCGCCGACGCGGCCTGGATGCTGCTGTGGCGCAACCCCCGCATCCACGGCGCCGAGCGCGTCAAGCGCTGGGCGGCCTGCGACGAGCACCTGCCGGTGCTCCGCGACTTCCTCACCGCACGCGGATTCCCGTGCGAGACCGCGAAGGTGGAATGATCGAGCCATGAGCCCGAAAGCGACCCCGGTGTGGGACCTGTGGCCCGGCGACCTCCAGTGGCAGCCGATGTCCCCGCAGCTGCGCAAGGTGTGGGTGCTGCGGAGCTGGATCAACCTGTTCTTCCTCGCCGTCGCCGCGGCCGTGCCGCTGACGATCTGGCTCGGCTGGGAGGGCCCGCTGTGGGCCCTCGGCGGGTACGCCGTCCTCGCCTCGCTGCGGTCGTGGGCCGTCGCTCGCACGGTGGCGACCTGGGGCTACGCCGAACGGGACGAGGACCTGCTGGTGCGCCACGGGCTCCTGACGCGCCGGCTCAGCATCGTCCCCTACGGCCGCATCCAGCTCATCGACCTCTCCGCGGGGCCGATCGAGCGCATGTTCGGCCTCACCACCGTCCAGGTGCGGACCGCGGCACTCGGCTCGACCACCGAGGTCCCCGGCCTCGACCCGCCCGTCGCCTCCGCGCTGCGCGACCGGCTCGCCGTCCGGGCCGCCGAGGTCCGGGAGGGCCTGTGAGCGACGAGCCCGCGCCCTCGCTCGCCGAGGCGCCCTACGGCCCTGAGCCGTCCGCGCCGACCGCGCCCCCCGCGGGCGTCCAGCGACAGCGCCTGCACCCGCTCACGCCGCTGCTGGAGAGCTTCCGGTTCCTCACCGCGGCGGTCGCGGCGGCGGGCCTCCAGGCGTTCACCTCCCGGAACTTCCTGTTCGCGATCTACATCGCACTCGCGGCGGCCGTGGTCGGCGGGATCGCGAGCCTCATCGCGCTCCAGTACCGCGGCTTCGTCATCTGGGGCCGCGAACTGCACATCTACGGCGGCGTGTTCACCCGCAGCCACCGCACCGTCCCGCTCGACCGGCTCCAGTCGGTGGACCTGGCCCGGCCCATCCGGGCGCGCCTGTTCGGGTTGGCGCAGTTGAACATCGAGGTCGCCGGGGGCGACGGGACCGACGCGAAGCTCGCGTACCTCAAGGCCGACCGGGCCCTGGAGCTGCGCGCGGAACTGCTGGCGATCGCCGGGCGCCCGCCCGCGGAGCCGGCCCCCGAGCCGGCCGAGGGCGCGGTGCCCGACCGGGACGCGGGGCTCCTGGTGCCGCAGCTGACGGTGAAGCGCCTGGCGCTGGCCTCGGTCCTGGAGGCCCTGCCGGTGCAGCTCACCGCGATCCTGGTGTTCGGCACGGCGTTCGCCGTCACCGGGTCGATCTTCGGGTTCAGCACGGTCGCCACGACCCTGTGGGTGGGCTTCTTCGCCCCCGCGCTGCTGGGGTACCTCCAGAGCACCGTGGCGATGGTGAACCGGTTCCTGCGCAACGGGCGCTTCAGGATCGGCCGCGACGGCACGAACCTGCTCATCCAGCGCGGCCTGACCGACACCAGCCACGAGACGGTGCCGGTCGACCGGGTGACGGGCGTCAGCTTCGACGAGCCGGTCCTGTGGCGCTCGCGGCGGTGGCGGCGCGTCGAGGTGTGGACCGCGGCCGTGGCGCAGCAGTCCGCGACGGCGGTCAAGTCGACCACGGCGCTGCCGGTGGGCGAGCCGGACCAGGTGGCGGTGGTGGCCGCCGCGGCGGTCCCGGACCTGCCGAGCGTGTTCGCCACCGAGCGGCCCCCGCGGCGGGCGCGGTGGCGGATGCCCCTGCGCTGGAAGCGGACCGGGGCGGCGCTGACGGACCGGGCGTTCGTGGTGCGGCACGGGTACTGGGTGAACACCCATGTGGCGGTGCCCTACGCGCGCATCCAGTCGGTGAAGGTCACGCAGGGCCGCGTCCAGCGGATGCAGGGCCTGGCGACGGTGCGCGCGCTCGCCGCGGGCGGGCTCGGGCACGACGCCGTGGCGCTCCACCGGGACGTGGGCGAGGCGGTCGCGATGGCCGCGGAGCTGCGCGAGCGTGCGGACGCCGCGGCGGCCCTGGAGCGGCCGCGGCTGTCCTAGAGCGGTCCTAACAGGCGGCAGGCGTCGATGTTCGAGGCGAGGATGCCGCGGGCGCCCAGCTCGTAGAGGGCGTCCATGACGCGGTGCAGGTCGGCGCGCTCGGTCATCGACTGGACGGCGACCCACCCTTCCCGATGCAGCGGCGAGACCGTCGGCGACTCGATGCCGGGCGTGAGCTCGACGGCGGCCTCCAGGAGCTCGGCGCGCACGTCGTAGGCGAGCATCACGTAGGAGCGGGCGACCAGGACGCCGCGCAGGCGCCGCAGCAGCTGCTCGGTGGCGCCGTTGCCGGGGTTGCCGCCCTTGCGGACCAGGACGGCCTCGGAGTGCATGATCGGGTCGCCGAAGACGGCGAGCCCGGCCTGCTTGAGGGTCGTGCCGGTCTCGACGACGTCGGCGATCGCGTCGGCGACCCCGAGGGCGATGGCGTTCTCGACCGCGCCGGCGAGCTTGACGATCTCGGTCTTGACGCCGTGCTGCTCCAGGTCGCGGCGGACCACGCCCGGGTAGGAGGTGGCGATGCGCTTCCCGTCGAGCCCGGCGACGGCGTCGACCTCGCCGGGGCGGGCCGCGTACCGGAACGTGGAGCGGCCGAAGCCGAGGGCCAGGACCTCGTCGACCTCCGCGCCGGAGTTGACGGCGAGGTCGCGGCCGGTGATGCCGAGGTCGAGGTCGCCGGAGGCGACGTAGGTGGCGATGTCGCCGGGGCGCAGGTAGAAGAACTCGACGCCGTTGGCGGCGTCGACGGACTGGAGGTCGCGGCTGGAGCGGCGCTGCCGGTAGCCGGCCTCGGTGAGCATGTCGGTGGCGCCCTCGGAGAGCGCGCCCTTGTTGGGCACGGCGATGCGGAGCATGCGGATGGGCCTTTCTAGAGGTACCGGTAGACGTCGTCGACGCTGATGCCGCGGGCGACCATCATCACCTGGAGGTGGTAGAGGAGCTGGGAGATCTCCTCGGCCGCGGCCTCGTCCGACTCGTACTCGGCGGCCATCCAGACCTCGGCCGCCTCTTCGACGATCTTCTTGCCGATGGCATGGACGCCGGCGTCGAGGGCGGCGACGGTGCCGGACCCCTCGGGGCGGGTGACCGCTTTCTCGGAAAGTTCGGCGTAGAGCTGCTCGAAGGTCTTCACATCCGTGAATGCTACGCGCCGGACCGCTCCGGGCCCGCGCCGACGCGGCGCGGCGACCGCAGTGCGGGACGGGTGGGACCGGGATCACGCGGGGGCGGCGAGGGGCGATGACGGTCGGTGACCGGGCTGGACATTAATTTGGACATCTGGTTTAATTAACGTATCGACATTTGTCACTCGAATGTCGGTGACTGAGACCGCGACTCTTGAGAAAGGCGCACCGCCTATGCGACGCAGATCGCTCCTCACCGCCGCGCTGGCCGCCCCCGTGGCCACCGCGGGCGCCGTCGGCGCCCTGCAATCCCCGGCACAGGCCGCCGTCTGGTCGTCCTCCGCCCAGTGGGGCAACTGGACCACCGGCGCCTACACGCTCTACAACAACATCTGGGGCTCGGGCGCGGGCCCGCAGACGATCTGGGCGAACTCCGCCTCCAACTGGGGCGTGTGGGCGAACCACCCGAACACCGGCGGGATCAAGTCGTACCCGAACGTGTCGTACACGCTGGGGCGCAACGTCTCCAGCATGGGGAACGTCTCCAGCTCGCACAACATCACGGTGCCGAGCGGATCGGGACTGGCCTACAACGCCGCGTACGACGTGTGGGGCAACGGCCACGCGCACGAGATCATGATCTGGACGAAGTGGACCTCGAACGTGGGCCCGCTCGGCAGCTTCCAGACCAACGTCAACCTCGGCGGCCGCAACTGGGGCTACTACCAGGGGCACAACGGGTCGAACCCGGTGTACAACTTCCTGGCGCACACCCAGACCACGACCTCGACGGTCAACGTCACGGCGCACTGCCAGTGGCTGGTGAACACCGGCCGCATGCCGAACGTGCGGATCGACCAGATCCAGTTCGGCTGGGAGATCACCTCCTCGGCCGGGGGCTACGACTTCAACTGCAACAGCTACTCCCTCAGCGTCTAGGACGCGGACGGGCCTCCCGCCTGGGGCGGGAGGCCCCTTTGCCGTCGCCGTACGGCCCGGATCAGGCCCCTCTCCGCTTGTCGCGGAACGCCTTCTGGCGGCAGGCCGGGGAGCAGTACTTCGCGGGGCGCCCGGTGCCGGCGGGGGCGATCGGCGTCCCGCAGACCGGGCAGGCGCCTTCCGTTACGGCGGTTTCGTTACTCGGTTCGGGCACGGACCGGGTTTCGTTACGAATCTGGGGGTTCCGTTGCACCCGGAGGCCGTCCCAGACGACCTCGACCAGGCGCCGGGCGCGGTCCGGGGAGCCGGTGGCGCCGGCCATGCCCACGCAGCACGAGAGCAGCGCCCGCACGTCCTCCAGGTCGAGGTCGCCGCGCACATGGCCGGACTCCTGGACGCGGCGCAGGAGGACGGCGAGGGGCGAGTCGATGACGCAGGCGCCGGACGCCTTGGCGGGCTCCATCCAGTCGCCCCGCCCGGCCAGGGCCTCGCAGATCGCGCGGTTGGCGAGCGCCTGGTCGGCGAGGAATCCCAGGTAGGAGAAGAACGCGGTCTCGGGATCGGGGTGGCCCGCCATCGCGGCGCCGTACTCCCCGAGGGCGCTCAGCCGCTCGTCGAGGACCGTGGCGAGGAGGGCGTCCTTGGTGGGGAAGTGCCGGTAGACGGTGCCGGCGCCGACCCCAGCGGCGGCGGCAATCTCCCCCAGCGAGACGGCGGTGCCGCCCTCGCCGAAGAGGCGGTCGGCCGTCTCCAGGACCTTCCGCCGGTTGCGCTGCGCGTCGGCGCGCTCGGCCCGCTTCGCCGTCGTCGGCATCCCGCCCCCTCTCGTGCCCGCCGTTAAACGGGTGTAGTGTTCCGTTTCAGCAACCGGGTCGCCGCCTCCGATACTAGTCGGCGGCCCCTGGAACGGAAAGGACCTCACCATGTCCTCCGATGGGAAGACCATTCTCGTGACCGGCGCGACCGGCCGCCAGGGCGGGGCCGTCGCGGCCCGACTCCTCGCCGACGGCTGGCGCGTCCGGGCCCTCACCCGGGACGCCTCCAGCGCGAAGGCCAAGGCGCTCAAGGAGTCCGGCGCGGAGGTCGTCGAAGGCGACCTCGGCGACCGCAACTCGCTCGACCGGGCCGCCGCGGGCGCCTGGGGCGTCTTCAGCGTCCACGCCGGGGCCTACGAAGGCGGGCCGTACGGCCACGACCTCGGACACGAGGAGCGCTCGGCCGCGAACCTCGGGGCCGCCGCGAAGCAGGCGGGGGCGGCGCACCTCGTGCACTCCTCCGCGGTCGGCGTCGGCGGCCCGCTGGAGCCGCACATGGAGATGCTCCAGCGCAAGGCCGAGGCCGAGCGGGCGATCCGGGCGAGCGGCGTGCCGTACACGATGCTGCGGCCGACCTCGTTCATGGAGAACACGTTCGACTCGTTCCGGGAGCTCCAGGACGGCGCGCTCGTCACGGCCCTGCACGCCGGCACCTACGAGCCGCACATCGCCGCCGACGACATCGCGGCCTTCGCCGCCATCGCGTTCGCCGACCCCGCCGCGCATGAGGGGAAGGCGTACGAGCTCGCCGGGGACGACATCACGCAGCTGGAGAAGGCCGCGATCATCTCGCGGGTCACCGGCCGCCAGGTGCCGTACGTCGGGATCAACCCCGCCGCCATCGCCGAGCAGAGCCCGTCGACGGCGAAGACGCTGGCGCTCATCAACGAGCACCGCATCGAGGTCGACATCCCGGCGCTCAAGCGGGTCCACCCGGGCCTGCTGACGTTCGAGCAGTGGATGACCGGGATCGGCAGGCCCCTGGTGGACGCCTACTTCGCGCGCGCCGACGCTACGTGAGGCGCTGGGACAGGTGGACGGTCACCGGCTCGCCCGCGGCGCTCTTGCCGATGGCCTTGCACAGCGCGGCCCGCACGGGCAGCCAGTGCGGCCCCTGGCCCGAGGGCATGAGGGTCGCGGCGAACTCGTGGCCGTCCATCGTCCCGGTGACCTTGACGGCCCGGCGGGTGCCCAGGAGCTCCGCGGAGCCGGGCACGGTGAGGTAGGTCGCGAAGGCGCCGTCCTTCTCGATCGGCGCGGTGAAGTGGTGGTCGAGGTCCTGCGGCATGTCGCCTCCTGGTGTCGGTGGTACCGGTGGAGACGACGCGCGGGCGGCGGATTCATCGCCCGGCCGCACCGACTCAGGCGGCCGCGGAAACCGCCCCGCGTGCGGCGAGGCGATGCGCGGGGGCGGGAGGGGGACGCGGTACGCTCGCCTCCGGGACCCCCTCACCCATGAAAGGCCGCCGTGCGACCGCTCCATCGACTCCACCCGACCTTGGCGAGCCTCGCGCTCGCCGCCGCCCTCGCCCTCACCGGCACCCGGTACGACTACCACCGCGACGAGCTGTACTTCCGCATGCTCGACCCCGCCTGGGGCTACGTCGACCAGCCGCCCCTCACCCCGCTCCTCGGCCAGGCGTCCATCGCCCTCTTCGGCGACACGCTGTGGGCGCTGCGCCTCCCCTCGGTCCTGTGCATGCTCGGCGTGCTGTGGCTCGCCGTCCTCGTCACCCGCGAGTTCGGCGGCGGCAGGGCCGCGCAGGCGCTGTGCGCCTGGGGCCTCGCGTTCGGCGGGGTCGCCCTCGCCTTCGGCCACACGCTGTCCACCGCCACGGTGGACCTCCTGGTGTGGGTCGCGGTGCTGCTCTTCGTGGTCCGGGCCCTCATGCGCGACCCGCGCTGGTGGCTCGCGGTCGGCGCGGCCACCGGGATCGGGCTCTACAACAAGCACCTCATCGTCCTGCTGCTGCTCAGCCTCGCGCTGGGGCTGCTCGCGGCGCGCTCGCCGAACGGCCTGCGCTCCAAGTGGCTGTGGGCCGGGGTCGCGCTCGCGCTCGTCCTCGGGTCGCCGAACCTGGTGTACCAGGCCGTCAACGACTGGCCGCAGCTGGAGATGGCCTCGGCGATCGGCGAGACCGACGGCGAGGAGAACCGGATCCTCCTGCTGCCCTTCCAGTTCCTGCTCGTGGGCCTGTTCCTGGTCCCGGTGTGGTTCGCGGGGGTCTGGGGCCTGGTGCGCCGCACCGACTGGCGCCCGGCCCGCGCGCTCGCGATCGCCTATCCGGTGCTCCTGGTGATCGTCCTGGTCACCGGCGGCCAGTTCTACTACCCGATGGGCCTGGTCATCGTGTTCTACGCGATCGGCTGCGCCCCGGTCGCGGCGTGGGCGCGCGGGCGCGGACGGCGCGTCCTCCTCGTGGGCGCGGTGGCGCTGAACAGCGCGATCTCCCTGGTGGTGGCGCTGCCGCTCATCGCCGTGGACGAGGTCGGCGAGACGCCGATCCCCGACATGAACAACTCGGTGCCCGACCAGGTCGGGTGGCAGGCGTACACCGACCAGGTCGAGGCCGTGGTCGCGGACGCGCCCGAGGCCGGGGCGATCGTCACGGCGAACTACGGCGAGGCCGGGTCCCTGGACCGGTACGGCGAGGACCTGCCGCCGGTCTTCAGCGGCCACAACGCCCTCCACCAGTACGGTCCTCCCCCGGCGGACGCCGACACGGTGGTCTTCGTCGGCATGCCGCCGGGCTTCGTGAGCGGGTACTTCGACGAGTGCGTCGCGGAGGCGGAGCTCGACAACGGCGTGGGCGTCGACAACGAGGAGCAGGGCGTCCCGGTCGTGGTCTGCACCGGCCTGCAGGGGACCTGGGACGAGGTCTGGCCGGACTTCCGGCGCTTCAGCTAGCGACGCCGAAAGCCGCGCCCGCGAATCCGGGCGCGGCTTTCGCGCGCGTGCTAGTCGAGCGAGCGGATCGCCAGGGCCGCACCGAGGGCGGCCACGACCGCCTCGTAGCCCTTGTCCTCGGTCGAGTCCGCGAACCCGGCGCGGGCGAGCGCCTGCTCCTGATCATCCACAGTGAGCACACCGTGGGCGACGGGGGTCGACTCGTCGAGCGCGACCCGCGTGAGCCCCTCGGTGACCGACTTGCAGACGAAGTCGAAGTGGGCGGTGCCGCCGCGGATGACGGTGCCGAGGGCGACCACGGCGTCGTACCTGCGGGCGAGCGCCTGCGCCGCGATCGGGAGTTCGACGGCCCCGGCGACGTGCAGGACCTTCACCTCCGCGACCTTGGCGTCGGCGGCGGCGTCGAGGGCGCGCTTGAGCAGCTGCCCCACGACGGCGGCGTTCCAGTCCGTGGCGACGACGCCGAGCGTGAGCCCGGTGGCGTCGGGGACCTTGGCTTCGGGTGCTCCGTGTCCGGCCATGCTATGCGGCTTCCATTGCGGTGACGGGCGCGAGCCGGGGCAGGTCCGCGAGGAGGTGCCCCATGCGGTCGCGCTTGGTGGTCAGGTAGGCGATGTTGTCGGGCGTGACGTAGGTCGGCAGCGCCACCCGGTCGACGACCTTGAGGCCGTGGCCCTCGATCCCGGCGCGCTTGTCCGGGTTGTTGGTCAGCAGCCGCATCGACTTGATGCCCAGGTCGGCGAGGATCTGCGCGCCGATGCCCCAGTCGCGGGCGTCGGCGGGCAGGCCCAGTTCGAGGTTCGCGTCGACGGTGTCGCGGCCCTGGTCCTGGAGCTGGTAGGCCTGGAGCTTGTGGACCAGGCCGATGCCGCGCCCCTCGTGGCCGCGCATGTAGAGGACCACGCCGCGGCCCTCGGCCTCGACGGCGCGCAGGGCGGCCTGGAGCTGCGGACCGCAGTCGCAGCGCAGCGAGCCGAAGGCGTCGCCGGTGAGGCATTCGGAGTGGACCCGGACGAGGACGTCCTCGCCGTCGCCGATGTCGCCCTTGACGAGCGCGACGTGCTCGTTGCCGTCGAACACGGCCCGGTAGCCGACCGCGGTGAACTCGCCGGCCTCCAGCGGCAGGCGGGCCTCGGCGAGGCGCTTGACGTGCACTTCGTTGCGCTGGCGCCACTCCACGAGCTGGGCGACGGTGATGAGCGCGAGGCCGTGCTCGTCGCAGAAATCGCGGAGCTCGGGCAGGCGCATCATGGTGCCGTCGTCGTTCATCATCTCGGAGAGCACGCCGACGGGCTGCTTGCCCGCGAGGCGGGCGAGGTCCACGGCGGCCTCGGTGTGGCCGGTGCGCACGAGCACGCCGCCCTCCTTGGCGCGCAGCGGGACCACGTGGCCGGGGCGGCTGAGGTCGCCCGCGGCGGTGGCCGGGTTCGCGAGCACGCCGATGGTGTGCGCGCGGTCGGCGGCGGAGATGCCGGTGGCGATGCCGCGGCGGGCGTCGACGGTGACGGTGTACGCGGTGCCGCGCGGGTCCTGGTTCTCGGCGGCCTGGGGCGGCAGCTGGAGGAGGTCGGCGCGGTCGGCGGGCATGGGGACGCACAGGTAGCCGCCGGTGTGGCGGATGGTGAACGCGACGAGTTCGGGGGTCGCGTCCTCGGCGGCGAAGATGATGTCGCCCTCGTTCTCGCGTCCCTCGTCGTCGGCGACGATGACGGGCCGGCCGGCCTTGATCGCGGCGATGGCGTCGTCGACGGTGTCGAGGACGATGTCCTCCACGTGGATGTCGTTCATCGGTTGCCTCCGGCAGATTCCAAGAGCTTTTCGACGTGCTTGGCGACGACGTCGGTCTCGATGTGGACCGGGTCGCCGACCTGCTTGCGGCCCAGGGTGGTCGCGTCCAGGGTGGTGGGGATGAGGCCGACGGTGAACTCGTCGCCGTCGATGTGGGCCACGGTGAGGGAGGTGCCGTCCACGGTGATGGACCCCTTCTCGACCACGTACTTCGCCAGGCCGGCGGGGAGGCGGAAGGTGACTTCCTCCCACTCGGCGGCGGGCGTGCGCTTGACGATGTGGGCGACGCCGTCGACGTGGCCCTGCACGAGGTGCCCGCCGAGGCGGGTGGTGAGGGTGGCGGCGCGTTCGAGGTTGACCCGGTCGCCTTCGCGCAGGTCGCCGATCGCGGTGCGGCGGTAGGTCTCCGCCATGACGTCGGCGGTGAACACGTCGCCGTCGACCTGGACGACCGTGAGGCAGACGCCGTTGACGCTGATCGAGTCGCCGAGGCCGGCGTCGGAGGTGACGAGCGGGCCGCGGACGGCCAGGAACGCTTCACCGGCCTTGACGACTTCGCCGAGTTCTTCGACGATTCCCGTGAACACGATTGGAACTCCCTACCTGCTGCGTTGCTGTGCGGCGCGCAGGCGGGGGCAGGAGAAATGCTCGCAGGGGCCACCAGTGGCCTCCCGCGTTGCGTCTGCTCCCATCCGGACTTTGACCGTCGGTCCTGGATTCTCACCAGGTCAACCGTCCGCTGGTTGCGGACGGGTCGCGGACTCGCGGCCTCTCGGCCGCTCACCGCCGGCTCGGAATTTCACCGACCCCGCTGACGCGCGTTTGCTACAAGGAATTGTGCCACGGGGATATTCCACGGCGATGCGGACTGTGACGCACCCTACTTGCCGCCCGGTCGGTCAATGCTCGTTCGTCCAGAAGACGGGCCGGCGTCCGGTCCGCCCGGGCGCGCGGCCCTCGGGATAGGCGACGTAGTTCCCCGAGTGCGACTTCGCGACGCTCTTGAGGGCCGTGGCCTCGGCGACGGCCTCGTAGGCGTCGCTGAAGCGGCGCTGGGTGGAGAGGGCGACGCCGATCGAGAGCGTGGGCAGGCGCGAGCGGGTCATGCGCCGCGAGGTGCGGTCGGCGTGCTCGATGTAGCCGCGCTCGGCGTCGGCGGGGTCGCAGAGCTGGCGCACGCGGCGGGCGAAGTGGTCGTTGAGGAAGCCGGTGACGGCCTCGGCGTGCTCGGGGACGCACAGGATGGTGAAGTCGTCGCCGCCGACGTGACCGAGGAAGACCGGGGCGGCGCCGGCGTCGCCGGCCGCGGCGTAGACGCATTCGGCGAGGGCGCGGATGAACTCGTCGCCGCGCACGAACCCGTAGACGTCGTTGACGGCCTTGAACTGGTCGATGTCGATGTAGCACAAGGCGAACGGGTCGCCGCGCTTGATCCAGGACTGGAGTTCGCGCAGGATGCGGTCGTTGCCGGGCATGCCGGTGAGCGGCGAGGACTCGCGGACCTCGCGGTGGCGGCGGATCGCGGAGTCGATGCGCGCGGAGACCTCGGCGGGGTCGAAGGGCTTGGCGATGTAGTCGTCGGCGCCGGCCTTGAGGCCGGCGATCTTGTCGGCCGAGGAGGGCTGGGCGCCGAGCAGGATGATCGGCAGGCTCGCGGTGGCGGGGTCGGCGCGCAGCTGCCGGGTGAGGGCGAGGCCGTCGATGAACGGCAGGTCGGCTTCGAGCAGGACGATGCCGGGGCGGCGCAGGGCGATCCCGGCGAGGGCTTGGTAGCCGTCGCGCGCGAGCGCGGTGTCGAAGCCGTCGGCCCGCAGCCTCGCGGCGAGGAACTCCGCTATCTCGGGGTCGGCGTCGGCGATGAGGACCAGGTCAGGGGTGGTGGGGGCCATGCGCGGCTCAATGGGGTGATCGGGCCGCGTCGGCGCGGGCGCGCAGGCGCCGGGCCGCATCGGCCGGATCGTCAGCGCCGTAGACGGCGGTGCCGGCGACGAACGCGTCGGCTCCCGCCTCGGCGGCGGCCGCGATGGTGTCGTCGGCGATGCCGCCGTCGACCTCGATCCGCAGCTCGAGGTGGCCGGCGCGCGCGTGGGTGCGGGCGGTGCGGACCTTGTCGAGCATCGCGGGGATGAACTGCTGGCCGCCGAACCCGGCCTTGATCGTCATGATCAGGAGCGTGTCGAACTCGGGGAGGAGGTCCAGGTAGTCCTCGACCGGGGTGTCGCGGTCGATGGCGAGGCCGGCCTTGGCGCCCGCGGCGCGCAGGTCCTTGGCGAGCGCGGCGGGGTCGGCGGCGGCCTCGGCGTGGAAGGTGACGTTGTACGCGCCCAGTTCGGCGTAGCCCGGGGCCCACCGGGCGGGGTCCTCGATCATGAGGTGGCAGTCGAGCGGGATCGCGGTGGCGGCCTTGAGGGACTTGACGACCGGTGGGCCGAGCGTGAGGTTGGGGACGAAGTGGTTGTCCATGACGTCCACGTGGAGCCAGTCCACCGCGCCCTCGACCGCGTCGGCCGCCTCGGCGAGGCGGGCGAAGTCCGCCGCCAGGAGGCTCGGTGCGATGACGGTGTCGGCCTGCGCCGCTTGGAACTGTGCCACACGGACAGTGTAGGTCGCGAAACCGCGACGCAGGCCGGACACCTGGTGCCTTCTGTGGCTCAGGTCAGTTTTCCGCTAGCACGGCACGTCGAAGTCGGCCGCGGGGCCGGAGGCGACGAAGCCGAACAGCTCCTTCGTCTGGCCCGCCCCGACGGCGGCGTTCCAGCCGACGTCCCGGGCCGTGACCGTCGATCCCGAGGTCGTGAGCTGCGTGTTCCAGCTCGACTGGACGGACTGCGAGCCCGGCCAGGTCCAGGAGACCGTCCACCCGTTGACGGCGGAGTCGGCGGTCATCGAGACCTTGCCCTGCCAGCCGTTGTTCCACGAGGACACGGTGTCGATGTGGACCGTGCAGTCCCCTGAGGGGCCGCCGGTGGTCGGGTCGTCCGAGGTCGGGTCGTCGGAGGTGACCGGGTCGGTCGGCTCGACGTCGCCGGGCCAGCCGGAGCCGGCGTTGTTGGCGAGCTGGTAGGCGAGGTCGGGGATGAACTGGCCCGCCGCGCCGGCGCAGCCGTCGGCCTCGCCGGGGAGCTTGACCCACAGGTACGCGTCGATGCCGGCGACGCCGGTCGCGGTGGTCGGGAACTTGCCGATCGCGCGCCCGGGCGGGTCGCACCAGTCGTTGGGGTTCGGCGGGTTCAGCGGGCCGTTGCCGTTGCGGCTGGTGTCGATCACGGCGGTCTTGCCGGAACCGACGATGCCGCGGACCTGGTTGGCCCAGGAGGTGGCCTCCTCGGTGGTGCGGTAGTTGGAGACGTTGAGCGAGAAGCCGTCGGCGTTCTGGATGCCGGCGGCCTGGAGGCGGGAGCCGGCGACGCTGGGGGTGAGCCAGGCCGAGTTCCCGGCGTCGATGTAGACCTTGGCCGCGGGGTCGGCGGCGTTCAGCTTCTGGGCCGCGTAGGAGAGCGAGGCGTTGATCTGGGCCCGCTCGGTCGAGTTGTAGCAGTCGTGCGCGATCACGTCGGGTTCGAGGATGATGTACGCGGGGCCGTCGATCTGGGCCGCGATCTGGTCGATCCAGCCGCGGTAGACCTCGTGGCTGGACGCGCCGCCGCCGGAGGCGCCGCCGCAGTCGCGGTTGGGGATGTTGTAGACGACCATGATCGGGGCCGCTCCCGCGGCGGCGGCGCCGTCGACGACGGCCGAGACCTGGGCCGCGATGCCGCCGGTCGGGTTGGTCTGGGTGAACCAGGTGCCCGCGGGGGTCTCGGCGATCCGGTCGCGGATCATGTTGGCGCGCGAGTCGCCGGGATTCTGGGCGACCCAGCGGGCCGCCGCCGTGTTGGGGTTCGTCCACAGTGCTTGCGCCTGCGCGGAGACGTCCTGCGCGCCCGCGTTGGGGCTGAGGAGGAGGCCCGCGCTGAGCGCGGCGGCCACGGCGGTGGCCGTTGCGGCGACGATCGCGGCGAGGCGCTGCCGTCGTTTCATCTGGTGCTCCTTGGGGTCTAGGTGCCGGTAGCCCGGAGTACATTCACTTATGTCAATGTATGGTAGCGCTTCCAATTCGGGCACTTAAGCGGCATCACCCGGCAAAAGGGCAGGGCTCCGCCCCCACGGCCTTCGAACAGTGGTGTTAGCGGTTGCCGGTCTTGCGCAGGAGCGCCATGAACATCGCGTCGGTGCCGTGGCGGTGCGGCCACAGCTGCACATAAGCCCCTCCGGCACTGTCGCCGCGCGACGAATCGGGCACCCGGTCGAGGAGCCAGTCGGGACGCACCAGCTCCGCTCCCCCGGCCTTGAGCACCGATTCCACGGCCTCCGAGGTCTCGTCGAGGACCGGCGAGCACGTCACGTACGCGACCAGGCCTCCCTTGCGCGCCAACCGGAGTCCTGCCGCGAGCAGCTCGCGCTGGAGCGGCACCAGCGCGTCCAGATCCGACCTTTGCTTGCGCCAGCGCGCCTCCGGGCGGCGGCGCAGCGCGCCCAGCCCCGAGCAGGGCGCGTCGACCAGGACGCGGTCGGCGGTGCCCGGCTCGCCGAACAGGCGCCCGTCGCCGGTGTGGACGTTGACCGGGAGTCCCCTGGCGGCCTTGGCGACCAGTTCGGCGCGGTGCGGCTGGACCTCGACGGCGTCGAGGTGCGCGCCGCGCTGGGCGGCGAGCGCGCCCAGGAGTCCGGTCTTGCCGCCGGGGCCGGCGCACAGGTCGATCCAGGCGGCGTCGGGGCCCTCCAGGGGCGCCTCGGCGAGGGCGACGGCGACGAGCTGGCTGCCCTCGTCCTGGACGTGCGCGAGGCCGGTGGCGACGGACTTGACGCGGCCGGGGTCGCCGCCGGGCAGGTACACCGCGTACGGCGAGTACTGCCCGTGCAGGCCCCCGCGGGTCTCGCGGGAGAGGTCGCCCTTGGTGATGCGGCCGGGCTTGGCGCACAGGTGGACCGGCGGGGCGGCGTTGTCGGCCGCGAGCGCGGGCGCGAGCTCGTCCGGCCCCAGGACGGCCTCGAACTCGCGGGCGATCCACTCGGGGTGGGCGTGGCGCAGCGAGAGGTCGTGGAGGCGGTCGCCGGTGGCGAGCTCCTCGCACCACTGGTCGAGGTCCTTGGCGGCGACCTTGCGCAGGACGGCGTTGGCGAGCCCGGAGACGCGGGGGCTGACGGCGGCCTTGACGAGGCTGACGGTGGTGGCGACGGCCGCGTGCGCGGGGATGCGCATGTACAGGAGCTGGTAGGCGCCCAGGCAGAGGGCGTCGAGGAGGTCCTGCTGGAGTTCGCGCACGTCGCGCCCGGAGGCGGCGGCGAGGATCGCTTCGAGGGTGCCGAGGCTGCGGAGGGTGCCGTAGGTGAGCTCGGTGATGAGCCCGGCGTCGCGGCCGGTGTGCCCGGTCTCGTTGATCATGCGCGGCAGCACGATGTTGGCGTACGCGTTGTCGGCGGTGACGGCGCGGATCGCGTCGAAGGCGATGCGGCGCGGGTTGACGGTGGGGCGCGGGGCCTCGTCGTCGTCGCGGCGGCGCCGGCGGTCGTTGCGGGGCCTGCTGTCGCTCATGCGAACCTCGGTGCGGTCTGGAGGCCGCGGCCCCACGATGCGGCGTCCATGGGCTTCTTGCCCGCGGGTTGGACCTGGCCGAGCCGGACCGCCTCGGTGGCGGTGCCGACGTGGACGGCCTTCTTGCCCACGGCGACCTCGCCGGGGGCGAGGCGGGGCGCGTCGGGGTCGGGGGTGACCGGGCCCAGGCGCAGGCGCTGGCCGTCGAGGTCGGTCCAGGCGCCGGGGGCGGGGGTGACGGCGCGGACGCGCCGGTCGACGGCGAAGGCGGGGTCGGTCCAGCGGACGCGGGCGTCGTCGACGGTGACCTTGGGGGCGTAGGAGATCCCGTCCTCGGGTTGGGGGGCGCCGGTGAGGGCGCCGACGTCGAGGCCGTTGACGACGTCGAGGGTGAGGCGGGCGCCGGCGACGGCGAGGCGGTCGAGGAGGTCCCCGGCGGTGTCGCGGGGGCCGACGGGCTCGGTGAGGCGGCCGTAGACGGGGCCGGTGTCGAGGCCCGGTTCGAGCTGGAAGACGCAGGCGCCGGTCATGGTGTCGCCGTTGAGGACGGCGTACTGGACGGGGGCGGCGCCGCGCCACGCGGGCAGGAGCGAGAAGTGGAGGTTGATCCAGCCCAGGCGCGGGATGTCGAGGGCGGCGGGGGGCACGAGGGCGCCGTAGGCGACGACGGGGACGAGGTCGGGTGCGATGGCGCGCAGGCGGTCGAGGAACTCGGGCTCGCGCGGCTTGGCCGGGGTGAGGACCTCGACGCCGTGCTCGTCGGCCCAGGCGGCGACGGGCGAGCGGTGGAGCCTGCGTCCGCGCCCGGTGGGCGCGTCGGGGCGGGTCAGGACGGCCGCGACCTCGTGGTCGGACGCGTGGAGGGCCGCGAGGGTCGGCAGCGCGACCTCCGGGGTCCCGGCGAAGACGATCCTCATCGCTTGAAGAACACACCCTTGGAGTCGTGGGGGGTGACTTTGACTTTGACCTCCTCGTTGTACCAGTCCTGGGACTGGATCTCGGTGAGCGCGGCCTTGCGGCGCTCCGAGTCGAGGCGGTCGATGAAGATGATGCCGTCGAGGTGGTCGGTCTCGTGCTGGAGGCAGCGGGCCATGAGGCCGGTGCCGACGATCTGGAGGGGGTCGCCGTACTCGTTGAAGCCCTTGGCGACGACGTTCTGGCGGCGCACGGTGTCGAAGTACAGGCCGGGCAGGGACAGGCAGCCCTCGGGTCCGTCCTGCTCCTCCTCGTCGGGGAACTCCAGGACGGGGTTGACGATGTGCCCGACGACGTCGTCGACGTCGAACGAGAAGACGCGCTTGCTGACGCCCAGCTGCGGTGCGGCGAGGCCGGCGCCGCCTTCGTCGCGCATGGTGTCGAGCAGGTCCTTCACGAGGTTCCGCAGTTCCTTGTCAAAGGTGTCGACGTCCTCGGCCGCGGTGCGCAGGACCGGGTCGCCGAAGATGCGGATGGGCTGGATCGACAATGTGCTGACCTTCCGGTGCGTGTACTGGCCGTTCACCAGTGTCCCATTCGCCTGCGCTGCGCGGTGCGGGGTCGGCGGGCCGTGTGGCGCGTCTCGGCCCGGGCGGCTGCGGCGGGGGGCCGGTGGTGAGCAGGAGGCCCGCGACGACGCCCGCCGCGATGCACGCGGCGACCACGAGCATCGGGAACGGGACGTCGGCGAGGAGGAGGCCCACGGCTCAGCCCGTCCTCGGCCGCATCGGGGCGCGGCGCAGGAGCGCCCAGGCGAGGGCCGCGAAGAGCACGGCGCCGGCGGCGTCCACGGGGACCAGGGAGAAGCCCTCGATGGGCAGGGAGAGCATGACGCCGTCCTTCTGCGGGACCTCCCCGGCGAGGCCGAGCGCGCCCCAGACGGCGACCTCCCGGAAGATCACGGCGGCGAAGACGAACGCGGCGGCCACGGCTCCAGCGGTGCGGCTGGTGAAGCGGGCCATGACGGCGCCGGCGGCGGCCCCGCAGGCGAGGTAGAGGGCGGGCCGGGCGAAGGACTCGGCGACGGTGCCGCCGTAGAAGACCGCCTCATCGGGCGCGGCGGTGAGGTCGATGTAGAGCAGGCCGAGCTGGGTGAACGCGGCGGTGGCGAGGACGGCGGCCGCGCCGTGCAGTGCGGAGGCGCCCAGGAACTCCCGGCGGGTGACGCCGACGGCGACCATCCGCGGGTAGAGCTGCTGGGTGTGGCTCCAGCCCAGGCCCGCGGCCATGAGCGGCACCGACATGAGGACGAAGGTCGCGAGCTCCCCGCCGCCGCCGGTGGCGGCGCGCAGGAGCGCCGATCCCGCCGCGGCGGCGGCGAACGCGATGAGGGTCCACAGGCCCCAGGTCTTCGCGGCCCGCGCGGAGAAGGCGGCGGCGAGCCGGAGCGGGCGGCGTGCGAGGGTCGCGGTCATGTCCGGCTCCTGACGGGGAGGGAGCGGAGGACGGCGGCGGTCCCGGCCGCGAGGACCGCGATCACGGCGAGGCACACGCCCAGCCACAGGGCGAGGTCGCCGCCGGAGCCGAAGAACCGGAACTCCAGGGCGAGGACGCCCGCGTAGTGGCCGGAGGCGGCCGCGACGACGACGATCGTGAACCAGTGGCTGCCGCCGAAGCGGATCGCCGAGGCGCCGATGAGCGCGCCGGAGAGGAAGTAGATCGGCGTGATGAGCAGGTAGCGGGCGCCGCCCGCCAGCGTCCCGGCCCACGTGTCGACCGGCTCGGCGAACGCGGCGAGCAGGGCGTGCTCGGCGAGGGCCCCGGCGGTGACGACCGCGGCGGTCGCGACCGAGGCGAGGAGGCCGAAGATCATGTAGGCGGTGGTGATCTCGCGGCGGGTGACGCCGCGGGCGACCGTCCCGGGCAGGTTCTGGTAGAACCACATGCCCGCGACGCTGGCGACGAACCACTGGAAGACCGTGGCGGTGATCGACCACAGGCCCGTCTCGACCGCGTCGTGGAAGAGCACCGACAGGAGCGGGGTCGCCACGACCCAGGCGAGCACGATCCAGCGCAGCCAGCGCGCGGATCCGAAGAAGAGGGACAGGCCGAGGCGGTAGCGGCGGCGCGCGAGCCGCGCGGTCGCGGCGGCGGCGGTGTCGTCGAGGGCGGCCATCACGCCTGCTTCGATCGGAGCGGCACGTCGATGAGGAGGCGGTACGCGGCGGCCGCGAGGCCGGCGGTGGCCAGGACGATCGCGGCGACGATGAGCCGGCGGTCCCACCCGTCCATGAACAGGCCCAGGAACCCGGCCCAGCCGGGGCCGACCGGCTCGGTGTCGAACAGGCCGTTGTCGAGGCTGAACACGATCGGGACGATCGGCACCAGCAGCAGCCAGCCCGACGCCTCCCAGCGGTAGGACGCGGCGCCGATGACGGTGCCGGCCGCGAAGTACACCAGGTACAGCAGCGGGTAGGACGCGCCGAGCGCGACCGTGTCGCCGAGGGAGCCGATGGGGGCGATGACGTCGTGGGCGTCGATGCCGTGGGACCAGTCGAGGGCGCCGTAGAGGTAGCGCTCGGCCACGAGCCCGGCGAAGGCGATCGCGCCGAGGAGCGCCGACCACAGGAGGCCGAAGACGCCCATGGAGACGGCGAGTTCGCGGCGGGTCAGGCCCGCGGCGATCATGTTGGGCACCAGCGAGTACACGAAGCCGCCGCCGACGAACGCGGTGAACCACTTGCCGACGTTCGCGGCGTAGAACCAGGCCGAGAGCCGGATGTCGTTGAACTGGGCGATGAACAGGGGCAGGGCGACCGACAGGATCACGGCCGCGATGAGCCAGTACCGGAAGTACTTGAGCCCTTCGAGCGCGAAGCCGGCGCCGAGCGCGTAGCGGCGGGTCGGGAGTCGCAGGTTGGCGGGGGCGGACATGGTCAGGCTCCGGTTCGGTTCGGGTCGGTCAGGTGGATGAAGAGGTCCTGGAGGCCGACCGGGCCGACCTCGATCCCGGCGGCGGCGGCCCGCTGCCGGGTGCCGGCGTCGAGCGCGTCGGCGACGGTGATGCTCTTGGTGCCGCCCAGGCGCTGCTCGGCGAGGGCGGCGAGGCCGAGGGCGTCGACGGCGTCGGCCGGGCCGGTGAGGGTGGCGCCCATGCCCTGGAACGCCTCGATGTCGGCGTGGCGCAGGATGCGGCCGCGGTCGACGATGACCACCTCTTCGAGGTAGTTGGCGACCTCGTCGATGAGGTGGGTGGAGAGGACGACGGTGTGCGGGCGGTCCATGTACTCGGCCAGGAGCTCCTTGTAGAACGCGTCCCGGGTGGGGGCGTCCATGCCGAGGTGGACCTCGTCGAACATGGTGAGCTCGGCGCGGGCGGCGAGGCCGCAGATCGCGGCGAGGACCGAGCGCTTGCCGCGGGAGAGGGCGCTGACGCGCTTCTTGAGCGGCACCTCGAACTGGTCGGCGAGCTTGAGGGCGTACGCCATGTCGAAGGAGGGCCGGATCTGGCCGGTCTCGATGGTGGCCTTGACGGACTCGGTGTCGTCGAAGTCGCCGCCTTCGCGGATGAGGGCGACGCGGGAGACGACCGGGGCGTTCTCCCAGACCGGTTCGCCGCCGACGAGGACGTCGCCGGCGGTGGGGCGGCGGAAGGCGGCGATGAGGCTGAGCAGGCTGGTCTTGCCGGCGCCGTTGCGGCCGAGGAGTCCGTAGATCTTGCCGGCTTCAAGGTCGAGGTCCACGTCGGCGAGCGCGTCCTCGGCCCCGTACTTCAGGGTGACGTTGCGGAGGTTGACGGAGAAGCTCATTTGAGGGCGCCTTCCTGGTCTCTGAGGTAGTCGATGATGTCGGTCAGGGGGATGCCGGCCTGGCGGGCCTCGCGGACCAGGGGGGCCAGGACGCGTTCGAAGAAGCGCTCGCGGAAGTCGGCGGCGAGGCGGTCGCGGGCGTCGTCGGCGACGAACATGCCGACGCCGCGCTGCTTGTAGAGGACGCCCTCGTCGACGAGCTCGCGGAACGCCTTCTGGGCGGTGGCCGGGTTGATCTGGTAGAACGCGGCGTACTGGTTGGTGGACATGACCTTGCCTCCCGGTTCGAGCGATCCGTTCAGAATCTCGGCCTTGATCTGGTCGGCGATCTGCCGGTAGATCGGTGTGCCGTCATCGAACATCTCGCCTCCTAACGTGTGGATTGGTTGATTGGTTCAGAGGTTCATTACTTGACTAACGAACCATAGCACGAAGAAGCCCGGGGCGGGAGGCCCCGGGTCGTGGAAGCGTCCTTGGACCTGCCGTCTTTAGACCAGGCCGCCTTCGTAGGCGGCGATGACGGCCTGGGTGCGGTCGCGGACGCCGAGCTTGGCGTAGACGGCGCTCAGGTGGGTCTTGACGGTCTCGCGGCCCAGGTACAGCTCGGCGGCGATCTCGGCGTTGGACAGGCCCCGGGCGGCGAGGGTGAGCACTTCGCGCTCGCGGTCGCTGAGGTCGCCGATGCCCTTGGGGGCGCTGCGGACCGGGGCCTTGGCGGCGAGGCGGCGGACCGCCTCGGGGAACAGGAGCGCGTCGGTGCGCGCGACCAGGCGCACCGCGGCGAGGAGGTCTTCGAGGCGGGTGCGCTTGAGCAGGAACCCGTCGGCGCCCGCGCGCAGCGCCTCCCACACGTAGTCGTCGTTGTCGAAGGTGGTGACGACAAGGATCTTCGGCGGGGCCGCGAGTTCGGCGGTGATGCGCGCGGTGGCCTCGATGCCGTCGACCTTCGGCATGCGCACGTCCATGAGCATGACGTCGGCCTTCCCGGAGCGGGCGATGGCGAGCGCGTCGATCCCGTCGGCGCCCTCGGCGACGACGTCGAGGTCCGGTTCGGCGCCGATGACGGCGGCGAACCCGGAGCGGATGAGCGCTTCGTCGTCGACGAGCGCGATGCGCAGCGGCGCGGTCATGCGGTCCCTTTCGGCAGTGCGACGCGGACGGTCCAGGTCCCGGGGGCGGCGGCGGTCGGCGCGGTCCAGTCGGCCTCGGCGGTGCCGCCGAGGACGGCGGCGCGCTCGGCGATCCCGATGAGGCCCCTCCCGCCCGGGCGCGGGCGGGGCCGGCGGGCGGCGGGGCTCGCGACGGCCACGGCCACCTCCTCCCCCGCGTCGACCAGGACGCTCGCGCGCGGCTCGTCGGCGTGGCGCAGCACGTTCGTGAGCGCCTCCTGGACGATCCGGTACGCCTCGCGGGAGGTCAGGCGGCCGACCGAGGCGAGGTCGCCGGTGACGCGCAGGTCGACCTCGACGCCGGACTCGGCGGCGAGGGAGGCGAGGTCGGCGAGGTCCTTCTGGGGGCCGCGCGCGTCGTCGCGGTCCTCGCGGAGGGCCCCGATGACGGCGTCGAGTTCGGCGAGGGCGCCGCGGGCGGTCTCGCCGACGGCGGCCATGGCGCGGGCGGCGAACACGGGGTCGGCCTCGATGAGCCGGGAGGCAGCCTCGGACTGGACCACGACCACCGAGAGCGCGTGGCCGACCGAGTCGTGCAGCTCGCGGGCGATGCGGTTGCGGGCGGCCAGTCGGGCGGTCTCGGCGCGCGAGGCGGCGAGCCGGTCGGCCGCGCCCTGCCCCAGCAGGCCCGGCGCGAGCGCCCGCATCCCGGCGGCCGCGGCGGCGACGAGGTAGACCAGGGCCAGGAGCAGGCCCGGCCCGGTGAGCAGGCCCCAGTCGGGGAGCCACCCGACGTAGGCGCCGGTGGGCGCCATGTCGAGCACGGCGCGGGCGCCCTGGATGAGGAGGTAGGCGCAGAAGGGCACGAGCCCGAGCGTGACGCCGCTGAGCGCGCCGCCGACGACCGCGTGGAGGGTGAACCAGCAGCCGGTGCGCCAGCGCGAGTTCCAGGTGCCGTCGTCGGCGGGCGAGGCGAACTCGGCGCCGAGGAGGCGGCGGGCGGCGGTGCGCTCGACCTCGCGGTCGGGCAGGAGCAGCGAGACCGCGGCGGTGAGCGGGATGACGGCGGCGAACACGGCCGGGTGCAGGGCGCCCTCGAAGCCGGCCTCGGGGTGGAACCAGTTGTAGACGATGGCGCCGACCAGCATGAACGGCATCATGAGGGCGCCGCCGAGGATGAGCCACACCCAGCCGCGGTAGGTGGCCCCGGACCGGAGCGGGGCGAGGAGGCGCATGGGGCCATTGTGCCAGCGGACGTTCACGGCTCCAGCCTGCCGGGCGCGCGCGGGCCCCGCCTCCCTCGCGGGGGCGGGGGCGGTCCCCCGCGCGGGGGACCGGGCCGCGCCGCTACGCGCCCTCGTAGGCGTCCTTGAGGCCCTGGAGGTCGATCTTCTTCATGGCGTACATGGCCTTGACGGCGCGCTCGGCGCCGGCCCGGTCGGGCCCGCCGACGTACCGCTCGGCCTCGGTGGACCACACCTGCCAGTTGACGCCCCACTTGTCGGCGATCCAGCCGCATTCGATCTCCTTGCCGCCGTTGGCGAGGAACGCGTCCCACAGGCGGTCGATCTCGTCCTGGCCCTCGCAGTTGACCAGGAGCGACATGGCGTGGTCGTGCTTGGCGGAGTCGTCGCCGTTGATGCCGGTGAACTGCTGCCCGGCGAGCTCGAAGTTGACGACCATGGCCGTCCCGGGCTCGCCGTGCGCGTCCTCGACGAACGGGATGCTCCCGGTGATCCTGCCGTCGTCGAACAGGGAGGTGTAGAACTCGGCGGCCGCCTGGGCGGCCCCGTCGGTGTACCAGATGTTGGTGACGATCTTCTGCATGGTCGGGTCCTTCCGAACTGGTGGCTCACGCCGATTGCACCAGTTGAGACGAGGCGGCGCGCCGGAACTCACCGGATCGCGGCGGGCGGGGGATACATTCGGCGCATGGTGCAGAGCGACGCCGCGACCGTGGACGAGTACCTGGCCGGCCTCCCGGAGGACCGCCGGGCGGCGGTGGCCGCGATCCGGGAGGTCCTGCGCGGGGAGCTGACCGGGTTCACCGAGGCCATGGCCTACGGGATGCCGTGCTTCCGGCGCGGCGATGGCACCGAGGTCGCCTACGCGTCCCAGAAGCGGCACCTGTCGGTGTACCTCCTGCGCGACGACCTCAAGGAGGCGTTCGCCGACCGCCTCGCCGGGCACGACACGGGCAAGGGGTGCCTGCGGTTCTCCACGCCCGCGAAGGTGGACCTGCCGCTGGTCCGGGACCTCGCGCGGGCCGTCGCCGCGTCCTAGACGGGCCGGCGGCCCCGCCACCGACCGCGGCTGGACCCAGAACCTCGGCGCGGCCCTCGCGGGCCTCGCCCCCGTCGAGGTCCGGAGCCGCGACCCCGGTACCGCGGCCGACCTCCTCGAACGGCGCTCGACGCCTACCGCGAGTGCGGCGACGATCTCGGGGAGGCGTTCGTCCGCAGCCGCCTCGCGCACGCGCGCCCTCCAGGGCTTCGCCTGCACGAGGCGATCGGGACCTACGGCAGCGCCGAACTCGCCGGACTGCTCGGCGACCCGCTCGCCGACGGGAACGCGTGACGGCGCGCCCCGAGCGCCACCAGCAGCACCGGGACGCCGAGGACCGCCACGGTCCACGCCAGCGACAGCGGCCCGAACTGCACCAGCAGGAGCCCGCCCAGGGCCCCGCCCGCGGCCGTCGCCGCGTTCCACAGGGTCACGACCACCGCCTGCACGGTGTCGGCGGCCTTCGCGCCCGCCTGCCCGGCCGCGGTCTGGAGCAGCGTCGGCACCCCGCCGTGCCCCAGGCCCCACAGCGCCACGGCGACGTAGACGAGCACCGGGGACTCCGCGGCGACCGCCAGGAGCGTCGCGGCCGCCGCGGTGAGGACCGCGGCCCCGATCGTGAGCCGCCGCAGCCTCCGGTCGATCTGCGCGCCGGTGATCCAGATGCTCGCGATCGACGCGACCCCGAACACCAGCAGCACCCGGTCGACCGCGCCGCCCATCCCGAACCGCTCCAGGAACGCCGCGATGTACGTGTACAGGACGTTGAACGCGACCACGTAGGCCGCGATCACCGCCAGGACCGCCGCGACCCCCGGAATCGCCACCGCGCGCGCCACCGGCGTGCGCTGCCCCGACCGCTGGCCCGGGAAGTCCGGGACCGCCAGCGTGATCCACACGATCGACAGCACCGCCAGCGCCGACATGACGCCGAACGACTCCCGCCAGCCCAGGAACCCGCCGATGAACGTCCCCGCCGGCACCCCGAGCGCCAGCGCCAACGGGATGCCCGCCATGACGATCGCGATGGCCCTGCCCTCCATGCCCTTCGGGGCCAGGCGCCGCGCGTACCCGACCATGAGCGCCCACGACAGGCCCGCGGCCATGCCCGCCACGAAGCGCGCGCCCATCGTCAGCAGGTAGTCCGTGGAGACGGCGGTGACGGTGTTCGCCGCGACGAACCCGGCCATCGCCAGCAGCAGCACCGGGCGCCGGCCCCACCCGGCGGTGAGCGCGGACAGCGGGATCACCGTCAGGGCCGTGCCGATCGCGTACACGGTGACCGCCTGGCCCATCGCGGCCTCGCCCACCCCCAGGCTCGCGCGCATCCCCGGCAGGAGCCCGGCGGGCAGCGACTCGGTGATGACGGTGATGAACACCGCGGTCGACAGCGCGAGGAGCCCGGAGACGGGCAGCCGCTCCCGCGGCGGCGCCCCTGACGGGGAGAGGGTCGTTTGACTCATGTGGAAAAGCGTCTAACCTTGACACTAATGTCAGAGTCCAGTCGGAGTGAGGCGGGCCATATGAGGATCGGCGAGCTGGCGGAGCGCACCGGCGCCCCCGCCCGGATGCTGCGCTACTACGAGCAGCACGGCCTCATCACCGCCGAGCGCTCCCCCAACGGCTACCGGGACTTCCCCGAGGCCATCGTCGACCGCGTCCGCCAGATCCGCGGCCTCCTCGACGCCGGCGTCCCCGTCAAGATCATCAAGCAGATCCTCCCCTGCCTCGGCAGCCCCGAGGAGATCTACTTCCCCGTGCCCGACCCCGAGATGCTCGCCCAGCTCGAGGAGCAGCGCGACCGCATGACCCGCAAGGCCGAGTGCGTCCTGCGGAACCGCGACGCCATCGCCGCCTACCTCGAACGCGTCAGCGGCACCGCGTGAACCGCCTCCGCACCCTGATCCTCGCCCTCGCCGTGCGCGCCCAGACCATGACCGTCCTCGGCTACATGGGCGTCATCTCGCTCATCGGCGTCGAAGCGCTCGTCGTGGTCCTCGGCTTCACCACGGTCTTCCCCATCGCGATCCCCTTCGTCCTCATCGCCGTCGCCGCCGCCTGGTACGGCCGCGACCGCCTCCGCGCCCTCTGGACCGCGATCAAGTCCAGACGCGAACGCGCCTAAGCGATCTCGCGCGGGTCGATCTGGACTCTGACCGGGTCGGCCTTCGCGTTCGCGCGTTCGGCCGTGGCCTTGGCGAGGGTCGCCGCGAGGGCGGCGCCGTCGCGGCGGCGCACGCGCAGGAGCAGGCGCTCGGTGTGCTCGTCGACCGGGATCGGGCCGATCGGCTCGGCCCCGAGGTCGTGCGGGAGGTCGGTCGCCAGCTTCTCCGGCTCGCCGTTCGGGCCCGTCAGGGCCGCGAACTTCATCACCGGCGGGAAGCCCAGCTCGGTGCGCTCCTCCAGTTCGCGCGCCGCGAACCAGGCCGGGTCCCAGCGCATGAGGGCCTGGACCACCGCGAGCCCGCCGTCCGCGACCACGACCGCGGTCCCGTCCGGCCGCGCCAGCGCCACCGCGTTCATCCAGCGCCGCAGCGCCTCCTCGCTCGCCGTCAGCTCCGCGCGCGTCAGCAGCGCCCACGTGTCGAGCAGCAGCACCGCGCCGTAGCCCTCGGCCGCCGCCGGTTCGACGCCCGGGGTCGCCACCACCACGGCCGCACCCGCGGGCGCCGACTCGAGGCGGTTGACGCCCGTCGACTCCACGACCGGGGTGTCCGGGAACGCCTGGGCCAGCTCCTCCACCGTCCGCTCGGCCCCGATCACCACCGCGCGCACGCGGTTCGATCCGCATTCGGCGCAGCGGAAGTCGCGCGCGACCGTCCCGCACCACCCGCACACCGGGTCGCGGCGCGGGCCCAGCAGCCGCAGCGGGCCCGAGCAGTTCGGGCAGGCCGCGCGGGTGCGGCAGCGCTGGCAGGAGACGGCGGGCACGTAGCCGCGGCGCGGGACCTGGACGAGGACGGGCCGGTCCTTGGCGAGCGCCGCCCGGGCGGCCTCCCAGGCGACGGTCGGCAGGCGCGCGGTGCCGCCGGAGGGGTCGCGTTCGAGGTCGGACTCGTCGCCGACCGGGACGATGCGGGGCGTGGCCGAGCGGATCTCGCCGCGCGGGGCGGTCATCGAGACCGCCCAGCGGGTCTCCACGAGCAGCTGCGCCTGCGGGGTCCGGGCGTGGGCGCCGACGAGGCAGGCGGCCTTCGCGAGGCCCGCGCGGGTGAGGAGGACTTCGCGCGCGTGCGGGTAGGGCGCGTGGCGGTCGACGTGGGAGCCGTCGCCGTCGTCCCAGATCGCGACCAGGCCGAGGTTCGGGACGGGCGCGAACGCGGCGGCGCGGGTCCCGGCCACGATCCTCACGTCGCCCCGCGCGGCCTTCAGGAAGGCCCTGTAGCGCTTCGTGGGCCCGGCCTGCGCCGAGAGGACCACGTGCCGGTCAGGGCCGAGCACGGCCTCCAGGGCGGCGTCGAGGCGGTCGAGGTCGGTCTGGTCGGGGACGACGAGCACCGCGCCGCGCCCGGCGGCGGCCGTCGCCGCGGCGGCCTCGGCGAACCGGGCCGGCCAGTCCTCCCCCGGCACCGCGGTCCACACGGCCCTCGGCGACTTGGTGTCGTGCAGCGCGCGCAAGAATGCCTCGCCCGCGATATACCTCTTCCAGTGATCCGAGGAGGGCGCCGCCACCGGCAGCACCTCGGCGGGGGCCTCGGCCTCGACCCGCACGCGCCGCTCCGGCACCGCCAGGCGCAGCACGTCGGACATCGTCCCCGCGTACCGGTCGGCCACCGCACGCGCCAGCACCGCGATCTCCTCGGTCACCACCGGCTGCGGGGAGACGAGGTCGGAGATCCACAGGAGCTTGCCCGCGAAGTCGGTCGAGGGCTTGACGGCGATGACGAACCCGGCGACCTTCCTGCGCCCGAACCGGACCCGCACCCGGCACCCGGGCCGCACGTCCATGCCCTCGGGCACCAGGTAGTCGAAGAGGCGGTCCAGCTGCGGCAGCGGCTGGTCGATGCAGACCGCTGCGATCGCCGGGGACTCGTCCATCCGATAAAAATACCGGGCGCCTCCGACGGTGGAGGGCGCCCGGCGCGAAGTCCCGGCCGCCTAGCTGACGGCTTCCTTGAGGGCGGCGGCGCGGTCGGTCGCCTCCCAGGTGAACTCCGGCAGCTCGCGGCCGAAGTGGCCGTAGGCGGCGGTGAGCGAGTAGATCGGGCGGATCAGGTTGAGGTCGCGGATGATGGCGGCCGGGCGGAGGTCGAAGACCTCCAGGACGGCCTTCTCGATCAGCGCGGGGTCGACGGTCTCGGTGCCCATCGGGTCGACGGCGATGCTCACGGGCTTGGCCTTGCCGATCGCGTACGCGACCTGGACCTCGCAGCGCTCGGCGAGACCCGCCGCGACCACGTTCTTGGCGACCCATCGGGCGGCGTACGCGGCGGACCGGTCGACCTTCGACGGGTCCTTGCCGGAGAACGCGCCGCCGCCGTGCCGGGCGTAGCCGCCGTACGTGTCGACGATGATCTTGCGGCCGGTCAGGCCGGCGTCGCCCATGGGCCCGCCGATCTCGAAGCGGCCGGTCGGGTTCACCAGGAGCTTGTAGTCGGCGATGTCGAGGTCGAGCCCGGAGACGACCGGGGCGATCACGTGCTCGGCGACGTCGGGCGAGAGCAGCGAGTCGAGCGAGATGTCGGGCGCGTGCTGGCTGGAGACGACCACGGTGTCCAGGCGCACCGGGCGGTTGCCCTGGTACTCGATGGTCACCTGGGTCTTGCCGTCCGGGCGCAGGTACGGGACGGTGCCGTCCTTGCGGACCTCGGTGAGGCGCTGGGACAGCCGGTGGGCCAGGGCGATCGGGAGCGGCATGAGCTCGGGGGTCTCGCGGCACGCGAAGCCGAACATGAGGCCCTGGTCGCCCGCGCCCTGGAGGTCCAGCTCGTCGTTCACGGCGGCGTCCACACGGGACTCCCACGCCTTGTCGACGCCCTGGGCGATGTCGGGGCTCTGCCCGCCGATCGAGACGTTCACGCCGCACGAGGCGCCGTCGAAGCCCTTCTTGGACGAGTCGTAGCCGATGCGCAGGATCGTCTCGCGCACGATGCGCGGGATGTCGGCGTACGCGTGGGTGGTCACCTCGCCCGCGACGTGCACCTGGCCGGTGGTGATGAGGGTCTCGACCGCGACGCGGCTCCCGGGGTCCTCGGACAGCAGTGCGTCCAGGATCCCGTCGGAGATCTGGTCCGCGATCTTGTCCGGGTGGCCTTCGGTGACCGACTCGGAGGTGAACAGGCGACGTGCCACGGCACTCCTCATAACCATTGCTCAAAACATGCCACGCCGCCCAGCGGCGCACTTCGACCGACTTCGCAGCTCACAAGTCTATGCGCTCAAGATCTTCCCACCAAGTCGCCGCGCTGGGCGGCGGCGGTGTCAGTGCCGTCCACCCACCGGGAGCCGGGCGGCCACCGCGTCCCAGACGGCGTCCGCGACCAGTTCTTTCGAGGTCTCGGCCAGCGCGGCGACGGGCCCGGCGGCGTCGAACACAGTGACGGAGTTCTCCAGGCGGCCGAACACGGCCCCGCCCGAGACGTCGTTGAGCACGACCAGGTCGGCGCCCTTCGCCTCGCGCTTGGCCTTGGCGTGCTCGGGGCCGTCGTGGGTCTCGGCGGCGAAGACGACGAGGACCTGCCCGGGCCGCTTGGCGCGGCCCACGGCGGCGGCGATGTCCGCGGTCGAGGTGAGCGCGAGGTCGAGGTCGCCCTTGCGCTTGATCTTGCGGTCGGAGGTCTCCTTGGGGGTGAAGTCGGCGGGCGCGGCGGCGAGGACCACGGCGTCGGCCTCGGCGGCGGCCTTGACGGTGGCCTCGTGGAGCTCCCCGGTGGTCCCGGCGCGCTCGACGCGGACGCCGGCGGGCAGCGGGGCGTCGATGTGCGCGGCGATCAAGGTGACGTCGGCGCCGCGCGCGGCGGCCGCGGCGGCGAGGGCGATGCCCTGGCGGCCCGAGGAGTGGTTGCCGATGAAGCGGACCGGGTCGATCGGCTCGCGGGTGCCCCCGGCGGTGACCAGGACCCGGCGGCCGGCGAGGTCGCGGGCGGGCGAGGTCAGGAAGCCCTTGAGGAGGGCGAAGACCGCCTCGGGCTCGGGCAGGCGGCCGGGGCCGGTGTCGGCGCCCGTCAGGCGCCCCGAGTCGGGCTCGACCACGTGGTTGCCGCGCTCGCGCAGGACGGCGACGTTGGCGCGGGTGGCGGCGTGCTCCCACATCTCGGTGTGCATCGCCGGGGCGAACACGACCGGGCAGGTAGCGGTGAGCAGCGTGGAGGTGAGCAGGTCGTCGGCGCGGCCGTGCGCGGCCCGCGCGAGCAGGTCGGCGGTGGCCGGGGCGACGACGACGAGGTCGGCGGCGCGGCCGAGCCGCACGTGCTTGACCTCGGACACGTCCGAGAACACGCCGGAAGCCACCGGGCGGCCCGACAGGGCCTCCCAGGTGGCTTCACCGACGAACTTGAGCGCCGCCTCGGTGGGTATCACGGTCACCTCGTGACCGGACTCCTTGAGGAGGCGGAGCAGAATGCACGCCTTGTAGGCGGCGATGCCGCCCGACACGCCCAGGACGACGTTCAACTGGCCCTCTACGCCTCGGTGTCGTCGAACGCCTTCGTCTCGAGCAGGCCCTTGTCGAGCTCGCGCATGGCGATCGACAGCGGCTTCTCCTCGGGCGTGGTCTCGACGAGCGGACCGACGTACTCCAGCAGGCCCTCGCCGAGCTGGGAGTAGTAGGCGTTGATCTGACGGGCCCGCTTGGCGGAGTAGATGACCAGCTGGTACTTCGACTGGCTCTTCTTCAGCAGGTCGTCGATCGGCGGGTTGGTGATGCCGACGGGGTCGGCGACAGTCCCTGACACGTGTTGTCCTTCGTGTGCGACTTGTGGGTGTTGCCAGCGCAGATCGGCGCTAGCGCGCCCCGGTCTTGAGTACGGCCGGAGAACTGAGCAACTCTACCAGCTCGGAGGCCGCCTGCTCGATCGACACGTTCGTGACTGTGTGATCGAACTCGGCTTCCGCGTCGAGCTCGCCGCGCGCGGCGTCGAGCCGGCGCGCGATGGTCGCGGCGTCCTCGGTCCCCCGCCCGGTGAGGCGGCGGACGAGCTCGTCCCACGACGGCGGGGCCAGGAACACCAGTTGCGCGTCGGGCATGGCCCGGCGGACCTGGCGGGCCCCCTGCAGTTCGATCTCCAGCAGCGCCGGGAGTCCGGCGCGCAGGCGCTCCTCGACCGGGCCGCGGGGGGTTCCGTAGAGGTTCCCCGCGTAGGAGGCCCATTCAAGGAACTCCCCCGCGGCGATCATCGACTCGAACTGCTCGGTCGACACGAAGTGGTAGTCGGCGCCGTCGACCTCACCCGGACGCGGCTTGCGGGTCGTGCAGCTCACGGAGAGCCAGACCCACGGGTAGTACTCCTGGATGAGTGCCTTGACGCTGCCCTTGCCAACGCCGGACGGGCCGGAGAGGACCGTCAGTCGCTGGGCGAGGGCGGCGTGGTGGTGATCGATGCTCACGCGACTACTACTACCCGAACTTAGGCCGCGTCGCCCTTGAATTCATCCAGAAGCGCGGCGCGCTGGTGCTCGCCCAGGCCGCGCAGCCGACGCGAGTCGGCGATCTTGAGCTTCTCCATGATCTGGGTGGCGCGCTTGTCGCCGATGCCGGGGAGGGCCTTGAGCACGGCCGAGACCTTCATCTTCCCGGAGATGTCGTCGGTGGCAGCGGACTTGAGGACCGCTTCCAGGGTGGTCTCGCCCGACTTCAGCTTCTCCTTGAGCTCGGCGCGGGCCTTGCGGGCCGCCGCCGCCTTCTCAAGGGCGGCTGCGCGCTGTTCCGGAGTCAGTTTAGGGAGCGGCACGGGGTCTCCTTGCAGTCGATGGTTTCGTCCCTGTGGACCTTGACGTGCGGGTATCGCCAAAGCATACCCAGCTCGGAGACGGTAACCCCACCTACCGACACGCCTGCGACCGGGGGTGGGGCAAATCCCGGGCCCGGAAATCGCCGGTTTTATTCCCCCATGGCGGCGCGGCATTCCTCCTGGAGCGCCTCGACGGCGGTGCGAATGCTCGCCGCGGCCGGACCGGGCTGTGCGATTTGCCGGGAATAGGACGGTATTGCGAAGTTCGTCGCCGAGCCGAGGACGCGCGGAAGATCACTCGGGCGCCCGCCCTGGGCGCCCATGCCCGGCACCAGGATGGGCCCGTTGAACTGGGAGAGGTCGTGAGCGGAGTCACGTTGGCTCACCGTGGTGTGGGTGATTCCGTAAGTCGACTCACGCAGGCGCGCCTCGCCCTCGGCCGCGCAGGCGCCGATCGTCGCGCCCATGACGATGCCGAAGGAGCCCATCGGCTCGGCGTCCCCGTTGCGCTCGTTGACCTCGTCGATGACGCTCTGCGCCACCGAGCGGCCGTCGCGGCGCTTGGCCATCTGGAGGTACTTGCCCTCGGGGTTGGAGGTGCGGGCGAGGACGAACACGCCCTTGCCGTGCGCGGCGGCGGTGTCGAACGCGGGCTGGAGTGAGCCGGTCCCGAGGTAGGGGCTGACGGTGATCGCGTCGGCCGCGAGCGGCGAGGCGGGATCGAGGTACGCCTGGGCGTACGCGGCCATCGTGGAGCCGATGTCGCCGCGCTTGACGTCGAGGATGACCAGGGCCCCGGCCCGGCGGGACTCGGCGATCACCCGCTCCAGGAGCGCGATGCCACCCGACCCGAAGCGCTCGAAGAACGCCGACTGGGGCTTGACGAACGCGCACCGCTCGGCGACCGCCTCGGTGAGCGTCATCGCGAAGCGCTCGGCGCCGGCGAGGTCGTCGTCGAGGCCCCACTGGAGGAGCTGGGACCCGTGCGGGTCGATGCCGGCGCACACCGGGCCGCGCTCCTGGGAGAGGCGGAAGGCGCGGGCGCCGAATTCCTTGTTAGGCATGGTTCCTCGATTGTCAGGCGTGAGAGGCGGATCGGTGGCGGCTGGCGGACTTGCGGTAGCGGCGCGCGCTCGCGCGCACCACGCCCGGCCCGTTGTAGATGAGGCCGGAGTAGATCTGGACGAGCGAGGCCCCGGCGTCGAACATGGCCTGCGCGTCGTCGGGGGTCATGATCCCGCCCGAGCCGATGATCGGCAGGCGCCCGCCCGTCTCGCGGTGGACGAAGCGCACGATCTCGCGCGAGAACGCGGTCAGGGGCCGGCCGGACATGCCCCCGGGCTCGGCGGCCACGGCGTCCTCGCTCGGGACGATGCCGTCGCGCCCGAGCGTGGTGTTCGTGGCGATCACCCCGGCGACCCCGGTGTCGAGGCAGACCTCCAGGAGCTGCGCAAGGGCCGGCTCGGTGAGGTCGGGGGCGATCTTGACCAGGATCGGGCGGACGGGCCGCCCGGCGGCGAGCCGGTGCCCCTCGGTGTGCAGGGCCCCGAGGAGGGCGCGGAGCGCGCCGGCGTCCTGGAGCTGGCGCAGGCCGGGCGTGTTCGGCGAGGACACGTTGACGGCGAAGTAGTCGGCGTAGGGGTAGAGGAAGCGCAGCGAGGTCAGGTAGTCGTCGACCGCCCCTTCGAGCGGGACGGCCTTGGACTTGCCGATGCTGATCCCGAGCGGGCAGTCCACGGCCGGGCTGGCCTGGAGGCGGGCCGCGAGGGCCTGGGCGCCCTCGTTGTTGAAGCCCATCCGGTTGACGATGGCCTGGGACTGCTTCGCGCGGAACATCCGCGGCTTGGGGTTGCCGGGCTGGGCCTGGGCGGTGACGGTGCCGATCTCGGCGAAGCCGAAGCCGAGCGCGGGCCAGGCGCCGACGGCGACGCCGTTCTTGTCGAGGCCGGCGGCGAGGCCGATGGGGTTGGGGAAGGGGATGCCGCAGACGGTCACGGGCGCGCTCAGCCGGTTGAGCTTGATGAGGGCGTTGCGCGCCTGCCGCTGCTCGGACAGGCGCGTCAGCCAGCGCATCGTGGTGTCGTGCGCTCGTTCGGCGTCACCGCGGCCGATCCGGAAGAGGACGGGGCGGGCGAGATTCTGGTACAGCATGGTCTTTCCTGTATACGTCACTTTCAAGACGGCACGGCGCGGGGTGAGCGGAACGGCCGCGGGCCGGACGCCGCTCACCCCGTGATCGTGTCAGGCCGCGACCCGCTCGTCGCCGCGCAGTCGCCGGTGCAGTTCCTGGAGGGAGGCCACGCGGATCTCGCCGCGCGAGGCCGACTCGATGGCCTGCGTGGCGGCGGCCGCGCCCTGGATGGTGGTCACGCAGCTCACGTCCGCGACGACGGCGGCGGAGCGGATCTCCCAGCCGTCGGTGCGCGGGCCCGGGGAGGCCGAGGGCGTGGTGATGACCAGGTCGACCTCGCCGGAGGCGATGAGGCTGACCGCGTCGACCGCCTCGCCGGAGGAGTGGCGGGCGACGGGCGTGAAGTCGATGCCGTGGCGCTTGAGGACCAGGCCGGTGCCCTCGGTGGCGTAGACGTCGAAGCCGAGGTCCACGAGGCGGCGCACCGGGAAGACGATGGCGCGCTTGTCGCGGTCGGCGACCGACACGAACAGCTTCCCGGAGGTGGGGAGCTTGCCGTAGACGGCGAGGGTGGCCTTGGCGAAGGCGAGCCCGAAGGACGAGTCGATGCCCATGACCTCGCCGGTGGACTTCATCTCCGGGCCGAGCACCGCGTCGATGCCGGAGCCCTCGACGGTGCGGAAGCGCTTGAACGGCAGCAGGACCTCCTTGACCGAGATCGGGACCTCGGGTCCGGCGTCGGAGCCGTCGCCCTCGGGCAGGAGCATCCCCTCGGCGCGCAGCTCGCTGATCTTGGCGCCCAGCGCGATGCGCGCGGCGGCCTTGGCGAGCGGGACCGCGGTGGCCTTGGAGACGAACGGGACGGTGCGCGAGGCGCGCGGGTTCGCCTCGAGGACGTAGAGCTGCTCGTCCTTGAGGGCGTACTGGACGTTCATGAGGCCGCGCACGCCGATGCCGAAGGCGAGCTTCGCGGTGTACTCGCGGATCTGGCCGATGACGGCCGCGCCGAGGGTGATCGGCGGGAGCGCGCAGGAGGAGTCGCCGGAGTGGACGCCGGCCTCCTCGATGTGCTCCATGATGCCGCCGAGGTAGAAGTCCTCGCCGTCGCAGAGGCAGTCGACGTCGATCTCGATCGCGTCGTCGAGGAACCGGTCGATGAGGACCGGGTGCTCGGGGCTGGCCTCGGTCGCGCGGGAGATGTAGCCGCCGAGGGTGTCCTCGTCGTAGACGATCTCCATGCCGCGCCCGCCCAGGACGTACGAGGGCCGCACCAGGACGGGGTAGCCGATCCGGCCGGCGACCTCGCGGGCCTCCTCGTAGGAGGTGGCGGTGCCGCCGTCGGGGGCGACCAGGCCGAGGTCGTCGAGGAGGCGCCCGAAGACGCCGCGGTCCTCGGCGTTGTCGATGGCCTTCGGGGAGGTGCCGACGATCGGGAGGCCGGCGCCCTGCAGGCGCTCGGCGAGGCCGAGCGGGGTCTGGCCGCCGAGCTGGACGACGACGCCGATGACGCCGGGGCCGCCGGCGGCCTTCCCGGACTCGTGCTCGGCGTGGAAGACCTCGGTGACGTCCTCGAACGTGAGCGGCTCGAAGTAGAGCCGGTCGGCGGTGTCGTAGTCGGTGGAGACGGTCTCGGGGTTGCAGTTGACCATGATGGTCTCGTAGCCGACCGCGCGCAGGGCCTGGACGGCGTGGACGCAGCTGTAGTCGAACTCGATGCCCTGGCCGATGCGGTTGGGGCCCGAGCCGAGGATCATGACCTTGGGGCGGTCCGAGGGCGCGACCTCGGTCTCCTCCTCGTAGGTCGAGTAGTGGTAGGGCGTGTGGGCCTCGAACTCGGCGGCGCAGGTGTCGACGGTCTTGTAGACCGGCCGCAGGCCGAGCCGGTGGCGCAGGCGGCGGACGCCGTCCTCTCCGGCGAGCTCGGGCCGCAGGGCCGCGAGCTGGGCGTCGGAGAACCCGGCGCGCTTGGCGCGGCGCAGCAGCGCCCCGTCGGCGACCGCGGCGGCCTCGATCTCGTCGCGCAGGGCGATGAGCTGGGCGACCTGGTCGAGGAACCACGGGTCGATCTTGCAGGCGTCGTGGACCTGCGCGACCGTGGCGCCCAGGCGCAGGGCGCGCTCGGCGGTGTAGAGGGTCCCGTCGTGCGCGGTGGTGAGCGCTTCGAGGGTGTTCTCCAGGGTCGCGCCGACCGGGTCGGGGCGGGTCCAGAACCCGGCGGCCTTGGTCTCGGTGGAGCGCAGGGCCTTCTGGAGGGCCTGCTGGAAGGTGCGGCCCAGGCTCATGGCCTCGCCCACGGACTTCATCGTGGTGGTCAGGGTCGGGTCGGCGCCGGGGAACTTCTCGAACGTGAAGCGCGGGACCTTGACGACGACGTAGTCGAGCGTGGGCTCGAACGCGGCCGGGGTGGCCTTGGTGATGTCGTTCGGGATCTCGTCGAGCGTGTAGCCGATGGCGAGCTTCGCGGCGATCTTGGCGATCGGGAAGCCGGTGGCCTTGGAGGCGAGCGCGGAGGAGCGCGAGACGCGCGGGTTCATCTCGATGACGATCATGCGCCCGGTGGCCGGGTCGATCGCGAACTGGATGTTGCAGCCGCCGGTGTCGACGCCGACCTCGCGGAGGATGGCGATGCCGACGTCGCGCATGTGCTGGTACTCGCGGTCGGTGAGGGTCATCGAGGGGGCGACGGTGACGGAGTCGCCGGTGTGGACGCCCATGGGGTCGACGTTCTCGATCGAGCACACGACCACGACGTTGTCGTTGCGGTCGCGCATGAGTTCGAGCTCGTACTCCTTCCAGCCGAGCACGGACTCCTCGATGAGGACCTCGGTGGTGGGCGACTCGGCGAGGCCGTTGCCCGCGATGCGGTCGACGTCCTCCCACGTGTGGGCCATGCCCGAGCCGAGGCCGCCCATGGTGAAGGAGGGCCGGATGACCACGGGCAGGCCGAGGTCCTTCACGGTGTCGCGGACCTCGTCCATGGTGTGGCAGACGGCCGAGCGCGGGACCTCGCCGCCGACCTTGAGGACGACCTCCTTGAACTGCTGGCGGTCCTCGCCGCGCTGGATGGCGTCCATGTCGGCGCCGATGAGCTCGACCCCGTACTCGGCGAGGATGCCGGCCTCGTGGAGGCCGACGGCGGCGTTGAGGGCGGTCTGGCCGCCGAGGGTCGCCAGGATCGCGTCGGGCTTCTCCTTGGCGATGATCTGCTCGATGACCTCGGTGGTGATCGGCTCGACGTAGGTCGCGTCGGCGAACTCGGGGTCGGTCATGATCGTGGCCGGGTTGGAGTTGACGAGGGTGACCCGCAGGCCCTCCTCGCGGAGCACGCGGCACGCCTGGGTGCCGGAGTAGTCGAATTCGCAGGCCTGGCCGATCTGGATGGGACCGGATCCGATGACCAGGATGTGCTTGAGGTCGTCGCGCTTAGGCATCTGCCTTGGCCCCCTTGGTGGTCTCGATCAGTTCGACGAGCCGGTCGAACAGGTAGTCGGCGTCGTGCGGCCCGCCGGCGGCCTCGGGGTGGTACTGGACGGAGTAGGCGGGGGCGTCGAGGCAGGTGAGCCCTTCGACGACGCCGTCGTTGAGGCACACGTGGCTGACCTGGACGCGCCCGAACTCGGTGTCGAAGAACTCGCCGCTCTCGGGTGCCTTGAGGGCGAACCCGTGGTTGTGCGAGGTGATCTCGATCTTGTTCGTGTGCCGGTCGAGCACGGGCTGGTTGATCCCGCGGTGGCCGAACTTGAGCTTGTAGGTCTCCAGGCCGAGGGCGCGGCCGAGGATCTGGTTGCCGAAGCAGATGCCGAAGACCGGCACGCCGCGGCGCAGCAGCTCGCGGGTGAGCGCGACCTGGTGGTCGGCGGTGGCGGGGTCGCCGGGGCCGTTGGAGAGGAACACCGCGTCGGGGCCGTCGGCGAGGACGGTGTCGGCGTCGGCGTACGCGGGGAACACGGTGGTGGTGATGCCGCGCTCGGCGAGGCGCCGGGGGGTGTTGCGCTTGATGCCGAGGTCGAGGGCGGCGACGGTGTACTTCGCGGTGCCCTTGGCCTGGTAGGTGTACGGCTCGGAGGCGGTGACGGCGCCGACGTGGTTGGCGCCGGCCATCTGCGGCGTGTTGCGGACCTTCGCCAGGAGCTCGTCGGCGTCGGTGGTGCGCGAGGAGATGCCCACGCGCATGGCGCCCTTGTCGCGCAGGTGGCGCGTGAGGGCCCGGGTGTCGACCTCGCAGATGCCGACGACGCCCTGGGAGGCGAGCTCGTCCTCGAGGCCGCGCTTGGCGCGCCAGTTGGAGGCGATGCGGGAGGCGTCGCGGACGACGTAACCGGCGACCCAGACGCGGCGGGACTCGTCGTCCTCGTCGTTCCAGCCGGTGTTGCCGATCTGCGGCGCGGTCTGGACCACGACCTGCCCGTAGTAGGACGGGTCGGTGAGGGTCTCCTGGTAGCCGGTCATGCCGGTGTTGAAGACGGCCTCGCCGAAGGTCTCGCCGACGGACCCGAACGCCTCGCCGCGGAAGACGCGGCCGTCCTCGAGGACGAGGATCGCTGGTGCTCTGCTGCTCATTCGGTCGTCTCCTCTGCGATCTTGCCGTTCAGCACGGTGGCGCGTCCGCGGAGGAACGTCGCCTGGACGGTGACCGGGAGGACCATCCCGGCGTAGGGGGTGTTGCGCGACAGGGACGCGAGGTCGGCGGGGACGACGGTCCAGGTCGCGGTCGGGTCGACGAGGGTGAAGTTCGCCTCGGTGCCCGGCTGCGGGTCGCGGCCGTGGGCTTCGAGCCCCGCGATGCGCGCGGGGGTGCGGGAGGTGCGCTCGGCGACGGTGTCCCAGTCCACGCCTTCAGGCCCGCCGAGGGCGAGGACGGTGATCGACAGGGCGGTCTCCAGGCCCAGCATGCCCGGGCGGGCCGCGGCCCACTCGCAGTCCTTGTCCTGCGGGGCGTGCGGGGCGTGGTCGGTGGCGACGGCGTCGATGACGCCCTCGGCGAGCGCGCCGCGCAGGACCGCGACGTCGGACTCGCGCCGCAGCGGCGGGTTCACCTTGTAGACGGGGTCGTAGGTGCGCGCGGCCTCGTCGGTGAGGAGGAGGTGGTGCGGGCAGACCTCGGCGGTGACCTTGGCGCCGCGGGCCTTCGCCTCGCGGATGATGTCGACCGAGCGGGCGGTGGAGACGTGGCAGAAGTGGACGCGCGCGCCGGTGTACTCGGCGAGGAGCACGTCGCGGGCGATGATCGCCTCCTCGGCGACCGCGGGCCAGCCGGGCAGGCCGAGTTCGGCCGAGACGGCGCCCTCGTTCATCTGGGCGCCCTCGGTCAGGCGCGGCTCCTCGGCGTGCTGGGCGATGAGCCCGCCGAAGGTCTTCACGTACTCCAGGGCCCGGCGCATCATGATCGGGTCGGCGACGCAGTGGCCGTCGTCGGAGAACATGCGGACCTTCGCCGCGGAGTGGGCCATCGCGCCGATCTCGGCGAGCTGCTTGCCCTCCAGGCCCACGGAGACGGCGCCGATGGGCTGCACGTCGGCGTACCCGGCGGCCTTGCCGAGCGCGGCGACCTGCTCCACGACCCCGGCGGTGTCGGCCACGGGGTAGGAGTTCGCCATGGCGCACACCGCGGTGTAGCCGCCCTTGGCGGCGGCGCGGGTGCCGGAGCGGACGGTCTCGGCGTCCTCGCGGCCGGGCTCGCGCAGGTGCGTGTGGAGGTCGACCAGACCGGGCAGGAGGATGAGGCCGTCGGCGTCGACCACCTCGGCGTCCTTCGCGGTGACCGAGCCGGTCTCCACCACGCGGCCGTCGCGCACGAGGACGTCCTGCCGTCCCTTCCCGACGATGTCGGCGGACTTGATCAGGAGGTCGGTCACCGGGTTTCTCCGTTCGTCAGCAGCAGGTAGAGGACGGCCATGCGGACCCAGACGCCGTTGGTCACCTGCTCGGTGATGGTGGCGCGGGGCGAGTCGGCCACGGTCGCGGCGATCTCCATGCCGCGGTTCATCGGGCCGGGGTGCATGACGATCGCGTGGTCGGGCAGCAGCCGCAGGCGGCGCTCGTCGAGGCCGTAGAGGCGCGCGTACTCGTTGGCCGTGGGGAAGAACGCGGCGTGCATGCGCTCGCGCTGGACGCGGAGCATCATGACCGCGTCGACGCCCTTGAGGCTCGCGTCGAGGTCGTAGCCGACCTCCACGGGCCAGTCGCCGATGTCCTTGGGCAGCAAGGTGGGCGGGCCCACCAGGCGCACGTTCGCGCCGAGCTTGGACAGGAGCCACACGTTCGAGCGGGCCACGCGCGAGTGGAGGATGTCCCCCACGATCGCGACGGTGCGGCCCTCGACGGACCCGAGGCGCTTCTTCATCGTGAACGCGTCGAGGAGCGCCTGGGTCGGGTGGGCGTGGGTGCCGTCGCCGGCGTTGAGGACGGCGCCGTCGATCCACTCGGTGAGCCGCTGCGGGGCGCCCGCGGCGGGGTGGCGGATGACGACCGCGTCGGCGCCCATGGCCTGCAGGGTGAGCGCGGTGTCGCGCAGGCTCTCGCCCTTGTTCACGCTGGAGGTCTTGGCGGCGAAGTTGACGACGTCGGCCGAGAGGCGCTTGGCGGCGGTCTCGAACGAGGTGCGGGTGCGGGTCGAGTCCTCGAAGAAGAGGTTGACGACGGTGCGCCCGCGCAGGGCGGGGAGCTTGGGGACCTCGCGCCCGGTGACGGCCTCGGCCATCTGCTCGGTGACGTCGAGGATGAGCTCGGCCTCGTCGCGGGTGAGCTCCTTGGTGGTGAGCAGGTGCTTCATCGCTCCCGGCCTCCGGTGAGGATCACGGCGTCGAAGCCGTCGTACTCGGTCAGCCGCACCGAGACGCTCTCGTCGCGCGCGGTGGGGATGTTCTTGCCGACGTAGTCGGCGCGGATGGGCAGCTCGCGGTGGCCGCGGTCGACCAGGATGGCGAGCTGGACGCTGGCGGGGCGGCCGAGGTCGTGGACCGCGTTGAGCGCGGCGCGGACGGTCCGTCCGGAGTAGAGCACGTCGTCGACGAGGACGACCCGCTGGTCGTCGACGCCGCCGGGCGGCAGCTCGGTGGGGCCGAGGGGCCGGAGCGCGTTGCGGCGCAGGTCGTCCCGGTAGAGCGTGATGTCGAGGGTCCCGGCGGGGACGTCGAGTCCGGCGAAGCGGCGGATGCGGTCGGCGAGCCGGCCGGCGAGCGCGACGCCGCGGGTGGGGATGCCCAGGAGCATGGTGTCGGGGGCGCCCTTGGTCTTCTCCAGGATCTGGTGGGCGATGCGGTCGAGGATGCGGCCGATGTCCTCGCCCGAGAGGATGTGCTTGCCCGACGGGTCTTCCTCGGTCTGCCTGAGGGCAGGGGAAACCACGCGAACCTCCTTCTCCGCCTCACTGGACGGTCTGTTAAAGAACGGTTTCGTCGCGGGCCATGCTACGCCGCCGGTGACGGAGCGTAAACCCGAGTCCCAAAACCAGGGCGGCTTTAGCTGCGTCTTTGACGGGTATGATGTGTTTTGCCGGTCAGTCTTTCGGGCCTTGCGCGACGAAGAACACTGTTTGGGGGCACCCCAACGGCCGATGGTCACCGACGGTAGTCAACAATAGGATTCCTCTCGTACCGAAAATTGGAGTTGATCCCAGCATGGCGACATCTGACTACGCCAAGGCGCTCGGCAACCGGCTGCGCGACATTCGGATGCAGCAGGGCCTGTCCCTGCAAGGCGTCGAGGACAAGTCCGGCGGCAAGTGGAAGGCCGTCGTCATCGGTTCCTACGAGCGGGGCGACCGGTCCATCACCGTCAGCCGCCTCGCCGAACTGGCCGACTTCTACCGGATCCCCGTCTCGGAACTGCTCCCCGAGGGCGTGCCGCTCCCGGTCGAGCAGGCCGAGAAGATCGTCCTCAACCTCGAGGCGCTCTACGACCACCCCGACCCCGAGCTGGAGCACGTCGCCAAGCTCGCGCGCTCCATCCAGCAGCGCCGCGGCGACTACAACGGACGGATCCTCTCGATCCGCGCCGACGACCTGTACACGCTCGCGGTCGTCTACTCGACCACGCCCTCCGGCCTGATCGAGAAGCTCGAGGACTTCGGCGTGCTCGTGCACGACCTCCAGGCGTTCTTCGCCTCGGACGGCGAGTAGCCCCGGAACACGAGAAAGCGGCTGGGCCCGGGATCGGAGGGCGCAGCCGCTTTTCGCTTGTCCTGGAACCCTACTCCTCGGCCTTCGCCGCCGCGTCGAGGACCGCGTTCACGAACGAGGTGTCGTCGGAGGAGCCGATCTGCTCCGCCACGCGCATGGCCTCCTTGATGGCCACGGGCGTGTCGACGTCCTCGACGTAGATGATCTCGTACAGCGCCACCCGGAGCACGTTCCGGTCGACCGCGGGCATCCGCTCGACCGCCCAGCCGCTGGCGGCGCGGCCGATGGCCTCGTCCAGCTCGTACCGGTACTCGTCGACGCCGCGCACCAGCTCCTCGGCGTACTTCGGGAGCCGCGGGGCCTCGGGGTCGGTGAAGGCGCGGTCGGCCCGCTCGGCGAGGACGCGCTTGGCGCTCTCGCCGCGGGACTCGGCCTCGTACAGGATCTCGACGGCCCGCATGCGCCACTTGGTGCGGGCGGTCAGCCGGTCGGGTCCGCTGCTCTGCTGGTTCGCCACCCCTAGGCTCGCGAGAGGTACTTGCCGTCGCGGGTGTCGACCTTGATCTTCTCGCCGTTGTCGATGAACAGCGGCACGAGGACCTGGGCGCCCGTCTCGACGGTGGCGGGCTTGGTGCCGCCGGAGGAGCGGTCGCCCTGGAGGCCCGGCTCGGTGTAGGTGATGACGAGCTCGACCGAGGCCGGGAGCTCGACGTACAGCGCCTTGCCGTCGTGCCACGCGATGGTGACCTCGGAGTTCTCGAGCATGAACTTCGCGGCGTCGCCGACGAGGCCCGGGCCGAGCGGGAACTGCTCGTAGGACTCCATGTCCATGAACACGAAGTCCTCGCCCTCCTTGTAGAGGTAGCTCATGGTGCGGCGGTCGACGTTCGCGGTCTCGACCTTGGTGCCGGCGTTGAACGTCTTGTCGACGATCTTGCCCGAGGGGATCTGCTTGAGGGTGGTGCGCACGAACGCGGGGCCCTTGCCGGGCTTGACGTGCTGGAATTCCTGCACCTGCCAGAGCTGGCCCTCCAGGTTGAGCACCAGGCCGTTCTTGAGGTCGTTCGTGGATGCCACGGGCGTTCGTCTCTTTCGGTAGTGGGTCTGACTGGGCCGACCGTCAATGCTAGCGGGCGGCCCGGCAGGTCAGGGCGCAGGCCGCGTCGGCTGTGACCAGGGGCGCGGCTAGGCGGTGAGGGAGGCGAGGTGGCGCAGGGCCGCGGTGTAGCCGTCGGCGCCCAGGCCGGCGATGACGCCCTTGGCGTGGGCGGACACGAAGGAGTGGTGCCGGAACGCCTCGCGCTGGTGGACGTTGGAGAGGTGGACCTCGATGAGCGGGGCCGTGAGCTGCGCGCACGCGTCGCCGACGGCCACCGAGTAGTGGGTCCAGGCGGCCGAGTTGAGGACCACCGGGTACGACTCGTCGGCGGCCTCGTGCAGCCACTCCAGCATCTCGCCCTCGTGGTTGGTCTGGCGGAAGTCCACGTCCAGGCCGAGCTCCGCGCCGGTCTTGGCGCACAGCGCCTCGAGGTCGGCGAGGGTCTGCGAGCCGTAGATCGCGGGCTCCCGCTTGCCGAGCCGGTTGAGGTTGGGGCCGTTGAGCACGAGCACAGTCGTCATGCGGTCAGCCTCTCATAGGCTTCCCGCTGCTGCTCGGCGGTCACGTCGTCCACGACGACGGGCGCCGCGAGGGCGTCGAGGAGGACGAAGCGCTGGGTGGCGCCGACGTTCTTCTTGTCGATCTTCATGACCTGGAGCAGCTCATCCCAGCGCCCGGCCTCGTACGTGGTGGGCAGCCCGAGCGATTCGAGGACGGCCTCGGTGCGCTCCACCAGGTCGACCCGGCCGGTGATGGCGTTCAGGTGCGCGGCGTAGACCATGCCCACGGCGACGGCGTCGCCGTGGCGCCAGCGGTAGTGCTCCAGCTTCTCGATGGCGTGCGCGAAGGTGTGCCCGTAGTTGAGGACGGCGCGCAGGCCGCCCTCCTTGAGGTCGGAGGCGACGACCTCGGCCTTGACGGCGATGGCGCGCTCGACGAGTTCGGCCACGACCGGGCCGGTGGCGTCGAGCGCGGCCCGCGGGTCGGCCTCGACCAGGTCGAGGATGGCCGGGTCGGCGATGAAGCCGGCCTTGACGACCTCGGCGAGGCCCGCGGCGAGGTCGCGTTCGGGCAGGGTCGCGAAGTTGTCGAGGTCGACCAGGACCGCGCGGGGCGGGTGGAAGGCGCCGACGAGGTTCTTGCCGGCGGCGGTGTTCACGCCGGTCTTGCCGCCCACGGCCGCGTCGACGGCGCCGAGCAGCGAGGTCGGGACGTGCACGACCGCGACGCCGCGGAGCCAGCAGGCGGCGACGAACCCGGCGAGGTCGGTGACCGCGCCGCCGCCGACGCCCACGACGAGGTCGGTGCGGGTGAAGCCCTCGGCGCCGAGCGCGTCCCAGCACTGCTCGGCGACGGCGACGGTCTTGCCGTCCTCGGCGTCGGGCAGCTCCATGAGCGTGGCCTCGACCCCGTCGGGCAGGAGGGAGCCGACGCGCTGCGCGAGGAGCGCGGTGCTCTCGGTGTGGAGCACGGCGACGCGGGCGGCCTTCCCGAGGAACTCGGGGAGCCGTTCGACGGTGCCGCGGCCGATGAGGACCGGGTAGGGGGTCTCGGCGTCGTTCACGGCGACGGTGCGCACGGCGAGCCTCGCGCGGATCTCGGCGGCCAGGTCGTCCACGTCCCTCCCGGTGGTGTCGACCTCGACGTCGGCGACCTCGCGGTACAGCGGCAGGCGCTCGTCCAGGAGGCGGCGCAGCGTGGCGCGGGGGTTGACCTGGAGGAGCGGGCGGCCCTTGTCGATCTCGTTGCGGCGCACGGCTTCGGCGAGGTCCACGCGGAGGTGGACCACGGGCACGTCGGCGAGGAGCTTGCGGGTGGCCTCGGACAGGACCGCGCCGCCGCCGAGGGCGAGGACGCCGTCGTGCTCGGCCACGGCCCGGCGCACGGCCTCGCGTTCGAGCGCCCGGAAGTGGTCCTCCCCGTCGTCCACGAAGATGTCCGCGATCGGCTTGCCCGCGACCGCGACGATGTCGGCGTCGGCGTCGCGGAAGGGCGCGCCGAGCGCGTCGGCCAGCGCGCGGCCGACCGTGGTCTTGCCGGAGCCGGGCGGCCCGACGATCACGATCAGACTCATCAGCGTTCACTCCGGTTCGGGGAGGGGCGCCGCGGTGCGGCGCCGGCGGGCGGGACGGCGGGCTACTTCACCCGCAGGTGCTCCAGGTACTGCTCGAAGTTGCGGCGCGATTCGCCGACGGAGTCGCCGCCGAACTTCTCCAGGGCGGCCTCGGCGAGGACGTAGGCGACCATGTGCTCGGCGACGACGGCCCCGGCGGGGACCGCGCAGACGTCGGAGCGCTGGTTGATGGCCTCGGCGGCCTGGCCGGTCTCGGTGTCGATGGTGCGCAGCGGGCGCGTGAGCGAGGAGATGGGCTTGAGCATGGCCGAGACGCGGAGCGGCTGGCCGGTGGTGATGCCGCCTTCGAGGCCGCCGGCGCGGTCGGTGAGGCGCTGGACGCCGTCGGGGCCGGGGACGATCTCGTCGTGGGCGGAGGAGCCGCGGACGGCGGCCTGCATGAGGCCGTCGCCGATCTCGACGGCCTTGACCGACTGGATCGACATGAGGGCGGTGGCGAGGCGGGCGTCGAGCTTGCGGTCCCACTGGACGTGGGAGCCGAGGCCGGGCGGGACGTTGTAGGCGAGGACCTCGACGACGCCGCCGAGGGTGTCGGCGTCCTTCTTGGCGGCGTCGACCTCGGCGACCATGCGGGCGGAGGCGTCGGGGTCCATGCAGCGCAGCGGGTCGGCGTCGACGGCGGCGGCGTCGTCGGGGGTGGGGACGAGCCCTTCCTTGGCGCGGACGGGGCCGAGGGCCTTGACGTGGGAGACGATCTCGATGCCGAACGCCTGCTTGAGGAAGGCTTTGGCGGCGGTGCCGCCGGCGACGCGGGCGGCGGTCTCGCGGGCGGAGGCGCGCTCAAGGATCGGGCGGGCGTCGTCGTGGTCGTACTTCTGCATGCCGGCGAGGTCGGCGTGGCCGGGGCGGGGGCGGGTGAGGGGGGCGTTGCGGGCGACGCCTTCGAGTTCGGCGGGGTCGACCGGGTCGGCGGCCATGACGGTCTCCCACTTGGGCCACTCGGAGTTGCCGACGCGGACGGCGACGGGCGAGCCGAGGGTGCGGCCGTGGCGCAGGCCGCCGATGAAGCTGACGGCGTCGGCCTCGAACTTCATGCGGGCGCCGCGGCCGTAACCGAGGCGGCGGCGGGCCAGTTCGGCGGCGACCGCCTCGGTGGTCAGTTCGATCCCGGCGGGCAGGCCGTCGATCGTGACCACGAGTTCGGGGCCGTGGGACTCTCCAGCTGTCATCCATCGCAACACGCGTCAAGTCTGCCATCCGGGCCGGTGTGATCCCGCCCCTGGTGGGACGCGCCTCCCAGATTTCGGACAGGACCGTGATTCAACCGGACGGCGGAGGGGGTCCTGTCCGGACGGCGGGCCTTGGGGGCTGCGGAAATACAAGTTACCGAATAGTATTCTCCGTGCACCCGGGTACCGCTTCCCATCAACGTTCATCAATGCGGCGCCCGGTACCACGAAGAGGTGATCGACATGCGGACCCCCGCGAAGACGTCGAGGAGCGCGGCGGCCCTGGCGGCCCTGGCGGTCCTCGTCCTGGCCGGCTGCACGGCCCCCGGCGGTGAGGAGGAGGCGGCCGCGACCCCCGGCGTCACCGCCGACACGGTGACCATCGGGACCCACCAGCCGCTGTCGGGACCGGCCGCGGCCGGGTACTCGGCGGTGTCGGCGGCGACCTCGGCGTACTTCGCGTACGTCAACGCCGGCGGCGGCGTCAACGGCAGGAGCATCGAGTACCTGGTCAAGGACGACGCGTACGAGCCGCAGCAGACCAACGAGGTCGTCACGGAGCTGGTCGAGGACGACGAGGTCCTGGCGATCGTCAACGGCCTGGGCACGCCCACGCATTCGGTGGTCCTCGACTACCTCGCCGACGAGGGCGTCCCGGACCTGTTCATCGCCTCCGGCTCGCGGGTGTGGAACCAGCCCGCGCTGTACCCCAACGCGTTCGGGTACAACGCCGAGTACACGACCGAGGGCGCCGCGCTCGCGCAGTACGCGCTGGAGCGGGAGCCGGGCGCGAAGGTGTGCGTCCTGGGCCAGGCCGACGACTACGGCGAGGGCCTGCTCGAAGGGGTCGAGGCGGTCCTGGGCGGCAACGAGATCACCGAGATCCAGACGTACGCGACCTCGGCGACCGACCTCACCGTGCAGATGGGCGTCCTCAAGGCGGCCGGGTGCGAGGTGAACATCCTGGGGACCATCAACGGGTTCACCGCGCTCGCGGTGGGCACCGCGGCGCAGATGGACTGGTCCCCGCAGTGGTACGTGTCCTCCTCGGGCGCGGACTACCCGACGCTGGTGGGGCACCTCGGGGAGGAGGCGGCCGCGCGGCTCCTGGAGGGCATGGTGTGCGTCAACTACCTGCCGTTCGGGCCCGACAGCGAGTGGACGGCCCTGTTCCGGCAGATCAACGAGGAGTACAACGGCGGCGCGCCGTTCACGGCGAACACGGTGCTCGGCATGAGCGTGGGCTACCTGTTCGCGGAGGCGCTCGCGGCGGCCGGGGAGGACCCGACGCGCGAGTCGCTGATCGCGGCGGTCGAGTCGGGGTCGTTGCAGGGCAACGGGATCGTGCCGCTGTCGTTCAGCGAGACGAACCACGGCGGGTACAGCACCGTGGGGATCATGACCGTCGAGGACGGCGTGCAGGACTACAACGGGACCACGTACCGGGTCGAGGTCGGGCAGGTGACCGAGGTCGAGGCGGACCCGGTGCCGCTGGTGAACGGCGGCATCCCGGCCGGATGAGCAGGACGGGCCCGGCCGCCAGGCCGGGCCCGTCCTCATAACCCCAGAGCAAAGTCATTCCTTGTAGAAGTCCGGCCGCGCGGGCAGGTCGACCGGCACGATCGCACCGGTGCGGCGGGCCTCGACGGCGGCGTTGGTGACCACGGTGGCCGCGTAGCCGTCCCAGGCGCTCGGCCCGGCCGGGAGCCCGGCGTGCAGCGCGTCGACCCATTCCTGGAGCTCGGTGTCGAAGGCGTCGGCGAAGCGGCTCGGGAAGTCCTGCACGAGCGGGTACGCGGCGCGGCCCCCGCTGCGCACCAAGGGGGCCGCGGGGTCGGGGAGGCGCACGGTGCCGGTCTCGCCGACGATCTCGCACTGGATGTCGTAGCCGTACTGGCAGTTGACGAACACCTCGACGTCGACCCGGGCCCCGGACTCGGTCTCCAGCAGCAGGATCTGCGGGTCGACCAGGTGCGGGTACCGCTTCGCGGTCGAGCGCGGCACCACGACCTGGACGGTGGCGAACTCCTCGCCGAGGAGCCAGCGGAGCACGTCGATCTCGTGGACCGCGGTGTCGACCATCGGCTTGTCGGAGTGGTACGACTCGGGCTGGGTCGGGTTGCGGTGCGCGCAGTGGGCCATGAGCGGGGTCCCGACGCCGCCCGCGTCGAGGACCGCCTTGATCTGGCGGTACCCGGCGTCGTAGCGGCGCATGAAGCCGACCTGGACGAGGCGCTTGCCATGGGCCTGTTCGGCTTCGAGGATGCGCAGGCCGTCGGCGGCCTCGGTGGTGAGCGGCTTCTCGCAGAACACCGGCTTGCCCGCCGCGATGCAGGCGAGCACCTGCCCGGCGTGCGCCGGACCCCAGGAGGCCACCACGACGGCCTCGACCTCGGGGTCCGCGATGAGCCGGTCGGCGTCGGCGGCGACCCGCGCCCCGACCGCCTTCGCCACGGCGGCGGCGCGCTCGGGGTCGATGTCGGACACGGCGGCCACCTCCGCGCCGCTGATCCGCCCCGAGAGGCGCCTGGCGTGCTCCTCACCGATCCAGCCGGTGCCGATCAAGCCGATCTTCATGGGCCGCTGCCCTCCTTCGCGGATCCGTTCGGGTGACCCGTCCACAGTAGCCAATGGGGCGCCGGTCGGGGCGGGCCGAGCCCGCGCCGCCTCCGGAGCGGACGGGCCCTCCGAACGCGGCGCGGCGGCCGCCGGGGAAGGCGGTCGCCGTTTGGGCGGTGTATGTCGGTTTCGCGCGCGCCACTAGAGCGCGCTAGTGAAGCGAGGATGGCATGCGCCACGTGGTCCGGTCAAGTGGTCGCGTATGAAAAACTTCAGTACGCATCGACCGGAAGGACCACCACTCGATGACCCCCCAGAACCTGCGACAGGGAAACGACCGCTCCCCGGCACCGCGGTCGCGCAAGCCCACCATGGCCGACGTGGCCGCCGAGCTGGGCGTCTCGCGGGCGCTCGTGTCCCTCGTCTTCAGGGACCAGCCCGGCGCGAGCCCCGAGACGCGCGAGCGCGTCTTCGCGGCGGCCGCCCGGCTCGGCTACAAGCCCGACATGGCCGCGCGCCTCCTCGCGCGCGGCAGGAGCAAGGTGCTCGGCGTGCTCTTCACCGCGCGCAACCCCCACCACGTGGACCTCGTCGAGGCCATCTACCCCACCGCCGAGGAGCTCGGCTACGACCTGGTGCTCAGCGCCGCCGTCCCCAGCCGCGACGAGCACAAGGCGATCGAGGCCCTGGTGGGCCACCGCTCCGAGGCGCTGCTGCTGTGCGGACCCACGATCGCGGAGGAGGACATCGCCGACCTGGGCACCCGCCTGCCGGTCGTGGTCCTCGGCCGCCACCTCAAATGCGCCCCGGTCGACATCGTGACCTCGTACGACCGCCCCGGCGCGCGGGAGGTCGTGGACCACCTGGTGGGCCTGGGGCACCGCGACATCGCGCACGTCGACGGCGGCTCGAAGCCCGGCGCCCCGGAGCGGCGGCGGGCCTACCGGGACGCGATGCGCTCCCACGGCCTGGCCGACCGCGTCCGCATCCTCCCGGGCAACCACACCGAGGAGGGCGGGCAGGAGGCCGCGCGCGGGATGCTCGCGGGCGACGAGGGCCTGCCCACGGCGGTGTTCGCCTCGAACGACCAGTGCGCGATCGGCCTGCTCGACGTGTTCACGCGGGCCGGGGTGAAGATCCCCGAGCAGGTCTCGATCGTCGGCTACGACGACTCGCACATCGCCGGGCTCAGCCACATCGACCTCACCACGGTGCGCCAGGACGTGCCGCGGCTGGCGCGGCTCGCGGTCGAGGCGGCCGACGAGCAGCTCCGGGGCGTGCGCGACCCCGGCGCCACGCTCAAGCTGGAGTCGAAGCTGGTCGTGCGCGGCACCAGCGGCCCGCCGACGCAGCGCTGAGGAGCGGACTCCTTGACATTCACGTCTATCAATGACAGGATGTGCGTGGAATCGCTCCCAACCCCCTGCGAGGAGACCACCTCCATGCCGCGACCCGCACGATCGACCCGCTCCCGGCGCCGACGCCTGGCACTCGCCGCCGCGACCGCCTTCGCCCTGGGCGCGGCGGCCGCCGCGCCCTCGGCGCAGGCCCAGGACGAGCCCAACGACCTCATCACCAACGGCGACTTCGCGAACGGGACCACCGGCTGGTGGACCACCGCCAACCTCACCGGCGCCGTCGACGCCGGCGAGTGGTGCATCGACGTCCCCGGCGGCACCGCCAACGCCTGGGACGCCATCGTCGGCCAGGACGGCCTGCCGCTGGTGACCGGCGAGTCCTACGAGCTGAACTTCACGGCGCGGGCCTCCGCTGACGTCAGCGTCCGGGCCCTCGTCCAGCGCCCCGTCGACCCCTGGCCGACCGCGCTGGAGGAGTTCCCGGCGCTCGGGGCCGAGGCCCAGGACTACAGCTTCACCTTCACCGCCGGCGCCGACTGGTCCGACGCGCAGCTCGCGTTCCAGATCGGGCGCCACGCCGACCCGTGGCAGTTCTGCCTATCGGAGGTCCAGTTGCTCACCGGAGCCGAACCGCCCGTGTACGACCCCGACACCGGCCCGCGCGTGCGGGTCAACCAGGTCGCCTACCTCCAGGACGGGCCCAAGCGGGCCACGCTCGTCACCGAGGCCGCCGACGCCGTCCCGTGGCAGCTCCACGACGCCGAGGGCGCGCTCGTCGCCGACGGGGACACCGCCCCGTACGGCGCCGAGTCCACCTCGGGCGAGTCGGTGCACGTCATCGACTTCTCGGCGGTGACCGCCGCGGGCGAGGGCTTCACGCTCACCGCCGACGGCGAGACCTCCTACCCGTTCGCGATCGGCGGCGACGCCTACCGCGACCTGGCCGTGGACGCGATCTCGTTCTACTACCCGCAGCGCTCGGGCATCGCCATCGACGACGCCGTCGCGCCCGGGTACGGCCGCGAGGCCGGGCACGTGGACGCCGCGCCGAACCAGGGCGACGGGGCGGTGCCCTGCGCCGCCGGCGCCTGCGACTACACCTTGGACGTGACCGGCGGCTGGTACGACGCCGGCGACCACGGCAAGTACGTCGTCAACGGCGGCATCTCGGCCGCGCAGCTCCTGTCGGTCTACGAGCGGGCGCTCCACGCGCCCACCGGCGACACCGGGCGCCTCGCGGACGGGTCGATGCGCGTCCCCGAGCACGGCGACGGCGTCCCCGACGTCCTCGACGAGGCCCGCTGGGAGGTCGAGTTCCTCATGTCGATGCAGGTGCCGGCGGGCGAGGAGCTCGCGGGCATGGCGCACCACAAGATCCACGACGAGAACTGGACCGGCCTGCCGCTCATGCCGGCCGACGACCCGCAGCCGCGCTACCTCCAGCCCCCGTCGACCGCGGCCACCCTGAACCTGGCCGCCGCGGCCGCGCAGGCGTCGCGACTGTTCGAGCCGTACGACGCCGCGTTCGCCGCGGAGGCCCTGGAGGCGGCCGAGACCGCCTGGGCCGCGGCGCTGGCGCACCCGGACGTCTACGCGCCCGACACCAGCCCCGCCGGCGGCGGCCCCTACGGGGACTCCAAGGTGGAGGACGAGTTCTACTGGGCCGCCGCGGAGCTGTTCCTGACCACGGGCGAGAAGACCTACGAGGACTTCGTGCTCGACTCCAAGCTCCACGACGCCGACGTCTTCAGCGCGGGCGGCTTCTGGTGGGCCGAGGTGGCCCAGCTCGCGAAGCTCGACCTGGCCCTGGTGCCGAACGCGCTCCCGGGCCGCGACGAGGTCGTGGCGCAGGTCGTGGCCGGCGCGGACCACTACCTGGCCGAGCAGGGCGCGAGCCCGTGGGACCTCGGGTACGGCGCGAACGGGCTCTTCGACTGGGGCTCGAACAGCGTGGTGCTCAACCGGCTCGTGGTCGTGGCGACCGCCTTCGACCTCACCGGCGAGGCGGACTACCGCGACGGCGTCCTCTCCGGGCTCGACTACCTCTTGGGCCGCAACGCCCTCGGGAACTCGTACGTGACCGGGTACGGCTCGCACTTCTCGCAGAACCAGCACTCCCGCTGGTACGCCAACCAGCTCGACCCGAACCTGCCGAACCCGCCCGCCGGGACGCTCTCGGGCGGCCCGAACTCGGTGGCCGGCACGTGGGACCCGGTGGCGCAGCGCTGGCTCGCCGACTGCGCCCCGCAGCGCTGCTACATCGACGACATCGGCTCGTGGGCGACCAACGAGCTCACGATCAACTGGAACGCCTCGCTGGCGCAGGTCGCGAACTTCGCGGCCGACCAGTCCGGCGGTGTGCAGACCGCGCCGCACTGCGAGGTGGAGTACCGCATCAACGGCCAGTGGCCCAGCGGGTTCAACGCGCAGATCCTGGTGACCAACACCGGGAGCCGGTCGCTCGACGACATCACGCTCACGTGGACGATGCCCACGGGCCAGTCGATCGTCCACTCCTGGAGCGTGCAGCTCGACCAGGAGGGCCAGCAGGTGACGGCCACCGACGTGGCGGGCGGCAAGGCCCTCAAGGCGGGCCGCACCTTCACCTTCGGCTTCATCGGCGCGAAGGACGGCCGGCCCGCGGTCGCCCCGTCCTTCATCGGATGCACTGCGGGATAAGGGCACCGCTGGTTTGCGGCCCCGTCCCCGAGGTATCCGGGGGGACGGGGTCGCACAAGAGAACAGCTTCAATCCAGCCGCACCGGGAAGGGTGAGCCCGGGGCGCGGCGAAGGGGCGGCCATCTCGCGATGGCCGCCCCTTGACGTGTCGACATGAGCACTTGACGAGTGCCCTTGCGGGACGCGCCTAGTCGTGGTGGTGGTGCGGCTTCTGGTCCTTGGACCAGTTGCAGACCTTGTCCACGTCGGAGGTGCCGAGCAGGCCGAGGCTGGCGGCGTTGCTCCAGTCCCAGTTCAGGGCGCAGATGTTCGAGGCGACGTTGACGCCGTTCGGGTTCTGGTCCCACCCGTTGCACAGGTCGGTCACGTCGCTCTTGGCGACGTTGAGCAGGCTGATGACGTCGCCGCTCCAGTTGCCGATGCAGAGGTTCGACAGGAAGTTGACGCCGCCGAAGTCCTGCGGGTCGTACTCGTGGCCCGCCTCCGGGACCGGGGCGGTCTCGGCGGCGACGGCCGGCGCGGCCGCTCCGGCGGCGAGAAGTCCGGCCGCGGCTGCCGCGATGGCGGTTTTGGCGATAAAGCGAATCACTGTCACCTCTCAGTGCATCGGTGTCTGTTGTGACCCATTCGTGCCAGGTCGGCCATGAACATAACCGCTCCGCGGCCGCCGGGGCGGCGTTTCGGGAATCCCGTCACCCGTCCGGCGTGAGCGACCACCGCTGGTTCGCGGCCCCGAAGTCGTCCCACTGCTGGATCGCCGCGCCGTCGGCCTGCGAGACGCCCTGCACGTCGAGGACCTTCCCGCTGTGGCGGTTGACGATCGCGTAGCCGCCGCCCGACGCCTCCACGCGCCACTGCTGGCTCGCGGCCCCGGTGTAGGTCTGCTGCACCACGAGTGCGCCGTTCGCCGTGGAGGACTGCGGCACGGCCAGGACCTTCCCGGAGAAGACCGAGGTGATGGTCCAGTGGCCGCCGCCGGCGTCGGTGAAGCGCCAGCGCTGGTTGGTGGCGCCGAAGTCGGCCCACTGCTGGATCTGGGCGCCCTCGGCGGTCGAGCGGTCGCGCACGTCGAGCACCTTGCCGGTGCTCAGCGAGGCGATCGCGTAGACCGCGTCGGGGTCGATGCCGCCCGGCGGCTCGGAGGTGCCGCCCTCGTTCCACGTGAACGTGGCGACGGCCCCGGCCGGGAGCGTGTAGCCGAACTGGCGCCCGCCCTCGGTGACGGTGAAGGTCCGCTGCGAGGCACCCGCGTTGAGCGCCAGGAGGACCCGCGAGCCGTCGGGGTTGCGGAAGGCGGTGGTCTCGATGTCGCCGCCGAGGTTCGAGGACTCGACGCGGACGGCGCCGGGGTCGACGAACTTGCTCACGTGGCCGAGCACGTAGTACTCGACGTTGTAGGTGACGTTCCCGGAGTTCGTGTCGATGGTGACGACGCCGCGGCAGTCGGCGCAGCCGCCGTTGGTGGGGCCGTGGTTCTGGTCGAGCGCCATGTTCCACAGGGTCACGCTCTTGGCCCAGTTGCGGGTGGCGCCGATGACGAGGTTCTGGGTGTTCCACTTCAGGTTCGAGCCGAAGTCGGGGGCCCACTGGCCGCCGGAGCACTCGGTGAACCAGACGCCCTTGCCCGGGTGGGCGTTGCGGACCTGGGTCTGCGCGGCGACGTTCCCGGCGTAGCAGTGGAAGGCGCTCCCGGCGAGGTAGCGGTTGGCCTCGGGGTCGTTGAGGACGTTGATCGCGTACTCGGGCTGGTCCCAGTTGTGGTCCCAGGCGATGATCCGGGTCCCGGTGTCGGCGAGGGCCGGGCCGAGGTGGTCGCCGATGAACGCGGCCTGGTCCTGCCAGGACATGCGCATCGACGGGTACGAGCCGGTCTCGTGCTGGGGCTCGTTCTGGGAGGTGACGGCGTAGATCGGGAGGCCCTGGGCCGCGTAGGCGTCCACATAGGCTTCGAAGTAGTCGGCGTACTCGTCGAACCGGTCGGCGTTGAGCTGGCCGCCGTTGAGCGAGCCGCTGCTCTTCATCCAGGCCGGGGCGGTCCACGGGGTGCCGATGATCTTGAGGTCGGGGTTGAGGCCCTTGGCCTGCTGGAGGACCGGGATGACCGACGCCTGGTCGCGGCCGATCGTGAAGTCGCCGACCGAGCAGCAGGTGTCGTCGTAGGTGTAGTCGGCGCCGCCGGCGGTGAAGTCGCTGGCGCCCATGGGCTGGCGGACCATGCTCAGTCCGATGCCGGACTGGTCGTCGAACAGCCGGATCATGAGCTGGTCGCGCTGGCTCTGGGTGAGCTCGTTGTCGACGAGCCAGGCGGAGGAGTCGGTGAACGAGGCGCCGAACCCGTCCATGACCTGGTAGGAGGTGCCGGCGTTGACGTTCACGACCGGGCCGGAGCCGCCGGAGCCGAAGGAGACGTCCGGCTGCTGTGCGAGGAGTCTGGACTGGTCGGCGGTGGTGACCCAGACCTGGACCTGGGCCTGCTGCGCCTGCGCGGGCGCGAGCCCGACCCAGGCGGCGGAGGCGGCGAGCACGGCGGCGCCGGTCGCGATGGCGAAGAATCGGGTGGTGCGGAGGGACGGTCGATGCATGGGCGGTTCCTTACGCCTCAATACTTATACGTAAGACTCAGATTAAGTAATACATGGAGATCTGTCAATATTCCTTATCAATTGGGCCGCTACGTTCCGAGCGGCCCGAACGCGAGCGCGGCGGCGGCGCCGGCGAGGATCGCGGGCCCGTAGGGGAAGTCCCGGCGGCCCAGGGCGAGCACGGCGGCGGCCTGTCCCCCGCCGACGGCCGCGGTGGCCGCGAGCGCGACGGCGGCGGTGCGCCAGTCGCTCCAGGCGAGCACGAGCGCGAGCAGTCCGGCGAGCTTGACGTCCCCGAAGCCCATCTGCCCTGCGGCGCAGCCGAGTCCGAACAGCCCGATCGCGGCGGCGGCGAGGAGGGCGGCCCGGAGCATCCGGTCGGTGTCCCCGGCGGCGATGAGGAGCGCGCCGACGACGGGGTACAGCGGCAGGATCAGCGCGTCGGGCAGCCGCCGCTCATAGGCGTCGATCCACCCGGCCGCGATGCCGGAGGCGGCCACGGGCGCGAGGGCGGCGGCATGCAGCACTCCCGTTGCACGCCAAGCTATAAGGAGCGCTGCCCCGACCGCGACCGCCGTGACCGGCCAAACGGCGGGCCGCCGCTCGGTGGCCACCACGACCAGCCGCCGCAACCCCGGCACCGCGGCAATGCCGACCGCCACGGCCCCGACGAACACCACCATCATCCGATGCTCGCACCGCATCCGAACGGCACCCCCGATCGACACACGCCGGCCTCATGAGCCGCCGAATGTCACACCCGCCAGGCACCGTTGCAGCCGGGGGCGACCGCGAACCGACACACCCGACCTCGTGATCCGTGCGCCGGCCACTCCCGCGATCCCGCCGCCTCCGGCGCGACGTCGCTCCCCGAAACACCGGACCCGGTGCGGCGCGGCCTCTCGGCCGCGCCGCACCGGGTCCGTTCGTGCTACTTCCTGGTGCGGCCGTTGCCGGTCTTGGCGCGCCGGGCGGCGGCGCCGGTGCCGTTGCCCTTGCCCTCCAGGCCCAGGAGCGGGCGCAGGTACTCGCCGGTGTGGCTCGCGGCGATGGCGGCGATCTCCTCCGGGGTGCCGGTCGCCACGAGGGTCCCGCCCTTGTCGCCGCCCTCCGGGCCGAGGTCGATGACCCAGTCGGAGGACTTGATGACCTCGAGGTTGTGCTCGATCGTGATGACCGTGTTGCCCTTCTCCACGAGGCCGTCGAGCACCCCGAGGAGCTTGCGCACGTCCTCGAAGTGCAGACCCGTGGTCGGCTCGTCGAGGATGTACACGGTCTTCCCGGTCGAGCGCTTCTGGAGCTCGGAGGCGAGCTTCACGCGCTGCGCCTCGCCGCCCGACAGGGTCGGGGCCGGCTGGCCGAGCCGGACGTAGCCGAGGCCGACGTCCACGAGCGTCTTCAGGTGCCGGTGGATCGTCTGGATCGGCTCGAAGAACTCCGCGCCCTCCTCGATCGGCATGTCGAGCACGTCGGAGATGGTCTTGCCCCGGTAGTGGACCTTGAGCGTGTCCCGGTTGTACCGGGCACCGCCGCACTCCTCGCACGGCACGTACACGTCCGGCAGGAAGTTCATCTCGATCTTCAGCGTGCCGTCGCCGCCGCACGCCTCGCAGCGCCCGCCCTTGACGTTGAAGGAGAACCGGCCCGGACCCCAGCCGCGGACCTTCGCCTCCGGGGTGCCCGCGAAGAGCTTGCGGACCTTGTCGAACACGCCGGTGTAGGTCGCCGGGTTCGAGCGCGGCGTGCGCCCGATCGGCGACTGGTCGACGCCCACCACCTTGTCGACCCCGTCGAGGCCGGTGATGGTGCGGTGCCGGCCCGCGACGAGCTTGGCGCCGTTGATCTCCGAGGCGAGCGTGTTGTACAGGATCTCGTTGACCAGCGTGGACTTCCCCGAGCCGGACACGCCGGTCACGGAGACCATGCAGCCCATCGGGAACGCCACGTCGATGCCCTTGAGGTTGTTCTCCCGGGCGCCCTTGACGACGAGCTCGCGGCCCGGGTCGGGCTTGCGCCGCACCTCGGGGACCGGGATGTGGCGCCGGCCGGAGACGTAGTCGCCGGTGATCGAGCCCTCGGCGTCGGTGAGCCCGGCGACGGGCCCGGAGTAGATCACGTGGCCGCCGTGCTCGCCCGCGCCCGGGCCGATGTCGACGATGTGGTCGGCGACCCGGATGGTGTCCTCGTCGTGCTCGACGACGATGAGCGTGTTCCCCAGGTCCCGCAGGCGCTCCAGGGTGGCGATGAGCCGGTTGTTGTCGCGCTGGTGCAGGCCGATCGAGGGCTCGTCGAGGACGTACAGGACGCCCACGAGCCCGGCGCCGATCTGCGTGGCGAGCCGGATGCGCTGGGCCTCGCCGCCCGACAGGCTCCCGGCGGCGCGCGCGAGCGTCAGGTAGTCGAGGCCGACGTCGAGCAGGAACTGGAGGCGGGCCGTGACCTCCTTGACGATCGGGGCGGCGATCATGGTGTCGCGGTCGGAGAGCTTGAGCGCGTCGAAGAACTTCGAGCACTCGTTGATCGAGAGCGTGCAGACCTCGTGGATCGACAGCCCGTCGACCGTGACGGCCAGGATCTCGGGCTTGAGCCGGGTGCCCTCGCAGGTCGAGCACGGGATCTCCCGCATGAACTGCTCGTACTTCTCGCGGGTCCACTCGGAGTCGGTCTCGGTGTGGCGCCGCTCGACCCACGGGACCACGCCCTCGAAGCGGGTCTCGTAGGAGCGGCGCTGCCCGCGCTTGTTGCGGTAGGCGACCTGGAGGGTCTCGTCGTAGCCGTAGAGGACGGCCTTCTGCGCGCGGCTGGGCAGGTCGGCCCACGGGGTGTCGACGTCGAAGCCGACGGCCTCCCCGAGCGCCTCGATCTGGTACAGGAAGTAGTCGCCCATGCCGACCGAGGACCACGGCGCGAGTGCGCCGGCCCGGATGGTGGCCTCCTGGTCGCGGATGACCAGCTCGGGGTCGACCTCCTTGCGCATGCCGAGGCCGTGGCAGACCGGGCAGGCGCCGAAGGGCGCGTTGAACGAGAACGTGCGCGGCTCCAGCTCGTCGAGCTGGAGCGGGTGGTCGTTGGGGCACGCGAGCTTCTCGGAGAAGCGTCTGGTGCGGCCCGGGTCGCCCTCGGCGACGTCGACGAAGTCGAGTTCCACGACGCCGTCGGCCAGGCCGAGCGCGGACTCCACGGAGTCGGTGACGCGCTGGATCGAGGAGGGCTTGACGACGAGGCGGTCGATGACCACGTCGATGTCGTGCTTCTCCTGCTTCTTGAGCTTGGGCACGTCGGTGAGCGCGTACACCTCGCCGTCGACGCGGGCGCGGGCGTAGCCCTGCTGCTGGAGGTCGCCGAACAGGTCGACGAACTCGCCCTTGCGCTTGCGCACCACGGGGGCGAGGACCTGGAAGCGGGTGCCCTCGGGCAGCGCCATGATCTGGTCGGTGATCTGCTGCGGCGACTGGCGGCCGATCTCCTCGCCGCACTGCGGGCAGTGCGGGACGCCGACGCGGGCGTACAGGAGCCGCATGTAGTCGTAGATCTCGGTGATGGTGCCGACGGTCGAGCGCGGGTTGCGCGAGGTCGACTTCTGGTCGATCGAGACGGCCGGCGAGAGGCCCTCGATGAAGTCGACGTCGGGCTTGTCCATCTGGCCGAGGAACTGGCGCGCGTAGGCCGAGAGCGATTCGACGTACCGGCGCTGGCCCTCCGCGAAGATCGTGTCGAACGCGAGCGACGACTTGCCCGAGCCGGAGAGGCCGGTGAAGACGATCAGCGAGTCGCGGGGCAGGTCGAGGTCGACGTCCTTGAGGTTGTGCTCGCGCGCGCCGCGGACGACGATGGTGCCCGACGGATGCCGTGCGGGTGCGGGTTGCGGGTTCGGATCGGTCGATGAGTACTCGTTGGCCACGGTGGGAATCTAACGTTCGGGTCCGACAGTTCTGGGAGGCCCGCTGTTCGAAAAGGCGCCGGAGTCGCGCCGGCGGCGGGCCGCCTGTCGAGGTTACCTCGCCGGGAGCTGCGGATATCGCCCTCGCTGTGAGCTTTCACTCATCCTTCACCGGAACGTGGAGCGGGCCCGGGGCGTCGCCCCGGGCCCGCTCCGCACCGCCGGTCAGTCGTACTTGTAGAGGTCGTAGTCGTCCATGATCCCGATGAGCTTGTCGGCGTACTTCGGGTCGGTGGCGTACCCGGCCTTGTGCACCTCGCGCGCGAAGCGCTTCGGGTCCCCCGCGTGGTCCATGGCGGTGGCGTACCGCGACCAGTTCGAGAGCAGGTCGCCGTGGTCCTGGAACGAGTCCTCGACCGAGGCGTAGGCCCGGAAGGTGGCGTCGATGTCGAAGCAGCCGCCGGTCGGGCTGCACTCGAAGGTGGCGTAGTCGCGGCAGCCGAGCGCGTGGTCGCCGGGCGAGCCGAAGCACTTCATGCCGAACAGGTTGTGGTCCTCGCGGGCGAGCGCGCCCCGGCCCCAGCCGGTCTCCAGGATCGCCTGGGCGAGCGTGACGGACGCGGGGACGCCGGTGTCGCGGTCGCTGGCCTGGGCCGCGGCGGCGTGGGCGTCGATGAAGCCCTGGTTGCCGCCGCGCGGGACGGACGGCGGGTCCTGCCCGCACCAGCCGAGCCAGGGCAGGCCGGCGCTCCACTTGATGTAGGCGGCGCTGACGTAGCGCTTGTCGCCGACCTTGTACCAGACCCCGGACTTGCCGGTGGTGCCGTCGACCTGCTGGCCCCAGACCTGGCATTCGACGAGGACGCCGGCGCCGTCGGCGAGGCCGCCCTGGCGTCCGGCGCCCGAGGAGGCGGCGGCGCGGACGTTGAGCTCGCCGCCGCCGGTGGTGACGGTGGAGGCGGTCGGCGCCTTGGTGGCGGCCGAGCACCACGGGACGGGCTGCGAGGGCGACCACGTGATGTACGCGTTGGAGACCCAGCGGTCCTTGCCGATGCGCAGCCAGGTCGGGGAGGTGCGCACGTGCCCGGCGATGCGCTCGCCGCGGGCCTTGCAGAACACCTGCGGGTTCGCGCCCTTGTCCAGGGTGCCGACGGCCTTCTGGTCGGTGGCGGGCCCCGACCGCACGTTGATCGGGCCGGCGCCGGTCGAGACGATCGCACCGGTGATCTCGGCATACGAGGGAAGCGCGCCGACGAGGATCGCTCCGGCGGCGAGCGCGAGAACCATAACGAATCGGATGGTTATATGGAATACGCCCATAACACGGCAGTGTATGAAAGTACGGACGATCTGTCATGCGAAGCCACAATGTGAGCAAGCCTCTCAGGCGTCGCGCGAGGGGCGTGGCCGCGATCACCTGGGTTGACGCCAGGTGGACCGGCTCACTAGGTGACAATGGTCGTCGTGTCTACACGCTCTGATCTGCGCAACATCGCCATCGTCGCCCACGTCGACCACGGCAAGACCACGCTCGTCGACGCCATGCTCAAGCAGGCGGGCGCCTTCCGCGAGGGGGCCGCCGTCGACGACCGCGTCATGGACTCCGGTGACCTGGAACGCGAGAAGGGCATCACCATCCTCGCGAAGAACACCGCGGTCCACTACGCCAACCCGGCCGACGGCTCCGAGATGGTCATCAACATCATCGACACGCCCGGCCACGCCGACTTCGGCGGCGAGGTCGAGCGCGGCCTGTCGATGGTCGACGCGGTGGTCCTGCTGGTCGACGCCTCCGAGGGCCCGCTGCCCCAGACCCGCTTCGTGCTGCGCAAGGCCCTGACCGCGCGCCTGCCGGTCATCCTGTGCATCAACAAGACCGACCGCCCCGACGCGCGGATCGACGAGGTCGTCAACGAGACGTACGACCTGTTCCTGGACCTGGACGCCGACGAGGACCAGATCGAGTTCCCGATCGTCTACGCGTGCGCCCGCGACGGGGTGGCCTCGCTGACCAAGCCGAAGGACGGCACGGTCCCCGAGGACTCCGACAGCCTGAAGCCGTTCTTCGACACCATCATCGAGCACGTGCCCGCGCCCTCGTACGACCCCGAGGCGCCGCTCCAGGCCCACGTCACCAACCTCGACGCCGACAACTTCCTCGGCCGCATCGCGCTGTGCCGCGTGGAGGAGGGCGAGCTGCGCAAGGGCCAGACCGTGACCTGGATCAAGCGCGACGGCTCGCAGCAGAACGTCCGCATCACCGAGCTGCTCATGACCGAGGCGCTCACCCGCAAGCCCGCCGAGAAGGCCGGCCCCGGCGACATCTGCGCGATCGCGGGCATCCCCGACATCATGATCGGCGAGACCCTCGCCGACCCGGAGAACCCGATCGCGCTGCCGCTCATCACGGTCGACGAGCCGGCGATCTCGATGACCATCGGGACCAACACCTCGCCGCTGGTCGGCAAGGGCGGCAAGGGCCACAAGGTCACCGCCCGCCAGGTGAAGGACCGCCTCGACCGCGAGCTGGTGGGCAACGTCTCGCTCCGGGTCCTGCCGACCGCGCGCCCGGACGCCTGGGAGGTGCAGGGCCGCGGCGAGCTGGCCCTGGCGATCCTGGTCGAGCAGATGCGCCGCGAGGGCTTCGAGCTGACCGTGGGCAAGCCCGAGGTGGTCACGAAGCAGATCGACGGCAAGACCCACGAGCCGGTCGAGCGCATGACCATCGACTCCCCCGAGGAGCACCTGGGCGCGATCACGCAGCTCATGGCGACCCGCAAGGGCCGCATGGAGACCATGACGAACCACGGGTCGGGCTGGGTCCGCATGGAGTGGCTGGTGCCCTCGCGCGGCCTCATCGGCTTCCGCACCGACTTCCTGACGCAGACCCGCGGCACCGGCATCGCGCACTCGATCTACGAGAAGCACGAGCCGTGGTTCGGCGAGCTGCGCACCCGCAACAACGGCTCGCTCGTGGCCGACCGGGCCGGGGCGGTCACCGCGTTCGCGATGATCAACCTCCAGGAGCGCGGCGTCCTGTTCGTGGGCCCGACCACCGAGGTGTACGAGGGCATGATCGTCGGCGAGAACTCGCGCACCGACGACATGGACGTCAACATCACCAAGGAGAAGAAGCTCACCAACATGCGCGCGGCCGCGGCCGACTCCACCGAGAACGTGGTGCCGCCGCGCCTGCTGTCGCTGGAGCAGTCACTGGAGTTCTGCCGCGACGACGAGTGCGTCGAGGTGACCCCCGAGACCGTCCGCATCCGCAAGGTGGTCCTGGACCAGAAGGAGCGCGGCCGCTCGGCCTCGCGCGCCAAGCACGGCAACGTGTAGGCGAGAACGTGCAAGCGGGCCCGACCATCCGGTCGGGCCCGCTTCGCTCTGCGGCGCAAGCGGTTCAGTCGTCGTCGCGCTTGTTGCGCTCGGCGAGGAAGCTCTCGAACGCGGCGCCGAGCTCGTCGGCGGTGGGGATGCGGCCCTCCTGGAGCATCTCGTCGGCGTCGGCGGCCTCGGTGAACGAGTCGTACTGCTCCTCGAGGGTCTTCACGACGTCGGCGACCTCGTCGGACTCGGCCACCTGCTCGGCGATGTCCGAGTCGACCTGGGCCCGTTCGACTTCCAGGTCCTCGTCGGAGGGCAGGTCGAGGCCGGTGGCCTCGCGGATGCCTTCGAGGAGGCGCATGGTGGCGGCCGGGTAGGTCATCTGCATGACGTAGTGGGGCACGTGCACCGACAGGCCGACCGCGTCGCGGCCGGACTCGCCGAGGCGGTACTCCAGCAGGCCCGCGGCGTTCCCGGGCACGGTGACCTCGTTGAACACGGGGCGGTTGTCGAAGACCAGTTCGGGGCGGGTCGCGTGCACGGTCATGCCGAGCGCGCGGGTGTGCGGCACGCCCATCGGGATGCCCTGGAAGCCCAGGGTCAGCGGCACGTGCCAGTGCTCGATCAGGTCCTCGACGGCGTCCACGAACCGCTCCCAGGCGAAGTCGGGCTCGGGGCCGGTCATGAGCAGGAACGGGCGGTCGGAGGCGTCGCGCATGAGGTAGACGACCAGTTGCGGCGCTTCGAAGTCCGACCAGCGGTCGATCGAGAACGTCAGGTTCGGCCGCCGGGAGCGGTAGTCGATGAGCTGGTCGACGTCGAAGGACGCGACCGGCGTGTGCTCGCAGGTCTTGAACAGGTGGTCCACCACACCCCGCCCCGCCTGGCCCGCGTCCATGAACCCGTCGAGGAAGTGCAGGAGGACCGCGCCGCGGGCCTCCGGAGGCTCGGCGAGGACTTCACACAGTGCCCAAGGGTCATCGTTCAAAACAATCGGCTCCTTCTTCCTTGACGCCTTCGATGCTAACGCCGGAGGCCGACCCCCGATTCCCCCTCGGGGAGGTTTCTGCCGAGCGTCACGCCCGCGCCGGCCGGCCCGGCCGCACCCCGGACCGCGGCGGTCGCGCCGCACCCGGTGCGGTGCGGCGCAACCGCTCAGCCCCAGACGTCGAACACCGGGGCCGGGCCCGTGGCGGGGCGGACCCCGAAGTAGCCCAACGCGAACTCGTTGATCTCCTTGAACGCCTCGCCGGTGGTCGAGCCGCCGCCGCCCCCGCCGGGGACGTAGACGCTCACGGCCACCACGTACTGCGGGTCCTCCGCCGGGGCGAACCCCACGAACGAGGCCACGTTGCCGGGCGCGTAGTCGCCGTCGACCACGAGCCCGCCGGTGCCGGTCTTGCCGGCGAGGTGGTAGTTCTCGAGCTCGGCGTTGCGGCCCGTGCCCGTCTCGGCCGCGATGGGCGCCTGGAGGAGGTACTGGAGGTCCTGCGCCGTCTCGGTCGAGATCACCCGCCGCGTCTCGGACTCCTCGCCGTCCTCGACGACGTTGCCGTCCGCGTCGAGCAGGTGGTCGACGAGCGTGGGCTGCACGTACACGCCGTCGTTCGCGATGGCGGCGTACAGGGCCGCCATCTGGATGATCGTGGCGGTGCCCTCGTGGCCGATCGGGACCGAGCCGTAGGAGGTGCCCGACCAGTTGTCCGGCGGCTGGAGGATGCCGGTGGCCTCGCCCGTGATGCCGACGCCGGTGGCCTCGCCGAGGCCGAACGCCTGCTGGTACTCGTACAGCCGCTCCTTGCCGACGCAGTCGGCGAGCTGGATGGTGCCCACGTTCGAGGACTGGGCGATGATCCCGGCCAGGCTCAGCTCGGCGCTGCCGTGCTCGTAGCCGTCGCGGTAGTCGGTGCCGCCCTTGTTGATCGTCTGCTCCACGTGCATGGTGCCGTCGGGCTCGATGCAGCCCTCCTCGAGGGCGGCGGCGAACACGACCGCCTTGTGGATCGAGCCGGGGTCCACGGTGGCCTGGGTGCCGTAGTCGCGGTACGCCTCGTCGCTGTCGACCTCGAACGGGTTGGCCGCGTCGTAGGTCGGGGTCGAGGCCATCGCCAGCATCTCGCCGGTGCCGACGTCCATGACCATGGCCGAGCCGAACTGCGCGTCGTGGTCGGTCACCGTCTGCTCCAGGATCTTCTGCACCTGGAACTGGAGGTCGGCGTCGATGGTGAGCTGGATGTCCCGGCCCGGCACCGCCTCCTCCTCGCGGTAGAACGCGCCGGGGATCGGCTGGCCGGACTGGCTGCGCTCGTAGGAGACCTCGCCGTCGGTGCCGGTGAGCCAGTCGTTGTAGGACGCCTCCAGGCCGCCCAGGCCCTCGCCGGCGTCGCCGCCGGTGAAGCCGAGGACGTTGGCGGCCAGGTCGTGCCCGGGGACCACGCGGCGCTCGTCGTCGCCGATGATGAGGCCCGGGTCCTCCAGGTCGGCGACCTCGTCGCCGATCGCGAGGTCCACCCCGCGCTGGAGGTACGCGAAGCGGATCGGCTCGCCCTGCGCGGTCTCCCGCGTGGCGATGATCGGCTCGAGCTCGGAGGCGGTGCGCCCCAGGAGCGGCGCGAGCCGGGCGGCGAGCTCGCCGGGGTCGCCCTCGACCATGACCGGGTCGACGGCGATGTAGTTCGCCTCGATCGAGTAGGCGAGGCGGTTCCCGTTGCGGTCCAGGATCGCCCCGCGCTCGGCCGGCAGCGGCTCGGTGGTCAGGCGCTGGTTCATCGCCTCCGCCGCGTACGCCGCCGAGTCGGTCACCTGGAGCTGGATGAGGCGGGTGCCCGAGAGCACCAGCAGGATCATGACGAACGCCGAGGCCATGCGCAGACGCCGCCGCGGGCTGCCCAGGCGCGGCAGGTGCGGCAGGGGCTTGACCGGGACGGCCTTGACCGGACCGGTGACGCGCGAGGTCGGGCGCGAAGAGGCGCGCCGCTGGGGCCCGGCGGCGGCGGTGCGCCGGGCCGTGCCCGCGCGCGCGGTGCCGTTGCGCCGCACGGGCTCCGACTTGACGGTGCCCGTGCGGCGGGCGGTCGTGGTGCGGGTCTCCGCGGGGACCGCGCCGGTCTCGCGCTGGCGCCGTTCGCGGGAGCGGGCCGCGGCCTCGCGGCGCCGCTGCGCCGCGAGGTCCTCGGTCCCGTGCTCCTGCTGCGCGGCCCGGTTGCGCTCGCGGCGCGCGGCCTCGCGGTCGCGCGCCCCGTTCTCCCTGGCCCGGTTGTCCTCTCCCGCCTCCGCGGCCTCGCGGACGGTGCGCCCGCGGGGCGTGTAGCGGCGCGCCCGGCTGATCGAGGAGGGGTCGCGGCGCCGTCGGGGGTCGGATTCGGTCATCGAACTCCTAGTCCTCGTTCCACGGCATCTCGACGGTCTCGCCGCCGGGAAGGTACAGGAACGTGACCTTGTCGGGGTGGACCATGCCGAACCGGGACGCCTCCGCCTCCAGGTTGTTCGGCGAGTTCAGGTTCGTCAGCTCGTCGGCCAGCGCCTGCTCGGACTGGTCCAGCTCGTTCGCCTGGGTCCGCAGCTCCTGCAGGTGGTAGGCGTCCTCGTTGATGACCGTGTTGAGCAGCAGCAGGCCCACGATGCCGGCGACGACCAGGCCGACGATGCCGCCGACGAAGGCCGGGCGCGGCACCTCGACCGGCTCGGGCGCGGGCTTGGCGGCCGGGCGCTCGGCGGTCTCGGTGCGCGGGATGACGACGGTCTCGCGCTGCGGCGCGGCCGGGGCGTCCGGTACCTCGACCGGGGTCTCCACGGGGGCCGGCTGCACCGCCAGGTTCCCGTCGAAGGCAGGGGCGTCCGCGGCGTCGCCGACGAGGGATCGTCGCCGCGAGGACGCGGCGCGCGCCCGGCGGCGGGCGGCCTTGATGATCTCCTCGGGGTCGGCCTGCGCGCGACGGTACTGGTCGCTCATGATGCGCCTCCTGCTCTGGTGGACGGTGCGATGCGTTCTGCCGCGCGGAGCCGGGCGGGCGCCGAGCGCGGGTTCCGATCGAGTTCGGTCTGGGTCGGTTGCTGGGCCTTCTTCGTCAGGAGTCGAAAGGTGGGTTCGGTTCCGGGGAGGTCGACGGGCAGTCCCGCCGGGCTGTTGGACCTGGCGCGCTTGGCCAGTTCCTGCTTGGTGATGCGGTCTTCGAGCGAGTGGTAGGACAGGACGACCACGCGGCCGCCGGGGTTCATGGCGTCGAGGGCCGCGGGCAGGGCCCGCTCCCAGGTCTCCAGTTCCCCGTTCACCTCGATCCGAAGCGCCTGGAAGGTGCGCTTCGCGGGATTGCCGCCGGTGCGCTTGCCCGCCTGCGGGATGGCGTCCTTGACGAGCTCGGCGAGGACGCCGGTGGAGGTGATCGGGGCCTTGCTCCGGGCGTCGACGATGGCGCTGACGACGCGGGTCGCGAACTTCTCCTCGCCGTAGGTCCGCAGGATGCGGACGAGGTCGCCGGGCGCGTAGGTGTTGACGACGGTCGCGGCGGTGAGCGGGTCGTCGGGGTTCATGCGCATGTCCAGGGGCGCGTCCTGGCTGTAGGCGAAGCCGCGTTCGCGCTGGTCGAGCTGCATCGAGGAGACCCCGAGGTCGAACAGCACGGCGTCGAGGGCCTTGAAGCCGCCGGCGCGCAGGACTTCGGGGATCTCGTCGTAGACGGCGCGGGCCGGGACGAACCGGTCGCCGAAGCCGGCGAGGCGCTTGGAGGCGAGGTCGAGGGCGTTCGGGTCGCGGTCGACCCCGACGACGGTGAGTCCGGGGTGCGCGGTCAGCAGGGCCTCGCTGTGGCCGCCGGCGCCGAGGGTGGCGTCGACCGCCACCGCGCCGGGCCGGGCCGCGGCGGGCTCCAGGTACGCCAGCACCTCGTCGAGCATGACGGGCACGTGCGGCGCGTCGTTCATCGCACTCACCTCCTTCTCACAGTCCTTCGGGCAGGTCGCCCTCTTCGATGTCGGCGAAGGCCTCTTCAGAAGCCTCCAGGTACTCGTCCCAGGTCGGTGCGTTCCATATCTCGACCCGGTTCGAGGCGCCGATGACGACCAGGTCGCGGTCGAGACCGGCGTAGTCGCGCAGGCGCTGGGGGATGGTGACGCGGCCCTGCTTGTCGGGGACCTCGTCGTGGGCCGAGGCGAAGAACACGCGCGTGTAGGCGCGGGCGGTCTTGCTCGACATGGGGGCCTGCTGGAGGGATTCGGCGATGCGCGCGAACTCCGCTTCGGGGAACACGTACAGGCAGCGCTCCTGGCCCTTCGTGATCACGACTCCCTCCGCCAGTCCTTCCCGGAATTTGGCGGGCAGGATCACGCGGCCCTTGTCGTCCAGGCGCGGGGTATGGGTGCCGAGGAACATCGGCGCCACCCCCCGTGACTCTCAGGCTGCGCGGCCTCCCCGACCGCTGTGGCGGGTCACCTGCCCCGCCATTGCGCCCCACCTTACTCCACTCTCCCCCACCTATGGGGGTTGTTTCCGCGTGGCATCCGTGTTGGGCGCGGCGTCGGGGCTGGTCAGCGGTGGTGGAGGACAGTGGAGTGACGGTTGCGCAACAGGGGGCCCGAAAGGCGAGTTTCACTCAGTGTTCACTCCGCCGAGTGGCTTGGGACGCAGGCGATCCGACCATGGGCGACGAGGGGCGCACGCTGCGCGACGAGGGCCGCGCACGGGCCGTCCCCGATCGGTCACTGTGGAGCGACGGGGAGGCCGGCGGCCCGGCGGGGCCCCGGGCGCGCCCGCGCGGCGGCGCAAGGGCATTCGCGTCCGTCACTGCGCCGGGGGCGGCGAACGCGGGCGGCCTCACGGCGACCGGCCACTCCTCACGCCTGCGGGGACTGGTGTGACAAACTCTTGTGCATAGTCGTTGGAAAAGCACGGTCGTTGGAGAAGCACGGTCGTTCGAGAAGCACGGTCGTTCGAGCACGCCGAGTGCGATCAAGACGAAAGCGAGAGCCCGTATGAGCGCGAGTCTGACCCCACGCGCGAAGTTCGCGACCACGCTGCTCCGGACCGCGGCGGCGCTCTCGCGCGCCACGGGCCGGGGCGACGGCTCGGTGATCGGCGGCAGAGTCGGACTGATCGTCGAACCGCGTCTCCTCGAACTGCTCGCCGAGGGCCGCCACGTGGTGCTCATCTCCGGCACCAACGGCAAGACCACCACCACGCGGTTCACCACGGCCGCGCTGGAGGCCATCGGCCGGGTCGCGACGAACTCGTTCGGCGCGAACATGCCGACCGGCCACACCACGGCGCTCGCGAAGGCCCCGAAGGCCGAGTACGCGGCGCTCGAATGCGACGAGCACTACCTGGGGCAGCTGCTGGACGCGGCCCGCCCGAAGGTCGTCGCGCTGCTCAACCTCTCCCGGGACCAGCTCGACCGGGCCATGGAGGTCACCGCGCTGGCCGCGAAGTGGCGCCAGACGCTCCAGGCGTCGGCCGGGCAGACCACGATCGTCGCCAACGCCGACGACCCGCTCATCGTGTGGGCGGCGTCGGTGTGCCAGCGGGTCGTGTGGGTCGCGGCGGGCCAGAGCTGGACCGCGGACTCGGCGATCTGCCCGAACTGCGGCGCGCACCTGGACCGCTTCGGCGAGTTCTGGCGCTGCACGAACTGCGGCCTGAACCGGCCGAGCCCGCAGTGGTCGGTCGCCCACCAGGGCGAGGCCGTGGTGGGCCCGGACGGGCGCCGCTACGACCTGCGCCTCCAGCTTCCGGGCCGGGTGAACCGGGCCAACGCGGCGACCGCGCTCGCGGTGGCGAGCCTGTTCGGGGTGGACCCGGCGCAGGCCGCGCCGCGCCTGTCGGAGGTCGCCTCGGTCGCGGGCCGGTACGCGAAGGTCGAGCGCGACGGCCGCCAGCTGCGGCTGCTGCTGGCGAAGAACCCCGCGGGATGGCTGGAGTCGTTCGACATGATCGACCCGGTCCCGCCGGTGGTCCTGTCGCTGAACGCGCGCGAGGTCGACGGCTTCGACACCTCCTGGATCTACGACGTGGACTTCACGTCCCTGGCCGGCCGGAAGGTCGTCGTCACCGGCGACCGCCGCACCGACCTGGCCGTGCGGCTGGAGGTCGACGGGGTCGACTTCATCGTGGTCGACGACATCAGGGCCGCGATCGCGGCGGTGCCGCCGGGCCCGGTCGAGGTGGTCGCGAACTACACGGCGTTCCAGGACATCCGCGCCGAATTCAACCGGGTCAACTAGCGAGAGAGAGCGACCGACCGTGGCAATGAGCACCCTGCGCATCGTCTGGCTCTACCCCGACCTCCTGTCCACGTACGGGGACCGGGGGAACCTCCTCGTGCTGGCCCACCGGGCGCGCGCCCGCGGCATCGACGTGGAGCCGATGCAGATCCGCAGCGACCAGCACATCCCGCACACCGCGGACATGTACCTCATCGGCGGCGGCGAGGACGGCCCGCAGGCCGTCGCGGCCGACCGGCTCCTCCAGGACGGCGCGCTCAGCCGCGCCGCCGAGGCCGGGAAGCCGATCCTCGCCATCTGCGCGGGCTACCAGCTCCTCGGCTCCTCGTTCTACGCGAACGGCCGCGCCTACGAGGGCCTGAACATCCTCGACCTGCGCTCGGACCGGGGCCCTTCGCGGGCCGTGGGCGAGATCGCCGGCGAGTCGCACCCGCAGCTGGGCATCGGCCCGATCACCGGGTTCGAGAACCACGGCGGGCGCACCCACCTCGGCGAGGCCGTGCAGCCCCTCGCGCGCGTCACGGCCGGCGTCGGCAACGACGGCGCGACCGAGGGCGCCTGGGCGGGCCACGTCATCGGCACCTACATGCACGGCCCGGGCCTGGCCCGAAACCCCAGGCTCGCCGACCTGCTGCTGGCGTGGGCGGTCGGCGTCGACCCCTCGCAGCTCCCGCCGCTCGACGACACGTGGCCCGAGCGGCTGCGCTTCGAGCGGTTCCAGGCGCTCCAGACCGCGGGACAGTGACCACCCCGCACTGACATGTAGTCCACTCGCATTAGGCTGGGCAAACCACCCGGAACCAGTTAGTTTTGTCCTGCAACTAACTGACCCCCTTTGCGCTGTGGAGGACCCATGGACTGGCCCCGAGGTCTCGACGGCCTGTGCTACGGCGGCGACTACAACCCCGAGCAGTGGCCCGAGGAGGTCTGGGACGACGACGTCCTCCTCATGCGCGAGGCCGGGGTCAACCTCGTCACCGTCGGCGTCTTCTCCTGGGCGCGGCTCGAACCGCGCGAAGGCGAGTACGACTTCGCATGGCTCGACACCGTGCTCGGCAAGCTCCACGCCGGCGGCATCGCGGTCAACCTCGCCACCCCGACCGCCTCGCCCCCGCCGTGGTTCACCCTCGCGCACCCCGACGCGCTCAACGTACGCCCCGACGGCGTGCGCCAGGTCCACGGCTCGCGCGACACCTACGACGTCACCGCGCCCGCCTACCGCGAGGCGTCCCGGCGCATCGCCGCCGCCCTCGCCGAGCGCTACGCCGGGCACCCCGCCCTCGCGATGTGGCACGTCCACAACGAGTACGGGTCGACGAGCTTCTCCGAGCACGCCGAGCGGGCCTTCCGCACCTGGCTGGAGGCGAAGTACGAGACGCTCGACGCCCTCAACACGGCCTGGTGGGGCTCGTTCTGGAGCCAGCACTACGGCGAGTGGGACCAGGTCCTCGCCCCGCGCGCCACCCAGTACCTCGCCAACCCCGCGCACGAGCTCGACTTCAAGCGCTTCACCTCCGACGCGATGCTCGACCACTACAAGGAGCAGCGCGACCTCCTGCGCGAGGCCAACCCCGAGGTCCCCGTCACCACCAACCTCGTCTTCGGGCAGTGGGTCCCGGTCGACCCGTGGAAGTGGGCCGCGGAGGTCGACCTCGTCGCCTTCGACTCCTACCCCTCCGCGCCCGACGAGCGCGCCGAGCAGCAGAGCGCCTTCCACGCCGACTTGTCCCGGTCGTGGGCCGGAGGCGGCGACTGGCTCCTCATGGAGCAGGCCGCCGCGGCCGTCCACTCCAAGGACGGCGCCGTCGCCAAGACCCCTGGCCGCATGGCCCGGCACTCGATGATCCACATCAGCCGCGGTTCCAAGGGCGCCATGTTCTTCCAGTGGCGCGCCGGGCGCGGCGGCGCCGAGCAGTGGCACTCCGCGCTGGTCCCCCACGCGGGCAAGAACACCCGCATGTTCCGCGAGGTCGTGGAGTTCGGGAACACCCTCCCGGGGATCGCGCACACCACGGCCGAGCCGGTCGAAGCGGACGTGGCGATCCTGTGGAGCCCCGAGTCGTGGTGGGCGACCGCGGCGGCCCACCTGCCCGCGCCCGTCGACTACCTGGAGAACGCCGCCCAGATCCACCGGGTCCTGCGCGAACGCGGCGTCGTCGCCGACTTCGCCTCCCCCGAGGGCGACCTGTCGAAGTACGCCACGGTGATCGCGCCGACGACGTACGTCCTCAGCCGGGCCGCGGCCGAGAACCTGCGCTGGTTCACCGCCGGGGGCGGGCGCCTCGTCGCCTCCTACCTCACCGGCGCGGTGGACGAGCACTGCCAGGTCTGGCTCGACGGGTACCTCGGCGGTCTCACCGACCTGTTCGGCGTCCGCGTCACCGAGCACCTGCCCCAGCCCGCCGGGGAGCGCCGCGCGCTGTGGAACTTCGGCGCCGCCGAGCGCTTCTGCGAGCTCGTGGAGCTGCGCGGCGCCCAGTGCGTCACCCAGTACGCCACCGGCGACCTCATCGAGGGCCAGCCCGCCGTCACCGTCAACCCGTTCGGCGAGGGCGAGGCGTGGTACGTCTCGTGCAAGCTCGGCGACGACGCCTGGGACCGCCTCTTCGAGGAACTGGAGCTCACCGGCCCCGGCGGGCCCGGACTCGACGTGGTCGACCGCGGCGAATGGCGGTTCATCGTCAACCACACCGAGCAGGAGGCCCAGGTCGGGCACGTCATCGTCCCGGCCGGATCGTGGGCGGTCGACAAGCGGCCCCGATAAGCCGGTTTCGGCCCGCCTCGACGGAGGCGGGCCATACGCTCGCACCTATGGGCGAGCGGGCGGGCGCGGCGGACATGAGCCGCAAGGAGCTGTACACGCTCTTCGGCGCGCTCATGCTCACCATGCTCCTGGCGTCCCTCGACCAGACCATCGTCGGCACCGCCCTGCCCACGATCGTCGGGGACCTCGACGGCATGGGCGACTACACGTGGGTCGTCACCGCGTACCTCATCGCGACCACCGCCTCGACGCCGCTGTACGGGAAGCTCTCGGACCTGTACGGGCGGCGGCCGGTCATCCTCGTCGCGATCGTCATCTTCCTCGTCGCCTCGGCCCTGGCGGGCCTGTCGCAGAACATGCTCCAGCTCATCCTGTTCCGCGGCCTCCAGGGCCTCGGCGGCGGCGGCCTCATCTCGCTCGCGTTCACCGTCGTCTCCGACGTCGTCTCGCCCCGCGAGCGCGGCAAGTACCAGGGGTTCTTCGGCGCGGTCTTCGGCATCTCGTCGGTCGCCGGGCCCGTCCTCGGCGGCTGGCTCTCCGAAGTGGACTGGCGCTGGATCTTCTACATCAACCTGCCCCTGGGGCTCGCCGCGATGATCGCGGTCGACCAGGTGCTGCGCCGCCACCACTTCCCGACCCGGCCCCGCAGGATCGACTACCTGGGCGCGGCCTGCCTCGTCCCGGCCGTGGTGTGCCTGCTGCTGGCGGTGACGTGGGGCGGGGACGACTACGCGTGGGGCTCGGGGGTCATCATCGGCCTGTTCGCCGCCGCGGCGGTGCTGACGGCCGCGTTCATCCTCGTGGAGACCCGCGCGGAGGAGCCGATCCTGCCGCTGCGGATGTTCCGGCAGGGCACGTTCGCGCTCGCGAGCGTCATCGCGCTCATCTTCGGCGTCGGCATGTTCTCGGGGATCGTGTACATCCCGCTGTTCTTCCAGATGGTGCGCGGCTACTCCCCCACCGACTCCGGGCTCCTCATGATCCCGATGATGGCCGGCATGGTGCTCACGTCGGTGTCCTCGGGGTTCGTCATCTCGCGGGTGGGCCGGTACAAGTGGTTCCTGGTCGCCGGGTCGATCGTCATCACGGCCGGGCTGGCGCTGTTCACGCAGCTCCACGTCGACACGCCGCTGTGGACCAGCAGCCTGTTCCTGCTGGTCCTGGGCGTGGGCATGGGCATGTTCATGCAGCCGCTGGTCCTCGCGATGCAGAACATCGTGCGGATCGAGGACCTCGGCGCGGGCACGAGCACGAACAACTTCGCCCGCTCGCTCGGCGGCGCGATCGGCACGGCCGTGCTCGGTGCGGTCATGACCTCGAAGCTGAACGACGAGCTCGCCGCGAACCTGCCGGGCGCGGTCGCGCAGCTCTCGCCGCAGGAGGCGTCCGGGTTCGGCGAGACCGACCTGTCGGCGGTCATGCAGTCCCCCACGGTGGTCGCCCACCTGCCCGAGCCGGTGCGGCTCGTCGTGCAGCAGGCGTTCACCGACGGCCTCGACCTGGTGTTCCTCGTGGCCGCGTGCATCGCGGCGGTGACGATCGTGCTGACGCTGTTCATGCCGAACCTGGTGCTGCGCGGATCGCAGCCGCCGATGGACGACCCGGACGCGAAGGCGTGCGAGGTCCGCGCCGAGACCGCCCCCTGACGCCCCGCCCGAATGTCTCTACCGGACCGTACGAAGGAGTCATCCATGGAAGTCCTGATCGTGGGCTCGGGCAACATGGCCCGCGGCATCGGCCTGCGGCTCGTGCGCGGCGGCCACCGCGTCCGCATCGCCGACCGCGAGCCCGACAAGGCCGCGGACCTGGCCGCCGAACTCGGCGACGGTGCGGCGGGCGAGCCGCTGAACAACGCCGCCGGGGCCGAGGTGGTCGTGCTGGCCACGCCCTACGAGGGGAGCAAGCAGGTCGCGGAGATGTGGGCGGGCGACCTCGCCGGCAAGACCGTGGTCGACATCTGCAACCCGGTCGACTTCGACACCTTCGACGGCCTCGTGACGCCCGCGGGGAAATCCGCGGCGGAGGAGATCGCCGCGGCCGCGCCGGGCGCGCGGGTCGTCAAGGCGTTCAACACCACGTTCGCCTCCCGGCTCGCGAACTCCGGGCCCCTCGACGTCTTCATCGCCGGGGACGACCCCGAGGCGAAGCGGACCCTCAGCGGCCTGTGCCTCGACGCCGACCTGCGCCCGATCGACGTCGGCGGCCTCAAGCACGCCGCCGCGCTGGAGTCGTTCCAGCTCCTGCACATGAAGGTCCAGGACCAGATCCAGGGCAACTGGTCGACGGAGCTGGCGCTCAAGTCCGCTTGAGCGCCGCGGAGGCCGCCCCGGGCATCGGCCGGGGCGGCCTTCGCGTGCCGGGATGCAAGGCGCCGAGATGCGAGGGCGCCGGGCACAATGGGGCGATGCGCACCATCGGACTGATCGGCGGGATGTCCTGGGAGTCCTCGGCCGAGTACTACCGGCTCGTCAACGAGGACGTCAGGACCCGCCTGGGCGGACAGCACAACGCGAAGAGCCTCATGGCCACCGTGGACTTCGGCGAGATCGAGGCGATGCAGCGCGCCAGGGACTGGGACGGCGCGGGCAAGGCCCTCGCCGAGGCGGCCGTCGGCCTCGAACGCGGCGGCGCCGACCTCATCGGCCTGTGCACCAACACGATGCACCTGGTCGCCGACCGGATCGAGGCGGCGGTCCGGGTCCCGTTCGTGCACCTCGTGGACGCCACGGCCGACGCGATCCGCGCCGCGGGACTCACCCGGGTCGGCCTGCTCGCCACCCGGTTCACGATGGAGATGGGCTTCTACGCCGAGCGCATGGCGACGCACGGCATCGAGGTCGCGGTGCCGGACGCCGCGGACCGCACGGTGGTGCACGACGTGATCTACGAGGAGCTGACCCTCGGCGTCGTCCGGGACGGGTCCCGCGACGCCTACCGCCGCATCATGGCCGGCCTGGCGGCCGAGGGCTGCGAGGGCATGGTCTACGGCTGCACCGAGATCACCCTCCTGGTCGACGGGTCCGACAGCCCGGTCCCGGTCTTCGACTCCACCCGCCTCCACGCGAAGCGCCTGGTCGACCTCGCCCTGGACTGACCTACAGGGTCGAGTCGACCACGAAGTCGCGCCCGAGTCCGAGCAGGACGGCGTCGGCGGCGGGTGCGGGCGTTCAGTGCAGGCGGCTCAGGCGATGAGGATGCGGAAGCCGATGGCGCGGTAGGCGGTCTCGGTGAGGAGGTGCTGCTTGGGTTCGGCGATGTCGCCGAAGTGGACCGCGGGCCTGAGGCGCGCGAGGCGCGGGTCTTCGAGGATGCCGTCGACCACGCCGCCGGTGACGAGGGCGTCGAATTCGGCATTGCCGAGGACGCTGAACACGGCGTCTTTGGCGCGCTTCTCGGCGGCGTGGGCCTGGCCCTCGCGGCGGCGCGCGAAGCGCTGCTGGGACTGGCCGCCGGCCTTGGTCTTGCCCTGGACGTACGCGGTGTCGGTCTTCGAGGCGGTGATCCGGCCGTCCCGCAGGATGCCGACCGAGTACGCGCCCTTGCGGGCGAGGAGCACCGCGATGACGCGGGGTTCGAGGGCGTAGTCGCGCAGGTGCTCGGCTGCCCGCCGCGGGTCGTCGTCGAGGAGCCATCCGGCGGGCAGGCCGCCGGCCAGTGTCCAGCGGACCTGCGCCGTCTGGCGCCCGGGTCCGCGATCACCGGCCGGCGTGCCGCCGTTCAGTGAGCCGCTGTTCGATGAACCGTTCGACTCGATCGTCCACGCGTCGCCCTCGGCGTGGTGGGCGGCGATGCCGCCGTTGCGCGCCGCGAAGTTCGCCACCCACTTGGGCAGGCGCTCGGGCTCGACCTCGACGTTCGCGCCGCCGCCCGCGGCGGGGCGGATCCTGACCATCTAGACGTTCCTGTGCTTCACCCTTCAAGTCTGACTTCGTCAGACATTGAAGCCCAGTGCCCGGAGCTGGTCGCGGCCGTCGTCGGTGATCTTGTCGGGGCCCCACGGCGGGATCCACACCCAGTTGATCTTGAGGTCGGCCGCGAGGCCGCCCTCGGCGCCGGAGCACAGGGCCGAGCGGGACTGGTCCTCGATGACGTCGGTCAGCGGGCAGGCCGCCGAGGTCAGGGTCATGTCGAGGGTGACCACGTTCGTCTCGTCGACGTGGACGCCGTAGATCAGGCCCAGGTCGACGACGTTGATGCCCAGCTCGGGGTCGACGACGTCTTTCATGGCCTCGAGGACGTCGTCCTCCTTGGCCTTCACGGTGTCGGTCATGCGTCGGTCCTTCCGGAGGTCGCTTCGGCGCGGACCAGGGCGTCCTTGAACGCCATCCAGCCCAGGAGCGCGCACTTGACGCGCATGGGGTACTTCGAGACGCCGGCGAACGCGACCGCGTCCTCCAGGGTCTCCTCGTCGCCCTCGCCCTGGCCCTTGGAGTTCATGAGTTCGGTGAACTCGGCCAGACGGGCCAGCGCGTCGTCGACCGTGGAGCCGTTGACCAGCTCGTAGAGGACGGAGGCGGACGCCTTGGAGATCGAGCAGCCGACGTTCTCGTAGGAGACGTCGGCGATCTTGTCCCCGTCGACGTGCACCCGGAGGGTGATCTCGTCGCCGCAGGTCGGGTTGACCTGGTGCGACTCCCCCTCGTAGGGCTCGCGCAGGCCGGCGCCGCGGGGGCGCTTGTAGTGGTCCAGGATGACTTCCTGGTAGAGCTCGTCGAGATTCATCAGGAGAACACCTTTCGCACCCTGCCCAACGCCTCCACGAGCCGGTCTATTTCCTCGTGCGTGTTGTACACGTACGCGGAGGCGCGGGTCGTGGCGTTGACGCCGAAGCGGTCGCAGGTGGGCTTGGCGCAGTGGTGGCCGACGCGGACGGCGACCGCCTCGGCGTCGAGGACCTGGCCGACGTCGTGCGGGTGCACGCCCTCGAGGGTGAAGGAGACGGTGGCGCTGCGCCCGATCGGGACGCGGGGGCCGATGACGGTGAGCCCGTCGACGGTCTCCAGCCGCTCGAGCATGTACCCGGCGAGCTCCTTCTCGTGGGCGCGCACGTTCTCCATGCCGAGCGAGTCGAGGTAGTCGACGGCGGCGGCGAGGCCGACGGCCTCGGCGATCGGCGGCGTGCCGGCCTCGAACTTGGCCGGCGCCTCGGCGAAGGTCGTCTGCTCCATGGTGACGGTCTTGATCATGGAGCCGCCCGTGAGGAACGGCGGCATGGCGTCGAGCAGGTCCGCTTTCGCCCACAGGACGCCGATGCCGGTGGGCCCGAGCATCTTGTGGCCGGTGAAGGCGATGAAGTCGACGCCGAGTTCAGCGACGTTCACGGGAATATGCGGGACGGACTGGGAGGCGTCGAGGCCGACCAGTGCGCCCACTTCTCGGGCGCGCGCGGTGATCTGCGAGGTCGGGTTGACCGTGCCGAGCAGGTTCGCGACGTGCGTGAACGAGACCAGCTTGGTCCGCTCGGTGATGACCTCGGGGACCGACTCGAGGTCGAGCCGGCCGTGGTCGGTGATGCCGATCCACTTCAGGACCGCACCCGTGCGCCGGGCGAGCTGCTGCCACGGGATGAGGTTGGCGTGGTGCTCCATCTCGGTCACGACGATCTCGTCGCCGGGCGCCAGGCGCAGTCGCGGGTCGGCGTGCGGGTCGAGCGCGGCATTCTGGAACGCGTACGCGAGCAGGTTGATCGCCTCGGTGGAGTTCTTGGTGAACACCACCTCGTCGGCGCTCGGGGCGCCGATGAAGGCGGCGACCCGGGCGCGGGCGCCCTCGTACGCCTCGGTGGCCTCGGCCCCGAGGGTGTGCACCGAGCGCGAGATGTTCGCGTTCGAGTGCTCGGTGAAGCGGCGCATGGCCTCGACGACCTGGACGGGCTTCTGCGAGGTCGCAGCGGAGTCCAGGTAGGCGACCGGCCGGTCCCCGATCATGCGTTTGAGGATCGGGAAGTCGGCGCGGACGGCCTCGACGTCGAGCTTGGTGACAGCCTCCACGGGCTCCTCCTGGTCTAGGCGGCCTTCGTGCCGACGTAGGACTCGTAGCCTTCGGCCTCGAGCTTCTCGGCGAGCTCCGGGCCGCCCTCCTCGGCGATCCGGCCGTCAACGAAGACGTGCACGAAGTCGGGCTTCACGTACCGCAGGATGCGGGTGTAGTGCGTGATGAGCAGGACGCCGGAGTCGGTGGTCTCCTTGGCGTGGTTGATGCCCTCGGAGACGACGCGCAGGGCGTCCACGTCGAGGCCGGAGTCGGTCTCGTCGAGGATCGCGAACTTGGGCTTGAGGAGCTCCATCTGCACGATCTCGTGGCGCTTCTTCTCACCGCCGGAGAAGCCCTCGTTGACGTTGCGGTTGATGAACGCCTCGTCCATCTTCAGCTCGGCCATGGCGCCCTTGAGGTCCTTCATCCAGGTGCGGAGCTTGGGGGCCTCGCCGTCGACCGCGGTCTTGGCGGTGCGCAGGAAGTTGGAGACGCTGACGCCGGGGACCTCGACCGGGTACTGCATGGCGAGGAAGAGGCCGGCGCGGGCGCGCTCGTCGACGCTCATCGCCAGGACGTCGTCGCCGTCGAGGAGGACCGTGCCGCCGGTGATCTCGTACTTCGGGTGCCCGGCCAGCGAGTAGGCCAGGGTCGACTTGCCGGACCCGTTGGGGCCCATGATGGCGTGGGTCTCCCCGGAGTTGATGGTCAGGTCGACGCCGTGCAGGATCGGCTTGGCGCCCTCTTCGGTGTCGACCGAGACGTGCAGGTCGCGGATCTCGAGCTTGCTCATAACAGTTTCCTCTAGGCGTTTTCGGTGGTCTTGGGCTTCAGGCTGAGGTAGACGTCGCCGTCGCGGAGCTCGACCGGGTAGGTCGGAACCGCGGTCGTGGCGGGCGGGCCAGACGGCTTGCCGGTGCGCAGGTCGAACATGGACCCGTGCAGCCAGCACTCGATCGAGCAGTCGTCCACGTCGCCCTCGGAGAGCGCCACGGCGGCGTGGGAGCACTCGTCGTAGAGGGCGAACACCTCGTCGGACTTGCGCACGAGCACGATCGACGTGCCGTGGATGTCGGCCGCGACGGGCTCGGACTCCGGCAGTTCGTCGAGGGCGCACACGCGCAGGAAGTCGGTGTCGGTCATGCCGCGGCCGCTCCGGCGTCCAGGCGGGCGACGACGAGCTCGGTGAGCTCCTCGCGGAGGGCCTCGTCGGGGACCTTGGCGACGATCTCGTTGAAGAAGCCCTTGACGACCAGGCGGCGGGCCTCGGCCTCGGGGATGCCGCGCGACTGGAGGTAGAACAGGTGCTCCTCGTCGAAGCGGCCGGTCGTGGACGCGTGCCCGGCGCCGGCGATCTCCCCGGTCTCGATCTCCAGGTTGGGGACCGAGACGGCGCGGGCGCCGTCGGAGAGGACGAGGTTGCGGTTGATCTCGTACGTGTCGGTGCCGGTGGCGGCGTCCTGGATGAGGATGTCGCCGACCCAGACCGTGCGCGCGGTGTCGCCCTGGAGGGCGCCGCGGTAGTTCACGTTCGAGCGGCAGTCGGGGACGGAGTGGTCCACGAGCTGGCGCTGCTCCAGGTGCTGGCCGGTGTCGGCGAAGTAGAGGCCGTAGGCGTCGACGGAGCCGCCGCGGCCGGCGTAGTCGACCGACAGGTACTGGCGGACCAGGTCGCCGCCGAGCGTGACGGCGACGTGGTCGAGCTTCGCGTCGGTGCCGAGGCGGGCCTTCTGGTGCTCGACGTGCGTGGACTCGCGGTCCCATTCGGCGAGGACGACGAGGCGCAGGTGGGCGCCGTCGCCGACCGAGACCTCGACGTTGTCGCCGAGGCGGGCCTGCCCGGTGTGGCGCACGATGATCGTCGCGTCGGCGTGGTGGCCGACCTCGATGTACGTGTGGGCCCAGGTGGCGCCGTCGAGGCCGCCGCCGGTGACGTCGATCCAGACGGGCCCGGCCACGGCGGCCTCGGGCGCGACGGCCACGAGGAGCGCCTTCTCGGTCTTGGCCCAGGCGACCGCGCTGGGGCGGTCGAACGGGGTCAGGATCGAGCCGAGCCGCTGGTCGTCCTTGCCGACCGCTTCGGCGGTGACGCCGGCGGGCAGGTTGCGGACGGCGTACTCGGCGGCCTTCGCCGCCGGGGCGGTCCCGGTGTCGTCGAGGCCGGCGAGGCGCTTGACGGGCGTGTAGCGCCAGTCCTCCTCGCGGCCGTTCAGCGCCGGGAACTCCTCCGGGTCGAACGAGCGCAGCAGCTGCGACTTCGTCTTCGGGGGCACCTCGCCGAGGCCGTGGGTGTGCGGCTTCGGGGCCACTTCAATGCTCATAGAAAACTCTGGTTCCTAGTCTCCGGTCCGGGTCGCTTAACCGACCGCGCCTTCCATCTGCAGCTCGATCAGACGGTTCAGTTCGAGGGCGTACTCCATCGGGAGCTCCTTGGCGATGGGCTCGATGAAGCCGCGCACGATCATGGCGGCCGCCTCGTCCTCGGTGAGCCCGCGGCTCATGAGGTAGAACATCTGGTCCTCGCCGATCTTGGAGACCGTGGCCTCGTGGCCCATGTCGACGTCGTCCTCGCGGATGTCGACGTACGGGTAGGTGTCGGAGCGCGAGATGGTGTCGACCAGGAGCGCGTCGCACTTGACGGTGGACTTCGCGTGGTGGGAGCCCTCGTCGACCTGGACCAGGCCGCGGTAGGAGGTGCGCCCGCCGCCGCGCGAGATCGACTTCGACACGATGGTCGAGGAGGTGTGCGGCGCGGCGTGGGTCATCTTGGCGCCGGTGTCCTGGTGCTGGCCCTCGCCGGCCATGGCGACCGACAGGACCTCGCCCTTGGCGTGCTCGCCGACCATGACCACGGCCGGGTACTTCATGGTGACCTTCGAGCCGAGGTTGCCGTCGACCCACTCCATGGTGGCGCCCTGCTCGGCGATCGCGCGCTTGGTGACCAGGTTGTACACGTTCGAGGACCAGTTCTGGATGGTCGTGTAGCGGACGCGGGCGTCCTTCTTCACGATGATCTCCACGACGGCCGAGTGCAGCGAGTCCGAGGAGTACACCGGGGCGGTGCAGCCCTCGATGTAGTGCACGAACGAGCCCTCGTCGGCGATGATGAGCGTGCGCTCGAACTGGCCCATGTTCTCGGTGTTGATCCGGAAGTACGCCTGGAGCGGGATGTCGACGTGGACGCCCTTGGGCACGTAGATGAACGAGCCGCCCGACCAGGTGGCGGTGTTGAGCGCGGCGAACTTGTTGTCGCCGACCGGGATCACGGAGCCGAAGTACTCCTTGAAGATCTCCGGGTGCTCGCGCAGGCCGGTGTCGGTGTCCATGAAGACCACGCCCTGCTGCTCCAGGTCCTCGCGGATGGAGTGGTAGAGCACCGTGGACTCGTACTGGGCGGCCACGCCGGAGACGAGCTGCTGGCGCTCGGCCTCGGGGATGCCCAGCTTGTCGTAGGTCTTCTTGATGTCCTCGGGCAGGTCCTCCCAGGACTCGGCCTGCTTCTCGGACGCCTCGACGTAGTACTTGATGTTGTCGAAGTCGATGCCCGAGAGGTCGGCGCCCCAGTTCGGCATGGGCTTGCGGCCGAACAGTTTGAGGCCCTTCAGGCGCAGGTCGAGCATCCATGCGGGTTCGCCCTTGCGCGCGGAGATGTCGCGGACGACCTCTTCGGTCAGCCCGCGCCGCGCGTTGGCGCCGGCGGCGTCGGAGTCGGCCCAGCCGTACTCGTAGCGTTCGAGGGAGGCGAGGGCCTCCTCCTGGCTCAGCGGCTCGCTCTTCTGCGTGTCGGTCATCTGAAGTCTCACCTTTGACCTGTCGGGTTGTCGGTCTGTGCGCGCTCGGGGGCGGGCAGCGGAACGGGTCCGCTCCCCCCGGCGCCGTGCGCGGCCCTGCGGCCGCGGTCCTTGCCGGGCACGTGGGTGGTGCACACCCCGTCCCCGTTCGCGATCGTCGCCAGGCGCTGGACGTGGACGCCCAGCAGGCGGCTGATCACGCGCGTCTCCGCCTCGCACAGCTGCGGGAACTCCGCGGCCACGCCCGCCACCGGGCAGTGGTGCTGGCAGATCTGCCCGCCCGAGGCGATGACGGACGCCGTGGCGGCGTAGCCCTCGCTCGACATGGCGGTGGCCAGCGCCTGGGCCCGCTCCATCGGGTCGTCCGCGTCGACCGCGTCGAGGGCGGCCCGGCAGCGGGCCTCCAGGCGCGCGACCTGCTCGGCGGCGAAGCCGCTGACGGCGCCCTCGCCTTCGAAGCGGCGGATCCAGCGCAGCGCCTCCATCGCGAGGTCGTCGTAGGTGTGGCCGAAGGAGGTGCGGGCGGCGGGCGTGAGCTGGTAGCTCTTCGCGGGCCGTCCGCGGCCGGCGGTCCTGACCACGCGGGTCTCGACCTGGCCTTCGGCCTCCATCGCGTCGAGATGGCGGCGGGTGGCGGTGGCGGTGATGCCGAGGTCCCGCGCGAGGTCGGCAGCCGTGGCGTGGCCGCGTTCGAGCAGGAGGCGGGTCACTCGGCGGCGGGTGTCCCCGTCCGTCGAGTGGCTGGTCGCCCTCGTCACCATTTCCACAAGGTAAATGTTACTTAATTCGCTCCGGGCCGTCGAGACGGCCTGTGGTGAGACGGGGCACGCAGGTTTGCCTAACCTCACCTCGGGACCGGACGATGCGGCCCACACCGGGAGACCCGGCCGCACGCTGCGCGCGCGCACCGGGTTAGGTTCGCCGGGTGAACCTGTTGCAGCGGTGGTTCAGCAAGCCCGGCGCGGTGCGCAGGTGGGCGCTGGCCAGTGTGATCGCCAATGTCGGCATCATCGTGACCGGCGGCGCGGTGCGCCTGACCGAGTCGGGCCTGGGCTGCCCGGAGTGGCCCAAGTGCACCGAGGACTCGCTGGTGGCGACCCCCGAGATGGGGGTCTACGGCGCGATCGAGTTCGGGAACCGGGTGCTGACCTGGGTGCTCGTGACGATCGCGGTGGGCGCGCTGCTCGCGGCGTGGCGGCGGGTGCCGCGGCGCTCCTCGCTGGTGAAGCTGGCGTTCGGGGCGTGCCTGTACGTCCCGGTGCAGGCGGTCCTGGGCGGGATCACCGTGTGGACGGGCCTGAACCCGTGGGTGGTGGGCCTGCACTTCCTGGCCTCGATCCCGCTCGTGGCGCTCTCGTTCGCGCTGTACGTGCGCTCGGGCGAACCGGACGGCGAGGTCGTGCCGCTGGTCCCCCGGCCCGTGGTGCTACTGAGCCGCGGCCTGGTGGCGACGGCGGCGGCGGTGATCGTGCTCGGTGCGATCGTGACCGGCTCGGGCCCGCACGCGGGCGACGCCGACACGCCGCGCAACGGCCTCGACCCGGCCCTGATGTCGCAGTTCCACGCGGACCTGGTGTGGCTGCTGGTGGGCCTGACGGTCGCCTTGATCGCGGCGCTGCACGCGGTGAAGGCCCCGCGCCCCGCGATCCGCGCGGCGTACGTGCTGCTGGTGGTGGAGCTGCTCCAGGGCGTCATCGGCTACACGCAGTACTACCTCGACCTGCCGGTGCTGCTGGTGGGCCTGCACATGCTCGGCGCGGGCGTGCTGTGGGTGGCCGTGGTGGCGGTGCCGTTCAGCCTGCGCAGGCGCGAGCCGAGCACCGACGCGGTGCCGCTGCACTACGAGATCCACGGCGAGCGCGAGGGCGACGTCATCGTGGACCGGACGGAGCGGGAGCAGGGCGACGTGGCGGAGGACGACGAGGCGAAGGAGCCGGCGGTCTAGCCGGACCCGACTCTCGCGGCCCCGGGCTCCGGCCCGGGGCCGCGTCGTCTATAGGGGTCGGCGGCGCACCGGGCCGCCGCGGTCGCGCCCGAGGAGGCAAGGACGCCATAGAATCCCGGCGTGACACAAGCGCTCTCACGCCACGACCGCGTCCTCGGCAGCCTCATCGGCGGCGCGGTCGGCGACGCCCTGGGGTACCAGGTCGAGTTCGACGCCTGGCCGTTCATCGCGGCGGAGTTCGGCCCCGCCGGGGTCACCGAGATGCGGTTCAACCGCGTCTCCGACGACACCCAGATGACCCTCTTCACCGCCGAGGGGCTGCTCCTCGCCGCGCCCGGCGGCGAGGTCGAGTCCGTCCGCAAGGCGTACCTGCGGTGGCTGAACACCCAGCGGGAGCCCATGCCGCCCATGGCGTCCGAAGGGCTCGCCGCCCAGCCGTGGCTGTACGCGCGCCGCGCCCCCGGCAACGCCTGCATCTCCGGCCTCGCCGCCCACGACCGCGTGGGCGACGCCTCCGACTGGCGCGCCCGCACCGCCGGGGTCAACGCCAACTCCAAGGGCTGCGGCACCGTCATGCGCTCGGCCCCCTTCGGCCTGCGCCACTCCCCCGCCGCGGCCTACGACCTCGCCGAGCAGTGCTCGGCGCTCACCCACGGGCACCCGACCGCGGGGACGGCGGCCGGGGCGTTCGCGATGATCGTGTCGCACCTGGTCAACGGCGAGACGCCGCAGCGCGCGGTCTCCGAGACCATGCTCCACCTGCGCCGCGACCTCGGCCGCTCCGAGACCGCCGACGCGCTCCAGCGGGCGTACATGCACGCCGGGACCGTCCCGCCCGGGCCGAACACGTGCGCGAAGCTCGGCGAGGGCTGGATTGCGGAGGAGGCGCTGGCGATCGCGGTCTACTGCTTCCTCGGCACCGACGACGTGCGGGCCGGGCTGGTGGCGGCCGTCAGCCACGGCGGCGACTCGGACTCGACCGGGTCGGTCCTGGGGAACCTGTACGGGGCCGCGTACGGACACGCGGCCCTCCCGAGGGAATGGTCTTCCCAGGTGGAGGGCCGCGAGGTGATCGCGGCGCTGGCGGGTCTGCTCAGCGCCGAACCGGTGTCCGAGAGCGCGGTCTAGGCCGTGTTCTCTGCGGCGGTCTAGGCGGCGGCCTTGACCGCCGCGGCGACCGCGGGGGCCACGCGCGGGTCGAGCGGCGAGGGCACGATGCGGTCGGCGGCGAGGTCCTCGGCCGCGATGTCCGCGATGGCGCGCGCCGCGGCGAGCTTCATCGCCTCGGTGATCTGCGGGGCCCCGGCGTCGAGGGCGCCGCGGAAGATCCCCGGGAACGCCAGGACGTTGTTGATCTGGTTCGGGTAGTCGCTGCGGCCGGTCGCGACGATCGCGGCGTGCCGCAGGGCGGTCTCCGGGGCGACCTCCGGCGTCGGGTTCGCGAGGGCGAACACGATCGCGTTCGGCGCCATGCCTTCGAGCGCGGACTCCGGGATCGAGCCGCCCGAGACGCCGACGAGGACGTCGGCGCCGCGCAGGGCCGCGGTGACGTCGCCGCGGCGGCCGGTGCGGTTGGTGAACGTGGCCAGGCGGGCCTTCACGGAGTTGAGGCGCCCGCGGCCCTCGTGGACGATCCCGGTCGAGTCGCACACGATGACGTCGCCGACCCCGGCCTCGGTGAGGATCTTGGTGATCGCGACCCCGGCCGCGCCGGCGCCCACGATCGTGACGGTGAGGTCCTCGGCGCGGCGGTCCTGGAGGCGCAGGGCGTTGGTGAGCGCGGCGAGGACGACGACGGCGGTGCCGTGCTGGTCGTCGTGGAACACCGGGATGTCGAGCCTCGCCTTGAGGCGGTCCTCGATGTCGAAGCAGCGCGGTGCGGCGATGTCCTCCAGGTTGATCCCGCCGAAGGACGGCGCGATGGCCGCGACGGCGGCCACGATCTCGTCGGGGTCCTTGGTGTCCAGGCAGATCGGGACGGCGTCGACGTCGGCGAACTGGCGGAACAGCGCAGCCTTGCCCTCCATGACCGGGAGGGAGGCGGCCGGGCCGATGTCGCCGAGGCCGAGGACGGCGGTGCCGTCCGTGACCACGGCGACAACGTTCGAGCGCCAGGTGTGCGTGCGGGCCAGGGACTCGTCGGCGGCGATGGCCTCGCACACCCGGGCCACGCCGGGGGTGTAGGCGACCGACAGGTCCTCGCGGCTGTCGAGGGGGACGGTGGTCGAGGTGCGGAGCTTGCCGCCGCGGTGGGCGAGGAAGATCGGGTCTTGCAGGTCGATCACGGTGTGTGATGGCACAGAAAGCCTCATTGCTTCGATGTGGATCGCCGACTCTGCGGAGGGGACGGTCGGCCCCTGTGGTGTTGGAGTGGCTGGTGTGATGACCGGGGATCTCCCGAGAGACGGCTAGTGTAGCTCAGCGGTGACCAACATCCGGACCGCGGCGGCGGTCCAGGCGGCGCCCTTCGCCCCCTCGTCCTCATTGCCCAGTGCTTTGGACAGGTGCACGAAATCCATTGCGGCCCTTTGGAGGCCGACGCGGTTGAGCGCTGAGGCGGCGGCCTCGACGCGGACCCGGGAGGGCTCGCGGGAGCGCCGCAGGCCCTGGTGCGCGAGGTCGGCGCAGACGCTGATCGCGTCCTCGATCGCGGCCGAGACGGGCTCGGAGGCGGCGGCGTCGCCCGCGGCGGCGAGGTCGGCCGAGTCGTCGCCCGGCGCGAAGTCCGGGACAACCGGGCCGTCCGCGGTGAGGATCGCGGTCGGCTCGACGATGAGCCGCCCGCGGTGGCGGTGGACGTGTCCGGCGACCGCGAGCGGGCCTGCGGTGAACGCCCGCTCGGCGGCCTCCAGGGCGCCCGGGGCCGCGGAGGTGTGGGCGACGACGACGAGCGCGGTGCCGCCGTCGGGACCGGTGATCTCGGCGGCGAGGCGCTGGGAGGCCGGGTCGTAGCCCAGGGGCTCGGTCTCGGCGACCGCGAGGACCCGCAGGGACTCCGCGGCCACGCGCGGGCGCACCAGCGCGGGCGGGCGCTCGCCGAGCTCGTCGGCCAGCGCCCCGAGGTCGGTGGCGCGCAAGGAGGACGGGAGGTCGTTCCAGGCGAGGCCGAGCGGGAGGACCTGGGTCTTGGCGAGGCGGCCGGTGCCGAGCTTGAGGGCGCGGGCGGCGGTGCGGGTGGCGGCCTCGGTGACGGTGTTGCCCGCGGCGAGGGCGCCGATGCGGCATCCGGCGAGGCGGCGGGAGGCGACCTCGGCGCCGGTGACGGTGCCGTCCTCGGGGATCGGCCAGTCGCGCTTGATGGAGAGGACCATGCCGGTCTCGGGCTGGGCGAGGTAGAGCTCCATGGTGCGGCGGTCGCCCTCGGTGCCGACGCGGGCGCCGAGTCCGGTGAGGCGCACCAGGGTCAGCGGGGTCGCGTCGGCCTCCTCGGAGCCGAGGACGTGCGCGGCGGGGGTGCCGAGGGGGTGGGCGGCGGCCTTGGCGCGGGCGGGGATCTCGGCCAGGAGCACGGCGAGGCGGTGGGGGTCGTAGGCGGCGGAGCGGTCCTCGTAGCGCTGGAGCTGGTCGATGAGGTCGTTCACGGCGCCGGCGGGCCAGTGGGCGCGGCGGCGGGTGAGGGCCTTGGCCTCGCGCTGGAGGGAGGCGCGCAGGACCGCGTCGGCCCCGGCGGCGCCGTCGAGGAGGACCTGGGCGGCGAGGTCGACCGTGGCGGCCAGGGTCTCCTCGGGGTTCGCGCCGCCGACGGCGACGGTGGCCGCGCCGGGCTCGGCCTCGCGGAAGGCCCAGACGGCGAGGACGATCGCGGTGTCGCGGGCGGGGCCGGTGGCGTCGGTGTGGACGTAGCCGAGGCCGGGCACGAGGAAGCTCACGGTGGCGGCGGGGAGTTCGGCGGCGGCGGGCCGCTCGGGTCCGGGCCAGGTGAGGCGGGCGGTGTACCCGGCCTTGCGGGTGGCCTCGGCGGCCTTGAGGGCGTGGGGGCCGAGGGCGTCGCGGAGCTGGTCGTCGGTGATGACGGCGGGGGTGGCGGTCTCCGCCGGCGCCGCCGGGGCCGCCTCGGTCCCGGCCGGTTCGGCGCCGGCGTGCTCGCGCTGGTAGGCGAGGACGGCGCCGACGCGGTGGCGGCACTTGCCGGCGGCGCCGCAGGTGCAGGTCGCGGTCTCCAGGCCGCCCTCGGCGGGGAGGACGGCGGTGGCGCCGTCGGGGAAGACCGCGGTGAGGGCGCCGTCGGCGAGGGTGAGCTCGGGGGCGGTGCCGGCGTCGAGGTCCTTGGCGGCGCGCTTGACGAGGCCGCGGTTGGCGAGGGCGGCGAGGGCGTCCGGGGTCAGGGCCAGGAGGTCACTTCTGGACACGGTGGTCACTCCGTTTCGGGAAGCGAGCGGTGGGCGGGACGGGTGCGGGCCTCACGTGCCGAGCCGTTCCGCGACGAACTCGACGAGGTGGGAGGGGGTCATGGCGCCGATGTGGGCGCCGACGTCGGCCATGCGCTTGGCGAGGTTGCGGTCGTAGGAGGGGTTGGCCTCCTCGTCGAGGGCGGCCAGGCCGAGGAACTGGGTGCCCTGCTCGCACAGCTGCTTGGTGGTGTGGACGAGCCGGGACTCGCTGCCGCCCTCGTAGAAGTCGGTGATGAGGGCGACGATGGACCGGCGGGGGTTCTCGATGAGCCCGGCCGCGTAGTCGACGGCCTTGGCGATGTCGGTGCCGCCGCCGAGCTGGACCTTCATGAGCAGTTCGACCGGGTCGTCCACTTCGGAGGTCATGTCGACCACGCTGGTGTCGAACGCGACCAGGTGGGTCTTCAGGCCCGGGAGGGCGTACAGGCACGCGGCCGTGACCGCCGAGTGGATGACCGAGCTGGTCATCGACCCCGACTGGTCGACCAGGAGCACGAGCTGCCACTGCTCCAGGCGCTTGGAGGTGCGCGAGTGGAAGTGGGGGCGCTCGATGGCGACCTGCCGGTCCTCGGGCCGGTAGTGCTTCAGGTTCGACTTGAGGGTGCGCTTGAGGTCGAAGTCGCGGGCGCGGCGGTGGAAGCTCGGCTTGCGGTTGCGGCTGCCGGTGAAAACGGTGCGGACCTGCACGGACAGCTTCTCCACCAGCTGGCGCACCACTTCCTCCACGATGCGCCTGGCGGCGTTGAGGACCGCCGGGTTCATCAGGTGCTTGGTCTGGAGGACGGCCTTGAGGAGCGCGGGGTTCGGCTCGATGCGGGCGAGGACGTCGGGGTCGGTGAGGACGTCGTGGATCTGGTACCGCTCGATGGCGTCGCGTTCGAGGCGCTCGATGGTGTCCTTGGGGAACAGCTTGTGGATGCTGTCGAGCCAGTCGACGGTGGTCACGATCGACGCCTCGTCGCCGCCGCGCCGGTCGTCGCTGTCGCGGGCGCCGCCGCGGCGCACGTCGCGCTTGCCGAGGTCGTCGTCGCGGCCGTACAGCCAGTCGAGGGCGGCGTCGCGCCCGGCGTTCTCCGCGTTGAGGCCCCCGGTGGAGCGTTCGGCGGCGGGGCCGAGGATCAGCCGCCAGCGTTGCAGGTCGGCGCTCATGTCACGTCCGTTCCGAAGAGGAGGTGCTCGCGGTCGAGGACGGCCTCGACGCGCGCTTCGAGGGCGAGGGACGCGGCCACGGTCATCGGGTCGACCTCCAGCCGCTTGGTCAGGTCCGCCGCGTCGCCGCCGCCCTGGAGGGCGACGACCCGCTCGGCGATGAGGCCGCGCTCGCGCGGGGGGAACATCGCGAACGCGTGGCGCAGCGCGGGCAGGGCCTCCAGGAACTCGGGCTCGGTGAGGTCGCCGACGAGTTCGTCGACGGCGGCGATGACGCCCTCGTCCTCGGCCACCACCTCCTCGCGGGCGAGCGAGAACAGCCCGGCGAGCCAGTCCCCCAACCGGTCCGGGGCGGCCGCGCCCTCGGCCGCGGCGGCGGCGTCGGCGGGCGCGCCGAGGGCCCAGGCGAGGCCGAGCGCGGCCCCGCGCAGGTCCGGCGGGGCCTGCGGGTCGAGCGCGATCCGGTCGGCCGCGGCGGTGACGCTGCCCGCGGCCGGGGCCAGGCCCGGGGCGTGGCGGACCGCGTCGCGCAGGGCCGTGAGCGCCCGCAGGCGCCCGGGCTCGGCGGGGCCGGGCGGGGCGTGGAGCCCTTCGGCGAGCCACATGATCCGGTCGCAGCACGCGGCCACGACCGAGCCGTACAGGTCGCTGCCGGCGGTGCCGAACAGGTGGTCGTGGCGCCACAGCGCCAGCGCCACCGCGAGGGCCTGCCCGACCGCGGCGAGGTCGCTGGACTCGGACACGGCCGCTTCGACGGCGCCGCCGAGCCGGTCGGTCAGGTGCGCGCGGCCGCACAGCGCGGCGTCGAAGAGGATGGCGGCCAGCATCTCCAGGGCGCCGTCGCGGTCGAGGCGCTGCTCCAGGACGGTCTGCGCGGCGTCGCCCAGGGTGGCGCCGAGCGCGCCCGCCTCGATGAGCGCGGGGAGCCGGTCCTCGGTGGGGCGCAGCGTCCAGTACTCCTCGGAGGTGACGTCGGCGCCCGCGGACGGGCCCTCGTCGCGGCGCACCCCGGGCACCGACAGCAGTCGCAGGCAGTGGAGGACGCGGCTGCGCGCGAGGTCGGCCGGGCGGGCGAGGTCGAGGCGCATCGCGCCGTCCTTGTCGAGGCCCAGGCGCTCCATCTCGGCGTGCGCGTCGGCCACGAGCGGCGGCGCGGGGGTGTCGGGGTGGAGGCGCCCGACGCGCTCGCCGGTGAGGGCGGCGGTCATCTCGACGACGACCGGATGCGTTCCGGGCGTGAGGGTCCCGCGCCGCGTCCACGGCAGCGGGCCCTCCAGGTCGTCGCTGATGAGGGCGCTGGCGAGGCCGTCGAGGAGGTCGGTGCGGCCCGGCACCTCGTGGCCGCGCAGGCGCGCGAGGCCGTCGGTGAGGGCGCGGGCGCCGATGAGGTCGGCGGTGGAGACGTGGAGACCCTTGCCGCGCAGGCGGGTCGTGATGCGCTCCATGAGCGCGCCGGCGGCGACGGCGGCGCCGTCCTCCCACAGGCGCTGGTAGTACTCGGGCGAGGGCATCCCGGACTGGTAGCCGGCGAAGGCGTCGAGGCGCTTGAACGAGTACGGGACGAGGAACCCGCCGGTCTCGGTGCCTTCGGGCGGCCGCGGGACCTGCGGGGCCGCGGTGTCGCCCTCCTCGGCGAGGCGGCGCAGCGCGGGGGCGTGGAAGCCGCCGCAGACGACCAGGACCGGGCCCTCGTGCTCGGCGAGCGCGGCCCGGATCCACTGGGCCATGTGGGCTTCGCGGGCGGTGTCGGCGCCGTTGGTGTCGGCCTCGCCGCGCACCAGGTCGAAGTAGGCGTCGAGGCGGTCGGCGAGGCCGTCGGGGTCGGCGTTCTCGACCAGGTGGTCCCAGAGGGCGTCCTGGTTGTCGGCGCTGAAGGCGGCGCAGAGGCGGTCGGTGGCCTCGGTGTAGCGGCGCTCGGCGTCGGAGTAGCGGTTCTCGACCCCGTCGAAGGCGTCGTGCCAGGCGGGGAGGTCGATGAACCGCACCTGCGCGCCGGTGCGGCGGCCCTCGGTGAGGGCCGTCCACTCCGGGGAGTAGTCGCACAGCGGGGTCCAGGAGCGGCGCACCGAGGTGCCGGTGCTGGCGTAGGAGTAGATCGCCACGGGGAGTTCGTGTTCGAGGGCGAGTTCGTCGAGGCGGTCGTTGAAGTCGGCGGGGCCCTCGATGAGGACGGCCGCGGGCCGGAGCCGTTCGATGCGGTCGGCGACGAGGCGGGCGCAGGCGGGCGAGTGGTGGCGCACCCCCTGCACGTGGAGGCGGTCGATCATCCCGGCAGTAGGTTCCGGGCCTGGTAGAGCGACTGCCAGTGCGGGCCTTTGCGCTTGGGGGCCTTCTGCTCCAGGTAGCGGCGCAGGCGCGCGAGGTCCTCGGCGGAGTCCTTGGCGGCGGCGCCGGCCATGCAGTCGACGATGTCGCCGGCCTCGGCGACCCCGCCGCGCAGGTACCACGCCTTGATGCCGACGGCGTGGGCGACGGAGACGGCCTCGGCGGTGGACATGACGGCCTGGGGGCGGCCGCCGTTGGCGTCGCCGACGCGGAGGTCGCGGAAGACCCGGACGAGGACTTCGAGGACGTCGCGGGAGGGGGCCTGGGGGACGCCGGAGCGGGCGAGCGCGTTGGCGGCCTCGTGCTCGACGAGGTCGAGTTCGGTCTTGAAGTCGCCGATGGGGAAGACGGTCTCGAAGTTGAAGCGGCGCTTGAGGGCCGCGCTCATCTCGTTGACGCCGCGGTCGCGGGTGTTGGCGGTGGCGATGATGTTGAAGCCCTCGCGGGCGAAGACCATCGAGTCGCCTTCGAGCTCGGGGATGGCGAGGACGCGGTCCGAGAGCGGGGACAGCAGCGAGTCCTGGACTTCGAGGGGGCAGCGGGTGATCTCCTCGAAGCGCACGACGCGGCCTTCGGCCATGCCGCGCAGGAGCGGCGCGGGGACGAGGGCGCGCTCGGTGGGGCCTTCGGAGACGAGGAGGGAGTAGTTCCAGGAGTAGGCGATCTGGTCCTCGGTGGTGGAGGCGCCGCCCTGGATGGTGAGGGTGGAGTCGCCGGAGACGGCGGCGGCGATGAGCTCGGAGAGCAGGGACTTGGCGGTGCCGGGCTCGCCGACGAGCATGAGGCCGCGGCTGGTGGCGAGGGTGACGAGGGCGCGGTCGATGAGCGAGGGGTCGCCGACGAACTTCTTGGCGATGCCGCGGGACTCGTCGCCGCAGATGAAGGTGCGGGCGGCCTGGAGGCTCAGGGCCCAGCCGGGCGGGCGCGGGGCGTCGTCCTCTTCGGCGAGCTTGGCGAGTTCGGCGGCGTAGCGCTGCTCGGCGGGGGGCCGCTGGAGGCGCGGTTCGGCGGTTGCGGTGTCGCTCATGGGAGTCTTTCTAGCTGGTGGTCTGGACGGGTGCGGTGAGCCGGGCGAGGAGTTCGGCGGCGGCCACCGGGTCGATGGCGCGGCCGGGGAGGGGCCTGGCGTGGTCGGGGCGGCGGTTGCGGTTCGCTTGCAGCCGCAGGCCGGTGACGGTGTGGACGAGGTCCGGGTCGGGGTCGTGGCGGTCGGGGGCGGGGGCGGCGTCGCCGAGGAGCCAGCCGCCGGGGACGGCCCGCTGGAGGCGCCAGACCCAGGCGGGCGGCTCCCCGGCGGAGCGGTAGGTCTGGATCCAGCCGACGCGCTCGCCGAGCTGGGGGTAGGTGCCCTGGAGGCCGTCGAAGCGGGTGAGGCGGCCGGTCTCCAGCTCCTCGGCGGTGAAGCCGGCGCCGGGGCGGGAGAGCTGGTCGAAGGGCTGGATGACCTCGTAGTCGGCGAAGATCGTGACCCAGGCGGGGGTCTCGTCGCCCAGGAGCGCGGGGTGGGCGAGGCGGATCGCGGCGGGGTCGGGGTGGAACTCGCGGTCGTCGGCGTCGGCGAAGCCGCCGTCCTCGGCGATGCGGAACCCGGCGCCGCGGCTGTGCCAGGCGAGGCGGCGGGTGAAGACGCCGGTGATGGGGTGGGCGTCGAGGACGCGGAGGTCGGCGAGGGTGAAGGTCCGGCCGTCCATCATGGCCTCGCGCAGGAGGTCGGCCTGCTCCTCGGCGGTGGTCTCGACGGTCTTGACGAGGGCCTTGCAGCGGGCGGCCGCGGCTTTGGCGAGCGCGGCGTCGTCGCGGACGCCGGGTTTGGGGAGGGCCTTGCGGGCCCTGCCGGTGTCGTCGGTCAGGCGCGGGGTGAGGAGCCGGTCGAAGACGAGGTGGAAGCGCCTGGGGCCGTAGTCGAACTCGATCGGGCCGGGCACGCCGTGGTCGGGCAGGAGGCGGTCGGCGAGGGCTTCGTAGGTGAGGCCGCGGTCGGCGGCGAGGCGGTCGGCGAGGACGCGGGCGCGCTCGGTGGCGGTGTTGGCGAAGCGGAACGCGCGGGTGACGTCGCGCAGGGCGGCGAAGGCGGCCTCGGTGCCGATGTGGGCGAGGACGTCGAGGCCGGTGAGGGCGCGGTCGAGCTGGCTGCGGCCGGGCCAGTCGGCGACGAGGGGGCCGAGGACGGCGACGGTGGCGTCGTCGCCGAAGGCGCCGAGCTGGTCGACGGCCCAGGAGTCCTTGCTGGGGGCCTCGGCGCGCAGCCACAGGTCGAACAGGGCGAGGGAGAACCGCTGGAGGGATGCGGGTTCGCAGTGGGCGGCGAAGTCGTCGACGCCGGGGAAGGGCAGTCGCGGGGACCAGAGCGCGAGGGCCGCGATGAGGTGGCGCACGGACGCGGCCGGGAGCGCGGTGGCGTTGCCGCGCAGCATGACCGGGGGGAGCATGGCGGGGTCGGCCCAGGCGCCGGGGGTGACGGTGCCGGCGAGGGGCACGCGAGGGTCGGTGGCGAGGAGGGCCTCGATGCGGGCGCGGACCTCGGGGCCGGGGGGCAGGGCGTCGAGGACGGCCCGGTCGCCGAGGCGGCGGGCGAGGTGGCGCAGGGCGGCCTCGCCGCCGTCGCGCAGGCGCTTGTCGGGGCCGAGGGCGCACGGGACGAGGTAGGGGACGGCGCGGGCGCCGTGGCGGTCGAGCCAGGCGGCGCCGTGGGCGCGCGCGGACTTCAGTCGCGCGAACCAGTCGGCGGCGAGGGCGGCGGCCTCGGCGCTGCGGATGGGGACGAGGGCGCCGGCGTACTTGGGGGCGTCGCGGAGCTTCGCGAGGACGGCGCCGGCTTCGGCGGCGCCGCCGCGGGCGAGGCGCCCGCGCAGGCGGTCGGCGAAGCCGAGGCCGAGTTCGGAGTCGCCGGTCCAGAAGGCGGCGTCGTCCCATTCGGCGAAGGACGGCTCGATGGCCATGGCGGCCTCGCGTTCGCCGGGGGCCCAGACGATCTCGGTCCCTTCGGGGGCGGTCAGGCCGGGGACGGGGTCGGGGGCGCTCCGGCGGCGGCGCTCGGCCCAGGGGGGCGCGAGGAGGGCGGCGGGGAGCCGGTCGGGGTCGGCGACGTCGGGGGCGGCCTCGGCGAGGAGGGCGTCGACGGCGGCGCGCTCTCGGTCATCGAGTCCTTTGAGAACGGTGTCGAGGGGGACGGCGTCCTGGCGCAGGGCCCCGGCGAGGCGGAAGCGCTCGGTGGGGGCGGTGTCGGCCGCGAGGGCGGCGACGGCGCGGGCGAAGCGGTGGGGCTGGCGGACGGCGGCGGGCTTGACGGCGGCGAGCGCGCCGGGTTCGGCGGCGCGGGCGACCAGGAGCCGCGCGGCCTCGTCGCTGGGGAGGGCCGCGACGGCCTGGAAGAGCATGGTGCGCTGGGCGAGTTCGAGGCTCTTGTGGCCGAGGGTGGCGGCGAGGACGGGGAGGGCGGCGGCGCCGAGGTTGCGGAGGAGTTCGGCGACGAGCCATTCCTTCGCGAGGTGGGCGGGCAGGCGCGTGTCGCCGAAGGCGCGCACGTGCTCCTCGCGGCTCATGGCGGCCCACACGGCCTGCTCGACGGCGGCGATGCCCTTGTAGGCGGCGCGTTCGGCGCAGGTCTGGGCGACCCACTCGTGCTCGTCGGGCAGGAGCAGGACGGCGGCGGCGCGCTTGAGGGGCGTGTCGCGGTGGGCCGCGGCGGTCGCCACGACACGGGCGTACTCCTCGTCGCCGGCGGCGGCGAGGAGGCCGCGGACGAGCGCGAGGGCGCCCTTGCGGTCGGACCAGACGACGATCCACTTGAGGCTGGAGGCTTCGCCGGGGGCGACGGTGGGGATGTCGTTGACGCCCCAGCCGGCGGTGGAGGTCCAGCGGGTCTCGACGTCGAGCTCCTCGATGGCGGCGGCGACGGCGAACGGGAGGCCGTGGTCGGCCGCGAGCGCGGCGAACAGGTCGCGGTTGACGGCGGCGTGGTCGCCGTCGCTCTGGTACTGCGACCCGCGGAAGGGGTCGGCGAACCGGAGCAGGGTGACGACGACCGCGGCGCCGGCGGGGTTCGCCTCGCCGCGCAGGTGCGCGAGCCCGGCCCGGCCGCGCTCGGGGTCGCAGTCGGGGTGTTCGAGCGCGGCGATCATGTCGTCGCGGCGGGCGGCGAGGACGGCGCCCACTCTCGCGGAGGCCGCGGGGTCCGGCGCGACCGGAGCGCCCGCGCCGCGCCCGCGCCGGGGCAGGACCGGTTCCGTCCACTCGGCAGGAAGGATCAATCGATCTTCTTGCGCTGCAACGGTTTCGGTCATGTCATTCCTTCGCGGGGCGGTCGGTTCCCCAAGATCATAGAGACAGGGTGCGACATCCCGTCCCGCTCAGGTCATCGAACGGTGTGGCGGTCCAGGAGGGCCAGCAGCTCGGATGCGAGCAGCGGGTCGAGGTCGCGGGGGGCGTCCGCGTCCGCGGACTCCTCGGCGGTGAACCGCACCGTGTTCAGTGTCTGATGCGGCGCGGCGCCGGGGTCGGCGGGGTCGATGCCGGGGCTGAGGCCGAGCATGAACCAGCCGCGGTCGCGGATCTCGCGGCACAGGCCGAGCGGCGCGCCGGCGCCGCTGAACACGTGCGTGTACTGCCACCACCCGCGGGCGCGCTGGAGGCCCAGCAGCGGCCCGGTGGCGACGGTGCGGCCCTCGAAGCGCGCGATGCGGCCGGTGGCGGCCTCCTCGCGGGTGAGGGTGAAGACGGGGCGGGCGAGCTGCTCGAACGGCTGCACCACTTCGTAGTCGGTGAGGAGCTGGGCCCACGCGGCGGTCTCGGCGCCGAGGTGGAGCGGGTGCGGCAGGCGCACCGCGGCGCGTTCGGGCAGGCGCAGGACATCGTCGCGCACGTCGGCGTAGCCGCCGTCCTCGGCGATGCGGAACGCGGTCCACCCGCGCCCGGTCGTGTACTGCCACACCAGGCGCCGGGCGAGGTGGCGCATGAGGGCGTGCCCGGCGACGAAGCGCTCGAAGTCGGACCGGGACCAGACCCGGCCGCCGGTCATCGCGCGCTCCAGGCGCCCGACCTGCTCGGTGCCCACGGACTTCAGACCGCGCTTGAGCCGGTCGAAGCGGGCAGCAGCCGCGGCGGCGGCCTCGGGGTCGTCGCCCGCGGCGGGGCGCGGCAGGCTCCTGCGGGCCTTGCCCTTCGGGTCGATGACGTAGGGCTTGAGCTGCTCGTCGAAGCCCACGGTGAACGAGCGGGGCCCGAAGTCGAGGGCCATGCGCCCGTCGGCGTCGAGTTCGACGTCCGGCACGAGGCGGTCGAGCAGCTGCTCCTGGTCGAGGCCGAGGCGGGCGGCGATGCGGTCCACTTCGGACGCCGCGGCCTTCTTGAGGCCCTTGAAGGACGCCTGCCGGGAGATGCGGTGGACCGCGCTCAGGGCCTCCTCGGTGCCGATGGCGCCGAGCAGTTCCAGGCCGCGCACGGCCCGCTTGTGCAGGCTCCGGCCGGGCCATTCGTGGACGAGCGCTTCGAGGCGGCGCACCGTGGCGTCGTCGGCGAACCGGGCGAGCTGCGTGAACGCCCACGGGTTCGCGCGGTCCCCGGCACCGTTCCAGGTGGCGAACACGGCCCACGAGAACTCGCGGAGGCTCGCGGGGTCGCAGTGCGCGACCGCGGCCTCCACCGCGGGGTGCGGGTCCCTGGCGGTGTCGAGCGCGAGCGCGGCCAGCAGGTGCTCGACGGCGGCCTGCGGGAGGCGGGCCCTGCGGCCCTTGGTGAGGACCGGGGTGGCGGTGACCATCGCGGCCCAGGGGGCGCCGCGGCGACCGTGCGGCGGCGCCGCCAGGGCCGCGGGGACGTCGGCGGTCTCGGGCGGGTGGCCGCGCCAGGCGAGGAGCGCGTCGACGCGGTTGCGGTCGGCGGGGTCGAGCGCGTCGCGGGCGGGGCCGTCGAGGACGGGGTGCGAGCGGATCAGTCCGATGAACCGGGCGAGCTGCGCGGTGTCGGCGTCCTCGGTGAGGGCGGCGACGGCGCGGAGGGTGCGGACGGGGAAGCGGTCGGCGACCCGCTGGAGGCGGTCCCAGGTGCGGTGGGTCTCGATGTGCTGGAGGAAGAACCGCACGGCGTCGTCGCGGGGCAGGGTCGCGAGCACGTCGTGCAGGGCCTCGCGTTCGGAGTCGCCGAGCGCCGGGGCGAGGGAGGCGGCCAGGAGCAGCGGCGCGCAGTCGGGGCCGACGCCGTCGAGGAGCGAGCAGTGGTCGTGGGCGCGGCTGAGGGCGTCGAAGCGGTGGCCGAGGAGGCCCGCCGCCGCGAGCTGGGCCGTGGAGCCGACGCTGCGCAGCAGCCAGACGGTGCTCTCGTGGCCTTCGATCAGCCCGGCGGCCCGCTCGGCGCAGGCGGTGTCGACCCAGTCGGTGCGCCCGGGCACGAGGTAGGCGCGGACGGCGCGCTGGACCGGGTTGCGACCGTTGGACTCCAGGACCGCCTCGATGGTGCGGAACTGCGCTTCGGGCATGGTCGAGAGGTGGGTGCGCAGGCGCAGGAGTTCGCGTCCGAAGCTGCGCCAGGGGATGCGGGCCGGGCCGTCCGGGACCGCGGTGAGCGGGACCGGGGCGCCCCCGCGGTCGGGGAGGCCGTACAGGACGCGGTGCACGGTGGTGACGGCGAAGTAGGCCATGACCGCGCTCGCGGCGAACTCGGCGCCGTGCTCGCCGAGCCAGGCGTCGTACTGGCAGTACCCGGAGTCGCGCCAGAACGAGGTGCCGACGGCGTCGTCGACGGTGAACGCGGCGGCGGCGCCGAGCGGGTCGGGTTCGCCGCCGAGGTAGTACCGGAGCGCCGCGCCGATCCGGAGGTCGGTCTCGGGGTGCGCCGCCGCCGTGAGCAGCGGCTCCCGGCGCTGCTCGACCCCGGTGAACCGCCACCACTCGGTGTCCGCGGGCCGCATCGTGAACGGGCGGGCCGACCGCCCCCCGCGCCGGGGCGCGGCGGCGGCGAGCTGGTCGGCGGTGAGGGCGAAGGCGTCCTCGTCGGGGAGGCCCACGGTCAGGACTTCGCGGTGACGCGGGTGAGCGCGGCGAGGACCTCGGAGGCGGTGACGGGGTCGATGTCCCTGGGGTGGTCGCCGTCCGCGGCGCGCCCGGCCCGGCTCCACCAGTAGACCTCGGTGGCGGAGAGGCGGACGCCTTCGAGGGTCTGGACCGGGTTCTCGGCGACCATGCCGACCCAGATGCCCGGGTCGAGGGCGACGGTGACGTACCCGCCGCCGGGCAGGGGGAAGTAGATCCCGGGCTCGACGCCGCCGTCCTCGGGCGAGGAGCGGTGCCAGCCGCGCGAGGTGAGCCCGAGGAGCTTGCCGACCTCGACCTTCGCGCCGTCGAAGCGGGCGAGGCTGCCGGTCTCCAGTTCCTCCGGGGTGAAGGCCATGACGGGGCGCGACAGCTGCTCGAAGGGCTGGAGGATCTCGTAGTCGGCGAAGAGCTCGGCCCATTCGGAGGCCATGTCCCCCATGCGGACCGGGTGGTCGAGGCGGATGACGGCGTCGTCGGGGAGGGTGAGCGCGTCGTCGCGGGCGTCGGTGTAGGTGCGGTCCTCGGCGACCCGGAAGGCGGTCCGGGACCCGGCGGACTCGGCGGACCAGACCAGGCGGCGCGAGAGGTGCCAGGTGAGGGGGTGGCGCACGTAGTAGCGCTCGAACTCGTCCTTGGTCCAGGTGCGGCCGTTGACCATCGCGGCCTCCAGGCGCTGCACCTGGTCGGCGGCGACGGTGCGCAGCTCCTTCTTGAGGATCGCGAAGCGCTTGTAGGCGGCGTCGGCGGTCTCGGGGTCGTCCTTGGCGCCGGGCTTGGGCAGGCTCTTGCGGGGCTTGCCGGTCTCGTCCTTGACGAAGGGCTTGAGCTGCTCGTCGAAGGCCACGGTGAACGAGCGGGGCCCGTAGTCGAGGACGAGCGTGCCGGTCTCGCCGAGGCCGAAGTCGGGGAGGAGGCGGTCGGCGAGCTGGTCCTGGGTGAGGCCGAGCCCGTCGGCGATGGCCGCGATCTGGACGCGGGCCTCCTCCTTGAGCGCCTTGAACTTCACCTTCTCGGCGATGCCCTGGATGGCGCGCAGGGCCTCCTCGGAGCCGATGGCGCCGAGCACGCCGAGGCCGTTGACGGCCCGCTTGTGCTGGGACTGGCCGGGCCATTCGCGGACGAGCGGGGCGAGGAGGCGCACGGTGGCGTCGTCGGCGAAGTGGGAGAGCTGCGTGAGCGCCCAGGAGTCCTTCGAGGGCGCGCTCATGGAGAGCCACAGGCGGAACAGGGCCCGGCTGAAGCGGGTGAGGGAGTCGCGGTCGAGGGCGTCGGCGGCCACGTCGAGCCCCGCGTACGGGTAGTCCGGAGTGGACAGTGCGAGGACGGTGACGAGGTGGCGCACCGAGTCGGCGGGGATCGCGCGGCCCTCGGTGGTGAGCACTTCGGGGAGCATCACGGGGTTGGCCCAGGCGCCGGGCTTGGGGAGCTTGACGCCGCGCGGCTCCAGCGGGTCGCCCGCGAGGAGGTCGGCGACGGCGGCCTCCGCCTCGGGGCCGTAGCGTCCGGCGGCGGCGGTGACGGCCTCGGTGCCGATGCGCAGCGCGATGTTCCACAGGGCCCCTTCGGCGTTGCCGCGGAGCTTCTTGTCGGCGCCGAGCGCGTCGGGGACGAGCAGGGCCGCGCCCTCGGCGCCGTGGCGCTCGAACCAGGCGACGGCGCCGACGCGGGCGCCCTTGAGGCGCGCGTACCAGTCGGCGGCGAGGCGGGCGGCCGCCGCGCTGCGGATCGGGACGATCGCCTCGTGGTAGGTCGGGTGCGAGCGGAGCGCGGTGACCACCTGGTCGGCGGCGAGGGGTCCGAAGCGGCTGACGATGACCTTGAGGTCGCTGGTGGTGTAGGGGCTGAAGGAGCCGTCCCACTTCGCGACCGCCCGGAGCGCGACCGAGGTCGGCGCGAACGTGGCCATGACCGAGTAGTCGTGGCGCCTCCCGCTGCTGGCGACGCCGCCGCGGGCGAGCATCTTCTCCCATTCCGCGTCGGTGAAGTTGCGGAAGTAGTCGTAGTCGGGCTTGGACCAGCGCTCAGACTCGCCGTCGGCCCAGACCACGGCCGGTCCGGCGTCGGCGGTGAGGTCGAGCGTGAGGGGCTTGCGCTTGGCGCCCTTGACGGTCCACGGCGGCGCGGTGAGGATCACCGGCAGGTCCGCGGGGTCGGCGGCCGGGGTCGTGGAGGGCGCGAGCAGGGCCTCGATCGCGGCGCGGCCGGCGGGGTCGAGGGCGTCGCGGTGCTCGGCGGGGATGTCGGCGGCGAGCGCGGCCAGGCGCGGCCGCAGTTCGGCGCCGATGGTGCCGGCCTCGACGGCGGCGGCGCGCAGGAGGCGGCGCGGGTAGCGCTTGGCGGCCTCGGTGGCGGCCTGGTACACGTGCTCCTCCCCCAGGGTCCCGACGAGCTGGGCGGCGGCCTCGTCGGTGGGCAGGAGCGCGACGGCGTCGAGGAGCAGGTGGCGGGCGTCGGTGGCGACCTGCTGGCGCAGGGTCGCGTTGAGGAACGGCAGGGCGGCGCCGCCGATGTGGTGCAGCACCGTGGCGAGGAGTTCGCGCTTGACCCACCAGTGCTCGATGCCCGAGAGCCCTGCGGCGGTGAGCAGTTCGGGCCGGTCGAGGGTGAGCCACAGGATGGAGTCGGCGTGGGACACGCCGACGGCCTTGTACTCGCGGCACGCCTCCTCGGCCCAGCCGAGCTCGTCGGGGAACAGGACCATGGCGATGAACCGGGCTTCGGGGGTGGTGCGGTGCGCCTCGACGGCGGCGACGGCGGCCTCGTAGTCGGTCGCGGCGGCGTGGGCGAGGAGCGCGCGGAGCGTCTCGACGCCGCGGTCGAGGTGGGTGCGGAGCGTGTGGAGTTCGCGGTGCTCGTAGCGGCGCACGGTGCAGTCGCGCATGGACTCGTTGTACTTGCGCCAGGAGGAGACGCCCAGGCGCGTGAGCGCGGCGACGGCCGCGAAGGGCAGGCCGTGCTCGAGGACCCAGGCGTCGAGTTCGGGGCGCAGCACCGACATCTGGCCGTTTCGTTCGCGGGCCCACATGACCGCCGAGACGATCGCGGCGCCTTCGGGGTCGGGCGCGCCGTCGAGGTGGCGCAGGGCCGCATCGGCGTACCGGGCGAGTTCGGGGCGCCCGAGCGCGTGGCGCAGGTCGTCCTCGTGGAGGGCGATGAGCCGCGCGGCCTCGGCGGGGCCGCCGGGGTCGAGCACGGCCGGCTCGCCGGGGTCGGTGCGGCGAGGCACGCGCACGGGCTGCCAGTTGGCGGGGAAGACGATGCGGTCCTCTTGGGAGGCGTGGTACTCGGTCATCGGTGGTCCTTCGGGATCAGGCGCGCACGAGGCGGGCGAGGGAGGCCAGGGCCTCGGCGGCGGGGACGGGGTCGAGGCGGGCGGTGATCGGGACGGGGTCGCCGCCGAAGCCCTCGTGGTCGTTGCAGCGCACGGAGACGACGGTCTGCCGCGGGTGCTCGGCGGCGTACCCGATCGCGATGCCGGGTTCGACGGTGAGGACGAGGAAGCAGCGGCTGGCGAGGAAGTAGGTGAAGCCGGGGACGAGGCCGCCGTCGCCGGGGTAGGCGCGGTGCCACCCGCGCTTGGCGAGGCCGAGGAGGCGGCCGGTCTCCACCGTCGCGCCTTCGAAGCGGGTCAGGACGCCGGTGGCGAGCTCCTCCTCGGTGAAGGCCATGACGGGCCGGGCGAGCTGGTCGAAGGGCTGGAGGATCTCGTAGTCGGCGAACAGCTCCGCCCACGCGGCGGCCTCGCCGCCCAGGAGTGCGGGGTGGGCGAGGCGGACCGCGGCCTCGTCGGGGAGGTCGAACGCGTCGTCGGCGGCGTCGCCGAAGGACCCGTCCTCGGCGATGCGGAACGCGGTGAACTGTCCCTTGTGGTCGGCGAGCCAGACGAGGCGGCGGGCGAGGATCCCGGTGAGGGCGTGCTCGACGCAGTAGCGGCGGAACTCGGCGGCGCCCCAGGTGCGGCCGCCGATCATGGCGCGTTCGAGGCGCTTGACCTGCTCCGCGGCAACGGACTTGAGCTCCTTGCGGAACGCGAGGAAGCGCCGGTAGGCGTCCTCGGCCACGGCGGGGTCGTCCTTCGCGCCGGGCTTGGGGAGGGTCTTGCGGGCCTTGCCGGACTCGTCGATCACGAAGGGCCGCAGCGCCTCGTCGAAGCCGACCGTGAACCGGCGGGTGCCGTAGTCGACGGTCCGCGCCCCTTCCTCGCCGAGGCCGAAGTCGGGGACGACGCGGTCGGCGAGCTGTTCCTGGGTGAGGCCGAGTTCTGCGGCGATGCGCTCGATCTGGACGCCGGCCTCCAGGCCCAGCGCCTCGAACCGGACCGTCGCGGCGGTGGTCTGGATGGCGCGCAGGGCCTCCTCGGAGCCGATCGCGCCGAGCACCTTGAGGGCGGCGACGGCCCGGCGGTGCTGGCCCTCGCCGGGCCACTCCCGCAGGCGGGGCGCGAGCATCCACACGGTCTCGTCCTCGGCGAAGTGCGCGAGCTGCGTGAGCGCCCACTGGTCCTTCGCGGGCGCGCCGACGGCGAGCCACTGCTCGAAGACGGCGCGGCCGAAACGCGCGAGCGAGGCCCGGTCGCAGGTCTCGGCGACCACGTCGAGCCCGGCGTACGGCTGGTCGGGGGCGGCGAGCGCGAGGACGGTGAGGAGGTGGCGCACGGACGCCTCGGGGAGCGCGCGGTCGCGTCCTTTGAGGAGGACCTGCGGGAACATCACCGGTGCGGCCCACGGGCCGGGCTTGGGGACCTTCGCGCCGCGCGGATCGAGCGGGTCGAGCGCGAAGAGCGCCGCGACGCCCGCGACCGCTTCGGGCCCGTAGGGCTCGGCCGCGGCGATGACGGCGTCGTCGCCGTGGACGGCGGCGAGGTGGTACAGCGCGGCCTCGGCGGCCTGGCGGTTCCCGCGGTCGGCGCCGAGGGCGTCGGGGACGAGGACAGTGGCGGCGGCGAGGCCGTGCCGCTCGAACCACTGGGCGGCGGCGGCGCGTTCGGTCTTGCGCCGCGCGAAGCGGCCCGCGACCCACCTGGCGGCCTCGGCGCTGAACACGGGCATGAGGTGGTCGTCGAAGCCCCAGCGCTCGGCGAGCAGGAGGGCGGGTGCGATCGCGGCGGTGCCGTGGCGGTGGAGGATCGCCTCCACGTCGCCGGGGTAGGACTGGTCGGCGAGCGCGGCCCAGTCGGGGAACGCCTTGTGGGCCATGCCGTCGGGGCCGTAGGCGGCGACCATGGCGAGGCGGTGGTCGTACACCCCGGGGGTGCGGGCGGCCATGAACCGGTACCAGGAGGCGAGCTGCGCGGCGTCGTTCCCGTAGCGGTCGAGGAAGTACCGCGAGCGCTCGGCCTCCTCCTCGCTCCACACCAGACGGGGACCGCCGATCGGTTCGAGGTCGAGGACCACCGGCTTTGGCCTGCGGCGCTTGACGGTCCACGGCGGGGCAGTGAGGAGCGCGGGGAGTTCGGCCGGGTCGGCGTCGGGCGCGGTCCGCCGCAGGTCGGCGAGGCCCGCGATCGCCTCGCGCAGGTCGGCGGGGTGGCCGTCGAGGGGCCCGGCCTCGGCGGCGACCGCGGTGAGGGGGCCGAGCCGCTCCGGCGGGGCCCCGGCGGCCGCGGCGGCGACGGCGCGCAGGAGGGGTCCGGGGTGGCGGCGGGCGGACTCGACCGCGCCGTCGAAGACGTACGGCTCGTCGAGCCGCGCGACGAGGGCCGCGGCGGGCGCGTCGCCGGGGAGCAGCGCGACGGCCCTGATGAGGGTCCTGCGGTCGGCGGCGCCGACGGCGTAGCGCGAGTCGAGGGTGGCGAGCAGGATCGGCAGGCTCGCGGCGCCGACCGAGTCGATGAGGGCGGCGACGTGCTCCGTCTCGAGTTCGTAGGTGGTCATCTCGGTCAGCCCGGCGGCCGCGAGGTGGGCGGCGTCGCCGGCGGCGTGGTACAGGATGCGGTCGTCGGTCGCGCCGCCGCGGTGGGGGCGGAACTCGGTGCAGCTCTGGAGGACCCAGTCGTGCTCGGTGGGGAGCAGGAGTGCGGCGGCGAGGCGCTTGACGGGGTCGTCGCGGTGCGCGGCGGCGGCCGCGACGACGGCGCCGTACTCCTCGTCGGAGGCCGCGGCGAGCGCGGCGCGGACCTCGGCGGTGAAGCCGTTGTCGAGGTCGCGGTCGAGGTTGCGCAGGTCGCGGGTGGTGGCGGTGGTGAGCCGGAGGTGCCAGTGCGGGGGCCGGGTGCCGTCGGGGTGCCAGCTGTGGTCGACCTGGAGGGCGTACCGCTCGATGAGGGTGCCGACCGCCCACGGGAGGCCGTGCGCCGTGCGCCAGGCGTCGAATTCGAGGCGGGTCCACCAGCCGGCGGTGTGCGGGCCCGCGTACCGCAGCAGCTCGCCGACGGCGGCGGCGCCGAGGGCGTCGGGCTCGCCGGCGGTGAACGCCTCGATGGCCGCGCGGTGGCGCCGGTTCCGCTTCATGACCAGGAGCTGCGCGAGGAGGTCCGCGTGGACCTCCAGCTGCTCGGCGAGGAGGTCGGGGGCGTCGGGGTCGGTCGCGGGCGCGGTCCCGGGGCGCTTCCCTCGGCGCGGGAGGAGCTTCGCGGCCCAGGCCGCCGGGAGGTCGAGGCGGTCCTCTTGCGGCGCGGCGTGTTCGGTCATGAGGCGTCTTTCCAGGGTGGGAGGGTGCCGCCCCGAGGATACGACCCCGGGGCGACGCCCTCCGCGACGAGTGGGACGGGTCAGGAGCGGCCGGTGAGGCGCGACAGCGAGCCGAGGACCTCGGCGGCGGCGACCGCGCCGACGTCCTTGGGGAACTTGCGGTCCGCGGTGTCCTTCGCGGCGGACCACCAGTACTGCTCGTGGTCGCTCAGGCGCACGTCCTGCACGGTCTGCTGCGGGGTCTCGCTGATGGCGCCCACGTAGATGCCGGGGTCGAGCGAGACGGTGACGAAGCCGCCGCCCGGAAGGCGGTAGGCGATGCCCGGCTCGACGCCGGCGTCCTCGGGCGCGGCCCGCTGCCAGCCGCGCTTGACCATGCCGAGGACGCGGCCGGGCTCCACTGTGGCCCCTTCGAAGCGGGTGAGGCGGCCGGTGGCCAGCTCCTCCTCGGTGAAGGCCAGCACGGGGCGGTCGAGCTGGTCGAAGGGCTGGAGGATCTCGTAGTCGGCGAGGATCTCGGCCCACGCGGCGACCTCGTCGCCCAGGAGGGCGGGGTGGGCGACGCTCACCGCGGCGTCCTCGGGGAGGTCGAACGCCTCGTCCTCGACGTCGCTGAAGGAGCCGTCCTCGGCGATGCGGAACCCGGAGCGGTCGTCGCCGACCGCGGCGGTCCACACGAGGCGGCGCGCGAGGTGCTTGGTGAGCGCGTGGTCCACGAAGAACCGCCGGAACTCCGCGGCCGACCAGGTGCGGCTGCCGGTCATGGCCGCTTCGAGGCGGAGGATCTGGTCGGCCGCGACGGCGCGCAGCTCCTTCTTGAGCGCGGTGAAGCGCTGGTAGGCGGCGCCGGCGAGGTCGGCGTCGTCCTTCGCGCCGGGCTTGGGCAGGACCTTGCGGGGCTTGCCGGCCTCGTCGACGACGAAGGGCTTCAGGGCCTCGTCGAAGCCGACGGTGAAGGTGCGCGGGCCGTAGTCGAGGACGAGCGCGGCGTCCTCGCCGAGCCCGAAGTCGGGCACGAGACGGTCGGCGAGTTGGTCGCGGGTGAGGCCGAGCTCGGCGGCGATGTGCGCGATCTGCCGGTTCGCCTCCTCCTTGAGCGCCTTGAACTTCACGCGGTCGGCGATGACCTGGATGGCGCGCAGGGCCTCCTCGGATCCGATGGCGCCGAGCACGGCCAGGCCGTTGACGGCCCGCTTGTGCTGGGACTGGCCGGGCCATTCGCGGATGAGCGGGGCGAGCATCCACACCGTCTCGTCCTCGGCGAAGTGCCCGAGCTGCGTGAGCGCCCACGAGTCCTTCGCGGGCGCGCCCACCGAGATCCACAGCTGGAACAGGGCGCGGGCGAAGCGGGTGAGCGAGGCCCGGTCGCAGGCGTCGGCGACGACGTCGAGGCCCGGGTAGGGGTACTCGGGGCTCGCCAGCGCCACGACGGTGAGGAGGTGGCCGACGGATTCGGCCGGGAGGGCGCGCTCGCCGCCCTTGAGGAGGACCTGCGGGAGCAGGGCCGGGGAGGCCCAGGCGCCGGGCTTGGGGACCTTGACGCCGCGGGGCTCCAGCGGGTCGCCCGAGAGCAGGTCGGCGATGGCGGCGGTCGCTTCGGGGCCGTAGGTCTCGGCTCGGGCCGCAACGGCTTCGGGGCCGTGGCGCAGGGAGAGGTGGAGGAGTGCGGTCTCGGCGTACTGGCGGCGCTTCTTGTCGGCGCCGAGGGCGTCGGGGACGAGGTAGGGGACGGCGTCGAGGCCGTGGCGCTCGAACCACTTGGCGGCGGAGACGCGGGCGGACTTGAGCCGGTCGAGGCGTTCGGCGGCGAGGCGGGCGGCGCGCAGGTTGAGGACGGGGCCGGGGAGGCGCTGGAAGGTGTGGTCGCGTTCGGCGGAGCCGAGGGCGCGGTCGGCGGCGCGTTCGCCGTAGCGGGCGAAGATGCGCAGGACGGTGTACTCGTAGCCGGAGTAGCCGTGCTCGATCCACTGGTCGAGGAAGCGCTCGGCCTTGGCGGGGTCGCCGTAGGCGAGGAAGGACTCCATGCGCCAGTCGAAGGAGTCGAGCTTGGCGTCGGGGTCCTCCAGGTCCTTCCAGTAGCTCTCGTCGTCCATGGCCCAGGGCTCGGTGAGGCCGGCCCACTCCTCCTGCTCGTTCCGGGCCCAGCGCAGGTGGAGGTCGGCGGGGGCCTGGAGGCCGTCGATGACGACGGGGGTGCGCTTGGCGCGCTTGGCCTTCCACGGCGGGGTGACCAGGAGGGCGGGCAGGTCGGCGGGGTCGGCCTCGGGGGCGCGGCCGCTGCCGGCGAGGAGGGTGTCGAAGACCGCGCGGTCGGCCTCGGCGAGGCGGTCGCGCTCGGCCTCGGGGATGAGGCCGCCGACGGCGCTGAGGCGGAAGCGGGCGTCGCCGGTGGTGCTCGCGGCGAGCTTGACGAGGTGGCGCAGGGCGCGCTGGGGGAAGCGCTGGACGGCGTCGGCGGCGGACTCGAAGACGTGGGGCTCGCCGAGCTGCTTGAGCAGCAGGGCCATGGCCTCGTCGGTGGGGACGGCGGCGACGCCCTTGTAGAGGAGCTTCTTGAAGTCGACCGGGAGGTGCCCGGACTGGGTGAGCGGGGCGGTGAGGAGCGGGAGGGCGTCGGCGCCGAGGTTGGCGAGGAGGGCCGCGAGGGAGCCGGCGTCGGTGTAGTACTCGTTCAGGGAGCCGATCCCGGCGGCGTCGAGCTGGTCGGCGCTGCTGATGGAGTGCAGGAACAGGCGGTCGGACCAGCCGTAGGAGCGGACCTGCGCGTACTCGGGCGCGGCCTCGTCGACCCAGGCGGTCTCGTCGGGGAGCAGGACGGCGGCGGTGATGCGGCGCATGGGGGTGGTGCGCTGGGGGCCGGTGAGGGCGACGGCCTCGGCGTAGTCGGCGTCGGAGAGGTCGGCGATGAGGGAGCGCACGGCGCCGACGCCGCCCTGGTCGTACTCGTGGAGGATCAGGCTGTGGTACTCGACGGTGTTCTCCACGACGGTGCGTTGCTCGTAGCCGCTGCCGGAGGACGAGTCGTGGCGGAGCGCGAGCCGGACGACGGCCGCGGCGACGGCGAAGGGGGCGCCGTGCCACTGGACCCAGGCGTCGAACTCGGGGCGGAGCCAGGACTCGTCGCGGCGGGCGTGGGGGTCGCACATGAGCGCGGCGGCGACGGCGGCGCCGTGTGGGTCGGGCTTCCCGGCGAGGTACGCCTCGACCGCGTCGGCGTGCTCGGCGTTGTCCTCGCGGGCCAGGGCGAGGCGCAGCTTCTCGGTGCGGGCCTCCAGCTTCCGCTGGAGGCGCTCGCCCGCCTCGGCGTCCAGTGCGACCGGTTTGCCGCTGCGCCGCCCCCGCCGCGACAGCGCCCGGGAGGCCCACGCGGTCGGCAGGATCAACTGGTCTTCTTGGGGTGCAACGTGATCGGTCATGTCCGTCCTTCGTGCCGCAGGGGTTCAGTGCCCCGAGACTAGGGGCCCGGTGCGACATCCGGTCTCGAACACCGGGCCTTGTGCCCGGCGGGCGGGTGGCCTATGCTCAGGGTGTCCCATTCATCGGCATTGAGTCCCATTCATCGGGACTATTGAGCTCCGGGAGGACCCCTTGGCCGAATCGACGTTCCTCGACTTCACCAGCGCCACCGAGACGAGCGCCGCGAACGAGCGGCACTTCAGCGCGCTGGAGCGCGGTGAGGCGAGCACCGACCGGATCGCGTCGGTGCGGATCTCGCACACGGTGCTGCCGCTCAAGGGCGCGATCAGCGACGCCAAGGTGCTCACCGGCCGCCAGAAGCCGCTGACCGAGGTCCCGTTCCTGTTCGCGGAGATCACGACCGAGGCCGGGCTCGAAGGGATCGGCTTCAGCTACTCCAAGCGCAAGGGCGGCGACGGCCAGTTCGCGCACGCCCGCGAGATCGCCGCCGACCTCATCGGCGAGGACCCCAGCGACATCCAGCGGATCTGGACGAAGCTGGTCTGGGCCGGCGCCTCGGTCGGCCGCAGCGGGCTCGCCGTGCAGGCGGTCGCGGCCTTCGACATCGCCCTGTGGGACCTCAAGGCCAAGCGCGCGGGCCTGCCGCTCGCGAAGCTCCTGGGCGCGCACCGCGACTCGGTCGCCTGCTACAACACCTCCGGCGGGTTCCTGTCCTCGTCCGTCGAGGAGGTCGTCGCGAACGCCCGCCAGACCGCGGCCGACGGCATCGGCGGCGTCAAGATCAAAGTGGGCCAGCCGGACACGCGCATCGACCTGAAGCGGGTCGCGGCGGTCAAGGAGGCGCTGGGCGAGGAGACCGCGCTCATGGTCGACGCGAACCAGCAGTGGAACCGCGGCACCGCCGTCCGCATGGGCCGCGCGCTGGAGGAGTTCGACCTGGCGTGGATCGAGGAGCCCCTGGACGCCTACGACGCCGAGGGCCACGCCGACCTCGCCCGCGAGCTCGCGACCCCGATCGCCACCGGCGAGATGCTCACCAGCGTCGCCGAGCACGTGGAGCTCATCCGCCACCGCAGCGTCGACTTCATCCAGCCCGACGCCCCGCGCGTCGGCGGCATCACGCCGTTTCTGAAGATCATGGCGCTCGCCGGGCACGCGAACCTGCGCATGGCCCCGCACTACGTCATGGAGCTGCACCTGCACCTGGCCGCCGCCTACGAGCACGACCCGTGGGTGGAGCACTTCGACTGGCTGGAGCCGCTGTTCAACGAGCGCCTGGAGACCCGCGGCGGGCGCATGATCGTCCCGGCCCGTCCGGGCATCGGGGTGAGCCTCAGCGACGCGGCCCGCGGCTGGACCACGGCCTCGGAGCGGTTCGGCTCCGGCGCCTGACGGAGGGCCCGGCGCGCGGCGCCGGGCCCCGTTTACGCTTGTGGACACCCGGCGCGCGTCGCGCCGCCACGGACTGCGAAGGACCACGCCATGCCGCGCGCGCAGGCGCCCCCGAAAGGCTCGCTCGACCGGGCCCTGGAGATCTTCGACGTGCTCACCGCGCGCGGCACGGCCACCACGGCCGAGCTCGTGGCCGCGGTCGGCGCCAGCCGCAGCGCGGTCTACCGGCTCGTCGAGCGGCTCCAGGCCGCCGAGTACCTGACCGCCGCCGACGGGCGGTGGCGGCTCGGGCCCGCCGCCGCGCGCATGGCCATGGCCGCGGTGCAGCACATGGACGTCTTCGCCGCCGCGCCCCCGCTGCTGCGCGACCTCGCGGCCGGGACCGGCGAGACGGTCAACCTCGGGGTGCTCAGCGGCGACGAGATCGTGTTCGTGTTCCGGGAGCTGGGCCGCCACGCCGTGCAGGTGCGGTCCGAGCTGGGGGCGCGAAGGCCCTTGCACGCCACCGCGGTCGGCAAGGCGTACCTGTCCGGGCTCGCCCCCGACCGGTGCGACGCGCTCATCGCGGGCCTGCGATTGGAGCGGTTCACCGACGCGACGATCACCGACCCCGACGCGCTGCGCGCGGAGATCGCGGCGACGCGGCGGCGCGGCTGGTCCGAGGAGCGCGGCGAGTTCGACGCCGGCAGCACCTGCTTCGGCGCGCCCGTATTCGAGCAGAGCGGCGAGGTGGCCGCCGCCGTGAGCGTCGCCGGACCGACCGCGCGGATCGCGGACGCGGCCTTCGGGCCGCTCGCGGCCGAGGCCGCCGGGACGGTGTCCCGCCGGCTCGGCTACGTGCGGCCCGAAGGCTGACATCACTCCCCTACCGCCGCAAGGTCATTCCGCCGTGACCCGCGCTGCGGCCGCCGACTGGCGGGCGCGCACGCCCCGCAGGAGCGGGACGACCACCACGGTGAGCACCAGGACCGCGACGAGCACGCCGGAGACCGGGCGCTGCACGAACTCGGTGACGTCGCCGCCGAAGAGCCGCATCGAGCGCCGGAACGACGCCTCCAGGAGCGAGCCGAGCACGAACGCGAGCACGAACGGCCCCGGCTCGAACCCGAGCTTGCGCATCCCGTAGCCGAGCAGGCCCAGGCCCACGACCAGAAGCATGTCGAAGGCGTTGTTGCGGATCGAGTAGACGCCGAGCATCGTGATGACCACCGTCAGGGGCGCCAGGACGCCGGGGCGGACCTTGAGCATCCGCACGAACACCCCGATGAGCGGGATGCTCAGCGCCAGCAGGAGCAGGTTCCCCACGTACATCGAGTTGACGACGCCCCAGAACACGTCCGGGTGGTCGTTCATCAGTCCCGGGCCCGGCGTGATGCCCTGGAGCATCAGGGCGCCGAACAGGACCGCCATGGTCGCGTTCGCCGGGATGCCCAGCGTCAGCAGCGGGATGAACGAGGAGGTCGCGGCCGCGTTGTTCGCCGACTCCGGCCCGGCGACGCCTTCGATGGCGCCCTTGCCGAACCGCGACGGGTCCTTCGCGACCCGCTTCTCCACGGCGTACGACACCAGCGACGACATGGTCGCGCCCCCGCCCGGCAGGATGCCGAGCACGAAGCCCGTCACCGAGCCGCGCAGGATCGCCATGCGCGAGCGCAGCCAGTGCATCCGGCCCGGGATCGCCCGCCCGAAGGCGGGCACCCGCGGCTGCGGCCGGTCGCGGTGCTCCAGGTTGTACAGGATCTCCCCGACCCCGAAGAGCCCCATGGCGACGATGGTGAAGTCGATGCCGTCGGCGAGCTGGTCGGTGCCGAACGTGAACCGCGGTGTGCCCAGGAGCGGGTCGAGCCCGACCGTGGCGATGAGCAGCCCGAGGGCCGCCGCCGCGGCGCTCTTCCACAGCGAACCCGACCCGAGGGTGCCGACCAGGAAGATCCCGATGAGCGCCAGCACCGTGTACTCGGCCGGCCCGAACGCCAGCGCGACCCCCGCGAGGGCGGGCGCGATGAACGTCAGGAGCAGGATCGAGGCGGTGCCGCCGATGAATGAGGCGATCGCGGCGACCCCGAGCGCGGGCCCGGCCTCGCCGCGGCGCGCCAGCGCGTGCCCGTCCAGAGCGGTGACCACTGTGGAGGCTTCGCCGGGCATGCGCAGCAGCACCGAGGTGATGGTGCCGCCGTACTGGGCGCCGTAGAAGATCCCCGCGAGCATGATGACCGCGGCGGTGGGTTCGAGGCTGTACGTGATCGGCAGCAGGATCGCGATCGTGGCGGCCGGGCCGAGGCCCGGGAGCACGCCGATGAGCATCCCCACGGTGACGCCGATGAGGCAGAACAGGAGGTTCTGCGGCTCGAACGCCACCGCGAAGCCCGAGAGCACGGAAGAGAAGTCCATGGTGGAGTCCTCCCGGCCCTAGAGGGCGATGAGGTGCGGCAGCGGCACACCGAGGCCGAGGATGAACAGGGCGTACGCGGCCGCCGTGGCGACCACCGCGATGACGGCGCTCGACGGCCACGACTCGCGGCCCAGGAACCGCAGCCACGCGAACAGCAGCAGCAGCGTGGGCGCCTCGAAGCCGACGACCTCGAACAGCGAGGCGTAGACGGCGAGGGCCCCTGCGGCGCACAGGACGGCGGTCGTGCCGCGCGTGAACGCCTCGGTCCCGTTGGGCGCGTGGGCCTTCGCGGTGGCGGCCACGACGGTGATGCCGACGCCGCAGGCCACGAGGAGCCCGGCCACGATGAGCGGCCACAGCCCCGGGCCGGGGTCGGTCAGGCTGCCGATCCGCAGCCCGAACGCGAGCCAGGCCGCGAACGCGCCGATCGCGACCGGCAGCGCGCCGGCCACGACGGCCTGCACGCGCCCGCCGGGGCGCGCCTCCTCGAAGGTTTCCTCCTGGGGCGCTTCAGATGCGGGTTCGGCCATGACCGCCCCGCTCATGACCCGTCACCGAGCTGGAGTCCCGCGTCCTCGGCGAGCGCCGCGTACTGCTCGGCGGCCTCCGACAGGTGGGCCTTCGCCTCGAGGTTGTCGACCTCCCAGCGGTCCATGTAGTTGTCCTGGAGGAACTGGCCGTACTCCGGGGACTCCTTGGCGTCCTCGAAGGCCAGCGAGAGCACCCCGGCGACCTCGTCGTCCACCGCGGCGGGGGCGACGACGAAGCGGCGCTGGTCGACCACGACGTCGTACCCGGCCTCCATCGCGGTCGGGACGTCGTTGAGGAACGGGCTGCGCTCCTCGGAGAACACGGCGATGGCGCGCAGCTCCCCGGCCTCGATCTGCGGCATGGTCTCCGCCAGGGACGCCGACACCGCGTCGACCTCCTGGCCGAGCAGCGCGGTGACCGCGGAGGCGCCGCCGTCGAACGGGACGTCCGTGGCGTCGACGCCCGCGCCCACGAACAGGAGCTGCGCCGAGAGCTGCGAGCCGGTGCCGACGCCGGTGGTCGCGTAGTTGACCGCGGAGGCGGCGAGCAGGTCGTCGAGGGTCCGGTACGCCGAGTCGGCGTGGACGACGAGGACGTACGCCTCGTTGGTGAGGGTGGTGATGATGCGGAAGTCCTCGATCACGACGGCGTCGGGGTCCTCGACCGCGAGCGGCGTGATGGCGAAGAGGGACTTGACGGCCAGGGAGATCGTGTAGCCGTCGGCGTCGCCGGCCAGCAGCTCCTTGAGGCCGACGGCGCCGTTCGCGCCGGGCTTGTTGGTGACGGGCAGGGACTCGCCCAGGGGCTCCTCGGCGGCCTTGGCGAGCGCGCGGCTGACCAGGTCGCCCGACCCGCCCGGGTCGAAGGGGACCCAGAAATCGACGGCTCTGGTGGGGAAGTCCGCCGCGGCGGCGTCGGCGCCGCCTTGGACGCCGTTGCAGGCGGTCAGGGCGGCCACGGGGGTCGCGGCGATGCCGGCGAGCACGCCGCGGCGGGTGAAGGGGCGGGGGTTCATCTGTCGACTCCTCATTGAGCGTTGCTGGTTCCTCGGGCGCGGGGCCCGGGTCGTAGGGACGGGTGTCAGCCCAGGCAGGGGCGTTTCGGGTCGAAGGCCCAGCCGGGGGCGAGGTACTGCATGGCCGCGGCGTCGTCGCGCGCGCCGAGGCCGTGCTCCAGATACAGGTCGTGCGCCGCCTCGACCTGGTCGAGGTCGAGGTCGACGCCGAGTCCGGGCGCGGTCGGCACGGCGATCTCGCCGTCGCGGATCTGCAAGGGCGCCTTGGTGAGGCGCTGGCCGTCCTGCCAGATCCAGTGGGTGTCGATCGCGGTGATCGCGCCCGGGGCGGCCGCGGCGGCGTGGGTGAACATCGCCAGCGACACGTCGAAGTGGTTGTTGGAGTGGGAGCCCCAGGTGAGGCCCCACGCGTCGCAGAGCTGGGCGACCCGCACGGCGCCGGACAGGGTCCAGAAGTGCGGGTCGGCGAGGGGGATGTCGAGGGCGCCGGCGCGCACGGCGTGGCCGAGTTCGCGCCAGTCGCAGGCGATCATGTTGGTGGCCGTGGGCATCCCGGTGGCGCGGCGGAACTCGGCCATCACCTCGCGGCCGGAGTAGCCGTGCTCGGCGCCGCAGGGGTCCTCGGCGTAGGCGAGGACGCCGTCGAGGCCGCGGCACAGGTCGACGGCCTCCCGGAGGGACCAGGCGCCGTTGGGGTCCAGGGTGATCCGGGCGTCGGGGAAGCGCTCGGCGAGCGCGGTGACGGCGGCGGCCTCCTCGGGGCCGGGCAGGACGCCGCCCTTGAGTTTGAAGTCGCGGAAGCCGTAGCGGTCGCGGGCGGCCTCGGCGAGGGCGACGACCGCCTCGGGGGTGAGGGCCTCCTCGTCGCGCAGGCGGAGCCACGCGTCGCCGGTGCCGTCGGCGCGGTACGGGAGGTCGGTCCGGTCCTTGTCGCCGATGTAGAAGAGGTAGCCGAGGACGGGGACGCGGTCGCGCTGGACGCCGTCGCCGAGGAGGGCGGCGGCGGGCACGCCGAGGTGCTTGCCGAGGAGGTCGAGGAGCGCGGCTTCGAGGGCGGTGCGGGCGTGGACCTCCACGCGCTGGTCGAAGGTCTGGCGTCCGCGTCCGGCGGCGTCGCGGTCGGCGAAGCGGCGCCGGACCTCGTTCAGGACCGCGTTCCAGGTGCCGATGGGGCGGCCGACGACGAGGTCGCGGGCGTCGTCGAGGGTGGCGGCGATGGCCTGCCCGCCGGGGACCTCGCCGACGCCGGTGGCGCCGGAGTCGTCGGTGAGGATCACGAGGTTGCGGGTGAAGAAGGGCGCGTGGGCGCCGGAGAGGTTGAGCAGCATGGAGTCGCGCCCGGCGACGGGCACGACGCGGAGGCCGGTGACGACGGGGGTCATGCGCGCTTCAGCTCCCGGGGCAGGAGGTCGTCGGGGAGGTCCTGGTAGGCGACGGGGCGCAGGAACCGGTCGATCGCGAGGGTGCCGACGGAGGTGGTGCGGGCGTCGCTGGTGGCGGGGAAGGGCCCGCCGTGGACGGTGGCGGGGCCGACCTCGACGCCGGTGGGCCAGCCGCCGTGGACGATGCGCCCGGCGAGCAGTTCGAGGCGCGGGAGGAGTCGCGCGGCCTCGCCGAGGTCGCCGGGTCCGGTGTGGAGGGTGGCGGTGAGCTGGCCTTCGAGGACGTCGACGAGGCGGTGGGTCTCGGCCTCGTCGGCGGCGGTGACGATGAGGGAGGTCGCGCCGAAGACCTCGTCGCGCAGGGCGGGTTCGGCGAGGAACGCGGCGGCGTCGGCGCGGTAGAGCGCGGGCGCGGGCGCGCCGGTCCCCCGGGCGAGGAGTTCGACGCCGGGGACGGCGGCGAGGCGGTCGCGGCCGGCCTCGTAGGCGGCGCGGATGCCGTCGGTGAGCATCGGCTGCGCGGCGGTCGCGCCGAACGCGGCCGCGGCGGTCTCCAGGAACGCGTCGAGTCCGGTGCCGTTGCGGGCGAACACGAGTCCGGGGTTGGTGCAGAACTGGCCGGAGCCCAGGACCGCGGAGGCGGCGAAGCCGCGGGCGAGGTCCCCGGGGGCGTCGGCGAGCGCGCCGGGCAGGAGGAACACCGGGTTGACGCTCGACATCTCGGCGTACACGGGGATCGGCACGGGCCGGGCGGCGGCGGTCGACGCGATGGCGAGTCCGGCGGCGCGGGAGCCGGTGAAGGCGACGGCCGCGACCCCGGGGTGGGCGACGAGCGCTTGGCCGAGGGTGCGGCCGGGGCCGAAGAGGAGCGTGAAGGTCCCGGCGGGCAGGCCCAGGGCGGCCAGCGCGTCGGTGACGACGCCGCCGACGAGCCGGGACGTGTCGGGATGGGCCTCATGGGCTTTGACGATCACGGGGGCGCCGGCGGCGAGCGCGGCGGCGGTGTCGCCTCCGGCCGCGGAGAACGCGAGCGGGAAGTTGCTGGCGCCGAAGACGGCGACGGGCCCGAGGGGGATGTGGCGCAGCCGCAGGTCCGGGCGCGGCAGGGGCTCGCGGGCGGGGTCGCCGGGCGCGATGCGGGGGCGGTTCCATCCGGGCGTGTCGAGGAGGGCCGCGAACATGCGGAGCTGGCCGCAGGTGCGGTCGCGTTCGGAGCGGGCGCGGGCGAGCGGGAGGCGCGTCTCGCGGTGGACGGTGGCGGCGAGGTCGTCGCCCAGGGCCTCGATCCCGTCGGCGATCGCGCGCAGCAGCCCGGCGCGGGTGCGCGGTTCGGTCTCGCGGTAGGCGCCGAACGCGGCGGTCGCGGCGGCGACGGCGGTGTCGACCTCGGGGAATGCGCTCTTTTCACCGGTGCTCATTTGACCGCCGCTCATTTGACCTGCTCCACGAGCGCCGCGAGCGCGGCGAACTCGTCCTCGCGCAGTTCGGTGAGCGGCGGGCGCACCGGCCCGGCGGGGCGCCCGGCGGCGCGCATGCCGGCCTTGACGATCGAGACGGCGTACCCCTTGCCGCGGTTGCGGATGTCGAGGTAGGGCAGGACGAACTCGCGCAGGCGCCGGTAGACCTCGTCGGCGTTCCGGGCGCGCACGTCCTCGTAGAAGGCCAGCGCGAACTCGGGGACGAAGTTGAAGATCGCCGAGGAGTAGGTGGTGACCCCGAGCTGGAGGTACGGGAGCGCGAAGGTCTCGGCGGTCGGGAGGCCGCCGATGTAGAGGAGGCGGTCGGCGAGGGTCGCGTAGAGGCGGGTCATGAACTCGATGTCGCCCACGCCGTCCTTGAAACCCACGAGGTTCGGGCAGGCGTCGGCGAGGCGTTCGACCGTGGACACGTCGTAGCTGGCGTTCGCGCGGTGGTAGACGACCACGCCGAGCCCGGTCGCGTCGCAGACGGCCTTCGCGTGGGCGAGCAGGCCGTCCTGGCCGACCTCGGTGAGGTAGGGCGGGAACAGCAGGATCGCGTCGGCGCCGGCGGCCTCGGCGTCGCGGGCGGCGGCCACGGCCTGGGCGGTGCCGAGCCCGGCGGGGGCCACGATCGGGACGGCCCCGGCCGACTCGTCCACGGCGGCCCGCACGATCCGCGCGGTCTCCTCGGGCGTGAGCGAGAAGAACTCCCCCGTGCCCCCGGCGGCGAAGAGCCCCGCGGCCGGGTGGGACGCCAGGCGGGCGAGGTGCCCCCGGTACCCCTCCTCGTCGAACGACAGGTCGTCGCGGAAGTGCGTGACCGGGAAGGACAGCAGGCCCGAGCCGAGCGCGGCCTGGATCTCCGCGGGGGCGAATCGTGTCATTCGGGGGGAACTCCTGTGGTCGTAGGGATGGACAGTACCCTAGGAGCCTTGACCGATACCCGTCCAACACCGTTTGGACATGAGCCGATACCTTGAAGGTATGAGCGATGGCGGATACACCCTCGACCAGTTGCGCGGCTTCGTCGCGGTGGCCGAGGAGGGGCACTTCGGGCGGGCCGCGGCCCGCCTCCACATGACGCAGCCGCCGCTGAGCCGCCAGGTGCAGCGCCTGGAGCGGGCCGTCGGGTTCGCGCTGTTCACCCGCAGCCAGACCGGCGCCGAGCCGACCCCGGCCGGGCGCGTGTTCCTCGACGAGGCCCGGCGGCTCCTCACCGCCGCCGACGTCGCGCCGCTGCGCGCCCGCCGCGTCGCGGCCGGGACGGCGGGCACGATCCGCATCGGCTTCACCGCGGTCTCGGCGCTCACGGTGCTCGGCGAGTGGATCAAGACCGCCGCCGCCGAACTCCCCGAGGTCGACCTGGTCCTCAGCGAGATGGTCACCCACGCGCAGCTCGACGCGCTCCTCGCCGGGGAGCTCGAAGTGGGCCTGGTCCGGCAGGTCCCCCGCTCGGAGATCCTCGACTCGCGCCTGGTCGCCACCGACTCGCTGGTCCTGGCCGCCCCGCGGGGCCACGCGCTCACCCGCCTGGAGAAGTGGCCGTCCCTCGCCGACATCGGCGAGCACGACGTGGTGACCTACTCCCCCTCCGAGGCGTGGTACTTCTACGAGCTCGTGGTCGCCGCATTCCAGCACGCCCGCGTGAAGCCCCGGTACGTGCAGCACATCAGCCAGGTCCACACCGTCGCCGCGGTCGTCAACGCCGGGCTCGGCGTGGCCCTCGTCCCCAGCTCGGCCATCGCGCTCGGCCTCCCGAACCTGGTGTTCCGCGAGATCGCGGACATGCCGCGCGACACCGTCGAGCTCTTCTGCACCTGGCGGACCACCCACGACAACCCGGCCCTGGCGGCGCTCCTCGACCGGGTCTGACCGATGCGGACGGTGGTGTGGGAACGGGCGCGCGGGGAATCCTCGGGAGTGGCGCCGGACCGGTACCCATGGGACCATGGGGGAACGGGGCCGTAGCCGACGCTGCACACGGAGTCACCGCATGGTCTACCGCATCCTGGCCGACATCACGATGACCGTCCACTTCCTGTTCCTGGCGTACGTGGTCCTGGGCGGGTTCATCGCGTGGCGCTGGCCGCGGACCTGGTTCGTCCACGCCGCGGTCGCGGTCTACGGGACCTTCAACGGCATCCTCCGCTTCGTCTGCCCGCTCACCCCGCTCGAACACGGGCTGCGCCTGCGGGCAGGCCAGGCCGGTCTCGAACCCGCCGGCTTCGTCGACACCTACCTCAACGACGTCGTCTACCCCACCGAGCTGTGGCCCGAGGTCCAGCTGTGCGCGGCCGCGGTGGTCGCGGCCTCCTGGATCGGCCTGGCGGTGCGGCTGCGGCGCAAGCGCACGGCGGACGTGGCGCCGTAGCGGATCCTGCCGTCCGGTGCCGGCCGCCGACCCGCGCGGAACGCGAGGACCGGCACAGGGTTCGATTGCCCGATGAGCATTCGATTCGAGGTCCTGGACTCGCGCCCCTCGCCCATGGGGGAGATCAGCCTGCGCCGCCGGTACGACGAGGAGGCGCGGAGCGAGGTCTACGAGGTCAAGCTGGGCGAGGAGTACCTCATGTCGAGCCTGTTCCCCGTCGCCGAGATCGAGCTCGCCCGGCTCGGCCTGGCGCGGACCCCGGGCACCGGCCTCGACGTCGTTGTGGGCGGCCTCGGCCTCGGCTACACCGCCCAGGCGGCCCTGGAGGACACCCGCCTCAAGACGCTCACGGTGGTCGAGTACTCCGAGGCGGTCATCGACTGGCACCGCGAGGACCTGGTCCCCGACACCGAGGGCCTGGCCGCCGACCCGCGCGTGCACCTGCTCCGCAGCGACTTCTTCGCCGCCGCCATGGGCGACGCGAGCTTCCACCCCGACGAGCCCGGCCGCCGCTACGACGCGGTCCTCCTCGACATCGACCACACCCCCCGGCACGTGCTCCACGAGCCGCACACCGCCTTCTACACCGTCGAGGGCCTGCGCGGCGTGGCCGCCAAACTCCACGAGGGCGGCTGCTTCGCCATGTGGTCCGACGACCCCGCCGACGACGACTTCATGACCACCCTCGCCCAGGTCTTCGACGACGTCGAGAACCGCGAGATCTGGTTCGACAACCCCTACACCGGAGGCCAGTCCTCCAACTCCGTCTACCTCGCCACCAGGCGCTAGAACGGCAAGGGCGGGGCGATCCGATGGATCGCCCCGCCCGTTCGCGCACGACTGCGCTACATGATGAACCTGCGCTACATGATGAAGGAGTCGACCGCCAGGGCCAGGAAGAGGAGGGTCAGGTAGCTGGTGGACCAGTGGAAGAGGCGCATCGGCTTGGGGTCCTCGCCGCGGTTGACGCGGCCGAGGAGTTTGTGGCACTCCCAGACGAACAGGGCGCCGGTCACGAGGGCGACGGCGCCGTAGAGCCAGGTCGCGCCGAGCGGGACGGCCACGAGGGAGACGGCGAGCATCGCCCAGCCGTAGACGACCGACTCGACCGCCACGCGCTTGGCGGGGGCCACGACCGGGAGCATCGGGATGCCCGCGGCGGCGTAGTCGTCCTTGAACTTCATCGCCAGCACGTAGAAGTGCGGGGGCTGCCACAGGAACACCACCGCGAACAGCACCCACGCCATCCACGACATGTGCCCGGTGACCGCGGCCCAGCCGATGAGCACGGGGGCCGCGCCGCACGCGCCGCCCCACACCGTGTTGTACGGCGTGGTCCGCTTGAGCCAGATCGTGTAGACCACGTCGTAGTAGACGATCGCGCCGAAGGTGAGGAGCGCGGCGAGCCAGTTGACGAGCAGGCCCATCCCGAGCACCGCGATCGCGCCGATGACGAGCCCGAAGACCAGGGCGTTGCGCGGCGGGATCTGGTGCTTGGCGAGCGGGCGCCGCGAGGTGCGGGCCATGAGCTGGTCGATGTCGCGGTCGATGTAGCAGTTGATCGCGTTCGCCGACCCGGCGGCGAGCGCGCCGCCGATGAGGGTCGCGAGGACCGCGGTGAGCGAGGGCAGCGCGTCGTACTCCATCCGCGCGGCGACGAGCATCGCCGGGATGGTGGTGATGAGCAGCAGCTCCACGATGCGGGGCTTCGTCAGCGAGACGTAAGCGCCGATGCGGGCGCGCCAGCCCGGCCGGACCGCTTCGGCGGCGGCGGGGTCGGGCAGTTCGATGCGCTTGCGGGCGGGCCGGGGGTGGTCGGCGACGGCCTGGGTCGGGTCCTCGTTCATCACCGCCCACAGTACGGGCGGTGCGATCGCCTCCCGGCCGCGGGTCGGGGGCCCCTAGCAGGCGCTTTCCAATGCGAGACTTGCTCGTGGGCGGGTTCACAACGCGCGGAATTCCGCCTCCCGAGAGACTGCGCATAAAGTTCACCACGTGTAGGTAGGGTCAGAAGGCACACGTCGCAGGCCCAAATAAGACGAGTACCAAGGAGTATCGCAGTGGCACAGTTCGAGTGGACCGAGCTCGACCGGAAAGCGGTCGACACGGCGCGGCTGCTCGCCGCCGACGCGGTCGAGAAGGCGGGCAACGGGCACCCCGGCACCGCCATGAGCCTCGCCCCGGTCGCGCACACGTTGTTCCAGAAGGTCATGCGCCACGACCCGAGCGACCCGCACTGGGAGGGCCGCGACCGGTTCGTGCTCTCGTGCGGCCACTCCAGCCTGACGCTGTACGTCCAGCTCTACCTCTCCGGGTACGGCCTGGAGCTGGAGGACCTGAAGAGCCTGCGCCAGTGGGGCTCCCTGACCCCGGGCCACCCCGAGGTGGGCCACACCGCGGGCGTCGAGACCACCACCGGTCCGCTCGGCCAGGGCCTGGCCACCGCGGTCGGCATGGCGATGGCGGCCCGCCGCGAGCGCGGCCTGTTCGACCCCGAGCCCGCCCCGGGCGAGAGCCTGTTCGACCACTTCGTGTACGTCCTGGCCTCCGACGGCGACATCGAGGAGGGCGTGACGCACGAGGCGTCCGCCATCGCGGGCGTCCAGGAGCTGGGCAACCTGGTCCTGATCTACGACGACAACGAGATCTCGATCGAGGACGACACGAAGATCGCCCTCGGCGAGGACGTCGCCAAGCGCTACGAGGCGTACGGCTGGCACGTGCAGGACGTGGACTGGCGCCACGGCGACGAGTACAAGGAGGACCCCAAGGCCCTCTTCCACGCCATCGAGAAGGCCAAGGCCGTCACCGACAAGCCCTCCCTGATCCGCCTGAAGACGATCATCGGCTGGCCCGCCCCCAAGAAGCAGAACTCCTACGCCGCCCACGGCTCGGCCCTGGGCGCCGACGAGATCGCCGCGACCAAGGAGATCCTCGGCTTCCCCGCCGGCGAGTCCTTCTACGTCGCCGACGAGGTCCTGGCCCACACCCGCGGCGCCGTCGAGCGCGGCCGCGAGCACCACTCCGCGTGGCGCGCCGACTTCAACGACTGGGCCGCCGAGCACCCCGAGCACAAGGCCCTCCACGACCGCCTGTGGGCCGGGGAGTTCCCCGAGGGCTTCGCCGACGCGTTCCCCGAGTTCGAGCCGTCCGCCAAGGGCGTCGCCACCCGCTCGGCCTCCGGCAAGGTCCTCTCGGCGCTCGCGCCGGTCCTCCCCGAGCTGTGGGGCGGCTCCGCCGACCTCGCCGGCTCGAACAACACCACGATGGACGGCGAGCCGTCGTTCCTGCCCCTGTCGCGCCAGACCAAGGCGTACCCGGGCAACCCGTACGGCCGCACCCTCCACTTCGGCATCCGCGAGTTCGCGATGGGCGCGATCCTCAACGGCATCAAGCTCCACGGCCCGACCCGCCCGTACGGCGGCACGTTCCTCGTGTTCTCCGACTACATGCGCGGCGCGGTGCGCCTGGCGGCCCTCATGAAGACCCCGGTCGTCTACGTGTGGACGCACGACTCGATCGGCCTCGGCGAGGACGGCCCGACCCACCAGCCGGTCGAGCACCTCGCCGCCCTGCGCGCGATCCCGGGCCTGGACGTCGTCCGCCCCGGCGACGCGAACGAGACCGCCGTGGTCTGGAAGACCCTGCTCCAGAAGGCCGACCGCCCGGTCGCGCTGGCCCTGACCCGCCAGAACATCCCGGTGTGGGACCGCACCGAGTTCGCCTCGGCCGAAGGCGCCGCGAAGGGCGCGTACACGCTGCTCGACACCGACGGCACCCCCGACGTGATCCTGCTCGGCTCCGGCTCCGAGGTCCAGCTCGCGGTGAAGGCCGCCGAGACCCTCGCGGGCGAGGGCGTCAAGGCCCGCGTCGTCTCCGTCCCCTCCATCGAGTGGTTCGAGGAGCAGGACGAGGACTACAAGGAGTCCGTGCTGCCGCGCGCCGTCAAGGCCCGCGTCTCGGTCGAGGCCGGCATCGCCCTGTCCTGGCGCGGCCTGGTGGGTGACGCGGGAGTCAGCGTCTCCCTGGAACACTTCGGTGCGTCCGCGCCGTTCGAGAAGTTGTACGAGGAGTTCGGGATCACCGCCGCCGCCGTGGCGGACGCGGCCCGCGCCTCCATCAAAAAGACGCAGCAGTAAGAGCCCTGAGTACAACTGAACCAAGCGGATCAAGAGACTAGCTGGGAAAGCTGGAGGAACCGATGAGCGCGAACGAGAACCTCGCGGGACTGTCGGCCGCGGGGGTGTCGGTCTGGATCGACGACATCTCCCGCCACCGACTGGAGTCGGGCGACCTGAAGGAACTCATCGCCGGGTCGTCGGTCACGGGCGTGACCTCGAACCCGACCATCTTCGCCAACGCCATCTCCAAGGGAGACGGCTACGACGGGCAGATCGCCGACCTGGCGGTCCGCCGAGTGAGCGTCGAGGAAGCCGCTCGCGCCATCACCACCTACGACATCCGCTGGGCCGCCGACGTCCTGGCGCCGGTCTTCGAGCAGACCGGCGGCCAGGACGGCCGCGTCTCGATCGAGGTCGACCCGCGGCTCGCCAACGACACCAAGGCCACCATCGCGGAGGCCAAGTACCTGTGGTGGGCCGTCGACCGGCCCAACACCATGATCAAGATCCCGGCCACCGAGGCCGGGCTCCCTGCGATCACCGCCGCGATCAGCGCCGGCATCAGCGTGAACGTGACGCTGATCTTCTCCCTCGCGCGCTACCGCGGCGTCATGGACGCCTACATGGCGGGCCTGGAGGGCGCCAAGGCCGCCGGGCTCGACCTGTCGGCGATCCGGTCCGTCGCCTCGTTCTTCGTGTCCCGCGTGGACTCCGAGATCGACAAGCGGCTCGACGCGGTCGGCACCGACGAGGCCAAGGCCCTCAAGGGCAAGGCCGCCGTCGCCAACGCCCGCCTCGCGTACCAGGAGTTCGAGAACGCCTTCGCGTCCCCGCGCTGGGAGGCGCTCGCGCAGGCCGGGGCCGTCCCGCAGCGTCCGCTGTGGGCCTCCACCTCGGTCAAGAACCCCGAGTACCGCGACGTCCTCTACGTGGAGGACCTCATCGCCCCCGGCACGGTCAACACCATGCCCGAGGGCACCATCCACGACTTCGCCGACCACGGCGAGGTCGAGTCCGACACGATCCGCCCCTTCTACGCCGACGCCGCGACCGTCATGCTCCAGCTGGAGCGCAACGGGATCGACTACGCCGACGTCGTGAAGGTCCTGGAGGACGAGGGCGTGGAGAAGTTCATCGTGAGCTGGAACCAGCTCCTGGAGCAGATCGAGTCCAAGCTCGAGACGAGCGGAGAGACGAAGTGAGCGAGCCGATGGGCAAGATGGAAGCCGCCGGGGGCCTCGCGGTCACGACCGGCGTCGACGTGAACACCGGCGTCGAGCGCCTCAGGAACGAGGGCGTCCCCGCCAAGGTCGCCGCCAAGGACGCCACCCTGTGGGGCCCCGAGGCCGCGGAAGAGGCCGCGATCCGCCTGGGCTGGGTCGACACCTTCGTGCAGTCCAAGGAGCTGGTCGCGCCGCTCGCGAAGCTCCGCGCCGAGTTCGCCGAGCAGGGCATCGACCACATCGCCCTCGCGGGCATGGGCGGCTCATCGCTCGCTCCCGAGGTCATCTCCCGCACGCTCGACCTGGGCATCAGCATCCTCGACACCACCGACCCCGGCCAGATCCTCGCCGAACTCGGCGAGGCGTCCCTGCGCCGCACCGCCGTCGTGGTGTCCTCCAAGTCCGGGTCCACCGTGGAGACCGACTCCCAGCGCCGCGCCTTCGAGGCCGCGTTCAAGGGCGTCGGCATCGAGGACTCGACCAAGCGGTTCGTGTTCGTCACCGACCCCGGCTCCGCACTGGAGAAGCTCGCGACCGAGCAAGGCTCGCACCTGTTCCTCGCCGACGCGAACGTCGGCGGCCGCTACTCCGCGCTCACCGCGTTCGGGCTCGTCCCGACCGCGCTCGCCGGGGCCGACATCGCCGAGCTGATCGACCAGGCGGAGGAGTTCGCCACCTCGATCACCAGCGAGGACGACAACCCGGCCGTGGTCCTCGGCGCGGTCATCGCGGCCAAGCCGACGATCACCATCGCCGACGACGGCACCGGTGTCGTGGGCCTGGGCGACTGGGCCGAGCAGCTCATCGCCGAGTCCCTCGGCAAGGACGGCAAGGGCACCCTCCCGGTCGTCCTCGAAGGACCCGCCGCCGCGGGCGCCCGCGGCGCCGACCGCGTCTACGCGACCGTCGGCGGCTCCTCCACGGGCCTGCCGACCGGTTCGGCCCTGGCGATGCCCGACGTCGTGGTGAACGGCCCGCTCGGCGCGCAGTTCCTCGCGTGGGAGCTCGCGACCGCCTACGCCGGCTACCTGATCGGGATCGACCCGTTCAACCAGCCGAACGTGACCGAGTCCAAGGAGAACACCAACCGCATCCTCACCGAGGGCCTCCCCGAGGAGCGCCCGCACGCGGTGGACGGCGCGGTGGAGATCTACGGCTCGCACGCCGACACCGTCGCGGGCGCGCTCGGCGAAGTGCTCACCAACGCCGACCGCGAGGACGCGTACATCGCGGTCCTGGCCTACCTGGACCGGATCGACGACGCCGCGCTCGCGGGGCTCCGCGCCGAACTGGCCGACCGCACCGGCGCGCCCGTCACGTGGGGCTGGGGACCGCGGTTCCTGCACTCCACCGGGCAGTTCCACAAGGGCGGGCGCCAGACCGGCGTGTTCGTCCAGATCACCGGCGAGGTCGGCGAGGACCTGCTCATCCCGGGCCGCGACTACACGTTCGCCGGGCTCCAGGCCGCGCAGGCCGCCGGGGACCGCCAGGCCCTGGAGTCGCGCGAGCGCCCGCTCGTGCGCTTCCACCTGACGAACCGCAAGCACGGGATCAACCAGCTCCTGCACGCCGTCAGGGAGCTGAGCTAGATGAACGCCGAGCACCTGCCCTCCAACCCGCTCCGCGACCCGGCGGACCGGCGGCTGCCGCGCATCCCCGAGCCGTGCGCTCTGGTGATCTTCGGCGTCACCGGCGACCTCGCGAAGAAGAAGCTCATCCCGGCGGTCTACGACCTCGCCAACCGGGGCCTGCTCCCGGCGTCGTTCGTGATCGTGGGCTTCGCGCGCCGCGACTGGGGCGACGAGACGTTCGAGGAGATGTCCCGCGAGGCGGCCAAGGCCCACGCGCGCACGCCGTGGCGCGAAGAGGTCTGGGCCCGCCTGGCCGGCAACTTCAAGTTCGTGCCCGGCGCGTTCGACGACGACGCGGCCTTCGACAAGCTCGACGAGACGGTGGACGAGCTGCGCATCACGCACGGCATCGTCGGCAACGCGGCGATGTACTTCTCGATCCCGCCGCTGGCGTTCCCGACGGTCCTCAAGCAGCTCAAGCGGACCGGCATGTCCGACAACCGCCAGGACGGCGGCGGCTGGCGCCGCGTCGTGGTCGAGAAGCCGTTCGGCGAGGACCGCGCGTCCGCGGCCGAGCTGAACCAGCTCGTCGACGACGTGTTCACCGCCGAGGACGTGTTCCGCATCGACCACTACCTCGGCAAGGAGACGGTGCAGAACATCTTCGCGCTGCGCTTCGCGAACGCGATGTTCGAGCCGATCTGGAACTCCAACTACGTCGACCACGTGCAGATCACGATGGCCGAGGACGTCGGCATCGGCTCCCGCGCCGGGTTCTACGACGACAACGGCGCCGCCCGCGACGTCCTCCAGAACCACGTGCTCCAGCTCCTCGCCATCGCCGCGATGGAGCAGCCCAACGGGTTCGAGGCCGAGGAGATCCGCACCGAGAAGCTGAAGGTCCTGCGGGCGATCAAGCTCCACGACGACCTGGAGTCGACCGCGATCCGCGGCCAGTACACCGACGGCTGGGTGCAGGGGCGCCCGGTCCAGGGCTACCTGTCCGAAGACAACATCCCGCAGACCTCCACCACGGAGACGTTCGCGGCGGTGCAGCTCGGGATCCAGAACCGGCGCTGGAACGGCGTCCCGTTCTACCTGCGCACCGGCAAGCGGCTCCCCAAGCGGGTCACCGAGATCGCGGTGGTCTTCAAGGAGGCCCCGCACATGCCGTTCGCCGACTACGACACCAAGACGCTCGGCAACAACCAGCTCGTCATCCGCGTGCAGCCCGACGAGGGCATCACCGTCAAGTTCGGGTCGAAGGTGCCGGGCACGGGCATGGAGCTGCGGGACATCTCGATGGGCTTCGGCTACGGCGAGACGTTCACCGAGTCCAGCCCCGAGGCGTACGAGCGGCTGATCCTGGACGTGCTCCTGGGCGACAAGACGCTGTTCCCGGACGCGCAGGAAGTGGACGCGTCCTGGGCGGTCATCGACCCGCTGGAGGAGTACTGGAAGTCCACCAAGCCCGAGCCGTACGAGTCGGGGACCTGGGGCCCCGCGGGGGCCGACCTGATGCTGCAATCCTCCGGCCGCCGCTGGCGCCGGGCGTAGAAGGGTCCTGACATGCATCTCAAGGACACCACCACCGGCGACATCATGAAGGCGCTGGAGAAGCTCCTCCACGAGACCGGCGGCGGCGCCTCCGGCCTGGCCCTCAACCTGGTCGCCCTGACCACCGAGGACGAGCGCGAGGAGGTCGAGAAGGCCGCCTCGTTCGCCGCGCAGGAGCACCCGTACCGGCTGATCCTGGCGATCCCCCGCGACGTCGACGCGGCCGAGCCGCGCATCGACGCCGAGGTGACCGTGGGCGAGCGCCTGGGCTCGGCCGAGGCGATCATCCTGCGCCTCGACGGCCCGGCCGCCGCGCACCTGACCTCGATCGTGCTGCCGATGCTCGCACCGGACGTCCCGGTCGTCACCTGGTGGCTGCTGGACCCGGTCCGCTACGGTCTGGAGCACGAGCTGCGCTCGTTCGCCGACCGCCGCATCACCTACTCGGCCCGCGCGGCCGACCCGGTGCAGTCGCTGTTCCGCCGCGCCGAGTCCTACGCGGCCGGCGACACCGACATCTGCTGGACCCGCATCAGCCTGTGGCGCTCGCTCATCGCCAGCGCCTTCGACGGGGTCACGCAGTCGGTCGACTCGATCGCCATCAAGGCCGCCGAGGACGACCCGTCGGCGCAGCTCATGGCCGCGTGGCTCCAGAACCGCCTGGGCGTGGCGCCCGAGGTGGTCGACACCGATGTCGAGCGCAACTCCGAGCACCTGCCCGCGATCGCCTCCGTGGCGTTCACGATGTCCGGCGGGGAGACCATGGAGGTCGAGCGGCTGGCCGACGGGACCACGATCCTACGCCAGGCGGGGCTGCCGAAGCGCCGCCAGACGCTCCAGGGCCGGACCCTCGGGCAGCTCCTCGCCGAGGAGCTGCGGCACATCGACCCCGACACCGCGTACCGGAAGGTCCTCGACACCTTCCAGGAGCACTACGCGGGCGACCGGGCGTCGGCATGAGCACCGGTGCCGTGATCGTCCACGAGGACGCGGAGGTCCTGGCCGAGGCGGTCGCGTCGCGGCTCATCAACCGGCTGGCCGACGCGCAGGCGCAGCGGGGCGAGGCTTCGATCGTGCTCACCGGGGGCCGCATCGCGGCGAAGGTGTACCGGTACGTGCTGGAGTCGCCGATCCGCAGCGTCGTGGACTGGTCGAAGGTCGACTTCTGGTGGGGCGACGAGCGGTTCCTGCCGTCCGGCGACCCCGAGCGGAACGAGACGCAGGCGCGCGCGGCGTTCCTGGACCGGATCCTGCTCGACCCCGAGCGGGTGCACCCGATGGCGGCCGCTGACGAGGTCGGCACGCCCGAGGAGGCCGCGGCGCGATATGCGGCCGAGCTGGAGGCCGCCGCGGGCGGCGCCGGCGTGCCCGCGTTCGACGTGCTGCTGCTGGGGATCGGCGAGGACGGCCACGTCGCGTCGCTGTTCCCGGGGAACCCGGCCCTCGAGGCCGCCGGTGCGGCCGTGGGGGTGCACGACTCCCCCAAGCCGCCGCCGGAGCGCGTCTCGCTGACGCTGGAGGCGATCAACACCGCTGCCGCGGTGTGGATCATCGCCTCGGGCGAGGGCAAGGCCGCGGCCGTGGACGAGGCCCTGTCGAAGGGCGAGCTCCCGGCCGGCCGGGTCAAGGCGGCGGGCCACACGCGGTGGCTTGTCGACAAGGACGCGGCGGCGAACCTGAAGCACCTGGAGTTCTGAGACGAACCGCGAGGGCCCGGATCGTTCGATCCGGGCCCTCGGTGTCTCTCGTGGCCGCCTGGCGGGCGCTGTTCCGCTCGGGTGGTGGGACCCGTGTCAGCGCGGTGCGATCCGGCGCCCCTTCACCCAACCATGTGAAGGGCGGCTGCGGGATTCATCGTGCCGAAGGAGGGATTCAGAAGAGGGATCGCCCGCCGCGCGCGGCGGCTCGGGCGGCGAGGGCTTCGGCGAGGAGGTCTTCGGCCTCTTCTTCGCTGCGGCGCTCGCGGACGTAGTTCAGATGGGTCTTGTACGGTTTGACGGTTCGTCGTTCGGGGGGATTGTCCTGGTCGGGGCCGGCGGGCCAGCCGCAGCAGGTGCAGTCCCATTCTTGGGGCACTTCCACATACAGTGCGAATGGCAGTACGGTCTCGTGTCCGTTGGCGCACCAGTACTTGACGCTCTGCCGGGCGACCGGCTCGCCGCGTTCCGAGTGGAGACCCGGTATGGCGCCGATGCGGGTGCCGCGGATGGCGTGTCCGTTGGACATATGTGTGATCGCTCCTCACAGACAGGGGGATCTTCTGTGGATGTCGGCCGTGCGCGACCACGGAACCGGAGCGTCAGCGGGAGGAAGACCGAGACTCCCCGAGGGCGTGGCCGTGGAGTCAGCGGCCGTAGCGGCTGGGGCACCGCATCGATTGATTCTATGACGTAACGCACACAGTGGCAAGATGTCATGTATGGGGGTTGTGCGAAAAAAGGCGGCGCGGGCAACGAGCGGCCTGATCCTTCGTTGTCATTGCAGCCCTAAGGAAGTCGTGAAGCAGCGAGGATGCGGGCTCGGAGCTCCGGAAACGCGGAAGGGCCCGGCGAGCGGTGCTCGCCGGGCCCTTTCGGAAGTCTGTCGGTGTCTACACCATCGTGCGCATGATGAGGCCGAAGGCGATGATGCTGGCGAACCAGATGATGCCCACGCCGATCGTGATCCGGGTGAGGTTCTTCTCCGCGACCGTCGAACCCGACGCCACGGAGGACATCCCGCCGCCGAACATGCTCGACAGGCCGCCGCCCTTACCTTTGTGCAGCAGCACCATGAGGATAAGGATCGCGCTGGAGAGCAGCAGGATGATCAGCAGGGACCAGCTCAGAACCGTCATCATCAGTGATCGGGTGTCCTCTCAACAACTACGGCCCGGTTTGGGGCTTGGGCCACGACGAGTCTAGCCAATCCCGATCGGTCGCTCACCCTGAGGTGCTCAGTTTGAGCCGCTCAGCGTGAGCGGCTCAAACTGAGAGGCTCATTATGAGCGGCTCAGATACGCAAGGAGCCGCCGTACTCCGTTGTACGGCGGCCCTGTCTGCGACCCCGCAGCGCTCAGCTCGGGCGCTGCGAGGAGGTATATGGAATTACGCCCCCGCGTGCTCGGGGAATCGAACGATCTTGGCGAACTCTTCGGCGTCCAGCGAGGCACCGCCGACGAGCGCGCCGTCGATGTCCGGCTTGCCCATGATCTGGGCGACGTTGGAGGACTTCACCGAACCGCCGTAGAGGATCCGGACCCGCTCCGCCACCGCGCCGAACTTCTCGGCGAGGGCCGCGCGCAGTGCGCCGATGACCTCCTGGGCGTCCTCGGCGGAGGCCGTGCGGCCCGTGCCGATGGCCCAGACGGGCTCGTACGCGACGACGACCTTGGCGAGCTCTTCCTCGGTCAGGCCGTCCACGGCCGCGATGAGCTGGGAGACCGAGTGGGAGATGTGGTTCCCCGCCTCGCGGACGTCCAGCGCCTCGCCGACGCACAGGATCGGGCTGATGCCGTTGTTGAGCGCCTGGCGGACCTTGGCGGCGACCAGGTCGTCGCCCTCCTCGTGGTACTGGCGGCGCTCGGAGTGGCCGACGGCCACGTACGAGCAGCCCAGCTTCGCGAGCATCGAGCCGGCGATCTCGCCGGTGTACGCGCCCGACGGGTGCGCCGACAGGTCCTGGGCGCCGAAGCCGATGGTCAGCTTGTCGCCGTCGACCAGCGTCTGCACGCTGCGGATGTCGACGAACGGCGGGAGGACGACGGTCTCGACCGCTTCGAGCTGGTCGCGGTTGAGGCTGAAGGCGAGCTTCTGCACCAGCGCGATCGCTTCGAGGTGGTTGAGGTTCATCTTCCAGTTGCCGGCGATGAGCGGCTTGCGGGTCTCAGTCATGTTCACTTCTCCAGTGCGTCCAGGCCGGGGAGCGTCTTGCCCTCGAGGTATTCGAGGCTCGCTCCACCGCCGGTCGAGATGTGCCCGAAGCCGTCCTCGGGCAGGCCGAGGGTGCGGACCGCGGCGGCGGAGTCGCCGCCGCCGACCACGCTGAACGCCTCGGAGTCCACCAGCGCCTGGGCGACCGTGCGGGTGCCGGCGGCGTAGTCGGGGAACTCGAAGACGCCCATGGGGCCGTTCCAGAACACGGTCTTGGCTCCGGCGATCCGCTCGGCGAAGAGCTTCGCGGACTCGGGGCCGATGTCGAGGCCCATGCGCTCGGCCGGGATCGCGTCCACGGGCACGGTGAGCGGCTCGGCGTCGGCGGCGAACTCGGCCGCGGTGGTCGTGTCGACCGGCAGCAGCAGTTCGACGCCGAGGGCGGCGGCGCGCTCCAGGTAGTCCTTGCAGACCTCGATCTGGTCCTTCTCCAGCAGCGACGATCCGACCTCGTAGCCCTGGGCCGCGAGGAACGTGAACATCATGCCGCCGCCGACGATGAGCGTGTCGACCTTGTCGAGCAGGTTGTCGATGACCGCGAGCTTGTCGGAGACCTTCGCGCCGCCGAGGATGACGACGTACGGCTGCTCCGGCTTGCCGGTGAGCTTCGAGAGGACCTCGACCTCTTTGGCGATGAGCCAGCCGGCGTAGTGCGGCAGGAGCTTCGCGACGTCGTACACGGAGGCGTGCTTGCGGTGGACCGCGCCGAAGGCGTCGTCCACGTACAGGTCGCCGAACGCGGAGAGCTGGCCGGCGAACTCGGCCCGCTCGGTGTCGTCCTTGCTGGTCTCGCCCTTGTTGAAGCGCAAGTTCTCCAGCAGGAGGACGTCGCCGTCGCCCTGGGCGACGGCCTTGGCCTCGGCGTCGGTGCCGACGGTGTCGTGGGCGAACGCGACTTCGCGCCCCAGGACCTCGCCGAGCCGCTTGGCCACGGGGGCCAGCGAGAAGGCGGGGTCGGGCGCGCCCTTCGGGCGGCCCAGGTGCGAGCAGACCACGACGCGGGCGCCGGCTTCGGCGAGCGCCTTGATCGTGGGGGCGACGGCGCGGATGCGGCCGTCGTCGGTGATGGTCTTCCCGTCCAGAGGCACGTTGAGGTCGGCGCGTACGAGTACGCGCCGACCGTTGACGCCCTCCTGCAGGAGTTCGTCGAGCGTCTTCATCGCTGCGTTAGCCGACGAGTTCGACGAGGCTGACGAGGCGGTTGGAGAAGCCCCACTCGTTGTCGTACCAGCCGAAGACCTTGACCTGGTTGCCGATGACCTTGGTCAGGAGGCCGTCGATGATGCACGAGTGCGGGTCGGTCTCGATGTCCTTGGAGACGATCGGGTCCTCGGTGTAGGCCAGGATGCCCTTGAGCGGGCCCTCGGCAGCGGCCTTGAGCGCGGCGTTGACCTCTTCCTTCGTGGTCTCCTTGGAGGCCTCGAAGGTCAGGTCGGTGATGGAGCCGGTCGCGATCGGGACGCGCAGCGAGTAGCCGTCGAGCTTGCCGTTGAGCTCGGGCAGCACCAGGCCGACGGCCTTGGCGGCGCCGGTCGTGGTGGGCACGACGTTCAGGGCGGCGGCGCGCGCGCGGCGCGGGTCCTTGTGGGGGCCGTCCTGGAGGTTCTGGTCCTGCGTGTAGGCGTGGATCGTGGTCATCAGACCCTTCTCGATGCCCACGGACTCGTTGAGGACCTTGGCCATGGGGGCCAGGCAGTTGGTGGTGCAGGACGCGTTCGAGATGATGTGGTGGTTCTCGGCGTCGTACTTGTCGTGGTTGACGCCCATGACCACGGTGAGGTCCTCGTTCTTCGCCGGAGCGGAGATGATGACCTTCTTGACGGAGCCGCCCAGGTGCGCGGCGGCCTTGGTGCCGTCGGTGAAGAAGCCGGTCGACTCGATGACGACCTCGGCGCCCACCTCGTCCCACGGGATGTTCGCGGGGTCGCGCTCGGCGAACGCCTTGATGGTCTTGCCGTCGACGGTGATCTCGCCGGCGCCGACCTTGACCTCGTAGGGGAGGCGCCCGAGGATCGAGTCGTACTTCAGCAGGTTTGCGATGGTCTCGGCGTCGCCCAGGTCGTTGTAGGCGACGATTTCGACATCGGCACCGGAGGCGAGAACCGCCCGGAAGAAGTTGCGCCCAATGCGGCCGAAGCCGTTGACGCCAACGCGGATGGTCACGTGCCCATCTCCTCGCTAGAACAGGATCGGATATCTGAATGAGACCGGAGGCGGTCTCGCACGCGATCCGTTCAGCCGAAGAGCGACGGTGGAACAGATCGCTGTTCGGCCTCGTCGCCGAGCACTCCTTGACCCGCACCGCTCCGGTTCTCAGACCTTCCGCGGCCGGTTCCCCCCGATCATGTCACACCCGGGACGCGGGTGTGACATCGCGGTTAAGCCTAACCCTTGGTGCGCCGGTCGCGACGGGTACGGCCGGTGCGGCGAATCGGGGCGAAGTCGCCCTATGCGACCAGCACGTCTTCTTCGGCGACCACGTCGTCGGGTCCCGGGACGCCGGTGTCCTGAGCGCGTTTCGTGGCCATGTTGATGAGTCGCCGAATCCGTCCCGCGATCGCGTCCTTGGTGAGCGGGGGCTCCGCGAGGGCGCCGAGCTCCTCCAGGGACGCCTGGCGGTGCTCCAGGCGCAGGCGGCCCGCGGAGGCCAGGTGCTCGGGGACGTCGTCGGCGAGGACTTCGAGGGCGCGGGTGACCTTCGCAGCGGCGGCGACGGCCGCGCGCGCGGAGCGGCGCAGGTTCGCGTCGTCGAAGTTCGCGAGCCGGTTGGCGGTAGCGCGGACCTCGCGGCGCACGCGCCGCTCCTCCCAGGTCAGGACCGAGGAGTGGGCGCCGAGGCGGGTGAGCAGCTCCCCGATGGCGTCGCCGTCGCGGATGACGACGCGGTCGACGCCGCGGACGTCGCGGGACTTCGCGGAGATGCCGAGGCGGCGCGCGGCGCCGACGAGGGCGAGCGCGGACTCGGGGCCGGGGCAGGTGACCTCGAGGGCCGAGGAGCGGCCGGGCTCGGTGAGCGAGCCGCGGGCGAGGAACGCGCCCCGCCAGGCGGCCTCGGCGCAGCACGGGTAGGCGCCGACGACGTGGTTGGGCAGGCCCCGGACGGGGTAGCCGCGCTGGTCGGTGAGGCCGATCTGCTTGGAGAAGGCCTGGCCGTCGGCCATGACGCGCAGCAGGTAGTGGTTGTTGCGGCGCAGCCCGGCGGCCACGAGGACGTGGATCTCGGACTCGTAGTGGTAGAGGTCGTTGATCGTGCGCTTGGCGCGGCGGGCGACGTTCCCGGCGTCGACCTCGGCCTCGACGACCACGTTCCCCTGGCCGACGAGGTGGAGGCCCCCGGCGAACCGGAAGAGCGCGCCGAGTTCGGCGCGCTGGCAGCAGGACTTCGTCACCTCGATGCGACTGAGCTCGTCCTTGACCTCCGAGGTCATCGCCATTCGTTAACCACCATCTTCGACCAGCAGCTTTCCCAATACGGCGGCCAGGGACGCGACGTCGTGCGTGACGCCGTCGGCGGCGAGGTCCGCCGCGACCAACCGGGCCTCCAACGATTGTGCCGCACTGTTCAACGAGCGGGGATCGGCGAGGGTTCGGGCGTCGCCCGACACGACGTAGTGAAACCGAACACCTTCGGCGTATCGGCGCAGCGTGTCGACGTGACCGGCGAGGGTCAGGCCGTCCGTCTCCTTCTCCTCCGAGAGGTTGAGCACCACGGCCTTGCGGGCCGTCGAGGCGGCGATCCCCTCGCGCAGCGAGGGCAGGAGCAGGTGCGGGATGACCGAGGTGTACCAGGAGCCGGGCCCGAAGACGAGCCAGTCGGCCTCGGCGACCGCGGCCAGGGTCTCGGGGCAGGCGGGGGCGTCGGCGGGCAGGAGGCGCACGTCCTCCACCTGGCCGTCGGCCACGGCCACGTCGTGCTGGCCGGTGATCGTGCGGGTGCCCGAGCCCTCCGCGAGGTCGGCCTCGATGACCAGCGGCGTGCACGACATCGGCAGCACGCGCGCGCGGGTGCCGACCATGCGCCCGGCCGCGGCGACGGCCTCGACCGGGTTCGCGTGGCGCTCCAGCAGCGAGAGCAGCACGATGTTGCCGACCGGGTGGCCGGCGAGGAAGTCGTCGCCGCCGAAGCGGTGCGAGAACAGCTCGGCGGCCTCGGCCCGGGAAGGGTCGGCGGTCGCCACGAGGGCCTTGCGGAGGTCGCCGGGCGGCAGGACCGGGCGGGTGGCGCGGATGTCGCCCGACGAGCCGCCGTCGTCGGCGACCGTGACCACGGCCGTCAGGTCGACGTCGAGTTTCGCGAGCGCGCGCAGCGAGGCCGACAGGCCCCGCCCGCCGCCGAACGCGACCACTTTCTGCATCAGCGGTTCCCTCGGATCGGGGTGTGTCGGTGGGGTGCCGGGACTAACTCGTTCCCGCGGTCCCGGTGGTAGGTGTTCGCGGGGAACCCGGCCGCGGTCAGGCGCTTGGCGATCTCCTCCGAGATGGCCACGCTGCGGTGCTTCCCGCCGGTGCAGCCGATGGCGATCGTCATGTAGCGCTTGCCCTCCCGCTCGAAGCCCTGGGTGGTGCCGAGCAGCAGCGCCGTGTACGACTCGACGAACTCCTCCGCGCCGTCCTGGCCGAGGACGTACTCCGACACGTCGGAGTCGGTCCCGGTGTGCTCGCGCAGGGCCGGAACCCAGTACGGGTTGGGAAGGAATCGTACGTCAGCGACGTAGTCGGCGTCGCGCGGGATGCCGTACTTGAACCCGAACGACATGCAGGTGAACTGGAGCCGCGGCGAGGACGGGGCGAGGAACGCGTCCTCCACCCGGGCGCGCAGCTGGTTCTCGTTCAGGTGCGTGGTGTCGAACAGGGTGTCGGCCGAGCCGCGGGCCGGTTCGAGCAGCAGCCGCTCGGCGGCGATGCCGTCGGCGAGCATCCCGTCGCCCTGGAGCGGGTGGGCCCGGCGGACCTTCTCGAAGCGGCGGATGATGACGTCGTCGTCGGCGTCCACGAACACCAGGTGCGGCTTGAAGCCGCCCTTGCGGAGGTCCTCGATGACGCCCACGAGGTCGGTCATGAACGCGCGCGAGCGCACGTCGAGGACCATCGCGGTCCGGCGCACCTCCTCGCCCCCCGCGGCCGCCAGCTCGGCGGCCTGGCCGACCAGCGACTCCGGGAGGTTGTCGATGACGTAGTAGCCCACGTTCTCCAGTGCGCGCGCCACGGTCGAGCGCCCGCCGCCCGAGATGCCGGTGACGATCACGAGGTCCAATTCGCTGCGGTCGCTCGAACCCGCATGCACTGCTGCCACACCCATAAGACAAGTATCCCCGAGTCCGTTCCAACCGCCGTGCTGACACGGCCCCGGCGCTTCCGCCGAATCGACAATCGTATAGCTACCAGAGCAGTCTCAAGCACCGCTGTCGTCGGGATTACGAAGATGTGTCAGCAAGGCCTCGGCGAGCTTCGGGCCGATACCGGACACGGCCTCCAGATCGGACTGCTCGGCCTCCCGGATGCGCTTCACCGACCCGAACTCGCGCAGCAGCGCCTTCTTCTTCGACTCCCCCAGACCGGGTACGGCATCGAGCGCGGAGGCCGTCATCTTCTTGCGGCGGCGGGTGCGGTGCAGGGAGATCGCGAACCGGTGGGCCTCGTCGCGCACGCGCTGCATCAGGTACAGCGCCTCGGAGGTGCGCGAGAGGATCACCGGGAACTCCTCGCCCGGGAGCCAGATCTCCTCCAGGCGCTTGGCGAGCCCGGCGAGGTTGATCGTGTCGATCCCGAGTTCGGCGAACACCTGCTCGGCCGCGGCGACCTGCGGCTGGCCGCCGTCGACGACCAGGAGCTGCGGCGGGTAGTGGAAGCCGCGCCTGGGCTCGTCGCCCTCCTCGACCGGCGAGCCGGCGGGCTGGTCGGCGAGCTTGGCGAGGCGCCGGCGCAGCGTCTCCTGGAGCGAGGCAAGGTCGTCCTTGCGCTCGCCCTTGATGACGAAGCGCCGGTACTCGCTCTTGCGCGGCAGGCCGTCCTCGAAGACGACCATCGACGCGACCACGTCCTCGCCCTGGGACTGCGAGACGTCGTAGCACTCGATGCGCAGCGGCGCCTCGGGCAGGTCGAGGGCGTCGGCGAGCTCTTCGAGGGCCTTGGACCGGGAGGTGAGGTCCCCGGCGCGCTTGAGCTTGTGGCGCTGGAGGTTCTCCAGGGCGTTCTTCTCCACGGTCTCGGCCAGCGCGCGCTTGTCGCCGCGGCGGGGGACGCGCAGGTCGACCTTGGCGCCGCGGCGCTCCGACAGGAGCTCGGCGAGCGCTTCGTGGTCGGAGGGCAGGGCCGGGACCAGGACCTCCTTGGGGACGGTCTCGTTCTGCTCGCCGTAGAACTGGAGGCAGAAGCGCTCGACGATCCCGGGCAGGTCGACCGGTTCGGCCTTGTCGATGACCCAGCCGCGCTGGCCGCGGATGCGGCCCTTGCGGACGTGGAAGACCTGGACGGCGGCTTCGAGCTCGTCGTCGGCGACGGCCATGACGTCGCAGTCGACGTCCTCGGCGAGGACGACGACCTGCTGTTCGAGGACCTTGTCGAGGGCGGCGAGGTCGTCGCGCAGGCGCGCGGCGCGCTCGAACTCCAGGGCCTCGGACGCCTCCTGCATCTCGGCGATGAGGCGGCGGCGCACGGGCGCGGTCTCGCCGGACATGAAGGCGCAGAAGCCGTTGACGAGTTCGCGGTAGTCCTCGGCGGAGATGCGGCCGACGCAGGGGGCGGAGCACTTGCCGATGTCGGCAAGGAGGTTGGGGCGGTTGATCCGGTTGCAGCGCTTGAACTCGGTGTCGGAGCAGGTGCGGATCGGGAAGACGCGGGTGAGGAGGTCGAGGGTCTGGCGGATGGCCCACGCGGAGCCGAAGGGCCCGAAGTAGCGGACGCCCTTGCGGCGGGTGCCGCGCATGACCTGGGCGCGGGGGAACTCCTCCCCCACGGTGACGGCGAGCCAGGGGTAGGACTTGTCGTCCTTGAACATGACGTTGAAGCGCGGGTCGTACTCCTTGATCCAGGTCCACTCCAGCTGGAGGGCCTCGACCTCGGTGGCGACGACGGTCCACTCGACGCTGCGCGCGGTGTTGACCATGCGGCGGGTGCGCTCGTGGAGGCGGGTCTCGTCGGCGAAGTACGAGTTCAGGCGGTTGCGGAGGTTCTTGGCCTTGCCGACGTAGATGACGCGCCGGTCGCGGTCCCTGAAGCGGTAGACGCCCGGTTGGGTGGGGATGGTGCCGGGGGCGGGACGGTAATCGACTGACACAGCACAAGGCTATATCCCGCCCCCGACAACGTGTCCGCTACGGCCGGGCCGCCAGCGCCAGGACCTCCGCGTGGAGGTCGTCGACGGTCTCGCGCCCGATGCCCCGGTTGGTGAACCAGGACCCGAGGTTCTCCACGTCCCGCGTCAGGAAGTCCATCCCGAGGGGGTTCGCGTAGATGTCGACGACCTGCGGGAGGTCGAGGACCACGAGGCGGCCGTCGTGGACGACCGTGTTGTAGGGCGAGAGGTCGCCGTGGGCGAACCCGAGCTCGGTCATGCGGCGCAGGGCCTCGGCGGCCTGCTCCCAGAGGCTGTCGAGCTCGGCCTCGTCGGGCCTGGTCTCGGCGAGCCGGGGCGCGGCGGTGCGGCCGTCGCCGATGAACTCCATGACGACCTCGGTGCCGTGGACCTGGACCGGGTAGGGCACCGGGACGCCGACGGCGTAGAGGCGCTTGAGCGCGTCGAACTCGGCGGCGGCCCAGCGTCCGGCGGCCTGCTCCAGGCCGAAGGTGGTGCGCTTGGCCATGGCCCGGTTGTCGCGGGAGCGCTTGGCGGCGCGGCCCACGGTGTAGTCGCCGGCCCGGTTGAACTGGGTGTGCTCGGCGCTGCGGTAGCGCTTGGACGCCATGACGACGGCCCGGTCGGTGCCGGGGACGGCGCGTTCGATGAGGAACACGTCGGCCTCTTTGCCGGTCTTGAGGACGCCGAGCTCGTAGTCGACGGCGCCGTGGTCGGTGATGACCCACTCCGGGTGCGGCTCGGGGCCGCGCTGGAGCGGTTCGGAGTCCCACCAGATCGACCAGCGGTCCCCCGCGGGGGGCCGGTCGTCGTTGGGGATCTCGTCGAACTCGGTGCGCATGGCTTCGAAGCGCTCGTGGTCCTCGGCCGAGAAGACCTCGTCGGAGGGACGGTCGCGGTGCTTGCGCTTGGTGGACTGGAAGGACTCAGTGAACTGCTGCTTGCGAGGCAAGATGGAAGGCTCCTGTGCGGAAGGCCCCGTCGGCGCGTGTGTGCGTCAGCGCTGAGCGACGGGAGGTGAACTGATTTTCAAGGCGCGGGCGTGAGCGACGACAGCCATCAGAGACACCTCCATTCCATGCGAGCCCCGGGGCGGTCCGCCTCCGGGCAACGAACGCTACGTTAGCGGACCTCCCCCGCGGAGCGCAAGTCTTTTTCCGTCACGTCAGTGGCCTGCGGAGTCGTAGGCGCGCAGGCCCATGCGGAAGACCCAGACGGCGATCGCGGCCGTCGCGGCGGCGGCGAGCGGCGGGGCGAGGAGCCACCATGCGTCGAGGCGGCCGGTGAGGATCTGCGCGGGGACGAAGCTCGCGAAGGCCAGGGGCAGCCCGAAGGTGAGGACGAGGCGGACGGCGGCGGGGAAGATCGTCAGCGGGAAGCGCATGGCCTCGTTCTGGAGCTCGGTGAGCATGAACGCGATGACGGGGTTGCGGCCCTTCACCCAGAAGTTCGCGGCGTTCGCGATGGTCAGCAGCGCGGCCTGGACCACGATGGCGCACACCAGGAGGAACACGCCGACGGGGATCGCGGCGAGGCCGAGTCCGGCGCCGGCCCAGCCGATGCCGAGCATGACCAGGCCGAGCGTGGCCTCCCCGAAGACCTGCATGCCGACGTGCTTGGAGCCGACCTGGACGAGGACGGGCGCGGGCCGGGTGAGCCGGTAGTCCATGTCGCCCTCGACGATCATCTTGCCGGTGTCCCAGATGCCGTCCCAGAACAGGGCGGTCGCGGACCAGGAGGTGGCGAGGAACCCGGCGAGGACGAGCATCTCGTGGTAGCCCCAGCCCGCGATGGCGTTCACGTTCGCGAACAGGATGCTCAGGAACCCGAACAGGACGATCTGCCACAGCGTCCCGGAGACCGCCATGATCCAGAAGTCGGCCGGGTACTCGGCCATGGAGCGGATGTAGGCGCCGATGGAGCGCTTGTAGACCCCGAACGCGTGGCGGGGGCCGAGGACGTCAGCCGCCATGGACGGTCACCTTCTTCACGAGCCGGTTCCAGACGAGGCGGGTGCCGAACCACAGCCCGAGGGCCCACGCCGCCTCGGCGGCGATGAGGCCGAGCGCGCCGAGGGCGTCGACGCGGCCGAGGTAGATCGACGCGGGCGTGGTCGTGAAGTGCACGAACGGCAGGCCCCAGGCGATTCCTTGGAGCCACCCGGGCATGAGCGCGAGCGGCACCATCATGCCGGAGAAGAACGCCAGGAAGCAGTCCCTCGCCCACTGGATGCCGAGGTACCGCTGGGTCACGAAGCAGGCCATGGTCGCCAGGTAGTTGACGCCGAAGGCCAGCGGGAAGATGAACAGCAGGCTGAGCACCGTCAGGGCCGCGGCGAGCGGCGACGCGGGGGCGGCGGGCTGGAATATGAGCACGGCCGCGACCGTCCCGAGGATCGCCGCGGGCACCGAGGCGGTCATGCCGCCGATGTACTCGGCGGCGCGGGCCCGCTGGAAGTCGATCGGCTTGGTCAGGTCGACCGCGATGAGGCCGTCGAGGATGCGGTTGGCCATCTCCCAGTCGGCGCCGGCCCACGCGAGGGTCGAGGTGAGGAAGCCGATGATGAGGTACGCCTTCATCGCGGGCCAGTCGTAGCCGCCCAGCTCGCCGTCGCCGATGAGGTGGCTCCACACCGCGAGCCCGGCCAGCAGCGACCAGCCGCCGAACAGGATCGAGAAGAGCCAGGTGGTCTTGTAGGCGATCTTGCGCTTGAACGAGATCGTCGCCAGCGCGACGTCGACGCTTGCCATGGTCAGTGTCCGGAGGAGTCGTAGGAGCGCAGGCCGAGGCGGTAGACGCCGAGGGCGGCGAGGACCGAGGCCGCGGCGGCCACGGGCATGCCGATCACCCACCAGGGCGCCAGGTGGCCCGAGAGCGCGGCGACGGGCACGAAGTTGACGAAGGCCACCGGGACCACGAACATGGTCACGACCTTGACGCCGATCGGGAAGAGGCCCAGGGGCATCGTCATCGCGTGGTGCTGGAGGTCGAGCATGACGAACGCGAAGTTCGACATGGGTCCCTTGATCCAGAAGTTCACGGCGCAGAACAGGGTGATGAGCGCGCACTCGATGACGACGGCGCACACGATGCCGAGGAGGACGAGCGGGAGGGAGGCGGGGCCCAGGCCCGCGCCGATCCAGCCGTAGGCGACCATGACGAGGCCGAAGCCGACCTCGCCGAAGCCCTGCATGCCGATGTGGGTGGTGGCGACCTGGACGACGACGGGCGCGGGCCGGGTCATCCGGTAGTCGATCTCGCCTTTGAGGACCATCTGCCCGGTGCTCCAGATGCCGTCGCACAGGATCGCGGTGGAGCCGGCGGCGACGGTGAGGAGCCCCGAGAGCATGAGCATCTCGTGGTAGCGCCAGCCGGCGACCTCGGGGACGGCGGCGAAGAGCACGGTGAGGAACGCGAACTGGAGGACGTTCCACATCACGCCCGCCGAGGCCATGACCCAGAAGTCGCCGGGGTACTCGGTGATGGCGCGGATCTGGGCGAGCAGGGCGCGGCGGTAGACGGCGCCGACGTGCCGCGCGGTCAGCCGGTCGGGGGTCAGCGTGTCAGCCACCGTGCACCGTCACCTTCTTGACCGCGTGGTTGAAGACGATGCGGGCGCCGAACCACAGGCCGAGGGTCCAGGCCGCCTCGGCGGCGAGGAGCCCGAGGGCGCCGGCGGTGTCGACGCGCCCGAGGTAGATCGCGGCGGGCGTGGTGGTGAAGTGCGGGAAGGGCAGGGCCCAGGCGACGGCCTGGAGCCAGGAGGGCATGAACGCCAAGGGGATCACCATCCCGGAGAAGAAGCCGAGCAGGGCCTCGCGCAGCCACATGACGCCGAGGTAGCGCTTGGTCCAGAAGCACACGAGGACCGTCAGGTAGGTCAGGCCGAACGCGAGCGGGAAGACGAGGACGAAGCTGACGGCGGTGAGGAGTCCGGCGAGGGGCGTGGCGGGGCCGGGCGGGTCGAACAGGAGCCACGCGCCGAGGACGCCGACGAGGACCGTGGGGACGGTGGAGACCATCGAGCCGATGTACTCGGCGGCGCGGGCGCGCTGGAAGTCGACGGGCTTGGTGAGGTCGACGGCGATGTGGCCGTCGAGGATGCGGTCGGCGACCTGCCAGTCGGCGGCGCCGAAGACGACGGTGGCGGTGACGAACCCGATGATGATGTACGCGCGCATCGAGTCCCAGTCGTAGCCCGAGAGCGCGCCTCCGGCGAGCAGTTCGCGCCACATGGCCATGGAGACGAGCATGGCGCCGCCGCCGAGGACCAGGGCGACGACCCACTGGGCCTTGTAGGCGAGGCGGCGCTTGAACGCGATGGCCGCGAACGCGCGGTCGACCGCGAATGCACTCGTCACTTGGTGAGTTCTCCTGCGTAGAGGCGCCGGATGACGTCTTCGATGGACGGTTCCGAGAGGGACAGGTCGCGCGGGGCGAGCTCGGCGGTGAGGCCGCCGAGGACCTCGGCGGCGGTGAAGTGCCGGGACTCGTAGGTGACGGTCACTTCGCTGGGGGCCTCGCCCGCGGCCCACTCGTACTGCGGGAACTTGAGTTTGAGCTCGTCAACGTCGGCGGGGCCCTCCAGGAACAGGTTCACGGCCTTGGTGGTGATGTAGTGGGCCTTGAGCTGCTGGATGGGGCCGTCGTAGGCGACCGCGCCCTTGTCGATGACGACGATGCGCTCGCAGACCTCCTCGATGTCGGCGAGGTCGTGGCTGGTGAGCAGGAGCGTGGTGCCGCCGTCGACGAGTTCGCGCAGGAACGCTCGGAGGCGGTCCTTGACGGAGATGTCGAGGCCGATGGTGGGCTCGTCGAGGTAGACCATCTTGGGGGCGTGGATGAGCGCGCAGGCGAGGTCGGCGCGCATGCGCTGGCCCAGGGAGAGGGTGCGGGCGAGCGCGGGCATGAACTCGCCGAGGTCGAGGAGTTCGTCGAAGCGGGCGATGCGGGCCTTGTAGTCGGCGTCGGAGACGCCGTACATGTGCTTGAGGAGCTTCAGGGACTCCTCGACGGGCAGGTCCCACCAGAGCTGGGTGCGCTGGCCGAAGAGCACGCCGATGTCGTGGGCGTTGGCGATCCGCTCGGTGTGGGGGTCGCGGCCCATCACCCGGACGGTGCCCTCGGAGGGGCGCAGGATCCCGGTGAGGAGCTTGACGGTGGTGGACTTGCCCGCGCCGTTGGGTCCGACGTAGGCCACCGACTCGCCCGGCTCGATCGACAGGTCGATGCCGTCGACCGCGGTGTAGTTCTTGTACTTGCGCTGGACGAGGTGTTTGACCGCGCCCTTGAATCCGGAGGTCTTGTCAGGCCGCCGGAACGTCTTCGTGAGGGATCGGGCTTCGAGAATCGGCATGCTTCCACGGTAGGAAGTTCCGGCGCCTTTCCTCAACTCCTTTCCCACGGCGGAGCCTGCGAGCGATGTCACGGGGGCTGATGCGCTCCAGGGGGAGGAAGCAGGCCATCGCGACCAGGTGGGGCAGGAAGCTGATCTCGACGGCGAGGTAGACCGTCAGGTGGAAGCAGTAGAAGAACGCGACGATGCCGTACTTGACGCGTTTGGCGGCCACGAACATCACGACGGGGCTGAGCAGTTCGAAGCAGACCATGCCCCACTGGGAGGCGCGGAGCATCCAGGGGTAGTCCAGGAGCCAGGTGGAGAACTCGGTGCCGCGGCGGATGATCGCCCAGGTCATGGTGGCGGAGTTGACCCATTCCCAGCCGCCGTAGCGGATCTTGGCCCAGGCGGCGAAGAAGTAGGTGCAGACGACGCCGATCTGGACCAGGTTGAAGCCCCAGCCGACGTGCTCGGAGAGGCTGCGGCGGTCGCCCCACTTGGCTTTCGGCATGGTGGGCAGGAGGAACAGGAGCAGGAGGAACCCGAACTTGCCGTGGTCGACCTTCCCGTAGGACATCGCGATGATCATCCACTCGAAGTAGGCGACCGCGACGATCCACCCGAACAGGCGCGGGGCCTTGCCGAGCATCATGGGGACGGAGGCCGCGAGCAGCACGACGAGGGTGCCGACGACGATCCAGTAGTTCGGGACGGGGAAGACCGGCAGGACGCGGGCGATGAACAGCGGCTGGTAGAGCTCGCCGGGGACGTGGCGGTGGCCGAGGATCCACGGCATGTACCACCACCAGTCGACCCAGATGAAGGCGCCGGCGAGGAACCGCATGGCGGCGACGCGGCCGAGGGCGACGGGCTGGAAGAACCATCCGGTGGTCCTGCGGGCGAGGGGAAGCGGGGTCACGCGTCCTCCTCCCGGGTCCAGGTGGCCTCGACGACCTCGACGACCTCGCCGGTCTGGTAGCCGTCCTCCAGGCGGTAGCGGCGCTCGATGATCTCGACGGTGACGATCTCGGGTTTGCCGGGGTTGGTGTTCTCGTACGCCTCGGCGATGTACCGGAGCAGGTCCGGGTCGTCGATGAAGCGGCTCTTCTGGCCTTCGAGTTCGGCGCGGCGGAAGCCGGTGATGCGCTCGGTGAGGCTGAAGCGCTCGCCCTCCTCGTTGACGGCCTCGACCCGGGTGGACCCGGCCCAGCCGTCCAGCTCCTTCGAGAACGAGTACATCTTGAAGGGCGCGAAGGGGAAGAAGTCGTCGGCGCCCCAGAAGGTGGTGGCGGTGACAAGCGCGAGCACGACCGCGGTGATCGCGACGCGCACCGCGCGTCCCGCGGGCCGGACCCGGGCGAGCACGGTGTCGCCGGTCGCGGCGGCGTCGGTGGAGGGGTGGGGATCTTCCGCAGGCACGGCAGCAGTATGGCACGGGCCCGCAAGCGAGGGCCCCACGCGTCAGGGGCCGGTCTCGACCTGTGGCTCCGGCTCGCGCGCGGTCGGACCGGAGCCGCGTGATGCGAAGCGCGCCTTGGTCTTCCGGGCGATCTCGCGGGGGTCGACGCGCTCCAGCGGCAGGAAGCAGGCCATGGCGACGAGGTGCGGCAGGAAACTGATGCCGAGCGCGGCGAACACGGCGACGTGGAAGCAGTAGAAGAACGCGACGATCGCGTACTGGACCTTCTTCCACCGGTACACGAGGAGCACCACGGGGCTGAGCAGTTCGAACGCGATCATGCCCCACTGGGCGAAGTGCAGCAGCCCGGGGAAGTCGAGCATCCAGTCGGAGAAGACGGTGCCGCGGCGGATGATCGCCCAGGTGAAGACCCCGGAGTTGGCCCATTCCCAGCCGCCGTAGCGGAACTTGGCCCAGGCCGAGAGGAAGTAGGTGCAGACCACGGCGATCTGGACGAGCTTGAAGCCCCAGCCGACGCGTTCGGACAGGTGCTCGCGGTCGCCCCACGTCGCGCGGGACGGCATCAGGCACAGCACCAGGAGCAGGGTCATGAACCCGAAACTGGCGTGGTCGACCTTCCCGTAGGAGTTGGCGATGACCATCCACTCGAAGTAGGCGGCGAAGAGGATCCAGCCGAAGAGCTTGGGCCGGTAGCCGAACATCATCGGGGTCGCGGCGGCGAGCATGACCACGAGCGTGCCGGTGACGAGCCCGTAGTCGGGGGTCGGGAGCGGCAGGATCCGGCCGATGAACAGCGGCTGGTAGAGCTCGCCGGGCACGAACCGGTGCCCGAAGATGAAGGGCATGTACGCCCACCACTCGATCCAGACGTAGAGCCCGGCGAGGAAGCGCATGGCGGCTACCCGGCCCAGCGGCACGGGTTCGAAGAAGAAGCCGTTCACGGCGCTGCGGACGCTCACGCGGCCCCCTCCTCGGTCCAGACCGCGACGGTCTCCTCGGTCTCCTCGCCGGTGCGCTCGCCGTCGACGAGCTCGTAGCGCCGCGTGATGATCTCGGCGGCGACGATCTCGGGGTCGCCGGGGTGCGCGGCCTCGTACGCCTCGGCGATGTGCGCCAGGAGGTCGGGGTCCTCGCGGAAGCGGGGAAGCTGGCCCTCGAGTTCGGCGCGGCGGAACCCGGTGTCGTCGTCGTCCACGGCGATCCGCTCGCCCTCGGCGTCGATGAGGAACACGTTGGTGCTCTTGACCCAGCCGTCGGGGTCGGCGCCGCGCGAGTACATCTTGAAGGGCGCGAAGGGGAAGAAGTCGTCCTCGCCCCAGACCGAGGTCGCCATGAGCGCGAGGACCATCAGGGCCGCCGCGGCGACGCGCACGAGCTTCCCGGTGCGGCTCAGGGGGCGTTCGGCGGGCGTCGGCGCCTGGTCCTGGCGGCGCTCGGCGGGCTCAGCGGGCATCGGCAGAGTATGGCATACCGGGCTCGCGGCACACGGGGCTCACTGCTGGCCGCGGAGGCGGTCCCGCTCGGCCTGCGGGAGCGAGCAGGCGGCGGTGCCGCCGGGCAGGCGGTGGCGGTTGCGGGCGACCCACCGGTACACCGGCCAGGCGACGAACGCGACCGGCTTGAGCGAGAGCAGCCAGCCGAAGGGCTTCCAGTACCACTGGGCGCGGCGCAGGAGCACGGCGATCGCGTCGGGCCCGGCGCGGCGGAAGCTGATCTCGATCCACCACACCGCGTCCTCGGCCTCCTGCTGGGTGACCCCCAGGGCGTCGAGGTCGGCCCACTGCCACGGGACGACCTTCGCGCTGGTGCGGATGTGCTTCTCGATGAAGTTCGCGGAGGTGGTGCAGAACGCGCAGTCGCCGTCGTACAGGAAGGTGTGCTCGTGCATGGTCGGTCCTTCACTCGGTCCGGGACGGGACCGCGTCGTAGAGGGCGCGGCGCATCGCCGCGACCGGGGCGTCCTCGATCCCGGTGAACTGCGTCCACTGGCGGACGGCCTGGGCGAGCAGGAGAGCGAGGCCGTCGAGGACGCGCACGCCCCGGGCCTGGGCGCCCGCGGCGAGCGGGGTCGGCCACGGGTCGTAGAGGATGTCGAACAGGACCGCGTCGCTCGACCAGTCCGGGACCAGGTCGTCGGTGACGCCCTTGGGGACCGTGGCCACGACGAGGTCGGCGCGCCCGGCGCGGGCGGCGTCCTCCCAGTCGGCGGCGTGGAGCGTGAGCCCGAGGCGGGCGGCGACCGGGCCGAGTTCGGCGACGGCCTCGCGGCGGCGGGCGTACACGGTGACCGAGGCGGCGCCGAGCTGCTGCGCGGCGGCGAGCGCGGCGCGCGCCGACCCGCCGGCGCCCAGGACGGCGACGTGCTCGGCCTCCTTCATCCCGGTCTCGGCGAGCGCGTCGAGGATCCCGGGGGCGTCGGTGTTGTCCGCGAGGCGGCGCCCGCCGCGCAGGACGAGCGTGTTCGCGGCGCCGATCGCTTCGGCGACCGGGGTGGCCTCGGCGGCGACGTCGAGGGCGGTCTCCTTGAGCGGCATGGTGAGCGAGAGCCCGGCCCAGGTCGCGTCGAGTCCGTCCACGAACGCCGCGAGCCCGGACTCGTCGCACTCGTGCCTCGTGTAGGTCCAGTCGGCCAGGCCCGCGGCGGCGAAGCCCGCGTTGTGTATGACCGGCGAGAGCGAGTGCCCGATGGGCTTGCCGAGGACCGCTGCCTTCATCACTGGATGCCGTTCTCCTCGGCGATCACGATGTTGTCCTGGTGCTCTTCGTAGGTGGCGGCGAACAGGGCGGAACCGTCCTCGTAGGCGGTCACGAAGAACAGCCAGTCGCCCGCTTCGGGGGCGACCGCCGACTCGAGCGCGGCGGCGCCGGGGTTGGAGATCGCGCTCGGCAGGTAGCCGGCGTGCTCGGGGGCGCTCGGCGACCACGGGTTGTCGGGGTCGCGCATGACCGCGCCCCAGTCGATGTCCTCGCCGGAGGTGATGGCGTCCTCGCCGTTGAGCAGGCGCCCGTAGTTCCAGATCGCCTCGGACTCGAAGCAGTTGCAGTTGGTCTGCTCGTGCGTGTACGGGTTGATGTACAGCTTGTTGTACATGACCTGGGCAATCTTCGGGTCGTCGGTGGCGATGCCGGACTCGGACTGGACGATCGAGGCGACCTGGAGGGCCATCCACGGGTAGACCTTGAACTCGCCGTTCGTGGGCGGGTAGAAGGTCTGGTTCTCCATGGCGCTGGGGTCGTACTCGGGGTCGGGGTCCTGGATCGTGGCGAGCTTGTCGAAGAAGCCGATCTCCTCGATCGTCTGGTTGAAGCGCGTGACCATCTCCGTGAGCATCGCGGCGGCCGTCCAGGTCTCGTCGAACTCGTAGGCCGACGGGAACAGGAAGCCCTCGACGGACCTGACCTGCCGGTCGGAGAAGCCCTCGAACCAGACCGGGTCGACGCCGAGCGCCTCGGGGTCCTGGGCGGCGGCCTCGAACTCCTCGATCGGCACGCCGGTGTAGGCGGAGAGGATCTCGTAGACCTCGAAGGAGCGCTTGCCCTCGGGGACCACGACGTGGTCGAGGGTGAGGTTGCCCGGGTCGGTCATGAACGCGAGCGCGGACGCGGCGGACATCTCCTCCTCCATGGCGTAGGAGCCCGGCTGGATGGAGGTGCCGGAGTCCCCGTCGTCCTCGGAGGCGTTGAGGAACGCCTTCGCGGAGGCGACCACGCCCTGGGTCTCGAGCTCGTCGGCGATGTCGGAGACGAGCCAGCCGGACTCGACCACGACCACGACCTGGTTGCCGTTGCCGTCGCCGGTGAAGTCCTCGGCCGTGAAGTAGTCCTTGACGACGTTGTTGTACGCCCACCAGCCGCCGACTCCGATGACGCCGAACAGGGCGACGACCAGGGTCATGGCGATCAGTGACTTGCCGGAGTCCTTGCGCCGGTGGCTCCTGGGTGCCGCCGAGCGGTCGTCCTCGGTCCTGAAGTCGCCGAGCATCCTGTTGCCTACCTCCGCCGCCGGTCCAACCATTGCTGGAGGATCTCGACCGCGGCCGCCTGGTCGACGATGGAGCGCTTCCGCTTGCCGCGCACCCCGCCTTCGTTGAGGCGGCGGGTGGCGACTGCGGTCGTCATGCGCTCGTCGGTCAGGGTCACCGGCGTTGGCGAGACGTGGTCGGCGAACCGTTCCACCCAGGTGCGGGTGTGGGCGGCTGCCGGCCCCTCCTCACCCGAAAGAGTAACCGGTAGGCCGACGACGATTTCGACCACATCGTATTCCCGGGCCGTTTCGGCGATTTCGAGAATATCGGCCGGAATGTTCTCACCAGCGGTTTTGAGGTCGCGACGAACGGTCGCGACCGGGGTGGCGAGGATGCCGTCGGGGTCGCACACGGCGACGCCGATGCGGGCCTTGCCGAGGTCGACGCCGAGACGCCGGCCCCGCGCCCACCGAGTGGACGCGGGGCCGGCGTTCGATTCGTCTTCCATCACTCGCCGATGGCGCGGAGGACCGCGTCGAGCAGGTGCGGGGCCTGGTCGGCGGGGACGCCGCCGCCCTGGGCGATGTCGTCGTTGCCGCCGCCCTTGCCCGAGAGCGCGGCCTTGACGAGGGCCGAGGCGGACACGTGCTGGGCCTTCGCGGCGGCGTTCGCCGCGACGACGATGCTGGCCTTGCCGCCGGCGGTGGCGACCACCGCGGCCACGCCGGGCTCGTCCTGCGCGAGGGCGTCGCGGATCTTCAGCGCGAGGTCGCGGACGTCGCCGCCCTTGGTGCCCTCGGGCGCCTGGACCGCGGCGACCCTGACGGCGCCGATCTGCTTGGCGTCCTGCGCGAACTCGGCCGCGCGGCCGGAGACCAGCTTCGCCTGGAGGCCGGCGAGCTCGCGCTCGGCGTCCTTGGAGCGCTGGAGGATCGCGCGGACGCGTTCGAGGACGTCGCCGCGTTGGGCGCCGATCTCATCGGCGATCTGCGAGACGAGGTCGCGCTCGCGGGCGAGGTAGCGGTACGCCTCCATGCCCGTGGCGGCCTCGACGCGGCGCTGGCCCGAGCCGACCGAGGACTCGCCGGTGAGGACGAGCGGGCCGATCTGGGCCGAGTGCGACACGTGCGTGCCACCGCAGAGCTCGCGCGACCAGGGGCCGCCGATCTCGACGACGCGGACGGTCTCGTCGTAGGTCTCGCCGAACAGCGCCACGGCGCCGAAGTCCTTGGCCTCGGGGAGCGTCATGTACTTGACGGCGACGGGGAGGTCGTCGCGGACGGCCTTGTTGGAGACCTCCTCGATCTCGCTCTTCGTCTCGTCGGAGAGCTTCGCGCGCCACGAGAAGTCCAGGCGCAGGTAGCCGGGCCGGTTGAAGGAGCCGGACTGGAGCGCGGTCGGGCCGAGCACCTCGCGCAGCGCCGCGTGCACCACGTGGGTGCCCGAGTGGGCCTGGCGGGCGCCGAGGCGCCATTCGCCGTCGACGGCGGCCTCGACCCTGTCGTCCAGGGCGAGTTCGCCTTCGAGGACGCGGACCTGGTGGACCACGAGCTTCTTGACGGGGCGCTGCACGTCCACGACCTCGGCGAAGAGGTTCGGGCCGACGAGCTTGCCCGCGTCGGCGTGCTGGCCGCCGGACTCGGCGTAGAACGGGGTCCGGTCGAGCACGACCTCCACGATCTCCCCGGCCTTGGCGACCGGGACCGGCTGTCCGCCCGAGAGGAGCCCGATGACGCGGGACTCGGTCTGGAGGGTCTCGTACGCCTTCCAGTCGGTCGGGCCCTGGTCCTTGAGGAGGTCCCAGTACGCGGTCAGGTCCGCGTGCCCGGTCTTGCGCGCGGCGGCGTCGGCCTTCGCGCGCCGGCGCTGCTCGGCCATGAGCTGCCGGAAGCCCTCCTGGTCGACCGAGAGGCCCTGCTCCTCGGCCATCTCCAGGGTCAGGTCGATCGGGAAGCCGTACGTGTCGTGCAGCTCGAACGCCTTGGCGCCGGCGAGGGTCTTGCCGCCCTCGGTCTTGGTCTCGGCGACCGCGGTGTCGAGGATGGTCGTGCCGTGCTTGAGGGTCTTCAGGAACGCCTCCTCCTCGCCGTAGGCGTAGGAGGAGATCCGCTCGAAGTCCTTCGCGAGCTCGGGGTAGGACGCGCTCATGCAGTCGCGGGCGACCGGCAGCAGCTCGGGCAGCGCGGGCTTGTCGTAGCCGAGCAGGCGCACGGCGCGGATCGCGCGGCGCATGATGCGGCGCAGCACGTAGCCGCGGCCCTCGTTCGAGGGCGCGACGCCGTCGCCGATGAGCATGAGCGCCGAACGCACGTGGTCGGCAATGACGCGGAAGCGCACGTCGTCGGGGTGCGACTCGGAGGCGGTCCGGGAGGTGGAGACGCCGTAGCGCTTCCCCGTCAGCTCGGACGCCTTGTCGATGAGCGGGCGGACCTGGTCGATCTCGTACATGTTGTCGACGCCCTGGAGCAGGGCGGCCATGCGCTCCATGCCCATGCCGGTGTCGATGTTCTTCTTCGGCAGGTCGCCGGTGACCTCGTAGCCCTCCTTCGCGGGGCCGCCGCCGCGGATGTTCTGCATGAACACGAGGTTCCAGAACTCCAGGTAGCGGTCCTCGTCGACCTCGGGGCCGCCCTCGGGGCCGTAGTCGGGCCCGCGGTCGTAGTACAGCTCCGAGCAGGGGCCGCAGGGTCCGGGGATGCCCATGGACCACATGTTGTCGGCCTGGCCGCGGCGCACGATGCGGTCGAGCGGCAGCCCGATCTGCTTGTGCCAGATGTCGATCGCCTCGTCGTCGTCGAGGTAGACCGTGGCCCAGATGCGGTCGCCGTCCAGGCCCAGGCCGCCGGACTCGAGCGAGCCGGTGGTCAGGTCCCAGGCGTAGCGGATCGCCTGCTCCTTGAAGTAGTCCCCGAAGGAGAAGTTGCCGTTCATCTGGAAGAACGTGCCGTGGCGCGAGGTCTTGCCGACCTCGTCGATGTCGGGGGTGCGGATGCACTTCTGCACCGACGTGGCGCGGTCCCAGTCCGGGGTCGCCTGGCCCAGGAAGTAGGGCACGAACGGGACCATGCCGGCGGGGACGAACAGCAGGTTCGGGTCCTCGATCGCCGGCAGCGGTGCGCTGGGGACCACCGTATGGCCGTTGGACTCGAAGAACTTCAGAAATCGGCGTTGGATTTCAGCGGTCTCCATGGGCACCTCCTTCAAGGTCTCGGGACTTGCTAGAACAACCGGCCCGCGGACCGGTCGTCCTCTTCATCTTCTTCGGTGAGGAGCGGCGAGATGTCCTCGCCGCGCTCGATCGCCTCGTACAGCTCGGCCTCCTTGGCGGCCTTGGCCTCGGAGACGTCCGCCCAGAACGATTGGAGCGACGCTCTCATTCCAGCACCGGCATCGCCGATCCGCTCGGCGACCCCGCCCGGAGTGACCGACTCGGCCGCCTTGGTGATCTTGCGGACCACCACGACGCCGACCACGACGCCGATGCCTACCCAGATCATCCGCTTGAGCACGGGGACCCCTCAATCAGTTTTCGGGAACGATGTCACTTCGCCGCGGCCGTGCCGCCGCGCGATTGCGCCGGTTCGCAGCGCGGCCGCACTATTTCGCTGCGCGGCGGCGGGACTTGGCGGCCCGCTTCGACTCGCGCTTGGACTGGCGGGACGCCTCGACCATGCGCCGGACCTGGTCCTCGTCGTAGCCCTCGTTGCGCTTCTTCACGGCGGTGCGCAGACCGAAGCCGAACGCGGCGGCCTTCACCAGCGGCGAGCCGACGGCCGACACGACCAGGCTCGTGATGTTGGCGACGTTCGAGGAGATGTGCGCGGCGTTCCCGGTGATCGAGGAGACCTTCTCCAGCTCGCCCTCGACCTGGACCAGGGAGGCGTTCACATTGTCGAGGGTCGCGTTCGCGTTCCGCAGGATCGGGCCGATCTCGTGGTCGACCTTGTCAAGCACGCTGTTGACCCGGGTGACCGTGCCGGTGAGCTTGCGGAGGAGACCCACCGCGAGCATCAGACTGAAGATGAAGATCGCGACCGCGATGATCAGGAACGCGACTTCCCCGAGGCTCACGTTCTCGAACTCGACCGCCAACGTCTCGTCTGGCACAGCTCTTCCCCCTCGTTGAAGCATTGACCGACCGGTGCGGCTGGTGAATGGACCCGGTTCTCGCGTAGAAGCGACGCAGCCCCGACCTTACCCTGCGGGACCGGACATCCGACGCAACGGGGCGCTAGCCCGCCTCTTCGACCGCGCGGCGGTCCTCCGCCAGCCGCGGCAGCGCCGCGCGGGCCGCGACCACGGCCGTGACCTCCGAGCCCACGCACAGCTCGTACCGGTCGTCGCACTCGACCGGGACCACCCAGAGTTCGAGGTACAGCTCGTCGCGCACGTAGCAGCCCTCCTCGCCGATCCCGCCGACGCAGGTGCCCGGTTCGGCCGGGGACCAGCCCGCGGCCAGGACCGCCTCCCAGTACACCGCCGACGTGTCCTCCACGGTGCCCTCGGACTCCCAGGTGCGCATCCGCACCCGGCACTCCCCCAGGCACCAGCGGCTGCCGTACGTCTCGTCGGCGACGCTCACGGCCGCCCACGCCGGCACCGTCAGCTCGTCGGCGGCCCGGCGCGTCGGGTCCACGGTCACCGCGCGGCCCAGGAACAGGACCGCGGCCACCAGCAGCGCGGCCGAGACCACGACCGCGACCACACCCATGCGCAGCCGCTCGATCCGGGCCCCGGTGCCCTCCAGCGACTGCGCGATCCGGTCGGCGGTCCGCCGGGGCGGGCGGTCAGTCGCCATCGGCCGCGCTCCGCCCCTCGTCGGCCTTGCGCACGATCCGGCGCAGCTTCTCCAGGCGCGGCCCGATCTCGGCCTCCAGGCCGTGCCGGGTCGGCCGGTAGTAGTCGCGGCCCGCCACGACGTCGGGCGCGTACCGCTGCGGGACCACGCCGCGCGGGTCCCCGTGCGGGTAGACGTAGGCGGCACCGTGGCCGAGCTGCTTCGCGCCGCCGTAGTGGGCGTCGCGCAGGTCCGGCGGGACCGGGCCGATCTTCCCTTGCCGCACATCGGCGATGGCCTCGTCGATCGCGGTGATGACCGCGTTCGACTTCGGCGCGGTCGCCAGGTGCGCGACCGCCTGGGCGAGGTTGATGCGGGCCTCGGGCATGCCGATGCGCTCGACGGCGGTCGCGGCGGCGGTCGCGGTCTGGAGCGCGGTCGGGTCGGCCATGCCGACGTCCTCTGAGGCGAAGATGACCAGGCGCCGGGCGATGAAGCGCGGGTCCTCCCCCGCGACGACCATGCGCGCGAGGTAGTGCATCGCGGCGTCGACGTCGGAGCCGCGGAGGCTCTTGATGAAGGCGCTGGCGACGTCGTAGTGGCCGTCGCCGTCCCGGTCGTAGCGGACCGCGGCGGTGTCGATGGCGGCCTCGACCACGGCGACGGTGATGACGTCGTCCTCCCCGACCGAGAGCGCGGCGGCCTCCAGCGCGGTGAGGGCCTTGCGGGCGTCCCCGGCGGCGGTGCGCACGAGGTGGTCGCGGGCCTCGGGTTCGAGGGTCACCTCGCCGTTGAGCCCGCGCTCGTCGGCGACGGCGCGCTCGACGAGCTCGCCGATGTCGGTGGCGTCGAGTTCGCGCAAGGTCAAGAGCACGCAGCGGCTGACCAGCGGGGCGACCACGGAGAAGTAGGGG
>NZ_FNGF01000007.1 GCF_900102815.1 Glycomyces sambucus
GCCGCGAAGCGGCTCGGCCGTGCCGGACGCGCACACGCTCATGTACGCCGCCCCACGGCCTGGCTGCGAAGCCGCTCGGGCCTCACCCGGTCGTGCACACGCTGCCGTAGGCCGCCCGGTGCCCGGTGCCCGTTGCCCGTTGCCCGTTGCCCGTTGCCCGTTGCCCGTTGCCCGTTGCCCGTTGCCCGTTGCCCGTTCGCGTTCGCGTTCGCGTTCGCGTTCGCGTTCGCGTTCGCGTTCGCGTTCGCGTTCGCGTTCGCGTTCGCCAAGTATGGTGCCGTCCCGATGTCGGACCCTTCGGGCACTGTTAAACGGGGGCGACTGCGAATGCGCCGGGTCCTCGCGTTCGCCGCTGCGGGTCCTGGCGCCCGGGTGTGGGCTCTGTTACGTTCGGCGCGTGGAACCTCTCAACGTGGAGCACCGCGGCCGCACCCTCCGCGGCGTCCTCCACCTCCCCCATCCGCACCGCGAACCCGTCCCCGCCGTCGTGCTGTGCCACGGGTTCGGCGAGAACCGGATGGGGTCGCGCGACGAGTTCGTGCGCCTCGCCCGCATCCTCTCCGGCGAGGGCGTGGCCGCCTACCGCTTCGACTTCGCCGGGTTCGGCGAGTCCGACGGCGACCCGGTCGAGTTCGCCATCTCCGACCAGGCGTCGCAGCTCGACGCGGTCCTCGACCAGCTCGCGCGCAACCGCGCGCTCCTCCCCGAGCGGATCTCGGTCCTCGGCTTCAGCATGGGCGCGCTGACGGCGGTCCTGGTCGCGGGGCGCCGGCCGGTCCCGTCGCTCGCGCTGTGGGCGCCCTCGGGCGGCCCGCTCAACCTGCCGTACTGGAACCGCGGGCCCTACCGCGACCAGATCCGCGACTGGGGCTACGCCGACTACCGGGGCGTGCGCTTCGGCAGCGCGTTCCTCGACGACCTGCCGGGCCTCGACCAGTTCGCCGCCGCCGGGCGCCACGCCGGGCCGGCGCTCATCGCGGGCGGCACCGAGGACGGCCTCATGCGGGCCGAGTTCCTGGAGCCGTACCGGGAGGTCTGGGGCGACCGGCTCGAGATGCGCACCGTCGCGGGCATGGGCCACAGCCCGGGGACGCTCGCGCAGCGGCAGGAGCTGCTGGACCTGACCTCGGCGTTCCTGCTGCGGACGGTGTGAACGCGCGCTAGTGCGGCACGTACTTGAGCGTCCGCAGTGGACGTTCGGAGTGCCATTGGAAGTGCGCCGCGATGAGCCCCGCGGCCTCGCCCCGCTGGCGGGAGTCCGCGCCGACGGCGTTGGCCCAGTCGCCGGACTCCAAGGCGCGCATGAGGTCGAGCGAGGCGGTCGCGGGCACGGAGGCGCCGCCGGGGCGGCAGTCGCCGCAGACGGCGCCGCCGGCGGCGACGGCGAAGGCCCGGTGCCGCCCGTCGGCGCCGCACACCGCGCACTGGTCGAGCGAGGGCGCCCACCCGGCGGACTTCATGCCGCGCAGGAGGTACGAGTCCATGACGAGCACGGGCGGCAGCTCGGTCTCGGCGAGGGCCCGGAACGCGCCGAGGGTGAGCTGGAAGACGTCGATGTCGGGCTGGTGGTCCTCGGGGACGAGCCGCTCGGCGGCCTCGGCGATGACGCACGCGGCCGTGTACGTCGCCCAGTCGCCGCTGATGGCGCCGCCCGACAGGTGCAGGCCCACGGCCTGGGTGACGGTGTGGAGCTCGGCGCGGCCCTCGATGAGCTGGAGGTCGACGTGGCTGAAGGGCGCGAGGCGGGCCCCGAACTTCGAGGAGGTGCGGCGCAGGCCCTTGGCCATGGCGCGGTATCGGCCGCGGCCGCGGCCGAGGAGGGACACGATCGCGTCGGCCTCGCCGAGTTTGAAGGTGCGCAGGACCACCGCGTCGTCGCGGAACAGCTTCCGAGTGCTCACCCCCACCCGGCAAGCGTAGCCGGGACCCCCGACACCGCGAATCCGGTTGAGGCGCGCGCCCGGCGCCGATAGGCTCCGGCGCGTGAAGATCGTCTCCGTGAACGTCGGCCGGCCCCGGGAGAACCCGTGGAAGGGCCTCGCCGCGACCTACATCGACAAGCGGCCCGTCGCGGGCCCGGTCGCGGTGACCGCGCCGGGGCCGAAGGGCGACGGCTCGGTGGGCCTGGCGGGCGACCGGGTGGGCGACGTGCGGAACCACGGCGGCACCGACCAGGCCGTGTACGCCTTCGCGAGCGAGGACTACGCGCACTTCGGGGCGCTCGTGGGCCGCGAGTTCGGGCCCGGCGCGTTCGGGGAGAACCTGACGCTCGCCGGGTACGACGTGAACGCGGCGCTCATCGGCGAGCGGTGGGCCGGGCCCGGCGGGCTCGTGCTCCAGGTGACCGGCGCGCGCATCCCGTGCGGCACGTTCCGCGGCTGGATCGACGAGCGCGGCTGGCTGAAGACCTTCACCCGGGAGGCCCGGCCGGGCCCGTACCTGCGGGTCGTAGAGCCGGGCCGTGTCGAGGCCGGGGCGGACCTGGAGGTGGTGCACCGGCCCGGGCACGGAGTCACGACCGCGATGTTCTTCCGGGCGGCCATGGGCGAACGCGACCTCGTGGAGGAGGTCGCGTCCGTCCCGGACCTGGCGCCCGGCGACGCCGAGTGGCTGCGGGGGCGCTAGGACAGGCCCTAGGCCCCGACCGGCTCGGGGGCGGCGTCCTTGAGGGCGGGCCTGCGGAAGTAGGCGTTCGCGCTGGGGCTGAACATGACGGCGGTCGCGAGCAGCACGGCCGCGATGTGCGACATGCGGGCCACGAAGATGCCCATCATGAGGTCGCCGTCGCCGCCGAACGCCTCGATGAACGGGGTGCCGTCCATGAGGAGCCGGGCGGGCTCGACGACCAGTGAGGCGAGGCCGATGACGGACAGGAGCCCGGCGAGGGCCCAGCGGGCCCAGCGGCGGCCGGACGCGAAGATCAGGATGAGGACCATGACGGCGAGGTAGATCCCGCCGCGGACGGCCAGCGCCGTCCACGTGCCGGAGTCGATCCCGCCGTCGCGGTTCATCTCGCTGACGACGAACAGGGCTTCGATGACCCCCGCGACGACGGCGGTCGTCCACAGCAGGGCGGCGTTGGTGACTGAGTGGGGTTTCTGCATGCTCTCGACACTAGGGTCCAGACCCCCTGTTCTCGATCCTGCGGGCGGGCCGGTCCGGGGTGGGGTGGGCCCTACCCCCCCCGGGCGCCGCGGGGCGCGGCCGTCAGGCGGGGGCGGCTTCGGCGAGTCGCTTGCGCCCCAACTGGTCTGCGGCGCGGATCGGCTCGGGCAGGCGGTAGCGGGGGGCGAGTTCGAGGACGAGGTCGCGGGCGGTGGCGAGGGTCGCGCGGTGGCCGACCGACACGTACACGGGCTTGACGCCGTCCTGGGTGCGCAGGGCGCAGCCGACGGTCTCCTCCCCCGCGCTGATCGGGGTCCACGCGCCGCGGTCGGGCCCGGGGGCCTCGACGGGCAGGTGCGGGGGGTTCTTGGCGACGCCGATGGCGGGCGCGTCGAGGACGACGCCGAGGTGGCAGGCGAGGCCGAACCGCCGCGGGTGGGTGAGGCCGTATCCGTCGCACACGTACAGGTCGGGGGTGACGGTGAGCGCGTCGATCGCCTTGAGCAGCAAGGGGAGTTCGCGGAACGCGAGGAGGCCGGGCACGTACGGGAAGTCGGAGGTGCCGCGCACGACGGTCTGGTCGAGGACGGCGAGGTCGCCGCGGCGCAGGACGACCGCGGTGGCGACGGCGACGTCGGAGTCCTTGCCGTAGGCGATGTCGAGGCCCGCGACGGTGTCGATCGGCCGGTCGTCGTCGGCGACCACAACGCAGCCGGCGAGTTCGGTCTGCATCGCGACGGCCTCGGCCTCGTCGTGCGGCAGGCGGGTGTAGGGGGCGCGCTGCGGGGCTGTTTCGGAGTCGCTCACACCGGCAGCCTAGTCAGCCCTCGCCGCCGAGCTCGAAAGGGAAGTCGTCAGGGTCGAAAGCGCCGTCGAAATCGCCATCGGAATCACCGTCGAAAGCGCCGTCGAGGACGTCGCTGGAATCGTCACCGGCGGCGGTGTCCGCCTCGGCGCCGGTCTCGAAGCTGCCGTCGCCCTCGGCCTCGTAGTGGAACTCGCCGGGGCCGCCGGCGTCCGCGAGGAGGTCGTCCGCGGCGTCCTCGGCGGCGGGGTCCGGGGCCGCCTCCAGGGTCGCGAAGAAGTCCTCGCCGAACTCGTCGTCCCCGGTGTCCAGGTCATCGGTCATGGCGGCCTCCCCGCGTCTCCTTCCAGCATATTGAGCCCGCGCGGGCCCCGCCGCAAGTCCGCGCCCGCGGCAAGCGCCCGACCGCGCGCTGCCGAGAGCGGATATGCCGAGGGCGAACGGGGCTTGCCAGCCGACCGGCAGGCCGCCATGCTCAGGGCATGAGCACGCAACCGAAGCGCATCCTCGTCCTCGGCGGAACCGTCTACCTCTCCCGGACCATCGCGCAGCTCGCGATCGCGCGCGGCGACCGGGTGACCGTCGCCGCCCGCGGCTCCAGCGGCGAACCGCCCGCGGGCGCCGAGTTCGTCCCCATCGACCGCAGCGTCTCCGGCGGCGTCGATCCCCTGCGCGGCAGGGAGTTCGACGCGGTCTTCGACGTCGCGCGCATCCCCGCGCAGGTCGGCCCGGTCCTCGACGCCCTCGCCGACGGCGCCGGTCACTGGTCCTTCATCTCCTCGATCTCGGCCTACTCCGAGCACGCGGCCGTCACCGACGACCTGTACGAGCCGGCCCCGGACGACTCGACCGACCCGTCGGTGGAGGTCTACGGCGCCAGCAAGGTCGCCATCGAGAACAGGGTACGCGAGCGCCTGGGCGACCGCGCGCTCGTCACCCGGCCCGGCCTCATCGTCGGCGCCGGCGACCCCGTCGACCGGCTCGGGTACTGGCCGCTGCGCTTCAGCGAGGGCGGCGAGATCCTCGCCCCCGGCCCGAAGGAGCGGCCCGTGCAGTGGATCGACGTCGAGGACTACGCGAACTGGCTCCTCGACGCCGCCGACGCGAAGCTCACCGGCACCTTCGACGCGATCGGCGGCCACATCGGCATGGGCGCGTTCTTCGACGGTATCGCCGACGCGCTCGTCGACGAGGGCGTCATCGCCGAGCGGCCGCACCTCACGTGGGTGTCGCAGGAGTTCCTGCTCGAACAGGAGGTGACCCCATGGGCCGGGCACGAGTCGCTCGGCTTCTGGGTGCCCTCCCCCGACTACGACGGGCACGGCAGCCGCCCGCCCGGGCCCGCCGTCGCCGCCGGGCTCCGGCTCTCCACGCTGGAGACCACGGTCAAGCGGTGGTGGCGCGCGAACGCGGCCGCGCCCACGCTGCGGGCCGGCATGAGCCGCAGGCGCGAAGGCGAGCTGCTGGCCGCCTGGCACGGGACCGAGGCCGACACCGCGGCCCTGGAGCGGTACGACCGGGAGCGGGCCTTCGCGGTGCCGCCGGTGACCGCCCCGCCGGGGTAGGTCCCGCGGACACGGCAACGGCCCCGCCTTCCGGTGGGGCCGTTGCGATGTCGTGACGTTACTGCGCCGGGGGCGGGGGCGGCTGCTGCCCGTAGGGCGGCTGGCCCGGCTGCTGGCCGTACGGCGGCTGGCCGCCGTAGGGCGGCTGCCCCTGGTACGGGCCCGCGCCGAGGTCCTCCTTGCGGAAGAACTCGTTCGAGGCCGGCACCGCCAGCAGGATGATGATGATGAGCGAGCCGACGATGAACACGATGAGGGTCGCCCAGTCCAGAGCGGACACCCAGCTCGGGGTCGCGTCCTCGACCGCCTGCGTCATCTCGTCCTGGTACTCGGTGCCGTTGACGTTGTAGGTGGTCTCGCCGACCTGGCCGATGAGGCCGCCGAGGCCGCAGCACGCCAAGGCGATGCCCGACAGCACCCACGAGAGGATGCGCCCGGGGCGGTTCCCCTTGTTGTTCAGGATGCCGAGGATCACGTAGAACACCGCGAACAGCAGGTACACGCCCGCGACGGCCGCGAACGTGATCGTCATGATCGTGCCGATGTCGTCGGCGGTGATGCCCGAGCCCTCGAGGGACGGGTCGGTCTGGATCTGGTCGGTGACGACGTCCTTGACGCTCGCCTGGACCGCGAACATCGAGATGCCGGTGATGACGAGCAGTGCGGCGGTGAGGAACTGGGTCCACACCACCGCGGAGACCGTCGACGGCCTGGTCTTCGGGCCCGAGGGCAGGGGCTGCTGCGGCGGGTACTGCGGCGCTGGCGGGTACGCCATGGCGGCCTCCGATTCAGATTTCGCGTGGTGCGGGCTCCCTCATCGTACAAAGGGAAACCGGTTATCGCACGCCGCTCACACTTCGAGGTTCAGGCGGTAGCCGCGCTTGATCACCGTCTCCACACAGGACCGGAGGTGGACGGCGTCGCGCAGCCGCGTCACCGCCATCTCCACCGCGTGCCCGTCGGCGCCGCGCGGCAGGTGCCCCAGCAGCTCGGTGCGGGACAGGACGCGGCCGTTCGCGGAGGCGAGGGCCCGGATGACGGCCATCGGCGCGGGCGGCAGCTGGAACGGCTGGTCGTCGAGGAGGACCATGTGGCCGCGCAGCTCGATGTGGTGCCCGGTGGCCAGGAGCAGGCGCCGGGAGCGCTTGGGCAGCGCGGAGGCGACGGTGCGCACGAGCGAGCCGAGGCGGGCCCGCTGCGGCTGGGCCGTCTCGACCCCCAGGCGCTCCAAGGGGGCCGCGGTGACGGGGCCGACCGCGACGGGGAGGACGCCGTTGTCCTCCGCGGGCGCGCGGAACGCCTCCAGCATGTCGGCGGCCTGGTCCCCGGCGATGCGAAGGAGGGCGTTCGCGGCGGGCGCCGACGTGAAGGTGACCGCGTCGATGCGGCGGGCGCAGATCGCGTCCACGAGGCGCTGCACCGGCGTGATGTCGGTCGGGAGCGTCCACCGGTAGACCGGGACGGGGACGGCCGCGCCGCCGCCGGCGCGGACGGTGCGGATGAAGTCCTCGGCGGGGTCGCCGTGGAGCTGGATGGCGACCCGCTGGCCGCCGACGCCGCGTTCGCGCAGGTACCGGACGACCTCGTCGCCGGTCTCGGAGGGCGCGGTCCACTCCTCGGTGAGCCCGGCGGCGCGCACGGCGCCGAGGGCCTTGGGGCCGCGGCAGAGGATGCGGGCGCGAGCGAGGACTTCGAGGAGGTCCTCGCCCATGCCCCAGCCCTCGGCGGCCTCGAGCCAGCCGCGGAAACCGATGCCGGTGGTGGCGACGACGAGGTCCGGGGCCTCCCGGATGAGTTCGACGGTGGCCGCGCGGAGGGCCTCGTCGTCGGGGAGCGGGACGATGCGCAGCGTCGGGGCGACGATGGTGCGGGCGCCGCGGCGCTCCAGCAGGGTCGCGAGCTCGTCGGCGCGGCGCTGCGCCGTGACGGCCACGGTGTAGCCGGTCAGCGGCGCGAGCGACGTCCCGGCCTCTTGGACGGGGGCTCCGGCGGCGGCCATCAGGCGCCCGCTTTCGCTTCCGCGAGGGCGCCGACGCGGATCGCGCCGTCGGCCACCTCGACCGCGTAGACCTCCAGCGCGGCGGACTCGTCGTCGAGGCACGCGCCGGTCTTGAGGGAGAACGCCTGCTTGAGCAGGGGGCTGACGACGACCGGGTCGCCGCCGCGGTCGCCCACGAGGCCGCGGCTGATGACGTTGGCGCCGGTGAACGGGTCGCGGTTGGCGACCGCGTAGAGGCTGTCGTCGGGGAGCCGGAACACGGCGACCTGCTCGCCGCCGGGGAGGAGCGCGGCGACGCCGCGGCCGGGCACGAGCCGGTCGAATGCGCAGATTGCCTGGAGCGGAGGCGAGGTCATTGCGGATCACTTCCCTTGGGACGAGCGGATGACGGGCGTGCCGAGCAGGACCGGGCGCGAGCGCTCGGCGGACCCGGCCGGGAACTTCTGGCCGCGGACCTCTTCGAACTCGATCGAGGGGTCCGGGGTGTCGGGGGCGTTGACGAAGGAGACGAACCGCTGGAGCTTCTCGGGGTCGTCGATGACGCCCTTCCACTCGTCGGCGTAGGTCGCGACGTGCTTGGCCATCATGGCGTCGAGGTCCGCGCAGATGCCGAGCCGGTCGTCGACGATGACGCCGCGCAGGTAGTCGAGGCCGCCGTCGAGGCCCTCGACCCACTTGGAGGTGCGCTGGAGGCGGTCGGCGGTGGAGATGTAGAACATGAGGAACCGGTCGATGGTGCGCACCAGGGTCGCGGAGTCCACGTCGGACAGGAGCAGGTCGGCGTGGCGGGGCGTGAAGCCGCCGTTGCCGCCGACGTACAGGTTCCAGCCGTGCTCGGTGGCGATGACCCCGAAGTCCTTGCTGCGGGCCTCGGCACATTCGCGCGCGCACCCGGAGACGGCGGACTTGAGCTTGTGGGGGCTGCGCAGGCCCCGGTAGCGCAGTTCGAGGTCGATCGCCATCTTGACCGAGTCCTGGACGCCGTAGCGGCACCAGTCGGTGCCGACGCAGGACTTGACGGTGCGCAGGGCCTTCCCGTAGGCGTGGCCGGACTCGAAGCCGGCGTCCACGAGCCGGCGCCAGATCTTCGGCAGGTCCTCGACGCGGGCGCCGAACATGTCGATGCGCTGGCCGCCGGTGATCTTGGTGTACAGGTCGAAGTCCTTGGCGACCTGGCCGATGACGATGAGCCTGTCGGGGGTGATCTCGCCGCCGGGGATGCGCGGGACGACCGAGTAGGTGCCGTTGCGCTGCATGTTGGCGAGGAAGTGGTCGTTGGTGTCCTGGAGCGCGGCCTGCTCGCCGTCGAGGATGTGGCCGTTGGACAGCGACGCGAGGATCGAGGCGACGGCGGGCTTGCACAGGTCGCAGCCGGAGCCGGTGCCGTGGCGGGCGATGAGCTCGGAGAACGTGGTGATGCCGGTGACCTTGACGGTGTCGAACAGCTCGGCCCGGGACTGGGTGAAGTGCTCGCACACGGCCTTGGAGACCTCCACGCCGCCTTCGGAGAGGAGCTGCTTGAGCATGGGGACGCAGGAGCCGCAGGAGGTGCCGGCCCTGGTGCAGGACTTGAGCTCGGCGACGTCGTGGCAGCCTTCGTGGATGGCGCCCATGATCTCGCCCTTGGTGACGGCGTTGCAGGAGCAGACCTGCGCGCCGTCGGGGAGCCCCCCTTCGACCTCGCCGCCGCCGAGGAGGTCGGCGAGCTTGCCGGGGACCTTGCCGCCGACGCTGGCGCGCAGGAGCGGGTAGGGCTCGGCGTCGCCGACGAGCATCCCGCCGAGCAGGGTGGTGGCGTCGTCGGAGAGGACGAGCTTCGCGTAGGTGCCGTTCGCGGGGTCGAGGTAGGTGGTGGCGAGGGGGCCGTCGAAGGCGCCGAACTGGGCGACGTCGACGCCGAGGAGCTTGAGCTTGGTCGACATGTCGGCGCCCGGGAACGTCGCCTCGCCGCCGGCGAGCCGGTCGGCGACGACCTCGGCCATCGCGTAGCCGGGGGCGACGAGCCCGTAGCAGACGCCCTCCACGGCGGCGACCTCGCCGATCGCGTACACGTCGGGATCCGAAGTGGCGCAGGAGAGGTCGGTGAGGATGCCGCCGCGCTCGCCGACCGCGATCCCGCAGTCGCGGGCGAGCTGGTCGCGGGGGCGCACGCCCGCGGCGAAGACGATGAGGTCGGTGTCGTAGGCGACCCCGTCCTTGTTCGTGTCCATGCGCAAGCGCCCGTCGACCGCGTCGATGCGGGTGCCGCCGGTGCCGCAGTCGACGCCGATCCCGAGGGATTCGATGTGCTGCTTGAGGACCCCGCCGCCGGCCTCGTCGAGCTGGCGGGCCATGAGCCACGGCGCGAACTCGACGATCTGCGTCTCCAGGCCGAGGAGCTTGAGGGCGTTGGCGGCTTCGAGGCCCAGGAGGCCGCCGCCGATGACGGTGCCGTGGCGCCGTCCCGCGGCGCGGGCCTTGATGGCCTCCAGGTCCTCGATGGTGCGGTACACGAACACGCCGGGGAGGTCCCTGCCCTCGACCGGGGGCACGAACGCGTAGGAGCCGGTGGCGAACACGAGCTTGTCGTACGGGTACTCGCCCGTCGCGGAGCGGACCACCTTGGCCTCGCGGTCGACCGCGGTGGCGGGCTCGCCGAGGCGGACCTCGACGCCGGGGAGGTCCGAGGCGAGCGACAGGTCCTCGGCGCTGGCGCCGTCGAAGAACGCCGAGAGGCGGACCCGGTCGTAGGCGGGCCGGGGCTCCTCGCACAGGACGGTGACCTCCCAAGAGGGGTCGCGCTGGGCGACGGCCTCCAGGAAGCGGCGCCCGACCATGCCGTCGCCGATGACTACGAGTTCGCTCATGCTGACACCTCATCGAGTTGTGCCGCGGCCCGGCCGAGGCCGTCCGCGGTGCCGTTCAGCCACTTGCAGAGTCCGGCGACGTCCTCGGAGCAGGTCCCGCAGCCGGTGGTGGCCTGGGTGGCGTCGGACAGGGCTTGGGGAGTGCGCGCGCCCGCGAAGAACGCGTCGCCGAGCTCCCGCTTGGTGACGTTGTTGCAGCGGCAGACCACGACCTCGTCGGGCATGGACGCCGGCGTCGCGGGGGCCACCGAGACCGATTCGCCCGGGCGGCCCATGAGGAGGGTGCGGCGGTCGTGCGGCACCGGGTCGCCGGTGTCGAACAGCTGGACCACCCGGCCCACCATGGGGTTGTCGCCGAGCATGACCGCGCCCGCGAGGCGGCCCTCGGCGTCGATCACCAGCCGCGCGTACGTGCCGCGGGCGGGGTCGGCGAAGGAGACGACCTCGTCGCCCTCGACCCGGCCCATCGCGGCGAGCTCGATGCCGGACGCCTTGAGGCGGGTGACGAGCCGCGAGCCCTCGTAGGCGGCGTCGGGGTTGACCCCTGAGAGCCGGTCGACGACGACGTCCGCCTGCTCCCAGGCGGGCCCGACGAGCCCGTAGGGGATCCCGCGGTGCTCGGCGCAGTCGCCGACGGCGTACACGTCCGGGTGCGAGGTGCGGCAGTCGTCGTCGATGACGACCCCGCGCCCGCACTCGATCCCCATGGCGCGCGCCAGGTCCGTGTTCGGGCGGATGCCGCACGAGACGACCAGGAGCTGCCCGGTGACGGTGCGCCCGTCGGCGAGGACGAGCGTGAGCCCGTCGTCCCCGTGGAGGACCCGGGTGGTCTGCGCGTCGACCACCGACTCGACGCCGACCTCGGCGTAGGCGTCGGCGAGGACGCGCGCGCCGAGCGGGTCGAGCTGGCGGTCCATGAGGTGGCCGGCGGCGTGGACCACGGTGACGTCCATGCCGCGCTTGGCGAGTCCGCGGGCGGACTCCAGGCCGAGCAGGCCCCCGCCGAGGACGATCGCGGAGGCGCGGTTCGCGGCCTCGCCGAGGATCGCGCGGGCGTCCTCGATGGTCCGCAGGACGTAGGCGCCGGTGGGGAGCGGATCGAGGCCGGGGATGGGCGGGACGAACGCCTCCGCGCCGGTGGCGAGCACCAGCTTGTCGAAGGCGGTGCCGCCCACGGTCTTCGCGTCGAGGTCGACCGACTCGACGGCCTCGCCCAGGCGCAGCTCGACGTGGTCGGGCGGGACCGGCAGGGCGATCTCGGCCTCGGTCTGCTTGCCCGCGATCATGCTCGACAGCAGGATGCGGTTGTACGCGGCCTCGGACTCGGCGCCGAACACGGTGACGTCGACGCCGCGGCGCCCGAGCTCGCGGGCGATGCGGGCCCCGGCCATGCCGTAGCCGACGATGGCGACCTTCACGCGCTGGACCTCCAGGGTGCTGGGCTGACTGCGGACGCGGCTCCGGGGGTGCTTCCGCGCTCCCGGCGCCGCGCCGTCGGAGCGACGGCGCTGTCAGCCCCCGACTGGCGTCTAGGTTCACCCGGGCCTGTTTCGCGATCGAGCGGCCAATGTTTCGCGTGTGCTAAGTAGTCCGCACGCCCCGGGAGCCGCGCCTCGACAGCTCGTGCACGGCACCCGACTGGGGGTAGCGGCCCGGCCCGGAAACCCTTACAGTGGGACCGCCTGCATTCCACCGGTTTCGCCGATAGGGAGCGCTATGTCAAAAAATCACCCGTTCGTGTTGCCCACGTTCTACCTGCCGTATCCGGCGCGGCTGAATCCGCACGTCGAGGGCGCCCGCGTCCACGCGCGCGCGTGGGCGAAGGAGATGGGGATGCTCGACGCGCCCGCCGAGGGCGGCGGCGTGGTCTGGGACCTGGCCGAACTCGACCGGCACGACTACGGGCTGCTGTGCGCGTACACGCACCCCGACTGCGACGCGCCGGCCCTGGACCTGGTCACCGACTGGTACGTGTGGGTGTTCTTCTTCGACGACCACTTCCTCGACGCCTTCAAGCGCACCCGCGACAAGGCCGGCGCGAAGGCGTACCTCGACCGGATCCCCCTGTTCATGCCCGTGGACCTCGGCGGGACCCCCGAGCCGGAGAACCCGGTGGAGCTGGGGCTGCTGGACCTGTGGGGGCGCACCGCCCCGGCGATGTCGGCGGGCTGGCGCGAGCGGTTCCTGGCGTCCACGGTGAACCTCCTGTTCGAGTCGCTGTGGGAGCTCGACAACATCACGTCCGCCCGCGTGGCGAACCCGATCGAGTACATCGAGATGCGCCGCAAGGTCGGCGGCGCCCCCTGGTCGGCGGGCCTGGTCGAGTACGCCGTCGGGGCCGAGGTCCCGGCGAAGGTGGCCGCGTCCCGGCCCCTGGAGGTCCTGCGCGACACGTTCGCCGACGCCGTGCACCTGCGCAACGACCTGTTCAGCTACGAGCGGGAGGTCACCGACGAGGGCGAGAACGCGAACGCGGTCCTCGTCTTCGAGCGGTTCCTGGGCCTGGCGACGCAGCCGGCCGCCGAACTCGTCAACGACATCCTCACCTCGCGGCTGCACCAGTTCGAGAACACCGCGCTCACCGAGATCCCCGTCCTCAGCGCCGCCGAAGGGGTCACACCGCCCGAGCAGGCCGCAATCGCCCTGTACGCCAAGGGGCTCCAGGACTGGCAGGCCGGCGGGCACGAGTGGCATATGCGGTCGAGCCGGTACATGAACGACGCCGCGCAGCGGGTCCTGGGCGGCCCCAACGGGATCGGCACCTCGCAGGCGCGGATCGCGGCCTCGGCGCTCAAGCAGCACTCGCGGGCCCCGTTCCGCAAGGTCGGGCCGACCGCGATGCCGGCGTTCCGCCAGCCGTTCGAACTGCGGCTCAACCCGCACCTCGACGAGGCCCGGCGCCACGGCACCGAGTGGGCCGCGAAGATGGGCTTCCTCGCGCCCGACCCGGCCCTCCCGGGCTCGGGCCTGTGGCACCGCAAGCAGTTCGAGGGCTTCGACTTCGCGCTGTGCTCGGCCGGGATCGACCCCGAGGGCACCGCCGAGGAGCTGAACGCCTCCGCCGACTGGCTCGCGTGGGGCACCTACGGCGACGACTACTACCCCGCGGCCTTCGGCCGCGGCAGGCACCTCGGCGCCGCCGTCGCGCAGCACCGGCGCCTGCTGGAGTTCATGCCCGTGGACCTCGGCCCGGTCCCGGCCCCGGCCAACCCGGTCGAGCTCGGGCTCGCCGACCTGTGGGGCCGCACGGCCGCCGGGTTCGACGAGCGCGCCCGCGGCGAGTTCCGGCGGGCCGTGGAGAAGATGCTCGAAGGCTGGCTGTGGGAGCTGCACACCGAGGGCCAGAACCGCGTCCCCGACCCGGTCGACTACGTCGAGATGCGCCGCGACTCCTTCGGCTCGGACCTGACGATGTCCCTGGCGCGCCTGCGGAAGGGCCGCACGGTGCCCGACGCGGTGTGGCGCTCGCGCCCGCTCGTGTGGATGGAGGCCGCCGCGATGGACGCGGTGTGCCTGCTCAACGACGTGTGCTCGTACCAGAAGGAGGTCGAGTACGAGGGGCAGCTGCTCAACGGGGTCGTCGTGGTCGAGGAGTACCTGGAGGTCGGCCGGGAGGAGGCGGTGCGGATCACCGCGGCCCTCGCCGACGCCCGGATCGAGCAGTTCGAGATGGTCGAGGCCAACGACGTGCCGGGCCTGGCCGCCGAGCACGGCCTCAACACCGGGGCGCAGGCCGCGCTCGCGTCCTATGTGGCCGACCTGAAGAACTGGATCGCGGCGATCCACAAGTGGCACCTGGACGGGACCGACCGATACCGGGAGTCGTCGCTGCGGCGCCTCGGCGACGCCGGACCGGGCTCGACCGCGGCCCACGGGGTCGGCCGGTTCCTGGAGGCGGGGGCGCCCGACGCGGCCCCGGTCCCGGCCGAGCGCCGGATCCCGGGGCCCGCGACATGGCGCACCTACCTGCCGGCCCGGCCGGAGAACGCCGCCCCGGCGCCGATGGCGGCGACGAACGCGAGCACGGTGGCGGCGAGCCGCTTCTTCAAGGTCGCGGAGTCCTCGTCCTCCTCGTGGGGGACGGCGGCCGCGTCGTCCACCAGCAGCCCGTCGGGCAGCGGACCGGGGTCGGCAGCAGGGTCGGGGAGCGGCGCCTCGGCCGCACTCGACTGAGGCGCTTCGGAACTCGGTTCCGCGGCGGGATCGGGCGAGGGCGCCGGGGAGGCCGCCGCAGGGGACTCGGGCGCGGGCTCGGTCGTGACGGGCCCGGGCTCGCTCGGCTCGGGCGGCGAAGGCTCGGCGGGCGTGGTCGGCGGCTCCGGTGACGGGGGCGTCGGCGGCTCGGGCTCGGTCGGCTCCGGCGGCGGCGTCGGGGAGGGCGGCGGGTGCGACGGGCACTCCAGCAGCGGCGGCAGGTCCGGGAGGTCGATGATCGGCAGCTCGATGCAGATCGTGAGCAGGAGCCCCCGACCGCCGGTGCCGTGCTCGGGCTCGGCCTGGGACGCCTCGGCCTCGGGACCGGCGCCCGAGGCCAGCGCGAGTCCCGTGAAGACCGTCATCGCCGCCGCCGCGATGACCAAGGCCACTAGGCGCCGCACGTATCCCACCACAATCTTCTGCGTTGTTCATCACGATTCATACTCTTTATTCTGCTTTACGAAGTCTGGTGAGATCAATGGCCATCTGGCTCCAGGGACTCCTGTTCACCCTTACGGTCGTAGCGGCGGCGTGCGTCGTCATCGCGCTGCTCCAGCGGTTCGCCCCGCCGACCGACCGCGCCCACAACAACGAGCTCGGGACGACGATCTTCGAGCTCCTCACCGTCCTGTACGCGATCGTCCTCGCGTTCGTCCTCATCACCGCGTGGGAGAACAAGGAGGAGGCGGGGCAGGTGACCTACCGGGAGGCGAACGAGCTCGTCGACGTCTACTGGGCCGCCGCCGCGCTCGAACCCGACCAGCGCGACGAGGTGCGGGAGGCGGTGCGGGCCTACACCGACGAGGTCATCGAGGAGGAGTGGCCGGCGATGCGCGACCAGGAGCCGGTGTCCACCGAGGGGCTGATCCTGCTCGACGCGATGCGCGCGCCGGTGGCGGGGGCGCAGACCGACGACGACGTGGTGCAGGCGCGGCTGACGGCCGCGGAGGACGGGGTCCTGGCGATCACCGAGTACCGCACCGACCGGCTGCTCCAGGCCCAGCGGGGCCTGAGCGCGGCGATGTGGACGGTGCTGGTGCCGGGCGCGATCCTGGTGTTCGCGGTGATGCTGACGCTGGGGACGCCGACGCGGAAGTACCAGTACGTGCTGGTGGGGCTCATCTCGGGGATGGTGGCGCTCATGCTGTTCGCGACCTACCAGCTGGAGTACCCGTTCAGCCGGAGCGGGGCGACCGACCCGGTGGCGTACGAGACCGCGGTTGAGCGCTTCGACTACATAGACGCGAACTATGCGCACGATCAACTCTTTTGAGTGATTTATTGGAGTTTCGGCCCCAACAGGCAATATGATGCTAGTCGAGCCTTGACCGCCGCGAAGTGCGACCTCGTATCCAGAAGGACGTGTTCACATGACCGACGCCGTCGTCGTCCCCCAGCAGACCTCCAACGGACAGCACCCCCAGACCCCGACCAGCCTCAGCACCGCCGCCGCCCGCAACCTCGCCACCACCACCAAGTCCGCCCCCCAGATGCAGGAGATCACCTCCCGGTGGCTCCTCAAGGTGCTCCCGTGGGTGCAGACCCAGGGCGGGGCGTTCCGGGTCAACCGGCGCCTCACCCACACCGTCGGCGACGGCCGCGTCGAGTTCAGCACCGAGGGCGACGCCGTCCGCGTCATCCCCACCGAGCTCGGCGAGATCGCCCACCTGCGCGGCATCGACGACGAGGAGGTCCTGGCCGCGCTCGCCGACCGCTTCGAGCAGCGCGAGATCGGCGCGGGCGAGCACCTGGCGCAGCAGGGGGCGCCGGTCGACGGCCTGCACCTCGTCGCGCACGGCCGGGTCGAGCAGTTCGGGGAGGGCAAGTTCGGCGACCGGTTCTCCATGGGAGTCCTGGTCGACGGCGACCACTTCGGCGACGAGGTCCTCACCGAGGACGCCCCGGTGTGGGGCAACGACGTCATCGCCGCGACCCCGGTCACGGTCCTGACGCTCCCGGCCGCCGCGGTCGCCGAGCTCGTCGAGCGCATCCCCGCGCTCGGGTCGCACCTGGAGCGGTTCCGCGCGGGCCGCTCGGCGAAGACGAACAAGCACGGCGAGTCCGCGATCGACATCGCCGCGGGCCACACCGGCGAACCGCACCTGCCGACGACGTTCGTGGACTACGAGCTCGCCCCGCGCGAGTACGAGCTGTCGGTCGCCCAGACCGTGCTGCGCGTCCACACCCGCGTCGCCGACCTCTACAACCAGCCGATGAACCAGATGGAGCAGCAGCTCCGCCTCACCGTCGAGGCCCTCCGCGAGCAGCAGGAGGACCAGATGATCAACAACCGGGAGTTCGGGCTCCTGCACAACGCCGCGCTCAACCAGCGCATCCCGACCCGCTCGGGCCCGCCGACGCCCGACGACCTCGACGAGCTCATCTCCCGGCGCCGCGACACCCGCGTGATCCTCGCGCACCCGAAGGCCATCGCCGCCATCGGCCGCGAGCTGAACAAGCGGGGCCTGTACCCGCCGCTGGCGAGCTTCCAGGGCGGCGAGGCCGTCGCGTGGCGGGGCGTGCCGGTCCTGCCGTGCAACAAGATCCCGATCACCTCCGCCGGCACCACCTCGATCCTGGCGATGCGCCTGGGCGAGGACAACCAGGGCGTCGTGGGCCTGCACCAGACCGGCCTGCCCGACGAGTACGAGCCCGGACTCTCGGTGCGCTTCATGGGCATCGACGAGAAGGCCGTCATGTCGTACCTCGTCAGCGCCTACTTCTCGGTCGCGGTCCTCGTCCCCGACGCGCTCGGCATCCTCGAGCACGTCGAGATCGGACGCTAGCCCGCAGTTCGCACCGTCCGGGCGGCCGCGGACCGCACCCCCGCGGCCGCCCGGGCCCGACACCGGGGGTGCCCGAGCACCCCCGGGGACCCCATCGAGAGGGAGGCCCCCGCATGACCGTCCTGACCGACCAGTACGCCGCCGAGCGCGCGGCGATCGACGCCGGGCTCCGCGCGGCCGCGGCCCGGCTCCCCGCCCCCGCCGCCCGGATCACCGCCTATCACTACGGGTGGACCGACGAGGCCGGAGCGGCGGTCGACGCCAACTCCGGCAAGGCGCTGCGGCCGCTCCTGACGCTCCTCGCCGCCACGGCCGTCTCGGGCGACTGGCGCGACGCCGTCCCGGCCGCCGTCGCGGTGGAGATGGTCCACAACTTCTCCCTCATCCACGACGACATCATCGACCGCGACCACCTGCGCCGGCACCGGCCGACCGCGTGGAAGGCCTTCGGCGTCAACGACGCGATCCTCGTCGGCGACGCGCTCCACGCGCTCGCCTTCGAGTGCCTGGCCGAGGCCGGCGGCGAGCGCGCCGCGGCCGGGGCGGGGCTGCTCGCGCAGACCGTGCGGGCCCTCATCGAGGGCCAGCTCGCCGACACCCGGTTCGAGGACCGCGACCAGGTCGACCTCGCCGAGTGCGTGGCGATGAGCGAGGCGAAGACCGCCTCGCTCATGGGCTGCGCCACCGCGCTCGGGGCGCTGTTCGGCGGCGGGACCCCCGAGCAGGTGGAGGCGCTGCGGGACTTCGGGTTCCGGCTCGGGTTGGCGTTCCAGCACGTCGACGACCTGCTCGGGATCTGGGGCGACCCGGCCGTCACCGGCAAGGCCGTCTACTCCGACCTGCGCAACCGCAAGAAGTCGCTGCCGGTGACCGCCGCGCTCGGCTCGGGGCACGCCGACGCCTTGGAGCTGGCCCGGATCTACCGCGCGGACGGCCCCCTCGACGACCAGGGCCTGCGCCGCGCCGCCGACCTCGTGGAGTCCTGCGGGGGCCGCACGGCGAGCCAGCGCGCGGCCGAGTCGCTGACCGCGGCGGCCGCGAGGGGCCTCGCGGGCCGGCGGCTGCGCGACGAGGGCGTGGAGGCGCTCGCGAGCCTGGCGGCGAGCACCGTCGGCAGGGCCAGTTAATGGGCTCCGGTCCCGCCGTACCGAGGATGCGCCGGGTCCTGCTGCCCGCGCCGCGGTCGTTCTGCGCGGGCGTGGAGCGGGCGATCGAGATCGTCGAGCGACTGCTGGAGCGGCACGGCCCGCCGGTGTACGTGCGCAACCAGATCGTCCACAACGCGCATGTGGTGGCGGACCTGGAGGCGCGGGGCGCGGTGTTCGTCTCGGAGCTGGACGAGGTGCCCGAGCACGCGCTGGTGGTGTTCAGCGCGCACGGGGTCGCTCCGGCGGTGGAGGCGGAGGCGGCGCGGCGCGGGCTGGACGCGGTCGACGCGACGTGCCCGCTGGTCGCGAAGGTGCACGCGGAGGCGCGGCGCGCGGCCGACTCCGGGGACACGGTGCTGCTCATCGGGCACGAGGGGCACGAGGAGGTCGTCGGGACGATGGGGGTGGCCCCGGGCCGGACGCTCCTGGTGCCGAGCGCGGCCGAGGCGGCGGCGCTGCGGGTGGAGGACGAGGAGCGGGTCACGTACCTGAGCCAGACCACCCTGTCGGTGTCCGAAGTGGAGGAGATCGCGGCGGCGCTGCGCTCGCGGTTCCCGCGCATCAGAGGGCAAGGGGCCGAGGACATCTGCTACGCCACGAGCAACCGCCAGGCCGCGGTGGCCGCGGTGGTGGCGGAGGCGGACCTGGTGCTGGTGGTCGGGTCGGCGAACTCGTCGAACTCGAACCGCCTGGTGGAGCTGGCGGTCGCGAGCGGCACCGCGGCGCACCTGGTCGAGGACGCGGCCGCGGTGGACCCGTCCTGGCTGGAGGGCGCCGCGGTGGTCGCCGTGACGGCGGGCGCCTCGGCGCCGCCGCGCCTGGTGGACGAAGTGGTCGCGGTGATCGCCGCGGCCGGCCCGATCGAGGTGGTCGAACGCCCGGTGGCCGAGGAGACCCAGGAGTTCCTGCTCCCCCAGCGGCTCAGAGGAGCGTGACCTCACGACGGCCGTGCCTGCGAACGAGATGAGGCCCGCCCGAGAACGGACACGAGGTCGCCCGGCCGCGCGATGCGCGGCCGGGCACTCTGGTTCCCCTTGCGGGTCTTGGGTACGGGCGCGGTCGAAGGTGAAGCTCGATCACGGCGCTCGGCGCGGTCGAAGGTGAAGCTCGATCACGGCGCTCGGCGCGGCCCGTGCTCCAGGCACTCCCCTTCGGGATCGGCCCCGGGCCGCTTGCGGCACGGCCGGCGATGCGCACCCGTTCAGGGCGGGTTCACCGGCCGCTCGCGGCCCCGCCGGAGGCGGCGCGCCCCCGATGCGCTCGCGCCGCAACTCTTCCTGCCCTAGTACTTGTGGAACTCGAGCTCGGGCCAGTCGGTGCTCGGGTCGAGGACGGGTTCGGTCTCGCCGCGCAGGTGCGCGTCGACGAATCCGACGATGAGGGCGCGGGCGATCTCGTTAGCGCGGTACCCGTCGAGTTCGTCGGCGTTCTGTCCGGCCTGCTCGCCGAGCGGGCCGAAGTCGGTCAGGGAGCTGTGGGTGGTGCCGTCGACGGTGATCCAGCGCTTCCAGCCGCGGAGCTTCTCCCACGCCTTGTCCCAGCTCTTGTCCTCGCCGGGCTGGCCGTGGACCTCGGCGCCGACCATCATGAACGGCCGGTCGAGCTTGTGCGGGTCGAGGGCGAAGAAGGTGCCGTCGAGGTTGAACCCGGCGTCGAAGCGGTCGTCGGCGGCCATGGCGCGGTGGCTGCCGGCGCCGCCGATGGAGTGCCCGCCGACGGCCACGCGGTCGGCGTCGATGACGCCCGCGTCATCCCAGGCCGGGTCGTCGCCGGTGAGCTCGTCGAGCACGAAGGACAGGTCGGTGCCGCGGGTGCGGGCCACCTCGTCCACGTTGTCCATGTCGCAGGCGAGGCATTCGGTGGTGCGGCCGTCGGGGAAGGTGATCGGGGCTTCGTAGTTGTGGCCCACGGCGGCCACGGCGTAGCCGTTGCTCGCGAACTCCTCGGCGAGGCCGGTGAGCGTGGCGCGCGGGAACGAGAACCCGGGCGAGAGGATCACGAGCGGGAGGGTCCCGTCGTCGGCGAGCGGTTCGGCGTCGGCGACGGAGTTCGTCGTGACCGAGGAGAGCAGTTCGCCGGGGAGGTTCAGCTGCGCGCCGAACAGGGCCCCTTCCTCGGGGGACATGTACGGGGCGGTCGGCCCGTCGGTCTCGGCGGTCGGGTACCACATGGTGACCATGAGCTCCCGGTCCGTGCCGGGGACCCACGGGTCCTCGCGGCCTTCGTCCACGAGGTGGAGCCGGGTGGTCCCGGTCGCGAAACCACCGCCGGGAGCGGGGACGTCGAGGACCGGGACCGCGGCTTCGGCGGCGCCCGCAGCGTCCCCTCCGGTCGTCTCGGCGTTCGCGGTGGAGGCGGTGAGCGCGCCCGTGACGGCCAGCGCGGTGGCGGCGAGGAGTGCGCGTTCGACGTGTCGTTGCAAGGCAGGGCTCCTGATCTGGTGCGGTCCGGTCCGGTCCGGTGTGGCCCGAGCGCGGCGCGGTGCGGTGCGGTCTCGATGGCCTGGTCGGCCGGGCCGTGTGGCCCGGCCGCCGTTCAACCGTAGAAACCGGAGCGCCTGTCCCGCATGGGTCTTTCGACCGGACCGTCTCCGTCCTAAGACCGATCTTTCGCGGCCCGGAACCCTGACGAAAGTCAGGTCCGGCCGCACCCACCACACGACCGGATTCGCTGTCTTCCCCTTGGGGCTAACGCATCTCGAAGATGCGAACGGCCAGCCGTCGGCCCGGCCGCCGCACAGATCCTGCGGCGCGCTACCGGGGCGCGGGGGCGATCTTGACGGCGCAGACCTTGAACTCGGGCATGCGGCTGACGGGGTCGAGGACGTCGGAGACGGCCGCGTTGGCGTTCTCGGCGCCGGGGAAGTGGAAGGGGCTGAACACGGTGTCGGGCCTGATGTCGGCGCTGAGCAGGGCGGGCGCGGTGTAGGAGCCGCGGCGGGAGGTGACGCGGACGAGGTCGCCGTCGCCGATGCCGTGGCGCACGGCCGTGTCGGGGTGGATCTGGAGGAACTGGCCGCCGTCGAGGGAGCCGATGCGGCGGGTCTGGGCGCCGGACTGGTACTGGGTGAGGATGCGGCCGGTCGTCAGGTACAGGGGGTAGACGCTGTCGCGGCGCTCGGCGGGGTGGCGGTGGTCGACGGCGATGAAGCGCGCCCGCCCGTCCGGGGTGGGGAACGTGAGGTCGGTGAACATGCGGGGCGTGCCCTCGTGGTCGGCGGCGGGCACCGGCCACTGGAAGGACCGCTCCTCCAAGCGCGCGTAGGAGAGTCCGGAGTAGTCGGCCTTGCCGCCCGCGGAGGCGCGGCCGAGTTCGGCGAAGATCGCCTCCGGGTCGGTGGAGTAGGTGCCGGGGGCGTCGAGGCGGGCGGCGAGCTCCTTCATGATCCACAGGTCGGAGCGGACGCCGTCAGGGGCGGGGCGCAGGGTGCGGCGGCGGATGACGCGGCCTTCGAGGTTGGTCATGGTGCCGTCCTCCTCCGCCCACTGCGTCACCGGGAGGACCACTTCGGCGAGGCGGGCGGTCTCGGACATGACGAAGTCGAAGGAGACGAGCGAGTCGAGGTCCTTGAGCCGGTCGGCGACGCGGGCGGCGCGCGGCGCGGACACGACCGGGTTGGAGCCGAGGACGAACAGCATCTTGACCTCGTCGCCGCACTTGCGCAGCAGTTCGACCGCGGAGACGCCCGCGCCGGGCAGGGTGCCGGGGTCGACGCCCCACACGGCGGCGACGTGCTCGCGCGCGGCCGGGTCGGTGATCATCCGGTACCCGGGGAGCTGGTCGGCCTTCTGGCCGTGCTCGCGCCCGCCCTGGCCGTTGCCCTGGCCGGTGAGGCACCCGTACCCGGAGGAGGGCCGGCCGGGGAGTCCGAGGGCGAGGGCGAGGTTGATCCACGCGGTGACGGTGTCGACGCCCTTCGCGTGCTGCTCGGAGCCGCGCGCGGTGAGGAGCACGGTGCGCTTGCCGGCCATGAGGCGGGCCGCGGCGTACAGGTCGGGGACGGACACGCCGGTGATCCGCTCGACGAACGCGGGCCAGTACCCGGCGGCGGTCTGGCGGACCTCGTCGAACCCGGTGGTGTGCGCGCCGATGTAGTCGTGGTCGAGGTAGCCCTGCTCGATCGCGATGTGCAGCAGGCCGTTCGCCAGCGCGAGGTCGGTGCCGGGCACGGGCTGGAGGTGGAGCTGGGCGGTCTCGGCGGTGGCGGTGCGGCGCGGGTCGACGACGACGAGTTCGGCGCCGGTGAGGAACCGCATGAACGGCGGCATGGTCTCGGCGGGGTTGGCGCCGACGAGGACGACGACCTCGGCGTCCTTGAGGTCCTCGGCGGGGAAGGGGAGGCCGCGGTCGATCCCGAAGGAGCGGTTGAGAGCCGCGGAGGCCGAGGACATGCAGAAGCGGCCGTTGTAGTCGATGTGCTTGGTGCCCAGTGCGAGGCGGGTCCACTTGCCGAGCTGGTAGACCTTCTCGTTGGTGAGCCCGCCGCCGCCGAAGACGCCGACGGCGTCCTCCCCGTGCTCGGCCTGGACGCGGCGGACCCGGTCGGCGACGTGGTCGAGGGCGGTCTCCCAGGAGACGGGTTCGCCGCGCAGGAGGGGCCGCGTGATCCGCTCGGGGTGGTCGAGGAGTTCGGGGGAGGTCCACCCCTTCTTGCACATGCCGCCGCCGCGCGGGGCCGCGGTGACGGTCCCGTCGGCGTCCTCTTCGAGCCGCATGCCGCACTGGAGGGCGCAGTAGGGGCAGTGGGTGTCGGCGGTGCGGAGCACGGGGAGCCGGGTGCGCGAGGGGTCCTGCGGGGCGGGGCCGTTCGCGTCCGGGGAGACGAACGGTCGGGCGGAGCTGGGGGTTCGCGACATGGAGCGAGTGTGCCCAGGAGTCGTTTCAGGGGCGCGTGAGCGGTGTTTCCGGGATGCTAAGTGGCCCGCAATCACCGGTGTGCGGCGATTGCGGGCGCGGACACCGGCGCCGGGTCAGACCTTGGCGTAGGCGAGGCTCGGGGCCTTCGCGACGAGGACGGTCCGCTGGTAGCACCACCAGTTGAGGGCCAGGAAGAAGGCGTACGCGCCGACGAACGCCCACATCGCGGGGACCACCGAGCCGGTGGTCTCGTTGGCGATGCGGAAGCCCTGGTTGACGAGGAACCCGCCGAACGCGCCGATCGCGGAGATCCAGCCGAGCGCGGCGGCGGTGAGCTTCTTGGCCCGGAGCACGTCGGCCTCGCCCGGGCGCCCCCCGGCCGCGGCTGCGGCCTCGGCCTGGAAGATCGCCGGGATGGACCGGTAGGTGGAGCCGTTCGCGATGCCGCTGGAGACGAACAGGAGCATGAACGCGGTGAAGAACAGCGGGAACGACCCCGTGTTGATCCCCCAGACGGCGCCCATCGCGCCGACCGCCATGAGGGCGAACGCGGCGGAGGTGATGGGGGCGCCGGCGAGGCGGTCGGCGAACCAGCCGCCGACCGGGCGCACCAGGGACCCGACGAGCGGGCCGAGCGCGGCGATCCACAGGGCGTTGAACTCCGGGAACGTCAGTTTGATGACGAGCGGGAACGCGAACGAGTAGCCGATGAACGACCCGAACGTGCCGATGTAGAGGACGCTCATGATCCAGGTGTGCTTGCGGGTGAGCGCGGGCAGCTGCTCGCGGATCGAGGTGCGCGAGACCGACAGGTTGTCCATGGCGCGCCAGGCCATGACCGCGGCGAACACGGCCAGGACCAGCCACAGCAGCGGCACGTTGTGCAGGTAGAACGGCTGCCCGGCGTCGTTCGAGCCCTGGGAGGAGCCGAGGATCGCGGCGCCGATGACGAGGGGCCCGAAGAACTGGACGGCCGCGACGCCGATGTTGCCGCCCGCGGCGTTGACGCCGAGCGCGGAGCCGCGGTGGCGCTCCGGGTAGAAGTACGAGATGTTCGCCATCGAGGAGGCGAAGTTCCCGCCGCCGAACCCGGCCGTGACCCCGGCGACGATGAACATCCAGTAGGGCGTGCCCGGGGTCATGACGCAGTACGCGAGGAGCCCGGTGGGGACGACCAGGAGGCCCGCGGAGATCATCGTCCAGTTGCGGCCGCCGAAGACGGCCACCGCCGCGGTGTAGGGGATGCGCAGGAACGCGCCGACCAGGTTCGGGACCGCGGTGAGCCAGAACAGCTGGCCGACGCTGAAGTCGTAACCGGAGGCGGCCAGGTACGGGGTGATGATGCTGAACATCGTCCACACCGAGAAGCCGAGGTGCTCGGCGAGCACCGACCACACCAGGTTGCGCCGGGCGGTGCGGCGGCCGGTCGACTGCCAGAAGCCCTCGTCGTCGGGGCGCCAGTCCGAGATCCAGCCTCTGCGGGGGGCGGCCGTGCCGGCCGGGGGCGTCAGTGTCGATGTCATGCGGCCACCTTCGGCGAGCGGCGTTGCCTGGACGTGCGGCCTCCGTACCGGGCCCGTGAAGATCGCCTCACGGTCCTGTTACGGAGGGTGTGAAAGCGGCAGGCCGGTCCCGTCCGGCGAGGCCGCCCCACCCTTCTCGCACCGTCGTACCCGTCGGGCACTGTTGAGCCGGGGGTGCCTGCGAACGCCCGACTTGCCCCGGAACCGCCGTTCATATTCAGCCCGCACCGCCGCACCCCGCCCGGTCGCGAACACCGTCCGCCCGGCCGAGAACCCGGTCACATCGCCCGATCCTCTAGGTTTGCCTGTATGGACGCCGCCATCGAGGTCGCCGACCTCCGCAAGACCTACCGCGGCCGCCGGACCGGCGAGGTCCGCGCGGTCGACGGCGTGAGCTTCCGCGTCGAGCGCGGCGAGTTCTTCGGCATCCTCGGCCCCAACGGGGCCGGGAAGACCACCACCCTCGAGATCGTCGAGGGCCTGCGCCGCCCCGACTCCGGCGAGGTGCGCCTCCTCGGCCGCTCGCCGTGGCCGCACTCCCCCGACCTCACCCGCCGCCTCGGCGTGCAGCTCCAGGCGTCCGCGTTCTTCGAGTTCCTCACCGCCCGCGAGCAGATCGAGACCTTCGCCGAGCTCTACGGCGCCACGAAGGCCCGCGCCGCCGAGATGCTCGAGACCGTCGGGCTCGCCGAGCACGCGGCCGTGCGCTGCGAGAAGCTCTCCGGCGGCCAGCAGCAGCGCCTCTCCATCGCATGCGCGCTCGTCGGCGACCCCGAGCTGGTGTTCCTCGACGAGCCCACCGCCGCCCTCGACCCGCAGGCCCGCCGCAACCTCTGGGACCTCATGCGCGCCATCAACGCCGAGGGCCGCACCGTGGTGCTCACCACCCACTACATGGAGGAGGCCGAGGCGCTGTGCGACCGGGTCGCCATCATGGACGCCGGGCGCGTCAAGGCCGTCGACTCCCCCGCCGGGTTCATCCGGAAGCTCGACGCGCCCACCCGCGTCACCATCGCCTCCGGGCAGCTCACCGACGAGCGGATCGCCGAACTCGCCTCCGGCGAGACCGTGACCGGCGGCGACGGCACCGTCGTGTTCGAGACCCGCGACCCCCGCAAGCTCCTCACCGCGCTCGCCTCCGACGGGGCCCTGGAGGGCCTGGCGGTGCGCACCGCGAACCTCGAGGACGTATTCCTGCACGTGACCGGACGGGAGTGGCGCGGATGACCGCGACGGCAGAGCGCGAGGCGGTGCGCGCGCCGCGCGGCCGCGCCTTCCTGAGCCTGTTCAAGGCCCTCGGCCGCGGGTGGATCCGCGACCGCAGCCAGATCTTCTTCACGATCCTCCTGCCGCTCATGTTCATGGTGCTGCTCGCGAGCGTGTTCGGCTCCGGCGACACCGCGGCCTCGCGGATCGTCGCGGTCGGCGACGTGGCCGTGCTCGACGGCGCCGACGCCGACGAGTTCGCCGTCTCCTCCGCGCCCGACCTCGACGCGGCGCTGGCGATGCTCCGCGAGGGCGACGCGGACGCCGCGGTGGTCCAGGACGGCGCCGTGGTGCGGATCTACCCGTCCGCGACGAACGCCACCGGGGGCGCCATCGCCGAAGGGCGGCTCTCGGCGCTCGTCGACGACGTCAACGTCGAGGTCCTGTCGGCCGCGGCCCCCGGCGAGACGGTGCTCGCCACCGACGTCGAGGAGGCCGACGGCGGTGCGCTCCAGCCGATCCAGTACCTCGCGCCGGGCATCCTGGCGTGGGGCGTGGCGATCTCGGGCGTGTTCGGCGCGGCCGGCACGATCGTGGACTGGAAGCGCGACAAGCTCCTGCGGCGCCTGCGGCTGACGCCCGCGTCGGTGAAGACGTTCCTGGGTGCGAAGGTCTCGGTGAACCTCGTGGTCGCGATCGGCCAGACCGCGGTGTTCCTCGCGGTCGCGGCCGTGGCCTTCGGACTGCGGTTGTCGGCGTGGACGTGGTTCGCGGCGCCGCTGGTGCTGCTGGGGACGTTCGCGTTCCTCGCGATCGGCGTCGTCATCGGCGGCATCGCCCAGACCAGCCCGGCCGCGGCCGGGCTGAGCAACCTGGTGACGATGCCGATGGCGTTCGTGTCGGGCGCGTTCTACCCGCTGGCGCTCTCGCCGCAGTGGGTGCAGTGGCTCTCGTACGCCTCGCCGATGCGGTACCTCAACGAGGCGCTCCAGTCGGTCGTGGTCTACGGCGAACCGCCCTCGGCGGTGCTCCCGCAGATCGGCTTCCTCGCCGCCTTCGCGGCGCTCGTCGGCCTCATCTCGTGGAAGACCTTCAAGTTCGACGAGTTGTGAGCTTCGCTCGCTTCCGTTGCGGCACAGGGAATGTCATACCCTGCGGGTACTTTTGTGCCAGGGGTCCCTTAGGGGACATATCCGTCATTCCGGATTTGCGGCCTTCAGGACCGCGTCGTAGACGTCCCGGCGGCTCACGCCGTAGCGGAGGGCGACCTCCTTCATCGCGGCCTTGCGGTCGGTGCCGGCGGCCTCCAGGGCGGCGACGGCGGCGGCCATGGCCTCCGGGGTCGCCTCGCTCGCGTCCGGGCCGGTCCAGCCCGAGACCACCAGGGTGATCTCGCCGCGCGGCGGGTCCGCCTCCGCGCCTTCGGCGAGGTCGCCGAGGCCGCCGCGGCGGACCTCCTCGTGGGTCTTGGTCAGCTCGCGGCACAGCGCCGCGGGCCGGTCGGCACCGAACGCCTCCGCCATGGCGCGCAGCGTGTCCGCGACCCGCCGCGGGGACTCGAAGAACACCATCGTGCGCCGCTCCTCGGCGAGCTCGCCGAACAGCCGCCGCCGCTCGCCGTCCTTGCGCGGGGCGAACCCCTCGAAGCAGAACCGGTCGCACGGCATCCCCGACAGCGCCAGCGCCGTCGTCACCGCGCTCGCGCCCGGCGCGCAGGTCACCGCCACTCCGGCGTCGATCGCGGCGCGCACGAGGCGGAAGCCCGGGTCCGAGACCGACGGCATGCCGCCGTCGGTGATGACCGCGACCCGCTTGCCCTCGCGCAGCTGTTCGAGCAGGGTCGCGGTCCGCCCGGTCTCGTTGGCCTCGAAGTACGAGGTGACCTGCGCCCCTGGGACCACATCCAGCTCACTGAGCAACCGCCGCAGCCGCCGGGTATCCTCTGCGGCGATGACGTCCGCCAGGCCGAGCTCGGTCCGGAGGCGAGACGAGGCGTCCTCTGGATTTCCCAGTGGCGCACCGAGAAGCACCAAAACGCCCGAAGTTGAAGTCGACACCAGGCCAGTATCCCCCACCAACGGCGGCGGGGGCGGGGCCCGGTGAACGCGCCGCGACGGGCCGCACATGCAAGATGCCGCGTCATGCTGTCGGGTACCGGACATTGCCCTTACGCGTGAGCGAACGGTAACGGATACTTATAGTCACAACACAGGCGACATAACGCTAACCGCAAGCCCTCTGAACCTAATGGAGGCCGCCTTGTCCGTGATCCTCAGAGTCGGAGCGGGTCTCGCCGCTCTCATCATCGGCTACTACGTTCTGGGATTCATAGCGGACCATTGGGCATGGTTCGCGTCGGTGGCGATCCTGTTGGGGGGCACCGCACTCGCGGGCTGGTTCCTCTTCCGCAGCCGCGGCCACGAGCACCGGGACCGCGCGCTCACCGCCGAGCGCCACGAGCTCATGCGCGGCGTCGACCGCATGAACATGCCCGACTTCGACGTCATGGTCGGCCAGCTCCTGGTCGGGCTGGACGCCAAGCGCGTCAAGAAGTTCGGGCACCGCAAGAACGACCTGGGCTGCAACTTCGTGGTCACCTTCACCAACGGCAAGCGCATCATCGTGCGCGCCAAGAAGGACGACAAGCAGCTGCGCCGCCGCAACGGCAACCGGCACGTCCAGATCCTGGGCGGGGAGATCAAGGCCCGCTGGGACTGCGACGCCGGCGTCATCATCACCAACGCGAACCTGCACTGGATGCACCACGCGGCGCGCAACGAGGCCGTCGCACGCCAGCTGGGGGTGCTCATCGTCGACCGCGACCGCCTGGCGGAGTGGATCGACACGGGCCAGCCGCCCGCCGAGCTGCGCCCGGTGCGGGCCGCGATCCAGGCGGGCACCGCCGCGCCGCAGTAGCGGACCGCTGGAGACGAGACGACCGCGGCCCCGGGCATCCCGCCCGGGGCCGCGTCGCGTGCGCGTCTACGAGGCGGAGAGCGTCGCGCTGGTGCTCTCCTCCTTGCCGTCGCGCGTGTAGGTGATGGCGACCTCGGTGCCCGAGGCCGTGCCCTGGACCGCGGCGACCACTTCGGAGGCGCTGGTCACGGGGTTCTGGTCGACGGCGGTGATGATGTCGCCCTCCTGGAGCCCGGCGGCCTCGGCGGGCGAGCCCGCCTCGACGCTGAGGACCATGGCGCCGTTGCCGTCGGTGTCGGCCACCGAGACCCCGAGGTAGCCCTGCTCGACCGAGCCGCCCTCGATGAGCTGCTCGACCACGCTCTGGACGGTGTTCGAGGGGATCGCGAAGCCGAGGCCGATCGAGCCGGAGTCGGTGGTCGCGATCGCGGTGTTGATGCCGATGAGCTCGCCGTTGCCGTTGACGAGGGCGCCGCCGGAGTTCCCGGAGTTGATGGCCGCGTCGGTCTGGATGAGCCCGGTGAGCGTGGAGCTGGACTGCTGCTGGAAGCCCGGGGACTCCTCGCCCGCGACGGTCATGGACCGGTCGAGGGCTGAGACGATGCCGGTGGTGACGGTGCCTTCGAGGCCCAGCGGGGAGCCGATGGCCACGGCGGCGTCGCCGACCTGGATGGAGTCGGAGTCGCCGAAGGCGACGGGCGAGAGGTCGTCCACGCCCGAGACCTGGATGACGGCGAGGTCCTGCGTGGAGTCGGTGGCGATGATCTCGGCGTCGGTGGTGGTGCCGTCGGAGAAGCGGACCTCCACGGACTGGGCGCCGTCGACGACGTGGTTGTTGGTGACGATGTAGCCGTCGTCGGAGTAGACGACGCCCGAGCCCTCGGCGGCGTCGGTGACGATGGTGACGACCGAGGGGCTGACCTTGTTGACGATGTCGGTGTAGGTGAGGCCCTCGCCGGCGTTCATCGACACGGACTCCACGACGGTGGTGCCGCCGTCGCGGTCGGCGAGGAACCAGCCGCCCACGCCGCCGGCGCCGCCGGCGATGAGCGCGAGGGCGAGCGCCCCGGCGACGAGCCGCCCGCGGCCGCGGGGCCGGGGCGGGGCCACGGCGGCGCCGTGGCCCTGGTACATGGGCGGGACCTGCGAGGGCTGCCAGCCCGGGGCCGCCATGTGCGGGGCGCCGTGCGGGGCCGGCGCGGGCGCGCCGGCGGGCAGGACGCGGGTCTGGTCGGTGGGCAGGCCCCCGGTGGGGTGGCCCGGCTGCTGCGGGTGCGGGGCGTGGGCCTGGTGCGAGTCGGCCTGCGGGACCGGACCGGGCGCGACCAGCGCTGCCGGGGGCAGGCTCGGCTCGGGGTCGCGGCGCTCGGCGAGCGGCTGGTCGGGGTCGTCGTGAAGCGGCTGCGGCGCCGGAGGGTTCGTCGGAGCCCCGTCGGGGCCCTTGGGTTCGGTCCCCTCGGGGCCCTTGGTGCTCTCAGTGTTGCTCATGTAAGGCAGCATGCCGGGCCCAGCTCTCGGTCCGCTGCGAAAACGCCTTAAAACCCTTTAATGATGAGCAGCCGGTCCAGATGCGGGCGCACTGGTCAGACGGGTCGGGCGGCGCCGCGCGGGCGGGGGCCGCGGACGCGGACCTCAGAGGTTTCCGAGGTTCAGGCCCCGGGCTCGTCCTCGGCGTCGGGCTCGCCGTCCGGCTCCGCGGTGGGCTCGGCCGCGAGGCGCACGGTGAACGCGGTGCCCTCGCCGGTCCGGGAGGCGACCTGGACGGTCCCGCCGTGGGCCTTGACGATGGCCGCCACGATCGACAGCCCGAGCCCCGAGCCGGGGTGGACGACCGCGTCGGAGCGGAAGAACCGCTCGAAGACCCGGTCGGCGGTCCCCTGCTCCATGCCGGGGCCGTCGTCGGCCACGGTGAGCAGCACCGTGCCGTCCTCGGAGGCGAGCTCGACGCGCACGTGCGTGCCCGCGGGCGTGTGCCGCAGCGCGTTCGACAGGAGGTTGTCGAGGACCTGCCGCATGCGGGCCCGGTCGGCGGCCACGACCGTGGCCGAACCGGGGACGCACGTGAAGCTCAGCTCGTGGTCCTCGGCCATGACCGCGTGCGCGGTGACCGCCTCGTGGGCGAGCGGCGCCAGGTCCACCGGCTCGGTCTCGACCGGCCGCTCCTGCCCGAGCCGGGCCAGGTGCAGCAGGTCACCCACGAGCAGGCCCATGCGCTTGGCGGCCTCCTCGATCTGGCGGATGTAGTGCTGCCGGTCGGCCTCGGGCATCTGCGGGTTCGACCGCACCAGCTCGGCGTAGCCGCGCACGCTCGTCAGCGGCGTCCGCAGCTCGTGAGAGGCGTCGGCGATGAACTCGCGCATCCGCTCCTCGGAGTCGTGCGCGCGCTGCTCGGAGTACTCGCGGGCCCGCAGGGCCCCCTCGACCTTGGTGAGCATCGAGTTGATGGCCCGTCCCACGCGCCCGACCTCGGTGGCCGGGTCGTGCTCGGGGACGCGCCGGGAGTAGTTCCCGGCCGCGATCATCGCCGCGGTGTTCTCGATCTGCCGCAGCGGCGACAGGCTCGCGCGCACCAGGCCCACCCCGATCGCCGCGAGGCCCGCGAGGACGCCCGCGCCGATGAGCAGGTCGACCCAGACGAGGCCGGCGACGGTCTTGTCGAAGTGCGCGAGCTTGTAGGACAGCACGTAGTAGGCGTCGCCCTGGAGGTTGTGGTCCTCGGGGTCGTAGTCGGGGTCGTTCGTGCCGACCATCGAGCCGGTCAGGCCCAGGACCCGCCACCGGGTGGTGCCGTCCGCCGAGAGCGCCGTGAACGCCTCGCCGTCGGCCGCGACCAGGTCGTCGTAGTCGAACACCGGGTAGTCGGCGCGGTCGGTGGGCCGGTCGAAGCGGTTCCCCTCCCCGTACAGGATCGAGAACACGTACTGCTCGGGCCGCACCGCGGGCGTGCCGTCGTCGTCCTCCATGTCCTCGGGGTCGAAGACGTCGGGGCTGAAGTTGAGGAGCTGGGCCTCCAGCTCCTCGTCGACGGTGCCGAGGAAGTAGGAGTGCAGCGCCAGGATCGTGGAGACGCTGATGAGGATGAGCGAGCCGGCCACGAGCACGAGCACGGCGGCGGTGAGCCGCACCCGCAGCGGGGTGCGGTCCCATTTGTCGCGGACGCCTTCCATGACGCGGGGCGTGCTCAACGATGCTGCTCCCGCAGGACGTACCCGATGCCGCGGAGCGTCTGGATGAGCTTGGGCTCCCCGGTGTCGATCTTGCGGCGCAGGTAGGAGACGTAGGACTCGACGATGCCGTCGTCGCCGCGGAAGTCGTAGCGCCACACGTGGTCGAGGATCTGCGCCTTCGACAGGACCCGCCCGGCGTTGATCATGAAGTAGCGCAGGAGCTTGAACTCGGTGGGCGAGAGCTGCACGGCCTTGCCCGCGCGCCACACCTCGTGGGTCTCCTCGTCGAGTTCGAGGTCGGCGTACTGGAGGCGCGAGGGCCGCGGGAGCTCGCCGGAGGAGCGGCGCAGGACCGCGCGGATGCGGGCGACGACCTCTTCGAGCGCGAACGGCTTGGTGATGTAGTCGTCGCCGCCGACCGACAGGCCGGTGACGGTGTCGGCGGTGTCGTCGCGGGCGGTGAGGAAGAGCACGGGCGTGTGGTCCGAGCCCGAGCGCATCCGGCGCACCACCTCGAAGCCGTCGAAGTCGGGCAGGTTCACGTCGAGGACGACCAGGTCGGGGCGGTGCCGCGCGACCGAGCGGAGGGCCTCGTCGCCCGAGCCCACGGCGTGGACGGCGAACCCGGCGTACCGCAGCGACGTGGCGAGCAGCTCGCAGATGTTCTCGTCGTCCTCCACGACCAGGAGGGTCGCTTCGGTCTCGGCGCTCGGCTGGCTGGTCGAAAGCGGCATGGCCTCATCTTCACGGTCGGGGCGGACCGGCGCGTCGGCCGGGGCTCCGCAGGTCGCAAGTGATTCCGAAGCATACGCCCGACCCCCCGGCGTGCCAAGCCGTCGCGGCCGGTCCCGGCCCGCCTCGGCGCCGGCGGTGACCGGCCGCATTGACATGGATCACCTTCGTGTGACCTTTTTCCGAAGAGTGCGTTGATTCGGGCATGTCCGGCGCGCGCAGGCTGTTTCCACTCGGAGCCGTCGGATAGACTTTGTGTCGCAGCCGTGCACGTCGAGTGCGCGGGCAGGGAACCCTACCGGATCAGGTGAGTTCATGACGCTGTCAATCGAGACCGCCACGACCGACGCCGGAGTCGTCACCGTCGAGCTGGCCGGGGAGGTCGACTACGCGACCGCCCCCCAGATCCGCGAGACGATCACGAACGCCCTCGAGGCCGGCGGTGCCACCGCCATCCGGGTCGACGTCGCCAAGGTGACGGTCCTCGACTCCACCGGCATCGGCACCATCGTGGTCGCTTACCGGATCGCCCGCGAGATGGGCGTGGCGCTGGCCGTCGTCAACCCCAACCGCTTCATCACCCGCCTGTTCACCGTCGTCGGCGCCGAGGAGCTCCTGGAGGAGCCCACCGAGACGTTCTCCGGCAAGGAGCGCAGCGCGGCGGGATAGCGCGCCGCCGGAGCCCGCCGAGCGGCCCCGGACGGGGCGCGAAACGCCGGTGTGGCGAACGAGACTTCCACCCGTATCCACCTGCTGCGCAGCACATTCGCGGGGGTCCGAGTGACCGGCCCCGCAGAGGCGTTACCGGTACTACACTTTCTCCTCCCCCCGGTTACCCTTGAGTCCGGGGACTGCCGTCCCCGTCCACGCAGCGTCAAAGAAGAGGCGATTCAGTCGTGTCGAGTGCGACTCCGGGCAATCCGCTGACCGATTTCGGTGCCAATGAGTGGCTGGTCAACGAGATGTACGAGCGATACCGCGAAAACCCCGACAGTGTGAGCGCCGGCTGGCGCGAGTTCTTCGGGGGCGATCCGACGACCGCGCACCTCAACGGCGAGAAGCCGGCCGCCCCGGCCCCCGAGCAGGCCGCGCCCGCCCCTGCACCGGAGCCGGTCGCGCCCGCGCGCGCGAAGGCCGCCCCAGTGCAGGCCGCTCCCGCGAAGGCCGAGCCGGCCGCGGAGCCGGCCCCCGCCGCGCCCGCGCCCGCTGCCGTGGCACCCGAAGCTTCGACCGAGAAGGCGACCCCAGCAGTGAGTGAACCCGGTACCAAGCCGCTCAAAGGCGTCGCGGCCAAGGTAGCCCAGAACATGGACGCGTCCCTGGAGATCCCGACGGCCACGTCCGTCCGCGCGGTCCCCGCGAAGCTCCTGTTCGACAACCGGATCGTCATCAACAACCACCTCAAGCGCGGCCAGGGCGGGAAGGTCTCCTTCACGCACCTCATCGGCTACGCGCTGGTGCAGGCGGTCAAGGCCCACCCGGGCATGAACGCCTCCTACAAGGTCGTCGACGGCAAGCCGCAGCTGGTCACCCCCGAGCACGTCAACCTCGGCCTCGCGATCGACCTCGCCAAGCCCGACGGGACCCGCACCCTCGTGGTGCCGTCCATCAAGCACACCGAGTCCATGGACTTCCGCGAGTTCTGGCAGGCGTACGAGGACCTGGTCCGCAAGGCCCGCAACGGCAAGCTCACCATGGAGGACCACGCCGGGGCGACCCTCACGCTGACGAACCCGGGCGGCATCGGCACCGTCCACTCCGTCCCCCGCCTGATGAAGGGCCAGGGGCTCATCGTCGGCGTCGGCGCCATGGAGGTGCCCGCCGAGTTCGCCGGGGCCTCCGACGAGACCCTCTCGGACCTGGGCGTCTCCCGGATCATGACGGTCACCTCGACCTACGACCACCGGATCATCCAGGGCGCCGAGTCCGGCCAGTTCCTGGCCACGCTCCACCGGCTGCTGCTCGGCGACGGCTTCTTCGACGAGGTCTTCCGCTCGCTGCTCATCCCCTACGAGCCGGTCCGCTGGGTCCGCGACGTGTCGAAGACCCACGAGGGCCAGATCGACAAGAACGCGCGCGTCATCGAGCTCATCCACGCCTACCGGGTCCGCGGCCACCTCATGGCCGACACGAACCCGCTGCACTACGAGATCCGCCGCCACCCCGACCTCGACATCCTGTCGCACGGGCTCACCCTGTGGGACCTCGACCGGACGTTCCCCGTCGGCGGCTTCGCGGGCCAGCAGCGCATGAAGCTCCGCGACATCCTCGGCGTGCTCCGCGACTCCTACTGCCGCCGCATCGGCGTGGAGTACATGCACATCCAGGACCCGGAGGAGCGCGCCTGGCTCCAGCGGCGCATCGAGGTGCCCTTCGAGAAGCCGAAGGTCGAGGAGCAGAAGCACATCCTCGGGCGCCTGAACGCCGCCGAGGCGTTCGAGACGTTCCTCCAGACGAAGTTCGTGGGCCAGAAGCGCTTCAGCCTCGAAGGCGGCGAGTCGCTCATCCCGCTGCTCGACCGGATCCTCAACGAGGCCGCGGGCGCCGAGCTCGACGAGGTCGTCATCGGCATGCCCCACCGCGGGCGCCTGAACGTCCTCGCCAACATCATCGGCAAGAAGCTCTCCAAGATCTTCACCGAGTTCGAGGGGCACATCGACCCCAAGAGCATCGGCGGCTCCGGCGACGTCAAGTACCACCTGGGCATGACCGGGAAGTTCACCTCCCCCGACGGCAAGGGCGAGACCACGGTCTCCCTGTGCGCCAACCCGTCCCACCTGGAGGCCGTGAACCCGGTCCTGGAGGGCGTGGTCCGCGCCAAGCAGGACCGCCTCAACCTCGGCGAGGACGGCTTCACCGTCATGCCGGTCGCCATCCACGGCGACGCCGCGTTCGCCGGCCAGGGCGTGGTCGCCGAGACCCTGAACCTGTCGCAGCTGCGCGGCTACCGCACCGGCGGCACCGTGCACGTCGTGGTCAACAACCAGGTCGGCTTCACGACCGCGCCGACGCACTCGCGCTCCTCGCTGTACTGCACCGACGTCGCCCGCATGATCCAGGCGCCGATCTTCCACGTCAACGGGGACGACCCCGAGGCCGTGGCCGAGGTCGCCAAGCTCGCGTTCGCGTTCCGCCAGCAGTTCCGCAAGGACGTCGTCATCGACATGGTCTGCTACCGGCGCCGCGGCCACAACGAGGGCGACGACCCGAAGATGACCAACCCGCAGATGTACCAGGTCATCGACGGCAAGCAGTCCGTGCGCAAGCTCTACACCCGCGCGCTCATCGGCCGCGGCGACATCACCATGGAGGACGCCGAGGAGGCGCTCGCGGACTACCAGGCCCAGCTCGAACGGGTCTTCCGCGAGACCAAGGAGGCCCTGGCCGGGCAGACCGGCCCGCTGCCGTGGCGCCACCAGCCCGAGCCGGTCGCCGACGTCGACACCTCGGTGGACGCCGAGACGATCGCGATGATCGGCAAGGCCCACACCACGCTCCCCGAGGGCTTCGCGCCGCACAAGGCGGTCCGCAAGGTCCTGGAGAAGCGCAGCGAGATGTCGACCTCCGGCCACGTCGACTGGGCGTTCGCCGAGACGCTCGCGTTCGGCTCGCTCCTCATGCAGGGCAAGGCGGTCCGCCTCGCCGGACAGGACTCGCGCCGCGGCACCTTCGTGCAGCGCCACGCGGTCGTCATCGACCAGGCCACCGGCGACGAGTACACCCCCGTCGCGCACCTGGGCGAGCACACCGCGAAGTTCTTCATCTACGACTCGCTGCTCAGCGAGTTCGCCGCGCTCGGCTTCGAGTACGGCTACTCGGTGGAGAACCCCGACATGCTCGTGGCCTGGGAGGCCCAGTTCGGCGACTTCGTCGACGGCGCCCAGACCATCATCGACGAGTTCATCTCCTCGGGCGAGGCCAAGTGGGGCCAGCACTCCGGTGTGACCCTGCTGCTGCCGCACGGCCACGAGGGCGCCGGCCCGGACCACACCTCCGGGCGCATCGAGCGCTTCCTCCAGCTGTGCGCCGACGAGAACATGCGCGTCGTCAACTCCACGAGCCCGGCGAACTACTTCCACCTGCTGCGCCGCCAGGGCCTCGACCCGGTCAAGAAGCCCCTCGTGGTCTTCACGCCGAAGTCGCTGCTGCGCCACAAGGCCGCCGTCAGCGAGCTGGAGGACTTCACCACCGGCCGCTTCCAGCCGGTCCTGCACGACCCGGCGCTCGCCTCCGGCGAGATCCGGCCCGAGAACGTCAAGCGCGTCCTGCTGTGCTCGGGCAAGGTCTACTACGACCTCGCCGCGGCCCGCACCGCGCGCGGCGTCGCCGACACCGCGATCCTGCGCGTCGAGCAGCTGTACCCGCTGCCGGCCGAGGAGCTCAAGGCCGCCCTCGGCGCGTTCCCGAACGCCGTCGAGACCGCCTGGGTCCAGGAGGAGCCGGCCAACCAGGGCGCCTGGTCGTTCATCGCGCTCAACCTGCTGGAGCAGCTCGGCGGGGTCCACCTGCGCCGGATCTCCCGCCCGGCCGCCGCCGCGCCGTCCACCGGCTCGCCGAAGGTCCACGAGGTCGAGCAGCAGGCGCTCATCGACGTCGCGGTCCCGCAGCCGCAGTAAGCGAACGAGACCCGGAAGGGGGAGGCCGCCCGGCCTCCCCCTTCCGGCGTCTCCGGGCCCGGTGAACCCCCGAGAACCGACAAGAATCCAACGAGTCGGAACGCCACACCAGTATCAATGGCTGCAATCCACACAATCCATGCCCTCGCGCCCTTGACTCCAAATGTGATAGCGATAACAATGTCAGGACGGCTCACCCTTCCACCGGCCGCCCCGACAACGCTCACATTGGAGTGATGCATTGATGCCGAACCCTCCCTCGCCACCTGGGGCCCTCTCCAGGCGGGCGCTCCTCACCGGCACAGCGGCAGCGGCCGGGATCGGCCTCGCCGGATGCGACTCGATCACCGGCGGCCTCAGCGGCGGCACCACCGTCAAGCAGTGGAACCTCCTCGCCGGATCCGACGGCGCCATCATGACCAGCATGCACGAGGAGTTCATGGCCGAGACGGGCGTGAACCTCCGGGCCACCACCTTCACGTGGGGCACCCCGTTCTACACCAAGCTCGTCATGGGCGCCTCCGGCGGCAACGCCGCCGACGTCGCCACCATCCACCTCTCCCGCCTCGACAGCCTCTCGCCCTCGACGCTCCTCGACGCGATCGAGGTCGACGAGCTCGTCGACGCCGGGCTGAACCCCGAGGACTTCCCGACCGAGATCTGGGACCGGTGCTTCTCCGACGACCGGCTCTACGCCGTCCCGCTCGACACGCACGCCCTCGTCAACTACTACAACCGCACGATCTGCGAGCAGGCCGGGGTCCTCAACCCCGACGGCACCCTCCTGGAGACCCACGGCGTCGAGGAGTACTTCGACCTCCTGCGCGCGGTCAAGGACGTCACCGGCGAGTACGGCACCTCCCTCGACACCAACGCCGGATGGCGCCAGTTCTGGGCCTGGTACCGCCAGCAGGACGGCGAGTGGATCTTCCACGACGACGGCTTCGAACTCGACGACGACAAGGCCCTCAACGCCATCGACACCATGTGGCGCATGGCCGACGAGGGCCTGTGCCCGCGCATCTCCGACGGCGGCGCCACCGCCGCGAACTTCGAGAACGGCGCCGGCGGCCTCGTCCAGGTCGGCAACTGGGAGATCACCCGCTTCCGCGCCTTCAACGAGGCCCAGGGCCTCGACTTCTCCATGGCCGAGATGCCGGACTTCTTCGGCAACCGCCGCACCCAGGGCGACTGCCACGCGTTCGTCCTCCCCCGCCACAACAGCTGGGACGACGAGGTGCGGGCCGCCACCGTCGAGTACGTCTCCTGGATGCTCCGGCACAGCCTCGAGTGGGGCGCCGGCGCCGGCCACACCCCCGCCTACCTCCCGGTCACCGAGAGCGCCGAGTTCCAGGAGCTCGAACCCAACGCCGAGTACTCGGGCGTCGTCGACAACGTGCAGTTCGACCCGAAGGTGTGGTTCGCGGGGTCCGCCGCGCGGCTGCCCGACGAGGTCGGCCAGATCTTCGCCGGGGTGTACTCGGGCGCGAACGACCCCGAGACCGCGCTCGCGGGCATCAAGGACGTCGCCCAGACGCTGGTCGACCTGCCCAACCCGATCGACTGAAACGATGCAAAGGGACCTCTCTGATGTCTACTGACACCGCGACGCCCGCAGCGGCGTCCACGGCGGACCGCCCGCCGTCGCCGGCGCCCGCGCGGGCGCCGAAGCGCCGTTCCTGGCTCGGGCTGTGGTTCGTCCTGCCCTTCCTCGCCGTCTACGCCGTCTTCATGCTCTGGCCGATGCTGCTGGGCCTGTACTACTCGTTCACCGACAAGAGCCTCACCGGCCGCCCCGTCGAATGGATCGGCCTGGCCAACTGGGCCGAGGCGTTCGGCGACCCCGCCGCCATGGACTCGCTGTGGAACACCGCGCGCTTCACGGTCCTGTCGACCCCGCCGCTGGTGATCCTCGGCCTCGCGTTCGCGCTGCTCGCGCACCGCGCGCGCCGGATCGGCTGGTTCCTGCGGCTGTCGTTCTTCGCGCCGTTCGTCATCCCCGTCTCCGTGGTCACCATGATCTGGCTGTGGATGTACCAGCCCGCGGGCGGCCTCATCAACCACTACCTCGGGGAGTGGGGCCTCGGCGGCGACCGGCTGTGGGCGTTCCAGGAGGACGCCATGGGATCGGTCGTGGCCACCACCGTGTGGTGGACGCTCGGGTTCAACTTCCTGCTGTACCTCGCCGCGCTCCAGACCATCCCCGCGGAGGTGTACGAGGCGGCCGACATCGACGGCGCGAACTCGCTCCAGAAGCTCTGGGGCATCACGCTGCCGCTGCTCAAGCGCACGACCGCGCTGGTGATCGTCCTCCAGCTCATCGCGTCGCTGCGGATCTTCGACCAGTACTACCTGATGGCGGGCGGCGCCGCGAACCTCGCGACGGAGAACGTCTTCATCCAGTACATCTACAACTCGGGCTTCGTGGGCTTCCGGATCGGCTACGCCTCGGCGCTGTCGTACATCCTGTTCGTCTGCATCATCGTCATCGCCCTGATCCAGTTCCGTCTGCTGTCGAGGAGGGAGGACTGACATGACCGCTCTGCAAACGAGGCTCGAAGCCTCCGAGGACGCGCCCCGCGCCGCCAAGCGCCGGCGCCGTCCGCGCGTCACGCCCGGCTCCGCCCTGGTCTACTTCGCCGCCTTCGCGCTGGCGCTGCTGTGGCTGGTGCCGTTCCTGTGGGCCCTGACCACGTCGTTCAAGCCCGAGACCGAGGCGAGCCTCGGCCAGCCGATCCACTGGATCCCGCGGGAGTGGTCGCTGGAGGGCTACCGCATCCTGTTCGAACGCGGCGAGCACGTCACGTGGATGGTCAACTCGACGGTGGTCTCCACGATCGTCACCGCCCTGACGCTGGGCATGTGCGTCCTGGCCGCCTACGGGTTCTCGCGGCTGGACTTCCCGGGCAAGAAGGTCGTCTACGGGGTGGTCCTGGCCGGGATCATGGTGCCCGCGGAAGCGCTCATCATCCCGCTGTTCGACGTCGTCAGCGCCCTGCGCCTGGTCGACACCTACTGGGGCCTGGCGCTCCCGCAGACCGTCGCGCCGGTGATGATCTTCATCCTCAAGCGGTTCTTCGACGCGATCCCGCGCGACTACGAGGAGGCCGCGCGCATCGACGGCGCCGGGCACCTGCGGGTCCTGCGGAGCGTCATCCTGCCGCTGTCGGGGCCGATCCTCGCCGCGGTCGGGATCTTCACGTTCATCGGGTCGTGGAACAACTTCCTGTGGCCGCTCCTGGTCGCCAACGACCCGTCGATCATGACCCTCCCGGTCGGCCTCGGCGTGGTCGCGCGCGGCTACGGGCTGCTGTACGCGCAGAACATGGCCGCGGCCGTGCTCGGTGCGCTGCCGCTGCTCATCGTGTTCCTGATCTTCCAGAAGCAGATCGTCAAGGGCGTCGCGGGCGTCGGCCTGAAGTAAGGCAATGGGGCGGGACGCGGCCGATGCCGCGTCCCGCCCGTCCGTCTTCATCCGGCGGCCCCGTCAGTCGCGGGCCGCCCGTTCCGGCACTGCCGTCCGATTCGCTGCCGTCATAGGACCCCTTCCTTGACGAGGCACGAGGCCGGGCTGTAGCCGACGGTGTCGCCCGACTGCACCCGGATCCAGCCGGTCTCCCAGCGCAGACCGGCGCAGCCGATCGTCCTGCCGCCCTGGGTCGGCTCGCAGGCCCCGTGGACCTCGGTCTTGTTGTGCAGGCGGAGCAGGCGCCGCGCGCCCATGTCGGTCTCGGTGAAGACCGAGACCCCGAACGTGGCCTTCACCGTGTAGGTGCACGAGAGGTCCTGCTCGTGGGTCCACCCATCCGAGAGGATGGCGTGCTGGGCCGCGATCGGGCGCGCCTCGGTGCCCGCGACGCCCGCGGACTCCGACGCCGCGCTCTCCCCGTTCCTCGCCAGTGCGATGGCGACGACCATGATGGCCGCCGCGATCGCGACTCTGACCAGGAGTTTCTTGGTCACCGCCCACGTGCTCCCCGCGGCGGTCTTGAGACCGCCCCTGACCCGTCCCAGTACCGACATGGCCGCTTCTCCCCTGCCCTCGGCGCCCGTGTGGTCAAGGCGCTCGGCGTGCGATGCCGGGGCCGCGTGCCGGCCCGAGAGTGACATCCATTACAGGGTGAGGGCAGGCGGGGCCGGCCGGGGGCGAACCCGCCAGAAACCGGCCCCACTGTCGTACTTACGACGGTGTCGCGGGGCCGCTAGGCGGTGACGACGACCTTCCCGAAGGCGTCGCCGGAGGCGAGGCGGCGCAGCGCCTGCTCGGCGTCGGCGAGGGCGTGGGTGGAGTCGATCAGGGGCCGCAGGCCGCTCTCGGCGCAGAACAGGATCAGTTCGCGCAGTTCGGCGAGGGTGCCCATGGTCGAGCCGACGATCTCCAGCTGCTTGAAGAAGACGTGGCGCAGGTCGACCTCGGCGACCGGCCCGCCGGTGACGCCGCAATTGACGAGGCGCCCGCCGGGCTTGAGGGACTTGATCGAGTGGGCCATGACGGGGGCGCCGACGGAGTCGACGACCACGTCGACGCGCTCGGGGAGGCGCCCGCCGGCCTCGACGGGGACGGCGCCGAGTGCGGCGGCCTTCTCGCGGCGCTCGGGGGTGCGGCCGGTGGCGTACACGCGGGCGCCGAGGGCCTTGGCGAGGACGATCGCGGCGGTGGCGACCCCGCCGCCGACGCCCTGGACGAGCACCGCGCTGTCCTTCGCGGCGCCGAGGCGGCCGCGGCTGGTGAGCATGCGCCAGGCGGTGAGGTAGGCGGTGGGCAGGCAGGCGGCCTCGGCGGCGGTCCAGCCCTTGGGGGCGGGCACTAGGTTGCGCGCGGGCACGGAGACGTACTCGGCGAGGGTGCCCGGGTGGAGTTCTGAGAGGAGGGTCCGCTTCGGGTCGAGGGTCTCGTCGTCGAGGGAGGGGTCGGCGATGACAGGGTAGACGACGACCTCGTCGCCGTCCTCGGTGCGGCCGACGGCGTCGGTGCCGAGGATCATCGGGGTCTGCTCGGCGCGCAGGCCCACGCCCGCGAGGGACCAGAGGTCGTGGTGGTTGACGGAGGCGGCGGTGAGCCGGACCCGGGTCCAGTCCTCGGGGACGGCGGGCGGCTCGATCTCACCCACCGAGAGGGCGTCGAACGGGTCTTCGGGATTCACGTTGCGGGCGTAGGCGGCGAGCATCGGGACTGACCTCCGTCTCGGGTGTTTCTCTGGCCGGCATGGCGTTCGGTGACCACCGGTGTCGGTCTCCCAACTCTAGGGGCCGGGCCACGCAGGGCCGCCGGAGAGGTAGGGTCGGCGGTGGAATCACAACCCACTGAAGGAAGCTGGAGGGGCGCATGTTCAAGCCTCTGTTCAAGCGGCTGCTGCCGCAGATCTCGGCTTCCGCTCACTGCGACCTGCCTTGCGGGGTTTACGACCCGGCCCAGGCGCGCATCGAAGCGGAGTCGGTCAAGGCCATCTGCGAGAAGTACCAGGCCAACGAGGACCCTGAGTTCCGCACCCGCGCCCTGATCATCAAGGAGCAGCGCTCCAACCTGGTCAAGGAGCACCTGTGGGTGCTGTGGACCGACTACTTCAAGCCGCCGCACTTCGAGAAGTACCCGCAGCTGCACTCCCTCGTGAACGAGGCGACGAAGCTCGCGGGCGCCTCGGGCGCGAAGGGCTCCGCCGACCCGAAGGTCGCCGAGGAGCTGCTCGCGAAGATCGACCAGATCGCGGAGATCTTCTGGGAGACCAAGAAGGCGTAAGCGAATGCAGCGAAGCGCCCGTCACCGCATCCGGCGGTGGCGGGCGCTTCGCCGTGCGGGGCCCGCGGATGCGGGTCCCGCGGCGGTCAGCGTCCGTCGGTGGTGATGTCCCCGGCCCAGACCCAGTAGCCGGTGAGCGAGCCCCCGGCGATGCGGTACATGGCGCGGCCGTTGACGATCGAGCGCCGGTCGAACGGGGCGTTCGAGGGGTTGGTGAAGCTCACCGTGCGGGGGCTGGCGAGCTTGCCGTCGGTGCCGACGAGGTAGCAGGTGACCTGCTTGGCCGCCGGGAAGGTGAGCGTCCGGTTCGGGTGGCAGACCGTGGCCAGGTACTCACCGATGAGGTAGGTGTTGGGGTAGTACTCGCCGATCCACCAGCCGGTGTAGGCGCCGGCGTTGATGCGGTAGTAGATCCCGCGGTTGTGGATGCGGCGGCGCTTGTTCGCGGGCGCCTGGGTGGCGCGGGCGAAGGTGACCGTCTTCTTCTCCAGTTCCTCGTCGTCCTTGGAGGCGACGTAGTCGCCGTCGGCGTCGGTGTCGAACCGGTAGAGGGTGTGGGTCCCGGCGGCGAACGCGATGGTGGCGCCGGTCGGGGTGTTCGGCGACGGGTAGTCGTCGGTGAGCTGGTCGGTCATGCGCGCGAAGCGCGGGCCGCCGGTCTGCCAGTGGAGCTGGCGGAACAGGTTGATGTGGTGCTGGTGGTAGGACGCGGTGGGGATGCGGTGCGTCTGGCAGTAGAAGGAGATCCAGCGCTCGTTGCGCAGGAGCGGGAAGTACCGGTCGATGGTGGTGCAGCAGCCGTCGAAGAGGGCGGCGGCGAGCTCGTTGCCGGTGGCGCGGATGTAGTCCCACAGGCCGAACATCGCGAAGACCATGCCGTTGTAGGTGTAGTCGCCGGTGCCGGGCTCGTTGCCGGGGTACTCCTGGATCCAGAGGTAGCCGGCGCTGTTGCGGTTGACGGCCCAGGGGGTGCCGTCGTCGGCGCGCAGGAGCGAGGCGAAGGCCCGGTCGGCGGCGGCGAGGTAGAGCAGGCGCTCGTCCTCGGTGACGTCGTCGAGCTCGGAGAGCTGGATGAAGAGGCTGATGGCCTCGCCCTGGGCCATGCCGGAGTACCAGGGGGCGCGGTAGTCGACGCCGCTGTGGGTGGTGTGGGTGAAGTCGAAGGGGTAGGGGAAGTACCAGGCGCCGCGGGCCTCGACGCGGGTCTCCAGGAGGCGCCCGGCCTGGGCCTTGGCGCGGGTGAGGAACAGCGCCTTGCGGGTGGGGTCCTGCTCGCTGCGGTAGCTGGTGACGCAGCCGAGGCCGAACTGGATCTGGGTGACGGGCTGGTCGTAGCCGGGCACGTCCCAGTCGGGCCGGTACTGGATGACGCCGGCCTCGTCGAGGTAGGTGTGCTGGGTGTCGGGGGTGACGTTCTCCCACTTGGTGGCCCGGTCGCGCCAGGGCATCATGTGCTCGGGGATCTCCAAAGCGGCGGTGTAGCCGTCCCGGTTGAACTCGAACGGGAGGACGTCCGGCAGGGGCTCCTCTTCGAGCAGGGCCTCGATCTCGGGGGCTTCGCGCGGGGCGGGCACGGTGCGGCTGGGCGGCGCGACGGTGCCGCCTTCGAGCTGCTCGGGCAGCGGCGGGAGCGGGATCTCGGCGGCCGAGGCGCTGCCGGGCGCCTTGAGGAGCACGGAGGGGGCGGCGGGCGCCGTCCCGATCGTGGTCACGGCAGTGGCCGCGCCGGGTGCCGCGGCCGCGCCGAGGGCGCTGCCGGTGGCGGCGGCGACCGCGGCGCCGCCGGCGAGGTGGAAGAACCGCCTGCGGTCGACCGCAGGGCTCGTTCCGGTCATGTTCGAACCTCCGGGGGGAAGATGAAGATGACTAAGAATCTAGGGCCGGGGGCCCATATTGGAGCGGCGGGGTGACACGGACGTGGTGCGCGGGACGCCTGCGGTCCGGGGTGATTCCCCCAGGGTGGTACCCGCACCCCCGGTGGCCGCACTATCCTGTACAGGCGGGGAGGGCGGAAGCCTCCCCTTCACAGTCACAGAGAGCGGCGATGCCGGTGAGCGATGAGCGCGACGACGTGCTGCTGCTCGACGTGCCCACGGCGGGCGACTACCTGTCGGTCCTCCCCACGGCGACCGCGGCGGTGGCGACCCGCCTCGGCTTCTCGCTCGACGAGATCGAGGATCTGCGCGCGGCCGTGAACGCGGCGGTGGCGCTGCTCATCCCGCCCGAGCCGGGCCGTCCGCGCCCGTTCCGCCGCAAACCCGGTGACGAGCCGCTGCACTGCCGGCTGGAGGTCGGCGAGGAGGCGCTCCAGATCGTGCTCAGCCGCCCCAAGGGCGAGCCGCTGCCGGACGCCGGGTCGTACCAGTGGCAGGTGCTCAAGGCCCTGACCGACGAGGTCGACTCCGAGGTCGAGGGCGCCCTGACGACGATCCGCATCCGACAGCGCCGCCCGGCGACCGAGGCCGACGCGGACACCGAGCGCCACCAGATCCACTAGAGCGGCGAGGCGGGTACTCCGGGCGGTCCCGCGTCGTCGGGCCGCTCACCGCTCCGCCGCCGGGCGCACACCCAACGTTTCGCTGCCACTCCCGCATCCGCCGGCCGCTCCCTGGCCGTGCGGGACTGTCGTACCCCTCGGGCACCATCGAGACCGGGGGCCCTTCCCAGCGCGTCGGGCGGGTCTTCCGGGTGCCCTGCCGGGGCCGGGCAAGCCTGAAGGCCCGGCGGTTCCGCCGGGCCTTCCAAGCTTCTGTTGTCACAAATTCGAGGGATGAGTCACATCAAGGGATTGCGCGGTCCTAGCCGACGACCTGGGTGGCGAGCGTGCGGATCGCACCGGAGCGGCGCTTCAGCTCCCGGCGTTCGATCTCGCTCATGCCGCCCCACACGCCCGCGTCCTGACCGCTCTCCAGCGCCCACCGCAGGCACTCCTCGGTCACGGGGCAGCGCCGGCAGACGTTCTTGGCCTGCTCGATCTGTACCAGTGCCGGACCGGTGTCCCCGATGGGGAAGAACAGCTCGGGGTCCTCGTCGCGGCAGATGGCCTCGTGGCGCCAATCCATCAAAACATCTCCTTGCTAAGCATCAAGCATCTTGCTTTCACGGTGTTATGAATTAGGTTCTTGCGGTTCGGGCGTCGCGAGCCGGTGGGGCCTCGCGCCGGGCGTTCAGGCCGCGCTCCGCTCGCGCGCCGCCTCCGTGTTCCGCCGCTTGGGAACTTCACTGCGGCGGTCGCACCCCACGGATGGCGCATGCGGGCACTGCTCGGACGGGACTCGCTTCCCTGCAAAGGGAATCGTTGTCGCCGTGAGCGTGGAGTGCCCTCGCGCGGCGCCAGCACCCTTGCTGAACGCACCGGGCCGGGGAGGCACACCCGCCTACGGCGTCGGCCGCCCGAATGGCGACTGCAAACGTACAGCTCCGCGAGCGGATCTGCGACAAGTCCGCACCGTGACCCGGGCCCTTGTGAAGACTTTCACAAGGTCGTGGAATGTCAAGGGTTCGACTCCGGAATTCAGCACGAAGTGAGTGAACTCACCGTGCTACCTCGAAGAAGACTCGGGGAACTCGTTCCGCGGCTTCGCCGGGACCCCTACCGCGGGCCCTCGGGCGATGCCCGCCACACGTTCCCTCCCTGCCGCCCGAAACCGTTGTCCGGCTTGCGGGCTTCGTAAAGGAGGGGGTCGGTGACAGCGAGTCGAACCGGTTTGACACACTGGTACTCAAGGTTGGCAGACACACCTTACGAGAAGTCCGCCAGGGCAGAAGTACCCACGACACCCGGTCTATAACGCACCGAAAAGACGATATTCGGTTGTAAGTCTCGCGCCGTCCCGGTAGGGATGGCGAAATCAACCTTGCCTGCTCACGGGCGACTTGTCAACACCCACCTAGAGGTTTTCCCAAGTTGTTAGCAGGCCACCCGCAACGCCTTCGGCACCGAGCTGAGTTCGAGTTCGGTGCGCTCTCCGAGATAGTCCCCGTCGAGCTGGAAAGCCTGCGGGAGCGACGCGCGCAACCGGATCCTGGAGAGATCGTGATGCGTCACCGCGTGCTTCCCGTCGGGTCCGTCCCGGCCCACCAGCAGTGAAGCGGCGGTCCGCGCGGCGTCCGACAGACCCAGTTTACGCAGAATCAGGACATCAAGTCCAGCATTAAAGGACGCCCGCGCGTTGAGATTCACCGGCAGGGCGCCGAGATAGGTCCACGGCGCGCAGTTCTGCACCACGACCATCCCGGTCGACTCGACCACTTCCCCGGTGGAGAGGGACACTTGGATCGAATCCCCTTCCACCCCATGCTCATTCAGTTCCGCCATGACGGCCCGCGCATAGTGCGCGCCGAGATTGCGCTTCTTGCGGTACGACTCGACCTTCTTGATGATCGACGCGTCCCATCCGAGTCCGGCGCAGAACGTGAAGAGGCGGTCGAGGTCGTCCCCTTGCAGCCGCCCCAGACTCACCGTGCGGGTGCGGCGCTCCTCCAGTGCGGCGACGATCGCCATCGAGGCCCGGCGGCGGTCCCACGGCAGTCCCAGGGCCCGCGCGAACACGTTGGTGGACCCGGCCGGGATCGGCGCGAACAGCGGCGCCTCCGCGGCGGGCCGCCCGCCTGCGACCAGGCCGTTGACGACCTCGTTCACCGTGCCGTCGCCGCCGAGGCTGAGGACCACGTCGTATCCGGCGTCGGCGCCGCGCCGTGCCAGCTCCTCGCCGTGGCCGCGGTCGCCGGTCTTCTCGACGGTCAGGTCGAGGACCGCGTCGAGCTTCTTGACGACCCACCGCGTCCGCCGGCGCGAGCCGGTGGACGCCTTCGGGTTCACGATGAGCAGGCCGCGCTGTGGCGCTGCTTTCAGGTCGCGCATAGGCGCAGAGTAGCCCGGGATACGGTTGCGGTGTGAACGAAACCGACGCCGACATGGGCGCGGTCACCGAAAGTCGCGGTGACGGCGCACGTCCGTGGACCCTGACCGCCGCCGCCGGCGTGTTCTGGCTCCTCACAACGGGACTCGTGGCGGCCGGGGCCTGGGCGCTGATCCAGATCGCCACCGGCGACGTCGACACCGCCGGCGGCGCCGTCGGGATCGCCCTGATCGCGTGGCTGGCGGCGCTGTACTACTGGTTTATCGGCCGGCGGCTCCTCGCGAGCCGCGACGTCGTCGCGCAGGCGGTGTTCCAGGCGCTCCTGTGGGCGCCGGTCGGGTACTACCTGCGCGAGGCCGCGCACCCGGTCCTGGGCGTCGCCGCCTGGGCGCTGGCGGCCGCGATGCTGTCGCTGGTCCTGTGCGGACCGAGCCGGCGGGCCGTGGGGTTCGGGGAGCGCCGGCCCTTCGGGGAGTGATCCGGGACGTGCTTGAACCCGCGAACTCCTGGACCACGACCAGGCGGTCGGCCAGCTGAACTACGCCTCCGCGGCGCGCTTCGCGATGAGGTCGAGGAGTTCCGGTGCGGCACCGAGCGGTTCACCCGTGTGGACGACGCCGGCCTCGCGCGCGGACGCCAGCGCGGTGTCGCACAGGATCCCCGGGGCGATGAAGTAGCAGACGGCCGCGACGCGCTGCGCGCCTCCGTCCCGCAGTCGTGCGACGGTCTCCCCGGCCTTGGGGCCCGGCCCGGAGGCGAAGCCCGGTCCGGCGGGGACGCCGAGCAGGCGGCCCGCCTCTTCCGCGACGGCCGCGACGTGCGCGCGGCCCTCGTCCACGCGGGTCCCCGCGGCGCAGACCACGAGGCCGTCGATCCCGTACGGCAGGTCGCGCACGAGCGCGGCCGCGAGCGACAGGTCCCCCACCGGCCGCGCCAGCGCGACCGCGAGGCCCGGGCGGGCCTCCTGGACGCGCCTGGCGACCTCGGGGAGGTCCGTGCGGGAGTGGTAAGCGTCGGTGAGGAGCAGGGGCAGGGCCACCGCGGCGGGGACGCCGGTGTCGGCGATGCCGCGCAGGACCTCGACGGGGTGGGGGTCGTTGAACTCCAGGAAGCCCGCGTCCGCTCCGGCCGCCCGCGCGATGGCGCGGACGGCCTCCGGGGAGCGCGGGTCGGGGCTGCCGTGGGCGACCAGGACGATCGGCCGCGGCGGCTCCGAGGGCGCCGGTCCCGCCGCGGTGTGCGCCGCGACGGGTTCCGGCACCGGGTGGTCAGACATGCAGTCCGCACTCGGTCTTGTCGAACGCGGCCCAGCGGCCGGCGCGCGGGTCCTCGCCCGGCGCGGTCCGGCGGGTGCACGGCCAGCAGCCGATGGAGCGGAAGCCGTCCTTGAGCAGCGGGTTGACCGGGATGTTGTACCGCTCGATGTACGCCTCCTGGTCGGCCTCGGTCCACTTGGCGATCGGGGAGACCTTGACCTTGCGCCGCGAGAGGTCGAAGTCGACGACCTTCGTGCCGGCGCGGGTGGGGCCCTCGTCGCGGCGCAGGCCGGTGGCCCAGCCGTCGTAGTCGGCGAGGGCGGCGTTGAGCGGCAGGACCTTGCGGAGCGAGCAGCACTCGTCGGGGGCGCGGTTGAACAGGCGGGGGCCGAACTCGGCGTCCTGGGAGAGGACGCTCTGGTCGGGCTGGATCGAGCGCACGTTGACGTCCATGGTCGAGGCGACGAAGTCGCGGACCTCCAGGGTCTCCGGGAAGTGGAGGCCGGTGTCGAGGAAGACGACGTCGATGCCGGGGGCGACCTCGCTGGCGAGGTGCACGACGGCGGCGTCGGCCATCGAGGAGGTCACGCAGAAGCGCTCGCCGAACTCGCCGACCGCCCACTCGATGATCCGGTGGGCCGTGGCGTCCTCGAGGCGCTCCCCCGCTGCCATGGCGAGGTCACGGAGTTCGAATGGGTCTCTTCCTATCCCGTTGCTGCTCATGCTGCTTCACTCCGATCGGGGTGTTCGCTCCGGCTGGGTGCCGGGGGTGGGGGGCGGCGCGTAGACCGGTGCGGCCGCCATCCCGTGGTATTTGACGGCGAAGACGCGGGTGCAGTCCGCGCAGTGCCATCCGCCCTTGATCTCGACGTCGCTGTCGGTCTCGGACACGTAGGGTCTGAGGTCTTCCTCCCCGCAGTACGGGCAGTGGTAGGGGACGACGCGGCCGCTCACTGGAGCTCGGTCTCGTCGGCGCGGTGCACCCACTGGGCGAAGGTCTCGCCTTCGGTGCGGCCGGAGAGGTAGCGGCGGGTGACGCGCTCGACGTAGTCGCCGAGGTCCTCGGAGGCGACCTTGAGGCCGCGGGACTTGCGGCCGAGGCTCGCCCCGGCGGCGTGGCCGCCGCCGAGGTGGACCTGGAAGCCCTCGACCTGGAGGCCGTCCTTGACCACGAGCTGGCCCTTGAGGCCGATGTCGGCGGTCTGGGTGCGGGCGCAGGCGTTGGGGCAGCCGTTGACGTGGATCGAGACGGGGGTGTCGAGTTCGGGGACGCGCTTCTCGAGTTCGGCGACGAGGTCGCGGGCGCGGTCCTTGGTGTCGACGATCGCGAGCTTGCAGAACTGGATCCCGGTGCAGGCCATGGTGGAGCGGCGCCACGGGGACGGGTGTGCCTCCAGGCCGATCGCGCGCAGGTCCTCGACGGCGTCGTCGACCTTGTCGCCGGGGATGTCCAGCAGCAGGAGCTTCTGGAGGGGCGTGGCGCGGACGCGGTCGGAGCCGTACTTCTCGGCGATGTCGGCGAGCTGGTCGAGCACGGTGCCGGAGACGCGGCCGGCGACGGGGGCGACGCCGATGAAGTAGTTGCCGTCGCTCTGCTTGTGGACGCCGATGTGGTCGAGGAGCTTCTCGGGGACCGGCGGCTGCTCCAGGTCGGGGAGCCTGCGGCCGAGGTAGGCGTCGGACTCCAGGACCTCGCGGAACTTCTCGGCGCCCCAGTCCTTGACGAGGAACTTCAGGCGGGCGCGGGTGCGCAGGCGCCGGTAGCCCCAGTCGCGGAAGATGCGGACCACGTTGACCCACACGTCGACGATGTCGTCCTGGGAGACCCACACGCCGAGGCGCTGGGCGAACATCGGGTTGGTGGAGAGGCCGCCGCCGACGTACAGGTCGAAGCCGGGGCCGTGCTCGGGGTGGTGCGCGCCGATGAGGGAGATGTCGTTGGTCTCGTACGGGCTGTCGGGGAGCCAGCCGATGGTCGACTTGAACTTGCGCGGCAGGTTCGAGAGGCTGCGGTCGCCGATGAACCGGTCGTAGATCTCCTGGATCTGCGGGGTGGCGTCGATGACCTCGTCGACGGCGACGCCGGCGACGGGCGAGCCGAGGATGACGCGCGGGCAGTCGCCGCACGCCTCCTGGGTGTCGAGGCCGACCGCTTCGAGGCGGCGCCAGATCTCGGGGACGTCCTCGACGCGGATCCAGTGGTACTGGACGTTCTCGCGGTCGGTGACGTCGGCGGTGTCGCGCCCGAACTCCTTGGAGATCCCGGCGACGGTGCGCAGCTGCGCGAGGTTGAGCTGGCCGCCGTCCATGCGCACGCGCATCATGAAGAACTTGTCGTCCAGCTCCTCCTCTTCGAGGACGCCGGTCTTGCCGCCGGCGATGCCGGGCTTGCGCTGCGTGTACAGGCCCCACCAGCGGAAACGGCCGCGGAGGTCCGCCGGGTCGATGGAGTCGAAGCCGCCGTGGGCGTAGATGGTCTCGATGCGCTGCCGCACGTTGAGCGGGTTGTCGTCCTTCTTGGACTGCTCGTTCTTGTTCAGCGGCTCCCGGTGGCCCATGGCCCACTGGCCTTGGCCTTTGGGGCGGGACGGTTTGCGCGTTGGCGTTGGCACGGTACTCCTCATCGCGGACACAGGTGTGGCGTGGAATTCGACGGCGAAAAGCCTGAAGCGAATTAAGCGCACATGAGACACATGGCGCTGTACACACGGCAGAGGTCGACGTGGCGGCGTGCCACCAGTCGGAGCCCGTGTGCGCGAGACATGCCAGCAAGCATGACACACGTTCCGGGTGCGCGCACCGCTCGTCCCGCTCCCTGGACAGCAGGTCACATGAAGGTGACACGCGTACGGCCGGGCCCGCGGTCGCGGGGCCCGGCCGTACCGGTGTGCGGGACGTTTGTTACGTGCCGTGCACGTCGCCGGTCACTCCTCGGCGGCGCGCCGGCTCGCGGCGAAGGCGGCGATGGCGCCGACCGCGGCGAGGGCCGCGCCGATGCCCAGCGGCAGGGCCAGGCGCTCGCCCGTGGCGGCGAGGCCGCCGGGGCCGCCGCCGTCGACGGGTGCGGCGGGCTCGGTGGTGGCGGCCGAACCGGACGGGCCGGTCGTCGTGGGGCCGCCGGAGGTGGGCTCGTCGCTGGTCGGCTTGTCAGTGGTCGGCCCGTCGGTGGTCGGACCGTCGGTCGTGGGCGAGTCCGTGGGCTCGTCCGTCGTCGGCTCGTCGGTCGTGGGGCCGTCCGTGGTGGCGTCGTCGGTGGTCGGGACGTCGGTGCTGTTGATCGGGACCGTGGAGGGGTCGACGTCCTCGCACTCGGGCAGGTCGCCCTCGAACGGGTAGGCGTGCACCTCCTGGCCGGAGCCGCCCTGACCGCTGGAGCCGTGGACGAGGTTCCCGGTGAGGTACATGCGCCCGTTCGTGCCGGACATGGTGACCTCGGTCGTGCTCGACTGCTCCCCGGCGAGCACCGAGCCCTGGAACTGGGTGGTGCCGCGCAGGTTCACCTCGGCGGCGTCGGGGAAGTTCCACAGCAGGCGCGGGCGGAACTCGGCCTGCGGTCCGGAGTTGACGTTCAGGGTCCGGGCGTCGCCGTACAGGTTGACGAGGATCGTGGCGCCCGCGGGGATGCCCGCAAAGCGCAGCGACTGCTGGCCGCCGGTGCCCGAGACCAGGTCGGCGTCGACGGCGAAGACCTGGAGCGCGGAGGTGCCGTCGCCGGTGAACACGGTCTCGAAGCCGGCGTTCACGACGGTGCCGGTGGTCGTGCGCCGCACGCCGTCCTCGGGGTAGGCGTAGCAGTGGCTCGCCTCGGACAGGTCGTCGCGCAGGTGCGTGTACTCGTCGATCGCGGCGGGGTCGAGGACCGCGTCGGGGTTCACCTCCCCGGTGGCGGTGCCGCCGACACGCACGACGCCCGCGTGGGCGCCCTCCTCGGCGAGGAGCCGCTGCTCAGTGGCGACGGTGAGGTCGCCGCCGGTGACGAGGTAGTCGGAGCCGTCCGGCGGGGGCACGCGCGAGCCGACGCCCGCGATGCCGACGTTGTAGACGGCGCCGCCGGAGGACTTGTTCTGGTCGAAGTCGCCGAGGACCACGTTGCGGCCCTCCGATTCCGCGGCCGAGCCGCGCACGTGGAAGTACCCGCCGACGAAGACGTTCACCGAGTCGTCGAAGCCGATGATCCCGCCGTTGTTGTTGTCGTCGGGGTACTCGTCCGGGCAGTCGGGGCCCGCGCAGGGGCCGAGGTCGCCGGGCAGCGGCGCCGCGAGGGCGCCGGGGAGGACGAGCGCGTACGCGGCGCCGGCGACCAAGACCGCGGCGGCGGCCACGGTGGCGCGCAGGGCGGCGGTTCGGGTCGCGGGCATGGCGTCCTCCGGTCCACAGCAGACGATACTGCGACTGTTGTAGCAGTTCCGGAGGGCGTTCCGGTGGAGAACGGCGCGCGATCCCGCTCCCGTGCGCCGGACGGGGTCACTGGAGCGCGAAGTCGACGACGGCCTCCGTGCCGCCCTCGGCGCGCGGGCGCATGTCGATCGTGCCGCGCAGCTCCCCGGTGACGAGCGTGTGGACGATCTGGAGCCCCAGCCGGGTGGAGTCGGCGATGCGGAAGCCCTCGGGCAGGCCCTTGCCGTGGTCGGAGACGGTGACGCGGAAGTGGTCGCCGTCGCGCTCGACGCCGATGACGACCTCGCCCTCCTGGCCGGGCGGGTAGGCGTGCTCGACCGCGTTCTGGATGAGCTCGTTGACGACCATGACCAGCGGGGTCGCGTACTCCGAAGGCAGGACCCCGAAAGTGCCCTCGCGGCGCAGCGTCACCTTGGACTCGGCCACGGAGACCTCGACGGCCATCGAGGCGACCCGGTCGACGATCTGGTCGAAGCCCACGGACTCGTCGCTCGACTGCGACAGCGTCTCGTGGACGAGCGCGATCGAGGCGACGCGGCGCACCGACTCCTCCAGCGACAACCGGGCCTGCGGGGAGCCGACGCGCCGGGCCTGGAGGCGCAGGAGCGCGGCCACGGTCTGGAGGTTGTTCTTGACGCGGTGGTGGATCTCGCGGATCGTCGCGTCCTTGGTCACCAGCTCGCGGTCGAGCCGGCGCACCTCGGTGATGTCGCGGACGAGCACGAGCGCGCCGGCGGCCTTGCCGCCCGGGCGCAGCGGCAGGGCGCGCATGAGGACCGTGGCGCCCTTCGCCTCGATCTCCTTGCGGCGCGGGGTGCCTCCGGCCAGCGCGTCGGCGATGCGGCGGGCCGCGTCGGCGCCGACGTCGGGGCTGGAGGGGAGGCTGCGGGTGAGCTCGGCGAGGTCGCGGTCGCGCAGGTGCCCGGTGACGCCCATGCGCCGGTAGGCGGAGAGGGCGTTCGGGGAGGCGTAGCGGACGAGGCCGTCGGCGCCGATGCGGACCAGGCCGTCGCCGATGCGCGGCGCGGTGGTCGGCTCGCCGGGCAGCAGCGGGGGCGGGAAGCCGCCGTCGGTGAGCATCTGCACCAGGTAGTCGGCAGTCTTGAGGTAGTTGAGCTCCAGGTGGGAGGGGCTGCGGGTGTCCGAGAGGTTGGTGTCGCGGGCGGCGACGGCGATGACCTGGCTGCGGTCGCGGCGGCGCACCGGGATGGCCTCGTGGCGGGCGGCGACGTCGCCGCGCCAGACCGGGTCGCCCTCGCGGAAGATCCGGCCCTCGGTGTAGGCGACGCTCAGGTGCTTCGCGTCCTCGCCCTCGAGGATGCGGCCGACCTGGTCCTCCTCGTAGGCGGTGGGACCGGTCGTGGGCCGGACCTGGGCGAGGCACACGTACCGGCCCGGGTGGTCCTTGACGGCGCCCCAGAGGAGGAAGTCGGCGAAGGAGAGGTCGGCGAGGAGCTGCCATTCGGCGACGAGCCGCTGGAGGTGGGCCGCGGAGTTCGACGTCAGGTCGGTGTGCGCGCTGATCACGTCACGGAGTGTGGACACCGGGCCAATGGTACCGGCGGGTCGGGCGGACCACCCCGTGCTCGGGCGCGGCCCCCGCTACGGAAGGGTCATGTCGGGCTTGTCGAGTTCTTCGACGTTGACGTCCTTGAACGTCAGGACGCGGACGTGCTTGACGAAGCGGGCGGGGCGGTACATGTCCCAGACCCACGCGTCGCTCATCTCGACCTCGAAGTAGGTCTCGGCCTCGGCTCCCCGCACGTGGACCTCCACCGCGTTGGCCAGGTAGAACCGCCGCTCGGTCTCGACGACGTAGGTGAACTGCCGCACGATGTCCCGGTACTCCCGGTACAGCTGCAGCTCCATGTCGGTCTCGTACTTCTCGAGGTCCTCGGCGCTCAACGCTCCTCCTTCTCATGCGACGGTAACCACGATAGTGCGCGCATGCCCCGCCGCGGACGCGGCTTGCCTTGCCCGCCCCGGATTCACGCCGGGCGGACCCGGTCCGCCCGGTTCAGACGGCTGCGGGTACTGCCGCGGCGGCGACGTTGGCGTACGAGAGCCGGTGCTGCTCGCACGGCCCCCAGCGGCGCAGCGCCGCCTCGTGCGCCGCCGTGCTGTATCCCTTGTGGACGGCGAACCCGTAATCGGGGTGCCCGCCGTCGAGTTCGGCCATGATGCGGTCCCGGGTCACCTTGGCGACCACGCCCGCCGCGGCCACGCAGGCGGCCGTGCGGTCGCCCTTGACGACCCCGAGGCTCCCGGGCAGGCCCGGGACCGGGAACCCGTCGGTGAGCGTGTAGCCGGGCCGCTCGGGCAGCCGCGCGACGGCCACCCGCATCCCTTCGAGGTTGCACACCGCGATCCCGCGCCGGTCGATCTCGCGCGGGCCGTAGCTGACGACCGAGACCAGGGCCCGGGAGCGGCGCAGCCGCTCGAAGACCCGCTCGCGCGCGGCCTCGGTGAGGAGCTTGGAGTCGTTCAGCTCCTCGAGTCGCGCGCTCGGCGGCAGGATCACCGCCGCGACCACGAGGGGCCCGGCGCACGCGCCGCGGCCGGCCTCGTCGGCGCCGGCGACCGGGCCGAGGCCCCGCCGGGCGAGCGCCGCCTCCAGCGCGTACAGGTCGCCGTCGCGCCGCATGCGGGAAGGGGTCGGCCGCAGCACGGTCAGGAGGGCTCCGGGACGTCGTCGAAGGTCTCGGGGACCGAGAACCAGGTGAAGTCGTTGAAGGGCCAGAACAGGACGAACGCCTTGCCGATGACGGCGTCGACCTCGATCGTGGACGCCTCGACGTTCCCGCCGGTGCGGATGAACCGCTCGCGCGAGTCGCCCGAGGCCGAGCGGTGGTCGCCCATGACCCACAGGCGGCCCTCGGGGACGATCACGTCGAACGGGTCCTGCGAGGGCTTGTCCTGCTCGCCGGTGAGCGGGTTGGTGAACAGGTACCCGTCCTCGTCGAGGGCGACCCCGTTGACGGTGATGCGCCCCTGGTCGTCGCAGCAGACGACGTGGTCGCCGCCGACGGCGATGACCCGCTTGATGAACTCGTCCTCCTCCATGACCGACCGCCACGACTCGGGCGCGGTGAAGACGATGATGTCGCCGCGCTCGGGTTCGGAGAAGTCGTAGACGAGCTTGTTGACGAGGACCCGGTCGTTGATCTGGAGGGTGTTCTCCATCGACCCCGAGGGGATGTAGTAGGTCTGGACGACCCAGGTCCGCACCACGATCGCCACCAGGATGGCGACGCCCAGGAGGATGGGGAGTTCCTTCCAGAACGACCCCTTCTTCTGGGGCTCCTGCTTGTCGGGGGTCTCCTCGGCGCCCTCGCCGTCGGCGCCGGGCGCCTGCCCTTCTTCGATCACGGTGCGAGTCTACGCGCTCGCGCTCCGGCGGCAGGGGCGGTGGTCGCGGTGGCGGGCAACGAAGGCGGTGGGTCCCACGAGGTGCCCTGCGCGGCGGGGAGGCCGTCGCCGGCGGTGCCCGAGGCCGACTGGCTCCCTTCGGATCCGGTGGTCCCGTCGAGCGCGTCGAAGGCGCCGGGGATCTCCAGTTCGGTGGCCCGGTCGGTGGGCCACACCAGGGCGATGGCGCGGCCGATGATGTTCTCGACCGGGACCGGGCCCTGGCAGCGGGAGTCCTTGGAGTTGCCCCGGTGGTCCCCCATCACCCACACCTCGCCCTCGGGGACGGTGACCTGGTCGAAGCGGCGCGAGTGGCAGGTGCCGGGCTCGGGTTCGACGGGCGCGTTGTCGTACACGTACTCGTCCTCGTGGAGCGCGACGCCGTTGACGACCACGTTCCCGTCGGCGTCGCAGCACATGACGGTGTCGCCGCCGACGGCGATGACGCGCTTGATGAAGTCCTTCTCGTCGGGCTCGGCGAGGCCGATGAGGTCGAGGACGGCGGTGGTGACGTCGGACAGGACCGAGTCGGAGCCGCCCGCGGGCCGGTACTCGGGGTCCCAGGAGTCGGTGCCGCGGAAGACCACGACCTCGCCGCGCTGGGGCGTGCGCATGGTGGTGGTGAGCTTGAGGACGAGGACCTTGTCGCCCTCCTGGAGGGTCTGCTCCATCGAGCCGGAGGGGATGTAGAAGGGCTGCACGGCGAACGTGCGCAGCAGGACCGCGGCGGAGAATGCCACGACCAGGAGCAGCGGCAGCTCGATCCACAGCGACAGGTACTGGCGCTTGTGGGGCTGCGAGAGGCGGCTCTCGGCCTCCTTCTTGGGCTTGTCGTCGGCGCCGCCTCGGGCGGGCTTCACCCGGTCGTGCGCGGCGCTCACCCGGTCGTGGGACGCGGCGACGCGGTCCCGGGCGCCGGTCGGGCCCTCGGAGAGCCTGCGGCGCTGGACGTCGGCGGGAGGGCGGCCGGCGACAGGGCTACCGGAAATGCGGCCACCGGACGTGCGGCCACCGGACGTGCGACCGCCTGAGTCGCGACCGCCGGAGTCGGGGATGCCGGGACCGCGGCCGCCGGCGACGGGGCCGTCGGGGAGGCGGCCGGGGCGCTTCGCGCCGGGGGGCGGCGGGGCGCCGGGCTCACCGGCACCGGGGAGTCGGCTCCATTCGATGCGGCGGGGGCCCTTCGCCCCGTCGGAGGAACCGGGACTCATGAGGTGAGGGTAGCGGAAAAGGGCGCGCAGCGAAAAACCCCGGGCGGATGCCCGGGGTCTGCGGAAGTCGCTGTCGCGGCGCGGCCCTAGAGCTCGCGGCGCTCCTTGATCTTCGTCGCGGCCTTGCCCTTGCGGTCGCGCAGGTAGTACAGCTTCGCGCGGCGGACCTTGCCTCGCATGGCGATCTCGATCGAGTCGACCATGGGGCCGTGGACCGGGAAGGTGCGCTCGACGCCGATGCCGTAGCTGATCTTGCGGACCGTGAAGGTCTCGCCCAGACCGCCGCCGTGGCGGCGGATCACGACACCCTGGAACACCTGGACACGGGACCGGTTGCCTTCCTGGATCCGGACGTTCACCTTGACGGTGTCGCCGGGACGGAAGTCCGGCACGTCGGCGCGCATGGAGGCGGCGTTCAGCTCATCCAGAATGTTCATTGGTTTCAACCCTCGTTGATGAAGAAGTTCGTGGCTCCGGACCGGGAGAGGTACCGCTTGAACGGGCGGGACGTCGCGGGGAACCGTCTTACTCTGCCACACCCTGCGAAGGCGCGGCGAACCCGGCTCCTTCGAGGAGGAGCCGGTCACGTTCATCGAGGCTACCCGCCTCCAGCCGCGCCAGCAAATCCGGGCGGGCCGCCGCGGTGCGCAGGAGCGCCTGCTCACGCCGCCACCGGTCGACCTTCCCGTGGTCGCCCGACAGGAGCACCGGCGGGATCTCCAGGCCGCGCCACTCGGCGGGCCGCGTGTACGCGGGGGCCTCCAGGAGGCCGGCGTTGTGCGACTCGTCGTCGAGCGAGGCGGCGTTGCCGAGGACGCCCGGCACGAGCCGGGCCACGGCCTCGACGATCGCCAGGACCGCGACCTCGCCGCCGAAGAGCACGTAGTCGCCGATGGAGACCTCGGTGACCTCCATCGCCTGGGACGCGTGGTCGACCACGCGCTGGTCGATGCCCTCGTAGCGGCCGCACGCGAACATGAGCCACGGCTCGGCCGCGAGCTCGTGCGCCATCGCCTGGGTGAAGGGCCGCCCGGCCGGGCTGGTGACGAGCAGGCGCGGCTTCTCCTCGCCGGGACCCTGCCGTTGGAAGACCAGTTCGTCGAGGCATTCGCCCCACGGCTGAGGCTTCATGACCATGCCGGCCCCGCCGCCCGCGGGGGCGCCGTCCACCGAGTGGTGGACGTCGTGGGTCCAGCGGCGGAGGTCGTGCACGTCGAGGTCGATGAGGCCCCGCTGGCGGGCGCGCCCGATGAGCGAGAGGTCCAGGGGCGAGAGGTACTCGGGGAAGACGGTGACGACGTCGATCTTCACTACAGCTCCAGCAGGCCCGGGGGCAGGTCGACGGTGATGACCTCGGCCTCGAAGTCGATCTCGGTGACCATCTCGGCCACGAACGGGATGCGCGCGGGGTGGGTGCCCTGGCGCCGGACCACGAGGGTCTCGTGGCCCGCGCCGTGCTCGACGCGGGCGACGGTGCCGATCGCGGTGCCGTCGGCGTCCACGACCGCCAGACCCTCCAGGTCGTCGTCGCGGAACTCGTCGTCGCCGAGGTCGTCCTCGTCGACGTCGACCGACAGGAGCACGCCGCGCAGGAGTTCGGCCTCGGTGCGGCCGGGCACGCCGTCGAAGCCGACCATCGGCCGGCCCTGGTGCCAGCGCACCGTGAGGGCCTTGAGCGGCCCGTTCTTCGTGGCGTACACGACGCCGGGCTGGAACCGGGCCTCGGGATCGTCGGTGCGGACCTCGACGATCAGCTCGCCGCGCAGCCCGTGGGGGCGCACGATCCGGCCGACCACGACCTCTGCCATTGCGTTCCTCTCCTTGCAGCACGACAGCCCCGAGGCGGACCTCGGGGCTGTCGCATCAGGACTCAGTAGGAATCGACGACCTCGACGCGGATGCCGCGCCCGCCGATCGAGCCGATGACCTGCCGCAGCGCGTTGACGGTGCGGCCGCCGCGGCCGATCACCGTGCCCAGGTCGTCCGGGTTGACCCGGACTTCCAGGCGCTTGCCGCGACGCGAGTCGACCAGACGGACACGGACATCGTCAGGGTGATCGACGATGCCTTTCACAAGGTGTTCAAGCGCTGGTCGCAGCACGGTCTACTCCCCTTTTTCGTCGGAAGCCTCAGTGGCCTCCGCCTTGACCTCTTCAGTCTTAGCGGACTCGTCGGCCTTCTCGGCGGACTTCTTCGACTTCGTCGCGGGCTTCGTGTCGGCGGCCTTGACGGCGTCGTCCGAGACGTAGGCCTTCGACGGGTCGATACCGGACTCCTTGAGGGCCGCCACGTACAGCGACTCCTTCTCCGGCTTGGGCTCGGCGGTCTTCAGCGGGCCCGGCTCGGGCAGGCCCTTGAAGCGCTGCCAGTCGCCGGTCTTGCGGAGGATCGCCTTGACCTGGTCGGTCGGCTGGGCGCCCACGGAGAGCCAGTGCTGGACGCGGTCGGACTTGACCTCGATCCGGGACGGGTTCTCCTTCGGGTGGTAGATCCCGACGTTCTCAATGACCTTGCCGTCGCGCTTGACCCGCGAGTCGGCGATGACGATGCGGTACTGGGGAGTACGGATCTTCCCCATACGCGTGAGGCGAATCTTCACTGCCACGTTCTTGTTACTCCTGTAATAAGGATCACGCAGCACGCCCGCTGTCCAGGGGAATCACTCCGGATCGCGGTCGCGCTGAAACCTGGCTTTGCGTCACGGTTGTTGAGAGGGCACCCGTCCCAAAGCTCATGTACAGCGACCGAGTCTAGCCTACGGACGGATCAGTACGACCGCGCCAGGTAGGCGATGAGACCGGGTTCATCCAGCGAGTCCGGTACGGAGCCGTCCTCGCGTTGCAGGACCCGCACGGTGACCGAGGATTCGGCGGCCCTGCGCTCCCCTTCGACGCCGCAGGCGTCCCACGGGAGGCGGGCGTACCCCGTCTGGGCGGCCTCGACGGCCTCCTCGACGGTGGCCGCGTCGGCGGTGTGCGACTCCCGGAACTCCAGGGCCTCGTTCCACAGCTGGTCCTGGGCGCCCTGGAGCGCGGCGGCGACGGCCTCGGCGAGCATCCCGAGCGGGACGGTCTCCTTGGTGCCGGCGACGCGCGAGACCACGGTGGCCTCGCCGTTCTTGAGGTCGCGGGGGCCGATCTCGATGCGGACCGGGTAGCCCTTGAGCTCGGCGTCGACGGCGCGGCGGCCGAAGGCCACGTCGCCGCGGTGGTCGAGCTTGACGCGCAGGCCGTCGCCCTTGAGCTCGTCGTGGACCTTGCGCGCGGCGGTCTGGACCTCGTCGGTGTCCTTGACGACCATGACGCAGACCTGGACGGGCGCGAGGTTCGGGGGCACGCGCAGCCCCGCGTCGTCGCCGTGGCCCATGATGAGCCCGCCGATCATGCGGGTCGAGGTGCCCCAGGAGGTGGTCCAGCCGTGGGCCTGCTTGCCGTCCTTGCCCTGGAACTGGATGTCGAACGCCTTGGCGAAGTTCTGGCCCAGCTCATGGGAGGTGCCCATCTGGAGGGCCTTGCCGTCGCGCATGAGCGACTCGACCGCGAACGTGTTCAGGGCCCCGGCGAAGCGCTCGGCCTCGGTCTTGATGCCGCGCAGCACCGGCAGCGCGAGCACGTTCTCCATGAAGTCGGCGTAGACCTCGTGGAGGATGCGCAGCGTGAACGCGTGCGCGTCCTCATAGGACTCGTGGACGGTGTGCCCCTCCTGCCACAGGAACTCCGAGGAGCGCAGGAACAGGCGGGTGCGCAGCTCGTAGCGCATGACGTTGCACCACTGGTTGAGCAGCAGGGGCAGGTCGCGGTACGAGTTGACCCACTTCGCCATGTACTCGCCGATGACGGTCTCGGAGGTGGGCCGGATCGCCAGCTTCTCCTCGAGCTCCTTGCCGCCGCCGTGGGTGACCATCCACAGCTCGGGGGCGAAGCCCTCGACGTGGTCGGCCTCGCGGGTGAAGTACGACTCGGGGATGAGCAGGGGGAACGACGCGTTCTCGGTCCCGGTGTCCTTGATGCGGGCGTCCATCTCGGCCGTCATGCGCTCCCACAGGGAGAACCCGGACGGTCGGATCACCTGCGAGCCGCGCGCCGGCCCGTTCTCGGCCAGCTGGGCCTTGGCGATGACGTCCTGGTACCAGCGAGGGAAGTCCTCGCCCTGCGGTGTGAGTACATTGGCCATAATCAGGGATTCTACGGGCCGGGCCCCGCGGCGCCGCAATCGGATGAGGGCGCGGAGGCGCCGGTCGCCCTCCACATTTCGGCCGAGGGGCATTCGCACCGTCTCGGTCCTTCGGCGGTGATACAGGACGGCGAGAGTCGCATAAGCTGTCGACGTGACAACACCCATGCTGGCAGGCGACCGCGGCCTGACGGCCGCCGAGGTCGCCGAGCGCGTCGAGGCCGGAGCGGTGAACGAGGCCAAGCGCCGCACGAGCCGCCCGTTCTCCGCCATCCTGCGCGCCAACCTGTTCACCCCGCTCAACGCCGTCATCGGCATCCTGGCCGTCATCGCCGTGACCTTCGGCGGCTGGAAGCAGGGCCTGTTCGCGGGGGTCATCATCGCGAACATCCTCATCGGCACCATCCAGGAGCTGCGCGCCAAGCGCACCCTCGACAAGCTCTCGCTCATGAACCAGGCCAACGCCAAGGTGCTGCGCGACGGCGAGGTCCAGGAGGTCCCGCCCGACCGCATCGTCAAGGACGACCTCGTGTTCGTCGAACCCGGCGACCGCGTCGTCGTCGACGGCCCCGTGGTGGAGTCCCGGAACCTGGAGATCGACGAGTCGCTGCTGACCGGCGAGGCCGACCCCGTGGCGAAGGCCCCCGGGGACGAAGTGCGCTCCGGCTCCTTCGCCGTCGCCGGCACCGGCCTGTTCCGGGCCGAGCACATCGGCGCGGACTCCTACGCCGCCAAGCTCGTCGAGGAGGCCAGCAAGTTCACGCTGGCCCGCTCCGAGCTGCGCGAGGGCATCAACCGGTTCATCAAGCTCATCAACTGGCTCATCGTGCCGATCGCGATCCTGCTCATCGTCAGCCAGGCCGCGGACGCCCAGAACTGGCGCGAGATCATCGTCTCCACCGTCGCCGGGATCGTGCCGATGATCCCCGAGGGCCTGGTGCTGCTCACCTCCGTCGCGTTCGCCGTCGGCGTGGTCCGCCTCGGTGCCCGCAAGTGCCTCGTGCAGGAGCTCCCCGCGATCGAGGGCCTGGCCCGCACCGACGTGCTGTGCCTGGACAAGACCGGGACCCTCACCGAGGGCGGCATGGACGTCGACGAGATCCGCCCCATCAACGGCACCGCGGCCGACGCCGCCTTCGAGGCGCTCGCCGCCCTCGCCGCCGCCGACGACAGCCCCAACCCGACCATGCAGGCCGTCGCCGCGCACCTCCAGGAGAAAGAGGTCGCCGACCCGCGCTGGCGCGTCATCGACGTCATGCCGTTCTCCTCCGCGCGCAAGTGGAGCGGCACCCGCTTCACCGACCACGGCACCTGGCTCCTCGGCGCCCCCGACGTCCTCCTCGACAGCGCTCCTGACGGCACCGGCGACCCGGTCGCCATGGACGCCGACGTCCTCGCCGCCCAGGGCCTGCGGGTCCTCGCGCTCGTCACCGCCGAGTCTGCCTCCACCACCGGCGGGGTGACCGGCGTCAAGGCCCAGGCCCTCGTCATCCTGCGCCAGCGCCTGCGCTCCACCGCGGCCGCGACCCTCGCCTACTTCAAGGAGCAGGGCGTCGCCGTCAAGATCATCTCCGGGGACTCCCCCGCCGCCGTGGGCGCGGTCGCCGCGCAGCTCGGCGTCGAGGGCGCCGCGGACACCGTGGACGCCCGGCGCCTGCCCGAGGACCCCGAGGAGCTCGCGGACCTGCTGGAGCGGGCCACGATCTTCGGGCGCGTCAAGCCGCACCAGAAGCAGGCGTTCGTCAAGGCGCTCCAGTCGCGCGGGCACACCGTGGCGATGACCGGCGACGGCGTCAACGACGTCCTCGCGCTCAAGGACGCCGACCTCGGCATCGCGATGGGCTCGGGCTCGGCCGCGGCGCGGTCGGTGGCGCAGGTCGTGCTCCTGGACGACGAGTTCGCGACGCTCCCGCACGTGGTCGCCGAGGGCCGCCGGGTCCTGGGCAACATCGGGCGGGTCTCGAACCTGTTCCTCACCAAGACCGTGTACGCGATCGCGCTGGCGCTGTTCATCGCCGTGGGCGCCTCGATCGCGTGGTTCGCGGGCAACGACCCGCTGCCGTACCCGTTCCTGCCGATCCACCAGTCGCTCATCAACGCGTTCACGATCGGCATCCCGGCGTTCTTCCTCGCGCTGGCCCCGACGTTCGACCGGGCCCGGCCCGGGTTCGTCAAGCGGGTCCTCAAGTTCGCGATCCCCGCGGGGATCTGCTGCGCGGTGCCGACGTTCGCGGTGTACCTGGCGGCGCTGGCGCACGACGGCTACGACTCGGCGCTGCCGCAGACGACGGCGGCGATCACGCTGTTCAGCCTGGCGCTGGCGGCGCTGGCGATCGTGGCGAAGCCGTACACGTGGTGGAAGGGCCTGCTGGTCGGCGTGTGCGCGGGCGCGTTCGTGCTGGTGCTGGCGGTGCCGCCGTTCGCGCGGTTCTACGAGCTGGAGTTGCCGGGGGTGTGGAACACCACTGCGGCGGCGATCGCGGTCGGCTGCGGTGTGGCGGCGCTGCTGTTCTGGCTGGTCGTGCGGCCCAAGCACCTGCGGGACTGACGCGGGAAGAAGCGAATCGGGGCCCCGCTACACGGGATGTAGCGGGGCCCCGGCGCCTCTGGCGGGGCGTGTAGCGCCTCTGGAGTGAAGGCAGTAATTCACTCAGGAGGCCGACATGGCAAGCGAGACCGCGATCCGGGCCGAAGGGCTCGTCAAGCACTTCAAGGAGATCAAGGCCGTCGACGGCGTGGACCTGGAGGTCCCGGCGGGGACGGTGTACGGGGTGCTCGGGCCGAACGGCGCGGGCAAGACCACGACCGTGCGGATGCTGGCCACCCTGCTGCGTCCGGACGCGGGCACCGCCACGGTGTTCGGGAACGACATCGTCGCCGACCCCTCGGCGGTGCGCACCCAGGTGAGCCTGACGGGCCAGTACGCGTCGCTGGACGAGGACCTGACGGGCGCGGAGAACCTGGTCCTGCTGTCGCGGCTGTACGGGTTCGGGAAGCCCGCGGCGCGCTCGCGCGCCGAGAACTTGCTGGAGGCGTTCGGGCTCACGTACGCGGCCGGGAAGCAGGTGAAGAGCTACTCGGGCGGGATGCGCCGCCGCCTCGACATCGCCGCGTCGATCATCATCACGCCGAAGCTGCTGTTCCTGGACGAGCCGACGACGGGCCTGGACCCGCGCAGCCGCAACCAGGTGTGGGAGGTCATCCGGACGATCGTCGGCGAGGGCACCACGGTGCTGCTGACGACCCAGTACCTGGAGGAGGCCGACCAGCTCGCGAGCCGCATCGCGGTCATCGACACCGGGAAGGTCATCGCCGAGGGCACGCCGGGGCAGCTGAAGTCCTCGGTGGGCGCGGGCTCGATCAAGCTGCGGCTGCACCACACCGACCAGCGCGACCACGCGCGGACCGTCCTCAGCGGGGCGCTGAACGCCGAGGTCGAGCTCGACGACGACCCCGTGGCGCTCACCGCGCGGCTGCTGCCCGGGCAGGACAACGCCGTGCAGGGCGCGCACGCGCTGAGCGAGCTGGCGAAGGCCGGCATCCTCGTCGACGACTTCTCGCTCGGCCAGCCGAGCCTGGACGAGGTCTTCCTCGCCCTCACCGAGCGCGTCGACGCCTAGTCAGTGGACTGAGAGAGATAAGAGGAAGAACCCATCATGGCTTTCACCGAGACCAAGACGAGTACCGATCAGGACGCGCCGGCGCCCGTTGAGAAGGAACGGCTCCGCAAGCTGCTGAACCAGGGCGAGCGCCCGGCGCCGCCGAGCGCGTTCGCGTCGGCGCGGGCCTTCGCGTGGCGCTCGATGCTGAAGATCAAGCACGTGCCCGAGCAGCTGGGCGACATCCTGGTCTTCCCGATCATCATGCTGCTCATGTTCACCTACCTGTTCGGCGGCGCCATCGCCGGCGGCACGGGCGACTACCTGCAGTTCCTGCTGCCGGGCATCATGGTCATGAGCATCGTGATGACGACGATCTACACCGGCATGTCGGTGAACATCGACATCAACAAGGGCGTGTCGGACCGGTTCCGGACGCTGCCGATCTGGCGGGCCGCGCCGATGGTCGGGTACCTGCTGGCCGACATGTTCCGGTACGCGGCGGCCGGGGCGATCATGTTCGGGACCGGCATGGTCATGGGCTACCGGCCCGAGGGCGGCGCGGTCGGCGTGCTGCTGGGCGTGGGGCTTCTGCTGGTGTTCTGCTTCGCGTTCTCGTGGGTGTGGACCTGGCTGGGGCTCATCACGCGGTCGGAGAAGACCGTCATGTCGATCTCGATGTCGATCATGTTCCCGCTGACGTTCCTGTCGAACATCATGGTCGACCCCTCGACGATGCCGGGCTGGCTCCAGCCGGTCGTGGAGAACACGCCGATCAGCCAGCTGGTCGACGGCGTGCGGGGCCTGTTCGACGGGACGTCCCCGTCGGAGGGGATCCTGACGACCCTCATCTGGTCGGCCGGCTTCATCGCGGTGTTCGGGTTCCTGACGCTCAGGGCCTACAACCGCAAGTGAGACTCGATTCAACACCCGGCGGGGCCGGGCGGACCACCTGGTCCGCCCGGCCTCTTCGCGTCACAGGTCCCATTTCGGGGCGCCGGGTCCGGGCCGGTAGGCGCAGGAGGAGCCGGTGGCGACGGCCTCCCGCAGGTGCGCGCCGAGCGCGGGGTGGCCGTCCTCGATCTTCTTGAGGGTGTTGCGGATGCGGTTGGTGACGGACTTGCGGGCCCGCTCGTGGTTGTCGCCGAGGCGCCGGGCCCGGCCGCCGAGCCCGGTGGCGGCCTTCAGGTGCTCGATGAGGGCCTGGCGCTCGGTGTCGAGGGCGGCGGCGCGGGCGTCGTCGCCGACCGCGGCGGCGGTGTCGATCTGCTCGTCGAGGGCTTCCAGGTGCTCGCGGAAGCGGGCGCGGGCGGCGGCGTCGAGGACGTCGTCGCCGCCGAGCCGCGCGTCGGCGGCCACGGACTCCGCGGGGTCGAGGAGGTCGGCGGCGGCGATGTCCTCGCCCGGGTGCGAGAGCAGTTCGTGCAGGTCGGCGAGGCCCTTCGCGTGCGGCAGGTGCAGGACGTCGCCCTCGAACGCGAGGGTCCAGGTCGCGCCGTCGCGGCGGAACACGTCGCCGGAGGCGGGCGGGTCCTTCGGGGCGGCGAGGGCGGCGAGCCCGGCGCGGGCGGCGTCGGCCCAGGGCCGCGCTTCGAGCCGGTCGGCCTGCTCGACGGCGGCCGTGAAGTGCGCGGCGGCGCGGTCGTCCTCGCCGAGGGCCGCCGCGAGGGTGCCGAGCCAGTGGCTGATCGGCCCGCTGATGCTGTTGCCCCACATGGCGACCAGCCATTCGCCTTCGTGCGGGGCGAGCCGGTCGTAGAGGTCGCGGGCGAGGTCGGTGTCGCCGTCGGCGACGGCCAGTTCCGCCTCGAAGCGGAGCATGAGGGACTCCCAGGAGCCGAAGAGGTCGTCGGCGGCGAGGAGCCGTTCGCGGATGCGGCGGGCCCGGCCGGTCTCGCCGCGGCGCAGCGCGACGAGGCCGGTGAGCAGTTCGGCGTGGTTGGCGCCGTAGGAGCCGTGCGGCAGGGACTCGTCGGTGGACGGGAGCTCGCCTCGGGCGATCGTGAGCTCCCAGCGCAGGTGCCCGACGAGGTCGAGGTGCGCCCGCTCGCCGTCCATGAGCCGGGCGGCCTCGTCGATGCGCGCCTCGGCGCTGTCGTAGCGGCCCTGGACGATGTCGACGATGGCGCGGTCGACGTTCGAGCCGCCGACCCAGTGGCCGGCGTCGGCGACGTCGGCGAGCGCGCAGAACTCGGCGAGCTGCGCGAGGAACGCGGGGTCGCCCTGTTCGAGGAGCACGACCCAGCGCAGGGAGGAGGCGAGGAGGCGCATCTCCTCGTCGCCGGTGCGCCGCGTGATGTCGGCGAGCTCCTCGACGACCCGCTGGCGGTGCGCGGCGGTGCCGGGGCCCCAGCTGGAGGCGTGGGTGGCCCACAGGCCGAAGGAGATCTCCTCGTCGTCGCCGGATTCGCGGGCGGCGATCATGAAGCGGTACAGCAGCTGGCGGCTCAGCGCCTCGTGCTCCAGGCCCGGGTCGGGGGCCTCGCCGGCGAGCCCTTCGTAGGCGAGGGCCTTGAGCCGCATGAGTTCGGGGACGTTCTCGGTCTGCGGGGCGTCCATCGCGGCGCGCGCCAGCAGCATCGGGTCGCCGTGGTCCTCGGCCTCGTGGAGGGCGAGCGCGAAGATCCCGCGGGCCTCGTCCTCGCGTTTGAGCCAGCGCACGGCGTCGGCGAGCTGGATCCGCAGCAGGACCCGCTTGCGGACCATCGCGGGGGTGCAGCGCTCGACGGCGCGGCGGTAGTACCGCTCGGAGCCGGCGATGCTCATGCACGCGGTGGACTTGGCGCCGGCGCGGGCGATGAGGTCGACGGCGGTCTCGGGGTCGAGGTCGTCCCCGGCGACCCACGCGTGGTGGGCGATCTCGGTGATGAGCATGTGCTTCTTGAGGGACTCGTCGGCCTGGAGGGCGCGCACGACGCAGCCGTGGTGGTGGGCGGCCTCGGCGGGGTCCATCGAGTTGTAGAGGGTCTCGCGGACGAGGTCGTGGACGAAGACGTACCGGTCGCGCTCGCGGCGGATGAGCCGGGTCTGGCAGGCGGTGTCGAGGGCGGACTCGATGCGGAACAGTTCGAGGCCGGACGCCTGGGCCATGACGCCGGCGTGGAACTCGCGGCCGCCGACCGAGGCGAGGGTGAGCATGCGCAGGATGGGTGCGGGGAGCTGGTCGAGGCGGCGGCGCAGGGCGTCGCGCATGCCGGCGCTGGTGGCGTCGACGGGCTGGCCGGAGGCCCACAGGAGCGCGGACTGCTCGACGAAGAACGGGTTCCCGCCGGTGCGGCGGGTGATCTCGGCCACCGTGTCGGGGTCGGGGGCGGCGCCCGCGGTGGCCGCGACGAGCGCGGCGACGCCGTCCTCGGTGAGGCCGTCGAGCCCGACCATGGCGGCCTTGGAGACGAGCTGGAGCATGCGGCCGCGGAGGCGGTGCCCGGGGTCGATCTCGGAGTCGCGGTAGGTGCCGACGAACAGGACGCGTTCGAAGAAGGTGTGCTGGCAGGCGAACTTGAGCAGTTCGATGCTCGCGGTGTCGGAGAAGTGGAGGTCGTCGAGGACGACGAGGAGGGGCCGGACCCGGGAGGCGGCGATGAGGAGCTGGGTGACGGCGTCGTGGAGTTCGAAGTCGACGGGCCGGGAGCCGTCGCCCTCGCCGAGGAACACGTCGATGGCGGGGGCGGGGCGCAGCGCGCGCCACGCCTCGTCGCCGAGGCGCCCGCGCAGGGAGCGCAGGACCTGGATCCAGAGCCAGTTGTCGGGGACGGCCTCGGACTCCCAGGAGGTGGCGAAGGCGACGAGCAGGTCGTCGCGGCGTCCGGCCGCGGCCTCGGTGACGAGGGCGGTCTTGCCGATGCCGGCCTCGCCCACGACGAGGACCAGGCCGCCGTGGCTGGCCGCGGTGCGGTCGACGGCCGCGCGCAGCGCGGAGGCGGGGTGGTCGCGTCCGATGAGCAGCGTGTCAGTCACCCGCCAAGTGTGAACGAAGGGTCCGACGCCCGCCACCGGGTTCGGCCGGGACTGTCGGGTTTCGGACGATGGGGTTTACCGGCGATCGTGCTGCTCAGGGCGGTCCCATCGGCGAGGATGTCGGTATTTGCCCGGTGGATTCCGCCGAACCGGCGCGGTGCTTACCTTCAGTACATAAAGTCCTACGGAAAGTTAGGCATCCCGGTGCCGATGGACGGTCGGGGTCGTCCCCGCTGACGGCCTTTGAAGGCAGGACCGCTCCTGAGCCGGGGTCGCCGACAATCCACGGGAGTAATCCTCATGGCAGAGTCCATGTTCGAAACAGCACGAGACCGGAGCCCGAAGACCAAGACCTGGCGGGCCGTGTTCATCGGCCTCGCCGTCCCGGTGGCGATGCTCGCCGCCGCGCCGGCCGTCGGCGCCGCCGAGACCACCGACCGGGTGGAGACCGTCGCCGCGGAGCAGCTGCCGCCGCTCCCGGTCGACCCGCCGCCGCTTCCGGGCGGGCTGCCCGACCCGACCGCGCTCACCGACCTGGCCACGTGCCTGACGGACCTGCAGGCCGCGCTCGACGCGGGGGCGCCGCTCCCGGCCGAGCTGGAGGAGGAGTTCGAGCAGCTCCCGCCGCTGCCGGTGCCGGTACCGGGCGGTGACCCGGCGCTGCCGGACATCGGGGCCCTGGCCCAGACCTGCCAGGACATCCTGGCGACGGTGACCGGCGCGGTGCCGCCGGTCGACCCGCCGGTCGACGTCCCCGCGGTCCCCAAGGACTAAGGGCGCGCCATGAGCGAGGGGCCCGCGGCATCCGGCCGCGGGCCCCTTTTCCGTGCGCTGGTGCGGGCGCCTCGGCGCCCGTCCGCTCGGGCCGCTGCGCGGCCCGCGTCTACTTCAGCCGCCCGGCGGCGTCCGCGATGGCGTCGTCGGTGGCGGTCAGGGACAGCCGCACATGGCGGTTCCCCTTGGCGCCGTAGAACTCCCCCGCCGCGGCGAGGATGCCGCGGTCGGCGAGGGCCGCGACGGTGTCCCAGCAGTCCTCGTCGCGCGTGGCCCACAGGTACAGGCCCGCGGCGGAGTGGTCGATGCGGAACCCGGCGGCCTCGACGGCGGCGCGCAGGACCTCGCGGCGGCGCCGGTAGCGCTCGCGCTGCTCGATCGCGTGCTCCTCGTCGTGGAGCGCGGCGATCGTGGCCCGCTGGACCGCCCACGGCACCATGAAGCCCGCGTGGCGGCGGATCTCCAGGAGGTCGGCGACGACCGCGGGGTCCCCGGCGAGGAACGCCGAGCGGTACCCGGCGAGGTTCGAGCGCTTCGACAGCGAGTGCGCGGCCAGCAGACCGGTGAGGTCGCCGTCGTTGACGCGCGGGTCGAGGACCGACACGGGCGGGCCCGCCTCGTCCCAGCCGAGCGTCAGGTAGCACTCGTCGGAGGCGAGGACCACGCCGGACTCGCGGGCCCAGCGGACCAGGTCGCGCAGGTGCTCGACGGTGGCGGTCTCGCCGGTCGGGTTCGCCGGGTAGTTGATCCACGCCAGGCGCAGGCGCGAGCCGAAGGCGTCGCGCGGGTCGGCCACCGGGACCGGGTCGGCCTTCGCGAGGATCGCGCCGATCTCGTACGTGGGGTAGGCGATCTCGGGGTAGGCCACGGACTCGCCGGGGCCGATGCCGAGCTGGAACGGCAGGTTCGCGACCAGTTCCTTGGAGCCCACCGTGGGCAGGACCGCGACGTCCTCGGCGACCCCGGTGTGGCGGTGCAGCCACGAGCGCATCGCGGCGGCGAGCTCGGGCGGGCCGGCCACGGTCGGGTAGCCGGGGAAGCCGGCGCCCTCGTCGAGGGCGGCGCGGATCGACTCGGGGACCGGGTCGACGGGCGCCCCGACGGTGAGGTCGACCAGCCCGTCGGGGTGCGCGGCGGCGCGCTCCTTGAACGGGGCCATGCGGTCCCAGGGGAAGCGCGGCAGCCGCCGGGCCGGTGAGGCGCTGTGGAGGCGGCGCAGCGCCATCGGGCTACTCCTCTTTCGCGGGCAGCGCGGCCACGAACGGCACGTCGCTGTCGATCTTGCCGACCTTGGAGGCCCCGCCGGGGCTGCCGAGGTCGTCGAAGAAGTCCACGTCGGCCTTGGTGTAGGCGGCCCACTCCTCGGGGACGTCGTCCTCGTAGAAGATCGCCTCGACCGGGCACACCGGCTCGCACGCACCGCAGTCGACGCACTCGTCGGGGTGGATGTAGAGCTTGCGGTTGCCTTCGTAGATGCAGTCGACGGGGCATTCTTCAATGCAGGCCCTGTCGAGCAGGTCCACGCACGGCTCGGCGATTACGTAAGTCACGAGTCGTCCTTCCTACGGCGCGCGGCCGGGCGGGCTGCGCTGAGATGAGCCTAAAGCTTATTTCCTCTATGAGACCCGAAGGCTTGGGGTGCGCCAGATGCTGGGACCGGAACACGTCGGCCGCCGCGTGGCGGTTCGGATCAGGTTGCGGGACGCCCGGCCCGGTCTGCGGTTCACGGACGTCACGGGCGAGCTTATCGAGTTCGGCGCGGAGCGCTGGCTCGTGCGGTCGGCCGCAGGGGCGGTCGTCACCGTCGACGCCGCGGCCGTGGTCGCCGCGCGCCCGGTCCCGCCGCAGCCGGTGAAGTTCTCGGAGATCATCGGGCTGGAGCGGCTGCTCGCCGAGACCTGGCCCGCGGTCGAGACCGCGGCGCTCGGCGGCTGGGTGCTGCGCGCCGCGGGCGGGTTCACCAACCGCGCGAACTCGGTCCTGGCGCTCACCGCGCCCGAGGGCGGGATCGACGCGGCCGTGGCCGCCGTCGAGGCGTGGTACGCGGCGCGCGGGCTGCCGGCGAAGTTCTCCCTGGCCGGGCCGGTCACGCGGCGGCTGGAGGAGGAGCTGGACGCCCGCGGCTGGGAGGCGCGCATGGAGACCGTGGTGATGGTCAAGGCGCTCGATGAGACCGCGTACGCGGGCGAGGCGGTCGTGTCGGACGCGCCGAGCGCGGCGTTCCTGGAGCAGACCGGGCGCGGCGACCCCGCGGTGGCCGCGCGGGTGTTCGGGTCCGGTCCCGGCCGGGCCTACGCGGAGATCCGCCGCGGCGGCGCGCTCGCCGCGCGCGGGAGGGGCGCGGTGGCCGGGGACCTCCTGGCCGTCACCAACGTCGGGACCCTCCCCGACCTGCGCAGGCAGGGCCTGGGGACCGAAGTCCTGGCGGCGCTGGAGGCGTGGGGCGCGGGCGGCGGAGCGGCGCGCGCCGCCCTCCAGGTGGAGGCCGACAACGCGCCGGCGATCGGCATGTACCGGAGGCTCGGCTACGCCGAGCGCTACCGGTACCACTACCGGGTCAGGCCTTAGCGGCGGCGGCCTTGCGCGACGGGCTCGCCTTGCGCTCGAACGCGATCCGCGTGGCCTTGAGCTCGCGGCCGTAGCGGTCGACGCCGAGGGCCATCACGATGAGGAAGCCCACCCAGCCCGAGACCGCCAGCAGCGCGAAGTAGATCGGGATCTGCGAGAACACGCCCTGGAGGTCCGGGTAGTCCACGCGCGCGATCAGCGGGTTGACGAGCACCGCGAACAGGGTCGCGATCAGGAAGATCACCAGCAGCTCGCCGGTGATCTCCTGGCGGCGGCGCCGCACGCCCCACCAGATCCCGGCCGCGACCGCGACCGCGGCCATGGCGCCGAAGGTGTACACGCCCACGAGGTCGCCGACCGCGGTGCCCTCGCCCCACACGTTCGAGGCGATCCGGCCGCCGAGGTTCGCGGCGATGAGGCCCAGCGCGAAGCCGTAGATCGACGGCCAGTGCGGCATCAGGAGGCGGCTGAGGAGGGTCACTGTCGGGACTCCTTCGGGGCAGAGGGGGCCTTGCTCGGTCTGGGACGAAAATACCGCCACAGCGCGACGCCGATCCCGGCGGTACCGGCCAGGAGCAGCGCGTAGCCGTTGAAGCCGCTCGCGACGACCAGCGACCCGGCGGACGAGGGCATCGAGGCGGCCAGGACCACCGCGAACCAGGCGAGGGAGGTGAGCAGCGCGCCCCACCGACTGCCGGTCCACCACACCGCCAGCGCGGCGAGCGACCAGTTCCCGGCGAACGCGAGGGCCCCGGCGAGGGGGATCGCGATCCCGTCCCAGTAGGTCGGGACCAGGAACGCTTCGATCAGGGCGGCGAGGACCGCCGCGGCCGCCGCGACGACCGCGCCGCCGACCCGGACCGCCGTCTCCAGACCTCTCGCACGCACGGTGGCGATCCTACGGCAGCAAGCGCATCGGCCGCCGCCCCGGCGCGTTGGAGGCGTGCTCCCGTACCACCGGACGGGACAATACGCTCATGACCACGATGCGAGAGACGACTGCCACGAAACGACGACGATTCCGACAGCTGTTTCCCGAACGGTCCGACTTCGCGCACGTCCGCCGCCACTGGCACACCGACCTCCTCGCCGGGCTCACCGTCGCGGTCGTCGCGCTGCCGCTGGCGCTGGGCTTCGGGATCGCCTCGGGCCTGGGGGCCTTCGCGGGCCTCATCACCTCGATCATCGCCGGGGTGCTCGCGGCGCTCCTGGGCGGCTCGAACCTCCAGGTGACGGGCCCGACCGGGACGATGGCGGTGGTGCTGGTGCCGCTGGCGGCCACCCACTCGCACACGGGCGTGATGCTCGTGGGGGTGATGGCCGGGATCATGCTGGTCGCGCTCGCGCTGTGCGGGGCGGGCCGGTACGCGCGGTACGTGCCGGTCCCGGTGGTCGAGGGCTTCACGGCGGGGGTCGGGATCGTCATCGCGGTGCAGCAGCTCCCGCCCGCGCTCGGGCTCCCTTCGCAGAACGCGCACCTCATCACGGGCGCGTGGGAGTCGCTGCGGACGTTCGCGGCGGCCCCGGACTGGGCGCCGGTCGCGGTCACGTTCGGCGTGGTCGCCGCGATCCTGCTGGGCTCGCGCCTGCACTCGCAGATCCCGACGCCGCTGCTCGCGGTGATCGCGGCGACGGTCGTGGTGTGGTTCGCCGAGCCCGGGGTCGCGGTCATCGGGTCGCTGCCGCGGACCGTCCCGGCCCCGGAGGCGGGGTTCCTCGACTTCGCGTCGGAGGCGCCGCAGCTCGTTGCGGCGGCGGTCGCGATCTGCGCGCTGTGCGCGCTGGAGTCGCTGCTGTCGGCCACGGTGGCGGACAACATGACCGTGGGGCGCCACCACAACCCGGACCGCGAGCTCCTGGGGCAGGGCGTGGCGAACCTGGTGACGCCGTTCTTCGGCGGGATGCCGTCCTCGGGGGCGCTCGCGCGCACGGCGGTGAACGTCCGGTCGGGGGCGGCGGGGCGGCTGGCGTCGCTGACGCACGCGGTGGTGCTGGCGCTCATGATGCTCGCGCTCGCGCCGCTGGTCGCGCACGTGCCGCTGGCGGCGCTCGCGGGCGTGCTCATCGCGACGTCGATCCGGATGATCGAGGTCGGCTCGATGCTGGCGCTGGCGCGGTCGACGCGCGCCGATGCGGCGGTCATGTGGCTGACGCTGGCGGCGACGGTGCTGTTCAACCTGGTGTGGGCGGTCGCGGTGGGGATCGCCCTGGCGGGGCTGCTGGCGCTGGGGCGGATCTCGCGGTCGGTGTCGGTGGAGGAGGAGCCGATCGACCACGACGACCACCACGACGAGGAGGCGGCGCTGCTGCACGAGCACATCGTGGCGTACCGGCTGGAGGGGCCGCTGTTCTTCGCGGCGGCGCACCGGTTCCTCTTGCAGCTGTTGGACGTGGCGGACGTGCGCGTGGTGGTCCTGCGCATGAGCCGGGTGTCCACGATGGACGCGTCGGGGGCGACGGTCCTGGCCGACGCGATCCGGCGCCTGGAGCACCGCGGCATCGCCGTGTACCTCTCGGGCCTCGAACCGGTGCACGCCAAACCCCTTGAGGCCCTTGGCATCCTGGAACCGCTATGGCAGCAGGGGCGCCTGTTCGAGCACACCAGCGAGGCCATCGCGGCGGCCCGCCGCCGCCTCAAGGCCGACGGGCTCCTAGAGCAGCTCGAAGCGGAGGCGGGCGCTCTCCGCGGGGAGTCCGAAGCGGAGCGCCCATAGGCGGTCGTGGAAGCCCCGGTGGTCGGCGGTGTCGACCGAGTCGACCAGGGCGTCCTCGGGGTTGATCCCGTGGAGGATGAGGGTGCCGCGCTCGCCGGTCCACACCGCGCGGTCGCCCTCGAGTTCGGGGCGGATGCGGCTGACGAACGTCTCGGTGAGCTCGGGTCCGAAGTCCCGCAGGATGATCCGCTCGTCCTTCCACGCGAACTTGCGGATGAGGGCGCCGTCGCCGTAGGCGTCGACGTAGACCTCGACGCCGTCGGGGCCGTCGACGAGCTCGGCGCGGGAGTCCTCGCCGGGCTGCTGGGCGGCGCCCTCGACGGTGGGCACCGAGTGCCAGGCGGCGGAGGGGTGGACCTGCTCGTAGCGCTCCTCGCCGAAGTACGCGGCGGTGTACTCCCCGGCCCCGGCGTCGCACAGGAGCTGCTCGCCGTCGACGGCGATGATGAAGGCGCCCAGGTCGAGGTGGTTGTGGGGCTCCTCGTTGTAGCCGCCCTTGACGGCGAGGGCCCACATGCGCCGGCCGATGCGGCGGCGCTCGACGAACCAGCCGACCTCGGGCAGGAGGGTCCGGGCGGGCTCGACCGACTCCGGGAGCGGCCGGCCCCACTCGAGGGTGCGGGTGAGCGGGGCCCAGCGCGCGCACTCGTCCTCGGCGAAGGTCTGGGGGCGGGAGGCCGCGGGGGGCTCGGCGCCGAGCCGGTCGTGGAGGCGGGTGAGGAGCCCGGCGGGCAGGAGCGGGTCGCCGTCGGTGTCGCCGAACGTGGCGAAGGAGCCGGGGTAGAGCTGGGCGCGGGCCGGGAACGCGGCGATGGCCTCGTTGCCTTCGAGCAGGTCCTCGCCGGTGGCCTCGCGCCACGCCTCGGCGAAGTAGGTGAAGTACCCGAACCCGTAGATCCAGTAGTAGACGCCCTCGACGCAGCCGCCGTCGGGTCCGAAGGAGAACAGGTAGCTCTGGAGCGCGGGCAGGACCCGGGCGCGGACGACGTCGGTGTCGTAGCCGAGGGCGAGCGCGGCGAGCCCGGCGGCGCCGGCGCACACGGCGGTCCAGTTGGAGATGCGCAGCTCCCACCAGAACGGGAACTCCGACTCGAAGAACGGGTCGAGGACGCGTTCGCGGATCTCGGCCTCGACCTGCTCGCGACCTTCGACGTCCTCGCGCAGGCGCAGGATCTCGGCGAGGGTCTGCGCGGTCTCGCACGCGAACAGGTCGACGCAGGTGCGCGGGTCGAAGTCCTCGCCCCAGTGGGCGGGCAGGGCCCAGGACCGCTCCTGGCAGACGTCCTTGAGGAGCGAGGAGAGCGGGGCGGCCTCGCCGGTGATCGCGAGCGCGGCGAGGTGGCGGCGGCGCGCGAAGTACTGGGCCTCGTAGGGCAGGCGGCGCCCGGTGGCGGCGAAGTCGTCGGCCAGCGCCGGGTCGAAGTCCGGGACCGGCCGCGCGGCGATCTCGCGGAGCTCTTCGAGGAGGGCGGTTCGGAGGTCATGCATGGCGCAGCCGTTCGGGTTCGGGGCGGTCGGGAGGGGGCGGCGGGTGCGGGTCCATCGGCCTCCGCCTTTCCGGGTGGGGACGTGTCGGGGCGGGGGTTCCGGCCGTGGCTCAACGGTAACGCGGGCGCGCATTCCGGCATAGACTGCCTCGTATGCGCATAGGCGAGCTGTCGGAGCGGACCGGCGTTCCGGCCGCCACCATCAAGTACTACCTGCGGGAGCAGCTGCTCCAGCCGGGCGAGCACGGCGAGGGGAACACCGTCGAGTACGGGTCCCCTCACGTGCACCGCCTGACGCTCATCAGGGCGCTGTCGGAGACCGCGGGGCTGTCGGTGGCGCAGATCGGGGAAGTGCTCACCGTGCTTGCGCGCCATCAGGACTCGGCGTTCCAGGCGATGGGGGCGGCGCTCGCGGCGACGCACCGGGAGCCGGCGTTCTCGCTCGCGAGCGAGGGCACGCGGGAGGCCGCGGAGCGCACCGTGGACCAGCTGCTGGGCGAGTACGGGTGGGCCGAGGTGGCGCCGCCGATGTACCGCGACGCGATGGTCACGGCCCTGACCGCGTTCTACCGCTTGGGGAATCCCGATCCGCAGGAGGTGCTGGGCCACTACGCGGACGCGGCGGCGGCGCTGGCGTCGGCGGACATGGAGGCCATCGCGGAGGCGACCCGGGTGGAGGGCGTCGACGTCGAGCAGGCGGTGACGGCGACGGTCCTGGGCGAGACGGTGTTCGCGGCGCTGCGGCGCATCGCGCACATCGCGGCCTCGGCCCGGACGCAGGCGTCCCAGGGCCCCGGGTCCTAGGCTGGACCCTAGACTCGCGGGGTCCGCCTCCCCGACCGTGAACGGCACCGCCATGAAGGACGCGCTCCGCTTCGACCGCGACCCCGACCGCCCGAACCTGCTGCACCTGGTCTACGACGAGGTCGTGCAGGCGACGATCGACCTCGACGACCCGTCCTACCTGGACGCGGAGTACATGCAGCGCATCGCGTACCTGGTGGACGCCGCGGCCGGGCCGCGGCGGCCCCTGCGGGTGCTGCACCTGGGCGCGGGCGGACTGGCGATGGCCCGGTACGTGGCCGCGACCCGGCCGGGCTCGTACCAGCAGGCCGTGGAGACGAACGAGGCGCTCATCGAGCTGGTGCGGGCCGAGGCCCCGCTGCCGCGCGGCGTCAAGGTGAAGATCCGGCGCACCGACGCGCGGGAGGCGGTCGAGTCGGCGCCCGAGGACAGCTACGAGCTGGTGATCACCGACGTGTACGACGGCGCGCGGGTCCCGGCACACGTCACCGGGACGGAGTTCCTGCGGGCCGCGGACCAGGTGCTGCGCCCGGGCGGGCACTACGCGGTGAACCTGTGCGACGGCGGGCACATGCGGTTCCTCAAGCCGGCCCTGGCCGCGATGCGGGAGGTGTGGCCGCACGTGGCGGTCATGGCCGAGCCCGCGGTGCTGCGCGGGCGCCGGTTCGGGAACGTCGTGGCCGTGGCCTCCGGAGTTGAGCTGCCGGTCGCGGAGCTGCGCCGCCGCTGCGCGGGCGCGGCCTTCCCGTGCCGGGTCCTGGAGGGCACCGAGCTGCGCGAGTACATCGGCGGCGCCGCCCCGGCCACCGACGCCACCGCGATCCAGTCCCCGCCCCCGCCCAGGTCGCTGCGGAGTTTCTGAGCGACGCCCATGGGCGGTTCGGGTCGAGGCGGTGCGAGGCCGTTCGACGGAGGCGGTCGAGACCGGCCGGGCGGACCGTCGGACCCCTCGGGCACGCTTGCAAGCGGGGGCGGGTGCCGACGCGAGCGCCCCTCGCGAACCGTCCCGGCGGACGGTCCACCCGCAGGTCGGCCGTTCGGACAATAAACCCGCAGGATAGTGGCCCTGTCTCCCGCCCCGTCACCACTGTCCGATCCGGATCGGTGACCACCCTCACAGCGGACTTGGCGATCCGGGTCACCCCCGACTAGCGTCGGCGGCTGTTCCGGTCGGGTCCTCAGGGCTCCCCCAGAGACCCACCCGTCCGGACCGCCGAGCCGCGCAGCGCATGGCGCCCGTTCCTCCCGGTACGGGGCGCGCCACCGCCGCGCGGGCCGGGGACCCAGCCGCGCCGCTCCCCCCAATGCAGGCGGCGCACGGGGTGAATCCCGCACAGGCGCCCTCGCCTGCGCGGGTAGGGCGATCTTCCCTGCCCGAACCCGACAGCTAACCCGGTAGGCGGCCGAGGAAGAAAGGCCACCTGGTGGCTCAAGCCTGCACTGATACTCAAGCCTGCACTGACATCGACCACCGATCGCGCGCCGCCGCGATCCTCCGCCGCATCGCCGCCTACACCGGCGTCACCGTCGCCACCGTCGGGCTGGTGACGGCCTTCGCCGGCAGCCGGGCCCACGCGGCCGACGACATCGACTACGACGCGGCGTCCGCCTCCGAGATCGAGGACCACCTCGGCGACCTGGAGACCGAGCGCGACGCCGCCGCCACCTCCCTCACCGGACTCCAGACGCAGCTCGCCGCCGCGAACGCCGTCATCACCGCCACCGCCGCCGACTACGGCACCACCGGTGCGCAGCTCCTGGACGTGACCGCCGCGGTCGAGTCCGCCGACGACGAGCTCGGGGCCAAGGTCTCCACGCTCGTCGAGTACGCGCAGGAGCAGTCCGACAAGTACGCCGAGGCCGAGACCGCCGCCGAGACCGTCGACCGGCTGGAGCCGCGGATCGCGGACCTCCAGACCCAGGTCGGCAAGCTCGACGCCCAGATCGAGGACGCCCAGGCCGCCTACGACGAGGCCGCCGAAGCGGAAGCGGCCGCTGAGGCCGCCGCTGCCGCCGAAGCCGCGGCCGAGGCCGAGGCGTCGGCCGAGGAGTCCTCCTCGTCCTCGTCCTCCTCCGGCTCCACCGCCGAGTACAGCTCGGACGCGGCCACCGCCGCCGTCCAGTTCGCGAAGGACCAGCTCGGCGAGTCCTACGTGTTCGGCGCCGCCGGCCCCGACACCTGGGACTGCTCCGGCCTCATCGCCGGCGCCTACGACGTCTCGGGCGTCTCCCTCACCCACTCCACGTGGGCCATGTGGGACGAGACCAGCGGCATCGGCCGCGACGAGCTCAAGCCCGGCGACCTGGTCTTCTACAACGGCCAGAACCACGTCGCCATGTACATCGGCGACGGCCAGGTCATCCACGCGCCCAAGCCGGGCGACGTCGTGAAGATCTCGGACCTCGACATGGGCATGTCGATCGACGGCTACCGCCGGATCTGACCGCGCGCGAGTGCGAGGGCGTCCCGGCCGCGACACCGGGACGCCGAAGGGCCGGGGCTCTCGCCCCGGCCCTTCGCCTCGCGTGCTGTTTCCTTATCGCCTATCGCGCCTTCAAGCCGCCTCGGCCATCACCTGGTCGTTGGCGAGCTCCTTGAGGCGCGCCAGCGCCTGGATCTCCAGCTGCCGGATGCGCTCGCGCGACAGGTGGAACCGGTGCGCGACCTCGGTGAGGGAGTGCTCCCGGCCGTCTTCGAGCCCGTAGCGGGCCTTCACGATGCCGGCGGAGCGCTCGTCGAGGTGGTTGAGCATCATCTCGATGCGCTGCCGTTCCATCCCCGCGAGGACGACGTCCTCGGGGCTGGGCTCGTCGGAGTCGGCGACCAGGTCGCCGAGGTTGGTGTCGCCGTCGTCGCCGATCGGCGTGTCCAGCGAGACGGTGTCCTGGCTCCAGCGGATGAGCTCGTTGACCCGCTCGACCGTGACGCCGAGCGCGGCGGCCACCTGGTCGGGTTCGGGGTCGCCGCCGAGCTCACGGGTGAGCTGGCGGGTGACGTTGCGCATCCGGTTGACGTCCTCGACCAGATGCACCGGCAGGCGCACGGTGCGCTCCTGCTGGGCGATCGCCCGGCTGATGGCCTGACGGATCCACCAGGTGGCGTAGGTCGAGAACTTGAAGCCGCGCGCGTAGTCGAACTTCTCGACGGCGCGGACCAGGCCGGTGTTGCCCTCCTGGATCAGGTCGAGCATCGGCATTCCGGAGCGGACGTACCGGCGGGCGATCGACACGACCAGCCGCAGGTTCGCCTTGATGAACTGCTCCTTCGCGCGCGCGCCGTCCTCGATCAGGCGCTTGAGCTCCTTCTCGGAGGCCGCGCCGAAGGTCTCACCTTCACCGAGCAGGTGCTTCGCGAACAGACCCGCCTCGACCGCCTTCGCCAAGTCGACCTCGGCGGCCGCGTCGAGCAGCGGCGTCTTCGAGATCTCGTGCAGGTAGACGCCTACAAGGTCTCGTTCCTCAGCGACCTCTTGGGTGGTGAGGGTGGGTGTTTCAGTAGTATCCACGCTCAAGGTCTCCTCCAGCTTCCTCGTCCCCCGACACCGCGTGAACGGTGTACCAGTTACAACGACCGCTTCGTTGCGTGGAATTCCGTGCCCCGGTGTTCGATGCGCCACGGTTACGGAATCGTTGCCGACGGGTGCCCTTCCGGGTCGTCGCACAATCCCGCAAACCGGTCTCTCGGGCTATGCTCGGTTCACGGCTCCTGTCTCTGGGACGGGGGCGGGCAACCTTCATGATGCCTCTGAGACGGGGATCACCTCACCGGTGGTTCAGTGGGGAGATCCGAGTCCTGGTCACGGTATCGTCTCCGGCCTGCTTCATCGCAAACCTTCAATCTCTAGGGGTACACGCGCCTTACCTTGAAAAAGTTGAGAGATCATCTCTTTGCGGCCCGAATCACGTGTTTTCCGGCCGGGAAGGCGGCGACGCTCTGATACCCGCACCATAGCGGACGGTAGCGGTGACAAGCAACACCATTCTCAGCTGTTGATGTCGGATTCCGAGCACCCCTCGTTCTCTCCAGTCTGCGCCTCCCGGCCCTCCCGCGGGGGACTTCCGGGCGCGTGACACGAAGATCACGCCCGTGACCGCCTGCGCGTAGAGTTGGCCGGGTGACAGAAGAACGCCTTGTGTGGGTCGACTGCGAAATGACCGGCCTCGACCCGGACACCGAAGCCCTCATCGAAATCGCCGTGCTCGTCACCGAACCGGACCTGACCCCCCTGGACGACGGCATCGACATCGTCATCGCGTGCGACCCGGACGTGCTCGAGAACATGGGCGCCTTCGTGGCCGACATGCACGCGAAGTCCGGTCTCACCGACGAGGTGAAGGCGTCCCGCACCTCCCTCGCCGAGGCCGAGGACGAGGTCCTGCGGTACATCCGGCAGCACGTGCCCGAGGCGCGCACCGCCCCCCTGTGCGGCAACTCGATCGCCACCGACCGCACCTTCATCACCAAATACATGCCCCGCCTGGACGACCACCTGCACTACCGCATGATCGACGTGTCGTCCATCAAGGAGCTCACGCGGCGCTGGTACCCGCGCGTGTACTACAACCAGCCGCCCAAGGGCCTCGCCCACCGCGCGCTCGCCGACATCAAGGAGAGCGTGAACGAGCTGGAGTACTACCGGCGCACCGTCTTCGTGGGCCTGCCCGGGCCCTCGAGCGAGGAGGCGAAAGCCGCCGCCGCGGCGCTGGCCGGGACGTCCGGTGAGACCCCGAACACCCAACCCCGTTGACACCGCACGGGGCCCAGTGGCTATTATTGTCCCCGGCTTCCTTGTTGAAGCCCGATGGTGGTCGTAGTTCAGCTGGTAGAACGCTTGGTTGTGGTCCAGGAGGTCGCGGGTTCAAGTCCCGTCGATCACCCCATCAGCAAAGGCCCTGTGGCATCGCGCCGCAGGGCCTTTCACATGTCTGCGCCTTTCGCGTGTCCGCGACTTTCACATGTCCAGCGGGCGCCCCGGCGCCCGCCGTCCCGCGCCTACCGCTGGTTCCGCTTGCGGCGCAGGCGCTCCTTGCGCTTGCGCTCCTCGGCGGGGCGCATGATGCCGCGCTCGGCGCCGGTCAGGGCGATGCCGACGACCAGCAGCGGGACCATGACCCAGATGGGCCAGAAGTAGATCGAGCCCTCGGTGAGCGCCTCGACGACCAGCCACACGCCCAGGTTGATGCCGATCGGGATCGAGAACCCGAACCACATCCACTTGATCCAGTCGGGAGTGCCGAGCTTCTCGGGCTCCGCGGGCTCGATGAGGCGCTGGTAGGCCGGCAGGTCCGCGAGGACGACCTCGGCGTCGCCGACGGTCTGGGCCGCGAGGAGCACGTCGACGCGCTTCTCGTACTCGTCGAGGTCGATGTACCCCTGGTCGACCGCCGCGCGGAGGATCTCGGTCAGGGCGCCGCGCTCGGGGTTGCCGATCCGCATGGTGCGGTCGCCGTACCGTTCGAGGGAGGACAATTCGGGCTCCTTGGTGGGGTCGGGTGCTTCGGGGGGTCAGTGGGCGGTGCCGCCGTGGTGGCCGCCGGGGTGGCCGTGGCGGTGCCCCCGGTCGCGGTCGCGGCGCTCGCGCCGGTCGCGGCGGTCCTCGTCGTCGTCGCCGTCCTCGTCGCCGCCGCCGAAGCCCATGTTGACGACCTGGAGGACGGTGGCGATGCCCAGGCCGAGGATGGGCCAGATCGGCCAGAAGTACGGCATGTCGCCGCTGCCGATCCAGGTCGCGAACCAGACGCCGGTGGTGATGAGGCCGACGGTGACGAGGCCCTGGAGGGCGGGGAGGCGCCGCAGCAGGCTCCGCTTCGGAGCGGGCGGGGCCGCGGGGGCGGCGGCCGGCTCGGCGGGGACGACCTCGCCGACCTTCGGGCGCCCGCCCGGGAGGTCCTCGAAGATGAGGTCGAGCTCGGCGTTGGTCTTGGCGCTGTAAGCGGCCATCGAGCGCTCGTCGAACTCGCCCAGGTCGATGCGGCCCTGGTCGAGGGCCGCGCGGAGCTGCGCGATCGCCTCGTCGCGGTCGTCGTTGGAGATGCGCAGCTTCCCGTGGTCTTCGGTCACGAGGCCATTATGGCACCGGAGTCCTATTCACCGCGAGCCGCGCTCGCGGCCAGTTCGCCCAGTTGTTCGACCCCGCCGTCCGGGGCCGTCAGCACCCACACGCCGTCCTCGCAGAGGGCGATGGTGTGCTCGGTGTGGGCGGCGACCGAGCCGTCGTCGGTGACGATGGTCCAGCCGTCCTCGAGTTCGGCGGTGTCCGGCGAGCCGAGCGTGATCATCGGCTCGATCGCCAGGGCCATGCCGGGGCGGAGCCTGGGGCCCTCGCTCGGGCGGCCGTAGTTGAGGATGTGCGGGTCCTGGTGCATCTCGGTGCCGATGCCGTGCCCGCCGAAGCCGGTGACGATCCCGTAGTCCCCCGAGTGCTCCACGGAGTGCTCGACGGCGTGCGAGATCCCGCCGAGGCGCTTGGCGGTCGCGGCGGCGCGGATGCCGGCCCACATGGACGCCTCGCAGGCGGCCCGCAGGGCGGACAGCTCCGGGGCGACCTCGCCGATCTCGATGGTGATCGCGGCGTCCCCGTGCCAGCCGTCGACGATCGCGCCGACGTCGACCGACAGGAGGTCCCCGGCCTCCAGGACGGCGTCCGCGGCGGGGATGGCGTGGACGACCTGCTCGTTCACCGAGGAGCAGATCGAGGCGGGGTAGGGCCCGAAGCCGATGTCGTAGCCCTTGAAGGAGGGCACCGCGCCGGAGGAGCGGATGACCTCCTCGGCGATGCGGTCGAGTTCCGCCGTCGAGACGCCCGGTCCGGCGGACTCGCGCATGGCCTGGTGGACCTCGGCCACCACGAGGCCCGCGGCCCGCATCTTGCGGATCTGCTCCGGGGTCTTGTACTGGATCCGGTCGCGACGGCGGAACACCTCGCCTACTCCGCCGCGCCGATGCCGGTCAGCGCGCGCTCGGTGACCTCGGCGACCTCGCCGATGGCGTCGATCTCGACGAGCTTGCCCTGCGCCTGGTAGTAGCCGACCAGGGGGGCGGTCTGCTCGGCGTAGACCTCCAGGCGGTGCTTCACGGTCTCGGGCTTGTCGTCGCTGCGCTGGTACAGGTCGTCCGAGTCGGGGTCGGCCGGCGGGTCGAACTCGAGGTGGTAGACCTTGCCGGTGGACTTGGAGACGCGGCGGCCCGAGAGCCGGCGCACGACCTCGTCGTCGCTGGCGACCAGTTCGAGGGCGGTGTCGAGGGTGACGCCGGCCTCCTTGAGGATGCCGTCGAGGACCTTGGCCTGCTCGGTGTTGCGGGGGTAGCCGTCGAGCAGGAAGCCGTCCTTCGCGTCGTCCTGCGCGAGGCGGTCGGCCACCATCTCGTTGGTGACCTCGTCGGGGACGAGCTCGCCGGCGTCCATGTACTCCTTAGCCTTGAGGCCCAGCGGGGTGCCGCCGGAGACGTTGGCGCGGAAGATGTCGCCGGTGGAGATCTTGGGGATGCCGAGCCGCTCGGCGATGATCTCCGCCTGGGTGCCCTTGCCGGCCCCGGGCGGGCCTACGAGTACCAGTCGCAAAGAATTTCCTCCCGTGTCATACGTGCCGATCTTCGGCGGACGTCCGCCGAACGTGCCGATAGCGCGGCCTGGGCGGCCGCGCTGTGGCACTGAGGTCAAGCCTGCGTCAGCGCAGGAAGCCCTCGTAGTGGCGCTGCATCAGCTGGGACTCGATCTGCTTGACCGACTCCAGGCCGACGCCCACCATGATCAGCACCGAGGTGCCGCCGAACGCGAACTGAGCGAACAGCTGCTGGTTACCGAACGCGATGATGGCCAGATTGGGAAGGATAGCGATCGCGGCGAGGTACAGCGAGCCCGGGAAGGTCAGGCGTGACAGGACTCGCTGCAAGTAGGTCGCGGTGGGGTTGCCCGGGCGCACGCCCGGGATGAACCCGCCGGCCTTCTTCATGTTCTCGGCGACGTCGTCGACCTTGAAGGTGATGGACACGTAGAAGTACGTGAAGAAGATGATGAGGAACGCGTAGAGCGTGATGTACACCCACGAGCCCTGGTTGAGCAGGTACCGGTCGATGAACTGGACCCACTGGGCGTCGCTGTTCTGGTTGAGCTGGCGGAACAGCGTCGGGATGTACAGCAGCGAGGAGCCGAAGATGACGGGCACGACGCCGGCCTGGTTGACCTTGAGCGGGATGTAGGTCGAGGTGCCGCCGTACATCCGGCGGCCGACCATCTTCTTGGCGTACTGCACCGGGATGCGGCGCTGCGACTGCTCGATGAAGATGACCGCGACCATGATCGCGATGCAGAGGCCGACGATGACGGCGAACATGAACCAGCCCTCGGACTCCTGGAGGGACCAGAACTGGCCGGGCATCTGGGCGGCGATCGACGCGAAGATCAGCAGGCTCATGCCGTTGCCGACGCCGCGCTCGGTGATCTGCTCGCCGAACCACATGATGATCGCCGAGCCGGCAACCATGACCGCCACGACGGTGACCACGGACATCCAGTAGGGGATGTTCGCCTCGGTGGTCGACAGGTCGGGGAGGATCGGGCTCGGGCACTCGGTCTGGAACAGGATCCCCGACCGGGCGAGCGCGATGTAGCCGGACGCCTGGAGCAGGGCGAGGCCCAGCGTCAGGTACCGGGTGTACTGGGTGATCTTGACCTGGCCGGGCTGGCCCTCCTTGCGGAGCTGCTCCAGCCTGGGGATGACCACGGTCAGCAGCTGCATGATGATCGACGCGGTGATGTACGGCATGACGCCGAGCGCGAAGACCGAGAGCTGGAGGAGCGCTCCACCGGTGAACAGGTTCAGGAGGCCGAAGACGCCCGCTTCATCGGTGGGCTGGATGTTCAGGCAGGACTGCACCGCGGCATAGTCGATGCCGGGACTCGGCATCTGCGCACCCAGACGATACAGACCGATGATCATCAGGGTGAACAGGATCTTCTTGCGCAGATCCGGGGTCCGAAACGCGCTGATGAAGGCGGAGAGCAATGCGGTTCCTCCTGAACAAGACCCCCTGGCGGGGCCCATGGTGTTGCGGTGCAACACCTTTCGTTACCAGTGGGCGTGTGAAGTTCGTAGCGAGGGGGTCACGCGCCCGAGGAAGACGGTGATCCTCGCCAAGGGAGCCTAGCAGGCGCATTCGGACGCACCGTATTCGGCACTGAGCATGACGAAACGGGCCGGAGTTCCCTCCGGCCCGTTTGCGCAGATCAGGTGTTCGTCCGCATGGACGTCCGCCTATTCGGCGAGCGCCTCACCGGTCTTCTTGTCCACCACGGTGGTCGAACCGCCGGCGGCGGCGACCTTGGTGGTGGCCGAGGCCGAGAAGGCGTGCGCCTTCAGGTCGAACTTGACGCCTTCGAGCTCGCCCGAGCCGAGGACCTTGATGAGCTCCTTCTTGTTGAGGACGCCCACCTCGATCAGCTGCTCCGGGCCGACCTGGCCGCCGTCGGGGAAGAGTTCCACGAGGCGGTCGAGGTTGACCACTTGGTAGACGAGCTTGTTGTGCGGCTTGAAGCCCTTGAGCTTCGGCACGCGCAGCTGGAGCGGCATCTGCCCGCCCTCGAAGGCGGCCGGCACGGTCTTGCGGGCCTTGGTGCCCTTGGTGCCGCGGCCGGCGGTCTTGCCCTTGGAGCCCTCACCGCGACCGACGCGGGTCTTGGCCTTCTTGGCGCCGGGGGCCGGCTGCAGGTCGTGAATACGGATACTCATGACTACTCGACCTCCTCGACGTCGACCAGGTGACGGACGCGGTGGACCATGCCGCGGTACTGCGGGAGGTCCTCCTTGTAGACGGTCTGGCCGATCTTGCGGAGGCCGAGCGTCTCGATGGTCGCCCGGGCCTTCGGCTTCTCGCCGATGACCGACTTGTGCTGGGTGATCTTCAAACGTGCCATGTCAGATCCCCTACGCCTGCGCAGCCTGGGCGGCTTCGGCGCGGGCGCGCAGCAGGCCCTGGGGAGCGATGTCCTCCAGCGGCATGCCGCGGCGGGCCGCGACGGCCTCCGGCGACTCGAGCTGCTTGAGCGCGCGCACCGTCGCGTGGACGATGTTGATCGCGTTCGAGGAGCCCAGGGACTTCGACAGGACGTCGTGGACGCCGGCGCACTCGAGGACGGCGCGCACGGGGCCGCCCGCGATGACACCGGTACCGGCCGAGGCGGGCTTGAGGAGGACCTTGCCGGCCGCGTCCTCGCCGAACGTCTCGTGCGGGATGGTGCCGCCGATGCGGGGGACCGTGAAGAAGTTCTTCTTGGCCTCTTCGACGCCCTTGGCGATCGCCGCCGGGACTTCCTTGGCCTTGCCGTAGCCGACGCCGACGTTGCCCGCGCCGTCGCCGACCACCACGAGGGCGGTGAAGGCGAAGCGCCGGCCGCCCTTGACGACCTTGGCGACGCGGTTGATGGTGACGACGCGCTCGATGTGCGGGGACTTCTCGGCGCGGTCGCGTCCGCGACCGCCTTCACGGCCCCCGCGGCCGCCGCGACCGCCGCGGCCTCCGCCGCCGCCGTCCCGGCCGCCGGCCGATTGCTGTTGATCAGTCACGAGACTGATTCCTTTCGTTCGCTAAGCGCCGCGCCCGGCAGTGCTCTCGAAGCACCGTGTGCTCGAAGGCGTCGCCGGGAGCGACTCGCATACTGTGCCCTTTTGCGGGCCTTCGGCCCCGGGCGTCCGGTCTCGGAGGACCGGGAGATGCCGCGCCGAAGCGCAACCTCTCGATTATGCCTGGTCAAGGGACCTGCGGCGAACGGCGGGGTGGGGATGAGGCAGGCGACACAGGCCGCCGCGGGACGGCGGGTCCCGCGGCGGCCTCCTTCGCTTCCGCGCTACCGGACGGTGACGGTCCAGCGCTGGTTCGCGGCGCCGGTGCAGGCGCTCTGGACGATCGCGGCGCCGTCGGCGGTGGAGGCGCCGCTGACCGAGAGGCACAGCCCGGAGTGCTGGGCCACGATCAGGTGGCCGCCGCCGGCGGCGGCGCGGAGGGCGAAGCGCTGGTTGCCCCCGGCCCAGCAGCCCCACTGGCCGACGGGGGCGCCGACGGCGGTGGACTGGTCGAGCACGTCCCAGCACTTGCCGGTGGCGGTGTTGGCGATGGAACCGACCTTGGAGCCGGGGTAGACGGGGTCGAAGGTGAACGCCTGGGGCGCGCCGTTCCAGCAGCCGTACTGGATGAGCGCGGTCCCGTCCGCGCCGGAGCCGGAGGGCACGTCGACGCACTTGCCCGAGCCGGCGTTGACGAACTTGGTCGAGTACGGGCTGCCGTCGTCGTTGCCGACGACGCCCTGGACGGTGCCCGCGGCGGCGTCGATGTTCAGGGTCGAGTACCAGGTCAGGCTCATGCTCGTGCTGCTGGGGAAGCTGATCGGGAGCCACACGTACTCGGAGTCCATGGGCTTGCCGCCCCACTGGGGTCCCCAGCGGTCGCCCATGTAGAGGTAGCTGGTGCCGGCGGTGCCCTGGACGGTGGTGACGTAGGTCGGCTGGGAGCCGAAGGTGGTGGAGTTCCCGGCGTTGGACCAGCCGGACCAGGCGCCCTCGGGGAAGTTGGTGGTGGTGGCGTACTGGGTCTGGTTGGCGTTCCAGCCGGTGGCGCCGGAGGTCACCAGGAAGTAGACCCCGTTGCGCACGAATACGGCCGGGGCCTCGCGGTGGTAGCCGTCGAAGACGTGCACGAGCTCGTCGATGGCGAGGAAGTCGTCGGTGAGGCGGTAGACGTTGAGGTCGTAGTTCACGTCGGCGGCGGAGATGAGGTAGCCGGTGCCGTCGGTGTCCACGAAGAGGGTCATGTCGCGGGAGTCGTAGCCCGCGGGGCGGAACGAGCCCCGGTAGTCGTAGTCGCCGGTGACGGTGTCGGAGACGGCCACGGCCACTTCGGCGTCGCCGTAGTCGACGCCGTTCTCCTTGTGCGCCCACAGGACGTACTTGCCGGTGTTCGGGTTGTAGACGACCTTGGGCCGCTCGATGTTGGCGGGCGAGAGGTCGGGGTCGGACTCGGCGCTGAGGATGTCGTTGCGGAACGTCCAGTTGACCAGGTCGGTGCTCGAGTACATCGAGACCTGGTCGAAGAGGTAGTCGTTGCGCTGCTCGCCGACGAGGTAGTAGGTGCTCCCGACCTTGAGCATGCCGCCGCCGTGGGCGTGCATGAGGTTGCCGGAGGTGTCGGTGATGGCGCGGCCGTTGTCGAACGCCACGGGGGCGGCCTCGGCCGGCGCGGGGGCGCCGAGGCCGAGGACCGCGGTGGCGAGCGCGGTCGCCGCCGCGAGCGCGGCCATCCTTGAGGACATCGTCGTCTCCTTCGCTTGGGCCCCACAGCGAGGGCCAGATTGATCGATTTCGATATTTGCACAGATCCCCCTTCTTGTAAAGACCCTTCGTCTAACGGGTTTAGTAACATATTCCTTCACATTCACCGGGAACCCGATAAAGCTACTTCCCAGTCATCCCCCGTTCGGGCAATTCTGCGAAGTCAACTACCCGACACTCGTCGCCGGAATTGTAATCGCGACTTGTCCGAATCGATCGGATACGCGCGAGACGTGCGCAATCCCGTACTCGCCCAAACTGGACATTTACCGGACCCCAAGTGACGCACCGTGATCCCGAGCCGTGTTCGGCGGGACACATGACCTGCTCAGTCCTCGCTAAGGTGGTCCGTACAACCCCGAACAGCCGAACGCACGACGCTCCATTGAAGAAGAGTCGATGCGCTTATCCGTCGTGCCTTCAGGAGGCTTATCGAATGCGTCGGCTCCGGCCGCAAGCGATGCGGCTCGCCCGATTCTCAGGCGTCGGCCTGACCTGTTTCGCAATTCAAGCCGGGATACTCCTGGCCCTGGGGCGCGCCGGCGTGCCCGGCCCGATCGCCAATGCGACCGGGTTCCTCGCCTCGGCCCAGGTCAACTTCCTCTTGTCCACCTACGTCACCTGGTCCGACCGGCGCCTGCCGCGGGCCGAGCCCTGGGCCAGGCGCTGGCTCTCCTTCCAGGCCACCGTCGCGGTCAGCCTGGCCTGCAACACGGGCGTGTACGCCCTCGCCTCCGGGTTCCTGCCGCCGGTCGCCGCCGCCGCGGCGGGGGTGTGCGCCGGGGCCCTCCTCACCTACCTCGCGAGCGACCACCTCGTCTTCCGCCGCCGGAGGGCGGCCCAGACCGACCACTTTGGAGCTTCACTTGACGATCATCGCCGACCAGCCGCAGCACTCCCCGGTCCGAACGGCGGCCCCGCCGCCGACTGACGGCGTCGCCGTGGTCATGCCCGCCTACCGCGAGGAGGCGAACGTCGCCGCCACGGTCCAGGACTTCCTGTCGACGCTCGTGCGCGAGGGGATCCCCCACGCGGTCGTCGTCGTCGACGACGGCTCGGACGACCGCACCGGCGCGATCATCGACCGCCTCGCCGCGGCCCACCCCGGACGGGTGATCGCGGTCCACCACGAGCGCAACCAGGGCTACGGCGCCGCCGTGCGCTCGGGCCTGGAGGCCGCGCTGCGGCGCACCGGGTTCCGCGAGATCCTGCTGACCGACGCCGACTGCCAGTTCCGCGCCGAGGACCTGGTGCGCCTGCGGGAGAAGAAGAAGGAGGAGCGCGCCGACGCCGTCATCGGCTACCGCAGGCGCCGCGCCGACCCGTGGCGCCGCCGTCTCAACGCCAAGGTGTGGACGATCCTGTGCAAGACGCTGCTGCGCGTCCCCGGCCGCGACGTCGACTGCGCGTACAAGCTCATCGACCGCTCGCTGCTCCAGGACCTGCGCCTGTCCGGCGAGGCCGCCGCGATCTCCCCCGAGCTGCTGTGCCGCATCTCGGGCGACGGCGCCCGCATCGTCGAGCACCCCGTCGAGCACTACCCCAGAGAGCACGGCGAGCAGACCGGCGCGCGCCTCTCGGTGGTCGTCAAGTCGCTCGTCAGCCTCGCGGTCGTCTACGGCCACATGGTCCGCGACGCCCGCCGCCTCGGCTGGGTCCGGCGCCTCGCGGCTCCCAAGGACCCCGGCGCGGCCCTCGTGGCGCTCGCCGCCTGCGTCGCCGCCGTCGTCGCGTACCTGTACTTCGCCGACCACGGGTACCTGCTCGCGTACAAGGACGCGAACTCGCACCTGCTCATCGCCAGGCGCGTGGTGGAGAGTCCGACGGCCGGGCTCGCCCAGCTCGGCGGCGTCTGGCTGCCGCTGCCGCACCTGCTCGCCGCGCCGCTGTCGCTGTGGGAGGGCCTGTACCTCAACGGGTTCGCCGGGGCGTTCGTATCGATGGCCTCGTACGTGGTGGCCGTGCGGTTCCTGTTCGCCCACGCCCGCTCGCTCTCGGGCCACTGGGCCGGCGGCCTCACCGCCGCGGGTCTGTTCGCCCTCAACCCGAACGTGCTGTACCTCCAGGCCACGGCCATGACCGAGCTGCTGCTGTTCGCGTGCGCGGTCGTGGCGGTCCACTACCTCCACGAGTGGTGCACCGAGGGGCGCATCAGGGACCTGTCGCTCGCCTCCGGCGCGGTCCTCGCCGCGACCCTGACCCGCTACGAGGGCTGGATCCTGTGCGCCGTCGCCGCCGCGATCGTCGCGTTCACCGCACTGCGCCGGCACCGCAGGTACGCCCACACCGAGGGGTCCCTCGTCGTGTTCGGCTTCGTCGCCGGCGCGGGCGTCCTCGGCTGGATGGCCTGGAACCTCGCGATCTTCGGCGACCCCATGAACTGGCGGTCCGGCGAGTACGCCGACTCCTCCCTGTGGGTCGCCGAGGGCGAGGCCAACGTCGGGTCGCTGCCGACCGCGATGGAGACCTACGGGCTCGCCTCGCTCCACAACCTCGGCATCGCCACGGCCGCACTAGGACTGGCCGGACTCGTCCTGTACGCGGTCCAGCGCCGGCTGCGCTCGCGGGCGCTCGTGCCCTACGCGATGCTCGTGTTCGCGCCGTTCTTCGTGTGGGCCCTGTACAGCGGGGAGCGCCCCCTCCACGTCAAGGAGGTCATGGGCGCCCTCTACAACGTGCGGTTCGGGCTCATCATGCTCATCCCCGCCGCGGTCTTCGCCGGGTACCTCGTCGGGAGGCTCGTCCCCCGCCTCCCCGGCAGGCGCATCGCGGCCGGGGCCCTCGCAGGAGCCGCCGTCGTCGGCGCCACCCTCGCCGTCGACGGCGCGGTCACCCTCGACGAGGCCGTCGAGTACCGCGCCAGCGGATGGGAGGCCGACAACGCCGCCGTCTCGCAGTGGCTGCGCGAGCACCACGACGGCGGGACCACCCTCATGATGTCCTTCGAGAACGAGTCGGTGACCTTCGAGTCCCAGGTGCCCACCGGGTCGCTGGTGTACGAGGGCTCCTACCGGATCTGGGAGGAGGCGCTCGCGGACCCGCACGCCGCGGGGGTCGAGTGGATCTACATGCGGGCCACGCCCGGGGCCGAGGACGACGTCTGGGAGGCCCTGTGGGGCACCGAGGTCCTCGACGAGCACTACGACCTGGTCTACGACGAGGGCGACCGGCTCGTCTTCCGTGCCGAAGGCGGTGCCGCGTGAACCCCGACGCCCCGCCCGCGGGCCTGAGCGCCCAGCGGCTCCTCTCCCCCGGCCAGAGCGCGCTCGCGCTCTCGGTCGTCGGCTTCGTCGCCGGCGCGATCGCCGTCGACCTGCTCACCGGGTTCGGACCGAGCCCCCTGCAATGGGCGCAGGGCGGCATGTTCGCCCTCATCGTCCTCTACCTGGCCGTCATCGGCTTCAAACTCGCGATGGTCCTGGGCTCGGGCCGGTCCACCGCGATGCGCTTCGAACCCGGTGCGCTGGAGACGTTCCCGGACTCCGAGCTGCCCCGGTACACGGTCCTGGTGCCGCTGTACCGCGAGGCCGCGGTCGTCCCCGGGCTCGTCCGGCGGCTCTCGGCCCTCGACTACCCGCAGGAGAAGCTGGAGATCCTCCTGCTCGTGGAGGCCGACGACGGCGAGACCCGGACCGCGCTCGCCGCGCAGGGCCTCGGCCCGGCGTTCCGCACGGTGGTCGTGCCCGACACGCAGCCGAAGACGAAGCCCAAGGCGTGCAACGTCGGACTCGCCCGCGCCACCGGCGAGCTGTGCGTCATCTTCGACGCCGAGGACCGGCCCGACCCCGACCAGCTCCGCAAGGCCGCGCTGGCGTTCCGGGTGCTCCCGGACCGGGTGGTGTGCGTCCAGGCCGAGCTCCAGTACTGGAACCCGTGGACGAACTGGCTCACCCGGTGCTTCTCGGCCGAGTACGCCACGAACTTCAGCCTGACGCTGCACGGCATGGACCGGCACCGGCTCGCGATCCCCCTGGGCGGCACGTCGAACCACTTCCGGATCGACGCGCTGCGCGACCTCGGCGGGTGGGACCCGTTCAACGTCACCGAGGACGCCGACCTCGGCATCCGCATCGCCCGGCGTGGCTGGGACGTGCGCATGATCGTCTCGGTCACCGAGGAGGAGGCCAACTCGGCGCTGGGCAACTGGATCCGCCAGCGCAGCCGGTGGATCAAGGGCTACCTCCAGACGTGGCTGGTGCACTCGCGGCAGCCGCTGAAACTGTGGCGGGAGCTGGGGACGAAGAAGACCCTGGCGATCCACCTGACGCTCGGCTTCTCGACGGTGACGACCCTCATCAACCCGCTCATGTGGGCGCTCACGCTGTCGTACTTCGTGTTCGGGCCGCAGTGGATGGAGCCGCTGTTCCCGCCGGTCGTGCTCTACGGGGGCATGTTCGCGATGATCGCCGGCAACGCGCTCATGTGCTACGCGCTCATGCTCGGCTGCCTCAAGCGCGGCCTGTACGCGGCGGTGCGCGCGATGCTCACGGTGCCCTTGTACTGGGGGCTCATGAGCGTGGCGGCGTACAAGGCGTTCGGGCAGCTCCTGCGGCCCAGCAAGCGCCACTACTGGGAGCTGACGGTCCACGGGCTGGACACGTCGGACGAGATCGACGTCGACGAGGAGGTCGTGCGTGCGCGGTGAACGATGGGGCCGCCTGGCGGCCGGGATGGTCGTGGGGGCGGCGCTGCTGACGGCGCCGGGCGCAGCGGCGGAGGCCGCGCCCCCGGCGGAGTTCGAGCGGCTGCTGGTGGTCGGCGGCCTGGAGGAGCCGACGGCGTTCCGGTTCACGCCGGACGGCGACGTCCTGATCGCGGAGAAGAACGGCGCGATCCAGCTCCTGCACGACGGGGAGCTGCACGACCACCCGCTCATCGAGCTGGCCACGGCCGGATCGGACGAGCGGGGGCTGCTGGGGATGGCGCTCGACCCGGACTTCGCGGCGAACGGGTACGTGTACGTGTACGTGGGATACACGGCCGCGGACAACCTGGACCGGTTGAGCCGCTTCACGATGACCGGGCACGAGATCGACCCGGACTCGGAACTGGTGCTGGTGCAGTCGCAGCAGGACGCGAACGTGTTCCACCACTCCGGGACCGTCGGGTTCGGCCCGGACGGGAAGCTGTACTGGACGCTCGGGATGAACACGAACAACCAGAACCCGCCGAACCTGGGGAACGTGCACGGCAAGATGCACCGCATCAACGCGGACGGCACGGTCCCGGCGGACAACCCGTTCGTGGACACGCCGGGGGCGGAGCCCTCGGTGTGGGCGTACGGGCTGCGGAACTCGTTCCGGTGGGACTTCGTCCCCAGTGGACCCCATGCCGGGGACATCCTCGCCGGGGACGTGGGCGGCTCGGAGTTCGAGGAGCTCAACCTCATCGAGCGCGGCGCGAACTACGGGTGGCCGCACGTGGAGGGGGTGTGCGAGGACTGCCCGTACGCGCAGCCGGTGTACACGTACCCGCACACGGCGCCGCCCGCGAGCGCGGGCTCGATCTCCGCGGTGGAGGTGTACGAGGGCGGGTTGCTCGGGGAGGCGTACGAGGACGCGGTGTTCATCGCGGACTACACGCTCGGTTTCGTGAAGTACCTGGAGATGGACGAGGCGTTCGAGTCGGTGGTGTCGGTGCACGACTTCGACACCGAGGCGGGCACGCCCGTGGACCTCCAGACCGGCCCGGACGGGGCGCTGTACCAGTTGAACATCTACCCCGGTGAGCTGTACCGGATCGCGCCCTCCGGCGGGAACCGGACGCCGGTCGCCGAGGCGAGCGCGACGCCGGACAACGGTTATGCGCCTCTGGAAGTGGCGTTCTCCTCCGGCGGTTCCTCGGACCCGGACGGGGACGCGTTGAGCTACGCGTGGGACTTCGGCGACGGGGACGGCTCGACCGAGGCGGACCCGGTGCACACGTACACCGAGGACGGCGTGTACCAGGCGGTGCTCACGGTCTCCGACGGCGACAAGTCGGCGCAGGCGCAGGTCGAGGTGCAGGTGGGGAACACCAGGCCCGAGGCGGTGATCCTGGCGCCGGAGGAGGGCCTGACGTACGACGGCGGCGACGTGGTCGCGTTCTCGGGCGAGGCGGCCGACCCCGAGGACGGGGCGCTGGCCGCGGCGGCGCTGTCGTGGACGGTGCAGTTCCACCACGCCGACCACGTGCACCCGTTCTACGGCCCGGCCGAGGGCGCGTCGGGCGAGATCACGATCCCGCGGGCGCCGCACGGCGGCGACAACACGTTCTACCGGATCGCGCTGACGGCCACGGACTCCGGCGGACTGACGGACACGACCTATGTGGACGTGCACCCGAACACGGTGGAGGTGTCGATCGCGACCGATCCGGCGGGCCTGGAGTTCACGCTCGACGGCCGGCCGCTGGAGTCGACGACCAAGCGGATGGTGGTGGGCACCGAGTACGTGCTTGGCGCGGAGTCGCCGCAGTACGCCGACGGGTCGCGGTTCGCGTTCGCGGGCTGGTCGACCGGGGCGGAGCGGCAGCACGTGTTCACCGTCCCCGGCGAGGACGCGTCGGTGACGGCCGAGTTCACGGAGCTGCCGTACCCGCCGGAGCCGTGGGAGGCCGCGGACATCGGGGAGCGGACCCAGTTGGGTCTCAGCAGCTTCGACCCGGAGGGCCCCGGCGGCGGCGCGTTCGCGGTGACCGGCGCGGGCTGGGACGTCTGGGACGCGACCGACGAGTTCCACTTCGTGCACCGGCCGCTGATCGGGGACGGGTCGATCACGGCGCGGCTGACCGCGCAGGAGGCGACGAACCCGTGGGCGAAGGCCGGGGTCATGGTGAAGGAGTCCGCGGAGGAGGGCGCGACGTACGCCGCCATCGCGGTGACCCCTGAGCACGGGGCGCACTTCCAGGCGGACTTCGGCACCGACGGGGGCGGCTTCGCGTACACCGAGGGCGCGGCGTGGCTGCGGCTGACGCGGACCGGGGACCTGTTCACGGCCGAACTGTCGGCCGACGGCGAGACCTGGGAGGCCATCGGCTCGGCCGAGGTCCCGATGTCGGCGAGCGCGCGGGTGGGGCTGTTCGCCACCGCGCACGACAACACGCAGTTCTCCACGGCGGTCTTCGACTCGGTCGCGGTCGCCGCGGCGGACCCGGAGCTGACGTGCGAGGACGTGGGCGATCCGGCGGTCGCCGGCTCGGCGTCGTTCGAGGGCGGCACGGCGGCGCTCACCGGCGGCGGCGACGACATCTGGGGCGACGCGGACCAGTTCCACTTCTGCCACAGGGCCCTTGAGGGCGACGGCGAGATCATCGCGCGGGTCGTGTCGCTGGAGGACACGAACGACTGGGCCAAGGCCGGGGTCATGGTCAAGGCCGCGCCCGAGGAGGGCGCGGACTACGTCGCGGCCATGGCGACCTCGGCCGAGGGCGTGCACTTCCAGACCGGGTTCGACACTGATGCGGACGGACCGGACACGGCTGCGCCCGTGTGGCTCCGGCTGGTCAGGGAGGGGTCCCAGGTGACCGGGTACCACTCCCCCGACGGGCTCGCGTGGGAGCCGTTCGCCAGCGCGGTCCTGGAGGGCCCGGCCGTGGTCGGCCTGTTCGTGACCTCCCACGACGGGAGCGAGGCGAACACCGCGGTGTTCGACTCGGTCGCGATCGCCGACACCGCGCCGGCGGTCCCGGCGCCGTGGACGTGCGGGGACGTCGGCGCGCCGCGGATCCCGGGCGACGCGGCGTTCTTCGGCGACCCGGCCGCGGGCGGGACGGTGTCGATGACGGGCGCCGGGGACGACGTCTGGGGCGACGCGGACCAGTTCCACTTCTGCCACCAGCCGTTGGAGGGCGAGGGGCAGATCACCGCGCGGGTGGTCTCGCAGGAGGACACCGACGACTGGGCGAAGGCCGGGGTGATGGTCAAGGCCGCGCCCGAGGCGGGCGCGGAGTACGCGCTGCTGGCGGTGACGCCCGCGAACGGCGTCCACCTCCAGTCCGGGTTCGACACGGACGTGGCCGGGGCCGAGGAGGGCGCGCCGATGTGGCTGCGCCTCAGCCGGACCGGCGACACGGTGACGGCGTCGTGGTCGGCCGACGGGGAGGTCTGGTCGGCGTTCGGCACGGTGGAGCTGGCGGGCGGGGCGGTGATCGGGCTGTTCGCGACCTCGCACGACGGCTCCGATCCGAGCGCCGTCGTGTTCGACTCCATCTCCTACGACACCGTCACGGCCAGATAGACGGGCGCCGGGGTTCGCGGAAGCCCCGGCGTCTGCCGCCGCTCGGGACGCGAAGGGGGCGTCCCGGGCGGCGGCCCTGCTGTGCGGGCCCGGCGGCTACTTGATGGCGCCGGCGGTCAGGCCCTCCTGGATCTGGCGCTGGAACAGCACGTACGCGACGAAGATCGGGATCATCGCGAGCACCGTGCCCGCGAACAGCGCGCCCGAGTCGCCCTCGTAGCCCTGGCGCATGGCGAGGTTCGCCAGGCCCTGGGAGATGACGGCGTCGTCGGGGTTGCGGCCCATGAGGACCAGCGGGAGCAGGAACTGGTTCCACTGGCCGATGATGTTGAAGATCGTGATCGCGACGAGGCCCGGCTTCGCCATCGGCAGCATCACTTGGAAGAACAGGCGGTAGTGCCCGGCGCCGTCCACGACCGCGGCCTCGGCCACGCCCGTGGGCAGCGTGCGGAAGAACGCGGTCAGGAAGAACACCGTGAACGGCAGCGAGTACGCGATGTACACGATGACGAGCCCGGTGTAGGTGTTCAGCAGGCCCACGTTCCCGAGGGTCTTGAACAGCGGGAACAGCGCCAGGAACACCGGGAACATCATGCCGGCGGCGAAGCCGAAGTAGATGATCCGGTTGCCCCAGAACTGGTACCGCGCCAGCACGTACGCGGCCATGGCGCCCAGGAGCATCGTCCCGGAGACGCTGAAGACCATGACCTGCAGGGTGTTGAGGAAGAACGAGCCGATGTGGCCGTTCGTCCACGCGTTCGCGTAGTTCTGCCAGTGCAGCGACTCGGGCAGGCCCAGCGGGACCGAGGCGATCTCGCGGCTGGTCTTGAACGAGGACAGCACGATCCACGCCACCGGGATGATGATCATGAGCGACCACAGCCACAGGAAGCCCTGGGAGAAGAAGTTGAGGACGACGCCTTCGCGCGGGGCGCCGGAGGCGCGCGTCGTCGGTTTCGCGGGGGTCTCGGTTGCCATGTCGATCCTCAGAACTCGATCTGCTCGCGGCGGCCGAACCGCAGCGACACCACGGCCAGGGTCAGGGCGGCGAAGAACAGCACCACGCCGATCGCGGACGCGAACGCCTGCTCGGCGTTCTTGAACGCGTACTTCCAGATGACGCCGCCGACCACTTCGCTGGCGGCGTCGGGGCCGCCCTGCTCGGGTGTCATCAGGTACACCAGCACGAACACGTCCAGCGCCACGATCGACAGGTAGATCCACGCGGTCTGCACGGAGTCCCACAGCAGCGGCAGCGTGATCTTGAAGAACGTCTGGAACCGGCCCGCGCCGTCGATGATCGCCGCCTCGTAGAGGTCGCGCGGGATCGACGCCATCGCCGAGGAGAAGAACACCAGGTAGAACCCGACCGCGCTCCACACCAGGACCCCGATGACGGCCGCGAGCACGAACCGCTTGTCGGCGAGGAACCCGTTGACGGGGGCCGGGAGCCCGACCGCCCCGAGTGCCCCGGTGATGAGCCCGCCGAAGCCCTCGGGCGCGTACACCTGCTTCCACAGGATGCCCACGATCGCGACCGACAGCACCTGCGGGAAGAAGTAGACGACCTTGTGGAACTTCGAGCCGCGCACGCCCTCGATGCGCCCCTGGCGGCTGCGCCCGCCGAGGTTGAGCATGAACGCGAAGAACAGGCCCAGCACGATCGTGATCACCGGCATCACCAGGAGGATGATCCCGGTGTGCCGCAGGGCCGGCAGTACGAACCGCTCGTCCTTGAAGAGGTTGAGGTAGTTGTCGAACCCGATGTAGTCGAAGTTGTTGCTCGACCCCGACCAGTCGGTCAGGGAGATCTGGAAGGCCTGGGCGAACGGCAGGATCACCAGCCAGGCGTACAGCCCCACCGGCAGTGCCAGGAAGCTCAGGATGAACGGGTACCTGCCGTGTCTCACGACCCAGGCCCTCCTCTCGTACCGGACCTAGTCCTCGTGGGTGAACTTCTCGACGGTGTCGTCGGCGGCGGTCTCGTCGGCGACGGCCTGCATCCGGTCGATGAACTCGGCCGCGGTCGACTCGCCCGACAGCAGCGCGCCCAGCGCGGGCTTGACCTCGTCGCTCATCTTCGTGTACCAGAAGCGGAACCGCGGCTGGAACAGGTCCTCCGGGTTCGACACCAGCGCGTCGGTCGCCTGCGCGGCCGGGTTGTCGAGCGGGACGTCCTTGACGACCGTGGCCGCCTGCACCGTGTCGCCGAAGATCTGCGCGCCCTCCTTGGAGAGCATGATGCGCAGGTACTCGTAGGCGCCCGCGAGGTTCGTCGCGTTCTTGGGGACCACGAACGGCTCCTCGCCGCCGGCGCTGATGAGGCCCGGCTGCGCCGAGCCCTCGAACGCCGGGACGCCCATCGGCATGTACTCGAAGTCGGCCGGCGCGATCGCCGCCTGCTCGTTGGGCAGCCACGACCCGCACGGCAGGAACGCGGCCTTGCGCTCGTTGAACGCCGTCTGCGACTGGATGTGGTCGATGCCCGGCGTGCCCTCGAGGATGTAGCCCTCGGTGTAGAGCGCGGCCAGCGCCTCGGCGGCCTTGACGACCGACGGGTTGCGCCACGCGTCGGGCTCCAGGTGGTCGATGGCCTTGACGACCTCGACGCCGCCGTGCTTGCCGGCGAGGATGAGCAGCAGGTCGTACAGGTACACCGGGTGCTGCCCGGCGTACGTCCACGGCGCGATCCCGGCCTCCTGGATGGTCGGGCAGAGCGCGAGCATCTCCTCCCACGTGGTCGGCGGGGTCCAGCCCTGGTCGCGGAACAGCTTGGCGTCGTACCAGACCGTCCACGCCGAGAACACGTAGTTCAGGGCGTACACCTCGCCGTTGAAGGTGCCCATCGAGAGCACGCCGTCGCGCAGGGTCTCGCGGACGGTGACCTCGGGGTCGTCGTAGGACGGGGCGTCCAGCAGCGGGGTGAGCTCGGCGAGCTCGCCGTCGCTGACGAGCGAGTCCATCGGGATCTGCTGCGCGCCGGAGTTGTCGAGCACGTCCGTGGGCTTGCCCTCGGCGAAGCGCGGCTGCTGGGTCTCGGCGATCGCCTGGGTCGCCAGGTGCGTGATCGCCGCGTCCGGGAACGCGCGGTTGTAGATCTCCTGGTGCGCCTTGGCGTACTCCTCGCCGAAGCCGCCGTCGAAGATGACGACGTCGAGCGGCGCGGACCCGTCGACCCCGAACGGGTTCTCCGCGTCGTCGCCGACGGTCACCTCCTCGGCGTCGTCGTCCCCGCCGCTGGTGGCGCAGGCCGCCAGGGACGAGGCCGCGAGTCCGGCGGCGGTGGCCCCGAAGAGGTTGCGGCGGTTGAACAGGGGTTGGTTCGAGTTCCTCATGGGTTTCGCTCCTGAGTTGGGGGTAGAGATGAGAACGTTCGGTCGGGCGGTCAGCCGGCGCCGTTCCTGGGCCGCGGCGTCGGGCGGTGGCCGACCACCGCCCGCGCCCGGGATTCGAGGGCCTCCGAGGCCGCGGGGAACCGCCGCTGCGCGACGGCTATGTGGATGAGGTCGGCGACCAGCAGCGCCGAGTGCCGGGACGCGAGGAGGTCGGCGCGGTGGCTGGTGCGGCGGGCGGCCGAGGCCAGGCACACGTCGGCGACCTCGGCCAGTTCGGCCTCGGGGCAGGCGGTGACGGCCACGGTGAACGCGCCGCGGGTGCCGGCCTCGCTGAGCATCTCGATGGTCTCGGCGGTGGTGCCCGAGTGCGAGATGGCCAGGGCCACGTCGCGCTCGCCGAGGAGCGCGGCGCTGGCGAGGGCGTCGTGGACCTCGGTCCAGGCCCAGGCGGCGACGCCGGTGCGGTAGAAGCCCATCTGGAGTTCGCGGGCGACGGTGGCGCTGGAGCCGACCCCGTAGACGTCGACGCGGCCGGCCGCGGAGACGCGGGTCGCGACGCGCTCGACGGCGGCGAGGTCGAGGGTGTCGATCGTGTCGCGGAGCATCGCGGCATCGATCGTGATGAGCTGCTTGAGAACTCGGTCGAGCGGGTCGTCCGGTCCGATCTCGCGGCCGATGTTGACGTCCCAGCCGGTCTCGTGCCTGGCCGAGGCCCTGCCGGTCTCGGTGGCGATGGCGACCCGGAGGGCCGCGTAACCGTCGTATCCGAGGTGACGGCAGAATCGGGTGATGGTTCCTGGGGAGGTGCCCGAGAGCTCGGCGAGATCCATGATCGTCGCCCGGGCCGCGGCTTCGGGGTCGGCCAGTACCTGGCCGGCCACTTTGGACATCGCTTCGGAGAGATCGCTGGCGCCCGTGCGGATGCGTTCGAGCACGCCGGTCTCGACGGGGGCGGTGGGCGCATCTGTCCGGGTTCGGTCCATGGGCGACCCTTTCGGGAGGTGGATTCAAGAAAAACTATTACCTATGCCACACTCGTGTCAAGTTGATGAGAATTATTATTTTTACTGGTTTGCACCTAGAGCGGATACTGCTGGTAGCGCGAGAAGCGAGGACCCTCAAACATGCATGCAAGACTCGCCGTCGGCCTTGACGCCGGCGGAACCAGCAGCCGCGCCGTCCTCATCGATGAGAGCGGAGCGGTGCTCGGCACCGGCGCGTCCGGTCCGGCCAACCCGGTGGGCGGCGACCGGGAGATCGCGCTGTCCAACATGGCCCTGGCGTTCCAGCGCGCGCTCGGCGGCATCGACCCGCGGGAGGTCGGCTCGGTGTGCGTCGGGACCGCGGGCGCGCTGTCGCTGACCGAGGAGGTGCGCGAGGTCTCGGCGGACCTCAAGCGGCGCTTCGGCACCGACTGCGAGGTGGAAGTGGTCTCGGACGCGGTGATCGCGTTCGCGGCCGGCTCCTCGGCCCCGGACGGGACCGTCATCGTCTCGGGCACCGGCGCGGTGGCGTTCGCGATCCGCGACCGCACGCCCGCGCTGCGCTCGGACGGGTACGGCTGGCTGTTCGGCGACGCCGGCTCCGGGTTCTGGCTCGGCCGCGAGGCGGTCCGGGCGGCGCTGCGGCACATCGACGGGAACGGCCCCGGGGGCCGGCTCGTCGAGGCGATCATCGCGGCCATCGCACCCGACAAGCGGCGCTCGGGCGCCCTGGTCGCCAAGTGCATGGCCGATCCCCCGGTGCGGTTGTCGCGCTTCGCGGCCCTGGTGTGCGAGGCCGCCGACGGCGGCGACGCCGTGGCCGAGTCCATCGTGGCGCGGGCCGTCGGCCACCTGGCCGAGTCGGTCTCGTACGTCGTCGACCGCGAGCTGCCGATCGTCATGGCCGGCAGCCTCCTCACCCGACCCACCCCCATCGCCGCGCTCCTCCAGGAGCGCTTCCGGCTGGTCTACCCCAAGGCCGGCATCAGCAAGGCCACCGATCCCGCCATCGGCGCGGCCTGGATGGCCGCCAGCGCGTTCGTCACCGACCCCGCCGAGCGCGTCCGGCTCCACCGCCAGCTCGCCTGGCGCTGAATCGAATCACCGCCCCCACCGAGCCCACCCGCCCCCGCACGCACGCCGCCCCCATCACCGGCGCCCGAGCGGGGGCGGCCCCGTTCCACCGCACGTGCCGCGCTTCCACGAGCCGCGGGCGCCGACTTCGCTCCGCATCCCCGGCCGACCCCGGCTCTCGCGCTCCCGGCGGCCTGGTGACAGCTGGCCCACCGCAGCCGGGGCTGCGGGGCTGCGGGGCTGCGGGGCTGCGGGGCTGCGGGGCTGCGGGGCTGCGACATGTCATACCCCTCGGGCACTGTTGATCCGGGGGCCGCACCGCTGCCGCCGGCTTCGGCGTGCCCGCGGAACCACATTCCGGAAACCGCGCCCCCGAAATCGCACCCCTGAAAACCGCCCACGCCAGCGCAACGGACGCCCATGTCGTACCTCTAGGGCACTGTTGATCCGGGGGCGGCCGGCGGCCGTCCCCGAACTGGGGTGCCCTCAGCCCGCCAGCGCCCCCGAGAGCCGTCCGTCCGCCAGCGCGAGGCGCGCTTCGGCCGCCGCCGCGTCGATGCCGAGTTCGAGCATCACCACGGCGGTCTTCACGCGGTCGCCCGACGCCGCCAGCGCGGCCTCGGCCTCCTCCTGCCCGGCCCCGGTGATCTCGCGGATCATCCGCACCGCCCGCGCGGCGAGCTTCTGGTTCGCGACCTTCATGTCCACCATGTAGTTCCGGTAGACCTTCCCGAGCCGCACCATGCTGATCGTCGACACCATGTTGAGCACGAACTTCTGCGCCGTCCCCGACTTCAGCCGCGTCGACCCGGCCACCACCTCGGGCCCGACCTCCACCTCGATCCGGTGCTCGGCCGCGTCCGAGAGCACCGTGCCGGTGTTGCACGACAGCCCCACCGTCAGCGCCCCCCGCCGCCGCGCCTCGCGCACGGCCGCCACCACGAACGGGGTCCGCCCGCTCGCGGCCAGGCCCACGACGGCGTCGGCCGGGCCGATCCCGTCCGCCGCGATGGCGGCCTCGCCCGCGGCCTCGTCGTCCTCGGTCCCCTCGACCGCGCCGCCCTCGGCGGCCTTGCCCCCGGCGATGATCGCCTTGATGAACTCGGGTTCGGTCGAGAACGTCGGCGGGCACTCGGCGGCGTCCATCACCGCCATCCGCCCGGCGGTCCCCGCGCCCACGTACCGCAGGCGCCCGCCCTTCGCGAGCCGGTCGGCGACGGCGTCGATCGCGGCGGCCACCTCGGGGAGCACGGCCGCGACGGCGGCGGATACGCTCGCATCGGCCTCGTTCATGGTCCTCGCCAGGTCGAGGGTCGACAGCTCCTCGATCCCCGCGTAGCGCGGGTCGGCCCGCTCGGTCGCCAGCATGGCCAACAGGGTGCGCGCTTCAAGGCGCTCGGTCGGTTCACTCACAGTTGCGAGCGTAGCGCAATGAAGTAAAATTTCACTCACCCAGGATCGCCTGAAGAATCGCGCCGACCCGTGGTGCCGCCGCGGCGGGTGTACCGTGACGTCATGCCAGCAAGCCGCACCGACACGCCCAACCTCCTGGTGCTCATCAAGTCGGTCCTGCCCTCGTTGTCGAAGGCCGAGACCAAGGTCGCCCAAGAGATCATCCGCGAGCCCGAGGCCGCCTCGACGCGGACCATCACCGAACTCGCCCGCGCCGCGGGCACCTCCGAGGCCACCGTCGTGCGCTTCTGCCGCTCCCTCGGCCTCGCCGGCCACCGCGAGCTGCGCATGCGCGCCGCCCAGGCCGTCATCGGCACCGGCGACGGGCCCGACCGCGAGATCGCCGGCGGCGACATCCCCACCGGGGCCGACATGTCCCGCATCATCGCCACGGTCTCGTACGCCGACATGGGCGCGATCACCGACACCGCGAACGCCCTCGACACCGCGGCGTGCGAGGCGGCCGTCGCCGCCCTGGCCGCGGCCGGGCGCATCGACGTGTTCGGGGTCGAGGCGTCGGGCATCGTCGCCGCCGACCTCGTCAAGAAGCTGCACCGCATCGGCTCGGTCGCGTTCTCGTGGCCCGACGTCCACGCCGCCCTCGTCGCGAGCGCCCTCGCCGGCCCCAAGGACGTCGCCGTCGCGATCTCCCACTCCGGCGCGACCACCGAGACCGTGGAGTTCCTGGAGGCCGCCCGCGACCGGGAGGCCGTCACCATCGCGATCACCAACCACGCCCGGTCCCCGCTGGCGCAGGCCGCGGACCTGGTCCTCACCACCGCCGCGCGGGAGACGACGTTCCGGTCCGGGGCCACCGTCAGCCGCATCGCGCAGCTCATGGTCGTCGACTGCCTGTTCGTGGGGGTCGCGGCCAAGCAGCGCAAGCGCACCGCGAAGGCGCTCGCGGCGACCGCGGCCGCGGTCTCGCACCGGCAGCGGACGTGACGATCGCGCGCGGCGGTCACCGTCGCCGCGCGCGATCAGCTTGCGCGCCTTCACCGGTCTTACCGGTCGCGGGCCGCCTCGACCTCGTCCCGCAGCCGCGGGAGCCGGTCGTGGAAGATCCCGGGGCACTGGGTCGAGTTGAAGTCCATGTGCCCGTAGATCTCGCTCGACGGGACGCCGTACTGCTCGCAGGCGAACGCGCACAGCGTCACCAGCGACTCCCACTGGGCCGCGGGCGGGACCGCCCCCGCATGGTACGAGCCCTCGTTGGAGATCCCGATCGCGGAGCCGTTCTGGCCCGAGGTGTGGATGCCCATGATGAAGCGCTGCCCGGACATGAGCGCGGCGAGGCTCCCGGTGGTGCCCTCGGTGATCCAGCCGCCGCGGCTGACGACGAAGTTGTAGCCGGAGTCGCGCCAGCCGTTGCCGTCCATGTGTAGGTCCTGCACCCACTTCGCGTGGGCGTGGGCCTGCGCGCGGGAGAAGTCCGCGGTGTTCGGCGAGACCGTGTGGTGCACGATGAGCTTCGCCGGGCTCCCCTGGATGACGGGGTTGGTGCCGTTGGGGCGCCGCGCGCCCCACTCGGTGGTCGAGTCGACGTCGGGTTCTACTGCGGCCGTGCCGAACTCGGCCGGTTCGTACGCTTCGCCGTTCACGCCGGTCGCGGCGTGCGCGGGCGCGGCGGCGAGGCCGGTGGCCCCGGCGGCGAGGAGGGCGCCGGTCCCGAACAGGACCCGGCGCCGGATGCGGTGGTCGTCCATGGTCTGCCTCCCGGGACGCCGCGGGCCGGGCCCGGCGGCCCGGCCCGCGCGTCGCACTAGGTGTTGTTCGCCAGCGCGAGGAGTCGCGAGGCCGAGCCGTTGAAGTAGTTCCGGTCCACGTTCCCGGAGATGCCCGAGACCGATCCGGTGGACGTGTACTGCCAGAACGTCCAGGTCGTGTTGTTCCACCCGGCGGGCAGCGAGGGGGCCGAGACGCCCCAGTGCGCGATCCACAGCGGGCTCTTGGAGGCCATGCCGGTCCACGAGCCGGTGCAGGTGTTCCACCACGAGGCGGTCGTGTAGATGACGACGTCGCGGCCGGTGCGGGACTTGTACGTGTTGTAGAAGTCGGTGATCCAGTTGCGCATCGAGGTGGTGCTCAGCCCGTAGCAGGCCGCGCCCGAGGGCGGGGCCTCCAGGTCGAGCGCGCCCGGGAGGGTGAGCCCGTCGGCCGACCAGGCGCCGCCGTTGCTGGCGAAGAAGTTCGCCTGCGCGGCGCCGGTGGAGGAGTTGGGGCGCGCGAAGTGGTAGGCGCCGCGGATGACGCCCGCGGCGTGCGCGGCCGGGTAGTTGGTGTTGAAGCGGGCGTCCCTGAAGGTGGTGCCCTCGGTGGCCTTGATGTAGGCGAACTGGATCCCGGAGTTCTTGACGGAGGTCCAGTTGATGGAGCCCTGGTAGTTCGAGACGTCGATGCCCGCCAGGCCCTGGGCCTGGGCGGGGCTCGCGACGGCGAGTCCGGTCGCGGTCATGACCGCGGAGAGGAGGACCACGACCGCGGCGCGCAGCCCGTGGCGTCTTCTGAGGTTGCGGAGGGTGGCGAAGAGGTTCACACGATGCTCCCTGCTTGTCAGGAGATCTCACAATTGGGTGGAGTGCCGGGTTTGGCACCTGGCCCCAGTATGGAGACAATCTCCACAATCAGTCAAGCCTGTGAAAATAACTTTCTGTCCTGTGGTCGCGGGCGTGCTAGGGGTAGCCGATGCCGTGGCCCAGGGGGTACAGGACGTCGCCTGCGGCGCTGGGGACGTCGACCGGGAGCGTCCCGCTCGGCGCGAGGTTCCCGGCGATGGCCTTCGCGAGGGCTTCGAGCGAGGGCGCGGCGTAGGAGTACGCGGCGAGGCTCGCGTTGACGGCGCCGAGGTGCGCGGCGTCGTAGGGGGTCCCGACCGCGGCGGTGACGACGGGCGCGGGCCCGTCGAGGAGGGCCGCGACGAGGTCGGCCTGCGGGGAGCCGGCGCGCACGTTCCGGGTGGCGACCACGACGAGGTCGCGTCCGGCGGCGGCGGCCGCGGCGGCCCCGATCGCGGCGGCGCCCGGGTCGTCCCCGGTGACGTGGGCTTCGGCGTCGAACCCTTGGGCGGCAAGCGCTTCGGCGAGGAGCCGGGTGGTGTTCTCGCCCCAGCCGGTCACCAGGACCGAGCCGCCCGCGAACGGCAGCGTGCCGTCGTTGGCCAGGAGCGTGACCGAGCGGTCGGCGATGTCCGCGGCGGCGGCGCGGTGCGCTTCGGACCCGACCGCCTCAGCGGCGGCGCCCTCGTCGGTCTCGGGAGCGTCCACAATGCCGTGGCGGGTCTTCAATTCGAGGATGCGGCGCACCGATGCGTCGATGCGCGCCTCGGTGAGTTCACCGGAGGCGACGGCGTCGAGCACGGCCTGGTGCGCGAGCGGGAGGTCCGGGGGCATCAGGAGCAGGTCGGCGCCGGCGAGGAGCGCGAGGACCGGGACGCGGTCGTCGCCGTACTCGGTGCGCACCCCCTGCATGTCGAGCGCGTCGGTGACCACCACGCCGGTGAACCCGAGCCGCTCGCGCAGCAGCCCGGTGAGGATCGGGTGCGAGAGCGTCGCGGGCTTGAGCGAGTCGTCCAGGGCCGGGAACTGCAGGTGGGCCGACATGACCATGTCGGTGCCGGCGGCGATCGCGGCCGTGAACGGCGGGGCGTCGATCCGCTCCCACTCCTCGGCGGTGTGCGTGATGACCGGCAGGCCCACGTGGCTGTCGGTCCCGGTGTCGCCGTGCCCGGGGAAGTGCTTGGCGGAGACGGCCACGCCCCCGGCCTGGTACCCGCGCACCTGCGCGGCGGCGAACTCGGCCACGAGCGCCGGGTCGGAGCCGAACGACCGGACCCCGATCACGGGGTTCGCGGGGTCCACATTGACATCGGCGTCGGGCGCGAAATTGTGGTTCAGGCCCATCGCTCGCAATTCCGAACCGGCGATCTCGGCGGCCCGCTCGGCCGCGTCGAGGTCCCGGGTGGCCCCCAGCGGCATCGCCCCGGGGAACTGCGTGGCGGGCTCGCCGATGCGCACGACCGAGCCGTACTCCTGGTCGGTGGCGATGAGCAGCGGCACGGTCGAGGCGGCCTGGAGGCCGTTCGAGAGCGCCGCGACCTGCTCGGGCCCGGTGAGGCCGTTGGCCCAGTCGAAGTAGATGATCCCGCCGGGCCGGTACGCCTCGACGAACGCGGCCCCGGTGTCGGCCCCGAGCCGCTCCCGGTTCGCGGCGATCGCGTCCGCGTCGCCGGTGTCGGCGCTCTCGCCGTGCACGTACACCATGAAGAGCTGGCCGACCTTGTCCTCCAGGGACATCGACGCCATCAGGTCCCCCACGGGGTCCCCGGTCGGCTCCTCCACCGGATCCTCACCCCCGGGCTCGTCGTCGCGGTCGGCGGTCGCCTCGGCGACCACCACCCCGCCCCCGACGACCGCGAAGGCCGCCGTGACGCTGGAGAGCAGCACGGTCTTGCGGGAGACTTTCGCCGAACGCACCCGCACATCCTCGCGCAGACCCCCGGCGCCGCCGCATCCGGCCCCCGCCGGAAACGGCGCAAATCACCGTGAACACCACGAAGCCGGGCCGGAGCATTCGCTCCGGCCCGGCTTGCGAGTCGTCCTAGCGGACTAGAACTTCAGGCCCGAGTCGCGGGCGGCGTCGGCCAGGGCCGCGACGCGGCCGTGGTACTTGACACCGCCGCGGTCGAAGACCACGGCCTCGACGCCGGCGGCCTTGGCGCGCTCGGCGATGAGCCGGCCGACTTCCTTGGCCTTGGCGGTCTTGTCGCCCTCGAAGGCGCGCAGACCGGGCTCCACCGTCGACGCGGCGGCCAGCGTGTGGCCCTGCACGTCGTCGATGACCTGGGCCACGATGTGCTTCGAGGACCGGAAGACCGCGAGGCGCGGCTGGGCGGCCGTCCCGTTGACCTTCTTGCGGCCGCGGAAGTGCCGGCGGTTCTTGCCGATCCGGCGGCGCTCGGACACCGACCCGGACGGGCGGCGGTTTTCGAGTTTGCTCGCCATTACTTGCCTGCCTTCCCGGCCTTGCGGCGGATGCGCTCGTCGACGTACTTGACGCCCTTGCCCTTGTAGGGCTCCGGCGGACGCAGACGGCGGATGTTCGCGGCGACCTGGCCGACCAGCTGCTTGTCGATGCCCTCGACGTGCAGCAGGGTCGGCTTCTCGACGGTGAACGAGATGCCTTCCGGAGCGTCGACCTGGATGGTGTGGGAGAAGCCGAGGCTCATCTCCACGCCCTTGCCCTTGGCCTGCGCCCGGTAACCGGTGCCGTTGATCTCGAGGGACTTCTTGTAGCCCTCCGAGACGCCGACGACCATGTTGTTGACGAGGCTGCGCGACAGGCCGTGCAGGGCCCGCGACTTGCGCTCGTCGTTGGGGCGGGTGACCTCGAGGGACCCGTCGTCGTTCTTCTCGATGCCGATCGGCTCGGGCAGCTCGCTGACGAGCTGGCCCTTGGGGCCCTTCACGGTCACCGTCGCGCCATCGATCTTGACGTCGACGCCGGAGGGCACCAGAATCGGCTGCTTCCCAATGCGGGACATGCTTAATACCCTCCTGCTACCAGACGTAGGCGATGACTTCGCCGCCCACGCCGCGCTTGCGAGCCTGGCGGTCGGTCAGCAGGCCCTGGGACGTGGACACGATGGCCACACCCAGGCCGCCGAGGACGCGCGGCAGCTCAGTGGACTTGGCGTAGACCCGCAGGCCCGGCTTGGAGACGCGGCGCAGGCCCGCCAGGGACCGCTCGCGGCGCTCGCCGAACTTCAGGTCGATGACCAGGGTCTTGCCGACTTTGCCCTCTTCAGGCTCCTCGGCGCGCCAGTCGGCGATGTAGCCCTCCTGCTTGAGGACTTCGGCGATCGAAGCCTTCATCTTGGAGTGCGGCATCGCCAGCGTGTCGTGGTACGCCTGGTTGGCGTTCCGCAGACGGGTCAGCATGTCTGCGATCGGGTCGGTCATTGTCATGTGCGTTGTATACCTTTCTCACCCCGGTTCCCCGCCTTGTGAAGCACGGCAGGGCCTGTGGCGATCGGAGCTATTGCGCCTGGAGTTACCAGGAAGCCTTGTGGACGCCCGGGAGTTCACCCGCGTGGGCCATGTCGCGCACGCAGACGCGGCACAGGCCGAACTTGCGGTAGACGGCCTTCGGCCGGCCGCACTTCTGGCAGCGGGAGTAGGCGCGCACGGCGAACTTCGGCTTCCGCTTGGCCTTCGCGATGAGGGCTTTCTTCGCCATTAGTCGTTCTCCTTGAACGGGAAGCCGAGCAGCTTCAGGAACGCCCGGCCTTCGTCGTCGGTCTTCGCGGTGGTCACCAGCGTGATGTCCATACCGCGAACCCGGTCGATCTTGTCCTGGTCGATCTCGGGGAACACCGACTGCTCGGTCAGACCGAACGTGTAGTTCCCGTTGCCGTCGAACTGCTGGTCCGAGAGCCCGCGGAAGTCGCGGATGCGCGGCAGCGCGATCGCCAGCAGGCGGTCGAGGAACTCCCACATGCGGTCGCCGCGGAGGGTCACCTTCGCGCCGATCGCCTGGCCCTCGCGCAGCTTGAACTGCGCGATCGACTTCTTGGCCCGGCGGACCAGGGGCTTCTGCCCCGTGATCGTCGCCAGGTCCTCGAGCGCACCGTTGATGAGCTTCGAGTCGCGGGCGGCCTCGCCGACACCCATGTTCACCACGATCTTGGTCAGACCGGGGATCTGGTGGATGTTCGCGTAACCGAACTGGTCCTTGAGCGCGTCCCGGATCTCGGAGCGGTACGTCTCCTTGAGGCGGGGCTGCACCTTTTCGACAACCTCAACATCAGTCATTACAGGTCCTTACCCGTCCGCTTCGAAACGCGGACCTTGCGGCCGTCGTCGCCGAACCGGTAGCCGACGCGGGTCGGCTGGTTGTCGGCGTCGAGCACCTGCACGTTGGACACGTGGATCGCCGACTCCTGGGTGACGATGCCACCGGTCTTCGATCCGCGCGCCGTCTGGCCGGCCTTGGTGTGCTTGGTGATGCGGTTGACGCCCTCGACGAGCACGCGCTCGCGGTCGGGGTACGACTCCAGCACCAGGCCCTCGGCGCCCTTGTCCTTGCCCGCGATGACGCGGACTCGGTCGCCCTTCTTGATCTTCATCTCTTACAGCACCTCCGGTGCGAGGGAGATGATCTTCATGAACTGCTTGTCGCGCAGTTCGCGGGCGACCGGCCCGAAGATGCGGGTCCCTCGCGGTTCGCCGTCCTTGACGAGGACGGCGGCGTTCTCGTCGAACTTGATGTACGTGCCGTCGGGACGGCGCGTCTCCTTGACCGTGCGGACGATGACGGCCTTGACGACGTCACCCTTCTTCACCCCGGCGCCCGGGGTGGCGTCCTTCACGGAGGCCACGATCGTGTCGCCGATACCGGCGTAGCGTCGGCCGGAGCCGCCGAGCACCCGGATGCACAGGATCTCCCGCGCCCCGGTGTTGTCGGCGACCTTGAGCCGCGACTCTTGCTGAATCACGTCCCGGTCCCCCTACTTCGCCTTCTCGAGGATCTCGACGATGCGGAACCGCTTGGTCTTCGACAGCGGGCGCGTCTCCATGATGGTGACGCGGTCGCCGATGCCGGCCTCGTTGTTCTCGTCGTGAGCCTTGTACTTCTTGTTGGACTTGATGACCTTGCCGTACAGCGAGTGCTTCTTGCGGTCCTCGACCTCGACGACAGCGGTCTTGTCCATCTTGTCGCCGACGACCAGGCCCTCGAGGACCTTGCGCCGACCGCGAGTCTGAGTTTCCTCGCTCACTTCTCAACCTCCTCCGGCGCGGCGCTGAGGCCCAGCCGGCGCTCGTTCATGACGGTGTAGATCCGCGCGATCTCCTTGCGGATCAGTCCGAGCTGGTGATTGTTCTCCAACTGACCGGTCGCGTGGCGCACCCGGAGGTTGAACAGCTCTTCCTTCTTCTCCAGGAGCTTCGCCTGGAGTTCCTTCTCGCTGAGCTCGCGCAGCTCACCGGTGTCGATACCAGTAGCCATCACTACTCACCTGCCCCTTCGCGAGAGACGATGCGGCACTTCATGGGGAGCTTGTGGATCGCCCGCTGGAGCGCCTCGTGGGCGGTCTCCTCGCTGGGGTACGACAGCTCGAACATGACGCGGCCGGGCTTGACGTTGGCCACCCAGTACTCGGGCGAGCCCTTACCGGAGCCCTGACGGGTCTCGGCCGGCTTCTTGGTGATCGCGCGGTCCGGGAAGATCGTGATCCACACCTTGCCGCCACGCTTGATGTGGCGGGTCATGGCGATACGAGCGGACTCGATCTGGCGGTTGGTCACGTAGCTGTGCTCCAGCGCCTGGATGCCGTACTCGCCGAAGGAGACCTTCGTGCCGCGAGTGGCCTTGCCCTTGCGCTTCGGAGCGTGAGGCTTCCGGTAACCGCGCGGCGGTTTCCGTGGCATGAGCATGTCGCTTAGCCCTCCTGCTTCTCAGTGGCGGGCGCGGCGGCGGCGGCCTCGGCAGGCTGCGCGGCGGCTCCGCGGCCACCACGGCCGCGTCCACCGCGGGCGGCGCCACCGGCACCGCCGCGGCCGCCGCGTCCACCGCGGTCGCCCCCGGCGTCGCGACGACGCTGCACCTGCTCGGCCTGCTCCTTGAGCGTGGCCTCACCCTTGTAGATCCACACCTTCACGCCGATGCGGCCGAAGGTGGTGGCGGCCTCGAACAGGCCGTAGTCGATGTTCGCGCGCAGCGTGTGCAGCGGGACCTGGCCCTCGCGGTACTGCTCCGAACGGCTCATCTCGGCGCCGCCGAGACGGCCCGAGCACTGCACCTTGATGCCCTTCACGGTCGGGTTGCGCATGGCCGACTGGATGGCCTTGCGCATCGCGCGACGGAAGTTGACACGGCTGGACAGCTGCTCCGCGACGCCCTGGGCGACGAGCTGCGCATCGATGTCGGGGTTCTTGACCTCGATGATGTTCAGCTGGACCTGCTTGCCGGTCAGCTTCTCCAGGTTGCCGCGCAGACGATCGGCCTCGGCGCCCTTGCGGCCGATGACGATGCCCGGGCGGGCGGTGTGGATGTCGACGCGGACCCGCTCGCGGGTGCGCTCGATGTCGACCTTGCTGATGCCGGCGCGCTCGAGACCCTTGGTCATGAGCTTGCGGATCTTGACGTCCTCGCCGACGTACTCGGCGTACTCCTTGTCGGCGTACCAACGCGAGGTCCAGTCGGCGCTGATGCCGAGGCGGTACCCGTGCGGGTGGATCTTCTGACCCATTAGGCGGTCTCCTCCTTCTCAGCGGACTCGGACTTCACGTCGGCCTCGACCGGCTTGGGCGAGGCGGCCTTGGGGCGGCGCACCGACGGCGCGGCGGAGCCCTTGGCCTGGATCGACTCGACCACCACGGTGATGTGGCTGGTGCGCTTGTTGATCCGGTAGGCGCGACCGTGGGCGCGCGGACGGTACCGGCGCATGGTCGGGCCCTCGTCGACCTTGATCTCGGACACCAGAAGCGATTCCGGGTCCAGACCGAGGTTGTTCTCGGCGTTCGCCTGAGCCGACGCGATGACCTTGTAGACGACCTCGGCCGCGCTGAACGGCGCGAACTCCAGGGTCGTCAGGGCCTCGTCCACAGGCAGGCCACGCACGAGGTCGACGACGCGGCGCGCCTTGCGAGGTGCTACGCGGACGTACCGCGCCACCGCGCGCGCCTTCGGAGCCTCCTGCTCCACTGTTGCCATCGTTCTAATCCTTCGTTCGTTTCTCAAACCCGTGGCCTAGCGGCGACGGCTCTTCCGGTCGTCCTTCTCGTGCCCCCGGAACGTGCGGGTGGGAGCGAACTCGCCGAGCTTGTGCCCGACCATGTTCTCCGTGACGTAGACCGGAACGTGCTTGCGACCGTCGTGGACGCCGAAGGTCAGCCCGATGAAGTCGGGGGTGATCGTCGAGCGGCGCGACCAGGTCTTGATGACGTTCTTGCTCTTGGTCTCGACGGCGACGTCCACCTTCTTCTGCAGGTGGTCGTCGACGAACGGGCCCTTCTTGAGGCTGCGAGCCATGGCTTACTTACCCCGCTTCCGGTTGGCGTGGCGACGGCGCACGATGAGCCGGTCGGTCGGGTGGTTCTTCTTCCGGGTGCGACCCTCGGGCTTGCCCTGCGGGTTCACCGGGTGGCGACCACCGGACGTGCGGCCCTCGCCACCACCGTGCGGGTGGTCGACCGGGTTCATGACGACACCGCGGACGGTCGGGCGCCAGCCCTTCCAGCGCATGCGGCCGGCCTTGCCCCAGTTGATGTTGCCCTGCTCGGCGTTGCCGACCTCGCCGATGGAGGCGCGGCAGGTGACCTGGACCAGGCGGATCTCGCCGGAGGGCATACGCAGGTGCGCGTACTTGCCTTCACGGGCGAGGAGCTGGATCGAGGCGCCGGCCGAGCGGCCCAGAGCGGCACCGCCGCCGGGCTTGAGCTCCACCGCGTGCACCGTGGTACCGACCGGGATGTGGCGCAGCTCCAGCGAGTTGCCGGGCTTGATGTCCGCCTCGGGGCCGTTCTCGATGGTGTCACCCTGCTTGATCCCCTTGGGGGCCAGGATGTAGCGCTTCTCGCCGTCCGCGTAGTGCAGCAGCGCGATGTTCGCGGTGCGGTTCGGGTCGTACTCGATGTGCGCGACCTTCGCCGGCACGCCGTCCTTGTCGTGGCGGCGGAAGTCGATCACCCGGTAGCGGCGCTTGTGGCCGCCACCGCGGTGACGCGTCGAGATCTTGCCCGAGTTGTTGCGGCCGCCGGTCTTGGAGATCGGGCGCAGCAGCGACTTCTCGGGGGTCGAACGGGTGATCTCGGCGAAATCGGAGACGCTGGAGCCACGACGCCCGGGCGTCGTCGGCTTGTACTTGCGAATAGCCATATCGGTTAACTCCCTGCGTCTCTTAGGCGATCTGTCCGCCGAAGATCTCACCGAGGCGACCGGGGTCGCCTTCGACGGTGACGATCGCGTGCTTGACGCTCTTGCGCTGGCCCCAGCCGGTGCGGGTGCGCTTGCGCTTGCCCGACCGGTTCAGGGTGTTGACGCTCTTGACGTCCACGTCGAAGATCTGCTTGATCGCGATCTTGATGTGGCTCTTGTTGGCGCGCGGGTCGACCTCGAAGGTGTACTTGCCCTCGCCGAGGAGGGTGTAGGTCTTCTCCGAGATGACCGGCTTGATGATGATGTCGCGCGGGTCGGCGACGGTCACTTCGCTCACGCCGCGACCTCCTGGTCCGTCCGGTCCGCGATGAACGCCTCGATGGCGGCCTCGCTGAACACGATGTCCTCGTTGTTGAGCACGTCGTAGGTGTTGACCTGGCCCCAGTCGAGCAGGTGCACCTCGGGGAGGTTGCGCAGGCTCTGGGCCGCGGTCTCCTCGTCGCGGGACAGGACCACGAGGACCTTCTTCGCGCCGGTGATCGCCTCGAGGGCGGCCTTGGCGGTCTTGGTCTTCGGGGCCTCGTCCGCGATAAACGCGTCGATGACGTGCACGTTCTCGCCGCGGACCCGGTCGGTGAGGGCACCCGCGAGCGCGGCGGCCTTCATCTTCTTGGGGGTCCGCTCGGCGTAGGAGCGCGGCTGCGGGCCGTGGACGACGCCGCCGCCCGCGAACTGCGGGGCGCGGGTCGAGCCCTGGCGCGCGCGGCCGGTGCCCTTCTGCCGGTACGGCTTGCGACCGCCGCCGCGGACCTCGCCGCGGGTCTTGGTCTTGGCCGAGCCCGAACGGGCGGCGGCCAGCTGGGCCGTCACGACCTGGTGCATGAGCGGGATGTTCGGCTCGACGTCGAAGATCGACGCCGGGAGCTCGATGGTCTTCCCGGTCGATTCGCCAGAGGCGTTCTTGACGGTGATTTCAAGGCTCATGGTTATGCCACCTGCTTCACTGCGGAGCGGACGAGCACCAGGCCGTTCTTGGGTCCGGGAACGGCGCCCACGATGAGCAGGAGCCCGCGCTCGGCGTCGACCGCCTGGACGCGCAGGTTCTGCGTCGTGTGGCGCGAGCCGCCGTGGCGGCCGGCCATGCGCATGCCCTTGAAGACGCGGCCCGGGGTCGCGCAGCCGCCGATGGAACCGGGGGCGCGGTGGACCTTGTGCGCGCCGTGGCTGGCGGGGAGACCGCCGAAGCCGTGGCGCTTCATGACACCGGCGAAGCCCTTGCCCTTGGTGGTGCCCGTGACGTCGACGATCTGGCCGGCCGTGAAGGTCGTGGCCTCGATCGTCTGGCCGAGCTCGTAGTCGGCGGCGTCCGAGGTGCGCAGTTCGACGAGGTGGCGCCGCGGAGCGACACCGGCCTTCTCGAAGTGGCCCTGGAGCGGCTTGGTGACGTTCTTGAGTTTGATGTCGCCGAAGCCCAGCTGGACGGCCGAGTAGCCGTCGACGTCGGGCTTGCGGACCTGGGTGACCACGTTCGGGCCGGCCTGCACCACAGTGACGGGAACGGCGCGGCCGTTCTCGTCCCAAACCTGGGTCATGCCGAGCTTGGTGCCCAGGATTCCCTTGATCTGCCTGTCCATTGGTCCCCTACAGCTTGATCTCGATGTCGACGCCGGCCGGGAGGTCAAGGCGCATCAACGAGTCGACCGTCTTCGGGGTCGGGTCGAGGATGTCGATGAGGCGCTTGTGCGTGCGCATCTCGAAGTGCTCGCGCGAGTCCTTGTACTTGTGCGGCGACCGGATAACGCAGAAACGGTTGATCTCGGTCGGCAGCGGCACCGGCCCGGAGATGGCAGCACCGGTACGGGTGACCGTCTCCACGATCTTGCGGGCCGAGGAGTCCACGACCTCGTGGTCGTAGGCCTTCAGCCTGATGCGGATCTTCTGTCCCGCCATGTGTCCTAACCTAACGTAAATTGGCTGTTCAGACCGCTCCACGCGGTCGGGCGTGTCGCGAGTTTGAGACTGGCTCGGGCACGCGAATGCCCTCTGCCGGCCTTTCTGGCTCGCCCGCCTGCCCGTCGTGAACGGTCCCTCTCAGCACAGCAACAGCGCCTACTCGGGCCCGCGGGCCGGGCGTGAGCACCGCGCACGTCGAAAGCGCGCTGGTGCGAACGCAACCTGAATATTATGCCTGGTCTCCCGAATGCCCAGCAAGCTGGGGTCGGGGAACAGTGGGGCAGGTTACGCGGATGCGGGTCTCACCGCGTCCGGGACGTCACAGGGCGACGCGGTCCGGAGGCGAATGAACCGGGGCGGCCCGTTGCGGGGCCGCCCCGGTGTGCGGTCTTACTTGACGACCTTGGTGACGCGGCCGGAGCCGACCGTGCGGCCGCCCTCGCGGATCGCGAAGAGCAGGCCCTCGTCCATGGCGATGGGCTGGATGAGCTCCACCTTCATGTCGGTGTTGTCACCCGGCATGACCATCTCGGTGCCCTCGGGGAGGGTCACGACGCCGGTCACGTCGGTGGTGCGGAAGTAGAACTGCGGGCGGTAGTTGTTGAAGAACGGGGTGTGGCGACCGCCCTCGTCCTTCGACAGGATGTACACCGCGGCCTCGAAGTCGGTGTGCGGGGTGGTCGTACCGGGCTTGACGACGACCATGCCGCGCTCGACCTCTTCGCGCTTGGTGCCGCGGAGCAGGAGGCCCACGTTCTCACCGGCGCGCGCGTCGTCGAGGGTCTTGCGGAACATCTCGATGGCGGTCACCTTGGTGGTGATGGCGCCCTCGCGGATGCCGACGATCTCGACGTCCTCGTTCGGGAGGAGCACACCGCGCTCCACACGACCGGTGACGACGGTGCCGCGGCCCGTGATGGTGAAGACGTCCTCGATCGGCATGAGGAACGGCAGGTCGGTGGCGCGCTCCGGCTCCGGGACCGAGTCGTCGACGGCCTGCATGAGCTCGGCCACGGCGTCGACCCACTTCTGCTCGCCCTCGAGGGCGCCCAGCGCGGAGACCTGGACCACCGGCGCGTCGTCGCCCGGGAAGCCCTGGTCGGACAGCAGCTCGCGGACCTCCATCTCGACGAGCTCGAGGATCTCCTCGTCGTCGACCATGTCGGACTTGTTGAGCGCCACCACGACGTAGGGAACGCCGACCTGGCGGGCGAGCAGGACGTGCTCGCGGGTCTGCGGCATGGGGCCGTCGGCGGCGGACACGACCAGGATCGCGCCGTCCATCTGGGCCGCGCCGGTGATCATGTTCTTGATGTAGTCGGCGTGCCCGGGGCAGTCGACGTGCGCGTAGTGACGCGCCTCGGTCTGGTACTCGACGTGCGAGATCGAGATGGTGATACCGCGCTGGCGCTCCTCGGGAGCGTTGTCGATCTCGTCGAACGGCGTGTACGGGTTCAGGTCCGGGAACTTGTCGTGCAGGACCTTGGTGATCGCCGCGGTGAGCGTGGTCTTGCCGTGGTCGACGTGACCGAGCGTACCGATGTTGACGTGCGGCTTGTTCCGCTCGAACTTGGCCTTTGCCACTTCGTCCTCCTGTGGACTGGGTAAATCTGGTTTGACTTATCTGACCTATTGCGTCGCGTTGGAACTCAGCACCTCTGCTGGCAACAGGTGGTCAGCGGTCCCGCCCAGGCTCGGGCGGGGAGCCGCTTACTCGCCTGTCGCCTTGGCGATGATCTCCTTGGCGACGTTCGTCGGGACTTCGGCGTAGGTGTCGAACTGCATCGAGTAGTTCGCGCGCCCGGCCGTCTTCGACCGCAGGTCGCCGACGTAACCGAACATCTCCGACAGCGGCACGACGGCCTTGACCGTGCGGTCGTTGCCCCGCTCGCCCATCTCCTGGACCATGCCGCGACGGGAGTTGATGTCGCCGATGACATCGCCCATGTTGTCCTCAGGGCAGATGACCTCGACGGCCATCATCGGCTCGAGCAGCACCGGACGAGCCCGCTTCGCGGCCTCCTTCAGCGCCATCCGACCCGCGATCTTGAAGGCCATCTCCGAGGAGTCGACCTCGTGGTACTGACCGTCGATCAGTTCCATCTTCACGCCCACGAGCGGGAAGCCCGCCAGGACGCCGTCCGGCATCGCGGACTCCGCGCCGGCCTTGACCGACGGGATGTACTCGCGCGGGATGCGACCCCCGCTGATCTTGTCGTCGAAGGCGAAGACCTGGTCCTCGTTCGACTTCATCTCGAGCGGCTCGAGGTTGATGAGCACCCGCGCGAACTGACCGGAACCGCCGGTCTGCTTCTTGTGCAGGTACTCGACCTTCTCGACGCGCTGCGTGATGGTCTCGCGGTAGGCCACCTGCGGCTTGCCGATGTTGGCCTCGACGTTGAACTCCCGCTTCATGCGGTCGACCAGGATGTCGAGGTGCAGCTCGCCCATGCCGGAGATGATCGTCTGACCGGAGTCCTCGTCGGTCTTGACCCGGAAGGTCGGGTCCTCCTCGGCGAGTCGCTGGATGGCGGTGGCCAGCTTGTCCTGGTCGGCCTTCGACTTGGGCTCGATGGCCACGTCGATCACCGGCTCGGGGAAGACCATCGACTCCAGGATGACCTGGTCGTTCGAGTCGCTCAGCGTGTCACCGGTGGTGGTGGCCTTGAGGCCCTGCACCGCGATGATGTCGCCGGCCTGCGCGTCCGAGCGCTCTTCGCGCTTGTTCGCGTGCATCTGGTAGATCTTGCCGACGCGCTCCTTGCGGCCCTTGGTCGAGTTGATGACCTGGGTGCCGGACTCCACCGTGCCGGAGTAGATCCGGACGTAGGTGAGGCGGCCGAGGTGCTTGTCGGTCTGGATCTTGAAGGCCAGGCCGGCGAAGGGCTCCTCGACGTCCGCGTGGCGCTCGGCGGGGGTCTCGTTGTCGGTGAGGGTCCCCTGGATAGCCGGGATGTCGAGCGGGCTCGGCAGGTAGTCCACGACCGCGTCGAGCAGGGGCTGGACGCCCTTGTTCTTGAACGCGGTGCCGCAGAGCACCGGGTTGATCTCGTTCGCGATGGTGGCCTTGCGGATCGCGGCCTTGACATCGGCGACGGAGATGTCCTCGCCCTCGAGGAAGCGCTCGGCGAACGCGTCGTCGACGTCGGAGAGGGTCTCCATGAGCTTCTCGCGGTACTCGGCGGCCTGGTCGGCCAGATCCGCGGGGATCTCCTCGACGGTGTACTCCTCGCCGAGACCGGTCTCGCCGCGCCACACCTTGGCGTGCATCTCGACCAGGTCGACGACGCCGATGAAGTCGGCCTCGTTCCCGATCGGGAGCTGGATCACCGCGGTGTTGGAGTTGAGGCGGTCCTGCATCATCTCGACGCAGCGGAAGAAGTTCGCACCGGTGCGGTCGAGCTTGTTGACGAAGCACATGCGCGGGACGTTGTACTTGTTCGCCTGGCGCCACACGTTCTCGGTCTGCGGCTCCACGCCGGCCACGCCGTCGTAGACGGCGATCGCGGAGTCGAGCACGCGCAGCGAACGCTCCACCTCGACGGTGAAGTCGACGTGGCCGGGCGTGTCGATGATCTGGATGGTGTGGTCGTCCCACTCGCACTTGGTGGCAGCGGAGGTGATGGTGATGCCACGCTCCTGCTCCTGCTCCATCCAGTCCATCGTGGCGGCGCCGTCGTGGACCTCACCGATCTTGTGCGACACGCCGGTGTAGTACAGGATGCGCTCAGTGGTGGTGGTCTTACCGGCATCGATGTGGGCCATGATGCCGATGTTGCGGAGCTTGGCGAGTTCCGCGTTGGCCTTGTTAGCCACGATGTCTCCTTCTCACTACCAGCGGTAGTGCGCGAACGCCTTGTTGGAATCGGCCATCTTGTGGGTGTCCTCGCGCTTCTTGACCGCGGCGCCGAGGCCGTTCGAAGCGTCGAGGATCTCGTTCGTCAGGCGCTCGACCATGCTCTTCTCGCGGCGGTCGCGGGAGTAGCCCACGAGCCAGCGGAGACCGAGGGTGGTGGCGCGCTGCGGACGGACGTCGACCGGGACCTGGTAGGTCGCGCCGCCGACGCGGCGGGAGCGGACCTCGAGGGTCGGCTTGACGTTGTCGAGGGCGCGCTTGAGGATCACCACGGGGTCCGAGTCGGCCTTCTGGCGGCAGTTCTCGAGCGCCTCGTAGACGATGCGCTCGGCGAGGCGGCGCTTGCCGTCCTTGAGCACCTTGTTGATGAGCTGGGTGACGAGCACCGAGTTGTAGACCGGGTCGGCGGTAAGCGGCCGGCGCGGCGCGGGACCTTTACGCGGCATGCCTACTTCTCCTTCTTCGCGCCGTAGCGGCTGCGGGCCTGCTTGCGGTCGCGGACGCCCTGGGTGTCCAGCGCGCCGCGGATGATCTTGTAGCGCACACCGGGGAGGTCGCGGACACGGCCGCCGCGGACCAGCACGATCGAGTGCTCCTGGAGGTTGTGGCCGACGCCCGGGATGTAGGCGGTGACCTCGGTGCCGTTCATGAGCCGCACGCGGGCGACCTTGCGCATCGCCGAGTTCGGCTTCTTGGGCGTGGTGGTGTACACGCGCGTGCACACGCCGCGGGCCTGCGGCGAGCCCTTCAGCGCGGGCGTCTTGTTCTTGCTGGTCTTGGCCTGGCGGCCTTTGCGGACCAGCTGCTGGATAGTCGGCACTAGGCGGACCCCTCTCAACAGTCGACGGTTGCGTATTCCTGTGTCGGCGCCATCTGTCCCCCACGTTCGAGCCGCACGGAAGTGCAGCTCAGGTGCCGTGGGTTCCCGTCCCCCGCGTTCGGGCGTGTCGCGTCTCTCCGGACCCATACCCGCGGCCCGGCAGACCGAAGTCCGCCAGAGTGCGAGTTCAGACGCGTTCGTGAAGCGATCTCCTCGGAGACCGGCTAAAGAGCCGTGTTCACGAAGCCCCCAGTGCGAGGGATGCGTGCCGATGGCGCCGGCCTGCGGGACCGAGATCCCGCTGCCTTGCAGGCACGCAACCTGGCCTGGCTCTCACGGGGACCGAGCTGCCGGAGTTGACAGGGCCACCATGCCGCTCAAAGCGGTGTCCAGGCGCAAGGGAGAAGCCTACCTACCCTAACGAACAAGGTCAAAGCCGATTTCGTCCCGAGCGGCATCCGTGTTCAGAGTCACGGAGGCCGGGACGAGGGGGCGGTGTCCCGTTCGATCGGTGCGGTAAGCACACCGCAGCCATCTTATCTCGCGGGACGCGCGCGCCCCGCGCGGGGAGGCCGGTAGGAGTGCTTGTTCACCAGGGCTTCCCCGGGACGTCAGGCGACGTCGCCGCCGTAGGGCGCCTGGCCCGACGCCCGCGCCATCGCGAGTACCCACAGCAGCAGCGCCGCAACCGCAACGGCGCCGGCGATCCCGATCGCGGTCCAGGCGGTGCGCCTGATCGCGGGGAGGCGCGAGGCGCCCAGGAGGAAGCCCTCGGAGGCGCGGATGTCGGCCTCGGCCTGGCGGGCGAGCATGAGCGCGATCACCGCCGGGATCACGCCCCCGACGAAGACCGACAGCGCCGCCCCGACCCCCGCCAGCATCCTGGCCGCCACCACTTTCGTGGACTCCACCGGCTCCGGATCGTCCGGATGCCTGACCCCCTGCTGCACCTGCGTCACCGGGCCATCCTATGGCCCACCGATACACGTGACATGACACACCCTCGACACGCCCTTCAGGATCCTCCTTTGAGGGTTTACCTGAAGGTAGGAGTTACAGGTATGATGACAAGTATGAAAGTAAGCCTGAGCATCCCCGACGAGGACATCCGTTTCCTCGACAACTTCGCGCGCGACCACGGGATCGCCTCCCGCTCCGCCGCGATGCAGCACAGCATCGCGCTGCTGCGTGAAGCGGAGCTCAAAGAGCAGTTCAAGATCGCGATGCAGGAGTGGCGGGAGTCTCCGGACTCCGAGCTCTGGGAGAGCACGGTGGGAGACGGTCTCACCGATGCGTAGAGGCGACATCTACCAAGTCGACTTCGAACCCGTCCGCGGCGCCGAGGCGAACAAGGCGCGACCGGCGATCATCGTCAGTCACAACATGCTCAACGAAGCCGTGGAGGAGTTGCAGTACGGCGTCATCACCGTCGTGCCGCTCACTACGAACATCAAGCGGGTCCTGCAGTTCCAGACCCTGCTCTACGCGAGCGACACCGGGCTTGCGTCCGACTCCAAGACGCTCACCGAGCAGATCAGGGCGCTCAGCTACGAACGGCTCCTTCACCCGGTAGGGGGGCTCAACGCCGAGCTGCTCGCCCGCGTCGACGCCGATCTCCGGCTCTGCCTCAGCCTGTGACGGCGACTCCCCCGTAGCCGCCGTCGGCCGCCGCCGTTTCGAGCAGCGCCAGCAGATACTCCTGCAGCGTCATCCCGCAGAGGGCCGCGCCTGCCGCCAGCAGTTCGTACAGGTCCTCTGGGACATCGCGAATCTCGATCGTCGCCATGCTCATGTTCTACATGCCCGAGACGATCGTTCCGCCCGTGAAACGCCGGTGGGGCCGGCGGCGCTTTCGCGCCGCCGGCCCCACCGGTTCTTGCATGCCGTCGGGATTCGGCGGGTGTTGCTTAGAACGTCCCCAGGTCGTACGAGTCCTCGAGGCTCACGGCCGGGCCGCCGCCGTAGGCGAAGGCCGACGCGGTGGACTCCTCGTAGCCGCCGAGGGAGTAGACCGCGGCCTTGGCCTCCTCGGTGGGCTCGACGGAGACGTTGCGGTACTTGGCGATGCCGGTACCGGCCGGGATCAGCTTGCCGAGGATCACGTTCTCCTTCAGGCCGACCAGCGAGTCGGACTTGCCGGAGATCGCGGCCTCGGTGAGCACCCGGGTCGTCTCCTGGAACGAGGCCGCGGACAGCCACGACTCCGTCGCCAGCGACGCCTTGGTGATGCCCATGAGCTGCGGGCGGCCGGAGGCCGGCTCGCCGCCGTCGGCGATGATCTTGCGGTTCTGCTCCTCGAACTCGAGGCGGTCGACCAGGGAGCCCGGCAGGAACTCCGAGGTGCCCGAGTCGATGATCGTGATCCGCTTGAGCATCTGGCGCACGATGATCTCGATGTGCTTGTCGTGGATCATCACGCCCTGCGACCGGTACACGTCCTGGACCTGCTCCACCAGGTGGCGCTGGACCTTCCGCGGACCGAGCACGCGCAGCAGCTCGTGCGGGTCGATCGTGCCCTCGACGAGCTTCTCGCCGACCTCGACGTGCTCGCCCTCGCCCACGCGCAGGCGCAGACGGCGCGGCACCTTGTCGACCACGATCTCCTCGGAGCCGTCGTCCGGCGTGATGATGATCTTCCGGCTCTTCTCCGCGTCCTCGATGCGCACGGTACCGCTCGCCTCCGCGATCGGCGCCTTGCCCTTGGGGATGCGGGCCTCGAAGACCTCCTGCACACGCGGCAGGCCCTGCGTGATGTCGTCGCCCGCCACACCACCGGTGTGGAAGGTGCGCATCGTCAGCTGGGTGCCGGGCTCGCCGATCGACTGGGCCGCGATGATGCCGACGGCCTCGCCGAGGTCCACCTTCTCGCCCGTGGGCATCGAGCGGCCGTAGCAGGCCGCGCACACGCCCTGGCGGGACTCGCAGGTGAGGACCGAGCGCACCTTGACCGACTCGACGCCGGCGGCGACGAGCTGGTCGATGTGGTCGGAGTTCAGCGGCGTGTTCCGCTCCAGCAGCACCTTGCCGTCGACCTCGACGTCGTCGCCCAGGTTCCGGGCGTCGATCGCGGTCTCGACCTGGTCGGACACGATGAAGCGCCCGTCCACGACGGTGCCGACCTGGAAGTCGAGCGCCCGGTCGGTCCCGCAGTCGTCCTCGCGGATGATGACGTCCTGCGACACGTCCACCAGGCGGCGGGTCAGGTAACCCGAGTCGGCGGTCCGCAGCGCGGTGTCGGCGAGGCCCTTGCGGGAGCCGTGGGTCGAGATGAAGTACTCGAGCACCGTCAGGCCCTCGCGGAGCGAGGACTTGATGGGGCGCGGGATGATCTCGCCCTTCGGGTTCGCCACCAGGCCGCGCATGCCGGCGATCTGGCGGAGCTGGAGCATGTTGCCCCGGGCCCCGGAGTTGATCATCTGCCACAGCGGGTTCTCCGGCTGGAGCGTCTCGTTGAGGTCGTCGAGCACCTCGGCCGTGGCCTTGGTCCAGATCTCGGTGAGCTCGCCGCGCCGCTCCTCGGCCGTCATGAGGCCGCGGATGTACTGCTTGTCGATCTTGGCGGAGTCGGCCTCGTACTTCTCGAGGATCTCGGCCTTGTGGGCCGGCTCAACGACGTCCTCGATGCCGATGGTCACGCCGGACCAGCCGGCCCAGCGGAAGCCCGCGGACTTCAGCGCGTCCAGGCAGGCGCCCAGCTGCACCTTCGAGTAGTGCTCGGACAGGTCGTGGATGATGTTCGACAACTGGCCCTTGCGGACCTCGTAGTTGACGTACTCGAAGTCCGGCGGCAGGCACTCGTTGAAGAACACGCGGCCCAGCGTCGTCTCGACCAGCAGCGGCTCGCCCGGCGTCCACTCCTCCGGAGCGGTCCACGCGTCCTTGCCCGGGCCGTTGTTGATCGACTCGATGCCGTCCAGGCGGATCCGGATGGGCGCCTGGAGGTCCAGCTCGCCGCGGTCCTTCGCCATCTGCGCCTCGCCGACGTCCGAGAACGCCCGGCCCTCGCCCGCGCGCCCCTCGGAGAGGTGCGTCAGGTAGTACAGGCCGATGATCTGGTCCTGCGTGGGCAGGGCCACCGGCTTGCCGTCCGAGGGCTTGAGGATGTTGTTCGACGCCAGCATCAGGATGCGGGCCTCGGCCTGGGCCTCGGCCGACAGCGGCACGTGCACGGCCATCTGGTCGCCGTCGAAGTCCGCGTTGAAGGCGGTGCACACCAGCGGGTGCAGCTGGATGGCCTTGCCCTCGACGAGCTGCGGCTCGAACGCCTGGATGCCGAGGCGGTGCAGCGTGGGCGCGCGGTTGAGCAGGACCGGGTGCTCGGAGATGACCTCTTCGAGCACGTCCCACACGACCGGGCGCGCGCGCTCGACCATGCGCTTGGCCGACTTGATGTTCTGCGCGTGGTTCAGGTCCACCAGGCGCTTCATCACGAACGGCTTGAACAGCTCCAGCGCCATCTGCTTGGGCAGGCCGCACTGGTGCAGCTTCAGGCGCGGGCCGACCACGATGACCGAGCGGCCCGAGTAGTCGACGCGCTTGCCGAGCAGGTTCTGGCGGAACCGGCCCTGCTTGCCCTTGAGCATGTCGGAGAGCGACTTGAGCGGGCGGTTGCCCGGACCGGTCACCGGACGGCCGCGGCGGCCGTTGTCGAACAGCGCGTCCACCGACTCCTGGAGCATGCGCTTCTCGTTGGCCACGATGATCTCGGGCGCACCGAGGTCCATCAGGCGCTTGAGCCGGTTGTTGCGGTTGATGACGCGGCGGTACAGGTCGTTGAGGTCCGAGGTCGCGAACCGGCCGCCGTCGAGCTGCACCATCGGGCGCAGCTCCGGCGGGATCACCGGCACGCAGTCGAGGACCATGCCCAGCGGCGAGTTGCCGGTGGCCTGGAACGCGGCCACAACCTTCAGGCGCTTGAGCGCGCGGAGCTTCTTCTGCCCCTTGCCCGTCGCGATGGTCTCGCGCAGGTTGACGGTCTCGGCGTCGAGGTCGAGGTTCTCGAGCAGGTTCTTGATGGACTCGGCGCCCATCCCGCCCGTGTAGTACTCGCCGAAGCGCTGCTGGAGCTCGCGGTAGAGCATCTCGTCGCCGATGAGCTGGCGCACGTCCAGCTTGCGGAACGTGTCCATGACCTCGTCGAGGCGGTCGATCTCCCGCTGCGCCTTGTCGCGGATCTGGCGCATCTCGCGCTCGCCGCCGTCCTTGACCTTGCGGCGGACGTCGGCGCGGGCGCCCTCGGCCTCCAGCTCGGCCAGGTCGGCCTCGAGCTTCGAGGCGCGCTCCTCGATCGCGGCGTCGCGCTGCTGCTCGAGGTGGCGCTTCTCGGCGACGATCTCGTTCTCCAGCGTCGGGAGGTCGCGCTGGCGCGCCTCGTCGTCGACGGCGGTGATGACGTAAGCCGCGAAGTAGATGACCTTCTCGAGGTCCTTCGGCGCCAGGTCCAGCAGGTAGCCCAGGCGCGAGGGGACGCCCTTGAAGTACCAGATGTGGGTCACGGGAGCGGCGAGCTCGATGTGGCCCATGCGCTCGCGGCGCACCTTCGAGCGCGTCACCTCGACGCCGCAGCGCTCGCAGATGATGCCCTTGAAGCGGATGCGCTTGTACTTGCCGCAGTAGCACTCCCAGTCCCGGGTCGGACCGAAGATCTTCTCGCAGAAGAGGCCGTCCTTCTCGGGCTTGAGGGTCCGGTAGTTGATGGTCTCGGGCTTCTTCACCTCGCCGTGAGACCACTGCCGGATGTCCTCCGCGGTGGCGAGGCCGATCTTCAACTTGTCGAAGAAGTTGACGTCGAGCACTGAACTCTTCTTCCCCTTGTGCTGCTTCTGTAAGGATGGGATGAGACGTAAGGCGGGGGCGGCGGTCGCGCCGCCCCCACTCGACGTCAGGCGCTCTCGAAGTCCACGCTCGAGGGCTCTTCGTGGGACAGGTCGATCCCGAGCTCCTCAGCCGCGCGGAAGACCTCGTCGTCGCTCTCGGTCATCTGGATGGCCTGCCCGTCGGCGGACAGCACCTCCACGTTGAGGCAGAGCGACTGGAGCTCCTTGAGCAGCACCTTGAACGATTCGGGAATGCCCGGTTCGGGGACGTTCTCGCCCTTGACGATCGCCTCGTAGACCTTCACGCGGCCCACGACGTCGTCGGACTTGATCGTCAGCAGCTCCTGCAGCGCGTACGCGGCGCCGTAGGCCTGCATGGCCCAGCACTCCATCTCACCGAAGCGCTGGCCGCCGAACTGGGCCTTGCCGCCGAGCGGCTGCTGGGTGATCATCGAGTACGGACCGGTCGAACGGGCGTGGATCTTGTCGTCGACCATGTGGTTGAGCTTCAGGATGTACATGTAGCCGACCGAGATCGGGTCCGGGAACGGCTCGCCGGAGCGGCCGTCGTACAGCTGCGCCTTGCCGGTCGGGGCGACCATGCGCATCCCGTCGCGGTTGGGCAGCGTGCTCGCCAGGACGCCCTGGACCTCGTCGGGGTGGGCGCCGTCGAACACCGGCGTCCCCACCTTCGAGTCGGCCGGGGCCTCGTCGGCGCCGATGGCCTTGAGGGCCTGCTGCCAGGCCTCGTCGAAGCCCTCCAGCTTCCAGCCCGTCTTGGCCGCCCAGCCCAGGTGGACCTCCAGTACCTGGCCGATGTTCATGCGGCCCGGGACGCCCAGCGGGTTGAGCAGGATGTCGATCGGCGTGCCGTCCGGCAGGAACGGCATGTCCTCCTGCGGCACCACCTTGGAGATGACGCCCTTGTTGCCGTGGCGGCCGGCGAGCTTGTCGCCGACGCCGATCTTGCGCTTCTGGGCGATGTACACGCGGACCAGCTCGTTCACGCCCGGGGACAGCTCGTCGCCGTCCTCGCGGCTGAAGGTGCGGACGCCGATGACCGTGCCGGCCTCGCCGTGCGGGACCTTCAGCGACGTGTCGCGGACCTCGCGGGCCTTCTCGCCGAAGATGGCGCGGAGCAGGCGCTCCTCCGGGGTCAGCTCGGTCTCGCCCTTGGGCGTGACCTTGCCGACGAGGATGTCGCCGTCCTCGACCTCGGCGCCGATCCGGATGATCCCGCGGTCGTCCAGGTCGGAGAGCATCTCCTCGCCGACGTTCGGGATGTCCCGGGTGATCTCCTCCGGACCGAGCTTGGTGTCGCGGGCGTCCACTTCGTGCTCGTCGATGTGGATCGAGGTGAGCACGTCCTCTTCGACCAGGCGCGAGGAGAGCACGATGGCGTCCTCGAAGTTCTGGCCCTCCCAGGTCGTGAACGCGACCAGCAGGTTCTTGCCGAGGGCCATCTCGCCCTTGTCGGTCGAGGGGCCGTCGGCGATCGGCTGGCCGGCCTCGACGCGCTCGCCCTCGGTGACGAGGGGCACCTGGTTGATGCACGAGCCCGCGTTGGAGCGGCGGAACTTGTGCAGCAGGTAGGTGCGGCGCATGCCGTTGTCCTGCGAGATGGTGATGTAGTCGGCGCTGGAGTCCTCGACGGTGCCGTCGGCCTCGGCGACGACCACGTCGCCGGCGTCGACCGCGGCGCGGTACTCCATGCCGGTGCCCACCAGCGGCGAGTCGGTCTTGATGAGCGGCACGGCCTGGCGCTGCATGTTCGCGCCCATGAGGGCGCGGTTGGCGTCGTCGTGCTCCAGGAACGGCACCAGCGCGGTGGCGACCGAGGTCATCTGGCGCGGCGAGACGTCCATGTAGTCGATCTCGCCGGCGGACAGGAGCTCGGCCTCGCCGCCGTGGCGGCCGCGGGCGAGGATCTGGACGTCGACGAAGGAGCCGTCCTCGTGCAGGAGCTGGTTCGCCTGCGCGATGGTGTAGCGGTCCTCCTCGTCGGCGGTCAGGTAGTCGATCTGGTCGCTGACCTTGCCGTCGACGACCTTGCGGTACGGCGTCTCGATGAAGCCGAACGGGTTGACGCGGGCGAAGGTCGACATGGCGCCGATGAGGCCGATGTTCGGGCCTTCCGGCGTCTCGATCGGGCACATGCGGCCGTAGTGCGACGGGTGCACGTCGCGCACGTCCATGGCGGCGCGGTCGCGGGACAGGCCGCCCGGGCCGAGCGCCGAGAGGCGGCGGCGGTGGGTCAGGCCCGTGATCGGGTTGACCTGGTCCATGAACTGCGACAGCTGCGAGGTCCCGAAGAACTCCTTGATCGCGGCCACGACGGGGCGGATGTTGATCAGGGTCTGCGGCGTGATCGCCTCGACGTCCTGGGTCGTCATCCGCTCGCGCACGACGCGCTCCATGCGGGAGAGGCCCACCCGGATCTGGTTCTGGATGAGCTCGCCGACGGTGCGCAGGCGGCGGTTGCCGAAGTGGTCGATGTCGTCGGGCGCGTAGCCCGGCTCGGCCGAGTGCAGGCGCAGCATGAACTCGATCGTCGACGCGAGGTCGTCCTCGGTGAGGACGCCGGTCGAGATCGGGTGGTCGAGGCCGAACTTCTTGTTGACCTTGTACCGGCCGACCTTGGCGAGGTCGTAGCGCTTCTTGTTGAAGAACAGGTTCTCCAGCAGCGACTGCGCGTTGTCCTTCGTCGGCGGCTCGCCCGGGCGGAGCTTGCGGTAGATGTCGAGCAGGGCCTCGTCCTGCGAGTTGATGGTGTCCTTCTCCAGGGTCGCCATCATGAGCTCGGACCAGCCGAAGCGCTCGCGGATGCGGTCGTTGTCCCAGCCGATGGCCTTGAGCAGCACGGTCACGGCCTGGCGGCGCTTGCGGTCGACGCGCACGCCGACGGTCTCGCGCTTGTCCACGTCGAACTCGAGCCACGCGCCGCGGCCGGGAATGACCTTCGCGCTGGTCAGGTCGCGGTCCGAGGTCTTGTCGGGCTGCTTGTCGAAGTACACGCCGGGCGAGCGGACGAGCTGCGAGACGACCACGCGCTCGGTGCCGTTGACGATGAAGGTGCCCTTCGGGGTCATCATGGGGAAGTCGCCCATGAAGACCGTCTGGCTCTTGATCTCGCCGGTGGTGTGGTTGATGAACTCCGCCGTGACGAACAGCGGGGCGCAGTACGTGAGGTCCTTCTCGCGGCACTCCTCGATGGGGGCCTTGACCTCGTCGAAGCGAGGGTTGGAGAAGGACAGGCTCATGGTGCCCGAGAAGTCCTCGATCGGGCTGATCTCCTCGAGGATCTCGTCGAGGCCGCTGACTGCGTCTTCGCCCACCCGGGCGCGGTAGGTCTCGTTGCCGACGAGCCAGTCGAACGAATCGGTCTGGAGCGCCAGAAGGTTCGGGACTTCGAGTTTCTCTTCGATCCTGCCGAACGAGATGCGGCGAGGTGCGTGCTTGCTCTTGCTGGAGCTGGTCTTGCCAGTGCGGGAAGCTGCCAAGATTCGTCCTTCCGAGGACCTGAGTGTTACGACGGCCGGCGCATGCCACAGTCACCGCATCGATGCGGGATCGACGTGGACAGCCGGAAACGGGCACCGAATGAACGACATGCCGAAGAGCATGGCGTTGCACGTTGGTCGATAGCCTGGAATCCCCACCGTCCGCGACCCTCACCGCGTCAAGAAGGCGTGAAGGAGGCAGCGCAAATTATTACCCTAGCGTACACTCCGGCAGACTGTCAACTGCCCCACCGTGCGGCGGGGTAAGTGGTGACGACCATCTCTCTGGCTGCCGAAGTCCCTCCCGGTCCTGGGCCGGTCCCCGCGGGGACCGTCAGTGCTGTCCTGCCTCCGGACCGCCGCTCGCGGCCCGTATCCGCCCGCTCCCGCAGCGTCCGGAGGAGATCCGGGACACGGGGGCGTTGCGCACGCCACGGAGTGGCGCTTGAGGAACTAGTTTGCAGGATCAAGTCACACTTCGTCAAGTCAGGCGTCTAATTCGCCCGGATGCGCCCCTTCGGCCCGGGCGCGCCGAGCGCGCCGGACGGGCGGGCGGCGCGGGGCCGCGCGGGCGGGCGAGCCCCAGCGCAGCGGGCACGGCGGCCGGTATGGAGGGCGGGCGCGGCGGCCGCCGCCGGGCAAGGGCGGCGGGCCGCGCGATCGGCCCGGGCCCGGGCGTGTCGCGAAGCGGGCCGGGCCGGTCGTTCGGTGCGGGCGCGGGACGCCTTGCGTCGCCCGCGGCCGGGAACGGGCCCCGGCCGTGATGCGGCGTCCCGCGCACGTGCACCTTCGGCGGCCGAGCCGCCTCACCTGTACAACGAGCCCGCGCCGTGAAGGTGACGCGGGCTCAGCCGGGTTTTCTCTCAGGCCCCTCCTCAGGCGCCGAGCAGGTCCTGCGCCCGTCCGAGGGCCGCGCGCATGGCGTCCTGGTAGGCGAACATCTCGTCCTCCAGGTCCGTGTAGTACCCGGTCTGGACCTGGTCCCAAGCGGCGGTCGCGGCCTCGCGGTAGCCGCTCTCCTCACCGCAGGCGGTGAAGTCGACGGCGGTGGCGACCTCGAACTCGTAGACGCTCGCGTAGTCGCCGCCGAGGTCGCCGGGCGGCTCGGGGATCTCGCCGGTGTCCGGGTGCAGGGCCTCGAAGTCGGGGCGGTCGCGGAAGTAGGCGTTGTAGAAGTACTCGGACAGGGGCAGGCCCGCGAGCTCGTTGAACTCCCACATGCCGCGGTCCTTCGCGGCCAGGCAGTCGAGGAAGGCGGTCTCGGCGTCGGCGGTCAGGTCCCGGTAGTCGGCGCGGAGGGCGTCGAAGTCGCCGGTGTCGGTGGGGTCCTGGGGCCGCAGGTCCGACGGGCCCTCGTAGTCGCCGCCGACCGGGCCGTACAGCCCCTCGACCACCGACAGGAGGCAGCCGCCGGGCGCGGGCGGGTCGCCGGCCCCGTCGCCCGACGGGTTCCCGCCGAGGGCGCCGGAGCGGAACTCGGCGTACTCGGGGCCGTAGTAGGCGGCGTACCAGGCGTCCTGCTCCTCGGCGGAGAGGCCGTCCCACTCGGAGTTGTCGGGCTCCTCCTCGACGTGGTCCTCGCCGTAGACCGCGGTCTTGTACTCCTCGGCCTCGTCGGACTCGGACCCCTCGGGGGTGGTGAGCCACTGGCCGAAGCCCCACCGGGCCGCCACGTCGGCGTCGGGGAGGAAGTCGTCGTAGGGGTAGGTCTCGACCAGCAGCTCCTGCTCCGCGATCTCGTTCGGCCACAGGACGTACCGGTCGTGGACAGTGAGGCCGCCGTCCTCCAGGCACGCCTCGGCGAGGCGCAGTTCGGCGTCGGCCAGGTCGGATTCCAGGCGGCGGTTCTCGTTGACGAGGTCGGTGAGGGCCACCGCCTCCTCGGGCTGCTCGGTCGGGTCGCCGCTGCTCTCGGAAGCGGTGCAGGCGCTCAGGGCGAGCGCCGCGGCGGCGGCCAGGAACCCCGCGATGCGGGTCCGCTGTGTCATGGGTCTTCGCTCCTCAGGTCGGGTGCGCCCCCTGATACGCCCGCCGGAGCCGTGCCGGTTGCCCGGCCGCGCCCCAAACCCTGTCGCGAACCGCCCCAAGGGAACGGAGCGGCCCGGGCCGCGCCCCATCTGCGCGACCCGGGCCATTTTTCCCCGATAGAGAGGTGGTCTTCGTTCGAACGGTGCCCGCTAGGCGTCCAGGAGCTCCTGGGCCTTGGTGATGGCGTCGTTCATCTCCTCCTGCCAGCCGTACACGTCCTGCTCGATGGCCGCATAGGCCTCGACGTGGACCTCGGCGTACGCCTTCTCGGAGGCGTCGGCGTACCCGGTCTCCTCACCGCACTCGGCGAAGTCGACGGCCGTCTGGATCTCGTACGCCTTCCACTCCTCGTAGGTGGTGCCGGCGGCGTCCGGGATCGGCGGGACCTCCGCGTCGGAGTCGCCGACCATCATGTCCTTCTCCTCCTCGGTGGCGTTCTGGTAGTACAGCGTGCCGAAGAACTCCCACACCGGCAGCGAGTTGTACTGGTCGAACTCCCAGCCCTCGTAGCCGCGGGCGCTGATGCAGTCGACGAGCTCGGTCTGGAGGTCGACCATCTTGTCGCCGTACTCGAGTTCGATGTCCTCCCACATGGTCTCGTCGCCCCAGGTGGGGTTCTCGGGACGGTAGGTCCAGTAGGAGTACGACTCCTCGGCGCCGCCCTCGCCCTCCCAGGTGTCCTCGGTCAGCGTGGGCTCGCCCCAGAGGGCCTCGATCATCTCGAGCTGGCAGCCGCCCGGCTTGGGCTCGGGCTCCATGTCCTCTTCGACGTCGATCTCGCCCTCGGCGGACTCCTCGCCCTCGACGACCTCCTCCTCGGCGAACTCGCCCTCGCCGGACATCATGTCGGCGTAGTCCTGGGCCGAGCCGTACTGCCACTCGGCGTACTCCTGGCCCTGGTAGGCGACGTACCAGCCGTACTGCTCCTCGGGCTCGAGGGCGTCCCAGTCGGTGGTGTCCGGCTCCTCCCAGCCGTCCTCCTGGTACTCCTCCTCCTCGGCGGCCCAGTAGTCCTCGGTGGCCGGGTCCTCCCAGCCGTCGGGGCTGTTGGCCCACTGGCCGAAGCCGTACTCGGCGGCCTCCTCGGCGTCGACGAGGAAGGACTCGTGGGGGTAGTACTCGGTGAGCGACTCCTGCTCGGGGCTCTCGTAGGGCTGGAGCATCCAGGGGTCGTGGACGGTGTACCCCTGCTCCTCCAGGCACTGCTCGACGACCCGGAACTCGGCGCTGGCCAACTCGGCTTCGATCCGGTTGCTCTCGTTGACCATCTCGACGAGGCGGTCCTCATCGGACTTCTCGTCCTCGCCGCCGAGGCCGAGCATCCCGCAGCCGGCGGTGGTCGCCAGCAGCGCGGCGGCGCCAATCGCGGCGGCTGCCCCTCTTCTCCCGGGCATCGTCGTTCTCCTTGCGTGTCAGGTGTGTCTACCCGCAAGACGAGTCGGTGCGCGGCTTTCGTTGCAAGGCTCCGGGGAATCTTCTGAAAATCTCTCAGGTGGCACGAAACCGGGGTCCCGCCGCGCGATGCGGCGGAACCCCGGGTTCCGTACCAAGGGCTGGGAGGCCCCTTGAGCAGATGCAGTCCGAGGACTACTTGAGCGAGACGGTGGCGCCGGCGCCTTCGAGGGCCTCCTTGGCCTTCTCGGCGTCTTCCTTCTTCGCACCCTCGACGACGGCCTTGGGGGCGCTCTCGACGAGCTCCTTGGCCTCCTTGAGGCCGAGCCCGGTGAGGGCGCGCACCTCCTTGATGACCTTGATCTTCGACTCGCCGGCCGACTCGAGGACCACGTCGAACGTGTCCTTCTCGACAGCGGCCTCCTCGCCGCCGGCGGCGGGGCCGGCAGCGGCCACGGCGACGGGGGCGGCGGCGGTGACGTCGAACTTCTCCTCGAACGCCTTGACGAACTCGGAGACCTCGAGCAGGGTCATGCCCTCGAACTGCTCGAGCAGCTCTTCGGTGGACAGCTTAGCCATGGTGTGTTTCCTTTCCTAAAGTCTCGGACCTGCGGGGGACTACTCCCCTGCGGCCGCTTTCTTGTCCTGGAGCGCGGCACCGAGTCGCGCCACCTGCCCTGCGGGGGCGGCGACGACGGCGACGGCCTTCTGCGCGGTGGCCTTGAGCGCACCGGCGAGCTTGGCCAGCAGCACCTCGCGGGATTCGAGGTCGGCGAGCTTGTTGATCTCGTCGACGGAGAGGGCCTTGCCCTCCATGAACCCGCCCTTGATCACCAGGGCCTCGTGGGACTTCGCGAACGCGCGGAGGCCCTTGGCCGCCTCGACCGGGTCGCCTTCGATGAAGGTGATCGCGGTCGGGCCGGTGAACAGGTCGTCCAGACCGGTCACGCCGGCCTGGGTGGCGGCGCGCTTGGCGAGGGTGTTCTTGGCAACGCGGTAACGCGTCCCCTCGCCGAGGGAACGCCGGAGCTCGCGCAGTTCGGCAACGGTCAGGCCGCGGTACTCGGTGAGCACCGTGGCGGTCGCGCTGGAGAACTCGTCGGCGAGCTCGGCGATGGCGGTCGTCTTACCCGCCGGGTATTCCCTGTCAGCCATGTTTCCCTCCTTTCTCGGCTGGTCAATCCACAACCGTGCGGAGGCGACAAAAAAAGGCGCCCTCGCGGACGCCTCATCACTGGGACCTTCGGGCCGGAGCCCGCACCATGGTCGCTTCGAGTAGTCGCCCTACGTCGGTCCCCGGAGGTTTACAACCGCGCGAGGCGGTGGCCGAACGGTCTATGGGTTGTTGCCGCAAGCGTACCAGCGCATACGCGACAGCCCCGGCGCAGGAGTCCTGCACCGGGGCTGCGTCACACTCTGCGAGCGCTACTTGATCTTGACCGCCTGCGGGTCGACCGGGATGCCCGGGCCCATGGTGGTCGAGATGACCGACTTCTTGATGTACACGCCCTTGGAGCTGGCGGGCTTCAGCCGCTGGACCTCTTCGAGGGCCGCGCTGTAGTTCTCCGCGAGCTGCTCGGCCGAGAAGCTGGTCTTGCCGATCGGCAGGTGCAGGTTCGCGTGCTTGTCGACGCGGAACGCGATCTTGCCGGCCTTGATCTCGGTGACGGCCTTGGCGACGTCGGGCGTGACGGTGCCCGTCTTCGGGTTCGGCATGAGGCCGCGCGGGCCCAGGATCCGCGCGATCCGGCCGATCTTGGCCATCTGGTCGGGAGTGGCGACGGCGGCGTCGAATTCGAGCCAGCCCTCGGAGATCCGCTTGACGAGCTCGTCGGAGCCGACCTCGTCGGCGCCGGCGGCCACGGCGGCCTCGGCCTTGTCGCCCTCGGCGAAGACGATGACGCGGACGGTCTTACCGGTGCCGTGGGGCAGGGAGACGGTGCCGCGGACCAGCTGGTCGGCCTGGCGGGGGTCGACGCCGAGGCGCAGGGCGACCTCGACGGTGGCGTCGAACTTGGTGGGCGAGGTCTCCTTGGCGAGACCGGTCGCCTCGGCCGGCGCGTAGAGCTGCGTCCGGTCGACCTTCTTGAGCAGGTCTTGGTACTTCTTGCTGCGCTTCATGTTCATCCTTCGGATGTCGTGGTGAGGGCGGCGCGCGCCCTGCCACTGGGTTCGGTGCCGGCGGACCGGCGACGTTGGGTGGAGCTCTTAGCCCTCGACCGTGATGCCCATGGAGCGGGCGGTGCCGGCGACGATGAGCGACGCGGCGTCGAGGTCGTTGGCGTTGAGGTCGGGGAGCTTCTTCTCCGCGATCTCGCGCACCTGGGCCTGGGTCACCTTGCCGACCTTGACGCGGTGCGGCTCGCCCGAGCCCTTGGGGACGCCCGCGGCCTTGAGCAGGAGCTTGGCGGCCGGCGGGGTCTTGAGGACGAACGTGAACGAGCGGTCCTCGTACACCGTGATCTCAGCGGGGACGACTTCGCCGCGCTGGGCCTCGGTGGCCGCGTTGTACGCCTTGCAGAACTCCATGATGTTGACGCCGTGCTGACCGAGGGCGGGGCCCACCGGCGGAGCCGGGGTGGCCTGGCCACCCGAGAGCTCCAGCTTGAACGTCACAACGGCCTTCTTGTTGGGAGCCATCGTGTCCTTCTCTTCCTGGGATGGCGCGGGGCTGGATCCCCGCGCCTGCTTCGAGCGCACAGCAGCGCCAAGCAGCTGTACGCAACCGTTCCAGGGTACCCGCCCGGCGGCCGGGCCCCTGGAGCGAGGTGTGTGAGCTGTAGCTCGCGCTACAGCTTCGAGACCTGGTTGAAGTTGAGCTCGACCGGCGTCTCGCGGCCGAAGATCGACACGAGCACCTTGAGCTTCTGCTGCTCGGCGTTGATCTCGGCGATCGTGGCGGGCATCGAGGCGAACGCGCCGTCGACGACGGTGACCGACTCGCCCTCGGCGAAGTCGACCTTGATGTCGTCGCCGCCGCCGGAGGCGTCGGCGGAGGACTCGTCCTTGGGCTTCTGCTCGGGCGGGAGCAGCCACTGGATGACCTCGTCGAGCGGGAGCGGGCTGGGCCGGTCGGTGCGGTCGACCACGCCGACGAAGCCGGTCACGCCGGGCGTGTTGCGCACGACGGAGTAGGACTCGGGGGTCATCTCCATGCGGACGAGCACGTAGCTGGGGAAGACCTTGGCCTCCACCTTGGACCGCTTGCCGTTCTTGATCTCCACCTCGGTGTGGGTGGGGACCTCGATCTGGTAGATGTAGTCCTCCATGTCGAAGGACTGGATGCGGTTCTCCAGGTTCGAGCGCACGCGGTTCTCGAAGCCGGCGTAGGAGTGCAGCACGTACCACTCGCCGGGGGCGAAGCGCAGCTTGGCGCGCAGCGCCTCGGCGGGGTCGACCTCGGGCTCGGACGGCCCGGCCGCCTCGTCCTCGTCGATCTCCGGCTCGTCTTCGACGTCCGCGACCTGCGCGGCCGCGGCCTGCGCCGCGGCCTCTTCCTTCAGGGCCTCGTCGAACTCAGACACGCTTGACTCTCATTCCGGCTCGGTGTGCCCGCGGGTCGGCGGGACACGGCGACTGTGCTTCGGTTTCTCGGATGCGGCGGCGCTGCGCCGCCCTGCGGCACGCGGGTCCGCACTGCGCGGATCCCGCCGCCTGTGAAGTCGCGCGCCGGCGGAACCGGCGCGCGTCATACCCACTAGGGTAGCCGCTCTGCGGCGCGGTGCGCCTCAGGCACCGTCGAAACGGCGCAGGTCACGCGAACCGCCCGCGCGCTCGCACGGGGAGCGGGCCGGGACGCGCTAGGAGTCGGCGCCGAAGGCGCGGCGGACGAGGTCGCCGAAGAGGAGGTCGAGCCCGCCGATGTACGCCATCATGATGCCGACGAAGACGAGCACCACGATCGAGTAGGTGATGAGCTGGCGCCGGGTCGGGTAGACGACCTTCCGGAGCTGCTCGACCACCTCGCGCAGGAACCGCCCGAGCTTCTTGAAGGGGTTGCGCTCGGCGGTCTTCTCGCCCTGCCTGCGGGTGGGACGACCCTTGTCGGCGGTCGCATCGGAGCGGCTGGTGTCGTCGGCCACGTCGGCTTCCTCCAGGGTTCGTCTCTGATCGGGGCGGTCAGGGTTGCAGCATACCGGACTAGCCGGACGCGCCCGCGTCGCGGCGTCGCGCTTCGTAAGCGGCGCTGAGTTCGAGGCGGCGCGCGTTCCAGTGCTCGTGCATCAGGCGCATCTCGACCTTGATGAACTCCATGAACGCGGCGGTCTGGACGAGCCGGTCGCGCCCGGGCCCGGCGGGGAGGGAGTCGATGCCGATGAGCGCGGTGTCGCGGTAGCGGTCGAGGAAGCCGGAGCGGTCGAGCATGATCGAGCCCCAGATGTCCTCCTCGTTCAGGCGGTAGACGTCGGCGCGGGTGGAGGGCCGGCGGGTCTTGAAGACCAGGCCGGCGGCGAGGAGTTCGCGCACGGCCCCGGAGACGGCGGCGAGGCTGATGCTCAGGCCCTCGGCGATCTCGGCGGCGGTGTAGGTCTCCTCGTCGTCCACCAGGATGTAGGTGAAGACGCGCGCGGCCATGCGCTGCATGCCGCTGGAGGTGAGGATGCCGGCGAACTGCTCCACGTACTCGAGCATGGCCTCGCGCTCGGCGGTGTGCTCTTCCATCGCTGTCTCCCCGCTCCTGATGGCTCTTGATGATATCTTGACACGCCACGAGTTTCACAAATTTGTGAAATCTATGTTAGCTTGAGTTCATGAACGCAGTGATCCGCACTGAGAACCTGGTCAAGCGCTTCGGTCACGTGACCGCGCTCGATCATCTCAACCTCGAAGTGGCCCAAGGCGAGACCCACGGCTTCCTGGGCCCGAACGGCGCCGGCAAGTCCACCACCATCCGCGTCCTGCTCGGCATGCTCCGCTCCGACGAGGGCCGCGCCGAGCTCTTCGGCGCCGACCCCTGGAAGGACGCCGCCGAACTCCACCGGCGCCTCGCCTACGTGCCCGGCGACGTCGCCCTCTGGCCCGGCCTCACCGGCGGGGAGACCATCGACCTCCTCGGGCGCCTGCGCGGCGGCATCCACCGCGGCCGGCGCGACGAGCTCCTGGAGCGCTTCGACCTCGACCCGCGCAAGAAGGGCCGCTCCTACTCCAAGGGCAACCGGCAGAAGGTCGCCCTCGTCGCCGCGTTCGCCGCCGACGTCGACCTGCTCCTGCTCGACGAGCCCACCTCCGGGCTCGACCCGCTCATGGGCGCGGTCTTCAACGAGTGCGTCAAGGAGGCCGCCGCCCAAGGGCGCACGGTACTCCTCTCCAGCCACATCATGAGCGAGGTCGAGGCGCTGTGCGAGCGGGTGAGCATCATCCGCAAGGGCGCCGTCGTCGAGACCGGCTCCCTCGCCGAGATGCGGCACTTCTCCCGCTCGCGGCTCGTCGCGACCCTCAAGAACCCCGTCGCGGGCCTGGAGGGCGCCGAGGGCGTCCACGACCTGCGGACCGACGGGCTGAACCTCGACTGCTCGGTCGACGCCTCCGCCCTCGACGACGTGCTCGCGCGCATCGCCGCGGCCGGCGTCACCGCCCTCGTGTGCGAGCCGCCCTCGCTGGAGCAGATCTTCATGCGCTTCTACGGCGACGAGCTCGCCGCCCACGGCGTCCAAGAGGAGCAGGCGAAATGACCGCCACGGAGATCGAGGACGGCCTCGGGACGCTCGCCGGCACCGGCAAGCTCCTGCGGTTCCAGGCCCGCCGGTCCCGCCTGTACCTGTTCTGGTGGACCGCCGGCATCGCCGGGTTCACCTTCATGACCGTGCCGGTCCTCGCCGACCAGTACCAGAGCGCCGCCGAACGCGCGGCCTTCGCCTCGACGATGAGCTCCCCCGCGATGCTCTCCATGAGCGGGCCGATGCAGTACGTCGACGCCTACGCCGACTCGATCGGCGCGCTCTTCACGCACCGGATGCTCCTGTGGACCGGCGCCATGACCGCCGTCATGTTCGTCCTCCTCGTCACCCGCCTCACCCGCGCCGACGAGGAGACCTCCCGCTCGGAGGTCATCCGCTCGCTCCCCGTCGGCCGCCGCGCCGACCTCGCGGCGGCACTGCTGCTCAGCGCCGCCGCCGCGGTCGTCCTCGGCGGACTCCTCGCGCTCGCCGCGTCGGGCCTCGACGGCGGCGACGCCGCCAGCGCGCTCCTGTTCGGGGCCGCGCACACCGCGATCGGGATCGTCTTCGCCGCGCTCACGGCGGTCGCCGCGCAGCTGAGCGAGAACGGCTCGACCGCCACCGGCTACGGGCTCGCCGCGCTCGGCGCGTCGGTGCTCTTCGCGGGCGCCGGGAGCGCCGAGGGGAACTGGGTCTCGTGGCTCTCGCCGATCGGCTGGGCGCAGCTGACGTTCGCGTACACGCCCGAGCAGGGGTGGTGGCCGCTCCTGGTCGCCGCGGCCGTGGCGGCGGCGGCCGTGTGGACGGCGTTCACGCTGGTGTCGCACCGCGACTTCGGGCAGGGCATGTTCGCGGCCCGGCGCGGCCGGGCCGAGGCGAAGGCCGGGCTGAGGAGTGCGACGGCGCTGACGTTCCGGCTCACGCGGGGGCTCGTCTGGACGGGCGTGGTCACGACGCTGCTGCTGGGCCTGGCGTACGGGTCGGTGCTCGGCGGCGCGGACGAGTTCGCCGACGGCCTCTCGGAGGCGCAGCAGGCGATCCTGGACCGGGGCGGGAATTCGCTCCAGCTCTCGTTCGCGACGACGTTCATCTCGGTCAACGCGATCGTCGCGGCCCTGTTCGGGGTCCTGGTGGTCGGGCGCGGGCGCAAGGAGGAGACGGTGGGGCGCGGTGAGCTGCTGGCGGCCTCGCCGGTGGCGCGCAGCGGCTGGCCCGGCTCGTACCTGCCGGCGGCGCTGGTCACCGCGACCCTGACGAACGCGGTGGCGGGGGTCGGGCTCGCCGCGGGCGGGTCGGCGGGGGACGGCGACCTCGCGGGCAAGATCCTCATCGGCACGCTCGTGCAGCTCCCGGCGATCTGGGCGCTCATCGCGTTCGTGTTCGCGGCCTTCGCGTGGCTGCCGCGCGCGGGCTGGCTGCGGTGGCTCGCCTGGACGTGGACGCTGCTGGTGGTCTACTTCGGCGGGCTGCTGGACCTCCCGGAGTGGTCGATGGCGCTCTCGCCGTTCGACCACCTCGGGAACTACCCGGCGGAGGACTTCTCTCAGGCCGCGCTCGTCGTGCTCACCGCGGTCGCGGCGGTGCTCGCGGGCCTGGGCTACCTGGGGCTGCGCCGCCGGAGCCTGCACTTCAACTAGAAGCCTCGACTGGAAACCGGGCGCCGCCGGTCCGACACCCCGGACCGGCGGCGCCGACCCGTCCGGGCGGCGGGGACCGGGTTGTCGTACCCCTGTGATTCATTGTGGTTCCATGGGCAGCGTGTTGGACCACCGCATCCACGACCTCCGCTACGAGTTGACCGATCCGCCCGCCGAGGCGGCGTTCGCGCTCGACCCGGCGCAGCGGTCGGCCGTCGATCACGCCGCCGGGCCGCTGCTGGTGCGCGGCGGGCCGCAGACGGGCAAGACCGAGGCGCTGCTGCGGGCGGCGGCCGCGAAGGTGGAGGCCGGGGCGGACCCCGCGTCGATCCTGTTCTTCGGGCTGCGCCGCCAGGACACCGCGTACCTGCGCTCGCGCCTGAACACCGCCACCGCCGGGCTCTCGGCGGCGGAGATCGGGGTGTTCACGTTCCCCGCGTTCGCGTTCGCGGTGCTGCGCTCGGCCGCGGCCGTGGACGGGCGCGAGGAGCCGCGGCTGCTCACCGGCCCCGAGGCCGACGCGCTCATCCGGTCGATGCTCGAAGGCGAGGACTTCGGCTGGCCGGCGGGGTTCGACGAGGCGGTGCGCACGTACGCGTTCGCGCAGCAGCTGCGGGACCTGGTGCTGCGCAGCGGGGAGCGCGGCCTGTCGGCGCCGGAGCTGACCCGGCTGGCGCTCGACCACGACCGGCCGGAGTGGGCGACGGCGGCGCGCTTCTACGACCGGTACGTCACGACCCTCGCGCTCCAGTCGATGTCGAGCGCGCTGTACGACTCCGCGGAGATCGTGCGGGCCGCCGCGGCCGCGCTCCGCGCCCGGCCCGAACTCCTGCCGCGGCCCTCGTGGGTGTTCGTGGACGACCTCCAGGACGCGACCCCCGCGCACCTGCGGCTGCTGGAGCTGCTGGTCGGGGAGCGCGGGAACATCGTCGCGGCCGGGTCCCCGGACGCGGCCGTGTTCGGCTACCAGGGCGGCGACGCGGAGTCGGTGCGGGAGTTCCCGTTCCGGTTCCCCGCCGCCGGCGGCGACGAGGCGCCGACGGTGCAACTGAACGACGTCCACGGGGTGGCGCTCGCGCCGCTCGCGGCGACGGCGGTCCTGTCGCGGCGGCTGCGCGGGTCCGACCGGGACCGGCGGCGGGGCACCACCGCCGAGGCCCAGGGCCGCGCCGACGTCGTCTACCTGCCCTCCCCCACGCGGGAGGCCGTCTACATCGCGGACGTGGCGCGGCGCTCGCACCTGCTCGACGGGGTCCCCTACGGCGACATGGCGGTCGTGGTGAAGTCGGCCTCGTCGATCCCGCAGATGCGGCGGGCGATGCAGCACGCCGGGGTGCCCACGAGGCAGGCCGCCGACGACGTGCCGCTCCCGGCGCACCCCACGGTGCGCGACCTGCTGCGGGTGGTGCTCGTGGGCCGCCACCCCGAGCGGCTCGACGAGACCGTCGCGGCCGGGCTCCTGCACTCCCAGTTCGGCGGCGCCGACCCGTTCGCGGAGCGGCGGCTGCGCCAGGAGCTGCGGCGCCTCGCCGTGGCCGCCGACGACTTCTCCCCCGGCGCCGACCTGCTCGTGGAGGCCCTCGCCGAGCCCGCGAAGATCGCGGCGCTGCCGGAGGAGGACTGGGCCGCGCCCGCGCGGCGCCTCGACGCGCTGTTCACCGCGGCCCGCGAGGGCGGCGGCATCACCGAGACACTGTGGACGGTGTGGGAGGCGTCGCAGCTGAGCGACCGGCTGCGGCGGCGGGCGCTGTCGGCCGATCGGCGGGCGCAGCGCGCCGACGCCGAGCTCGACGCGGTCATCGCGATGTTCGACCTCGCCGCCGACTACGAGAGGAAGCAGCCCGGCGCGCTGGTCGACGTGTTCTGCGAGCACGTGCTCCACCAGCAGCTCCCCGGCGACTTCCTCTCCGCGCGCGCCGAACTCGGCGACGCGGTGACGCTCGCGACCGCGCACGCCGCGCACGGGCGCCAGTGGCAGTTCGTGGTCGTCGCGGGCGCGCAGGAGGGCGTGTGGCCGAACCTGCGGCCCCGCGGCTCGCTCCTGGGCGCCGAGGCGCTGGTCGACGTCCTCGACGGGCGCGCCGACGTCGACCAGGTCGCGCAGCTCCTCGACGAGGAGCGGCGGCTGTTCTACAACGCGTGCACCCGGGCGCGCACGCGGCTGCTGGTGACGGCCGTCGACTCCGACGACGCGCAGCCGAGCCGGTTCTGCGGGGAACTCGGCCTGGACCCGGTCACCGCGCCGAGGCGCGGGCGGCCGCTGAGCCTCGCGTCGCTCGCGGCCCGCCTGCGGGAGGCCGTGGTCGACTCCGGGCACGGCGAGCGCGACGCGGCCGCCGCGGGGCTGCGGCGCCTCGCCGAGTCGGGCGTCCCGGGCGCGGACCCGGCCAAGTGGTGGGGGCTCGCGCAGCTCTCGGACGAACGCGCGCTCGCGCTCGCCGGGGAGACGATCCGCATCTCGCCGTCCCAGGTGGAGACCACGGCGCAGTGCGGGCTGCGGTGGGTCCTGGAGTCGCACGGCGCCGACGACGGCGACCTGCTCCCGCGGCACCTGGGGACGCTCCTGCACGCCGCCGCCGAGGCGGTCACCGTCGACCCGGCGGCCGACCCGAAGACGGTGATGGAGCAGGTCGTGGGCGAGCACTTCGACCGGTTGCCGTTCGAGGCGCCGTGGCACGCCGAGCAGCAGCGGCGCCGCGTCTCCGGTGCGGTGGAGCGCTTCGCGGCCTGGCTGAGCACCAACCAGCGCGAACTGCTCGGGGCCGAGCGGTCCTTCCGGGTGAAGCTCGAACTCGGGCCGCCCGGGGTCGAGGTGGTCATGTCCGGGCAGATCGACCGGCTGGAGCGCGACGGCGACGGGCGCCTGTACGTGGTCGACCTCAAGACCGGGAAGAACGTGCCGCGCGCGAACGAGGTGCAGACGCACGCGCAGCTCGGCGCGTATCAGCTCGCGGTGTCCGAGGGGGCGTTCGCGGAGGGGAGCGAGCCCGGCGGCGGCGAGCTCGTGTACCCGAACGTGGACAACAAGAAGGCCATCCGGATCGTGGCGCAGGGGCCGCTCGGCGAGGGCGAGAACCCCGACTGGGCGCGCGAGGCCGTGGCCGAGGCCGCGAACCGCATGGCCGGCGACGTGTTCGAGGCGCGCAACACCAGCAAGTGCGCCACGTGCAAGATCAAGCAGTGCTGCCCGATCGCGGACGAGGGACGGCAGGTCACGGATGAGTGAGGCGCGGGTGGACGAGGTGCGGGCGGGCGAGGCCCGGGCGCGGCGCTTCAGCGCCCTGGGGCTCGCGAACCGGCTGGGGGCGAACCGGCCGACCGACGAGCAGGAGGCGGTGATCGAGGCCGGGCGCGACCCGATGCTCGTCATCGCGGGCGCGGGGTCGGGGAAGACCACGACGATGGCCGACCGGGTGGTGTGGCTCATCGCGAACCGGGTCGTGCGCCCCGAGCACATCCTCGGGCTCACGTTCACGCGCAAGGCCGCCGCGGAGCTCGCGGCGCGCATCAGGGACAAGCTGCGGCGCCTGACCGAGTCGATCCCCGAGCTGGCGGAGCTGCACGGGGAGCCGTCGGTCTCGACGTACAACGCGTACGCGGGCAACCTCGTCGGCGAGCACGGGCTGCGCATCGGCATCGAGCCGGGGACGCGGATCGTCACCGACACCGGCCGGTGGCAGATCGCCCGGGACCTGGTGTGCGCGTGGGACGGCGAGATGAGCGAGTTCGACGTCGGCATCGACGAGGTCACCAAGCGGGTGCTCCAGCTCGCGGGGCAGCTCGCCGAGCACCTGCGCGACGGCGCCGACCTGCGGGCGTTCGGCCGCGACCTGTACGAGGAGCTGGAGGAGCGCACCAACGGCAAGCCCCTCAACGAGGAGTTCCGGAGCCTGGCGTCGCTGCGGCGCAAGTACGACCAGCTCCTGCCGCTGGTGGAGGCGTGGGACCGGCGCAAGCGCGAGCTCGCCGTCATGGACTTCGCCGACCAGCTCTCGCTCGCCGCGCAGCTCGTCGGGGGCGCGCCCGAGATCATCCGCTCCGAGCGCGACCGGTGGCGCGTGGTCCTGCTCGACGAGTACCAGGACACGTCGTTCTCCCAGGTGTCACTGCTGCGGGACCTGTTCGGCGGCGGGCACCCCGTCACGGCCGTCGGCGACCCGAACCAGTCGATCTACTCGTGGCGCGGCGCCTCGGCCGGGACCCTCCAGCGGTTCCCCGCGGACTTCCCGTCCGCGAGCGGCGTGCCCGCGAAGCTCGCGTACCTGACCAGGTCGTGGCGCAACCGGGAGGCCGTCCTGGAGGTCGCGAACACCGTCTCGGCGCCGCTGCGCGCCGAGAACGTGCCGCCGCTGACCGTGGGCGCGAAGTTCGACGACGAGCACGGCTCCGGCTCGGTCGAGTCGGCCATGCACCTCTCGGCGGCCGACGAGGCCGACTGGATCGCCGCGCGGCTCGCCGCCGTGTGGCGCCCCGGCGAGGAGGAGACCGCGGCCGTCCTCATCCGCAAGCGGCGCCAGATCCCCGCGCTCCACCGGGCGCTCACCGGTGCCGGACTGCCCGTCCAGGTGGTCGGTTCGCTCGGGCTGCTGTACTTCCCGGAGGTGGCCGAGACCGTCGCGATGCTGCGGGCGGCCTCCGACCCGATGAACGGCCCCGCGCTCATGCGGCTGCTCGCCGGGAACCGGTGGCGGATCGGTCCCCGCGACATCGCCGCGCTGTGGGCGCGCGCCCGCGAACTCGCCCCCGACTCGCGCGGCTTCGAACCGGACGCCGGCGTCGAGGCCGAGGCGTCCCTGGCCGACGCGCTCGGCGACCCCGGTCCGGCCGAACGGTACTCGACGATCGGCTACCTGCGGTTCGGGCAGCTCCACGAGGAGCTGAGCTGGATCCGGAGCCGCCTCGGGCAGAGCCTGCCCGACGTGGTGGGCGACGTCATCACCCACACCGGACTCGACGTCGAGGTCATGCTCCACCACGGCGACCTGTCGAACCTCGACGAGTTCACCGACGTGGCGGCCTCGTACGAGAACGACACCGCAGGGGCGAGCATCCCCGGGTTCCTGTCCTATCTGGAGACCGCGGCCGAGCAGGAGCGTGGCCTCACCGTGGAGGGCGCGAACCCCGCCGGGGGCGTGGTGCAGCTGCTCACCGTCCACGCCGCGAAGGGCCTGGAGTGGGACGTGGTCGCGGTGCCGGGCATGTGCGAGGGCATCCTGCCGACGACCAAGCGCGACTCGACGTGGGTCTCCGACGCCGCCCGGCTCCCGTACCCGCTGCGCGGCGACGCCGACAACCTGCCGGTCCTGTACCTCGACGAGGCGCACGTCCCCTCGGAGGTCGCGAAGGCGGTCAAGGCGTTCAAGAAGGACGACCACGAGGCGAACCTGAGCGAGGAGCGGCGGCTCGCCTACGTGGCCGTCACCCGCGCCCGCCGGGCGCTGCTCACCAGCGGCTACTGGTGGGACGCCGACAAGCAGGGCGCGCGCAAGCCGGCGCCGTTCCTCCAGGAGGCGCGCAGCGCGGGCGCCGAGGTGCCGGTATGGGCCGACTCGGGGCCGACGAACCCCCTCGAAGACCAGGCCCGGACCGCGCAGTGGCCGAGCAAGGCGCCCTTGGGGTCCCGGCAGGCGGCGTTCGCCGAGGCGGCCGAACTGGTGCTGTCCTCCCCCGAGCCCGGCCGCGAGGGGCCGCTGGCGCGCCAGTGGCGCGAGGAGGCCGAGCTGCTGCTGGCCGAGCGCGACGAGCGCGAGTCGGGCGTCGTCCGCCTGCCGCGTCCCGTACGGCTGTCGACCTCGCAGCTCATGGCGATGCGCGCCGACGAGGAGGGCTTCGCGGCCGAGCGGCGCCGCCCGATGCCGCAGCCCCCGCGCCCGGCGACCCAGCGCGGCACCGAGTTCCACTCGTGGGTGGAGGAGTTCTTCGGCGGCGGCACGCTCTTCGACCCGGCCGACCTGCCCGGTGCGGCCGACGACGCGGTGGACCAGGCCGACCTCGAACGCCTGAAGACCGCGTTCCGCGAGTCGGCGTGGGCGCGGCGGCGCATCGCGGCCCAGGAGGTGCCGTTCGTCATCGAGTACGAGGGCACGGTGGTGCGCGGCCGGATCGACGCGGTGTTCCATGGCGAGGACGGCGGCTACGACATCGTCGACTGGAAGACCGGCCGCCCGCCGCAGGGCGAGGCCGCCGACCACGCGGCGCTCCAGCTGCGCGTGTACCGGAGGGCGTGGGCGAGGCTCAAGGGGCTCCCGGAGTCCGAGGTGCGGGCGGCGTTCCACTACATCTCGTCGGACCACACCTGGTGGCCGGACCTTCAGTGAGGGTTCAGTCGCGGTCCGCCGCGGGTTTGCAACGCCCTTCTAATGTGGCTTGGGTGTTACACCGGCCCTACCCGGGGCCGGACCCGACCCCCCAGTTGATTGGACCTCATGAGCAGCAACGTCAACCTCCGCCGCGCCACCGCCCTGACCGGCGGCGCCTTCGCCCTCGCCCTCGCCCTGGCCGCCTGCGGCGCCGGGAACGACACGCCCGAGGGCACGGTCGAGGGCTTCCTCAAGGACGGCGCCGAGGACATGGTCAACGCCATGTTCGACGGCGACGGCGAGAAGGCCGCCGACATCGCCGGCGACTACTTCTGCGCCGACGACGTCGCGGGCGTCGAGGACGCCGCCGCCCAGTTCGAGGGCATGACCGACGAAGAGAAGCAGCAGATGGAGGAGATGGCCGGCGACACGTTCTCGATGTTCGAGGACATGTCCTACGAGATCGGCGAGACCACCGAGGACGGCGACACCGCCACCGTCGAGGTCTCCATCACCGCCAACGACGAGACGACCGAGGACTCCTTCGACCTCGTCAAGGAAGACGACGCCTGGAAGATCTGCGGCTACATGGCCTAAGCGGATCCGCACAGCGCGAAGGGGCCCGGCGAGCGATGCCCGCCGGGCCCCTTCGCGCCCAATGGAAATGTCCGTTGCGGCGCGACCCCGCCGGGCCCTACAGTCGCGCCATGACCGAGACCCCCGAAGCGAACGAGCACCCCGAGGCGCCCGCCGAAGACGGCGCGACCGCCGACCGGCGGCTGCGATTCGAAAGGCTGCTCGCCGAGGCCCTGGTCGAGGACCGCGAACTCCTGGACAGGCTGGCGACATGACCGACCGAGTCGACTACCTCGACCTCGCCGACCTGATGGCGGTGGCGCGGGCCGTCACCGGCCTGGCGCACCCGCCGGTGCGCGACCGCGGCCTCCTGGAGTCCGCCCTCGCCCGCCCGGCGACGAGCGTGTTCGGGCAGGAGGCGTTCCCGACGCTGCACGAGAAGGCCGCCGCGCTCTTCCACTCCCTCGCCCGCAACCACCCGCTCGCGGACGGGAACAAGCGCCTCGCGTACACGGCCGCGAAGGTCATGTACGGACTCAACGGCCTGCACCTGACGGTGCCGTCGGTCGACGAGGGCGACGCGTTCGTCCGCGCGGTCGCCAAGGGCGACTTCGAGGTCCCCGAACTCGCGGCCGCACTCGCGGCCTGGACCTCGCCGCGCTGATCCGCGCCGAGCGGCGGCGATCCCCGCTTCGCGGACCACGACGCGAAGGGGCCCGGCGAGCGATGCTCGCCGGGCCCCTTCGCGTCTCGATCTACTGCTTCACGACCGCGGCCTTGACGGTCTCGCCCTCGCCCGCGTCGCCGGTGGTCGCGGTGTCGGGGAGGTCGGCGAAGGCCAGGTCGAGGGCCAGGGTCTCGGCCTTGACGAAGTCGAGGTGGGCCTCGACGGCGGTGCGGAGCGCGGGCGAGGCGTCGACGGTGACCGCCACGCGGTCGGTGACATCGAGGTCGGCGTCCTTGCGGGCCTGCTGGATCACGCGGACCAGGTCGCGGGCCAGGCCCTCGGCGGCCAGTTCGGGCGTGACCTCCGTGTCGAGGACGAGCACGCCGCCCTCGCTGGGCAGGGCCTCGGTGTGCTCGGCGTCGACCGCGACCATCGTCAGCTCGAACTCGCCCTCCTCCAGCACCACGCCGCCGGCGGTGACGGTGCCGTCCTCGGCGGTCCAGTCGCCGGCCTTGACGGCCTTGATGACCCGCTGCACGTCCTTGCCCAGGCGGGGCCCGAGCACGCGCGGGACCAGCTTCAGGTCGGACTTCGAGTATGCCTCGACGTTCGAGTCGAGCTCGACGGCCTTGACGTTCAGCTCGTCGCGCAGCAGGTCGGCGAACGGCGCCAGCCGCTCGGCGTGCGGGGTCGCCACCGTGACCTTCGCCAGCGGCAGGCGCACCCGCAGCTTGCGGGCCTTGCGCATGAACAGCCCGACCGAGGCGATGTCGCGCACCGCGTCCATGGCCTCCACGAGGGCGTGGTCGGCGGGCAGGTCCGCGGCGTCGGGCCAGTCGACGAGGTGCACCGAGCGCCCGCCCGTGAGGCCCTTCCAGATGTCCTCGGCGACCATCGGCAGCAGCGGCGCGGCCACCTCGGTCGCGGTCTTCAGCGCCGTGGCGAGCGTCGCGAACCCGGCCTCGTCGCCCTCCCAGAACCGGTCGCGCGAGCGGCGCACGTACCAGTTGGTGAGCGATTCGAGGTAGGCCCGGAATGCGGCCGTCGCGGCCACGAGGTCGTAGCCGTCCATCGCCTCGGTCATGGTCTCGACCAGTTCGCGGGTCTTGGCGAGCAGGTACCGGTCGAGCCGGTGCTCGGAGGCCAGCGCCGTCGCGCGCGCCTCGGCCGGGCTCGCCTCGTAGCCTGAAGCGCCGGCGTAGAGCGTGTAGAAGTACCACGTGTTCCACAGCGGCAGGACGATCTGGCGGACGGCGTCGCGGAAGCCGGTCTCGGTGACGGGCATGTCGCCGCCGCGCAGGACCGGGGACCCGACGAGCGACCAGCGGACCGCGTCGGAGCCGAACTGCTCGAAGGACTCCCGGACGTCCGGGTAGTTCTTGAGCGACTTGGACATCTTCTGCCCGTCGGCGCCCAGGAGCGTGCCGTGGACGACGGCGGTGCGGAACGCGGGCCGGTCGAACAGGGCCGTGGACAGGACGTGCAGCAGGTAGAACCAGCCGCGGGTCTGCGCCGTGTACTCGACGATGAAGTCGCCGGGGAAGTGGTGCTCGAACCAGTCGGCGTTCTCGAACGGGTAGTGGACCTGCGCGAACGGCATGGACCCGGACTCGAACCAGCAGTCGAGGACCTCGGGCACGCGGCGCATGACGGACTTGCCCGTGGGGTCGTCCGGGTTGGGCCGCTCCAGCTCGTCGATGTAGGGCCGGTGCAGGTCGGTGACGTGCACGCCGAAGTCGCGTTCGAGCTCGGCGAGGGAGCCGTAGACGTCGACGCGCGGGTAGGCGGGGTCGTCGGAGACCCACACGGGGATCGGCGAGCCCCAGAAGCGGTTGCGGCTGATGTTCCAGTCGCGCGCGTTGGCGAGCCACTTGCCGAACTGGCCGTCCTTGATGTGGCCGGGGGTCCAGTCGATCTCCTGGTTGAGTTCGACCATGCGGTCGCGGAACCGCGTCACGGCCACGAACCACGCGGAGAGGGCGCGCTGGATCAGCGGGGAGCCGCAGCGCCAGCAGTGCGGGTAGTTGTGGTTGTAGGTGTCGTGGCGCAGCAGGCGCTGGGTGGCCTTGAGGTCGCCGATGATGAGCTTGTTCGCGTCGAAGACGTGCACGCCCGCGTAGGGGGGCACCTCGTCGGTGAACTTGCCGGAGTCGTCGACGGGGACGACCGGTTCGATGCCGGCGGCGTCGGTGACGACCTTGTCCTCTTCACCGAAGGCGGGGGCGATGTGGACGACGCCGGTGCCGTCCTCGGTGGTGACGTAGTCGGCGGTGAGGACCTGGTGGGCGTTCTCGCGTCCGGCGAAGAAGTCGAACGGCGGGTTGTAGCGCAGGCCGACGAGGTCGGCGCCCTTGTGGCGGGAGAGGACCTCGGGGTCGTCGCCGAGTTCGCGCGCGTAGGCGGGGAGGCGGGCCTCGGCGAGGAGGTAGCGGCCGTCCTCGGTGGCGACGACGGCGTAGTCGACGTCGGGGTGGACGGCGGCGGCGAGGTTGGACGGCAGCGTCCAGGGCGTGGTGGTCCAGACCAGGAGCTTGACGCCGTTCAGGGGGCCGTCGTCGACGACGTCGAGGCCGACGGTGACGGCCGGGTCCTGGCGGTCCTTGTAGGTGTCGTCCATCTTGGTCTCGGTGGCGGCCAGGGGGGTCTCGCAGCGCCAGCAGTACCAGAGCACGCGGTAGCCCTCGTAGACCAGGCCCTTGTCGTACAGGGTCTTGAAGGCCCACATGACGCTCTCCATGTAGGTGAGGTCGAGGGTCTTGTAGTCGTTCTCGAAGTCGACCCAGCGGGCCTGGCGGGTGACGTAGTCGTGCCATTCGCCGGTGAACTGGAGGACGGACGCCTTGGCGGCGGCGTTGAACCGGTCGATGCCGTACGCCTCGATCTCGGCCTTGGTCTTGAGGCCGAGCTCCTTCTCGGTGGTCACCTCGGCGGGCATGCCGTGGGTGTCCCAGCCGAAGCGGCGCTCGACGCGGCGCCCGCGCATGGTCTGGTAGCGGGGGACGATGTCCTTGACGTACCCGGTGAGGAGGTGCCCGTAGTGGGGCAGGCCGTTGGCGAAGGGCGGGCCGTCGTAGAAGACGAACTCGTTGTCGCCGTTGTCGCCTGCGGCCCGGGCCTCGATGGACGCCTGGAAGGTGTCGTCCTTGGTCCAGAAGTCGAGCACGCGGCGCTCGACCTCGGGGAGGTTCGGGCTCGCGGGTACGCCCCGCCGGGGGTCGTCGAGTGGATAGGCCATGGGACCCGGGTCTCCTCACACACGCCTTGCTGGTCGGTGTGCGAGGACGATCCGTCCCTCGGTCGGTGAGGGCGGCCCGCGGTACCACCTCGCTTGGCGCACGGATGCGCCCGCTCGTTCGGCGGCGGTGACGGGCCGCATCCGTCCGGGTCTAGTGGGGCCCTCCCGCGGTGTTCGCACGCCGCGGCGGGCCGGTTCTTCCGGAAGCTCGCCGGTGATGGCCGGGTCGACGCTGTTGGCAGCAAGTGTAGCGCTGCCCGGCGGGGTGCCCGCGAGCGATTTAGGGCGCCGCGCGGCGCGCCGTCACCGGTCGGCGTCCCACGGTGCGGACATGTAGCATTCCGGGTGTGAGCATCCACGCGAACAACTGGTGGTGGCGTCGCTGAGGCGGCGTCCTGCTTTTGCGTGCGAGCGAAGTGAGCGACCGTCTGACAGGCGGTCGCTTCGTCGTATCCGGGGCCGGCCGCTGCTGGACGGTAGTGAGACCCAGTACTTCTTGAGGAAGAGGCCCTGATGACAGTGTTCGATACCCCGTCGGGAGTGACGGTCGAGCGGACGGTGGCCGAGCTCGACTCGCCCGACCTGACGTCCGTGGTGGCGCAGGTCGAGGCGCGCCGCGGCGGCGTGCTCTCCAGCGGCATGGAGTACCCGGGGCGCTATTCGCGCTACCACCTGGCGTACGTCGACCCGTCCCTGGAGGTCGTGGCGCGCGGCCGCTCGGTGACGGTGCGGCGGCTGAACGCCCGCGGCTACCTGCTGGTCGACGTCCTCGCGGACGCGCTGGAGGCGGCCGGGGTCGGCGCGGTGACGCGCACCGACGACGAGGTGCGCGTGGAGGTGCCGGTGCCGGAGGGCCGGGTGCCGGAGGAGCTGCGCTCGAAGCTGCCGACGGCGTTCTCGGCGCTGCGGGTGGTGCTCGACGCGCTGCGCTGCGACGACCCGTACCTGGGCCTGTGGGGGGCGTTCGGGTACGACCTGGCGTACCAGTTCGAGCCGATCCCGTACGCGAAGGACCGCCCGGCCGACCAGCGCGACCTGGTGCTGCACCTGGCGGACGAGCTGTACGTGGTGGACCGCAAGCGCGAGACCGCGCAGGTGCGCCGGTACGAGTTCTCGTTCGGCGGGCGCTCGACGAAGGGCCTGCCGCGCGGGACCGAGTCGCTGGACTACGTTCCGGCCGAGGTGATCCCGGAGGGGCCGGTGCCGGGCGTGTACGCGGACACGGTGCGGCGCGCGAAGCGGGAGTTCAAGGCGGGCAACCTGTTCGAGGTCGTCCCGGGGCACGAGATGTACACGGCGTGCGATTCGCCCACGGCGTTCTACGAGCGGCTGCGGACCGCGAACCCGGCGCCGTACGAGTTCATCTTCAACCTGGGCGAGCGGGAGTACCTGGTGGGGGCCTCGCCGGAGATGTTCGTGCGGGTGCAGGGCGACCGGGTGGAGACGTGCCCGATCGCGGGGACGATCGCGCGCGGCGAGGACTCGCTGCACGACGCGACGCAGATCGCGGCGCTCATCGGCTCCCCGAAGGAGGAGTCGGAGCTGACGATGTGCACCGACGTGGACCGCAACGACAAGGCGCGCGTGTGCGTGCCGGGTTCGGTGAAGGTGCTGGGGCGCAGGCAGATCGAGATGTACTCGCGGCTGATCCACACCGTGGACCACGTCGAGGGCCGGCTGCGGGAGGGCATGGACGCGCTCGACGCGTTCCTGACGCACATGTGGTCGGTGACGGTGACCGGCGCCCCGAAGACGTGGGCGATGCGGTTCATCGAGGAGCAGGAGACGACGCCGCGGCGCTGGTACGGCGGCGCGGTCGGGTTCGTGGGCTTCGACGGGTCGATGAACACGGGGCTGACGCTGCGGACGGCGCAGATCCGCGAGGGCGTGGCGCGGGTGCGCGCGGGCGCGACGCTGCTGTACGACTCGGACCCGGACGCGGAGGAGGCCGAGACGCACCTGAAGGCGCGGGCGCTGCTGGAGACCGCGGCCGGGGGCGTGGGCGCGGCGGCGCCGGTGCCGGAGCCGATCGACGTCGCGGGCGGTCCGGCCGGGGCGGGCCGGCGGGTGCTGCTGGTCGACCACGAGGACTCGTTTGTGAACACGCTCGGCGACTACTTCCGCCAGCACGGCTGCGAGGTGACGACGCTGCGGTTCGGGTTCGACGCGCCGTCGACGCTCGACGAGCTGGCGCCGGACCTGGTGGTGCTGTCGCCGGGGCCGGGCCGGCCGGAGGACTTCGGGACGGCGGCCCTGCTCGACGAGCTTGAGCGGCGCTCGCTGCCGGTGTTCGGGGTGTGCCTGGGCCTCCAGGCGATGGTCGAGCACGCGGGCGGGCGGCTGTCGCTGCTGGACGAGCCGAGCCACGGGAAGCCGGGGAACGTGAAGGTGACGGGCGGGGGCCTGTTCGACGGGCTGCCCGACGAGGTGACCGCGGCGCGGTACCACTCGCTGTACGCGACGGCGGACCAGGTGCGGGGCGATTTCACGCCGACGGCGGCGATCGACGAGGTCGTCATGTCGATCGAGGCGCCGGGCAGGCGGTGGTTCGCGGTGCAGTTCCACCCCGAGTCGATCCTGACGGCGGCGGGCGCGCACGGGCACCGGATCATCGGGAACGCGCTGCGCCTGACGGCGTGAGGCGGACATGAGGCGGGGCCGGGGAGCAGTGCTTCCCGGCCCTGTCACGTTCCGGTCCTTACGAGGTGAACTCCCAGTCCTGGACGCAGCCCCAGGCGCCGTGGCCCCAGTTGCCGTTCCAGTAGACCTCCATCCAGAAATCGCTGGAGAGGCCGCACGCGGTGTACTCGCCGCCGGCGACGCGGGTGCAGGAGGTCTGCACCCAGGCGCCGGCCGGGATGGACCCGATGATCGCGGAGCCCGCCTCGGCCTGGAGCCGGTGGTTGACGTTCTCGGCGAACCGGGCGCGGCAGGTGCGCGGCTCGGCGGCGGTGTCCGGTGCGGTCGCGTTCTCGATGCGCGCGGTGTCGATGAGCAGGCTCTCGATGCGCGACTTGACGGGCGTCGGCACGTCGGGCACGGCCGAGGCCGGTGAAGCGGCTGACAGCGACAGCGCGAACGCGGCCGCCGCGACACCGATGGCAGTGAAGATCCTCTTCAATACCATGATCACCCCTTTGGTGAATCTTGTTCTTGACTGCGCCTTGTGACGCACTCTTTACCTAAGTACGTCGAAGCGGGTAATTCACTACAAAACGGTCAATGTCGGGAACCTGACAGAACTCGTCCGGCGCGTCGGAGCGAATCGGCGCCGCCGCCGGGCCGCGTGTTCGAATGCGGTCATGTTCGGTTCCGGCGCCGGGTGTCGGTCGACCGTGGTTCGCTGTCCCGATGGCGAAAACCGTGTACAACACCGCGACCACCGTCGACGGGTTCATTGCCGACCCCGACAACTCCCTGGAGTGGCTCTTCTCGACCCCGGGGGGAACACCGGAGGCGCAGAGCGACGGCGCCGAGACGCCGCTCGACGAGATGGACGAGTTCATGAAGGGCGTCGGCGCGATCTGCATGGGGTCCACCACCTACGAGTGGATCCTCGAATACGAGAAGCTCCTGGAGCGCCCCGAGAAGTGGGGCTACCCGCAGCCCGCGTGGGTCCTCACCAGCCGCGACCTCCCCGCGGTGCCGGGCGCGAAGATCACGTTCGCGTCGGGCGACGTCGCGGCGGTCCACGCCGCGATGACCGAGGCGGCCGAGGGCAAGGACATCTGGCTCATCGGCGGCGGCGACCTCGTCGGGCAGTTCTACGACAAGGGCCTCCTCGACGAGATCCGGGTCAGCCTCGCCCCGGTCTTCCTCGGCGCCGGCGCGCCGCTCCTCCCCCGCCGCATCCTCGCCGACCGCCTCGAACTCATCGAGGCCAAGCCGAGCGGCCAGTTCGCGACCCTCGCTTACCGGGTGAAGCACTAGGGGAGGTCGACCAACCCCTGAGGGCCGCTTTCCGGCCCGCCCGCCCGGCCCTCTCGGCCCGGCCCGTGAGGGCCGGGCCGAGTGCGGTTTCGGGGCAGAGTGCTCAACGGTTGGAGCTGACTCCGGTCCACAGCCTTCGGGGGGCCTCCCCCCTCCCCCACCCCACCCTCCCCGTATTGCCGTCGGCGGCCGGCATCGTACTGGCCGCGCCGTCGACGGCCGTCGCATGACCGGGTGCCGCTGCCCGAGCTCACGGCCCGGCCCGCGCGAGCCGGGCCGAGAGCTGCTTCGAGTGCGAAGCGGTTCCGGCGGTCAGTTAGTCGTCGTCGCCGTCGTTGTCGTCATCGTCGTCGCGGTCGTCGTTGTCGTACTGGTCGTCGAGGTCGTCGTCACCGTCGTTGTCGTCGTCGACGTCCTCGGCGCTGTCGAGGACCGTGCCGGCGAGGGCGTCGACCGCGACGTCCCATTCGGCGCCGTCGGCCTTGGTGATCTCGACGATCCAGACCGGCGCCTCGGCGGTGCCTTCCAGGTCCGCGTCGGTGACCGTGCCGTCGACCTCGGCGAGCGCGGCCTCGACGGCCGCGTCCTGGTCGACGGCCTCGGCCGGGAGGGCGAAGTCGTCGTCGCCGGAGCCGTTGTCGTCGGCGTCGTACTTGTCGTCGAGGTCGGGGCTGGAGCCGGTGCCGCCGGTGGAGGCGTCGCCCTCGAAGCGGTCGTCCAGGTCCGCGGCGAAGGCCGCGGCGGTGCCGCCGCCGAGGACCAGGAGGCCGGCGGCGCCCGCGATCACGAGGGTGCGGTGGCGGCCGGTGAAGCGGCGGGCCTTGGCGAACTTGGAGTTCTCAGGCTGCTGGGTGGGGGTCTGCTCGTTCATGGCGGGTCCTCTCGGTCCGTGCTGATCTGATGTCGGCAACCTTGCGCCTTTGAACCTGAAGCCAAGCTGAAGTCACCTGAAGACGGCTTCAGGTTCGGGGCGGCAATCTCCGGGCGAGGGGCGTTCGTGCTGGCAGCGGCCGGAATCGGGGTTCCGGGGCCGACTTCAGCTTGGCTTCAGGTTCCTTGTGCCAAGCTTCGGAACATGCGTTTGCTGATGGTGGAAGACGAGCAGCGGCTGGCCGAAGTGGTCGCGGCCGGGCTGCGGGCCGAGGGGTACGCCGTCGATCTGGCCCACGACGGCCGGACCGGCCTGTCGATGGCCCGCAACGGCGGGTACGACGTGATCGTCCTCGACATCATGCTCCCAGGGATGAACGGCTACCAGGTGTGCGCGGCGCTGCGGGAGGAGGGCGACGCGACGCCGATCCTCATGCTCACCGCCAAGGACGGCGAGTACGACGAGGCCGAGGGCCTCGACACCGGCGCCGACGACTACCTCACGAAGCCGTTCTCGTTCGTCGTCCTCCAGGCCCGCATCCGGGCCATGCTGCGCCGCGGCCGGGCCTCCAGGCCCTCGGTGTGGCGCTTCGGGGACCTCGCGGTCGACCCGGCCACCCGCACCTGCCGCCGCGGCGACGCCCCGGTCGAGCTCACCGCCAAGGAGTTCTCGGTCCTCGAGTACCTGGCGACGCGGGCCGGCGAGGTGGTGTCGAAGTCGGAGATCCTGGAGCACGTCTGGGACTTCGCCTACGACGGCGACGTGAACATCGTCGAGGTCTACATCTCCAACCTGCGCCGCAAGATCGACGCGCCCTTCGGCCGGGCCGCCATCACCACCGTCCGCGGGGCAGGCTACCGGTTGGCGGCCGACGGTGGATGAGCAGGTGAAGCGACAGGCGAAGCGGGCGTCCGAGCGGGCCTCCCGGGGCCGCGGGCCGCTGTGGCGGCCCGAGTCGGTGCGGGCCCGGACCACCGTGGGCGCCACGGTGGTCGTCGCGCTCGCGCTCATCGTCGCCGGGTTCCTGGTCGTGGCGCTCCTGCGCGACAACCTCTACGGCCGCGCCGAACTCACCGCCGAGGTCAGCGCCCGCTCGATCGCGGGCCAGCTCGCCTCCGGCACCGCGCCCGCCGCCATCGAGCTGCCCGACGACGACCAGGCGGCGCAGATCCTCGACGCGGACGGTGCCGTCCTCGCCGCGAGCGACGACCTGGAGGGGCTCGGCGCGATCGGCGACTTCGCACCCGCGCCCGACCCGGTCGAGGCGGAGTCCGCCGATGACTCCGACGACGCCGACGACTCGGACGGCCGGACCGAGGATGACGACGACGATGACGATGACGACCGCTCTGATGACGATGAGCCCGACGCGGGCGAGACCCCCGGCGACGACTCGGTCGCGACCGGCGGCGCCGTGGGGTCCTCGATCGCCTACGGGACCGCGACCGTCCCCGACGAGAGCGCGCCGTACCGGTTCGCGGCCCTGACCGCGACCGCCCCGGACGGGACCGCGTACACCGTCTACTCAGGAGCGTCGCTGGAGACGCAGGAGGAGGCCGTCGACAGCGTGGCGGCCATCATGTGGTGGACGCTGCCCGCGCTGGTCGCGATCGTCGCGGTCGTGACCTGGCTGGTGACGCGGCACGCGCTGCGGCCGGTCAAGGCGATCCAGAAGGAGCTCACCTCGATCACAGCGGGCGACCTGTCGCGGCGGGTGCCGGTGCCGGCGAGCCGCGACGAGATCCACTCGCTCGCGGTCACCACGAACACGACCCTCGCCGCGCTCGACCACGCGGTCACGCAGCAGCGCCGGTTCGTCGCCGACGCCTCGCACGAGCTGCGCAGCCCGCTCGCGATCCTGCGCAGCCAGATCGAGATCGCCCGCGAGCACCCGGAGCTGCTCGACCTCGACGCCACGCACGCCGACGTCATCCGGCTCCAGGACCTCGCCGCCGACCTGCTCCTGCTGGCGCGGCTCGACGCCGGAGAGCGGCCGCCGCACACCGAGGTGCCGTTCACCGAGCTCGTCCGCGAGGAGGTGGCGAGGCGGGCCGCCTCCGACCGGGTGCCGGTGCGGCTGGAGGTCGAGGAGGACCTGAGCGTGTTCGGGGTGCGCGGGCACCTGGCGCGGGCGGTCGGGAACCTGCTGGCCAACGCGCAGCGCCATGCCGCGAGCGCGGTGACGGTGACGCTCGCGGCCGAGGACGGCGAGTGGCTGCACCTCGACGTGGGCGACGACGGGAACGGGGTGCCTGCCGGGGACCGGAAGCGGATCTTCGACCGGTTCGTGCGCCTCGACGAGTCGCGCAGCCGCGACGACGGCGGTGCCGGTCTGGGCCTGGCGATCGTGCAGGACGTGGTGCTCGCGCACCGCGGCATGGTCTGGGTCCTGGAGTCGCCGGAGGGAGGTGCGCTGTTCAGGCTGGCCCTGCGCAGGGCCGGCGACCGGCCCCCGCGTGCTGACGCGGAGGCCGGCGGTCCCCGGGCCTAGCGCTCGGGGCCGGTGGCGCCGGTGTCCTCGGTCAGATCCGGTGCGGCCGCGGGCTGCTCGCGGCGGCGGGTGATGAGGAAGAGCACGACGCCGATGACGACGGCTCCGGCAGCGACCGCGATGAACACGATCGAGGAGTTGCCGGTGTTCGGCAGCGAGCGGTCGTCGACCGTGAGGGCCGCGGCGTTATTCGACATGTCGCCGTCGAGGTTCACGCCGTCGACGCCGCGGTAGAAGGCGTCGACCTCGATCCGGCCGGCCCGGCCGGTGGCGTCGGTGGTGTCGATCGTGAGGACGACGTCGATCGACTCGCCCGGGTCGAGGCCGTTGAAGACGCACGCGAAGTCGATGCGGTCGAGTCCGGAGCCGGCCTCCAGCGCCTCGCGGCGGTCGTCGATCTCGGAGTCGTCGAGGCAGCGCCACCCGTAGATGTCGACCTCCGCGACCGAGACGAGCTGCGCCCCTTCGGGAAGCTGTCCGCGCAGGAGGAAGGACGGTTCGGCCTCGAACTCCGGGCGGTAGGCGGCCATGGCGGGGCCGTCGTTCCCGATCGGGACCGTCACCTCGACCTCGCCGCCGCCCAGGTCGGCGCCCGCGACCGTCAGGTCGTACGGGTTGGCGGTGGTCTCGATGACGAGGTCGGCGGCGTCGTCGCCGTCGACCGCGCCCTGGTCTGCGGCGGTGACGAGTTCGATGAGGTTCGCCGAGCCCTCGTCCCACGAGAGCTCGCCGAAGTCGCGCTCGTAGGTCTCCTCGTTCAGGGCGAACACGTGGTAGCCGCACCCGCAGACCGCGAGCGGCCCGGGCGCGTTCGCGTCCACGGTGTACGGGATCGGCTCGGAGAGCTGGTAGGCCGTCCCGGGCGAGTCCTCGAAGTCGAGGAAGAAGCAGAAGTACCCGTCGAACATGGTCTCCCAGATGTTCGGCGTGCAGTTGTCCCACGGCGCGTCGTTGCGAACGCCCTCGGCGCCCATCCCCCGCAGGCCCGTACCGAACCACAGGACCGTGGCGTACAGGTCGCCGGGGAAGGCCGAGCCTGCGCTGAACCTCGGGTTCACGTCGACGACGGCGCCGGGCCCGACCCCGGTTGCGGTGGTGTCCTCGATCGCGTAGTCGGTGAAGACGCCCTCGTAGCGCTCCTCGACCACTTCGACGGTGCCGGTCTCGGTGTGGACCTCGACTGCGCCGTAGTAGATCGTGAGGGTGTAGTCGTACTCGCCGAGTTCGGTGCCGGTCGCGGCGGCGACGGCGAAGCCGAACGCGTTCGCCGTGCCCGCCTCCTCGATCTCGCACTCGATGTACGGCGACGGGTCGTAGGTGTGGCAGCCGGCGCCCTGCCCGAAGTAGACGGTCGAGTCGGGGGCGTCGACGTCGAGCGCCATGACGAGCGGGCCGGTCGGGTCCTCGTCGAACGCGACGTCGAGCGTGGCGGCGCGCGGCGTCCCGCCGGCGACGAGCGGGCCGTCGAGGTCGAGGACCACGGATGAGGGGGCGGGGTTCTGGGCGGCGGCGGGCGGGGCGAAGGCGCCCGCGCCCGCAGCGGACGCCGCGAGCAGCGCGGCCAGCGCCGCCGCGAGGCGTCCTGCCCGGTCGAAGGGTGTGCGCATCGGACACTCCAGGTGCGGTCGCCGAGGGGCGCGGGGCGCCTCGCCGGCGAGACGGCTGATGGAGGGGAAACGTCCAAGAGGGACCGAAGGTTGCGGAGCAGCGGGCGAACGGCGGGTGAACGGGCCGGTCAGGAGACGAGGGCGCCGATCGGGACGTCGGCGTCGGGGGCGAGGAGCACGACCTCGTCGGTGCCGGGGACGGGCACGCCGAGGACGAGCACTTCGGACATGAAGTCGGCGATCTGGCGGGGCGGGAAGTTGGTGACGGCGACGACGGTGCGCCCGATGAGCTCCTCGGGGGTGTAGCGGGCGGTGATCTGGGCGCTGGAGCGCTTGACGCCGAGGTCGCCGAAGTCGATCCAGAGCTTGTAGGCGGGCTTGCGGGCCTTCGCGAAGACCTCGGCGCGTTCGATGCGGCCGGTGCGGATCTCGGTGCGGAAGAAGTCCTCGGCGGAGCTGTGGTCCCGGGTCTGCGACTGGTGTGCCATGCGGGGAGGATATCGCCGCGCGTTCAGGCCCGGAAGCGGGTTTCCAGGTCGTGGAGGGCGTCGGGGGTGAGGCGCCCGTAGAGGCGGAGGCGGGCGATGCCGCCGTCGGGGAAGATGTTGAGCCGCACGGCGGTCGCGGGGCGGTCGCCGGTGAGGACGAAGCGGTGGGGCGTGTCGGGCTGGAGTGCGGTGCGTTCGAGGAGCGGGAACGTGTCGGTGCCGTCCGCGGCGTCGATGGAGGCCCAGCCGGGGGCGTTGTGCTTGAGGTGGGTGGTGTCGAGTTCGGCGACGCGGACGACGCCGCGGCCGGCGAGGCGCACGTCGAGCCATTCGTGGCCGGGGGTGCGGCGGCGGGCGGTCTCCCAGCCGTCGGCCTGGCTGGCGGGGAGGCCGGGCATGATCGCGCCGACCGGGTTGGAGTAGAAGGCGTTCGAGGCGGCGGTGACGGCGGCGCCGTTGGCGAGGGCGGCGAGGTCGAGGGGGAGGTCGGCGAACCCGGCGGGGTCGGGCACGGGGGTGCCGTGGACGCGGAGGCGGGCGACGCCGCCGTCGGGGTGGAGGTTGAGGCGCACGTGCGTGTAGCGGGCGGGGTCGTCCACGTCGTACTCGTTGCGGCTGTCGCCCTTGGCGTCCGAGACGGGGACGATCTGGTGCCAGTCGGCGTCGAGGAGGTCGGCGAGGGCGGGGTGGCCGTCGCGGCGGCAGGCGTCGACGGAGATGCGCGGCGGGTAGTTGCCGGTGAAGTAGGCGGTGTCGACCGCGATGCCGTGGAGGACGCCGGGGACGCCGAGGCGGACGATCGCCCAGTCGTGGCCCTCGCTGCGGCGCCGCCGCGTCTCCCAGCCGTCGTAGACCTGGCCGTTGGCGCCGAAGGTGTGCGCGGCGTGTACGACGGGGTAGGGGCGGATGAGGTTCTCCTTCTCGGCGAAGGCGTCGTCGTTGGCGGCGAGGACGGCCCCGCCGAGGGCGCGGGCGGCGAGGTCGGGGAGGGCCCAGCGGGCGTCGGCGGCGGTGCGGGGCTCGGGGATCTGCGCGGTGTCGGTCATCGGGGGCTCCTTTTCAGTTGCCGGCCGCGCGGGGCGGCCTCGGTGTCGATGCGCTTGCCGCGCAGCCAGGTGGCGACGACGTCGCCGGTGAGGGCGCGGCCGTCGTAGGGGGTGACGGGGTGGCGGTGGAGGAGGTCGGCGGCGTGGACGGTCCACGCGCGGTCGGGGTCGAAGGCGACGAGGTCGGCGTCGGCTCCGGCGGCGATGCGGCCCTTGCGGGGCAGGTCGGCGAAGTCGGCGGGGCCGCGGGACATCCAGGCGGCGAGGTCGGTGAGGCCGTGTCCGCGTGCGCGGGCTTCGGTCCAGACGACGGGGAGGCCGATCTGGAGGGAGGCGATGCCGCCCCAGGAGGTCGCGAAGTCGCCGGTCTTCAGCTCGGGCGGGCTGGGCGAGTGGTCGGAGACGACGAAGTCGATGCGGCCGCGGGCGAGGCCGTCCCAGAGGGCGTCGCGGTTGGCGGCGCCGCGCACGGGCGGGCAGCACTTGTAGGCGGTGGCGCGGTCGGGGACCTGCTCGGCGGTGAGCGCGAGGTAGTGGGGGCAGGTCTCGGCGGTGATGCGGACGCCGTCGCGGCGGGCGCGCTCGATCTGGTCGAGGGCGCCGGCGGCGGAGAGGTGGAGGATGTGGACGCGGGCGCGGGTGGCCTTGGCGGCGTCGATGACGTCGCGGATCGCGTCGGTCTCGGCCTCGGGCGGGCGGGTGGCGAGGAAGCGGTCGAAGCCGGGGGCGGAGTCGGTGTCGCGGAGGCGGTCGGGGTGCTCGGCGTGGACGAGGAGGACGGTGCCGAGCGCGGCGGTGGTGGTGCAGGCGCGGATGAGCCCGGCGCGGTCGAGGGGCGGGAACTCGGGGACGCCGGAGGGGGCGGTGAAGCACTTGAAGCCGAACACGCCGGCCTCGTGGAGGGCCTTCAGCTCGGTCTCGTTGCCGGGGATCGCGCCGCCCCAGAAGCCGGTGTCGATCCAGGTCTTCCCTTTGGCCGCTTCGCGTTTGGCGGCGAGGGCGGCGGTGTCGACCGTGGGCGGGAGGCTGTTGAGGGGCATGTCGACGAGGGTGGTGACGCCGCCCGCGGCGGCGGCGCGCGTGGCGCTGGCGAACCCCTCCCAGTCGGTGCGGCCGGGTTCGTTGACGTGGACGTGGGTGTCGACGAGGCCGGGGAGGAGGGCGAGGTCGCGGAGGTCCTCGGTGCGGCGGGCGGGGATCGGTTCGGTGTAGTCCCCGATGACGGCGATGCGTTCGCCCGCGACGGCGACGGCGGCGGGCCGCTCGCCGTCGGGCAGGACCGTGCGGCGGGAGCGGAGCACCAGGTCGTAGACGACGGGCGCGGAAATGTCGGAGGGGTCGGTCATCATGGTGACTCCATGTACGCGCATGGTGACGATGGAGGGGAGGTGGTGAGGAGGCTCCGGCCGTGGCGGTGAGGGCGACGGCTCGCCTGAAGTGGGGTCCGGTGGCGGCGCGACGTGGCGGTCCGGTGTTCGCCTCGGTTGCCCTGCAAGTCGGCACGTGCGCAGTCTCGTGTCGGCGACGGGCCGCGGCGGTTCACGGCGACTCGCCCTTCGCGGTCTTGTAGGCCCGCCAGGAGCCGTACTCGGTGATGTCGACCAGGCCGGGAAGGTCGGCGGCCGAGTCGCGGAGGCGCATGCCGAGGGCTTCGGTGCCGTCGGCGAGGCCGACGACGCCGAGTTCGAGGTCCGGGGGTTCGGCGGGGAGCAGGGAGGTGCGCAGGACGGTGAAGTCGATGTCGTAGAGCTCGCCTTGGATGGCGGCGCCGTCGCCGAGCCCGGTGTGCTCCAGCGCGGGGTGGTCGTCGGCCGCGCCGTCGAGGGGGACCGAGTGGAGCCGGTAGATCGGCAGCGTCGTCGCGGCGCCCAGGAAGGGCGCCCCGCCGATGAGGTGGTGGAGGTTGCCGCCTTTCATGCCGCCTCCGTTGAGGAACATGTGGACCATCGTCGGCTCCTTCGTGTCGCTGCTGGTTCGGTCTGCTGGTGCTCGTCTGCTGATGCACGTCGGTTGATGCGCGGTCGGCCGGTGTCGCCATGACCGGTGGCCTTCGGTCGGTGGTCGGTGGTCGGTGGTCGGTGACCGGTGGCCTTCGGTCGGTGGTCGGTGGTCGGTGGTCGGTGGTCGGTGGCTGGCGGCTGGCGGCTGGCGGCTGGCGGCTGGCGGCTGATTGTCGAGTCGGACGGGTCGTTTCGGTTCGGGCGGTGCGGCTCCGGCCGCACTGCGGTCAGCGGTGGATGGGGCCGCGGGCCTCGGTGAGGAAGCCCGCGGCGGCGCCGTTGCGGACGGCGGTGATCTCGGCGAGGATCGACAGCGCGGTCTCCTCTGCGGTGCGGCCGTTGAGGTCGAGGCCGATCGGGGACCTGAGCCTGGCCAGCGCGGCCTCGGGCACGCCGGCGTCGCGGAGCCGGGCGAGCCGGGCCCGGTGGGTGGCGCGCGATCCCATGGCGCCGATGAAGCCGGCGTCGGAGGGGAGGGCGCGTTCGAACAGCGGCGTGTCGAACTTCTCGTCGTGGGTGAGCACGCAGACCGCGGTGTCGGCGTCGACGGCGGCGGCCGCGAAGTGGCGGTGGGGCCAGTCGACGACGACCTCGTCGGCTTCGGGGAAGCGGATCTCCGTGGCGAAGACGGGCCGGGCGTCGCAGACGGTGACGCGGTAGCCGAGCTGCTTCGCGATCCTGACGAGCGGTCCGGCGAAGTCGATGGCGCCGTAGACGAGGAGCCGCGGCGGCGGGGTGTGGACCTCGACGGCGTAGTCGCCGGTGCGCCCGGAGGCGGCGGGGAGGTCGGTCGCGCCGAGTTCGAGCGGGCCGGAGAAGCCGTGCGCGGTGAGGGCGACGGCCTGCCCGAGGTGCGGCCCGGCGGCGGCGCGGACGAGGGTGACCGGTTCACCGTCGATGACGGCGTCGAGTGCCGCGGTGATCGCGGCGTCGTCGGGTTCGACCCGGACGACGAGGACGTCCATGGTGCCGCCGCAGGTGAGGCCGACGGCGACGGCGTCCTCGTCGCTGTAGCCGAAGGACTCGACCGCGGGCGTCCCGCTGGCGAGGACCTCCTGGCACTTGAGGTAGACGGCGGCTTCGACGCACCCGCCGGAGACGCCGCCGAGGGCCCTGCCCTCCGCGTCGACGGCGAGCGCGGTGCCGAGCGGGCGCGGCGAGGATCCGGTGGTCCCGATGAGGGACGCGAGGGCGAAGGGGCGGCCCGCGCGCATCCAGGCGCGCAGTGCGGCGGCGACGGTGTTCATGACGGCCTCCCGACGGTGAGGTGCTCGGGTCTGACGGGGACGCGGGCGAGGGGCAGGCCGGTGGCGTCCCGGATGGCGGCGACGATCGCGGGGGTGGAGGAGAGCGTCGGGGGCTCGCCGGCGCCGCGGAGCCCGTAGGGGGCGTCGGGGTCGGCGTTCTCGACGATGCGCAGGCGCATCGGGGGCATGTCGAGGATGGTGGGGATGAGGTAGTCGGTGAAGGAGGCGTTCCGGACGCGGCCGGCGTCGGTGACGATCTCCTCCATGACGGCGAGGCCGAGCCCTTGCGCGGTGCCGCCGTGGATCTGGCCTTCGAGGGCGACGGGGTTGAGGGCCTTGCCGACGTCCTGGACGCAGGTGAGGTCGACGACCTTGACGAGGCCGAGTTCCACGTCGACGTCCACTGTGGCGCGGTGGACGCAGAGGGCGAGCTGGACATGGCTCTCGCCCTGGCCGGTGACGGGGTCCATGGGCTTGGTGGCGCGGTGGCGGAACACGCGGGTGGCCTCGATGGGGCCGTCGGCGAGGTCGCGGTCGCGCCAGAGTTCGCGCACGGCCTCGCAGGCGGCCTTGACGGCGCCGCCGGTCATGTAGGACTGGCGGGACGCGGAGGAGGACCCGGCGGAGCCGGCCCGGGTGTCGTTGGGGAGCAGGACGACGTGTTCGACGCCGAGTTCGGTGCGGGCGATCTGCTGCTGGAGGTTCCAGTGGCCCTGGCCGACCTCGGCGGCGGCGGTGTGCAGGTACGCGACGGGTTCGCCGCCGTGCTCGGGGCCGCCGAGTTCGAGCCGCACGTGCGCGGTGGAGTAGTCGTCGAACCCTTCCGAGTAGCAGATGTTCTTGAGGCCGACGCCGTAGCCGACGCCGCGGCGCACGCCTTCGCCGTGGGTGGTGTTGCCGGTGCCGCCGGGGAGTTCGACGATGTCGCGGCCGGCGGGGACGGGCGGGACGGGGATGCCGTCGAAGCGGTCGAGGAGGTCGCGCAGGGGCGAGAACGGCTGGCCCGCAGGGGCTTCGTCGGGGTCGTAGGCGTCGACGACCTGGCCGGTGATGAGCTTGTCGCCTCGTGCGAGGGCGTTGCGGCGGCGGATCTCGCGGGGGTCGAGGCCGAGGGCGTCGGCGAGGGCGTCCATTTGGGACTCGTAGGCGAAGCAGGTCTGGACGCCGCCGAAGCCGCGCATGGCCCCGCACGGCGGGTTGTTGGTGCGGGCGCCCCAGGCGTCGACGCTGACGTGCTCGACGTTGTAGGGGCCCACGGCGAGTGAGGCGGCGTTGCCGACGACGGCCTCGGTGGTGGAGGCGTAGGCGCCGCCGTCGAGGACGATGCGGGCCTTGACGTAGACGAGGCGGCCGTCCGCGTCGGCGCCGTGCTCGTAGCGCATCCGGGCGGGGTGGCGGTGGACGTGCCCGAGGAAGGACTCGGCCCGGTCGTACATCATCTTGACGGGGCGGCCGGTGCGCATGGCGAGCATGGCCATGTGTATCTGCACGGACAGATCCTCGCGGGCGCCGAAGGCGCCGCCGATGCCGGCCATCGACAGGTGGAGGCGTTCGGGTTCGAGGCCCAGGCACGGGGCGATCTGGTCGAGGTCGGAGTGGAGCCACTGGGTGGCGACGTGGAGGACGAGGCCGCCCTCGACGGGGACGGCGACGCCGGACTCGGGGCCGAGGGGCGCCTGGTCCTGCATGCCGACCTCGTATTCGCGGGCGACGACGACGGCGGCTCCGGCGGTGTCGGGGTCGCCGATGCGGACGGGCTGGTAACGGAAGTACTCTCCTGCGGCGGCGGCTTCGTCTGCGTCGCAGCGGGGTTCGAGGACCTCGTAGTCGACGGTGACGAGATCGGCGGCGCGGCGGGCGAGGTCGAGGGTCTCTGCGGCGACGATCGCGACCGGCTCGCCCTGGTAGTTGACCTGGTCGGGGGCGAGGACGGGCTGGTCGGCCTCGATGAGTCCGTAGTGGAGCTTCCCGGGGACGTCGGCGGCGGTGAGCACGGCGGCCACGCCGGGGAGCGCGAGCGCCGCGGCGGTGTCGATCGACCGGATCAGGGCCCTGGGGTGGGGGCTGCGGAGGGTGTTGCCCCAGAGCATGTCGGGGAAGGCGAGGTCGGAGGCGTAGTCGAAGGCGCCGTTGACCTTCGCCTCGGACTCGGGCCGGATCGGGGACTGGCCCACGGTGCCGCTGGGGACGCGTCCGGTGCCGCCGATCAGCCGCCCGGAGCCGCGGGTCGGCCGGACGGCGTCGTGGTCGGGGGCGCTCGATGCGTCCTTTTCGGATTGTGGTGCGCCGTCGCGGATTCGCGCGGCGGTGTCGCTGCGGCCGGGGGCCGGTCCTGCGACCGGCCGATCCTGCGGGCCCGGAGTCGTTGCGGGGTCAGGCATCTCGCGCCTCCCTCAGGTCGGTGCTCGCGGCGGCGAGGTCCTTCGCGAGCGTCTCGGTGTCGGCGGTGCGCAGCTCCCCGTCGGCGACCACCGCGGTCCCCGCGACGGTGAGGAGCCGCAGGGGCGCGGCCGGGCCGAGGACGAGGGCCGCCACGGGGTCGGCGATCCCGGCGTGGCCGAGGCCGGTGAGGTCCCAGAGCGCGACGTCGCCCTGCTTGCCGGCCTCGAGGGACCCGATCTCCGCCTGGCGGCCCAGGACTTCCGCGCCGCCGATCGTGGCGAGGCGCAGCGCGGTGCGGGCGTCCATCGCGTGCGGGCCGTGGAGCTGCCGCGCGGTGTAGACCGCCTGCCGCAGCTCCTCCCCCAGGTGCCCGGCCTCCTGGCTCGCGGCGCCGTCCACACCCAGGCCGACCGGGATGCCGGCGGCGAGCATGCCCGGGACGTCGGCGAGGCCGGTCCCCAAGCGGGCGTTGGAGGACGGGCAGTGCGCGACCCCGGTGCCGGCCGCGCCGAGGCGGGCCCGCGAGCGCTCGTCGAGGTGGACGGCGTGGGCGAGCCACGAGTCCGGCGCGATCCAGCCGACCCGGTCCATGTACTCGACCGGGTCGCAGCCGTGGACCTCGGCGCAGAACTCGGCCTCGTCCACGGTCTCGCACAGGTGCGTGTGGAGCCGGACCCCCTTGTCGCGGGCCAGTGCCGCCGATTCGCGCAGCAGCTCGGTGGAGACGGAGAACGGCGAGCAGGGGGCGACGGCGATGCGGAGCATCGACCCGGGCGAGGGATCGTGGTGGCGGTTGACGGCCGCGGCGGTGGCGTCAAGGGCGGCGTCGAGGGCTTCGACGATGTTGTCGGGCGGCAGGCCGCCGTCGGAGGCGCCGCGGTCCATGGACCCGCGGGCGAGGTGGAGGCGGACGCCGATCCGCGCGGCGGCGGCGACCTGGACCTCCACGAGCTCGGCGGCCCGGCCCTCGGGGTAGACGTAGTGGTGGTCGGCGGCGGTGGTGCAGCCGGAGAGGGCGAGCCAGGCGAGCCCGGCGGTGTTGGCGGCGGCCACGTGGTCGGGCCGGATGCGGCCCCAGGTGGGGTAGAGGTCGACGAGCCATTCGAAGAGCGTGTGGTCGGTGGCGTATCCCCTGGTGGCCCACTGGTAGAGGTGGTGGTGGGTGTTGACCAGGCCGGGGGCGGCGAGGCAGCCGGAGCCGTCGATGCGCTGGGCGCCTTCGACATGCGGGGCGGGGCCGGGGCCGACCGCGGTGATCAGCCCGTCTTCGACCACCACGTGGCCGGTGGGGTGCTCGGTGCCGGCGGTGTCCACCGTGGCCACATGTGCGTTCTCGATCACTATCGCGGTCATACGGCACGCTCCGGGGTCGGATTGTCACACTCGGTGGGCAGGCTTGGCAGCACTGCCGGAACAGGTGCGAGGGGAGGTGAGGCGAAGGAGCGGTTCATCGGGGTTCACCCGCCAGGGTCGCGGCGGCCGTGTGGACGGCGTCGATGATCTTCTCGTAGCCGGTGCAGCGGCACAGGTTCCCCGCGAGTGCTTCCCGGATCTCCGGATCGGAGGGGTCCGGCTCGCGGTCGAGGAGGTCGGCGACGGCGACGAGGAGCCCTGGGGTGCAGAACCCGCACTGGACCGCCCCGCATTGAACGAACGCGTCGCGGACCGGGCGCGGTACCGCGCCGACGACGGTCTTGACTTCGCGGCCTTCGCACTGGGCGGTCGCCACGAGACACGCGCAGACGGGCGCGCCGTCGAGCAGGACCGTGCAGGACCCGCATTCGCCCTGCTCGCAGGCGTTCTTGGAGCCGGTGAGCCCGAGGCGGTCGCGCAAGGTCGAGAGCAGGCTCTCGCCGGGCCTGTCGATCTCGGCGACGGCCTCGGCGCCGTCGATGTGCAGGTTCACGCGCATCGGAACCTCCTGGCAAGGGTGGACGGCCCGGGAGCAGCGACCGGCTCGACCGGTCTCGCGGTCGGGGCGGTTCGGCGGACCTCTGACAAGATTCGGCCCTGCTGCCGGGATGGGTTGGCGTCGGTGGTTCGGTAGCGCCCTGCGGCGGTCGGCCCGGCCGGACTCGCTGTCGGGGCGGATCGGCGGACCTCTGACAAGATTCGGCCCTGCTGCCGGGATGGGTTGGCGTCGGTGGTTCGGTAGCGCCCTGCGGCGGTCGGCTCGACCGGTCTCGCGGTCGGGGCGGTCCGGCGGACCTCTGCCGAGGCTCGGCCCTGCTCCCGGGATGGGTTGGCGACGGTAGTTCGGTAGCGCCCTGCCGCGGTCGGCCCGACCGGTCTCGCGGTCGGGGCAGTCCGGTGGACCTCCGCCGAGGCTCGGCCCTGCTGCCGGGCCGAATTGAGGTTGGTGGTTCGGTAGCGCCCTCCGGCGGTCGGGCGCGGGCGGCGGGGCGCAGTGCGCTGGGCGGGGTTCATCGTCCTGTCCTCTCGTGGGCGGCGGTCCAGACGCGTCGCAGGGCGCGGGCGGCGCAGACGGCGAGGGCGTGGCGGCGGTACTCGGCGGTGCCGCGGACGTCGTCGATGGGGCGCGCGGCGGCGGCGACGCGGCGGCCGAACTCGGCCGCGAGCGTGTTGTCGAAGCGGGCCGGCGTGGACCAGGGCAGTTCGATCGCCTCGGCGTGCGGCGCGGTGAGCGGGACGGGTCCGGCCGAGCCGATGCCGGTGCCGAGGCGGCGGGCCTCCGGGTCGAGCGCCAGCGCGAAGGAGCAGACGGCGATGACCATCGCGTTGCGGGTGCCGACCTTGAGGAACTGCTGCGGGCCGGTCGCCTTGGGCACGGTGACCGCCGTGATGAGCTCGCCCGGCCGGAGCGCGGACCGCTTGGGGCCCAGGTAGAACTCGCTCACGGGCACGTACCGGACGCCCGCGGTGGTGGCGATCTCGACGCTCGCGCCGGTGGCGAGGAGCGGCGGGTGGCCGTCGCCGGCCGGGGAGGCGGTGGCGAGGTTGCCGCCGAGGGTGCCGCGGTTGCGGATCTGCGGCGACCCGACGGTGCGGGCGGCCGCGGCGAGCCCGGGGAGGACCGTGGCGAGTTCGGCGGTGATGCGCGCGTACGGGACGCCGGAGCCGATGCGCACGGCGTCGCCCTCGTCGGACCATTCGCGCAGTTCGGCGAGGCCGGTGAGGTCGAGCATCGCCTCGGGCCGGGCGAGCCGGTAGTTGACGGCGACCATGAGGTCGGTGCCGCCCGCGACCGGGACGGCTTCGGGGTGCTCGGCGAGGAGGCGCACGGCCTCGTCCACCGCCGCCGGGCGATGGAAGCCGAACCGGGCGGGGGCCGCGGCGGTCATGGCGCCTCCCTTCGGACCGCGCCCTCGATGAGCCCGTAGGGCAGGTCTCCCGCCTGGAAGACCACGCCGGGGTTGTCGAGGCCGAAACGCCCGAGGTCTTGCAGGTAGTGGTGCCGGTTCGGCAGGGACAGGCGCACTTCGCGGGCCTCGGGGACCGCCTTCAGTATGCGCTCGCCGAGGGCGTAGAGGGTCTGTTGCAGCGAGAGCGAGTAGGTGCCGGCGAACGCGTCGAGCAGGGCCGCCCGCGCCGCGCCGAAGGCCGCGTCGGCGTCGGCGGGGGCGCTCGCGTAGTCCCAGGCCGCGGTGACGGCGGTGGCGAGGACGCGATCGTCGGTCTCGGGGAGGGTCGTGTACTCGTCGGCGAAGAAGCCGCTGAACTCGGAGTCGGTGGTGTTGAGCAGCAGGAGGTCGCACACGCCCGCAGTGATCGCGGCGTCCCGGCCGTCGTACGCGGCCTCGGCGGTGCGCCGTTCGCCGCCTTCGCCGCTGGCGAAGGAGTGGTCGCCGATGCGGGTCCACGGGTGCTCCTCGATGCGGACCCGGGCGCGGGTGATCGCGGGCGCGGTGTCGACGAAGTGCCTGGCGAGGCGTTCGGCGAAGCCCTCGAGAGTGCCGATGCCGTCGCGGGCGAACGCGTAGACGGTGTTCTTCTGCGTGTCGGTGGGGAGGACGCCGGTGTTGTCGCCGGTGTAGTGGGTGGCGTCGAGGTCGCCGGCGAGCGCGGTGTGCACGGTGAGGTCGCGGATCGTGTGGCGCGGCGTGTCGCGGTCGACGCGCACGAGCCGTACGCCGGACTTGCCGTAGCTGTTGGGCCCCAGGGTGAACCCGGGTGAGGGTGCGGTCATCTAACTGCCTCGGTACGTGGAATAGGCGAAGGGGCTGAGCAGGAGCGGGACGTGGTGGTGGCCGTCGTCGGCGGTGAAGGCGACCTCGACCTCGGGGTAGAACGTGTCGACGCCCTTGGCGGCGAACCAGTCCCCGGTGTCGAAGCGGAGCCGGTGGAGGCCGGGCGCGGTGTTCCAACCGCCGACGCGCCCGTCGGCGTCGGTGAGCCCGGAGTGGACGACGGTGAACGCGCCGTCGGCGTCGAGCCGCGACAGCGTCAGGTGGACCCCGGCGGCGGGCCGGCCCGTGGTCGAGTCCAGGATGTGCGAGGAGACGCTGCTCATCGGTCCTCCCAGGGTGCGGTTGGCGCGGTGGGAGCGGAGGGGGCGCCGCTCGGTCCGGTGGCCTCCGCCCGGGTCGTCTCGGGGGGTTCCGAGGGGGAGGAAGTCCCCGGATCGGCACCGGTCCCGAGCGCAGCCGCAGCCGGGTCGGCGCCGAACGCCTTGTCGAGGCGGAGCGCGACGATCTTGCGGAGTTCGGCGCGGGACTCGGCCCGCTCGGTCGCGTCGTCGTTGCCGAGGCGGCGCCGGGCGGCGGCGAGGATCGCCTCGGCGGTGAGGCCGGTGGCGCAGATGAGGAAGACGCGGTCGAAGCGGCGCTCGTACGCGGCGTTGGCCTCGGCGAGTTCGGCGCGGACCGGCTCGTCGGCGGTCATCGCCCGGGACTGCTCGCCGCGGGACCAGTCGGCCTCCCGGCCGCGCCCCGCAGGGGGTCCCCCGATGCGGGGGTGGGCCGCGACAGCCCCCGCGATCTCGGCCTCGCAGAGGTCGTCGAAGGCCGCCAGCGCGGCGGTCTTCAGGGCCGCGAGCGTGCCGTAAGGCCGTCCGGCGACGAGCTTCTCCGCCCACGCGCGCGAGGCGCAGCAGGCCGTGAGCGCTTCGGCCGCGGTCGCGGGGGCGGCCGTGTCGAACCCTGCGAGCGTCCACATCGGCGCCTCCCGTTCACGTCCGGTTCTCCGCGTCGTCCCCTCAGGGTGGCAGGTTTGCCACCCTCAGGGACAGTGAAGCCGAAACGCGAGGCAGAAGGCATTGTCACCGGCTATGAAACCTTCGTTTCCCGCCCGTTAAATGCTGGAGGATCGTCCAAAGTCGGATCATGCGCGGGGTTATGGTGGCTGTATCCACCGCGTCCCGAACCCGCCTGCGAAGGCCGGACCCCCTGGGGGCCACCATGCGACTCCGAACCCTGCTGCAGATGCCCGGACTGGGCCTGACCCTGGTCTCGGGCGGGCACCATCTGGACCGCGAGGTCCGGTGGGTCGTGCCGACCGACCTGCGCGACCCGCGCCGGTACCTGTCCGGCGGGGAGCTGGTGCTCACCGGGATGATGTGGCGCCGGGCCGAACGGGACTCGGACGCGTTCGTGCGCAACCTGACCGCCGCCGGGGTGACCGCGCTCGGCGCGGGCGACCACCCCGAGTTCCACACGGTCCCCTCGGATCTGGTGGACGCGTGCGCCCGCCACGACCTGCCGCTGTTCGCCGTGGACGCCGAGGTCGCGTTCGCCGAGATCACCGAGCGGATCGTGCAGCGGCTCTCGGTCGGCCGCTCCGGCGACCTCGCCTCGCTCCTGGACCGGCACCGGCGGCTCATCGCCGCCGACGGGATCGGCCAGATCCTCGAACTCATCGACCGGGAACTGGGCATGGAGTGCCTGGTGCTCTCGCCGACCGGGCGCGCCCTGCGCGGGAGCCTGGACCTGGCCGAGGACGAGCGGGCGGCGGTCGTCGCCCGTGCGCACGCCGCGGACCGCCTGCCGCAGAAGGTGACCCTCGACCGGCACCGCGCGTGCTCGGTGTTCGGCATCGGCTCGACCATCCACACCGGACGGTTCCTGGTGATCGGCGACGACCACACCCGGTGGCCGCCGGAGCGCCGGCTCGTCGCCGAGCAGCTGTCGGCCCTGCTCATGCTCGAACTCGACGACCCCTCGCAGCGGCCCGCCCCGCACGTGGAGCTGGTGACCGCGCTGCGCGAGGGCCGCGCCGACGAGCACCTGATGCGCTCGGCGGGCCTGGCCTCCGAGGGCCCGACGACCGTGATCGTGGCGACCGGCGGCCCCGAAGCGCTGCGCGAGGCGGCCGTCGCCGAGACGCTCCAGTTCGACACGTGCGCCGAGGACCCGCTGCGCCCGCCCGCCGCGGCCTGGGCGACCTGCGGGAACGAGACCGTCGCGGTCCTCACCGGCCCCGGCGCCGCCCCCGAGGAGCGCGGACGGCTCGTCGCCTGGGCCCGGCGCTGCGCCGCAGCGCTTCAGGCCGCGCACCCGGGCGGGCCCGGCGCCGTCGGCATCGGCCTCGCCGACCCCGTCCACTCCCCCGCGGGCCTGCACGGCGCGCTGGAGCAGGCCCGGCACACCGCCGCGCTCGCCCAGCCGCGGCCCGGCCGCATCGAGGTCGCCGAACCCGACCACCTCGTCTCGCACCGGATGCTCCTGGCCGCCGTCCCCCCGGACGTGTCCAGGGCCTTCCGTACCCGCGTGCTCGACCCGCTCCTGGAGTACGACGCCCGGCACCGCTCCGACCTGCTGCCGACCCTCCGGCGGTTCCTCGAATGCGACGGCTCCTGGCGCCAGTGCGCCGCGAGCCTCCACGTCCACGTGAACACCGTCCGGTACCGCATGCGCCGCGTCGAAGAACTCACCGGCCGCGACCTGCGCAATCCCCTCGACCGGATGGACCTCGCACTGGCGGTCAGCCTGGACTGACCGCCCCGCCAGCAGGCGGCGCAGGGGGCGCCGCCGCACCTCCCGCCGCGAGGCGGGACCATCGAAGGGGGAGCAAGACCATGGGGAACACCGCGGGGCTCGTGCTCGCCGCAGGCGCCGGAAGGCGCTTCGGCCAGCCCAAGGCCCTCGTCCAGTACGACGGCCGCAGCCTGCTCGACCGGGCCGTGGCCACACTGCGCGACGGGGGCTGCCGCCAAGTGCTCGCCGTCCTCGGCGCGGGAGCCGAGCAGGCGCTCTCGGCGGCCACGGAGGCGTTCACGCCGGTGCTCAACCGGCGCTGGGGGCAGGGGCTGTCCACGTCGCTGAAGGCCGGGCTCGCCGCCGTCCCGGCACGGTACGAAGGGGTCGTCGTGACCCTCGTCGACCAGCCGCGCATCGAGGCCGAGGCGGTCCGGCGGCTGGTCGCCGCAGCCGCCGAGGGGGCCGCGGTCGCGATCGCCACCTACGAGGGCCGGCGCGGCCACCCGATGTACTTCGCGCGCGAGCACCTGGACGCCATCGCCGACGGGGCGACCGGCGACCGCGGGGCCCGCGACTTCATCACCGCGAACCCCGGCCTGGTGCGCGAGGTCGCGTGCCCGGGCGACCCGATCGACGTCGACACCCCGGCCGACCTGGCGGCGATCCAGCACCCGAGCCCCGCGTAGCGCACGGCCCGGACCGCACTGCTGCCAGCGTCGTCAGCGGTGCGTCAACACCTCCGGAAGCGGTGCCCCCGGATCGGGCGGTCTAGAACCAGAGGTCGATCTCGCGCTTCGCGGACTCCTCCGAGTCCGAGGCGTGCACGAGGTTCTGCTGGTTCGACAGCGAGAAGTCGCCGCGGATCGTCCCCGGCTCGGCCTTGCGGCCGTCGGTGGCCCCGGCGAGCTTGCGCACCACCGGGATCGCCTCGTCCCCGGCCACGACCAGGCTCACCAGCGGGCCGGAGGTCATGAAGTCCTTGAGGCCCTCGTAGTAGGGCCGGCCCACGTGCTCGGCGTAATGCGCGTCCGACAGCGCCGCGTCCATGGTGCGCAGCCGCAGCTCCTCGACGCGCAGCCCCTTGCGCTCCAGGCGGGCGAGGACCTCGCCGATGAGCCCGCGCCGGACGGCGTCGGGTTTGATCAACACGAGCGTGCGCTGCTCGGCCACGGGAACTCCTTGAAGGCGTGTGTCGGATTAGTGGCTGCCATCGTAAGCGATGTTGTGTCTGTTGCCTCCCCCACGTACGATTCACATTGAAACCCGGTTACCCAGTTGCGGATGAGGTGTCCCAGATGCCCTCGAGACAGCCACCCCGTCCCGCCCCGCGGCCTACCAAGGCCCCCAGCCGGGGCGGTGCCAAGGGCGGGGCCGCCCGCGGCGGGGCGAAGGGCGCCGCCGTCAAGGGCGGGGCCAAGGGCGCGGCCGGAGTGCGCAAGGCGGCGCCGCTGAAGGCGCAGCCGCGCGGCAACGGGAGGCAGCAGGCCCGGGGCATGACCGCGGAGCAGCTGCGCCAGCAGCGGCTCCTGATGGACCAGCAGCGGCGCCAGAACCAGGCGCGCTGGTGGGCGATCAACCAGCACGCCATGAAGGACCTGCACTCGCGCCAGCACCACGCGGCCGGCGGCGAGGCGATCGGGACGGTCCTCAACGCGGACAGGCGGATGCGGTGGCGCACCTCCCGCGCGATCGGCGCCATCACTTTACTGATCCTGGCGTTCTTCTTCACCTCCATGGCGATCGGCGCGCAGAGCGTCGGCATCGCCGTGCTCGCGTTCCTGTGCCTGGCGGGGACGATCACGTTCTTCACGGTGGAGCACTCGGCCCGGCGCTTCCCGCAGCCGGTCCCGGCCCCGCCGCTGATCGGGCAGCACCGGCTCGAAGACCTCATCGTCGAGGACGACCCGCCGCGCGGCGCGGCGGTGAAGGAGCCCGAGCGCGGTTCCCTTGACGACCTGTTCGAGCCGAACCGGCCCGAGACCGCGCCGCTGGCGACGCCTCCTCCTGCGCCGCAACCGGAACCGTCGCGGCCAGCAGCCGCGGCGCCGATCGCGGTGGTGACGCCCGCGACCGTGATCGACGAACCCCTGGTCGCTGAGCGTGCGCCGCAGGCGGCCCCGGTAGTCGTAACGGCCGCCGCCGAACCGGCCGGCTCCGAAACGGCCGCTGCCGAACCTGCCATCGCCGAGCCTGCCGAACCCGACTTCCCCGTGTCGGAACGCGTCGCCTCGGAGCCGGTGGCGGTCGAGCCGAGCACGCTCGAAAGAGGCACGGTCGAAGCAGGCACGGTCGAAACCGGTACAGCCGAACCCGTCGTCTCCGATCCCGTTGCGGTCGAACCGGTCGAGGAGCATCCGAAGTGCGAGACGGCGCAAGCCGCCGCTGCGGCGGCGCCCCCGCTCGGGGTGGTGCCGGTGGCGTCTGAGGCGCTGAAGGCCGCGTCGCAGCCGCTGAATGAACCGAAGGCGGCCGAGACCTATCCGGTGGAGGAACCGCCCGCCACCGAGACCTACCCGATCGAGGAGCCGTCGCCCACGACCTACGTGGTGGTCGAGACCCAGGCCGCCCGGGAGTCCGCGGTCGAACCGGCCGCCGCCGAGGCGCCCCTGTTCAGATCGGAAGCCCAAGCGGCCGAAGCACCTCCGGTCGCCGACGCGCCCGTGGACTCCGCGTCCTCGGAGTCGGCACCGCTGCCCGCGGACCCGCCCGCCGCGTTCACGCTGCCGAGCGAGCAGATCGGCGGGGCGGCCGTGGTCGCGGGCACGGACGAAAGCTCTGCTGTGCGCGCCAACGAGAACAGCGTCGAGATCGTCGACATGCCGCTCGACGACCCCCTCGACGCACCTCTCGTCACGCCGCTCGCCGCGCCGCCCGCCGAACCGCTCGACGAACCGTCGCCCCCCAAGGGCCCCATCGCCGAAGCCGCGTCGAAGCTCCGCTCGCCGTCCGCGGAGGGGAGCAACCTCGCCCGGGACCTCGCCGAACTGCTCCTCTCGGAGGAGCGCCTGGGCGGCACCGACGTCACCGACGTGGCCGCGACACTCGTGGTCACCGACCTCCAGCGGTCAGTCGAGTTCTACACGGACGCACTGGGTCTGGCGATCTCCGACCGCACCCCCGAAGCGGCCGTGCTCGACGCCGGGTTCGGGAAGATCCTGCTGTGGGAGCGGCCCGACGCGCCCCCCGGCGAGACCGGGATCATGCACCTCACCTTCGAGGTCGGCGACATCGACGCCGCGTTCACGCAGATGAACGAGGCCGGCGTCCAGTTCCTGCACCTCCCCCGCACCGCCCTCCTGGGCCAGAACTACGAGATGCGCGCCGCCGCCTTCCGCGACCCGGACGGCCACGGCCTCGCCATCACCGAGCACCGGGAGCGCGACTAGCAACCGGAACCCGTTCCCGCCCTTGCGAAGAGGAGTGCCCATGCTCATCGTCGGCGAGATCCACACCGCGCTGCTGCCGCATTCGCGGCCGCTGACGCCCGAGGAGGCCCGCGCGGCCCTGTCGCTCGCGGTCGGCGAGACCGTCGTCCAATGGGCGCGGCCGGTCCCGCACACGGCCTCGCCCGTGCTCCTGCACGGCGTCGACTGCAAGCTGCCGCTCGCGCCGAAGCAGGACAACCCGCACGCCGACGACCGGTCCGCGAACGGGTCGGTCCGCGCCGTCGGCACCGTCTGCTCCCGGGCGGTCCTCACCGGCGGGCACCTGCTCCAGGGCTCGGCGTGGACGTCGGTGTCCCCGCCGACCCGGCCGCGGCGCATGCCCTGGTCGTACTACCTGGCCCGGCCCGGGACGCTGGAGACGATCGGGAACTTCGAGGTCGAACGCCTCGCGCGCGCGTTCCTCGTCGCCGAGAACCGGCGCGACCGCACCGAACTGCTCGACACCGCGGCCATCGCCCGCCACTCCATCCACGACGTGCTCGCGCGGCCCGTCCTCGACCAGCGCCCGCCCGTCAAGACCGGGTCCACCCGGCTGCGGTGGGCGGCCATCGCCGACCCCGGCAAGGGCCGGGCCGTCGCGTTCCGCCTGGTCGGCGGCGACCGGCGGCGCATGAGCATGGTGACCGGCGTGGTCGAGCCCGAGCAGATCGCCGCCGCCGCCGAAGACCTCGCCGTCCACGACTGGCTGCTCACGGCCGTCGCCGCGCGGATCGCGCTCGCGAAGATCGGCGAGGACCCGCGGCACACGCTGCGGACCCTCCGCCCGGTCGTCGACCACCTGATGCACCTGTGGGCGGCGGGCGCCCGGACCTCCCGGGACCTGGAGTTCCTGTGGGACTCGCTGGAGCGGCGCCCGGGCCTGTCGCGGCAGTGGGCGACCATGACCGAGCGGGTCAGGTCCCAGATCGACTACGGCGCAGCGGATCTCGCGGCGAAGATGCTCGACATGATGGAGCAGGGCCAGCGCCGGGGCGGCGGCGGCACCGACCACTTCCTCAGGTAGGCCCTAGATCGGGCCCTGGAAGATGTAGGAGAGCCGGTCGACCAGTTCGGCCGGGAGCGCCATGCCCTCGCGTTCGGCGGACTTGCGGATCGACTCGACCGCGCCCGGGTCGGGGCGGATGCTGCCGCAGATGACGCGGACCGCGTGCTCCACCTCCAGGAAGTCCGTCGACAGCACCGACACGGTCCGGTACGCCGGGAACGGGAACGCCTGCGCGTTGAGCTGGAGGATCGGCGGCATCTCCGCCCACCGGTCGGGGAAGCGGCTCGCGGTCCGCCGCCCGGGCGCGTGCCCGTGCTCGGCGGGCACCACGGACTCGACGGGCTCGGGCACGCCGATGCGGCGGCCCTGGTCGCGCAGGACGCCCAGGCGCAGCAGCTGCCAGACCGCGGCGAGCATCGGGCACGACCAGCGCCGTCCCTGCGGGGTGTCGTTCCACAGCTCGACGTCGAGGAACACCGAGTGCTCGCGGCGCGCGTTCTGGCTCGGCGGGACCCACCGCAGCGGCGCGCCCATGGCGATGCCGCGCGGCTTCGGCGTGGGCACGCCGTTGGGGAGCCAGCCGAGGTCGGAGACCGGCGGGCGCGCGCCGGTGGTGCCCGGCGGCGGCTCGAACACGATCCGGTCGGCGACGAGGCCGGCGAGGTCCAAGGGCCCCATGCGGTCGCACGAGGACTCGCGGGCGAGGTAGTCGATGCGCAGGCCCGCGTCGGCGGCGGCCTCGGCGACGGTGTCGATGAGCCGTTCGGGTTCGGGCAGGTCGTGGTGGAAGTAGTCGTCCACGAGGTAGCAGGTGGAGACGCGGGGCGTGCGGCCGCCGAGGCGCCGCGTCAGCGCCTCGGTGGTGCCGTGGACCCACGCGGCCGCCGAGGCCATCTCCTCCTTGAGCGCGTCGGGGCGGGCGAGGTCGTCGGCGTACAGGTGCCCGACCTCGATCGACAGGTGGGACATGCCGAACCGCTCGGTGCGCTGCTTGGCGCTGGTCTCCTCGTAGGTCATTCGATCCCCCGCACGCTCGCTTCGAGTCCGGGCACGAACAGCTCCTCGGCCGAGCGGGCGGCGAGGTCGGCGAAGGCCCGGACGGTCTCCTGGTTCGCGATCCGCAGCGTCACCGTGTCGGCGTCGGTGATGATCTGCTCGCGCCACTGGAGGACCGGGTCGAGGGGGACCGATCCGAGGAGGTTCATGCGGCCGAGCTTGAGGCGGGCGGCCATCTGGTGCAGGTCGGCGTCGATCTTGCGCAGCCACCGGATCTGCGTGGCCTCCAGGCCCGAGAGGTCGGCGCCGTCGGGGTCGACGACCGCGGTGCGCACGTAGCGGATCGAGGCGAGGAGCTTGCGCTGGTAGTCCTCGCCGTACGACTTGGCGGTCTCCACGAGGCCGCGCTCGCCGTAGACGAGGGAGTGGGCGGCGATGACGTGCTGCTTGGTCCAGCGGTGGTAGACGATCCAGCGCCACGGGAGGTTCGCGAGCTCGGGGCGGGCGGTCGCGGCCATGACCATCTCGGTGGCGTGGGAGCGGCCCGCGGAGAGGTCGACGATGACGAGGTCGTATTCGCGCGAGAGCTCCTGCAGGAGTGTGACGCAGCGGTCGACGGTGTGCGCGTCGCCGGGGAACTCGGAGCCGTCCGCGTCGCCGGGGCACAGGACGAGCTCGCCGGCGCCGTCGGGGCGGGCCTGGAGTTCGGCGCGGTCGCTGACGGCCCACACCGAGTGCCGCTCGGTCTCGGAGGCGAGGTCCTGGAGGTACTCGTGGACGCCGCTGCCGTGCGTGCCGTGCTCCAGGTCGTCGATGCCGAAGATCGCACCGGCCGTGGGGGACCCGAAGTCGAAGTCCACATAGCACACGTTCATGCCCTGGACGGCGCGCCGGTACGCGAGGTTGCACGAGGAGACCGACCGGCCCGTGCCGCCCTTGTCCGAGGTCGCGAACAGCAGCATCGTCACACTCCGGTCTCGGCGTCGCGCCCGGCCGAGATGAGCCGGTCGAGGTCGATGAGGGCCTTGACGCCCAGGGAGAACGCGGTGCCCGGACGCTCGTCCACGACCTCCTTGGCGTGGCGGATCGTCAGCCCGACCGAGCGGATCTCCTGCGCCAGCGCCGGTCCGGCGCTCCCCGAGCCGCGCAGCAGCTCCTGGTCGTAGATGTGCTCGGCCTCCACGAGCAGTTCGTGCGCCAGGTCCTCCAGGCTCCGCGAGCGGGCGGGCTCGGACCCGGCGAACTGGGCGGCGAGCACCATCGCCTCGACCACGCGGATCGTGAAGTGCCAGGACGGGTCGGTGAAGACCTTCTCCAGCTCGGTGAAGACCTGCTGCGGCTGGTCCCACAGGCGGGCGGCGCCGCCCTCGCGGATGCGCCTGCGCGCCAGGTGGTCCCACACGAGGTCGGCGACCTGCAGGAGCTGGGCGCGGGCCTCGATGGTGACCAGGAGGCCGGCGGCGTCGTAGATGCGCTTGAGGAGCAGCGGCGCGAAGTCGACCATGTTCCAGATCATGGCCGGGCCGTCGAGCTTCTCGATGCCGGCGAGCTCGGCCGTCACGCCGGGGTAGTGCATCTCGACGGCGCGGTCGCCGACGAGGGGGCGGCGGGTGATGCGGCCGCGGTTGGCGAGTTCGACCAGGACGTTCGCGAGGCGGATGAGGTCGTCGTCGCCGCCGCGCTGGGAGCCGAAGGTCTCGGTGGCGACGGCGCAGACGAGGAGGCTGTAGTAGTCGTACTCCAGGCCGTCGGTGGTGCGCCAGGGGACGTCTTCGAGGGGCCACTTGGAGCCGCCGCCGAAGGAGGCGACCATGGCCCAGTAGCGGCGGGTGACGTCGAGGCGGATCTGGAGCGACTGGGAGAGGCGGCGCTCCTCCTCGGTGAGGAGGTTGCGGCGCATGACGCGGTCGGAGAACAGGGTGGCGATGGCTTCGAGGGCGACCACGGTGAAGTACAGGTAGGGGGCGTCCTCGGCGCGGCCGACGCGCTGGGTGGAGGTGTCGGAGACCTCGGGGATGTCGGGGGCCTTCTCCACGACCGACCAGGACCAGCCGATCTCGAAGAGCTTCGTGGGGGCCTCGACGCCGGCGGTGCCGCCGGAGCCGACAGTGATGGTGCGGAGGGTCGCGATGATCTCCGCGGCCGCCTCCCGGAAGCGGCGCACGATCTTGCGGTCGGGCTGGCCGTCGACGTTGATAAGGGCGATGAGCTGGCGGCCGAAGTCGTCGTCGGCGTCGAAGGTGGAGACGGCGAAGGAGCGCAGGAGGCCGGTGATCGCGCCGAGGAGGCGGCGGTGGACGACGCGCTCGACGTGGTGGAGCTCTTCGACGAGGTCGGCGCGGCCCATGCGGTCGACGGTGGGCGAGAAGTCGGCGAGGAAGGTGAGCGCGGTGAGGCTCAGGGGGATCGCGAGGGCGAAGCCCTCGGTGACGTCGATGGCGCGCTGCTCGGCGGTGGCCTTGCGGTTCTTGTCGACGCGGTGCATGTTGGCGCCGCCGGAGTAGACGGGGACGCCGTCGGCGTCGACGTGCTTCTCCATGTACTCCTTGACGAGCCGCATGATCCGGATGGGGATCTCGACGGCGTCGCCGAGCCCGGAGAGGGCGTCGAGGACGGCGTCGCTGGTGGCGTCGGGGTCGGCGTAGCGCAGGTCGGGGAGTTCCTGGGCGGGGTAGAGCAGGCACAGGAGCTGCTGGGCGTCGCCGACGGCGTCGGAGGGGTTGCGGCCGCCCCAGAACCACTCGCGGCGCCGCGAGCCGTCCTCGGCGGGGCGCCAGCTGAAGGCGATCTGCGCCCGCCAGATGTCGAGGAGCTGCTGCCGAGGCTGCATCTTCACAGGGGACCACCGCCGTACGCTCGGGGACCGAAACGGACAGGTTCACTATGGCATGTCGATGCGACGCAACCGGACTCACAGAACGTGGTTTGTCGGCTACCCGACAGTCACGGAGCGTCCGCGGGCGGTCGCCCGCGCGTCTTACCGGTAGGGCCCGCGGACCGGAGCCACCGGACCGCCCCTGGCACGAGGAGTCCACATGGTCGAGATGATCCTCGCCGGCGTCATCGTCGGCGCGGTCGCCGCGGCGGCCGTCATCACCGGCGCCCGGGACCGGCGCAAGCGCCGCCGCCTGCGCGACGACGACGAGTTCGACGGCGCGAGTCCCGCCCCGATCCCCGGCGGCTGGCACGCCGCCGGAGGCTACAACGTCGGGATCACCAGCGGCATGGACGCGGGCAGCGACTGAGCGCTCAGGCCCGCAGCTCGTAGACGCGGCAGGGGACGTCGAGTCCCGGGACCACGGTCTCGCGTTCGAGGGCCATGCCCAGCTTCTCGGCGACGCGGACCGAGGCCGCGTTCTCGGCGTGGACGCACGAGACGACCCGGTCGAGGCCGAGGTCGCCGAACGCGAAGCCGACCACCGCGCGGGCGGCCTCGGGCGCGTAGCCGCGGCCCCAGCGGCCGCGGGCGATCCGCCACCCGACCTCGGTGGCGGGCAGGATCTCCGGCAGGAACGAGGGCGTCGCGAGGATCCCGAGCCCGACGAGGTCGCCGGTGGCGCGCTCGGACACGGCGAACGCGCCCCAGCCGTGCTCGTCCCAGTGGGCCGCGGCCTTCGCGCACAGGGCCTCGGTCTGCTCCGGGGTGCGCGGCGCGCCGGACCCGATGTAGCGCATGACCTCCGGGTCGGCGTTGATCGCCGCGAGGTCCTTCGCGTCCGACTCGGCGAGCGGACGCAGGGACAGGCGTTCGGTCTTCAGTTCCACGGAGAGGATCCTCATCGTCTGGGAGGCAGGCCGAGCTGGCGCTTGACGTGCCAGCAGTAGCCCCACACGCAGGCGAACACGATCCCCGCGACGCCGAGCGACCAGTGGATCGGCCAGCACGCGATCACCGCGACCTGGAGCACCGCGCCCGCGGGCCAGATCCACGGGCGCTTCGCCATGCCCGCCAGGACGACCGCGGCGAGCACCAGGGCGACGATCGCGATCGTCGCGGGCGCGGGGTCGTCGAGGATGATCCGCATCGGGACGATCGCCAGCAGCAGCGCCAGCGCCTCGAACGCGAGGGCCATCGCCGCGAGGCCGCGCGCGGCGCGGGCCGGGTCGCGCAGGCCCGAGCGGTTCGGGTCCGGCTCCTCCCAGGGGGCCTCGGCGTCCTCGGGCCGCTCCGGGTGCTCGTGGTCGCCGGGGTCAGCCACGGCGGCCCACCAGGATGCGGCGGGCGTCGGCGACGGTGAACACCGAGCCGGTGACGAGGACGCCCCCGCCCGACTCGTACAGGTCGTCGGCCTCCTCGGCGAGCTCGATGCCGCGGGCGATCGCGTCGCGCAGGTGCGGGTACACGTGGACGCGCTCCTCGCCGAAGACCTCCACGGCGAGCTTCGCGAGCGTCGCCGCGGGCATCGCCCGGTCCGAGGACGACTTCGTGATGACGATCTCGTCGAGGACCGGTTCCAGGAGTTCGAGCATGTGGTCGACCTCCTTGTCCGCGAGCATCCCCACGACGCCGACGAGCTTGCGGAAGTTGAACGACTCCTCCACGGCCTTCGCCATGGCCTCCATGCCCGCCGGGTTGTGCGCCGCGTCGAGGACGACCGCGGGCTCGTTGCGCACGACCTCCAGGCGGCCCGGGGAGGCGAACTCCGCGAACGCCTGGCCGACCACCTCGGCGTCGAGGGCCTTCGGCTCGCCCGCGCCGAGGAGCACCTCGACGGCCGCGAGCGCGAGCGCCGCGTTGTGCGCCTGGTACTCGCCGTGCAACGGCAGGAACAGGTCCTGGTAGCGGGCGGCGCGGGTCTCGATCGTGACGAGCTGCCCGCCGACGGCGACCTCGCGGGAGGTCACCTCGAAGCCGCGGCCCTCGGGGACGAGCTTGGCGCCCATCGACTGCGCGCGGCGCAGCAGCGGCTCCATCGCCGAGCGCTCCTGCACGGAGGTGACGAGTGTCGAGCCCTCGTGGACGATCCCGGCCTTCATGGTCGCGATCTCGGCGATGGTCTCGCCGAGCCACTTCGTGTGGTCGATGCCGATCGGGGTGATGACCGCGACCTCGGCGTTGAGGACGTTCGTCGAGTCGGTCTCGCCGCCCAGCCCGACCTCGATGACGCCGACGTCGATCGGGGTGTCGGCGAACGCGCCCATGGCGAGCGCGACGGTCATCTCGAAGTACGTCAGCGACTCGGTGGCCTCGCGGTCGACGAGCTCGGCCAGCGGCGCGATCTCGTAGTACTGCTGGGCGAGCCGCTCGGGGCTGATGGGCTCGCCGTCGACGCAGATTCGCTCGGTCACGTCGTTGAGGTGCGGCGAGGTGAACATGCCCGTGCGCAGGCCGTGCCCGCGCAGCAGCCGCTCGATCATGCGGGTGGTCGACGTCTTGCCGTTGGTGCCGGTGACGTGGACCGACCGGAACGACCGCTGCGGGTCGCCCATGAGGTCGAGGAGCTGCTTGATGCGGTCGAGCGTGAAGTCCCAGCGGGAGAACCCGCGGGATTCAAGCGCCGCTTCGACTTGCGCCAGTTCGGCGTTCAATGTGGTCGTCCCCCAGTTGGAAGGGGAGGCCGGGGCCTCAGAGCCCCGGCCTCCACTCACGTGAGTCGTGCGAGCTGCGCGGTGACGCGCGCGATGTCGGCCTCGGCGGTCGCCTTGCGCGCCTTGATCTTGTCGACCACGGCGTCCGGCGCCTTCGCCAGGAACGCCTCGTTGCCGAGCTTCCCGGTCGTCCCGGCCAGCTCCTTCTCCGCGACCTTCAGGGCCTTCTCCAGGCGCGCCCGCTCGGCCGCCACATCGATGGTCCCCGACGTGTCGAGCCCCACGGTGACCTGGTCGGACACCGCGAGCTCCGCGGTGGGTGCGAAGCCCTCGGCCTCGGCCTCAAGGCGCACCAGCGCGCGCACCAGCGGCTCCTGGTCGGCCAGGCCCGCCGCGGCGAGCCCCGAGATCCGGGCCGGCACCGGCTGGCTCGGCTTCACGCCCTGGTCGGAGCGGAAGCGCCGCACCTCGGTCACCAGGTGCTGGAGGGCGCCCACGAGCCGCTCGGCCTCGTCGTCGGCGCCCGCGGGCCGCGGCCACGCGGCCACCGTCAGCGAGTCGCCCCGGTCTTCGGTGCCGGTGAGCGTGAGCCACAGCTCCTCGGTCACGAACGGGATCACCGGGTGCAGCAGCCGCAGGAGCTGGTCGAACACGTGCCCGATGATCCGGCGCGTGTCCTCGGCGCGCTGCCCGCCCTCGGCGAGCACCGGCTTCGTCAGCTCCAGGTACCAGTCGAAGACGTCGTCCCACGCGAAGTGGTACAGCAGGTCCATCGCCTTCGCGAACTCGTACTGCTCCAGGTGGGCGTCGACGCCCTCCACGGTGCGCGAGAGGCGCGAGAGGATCCACCGGTCGACGAGCGACGGGTCGGACGGCAGGTCGCCCTCCACGGTCGCGCCCGACATGAGCGCGAACCGCGTCCCGTTCCACAGCTTGTTGCAGAAGTTCCGGGCCACCTCGGCCAGCTCGATCGACGCGATCGAGTCCGCGCCCGGGTTCGCGTCCCGCGCGAGCATGAACCGCAGCGCGTCCGCACCGTACTGGTCCACGACCTCCAGCGGGTCGATGCCGTTCCCGGAGGACTTCGACATCTTCTTGCCGTGCTTGTCGCGGATGAGGCCGTGCAGGAACACCTCGCCGAACGGGGCCCTGCCCATGGCGTACGTCCCGAACATCATCATCCGGACCACCCAGAAGAAGATGATGTCCCAGCCGGTGACCAGCACCGCCGTCGGATAGAACTTCTCCAGCGCCTTCGTGTCCTCCGGCCAGCCGAAGGTCGAGAACGGCCAGAGCCCTGAGGAGAACCACGTGTCGAGCACGTCGGGGTCCTGCACGTAGCCCTCCGGGGCGCTCTCGCCCGGGCCCACGCACACCTCCTCGCCGTTCGGGCCGTACCAGATCGGGATCCGGTGCCCCCACCACAGCTGGCGCGAGATGCACCAGTCGAGCAGGTTGTCGACCCACGAGAAGAACCGCTTCTCCATCTCCGGCGGGTGGATCTTCGTCTCGCCCGAGCGCACCGCGTCGCCCGCGGACTTCGCGAGGCGCTCCACCTTCACGAACCACTGCTTCGACAGCCGCGGCTCCACCGTGGTGTCGCAGCGCTCGCAGTGCCCGACCGCGTGCATGTACGGGCGCTTCTCGGCCGTGATGCGGCCCTCGGCGCGCAGCGCGGCCGCGATCGCCGAGCGGGCCTCGAACCGGTCGAGCCCCTGGAACGGGCCGTGCGCGGTGATCACGCCGCGCTCGTCCATGATGAGGATCGACTCCAGGCCGTGGCGCTGGCCGATCGCGAAGTCGTTCGGGTCGTGCGCGGGCGTCACCTTGACGGCGCCGGTCCCGAACTCGGGGTCGACGTGCGAGTCGGCCACGATCGGGATGCGGCGGCCCGTGAACGGCACCTCCACGGTGGTGCCGAGCAGGTGCCGGTAGCGCTCGTCGTCGGGGTGGACGGCCACGGCGGTGTCGCCGAGCATCGTCTCCAGACGGGTCGTGGCCACCACGATCGAGGCGTCGCCCTCGCCGTAGCGCATCGACACGAGCTCGCCCGCGTCCTCCTGGTGCTCCACCTCGATGTCCGAGAGCGCGGTCATGCAGCGCGGGCACCAGTTGATGATGCGCTCGGCGCGGTAGATCATGCCGTCGTCGTACATGCGCTTGAACATGGTCTGCACGGCGGAGGACAGGCCGTCGTCGAGGGTGAACCGCTCGCGGTCCCAGTCGACGCCGTCGCCGATCTTCTTCATCTGCGAGGTGATGCGCTCGTGGTAGACGTCCTTCCACTCCCACACCTTGTCCACGAACGCCTCGCGCCCCAGGTCGTGGCGGGACAGCCCCTCCTTGTCGGCGAGCTGGCGCTCCACCACGTTCTGGGTGGAGATGCCGGCGTGGTCGGTGCCGGGGAGGAACAGGGCCTCCTTGCCGCGCATGCGCTCGCGCCGCACCAGCGTGTCGATCAGGGTGTGGTCGAGCGCGTGCCCGAGGTGGAGCTGCCCCGTCACGTTCGGCGGGGGGATCACGATCGCGTAGGGCTCGCGGTCGGAGTCGTCGGCAGCCTTGAACCGGCCGTCGGCTACCCACTTCGCGTAGCGTCGCGCCTCTACCTCTACGGGCGCGTACGTCTTCGGCAGGTGGGTTTCCGGGGCCGGTGTCTGCTCAACTGCGTCTGTCACCGCTCCAGTCTACGAAGCCGCGCGGTGCGAAGGCGAAGAGGTTTAGCCGGTGTCGCCGAGAACGCTCCGCGCCGCCGACGCCACGTCCGTCTCGCCGCTCGCGACGGCCTCCGCCAGCGCCTCGGTGACCTTGAACCGCTCGCGCAGGGCCGCGTCGACCCGCGCGCGGATCTCGGCGGCGGCCCGGCGGCGGCGCTGGTCGGCGAGCCGGTCGCCCTCGGCGAGCCAGTCGTGGTGCTTCCCGATGGCGGCGATGAGCTCGTCGACGCCCTTCGCCTCGGAGGCGACGGTGGTGCAGACGGGCTGGCGCCACTCCCCGGGCTCGCGGCGGACGAGGCTCATCATGGCCTTGAGGTCGCGGACGGTGCCGTCGGCGCCGGGCCGGTCGGCCTTGTTGACGACGTAGACGTCGGCGATCTCGACCACGCCGGCCTTCACCGCCTGGATGCCGTCGCCCATGCCGGGGGCGAGCAGCAGCAGGGTGGTGTCGGCGAGCGAGGCGATCTCGACCTCGGCCTGGCCGACCCCGACGGTCTCGACGATGACGACGTCGAAGCCGAGCCCTTCGAGGAGCCGCACGCCCGCGCCGGTGGTGGCGGCGAGGCCGCCGAGGTGGCCGCGGGTGGCGATCGAGCGGATGTAGACGCCGGGGTCGAGGGCGTGATCGGCCATGCGGACGCGGTCGCCGAGGATCGCGCCGCCGGAGAAGGGGCTGGAGGGGTCGACGGCGAGCACGCCGACGCGCAGGCCCTGCGCGCGCCAGGCGCCGATGAGCGCCGAGACGAGCGTGGACTTGCCGACGCCGGGCGAGCCGGTGATGCCGACGACCTGGGCCTCGCCCCCCTTGACGAGGCCCGCGAGCGCGGGCGCGGCGGGCGTGTCGTTCTCCAGGACGGTGAGGAGGCGGGCGGTGGCCCGGCGGTCCCCCTTGCGGGCCGCCGCGACGGTGTCCTCCAGAGCGCTGTCCTGCAACGTGGTGCCTCTCCGGGTGCGGTCCTCCGGGGCGCCGCCGCTCGGCGCCCGGTCGTGTCGGCCGCCGCCGTCGGCGGCGCGGTCGTCGAGCGTGCGTTCGCCGGTCGCCATCAGGCTCCCTTGAGGACGATGGCGTCGCCCTGCCCGCCGCCGCCGCACAGGCCGGCGGCGCCGATCGCGCCGGGGGCGAGCTGGCGGGCGAGGGTCTGGGCGAGGCGGGCGCCGGAGGCGCCGATCGGGTGGCCGAGGGCGATCGCGCCGCCGTCGGGGTTGACGCGGGCGAGGTCGACGCCCAGGGTCTCGGCGGAGGCGAGGACGACGGCCGCGAACGCCTCGTTCATCTCGACCACGTCGAGGTCGGCGGCGGTGGCGCCCGCGAGGGCGAGGGCCTTGGCGATCGCGTTGGCGGGCTGGTCGAGCAGGGAGTTGTCGGGTCCGGCGACGGTGGCGTACGCGAGGATCTCGGCGGTCCAGGCCCAGCCGTTGGCCTCGGCCACGGACCTGCGGGTAAGGACGAGCGCGGAGGCGCCGTCGGAGATCTGGGAGGCGGAGGCGGCGGTGATGGTGCCGTTCTCGGTGAAGGCCGGGCGCAGCTGCGCGAGGCCCTCGGGGGTCGACTCGGGGCGCACGCCCTCGTCGGCGTCGACGTAGCCGCGGCGGGTCTCGACGGGGGTGATCTCCTCGGCGAGGCGCTCGGCGGCCTTGGCGGCCTTCTGGTGCGAGTCGGCGGCGAAGGCGTCCTGCTGCTCGCGGGTGATCGAGCGGCCCTTGAGGTGGCGCTCGGTGGACTCGCCCATGGAGATGCCGTCGTAGGCGTCGGTGAGGCCGTCGTGGGCGAGGTGGTCGAGGAGGACCGCGTCGCCGTACTTGAAGCCGCGGCGCGAGCCGGGCAGCAGGTGCGGGGCGCGGCTCATCGACTCCATGCCGCCGGCGACGACCACGTCCGCGGCGCCGCCGCGCAGGAGCTGGTCGGCGAACCCGACGGCGGTGAGCCCGGAGAGGCACACCTTGTTGATCGCGAGCGCGGGCACGCGCATGGGGAGCCCGGCGGCCACGGCGGCCTGGCGGGCGGGGTTCTGGCCGCAGCCCGCGGACAGGACCTGTCCGAGGAGGACCTGGTCGACCAGGTCGGGGGCGACGCCCGCGCGTTCGATGGCGGCTCGGATCGCGGTCCCGGCCAGGTCGGTGGCCGGGGTGTCGGCGAGCGCCCCGTTGAAGCGCCCGGTGGGTGTCCGGGCGGCGGCGAGGATGACGGTCGTGTCGTCAAGGGCCGAGTGGTCGTTCATGGCGGACCTCCGTTGGTCGATTCGCTCGATACGCTCGATCGTATGACGTTCACGGACGGAATCGGATTGCGGCGCATCGATCACATCGGCATCGCGGTGCCCGACCTCGACGCGGCCCTGGAGTGGTACGAGGGCGCGCTCGGCGGCAGAGCGGTGCACCGCGAGGTCAACGAGGCGCAGGGGGTGGTCGAGGTGATGGTCGCGTGGCCCGAGGGCGGCGCGCAGGTGCAGCTGCTCGCGCCGCTGACGCCGGAGTCGACGATCGCGAAGTTCCTGGGGACCAAGGGCCCCGGGCTCCAGCAGCTGGCGTTCACCGTCGCGGACGTGGAGGCCGCCGCGGCGGCGCTGCGCGCGCGGGGCGCGCGGCTGCTGTACGAGGAGGCGCGGGAGGGCACCGCCGGGTCGCGCATCAACTTCGTGCACCCGAAGGACGCGGGCGGGGTCCTGGTCGAACTCGTCCAACCCGCCTAAGGCCCTTCGGAGCCCGGGCGGCGCAGGTCAGGGCCGGTTGTCACCCTGAGTGTCAGATAAACGACGCCATTCGGGTGATACCCGGAGGACACCGAAACTTCACCCCGTTCCACTTCCGTGTCGTTCCAAGGGTTTCGCCCGATTTGCGGCTAGTGTTGCGGGTGATTCGGCGCCCACAAACCCCTGACCTTGCTGTCGACATTCCCATTCGCGTCTGCAAGTATTGGTCCATGTCGCAGCAGCCCTCCAGCAGTACCTTTTTCGACAACGACCAATCGGTGCCGGAATTCCCCGTGCAGTTGCGGGGTTACGACCGGCACCAGGTGGATGAGTTCATCCAGAAGAACCTGGCGAAGCAGAAGCAGACCGAGTCGCAGCGGACAGAGGCCGAGCAGCGGATGACCGACGCGCAGCGTCGTCTGCGCCAGGCCGAGCAGCGCATCCAGGGTCTCGAGCAGCGCCTCGCCGAGCAGCAGAAGCAGCTTGAGGAGAACACGCGCCCGACCCTGTCCGGCCTCGGCACCCGCGTCGAGCAGATCCTGCGCCTGGCCGAAGAGCAGGCCAACGAGCACCGCGCCGAGGCGAAGCGCGAGACCGAGGGGATCCTCTCGGCCGCCCGCCTGGAGTCGCGCGAGATCACCGACGCCGCCCGCGGCGAGGCCGGCTCGCTGAAGCAGAACGCCGAGCGCGAGGCCAACGCCCTGCGCACGCAGGTGGAGCGCGAGGTCGCGGAGCTGCGGACCAACGCCCGCCGCGAATGCGAGACCCTCCGCGCCGACGCCGAGCGCGAGACCAAGCAGCTGCGCACCGCGACCGGCCACGAGGTGGCCGAGCTCAAGGCGTCCGTCGAGCGCGAGGTCGCGACCCTCCGCGCCACGGCGGACCGCGAGATCACCCAGCTGCGCGCCAAGGCCGCCCGCGAGGCGGAGGAGAAGCGCGCCGAGGCCGCGAAGCTCTTCGCCGAGGCGAAGGAGAAGCGCGACAAGGACCTCCAGGCCCTCGACCTCGAACTGGCCGAGCGCAAGGAGAAGGCCGAGCGCGAGGAGTCCGAGCGCCACACCCGTGCGGTCGCCGAGACCCAGAAGCTCGTGTCGGATGCCGAGAACCGCGCCCGCGACGCCGAGGAGCGCGCGAAGTCCGCGGAGACCCGCGGCGAGGAGAAGCGGTCCGAGGCCGACAAGTACGCCGAGGACACCACCGGCAAGGCCAAGAAGGACGCGAACAAGCTCGTGTCCGACGCCAAGTCCGAGGCCGAGCGGCTGCTCGCGGACGCCAAGTCCGACGCCGAGCGCGTCACGCGCGACGCCGAGACGAAGGTCTCCGAGCTCACCGCGAAGCGCGACCAGGTCCAGGAGACCCTGCGGAACCTCAGCGGTCTGGTCAGCGGTGCCCTCGGCGGGGCGCTCGGGCAGCAGGACGGCGACAAGTAGAAAAACCCGACGAACAAGTAAACCTGGCGAATCCGCGTTACCGTCGAAACCTACGACAGTGAAGAATGATCGTAGGCGTAGGTCGACGGTGGAGGAACCACAGCTCGGCCGCGTCCCGTCACATCCGGTCCCTATCCGGAGGTGGCGGGACGCGGCTTACGTGAGGATGAGGGCATGGCGCGTGAAGACAGACTCGACGATTCCGAACTCCTGACCGGCTTCGATGAGGGCGGACCCATCGACCGGGGGTTCGAGACCGCCTTGCGCGGCTACGACAAGCGGCAGGTGGACCGGTACCTCCAGCAGATGCAGCTCCAGATGGACACGCTCGCCGGAGAACGCGCCGAGGCGCTCGCGCAGATCGACCGGCTCGTGGTCCAGATCCAGCAGCTCCAGGCGCAGATCCAGGAGCTGCGGCGCCGCAGCGCCGCCGGCGACAACGCCTCCTACCGGCATCTCGGCGTGCGCATCGAGCACATGCTCACCCTCGCCGAGGAGCAGGCCGAGGAGATCAAGGCCAACGCGCACGCGCAGACCCAGCACCTGCATCAGCGTGCGGACCAGCGCCTCCGCGACGCCGAGGCGCAGATCGAGCAGGCCCGCAAGGACTTCGAGACCACGTTGAAGGCCCGGCGGGCCGCCGCCGAGAAGGCCGAGGCCGACCGGCGCGCGATCATCGACGCCGAGATCAACAAGCGCGCCCGCGAGGCCCAGTCGATGGTGGACCAGGCGAAGGAGCGGGCCGCGTCGCTCGTGGCCGAGGCCGAGCAGGACGCCGAGAACAAGCGGGCCGCCGCCGACGAGCAGACCCGGCAGCTGGTCGCCCACGTCGAGCGGCTGCGCGCCGAGGCGCAGCAGCTCAAGGACGACGCCACCGTGAACGCCGAGCAGGCCGTCGCCGAGGCCCGCGAGAAGGCCGACCGGATCGCGGCCGAGGCCGAGGCCGAGGCCGAGCGCAAGCGCGCCGAGCACGAGGCCGAGCTGCGCGACCTCCGCACCGAGGCGGTCGAGAACCTGGAGCGGTTCAAGCAGGAGACCGAGACGTTCGCGCAGACCGTCCGCACCGAGGCCGAGAACGAGGCCACGCGCCTGCGCGCCGAGGCCGCCGACAGCGCGACCCTGACCCGCACCGAGGCCGCCGACGAGGCCAAGCGGCTCCGCCAGGAGGCCCAGCGCCGTCTGGAGGAGGCCGAGGCCGAGGCGCAGCGCGTCACCGCCGAGACCGAGGCGAAGGTCGCCGCGCTCACCGCCGAGGCCGACGAGGCCGCCCGCGCGCAGCGCGAGACCGCCGAGGCCGAGGCCCTGCGCCTGACCGAGGAGACCGAGCAGGAGACGCAGCGGCTGCGCGACGAGGCCGCCTCCGCGGGCCGCCAGGAGCGCGAGGCCGCCGAGAGCGCCGCGCGCCGGCTCACCGAGGAGACCGCTCAGGAGACCGAGCGCCTCCGCGGCCAGGCCGCGGCCGAGGCCGAGCGGATCACCGCCGACGCGGCCGCCGAGGCGTCCCGCCTCCGCGAGCACGCCGACCAGGCCAAGGTCGAGGCCGAGTCCGACGTCGAGCGGGCCCGCGCCGAGCTCACCGAGATCGAGGCCGAGCGCGAGCGCCTGCTCGCCGAGGCCAAGGCCGAGGCGCAGAGGATCCTGGAGCAGGCCGGCCTCGACGCCGAGCAGATCCGGACCGACCGCGACCAGTACGTGGCCGAGGCCGAGAAGAAGGCCGACAACGCCAAGCGCCGCGCCGAGGAGCTCTCCAAGTCCGCCAAGCAGACCGCGCGGCGCGACTCCGAGGCGATCCTCTCCACCGCGCGCGCCCAGGCGAAGAAGCTCATCGAGGAGGCCCGCGCGGGCCGCACCGAGGAGCCCGCCGCCGAAGGCGCCGTGAACAAGCCCGCGACGACCCGCAAGCGCCCCCAGAACGGCGGCAAGCAGGCCAGCAGCAGCGAGGCGGCCGAGAAGGTCTCGTCCTCGTAGCAGGCGACTGAGAGGCCCCGCACCACACCGGTGCGGGGCCTTCGCGTTTCGTTCCACCTTCGGGTGACACGGCGGCTCGCGGGGCCGGTTTCTGTCGGACCCCGGCGGGAGGATGGCACCTTATGCTTCCCCGGGAGGGTGGGGGGGGTAGGGATGGTTGTACCACTACCCCACCCACCCGCCCTGCGGGCGGCGCACGCCCCGGACCCGACGCGGCAGGGCCCGCACCGGTCGCCCGGTGCGGGCCCTTCGCGTGCCTGCGCTCATCTCCGGCGCAGGCTTCGCCGTGGCTGGGGGCTTCGCGAGCCCCTAACTCGTCGATGCCTTTTCGGGCTCCTTGCCGGAGTCCTTCGCCGCGCGCTTGGCCTCGCCCGAGCCGCCCGGGGTGACCCCCACGAGCGGGACGTTGCCGCCGCCGGTGGCGCGCTTCTTGTTCCACACGTCGAACAGGACCGCCGCGAGGACGACCAGGCCCAGGATGACCTGCACCGTGTCGGTCGCGATGCCCAGGACGGTCATGCCCTGGTTCATGATGCCCATGACCAGACCGCCGATGACGGCGCCGATGATGGTGCCCACGCCGCCGGTCACCGACGCGCCGCCGATGAACGACGAGGCGATGGCGCTCAGCTCCAGGGTCTCGCCCGCGCCCGGCGTCGCCGAGTGCAGGCGGGCGGTCACGATGACGCCGGCGAGGCCGGCCATCGCGCCCATGATCACGAACACCCAGAAGGTCGTCTGCTTGGTCTTCACACCGGAGAGCAGCGCGGCCTTCTCGTTCCCGCCGCCCGCGTAGATGTGGCGGCCGAAGACGGTGCGGTTCGCGATGAACGTGAACAGCAGGACCAGCGCCAGCAGGATCCAGCCGATGATCGGCAGGCCCTTGTAGGAGTAGAACGTGTACGCGGCGACGACGATGACCGCCGCGACGACCACGGTCTTGATGATCCAGCCCGCCTGCGAGGTGCCGACGATGCCGGCCTTCGCCTGGCGGGAGCGGCCGCGCACCTGGAAGAACACCCACAGGACCGCACCCAGGATGCCCAGCACCAGGGTCGGCATCCGCAGTTCCACGCCCGCGACGTCGTACCCGGAGGCGAGGCTGTTGAAGGTGCCGCTGGTGCCGATGGTCTCGGCGTCGAGGACCTTCAGGGTGAGGCCGCGGAAGATGAGCATGCCCGCGAGCGTCACGATGAACGCCGGGATGCGCACGTACGCGATCCAGAACGCCTGCCAGACGCCGATGAGGGCGCCGACGCCGATGGCGAACAGGACCGCCGCCCACCACGGCCAGTCCCAGCGCGAGAGCGCGATCGCCGACATGGCGCCGCTGAACGCCAGGACCGAGCCCACCGACAGGTCGATGTGGCCGTTGACGATCACCAGCATCATGCCGATCGCGAGGATCAGGATGTACGAGTTCTGGAGGATCGCGTTGGTGAGGTTCTGCGCCGTGATGAAGTTCTGGTTCTGCAGGGCGACGTCGAGCACCTGGAACAGGATCATGATCAGCACGAGCGCGATGATCATGCCGTAGGCGCGCAGGTTGATGTTGCGCAGCGCGCCGAGCAGGCTCGGCCGCGGGTTGGTCTGGACGGTGCTCATTGGCGTAGCTCTTCTCCCCCGCTGGCGGTCTCAAGGGTCATGAGACGCATCAGCTCTTCCTGTGTGGCATGTTCCCGGTCCACCTGACCGGTGATGTGCCCGGCGCTCATCGCGTAGATGCGGTCGCACATGCCGAGCAGCTCGGGCAGTTCGGAGGAGATCATGAGGACCCCCTTGCCCTGGTCGACCAGCTTGTGGATCAGCTCGTAGATCTCGTACTTGGCGCCGACGTCGATGCCTCGCGTCGGCTCGTCGAGGATGAGCAGCTCAGGTTCGGTGAAGACCCACTTCCCGAGCACGATCTTCTGCTGGTTGCCGCCGGAGAGGTTCCCGGCGAGCGAGCGGACCGACGGCGCCTTGACCCCGAACTCCTTGCGGAGGCGCTCGGAGACCGTGTCGACGCGGTCCTGGTCGACGACCCCGCGCTTGGACAGCTTGTGGAGGCCGGGGAGGGTGAAGTTCTCGCGCAGGTCGTAGTCGAGGTGCAGGCCGTAGTGCTTGCGGTCCTCGGTGGCGTAGGCCAGGCCGGCTTCGATCGCTTCGGGGACGTTCCGCAGGTGGAGCGCCTTGCCGTCCATGGTCGCGGTGCCGGAGATGTTGGACCCCCAGCTGCGGCCGAACAGGCTCATGGCGAACTCGGTGCGGCCCGCGCCCATGATCCCCGCGAGGCCGACGATCTCGCCGCGGGCGACGTTCAGGGACGCGCCGTTGACGATGACGCGGTGGCGCTGCTCGGGGTGGTGGACCGTCCAGTCCTTCACCTCGAAGAAGACCTTGCCGGTCTTCGGCTCGTGCGGCGGGAACAGGTGCTCCAGGTCGCGGCCGACCATGGCCTTGATGAGCCGGTCCTGGGTGACGGCGTCGGCCTCCGTGTCGAAGGTCTCGATGGACTTGCCGTCCCGCAGCACCGTGATCCGGTCGGCCACGGCCAGCACCTCGCCCAGCTTGTGGGAGATGATGATGCTGGTGACGCCCTCTTCGCGCAGCTGGCGCAGCAGTTCGAGGAGGTTCTCGGAGTCGGTGTCGTTCAGGGCCGCGGTCGGCTCGTCGAGGATGAGCAGCTTGACGCTCTTGGAGAGCGCCTTGGCGATCTCGACGAGCTGCTGCTTGCCGACGCCGATCTTCTCGACCAGCGTGGCCGGGCTGTCGTGGAGGCCGACCTGCGACATCAGGCGGACGGCCTCGGCGTTCGTGCGGTCCCAGGAGATGATGCCGCGCTTCTTCTGCTCGTTGCCGAGGAAGATGTTCTCGGCGATGGACAGCTCGCCGACGAGGGCCAGTTCCTGGTGGATGATCACCACGCCGGAGGCTTCGGAGTCGCGGATGCTGCGGAACTCGGCGGGCTTGCCGTCGAACTCGATCTCACCCTCGAAGTCGCCGTGGGCGTAGACGCCCGACAGGACCTTCATCAGGGTCGACTTGCCGGCGCCGTTCTCGCCGACGAGCGCGTGGATCGTGCCCCGCTTGACCCCCAACTCGACCCCGGACAGTGCGAGCACGCCCGGGAACCGCTTGGTGATCCCCCGCATTCGGAGGATGTCTTCAGACATGGATTCGTCCTATTTGACTGAATGGACTGCTCTGGGGAGAGAGGTTCGGGGGCGCCCGAGGCGGGCGGGGCGCCCCCGAGGAAAGGGTCTTGCGGGTCGGCTAGGCCAGGTCGGCTTCGTCGATGTAGCCCGAGTCGATGAGCTCGACCTGGTAGTTGCTGGCGTCGACGCTCACCGGCTCCAGCAGGTGCGCCGGGACGACGTGGTCGCCGTTGTCGTAGGTGGTGTCGTCGTTGATCTCCGGGTCGTCCCCGTCGAGGACGGCCACGACCATGTCGACGGTGACGTCGGCGAGCGCGCGGGTGTCCTTGTAGACCGTCATGGCCTGCTTGCCGTCGATGATGTACTTCACCGAGTCGACCTCGGCGTCCTGGCCGGTCACGGGCGGCATGGTGGTGTAGCCCTGGCCGTCGAGGGCGGCGATGATGCCGCGGCTGATGCCGTCGTAGGGCGCCAGCACGGCCTGGACCTGCTGCCCGCCGGTGTAGAACGAGGTGAGGATGGTCTCCATGCGGTCCTGGGCGACGGCGCCGTCCCAGTTCTCGGTGGCGACCTGCTCCAGGTCGGTCTGGCCCGACAGGACGACGAGCTGGCCGCCGTCGATGTAGGGCTGGAGGACCTCCATCGCACCGTTGAAGAAGTACTTCGTGTTGTTATCGGTCAACGCGCCGGCGAAGAGCTCGATGTTGAACGGGCCGGCCTCGCCTGCGTCCAGGCCGAGCTTCTCGACGAGGTAGGTGCCCTGCAGGGTGCCGACCTTGGTGTTGTCGAAGCTGGTGTAGTAGTCCACGTCCGGGGTGTCCAGGATGAGCCGGTCGTAGGCGATGACGGTGATGTCCGACTCCTTCGCCTGGGCCAGGACACCGTTCAGGGACTTGTTGTCGATCGCCGCGATGACCAGCACGTTGACGCCCTGGCCGATCATGGTCTCGATCTGGGAGACCTGGTCGGCGGCCACGTCGTTCGCGTACTGGAGCGTGACCTCGTAGCCCTGCTCCTCGAACGAGGCCTGCAGGTTGTCGCCGTCGAAGATCCAGCGCTCGGAGGTCTTCGTCGGCATCGCGATGCCGACCTTCTTGCCGCCGCCGGAGCCCGAGTCTCCGTCCTCGGAGGCGCAGGCGGAAGCGGTGAGAGCCACGGCGGCCGCGCCGACGGTTCCGGTAAGCAGGTGGCGTCGGTTGACGTTCATCTGTTAGTACTCCTTCGTACCGGGCGGTGCCGGGGCATGACCGACGTCGCCCTGGGGTCAAGACGGATTCGATAGTTCAACGTTTTTCCACAACCGTCAACAGCGGATGCGTCTCGTGTCCGAATCGTTGCTTTTCCAGTTCACCGAATTCCGACACTCGATCCCCACAGGGCACATCGGACTGCGATGCGCATTGAGAAAATGACCGTGAGTACCGGCTCGGTCACCTGATCGTGCCACATCCCTACGGCCGACTACCGCTCGACCGATCGGATGGGATAGCCTCACATTTAGTGCCAAATCACGACACCGATCAGATGACCCCCTGAGGAGGTGAGGATGTCGAGCATTACGACCGTCGGCCCCGCGGCCGTGCACCGTTTACTGCACCGGGACGCGGTGTGCAGCGTCTTCAGCGGCACCGTCGCCGCCGACCCCGCCGACCTCCTGTGCGTGACCGTCGCGCACGAGCGCGTCGACGGCTCCCGGCGTGAAGTCTTCCTCGAATGGGCCGCCAAGCTCACGGGCCTCCCCGCCCACCCCCATCTCTCCCGGTGCAGCGCCGTCGGCCTCACCGAGAACGGCCGCCCGTACCTCGCGGTGAGCACCGCCAGGCGCACCCTCGCCGACCTCCTCGCGGAGCAGGGCCCCATGCCCCCCGGCCAGGTGCGCGCCCTCGGCGTGGCCCTGAGCGACGCCGTCACGGTCTACCACCGCGCGGGCCTCATCCACGGCGCCATCCAGCCCTCGCACATCCTGGTGGGCTCCGGGCACCACCTCCAGCTCACCGCCTACGACGTCACCGCCCCTGTCCTGGCCGCCCCCCTCCCACCCTCCCCCTACACCGCCCCCGAGCACCTCGACGCCGCCGTGGCGGGCGAGGTCGCGGCCAGCCCCGCCGGCGACGTCTACGCGCTCGCCACCGTCCTCTACGCCGCCCTCGGCGGGCGGCTGCCGTGGGTGCGCCACGCCCGCGAGGACGCCGCCGACCCGCTCCTGCGCGCCGCCCCCGTGCCGCACGTGCCCGGCGTCGACTCCGACCTGACCGACCTCATCGGCGCCGCCCTCAGCGCCGACCCCCGGCGCCGCCCCACCGCCGACGTCTTCCGCGAGCACCTCACCCGCATCCCCATCGGCGGACCGCTCGCCCCCGGCCCCCGCACCGACTCGGTCGCCGCCGGCCTCCTCCCCCGCCGCGGACTCCGCCCCGTGACCGTGGCGGTCTCGACCGAACTGGCCCCGTACCGGCCCGGCCGCGAGCGGGTCGGCCTGCGGCCGCGGCTGCGGTCCATCGCCACCGCGACCGCGGGCATCGCGCTCACGGGAGCGCTCCTCGGCGGGGCCGCGCTCGCGACCTACGCCGCGACCAATCCCGAGAGCACCGGCACCGTGTGCACCGACCCGGCCGTCCTCGGCGGGCGGATCAGCGAGCAGCTGGACGACGGCGAGATCATCGAGAGCTGGTGCGCCGACGGCGGCGGATACGTGGCGGCCACTGTGGACTATCCGGGCGGCTCAGGCGGTGACGGCGAGGGTTCGACCGAGCGCCGCGTCTGGCGCATCGAGGGCGACGACCTCGTGGCGGTCTCCGGCTGCACCGACGCCGCGATGCCGACCAGCATCCTGGAATTCCTCGGCTGCATCTGAGTGCGAAGGGCCGCAACGCGGCCCCGGGCGCCACAGCCGTGCATGCCGCGGCCAGCGCGCACCCCGGGACTGCGGGCGTCATGGGCGCCATGAGCGGCATCCGCAGCGGCCGTGACTGTAGCGGCGGCCTCAAGTGGGCCTGAAGCCGCACGACCCGCGGCGGCCGTGCCGCCGGCCCGGTCCGCCTCGGACCGGCTCCGGGACTTCAGGTCCCGGGCGGTGGGGCACACGGGCCGGGCGGCTTCATTGCCGTGTTGGGGAATCGGGTTGCCAGAGCGTTCGTGGGCGTCCGCCGTCGTCCGCTCCGCCGGAACCTGCGGTTCGGCGGGCGCGCCTGCCGCGTGTCGGGTCTTCGGGTCCCCGGCGTGCTCGCGGGCGTTCGTCGCCGTCCGCTCCGCCGGAACCTGCGGTTCGGCGGGCGCGCCGGCCCCATGCCGGGGCTTCGGGTCCTTGGTATGTTCGCGAGAGTCCGTCGCTGTCCTCCCCGCCTGCGGTTCGGCGGGTGTCTCCGCCCCGCGTCGGGGCTTCGGGTCCTGGGGGAACTGGCCGGTTTCCATGTCTGCCTCCTCTGGTGCCGCCGGTGTCTCGGCGGGTGTGGAGGCAATGGTGCAGAGGGGAAGCTGAATGGGACCTGAAGCCGCCTGAAGGCGGCTTCAGGTCGATTCCGGAGTCCTATTCCCTTTCGGGCTTGGGCAGAAAGCCGCCGAATGCGGCGACGCTCTTGTTCGCATAGGCGGAAGTGTCGCCGCGCTCCATCGGACCGTCCCAAGTGGTCGGTAGCGGGGCCTTCTCCGGGACGATGCGGGACACGATGCGGTCCAGCGCCTCCTCGGCCTTGCCGACCCACAGGTGCCCGCCGCCCTCGATCTCCTCGACCTCGGCCTGCGGGACCGCGGCGAAGCGCTGCTTCGCCTCCGGGTACTGGAGGTAGTCGTCCTGCTCGGGGATGAGCGCCAGGAGCGGCCGGCCGTCCTCGGCCCACCGTTCGAGGTCCTCCTCCTTGGAGTACCGCAGCGGCGGCGACAGCAGCACCGCGCCTTCGACGCCCGGCTCCAGGCCGTACTTCAGGGTCAGGTCGGTCCCGAAGGACCAGCCGACCAGCCACACCCGCGGCAGCTCCGCGAACTCGGCGTACTCGACCGCGGCGGCGAGGTCGTAGCGCTCGCCCACGCCGTGGTCGAACGCGCCCTGGCTCGTCCCCTGCTGCGACTCGGTGCCGCGCGTGTTGAAGCGCAGCACCGCCATCCCGGCCAGCGCGGGGAGCCGCCAGGCGGCCTTGCGGAAGATGTGCGAGTCCATCATGCCGCCGTGGGTGGGCAGCGGGTGGACGCACACGATGGTCGCCTCGGGCTCGCGGTCGGCGGGCAGGGCGAGTTCGCCGACGAGTTCGAGCCCGTCGGCGGTGTGGAGCGTGAGCGCCTCGCGTCGGGCGGGGAGCATGCTCGCGGATCTGATGACAGCCACGCCGGAATTATCCCCGCCGGCGCGGGTGCGGGGCCACCCGCTGTGTCGCACCACTCGCCGCGGCCGTGCTTCCATCCCCAGCCCCCACCCGCCCGGGGAAAAGGTAGGTCTCAGATTCGCACCCGGGTCCGACAGGAACCGGCCCCCGCCGCCGCGGTGTCACCCGATCGGGTCAGCGCCAGCGGCCGGGGCGGCGCCGGTCGCGGGCGTTCCAGCAGCCGGTGTGCCAGTGGCGGCGGTCGTCGCCGTCGCCGTCGTCGGCCCAGGCGACGACGTGCGGTGTGCCCGGCTGGATCTCGAGGTCGCAGCCGGGGCACCGGTAGCTCTTCTCGGCGCCCGCGCCGGGGATGCGGCGCACGCGGACGGGTCCCCCGGGACCGTCCACGAGGCTCGGGTCCTGGGCGCCGGAGGTCGGCCGCCGGGCTTCGTCCCGGCGGCGGTTCTTTCGGGGCACGGTCGGGCCTAGGTGCGGGGCGCGTCGTCTTCGGTCGCCGCGGCCTCGCGGGCGACCCGTTCGTTGAGCCGCCTGATGTGCTTGTTCATCCCGCGGATCAGGAAGATCGTCACGACGACGAGGAAGACGGTGACGAACAGCCCGAGCGGCCCGGCCATCGCCTGGTCGCGTTCCGGGCCGAACTCTTGTGCCAGGATCTCGATTCCCACGACCCGAGCGTATCCCGGCCGCTCAGCCCTCGTTCAGGGCCGGGAGCCTCCAGTCGACCGGCTCACCGCCCTGCTCGGCGAGGAGCACGTTGACGCGGCTGAAGGGCTTGGAGCCGAAGAAGCCGCGGCGGGCGCTGAGCGGGGAGGGGTGGGCGGACTCGATCGAGGGGATCGGGCCGAGGAGGTCCTTGAGCTTGCGGGCGTCGGCGCCCCAGAGGACGGCGACGGCGGGGCCGCCGCGTTCGGCGAGGGCCTTGATGGCCTGCTCGGTGACGGGCTCCCAGCCCTTGCCGCGGTGGGAGGCGGGGGTGCCGGGGGCGACGCTGAGGGAGCGGTTGAGCAGGAGGACGCCCTGCTGGGCCCAGGGGGTGAGGTCGCCGTTGGCGGGGAGGGGGTGGCCGAGGTCGTCGCGGTACTCGTTGAAGATGTTGACGAGGCTCTTGGGGATGGGGCGCACGTCGGGGGCGACGGCGAAGGACAGGCCGATGGCGTGCCCGGGGGTGGGGTAGGGGTCCTGGCCGACGATGATGACCTTGACGTCGTCGAAGGGCTGCTGGAAGGCGCGGAGGATGTGCTCGGCGGCGGGGAGGTACTTGCGGCCTTCGGCGACTTCGGTGCGGAGGAACTCCCCCATCTTGGCGACGTCGTCGGCGACGGGGGCGAGGGCCTTGGCCCAGCCGGGTTCCATGAGTTCATCAAGCGTTTTGGTCATGCCTCAGATGCTAGGACCCTCCACCGACACGAAGTACCCCGCGTCGCGCAGGGCCGCAACGATTTCGGTCGTGTGTTCGGAACCGCGGGTCTCGATCGAGAGGTCGACGGAGACCTCGCCGACGCTGAGCCGGGGGTCGGAGCGCTGGTGGTAGACGTCGACGATGTTGCCGCCGTAGCGGCCGACGAGGCGCAGGACGGAGGCGAGGGCGCCGGGGCGGTCGGCGCAGCGGAGGCTGGCGCGCATGAAGCGACCGGAGGCGCCGAGGCCGTGTTCGATGAGGCGCATCAGGAGGAGGGGGTCGATGTTGCCGCCGGAGAGGACGGCGACCGCGGGTTCGTCGTAGGCGACGGAGTAGTTGAGGAGGGCGGCGTAGGCGGTGGCGCCGGCGGGTTCGACGACGAGCTTGTTGCGTTCGAGGAGGGACAGGAGCGCGCGGCTGATGTCCTCTTCGGTCACGGTGACGATCTCGTCGACGAGGGTGGCGACGTGGGCGAAGGGGACGTCGCCGGGGCGGCCGACGGCGATGCCGTCGGCGATGGTGTGCATCTTGTCGAGGCGCAGCGGCTTGCCGGCGGCGAGGGAGCTGGGGTAGGAGGCGGCGCCTTCGGCCTGGACGCCGATGATGCGGATGCCGGGCTTGAGCTGCTTGGCCGCGGCGGCGATGCCGGCGATGAGGCCGCCGCCGCCGACGGAGGTGACGATGGTGGCGGTCTCGGGGAGCTGTTCGAGGATCTCGAGGGCGATGGTGCCCTGGCCGGCGACGATGTCGTGGTGGTCGAAGGGGTGGATGAGGACGGCGCCGGTCTCGTCGGCGAAGCGGTGGGCGGATTCGAGGGCGTCGTCGACGGTGAGGCCGCCGAGGATGACGTCGGCGCCGTAGCCCTTGGTGGCGGCGACCTTGGGGAGGGGGGCCGATTCGGGCATGAAGACGGTGGAGCGGATGCCGAGGGTGGAGGCGGCGAGGGCGACGCCTTGGGCATGGTTGCCCGCGGAGGCGGCGACGACGCCGTGGCGGCGCTGGTCGTCGGTGAGTCCGCAGACGCGCATGTAGGCGCCGCGGATCTTGAAGGAGCCGGCGCGCTGGAGGTTCTCGCATTTGAGGTGGACGCCGTCGAGGACGGGGTCGCGGGAGGGTTCCAGCGGGGTGCGGCGGACGATGCCGGAGAGCGAGGTTGCCGCTTCGCGGACGTCGGCGAGTGTCACGAGTTGCGTCACGCCTCGATGGTAGTGCCCGGGGCGGGAGGGGTGTCCGCACGCGGTGGCGGGTCGGGTTCCGGGGTTCTCACGATCGCCCCGATAACGGTTGCCAGCGACCGAAATGTCGACTCCGACGCCCATTGGGAGCAATCTCGCGGGGCCCGAAACCGCAGGTGGCACCTAGGGTGAATTCATGTTCACCTCCTGCGACAGCGGGTGACCCCCGTTACTCAGTGGGACCGGAAGGCTTAAGCTACGAACAGTCATCCCGTAACCATGGCGAAGCTCGCGAGTCACAGCCCGGCAACGCCCGCCCAGCGCCGCCCACACGTCCATACCCTCGAACCCCTGGAGTCAACGGTGACTGCTGTCACGCTGAAGAACGTCTCGAAGGTGTTCCCCGGCGACACCCTGGCCGTGGACTCGCTCAGCATGGAGGTCAACCACGGCGAGTTCCTCGTCCTGCTCGGCCCCTCCGGCTGCGGCAAGTCCACCGTGCTCCGCATGGTCGCCGGCCTCGAGACCCCCTCCGACGGCGAGATCCTCCTGGACGGGGAGTACGCGAACGACCTGCCCCCGCGCGACCGCAACGCCGCCATGATCTTCCAGACGTTCGCGCTCTACCCGCACATGTCCGTCGGCGACAACATCGGCTTCCCGCTCAAGCTCGGGAAGAACAACGGCGCCCAGTCGGTGCCCGACGCCGTCGGCGACATGGCCGGCGCCCTCGGCATCTCCGAGCTCATCGACCGCAAGCCCAGCCAGCTCTCCGGCGGCCAGCAGCAGCGCGTGGCCATGGGCCGGGCCCTGGTGCGGCGCCCGAAGCTGTTCCTCATGGACGAGCCCCTGTCGAACCTCGACGTGGGCCTGCGCGCCGAGCTGCGCACCGAGATCTCCTCGCTGGTGCGCCGCCACGACGCGACGACCCTGTACGTCACGCACGACCAGACCGAGGCCCTGACGATGGCCGACCGGGTCGCGGTCATGCGCAAGGGCGTCCTCCAGGACGTCGGCACCCCCGACGAGGTGTACGAGCGGCCCGCGACCATGTACGTCGCGGCGTTCCTCGGCACCCCGCGCATGAACCTCCTCGAAGCCCGCGTCAACGTGTTCCTCGACCGGTACGTGGCGCTCGACTTCGGCGACCAGGAGCTGCGGCTGCCCTGGCACGACCTGCGCGGCCGGGCCGTCGCCCGCTACCACGGCGAGAACATCGTGGTCGGCATGCGCGCCGAGGCGCTCGCGCCGGTCGCCGAAGGCCACCCGGGCCAGTCGATCCAGGGCCGCGTCCGCTTCTACGAGCACCACGGCCACGAGACCCTCGTGTTCCTCGACATCGGCGCGACCGCGGTCGTCCCCGACGGCATCGGCGACAAGCCCGACCTGGCGCGCGGCGGCTCGAAGCCGCGCCGGCGCCTCGGCGGCCTGTTCTCCGGCTTCGGGCAGGCCCCGGCCGAGCGCCGCGAGGCCGACAGCGGGCCGATCCGCAAGCCCGCCGACCTCGTGTTCCGGCTCCCCCCGCACATCCCCGTGTCCGCCGGGCAGCCGATCACCGTCGCCGTCCACATGGACGCGCTGCACTACTTCGACAAGTACGGCAAGCGCATCGACGTCGGCTGGACCCAGCGGGCCTAGCACCCGCAGCGGCCCGGGACGCGCCGAAGGGGGCCCTCCGCAGAGGGCCCCCTTTCGCACGCCGTGCTAACCGAGGAACTTCTCGGCCTCGACGATCTTCACGGAGATCTCGAGTCCCTTGGGGGTCTTGTAGACGACGGTCTCGCCGATCTTGTGGCCGAGGATCGCGGCGCCCAGCGCCGAGTCGGGGCTGTACACCGTGAGGTCGGTGGTCGCGGCGATCTCGCGCGAGCCCAGGAGGAACTTCTCGGTGTCGTCGGGGTCGCCGTCGAAGGCGATGGTGACGACGGTGCCGATCTGGATCTCGTCGCTCTCCTTCGCCTCCCCCACCTTCGCGTTGCGCAGCAGGTCCTGGAGCTGGCGGATGCGCCCCTCCTGCTTGCCCTGCTCGTCGCGGGCCGCGTGGTAGCCGCCGTTCTCCTTGAGGTCGCCCTCTTCGCGGCGGGCGTTGATCTCAGCGGCCATGAGCGGTCGGTTCGCGACGAGCTCGTCGAGCTCGCCCTTGAGGCGGTCGAATGCCTCCTGCGTGAGCCAGGTGCCCTGGTTGGCGTCGGTAGCCATGTTTCTCAATCCTCCGAATAGTGCGATCCGTAGTGTGGAGGCCCGCCGCGCGTCACGCGCTGCCCCGGATAGCGAAAGGCCCGCCGACCGGGATGCGGTGCGGCGGGCCGATGGTCTCAGTTCAGTCCGCCTGCCAGCACCTCAGTACCTCACCGGTGTTGACGTCGCCCTCCACGGGGAGGACGTAGGTCATCTCCACGCGGGTGGCGTCGTCGGCCGGGACGTCCACCTCCGCGTAGCCGATCTCGGCCCCGGCGAGGTCGCGGGAGCGGACGGCGCACGTGGCACCCTCGCCGGCCGGCTTGTAGACCTCGAAGGTGACCTCGACCTGCCCGGGGACGGAGTCGTCGAAGGCGAGCAGGCGCTCGGAGAGCTCGTCCTGCCCGTACGACTCCATGAGGAGCCAGGCGGTGACGACCCCGGCCGCGATGACGCCGGCGGTGAGGACCGCGGTGGTCCCGGTGCGGCGGCGGGAGGGCTCGCGGCGGCGACCGTAGCGACCGTCGGGGAAGGACACGGAAGCCGCGTCCAGAGGCGCAGCGGGCACGCGTCCATCCGTGGTCTGCGTCTCAGTCATCGGCGCGGCTTTCCTTCGCGATCAGCGGCTTCGCCGCCGGGAGTCCGGATTCCGGGAGGAACCGGGAAGCAATGATTATCGAGTATCGTTGCACAGAATGCCGGAGCCGACAACTACCGCAGTGCGCGAGTCGGTCCGGGCGCCCTGGATCCCTGTCTCTTAGCCAGCGAGGTCGACTGCTGTGACGAACCGAAGCACTCTGCGTCTGATGTGCGTGCACGCCCACCCCGACGACGAGTCGAGCAAGGGCGCCGGGACGATGGCGCGCTATGTGCGCGAAGGCATCGAGGTCCTGGTGGTCACCTGCACCGGAGGCGAGCGCGGCGACGTCCTCAACCCGAAGATGGACCGCCCCGAGGTCCAGGAGAACCTGCCGCGCATCCGCAGCGAGGAGATGGCCCGCGCCCGCGAGATCCTCGGCGTGGGGCAGCACTGGCTCGGCTTCACCGACTCCGGCCTCCCCGACGGGTGGCTCCCCGACTCCGGCATCGACCTCCCCGAGGACGCCTTCTACCTGGTCCCCACCGAGGAGGCCGCCGCGCCGCTGGTCGAGATCATGCGCTCGTTCAAGCCCCACGTGGTGACCACCTACGACGAGGAGGGCGGCTACCCGCACCCCGACCACGTCAAGACCCACGAGATCTCCGTCGCGGCCTTCGACGCCGCCGGCGACCCCACGCTCTACCGCGACCGCGGCGAGCCGTGGCAGCCGCTGAAGCTCTACTACAACCACTCGTTCGGCAAGGCCCGCATCGAGGCCCTGCACTACGCGATGGTCGACGCCGGCCTCGACTCCCCCTACAAGGAGTGGATGGACGCGGGCGACTGGACCCGCGACAAGGGCGAGCGCGTGACCACCCGCGTCGAGTGCGCCGAGTACTTCGAGGTCCGCGACGCGGCCCTGAAGGCCCACGCGACCCAGGTCGACCCCGACGGGTTCTGGTTCGCCGTGCCGCGCGCGATCCAGGAGAAGGCGTGGCCGACCGAGGACTACGAGCTCGTCGAGTCCCGCATCGAGACCCGCCTGCCCGAGGACGACCTCTTCGCCGGACTCCGGTAACCGCGACACCTCGCTTCACATGGGCCCCAGGGGAACCTGGGGCCTCTTGCTCCACTTGCGACGACGCCTTCGACGGCGCATCGTCCCGTTCCGAGCACCCTCCGTGAGGAAACAACTGTCGGGCTCCCGACACCACGGTGTATTTCCCCGGAAAGTGCGAGAACCTTGCTGCAAGCGCGCTCCCGCGGGTTACCGTGCGGGGGAAACCGGGCCGCACCCAGGGCTCCGAGCGATCTCTCGCGGAGGCGGGCGCAGAACGGAGGTGGAGCCATGGTCAGTCGCGAAACATCGCCGGCGCGGACGAAGTCGTTCGTCGGCAGTCTCCTCGTCGCCACGCCTACGCTGCAGGACCCCAACTTCGACCGCACCGTCGTCATCGGCGTCGGCCACGAGTCCGACGGCGTGCTCGGCGTGGTCCTCAACCGCGCCACCGAGCGGAAGGTCGCCCACTACCTCGACCAGTGGGCCGTGCTCGCCGGCCACCCCGCCGTCCTGTTCGAGGGCGGACCGGTCCAGCCGGACGCCGCGATCGGGCTCGGCTGGCGCAAGGCCGACGCGCCGTTCTCCGACGCGTTCCGTCCGGTGCTCGGGCGCCTCGGCACCCTCGACCTGTCCCGCGACCCCGACGAGGTGGCGCCGCTCCTGGAGGGCATGCGCGTCTTCACCGGGTACGCCGGCTGGGCGCCGGGCCAGCTCGAGTCCGAGATCGACGCGGGCGCCTGGATGGTCTTCGACGCGCTCCCCGCGGACCCGTTCTCGGCCAGCCCCGAGGACCTGTGGTCGATGGTGTGGCGGCGCCAGGGCGGCATGCTCTCGGCGGTCGCGCACTACCCGGCCGACCCGGCGATGAACTAAGCCCCTGGCCGCCAGGCCATGAGGACGACCACGGCCGTGTAGAAGACCAGGTTGAGGCCGGAGAGGGCGAGGAGGCGGCCGCGGTGCTGCTCCAGCAGCTCGCCGTCCATGACGCCGTGCGCGTCCTGGAGCTCCTTGCCGATGCGGGCGAGCACGGCCGGGACGACGGCCGCGCCGTTGACGACCGCGACCACGTAGAGCGTCGCGGCGATGATGAGCCAGGCGTCGGCGAACGAGTAGCGGTCGCTGGTGGTCGTCGCGAGCACCCCGAAGAGAGCCGCGACCAGGGTCAGCGCGTTGAAGAGCATGGTGCGGCGCCCCGCGGTGTGCACGCGGTCGCCGTCGCGCTCGCGCAGGGCCCGCTCGCCGAGCCAGGGCAGGAGCATGGCCGGGCCGACGCAGATCACCACCGTCAGCACGTGCAGGATCACCAACAACGTGTGCATAGTGTGATCTTACGGACATACAAGTCATGAAACGGCGGAAACGGCGCGCGGCGCCAGTGTCGGACCGGGCATCGACAGTGCCCTGAGAACAACGACAGGCCGGGACGCTTGCGCGTCCCGGCCTGTCTTCGGTGGAGCTGCAGGGAATCGAACCCTGGTCCTCCGCGGCCTTCGTGAGGCTTCTCCGGGTGCAGTCCGCTGTGCCTTTTATCGAGCCCCACCGATCACACGGACGAGTCGGTGGGACGGGCTCTAATCGCCGAAAGTCTCGGACGACGTCCCAGCGATCAAGACGTCGGCCACAGCATCCTCAGATGATGCCGCTGGTCCAGGGCGGATGCGCCCCTGGAGCGGCAAACTTCACACTCGCTTAGGCAGCGAGGGCGAAGTCAGTGCGTTGCTTTGCGTTGGCACTTGTTGGTTTCCAACATCGGTTTACGAGACGGCGTTGGCTTCCTCGACCCGCTTCCCTCACGTCAACGTACGGAGTCGAAACCGATCAGCCCCTGGATGGGTGCCAGGTGCAACGTCGAGTGAGTGTTCATCACCCTGTTCAGTTGTGCTGTGGAATTCTACCCCGCTGCAACGTGCCGGGGCGAACCGATATTCCCCCCGCGGCGCGGCGGGGGCTAGCGGCCGCGCTTGGCGGCCACGCCCGCGGCGCGCTCGATCTCGCGGTCGGCCTCGCGCTTGGCGATCGCCTGCCGCTTGTCGTAGTTCTTGCGCCCGCGCCCGAGACCGAGCTCCATCTTGGCGTACCCGTTGAGGAAGTACACCGACAGCGGGACCAGCGTCAGGCCGGCCTCGTCGAGCTTCGGGGCGAGCTTGTCCAGCTCCGAGCGGTGGAGCAGGAGCTTGCGGATGCGCCGCGGCGGGTGGTTGGTCCACGTCCCGTAGTCGTACTCGGGGATGTGGAAGTTGTGGACGCGCGCCTCGCCGTTGTGGATCTCGGCGTACGCGTCGACGATGTTCCCCCGGCCCTGCCGGAGCGCCTTGACCTCGGTCCCGGACAGGACCATGCCGGCCTCGTAGGTGTCCAGGATCTCGTAGTCGTGGCGGGCCTTCCGGTTGGTCGTCACCACCGAGCGCTCGGAACCCGAGTGCTTGACCTTCTCCTGCTTCTTCTTGGACACCAGACAAGCTTAACGATCGAACATCTGTATGTCGAAAGCTTATCGGCACAGGCAAGAGGGAAGGTACTTGACGGGATTGACCCTCTCCCCGTGGACGCGGACTTCGAAGTGGAGGTGCGGGCCGGTGCTGTCGCCGGTGGTGCCGACCGCGCCGATCTCCTCGTCGCGGTCGACGCGTTCGCCGTAGTCGACCCAGATGCTCGACTGGTGCGCGTAGCAGGACGTGACGCCGCCGCCGTGCGCGATGCAGGTGAGCTTGCCGTAGCCGGAGCTCCAGCCCGCGTAGACCACCTTGCCCGATGCCGCGGCGTGGATCGTGGTGCCCGAGCCGGCGGCGAAGTCGGTGCCGCCGTGGAGGCGGGCGTACCCGAAGATCGGGTGCATCCGCCAGCCGAAGTCCGAGGACTTCCAGCCGTCGACGGGCACCACCCAGCCGCCGCCCCCCGACGAGGAGCCGCCGCCGGAGTCCCCGCCGCCGTGGTCGTCGTCGTTGTCGTCCTCGCGGCGCAGGGCGTCGGCGAGCCGCTCGGACTCGGCCTCGAGGTCGTCGTAGTCGGCCTGGGCCTCGTCGCGGGACGCCTCGGCGACGGCGAGTGCGGCCTGCTGGTCGGCCTGGAGCTGCTGCACCGCGAGCTGCGCGGCCTCGGCCTCGGCGACGCGCACCTGGGCGTCGGCGAGGGCCTGCGCTGCCGCGGCCTCGGCGGCGACGGCCTCGGCTTCGGCGGTGGTCGCGGTGTTCTCGGCGTTGGCGGCCTCGCGGCGGGCGAGGGTGACCTCGTCGACCGCCTGGTCCTTGCCGTCCATGAGGAACTCGAGGTAGGTGAGGCCGTCGATGGCCTCGGCAGGGCTGTCGGAGGCGAGGATCGCGTCGACGGTGAGCAGTTCGGCGCCGCGCGCGGTGGCGTTGAACAGGTCGGCGCGGGCCTCGCGAGCCTCCTCGACGACCGCGGCGGCGGCCTCGTAGGCGGCTTCGGCGGCGGCCAGGGCCGCGCGGGCGGCGTCGGCGTCGCGCTGCGCCTGGGCGGCCTCGGACTCGGCGGCGGCCACCCGGCCCTGGGCCGCGTCGACCTCGTGCTGGGCGTCGGGGAGGCGGGCCTGGGTCTCGGCGAGCACGCCGCCGGCGGCGCGGACCTCGTCGGAGGCGTCCTCCAGTTCGGCGGCCATCTGGGCCTTCTCGCGCTCGACCTCGTCGAGGTCGGACTGGGAGACCCCGAACGCGGGGCTGCTCGCGGTCCCTGCCAACAGCAGGGCCGCGAGCAGCCATCCGATGCGCCTCATAGCGCCCGAATCTAGTCCATCTGCGACGGATCTTCAGGGCATTCGGGACACGCCGCCCCGAACGGGTGACCTTAGACCTTGATGTTGAACCGCAGGGTGATCCAGGCGGTGATCGCGGAGATCACGGCGGAGATGCCGGTGAGGATCGGCAGCAGCAGCAGGATCGACTGCATCTGGATCGGCGGCATCAGGCTGAAGAGGTCCGCGAACTCGCCGTCGATGACGAGGAACTTCGCGGCGATGAGCGTCGCGAACGCGAAGATCGCGCCGATGACGCCGGCGAAGACCGCCTCCAGGACGAACGGCGCCTGGACGAACCAGTTCGGGGCGCCGACGAGCTTCATGATCGCGACCTCGCGGCGCCGCGAGTAGGCGGCGACCTGGATCGTGTTGGCCACCAGCATCAGGGCCGCGATGCCCTGCACGAGCGCGACGATCAGGGTGAGGCGCTGGGCGCCGCCGAGGATGTCGAACACCTGCTGGAGGATGTCGCGCTGGTTGGTGACCTGGTAGACGCCCTCGCGCTCGGAGAAGTCGGCGATGAGCTTGTCCGCGTCGTTGATGTCGTTCATCTTGATACGGAAGGCGGCCGGGAGGACCTCGGCCTCGACGGCGTTGACGAGGTCCTCGGACTCCTCGAAGGTGTCCTTGAAGCGCTCGAACGCCTCTTCCTTGGACTCGTACTGGACCTGGGCGGCGTAGCCGCTGTCCTCCAGCTCGGCCTTGATCTGGTCGGTCATCTCCGGGGTGATGTCGCGGTCGAGGTAGACCACCACCTCGAGGTTCGTCTGGTAGTACTCCTCGATCACGTCGACCTGGTTGTACAGCAGCAGGCCCGCGCCGAGCATCGTCAGCGAGACGGCCATGGTGATGATCATGGCGACGGTCATGGAGATGTTGCGCCACAGTCCGAGGAAGACCTCGGACATCACGTACTTCGCGCGCATTAGCTCTGGTTCTGCCTTTCGCTCAGCCGTAGACGCCGCGCGCCTGGTCGCGGACGATCTGGCCGTTCTCGATCTCGATGACGCGGCGACGCATCTGGTTCACGATGTTGGAGTCGTGGGTGACCATGAGGATGGTGGTGCCGGTGCGGCTGATCCGGTCGAGGAGCCGCATGATCTCGATCGAGGTGTCGGGGTCGAGGTTTCCGGTCGGCTCGTCGGCCAGCAGGAGCAGGGGGCGGTTGACGAAGGCGCGGGCCACGGCCACGCGCTGCTGCTCGCCGCCGGAGAGCTCGTGCGGGTAGCGGTGCTCCTTGCCGCCGAGGCCGACCAGCTCCAGGACCTCGGGCACGACGCGGCGGGCCACGGACTTGGGCTTGCCGATGACCTCGAGCGCGAACGCCACGTTCTCGGCGGCGGTGCGGTTGGGCAGCAGCCGGAAGTCCTGGAACACGCAGCCGATGCTGCGCCGGTACGCGGGGGTCTTCCAGCGGCGCAGGCGCGTCACGTCGATGTCCCCGACGCTGATCTTGCCCTTGTCGGGGACCTCTTCGCGCAGCAGGAGCTTGATGATCGTCGACTTCCCCGCACCGGTGGGGCCGATGAAGAACACGAACTCCCCCTTGTCGATGAAGACGTTCATGTCCTCCACCGAGGGGCGGTTCGACCGGGGGTAGTGCTTGGTTACACCCTCAAGCTGAATCACGAGGCGGAGTCTATCCGCCGATTCCCGAAGCCGTGGCGGCGGCTCCAGTACAAGCGTGGCATATTCCGTCGTTTCGGACCCATATGTCACGACCGCCCGGGGGTAACGACGTGATTTCGCCCGAACGGGGGAAGCATGTGTGGTCAGGAGGCCCATGCGGGGGCCGCGAAGGGTCACCGGGCCGCGACGGGGGGTCCACAGCGGATCGTAGATCCTATAGGAAACAGGACCTACGATCCGGTGCTAGCTCGTCGACTTCTCGCCGCTCTTGCGCCAGCGGATGCCGGCCTCCAGGAACCCGTCGATGTTGCCGTCGTAGACGCCCTTGACGTCGGCGGTCTCGAAGCCGGTCCGCAGGTCCTTGACCATCTGGTACGGGTGCTCGACGTAGGAGCGCATCTGGTCGCCCCACGAGGCGGTGGCCGAGCCGCGCAGCTCGTCGACCTTGGCCCGCTCCTCGTCGCGGGTGCGCTGGAGGAGCTTGGCCTTGAGGACGGCCATGGCGGTGGCCTTGTTCTGGAGCTGCGAGCGCTCGTTCTGGCAGGAGACGACGATCCCGGTCGGGAGGTGGGTCAGGCGCACCGCCGAGTCGGTGGTGTTGACGCCCTGGCCGCCGGGGCCCGAGGAGCGGTAGACGTCCACGCGGATCTCGTCCTCGGGGATCTCGTCGATCTCGTCGGTCTGCTCCAGGGCCGGGACCACCTCGACCGCGGCGAACCCGGTCTGGCGGCGGCCCTGGTTGTCGTACTTCGAGATGCGCACGACGCGGTGCGTGCCCTGCTCGACCGAGAGGTGGCCGTAGGCGTACGGGCCCTTGACGGCGAAGGTCGCCGAGCGGATGCCGGCCTCCTCCGCGTACGAGACGTCGTACACCTCGGTGCCGAAGCCGTGCGGCTCCGACCAGCGCAGGTACATGCGCATGAGCTGCTCGGCGAAGTCGCACGCGTCGGCACCGCCGGCGCCGGAGCGCACGGTCACGACGCAGTCGCGCTCGTCGTACTCCCCCGACAGGAGGGTGCGGACCTCGAGCTCGTCGACGGCCTTGCGGATCGAGGCGAGCTCGGCGCCGGCCTCGGCCGCCGCGCTCGGGTCGTCCTCGGCGTCGGCCAGCTCGAACAGGACCTCGACGTCGTCCATGCGCCCGTGGAGCGAGGCGAGCTTCTTGAGCTCGGCCTGCACGTAGGAGAGGCGGGAGGTGAGCTGCTGGGCGTGATCGGGGTCGTCCCACAGCCCGGGGTCGGCGGCCGCGGCCTCCAGCTCGGCCAGCTCGCGCCGGAGCGCGGGGAGGTCGAGGACGGCCTCGACGCTGGCGAGCGTCGCCTTGAGTTCGCGGAGATCGGCTGAAACATCGACACTGGTCACAACAGATCAGGGTACGCCTGTATTCGGGCTCATACGAAACGGGACGCGAGCCCCGTCTGGGGCCGCGTCCCGCTCCGTGCTTGAGGTCGTGCGACCGGCGTCGGCGCCGGGTCTAGTCCACTACTACCGCTTCTTCAGCCAGCTCAGGGCCGAGCGGTGGTAGCCGATCGCGAACTCCATCGCGATCGCCGCGTTCGGGTCCTCGTCCGCGTAGTCCTTCGCGGCGGCACGGGCCTCTGCCAAGGCCTCCTGGTGCTGCTCCACCGCGTCGGAGAACATCTCGTCGGCGGTGTCCTTCGAGAGGTAGTCGAGGAAGGCCGTGCGCAGCGCGACGGGGTCGCGCAGCTGGCCGATGCGGGCCGGCTCGTTGAGCCAGCGGGTGAACGCCCGCTTGCCGTTGGCGCTGATCGTGTAGGGCACCGAGGCGCGGGGCCCGGGCTTCCCGACGCGGACGAGGCCCGCCTCGGCCAGCGCCGGGAGTTCACGGTAGACCTGCGAGCGCGTCATGGTCCAGTACGGACCGAGGCGACGGGTCGCCTCCGCCATGAGTTGTCCGCCGGTCATCGGTCCTTCGTGCAGCAAGCCCAGCAATGCTGCTGAGGTCGCGTTGAGTTCTTTTCCTGCCATAGCCGACAGGATGCCATGTGGATGCCGCCCTGACAAGTGGACAGCTCCAATGTGTCGATTGAACGCGGCCGATGGTTCATGCTGCGTGACCATGGAAAGCACTGCGAGCCTTGTGATTCCACCGGAGGGCGATACGGGATTGCAACGCCTGATCGGAGAATTCCAAACGTGTGATCCCCATCGCCCTCATCGGTTCGGGTGACGCGGCGTCACTCGGCGCGCATGGATCATTATCGACTGTCGCGGCCGATTTCACTTGTCGGCATGGGCGAACCGATGAGGTCCGATCCGGGCGACTCGGCGTCGCCACCGCCCTCAGTGGAGTCCTCGGTCGCTTCTTCCGATCCGGACATACCAGGCGATTCCCCCTCTTCGTCGGGGCCTTCCGTCTCCGCCCCTTCAGGACTGGACGCCTCCTCGTCCGGCGTGGCGGACTCGCTCGGTCCCGCTTCCGTTGGGTCCGCAGAGGACTCGACAGCGGACGTAGCGGCCTCTTCGGACGGATCGGCCGCATCCTCCGCATTCGGGACGTCAGGGCCGGTCAGGGTCGCCACGGCCCAGACCGCCGCGGCCGCGACGGCCACGAGGGCCAGTGCGGCCATGAGGAAGCGGGCGCGGCGGGGGTTCTCGGCGGGCCCGGACTCGGCGGTCATGAGCGCGGCGATCCCCTGCGCCTCGGGGGCGTGCGGGGTGACGGGGTCGTAGGAGAAGGCCCGGGTCGTGTCCCGTTCGCGCAGTTCGGGTTCGATCGGCGCGGTGGCCTGGCGGGAGAGCCGCGGTGCGAGGCGGCGCAGCTCGGCGGCGATCGCGTCGAGGTCGCCGCGGGCGCGCGGGTCGAGCGAGAGCAGCGTCTCCACGACCTGCCACAGGTCGCGGTCGACGGCGGCGGGCTTGACGGGGATGCGGGTGAGGTGGCGCTCGACCACGTCGGTGATGGACCCGCCCCGGTAGGCGCTGTGGGCGGTCAGGGCCTCGTAGAGGACCAGGCCGAGCGCGTAGTTGTCGACCCCGGTGCTCGCGGAGTCGCCGGAGGCGACTTCGGGGGCGATGTACTCGGGGGTGCCGTGGGAGGGGGCGGTGCGGGAGGCGGCGGCCCGGGCGATGCCGAAGTCGACGAACTTGACGCCCTCGGTGCCGTGGAGCATGAGGTTGCCGGGCTTGACGTCGGAGTGGCGGTACCCGAAGCGGTGGATCGCGGCCAGGGTCTCGGCGGCGCTCGCGCACCGCAGGGCGGCCTCGGCGGCGGGGAGGGGCCCGTGGCGGCGCAGGTGCTCGCGCAGGTCGAGGCCCTCGATGAACTCCAGGACGACCGCGCAGACCGTCTCGGTGACGATGAAGTCCTTGACGGCGACCACGCCCGGGTGGTCGATAGTGCGCAGGATCTCGGCCTCGGCCCGGAAGGACTCGAAGATCTCGGCCTCGCCGCGCAGCTCCTCGCGGAGCACCTTGACCGCCGTCCACTCGCCGGTGATCCGGTCGAAGGCCCGCCAGACCACGCCGACCGCACCGCGCGCGATCTCCTGCTCCAGGACGTAGCGGTCGGCCAGCACGGTCTTCATGGCAGCTCCCGGGGGTGGGTGGCGAAGCGGGCTGAATCCACTGTAATCGGGACGTCACCGCAGCTCAGCGGCGGGTTGGCAGGCTGGCACGATCGGGGGATACAGCTCCGGGCCGCGCCGTCGCGCGAACGGGGGTTCAACGGTCGCGTGCTGTGAGTGCGGGACCACTACACTTGCGCCCATGTCCCTCGTACGGCCAAGCTTTGAACAGACTGCCGAAACTCAGTGCCGAATCAGTGGTGATCGCCTGTGACCGAATTGCGATGGCGCTACGGCGCCGCCACCGACGTGGGCAAAGTCCGCGACCTGAACGAGGACTCCCACCTCGCGTCGCGGCGGCTGCTCGCGGTGGCCGACGGCGTGGGCGGCGCCGCCGCCGGCGAGGTCGCCAGCGGCGTGACGATCGCCGAGGTGACCCGCCTCGCGCGCCGCTCCCCCGCCGACGCCCACGCGGAGCTGGGCGAGGTCGTGGAGGCCGCCCGCGACCGCATCCGCGCCGCCGTGGCCGAGAACCCCGAGTCCGAGGGCATGGCGACCACGCTGACGGGCCTGTGGCTCGGCGACGACGCGGTCGACATCGTCCACATCGGCGACTCCCGGGCGTACCAGGTCCGCGGCGAGGACTTCGTCCAGGTGACCGTGGACGACTCGTACGTGCAGCACCTGGTCGACGAGGGCGCCATCACCCCCGCCGAGGCCCAGGACCACCCCTACAAGTCCGTGGTCACGCGCGTGCTCCAGGCGAACCCCGCGCCGGCGCACTTCGAGACCCGGCCCGCCCTGGTCGGCGACCGGTACATGCTGTGCTCCGACGGGCTCAGCGACGTGGTGGACGACGCCGTGATCGAGAACGTCCTGCGCGACTTCGCCGACCCCCAGGCGGCCGCGGACGAGCTGGTGCGCCTGGCCCTGGAGGGCGGCGGCCCCGACAACGTGACCGTGGTCGTCGGCGACGTGTCGGAGCACCGCGCGCGGCGGCGCTGGCCGTGGGTCCTCGGCGCGGTGGCCGCGGTCCTGGTCGTGGCCGCGATCGCCTTGGGCCTGTACTTCTTCTGACGCCGGCGCCTCCGCTGGGGGAGGTGCCGCAGGGGCTTCGCCGAGGGCCGTCCGGATCACCGGGCGGCCCTCGGCGCGTCCGCGGTCACGCGCGGGTGTGGACGTAGGTCGCGCCGTCGGGGTAGGTCACCGCGAGGGTGTCGGCCCCGGCGTCGTACGCGAGCTCCAGGACGATCGCCTCGCCGGTCTCGGGCTCGGTGCCCTCGAAGCGGTGCGGGTCGGCGTCGCCGAGGACGATCGCGCCCGCGTAGGAGCCGTGCTGGTTGGCGAACGAGGCGAGTTCGGCGGTGCCGTCCTCGGCGACGGCGAGGGTCGAGCCGTGGGGCCCGACCTCCTCCTCGTCGGCCTCCCAGGTGCCGACCAGGACCTCCAGGCGCGGGTCGGCCCCGGGCTCGGTGGCCGATGCGGTGGCGGTCGGCTCGGCCGTGGCGCTGGCGGAGGCGGTGGGTTCGGCGGTGGCCGAGGCGGCGGTCTCGGTCGGGTCGCCGGAGCCGCAGGCCGCGAGCGCGGCGGCCGTCGCGGCGATCGCGGCGGCGGTGGCGAGGTGGCGGTGGAGGGGGTGGCGTCGCATGGGGGTGCTCCTTGTCGTTGCGGTGAGTGGTCCTCACTGACATGACGCGCGAGCGCCGCCTCCGTCTCTCACGGTTTCGTGCCGTTCACGCTCAGTCGAAGTCGAGGCCGAGGTTCGCGCCCTCGGCACGGGCGCAGTACTCGAAGAACGCGTCGTCGTCGGCGGTCACGTTGGCGAGGTGGCCGTGGAGTTCGTAGCCGATGATCCCGACGAGGCGGTTCCAGGCGAGGATGAGCCGCGCGGTGTCCTCGACGGTGAAGTTCCCGTCCTCCAGGAGGACGAGCATGGCGGGCTCGATCGCGGCGGGGTCGCAGATCGGGCCGGTGCGGGGGCGCAGGCCGCGGTCGCGCTTGACGTCGGCGACGATGCGCGCCAGCGTGAGCGGCATGCGGGCGGCGATCTCGGTGGTGAGGTGCGGGGCGGCGTAGCCGGGCACGGGGGTGCCGAAGAGGAGCGCGTACTCGTGGCGGTTGGCCAGGGACCAGTTCCGGACGCCGCGCCAGACGCCGAGCCAGCGGATCTCGGGGACGGCCTTGGGGCGGTCGGACCGCTCGGCGGCCTCGCCGACCTCGTTGTAGCACTCGATGAGGAGGGCGGTCAGGAGTTCGTCGCGGCTCGCGAAGTAGCGGTACACGGCCGAGGAGGCCATGCCGAGGTCGCGGGCGACCGAGCGCAGGGACAGGCCCGGCGCGCCGACCTCGCCGAGCTGGCGGCGGGAGGAGGCCAGGATCTCCTTGGTGAGCTCGGCTCGGGCGCGTGCTCTGGCGGTTCTCGGCGCGTTCATGAGGCCAGTGTACAGAAACGAGAGCACCGCTCTTGCGTTGTCGGGGAGCTTGTGCAATCATTGCTCGCAACAGAGAGCGCCGCTCTCGACAATGAGCGGTGAAACCCCAAGGAGCCCCCGTGCCAGTCCCCCAAGCCCCCGACTCCCGTGCCCGCACCGGCGCCGTCGCGTTCGGCCTCGCCGGCGTCCTCTTCGTCCTCTACGAGGCCGTCGCCCCGCGCGCCGACCAGACGACCCTCGAAGGCGCCGAGTCCTGGACGACCGCCGGCTGGGCCGTCGCCCACCTCGCCGCGATCGTCGCGCTCATCCTCTTCCCCCTCGCCTACGGCGCCCTCCGCGGCCACCTCGAAGGCACCCGCAACGAGAAGACCGCGTTCCTCGCCGCCACGACCGGCTACATCGGATCGGCGCTGACCATCTCCTACTACGGCGCCGAGGTCTACGGCCTCCGGGCGATCGGCGAGCGCGCCGTGGCCGACGGCGACGCGACCCTGACCGAGGTCGCCGACGCCTTCCGACTCGACTCGGTCGCCATGAGCGTCTTCGCGATCGGCCTGGTGCTCATCGCCGTCGCGGCCGTGATCGCGGCGGTCGCGGTGTGGCGTTCGGGCACCCTGAACCGGTGGAGCGGTGTCCCGTTCGCCGCCCTCATGGCGACGTTCCTGCCGCAGTTCTTCCTCCCCCACGCGGGCCGGATCGCCTGGGGCGCTTTGGTGGCCGTCGCGGCGCTGTGGCTCGCGGCCGAGATGTGGAGGGCCGCCGCCAAGGCCCCGGCGACGGATCCGCAAGCGGCGTAAGCGAACACGGCGAGGGCCCCGCGACCACCGGTCGCGGGGCCCTCCTTGCTTGCGCGACCATCGGCCGCACGAACGGTCCTAAGCGGACAGTGCGATGCCGTCGAGGATGTCGTGCTCGCTGATGAGGACCGCGTCGATTCCGCTGCGCTCCATGACGGTCCGCAGCACCAGCGCGCCGCCGGCGATGACGTCGGCGCGGCCCGGGTGCATCACCGGGATCGCCAGGCGCGCGGCGTGGTCGGCCGCGGCCAGGTCGGCGGTGGTCTTCGCGACCTGCTCGTAGGTGAGCCGCGTGCCGTCGATCGCGACCGGGTCGTAGGCCGGCAGGCCCAGCGCGATCCCGGCGATCGTCGTCGCGGTCCCGGCGACGGCCACGAGCTCGGTCGCCTCCCGGTCGGGGTCGGCGACGGCGAGCGCGCCGTCGACGATGCCGGTGATGTCGGCGACCGCGGCGTCGATCTCCCCGGGAAGCGGCGGGTCGGAGCGGAGGTGGCGCTCGGTCATGCGGACGCAGCCGACGTCGACCGAGACCGCGGCGGTGACCAGCGCGCCGGTGCCGCGCACGAACTCGGTGGAGCCGCCGCCGATGTCGATGAGCAGGCGCTGGCCCGCGTGGGCGGGGAGGGTGGCGACGGCGCCGGTGAAGGACAGTCGGGCCTCCTCGTCGCCGGTGATGACCTCGGGGGCGCGGCCCAGCGTGGCCTCGACCATGGCGGTGAAGTCGGCGGCGTTGGCGGCGTCGCGGCTGGCGGAGGTGGCGACCATGCGGACCGCCTCGGCGGCGTGCTCGCGGATCTCCGCGGTGTAGCCGGCGAGGGCGACGCGGGTGCGTTCGATGGCGGCCTCGGAGAGGCGGCCGGTGCGGTCGACGCCTTCGCCGAGGCGCACGACCTCCATGCGGCGCACGACGTCGCGGAGGCGCCCGTCCTCGCCGATGTCGGCGATGAGGAGGCGGATGGAGTTGGTGCCGCAGTCGATGCCGGCGACGCGTCGGGTGATCATTCGGTGTCCTCGCGGTGGGCGCAGCTGGAGTTCCGCCACCACTCGGGCAGCAGGTCGAGGGCCTCGTCGCCCATGGGGCTGACGCCGGGGCCGGCGGCCAGGGCGTGGCCGACGAGGGCGTGGAGGCACTTGACGCGGTCGGGGAGGCCGCCGGCGGAGACGCCGGCGATCTCGGGGACGTCGCCGAGGCGGGCGCGGCGCGCGAGGTAGTCCTCGTGGGCGCGCCGATGGTGCTCGGCGAGTTCGGGGTCGGCGCCGAGGCGTTCGTTCATGTCCTTCATGACGCCGCCGCCTTCGAGGCGCCCGATCGCGGAGGCGGCCTTGGGGCAGGTGAGGTAGTACGTGGTGGGGAACGGCGTCCCGTCGGGCAGGCGCGGCTCGGTCTCGATCACCGCGGGCTGGCCGCAGGGGCAGCGCCAGGCGACGGCGTGCGCGCCGCGGATGGGGCGTCCGAGCTGTGCGGAGACGGCGGCCGCGTCGGCCTCGGTGACTTCTTGAGGCGCTTGGGGCCACGCTTCCGGCTTCACTGGATCACTCCGCTGGTTCCTCGGTTTCCTCTGGGTCGAGCTGGTCGGCGTCTTCAAAGGTAGCGGCGAGCTCCTCGTACCAGGACGCGTCGGCCCCGGTCTCGTCGTCGGCGCCGCCGGTGTGCTTGGGGTCGTCCTCGTCGATGACGATGACGAGGTCCTCGCCGGGGGGCACGAGGAGGAGGCTGGAGCGGATCTGCGCCTGGACGTACTCGGGGTCGTCCCATTTGAGGCGCTCGGCCTCCAGCTCCTCGATGCGGTCCTCCTGGGCGGACTGCTCGGCTTCGAGGCGGTTGATCTCGATGCGCTGCTCGACGTAGGTGCGCAGCGGGTAGGCGTACGCGAGGGCGAGCGCGGAGAGGACGAGCGCGAGGACGGCGGCGCGGCGGGAGACCTTGCGGGCGGGGCGGTAGCGGACCCGCTTGACCTCTGCCCGCCCGGCGGTGCCGGGCGCGGGGCGCCGGGCGGCGCGGGTGCGGCCGGGACCGGTGGATCGTCCTCCGGGGCGGCTGGGTCGGCGGCTCGCGTTCACGGGCCCAGCCTAGTCGATGCCTCCCCACACCGAGGCGTTCGAAGGCCCCCGCGCCACTGGCGCGGGGGCCTTCGATGCACGAGCGGCTTCAGCTCCCCTTCAGGTCCCTGCGGCTACGTTTGCAACCGGGGGCCCTTGACCCAGAGGTGGATCAGCCCTGTCCCGATCCGGCGGCTCCGCTTCAGGTCCCCTTCAGGTGCGACCGACTACGGTTGCGACCGGGGGCCCTCAGCCCAGAGGCGGATGCGGCGCGCCCTGAAGCGGGCCGCGTCCCGCTACTTCCCGAACTTCGGGAACGCCGAAGCACCGGCGTAGCGGGCGGCGTCGCCGAGATCCTCCTCGATGCGCAGGAGCTGGTTGTACTTGGCGACTCGGTCCGAGCGGGCCGGGGCGCCGGTCTTGATCTGGCCGCAGGTCATCGCGACGGCCAGGTCGGCGATCGTGGTGTCCTCGGTCTCACCGGAGCGGTGGCTCATCATGCAGCCGAAGCCGGCGCGGTGCGCCATCTCGACGGCGTCGGTGGTCTCGGTCAGCGAGCCGATCTGGTTCACCTTGACGAGGAGGCCGTTGGCGGCCTTCTCGTCGATGCCCCGGCGGATGCGCTCGGGGTTGGTGACGAACAGGTCGTCGCCGACGATCTGCAGGCGCGAGCCCACGGCCGCGGTGAGCGAGGACCAGCCGGCCCAGTCGTCCTCGGACAGCGGGTCCTCGATCGACACGAACGGGTAGGCGCCGATGAGCTCCTCGTAGTAGGCGCTCATCTCGTCGCCGGTCTTCTTCTGGCCCTCGAAGAGGTAGGCGCCGTCGGTGAAGAACTCGGTGGCGGCCACGTCCATCGCGAAGGCGATGTCGGTGCCGAGCTTGTAGCCGGCCTTCTCGACCGCCACGGAGATGAGGTCGAGCGCGGCGCGGTTCGAGTCGAGGTTCGGCGCGAAGCCGCCCTCGTCGCCGAGGCCGGTGGACAGGCCGCGGTCCTTGAGGACCGACTTGAGCGCGTGGTAGGTCTCGGCGCCCCAGCGCAGGGCCTCCTTGAACGTCGGCGCGCCGATCGGGGCGATCATGAACTCCTGCACGTCGACGTTCGAGTCCGCGTGGGACCCGCCGTTGAGGATGTTCATCATCGGCACCGGCAGGAGGTGCGCGTTCGGGCCGCCCACGTAGCGGTACAGCGGCAGCTCCGCCGAGTCGGCGGCGGCCTTCGCGGCGGCGAGGGAGGCGCCGAGGATGGCGTTCGCGCCGAGGTTGGACTTGTCGGGGGTGCCGTCCGCGTCGAGGAGGGCCTGGTCGACGAGGCGCTGCTCGGACGCCTCGATGCCGATGAGCGCGTCGCGGATCGGGCCGTTGACGTTGTCGACGGCCTTCTCGACGCCCTTGCCGAGGTAGCGGCCCTTGTCGCCGTCGCGCAGCTCGATGGCCTCGAACGCGCCGGTGGAGGCGCCGGACGGGACGGCCGCCCGCTGGAGCGTGTCGTCGTCGAGCAGGATCTCCACTTCGACCGTCGGGTTCCCGCGGGAGTCGAGGATCTCCCTCGCGCGGATGTCTTCAATCGCAGCCACTGTCACTCCTGAAATAGCCGAATCTGACGATCGGCCCCGTTTCGGGGCCGTGTCCGAAGGATTTCGGCCGACCCGACGCTGCGCCGGCCACAGCTGTTCAGCCTACGCCCCGGCCCCGGCGGCAGTGCCTCCGAGCCGCGAAAACGCGATGGCGCTCGCGCCCTCCGCTCGTGTTACATGGAGGATGGACTCGGCGCTATATGGTGGAGTCGAACCTCAGATCAGACACCTGTGCTAGGCGTGCCCCCCAGGATGCCGACGGGTCGGGCCGCGGCCCGCGACCGCCGCCGAGAGCGCCCGGGCTACTCCATCGCCCCGCACTATGGAAGTGGAGCCCCATGATCGTGCAGAACCCCCTTCGGCGCTGCGCCGTGCTCGGCGCGGCGTCGCTGCTGGCGCTCGCCGGCTGCTCCGGCGGCGGAGGCGGCGAAGCCGCGGCCTCGGAGGACCAGGCCGCCCTCACCGAGCTGAGCGAGCGCCTCTCCGACGGCGACGGCCACGCCTACACCGCCGAGTACCGCGTCGAGGACACGGACGACGCGCTCCTCGTGGCCGTCGACCCCGAGGCCGGCACCGCGGCGGTCGTCGTCGGCGACCGCCCGTCCATGTGGTCGGGCGGCGACGAGACCGCGCTCGCGGCCTGGCTCGGCCAGGAGCTCGACGGCCTGCTGCCCACCGAGGCCGACGTCGCCGCCTGGCTCGCCGCCGCTGCCGCCGACGCCGCCGCGTCGGCGGAGTTCTCCGACACCACCCTCGCCGGAGAGCTCGCCGACTGCGTCGACGTCCAAGGCGCGGCTGACGCGCCCGTCGGCTCGTTCGAGGTGTGCGTGACCACGGTCGGCGTCATCGCGAGCGTCACCGCGAAGGTCGGCGACACCGCCTACACCGCCAAGCTCGTGAACTACCACGACGGCGTCGACGCGGCCTGGCTCGAGGACATGAGCGGACAGGCGACCACCAGCAATCAGTGAGCACCACGCCGCGCGGCGCGTTACAGTCGCTCGGCGGGCCGGGTCGGACGCAACGGGGGTTCACCTGAGAAGGTGGCGGCGCCGGGCCCGGCCCGTTCACCAGCCGATGAGTAGCCCGCATCACAAGGCTTATCCCGCTTGCGCACCCCCCACGAGTACCGTGTAAAGTTGTCGTCGTTGCCGCGGCAAGCCGCGAAGACAAGGCAAGCTCCCGTCGTCCAGGGGCCTAGGACGCCGCCCTCTCAAGGCGGAAACGGCGGTTCGAATCCGCTCGGGAGTACAGATCACAGAGCCTCGGCTTCCGCCGAGGCTCTGTTGCCGTCTTCGGGACGAATCAGCTCCGGGCGTACTCCAACTCGGCAACGCTTCCCATCCTCGACCGTGGTTGTGCAGGGGCTCATCCGTTGAGAGTCGTTTGAGGCTGCCCAGGGTGATCTCATGCCCCCAGAGGAGCAGGCTCTTGAATCGTGCATTCATCTGCCTCGCGCAAAGGCAGCTCAACGCGCTCTCGACAACAAGCCGAAGCGGCCGAACGATCCTGCAAGCCTCGTACTGCCGGACAGACACCAGGACAACGCGATGAACGGGCCGCTGTGCGACACTTGGCTCGAAGGCGGCCACTCCAGCGCTGATCGTCTAACCCAGCAATCGCACCCCACACGATACGAATCGCCCGGACTTGAATACGGCACCTGCTTCTGCAGTCGTGGCTGCGAGCAGTCAGAGGAGATCAACGTGTACATCGTCGGCAAGCATGATGCCATCTCGAACGGCGAGGTTCGTCACCTGATCACCCGCGCACTCCTCGAAGCCGTGAGCACCGAGGACCTGAGCGTGCGGATCCTCCGCGGCGGTTACAGCGACGCACTCGTAGCGCTGTGCGCTTCCAGCGAGTTGAGCCCGGTGGTACTGAAATTCGGCCCCATGGAGAAGATCGAGGCCGAACATCGTAACCGCCTTGCCTACATGGGAGAGGACGCCTGGCTGGAGGAGCACGGACTGAACGAGCTCTTCGCCCCGGTGGAGATCGAGATCGAGCACCGCAAAGTGGAGTGGTCCATGATCGCCTACCGGTACCGGGGCGGCGGATCGTTCGAGGAGTTGAAGCACTTCAACGACTTCGAAGGATTCATCGGCTCCTACCTCTGGAGCTCCGATCGGGATGCGGCGCCTTCGGACAACACCGTGAGCGAGTGCTTCCGCGCCATGGCCTTCACCTTAGGCGCGGACCGCGGAATCACCCAGGGAGGACCGCTGCAGTCCCTCGCTGAATACGTCCCTTCGGTCGACTGGGAGGAAGGCGTCTCCGCGGTCATTCGCACCGCCGCCGCCTTCTGCCCCGATCTGAACGAGTTGAACGGACTCCGAGAGTGGTGGGACGAGAACCTCAACGGAGTGCTCTTCGCCCCGGTACACGACCGTCGCCGGCTCCACGGCGATGCCCGCTTCGCAAACGTCCTGGTCGACGATGTCAGGTCCGAAGTCCACCTCATCGATTTCGGCAGCGGCAGACTGGGGCACGTCTTCGAGGACTTCGCGCGGTTCGAGCTGGATCTGCTGTTCAAGTCAGTGCCCAAGGTCAACGGATCGCAGGAGGTGGACCGGGCCCAACTCGTCACCGCCGTCAACTTCGTCCTCAGGGACGAGGTCAATCTCGGCAACGAGGAGTTGAGCAGCCGGAGCCTGAAGTGCCTCCGCTTGTGGCGGAACGCGATGTGCCGTTCGTTCCCGCAGCTCAAGCATTCCGGTGGCCTGATGATGTACCGGTGGTTTCTGCTGGGGGAATGCTTGAAGCGAACTACCTGGGTGAACATCGACACCGCAGTCCTGATCTTCACCATCTGCGCACTGCGGCAGTACCTGTCGGACGGAGCGTTGGACTCGACTTGGATCTCAAATGCACCGCAGTCACTGGCGTCGCAGTTGCAATGCCGTGCGGCATACGTACCCACTCGCGGCTCGGAGCGGCTGGTCAACAACATGCGAAACGATGCAAAGAAAGGTGCGTTGAGCGATCACGACCGCCGAAAGTCGGCAGTGCGCCTGCTTGCTGAGACCGGGCAGTCCTATCTCTCTCCACGAGGAGTGTTCAGCAACGAGGTCCGGGACGTGCTCCGCGACGGCGGCAGGCTTCAGGTCGTCATCCTCAATCCACTGCTCACCGAGTATCTCGGACTCTCGGCCTGCTACGGCGGCTCAGGCGAGGACGGGTACCAGGCCAATGAGCTCCTGGAGAGGAAGACACAAGAGAGTATCCGCGGATACCAAATCCTAGAAGCGGAGTTCGGCACGGCCGTTGAGCTGCGACTCGCCAGGTTCGGCCTCGCTCAAACCATCCTGCTGACGAGCGGGTCCTCTTTCTTGGAGCCATACTTCAGATACGCGAGAATCGAACGCGAGCGGTTGCTGTTCGACTCATTTGAGCTTGAGCTGGAAGGCACTGGAACGCACAGTAGGTCATTGCTCGAGGAGACGTTCAGTTTCCACTGGGCGCACTCCGACACCTGCGTTCCAGTCAAAAATACAAAAGGGAAGCACGGAAAGTAATATTTCAAAGACTGCAAGTGCCTTTGGAGTTTCCACGCAGCAAGGTTGTAGTGGATGTAGGGTCCTGCGACTATCATCGGCTTCCGCAAGTTGGGCCCGGTGAGTTCGGGGCGAGGTCGGGTATCCGATTCTCCTCCGCTGGAATGGAGAGGGGCTGGTGGGCGTGATCGGTGTGGTCGGGGAGGCTCTGGTCGATCTGGAGGTCGTGGCGGCTGACGCGCGGCATCCTGTGGCGCATCCCGGTGGGAGCCCGATGAATGTCGCGGTGGCGCTGGGCAGGTTGGGAACCGAGACCGCGTTTCTGGGGCGGTTGTCGAGGGACGCGTTCGGGAAGCTGCTGCGGACGCACCTGGCGGAGTCGGACGTCAATCTGGGTTGGCTCGTCGATGCCCCGGAGCCCACGAGCCTTGCGATCGTCTCCGTTTCCTCTGACGGTTCGGCGACATATGCGTTTCACACCGGGGGTACCGCGGACTGGCAGTGGCGCACCGACGAGCTGCCGCGTGAGCCCGGGCTGGACGCCGTGCATGCCGGGTCGCTGGCGCTCGCGCTGGAGCCGGGCGGGCCGGTGCTGGAGCGGTGGCTCGCGGGGTTGAGCACCGGGACGACGATCAGTCTCGACCCGAACGTGCGGCCGGCGCTGCTGGGCGACCGGGACGCGTACCGGGAGCGCGTGGAGCGGTGGATCGGGTTCGCGTCGATCGTGAAGGTGTCCGACGAGGACCTGGCGTGGATCTGGCCCGCCGAGGAGCCCGAGGCGCTGGCCGAGTCGTGGATGGCGAAGGGCCGCAAGCTGGTCGTGATCACCAAGGGTGGTGACGGCTCGCTGGTGTGGGCCGGCGGGGAGTCGTTCGCCGTCGAGGCGGCGCCGGTGGACATGGTCGACACCATCGGGGCCGGGGACTCCTTCAGCGGCGGCCTGCTGGACTGGCTGAGCCGCAACGGGCGGCTGCGCCGGGAGGACCTGGACGGTCTCACCGCCGCCGAGGCGCGCGCGGCGGTCCTGTTCGCTTCGAAGGTGGCCTCGGTGACCTGTTCCCGCGCGGGGGCCAATCCTCCCCGCCGAGCCGAGTTGGAGTAACGGCGATCTGAGGGCCCGGTCCCTCTTCCGGCCGGGCCCTCCTCTTGTCTAGGGCGCCTTGACCACTGACGCTGCCGTTGCCTTGACCTCGTGGATTCCCTGGCGGCCGAAGGGGTCTCGCACCTCCACCGCGAGGCCCGGGGCGAGGAACCTCGCGACCTCGTGTTCGCTCGCGAGGCCGTCGTCCCCTGCGGGTTCGGGCTTCCAGTCGTCGCCGCGCTCGTGGTACTCGGCGAGGAATTCGCGCAGGGCGTCGAGGTCGGTCAGGGCGTCGCCGCGCATGGCCTGGACCTGGAGGTCGACCCGCCAGGCGCCGTCGGGGAGCTGTGTCTCCCAGACGCGCTGGACGAACGCGACGCCGCCCCATTCGAACTCGAAGTCGGAGGCGGCACCGAGGCGGTCGGGCAGGTACCCGACCGCGAGGCCGCCGATGTGCGTTTCCTGGCTGCTCACAGTCATGTCTCCATTGTAGGCATTCGTCCCGATCGGGTGCGCTAGTCGCTTGATCCTGATTGTCTGTGAACCAACGATTGCGTAAGTTCGCCATGTCTTGTGGGTAAAAGATGTGATTCACCCCTTGCGACCGAACGACATCCCATGATTCGATGATCCCGGTCGGCCGCGCATTCGCGCATGTCGATCCGTGTACCCCGGCAGACGCAGCGTTCACCCTCCCCCACAGGAGCCCTCCATGCAGACACTCAAGCGCGCGGCGGCGGTCGTCTCGTCCGCCGCGCTGGCCGTCCTCACGGTCCTCGTCCTCGACACGGCCCCGGCCGAGGCCGTGCGGCCCCCGGGCATCCCGTCGCTCTCGACCGTCCAGTCCGAGCTGAACCAGCTCACCGTCGCCTCCGAGTCGCACGGCGACTCCTACGACCGGGACCTGTTCCCGCACTGGTCGAGTGTCGGCGGCGGGTGCACCGCACGCCAGTACGTCCTCAAGCGCGACGGCAGCAACGTCGTGACCGGCTCGGACTGCCAGCCCGACTCGGGCTCGTGGCAGTCGGACTTCGACAACGTCTGGACCTCCACGGTCTCCAACGCCACCGTCGACCACGTGGTGGCCCTCTCCGAGGCGTGGGCCTCGGGGGCGTGGTCGTGGACCACCGCCGAGCGCCAGGCCTTCGCCAACGACGTCAGCTCGCCGCAGCTGTGGATCGCAACCACCTCGGCGAACTCCTCGAAGAGCGACTACGACCCGGCCGAGTGGATGCCCACGAACTCCTCGGTCCGCTGCGACTACGTCAAAGCCTGGACCCACGTCAAATACCTCTACGACCTCACGGTCGACAGCGCGGAGAAGTCCGCCATCCAGTCGCACCTGAACGCCTACTGCTAGCACGCGGAACGGCGGCGCCCGGTTCGGGGCGCCGCCGTCCTGCGTTCATGCTCATATGGTCGTGAGCAGGGCTATCAGGCCCACCAGTCCCGCGAACACGAGCGCGACGATCGCGATGATGAGCCCGGTGAGGGCCAGTCCGCGGCCGGAGACGCCGCCCTGGGCGGTGCGGATCTGGCGGCGCGCGTAGATCGCGAGGAAGAGCGAGCCGAGGCCGAACAGGCCCGCGGACATGAAGAACGTGAGCCCGGCCAGCGGGCTCACGGCCGCGAAGATCAGGCCCGGGAAGGCGCCGAGGACGGCGCCGATGCCGGCGACCAGCGAACCGATCGCCGGTCCGGACGGGATCGGCTTGAGGCGCGGCTGCACGATCGGGAAGCCGTCGATCATCACCGGCGCCGGGGCGGTCCAGTGCGAGTGGGCGGGGTAGAAGGCCGGGACCTGCGGATACGGCTGCTGGGGGTAGCCGTAGACCGGCGGGCCCGGCGGAGCGGGCTGCATCTGGGGCTGGTTCATCGGAGCCTGGGGCGGCTGGAGATGAGGTTGGTACGGGTCCTGCGCGGTCACGTCACCAGACTAACCGCCGCGGAGCGTCCTCGCGACCTCGGCGAAGTACTCGTCGACCTCGCCGGTGTCGTACCCGCGCAACGTCAACTGGAATCCCATGTTGGTGAGCGAGTCGGGGTGGGGCGGGGCCCCCGCATCCGTCGCGGAGCGGATGCGGGCGACCGCACGGTCGACTTGGGCGCGGTCGTATCCGCGGAAACGGACAGAGAAGAAGGGGTTCTCCATGCGTCACAGTCTGCCAGGTCAGCGCCACCCTTTGGGATCGGGCCACCGGCTGATGAATTTGTGGGGAAATATCAACTTCTAACGGGCACAATCTATGTGAGGAAGCGTTTCCACCGTTTCACCTGCTGTCGGATGGTTCCGGGGTATTCGGTCGCGATCGCGGCGGCCGTGCGGGCGTCCTCCTCCGCGACGGCGTGCGGCGCGAACGCCGCTGCGTTCACCAACCGCGGCAGGGACCCGATGTCGCCCTTGAGCGGGGCGAGCCGGGCCGCCGCCTCCTCCGCGTTGGCGCTGCCCTCCACCTTGACGCCCGCGCGAGCGGCCGCCGCGAGGACCTCCGCCCACGCGCCCGCCACGCGGTCGGCCGGGCCACCGCGGGTGAGCCTGCGGCGCCGCCGCAGGGCCCGCCGGGCCTTCAGGACGAGCGGCACGCACGCCAGGAGCAGCGCCCCGGCGGCGTACCAGGCCCACACGGGGATGCCCGCGTCCTCGGCACCCGCCTCCTCGTTGAAGTCGCCGTCCTGCTCCAGGGCCTCGTCGTTGAAGTCCTCGGCCTCGCCCCCGCCGCCGGAGTCCTCCTCCGGGCTCGGGGTCTCCTCCTCCATCTGCTCCAGCGTGTCCTCGGGCGGGACGGGCACCGCGTCGGGCGCCGGCATCGGGTCGAAGCGGACCCACCCGACCCCCTCGAAGTCGATCTCGGGCCACGCCGAGCCCTGCCCCGCGGTGACGGTGCTGGAGCCGCCGGGGACCTCGAAGCCGACAACGACGCGGCTGGGCAGGCCGACGAGGCGCGCGATGATCGCGTACGCGGCCGCGAAGTGCTCGCTGGTGCCCCGCTGACCGCCCGCGTCGACGGGGCTGCCGAGGAAGAACCCGAGGGCCGGGAGGTCGTGCCCGGAGGGCGCCTCGGGATTGTAGGCGTAGTGCCCGCCGAGGAAGTCCGCGAGCCCTTGGGCGCGTTCGAAAGGCGTGTCGTAGGTGGTGCGCACGTAGTCGGCGATCGTCGCCATGATCTCGGGGGTCCCGGGCGGGACGGCCACGGTGGCGGCGTCGGTGAGGTTCGGCCGGGCGGTCTCGGCCGCGGCCGGATCGGTGGTCGCCAGCGCGGACTCGACGTGGTACGACGAGCCGGTGGCGAGCCCGTCGGGGGTGAGCAGGCACCTGCTGTCGAGGTTGACGGCGATGGGCAGGCCGGTGACGGTGGCCGGGTCGGCGGCGGCCGGGACGAGCTTGCCGCCGAGGCCGATGATCTCGACGTCGGCGGTGAAGTCGGCGTCGCCGCTGCCGGGGATCACGGTGCCGGCGGTGCGGAAGTCCCCCGCGGCCTGCCAGGTGGTGCCGTCGTACTCAGTGAGGACGGCGAGGCGCATCCAGGAGTCGCCGGAGGTGTCGGCCTCGAACAGCTCCTGCTCGGGGAACTTGGACCATTCGGCGATGCGCACGAGCGGGTTGAGGTCGATGTCGGTGAGCTGCGGGGGCTGGACGTACTCGCGGGGGTCGCCGGGGCTGGAGGTGACGAGGCGGGCCGCGGCGGGGCCGAGGAGCGCGACGGCGGCGAGGAGGACGCAGGTGGTGACGACCGCGCCCATGAGCGCGGGGGCCTTGGAGGGCGCGGGGCCGTCGACGACGGCGTCGCTGTCGGGGCGGCGTTCGGGCGGGGCGGCGGTGACGGCGAGCGCGGCGGCGGCGAGGACACAGAACGCGACCGCGTACAGGGTGCCGCCGTCGGCGTTGGGGCCGACGAGGTAGAGCCCGGCGGCGTACAGGAGCGTCGGCGGGAGGCACCCGAGGAGCGTGCGGCCGTAGCGGATCGCGAACTCGCAGGCGAGGGTGGCGGCGAGCCAGGTGAGGAAGACCGGGACGACGACGGTGTCGGGGGCGGGTTCGACCGGGATGAGCGCGGTGAGGGTGCGGGGGACGGCGTTGACGAGGGCGTCGACGACGGTGGCCGGGAGCGGGTCGGTGCCGTCGTCGGTGAGGACGATGGCGGCGAGGAGGTATCCGGCGAGGCCGAGGAGGGAGGCGCTGGGCGCGAGGAACGCGGGCCTGTTGCGGAGGGCGAAGCCGATCGCGAAGGCGCCGAGGGCGGCTCCGGCGACGAGGAGGACGAGGAGCTGCCCGTGGTAGACGCGGGCGGCGACGGTGCCCGCGAGGGCGCACATGAGCGTGAGGGCGGCCGCGACGGCGGCGACGCGGAGCCGGTAGCGCAGGCGCCGGCCGCTGCGCGGCGGTTTGGCGCGGGGGATGTCGACGATGCTCACAGGCGGGTCCCGCCGTTGTTCCAGGCGGCGGCGAACTGCTCGCCGTCGGCGGCGCGGACGGTGGGCAGGCCCCCCGCGAGGGACGCGGAGGTGGGGAGCCCGGTGGCGAGGTGCACGGCGATCACGGTGGGGTAGGCGCGCTTGAGCTGCGCGAGGCGGTCGGTGGGCGGTTCGGTCCCGGTGATCCACACGAGGGTGTCGCCGTAGCGGGCGGCGGTGAGGCGGGCGACGTAGCCGTCGAGGGAGTCCTTCGCGGTCGGGGCGAGTTCGGCGAGGAGGTCGCCGTAGGAGTCGCGGCCGGCGCCGGAGACGGTGGCGCCGGAGGCGGGCACGAGGGCGGCGTGGTACTCGGCGCGGAAGCACGCGGTGAGGACGGAGTAGGCGGCCTCGCAGGCCGCCTCGAACGGGTCGGGGACGGCGACGCCGGGCGGGGCGGGCCAGCTCGCGGCGCGGTCGTCGATCGCGATGGCGACGGTGGGCAGGGAGGTGTCGAGGTGCTCCTTGACCATGAGCTTGCCGATGCGCGCGGAGGTGCGCCAGTGGACGTGGCGCAGTTCGTCGCCGATGACGTACTCGCGGAGGGCGTGGAAGGTGAGCGAGCCCTGCTCGACCTTGTCGGCGGTGCCTTCGAGGGAGCGGGCGAGGCCGTCGGGGGTGCGGGCGAGCTGGTGCAGGCGCGGGTGGATCCACAGGCGCGCGGCGGGTCCGAAGTTCCCGGCGGTGGCGGCGAGGCCGAGGAGGTCGCGCTTGCCGATGCCGAGGGGCCCGGCGTCGACGACGCCGCGGCGCTCGGCGCCGATCGTGTAGCTCGCGCCCGCGCTCTTGCCCGGGCGCAGGCGCGCGAGCGGGACGGCGACGCGGCGGGTCTCGATGCCCCCCGACGATGCTTGCGAGCCGTGATCGTGGGCTGCGCCGTAGGTGTCCACGGCGCGGGCGTTGACGGACCGCCAGCGCCCGGCGTTGCGCACGGTGAGCCTGACGGTCGCGGTGTGGCCCACCGAGACCCGGTCGGGGGTGACGGTGCGCTCGACCTCGAGGCGGGGCCTGGCGGCGATGACGGAGGCGGCGGCGACGCACGCGAGGGCCCCGGCGGCGCCGAGGGCCGCGAGCTCGGGGTAGCCCCAGAACCAGCCGGAGGCGATGAGCGCCGCGGCGGCGGCGGCGAGGCCGGCGCCGCGGGCGGTGACGGGGACCGCCAGCAGCTTCTCGGCGAGCGTGGAGCGAGGCGGGGCGGCCTCGGGCGGCGCCGCGTCCGTCCCGGACCCGCTCATGCCGCCGGGGTCGGGAGCGGGACCTGGACCTGGTCGAAGGCGTCGGCGACGACCTGGACGCCGGTGGCCCCGCGCATGGCGGCGTCGGGGGCGAGCTGGATGCGGTGCGCGAACACCGGTCCGGCGAGGGCCTTGACGTCCTCGGGGATGATGTAGCCGCGGCCCTGGGAGAGCGCGAAGACGCTCGCGGCCCTGGTGAGGGCGATGAGGCCGCGGGGGCTGACGCCGACGGCGACCTGCGGGTGGCTGCGCGTGGCGTTGGCGAGCTTCACGAGGTACGCGTACAGGGGCTCGGCGATGTAGACGTGCTTGGCCATCTCGGCCATCTGCGCGACCGTGTCGGTGTCGACGACCGGGGCGAGCTGCTCGGGGCTGCGCTGGTGGGTGCCGCGCAGGACCTCGATCTCGGCGGCCTCGACCGGGTAGCCGACCGAGAGCTTGACGAGGAAGCGGTCGAGCTGGGCCTCGGGGAGGCGGTAGGTGCCGTCCATCTCGACCGGGTTCTGGGTGGCGACGACGAGGAACGGCTGCGGCACCTGGTGGGGGCGGCCGTCGACGGTGACCCGCCCCTCCTCCATGACCTCCAGGAGCGCGGACTGGGTCTTCGGGCTGGCCCGGTTGATCTCGTCGGCGATCACGATGTTCGCGAAGACCGGCCCGGGATGGAACTCGAAGGCGCCGCTGGCCTGGTTGAAGATGGTGACGCCGGAGACGTCGGAGGGCAGCAGGTCGGGCGTGAACTGGATGCGCCGCCACTGCCCGGAGACGGCCGCGGCGATGGCGCGGGCCATGGTCGTCTTGCCGGTGCCGGGGACGTCCTCCAGGAGGATGTGGCCCTCGGCGAACATGGCCGTCAGCGCGAGGCGGACGACCTCGGGTTTGCCGAGCACGACGGTGTCGACGGCGGCGGCGAGGCGTTCGAACGCGGCGGCGAAGGACTCGGCCTGCGCGGCGCCCAGCTGGACCGGCTGCTGCATGCGCTTAGGCACTCGCAGCGGGTGGGTCTGCTCGGTGTCGTGCATTCGTTGCTCCTGCTAGCACTGCGGGAGGTCCCCGGTGGAGTTCTTTCCCTGCCCGTCGATGTTGATCCATGCGAAGGGGATGTACGCGTTCGAAGCGTAATCGATCTTGATCCACTTGTTCGTGCCGTCTTTGCCCTCGTGATAATCGTGATAGCCGTCGGACTCCTGGCCGCGGGGGGTGATCGTGTTCGCCCCGGTGGTCCAGCAGTACGCCTTGTAGCGGTCGCCGGTGTTGGTGACGCCGAGGTTGCTGCCGCCGCTCGGGGCGCTGTAGACCGAGACGCCGTCGACGGAGTCGCAGTAGTCGGTGCTCATCGAGTCGCAGCCGAAGAACACCTCGCCGTTGATCGCGGCGGTGGAGGCGTTGTAGGTGTTCGAGGTGGCCTCGCCGGCCGGGTTGGAGATCCGGATCTGGAAGCTGTAGTCGGTGGAGGCGTACAGGCCGGTCACCGAGTACACGTCGGGGCAGGACTTGGTGTCCTGGTTGACGCCGTCGGCGAGCAGGGTGCATTGCGCGTCGGCGCTGCCGCCGTCGTCGATCGCCAGGGTGAGGTTGATGGTGTCGCCCAGCGACTCGTGGCCGGAGATCTGGACCGTGGGCGCCGCCATCGTGTTCGAGGTGGTGGTGGCGGGTTCGGACTGGCCGGCCTCGTTCACGGCGACGACCGACACCGAGACGTTCTCGTTGTTGCCGAAGCCCGACAGGCTCGCGGTGGTGCCGGTGACCTCGACGGTCTGGCTTCCGGCGGTGACGACGTACTTCTGGATGTCGCGGCCGTTGTTGGACGGCTGGGTCCAGCGCACGTCGATCGTGCCCGCCGCGGAGGTCGAGCTCTCGGCGAAGAGCTCGCCGGGCGCGTCGGGGACGTTGAACGGCGTCACCGAAGCCGACAGCGGCGAGGGCGCCGAGGCTGCGGCACCCGCCAGAGTCGTCACCTGGAACGCGTACTGGGTGCCGTAGTCCAGCGTCCCGGCGGCGGTCTTCAGCTCGGTCCCGGTGGCCTGGCCGACCACGACCTGCTCGCCGCCGGAGGCGATGGCCTCGACCTGGTAACCCGAGATGTCGTTGCCCTCGCCGTCGGCCTCCTCCCAGTTCACGGTGACCGTGCCGTCGGGGTTGGCGGTCGCGGTGACGGCGCCCGGGGCGCCGGGCACGTCGGCGGACGGCGTGATGGACGGCGAGGTGACGGTGTCGCCCGCGCCCTCGGCGTTGTGGGCGGTCACGGTGAAGGTGTACGGCTGGCCGTTGTCGAGGTCGCCGATCTCCAGGACGCGCTGGCTCGGCGCGATCTCCCAGGTCTCGCCGGCGCCTTCGACGACGTACTTCGTGAGCGCGGACCCGTTGTTGGGGGCGGCGTCCCACGAGAGGTTGATGAGGCCGTCGCCGACGGTCCCGTCGAGGTTGGTGACCGCGCCGGGCGGGCCGACCTCGGGAGCGGACTCCTCGTCGCCCTCCTCTTCGCCTTCGTCGTCGCCGCCCTCGTCCTCTTCGGTGGGCGGCGCGTCGCCGCCGAGGATGTCGTCGCGGTTCTTCGGGGCGAGGGCGGCGGTGCCGTCGGCGGAGACGACGACGGCCGCGTTCGTGTTGACCGCGTTGGCGAAGAGCGTGTCGCCGGTGTGGTACAGCTCGACGGGCCCGCCGCCGGAGTCGATCTCGATGCGGTTGAGCTCGTTGCCTTCGAGGTCGTAGACCCAGACGATGCCGGAGGCGCCGTCGGGCACGTAGATGCGCTCGTGGAACTCGACCGAGGCGCCCAGCAGCTCGGAGGCGCCGGCGGCGATCTGGAAGGTCCGCGTCTGGTCGTCGTCGACCGTGACCACCGAGGGCGGGTCGGTGACGGTGACCGAGGCGATGGTGCCGGGGCTGGTGTCGGCGGTCTCGGTCGGGCCGGCGAGTTCGATACTGGTGACGGCGCGGCGGCCGTCGGTGCGGATCGTCGTCATCTCCTTGGCGGTGGAGTTGAGGACGGCCACGCCGTCGCCGAGGACGGTGAGCGCGAGCTCCTGGCGGGGCTGGGCGACGACCTCGGTCGCGAGGGTCTTCGCGCCGGAGTCCCGGGGCTCGATCTGGACGATGGTGCCCTCGCGGGGGACGCCGATCCACAGCATCCCGTCGCCGTCGAAGGCGCCGCCGGTGAGGCCCGCGGGGAACTGGAGCGGGTCGCCGATCGCCGAGAGCGTCGACGGGTCGACCTGGTTGACCAGGCCCTGCGTCTGGTCGATGATGAACGCGCCCTCGTCGGAGAGGGCCACGCGCACGCCCTCGCCGGGGGCGGTCTCGGCCGAGCCGGTGAGTTCGAGGGTCGAGAGGTCGATCGCGGAGACCTTGCCGGTGGCGATCTCGCGGAGGAGGAGGTGCGAGTCGGTCTGCTCGACCTGGACGGCGTTGCCCATCGCGTCGGTGACGTCGAGGCGCACGTCGGTGGCGGCGGTGAGGCCGTTGACGCGGGCGAGTTCGCCGAGGGGGGTCGTCCACAGCCAGAGGCTGGCGTCCTCGCCCTCGTTCTCGCGGCTGAACGCGCCGGTGCCGAGGAGCGTCGCGACGAGTGCGCCGACGAGCACCACGGGGAGGCCGACCGCGATGAGCAGTCCCTTGACGTTCAGGCGTCGGGCGTCGACGTTGCTTGTGGTCATCAGGGGTTCCTCTGCGCTTCTCGTGCAAGTCTGCGGCTCGCGGGCCTGCGCGTGGGTCGCGCGGACGGGGTGCGGGCGGGGCGGCGCACGAACCCGAGCCTAATTCGCGGGTGCAACTAGGAACAGGCTGCCATTGTCACAAGACGGTAAAGGTCTCGGGTGTCCCAAAGTGGCGCAAGCCAGTCAGGTTACCGGCACGTAGCGGGAGGTCCGGACCTCCGGTGGGCGCGGCGAAGGCGGTGCGCCTCGCGCACCGCCCGTCGGGGTGTGTCGTGTTCGGTTCGTCTGCCGCGGCGGCGCATCGCCTGCGCCGCCGTCGGTCCTGCCTGGTAGTCGGGACGAAGGGGCGCGCTAGGCGGCCTCGCCGAGTTCGAGGACGCCGCCGCGGCGGGTCCGGGCGACGCCGGCCATCGCGAGGATCTCGGCGGCCACCTCGGGCGCGGCGAGCTCGTTCGGCGTGTACACGGGCGCGTCCATGCCCGCGACCGCCTCGCGGACGGCGAGCTGGGACTGGGTGAGGCGCCCGGAGGCGGCGATCACGGGCAGGCCCAGGGCGCGCAGGTGCTGGGCGCCGTAGCGGGCGCCGGCCGCGTCGGCGGCGGCGAGGACGACGCCGTCGACGAGTTCGCGCACGACCGGGAACTCCAGCAGCGCGGAGGTCTCGGCCTGGAGGATGCCGTCGGCGATCTCCATGACCACGGCGTCGACGTTGTGCGCGGCGGCGTGGTGGTAGAGCGTCTGGGCCAGTTCGGCCAGCTCGGGGACGGGGACGCCCGCGGTGGTCGGGTAGCCGCCGTCGGTGAAGTCGGCGGCGACGACCGCGCCGGAGTCGCGGAACATCCACGGGTCGCCGCCCGCGCCGGTCCCGGTGATCTTGATACCGGCGACGCGGCGGCCCGACCGGGACAGGCCCCGGATCACGGACGCGGCGGTGGTCGACTTGCCCGCGTTCATCGAGGTCCCGACGACGCACACCACCGGCGGGTGGTCGCCCAGGCCGAACGGGGCGAGCACGCTGAAGCGGCGCAGGTCGACGGGCGCGCCCTCGCGGTCGGCGAGGATGCCGATGGGCTCCAGGCGGGTCGGCGGGCGCATGTCGCCGTGCCGGGAGAGGACCTCCCCGGCGACGCCGCCGGCCGCGACGAGGTCGACGGAGGTGCCGAGGACGTCGGGGATCCGGGACTCGTACTGGTCGGGGGCGTAGCGCTCGCCGAAGGCCAGCAGGATCTCGTCCCCGGGGTAGATGGCGGCCTTGCGGCCGGTGGCGACTTCGAGCCAGTTGTGGTGCCCGATGGCGTCGACGCGCGCGGCCAGGACATGGCCGGCGCGGGGCGCGCATTCGTCCACCAGGGTCAGCCCGGGCAGCGTCAGGTCGACGTTCCGGACCGCATAGGCGACTTTGAGCCGCGAAGCGAGCTCAGCAGAGAACTCACGAATGCGCATGCACACTCCAAAGAGGACGAAAAGGGTGAGCAGGAGCCCTGCTCGAATGGAAGTACACCGTTGGTCCAGATGGTGACCGCGGTGGCAGACACGACGACCGTCGCGCTGTTGATGGACGAATATTACGGCCTGTGTTCAGGCTTGTAAAGAGTGGATTAGGTAAAACTGCGGCGGCGCCGAAGTGACACTTCGACGCCGCCTGAAAACCGGTCGCTAGCTGGGAGAACTCACAGCCCGCGGCCCCTCGCGGCGACCGCCCCGATGACGATCACGGCCGGGTGGTGGGCCTCGGTGACGCCCAGGTCGGACAATTCGCATTCGCGGACCGTCTGGTTCTTCGTCGTCGCGCTCTCGACGATCCGCACCGGGGTCGATCCGGGCCGCCCGCCCGCCATGAGCGCGGCCGCGATCGCGGCGCGGTTCTTGACGGCCATGAGGAGGACGACGGTGCCGTTGCCGGCGCCGAGGGCGTGCCAGTCGACCAGGCTCTGCGGGCCGGGCGGGACGTGGCCGGTGGCGACGGTGAAGTCGTGGACGACGCCGCGCTCGGTGACGGGGATGCCCGCCGCGGCGGGGCCGGCGATGGAGGAGGAGAGGCCGGGGACGACCTCGACCGGCACCCCGGCGTCGAGGCACGCGTCGAGCTCTTCGGCGCCGCGGCCGAAGACGAAGCCGTCGCCGCCCTTGAGGCGGACCACGAACTTCCCTTCGCGGGCGCGCTCGACCATGACGGCGTTGATCTGCTCCTGCGTGGTGTGGCGGCCGTACGGGAGCTTCGCGGCGTCGACGATCTCGACGTCGTCGCCGAGCATGTCGAGCAGCTCCTGCGGGGCGAGGCGGTCGGAGACGACCACCTCCGCCTGGCGCAGCAGTTCGAGGCCGCGCAGGGTGATGAGGTCGGCGTCGCCGGGGCCGGCGCCGACGAGCGCGACGCCCGCGGGGCGGGCGCGACGGGTGCGCGGGGCGTCGATCTCCCCCGAGCGCAGGGCCGCGGCGACGGCGTCGCGGACGGCGGCGGCGCGGCGGGGGTCGCCGGAGGCGGAGACGGCGACGCTGACGCCGTCGAAGGCGGCGCGCGCGAGCGTCCACGCGTCCGACGCCTCGGCGTCGTCGCTGCGCACGCACCAGGTGCGGCGGGACTCGGCCTCGGCGGCCACGGCCGCGTTCACGGCGGGGTCGTCGGTGGCGGCGAGGACGAACCAGGCGTCGTCGCCGTCGCCGGTGCGCCACTCGCGCCGCTCCCACTGGAGCTCGCCCGCGGCGGCCAGGTCGGAGAGGGTGGTGGTGACCTCGGGGGCGACCACCAGCACGCGGGCGCCGGCGTCGATCAGGCGGGGGACGCGCCGCCCTGCGATCGTGCCGCCGCCGACGACGAGCACGGCCTTGCCGCGCAGTCGCAGACCGACTTCGTAGACCGACACGTGCGCCTCCTCTGGACACTCCCGGGGGTTCGCTCCGCCGGCGTCCTCGGCGGCGGAACCTCGACAAGCGTAGGCGGGTTTCGTCGCGTCCGTCTAAACGGCTCATTGCGGGCCTGTTACGCCGCCCTCGCGTGACGGGGCGGCCGGAAGTGATCGTGAGTCCGATTTGCGTTCGCCCCCTTCATGAAAGCGATACCGACCCTCGTGAGGATTTTCACCTTGTTGTGATCCGTGTGCCCTAGGCTGGATATATGCGCGATCGACCCCGCCAGCACCGTGTGCCCGGACTGTCCGCACGCGGGAGCGACCGACCCGGACCGCCCGCCGAAGGGGTGTACGCCCTGCTGCGCACCAGCGTGCTCGCGGGGCTCGCGATCGCGGCCCTGCTGTTCCCGCTGGCCGCGATGGCCGGCCTGAGCGCGAAGGCCGGCTTCAACGCGATCGACACCCTCTCGATCGAGGTGACCGAGACCGACCCGCCGCTGACGTCCTACGTCTACGCCGCCGACGGCGAGACGCTCATCAGCCTGTTCTACGACGAGTTCCGCCGCCACGTCTCGCTCGACGAGGTCGCGCCCGTCATGCAGCAGGCGATGGTCGCCGCCGAGGACTCGCGGTTCTACCAGCACAACGGCGTCGACTACCGCGGCATCGTGCGCGCGTTCGTCGCCAACAACTCGTCCGGCGGCGTCGAGCAGGGCGCCTCGACGATCACCATGCAGTACGTGCGCGGCGCGCTCCAGCTCAACGCCGAGTCGATCGACGAGGTCATCGCCGCGACCGAGCAGACCGCGACCCGCAAGCTCCGCGAGGCCCGCCTCGCGATGGCCGTCGAGGAGCAGCTCTCCAAGGACCAGATCCTGGAGCGCTACCTCAACCAGGCGTACTTCGGGCACAACGCCTACGGGATCTTCGCCGCCGCGCAGGTGTACTTCTCCAAGCACCCGTCCGAGCTCAGCCTCCAGGAGGCGGCGACGCTCGCCGGGCTCGTGCAGGCGCCCTCGGCGTACGACCCGATCGTCTCCGACCAGACCGACGCGCTCGCGCGCCGCAACTGGGTGCTCGACCGGATGGTCGACATCGACTACCTCTCGCGCGGCGACGCGTCCGAGGTGCGGGGCCTGCCGATCGAGCTGACGGTCTCGGACCCGCCGAACTCGTGCATCGGCGTCGAGGGCACGCCCTCGGAGTACGGCTTCTTCTGCGACTACTTCCGCCGCTGGTGGCGCGAGCAGGACGCGTTCGGGCCGACCCCGGCCGACCGCGAGCGCGAGCTGCGCCAGGGCGGGTACACGATCATCACCACGCTCGACCCCGACCTCCAGAAGCTCGCGAACGACACGGTGAACGACGCCAAGAGCGAGGAGTCGAAGTTCGCGCACGGCGCGGTCGTGATGGAACCGGGGACCGGGCGCATCAAGGCGCTCGGGCTCAACCGGACCTTCTCGTACGACCAGAGCGACAACGGGCCGCACTCGAACCCGTCGTTCGACCGCAAGGGCAACTACCCGAACACGGTGAACCCGGTGCTCGGCGGGGGCGCCGAGGGCGGGTACCAGGCCGGGTCGACGTTCAAGATCTTCACGATGCTCGCCGCGCTCGACGCGGGCTATCCGCTGAACTACAACATCTACTCGCCCAACCAGGTCCGGACCAGCTTCGTGTCGGCGACGACGGCGTGCGGCGGGAACTGGTGCCCGAAGAACAGCTCGGCGGCGATGGCCGGCGACCGGGACATGTGGTCGGGCTTCGGGATGTCGGTGAACACGTACTTCGCGCAGCTCATCGACCGGGTCGGCGCCGACAAGGCGGTGGAGATGGCCGAGCGGATGGGCCTCCAGTGGCGCAGTGAAGGGGACGCGTACTACGCCTCGGAGGAGCGGCGCTCGGGCTGGGGCCCGTTCGTGCTCGGCGTGTCCGACGTGCAGCCCATCGAGATGACGAACGTGTTCAACACGCTCGCGGCCGAGGGCGAGTACTGCGAGCCGATCCCGGCGCTGCGGATCATCGACCCGCAGGGCCAGGAGCTGGAGGCGGCCGCGCCGCGCTGCCACCAGGAGCTGGACAAGGACGTGGCGAGGGCCGCGACCGACGCGGGCCGGTGCGTGACCGAGACCGCCCGCAAGGGCGCGCAGTGCGGGTCGTGGGGCACCTCGCCGAACGTCGGCCAGCTCGCGGGACGGCCGGTCGCCGGCAAGTCCGGTACGACCGACAACAACCGGACCTCGTGGTTCCTGGGCTACACGCCGCAGCTGTCGATCGGGGCGTTCATGGCCGATCCGGACTACATCTTCAACGAGGTGGGGACGGCGAACACGACGGTGTCGAAGCAGACGGTGGGCACCATCTTCAAGGAGGCCCTGGAGGGCGAGCCGGTCATCGACTTCAAGGCGCCGTCGCGGGAGATACAGTTCGACGGCAAGGACTAGGACCTAGTGCGAGCCGGCCGCTTCCGCTTCGGAGGCGGCCGGTTCCGTGTCCGGGTTCGGGTCGGCCGCGGCCTCCTCGGCCGCCGCGGCCTCGTCGAGGTCCTTGCGCTCGCGGCGCACCAGCACGACCAGGCCCACCGGGACCATCGCGGCGAACAGCGCCCACTGGACGGCGTACGAGTAGTTCTGCCAGTCCTTGAAGGAGGGCGTCTCCAGTTCGGTGAGGCCCTCGATCGGCTCGGTGTCGGCGACCCAGGCCGAACGGAACTCGTAGTCGAAGTAGGAGGCGAGCATGTCGTCGCTCAGGCGCCGCGACTCCAGGTGCCCGTCGACCTCGGTGACCCCGCCGGACGCCTCCTCGTACTCGTAGACGCGACCGGTCACGGTGACCTCGCCGGCCGGCGGGGCGGGGTAGTCGGGGACGGAGCCGGTGTTCTCGGAGGCGACGAACCCGCGGTCGACCAGGACGGCGGTGCCGTCGGCGAGCACGAGCGGGGTGACGATCTCGAAGCCGTTCAGGCCGCCGTTCGTCTGGGCCCGGAGCACGACCTCCTGGTCGGCGTCGTACACGCCCGTGGCCTCCACGAGCGTCCAGCGCACGCCGGGGTCCAGGGCCTCGCCCGCGGGCAGCACCTCGTCGAGGGGCGCGGACTCCAGGCTGGTCTCGATGACCTCGTTCGCGGCCGCGCGCTGCACCGCCCGGCCCCACTGCCACTGCGAGAGCAGGGCGCAGGCGACCATCACGACCACGCCGACGAGCGCCAGGAGGAGCCAGCGGGGCGCGAACACGAACCGGTATCGCTGCAACACGCCGCTTACTCTAGACCCGACCTAGAATTGCGCCCCATGAGCGATGTAGTGAATGCGGTGCGCGCCGCCCTCCCGGGGGTCCGCGCCGACCTGGAGGCCCTCGTCAAGATCCCGGCGATCGCCTTCGACGGACTCGACCACGAGCCGGTCCGGCAAGGCGCGGACGCCGTCCAGCGCCTCCTCGACGAGGCCGGCGCGGCCGAGTCCCGCCAGCTCTCGCACGGCGGCGGGCAGCCGAGCGTGTACGCCCACTTCCCCGCCCCCGCGGGCCAGCCGACGGTGCTCCTCTACGCCCACCAGGACGTGCAGCCGGTCGGCGACCTCGCCAAGTGGGAGCAGGACGACCCGTTCACCGTGGTCGAGAAGGACGGCCGGCTGTACGGCCGCGGCGTGGCCGACGACAAGGCCGGGGTCATGGCGCACGTGGCCGCGCTCCGCGCCTTCGGCGGGAGGCCCCCGGTCGGCGTGAAGCTCCTCATCGAGGGCGAGGAGGAGTTCGGCTCCCCCACCCTCGAAGGGCTCATCCGCGCCAACCAGGACCTGCTCGCCGCCGACGTGGTCGTGATCGCCGACTCCACGAACTGGCGCACCGAGGTCCCGGCGCTGACCACGACCCTGCGCGGGGTCATCAACGTGTACGTCGAGGTGGCGCTCCTCAAGGTCGCGGTGCACTCGGGCGTGTTCGGCGGCCCGGTGCCGGACGCGCTGACCGCGCTGGCGCGGCTGGTGGCGACCATGCACGACGACGCCGGGGACGTCGCGGTCGAGGGCCTGGTCTCGGGCCCCTCCGCGCCCCTGGACTTCGACGAGGAGGCGCTGCGCCACGAGGCGGGGCTGCTGCCGGGCACCGAGTTCATCGGCACCGGGAGGCTGACGGAGCGCCTGTGGACCAAGCCGACGGCGACCGTGCTCGGCATCGACGCGCCGGGCGCGGCCGAGTCGGCGAACGCGCTCCAGCCGAGCGCCCGCGCGAAGGTCTCGTTCCGCCTCGCCCCCGGCGACTCCGCCGAGCGGGCCCTCAAGGCCGTCCGGGCGCACTTCGAGGCGCACGCCCCGTGGGGCGCGCAGGTGACCGTGACTCCCGAAGGGGGCCTGGGCGACCCGTGCGCGATCGACGCGACCGGGCCGTCCTTCGACGCCGCCCGCGCGGCGTTCGCGGAGGCGTGGGACGGCACCGAGCCCGTCGAGATCGGCATCGGCGGCTCGATCCCGATGATCGCCACGTTCCAGGAGCTCTACCCGGAGGCGGCGATCCTGGTGACGGGCGTCGAGGACCAGTACTCGAACCCGCACGGCCCCAACGAGTCCCTCGACATCGAGATGTTCGAGCGGGTCTGCACCGCCGAGGCGCTGCTGCTCGACAAGCTCAAGCGCTAGGAGACGGGGAACGGGCCCGGTCGCAAGACCGGGCCCGTTGCCGTGCGCTCAGAGTCCGTCGCGGAACTTGCGCAGGAGCTTCGCGAGCGGGTCGCCGGAGTGCTCGAACAGGTCCTTGTAGGACTTCGCGGCGGCCTTGGCCTCGGCGGAGATCGAGGCGTCGCCGTCGCCGTCGCGGCGCGGGTAGGCCCCGGCGAGGTAGTCGCGGTACTCGCCCTCGTCGATCCACGTCTTGATCGCGGCGGCGCGCGCCACCGCGAAGTCGTGGCTGCGCGTCTCCAGCAGGAGCAGCTTGAGGAAGCTGTCGCGCAGGTCGCCGCCGGTCTCGAACTCCTTGGCCTGCTCCAGGAACGCCGCGGTGTCGACGTCGGAGAGGTCGCCGCCGCCGGCCATCTTCGCCATGACGCGGATCGCCGCGGCCGGGTCCTGGACCGCCAGCGCGCCGGCGCGGTCGGCCGACAGCTCGGACTTGCGGCTCCACTCGTAGAGCGCGGCGGTGATGACCCGCAGGCCGACGACGCCGACGGGGATCCACGCGACCGAGGTGGTCAGGCGCAGCAGGACCATGAGGAGGGTCCGGTAGAGGCCGTGCCCGGAGAGGGCGTGGCCGAGTTCGTGGGCGAGGAGGAACCGCAGCTCGGTCTCGTCGAGGAGGTCGAGGGACCCGGAGTTGATGACGATGGCGGGCTTGTCGATGCCGATGCACATGCCGCCGAGGTCGGGGTCGCGGGTGATGTAGAGGTCGGGGAGGTCGGTGGCGTCGAGGACGGCGGCGACCGAGAGGTAGGCGTCGTGGACGCGGGCGTACTGGTGGCGGTCGACCTTGATCGAGGAGCCGAGGAGGCTCAGCCGCAGGGCGCGCTCGGAGACCATGCCGGAGAGCTTGCGCAGGACGATGTCGAAGCCGCGGAGCTCGCGCAGGGCGACCAGGGCGCCGCGGTCGGCGGGGTGCTCCCAGGCCCGGGTCGATATGCCGCGCAGGATGACCGGTCCGCGGGTGGTCTCGCGCACTTCGTTCGGGGCGCCTTCGGCCGGTGGCCGCTCGTCGCTCATGCCCGCTCCTCACAGTCGGCTGTGGTGCCAAGTGTGGCACGGCGGCGCCAGCGGCGGCCGCCGCGGATTTCCGGGGCGCGGAGCGGGGAGGTTGCAACGTGTGCACGGCGTACGCTGCGGGGCCGTCCGGCGGGTGCCGGTTTTGGGCCCGTGCGTCCTTTAGGGCCGCAGACGGCCGGGAGGCATAGCGGGCATTGCCGCCCACTTAGGGCAAGATAACGAATCAGCGTCAACACGCCGCGCGCCGCTTGACACTTGAGCGGTCAAGGACTACTCATTGATGTGGGTCAGCAATTCCGGGGCGTCGTGGAGAATCGTTTGGGGTGTTCTTGCGACGCCCCGTATCCGTGCCCGCATCCCGTCCCCCGCGGGGCACCGGGGCCGGGTATCCTTGCGCTGGCGCGGCGCCGTGTGCGACCCCGCCGTGCCTCCGTAGCTCAGCTGGATAGAGCACCGGACTTCTAATCCGATGGTCGCAGGTTCGAATCCTGCCGGGGGCGCCATCCCTCGGACCGGTTCACCGGGCCGGCCGCCGCCTCCGGTCGCGGCTCAGACGCCGCCGTTGGTGATCTCCTCGGTGAACTTGACGCGTTCGATGCCCTCTCGGCCGGTGAGTTTCGAGGTGAGTTCCCGGACCGAGCCGCGCCCGTTGAGCATGAGCTGCGTGGAGCGCGCGTGGCCCTCCCGTTCGCCGTCACCGTCCTCGTCCTCGTTGTCGATCTCGGTGACGGTGAACCCCTGCTCGGTGCAGACCTCGAGGAGGTCGCCGAGTTTCATCGGGGCCGCGTACCGCACGTGGAGGCTGCCGGTGTGCCGGGCGTGGCGGGCGATCATGTTCTCGACCGGGGCCAGCCCGGCGACGACGACGACGTGTGCGACGGCCACCGCGACGGCGGCCCAGTACAGTCCGGCGCCGCACGCGATGGCGACCGCGGTGGTCGACCAGATCGAGGCGGCGGTGGTCATGCCGAAGAGCAGGTTGCGGTGGAAGAAGATGACGCCGGCGCCGAGGAAGCCGACGCCGGTGACCACCTGCGCCGCGATGCGGGCGGGGTCGACGCCGGGGGTGCCGGGTTCGATGCCGCCGAAGCCGTAGCGTCCGGCGAGGACGAACAGGCAGGCGCCGACGGCGATGAGGGCATGGGTGCGCATGCCGGCCGGTTTGCCCTGCCATTCGCGTTCGGCGCCCACGAGGATGCCGAGGAGCAGGGCCAGGCCGAGGGGGGCGAGTTGTGCCAAGAGGTCGTCCATCGCGGGTCAGGGTACCCGATGGGGCGCTTCGCGAATCCTCCTCAGGAGAGCAGGTCGGACTCCCAGCCGTGGGGGCCCTCGCCGGGGCCCTGCTCCCCCGCGGCGAGGATGTAGTACTCGGCGAGGGCGGCGTCCTCGCCGAGCCCGCCGCCGAGCTTGTCGCCGAGGAGGTCGAGCCAGTCGCCGGGGGCGATCTGGGTGGCGTGGGCGGCCATGGCCGCGCGCTTGCGCTCGGCGGCGGCGGGTCCGGCGGCGATGCGGGCGTGGATCTGGTCGTCGGGGGCGCCGAAGGGCAGTTCGTCGACGGAGGCGGCGCCCGCGAAGGGGTTGTCGCTCGCGCCGGCGAAGGCCGCGAACCGGGCTTCGATGACGGTGCGGGGGATGGTGGTCCAGTAGGTCTTGCGGATGCGGTGGGCCGGGCCGAGGTCGGGGCGCCACGTGGGGTCGGCGGCGAGGTCTGCGGCGCGCATGGCGACGCGGTGGGCCTGGATGTGGTCGGGGTGGCCGTAGAAGCCGTCGGGGTCGTAGGTGACGAGGACGTCGGGGCGGCGGTCGCGCAGGACCGCGACGAGGTCGGCGGCGGCCTCGTCGACGTCGGCGCCCCAGAACGCGCGGGGGTGGCCGTTCGAAGGGAGGCCCATCATGCCGGAGTCGCGCCAGCGCCCGACGCCGCCGAGGAAGTGGGTGTCGGTGACGCCGAGGGCGGCGACGGCCGCGCGGTACTCGGCGAGGCGGTAGCCGCCGAGCTGGTCGGCCTGGTCGGCGGCGAGCTGCGCGAGGTGCGGGACGCGGACCTCGCCCTCCTCGCCGAGGGTGCAGGTGACGACGGTGAGGTGCACGTCGGGGCGGTCGGCGTAGTGGGCGAGGGTGGCTCCGGTGGAGACGGTCTCGTCGTCGGGGTGGGCGTGGACGAACAGGATCCCGCGTGCGCTCATGGGGCCAAGCGTAACGGTGGACGGGCACCACTCGCGCCCCACGAGACCCGTCGAGGACTCAGAGGAAACTTTGCAATCTACAGCCCCAGTAAGAGAAAAGCTCGTAATTGTGATGTACCCCATGGCCTCACGTCACAGGTTCAGCGATATCCTGCGCTGATGACCACGACCGAAGACAGTGCCGTCTCGTCGCCGCCCCGGGCCGCCATCCGGGCGCGGAACCTGCGGATCGACAACTGGCGGCGGGGCCCGATCCTGACCGTGCTCGGCATCACCGCCTGGGTCGCCTACGCGACCTTCCGCGTCTTCTACCAAGGCGACTACTGGGTCGCCGACTACCACTACCTGACGCCGTTCTACTCCCCGTGCGTGTCGGTGGCCTGCGTGCCCGAGTCCGCCCACTTCGGACGGATCCTGCCCGACCACCCGCTCGTCCCGTACGCCGCGCTGAGCCTGCCGTTCCTGCTGGCGTTCCGGCTCACCTGCTACTACTACCGCAAGGCGTACTACCGGTCGTTCTGGCTCTCGCCGCCCGCGTGCGCCGTCCCCGACGGGCACGCCAAGTACACCGGCGAGACCCGCTTCCCGCTCATCGCGCAGAACTTCCACCGGTACTTCTTCTACGCCGCGTTCGCGATCTCGCTCATCAACACGTGGGACGCCGTGCTCGCCATGCACTCCCCCGACGGCTTCGGCCTCGGCATGGGGAACCTGGTGCTGTGGGCGAACGTGGTCCTGCTGTGGTGCTACACGCTCGGCTGCCACTCGTGCCGCCACGTCATGGGCGGGCGCCTCAAGCACTTCTCGAAGCACCCGGTCCGGTACCGGTTCTGGACGGTCTCCAGCGCGCTCAACGCGCGCCACATGATGTGGGCCTGGATCACGCTGGCGTCCCTGGCGCTCACCGACTTCTACGTCATGGCCGTCGCCGCCGGCTGGATCACCGACCTCCGCTTCGTCGGGTAAGGGGAACACATGAGCGACCACCGCAACGACGCGAACCCGGGCGCCGCCGACGTCGAGCACCTCGCGTGCGACGTCCTCGTCATCGGCGCCGGCGGCGCCGGACTGCGCGCCGCCGTCGAGGCCCGCCTCGCCGGCAAGAGCGTCATCGTCATCTCCAAGTCCCTGTTCGGCAAGGCGCACACCGTCATGGCCGAGGGCGGCGCCGCCGCCGCGATGGGCAACGTCAACGCCAACGACAACTGGCAGGTCCACTTCCGCGACACCATGCGCGGCGGGAAGTTCCTCAACAACTACCGGATGGCCGAGATCCACGCCCAGGAGGCGCCGGACCGGATCTGGGAGCTGGAGACCTACGGGGCCCTGTTCGACCGCACCGCCGACGGCAGGATCAGCCAGCGCAACTTCGGCGGCCACGAGTACCCGCGCCTCGCCCACGTCGGCGACCGCACCGGGCTCGAACTCATCCGGACCCTCCAGCAGAAGCTCGTCTCGCTCCAGCAGGACGACGAGGAGGCCGGCGAGCCCGCCGCGAAGCTCCAGGTCATCGACGAGACCACGATCACCGAGCTGTTCGTCGAGCAGGGCGCGGTCAAGGGCGCCTTCGGGTACCGGCGCGGCACCGGCGCGTTCATGGCGATCAGCGCGCCCGCGATCGTCCTCGCCACCGGCGGCATCGGGCGGTCCTTCAAGGTCACCTCGAACTCGTGGGAGTACACCGGCGACGGGCACGCGCTCGCGCTGCGCGCCGGGGCGAGCCTCATCAACATGGAGTTCATCCAGTTCCACCCCACCGGGATGGTGTGGCCGCCCTCGGTCCGCGGCATCCTCGTCACCGAGTCGGTCCGCGGCGACGGCGGCGTCCTCAAGAACGCCGAGGGCAAGCGGTTCATGTTCGACTACATCCCCGAGGTGTTCAAGGCGCAGTACGCCGACAACCCCGAGGAGGCCGACCGCTGGTACACCGACCCGGACGCCAACCGGCGGCCCCCCGAGCTGCTCCCCCGCGACGAGGTCGCGCGGGCCATCAACTCGGAGGTCAAGGCCGGCAGGGGGTCCGAGCACGGCGGCGTCTACCTCGACATCGCCTCGCGGCGCAGCGCCGAGTACATCACCGAGCGGCTGCCCTCGATGTACCACCAGTTCAAGGAGCTCGCCGACGTCGACATCACCGCCGAGCCCATGGAGGTGGGCCCGACCTGCCACTACATCATGGGCGGCGTCGAGGTCGACGCCGAGACCGCGGCCTCGAAGGTCACCGGCCTGTACGCGGCCGGCGAGGTCTCCGGCGGCATGCACGGCTCCAACCGCCTCGGCGGGAACTCCCTGTCCGACCTGCTCGTGTTCGGCAAGCGCGCCGGCGAGTTCGCGGCCGAGCACGCCGCGGTGACCGAGCCGCCGAAGCTCGGCGACGACGAGATCGCCGCCGCGCAGGCGGACGCCCTGCGGCCCTTCGCGAACGACGGCGAGAACCCGTACGCGCTCCAGGCCGCCATGCAGGAGGTCAACGGCCGGCTCGTCGGGATCATCCGCCGCGCCGGGGAGCTCGAGGAGGCGCTGACGGAGCTGGCGGCGCTCAAGCCCCGCATCGACAACGTCACCGCCGCGGGTGGACGCGCCTACAACCCCGGCTGGCACCTCGCCCTCGACCTGCGGAACATGTACCTCTGCTCGGTCGCGACCGCGATGGCCGCCCTGGAGCGCGACGAGTCGCGCGGCGGGCACACCCGCGAGGACGCCCCGGGCATGGACCCCCAGTGGCGGCGCGTCAACCTGGTGGCCTCGCTCGACGGCGGGGAGCTGGCGCTGGCCCGCCAGGACGTGCCGTCGATGACACCGGAGCTGCTGGGGCTCTTCGAGACCAGCGAACTGTCCAAGTACATGACCCCCGAGGAATACCGGTCGACGGAAGCGGAGGACGCCTGATGAGCACGAGGACCTTCCGGGTGTGGCGGGGCGACGCCGAGGGCGGCGACTTCGCCGAGTTCGACGTCGCCGTGAACGAGGGCGAGGTCGTCCTCGACGTCGTCCACCGCATCCAGGCCGAGCAGGCCCCGGACCTGGCGGTGCGCTGGAACTGCAAGGCCGGCAAGTGCGGCTCGTGCTCGGCCGAGGTGAACGGCATGCCGCGGCTGATGTGCATGACCCGCATGAACCTCTTCGCGGACGGCGAGCCGGTGACGATCACGCCGCTGCGCACGTTCCCGGTGGTGCGCGACCTGGTCACCGACGTCTCGTTCAACTACGAGAAGGCGCGGCAGATGCCGCAGTTCGCGCCGCCCGCGGACCTCAAGCCCGGCGAGTACCGGATGCAGCAGGTCGACGTGGAGCGCAGCCAGGAGTTCCGCAAGTGCATCGAGTGCTTCCTGTGCCAGAACACCTGCCACGTGGTGCGCGACCACGAGGAGAACAAGCCGCCGTTCTCGGGCCCGCGCCTGTTCATCCGCGCGGCCGAGCTCGACATGCACCCGCTCGACGCGCGCGACGACCGGCGCGAGGCCGCGCAGGACGCGCAGGGCCTGGGCTACTGCAACATCACCAAGTGCTGCACCGAGGTGTGCCCCGAGCACATCAAGATCACCGACAACGCGATCATCCCGATGAAGGAGCGCGTCGCCGGGGACCGGTACGACCCCCTGGTGTGGCTGGGCCGCAAGATCTTCCGCAAGGGAAAGAGCGACAGCCCGGCGGGCTGACCCAGGCGGCCGTCGCACCCCCGTGGCAGGGTTGTTCCAAGGGGTGCTGCGAATGCCCGATTCGCCACGAACCGCCGTGACACACCCCGTTCACGTTCGAGGGCCCGGCATCGCATCGCGATGCCGGGCCCTGTCGCGTGCGGCGCCTAGTCGTCCGACGCCTGGACGAGGTCGATCTCCACGACGATGTTGCCGCGGGTGGCGTTGGAGTACGGGCAGACCTGGTGGGCCTTCTCGACCAGGGCCTGGGCGGTCTCGCGGGGCGCGCCCGGGATCGCGACCTCCAGGATGGCGTTGAGGCCGAAGCCCTCGCCCTCCTTGCCGATGCCGACGCTCGCCTCCACGGAGGAGGCGCCGAGGTCGACCTTGGCGGCGCGGGCGACGGCCTGGAGCGCGCTGTGGAAGCAGGCCGCGTAGCCGGCGGCGAAGAGCTGCTCGGGGTTGGTGAGGCCGCCGGGGCCGCCGAGCTCCTTCTGGACGGCCAGGTCGAGGTCGATGAGCCGGTCGTCGGTGGCGACGTGGCCGTTGCGGCCCTCGCCCGAGGAGACGGCGTGTGCGACGTAGAGCGGTTCCATGTGGTTTCCCCTTACTCGGTGGTGTCGTGGTCGGTGACGGGTGCGTCAGTGCTGTTCTTGTCGGTGCCGGTCGACGCGGCGGCGCGCTCGCGGGTGCGGACGGCGCGGGTGAACTCGTTGAGCTGGTCGCGCAGGGCGACGAGCTCGTCGTAGGACATGCCGGAGGCGGAGCCGACGACCTGGGTGATCTCGCAGCCCCGGCTCTCGAGCGCGGCGCCGGTCTCGGTGAGGTGGACGGTGACGCGGCGCTCGTCGCCCGCTTCGCGGCGGCGCTCGACGAAGCCCGCGGCCTCCAGGCGCTTGAGGAGCGGCGAGACGGTCCCGGAGTCGAGCTGGAGCTCCTCGCCGATGTCGCCGACGGTGCGGCCGTCGGACTCCCACAGCAGCATGAGGACCAGGAACTGGGGGTAGGTGAGGCCGAGGCGGTCGAGGAGCGGGCGGTAGAGCCCGACGACCGCCCGGGAGGCGGCGTACATGGCGAAGCACGCCTGCTCGCGGAGTCTCGGTGTCGCGTCCATGAGCAGAACTGTAGCGCGCAATCAAGTTGTGCACAACCTAAATGGCGGTGCGAGTCCCGTCAAGGGCCCGGCGAGGGGCTACTCCTCGCCGATGCGCAGGTACTTGCCGACGGCCGCGAAGGCGGCCTCGGGGTCGTCGGCGACGGCCTGGGGGAAGTTGCCCGCGACGAGGAGGCCGGCGAAGCCGTGGACGAAGGACCAGGCGGCGAGCGCGGCGGGGTTGTAGTCGGCGTCCGGACCGGTTGCCCCGGCGCCGCGGTGGAGGGCGGCGCGGGAGCGGGCCTCGGCGCGCTGGAGGTCGGGGTCGTCCCCGTGGAAGAGCTCGGGCCGGAACATGATCTCGAAGTGCGCCCTGTTGTCGATGGCGAAGCGGACGTAGGCGGCGCCGACGGCCTTGAAGTCGCCGGTCGCCGTCCACGCGAGTTCGAGCGCGTCGGCGAAGCGGTCGAAGCCCTCGGCGGCGACGGCGGTGAGCAGGCCCGCCTTGTCGCCGAAGTGGTGGGCCGGGGCGGCGTGGGAGACGCCGGCGCGCTTGGCGACGGCGCGCAGGCTCAGGGCGCTCGGGCCGGTCTCGCCGACGGCCTCGACGGCGGCGTCGATGAGGGCGCGGCGGAGGTCGCCGTGGTGGTAGCGGTCGGTCACGGGGACCACTGTACCGCGAATCTTGACAGTGTCAAACACCACGGGCTACAATCGCCCCAGAAACTTGACACTGTCAAGAACGATGCGTACCTTCGGTGTTCCGACGCCGCGTCGGCAGCACGTCAGATTGGAAGCCCCGATGTTCGAGTCCGCCTTCGCCCTCAGCGACGCCTCCCGCCTCCTGGCCGGGATCGTCCTGCTCACCGTCGTCACCATCGAGTTCGGCGGCACCTTCCTGGTCCGGATCGCCAGCGGCAAGGTGCCCTTCACCGAGTTCCAGAAGTCCTTCTCCCGCGCCGGGCACGCCCACGCCGGCGTCCTCGTCATCTTCAGCCTGGTCGGCCTGGTCCTCGCCGACGCGACGGGCCTGGACGGGTTCTGGGGCTGGACCGCCCGCGCGGGGATCCCCCTCGCCGCGATCCTCATGTCGGCCGGGTTCTTCGCCGCGATGGCGGGCAAGGGCCGCACCGAGCCGAACCGGGCGATCCTCGTCCTCTACGCCGGCGCGGCGAGCCTCGCCGCCGGCACGCTGACGCTCGGGGTCGGCCTCCTGGCCGCCTGAGCCGGCGGGCGCCCGCCGCGGGACCGGACCGCAGCCGTCCGGCCCCGCCGCCCGACCTTGCTGCCCAACCCCGCCGCCTCACCCCGCCGCCTCACTCCGCCACCTCTCACCCTGCCGCCCCACCCTGCCCCCTCACCCCCCGCCCCGCAGGTGGGCGCCCCCTCCTTCCGCGGTCGCGCCGCGCGGGCGCGCCGCGGCGCCGCCTAGAATCGACTCTCGTGAAACTCAGCATCGGTATCGTCGGCCTGCCCAACGTCGGCAAGAGCACGCTGTTCAACGCGCTGACCCGCTCGGACATCCTCGCGGCGAACTACCCGTTCGCGACGATCGAGCCGAACGTCGGCGTCGTCGCCGTCCCGGACGACCGGCTGCCGAAGCTGGCCGCGATCTACGACTCGGAGAAGATCCTCCCGGCCACGGTCACGTTCGTCGACATCGCGGGGCTCGTCAAGGGCGCCTCCGAGGGCGCGGGCAAGGGCAACCAGTTCCTGTCGAACATCCGCGAGACCTCGGCCATCGCGCAGGTCGTGCGGGTCTTCGAGGACGGCAACGTCACCCACGTGGACGGCAAGGTCTCGCCCGTGGACGACATCGAGACGATCAACACCGAGCTGATCCTCGCCGACCTCCAGACCGTCGAGAACGCCGCCAAGCGCCTGGAGCGCGAGGCGCGGATGAACAAGGACGCCAAGGCGAAGCTGGAGGCCGTGCAGACGGCGCAGCAGGTCCTCGACGGCGGCAGGACGATCTTCGCCGCCGGGCTCGACACCGAGCTGCTGTACGACCTGCACCTCTTGACGGCCAAGCCGTTCATCTACGTGTTCAACGTCGACGAGGACCAGGTCGCGGACGAGGATCTGGCCGCGAAGCTGCGCGCGCTCGTGGCCCCCGCGCAGGCGGTGATCCTCGACGCGAAGTTCGAGTCCGAGCTCATCGACCTCGACGAGGCGGAGGCGCTGGAGCTGCTGGAGTCGACCGGCCAGGCCGAGCCGGGCCTCGACCGCCTCGCGAGCGTCGGATTCGAGACCCTCGGGCTCCAGACGTACCTGACGGCCGGGCCGAAGGAGTCGCGCGCCTGGACGATCAAGCGCGGCGCGACCGCCCCGGAGGCGGCCGGCGAGATCCACACCGACTTCCAGCGCGGCTTCATCAAGGCCGAGATCGTGTCGTTCGACGACCTGGTCGAGGCGGGCACGATGCAGGCGGCGAAGGCCGCGGGCAAGGTCCGCATGGAGGGCAAGGACTACGTCATGGCCGACGGCGACGTGGTGGAGTTCCGCTTCAACGTCTGACCGGCGCACCGCTGCCGGCGTCCGTCGCCGGGCGAGCGAAAGGGGCCCGCACGCGGTGCGGGCCCCTCTGCTGTCCGGCGGATCACCGGGAGGTGGGGATCCCGGCGGTCCGCCTGGTCTTCGCCGCCTGGCGGCGGGTCATTCGCTGCGCCTGAGCCATCGGAACCGGCCCTTGGAGAGGTGCGTCTCCTCGGTCGCGAGTTCCCCTGCGATGGTGATGTAGGCGGTCTCGACGCGTCCGGCGAAGGTCACGTCGGTGAGGCTGAACCCGCCCTCGCGGGCGAGCACGATGAGCGTCGCCTCGTCGGTCCGCCGCACGTCCGGGCGGACGCCGAGCGTGTCCGAGAAGATCTTGATCTGTTCCGCGAGCTCGGCGTGCTGGGAGTCGTCGAGCGGCAGCGACCGCGAAAGGCGGCCGTCGTCCGCTACCCAACCGTTGAGCTCCCTGAGTGCATCCAGCAGCACGTTGTCGTCTTGCTCCGTTCTCCCCATGGCACCGTCGCCATTCGTCGTCGCCGTTCCGAAGTGCCGCGTCCAGCAGTGCTGTGCCCTGCCGGAGCGGGGCCGCGACCGATCAGTAAGGTTGTTCTGACTTCGACCCGGCAGTCACGAGGGGCGTTCGTGTCTGAATTGTCGCCGGATCTTTACCATTTCTGAACCGAGTCTTCCCCGTCGTTCAGCTTCTGTCCAGGGTGGCAAATGGGATTAAAAGGGTATACGGAACTTTTCAGCACGGTTCATCCCTGCTTTTGTGCCGACGGACACGATTCCTGACCACCCGGGCCATGCAACATCATCCGAACGTATGAGCAACAGGATGCTCACTAGCGATCACACATCGTTATGGTTCGCACGAAAGATAACGAAACGCCTTCAAGACGGCAACGGCCGCACCGGCGCCGCCCGGGGCGACGGCGGGCGCCTAGACTCCGGCCGGTGAGCGAACCAATCAGCGGCGGACCCCGCGTCGTCGTCGGCGCCGCGATCCACGACGGCCGCGCGATCCTGGCCGCGGAGCGCGCCTACCCGCCCGAACTCGCCGGCCTGTGGGAGTTTCCCGGCGGCAAGCTCGAACCCGGCGAGTCCGAGGCCGAGGCGCTGCGGCGCGAGTGCCGCGAGGAGCTCGGCGTCGCGGTCGCGGTCGGCGGGCGCGTCACCGGCGACCTCGCCACCGGCGGCGGGCGGTTCCTCCTGCGGGTCTACTACGCCGAGATCGAGTCCGGCGAGCCGCGCGCGAAGGAGCACGCCGAGCTGCGCTGGCTCCTGCCCGAAGCGCTCGACTCGGTCCCGTGGCTCCCGGGCAACCGCCCGGCGGTCGAGGCGATCCGCAAGGCGTTCGCCCAGTAGCGGCTCGCGGTGCGACCGCGGCAGACTGATCCCCTTGCCGACCGAGAGCCGACCCCTCGTGCGGCCGTTCGCCGCACGAGAAGGCAGCCTCTCGCCTCCTCAGAAGAAGGTGCGGATCGCGTCGACCACGAGGCCCGTCTCGTCGTCGACGACCGGGATGAGGCGCCACTTGTCGAAACTGGTGCACGGGTGGGAGAGGCCGAGCCGGACGGTGTCGCCGACCGCGAGGTCGTCGGGTGCGCCGGTGAGGAACAGGTGCTGGTCGCTGATCTGCGGGCACGCGGCGCCGTTGAGGCCCAAGGGGATCGGCAGGTCCTGGTCGTACGGGAAGTCGCGGCGGCCGCCGTCGAGGATCGCGAGGCCGGGCTCGGGCCGGGAGAGGACCTGGGAGCGTCCTTCGAGGACCGGGAGCAGCTCGGGCCCATCGCCGCCGCGCGCGGCGGGGGTCATGCGGGCGTAGAAGCCGTGGTCGTGGATCAGGTAGGAGCCGGAGCGGAGCAGCACCTCGGCTTCGCCGGCGAGGGGGCCGAGGACGGCGGCGACCCGGTCGAAGTAGGCGCTGCCGCCCGCGCTGACCACGGGCCGGTCGACCTCGAAGTCCAAGGCGGCGTAGAGGGTCGCGAGGTCGCCGAGGTACTCGTCGACGGCAGCGAGGGCGGCGGCGTCGGTGCCGCCGGTCACCGAGCCCTCGTATCCGGCGACGCCCGCGAGGCGCAGGTTGGGCGCGGCGGCGACGCGGGCGGCGACCGCGAGCGCGTCGTCGACGCTCCGCGCCCCGGCCCGGCCGCCGGGGGTGCCGAGCTCGACGATGACGTCGAAGGTCGCAACCGCGGCCGCCGAAACCCTATCGATAGTTGGGAGGGAATCGGAAAAAAGTCCGATGGCAGTGCCTTCCCGCGCCCATACGCTTAGTGCAGCAAGGGCGGCGGGATCGGCGATCTGGTTGGCGATCAGGACGCGGGGCACACCGAAGGCCACGGCCACACCGGCTTGGAAGGAGTTCGCGACGGTGATGCCGACGGCCCCGGCATCGAGCTGGCGCCGCCACAACTGCGGGGCCATGGTGGCCTTGCCGTGAGGAGCGAGCGCGAGACCCCGCTCCGCGCACCAGGCGGCCATGGTGCGCAGGTTGTGGTCGAGCGCCTGCGCCGAGGCGGTCACAAGGGGGGTGGGGAGGGTGGGGGTGGGGGGCCCCGAAGCGATCCACTCCGCGATGGTCATCCCGTGGGCCGAGACCGGCACGCCCTTGTGGCGCCAGTCGAGGACCTCATCGTGGAGGGCGTCGTGGAGGGCGTCGAGCCGGGCGTCGTCCATCGCGGGCCGCGGGGCGGCGGCGGAGCCCGGATCGGGCTCGTCCGAGGGTCGGGGTGTTCGGGGAGATGCGCCCGGATCGGGCTCGCCCAGGGGTCGCCACGGCTCGTGAGGCGTGCTCGGCCCGGCCCTGTCCATAGTTCCCCGCAATCAATAGGAAGGTATCTTCACTATATGACCGAGAAGATCGCGATCCACACCGACGCCGCGCCCGCCCCCGCCCACGCCTTCCCGCAGGGCGTGCGCAAGGGCCCGCTGCTCACCGTCTCCGGCCAGGGCCCGGTCGACCCCGCCACCGGCGAGTACCTGTTCCCCGGCGACGTCAAGGCCCAGACCCGGCGCACCCTGGAGAACGTCGCCGCGATCGTCGCGGCCGGCGGCGCCGACTTCGCCGACGTCATGACCCTCCGCGTCTACCTCAAGGACCGCGCCGACTTCGCCGCCATGAACGAGGTCTACGAGGCGTTCCTGGAGGAGCGGATCGGCGACCGCGCGCCCTTCCCGACCCGCACCACCGTCATCTGCACCCTCCCGAGGGCCGAGATGCTGGTGGAGATCGACGCCCTGGCCTGCGTAGACTGACCCGACGTGCCAGCGGGGAGGGGCGTCGAGTGAGTCCGAACGACTTCGTGGTCCGGGGTGCCGAGATCGCGGACGGGACCGGCGCGCCCCGGTACCGGGCCGACGTCGCCGTCCGGGACGGCCGCATCGCCGGGATCGGCGAGCGCCTCGACGACGCCGTCACGATCGGCGCCGCCACCATCGACGCGGGCGGCCTCGTCCTCGCCCCCGGCTTCATCGACATGCACGCCCACTCCGAGCTCGCGGTCCTCGCCGACCACGACCACCTCGCCAAGCTCGGCCAGGGCGTCACCCTCGAAGTCCTCGGCCAGGACGGCCTCTCCTACGCGCCCGTGGACGAGACCACCGCGCCGCAGATGCGCGAGGCCATCGCCGCCTGGAACGGCCGCCCCGAGGTCGAGGCCGACTGGCGCACCGTCGGCGAGTACCTCGACCGCCTCGACCGGGGCATCGACGGGCGCGGCATCGCCGTGAACGCCGCCTACCTGGTCCCCCACGGCACCGTCCGCATGCTCGCCATGGGCTGGGACGACCGACCGCCCACCCCCGCCGAACTCGACGACATGAGAGCCCAAGTGGCCCAAGGCATGGAGGAGGGCGCGTTCGGCCTCTCCGCCGGGCTCAGCTACACGCCCGGCATGTACGCCGGCACCGCCGAACTCGTCGCGCTCTGCGAGGTGGTCGCGCGCTACGGCGGCTACTTCGGCCCCCACCAGCGCAGCTACGGCGCCGGCGCCATGGAGGGCTACGCGGAGATGATCCGGATCGGCCGCGAGGCCGGCTGCGCCCTCCACCTCGCCCACGCCACCCTCAACTACGAGGTCAACGCCGGCCGCGCCGCCGAGCTCCTCAAGCTCGTCGACGAAGCGCTCGACGAGGGCGTCCCGGTCAGCCTCGACACCTACCCGTACCTGCCGGGCATGACCATGCTCGCGGCGCTGCTGCCGAGCTGGTCGCTCGCCGGAGGCTATGGGGCCCTTCGCGAACGGCTCCAGGACCCCGGCACGCGGGCCCGGATCGTCCACGAGCTCGACGTCACCGGCACCGACGGCGCGAACGGCGTGCCCGGCCACTGGGAGCGGTACGAGATCGCGGGCGTCGCGAACCCCGAACTGCGCGGCTACGTCGGCCGGACCGTCGCCGAGGCCGCCGGAGGGCAGCGGCCCGCGGAGTTCTACCTCGACCTGCTGCTGCGCGACGACTTCGGGGCCGGGCTCCTCATGCACGTCGGGAACGAGGAGAACGTGCAGGCCATCATGCGCCACCGCGTCCACACCGGATCGTCGGACGGCGTGCTCGCCGGGGACAAGATCCACCCCCGCGCGTGGGGCTCGTTCGCCCGCTACCTCGGGCACTACACCCGCAGACTCGGACTGCTCAGCGTCGAGGAATGCGTCGCGCACCTGAGCGGGCGCCCCGCCGCGGTCCTCGGCCTCACCGACCGCGGGCTGGTCGCGGAGGGGTACGCGGCCGACCTCGTCCTCTTCGATCCGGCCACTGTGGACGCGCGGTCCACGTTCGCCGAACCCCGCCGGCAGGCCGCCGGCATCCCGTACGTATTCGTCAACGGCGCCTTGTCCATCGAGGACGGGAACCGCACCGGGGCGCTGGCCGGAGGATCCGTCCGCCGCCCCTCGACTACCGCGCCGCCGCGGGCTCGGGGAGCGCGGCGGTCGCGATGACCTCGTCGAGGATCGCCCTGGTGCGCTGAAGGTCCGCGATGGTCCGGTCGATGCGCTCGCGCTCGGCCGCGAGATCGCGCGCGAGGCTCTCGGTGGTGAGCTCGTTCGGCCCGCCGTCCTCGTCGTGGATGCACGGCAGGACCGAGGCCACAGTGGTCGAATCGAGCCCGGCGGCGAACAGCACCTGGATGCGGATGACCCGGTCGACGGCCTTCTCCGCGTACTCGCGGTGGCCCCCGGGCGTGCGTTCGGAGGCGAGCAGGTCGCGCTCCTCGTAGTAGCGCAGGGACCTGACGCTGACGCCGGTCCGCTTCGCGAGTTCCCCGATCCTCATGGCGTGCCTCACATTCACTTGAACCTGACATCGGTGTCAGGTTCTACGGTACTCGCATGACGAACGAAACGACGGCCCGGCGCCTCTTCGAACCGACCCGCATCGGGTCCCTGGAACTCGCCAACCGCATGGTCATGGCCCCGATGACGCGCAACCGCGCCACCTTCGCGGGCGTGCCGCTGCCGCTCATGGCCGAGTACTACGGCCAGCGCGCCACCGCGGGCCTCATCATCGGCGAGGCGTCCACGCCGAGCCCGGTCGGCTTCACCTACCCCGAGATCGCGGGCCTCTACGGCGAGGAGCAGGTGGAGGGCTGGCGGGCCGTCGCCGACGCGGTGCACGCGGGCGGCGGGCGCCTGTTCCTCCAGATCGAGCACGGCGGCCGGATCGGCCACCCGGACAACAACCCCGGCGGGCACCTGCCGATGGCGCCGTCGCCGGTGCGGCTGCCGGGCGGGCTCCACACGCCCACAGGGCATCAGGAGGCGCCGGTCCCGGTCGAGATGTCGGAGGCGGACATCAAGGGCACGGTGGCGGAGTTCGCGGCGGCGGCGCGGAACGCGCTGCGGGCGGGTGCGGACGGCGTGGAGGTCCATGCGGCGAACGGGTACCTGCTCAACCAGTTCCTCTCCCGCAGTTCGAACCTGCGCACCGACGGATACGGCGGTTCGGTCGTGAACCGGATCCGGTTCGTGGTGGAGGTCGTGGAGGCCGTGGTCGCGGAGGTCGGGGCGGAGCGGACGGGGCTGCGGATCTCGCCGTGGAACACGGGCAACGGGATCGACGTGTCGGACAGCGGCGAGGTGTTCCCGGCGCTGCTGGACGCGGTGTCGCACTTGGGGCTGGCGTACCTCCACATCGGGCGGGCGCTGCCGGGCGAGGCGCTGTTCGGGGAGCTGCGGCGGCGCTGGGCGGGGCCGCTGGTGGCGAACCCGGAGCTGGGCGAGGAGCTGCCGATCCCGGCGGACGGGGGCCTGTCGAAGGGCGTGGAGCTGCTGGAGGCGGGCGCGGACCTGATCGCGTTCGGGCGGGCGTTCCTGGCGAACCCGGACCTGGTGGCCCGGTACCGGTCGGGTGCGGCGCTGACGCCGGTGCGGGAGGACCGGTCGATGTACGGGCGGGGTCCGGAGGCGTACACGGACTACCCGTTCCTGGAGGCGTGAGGGCGGTGCCGGGTCCGGCCGGGCCCGGTACGGCGGCAGGGGCTCCCCGCATCCGCGGGGAGCCCCTTCTCGTTCCGTCAGTTCAGTTCGGTTCGCCTGCGTCTCAGCAGTTCAGCTCCTCCAGGGTGAAGCTCAGGTCGGCGGTGTCGCCGGCGGGGAGGGCGATGCTCCCGAAGTCGGCGGCGTAGCCGTCCTTGGAGGCGATGATGGTGAAGTCGCCTTCGGGGAACCAGTAGGAGTAGTTCCCGTCCGCGTCGGTCCAGAAGTGGAACGCGTCGCCGTCGGCGGAGCGGACCTGGACCTGGGCGTCGCCGATCGGGACGGTCTCGCCTTCGCAGGTCTCGGCGGTGACCGAGCCGGTGAGCTTGCCCTGCTCGACCGTGGGGACGACGAGCATGGACACGTCGACGACCGGGTCGGGGTGGGGGCTGACGACGTCGGCGGTGAGCTGGGCGGTGTAGGTGCCCGGCTGGTCGACGCCGCCCGCGGCGGTGGCGCTGGTCTTGACGGTGACGGTGACGGTCTGCCCGGCGGGGACGAGCACGGTGTCGCTGCTCGTGGTCAGCCAGGAGGTGTCGCCGGGGTACTCGTAGCCGAGGATCGCGAACCCGCCGCCGCTGACGGCGAAGGTGACCTCGCCGTCGGCGCCGCCGGAGTTGGTGAGCTTCAGCTTGGTCGACCAGGAGCCGCCTTGCTGCACGTAGGTGTTGATGGCGGTGGTGTTGACGGAGATGTTGGCGACGCCGATGGCGAAGTCGGCGACGGTCACGCCGTCGGGGACGATCGCGACCTCCTCGGTGGCGGAGCCGTAGTCGGTGACGACGGCGGTGAACGCGGACGGACCGGAGCCGGGCGCGAAGGTCCAGTAGCCGCCGTCGGCGCCGGTGACGGCCTGGTAGCCCGAGGCGGTGTGGGTGACGGTGGCGCCCGCGAAGGGCTCCCCGGTCTCCTGGTCGGTCACGGTGCCGCGCACGAGGCCGCCTTCGATGGGGGCGCAGTCGCGGGAGGTGCCGACGAACACGTCGTCGACCTGCCACCACCAGGCCCAGGTGCGGTTGTCGTTGTAGTGGAACTTGACCTGCGCGGTCGTGGAGTCGGCCCACTCGGCGAGGTCGAGGGTGACGGTCTGGTTGCGGGCGTTCGCGGTCGGGGCCCACAGGGTCTCCCAGGTGGCGCCGGCGTCGGGGCTGAAGAGGACCTCGGCGACGGTGTTGTAGGAGCCCTTGTAGTAGTCGGTCGCGAACGTGAGGACCGGTTCGTCGGCGGCGGACAGGTCGAACACCGGGGAGACGAGGTCGGAGTCGAACAGCTTGTTGCCCGAGCCCTGCTCGTCGGAGTCGGCGATGGCGAAGGCGCCGGAGCCGGGGGTGCGGTTGCCGCGGGCGCCGGGGTCGTCGAACTCCCAGGGGGTCTCGCCGCGGTCGACGACGGTCCACCCGGCGGGTGCGGCGCCGCTCTCGAAGCCGTTGCCGAGCGGCTCGTACCCGTAGCCGGGGGCGGTGCAGCTGTCGGCGATCGGGACCTCGACGACGAGGTCGGCCGCGGAGACGACGTCGACGGTGACGTCCTGGTAGCCGGGGTAGTCGGCCTCGACGAGGAGTTCCCACTCGCCCTCGGGGAGGGTGAGCGCGAAGTCGCCGGTGACCGGGTCGGTGGTGGTGGAGACCTCGCCACCGGTGGTGCTCACGGTGGCCGCGAGCGGCCAGCCGTGGCCGCCGCCGTCGACGACGGTGCCGCTGACGGTGGAGGAGGCGACGGCGGTGAGGACCGCGTCGTAGACGGCGGTCTGGTCGGCCTCGACGGTGACCGAGCCGGTGGTCTCGCCGTAGCCGAACTTGTTCACGGTGACCGCGTAGGTGCCGGTCGGGACGACGGGGAGCGCGAACGCGCCGTCCGCGCCGCTGGTGGCGGAGCGGGTGAAGTCGCCGGTGAAGACGAGGTCGGCGTCCGCGACGGGCGCGCCGTCCTGGTCGACGACGGTGCCCGTGATGGACCCGGTGTCGCCGATCGGGGAGGCGAGGACCGCCGCGAGCGCGTCGAGTTTGCCGTTGCCCCAGACGTTGTTGAGGTCGGCGGTGCCGCCGCACTGGTCGTCGTCGACGGGGACCGCGGTGCCGGTGAGGGCCTCGTAGACGCCGTCGTAGTCGCCGTCGAGCGCCGGGGCGGCCGAGAGCATGAGCGCCACGGTGCCCACGACGTGCGGGGCGGCCATGGAGGTGCCGCTCTTGAGGCCGTACCCGGTGCCCGGGATGGCGGACCGGGTGGCGACGCCGGGGGCGGCGAGGTCGGGTTTGACCTGGCCGTCGCGGCCGGGGCCGCGGGCGGAGAAGTACGCGATCTCGCCGGCGGCGTCGTAGGCGCCGACGCCGATCACGTTCGGGTACAGGCCGGGCGATCCGGCCGATTCGCAGCCCTCTTCGCCGTTGTTGCCCAGGGACATGACCGGGATGATCCCGGCCGCGTGCCACAGGGCGACGATGTCCTCGTAGAACGGGTCGTCGACGGAGGCGGTGGTGCCCCAGGAGTTGTTGACGACGTCGGGGGCCTTGGACGGGTCGGCCCCGGTGCCGTCGGCCTTGGTGGGCGCGGCGATCCACTCGCCGGCGTCCAGGAGGGCGGCGGCGCTGGGGCAGCAGCCGTTGACGGCGATCCACTCGGCGCCGGGGGCGACGCCGATCTGGTTGCCGGCGCCGTCGTCGCCGACCATGGTGCCCATGGTGTGGGTGCCGTGGCCGTTGGTGTCGCAGGGGGCGTCCCCGGCGCACGCGTTCGCGACGTCGAAGAAGTTGTAGTCGTGCGTGAAGGTGCCGTCGCCGTTGTTGCCGCGGTACTGGTTCACCAGGGCCGGGTGGTCGTAGTCGACGCCGGTGTCGATCGAGGCGACGACGACGCCGGTCCCGTCGTAGCCGAGGTCCCACACGTCGGGGGCGTTGATCGCGTCGATGCCCCACTCGGTGGCGGTGGTGCCGAATCCGCTCTCGGGGACGGGCTCGATGAGCTCGTACTCGGGCGCCTGGACGAGCGCGTCGACGTTGCCGATCTGGACGAGGTCGGCGACGAGGTCCTTGCCGCCGACGGCGCGGACGGTGTTCGACCCCCAGTAGGATTCGTAGTCGACACCGGACTGCTCCAGGAGGTCGATCACTTCCTTCTGCGAGGCCTCGGCGAACTCCTGAGCCGCTGCAACGGCTTCGGAGCCCTTCTCGGTCTTGGTGTCTGCGGCGAGGGCGGGGCTGAAGTCGGGGGCTCCTTCGAAGCGCACCCAGAGTTCGGCCTCGCCTTCGTTCTCGATCAGCGCGAGGAGGTCGGCCGCGGCCTTCTCCTCAATGAGGGCGTCGGTGTCGGACTCGGCGAGGGCCGCGGTACCGGGCAGTGCCGATACCAGCAGGCCCGCGGCCGAGGCGGCGAGGACTCGACGCCATCGTCGTTGCGGATTCGTCACGACGGCTCCTGTTCTGTTGGGCTCCGGGTGCGGGGTGACGCCCCGGAGCGAGGGGGGTCGCACCGGCGCCCGCGTGGATGCGCGGACGCCGACGAAGACACGGTGCCAGTCCACAAACGAACGCACAAGGCCCCACATCGCACGGTTCGGTCACCCGTTCACAGAACTCCGGTAACGGCCACATGATCCAAAGTGAACGAATGGGCCGTACCGGGAGGGTCCGTCAGAGGCCCTGATCTCGGGAGATTCCCGTGCAGGCCGGTGGAAGCGGGACGCGCCGGGGCGCGGGGTAACGCTTCGTCAACAGACCGGAAACGCTACGTAGAGTCAATGTTGTGATCAAGATCACAAATAAGCTTGTCGATACGAGTTGGGGCCCTTGGGACTCACGTCGAGTAGTGGCCGCATTACCCCTTCTGCACCCCTGGGCACGAGAACGGCCCCCGCCGTCGCCGGCGGGGGCCTGAAGTCATGCCGGGAGGACTACTCGAAGCCGCCGCCGAAATCGCCGCCGCCACCGAAGTCGCCCCCGCCGAAGTCCCCGCCCCCGTAGTCGCCGCCACCGTCCCCGGAGTCCCCCGAGGCGTCCCCGCCGTCCGAGTACCCGTCCTGGTAGCCGTCGGCGTACCCGCCCTCGACCGCGCCCATCGCGTAGGCCGGGGAGATCATCGCGTCGAAGATCATCATGCCCACCAGCGCACCGCCCGCGCCCGCCAGCGCGGGCTGCCACCACGGCGTGTTGTACCAGCCCGACGGGACGGGGCGTCCGTCCACATTGCCGCCCGGGTAGTAGTGGCGGTTCTCGTCGCTCGGGTCCGGCGAGCCGGTGTAGCGGCGGCCCTCGACCTCGGCGCTCACCGGCTCGGTGAGCGCGCCGGTGCGGCGCTGGCCGCGCATCGTGGGGATCTCCGGGCCGGGGTCGAGGTCCATCGCGAGCCGCGCGGCCCGCACGTAGTGCAGCCCCTCGATCGCGGTCTCGGCCGCGAGCCGGTACTGGTTGATCGTCTGCGCCTGCTCCAGTTGGGAGCCGGTCGCCGTGTAGCGCTCCCCGGCGTCGGCGAGGGCCTGGCCGGCGGGGAGGTTGTCACCGGGAGCGGTGAGGTTCATGGTCTGGCCGCCGAGGCGCTCGTGCAGGCGGCGCGCCTCCGCCTGCGCGTCGGCCAGCTCGGCCTCGGCGCGCTTCTTGTTGGAGCGGACCACGTAGAAGACGACGGCGACCGCGACCGCCAGCAGGATCAACCACAGCGTCATGGTCCGAGCCTACCCGCGGCCGCACCCCTACACTGGCCCCTATGACGTGGGTCCTATTGGCGGCGGTGTGCCTCGCGGCGGGCGGCGTCGGCGGCTGGTTCGCGGGGCGCTCGCGCCAGGCCGCGGAACTGGCGGCGGCGACGGCCCGGCTCGAGGCGGCGGCCGAGAACGAGCACCGGCTGGAGGCGACGCTCCGCACCGTCGCGTACGAGGCCACCGACCACTCCCGCGAAGCGGTCGGCCAGGTGCTCGCCCCGATCGCGGACACCTTGCAGCGCTATGAGACCCGGCTGGGGGACGTGGAGCGGGCGCGCGTCGACGCGTACGCGCAGCTGCGCATCCAGCTCTCCGGCGTCGCCGACATCTCCGAGGGCCTGCGCGAGCAGACCGGGCGGCTGCTGGGCGCCCTGCGGTCGCCGCAGGTCCGCGGCCAGTGGGGCGAGGTGCAGCTGCGGCGCATCGTCGAGGCCGCCGGCATGGTCGAGCACTGCGACTTCACCGAGCAGCACACCGCCTCGGTCGACGGGCGCGGCGTGCGCCCCGACCTGGTCGTGAAGCTGTCGGGCGGGCGGACCCTCGTGGTCGACGCGAAGGCGCCCCTCCAGGCGTACCTCCAGGCGCTGGAGATCGAGGACGAGGCCGGGCGCGACGACCTGCTGCGCACCCACGCGAAGCACCTGCGCCGGCACGCGGAGTCCTTGGCGGGCAAGGAGTACTGGCGGGCGTTCGACGACACGCCGGAGATGGTGGTGCTGTTCGTGCCCGCCGACGCGTTCCTCGACGCGGCCCTGCGCGGGGACCCCTCGCTCCTGGAGGACGCGTTCGCGCGCGGCGTGGTGATCGCCTCCCCGGCGACGCTCATGGCGCTGCTGCGGACGGTGGCGCACACGTGGCGGCAGGAGGCGCTGGCGCGGCACGCGAAGGAGGTCCACAAGCTGGGGCGGGAGCTGCACGAGCGGCTCGGCTCGGTCGCGGGGCACTTCGCGCGGCTCGGCTCGTCGCTGGAGGCGGCGGTCGGCTCCTACAACGCGGCGGTCGCCAGCGTCGAGTCGCGGCTCCTGGTGACCGCGCGGCGCTTCACCGAACTCGAGGTCGCGGGCGACCCGCCCGAGTCCCCGGCCCCGGTGGTGACCCCGGCGCGGCGGCCGACCTGGGACGAGGACGTGCGCTGAAGCGAGAGCACTGAGGCGAGGGCGCGGAAGCGAGGGCGCAGAGGCGAGAGCGCGGATGCGCGCACGCACGCGCCGCCCGAAGGGCGTGGGCGGGTGGGCTAGGAGTACTACCATCCCGAGCCCCCACCCACCCGGGGAAGAATAAGGTCCCAGCCTCGCACCGGGGTCCGACAGAAACCGGCCCGCTGCGCGGCCGTGTCACCCGATCGGGTCAGGGCCGGATGACGACCGGTCCGAAGGCCCTAGGCCCGGCCGGCGGCGCGCAGGTCGGTGACGAGTTCGCGCGGGAGCTGGAAGGTGATCTTCTCGGTCACCGGCTCGAACTCCTCGACGCTCGCGAACCCGCGCTCGGCGAGGTGCGCGAGGACGTCCTGCACCAGGTTGTCGGGCACCGACGCGCCCGAGGACAGGCCCACGGTCGTGGCGCCGTCGAGCCACGCGTCCTGGATCTCGTGCGCGAAGTCGATGAGGTGCCCGCTGCGGGCGCCGTGCTGCACGGCGACCTCGACCAGCCGCACCGAGTTCGACGAGTTCGTCGACCCGACCACGAGCATCACGTCGCAGTCGGCCGCGATGTCCTTGACCACCTGCTGGCGGTTCTGGGTCGCGTAGCAGATGTCGTCGCTCGGGGGGCTCTGGAGCAGCGGCAGGCGCTTCTTCAGCCGGTCGACGGTCTCCATGGTCTCGTCCACCGAGAGCGTCGTCTGCGACAGCCACACGACCTTCTCGGGGTCGCGGATCGTCACCCCGTCCACCGAGTCGGGGCCGTCGACGAGCTGGATGTGCTCGGGGGCCTCGCCGGAGGTGCCGATGACCTCCTCGTGGCCCTCGTGGCCGATGAGCAGGATGTCGTAGTCCTCCTCGGCGTACCGGCGCGCCTCCTTGTGGACCTTGGTCACCAGGGGGCAGGTCGCGTCGATCGCCTTGAGGCCGCGCTCGGCGGCCTGGTCGTGCACCTCGGGCGCCACACCGTGCGCGGAGAAGACCACGACCGAGCCGGTCGGGACCTCCTCGTTCTCCTCGACGAACACCGCGCCCTTCGCCGCCAGCGTGTCGACCACGTGGCGGTTGTGCACGATCTCCTTGCGCACGTAGACGGGAGCGCCGTAGAGCTCCAGCGCCTTCTCGACGGTCACCACGGCCCGGTCCACGCCCGCGCAGTACCCGCGCGGCTTGGCCAACAACACTCGCTTCGGGTCTGCCACGCCTCGATGGTATCCGCACGGCCGGTTTCGTCACACCCCGCAGTTACGCTGAACACGTGACCGCCGCAGAGCAGAGCAGCGCAGGACCGCCCGCCCAGCCGAGCGCCCCCGGCCAGGTACCGGAAGGCGCGCCGGACCGGGCCCCGGGCCCCGCCACCGGGCCCGGCGCGCCGATGAGCGCCGAGAACCCGTGGCCGCTGCGGGTCGTCTCCAAGAAGATCGGCGACTGGCTCGCCCGCCTCGGCGAGGTGTGGACCGAGGGGCAGATCACGGAGATCAGCCACCGCGGCCGCACCGTCTACCTGACCCTGCGCGACCCCTCGGCCGAGGTCTCGATGCGGGTCGTCGACTTCACCGGCGCCGTCGCGGCCTGCGACCCGCCGCTGCGCGACGGCGCCCAGGTCGTCATCCGCGCCCAGGCCCAGTGGTGGGACAAGAACGGCTCCCTCTCGCTGCACGTGCGCGAGATCCGCCAGGTCGGCCTCGGCGAACTCCTCGCCCGGCTGGAGCGCCTCAAGAAGCTCCTCGCCGCCGAGGGCCTGTTCGCGGCCGACCGCAAGAAGCCGCTGCCGTTCCTGCCCTACCGGATCGGGCTCATCACCGGGCGCGCCTCCGACGCGATGCGCGACGTCCTCAAGAACGCCAAGGCCCGGCTCCCCTCCGCGGACTTCGCGGTCCGCGAGGTCGCCGTCCAGGGCCCGCGCGCGGTCGCCGAGGTCTGCGCGGCGCTCGCCGAGCTCGACCGGGACCCCGACGTCGAGGTCATCGTCATCGCCCGCGGCGGCGGCTCCATGGAGGACCTGCTGCCGTTCTCCGACGAGACGCTGTGCCGGGCGGTGGCCGAGGCCGTCACGCCCGTGGTCTCGGCGATCGGGCACGAGCCCGACACGCCGATCCTCGACTACGTCGCCGACTGGCGCGCGTCCACGCCCACCGAGGCCGGGAAGAAGGTGGTCCCCGACCTCGCCGAGGAGCAGCGCGGCCTCAACATCAGCCGCACCCGCCTGCGCCAGGCCCTGAACGCGATGCTCGCGCGCGAGGCCGACGCGCTCGCGGCGATGCGCGCGCGGCCGGTGCTGGCGCGGCCCGAGACGATGCTGGAGGCCCGGTCCGAGGCGGTCGCGAACCTGGTGCACCGCATGCGGTCCCGGGTCGACTCGCGCCTGGAGCGGTCGACGGACGACCTGGAGCACCTGCGGGCGCGGCTCAGGGCGCTCTCACCGCAGTCCACACTGGACCGCGGCTATGCGATCGTCACCGACACGGACTCGGGGGCGGTCCTGCGGGACGCCGCGGACGCGGGCGAGGCGATCGAAGTGCGGCTCGCGGCGGGTTCGCTGCGGGCGGCGGTGGTGCAGACGAACACGGAGACAAGGGAGGACGACGCGCAGTGAGCGATGAGCGGTTGACGTACGAGGAGGCCCGGGCCGAGCTCGTGGCCACGGTCGAGCGACTGGAGGCGGGCGGCGCCACCCTGGAGGAGTCGCTGAAGCTCTGGGAGCACGGCGAGGCCCTGGCCGACCGGTGCCAGTCGCACCTCGAAGGCGCCCGGGAGCGCCTGAAGGCCCGCACCGAGCCCGGAGACGACGCCGAGGAGTAGCGCCACCGAGCCCGGAGGCGATGCCGGGAACCAGCCCCGGGCGTCGGCGCGGCCCGGCGCCAGCCGGGACTCGGACTCGGACTCGGACTCGGACTCGGACTCGGACTCGGACTCGGACTCGGACTCGGACTCGGACTCGGACTCGGACTCGGACTCGGACTCGGTCGATGACGATCCGCCCGAACTCACTCGTTCGGGCGACATTCCGGGCCGCGGGGGTCGTTCTTGTCGGACCCGCCCGGAAGCATGGGGGCTACCTTTCCCCGGGAGGGTGGGGGTTAGGGATGGAACCACTACTAGCCCGCCCACCCACGCCCTTCGGGCGGCGCGCGTTACGCCGCGGCCGCCACGCCTTCGGCGAGCTCCTCCAGGTCCGGGATGCCGTCGGGCTCGGCCGAGAGGACGATCGTGGTCCCGTCGATCTCGGCGACCCACGCCTCGCCGCTGTCGAGCTCGTACGCGGCCCACTCGATGCCCCCGGCCTCGACCGGGGTGCCGGCGCCGGTCAGACCCTCGTCGACCTCGGTCGCCGCGCCGTCGGTCTCGGACATCTGGAGCCCGTTGCCGTCGGGCGAGTACCAGCCGGTCCGCAGCGTCGTCACGCCCTCGCCGGCGGCGAGGTGCGTGGAGATCGGCTTCCAGTCCTCGGAGAGCTCCGGCTCGATCGCGGGCAGGCCCAGGCTCGCGGCGGCCGCGTAGTTCTCGCCGGTGTCGACCACGCTCACCTGCCGGTCCTCGGCGAGCCAGCCCCAGCCCCAGTAGACGAGGCCGAGCGGCACCAGCAGGACCGCCATCGACAGCGCCATGTCGCGCATCCGCCGGTGCCTCGGGCGCGCCGACTTCGCCGCCTCGACGTTCGCCTCGGCGGCCGACCGGCCGTCGGCCTGCGCGGTGTCGGCGTCGGCCCGCGTCTCGACCCCGGTCTTGACCTCTTCGCTGGACATGCCCCCATCCTGGACGACCGCCCCGGGCCGCCCCGCGGCACCCCGCCGCGGCGTGGCCCACGAGTCCCCGCCCCGCACCCGCCGCCCGCCTGCCCGCGACCGCCCCAGGCGCGTCCGAACCGGGACGCGCCCGGCCACCGGGGCGCGAAGAGGCGCGAATCCGACTTCCGGGCGGTCGGGCGGAGGGAATAACCTCTCCGCAGCGGCACCCGCGCCCGACCGGAAGGAGCCCCCGTTGATCCTCGTGGCAGGCGAGAACGTCATCGACCTCGTGCCCGCGCCGGAGGGCCGGCTGCGGCCCACCTGCGGCGGCGGCCCCGCGAACACCGCCGTCGCCCTCGCCAAGCGCGGCATCCCCACCGCCCTCGTCGGCTCGGTCGGCGGCGACCACTTCGGGCGCCGCGTCTGGCGACGCCACATCTCCGCCGGGGTCCGCCGCGACTGGCTCCAGCGCACCGACCTGCCCTCGACGCTCGGCCTCGCCGTCGTCAACGGCGACGGCACCGCCCGCTACGACTACTGGACCACCGGCACCGCCGACTTCGCGTGGGAGGGCCGGGCCCTCCCCCGGGCCGACCCCGGCACCGTCGACCTCGTCCACTTCGGCTCGCTCGCGGCCTACCTCGAACCGTCCGCGCGCACCATCGAGCACTGGGTCAACCGCGCCCGCGGCGCCGTTCCCGTCACCTTCGACCCGAACATCCGCCTCCCCGCGATGGGCGAGGCCGCGAAGGTCCGCGAGCGCACCGAGCGCCTCGTCGGCCTGTCGACCCTCGTGCGCGCCTCCGAACGCGACCTCGCGCAGCTCTACCCGGGCGTCCCGGTCGACCGGGTCGCCCGCGACTGGCTCGGGCTCGGGCCCGAACTCGTGGTGGTCACGCTCGGGGACGCCGGGTCGATCGCGTTCCACCGCAACCACGTCACCGAGATGAACGCCGCCCGCGCGGACCTCGTCGACGCGATCGGCGCCGGCGACGCCTACACCTCCGGCCTCATCGGGTGGCTCACCTCCGCGGGCTGGATGCGCCTCGACCGGCTCCCGTCCTGGGGCAACGAGACCGTGGTCGCCGCCGCGCTGCGGTACGCGAGCCAGGTGGCCGCGCAGGCGTGCACGGTGGCCGGCGCCCCCTGACCGCCGGGGCATGACGGCCGGGGCATGACGGCCGGGTTCTGACAGCCGGGGCCTGGCAGCCGAGGTCTGGCAGCCGGGGCCTGACGGCCCCGCCCGGTTCACATGCCCGTAACTCGGACACCGAGGGCATAGCATTTACAGGTGCCTCAACCGGAACTGCGGATCTGCCTCGACGACGACGACCTCGACGCGAGCCTCCGCCTCGACACGCGGGTCGGCCTGACCTCGCACCCCAAGCACCTCCCGATGCGCCTGCACTACGACGGCCGCGGCTCCGCGCTGTTCGGGGAGCTGACGCGCCAGCCGGAGTACTACCAGACCCGCAGCGAGCGCGCGGTCCTGCGCGACCGGGCCGGCGAGATCGCCGCGGCCCTCGGTGCGGGCCCGGTGTCGGTGATCGAGCTGGGCGCGGGCCGGGCCGAGAAGATCCGGCCGGTACTCGACGCGCTCGCGGCGGCCGGGCGCCTGGACGCGTTCTGGCCCTTCGACGTCGCCGCGGGCGAGGTCCGGGACGTGCTCCTGGAGCTGGCCGAGGTCTACCCGGACGCGTACCTGGGCGGGATCGTCGGCGACTTCACGCGCCACCTCGCGCACCTGCCGGACCACCGCGACACGCGCCTGGTGGCGTTCCTCGGCGGGACCTTCGGGAACTTCACCGCCCCCGAGCGCGCGCAGTTCCTGCGGGACCTGCGCGAGGCCCTGCGCCCGGGCGACCGGTTCCTCCTCGGCGCCGACCTGGTCAAGGACCCGGCGGTGATCCTGGCCGCGTACAACGACGCGGCGGGCGTGACGGCCGAGTTCAACCGGAACGTGCTGCACGTCCTCAACCACCGCCTCGACGCCGACTTCGTGCCCGGCCACTTCGAGCACGTGGCACTGTGGGACGCGGGCGGGGCGACCGTGGACATGCGGCTGCGCGCGCTGAAGCCGATGGCCGTCGACGTGGCGGGCCTGGGCCTGGACGTCGCCTTCGACGCCGGGGAGGAGGTCCGGACCGGGATCTCCGTGAAGTTCCGCCGGGCCGAGCTGGAGGAGGACCTGCGGACCGCGGGGTTCGCGCCGTCCGGGTACTGGACGGACGCGCGGGGGTTCATGGGCGTGTTCCTCGCCGAAGCGGCCTAACGCGCGTGCCGGTCGCGTTCGCGGTCTAGGGTGGCAGGCATGGGAGAGATCGTGCTCATCCGCCACGGCGAGACGACCTGGTCGGCCTCGGGCCGGCACACCTCGGTCACCGACCTCGACCTCACCGAGCACGGTGTGTCCCAAGCGAAGGCGCTCGTGCCACTGCTGGCCGGACGCCGCTTCGAGGCGGTCTGGTCGAGCCCGCGCAAGCGGGCGCTCGTCACCGCCGACCTGGCCGGGCTCCCGGTCACGGCCGTCATCCCCGACCTGGCCGAGTGGGCGTACGGCGACTACGAGGGCCGCACCAGCGAGGAGATCCGGGGCGAGGACCCGGACTGGACGCTGTGGACCGACGGCGGGAAGGGCCCCGGCGGCGAGTCCGCCGACGAGGTCGCGGCCCGCCTCGACCGGGCCCTGGCCGAGGCCGAGCCGCTGCTGGAGCGCGGCGACGTCGCGTTCGTCGCCCACGGGCACAGCCTCCGCGTGGCGGCGGCCCGCTGGCTCGGGCGGCCAGCCCGCGACGGCCGCGACTTCACCATCGACACCGCCTCGGTGAGCGCGCTCGGGTACGAGCACGGCGGCCACGCCGTGACGCTCTGGAACCTGACGGCCGCGGCCGCCGGGAACGCCTGAACCCTCCTGCCTGGACTACCCTGGGACCGAACCCCCCCGAAGGAGGCCCGATGGACCCCGTCCTGATCTCGATCGCCACCGCCGCAGCCGGCAAGCTCGCCGAGGAGGCCGCCCGCGGGATCGTCGCGGCCGGGAAGTTCGTCAAGGACCGGTTCGCGAAGGACGACGCGCGGGAGGCGGTCCTCATGCGCGCCGAGACCGGGCGCGTCCCGGTCGCCGACCTCGCCGCGGTCATCGAGGAGACCTGCGCGGCCGACCCGGCGTTCCTCGCGGAGCTCGAAGCGCTCGCGGGCCGCAGCATCCACGTGACGCGGGTGGACCAGGCCGGGCAGCGGGTCATGTTCCAGAACAACTTCTACGGTGACGGCCCCGGCAAGGTCGTCCAGGGCGAGACCGTCAACATCCAGCGCCTCGACTGAGGACTCGACCGGCGGCGGGCGTCTGGTAACGTCCCACAGCCATGAGCCCACCCCTCCTCCTCATCCGCTCGCAGATGGCCCGCGTCCGCGCCCGGACCTGGCTGCTCGCGTTCGCGGCGGTCCTCGCCGTCGAGCTGACCGCGGTCGTGCTCGACCTCGACGCGGTCCGCTGGGCGTCCAAGACCCTGCTCACACTGCTGCTCCTGGGCTACCTCGTCGTCTCGGTCGCACCGGGCCAGACGCCCGCGCGCCTGTTCGGCCTCGGCCTGCTCTTCGCGTGCGCGGCGGACGCGGCGCTATTGGTCGAGGGGACGGCCGCGTTCCTGGTCGGCATGGGGCTGTTCGGGGTCATGCAGGTCCTGTACATCGCCGCGTTCGCGAAGCTCGGGGCGCTGCGCGCGTTCCGCACCCGGTACCTGGTGCCGGTCTGCTACCTGGCGTTCTGGGCCGGGCTCATGATCGCCCTGTGGTCCCGGCTGGGCTCGCTCGCGGCGCCGGTGGCCGTCTACAGCCTGCTGCTGGTGGGCATGGCCGCGTTCGCGGCGGCCCTCGGCATCGCCCGCGGCGGCGGGCACCTCGCCGGGGTCGGCGGCGCGCTGTTCGTGGTCTCGGACCTGGTCCTGGGCCTCGGCGTCGCCGGGTTCGACCTGCCGCTCGCGGGCCTGGCCGTCATGTCGACGTACGCGATCGCGCAGCTGCTGCTGACGATCGGGATCCGCGGGCACCTCGATGCGCCCGCCGCGCATTAGAGTCGGACCATGAAACGCGTCTTGTGGGTGCTGGCCTTCGTCGTCGGCGGGTTCTTCATCGTCCGGGCCCTCATGGAGCCCTTCGTCATCGACTTCTCCGACCCGTCGACCTACGAGACCGACTGGGGCGGCCCGAGCCTCTTCGGCGTCCTCCTGGTCCACATGGGCCCGGGCGTCCTCGCGGCCGCACTCCTCGTCTGGGGCGTCCGGCGGGCCGGCCGCAAGAAGGCCGAGGACCGCGTCCTCGACTGACCCGTTCCACCTCTCTCGAAGGCCCTTCAATGCATGCGATCTACGATGTCGCGGCGATGCTCGCGCTCGCCGCGGGCCTCGCGCTCCTGATCCTGCTCGTGCTGCGGCTGCTCGCCCCCGCGGCGGTGCGGCGGCGCGACGTGCCGCGACCGACCCGGGCCGCGAGGATCGAGTCCTGGGTGGTCCCGGCCGTGTTCCTGCTCGCGATGGCCGCGGTCGGCGCGGCGCAGGTCGCGTACGGCTCGCCGGCCGGCGAGCGCGGGCCGGTGCCGGTGGAGGTGCTCGAAGTCGGCGAGTGCGAGCGGCCGGTGGCCGGTCTCGGGCTCGTCGTGGCCTGCGACCTCTCCGGATGGAGCGCCACGGTCCCGAGCGATCGCCTGCTGGCCGACGGGGAGCGGTTCCGGGTCCTCGGCGGCGAGCCCGTCGAGGCCGGGGACCGGGTGGTGCGGTACCGCCTCGCCTGGTGGGAGTCGCTGCCGATGATCCCGGATCCGCAGTGGCGGTCCGTGGCGGACGAGTCCCGGCCGGATCTGCGGTGGACGTCCGTGCTGCCGGTCGTCGGCCTGCTCGGGTACGGCCTTTCGAGACGGGTTGTCGGGCGGCGCGCCGCCGTCCGTGCCTGAGCCGGGCCGCGCGGGTGCGGCCCGGCAGGCGGATCAGCCCAGGTCGATGCGCTTGAGGCGCTGGGTGGCCCGGGTGAGGACGACGTAGGCGACGCCGGGGCCGTGGGCGGCGGCGACCGCGTCGAGGTCGACGGCGATGACGGCGTCCCATTCGAGGCCCTTGGACTCCAAGGGTCCCACGAGGGTCACGCGGTCGTCGTGGACGACGGCGGCGAGTTCGCCGTGGCGGTCGTAGGGCGCGATGACGCCGACGGTGCCTTCGACGGCCTCCAGGGCCGCGGCGACGGCGCCGGCGACCTCGGGGAGGAGGGCGTCGGGGTCGGCGGTGACCACCTCGACGGGGACGCCGGTCTCGCGCACGGCCTCGGGGAGGTCGATGGTGCGAAGCCGGGGCTGGGCCCAGTCGGCGGCGTACTCGAAGACCTCTTTGGAGTTCCGGTAGTTCTTCGTCAGGTGGAACTCGTGGATGCGGCCGCTGGGGACGGCGCGGCGGCGGGCGTCGGCGCTCTCCTTGGGGCGCGGCCAGCTCGACTGGGCCTCGTCGCCGACGATCGTCCACCCGGCGGCGCGCCCGCGCCGCGAGAGCATCCGCCACTGCATCGGCGAGAGGTCCTGGGCCTCGTCGACGATGACGTGCGCGTAGTCCTCGTAGAAGGCGTCGCGGGCCTGGCGCTCGGGCCGGTCGTAGAAGCGGTCCTGGGCGGTCGAGACCTCCTGGATGCCGTCCCACGAGCGGATGCGGTCGCGCCCGCGCGGCTGGCGCTTGACGCCGAGGAGGATCCGCAGCTCGTCGAGGAGCGCCACGTCCGGGATGGAGAAGTCGGCCTCGCGGAGGGAGGCGGCGACCCCGTCGACGGCCTCGCGCTTGAGGTGGCCCTCGGACGCGGAGGCGAGGCGGCGCGGGTCGCCGGCCCAGCCGAGCACTTCGGCGGGGTCGAGGTCGGGCCACCAGTGGTCGAGGAACGTCAGGAACTCGCCGCGCGAGCCCACGTCCCGCGAGTACTTGGCGGGCTCGGCGTCGGGCAGGACGGGTTTCACCTTGCGCCACAGGGCGACCAGGAGGGCCCGGCCGGCCTCGGTCTTGGCGAGGTTGGGGTGCGGCTCCTTCTCGAAGACGCGGGCGCGGGCGGCGGCGAGGTCGGCGGCGTCGAGCTTGAACACGTCGCCGCGGTAGACGATCCGCAGTTCCGCGGGGGCGTCGGGCGGGGTCTGGCGGATGAGGCGCCGCAGGATCGGGAGCATGACGGTGCCGCCCTTGACGGCCGCGACGGCGGGCCGGTCCTGGCGGGTCGCCTCGACGCCCGCGAACAGCTCGCCGAGGGAGTACAGGGCGGCGGTCTCCTCGCCGAGGCTGGGGAGCACGCGGCCGATGTACTTCATGAACACGGCCGAGGGGCCGACGACGAGGATGCCGGCGGCCTCGTAGCGGTTGCGGTCCTGGTACAGCAGGTACGCGGCGCGGTGCAGGGCCACGACGGTCTTGCCGGTGCCGGGGCCGCCGGTGATGATCGTGGCGCCGCGCCCGGGCGCGCGGATCGCGGCGTCCTGCTCGGCCTGGATGGTGGCGACGATGTCGCGCATCCGCCCGGTCCGCTTGCGGCCCAGGGCGGCCATGAGCGCGCCGTCGCCGATCACGGGCAGGCGCTCGGCGGCGTCCTCGTTGAGCAGGTCGTCGCTGATCTCCTCCACGCCGCGCCCGAACGAGCGGATGACGCGGCGCCGGGCCACCTCCTGGCGGTCGACGGCGGTGGCGCGGTAGAACGGGGCGGCGGCGGGGGCGCGCCAGTCGACCAGCAGCGTCCGGTACTCCTCGTCGCGCACGCCCAGGCGGCCGATGTGGCGGACCCGGCGGTCGTCGAAGTCGAGGCGCCCGAAGACCAGGCCCTCGTGCTGCGAGTCGAGGTCGGCGATGCGGCGGGCGGCGCGGTAGACGAACACGTCGCGCTCGTACTGGGCGCCGGGCACGGTCGCCGCGAGGTGGCGGTAGCCGGCGTCGCGGTCGCCGACGGCGTCGGCGCGCAGCACGTCGACCCGGTCGTAGACGCGGTCGACGAACGCCTGCTCGATCGCGATCTCCTGCTCGGGGGTGTTGGCGGGATCGGGATCGGGCACTGCGTGGGACGTGTCGACGTCCTCCGACCGCCGGGCGTCGGCGGGGCCTGGTTCCTGGGACACGGCGCTCCTCGCTCGAATTCGGGACGCACCAGCCTAGCGCGCCCCCGCGACACCCGTCCGGCGATCGTGGACTAGGGGCGGGTGGCCCACACCCGGTACATCCAGGAGTAGTCGTCGCTGATGTCGCCGAAGCCGAACTGCCGGTAGAGGCCCTGCGCGTCGTCGGTGGCGAGGAGGACGCGCCGCAGGCCCATCGCCTCGGCGTCGGCGACGATCCGCTCCATGAGGAGCTTGCTCAGGCCCTGCCCGCGGGCGGCGCGGTCGACGAAGACGTCGCTGAGCCACGCGAAGTACGTCCGGTCGGTGACCAGACGCGCGAACGCGACCTGCTTCCCCGAGGCGTCGTAGACGCCGTACGGCAGCGAGTGCGCGATCGCGTGGTCCATGTCCTCGCGGGTGCGGCCCTCCGCCCAGTACGTCTCGGTCGAGATGACCCGGTGGACCCATTCGCGGTCGAGCCGGTCGGGGTCGGTCGAGATCTCGTGCACTTCGCTGCCCATGTCGCCTCCGTGTGTTCAGGCCGTCGGGTCGAGCGTCCCCCGGGACGCCTTGCGCCGCAAATAGATTTCCATGAACACCAGGTTGAGCACGATCGAGCCCACGACCGCCGCGGTGTAGGCGGTGCTGAAGAGCGCGTCGAAGTCGCCGCCGTAGTGGCCGTCGAGGAGCGGCAGCTGGACGGCGATGAACAGGCCCAGGTAGACGCGCAGGTTGACGGCGGCGAAAGTGGCTGCAAAATTGCGCATCATCCACCGCCGGTGGGTCGCGAAGTCGCGGGCGCGCACCGCGCGGTAGGCGCGCAGGGCCGAGTAGAACCAGAAGACGTCCAGGAGCACGAAGGTCACCAGCGGGATCGGCCCGGCAGTGGTGAGCACGGCGACGACGATCCCGGTGAGGCTGCCGGGGAGGACGCCCGCGAGGAGGTAGACGCGGCCGAGGGTGCGGTGGACCTTCGGGTGGTTGTCGCGGATCGAGGCGAAGAACTGGAACGGCCCCACCAGGAGCGCGATCCCGGCGGTCGCGGCGTGGACGACGAGGAACGGCAGGTGGAAGGGCACGTCCTCGCGGATGCCGACGCGGGAGTCGACGTCGGGGACCAGGTAGGCGGGCACGGCGTAGAGGACGATCGCGACGCTGAGGATCGCGACGACGAGAACGGTGACGCGGCCCCGGCGCGCGGGGCGCCTGGTGTCGAGGGTGGCGGTCATGAGGGGGCTCCAGGTGTGAGTTTCACTATCGATAGTGAAGCTATCACTTGAGTGGGACGGGGGTCAACCGCGCTTCGGGTAAGAAGGAGCCATGCGAATCGGAGAGCTCAGCGCCCGGACCGGGGTCCCCGCGGCCACCATCAAGTACTACGTGCGCGAGGGCCTGCTCTCCGGCGGCGAGCGCCGCGGCCACAACCGGGTCGAGTACGGCGAGGCGCACGTGCGGCGGCTGCGCCTGGTGCGGGCCATGGTCGAGGTCGGCTCGGTGCCGATCGCGAAGGTCCGCGAGGTGCTGGCCGAGATCGAGGAGCCCGACCGCGACATCGACAGCACGCTCGGCGTCGCGAGCCGCGCCCTCGCGCAGCACCGCCTCCCGGCCGAGGAGCCGCGGGCGCAGGACCTCGACCTCGCACGCGAGATCGTCCGGCGCCGGGGCTGGGACGCGATCCACCCCGGCCACCCGTACCTGCGCATCCTCGCCGACGCGATCGGCCGCCTGCGCGAACTCGACCTGGTCGACATGGTCGACATGACCGGCGAGTACGCGCGGGCGGCGGAGATCGTGGCCGAGTTCGACCTGGCGCTGCTGTCGACCCGGCGCGAGCGCGACGAGATCCTGGAGGCGATGGTCGTCGGCACGGTCCTCGGCGACGCGATCTTCGAGGCGCTGCGCCGCATCGCACAGGTCCAGGTCTCCGCGCGGGTATACCAACGAGGACAACAGAAGCCGCTCGAAAGCGAAGACGACTCGTCCTGAGTGGACGGTATTTCCGCCGGTCCTCGCACTCCCCCACGCGTGTTCATGCTCGAATGGCAATGTCTGCACTTGTCGGGTTTTTGACTTCGCAAGTCGAATGTGTGGTTCTACGCTTATTCCAACGCCAAATGGTGGCGCGGCGGCAAAGACCAAGCCTGCTCGACAAGAGACTTTGCCGCCATCACCAGGAGGCCGTCCGCCGAAGTGGGGTAGGCGGTCGGCCCAGCGGCGGGGTTCCGACTACCTGGCCCGGAGCCCCGCCGCCTTTTTTGCGGGGCTCCGGGCCAGGTAGTGCAAAAGACATGGTCTGGCCCGGAACCCCGCCGTCTTTTCTTTGCGGGGCTCCGGGCCAGGTAGTGCAAAAAGGCATGGTCTGGCCCGGAGCCCCGCCGCCTTTTGCGGAACCCCAGGCGGTTCTAAACGAGCTTCCCGTCGCGGGCCGTGATGCGGCCGTTCTTGACGACGAGCGGGCGCGGGTGGTGTTCGAGGACGGCCTCTGAGGGGTTGCGGCCCTTGAGGGCGACGAGGTCGGCGGTGTCGCCGACGGCGAGTCCGTAGCCGTCGAGCTTGAGCAGCCGCGCGCCGCCGAAGGTGGCGGCATGGAGGGCGAGTTCGATGTCGGCGTCGCGGCTGAACCCGGCGTTGCGCGTGAACCACTGGGTGCGCTGGAGCAGGTCGCCGGTGCCGTAGGGGCTCCACAGGTCGCGGACGCCGTCGTTGCCGATGCCCATGGTGACCCCTGCTTCGGCGAGTTCGCGCAGGGGCAGGATCTGCTTGGGCGCCACGGAGGTCAGGCCGATCTGGAGTTCGGCGAGGTCGGCGATGAGCCGGGCGCGGGTGGCGTCGTCGGCGTCGCACAGGGCGAAGGCGTGGCTGATGACGACCTTGCCGGTGTAGCCGAGGGCGCGGGTGCGCTCGATGATGAGGTCGAACTCGCGGATGCCGAGGTCGCCGCCGTCGTGGAGGTGGATGTCGATCTCGGCGCCGTAGCGGCCGGCGAGGGCGAAGACGAGGTCGAGGTGGGTCTCGGCGTCGAGGTCGAACCCGGCGGGGTCGATGCCGCCGATGGACTTGACGCCGGCCTTCAGGGCCTCTTCGAGGAGGTCGGCGGTGCCGGGGCTGACGAGGATGCCGGTCTGCGGGAAGGCGACGAGTTCGACGTCGATGCGGCCGGCGAGGCGTTCGACGCCTTCGAGGACGGCGTCGACGGCGCCGGTGCCGATCCCGGGGTCGACGTCGACGTGCGAGCGCGCGTGGGTCGTGCCCGAGGCGGCCATGTTGGTGAGGAGCGCGGTGATGAAGTCGGGGTTGGGGATGCCGAACTCGGCGCGGCGGTCGGCGCCGTAGGCGATGGCGGCGGCGAGGCCGGGGCCGGCGGTGCGCGGGACCCAGGGGCCGCCCCAGAGGGTCTTGTCGACGTGCGCGTGGGCGTCGACCAGCCCGGGGATGACGACGGCGCCGGCGAGGTCCTCGACGTGCGCGTCCCCCGCGGCGAGGGCGTCGCCTACAGCGGCGATGCGGCCGTCACTGACGAGCAGGTCGGTGCGTCCCTCGCGGCCCCAGAGCCGGGCGTCGCGCAGCAGCAGGTCGGTCATGTGTCGATCCTTTCCCCTTCAGGTCCGCTCTTAGCGGTATACCATTAACATCGACGGTATACCTTTGACGGGTTTCCGTCCACCGGGGGCGGCAGAGGGGGCGACATGGGCAGAGCCGACCAGGTCTACGGGGCGCTGCGCGAGCGCATCGTCACCGTCGGGCTCCGCCCCGGCGCCCGCCTCATCGAACGCGACCTCGCCGCCGAGTTCGAGGTCTCCCGCATCCCCCTGCGCGAAGCCCTCCAGCGCCTCGCCGCCGACGGCCTCGTCACCACCGTCCCCGGCCAGGGCAGCATCGTCACCGTCCCCACCCCCAAGGACATCGCCGACCTCTTCGACGTGCGCGCCGGCCTCGAACCCGTCGCCGCCCGCCTCGCCGCCGCCAACGCCGGCCCGCGCGACCTCGACCGGCTCAAGGAGTGCGTCCGCCCCCGCACCGACGCCGAGACCCGCACCGAGGCCAACGCCGCGTTCCACCGCGAACTCGTCGCCGCCGCCCGCAACCCGCTCCTCGCCCAGATCATGGAGCCGCTGGAGGCGCGCATGCGGTGGCTGTTCCACCTCACCGTCGAACGCGATCCCGTGCGCCAGCGCGAGGAGCACGCCGAACTCCTCGACGCGCTCATGGCCCCCGACGCCGACCGCGCCGCCGCGGTCGCCCTCGCGCACATCGAGGACGGCCGCGCGTTCACCCTGGAGGCGGCGCGCCGCTGGCAGCTCGAAGCGGTGGACGTGGTCGAGGCGACGAAGACCCGCCGCCGGAGGGTCGGCGCGGAGTTAGCGCCAGAGCTGGTGGAGCGCGATCTCCAGCTCGCCGAGCATCCCGCGCAGCAGGGGCATCGACAGGCCGATCACGGTGCCCGGGTCGCCCTCGATGCGGTCGATGAACGCCGAGCCGTACCCGTCGAGGGTGAAGGACCCGGCGACGTGGAGCGGTTCGCCCGTGGCGACGTACGCGGCGATCTCCTCGTCGGAGACCTCCGCGAAGTGGACCACGGTGCCGGAGGCGCGCACGATCTGCCGGTCGGCCTCGGTGTCGACGAGGCAATGTCCGGTGTAGAGCGTCCCGGAGCTGCCGCGCATGCGCTTCCACCGGGAGGTCGCCTCCTCGGGGCCCTCGGGCTTGCCGAGGATCTCGTGCCCGAAGTGGAGCACGGAGTCGCAGCCGAGGACGAGCGAGCCGGGGCTGACCTGGTCGAGGACGGCCTGGGCCTTGAGTTCGGCGAGGGCGCTGGCGAGTTCGGCCGGGTCGTGGCCCATGACCTGGCTCTCGTCGACGCCGGAGACGATGACGAGCGGTTCGATCCCGGCGGCCTTGAGTAGTTCCCGCCGCGCGGGCGACTGGGACGCCAGTACGAACGGACGCGCCGCTTCGCTCCGCGAAGCCTGCGGGAAGGGCCGGCTCAACGGTCCGTCCCGCGGCGGGCGGGGACGGCGGTGTCGCGCCAGGAGCGGCGCACGCGCAGCTTCAGGCCGGGGTTCGACCAGGCGGCGCGGCGCCGCGGCGCCTCGGTCTCCTCGACCGGCCGCGGCAGGGCCGTGATGAGGCCGACCAGCGCGGCCAGCTCCTCATCGGTGGGGTTGCCTCGGAGGACCTTGAGCTCCAGACCCATCGCTACTCCTCGTCGAAATCGAACTCGCGGTGCACCCGCTCCCAGAACCCGTCGCGGACCCAGATCCGCGCTTCGGGGTGGTCGCGTAGAGAGTAGCCGAGTTCCTTCTCCGCTTCTACTAGCAGCTCCTTGTCGATGACGGTGGGGAGCTGCGGGCCCGGCAGGAGGTCCGCTATGTTGTCGGCGCCCCGGGTCAGGAGCCATTTGTGGCCGACGTACTCGCCGATGGAGCGGACGGTCTCGGGGTCGAGCTTCTCTCCGGTCTGGGTGGTGCGGACGAACTTGGGCCGGGCCGACTCCGCCTGGGCGAGGGCGTCGGCCGCGGTCATGGTGACGGCCACGGACTGGCGCGTGCCGAACACGACCGCAGGGTTGGGCACGCGCGGCTCCGGCTGGGCCATGGGGGCGCCGACCATGCCGTGGGTCGCCGCGGCGGCGGTGCCGCTCTTGGTGAAGTACGCCTTGAGCTCTTCGGACTCGATGGTCTCGACGGTGTCGGACTCCCAGACGAGGCGTTCGGCCTGGTTGGTGCCGTAGGGCGGTTCGACGCCCCAGAGGTGGACGCGGACGCCGTACGCCTGGGCGACCTCGACGGCGGGGACCATGTCCTCGTCGCCGGCGAGGAGGATGGCCTCGTGGATGGCGCGGTGGCGGGCCAGGAGCTCCAGGTCGGAGCGGATCTGGGCGTCGACGCCCTTCTGCTGGCCGCGGGAGTTGAGGTTGCCGAGGCGGACCTTGACGTAGTCCATGTTCGCGATGACGCGCTGGTCGACGGTGGGGACGCGGTCGCGGGCGGCGTCGAACCAGTACAGGCGCAGGAGTTCGCCGTCGGAGAGGCGGATCGCGGCGCGTTCGATGAGCGATTTGATGAGCTTCTCGGCGTCGACGCGGTAGTCGCGGCGGGAGGTGGCGTCGAGGAGGAGTTCCGCGGCGGCGGCGTAGAGGTAGCCGACGTCGATGAGGATCGCGTACCGCCGGGACGGCAGTCCGGGAAGCATTCCTCCGATTGGTGTCATCGCCCACACTCCCAATATCCGGTGGGACGATTCGTCCCGCTTCCCCCAGCTGTATAGACGGTACCCGGATCGGACTCCTGGGATGGGAGTGGTGCGCGCCGCTCCTGCCGGAAATGCGGTTTCCGCCGGTAGCCGGGGTGCGGGCGGGTCGGACGCGGGGCGTGCTCACCGGATCGGGTGAGTTCTCGGCGCGGTCGGAGGCGGGACGGGGGCGCGGTCAAGGGCGCGGACGGGGGCGGCGCGGCCGGGCCGCGCCGCCCCCTCGCGTGCTAGAGCGGGATGTTGCCGTGCTTCTTGGCGGGCAGCTCGTCGCGCTTGGAGGCGTTCATGCGCAGGCCGCGCACGAGCATCGCGCGGGTCTCGCGCGGCTGGATGACCGCGTCGATGAGGCCCAGTTCGGCGGCGACGTACGGGTTGTTCAGCTTCTCCTCGTACTCCGACATGAGCTCGGCGCGCGCGGCCTGCTCGTCGTCGGCCTTCGCGAGCTCGCGGCGGTAGAGGATGTTGACCGCGCCCTGGGAGCCCATGACGGCGATCTCGGCGGTCGGCCAGGCCAGGCACAGGTCGGCGCCGACGCCCTTGGAGCCCATGACGCAGTACGCGCCGCCGTAGTCCTTGCGGCAGACGACGGTGAGCTTGGGGACGGTGGCCTCGGCGTACGCGTAGATGAGCTTGGCGCCGCGGCGGATGATCCCGTCGTGCTCCTGCGAGGTGCCCGGCAGGAAGCCCGGGACGTCGACGAAGGAGATGATCGGGATGTTGAAGGCGTCGCAGAAGCGGATGAACCGCGCGGCCTTCTCCGAGGCGTCGATGTCGAGGCAGCCGGCGAAGTGCATGGGCTGGTTGGCGACGACGCCGACGGGCTTGCCGTCGAGGCGCCCGAAGCCGGTGAGGATGTTCTTCGCGAACAGCGACTGGGTCTCCAGGAACTCGCCCTCGTCGAGGACGGACTCGACGACCTTGTGCATGTCGTAGGGCTGGTTCGCGGAGTTCGGGATGACCGTGTCGAGCGCGAGGTCGTCGGCGGTGAGGTCGAGCTCGAAGTCCTTCGACTCGTAGGCCGGGGGCTCGTCGAGGTTGTTCGACGGCAGGTACGAGAGCAGGTGCTTGACGTACTCGAGCGCGTCGCCCTCGTCGGAGGCGAGGTAGTGGGCGTTGCCCGCGACGGCGTTGTGGGTGCGGGCGCCGCCCAGCTCCTCCATGCCGACGTCCTCGCCGGTCACCGCGCGGACCACGTCCGGGCCGGTGATGAACATGTGGCTGGTCTGGTCGACCATGATCGTGAAGTCGGTGATCGCCGGGGAGTACACGGCGCCGCCCGCGCACGGGCCCATGATGAGCGAGATCTGCGGGATCACGCCGGAGGCGCGCACGTTGCGGAAGAAGATGCTGGAGTAGCCGCCGAGGGACGCCACGCCCTCCTGGATGCGGGCGCCGCCGGAGTCGGAGATGCCGATGATCGGGCGGCCGGTGCGCATGGCGAGGTCCTGGACCTTCGCGATCTTCTCGCCCGAGACCTGCCCGAGCGAGCCGCCGAGGACGGTGAAGTCCTGGGCGAACACGCAGACCTCGCGGCCCTCGATGGTGCCGTAGCCGGTGACGACGCCGTCGCCGTAGGGCCGGTTGGCCTCCATGCCGAAGCTGGTCGAGTGGTGCCGGCGGAGGCTGTCGAGTTCGACGAACGACCCCTCGTCGAGCAGTTCCTCCAGACGCTCGCGCGCGGTGCGCTTGCCCTTCTCGTGCTGCTTCTCAATCGCCCGGGGGTTCCCGGTGGCCGATTCGGAGAGGCGCTCGGCCAGGTCGGCGAGCCGCCCGGCGGTCGTGTGGAAGTCGATGTCGGTCACGCTTCGGATCGTATCGACTCCCCCGGTGGCTACGCTATGCGCGTGGACACAGCGATGAGAAAGCCACTGGACCGGCACGTCCTTCGGACGCTGTTGTCGGAGAAGTCCGACTTCTGGACCCAGGTCGATGTGGTGGGGGTCACGGGGTCGACGAACGCGGACCTGGCCGAGGCCGCCCGGCACGGGGCGGAGCAGGGGCGGGTCCTCATCGCCGAGGAGCAGGTGAGCGGCCGCGGCCGCCTCGACCGGCGCTGGGAGAGCCCGGCGGGCGCGAGCCTCATGATGTCGTTCCTGCTGCGCCCGACCCAGCCGCGCGAGCGCTGGGGGACGTTGAGCATCGCCACCGCCGTGGCGCTCGAAGAGGCCCTGCACGCGGTGTGCGGGGTGCGCGCGAAGCTCAAGTGGCCCAACGACGTCCTCATCGACGGCAGGAAGGTCTGCGGCATCCTCGCCCAGGCCGAGGGCGGCGCGGTGGTCGTCGGCGCGGGACTGAACGTGTCGCTGACCGAGGACGAGCTGCCCGTCCCGGGGGCCGTCTCGCTGCTGCTGGCCGGGGCGTCGACCCTGGCGCGCGAGGAGATCGCCGCGGCGTTCCTCGCGCACGTCGCGGCCGTGTACCGCACCTGGGAGGTGCAGGGCCCCGGCCCGGTCGTGGAGCGCTGGGAGCGAAACTCCGACACGCTGGGGAGACAGGTCGCGGTATCGTTCCCGAACGGCCGCAACCTGACCGGCCGAGCCGTCGGCATCGACGCCGACGGCCGCCTGCGTGTGGACCCCGGCGACGGGCCGGTGGAGACGGTCGCCGCCGGCGACGTCGTCCATCTGCGGCCCCGGGCGTGACCGCGGGCCCGAGGACCGAGGAGTGGGGTAGTGACCGACCAGGCGAGCGAGCGACCGGCCCCGCGCGACGGCGAGCACCCCGACACCCGGCCGGCCCGGCAGCCGCCGGGCGCCACCGGGCTCGCACCTGACGCGGAAGGGCTCTACCGGCTCCTGCTGTCGCGCTCGGACGCGACCGCGGCGCAGCTCGCGGCCGACTCCGGGCGCTCGGTCGACCACGTCCGCGGCGTCCTCGCGCACCTCGTGGAGGAGGGCTTCGCGGTGATGGTCGCCGACGCGCGCTTCCGCGCCGTCGGCCCCGACGCGGTCCTCGGCGGCCGGATCGCCTCCCAGCTCGGCGAGGTCCTCGGCGAGTACGAGGCGCTGCGCGAGCTCCTGGAGATCCACCGCGCCGGGCCCGGCCCGGGCGGGGCCGCCGGCACCTGGGAGGTCGTCACCGGCGCGGTCGCGATCCGGTCCCGGCTGCGCCAGCTCAAGGCCGGCGCCGAGCGGAGCCTCGCCACGTTCGTGCGCCCGCCGATGGTGCTGCCCGTCCCCGAGGACGAGCTGCACCAGGACCTCCAGGCCCGCGGCGTGTGCCACCGGATCCTGTTCGACCGCTCGGTGCTCGACATCGACCCGTACGCCGACTACCTGCGGCACGCGCTCGGGTCCGGCGACGAGATCCGGTTCGCGAAGCGCCTGCCGCTCAAGCTCCTCATCGTGGACGCGCGGACCGTGTTCATGGAGGAGCCCGGCGAAGGCCGGCCGCGCGCGATCGTCACCGGGAACCGATCGGTCGCCGAACTCGCGGCGACCCTGTTCGAGCAGCTCTGGGCCGCGGGCATCCCGGCCGCGACGGCCTCCACTGCCGGGGTGCGCATCGCCGAGGACGACGCGGTCCTGCTGGGCCTGCTCATCGCGGGGCTCACCGACCAGTCGATCGCGTCCAAACTGGGCATCGGGCTGCGCACCGTGCAGCGGCGCGTCCGCGAGCTCATGGACCTGGCCGATGTGGACACCCGCATCCAGCTCGGCTGGCACGCGGCGAAGAACGGCTGGGTCCCTTAGGGCCCGAGGCGGCGCCCTCCCCGGTAGTGCGCGCAATCGTGGTCATGATCGCGGTGACGGAGTGTTGTACTGTGCTTTTGAACATTCGTACCGCCCCCGGCCCGTTTCTCACTCCTGGAGGTCCGCAGTGGGATATCCCGACGACCAGCTCGCCCGCGGCGAGGTTGTCAAGCTCCACACCCACCCGCACTGGAAGGAAGGCGTCGCCCCGATCCTGTGGTTCGTGGTCTTCCTCGCGATCGGCGCCATCGCGATCACGTACACCACCCAGCTCGAATGGGACGGGAAGATCTGGCTCATCCTCGCCGAGGTCGTCATCACGATCGCGCTGCTGATCTGGCTGTCGGTGATCCCGTGGATCCGCTGGCGCTCGACGCACTACGTCATCACCGACCAGCGCATCATGTGGCGTGAAGGTCTCGTGACCCGCGAGAGCCGCCACATCCCGCTCGCCCGCGTCAACACGGTCTCGTACACCCAGAACGTCTGGGAGCGGATCTTCGGCTTCGGCGACATGAACATCGACTCCGCCTCCGACGACGGCGAGATCAACCTCATCGACGTCCCGCGCGTCGACAGCACCAAGGCGCTGCTGTACCAGCTCGCCGAGGACGACCGCTCGCGCCGCATCGGCGAGGGCGACGGCGCCTAGCCCGCACACGTGGAAGGCCCGCACCGGTCCGGTGCGGGCCTTCGCGGCGTCTAGGGCACGGCGGGCTTCGGGCTGTTGAAGACCCAGGTCCGGTACGCGAAGAACCGGAACACGGAGCCGAGGCCGACGCCGAAGACGTTCGCCGCGAGGTTGACCGCGAGCGCGTTGTCGAAGTACTGGGGCCACACGGACGCGAGTCCGGCGTTGGCCCAGATGCAGGCCAGCGCGATGAGCAGGCCGATGCCGTTGAAGAAGAAGTAGAGGGCGTACTGGCGGTGGGCCGCGGAAGTGCCGCGGCGCTCGCGCCAGGTCCAGTGGCGGTTGCCGAAGAACGCGAGGGTCATCGCCAGGACCGCGGAGAGGATCTTCGCGTACCAGTAGGACCAGTCGAGGCCGAGGTACAGCACGTTGAAGAGGCCGACGTCGACGATGTAGGCGGTGCCGCCGACTCCGGCGAAGCGGAAGAGCTCGCCGGCGTGGCGTCGGAGCAGGCCGACGGCCCGCTGGATCAGGCCCGGGCGCTCGGCCCGGGTCGTCGGGGTTCCGGTCGTGGTCATCAGGGCCCAGGATACCCGGAGCGGGGGCCGGGCGGACCGCCCGAACGGGTGCTCGTCACGGGTCCGGTCCGGTGAGGGCCCTAGGGTTCGACGGCGGGCTGGGCGACGGCGACGACGCCGACGATGAAGGGGTCGTCGCCGCGTTCGAAGCGGATGGCGGCGGCCTCGCCGGTGTGCGCGCGGTGGACCTGCACGTCGACGCCGAAGGCGTACCAGCCGGGGTTGTTCAGGGCGCCGTTGGCAGTGCAGGTGGCGGGGTCGCCGAGGTCCTGGCCGCCGGCGGTGAGGGCGTCGCCGCGGCGGTAGGCGGAGCCGCCCCAGAGGGTGGCGGCGATGTCGACCTCGCCGCCGTTCTCGATCTCGATCGCGGTGTCCTCGGCGGCGGCGCCGTCGTAGACGGCGACTTCGCGGGCGTCGGCGCCGGGTTGGGCGTAGACGACGGTGAGGGACCAGCCGGCCCAGTGGGGTTCGAGGCAGTGGGCGCCGGCGTCGATGGGCCATGCCTTGCACGGGGACGTGGGCAGCCGGTGGTTGTCGGTGGCGACCCAGTAGTCGCCGCCGCCGGTGACGAGGCCGGTGACGTCGGCGAACGCCTGGACGCCGGGGCTGGTGTCGGTGAGGGCGTCGGCGGTGACGGCGGCCCAGGTGCCGCCGGGGCCGTGGAGGGCGACGTCGGTGGGGAGGTCCTCGTGGACGCCGGCCCAGTAGAGGCCGGCCCATTCCACTGTGGCACCGCTGGGGACGTCGAGTCGGGCGCCGGAGGCGGCCTCGCCTTCGCGGCCAGCGGGGGCGTCGTCGGGCTTGTACGCCTTCATGGGCCAGCGGTCGCCGGCGCCGAGGAGGGCGGCGTCGCGGCAGCCGGGGACCGAGCAGGTCATCCAGGTGTTGCCGGAGGCGGTGACGCCGGTGGCGTCGAGGCTGGCGTAGCCGACGGTGCTGCCGGCGGGGGCGATGGGGACCTGGAGGGCGGTGGTGCCGGAGATGCCGGGGCCCTCGACGGTCACGGTGAAGGTCTGGTAGCCGCTGACGTCGGCGCCGATGCGGATGTGCACGTTGGCTTCGGCGGGGTCGGGCAGCTTCGCGATGGAGCACTGCACGGTGTCGGCCTCGACGCAGGTCCAGCCGGGTTCGGCGGTCTCGGCGGCGAGGGTGACGCCCTCGGGGAAGGCGATGTCGAGGGTGACGCGGTCGGTGGCGGGGGCCTGGCCGTGCCCGGTGGGCGCGGACTCGGGGGCGCGGGCGCTCTCCGCCACGCGTTCGGTGGCGGGCGCGTAGGCGCCGCCGGAGCCTTCGGGGGCTTCGAGGCGGATGGGGAGGACGGCGTCGCCGCCCGCGACGAGGCCGCTGGTGCCGAGGCCGTGGGCGATGCCGTAGGCGGCGGGTTCGGCGCCGGGCGCGGGCTCCTCGGCGGGGCCCTCGGGGTCGGGCGAGGGGGCCGGGTCGTCGGGGTCCTCAGGCGCGGGGTCCTCCGGGTCGGGCTCGGGGTCCTCGGGGTCGGGTTCGGGCCCGGGGCCGGCGGGGGCGGTGACGGCGGGCTCGTCGGGGGCGGCCTGCGGCTCCTCCTCGTCCTCGCCGGAGGTGAGGGCGAAGACGGCGACGGCGGCGACCACGGCGACGGCGGTGCCGGTCGCGAGGGAGCCCTTGGTGCCGAGCTGCTGGACGATGCGGCGGATCCAATTGGCGGCGGCCACGAACGGGGCGCCGACGAACGCGAGGAACCCGCCGACGGCGAGGCCGGCCGCGGAGGCGGTGCCCGCGGCGAGGTAGGGGGCGGCGCTCCCGCCGAGGAAGACCACGGCGACGACGCCGCGCAGCCCGGAGTTGAGCTCGGTCAGCTCGGCGAAGAGGAGGTTGCAGGTGACGCAGGAGTCGAGGTGGTCGTCGACCTTCTGGACGTCGCGCTCGCCGAGCTTGCCGCGCACGCGGGCGCCGAGGCGGTCGACGGTCCAGCGGCACTCCTCGCGGGGGGAGTCGGCGGCGTGCTCGGTGAGGTAGTTCTGGCGCAGCTTCTCGCGGGCGCGGTAGGCGAGCGCGGAGACCCCGTTGGGGGTCATGCCGAGCATGGTGGCGATCTTGGCCGGGGAGTCCTCCTCGACCTCGGTGTGCCACAGGACCATCCGCCAGCGCTCGGGGAGCTTGCCGAAGGCGAGGGCGGCGTAGCGGCGCTCCTGGCCCTCGACGGCGGGGTCGACGAAGGTCTCGCCGGCGTCGTGGGGGCTGAGGTCGTCGGTGAACTCGACCTTCTTGTCGCGGCGGACGCGGTCGTAGAAGGTGTTGCGGAGGGTCTGGAGCATGTAGGGCCGGAAGGCGAGGTCGGGGCCGCCGCCGTCGCGGAAGGTGTGGAGGAGCTTGGCGAAGGTCTCGGAGACGAGGTCGTCGGCGCCGGCGGGGTCGCGGGAGAGGATGCGCGAGAGGCGGCGGGCGGCGTGGACGTGGCGCTCGTAGAGGACGGCGTACGCGGTGGTGTCGCCGCGGCGGGTGGCGGCGATGAGCTCGGGGTCGGAGCGGGTCGGGGGCGCGTCGTCGGGTTCAGGGGCGGCGTCGGGTCCTGGGCCGCGGGGATCGCCGGCGGGGACGGTCTCGGGCATCGTGCGCCGGTGCTCCTTCCTGGTTGCGCCGAGCTCGTACGATCGGGGGGCTCGGAGGCGTCGCTCGCGCGAGGCCGTGGGTCGACTGGATTGGAGGAGTTCTCGCTGTCTCCCTTGACTTAACGATCGAGTCGTCCTCCGGTTGCGCCCGGCGTCGCGAATTGGGCCGGGTCGCGACGTGGGCGGCGTCGCGAACAGGACATTCCACGGAGTTTAGGGCAAAAACCCGTCATAGTCGTGAATTGTGATGCGATTGTGACCATGTGTGATGGTATTGGGACTTCCCGCCCGGGTTCCAGGCATCTGTCGGAAATACGTCAGGCCGTTGCGTACCGTTGGGTAACGCAGACTGTGACGCGAACAACGCAAGGAGGTGAGCGATGCCCGCATCGGTACTGCTGGCGCTTCTGGTCGGAACGGCCCTGCTGGCCCTGACCCCGGCGCTGGTGCGCAGGTACGACCCGGACGAGCGGATGATCGAGGACCGCGCCACCTCCGACGCGCGCGTGCTCGCCCGCGAAGGCCACCGGCCCCCGCGTCCCGCCTCGCACCGGACCGTCCCGCTCGGTCCCGAAGGCGCCCCCGCAGACCAGGGCGAAACGGACGCCTCACTCGACGACATGCTTGCCGCCCAAGGACCTCGGCGCGTTCCGAACGCGCGCGGGTGGGAGCGGCGCGGCACGCGCCGCGGCGACTCGGTACGGTTGGAGACCGACCAGTCGTTGACCGGCGAGGACCCCGAGATGCACGAGCAGGCCAGGCTCCGGCAGATGCGCGCCGAATGGTGGCGGCGCCGCCACCGGCGCATCCTCTACGTGCTCATCGCACTGACCCTCCTCGAACTCGTCGGCGTCGTCGTCGCCGGACCGGGCTTCTGGATCGGCGCGGGCGTCGCGGCCCTCGCCCTCGGCGGGTACGTGTGGTTCCTGCGCGACCGCGCCAAGCGCATGCGCCCGGGCCGCCGCCCCAAGGCGATGCTCACCGCCGAACCCGAGCACGAGGAGGTCGGACCGCCGACCTACGTGCCCGAGCAGCCCGACGGCGACTACGTGGAAGAGGACACCCGCGAGTCGTTCCTGTTCGCCGACGACGAGGACGACGACCCGCCGCCGCCCCCGCGCCCCGACCCCAGGCGCCCCGAGGGCTCCGGCGGCGTGCGCGGGCGCTCCTACGAGGCCCCGGCCAAGCTCGAACGCTGACCGGGCCCCTACACTTGCCCGGTTATGCCTGATGAGGAACCGCAGCACCGCCACATCCTGACGTTCAACTTCCGCCAGGGACGCAACAAGCCCCGCCACGACGAGGCGTTCGCGCGCCTGTGGCCGCGCTACGGCCTGGAATGGAGCCCCGGGGAGGGCCGCCTCGACTTCGCGCGCCTCTTCGGCCGCACCGCCCCCGTGGTCCTGGAGATCGGCTCGGGCAACGGCGAGGCCGCCGCCGCCATGGGCGACGCCGACCGCGACAGGGACCTCCTCGCCGTCGAGGTCTACCCGCAGGGCATCGCCGACCTCATGGACCGCGCCGAGGAACGCGGCCTCGACAACCTGCGGATCTACCAGGGCGACGCCCTGCCGCTGCTGTGGGAGGGCCTGGAGGCGGGGTCGCTGGACGAGATCCGGGTGTACTTCCCCGACCCGTGGCCCAAGAAGCGCCACCACAAGCGCCGCATCATCCAGGCCGAGCACGTCAAGACCATGGCCGCGCTGCTGCGCCCCGGCGGGATCCTCCACTGCGCCACCGACATCGCCGACTACGCCGAGCAGATGCTCGATGTGCTCACCGCCGAGCCCGCCATGGAGAACACCGCCGACGGCTTCGCACCGCGCCCCGACCGGCGGCCGGTGACCAAGTTCGAGCGCCGCGGCGTCGCCGCCGGACGCGACATCTTCGACCTGGAGTTCCGCAGGCGCTGAGGCCCGGACACGACGAAGCCGCGCGATTCCATCGCGCCGCTGCTTCGGATCAGGGTCACCGAGAGGACTCCGAACGGTCTTTCTCGGATCAGGCGCCCGTGAGGCGGCGGTGCCAGGACTCGGCGGAGGCGTCGGTCAGGGACGCGACCTGGTCGACCACCGCGCGCAGGCGCGCCGCGTCGTCTCCGGCGCGCTCGTAGGCTTCGGCGAACATCGGGTCGAGCGCGTCCGATCCCCGGTCGCACAGGATCGCGACGAGGTCGTGGAGGATCTCGCGCTGGCGCGTGTACCAGGAGGCCGAGGTGCGCGGCTGCATGACGTACCGCCACGCGATGCCCTTGAGGAGGGCGCACTTGACGCGCTCCTCGCGCGGGATCACGAGGTCGGCGTCGTAGCGGCGCAGCTGCCCGTCGCCGAACTGCTCCCGGGTGGCCTTCGCGGCGGCCTTCACGAAGCGGCCCACCGTGTTCGAGGTGAAGTACTTGAGGGCGGCCTGAGCGCGGAAGGACCCGTCGTAGTCGTGCAGGGCCGCGAGCGCGGGGTCGCGCAGGAGGTCCTTCAGGGCCTCGCCGAGGACCGCGGGCGACTCGTCGGTGTAGCGGCCCGCGGCGGCCTCGCAGACCGCGGCCTGCTCCCCCGCGTCGTCGAGGAGCTTCGCGAGGTTGATGTACTCGCCGTAGATGCCGTCCTCGACGTCGTGCACCGAGTACGCGACGTCGTCGGACCAGTCCATGACCTGCGATTCGAGGCATTTGGCGCCTTCGGGGGCGCCGCCGCGGAACCACTCGAAGACCGGCCGGTCGTCCTCGTAGAAGCCGAACTTGCGCACGCCCTCGGCGGCGGCCCACGGGTACTTGCACATCGCGTCGAGGGAGGCGCGGGTGAGGTTGAGGCCCACGGACTCCCCGTGCTCGTCGAGGGTCTTCGCCTCGAGGCGGGAGACGACGCGGAGGGTCTGGGCGTTGCCCTCGTAGCCGCCGCAGGGGCCGGAGACCTCGTGGAGGGCGTCCTCGCCGTTGTGGCCGAAGGGCGGGTGGCCGAGGTCGTGGGCGAGTCCGGCGACGTCGGCCACGTCGGGGTCGCAGCCGAGCGCGGAGCCGAGCTCGCGGGAGATCTGGGCGACCTCCAGGGAGTGGGTGAGGCGGGTCCGCAGGAAGTCGTCGGTGCCGGCGGTGTGGACCTGGGTCTTGTCGGCGAGGCGCCGGAACCCCGCGGAGTGCAGGATGCGGGCGCGGTCGCGCTGCGAAGGGGTGCGCGTCGAGCCGGGTTCGGCGACGAGCCGCTCCGCGGAGGGCCAGCGCTTGGCCAGCGGATGCAGTGCGGGATCGGTCACGCTGTCGAGCCTAGCGCGACCGATCCCGGGGGCTGCGGGTCAATCCGTCAGGTACAGGCGCAGGACGCCGGTGCCGTCGCCGCCGTCGGAGCCGTGGGCCCACGCGAAGGCCGAGAGCGCCTGGGCGCCTTCGAAGTCCTCCGGGTAGGTCTCGGCGGCCGCGGCGAGGTCGACCCAAACGGCGACGGCGGACTGCTCGGGCGCGACGGCGGCGAAGTCGCTGAAGCGCGCGTCCTCGGCGAGGGTCCCGGACGCGGTCTCGCCGCCGGTGTAGGAGATCTCCGATCCCTCGGCGGTGACGCCCTCGGGGAGGGTGCCGCCCTCCTCGGCGACGAGTTCCTCCACGAGCGCCTGGAGGTCCGCGGCGCGGTCCTCGGCGAGTTCGGCCGACAGGATCACCGACTCGGGGTCGACGCCCTCTTCGGCGTCGAAGTCCCCGGCGAAGCTGAGGCTCGCGCCGGCGAGGAGGTCGGTGAACTCGGTGACCATGGCCTCGACCTCTTCGGGGGTGGGCCCGTAGTCGTAGTCGTCGACCCACGGGTCGTCGACGGTGCCGGCCATCCAGTAGCGCTCCTCGAGTTCGAGGTAGCGGGCCTCCTGGTCGGCGGTGAGGGTGCCACCGTAGTAGCCCTCCTGGAGTTCGAGGTACTCGGTGTACTCCTCGGCGGTCAGCGGGTCGCCCGCGGGTTCGGCGGGCTCGGCGTAGTCCTCGCCGCCGCCGTAGAGGTCGCCGTAGGCGCCGAGGGCGTCCTCGGCGAGCTCGGTCAGGTTCTCGGGGACGTACGCGGTGGCGGCGAAGTCGGCGGCCGGGAGCCCGCCCATGCCGGCGAGGAGGTCCTCGGAGCCGGTCCACGGGTCGTCCTCGCCGCCGAAGAGGCGGTAGGAGAGCTCGAAGCCGTCGTCGAACGCGGAGAAGCCGGCGACGAGCTGGCCGGAGTAGAACTGCGAGAACATCTCGGCGTCCTCGCCGGTGAGCTCGGCGAGTTCGGCGACGGCGTCCATGTCGACCCAGTAGACGGCGAGCTGGTCGCCGTCGAGCCAGGAGCGGGCCTCGTCGTAGCCGGAGGAGCCCGAGAGCGGGTCGGTGCCGGCCTCGCTCTCCGCGGCGTCGAGCGCGTCGGCCGCGCCCTCCTCGCCGACGACCATGAGGACGTGGTCGTCCTCGACGGTGTAGGCCATCTGGTCGTCGGTGGCGCCGGCGGCGGCGCGGATCTTCGCGAGGCCGTCCTCGGCCGCGCCCGCGTCGGTGCTGGCGAGGCTCACGACCGCGTACGGCCGGTCCTCGTACGTCCACATGGCGAGGCCGTGGCGGTTGCCGAGCCAGGAGGAGAGGTCCTGCTCGGCGTCGACGCCTTCGAGGCCGGACTCCTCGAGGAGGTCGGCCAGGATGTCGTCGGTGGAGTCGTAGTCGAGGTCGTCGAACTTGGAGAGGTGTTCGAGGAGCTTGGGGGTCTGGTCGAACGAGGGGTCGAGGTTGACCTCGAGGTACATGCTCGCCGAGGCGGGGAAGCTCTCGGCCGGGTCCGGCCCGCCCTTGAGGACGAACTTGAAGAGCACGACCGCGCCGACGGCGGCGATGAGCACCACCGAGAGGATCGCGGCCACGGCGACCTTCGCGCCGCGCCCGCCGCTGGGCGGGGGCGGCGGGACCGGGACGTACGCGCCCGGCGGCAGGTAGGGCGGCTGGCCGCCCGCGCCCTGCGGGGGCAGCGGGACGCCGGGCTCGACGTACGGCACCGGCTGCTGGGGCGCGGGCTGGTACGGAGGCGGCGGAGGCTGGTACTGGGGGCCGCTGGGCGGTCCCGGGTACTGCTGGGGGCTGGGGTTGCTCGACATCCTTCGACGCTACGGCGGGCGTGCAACGGCCGTATCCCGGGAACGTGCCAAACGGGCCGCGGAAGCGCGTCGCGGCGGATCGGCGCAGTAATGCGGCGCGGGTGCGCGGCGCGGTTCAGTGGCGCGGTTCAGTGGCACGGCCGGACGGCGCGGTCGTGTGGCGCGGGTGCGCGGCTCGCTGGAACCGCGCGGCCGAGCGCACGCGGGCGGCGCGGTGCGGCGCCGCGTCTCAGAACTCGAAGACCTGCCCGGGCCGGACCACGTCGACGGGGCCGGTGTACGCGGCCTTCGCCTCGGCGAGGGTCGACTCTCGGGAGTTCCACGGCTCGACCAGGTGGGTGAGCAGGAGGCGCCCGGCACCGGTCTTGGTGGCGTACTCCCCCGCCTCCTTCCCGGTGAGGTGGACGTCCTTCGGGTTGTCCCTGCCCTCCACGTACGACGCTTCGGCGAGGAACACGTCGCAGTGCGCGGCCAGCGACTCCAGGGCCTGGCAGGGGCCCGAGTCCGAGGTGTACGCGAGCGAGGAGCCGGCGTGCTCGACGCGGACGCCGTACGTCTCCACCGGGTGCGCGACCCGGTCGACCGTGACCGTGAGCGGGCCGAGCTCGAAGCCGCCGGGCCGCAGCTCGCGGAAGTCGTAGACGTCGCGCAGCGACGGGTGGCACAGCTCGCCCTGGCCGCCGTAGGCGGCGACGATGCGGTCGCCGACCCCGGTGGGCCCGTACATGGGGACCGGGTGCTTCGGGGCCTCGGGCGCGTAGCGGCGCATGACGGCGTAGCCGCAGGCGTCGAAGAAGTGGTCGGCGTGCAGGTGGGTGACGATCACCGCGTCGATGAGATGTGGGTCGACGTGCTTCTGGAGCTCACCGAGCGAACCGGTGCCGAAGTCGATCAGCAGCCGGAAGCCCCCTGCCTCGACCAGGTAGGCCGAGCAGGGCGTGTCGGGCGCGGGGAACGAGCCCGCGCATCCGATGACCGTGAGTTTCATGGCGAATCCACCTTGTCCAGTACGGCTGCGGCCGCGCTCGGGAACAGGTTCCCCAGGAACCTCCGGGAGGTCCTGGTGAACGCCTCCGGGTCCCCCGTGGCGAGGAACCGGTGCGCGGGCGGGTCGGACCTGGCGGTCAGCATGTCGTGCTCGGTGAGCACGCGGTAGAGTTCGCGGGCGCACTCGCTTGCGGAGTTCACCAGAGTCACGTCCTCTCCCATCACCAGTCCTATGAGTCCCGATAGCAGCGGATAGTGGGTGCAGCCCAACACGACTGTGTCGACGTCGGACTGCTGTAGCGGCTCAAGGTACCCCTGGGCGAGGCCCAGGAGCTGTCGGCCGGTTGTCACACCGCGTTCCACGAAATCCACGAACGCCGGGCAGGCGACCGCGGTCACCTCGACGTCCGGGACGGCGTTGAAGGCGTCCGGATACGCGCCCGAAGCGATCGTGGAGACCGTCCCGATCACGCCGACCCGGCCGGTGCGCGTCGTAGCGACGGCGCGGCGGACGGCGGGCCGGATGACCTCTACGACAGGGATGTCGTAGCGGTCGCGGATGTCGGCCAGGCTCGCCGCCGAGGCCGAGTTGCAGGCGATCACCAGCGCCTTGACCTCCTGTTGGACCAGGTGGTCGCAGACGTCGAGCGACAGCTTGCGGACCTCGGCGATGGACCTGGGACCGTACGGGACATGGGCGGTGTCGCCGACGTAGACGAGTCGCTCGGCCGGCAGCAGTTCGCTGATCGCCCGCGCGACGGTCAAACCTCCGACACCGGAGTCGAAGATCCCGATGGGCGCGTCGTTCATGGGCTCCGAGAGTACGTCCAAACGGCGGTGCGGCGCCCCTGTTGAGCACGGGAATGTCGCCAAAATGACAACGTGGCGATCACCACACTGACAGTGCGTGAAGCCCGTTTGTGTCGGACCCCGGGGCCAGGATCAGGAGTGCCGGCGCGGCCGGGGCCACCCACCCACTGGGTGGGTGCACTTTCCCACCCTGGGCGGGAGGTCTGCGCGCGGCGCGCTCGGGCCGGGGGCTCAGGCCAGGCGGAGCATCGCGAAGGCGGCCAGGAGCGTCACGGTGGAGGCCGCCATGAACATCCAGGGCACGCCCTTGAAGCGCACGGTCGCGAAGGCCATCATCGCCAGGAGCATCCCGACCACCCCCACGGAGATGAACGCGGGGGTGAACCAGTCCGGGCCCTCGCCGAAGATCTTGAACAGACCCACGATGGACGAGGCCACGCCCGCGAGGACGAGCACGAGCGCCCAGGCGGCGACCCCCGCGAGCCTGCGGAGGCGGATCGCCGGCTTCTCCGGCAGGCGCGGGCCCGAGATCGCGGCGCTCTCGACGTTGAGCGACAGCCCCTTGCGGGGCGTCGACTCCGGTTGCGGCGCAGCACCTTGGCGGGGAAGCCCGTTGGCCTTGCCGATGGTGAACGTGCGCTGGTCGCCGGTGGTCATCGCCCCAGGCTAGCAACCCACTGAGGACTTCTCGGGAGTGCACCCGAGCGGTGGGGCCCGCGCCTCCCCGCATGTCACACCCGCGGGGGACCCTTGTTCCGGGGGAGGCGGAAACGGCGCACCCGACCTCGGGGGGCGGAGCGGGGCGGAGAGAGGTAGAGAGAGGCGGGGAGGGGCGGAGTCGGCACGGGACCGCGAGCTGGGTCGGAAGCAGCGTCCGAGACGGGGTCCGAGGCAGGGTCCGAGACGGGGTCCAAAGCGGGGTCCGAGGGGAGCCCGCTACGGGAACCGGGGGGAACCGGGGCGATCACTGTTGCGCATGTGGGACGTGAGCCGTGAGCGGATGCGCACGGACCGAACTCGATTAGGCTGCGGCGATGCCGATTACCTTCGACGCCACCGGTCTCCAGCAGCTCGGACCGACGGCCTGGGCCAACCCCGGAAGCGACGACAAGATCGAGGTGAAGGTCGTCGAGGGACAGGCCTTCGAACCGTCCTGGATGCACGACCTCAACGCGCTGCGGCGCGGCTTCGCGGGCATGTACGGCGAGGCCGGGTGCCTGATCGAGTTGGAGCGCTACGACGTCGCCGGGGTGCCGGTGATCTACCAGGTGGTCAAGGTGCCGCACCCGGCGCTGCCCGCGGGGCAGGTGTTCATGGCGATCTACACGGTGCCGAAGACGCCGGTGTACGCCCAGTTGATCTACGCCGCCGCCGAATCGGGCATGACCGGCCTGCGCGAGGCGACCCTCATGGCGCAGCTCGGGATGCCGACCGACTGGTCGATGCCGCACCCGTTCGACCCGAACCTGCGCTCCCGCCTGCCGTTCCACCGCGGTGACGACCCGGCCTTCGACCGCCAGTTCCCCGACCACCCGCTCTCCCGGGCCCGCGCCTGGGCCGGCCACATCGGACGCACCATGCGCATCGACCCCGTCTTCGCGGCCCAAGCCACCCTCGGCTGAGCCCCGCTGTCACACCCCCGCGGCACCCTTGGAACCGGGGGATCTCATAGCGGACACTCCCGACCTCGTGATCCGCACGGCCGCAGCACTGTCACACCGCTGGGGCACCTTTGAACCGGGGGCGATCGCGCACCGGCACTCCCGACCTCGTGATCCGCAAGCACCCCAAGCCGAAAGGGGCCGGGCCCGCGCGAAGCGCGGGCCCGGCCCCTTCGTTCGTTGCGCCGTCGGCCGTGCCGCGGCTAGGCCCACACCTGGCCGTCGAGGGCGTCGACCGCGTCGTCCAGGACGTCGGAGTACGCGCCGGTCGACAGGTACTTCCAGCCGCCGTCGGCCACCAGCAGGGCGATGTCCGCGCTGCGCCCGGCCTTCGCGGCCTCCTTCGCCAGCGCGAGCCCCGCGTGCAGCACCGCGCCGGTCGACAGGCCCACGAACAGGCCCTCCTCGGAGAGCACTTCGCGGGTGCGCCGCAGCGCGTCCTCGGTGCCCACCGAGAGGCGCCGGTCGAGGACCTTTTCGTCGTACAGCTCGGGCACGAAGCCCTCGTCGAGGTTCCGCAGCCCGTAGACGAGCTCGCCGTAGCGGGGCTCGGCGGCGACGATCTGGACGCCGGGCGCGTGCTCGCGCAGGTAGCGCCCGACCCCCATGAGGGTCGCGGTCGTGCCGAGGCCGGCCACGAAGTGCGTGACCTCGGGCAGGTCGCGCAGCAGCTCGGGTCCGGTGCCCTCGTAGTGCGCGGCGGCGTTGGCCGGGTTCGCGTACTGGTTGAGCATGACCCAGTCGGGCCGCTCGGCGGCCATCGCGCGGGCCTTGGCGACCGCGGCGTTGGAGCCGCCGGCGGCCGGGGAGAACACGATCTCGGCGCCGAAGGCCCCGAGGAGCTGGCGGCGTTCGAGGGACGTGTTCTCGGGCATGACCGCGACGAGCTTGTAGCCCTTGCGGCGCGCGATCATGGCCACGGCGATGCCGGTGTTGCCCGAGGTCGGCTCGAGGATGGTCGCGCCGGGGTGGAGGAGGCCGTCGCGTTCGGCGGCCTCGATCATCTTGGCGGCGACGCGGTCCTTGACCGAGCCGGTCGGGTTGGCGCCCTCGAGCTTGGCCCACAGCCGCACCTCGGGTGAGGGCGACAGCCGCGGCAGTCCGACCAGCGGCGTGTCGCCCACGGTCGCGGTGATGTCGTCGAAGCGAGCCACGGCGGTTCCTCCGTCTTTACATGCCGCCCGCGACCGCGGGCAGGATGGTCACGGAGTCGCCGTCGGACAGCTTGGCCTCGAGGCCGCCGATGAAGCGGACGTCCTCGTCGTTGATGTAGACGTTCACGAAGCGGTGCAGGGCCCCCTCCTCGGTCACCACGCGGGCCTTGAGACCGGTGTGGCGGGTGTCGAGGTCGGTGAAGAGCTCGCCGACGGTCTCGCCCTCGCCGGTCACGACCTTCTCGTTCTTGGTGTGCGGGCGCAGGATGGTGGGGATGCGGACTTCGATGGACATGCGGGTTTCCTTTACTGTTCGAGCCGCCGCGGGGCCGCTCTTCGTGTCTGGCGCGGTGTCTTGAGAGCGCAGCCGATCGCTGCGGGGACCGGTGCCGCCCGGGGGCGGCGGCTCAGTGACAGTCGTAGACCGTGGAGTCGGGGGTGTGCGCGAACTTGTAGCTCTGCACGGCCTCGGGGGCACCGGTGACCTCGATGGGCTCCTCGGTGATGACGCCCTCGGCGATGCGGAAGGACCGGACCTCGGCGGTCTCGGGGTCCTTGGTCGTCACGAGGACGTAGTGGGCGCCGGGCAGTCCGAGCTGGGAGGCGATGCCGGCGTCGGAGCGCGACGGGTACGCCTCGGTGTGGGTGTGGGAGTGGTAGGCCACGACGACTTCCTCGTCGTTGTCCCACATCCGGTCGTACTCGCGCTTCCACTCCTCGGAGTCGAACTCGTAGAAGGTGGTGGAGCGGGCAGCGTTGGTCATCGGGATGTGCCTTTCCGGCGCTCCCGTGCCCTCGGGGCCGGCGATGAGGCCGCACGCCTCGTCGGGATGGTCCGCGCGGGCGTGCGCGACCATCGCTTCGACCAGCTCATGCGCGATCCGCAACACGTCAGCAAGCGTACACGCGGTGACCCTTGCGCTCCAGCCCTCGTTCAGAGCGTGAGACGAAGCTCGCGACCTGGGCGGGGAGGGAATAAGGAGGCGGGCGGAGGGGTGCGCGAGCGGTGCTCGCGCACGGGCCCGGGGCCGGTGCGGGTGCATTACGCTCACCCCTATGTCCGTCACGCTGCCGCGCACGCCCCTGTACACCGACCACTACGAGTACACGATGCTGGAGGCCGCCCTCCGGGACGGGACCGCCGAGCTGCCGTGCGTGTTCGAGGTGTTCGGGCGCCGCCTGCCGACCGGCCGCCGCTACGGCGTCGTGGCCGGGATCGGCCGCCTGTCGGAGGCGATCGAGCGCTTCCGCTTCGAGGACGACGACCTGGAGGACCTGACCTCCCGGGGGGTCGTGAAGGAGTCGACGGCCGAGTGGCTGTCGGGCTACCGGTTCAAGGGCGACATCGACGTGTACCCCGAGGGCGAGCTGTACTTCCCGGGCTCGCCGATCGTCACGGTGACCGGGACGTTCGCCGAGTGCGTGCTGCTGGAGACGCTGACACTGTCGATCCTCAACCACGACAGCGCGATCGCGAGCGCGGCGGCGCGCATGGTGACGGCGGCGCGGGGCCGGCCGATCCTGGAGATGGGGTCGCGGCGCACGCACGAGGCGGCGGCGATCGCGGCCTCGCGGGCGGCGTACCTGGCGGGGTTCGCGGCGACGTCGAACCTGGAGGCGGGGCGCCGGTACGGGGTGCCGACCTCGGGGACGAGCGCCCACGCGTTCACGCTGCTGCACGCCTCGGAGACGGCGGCGTTCCAGGCGCAGATCGACGCGTTCGGCACCGACACGACGCTCTTGGTGGACACGTACGACATCTCGCAGGGGATCCGGAACGCGGTGGCGGTGGCGGGGCCGCGGCTGCGGTCGATCCGGATCGACTCGGGCGACCTGGACGTCATGGCGACGATGGCGCGGGAGCTGTTGGACGAGCTGGGCGCGAAGGACACGAAGATCGTGGTGTCCGGGGACCTGGACGAGTACTCGATCGCGGCGCTGGCGGCGGCGCCGGTGGACATCTACGGCGCGGGGACCGCGGTCGTGGTGGGGTCGGGGGCGCCGACGGCGCAGCTGGTCTACAAGCTCGTCGAGGTGGAGGGCCGGGCGGTCGCGAAGCGCTCGGAGCACAAGGGCACCAACGGGGGCCGCAAGATCGCGGTGCGCCGGCACAAGCCGACGGGCACCGCGGTGGAGGAGGTCGTGGTGTCGCAGGGGGAGCCGGAGTCGCAGCCGGGCGACCGGGTCCTGCAGGCGCCGCTGTTCCGCGGCGGGGAGCTGGTGGAGCAGCCGTCGCTGGAGGAGTCGCGGGAGCTGCTGCGCCAGCGGTTGATCTCGATCCCTTGGGAGGGGCTGAAACTGTCGCCCGGCGACCCGGCGATCCCGGTGGTGCAGCAGCGCGGGGGCGAATAGTTCCTTTTGCGTCCCACCGGGTCCGGTGGGTCGCGTGACCGTCGCGCCGCTCCTGTTACACCGTGGCCTGCGCTTCCGGGATACGATGCGGTTGCCCCCTGTCCGTGTTCCCCCCGCGACGTTCCCGCGATCCTCCGAAAGGAACCGCCCCAATGGTCTTCAGCAAGCTCAAAGCCATTCTCGGTAGTGGCATCCAAGTCGACACGCTCCTGCACGAGAAGCACGTCGTCCCCGGCGGGACCCTCAAGGGCGAGGTGCGGATCTCCGGCGCCGAAGTGGACGCCTCGGTCGAGAGCGTCGAGATCGAGTTCACCGCCCTGGTCGAGGACGACAGCAAGGGCGAGGACGCCGCCGGCGCGGTCCACGACTACTTCCGGGCCGAGGTGTCGGGCAAGTTCGACCTCGCCAAGGGCACGGCCCACCCGATCGCGTTCGAGGTCCAGGTGCCCTGGGAGACCCCGTTCAACAACGTCGAGGTGCGCCCGCTCGTCGGGGGCATGAAGCTCGGCGTCTCGACGCACCTCGCGCTGGACCAGGCCCTGGACAAGGGCGACCTGGACTGGCTGACGGTGGAGGCGCTGCCGGTCCACAAGGCGGTGTGGGAGGCGCTGGAGTCGCTGGGCTTCGCGTTCCAGGAGACGGACCTGGAGCTCGGGACGATCCAAGGGGCGACGGTGCCGTTCTACCAGGAGGTCGAGTTCTGGGCGACCGAGGGCGAGTTCCACGAGCGCATCCGCGAGCTGGAGGTCGTGTTCGTGGTCGGCGAGGCGAACACCGACGTGGTGTTCGCGGCGGACAACTCCGCGGAGCTGCTGGCCCCGGACCTGAACTCGACGGTCCGCTTCTCGATCCCGACGGCGACCGTCGACGCGGTCGAGACGGTCAAGGCGCAGCTGACGCAGTTGGCGGCCCAGAAGGGCGTGTAAGCCCGGTTCACGACGTCCGGAGGGCGGTTCCGCGAGTGCTCGCGGGGCCGCCCTTCCGCGTGTCCGGGAAACGCTCGGGGACCCGGGCTTGCGCATCTCTACGTATACGTATAGTCTATACGTATATCAAGGACGCCCCCTGGAAGGAGGTTAAGATGCCGCTATGCCCAACAAGACGATCTACGTCTCCGACAGCGACCTGCCGATCTACAACCGGGCGCAGGAGCTCGCGGGAGGCAACCTCTCGAAGGCCATCTCGATGGCGCTCCGGCGCTACGTCGACGCCGAGGAGGGGCGCCTGGAGGGCTACAAGGAGATCACCGTCCACGTCGGCCCGGGCACCGGCCGCAACCGCCAGCGCCAGCGCTTCACCGGCGTCAAGCTCGGCGAATGGGTCTGGTCGAACGAGAAGAAGGCCGAGATCTACCGGGTCTACCGGGCGCGGTCGGGCAAGTTCGTCGTGCACGTCGAGAAGACGCCCGACTACGTCCACACCGCGCAGGAGACGGGCCTGAAGAAGCTCCTCGGCATCGGCGAGCAGGTGTTCGCCTCCAACACCGGGGACTCCACCCTCGAGGTGGTCGACACCCTCGACGAGTTGAAGTCGAAGATCCCGGAGGCCCTGTACGAGATGGTCGCCGCCACCGCGGAGGCGCCGCCCGTGCTGGACCTCGACATCTGAGCGGCATGAACCGCTAAGCACCGCAAGGCTCCCGGGCCCGCAGGCCCGATTCCGAACTCGTACCGGTCGGGGCGGAGCCCTGCCCTCCGACCGTCCACATTAGACATTCATTGGAACTTGGGACTCGGCCAGACATGAGACTGCGAATCGGACCCGTGCCCGACCTCGGGATGCTCCTCACCCTCTACCCGCCGCCCGCCGCGCTGACAGCGCCCGACGACGCCCGTCAGGGCGGTGTCAGCACCGTGTCAGCGGCGGCCGCCACAGTACTGACATGCCCGGAGCGCAGCGCCGCACCGGAACCGGAACACCAGGAAGACCCCCGAAAGAAGGAATCATGACCGTCAAACCCCTGGCCATCGAGGCCCGGAACCTCACCAAGTCCTACGGGAAGACCGAAGTCCTCAAGGGCATCGACATCGAGGTCCCCGAAGGCACGATCTTCTCCCTGCTCGGCCCCAACGGCGCCGGCAAGACCACCACGGTGAACATCCTGTCGACCCTCCTGCCGGCCTCCGGCGGCCAGGGGATCGTCGGCGGCCACGACGTCGCCCGCGACGCCGACGCGGTCCGCGGCATCATCGGGGTCACCGGCCAGTTCGCCGCCGTCGACGGCCTCCTCAACGGCCGCGAGAACCTCCAGCTCATGGGGCGCCTCAACCACCTCGGCAAGCAGGAGACCAAGCGCCGCACCGAGGACCTGCTGGAGCGCTTCGACCTGGTCGAGGCGTCCAAGCGGCCCCTGTCGACCTACTCCGGCGGCATGAAGCGCCGCCTCGACATCGCGATGTGCCTCATGGGCGACCCGCAGATCATCTTCCTCGACGAGCCCACCACGGGCCTGGACCCGCGCAGCCGCCGCACCATGTGGGCGATCATCCGCGACCTCGTCAAGGCCGGCACCACGATCTTCCTCACCACCCAGTACCTGGAGGAGGCCGACGAGCTCGCCGACCGCATCGCGGTCCTCGACGGCGGCAAGATCGTCGCCGAGGGCACGCCCGAGCAGCTCAAGCGGCTCATCCCCGGCGGCCACGTGAGCCTGCGCCTGCACCGCGCCGACCAGGTCGAGCACGCCGCCCGGGCCCTGGCGGCCGGCTCGTTCGACGCCGACCAGCTCACCGTGCAGGTCCCGTCCGACGCCTCGGTCGACTCCCTGCGCAAGATCCTCGACACGCTCGACCGCGAGCGCATCGAAGTGGACGAGTTCACCGTCCACACCCCCGACCTCGACGACGTCTTCCTGTCCCTCACGGGCCAGGGCAAGAACGAGTGAGCACCGCACTCCTCCACCGCACTCCTCCGCCCGAACCCGAAGCGCCAGAAAGAAGTACGACGATGAGCTCCCTTGCCTACACCTTCTCCGACACCGGCACCATGCTGCGCCGCCAGCTCAAGCACATGCTCCGCTACCCGTCCCTGACGATCATGCTCGTGGGCATGCCCGTGGTCCTGCTCCTGCTGTTCGTCTACGTCTTCGGCGGGACCCTCGGCAACGGCCTCGGCGGCGTGTCCGGCGGCCGCGACGCCTACCTGTTCTACGTGACGCCCGGCATCCTGATCTCCTCGATCGCCGCCGTCGTCCAGGGCACCGCGATCGGCGTCGCCATGGACATGACCGAAGGCATCATCGACCGGTTCCGCACCATGAAGATCGCCCGGGTCTCCGTCCTCACCGGACACGTCCTCGGCTCCATGATCCAGGTCTTCCTCTGCACCGCCGCGGTCCTCGGCGTCGCCGTCGCCATCGGCTACCGCCCCGAGGCGTCCGGCCTCGACTGGCTCGCCCTGGTCGGCGTCATCGCCCTCATCGCCTTCGGCCTGATCTGGCTCACCGTCGCCCTGGGCATCTCCGCCGACTCGGTCGAGACCGCCTCGAACACGCCGATGTTCCTGATCCTGCTGCCGTTCCTCGGCTCGGGCTTCGTGCCGACCGACTCGATGCCGACCGCGGTCCGCTACTTCGCCGAGTACCAGCCCTTCACCCCGTTCATCGAGGTCACCCGCAGCCTCCTCTCCGGCACCGCCGTCGAGGGCAAGGAACTGGCCCTGACGATCGCCTGGTCGCTGGCGCTGGCCCTCCTGGGCTACGTCATCGCCAAGAAGAAGTTCAACAAGCGCTAGAGCGCTTGGCAACACCGAGAACCAGGAAGCACACCCCGATCACGGGCGGACCGCAACGGCGGTCCGCCCGTGACTCGTATGCGGGCGAAGGGATCAGGTCTCACAGCGAGCGGGGACGGGGGAACCGCGCGCAGTCCGGGTCCTTGGCCGACCAGCCCGGGAACTCCTTGAGCCACCGCTCGGCCTTGAACTTCAGGTAGGGCCAGGCCATCGGCTCCAGGTCGGTGGCCGAGGCGGTCCAGCGCAGGAACGGGATGAACAGGTCCCGCACCGCCTCCACCACCGGGTCGTCGGGCTCGTACTTCGCCGGCAGCCACCGCTCCAGGAACACGTACGCCCGGGTCGGACTCACCTTGGGGCCGTTGATCCCGTGGAACCAGCACAGCTCCCGGATCGCCTCGAAGTGCCTGGCCTCCAGCAGGAGCTGCCCGAGCATGTGGTTGAGGAAGCCCGACGCGAACAGCGACAGCTCGTCGTCGGACGGCTGGCGGACCTCCTGGGGCTCGATGCGCGGGAACCGCCGCAGGCGGGCCCGCCACAGCTCGCGCAGCATGAGGAACCGCGGCGCCAGGCGCCGCGCGTCGCCCTCCACGCAGAAGATGTCCCAGTCGTCCAGGGACCGCCTCGTGCCCGTGTACAGCTCCGCGGGATCGGCCTCGACCGGCACGAACAGCCGGTCGAGGCTCTTGGCGTTGCGGGTCCGGTGCAGCTCCAGCAGCCGGTCCAGGTCGCCGGTCGCGTCGCAGTCGACGACCATGTCGAAGTGGTACTCCGAGTAGTCGACCGTGTAGGACAGGGCCTGGTCGCCGCTGGGGGCGTGGAACGAGGCGAAGAAGGTGAGCTGGTCGCCGTACACGTCGCCGGCCTTCCAGCACTCCCCCGGCTTCATCTCCTCGCCGTGCCACGACGGCGGCGGGACCCCAAGCCGCCCAAGGCGCTCAAGGGCCTTCGCGGCGGCGCGGCGCCCCCCGGGGGCGTCGGCCAGCTCGGTCATCGCCGCGAGCATCGCGGCCGAGAACGGCTCCGGGCGGCCGAGGTAGTACTGGACGAAGACCATCTCCAGCTCCGCCAGCGACACCCCTTGGACCTCGGGCATGGTGGCCCGGGTCCACATGTTGCCGAGGAACCCCGAGCAGGAGGTCTCCACCGCGAGGCGGTTCTCCGGGTCGGGCTTCTCGTCGTCGGGGTAGTCGCCGAGGATCCTGAACCACTCCTCGCGGTGTTCCTCAGTGAGCGCCATGGGCATCGCCTCGATTCAGCCGGACGTCCGGAGCTGCCGAGTATCGCAGCAGGGACGTTCCGTAGTCAACCGCCAACGCAGCGCCTCCCGCCTCACGCGACCAGCCCGGAGCGGAACGCCCGGGCCACCGCTTGAGCGCGGTCGCGCGCGCCGAGCTTGTTGTACATGCGCTTGGCGTGGGTCTTGACGGTGTCCTCCGAGACGTGCAGGCGCTGCCCGATCTCGGCGTTCGTCAGACCCTCGCACATGGCCCACAGGACCTCCAGCTCCCGGTTGCTCAGCAGGGAGCCGTTGCGGCCTGGCCGCTGGCGCGGCAGCGCGTCCTTGGCCTCCGCCGCTGCGCGGCAGGCGAACTGGAACGCCTGGGTGAACGCGACGAGGAGCGCGTCGCCGCCAGCCGCGGGGGCGCGCAGGACGCCGCGGGCGCCGGCCGCGACGACCATCGCGGCGATGCGCGGGTCGGCGTCGCCGCACATGAACAGCGCGGTCTGCGGAAAGCGGGAGCGGAGGTTCTGGGCGAAGATCACCGGGTTGGGCGCGGCGAGCTTGAAATCGATGACGGCGGTCTGGACGAGGCGCTGCCGCAGCTCGACCAGCAGGGCCGCGGCGCAGTCGACGGTCCTGATCGCCAGCGACTGCCCCATGCGGGACGCGCTGGCTGAGATCGCCCTTGCCGCTTGCACGGTTTGGACGCAGACAACCATGGTGGTCATGGCGTTCTCTCTTTCGATGATGAATGCATCGCACTGCCGGCGGGGGCAGCACGACCGGTGGGAATCGGTGGGATCGCAGGTGGGCGGAATGGAGCGGGTGTTGGATTAACGAGGCTCAGGCGTGCGAGTTACGCCATTCGGGGGACATGGCGTGGCGAATAGTGAACAACCTGCTACCGGACCGGGTGACACGAAACGGCCGGTGCCGCTGGGAGGGTGAAGATCCGCAGAGATGCCGGGGAGTTCGAGCGCGACGTGCGGGCGCGCGATGCCATACGGCCGTTGCGGACACGGAAGAGGGGCCGGTCGATCCGTGCGGATCGGCCGGCCCCTCGGTGCCGTGGACGGTGCGGATTCAGTAGCGCCACCACAGGAAGCGGCGCTCGTAGCGGACGACGACCCTCCCGTAGCGGCTGGTCCCGGTGAGGTGGACCGTCGGCCCGTCGGTGACCCGCGAGCACTTGTTCACGACCGCGCCGCCGAGCAGCTCCACGCCGTCGTCCACCGCGGAGGCGTGCCGCGGGAGGACCAGGGTGAGGCGCGAGTGGGTGAGGTCGACGTCGAGTGCGACGTCGTCGCCGGTGAACACGGCCTCGCGGCAGTCGAGCTTGATGCCGCTGTGCTTCTGCTTCGTGGTGATGCGGGCCGGGACGGTCCAGGCGCCCTCGCGCTTGACCTGGCTGTGCACCGGGTTGAGCACGAGGTCCGGCGTGTTCGCGGCGGCCCTGGGGCGCTTGGGGACCGCGAGGGCGCGGTCGTCCTCGGGGAGGTCGGCGAGGAGGCGTTCGACGTCGGCGAAGGTCTTCGCCTCGTAGACGCGGGTGGAGCGCTCGGCGAACTCCTCCAGGTCGAGGCGGCCCTCCTCGGTGGCGGCGTGGAGCCGGGCGACGAGGGCTTCCCGGTCGGCGTTGGAGAGGCGGATGTTCGGGTCTGGTATGGGCATTCGCGGTGTACCTTCTGCTCGTTTCCAGCTCGAACATACCGGGTCCCGGCGCCGCGTCAACCCTGCTCTCCCGGCGGAGCGGTCAGCCCGCCGCGAGGAACGCGCGCAGGCGCGCCCCGACGCCCTCGGCGTCGAGCCCGTGCAGGCGCTCGTGGTCGGCGGCGGTGCCGTACCGCCGCAGCTCCTCGCGGCCCACGCCGACCGACAGCAGCCGGTGGGGGCGGTCGGCGAGGGCGCCCGACACGATCGCGGCCGAGGTGCCCTCCAGGTAGGGCTCGACCACGGCCACGGTGTTCCCGGTGCGCGCGGCGAGGTCGCGCAGGCCCGCGGTGTCGAGCGGGCGGGGCGTGTTCGTGTAGGCCACGGTGACGTCGAGGCCGGCGGTCGCGGCGAGCACGTTGTCGAGGAGCGGGCCGACCGCGACGACGGTCGCGCGGGAGCCCTCGCGCAGGACGTCGAGTGAGCCGTCGCGGGTGCCGTGCGGTTCGGCGTTGTGCCGCAGGGAGAGTCGCAGGTAGGCGCTCTCGTCCGAGGCCACGGCGCGGTCGAGGAGGGCCGGGACCTCGGCGGCGTGGCCGGGGACGAACACGCGCCAGCCGGGGAGCGTGTCGAACAGGGCCACGTCCCGCGGGCTGAAGTGCGTGGAGCTGCCCTCGGCCCAGTCGTAGGAGGCGCCGACGCTCACCAGGACGCCGCTGGTGCCCTGGTGCCCGAAGTCGAGCTTGACCTGCTCGAAGGCGCGCTCGACCAGGAACGGCGCGTAGGTGTGGGCGATGGGCCGCAGCCCGGCGAGGGCGAGGCCGCCCGCGGCGCCGACCAGGAGCTGCTCGCGGATGCCGACGTTGACGACCCGCTGCGGGTGCGCGGCGGCGGCGTCCTCGAACAGGTCGGTGGAGATCTCGGCGAGGACCACCGCGAGGCGCGGGTCGGCGTCGAGGAGCGCGGTGGCGCGGGCGGCGAACGCCTCGCGCATGGTGATCGTGTCGGTGTCGGCAGTGGTGCCGGTGGGGGTGGCGGTCACGGTGGTCTCCTGCGGAAGTCGTTGCGGTTCAGAGTGAAAGGGCGCGGTTCAGTGCGGGTCGGTGACGGCCGACGCGACGGTGACGTGCGGCCGGCCGGGGTGCGGCGCCGTGTAGGACCGGTGGAGGGCGTCGTGGTCGGCGGCGGCGGCCTCGGCGGTGCTCCAGCCGTTGACGGCGAAGCGGGAGGCGATGCCGCCGGGCCAGCCGATGGTGCCGGAGGCGTTGTCGACCACGATCACGTCGAGGTTCGACAGGCCGACGGCGCCGGCGTACTGGATCGCCTCGTGGTTGGACCCCTCGTCGAGTTCGGCGTCGCCGACCAGGACGAACACGCGGGCGTCGGTGATCCCGGTGGCGCGCAGGCCGAGCGCGGTGCCGACGGCGAGCGGCAGGCCGTGGCCGAGGGAGCCGGAGGAGATCTCGGCACCGGGGACGAGCGTGGCGTCGGGGTGGGCGCCCAGGCGCGAGCCGGCGGCGGCGATGCCGTCGAGCCAGTCGGCCGGGAAGAAGCCCTTCGCGGCGAGCACCGCGTAGTAGGCGCTGGGGCCGTGGCCCTTCGAGAGGAGGAACCGGTCGCGGCCCGGGTCGTCGGGGTGGGCCGGGTCGATGCGCAGGACCCGGTCGTAGAGGACCCAGATCGGGTCGAGCGTGTAGGTCTTCACGGCGGGGTAGCGGACGTCGGCGACCGAGCGCCGGGCCAGGTCGACGGTCTGCTCGTATGTGGCGGTCATGCCGAGCATCATTAAACTTGAAGTCGACTTGAAGTAAAGAGGGAAGTGGGCTGTGACACAAGGAGGGGCTTCGTGGTCGAGCATGATCCGCACGCGGTGCTGACGATCGGCGACTTCGCGGCGCGGGCGGGGCTGGCGACCTCGGCGGTGCGGTACTACGAGTCGCTGGGGCTGGTCAGCTCGGTGCGCACGGGCGGGAACCAGCGGCGGTACCGGCGCGCGGAGCTGCGCCGGGTGGCGTTCATCCGGGCGGCGCGGTCGGTGGGCCTGTCACTGGACGAGGTGAAGGCGGCCCTCGGGAGGCTCCCGGACGGTCGGGTCCCGGACCGGGCCGACTGGACGCGGCTCTCGGGCGAGTGGCGGGAGCGGATCGAGCGGCAGATCGCGGCGCTGCGGGAGTTGCAGGAGGACCTGGACGGGTGCGTCGGCTGCGGGTGCCTCTCGATCGACAAGTGCTCGATCTACAACCGCGAGGACAAGGTCGCGGCGCGGGGCGCGGGGCCGCAGCTGGGGTTCAAGCCGTTCTGATGGTGCTCTGAATCTGCCAGAGCGGATGTCGGGCCCCGCTGCGGCGCAACTGTTGCGCCGCAGCGGGGCCCGGTGGAATCGATGTGGTCGGGAGGAGCGGGTCGGGCCGCCCCGGCCACCGGTCGTCAGCCGTGGCAGCAGAACTCGTTGCCCTCGGGGTCGGCCATGAGGATCCACTTGGCGCCGTCCTCGTCGTACGCGCCGAGGCGGGTCGCGCCGAGCGATTCGAGGCGGTCGGCCTCGGCCTCGTAGGCGTCCGGACCGTAGTGCAGGTCCAGGTGCAGGCGGTTCTTGACGGTCTTCGGCTCGGGAACGGTCTGGAAGAGCAGCCGCATGCCCTTGCCGACGCCGGAGTGCGGGTCGAACGGGGCGTCGGGGTCGCGGACCGCCGCGGCGGTCCTCCAGCCCTTGCGCCCGTGGACGTCGACCGTGAGGTCCTCGGTGACGACCCCGTTCTCCAGGAGGGTCGCGATGAGCGCCGAGTGGTCCTCGACCTCGTACCCCATCGCTCCGGCCCAGAAGTCGGCGAGCCGGTGCGGATCGGCGCAGTCGATGCAGATCTTGAATTTGACGGCCATGCCCCGATCGTAGGCCCGGGGTCCGACATCCGCCCCGGCTTCGCCCGTCCCGCGCCCGCGGGACGGGCGCCGGGCCTCAGACGTGGTCGCGCCAGGAGTGCTTCGGGTCGTAGCCGAGGAGCCTGCGGGCCTTGTCGATCGAGAGCAGCGTCTCGTGGCCCGAGACGGGGCGCTTGAGCTCCAGGTCGGGGTAGTGGGCCGCGACGAGGTCGACGGTGGGCGTGGACATGACGGTGTCCGGGGAGGCGATCACGAAGACCTCCTTGCCGGTGCCCTCGCGTTCGAGCCCGAGGCGGATCGCCAGCGCGCCGTCGCGGGCGTCGATGTAGGACCAGAGGTTCCAGCTGCGCAGGCCGGGGTCGGCCTCGAAGGAGGGGAAGTCCGCGTAGTCCTCGGGGTACATGACGTTGGAGAAGCGCAGGCCGGTCGCCTTGAGGTCGGGGCTCCAGCGGCAGAACTGGTCGACCATGGCCTCTTCCATGGTCTTGACCAGGGAGTACGTGGACTCGGGGCGCGGGGCGTACTCCTCGTCGACGGGGAGGTACGGGGGCGGGGTCTCGAAGGGGAGGCCGAGGACGGTCTCGCTGGAGGCCCACACGATGTTGGTGATCCCGGCGAGGCGGGCGGCGGCGAACACGTGGTAGCTGGTGAGCATGTTGTTGCGGAAGACCGCGGAGTTCGGCTGGAGGCCGGGGGCGGGGACGGCGGCGAGGTGGACGAGGGCGTCGAAGCCGTCGAAGCGGTCGTCGATGCGGGTCAGGGCCTCGACGGCCTGGCCGTAGTCGGTGAAGTCGACCTGGGAGTAGGGGACGGCGGCGGGGTCGGGCGAGGGGCGCCGGTCGAGGTTGACGACCTCCCAGCCGTGCTCGACCAGGTCCCTCACGCAGGCCCTGCCGAGCTTGCCGCTGCCTCCGGTGACCGCCACGCGCGCCATCGCGCCTCCCCCTTCGTCGGTGTGAACGCTCGCAGCCTACGTCCTGGAGTGCACTCCATGGCAACCCCGCAGGTCACGGGCGGTGGTTTTCGTGGCAGGATCGGGCGGTGGCCCCTCCTTCGCTGCGCCTGGGCGCGCACACCGTGATCGCCCTCGCCGACGGCGAGGGCCCGTTCTTCTCCCCCAGGGCGGAGGCGTTCCCCGACGCGGGCGCGGCGCAGTGGGCGGACGCGGACGCGTTCGACCCGGGCGCGGTGGACGGCGAGGGGCGGTGGGTGCTGTCGTTCCGGGCGTTCGCGGTGCGGTCGGACGCGGGCGTGACGCTCGTGGACGCGGGGATCGGCCCGGCCGACAGCCCGGCGGCGGCGTGGGCGCCGGTGCCGGGGCGGCTGCCGGAGGAGCTGGCGGCGGCGGGGATCGACCCCGCCGAAGTGTCCAATGTGGTGCTGACGCATCTGCACACGGACCACGTGGGGTGGGCGGTGGTCGGCGCGGACCGGCGGCCGTACTTCCCGAACGCCGAATACCTGTTGCAGCGCAAGGAGGTCGACGCGATCGACGCGATCAACCCGGGGCTGCGGGAGGGGTTGGTCGACCCGCTGCGGCGGGACGGGCGGCTGCGGCTGCTCGACGGCGACGCGGCGCTGCGGACCGGCGAGCGCGTGGTGGCGACGCCGGGGCACACGCCCGGGCACCAGAGCGTGCTCGTCGCGTCCGGGCGCGAGGTCGCGGCGGTGACCGGGGACCTGCTGGTGCACGCGATCCAGCTGCGGTACCCGGAGCTGGCCTACGCGCACGAGATGGACCCGGAGGAGGCCCGGCGCTCGCGGGAGCGGATCCTCGGCGTCGAGGCCGCGACCACGCTGCACCTGGCGACCCCGCACCTGACGGAGCCGTTCGTCTCGGCGTGAGCGGGGCCGGAGCGCCTGCCGGCCGTATCCCGGCGTCGCAGGGGACGGCTCCTGAGGCACAGTAGGGCCATGCCTTCACACGAGCCGATGTCGTTCCGTCTCGAGACGGAGCGGCTGACGATGCGGCCGTGGGCCGAGTCGGACGCCGCCGCACTCCAGGCCCTGCACACCGAGCGCGGCGAAGGGACGCCGCCGCTGGAGCGGACCCGCGAGATCATCGCGCGCGGCCAGGCCACCGCGGCCGCGAACGGGATCGCGCTCCTGCCGATCCGCCGCCGGGAGCAAGGCGACTTCATCGGCTACTGCGGCCTGCTCGTCGGCCGAGCCACCCTCGAGGAGCCCGAGATCGCCTACGAGCTGTTCAAGCGTGTGCACGGCAACGGCTACGCCACCGAGGCGGCCCGCGCGGTCCTCGACGCCGCGGCCGCGACAGGCCGCACGCGGCTCTGGTCGACCGTCCGCAGCTGGAACACCGCGTCCTTCCGGGTGCTCGACAAGATCGGCTTCGAACGCCACCGCACCACCACCGACGACCGCGGCGACCTGGTGTGGCTCACCCGGACGCTGCCCTGAGCCGAGTGCCACCGGCGCGGCCCCGCATGTCACCGCGCGTGCGGAGGTGACACGCGCGTGCACCGCCGATGACACGCCGCCCGCGCGTGGATCCTCAGGACCCGGGGCCGCCGATGCCCAGGGCGTCGAAGTCGACGACCAGGTCGGCACGGTCCCGGTTCGCCCGGATGCGTTCGGCGTTGCGCTCGTCGACCTCGGCGACCCAGCGGCGGGCGTGCTCGGGGGTCTTGCCGAAGCGCTCGTGCCGCGCGATCAGGCGCTCCAGGCGCAGCGGTTCGGGCGTCTCGCAGTACCAGACCTCGGTGAGCGCCGCGCAGACCGCGGGCCACGGCCCCTCGGCGTCGAGGAGGTAGTTCCCCTCGGTGACGACGACCTCGGCCTCGGGCGGGACTGCGATCGAGCCCGCCACGGGCTCCTCCACCCGGCGGTCGTACTGGGGCGCGTAGACGACCGCGCTCCGGTCGGCGGCGAGGCGTTCGAGGAGCGCGCGGTAGCCGTGGCCGTCGAAGGTGTCGATCGCGCCCTTGCGCCCGCGCCGGCCGAGGCGGACCAGTTCGGCGTTCGCGAGGTGGAAGCCGTCCATGGGGACCTGGACGGCCGGGGTGCCGCCCGCGGCGAGGGTGCGCGCGAGCCACGCGGCCGCGGTCGTCTTGCCCGCGCCGGGGCACCCGGCGATGCCGATGAGCACGCGCCGGTCCGAGGCGAGGGCCTTGACGCGGTCGAGCAGCGCCTGGGGGTCGTCTGCGAAGTCCACGCGCCCGAACCTAGCCCACCGCGCCCCGGTCCGGCCAGCGCGTCGGCCCGAGGGGTCCGGGTGCCGCCGCCGGTGCCTTCGCCCGCACTGCCGTCCGCGCCCCGCCTGCACCTCCCCCTCTGCCTCCCCTGTACCTCCTGAAACCGGCCTCACGCAGCATGATCCGGGTTACGGTGACCGGGTCAGCGGGCCCTGTGAACTGCGACTTCGCGGGCCGCAAGCGAGCCGCACGGAGGCGTCCATGAAAGCGTTGCAGTACCGCGAGATCGGAGCGGCCCCCGAGGTCGTCGAGATCCCCACGCCTGAGCCGAAGCCCGGCGAAGTCCTGCTCAAGGTGACCGCGGCCGGGGTGTGCCACTCCGACATCGCGGTCATGGAGTGGCCCGCCGAGGGCTTCCCCTACAAACTGCCGCTCACGCTCGGCCACGAGGGCGCGGGCACCGTGGCGGCGCTCGGGGACGGGGTCACCGGGGTCGAGGTCGGCGAGTCGGTGGCCGTGTACGGCCCGTGGGGCTGCGGGCGGTGCGTCAAGTGCGCCGCGGGCGAGGAGAACTACTGCCAGCGCGCCCGCGAGCTCGACATCAACCCGCCCGGCCTCGGCTCGCCCGGCGCGATCGCCGAGTACCTGATCGTGGACGACGCGCGGCACCTGGTGCCGCTGGGGAAGCTCGACCCGGTCCAGACCGTCCCGCTCACCGACGCGGGGCTGACGCCGTACCACGCGATCAAGAAGTCGCTGCCGAAGCTCACGCCGGGGTCGACGGCGGTCGTCATCGGCACCGGCGGCCTCGGGCACGTCGCGGTGCAGCTCCTGCGGGCGCTGACGGCCGTGAAGGTGGTGGCGCTGGACGTGTCGGAGGAGAAGCTGGACCTGGCGCGGAAGGTGGGCGCGCACGAGGCGTTCCTGTCGGACGAGGACGCCGCGGAGAAGGTGAAGGACCTGACCGGCGGGATCGGGGCGCAGGCGGTGTTCGACTTCGTGGGCGTGGGCCCGACGGTGGCGACGGCGGGGGCGTGCGCGTCGGTGGAGGCCGACGTGACGATCGTGGGGATCGGCGGCGGGACGCTGCCGGTCGGGTTCGGGGCCTTGCCGTTCGAGGTGTCGGTGCAGGCGCCGTACTGGGGCTCGCGGGACGAGCTGATCGAGGTGTTCGACCTCGCGCGGGACGGCCACATCGACGTCCATGTGGAGCAGTTCTCGCTGGAGGAGGCCCCGCAGGCGTACGAGCGGCTGCACGCGGGGCGCATCAACGGGCGCGCGGTGATCCTGCCGAACGGCTGATCCGGCGCGTGCGCGGCCCGGCCGGGACACCGGCCGGGCCGCGGCCGTGTTGACAACCGGGGAACCCTAGATCTACGATGCATAGAACAGCAAGGCATAGCAGATCTAGGTAAAGGAGGCGCTCCCCTCATGCACATCGCAAAAGACCTCGTGGCGGCCTCGGCCACCCCCCTCGTGCTCGGCATCCTCGCCGAGGAGGAGAGCTACGGGTACGCGATCCTCAAGGAGATCAGCGACCGCTCCGGCGGCCGCCTCGAATGGACCGAGGGCCTGCTCTACCCGCTCCTGCACCGGCTGGAGCGGCTGGGCCACGTCGAGTCGTCCTGGCGCACCCCCGAAGGCGGGCGGCGCCGCAAGTACTACGCCATCACCGAGGACGGGCTGCGCGAGCTCGCCGAGCAGCGCAAGCAGTGGGCCGCCGTCACCGACGCGCTCCAGGACGTCTGGAAGGCCACCCGCACCCTCGGACCCGTACTCCCACCGGCACTGGAGGCATGACATGACCGGCACCGACACCGAACTCGAGGCCCAGATCGCCGAGTGGCGGTCGTACATGCTGCGCCGCAAGGCCATCAGCGAGGCCGACGTCGACGAGCTGGAGGACCACCTGCGCGAGCGGGTCGGGGACCTGACCGAGTCGGGGCTCAAGCCCGACGAGGCGTTCCTCATCGCCGTCAAGCGCATGGGCCGCATGGACGAGCTCTCCCGCGAGTTCGCCCGCGAGCACTCCGACCGGCTGTGGAAGCAGCTCGTGCTCGACCCCGACCGGGACGCCGCCGCCGACACCGAGCGGCGCCGCGGCCTCCTCGTCATGATCGCCTGCGCCGCCTTGGGAGTGATCGCGATCAAGCTCCCGGCCCTGTTCGGGCTCGGCTTCGACGACAGCGGGGACTTCTACGGCCGCAACATCGGCCTGCTCGTGCTCGCGCCGCTCGCGGTGTACTTCGCGTGGCGCCGCCGGCTCGGCGGGGCGGCGATCGGGGTCGTGGCGGGCCTGTTCGCCGTCGGCGCGATCGCGAACAACGCCTACCCGTTCGACGCGGAGTCGCAGTCGATCGTCCTCAGCGCCATCCACCTGCCGCTGCTGCTGTGGTTCGTCGTCGGCATCGCCTACGCGGGCGGCGAGTGGCGCTCGGGGCAGAAGCGCATGGACTTCATCCGGTTCACCGGCGAGTGGTTCATCTACCTGGTCCTCATCGGACTCGGCGGGGGCGTGCTCACCGCGTTCACCGTCGGGGTCTTCGGGGCCATCGGCGTCGACGCCGAGGTGTTCATCTCCGAATGGCTCATGCCGTGCGGGCTCGCGGCAGCGATCGTGGTGGCCGCGTGGCTGGTCGAGGCCAAGCAGAGCGTCATCGAGAACATGGCGCCCGTGCTCACCCGCGTGTTCACGCCGCTGTTCGCGGTCACGCTCGTGGCGGTCCTCGTCGCGATCGGCGTGACCACCAACGCGATCGACGTCGAGCGCGACATGCTCATCCTGTTCGACCTGCTCCTGGCCGTGGTGCTCGGCCTGGTGCTCTACTCGATCTCGGCGCGGGACGCGAACGCCGGACCGGGTGTGTTCGACTGGATGCAGCTCGCGCTCGTGGTGAGCGCACTGCTCATCGACGTGCTCGTGCTCATCGCGATCCTCGGGCGCATCACCGAGTGGGGCCTGACGCCGAACAAGAGCGCCGCGCTCGGGGAGAACCTGATCCTGTTCGTCAACCTCGCCTGGACCGCGTGGCTGTACGTCTCGATCATCAGGCGCCGCAAGCGCTTCGCGGTACTGGAGAACTGGCAGACCGGGTACGTGCCGGTCTACGCGGCCTGGGCCGCGGCCGTGGTGCTGCTCTTCCCGCCGCTGTTCTCGTTCGCCTAGGGCGGGCCGCAGACCACCCGCCGAACACCACCGGCCCGGGCCGCCCCACGGGGGCGGCCCGGGCCCACTGCTAGTCGGAGCCGAACGCGGCGTCGAAGGACGCCGTCGGCGGGTCGAAGTTCAAGCCGCGCACGAACTCCACGGCCTCGGCGGCGCCGCGGAGGCGGTCCATGCCGGCGTCCTCCCACTCCACGGAGATCGGGCCGGCGTAGCCGATCCGGTTGAGCACGCGGAAGCAGTCCTCCCACGGCACGTCGCCGTGGCCGGTGGACACGAAGTCCCAGCCGCGCCGCGGGTCGCCCCACGGCAGGTGCGAGCCGAGGCGGCCGTTGCGCCCGTCGAGGCGCTTGCGGGTGTCCTTGCAGTCCACGTGGTAGATCCGGTCCCGGAAGTCCCACAGGAACGCGGCCGGGTCGATGTCCTGCCACACCATGTGGCTCGGGTCCCAGTTGAGCCCGAACGCGGTCCGGTGCCCCACGGCCTCCAGCGCGCGGTGCGTCGACCAGTAGTCGTAGGCGATCTCGGAGGGGTGCACCTCGTGCGCGAAGCGGACGCCGACCTCGTCGAACACGTCGAGGATCGGGTTCCAGCGGGCCGCGAAGTCGTCGTACCCGGCCTCGATCACGGCCTCGGACACCGGCGGGAACATCGCCACGTACTTCCACACGGCCGAGCCGGTGAAGCCGATGACGGTGTCGACGCCGAGCTTCGCGGCGGCCCGCGCCGTCGCCTTCATCTCCTCGGCCGCGCGCTGCCGGACGCCCTCGGGGTCGCCGTCGCCCCACACGTGCGAGGGCGTGATCGCCTTGTGCCGGTCGTCGATCGGGTCGTCGCAGACCGCCTGGCCGACCAGGTGGTTCGAGATCGCCCACAGGCCGAGCCCGTGCGATTCGAGGACCGCCTTGCGGTCGGCCGCGTAGTCGTCGTCCTCGGCCGCGCGGCGCACGTCGAGGTGGTCGCCCCAGCAGGCCACCTCCAGCCCGTCGTAGCCCCACGACGCCGCGAGGCGGCACACCTCCTCGAAGGGCAGGTCGGCCCACTGGCCGGTGAACAGCGTGATCGGTCTAGGCATGCAGACTCCTCAGAAAGGTCAGCCCGTCGACGGCGATGGCGTCCTGGGTCGGCGCCAGCGGACGCCAGATCGAGGCGGCGGTGGCGATCGTCGCATTGTGCGCCGTGAACGACTCGATGACAAGTGGTCCGGCGTACCCGGCCGCGTCGAGCGCGGCCAGGATCGCGGGCCAGTCCAGGTGGTCGGCGCCGGGCGCGCCCCGGTCGTTGGCCGAGACCTGGACGTGCGCGATCCTCCCCGCGGCCCTGGCGATGGCCGCCGGAAGGTCGGTCTCCTCGATGTTCATGTGGTAGACGTCGAGGGCGAGCCCGGTCCCCGGCAGGCCGTCGAGCGCTTCGAGCGCCTGGTCGACGGTGTTGAGCAGGCTCGTCTCGTAGCGGTTGAGCGGTTCGACCGCGACGGTGACGCCGCGCTCGGCGGCGTACTCGGCGACGGGCCGGAGGTTCGCCCGCAGCTCCTCGTACGCCGCCGCGCGGTCCTCGACGCGCCAGGTGCGCCCGACGGACGCGTACGCGGGCCCGGCGATCACCGGGGACCCGACGGCGACGGCCGCGTCCACGACCCGGCGCAGGTAGTCCTGGGTCGCGGCCACCGTCTCCGCAGGCGCGGAGACGAGTTCGCGGCCCGGGCCCATGACCAGGACCACCGTGGCGGCGAGGCCGAGCCGTTCGAGGAGCCCGGCCGCGCGTGCGGCGTCCCAGTCACCGGGGGACTCGACGGGGAGCTCGATCGTGTCGAACCCCCAGTCGCGCACGCGCGGCGCGAGCAGGGCCAGGGCCTCGTCGTCGAGCGGCGAGGCCCAGACCCAGGTGTTGACGCCTATGCGGCTCAACGGTCCTGCCAGGCTTCGGGGAAGCCGGGCAGGTCCTCGCCGCCGAACTTGGCGTAGTGCAGCGAGGGCATGTCGGCGTTGACCTCCAGGTACTGGTCGCGCTCGGCCTCGGTGATCGGGTCCTGCGGGAGGACCCACTCGGACGGGACCTGCTCGCCCGCGAGGATCATCGTCGCCGCGATCACCGGGGTGCGCCACTGGAAGTTCGAGTACACGGGCGCGAGCGCGGTCATGCCGGTCTCCTGCCACTTGCGCATGAACGACAGCTCGTCCTCGCCGGTCATGACCGGGTAGGGCGCGCCGGCGTCCTCGAACGCCTCGATGGCCGCGACGGCGCCGTCGCCGGCGTCCATCCAGATGCCGTCCACGTCGCCGCGCTGGAGGTACTGCGTGACGATGTTCTTGATCTCCGCGGCGTCGCCGCCGGTGAACTCGTTGCCGAGGATCTCCAGCTCCGAGTCGGCGAAGATCTCCTGCGCGGCGGCCCAGCGGTTCTCGAGGACGTCGACGCCCGGGAGGATGCGCAGGGCGAGGACCTTCGAACCGGGTTCGAGGTTGTCCACCAGGAACTCGGCGGCGTCGGCGCCGAAGGCGTAGCCGCCGATCGGGTGGATGAACGTGACGGCGCAGTCGGTGTTGACGCCGCGGTCGAAGATGATGACCGGGACGCCGGACTCGCACGCCGCTTCCACTGCGGGCGTGAGGGTCGCGGTGGTCGACGGGGAGATGATGAGCGCGTCGCAGTCGCCGGAGTCGACGAACGCCTGGATGTCGCTGATCTGCTGGTCGTCGTCGTCGCCGGCGTCCGAGTGGCGGAACTCGCCGATCTGGCCGGACTCTTGGAGGACCGCGACCTGCTGCTGCATGGTGATCCAGCCGGTCACGCGCCACGGGTTCGAGACCGAGGCGTTCGAGAAGCACACGGTGGCGTTCCCGCCCTCCTGCGCGAACGCGGCCGTGTCGACCCACTCGGGCTCGATGGCCTGGAGCCACGGCGTGGCCGGGTCCCCTTCGGGCTCGACGTCGCGCTGCGCGAGCTGCGCGTCGTAGTCGGCCTGCACGAACCACTCGTCGCCCGAGGCCTCCTCCGTGGTGGCCTCGTCGGCCTCCTCGGTGGGGGCGTCGGTGGTGCAGGCGGTCGCGAGCATGATGCCGAGGGCTGCCGCGGCGGCCGCGGCTATACGGGTTGTCCGCATGGTGGTTGACCTTCTTTTCATGAGGGAGTCGGACTTGCGGTGGCGGTCGGAGGAGTTGCGGTGGCGGTCGGGACGGGTCGGGTGCGGCGCCGGGCCGCGTACGCGACGGCGGCGATGATGATGGCGCCCTGCACGGCGGGGCGGAGCGTCGCGGGCAGCGCGAACTGGTTGAACAGGGTGAACAGCGCCTCGATGACGAGGGCCCCGGCCATGGCCGCGAGCACCGAGCCGCGGCCGCCGCCGAGGACGACGCCGCCGAGCACGACCGCGGTGATGACGGTGAACTCCAGGCCGTCGCCGACCTGGGCGCTGACGCCCGCGAACCCGCCGATGAGCACGCCGGCGATCGTCGCGGACACTCCTGAGAGGACGAACGCGAGGGTGCGGGCGGTGTCGACGCGGGCGCCCGAGAGCGCCGCGGCGCGGTCGTTGTCGCCCGCGGCCATGAGGACCCGGCCGAAGCGGGTGCGCATGAGCAGCACCGAGCCGGCGCCGACGGCGACCATGACGACCAGCGCCCACGGGATCTGCCCGAGGACCGGCACGTTCTCGATCCCCATGCGGCCGAGGACGCGGAAGGACTCCGACAGGCTCCCGGTGGGCGCGCCGCCGGTCCACAGCCGGATCGCGCCGTACAGGACCAGGAGCATCCCGAGGGTGGTGATGAACGACTGGACCTTGAGCGCGGTCGTGATGAGCCCGTTGACGAGTCCGACCGCGATCCCGAAGAGCACCATGACGGCCATGACCGGGAAGGTGCGGGACTCCTCGCCGTCGATGAGGCGCGCGGCGATGACGACCTGGGCGCCCACGAGCGCGCCCACGGACAGGTCGAAGTTGCCCGAGACGATCACGAAGTACTGCCCGGCGGCGAGGATCACCAGGGGCGCGGCCTGCTTGAGGAAGGCCATGAGGGACGGGCCCTCGAAGAAGCCGGGGTTCTTGACGAACACGGCGGCGAAGACGAAGACGAGCAGGACGAAGACCGTGGCGGTGGGGTTCGTCGCGCGCAGCAGCAGCTCCCGGACGCGGGTCATGACGCCTTCCCTTCGGCGAACCTGGGCCGCCGCGCGTGGCGGTCGAGCTGGCGGCGGGCGTAGATCGCGACGGCGGTGATGATGACGACGCCGCGCAGGACGTCCTTCGCGAACGGGTCGATCTGGAGGACGTTGAACACGGTGTCGAGGACGGCGAGGATCGCCACGCCCGCGACGGTCCCGGCGACGCCGCCCTTGCCGCCCAGGAGGAGCGTGCCGCCCAGGACGACCGCGGCGATGGCGTCGAGCTCGTAGAGGTTGGTGTACGCCTCGGCCGAGCCGGTGCCGAAGCGCGCGGCCAGGAGCAGGCCGGCGGCCCCGGCGGTCATGCCGCACAGGATGTGGGCGGTCATGAGGGTGCGGCCGGTGCGGATGCCGGACATGCGTGCCACGTCGAGGTCGCCGCCCACGGCGTACATGTGGTGGCCGGTGCGCGAGGAGCGCAGGAACCAGATCGCCGCCGCGGCCACGGCGAGCATGACCACTGTGGAGACCGGGACGGGCCCGAGGCGGGTGTACCCGAACTGCTGGAACACCGCGGGCACGTCGCCGGCGGGGCCCTTGTACTGGGTGTCCAGGTAGCCCTTGATGATGAGGCCGGTGCCGAGGGTGGTGATGAACGGGTTGACGCCGAGGTAGGCGGTGACGGCGCCGTTGGCGGCGCCGACCAGGCCCGAGACGAGGAGGACCGCGGCGATCGCGAGCGGGATGTTCGCGACCTGCCCGTCCATGGTGGTCGCCGCGACGAGGCTGGAGAGCGCCGCGGTGTAGCCGACCGACAGGTCCAGGGACCGGCACAGGATCACCAGGGTCATGCCGATGGCGAGGAACCCGGTGAGGCTGGTGCGGGTGAGCATGTCGACGATCGTGGCGGTGGCGAAGAGGTTCCCGCCGTCGAGGGCGACGGCGGTGCCGCCGACGACCAGGACGCCCGCGAGCGCGAGGTAGATGAGGGCGGTGGTGCCGAGGCGGGGCTTCTGAAGGCGGGGCTTGTGGAGGCTCGTCATTCCGGGCCCCTTCCGGTCGCGTAGGCCATGACCTGCTGCTCGGTGGCGCCGCCGGGCAGTTCCCCGGCGATGCGGCCGTCGTGGAGGACCACGATGCGGTCGGCGAGGCCGATGACCTCGATGAGTTCGGAGGCGATGAGGAGCACCGCGAGTCCTTCGGCGGCGAGTTCGCGGATGACGGAGTAGAGCTTGTGCTTGGCGCCCACGTCGATCCCGCGCGTGGGCTCGTCGAGGACGATGATCCCGGGCTCGGCCGCGAGCCACTTGGCGACGACGACCTTCTGCTGGTTGCCGCCGGAGAGGAAGCGGACCTCCTGGTCCTCGCCGCGGGCGACGAGGGCGAGGCGGGTGAGGAGTTCGGAGACGCGGGCGAGGCGGCGCCGGGAGTGGACGCGGGCGTTGGCGTCGAGGACCATGCGGGCGTTCGAGCGCACCGACTGCCACAGGGCCAGGCCCTGGGCCTTGCGGTCCTCGGTGACGAGGGCGATGCCGGCGCCGATGGCCCTGCGGGGCCTGGTGATGCGGATCGGGGCGCCGTCGACCTCGACGGTGCCGCGGGTGAAGGGGGCGATGCCGAAGACGGCCTCGGCGATCTCGGTGCGGCCCGAGCCCTGGAGCCCGGCGAGGCCGACGATCTCCCCGGCGCGCACGTCGAGGTCGATGCCGTCGATGTAGTCGTTCCCGCCGCCGGTGACCTTGAGCCGGACCTCGCCCTGGACGGTGCCGGGCAGGCGCTCGGGGAACTGGGCCTCGATGCGGCGCCCGACCATCTTGGCGACGAGGTCGTCGGGGGTGATGTCGGCGGTGTCGACACTGTCGACCAGGCGCCCGTCCTTGAGGACGGTGATCCGGTCGCAGAGGTCGAAGATCTCCTTGAGCCGGTGGGAGACGTAGAGGACGGCGACGTTGCGCTCGCGCAGGCGGCCGATGAGGCGGTACAGCAGCTCCACCTCGGCGTCGGCGAGCGCGGCGGTCGGCTCGTCCATGCAGATGAGGTCCGCGCCCTGGGAGAGGGCCTTGGCGATCTCGGTGATCTGCTGGT
>NZ_FNGF01000008.1:0-42861 GCF_900102815.1 Glycomyces sambucus
CCCCGCTCCCCGCTCCCCGCTCCCCGCTCCCCGCTCCCCGCTCCCCGCTCCCCGCTCCCCGCTCCCCGCAGCGAGTCTGATGCCCGCGTTTCACCCGATCCAGTGAATTTCGGCCTTGGGGACCGTTTTCCACCGGATTTCTGTCGTACCCGTCGGCAAGCATCGCCGCTACGGTCCCCTACTGGGTGGGTGGGGGCTAGGGATGGTCTCCACCTTTAGCTTCAGCGCATCTTGCGAAGCCCCCTCCGGTTCACTAATGTTCGCAATGAGCACACAGTTTCATCATGCGCACAATGAAAATGGACCACTTCCGCGAACCCCTGGGGCCGCCGTGAGCACCGCCTTCATCCTCGACGCCGTCCGCACCCCGATCGGCCGCCACGGCGGCGCGCTCGCCGGGGTCCGCCCCGACGACCTGGCCGCCAAGGCCCTCCGCGGCCTCATCGACCGCCGGCCGGACCTCGACCCGGCCGCGATCGGCGACGTCGTCCTCGGCAACGCCAACGGCGCGGGCGAAGACAACCGCAACGTCGCCCGCATGGCCGTCCTCCTCGCGGGCCTCCCGACCTCGATCCCCGGCACCACCGTCAACCGCCTCTGCGGCTCCGGTGCCGAGGCCGTCGTCGCCGCGGCCCGCACGATCGAGTGCGGCGACGCCGACCTCGTCGTCGCCGGCGGCGTCGAGTCGATGAGCCGCGCCCCGTGGGTCCTGCCGAAAACCGAGAAGCCCTTCCCGCGCGGCGGGCTCGAACTCGCCGACACCGCTCTCGGCTGGCGACTCGTCAACCCCGCCATGGACTCCCGGTGGACCGTGAGCCTCGGCGAGGGGGCCGAGATCCTCGCCGACGAGTTCGGTATCACCCGCGAGGCCCAGGACGCCTTCGCCGCTCGCAGCCACCGCCTCGCCCACGCCGCCTGGGAGTCCGGGGCGTTCGCGGATGAAGTCCTCCCCCTCCCCGAGCTCGACCGCGACGAGGCCATCCGCCCGGCGACCACGCCCGAGGTCCTCGCGAAGCTGCGCACCGCGTTCCGCACCGACGGCACCGTCACCGCCGGGAACGCCAGCACCTTGAGCGACGGCGCCGCCGCGCTCCTCCTCGCCGGCGAATCGGCCGCCGAAGTCCACGGGAGCCCCCTGGCGCGCATCGTCTCCCGTGCGGTCACGGCGGTCGAACCGCACCGGTACGGCATCGGCCCGGTCGCCGCCGCCGAGCGCGCCCTCGAACGCGCCGGGATCGGCTGGGGTGACCTCGACTCCGTGGAGCTGAACGAGGCGTATGCGGCGCAGTCGCTCGCGTGCCTCGCGTCCTGGCCCGACCTCGACCCCGAGATCGTGAACCCGCAGGGCGGCGCGATCGCCGTCGGCCACCCGCTCGGCTGCTCCGGCGCGCGGCTCCTCGCCACACTCGCGTGGCGGCTCAAGCGCGAAGGGAAGCGCTACGGTCTGGCGGCCTTGTGCATCGGTGTCGGCCAGGGCATCGCGGTCGTCATCGAGGCGGCCTAACGCCCTGGAAGCAGAGAACCGGCCAGGAGGCCCGGCCCCGAACGTCAGCCGAACTGGATCGCCATGTCCGCGAGGATCCGCGCCGACGCCACCAGCAGCGGCGGCAGCAGGTCGCGCCGCGCCGAGTCGAGGTCGGTGCGGCTGGCGTGCGAGGAGACGTTCACGGCCGCAACGGCCTTGCCCCACTGGTCGCGGATCGGGACCGCGATCGACCGCAGCCCCTCCTCCAGCTCCTGGTCGACGAACGCCCAGCCCTGCGCGCGCACCCGGTCCAGCTCCTCGCGCAGCTTCGCCTCGTCGGTGATCGTGTGCGAGGTGAACGCGGTCATCTCCGTGGCGGCCAGCGCCTCGTCCAGCAGGTCGCCGGGCAGATCGGCCAGCAGGACCCGGCCCATCGAGGTGCTGACGGCCGGGAAGCGGGTGCCGATGTTGATCGAGACGCGCATGATCCGCTGCGTCGCGACCCGGGAGACGTAGACGATGTCGGTCTCGTCGAGCACCGCGACCGAGGCCGACTCCTGCACCTCGGCGACCAGGCGCTCCAGGTGCGGCTGCGCGATCTCCGGCAGCGACAGGCTCGACAGGTACGCGAAGCCGAGCTCCAGCACGCGCGGCGTGAGCGCGAAGTACCGGCCGTCGAAGCGCACGTACCCGAGTTCAGTGAGCGTCAGGAGGAACCGCCGCGCGGTGGCGCGGGTCAGCCCGGTCTCCTTGGCGACCTCGCTGAGGGTCATCGCCTCCCGCTCGGCCGAGAACGAGCGGATGACGGCGAGCCCGCGCGCGAGGGTCTGGACGTAGTCGGAGTTGCGCGGCGCGCTCGTCGGCGCCTCGTCACTGTCCGGGGTCTCCTGCATGGGCTCAGCCTATCCGTGCGCCGCGGGCGGACGCTCAACCGCGCTCGGCGATGTCGTGCCCGTCGGGGTCGCGCTCGGGGAGGTCGGCGAGGCCGATCTCGTCCAGTCCGGCGTCGGCGGGGCCGTGTCCGGCGACCACCGCGCCCGCGACGCGGAAGGCGCGGTTCGCCCGCGGCAGGCCGGCGTAGACGGCGGCGTGGAGGAGGACCTCCTTGATCTCGTCGGCGCCGACGCCGTCGTCGAGGGCGGCGCGGACGTGCATCGCGAGCTCGTCGTCGCTGCCGAGCGTGCACAGCACGCCGATGGTGAGCAGGCGGCGCGTGCGCGTGTCGAGGCCGGGCCTGGACCAGACGCCGCCCCAGGCGTACTCGGTGAGGAACTCGCCGAAGTCGCGGTCGAAGTCGGTGCGGGCGGCGTTCGAGCGGTCCACGTGGTCGTCGCCGAGCACGTTGCGGCGCACGGCGTCTCCGTCAGTCGTCGTCATGGTCTTCCTCCAGGAACTCGGTGAGCAGTCGGTTGCACCGGTCGGGTCGTTCGGCGGTGGGGAGGTGCTTGGCGCCTTCGGCGAGGAGCATGCGGGAGTCGGGGATGCGCTCGTCGAGGAACGCGGCGTCGGCGGGGGTCGTGACCTCGTCGGCGGTCCCGCCGACGATGAGCGCGGGCGCGGTGATGCGGTGGACGTCGTCGCGCTGGTCCATGGCGCCCAGTGCCTCGCAGCAGGCGGCGTAGCCGTCGTCGTCGCAGGCGTCGAAGCGCCGCCGGAACTCGGCGACCGTGTCGGGATGGCCGCTGATGAAGGCGGGGGAGAACCAGCGGCCCATCGCGGCTTCGCTGATGGCGGCGGTGCCGTTGGCGCGCACGATGTCGGCGCGTTCGCGCCAGCCTTCCGGGGTGCCGAGCTTCGCGGCGGTCGACACGAGCACGAGCCGGTCGACGCGCTCGGGACGCGTCACGGCCAGCCGCATCGCGACCGCGCCGCCGAGCGAGACGCCCGCGACGTGGGCGCGCTCGATCCCGAGGTGGTCGAGCAGGTCGATCGCGTCGCCTGCGAGGTCGTCGATGGTCAGGCGGCCGGGTCCGCGGTCGTCGGTCGCGTCGTCACCGGTGGAGTCGCCACCGGCGTGGCCGTGGCCGTCGCCGCCGCGACGTGCACGACCGCTGTCGCCGCCACTCGCGAACGGCGTACCCCCGTGCCCGCGGGCATCGAAGCGCACCAGGCAGAACCGGGCCCCGAGCGGCGTGATCTGCGGTCGCCACATGTCGAGGGTGGTGCCGAGGGAGTTGAGGAGCAGGAGCGGCGGTCCGTCGCCGTCGACGGCGTAGTGGGGGATCATCCGGCGGCCTCCTTGAGATTCCGTGCCATGGCCGCGGTGTCGATCTCCAGGCCCTCCAGGCATTCGCGCAGCCAGGCCGCTGCGGACCCGGTGAGCCGCAGCAGGTCCGAGAGGGTCTCCCACTCGCTGTGCCACAGTCCGGGTGAGCGCTGGAGTTCCTGCGGCATCGCGGCGTACAGCGTCGCGACGAGTCCCGGAGTGCGGGCCGCGCACGCGCGGGCGCAGGTCGCGGCCACCGGGTTGCGCTTGTGCGGCATCGAGGTCGACCCGCCGGGCCGGCCCTCCCGGATCTCGCCGATCTCGTTCTGACTCAGCAGGATCACGTCGACCGCGACCTTGGCGCAGGCCCCGGCGGCCTCCGCGGCCGCCGCGCCGATGCGGACCACGCGGCCGCGTCGGGTGTGCCACGCGGACGGGTTCCCGTCGAGGCCGAGGCGGCGGTGGAAGTGCGCGCGCAGGTCGACGCTCTCGACGACGGGCTTGCCTCCCCGGACGCCGACCGGGCCGGACAGGGAGACGCTGAATTCGAGGCGCCCGAGCCCGTCTCTGGCCTCCTTGATGAGGGCGGCCCACATCCCGTTGAGGTTCGCGTACGTGATCGGTTCGGCGTGCTGGAGGAGGGTGCGGCCCCACATGCGGGGCTCGTCCTCCCAGGTCTCGTCCACGAGCTTGTCCGCGAGTGCGGCGTCGCAGGCGTCGAGGTCGTCGGCGATCGCCGTGACGGCGTCCCGCGCGACGAGCATCATCGCCGTGTCGAGCATGTCCTGGCTGGTGGCGGTGGGGTGGATCGCCGCGTGGTGGGGTTCGGGGACGAGTTCGCGGAGGCGGTCGACCACGCCCGCGACGGGGTTGCCGATCGCGGCCGCGGAGGCGGCGACCGCGGCGAGGTCGAAGTCGTCGGGGACCGCGGCGGCGGTCACGGCGTCGGCGGCTTCGCGGCTGACGGCCCCGATGTCGGCCGACGCCTGGGCCAGCGCCGCCTCGGTACGGAGCAGCGCCGCGAGCCAGGCCGGCCCCGAGACCGCCTCGGCGGCCCGGCCGCGTGCGAACACCGCGTCGAAGATCTCGGTCACCGGGCCCCTCCCCTCATCGGTGCTCGCCCGGGCGTCGGACGGCCTGACGCGGTCGCCGCGGCCACCACGACTGGCACCGATGTCGACGCCGCCAACGACGACGCGGCCGAATCGATCGCGGTGGACGATTCACACATCGAAGAACACCGTCTCATGCTCGCCCTGGAGGCGGATGTCGAAGCGGAATCCGTCCTCGTCGGGGACGGCGATGAGCGTGTGCCGCCGCTCGTCCGGGACCTTCGCGAGCACGGGATCGGAGACGTTGCGGGCGTGGTCGGGGAAGTAGAGGCGCGTATGGAGGTGGAGCAGCAGGCCGCGGGCGTGGACGATGACCGCCAGATGCGGCGCGCAGCCGTCCCCGGCCTCGCCGGGCAAGACGGTCGTGAACGCGAAGCGCCCCTCGGGCGCGGTCGAGCAGCGCCCGAACAGGCCGCCGTGCGGGCCGCCGCCAAGCCGGCCCTCTGCGTCCGCTTGCAGGACCTCGACCAGCGCGTCCGGGACGGGATCGCCCGCGCCGTCGAAGACGGTCCCGTGGACGCGCAGGTCACCGCCCTCGACCACGACCGGCCCGCCCGCGTAGGGGAGCGCGAAACCGTAGAAGGGCCCGACGGTCTGGGCGGGCGTGAGGGCCTGCTCCGCGGTCGCGTCCGGCTCCTGGACGGCCTGGTCGGCGGTCCGATCGCGGGCGCTTCCGGAGCGTTCGGCCTGGCCGGTGGTCCGGTCCCGGGCCTCGCCGGAGTGGTCCGCCCGGTCAGCTCGGTCGGTCCGGTCAACCTGATCGGCGTGTTCGGCCTGGTCGGCCCGGTCCGCCTGGCCCGCGTCGTTGGTCCGGTCGGTCATCGGACCTCCTCGGGGAGGTCGGTCTCGAAGACCGTCCGGGCCGGGCCGCGCAGGACGATGTCCCAGCGGTAGCCGGTGGCCCACTGGTCGACCGTGGCGTCGAGGTCGAACGCGGCGACCATGCGCTCGCGCGCGGCCGCGTCGGTCACCGACCGCATGACCGGGTCGTAGGGGAAGAGCGGGTCGCCAGGGAAGTACATCTGCGTGATGAGGCGCGAGGCGAACGCGGTGCCGAAGAGCGAGAAGTGCAGGTGCGCGGGCCGCCATGCCTTGTCGTGGTTGCGCCACGGGTACGGGCCGGGCTTGACGGTGACGAACCGGTACCGCCCGTCCTCGTCGGTGAGGCAGCGGCCGACCCCGGTGAAGTTCGGGTCCAGCGGGGCGTCGTGGACGTCCTCGGCCTGCGCGTACCGGCCCGCGGCGTTCGCCTGCCACACCTCCACGAGCTGGCCGGCCAGCGGCGTGCCGTTCCCGTCCCGCACCTGCCCCGTGACGACGATCCGCTCCCCCAGCGGCGCCCCGTCGTGCTGCGCGGTCAGGTCCGCGTCCACGGGGCCGATCGGGCCGGTGCCGAGGAACGGCGCCGAGAGCTCGGTCTCGGGGTCGTGCAGCGGGATCAGCGGCCGCTTCGGGTGGCGCAGCGCGGTGGACCGGTAGGCGGGGAAGTCGCGGTCGGGGTGGACGCCGAGGCCGTCGCGGCGCAGGGGGTTCGCCATGTCGTCGCTCCTTACGAGGGGCGGGCCCCCGGTGGGTCGTGGTGCGTCAAGAGGTCAAGGCGCGCAAAGCGTCGAGTTCGGCCGCGGTCGGCGGTTCGGTGGCCGCCAGGTCGGGTGCGACCCGGAGCGGCCATCCGGTGCGGGCGACCGCGTCCTCGACCCGGGCTCCCGGGTGCACGTTCACGAGCACCAGTTCCCGGGTGCCCGGATCGGGTTCGAGCACACCGAGATCGGTGATGATCCTGACTGGGCCGGCGCCGCGCAGGCCGAGCCGTTCACGCGCTCCGGGGCCGTCGCCGTGGCCGACGGAGGTGGTGAAGTCGAGCCGGTCGACGAAGATCCGCGGCGTGTGCCGCACGACCACGATCGTCTCCTTGCAGGAAGCGGCGATCTCGGGGGCGCCGCCGGCGCCGGGCAGGCGGACCTTCGGGCGGCGGTAGTCGCCGATGACGGTGGTGTTCAGGTTCGCGAACCGGTCGAGTTGGGCCGCACCGAGGAAGCCGACGTCGATGCGTCCCGGCTGGAGCCAGTAGTTGAAGATCTCGGCGCTGGAGACGACGGTATCGGCGGTCTCGGCGAGCGAGCCGTCCCCGATCGAGAGCGGGGGCCGGTCGGGTTTGGAGCCGATGGTCCCGGACTCGTAGATGAGGACGATCCCGGGCGCGCAGGTGGCCCGGGCCAGGTTGGCGGCCAGGGAAGGCAGGCCGATCCCGACGAAGCAGGTCCGCCGCCCGGCCAGCGCGCGGGACGCCGCGACGGTCATCATGTCCTCGGCGCTGGGCGCCGGTTCGGCCCGCTCCGGGGCGTCCAGCCTGGGCTCATCCGACCAGGACCCATCCGAGCGCGGCCGGTCCGGCCCGTGCGAGTTCGACCCTTTCATCCCTGCCTGCGGTCCGACTCGCTCCCCGTCCCCAGTTCCGCTCACTTCGCCTGCACCCCCAGCACGTTCGCGTCGATCCAGCTCCGGAACGTCTCGCGGTCGCGGCTGATCGCGTCCCAGCGCCGGTAGAAGTCGTTGTCGCGGTCGGTGTACCCGGCCGCGTAGGAGGGCGCGGCGCCACCGGGGACCTCGCAGACCCAGTCGACCGCCCAGTGCGGCAGGAGGATCGCGCCGGGCACGGGTGCGAGCTCGTCCACGATCTCCTCGACGGTGACCACCGAGCGGGCGGCGGCGAGCACCGCCTCCTTCTGGGCGCCGACGATCCCCCAGAGCTGGACGTTGCCCTCGCGGTCGGCGCGCTGCGCGTGGATCACGGCCGCATCGGGGTTGAGGGCCGAGACCGCGGTGAGGCGTTCGCCGGTGAAAGGGCAGGTGATGGGCGCGATCGAGTCGGTGACGCCCTCCAGGTCAGTGCCGGCGTAGCCGCGCAGCACCGCGAACGGCAGCCCGGAGGCGCCGGCGACGTACCGGTTCACCATGCCCGCGTGCGAATGCTCCTCGATCGCGAGGTCGCGGGGCCAATCGTGCTCGACGGCGTCGCGGAGCCGGTGGAGGGACCCCACGCCGGGGTTGCCGCCCCAGGAGAAGACGAGTCTCGCGGCGCAGCCGGCGCCGATGAGCTGGTCGTAGATGACGTCCGGGGTCATGCGGATCAGGGTGAGGTCGCGCCGCCCCTGCCGGATCAGCTCGTGCGCCGCCGCGTGGGGGATGAGGTGGGTGAAGCCCTCCATGGCGACGGCGTCGCCGTCCCGGACGGCCGCTGCGAGGGCTTCGGGGAGGGCGGCCAGCCGCGCCATGCGCTACCTCCAGGGGAGTTCGGTATGCGAACGGATGAAGCATACACGAACATCGATCGTTTTCCAACGGCCGCGATCGGGCGAACCTTGCCTGGAATGCCCGATCTCGATACGATGCTTGCGTTCACATGACGAACATGAATCCGCAAGACGAACACCCGGTACCCTCTCGGCCACACCGCACGCCCTCCCCACGCCGACAGGAGCGACGACGATGTCCACCGAAATGCCCTCCCCCGCAGCACTCCTTGACCCTGCACTTCTCGGCCTTGCACTTCTCGACCCTGCGATCTGGGACTCCGCCCGCTTCGACGGCGCCTGGCACCCGACCGGGACGGTCCGCGCCGTGGTCGAGCCCGCCACCGGCGCGACCCTCGCCCACGCGGCGGTCGCGGTCCCCGCCGACATCGCGGCCGCCGGCCGCGCCGCAGCCGCCGCCCAACCCGCCTGGGCCGCAGCGCCGTTCCACGCCCGCGCCGCGGTCCTCCGCCGCGCCGGCGCGCTCTTCGAGGCCCACGCCGCCGAGATCCACGAGTGGCTGACCCGCGAATCCGGCGCCGTCCCGATGAAGGCCGGCTTCGAAACCCATGTGGCCGCGGCGGAATGCCACGAGGCCGCCGCACTCGCCTCCTCCCCGATCGGCGAGCTCATCCCCTCCGAGTCGCCCCGGCTCTCCGTGGCCCGCCGCGTCCCGGCCGGCGTCGTCGGCGTCATCGCCCCGTTCAACGCCCCGCTGATCCTCGGCATCCGCTCCGTCGCCGCGGCCCTGGCCCTCGGCAACGCGGTCGTCCTCAAACCCGACCCGCGCACCGCGGTCTCCGGCGGCGTCGTCATGGCCCGGGTCTTCGAGGAGGCCGGCCTCCCGCCGGGCCTGCTCCACCTCGTCCCCGGCGGCCCCGACGTCGGCGCGGCGATCGTCGCCGACCCGAACATCCGCGTCATCTCCTTCACCGGCTCCACGAAGGCCGGGCGCGCCGTCGCCGAATCGGGCGGGCGGCTCCTCAAGCGCGTCCACCTCGAACTCGGCGGCAACTCCGCCCTCCTCGTCCTCGACGACGCCGACGTCGACCAGGCCGCGAGCGCCGCCGCCTTCGGGTCCTTCTTCCACCAGGGCCAGATCTGCATGACCGCCGGGCGCCACCTCGTTCACGAGTCGCTCCACACCGCCTTCCTCGAAGCCCTCACCGCGAAGGCCGAGGCCATGACCGTCGGCGACCCCTTCACCGGCAAGGTCGACCTCGGCCCGGTCATCGACGAGCCCCAGCGCGAGAAGATCCACGCCCTCGTCAACGCCGGCGGCACCGTCACCACCGGCGGCAGCTACGAGGACCTCTTCTACCGCCCGACGGTCCTCACCGGCCTCGCCGACTCGACCCCCGCCTGGCGCGAGGAGGTCTTCGGCCCGGTCGCCCCGGTCCGCCCGTTCAAGACCCTCGACGAAGCCGCGGCCATCGCGGCCGACTCCGAGTACGGGCTCTCCCTCGGCATCATCACGAGGGACGTCATGCGCGCGTGGGACCTCGCCGAGCGCATCCCCACCGGCATCGTCCACATCAACGACCAGACCGTGAGCGACGAAGCTCACGCCCCCTTCGGCGGCGTCCGCGCCTCCGGCACCGGCACCCGCTTCGGCGGCCGCCCCGCGAACATCGAGGCGTTCACCGAGACCCGCTGGATCACCATGCAGTCCCGACCCGGCCCCTACCCCTGGTAGAACCACGTGACCCCGGTCTCGCGCCCCACCCTGGGCCCGCCCCCGAACACTGTGTAAACTAGTGCCGGTTCCAAGGTCTACGACCTCTGGAACGCCAATCAAGGGGCTTTGGCGCAGTTGGTAGCGCGTTTCCATGGCATGGAAAAGGTCAGGGGTTCGAATCCCCTAAGCTCCACCAGCGGGTCACCATTCGAACAGGTGGCCTTTGAAGAGCTGGTAGACGCCAGCGGAGATTCCCTCCGCTGGCGTTTTTCGTACCCGCCGAGCAGCGGCGTGAACGGCGGCCTGAGCTCGTCGCGTTCGATGAACGGGGCTTCGGTGTGCTCGTCGGCGTTGACGTAGAGCTTGGCGAAGCAGGCTTGTACGAAGCGGCGCTTGCCCTTGTCGGTCAGGCTGCGGTAGAGCCCTCTGGGGTCGTCCAGGAGTTCGAGCAGGGTGTTCACGGCCTTCCCCGCCTCGATCACCGGGGCCGAGTCGGTGCTTTCGAGTTCGCCGTCGATCCGGACGAGCTGATCGCTGAGGTCGCTCATCTTGGCGTCGAGGAGGTCTTGCGGCCAGTTCCCGACGAGATCGAGGAGCTGACTCCGCTGCTCCGCGATCCGGGCGCGCTCCTTGCGGAGCTTGCGCCGCATCTGCTGGCCGAGCTTGGCCGCGTCCTTCATGCCGGCCTCGATCGCGGACCTTGTGGCGGTGATGAACGACTTGCCGAGTTGCAGTGTCGTGAAGTGGTCGGCGACAGCCACATCCACCTGCTCGGCGCGAAGACGAGGGAGATCGCAGGAGCGATCGCGGATGCCGAGGCAGATGAAGTAGAAGTACACGACGCCGCGCTGGTTCTTGCCGCGATCAAGATAGATCCGGCCGCCGCAGCGCCCGCAGCTCAGCCCGGACTTGAGCGGATGGTCGTACACGCGCTGGCGGGTCCCGGCTCCGGTGCGAGTCTCCAGGAGCGCCTGGACTCGATCGAAGACCACCTGGCTGACGAGGGCGACATGGCGTCCGGGGTACTCGCGGCCCTTGTACGTGACGTGCCCGAGGTAGTAGCGATCGCGCAGGACCTGGTCGATCTTGTGGTTCGAGATCGGCCGCCCGGCCGGGTGCTGCTTGGTCGGACGTGAGCGCAGACCGAGCCTGGTGACCGCATCGCGGAGTTGCGGTGTCGAGTACTCGCCGGTTGCGAACATCTCGAAGATGAGCGGGATGAAGGACCGCCGTTCCGGATCGGTCTTGACCGTGCGGATATTGCGGCCGTCGACCTCCTCGATCATGTTGATATAGCCGAGCTTCGCCCGTCCCGGAGTGCCGCCGCGCTTGGCCTTCGCCTCCATCTTGTAAGCGATGTCGGCACCGGAGGCGCGGGACTGGTACTCGTTGACCGCGTCGAGGATCGTCCCAACCATGTCGCCGACCTCGGAGTCGTCGGTGAAGTCGCGCACGGAGACGAGCGATACGCCGAGCTGCTTGAGTTCGCGGCGGGTCAGACCCGCGTCGGTCGCGTTCCGGTGGATGCGCGAGCGGGCGTAGACGATCACACAGTCGATGTCCTTCTGGTTCCGAATGCGCGCCATCATCTCCTGGAACGCGGGCCGGTTCTTCACCTCCATGCCTGAGCGACCGGGATCGACGTACTCCTCCACGATCTCGAAGCCCAGCTCCTGCGCCTTGCGCTCACAGGCTTTGCGTTGGGCAGGGATCGAGTTCCCCTCCGGGTCGTAGTCGGTGTCGACCTGGCCCTGGGAGGAAACCCGGAGGTAGACGACTGCCCTACCGCCGGATTTCGCCCCATCAACGGGTTCAGCGTTCATCGGCGTCCTGGTCCTTCCTGTCGTTGTCGGACGAACCGCTGTCCTTCCTTTCGGCGGCGTGCTCCAGCAGGATCTGCGCGATCTGGCGGGCATCGATCCGCTTCCTGGGCTGACCGGTGACGGTGACCCGAACCTGTTTTCTAGCCATTCGGGTTCACCGCCCCAGTGACGTCTACCTGCGTGTTTTTGCTGGTAGGAGCGGCTTTCGACGACCGTAGCTCAAACTCGTGGACGATACGAGCCTGTGCTTCGACGGCTTTAAAAGGCTCGCAATCGGATCGGCTGCCCATAGCCGGGACGGCGCTCGTCATGGCAACTCATCCAGCCGCCAGAGCACGGGCTGGTTCGGAACCCGCCAAACTTGAGCCGTCGGATCAGCAGCGCGGCCTGCGACGGTCGTTGCGACAGGAAACCGTTGCCCTACAGTTCGCCAAGCTGAGTGAAGGTGCTCCTCCCGGGCGGCACTGGGCAGCTCGAACAGGACGGTCCTTGGCCAGCCGCTCAGGTGCTCCTGATAGCGATCGAGTTTGAGGGCCACCCGTTCGGTGGTCTCCGTCCCGGTGTCGTACTCGAACCAGACTTCGACGGCTCCGGCTGTCCCGTGCAGGATTCCTGAGGCGTCTGGACGGACCAGCCCTCCGGTCAGCTTCGCGGTCTCGCTCTCACTCAGCCATTCGGCAAGCTCGAGCGTTCCGTCGCGGCGGCACGCCGCCGTGAGCCGGGCGAAGAACCCGTTGACCCCGAGCAGGTGCTCGGATCGCGATGACGTCGCGAGTTCCGCCATCCGGCGTTCCCAAGCTGGACGCCGGGGCGATTGCAGTCCCTCCGCTGCGGCGTACAGGTACGCGCCGCGGTGACCGAGCGTGTAGCGGTACGCCTGGCTGCCGGGCCTCACGCAAGTACGGAAGCGAGCTACGACGTCCATCGCACGCAGCACTTCCAACCGTCTGCGGGCGGACCGGTCGGAGGTGAAGAGCAATGCGGTGATCTGTTCGAGAGTGAACATGGAGTGCCTGCCGAGCAGACGGATCAGCTCGAAGTCCCTTGGAGTGAGCCTGCGCAGCACTCCATCTATGGATGCCGTTCGCGGGTATTCGAGTCGGGGCATCAGGCCGCCTCCTCAGAATCCGGCCGTGACCAGGGCTGTGACTGGTCCGGTCTCTGTGCGCCTCTCGGTGCGGGCCATTGACGCTTGACCCGCCTAGTGGATCGCGCACTGATTCCGGAGGAGTCACTCGGCAGTCGCAGCACGGCTCCCGAATTTCCCGCACTGATCGAGCGCAGGTGCTCTACCGCCTCAGCGCGGATCTGATCCGCCTTACCGACGATCGGTGCGGGCGGCTCGGTCTCGAGCGTGAACGCCGGTAGCGCACGACCGTCGGCCTGAAGGCGGCAAGCGGCCGTGTAGTCGGCGAGCCACGACAGGTCGTGCTCGCTCACATGCGGACCGACGTGCCGGACGAGTTGCTTCGCGTCCTCCGGGCTCACCGAGAAGTACACCTTCGTCCGCGCCGACGAGGAGACCGCGAATTGCAGCTCCTTCGGGAGCTGGGCCAAGTACTGGTGCGCGAGCGTCATCGACAGGCGGAGCCCGCGGGCTTCGGCGAGCATGTCGTCGACGCTGCCGGGCATGTTGAGGAAGTTGTGCGCCTCGTCCAGCATCAGCGTTGCGTCTGGTCGCAGCTCCTGAGGCAGGCCGGCGCGGGCGGTAGCCGCGTGCCAGACCTTGGTGACAAGGATCGACCCGAGCAGTTGGGACGTGCCATCGGTCAACTCGCCCTTGGACAGCCGGGCGAGCACGATGCCGCCGTTCGACAGGACGTCTCCCAGGTCGACGGGTGCGACCGGATTGCCGATGAGATCCCGCACGAACGGCCGCGACAACAGCGCTCTGGCTCTCGACAGGACCGGTCCGGCGATCACGGCCTGCTGTTGCAGCGAATGCTGCTCGAACCAGCCCCAGAACCCGCGGAGCCCGCTGATATCGGTGTCTGCGAGCTTGAGCACGGATCCCGCGTTCTCGGGCAGCCGCCGGATGGCGCTGGCGCGGAAGTTCGGCAGCGAGAGCAGATTCGGCAAGTGCGTGAACGGCTCCCCGAGCTCCCAGAGCGTCAGCAGCGAGAACCGCAGGACGTCATCCGCTCGCGGACCCCAGAACTGATGCCAGATGCTCCGGCAGATCCCCACGAGCTGGTCGACGACCAGGTAGCGGTCCTCTCCCGCCAGCGGAGCCAGGCCGGGATTGCGCTCCTGCCTCGGATCGATCAGGTACAGCCGCCCGGCCACCTCCGCGGGATCGAGCCGATCTAGGAGGTCGTCCACAAGGTCGCCCTTCGGGTCGACCAGGACGAGTCCACGACGGTTCCGGATATCGGCCAGCGCCAGATGCTGCAAGAGCGTCGACTTCCCGGTGCCCGTCCTGCCGATCACGTGGAGATGGCTCCGGGCATCGACCGTCCTCAGCGCGACCTTGCGCCCGCTCTCGGCCGAGCGGCCGAGCACCTTCGTACTGCGCCCGCCAGAGGGCACTCCGCGGACTGGATGAATCGCGCGGGCTCCCGCTCGCTCCATCGCCGGAACGATCAGGTCCGTCGGCAGGTGTGCGAGGTGGGCGAGCTCGCCGGTGTTGAGGATCGTGGTCCGACCCGGCCGCCACTTGTTGCAGACGGCTGCGGGCTTCGCCAAGTGGCCTCGCCGGTGCCCGTAGTCGAGCATCGACATCACCGCGGCGGCGATCGAGCCGGCGTGCTGCTTCGTGCGGTCCTTTCGCCCCTCGGGGCCGTCGACGGCCCAACGCACCGACACGTTCCAGCACTGCTCGCCTAGCCGTTTCAGGAGCGCCTGCCGTTGCTCCCGCTCCCAGACCAGCTCCGGCTCGTTCGACCTCGGCGGAGTGGGGCGGACGAAGCTCCATAGCTCCTGTCCGAACGTCGGCGCCGCGTTCGGTCCGGCAGCGGACCTTCGTAGTCGGCGGATCTGACGGCGGCTCGCGGGCTGCGCGATCACCTGGACCACCGCGGTCACGTCCTCGCTCGGGGTCGGCCCGGCTTCGAGCAGGGTGCGGAGCGGATCCAGCGGTGCGTCAGGTTGGACGGGCGCGATGACAGGCGCCCAGCGCACTTGCCCTCCCGCGGAGAAGCGCTCCGCGTCGAGCGACGGCTCTACGGGCAGGATTCGTGTGGTCGCACCAGGCCAGGCGGCCTTGAGCGCCCCGGCGATTTGCGCCGCGTTCAGACAGCCAGGTACCAAGATTCCGACTTCGAGCCCAGAGCCGCGGAAGCGGTACTGCCAGACGAGGTGGGCCTGCCCGAACAGCAGGCGGGACCATCTCCCGGTTTCGTATCTGCCGAGCGTCTTCCAAGCGGCAGCCGCACTCTTCACGTCGACCTCCGGCGGAGCCGCGATGGCCACGTACGACGCGCTCACGCTCCATCGCCGGTACATCCAGGTTCGCAGGATTCGGCGGCCCAGCACGATCGCGAGTAGCGCTGCGAGCGCCACAATCAACGCTGTGCCGAACCGCCCCGCAATTGGGGACCGCCCGACTTCGAGGATCAGATCTATCGGTTCCATGAGAAGCACCTCCCCGATGCCTTGTCGCCGAGAGCCCTCGCTCCAACGACCTGGCCGACTCCTTTTCGCCGACCACTCATAGACCCCCGGCCGTGCGGGGTTGTGAGGGTTGCTCGACCCTCACAGACCCGCACCGGACCCTCACAACCCGGCACGGAACCCGCACCGGACCCGCACCGACCTCACACGGCCTGTATGAGGGAATTTGAAGATTGGTAGGCTGCTACCAGGGAAAATGACCCTCACAAGCGGAGTTCGTGAGGGTCTGTGAGGGTGGCGCAGACCCTCACAACCCCGCACCGCCGGGGGTATACATGGGGGTCCCTGCCCAGAAGCGCTGAAAGGAAGAACGCCGCAATGCCGACAGGTGATCGGGCCGACTACGCCAGCGGCCAACCGCTTTCTTCAGAAGTCGTCAGAACCCTGCAAGTGTTCCTCGCAGGAGACGATCCGGTGTGCTCGGCACTTCGGGCGCAGATTCCGTTCGCGAGGGTGGTCGGCGGCTGCGAGTGCGGGTGTCCCTCGGTCGGCCTCGAAGTGGACCACCCCCTTGTTGGCCCGGCGCCGTCACTGGCGAGTCCGGTGGTCCTCGGCTCCTACGACGACGGCACGCACAACCTCGTGCTTTTCACCGACGACGGCTATCTCAGCAGCCTGGAACTCGGCTACGTGTCCGACGAGGTGCCCACGGTCTGGCCCGACCCGGCGATCCTCGTCCGGACGTCGCTTCACCGGTAGTCCGGTCAGCGGTCGAGTATGCGCTGTTCCTTCTGCGGGGATATGCCGATCTCTGCCGACCGCTCGTTCTCGTCGAGCTGCACGCCGCGCAGCCACTCCCACGTGTCTCGGACGGTCTCCGCGATCGGCCGGTTCACGAGGCCGGCGGCCCTCGCCTTCGCGGAGTCGACGTCCCAGGTCCCTGGGGCAACTCGCCAGAGCGGCAGCTCCGACCACTGCCGGACGCCATGCTCCAGCAGCACCTCGTCGGGAGTCCAGATCAGCTCGGGCGCGGCGCCGGTCGCCTTGACGCAGGCGTCGAGGAAGTCCCCGAACGTCTCCTCGCCCGATCCGGTGAGGTTGAACGCCCCCACAACGCCGTTCTCGACGGCGCTGATAGCGAAACTGGCGATGTCCCGGACGTCGATCGGCTGGATAGACCGCTGGGGATCGCCGGGGGCGAGCACGCGGCCCCCGCGCGCGATCCGCTCCAGCCACCAGGGGAGCCGGCCGACGTACTCGTGCGGGCCGAGCACGACCCCCGCCCGCAGCAGCGCGCTTCGCTGTGCCCCGAACACCTGGAGGACCGCGGCTTCGCAGCCGGACTTCTGGTAGCCGTACTGCGTTGGGCCGTTCTCGGTGTTGGTCCCGAACGTCTCATCGGCGTCCGGCGGGCACGGCAGGGTCGGCGAATCCTCGGTCAGCGGCTGCACCGGCCAGCCCTCGTAGACCGACAGCGTCGAGACGAACAGAAACCGTCGCGCCGACGGTTCGAGGACCTCCGCGACTTCGAGGACATTCCGCGGCACGTACCCCGAGGAGTCCACGACCGCGTCCCAAGGCTCGGCCTCAGCCAGGAGCTCAAGGTCGGACCGGTCCCACCGGTCGCCCCTGATCGCCGTGACACCGGCCAGGTCGCGGCCCGACCGGCCCCGGTTGAAGGTGGTCACGTCCCAGCCGTGCGCGAGCGCCTCAGCGACCACCGCGCGCCCGACGAACTGTGTTCCTCCGAGGACGAGCAGCCTCAAATCGTCACCTCTTCTGGTCGATGCCGGTGCTGCCATCGATGACGTCGATGACCGTGCGGACTCGATCATCCCGTTGATACCGCTGATGGGCAAGCATGCCGCGGACCCGCCGCAGACGACCCGCGATCGAGGCGTTGCCGACGAGCGAGGTCTTCATGACCGATTCGAGGAGCGCCACCGCCTCACTCGCACGACCTGAGAGCAGTTGAGCGGCTGCCAGGTCGATCCGGGCACCGGCGACCTGCGAGACGCTGCGGTTGGAGAACGGAGTGGCGTCCATGGCCTCCAACGCCCGTGTCGCCCAACGCTCGCTTTCAGCGCCCAGGCCGGAGTCGAGGCACGCCGTCGCCAGGCACGCTGCCGCTCGCGCGGTGCCGAAGGAGAACTCGCCGCCGATCTGTGCGCCGAGCCGATCCTCTGAGTTCGGGCCGGCCTCCGCCTCGATGACTTGCAGAACACTGCGAAGCGCGTCGACATCGTCAAGGAGGGCGAACGAGCGTGCCATGATCGCCCGAACACGAAGTGCGGGTTCGCCCTTCGGCGCCAGCGCCGACGCCTCCTCCAGGAAGACCAGCGCCGCATCAGGATCGGATCGCCAGTTCGCGGCCGATGCTTGGAGGCCCAGCACCCAGGCTTGGAGCGAGTCGTCCTCACCGAGCGAGGCGTAGGTGCGAGCCGCGACGCTGATCTGGTCGCAGGCGTCCCATTCCCCGAGGTCGAATGCCGAGGAAGCCATGAGCGCATGTAGTTGTCCAGCAGACCGATGCGCAGCAACGAGTTTCGAAGGACGGCGAGTTCGATCGGCCAGAACTGCAACGCGATCCGCCACCTGCTGAGCCGACTGAAGCGTCTCTTCAGCTGGCCGGTTGCTGCGGGCGAGCGCTTTGACGGCCTGTTCGACCTGCTGCAATGCCCCGTCATCGACGTCCAGCGCGAAGAAGTCGAGTCGCTGCTCCAGAGACTGTGCCACCTGCGCGGCGAGACCGGTCAAGCCGACCGCTGCGACCAGCAGATCACGTCGATGCACATTGCCCTCCCTGAAATCGCCGGAAACACGAGACTCAAGCATGCCCTCGGGAAGGAGTGTTCCGCCTGTGTCGGAGGCTGTTTCAGAGAGGTTGTCCGATGGCCGAGTGCGCTTGTCCTTTTTCCGTTCGACGAGCGGGAGTACTCGCTGAAAGAAGCCTTCCGTGCGGAGAACCTGGTCAAGGCGGCGGGCAGTGTCGGTCTGCAGCCCGCGAACCCCCAGCTCCAGCTTGCTGATGAGCGAGGAGTCGACCTTGGCGAAATCTGCGAGTTCCGCTTGGTTCAGGCCAGCTTGCATCCGGCGATGTCGCAGCTCAGCGCCGACCCATGCATCCACACTCCGACCGGGGTCCTGAGCTTTGAGTGGCTTCGGCACTTCGCCTCCGATCCGGTCCGAATCGGACCAGCAATTGGACGGGTTGGCTTGTCCGTTTCAAGTGCTTGAACACGTTGATGTCCTGCTCCAGGCTACACATGTGACAGCTTGTGCCGGAACTCCAACGGAACGGGACTTGAGATGAACGGTGAGACCGGCCTTCACGAAGGCAAGGCAACAGACGCCTCGACCTCAGTTCCGCGAGTACCGGACCGGATGACCTTCTGCCGATTCTGGGCGACCGACGACCATGTGAACGTCGAGGTCTACGTCGACCCCCAGCTCGGTGACGGGTACATCCTCCTGTTCTCCGAGGATGACCGGACGTCCGGTGAGGTCTCAGACGCCAACGACCGCTTCGAGGTCAACTGGTCGGGAGACCTCGGCCGCCCGAAGACATGGCTCAACGCCCAGCGGGTTCGAGCTGCACACGTCTACACCGAGCGTCGGCGATGACCGGTCACGGATTGGCGCTCCTCCTCGGCAAGCACCCCGAATGGGACATCGAGCCTCCGCCATCCGCACCACGCCGACCACTGGAGTGGTACCTCCAGCGCGCCCGCCGACGAGAAGCCGAACGAGCTTCCAAGGGCGACAACCCGAGTCCCACCGAAGACTGCTGACCCGCCTCCCCAGGCACCGCCGATTCGGCGGCGCCGCCCCCTGGGCCGCCGCGCATGGTGGGCGCGGCGGCCCACCCTCACCAACTCCGTCACTCGACCCCCGAGAGGACTGACCTGATGACACTCAGAGCCGCGGTCGTCGGCCTTGGCGCGCAGGCCAGGGAAGACCACCTTCCCGGCCTGGCCGCCTCGGACGCCGTCGAACTCATCGCGATCTGCGACGACAACCCCGATGTGATCCACGAGCTGCAATACGAACTGCACGTCAAGGGCTACACCGACTACCGCGAGATGTTCGCCTCCGAAGCCCTCGACCTGGTCGTCGTCTGCGTACCGCATCATGTCGGCCGTGATGTCGTCGAGTGCGCCGCCGAGCACGGCGTGAACGTGCTCAAGGAGAAGCCGTTCGCGACCAGCCTCGGCGAGGCCCGCGAACTCGCCGCGATCTGCGACGGAGCCGGGATCAAGCTGATGGTCACCCTGCAGCGGCGCTTCAATCCGATCTACTCCAGCTTCATCCAACTCGCCGACCAGATCGGCACTCCGATCGTCATCGACGCCCAGTACACGCTGCACATCGAGGACCCCTCCGAAGGCTGGCGCGGTCGCATCGCCCAAGCCGGTGGCGGCTGCGTCATCGACATGGGCTACCACCTCGTCGACATGATCCTCTGGTACTTCGGCCTCCCCGACCGGATCATCGCCGACACCTCGGCCTCCGCCCGGCCCGACCGCGCCTACGACGCCGAGGACACCGCCCTCGTCCACTTCGCGTACGACTCCGGCCTCTACGGCTCCGCGCTCCTGTCCCGATTCATCGGCCCCAAGAGCGAGCAGATCCGCCTCGTTGGCTCCAAAGGCATCGTCGCCCTCGAACGCGGCCGCATCCGCCGCCTCGACAACCACGGCGACGTCATCGAATCCCTCACCCGCGAGCAGTCCTGGCCGGCCGCGGCGACCGCCCAGATCGACCACTTCGCCCGCGTCCTCGACGGCACCAGAACCAACCCGAGCGGCCCAGCCGAGCACCTCGCGCACCTGGCCTTCATCACCGCTTGCTACGAGTCCGTCCGCCATCGCACCGCCATCAACCCGAAGGAGCTCCTGTGACTTCCCCGCTCGCCCTCCTCGGCGGCACATCCGCGATCGATCGGCCCGGCCCGCACTTCACCTGGCCGCCGATCACCGACGCCACCCGAAAAGCCGTGGCCGACCAACTCGACACCGCCGTCTCGATCTACGACCGCTCCGGCGTCATCGCCGACCTCGAAGACGCCCTCGCCACATACTTCGGCGTCCGCTATGCGCTCCTCACCAGCTCAGGGACGGCGGCGCTCTACTCGATGTACGCCGCCGCCGGGATCGGCCCCGGCATGGAGGTCATCGTCCCGGCCTACACGTTCTTCGCCACCGTCACGCCACTCCTGCACGTCGGCGCGACGCCGGTCCTGGCAGAGTGCGACGAACGCGGCAACCTCGACCCGGCCGACGTACTCACCCGGATCACCCACCGCACCAGAGCCATCGCCGTCACCCACATGTGGGGCGCACCAGCCGACGTCATCGAGCTGCGCCGCATCGCCGACCTCCACGGCCTCCGCCTCTTCGAGGACGGCTCCCACGCTCACGGCGCCACCGCCGCTGGCCGCAAGATCGGGTCGTTCGGCGACGCCGCGGCCTTCAGTATGAACGGCCCCAAGCCCCTCTCTGCAGGCGAAGGCGGGTTCCTCCTCACCGACGACTCCGAGATCCACCACCGCGCGCTCCTCCACGGTCAGTACAACAAGCGCTGCCGCAACGAGATCCCCAAGACCGACGACCTCTACCGCTACGCGGTCACCGGTATGGGCCTCAAGCACCGCATCCACCCGCTCGCCGCCGCGATGGGCCTTGAGCAACTCGGCAACCTGGACACCTACCTCGCCGGCCGCGACGAGACCGCCACCTACCTCCGCGACCAGCTCAGCGACATCCCCGGCATCGAACCGATCGCTCCCGCCGAGGGCGACCGCTCCTCCTGGTACGGCCTGATCCTCCGCTACCGTCCCGACCAGCTCAACGGGCTCACCCTCGACCACTACTTCGAAGCCCTCCAGGCCGAAGGCGCCCTCGAAGCCGACCGCCCCGGCTCAACCTGCCCGCTGAACCTGCTCCCGCTCTTCCAAGAACCCGGCCCGCTGTTCCCGACCCTCTCCCGCCGCTTCGCCTATGCTCCAGGACAGTTCCCCAGAGCCGAAGCGTTCCACGCGGACACCATCAAGCTCCCCGTCTGGCACCGCGTGGACGACCAGCACACCGCCGACGCCTACCTCGAAGCCTTCCGCAAAGTCAGCGCCCACCACACCGACCTCATTGAGACAGGAGCCCAGCATGGATGACCAACTCATCGACAAGCTCACCGCCCAAGCTGCAGAAGACGGCATCATCCAGCTCGTTGTCGGCGCCGTCATCACCGACGAAGAAGACCGAGTCCTCCTACTCAAACGCCCCGCCGACGACTTCATGGGCGGCCTCTGGGAACTCCCCAGCGGCAAAGTCGACCCCGGCGAACGCCTCGACACCGCCCTCGCCCGCGAAGTCAAAGAAGAAACCGGCCTCGACCTCACCGAGATCACCACCTACCTCGGCCACTTCGACTACACCAGCGGCAGCGGCAAACCAACCCGTCAATTCAACTTCGCCATCACTACAACCGCAGTCGAGCCCATCAAGCTCACAGAACACGACAAGCACCAGTGGTTGACCATCTCAGACAACCTCCCTGTCTCTGACGCCGTCAAGCTCATCCTCCGCGGGTATGCGAGTTGGGCCTCCTGAAGTCGATATCTTCTACCTGGTCGCCCTGCCGGCGGATTTGAGGAGAGAACCGGGCCGATCCCGAACGCACATCGTGCTCGGCGCAGGGGCCGGAGGGGGCTCAGTGGTCTCCGCGCGCCGCTCGCTCGCTTGCCGTCATGACGCCGTCACGATCGAGGGCCGCGACCAGATCGGTGAGCGATACGAACGTGTTCACTCTTTTCCCCTGCTGGCGCAGGATCTGCTGGATCTGCGTCCCGGTGTACGTCTCAGCGGCGACGTAGTCGCAGTAGGCCGCCGCACACGACAGGTACAGCATGTCGAAGAAGTCACCGCTCTTCCAGCGCGCATTGCGGTCGAGGTGCCGGTACTGGAACAGCGTCGACAGGATCGAGAGATACGGCATCGTCTTGAGCTGGTGAACCAGTGCATCAGCGTCTTGGGCAAACCGGCTCGCATCGACACCGACAATGGCAGCGGCGCGTTCCAGCTCCTGGATGTTCTCGCACCAGAACAGCCCCGTCGTCCGCCGCCTCCGCTCGGCCTCGGTGAGATCCTCGGCGGCGAAGAGCTCGGTGATCTGCCGGTTGCGTTCCACCCACGCGGACGCTTCGCTTCGCTGCAACGGGGTCGTATCAATCAGCGTCGACAGGATGACCGACGGCTCGGTCAGGACGAGTTGAAACAACTCCAAGTCATTGTCGATCTCGTGCGCGTGCGGGCCGCCCGAGGACCACGCCAGGGGTTCGAGGGTGACCACCGGCATCTTCGTCGAAGGCGGGACCGGGAGGTGCTCGTACCCAGCGAGCATGGCGGCAAGTTCGTTGCCCCAGACCTTCAGCGGCGACCGGAGCTGCCATCCGGCCGACATTGAGGCCATCATCAGTCCCACCTGGTAGCGGCGGTCCCCGTACAGCGGGCCAGTCTCCGTCAGGTGCGCCGAGGAGAGCGGCAAGACGATGCCGGCGTCAGCGGCGAGCGCAATGATCCGCTGCGCCGCAGCGAGCTCGTCCTGGTTCTTGACCTTGGAAGGGTCGACTCTGGCCCATGCGAGTGTGCTCCAGTGGTTCTGGTCGAGGTAGACGGCCGGTCGTCCCTTGTCGGTGTTCATCGGGCTGTATGCCTCTGAGGCGAACAGGTCGCCGCGCACCGTGGTGTTCCACACCCACCACCGCTCCCAGTCGAAGACCGAGCGTGCAACCTGATTGTCGCGCAGTGTTGGCGGCGGCAGCGCCTCGGTATGGCGCTGCCCGTCGACTGTGACCACTTCGAACTCGTTGCGTACGAAGTCGATCGCCCAGTATTGGAACCGGTCGGCCGAGAAAAAGGGCGTGGCTGTCATACCTTTCATGGTGCACCGCCGGTCCGACAAGCTCGCCGTGACCAGGGCCAAGTACCTCCTGGCCATAATCACCCCACTGCGCGACTCGCGATTACCTCACGAGGTGGGGAACGACTCCGTCGGACGGTTCCCACCGCATCCGTCAACCGCGCGCCTCATCCTGGATTCAGGGCGTGCCGGTCCTGGATAGCATGGACTGTAAGTCCCCTACTCAGTCGATAGGTCGGTACGAGAGCAGGATCGCGTAGGACCCTGCTGACCGATAGCGTTGATCGATGGTGCTCCCGAACCTCAACCAGAAGCAGACCATCGCGCTGCTCCAGGAGATGACTTCGACCCGGAACCTGCTCGCCTACGGCATTCGCGTGGTCCGCACCGGAGCCTTCGTCGAAACAACCCGCGACCCGATCCTGACGATGCTCTCGATCGGTGTCGAGAAGCTCTACAAGCTCACCCTCGGCCTCATCGCGCTTGACGTCAACCAGCAATGGCCAAGCGCCGCGGTGATGCGCGACCACGGACACAAGCTTGGCGACATGCATCAGAAAGTGATCGCCGAGCTTCGCGAACGCACCAGGTCGAAGAGCCAGTACGTTCGCGGGCTACTTGCCGAAGTTGAAGCTGACCCGGTCGTCATCCCGGTCATCGAGGCGCTCGACATGTACGGCCGACGAGGGCGGTTCTACTATCTCGACCAGCTCGGCGAGTCGCCCCAGCCGGTGAGTCCCGATGAGGCGTGGCAGAGGATCGAGCTCGCCGCGCTCACCGATCCCGATGTCGCCGCCCTCTACAGCCGGGCCAACGCCACCATCGGCAACAACGAGGTCTGGAACGAGTTCAAGGCAGCGCTGAACGAGCGGATCGCAGTAGCCGTCGAACGGATCTGGATCATGATCTTCAGATCGGGCATGAACCACGCCCTGGGTGAGACCGGCACGACCTTCGGCTTCGAAATCCAGCCCTCCGCCGTCGGACGCCAATAGGCCCCACCGACATCCAGACGCGGACCCGAACCTCAGCGACGGTACTGGACGTCCTTCTGGTGCTCGATCGCTCGCTCCCACATCTCGAACGGGAGCTTCCAGGGTTCGTGGATCAACTGTCGGGTGCGGTACCGGTTGAGTTCCAGGTGGTCGGCGATCGCGTAGGCGTGGTCCTCCCAGTCCTGGCGTCCCCACCAGCGGGAACCGGCCATGCCGCCCCAGTTGGCGAGCACTCTCGTTGTGTACTCGTCCTCCTGGTATCTCCGGACGTGGGCGGCGATGCGGGTGGCGATCGAGGGCCAGGCCGGGCCAAGCACGTCATGTGCAGGGACGCCGGGGAGGACGAGGCGGTCGGGGTCGCACAGGACCTGCTTGATGGCGGCGAAGTCGGGGGCGTTCGTGTCGGGGTGCATGTGCGGGGTGATGTCACGGGTGGAGGTCAGACTCATCCATGACATCTGCGCGTCGGTGAACAGGTAGTGCCAGGGCTCGAGGGTGTTGCGCCACGCGGACACAACCACGCCCACGGCCGCGAGGGGCGCCAGGACGTCGTCGGGCACGCCCTTCTCGGCGACGGCCGCATCCGTGCGTTGGAATTGCGCTCGAAGGGAGTCGGTGATGGGCTCCTCATCGTTATCGGCCAGCGAGGGGGGCTGGTCGGTGGTCAGCTGGTGCAGGAACTCCTGCAGTTCCTCGAAGGCGTCTTCGGCGTCCTCAGTCTTGTGCTGTCCGACGCCGGGCCCAGGCGTACATACGCAGATCTGAGCAGAGGGCGTAGTCGCGGATGCGGGCGAGGATGGCCTCGACGTATTCAGGGGTGAGATGTGGCGGGTTCTGGGGCTGGTCCTGGGGTGTGGTCACGGTTGAGTGCTCCTGTGCGGGTTAGTCGTGGTGATGGTCGTGTGGTGGGGTCAGCGCTGTAGCGAGTCGTAGAACTCGTGGGTCAGGCTCTCGGGGTCGTCGAGGGCTTCGTTGATGTCGCCGTTTAGTTCTGTCCGCAGGTCGGGGAGGTCGGGGCCTTGGAAGGCAGGGGACTTGAGATAGCTCTTGATCTCCGCTGCTGCGGAAGTCCACCACTTCAGGGTTCCCCTGCCGCCTTTCTGCTCTTTCCGCTCGGCCAGGAGCTGGTCCCAGACTCGCAGCTCCCATGAGTTGCGGGCGGCTTCGGGTGAGATGTCACCCGAGAGTTGCTGGCGCATCCACCTGGTCAGGCGCTCTGCGGCGGTCGAGGACCGCTTCGAGGTGTCGAGGGAGAACACCCACCACACCCGCCGTCGGAGGTGAAAGACCCGCGAGACGAGGGCATCGAGTGAGTCGTCCTGGAGTTCGTCGACGACCTCACTCAAATCACGGACCATCCGTTCGACCTTGGTCACGCCGTCCTCCAGCATGTTGGCCGCCGATCCGGCGTTCATCGCGGCGGACTCGGCGTCCTCAGCGGCGGATACGGCACGGTGAGCGGTGGCCGTCAGCTCCTCCAGCGGGCCGCCGATGTTGCGTTCGATGGCCTCGGCGATCAGGTCGACCTGGGACCCCACGGCGCCGACGGCCTCGCGCAGCTCGGTGGTGGTGTGGCGGAACCGGGCGGCGAACGTGCCGGCTTCGCGGTCGAGATAGACCTGGAGCAGTTCGTCGTCGGTCATGGCTCTCGTGGACCGGCCCTGGCGTGTTTGCCGTCGTCCTTGCCCGTCATGGTGCGGCGCCATGGTGGGTCGCAGCTCGACGCGAAGGAACGGGTGCTCCTCGTCCACAGCCTCCTCCACCATGAAAAGGTCTACCGGAATCGGATAGATGCTGCTTGATACATCGAGAATCTGCGCCACCGACTTCTCGAGCCCGTTCGACAGGCCGTACACGATCCCGGAGGTCAAACCGGTCGCCCGGTCGGTCACCTCTTCCACGCCGACGAGTAGGTGGGCGACTTCGCGGGAAGGATCGAGCGCAACCCAGTTCGCCAACGCTGCCAACGTCGCGGATTTGACCGCTTTGGCTTCGCGCTTGTACTCGATCCCTGCGGACTCGCCTGCGGCGAGCAGTGCTTTCGCATCGGAGCTCGTGTGCTGATAGCGCGTGGGACGCGCGACCCCATCCATCCGTCGGTTGTAGCAGAACCGTACGACAGCACCCGAGCGTCATGCTTTGCCGCGACGTGTCGCAGCCCAATAGGCGCGAATTGCGGAGATATGTTCAGGGCCAGGAATTCCCCTCGCTCCATCCAAGAGAGATGGGGGAACCAAATGCCGAGGAAGAAGTATCGAATCCGGATCACCGGCGACCAGCGCGAGCACATCGATCCCCACCAGATCACGCAGATCCTGCTCGATCTGATGGGACCAGCGCAGGTGGAGGCCCTCACCGCTGAGGTTGAGCGTTCGGACGGCCCAGAACCTGACCCGAAGGTCTGGCGTGAGGAGGACGGCGGGCGCTGGTGACAATCAGCGCCCGCCGCAACCTTCGGGCTTCTAGACGCGGGCCGAGTACTTCTTGGCGCCGGCTTCTCGCAGGACGGTCTTCACGCTCGACAAACCAATCGAGTATCGCGTGGCGAGTTCCTTCTGCAAGGCCCCGGCGAGGTAGTCTGCGATGAGTCGTTGGCGGTCCCTGGGGGCCAGCCGTTTGCGGAGCGGACGGGGTTCGGTCCGAACAGAGGATTTGCAACCTGGACTGTGTTCCTGCCTTTTCGTGTCGGGTTTCGCATGGTTCGACAGGTCAGATCGCAACGCTTTGACCAGCGGAAACTTGTTCGAATAAGGCTCCAGTACCTCCACAAACTGACATATAGGATTTGAGGGACCATCGTGTAGATGGTCCCTATTTCTTTGCCCTTCGTGTGCGGAGCAGGGGATGCGCTGTTTGCCTCACTTGTGTCGAGTCTTCTAGGGCCGCTTCGTGATCCGCTCTATCAGGACGATGATGGCTGCGGTGGCGGTGAGGGTGGCGAGGAGGGTGAAGAGTCGGGGGTTGCCGCCGGTCCAGGTGGCGAGGTGGGCGCCGGCCCAGGGGCTGAGGGCGAGGGCGGCGGTGGCGGGTGCGGTGAGGATGCCGTGGAGGGTGCCGTAGCCGGCCGGGCCCCAGTGGTCGGTGACGATGGTGGCGTCCAGGAGGGTGAAGGCGCCGCGGGCGGCGCCCAGGACGATGACGGTGGCGAAGACGAGCCAGACCGGGCCGGCGATGAGGGCGGTGGCGAGCAGGGTGGCGGCGCCGGTGGCGAGGATGGCGATAGTGCGGGCGGTGGTGCCGGTCCTGGCGGCGAGGGGCGCGTAGGCGATGCGGCCCAGGAGCTGGCCGGCGCCGCAGAGGCCGAGGACCCAGGCGGCGGTGGTGGTGTCCATGCCGCGGCCGGTCGCCAGGGGAACGAGGTAGAGGTTCGAGGTGCCCATCGCGAAGGCGGCCAGTGCGATGGCGGCGGCGAGGGCGATGAACGTCGGCGAGGTGACGATCTGCCGCCGGTTCATGGCGGGCGCGGACCCCTTGGACGCTTTCACAGGGTGGTGCGCGGGCCAGGGCGGGTCGAGGGCGAGGGCGTGTGCCGGGACGGTGACGAGGGCGAGGATCGCGGCGAGGACGAGGTAGGTGCCGCGCCAGTCGAAAAAGCTTGCGAGGAGCGCAGTGAGGGGTGCGAAGACGGTGGAGGCGAGACCGCCGGCGAGGGTGAGGATCGTCAGTGCTCGGACCCGCTGCGGGCCGTACCAGGCGGTGATGGCGGCGAACGCGGGCTTGTAGAGGACGGCGGCCTGGGCGATGCCCGAGAGGATCCAGGCGACGGTGAACCACCACAGGTTCGGGGCGATCGCGATGCCGATGACGGCGATCACCGCGAGGACTGAGCCTGCGGTCATGACCAGGCGCGGGCCGCGCCGGTCGAGGATCGGGCCGATGACGATTCCGGCGAGGGCTGAGGCGGCGAGCCCGATCGAGAAGGCGCCCATGACGCCAGCGGTCGTCCAGCCGGTGTCGGCGGTGATGTCGGCCAGGAGTACGGGCAGGGCGTAGAAGAGGACGCCCCAGCTGGTGATCTGGGTGGCGCACAGGGCGACCAGGACCCGGCGCGGGACGGCTTTGCGGGCGTCGGTCTCGGCGGCTTCGCCGACGTGGGTGGGCATGGGGTCAGGTTTATCCGATTTCATTGCGGGAGTTCAACACCGATGCGGCCAGTGGTCGGGAGAAGCGGTCGATAACGACGCTGCGGATGCTCGCCGAAGCGAGGCGGCGCGAGTGCAGCGGCCCCGGGCATGAGCAGGAATCGGGTGTGCGGGCCGCGGCGATCAGGCACGCGGTCGTGAACTGCCCGGCCGGGTGAACAGGGAGACGCGTCGGGTCTTCGGGTGGCGGCCCGGCCGCTTCGGACTGAGCATCGCCACCGTTCGGGCAGGAGGTGCAGGTGGGCGTGCGCATGCAACCTCGGAAGCGGCCGTTTCCGTCTCAAGGCTGAGGATCCCAGCTCTGCCACACCGATCAGAAAGGATTCGTCATGCTGCGACGACGAACCACGGCCGCGCTGTGCACGGCGGCCGTCCTCTCGGGCGCGATCGCCACTTCGGGGGCGGCCGCCGAGACCGAACCACCCCACCGGCTCACCGCCAGCGCATTCGCGGCGGGGGCCGACACCGTCACTTTGCCGACAGGGGACCAGGTGCGAGTCCTGCCCGGCGGCGCCTTCGGGATCGCACCCGCCGCGGGCCGCGAGCACATCGCCTTCACGACCGTCCCGGCCGCGGACGGCGAGGGCACCATCGTCATCCCCGGCGACAGAGCCGACGAACTCACCGCTGGCGCCGAGGACGCTCGCCGCTACAACGTCACCAGGCTCGCCGCGGACGGGCACGCCGACGCCGCCGCGCTCAGCGAGGACGACCTCCGCACCTACGGCGCCCTCCCTTCGGACCCCCGCGCCGCCGAGGACCCGACTCTCACCGTCGTCGTCAGCGACCACGCGGGCGAGATCCCCGACTCGGGCTACGTCTACTGGTACGACACCGCCGATCCCGACGACAGCGGCATGCTCGAGTTCGACGAGAACGGTGTCGCCACCGCCGACCTCGAACCCGGCGACTACCTGCTCACGCATGCCGTCTGGAACCTCGGGCCCGGTGACACCTTCAGCGAGTACGTCTTCGGCATCTCCCATGTGACCATCGGGGACCGGCACACCGAACTCGTCCTCGACGGCGCCCGGGCCGGACTCGTCACCGCCGAGGTCGAGCGGTCCGACGCCGAACTGGTGTCCATGGGCGCCAACATCGTCGCCATGAAGGACGGCGGCGGCGCCGGTGTCGGCGTTTTCGGCACGTCAAGCACCGACCTGTACCTCATGCCCGAGACCGAGGTCCCCGGATACGAGCTCGGGTTCTGGTACCAGCCGACCCTCGCGAGCCCCGACGGCGCCGCCGAGCCCTACCAGTACAACCTCGCGTTCACCGAGACCGGCGGCTTCCCCCTCGACACCTCCTTCGAGACGTACGACGGCAAACTCGCGGCCGTCGCCACCGACTACACCGGCTTCGGCGTACCGGTCGAGGGCTACACCTGCGAGTACGGCGACCGCGCCGGCGGCGGCATCGGCCTTTCGATGTGCGCCGTCGTCGACACGCCCTTCCCGTCGCAGCGGCTGAACCTCTACACCGCGACTCCGGAGATCGCCTGGGACACCACGGTTCTGGGCGGCGTCTTCGATCCCGAGACCGAGGCGATGAGCGAGGGCTTCGTCGAGGAGGTCGAGGACACCGTCTTCACACCCGGGTGGACCGAACGGGCCTTCCCGCGCGGGCCGGTGATGGCCGGGCCCGGTGACGCGTACATCGCCCGGACCGACGAGGGGGCCGTCCTCGAAGCGGCCGTCCCCCTGGGCGCCAGCCTCAACGGTGAAGAGGTCGTCCTCGTCGGCTACAACGGCGACGCCGAACTCAGGCGCGACGGGCGGTTGCTCGACTCGTCCTCCGGCATCGACCCGCGCGAGGGCTTCGAACTGCGAGTCGACGGCGCCGGCCGCTACCACCTCACCGTCGCCGGCTCCCGCGAGCAGGCCAGCGGGCCCTTCGCCTTCAAGTCGTTCATCGACTGGAGCTTCGACCTCGACCCGGCCGCGCTCGAGCCGGAACAGGAGCTGGTCCTCCCCGCCGTGGCGCTCTTTGCCCCCGACGTCGCGGGAGGCATGACCCCGAACCGCGAGCAGGCGATCACCCTCCAGCTGATGGACGCCTCCGGCAGCGGCATCGGAGCGGACGCGATGGAGCTCGAGGTCTCCTACGACCTCGAAGGCACCTGGGAAGCCGTCGAACTCGACGTGGACCACACCGCCGGCACCGCCACGGCCGACCTCCACCATCCAGAGGACGCCGAGTACGTCTCGGTCCGCACCACCGCCACCGACACAGCCGGCACCGAGGTCGAACAGACGACCATCTGGTCCTACGGTCTGAGCTGACGTCCGCGCCCGGCCTCCGCCTGAGGCCGGGCGATGCCGCGTCGGTCCGCGCGGTTCGCGGTTCGCGGTTCGCGGTTCGCGGTTCGCGGTTCGCGGTTCGCGGTTCGCGGTTCGCGGTTCGCGGTTCGCGGTTCGCGGTTCGCGGTTCGCGGTTCGCGGTTCGCTACAAGCGGATCATGACCTTGAGGGCTTCGCGGACGTCCATCGCAGCGTATCCCTCGGGGGTCTGGTCGATCTCGATGGTGCGGTCGAAGACCTTGCCCGGGTTGACGCTCCCGTCGAGGACGCCCGGCAGCAGCGGCTCGATGTAGGCCCGCGCGGGCGCCGGGCCGCCGGTCAAGGTCAGGTTGCGGCCGAAGAAGCGCCAGCCGAGCTGGGCCTCGGAGTACTGCGGGACACCGACGCGGGCGATGGTGCCGCCGTCGCGGACGACGCCGAGGGCCTGGTCGTAGGCGGGCAGGTGCCCGACCGCTTCGAGGACCTTGCGCACGCCGCGCCCGCCGGCGAGGTCGCGGACCTTCGCGATGCCCTCCTCGCCCCGTTCGGCGACGACGTCGGTGGCACCGTACTCGCGGCCCAGGTCGGTGCGGGCCTGGTGACGGCCCATGAGGATGATCTGCTCGGCGCCCAGCTGCTTGGCGGCGAGGACGGCCATGAGGCCGACCGCGCCGTCGCCGATGACCGCGACCGTGTCGCCGCCGGTGACGCCGGCGGCGCGGGCGGCGTGCCAGCCGGTGCCGTACACGTCCGAGAGCGTCAGCAGCGATGCCAGGAGCGGGGAGTCCTCGGTGATCCCGGGGACGGCGACCAGGGTGCCGTCGGCGAGCGGGACGCGGACCGCTTCGGCCTGGCCGCCTTGCGTGCCCAGGTCGCCGTCGTTCCAGAACCCGCCGTGGAGGCAGGAGGTGTGCAGGCCCTCGCGGCAGAACTCGCACGTGCCGTCGGAGACCGCGAACGGGGCGATCACGAAGTCGCCCTTGCGGATCGAGGTGACCTCCGCGCCGGTGTCCTCGACGACGCCGATGAACTCGTGGCCCATCGTCTGACCATGGGTGGCGACCTTCATCGAGTGGTACGGGTGCAGGTCGGAGCCGCAGATGCACGAGCGCACGACGCGCACGATCGCGTCGGTCGGCTCCTTGAGGACGGGGTCGGGGATCTCCTCGACCCGGACGTCGCCGGCGGCGTACATGAGCGTGGCCTTCATCGTGGTGTCCTCTCGGATGGCGTCGGTCGGGGCGGGCACCGCCCTCACGGCTCCGACGCTACGGGTGTTCCGGCGGCCCCGGGAGGGTCTGCCGTTACTCCCCTGGTGCCGGCGTCGAGGGCGGCGCCGCTGCGCCGGGAGCCCGCCGGGCCGTTCAGCGTTCAGCGTTCGGCGCCGCTGCGCCGAGAGCCTGTCGGGCCGGTCAGCGTTCGGCGCCGCCCCTGGTGCTCGTGTCGTCGGCTTCGCGGTCCGCGCTGGCGGCGAGGCTGCCGAGGAGGGCGAGGCGTTCGGCGCTGGGGGTGCCGGGCGCGGCGGTGTAGGCGGTCAGGTGCAGTTCGGGGCTGGCGAGCAGGTCCATGGCCTCGTAGGCCAGTTCGAGGTCGCCGACCTCGGGGTGGTGGAGGCGCTTGACGCCGGTGCGGTGGAAGCGCACGTCGTGGGCGGCCCAGCGGACCCGGAAGTCGTCGGAGCGGGTGACGAGCTCGCCGATGTGGTCGGTGACCGTGCGGTCGTGCGGGTGCTGGCCCGCGATCGACCGCAGCGAGGCGACGTTCTGGTCGGCGATCGTCTCCCAGTCGGGCCAGAAGACGCGGGCGGCGGGGTCGAGGAACAGGAACCGGCTGGTGTTCCCGCGCCCGGCGGGGCTGTCGAGCACCGGCGCGTACAGGGCCCGGCCGAGGACGTTGGCCGCGACGATGTCCCCGGGCCGGTTCTGGACCGTGGCGGCGGCCCCGGTGACGGCGTCGACGAACCGCTGGAGCGCGGGCCGGACCACCGGCTCGGCGGGCTTGTCGCGGCGCCTGCGGGCGCCGGGCCCGGCGGCCGCGGCGAGGTCGTGGAGGTAGGCGGTCTCGGCCTCGTCGAGGTGGAGCGCGCGGGCGAGGGCGTCGAGGACTTCGGCGGACACGCCGCGCAGGTCGCCGCGCTCCATGCGCACGTAGTAGTCGACGCTCACCCCGGCGAGGAACGCGACCTCCTCGCGGCGCAGGCCGGGCACGCGGCGGCGGCCCGACCCGAAGACCCCGGCCTTGTCGGGGGTGACGCGGTCGCGCCGCGACTTGAGGAACGCGGCGGCGTCCTGGCTTCGATCCATCCCTCCACGGTACGACCGGAGTCGGCGGACAGGGAGGGACTGGTATTACCGGGATACGCGGATGCGGCCTCTTTCAGGAGGTCGGGAGGGCAGCGGGGAGGGGAGGTCGGGAGGGCGGCGGGGAGGGTGGTCGGGAGCGGGCGGGACGGATCAGGGTTCGGTCGCGTGGGCCTAGTGGTGCTGACGCCGTCGCCCAGGGCGGACGCCCGAGCACGCCGGTCGGCGCGGGCGTTCCGTCGACCCGAGCGGCGCGGGAGGGGCGGAAAGGCCGGGTGGTCGCCGACCCGGGCGGGGCGGACGACTCGCCGGTCCAGGCGGCTCGGGCGGCGGCAGCGGTCCGCCGGTCTATGCAGCTTGGGCGATACGGGCACTACCGTCCGCGACCAGGGCGAACGTCCGAGCGCTGACCCGGTCGGTCCGGGCGGCGCCGGCGGTCCACCCGGCTACGTCAGCTCCTCCAGGTGGAGGAACGTGGTGTCGCCGTCCTTGTACTTGTCCTTGACCTTGAAGAGGGAGCCCTGGTCGAACAGGACCTCGCGCTGGTGGGCGGCGCTCGACTGGCCCATGATGTCGCGGCCGTTCCTGCCGTCGACGGTGATCATGACGCCGTCCTTGCGCTCGCCGCCGAAGGCGCCGGTGGCGATCGCCTTGAAACGCTCGGCGGTCCGCCGGTCGGTGGACGAGCTCATGAACGCGGGGTCGGAGTAGATGCCGTCCTTCTTGACCTTGTCGAGCCATTCGCCGCCCGGGGCGCCGCGGTAGGTGGTGCCGGGCCGCTTGGGGAGCTCGTCGAGCCGCTTGGAGACGTCCCCGGCGAGTTCGTTGAAGCGCTTGCGGTCCTCCTCGCTGTAGTCCTTCTTGTTCAGGGTCCGCAGGTACCGGTTGAGCGCGTCGCTGTCGTCGGAGTAGGTGGTGAGCGGGTCCTTCTTCGGGCCCTGGACGGGGCCGTCGGGATCGGGGTCCTTGCTGCCGCCGGCCTCCGGGCCCCTGCTGCGGTCCTTGGGGGACGCGGGGCGCCAGACGTTCAGGTCGTCGAGGGGTTTGGTGAGGATCTTCGCGGCCCCGTCTGTCGACGAGCTCCGGCTCCTGGGCGGCATGGGCGTTCCCGTCGTTCAGCGCGTTCGGATCGTTTCGACGGTACATGAGAACGCTCCCGCGCGCGGTCCAGGACATGCGGCGCCGCAACGGATCACGTCCCTAAGGGGCGGTGCCGGGGGTCGTCGGCGGGCGTCGGGTGCAGGGGCGGCGGGCCGGTGACGGCGGCCTCGGGGCGCAGCTCGTAGTGCCAGGGCTCGTTGCCGTAGATCCGGCACAGGCCGTAGGCGGCGCCGCGGGCGTCGAGCCACGCCTGGGCGGCGGCGGGGCCGAGGTCGACGGCCGCGCCGTTGACGTGCGGGGACGTCTCGGGGGTGGAGACCCAGCGGGCGGCGGCCTCCTCGGAGCCGTACCGGGCGACGGCCTCGCGGCGGAGCCGGCGCTGGTAGTCGGGGGTGCGCCAGCCGCTGTTGACGGTGAACGCGACCCTGTCAGCGGCGGCGTCGGCCGCCGCCCGGCGGAGGGCGTCGAGCAGGGCCGGATCGAGGTTGGCGACGCCGGGCACGTCGTCGTCGAAGACGCTGGTGCCGTACGGGATCGCGCCGTCCTCGATACCGAGGCCGCCGCGGTCGCGGATGCGCAGGAGGCGGTAGCCGAGGGCCTTCGCGAGCGGGGAGAGGACGGGGAGGATCGCGGCGGCGGCCCGCCTGCGAAGGCGGGTGCGCGGCGGCGCGTCGGTTCGGGTCATGGCTCCAGTGAAGGAGGAGCGCTGTTGTGGGCCCGTATGCGGATTTCGATATGCGGGCGATATGCCCGGACTCGTAGCATTGGGGCCATGCGTGTACTGGTCGTCGAGGACGAGCCCTTCATGGCGGAGGCCATCCGGGACGGGCTCCGGTTGGAGGCCATCGCCGCCGACGTGGCCGGCGACGGCGACACCGCCCTGGAGCTGCTGAGCGTCAACGCCTACGACATCGCGGTGCTCGACCGCGACATCCCCGGGCCGAGCGGCGACGAGGTCGCCGAGAGCATCGTGGCCTCCGGCAGCGGCATCCCGATCCTGATGCTGACGGCCGCGGACCGGCTCGACGACAAGGCGAGCGGGTTCGGGATCGGCGCCGACGACTACCTGACGAAGCCGTTCGAGCTGCGCGAGCTGGTGCTCCGGCTGCGGGCGCTCGACCGCAGGCGGGCGCACAGCCGGCCGCCGGTGCGGGAGATCGCGGGGCTGCGGCTCGACCCGTTCCGGCGGGAGGTGTTCCGGGACGGCAGGTACGTCGCGTTGACGCGCAAGCAGTTCGCGGTCCTGGAGGTGCTGGTCGCGGCCGAGGGCGGGGTGGTCTCGGCGGAGGACCTGCTGGAGCGGGCGTGGGACGAGCACGCCGACCCGTTCACCAACGCCGTCCGGATCACGGTCTCGGCGCTGCGCAAGCGGCTCGGCGAGCCGTGGCTCATCGCCACGGTGCCGGGCGTGGGCTACCGGATCGAGAGCGGCGGCGCGGACCTTGCCTAGGGCCGAGGGGATGAGCGTCCGGCTCAAGCTGACGCTGAGCTACACGGGGTTCCTGCTGGTCGCCGGGCTGCTGCTGCTCGGGGTCGTGTGGATGTTCCTGCTCAGGTACGTTCCGGCCGAGGCGGTCTCGGTGCGCGGTGAGCTGCACGACGGGATGCGCGGGCCGGGGCTGTTCATCCCGGGCCGGTACGACCTGTGGCGGGCGTTCGCGCCGAAGGCGGCCGTGCTCGCGGTGTTCCTGCTGGTACTGGGCCTGGTCGGCGGGTGGTTCCTCGCGGGCCGGATGCTCGCGCCGGTCGCACGGATCACCGAGGCGACGCGGATGGCCGCCGACGGGTCGCTCTCGCACCGCGTCAACCTGCCGGGGCGCCGCGACGAGTACCGGGAGCTGGCCGACGCGTTCGACACCATGCTCGCGCGGCTCGAAGCGCACGTCGCCGAGCAGCAGCGGTTCGCCGCCAACGCCTCGCACGAGCTGCGGACGCCGCTGGCGATCACGCAGACGATGCTGGAGGTGGCGCGGAACGACCCCGGGCAGGAGGTCGGGGAGCTGGTCGAGCGGCTCTCCATCATGAACACGCGGGCGATCGACCTCACCGAGGCGCTGCTGCTGCTCAGCCGCGCCGACCGGCGGTCGTTCACGCGCGACCCGGTCGACCTGTCGCTGGTCGCGGAGGAGGCCGCCGAGACGCTGCTGCCGCTCGCGGAGGCGCGCGGGACCGCGGTGCGGACCTCGGGGGACGTGGCGCCGGTCGTCGGCTCGCACGCACTGCTGCTCCAGATGGCGGTGAACCTGATGCACAACGCGATCGTCCACAACCTGCCCGACGACGGGACCGTGGAGGTTTCCACCGCCGTCGGGCCGCAGTCGGTGCGGTTCAGCGTGGAGAACACCGGTCCGGTGCTCGCGCCGCACCTGGTCGCGACGCTCACCGAGCCGTTCCAGCGCGGGACGCGGCGGGTGCGCTCCGACCACGCGGGGGTGGGCCTCGGGCTCGCGATCGTGCAGAGCATCGTCCTCGCGCACGACGGCACGCTGGCGCTGGAGGCGCGGGAGGGCGGGGGCCTGCGGGTCACCGTCGAGCTGCCCCGGCAGGACCACTGAGGCCGGGAGTGCCGGGTCCGGGGGCGTCGAGATCGCGCAGGAACCGCGACGACCGTCCGTTCTGGACGGTGTACCCGCGGGCCTCGTAGAACGCGTGGGCGTCCGCCCGCCGGTCGTTGCTCGTGACCTCCATGCGCTCGCAGCCGCGAGCGGCCGCGAACGACTCGGCGGCGGCCACGAGCCTCGCGCCGACGCCTTGGCCGCGTGCGGTCTCGGCCACGACCAGGGCGACGATCCGGCCCCAGGCGCCGGGCCGCTCGAAGTACGGGCAGACGTGGACCGCGATCACGCCGAGGACCCCGTCCTCCGACTCGGGGGCGAACGCCGCGCTGGACGGGTCCGCGTGCCACGCTTCGAGTCTCGCCGCGACGCCCTCGTGCTGCGGGTAGCCGAGCTGGCCGAGGAGGACCGCCACGGCGTCGGCGTCCGCGGTGCGCACCGGTCTGATCAGCACAATCCCTCCTCAGTGGACCTTGACGGATCTGCCTCGGCAACGGGGAAGTCGAAGTACGTGTCCGGGTACGGCTCGTCTTCGAGCGTGTAGTGCCACCACTCCCACGGGTAGGCGCGGAACCCGCAGTCCTCCATGAGGGTCCGCAGGAGCCGGCGGTTGGCCGCGGCGACGGCCGGGACGCCCGCGGCGCCGTGGTGGGAGACGGGGTCCATGAGGTCGTAGCCGCCGCCCATCTCCGCGAGCGCGCCGGTGTCGAGGTGCGCGAGCGTGAGGTCGACGGTGCCGCCGCGGCTGTGGCCGGAGTTCGCGGCGATGTAGCCGAGTTCGACCATCGCGGACCGGTCGATGTTCGGGTAGTGGCGGGCCTTCGTCAGGCCGTCCTCGGGGAGCGCGGTCCAGGCGAGGAAGCGGTCGACGGCGCGCTGCGGGCGGTAGGCGTCCCACAGGTGCAGGCCGAAGCCGAGGGCGCGGGCCTTCTCCTGGGCGGCCTCGAGCGCGGTGCACAGGGCGCGGGTGCCGGCGACGCGGGCGGCCAGGTAGCCGTCGACGGGGGCGCCGGTGAAGTTGTCGGCGGTGGCGTACTTGGCGTCCCAGGTCACGCCCGGCACGTGGTCGTCAATGAACACGAAGTCGTCGTTCAACGGTCCTTCCCCAGGGCGAGCGAGATCATCCGGTCGAGCACGTCGGCGAGCGGGAGTCCCGCGGCCGCCATCATTCTCGGGTAGCGACTGTACGACGTCATGCCGGGCATCGTGTTGACCTCGTTGAGGACCGCGCGGCCGTCGTCGGTGAGGAACATGTCGACGCGGGCGAGGCCGCCACAGCCGAGCGCCCGGTAGACGGCTTTCGCGGTGTCCCGGACGAGGTCGCGGGCGGCGTCGGGGATGTCGGCGGGGACGATCGGGGTCGAGTTCTCGGAGCCGGTCTCGGGGGCGTCCTCCTGGTGAATGCGGAAGAAGCCGTGGGAGAGGGCGATCCGGTCGCACTCGCCGGTGACCAGGTCGGCGCCGTCGCCGAGGACGGCGCAGCCGATCTCGCTGCCGTGCACGGCCTCCTCGATGAGGACCTTCGCGTCGTAGCGGCGGGCGGTCGCGACGGCCTCGGCGAGCTCGTCCTCCGCGTGGACTTTGGTGACGCCGAAGGAGGATCCGGAGCGGGCGGGCTTCACGAAGACCGGGTAGGGGAGGGCGCCGGGGTCGACGTCGCCTTCGCCGCGGACGGTCCAGAACCGCGGCGTCGCGATCCCGGCGGCCCTGGCGACGGTGTACGCGAGGGACTTGTCCATGCAGAGCGCGGAACTCTGGATGTCACAGCCCGCGTAGGGGATGCCGGAGAGTTCGAGGAGGCCCTGAATCGCGCCGTCCTCGCCGTGCCTGCCGTGCAGGACGGGCAGGACCGCGTCGATGCGGACCGACTCGTACTTGCCGTCGTCGAGGACGAGCAGGCCGGGGGCGGCGCGGTCGGGGGAGAGCACGGCGGGCCGGTGGTCGCCGTCCTCCCAGCCGGGCGCGGGGGCGTCGCAGAGGCGCCAGGCGCCGGCCTTCGTGATGCCGATGTAGCAGGGGCGGTACCGGTCCGGGTCGAGGTGGGCGGCGACCTCTCGCGCGGACTTGACGGAGACCGGGTGCTCCTCGGAGGTCCCTCCGAAGAGGACGGCGATGTGCAGCTTATCCATGGCGGTTCCCGCTTTCGAATCCAAGGCAGTTGGCGATCGACTGCTCGACGGTGTCGCGCAGCGCGTGGTCGGTGTAGTAGGCGGTGTGGGGGCTGATGATGACGTTCGGGAGCTCCTGGAGGCGCAGGAGCGGCTTGCTCCCGACCGGGTCGCCGCGGCGGTCGGCGTAGAACACGCCCTCCTCGCCCTCGACCACGTCGAGGGCCGCGCCGCCGAGCCGGCCGCCTTCGAGGGCCCGGACCAGGGCCTCGGTGTCGAGGAGCGGGCCGCGGCCGGTGTTGACGACGACCGCGCCGGGCTTCATGCGCTCGATGCGGTGGCGGTCGAGGAGGTGGTGGGTGCCGGCGTTGAGCGGGGTGTGGAGGGTGACGATGTCGCTGCGGCGCAACAGGTCGTCGAGGGCGACGTACTCGGCGTCGGTCTTGGGCCGGTTGTCGTGGGCGAGGACGCGGCAACCGAAACCGCGGAGCCGGTCGACGACCGCGGCGCCGATGCGGCCGGTGCCGACGACGCCGACGGTGAGGTCGCGCAGCTCGCGGCCGCGGGTCTCGTGGAGGCGGTAGTCGTGGACCTCGGCGCGCAGGACGACCGGTTTCGCGTGCCGGATCGCCATGAGCATGAGCATGATCGTGTAGTCGGCGACCGAGTCGGGCGAGTAGGCGACGTTGCCGACGGTGATGCCGACGCTCTCGGCGTACTTGACGTTGACGTGGTTGAAGCCGATGCTCCGCGTGGACACGTACCGGACCCCGGCGCGGCGCAGCGCGAGGAGCGTCGCGCTGGTGACCCGGGTCTTGTGGCCGATGCTGATGCACCGGTTGCCTTGCGCCAGTTCGATGTTCGCTTCGGAGACGGGCGCCGCGGCGATGGTCGGCACGGCGCCGAGGCGGGGCGCGAGTTCTCGGAAGAGCTCGGCCTCGTCCGCCCCGCACCCGTACACCGTGATGCCGGTCGGCGGGCCGCCCGGTTCGCTGTCAGTCATGCGCCCCAGTGAAGGCGCCGCGGTGTTGTGAGGGCGTATGGGCTTTTCGATATGCGGGCGATAGGTCGCGCGGCTCGACGCCGGGTCCGGCTGCGAGCCGGATCGGGCCGGGGCTCGGCGGAGTGGTCAGACCGTGGTCGGACCCCGGTCAAGCCACGGGCCCGGCCGGGACGGGTTCGGGTTCGGGTTCGGGTTCGGGTTCGGGTTCGGGTTCGGCAGCGACCGTGAACATATCGCCCGCGTATGGGGATCCGCATACGCTCTCGCAACCAGGCGCGGTCTGGACTGGCCGCATGATGTTCCACAGAGCCGGCGGGCGTTCCGGGGTCCGCCGATGATCCCGATGAGTCTGGACGAGATCGCCGCGATCACCGGCGGCACGGTCAACACCAGCGGCCCGGCGAAGGCCGACGGCACAATTCGCGTGACCGCTCCGGCCGTGCTCGACGGCCGCGAGTCCGCGCCGGGCGGCCTGTTCGTCGCCTTCAAGGGCGAGCGGGTCGACGGCCACGACTACGCAGAGCAGGCCGGGCGCGCGGGCGCGGTGGCGGTGCTCGGCTCGCGGGCGACCGCGTTGCCAACTGTGGTCACGGCCGATGCGCAGGCCGCGTTGCAGGCGCTCGCGGCGGAGGTGGTCGCGCGGCTGCGCGGCGGGCTCACCGCGGTCGCCGTGACCGGCTCGCAGGGGAAGACGAGCACGAAGGACCTGCTCGGAGCGGTCCTGTCGAGCGCTGGCCCGACCGTGGCGGCGATCGGGTCGGCCAACAACGAGCTCGGAGTACCCATCACCCTGCTCCGGGCCGACGCGGACACGCGGTTCCTCGCCCTTGAGATGGGCGCGAGGCGCATCGGCGACATCGCGGCGCTCACGGAACTGGTCGCGCCGGACGTGGCGGTGGTGCTCAATGTCGGCCAGGCCCATCTGACGTACTTCGGCTCGCGGGCGGGCATCGCGAAGGCAAAGGGGGAGTTGGTGAGGGGCCTGGCGCCGGGCGGGACGGCGGTCCTCAACGCCGACGACCCGGCGGTGTCCGCGATGCGCGCGCTCACGGACGGGCCGGTACTCACCTTCGGCACGGCGACAGAGGCCGACGTGCGGGTGGCTGACCTGGTGCTGGACCGCCTCGGACGCCCGACCTTCACGCTGCGGGCCCACGGGGCTTCGGCCCGAGTGGCGCTGCCGCTGGTCGGCGCCCACCAAGCGCACAACGCCTCGGCGGCTGCGGCGGCGGGCCTCGCGGTCGGGATCCCATTGGACACGAGCGCGGCAGCGCTCGCGGGGGCTTCGTTGTCGAAGTGGCGCATGGAGCTCTGCGAGCTGCCCGGTGGTGCGGTGCTCCTCAACGACTCCTACAACGCCAACCCCGACTCGGCCCGCGCCGCGTTGGACGCGCTGGCCGCAGTCGAGGGCGCGCGGCGCATCGCCGTCCTGGGCGGGATGCTCGAACTCGGCGAGGAAAGCGATCCCGAGCACCGGGCCATCGGGGAGTACGCGGCGGCCCGGGCCGACCTGGTCGTGGCGGTCGGCGAGGCCGCAGCGCCGGCGGCCGAGGGGGCGGGCGAGCGCGGCATCGCGCTGGCGGACAACGGCGCGGCCATCGACTGGCTGCGGGGACGGATCACGGCGGGCGATGTCGTGCTCGTCAAGGCGTCGAGAGCGGACCGCCTCGACGAGGTCGCCGATGCGCTGGGGCGACAGGGCGGGTGAGCAGATCGCCGACTGCTGTCGGTGGTGTTGTTTATGGTGCGGGCGCATCGGCTGGGTGCCGATGCGCCCGCGCTTTCTTCATCCACCTCGCGAGGTGTGTCTGGCAGGAGCCGCGCGGGAGTGCACTCCCGCGCGGTCTTCGGGGGCGGCCCCCGGGGAATCCCACATTCACCGCCAGTCCTGCCAGACCGACTCCACCTCCCTCCTCCTCCAACCACCACCAGGAGAAAGGTGTTTTTGCTACCAACAATCACAGGTCGGGGCCCTGCTGTACAGGATTGATTTCCTGCCTGTGGATAACTTCTGTCCGGGCTGGTGGGAAAGGTTTTGGGGTGGGTGGGCCTACTAAGGCGGGGAGGGTGGGGCGGTTCTATGGGTTGCTGCAGTTGCGGCGGGGGCGACTGGGCGGTGGGCGGTCGGGCTGTTGGGTGGTTGGCTGTCGGCCGCTGGGTGGTGGGCGGTCGGGCCGGGCCGATTGGCAGTGGGCGGGCCGCTGGGCAGTGGGCGGGCCGCTGGGCAGTGGGCGGAATGATTGTTTGCCGGAGCGACCGGGTGGTTTTGGGGGCGAGATCGGTTCTTGTTGCTCAGCGGGGCTTGGGGGTTCGGGCGGCGAGGAGGGCTGCGAAGCCGTCGAGGTGGCGGGCGAGGGTGTATTCGAAGAGGGCCTCCATGTCGGTGAAGGCGTCTTCAGGGGTGGCGGCGAGGTGGGGGAAGTCGTGGCCGGTGAGGAGGTCGGCGGTCTGGTCGCGCTGGGTGCGGTGCCAGTGGGCGAGGCTGACGCCGGTCTCCTGCTCGGCCTCGTTCTCGGCGGCGACCGCGAGTGCGGCGGTGTTGACGATCGCGTGGAGCGACAGGGCCTCTCGCGCGCAGGTGCGCGGTGAGAGGCCGAGCCCGTCGAGGGCCCGGAGGGTCCATTCGGTGTAGGCGGCGAGGCCGGGCACGAGGAGCGGGCGGGTGAAGGAGATCGCGCGCGCGGCCCAGAGGTGGCGGCGGTAGAGGTCCCACTGGAGGCGGGCGACCCGTTCGAGGTCGGTGCGCCAATCGCCGGAGACGTCGGCGGGGAGGTCGTCGGGGCTCGCGATCGCCTGGACCATCTCCAGGAGCAGGTCCTCCTTGGTGGCGACGTGCCGGTAGAGGGACATCGGGCCGACGCCGAGTTCGGAGGCGACCCGGCGCATCGTGACCGATTGCAGCCCTTCGCGGTCGGCGATGCCGACGGCCGTGTGGCGGATCGCCGCGAGGTTGAGGGCGGGCGGGAGGAGGCCGCGGCGGGGAGCGCGGGGTGCGGGTTCGATGGTGCGGGGGGCGGCTCGGCGGGCCGGGGTGTCGGCGACGACGGTGCCCGAGCCGACCCGGGTGACGACCAGCCCTTCGTCGCGGAGGACCGCCATGACGCGGTTCGCGGTGGCGATCGCGACGCCCCAGCGTGCCGAGATCTGCCGGACCGAGGGCACGCGGTCGCCCGGTCGCAGGTCCCCCGCGGCGATGCCCGCTCGCAGTTCGGCGGCGATCTGCCGGTACGGCGGTTCGGCGGGGACTTGCGCGGTCATGTCGGCCTCCGGTTCGGGAGCGGGAAGGGGACGCGAGACCGCGGAGCCGGAGCCGGAGCCGGAGCCGGAGCCGG
>NZ_FNGF01000008.1:42871-286342 GCF_900102815.1 Glycomyces sambucus
GTTCGCGTTCGCGTTCGCGTTCGCGTTCGCGTTCGCGTCGAATGCTACCAGCTTATCGACCTAGGTCACTTGTCGTAGGACTAGTTCACTTCAGGTGATTTTTGCTTGTTGTCGATGTGATCGGCGTGGAACCTTGTACGCATGAACGCTGATACAACGTACGCACCGGGCACCGGCCGGGCCGGGGTCGTCACCGGAGTGCTCGCCTCCGCGTTCGAGGGCGATGCGCTCGCGGCCTGGCTCTTCCCCGATCTGGCCCGCCGGGCCGGATACCAGGAGGGCTTCTACCGCTCCCTGCTCGAGCACCCCGGCGCCGAGTCCTACCTCGCCGGGGAGTCCGGCGCTTCGATCTGGCTTCGGCTGGGCGCCGGCGAATCCCTGCGCCAGGACGGGCCCACCGCGGGCCCGCTCGCGCGGCTCGCCGGGCTCGGGGCCGCTCTCGCGCAGCGGCATCCGGTCGATCCGCACCTGTACCTCGCGGTCATGGGCGTCGCCGCCGGGTTCCAGGGCCGCGGGATCGGGTCCGCGCTGCTGGAGCGCCGGCTCGAACTCGCCGACCGCGACGGCGAGGCCGCCTACCTCGAGGCCAGCTCCCCCGGCAGTCGCGCGCTGTACCTGCGGCACGGGTTCGCCGACCTCGGCGAGCCGGTCCGGTTCGAGGACGCTCCCCCGATCTTTCCCATGTGGCGCAACGCCGCAGCCGTCAAGTAACACCACTGACCGAGGAGGAACACCATGTCCACCGTCCCCACGATCGTGCTCGTGCACGGCACCCACGTCTCGTCGTTCTCCTGGGTCGGGCTCACCACCGAGCTCGCCCTCCGCGGCCTGCGCACCGTCGCGGTCGACCTGCCCGGCCACGGGATCGACGGGTTCTTCCCCCGCTCCTACCAGGCCCCGCAGGACCCGGCCGCGCTCGCCAAGGAGCCCTCGCCGCTCGCCTCGCTCACCCTCGACGACTACGCCGAGCGCACGATCGAGGTCGTGCGCCGCGCCGCCGCCCACGGGCCGGTGGTCCTGGTCGGCTCCAGCCAGGGCGGGGTCACCCTGAGCCGGGTCGGGAACGCCGTCCCCGAGCTGGTCGACGACCTCGTCTACATGGCCGCGTACTGCCCGGTCGAGCTGCCGAGCATGGCCGCGTACCTGGAGCAGCCCGAGAACGCGGGCAGCCTCATCGCGAACGTCACCGCGGCGATCGCGGGCGACCCGGCCGAGCTCGGGGTGGCGCGCGTGAACTGGCGGACCGCCGATCCGCAGGTGCTGGACGGGATCCGGGACTGCCTCATGGGAGGGTTCTCGGACGAGGAGCTGCTGCGGTTCCTCAACCTGTTCCAGCCCGACGAGCCGGTCGCGATCCCCCAGTCCGAGACCAGGGTCGAGGCCGACCGCTGGGGCAGCGTCCGCCGCACCTACGTGCGGTTCACCGAGGACCGGCTCATCCCGCCGGCGCTCCAGGACCGCTTCATCGCCGAGGCCGACCGCCTGACCCCGCACAACCCGACCGAGGTCCACTCGGTCGCCGCCCCGCACGTCGGGCCGTTCTACCGGCCCGAGGTCGTCGAGATCCTGGCCCGCATCGCCGAGCGGGCGAAGGGCTAGGAGCGCAGGGTTCGCCGATTCCCAAGCGGCACAGGCGAGGACGCCCGGGTGGTCCCACCCGGGCGTCCTCTGTCTCCGAATCCCGTCGCCGGGGGGTTATGCGTACGTCTCGAACTCGGTGATCTTCGGCGTGCCGGATGCCGCGGTGATCACGAAGTTGACCTTGGTCAGGGACGTCGCGGTGAACGAGATCGTGCCCGCACCGGTGCCGGAGGCGAGGACCGCCCCGGTGCTGTTGTTGACCAGCTGCCAGCCGTCGATGTTGCCGACGGCGTCGGACGCCTCGCGGATGACCACGGTGTCGATCGTCTGCGCGGAGCCCCACTTGACGGAGATCCGCCCGGTGGTGCCGCTCGGCGACCAGTAGGTCGAGGTGCTGCCGTCGATGACGTTGCCGTAGCTGGTGCCCCCGCCCTTCGAGGTGCCGTCGGCGCCCGCGCCGAGGCTGAGGTTGGTGCCGGTGGTCGGCGGCGGGGTGGTGGTCGGCGGGTCCGTGGGGTCGGTCGGGTCCGTCGGCGGGTTCGTCGGCGTCTGGATGGAGCAGCTGCCGTTGGAGGTCTTCAGGCCCTTGTTCGCACCGGCGGTCGTGGAGACCACCGACGGCACGCAGTTCGCGTTGTCGAGGCTGTACGAGTAGGGGATGGAGACGGTGGTGGTGGAGGTCGGGTTGGGGCCGGCCGGGTAGTTGTCGGTGCCGGGGGACGACCAGGTCACGTTGTCGAAGACGTTGCCGCTGACCTGCCAGTAGCCTCTGAGGTCGGTGTAGAAGGTCCCGATCGGGTCCTTCGAGTCCTCGAAGTAGTTGTTGTCCACCTTGATCTTCGCGCCGACGCGGGAGTTGATGCCCGACTCGACGATGCCCACGAAGTGGTTGTTGTAGCTGTGGGCGGTCCCGCCGCGCAGGAGCGGGATGCGGGAGTTCAGGTTCTGGTACAGGTTGTGGTGGTACGTGATGAAGCTGGAGTCCAGGTCGCTGTCGCCGGAGCCGACGAGGCCGCCGCGCTCGGAGTTGCGCAGGATGCTGTAGGACAGCGTCACGTACTTGGTGTCGTCCTTCATGTCGAACAGGCCGTCGTAGCCCTCGGACTCGCCGCCGGACGCTTCGAGGGTGACGTGGTCGACCCAGACGTTGCGGACGCCGTTCTCCATGCCGATGGCGTCGCCGCCGTTGGAGGTCGGGGAGCCGGACTTCTTGACGTTCTTGACCGTGACGTTCTGGATGATGATGTTGCTGGACTCGCGGATGTGGATGCCGATCTGGTCGAAGACCGCGCCCGAGCCGACCCCGAGGATCGTCACGTTGCTGACGCCCTTCAGGTCGATCAGGGTCGACCCGACGTCGCAGCTGCTGCCCGACACGTCGGCGGTGTTCCCGTGGTTGATGGTGCCCTCGACCTGGATGATGATCGGGGTGCTGTCGCTGGAGCGGCCGCACAGGGCCTGGTTGATCTGCGTGCCGGTGGTCGCCCGGACCACGGCGCCGCCGGCGCCGCCGGTGGTGCCGCCGTTCTGCGACGCGTAGCCGTTCGCGGCGTTGGTCTGGGCGGTGGCGGAGTTCATCGAGAACGTGATGCCGGCGACGGCTACCGCCATCGCGGCGGCCACCGTCCCGACCTTGAGTGCTAGCGATCGTCTCATCGCCGGCTCCTAAGGGGTAGGAATTGACATGTTTCAATGAGTCTAGGGAAAGCCCTTTCCTGCGGTCAAGCATTTTGGGCAACCGATTGCACAACTTCCCGGAATTTTCGCCCGAAGGGCTTCTGAGCTGCGGCGGCGCCGCAAAATCGGTGGAGGGCGGTCGTCGCGGGTGCCGCGTGCGCCGCAAAGCCCCGCAAGGGGCCGGAGTGCCGGTCAGCCCAGTTCCTCCAGGGCCTCCTCCGCCGAGGCGGCCTGGTCGTCCATCGCCGACCACGGGTCGGACTTGCGCACTAGGCGGCGCTTGATGCGGTCGGTCGTGTAGCGGGCCGGCTCGGAGCGGCCGAGCTCGTCCCAGTCCAGCGGGGTCGCCACGGCGGCGCCGGGACGGGCGCGCAGGGAGTAGGGGGCGACGAACGTCTGGCCCTGCCCGTTCCGGTTGACGTCCAGGAAGATCCGGTCCCCGCGCTTGTTCTTGCGCTGCGCGGTGGTGAGGAGGTTCGGGTCCTCGGCGGCGAGCCGGTCGGCGATCGCGAGGGCGAGTTCGCGGACGGCCTCGAACCCGGTGCTGCGGTCGAGCGGGGCCACGACGTGGTAGCCGCGCCCGCCCGTGGCCTGCACGAACGGCGCCAGGCCGATCTCGGTGTAGACGTCGCGCAGGCGCCGGGCGACCTTGTGGAGGACCGCGGCGGCGGTGCCGTCGGGCGGGTCGATGTCGATGACGAGCCGGTCGGGGCGCTCCAGGTCGTCCAGGGTCGCGGGCCACACGTGGAACTCCACGGCGGCCTGGTTCGCGAGGTAGACGAGGGTCGCCTCGTCCTCGCAGATGACGTAGTCGACGCTGCCGGACTCGTTCTGCGCCCTCACCTTCTCGGTCCTGATCCACTCGGGGAAGTAGTCCGAGGCGTCCTTCTGGAAGAACCCGCCCTCGTCGATCCCGTCGGGGTAGCGGCGCATCGTCAGCGGCCGGCCCGCGAGGTGCGGGAGCATCGCGGAGGCGACGGCGCGGTAGTGCGCGATCACGTCGCCCTTGCTGCGGTGGTCCGCGGGGAAGAGCTCCTTGTCGAGCCTGGAGACCTTGATGTCGCGGCCATCGACCGTGATTGACGGCATGCGGGTGACCCCTTTCGCTCACCGGGGTGTACCCGCAGGTCGCAACGGTAAACGACCGCGACATCGGACCTCCGGTGCGCCTAGGCGCCGGCCTCCTTCTCCACGAGCGCGGCGAGCTGGTCGGCGACGGCGCCCCAGCCCTCATGGAAGCCGAGCTCCTCGTGGCGGTCGCGCGCGGCGCGGTCGCCGTGGCGCACGAGCGCACGGTACGCGGTGCCCTCGGGCGCGTCCGCGAGCGTGATCTCCGCGGTGAGTGCGACCGGCTGCGGCTCGGCCGGGCGCCAGGCGGAGTCGATCGCGTTGGTGAAGACGATGCGCTCGCGGTCCTCGACGAGGAGGAACACGGCGTCCATGTGCGGGACGAACTGCTCGCCGTCCTCGCTCATGCTGGTGACCATCGGGCCGCCGGCCGTGGCCTCGAACCGTTCGACGCGCATGACCATCGGGGCCGGGAGCCACCACTGCTCGAAGCGGGCGGGGTCGGTCCAGGCGCGCCAGACGGCGTCGCGGGGCGCGCGTATGACGCGTTCGATGCTGAGGTCGAGTTCGGTGTTCATTGCTGCTCCCTGGCTTCCTGTTCGGGATCGGAATCGGTGAGGTACTGCTCCAGCCGGTCGGTGCGCGACTCCCAGACCCGCCGCTGGTCGGCGAGCCAGTCGTCGACCAGCGCGAGCCGGTCGCGCCGGAGCGCGCAGGTGCGGACCCGGCCGGACTTGGCGGTGCGGATGAGGCCGTTCGCCTCCAGGGTCCGCACGTGCTTCATGAAGGAGGGGAGGGTCATCGGGAACTCGCGGTGGAGGTCGCCGACGCTCATCGGACCGCGGCCGAGGCGGCGGACCACCTCGCGGCGGGTGGGGTCGGCGAGCGCGGTGAACACGCCGTCGAGCGCCTCCGAATACTGTGCCATGAGGCTAAGTATTGCACCGGAGAACAGTTAGCGCAAGGGCTCAGTGTTTTTCCTTCCGGCGCCGCTACCTCGCGATGCCGCTACCTCAAGATGCCTCTACCTGACGATGAGGCGCGGCTCCACGAGCAGGCCGCGGGGCTCGGACGGGACGACCTTGCTCCCCTCGGGGCCCATGAGCATCTCCAGGATCCCCGCGGCGACCCGTTCGGGCAGCTGCTCGACGCTGGAGATCCCGAGGCTTCCACTGCGAAAGGTGGGTCAAATACCGTCACGAGTGTTTGTCTTTAGGCATCCGTTGAGTTACCAAGACCAACGGGCATAGCCTTGCGACCATGATGCCGCTTATCGAGAAGCGGAAGGAGGACGAACGGTGTCATCACACTGATCTCAGCAAGAATTCGCCAATAAAGAGCAATTTCTCGCCCACCAGTCACTGAAGCCAGCCCAAGATGAGGCAAGGCAATGAAGAAGAGCAAGAAAATTGCAGGCAGTAGAATCCAAGGATGAAGCACCTGACTCGGAGGGGATCCTCGATCTTCACCTATATGCCTCGGGTCTCGGCCGAAGAGGCGCATCTTTGATCGGCGTCGCTCACGCAGGTCTTCTGCGAGCTCCACCCAAGCCTCATCAAGCGATCTTCCCGATTCCGCAATACTCTTTGCACCCCAATAATTCGAGAACAAACAAGAAGCGTTACTAAGTATCCCAAGAGCGCTAAGGAGTAGGATTGCCACACAGACCACATAGTCACCAGAGATCTGCCTGGCACCACTCACGAGCACAGCACTACCGCCAATCACAAAGCTGTTTAAGGTCATTAGCCAGGTCATGCGCTGTCCAATGAGCTCGTGTTCAAACCTGAGACGATCTGCAAATATGGACTCAAGGGACCAATCGGATTCATCCGAGGAGTATGAGGAATTCATAGGTTTATCATAGAACAGATTCTGGGCATTGATGACGCCAGAACTCCGCTCAGATAAGTGAAGCTGTTCTTCGTCTTCCAGAAGCACATCATGAACACGAGCGAAGGAGCCGTCAAGGGATGATCCCCGGCCGCCAGCCTTTCCTGCACGACGCCGTCATCGCGCTGCACGCGCCGACCCAGGCGTGGTCGCGCCCCGACGGGGCGATGACCGCCCCGATCGACGGCCTGTTCCACGGCGACCGCCGGTTCGCGCGCGGGCTCCGGATCGAGGTGGAGGGCGAAGCGCCCGAAGCGATCGCGTCGCACGGGCGCGGCGCCCGCGCGGTCGGCTTCGACGCGGTCCTGCGCGGCCTCGACGACGGCACCCCCGACCCGCACCTGCGCCTGGCCCGCGAGCGGACCGTCGGCGACGGGGTCCTCGACGAGGCGGTCACCGTCGCCTCGGTCGTGGACCGCGCGGTGTCGGGCGTGCTCAGGCTGGTCGTTGAGCCGGACTTCGCGCCGCTCCAGGACGTCAAGTCCGGGCACGCGGCGCCGGCCGCGTGGACGGCCGAGACCGAAGGCGCCTCGGCGGCCGTCGCCTCCGGGGACGCGTCGTTCGCGCTCGCCGCGGACGCGGGCGCGTGGCTCGTGGAGGACGGCGCGGTGGTCCTGGAGTGGCCCTTCGCGATCGGACCGGGCGAGCGGGCGGTGCTGCACTGGTCGGTGCGGGTGAGCGACCCGGGCCTGGTGGTGCGGGCCGCGACCGGGCCCGCGGCGTGGGCGGCGGCACCGGCTGCGGACCTCGCGGGGGTGGACGCGCGGCTGACGCGGTGGGCGCGGGTCGCGCTCGACGACCTCGACGCGCTGCGGCTGGCGTTCCCGGGCCACCCCGAGGACGCGTTCCTCGCGGCCGGGGCGCCCTGGTTCTTCACCCTGTTCGGGCGCGACTCGATCTGGGCCGCACGGATGATGCTCCCGGTCGACGCCTCGATCGCCGCCTCCACGCTGCGCGTCCTCGCACGCCTGCAAGGGAAGGTGGACGACGCCGCGACCGAGGAGGAGCCGGGGAAGATCCCGCACGAGCTGCGGGCCACCGCGTTCCGCATGCCCGGCGAGGACATCTCCCTCCCGCCCCTGTACTACGGGACCGTGGACGCGACCCCGCTGTGGGCGTGCCTGCTCGTGGACGCCTGGCGGGCCGGCATGGCGCGCGCGGAGGTCGAGGCGCTGCTGCCGCACCTGCGCGCCGCGCTCAAGTGGATCGAGGCGGCGGCCGCGAAGGACGGGTTCCTCTCCTACTTCGACCGCACCGGCAAGGGCCTGTCGAACCAGGGCTGGAAGGACTCCGGGGACTCGATCCAGTGGCGCGACGGCCGGCTCGCCAAGGGCCCCATCGCGTTGTGCGAGGCCCAGGGGTACGCGCACGAGGCCGCCGCGGGCGCCGCGGACCTCCTCGACGCGTTCGGCGCGGGCGGGGAGGCCGCGCACTGGCGCGCATGGGCCGCGCGCCTGCGCGAGCGCTTCAACGAGCGGTTCTGGGTCGCGACCCCCGAGGGCCGCTACCCGGCGATCGCGCTCGACCGCGACGGGCGGGCCGTCGACGCGCTCACCTCGAACATCGGGCACCTCCTCGGGACCGGCATCGTGGACGCCGCCGACGAGGAGCTCATCGCCGGACTCCTGGTCGGCGAGTCGATGTGCTCGGGCTACGGGGTCCGGACCATGTCGAGCGGCGCGGCCGGGTACTGGCCGCTGAGCTACCACGGGGGCGCGGTGTGGGCCCACGACTCGGCGATCGTCGCGCACGGCATGGCCCGCGCCGGACGCCGCGAGGAGGCCGCGGTCGTGGTCGAAGGGCTCCTCGACGCGGCGGAGGGCTTCGGGTTCCGCATGCCCGAGCTGCACGCCGGATTCGCACGCGCCGAACGGGACCGGCCCGTCCCCTACCCGGCGGCGTGCCGCCCGCAGGCGTGGTCGGCGACGGCCGCGCTCACGTGCCTCCAGATCGCGCGCACCCAAGACTGAACCCCTGCCCGCGCGAAGGGCATGGATCGCGCGGGCCGGCCCGTCCCGGGGAGGGGTCCACGGGACGGGCCGCACTAGCGCCGCAGGATCCGGCGGACCGCCTCGGCGGCCACCGCCGGGTCCTGCGGTTCGGTGTCGAGGCTCGCGTGGATCGTCAGGCCCTCGATGAGGGCGTCGACCATGCGCGCGGCCTCGGGGTCGAAGTGGCGCTCCAGCGAGGCCCGCGACCGGGCCATCCACTCGTTCGTCAGGTCCCGGAACGCCGGTTCGCGGGCGGCGAGCGTGTACAGCTCGTGGGCGAGGACGAGGTTCCGCGGGTCGGCGGGCGCGGTGACGATCCCGACGATCACCGCCTCGGCCTCGGCGGGGCCCGCGGCGGCGGCCATGGCGGCGTCGAACGCGGCGCTCTCGGCGGTCCCGAACCGCGCGAACGCCTCGTGGAGCAGTTCCCCGATCCCGTGGAAGTGGTAGGTCATCGAGCCGAGCGGCACCCCCGCGGCGGCGGCGACCTTGCGGTGCGAGGCGCCCGCGACCCCGGCCTCGGCGACCACATCGAGGCACGCGTCGATGATGCGGTCGCGCCGCCCGGGGTCGGGGCGGCGCGGCCCGCGCTCAGAGTTCACGGATCACCCTGGCGGGGTTGCCGACCGCGACGACGTTCGCGGGCAGGTCGCGGGTGACCACGGCCCCCGCGCCGACGACCGTGTTGTCACCGATGTGGACCCCGGGGCAGACGATGACGCCGCCGCCGAGCCACACGTTGTCGCCCAGGGTGATCGGCTTCGCGGCTTCGAGCTTGTCGCGCCGCGGCCCGGGTTCGAGCGGGTGGGTGGGGGTGAGGAGCTGCACGTTCGGGCCGATCTGGCAGTCCTCGCCGATGGTGATCGCCGCGACGTCGAGGGCGACGAGCCCGAAGTTCGCGAAGGACCGGGCGCCGATCCTGATGTTGGCGCCGTAGTCGACGTGCAGGGGCGGGCGGATGAACGCGTCCTCGGCGAGGTCGCCGATGAGCTCGTCGAGGTGCCCGCGCGCGGTGGCGTAGTCCTCGGCGAAGGCGGCCCGGTACCGCTCGGAGAGGACGGCGGCGCGCTCCATGAGGGCGGTGAGCTCGGGGTCGTCGGCGAGGTAGAAGTCCCCGGCGAGCATCCGCTCGCGCATGGTGCGGGCGTCGCCCGCGAAGTGGTCCTGAACCGTCATGCGTACGACCGTACACCAGAAGTGTACGGTCGTACGCGCAGTGGGCCGACGGCAAGCGCCGCAACAGGTCGGCGGTGCGACTCAGGCCGCGGCCGGGACCGCCCGCTCGCCCGGGCCCGTGTAGGCCGAGAGCGGCCGGATGAGGGAGTTCGCGTCGAGCTGCTCGATGATGTGCGCGGTCCAGCCGGTGATGCGGGACATGACGAACAGCGGCGTGAACATGGGGATGTCGAAGCCCATGAGGTAGTACGCGGGCCCGGCCGGGAAGTCGAGGTTCGGGTGGATCCCCTTGGCTTCCAGCATGGCCGACTCCAGCTCCTCGTACATGCGGACCCACTTCCCGCCGCCGGTGCGGGCGGCCGTGTCGACGAGCGCGGCCTTCATGGTCGGCACCCGCGAGTCGGCGTCCTTGTAGACGCGGTGCCCGAAGCCCATGACCTTCTCCTTGGCGGCCAGGCGCTCGCGCAGCCAATCGCCGGCGCGCTCGGGCTCGCCGATCTCCAGCATCATCCTCATGACCGCCTCGTTCGCGCCGCCGTGCAGCGGGCCCTTGAGCGCGCCGACGGCGGCCGTGACGGCCGAGTACATGTCCGAGAGCGTGGAGGCCACGACCCGGGCCGTGAACGTGGAGGCGTTGAAGGAGTGCTCGGCGTACAGGATCATCGAGACCTCGAAGCAGCGCACCACCTCCGGCGCGGGCACCTCCCCGAAGCACATGTGGAAGAAGTTCTCGGCCCAGCCCAGCGACGGGTCCGGTGCGATCCGCTCCAGCCCGCGGCGGCGCCGGTGCGCGTGAGCGATGACCGTGGGGAGCTTGGCGAACAGCGCCTCGGCCTTCGCCTGGTTGGACTCGCGCCGGTTGTCGTCCTCGCTCGGGTCCTCGGCGCCCAGGCACGAGACGGCGGTGCGCAGCAGGTCCATCGGGTGGGAGCCGTCGGGGACGCGGTCGACGACGCCGACCGTGGACCGGGTGACCTCCCGCTGCGCGCGTTCGCGGGCCGAGAACGCCGCGAGCTGCGCCGGGTCGGGCAGCTCGCCGTACCAGATGAGGTGCGCGACCTCCTCGAACGAGCGGGACGCGGCCAGCTGCTGCACCGGGTAGCCCCGGTAGGTGAGCGACAGGGTCTCGGGCACGACCTCGGAGATCGCGGTGGTGTCGGCGACGACCCCGGCAAGCCCCTTGCGGACGTCGGTGCTCATGCGTCCCTCCCGGGGACCTCGAAGTCGAACAGCTCCTGGTCGAACTCGTTGTAGGACGCGTAGTCGACCAGGTCGTAGAGGCGGGCGCGGGTCTGCATCCGGTCGACCAGGGACGCCTGCGTCCCTTCGGACCTCAGCGCCGCGAACAGCTCGTCGACCGCGCCCATGGCGGCGCGCAGGCTGGAGACGGGCCAGATGACCAGGTCGTAGCCCAGGTCCTCCAGCTGCCGGGCCGTCAGGTTCGGGGAGGTCCCGAACTCGGTCATGTTGGCCAGCAGCGGGACGTCGACCGCGGCGCGGAACGCCGCGAACTCCGCCTCGTCGCGCATCGCCTCGGGGAACACCATGTCCGCCCCGGCGTCCACATAGGCTTTGGCGCGGTCGATCGCGGCGTCCAGGCCCTCGACCGCGCGGGCGTCGGTGCGCGCGCACACGACGAAGTCCGGGTCCGTGCGGGCCTTCACCGCGGCCGCGACCCGCCGGACCATCTCGGCGGCCGGCACCACGGCCTTGCCGTCCAGGTGCCCGCAGCGCTTGGGGTTCACCTGGTCCTCCAGGTGGCAGCCCGCGAGCCCGGCGTCCTCGAACGACCGGATCGTGCGCGCCACATTGGACACCTCGCCGAAGCCGGTGTCCGCGTCGATGAGCGTCGGCAGGTCCGTCGCCCGCGCGATCTGGCCCCCGCGCTGCGCGACCTCCGTCAGCGTGGTCAGCCCGATGTCCGGCAGCGCCAGGTCCGCGGCGAGCGCCGCGCCCGAGACGTACACGCCGTCGAACCCGTGGTCGGCGACCGCGCGGGCCGCCAGCGGCGAGAACGCGCCCGGCAGCCGCTGGAGCCGGCCCGAGGCCAGCCCCTCCCGCAGGCGGCGGCGCTTCTGGGAAGCGGTGGTCATCAGAAGAGCCCCTTCGCGGTCGGTGCAGTGAGCGCCCCGGCGGGCGCGGCCAGGTTGAGCGCCCGGACGCCGTTCGCGTCGAGCGCGCCGATGCGCGACGCCAGGTCCAGGAACCGGTCCTGCTCGGCCTCGGCGATCACGCCCTCGGCGAGGGTCCGGAACTTCGCGACGTACTGCTCGCGCCCGAACGGGCGCGCCCCGGCCGGGTGCGCGTCGGCCACGGCCAGCTCGTCGGTGACCGCGGTGCCGTCGTCGAGGACGATGTCGACCCGGCCGCCGAAGGCCCGCTTCGCGGGGTCGGGGTCGTGGTAGCGCGCCGTCCACTCCGGGTCCTCCACGGTGCGCACCTTCCGCCACAGGTCCACCGTCGAAGCCCGGTGGGCGCGTTCGGGAGTGTACGACCGCTCGTGGTGCCAGGCCCGGTCCTCGAGGGCCACCGCGAAGATGTACATGATCGAGTGGTCGAGGGTCTCGCGGCTCGCGTCCGGGTCGGTCTTCTGCGGGTCCTCCGCGCCGGTCCCGATCACGTAGTGCGTGTGGTGGCTCGTGTGGATCACCACCTCCCGGACCCGCGCGAGGTCGACCCGCGGCGCCATGCGCCGGGCCAGGTCGATGAGCGCCTGGCTCTGGTACTCCGCGGAGTGCTCCTTCGTGTAGGTGTCGAGGACGGCGCGCTTGGCCTCCCCGCGGGACGGCAGCGGCACCTCGTACACCGCGCCGGGCCCCGACAGCAGGCGCGCGATGACGCCGTCCTCGCCCTCGTAGATCGGCGACGGCGCGCCCTCGCCGCGCATCGCCCGGTCCACGGCCTCGACCGCGGCCTTGCCCGCGAACGCCGGCGCGAACGCCTTCCACGAGGAGATCGCCCCCTTGCGGGACTGCCGGGTCGCGGTCGTGGTGTGCAGCGCCTGCCCGATCGCCTGGTAGACCACGTCCACCGGCAGGTCCAGGAGCGCGCCGATCCCGGCCGCGGCCGACGGGCCGAGGTGCGCGATGTGGTCGATCCGGTGCTCGTGCAGGCAGATCCCGCGCACCAGGTCCACCTGGACCTCGTACGCCGCGGCGATCCCGCGCACCAGCGCGCGCCCGTCCAGGCCCCGGTGCTGCGCGACCGCGAGCACCGGCGGGATGTTGTCGCCCGGGTGCGAGTAGTCCGCGGCCAGGAACGTGTCGTGGAAGTCGAGTTCGCGCACCGCGACCCCGTTCGCCCACGCCGCCCACTCCGGGGAGGAGCGGAACGCGGCCGGGAGGCCGAACACGGCCGCGCCCGGCGCGTACGGGTGCGCCTGCGCCTGGGCGCGCGCGGCGGCGACGGGCCCGCGGGCGAGCGAGGCGGCGGCGACGGCGGCGTTGTCGATGACCCGGTTGCCGATCATCTCGGCGACGTCGCGCTCCACCGGGACCGGGTCGGCCGCGGTCTCGGCGAGCTTCCAGGCGAGCTGCGCCTCGCGGGGCAGGTCCTCGCGGGAGGCGTGGGCGCGGACGCGGTGGGTGATCACTCGGCGGCTCCTAGCGGTTTCGGGAGGGTACATTTCACAGTATGTACACACCGGGATGCCGTTGAAACCGCTGTAAATGTGGTTTCTTGTGGAATTTTCCGGGCCGGATTGTGGAACTTGTGAAAGGGCGTGGTCATGCCGTTGAGGAAGGCCAAGGTGGGGCTGCGGCTGCGCCGGTTCCGCGAGGAGCGCGGGCTCACGCAGGCCGCGCTGGCGACGGCGCTGGGGATCTCGACGAGCTACGTCAACCAGATGGAGTCGAACCAGCGGCCGATCACCGGGCCGGTGCTGCTGCGCCTGGCCGAGGTGTACGACGTGGACGTGCAGCGGTTCTCGGCCTCCGAGAGCGACCGGCTCACCGCGCAACTGCGCGACGTGCTCGCCGATACCGCGCACGCCGACCGGGTGTCGGTGGGGGAGGTCCGCGAGCTGGCGGAGTCGACGCCGGAGCTGGCGCAGTACGTGGTGGACCTGCACCGGCGGTACCGGCACATGCTGGAGCGCAACGCGGCGATGAGCGCCGAGCTGGACGCGGGCGCGGCGCCGACCGCGCACGAGGAGGTGCGGGACCTGTTCTACGCCAAGCGCAACCACGTGGCGGCGCTCGACGAGGCGGCGGAGCGGATCTACGCGGAGGCGTCCCTCGCTGAAGCCGCCGAACGCGGCGACCTGGCGGGCGGGCTGGCGCGGCTGCTGCGCGAGGGGTACGGGACGGTGGTCGCCGACCTCGAAGCGGGCGAGGCGAACCGGGTGAAGCGCCGCTTCGACCCCGAGGCCCGGCTGCTGCGGCTCTCGCCGCTGCTCAGCCCCGGGCAGCGGGCATTCCAGCTCGCCACGCACCTGGCGCTGGTGGCGTGCGACGACGTCATCCGGGCCGAGGCCGAGGCCGCGGACCTGTCGGGGGACGAGGCGCGGGGTCTGGCGCGGATCGGCCTCGCGAACTACTTCGCGGGGGCGCTGATCCTCCCCTATGGACCGTTCCTGGCGGCGGCGGAGGAGCTGCGGTACGACATCGACCTGCTGGGACGGCGCTTCCGGGTGGGCTTCGAGACCGTGGCGCACCGGCTCTCGACGCTCCAGCGGCCCGGCGCGCGCGGCGTGCCGTTCTTCTTCGTGCGCGTGGACCGGGCCGGGAACATCTCGAAGCGCCAGTCCGCCACCGACTTCCACTTCTCGCGGGTGGGCGGGACGTGCCCGCTGTGGGACGTCTACGAGGCGTTCGCGAACCCCGGCGAGATCCGGACCCAGCTCGCGCAGATGCCCGACGGCCGCTCGTACCTGTGGGTGGCGCGCACGGTGACCCGCCGGTACGGCGGGTTCGGGACCCCGGCGAAGACGTTCGCGATCGGGCTCGGCTGCGACCTGCACCATGCGCACCGGCTCGTGTACGCCGACGGCCTCGACCTGGCGAACCCGGCGATGCTCACGCCGATCGGGCCGGGCTGCAAGGTGTGCGACCGCAAGGGCTGCCCGCAGCGGGCGTTCCCGGCGATCGGGGCGCCGCTGGAGGTGACGGACCGGCAGAGCCGGTTCACGCCGTACCCGTCCGCGGGCTAGACCGCGATCCGCGGCTACACCTCGATCTGCGAGCCCATGATGATGGTGCGCTCGCGCGGGAGCCGGAAGTGGTCGGCGGCGTCGGCGGTGATCCGGGAGGTGGCGATGAACAGGTGCTTGCGCCACATCGCCATCGTCGGCTGGTCGCCGGGGCGGAGCTGGATCGTGGAGAGGAAGTACGTCGCCTCGTCGACGTGGAGGCTCCCCTCGTGGCGGTCCCGGTCGAGCAGCGCGAGCGCGCGCGGCACGTCCTGGACCTCCATGTAGCCGAAGCGGATCTGCACGTAGACGATGCCGTCGTCGGCGAAGCCGAGGAAGTCCTCGGAGACGCGGTCCTCGTCGCCCACGCGCGGGACCGGCTTGGTCTCGATGGAGGCGATGACGATCTGCTTGTGGCGCACGTGGTTGTGCTCCATGTTCGCGCGCAGCGCGAGCGGGGTGGTGAGCTTGCCGCGGTTGAGGAACACGGCGGTGCCGGGCACGCACTTGGTCTTGGGGAGCTCGGCGCGGAGCTGCTTGACGCAGGCGCGCAGCGGGCCCTCGCGGCGTTCGCGCTCGGCGGTGACGACGCCGCGGCCCTTGCGCCACGTGACCATGACGGTGAACGCGGCGAGCCCGATGAGCAGCGGCAGCCACGCGCCGTGGACGAGCTTGGTGAAGTTCGCGGCCAGGAACAGCAGGTCGAAGCCGAGGAGGACGGCGCCGCCGGCGAGGACGAGCCACAGCGGCAGGTCCCAGCGGGACTTCGCGATGTACAGGAACAGGAGGGTCATGATCGCGATCGTCCCCATGACGGCCATGCCGTACGCGTACGCGAGCGCGTGGGAGGAGCGGAACGCGAACACGAGGGTGAGGACCGAGACCATGAGGAGCCAGTTGATCCAGGGGACGTAGATCTGGCCGTACTGCTCGGCGGAGGTGTGGGCGATGCGCAGGCGCGGCAGGTAGCCGAGGCGCGACGCCTGGGCGGCGACGGAGTAGGCGCCGGTGATGACGGCCTGGGCGGCGATGACGGTGGCGGCGGTGGCGAGGACGAGGAGCGGCAGCCGCGCCCAGCCGGGGGCGAGGAGGAAGAAGGGGCCGGAGACGGCGCTGCCGTCCTCCAGGACCATGGCGCCCTGGCCCATGTAGTTGAGCAGGCAGGCGGGGAAGACGAGGGCGAGCCACGCCTTGGTGATGGCGGGGCGGCCGAAGTGGCCCATGTCGGCGTAGAGCGCTTCGGCGCCGGTGACGCACAGGACGATCGCGGCGAGCGCGAAGAACGCGATGTGGAAGTGGCCGAACAGGAACTCGGCGGCGTAGACGGGGCTGAGGGCCTTGAGGATCTCGGGGTGGCCGCTGATCCCCCGGATCCCCAGGAGCGCGAGGACGCCGAACCAGGCGATCATGACCGGGCCGAAGGCGCGGCCGACGGCGGCGGTGCCTTTGCGCTGCACGACGAACAGGACCACGATGATGACGGCGGTGAGGGGGACGACGACGCCTTCGAGGCGGGGTTCGACGACGCCGATGCCCTCGACGGCGGAGAGCACGGAGATCGCGGGGGTGATCATCGAGTCGCCGAGGAACAGGGAGGCGCCGAAGATGCCGAGCGCGGCGAGGGTGAGGGCGGCCTTGCGTCCCCGCTGCTGCTTCCAGCGGTGGAGGAGGGTGATGAGGGCCATGATGCCGCCCTCGCCGTCGTTGTCGACGCGCATCGCGAGGAGGACGTAGGTGACGGTGACGATGACGACCATCGACCAGAACATCAGCGAGACCACGCCGTAGATGCTCGCCTCCGTGACGGGCACGGGGTGCGGGTCGGCGGGGTTGAACACGGTCTGGAGGGCGTAGATGGGGCTGGTGCCGATGTCGCCGAAGACGACGCCGAGGGCGCCGACGACGAGCGCGAGGCGGGTGGCGTGGCGGACGCCGTGCCCTGCGGGGGGCTCGGCGCCGGTCGCGAGTCCGGGCTGACTCGCACTGCCGGCGGCGGTCACTGCTGTCTCTCCTGTCCGAGCGGGCGGACCTGCGGGCGGGCACCCTCGGTCCGGTCCGACCGATGCACGATACCTCGCGCAGCGCCCTCGCCGACCTGGAGTGGCGGAGCGCTCACGCCTGGGCGGCGGGGGCCGTTGCCGCGGATCACAGCGCCGCGGACCGGACCGCCGGCCGCGAGCGGACCGCCGGAGCGCACCCTGAAGGCCGCCTTCACCTCTGGGTAAGGGCCCCCGGTTGCAACGCTAGCCTGGGGCACCTGAAGCGGAGCTGAAGCCGGTTGACAAAGTTTGGCGACACAACTTAGTCTTGGCCGTCCGCGCGCCACCACCGAGGGAGCCTCCTTGAGCCGTCCGACCGTGTCCGCCGCCGAGTACCCGATCGTCCCCGGATTCCACCCCGACCCCACCGTCTGCCGGGTCGGCGAGGACTACTACCTGGCCCACTCCAGCTTCGAGTACTTCCCCGGAGCGCCGGTCTTCCACAGCCGCGACCTCGTGTCGTGGACCCGCATCGGCAACATCCTCGACCGCCGCGGCCAGTTCCTGCGCGGCGACGGCCGCCCCTCCGGCGGCATCTACGGCTCGACCCTGCGCCACCACGACGGCCGGTTCTACTTCGTCACCACGAACGTCGGCGACGCCGGGTCGGGCCAGACCATCGTGTCGACCGAGGACCCCGCGGGCGTGTGGAGCGACCCGGTCTTCGTCCCCGAGGCGGTCGGCATCGACCCCGACCTCGCCTGGGACGAGGACGGCACCTGCTACCTCACCTGGACCGGCGCGGTCAACGGTGAGAACGGCGTCTGGCAGGGCCGCCTCGACATGAAGACCGGCACGTTCGAGGCCCCGCCGTACCTCGTGTGGCAGGGCACGGGCCTCGCGCACCCCGAAGCGCCGCACCTGTACCGGATCGGCGGACGCTGGTACCTGCTCCTCGCCGAGGGCGGCACCGAGCGCGGCCACGCGGTCACGATCGCGCGCGCCGACCGCCCCGAGGGCCCGTACGAGGCGTGCCCGCACAACCCCGTCCTCACGCACCGCTCCACCCCGCACCCGGTGCAGAACACCGGCCACGCCGACCTGGTCGAGACGGCCGACGGCGGCTGGGCCGCGGTCTACCTGGCGGTGCGCCCGGGCGGGTTCACGCCCTCGTTCCACGTGCTCGGCCGCGAGACGTTCCTGGCCGGGGTCGACTGGGTCGACGGCTGGCCCGTCGTCGACGAGAACCGCTACGAGTTCACCCCCGACGACACCGCCTTCGAGGACGACTTCACCGCGCCGTCCCTGGGGCCGCGCTGGGTCTCGCCGTCGAGCGAACCGGCGAAGATCGCCTCGCCGCGTCCGGAAGGCGGCCTGGACCTGCGGGAGCCGGGCGACGGCTCGCCGGGCCTGCTGTGCACCCGGGTCACGGACCTGCGCTGGGAGGCCGAGGCGGTCTTCTCCGGCTCGGGCCGGTTCGAGGTCCGCATCGACGACCGCCACCGCTACGGCCTGGTGTTCGCGGACGGCACCGTCCGCGCCGAGGCCCGCATCGGCGGCGTCCGGGCCGACCTCGGCGCGGCGGCGGTCGGGAGCGGCACGGCTGAAGGCAGCACGGTTGACGGCCATGCGATCGGGGGCGACGTGGTGCTGCGCCTCGCCGCGGTCGAATGCGAGGCCGAGACCATGACGGCCTACGGCCCCGACGACATCGTGCTCTCGGTGAACGGCACCGAACTCGCGCGCCTCGACGGCCGCTACCTCTCCACCGAGGTCGCGGCCGGGTTCACCGGCCGAATGCTCGGCGTCGGCGCGGCCGGAAGCGAACCCTCGGTCCTGCACCGGTTCCGGTACACGCCCGGCTAGACGGGCAGCGGAGGCCGACTGCGCGGCCCGAGACCCGGAGCGTTTCGGCACCGTTCTGCCGAACCCGGCCCGGGAGCGTTCCGCGACAGCGCACCCCGACAGCGCGAACCGGCCCGCGGACACCATCGGTGTCCGCGGGCCGTTCCACGCGGCGCGGGCCCGCCCTGCGGACGGGCCGGGCCGCTACGACTCCTGCTCCTGCTCCGTCAGGTCGCGGACCACGACCACCGGGCACGGGGCGTGCGAGACGCAGTACTGGCTGACCGAGCCGACGAGCGTCCCCACGAACCCGCCGTGCCCGCGCGAGCCGACGACCAGCAGCGACGCGCCTTCGGCGGCGTCGATGAGGACCCGGGCCGGATGCCCGGCGACGGTGTTCTGGAGGACCCGGACGCCCGGGTCGTTCACGGTGGCGAGTTCGACCGCGCGCGCCAGCGACTCCTTCGCGGCGGCCTCGAACTCCTCGCTGCTGGGGAGCGTCATCACCATGCCCGTGCCGTACGCGGCGGGCACCTCCCAGGCGTGCAGCGCTTCGAGGTCGGCGCCGGTGAGCGCCGCTTCGCGCAGGGCCCATTCGAGCGCCCGCAGGGACGCGGGCGAGCCGTCGACGCCGACGACGATGCGCTCCGGCTTGCTCTCCGAGACGTCCATGTCCGCTCCTTCCGTCAGGCCCCTCGTTGCGGGGGACCCATCGGATACCCCGCCCGGGCGTGTCCGAATCCGATCCCGGACGACGCCACAACCGCCCCACCCGGAGTGCTCCACCCGCGCCGCACCCCCCTTGCCGCACCTCACCTCACCTCTCTGCACCTCCACCCCACCTCCACCCCGCCCCGCGCCTCCACCCCACCGCCGCCATACCGCTCCCGAACCTCCACCGAACCTCCCGAGGGATCGGCGCGAATCGCGGCCCCGGCGCCCGGACCGGAGCTATATTCAGGCCCAGCGCCCGTCCGGACACCCGAGACCGCGGGCAGGACCTGCGAGGACGCCATGGCGCACGACTCCGCGGCCGAGGCCCGCCCCGCGGTGAAACTCGCGTTCTGGACCCTCACCTCCATGGTCGTCGGCTCCATGGTCGGCGCCGGCGTCTTCTCGCTCCCCTCCCGGTTCGCGCAGCAGACCGGCGTCGCGGGCGCGCTCATCTCGTGGGCCGTCGCCGGCACCGGCATGCTCATGCTCGCGTTCGTGTTCCAGCAGCTCGCGGTCCGCCGCCCCGACCTCGACGCGGGCGTCTACGCCTACGCGAAGGCCGGCTTCGGCGAGTACCCCGGCTTCTTCGCCGCGTTCGGCTACTGGGCCAGCGCCTGCGTCGGCAACGTGACCTACTGGGTCCTCATCATGTCCACGATCGGCGCGATCGCGCCCGCGCTCGGCGAGGGCGACACGGTCCTGGCGATCGCCCTCTCCTCGGCGGGCCTGTGGGGGTTCTTCCTCCTCATCAAGCGCGGCGTCAAGGAGGCGGCGGCGATCAACCGGATCGTCACGGTCGCCAAGCTCATCCCGATCGCGGTGTTCGTGATCCTCGCGCTGTTCCTCCTCGACCCGGCCGCGCTGGCCGCGAACTGGGGCGGCGATGACTACGCGGGTTCGCTGTTCAGCCAGGTCAAGGGCACGATGCTCGCCACGGTGTTCGTGTTCCTCGGGGTCGAGGGCGCGAGCGTCTACTCCCGGCACGCGAAGCGCCGCGAGGACGTCGGGCGGGCCACGGTCACGGGGTTCCTGTCGGTGTTCGCGGTGTTCGCGTCGGTCACGATCGTGTCCTACGGGATCATGCCGATGGACGAGATCGCGGAGCTGCGCCAGCCGTCGATGGCCGGGGTCCTGGAGCACGCGGTCGGCACGTGGGGCATGGTCTTCGTCAGCGTCGGCCTCATCGTCTCGGTGCTCGGCGCGTACCTGGCGTGGACGCTCATGGCGGCCGAGGTCCTGTTCGTGGCCGCGAAGGACAAGGACATGCCGCGGTTCCTCGCCCGGTCGACGGGCGAGGACGTGCCGGTGCCGGCGCTGGCGCTGTCGACGGCGCTGAGCCAGGTGTTCCTGGTGGTCACGTACTTCTCCGACGACGCGTTCACGTTCGCGCTCGACCTCACGAGCGCGCTGACGCTCATCCCGTTCCTGCTCGCGACCCTGTTCGCGGTGAAGGTGGCGACGGGCAGGGACCCGGAGGCGGCGGGCCGGGGCACGGGCGGCGCGGTGGTGATCGCGCTGCTCGCGGTGGTGTACACGGCGTTCCTACTGTTCGCGGCGGGCCTGAAGTTCGTGCTGGTGTCGTTCATCGTGTACGCGCCGGCGACGATCCTGTTCGTCATGACCCGCCGCGAGCAGGGCCGGCGCCTGTTCGGGCCCGGCGAGGCGGTGCTCCTGGCCGTCTCGGTCGCGGGCGCGGCGGCCGGGATCGTCGCGCTCGCACTGGACTGGATCGAACTGTGACCCTTGGAGGCACCGCAATGACCGCTGACTACGGCGTCCACTCCGAGGTGGGCCGGCTGCGCAAGGTCCTCGTCTGCCGGCCGGGCCTGGCCCACCGGCGGCTGACGCCCACGAACGCCGACGGGCTGCTCTTCGACGACGTCATGTGGGTCGAGAACGCGCAGCGCGACCACGCCGACTTCGTGGACGAGATGCGCGGCAGGGGCGTCGAGGTCGTGGAGCTGCACGAGCTGCTGGCGGCGACGATGGCCGACCCGGCGGCGCGGTCGTGGCTGCTGGACCGCAAGATCACCCCGAACGAGGTGGGCCTGGGCCTGGTGGACCCGACCCGGGAGTTCCTGGAGTCGCTGGGGCCCATGGACCTCGCGGAGTTCCTCATCGGCGGGATGTCGACCGCTGACCTGCCCGGGGACCTGCGGCCGCCTTATGTGGCGCTGGCGCGGGAGTCGACGGGCGCGCGCGAGTACCTGATGCCGCCGCTGCCGAACACGCTGTACACGCGGGACACGACCTGCTGGCTGTACGGGGGGCTGACGCTGAACCCGCTGTACTGGCCGGCGCGGCACGACGAGACGCTGCTGATGAAGGCGGTGTACACGTTCCACCCGGACTTCACGGGGTCGACGGTGTGGTGGGGCGACCCGGACGAGACCTGGGGGCAGGCGACGTTCGAGGGCGGCGACATCATGCCGGTGGGCGGCGGCGTGGTGCTCATGGGCATGAGCGAGCGCACCTCGCGGCAGGCGATCACGCAGGTCGCGCGGGCCCTGTTCGCGCGGGGCGCGGCCGAGCGGGTCGTGGTGGCGGGCATGCCGAAGCTGCGGGCGGCGATGCACCTGGACACGGTGTTCACGTTCGCCGACCGCGACGTGGTGACGCTGTACCCGAAGATCATGGACGCGGTGCACGCGTTCTCGCTGTACCCGGCCGACCGCGAGCCGGGCCTGGAGCTGGTCGACCACGGCTCGGCGGCGTTCACCGACGTGGTCGCGGAGGCCCTGGGGCTGCCGGGGCTGCGGGTGATCGAGACGGGCGGCGACGTGTACGCCTCCGAACGGCAGCAGTGGGACTCGGGGAACAACGCGGTCGCGCTGGAGCCGGGCGTGGTCATGACCTACGACCGGAACACGCAGACGAACACGCTGCTGCGCAAGGCCGGGATCGAGGTCGTCACGATCGTCGGCGCCGAACTCGGGCGCGGACGCGGCGGCGGCCACTGCATGACCTGCCCGATCGTCCGCGACCCGGTCGACTTCTGACAGGAGCGCGCCGCGCGACGTCGCGCCGGTCCCTCCGAAACGGGCCGGACCGTCCGGTCACATCCGCGCCCGCCCGTGCGTCATAAGGTCGTACACCTGAACGGGGAAGGGACCGGACATGACCGACGACCAGTGGCTCGCACGCCGATTCGAGGACGACCGACCGCGGTTGGTGGCGGTGGCGTTCCGGATGCTCGGGTCCTCGGGCGAGGCCGAGGACGCCGTCCAGGAGGCGTGGTTCCGCCTGGCCGCCAGCGACACCGAGCGGATCGTGAACCTCTCCGGGTGGCTGACGACCGTGGTGGGCCGGGTGTGCCTGGACCAGTTGCGGCGCCGCAAGTCCCGGGCCGAGCAGCCGATCCCCGAGACCGGGCCGGAGCCGACCGCGCTGCCGACCCTGGCCGGGGCGCCGGTCGACCCCGAGTCCGAGGCGGTCATGGCCGACTCGGTGGGGCTCGCGCTCCTGGTGGTGCTGGAGACCCTGGAGCCGGCCGAGCGGTTGGCGTTCGTGCTGCACGACATGTTCGGAGTGCCGTTCGACGAGATCGCCCAGATCGTCGACCGGACCCCCGCGGCGGCGAGGAAGCTCGCGAGCCGGGCCCGCGCCCGGGTGCGGGGGACGGGCGAGCCGGAGCACCGGGACACGGCGCGCCAGCGCGCGGTGGTCGAGGCGTTCATGTCGGCGGCGCGCGAAGGGGACTTCGACGCCCTGGTGTCGGTGCTCGACCCGGACGTGACCCTGCGGACCGACGCGGCCGGGGTCGGGACGATCCTGCGCGGCGCGGCGACGATCGCGGGCGGTGCGGTGACGTTCGCGGCCATGGCGACCCAGGCGCAGCTGGTGCTCGTGGACGGGCGGATCGGGACGGTCTCGTCGGTGCCGGGCCAGCCGCTGCCCACGCGGGTGCTGGTCTTCACGGTGGAGGACGGGCGGATCACGGCCTTGGAGGGGATCACGGACGCGGCCCGCATCCGCGGCATGGAGATGACGCTGCTCGACGTCTGAGGCGGCCCGCGCTCGCGGCGCCGACTCACCGGATCGTGCCGTCTCTCGATTTTCGATCGGTATCTATTGACTCTCGATAGATACCGATCGAGAATCGATGCATGAACGCATTCCTCATCCTGATGCTGCGGATGGCCCTCGCCGCCGCCTTCCTCGCCGGACTGTTCGGTCAGGTCATGGTCGTGCCGAACTCGCTCGCCGAGGACGTCACGAACGCCTACGGCCCCGAGATGGCCACCGCGCTCGTGCCCGCCGCCATCGCGGGCATCGCCTGCGTGCAGGTCGTGCTCGTCGCGACCTGGCGCCTGCTCGGCATGATCGACGGCGACGCGATCTTCAGCGAGCGGTCCTTCCGCTGGGTCGACGTCGTCGTCTGGGCCGCCCTCGCCGCCATGGTGATCGCCCTGCTCACCGCCGCCTACATCTTCGTGTTCGGGAGCGGCGCCGACGAGATGCGCCTCCTGGGCGACATCGGCGGGCTCGTGGTCTGCGCCGGCGGCGGTGCGGCCTTCGCGATGTTCACCCTCATCATGAAGGGCCTGCTGCGCAAGGCCACCGAGCTGCGGACCGAGATGGCCGGGGTCGTCTGATGGCCATCGCGGTCGACATCGACGTGCTCCTCGCCGAGCGCGGCATGTCCGTGGGCGAGTTCGCCGAGGCCGTGGGGATCAGCCCCGCGAACGTCGCGGTCCTCAAGAACGGCCGCGCGAAGGCGGTCCGGTTCTCCACCCTCGAAGCGATCTGCCGCGTCCTCCAGTGCCAGCCCGGCGACGTGCTCCGCTGGGTCCCCGACGGGGAATGAGCACGTGACTGCGGGCACAGGCCAACGGCGGCACCGGGGTTCCGGTGCCGCCGCCTCGTGCGTCTAGTGCCCGAACTCGTCGGAGTCCGCCGCCGCGCCCTCGCCGCGGTCGAGCGCCGACAGCAGCTCGACGTCGGCCGGCTCCAGTTCGAAGCCGAACACGTCCAGGTTCTGCTCCAGTCGCGCCGGGTCGCTCGACTTCACCGCCACCGCCAGGCCCAGCTCCAGGTGCCAGCGGAGCACGATCTGCCCCGGCGTCCTCCCGTACTTCTCGGCCAGGCTGACCACGACCGGGTCCTTGCGGACCTCGCCGCCCGCGCCGCCGATCGGGGACCACGACTGCGTGACGATGCCCTTCTCGGCGTCGTACGCGCGCGAGGCGTCACGGGTCGTGTACGGGCTCAACTGGATCTGGTTGACGTCGGGCACGACCCCGGTGGCGTCGATGATCCGGTCGAGGTGCGCTGGCTTGAAGTTCGAGGTGCCGATCGCCTTGACGCGCCCGGTCTCCAGCAGCCGTGCCAGGCCCTGCCACGCCTCGGTGTACTTGCCGTGCTGCGGGTTCGGCCAGTGGATGAGCAGCAGGTCGAGGTAGTCGAGGCCGAGCAGGTCGAGGCGGCGCTCGGCGGCCTCGGCGGCGAGGTCGACCCCGTGCCACTCCTTGTTGAACTTGCTGGTGACGAACAGTTCCTCGCGGGCGACCCCGGACGCCTTGACGCCCAGGCCGACGCCGCGCTCGTTGCGGTAGTTCTCGGCGGTGTCCACGAGCCGGTAGCCCAGGCCGATCGCCTCGGCGATGACCCGCTCGGCCTCGGCGTCGTCCATCGGCCACGTGCCCAGGCCCAGGCGCGGCATGTCGGCGCCGTGGACGAGCCGGACGGTCGGTGCGGTGGGAGCCATCAGTGCCTCTTTCCTCGGATGCGGTTCGGCGTCTACGCTACCCCCACCCCGAATATGGGACGCCTTTGTACCGATGCAAAAGAATCTTTGTACCGGCATATATCTTCACGTCATGGGAACTGAAGAGAACGCCGTGCTGCGCGTGCCCCCGGCCTCCCCCGCCGACGCGCTCGCCCACTTCACCGGCCTGCTGGCCTTCAGCACCGACGTCTCCGACGTCCATGCCGCCGCCGGGCTCGACGACCCCGGGTTCACCCTGGTCGACACCCGCGGCGCCGCCGCCTGGTCCCAGGGCCGCGTCCCCGGCGCCGTGCACCTGCCGACCGACGAGATCGCCGCCCGCGCCGCCGAAGCCGCCGACCCGAACCGGCCCGTCGTCGTCTACTGCTGGGGTCCGGGCTGCAACGGCGCGTACCGCGCCGCGGTCGCGTTCGCGACCCTCGGCTACCGGGTGAAGTACATGATGGGCGGCTTCGAGTACTGGGTCCGCGAGGGCCTGCCGGTCGCCACCGACGCCGGCGTCGAACGCGGCCGCCCCGACCCCCTCACCGCACCGTCGAGCGGCGTCTCCTGCGACTGCTGACGCGCGACTCGGTGATTCCGGAGTTCGACGTCGAGGTGCTCGCGGTCTGAATCCGCCCGGGGCGGGCGCGCGGGCGTGCCGCCGCCGAGGACAGGCGCGGGGGCCGGCTGTCGCGACCGGCCCCCGCTCCCGCTCTGGGGTCGACGAGGACTAGAAACCGCCTTCGAGGGTGCCGGTTCCGCCGTCCTCGTCCGTGGCGGTGACCGTGAACGAGTCGTCGGCGCCGCTGCGCGGACCCCCGTTGGGGTCGAACTGGCCCGCGAGCGTGTACTCGTTCCCGGCGGGGACGACCGCGCCGTCCTTCAGAGTCCAGCGCAGGACCGTGTAGCCGTCCTCGCTGGTCACGACCGCCTCCTGGAAGAGGTTGTCGTCGGTGGTCCAGGTGTCGGAGACCACGAGGCCGCCGCCCTCGGCGACCCGCAGCTCCACCGTGAGGCCGGTGAGCGCGCGCTCGCTCCTGAACTTGACGACCGACTGCGAGAAGTAGTCGGTGTTGTTCGCGTCGATCGAGCCCTGCGCGGTGAGCCAGTCGGGGGCCTCGGGCTCGCCGCCGGTCTCCTCGCTGCTGGTCTGCCCGTCCGGGCTGCTGCCGGTCTCGGAGGGCCCTTCGGAGGTGGTCGTCTCGCCGCCGGTGTCCTCCTCGGTGCCGCTCGGCGACTCGGACTGGGTGCCGGGGCCGCCCGCGGGCGGGGCCGGGTCGGGGTCGGCCGAGGGCCCGAGGCCGAGGCCCTGCCCGAAGAGGACCACGCCGCCGATGAGCACGAGGGCCGCGCCGGTGGCGAGGGCCAGGTGCGGGACGAGGCGGCGGCGCTCGGCGGGGGCCGCGGCCCCGCGTGGCGCGCGCATCCCCTCGGCGACCCGCGACCACATGCGGTCCGCGTCGGGGTCGAACTCCTCGGCGGTGACCCGGAGCCGGTCGGGCAGTTCGTCGTTCACGGCCCCACCCCGTTCCTGATCGCGGCCCGCGCGGGGCCCTCGCCGGGCTCCCCGAGGAGGCGCCGCAGTTCGGCGAGGCCCTTCGAGGTCTGGCTCTTGACGGTGCCGACGGAGATGCCGAGGGCGTCGGCGGTCTCGCGCTCGGACAGTTCGAGGGAGTGGCGCAGGACCACGCAGGCGCGGCGGCGCAGGGGCAGGCGGTCGAGGGCCGCGCGCACGTCGAGGACGGCGGCGGTGTCGGGACCCTCCACGGCGGCGTCGGGCCGCTGCCAGAAGAGGGTGTTGCGGCGGCGCTCGCGCACGGCGGCGCGGATGCGGGCCTTGGCGAGGTTGGCGACGATGCCGCGCGCGTACGCGATCTGCGAGCGGGCCCGCCGGGCCTGGTCCCACTGGCGCCACACCGCGAGCATGGCGTCCGCGGCGATGTCCTCCGCCGCGGTGCGCTCGCCGATGAGCATCCACGCGAAGCGCGCGAGCTCGGCATGGTGCCGCTCGAAGAAGGCGCGGAAGGCGTCTTCGTCCAGCTTGGCGGGGACGTCCAACGGGGGCCTTCCGGTCGCGTTGCGGGGAGGCGATTCTAGCAGCATGACCGAGGCCCCCTCACGTTCCGTTGCACGACAGGCGCAGGCACCCCCGGTGCCCGCGCCTGTCGATCTCCCATGGCAGGAAGCCCATCCGTTGGAACCGGAGTCGTTACGGGCGCGCCATGGCGGGGGTGGTGGGGAAAGTCTCTGAGGACATCGCAGCCCGTCCCTCCGGTAGATGTGCGGTGCGGCGGAGCCGGGTTGCCGCACCGTCTACCAGTTGCCGCGCCCGCCCCGAAGGTTGCCCCGGATCGGGAGGTTTCCCGGATCTTTTTTCTCGACCGGTGTTCTCGCAGCTCAGATGGTTACGCGACCGGGGCGGGGACGTCGGCGAGGCCGGCGAAGAGGTTGTCGAAGACGGCCGCGCGGTCGAAGCGCATCGCGTACGCGCGGGCGCGGGCGGCCCGGTCGGCGCGCTCGGCGGGGTCCATCGACACAGCGAGGTCGATCGCGTCGGCGAGGGCCGCGCGGTCGGCGGGCGCGACCTCGATGGCGTGCTCGCCCACGGCCTCGGGGATGCCGCCGGTGCGGGTGGTGATGACGGGGCCGCCGCCGGCGAGCATCTTCTCCACCAGGGCGATCCCGAAGGTCTCGACGAACTCCGGGCGCGGCTTGGACGGCAGTGCGTATGCGGCGCAGCCGTTCATGAGCAGCGGCTTCTCGTCGTCCGACACGTCGGAGAGGAACAGGACCCGCTCGTCGCCCTCGGCGAACACCTTCGTCTCGGCCAGCGCCGGGCCGGTCCCGGCGATGACGAGCCGGTGGGTCTTGTAGGCGAGCGAGTCGCGGTGGGCGGCGATGAGGTCGTCGGCGCCCTTCGCGGCGGCCACGCGCGAGAGGAACAGGACGTACTTGTCGCGTTCGAGGCCGCGCGCGGCGAGGGCCGCGTCGACCGCCGCCGGGTCGATGCCGGTGTACAGCCCGGCGTCGACGGCCGGGTAGGACACCTGGACGCGCGCGTCGACCGCGGCGGCGAAGGACGTCCCGCAGGCGCGGTCGACCTGCGCGGCCTCCTCGACGATGAGGTCCTTCGTGTACTGCGACACCGCGACGCACCGGTCGTTCGCGAGGTACGTGGTGAACAGCGCGGCCGCGGCCCCGAGCTCGCCGCGCGCGAGGCACCCGCGCACCACGTTGGTGATGTCGGAGCCGACCGCCTCCGCGATCGTGGTGACGTCCGCGTCCATGCCCGCGGCGCGCACCGTCCGGAGCGCGTCGACGACCGCGTTCGCGTGCGGGGACAGGTACATCGACATGCACACGACCGGCACGCCCCCGGTGAACAGCTCGACGAGGCGGCCGGTGAGGCCGAGGAGGTGGCGGCCGTCGGGGACCCGGTAGTCCCCGACCGGCCCGGGCCGCTCGACGGTGATCCCCGCCGAGTACGGCAGGAGCTCGTCGAGCGGTTTGAGCGGCAGCCCCGCCGCCTGGAGCGCCTCGATCGGCCACGTCACGATGCGCACGTCGTCGAAGCCGCGCGTGAGCGCGACCTCCGCGAGGCCGCGGGCCTCGGTGGCGTGGCCGCAGATGACGGGGTCGGCGCGGACGACGATGATCAGGCGGCGGGACTGCTCGGTCACGGTAGGAACTCCTGGAAGCGGGCCCCCGCGTCCCGAGCGTGGTCGGTGCGGTCGGAGGCGGACGGCGGGCGCGTCTGCGTCGCCCAGTCGGAGGGGTGCGCGCCGAGCTCGATCTCCAGCCGCCCGCCGCCGTGCAGCTGCGTGCCGGTGATGAAGCTCCGGTCCAGGGGCTTCCCGTCGAAGCGGGCGGACTGGACGTACCGCGGGGCGGCGCCGCGGGCGTCCTCGCCGATCCCCGACTCGGTGTGGCCGGTCGTGACCACCTCGAAGTCGTTGCCGCCGAAGCGCAGTCGCGCTTCGGCGAACGCGGGCGCGTTGACGAGGAACAGGTTCTGGCCGGCGACGGGGAACAGCCCCAGCGACGCCCACACGTACCACGAGGACAGGGCCCCGGAGTCGTCGTTCCCGACGAGCCCGCCGCGCCCGGTCCCGAACTGGTACGTCAGCGCGGCGTGGACGACCTCGGCGGTGCGGTCGGGCCGGCCCGCGTAGTGGTAGGCCCAGGGGGCCTCCATGTCGGGCTCGTTGTTCAGGCCCTCGAACCGGTCGAGGTCGAGGCCGATCGCGAACTCGGTGCCGAACGGGGGCGTCCCGAGCTGCACGACCGGGTCGGCGCCGAACCCGAAGAACCGGTCGAGGATCGCGGTGAACTCCTTGTCGCCGCCCGCGAGGTCGATGCGGGCGGCCATGTCGTACAGGAGCCGGAACGAGTAGTTCCAGCGCCCGCCCTCGTAGAAGGAGGAGTCGCGCAGCAGCCCGTCGGGGCCGAACGCGTTGATCCAGTTGCGGGCCTTCGCCTCCAGCTCGTCGGCGAGCTTGAGGTCGCCCAGGCCCCGGGCGACGATCGCGGTGCACCAGTAGCCGGTGGCGAGGTCGAGGGTGTGGCTGATCGGGTGGACGACGCCGCGCTCGGTGAAGTCCTCGCCGTAGCCGCGGCGCAGGTCGTCCTGCATGTGGACGAGCGCCCAGTCCCATTCGGGCCCTTCGAGTCCGAGCTGGAACCCGTCCGCGAGCACGGTGTGCGCGAGCGCCGACGCCTGCCGGAAGAACCGGTCCGAGCCGCGGGCCATCCGGTAGCCGATCGGGAGGTTCCCCTCCTCCTCGGCGATCCGCACGATCGCCTCCAGCATGTCGGCGCCCTTCGCCGGGTTCAGGGCCGTGAGCAGCGGGAACTGGGTCTTGTACATGTCCCACATGGTCGCGATGTCGAACACGAAGGGGCCCTTGGAGGGCCAGAACGGGCTCTCGTCCTGGGCGAAGCAGGGCTTGATGAGCGAGTGGTAGAGGCTCGTCGCGAACACCTGCCGCCGCTCGGGCGTGCCGCCCTGGACCTCGACCTGCGAGAAGTAGTCCGACCACGCCTCGCGGGTGTCGGCGAGCGCCTGGTCGAACCCGGCCTCGCCGGGGAGGGCCTGCTCCAGGTTCCGGCGGGCCTGCTCGGTGCCGCGCATGGAGAAGCCCATGCGGATCTCCACGACCTGGCCGGCCCTGGTGGGGCCCATGAACATGAGTCCGAAGGGGCGCAGGGTGGTGCGGCGGATGTAGTCGAAGTCCAGGCGGGTGCCGCCGTCGACGCGGCGCCGGTCGTACCACACGAGCTGGCGCCACCCGGGCGCGTCGGTGTCGAGGTAGACCGAGAGCGGGATGCCCTCCATGACGACGGTGCCCTGCGCGCTGCCCTGGCCCAGGCTCTCGATCCCGGCGCGGAGCGGGACCGTGGTCCCGTGCTCGATCGCGAGGCCGCCGTAGGAGAAGTCGAGGACCACGCGGGAGGAGGAGGACTCGGGGAACGTGTACCGGTGGACGGCGGTCTTCGCGCCGACGGTGAGCTCGCAGCGGATCCCGTTCTCCAGGGTCGCGGCGTAGTACCCGGGCGACGCCTCCTCGTCGCGCAGCCGCCACCGGTTCCCGAGCGAGTCGAGCGGCTCGATCATGGGGGTGACGCGGAAGTAGTTGTAGTACTTGCGGATCGCGCCGGTGCCCGACTGCTGGAAGTGGGTGAAGCCGCTGGCGAGGTAGTCGTCGTACATGCGGGTGGGGGCGCCCTCGGTGGAGATCCCGTAGAGGCCGTAGCCGGTGGGGTAGGCGCCGGAGCACGCGCACGCCGAGACCATCCCGAGCGGGTAGCACGCGCCCGGGTGGGTGTTCCCGACCTGGGCCTTCGGCCACCACCAGGAGGCGGCCAGCCCCTGCGCCGCGGGCAGGTCGGTGGCGGCCGTGCCGATGAAGGGGTCCACGCTGTCCAAGATGCGACTGAGATTAGAGCTCATTCGTCACATCCTCGTTACAGCCGGATGAACGCGCAAGCGTTCACAGGGACTTCGCCTAGAATCCCGGGCCCGGCCGTCCAGAATGCACACTTCGGCCGCTTTCGCGGCCCGGCCGGCGCAGTCGCGGCGGTCGCCCGCGGTGCGGGCTTGGTACGGCAGGCCCCACCCCGTTTCGGGCGGTGAGCGTCAATGCGTCAGGGCGCGAATGAAAATACCGTTCTTCACATGAGCACTGCCCCCGTCATCACGCCCCATCGCCCCCGGCACTCCGCGCGGACCTCCGCGGTCGGGCGCGCCGCCGACCTCGCCGGCGACGCCGGCCTCGCCCTCACGCATGGGGGCCGCCGCTGGCACCGGCCGCTGCTGGTGCTCGGGATCGCCTGCGGCGCGGTCGCCGTCCTGTCGCTGGCGGCGATCCCGTTCGACGACCGCCAGATCCTCGGCGAGAGCGTCTGGATCAAGTCGTTCAAGTTCGGCTTCTCCTTCTTCACCTACTGCCTCAGCCTCGCCTGGCTCCTGTCGCACATGACGAGGCTGCGGCGCACCGGCTGGGTCTTCGGCACCGTCTTCGCGGTGATCAGCGCCGCCGAGGTCGGCGTCATCGTGGCCGCCGCCGCGATGGGCACCTACAGCCACTTCAACGCCTCGGACGACGCGTTCAACCAGGTCGTGCAGATGGCGTTCCAGTTCGTGCCGGTCATGTTCCTCGCGAACGCCGCCATCGCGGTGCTGGTCCTGTTCCAACGCATCGGCGACCGCGCCGTGACCGCCGTGATCCGCTGGGGCCTGCTCCTGTCGAGCCTGGGCATGTTCGCCGCGTTCTTCATCGTCACCGTCGGCGGCCAGGGCCAGCGCACCCAGTTGGACGCCGACGGGAACGAGATCCCCCTGAACGCCGGGCACGGCGTGGGCGACCTCGACGGCAACGGCATGTTCCTCACCGGCTGGTCGACCACCGGCGGCGACATGCGGGTCGCGCACTTCATCGGCCTGCACGGCATCCAGGTCCTCATCGGCCTCGCCATGCTCCTCGGGTTCCTGGCGGCCCGCCGGGTGTGGCTGCGCGACGACCGGGTCCGCGCCGCCGTGGTCCGCTGGAGCGCCGCCGGGTACCTCGGGGTCTTCGCGACCGCCGGCTGGCAGGCCGTGCGCGGCCAGTCCTTCGCCGCCCCCGACGCCGCCTCGATCGCCGCCTACGCGGCCTCGGTGCTCCTCGCCGCCGCCGGGATCGCGGTCACGGTCGCGAGAGCCCGCAGGGCCGCCGGGACCGCAGCGGCGGCGCACCCCGCACTCGGATAACGCTTGCGACCAGGAATTGCACCCAGGCCGGGACCGCCGTAGGCTGGTCCCGGCCCGGACCCGTCTCCTGGAAGCAGCAGCCACATGGAACCCTTGCGACCCAAGCGCCTCAGCCCCGGCGACACCATCGCGATCGCGGCCCCCTCCGGGCCGCGCATGCCCCACCGCCGCGACCAGCTCGACGCCGCGACCGCGGTCCTGGAGGACCTGGGGTTCGCCGTCCGCCGCACGCCCCTGGTCGAGGAGGCCGCGCACCACTTCTGGCGCGCCGCCCCGCCCGAGGTCCAGGCCGCCGAGCTGAACGGGCTCCTGGGCGACCCCGAGGTGCGCGCGATCCTCCCGTTCTCCGGCGGCAACGCCACCACCGCCTACCTCGACCGCATCGACTACGACGCCGTGCGCCGCGACCCCAAGCCGCTCCTGGGCTTCAGCGACATCACCGCCCTCCACCTCGCCCTCCACTCGCGGACCGGCCTGGTCGGCATGCACGCCGACTTCGCCCCCGGCCTGAGCGGCCGCTTCTGGGAGGACGCGACGCCCGAGCGCCACCTTGTGGTCCGCGGCCTCCTCGCCGGCCTGCTCACCGGCGCCGTCACCGAGGTGTCGCTCCCGGCCGAGAACACCTGGGAGACATGGCGGCCGGGCCGGGCGACCGGACGGCTCGTCGGCGGCCTGCTCGACCGGCTCCTCAACGTGCAGGCGTCGCCGTACGCGCTCGCGCCCGAGACCTGGGACGGCGCGGTGTTCTTCTGGGAGGACGTGGGCCGCAACCTCGGCCACGTGTGGAACCAGCTCCACGTGCTGCGCATGTCCGGGGTGTTCGACCGCATCGGCGCGATGGTCGTCGGCATCCCGCTCGACGTCGCCATCCCCGCCGACGCCCCGTTCGGGCCGGTCTCGGTGCGGGACGTGGTGCTCGACGTCGCCGCCGACTACGGTTTCCCGATCCTCGCCGGAGTCGACTTCGGACATACCGGTCCCAATCTGCCGATGCCGATCGGCACCCTGGCCGCGGTGGACGCCACGTCGCGCGAGCTGCGGCTGCTGGAGTCGCCCGTCGCCTAGACACTTCTTGCACGAACGGGTTGCTGTCGCAATTCCGGCCGCCGGAGTGGTTGCTTTCTTGTGGACCTTCGGGCACGGTTGGTAGACATGAAGATCCGAACGGCCACCCCCGCAGACGCAGACGAGATGGTCCAGGTCCGCACCGCGTCCTGGCGCGCGGCCTACGCCGGCCTGGTCGACGCCGACGTGCTCGCCGGGCTGCCCGAGGAGGCGTCCGAGCGGTACGTGCGGCACCTCGCGCAGAAGCGGCCGCTCGAACTGGCACTCGTGGCGGAGAAGGGCCCGTACGTGATCGGGTTCGCCGTGTTCGCCTGGGACCGCGACGAGGCGGCCGAGGAGGACGCCGGGCCCGGCGTCCCCGGCGAGGTGCTGTCGATCTACGTCCACCCCGACCACTGGAGCCGCGGCGCCGGCCGCGCCCTCATGAACGAGGGCGTGCGGTGGCTGACCGAGGAGGGCCTGACGCCGGTCCGGGTGTGGATGATGGAGGGCAGCGAGGTCAGCCGCCGCTTCTACGAGCGGTACGGCTTCGCGGCCGACGGCGCGCGCAAGACCGTCGAACTCGGCGGCGCGTCGTTCCCGTGCGCGCGGCTGACGCTCCAGAAGGACGCCGCGGCGGCCTGAACCGGGCCGGAACGGGTCCGGCCCGGCCGGCGCTAGCGGACGACGTCGAAGACCTGCTTCTGGATGCCGTTCGCGTACGCCTCGTGCTCGACGAGCTCGAGTTTCACGGCGTCCTGGTCGGCCGCGGAGAACAGGCGCTTGCCGGCGCCGAGGAGCTTGGGGAACACCAGCAGGTTGTAGCGGTCGACCAGGCCCGCGTCGGCGAGGCTCTGGCCGAGGGTGCCGGAGCCGTTCACGATGATCGGCTTGCCCTCGCCCTCCTTGAGCGCGGCGACGTCGTCGACCGAGCGCAGGATCGTGGCGGGCCAGCGCTCGTCCTCCTCCTTCAGGGTGGTGGAGACGACGTAGCGGGGCATCGAGTTGTAGCCCGCGAACTCCTCGGTCATGGAGGGCCACACCGGCGCGAACGCCTCGTAGGAGCGGCGCCCGAGCAGCAGCGCCCCGGCCTCCTCCTGCTCGGCGCCCTTGAGCGCGTACGCCTCGGGGACGAACTCGATGTCCTTGAAGGTCCAGCCGGTGTTGCGGTACCCGGCCTCGCCGCCGGGGGCCTCCATGACGCCGTCGAGGGAGACGAACGCGGTGACGATGAGCTGGCGCATGTGCGTGCCTTTCGGTTCGGTGGTGTCGGGCTCTCCCCCACTATGACGACGGCCCCCGACAGTATTCATCGCGAACCTGAAATCTCCTTAAGGGAGTTGCAGCCGGGCGAGGACCGGGGCGTGGTCGCTGCCGCCCTTCCCCAGGACCTCCCAGTCGAGGACGGCGACGCCGTCCTCGGCGAGGACGTGGTCGAGGGTGACGGGCGGGATCTTCACGAACCCGAAGTACCCGTCGCTCGTGGGCTGCCAGGTGGGGGTCAGGCCCTCGCCGAGCGCTTCGGCGGCGTCGGTGTACCCGTCGGCGAGGAGGCCGCGCATGTTGTCGTGGTCGAGGGTGGCGTTGAAGTCGCCGGCGAGGATCCACGGGGCGCCGCCGTCGGGGCGCGGCATGTCCGCGAAGTCCTCCTCCCACAAGGGGATGCGCTCGCGGGAGGCGGGGGCGGCGGTGTGCACGGCCATGAACCGGACGGCCTCGCCGCCGAGGTCGACCTCGGCGCCGATCTGGTAGAAGATCCCCTCGCGCCCGACGGTGTCGATGCGCTCGATCGGGTGCGCGGCGTACAGTCCGGTGCCGACGGCGAGGTCGTCGGGTTCGAGGATCGAGTGGGGGAGCAGGTCGCCGAGGCCGAGTTCGGCGAGGCGGTCGGCGGCGCCGGGGGTGAGCTCCTGGACGCTGAGCAGGTCGGGCGCGTGCTCCTCCACGAGGTCCACGACGCGTTCGAGGTCGGTCTGGCCGACGTAGAGGTTCACTGACATGACGGTGAACTCGGTGCCGGCGGCTTCGGCGGGCGCGTCCTCGACGACGCGCGGGAGGAGCACGGCGCCGAGGGCGAGCGCGCAGGCGCCGGTGGCGGCGAGCGCGGCCCAGTGCCGGACGGCGGCCTGGATCCCGGCGGCGGCGAGGGCGCCGATCGCGGCGTAGGGGACGAACGCGACGGTGGTGACCAGGAGCCAGCCGGTCTCCAGGCCGAGGAGGCGGACGAGCGTGTACGCGGCGACGCCGGCGGTCCCGGCCCAGGAGAGGGCCCGGAGCCAGCGGGACCGCCACCAGGGCCGCCGGGCCCGCTCGCCCGGTCGGGGGCGCTCGTCGGTCGCGGCGGCGGTGTCCGTCTCTGTCATGGGCCCGAATCTAGCCGCCGGCGTCCACAGTCCCCGGGCGCTCGGGTGTCCGGGGCCCGGGTGTCCGGTGGTCCCGTCGTTCAGGCGAGGAGGTCGAGGCGGGGCCGGATCGCGGCGGCGAGGCCGTGCAGGTCGGGGCCGGTGTGGGCGTCGAGGAGCCCGGCGAGGGCGGTGAGCGCGGTGTGGAACTCGTTGCGGCCCAGGCCGGTCGGGTGGGTGGCGGCGATGCCGGGCGGGGGCGGGGCGCCGGCGTTCTCGACGGTGACGGCGCCGAACGCCGGGTAGGTGAGGCCGAGGCGGGCGGCGTGGAGCTTCCAGAGGTGGTCGCGGGCGTCGGTGAGGGAGCGCAGGGCCCGCCACGGGTGGTCGCGGTGGCGGTGCCGGGCGGCGTCGCCGAGGTCGATCCACGCGAGGAAGGTCCATTCGCGCACCTCGTCGCCGCTGGGCGTCCAGTGCCCGGGGTCGAGGGGCGCGGCGAGGCGGCCGGTCTTGTCGAGGACGGCCCTGGACTGGGGGGCGAGTCCGGCGCGGGCGGCGGCGTCGAAGAGGACGAGGGAGAGCTGGCGGCCGTCCTCGTAGACGCAGACGAAGTGGAGGAGCCCGCCGATCCGCTGCTCCAGCGTGGCGGCGAGCGGCGCGAAGGCGCTGATCGCCGCCAGGGTCTCGGCCGCGCGCGGGTCGGGGCCTGTGGGGGTGGGATGGTCGGAGGCGTGGTCGTCGGGGGCAGCGTCTTCAGGGGCAGGAGCTTCAGGGTCGTGGTCGTCAGCGGCATCGCCTTGGAGGGCGCGGCCGTCGAGAGCGTGGTCGTCAAGGCCCGTGACGCCGATGCCCGCGTCGACGTCGGAGTAGGCGTCGCCGGCGCCGCGGCCGAGGGACCCGCCGAGCTCGACCCACTCGACCCAGTCGGTGTCCCGGGCCCAGTCGTGCAGGGCGTCGACGATCGCGCGCGGGTCGGGTCCCATGGCCGTGTCCTTCCGGTGCGGTTGACCCGCAACGGTACCGAGTGCAGCGGACCGGGTTCAGGAGCTCGGGCGCCATCCTTCGGGCGGGTCCTCGCCGACGCGGCCGTCGACGGCCTCGCGCAGGAGGTCGGCGTGGCCGGTGTGGCGGCCGTACTCCTCGATGAGGTCGCAGACGATGCGGCGGACGCTGAAGTGCCCGCGGCCGGGCCACTCCCAGTGCGCGGGCTGGTCGAGGCCGCCGTCGGCGACGATGGCGGCGAGGCGGTCGCGGGAGCGGGCGACCGCGGCGTCCCACAGCCCGTACAGGTACTCCGGGCTGTCGTCGGCGGCGGTCGTGAACTCCCAGTCGTCGGTGTCCTCCAAAGGCGCGGACACCCACGGCTCGCCGGGGCTCTGACCGCGCATCTTCCACGCGAACGTGATGTCCTCGACGCGCGCGAGGTGCTTGAGGAGCCCGCCGATGGTCAGGTTCGAGGCCCCGATGCGCAGGTTCAGGCCGGCGCTGTCGAGGCCGTCGGCCTTCCACCGGAAGGTCGTGCGGAGGCGTTCGAGCATCGCGAGGAGGTGCTCGGACTCGGTGCCCGCGAGGGGCGGTTCCCACGGAACTGGTTCGGTCATGCCCGACACGGTAGCGCCGGGCACCGACAACCGGGGCCGATCAGAGCGTGTCCGCGAGCGAGACGACCTCGACGTCCATCGACGAGTTCGCCGGGAAGTCGATCACCGAGGGCGCGACGCCCGCGGCGACGAGGTGCGAGCCGAGGGCGGCGACCATGGCGCCGTTGTCGGTGCACAGCTTCGGCCGCGGGTAGCGCAGGACCAGGCCCGCGGCCTCGGCGCGCTCGGTGGCGAGGGCGCGCAGGCGCGAGTTGGCCGCGACGCCGCCGCCGAGGAGGACCGTCTCGACGCCGTGCTCCTTCGCGGCGAGGATCGCCTTCCTGGTGAGCACGTCGCAGACGGCCTCCTGGAACGCGGCGGCCACGTCGTTGACGGGCACGTCCTCGCCGTCGGCGCGGCGCGCCTCGATCCAGCGGGCGACGGCGGTCTTGAGCCCGGAGAACGAGAAGTCGTAGCGGTGCTTCTCCTGGTCCTTCGCGGCGGAGAGGCCGCGCGGGAAGTCGACGTACGCCCGGTCGCCCTCCTTCGCGGCCCGGTCGATGTACGGGCCGCCGGGGAACGGGAGGCCGAGGAGCCGCGCGACCTTGTCGAACGCCTCGCCCGCGGCGTCGTCGATGCTCGCGCCGAGCTGCGTGACCTTCCCGGCGAGGTCCTCGACCATCATGATCGTGGAGTGCCCGCCGGACACGAGCAGCCCGATCGCCGGTTCGGGGATGGGGCCGTTCTCGAGCGTGTCGACGGCGATGTGCGCGCTCAGGTGGTTGACGCCGTAGATCGGGACGCCGGTGGCGATCGAGTACGCCTTCGCGGCGCCGACACCGACCATGAGCGCCCCGGCCAGGCCCGGACCGGCGGTGACGGCGATGCCGTCGAGGTCGGCGAGGGTCACGCCCGCGTCGTCCAGGGCGCGCTGCACCGTCGGCACCATGGCCTCCAGGTGGGCGCGGCTGGCGACCTCGGGGACCACGCCGCCGAAGCGCGCGTGCTCGTCGACCGAGGACGCGATCGCGTCCGCGAGCAGCTCGTGCCCGCGCACGATCCCGACACCGGTCTCGTCGCACGAGGTCTCGATGCCCATCACCAAGGGTTCGTTCTTCACAGGTCCATCCTCATCACGGCGGCGTCGGTGCCGGTGTGCTGGTAGTAGTTCTTGCGCACGCCGATGCCGTAGAACCCGTACCGGTCGTACAGCCGCTGGGCCGGGGCGTTGTCGACCGCGACCTCCAGGAACACCGACTTCGCGCCGCCCGCGCGGGCGCGCGCGAGCAGGTCGTCCATGAGCATCGCGGCGATCCCGCGCCGCCGGTGCGCCGCGTCGACGGCGATGTTGTTGATCCACGCCTCCGCGTCGCCGAACGCGGTCCCGGCATATCCCGCGATCCGGTCCCCGTCGGCGCCGTCGAGGACGGCCCGGTAGTCGTGCCCGGCCGCGAGCTCCGACCACAGGACGCCTTCGCTCCACGCCTCCGGCCCGAAGATCGCGGTCTCCATCCGCGCGATCGCGGACAGGTGCCACCAGCGCACCCGCTCGATCCTCAAGTCACCGTTCATCACGTCAAGCTGTACCACGCCGGGGCGCGGTCCGGCCTCGGCGGCCGTCACTTCCCACTGGCGGGCTGGGCGTCCGGGCGGCGCAGGTACAGCGGCGTCAACTGCTCGCTCGGCGCGCCCGACAGCAGCCGCGGCGCGGCCAGCTCCACGAGCTTCACCAGGTCGGGGTACACCGCCTCGGCCTCGGCGGGCACCGCCAGCTCGGCCGCGTACTTCGCCGCGCCCTCGCCGATCGCGTAGTCCGCGCCGGTCTCCGGGAGCTCCGCGGGCTTGCCGACCTGCGGCTCCCCCTCGCGCAGCCCGTCCTCGTACACGGCCCAGTACACCTCTTTGCGGCGCGCGTCGGTCGCCACCAGGGCCCGCCCGCGCGTGTTCCCGCCGATCCCGTCGAGCGAGCACACGCCGTACACCGGGACGCCCGCGCCGTCGGCGAACGCCGCGGCCGTGACCATCCCGACCCGCAGGCCCGTGAACGGGCCCGGGCCGACCCCGGACACCACCGCGTCGACGTCCTTCGCGGTCCACCCGGCGTCCGCCAGGCACGCCTCGATGAACGGCCCCAGCTTCTCCACATGCCCGCGCGGGTCCACCTCGCGCCGGAACGCGGTCAGGAACAGCTCCGCGTCGAACGCGGCACCGTCCACGACGACCAGCGCCGCCTGCACCGCGGACGTGGACGTGTCGAGCGCCAGCACCTTCATGCGGCCGCACCCACCGGCAGCCCCAGCGACGCGAGCCGCGCCGCCCAGTCGCCGCCGCGCGCGTGCAGCACCGCCTCGCGGACCTCGTCCGCTCGCCGGTCGATCGCGATCTCCAGGTGCGACTCCGCGAGGCGCTCGGCCAGGCCCGCGCCCCACTCGACCACGGTCACCGCCGCGTCCACGTCGGTGTCCAGGTCCAGGTCGTCCAGCTCGTCCAAGGTCTCCAGCCGGTACGCGTCCACGTGCACCAAAGGCACCCCCGCGCCCCCGGCGCGGTGCGAGCGCGCGATCACGAACGTGGGGCTGGTGATCCGCCCCTCCACGCCCAGACCCGCGCCGATGCCCTGCGTCAGCGCCGTCTTCCCGGCCCCGAGCGGGCCGGTGAGGATCACGAGGTCGCCCGCCCGCAGCACCGCTGCCAGGCGCAGCCCGAACTCGTGCGTGTCCTCGGCTGTCCGGAGCGTCAGCCTCACGTCTCACTCCTCTTCTGCCGCACCGGCGGCCACTGCACGCCGGCGCCCGTATCCGAAATCCGCACCCGGTCAGGGGAGCGCGCGGCCCCGCGAGAACGGCTTCCAGCGGCGGTACCGCACCTGCCCGGCCCCCGGAGGCACCGCCTCCGGACGCTGCGGGCCCTCACCCATCTCGGCCGCGACTTTGTCGATCATCTCCAACAACAGTTGTGAGATCTCACCAGGGTACTCCAGCTGCGGCGAATGCCCCGCCTCGGCTATGAGCTCCAATCGCGACCCCGGCAGCGCCTCCGCCAGCCGCCGCGAGTGCCCCGGCGGCGTCAACGGGTCGTCGTCCCCCACCGCCACCAGGATCGGCAGCCCCTTGAACTGCGGCAGCACCGCCGTCGAGTCGTGGTCGAGGATAGCGCGCGCGTACCCCACGATCGACTGGATCGAGGTCCGCCGGTTCATCCGCTCCACCAGCGTCACGATCGACCCCGGCGGATTCGGCGACCGGAACGCCGCCTTCCGCGTCAGCAGCCACCCCAGGTCCCCCGCCAGCAGCCGCGACCGGTCGATCAGATCCGGCGTCCACCCCGCCACCTGCTGCAGCATCGGCAGCACCGTCCGCCGCAGCCGCCGCAGCGCCCGCATCGCCTTCGTCTCCACCGTGTCCAGCCCCGCCGCGCTCGTCGACAGGAACGCCACGCCCCGCACCCGCTCCCGGAACACCTCCGGGTAGAGGCGCGCGAACGCCATGATCGTCATCCCGCCCATCGAATGCCCGACCAGCACCAGCGGCCCCCGCGGCGCCGCCTCCTCCAGCACGTCGAACAGGATCTCCGCCAGATCGTCGATCGAGTACTCGGTCCGCACCAGACCGCTCGACCGCCCGTGGCCCGGCTGGTCGTACAGCACCGCCCGCAGCCGCAGCCCGCCCCGCACCGCGTCCGCGATCGCCTTCCGCTGGAAGTAGAACGTCCCCATGTCCTGCATGTAGCCGTGCACCAGCACCACCGTCAGGTCCGCGTCCTCCGGGCCCGCCGTCTCCACGTGCACCGACGCCCCGTCGCGCGTCTCCACCGTCCGCACCGAGTTCGTCGGCGGCATCTCGAACGGCTCGTGCGCGTACGGATCCGACGACGACGCCCGCGTCCGCCGCGCCACGTACCGCGGCACCCCGTACGCCAGCGCCGCGCCCACCGCCACACCGCCGGTGATCCCGCCCGCGACCGCCCAGGCCCGCGCCCGCCGCGAACCGCGGCCCTCCGCTGCGCCCATCGCCTATTCCAGACCCCGGTTCCACAACCGGGGGATCCGCGCCCCCAGCCCCGTCAGCACGTCGTTCGGGATCGTCCCCGCCCACGCCGCCCAGTCGTCCGCGTCCGGATGCTGCTCGCCCGCGCCGATGAGCACCACCGGCTCGCCCGCCTTCACCGCGTCGTCGCCGCAGTCCACCACGAACTGGTCCATGCAGATCCGCCCGATCACCCGCCGCCGCCGGCCCGCCAGGTACACCTCCGCCTTGTTGGAGGCCGCCCGCGGAATCCCGTCCGCGTACCCCAGCGGCACCAGCGCCACGTTCGTGTCCCGCTCCAGCACGTGCGTGTGCCCGTACGAGATCCCCGACCCCGCCGGCAGCCGCTTCACGCTCATCACCCGCGACCGCACCTCGATCACCGGCCGCAGGTCCACCGGGAACCGCGGCACCGGGTTGTACCCGTACAGGGCGATCCCCGGCCGCACCATGTCGAAGCGGGTCTCCGGGTCCGCGATCAGCGCCGCCGAGTTCGCCAGGTGCCGCACCTCCGGCTCCAGCCCCGCCGCCGCCACCGCCGCCAGGTACCGCCCGAACGCCTCCTTCTGCGACGCGTTCGCCGGATGCCCGATCTCGTCGGCGCACGCCAGGTGGCTCCACGCCCCCGCGACCGCCACCAGGCCCGCCGCCTGGAACTTCGCCGCCGCCTCCGCGGCCTGCTCCCACTCGTGCTCGGCGACCCCGCCGCGCGACATCCCCGTGTCGCCCTTCAGGTGCACGCGCGCCGGCGTCCCGGCCCGCTCGCCCGCCGCGGCCGCCGCCTCCAGCTGCGCCAGCGACGACACCCCCAGGTCGATCCCGGCGGCCACGGCCTCCGCGAGCCCCGGCTGGTCCGGCGCGAAGAAGAACGCCATCACCGGCGCCTGCTCCAGGCCCGCCGCATGCCGCAGCTGCCACGCCTCCCGGAGCGTCACCACGCCCAGCCGGTCGGCCCCGGCCTCGACGGCGACGCGCGCCGCCGGGACCATGCCGTGCCCGTACGCGTCGGCCTTCACCATCGCCATCATCGGGACCCCTGCGACGCGCGCCAGCGCCTCGACGTTGTGCGCGAGCCGCCGCCAGTCCGCGCTGGCCTTCGCCAGTCCGGACATGCCGCCGTTCACCGGTTCGGTCAGGATGCGGTAGTTGTCCATCGCCACGGCTCAAGAGTACGTGGCTCCGGATGCGCGCCGCCGCAACGCACCCGCGGCGGCCGGACCGCGCATCCCGGGCGAAACGGGACGCGCGGCCGGGCGCCTGCGGCGGGTCTAGGCGGCCTCGGCGCGCACGGTGCGCGCGGCCTCCACGAGCCCTTCGAGCGCGGGCACGACCTCCTCGTAGCGGCGGGTCTTCAGCCCGCAGTCGGGGTTGGCCCAGACCCGGCCGGTCCCGAGCGCGGCGACGGCGAGCCGCAGCGCGGCGGCCATCTCGGCGGCGCCGGGCACGCGCGGGGAGTGGATGTCCCACACGCCCGGCCCGACCCCGCTCGCGTACCCGGCGCGGCCGAGGTCGGCCACGACCTCCATCTTCGAGCGCGACGCCTCGATGGAGGTCACGTCGGCGTCGAGCGCGGCGATCGCGTCGATGACCACCCCGAACTCGGAGTAGCACAGGTGCGTGTGGATCGAGGTCTCCGGCCGCACCCCGGAGGTGGCGAGGCGGAACGAGCGCGTGGACCACTCGCGGTAGGCCGCGCGCGGGGCCTCCCGGACGGGCAGGAGTTCGCGGAGCGCGGGCTCGTCGACCTGGATGATCGCGGTGCCGGCCGCTTCGAGGTCGGCGACCTCGTCGCGCAGGGCGAGGGCGACCTGGTCGGCGGTGTCGGCGAGCGGCTGGTCGTCGCGCACGAAGGACCACGCGAGGATCGTCACCGGGCCGGTGAGCATGCCCTTGACGGGCTTGTCGGTGAGCGACTGCGCGTAGGAGGTCCAGGGGACGGTCATGGGCGCGGTCCGGGCGACGTCGCCGAACAGGATCGGCGGGCGGACGCAGCGCGACCCGTAGGACTGGACCCACCCGGCGGCGGTCGTGGCGAACCCGGTGAGCTGCTCGGCGAAGTACTGGACCATGTCGTTGCGCTCGGGTTCGCCGTGGACGAGGACGTCGAGGCCGAGCTTCTCCTGCTCGGCGATGACGGCGGCGACCTCGGCCTTCATGCGGGCGTGGTAGTCGGCGTCGATCATGAGGCCCTGCCGGTGGGCGGCGCGGGCCTTGCGCAGCTCGGCGGTCTGCGGGAACGAGCCGATCGTGGTGGTCGGCAGGGGCGGCAGCGGCACGCGTTCGGCCTGGGCGGCGCGGCGGTCGGCGTAGGGCGTGCGCCGGTCGGCGTCGGCGCCGAGCGCGGCGAGGCGCTCGCGAACGGCGTCGTCGCGCCAGGCATCGGGTGTCGCCTGACGGGAGGCGCGCGGGCCGTCCGGGTCCGCGAGCGCGGTGATCTCGGCGAGCTTCTGCCGCGCGAATGACAGCCGCGCGAGCAGCTCAGGTTCGAGCGCCGTCTCGGACGACAGGTCCACAGGGACATGCAGGAGCGAAGAAGAAGAGGAGACCTCGACCCGGTCGCTCACAGCCCGAACCCGCTCGATGAGCCGGGCGGCCTCGTGCAGGTCAGTGCGCCAGATGTTGCGCCCGTCGACCACTCCGGCGAGGACGAATGTTTCACGTGAAACATTCAGGGCCTCAAGTGCTTCGAGGTCCGACCGGCCGCGCACCAGGTCGAGGGCGATGCCCTCCACCCCGGCGTCGAGGAGCACCGGCAGGGACTCGCCGAACGGCCCGTAGCCGCCGGCGACCAGGATCTCCGCGACCCCGACCAGCCGCCGGTACGCCGCGGCCACGACCGCCAGCTCCTCCGCGGACCGGTCCGCGGCCAGCGCGGGCTCGTCCAGCTGGACCAGCCCGGCCCCGGCGCGGCCGAGCGCGGCCAGGATCTCGGCGTAGACCTCCACCAGGTCGTCGATCCGGTCGAGCGGCCGGAAGCCCTCGGGCGCGCCGTCCTCGGGCTTCGCGAGCAGGAGGAACGAGACGGGGCCGACGAGCACGGGCCGGGCGTCCAGGCCGCGCTCGCGCGCCTCCAGGAACTCGGCGACGGCCTTCTCGGGCCGGGCCGCGAACGCGGTCGACGGCCCGATCTCGGGCACGAGGTAGTGGTAGTTCGTGTCGAACCACTTGGTCATCTCCAGCGGCGCCGCCTCGGCGTCACCGCGCGCGGCGGCGAAGTACGAGGCGAGCGCGTCGCCGCGCCGGTGCCGGGGCGCGACGGCGTCCACCGCGAACGCGGTGTCGAGCACGTGGTCGTAGTAGGAGAAGACGCCGGTCGGCACCGAGTCGAGCACGGACAGGTCGTCGAGCATCTCGGCCCGGACCGCGGCGGCGGCCCGTTCCAGCCCTTCGGCGTCGAGCCGCCCGGACCAGTGGGCCTCGAGCGCGCGCTTGAGCTCGCGGTCGGATCCGATGCGCGGATATCCCAGCGCCGTGGAGCGCACGGCGATGCGGTTGTTCGTCATGTGTCAGTTCCCTCGAACATGCGACAGCGGGGCCGCGCGCGCTCGCGCGCGGGACGCGGGCAGGTATTCGGACTCGGGGGCGCGCCGTCGCCGGCACCTACTCCCCGCCGCTTCCCAGACCCTCGCGGGCCCAGTGCTCATGGCGGGTTCCGTTCCCCCTCACCGCTGCGGGGCAGTCCTGGATTCGCACCAGATTCCCTCTTGGCCGCGGCGAAACCCACGCCGCGGAACCAGCGTCGAATGCGATGGTACGGGCGCGCCGGGGCGGCCCGGGCGCCTCGGCCAGAGTGTGAGAACCGGCGCCGGCCCCGGAGGAGCGGCGGGTAGGGTCCGTCCCGGGCCGGGACCGCGGCCCGGGACGCGTTCGAGGAGGATTCGATGAGCAGGAAGACCGCAGTCGTCACGGGAGCGAGCAGCGGCATCGGCGCGGCCACCGCGCGGGCGCTCGCCAAGGCCGGCTTCGACGTGGTCCTGGGCGCCCGCCGGGCCGACCGGCTCGCGGAGGTCGCGGCCGAGTGCGGCGGCAGGGCGCTCCCCCTCGACGTCACCGACGAGAGCTCGGTGGCCGCCTTCGTCGAGCAGATCGACCGATGCGACCTCATCGTCAACAACGCGGGAGGGGCGTTCGGCCTCGACTCGATCGCGGGCGCGGACCTCGACGCATGGCAGCGGATGTACGACGTGAACGTCCTCGGCACGGCCCGGATCACCAAGGCGCTCCTGCCGAAGCTCATCGAGTCCGGCGACGGCCAGGTCGTGGTGGTCGGCTCGATCGCGGGCCACCAGCCGTACCCGGGCGGGGGCGGCTACAACGCGGCGAAGCACGCCGAAGCGGCGATCACGCGGGTGCTGCGGATGGAGCTGCTCGGCGAGCCGGTGCGGGTGTGCGAGATCGACCCGGGCATGGTCGAGACCGAGTTCAGCCTGGTCCGCTTCGAGGGCGACCAGGACCGGGCCGACGCCGTGTACGCAGGGATGACCCCGCTCGTCGCCGACGACATCGCCGACACGATCGCCTGGGTCGCCACCCGGCCCGCGCACGTCAACATCGACCAGATCACCATCACCCCGAGGGACCAGGCCGGAGCCCAACTGGTCCACCGCCGCCAGTAGCCCTGACCAGCGACGCCGCAGAGTTATCCACAAGTACGTTCTTCGTGTTCGCCACCGCCCCGCCCCACCTGTTGTAGTGGATAGCAAAAACGTCATCCGCTGTCGGCGGGATGGCGGCGACACAAGGGGATTCGCGAAACGTCGCTCCATACCGAGGCCCGAACGGCGCGGAAGCCATCCGCGCTCGGGTCCCCGCCGATACACCTGCTCCGCGCGGAGCACCGCGGGCGGTCGGCCTGACGAGGCCGACCGCCCGCACGAACACCACTTCCCGCCCTACTCGGCCAGGGTGAAGACCGGGGAGGTCCACTCCTCCCAGTGGTCCGGGTCCTCCGGGTCGCCCAGGGCCTTGAGGACCTTCACCGTGAGGGTCCAGCGCCCGGGTTCGAGTGCGCTGGGCCGTTGTTCGACCAGGTCCTCGAGGTGGATCCCCATGGTGTCGTCGGGCCCGGGGGAGCGGGGGAGGAACGACTCGGGGTCCCATTCGACGGTCTCGTCGGTGTCGGCGTTCGCCGCCGAGACCTCCAGGGCGGCCGGCTGGTGGCCCAGGTAGACCAGGGCCGCCAGGTCGGGGCCCTCGGCGAGGCTGAAGGTCTCGCCGTCGACCAGGTCGCGGTACTCGAACTCATGGGTGTCCGGGTCCTGGGCGACGATCGCCGCCAGGCGCGGGAACTCGGGGTGTTCGAGGACCGGGATCGACAGGTAGTCGCCCTGGTAGCCCGAGTAGGCGGCCGTCAAGGACTCGCCGCCGCCTTCGGGGCGGGCGGTGATGCGGCCGCCGAAGACGCTGCCGATGGGCAGGTCCGCGCCGGGTTCGACCGTGACCTCGACGGTGGCGGACTGGCCCGGGTGCAGTCGGAGCTCCTGGGGTGCGAAGGTCACCTCGGGTTCGGCGGCGCTGAAGCCCGGGTCGCGGTCGTCGCCGGTGGTGGCGATCGTGGACCGGTGGGTCAGCGTGTAGTCCCGGGCGGTCCGGTCGCGCGAGGTCAGGGTCAGCTCGAAGGTGCGGGGCCCGGTGCCGTCGCCGACGTTGACGCCCGCGGGGTACAGGCACGCCTCGGCGTCGAGGGCGTCGACGATGTCGATGACGCCGGTCCCCTGCCGGTGGGCCGCTTCGAGTTCGCCGAGGTCCGGGTTGTCGCCCCACGGGACCGGCTTGGCCGAGTTCGCGAGGCGGGTGCGGAGGTCGCGGGGCTCCAGGCGCGGTTCGGCGTCGAGGAGGAGCGCGGCGGCGCCGGCCACGTGCGGGGAGGACATCGAGGTGCCCGAGAGCGCCTCGTACGAGCCGTCGGCGACGGGGACCGTGGACCAGATGCCGCCGCCCGGGGCGGCCACGTCGGGCTTGAAGGCGAGGTCGGGGGCCGGGCCGTAGGCGGTGAAGCTGGAGGCGAGGCCGCCGCGGGGCAGTTCGACGAGGACCGTCTCGCCCGCGAACTCGAGCACCGGGGCCTCGCCGATCGCGGCGAGGTCGCGGAGGTCCGTCCCGTCGGTGTCGGTGACGGCGATGATCGGGACCCCGAGGTCCTCGATGCCGCCGCCGCCGAAGGGGCCGGGCCGGTCGTTGTAGACGACGACGCCCGTCGCGCCCTCGGCGACGGCCCGCTCGTACTTCTCCTTGAACGTGCAGGTGCCGCGCACGATGAGGGCGGTCTTCCCGTCGACGTCGGATTCGGAGGCGTCGTCGGCGCACGCGCGCCCGAGCCAGGCGAGCGGCGCCGTCGCGGTGCCGGTCTCGGGCTCGGGGGACTCCTCGATGGTGCGGTAGCCGATGCGGCGGTCGAGCGCGGGCACGTATGCGGCGTCCATGCGCTGGGCCGGGTTGTCGGTGGAGGCCACGGCGATCACGTCCTCGCCGACGCCGGGCGCCGAACCGGAGTAGACCCCGGTCTCGCCGTCGTTGCCCATGGAGGCGACGACCGCGACGCCCTCCTCGGTGAGCCGGTCGGCGGCCTTCGCGGTCGGGTAGCCGGGCCACTGGTACGACTGGCCGAGCGAGAGGTTGACGACGTCCATGCCGTCCTCGAGCGCGGTCTCCAGCGCCTGCATGATGACCTCGGCGCTGGTGGAGCCCTCGCAGCCGAAGACCTTGTACGCGCCGAACTCGACGTCGGGCGCGACCCCGGTGACCTCGCCGTCGGCGCCGACGATCCCGGCGACGTGGGTGCCGTGGCCGCCGCAGTCGGCGGGGTCGTCGTCGGGGTCGGGCTCGCTCAGCTCGGGGTCGTCGGAGTCGAACTCGTCGCCGACGAAGTCGGTGCCGTACGCGACCCGGCAGCCGGGGCCGAAGCAGCCGCCGAGGTCGGGGTGGGTGTAGTCGATGCCGGTGTCGATGACGCCGACCTTGACGCCCTCGCCGGTGATCCCCCGCTCGTGGGCTATGTCGGCGCGGGTGGTCTGGATCGCCTGCGCCAGTTCGGGGACGGCGGCGGATTCGGTGATCTGCTCGAAGCGGGCGGGGCCGGTGAACACGACGTCGGACCAGACGCGCTCGACGAGTCCGAGCTGCCCGAGGCGCCGCGCGGTGGCGGGGTCGGCCTCGACCGAGACGCCGTTCCAGATCCGCTCGAAGTCGTGCCGCACCTCGAAGTCGAGGTCGCGGGCCTCGCCGAGCGCCGACGCGTCGGCGCCTTCGGCGAACTCGACGAGCCACACCTGCGCGGGCCCGTCCTCCGGTTCCGCTTGCGCCGCAGGCGCGGCGAGCGCGAGGAGCGGCAGTGCGACCGCGGCGGCGAGGGGCCGCCGCCAGGCGGGCGGGAGGGGTCGGAGCGTGCGGAGGCCCGGCATAGGGGTCCCTTCGTCTCGCGCCCGCCGGGGGTTCGCGGAGGCGCCCGGGAACCCCCGGCGGGCAGATGTGGCAGGACCTTCGATCGTGGGGCATGGGGCGCGCCGAACCGTGGATTTGCCGCGCGGCGCGAACGCGTGTCGGCCCTCGGCGGCGTTCAAGAAGGCGGTCGGGACGGTCGCCGCGTCCCCCGACGGTCCGCGTCAGAATCCGAGCAGGTGCGCCAGTCCCGCGCCCGCGAGTCCGGCGCCGAGGCCGCAGCCGAGGTTGAGGGCGATGTTGGCGGCGGCGCGGAGCACCCGGCCGGTCTGGGCGAGTTGCAGGGTCTCCCACGACAGCGTGGAGTACGTGGTGAGCGCGCCGCAGAAGCCGATCGCGAGGAGCGCGGTCCAGGCGGGTCCGGTGGCGGCGACGGCGAGGAACGCGGCGAGGCCGGAGCCGGCGGTGTTCACGGCGAGGGTGCCCCAGGGCATGGCGCGTCCGAGGTAGTGGGCGGCGACGATGTCGGTGAGGAACCGGGCGGGCGCGCCGACGGCGGCGCCGAGCGCGACGAGGAGGACCGTCACCGCAGGCGCCTCCCGATCGCGCGGGTGGCCCAGGCGCCGAGCGCCGCCGCGGCCAGCGCGGCGGCGAGGGTGGTCGCGGCGTAGACGGCGGCGAGGAGCACGGCGTCCGCGGCGGCGGCGCGGCCGATGCCGACGATGTAGGTGGAGAAGGTGGTGAAGCCGCCGAGGACGCCGACGCCGAGGAACGGCCGGAGGTGGCGCCGCCCGGGGGCGATCTCGGTGGCGGTGACCATGACGGCGCCGATGAGGAGCCCGCCGATGGTGTTGGCGAGGAACGTGGCGGTGTCGAAGCGCCCGGGTTCGGGCGGGAGGAGCAGCAGGAGTCCGTACCTGGCGAGGGAGCCGATGACGCCGCCGAGGGAGACGGCGGCGAGCACGGTGACCGGGACGGCGCCGAGCGCGTCGCGCAGGGGCGGGCGCGGGTCCGGTGGTCGGGGAGTTGCGGGCACGCAGTGAATGTAGGCCCGGTCCGCGGGCCGGTGCCCGCCGGGTTTATTCCGGCGGGGCGGTCCGTATGCGATCCCTCACCGGGTCTTGCGCCCGAAATGCGAATGACGCTACCGTTGACGGTGATGAGGTACACCGTCACTAACCAGTTCCTGACACGCAGGCGTCATCTCGACTTCTGCCGCGTGTCGACCGTGCTCTGTCGTTAGTACCGCCGATCCCACCGGCCGGCTCGCCGACGTTCTCATCTTCCCCGCTGGGTCCGAGCCCGACCCGCATCCCTGTCGCTGACACGGCGCGCCGCTGCGCGCCCAGCCGTGCGGCGCCTGCCTTCACCAGAGGTCCACATGTCAAGTGCTCCCGACAGCACGGCCGACCCGGCCGTCTCGGAAACTTCGAAGCCCAAGCGGCGCAGACGCATCCCGTTCGCCGCGCAACTGCTCATCGGTCTCGTGCTCGGTCTCGCCCTCGGGTACGTGGCCCGCGAGTGGTCCGTCGCGTGGCTCGGCACCACGCTGGAGACGGTCGGGACGCTGTTCGTGCAGCTCCTGTTCCTGATCGTCCCGTTCCTGGTGTTCACCGCGATCGTGGCGTCGATCGCGAACCTGCGCAATCTCGCGAACGCGGGCCGCCTGGTCGCCAAGACCCTCGGCTGGTTCGCGATCACCTCCCTGATCGCCGTGGTCATCGGCCTGGCGATCGGCCTGACGACGAACCCGGGTGCGGGGATCGAGCTGTCGGGTGCGGCGGCCGCGCCGGAGACGCAGGGGTCGTGGACCGACTTCCTGACCGGGATCGTCCCGACGAACATCGTCGACGCGTTCGTGAACGTGAACGTGCTCCAGATCGTGTTCGTGGCGATCGTCGCGGGCGCGGCGGCGGCGAAGATCGGCGACAAGGCCGAGCCGTTCCTGAAGTTCAACGCCTCGGCGCTGGCGCTGATCCAGAAGGCCCTGTGGTGGGTGATCCGCCTGGCGCCCATCGGCACCGCGGCGCTGATCGGCAAGTCGGTGTACGCGTACGGGTGGGACCTGCTGGAGCCGCTGGCGGTGTTCAGCATCGACATCTACGCGGGCGCGCTGATCGTGCTGCTCATCGTGTACCCGGTGCTGCTGCGCGTGTTCGGGAAGGTCTCACCGGTGCAGTTCTACCGCAAGACCTGGCCGGCGATCCAGTTCGCGTTCGTGTCGCGCTCGTCGGTGGGGACGCTGCCGCTGGCGCAGAAGACGGTGACCGACCGCCTCGGCGTGGACCGCGACTACGCGTCGTTCGCGTCGCCGTTCGGGGCGACGACGAAGATGGACGGCTGCGCCGCGATCTACCCGGCGATCGCCGCGATCTTCGTGGCGCAGGTGTACGGCGTGAGCCTGGGGATCCAGGACTACCTGCTCATCGCGTTCGTGTCGGTGATCGGCTCGGCGGCGACGGCGGGCCTGACGGGCGCGACGGTGATGCTGACGCTGACCCTGTCGACGCTGGGCCTGCCGCTGGAGGGCGTGGGCCTGCTGCTGGCGATCGACCCGATCATGGACATGATCCGGACGGCGACGAACGTGGCCGGCCAGATGGTGGTGCCGGTGATCGTGGCGCGGTCGGAGCAACTGCTCGACCGCGAGGTGTACGACGCGGCGCCGCAGCCGCTGGACGAGGAGTCCGCGTTCGGCGGGGGCGCCGAGCCGGCGTCCTCTGACGAGGGCGGGTCGCCGCGCAAGGGCGATCCGGCGCTGGCGCCGGCGTGATCCGAGGCTTTGTTCTCTCCTGAGTAGCGGGGGGCCGGTCCGTCAGGGCCGGTCCCCCGTTCCCGTCACTGCCGGTCGAGGTAGAGCTGGAGGCCGTCGAGGACGCGGTGGAGGCCGAACTCGAAGTGGTCCTCGACGGGGTCGTCGGGGGCGATGTCGGCGGCGACGCGGGCGAGGTGGGGGAAGCGGCCGGTGTTGGCGGGGTCGGCGAGGAAGCGGAAGAAGTCGGCGGCGGTCTCGCCGGTGGCGCCGATCTCGGGGCGGACGGCGCCGAGGGCGAAGCAGTCGACGGTGAGGACGGCGACGAGTCCGGTGGCGGGGGGCATGCCGACGGCGTCGAGGCGGCCGAGGACCTGGTCGACCCAGCCGGCCTCGTGGGGGCCCATGGGCCGTTCGCCGGTGGCGACGGGGAGGGCCCAGGGGTGGTCGTGGAAGAGGCCGCGCACGGACCGGCCCCAGCCGAGGAGGACGTCGCGCCAGTGGTCGGCCTCGGGGACGGTGATCGGGCCGGCCATGAGGGAGTCGTACATGAGGACGACGAGTTCGTCCTTGCCGGGCACGTGCCGGTAGAGGGACATGACGCCGGAGCCGAGGCGGTCGGCGAGGTGCTTCATCGAGACCTTCTGGAGCCCTTCGGCATCGGCGATGGCGACGGCTTCGGCGACGATGCGCTCGCGGGTGAGTCCGGAGGGGCGTCCGCGCCCGGGGCGGGGTCGGCCGTCGGGCGTGCGGTCGCCCCACAGCAGCTCGTAATCGCCCTGTCCCAACAGAAGCACCCCCTCAGCTCCGGTTCCGCGCGTCGCAAGCCTAGGGCCCGTGCCGGTCTCGCGTGCACCCGCCAAGCGTGCGTATGATGTACGCTTAATAGCGTATCTCATACGCATCGATCGGACCCCACCTCGATCGGAGAGACCCGTGACCCAGACCCTCCCTCAGACCGACGAACGCCCGCCCGGCCGCGAGAAGCCCAAGTGGTACCGGCGCCCCTGGATCGTCCCGCTCTTCGCCGTCGCCGGCCTGTTCGTCGCCGCGCGGCTGCCCTTCTACCTCACCTTCGACACCGGCGACTCGCTCGTCGAACTCCAGGACGCGTTCCCCGAGACCCACTACCTGATGCTCTCGGGCCACATCCTGTTCGGCTCGATCGCCCTCATCACCTGCTCCATGCAGGTCTGGACCTGGCTGCGCACCGAGCACCCCCGGGTCCACCGCGTCTCCGGGCGCCTCTACGTCTTCGCCGGCGTCGTGCCCTCGGGGATCTTCGCGCTCACCGTCTCCCTCATGTCCACCGTGGGCAACGACGGCAAGGTCGGCAACGTCCTGCTCTCCCTGCTGTGGTTCGGCACGACCTTCGCCGGGTTCCTCGCCGCCCGCCGCCGCGACTTCGGCGCCCACCGGCGCTGGATGATCCGCAGCTTCGCCCTCTGCTGGTCCATCGTGGTCAACCGCGTGTGGATCGTCCTGCTCATCCTCATCCTGCTCCCGTTCGAGGACACCTACTACGACGGGGACACCGACGCGCTCATCCAGGACGTCGCCGTCGCCTCCATCTGGCTCTCCTGGGTCGTCAACCTCATGATCGCCCAGTGGTGGCTCGACCGCAGGCCCAAGCACCGCCGCGGCAAGCGCCCTGCCACCAAAGTCGCAGTGAACGCCTAGGACGTGCCACCTTCGGGGCGGCCGGGGCTCCACCCCCGGTCGCCCCGCCGCACCCCCGAAGTCCATGCCGCGGAAGGATTCGCCGCGGCCTCCGGGACGCGATGCTGGAGGCATGGACACCACCACCGCCACCGCGCCGGCCGCCGCCGGGGCCGCGCCCGCCGCGGCGAAGCGGCTGCCGCTCCTCGACGTCCTCCGCGGCGTCGCGATCCTCGGCACGCTCGGCACCAACGTCTGGCTCTTCGCCGGCGCCCACGGCGAGGCCGGCCCGCTCCTCGGCTACGGCATCACCGGTGAGGGCCCCCTCGGCGCCGTCTTCGAACTCCTCGCCAACGGCAAGTTCCTGTCGATGCTCACCGTGCTCTTCGGCGTCGGCCTCGCCATCCAGTTCGCCTCCGCCGAGAAGAAGGGCCGGCGCTGGCCGGGCCGCTACCACTGGCGGGCCCTGTTCCTGTTCGCCGAAGGCACCGTCCACTTCGTCCTGCTGTTCGCGTGGGACGTCCTCATGGGCTACGCCGTCACCGCGATCACCGTCGCCTGGCTCCTCAAGCGCTCCGCCCGCGCCCAGCGGGCCGTCATGTGGACCGCGCTCGGCCTGCACCTGACGGTGGTCGCGCTCCTCACTGCGGCCCAGGTCACCGGCCCCGGCAACGACCCGTCGCGCGACGCCGAGGTCGCCGCGCTCTACGCCGACGGCTCCTGGCTCGACCAGGTGCGGTTCCGCCTCGACCACGCGCTCGTCTTCCGCATCGAGCCGATCATCACCTTCCCGCTCCTGGTGTTCCTGTTCCTGCTGGGCGTCAGGCTGTTCCGCGCCGGGGCGTTCGGCGCCGACGACGCGGGCCGGCGCATCCGGGCCCGCTTGACGGCCTGGGGCCTGGGCGTCGGCCTGCCGCTCAACATCGCCGTCATGTTCGCGCCCGACGACTTCGTGTACCTGGAGCGGTACGCCGTCGCGCCGGTCGTCATGCTCGGCTACATCGGCCTGACCGGGTTCCTCGTCGAGCACGTGCGCCGCGGACCCGTCACGGCCGCAATCGAATCGCTCGGGCGCACCGCGCTCAGCGGCTACATCCTCCAGAACCTGCTCGCCTCGATCGCCTGCTACGGCTGGGGACTCGGGCTCGCCGCCCGGTTCGGGACGGAGGCGTGGTTCGCACCCGCGCTCTGGCTCGGCATCAGCGTCGTCCTGCTCGCCGGGTCCCGGCTGTGGCTGCGCCGCTTCGCGAACGGCCCGGCCGAAGCGCTCCAGAAGGCCGTCCTGCGCTGAGGCGCGACAGCAAAGAGGTGCGGGCCGGTTCGAGATCGGCCCGCACCTCGCCTCACCCGGTCGGGTCAGGTCGCGACCGCCTCGCGGTCGCGGGTCATGCGGCGGCGCAGCAGCGACGCCAAGGGCCACAGGGCGATCACCAGGATGACGCCGTACACGGTCCACGCGACCGGCCCGCCGAGCAGGCCCGACGCCTCGCCGCCCGAGAGCTGGAGCGCCATGCGCGCCTGCCGCTCGGCCATCGGGCCGAGGATCACGCCCACGATCATCGGCAGCATCGGGATCCCGAAGCGCCGCATCGCGAGTCCGATCAGGCCCAGCGCGAGCAGCACGAACAGCTCGAACGACTGGCCGCTCGTCGCGTACGCGCCCATCGACGCGAAGAACAGGATCCCCGCGAACAGGTACGGCTTCGGGATCCGCAGCAGCTTCACCCACACCGGGATGAGCGGCATGTTGAGCACCAGCAGCATCGCGTTGCCCACGAACAGGCCCGCGATGAGCGTCCACACCAGCGCCGACTCCTTCTCGAACAGGAGCGGGCCCGGCTGGATCCCGTAGGTCTGGAACGCCGCCAGCATGACCGCCGCGGTCGCGTTGCACGGCAGGCCGAGTGCGAGCATCGGCACCAGCGTGCCCGCCGCGGAGGCGTTGTTCGCCGCCTCCGGGCCCGCGACGCCCTCGATCGCGCCGTTCCCGAACTCGCCCTTGTGCTTCGAGAGCCGCCGCTCGGTCACGTACGACAGGAACGTCGGCACCTCCGCGCCCCCGGCCGGGACCGCCCCGAACGGGAAGCCCAGCGCCGAGCCGCGCAGCCACGGGCCCCACGAGCGGCGCCAGTCGCTGCGCCCCATCCACACCCGGCCTACCGGGATGATCTCGTCCCTGCCGCTGCGGCGCCGCGCCGCGGTCCACAGCGCCTCGCCCACGGCGAACGCGCCGACCGCGACCACGACGATGTCGATCCCGTTGGCCAGCTCCGGCACCCCGTACGTGAGCCGCTGCTGGCCGGTCACCGCGTCGATCCCGATCGTCCCGATCACCAGGCCCACCAGGAGCGAGGCGAATCCGCGGATGCGCGAGGAGCCGAGCACCGACGCGGTCGCCACCAGCGCGAGCACCATGATCGCGAGGTACTCGGGCGCGCCGAGGCCGATCGCGAACTCCACGGTGATCGGGGTGACGAACACGAGCGCGATCGTCGCGATCGTCCCGGCCACGAAGGAGCCGATGGCCGCGGTCGCGAGGGCCTGGCCGCCGCGCCCGTTGCGGGCCATCTTGAACCCTTCGAGGACCGTCACCACCGACGACGACTGGCCCGGCGTGTTCAGCAGGATCGCCGTGGTCGAGCCGCCGTACATGCCGCCGTAGAAGATCCCGCCGAACATGATGAACGCCTGGGTCGGCTCCATCCCGTACGTGATCGGCAGCAGCAGCGCGATCGCCATCGCCGTGCCCAGGCCCGGGAGCATCCCCACGGCGGTGCCGATGGTGACGCCCAGGAGCGCGATGAGCAGGTTCCCGGGGGTGAGGATCGCGGCGAAGCCGTCGAGGAGGGAGTTGAGGTTGTCCATCCCCGCCCCCTACAGGATTCCCTGGAGCACGCCGGCGGGCAGGCCGAGGCCCAGGCCGATCGCGAACCCGTAGAACGTGGCCAGGCCGAGGACGACCGCGGCGGCGAGTGTGAGGAAGTACCGGCGCGAGCCGAGCACGATCGCGGCGCCCCAGAACAGGAGCGAGCCGGAGATCACCCAGCCGAGCCAGTCGATGAGCAGCGCGTTCGCGATGAACACGGCGCACAGCAGGCCCACGGTCTTGAAGTCGAGCCTGTCGCCGGCGTTGGCGCCCTCGTCCTCGCCGTGGCCGCCGCGCACGGTGTCGAGCGCGTAGAACGCGGCCACCGCGAACAGCAGGACGCCGAGGATGATCGGGACCGGCTTCGGGCCGATCGGGTCGTTCGAGGCGGTGAACCCGCCCAGGCGCGCGGCGTCGACGATGACGAGGACGCCGAGCACCGCGAGGAACCCGCAGACCCACAGCTGCTGGAGGTCGCGGCCCGGTTTCGCCTCGGCCGCAGCGGTGTCGGCGCCGCCGCCCCCGGGCGCGCCGGTCGGTGCGGCCGCGTCGTCCGCGGCGCCCGACGCCGCGGACGGGTCCTCGACCGCGCCCTCCGCCTTGTCGGCGTCCGTCATGCCAGGCCCAGCTCTTCGAGGGTCGCCGCGACGGTGTGGTCCTGGTCGGAGAGGAAGTCGCCGAAGTCGCTGCCGGTCATGAACGCGTCGGTCCAGCCCTGCTTCTCCAGTTCCTCCTGCCACGCCGCCGAGTCGTGCATGGTCGTGAGCGCTTCGGTCCACTTCTCGACGTCGGCGTCCCCGATCCCGGGCGGGGCCACCCAGCCGCGCCAGTTCGTGAACACCAGGTCGATCCCCGACTCCCCGAACGTCGGCGCGTCCGGCACGACGTCGACCCGCTCGGAGCCGGAGGTCGCCAGGACCCGCAGCTGCCCGGCCTCGATCTGGTCGATGAACTCGCCGACCCCGCTGGCGCCGAAGGAGACCTTCTCGCCCAGGAGCGCGGGCAGGAGCTCCCCGCCGCCGTCGTAGGACACGAAGTTGACCTGCACCGGGTCGATGCCGACGGCGTTCGCCAGCCGCATCGGCAGCAGGTGGTCGGGGCCGCCGGGGGAGGAGCCGCCGCCGACGGTCACGTTGTCCAGGTCCGCGGACCAGGCCGCGACCAGGTCCTCGATCGTCTGGAACGGGGAGGCCACGGGCACCACGATCGCCCCGGACTCCTCCACGAGCTTCGCCAGCGGGGTGGTGCCCGTCAGCTTCGCCTCGGAGTTCTGCGTGTACGAGGCGCCCACGACGCCCAGGCCCATCTGCATGGCGAGGTCGCCGTTGCCCTCCTCGCCCACCATCCGCTGGAGGCCGACGGTGCCGCCGGCGCCTTCGAGGTTGAACACCTCGATCGCGCGGGCGATCTCCTCGTCCTCCATGATCCGGGCGATGGAGCGGGCGGTCGTGTCGTAGCCGCCGCCGGGGCTGTTGGGCACCATGATGCGCAGACCGGTGAGGGGTCCGTCGCCCGATCCGTCCTCGGCGGTGAGGCCGCACGCCGAGGCCGCCGCGAGCGCCGGGACGGCCGCCGCAGCACTGAGGAGGGCCCTCCGGGGAAATTTCATCGTCGCTGCTCTTTCATTTCGAGGGTGGTGTGAGAGACGATGGTCACCCCGGCGCGGCCCCTGCGTCAGCCTTGTGTCCGTATCGATCATTGAGTTCATTGTGTTCAGGCCACTCCGCCCGACCCTCGCCGGGCAGCTCCTCCTCTTCCAGCTCACGGTGATCCTCCTGGTGCTCGCCGCCGTCGCGGGGCTCTCGCTGGCGCAGTCGGCCGCGGTGTTCGGCGCCGAGCAGGGGCGGCGGGTCGTGCAGCTCGCCGAGTCCGTCGCCGCCTCCGACCTCGTGCGCGGGCGCCTGCCCGAACCGGCCCCGGCGCAGACGCTCGCCCCGCAGATCCAGGCCGACCGCGAACGCTGGCAGGTCTCCTCGGTGACCGTCGCCGACGCGGACGGCAAGGTCGTCGCCTCCACGAACCCGCTGCTCATCGGCACGTACCTGCCGCTGGGCGCGGGCGTCCTCGAGGGGCGCGGCTGGCGCGGCGAGATCGAGCTCGGGGGCCGCACCGAACTGGTCGGGCAGGTCCCGGTGCTCAGCGCCGAGGAGTCGAGCCTCGGGGTGCAGCTCGGCGTCGCCGTCGTCGGCCAGGAGGTCCCGACGCTCGCCGAGCTCCTGGTCGAGGCCACGCCGACGCTGCTGCTGTACCTGGGGGTCGCCAGCGTCCTCGGCGTGGCCGGGTCCTGGCTGCTGACGCGGCGCATCAAGCACCAGACGTTCGGCATGGAGCCGAGGGAGATCGCCGGGCTCGCCGAGCACCGCGAGGCGATGCTGTACGGGATCGCCGAGGGCGTGGTCGCCCTCGACGACCAGCACCGGGTCACGCTCGTCAACGACGTCGGCCGGCGCCTCCTCGACCTCCCCGACGGCGCGGTCGGGCGCACCCTCGACGACCTCGACCTGACCGCGCGATTGCGCGACGTCCTCTCCGGCACCGTCACCGGCTCCGACCAGGTGGTGCTCCAGGGCAACCGGGTCCTGGTCGTCAACCGGATGCCGGTGGACAAGGACGGGCGCGCGCTCGGCGCCGTCGCCACCCTGCGCGACCGCACCGAACTCGCGCAGCTGGAGCGCGACCTCGGGTCGTTCCGGTCCACCGCCGAGGCCCTGCGCGCGCAGGCCCACGAGTTCGACAACAAGCTGCACACGATCTCCGGGCTCATCCAGATCGGCGAGCAGGACGAGGTCGTCCGGTTCATCGACGCGCTCAACCGGCACCGGCAGTCCCTCGACCTGTCGATCGGGGAGCCCATCCGCGACAAGGCCATCGCCGCGCTCCTCATGGCCAAGTCCGCGCAGGCGTCCGAGCGGCAGGTCCGCCTCGACGTCGCACCCGGCAGCGCCCTCGGGCCGCTGGCCCCCGAGGACTCCGCCGACGTCGGCACCGTCCTGGGCAACCTCGTGGACAACGCCGTCGACGCCGCCGCCGGGGCCCCGAGCCCGCTCCCAGACCCCGCCTGGGTGTCGGTCGACGTCCGCGACACCGAAGGGGGCGTGCGGATCACGGTCACCGACTCCGGTCCCGGCGTCCCGCCCGAGACCGCCGAGGAAGTGTTCGCGCACGGGTTCACCACGAAGGCCGCGGCCGGCGAGCACGGGATCGGACTGGCGCTCACCAGGCTCGTGTGCGAGCATCACGGCGGCGGCGTGCACGTCGCCAACACCGCCGACGGCGCCCGCTTCACCGCCGTCCTGCCCCTGCTCGGCGGGCGGACCGCTCCGCCCCGCGCCCGCGCCAACGACGGCTGAGGAACCGACATGATCGATGTGCTGGTGGTCGACGACGACTTCCGCCTCGTCAACATCCACCGCGGCTTCGTCGAGCGCACCCCCGGATTCCGGGCGGTCGCCTCGGCCCGCACCGGCGAGGAGACCCTCGCCGCCCTCGACGAGCACCGCCCCGACCTCGTCCTCCTCGACCTGTACCTGCCCGACGTGTTCGGCCTCGACCTGGTGCGCCGCATGCGGGCCGAAGGCCACGAGACCGACGTCTTCGTCATCTCCGCGGCCCGCGAGTCCGAGGCCGTCCGCGCGGCCGTGCGCCTCGGCGTCGTCTCCTACCTCCTCAAGCCCTTCGGCTTCGACGAGTTCCAGGAGCGCCTGGAGCAGTACGCGAACCGCCGCGCCGGCCTCGCGATGGCCGTCCGCGACCAGGCCGACGTCGACCGCGCCTTCGCCCGCACCGGCGCCGCGACCGCCATGCCGAAGGGCTTCAGCACCGAGACCGCCCAGCTCGTCGAGGCCGCCCTCCGCGACGCCGACGGCTCCCTCTCCGCCGCCGAGTGCGCCGAGCGCATCGGCGTCTCCCGCGTCAGCGCCCGCCGCTACCTCGAACACCTCGCCGAACGCGGCAGAGCCGAAGTCGCCCTCAAATACGCCGGCCGAGGCCGCCCCGAACGCCGCTACCGCTGGCGCTGACCGGGAGGCACCGCCGGACCTCATGGGCAATGAATGGGCAACGGCCGGGCGAGAGCCCGGCCGTTGCTTCGTCTATGGGCCGCGTGAACTGCGGCGACATGTGGTCCTGGTGGAGTCTAGGGGAATCGAACCCCTAACCCCCGCCTTGCAAAGGCGGTGCTCTGCCAATTGAGCTAAGACCCCTCGCGGGCCGGCGGTGAGGCCGGTCCGTTCGAGTATCCCCGCCGCGCAGGCGGCAACAGCGAGGATACCCGCAGCGCAGTGAGCTGGCTAACGCGATTCGCTAGCGCACGTCCTCCGCGGAGGTGGTGGCCTCGTGCCACAGGGTGCGGTCGTCGTTGATCGACTTGACCTTCTTGGCGACCACGAACGCGACCGTCGCCACGCCGGCGACGATCAAGATCTTCTTCCACATGGACCCAGGCCCCCATATCAGAGATTGCCGCGTACAGCAATGCCGCGGTCGGCATCGCGCGATGCGCCTCAGCATAGCGAACTGCGGTACGCCGGACCGTCCGGCTCTGGGCCCGCACGCTCAATACCGGATGCCCGGCGTGTCGCGAGGCCCGGTGTCGCGCGGCCCGGTGAAGAAGGTCTTCGCGGCCGCGAGCGCCGCCGCGTCGCGCAGGACCTGCCCGGGCCGCGACCCGTACCCCAGGAGCACGCCCCGCCACTCCATGCCCATGTACTCGGCCGAGAGGCGCAGAGTCCCGGCGAGGGGTTCGGCGACGTCGGGCTCCTCGTCGCCTTGGACGGTGACGCCCCACAGGCGCCGCCCGCCCATGCGGGCCTTGAAGTCCAGGCCGGGCACGCGCAGCCACCCGGACCAGTGGTCGAGGTAGTTCTTGACCGAGCCGGACACGGAGTACCAGTACAGCGGGGAGGCGATGACGACGTCGGTGGCCGCGAGGGTCGCGTCCTGGAGGGTCTTCTCGGCGCCCTCGGCCGCCGGGGTCCGCCCGTCGCCGAGGTGGCGGAGGTCCCGGAACGGCGGCAGGTCGAGGTCGGACAGGCGCAGCCACCGCTGCGCGGCCTCGGGTTCGAGGTGCTCGGCAGCGGCGCGGACGAGGGTCTCGGTGTTGCCGCCGGTGCGGGAGCTGCCGAGGAGGAACAGGAACGAGCGGGGCGAGTCGGCCATGGCGGAGCGCTTTCGGAGCGGGGACGAGGGGTCACCAGGTTCAAGGCCGCGCGGCGGCCCGGGTATTCCGGGCAAGAAAAAACCCGCCGTGTCCGGCGGGTGTTGGTGGGCGTACCAAGACTCGAACTTGGGACCTTCGAGTTATCAGCTCGACGCTCTAACCACCTGAGCTATACGCCCTTGCATCGGCCGCTCATCGGCGGCGCTGGGAAAGATTACCCCACGTTCGCCGCGTGCGCGAATCAGGGGGCCTCCCTCAAGGGACGGGCATCACTGCGTCCTTGGGCACTGTCCCTGGCACTCCCGCGGAACGGCGGAGCGCCCGCGGCCACCGGCCGCGGGCGCTCCGTCAGGTCAGTGCTAGTCGCGCTCGGCGAGCGTGACCTCGACGCCGCCCACGAGGTCGGCGCACACGTTGTAGATGAACGACCCGAGGGTCGCCAGGGCGGTGAACAGGACCATGTTCACGACGCCGAGCAGGGCCGCGGCCCCGATGACGCCCTTCGCGGTGATCCTGAAGCCTTCAGTGGCCGCCGCGCCCGAGTCCGCGTTCGAGCCCATGAGCATCTGGAGCATGTCGTTGACGGTGTCGAACACGCCCATCGCGTCGAGCGCGATGTACAGGACGGTGGTCGCCACGACCATGACGATGAACAGCACGATCGACACGGCGAACGCGAACTTCATCACCGACCACGGGTCGATCCGCTTGAGCCGCAGGCGGGCCCGGCGCGGACCCCGCGCCGCGGCCTGGCTGACGGCCGCGCGGGCCGCGCGCACCGCGTCGGCGACGCGCGCCGACGAGGCGACCCCCGCGGCCTGCTGGGCCGCGGTGTTGCCGGTGGGCCCGGTCGACTGCGGGATCGGCACCGCCTCCGGCGTCAGCGGGGGCGGCGTCATGCCCGGAGGGCGCCGCAGCGTCAGCGTCTGGTCCTGCGCGGGCGCGGGCGCCGGTTCGGGCGTCACGTCCGGTTTCGACGTGCCCGCCTCGGCCGGCTTCGCTTCGGACGGCTCGGAGGGCAGCTCCGGCACGTCGTCCTCGCGCTCGGTCTCCGCTGCGGTGGCCTTCGCGTCGGTCATCTACTCGTCCTGCCCCTCATCGGGTTCCGGTTCCTCGGCGCTCCTGGTGATGGCGAGCAGCGACACTTCCTCGGGCAGGTCGATCAGCTTGACGCCCTGGGTGTTGCGGTCCGACGTCTGCCGGACCGGCTTCACAGGAGTCCTGATGACCCCTCCCTCCGAGGTGATCGCGAACAACTCGTCGTCGGGCGTCACCGACAGCGCCCCAACCAGGTCGCCGCGCCGTTCCGTGATCTTAGCCGTCAGGACGCCCTTGCCGCCGCGGCCCTGCTGCGGATACGCGTCGACCGGAGTCCGCTTCGCGTAACCGCGGCTGGTGGCCACGAGGATGTCCATATTATCGCGGAGCACGATCATGGTGAGCAATTCGTCGTCCCCGACGAACCGCATCCCGATCACGCCGCTCGTCGCCCGGCCCATCGGCCGCAGCGCCTCGTCGGTGGCCTGGAACCGGATCGACTGCGCCTTGCGCGACACCAGCAGCAGGTCGTCCTCCTGCTGGATGAGCGAGGCGCCGACCAGCTCGTCGCCGTCGCGCAGGTTGATGCCGATGAGGCCGCCCGTGCGCGGGGAGTCGAAGTCGGTGAGCTTGGACTTCTTCACCAGGCCGTTGCGGGTCGCCAGCACCAGGTACGGCGTCACCTCGTAGTTCGCCATCTGGATGACCTGGGCGATCGTCTCGTCCGGGCCGAACGCGAGGATGTTCGCCACGTGCTGCCCGCGGGCCGTGCGGCTCGCCTCCGGCAGCTCGTACGCCTTCGCGCGGTACACGCGGCCCTTGTTCGTGAAGAACAGGATCCAGTCGTGCGTGGTGCACACGAAGAAGTGGCTGACGATGTCGTCCTGCTTGAGCTGCGCGCCCTGGACGCCCTTCCCGCCGCGCTTCTGCGAGCGGAACGAGTCGGTGGTCGTGCGCTTCACGTACCCGCCGCGGGTGATCGTCACCACGATGTCCTCGCGGGCGATGAGGTCCTCCATGGACACCTCGCCGGCGTCGGGCAGGATCTGCGTCCGGCGCTCGTCGCCCCAGCGGGCCACGACCGCGCCGAGCTCCTCGCGGATGATCGCGCGGACCCGCTCGGGCTTGGCGAGGATGTCGGCCAGGTCGGCGATCTTCGCCTCGATCTCGGCCAGCTCGTCGATGATCCGCTGCCGCTCCAGCGCCGCGAGGCGGCGCAGCTGCATGTCGAGGATCGCGACGGCCTGGACCTCGTCGACGTCGAGCAGGCTCATGAGGCCCTGCTTCGACTCCTCGGCCGAGGGCGAGCGGCGGATGAGCGCGATCGTCTCGTCGAGCAGGTCGAGGGCCTTCGCGAGGCCGCGCAGGATGTGGGCGCGCTCCTCGGCCTTGCGCATCCGGTACCGGGTGCGGCGGACGATGACGTCGACCTGGTGCGCCACGTAGTGGCGGACCATCTGCGCGATGTTCAGCGTCCGCGGGACCCCGTCGACCAGCGCGAGCATGTTCGCGCCGAACGTGTCCTGGAGCTGCGTGTGCTTGTACAGGTTGTTGAGCACGACCTTCGGGACCGCGTCGCGCTTGAGCACGACCACGATCCGCATGCCGGTGCGGCCCGAGGACTCGTCGCGGATGTCGGCGATGCCGCCGAGCTTGCCCTCCTTGACGAGGTCGGCGATGCGCTCGGCCAGGTTGTCGGGGTTGACCTGGTACGGCAGCTCGGTGACGACCAGGCACGGGCGGCCCTTGGTGTCCTCCTCGACCTCGATCACCGCGCGCATCTTGATCGAGCCGCGGCCGGTCCGGTAGGCGTCCTCGATCGCGGCGCGCCCGAGGATGGTCGCGCCGGTCGGGAAGTCGGGGCCGGTGATGATCCCGAGGATCGCCTCCAGGGCCTCCTCCTCGGTGGCGTCGAAGTGCTCCAGGCACCAGTCGACGGCCCTGGCGACCTCGCGGAGGTTGTGCGGCGGGATCTTGGTGGCCATGCCGACCGCGATGCCCTCGGAGCCGTTCACCAGGAGGTTCGGGATGCGGCTGGGGAGGATCGTCGGCTCGGTGGTCTTGCCGTCGTAGTTCGGCTCGAAGTCCACCGACTCCTCGTCGATGTCCCGCAGCATCTCCATGGCGAGCGGTTCGAGGCGCGACTCGGTGTACCGGTGCGCGGCGGCCGGGTCGTTGCCGGGGGAGCCGAAGTTGCCCTGGCCGTCGATGAGCGGGTAGCGCAGGCTCCACGGCTGGGCCATGCGGACCAGCGAGTCGTAGATCGCGCCGTCGCCGTGCGGGTGGAACTGGCCCATCACGTCGCCGATGACGCGCGAGCACTTCACGTACCCGCGGTCGGGGCGGTAGCCGCCGTCGTACATCGCGTACAGGATCTTGCGGTGGACCGGCTTGAGGCCGTCGCGGACGTCGGGCAGCGCGCGCCCGACGATGACGCTCATCGCGTAGTCGAGGTAGGAGCGCGACATCTCCACTTCGATGCCGACCGGTTCGATGCGGCCGTGGCCCTCGGGGATCTCCAGCTGGTCTTGGTTGTTCTCAGGCACCAGTGCTTCCTTGCTGTGTCAGACGAAGTCGTATCGGGCCGATGCCTCAGATGTCCAAGAAGCGGACGTCCTTGGCGTTCTCCTGGATGAAGCGGCGGCGGCTCTCCACGTCCTCACCCATCAGGACGCTGAAGAGCTCGTCCGCGGTTGCCGCGTCGTCGAGCTGAACCTGGAGGAGGTTGCGCTGCGAGGGGTCCATGGTCGTCTCCCACAGCTCGGTGTAGTTCATCTCACCGAGGCCCTTGTAGCGCTGGACGCCGTCCGAGCGGCGCGGATCGGCCTTGCCGGAGGCGACGCCGGCCTCGATCACCCGGTCGCGCTCGGCGTCCGAGTAGGCGTAGTCGACGAGGTCGCCCTTCTTGTTCCACTTGATCTTGTACAGCGGCGGCTGGCTCATGTACACGTGGCCGAGCTCGATGAGCGGGCGCATGAACCGGAACAGGAGCGTCAGCAGCAGCGTGTTGATGTGGTGGCCGTCGACGTCGGCGTCCGACATCAGGATGACCTTGTGGTAGCGGAGCTTCTCGGCGTCGAACTCCTCGTGGATGCCGGTGCCCAGGGCGGTGATCATGCCCTGGACCTCGTTGTTCTTGAGGATCTTGTCGAGGCGGGCCTTCTCCACGTTGAGGATCTTGCCGCGGATGGGCATGATCGCCTGGGTGCGCGGGTTGCGGCCCTGCTTGGCGGAGCCGCCGGCCGAGTCGCCCTCGACGACGAAGATCTCGCACTCCTCGGGGTTCGTCGACTGGCAGTCGGCGAGCTTGCCCGGCATCGAGGAGGTCTCCAGGAGGCTCTTGCGGCGCGCGAGCTTGCGGGCCTGCTGCGCCGCCTTGCGGGCGTTCGCCGCGCTCGACGCCTTCTGGACGATGATCCGCGCTTCCTTGGGGTGGCGGTCGAGCCAGTCGGGCAGCCACTCGTTGCAGACGCGCTGCACGAAGCCCTTGATCTCGGTGTTGCCGAGCTTGGTCTTGGTCTGGCCCTCGAACTGCGGCTCGCGCAGCTTCACGGAGATGATCGCGGCCAGGCCCTCGCGGATGTCCTCGCCGGAGAGGCGGTCCTTCTCGGACTTGATGATCTTCTTGTCGAGGCCGTACTTGTTCACCGCGTTGGTGAGCGCGGAGCGGAAGCCCTCTTCGTGGGTGCCGCCCTCGTGGGTGTTGATCGTGTTCGCGAACGTGTAGACCGACTCGCCGTACGACTCGTTCCACTGCATCGCGATCTCGACGGTGTGGAACTCCTTCTCGTCCTCGGCCGTGAACTGCACCACGGTGGGGTGGACGGCGTTCTTGGAGGCGTTCAGGTGGCGCACGAAGTCGGCGATGCCCTCGTCGTACTGGAACCGCACCTCCCGGATCTTGCCCTCGTCGTCGAGGTGCTCGGGGCGCTCGTCGCGGAGGGTGATGGCGAGTCCCTTGTTGAGAAACGCCATCTCCTGGATGCGGCGGTAGATCGTCTTGTAGTCGAACTCGAGGGTCTCGAAGATGTCGCCGTCGGGCCAGAAGCTGACGACCGTGCCGGTCTCGTCGGTCGGCTCGCCCTTCTCGAGGGGGCCGGGCTGGGCGTGCTTGTAGTCCTGGCGCCAGTTGAAGCCGTCGCGCTTGATCTCGACGGTGACGCGCGTCGAGAGCGCGTTCACGACCGAGACGCCGACGCCGTGCAGACCGCCGGAGACGGCGTAGGTCTGGGAGTCGAACTTGCCGCCGGCGTGCAGGACGGTGAGGGCGACCTCGACACCGGGCTTCTTCAGCTTGGGGTGGAGGTCAACGGGGAAGCCGCGGCCGTCGTCGCGCACGCTCACGCCGCCGTCGTCGGTGAGGGTCACCAGGATGTCCGTGGCGTATCCCGCCATCGCCTCGTCGACCGCGTTGTCGACGACCTCCTGGATGAGGTGGTGCAGGCCGCGCTCGCCGGTCGAGCCGATGTACATGCCCGGGCGCTTCCTGACGGCCTCGAGCCCTTCGAGGACCTGCAGCGAACTGGCGCTGTACTCGTCCTGCTGCTTCGCCGCCACCGGCAACTCCTTCTGTCGTTCACGCATCGTAGTGAGAAAGCTAGTCCATGGTTGTGACACTTTTCAGCCGTCTGGCCTCGGCCCTGCCGGATTGTCTGGTCCGGGTGGGAGGGCGCGGGCACCGCCGCGGCGGGTCAGCCATGGAGACGGCCGGACGCTGGGAGCGCCGGCCGGTCCGCATCCGTCAAGTCTACTGCGACTCGGCCTGCGACCGGGTGTCTGTGCGCCTCGTTGTCGTCACAGTCGCACTGGGAGCCGCGGACATGAACCCCCCTACGGACCTAGGGGTGTCCGGCTTCAGAACGTGTCACGAGAGCCATTAAACCGCACCCGCCTGGGGCCGAAGGAGCGAGTCGGCTGCCTCGGGCCGACGATCTTCAGGCGCTTGACCACGCTCGGGCCCAGGGCCGCGGCGAGCTTGCCGTGGATCTGGCGCGAGAACAGGCGCAGCTGCGTCGCCCACGCGGTGGACTCCGCGACGACGAGGAGCTCGCCGTTCTCCAGCTGCTCGGGGCGGCAGTGGCTGGCGATGTCGGCGCCGACGATCGCCTCCCAGCGGCCGAACACCGAGGCGTCGGCCACCTTGCGGGTCCAGCCGTTCTTGCGGACGATCTGCGGCAGGAGCGCGCCGAGGGTCTCGGGGTCGCGCTTGTCGGGTCCGGGGCCGGACCACTCCTTGCGGAAGCGCGGGTCGTCGGACTTGCCGCGCCGCCGCGGGCGCGGCCGGTAGTCGAAGCCGCCGCTGCTGCTAGAGGACACGTTTGACCTCGCCTTCCCACACGTCGTAGCGGGCGCCGGTGAGCCGGTCGGGCACGTCGCCGGCCACCGCGCAGGTGATGAGCGTCTGCGGGGCGGCCTCGGCGTACTCGGCCAGGCGCTCGCGGCGCGTGGCGTCGAGCTCGGCGAACACGTCGTCGAGGATGAGGATCGGGGCGGTGCCGTCGGCGCGCAGGAGCTCGAACGCGCCGAGGCGGAGCGCGAGCGCGACCGACCAGGTCTCGCCGTGGGAGGCGTAGCCCTTGACCGGGAGGGTCCCCAGGACCAGGTCGAGGTCGTCGCGGTGGGGGCCGACGAGGGTCGAGCCGCGCTCGACCTCCTTGGCGCGGGCGCCCGCGAGCGCGGCGGCGAGGCGCGCTTCGAGCACCTCCTGGTCGGCGGTGAGGCCGTCGCCGAGCTCGGACTCGTAGGTGAGCGCCACCTCGGCGCGGCCGTCGGCGATGCGCGAGTGCGCCTTCGCGACGGGTTCGGCGAGGTCGTCGAGGAGCGCGAGGCGCCCGGCCATGAGCTCGGCGCCGTGGGCGGCCAGGTGGGCGTCCCACGCGTCGAGGGTGGCCATCTCGGCGCCGCCGGGGCCGCGGCCGCCGGTCTTCTTCGCGAGGTACGCGGTGCGCAGGAGGGTGTTGCGCTGCTTGAGGACCCGCTCGTAGTCGGCGCGGACGCCGGCGAAGCGCGGGTACCGGGAGCACAGGAGCTCGTCGAGGTAGCGGCGCCGGGCGGACGGCTCGCCGCGCACGAGCGCGAGGTCCTCGGGGGCGAACGCGATGGCCTTGAGGGCACCGATGAGTTCGCGGGGGCGCTTCAGGTCGGTGCGGTTGAGCCGGGCCTTGTTCGACTTGCCGGGGACGATCGCCAGCTCGGCGAGGAGGCGCCGGGACTCGTGGACGATCTCGGCCCGGACCACGGCCTGCTCGCAGCCCTGGCGGACCAGGGGCGCGTCGGCGGAGACGCGGTGGGAGCGGAGGTTCGCCAGGTAGACCAGGGCCTCGACCAGGTTGGTCTTCCCGTGTCCGTTGGGGCCCACCAGGATCGAGGGCCCCTCGTCGAACATGACTTGGGCGTGCGCGTAGGACCTGAAGTCCGTCAATTGCAGCTGTCGTACACGCACGCCTCTATGATGCCGTCTCGATTATTCCGACTCCACGTGGTGTCGAGACTTCGTCCCGACACCAGCCGCTTCGCGGCGCGTGCCCGCCACTGCGCTACTCGGATTTGACGGCGTGGCCGCCGAACTGGTTCCGCAGCGCCGCGACGGCCTTCATCGCCGGGGAGTCCTCCTGGCGGGAGGTGAAGCGGGCGAACAGGGACTCGGTGATCGCCGGGAGCGGGACGCGCAGGCGGATGCCCTCGTCCACGGTCCACCGGCCCTCGCCGGAGTCCTCCACGTAGCCCTTGACGTGGTCGAGCTTCGGGTCCGCCGAGAGCGCCCGGTCCATGAGGTCGAGCAGCCACGAGCGGATGACGGTGCCCTCGCGCCAGGACTTGAAGACCTCGGGCACGTTGTCGACGTACTCGCTGGCCTCCAGGAGCTCGTAGCCCTCGGCGTACGCCTGCATCATGGCGTACTCGATGCCGTTGTGCACCATCTTCGCGTAGTGGCCCGCGCCGACCCCGCCCGCGTGCACGAATCCGTGCTCGCCCTCGGGCTTGAGCGCGTCGAAGACCGGCTGGAGCCGGGCCACGTCGGCCTCGGCGCCGCCGACCATGAGCGCGTAGCCCTCGGTCAGGCCCCACACGCCGCCGGAGACGCCCGCGTCGACGTAGCCGATGCCGTGGGCCGCGAGGGCCTCGGCGTTGACCGCGTCCTCGGTGAACCGCGAGTTGCCGCCGTCGACGACGATGTCGCCCTCCGACAGGAGCCCGGCCAGTTCGGCCACGGTGGACCGGGTGGCCTCGCCCGCGGGGACCATGACCCACACGGCCCGCGGGGCGTCGAGCGCGCCGACCAGCTCCGCGAGGGAGCCGACGTCGGCGACCTCCGGGTTGCGGTCGTAGCCGACGACCTGGTGTCCAGCCTTTTCGAGCCGCAACTTCATGTTGCCGCCCATCTTGCCGAGCCCGATCATGCCGAGTTGCATGTCGCGCCCCCTTTCAAACACGAAAGCGTTCCGCGGTGTTCGCGCCAGGGTCGTTCACGTCGTTGTGCGGTCAGGCGTCCCAACGCAATGGTTGCAGCATGTACAGGTACACGTCGTGGTTTGTGTCGGAATCCTCATCTTCGGGCGCGGGCTGCCCGGTCATCACGACCGGCTTGCCGAGCTCGTTCATCTTGAACGCGGTGTAGGGCGCGTCCACGGCCGACAGGCCGTCGAGGAGGTACGTCGGGTTGAACGCGATCTTGCCGGGCTCGCCGTCCAGCGAGCAGTCCATCGCCTCCGACGCCTTCGCGTCCTCGGCGCCGCCGGCCTCGACCACGAGCCCGTCCTCGTCGAACGAGAGGCGGATCGGCGAGTTCCGGTCGCCCACGAGCGCGACGCGGCGCGCCACCTCGATGAGCTCCGAGGTCTTCACCTTCAGCGTCGTCGCGTACGACGTCGCCAGCAGGCTGCGCAGCGGCGGCAGCTGGCCGTCGAGGACCCGCGAGGTCGTCTGGCGCCCGCCCGCGGTGAAGCCGATCATCCCGGGGGCGCCCTCGCCGCCGGCGGGGACCGCGATCGTCACCGGGCCCGAGAGCGAGCCGAACGTGCGCGCGGTGTCCGCGAGCGCCTTGGCCGGCACCAGGACCGTCACGGCCACGTCGGAGGCGCCGGGCTCCCAGGAGGAGTCGCGGATGGCCATCCGGTAGCGGTCGGTCGCCAGCATCCCGATGCCGCCGCCCGACAGCTCCACCTGGACGCCGGTCATCGTCGGCAGGGTCTCGTCCTTACCTGCGGCGACCGCGGTCTGCGCCACGGCCTTCGCGAACTCCTCGGCGTCGATGGTCCCGATCGCCTCGGGCATCTGCGGCAGCGAGGGGTAGTCCTCCAGGGGCATGGTCGGCAGGGTGAACCGCGCCGACCCGCAGGTGAGCTCGGCGTGGGGGCCGTCGACCACGAAGTCGACCGGCTTGTTCGGGAGGGCCTTGACGATCTCGGCGAGGAGCTTGCCCGAGACCAGCGCGGTCCCGGCCGACTCGCCGGTGACCTCCACGGTGACCCGGGTGGAGATCTCGTAGTCGAAACCGGAGATGGTCAGCGTGCCGTCGTCCACCGACAGGCGCGCGCCCGCGAGGACGGGCACCGACGGGCGGGCCGGGAGGCTCTTCGCGGTCCAGGACACCGCGTCGGCGAACGTGTCGCGTTCGACTTGGAACTTCATGGGTCGCTCCTTCTGGATGAAGCTCGGTTATTCACAGCGCTAGTACTAATGGTTTCTCTATAGATATAACTGTCGTCGTAGTAGTCGGTGCTGTGGAAACTGTGGAAAACCCGTCTTTTCGCAGCTCTTTCGGGGTCCGGGCCTGTGGACGGCCTGTGGAGAACCTGTGGATGAATCAGGAGCTTATCCACAGCCTCCGACACCCGCCGAGTTTTCCACATCTCGTCCACAGGTCTGTCCACAGCTTTTCCACAGGTTATGCACAGGGTTCTCCACAGCCTCAACGCGAAACAGAATCGCGCTGCCGCCTGTTTTCCACACACTGTCCACAGGTTGTCCACAGAATCCGGGGCTTATCCACAGCTTTTCCACAACCTTTTCCACAACCCGCTCAATCGTCCTGGTGTTTCAAACGGTTCGTCAATTCCGCGATCTGGTTGTAGAGCGCCCGCCGCTCCGCCATCTGCTTCCGGATCTTCTTGTTCGCATGCATGACCGTCGTGTGGTCGCGACCGCCGAACGCCTGCCCGATCCGCGGCAGCGACATGTCCGTCAGCTCCCGGCACAGGTACATCGCGACCTGCCGGGCGTTCACCAGCACCCGCGAGCGCGAGTTCCCCTTCAGGTCCGCCGACGCCACCCCGAAGTAGTCCGCCGTCGCCTGCATGATCTGGTCCACCGTCACCTCGGCCGTGTTGCCGCCCTCGGGGATGAAGTCGTGCAGCACCTCCTCGGCCAGGCCCAGGTCCACCGGCTTCTTGTTCAGGCTCGCGTACGCCGTCACCCGGATCAGCGCGCCCTCCAGCTCCCGGATCGAGTGGTGGATCTGCGTCGCGATGAACTCCACCGCGTCCGTGGGCACGTTCAGCTCGTCCTGCACGGCCTTCTTGCGCAGGATCGCGATCCGCGTCTCCAGGTCCGGCGGCTGGATGTCCGCCAGCAGCCCCCACTCGAAGCGGGTCCGCAGCCGGTCCTCCAGCGTCTGGAGCTGCTTCGGCGAGCGGTCCGAGGAGATCACCAGCTGCTTGTTCGCGTTGTGCAGCGCGTTGAAGGTGTGGAAGAACTCCTCCTGCGTGCGCTCGCGGTCCATGAGGAACTGGATGTCGTCGATCAGGAGGATGTCCACGTCCCGGTAGCGGCGCTGGAACGCCTGCTGGCGCCGGTCCGACAGCGAGTTGATGAAGTCGTTCGTGAACTCCTCCGTGGTCACGTACCGCACCGAGTGGGCCGTGCCCAGGTCGTGCGCGTAGTGCCCCACGGCGTGCAGCAGGTGGGTCTTGCCCAGCCCGGAGCCGCCGTAGATGAAGAGCGGGTTGTACGCCTTCGCCGGGGCCTCCGCGACCGCGAACGCCGCCGCGTGCGCGAAGCGGTTCGAGGAGCCGATGACGAACGTGTCGAAGTTGTAGCGCGGATTGAGCCGGCCGACCCCGTCCACGCCCTTCGCCGGCGTCGCCTGGTGGGCCTTCGTGATGTGCCCGCGCCGCTCCGGATCCGGGTCGTCCGAGGGCGGCGGCGCCACCGCCGGACCGCCGCCGTTGTCCTTGTGCCCGTCCGCGCGCCGCGCCGCCGTCTCCGACAGGACCCGCTCGAGCTCCGCGCCGTCGACCGGCGGCGGCTCCGGGGCCTGCTCCTCCCAGCGGGGCGCCTCGGCCTGCGCCGGACGCACCGGCTGGTGCGGGATCGACGCCGCACGCTCCGGCTCGGGCTCCGGCGCGCGCTCGGCCGGCCGCGCCTCCGGGGCCTCCCCGGGACGGAACGCCGCCGTGTCGAACAGGCTCGGCGGATTCTGCGCCGGGACGGGACCCCGCGGCTGCTGCGGCGGCTCCTCGGCCGGCGCGGCGGGCTGCTCGAAGTTCGGCCGCTCGAACACGATCGTCGCGTCGCCCGGCTGCGCTTCCGACACCGGGACCGACGTCCCGTTCACCGGCGCCTCCGGAGCCGGCGCCGCCTCGGCCTGCTTCTCCTGCAAGGTCACCGCGATCTGCGTCGGCTGGCCCAGATGCCGGGAGAGGGCCTCGCTGATCGGGACGCGGAGCTTCGACTCGAACGCCGACCGGGCGAACTTGTCCGGAGCCGCGACGATGAACGTGCCCGGCATCGACAGCACGGGCTGCGACAGCCGCATCCACGCCGCCTGCTGACGGGTGAGCGAGGACGCCTCAGCCAGCTCGGCGCTCACCGCCGACCAGACTGCCGACAGATCTCGGTCGGTCACGTTCGCCATCCCTTTGTGCTCGTCTTCTGTCCCCGAACGGTCGGTTTCGCGAAGTTCGGGGGCCGCTACCGGTAGGCTCCGATGCAGGCGTTCCGCACTGCCGCACCCGGTTCCCCCGGTGCCGCCCGCAGCGCGTTCCAGCAAGTTTTCCACAGGTTATCCACAGGTCTTCAGCTGCCCTGTGCACATGCGCCGCTTGTGACAATGTTTCCTGAATCACGGTCATGACCTGGTATTTCGCGCCACGCCCGGAACGATGCCGTTCCAGTGCCGCGAAAGTCGCCCGCAATCCGCGCGAAGTTATCCACAGGCTGCTCGCACCGGTCGCGCAAGCCCTGGAGACGGCCGCAGGAAGGCGCCCCGACCGCTCCCGGAAGGACGGTCGCGGCACTCGAGCCCGGCCCGCGGGCCCCGCACCCGCGCTGGCGACCGCGCCGGTGCGGCGAGTAACATGAGGTGGTTGCCCGTCGACCCAGAGGGGCATGCCACACCCGCCGTCCGCGGCTGGGGCCGCCGATGAAAGCCCTGCTAGGCTGTTCTCCGCGTCCCCGTAGCCCCGATCCGGGGCTGGGCCCCGAGAGGGCCTGGCGCAGTGGCAATTTGATTCGTAATGGGAGACATCCGTCGTGAGCAAGCGCACCTACCAGCCGAACAACCGCCGTCGCAAGCGCACCCACGGCTTCCGGCTGCGCATGCGCACCCGTGCCGGCCGCGCCATCGTGAACGCGCGCCGCAACAAGGGTCGCAAGCAGCTGACCGTCTGAGCGCTTGCCTCCGGACCCCTGCGCGAGGCGGGCGAAGGCCCGCCCGCGGGGGCTCCCGATGAGGACGTGATCCAGGTGCTACCAGCCGACGCGCGAATCCGCAGCAGCCGGGACTTCGGCGCCGCGCTCAAACGCGGCAGCCGCGCCGCCCGGGGTGGCGTCGTCGTGCACTGGGCACCTGAGCGCACAGCAGCACACAGCGAGACCACACCGCCCGAAGCCGATGCGAACCGCACGGCGCGGGCGGGTTTTGTCGTCTCCAAGGCCGTTGGCAACGCCGTCGTCCGCAACAAGGTGAAGCGCCGCCTCCGCCACGCCGCCGCGGCCGAGCTGCCGCACTGGCCGGCCGGGACCGACGTCGTCGTCCGGGCCACCCCGAAGGCCGCCCAGCGCGACTTCGACGAACTGCACCGGGACCTGACCGAGGCCGTCAAGGCGGCCCGCGACCCCAAGCCCGCCCGCGAGCAGCGGAGCCGGCGATGACGGTCCCCGCAGCGGGACCGGCGCCCTTCGGACGCGTGCGCCCGGTGTCCGAGACCGCCGATCCCCCCGCGGGGAGCGAGCACGCTTTCGGCGGTTCGCCTTCGGCGCCCCACGCTTGTTCGCCTTCGGCGAAACCTGTTGAACGAGAGGCGAGGTCCGCCCTGGTCCGGGTGGTCGGTGCTCCCGTCGTCGCGTACCGTCGTTGGATAAGCCCGGCCCTTCCGGCCCGCTGCCGCTTCTACCCCAGTTGCAGCGCATATACCCTTGAGGCGCTGTCCGAGCACGGCGCCGTACGTGGCATATGGTTGAGCCTGCGAAGGCTGGGACGGTGCCACCCCTTTCATCCGGGGGGTTTCGACCCCGTGCCCCCTCGGCACCGATGAGCACGTGATGAATTCGAAGAGCGAGATGACTGGAGTCCGCAAGTGATGGAGTGGGCCTACGACGGCGTGTCCTGGGTGCTGCTGCGGTGGCACGACCTCTGGTCGAACGTCTTCGGCGGAGACGACAACGGCTTCCTCCAGACGGACTGGGCGTGGGTCCTCGCCATCGTCGGCGTCGTGATCACCCTCCGCGTCATCCTCTTCCCGCTGTTCGTCAAGCAGATCCAGTCGCAGCGCGCGATGCAGAAGCTCGCCCCCGAGATCAAGGCGCTCCAGGAGCGCTACAAGGGCGACCGCGAGACGCTCCAGAAAGAGATGATGGAGCTGTATCGGAAGGAGAAGGCCAACCCGCTCATGGGCTGCCTTCCCATCCTGATCCAGATGCCCGTCTTCCTGGCGCTGTTCCACGTGCTCCGCCGCCCCGACCCCGACCAGACGCTGAACACCGACCTGTACGGCTGGAGCGGCCTCGCCGCCGGCGCGGGCTCGGACTGGAACACCTACGTCCACGCGAAGCTGTTCGGCGCCCCGTTCTGGAGCACCTTCCTCACCCCCGCGAGCCAGCTCGAAGCGGTCGGCTCCTCCTCGGTCACCGTCAAGCTCGTCGCCGGCGTCCTCGGCGCGGCGATGATCCTCACGACCTTCCTGACCACCCGTCAGATGATCCTCAAGACCGGCTGGAACGAGGACCCGAACCAGCGCATGATCCAGAAGGTGATGCTCTACGGCATCCCCGTCATCATGATCTTCTCCGCGGGCGCGTTCCCGATCGGCGTGGTCATCTACTGGACCATCAACAACCTGTTCTCGCTGGGGCAGCAGCAGTACGTGCTCCACAAGTACCCGCCGCCCGCGCAGAACAACGCGAACGCGAAGCCGCCGAAGCCCGGCTCGAAGGCCCACGAGAAGATGCTCGAAGAGCAGCGCGAGGCCGAGCAGCGCCGCAAGGACCTGGCCCCCAAGCCGGGCAAGCGGCCGAAGCAGACCCCTTCCGCCACCCCGAAGCCCGACCCGGAGCCGGGAGTGAACGGCAGTGCCGTCAACGGCGCCAACGGGTCCGGCCAGACCAAGGGCGGCCCGGGCGCGGGCAAGAACCTCTCACGGGCCGAGCGCATCGCGCGGGCCAAGAAGGTCAGCGGCGCGCAGCAGGCCTCCAAGAAGAAAAAAGGCTAGGGGGAGGATCCGGGGCGGCGCAGGCGCCTCCGGATCAGCCACAATGGTGCAAACTAGGCTTATAACGAGCGATAGGACGAGTTGGCAATTATGGGAGCAACGGTGCGGGAGGACGAGGTGGCCTCCGAAGACGACCTCTTTGAGCAGAGCGAAGTGGCGGCCGACTACATGGAAGGCCTGCTGGACATCCTCGACCTCGACGGGGACATCGACGAACTCGTCGTCGGCGACCGCCCCCAGGTCGAGATCGTCGGGGAGGACCTCGGCGGCCTCGTCGGCCCCAAGGGCCAGACCCTCGAAGCCCTCCAGGAGCTGTGCCGCCTCGCGGTGTACCGCAAGACCGGTGACCACTCGCGCCTGATGCTCGACATCGGGGGCTACCGCGCCGGGCGCCGCAAGAAGCTCGCCGAGCTGGCCGAGAAGACCGCCAAGCGGGTCATCGAGACCGCGAGCGTCGTCAAGCTGGACCCGATGAGCGCCTTCGAGCGGAAGTGCGTCCACGACGTCATCAACGCCACCGACGGCGTGCAGAGCGAGTCCGAGGGCGCCGAGCCGCGCCGCCGGGTCGTCGTGAAGCCGGCGGAGTAGCGATCGAATGAGCGAAGAGCCGGAAGGCTCCGAAACCGCCGAGGCCAATGTTTCACGTGAAACATTGGCCTCTGTGTTCGGGGCAGACGACGAGCGGATCGCCCTCGCCGAAGGGTACGTCGGCCTCCTGTCGACCATCGGGATCGAGCGCGGCCTCATCGGGCCGCGGGAGGTGCCGCGGTTGTGGGGCCGGCACGTGCTCGGCAGCGCGGTGGTCGAGGAGCTGATCCCTCAGGACTCCGACGTGATCGACGTCGGGTCCGGCGGCGGCCTCCCGGGCATCCCGCTGGCGATCGCCCGGCCGGACATCTGGGTGACCCTCGTGGAGCCCATGCAGCGACGGGTGACCTTCCTCGAAGAGGTCATCGAGACGCTCGGCCTCACCAACGTGGAGGTCGTCCGGGCCCGCGCCGACGAGGTCGCCCCGCGGGGCAAGGCCGACATCGTGGTGTCGCGTGCCGTGGCGCCCTTGGGAAAGCTCGCGGGCTGGTGCCTGCCGCTGGTCCGGGTCGCCGGCGTGATGCTGGCGATCAAGGGGCAGAGTGCGGAGGAGGAGATCAAGCGCGACGCGAACTCGATCCGGGCCCTCGGCGGGTCGAAGGCGTCGATCCTCCAGTGCGGGCAGTACAAGCTGAGCGAGCCCGTGTTCACCGTCCCCGTAACGGTTGTGGAGATCGAGCGGGTGCACTAGCCGACCGCACCAAGGCGACTGCAAAATTCACGTCGTCAGAACCCAAGTGCTGCAACAAGTGCCGCGATGCCGACCGCATCGCGGCACTTTGCATTCGGCGATGTGCGCCGGGTTCGGATAACCTATGCCGAGTAAGTTACTCCGAGCAGGGCGATGTTTCACGTGAAACATTCGGCCCGTAGTCTGTGGCGGTGAACGTGCGCGACCCCCTTCCCTCCGAAGATCGTGAACACAGCTCCCTTGGCGGCGATACACCGGCCGAACGGCGTATCCGGAACCTCCTCGATGCGGCCGTGAGCGAGGAGGCGCCCCCCTCCCGCCGCTACCGCTATCGAGAAACCTCCCCCGAATCGGGTGGCGCAGCCCCGGCCTACGGGCAGACTGGGTCAGAATCGGTTGCGAGCCAGTCCGGCGCGAACGCCGGTACGTCTCAAGGCAGCGGGGAACGGGGGGACGGGATGGCGAAGACATCGCGCGGCAGGGCCGGTCGGCACTTGGCGCCCGAAGAGGCGCAGGCGAACAACGGGCGGAAGGCCGCCACGAAATCGGTGCCGCAGCAGCCGGTGTCGATCGAGAAGAACTCGCCGCTCGACGACGACCTCCCGCTGGCGCGCGAAGCCCAGCGCGCGGTCCGCGTCCTCAACCCCACCGGCTCCGTGACGATGCCCCGGCCCACCCGCCGCCGCGTCTTCGCCGTGGCCAACCAGAAGGGCGGCGTCGGCAAGACCACGAGCACGGTGAACCTGGCGGTCGCGTTGGCACTGCACGGAAACCGTGTCATGGTGGTCGACCTCGACCCGCAGGGGAACGCCTCCACCGGTCTCGGTGTCGAACACGGCGCCGGCACCCCGAGCGTCTACGAAGCACTCGTCGAGGGCATGTCGCTCGACGAGATCGCGACCCCGGTCGACGGCATCCCCTCGCTCTACTGCATCCCGGCGACGATCGACCTCGCCGGTGCGGAGGTCGAGCTCGTCAACGTGGTCGCCCGTGAAGGGCGCCTGGAGAAGAGCATCGAGACCTTCAGCGGGGAGCTCGACTACATCTTCATCGACTGCCCGCCGTCGCTCGGCCTCCTCACCGTGAACGCGCTCGTCGCCGCGGAAGAGGTGCTGATCCCGATCCAGTGCGAGTACTACGCGCTCGAAGGGCTCGGCCAGCTGCTGCGGAACATCGAGCTCATCAAGGCGCATCTCAATGCGCGCCTGCGGGTCTCGACCATTCTGCTCACCATGTACGACAAGCGGACCAAGCTCGCCGACCAGGTGGAGCAGGAGGTGCGCGGGCACTTCAGCGAGATCGTCCTCGACGCGGTGGTCCCGCGGAGCGTCCGCGTGTCCGAGGCCCCTGGGTACGGGCAGTCGATCATGACGTACGACCCCGGCTCGCGGGGTGCGACGAGCTATTTCGAAGCGGCTGAGGAGATCGCCCTGCGGGGCGCGAAACTCTCCCGGCGCGGGAAGAACCAGAAGGGCGGGAACTAGTCGATGGCTGCGGCGAAGCGCGGAGGGCTCGGTCGCGGACTGGGCGCGCTCATCCCGACCGGTCTGGCCGAGAGCACGACGACGGAGGCCGACGAGGCCCCCGCGCCGGTGGCGGCACCCCGTCAGGCGGCACGGGTCGAGCGGGCTCCGGAACGGACGATCGAGCGCGATGTTTCACGTGAAACATCCACCGTCGAGCCCGAGCCGGTTCCCGATGTTTCACGTGAAACATCGGCGGGCCCGGACCTCGTGCCGGTCCCCGGGGCGAGCTTCCAGCTGATCCCGATCCCCGACATCGGCACCAACCCGAAGCAGCCGCGGCAGTTCTTCGACGACGACCATCTGCTCGAACTCCAGACCTCCCTCACCGAGGTCGGCATGCTCCAGCCGATCGCCGTGCGCGAGCGCACCGCGGACGAGCCCCGCGAGGACGGCGCCCGCTTCGAACTCGTCATGGGGGAGCGGCGTCTGCGCGCGGCCACCGCCCTCGGCTGGGAGACCGTCCCGGCGATCGTGCGCCGCACCGCCGACGAGGAGATGCTCCGCGAGGCGCTGCTGGAGAACATCCACCGGGTCCAGCTGAACCCCCTCGAAGAGGGCGCGGCCTACGCGCAGCTCCTCGAAGAGTTCAACGTGACCCAGGAGGAGCTGTCGAAGAAGATCGGCCGCAGCCGCCCGCAGATCTCCAACATGATCCGCCTCCTCGGCCTGCCGCCGACGGTCCAGACGAAGGTCGCCGCCGGCGTCCTCACCGCGGGCCACGCCCGCGCCCTGCTCGGCCTCGACAGCGCCGACTCGCAGGAGCACATCGCCGAGCGGATCATCAGCGAAGGCCTGTCGGTGCGCAGCACTGAAGAGCTGGTGACGGCCAACCGCCTGGAGGAGAAGCCGGAGCTCGACGAGCCCCGCCCGCGCGACTCGCGCGCCGCGAAGGACCGCATCAAGGCCCCCGGTCTGGAGGAGCTGAAAGAGCGCCTGTCGGACCACTTCGAGACGCAGGTGTCGATCTCCTGGGGTCGCAAGAAGGGCAAGATCGTCATCGACTTCGGCTCGCTCTCGGACCTCGATCGCATCGTCGAGCAAATCGGCATCGAATAGCACTGGCGAGCGGATCGGCATCGAAACGCACTGCCGAGCAGGTCGGCATCGAGTAACGCCGAGCGGAGCGCCGTCAGGTGGCCCGCTGTTGCAGACAACGAAGGGGCGGGATGTTTCACGTGAAACATCCCGCCCCTTGTTCAATCCCGGTTGCGGCTAGGAGAGTTCCCGCCACATGATGATGTCGTCCCGGTAGTCGTCATCGGCCATGCGCACGGCGCGCGGCAGACGGCCGACCTCAGTGAATCCGTGTCGGCGATAGAAGGCGTCGGCACCGGTGCCCGAGCGGACCTTGAGGCTGAGCGCCTCCAGCTTCAGCTCTTCGCGGGCCACATGGTCGACGGCCGCCAGCAGCTTGCCCCCCAGACCGCCGCCCTGCCGGGCGGGGTCGACCTGGACGTGGCGCATGGTCCGCCACCCGTGTCGCGGCGGGCTGTCGTTTGATGCGAGAACACACCAAGCGACAATGGCGGCTCCTTCCTTTAGAGCGACCAGCGTGTCAGTCCGGTCGATCACTCGCGCGAGAATGGAGACGGTGTGAGGGCGGACCTCGTCGATGTTGACCGGCGGGACGAACCCGACGGAACCGCCGGCGTTCGTCACTCTCACCCAGAGATGGCTGAGTTCGTCAACGAGCGCGGCGGTGACCGGCGGGTCCACCAGGACGGCGATCTCGCCCGAATCGGGCGTCGCCTCCGGCGTGGAACTATCAGTCACTGTTGCTTGCACGCCTTCCAGCTTGCCCTATGGACCGGCCCTCCGGACAGGGGCTTCCCGCCATATGGGCGCACGTCACTTGTGCCCGTGAAACGCGTTGTCCGCCACTGATTCGCCTGGTTCGCGGACTATGATCGCTCCACTGTCGGGAGTCCGGAAGGCGTCCTCCGTGTTAACCCAGTTGAAATCTGCCAAAAGGTGGATTCCGGTGGTTTCCCCTCTCGCCCCCATGAGGTATTTTTCGATGGTGGCAGCTGCGAGTACCCCCGGCCCGAATTCGAAGCCCGACTTGACGAACACCCGGCACCCGAACCAGCACCCGCGCGGTGTCCGGCCGAACCTGCCCGCCTTCGTCGGCTGGCCCGCCTTCCCGTTCGAAGGCGAACTCCGCATCAAGCCGCTCCAGGAACCGGTGGACGCGGAGCCGCCGCGCCGCGGCGACCGGCAGGAGCAGTGCGCGGCCTGCCATACGCCGGACTCGGTGTACCTGTGGTCGAACGAACGCTGGCGCCTGAAGAGCCCGCCGGCCCCGAGCGGCCTCCCGGTGGTGGTGATCCTGGAGCCGCGGGCGCACCTCGACCTCGGTGACCTCTCGACGATGCACGCCGCGGAACTCGGCGTCCTCACCGTGCGCCTGGAACGGGCGATCCGCTCCCTGGAGTCGGTGGCCCAGGTCCACGTGAACCGCTGGGGCGACGGCACCGCGCATCTCCAGCAGTGGTTCCTGGCCCGCCCCCACGGCTACCTCCAACTGCGGGGCCCGTTCATGACCATGTGGGACGAGATCCTCCCGCCGGTCGAGGAGCACGAGTGGCAGATGAACCTCGAGTACATCGCCGCCTGGCTCAGCGACGACTGACCTGAATGATCCGCCCCCGATCGGGTGAGGCGACAGGCCGGGTTTCTGTCGCACCCCCGCGATATTTTTGATACCAGGGGTCCCTTAAGGGGACATTTCGGGAATATCCGCCTTCATGTTCTGGCCCAACGCTACTGCCTGCTGAATCGCGGTACGGGACCCTCCGGCCGGTGCCCTTCGATGAGCGTCGACAGGTCGGGGACGACGCTCGGTCGGGGACGATGCCCGGCCGGGGCCGTGCCCGGCCCGTTGCGGCGGGGAACGACTCAGGGCGCCGATGTTTCACGTGAAACATCGGCGCCCTTCGTGTTGCTCAGTTGCCCTGCTGCTCCGGTGCGGATCAGGTGCGGGCGAGGGCCTGGCGGACCATCGTCGCCAGCACCTCGCCGAAATCGAGCCCGGCGGCCTCGATCGCCATGGGCAGCAGCGAGGTCTCGGTGGTCCCGGGGGCGACGTTCGCCTCCAGGACCTGGATGCCGCCGGCGTCGTCCACGATCAGGTCGACCCGCGACATGTCGCCGAGTCCGAGCGTCCGGTGGACCTCCAGTGCCAGTTCGGCCGTACGGGCCGCCACGGGCTCGCTGAGGGCCGCGGGGACCGTCCAGCGGGTCGCGCCGGGGTTGTACCGGGCCGCGTAGTCGTAGTCCCCGTGGAGCGGCGCGATCTCGACCGGCGGCAGGGCCACCGGGCCGTCGCCGAGGTCGATCACGCCGACCGCGATGTCGCGCCCCTCGACGAACGACTCGATGAGCGCCGTGTCGCTGTAGGAGAAGCAGCCCATCATTGCCGACGGGAAGTCGTCCTCCTTGTGCACCGCGTGCACGCCGAGGCCCGACCCGCCCGAGTTCGGCTTGACGACCAGCGGCAGGCCCATCTTCGCGGCGATCCGGTCGAGGAGCTTGCGCGCCCCGAAGTCCGAGAACGCCTGGCGCGGCATCGACGTCCAGTCCGGCGTGGGGATCCCGGCGGTCCGGAGCAGGTCCTTGGCCGCGATCTTGTTCCACGCCCGGCGTGCGCCAGTGGAGCCGGTGCCGACGATCGGGAGCCCGAGCAGTTCGAGCACCGCCTGGAGCGAGCCGTCCTCGCCCGGCTGGCCGTGCACGAGCGGCAGGACCACGTCGGGCGGGAACTCCTGGAGGGCCGGCAGCAGCTCCCCGTCGAGGTCCCGCGTGTAGCAGGCGAAGCCGAGCCGCTGGAGCGCGTCGGCCGCGCGGCGGCCGGACTTCAGCGAGACCTCGTGCTCGTACGACATGCCCCCGGCGAGGATGAGCACCCGGATGTCCGCGGCTGCGGCGCCCTCCTTCATGCCCCGCCCTCCGCGAACGTGTCGCGCAGTTCGATGTCGCTCGCGACGACGCCCGCCAGGCGGCGGACCCCCTCGCGGATGACCTCGGCGGTCTGGGTCGAGAAGTTCAAGCGCATCTCCCTGCGGCCGTTGCCGTCGGCGTAGAAACCGGTGCCCGGGACGTACGCCACCCGCTCCTGGAGCGCGCGGGGGAGCATCGCCTTGGAGTCGAGCCCGTCCGGCAGTGTGGCCCAGATGAACAGGCCGCCGCCGGGGACGGTCCAGGTCATCCCGTCGGGCATGTAGTCGCCGAGCGCCGCCAGGAGCGCGTCCCGGCGGTCCCGGTAGAGCGTGTTGAAGACCTTGACCTGCTGGCGCCACTCCATCTCCGTGAGGAAGCGGAGCGTGGCCTCCTGCGTGAGCCCGGACGGGCACAGGATCGACGCCTCGATCGCCAGGAGCAGCTTGTCGCGCACCGCGGGCGGGGCCAGGACCCAGCCGAGGCGCAGGCCCGCGGCGAAGATCTTGGAGACCGTCCCGAGGTAGATGACACCCCGCTCGGCGCGGGCGCGCAGCGGCGCGGGCGGCGTGCCGTCGAAGCTGATCATCGAGTACGGGTCGTCCTCGATGATGAGGAGCCCGTGCCGCTCGGCGATCGCGAGGATCTCCTCGCGCCGCTCCTCGGTCAGCGTGACGCCGGCCGGGTTCTGGTAGGTCGGGATCGTGTACAGGAACTTGGCCCGGCGGCCCTCGCGCGCGATCGCGGCGAGCCCTTCCTCCAGGCCGGCGGGGATGAGGCCCTCGTCGTCCATGGGGAGGTGCCGGACGTCGGCCTGCGCGGCCTGGAACGCGCCGAGCGCGCCGACGTAGGTGGGCCCTTCGGCGAGCACGATGTCGCCGGGGTCGAGGAAGGTGCGGGCGAGCAGGTCGAGTCCCTGCTGCGCGCCGGTGGTGAGGACGAGGTCGTCGGCCGAGGCGCGGATGCCCGACAGCTCCAGGACCCCGCACAGCGCCTCGCGCAGCGCGACGCTGCCCTGGCCGGGGCAGTAGCCGAGCGCTTCGGCGCCGACCTGGGAGAGGAGGCGGGTGAACATCTCGCCGAGTTCGTCCATGGGGAGCGCGGCCGTGTACGGGTTCCCTCCGGCGAGGGAGACGACCTCCGGTCGCGATGCGACCGAGAACAGTGCGCGGATCTCCGACTGTGCCATCCCGTGAACCCGGGATGCGTAGCGACCGGTGTAATCGTCGAGTGTTGTACCGGACACGCGGAGACCTCCTCTGATGGTCCTCGTCGCCCGCGAGCGGTGGTCGCGGGTCGCGCTCTGCGTTTCGGGCCCCGGCGCGCGGGGTCCTGTCGGCCAGCCTACGGCCCCTGCCGTCGAGCGGTCGGCGAGCGCCGCCGTTCGCGCACAGTGATCGAACCACTCTACTAGCACAGGGGCCGCAGGCCGCGCGTGTTTTCCGTCATGTGGACCCCTCATCCGCGTAGGCTGGACGGGTGCATCGGCGCATGGTCAACCTCACACTCGACTCCTTGGACGAGGTTCCGAGGCGGTGCCGCGCCTGCGTGTTCTGGGAGCTGTCGCCCCTGTGCGCCGAGGCGGCGCGGGACGTCGGCGAGCCCGCCATCGAGAAGGAGGCGTGGCTGTCGCACACGCTCCTGGAGTGGGGCGGGTGCGGCCGGATCGCCTACGAGGGCGAGGCGGTGGCCGGTTTCGTCACCTACGCCTCCCCGAAGTTCGTGCCCCGCTCGATGGAGTTCCCGTCGGGGCCGGTCTCTCCCGATGCGGCCCTGCTGATGACGGCCTATGTGAGCCCGGCGTTCGCGGGGACGGGCCTGGGGCGCCAGCTGGTGCAGACCGTCGCGGCGGACGTGGCGCGGCGGGGGATCTACGCGCTGGAGACCTTCGGCGACGCCCGCGGCGAGGCCGGGGCGTGCCTGGTGCCGGCGGACTTCTACCGCTCGGTGGGGTTCAAGACGGTCCGCTTCGACCCGCGGTACCCGCGGCTGCGTCTGGAGCTGCGCTCGGCGATCGACCGGAGCGTGGAGGCCGAGGAGGCCATGGAGCCGAGCGATTCGGTGGAGTGGTTCAAGCTCGACGACGTCGAGCTGGAGCAGTTCTTCGGCGAGCCGACCACGAGCCGCTCCCGCATCGACCGCCCGGGGACCCAGCGCGACGGCGACGTCTTCGACTGAATCCGCGGGCCCCGGCCGCTCGCCCTGCTCGCTGGCCCTGGCTCCCGACCGGCGGCTGATCGTGATCGTCGGCCCTGGCTGCCGACCTCGGCCGCCGACCCGGTCCGCTGGCCGCCCACTGGGCCGCATCGCAACATCTGTAGGACGCTGACCTGCGGTGATGAAACATGAAAGCGGATATTCCCGAAATGTCCCCTTAAGGGACCCCTGGTATCAAAAATATCGCGGGGGTACGACAAGAAGCGGGGGACGAAGCAGCTGGCTCCGTCCCCCGATCGACTAGTGAGTACTCGTCTCGTTCCCTACTGGCCCAGGAACTTGCGGATGGCCGCCTTGGGCTGGGCGCCGATGAGCTGCTGCGCCGGCTCGCCGTCCTTGAACAGGATCATGGTCGGCACGCTCATCACGCCGTACTTGCGGGTGATCTCCGGGTTCGCGTCGGTGTCGAGCTTGCGGATCTCGATCGAGTCGATCTCGGTCGCGAGCTCTTCGAGGACCGGCGCGACCTTCTTGCAGGGCCCGCACCACTCGGCCCAGAAGTCGACGAGCACGGGCTTGTCGGCTTCCAGCACCTCGGCCTGGAACTGCTCGTCGTTGACGGCTTTGATGGCGCCCATGGGCATCCTCCTGTGTGTGTGAAGAAGGGGAAGTCGGTTATGCCGCGACCGCGGCGTCCTCGAGTGCGGCGATGTAGCGCTCGGCGTCGAGCGCGGCGGCGCAGCCGGTGCCGGCGGCCGTGACCGCCTGCTGGTACGTGTGGTCGACGAGGTCGCCCGCGGCGAACACGCCCTCCAGGTTGGTCTTCGTCGACGGCGCGGCCACTTTCACGTAGCCGGACTCGTCGAGCTCGACCTGGCCCTTGAACAGCTCCGAGCGCGGGTCGTGGCCGATCGCGATGAACAGGCCCGTCGCCGCGAGGTTCCGGGTCTCGCCGGTCACGGTGTCGACCAGGTCGACGCTGGCGACCTTGCCGCCGTCGGCGTTGATCTTCTCGACCGCGGAGTTCCAGGCGACCTCGATCTTCGGGTTCGCCAGCGCGCGCTCGGCCATGATCTTGGAGGCGCGGAACTCGTCGCGGCGGTGCACGATGGTGACCTTGGAGGCGAACTTGGTGAGGAACGTGGCCTCCTCCATCGCCGAGTCGCCGCCGCCGACCACCGCGATGTTCTGGTCGCGGAAGAAGAACCCGTCGCAGGTGGCGCAGGCGGAGACGCCGCGGCCCATGAGCTCGTTCTCGCCGGGGACGTTCAGCGGGCGGTACGCCGAGCCCGTGGCGAGGATGACGGCCTTCGCGTGGTGCTCCTCGTCGCCGACCCACACCTTCTTGACCTCGCCCGTGAGGTCGACGCGGGTGACGTCGTCGGAGACGAGCTCGGCGCCGAAGCGCTCGGCCTGCTTGCGCCACTGGTCCATGAGCTCGGGGCCCATGATGCCCTCGGGGAAGCCGGGGAAGTTCTCGACCTCGGTGGTCTGCATGAGCGCGCCGCCGAACTGGAAGCCCTCGAACACCAGCGGGCGCATGTTCGCGCGCGCGGTGTACAGCGCGGCCGTGTATCCGGCCGGGCCCGAGCCGATGATGATGACGTCGCGGATTTCGCTCACCGGGTTCGCTCCTGTGGTGGTTCGGCGCTCCAGGGACGGCTCCCCTGGTGCTGACTGCTACAACGCCATCCTATTGACCCGAAATTCCAGGGGGCGGCGCCGTGGCGGCCTTGTGACAGGCGCGTTTCCCGATCGTGGGGAAGCTCACCACGGCGTTCGCAGAGAGCACAGCGCGGAAGGCATAGCGCGCAGGGCGCAGCGCGGACTGCATGGCGCAGGAGGCGGAGTGCGGCTCCCGTCAGGGCTGGACGGCGAGTGCTTCGATGACCCCGTCGGCGCACGCGGGGCTGAGGGCCACCGCGAGCTCGCCCTGGTCGGTCATGAGCAGCGCGATGATCGCGGGTGCGGACTCGTACCGGGCGAAGTCGACCGCCACGAGGAGGCTCTGATACTCCCGTGCGATCGCCTCCTCGCAGTTGTGCCAGAAGTCGCCGCCCGCGGCGAGTTCCGCCAGCTCGGCGGGGATGTCGGCGGAGGTGGACTCGAAGCTGAAGGCGCGCATGGTCCCGAGCAGGTCGGTATCGGCGGTGTAGTCGGTGCCGCTGGCGAACCACGCGACGCCGGTGATGCCGGCCGAGTCGGTCCCGGCCCCCTCCTCGGACTCCTCGTTGAGGGAGTCGGAAGCGGACTCGGGTCCGCCCGGGGCGTCGTCCGCGTCGTCGGAGCGCGGTGCGTCCTCCTCGGCGTACACCTCGGCCGACCCGGCGTCCTGCGACTGGGTGGCGAGGGACTGGAGCCCGACCGCGACCGCGCCGACGGTGACCAGGACCGCGGCCGCGCCGCTCGCGAGCGCGTACCGGACCCGCTTGGGCCGCAGGCGTTCGGCGAGGGTCGCGAAGAACCCTTCACGCTCGGGTCCGGCGGCGCGGTGGAGGGTGTCGGCGGCCGGGAGGGTGTCCAGGACGCGGTCGAGCCGGTGCGCGACCTCGTCGGGGAGGTCGGCGTAGCCGCCGGAGACCTGCCGCAGCATGCGGGCGGTCTCGGTCTCGGGCCCTCCTGGCGTCTGCCCGATCATCGGCTCCCCTCCTCTCGGCTCGTCGGTCGTCCGGCTCCTGGTTCGACGCCGCGCTGGCCCGGCGGGTTCCCGGCGAGGGCGGCGCCCGGTGCGCCGTCCGCGGGTGCGGGGGCCTCGGGAGCCGGGCTCCTGGTGCCCGGGTCGAGTTCGGGGAGGCGGGCGGCGAGGCGCTTGCGGGCCCGGGAGGCGCGCGACTTGACGGTGCCGGGGCGCACCTTGAGGATGGCGGCGACCTCGTCGACGGGGTAGCCGAGCATGTCGATGTAGACGAGGACGGCGCGCTGGTCGAAGGGGAGTTCGGCGAGGGCGCGGTGGACGGTGAGGCGCAGGGCGGCCTGCTGGGGGTCCTCGCCGGCGGGGCCGGGGACGGCGGCGGGTTCGCGCCCGTCCTCGGGGAGGGGCACGGTGGGGCGGCGTCCGGCGGCGCGGATGCGGTCGAGGCAGGCGTTGACGACGATGCGGTGGAGCCAGGTGGTGACGGCGGCGCCGCCGCGGAAGGTGCCGGCGGCCTGGTACGCCTTGATCATGGCGTCCTGGAGGGCTTCGGCGGCGTCCTCGGGGTCGGCGAGGGTGCGCACGGCGACGGCCCAGAGGCGTCCGCGGTGGCGGCGGAACAGCTCCCCGAACGCCTCGCGGTCGCCTTCGACGTGGCGGCGCAGCAGCTCGGTGTCGCCCACTCCGTCCAGCGGTCCGGCGGTGTCGCCGTCGGTGCCGGTGCGGGGCGGGAGGGGGCCGGGCATGGTGGGCGGCTTACCGGACGAACACGTTGATGTCGGAGATGGTGAGCTTGAAGCCGCCGGAGGAGGCGGGGAGCTCGGTCACCCAGACGACGATGTAGCGGGCGGACTGGCCGCCGGCCTGGAGTTCGATGTTGGTGTCGGCGTCGGCGACGGGCGGGGCCAGTTCGGTGAAGTCGTCGACGATCGCCTGGTCGCCCTCGGAGGAGTCGCCGGGGTCCTCGTCGCCGGCGAGGAGGCCGACGGTGGCGCCGGCGCTGGTCATCTGGACCCGGACGGAGGCGACCTCCATGGCCTCGCCGAGGTCGATGAGGATGCCCATGCCGGGCTTGAGGTTCCCGAAGCCGGGGTCGTTGTAGTACGTGTTGGTGGACCAGCCGGTGGAGGCGTTGCCGTCGATGACGGCCTCGACGCCCTCGCCCTGGTCGCGGTCGCCGTCAGGCGGGTCGACGACGCGGATGTCGGCTTCGGTGATCTCGGCCTCGGTGGGGGCGGCGACGTCGCTCTCGCCCTCTTCGGAGGCGTCGCCGCCGGTGTCCTCGCCGGTGATCTGGTCTTCGGCCCCGGCGGGGTCGTCGCCGCCGCCGAAGACGATGGCGCTGCCGACGACGCCGGCGAAGATGACCGCGGCGACCACGGCGGCGACCACGGCGAGGCGCTTCATGCCCAGGGGCGGTGCGGCGGCGTCGCCGGAGAGGCGGCGGCCGAGGTTGAGGCTGCCGAGGTTGATGGCGCCGAGGACGCTGGTGGCCTGGGCGGGTGCGGGGTCGGCGCCGCCGGTCTCGGAGAGGCGGCGCAGTTCGACGGCGAGTTCGGCGGCCGAGGGCGGGGTCTGGGAGTGGTCGAGGAGGTCCGCGGTGAGCTGGGAGAGGCGGGCGGGGACGCCGGGGACGACCTTGGCGGCGTCGAGGACGCGGCCCCATTCGTCGGTGGCGGCGTCGGGCAGGCCGGTGTTCTCGGCGGGGACGACGCGCGGCCAGGCGCCGGTGAGGCAGGCGTAGAGGGTCGCGCCGAGCGCGCGCACGTCCTCGACCTGGGTGTTCCCGGGTTCGTTGCGGGGCTCGGTGACCATGACGCGGTCGTCCTCGGAGAGGAGGATCGAGCCGGGCTGGAGGTCGGCGTGGGTGACGCCGCCGTCGTGGAGGGCGGCGACCGCGTCGGCGACCGAGGCGACGAGTTCGAGCGCGTGGGCGCTCTCGAGGGTCTGCTGCTCGAGGACGCCGCGGAGGGAGGAGCCGTTGACCCATTCGCGCACCACGTAGGCGAACCGGTCCTCGTCGACCGCGTCGTACACGTCGACCATGGAGTCGACGTGCGTGCGGGAGGCGGCCACGGCGGCGGTCATGGTCGGGGCCGCGGCCTCGCCGCCGGGGGAGCGCAGGACGACCGCGACGGAGCGGTGGAGGAGCACGTCGACGCCGCGCCAGAGTTGGCGGTGGCCGTTCGCGCCTCCGAGGAGCTCTTCGAGGCGGTACCGCTCTGCGAGCAGGTCGCCCACGGACGGCACTTCGGCGGAACTCATGGTGCGGGGTCCTCCCCTCTCAGACCGACCCCGCGGAGGGGCCGTGCCGGCCGGTCGGGTCTTTCAGGCGTAGAAGCGGTTCAGCGTGGTGCAGGGTTGCTCGGCGATCCAAGGCCATAGTGCACGTATGGATCGTACTTGCCTCATCGTCGCAGCCTTGCGCGCACCGTTGCCTGGAGCGACGCCATTTCAGTGACGCGGAATACCAGGCAGGCCGCGAGATACACGCCCAGGAGGGCGATGCCGAGGACGAACGACGCACCGAGCTGCCCGAGTTTGGAACCGGACACGTCGGGCCAGGCGAGCCAGCCCGCGTAGGCGGCGGCGCCGGCGATGACCGCGGCGGCACCGGTGCGGACCAGGCCGTTCGCGGTCTTGCGCATGCCGAGGAGGCCGACGCGCTTGCGCAGCAGGCTCATCGAGAGCAGGAGCGAGACGAGGTAGGAGACGCCGTTGGCGGCGATGAGGCCGACGACGACCTGTTCGAGGGGGAGGAACGCGAACGCGAGGAGGTACCCGCCGATGCGGATCGCGATGACCGGCAGGTTGAACAGGCCGACGGTCTTGGTGTCGGTCTGGGCGTAGAACGCGTAGATCTGCAGCTGGCTCACCGAGAACGGCATGAGCACGACGCCGATCATCAGGAGCGCCTGCCCGGTGGCGAGGGCCATGGTGTGGTCGTAGGCGCCCCACTGGAAGATCGCCATCGCGATCGGCTCGTGGAGGGCGACGAACACGGCGGCGATGGGCACGAGCAGGAACGACGCGAGGCGGATGCCGGAGGAGAGGTGGTCGGTGAGCTCGGGCCAGCGGCGGTCGTCGGCGGCGCGGGTCATGCGCGGCATGAGCGCTGTGATGACGGAGACGGCGACGATGCCGTGGGCCATCATCATCATGAGGTACGCGTTGTTGTAGACGGTGGTGCCGGGCACGAACTGGCCTTCGGCGGCGTTCCCGGAGGCGGCGTTCGCGACCTTGATCACGGCCATGACGGCGACCTGGTTGGCGACGACGAACAGGAGCGTCCACGCGGCCATGCGGCGGATGTCGCGCAGCGGCAGGGCCTTGAAGTCGAACCGCAGCCGCCACCGGAACCCGGCCCTGCGCAGGGCGGGGGCGAGGCACAGGACCTGGATGAGCACGCCCGCGGTGGTGCCGCCGCCGAGGAGGATGATCATCCCGTTGGTGACCTGGTCGGCGGAGGCGAACAGCTCCCCGCCGGGGCCGGGGACGGCGTCGCGGGTGTAGACGAGGAAGAACACCGCGCCGACGGTGATGACGACGAGGTTGTTGATGATCGGCACCCACATGGGGGCGCCGAAGTGCTCGCGCGAGTTGAGGACCCCGGAGAGGACCGCGAACAGCCCGTACAGGAGCAGGGCCGGGAGCATGAGGTAGGAGAACTCGGTGACGAGCCCGTACTGGGCGGGCTCGGCCATGGCGCGGGCGATGAGCGGCGCGCACAGGGTGACGACGAGTGCGGCGCCGCCGAGGACGAGGGCCGCGAGGGTGAGCAGGCGCTGCGCGAACGCGTCGCCGCCGTCGGGGTCGTTCTTGTGGGCCTTGACGAACAGCGGCATGATGATGCTCGCGAACACGCCGCCGAGGACGAGCTCGTAGATCATCTGCGGGAAGTACTGCGCGGTCGTGTACGAGTTGCCGAGGAGCCCGGCGCCGATCGCGGCGGAGATGACGACGGTGCGCCCGAACCCGGTGACGCGCGAGACGAGGGAGCCGGCGCCCATGAGGAGGCTGGAGCGGACCACGTTCTTGCCCTGCGGGCGCGGCGGCTGAGGGGTCGGCGCCGCGGCGGGCGGGGGTCCGGCGGGGGCGTACCCGTTGCCGGTGAGCGGGCCGGCGGGGCGGAAGGACTGGGGGTTCGCGTGGGGGCGGGGGCCCAGGGCGGGGCCAGAGGGCGAGCGGTCCGGGCCAGGTCCCGGTCTCGCGCTAGGTTCGGCCATTCTCGCACCCTCCGCTAAGCTTGCCCGGCGATGTCTGACAACAGTAGCGGTAAGGAAATCACGGTCCCGCCGATAGCCGATGAGCTGGGTCGGGTGTTCGAGCGGGAGGGCCACGAGCTGCACCTGGTCGGCGGCCCGGTCCGCGACGCGGTCCTGCGCCGGCCCGTGAGCGACCTCGACTTCACCACCGGCGCCCGCCCCGAGGCGACCGAGGCGATCCTGCGCGCCCACTGCTCCACGGTGTGGACCACCGGCGCCGACTTCGGGACCATCGGCGGCATGTTCCGCGGCGAGCAGGTCGAGGTGACCACGTTCCGCGCCGACGCGTACGACCGCGTCGGCCGCAACCCGGTGGTCCGCTACGGCGACCGGCTCGAGGACGACCTGGAGCGCCGCGACTTCACCGTGAACGCCATGGCCGTGTCGCTGCCCGGCCACGTGTTCGCCGACCCGTTCGGCGGCATCGCCGACATCGCCCGGCGCACCATCCGCACGCCCGCGTCCCCGGAGTCGTCGTTCGCCGACGACCCGCTGCGGATGCTCCGGGCCGCGCGCTTCGCCGCGCAGCTCGGCTTCGACGTCGAGGCGCCGACGCTCGCCGCGATGCGTGACCTGGCCCCGGAGCTGTCGCGGATCACCGCCGAGCGCGTCCGGGACGAGTTCGTGAAGCTCATGCTCGCGCCCGACCCGGTCGCGGGCCTGCGGCTGCTGGTCGACACCGGCCTCGCCGACCGGTTCCTGCCCGAGCTCCCGGCGCTGCGCATGGAGATCGACGAGCACGCCCAGCACAAGGACGTCTACGAGCACTCGCTCCAGGTGCTGCGCAACGCGATCGGCCTGGAGACCGGCGGCCCGGACCTGCTGCTGCGGATCGCGGCGCTCCTGCACGACATCGGCAAGCCCGAGACCAAGGAGGTCGTCGCGGGCGGGGGCGTCACCTTCCACCACCACGACATCGCCGGCGCGCGCCTCGCGCGCCGCCGCATGCGCGAACTGCGCTTCCCCAAGGCCGACGTGCAGGCCGTGTCGCTGCTCATCTCCCTGCACCTGCGCTTCTACGGGTACGCCGACGGCGAGGAGGGCGGCTGGACCGACTCCGCGGTCCGCCGCTACGTCACCGACGCCGACGGCCAGCTCGACCGGCTCAACGCCCTGGTCCGCTCCGACTGCACGACCCGCAACCGGCGCAAGGCCGAGCGGCTGCGCCGCGACTACGACGCGTTCGAGGAGCGCATCGCGCGGCTGCGGGCCGAGGAGGACCTGCGCGCGGTCCGCCCCGACCTCGACGGCAACGCCATCATGGAGCTGCTGGGCCTGCGGCCCGGCCCCGAGGTGGGCCGGGCCTGGGCGTTCCTCAAGGAGCTGCGGCTGGAGCGCGGCCCGCTGCCTCGCGAGGCGGCGGAGTCGGAGCTGCTCGCTTGGGCCGCACGGGAAGGGATCGCACCGCGTCCAGACGCGGGATGAGGACCTCCTGCACCACCAGGGCGCACATGACCGCGACCGCGATCCACCGCGAGGCGGCCGCGGCCAGGAACAGGCCCTCGGGGATGCCCCGGCCGTCCTCGGCCGAGACCTGGAGCATCTTGCCGTAGAACGCGAAGAAGTAGCAGAGCTCCGCGGCCTGCCACACCAGGAAGAAGCCCCACTTGGGGCGGGCGAGGACCACGAGCGGGAGCAGCCACAGCACGTACTGCTGCGACCAGACCTTCCCGAACAGCAGGAACGTCGCGATCACCAGGAAGCACAGCTGCGCGAGGCGCGGCACCACGTCCTCGGTCGAGGGGGCCTTGAGCCCGAACGCGCCGCCCGCGGTGCGCCGCTGCGCGAAGAACCCGAGCGCGGCGATCCCCAGGCAGGACAAGGCGAACAGGACCAGGTACAGGTCGTTGACGAACTCGGAGTCCCACAGGGCCTCCCAGCCGGTGACGCCCCGCAGGACGTACCAGCCGGTGCCCCAGTCCACGGGCCGCTCCGAGTTGAGCTCGAAGAACCGCATCCACGAGTCCGGCCACAGGTACGCGACGGGCCCGTTGAAGACCGCCCACACGAGCGCGGCGGTCGCGGTCGCCTGGAGCGCGGGCAGGACCCGCTTCTGCCGCAGGGCGAGCACGAGCAGCGGGCCGATGAACAGGAGCGCGTAGAACTTCGCGGCGACGGCCAGGCCGAGGAACAGCCCGGCCATGACCGGGCGGCCGCGCTGCCAGTACAGGAAGAACGGCATCGACAGCGCGACCGCGAACAGGTCCCAGTTGACGGTGGCCGTCACCAGGATCACCGGCGCGGCCGCGAGCATCATCGCGTCCCACGGCCGCGAGGGCCGGGAGTGGACGAGCGCGGGGTCGGGGCTGGGCCCCGGCAGGTCGGTGCGGCGGTTGTCGGTGCGGATCCGGTGCAGCACGGCGATGGCGGCGGCGCCGCAGATGAAGAGGACGATCGCGTTGAGGTGCCAGAAGATCGGGCCGCCGTCGGTCCCGGCGACGGCGCCGAGCCGGTAGGCGATCTGCCCCAGGACCCCCATGAACCAGCCGGTCAGTACCGGGTATTCGACCGGATGGTCGCGGTAGGGGACCGCGCCCTCGTTCAGCTTCTCGGCGCCCCACAGGGCGCGGATGTCGGTGTAGCAGGCGCCGGTGTACTGCTGCCAGTCCACCCAGCCGCCCGCCGAGCACGGGTACTTCTGGAGCCAGTTGACCGCGAACGCGATCAGGCCGGTGAGGAGGATGACGCGGATCGGGATCCAGAACGCGCGCCGCGGCGGGTCGACGGCGTGGTCGCCGAACGGCCCGCCGATGAACGCCGAGGCGAACCGGACGGCGCGGTCGGTGAGGGAGGGTGCGGCCGGGGGGTGCCCGGCGGGCCGCGCGCGCTCGGCGGCGGCCTGCTCGGGGGTCGGCTCGATGGAAGACGGCGGCATGGGCCCTATTGTGGCCCATGCCGCCGCATGGCTGTGACGGGCCGAGGACCGCTCCCCGGCCCCGCCGTCAATTGTCGTCGTCGGGAGTGGTCGAACCCTCCTCGGTCGGGTCCGTGGACGGCTCCTCGTCGCACGAGGGCGGGTCCCACGGCATGCCCGTGCACTCCTCCTCGGTGGTCGACTCGCCCTCGGAGGGGTCGGTCGTCGGCTGGTCGGTGTCGTCGTCCTCCTCGGCGGGCGTGCAGGTCTCGCCGTCCCAGGTGCCGCCGTCCGCTTCGCAGTCCTCCTTGGCCTGCTCGTCGACCTGGCCCGCGCACAGCGGGTCCTCGGGCTTGGCCGCGCAGAACGCGCCGCCCTCGATCGGGCCGCCGGCCTTCTCGATGTCCCAGGCGGTGACGTTGCCGGCGTCGTCGTCCTTCCCGGCCCACTCCTCCTCGTCCCAGTCCTTCTTGTCCAGGATCCGCTCCATGGCGGTGAACCAGACGGGGTAGGCGGTGTTGGAGCCGAACACGTTGTCCTTGTTGCCGTCGACGTCGGCGATCGGGTCCGACTCGGAGGTCAGGTTCCCGACCCACGCGGCGATGGACAGCTGCGGGATCGCGCCGACGTACCAGGCGTGGGCGTTGTAGGAGTCGGGGTACTCGTTCCCGTCCTCGTCCTTGCCCCCGGCCTCCCAGGTCCCGGTCTTGCCGAAGTAGTCGCGGCCGAGGTCGTCGCCGCTGGAGGACTCGCCGTGGATCTCCGAGCCGATCCACTGCAGGTTCTGCGCGGTCGTGGTCTGGATGACCTGCTCGGACTCGAGCTCGTTGATCGGGGCGACCTCCTCGCCCTTGTACTCGACCTTGGCCACGAAGTGCGACTCGTTGTAGAGGCCGTCGTTGGCGATGGTCGCGTAGATCGAGGCCATGTCGCGCACGCTGGTCGGGTACTGGCCGAACGAGATGTGGTTGTAGAACGGGTCGGTGTTGCCGTTGCCGCCGATCTCGCACGGCGTGGGCTCCTCCGCGTACAGGAAGTAGCCCTCGGTGTTGACGATCGGCTGGCAGTCGTCGGTGACCTGGATGCCCGCGTAGACGTCCCAGTTGCCGGAGGCGTCGACGATCGACTCGCCCGTGTCGGGGTCGACCGCGGTCCCGTGCTGGGTGTAGGTGCCGTCGTCGTTCATCACGTAGTTGATGGAGACGTCCCACGCCTTGCCGGAGTCGTCCTCGATCGTGCGGGCCTGGTTCATGACCGACAGGCCCATCTTGTCGGCGTAGTCGAGGATCGTCGCGGCGCCGTACTCCTCGGAGATGGTGTACATCGGGGTGTTCTTCGACTCGCGGACCGCGTCGGTCAGCGTCATCTCGACCTTCGAGTTCTGGCTGCCGTTGCGCAGCGTGCACTCGGGGTAGTCCCCGCCGCCGATGCACGACTCGGAGTCGTCGAGGGTCAGCGACTCGAACTCGCGCGGCGAGGAGGCGTTGAACCAGGAGTTGATCGAGTCGCCCTCTTCGAGCGCGGTCGCGGCGGTGATCATCTTGAACGTCGAGGACGGCGGGTGCGGGGACTCGGCGCCGGCCTTGTCGACGCCGAAGCCGTCGTCGCCGCCGTAGTAGCCGAGGATCGCGCCCGTCTCCGGGTCGATCGCGACCATCGCCGTCATCATGTACGGGTCGTACTCCTTGAGCGCGGCGTCGTCGTTGCTGTTCTCGAACTGGGCGTAGCCCTCGTCGGTGAGGTCGCGCTCGGCCTGGTTGCGGTCGGTCACGACATTGCCCTCGGAGTCGACCGGCTGCTCGGCGTCGTTCTCCTTCACCTTGATCTCGCCGCGCGAGCCGGTGGACTTGAGCGACGCCTGGATGTCCGGGTCGATGGTGAGGGTGACGGAGTAGCCGCCGTCCCGCTTGCTCTCCTCGGTGCCCTTGAGCATGTCCTTGGTGATGCCGTACCGCTCTTCGAGCTCGTCGAAGACGTAGCCGTCGAGCTCGTTGATGATGAAGCCGACGTCGGTGTTGCCGCCCCACGAGCCCGACGCGTTGAACTCGGCGGTCAGGCTGGCGATGACGTCCTCGAACTTCGCCGCGTCGCGGTCGGCCTGCGGGAGCTGGCCGGTCTCGACCAGCGCGTCCATGGTGAAGTCCCAGCGGCCCTTGGCCGCGCCCTCGTCGTAGTAGTCGGTGTAGAACGGGTCGTAGTAGCCGTTCGGGGACTTCACCTGCATGACGATGTAGGCGGCCTGGCCGTAGGTGAGCTCTTCGAGCTCGACGTTGAAGTAGTTCTTCGCGGCGGCCTTGATCCCGTACGCCCCCCGGCCGAAGTAGGCCATGTTGAGGTAGGCGGTGATGATCTCGTCCTTGTCGTACTCGGACTCCATCTTGATGGCGAGCGCGGCCTCGCGGGCCTTGCGGTCGTAGGAGATCTCGTCGCGCGCGTCGAGGACCATGCCGGCGTACTGCTGGGTGATGGTCGAGGCGCCCTGGGTGTCGCCGCCGGTGAGGTTGTTGACGAGCGCGCCCATGGTGCGCACGTAGTCGACGCCGCCGTGGTCCCAGAACTTGCGGTCCTCGAGGGCCACGAGCGAGTCGGTGACGCTCTCGGGGGCCTCGCCCGGGTCGATCTGGAGGCGCAGGGTGTCGCCGTAGGCGCCGGCCTGGACGCCGTTGGCGTAGAAGAACGCGGAGGACTCGCCCTTGCGGAAGACGTTCTCGAGCTCGGGCGTGTTCTGGAAGAACCAGGTGGCGATGACGGTGACGCTCGCCACGAAGATGATGCCCATCGCGATGAACGCGGCGAGCATCTTGCGGCCGAGGCGCTTGCGCTTCTTCTTGCCGTTCTCGAGGTCGTCCTTGCTCAGGGGCCCGTTGCCGGCCCTGCGGCGGCCGCCGCCGGCGCCGGCGCGGCCGGGCCGCTCGTCGGCGTCGTCGAGGTTGATGGGCCGGGCGGTGCCGACGGAGGCGCGTCCCGCGCCGCCCACGGACGCCGAGCCCACCGAGGCGCGGCCCGAGCCGCCGCCCACCTGGGCGGAGCCGACCGAGGCCGACCCGACCGAGGCCGATCCGACCGAGGCGCGGCCGGAGCCGCCGCCCACGGACGCCGAGCCCGAGGGCCGGGCGCCGCCGACGGAGGCGGAGCCGCGCCCGGCGGGCGCCTGCCCGCCGTAGCCCTGCTGCGGCCGCTGCCGGGGCCCGGGCGCCGATCCGTAGCCGCCCCCCTGCGGCTGCGGCGGCTGCTGCCGTCCCTGCTGCGGTCCGCCGCCCCACCCGTACTCGGGCTCGCGCGGGCCGCCGGAGGCGCTCCCGTAGGCGCGGCCCTGCCCGGAGGCGCGGCCCTGCGGCCCGCCGTTCTCGGGCGGCGGGGCGGGGCGGTAACCGTTGTCGCTCATGCTCAACCATCCACGTGCTGTACAACCCCAGCGGGGCTTGCCGGTCGGCCCGGTGCGCGCCGGAAGGGTGGCGCCCCGCGGGGGGCGCTCCGGCGGACCGGCATTCGCAAAGGTCTACTTCCGGCATGGGGGGTGGCCGGTCGTCTCGCAGTTTCGCACACCGAATCTGAGAGGACTCTGCTAGATCGCATCGTGGGGCCGAGCCTATCGGAACAGTGGGCCTCTGAACAGGGCGCGGACCCGAGTCTTGACGTGATTTGCACCTGCGGTTATGGTTACCGAGATGTATCGGTCCGATACATCGAGCAGTTAGATCGCCGTGTGAAGGGAGGGACGGGATGTTGGAGCTGGCGATTCTGGGGCTCTTGCACGAGTCCCCGATGCACGGCTACGAGCTGCGCAAACGCCTCCTGGCGCTGCTGGGGGCGATCCGGGCGGCGTTCAGCTACGGTTCGCTGTACCCGACGCTCAAGCGCATGCGCCTGCGCGGCCTCATCGTCGAGGAGGCCCCGGCGGGCGCCGCGGACCCCAAGACCGCCCCGGCGCGCGGCGCGGCGGAGAAACCGCTGCTCAGCGGCCGTCGCGCGCGAAAGGTCTACCGGCTCACACCTGAAGGCAAAGAGCACTTCGCGCAGCTCATGGCCGACGCGGGCCCCGAGTCCGCCGACGAGGCCCTGTTCGGGGTGCACTTCGCCTTCTTCTCGCGGACCGACCCGGCCACCCGCCTGCGGATCCTCGAGGCGCGCCGCCGCCGCGTGGAGGAGCGCCGCGAGCGCATCCGCGAGGCGCTGGCCCGCACCGCCGAGCGGCTCGACGCCTACGGACTCGAACTGCAGCGCCACGGCCTGGAAACCGCCGAGCGCGAGGTGCGGTGGCTCAACGAGCTCATCGCGTCCGAGGAGGGCCGCCGCCCGCGGCCGCACCACGACTTCGGCGATCCCGTCGCCGGACCGGGAGGGCCCAGCGCGCTCCCGGAACAGGGAACACCCGATCCGGCTGCGAGTGCCGGAGACCCAAATAAACAAGGCAAAGAAGGAGGCATGCGCGATGGGTAAGCTGCGCGTAGCCATTGTCGGCGTGGGCAACTGCGCCTCTTCGCTGGTCCAAGGCGTCGAGTACTACCGCGACGCCGCGCCCGAGGACCGGGTGCCCGGCCTCATGCACGTCCAGTTCGGCGACTACCACGTGAACGACATCGAGTTCGTCGCCGCTTTCGACGTGGACGCGAAGAAGGTCGGCGAGGACCTGGCCAGTGCGATCAACGCCTCGGAGAACAACACCATCCAGTTCGCCGAAGTGCCCCCGACCGGCATCCCCGTCCTGCGGGGCCCGACCCACGACGGCTTGGGCCAGTACTACACCGAGATGGTCACCGAGTCCTCCGAGGAGCCCGTCGACGTCGTCGCGGCCCTGAAGGCGGCGAAGGCCGACGTGGTGGTGTGCTACCTGCCGGTCGGTTCCGAGCAGGCCGCGAAGTTCTACGCGCAGGCGTCGATCGACGCGGGCTGCGCGTTCGTGAACGCCCTCCCCGTGTTCATCGCCTCCGACCCCGAATGGGCCCAGAAGTTCACCGACGCCGGCATCCCGATCGTCGGCGACGACATCAAGTCGCAGGTGGGCGCCACCATCGTGCACCGCGTGCTGGCGAAGCTGTTCGAGGACCGGGGCGTGCGGCTCGACCGCACCTACCAGTTGAACTTCGGCGGCAACATGGACTTCATGAACATGCTGGAGCGCACCCGCCTGAAGTCGAAGAAGATCTCCAAGACCCAGTCGGTGACCTCGCAGATCCCCCACGAGATGCTCGGCGCGGACGTCCACATCGGCCCGTCGGACCACGTGCCGTGGCTGACCGACCGCAAGTGGGCGTACATCCGCCTGGAGGGCACCACCTTCGGCGACGTGCCGCTGAACGCCGAGCTGAAGCTCGAGGTGTGGGACTCCCCGAACTCGGCGGGCGTCATCATCGACGCGGTCCGCGCCGCGAAGATCGCCATGGACCGCGGCCAGGGCGGCCCGGTGGAGTCGGCGTCGAGCTACTTCATGAAGTCGCCGGCGAAGCAGTTCTCCGACGAGGAGGCCCGCCTCTCGGTCGAGGACTTCATCGCGGGCCGGTAGCGCCGCGAATCCGTCTCGCAACGGGGGCTCCGATTCGAACATCGGAGTCCCCCTTCGTGTTCTAGGGAGATAGTCTTCGGCCATGCGCACCGACGGCCACGTTCGCAACCTCGCCGGCAACCGCCGGTTCCGGCACCTGCTGGCGGTGCGACTCACCTCCCAGGCCGCCGACGGCATGTTCCAGGCGTCCCTGGCGCTGTCGGTGTTCTTCAACCCCGCGGTCGGCGAGAACGACCCGTTCCAGTACGCCGCCGCGGTCGCGCTCCTCCTGGGCCCCTACTCGCTGCTCGGCCCGTACGTCGGCACCGTCCTCGACCGGTTCAGCCGCCGCAACCTCATCGGCGGCGCCAACCTCCTGCGCGCCGCCCTCATGGTCGTCATCTGCCTGACGCTGCCCGGCGGCTTCAACTGGACCTGGATCCTGTGCGCCATGGTCGTCCTGGCCGCGAACCGGTTCGTGCTCGCCGGACTCGGCGCCACCCACCCGCAGGTCGTCCCCGCCGGGGACCTCGTGACCGCGAACTCGCTCGCCTCGACCCTCGGCGCCCTCGCCTACGGCCTGGGCCTGGCCACCACCGGCGTCGCCAAGCTCGTCGACTCGAACGTCTCCTACTCCGTGCTCGCGCTCGCCGCCGGCGTCGGCTACCTCGCCTCCGCGCTGGTCCTGTGGGCCACGTTCAAGCGGAACGCCCTGGGCCCCACCGAGGACGAGGCCGCACCCGGCGGCCTGTGGCGCGGCGTCGCCGCCACCACCGCCGGGATGATCGCCGGGTTCCGCTACCTCGGGCGGCGCCGCGGCCCGGCCCTCGCCATGGCCGTCCAAGGGCTCCACCGGTTCCTGTACGGCATCGTGTTCATCGTCGCGATCGCCCTGTTCATGGGCTTCTTCTGGGACGTCGAGTCCGACCCCGCCCGCACCACCACCATCACCTGGCTGCTGGTCCTGGCGATCCTCGGGAACGTCGGCGTCCTCGCCGCCGCGATCGTCACCCCCCGCGCCACCCGCGTGTGGGGCCCCCGCAACTGGGTCGTCGTCCTCATGGCCCTGTGCGCCGTCGTCGGCGCCGGCCTCGCCGGGACCATGGTCCCGGTCATGTTCGCCGTCGCCGTCCTGCTGGTGAACATCGCCGCCCAGGGCGTCAAGATCACCGTCGACACGAGCATCCAGCGCGGCGTCGAGGACGCCTACCGCGGCCGCGTGTTCTCCGTCAACGACACCGTCTACAACGTCGGCTACCTCGCGGGCCTGTTCGCCGCCGCCCTCGTCGTCCCGACCGACGGCTACGCGCCCGGCACCCTCGTCGCCGTCGCCGTCTCCTACGGCCTGATCTGCGTCGGATACGCCTACCTCGCACGAGACGACGCCCCGTACGATGCTGAGTCATGGAGCCCAGCCGCCCCGACCACGGAGCCGAGACCGAGCACGAGCCGGTAGCCTCCAGCCCCTTCCGGTCCACGCCCCCCTGGGAGCGCGGCAGCGGCTGGAAGCGCGGCCTCGCCGGGCTCGGCGCGGTCCTCCTCACCGCCGGCTCGATCGCGGCCGTCGCCTGGCTCGCCTTCCGCGACGGCGACGGCGAGGGCGGCGACACCGGCGAGGTGATCTCCGAGCGCTGCAACATCACCGAGGCCGACGACACCGGCGGCGGCGCCGACCCGCTCGTGCCCGCCGCCCCGCCCGAGCGGTCCCTCGCGGCCATCGAGACGAACTACGGCGAGATCGCCGTCATGCTCTGGGGCGACCTCGCCCCGTGCGGCGTCGACGCGTTCACGCACCTGTCCGCCACCGGCTTCTACACCTCGCACCAGTGCGACCGGCTCACCACCCAGCCGCACGACCCGACCGCGGTCCTGCGCTGCGGCAGCCCCGGACGCGAAGGCGCCGAGGACGGCGACGCCTCCTACGGACCGGGCTGGCGGTTCCAGGCCGAGACCGGCATGGAGGGCAACGACGTCGCCGACGTGCTCGCGCTCGTCACCGACGAGCGGGGCCGCGCGGGCAGCGCCTTCGCGCTCGTCCGCGGCGCCGCCGTGCCCACCGCGGGCGTCAGCGTCATCGGCGGGATCGTCGACGGCTTCGAGGTCCTCGACCAGATCGCGGCGCTCTCGGAGACCGTCGAGTACGACGGCGCCCCGCCCGTCCCCGTCGAGGTGTGGGGGATCACCGTCAGCGAGCTCACCGACCTGCCGACCGGACCCGACACCGTGGGCGAGTTCACCACGCCCGCGCAGACCGGGACGCCCACCGGGAACCCCACCGCCACGGCCACGGCCACTGGCACGGCGACGCCGACCGACGGTCCCACGAGCTGAGGGCGACTAGTCCTCGCTCTCCTTGCCGGGCGTGTTCCGCTTGGCGTACTTGTCGACGTACTCCTGGCCCGTCAGGCGCCGGATCGCGTCCATGACCTCGTCGGTCACCGCCCGGATCACCACCCGGTCGTTCTCCATGCCCCGGTACCGCGTGAAGTCCAGCGGCCGGCCCACGCGCACGCCCACCGGCGCCACCCGCGGCCGCGACTCTCCGATCGGCAGCACCTTCTCCGTCCCGATGAGCCCCACCGGCACCACCGGCGCCCCCGACGCCAGCGCCAGCCGCGCCACCCCGGGCTTGCCCCGGTAGAGGCGCCCGTCCGGCGAGCGCGTCCCCTCCGGGAAGATCGCGAACACCCGGCCCTCCTCCAGCACCTCCAGCGACGGCTCCAGGGCCGAGGCGCTCTTGCGCCCGCCCGAGCGGTCCACGGCCACCTGCCCGAGGGCCTTGACCGTGGAGGAGATGAGCTTGCCCTTGAGGCCCGCGCCGGTGAAGTACTCGATCTTCGCCATGGTCGCGATGTGCCGCTTGGTGGTCAGGCCCAGGAAGTAGTGGTCGGCGACGGAGAGGTGGTTCGACGCCAGGATCACCGGCCCGGTCTCGGGGATGTTCTCTTTCCCGTCGATCCATGGCCTGTAGATCAGTTTGACGGCCGGCGCGGCCGTCCATTGCAGCGTCCTGTACAGCACCGTGTTCAGCTCTCCAGTGGTCTCACCCTAGGGACGGGTCGGCACAATTATGGCTCGCGAACCGCCGAAGGCGAAACCCGCGAGCCGTCGGATCCCAGAAGACCACAGCGGCCCCGCCAGGAAGGCAGGGCCGAGTCTATGGCATTCGCCGCGGCTGCGGCCTGTGCCTCCGCTACAGGTACTGGCCGGGCGGGTGGTCGCGGTCGTCGCCGCGCGCGGCGCGCTCGGCCATGACGGCCCTCAGCTGCGGCGGGAGCTCGCTCCCGGCGGGCAGGGCCTTGATGTCGCCGCCGCGCATCTGGTCGAGCTGGAGCCGGGCGGCCATCTGCTGGGCGACGAGCGCCGCCTGGATGCCGTGGAAGAGCCCTTCGAGCCAGCCCACGAGCTGGGCCTGCGCGATGCGCAGCTCGGCCTCGGTGGGGATCTCGTCGGCGCTGAACGGCAGGGACAGCCGCTCCAGCTCGTCGCGGAGCTCGGGGGCGAGCCCGGACTCGAGTTCGGCTATGGACCGGGCGTGGATGTCGCGCAGGCGCTGGCGGCCCTTGTCGTCGAGGTCGGCGGCGCGGACCTCTTCGAGGAGCTGCTTGATCATGGAGCCGACGCGCATGACCTTGGCGGGCTCGTGGACGAGGCGGGTCGGGTCGGTCTCGTAGGCGTCGTCGCCGCCGTCCTCGGGGTCGGGCGCGGCGGCGGCTTTGGCGGTGGCGACCGGGTTGCCTTCGGCGTCGACGATGAGGAGTTCGTCGTCGTTCCCCTGCTCGTCCCGGTCCGGCTCGGTGTTCGCGTCGCTCATGCTCGCATTGACCCCACAGTCGTGTCGATGGTGGTTCCGTTCCCTTGCTTCGAGCCTAACGCGGGATCACCCGGGGGTGTTCCCGCTCGCGCCATCCCTCCGGGCCGTCCCTCGGGGCCGCGCGGGCCGTGTACAGCGAAAGGGCCCGGTGGTCGAAACCATCGGGCCCTTGCCTGTGCGCGAGGGGGGACTTGAACCCCCACGTCCTTGCGGACACTGGCACCTGAAGCCAGCGCGTCTGCCATTCCGCCACTCGCGCCAGCGGGTGGTGATGCTCGATCACCGCTCGCTCGGTCGGCTCGGCCGACCGCACGATACTACCCCGCTGCCGGATTGCGGCTCAACGGGGTATTGCCCCCGTTGAGGCCGGGGCCACTACAGGAGGGTGCGGACGCGGCCGACGGGTTCGCCGCCGCCGAGGACCTCGGGCCAGGTGAGGGCGTCGAACTCGGGTTTGGCCGAGAGCGGGACGTCGAGGCCGGCGATGGTGGTGAGGGCGCGGAGGGCGACGGGCATGGAGGCGCGGCCGCCGCCGTCGTCGATCTTGACGGCGACCGCGCCGACGCCGGGTGCGGCGACGACGTGGAAGCCTTCGGCGCCGCCTTTGGCGAGGAGGCCGGGGAGGGCGGTCATGGACCGGTTGTCGGGTCCGTGGGTGCCGTCGACGAGGCGGGGGTGGGCGCGCATGGCGTCGGCGACGCGCCGCTCGGGGGTCCCCTCGGGTGCTTCGACGAAGCGGCCGAAGGCGCGGGCGATGCCGGTGAGGGAGACGGCGAGGACGGGCGCGCCGCAGCCGTCGACGCCGACGTGCTCGACCGTCTCGCCGGTGAGTTCCTCGACGGTGGCGGTGATGAGCGCCTGGAGCGGGTGCTCGGGGTCGCGGTAGGTGGCGAGGTCCCAGCCGGCGGCGGCGCAGGCGGCGAGCATCCCGGAGTGCTTGCCGGAGCAGTTCATGTAGACGCGCTTGGGTTCGGGGCCGTCAGCGGCGACGACGGCGTTGCGGGCGTCCGGGTCGCCGGGCAGGTCGGGCGGGCACAGCAGGTGCTCCTCGCCGAGGCCGGCGTGGGCGAGGACGGAGCGGGCCCGTTCGATGTGGAACGGCTCGCCGCGGTGGCTGGCGGCGGCGATGGCGAGGTCGGCCTCGGTGGCGGGCTCCCAGCCGGCGCGGAGCATGGCGAGGGCCTGCATGGGCTTGTTGGAGGAGCGGGGGAACACGGGCGAGTCCGCGTCGCCGATCGCGGCGGCGAGGGCGCCCGCGGGGTCGGTCACGGCCACGCTGCCCCGGTGGAGGCTCTCGGCGAATCCGGACCTGACGACTTGGGCGACGGGCTCGCCGCCGCGGTACGAAGCACTCATACTGCGAGGCTAGCCGGGCGGCTAGAGACTCGCGGCCTGATCGCCCGTGATGAGGCGCACGTCCGGTTCGGCGACGGCGGAGCGTTTGACGGTGGCGAGCGCGATCTGGCCCAGCTCGTGGTGGAGCACGGCGGTGCCGATCGTGCCGACCTCCTTGTCGCCCAGGCTGATCGGGGTGCCGTGGGCGGGCGGGTGCTCGTCGGTGCCGTCGAGGTGGAGCATGACGAGGCGCCGCGGCGGCTGGCCGAGGTGGTGGACCTTCGCGACGGTCTCCTGCCCGCGGTAGCAGCCCTTGTCGAGGTGGACGGCGGCGGCGAGCCAGTGCGGGACCTCGTGCGGGACGGTCTTCTCGTCGGTGTCGATCCCGAAGCGCGGCAGCTTGGCGGCGATGCGCAGGGCGTCCCACGCCCAGGTGCCGGCGAGGGCGGCGCCCGCGCCCTCGGCCGCCTCGGCGAGGGCGCCGCGGGGGACGAGGACGTCGAAGGTGGGGACGCCGAGGGCGTCGGTGCGGCGGGTCCAGCCCGCGGCCTCCTGGAACGGGCCGCCCGGGTACACGGCGGTGGGGACGGCGAGGAGGTCCTTGGAGGCGAACTTCGCGATCGGCACGGGCTGGACGACGGGGGCGTCGTCGGCGGCGCGGGCGATCCCGGTGAAGGAGAACAGGGCCCAGCCGGCGGTCTCGTCGCGGAGGTCGACCTCGGTGCGGAACTTCATGAGCTCCAGGTACTTCAGGAGCGCCTCGCCGCGGCCGGGCTCGGTGTCGAGCCAGGTGGTGGCCCCGTCGTCGTAGACGTTCGCGTGGTGCTCGACGCGGCCGGTCGGGGAGAGGATGAGCGTCTCGGTGCCCTCGTGGGGCTTGAGGCTGGTGAGGTGCTGGGTGGAGAGCGAGTGCAGCCAGGTGAGGCGGGCCTCGCCGGTGACGGAGAGGACGTCGCGGTCGGAGCGGTCGAAGAGCGCGCCGGTCTCGACCGCGGCCCGCTGCTCGGTGAGCGGCCCGCCGTAGTGCCAGGCGGTGCGGCCCTCGGCGGTGGCGACGGCGCCGGGGGCGCTCAGGAGCGGGGACGGTGCGTTCTCGGTCATGCGTGCTTCTCCAGGCATTCGGCGCAGGTCCCGAACAGGGCGACGTGGCCGACGTCCATGACGAACCCGGTGGCGTCGGCGACCTCCCTGCGCACGCCCGCGAACATCGTGGGGTCGACTTCGGTGATCCGGCCGCAGCGGTGGCACACCAGGTGGGCGTGGCCGCGGTCGCCGGACAGGTGGTAGGTGGGGGCGCCGTGGGAGAGGTGGGTGTGCGAGACCAGCTGGAGTTCTTCGAGGAGGTCGAGGGTGCGGTAGACGGTGGTGATGTTCACGCCTTCGACCTGCCCGCGGATCCGCTCGTGGATGCGCTCGGGGGTCGCGTGCCCGAGGGCGCGGACCGCCTCCAGGACCAGCTGCCGCTGCGCGGTCATGCGCAGGCCCCTGGAGCGCAGCACCGCGGCCAGTTCGGTCTCGGCCTCGGCTTCGGTGGGCATGTGTGCATGGTACTGCGCGGATCACGTGACCCGTCCGGGTGACATGGCCGGGCGGGGGGCCGGTTCCTGTCGGACCCCCGCGACATGATGGCCGCTATGTTCCCCGGGGTGGGTGGGGGTTCGGGACGGAACCACCTCCTTCGGCCTCGCGTTCACTCCCCGGCCGCCGTCGCCGCGGCGGCCCGGGCGCGCCGGTCCGCCCGCGGGTCCGCCCGGCGGGGTGCCGCGCCTCGCGGTGCGGGCGCCGCGGCGGGGAGCACAATGAGCGCATGGCACTAGTAACCGCAGTACTGCACCGCGGCGTCGTCGACTCCGACGCGCCGCTCCTGTGCGCCGACGACCTCGGGGTCCTCCGGGGCGACGGCGTCTTCGAGACGATCAACGTCCGCGGCGGCGCCGCGTTCCTGCTCTCGGAGCACCTCGACCGGATGGCGAACTCCGCGCGCCGCATGGAGTTCGAGCTCCCCGCGAAGGCCGAGCTGGCCGAGCTCGCCGAGCAGGCCCTGGTCGCCTGGCGCGAGCGGGCCCAGGGCGAGGGCGCGCTGCGCCTGGTCGCCACGCGCGGCCGCGAGGCCGGCGGGCCGCCCACGGTCTACGCCACGGTCGACCCCGTGCCGCGCGAGCGCATCCTGCCGCGCCGGGACGGCCTGCGGATCGCCACGGCGACCCTGGGGGTGAATGCCGATGCGCGGGGCGACGCCCCGTGGCTTCTAGGCGGGGTCAAGGCGCTCTCGTACGCGTCGATGATGGCGGTGACCCGCTGGGCGAAGACCCAGGGCGCCGACGACGCACTGTGGGTCTCGGCCGACGGCTTCGCGCTGGAGGGCCCGACCTCCTCGCTGCTGTGGCTGGAGGGGGACACGGTGTTCACGACGCCGAGCTCGGCGGGGATCCTCCCGGGGACCACGAGCGCGTACCTGCTGGAGCAGGCGCCGAAGGCGGGTCTGAAGACCGGCGAGAAGCTGATCGCGGTGGGGGACTTGAAGAACGCGGAGGCGGCGTGGCTCAGCTCCTCCGTCCGAGGTGTGGCCTTCATCACTCAGATCGACGGCGAGCCCGTCGCGCAGCGGCCGGACATCACGGCTGAGCTGGACAAACTCGCCGGATTCGAGGTGCCTTCGTAACGGTTGGGCATCGTTTCCCAGGTTCTTCCCAGGCTCGCCACAGGCTCCGCTCAGAGACGGTCCTCATAGTAATGAGTGTTCCGGTCACGCCGACAAGCCGAACGGACGGACATGGGCAGTCTTCCGGGAGGCACGGAACAATCCGGGGGCACAAAGCCGGTAAGGGCAATCGGGCACAGCCCTACCGGTGCCAATGAAAAGTGGAGCTCCTCCACTTTATCGGGGCCGCAGCGAATGGGCAAGCGCTGCGGCCCCATTAACATGTCACAGGACCGACACGAAACCGTATCGGCGCCAGTCGTACCGCGGTGCCGCCAGCGAAGACGCCGTTCCCGATCGGGCCCGCACTTCAGGCGAGCACCTTCCCCGGATTGAGGATCCCGAGCGGGTCCATGGCCGCTTTCAGCCGCCGCTGCACCGCGAGATTCACCGGGTCGACCTCCTTCGCCAGCCAATCGCGCTTGAGCATTCCCACCCCGTGCTCGCCGGTGATGGTGCCGCCCATGGCGAGCGCCATCTCCAGGATCTCGTCGAACGCCGCGCGCCCCGCTTCGAGCGAACCCGGGACGTCGGGGTGCACGATGATGTTCGGGTGCAGGTTCCCGTCCCCCGCATGGGCGATGACGCCGATGACGACCCCGTGCCGCTCGGCCGCGGCCTGCACGCCGTCGAGGGCCTCGGCCAGCCGGGCGCGCGGGACCGCGACGTCGTCGACGAGCACCGTCCCCAGCTTCTCCATGGCGTGGTAGGCGTTCCGGCGCGACTCCAGGAGCGCGTCGGCCTCCTCGGCGTCGGTCGCCCGGAACACCTCGACCGCGCCCGCAGCGGTGCACAGCTGTTCGATCGCGACGAGCTCGTGCTCGGGGTCGGCGTCGGCGGCGACCAGCAGCAGCGCGGCCGCCTCGGTCGGCAGTCCCATGGGCCGCAGCGCCTCCAGGGCCCGCAGGTGCACGTTGTCGATGAGTTCGAGCAGGGAGGGCTGCTTCCCCGCGGCCATGATCGCGGTGACGGCGCGCCCGGCGTCGGCGGTCGTGTCGAAGACCGCGGCGAGCGTGAGCCGCTGCGCCGGAACGGGTGAGAGCTTCACCGTCGCCTCGGTGACGATCCCCAGCGTCCCCTCCGAACCGCAGAACAGCCGCACCAGGTCGTACCCGGCGACGCCCTTCGCGGTCCGCCGTCCGCAGCGCATGACCTCGCCCGAGGCGAGCACCACTTCGAGGGCGAGCACGTACTCGGGGGTCGTCCCGTACTTGACGCAGCACATCCCGCCCGCGGCGGTCGCGATGTTCCCGCCGATCGTGGAGATCAGCCACGAGCCGGGGTCGGGGCTGTAGCGCAGCCCGAAGTCCTTGGCGGCCTGGGAGATCGCGGCGTTGAGCACGCCGGGCTGGACCACCGCGAGCCGGTCCACGGGGTCGACCTCGATGATCCGGTCCATGCCCGACACGTCGAGCAGCAGCGCCCCGTCGACCGCGGTCGCCGCGCCCGCCAGGCCCGTCCGGGCCCCCTGGGGCACCACCGGCGCCGCGAGCTCCGCCGCGATCCGCACCGCCGCGCTCACCTCCGCGGTCGAGCGGGCCCGCACCAGTGCGGCGGCCCGCCCGGCAGGGACGAGGCCGGCGTGGTCCTGCGAGTGCGCGGCCAGCACGTCCGGGTCGGTGACGGGCGCCAGGCCCGCCTCGGTCAGCGCGTTGACGAGGGCGTCGGTGCGGGCGGCGGCTGCGGTGTCGGCGGAACGGCTCATGCTGCGATTGTCACTCGCGGCGCACGGGCCCTACGCGTACGGGTCGGTGTCGACGATCCCGCGGACGATCTCGGCGAGCGCCTCGACCCGCTCGATGCCCTCCTCCTGGGAGGCCGAACCGCCGGTGAGGATCGCGATCTCGATGGGGGCCTCGGTGTCCCCGGCGACCACGCCGATGGAGTTGACGACCCACTCGCCGCCCATGACGTCGCGCGTGTCCCAGCCGTTCTTCATCCACACGGTCTCGCCCTCGGCGGCGGCGGCCGAGACGCCCCACTGCTGGAAGCCGGCGAGGTCGCCCATGAGCGAGCGCGCGTACTCGGTCTGCTCGGCGTCGAGGACGCCCGCGTCCTCGTACAGCGCGATCTCCAGCACCCGCAGCTGGTCGAGGGCCGTCGTCTGGGTCTTGCCCCACTGCTCGGTCTCGTTCGGGTTGGTGTTCTCCAGCCCGAAGTCGATGTGCGCCTGGCGGATCGCGGCGTGCCCGTCGTCGAAGGTCCCGCCGTAGAGGACGTCGTTCGTCGCGTCGTTGTCGGACTCGCGGATCATCAGCTCGGCCGCGTCCATCAGCCAGCCGGGGACCTGGTCGAGGGTCCCGTACTCCTTGAGCAGCATCGTGAGGATCTCGACCTTCACCACCGACGCCGTGTCGTACTGGGTCTCGCCGTCGTAGTCGAGGCGGAACTCGCCGTCGTCCACGGCGACCGCGGCGTAGAAGTTCTCGTCGTCCTCCTCCTCCATGTACGCGGCGACGGCCTCGTCGAGCGCGGTCTGGAGCTGGGCCTGCGCGGCCTCGCGCAGCTCCTCGTCGGAGGGCTGGAGCGAGGAGCTCGACAGGTCCTCGGCCTGGGAGCCCGGCAGGCTCTCGTCGGAGGAGCCGCCGGCGCCGCCGTCGTCCCGGCCGGTGCTCACGACGAAGATCACCGCCGCGACGATCACGGCGATGCCGGGGACGGCGAGGTAGGGCCAGAGCCGCCGGGAGGAGGCGTGTTTGGAGGTCACAGTGGGAACCTGACTCTGCAAAAAGGCGGGGGAGGACGAGTTGCTGCGGCCCACGCTAAAGCAGCCGCACGCGCGACCACAAGCAGGGTCATCCGCGAGTTCCGTAACGGTTGCGCATCGGTGCGTGCGCCCGCCGCCGGCCCCCCGGTCCCCCGGACCGGGCCTTCAATGATCGCTCGCCGCGGCCCGCGCGGCCAGCGTCCCTCGTCACGGCGGCCCCGCCGGTGCCGCCGCGAACCGGACACGGCACGACGAAGCGCCCGCCGGAAGGCGGGCGCTGCGGGCGAGTCGGTGTTCCAGGACTCGGTGTTCACGACTCGGTGTTCCAAGACTCGGTGTTCAAGGCCGTGTCCGGCGGTGCCGGGCCGCGCGGGTCGAAGCGGGCCGTGAGGCACTGGTCCGGGCGTTCGCAGTGGGACCTGGGGAGGAAATGACCATCAACGAGTGCCCGAGCCGCAGTGCCTCACGGAGACTCCACCGTGCCGCGCCTCGACTGCCCGGAGGGCAGCGCCGGCGAAGGCGGGGCCTTCGACGGCTCCGGCCGCCTGGTGCGGCGGGCCGGTTCGGGGCCGGTGAAACACCGGGCCGCGCGCTGGCGGTCGCGGCGGTTCCGCACCCGCCCGCTCGGCGTCCACGGCGACGCGGACGCCCCGTAGACCTGCCTGGCGGACGAGCCGTGCGCGGAACCGGACGCGGCGGCCTGCTGCGGCGCCGGGGCCTTCAAGGCGACGGCCGTCATGCCGTCGCCCGCTGCTTGAGGAGGGTGCGCGTCACCGCGGCGGCGACGCCGACCAGGCAGATGATCGCGACCAGGGCCAGCAGCCCGTTCGCGCCGTCCGCCACGGCCTTCGGGTCGACCGCGACGACCTCTTCCTCCGCGGCCGGGTCGAACGCGTCGTCGGCACCGGGCTCGCCGAACGCGTTCACCTCGTCCTCGACGGGTACCTCGGCCGCGTCCTGGGACGGCAGTTCCTCGTCGGGGCCCTGCTGGGCCGCGGCGTTGTCGCCGTCGGCGGCGCCCTCGGCACCGGAGTCCCCGGCGTCCTCGCCCTGGTCCTCGTCCTCGTCCTCGGGGGCGGGCAGGTCGTGGGAGTCGGGCTCCTCCTCGGTGCCGGACTCGTCGTTCTCGTCGGCCTGCGCCTCGACCACGTGCACCTGGGCCGAGTCGTACTCGGCGAACAGGCCGTGGCACTGCGGGACCATCGCGACCTCGGCCGAGCGGTTCATCTCGAACACCTGCGTCGAGCCGTCCGCGATGTCGTAGACCTCGTCGCCGACGTGCAGCTCGGCGTTCGCGCCCAGCTCGTTCGTGTACCGCACCTGCGAACCCGACTCCACCGTCAGGTCGCCCGCGTCGGGCGTCGACGACGCCGACAGCAGACCGAGCGTGCCGCAGTCGCCGCTGAAGACGATCTCGCTGCCGGTGCCCGCCTCGGGCTCCTCGGCCGTGGCCATGCTCATCCCGGCCGCGCCGCCCGCCGCGAGCACCGCCGCGGCCGAGAGCGCCGCCAGGCGCGAGCGGCGGCGCTGCGAGCGCCGGTCCATCGCCGCCTGGATCGCCGGGGCGATCCGGCCGTCGTTCACCGGGTACGGCAGCGGAGGACGCGTCTGGGCCCGGGACTGGTGACCGAGCTTCGTGGTGTGTCTTCCCATGCCTGCGTCTCTCCAACCGCGATTTCGTCTGTGGGTGCGGACCCGGTCCACCGCGGGAATCAGGTCTCAACCCCGTTCAACGAACCGGCGGCCGAAAGGTGACGGCCCGGGCCCCGCCCGATTCGCCGGCCCGCTGCATGCGCCCGACCGCCGCGGCGCGGCCGTCCGTAGGATGTGCCCTGAGACAGCACCGAGCGAGACCGCGGGAACCCCATGGTGATCACCGAGCCCGACTCCACCCAGCCCGACCGCGGCGACGGTCGCGAGCCCGAGGACGCCGCGCCGTCCCCCGAGCCCGGAGCGCGGGCCGCAGCGGACGCCGACGCGGCACCGGGCCCGGACGGCGGGGCCGACGCGGCGCCGGGTCCCGACGCGAAGCCCGACGACCACGAGCGGTGGCAGCGCTTCGCCTCCGGCGCGACCCCGTCCCCCGCCGCGGCACCGCCCGGGCGCCTCCGCGCCGCCGGCGGCCTCGCCGCCCGCGCCGCCCGCAGCGAATGGACCCTCGCCGGGCTCTTCAGCGCCCTCCTCGCCGTCGGCATGACCTGGCCCCTCGCCAAGGACCTCGACGACGTCATCCCCCACGACACCGGCGACCCGCTGCTGCTCACCTACATCCTCGGCTGGGTCGGCCACGCCCTCCGCGGCGACCCGGGCGGCATCTGGGACACCAACAGCTTCTGGCCCCTCACCGACGCCTACCTGTTCACCGACACGCTCCTGGGCTACGCGCCGTTCGCGCTCTTCGCCACCGGCCCCACCAGCGCACTCGTCGTCTACAACGTCCTGTACATCGCCTCGTTCGCCCTCGCGTTCCTCGGCGCGTACGCGCTCCTGCGCCAGCTCGGCGCCCGCGTCGCCGGCTCGGCCGTCGCCGCCGCCGCGTTCGCCTACGCGCCTTGGAAACTCGGCCAGGCCGGGCACCTCCAGGTCCTCTCCTGCGGCGGCATCGCCCTCGCGCTCGCCATGCTCGCGCGCGGGCACGGCTGGTCGCTGCGCCATGGCTTCAAGCCCGAGCGCCAGCGCCCCGGCTGGATCGTCGCCGGATGGCTCACCGCCCTGTGGCAGTTCTCGATCGGCGCCGGGCTCGGCATCCCGTTCGTGTACCTGCTGCTCGGCACCGGCGTCGTCGTCGGCCTGCACTGGCTGGTGCTGCGCCCGCGCCTGAAGTGGCAGACGATCGCCGCGAACGGCGTCGGCGGCGTCGTCTTCAGCCTCGGCGTCCTGTGGATCGCCGACCGGCACGCCGTGGTCGCCCGCGAGTACCCCGAGGCGGTCCGCGACGTCGACTACATCTCGTGGTTCAGCCCCACCTGGCAGTCGTTCATCATCTCCCCGGAGGAGTCGCGCCTGTGGGGGGCCGCGCACGAGGCGGCCCGCGCCGACCTGACGTGGGCGCCCGAGCAGGCGCTCCTGGTCGGCTTCACCCTCGCGGCGCTGGCGGTCGTGGGCCTGGTCTGGTCGTGCTGGACCGGCTGGCAGCGGCTGTGGCTCGCCCTCGGCGGCGCGCTGGTCTTCGCGATCGCCATGGGCCCCAACTTCCTCGACCACGGGTCGTGGGCGTGGCTGCCGCTGTACGAGTACGCGCCGGGCTGGGACGCGATCCGCACCCCCGGGCGCCTGGTCATCTACCTGACGCTGATCCTCGCGGTCCTGGCCGCGGGCACGCTCACGCGGTTCGCCGACGAGGCCGACGACGTGGCGCACCGCGCGCGCGTCGACAAGCGCCTGAAGGTGAAGGCCCCCAGGCGGGTCCAGGCGCTGCTGTTCCTGCCGCTGGTCCCGGTCCTGTGGGAGGGCCTGACGGTCGCGCCGTACGTGGAGGTCCCGGAGGCGCCGGTCGACATGGCCGCCCTGGAGGGGCCGGTGCTGTTCCTGCCCTCGGGCGGTGGCGACACGAAGGTCCAGTACTGGAGCACCGACGGGTTCGTGGAGGTCGCCAACGGCGTCGCCGCGTTCACCCCGGACGAGCAGGCGGGCCTGCGCTCGATGGCCGAGACGTTCCCCGCGGACGACGCCGTCGAGGCGCTGCGCGAGGCGGGGATCGAGACCGTCGTGGTCCTGCCCGGGTCGGGCCTGGACCTGGGGATCGAGCCGTTCGGCGTGGAGGTCCAGCGGGTCGGCGACAGCTCGGTCTACGACCTCAACCCGTAGCCCGAATCAGGCCGGGCCGATCGGGGTGAGGAACGCCAGCGACCCGATCGCGTCGAGGCGCGGCGGGGAGTGCAGCGGCGAGGCGGTGACGTCGAAGGTCCGGTGCACGCCGCGGTGCTCGATGCGCATGAGGCTGCGCTCCAGGGCGTCGGTCTGGAGCGCCTGCACGGGGGCGAGCCGCGCGAGCTCGGCGTCCACGAGCGGGTGCGCGCCCGCGGTGAAGTCGAGGAAGCGCAGGCCCGCGTCGAGGAAGCGGGGCGTGTGGTGCTCCACGTCGGGGCGCAGGCCGAGCACTTGCCTTGCGGCGCGGGAGATCGCGACGAGGCGGGTGTCGGCCGCCAGCAGCATGCAGGCGTCGGCGCTCGCGGCGACCGCGGCGCGCCAGGTGGCGAGCGCGGGGTCGAGCCTCCTGCCATCGGGCCCGGGCGCGGAGGCGCGGAGCGGGATGACCAGTTCGAGTTGCGTCAATTGGGCGTCCCGGGGGTAGTGGTTACGCTCAGTCTGTCCACGTTAACAGAGAAAAGTTGATCTCTGTCCCCGGCGCGTCTACGCTCAGGCCATGAGTGCTGATGCCGCGCCCGCATACGGAGTCGATTCGGAGGTGGGGCGCCTTCGCAGCGTCATGCTCCACCGGCCCGGAGGCGAGCTCCGCCGCCTGACGCCCCGCAACAACGGCGCCCTCCTGTTCGACGGGGTCCCGTGGGTCGAGCGCGCCCAGGAGGAGCACGACCGGTTCGCCGCGGTGCTCCTCGAGCACGGCGTCGAGGTCCTGTACCTCAGTGCGCTGCTTCGCGAGTGCCTCGAGTTCGACGAGGCCCGCGAGGCGGTCACCGTCGGCGTCGCCGCCGACCCGCGCCTGGGCCAGACCCTCGGCCGCGAACTCGCCGCGTACCTCTCCGGGCTGGAGCCCGAGCGGCTCGCCGCGGTCCTCATCGAGGGCCTGACGAAGGAGGAGTTCGGGCCGTCGAGCAGCCTGCGGCACCGGATGATGCGCGCGACCGAGTTCGTCATCGACCCGCTGCCGAACACGATGTTCACCCGCGACTCGTCGGTGTGGATCGGCGACGCCGTCGCCGTCACGAGCCTGGCGATGCCGGCCCGCCGCCGCGAGACGACGCTGACCGGGATCGTCTACCACCACCACCCGCGCTTCGCCGACGTGCCGAAGCTGTACGACCCGTCCCTGGAGCACCTCGAAGGCGGCGACGTCCTGGCGCTGGCGCCGGGGGTCCTCGCGGTCGGCGTCGGCGAGCGGACCACGCCCGCGGGTGTGGAGCGCTTGGCGCGCAAGGTGTTCGAGCGCGGCACGATCCGCACGGTGCTGGCCGTCCCGATCGCGCAGCGCCGCGCCACGATGCACCTGGACACGGTGTGCACCATGGTCGACCGCGACCGCATGGTCATCTACGCGCCGGCCGCCCAGCGCCTGGAGTCGTACACGATCACCCCGGACGGCGACCGCATCGCGATCGAGGGCCCGCGCCGCTTCCTCGACGCCGCCGCGGACGCGATCGGGGTGGAGCGCATCGAGATCGTCCACACCGGTGAGCGCGACGTGGTGACGGCCGAGCGCGAGCAGTGGGACGACGGCAACAACACCCTCGCCCTCTCGCCGGGCGTCGCGGTCGCTTACGAGCGCAACACGGTCACCAACGGCCGCCTCGAACGCGCCGGGATCAAGGTCCTCACCATCCCCGGCTCCGAACTCGGCTCCGGCCGCGGCGGCCCCCGCTGCATGTCCTGCCCGACCAGCCGAGAGACCCTCGCGAACTGACCGGCGCGGCTGTCGGCCGCATCGGATACGTTGGCTCGAAAGGGGGCCTCGGTCCGGGACATATCCGTAATAAGCGATATGTCCCTGACCGAGGCCCCCTGCTCAATACCTGTATCACCCGGCGCCGACATGCGGCGAACGCGAGCGTTTTAGATGTTCGCGGCGATGTCCTTGCGGTAGTAGCCGCCTTCGAGCTTGACGCCCTCGGTGAGGGCGTACGCCTCCTGGCGGGCCTGGGCGACGGACCTGCCGGTGCCGACGCAGCCGAGGACCCGGCCGCCGGTGGCGATGAGCTGCCCGGAGGCGTCGAGCGCGGTGCCGGCGTGGAGGACGCCGTCGGCGTCGGCGCCGTACAGCGGGCGGCCGGTCACCGGGGTGCCCGGGTAGCCCTCGTTCGCGACCACGACGCACACCGCCGCGCCCTCGCGCCACCACAGCGGCCCGAAGTCGGCGAGCTTCCCGGTCGCGGCGGCGTGCAGGAGCCCGCCGAGCGGCGTCTCCAGCAGCGCGAGCACGGCCTGGATCTCGGGGTCGCCGAAGCGGGCGTTGAACTCGACGACCTTGAGGCCCTTCGAGGTCAGCGCCAGACCGCAGTACAGGGTCCCCACGAAGGGGATGCCGCGCCCGGCCATCTCGGCCAGGGTCGGCTCGGCGACGCGGGTCATGACCTCGGCGACCAGGTCGTCCGGGGCCCACGGCAGCGGCGTGTACGCGCCCATGCCGCCGGTGTTCGGGCCGGTCCCGCCCTCGCCGATGCGCTTGAAGTCCTGCGCGGGCAGCATCGCCTTCGCGCTGGTGCCGTCCGCGATGACGAACAGGGAGACCTCGGGGCCGTCGAGGTACTCCTCGATGACCACGCGCTCGCAGTCGACGGCGTGCGCGAGGGCCTGCGCGCGGTCCTCGGTGACGACGACGCCCTTGCCGGCGGCCAGGCCGTCGTCCTTGACGACGTAGGGGGCGCCGAACTCGTCGAGGGCGGCCTCGGCCTCCTCGCGGGTGCGGCAGACGCGCGCGGCGGCGGTCGGCACGCCCGCGGCGGCCATGACCTCCTTCGCGAACGCCTTCGAGCCCTCGATCCGGGCGGCCGCGCCGCTCGGGCCGTACACGGGGATGCCCTTGGCGCGGACCGCGTCGGCGACGCCGGCCACGAGCGGGGCCTCGGGGCCCACGATCACGAGGTCGGCGGCCGAGGTCACGGCCAGGGAGGCCACCGCCGCGGGGTCGGTCTGGTTCACCGGCACGCACTCGCCGAGCGCGGCAATGCCGGGGTTCCCCGGAGCGCAGATGAGCTTGGTGACGGATTCGTCCGCGGCCAGGGCCGCCGCGAGGGCGTGCTCGCGGCCGCCGGAGCCGATCAGGAGTACTCGCACAGGGCCAGTTTACGTGGCCGATACGTGCTGGTTAACCGCCACGCCGGTGGTGAACGCGACACCCCTCCCGGAAGGAGCCGCCAACGGGTGCCGAGTGTTACATCATGTGCCGTCGGAGCGCCACATGATGTCGCGACCTCGGGTGTCATCATTGCCCCGTGACTGCGAATGTGCTCGCCGAGCGTTACGCCTCCGCGCCGATGCGCGACATCTGGGACCCCGTCGGGAAGATCAAGGCCGAGCGCCGGCTCTGGCTCGCCGTCCTCCAGGCGCAGCACGACCTGGGCGTCACCGTCCCCGACGGCGTGATCGCCGACTACGAGCGCGTCCTCGCCCAGGTCGACCTCGCCTCCATCGCCGAGCGCGAGCGCGTCACCAAGCACGACGTCAAGGCCCGCATCGAGGAGTTCTCCGACCTCGCCGGCCACCAGCACATCCACAAGGGCATGACCAGCCGCGACCTCACCGAGAACGTCGAGCAGATGCAGGTCCGCCAGTCGCTCGAACTCGTCCAGGGCCGCATCGTCGCCGCGCTCGTGCGCCTCGCCGCCCGCGCCCAGCAGTACCGCGACCTCGTCATGGCCGGCCGCAGCCACAACGTCCCCGCCCAGGCCACCACCCTCGGGAAGCGCTTCGCGACCTGGGCCGAGGAGCTGCTGCTCGCCTACGAGGGCGTCGAGGACCTCCTGCGCCGCTACCCGCTGCGCGGCGTCAAGGGCCCGGTCGGCACCGCCCAGGACATGCTCGACCTCTTCGACGGCGACACCGCGAAGCTCGCCGAACTCGAGCAGCGCATCGCCGCCCACCTGGGCTTCGGGCGCGTCATGGACTCCGTCGGCCAGGTCTACCCGCGCTCGCTCGACGACGCCGTCGCCTCCGCGATGCGCGGCGCCGTCGCCGCCCCCTCCTCCGCGGCGCTCACGATCCGGCTCATGGCCGGCGCCGAGCTCGCCACCGAGGGCTTCATGCCGGGCCAGGTCGGCTCGTCCGCCATGCCGCACAAGATGAACACCCGCTCCTCCGAGCGCGTCAACGGCCTCGCCGTGGTCGCCCGCGGCTACGCCGCGATGCTCGGCGAGCTCGCCGGGGACCAGTGGAACGAAGGGGACGTCTCGTGCTCGGTGGTCCGCCGCGTCGCCCTCCCCGACCTCTTCTACGCCGTCGACGGCTTCTATGAGACATTCCTCACCATTCTCGACAACTTCGGGGCCTACCCGGCCGTCATCGGCGCCGAACTCGACCGCTACCTCCCCTTCCTGACCTCCACAAAGGTCCTCATGGAGGCCGTCAAGCAGGGTGCCGGCCGCGAGGACGCCCACGAGGCCATCAAGGAGCACGCCGTCGCCGTCGCCCGCGCCATGCGCGAGCACGGCCAGCGCGAGAACGACCTCTTCGACCGCCTCGCCGCCGACCCGCGCCTGCCCTTCGACCGGGCCGGACTCGGCGCCCTCGTCGCGAATACGGGTGAATTCACCGGCGCCGCAGGCGATCAGGTCGACCGTGTCGCCGAAAGGGTGGCCGCGGTGGCGAAAGCGCACCCCGAGGCCGCCGCCTACCGGCCCGCCGGCATCCTCTGACGGGCTGTGACCTGGCACCGGTCGCACAACGCGGCGCTGGCCCAGGTCAGTACCGGTGAATATGCTGGTCCTGTTCCGTCCATGTGACCGACAGGAGTGCGACCGTGGCCCGTGTAGTGGTCGACGTGATGCTGAAGTCCGAAATCCTCGACCCCCAGGGCGAGGCCGTCCTCGGGGCGCTGCCCCGACTCGGCGTCACCGATGTGGCGTCGGTTCGGATCGGCAAGCGCGTCGAGATCGAGTTCGGCGAGAACGCCCAGAACGTCGAGGAGCAGTCGCGAGTGATCGCCGACCAGCTCCTGGCCAACCCCGTCATCGAGAGTTTCACCGTCGCCGTCGAGCGCGGCTCGAACGAGGGCGCATGAGCGCGCGCGTCGGGATCGTCACGTTCCCCGGCTCGCTCGACGACCGGGACGCCGCCCGCGCGGTGTACCTGGCCGGCGGCGAACCGGTGGCGCTGTGGCACGACGACGCCCAGATCCACGGCGTCGACGCCGTGTTCCTGCCCGGCGGGTTCTCCTACGGCGACGCGCTGCGCTGCGGCGCGATCGCCCGGTTCAGCCAGGTGATGGACACCGTGAAGGCCGCGGCCGCCCAGGGGATGCCCGTCCTCGGCGTCTGCAACGGCTTCCAGGTCCTGTGCGAATCGCACCTGCTGCCCGGCGCGCTGGTGCGCAACGCCCACCTGCGCTACCGCAACCGGCCCGCGCGCCTGCGCGTGGAGACGACCCGGACCGCGTGGACGAACGCGTTCGCGCCCGAGGCCGAGATCGTCCTCCCCGCCAAGCACGGCGAGGGCCGCTACGTCGCCGACGAGGCGACCCTGGACGCGCTCGAGCAGAGCGGCCGGGTCGTCTTCCGGTACCTCGACAACCCGAACGGGTCGATGCGCGACATCGCCGGGGTGGCGAACGAGGCCGGGAACGTCGTCGGCCTCATGCCCCACCCCGAGCACGCCGTCGAGGCGCTCACCGGGCCGTCGACCGACGGCCTCGGCGTGGTCGCCTCCGTCCTGGCCCACCTCAGCGAGGGAGCGAGACGATGAGTCAATACGTCGCCGTGGACACCGTCGGCGTCGCCGACGCCACTCCGGACGAGAAGCAGCCCTGGTCCGAACTGGGGCTGAAGGAGGACGAGTACCAGCGGATCCGCGAGGTCCTCGGCCGCCGCCCCACCCAGTCCGAGCTGGCCATGTACTCGATCATGTGGTCCGAGCACTGCTCGTACAAGTCGAGCAAGGTGCACCTGCGCCAGTTCGGCGAGAAGAACCCGCGCACCCCGCGCCTGCTGGCCGGGATCGGCGAGAACGCCGGCGTCGTCGCCATCGATGATCATCTCGCGGTGACGTTCAAGGTCGAGTCGCACAACCACCCGTCGTACGTCGAGCCCAAGCAGGGCGCGGCCACCGGCGTGGGCGGCATCATCCGCGACATCATCGCGATGGGCGCCCGCCCGATCGCCGTCATGGACTCGCTGCGCTTCGGCGCCATCGACCACCCCGACACCGCCCGGGTCCTCCCGGGCGTCGTCGACGGCATCGGCCACTACGGCAACTGCGTGGGCCTGCCGAACATCGGCGGCGAGACCTACTTCGACCCGTGCTACCAGGGCAACCCGCTCGTCAACGCGCTCAGCGTCGGCGTCATGCCCCGCTCGCGCCTCCAGTCGATGCAGGCGTCCGGCACCGGCAACGTCGTGATCCTCCTCGGCGCCAAGACCGGCCGCGACGGCATCGGCGGCGTGTCCGTCCTGGCGTCGGCGACCTTCTCGGAGTCCGGCGAGGACGACGCCCGCCCGTCGGTGCAGGTCGGCGACCCGTTCACCGAGAAGCTCCTCATCGAGGTGTGCCTGGAGCTGTTCGACGCGCAGCTCGTCGTCGGCGTCCAGGACCTCGGCGGCGCCGGCCTCACCTGCGCCCTGAGCGAGACCGCGGCCGCCGGCGACGGCGGCATGCACGTCGACCTCGAACTGGTCCCGCTCCGCGCGGCCGGCATGGAGCCGCAGGACATCCTCGCCTCCGAGTCGCAGGAGCGCATGCTCCTCATCGTCGACCCGGCCAAGGCCGACGAGGTCCTCGCCCGCGCCCACCGCTGGGGCCTGCTCGCCACCGCGATCGGCACCGTCACCGACACCGGCCGCCTCGTCGTGGACTTCCACGGCCAGACCGTGGTCGACGTCCCGCCGAAGTCGCTCGCCGACGAGGGCCCGGTCTACAACCGGCCGCTCGCCGAACCGAACGACCTGGGCCTCATCGCGGTCGACCGCGCCGAGACCCTGCCGCGCCCGTCCACCGACGAGGAGATCCGCCAGACCGTCCTCGACATGGCCGCCAGCCCGAACCTGTGCGACAAGTCGTGGATCACCGAGCAGTACGACTCCTCGGTGTTCGGCAACACGGTCCTCGGCGCCCCGCACGACGCGGGCGTGGTCCGCCTCGACGAGCGCACCGGCGTCGGCATCGCGATCTCCCTGGACGGCAACGGCCGCTTCGCGCGGCTCGACCCGTACCTCGGGGCGCAGCTCGCGCTGGCCGAGGCGTACCGGAACGTCGCCGTCACCGGCGCGACCCCGATCGCCGTCTCCGACTGCCTCAACTTCGGGTCCCCCGAGGACCCGCACGTGATGTGGCAGTTCGAGCGGGCCGTCACGGGCATCGCCGACGGGTGCCAGAAGCTCGGCATCCCCGTCACCGGCGGCAACGTCTCGTTCTACAACCAGACGGGCCGCGAGGCGATCCACCCGACGCCGGTCATCGGCGTGCTCGGCGTGCTCGAGGACGTGGCCCGGCGCATCCCGCTCGGCCTGGGCCGCACCGGCGACACGATCGCGCTCATCGGCACCACGAGCGAGGAGCTGTCGGGTTCTGAGTGGGCGTCGGTCAAGCACGGCCACCTCGGCGGGGTCCCGCCGAAGGTCGACCTCGACCACGAGATGAAGCTCGCCGACCTGCTCTCGCGCCTGTCGCAGACCGAGCAGCTCGCCGCCGCGCACGACCTGTCGCAGGGCGGGCTGGCGCAGGCGCTGGTCGAGGCGATCAGCTTCTCGGGCATGGGCGCGCAGATCCTCCTGCCGGAGGGCGCGGACCCGTTCACGTACCTGTTCTCGGAGTCGTCCGGGCGGGTGCTCGTGGTGATCCCGCGCGGCCAGGAGCTCGCGGTGCGCAGCGCCTGCGAGTCCCGCGGCCTGCCGATCACGCCCCTGGGCGTGGCCGACGCGAACACCGACGGCCTGCACCTGCGCGACCACTTCGACATCACCCGCGACGACATCGACGCGGCCTTCAAGGGCCGCATCGGCGCCCGCCTGGGAGAGTAAGGACACACGAACGATGAACGCCCCGGCGCGCAGCGCCGGGGCGTTCATGTTGCGGCGCATGCGAACGGGGAGGACATCGCCTGGGCTGTGCACAGATACGGCTCCGCAAGCGTTCGCCGAGGCTGGCCCCCGGTTTCGAAGCTAGCTGGGGATACCTGAAGGGGAGCTGAAGCGGCGGGCCGGGCCGGCGGCATCGCAAACACCCCCGCACCTCTGGGTTCAGGGCCCCCGGTTTCGAAGCTAGCGCGGGGCACCTGAAGGGGAGCTGAAGCGGGCGGCCGGGCCGGCGGCTACGCCTCTTCTTCCTCTTCTTCTTCGAGGGGTTCGCCGTCGGGGCCGGTCAGGGGGAGGACCTCGGTGAGGTCGGCGCGTTGGCCGGAGGCGGTGACGCGGCCGGTGGCGACGGCGTCGGCGAAGGCCAGGCGGCCGGCCGCGAGTTCGACGAACACGACCGGTTGACATTCGATGACGTTGGGCGGCGTGCCGCGCCGGTGCCGGGGCCCCTCGACGCACTGCACCGCGCCGTACGGCGGCACCCGGACCTCCACGGAGTGACCAGGGGCTTTGTCGGCCAGCGCGCGCAGCAGCTCCCGCACCGCGCTCTTGAGGGTCTCCTTGTCCGGGGCCTCGTCGTTGGCGATCGCGGCGATGGCGTCGGCCACAGCGTCCACGGGGAGACCTCCCGGTCACGTTAGACTGCCCGTTACGGCACGTTGCCGAACGGCGATGATCGCCGCCGACCCATCGCCCGCGGCACCGTCCGCACCCCGGTCTCGTGATCGAAACGAGACCAGGCATAGTGGCGACGACGGCCCGCTTCCGTGGGTTCGTCGTGCCTGCCCGCTGCGGACCGCCGCGGGCCGGTACCTGAAGCACATGCCCAGGAGGGGATGTAGATGACCGGAGCGGCCGAACCGAGCGGGACCCAGAGTAACCTCCCGCGGTCCCGTCGCAGGCGAGGGGTCGGCCTGGTCTCGCGCCTGGCCGCGCTCGCGGCGGCGGGCGGCGTCCTGCTGCTCGGACTCCTGGTGTCCCCGCACGCGGCGATGGCCCAGCCGAACGCCGTCAACGGCTGGATCAGCTACGGGCCGGACCCGGGCCAGATCAGCGTCGGCGGCCAGGCGACGGTCATCTCCGTCACGGTCCAGAACCTCGACCCGGTCTCGCCCAAGGACATCACGATCCGCGCCGACGTCGACGGCCTGAACGACGTCATCGCCGCCATCGACAACGACGGCGGCGCCGGCCTGTGCACCCGCGAGGACGGCGACCGGGCCAAGTGCTCCCAGGTCGAGCCGAACGGCCAGCGCACCGTCTCCTTCACCGTCACCACCGAGATGGACTCCGACCTCGGCAACGGCGAGCAGGCCACCGGCACCTTCAAGGCCGACTTCGGCGGCCAGGCGACCGCCGACGCGGGCCTCACCGTCATCGGCGCGGGCTCCTCGGTCTCCCAGATCACCGGCAAGGTCACCTCGAACGGCGACCCGGTCGAGGGCGCCAAGGTCGTCCTCACCGACGGCGAGGGCAACGACCACGAGACCGAGACCGGCGGCGACGGCGCGTTCCTGTTCAACGACTCGATCGAGCCCGGCGAGATGACGCTGACCATCACCAAGGACGGCTTCGAGGAGAAGGTCGAGGAGCTGACCGTCGAGTCCGGCGAGTTCAACCTCAACGTCTCCCTCGCGCAGGCCGAGGTCGAACAGACCTCCTCCGCGGCGCCGACGTCCGAGGCGCCTCCGCCCTCCGAGGAGCCCACGGCGGACGACGATGAGGAGAAGGGCGGCATCTCCGGCACGCTGCTGTTCCTCATCATCATCGGTGCGCTGCTCGTGGTCGGCGGCATCGTCGGCATCGTGTTCCTGCTGCGCGGCGGCAAGGACGACAAGGACGACGACAACGACTCCTTCCCGACCGACGGCCCGCCCGACCACAAGCCCACCGCGGCCCAGGTCGGCTCCCCCGGCGTCTACCAGGCCGGGCCCGCGCCCGGTTCCGAGGCGCCGACGATGATCCACCCGGGCGGCCTCGTCGACTCCGCGGCCCCGACCCAGTTCGGGCCCGCGTACGGCGGCGGCAACGACTCGACGCAGGTCATGCCGCAGTCCGGTTTCGGCGCCCCGCCCGGACCGGGCGGTCCGGTCGGCCCGGACGGGACCACGATCCTTCCGGTGGTGAAGACGCCGGGCGCGTTCGACGCCTCGGACGCCACGCAGATCATGCCGCAGGCGAACCTGTCGAACCAGCCGCCGGCGGCGCCGCACGGCTCGTTCGGGGCCGACGCGGCGACGCGTCCGCACCCGTCGCCGACCGGTGCCTTCGGCGCCGACCCGGCCGCGACCCGCCCCCACCCGGGGCCGTCGCCGACGGGCGCGTTCTCCGACCCGGGGGCCCGGCCGTCGCCGAGCCCGTACGGGGACGCGGGCGCGACCCGGCCGTACGCGGCCCCGACCCCGCCGCCCTCCGGCGGCGGCATGTTCGAGCCGCAGAACCCGGGCCTGGTGTCCGGCCCGCCTTCGGAGCCGCGCTACGGCGCCCCGAGTGCGCCGCAGAGCCAGCCGCAGCACAGCCAGCCGCCGCAGAGCCAACCGCAGAGTCAGCCCCAGGGCCAGTCCCAGCCGCAGTACGGGCCCGGTTCGCAGGGCTTCGGGGCCGGGAGCCAGCCGGGGTCGCAGGGCTTCGGCGCGGGCCAGCCGTCCGCCCCGCAGGGCTTCGGCGGGCCGAGCCAGCCCGGTTCGCAGCAGTTCGGCGGCGGCAGCCAGCCGGGTCCGGGCCAGCCCGGCCAGGGCTACGGCTCGCACAGCGCCCCGAGCGCGCCGCAGGAGCCGACGGGCTACCAGGGCCAGTCGATGCGCCGCGACCCGTACGCGCCGCAGTCCGAGCAGCCGGGCGGCACGCGCCCGATGCCGCAGTACGGCAACCAGTCTCAGCCGACCGCGCCGTACGGCGCCCAGCCGGACGCCGACCCCGAGGACCCCGACTCGCGCCGCACCGAGCGCCGCAACTGGGGCGAGTGGGACGACCGCCCGCGCTCCTGGTGAGCCCGGACCACCGACCGCGCTCCTGGTGAGCCCGGACCACCGACCGCGCCCCCGGTGACCGCGGGCCGCCGACCGCGCTCCGGCGCGGTCGGCGGCCCGGTTCGCTCTGGGGTGATCGGCGCACTTGTGCGTTCACACCTTCGGGTGAAACGACCGCCGCGGGGGCCGATTCTTGTCGGACCCCTGCGCAATGCTGGCCGCTACGGTCCCCTGGGTGGGTGGGGGTTTGGGATGGGAACTCCTACCTAAGCTTCGCGCGCGACAGCGAACGTCCCCAGACGCTCCGGTCCCAGGCCGACCCGGGCTGTCCGGGCCGCCCGAGCCCGTGCCGGGTTCCGGCCCCGCTCGCCCGCTCCGGTGAAAGCGGCCCCGGTGGGCGGAATTGCGGGGAGTTTCACCTAGTCGGGGAGGGGCACGGCACACACCCGCGCTCGCTGGACGGTGGCGACTTCCCGCAGGTCCGATAGACTGTCAGTGGTCGCCCGGATGAACGGGCGGGCGCAATCGCAGGCGGGGCAGCGTTCGAGCGCCGCCGGTCTGCGGCGGCTCGGTGAGCGGGCCGTACTTTTGCTCAGCCAACTGAGGAGTTGCAGTGGCCCGAGGTGACGGTCGACTCACCACGGAACTCGATCCCGACAGCCCCGGACCTCGCGACGCCTGCGGCGTCGTCGGCATCTGGGCCCCCGGGGAAGAGGTCTCGAAACTCACCTACTTCGGGCTCTACGCGTTGCAGCACCGCGGTCAGGAGGCCGCCGGCATCGCGGTCTCCGACGGCGCGCGCACCGTCGTCTACAAGGACCTCGGCCTCGTCGCGCAGGTCTTCGACGAGTCCACCCTCGCGCCCCTCCAGGGCCACCTGGCCATCGGCCACGCCCGGTACTCCACCACCGGCGCCCCCACCTGGGAGAACTCCCAGCCCACGATCCGCTCCACCTCCACGGGCACCGCGATCGCCTTGGCCCACAACGGGAACCTGGTGAACACCGCCGACCTGCTCAAGGAGGTGGACCACCTCGGCATCGACATGGGGACCACCACCTCCGACACGCACCTCATCACGGCGCTGCTCGCGGCCCGCCCCGACGAGTCCGTGGCCTCGGCCGCCGAGCGCGTCCTCCCGCAGCTGCGCGGCGCGTTCTGCCTGGTCTTCATGGACGAGCACACGCTCTACGCCGCCCGCGACCCGCAGGGCGTGCACCCGCTGGTCCTGGGCCGCCTCGCCTCCGGCTGGGCCGTCGCCTCCGAGACCGCCGCCCTCGACACCATCGGCGCCACGTTCGTGCGCGAGGTCGAGCCCGGCGAGCTGCTCACCATCGACGAGCACGGCCTGCGCTCGACCCGCTTCGCGAACCCCGAGCCCAAGGGCTGCCTGTTCGAGTACGTGTACCTCGCCCGCCCCGACACGAAGCTGGCCGGGCGCAACGTCTACGCCACCCGCGTCGAGGTCGGCCGCACCCTCGCCCGCGAGTTCCCGGTCGAGGCCGACCTCGTCATCGGCGTCCCCGAGTCCGGCATCCCGGCCGCGATCGGCTACGCCGAGGAGTCCGGGATCCCCTACGGCCAGGGCTTCACCAAGAACCAGTACGTGGGCCGCACCTTCATCCAGCCTTCGCAGTCACTGCGCCAGCTCGGCATCCGATTGAAGCTCAACCCCCTGGTCGAGCAGATCAAGGGCAAGCGCCTGGTCATCGTCGACGACACGATCGTGCGCGGCAACACGCAGCGCGCCCTGGTGCGGATGCTGCGCGAAGCCGGCGCGGTGGAGGTCCACATCCGGATCTCGGCGCCGCCGGTGAAGTGGCCGTGCTTCTACGGCATCGACTTCGCCACCCGCGCCGAGCTCATCGCCGGGTCGCTCGACACCGACGGGATCCGCGCGCAGATCGGCGCCGACTCCCTCGGCTACGTGTCGATGGAGGGCCTGGTCCGCGCCACCGAGCAGCCCGCGTCCCGCCTCTGCATGGCCTGCTTCGACGGGAACTACCCGATCGAGCTGCCCGCCTCCGACCTCATCGGCAAGCACCTGATGGAACCGCAGCCCCAGTCCGCAGCGTCACATTCACCTACCGCCCAGTCGACACGAACCACCGAAGCGAGCACGCAAGTGCGGGAAGGGACCACAGCGTGAGCAGCGGCACCACTCAGAAGACGATCTCCTACCAGTCCGCGGGCGTCGACATCGACGCCGGGGACCGGGCCGTCGAGGCGCTCAAGCCCTCGATCCGCAAGACCACCCGGCCCGAGGTCGTGGGCGGCATCGGCGGGTTCGCCGGCCTGTTCGCGCTCGACACCGAGAAGTACAAGAAGCCGCTGCTGGCCTCCTCCACCGACGGCGTGGGCACCAAGCTCGTCATCGCCCAGAAGCTCGACATCCACGACACCGTGGGCATCGACCTGGTCGCGATGGTCGTCGACGACCTCGTCGTGTGCGGCGCCGAGCCGCTGTTCCTCCTGGACTACATCGCCACCGGCCAGGTCGTGCCCGAGAAGATCGCCGACATCGGCGCGGGCATCGCCGACGGCTGCCGGTACGCCGGCTGCTCCCTCATCGGCGGCGAGATCGCCGAGCACCCGGGCGTCATGAAGCCCGACGACTACGACATCTCCGCCACCGGCGTCGGCGTCGTCGAGGCCGACAAGCTGCTCGGCCCCGAGCGCGTCAAGCCCGGCGACGTCGCGATCGCCATGCGCGCCTCCGGACTCCACTCGAACGGCTTCTCGCTGGTGCGCGAGGCCCTGTTCGGTGTCGGCAAGCTCGACCTGGGCACCGTGGTCCCCGAGTTCGCCACCGCCGACCGCAGCCAGCGGACCCTCGGCGAGGAGCTGCTGACCCCGACCCACATCTACGCCAAGGACTGCCTCGAACTCGCCAAGGAGTGCGACGTGCACGCCTTCGCGCACATCACCGGCGGCGGGCTCGCGGGCAACCTGGTCCGGTCCCTGCCCGAGGGGATGCACATCGAGGTCGACCGCGGCACCTGGGCGCCGAACCCCGTGTTCGACGTCGTCCAGCGCACCGGCGGGATCTCCCTGGAGGAGATGGAGCGCACCTTCAACATGGGCGTCGGCATGGTCGCCATCGTCGCGCCCGACCAGGTCGACCGGTCCCTCGCGGTGCTCACGGCCCGCCACGTCGAGGCGTGGACCATCGGCGAGGTCGCCGACGGCGGCTCCGGCGTCAAGCTCGCGGGCGGCTATCTGACGGCTGGGTAGGGATGTCGGGGGCCGCCAGCGGCTCCCCGTCCTCTTCCGCCCCTTCGGTTTCGGGGAGCGCCGCGTCCGCGCGGCGCTTCGCCCTGATGCTCAGTCCCAGCCAGATCAGGCCGATCACCGGCAGCACGGCCGCGAGGACGAGCGCCTGGTTCAGCGGCAGGTTCGGGGTGATCGCCACGCCCACGAGCAGGATCGTCGAGATGAGGATGGTCTTGCGCGTCGCCGGCTCGAACACCATGAGCGGCCCGAGCGGCACGTCGTGCCAGTCGACGCGCTTGGCGCTGCGGATGATGAGGATGCCGAGGATGAACCCGGCGATCGAGTCCGTGAGCCAGTGCTGGCCGCTGTAGAGCTGGCCGAGGAACACCATGCTCGGGGGCGCGATGAGCAGCGTCAGCCGCAGCCACTTCGGCAGCAGCCCGCCGACGAGCATCACGATGAGGCCGAACAGCAGGATCGAGTTGACCGCGTGCCCCGACGGGTATGCGGTCGCGGGCGCGACGCCCCCGCCGCCCTCCAGGAAGTACGTGAACAGCATCGGCCCGTCGGGGGAGACCTCCTCGAGGCGCAGCGGGTGCTGCGACAGCGGCCGGCCCAGCCAGTGCTTCATGCCGAGGATCAGCGCCAAGGTCATGAACGACAGCACGAACATGAGCATCGGCCGGATGCTCCGCGACCGCAGCGCGCACCACACCGAGAACGCCAGGCCGACCGAGGCGCCCGCCTCGCCCTCGCCGATCATGGCGATGGTCCGCCCGAACTCCCACAACCAGTCGATCTTGTTCTCCACGGCCCACATCCGCACCTCGTGGTCGAGCGTGACCAGCGGGGTGGGGAAGGCGAGCAGCACGGTCATGACCACGAACACGGCGAACAGGACGAGGTCCGGCCACCAGCTCTTCGGCCGCTCCCCGAACGGCTCCCAATCGAACCAGCCGACCGGAATGTAACGGCGCAGCGGCGTGACCAGCTGCTTGACGACGGACTTGTCGCTGACTGTTACACCCCGGTCCGTTATGTTCGCGCTCCGGCGCGGGGTCGAAGACCGGTTCGATTCAGAAGACATATACGGATGTTCGCCGGTCAAAGTGAATTTTGAGCACGCCACACCCGAACTGGACCGAATTTGTTATCAGGTCGGTATATATGGTGTGGTTTGCGACGCAACATCGATGAGCTGCATCGATAGTCAGCGATACCGGTCACGTTCCGACACGGCGTGTCCGGAGGTCAGGCGGTTGCGGGGAGCGGGAACCGGACCCTGGTGAGTTCCTCGGAGACGTCCCACAGTCGACGGGCCGTCGCGGGGTCGTACGCCTCCGCGCGGGCCCGCACGATGACGGGCGGGCCCTGGTGCTCGCCCCGGTGCCGCGGTCCGATGTACTGGCCGCCTTCGGCTTTCGGCTCGGTGGCGGCGTACAGCTGCGGGAGTGCGCCGGTCGACGCGGGCTGAGTGGCGAGGGGCATCAGGACCCGCCCGATGAACCGCACGACCGGGCGCATGCTCTGGAGCAGGTCGGTGGCGGAGAGGCCCGGGTGGGCCATGACGCTCTTCGCGGGGTTCCCGGCGGCGCGCAGGCGCCGGTCGAGTTCGATGCCGAAGAGCAGGTTCGCGAGTTTCGACTGGCCGTAGTAGCGGGTCGCGCTGTACCTGCGCTCACCCGTGAGGTCGTCGAAGTAGACGTCGCCGTGGTTGCTGGCGAGCGAGGCCACGGTGACCACGCGCGGGTCGGGGCCCTGGAGGCGGTCGAGCAGCAGCCCGGTGAGGGCGAAGTGCCCCAGGTGGTTGGTGGCGAACTGCGACTCGTGGCCCTGCTTGCTGAGCGACCGCGGCGGCGCCATGATGCCGGCGTTGTTGACCAGGACGTCGATCCCGGTGTCGAAGCCCTCGGCGAAGGACCGGACCGCGTCGAGGTCGGCGAGGTCGAGGCGCCGCACCTCCAGGTCGGCGCCGGGGACCTCGGCCTTGATCGCCGCGGCCGCCGCCTCGCCCTTCGCCGGGGTGCGGACGGCCATGACGACGCGCGCGCCGCGGGCGGCCACCGCCTTGGCGGTCTCCAGGCCGAGGCCGGAGTTGGCGCCGGTGATGAGGAACGTGCGTCCGGCCTGGTCGGGAATGTCGGCGGTGCTCCAGTCGCGGGACATGGTGGCTCCTTCGGATTGGATAAGATGAACCTGCCTTCACTATATAATGAACCCTGATTCATGTTATGGCAAGTCCGGCGGGCCTATGATGCTTCGCGGAGAGAGGAGACCGCATGGCACAGGACCGGCCGCTGCGCGCCGACGCGGCGAGGAACCGCGCCAGGATCCTGGAGGCCGCGAACCGCCAGATCATGAGCCGCGGTCCCGAGGCGCCCATGGAGGCCATCGCCGAAGACGCCGGTGTGGCGGTCGGCACCCTCTACCGGCACTTTCCGACCAAGCAGGACCTGGTGCGCGCCATCCTCGAAGCGCGCTTCGACTACATGACCGCCGAGGCCGAGGCCGCCGCCGAGCGCGTCGCCGCGGGCGCCCGCGCGCTCACCGAGTTCACCGCCTTCGCCCGGCTCATCCTGGAGGGCGCGGCCGACGACCTCGCCGTCAAGACCGCCGCCCGCGGCCTCGGCACCGAGCCCGATTACGCCCGCCACCTCGTGCGGGTCAACGCGGCCCTGGAACGGGTCATCGCCGCGGGCATCGCCGACGGCGACCTGCGGCCCGACCTCACGGTGACCGACGCGCACCTGTTCTTCACCGCGGCCCCGATCGACGAGCCCGCCCCGGCCCGCGACCGCTGGTTCGCCCTGATGATCGACGCCTTCCGCGCCGGCGCCGCCCGTCCGGTCGGGTAGCCGGGGTCAGTAGGTCAAGGGCCCCTTGAGGACCGAGAGCGCCGACGTCCGGTCGCCCTGCCACACCAGCGACGGGTGGTCCTTCGTCAGGCGGCCCCACAGCATGAGCAGCAGGTTCCCCGCGGTGCCGCGCACCTCGGCCACCGGGTCGCCCGGACCGTAGATCCACCAGTCGCCGGTGTCGTCGGCGTTGAACTTCACGCACGCGTCCGGCGGCCACGCCTTCCCCACGCCCACCATCTTGGGCGCCAGCACATCGAGCACTTCCGAGACGCCCGCCACCGCGAGGTCCGGGTCGAGCGGCGCCGGGTCGCCCGCGGTCCGCTGGGCGTCCCAGCGGTGCAGCATGGTCTCCACCGCGATCGACCGCTGCCAGTACCCGGCGTTCGGCGGAGTGAAGTGGCCCCATGCGGGGGTCGAGGGGTCGACGTCGAGCGACATCACCAGGAGTTCGGCGGTGCCTTCGAGCCATTTCAGCAGTTCGCCGCGGTCCTGGGGCGCGAGCGGCGGCGCGCCGTCGGGCGGGGTGTCGCCCCCGGTCCACTCGGTCACGCACGCGGCGGTGAACAGGTTCGAATGCCCGACCGCGCGCGCCAGTCCGGCGAGGTCGATCGGCTCCGCGAACTCCTCCCGGTACGCGATCGACGCGCCCAGATCGCCGGTGGCGACGCATTCGCGGAACGCGTCCATCTCCCGCCGAAAACACCGCAGATATGAAGCACCGTCCATGTCCCCAGACTATCGGCGAGCTGTACACCAGCGGTAACGGGAGCATTGGTTACCGGTATACCGGGCTTCACCACGGCCTGCGCAGAGCCGTTTTTGAGAACGCAAGGGGCCGAGCGCAATCGCTCGGCCCCTTGCCTCGTCTCCGGGTGTCCTAGCCTGCGGCGCCGAGGAGGGCGCGGAAGTCCTTCAGCTCAAGGTCGAAGACGGGAGAGCCGTCGCCGAGCTTGGAGTCCCGCAGGTGGAACCCATCTTCAGCGCAGACAGCGACTTCGACGCAGCTCGACTCATTGGAAGCGCCGCTGAGGGTGCTCTTGCGCCAGGCCCGGCGAAGTTCGACGCAGTTCGACTGATTCGAAGCGCCGCTGCGAGTGCTTTTACGCCAGGAGGTCACGGCAGTGTTCATGGAGGAACTCCTTCAACGGTATTCCGAGTTGCCACATGGCCTGACCGGCCTCATGGTACAGGGACACCAAGCGCTCCTCCTCGATGCACCAGCTCCGATTCGGGAAGCTCTCCGTGTAGATGAATGGCGGGAGGCTGAGTTCCCTGATGCCTCCTCGATAGACGTCGAACGAAGTGCTTCGGGCATGGTGGAACTGGTTTATCACCCGAATTTCAACATTCGGGAGCGAATCCTGTCCGAGCATGTCTCGAACGATCTCGATGCGGACCGGTTCAGGAAGCGACCGGAGATGGTAGATCGCACTGTCGCCGCTGAGGTACCGGACCTGTGGTGCAGGCGTGCGGGCGCGCAGGCCCTCGCGCCGACCGCGCTTGAAGTTCCAACCGTCTTCGGCCTCGGAATCGGGAAGCTGCTCAGCAGCTTGCGGCACGAGAAAGTGGTAGTCCCGGGTTTGCAGTGGCCCGTGGATGAGGTGGGGCTCGTGCTTGAAGATGAACTCTGCATTCTGCTCGGCCTTGGCGAGAGCGATTGCGTGAAGCCGAGGTTGCGCCTCCAGGATGCGGAAGTCATTGGCTTCCAGGATGAGTTCGATATAGAACCGCAGCTCCGCGTCGATTCCATAGACCTCGGCGATCCTCGCGATCATGCCGTATGGCGGATGGTGGATCCCGCGCTCCCAGTTGTAGATCGTGCCTGGCGATACCCGGAAGGCCCTGGCTACCTTCTTCTGAGACATGCCGGTCGCTTCCCTTGCATCTTGCATCAGGATCGCGACCAGCCATCGCATGAGCTTCAACCGGATCATCCCCGAACCTCCGATACCCGCGATTAGTGGGACTCCATGATGGCATGTCTCGAAACCGAAGCAAATACCAGCAATTAAGGGCCACAAGCATTTAGGCCCCAGAATTTAGGGCCCAGATTCTGAGGGTCTGGAACTGGGGGCCAGTATCTCGTACCTGATGGCGTCTTGTTTTCGCAGCTCAGGAGCCATACCTTCGAATCAAGCGCAGAGGCTTCTGGAGCCGGCGCGCTTGATGGGGGCATCGGAGTGCCGTGGCCGAAGGTGGGTTCGAGCGGCACTCCGGTGCGACTCCATCGGATATCCGACAGTTTCAAGACTGAGTCCGAAATGGAGTGATATCGATGCGAAGGGCGAGACTGAGCGTCGCGGACCTGACCGCGCTGGAGCGCGGGCGGTTCAGCGACGGGCGGCGGAGCTACACCGTGCGGGCCTCCGGGAAGGACTCGCCGGATTCGTTCCAGGTCTTCAGGACCGACAACGCGGCGGACATCGTGCTGATCGTGTCGGGGCTGACCTCCGGCAACCTCCACGCGACCTGGGGCGAGGAGTGGCGGGGCGCGCCCGAGAGCGCGCGGGAGTGGCTGCGGGCGTGGGCGTTCCACGTCTTCTACAACGGCGACGGGGTCACGTCGACCAGCGCCGCGACCCGGGGTGAGAGGTTCTGCGATGGGTAGCGGTGGCGACGTCTGGTTGGGCGACTTCAGTCGCGGTCCGGCGGTGTTCTCGCTCTACCGTTTGGGCATCGAGTCGGGCGGGCACCCGCTGGGCCCTCCGGAGTACCGCATCGACTGCAATGACGGGGCCGGGCCGCGCGAGATCTGCCGCTACTTCGACGAGCCCGAAGCGGTGCCGGAGTGGTTCGGCGCGTGGAGGAACGACGAGTGGTGCCCCTGGATCCTGGATCAGGCCGGCGCCCTCGCCTCGGGACCTGGGCCCCATTGACCTTCCTCCTCCCCAGAGCGTCCGGTCGGGGGTTGGTGGACCCGTGACCGGGCGCGGGGGTCGGGCCGGGCGGTCCTTGGTGGGAGCCGCCCGGCCCGCCTTCTGTCGTCACCCGCAGTGCGGGCCCCGCTGGCACCAAGCTTTGTCGGCGCAGCGAGAAGGGCGAGGGATGACTCCCTCGCCCTCGCTGTTCGTGCCGGTCTTTAGCGCTCGTAGGCCGGTTCGCCCATCCACCAGTTGCCGGGGGCCTCGGGGTCGGTGCTCGACCAGTACTCCACGATCGCGCTGACGAACTCCTCCTCGGTGAGGGTGCCGTCGCCGTCGATGTCGAGGTGCTTGAACGCGGTCGCGATGTCCTCGTCGCCGAGCCCCGGGAAGTGCGAGCGGGAGAACGACTTGAACTCGTCGCGGCTGACGTCGCCCGAGCCGTCGCCGTCGGCGATCGAGTGGAAGGTGCGCGCGAGCCGGCCCACGGTGGCGTCGGCGGCGGCCGGATCCTCGGCGAGCACCCGGGTGGCGGCCACGAAGGTCTCCTTGTCGATGGCCTCGGCGCCCTCGGCCAGGTGGGGGCGGTGGAGCCCGTTCCAGATGTCCACGTAAGCGGAGATGATCCAGGACTCCTCGGCGGAACCCGGCGCGTGGCCCAGTTCGGCGGCGGCGCGCTTGCCGAGCACGACGTGGTCCTGCTCGCTGAGGTGCCCGTCGCCGTCGGCGTCCAGGTAGTCGAAGCCGCGCGCGATCTTCGCGGTCAGCATGTCCTCGGTCATGAGATTCTCCATGGGTGCGATGTCCGAAAGGTCCCATGCAGCATTCCAGTCCGGAGGCCCCGGAACCGGTATCCCGCGCCGGGCGCGCGAAAGGCGCCGGACCTCATTGGAGGCTCGGCGCCCTTCGCACGCGGCGGGTTCCGCCTTTCACGCCTTGACGATGCGCAGTCCGGCCGTGCCGCCGTCGACGGCGAGGCTGGTGCCGGTGACGGCCTTGTTCGCCGGATCGCCGAGGTAGACGATCGCGTTCGCGACCTCCTCGGCCGAGACCAGGCGGCCCGTCGGCTGGCGCGCTTCGAGGCGGGCGCGCTCGGCGGCCGGGTCGTCGGCCTGGTCGAGGAGGCGCTGCACCCACGGGGTGTCGGCGGTGCCGGGGTTGACGCAGTTGACCCGGATGCCTTCGGCCACATGGTCGGCGGCCATCGCCATGGTCAGCGACTGGACCGCGCCCTTCGACGCCGAGTACAGGGCCCGGTTGACGAGCCCGGTGGTGGCGACGATCGAGGAGGTGTTGACGATCGCGGGCGATGCGGACTCGCGCAGGTGCGGCAGGCACGCGCGGGCGAGGCGGACCATGCCGAGGACGTTGACGTCCAGGACCCGGAACCACTGCTTGTCGGAGTTCTCCTCGACGGTGCCGACCGCGCCGATCCCGGCGTTGTTGACGAGCACGTCGACCCCGCCGAACCGCTCCACGACCGCGGCGACCGCGAGGCGCACCTGGTTGTCGTCGGCGACGTCGCACCGGGTGGACCAGTGCTTCTCGCTCGGGTTCAAGTCGAGGACCGCCACATTGGCGCCGCGCTCGGCGAAGGCGTCGGCCGCGGCCGCACCGATGCCGGAGGAGCCGCCGGAGACCACGACGGTGAGGTCTGCGAAACCGCTCATGCGAGTTCTCTCCATTCAGGACCGTTGGGATAGGCGAAGCGCTGCAGGCTCTCCCGCTTCATCTCCGCGGAGAAGCCCGGTGCGGTCGGCGCCGTGTAGCGGCCGTCCGCGATGACCGTGGGGGCGGTGAAGTGCTCGTGCAGGTGGTCGACGTACTCGATGACCCGGTCGTCCATGGTGGCGCTGACCGAGGTGTAGTCGAACATCGAGAGGTGGCAGACCAGCTCGCACAGGCCCACCCCGCCCGCGTGCGGGCAGACCGGCACGCCGAAGTGCTTGGCGAGCAGCAGGATCGCGAGGTTCTCGTTGACGCCCGCGACCCGGGCCGCGTCCATCTGGAGGAAGTCGATCGCGCCCGCTTGCAGGAGCTGCTTGAACATGACCCGGTTGTGGACGTGCTCGCCCGTGGCGACCTTGATCGGCGCCAGGCGCTTGCGGATCGCGGCGTGGCCGAGCACGTCGTCGGGGCTCGTGGGCTCCTCGATCCACCACGGGTCGAACTCGGCCAGCGCCTCGACCCACGCCACCGCCTGGTCGACGTCCCAGCGCTGGTTCGCGTCGACCGCGATCCGGATGCCGGGGCCGACCGCGGCCCGGGCGGCTGCGAAGCGGCGCCGGTCGTCCTCCAGGTCGGCGCCGACTTTCAGCTTGATCTGCTGGTAGCCCTGGGCGACGGCCTCGCGGGCGAGGCGCACGACCTTCTCGTCGTCGTAGCCGAGCCAGCCCGGGGAGGTCGTGTACGCGGGGTACCCCTCGCGCTCGACCTCGGCGACCCGCTCGGCCTTCCCCGGTTCGGCGGCGCGCAGGATCGCAAGCGCGCCTTCGGGAGTGAGGGCGTCGCTGAGGTAGCGCCAGTCGACGCACGCGACGACCTCCTCGGGCGTGAGCGAGGAGAGGTACTTCCACAGCGGCAGGCCCGCGCGGCGCGAGGCGAGGTCCCACGCGGCGTTCACCAGGGCCGCGGCGGCCAGGTGCATGACGCCCTTCTCCGGTCCGAGCCAGCGGATCTGCGAGTCGTGCGTGAGCCGCCGGTAGAGGTCGCCGAGGTCGGCGGGGCCGTGCACGTCGGCGCCGACCACGTACTCGCTCAGGGTCTCGATCGCGGCGCAGCACAGGTCGTTGCCGCGCCCGATCGTGAACGTGAACCCGTGGCCCTCGAACCCGTCGTCGGCGTGGAGGACCACGTACGCGGCGGAGTAGTCGGGGTCGGGGTTCATCGCGTCGGAGCCGTCGAGGCTGCGCGAGGTGGGGAAGCGGACGTCGACGACGTCCACGGCGGTGATGGTCACGCCTGGACCGTCGGGTTGGCGGTGGCGCCCAGGCCCTCGATGCCGACCTCGACCGTGTCGCCGGCCTTGAGGTACGGGAAGCGGCCGGAGAGGGCGACGCCCTCGGGGGTGCCGGTCAGGAGCAGGTCGCCGGCGTCGAAGGCCATGAACTGCGACATGTGGTGGACGATGCGGGCCACCGAGAAGATCATGTCCTTCGAGTTCGAGTCCTGGCGCGCCTCGCCGTTCACCTTGGACCACATGCGGAGCGCCTGCACGTCCTCGATCTCGTCGGGGGTGACCAGCCACGGGCCGAGGGGCGTGAAGGTGGGGCACGCCTTGCCCTTGGAGAACTGGCCGCCGGAGCGCTCGATCTGGAACTCGCGCTCGGACAGGTCGTTGGCGACGACGAACCCGGCGATCACGTCGAGGGCCGCCTCCTCCGACTCCAGGTAGGACGCGGGCTTGCCGAACACCACGCCCAGTTCCACCTCCCAGTCGGTCTTCTGCGAGCCGCGGGGGATCTGCACGTCGTCGTTCGGTCCGACGATCGTGTTGGGGTGCTTGTAGAACACGACCGGCTCGGCGGGCGGTTCGGCGCCGGACTCGGCGCAGTGCGCGGCGTAGTTCATGCCGATGCACACGATCGCGTTCGGCTTGGCGATCGGCGGGGCGATGCGCTCGCCCTCGACGTCGATCTCGGGGAAGCCGGCGACCGTGGTGATCCCGCCGCGCGCGAGGAACTCGCCGTCGATGTCGCCGATGGGGCCGGAGAGGTCGTAGTACTTGCCCTCGTGGAGCGCCACGGGGGTCTCGTATCCGGGCTGTCCGATGCGCAGGTACTTCATAGCTCTCCTAGCTGGTAGACCTTGGCGGCGGTGCCGCCGAAGACGTCGGGGTCGGTACGGCCGAGGACGTCGGTGAGGGCGTCCTTGACCTGCGTGTACGTGGCGGCCAGTTCGCAGACGGGCCAGTCGGACCCGAACATGAGGCGGTCGGGGCCGAACAGTTCGAGGGCGGCCTGCACGAACGGGCGCAGGTCCGCGGGCTTCCAGCGCTCCCAGTCCGCCTCGGTGACGAGCCCGGAGAGCTTCGCGACCGCGTTGGGGCGCTTGGCGAGCGGGGCCACGGCCGCGCGCCAGGCGCGCAGCCCGGCGTCGCCGTCGCGCACCTGGGGCTTGCCGAGGTGGTCGAGGACGAACGTGAGGCCGGGGACCGCGTCGGCGGCCTCGGCCGCGGCCTGGAGCTGGTCCACGCGGACCACCAGGTCGAAGGTCGGCACGTGCTCGGCGACCGCGCGCAGGGCCGCGATCACGTCGGGCCGGGCCAGGAAGCGCGGGTCGGGGCGGCCCTGGATCTGGTCGCGCACGCCCACCAGGAAGCGGGCCCGGGGGTGGTTCGCGTAGCGCGCCAGGGTGTTCGCGAGGTTCGGGTCGAGCAGGTCGATGAAGCCGACCACGCCCGCGATCTCCTCGGTCGCGCCCGCGAGGTGCAGGAACTCGACGGTCTCGGACGGGTGCCCCCAGGAGGCTTCGACCAGGACCGTCCGGTGGACCCCGGCGGCCTTCAGGTTGGCGCGCAGGTCGGCCACGCCGTAGTCGCGCCGGATCGGCGCGAACTCCGGCTTCTCGGCGAGCCACGGGTAGTCGGCGGTCCAGACGTGGTGGTGCGCATCGATGACGAGCGGAGCCGTCATGGGACGGGTGCCTCCTCGGCCAGCAGCCCGGCGCGCTTGAGGTCGTGCCACAGCGCGCCGGGGATCGGGTGGGCGTACATCGCGAGGGCGTCGTCGACCTCTGCCGGATTGCGCGCGCCGACCAGGATCGACGCGACGGCGGGGTGTGCGGCGGTGAACTGGAGCGCGGCGGCGCGCAGGGGGGTGCCGTGGCGGTCGCAGACCGCGGCGACGGCCTGGGCCTTCGCGACCATGCGGGGGTCGGCGGCGGCGTAGTTGAACGTCGCGCCGGGCCTGGGGTCGGCGAGGATGCCGGAGTTGAAGACGCCCGCGGCGATCACCGAGACGCCGCGGTCCAGGCACAGCGGGTAGAGCCGGTCGAGCGCGGACTGGTCGAGGAGCGTGTAGCGCCCGGCGATGAGCGCGGCGTCGAAGTCGGCGCGCTCGATGAGGTCCGCGGCGTCGGCGGTGGAGTTCATGCCGATCCCGATCGCGCCGATCCGCCCGCCCGCCTTGAGTTCGGCGAGGGCCCGGTAGGTGCCTTCGAGGGCGGCGTCCTTGTGGTCGTCGGCGTCGTGGATGAGGCCGATCTCGACCCGCTCGGCGCCGAGGCGTTCGAGGCTGGAGCGGTAGGAGTCGTGGGCGGCGCGGTAGGAGAAGTCGAACTCGGCGCGCTTGCCGTTCGGCTCGGCCCACAGGTCCCACCGGCCCTCGTGGTCGACCAGGACGCGGCCGAGCTTGGTGGAGAGGGTGTAGGCGTCGCGGTCCTTGGGCGCCAAGGCGTTCCCGAGTCGGGTCTCGGAGAGGCCGGCCCCGTAGTGGGGCGCGGTGTCGAAGTGGCGGACGCCGCCGGCCCACGCGGCGTCGACGGTCGCGGTGGCGGTCACGGGGTCGACGGGGGTGAACAGCCCGCCGAGGGGGGCGCAACCGAGGCCCACGGCGGAGACGGTGACGTCGGTGGAACCCAGCCGCCGAACCGGCAGCGCGGACTGGTGAGCGCTCACAGGGTCTCCAATGCGGGACATATGGGGGTGTTTCCGCGGGTCGGTCCGGCAGCCGGACGCCCGTCGCGACACTATCCTATAGGATATTCGGCATGACAGCGAGAGCCACCGAGGCCGGAAGACGAACACCGGCCGAACCGTCCGCGGCCGCGAAGCGACCGGCGGACGACTCTCGCACCGCGAAGCGGACGCTGGCCGACGACGCGTACGCCGAGCTCAAGGCCCGGATCATGCGCTCTGAACTCGCGCCCGGGGTGAAGCTGAGCATCGACGGCATGGCGAAGGAGCTGGCGTTCTCGCAGACGCCGATCCGGGAGGCGCTGGCGCGCTTGGAGTCCGAGGGCCTGCTGGCCCGGCGCCCGCTGAGCGGGTACACCGTGGCGCCGCTGCTCTCGGCCGCCGAGTTCGCCGACCTCTTCGACCTCCGCATGATGCTCGAACCCCTCGCGGCCCGGCGCGCGGCCGAGTGCGCTCGGGCATCCGCGGCAGCGTCTGGCGCCGCTGCGGGGCACACGGCCGCCGCGGACGGCGGCGAGGCGGGTCCCGGCACCGCCGCCGGGAGCGCGGCCGACTCGGTTGCCGCCTTCGCCGCGGACGGTGGCGACGCGGCGGACTTCCCGCTCCTCCTCGACGCGGCCCGCACGCCGGAGCCCGGGGCCGGGAAGCTCGCGTTCACCGCGGCCGACCGGCGGTTCCACGACGCGGTCGCCGCGCTGAGCGGCAGCGCCCAGATCGCGAAGGCGATCCGGCGCCTCGACGCGCACCTGCACCTCCACCGGGCCTACATCGCGCCCGAGTCGATCTCCGAGACCGAGGCCGAGCACTTGGCGGTCGCGGAGGCTATCATTGCTCAGCAACCGCTTGCCGCCGAAGCGGCGATGCGCCGCCACCTCGAACGCTCGAAGGTGCGGCACGCCGCCGCCTTCGCCGCCGCCGACGCCCTGACCGCACCGAAGCCCAAGCGCGCCAGGGCAAGCCGGTAACGCCGGACCGGCGCACAGGGAAACCGACCGAGAGAGAAGAGGTGACCGCGCGATGGAGCGCGTAGCGCTGTTCATCACCTGCGTCAACGACGCCCTCTTCCCCGAGACGCCCAAGGCGGTCGTCACCGTCCTCGAACGCCTCGGCTACGAGGTCGACTTCCCCGCCGCCCAGACCTGCTGCGGCCAGATGCACGCCAACTCGGGGTACAAGGACGACGCGACCCGCCTCGCCCGCGCCTTCGACGACGTCTTCGGCGGCTACGACGCGATCGTCACCCCCTCCGGCTCGTGCGCGGCCATGGCCCGCGACCAGTACCCGCACCTCACCGGTTCCGGCATCGGGCGGCGGGTCCACGAGCTCTCGGAGTTCCTGGTCGACGTCGCGGGCGTGGAGGACGTGGGCGCGCACTTCCCCCACACCGTCACCTACCACCCGACCTGCCACGGCACCCGCGCACTCGGCCTGGGCGACAAGCCGCTCCGCCTCCTGCGCGCGGTCGGCGGCATCGACCTCGTCGGTCTGCCCGCCGCCGACCAGTGCTGCGGCTTCGGCGGGACCTTCGCCCTGAAGAACTCCGAGGTCTCCTCCGCGATGCTCGCCGACAAGTGCGCCAACGCCGCCGCCACCGGCGCGGAGTACCTGGCCGCGGCCGACAACTCGTGCCTGACGCACATCGGCGGCGGGGTCTCGCGCAGCGGCGGCCCCCGCCCGATCCACTACGCCGAGATCCTGGCGAGCACCGCGTGAACGACATCGTCCCCGCCGCGTCCCTGATCCCGGCCGACGCGCCGTTCCCCAAGGCCGCCAAGGTGGCCCTGGGCATGCCGCAGCTGCGCAAGAACCTCGCCCACGCCACCGGCACCATCAGGGCCAAGCGCGCCAAGGTCGCCGGGGAGCTCGACGACTGGGAGCAGCTGCGCGACACCGCGGCCGCCGTCAAGGCCGGCGTCCAGCGGCGCCTGCCGGAGCTCGCGATGCGGTTCGAGGAGCGCGCGACCGCCGCGGGCGCCGTGGTCCACTGGGCGCGGGACGCCGCGGAGGCGAACGCGATCGCGGCGCGGCTCGTGCGCGAGGCGGGCGCCGAGGAGGTCGTCAAGGTCAAGTCGATGGCCACCCAGGAGATCGAGCTCAACGAGCACTTCGCGGCCGAGGGCCTGCGCGCCTTCGAGACCGACCTGGCCGAACTCATCGTGCAGCTCGCCGAGGACAAGCCGAGCCACATCCTGGTGCCCGCGATCCACTACAACCGCACCGAGATCCGCGACATCTTCGACCAGCGGATGGGCGACGCCCCCGCGGGCCTGACCGACGACCCGGCGGCGCTCGCCGAGGCCGCGCGGCTGCACCTGCGCCGGCGCTTCCTGTCGGCCACGGTCGCGGTGTCGGGGGCGAACTTCGCGATCGCCGAGACCGGGTCCCTGGTCGTGGTCGAGTCGGAGGGCAACGGGCGCATGTGCCTGACGATGCCCGAGACGCTCATCAGCATCGTCGGGATCGAGAAGCTGCTGCCGGAGACCGCCGACCTGGAGGTGTTCATGCAGCTCCTGCCGCGGTCGTCCACAGGGGAGCGGATGAACCCGTACACGTCGGTGTGGACCGGGGTCCGCGAGGGCGACGGGCCGCGGCACGTGCACGTCATCCTGCTCGACAACGGCCGCACGAACGTCCTCGCCGACGAGGTGGGCCGCCAGGCGCTCTCGTGCATCCGCTGCTCGGCCTGCCTGAACGTGTGCCCGGTGTACGAGCGGACCGGCGGCCACGCGTACGGGCACGTGTACCCCGGCCCGATCGGCGCGATCCTCGCGCCGCAACTGGAACCGGGCCGCCACGATGACCTCCCGTACGCCTCCAGCCTGTGCGGCGCCTGCTACGAGGTCTGCCCGGTCAAGATCGACATCCCCGAAGTGCTCGTGCACCTGCGCCAGCAGGGCCCGCACGCCGCCGGGGAGCGGGCCGCGATGGGCGCGGCCGAAGCCGTCATGGCCCGCCCGCGCCTGTGGCGCACGGCCCTGCGCGCCGCGCGGCTCGGTTCGATGCCGTGGCGCCGCAAGGGATTCGTGCGGCGGATGCCGTGGCCCGCATCGAAGTGGACGGTGAGCCGGGACCTGCCGGTGCCGCCGAAGGAGTCGTTCCGGGACTGGTGGAAGGAGCGCGAGCGGTGAACGCGCGCGAGGAGATCCTGGCGCGGATGCGCGAGGCCCTGCAGGACGCGTCCCCGGCGCCGGAGGTCCCGCGCGAGTACCGCCGGGCCCTGGACCCCGGGGTCGACATCGTCGCGGTGCTCGTCGACCGCCTCGTGGACTACAAGGCCACCGTGCACCACGGGACCGCGGCCATCGAGCGGGCCCTGGAGGGGGCGCGCCGCGTGGCCGTCCCGGCGGACCTGCCCGCGCAGTGGCGCGTGGGGAGCGCCGAGTTCGTCGAGGACCGCGGGCTCACCACGGAGGAACTGGACGCAGTGGACGCGGTGCTCACCGGATGCGCTGCGGCCGTTGCGGTCTCGGGGACGATCATGCTCGACGCGGGCGAGGCCCAGGGCCGGCGCGCGCTCACGCTGGTCCCCGACCACCACGTGGTCGTGGTCCGCCGCGACCAGATCGTCGGGCACCTCGCCGAGGCGCTGCCCCGGCTCGACCCTGCCGCGCCGCAGACCTGGATCTCGGGGCCCTCGGCGACCAGCGACATCGAACTCCAGCGGGTCGAGGGCGTGCACGGCCCCCGCCGCCTCGACGTCGTCATCGCGGACGAGCGGACCGGCCCGCTCGCGGGACCGGCGGCCTAGCGGCCGATCGCGGGGCGCTTGCTGCGCCGCACGCGCTCGCGGCCGAGGAGCCAGAGCGCCTGGACGCCGTCCGTCCAGGTGATCTTCTTGCCCTCCTCGCGGCTGCGCGCGGTGTAGGAGATCGGGACCTCGTAGGGGCGGATGCCGCTCTTGAGGAGCTTCGCCGTCAGCTCGGCCTCCATCCCGAACCCGCCCGAGCGGATGTTCAGGTCGAGGTAGAGCTGGCGCGGCAGGAGCTTGTAGCAGGTCTCCAGGTCGGAGATGTACGAGTTGAAGAGGATGTTCGCCGCGAGGGTGATCCCCTTGTTGCCCATGACGTACCAGAACGAGTACGCCGAGTGGGAGCCGAAGGACCGGGAGCCGTAGACGACCTCGGCCCGGCCCTCCAGGACCGGGGTGAGGAGCCGGGGCAGGTCGGCGGCGTCGTACTCGCCGTCGGCGTCGAACACCACGATGCTGTCGCCGGTCGCGGCCTTCGCCGCGGTGCGGATCGCCGCGCCCTTGCCCTTGTTGCGGTCGTGGCGGATCAGCCGGACCCGCGCATTGTCCTCGAAGGACTGGAGGACCTCCCAGGAGCGGTCGCGGGAGCCGTCGTCGACCACGACGATCTCCGTCTCCCCGGGGAACTCCACCGCGAGCAGCTCTTTCAGCGTCCCGGCTGCGAGGCGTTCCTCATTGAATACCGGGACGAGTACTGACAACAGCATCTTGCTGCTCCATCCCCGCGCGTTCGAACACGATTGCATAACCATAACGCGAGCCCGCCGCGCCGTCACCTGCCGGATCGGGTCGTGTTGAATGGAGCGGTGCTGCTCGTCCTGTGGGTCCTGGCCCTGCTCCCGGCGCTCGCCTACGCCCTGCGGCCCCGCGACGGGGCGGTCCTCGCCCCCGCCCGCCTGGCGATCGTCAGATCCGCGATCCTGCTGGGCGCCTTCGCGATCGGTGTCGTCGAGGCCGCGTCCGCGTTCGGGGCGCTCACGTTCGGGACGGTCCTGGCCGCCTGGCTCGGCGCCACCGCGGCCGTCGCCGCCGCGGTCGTCGTCCGCTGCGTCAAGGACGTCGACTCCGGCGGGACCCGCGGGCAGTCCCTCGACGTGCTCCGCGAGGAGCTGCGCTCGCGGCGCGGCGCCACCCGCCGCACCTGGCGCCGCACGCGCAGCGCCGCCGCCGCGGCCCCCGCCTGGCAGTGGGCGCTCGGGTGCGTCATCGCGATCCTCGCCATCAGCGCCGCCGTCCTCGCGATCGCCTCCTCCCCCAACAACTTCGACTCCCAGACCTACCACCTGCCGCGCATCGAGCACTGGGTGCAGAACGGCTCGGTCGCCGTCTACGCCACCGAGATCCACCGCCAGGTCGACCTCGGCCCCGGCGCCGAGTACCTCCTCACCCACCTGCGGCTGCTCTCGGGCGGCGACGGCGCCTACAACCTCCTCCAGTACCTCGCCGGCATCGGCGCCGTCCTCGCCGCCTCCCGCATCACCGCGCAGCTCGGCGGCGGCCCCCTCGCCCAGCTCGCCACCGTCTTCATCCTCGCCACCACCCCCGAGGTCCTGCTCCAGGCCACCTCCACGCAGGTCGACCTCGTCGCCGCCGCGTGGGTCGCCGCGCTCGCCACGGTGGTCCTCGACGAGTTCACCCGCCCGGGCGACGCCTCCGGCAGCGCCCTGCGCGCCGCCGCCCCCGGCACCGACGCGCTCTACCTCGGCCTCGCCCTGGGCCTCATCGCCGTCACCAAGACCACCGGGCTCCTCGCCGCCGCCCCGCTCCTGCTCATCTGGGGCGTCGGGCGGCTCGTGCGCGACCGGCACCGCCGCCGGCCCTGCCTGTGCGGGCGCAGCCCCGGCCGCTGCTCGCGCGCCGACGCCTCCCGCGCCTGGGCCTCGCGCGGCAAGACCGTCCTCGCGTCGCTCGCGATCGTCGCCCTCATGCTCGCCCTCGCCGGGCCCTTCCTGCTGCGCATGCAGGCCGCGTTCGGCAGCCCCCTCGGCCCGCCGGTCCTGCACGAGTCCATCGGCGTCCAGACCGCCGACCCGCGGCTGCTGTTGATCAACGCGCTCCGCATCGCCCACACCAACCTCGACACGCCCGTCTTCGTCCTCTCCGACGCCACCGCTGCGGCCATCGGCGGGCTCGCGCACCTCCTCGGCGTCGACGTCAACGACCCGCGGATCACGTTCGGCACCACCGAGTTCCCGGTGCCGGCCTGGTACCCCGACGAGGACCGCGCCGCGTTCCCGCTCACCGGCCTCGCCTCCCTCGCCGGGCTGGCCTGGTTCGCCGTCAAGGGCCCGCGGCTGCGCCGCGCCTACGCCGCCGCGCTCGTCGTCGCGTTCGTCGCCGTCGCCTGCACCGTCTCGTGGCAGCCGTGGGTGAACCGGCTCGTGCTCTTCCTCGTCGTCCTCGGCGCCCCCGCCGCCGGGCTCCTCGCCGCCGCCCTCGTCAAAGGGTTCGCGCGCTCGGCCGGGGACAGGCGGCGCCGCCGCACGGCCGTCGGCGTCATCGCCGCGTTCGCCGTCCTCGCCTCCGTCGCCGGGCTGCTCACCGTCGCGTACGGGTACCCGCGGCGCCTCACCGGCGCCTGGTCGGTCTTCAGCCTCACCGACATGGAGGAGCGGTTCGTGCGCCGCCTCGAATGGCTCCCCCAGTACGAGGCCGCCGCCGACGCGGTCGCGGCCACCGGGCCGGAGACCGTCGGGCTCGTCCAGGGCAACGACTCGTGGGAGTACCCGTGGTGGCTCCTGCTCCCGGACGCCGAGATCGTCGCCCTCGACTCCGTCGTCCCCGGACAGGAGCCCGCCGACCCCGCCTCGGTCGACGCGATCGTCTGCGCCGAGGACCTCGACCAGTGCGCCGACCTCACGCCGGCGGGCTGGGAGTTCGTCGACCTCGGCACCGTCGGCTACGCCCTGCCGCCCGGGGCCTGAACCACAGCGCCCCGCGCCGTCCTCGGCGGGGCTCTCCGGTCCCGCGGATGCGGCCCCGTTAACCTGGGCGCATGCTGCTTAGCGATCGCGACATCCTCGATGCCGTCAAGTCGGGCCGCCTCGGCATCGACCCGTTCGACGAGGAGCTCGTGCAGCCCTCCAGCATCGACGTGCGCCTCGACCGCCGCTTCCGGGTCTTCAACAACCAGAAGTACACGCACATCGACCCCGCCGAGCAGCAGGACGACCTCACCTCGGCCGTCGAGGTCGACGGCGACGAGCCGTTCGTGCTCCACCCGAGCGAGTTCGTCCTCGCCTCGACGCTGGAGGTCATCAGCCTCCCCGCCGACCTCGCCGCCCGCCTCGAAGGCAAGTCGAGCCTCGGGCGCCTGGGCCTGCTCACCCACTCCACCGCCGGGTTCATCGACCCCGGGTTCTCCGGGCACGTCACCCTGGAGCTCTCCAACGTCGCCAACCTGCCGATCACCCTGTGGCCCGGCATGAAGATCGGCCAGCTCTGCCTCTTCGGGCTCTCCAGCCCCGCCGAGAAGCCCTACGGGCAGGGCGCGAACTTCTCCCGCTACCAGGACCAGCGCGGCCCCACCCCGTCCAAGTCCTGGATGCACTGGCGCACCTGGCCCACGTAGCCCGACCGGCCGCGATACACCCGCCCGGGCCGCCAATCGAGCGAATCACCTGAATACGGGTGCTATCGGGCCTACGGTCGGTGTATGAACTTCACGCAGAGCTTCCAGAACATGATGGACAGCGTCGTAGCGTTCCTCCCGCGAGCGCTCGCGTTCCTCGCCATCCTCGTCATCGGTTGGTTCGTCTCCAAGTGGATCGGCCGCCTCGTCGGGAAACTGCTCAACCGGGTCGGCCTCGACCGGGTCGGCGAGCGCTCCGGGCTGCGCCGCTTCACCGGCAAGTTCGAGCTGAGCGACCTGCTCGGCAAGGTCGTCTACTACATGCTGCTGCTGTTCACGCTGCAGCTGGCGTTCGGGGCCTTCGGGAACAACCCCGTGTCGACCCTGCTCAACCAGCTCGTCGGCTGGCTGCCGCTGCTGTTCGTCGCGCTCGTCATCGTCGTGGTCGCCTTCGCGATCGCCAACGCGGTGTTCAAGATCGTCGACGGCACCCTGGAGAACGCGAGCTACGGGCGGACCGTCGCCCGCGTCTGCCAGGTCGCCATCATCTTCTTCGGCGCCGTCGCCGCCTTCGGGCAGGTCGGCATCGCCACCACCGTCACCACGCCCATCATGTGGACGGTCCTCGCGATCATCGCCGGCGTCACCATCGTCGGCGTCGGCGGCGGCCTCGTCGCTCCGATGCGCGAGCGCTGGGAGCGGATGCTCGCCAGCGCCGAGACCGAGGCCGGGCGCATGAAGGACGACATGCAGGACGCGCGCACGCACGACGCGACCGCCTCCATGTCCCAGACGTACACCTCCGACCGCTACGGCACCGAGGTGAACACGCAGGTTCAGGAGCCCATGCCGCCCACCGGGGCGCCCGCGGCCGGCACGGCCGCACCGGGCGAACCGGGCGCGGCGGGCCGCATGGACCCGAACGACCGCTAGCGTCCCGCCCGGGAGTCCATGTGTCCGGTCTCCCGGCAACGGCATGAACGCGCCGCTCGACCGGCCGCGTTCCGGCAGGGCCGGCCGCATCCCGTGCACGGGGGGTGCGGCCGGCCCGCCGCATTCGGGCGGGAGTTCCGCCATGTGAAAGTGGGCTTTTGCTCCGTGTCCGCAGGACTACGCCCGAGTAACCTCATCGGGGTGGAAAAACGAACGGCAGACGGACGGGGCGGGTCCAAGCGCCGCCGCGAGATCCTCGACGTCGCGGTCAAGCTGCTGGCCAAGCACGGCTACCACGGGGTCTCGATGGACGACATCGGCGCGGCCGCCTCCATCACCGGCCCGGCCCTGTACCACCACTTCAAGGGCGGCAAGGAGCAGATGCTCGCCGACGCCCTCATCCCCGTCTCCGAGCGGCTCCTCGCCGGCGGGCGCCACTGGGCCTCGGTCCACTCCGAGGACCCGCAGGCCGCGCTCGAAGCGCTCGTCGACTTCCACCTCGAAGTGGTCATCGACTCGCCCGAGATCGTCATCCTCCACCTCCACGAGCTCGACCGGCTCCCCGAGGAGCCGCGCCGCGAGGTCCGCAAGCTCCAGCGCGTCTACGTCGAGGAGTGGGTCGGGGTCCTGTGCCGCCTGCGCGACGGCCTCAAACCCGAGCAGGCGCGGGTCCTCGCGCACGGCGCGTTCGGCCTCATGAACTCCACCCCGTACCTCTCGCTGGGCCAGGAGGTCAGCGCCGACGAGACCGCCGCGCTCCTGCGCGCCGCCGCCCTGCGGGCCCTCGACCCCGGCTGATCCCGCATCGCGGGACGACGGGATAGCATGGGCGGGGCAGCGGTCCACCGAGGGACGGAGTCGGCGATGCACCAGCCCGATCGGGTCGTACTCAGGGAGGTCGCCCCGCGCGACGGGCTCCAGAACGAGCCGCCGGTGCCCGCGGCCGACAAGATCCGCCTCATCGACGCGCTCGCGCGCACCGGGCTCTCCCGCATCGAGGCCGTCAGCTTCGTGCACCCCAGGGCCGTCCCGCAGATGGCCGACGCCGCCGAGGTGTGGGCGGCCGTCGAGAAGCACCCCGGCATCCGCTACTCCGCGCTGGCCCCCAACCGCCGCGGCGTCGAGCGGGCCCTGGACGCCGGGTTCAGCGCCGTCGAGGTCGTCGTCTCCGCCTCCGAGACCCACAACCGGGCGAACATCGGGCGCGGCGTCGACGAATCGCTCGCCGAACTCCCCGACATCTGCGCGCTCGCGAAGGAGCACCTGGCGTCCGTCGAGGTCATCATCGCGACCAGCTTCGGCTGCCCCTTCGAAGGCGACATCGCGCCCGCGCAGGTCGCGCGGATCGTCGAGGCCGCCGAGGCCGCGGGCGCCGGGCGGGTCGCGTTCGGCGACACCACCGGGATGGGCACGCCGCGGCGCGTCACCGACCTCCTCGACGCCGTCGCCACCGGCCTGCCGATGCTCATGCACTTCCACGACACGCGGGGCACCGCGCTGGCGAACCTGCTCACCGCCCTCGACCGCGGCGTCACCGAGTTCGACGCCAGCGTCGGTGGGATCGGCGGCTGCCCCTTCGCGCCCGGGGCCTCGGGGAACGTCGCCACCGAGGAGGTGGTGCACATGCTCCACGATATGGGCGTCGACACCGGCGTGGACCTCGACGCGCTCATCGCCGTCGCCGAACTGGCCCAGGAGGTCGTCGGCCGCCCCCTCGAATCCGGGGTCCTGCGCGCCGGACCGCGCACCAGGCTCTCGCCCAAACCGTAAGCGCCGCAGACGGAAAGGCGAGGGCCCCGGGGTCTCGAACCTCCCCGGGGCCCTCCTCCGGACACCGCCACAGGACGGCCGGTGCCCGCGTGCCGGGTAAAACCTCCGAATACCCGGACGACTCATCGTGACATCGGAACCCCCGGAGCGGACACGCATCTCGGACGAACCTCACGTCACAGTTCGCTAACACTAGGTGTCCTTCGGCACATGCTCGGCGAACTTCCAGGCCGCGAGCACCGCCGCGACCACCAGCAGACCGAACACGCCCCGCCACCCGTACAGGGGCAGCGCCAGCAGGGCCAGGACCCCGGCCGCGATCCCCGCCAGCAGCGACGCCGCCGACAGGGCGACCGACGCCGAACCGTCCCCGACCTCCGCCGCCGCCAGCACCCGGCCCGACACCGCGACCACCGTCCCCGACGCGGCCCCCAGCAGGCCCGCCGCGGCCACCGCGAACGCGAACCCCGGCGCCAGCGCCACCGCCAGTGCCAACAGGGCGAGGACGCCGGCGCCGGACGCACCCACCGCGCGGGCCCGCCCCAGGGGGCCCGTCCGCGGCACGGTGCCCACCGCTGCCGTGAAACCGATCGCGAAGGCGCCCAGGGGCCACAGCCGCGTGCCCGGCCCCGCCGCGAAGTGCGCGGCGACGTCGGCGGCGAGGAACGCCGCCACCGCGCCCGCGGCGAACGCCACGGCCTGGGCGTACGCCGCCCACAGTGCGGCCGCCCAGCGCCGGGCGGCGGGGCGCCTGCCGGCCCGGACGGGCCGTGTCTCCATCGAAGCGGTCATGCCCTCGACGCTAAGCGCGCCGGAGCCCTTGCGCCCCAGTCGGACGACCGGTCGCGGCGACCGGTCCCCGACCCCGGTCACGCCCGGGGTTCCTCCAGGTCAGGGCGAGCGGCGCCCATCCCAGTCGAATGACAGATGCGGCCCCGCCCCGCGCGCGGATAGGGTTGGGGCGTCCCCGGTCGTTCTGAGGATGGAGTCGCCGTGTCGCCTGCTTCCGGCCCCGCCCCGCAGTTCCTGCGCGAGACCCGGGACGCCGCCGTCCCGGACTACGGCGAGTCCCCCGCCCCCGCGCTCCGCGCCGTCCTCTACGGCCGCGACCGCGAACTCGACTCGATCCAGGCGCTCCTGGACGGCGCCCGCGTCGGCCACGGCGGCGCACTGGTCGTCCGCGGCGAGCCCGGCATCGGCAAGTCCGCGATCGTCGACGCCGTCATCCCCCGCGCCGAGGGCTTCACCGTCCTGCGCACCCTCGGCGTCGAGGCCGAGCACACCTGGTCCTACGCGGGCCTCCAGATGCTGCTCCACCCGCTGCTGCACCGGCTCGACCGGCTCCCCGCCGCCCAGGCCGACGCCCTGCGCACCGCGCTCGGCATGGCCGACGGCACCGGCCGCGCCCACTCGCTCCAGGTCGGCCTCGCCCTCCTGAACCTCCTCGTCGACGCCTCCGCGAAGCAGCCCGTGTACGTGGTCATCGACGACGCCCACTGGCTCGACCGCGACTCCACCAACGCGCTCCTGTTCGCCGCCCGCCGCCTGTCGACCGAGTCCATCGGGATGGTCCTGGTCGTGCGCGACGGCTTCGCCCCCGACTTCCCGGCCCCGGGCATCCCCGAACTCACCCTCGGGCCGCTCGACCTCGACGCGTCCCAGTCGATCCTCGACATGCGCGCCGACGAGATCCCCTTCACCAGCCGCGACTGGATCCTGCGCATGGCCGAGGGGAACCCGCTGGCGCTCCTGGAGCTGCCGGCCGCCGACAACGAGGAGTCGCTGCTGCGCGCCGACACCTCCAACAGCCGCTACTCCACGACCTCGCGCATCAAGCAGGCGTTCACCGAGCGCATCATCGCCCTCCCCGAGTCGACCCGCACCATCATGCTGCTGGCCGCCGCCGAGGAGACCGGCGAGACCGCCGTCATCGCCGAGGCCGCCGCCCGCATGGGCTCCAGCCTCGCCGACCTCGAACCCGCCGAAGTCGACGACCTGCTGCGCTACCACCGGGGCCGCATCGAGTTCGTGCACCCCCTGATCCGCTCCACCGCCTACCACTCGGCGCCGCGGGCGCGGCGCATCGAGGCCCACCGGGCCCTGTCCGAGGCGTTCGGCGACGACGACATCCGCGCCGCCCGCCACCTCGCCGCCGCCACCACCGGCCTCGACGAGAAGGCCGCCGCCGCCCTGGAGTCCATCGCCTCCTACGAGGCCGAGCGCGGCGGCTGCGTCGCCGAGATGGCCGCCCTCGAACGCTCCGCGAGCTTCACCCCCGACCCCTCCCGCCGGGCCCGGCGCCTCACCGAGGCCGCCCAGTGCGCCTACGCCGCGGGCATGACCGGGAAGGCCGTCGAACTCGCCGAGGCCGCCGAACGGCTCACCGACGACCACCTGCTGCTCGCCCGCACCGCGCTCATCCGCGCGACCGTCCTGTCCTGGGCCGGGCACTCCAAGGGGTTCGACGTGTGGATGGAGTCGGCCGAGCACTACGCGGCCACCGGCCACGAGAACACCGGCTACCCGCTGCTGCGCGGCGTCTGGAACGCCTGGGAGACCGGCGACTTCGCGAAGGTGAAGTACGCCTCGGGCCTCGCCTCCAAGTACGGCGGCTCGAACAACGCCTGGGTGCGCCGCCTCGCGCGCGCCGCCGCCGGGCTCAACCGCCAGCCCGACGACACCGCCGGGGAGGCGGTCGACGCGCTGCGCTCCCTCTACGACTACTACCAGCCCCTCCACGAGGACTTCCAGGCGTTCGACCAGGTCCTGGCCGCGCGCTGGCGGTTCCTCGCCGGCGACGTGCCGGCCGCGTACCAGGCGGCGAGCGAGCAGGTGCGCTGGTGCCGCGAGCGCGGGGCGATGAGCCCGCTCGTGCAGGCGCTCCTGGTCCAGGCGCAGACGCAGTTCCACTACGGCCGGTACGCCGACGCGCAGGCGTCGGCTACCAGCGCGATCGAGCTGGCGCACGAGCAGAACGACCGCCGGGCGCTCATGCAGGGCCGCATCTGGGTGCTGCTGCCGATCGCGGCGATCCGCGGCGAGGAGCGGCGCTGCCGCGAACTCGTGGCCGCCGCGATCCAGGACGCCCCCGAGGACTCGGTGATTCCCGCCGACACCGCGCTGGGCCTGCTCGAACTGGGGCTGGGCCGGTACGAGGCGGCGTTCGACCGGCTGCTGCGCATCGCCGAGGGCGTCACGCCCATGGAGGTGCTGACGCAGGTCCCCACCCTGGTCGAGGCCGCGTTCCGGGCCGGGCGGCTGGCGGAGGTGAAGGAGGCGTTCGACTGGTTCGCCGACTGGGCCGACGCGACGGGCCGCTCGTACTGGGAGGCCCTGGTCGAGCGCTGCCGGGCCCTCATGGCGACCGAGGCCGAGGCCGGGACGCACTTCGCGCGGGCGGTGGAGCTGCACCGCGCCGACGACATCGACCCGTTCGAGCGGGCCCGCACCGAACTCGTCTACGGCGAGTGGCTGCGCCGGGTGCGCCGCATCAACGAGGCCCGCGCGCACCTGCGCGAGGCCACGGAGGTGTTCGAGCGCCTGGGCGCCGTCCCGTGGACCCAGCGGGCCCAGGGCGAGCTGCGCGCGGCGGGCGACTCGACGGCGGTGCAGGCCAAGCCCGACCTCGCCGAGCTCCTCACTCCCCAAGAGCTGCAGGTGGTCCGCCTCGCCGCGGACGGCCTCACCAACCGCCAGATCGGCGAGCAGCTGTTCGTCAGCCCCCGCACGGTGGGCTACCACCTGTACAACGCCTACCCGAAGCTCGGCGTCTCCTCCCGGACGGAGCTGGCGAAGCTCGACCTGTGAGTCAGCGGTACAACCGCACCGCGACGGTGCGGACGTGCCGCTCCAGTTTCGCGTCGGTCGTGGCGAGCGGGCAGTCGAGCAGTTCTGCGAGGGCGACATAGCTCGCGTCGTACGGGTTGAGGTTGTCCCGGAGGTCCCACGCCCGCGGCCCGGTCACCGACTCCGGGTACCGGACGAACGGCAGCGACGCCTTGACCAGGAGTGCGCCCTCGGCACGCTCCCGGGTGATCCTGCCGCCCATGAGGAGCCCGCGGAGCGCACTCTGGAACTCGTAGTCGAGGAGGTGCGGGACGTGCAGCTCGCCTCCGGTGAGGTCCGCCAGGAGCTCGGGGGACGGGGCCGCCCCGGCGAGGGCTTCGACCAGGGCCGAGTTGTCGAGCACGATCACGCTTCGCGCGTCTTCCGGACCTCGTCGAGGATGTCGGCGCGATCGGCGCCCCCGCCGAGCGCCTTGAGCGCTTCGAGCCGTCCGCGCAGGTCGTCGGCGGTCGGTCGCGCGACCGCCTCGGTCAGCAGCTGCGCGGTGTAGGCCGACAGCGACTGCCGGGCCCGAGCGGCCCGCGCCTTCAGTTCCGCGAGCACCTCTTCATCGAGGTCGCGCACTTGCAGGTTCTTCACCATCTGCGTCTCCAAGAGCATCACTCACCGGACCGTTCTGCATGTCCCGAATGTGGGACATGCAGAACGGGTGTGTCGCCATCATACGCCGCTTTCCGGCGGCCCGGCCCGTTCAGGCCGCGGCCGGGGTCCGCCAGGGGCGGGTCGTGGCCTGGAGGGCCGCTCCCGCGAGGAGGATCGCGGCGATCGTCCACGCCGCCAGGCGGTAGCCGTCGACGGCCGTCGCGCCAAGGCCCCAGGCGAGGGCGGCCACGACCGGGCCGAGCGAGGCGCCGATCGTGCGGGTCGTGGCCATGAACGCGCCCGCCGTCCCCGACTGCTCCGGCGGCGCCGACGCGAGCAGGTACGCGTTCATCGGGATGCTGAACAGGCCCATCGCCGCGCCCGCGACCCCGATGCGGACGCCGAGGTCCATCAGGCCCGTCGAGCCGTCCACGAGCAGCAGTGGCACCGTCGCGGCCACCGCCATGACGGCGCCGGCGAACGAGACGCGGCCGGGCCCGAACCGGTCCGAGAGCCAGCCCGCGACCGGCGTCGTCACCGCCACGCCGCCGATGAACGCGAGCATCACCGTCGAGACGGTCTCGGGGCGCACCAGGTGCACGTCGGTGAGCAGGAACGGCAGCGCGAAGTTGAGCAGGCCGGTCATCGTCGACAGGAGCGTCAGGCTCAGCAGCGCCCCGGCCAGCAGCGGCGACCGCAGCAGCGCCACCGTCGGCGCCGACGCGGGCTGGCGCACCCACACCGTCGCGAGCGCCACGCTCGCCGCCAAGGCGCCCAGCGCGATCCACGGCGAGGTGTCCACGTACTCGAACGCGAGCAGGAACGCCGCGATCGCGCCGCCCGAGGTGGCGACGTCCACCACCAGCGCCTTATCGGGGCGCGGCAGCCCGGTCCCGTTGGAGGGCACCGTGAGCGCGAGGGCCGCCACCGCCACCGCCGACAGGGCCGCGAAGACCCAGAACAGGCCCTGCCAGCCGAAGGCGCCCACCACGAAGCCCCCGGCGCCCACGGTCCCCATCCCACCGACGGTCATCATCAGCGCGATCACCGACACGGCCCGGCCGCGCCGCTCCGGCGCCGACGCGGTCACGATGATCCGGCCGGTCATCCCGAACAGCAGCCCCCCGAGGAGCCCCGACAGGGCCCGCGCCAGCAGGAGGGTCGCGAACGTCGGCGCGAGCGCCGCCGCGACCGACCCGAGCGCCAGCGCGCCCATCGAGAACACCGAGACCGCGCGCAGGTCGGCGCGCTCGGCGAGGCGCCCGGCCGCGATCGCCACCGCGCCCGTCGGCAGCGCGTAGGCGAGGAGCACCCACGCCGTCGCCGACTCCGACACCGCGAAACCGGTGCGGATCAGCGGCAGCGCCACCGCGATGCTCGACATGCCCGCCGCCACCACGAGCTGCGCGAATCCCACGGCGGCGATGGCCGCCCAGTCGGTCCTGGTCGCGGCCTCTTGGGCCGCATCTGTAGTCATGGCCGCCACGCTACGGACGCGGCGACTTGCGGCGCATCTGTAATACGACCTGTCGGCCCGCCCGCCACCGGTCACCTGCGGTTCCAGTCGCCGGCCAGTCGACCGACGGATGACGTGCCGGTCGGTCCGTCCGTAGCTTCGGTCCCGAACGGCACCGACAGTGAAGGAACCACCATGAGCGACAAGCTGCACCTGGGCGTCATCATCGGATCGACCCGCGAGGGCCGCTGGGCCCCCGCCCCCGCGAACTGGATCGCCGGCGTCGCGGCCGAGCACGGCGGCTTCGACGTCGACCTCATCGACCTGCTCGACGCGGACCTGCCCCAGCACCTCGCCGAGCACGACATGTGGTCGACCGACAGCGACCGGTCCGCGCCCGTCGCCGCCCTCGCCGACCGGCTCGACCGCGCCGACGCGTTCGTGGTCGTCTCCGGGGAGTACAACATGTCGATCCCCGCCTCCCTCAAGCACGCGATCGACTTCTACATGAACGAGTGGGCCGCCAAGCCCGTCGCCCTGGTCACCTACGGCGGCAAGCTCTCCGGCGGGCAGAACGCCGCCCAGCACCTGCGCCAGATCTTCCCCGAGCTGCGCACCCTCACCATCCGCAACTCGATCTCGTTCCCCCGCTTCTACCAGCACTTCGACGAGCGCGGCGAGTTCACCAAGTTCGACGAGAACGGGCCGGCCGCCAAGACCCTCCTCGACGAGCTGCACTGGTGGGGCCGGGCCCTCGCCAACGCCCGCGCCGCGACCCCCATGCCGAGCCCGTACTAGGCGCTGCGGGCGGCGGTACCGTTGGAGCCGTGCTGTACGGACGCGACACCGAGACCGCCGCCCTCGCCGACCGCCTCGCCCGGGCCCGCGAGGGCCGCGGATCGGCCGTCGTCGTGCGCGGCGAGGCCGGGATCGGCAAGTCGAGCCTCGCGGCCGCCGCCGCCGAGGCCGCCGCCGACTTCACCGTCCTGCGCTGCACCGGCGTCGAGTCCGAGCACTCCTGGTCCTTCGCGGGCCTCCAGGCGCTCCTGCTGCCGCTCGCCGCGCACCTCGACACCATCCCCGACCACCACGCGTGCGTCCTCTCCCGGACCCTCGGCCTCGCCGCCGCCCCCGACAAGGCCGCCGTCCCCGGCGACCTGCGGTTCGTCGTCGGCCTCGCCGCCCTCAGCCTCCTCGGCGCCGCCGCGGCCGTGCGGCCGGTCCTGTGCGTCGTCGACGACGCCCACTGGCTCGACCCCGACTCCGCGGCCGTCCTGCTGTTCCTCGCCAAGCGCCTCGCGGCCGAACCGGTCGCCATGCTCCTCACCGTCCGCGAGGGCTACGCCCCCGACTTCCCCACCCCCGGCCTCGACGAGATGCGCCTGGGCCCCCTCGACGACGAGGCCGCCGGAGCCCTCCTGTCCGCCCGCCTCGGCGCACTGCCCTTCAACGCCCGCAACCGGGTCCTGCACTCCGCCGAAGGCAACCCCCTCGCGCTCCTGGAACTCCCCGCGGTCGAACCCGAGGCCCGCCTCGCCGCCGACTGGGCCGGCCCCCGGTCCACCACCACCCGCCTCAAGCAGGTCTTCGGCGACCGCATCGACGGCCTCCCCGAACCCACCCGCACCCTCCTGCTCCTCATCGCCGCCGACGACACCGCCGACACCGCGCTCGTCCTCGACGCCGCCGGGAAGCTCGGCGCCCAGCTCACCGACCTCGCCCCCGCCGAGGCCGACGACCTCGTCCGCTTCCAGGCCGGCCGCTTCACGTTCGGACACCCCCTCATCCGCTCCGCCGCCTACCAGGGCGCGCCCGTCCACCGCCGCCTCGAAGCCCACCGGACCATGGCCGACGTCATGGACCCCGAGGACCACCGCCGGCCCTTCCACCTCGCCGCCGCCGCGACCGGCCCCGACGAGACCGTCGCCGCCGCCCTCGAAGCCTCCGCCGAATGCGCCTCCACCTGCGGCGGCCACGGCGTCGAGTACGCCACCTTCGAACGCGCCGCCGCCTTCACCCCCGAAGGGCCCGAACGCGGCCGCCGCCTCCTGCGCGCCGCCGAAGCCGCCGTCGCGGCCGGCAACGGCCCCAAGGCGAGAGAGCTGTGCTTCCAGATCGGCCGCTCCACGAGCGACCGGGCCGTCCACGCCCGCGCCACCCTCATCGCCGCCCTCGTCGCCACCTGGGACAACGACGTCCGCGAGGCGTACCGCCTCTACATGGAGGCCGCCGACCACTACACCGCCGCCCAGCCCGAGGCCGCCGGCTACCCGCTGTTCCGCGCCGTCGAACTCTCCTGGCAGGCCGGGGACTTCTCCCGCGCCGAGGTCGCCGCCGAGCACGCCGAGCGCCTCGCCATCGACCACTCCCCGTGGGTGCGCGACCTCGCCGCCGCCACCGCCGGGTTCAACCGCTCCTGCGCCATCACCGTCACCGACGCCGTCGCGGCCCTGCGCCGCCTCATCGACATCCACGTCGGCTTCGGCGAGGCCGTCACCCCCGAGAACCGCGCCATGGTCGCCTGGTGGCAGACCCTCGTCGGCGACATCCCCGCCGCCGAGCAGACCGCCGCCGCCACCGTCCGCCTCGCCCGCCAGACCGGCGCCGCCGGGGCCCTGCCGCGCTCGCTCACCCTCCACGCCGTCACCGAGTTCCACCGCGGCCGCTGGAAGGACGCCGAAGCGCTGGCGGGCAACGCCGTCGAACTCTCGGTCGAGCTGGGCCAGAAGATCGGCCCAGTCAAGGCCCGCGCCTACGTGCTCGCCCCCATCGCCGCGCTCCGCGGCGAGCGGGCGCTGGTCCGCGAGCTCGTGGAGGCCGCCGCGCTCGACTCGCCCGGCAGCAACCCGGTGCCCATCGACATCGCCACCGCGGTCCTCGACTTCTCCTTGGGACGCAACGAGGAGGCGCTGGACCACTTCATGGTCCACCTGGACTCCAGCGCCCCCGGCGACGCGCTCGGGTACGTGCCGTTCGCCGTCGAGGCGGCCGTCCGCGCCGGCGACCCCGGCCGCGTCGAGGCCGCGTTCGGCTGGTTCACCGAGTGGGCCGAGGCCGCCGGCCGCGACCACCTGGCCGCGCTGGTCGAGCGCTGCCGGGGGCTCCTCGCGGCGGACGCCGACGCGGGCGCGCACTACGAGCGGGCCGCCGCGCTCCACCGCGCCGCCGAGCTCGCCGACGCCGGGGGCGGCTTCCCGTTCGAGGCCGCCCGCACCGACCTGCTCCTGGGCGAGTGGCTGCGCCGGGCCCGCCGCGTCAACGAGGCGAAGACCCGGCTCCGTTCGGCCGCGGCGGTGTTCGAGCGCCTCGGGGCCGAGCCGTGGGCCGAGCGGGTCCGCCGCGAGCTGCGCGCCGCGGGCGACGCCGGCCCGGTGGAGGCGGCCCCCGACCTCGCCGGGAAGCTCACTCCCCAAGAGCTGCAAGTGGTCCGCCTCGCCGCCGCGGGCCTGAGCAACCGCGAGATCGGCGAGCAGCTCTACCTGAGCCCGCGCACCGCCGGATACCACCTGTACAAGGCGTACCCGAAGCTCGGCGTCGCCTCCCGCACCGAACTCGCGAAGCTGGGTCTCTGAGCTCCGCCGCTGAGATCCGCCGCTGAGACCTGGCTCTGACGCGCCTCCGACCTAGAGCCCCTTGCGGTCCAGGAACTCCAGGACCGCGCGGTGCCACTCGTCGGGCCGCTCGGCCATGAGGACGTGCCCGGCCGCGATCTCGGTGTACTCGGCGCCGGGGATGCGCTCGGCCAGGAACCGGTGGTTCGCGGGGTCGACCAGCAGGTCCTCGGTGGCGGCGATGACGAGGGTCGGGACGGCGACGCGGGCGAGGTCCGCGGTCGTGTCGGCCGCCCGCCCGAGGGCCGCCTGCGGGAGGATGCCGTCGTGGACGCGCGCGGCGATCATGTCGACCGAGGCCGCGACCGCCTCGGGCGCAAGGCCGTTCGTGAAGGAGGCGCTGAACGCCGCGTACATCGCGAGCCTCGCGAACGCGTCCCGGTCGCCCGCGCGCAGCAGCGCGGTCCACAGGTCGAACGCCAGCCGCAGCCGGTGGTCGGCGCGGGCGATCCCGGCCGCGAGGACCAGTCCGGCGACCCGGTCGGGGTGGCGCACCGCGGCCCGCACCGCGACGGCCGTGCCCAGGGAGAACCCGACGATCGTGAAGCGCTCGGTGGCGGCCGCGGCGACCAGCGCGTCGGCGAGGCCGTCGAGGTCGAGGGGCGTGTCGTCGGTCGGGTAGCCGGAGGCGGTGACCGTGTGGCCCTGGGCGAGCAGCGGGATGAGCGAACCGAAGTTCGACTCGATGCTCCCGCTGGCGCCGTGGGCGAGGACGACACCGGGGCCGGAGCCGGTGACGCTGGTGGACAGGAGGATCGGGTGCGCGATGCCGCTGGAAATGTTCGTCATGGCCGCGACGTTATGGCTTCACACCAGTGTGAAGGTCCAACACATGTGACGGAGGCCATGGTGCTGATCGGCGAGCTCGCGCGGCGCACCGGGGTGAGCACCCGGCTGCTGCGCTACTACGAGGAGCAGGAGCTCCTTGTCCCGCACCGGGACGCGAACGGGTACCGGCGCTACGCCGCGGACGCCCCCGAGCGGGTCGGGCACATCCGGCGGTTCCTGGAGTCGGGCCTGACCTCGCGGGAGATCCGCGAGATCATGCCGTGCGTGTGCGCGAAGGGCGTGCGCCACTGCGACCACTCCAAGGCCGTCCTCGACGACGGCCTCGACCGCCTCGACCGGCAGATCGCCGACCTCGCCTCGAAGCGCGACCTCCTCGCCGAGCAGGTCGGCCAGGTGGAGCGCGCCCCCTTCAGGCCCGGACCGCTGTAGCGGCCGCCGCCGGCACCGCCGCTGCCGCCATCGCCATCGCCTCCACTGAGGTCGCGGCCGCCCGCACGCGGTGCACCGGCGCCGCTTCCCGAGCGCGTGCTCGCGAAGCCCAGGTCGGCCCCGCCGCGGCCGTTGCGACCGCCCGTCAGCCCCGGCGGGCCCACGTGCGCGCCGCGGCCTGCTTGGCATCGTTGATGGTCTCGACCTCGACCACCTCGATGCGGTGCCGCTCCGACACCGATCCCTTGGGGACGATCGCGGTCTTGAAGCCGAGGCGCGCCGCCTCGCTCACGCGCCGGTCGGCGTTCACGGTGCGCCGCACCTGGCCCGTCAGGCTCACCTCGCCGATCGCCACCAGGTCCGCGCTCACCGCGATGTCCTGGTCGGCGCTCACCAGCGCGAGGGCGAGCGCGAGGTCCGAGGCCGGTTCGCGCACCCGGATGCCGCCGATCGTGGTCGCGTACACCTCGCGGTCGAGCATCCGCATCCCGCTGCGGCGCGTGAGGACCGCGAGGATCATGTTCAGGCGGGCCAGGTCGAGGCCCGAGACGGTGTGGCGCGGGACCGCGCCGTCCTTCACCGACTTGCCGAGCAGGGCCTGGATCTCGACCGGCACGGCCCGGCGGCCCTCCATCGTCACGGTCACGCAGGTGCCGGGCGTGGGCTCGGTCGGGGCGTCGTCGAGGAACAGCCCGGAGGGGTCGGCGAGCGAGACGATCCCGTCCTCGGTCATCTCGAAGCAGCCGACCTCGTCGGAGGGGCCGAAGCGGTTCTTGACGCCGCGCAGCAGGCGCAGCATCGAGTGCCGGTCGCCCTCGAAGTGCACGACGGTGTCGACCAGGTGCTCCAGGGCGCGCGGCCCGGCGATGTTCCCGTCCTTGGTGACGTGCCCGACCAGGATCACGGCCATGTTGCGCGCCTTGGCCTCCTGGGTGATGGCGGTGGCGACGGCCTTGACCTGGGTGACGCCGCCGGGGACGCCGTCAGTGTCGGGGGCGAGGACCGTCTGGACCGAGTCGAGCACGAGCAGGCCCGGCTTGACGTCGTCGATGTGCCCGAGCACGGCGCCGAGGTCGGTCTCCGCGGCGAGGTACAGCTCCTCGGAGAGGCACCCGGTCCGGTCGGCGCGGCGGCGCACCTGGGCCGCGGACTCCTCGCCGGTGGCCACGAGCGCGCGCCCGTACCCGGCCTCGCCGAACCGGTGCGCCACTTCGAGGAGCAGCGTCGACTTGCCGACGCCCGGCTCACCGGAGATGAGGGTCACGCCGCCGGGGACGATGCCGCCGCCCATGACGCGGTCGAACTCGCCGATGCCGGTGGGCAGGCTCGCGGCCTGCTCCCCGGAGACGGTGCCGATCTTCAGCGCTGGCATCGCGGGGCGGCGCGCGGCGGTCGCGCCGCCACCGCCGCCGCCCGGGCCCGCGGCCTGGCGCGGCGGCGCGGCGGTCTCCTCCATGGAGCCCCACTCGCCGCACTCGGGGCACTGGCCGACCCACTTGGGGACGCGGGCCCCGCATGCCCCGCAGGCGTAGGCGATTCGCTGGCTCTTCGGCATGGCGCCAGCTTACGGGCCGGGGCCGACAGCCCGCTGTTCGAAGCGCCGCCCCGGCCGCCATGTCGGACCCCTCCGGCACCATTGCAGACCGGGGGCCCGTCCCCGGGGGCCGCGCGGCTCTCGCCGTGCCCGGCGCCCGACACGGTCCGGTGCCGTGGGACAAGTGGGCGAAAGCGGTTTGCCGCGCTGTCTAGACTGGCGGCATGAACGCAGCGGAGCCCCGCAACGGATCAACGGCACTCTCGCTCGAACCGGCTCCCGCCCCGGAGCGGTCGCGCGGCGGCGCGGTCTTCTTCGACCTGGACAAGACGATCATCGCGAAGGCGAGCAGCCTCGCGTTCTCGCGGCCGCTCTACCAGGGCGGCCTGCTCGCCCGCCGCGACGTCCTCAAGGTCGGCTACTCCCACCTGCTGTTCCGCCTCGGCGGGTCCGCGGACGAGGCGCAGATGGCGCGCACCCGCGACGCGGTCGCGGAGCTGTCGCGCGGCTGGCCCGCCCACGAGGTCAGGGCGATCGTCGAGGAGACCCTCGAGGAACTGATCGCGCCCGCGGTGTACGCGGAGGCGGCGGCGCTCATCGAGGCGCACCGCTCGGCGGGGCGCGCGGTGGTCCTGGTGAGCGCGTCGGGCGAGGAGATGGTGGCGCCGATCGGGCGGATGCTCGGGGCGACCGACGTGATCGCCTCGCGCATGGTCGTCGGCGCCGACGGGCGCTACACCGGCGAGGTCGACTTCTACGCGGCCGGCCCGGCGAAGGCCGAGGCGATGCGGGCGTTCGCGGCCGAGCGCGGCATCGACCTGGGGGCGTCGTTCGCGTACTCCGACTCGATCACCGACGAGCCGATGCTCCGCGCCGTGGGCTTCCCGCGGGCGGTCAACCCCGACCGGGGCCTGCGGCGCCTCGCCCAGGAGGAGGGGTGGCCGCAGCTGACGTTCCGGCGCCCGGTGGCCCTGCGCCCGCAGCTGTCCGGGCCCAGTCCGCTCAAGGTCGCGGCCGTCGGCGCCGGTGTTGCGGCTGTTGCCTACGTGGTGTGGCGAGTGTGGAGGGACCGGCGGCTCCGGACCGCTTGAGCAGCGCTTTCCGCAGATGGGTAGCCTCAGCGGGATGGAACGCAAACAACCGGCCCGACTGGCCGATGTCGCCCGAGCCGCCGGCGTCTCGGTGGCCACCGCTTCCCGCGTGCTCAACGGCTCCCCGCACCGGGTGAGCGACCAGCTCAGCGAGCGGGTGCGCGAGGCGGCGCGCCGGTTGCGGTACGCCCCCAACGTGGGCGCCCAGGTGCTCGCGCGGGCGACGTCCCAGACCGTGGCCCTGCTGCTCCACGACGTGACCGACCCCTACTTCGGGCAGATCGCCGGGGGCGTCCTCGCGGAGGCGGCCCGCCGGAACGTGCGCGTCCTCATCGCCGACACCGGCATCGACCCCGACTCCGAGATCCAGCACCTGGACTCGCTGCGCGGCTACCGGCCGCGCGCGGTCATCGTCGCCGGGTCGCGGACCACGGACAAGGCCGCCGAGCAGCGGCTCTCCGAGCACCTGTCGGACCTGCTGGAACTGGGCGCGACCGTGGTCTCGGTGGGGCAGCCGGGCCTGCCCGGGCGGGTCGTGCGCCCCGCCAACCGAGAGGGCGCGGCCGGACTGGCGCGGTACCTGTCCGAGCTGGGCCACCGCCGCTTCGCCGTGGTCGCCGGCCCCGAGCAGCTCCAGGTGGTGCGCGAGCGCCGCGAGGGGTTCCTGTCGGCGCTGCCGGAGGACGCCGAGGTCGTGCACGTCCCCGCCGAGTTCACCCGCGACGGCGGCTACCAGGCCGGGCGCTTCCTCCTCGACGGCGGGAAGCTGCCGACCGCGGTGTTCGTGACCTCCGACGTGCAGGCCACGGGCCTGTGCACGGCCCTGCGCGAGGGCGGCGTGAGCATCCCCGAGCAGGTCTCGGTGGCCGGGTTCGACGACATCCCGATCGTGCGCGACCTCACCCCGTCGCTGACGACCGTGGCCCTCCCGCTGCACGACATGGGCGTGCGCGCCTTGGAGGCGGCGCTGGTGGAGGACGAGGAGTACCCCGAGGAGCTGTCGGTCGAGGCCGAGCTCATCGAGCGCGACTCGACGGCCCGGCCGCGCCCCTGAGGCGGCCCGGAACCGATTCGCTCCGTGCAGGGCGGGACCGATGGGCCCCGCCCTTCGGCTTGTCCCGAATGTGGGATTTCTCAACTTCATGTAACCGAGCGGAAACACCACTGGGCCGCATTCCTTGCCGACGCGCGCTAACATCATGAATCAGAGCTGTTCTATATATTGGGACGTCGATCGATCGATGCGGGTGAATCCGCTCTCACCGTGAATTCGGCAACCGCTTAAATATAGGGAGATGTAGATATAACTCCTGGTAGTGCGGCTTCAACTGAATAGCCGATCCTGCGGCCTGCGAAATGACCAAGTGTCGGCGGTGGCCCCGCTGGCAGTGCAGGCGTAATCTCGGCTGTGGATCCGGGACGGGCCGTGGTGCAGCCCGATTCGCGATCCAACGGAACCGAAAGCCTTTGCGAGCCGGAAGCGTCGTCGTTACCGCCCGGCCACACCGCGGAGGCATATTCAGGGTTGGAACTGGATTAATGGGCAGTGCGGCCGAATCCGGTTCCGACTGGAACCAATCCGGAAGGAACACGATCATGGTGCGAGTCACCGTCGAGGCAGAGACGCCAGTCTCGCCGGTCAGCGGCGAAACGCTCTCCAAATCCGACGCGGAGCGCATCGCGGGTGTCCTCAAAGCACTCGCCGATCCGAACCGCCTCCAGCTCATCAGCCTCATCCAGGCTGCTCCCGAGCAGGAAGCATGCGTCGCCGAGCTGACCGAGCCCCTCGGACTCTCTCAGCCCACCGTCTCCCACCACCTGCGCATCCTCGCCGAGGCGGGGGTCGTCCAGCGCGACAAGCGCGGGGTGTGGGCCTACTTCCGCCTCGTCCCCGAGACGATGCGGATCGTCGCCGACCTGCTGACGCCGCCCAAGCGGCGCCCGCGTCGCCGGTGAGCCGCGCGGACGCCGGGGCCGGACCGGGACCGGGTGCGAACCCGGGCCCGGACCGGCCGCGGACGTCCCGTCCCGCGGCACCGCGCGTCCCGACCCCCGGTCGGGTGCGCGGCCACGCTCCGTCCCAAACTGATAACTGAAAAACGCGATCTCGACGGCGCTCGCGCCAGGTCATACACTCGTCACATGGCAGGCGTACACCGCAGACGAGGGCGCCTCTCGAAAGAGGGCCGCCGCCTCCTCGGAGGCGCGGCGCTGCTCGCCGTCTTCGCCCCGGTCACCGCCTACACCCTGAACGCCGCGATCGCCCACGTCCAGTCCTGCGGGACCGAGGTGGAGCTGAAGGTCGCGGCCGCCCCCGAGATCGCCGCGGTCCTCGACGAGTTCATCGCCGCCGGCGGCGGCGCCCCCTCCCGCGGCTCCGACGTGTGCGCCGACATCACCGTCGAGGCCGTCGCCGGGAACGCCGTCCAGGACACCGGCGCCGACGTGTGGATCCCCGAGACCGGCCTGTGGCGCAACCTCCCCGGCCCCGACGGCGCGCTCCCCGCCGACCAGTGGGAGGTCCTCCAGGACTCCACCGCCTCCAGCGCGGTCGGCCTCGCACTCCCCGAAGGCCAGAGCACCGACCAGGTCCTCCCCGACGAGACCGTCGTGGCGCTCCAGGACCCGCGGCAGCACGCCGCGAGCCTCATGTGGATCATCATCTTCGGCGTCGACGAGTACACCCCCGAAGGCGGCGACGGCCCGCCCGTCATGTCCGCCCCCGAAGTCGCCGCCCACAACAGCACCGGCGGCACCACCCTCCAGGCCCCCGCCGGCGCGGCCCAGGTCGCCCAGTTCGAGTACCCCATGCTCGTGCGCGCCGAGCTCGGCCCCGACGAACGCGAGGCCGCCCAGAACCTCCTGCGCTCCTACAGCAGCGCCCAGTACGGCGAACTCCTCGCCCAGCACGGCCTCACCCCGGGCATCCCGCAGCCCGCGCCCTCCTCGACCGAGGTCATCGAAGCCGCCCTGCGAGGCTGGGACGAACGCTAGGCCGCCTTCGCCTGCGACTGGTTGAGCACGTCGTTGAAGACCTGCCAGCACTCGTCGGACCGGAACTCCATCACGTCGACCGTCGACCAGGCGTGGAACACCCCGTCCTCCGCGGCCGTGAACACGCTGAGCGACCCGCGCCAGCGCCCCGCCTCCTGCGTCCGCTCCGACACCCCGATGTCGCCGTTCTGGAACGTCTGGAGCGGCTGGTACGGCAGCTCCTCGCGGAGCATGTCGCGCGCCTCGGGCGGGCAGTCCCCGCCGCACACCTCCCAGCCGACCGTGATGGTCGAGTCGCCGCCGTCCGCGGTGCACACCGCCGACGCGCCCTCCTCGTCGCAGTCGAAGCCCTCGGGCACGCGGAACGCGAACGGCCAGCCCGCGTACGCGACGGTCCGCGTCCGGGCGTCGTCGGGGAACAGCGTCCCGCCGACCCGCTCCTCACCGGCCGCCTCGTCCCACTGCGGGGTCTCGTCCCCGGCCTGCTCGTCCTCACCGGCCTCGGAAGGCGCCTGGGAGACGTCCTCGACCGCCGCGGTGTCGCCCGGCTCGGCACTGGAGCCGTCCGGGTCGTCGCCGCTGCCCGACATGAGGATCCACACGCCCACCACGAGCGCCAGGATGACCACCACCGAGCCGATGCCCACGAGGATCGGCACCAGCTGCGAGCGCTTCCGGGGCGGCGCGATGATGACCACCGGCGGCGACATGGGCGGCGGCGAGGGCGGCCCGACCGGGGAGGCGACGGGCGCGGGCGAGCGCTGCGCGGCCGCCATCTGGTGGGCGGCCCGCTGGGCCGCGGCCGCGGGACCGACCGGCAGCGGCCCCGTCGCGGGGCCGAGCGCGAGGAGCCGGTCCATGATGCGGTCGGCGCCGCGCAGGCGCGGGTCGCGCAGGACCACCACGTAGGGCTGCTCCGCTTCGAGGTCGGCCACGAGGATCGGGGCGTCGTCGGGCCCGGCCGTGGCGTAGGCCCAGGCCACGGTGTCGGAGAGGAGACCGCGGCGGGCGGGGTCCTTGGAGGAGGTGGAGCCGAGGGTGAGGATCTGCACGGGCCGGCCGTTCTCGTCCTCGCCCTCGCACAGCTCGTAGGCGCCCTCGACGCGCGCGGTCGTGACGTCGCTGTACGGCCCGACCGTGCGACTCATCGAAGCCCCCTCAACCTGCGATACGCCGAGCGCTGTCCGGGCGTGGGTGCCGTGAGAAGCGCGGAATTACCACTAAGTATGGCCCGGCCCCGCACGCCGCGCGACACCTGGCCGAACGCTCGCGCCCGGAGCTCCGCCGGGCGGCCGGGCGCCCTCGGCCCGATGACCGAGGCGGGCCCGAACGCGAGCCGGATACGCTGGCGGCGTGACCAACATGCTCAGCGAAACACTGGCACTGGCGGCCGCCTCCACGGGAGACGTCACCCACGCCGACGAGTACGACGGCATCATCGGTTGGGTGCTCGACCTGATCACGAAGTTCGGGGAGGTCGGCGTCGGGCTGGCCCTCGCGATCGAGTCCGTCTTCCCCCCGATCCCCTCCGAGCTCATCCTCCCCGTCGCGGGCTTCCTCGCCTACCAGGGGAAGATGAACTTCTGGCTGGCGATGTTCTTCGCCGCGCTCGGCTCGATGGCCGGCGCGTACATCCTCTACTACGTCGGCTACTTCTTCGGCCGCGAGCGCACGCGCTGGCTGTTCGAGAAGCTGCCGCTCCTGGAGCTCAAGGACTTCGAGCGCTCGGAGAAGTTCTTCGCCAGATGGGGTGGGATCGCGGTCCTCGCGGGCCGGTGCCTTCCCCTGGTGCGCAGCGCGATCTCGGTGCCGGCCGGGATCGAGAAGATGCCGTTCTGGAAGTTCACCGGCTACACCCTGGTCGGTTCGGTGGTGTGGAACGGGATCTGGATCGGGCTCGGCTTCGCGTTCGGGCCCTCGATCGAGCCGGTCCTGGCCGAGTACTCGGGGCTGCTGAGCAAGATCGTGGTCGTCGTCATCGGCGGCCTGTTCGCGTGGTTCGTGATCGCGCGCGTCGTCAAGCTGATCCGCAGGAAGCGCGGCGGCGGTGAGGACCAGAACGGCGGCTCCGGGCACACGGACACGATGATCCTGCCCCGCGTGCGGTAACGTTCATCACGTTTTTCGTTGCGGCCCTTCGCTTTCGAGCGGAGGGCCGTTTCGCTGTCCCTTGGCGCGGGCGACTCGGGCATATGCGTCATCCTCACATTCCTGGTGCGCAACATCGCATCTTTTTCGAATTTCTTCGCGTCTGGGCGTAACCGCGCCCCCGCCTCTCCAGTTAGTCAGGGTGGCCGCACGCGATGCGGCCGGGCCGGAGTGTCACCGGCCCACCGGACAGCGAGCGCGGTCCCCGATCCCCCGGCGAACCAGCCGGTGCGGTCGCGGCTGGGGGTCGCATGCGCGGGCGCCGCTTCGTGCGCGCCGCCGTCAGCCGCTTGTCGAACACGGACAATTCAGCGATCTTGTGCCGCCCGCCGGCCCGGTCAGTGCTGCTTCCCCAGTGACGGCCGGACCAGAGCGGTACGAAGAAAGGCAATGAAGCAGATGAAGATGCGCACTGCGCGTACGGCGGGCCTCCTCGGGGGCCTCGCCACGGGGGCTCTGCTGCTCGCGGGGACGGCCGCTCAGGCCGCCGACACTGTCGAGGAGTCCGCCGGCGACCTGGTCGCGGCGACTCCGGAAGCCCTCGGGGGGCTCCCGGTCTCTCCCGACGCGGTCACCGGCATGGCCTCCGGCGTCACCGACAAGGTGCCCGGACTCAGCGCGGTCAGCGCGGTCCCCGGTCTCGACATGCTGGTGCCCTCGGGCGCCGACGCCGAGGCCAAGGCCGACAAGCCCGCCGAGAACCCGAACAAGGGCGGCCAGGACGAGGCGCCCCAGGGCGGACCGCTCGACGGGCTCCCCGTCGGCGACCTGCTCGGCGGCCTCGGCGGCGGCCTGCCGGTCCCGCTGCCCTTCTAGGGCTCGTACCTCGGTCCCGGCGCCCGCCGCGCCGGCCCGAACACGGACGACGGGCCCGTCCGGCCCCAGGACGCAAGCGGACACGTGAACGCGACGAGGCGGTGCACCGCCGAGTCCGCGCGAGCGTGCCCGCGGGCGCCCGGCCGGACGGCCCGCCGACCGCCACAACTCTCCCGGTTTCAACAGCACCCCGTCCGCAGGCGAGACCCAGCTCGCCTTCCTCGGACGCGCACAAGCTTTTGGAGCCACGGAGCTTCACGGGGGACGTGATGGAACAGCAACAACTTCCCTGAAAGGTGAACTTCGTGCACAACTCATGGGCTCGCAAGACCGCGCAGACCGGACTCGTCGCCGTCGGGGCGGTCCTCGTCGCCGGCGCCGGCACCGCTCACGCCACCGGGCCTGACACGACCACGCAGGACAACGTCGGAGCGGTCTCCGGCAACCAGGTCATCGCCCCGATCCAGGTCCCCGTCAACATCTGCGGCGTCTCCGCGGCCGTGCTCGGCACCGCCGACTCCGGCTGCGAGGGCGGCTCCGAAGCCGACTTCGACGGCGCGGGCGACCTCACCACCCAGAACAACACCGGTCTGGGCAACGGCAACCAGGCGTTCGCCCCCGTCCAGGTCCCGGTCGACGTGAGCGGCATCGCCGCCGCGGTCGGCGGGCACTCCTGGGCCGGCTCCGAGGGCGGGGCCGACGCGGACATCGCCGAGTCGGGCCGCGCCACCGAGTCGGGGAGCACCCTGACCCAGCACAACTACGGCGCGCTCTCGGGCAACCAGCTCCTCGCGCCGATCCAGGCCCCGATCAACGCCTGCGGCAACGCGATCGCCGTCGGCGGCGTGTCCGACGCGGACTGCGACGGGGGCGCGGACGCCGACTACAGCGGCGCCGGCGACCTCACCACGCAGGGCAACGTCGGCCTCGGCAACGGCAACCAGGTGTTCGCGCCGATCCAGGCCCCGATCAACGTGTGCGGCAACGCCATCGCGATCCTCGGTGTCGCCACCGCCTCGTGCGACGGCGGCTCCGAGGCCGAGATCCCCGGCAACGACAAGCACGAGGGGCACGACAGCCACAAGGAGCTCGCCACCGCCGAGGCGGCGGACGTGGACCTCAACGAAGAGGCCCTGCCCGTCCCCGGTCTCGACACCGTCGGCGGCGTCGTCAGCGGCGCCCCGGTGGTCGGCGGCCTCGCCGGCGGCCTGGTCGGCAACACCACCTCCGAAGGTGTTGCGGACACGGCCTCCGACGCGGTCTCCGGCGTGACCGAGCTGGCCGGCGCGGGCGTCCGCTAAGGACACCGCGGGGGAGCGCCGAACCGGGCGCCCTCCCCGCCCCGCACGACCGCACGTTCGAAACCGCACTGTCGATACCGCACATCGATACCGCACTCGCGCCGCGGCCTCAGGGCCGCGGCGCGAATCCGCGTTCAGTCCCGGACGGCGTCGAGGCGGGCGGCGAGCGCGTCGTTCATCGACGTGAAGCTCCGCTCGGTGTCGGCGAGGGTGCCCGCCATGAGCGGCACCAGGATCCCGGTGAACCGCTCGCCGTGGGTGAGGACCGTGGTGCCGTCCTGCTGCGGTTCGAGCACGAGGTAGTGCTCGCCGTCGAAGAGGCCGCCGGGGCCGAGCCTGCCGAGCCACCGGATCTGGCGGGCCGGGGAGACCCGCAGGACGCGGGGCCGGAACGTCATCGGCTTCCCGTCGCCCCGCAGGAAGGTCGCCTCCAGGCGCTCGTCCTCGGCGAGGAGGCCCGCGATCGCGGTGATGAACGGGTTCCACTCCCCGTAGGCGGGGAAGTCGGTGAGGACCGCCCACACCTCGTTGGCGCGCGCGTCGAGGTGCGCGGTGGTCTCGATCCGGTGCTCCTTGCCCCCGGCCCAGATGGCGTATGCGGTGATTGCGGCCACGATGACGGCCGCGACGACCAGGATGATCACAGTCCCAGACTCCAGAATCGAATGTTGCCGTTGCTGTCGCCGGTGGCCGCGTACTGCGTGCCGTCCACCGTGACGTCCACGAGCTTGGTGACCTCGGCGCCGCCGGAGGGGAACTCGATCTCCTCGTCGTGCCCGATGCCGACGGCCTTGGCCGCGCCGGATGTGTCGAGGCACAGCAGCGACATGCCGCCGGAGGTGTCCACCAGCTCGTGGTGGATCGAGTCGTCCTCGTCGCCGTAGGGGACCGGTTCGAGGGCGGGGGTCTGGGCGTCGAGGTCCCAGAAGTACAGGTCCCCGCCCGCGTCGTAGAGCATCGCGTAGGGGGTGTCCCAGTAGTAGACGACGGCGAACGCGGCGGTCGACAGCGGCTGGTCGCCCGCGGTCATGGCCAGGCCCCAGGGCTCGCCGGTGGCGCCGTCGACGACGTCGACCTGCTGCGCGCCGGTGACCGCGACCAGGTTCGTGGCGGGGCCGTCGGTGGAGGTGAAGAAGCGCGGGTACCCGTAGCCGCTGGGGACGGGGAGGCGCGTGACGGTCTCCTGCGACTCCAGGTCGTACAGCTCGTACTCGGTCTCGTTGAGCAGGCTCAGGACCGCGTGGCCGTCGACGACGCCGGTGCGGCGGATGCGGACCTCGGCGCCCTCGGCGACCATCTCGGGCGTGCCGGCCCAGGTGAACTCGCCGGTCTCGGCGGTCCACAGGTACGGGTCGCCGTCGTCGCCGATCGCGACCATGTGGTCGTAGCCGGTGGAGGAGGCCGCGGCCCACAGCGCCTGGACGCCGATCTCGAGGTCGAACTCGTCGACGAGCGCGCCGGTCTCCAGGTTCCACTGGCGGAGCATGCCGTCGTTGCCGCGGGAGAACAGCATGGGGCCGTCCGCGGTCTCGGCGGGCGCCAGGGCCATGACGGCGTCGGCGTGGGCGGACTCGATCTGCGCGATGTTGGTGCCGGCCTCGGCGGGCTCCCAGTCGGGTGTGAACGAGGTCGCGGTGGCGAGGTCGTCGAACTCGTCGGTGGCGCCCTCGTCGCGGTTGAACCACCACAGGCCCGCCACGATGAGCAGGTCGACGGCGATGAAGCCCGCGAGGAGGCGGCGGCCGATCTTCTTGCGCCGCAGCCGCTCCGCGTCGGTCTCGGGCGGCTCGGGGGCGTCACCGGACACCGACACCGGCGGGGCGGCGGGCGGGGTGGCGACCGGCGGCAGCGCCCGGTGCGGCGAGGCGGGGGACTCCTGCGGGCGGTACGCGGTCGGCTGCCGCGGCGCGAACACGGGGGCGGCCTGCGGCGTCGTCGCGGGCGCCGGGGCCGCGGCGGGGGCGGGGCGCTGGAGGTGGAGCGTGGCCGCGTCGGACCGCGCCCACAGCACCGAGCCTTCGGCGACGACGACCTCCGGCTGGTCGAGCACCGTCGGGGCCGTTCCGAGCTCGCGGTGGAGCATGGTCGCCACCAGCGGCATGCGGCTCGCGCCGCCGACGAGGAACACGGGGGCCTCGCCGAGGGACAGGCCCGCGGCGCGGATGACCCCGAGTGTGACGCGGACCGTCTGCTCCAGGTGCGGGCGGGCGATCTGCTCCAGCTCGTGCCGGGTCAGGTGCGCCTCGACGTCGAGCAGCGGGATCGCGATGTCCGACTGCTGGTGCCGCGAGAGCCGCTCCTTGGCGCCGCGCACCTCCTCCTGGAACTCGCGGAAGTAGCGGCGCTCCTCGATCGTCTCGGGGCCGACGAGCCGCTTCCAGCCCTCGCGGTCCCCGTAGACCCCGCCCAGGTGCTCGATGAGCGCGGCGTCGATGTCGAGGCCGCCCAGGTCGCCGCGGCCGTCGAGCGCGACCGTCTCGAACCCGGACTCGGTGCGGCGCACCACGCTCGCGTCGAACGTGCCCGCCCCGAGGTCGTAGACCACGATCGAGGAGCCGACCGCGGTGCGGTGCTTCAGGGCCTCGGCGTAGTAGGTGGCGGCGGCGACCGGCTCGGGCACCAGCCGCACCCGGCCCAGTCCCGCGCGCGACGCGGCGTCCTCGACGACCCGGCGGCGGGCCGGGCCCCACTCGGCGGGCACCGTCAGCGTCACCTGCGCGGCGGCGCCGACGACGCGGCGGCTCTCGGCCGCGACCGCGCCGAGCACGGCCGCGATGAGGTCGGGGACCGGGAACTCGCGCTCGCCCAACAGCGTCGAGGGCCGGTCGATGAGCCGCTTCGGGTTGGGCTCGAAGCGCTCGGGGTGGCGCCGGCCCGCGTGGACCGCGTCCCGGCCCACCAGGAGACCGCCGTCGGCGTCGGCGCACACCGCCGACGGCATCAGCGGCGCGCCGTCGAACAGCAGCGGACGCACGCTCCCGTCGGCGCGGCGGACCACCGCGATGGTGTGCGAGGTGCCGAAGTCGACGCCGAGTGCGGTTCCTTGGGGGCCGGGGCTCATGACCAGAATCGTAACGAACCGAACGAACACGGGTCGTCCAGCGCACGCGGCCGCCGCTTCGACCGCCGTGCCGACGCACGCGCCCGCCGCCTGCACCGCCGCGCGGGCGCGCCGCCCCCATCGCCGCGCCGCCCCGCGGGAGCGCGACCCGCGGCCCCACCGCCCCCGTGTCCCGCGATCGGGTGACACGGGCCCGCGCCCGGCCGATTCCTGTCGGACCCCCGCGACATGATGGCCGCTATGTTCCCCGGGGCGGGTGGGGGTTCGGGACGGATACGGGCCGGTCGCACCGAAATCGCCGCGGCCCGCCACCCCCTCCGCCCGCTCCGAGGAGGCCGCTGACCGCAACCCGGTTGAATTAGTCTGGTCGTACGTCGTAATGTCGGGGGACCAGCCACCGACCGATCGGACCCGAATGAGCGCTCCCGCCTACCTCGACCCCAACCGGCCCGTCGCCGAACGGGTCGAGGCCATCCTCGCCCTCATGAGCGACGAGCAGAAACTCGCCTGCCTCAACGGCGTCCCCGAGACCGTCCTCGCCGACGGCTTCCTCCTCCCGGCGCTGCGCAACCAGTTCAACGAGGTCCTCCACGGCTCCGGCCACCACGCCGACGCCACCCTCTTCCCGCAGGCCATCGGCCTCGGCGCCACCTGGGACACCGAACTCATGGAGCGCATCGGCGAAGTCGTCTCCCACGAGACCCGCGCCCGCGACACCGATGTCCACGCCGCCTTCGGCCCCGTCGCCGACCTCCGCTCCAACCCCCTCGCCGGCCGCTTCGAAGAGGGCTTCGGCGAAGACCCCCTCCACACCGCCGCCATGGTCACCGCCTACGCGTGGGGCCTGCGCGGACGCCACCCCCACTACGTCCGCATGCTCCCCCAGATGAAGCACTACCTCGGCTACAACCACGAATGGCACCGCCACCGCGGCTCCGCCTCCATGAGCGTGCGCGCCCTGCGCGAATACCAGGAGGTCCCCTACCGCAAGCCCGTCGCCGCCGGCGCCGTCCACGGCGCCATGACCTCCTACAACCTTGTCAACGGCGTCCCCTCCGTCATCGCCCCCATCATGGACGAGCTGCGCGCCGAACGCGAGGACGGCCGCTTCTTCTTCCTCCCCGACGGCTGGGACGGCGTCAACCTCCACACCACCAAGGGCGCCGTCTGGGACACCTGGGAGACCCCCGAAGGCGGCGACGTCCCCTACCCCCAGGCGCTCGCCGCCGAAGAGGGCCGCGACATCGACATGGGCGAGGACGGCACCGGCGACATCGGCGTCTACTCCTCCGCGCTCTTCCTCCTCGCCGGCCAGACCAACTTCCACGACGGCTCCGAACTCCCCTTCACCGCCAACGCCGCCGCCGCCGTCCGCCGCGGCCTCTTCGGCCTCACCATGGACCACGTCGACCGGGTCGTCCGCGACTGGCTCGACTTCCTCGTCCGCACCGGGAAACTCGACGGCGACGCCTGCCCTTATAACCTGATCGCCGCCGACCCGCACCCCCAGGAACGCCCCGAGGCCGTCGCGCTGGCCCTCCAGGCCGCCCGAGAGCAGCTCGTGCTCCTCAAGAACACCGCGGGGGCCCTCCCGCTCCCCGAGGCCGCCAGCGTCGCCGTGGTCGGGCCGCTCGCCGACCTGAACCTCCGCGACTACTACAGCCCCCTCGTGCCCGCCGAGCGCCGCACCACGCCCCTCCAGGCGCTCCGCGACCGCCTCGGCGCCGACCGCGTGCGCACCCACAGCGGCAACGACACCGTCGCGTGGGCGGCGGACGGCAAGTTCGTCACCCGCACCGAGGACGGCGCGCTCGCCGCCCGCGCCGAGGACGCCGGCGAGACCGAGGCGTTCGAGGTCTTCGACTGGGCCCACGAGCAGCACATGTTCCGCCACACCGCGACCGGGACGTTCGTCATGGCGAACCTGCTGGAGCTCAGCGACGGCCCCGCGAGCTTCGCGAACCAGGCCGGGGCCTCCGGGAGCGGCGGCCCGCGCCTGGTCGCCCACGACACCGCGATGGAGGACGCCAACGCCTGGTTCACGCACCAGAACCTCCACTACGTGCGCGGGGCCGAGGGCGTCGAGCTGTTCGGCGTCAACCACGTCCCGTCCGAACCGGACGGGCCCTACCACGTGCGCCTCGCCGCGGACGGCTCCCTGCCGCTCGCCAAAGGCCCCTTCGCACCCGTGCTCACCGAGACCGTGGTCGAGGACGGCCCCGCGGCAGCGGCGGCGCTCGCGGCCGACGCGGACTGGGCCGTCGTGTTCGTCGGGAACCACCCGCTCGTCAACGCCCGCGAGTGCTTCGACCGCCCCGGCCTCGACCTCGCGCCGCGCCAGGCCGACCTCGTCCGCGAGGTGGCCGCCGCCAAGCCCGGCCGCACCGTCGTGGTCGTCGTCTCCGCCTACCCGCTCGCGATCGGCGCGATCGCCGAGGACCCGAACGTCGCCGCGATCCTCTACACCTCCCATGCCGGGCAGGCCGCCGGGACCGCGATCGCCGAAGCCCTCACGGGCGACTACGCGCCCGCGGGCCGCCTCACCTCGACCTGGCTCGCCGACACCTCCTCGCTGCCCAAGCCGGGGCCGCGCACCGAGGCGTACCGGGTCGACGAGGTCGACATGCTCGAGTACGACGTCATCAGCGCCGGGCTCACCTACCGGTACTCCCGGGCCGAACCGGTCTACGCCTTCGGCCACGGCCTCACCTACACCTCCTTCGCCTACGGCGCCTTGGAGGTCCCGGCCGAAGCGGATGCCGACGAGCCGTTCACCGTCGCGTTCGACCTCACCAACACCGGCGACCGCACCAGCGACGAGGTCGCGATCGTCTACGCGAGCGCCGTGCGGTCTGCATACGGCTCCCGCGTCCCCGGCGTCCAGCTCGCGGGCTTCCAGCGCGTCAAGGACGTCGCCCCCGGCGAGACCCGCCGGGTCGAGGTCGCCGTCGACCCGCGGGACCTGTTCGTGTGGGACGTGGTGAGCGGCAGGCGGATCGTGGAGTCCGGCGAGTACCGGGTGTCCGTCGGCGACCGCGGCGAGCTGCCCGATGCCGCCGTCCGCATCCACGGCGAGACCATCGCGCCCCTCGACCTGTCGCAGGGCGCGAACGTGTGGGAGAAGGCCACGATCGCGCAGGGCGTCACCTACTGGGAGGTGTCGAAGCTCCACACGCTCAAGCGCGAGGGCGGGTACCACTCCACGGCCTCGCGCCGCCCCGGGGACCACGTCGGCTTCACCGGGGTGGACCTGAACGGCGCGAAGCGGATCGAACTGCGCACCGCCACCACCACCGCCGCCTGGGCCGACCCCGCCTCCAACCCCGCCTCCGACGCCGCCTCGGCCTCCGCCCCCGCGGACCGTGTCATCGAGGTCCGCGCGGGCGCCCCCGACGGCCCGCTCCTCGCCCAAGTCCAGGTCCCGCAGACCACCGGCCTCCAGGACTTCACCGGCACCGGCGCCGACCTCGAAGGCGCCGAGGGGATCCAGGACCTGTACCTGGTCTACCGCGCCGGCGGCGTCTACATCGACACGATCCGCTTGACCCGCTGAACCCCCGCGACCAGCGATTCCACAGAGTTATCCACAAGTAGCAAGTTCACATTCGACAGTGTCGCGCCGCACCTGTTGTAGTGGATAGCAAAAACGTCATCCGCTGTCGGCGGGATGGCGGCGACATCAAGGGGATTCGCGAAACGTCGCTCCATACCGAGGCCCGAACGGCGCGGAAGCCACCCGCGCTCGGGTCCCCGTCGACACACCCGCTCCGCGCGGAGCACCGCGGGCGGCCGACCATTCAGGTCGGCCGCCCGCACGAGCGCAGAGAACGGGTCCCGGACTCAGTCGTGGTGCTCGGTCGCCACGAGCCGCCCGCCCGAGGTGTGGAACACCACGAACTCGCCCTTCTCCATGGGCCCCACCGGCACCGGGGTGCCGAGGCGCCCGCTGGTGTAGGCGATCATCTCGTCGATGTGCTCACCGTGCCCGCACACCACCGCGGGTTCCCCCGCGTCGATGATCGCGTCGAGGCGGGCCGTCGCCTGCGCGGGCTTGAGGGTGCCCAGGGTGAACTCGGGCAGGCCGGTGACCGAGACACCCTCGGCCGCGCAGTACGGCAGCAGCGTCTCCAGGCAGCGCGCGCTCGTGGAGCTGTACGCGGTGCCCGACGGGAACGCCGATAGCAGCACTTCGAGCTGCTGGGCCCGCTCGCGGCCGCGCTGGTTCAGCGGCCGCAGCTCGTCCTGGTCGAACCAGTCGGCCTTGGAGAGCGCGACGGCGTGGCGCACGAACACGATCGGGACCGTTTCGCGGGCCACTTCGCGGGAGAAGTCCGCGAGCACCGGCTGGTCGCGCTCGTAGGTCAGCCGCTCGGCGACCCGGTCGAGCGGGATCCACTCCAGGTCGTCCACCTCGCGCGGGTCCACCGCCTCGTCGACGGCCTCCTCCGCGGCGGGGGTCGCGCACCAGTAGTCGACGCGCTTGAGCTTGCCCTCCTTGTCGTAGAAGGAGGGCGCGAGCGGGCGGCCGAGCACCGGCCTGATCCCGGTCTCCTCGAAGACCTCCCGCTGGGCGGCCGCGAGCAGGTGCTCGCCGCGCTTGAGCTTGCCCTTCGGGAAGGTCCAGTCGCCGTACTTGGGCCGGTGGATGAGGGCCAGCTCCGGCCCCTCCGCGCCCTGGCGCCACAGCACGGCGCCGGCGGCGAAGATCTCGGGTTGCATCAACGGTGCTCCTGCATGAGTTGTTCCTGGAGGTCGGCGCCGCCCCGCTGGCGCGACCAGAGCCCCAGGGGGCCCAGTTTCCAGGTCCGGGTGCCGTCGTCCATGCCGCGGTCCAGCAGCGAGGTCAGCTGCGCGCGATGGGCATCGCCTTGGACCCGTATCAGCACCTCGACGCGGCGGTCGAGGTTGCGGTGCATGAGGTCCGCGCTGCCCAACCATACTTCCGGGTCGCCGCCGTTCTCGAACACGTACACCCGGGAGTGTTCGAGGAAACGGCCGAGCACGCTGCGCACGCGGATGTGCTCGGACAGGCCGGGCACGCCCGGGCGCAGCGCGCAGATGCCGCGCAGGAGCAGGTCGACCTCGACGCCGGCCTGGGACGCCCGGTAGAGCGCGTCGATGATGCCCTCGTCGGTGAGCGAGTTGCACTTGAAGCGCAGCCGCGCGGGCAGGCCGGCCTTGTGGTTGTCGATCTCGCGCTGGATGCGCTCGAGCAGGCCCGGCCGCAGCGAGTGCGGTGCGGCGAGGAGCCGGTGGTAGTCCTCGTCCCGGGAGTAGCCGGTGAGGTGGTTGAACACGGCGTTGACGTCCTCGCCGACCTCGGGGTCGGTGGTGAGGAGCCCGAAGTCCTCGTAGAGGCGGGCCGTGGTCGGGTGGTAGTTCCCGGTGCCCACGTGCGTGTACCGCAGCAGGGTCCCGTCGGCCTCCTGCCGGACCACCAGGGAGAGCTTGCAGTGCGTCTTGAGCCCCACTATCCCGTACATGACGTGGCAGCCGGCGCGCTCCAGCTTCTGCGCCCAGTCGATGTTCGCCTGCTCGTCGAAGCGGGCCTTGATCTCCACGACGACCACGACCTGCTTGCCCGCGTCGGCGGCGCTGATGAGGGCGTCGACGATGGGGGACTTGCCGGAGGTCCGGTACAGGGTCTGCTTGATCGCGAGGACCTTCGGGTCGGCGGCGGCCTCCTCGATGAGCCGCTCGACCGAGGCGGTGAACGAGTCGTAGGGGTGGTGCAGGAGGACGTCGCGGTCGCGCATGACCGCGAACAGGTCGGCCTCGGGCGGCAGGACCTTCTCTGAGGGCCGGAACCGCGGGTACTTCAGGTCGGCCCGGTCGATGTTGGCGATCGCGTCGAGCCCGGCGAGGTCGAGCGGCCCGGGGAGGCGGTAGACGACCTCGTCCTCGACGCCGAGCTCGGCGGTGAGGCGGTCGAGGACGCGCGGGTCGATGGTGTCCTCGACCTCCAGGCGCACCACGGGCCCGAAGCGGCGGCGCAGCAGCTCGCGCTCCAGGGTCTGGAGGAGGTTCTCGGTGATGTCCTCGTCGATCTCCAGGTCCTGGTTGCGGGTGACGCGGAACGTGTGGTGCGCGAGGACGTCCATGCCGGGGAACAGCTGCTCCAGGTTGGCCGCGATGACGTCCTCCAGCGGCGCGAACCGGCCGGGGGCGACGGCGATGAAGCGGGGCAGCAGCGGCGGGACCTTCACGCGCGCGAACCGGGTGGTGCCGTTGCGGGGGTCGCGGACCTGCACGGCGAGGTTGAGGGACTTCCCGGAGATGTACGGGAAGGGGTGCGCGGGGTCGACGACGAGCGGGGTGAGCACCGGGTACACGCGGGTGCGGAACAGCTCCTGCATGCGGGCGCGCTCGCCGTCCTCGAGGTCGGCCCAGCGCACGATCGCGATGTCCTCCTTGGCCAGGAGCGGGGCGATCTCGTCGCGGAAGTACTCGGCGTGCTCGGTGCTCAGCTGGTGGGCGAGCCCGGCGAGGCGGCCGAGGACGGCGTGCGGGGAGCGGCCCGAGGAGGTGCGCACGGGCAGGCCGGTCGCGAGGCGGCGCATGAGGCCGGCGACGCGGACCATGAAGAACTCGTCGAGGTTGTTGGAGAAGATCGAGAGGAATCGGACCCGTTCGAGCAGGGGCAGCTCGGGCGACTGGGCCAGGCGCAGGACGCGACCGTTGAACCGCAGCCAGCTCTCCTCGCGGTCGAGGAACCGGTCGGGCGGCAAACCGGCGTCAACGAGGGGAACAGGGTCACTATTCGTCATACATCACAAGGTTAACGAAGAAAATGAACTCACGGTGAACGCGCTTTGAAATCCGTTCATGATCGCGGGATCACCCACCGTGACCACAGGGGAGCCACGATATCGCGCACCGGCCCGCCGTCCTCCCGCGCACCCGGTTGCGGCGCTCCGGGCGGGCGCCGCGCGAGGTGTCCGCCAGGTGACGCGCCCCGTGAGGCGAATCCGCGCGTCCGCATGACCGGGGGCCTCCGGGGGTAGACACTGGCGGGAACGCAGAGGAGGGGCCCGTGTCAGACGAGAACGCGCCGTACGCGGCGGGCGAAGAGGAGCCCTACGGGTTCATCGACGACGGCGAGGAGGAGGGCGAGGACGTGGAGGACGACATCCTCGACCAGAAGGACTACCGCGAGGCCGACCGCTGGGGCATGACCCCGGACGAGGAGCGGCGGGGCGCGTCCCTCGCCGACGAGCTCGCGGCCGAGGTCCCCGACGTCTCGGGCGAGCCCGACGACCCGCGCCCCGGGGACCCGATCCCCGACGAGCCCCCCGGCTACCCCGACCCGGACGGCGACGAACCCCTCCCGGACGAGCCGGCCCCGCCGGGATCCTGAGGACCGCCGGCCTGCGACGCGGAAAGGGGGGCCGCACCGACCGGTGCGGCCCCCCTTTCGGCTCCCGCCCGGAGCGGGAAGGGCCGGTAGCCGGCCCCTGCTTGCCATGCGCACGAAAGAACCCCCAGGCGAACCTGGGGGTTTTCGCTGCGGTCCCGACGGGATTTGAACCCGCGACCTCCGCCTTGACAGGGCGGCGAGCACTCCTAGCTGCTCCACGGGACCTTGGTGAACTCGTGCGAGTCCGTCAAGGTCGCAAGACCTCTTCAATTTATACCAGCCGCGCTCCGTGTGACCGGCACCGCGTCTGGGTCGTACCCCCAACGGGATTCGAACCCGTGTTACCGCCTTGAAAGGGCGGCGTCCTAGGCCACTAGACGATGGGGGCGCACGTTGATCCTGGCACGCGACAAGGACTGTCGCATTCCGATTTCTCCGGCTCACCACCGCGGAATTCCGCTTGGGCTCGACAAGCATACGCGACAGCGGCATCCCCGCGAAAGGCGGGTGGCCCTTGAGACCGCCGTCTCATCCGCGCCCGGCCGCGCCCCGTCCGCAGCCCGGCCGCGACCGGGCCGCCGCTCCGCCGCGAGCGGGCCGCAGGCCCGGTCGAACCGCTGCTCGCGGCCGTGCGCCAGGAGCCTTGCTAGCGTTGGGGACATGGAGTTCGCCTATCTGGGACCGCGCGGGACCTTCACCGAGGCCGCCCTCCGCCGGCTGCCCGCCGCCAAGGGCGCCGCCGCGGTGCCGCTGCCCTCGATCCCGGAGATCCTCGACGCGGTCCGCCGCGGCGAGGTCGACGCCGGCTTCGTGCCGATCGAGAACTCGCAGGAGGGCACCGTCACGCTCACCGTGGACGAACTCGTCGGCGGCGATCCGCTCGTCATCGCCGGAGAGGTCGTCCTCCCGGTCACGTTCGTGCTCGCCTCCGCGAAGGCCCCCGCCGCGATCGCCACCGTCGCCTCCCACCCGCACGCCATCGCCCAGGTCCGCGGGTTCCTGCGCCGCGAGCTCCCGAACGCCGTCGTCCACCAGGCGCTCTCCACCGCCCAGGCCGCACAGCGGGTCGCCGACGGCGAGTTCGACGCCTGCGTGTGCGCCCCCTTCACCGCCGAGGCCGCCGGACTCCCCGTGCAGGCGTTCGACATCGGCGACAGCTCCGGCGCCGAGACCCGCTTCGTGCACGTCGTGCGCCCCACCGCCCCGCCCGAGCCCAGCGGCAACGACATCACCTCCCTGGTCGTCTCCATCGACCACGACCGGGTCGGCGCGCTCCTGGCCGTCCTCACCGAACTCGCCATCCGCGGCATCAACCTCACCCGCATCGAGTCCCGCCCCACCGGCGAGGGCCTGGGACGCTACGCGTTCTTCCTCGACTGCACCGGCCACCTCGCCGACCCGCGCATGGGCGAGGCCCTGACCGGGCTGCGCCGCATCTGCGCCGACGTCCGGTACCTCGGGTCCTACCCGCGCGACCACTCCGACCGGCCCGTCCCGCCCCCCGCCGGGCTGGGCGACACCGACTTCGCCGACGCCGCCGCCTGGCTCGACCGCCTCCGCGGGGGCGGCGCCGCCTAGCCGCTCCGGCCTACGCTGAGGGCATGTCCACTCTCCCCCAGGAGCTGGCGCTCCTCGCCTACGACCGCACCACCGGCCGCGAGCGCACCGGCGGATACCTCGACCTGGCGCTCGGCGGCGCGGTCCTGTTCACGCTCGCGCTCGCCGGGCGCGTCGACCTGGACGGCAAGAAGGTCCGCGTCCTCGACCCGGCCCCCACCGGCGACCCGGTGGTCGACGAGCGGCTGGCCGCCCTCGCCGCCGACAAGCCCCGCGCCCCGCACACGGTGGTCGAGCGCTTCGCCAGGAAGCTCACCGAGACCGTCCGGGACGGCCTCGTCGCCGACGGGGCCCTGCGCCACGAGCGCGGCAAGGCCCTCGGGGTCTTCCCCGTCAACCGGTACCTCCAGGCCCGCGGCGGGATCGGCGACGAGACCCGCGTCCGCCTCGCCTCCGCCGTCCGGACCGGCCGCACCGCCGACGAGCGCACCGCGGCGCTCCTGGCGCTCGTGGCCGCCGTCAACCTGGAGAAGGCCGTGTTCCCCGACCGCGAGACCCGCCCGGACCGCAAGCGGCTCAAGGCGTTCGCCGAAGCCCACTGGGTCGGCTCCGCCACCCGGAAGGCGGTCGCGAACCGGCGGGGCGCCAGCGCCGCGGTCGCCTCCGGCGGCGGGGGCTGAGGGATCTTCCGAGCGGTCCTCAGTGCGGTCGCGCCTGCGGCGTGGTTAGCTTGAGGCATGTCTGAAACATCTGCTTCGCATTCGGGCGAGGAGTCGCCGCCGGTCCCGGAGCCCCAGATCCCCCCGGTACCGCGGATACCGGTGCCGCCAGTGCCCCCGGTCCCGGGCCTCGGCGTGCCGCCCGTGCCCGATGTCCCGGGGGTCCCGGTCCCGCCGGAGCCGCCGTCGCGGCCGCGCAAGGTCGACATGGACCACGTCAAGATCACCGACCCGGAGCGGATGAAGGCGCTGGCGCACCCGGCCCGGATGACCGTGTTCGACTTCCTCGCGAAGCGCCGGGCCGAGGGCTTCGACGGTGCGACCGCCACGGAGATCGCCGAGGTCGCGGGGATGACGCCGAGTGCGATGAGCTACCACCTGCGGACGCTCGCGAAGGCCGGGTTCATCGAGGAGGCCCCGAGCCGCGGCGACGCCCGCGAGCGCGTGTGGCGGCTGCTGCTGCACTCGTTCTCGATCTCGGCGGACGACGACGCGCCCGAGAGCCACCAGGTGATCGAGCGGACCATGAGCGAGGCGTTCCGGGCGCAGCAGGAGCGGAACTTCGCGCGGTGGGTGGAGCGGGCCCGCACGGTCGATCCGGCGCTGCGGCGGGCGTCGATGACGCAGCAGGGGCACGTCCGGCTGACCCTGGAGGAGGCCGAGGAGTTCACGCGCCGGTTCATGGAGCTGGAGCAGGAGTACGTGGACCTGGGCGTGAAGCGCGCCGAGGAGGGGCACGACCCCGAGGACGGCACGCACGTGTTCAGCGTGCTGTTCCGGTTCTTCCCGCGGGTCTGACCTGCGACGGGGCGGGCTCGGGGGCGGGCCCGCCGCAAGTCCGGCGGGGGCGTCCCGGCGAGGCGTGAAAGAAAATCTTCGAGAAATCTGAAAAAGGTCTTTCGCATCGAGGCGTGAAAGTGTATCTTCGAAATATGTCTTTCACATCCTTCGCCGACGGGACCCGCTGGTCCGACGTCTACACCTCCGCCGCCTGCGCCTTCCTCGCCGGCACAGCCATGTTCACGGCCGACTTCGCCCTCACCCTCCGCCTCCAGTCCGAGGGCTACGGCGGCTTCGCCATCGCCGCCCTCATCATCGCCGCCACGCTCCCCCTCGTGGTGCTTTCCCCGGTCACCGGCCGCCTGGCCGACCGCTTCGACAGCCGCGCGCTCATGGCCCTCTCGGGCCTGCTCCAGGCCGCCTCGATCGTCGCGATGGCCTTCACCGACAACCTGATCGCGCTCTACGGCCTGGTCATCCTGAACGCCTGCGGGACCGCGGTCAACCAGCCGGTCGTCTCCGCGCTCGTCCCGGTCATGGCCCGCCGCGAGGACCTGCCCCACGCGGTCGCGATGGTCCAGACCGGCACGCTCGTCGGCCTCGCCGCCGGCCCCGCCGTCGCCGGGTTCGTCATCGGCGCCCACTCCTCCGGCGCGGCCCTCATGCTCGCCGCCGGATGCGCCCTCCTGCGCGTCCTGTGCTGCCTCGACATCCGCACCCGCCGCGGCGGCGTCCGCCGCGACCTCACCGCGACCGCCGCGAAGGCCAAGGCCGCGTGGCGCCTCAAGGGCGACCGGCTCCTCACCGCGATGGTGTTCGGCCTCAGCGCCGTGATCGCCGCGATGTGCGCCGTCAACGTCCTCAGCGTCTTCCTGGTCCGCGAAGTCTACGACGCCTCCGAGAGCACCTACGGGCTCATCAAGGCGTGCTGGACGATCGGCATGGTCGCCGGCGCCTGGATCGCCGCCGCGCTCATCCGCCGCCTCGACCGCGACGTGCAGCTCGCCTGGATGCTCATGGCCTGCCTCGCCGGCGTCGGCCTCATGTGCGTCGGCCAGGGCCTGCCGCTCTTCTCGGTGCTGCTCATGGTGCCGCTCAACCTCATCGGCGGGATCTTCAACGCCGGCGAGAACTCCGCGCTCGGCATCGCGCTGGCCCGCCGGGTCCCCGAGGCGTTCCGGGGCCGCGCCAACGCCGCGGTCAACGGCCGGGTCAACGCGGCCCAGCTCATCGGGTTCCTGCTCGGCGGCGCGATGTCGACCGTGATGGACGTCCAGACCGCGTTCGTCGCCGTCGGCCTCGTCTCGATCCTCATCGTCCTCGCCTGCCTCCCGGTCATCCGCCGCGCGGCCCGGGCCGACGAGACCGACGGCGGCACCCCCGCCGAGCGGCCCGCCGAGGCCCCCGCGGAGCGCGCCCTGGCCGGCGCGGCCGCGTTAGGGATGGCCACGCCGCGCCGAGGGTGAACTCCTGCGAGCGGGAGGCGAAGCCCGCGAACGGGGAACAGGAAGGCCGGACGCGAAGTCCGGACAAGGAGGCCGGAGTAGAGGCCGGAGTAGAGGCCAAAGTAGAGGCCGGAGCCGCAATGCGGCTCCGGCCTTCACTTTGCTCGCCTACGCGCGCGTAGTAGAGGTAGTGCCATCCACAGCCCCCACCCACCCTGAGGGGGACCGTAGGCGCGATGCTTGCCGAGGGGTGCGACACTTCCGGGCCCGGAAACCGGTGTCCCACCGGAAATCCACGCGATCGGGGGATGAAGACCGAGACGCTCTCGCGTGCACCGCCGGGCGCGGCCACCTTTCAAGCCGGGTAGGCGCGGATCTCGGCGGCCTTCACCGCCGCCCAGACCTCCTGGCCCGGTTCGAGGCCGAGCTGCGCCGCCGCGGCAGGGGTCACGTCGGCCGTCGCGCGGATCGGGCCGTCCAGCTGCACCCGCAGATGGTCCCCGTGCCGGTGCACCCCCGCGACCACCGCCCGCCACGTGTTCCGCGGGCTCCCGTCCGGCTCGGTGCGGAACAGCGCCACCGCGCTCGGCGGGAACGCCGCGAACGAATCGCCCTCCAGGGCCTCCGCGGTCGCCAGCACCTCGCCCGAGGCCAGCCGCACCGTCCGGCCCGACGCCGTGCCGCGGTACAGGTTCAAGCCCACCAGACGCGCGATGTAGTCCGTGCGCGGCCGGGCCGTCACCGACTCGCCGTCGCCCTCCTGGACCGCCCGCCCGTCCTCGACCACCACGAGCCGGTCGGCGAGCATGAGCGCGTCCACCGGATCGTGCGTCACCAGCACCGCCGGGCCCGCGAGCCCCGCCAGGTGCCGGTGCAGCTCCACGCGCGTGTCGAGCCGGGTCCGCGCGTCCAGCGCCGCCAGCGGCTCGTCGAGGAGCAGCAGCGCCGGGTCCGTCGCCAGCGCCCGCGCGAGCGCCACCCGCTGCGCCTGCCCGCCCGAGAGCTGCCCCGGGCGGCGCTTCCCGAAGTCCCCCAGGCCGACCCGGTCGAGCCATTCGGCCGCGAGCGCCCGCGCCTCGGCCCGGCCGAGGCCGCGCCGCCGCGGACCGAACGCGATGTTCTCGACAGCGTTCAGGTGCGGGAACAGCAGGTAGTCCTGGAAGACGACGCCGATCCGCCGGTGCTCGGGCGGCACCCAGCGCGCACCGCCGCGCGGCCGGTCGGGGAGGGCGCCGTCGGGCACGGCACTATCCGGCACGACACCATCGAGCACGACACCGTCGAGCGCGATGTGCCCCTCCGACAGGTCCTCCAGCCCGGCGAGCGCCCGCAGCGCGGTGGTCTTCCCCGCGCCGTTGGGGCCCAGGAGCGCCACGGTCTCTCCGGGGGCGACCTGGAGCCGCAGGTCGAGGCGGAACGTCCCGCGGTCGACCACGAGGTGCGCGTCGAGGCCGTGCGCTCCAGGGGTACTCATGCGACCGCCGTCCAGCGCTCGCGCAGCGACGCCAGCACCGCGACCGACACCGCGAGCAGGATCAGGCTGAGCACGATCGCGGCCTCCAGGTCGGACTGGAGCGCGAGGTAGACCGCGAGCGGCATCGTCTGGGTGCGGCCGGGGAAGTTGCCCGCGAACGTGATCGTCGCCCCGAACTCGCCGAGCGCGCGGGCCCAGCACAGGACCGCGCCCGCGAGGACGCCCGGGGCGATCATCGGGAGCGTCACGTGCGTGAACACGGTCCAGCGCCCGGCGCCGAGGGTCGCGGCGGCCTCCTCGAACCGCACGTCGGCCCCGCGCAGCGCGCCTTCGACCGAGACGACGAGGAACGGCATCGACACGAACGTCATGGCGAGGACGACCGCGGTGGTGGAGAACGGGATGGTGACGTCGAAGCGCTCGTGCAGCCACGTGCCGACGATCCCGCTGCGGCCGAACACGAGCAGGAGCGCGACGCCGCCGACGACCGGCGGGAGCACCAGCGGCACGGTCACGAGCGCGCGCAGGAGGCTGCGCCCGGGGAAGTCGCCGCGGGCGAGCAGCCACGCGATGGGCACGCCGAAGAGCAGCGAGAGGGCCGTGGCGAGGCTCGCGGTGACGAGCGAGAGGCGCAGGGCGTCGAGCATCGCGGGTTCGGCGAGGCGCGCGGGGAGCTCGGTCCACGGGGCGCGGGCGAGGAGGCCCGCGAGGGGCAGGATGAGGAACGCGAGCCCGGCGGCGGCGGGGACCAGGAGCGCGGCCGGGACGCGGCGGCGCTGGCGGTTGCGCTTGGCGGGCATGGCGTTCCTCATCCTATGCGGCTAGGGCCGCTGGAATCCGGCGGTTTCGAGGACGGCCCAGGCGTCGTCGCCGAGGACGTACTCGGTGAACTCGGCGGCGAGGTCGGGCGCGGCGGCGTCGGCGAGGGCGGTGATCGGGTAGGTGTTGACCGCTTCGGCGGACTCGGGGAACTCGACGGCGTCGACCTCGTCCTGGGCGGCGATGGCGTCGGTGCGGTAGACGAGCGCGGCGTCGACCTCGCCGAGGGTGAGCTTCTGGAGGGTGGACTTGACGTCGGCCTCGAAGGTGACGGGGGTGAGGGCGGTGCCGGAGGCGTCGATGGCGGTCTGTGCGGCGGCGCCGCAGGGGACCTCGGCGGCGCAGGCGGCGAAGTCGAGGCCCGCGAGGTCGGCGAGGCCGGCGACGCCGGCGGGGTTGCCCTCGGGGACGGCGATGACGAGCTGGTTGAGCGCGAACGGCCGCGGGTCCTCGGCGGCGCCGGCCTCCACGACCTTGTCCATGTTCTTCTGGTCGGCGGAGGCGAACACGTCGGCGGGCGCGCCCTCGGTGATCTGCGCGGCGAGATCGGAGGAGGCGGCGAAGCTGAACTCGACGGCCACGCCGTCGTGCTCGGCCTCGAACCGCTCGCCGATCTCGGTGAACGCCTCGGTGAGCGAGGCGGCGGCGAGGACGGTGAGCGTGGACTCCTCGGCGTCGTCGCCTTCACCGCCGCTGCCGCAGGCGGTGAGAGCGGCGAGCGCGAGGACGGCGGTGAGGGCGAGTGCTGGTCTGGTGCGCATGCGGGTCTCCCGGGGTGGGTGCGGTGTCGTACGGCGGTTCGCGGTGCCAGCCGGCCCGGCGCTCACCGAGGCCGCGCCGTGCGGATCGTCTGCGACTCGGCGTGCGGCGGTTTCATCGTGCGGCGGTGTCATCTTTCAGCCGTGTCATCTCTCGGCGCTGTCACCTTTCAGCCGTGTCATCCCTCGGCGGTGTCATCTCTCGACCACGACGTTGGTGGACTTGACGATCGCGGTCGCGAGGGAGCCGACTTCGAGGCCGAGTTCGTCGACGGCCTCGCGGCTCATGAGCGAGACGACCCGGAACGGGCCGACCTGGAGGTCGACCTGGGCCATGACCTGGTCCTTGACAATCCCGGTGACGATGCCGCGCAGCCGGTTGCGGGCCGAGGAGTTCCCGGTGCCGTCCGGGGCGGCGGCCCGGTCGCGCGCGAACGCGGCCAGGTCGGCGCCGGTGATCACCCGGTGCCCGTGCTCGTCGCGGTCGGCGGCGAGCCGCCCGGCGTCGATCCAGCGGCGGAGGGTGTCTGCGGAGACCCCGAGCAGTTCGGCGGCCTCACCGATGCGAAACGTCGTCACCCTTCGAGCATAACCTCGCGAATGCGACGCCCGTGTTGACAAACGCTCGTGTTTGCGAACTCGTGATCGTGAAGCCCTCGCGAATGCGGATCCTGGAAATGTCGTACCCCTATGGCACGGTCGTTGAACCGGGGGCCCGCGAATTGGGCGGTGCGACCGCCGAAAAACCGGTTTGGCATGCCCGCGAAACGCCCCGCCCGAAGTACGAGCCAGCCTCGCTTCCAGCGGAAACGTCGTACCCCTGTGGCACGGTTCTTGAACCGGGGGCCCACGGATTGGTCGGGTCTCGCGACCGAAAAGCGGTTTGGTGCGCCCGCGAAACCGTGCCCTGGGTCAGCCCCAGCCGAGTTCGTGGAGCCGCGCCTCCTCGATCCCGAAGTGGTGGGCGATCTCGTGGACCACGGTCACCGCGACCTCCTCGACGACCTCCTCGGGCGTCGCGCACATGCGCAGGGTCGGGCCGCGGTAGATCGTGATGGTGTCGGGGAGCACTCCGCCGTACTCCCAGCCCCGATCCGTGAGGGCCGTGCCCTGGTAGAGGCCCAGGAGCTCCTTGTCGGCGCCCTCGGGTTCGTCGTCAACCAGGATCACCACGTTGTCGAGCATCGCCATCAGCTCGGCCGGCACCGAGTCGAGCGCGTCGGACACCGCCGCCTCGAAGTCCGCCTCGTCCATATCTACCGCCACACGCCCACAATATGCGCTGGGGAGCCCGGCGGCCCGGCCGGTAATCTGTGGACGTGATTGATCTGCGAGCACTGCGAGAGCACCCTGACGCCTATCGCGACAGCCAGCGCAAGAGGGGCGCGTCCCCGGACGCCGTCGACGCCCTCCTCTCCGCCGACGCCGACCACCGCAGTGCCCTCCAGTCCTTCGAGTCCCTGCGCGCCGAGCAGAAGGGCCTGGGCAAGAAGATCGCCGGGGCCGCCGCCGACGAGAAGCAGCAGCTCCTCGAGCGCACGAAGACCCTCGCGGGCGAGGTCAAGGAGGCCGAGTCGCTGGTGACGGCGACCGCCGCGGCGTTCGACGCCGCCGGCAAGGCCATCCCGAACCTGGTCGCCGACGGTGCGCCCGCCGGCGGCGAGGACGACTACATCGTCCTGCGCGAGGTCGGCGAGCGCACCGAGATCGAGGACCCGAAGGACCACCTGGAGCTCGGCACCGCGCTGGGCCTGCTCGACACCGAGCGGGGCGCGAAGGTCTCGGGTTCGCGGTTCTACTACCTGACCGGCGACGGCGCGCTGCTCCAGCTCGCGATGCTGAACCTGGCGATGCAGCAGGCGGTGGAGACCGGCTTCACGCCGATGATCCCGCCGGTGCTCGTGCGCCCGGACGCCATGGAGGGCACCGGTTTCCTCGGCGAGCACGCCGACGAGATCTACTACCTCGAGCGCGACGACCAGTACCTGGTGGGGACCTCCGAGGTCCCGCTGGCGGCGTACCACTCGGGGGAGAACCTGGGCGAGCTGACGCGGCCGCGCCGGTACGCGGGCTGGTCGTCGTGCTTCCGCCGCGAGGCGGGCTCGTACGGGAAGGACACCCGGGGGATCATCCGGGTGCACCAGTTCGACAAGGTCGAGATGTTCTCGTACTGCCGGCCCGAGGACGCGGCCGCCGAGCACGAGAAGCTCTTGTCCTATGAGGAGCAGATGCTCCAGAAGATGGAGCTGCCGTACCGGGTCATCGACGTCGCCGCGGGCGACCTCGGCACCTCGGCCTCGCGCAAGTTCGACTGCGAGGCGTGGGTGCCGACCCAGGGCCGCTACCGCGAGCTGACCTCGACCTCGAACTGCACCACGTTCCAGGCCCGCCGCCTGAACGTGAAGTACCGCGACGAGCAGGGCCGCAACGCGGTCGCCGCGACCCTGAACGGGACCCTCGCGACGACCCGCTGGATCGTGGCGATCCTGGAGAACCACCAGCTCCCCGACGGGACGGTCAAGGTGCCGAAGGCGCTCCAGCCGTACCTCGGCAAGGAGATCCTGGAACCGAAGAAGTAGCGCACGCGCGAAGCGGCCCGCCGACTTCTGGTCGGCGGGCCGCTTCGCGGTTCTAAGCAGGGGCTTTGAAGGCGGGATTTCGAAGGCAGGGGTTTGAAGGCAGCATCCGAGCCGCGGGAGGCCCGGTTCGGCGCCCCCCGAGCTCAACCCTGACACAGGGGTCCGTCACCGAACCGGGGGCGCGGCGGCGGGAGCGGTTTTCGGGCAGGGGCGACGCCTGGGACCGGCGGATCGCGGGCCCCCGGTCAAAACCCTGACACGGGGGTCCGACAGCGTTCGCCGACCGGTTCCGGTTTCATGTTCGGCGCCGTGGCGCTATCCGTCGAGCTGCTCTTCCAGCCAGCCCTTGAGGACGAGGGCGTGGTTGACCTCGGTGTCCTTGGCGGCGTACAGGAGTGTGACCGGGCCCTGGCGGGCGGCGGCCAGGAGCGGTTCGGCCCGCTCGGGGTGGCCGTCGAGCTCGCCCCGGTACCGGCCGGTGAACTCCGCGAAGCGGTCGGCCATGTGGCCGAACCAGATGCGCAGGTTGGGGGAGGGCGCGGCGTCCTGGGCCCACTCGACGCCGTCGAGGTCCTCTTTGCTGACCCCGCGCGGCCACAGCCGGTCGACCAGGAACACCGTCCCGGCCCGGTGGGGGTCCTGGCGGTAGTCGTAGACGCGTTCGATCGTGATGTCGGACATGTACGCACGGTATGCCCCCGCGCCCCGCGATGGGTGGGTTTGGTGCGATTGCAGCTTTCACGGGGCCGGCCACGTGAGTTCAGCCGCTCGACACCCCGCCGTTCACCCCGGTGGGGCTACCGTTGAGACGTGTCAGACATCGCCCCCGGCCCCCTGAGAGAGCAGCCCCCCAAGCTCGTCGCCGTCGACCTCGACGGCACCGTCGTCGACTACCACGACAAGCAGCTCACCACGCCCTCCAAGGCCGTGGTCGAGGCCGTCGCGAAGGTCCGCGCGGCCGGCGTCCCGGTCGCGGTCGTCACCGGCCGGGCCCTGTGGGGCACCGTCCGCACCGCCGCCGACCTGGGCCTGGACGAGGGCTTCGCCTCCGCGAACCACGGCGCGGCCGAGTACGACCTGGCTCTCGGCGAGGTCTCCCACGAGGCGGTCGTCGACACGCGCGCCGCGGTCGAGGCGTTCCTCGCGGCCGACGCGGAGGTCGAGTTCGCCGTCGCCCACGGGCTCGACGGCTGGTGGCACACCAGGGGCTTCAAGCGCGACTTCCACGCCAAGTGGGCCGGGGTCATCGACCTCGACGACATCCTGGAGCGCCCCGCCGCCCGGATCGTCGCCCGCGTCGCCTCCGACAACCGGTACGGCTCCGCGACCCGCTGCCCCCGCGCGCTGCGCCTCGCGCAGGGCGCCGGCCTCGATCCCCTGGCGTACCACGTGGAGGTCGGCTACAACGGCTGGGTCGACATCGGCCCCCCGGGAGTCAGCAAGGCGACCGGCATCGCCCGCATCGCCGAGCGCTACGGCGTATCATCGGCCGACACCGTGGTCTTCGGCGACGCCCACAACGACCTGACCATGTTCGCGTGGGCCGGTCACGCCGTCGCCATGGCGCAGGCCGACCCCGACGTGCGCGCCGCCGCCGACGAGGTCGCCCCCTCGGTGTGGGAGGACGGCGTCGCGAAGGTGCTGGCCCGCTGGTTCCCCTGAGCCCGGCGGATGTTCGACGAACGAGATTCGCCGCGGCGGGTCGAGACTACCGAGGAGGACGCATGATCCAACTGGCCCGGCTCCCCAGACTCGTCGCCACCGACCTCGACGGGACGGTCGTCCGCTCCGACGAGTCCGTGTCCCCCCGCACCATGGCCGCGCTCAAGCGCCTCGCCGCCTCCGGGGTCATCCTCGTCGGCGCCACCGGCCGCGGCCCGCGCCTGCTCGACCTGTGCCGCAACGACGTCCCCTCCGCGGACTTCCTCGTCATGGCCCAGGGCGCGTTCGTCTTCGAGTGCCGCTACGACGACACGGTCGTCGAGCTCGCCGACCGGTCCGTGGACGGGCGAATCCTCCACGAGGCCCTGCGGCTCATCGAGGCCGAGGTCGGCCCGCTGCGCGCGATCGCCGAGCCCGCCGACCCCGACCGCGCCCTCACCGGCGACCCGATGCCCGACTGGCCGTGGACGGCGGTGCGCCTGGAGACCGCGCCGCGCGACGTCGCGTTCACCGGCCCGATGGTCAAGGGCTACTTCGTGTCCGACTCCTTCACCGGCCCCGAGCTGCTGGTCGCCGCGCAGGACGTGGTCGACCCCGGGCTGGTCACCGTCACCGAGTCCGGCGTCGGCATGCTCGAAGTGTGCCCCGTCGGGGTCACCAAGGCCGCCGGCATCCAGGTGGTCCTCGACAAGTTCGGCATCGACTGGTCCGACGTGCTCGTCTTCGGCGACGCCACCAACGACCTCTCGATGATCAAGGCCGCCGGGCACTCCGTCGCGATGCCCAACGGGCACCCGTGGGTGCAGGCCGCCGCCAGCGAGATCGCCCCCGCCGGCAACAACGACGACGGCGTGGCGCAGTACGTCGAGGAGCTGCTGGAACTCCTGTGACCGGGGCTCCGGCGGCCGTGTCGGATCTAGGACACGGCCGCTACTGAGCGTTGCGTCCGGGCGCGAACGCCCCTAGGCTCCTTTGTGGTGGGGACCGCACTGGCCGAATCACGTTCGCGCACAGGAGTTCTCGTATGTCCGAAACCGAAGAGCCGCCATTCGGCATGCCCTACCGCCGGGAGACCCGCTACGACCCGCCCGCCGCGCTCCTGGAGCTCCAGGACCGGCCGCTGCGCCGCATCAGGTACCACCCCGACGGCGTCGAGGGCTGGCTCGCCACCGGGCACGCGGAGTCCCGGCGGATCCTCGCCGACCCCCGGTTCGTCATGGGCGAGCGGTTCCTCCACTCGCCCACCGACCTCCCGCACGTCTTCGTGTCCATCAGCGAGCGGGTCCCGCCCGGGTTCTTCCTATTCTTCGACCCGCCCGAGCACACCCGCCTGCGCCGCAAGGTCACCGGTGTCTTCACCGTCAAGCGGATGAAGGAGCTGGAGCCGCGCATCGCCGACATCGTCGACGGCTGCATCGCCGGCCTGCGCGCGGCCGGGCCCGGCGCGGACCTGGTGCGCGAGTTCGCGCTCCCCGTGCCCTCCCTCGTCATCTGCGAGATGCTCGGCGTCCCCTACGCCGACCGGGACGCGTTCCAGCGCGACTCCGCCGACATGCTCGACCTCGCCCGGTCCGTCGAGGACCGCAACAAGTCCATGGCCGAGCTGTACGGCTACCTCGCGGCCCTCGTGCCCGCCAAGCGCGACCACCCCGGCGACGACATGCTCAGCGCCCTCGCCGCCGACGACGACCTCCACGACACCGAGGCCGCCGGGATCGCCCTCATCCTCCTCGTCGCCGGCCACGAGACCACCGCGAACATGCTCGGCCTCGGCACCTTCGCGCTCCTGGAGCACCCCGGACAGCTCGCCCGGCTCCGCGCCGAACCCGGCCTCGTGCCGACCGCAGTCGAGGAGCTGCTGCGCTACCTCACCGTGCCGCACAACGGGGTCATGCGCATCGCGAAGGAGGACGTCGCGATCGACGACGACGTCATCCGCGCCGGCGAGCACGTCACCGTCGTCCTCCAGACCGCCAACCGCGACCCCGAGCGGTACGAGCGGCCGAGCGAGCTCGACCTCGGCCGGGACGCCCACGGGCATCTGGCGTTCGGGCACGGCCTCCACCAGTGCGTGGGCCAGCAGCTCGCCCGCGTCGAGATGCGCATCGCGTTCGCGAAGCTCTTCGCGGCCTTCCCGGACCTGCGCCTCGCCGTGCCCTCGGAGGACATCCCGATGCGCGTCGAGATGAACGTCTACGGCGTCCATACCCTGCCCGTCGAGTGGTAAGGCGCCCATGAGGATCGACGCCGACCGGGAGGTCTGCACGAGCGCCGGCATGTGCGCGCTCACCGACCCCGGCCGGTTCGACCAGGCCGAGGCCGACGGCCGCGTGGTCGTCCTCGACGCCGAAGTGCCCGAAGGCGACCCGGCGGCCCTCGCGGCGGCGGAGCGGTGCCCCTCCGGGGCGATCACGCTGCGCTGAACCGCACCCCGGACGCGCGGCCGGGACCGCCAGCCACCAGTGCGGTCCCGGTCGCGCCCAATACGTCCGCGCGTGCCGGGGCGTCGGCGCGGCGGCGACCATGAAGCGGCGCGATCGCGAAGCGGCGCGGTCGCATCGGGACCGCGGCGGTCATGGACCGGCGCGACCCGGAGCCCTCCGATTCAGCGCACGTCCCAGACCGGCTCGTCCGACTCCACGACCTCGCCGTCGCGCTGGAACACCACGAACCGGTCGAAGCCGCGCGTGAACCAGCGGTCGTGGGTCACCGCGATCACGGTGCCCGCGAACGACTTCAGGCCCTCCTCCAGCGCCTCGGCGCTGGCGAGGTCGAGGTTGTCCGTCGGCTCGTCCAGGAGCAGGCAGGTCGCGCCCGACAGCTCCAGCAGCAGCACCATGAACCGGGCCTGCTGCCCGCCCGAGAGCGTCCCGAAGTCCTGTTCGGACTGATGGGCGAGCTCGTAGCGCGACAGGGCGCTCATCGCCTTCGACCGCTCCAGCGACGGCCGGTCCCGGTCGCCCTCCCACAGGATCTCCCGCAGCGTGCGGCCCGCGAACTCCGGATGCTCGTGCGTCTGCGAGAAGTGCCCCGGGTGGACGCGGGCGCCCAGCCGCGCGGTCCCGCTGTGCCGCACCGGCTCCAGCGCCGCGACCACGCCCGGCTCCGCTGCGTGCCCCATTCCCGGCTCCGGGTCGGTGCCGCCGCGGGCGAGCAGGCGCAGGAAGTGCGACTTGCCGGTGCCGTTGGCGCCCAGCACCGCGACCCGGTCGCCGTACCAGACCTCCAGGTCGAACGGGAACGTCAGGTCCTCCAGCTCCAGGGCCTCGCACACCACGGCCCGCTTCCCGGTGCGCCCGCCTTCGAGCTTCACGCGGATGTCCTGGTCGCGCGGCGGCACCGGCGGCGGCCCGGCCTCCTCGAACTTCCGCAGCCGCGTCTGCGCGGCCCGGTACCGGGAGGCCATGTCGGAGTTGAAGGCCGCCTTGTTCTTGTACATGAGCATGAGCTCGCGCAGCTTGTGGTGCTCCTCGTCCCAGCGCCGCCGCAGCTCCTCGAACCGCTCGTGCCGGGCGACCCGCGCCTCGTGCCAGGTCGCGAACCCGCCGCCGTGCGTCCAGGCCGTCCCCGCCTCCAGGGTCACGATCCGGTCGGCCGCGTTCGCCAGGACCTCCCGGTCGTGCGAGACGAACAGGATCGACTTGTCGGACTCCCGGATCGCCTGCTCCAGTTCGCGTTTGCCGGGCACGTCGAGGAAGTTGTCGGGCTCGTCGAGCACCAGCACCTCGTCGCGGCCCTGGAGCAGCAGGTGGAGCGCGAACCGCTTCTGCTCGCCGCCCGAGAGCGTCCGCAGGGGCCGCTGCTCGACCTCCGTCCACGGCTTCCCGAGGACCGCGACTGCGACGGTGTCGCACACGACCTCGAACTCGTAGCCGCCCGCCTCGCCCCAGTCGGCGAGGGCCTGCGCGTACGCGAGCTGGTCGCGCTCGGTGCCGCCGTCGCCGGTCATCATGCGCCACTCGGCCTTCCGCCGCCGCTCCCAGACCGCGCGCAGAGCCCGCGGCCCCAGCTCGACCGCGAGGTCGCGCAGGGGCCGCTCGCCTTCGCGCATGCCCACGAGCTGGCGCATGACGCCGAGCCCGCCCGCGTGCGCGACCGTCCCGGACTCCGGCTGGAGGTCCCCGGTGACGATCTTGAGCAGGGTGGTCTTGCCTGTCCCGTTCGCGCCGATGAGGGCGACCTTGGCGCCCTCGCCGACGCGGAACGACACGTCCGAGAACAGGGTCCGTCCGTCCCCGAGCACGTACCCCACGCCTGACAGGTCCACGAATCCCATCCCGCGATTGTGCTGGCAGCCGCGCCCGCCCGTCAAAGCCTTTGCGCTCTGCCTACAGGCCCAGGAACGCCTCCAGGTGGTGCTCGGCGCGGCGGTCGAGGGCCGCGTAGTGGGCGGCGCGGGCGTCGCCGGTGAGCGGCGCGCCCTTGCTGAAGTTCCCCTCGGCGTCGACGGTCTGGGACTCGCCCTCGGCGTCGTGGAGGACCGCCACCGCGGAGTCGGGGATGCCGCAGTAGAACGAGATCCCTTCGCGCAGCACGCGGTCGAGGGTCTCCTGCATCCACGCCGCGAACTCGTCGCCGTCGCCCGCGCCGGCCAGGCCGAGCCACAGCATCCGCTTCCCGGCGAGCCGCGGCTCGCTGCGCCCGTACCCGAATCCGTAGTTCCACACCCGGTCGATCCAGCCCTTGAGCAGGGCCGGGACCCCGTTCCAGTAGACGGGGAAGACCGGGACGATCACGTCGGCGGCGAGCAGGCGCGCCATGTGCGCCCGCACCTCCGGCGAGTACGCTTTGTCGCGGTCGTCCCAGTCGGGCTGGTCGGCCTCGGTCATGCGCGGGTCGAAGCCCTCCGCGCGCAGGTCGAGCAGGTCGATCGCGTACCCGGCCTCCTTGAGGCGGGCGGCGGCCACGTCGCCGACGTGGGCGGTGAGCGAGTCGGCGCGGTGGTGCGCGACGACGACGAGGGCGGTCGGAGCGGTCATGCTGGCCTCCAAGGCGTTTCGTTGCATCGGATCCAGTACAGCCGCGAACGCCTGGACGGGCGATGACTGAGGCCCTTCGATCCATGCGCGATCGTCTACGATTGCGGCATGGACCCGCTCAGTGAACTCCTCAGTGGCATCCGCGCCGAGGGCGCGATCCTCTCCGGCGCCTTCCTCAAGGCCCCCTGGGTGGTCGGCTTCGACGACCGCGCCCCGCTCACCATGGTCACCGTCGCCCGCGGCGGCGGCGTGATCCTCCTCGCCGACGGCACCGAGGTCCCCGTCAAGGGCGGCCAGACCGCGGTCGTGCGCGGCCACGAGCCGTTCCGCATGGCCGACACCGCCGCCTCCGTGCACCGCCCCCACCTGGAGTACTGGCTCACCTGCTTCGACCCCGAGGCGTGCGGCCCCGACGGCGTCCCCGCCCCGCCCGGCGGGCCCGGCGAGGCCACGGACGTGTTCGTCGGCGCCTACCGCGCCTCCGGCCGCCGCCACGAGCGGCTGCTGCGCGCCCTGCCGCCCGTGCTCGTCATCGACGACCGCAGCGAGGTGTGCGTCATGCTCGACGCCTGCACCGAGGACTTCGCCTCCCGCAAGCTCGGCACGCAGGCGTTCATCGACCGCCTCTTCGACTGGGGCCTGGTCTGCACCCTCCGCACCTGGTTCGACCAGCAGGGATCGCAGGCGCCCTCCTGGTACCGCGGCTTCATCGACCCCGTCGCCGGGCCCGCCCTGGAGGCCATCCACACCCGGCCCTCGGCGCCGTGGACCGTCGCGGGCCTCGCCACCGAGGCCGGGGTCTCGCGGGCGCTGCTCGCCAAGCGGTTCGCCGAGATCATGGGCGAACCGCCGCTGACGTACCTGACGGAGCGGCGCATGGAGCTCGCCGAAGAACTCCTCGGCGATCCGGACCTGACCGTCGCGCAGATCGCCCGCAGCGTCGGCTACGCCGACCAGTTCGGCTTCAGCAACGCCTTCAAGCGCCGCAAGGGCAAGAGCCCCACCGCGTACCGGGCCAAGGCCGCCGTCTGAGCGCGGCGCCCCGTTACCGGTCGGTGCGCATCCACCAGTGCGCGCCCAGGCCCGCCGGATCGGTGAGGCGCGCGGCCTCGCCCGCGCCCGCCAGCGCCGTCGCGTACTCGACCGGCGCCCGGAACGCGAGGTCCAGGGGCGGCCGCTCGGCCGCGACGCCCAAGGCCCGCAACGCGTCGCGCTGGCGCTCGACGCGGCCGGCGCCGAGCGCGTCGACCGCGACGTGCGCGGTCAGGTCGCAGGTCCCGTCGGGGACTGGGGCGGTGTCGCGGCCGTCCCGGAACCCGGTGAGCGTGCCGCCGCCGGGCCGGCCGTCCGCCGTGTGGCCGTAGTCGACCGCGAGCACGGTGCCGTGCACGAGCTGCGCGGCGAGGTCGCGCCAGGCGGCGTCGCGCGGCCGCCCGATCTCGGCCCTCTCGCCCGGTGCCGCGATGGGCCACCACTGGTCGAGCCACCGGTCGTCGGCGGGTTCGAGCGGGCCTGCGAGCCTGGTCGCGCCGTGCGGGTCGACCTCCTCGTAGCGGCGCTCGCCGTGCTCGTCGACGACCGCGACGTCGCAGGGGACGTTGTCGAGGAGTTCGCACGCGAGGATCAGCCCCGTGCACCGCTCCGGGGGCTCGGTGCGCCACGCGATCCGCTCGGGCAGCCCGGCGGGGCGCGGGCGCAGTTCGACGGCGGTGAGGGCGACGCGTGCGGGGAGGCGGTCGGCGAGGTGCGCGAGGAGGTCGCCGCCCCCGGCGCCGACGTCCACGACCGCGAAGTCCGCAGGGCGGCCGAGGCGCGCGTCGGCCTCGTCGGCCACGGCGGCGACCGCGTCGGCGAAGACCCTGGTCTGGGCGCTGGTCGCGAAGTGGTGGGCGGGGAGTTCGCGCCGGTAGAAGCCCTCGGGGCCGTACAGGGCGCGCGCCATCGCGGTGCCCCACCGCTCGAACCCGCTCATCGCCTGACCCTAGGCGTTCAGTGAGAATCGCCACTCGGAGGCTCCCGGGCTGGCGTTGCCGTGCCGGAGACGCACAATTAACGCGTAGGCAATGACCGGTACCTCGAGAAGGACTGGATCAGCATCATGGATCAGCAGCGCAGCGGCGCGTCGCGGCGACCGGCCTCCCGGCTCGCCGTCGGCGTCGTCTCCGCGGGCCGGGTCGGCTCCGTCGTCGGGGCGGCCCTCACCCGCGCCGGCCACCGCGTGGTGGCGGCCTCCGCCGTATCCGACGACTCCCTCGCCCGCGCCGCCCGGCACCTGCCCGGCGCCGAGATCCTCACTCCTCCTGATGTGGTCGCCGCCGCGGACCTGGTGCTCGTCGCCGTCCCCGACGACGCGATCGCCCCGCTCGTGGCCTCGCTGCCGGTGCGGCCCGGCCAGATCTGGGTCCACACCTCCGGTGCGCTCGGCGCCGCGGCCCTGCGGCCCGCGCGGGACGCCGGGGCGCTCACGGTGGCGCTCGCCCCCGCGATGACGTTCACCGGCCGCGACGAGGACCTGGAGCGCCTGGGCGGCATCTCGTGGGCGATCACCGGCGAGGCCGAGGCCCGCTTCGTGGGCGAGGCCCTGGTCCTGGAGATGGGCGGGGAGCCCGAGCACGTGGACGAGGCCGACCGGGCCCGCTACCACGCCGCGCTCGTGTACGCCGCGAACCACCTCATGACGCTCGTGAACGACGCCGCGGACCAGTTGCGCGCCATCGGGATCGCGAACCCGGAGCGGCTGATGGAGCCCCTGGTGTCCGCGTCGCTCGACAACGCGCTGCGCCACGGCGACGCGGCCCTGACCGGCCCGGTCTCCCGCGGCGACGCGGGCACGGTCGCCCGGCACCTGCGGGCGCTCGCGGGTACCGACATCGCCGAGACCTACCGGGCCATGGCCCGGCGCACCGCCGAGCGCGCCCTCGAATCGGGGCGCCTGAAGAGCGCCGACGCCGAGGGCTTGCTGGACGTGCTCGCCCACCCCGACACCGAGGAGTCGCAGTGACAGTCCTGGTCCACGCGAAGGCCGACCTGGCGAAGGCCCGCGCCGCCCTGCCCGGGCGCGTCGCGGTCGTCCCCACGATGGGGGCGCTCCACGCTGGCCATCTGGCGCTCGTCAAGCGCGCCAAGGAGGTCGCCGATTCGGTGATCGTCACGGTCTTCGTCAACCCGCTCCAGTTCCGTCCGAACGAGGACCTCGACACCTACCCGCGGACCCTCGACGCCGACCTCGCGATGTGCGAGGCCGAAGGCGTGGACGTGGTGTTCGCGCCGAACGTGAACGAGATGTACCCGGACGGGCGCGAGGGCCTGACCACCGTGCACGCCGGGCCTGACGGCGAGATCCTCGAAGGCGCCTCGCGCCCCGGGTTCTTCACCGGGGTGCTCACCGTGGTGTCGAAGCTGTTCCACCTGACGCGCCCTGACGCGGCCGTGTTCGGCGAGAAGGACTTCCAGCAGCTCGCCATGGTCCGCCGCATGGCGCGCGACCTCGACACGGGCATCGAGGTCGTCGCGGTCGCGACCGACCGTGAACCCGACGGCCTGGCCCGGTCCAGCCGCAACGTGTACCTGTCCGGGGCCGACCGCGCCGCCGCGCTGGCGATCCCGCGCGCGATCGCGGCCGCCCAGGACGCCCCCGACCCGCTCGCCGCCGCCCGGGCGGTGCTGGCGGCCGAACCCGGCCTGGACGTCGACTACGTCGCCGTCCGGTCCGCCGACCTCGGCGAGGCCCCCGACCGGGGCCCGGCGAGGATCCTCATCGCCGCGAAGGCGGGCACGACCCGCCTGATCGACAACGCCCCCGTGACCGTAGGAGACGCCCGATGATCCGCACCATGTTCAAGTCCAAGATCCACCGCGCCACCGTCACCCAGGCCGACCTGCACTACGTCGGCTCGGTGACCGTGGACGCGGACCTGCTCGACGCCGCCGACATCCTCGACGGCGAGCAGGTCGCGATCGTCGACATCACCAACGGCTCGCGCCTGGAGACCTACACGATCGCGGGCGAGCGCGGCACGGGCGTGATCGGCATCAACGGTGCCGCCGCCCGGCTCGTCGCCCCCGGCGACCTTGTGATCCTCATCTCATACGCGCAGATGGAGGACGCGGAGGCCCGCGCGTTCGCGCCCACGGTCGTTCACGTCAACGAGCGCAACGAGATCATCGAGGTCAACGCCGACAAGGCGCACCCCGCCCCGGGAACCGCGGGCAACGTGGTGGCGTCGCCACTAGCCGAGCGGTAAGTTACAGACTCATGAGCGAAGAACCGAAGACCGCGACCGCCGCGACAGGGACCGACGAGGCCAAGCAGGCCGACAAGCCCGACCCCGTCGACGACCTGAAGACCACCCGCCACACCCTGGGCGACCTCGCGTACACGGCCACCACCGGGCGCATCGTGTTCCACGAGGAGGTCACCGAGGACGAGAAGTTCAACGGCCGCAAGCCCAAGGCCGAGGTCTCCATCACCTACTACACCCTCGACGACGCCGACGCCGCCGAGCGGCCGGTCACCTTCGCCTTCAACGGCGGGCCCGGATCGTCCTCGATCTGGCTGCACATGGGCCTGCTCGGCCCGCGCCGCGTCGACTCCGGCGACGCCGGGAACCTCACCCCGCCCCCGTACGGCCTCCTCGACAACGAGGAGACCCTGCTGCGCCACACCGACCTGGTCTTCATCGACCCGATCTCCACCGGCTGGTCGCGCGCCGTCGAGGGCGGCAACCCCCGCGACTACCACGGGTTCACCAAGGACATCGAGTCCGTCAGCGAGATCATCCGCCTGTGGACCACGCGGAACAACCGCTGGCTCTCGCCGAAGTTCCTCATCGGCGAGTCCTACGGCGGCACCCGCGGCGCCGGCATCGCCGAGTACCTGCTCACCCGGTTCGGCCTGGCGCTCAACGGCGTCATGTTCATCGCCCCGGCCTTCAACATGGAGACGCTGTTCCACACCAGCCGCTCCGACCTGCCGGGCCCGCTGTTCCTGCCGATGTACGCGGCCACCGCGCACTACCACGGGCTCCACCCCGACCGCGAGCTCGACGACCTCGTCGCCGAGGCCCGCGCCTACGCCGACGAGTACCGCGCCGTCCTCGCCAAGGGCCAGAACCTGACCCCCGAGGAGCGCGCCGCCGCGGTTGCCAAGGTCGCGTCGCTCGCGGGCGTCAGCGAGGCGTACGTCGACGCCGCGAACCTGCGCCTGGAGCACACCCGCTACTACGCGGAGCTGCTGCGCCACAAGCGCCTGGTCACCGGCCGCCTCGACACCCGGTTCACCGGCCCCGCCGACCACTACACGTACGAGCGCATGCCGTACGACCCGTTCCTGGTCGGCACCGACGGCCCGTACACGGCCGCGCTCCAGCACTACGTGCGCACCGAGCTCGAATACGAGAACGAGCACGTCTACGAGCGGCTCTCGCGCGCCGTGCACCCGTGGTCGTACAAGGAGTTCGAGGGCGAGGCCGTCGACGTGATCGGCAAGCTCGGCAACGCCATGCGCCTGAACCCCTTCATGAAGGTGCACATCGCGATGGGCCGCTACGACGGCGGCGTGCCGGTCGAGGCGATCGAGTACACCCTCGACCACATCGAGATCCCGCTCGAGGCCCGGGCGGCCATCGAGACGAAGACCTACCCGGCCGGGCACATGATGTACGTCCACGAGGAGTCGCGCATCGCCCAGTCGGCCGACCTCGCCGACTTCGTCCAGCGCGCCTCGGCCCGGGGCTGACCGCACCCGTGACCACCGCGAACCCGGGCCCGGCCTGCACCGCACCACGCGGTACAGGCCGGGCCCGGCCGCACGAGGCGGCCACCCCGACAGTCCGGCGCCTGAACGGCCCCCGCCGCCGTTCTGCGCCGGCCGTCCCCGTTGTGCCATCGGGTCAGGCCGCGTCTTCGGGTCAGGCCGCGTCTTCCGGCCGCGCCGCCCCATCCGGTCGGGCTGCGTCCTCCGGCCGCGAGGCGGCCCGCCGCCGCGCCGCGGCCGCTCATCGAACCGGCCGGGACGCATCGCCCGAGGACCCCTGTCGGACCCCTCGGGCACGCTTGCAAGCGGGGGCGACCGTGAACCCGCGAATCACTCGCGTTCCCGCCCGCCGCGCCGCCGCGAACGTGCGCCGCACTCCCACTCTTTCCTGTGACGCGATCGTCACGTCTGCTGGCGCGCGGGCGCGTCCGCGGGGCACAGTTGATCCGAACCGCGCGCGGGCCTCGGCCGGCGCGCACACCGAGCCGGACCCCGGGCGACCGGGCCGACGGGGCTAGAAGGGCTACGGCACGTGCCACCCGTGTTCACTGGGCCGGAGGCCGGGACGCTCCCGCACCTTCCCCACCTGCCGCGGCGCCTGCGCGCCGAGGCCCCGTCCTGGACCGAGACCACCGACGTGTGCGTCATCGGCTCCGGCGTCGCCGGACTCACCTGCGCGCTCAACCTGCGCCGCGCCGGATTCCACGTCACCGTGGTCACCAAGGTCCACATCGACGACGGCTCCACGCGCTGGGCTCAAGGCGGCGTCGCCGCCGTCCTCGACCCCCTCGACACCCCCGCCGCGCACGCCAGGGACACCCAGATCGCCGGCGTCGGCCTCTGCGACCCTGCGGCGGTCGACGTCACCGTCACCGAAGGCCCCCAGCGCATCGCCGACCTCGTCCACCTCGGCACCGAGTTCGACCGCGACCCCGACGGCTCGCTCCAGCTCACCCGCGAGGGGGGCCACCGCGCCCGCCGGATCGTCCACGCCGGCGGCGACGCCACCGGCGCCGAGATCCAGCGCGCGCTCCACGCCGCGGTCCTGCGCGACCCGTGGATCCGCATCATCGAGAACGCCATGGTCCTCGACCTGCTCACCGACGCCCGCGGCCACGCGGCCGGGATCAGCCTCCACGTCCTCGGCGCGGGCGTGGAGCACGGCGTCGGCGGTGTCGAGGCCCGGGCGGTCGTGCTCGCCACGGGCGGCCTCGGTCAGATCTTCCAGTCGACCACCAACCCCTCCGTGTCCATCGGCGACGGGGTGGCGCTGGCGCTGCGGGCCGGCGCGACCGTGACCGACCTCGAGTTCGTCCAGTTCCACCCGACCTCGCTGTACGTGCCCGGGACCCCCGGCCGCGGCGGCGGCTCCGCGACCGGGGGCACCGAACCGGACCTCGAACGTATCCCCGGGGACCGACAATCCGCCCCGGACGCCGGCCCCGCCCGGGTCGGCGGCGACCAGCAGCCGCTCATCTCCGAAGCGCTCCGCGGCGAAGGCGCGTACCTCCGCGACTTCTCCGGCGACCGCTTCATGACCGGCCTCCACGAGCTCGCCGAGCTCGCGCCGCGCGACGTCGTGGCCAAGGCCATCACCAACCGCATGATCGCCGAGGGCCGCCCGCACATGTGGCTCGACGCCCGCCACCTCGGCCGCGACATGCTCGAGAACCGGTTCCCGAACATCACCGCGACCTGCCGGTCCCTCGGCGTCGACCCCGTCGCCGACATGATCCCGGTCGCCCCCGCCGCCCACTACGCCTCCGGCGGCGTCCGCACCGACCTCCACGGCCGCACCAGCGTCCCCGGCCTCTACGCCGCGGGCGAGGCCGCCTGCACCGGCCTCCACGGCGCCAACCGGCTCGCCTCCAACTCCCTGCTCGAAGCGCTCGTGTTCGCGCAGCGCATCGCCGACGACCTCGCCGAGCACAAGCCGAGCCCCGGCGTCCCCGAGCTCCCCGGCGGCGAGGGCACCGTCTGCTCCACGACCTCCCGCGCGCCCCTCCAGGAGGCGATGACCGCCGGCGCCGGCGTGCTCCGCTCCGAAGCGTCACTGGAGGCCACCGCAGCGTCGCTGACGGCATTGGGGGACAATGTGTCCGGTCGTCCGCGACCGGCCACATGGGAGGCCACGAACCTCCTCACCGTCGCCGCCGCGGTCACCGCCGCCGCCCACCGCCGCCGCGAGACCCGGGGCAGCCACTGGCGCGAGGACCACCCCGAGGCCGCCGACGCCTGGCTCGGCCACCTGTGCCTCTCCATCAGCTCCGACGGGGAGCTCGACACCACCTGGGAGCCCATCGCATGAGCAGATTCGCCGAAGTCCCCGGCGGGGCCGGCCTCGACGAGCGGCTGCTCGCCTGCCGCCTCGACCCCGAGGACGTCTACGTCGCCGTCCAGGACTACCTCGACGAGGACCTCTCCCACGCGCGCCGCGACGTGACCTCCGAGTCGATCTTCGGCCCCGGGCACACCTCCACCGTGGCCGTCACCGCCCGCGCCGACGGGCTCCTCGCGGGCCTCCCTGTCGCCCACGCCGTCTTCCACGCCATGCCCGGCGACGTGACGTTCGAGTACCTCGCGAAAGAAGGCTCCCGCATCCGCGCCGGGCAGGTCCTCGCCCGCGTCACCGGCCCCACCCGGTCCCTCCTCGCCGCCGAGCGCACGGCCCTGAACCTGCTGTGCCGCATGTGCGGCGTCGCCACCCACACCCGCCGCTTCGCCGACGTCCTCGCCGACTGGCACACCACCGTCCTCGACACCCGCAAGACCACGCCCGGCCTGCGCGCCTTCGAGAAGTACGCGGTGCGCGCCGGGGGCGGCGACAACAAGCGCATGGGCCTGTACGACGTCGCGATGATCAAGGACAACCACAAGGAGGCCGCGGGCTCGATCAGCGAGGCGTTCGCCGCCGTCCGCTCCGCCGAGCCCGACGTCGACATCCAGGTCGAGGTCGAGACCCTCGAAGAGGCCGTCGAAGCGGTCGCCGCCGGGGCCGTCTTCCTCCTGTGCGACAACATGAGCCCCAAGGAGCTCGCCGAGGTCGTCGAGACCGTCGGCGAGCGCGCCGAACTCGAGGCGACCGGGAGGATCACCCTCGACACCGCCGTGGACCACGCCGCCACCGGCGTCGACTACATCTCGGTCGGGGCGCTCACCCACTCCTCGCCCATTCTCGACATCGGCCTGGACTTCGAGGAGTAGAGCCGTGCTGCTGTGCGTCGACATCGGGAACACCAACACGGTGCTGGCCGTGTTCGAGGGCGAGACCCTCAAGCACTCCTGGCGCATCCGCACCGACCCGCACGCCACCGCCGACGAGCTGGGCCTGACGTTCCGGGCCCTGCTCTCCGGCGACGGCGTCGACCTGTCGGGGATCGCGCTGTCCTCCACCGTGCCCCAGCAGGGCGCGGAGGTCGCGAAGATGGCGCAGCGGTACTACCCGCACGCGACCCTCGTGCAGATCGCGCCGGGCGTGAAGACCGGGGTGCGCCTGAGCATCGACAACCCGCGCGAGGCCGGGCCCGACCGGATCGCGAACACGTACGCGGCCTTCCACCTGTACGGCGGCCCGTGCATCACCGTGGACTTCGGGACCTCCACGAACATCGACGTGATCTCCGAGAGCGGCGACTTCCTCGGCGGGGCCTTCGCGCCCGGCATCGAGATCTCCATCGACGCGCTCGCCTCGCGGGCCGCGAACCTGCTGAAGATCCCGCTCGTCAAGCCCCGCAGCGTCATCGGCAAGAACACCGTCGAATGCCTCCAGTCCGGGATGGTCTACGGCACCGCGGCGCAGGTCGACGGCCTGGTCCGCCGGATCACCGCCGAGCTCGGCACCGACCCGACCGCGGTCGTGGCCACGGGCGGCCTCGCGCCGGTCGTCATCGAGCAGTGCGAGACCGTCACCCACTACGAGCCGAACCTGACCCTGCACGGGCTCAGGATGATCTGGGACCGGAACGTCTGAGCGGCACCGTGACCGGTGCGTGGGCGCCGGATGGGCCGCGTGTGACCGGCGCGTGAGCGGCGGCGCATACGTTGGGGCGCATGGCACAGCAGACGACCACATCGCCCCTGCGGCGCGCTTCGGCCGCGCTCGCCCGCACCGCCGCCGCCGGTTCGCTGGCGGCGCTCGCGGTGGCCGCCTTCGCGGCCCCCGCCCAGGCCAGCACCGACTGGACCCTCTCGAACGACCCCGACAGCGTGCGGATCACCGGCGAGGACGGCGGTTTCACGCCGCCCTACGCCAGTGTCCGGATCACCGGCGAGGACGGGTTCACCCCGCCCTACAGCGTGCGCATCACCGGCGACGAGACCGACAACCGCGACTTCAGCGTCCGCATCACGGGCGCCGACAACCGGGACTTCTCGGTGCGGATCACCGGGACCCGCGTCACCGGCGACAGTGTCCGGATCACCAAGGACGACATCGACAACCGCGACTTCAGCGTCCGGATCACCGGCGCGGACAACCGCGACTTCTAGACCCCCGGCGCCGGCGGCGCGACCTGCGGGTGGTGACTGACCCGCTGGGGGAGCCCGGGTTCCGGGCGTGGGGATCGATGCGCCGTCCGGCGGCGAGGGCGCCGTTCGGGTGCGGCGCGATCAGGGGCGTTCGGCGAGTGACCGCCGGGCGCCCCATCACCGTGCCCGGGCGTCCCGGTCCGCCCGCTCACCCCTCGACCAGGGCCCGGATCTCCGCCGCCCGCGGGTCGCCCAGCTCCGTCGCGAGCGCGAGCGCCCGCTCCAGCACCTCGGCCGCCTCCGCACCGCGTCCTCCAGCGCGCAGCGATCGGCCGAGCGCCGTCAGGCTCACCGACTCGTACCAGCGGTCGCCGATCTCGCCGAACACCTCGGACGCCTCGCGCAGCCACCGCGCGGCCGCCTCGTGCTCCCCGGCCTGCCGGTGCGCCAGGCCGATCGCCTCCATGGCCCGGCCCTGGCCGCGCCGGTGGCCGAGCCCGCGCAGCAGCTCCAGCGAGCGCCCGGCGGCCTCGATCGCCTCGGCCGCCCGCCCCGCGTCGATGTACGACCGGGCCAGGTTGAACAGCGAGACCGCCAGGTCGGCGGGGTCCCCGGCCGCCTCGTCCAGCGCGGCGCAGCGGCGCAGGTGGTCGATCGCCTCCTCGTGCCTTCCCATGCTGCGGAAGATCATCCCGAGGTTGTTCAGCACCGCGGCCTGGCCGCCGGTGCTCCCCAGCTCGAAGTAGAGCGCCAGGGCCTCCCGCTGCGACCCGATCGCCTCCTCGAAGCGCCCCAGGTGGCGCAGGCTCGCGCCCATCGTCAGCATCTCGGCCTCGCCGAACCGGTCGCCCGCGCGCCGCGCCGCCGCCAGTCCGGCCTCGCCGAGCACGGCCATCTCCGGCCAGGCCCGGCACCGGTCCAGGTGCGCCCACAGCAGGTGCACGAGCCGCCAGCACCGCCGGTCCAGGCCCGCCGCGGCCGCCGCGCCGACCGCCGCGACGAGGTTCGCGTGCTCGGCCTCGAACCAGCCCAGCGCCTCCTGCGAGTCGGCGAACGCCAGCGGCTCGACCCCGGCGGGCCGCTCCAGCCGCGGGTCCTCGGAGGTCGGCTGGAGATGGGCCCGCGCGCTCAGGCCCGTGGCGATGTACCAGTCGAGGAGCCGCGCCAGGTCCGCATCGTGCCCGCCGTCGGCGGCGGCGAGCTCGGCCGCGTACACGCGCAGCAGGTCGTGCAGCTCGTACCGGCCCGGCCGCGGGCGCCGCAGCAGGTTGTGGTCCACAAGGGACTCCAGGAGTCGGGTCGCGGACGGCGACCCGGTGAGCGCCGCCGCCGCGGCCGCCCCGATGTCCGTGCCCGGCGCCGTCCCCAGCGCCCGGAACGCCGCCGCCTCCGGCCCGGGGAGCGCTTCGTACGACCACGAGAAGACCTTCCGCACGTCGTCGGCGCCGTCCCCGAGCGCGTCGAGCCGCGCACTGCCCTCGCGCGCCTCCTCGACCAGCGCCGGGAGCGCCATCCCGGTGTTGCGCACGCGTTCCGCCGCGAGCGCCACCGCCAGCGGCAGGTGCCCGCACAGCCCCGCGAGCTCCGCGATCGCCCCCGCGTGCCCCGCGACCGCCTCGGGCCCGAGCACCCCGCCCAGGAGCGCGGCGGACTCGTCGGGCGTGAACGGCTCCAGCTCCACCAGGTGCGCGCCCTCGCGGCGGCGCAGGCTCCGCAGCCGGTTCCGGCTGGTCACGAGCACGACGCTGCCCGACCCGGCCGCAGCACCGGCGGCTGAGCCGGGCAGGAACGGGCGCACCTGCTCGGCGTCGTAGACGTTGTCGAGCAGCATGAGGACGCGGCGGCCCGCGAGCGCGGACCGCAGCGTCGCCGAGCGGCCGTCGGTGTCGGGCGGGATCCGCTCCGGATCGGTGCCCAGCGCCAGCAGCAGCGTCATGAGCGCCGCATCGGCGACGGGCCCGGGCCGGTGCCCGGCCAGGTTCAGGTGCAGCTGCCCGTCGGGGAACCGGCCCGCGACCCGGTGCGCCCAGTGCACCGCGAGCGTCGTCTTGCCGACCCCCGCGGGGCCGCTGACGACCGCGAGCGCGGCGCCGGTCGCACTGTCGTGCCCGGGACCGCGCCCGAGACTGCGCTCCAGACTGCGCTCCAAAAAACTGTCGAGGTCGGCGAGCGGGTCGGCGCGTCCGGTGAACCCGGCGATGTCGGCGGCGAGCTGGCGCGGCACGGCGTCCACGGGCGCGGGCGCCGGGGCGAGGGCCGCGTTCGCGGGCCCCAGGACCGTGCGGTGCGCCCGCTGGAGCTCCTCCCCGGGGTCGACGCCGAGCCGGTCGGCCAGGAGCGTGCGCACCCGCTGGTAGGCCCCCAGCGCCTCGGCCTGGCGGCCGGAGCGGTGCAGGGCGAGCATGAGCCGCGACCACAGGAACTCCCGGAGCGGGTGCCGCGTGGTGAGGTCGCCGAGCTCGGCGACGAGTTCAGCGTGGCCGCCCGCGGCGAGCACCAGGTCGGTGCGGCGCTCGATAGCTCGCAGCCGCTCCTCGGTGAGCGCGGGTACGTGCGCGAGCGCCAGCGACTCGGCCTCCACGTCGACCAGCGGCTCCCCGCGCCACAGGCCCAGCGCCTCCTCCAGCAGTGCGAGTTCGGCGGCGCCGGCGTGCCTGGACGCCGCGACGAGCGCCCGGAACCGGTGCACGTCGACCGCCTCGGGGTCCACGTCGAGGGTGTACTCGCCGGGCCCGGCGGTGACGGCGTCGGTGCCGATGGCCTGGCGGAGGCGGTTGACGATGGCGTGCAGGCGGTGCCGCGCGGCCGGGTCGTCCTCGCCCCACAGGAGCCGGGCGAGCGTGCTGCTGCGGACGGGCCTCCCGGCGGCCAGGGCGAGGGCGGCGAGGACGGCGCGCTGGCGGCCCCCCGTGACGGGCGCCGGCGCACCGCCGTCGGTGACCTGGAACGGGCCGAGCAGCCCGATCCGCATCGTCTCTCTCATGGTGCGGCAACTCGCATCGGTCGGCACGGCCGGTCTCCATTGGACGGACCGGTCGCGCGGTGAAGGCAGTGGGAAGGCGGCGGGGACGCGGCGGGCGCCGGTCCCCGGCCGCCGTCCGAGCCCAACAGTAGCGAGTGCCGGCCACCGCGCCCAGGTCCTGCGTGGACGTTCCGGGCGCGGCGGTCCGCTCAGGCGGCCGGGCCGCTCACCGGGCCGTGGGCGAGGTGCACGCTGCGGGCGCCGCCGCGCATCCGGATGCGGCGGGCCAGGGCCACCGCGTGCTTGACGTCGGTGGCGAGGAACAGGACCGTGGGCCCCGAACCGGAGACGTGCGCGGCGAGCGCGCCCTCCTCCAGGCCGCCGTGCATGAGCGAGGCGAGCTGCGGGCGCAGGCTCACCGCCGCGGCCTCCATGTCGTTGACCAGCAGCCGCGCCAGCGAGTCGGCGTCGGCGCCGCCCTCGAAGGCCGCGACGATCGGAGCGATGTCGGCGGAGTAGCGGCCGATGCCGTCCTCGCGGAGCCGGTCGACCTCCTTGTAGCACTCCGGGGTCGAGATCTGCGTGTCGGTGGTCGCGACCACCCAGTGCCAGGACCCCTTGGCGCGCACCGGCGTCAGCTCCTCGCCGCGCCCGGTGCCGATCGCGGTCCCGCCCTTGAGGCAGAACGGCACGTCGGAGCCGAGCCCGGCGGCGAGGCGGTGCAGCTCGGCGTCGCCGATCTCCACGTCCCACAGCCGGGCGCAGGCGATCAGCGCACCCGCCGCGTCCGCGGAGCCCCCCGCGAGGCCCCCGGCGACGGGGATGCGCTTGTTCAAGTGCAGCTTGACGGCCGGTTCGATCCCCGCGTACAGGGCGACGAGCTTCGCGGCCTTGTGCGCGAGGTTCCCCTCGTCGGTCGGCAGCTCCCCGGCGCCCTCGCCGGAGATCGTGATCGCGATGCCCGGCTCGTCGCGCGGTTGCGCGGTGACGGTGTCGTGCAGCGAGATCGCTTGGTACACCGTGGAGAGCGCGTGGTAGCCGTCGGCGCGCGGATCCCCCACCCCCAGGTGCGGGTTGATCTTGGCGGGGACGTCCACCGATACGCCCGCCTGCGGTGCGGCTGGAGCGGTCTGTCCGGTCATGCGGTCCTCCTCAGGTCCGACTGGTCCCGCCCAGCGCCTCCTTGGCGTCGGCGAGGGCGATGAACTCCGCTATGTCCAACGACTCACCCCGCCTCGTGGGTTCGATCCCCGACCGCTCGAGCACCGCGTCCACGTCCTCGCCCGCCCACGCCTTCAGGGACTGGCGCAGCATCTTGCGCCGCTGGCCGAACGCGGCGTCCACCGCGCCGAAGACCTCGACCCGGTTCGCGTCGGGGCTCTGGATGCGCTCGAACGCCACGAGTGCGCTCGCGACGTTCGGCACCGGCCAGAACACGTTCGCCGACACCGACCCGGCGCGCTTCGCTTTCGCGTACCAGGCCATCTTCACGCTCGGGCCGCCGTAGATCTTCGAGCCCGGCTGCGCGGTGAGCCGGTCGCCGACCTCGGCCTGGACCATGACGAGGCCCTTGCGCAGCGTCGGGAAGTGCTCCAGAGCGTGCAGGACGACCGGCACCGCCACGTTGTACGGCAGGTTCGCCACGAGCGCCGTGGGCGGCTCGGGGAGCTGCGCGGGGTCGATGCGGGCCGCGTCGGTCTCGACGACCACGAGCCGCTGGTGCTCCTCGGGCGCGCGGTGCGCCACGGTCGTGGGCAGCGCGAGGGCGAGCTTCGGGTCGATCTCGACCGCGATCACCTTCCGGGCGATCTCGATGAGCGCCAACGTGAGCGAACCGAGGCCCGGGCCGACCTCCATGACCACGTCGTCCTCGGCGAGCTTCGCGGCGGCCGCGATGCGCCGGACCGTGTTCGCGTCGACGACGAAGTTCTGGCCCCACTTCTTGGTGGGGGTGATGCCCAGGCCCCGCGAGAGGGTCCGGATGTCGCCCGAGGTGAGCAGGCGCGCCATCAGCCCTGGCCCCCGGCGAGCAGCGGCTCCAGCTTGATGCCCGGGTAGTCGTTCTCGATGGTCTGGATGCGGTACTTGTTCGGCAGCGCCACCAGGAACGCGCCGTCGCGCGGGCGCGAGAACACCTCGACGCCCGGCGCGGTGCGCAGCCGCGCCGCCCCTTCGGCGTCGGTGAGCCGCGCGAGCTGGTACGGCAGGTGGTCGATCGTGGCGGGCACGTCGAACTCGGCCTGGAGCCGGGCCGTGGTCACCTCGAACTGGAGCGGGCCGACCGCGGCGAGCACGGGCGTGGCCTCGCCGCGCCGCTCGGAGTAGAGGACCTGCACGACCCCCTCGGCGTCGAGCTGCGCGATGCCGCGGCGGAACCGCTTGGCCTTGGAGGTGTCGTGCATCTGGAGCGCCCCGAAGTGCTCGGGCGCGAACGCCGGCAGCGGCGGGTACTCGACGGCCTTCCCCTGGTAGATCGTGTCCCCGACCGACAGGCCGGTGGCGTTCACCAGGCCCACGATGTCGCCGGGCCACGCCTCGTCGACGGTGTCGCGGGCCGACCCGAACAGGGTCTGCGCGTACTTCGTCGACATGGTGCGCCCGCCCTGGGCCTGCGTGACCTGCATGCCGCGCTCGAACCGGCCCGAGCAGACGCGGATGAACGCGAGCTGGTCGCGGTGCGAGGCGTTCATGTTCGCCTGCGACTTGAAGACGAACCCGGAGAAGCCGTCCTCCAGGTCGCGCGGCTCGCCCTTGGCGTCGTCGCGCGAGAACGGCGACGGCGCGATGTCCACGAGCAGGTCGAGGAGCTGCCCGACCCCGAAGTGCACCAGCGCGGCCCCGAACAGCGTCGGCGTCGTCTGGCCGGACTCGAACGTCTTCTGGTCGAAGTCGGCGTCGACGGCGCTCAGCAGCTCCGACTCCTCGCGCGCCCGCTCGTAGTCCTCGCCGAACCGCGCCAGGGACTCGTCCTCGCCGAGGACCTCCGCGATCGCCGACTGCTGCCCGCCGGGGGACCGCTCGTAGCGGACCATGCCCGGCACCTGCGGCCCCACGGGCCGGCGGCCGTCCCGCCGCTCCCCGCTGTGCTTCCGGTCCGGCTCGCTCCGCTCGCCGAACGCGATCCGCTCGATGACGCCGCGGAACTCGCCGCCGACGCCCACCGGCCACGTCACGGGCGTCGGCTTGATGCCGATGCGCGTCTCGATCTCCTCGATGAGCTCCAGGGCGTCCTTCGCGGGCCGGTCCCACTTGTTCACGAACGTGATGACGGGGATGCGGCGCGCCCGGCACACCTCGAACAGCTTCAGCGTCTGCGGTTCGAGGCCCTTCGCGGCGTCCAGGAGCATCACCGCGGCGTCGACCGCGGTGAGCACCCGGTACGTGTCCTCGGAGAAGTCGGCGTGGCCGGGGGTGTCGAGGAGGTTGACGACGCAGTCGCGGTACTCGAACTGGAGCGCTGCCGAGGTGATCGAGATGCCGCGGTCCTGCTCCATGGACATCCAGTCGGAGACCACGCCCTTGCGGTCGCCCTTGCCGTGGACGGCGCCCGCGGCCGAGATGGCGCGGCCGTGCAGCGCCAGGGCCTCGGTGATGGTCGACTTGCCGGCGTCGGGGTGGGAGATCACCGCGAACGTGCGGCGGCGCGCGGCCTCCGCCGAGATGTGGCTGGACATGGATTCCTCAAGGTTTCAAAGTGCTGCGAACCGCGGCCCGGGGCCGCGCCGCGATGCGGGGCGACGCGCGTCGGGGGCCGGCCTTCAACGATAGCCGTGGCGAACGACACGACCGGGCAGCCCGTTCCGGGGCCGATTCCTGTCGGACCCCTGCGCAACCCTGGACGCTACGTTCCCCTTCTGGGTGGGTGGGGGCTCGGGATGGTCTACAAGCGCAAGCCCTTAACGGCCCTTACGCTCAACCGTCCTGACTCTTAACGGCCCTGACCGGCGAGCTCGGCCTTGACGATCCCGGCGACGAGCTTCCCGTCGGCGCGCCCGGCCGTCTTCGGGCCGATCGCCTTCATCACCTTGCCCATGTCCTGGGGTCCCGAGAACCCGCCCTCGGCGATCGCCGACCGCACCAGTTCAGTGACTTCCGCCTCAGTGAGCTCGGTCGGCAGGTACCGCTTGATGACCGCTTCCTCGGCGAGCTCGTTGTCCGCGGACTCCTCGCGGCCCCCCGCGCGGAACGCGTCCGCCGCCTCCCGGCGCTGCTTCGCCTGCTTGACCAGCACCTTCACCACGTCGGCGTCGTCGAGTTCGCGCTTGGACTTCCCGGCGACCTCTTCGTTCCGAATTGCGGTGATGATCATGCGGAGCGTGCCCAGTGTCACCTTGTCCTTCGACTTGAGGGCGGCTCGCATATCCGTTTCCAACTGGGTCTTTAGCTCGCTCATATCTCGACAATCTACCGTTGGGGGTATGAAGATCAGCCGTGGACTTGCCGCAGCAGCCGGGATCGGGGTCGGCGCGGGGGCGCTGGCGCTCGCCTACGCGTCCCTATACGAACGCGTCCAGTACACGCTCAGGCACTTCGCCGTGCCGGCGCTTCCCGAAGGGTCCGAGCCTATCCGGGTCCTGCACATCTCCGACCTGCACATGACGCCCGGGCAGGTGCGCAAGGCCCACTGGGTCGCGTCCCTGGCCGCGCTCGACCCGGACCTGGTGCTCCTGACCGGCGACAACCTCGCCCACCCGGACGCGGTCGACCTCGTCGCGAAGACGCTCCGGCCGCTGCTGCGCGCCCCTGGCGCGTTCGTGTTCGGCTCGAACGACTACTACGCGCCGGTGTTCAAGAACCCGCTCCAGTACTTCAACCGCAACCACGAGCACAAGTACGGCGAGCCGCTGCCGACCGAGGAGCTGCGCAAGGTCCTCGTCGACGGCGGGTGGCTCGACCTGAACAACGCCGCCGCGGACAAGGTCGTCGCCGGGATGAACGTCCACTTCGCGGGCGTCGACGACCCGCACTTCGACCTCGACGACTACGAGCTCGTCGCCGGGGCCGTCCCCAGCAGCGCCGACCTGTCGATCGGCCTCACGCACTCGCCCGAACCGCGCGTCCTCGACTCCTTCGAGGCCGACGGCTACGACTTCGTCGCCGCGGGCCACACCCACGGCGGCCAGGTCTGCGTGCCCGGCTACGGCGCGCTCGTCACCAACTGCGGCATCGACCGCGAGCGCGTGAAGGGCCTGCACCCGTGGGAGGACATGTGGCTGCACGTGTCCGCCGGGCTCGGCACCAGCCCGTACGCGCCGGTGCGCTTCGCGTGCGCCCCGGAGGCGAGCCTGCTGACGTTCGTCCCGAAGGTCTTCTAGTCGCGGGGCCGGGGCCCGGATGTGACCGGGCCCCGCGCCCCCGACCCCGTTCGACGGCCCGCGCCGGGTTCGGGTAGCATTTCCAATCGACGCGTTCGCCCAGCGTGCGCGGGAAAACAGAACATCGGGTTGTGGCGCAGCTTGGTAGCGCACCTCGTTCGGGACGAGGGGGTCGCAGGTTCAAATCCTGTCAACCCGACAGATCGGCACCGGGAGCATCGACGATGCTTCCGGTGCTTTCGTATGCGCAGGGGACGGCGGTGCACTGCCGACCGGAAGTCGGCAAGGCTTCTGGTACGGCCCCCACGCTTGGATCTCGCTCGATCCGGGTACCAGGACGGCAACCGGTCGACTGAGCACTCATCGACCAGCGCTCATTGACTCACCGCCCATCGACCCAGCGTTCATCGACCGGTGCTCATCGACCCAGCGACCTTCGACGAAAGGACGGCGCCGTGGCCACCCCCGAGTCCGAACTTCCGACGTGGAGCGAAGCGCAGCAGCACGCCGTGACCCACGCATCCGCCGCAGCCACCGAGCGGGACCCCGCGACGCGAGAGCACCACCTCCAACTCGCGCAGGTGTGGGCCACCATCGCCCTCTCCCGCGCCACCTTCGAGCAAGCCCAGAAGTTCGCCCACTCAGTCGACGACCTCACCGGCACGATCAACGACATCCCGTCGCGGCTGCCCCGCTGAGCAGACTTCGTTGACCGGACCCCGCTGCCGGGCCCCGCAGTCGCAGTCCGGTCTCTCGCGAGCACCGAAGCGGCAACCGGCGGGGCCGCTCAATAGCGTTCGACGAGGTGCTCCCGGCCTGTCGGAGGTACGTAGGGCACCGGCCAGAAGTCGGTGATGCGGGTGATGCGTCCGGTCTCGTCGAAGTCGAGCCAGACGCAGGCGGGCTCGTGGTCGTCGCCGATCCAGAAGTCCACCAGGGCGGCGGCGTGCCTGCCCTCGGTGACCACTCGCTGCGTTCGCAGGTGCCAGTCGCCCGGGTACTCCTGGTTGAAGCGGATGTACGGCTCCCGGCCGACGACCCGCTCACGCGTCTGCGGCATCTCGTACACCACGTCCTCGGCGAGCAAGGCGTGCAACGCATCCCAGTCGCGCGCCTCCAGACTGGCGAAGTACTTGCCGGCGGTGCTCTCGGGTTCGGCCATCTCGAAATCGTAGGGACCGGGTCCGACAGGCACCCGCGCCGGGCGCCGAGAGGCGGACCGCGCTCGCGCCCGCGTCCGGCGCTCCGACCTCCGTGATCCGCTGCGTGCGTTGCTGATACGGAACTGAACGTCGTCATCTCATGGCCTCGCAGTGGATCGGAGCGGCAGTGTCGCTTGCAATGTCCAGTCGGTTCCTCCCTCCGTTCCGGCGGAGGCGTCGCCGCCGAGGAGCCTCACGCGTTCGGCGATGCCGGTCAGCCCGCGGCCGCGGGCGCTGGTTCCGGTCGTGCCCGTGGACCGGTTCGACACCCGTACGTGCAGGTGGTCGTCCGTGATGTCGAGGTGCACGCGGATCTCGGCACCGGGCGCATGGCGGAGGGCGTTGGTGACGCCCTCCTGGACGATGCGGTACGCCTCCTGGGAGATCGTCGCCGGCACCGAGTCGGGGTCGCCGTCGAGGTGCATGGTGATGCCGGTACCCGTCTGGGCGATGCGGTCGCGGAGCAGGTCGAGGTCGGCGAGGGCCGGTTCGGGCCGCGCGGTCGCCGGTTCGCCGCGGAGGACGCCGAGCGCCCGGTCGAGGTCGTCCAGGGCCGCGCGGGAGGTGCCCTCGATCGCCTCGATCGCCCGGCGGGCGCTCTCGGGGTCGGATTCCATGGCCTGCTTGGCGACGGCCGCCTGAATGGTGGAGGCGGTCAGGGTGTGGCCGATCGAGTCGTGGAGGTCGCGGGCGAGGCGGTTGCGGGCGGCGGCCTGGTCGGCGTCGGCCTCGGCCGCCGCGAGCCGTTCGGCCAGGCCGGGGCCGAGCAGCAGCGCGGCGATCCTTCGCATGAGGGCTTCGTATCCGGCGCAGAGGTAGACCGCCGCGAGGGCGGCGCCCACTGCCGCAGCGAGCGTCCAGGCGCCGTCGGCGCCCGGCGCGATCGTCACCTCCGATCCGAACATCACGGTGCCGCCGTCGTTGAGCCACACCACCGGGAGTCCGAGGGTGAACAGCGCCAGGCTGACCACGGCCGCGAGGAACCCGCCCGCGATCGTCCACGCGACCAGCCACGCCGCCGAGGCCGACCGCCGCGGCCGTCGCGGGGCGGGGAGGCCGGTCGAGAGCAGGCCGTTGGCGAGCCGCACGCTCGCCCGCCTGGTCGGGCGCAGCAGCCCGATCGCGCCGGTGAGGACCAGCGCGGCCGCGCCCAGCACGAGTGCGTGGATCCGCGTGGGCCAGAGGATCAGGAGGCCGGAGGCGACCAGGGCCACCGATGCCGCCAGGACCACGCCGAGGAACGCGTGGACCGCGCCGCGGTACGGGCCGGTGGTGAAGGGGAGGCGGAGAAACTGTCGCATGGCGGCGAGTCTGCCAGGGCCGCCGTGCGCCTGACTCCCTCGCACGAGGGACCCGAAGACCACGATTTCGAGGGAGTCAGAGGACCGGCGCGGCGGCGACCGTTGGGGGCGAACCGCAATCGAAAGGACCCCCGCACATGACGACCCGCACCAAGGGCGTTCTCGTCTTCCTCCTCCTCGCGTTCGGCCTGTCCTGGGCCGGCATGTTCATCGCACGGCTCGGCTTCGGGCTGTCGCTGGTGAACCCGCTCGTCCAACTGGCCGGGATCGCGTTCACCCCCGCGATCGCCGCGTTCGTCGTCCGCAAATGGGTCACCCGCGAAGGCTTCGCCGACACCGGCATGAAACCGCGCATCCGCCGGAACATCGGCCTCTACCTCGCCGCCTGGCTCGGCCCGCTCGCGTTCGCCGCCGCCGCGATCGGCATCGCCGTCGCCGTCGGCATGTGGGAGTTCGACGCCTCCGCCTTCGCGCTCATCCCCGGCCAGCCCGTCTGGGTCGCCATCGGCGCGCTCCTGCTCGTCGTGATCGTGCTGACCCCGATCTACTGGGGCGAGGAGTACGGCTGGACCAGCTACCTGCGGCTGCGCCTGTTCCCGGAGCGCCCCTTCGCATCGACGCTCGCGACCGGCCTGATCTGGGCCGTCTGGCACTACCCGCTCGCGTTCCTCGGCTACATCGAGTTCGCGAACGTCGCCCTCGGGCTGGCCGTGTGGACGGTGTCGTTCATGTTCCAGGAGGTCATCCTCACCTGGTTCCGCATGCGCAGCGGCTCGGTCTGGGCCGCCAGCCTCGCCCACGCGGGCAACAACATGGTCCTCGCGCTCCTCGTCGGCACCGCCCTCGGCGACGACCAGCCGGTCGCCCAAACCCTGATCGGCACGGTGCCGATGGTCGTCCTCGCCCTGTGGATCATCCTCAGCGGCCGCCTCGCCGCCGACCGCCCCGAGACGACCGCGCCCGAGCCGCGCCCGGCCCTGGCCGCCCGAGGCTGAGCAGTGGAACCCGACGCACCGGAGGGGTGGCATCATCGGACGATGCCCACCCCACCGGTCTCGGTGCTCATCGCCGACGACGACCCGCTCGTGCGCACCGGCCTGCGCGCGCTCCTCGCCGCCCGGCCCGACATCGACCCCGTCGCCGAGGCCGCCGGGGGCGACCAGGTGCTGCCGCTGGTGCGGCGGCACCGGCCCGACGTCGTCCTCATGGACGTGCGCATGCCGGGCATGGACGGGATCGAGGCGACCAAGACCCTGCGCGCGGCACTCGAGGATCCGCCGAAGGTCCTGGTCATCACCACGTTCGAGAACGACGAGTACGTGTACCGGGCGCTGCGCGCGGGCGCGGCGGGCTTCATCCTCAAACGCAGCGACATCGACCAGATCGCCCGCGCGATCCTCACCGTCGCCGCGGGCGACGGCCTCCTGTTCCCCGAGGCCATCCGCAGCCTCGCCGCCGAACACGCCCCGCCGCCGGGCAACGCGCACGGCCCGATGGCCCTCACCAAGCGCGAGGCCGAGGTCCTGCGCCGCATCGCCGAGGGCCTGTCGAACCAGGCCATCGCCGACCGCCTCTACCTGAGCCAGGAGACGGTCAAGACCCACGTCCGCAGCGTCCTCGCCAAACTCGGCGCCGCCAACCGCACCGAGGCGGTCATCATCGCCTACGAATCAGGATTCGTCCGGCCCCGCAACGACCCCCGAACCTGAACCCGCGGCCACCGGGCCACGGCTCGCGCCGCAGGTGCCGCGCCCGTTCACGCGGGCGATCCGGATTACGGGCCGCACGTCGAACGGACCGGTGACGGCGTCGGCTGCGAGCGAACCTGGGGCTTGGGGGTAGAGGAAACTTCACCCCGAAGCCGGGCGCCTGCGGCAATGCCCGGAGCTGCGGAACTACCTACTGTTCTAGGCATGGACATCTCAGTGCCGCAGGCGCTCCCCTGGCGCCGAGCCCCCCGCGTGATCGTGGCGGGCCTGTGGGACGGGCGCACCTGGCTCGCCCTGGTTCACCTCGTGACCGGGTCGGTGGTCGGCACGCTCGGCGGAATCGTCATCGGGGTGCTGTTCGCCACGGGCGCCGCCGGTCTCGTCACCCTCGTCATCCCGGCCGCGGCGCTCGCCGCGATCCTGTTCACCAGCGCCGCGCTCACCGCCGTGCAGCGCTCCAGGCACTCGGCCTTCCTCGGCATCCGCTGGCCCGCCGACCAGTCGCCGCCGGTCGAGTTCACCTGGAAGTCGATGCTCGGGGTCCTCGCCGCCGTGAAGACCTGGCGGCAGTTCTCCTACCACGTGATCGCCGGCGTCTATGGCGGCTTCGCGGCGATGATCGCCCTGGTCGCCTGGACGATCGCGCCCGCCATGATGGCCGCGCCGCTGTTCGGCCTCCAGTCGGGCCTGGAGATCCGCCACTGGGCGCTCCTCCTGGGCGGCCTCGTCCTCCTGCTCGCGGCGCCGTGGATCACGCGGGGCCTGTCGGAGCTCGACGGGCTCATCGCCCGCCAGCTCTTGGTGGGCACCACCCGGGCCCAGCAGCTGGAGCTGCGGGTCACCGACCTCACCGTCAGCCGCGACTCGACCGTCGACGCCGCCGACGCGGAGCGCCGGCGCATCGAACGCGACCTCCACGACGGCGCGCAGCAGCGGCTCACCTCGCTCGCCATGAACCTCGGGATCGCCCGCGCCACCCTCACCGACCTGCCCGACGACGCCAAGCGCGCCCTCGCCGACGCCCACGAGGAGTCCAAGCAGGTCCTCACCGACCTGCGCGACCTCGTGCGCGGCCTGCACCCGGCCGTCCTGGAGGATCGCGGGCTCGACGCCGCGCTCTCGGCGGTCGCCGCGAGGTCGCCGATCCCGGTGCGGCTCAAGGTCGACATGAAGCGGCGCGTCGCCCGCGACATCGAGGCGGTCGCCTACTTCGTGATCTCCGAGGCCCTCACCAACACCGCCCGGCATTCCGGCGCCGCGCACGCCGCCGTCGAGGTCGTCCTCGCCGAGGACGTCGAACGCCGCGACCTGCTGTGCCTGCGGATCGTCGACGACGGCCGCGGCGGGGCCGACCCCGAGTCCGGGACCGGCCTGCGCGGCCTCGCCGACCGGGTCCGCTCGGTCGACGGGACGTTCACCCTGACCAGCCCGCTCGGCGGGCCCACCACCATCGAAGCGGAGCTGCCATGCGCGTCGTGATCGCCGAAGACTCGGTCCTCCTCCGCGAGGGCCTGGCCAGGCTCATGGAGATCGGCGGGATCGAGGTCGTCGACACCGTCGGCGACGCCGAGGCGCTGCTGCGCTCGGTCGAGCGCGACTGCCCCGACCTGGTCGTGGCCGACGTCCGGATGCCGCCCGACCAGAGCGACGAAGGCGTCCGCGCCGCGCTCGTGCTCCGCCGCCGCTACCCCGACCTCGCGGTCCTCATGCTCTCCCAGTACGTCGAGGAGCGCTACGCGGTCGAACTGCTCACCGGGCAGATGCGCGGGATCGGCTACCTGCTCAAGGACCGCGTGGCCGACGTGGAGGAGTTCTTGGACTCGCTGCGCCGCGTCGCCGGGGGCGGCACGGCCCTCGACCCGGAGGTCATCTCGCAGCTCCTGGTCCGCCGCGAGGGCGACGAGCTCGAACGGCTCACGCCGCGCGAGCGGGAGGTCCTGTCGCACATGGCGGAAGGCCGCTCGAACGCCGGGATCGCGGGGGTCCTGTTCCTCTCCGAAGGCGCCGTCTCCAAGCACATCAACTCGATCTTCGCGAAGCTCGGACTCCCGCCCACCGACAGCGGCAACCGCCGCGTCCTCGCCATTCTCAAGTTCCTGCAAGGCAACGCAAAGGACCGGTCATGATCGACACCCCCGCCAAGCCCGCCGCCCCCGAGTCACCTGAACCGGCCGCCTACCCCGCCCGCAAGGTGTGGTGGATCCTCGGCGGCTCCATCACCGGCGCCGCACTCGTCACCGGCGTCGCCATCTTCGGCTCCTGGTCCTGGGTCGTCTCCTCCACCGATGAGGACGAGACCCGCACCAAGGAGTACGACCAGGCCGTGGACGCGGTCGACGTCAGAGCCGACGTCGGCGACATCGCCTTCGAGGCCGTCGACGGCACCGCCCTGGAGTTCCAGCTGAAGACCCGCTGGCTCGGCGAGGAGCCCGAGACCCGCGAGGACTGGGACGGGGACGTCTTCTCCGCGACCGGCGAGTGCGCGCAGGGCCGCTTCTTCGGCCTCGACGTCGACCAGTGCCAGACGAACTACGTCCTGGGCCTGCCCGCGGGCACCGACGCGACGGCCGAGACCGACGTCGGGACCGTCAGCCTCGAAGGCGTCGACGGGGCCGTCGACGTCGAGACCGGCGTGGGCGACGTCGTCGGCGAGGACCTGCGCGCCACCTCGACCACGATCGAGTCCGGGGTCGGCTCCGTGACGCTCGAATACGACCAGGTGCTCGGCGACATCGTGATCGACGCCGGGACCGGCGACGTCATCATCACCGTCCCCGACGACGGCACCACCTACGACGTCGACTTCGAAGGCGGCGTGGGCGACCGGAACATCGAGATCGCCACCGACCCGAGCGTCCAGGCGGACTACACGATCGCCGTGACCAGCGGCGTCGGCAGCCTCACCGTCCGGTACGGGCACTGAGCCACAGGAAACCAGCGCCGCCCGCGACCCCAGGTCGCGGGCGGCCTTCCGTTCTCCTACTTCCCGATCAGCACCGCGACCGCGTCCCCGCGCCCCAGAGCCGCGCCGCGGTCGTACGCCTCCCGGAACGCCTCCGGCTCCAGCGCCTCGCGCGTCCGCTGATCGGTGTGCAGGTCCTCGTCGTAGCCGCGGCCGTCGTCGATGCCGAGCACCGCACGCCCGAAGCCCAGCTTGCGGGCCGCGCCGGCCGCGTCGCCGCCGGCGAGGTCGATCGCCGCCGCGACCCGCGCGGCCATCGCGATGTCGGCCACGGCCGCGCCCTCGATGTGATGCGCACCGAGGCCCGCGATCGCCGTCGCCTTCCCCTCCCCCTGCAGCAGCACGATGAGGTCCTTGAACGACGCGCTCAGCACGCGCATCCGCTCGCCGAGGTTCGGCGCCCCGTCCAGGGACCGCTCGGCCGCGGGCAGCTCGTCGAGCGCTTCGGCATAGCGGCCCTCGGAGACGAGCACCGGCAGGCGGAACCAGCGCACGTACGCGAGGCTGTTCGGCTCCCGGGCGGCCTCGGCCAGCGCGAGGCCGCGCTCCAGCGCCTCCCAGGCGTGCGCGACGGCGCCGTTCCGGGCGTACCACCACGCGAGTTCGGCGTACGCCTCGCTCGCGTCGCCGCGGGTGCCGAGCTCGTCGAGGAGCCGCGCGGCCTCGGCGGACGCCACCTGCGCCTCCTCGCGCCGGCCCTCCCAGCCGAGCTTCTCGGCCTTGATGCGCAGCGACGACGCGAGGCCCCAGCGCTCGCCGAGGCCCGCGAACACGGCCTCGGCGCGCTCGGCGGGCGCGGCGCCTTCGAGGCCGCCGAGGACGCTGCCGGCGGCGGCCGAGATGAGCAGGGCCGTCCCGAGCTCCCAGCCGTCCAGGCCGCGCTGGTCGGCGGGCGGCGCGTCGGGGAGGAACGCGGGGCCCATCGAGACGAGGAACCGGGCCGGGCCCGCTTCGAGGCCGCCGCCCATCGCGACGCCTTCGCGGATCGCGGCCTCGCCCGCGGTGTAGCCCTGCTGCTCGGTCGCGGCGATGCCTTCGAGGATGCGGGCCGCGGCCTGGAGCGGTGCGGGGATCTCGGCCGGGACGGCGAGCACCGCGAGGGTCCAGTGGCGGAACTCGGTGTGGCTGCCGAGGAGGTGCCAGTACCAGAACAGGGCCGCGACCATGCGCAGGCCGGTCTCGGCGTCGGCGGTGGCGACCGCGCGGCCGATGACGGTGACGAGGTTGCCGTGCTCGGCGGTCAGCCGGGCCATCGCCTCGATCTGGGCGGCGGTGCGCAGCTCGGCGTCGGCGGACTCCGCCATCTCCACGCAGAACTTCGCCATCGCGTCGGCCACGGTCTCGGCGTTCCCGCTCTCCTCGAGGCGCGCGACGGCGTAGGAGCGGATGGTCTCGAGCATCCGGTAGCGCTCGCCGTCGCGGTCGACCAGGGACTTGTCGACGAGTCCGGCGAGCGCGTCGAGGTCGTCGATCCGCTCCAGTGCGAGGCCCGCCGGGTACACGGACATGCGCATGGCCAGGGTCTTCTCGGCGTCGGAGAGCAGTTCCCAGCTCCATGCGATGACGGCGCTGAGGGTGCGGTGGCGGGCGGGGGCGGTGCGGTCGGAGCCGGCGAGGAGCGCGAACCGGTCGTCGAGGCGGGACGCGATCTGCGCCGCGTCCAGTGCCCTCATGCGAGCGGCGGCGAGTTCCACGGCCAGCGGGAGGCCGTCGAGCCGGCGGCAGATCTCCACGACCGCTTCGGTGTTCGACCCGTCGAGCTTGAACCCGGGCCGGACCGCGGCGGCGCGCTCCACGAACAGCCGCACAGCGGGGCTGGAGGCGGGGTCGGTCTCCGACAGCGGCAGCGGCGGGATCGGGTACAGGTGCTCGCCGCCGATGGCGAGCGCTTCGCGGCTCGTGGCGATCACGCGCAGGCCGGGGCAGGCGCCGAGGAGGCGCGCGGCGAGGTCGGCGACGCCGTCGAGCTGGTGCTCGCAGTTGTCGAGCACGATGAGCGCGTCCTGGTCCGCGAAGTACTCCTCCAGGCGGGAGGCGGCGTCGTGCGCGGAGGGCTCCAGGAGGCCCGCCTCGCGGGCGCCGATGGCGCGGAGGACGGCCGGGGCCACGTCGGTGCCGTCAGTGGTCGAGGCGAGTTCCACGAACCACACGCCGTCGGGCGCGGCGCCGCCCGCGGCGATCCGGGCCGCGGTCTCGGTGGCGAGCCGGGTCTTCCCGGCGCCGCCGGGGCCGGTGACGGTGACCAGCCGCGCGGAGGCGACGGCCGCGACCAGTGCGGCGAGGTCGTCCTCGCGGCCGACGAAACTCGTCAACTGGGACTTCAGGTTCGAGCGGCGCGCCGGGCGCTCCGCGGGCGCCGCGCTCTGGCGCAGGATGCGCAGGTGCAGTTCGGCGAGTTCGGAGGAGGGGTCGGCGCCGAGCTCGTCGGCGAGGCGCTCGCGGGTCTGCTCGAACACGTCGAGGGCTTCGGCGGGGCGGCCGGTGGTGTAGAGGGCGCGCATGAGGAGGGCCTGCCAGCGCTCGTCGAGGGCGTGCGCGGCGGCGAGGGGTTCGAGTTCGGCGAGCACGTCGGTGCCGGTGGCGACTTCGAGGGCGAGGCGGTCGCGGGTGGTCTCGGTGCGCAGGCGTTCGAGGCGGACCGCCTCGTTCTGCGCGAACCGATAGTCGAGGAGGTCGGCGAGGGCCGGGCCGCGCCAGAGCCCTTCGGCCTCGCGCAGCGCGGCGAGGTCGCCCCCGCGGCGGCCCGCCTCCGCCAGGCGCTCGAACCTGACGAGGTCCACGTCGCCGGGGTCGACGTCGAGCCGGTACCCGGCGGCGCCGCGCGCCACCTTGTCGGTGCCGATCGCCTTCCGCACGCGGGACACCAGGGCCTGGAGCGCGTTCGCCGAGGGGGCGTCGTCCTCCCAGATCGCGTCGGTCAGGGCGTCGGCGGACACCTCCCGGCCCGCTTCGAACGCCAGCCGCGCCACGAGGGCGCGCAGGCGCGCACCGGCGAGTTCGACCGGCTGGTCCTTGTCGTCGCGAATGTCGAACGATCCGAGAAGGAGTACACGCATGCGGGCCAGTCTGCCCTGAACGGTCACCCGGTGGTGGAGTCGGCCCTGCCGCTCTTGACGCCTCCGTGACCTTTCCTCCCCGTGAACGCCATCACATATCACCCGATCGGGGACGACAGGCCGAAAACTGTCGGTGCCCGTCGATAGGTTCACACCAGCAACTGCAAACCGCGCCGCACCTCCGGGCGAGGCGCGACGACTGAAGGACAACTGAACGAACAACTGAAGGACGGTGCGATGACCGCCACGACCGCATCCAACGGCCCCCGAACCCAAACGTCGACCACCCCCGCCGCAGACCGCACCACCGGGGCCTCAGGCCCCGAGGTGATGGCGGAGGCCCTCCCGTTCGAGACGATCCCCGCCGAAGTCCTGCGCGGCCACTTCACCAGATGGCTGACCGACTCCCTCGCCCGCATCGCACGGCGACCAGCGCCCGTGACCGAGGCGGAGCACGCACCCGAACCCGACCGCACCGAGGTCGTGGCCGCCGAACCGCGACTCGCGAAACGAGAGACGGCTTTCGACCAGACGAATGCGATCGCCGAACCTGTGGTCGCGCCGCGGGCACCAGCCGAAATCCCCGCTTCCGACCCGCGGTCCGAGACGGCGCCAGTGAGCGGTGCACCTCGACCGGCCGCCGATACACGGTCCGGCCGCACCGCACCGGAGACCCAGGCGAAGCCGCCGACGAAGCCGAAACGGTCCAAGGCCAAGAACCGACCGCCGAACCGAAAACGCGAAGGCCCGCTCGCCGATGCGATGGAGCCGCCGCAAGCACCAGACGCCGCGGGAGCCGTGGCGGAACCGCCGCCTTCACCGTGTCCCGATCCGAAGTCCGAGCCCAAGGCACCACGACGACGGCAGTCCACCGCACCCGCCACCCAGGTTGCCCGGCTCGACGCCGACGCTGATGTCGGGGGCTCATCCCGCAACGCCGCGGATGCCGGTGCTGATGTCGGGAGCTCGCTTCGGCTCGATGCGGATGCCGATGCCGGTGGCTCGTCCCGGGTCGCTGCCGAGTCCGATCCCACCGAACCGCCATCACCTCCACCGCGGCCGCAGTACGTGCGGATCGGGGACAGGTCGGTGTGGCTCACCAAGCCGATGCTGCGCTCGCGAGGCTGGACCGAGGCGGCGATCCGCGACTTCCTGCCCGGTCCTGAAGCGCTGAAACCGAATCCGCGGTTCGCGATCTCCGGAGCGCCGATGCCGGTCTGGAAGCCCGGGACCGTGGCGAAGGCCGAGGCCGACCCGGAGTGGCGCGACTGGCTCGACCGCTCGCTCCAGCGCCGACAGACCACGCTCGAAGCGCTGGCCGGCACCGACGACCAGGAGTTCCGAAACCGGCTCGAACTCGCCGACCAGGCCATCAGGGACTGCTCCGAGCCACCGACGCTCCTCGACAGCCTCGAACCGGAGCGACCGCTCGCCACCGCTGAGAAATGAGACACCGGCCGACCGAGGGCAGACGCTGGGCGAGAAGAGGGGAGGTGTAGCGGGGAATCGGCAAACCGGGGACTTGAGCGCAGGCCGGATCTTAGGTTGGAGGCCGGCCGGTGCTCGTCAGATCCGGTCCGAGGCGACTGCTTGGAAGGGACTTGAGATGGGTGATTTCGCGTTCGCGGGGAAGACCTTCGTGATCCGACTGGACAACGGAGTGACGACCCACAACATCTATGGCGCCGAGGGCAACAAGCTCCAGTACGCGGAGATCGACGGTGCCACGGAGAGCGCATCGGGAACGGTCGACCTCCATGTTGCGGAGGTCTCCCCCCGGGTCTACCTGCTCGGGTGGAACGAGGTCACCGGCGCTGCGGTCACCCATGTCATGAACTTCCACGACCACACCGTGACCGGCTTCTGGTCCTTCGACGAGGACGGCGGCCGCACCGGCGAGGTCCACTCCGGAACCTTCGAAGAACTCGGCTAGTGCCGACGAGCTCTGCGCGAGAACCCCTGCGGAACTCGATGAGCGCTAACGGACCTACTTGGGAACCTCTGCGGAACTCGGCTGGTGCCGGGAGCCGTTCTTCGGCTGGCGCTCAGAATCATCGTCTGGCTGGACCTGGCCAGATTTCGACCCCACCAGGGTTCGGACCTGTCCGGGGTCCGGACCGGTGGAGGGATCGGAGCCGGCTGTCGAAGGCGTTACGGGCCTGCGTGGTCGGTGACCATCTTGAGGATGGTGGTCACCAGTTGCTTCCGATCGCTAGTGGATGCAGACCCGCCGTGGCCATGGGTGGGCTCGTCGGTAGTTTCGGGGCCGGGGCCGGGGCCGGGGCCGGGGCCGGGGCCGGGGCCGGACTGGTTGGTGGCTTCGGTGCCGGACTCGGGACTCGTCTCGGGATCGGGGTCTGCGTCCCAGGTGCAGGCGAGGTTGAAGGCGGCCACTCGGCCGGTGTCGATGATCGTCTGGACGGCCTTGAGCAGGGTCGCGACGTCGGGGCCGTCGGGCGCCGGATACCGGAGGCCCGGGAGCGCATTCGGGTCGAGAGTGTCCAGGTCGAGGTTGACCAGGAGCGGCCCTTCGGGGAGGTCGTCCGCCTTCAGACCGGTCAGCGGTCGATGGCCGACCGAGGCTTCGGCGATGTAGTCGCTCTCGGCCGGGTCCAGGTCGCGGCCGTCGACCAGGAGCACGCGCTCCGGTACGGGCGGGCGCAGCCGCAGCGGGTCGGCGACCAGGTCGGCCCGGTATCCGAGTAGGAGCCGCAAAGCCATGCCGCCCAGGTAGCCCGAGGTGGTCGTCTCCAGCGACTGGAGGTCGCCGTGCGCGTCGATCCACACGATCGCCGGGTCGATGCCGACGCGCTGGAGCCCTGCGGTCATGCCGATCGACACGGTGCAGTCGCCCGAGACCACGACTATCGTCTCGCTGCCGGAGCCGGAGCCGGAGCCGGAGCCGGAGCCGGAGCCGGAGCCGGAGCCGGAGCCGGAGCCGGAGCCGGAGCCGCTGGCCTGCGCCTCGACGGCCTCCGCGACGCGGTCGTAGAGGCCGACGAATCGACCCCAGATGTCGGTGTCCGGCAGGTCCGCTGTCACGGTCTCGACATCGGCGCCGACCGGGAGCGGGATGCCGTGATCGGGGAGGCGTTCGTCCAGGTGGTAGGGCACGTGGAGGAGTGTCATGGCTTCGAGCGTATCGCCGAACCCGAACGGGCGGAAGCCAATACGGACCCGATCGGCGGCTAGGCGAGCTTGAAGCCCGCCGCCACGGCCAGCTCTCCGGCGATCTCCACCGCCTGGTCGGCGGTGATCAACGCGCCCTTCAGACTCATCAGCCCGGTGATGCCGCCGAGTTCGGCACGGCGGAGGTCGCAGCCCTTGGCGTTCGCGACCCGGGAGAAGTCGGCGCCCGGGAACGTGCAGTCGATGAACACCGTCTTCGACAGGTCCCCCAGGAAAGTGGCGTTCGTGAAGCGGCACCGCTCGAAGACCACGGGCCCCTTGGCGGAACCGATCGAGATCCCGGCGAAGTCCGCCCGTGAATCCGCCACGTACAGGTCCTGCACCAGCGCGAACTGCGCCTGCCAGCCCACGAGCTGGCTCTCGGTGATCTCGACCCGGCGTGCGGTCGCCTGCTCCCAGCGGGCGTTGGACAGCACCGAGTGGTCCACGGTCACGTCGACGATCTCGAACGGCGACAGCACCGCGCCCGACAGGTCCGAGTTCCGGATCGCCGAGGACTCCAGTGAACCGTCGCCGTGCGTGCCGGTCCAGTCGGCGCCCTCGATGAGCTTCTCGCTCCACTCCACGTCGAAGTCGAGGCCATCCTCCAGCGCCTGCAACCGCTCGCCCTCCACCAGCGGCCTGCGCATCGACAGCTTGTCGTCGATCTTCCTGAACTTCACCCGGGACCTCCTCGGTAGACCCCGGCAGGGTACGCCGACCCTCCGACAATGCCGCCGGAGCGTTCGCCGACCCGAGAGGAGTGTTCCTGGGCCCGTACCCGGGCGGTCTCGGCCGCCGCCGGTCTGGACGCATGCGAAGAGCCGGCCGACGCGTGGTCGCGCGTCGGCCGGCTCCGGTGTTCGTTCGCGTTGTGCCGCTGGGTCCTCAGTCGGTTCCTGCGTCTCCCCTTCGACCTGGTCAGAAGTCGGCCGGGGCCAGTATCGGGCTGCCGACCCTGCCCATGAGGTCGTTCGCAGGGTGGTTGCGTTCGCCGCTGAGGAAGAAGCCGAAGATCGCGCGGCGCCACTCGTCGGGCGAGATCCGGTTGTCGTGGTCGGCGTCGAGGTATTCGAACAGGCGGTGGCTCTCGATGTAGTCCACGCCGTTCCAGTTCCGCATGAGCTGCACGAACTCCCCGGAGCTGATGAGGCCGTCGCCGTCCTCGTCGCTGATCGCGAAGTAGGCGTCGGCGACGTACGCGAGCTTGGAGGCCGCGGCGATGCGGTCGGCGAGCATGTGCCGGGCGAGCGCCGCGCGCAGCTCCTTGCGGGAGACGCGGGTCTCGTCGTCCTCGGCGGCCGGCGCGATGAAGTCGGTCCACAGCCGGTGGGTGGCCTCGCGGAGTTCGAGGCCCATGGGGCTCTCGACGGGGACGCCGCGGGCGCCCAGCACGCGGTCGGCGGCCTCGCGCAGGTTCTCCTCGGTGATGAAGTCGTTGCCTTCGGTGTCGAGGGTGTCGAACCAGCGGTCGAACTTGTCGCGGCGGACCTTGCCGATGTTCCCGCCCTGCCTGGCCCGGTTGGCGATGATCGCCGCGGCCCCGGCGGCGACCGCGGTGGCGGCGGCGCCGACCACGAGTGCCTTCGTGCTTCGCTGCATGGATTGCACCTTCCCGTCTCAGTTCCCTGTCCAGGACGGATCGTTCCATGACGCGCGGTCCGGGGGACTGAAACCGCCGATCCGGGGACAATCCGACAGCGCGGCGAATCGAAGTCGTTCCACCTCCGGGGAATCGGAGGTGTCGGGGCTACGCCGACCCCTCCCAGGGGCGCAGTTCCAGCAGGGCCCTGACGGTCTCGACGTACTGGAGGTTCGTGTACCCGGTGCCCGCGTCGAGCGCTGCCTCGACTGTGCCGAACCCGGCCTGGTACGCCGAGATCACCGAGTTGAGCAGGCAGCGCTCCTGGTGGTCGGGGACCGCGTCGTCTCGGGAGCAGTCGTCGTCGAGCGAGTAGGCGCCCGGGTCCTCGCCGCCGAAGTAGTTGACCGCGAAGTACTTCGCGAGCCACTGCAGCTGGGCGCTGCCGAGCATGGCGTTCTCGTCGGCGTCCTCCCGGTCGAAATCGGCCTCGAACCGCTGGTTGACGAACTTCTCGGTCGTCGGCTGGATCTGCATGAGCCCGGTGCCGCCGTCGCACGCGACGATGTCGGACTGCCAGCCGCTCTCCATCCACGCGATCGCCTTGAGCAGGTCCGGGGAGAACTCGACGGTCGAGTTGGTCCAGAACTGGGTGCCGGCCGCCTCGTCAAGGGCCGCTTCGACCTCGGACGCCGGGGCCGCGCCGCCGTCGAGGTAGGTGGTGCACGGCGGGTGCACCGAGGGCGGCTCGGTCGGCAGCGCCGGACCGGTGGTCTCGGCAGTGGTCTCGGGGTCGGCGGTGGTCGCGGCCTCGGTGGTCGGGGCTTCGGGTGACGTGGTCGGCTCCGGTTCGGGGCCGGGGGACTCGGTGGTCGGTTCGGCCGAGGTCGCCGCAGCGGGGGTGCCGTCGGGGGAGGTCGGCGGCATGAACAGGAACACGGCCACCGCGACCGAGGCGAAGAGCAGCACGAAGACCACCAGCCAGGTGCCCGTTCCGTTGTCGGGGTCGGGGTTGGAGACGAGGTCGGGGTGGAGGCCCACTTCCTCGGGGTCGGGCGGGGGCCCGGCGTCGCTGGGCTCGGAGGAGGGGTTCATCGAGGGGTCCTATCAGCGCGTCGCTACACAATGAAGCGTATCGACTACGAGCTACCTGCGGGGTTCACGACCAGCAGCGCCCCCGAGGTCGGGTGTGTCCGAACTCGACGCCCCCGGTCGCAGGGTGCCCGGGAGGTGCGACATTGCGGCTGACCGCTGCCCCCCACGGTCGGGTGTGTCGGATCTGAGCCGCCCCCGGTCACAAAGGTGCCTGCGGGGTGTGACATCGCGGTGGGCTGCGGCCCCCGAGGTCGGGTGTGTCCGTTTCGGGCCGCCCCGGCTGCAAAGGTGCCAGGCGGGTGCGACGGTCCGTGTCCGGGGTGACGCGGAGATCATATTTGAACGCGTTCAAGTACTGGGGTATCGTTGGGGTACAAGGAGGAACCCCATGAAGATCGTCATCCCCGGCGGTACCGGCAACCTCGGTGCCGTCCTCGAACGCGGCCTCCTCGCGGCCGGCCACCGCCTCACCGTCCTCACCCGCACGCCCACCGCCGCCCACCACCTCCCCTGGGACGGCCGCACCCTCGGTCCCTGGGCCGAGGCGATCGACGGCGCCGACGCCGTCATCAACCTCGCCGGCCGCAGCGTGAGCTGCCGCTACACCCGCCAGAACCTCGACGAGATGACCACCTCGCGCGTCGAGTCGACCCGCGTCGTCGGCCGGGCCATCGCGGCCGCCGCGCACCCGCCCGCCGTCTGGCTCCAGGCCGGCACCGCCACGATCTACGCCCACACCCACGGCCGCGCCAACGACGAGGCCACCGGCGTCATCGGCGGCCGCGAAAGCGACGCGCCCGCCTACTGGGCCGAGAGCGTCGACATCGCCCTCGCCTGGGAGGCCGCGCTCGACGAGGCCGACACGCCCGCCACCCGCAAGGTCTCGATGCGCACCGCCATGGTCATGAGCACCGACCGCGGCTCGACCTTCGACGTGCTCTCGCGCATGGTCCTCCTCGGCCTCGGCGGCCCCGTCGGCGGCGGCGCCCAGTTCGTGTCGTGGCTCCACGAGGACGACTTCACCGGCGCCGTCGAGTTCCTGCTCGAACACGACCTCGCGGGACCGGTCAACCTCGCCGCCCCGCACCCGCTGCGGCAGAAGGACCTCATGCGGATCCTGCGCCGCGCCTGGGGCGGCCACTTCGGGCTGCCCGCCACGAAATGGATGGCCGAGATCGGGGCCCTCGCCCTGCGCACCGACACCGAGCTGCTGCTCAAGAGCCGCCGCGTCGTCCCAGGCCGCCTGGAGGCCGCCGGGTTCGCGTTCCGCTACCCCGCCTGGGAGGCCGCGGCCGACGACCTCGCCCGCCGCACCGCCGCCGACCGGCGCTGGCCGCTGGTGCGCAGACCGGGACTCAAGCAGTCGCGGACGCTCGTCGACCACTGAACAATCCCCGCAGCGACGCGCTGAACGGTCGCCGGGCGGGTCACGGGGCCGGGCGGAACCACCGGTCCTCGACGAACCCGGCGACCGCCATCAGCGCCGCCACGCCCGCGGCCGACCAGCACACCGCGCTGAACGACACTTCGTGCGCGAGGATCGAACCGAGCCCGGCCCCGAGCAGGTACACGGCCCACACGCCCGCCTGGAGCCGCGCCGAGCGCAGGTCGTCGCGGGTCCCGGACAGGTTGACCGACAACGCGATGAGCGTCCCGGTCAGCACCGTGGTCGTCACGCCCGACAGCCCGATCCGGGCGGCGTGGATGCTCTGCACGCCCATCGCGAGCGCCGCGAGCCCGATCGCGAGCTCGGTGCCGCCCGCGGCCCCGGCCAGCGCCAGGAACACGACCTCCGCGACGAGCAGCGCGGGGACGCCGAAGCTGGTGAGGACGTGGCGGCGGGTGGCGAGCGAGGCCGCGACCGCGCCGACGGCGAACCCGCCCAGCGACCACAGGGGACCGACCGCCGACAGCCCGTCGCTGCGGCCGGTCAGCTCCCCGGACAGGGACACCGCCAGGAGCACGGCGTTCCCGGTCTGGTTGGCGACGAACTGCTGGCCGAGGGCGAGGAACCCGGCGCCGTCGACCGCGCCCGCGAGCGCGGTGAGGACCAGTGCGGTCCACGCGTGCGCATAGGCGCGGTCGACGGTCGGTCTCACGAGTTCTTGGTGCTCCTGCGGCGGATCGAGGCGACGGCCACGACTCCCGCGCCGACGGCGACGAGCGTACCCGCCGCGATCAGCAGCGGCCCGGTGGTGGAGGACCCGGTCGTCGCCAGCGGCGCGCAGTCGCCGTCCGCCGTCGTGGCGGGCCCGCCGGTGGTCGGGCCGCCGCTCGACGGTGCTTCAGAACTCGGTGCATCGGAAGTCGGCGCGTCACTGGTCGGCTGGTCGGTCGTGGGCCCGTCCGTGGTCGGCCCGTCGGTGGTCGGCTCGTCCGTCGTGGGCCCGTCCGTGGTCGGCTCCTCTGTCGTCGGCGCCTCAGAGCTCGGCGCGTCCGTGGTCTCGCAGGGGGTCGTCTCCTCGTCGCTGGTCGGCGCGTCCGTGGTGTCGCTCGGCGACTCGGTCGGTGTCTCGTCCTCGCAGGAGAACTCGGCCGCGAACGGGAAGTGGTGGATCTCGCCGCCGTTCTCGCCGAGGTCGCCGAACTTCGCGTTCTTCGCGATGATCTGGCCCTCGACGTTCGTCGGGCTTACGTTCCGGTAGTCGGCGTTCGGCGCCAGGATCGACCCCTCGACCGTGTCGCCGGAGGCGATGTTCAGCCGCGTGGTGTCCGGGAAGTTCCACAGGATGTAGGGCGCCTGGGTGCCGCTGATGCCGGCCTGGCTGGCGACGTCCCAGTCGAACTCGTTACCGGTGCCGGAGGTGTCGACGTTGATCAGCAGCGGCGTGTCCGCGGTCGGCGGCGTGTCGAATGTCAGGTCCGCCATGTCGTTCAGGTCCTCGCCGGTGACCTCCAGGATGTTCGTCACGCCCGGCTTGAGGCTGATGCGGATGCCCTGGCCGGACTGGACCCCGCCCTTCGGGACGACCACGGGCCGGTCCCGGTCGTTCATCGGCACCTTGTACGCGTCGCACACGTACAGGTTCGCGGAGTTCTCCCGCAGCTGCGCGAACGCCGAGTCGAAGTCGATCGGGGAGGTCGGCCCCACCGAGGCGAGCGGCTGCTGCACGTTCAGCTCGATCCGGGGCGTGCTGTCATAGCCGCTGCCCGACGCGACCAGGCGCGTGTTGACGCTCGCGTTGTTGCCGTCGGTGTTGCGGACCGTGGTCCCGGTCAGGTCGCCGACCTTCACGTAGTCGTGGACCTGGACGACGGAGGTCGCCGGGTCCTGGTCGTAGTCGACGCGGCCGCCGACGACCAGCGCGCTCGGGCGGGCGTCGCCGGGCGCGGTGAACGACGCCACCTCATGGATGTTCACGTTGTACGAGCCCCTGACGACCAGGTTCCCGCCGGTCGCCATCGCGCCCTCGGACTCGGTCGAGTGGAGCTCGGTCACGTCCTCCACGAACGCGTTGAAGTCGAGCGCGGGCGCGAGCGGGTCGTAGGTGACCGTCGCGGCCTGCGCGACCGGGCCGGTGCCGGCGGCGTTGAAGGCGATGGCCGTGGCGGCCACCGCGGCGGTGAGCGTCGCGGCGCCCGCCAGTGAGAGGCGCCGGGTCCTCCGGGCGTTCGCGGTTCTGATGTGCACTGTGATCCCCCTGGGGCGGTCGGTTGTCAGGGCGGTGGGGGAACCGCGCCCGAGCCTAACCCGGGGGACCGGGCCCGGAGGGTGAGTGAAACACCCGGACGGGGGAGACGTGATCACTCGGCGAGGAGCTTGAGGACCACCGGGCGCGAGACGGTCCCGGCGACCCGCTTCGCGAGGGCGTTCGCGCTGGCGCCGTCGGTGTTCGCGCGGCGCAGGGCCGCGCCGAGGGCGGCCTTCGCGGCGTCGGCCTCGGCCTGGGCGCGCCGCAGCCGCTCGGCCGCCGCGTCGACCTCGTCTTCGGCGTCCTTGCCGGGGGCCGAGTCCACCTCGTCCTCGGCGGGCGCTGCGGGAGACGGGGCCGCCCCGAAGTCAGACCGGTCAACTCGTTGACCGCTGCGGTCGCCCGCCTCGGCGGTGACGGCGCGGGCCGCGGCCTCGGCGAAGGCGCTCAGGAACTCCCGGATCGCCCGGTGGTCGTCGACGCGGTCGCCCAGCAGCAGGCCGCGCAGCTGCGGCACGGTGTTGAACCAGTTGGGGGCCGCGCAGACGGCGAGGGTGATGAGCCCGGCGAGGAACGGGTCCTCGGTGCCGAAGCTCGCCTTCGCGCCCTCGAGCTTCTCGCGGTAGTGCTCGCGGCGCCAGCCGCCGACGTCGCCGGCCTCGCCGCCCCGGTGCAGGCCCTCCCAGGTGATCAGGCGCAGCAGCTGCGGGTTCGTGCGCTGGTAGTCGTAGAACCGGGCGACGAACGCGCCGACGTCGCCGTCCTTCCAGAGCGGGTCCACGACCTCCGAGAACTCCTGCATGGTGTCGATGAGGACCGCGTCGAACAGCTTGTCCTTCGAGCCGAAGATCCCGTAGATGCGCTCCTTGTTGACGCCCGCGGTCTCGGCGATCCGGTCGACGCGGGCGCCGGCCGGGCCGCGCTCGGCGAACTCGGTGCGGGCGGCGCGCAGGAGCGCGGCGCGGGTGGCGTCGGAGCGTTTCACCTCAGTCGTCGGCATGAGGCCGAGATTACCAGACCATAAACCAACTATTTGGTTGACATTGATGTCGCGACGGGGCTAGATTCACCGCCATGACCGCACCCGCCACGACGCCCGCGACACCCGCCACGCCCTCGACCGCACCGACTTCCGACCGCTACGTCCCCGCCGGACCACCCGGCCGCCCCAAGCCCGGATACACCCCGGCGCGCGTCGCCGTCCCGGTCTTCGCCCTCGCCGCACTGCTCGCCACCGGCCAGATGTACACGCCGATCCCGATGTTCGCCGAGATGGAGGCCACCTGGGACGTCGGCCTCGGATCGATGACCTGGATCATCAGCGCCTTCGCGTTCGGCTACGCCGCCGGCTTCGTGGCCTTCGGGCCCATGGCCGACCGGTTCGGCCGCCGCCGCGTCCTGGTCACCGGATTGATCGCCGCCGGAGTGGTCACACTATTGACCGGTCTGGCGCCGACGTTCGCGGCCGCGGTCCCCCTGCGGGTCCTCCAGGGCCTCGCCGTCGGCGCGATCCCGCCCGCCATGACCGCCTACGCCACCACCAGGATCGCCCCGGCCCGCCGCGCCGTCGCCGTCACCGCGATCATCACCGCGTTCCTCGCCTCGACCGTCCTCGGGCAGCTCGCCGCCCAGGCCGTGGTCCGCACCGCCGACTGGCAGTGGGTCTTCGCCGGCTCCGCCGTCCTCTTCGGCGTCGCCGCCCTCGCCGCCGCTCGCGTCATGTCCCCCGACGAGATCGACCCCGGCGCGAGCCTCGCCCGCAGCTACGCGGCCATCCCGCGGGTCCTGCGGATCGGGCGGCTCCTGCCGATGCTCGCCGCCGCCGCGCTCGCCATGGGCTCCATGGTCGCCGCGTACACCGGGATCGAACTCACCGGCGTCGTCACCGGCAACGCCGCGCTCCTGACGCTGCGGGCCAGCGCCCTCCCGGTCATGATCGCCCTCCCGTTCCTGGCGATCCCGCTCGCGCGCCTCGACCGCACCTCGCACCTCCCGCTCGGCACCGCCGTCGCCGGTCTCGCGATGGTCGCGGCCGCGTTCGCCGGCGGGAACCTCACCGCGCTCGCGATCCTGCTGGCCGTCCTGGTGTTCGGCATCGGGATCGCCGGCCCGGCCATGAACCAGATCGCCGCCGAGGCCGGCGGCGAGCAGCGCGCCGCCGCGACCTCCGTGGCCATGTTCAGCTTCTACGTCGGCGCCACCGCCGGGCCGCTCGTCGCGAGCGCCGTCGCCCCGCACGGGTTCGCGGCCCTCGCCTGGACGCTTGCGGCCATGCTGCTCACTGCCGCAGGATTGGCCTTGTGGGGCAAGCGAAAAGCCTCACGAGACCAAGGAGGAACCCCTGATGGAGCATCACGGAGAACGCTATGAGCGCGGACTGAAGGCACTCCAGTTCGTGTCGGGCCAGGCCGAACCGAACGTCGTCGACATCGCGACCGCACCCGACCTCGCCAGGTACGTCGTCGAGTTCGGGTACGGCGAGGTCTACTCCAAGCCCGGCCTCGAACCCCGCGACCGCCAGCTCGTCATCATCGGCGCGCTCGCCGCACTCGGCAACGCCGCCCCGCAGCTGCGCTTCCACATCAACGGCGCCCTGAACGCGGGGCGCACCCGCACCGAGGTCGTCGAGGCCCTCACCCAGATCGCCGTCTACGCGGGCTTCCCGGCCGCGATCAACGCGATCACCGCCGCCGCCGAGGTCTTCGCGGCCCGCGACGCCGAGGATTGAACATCCAGAAGTGAACACCGGAGGGGCGGGCCGCGATCGCGGCCCGCCCCTCCGGGACGTCTACAGGTACTGGCCCACCTGCTGCTGGGGGACCTGCGGCTCGGTCCGGTTCGGGTCGGTGCCCGCCCGGCGCGCGTACAGCTCCGCGAGCGTCATCGGCTCGCGGACCTTCTCGCCGCCGAGCCAGTCGCCCGACTCCAGCGGCGACAGCTCCCCCACCTCGATCTGCGCGAGGCAGCGGCCGGGGCGGACCACGGCCGGGTGGAGGCGGTCGAGCCGCTCGTTCGTGGTGATCGCGACCATGATCTCGCGGCCCTGGCCGAGCAGGCCGTCCGTGAGGTTGAGCAGGCGCGCGAGCGACTGGCCCGACGCCTCCTTCGCCTCGCCGCGGATGAGCTCGTCGCAGTCCTCCAGGACCATGAGCCGCCAGTGCTCGCGGCGCGGCTCGCCCGGCGTCAGGTCGGCGTCGAGCGCGAGGTCCATCTCCGACCCGATGATGACCTCCATCAGGTACGACGGGTCGGCGAAGAACGCCTCCGGGTCGAGGACCGTGTCCACCTGGCACCACGGCGCCCACTCGCGGGCGAGCGCCCGCAGCGCCGTGGTCTTGCCGGTCCCGGGCGGGCCGTGGAAGAGCACGAGGCGGCCGGTCACGTCCGAGGACCGCGTCGCCATGAGCTTCCCGAGCGCCGAACCGGCGCTGGAGGAGTAGTTCCGCTCGATCTCGGGCCAGCGCGGGGCGCTGATCGACCTAGTGGAGCGGAACGGGCCGCGCGCCGACCGGTACCAGAAGCCCATGTCGACCTTGTCCTCGCCGACCTCTTCGACCGAGCCGGTCCGGTCGGTGACGTACGCGGCGATCTCCTCGGCGCGCTCGCGCGTCTCGGCGGTCACCACCGCCTGGCCGGAGCCGTCGCGCCACCGCTGGGTGCGGAGCGTCCAGCCGTCGCCGGTCACGAGCTGGAGGAACGAGGTCCCCGAGATCGACCGGATGAGCGACCCGCCCGCGGGGATGAGGTCGACGTCGTCCGCGACCATGTCGAGCGCCCGGACCACCGCGTGCGGCTGCGCGCCGCTCACGTAGGCGTCGAGCGCCATGAGGTTCAGCACGTTGGACGGGTCGTCCGAGCCGTCCAGCGTGAAGTGCATGTTGCCCAGCACGCCGCCGCCTCCCTGGAGCAGGTTCATGATCTCACCGCGTCTTTCGATGATTCCCATCGCGATCCACCATAGAAAATACGGCCCCGCCCTCGTAGCTGCGACTGGTCGGACTTCGCGGACGGCGCACCGTGATCGTGCCTTATGACCCCGACACTGCGGGACGGCGCCCGCGCTCAGGGGGAGTTGCCGGGAATATCTGACCCCACCCGGTGGGGCGTGAGCTGGAACAATCAGCCATGCTGGATGACGTGACCGCATCGACCGAGACCAGCCAAAACACCGCCGACACCATACCTGGCGGCGGCCGCGGTCCCCGAAGCGGGCTGCGGGCCCCGCAGCGCGGCCGGGGCCTGCGGGTCCTCGCCGTCGCCGCGGCGGCGACGGCCGGACTGCTCGCCGCGGTGATCGCGCTCGACCTCGGCGGCGCGGTCGACATCGAGGCGGTCCCGGGCCTGAGCGCGGCCGACCCGGCCGTCACCTGGGCCGCCGGTCTCCTCAAGTACGCGTACGACCTCGCGATGCTCGCCGCGGTCGGCTGCACGATCGCCGCCGCGTGCTTCCTGCCCGGCCGCGAGGGCGACCGGGCGCGGCTCGCCGCGCAGTCGTGGCGCTGGCTGCGCGTCGGCGCCGCGGCCTCCGGCGTGTGGGCGATCACGGCGGCGGTCAGTCTTCCGGTGGACTTCGCGAACACGTTCGCGCGACCCCTCTCGGAGGTCACCGTTCCGGGACTGTGGTCCTACATCGCCCAGTACGAGCAGGGCCGGGCGCTCGGGCTCACCGTGCTCCTCGCGGGCGCTGCCGCGGTGGTCGCCGCCCGCGCGTTCACGATCCCCGCCGCGGCCTGCGCCGCCGCACTCGCGCTCGCCGCCGCCGTCCCGCCCGTGTTCACCGGGCACTCGGCGTCGAACGGCAACCACCAGATCGCCGTCGACGGGCTCCTCATCCACATCGTCGCCGCCGCGTTCTGGGCCGGCGGCCTGTTCGCGCTGTTCATCGCCCGCCGAGACCCCGCGGTCGCGGCCCGCCGCTACTCGGCCGCCGCGGCCTTCGCGTACCCGGCGGTCGCCGCCTCCGGGCTCATCGTGTTCGTCGCGAACGTGGCCCTCACCGACCTGTGGGAGTCCGCGTACGGGCGCATCGCCCTCGCGAAGCTCGCCGTCCTCGCCGTCGGCGGGGTCTTCGGCTGGGCCCACCGCCGCCGCACGCTCCCCGCGGTCGAAGCCGGCGACCGCAGCGCGTTCAACCGGCTCGCGGCCGTCGAACTCGGGCTCATGGCGATCGCGTTCGGCCTCGCGTCCTCCCTCTCGGTGACGCCGCCCCCGGCCGAGGAGCTGCCGGACCCGAACACGGCCCTCCTCGGGTTCCCCACGCCCGAGCCGATCTCCATGGCGCGCATCCTCACCGACTGGTACCCGTCGGTCCTGTTCTGCACCGCGGCCCTCGCGATGACCGGGTTCTACATCGCCGGAGTGGTGCGGCTGCGCCGCCGCGGCGACGCCTGGCCCTGGTACCGGACGGTCCTGTGGTGCGCGGGCTGGGGCGTCGTCGTCCTCACCACCTCGACCGGCCTCGGCAAGTACGGGATGGTCCTGTTCAGCGCGCACATGGTGCAGCACATGGCGCTCAACATGCTCGCGCCGATCCTGCTGGTCCTCGCCGCGCCCGTGACGCTGGCGCTGCGCGCGCTGCGGCCCGACCGGGCCGGGGGCCCGCGCGAATGGCTGCTGGCCGCGATCCACAGCCGCTGGTCCCGCTTCGTGTCGCGGCCCCTCATCGCGCTCTTCATCTACCTGACGAGCCTGTACCTCATGTACTTCACCGGGATGTTCGAGTGGGCCATGCGGTCCCACTTCGGGCACCTGTTCATGACCGCGCACTTCCTCGCCGCCGGGAGCCTGTTCTTCTGGGTCGTCATCGGCCCCGACCCGAAGCCGCGGCCGCTCACGTACCCGGCGAAGGTCCTGCTGTACTTCATCTCGATCGTGTTTCACGCGATCTTCGGCGTCACCCTCATGATGGGCACCGGCCTGGTCGCCGAGGGCTGGTACACCCAGATCGCGATCCCTTGGGTCACCGACCTCCTCGCCGACCAGCGCGCGGGCGGCGGCATCGCATGGGGCTTCGGGGAGATCCCCAGCCTCATCATCATCGTCGTCCTCATCGGACAGTGGGCCCGCTCCGAGGAGCGCGAAGGGCGCCGGCTCGACCGCATCGCCGAGCGCGCCAGCGCCAGCGGCCACCCCGAGGACGACCCCCACGAGGTCTACAACGCCTACCTCGCCGGCCTCGACCAGGAACGCCGCTAACCGCCTCCGCGAGCCGGACCCCCGCCGGAGGTCGCCACCCGACCCTGCCGAAAGTCAGGGATTCCCGACCCGATTTCCGGTCGAACGACAGATGCGGCCCCACCCCGGCGACCGTACGGTTGCCGCATGAACGCACCGAGCCACGACACCGCGACCACCGCCTTCGAAACCCTCGCCGTCCACGCCGCCGAACCCCGGCCCGCGCACGGCGGATCGGTCGTCCACCCGCTGTACCAGGGCACCGTCTTCGAGAGCGTCCCCGGCGAGTCCTACGACGAACTCAAGTACATCCGCCTGAACACCAACCCGTCCCAGCAGCACCTCCACGAGAAGCTCGCCGCCCTCGAAGGCGCCGAGGCCGCGGTCGCCACCGCCTCCGGGATGGCCGCCATCACCACCACCCTGCTCGCCACCCTCGCCGCGGGCGACCACGTGATCGCCGCCGGCTCGTTCTACGGCGGCACCCACCACTTCCTCACCGAGCAGGCCCCGCGCCTGGGCTGGAACGTCGACTTCGTCGGCCCCGACGACCACGACGCTTGGGCCGAGGCCATGCGCCCCCGCACCAAGGCGTTCCTCGTCGAGACCATCAGCAACCCGCTCGCGCGGGTCGCCGACCTCGCCGGCATCGCGGCTTTCAGCCGCGAGCACGGCATCACCAGCATCATCGACAACACCTTCGCCACACCCGTCGTCTTCCGGCCGCACACCATCGGGTTCGACCTGGTCTGCCACTCGGCGACGAAGGCCCTCAACGGCCACTCCGACCTCGTTGCGGGCGTCGTCACCGGCACCGAGGAGGCGATCGGCCGGATCCGCCACGTCCTCAACCTCTACGGCGGCAGCCTCGACCCGCACGCCGGATTCCTCCTCGCACGAGGACTCAAGACGCTCGCGCTGCGGGTGCGGCAGCAGAACACGGGCTCGCTCGCGCTGGCCCGGTTCCTGGAGGGCCACAAGGGAATCGCGCAGGTCAACCACCCGGGCCTGGAGTCGCACCCGGACCACGCGCGGGCGACCGAACTGTTCGACGGCTACGGGTCGGTCTTCTCGTTCCGGCCCACGGGCGGGGTCGAGGCGGCCGAGTCGCTGCTCAAGGGCCTGCGTCTGCCCTATGTCGCCCCGAGCCTCGGCGGCGTCGAGTCGCTGGTGACCCGCCCGGCGGTCACGAGCCACGCGGGCATGAGCGCCGAGGAGCGCGAGGCCGAGGGCATCCACGACGACCTCATCAGGTTCTCAACAGGCATCGAGGCGCCCGACGACCTCATCGCCGACTTCGCCCAAGCCCTGGGCGCCTGAGAAACCGGGTCGAAGCCGAAGGGAGACCGAATGGACGGGTGGCGACAGGAGACTGAGTGACCGGGCGGGGACGGTGGCCGGAAGCCGACTGGGACCGGCTTTGGTGCTGGGACGCTGGGACGCTGGGGAGCGAGGCGTGGGCACCGATGCGGGGCGCGCCAATGCAGTGGCGGCGCCGCAGTCCCGAGCGTGGTCTGGGGATGCGAGTACGGCGATGGTCGTGGGCAGCAACGGCGAAACTCGCTGGGGGAGGGGGAGGGGGAGGGGGAGGGCGGGCAGCGCGGCAAGCCTCTCGATATCGCGCATAGGTTGTGAGCCGTGAGCCGTGAGCCGTGAGCCG
>NZ_FNGF01000009.1 GCF_900102815.1 Glycomyces sambucus
GAGCCGAGCCGAGCCGAGCCGAGCCGAGCCGAGCCGAGCCGCGGTGCGGTGCGGTGCGGTGCGGTGCGGTTCAGCGTGACGGTGCGGCCCACCAGCGGATTCACCCTCCCAGTGATACTTCGCGCCTCGACGGGTACCCCGTACCCGACGACCAGCGGACGCACCGCGCGTCCGGGGAAGGGGGTCCCCGTGGAGGACACCCGAATCCGCCACCGGCACGCCGATATCGCCGGTCACCGGCTCATGTACCGCGAGGCGGGGCGCCCCGACGCGCCGACCGCGCTCGTCCTGCTCCACGGCTTCCCCAGCTCCTCGCAGATGTTCCGCGACCTCATGGAGCCGATGGCCGCGACCGGTGTGCGCGTGCTCGCCCCCGACCTGCCCGGTTTCGGCCTCTCCTCGCTCCCCGCGCCCGACACCGAGTACGGCTTCACCTGGCTCGCCGACGTGGTCGAAGCCTGGCTCGCCGCCCTCGGCGTCGAGGACAGGATCCTGTTCCTCCACGACTTCGGCGCCGCGGTCGGCTACCACCTCGCCACGCGCTCGCCCGAGACCGTGCGCGGCCTCGTCGTGCAGAACGGCAACGCCCACGAGGACGGCCTGGGCGAGCAATGGGACGCCAGCCGCGCCTACTGGGCCGACCCGACCGAGGAGAACCGCGGCAAGATCGACACCTGGATGACCTACGAGGGCACCCGCCACCAGTACCTCTGGGGGATGCCGGACCGCCTCGCCGAACTGGTCCCGCCCGAGACTTGGGAACTCGACTGGCGCGCCATCTCCCGCGACCACGGCCTCGACCTCCAGTGGAAGCTGTTCACGGACTACCGGTCCCACGTGGCCCGCTTCGGCGAGATCCGCGACTACCACCGCGAGCACCGGCCCGAGGCCCTGATCATCTGGGGCGTGCACGACCCCTTTTTCAACCTTGACGAGGTCCCCGCGTTCCGCCGCAGCCTCCCGCACGCCGAGAGCCACCTCCTCGACGCCGGCCACTACCTGCTGGAGACCCACAGCCGCGAATGCGCGGACCTCATGCGGCCCTTCGTATCCCGGATTGCCGGTTGAGCATGTAGGCGGACTTCGGAGTCCGGAGTGGAAAGTGCGGAGTAGAGAGTGCGAGTGCAAGTCGCGGGATTCAGGGTTCGGGGTTCGGGGTTCTAGGTGCAAGGCGCGGAGTGCGGGGTTCGGGGTGCGATCAACCGCAACGGGACAGGCCGATCTCGGTGAACTCGGCGAACGACGCGATCCGCTCGACCGCCCCATCTTGGAAGTAGACCTCGCCCGCGCCAAGGCGTTCGAGGTCGGCGACCGTGAACGACACCGCCCCCAGGGTCATCGAGCCGTCTTCGGGCCAGGCGCGAACCTCGTAGATTCGCTCGGGGTCGGGCGGGGAGGGTGCGGTGCCTTCGGCAACGGTCCAACCCGGCGCGGGGTCGGACAGGGAGATCGCCGACGGGTCGCTCAGGCTCGGCGAGGAGTTCTCAAGGCGCAGTTCGGTACGGCGAGTGGTCCAGTCGGGAACGGTGGAGGCCGGGTGGGGTGCCGGATCGGTTGCCGGGTTGGTGGCTGAGTCAGTGGCTGAGTTGGTGGCCGGGTCAGAGGCTGCTGGTACGGGGCGGGTGGGGACCGGGTCGGTGCCAGGGTCGGTTGCTGAGCCGGTGTCGGAGCTGGTGGCTTCGTCAGTGGCCGAGCCGATAGCGGATTCGGTGGCTCGGTCGGTGGCCGCGGGTGTGGGATCGGTGGCGGTGGCGGTGGCGGTGGCGGTGGCGCTGGCGCTGGCGGACGCGGCCGGTTCGGCTACGGCGGAGCTGAGGGTCATGGAGGTGGCGGGGCCTTCGCAGGAGGTCATCGCGACGACCGGGCCGCCGGCCGAGTCGACACCCACGCCGACGAGCCCGACCTCTTCGGCCGAGCAGGAGGAAAGCGCTGCGGCGGCGAGGAGCAGGACCGCGACGCGGAGGAGTGTGCGCATGGATCAAGTGGACTCCGCCTCGGCGGCTCTCGGGCGAGATGCCGCCGGATTGCGATGAGGTCGTGACCAGCCGTGATTATCCATGCGGAATGGGCCGGTCGATCTCCACCTGGATCGGCCGGCCCCCTGCGGGCCGGCGGCCCGCCATGTGAGGTTCTATCGCCGAGCCGCCGAGCCGCCGAGCCGCCGAGCCGCCGAGCCGCCAAGCCGCCAAGCCGCCAAGCCGCCAAAAGATATGGAGTACACCAGCTGGCGAAAGAGTACTCGGAGTAGCAACACGGCCAACTCCGACTGTGTCGAGTGCCGCCAGACCTGGAGGAAGAGCTCCCGCAGCAACAACACTTCGAATGCTGATTGTGTTGAAGCTCGGAGCACCACCACTGGATTCCAGGTGCGGGACTCCAAGCTCCAACACGAATCGCCGGTCTTCGAACTCTCCGCCGAAGACTTCACGAGCTTTCTGAGCGCTACTCTCCCGAAGGCGCGGCGATGACCACACCGCTCGGCAACGGCGTCCCGAAGTTCGGGGTGCCGTTCGCGTTCCAGGTGATCGGCTGAACCCGCGTCTCACGGGTCGATCCGCAACCCTGCGATGAGGTGGTGTTGGCGTGGTAGACCAGCCACTCCTCGGTCCCGTCAGGCGAAGTGAAGAACCCGTTGTGCCCCGGTCCGAACGCGCCGCCACCCTGTTGGAGCACCGGCGTCGAGGTCTTGGTCCAAGACGAGGCCGACAGCGGGTTGGACCCGGTCAACTCGAGCAGCCCCAGCTTGTAGTCCGGGGTGTTGCACGACGAGGCCGAGAAGGTCACGAACGTCCGGCCATTGCGCTGGAGCACCGCCGGCGCCTCGTTCGTCCTGCCGCCCTGAATCTCCCAGCTGTAGGTGGGCCGCGAGATGGTGACGTGCGAGCCGGTCACGGTCCACGGGTTCGACATCGCCGCGATCCGAATCGACTGGTCGGCGCCGACCCACTCCGACCACATCAGGTACAGGTTCCCGTTGACCTGAAGGTACGAGCCGTCGATGTTCCACTGGTTGGGGAGCGGCGTCGCCATGAACTCATACGGCCCCATGGGAGTCGATGAGGTCGAGCGCAGCACGTGGAGCTTCTGGCCGTCGAAGTTCGTCTGCGAGTTCCCGGAGGTGTACATCAGGTACCAGGTGCCGTTGATCCGGTGGAACTCCGGCGCCCAGTGAGAGCAGCAGCGGCTCGCGTTCCCCGAGTCGTTCCACACCACGGTGTCGGAGGCCGTCTTGAGGCCGTTCAGCGTGGTCGCCCGGCGCATGATGACCGTGGAGCTCCAGGTGGTCGTGGACATGTAGTAGTACCCGTCCCAGTACTCGATCCACGGGTCGGCGCCATTGCTGCGCAACGGGTTCGAGACCGTCGACTCGCCGCTCGCGGGGACGGCCGCGAGACGCCACTTCTGCGCGTTCAGACCGTTGTAGGTGTACTGCGAGACGCGGGCGCCGTTGCCGGTGGACCACTCCCACAGGTCCAGGGCCTTGCCTGAGAAGCGGTTGATGAAGGAGAAGGTGCCGTCGGCGTGCTCGGTGACCGACCACTGCTGGTTGGTGCCGCCGAGGTCGGTCCACTGGGCGATGGTGGCGCCGTCGGCGCCGTTCCACTCGAAGACCTCGAGGACCTGGTTGGAGTGCCGGACCTGGATCTTGTAGTAGCCGCTGCCAACGGACACGAACTGGAACTGCTGGCAGGTGCACTGGTTCGGCGCGTACTGGTTGAGGATCGCCCCGGTGGAGGTCGAGGCGTTCTGGATGTCGAGGGCCTTGCCGGAGTGGGCGCTCGTGATGGTGAACCAGGCGCCGGTCGGGAGCGCGGCCTTGGCGGGCGTCGCGGTTGCGATCGACAGCCCGAAGGCCGCGAGTGCGGCGATGAGGGCGAACGCGAGCAGTGCGCGCCCGCGTATGAGGGTCTTGGTCATGAAGGGCTCCAAGCGGAGTGATTGCAGGTGTGAGGGAGGGGCGCACCGGTGGAGGGTGCGCCCCGGGAGCGGCTGAACTGGTCGGCCGCCGTCAGTGGCGCGGTTCGAGGCCGCGTTTGCGGAGGGTGGTGCGCAATTGCCGTTGAGACCGTGTCTCGGACCGCGCTTCCGGTCCTCAACTGCCGTTGAGACTGTGCGCTCTGATCCTCAACTGCCGTTGAGGATTGGCCAACCCGCCGAGTTCCATTCGATCTGCTCGATGTCGAGCGTGAATCCGCCGTTCGATCCGTAGGCGTGGTACGAGATCAGCCCGCGGTGGAGCGACTGCCCGCCCGCGGCGACGTTGTTGCCGTACGCCCCGAGGACCACCGTCCCGCCGCCGTTGCGCATGTCGACCCCGGAGGCGTCGACGAACGGCCCGGTGGGGGAGGAGGACCGGCCGACCGTGATCTTGTAGGTCGAGTTCGCTCCCGCGCAGCAGGTGTCGATCGAGGTGAACAGGTAGTAGTAGTCGCCGCGTTTCATCATCGAGGGCGCCTCGATGCCGCCGCTCTTGGTCGCCAGGCGGATCGGGGTCGCACCCGCGGCGGGCTTGCCCGAGGGCCAGTCGAGCTTGAGGATGTGGATGCCCTGCCACCAGGAGCCGAAGGCCATCCAGTGGGTGCCGGCGTCGTCGACGATGATGTTCGGGTCGATCGCGTTGTAGGCGTTGCCCGTATAGGACTGGAAGACCGCGCCGCGGTCGGTCCAGCCGTAGCCGGCCGCGTTCGGGTCCAGGGTCGGGCTCGTGGCCAGGCCGATCGCCGAGCGCTGCGAGCCGAAGGTCGAAGCGGAGTAGTAGAGGTAGTAGAGGCCCTGCGCGGCGTCGTAGTGGATCTCGGGCGCCCACAGGTTCGAGACGCCGGAGATCTGCTGCGTGATCCACGCGGGCTTGGAGTTCCAGATGGTCCCGATGCTCTGCCAGGTTTGGCCGCCGTTGGTGGAGCGGCGCATCGAGATGGTGCCGCCTCCTTGGCTCGCGTCGCCCGTGGCGAAGACGTACCACGGCTGGCCCGAGCAGCCCGCCCACAGCGCCGGGTCGTGGGCGCCGAGGCTGCCGCCGACCGAGCCGGGTTGCGAAGGCGGCGTTGCGCATTCGCCCTGCGACGGGTTGCCGGTGGTCGGCGGGTCGGTCGGGGTGGACCCGACCGGCGTCAGGCGCCACTGCTGGTTGTCGGCGCCGGTGGGGTCGTACTGGGAGATCCGCGCGCCGGGGGAGGTCGAGTGCTCCCACAGGTCGAGGTTCCTGGCGGAGAAGCGGTTGGTGAAGGTGTAGTAGTCGCCGGTGGCGGTCGCCCGCCACTGCTGATTGGTGCCGCCCAGGTCGGTCCACTGGGCGATGGTGGCGCCGTTGGCGGCGTTCCAGTCGTACACGTCGAGCACGAGGTTCGAGTGGCGGGCCTGGATGCGGTAGTAGCCGTTCCCAGCGTCGATGAAGCGGAACTGCTGGCTCGTCGCTCCGGTGGCGGTCTGCTGCACGAGCTGCGCGCCCGTCGCCGATGAGCCGCCCTCGATCCCGAGCGCGAGCCCGGAGAGGCGGGAGGTGACGGTGTACCAGGTGCCGGTCGTGATGGCGGCCTGGGCGTTCGCGGTGACGAGCATGAAGGTCGCCGCGGTCGTCAGGGCGGCGACGAGCACGGCGAGTGCCGCGATGATCCGCCGCCGTGTGCGGCCGCCGGTCGCGGGCAGACCCAGCGCAGTGGTGCGTCGGCGCTTTCTACGTGCGCGGTCGTCGGTCTCGGTGGACTCGGTGGTCATGGGGTGGACTCCTTCTGCCCCTCCTCGGTGAGGAGCGGTCGGGACGGGGAGCCGGGGACGTTGCCGGGTGGCCCTCGGCCGGTCACGGGCGGTGCGCCCGAAAGATATTGGATTGAGGCATACATGAGTATCGATGGGTATAGGCAGCGTAGCTGAGATTTACCGTTAACACAAGACGGATCTACAACGTTGCAGGATCGTGCTCGCGAGACGTGGAGGAGTCCGCCCGCTCGGCATCCTCTCTGCGGCCCAACGGAAGATCCCCGCGTCAGGGGGTACTCCCGGGGCCAGAGATCCCCTAGGGTCGGGTGATGCGAACCGACCTACCGATCGCGGCGTTCGCCGCACTCGCGCTCATCGCGGCACCCGCGGGCGCCGCGAGCGCGGCCTGTCCCGACCCCGCACTCGACCCCGACCTGCTCGAATCGAAGCTAGAAGCCTTCGCGGCCGTGGGCGACTACTCCGTGGTCGCCGCCGTGGCCGACGGCGACGAGTCCTGGACCGGCGCCGCAGGGCCCCGGACCGTGGACGGCGGTGAGGACGCCGAGGCCGACGACCAGGTGCGCATCGCGAGCCTGACCAAGTCGATGGTCGCGGTGGTCCTCTTCCAGCTCGAAGCCGAAGGCGAACTCGACCTCGACGACCCGATCGAGGACCACCTGCCGGGCCTGCTGCCGTACACCGAGACCATCACGGTCCGCCAGCTCATGGGCCACACCGCGGGGCTGGGCGACCACTTCACCAAGCTCTTCCCCTCCCTCGCAGAGGGATCGATCGCCGACCTGCGGACCGACATGGGCGTCCACCACACGCCCGAGGAGCTGGTGGCGCTCGGCACCGAGGGACCGCTGCTGTTCACCCCCGGCGAGGGCTGGATGTACTCCAACACCGGGTACGTCGTGCTCGGCCTGCTCATCGAGGAGATCACCGGGCACCAGCTCCGGCACGAGCTCGACGACCGCGTGTTCGACGAGGTCGGCATGGACGACACCTATCTTCCGCGCACGAGCAGCGCGGGCTTCCGCGGCGACCACACCACGCCGTACATCACCACCGGCGACGACGCCGACCCCTACCTCGACACCACCGGGCTCTCGCACTCGGTGTTCTGGGCCGCGGGCGGCGTCGTCTCCGATGCGGACGACGTGAACGCGTTCTACCGGGCCGTCGCCGACGGGACGCTCTTGACCGCCGCGCAGCTCGCCGAGGCCACCGACTTCCGCACCACCGGCTGGGGCTTCGACTACGGTCTCGGCTTCGCCGGGGCCAAGCCCGGCTGTCCCGACGACCCGGACGCGGTCTACATGGGCCACAACGGGGGCGGGGTCGGGCACATGACCTACTCCTTCCACTCCCTCGACGGCGAGCGCCAGGCCACCTTCACCTGGAACCTCGACAACTCCCACGGCTACGTCGACTGGGAGGAGCTGCAGCGCACCCAGGACGCGTTCATCGCCGCCGCGCTGTGCGGCGTCGACGCCGACGAGATCACGGTCGAAGTGCGGCCGGAGACGGCCTCGTCGGTCGAGGAGCTGTTCGCGCTCGGCTAGACCGACGCAGCCCGAGCACGGCCGCGGCCCGACCCCTGACCGGGTCGGGACGCGGCCGTGCTCGACGCGGCCCGTCCTACCGGAACGCCGCCGCGTTCCGCTCCGCCCAGGCGGCGAACGTGGTCGCGGGGCGGCCCAGGAGCCGTTCCACCTCGGGGCTGATGCGCTGCTCGGCGGCGCTCGGGTTGCCCATGACCTCCAGGGAGCCCTCCACGACCTCGGCGGGCCAGAAGGCGAGGAACTGCTCGTACGCCGCCTCCCGCGTCTGCTCGATGAACGCGACCGGCTCGCCGATGGCCGCGCCGATCGCCTCGGCCTGCATGCTCGGGGACACGAGTTCGGGGCCGCTGAGCATGTAGATCCGGCTGCTGTGGCCGTCCTCGGTGAGCACGGTCGCGGCGACCTCGGCGATGTCGCGCGGGTCGATGATCGGCAGGCCCACGTCGCCGAACGGCGCGGTCACGATGCGGTCCTGCCGGATCGAGTCCGTCCACAGGAGCGCGTTGGAAGCGAAGCCGTTCGGCCGCAGGATAGTCCACTCCAGACCAGAAGCGGTGAGGGCGTTGTCGTACGCCTGAACCTCCGGGCTCGGCCTGGTGGCCGCGCGCTCGGAGGAGAGGAGCACGACCCGGCCGATCCCCGTGGCCTCGACCGCTTCGAGGACCGGCGCGATGTCGATCTCGTGGTCGCGGGTGAGCAGGAACAGCTTGTCCGCACCGGCGAAGGCGGCCGCGAGGGTGTCGGGCTTCGCGAGGTCGGCGACGCGGTGGGCGACGCCGGGCGGGAGCTCGGCCGCGCCGCGCGACACGGCGGTGACGTCCTGGCCCTTGGCGAGGAGCGCTTCGAGGAGCGGGCGGCCGACGTTGCCCGTGGCTCCGGTGACGACGATCATCTGGGTTCCTTCCGTTGTCTTCCGTTGGAGGTGCAGAACCCAAGGTAGGAGCGAAACTCACTCTTGGTAAGGACGTACCTCGAGGTAAGCTCATGACATGCCGGAAGGAAAACTGGCCGTGGCACCCGGGCCGCCGGACGGGAGTGAGGTCTTTCACTCGAACTGTCCCGCAAGGCAGGTGCTCGACCACATCACGAGCCGCTGGGGCATCTGGGTCCTGCTCGCGCTGCGCGAGAGGGACCTCCGCTTCTTCGAACTGCGCGAGCGCATCGAGGGGATCAGCGAGAAGATGCTCTCCCAGACCCTGCGCACGCTCGTGCGCGACGGCCTCGTCTGGCGCCGGGTCGAAGCCTCTACGCCCCCGAAGGTCACTTACGGCCTCAACGAGGTCGGCCGCGGCACCAGCGACCGCCTCGTGGGCATGTTCGACTGGATCAAGCACAACGCCGAGGACATCTGCGCCAACCAGTCGGAGTTCGACGACGCCGCATAGGGGGCGGCCCCAGAGGCGGCCCCGCGGCGCCCGCCGGTCCCCCGTGCCGCACGACGGGCTCCCAGCGGGCCGGGCCGTCCGCCGCGACTTTCGTCGGGCCGGATCGATACCGGAGCCACCCGGTCCGATACCCGCGACCGATGCGCCGCAACGGCTCCCGTCCCTACCGTCGAGGGCATGGACCAGCCCGCACCCGCCACGAGCCCGCACCCCTCCGGCCCGCCGCGCACTTCCCTCGCGCGCCGCCTCGCGCCCGCGATCGGCCTCGCGCTGCTCGCGCCCGTGTGCGCCGAGATGCTCTCCGGCTACGACGTCACCACCGGCGACCCCGCCGCGCTCCTCGTGACCGTCCTCTTCGGATCGATGCTCTACGGCGCCCCCGCGCTCCTCATCCGCGAGACCGCCCGCCGCGCCGGACTCGGCTGGCCCGGCGTCCTGCTCCTCGCCGCCGCGCTCGGCATCGTCCAAGCGGGCATCATCGACCAGTCGATGTTCTCCGCGAACTACCGCGGCATCGACTACTGGGCCGAGATGACCGGCCCCACCTGGATCGACCCGCTCGGCCTCAGCGCTTTCACCGCCCTCACCTTCATCGGCGGGCACACCCTCTGGAGCTTCACCGCCCCCATCGCGATGGTCGAGGCCGTCGACGGGCGCGAACCCCGGCCGTGGCTGCGCGCCCCCGGCCTCGTCGTCACCGCCGTCCTCTACCCCGCCGCCGCCTACGTCGTGCTCCAAGACCACCTCGCGAACGAGACCGACCACGCCTCGGCCGCCCAGGTCACCGGTGCCGCGGTGACCGCCGCGGTCCTCATCGTCCTCGCGCTCCTGCTGGGCCGCAAGCGCTCTCGGCCGGTGCCGCGCCGCGTCCCGCCGCCCGCCGTCCTCATCCCGGCCAGCGCCGCCGCGCTCATCGCCGCCGGGTGGACCTACACCTGGACCGGCGTCGCGGTCGCCGCCGCCCTCATCCTCGGCGGCGGCGCCGCGATCGTCCACTGGTCCCGCTCCGAGCACTGGGACCGCCGCCACGCGACCGCGCTGGCCGCCGGCGCGCTGCTCGCCGTGGTCCTCCCCAGCTTCCTCACCGACCCGATCGGCGAGACCGACCCGGTCGCGAAGTACGTGAACAACGCCGCCCTGACCCTCCTCGTCATCGCGCTCGCCTGGTGGGCGATGCGTCGCGCCGCCCGGAGCGCCCCGCCGCGCTAGAGTCGGGCCCGGACCCGCACACGACCGAAGGAGCACCGCATGGCACGCACCGCAGTGGTCAGCGGCGGCGGCACCGGCATCGGCCTTGCCGTTGCCGAACGCCTTGCCGCCCAAGGCGACGACGTCATCCTCGTCGGACGCCGCGAGAGCGTCCTGGCCGAGGCCGCCGCGAAGATCGGCGAGCGCGCCACCTTCGCGGCCGCCGACCTGGAGACCGTCGAAGGCGCCGTCCAGGTCCTCCAGCACGCCTCCGAACGCGCCGGCCGCATCGACGTCATCGCCGCGGCCGCGGGCGGCAACGCCGCCGGCAAGGTCCCCGAAGACCTCCCGAAGGGCTTCGAGCGCGCCTCGTGGGCCTGGACCGCGAACCTGCGGCTGAACGTGATGACCGCCGTGCACCTCGTCGAAGGGCTCAAGCCGATCCTCAACGACGACGGCCGCATCGTCCTCTTCAGCTCCATCGCCGCCTTCCGCGGCTCCGGCTCGGGCAGCTACGGCGGCTCGAAGGCCGCGCTGCACCCCTACGCGATCGACCTCTCCGCCGAACTCGGCGCCCGCGGCATCACCGCGAACGTCATCGCACCCGGGTACATCGAGGACACGGAGTTCTTCGGCACCAGCATGACCGAGGAGCGGCGCACCATGCTCATCGGACAGACGCACAACGGCCGCCCCGGCACGCCCGCCGACACCGCCGCCCTCACCGCGTGGCTCGCCTCGCCCGAGGCTGGGCACGTGACGGCCCAGATCGTCCAGACCAACGGCGGCGCCCTGGCCGGGCGCTGACATGGACCGGCTCTGGTCCACGGTCCCGGACATCGCGATCCCGGTCGGATTCGTCGCCCTGCACGCCTACCTGTGGCTGCGCCTGTGCCGCGACACCACCCGGCCCGGCTCGCGCTGGCGGCCGGTCGGGGCGGTCGTCCTCGGCGTCCTGGGGGCGATCGGGTTGCTCGCGTGGTTCCTCACGCCCTCGACCTACGCCCCGATGCGGCTCCAGTCGCTGGTGGGGTGGCCGGGCTGGATCTGGTTCGGGGTGCTCATGTACCTCGGCGGGCTGCTGGTGCTCGCGGAGCCGGTGCGCTGGTTCCTCCTGCGCCGCAACAAGGAGGAACCCGAGGACGAGTCGGAGGGCATCACGCGCCGGGCCGTCGTCTCCAGGGCGATCGGCCTCGGCGCGGGCGCCGTCGCGCTCGGCACCGTCGGGTACGGGCTCTCCGAGGGGTACCGGACGCCGCGGCTCAAGGCCGTGACCGTGGCGCTGCCGCGGCTGGAGCGGCGCTTCGACGGGTACCGGATCGCGATCGTCGGCGACACGCACTTCTCGGCGATCCGGGGGCGCGGGTACTGCGAGCGGATCGTCGAGCGGATCAACGGGACGCAGGCCGACCTGATCGCGTTCGTGGGCGACCTCGCGAGCAACGAGGCCGACCAGCTGCGCCGCGAGACCGAACCCCTCGCGCGCCTGAGCGCCCGCGACGGCGCGTTCTTCGTGGCCGGCAACGCGGAGCACTACACGGGCGCCGACGCCTGGTACGAGCGCGTCGAGGAACTCGGCATGACCGGCCTGCCGAACCTGCGGGTCGAACTCCCCGGGTTCGACCTGGCCGGCGTCAACGACCTCATCGTGGAGCAGCGCGACATGCAGGACACCGAGACCGGCCCGGACTTCGAAGCGGCCCTGGGCGACCGCGATCCCGCCCGGCCGGTGGTCCTCCTCGCCCACCAGCCGTCCGCCGTCGAGCGCATCGCCGGGTACGGCGTCGACCTCCAGCTCTCCGGCCACACCCACGGCGGCCAGATGTGGCCCGTCCACTACCTCTCCCGCCTGCGCAGCGGCCAGCTGTCGGGCCTGGAGACCCACCACGGCACCCAGGTCTACGTCACCAACGGCGCCGGCACCAACGGCCCCCCGATCCGCATCGGCGCCGACGCCGACATCACCGTGATGACCCTCCGCTCCGCGCGCTGACCTCGTCTGTCAGCAGAACTCCTTGAACCGCTCCATGACGATGGGGCGCGGGAAGTCGCTCTGCGGGCGCCATTCGGCGGCGCACACCTCACTGATGCCGGGAACGAGCCGGGTTCGCCTCGCGCGGAACACGTACTGCACATCGAAGTGAGGGTGCGCTCCCTCCCCCTTCTTCTGGTTCTCCGGGATGTCGTGCACGTTGATCAGGATCGGGGCGGTGTCCACCAGGACGAGGTCCGAGGGGTCGATTCCTGTCTCCTCGCTGACCTCGCGACGCGCCGCGTCCACGAGCGTCGCGTCGCCGGGTTCGATGTGACCCCCGGGCTGGAGCCACAGGTCGAGGTCCCGGTGGTGGACCAGGAGGGTGCGGTCGTTCCGGTCGAGCACGGCCGCCGAAGCCGTGAAATGCCCGCTCATGGTCGATCGTGAGAGGCAGGAAGGGTAGTCGCTGTTCAGGAGCTTGAGGAGGTCCTTTTCGTCTCCCGGCCAGCGCTCACCGTAGGCGGCGATGGCGGAGTGCAGATCGGTCATGCTGATTCGCATCGGACAATCCTGCCACGTGCATCCCCAACCTCGAACGCGGCCGTACAGGCGCACGACGGGTTGAGCGGTGCCGCTCCGTCCCGGCGGCCGGGCGCGTCGCCCTCCGCGCCCGGCCGCTCGTGCGGACGGCATTGACGAGCATCACTCCAAGATCATTTGCGTCTCAACTTCAGTGACTACTGTGACCTGTTGTGACACAGACGCTCGAACCATATATTCGACGGTTTCGGTCAGGACCGATTCTGAAGTCGAGCTGGTTTACACTACGAATATGGATGCCTCTAACCTGCAGATTGCCGACGAAATCGAAGTCTCTACCGACTTGGTTCGAGCGGCGCTCGACCACGCTTTCCGAGAACTCGGAGGCGATACCACCGGTCACGATCTCGATCATGTATTGCGCGTCTTCCGCATGGCAAGAAAATTGGCAAACGACGAAGGTGCAGATCTTCAGACCGTCGAGCTCATCGCGGCCCTGCACGATGTCAAGGACTTCAAGTTCACCGGCGACGAGATGTCCGGTGCGCGGGAGGCCAGGCGCTGGCTGCTCGACCAAGGAGCCGACCCTGAACTGGCCGAACTCGTGGCCGCCAATGTGGCCGGGATTTCCTTCAAGGGTGCGGGCACGCGGACGCTGCCGCTCACACTGGAGGGCAAGTGCGTCCAGGACGCCGACAGGCTCGATGCGCTCGGCGCCATCGGGATCGCGCGCTGCTTCACATACGGCGGCAGCAAAGGGCGAGTGATTCACGATCCGTCGGTACCCGTGGAGCACCACGAGACCACCACGCAGTACCTCTCGCACCAAGGCACCAGCATCAACCATTTCTACGAGAAGCTGCTGCTGTTGAAAGACCGGTTGAACACCGGTTCCGCGGTCAAGATCGCAGAAGGCCGCCATGAATTCATGAAGGCGTATCTCGAACGGTTCAATGCCGAATGGGAATCATTCGCCTGAGCAGTTGTCCATAGGTCATGCAGATGAGTGAGTGCGATGTCGGAAACGGTATGCGAAATCGCTTCCAGGTTACTGTCGATCGACTCCTTTGAGAGTCTCAGCCAGTCGGTCCTGGAGCACTGCCTCCTGGACGGAGGGCGCTTCGAAGCCGGCCGGTTCGGCCGGGACCAGCATTCCTCCGCGTCTGCGGGGGCCGTGCTCAACGGTGTCGCCTCCGTGCCCTGCGTTCCCGACCAGATCCGCTCGCGGACATTCGAACTCGGCTATTCGCTCATCGGCACCGACGGCCGCCTGAAAGGCCACGACGAGCACCCCGACGACGGGACCACGAGCTGGTCGCTCGCGCAGGTGCTCCTCGGCATCGCCCGGGCCCCCGGCCTCCGGTACGTCGAGTCGCCGCGCTTCCACAACGCGCTCATGCGACTGCTCAAGCTCCAGAACCGGACCACCGGCGCGTGGCCGCTCCGCGAAGGCGACATCGACGACGTCTCCTTCGCCTTCTACCCGGTCCTGCTCTTCGACCGCTTGGTCCGCCGCGGCAGCTCCCACGCCCGCCACGTCATGGAACCGCTCCGGGCGACGGCCCGCCACCTGCTCGACACCGCGTCGGGCATCGCGCCGACCAACATGGTCCTCGCGGTCTCGGCGCTGGACCGGATCGCGCGCCTGGGCGAGCTGTCCAAGAGCCAGCGCGTCCAGTACCTCGCGTACAAGACACGGCTGAACTCCTGCCTGGTCGACGACGACGGCGGTCTCAGGCTCGAAGACCTGACCCTCCACAACGAACTCCAGCCGCGCTGGCACTCGGTCACCTGGAGCCCGCTGCTGTACGGGTGCACCCGTGCCTGGGGCGGCGTGCAGTCCGGCCACAACCTCCAGATCGCCGACCGACTCATCAGTTCCTTCGACGAGAAGGAGGGCGGCTGGCTGGGCCCGTCGCGGTCGGTCGGCAAGGCGAGTTCCTGGGCCTCGTCGCTCGGGGTGCTGAACACCTATCTGCTCGCGCGCGACCTCGTGGCCGCCAAGATCAGCGCCGAGGAGTTCCTGGAGCTGACGCAGTCGGAGCACTCGCGGCGGCGGTTCGACATCGTGATCTCCTTCGGCGGGCCCGACCGCGCGGTGGCGCAGGAGGTCCGCGACCGCCTCGTGACCGCGGGGCTGCGGGTGTTCTTCGACTTCGACTTCCGGCACAACCTGCTCGGCGAGGACCTCGCGGTCACGTTGCAGGACATCTACTTCCGCCGCAGCCGGTACGCCGTCGCGATCCTCTCCCGGTCGTTCCTCAAGTCCAAGTGGGCCGGGAACTGGGAGTGGCGGGCGGTGCTGGCCAGGATGAACAGCCAGCAGCAGGGATATCTCCTGCCCTACTTCCTGGAGAACGTCGAGGTTCCCGGGCTCAATCCGACGATCGGCTTCCTGTCGTCCGACCACGTGTCGCCGCGGGAGTTCGCCGAGATCGTCGTCCAGAAGGTCACGGGGGCGTTCGACGCCCAGTTCCGTTGACCTCCCTCCCCGAACCGTCCGATCAGCCGCGAACGCCCACGGAAAGGCGCACAGTACGACCATGCACTTGCACGCGATGACAGCCCTCGATCACAATGCGACCTGCGCACCGGACCCGGAGGCCGAGCCCGGCGCGGTCGGATGCGACTTCTGCGGCATCGCCGCCGAGGGCGGTGAGACCCACGAGGTGCTGCGCACCGACACCGTGATCGGCTTCTTCCCGCTGTTCCCCGCCGCGATCGGGCACACGCTGCTGATCCCGCGCGCCCACGTCCCGGACATCTGGAGCCTCGAACCGGCCCTGGCGGGTGCGCTCGCCGAGGCGAGTGTCGCCGTCGCGCACGCGATCCGCTCGGCACTGCGGCCCGACGGGCTCTCGGTGGTCCAGTCGAACGGCAGGTCCGCATCGCAGACCGTCATGCACCTGCACGTCCACCTGGTGCCCAGGTGGGAGGACGACGCCCTGCCGCGCATCTGGCCCACGCGTTCCGCCTGGCCCGAGCATCGGCTCGCGGCGGCCGGCGCGGCGATCCGGAGCCGCCTTGACTGAGCCGGTTTCGTCTGGGCCCGACTCGATCGGGCCGGTCAGGCGGCCGACCACACCAGCGACCCCGCCCCGACCAGCGCGGAGGGGGCGTAGAAGCCGACGATCGACCACGACTTGAACACCGATCGCCAGGAGCACCGCTCCAGATAGGCGCTGCGGTCCATCGAGTACACCTGGAGTAAGCCCCTCCGGGCGTCTTCATAAAGGCATCGGAACAACCGCTCCTCCCTGAGGTAGCGGCAGTCCAGATACGTGAAGAACCCCATCGAGGTGAGGCCCAGTACTGAGAATAACGGCACCGAACCCGCAGCCGAGATGCCGAAGGCCGCCATTGAAACGGTGATACCCCAGCCTTTCGCGGTGGAGGACAGCCCCGACATCCGAGTGATCGCGGACTGGATGAATTCGAGGTGCTTCCTCTGGTCTTCGGTGAGTTGCGCAGATCCACTCATCATCCGATACTCGCATGCCCGGCGTGTTTCCGCACGCCACAACGCCACCGCATGGTGAGACGCGCTCGGCTGCAACGAATCGGACCGGAAACTCGGTTCCGGTGGTGCGAATGGTCGGGATCAGGCTGCCAGGGTCAGGTTCGCGGGCACCCCGAATACCCTATGCAAGTAAGGATTTTTTAGAGATTCTGCCCCCCAAGGTGGTGATGCCCATAGGGGGATGAAGACTCCGAGACCTGCAAGTAGCGATCCCAGGATCCCGAGGATGCTCCCGTACTCCCTGAGCGCGGGCAGGTCCTTCGCGGGACCCGCGAGCCAGGTGGCCAGCGCGACCGCTCCGGCGGCGCTCAGCGAGGTGCGGAGCCATCTTCGCCGGAGTCTGCTGCGTCTGCTGCGCGAGATCCCGATATCGCGATTATGCCAGCCCCGCTTCGATTTCGTCTCCCCCGATCGGAGGACACGAGGAGTTATCGATCAGGTTCCGGTGCCGTCCTGAGCCGTTCCGGACGGGGTGTCGGTGGGCGCCGCTAGGGTCGGGGCCATGGACATCATTCTGATTCCCGGTTTTTGGCTCGACGCGTCCTCCTGGGACGAGATCACTCCCGCGCTGGAGAAGGCCGGGCACCGCACCCATGCGCTGACCCTGCCGGGCATGGAGTCCCGCGACGCCGACCGCTCCGGCATCGGCCTGCGCGACCACATCGACCACGTCATTGCGCAGGTCGACGCGCTCGACGGCCCCGTGGTGCTCGTGGGCCACTCCGGCGGCGGCGCGGTCGCGCACGCCGTCGCCGATGCCCGGCCCGACCGGATCGCGCGCGTCGTCTACGTCGACTCGGCGCCCCTGGGACCCGGCGGCGTCATCAACGACGAGCTGCCGGTCGTGGACGGCGAGATCCCGCTCCCCGACTGGAACGTGTTCGAGGACGAGGACCTCGTGGATCTCACCCCCGAACTGCGCGAGGCCTTCCGCGCCCGCGCCATCCCCACCCCCAAAGGCGTCGCGTACGACAAGCAGGTCCTCTCCGACGAGCGCCGCTTCGACGTGCCGGCCACGATCATCTGCTGCGAGTTCAGCAGCGCCATGATCCTCGCCTGGATCGAGCAGGGCGTCCCGTTCGTCAAGGAGCCCGCCTCGGTCAAGGACGTCACCTACATCGACCTGCCGACGGGCCACTGGCCCCAGTTCACCAAGCCTGTCGAGCTGGCGGAGGCCCTGGTCTCGGCCGTCGGCAAGGCGTAGACGCGATCGGTGATCGCGGTGCCGGCGACGGCGCCGCGATCAGGCCCCGTCGAGGTACGCGGCGACGGCCCGCGCGAACTCCTCGACCCCTGCGACGTCCAGCCCCGGGCATGCGGCGAGGAACGACAGCTCCCGGCGGAACTCGTTCGCGACGGCGATGCCCGGCGACGACTCCAGGACGTCCCTGAGCTGGAGCCGCGCCGCCGCCGCATCGCCGCCCAGCAGCAGGTACAGGACCAGGTTGGTCCGCAGGAACCCCTCGGCAGGGCCCGCGGCGATCTCCTCCCGGCCGAGGCCGGCCGCCGCCGCGAACGCCGCCGCGGCCTCCTCCCCGTCCCCGGCGACCGCGGCGACGAGCCCTGCCACGTACCGCCACCAACCGCTCGATGGCGCTGACGCGTGGGCCGGGGCGAGGTCGGCCGCCGCCGCATCCGGGTCGCCCCGCAGCAGGTGGACCAGGCCGCGCTCCCCCCGGTTCCAGGGGTCGTCGGGGTCGAGCTCGACGGCCCGGTCCAGATCGGCGAGCGCGGCGTCGAGATCGCCGAGCACGCGGTGCATCTCGCCGCGCTGGGCGATGGCGGCCTCGAACTCCGGATCACGCGCGACCGCGCGGTCGAAGTCGTCCCGGGCCTCCGCGCAGCGTCCGAGGTCCCGGTAGGCCCGACCGCGCCGCTCGTACGCCGTCGCGAGGTCGGGAGCGAGTGCGACGGCCCGGTCGAGGTCGGCGAGCGCGTCGCTGAAACGCCCCATGAGGCGGTACGTCTCGGCCCGCTCGACCAGGTCCCAGTACTCGTCGCCCGCCAGCGCCGCGGCCCTGGTGAAGTCCGCGACCGCCTCCTCGTAGCGTTCGAGGGCCCGGTAGGCGCGCCCCCGCTCGGTGAGGGCCAGGTCGTTCCCGGGGTCCCGCGCCACCGCCTCCCCGAAGTCCTCCAGCGCGAGGCCGTACCGCCCGGTCCGGTACCGCGCGGATCCGCGACGCAGGTAGGCGGTCTCGTCGGCGGAGTCGAGCGCGATGGCGCGGTCGAGGTCGGCGATGGCCTCCTCGTCGCGGCCGAGGAAGTGCAGGAGCGATCCGCGCTCGGTGTACGGCATCCCGATGTACGGGTCGAGCTCGATCGCGCGGTCGTAGTCGGCCAGGGCGAGGTCGGTCTGCCCCAGGTCGGCGTGGACCCCGCCGCGCAGCCCGTACGTCCAGCTCGCACGGGCGTTCAGCTCCAGCGCCCGGTCCAGGTCGCGGAGCGCTTCGTCGCTGCGGCCCATGAGGAACAGCGTGTACCCGCGCTGCGCGATGGCGCTGTCGTTCTCGGGGTCGGCCGCGATCGCTGCGCCGAAGTCGGCGAGCGCGTCGTCGTACCGCCCGGTCAACTGGTGGGTGACGCCGCGCTCCTCGATGTTGGCCGGGCTCTCCGGTTCGAGCGCGATGGCGCGGTCGAAGTCCGCGATCGCGGCGTCGTACCGCTTGCCCAGGCGGTGCTCGATCCCGCGCTGACGGTGGAGCGCCGGGTTCCCGGGTTCGAGCGCGACGGCGCGGTCGAAGTCGGCCATGGCCTCCGCGTCGCGGTTGACGATGCGGTAGGTCAGCCCGCGGTGCAGCAGCGCCGTCGCCGGCGAGGGGTCGAGGTCGACGGCCCGCGTCAGGTCCTCAAGGGACTCGTCGAACCGCCGCAGGGCCTGGTGGACGAGGCCGCGCCGCCGGTGGAAACGCGCCCGGCCCGGCACCATGGTCACCGCCCGGTCGAGGTCGGCGAGCGCCTGCTCGTACCGCCCCGCGAACCGGTGCGACTCGCCCCGGCCGCTGAGGGCGTCGGCGAGGGCATCGGGGGCGAGTTCGCCGCTGTCGATGAGCGCGGTCAGGAACGCGGTGTCGTCGTCCCGGTCCTTCAGGAGCCCGGTCAGCCGCTCGCCCCACGAGCGCAGTCGCTCGGACCCGGACGCGGCGCCGGCCTCGGTGAGCATCGCCGCCCACTGGCGGGCCGCCGCGACGCCCTCGTCGGTGGCGTCGACCGCCGCGGCGAACGCGTCCTGCAACGCGGGTCCCGGTGCGGCGCATAGCCGGTGGTAGTGCTCCTCGACGGCCAGCGACTGCCACTGCGGGTCGGACCGGCGCCGGGCCTCGGCGAGTCCGAGGGCGGCCTGCTCCTGCGCGAAATGCGCGACGAGGGCCCGGTGCTGCTCGCGCCAGCGCTGCGGGGAGGTGACCCGGGCGAGGCGGAGCATCGGGTCGCGGACGGCGTCGTGGTAGCGCCAGTAGTCGCCGGCGCGGGAGACGAACGGGAGCTGGAGGAGCCACGCCAGCAGGTCGTCGACTTCCCCGGCCGCGGGGATAGCCAGGAGCGCGTCGCGGTTGAAGCGGCGGGGGAGCGCGGCGGCCTTCGCGAGCCGCTTCCGCTGCTCGTCGGGCTCCCACTGGAGGAACCGCTCGACGGCGTCCTCGCTGGGGTCGGGCACCGACCCGGGGTCCTGGGGGCTGCGGGCGGCCAGGGTCGCCAGCCACATCGGGATCCGGCCCGACAGCGGCAGGATCACCTCGACGACCGCTTCGCCGGTGATCCCGCGCTGCGCCAGGAAGCCGCGGGCCTCCGCGTCGGTGAACGGCTCCAGGGGGTGGGCCGCGATGAGGGTGCGCAGCGGGGACCAGCGGTTGTCGGCCAGGGCGAACTGGCCCGCGACGACGGTGACGACGTTCGCCGAGAGGCCGCCGAACCGGCCCGAGAAGAGGTCCAGGAGCCAGCTCTCGAGGTAGGGGGCGGTGCGCTCGAACGTGTCGAAGCACAGGACCGCGGGCCGGTCCTCGGCGACGGCGCTGAGCGAGGCGACGAAGGAGGTCGTCAGCGCGTCCACTGGGGACAGCAGCAGGTCGATGTCGGCCTGCTTCCCGAAGCGCCGCACCAGGTAGGCGCGCAGGCGGTTGGCCTGCCCGGCGACCGCGTCGGGGTCGACGAACTCGGCGACCGCCCCGGCCACGGGGACCGTCCTCGCGAGCGCCATCCCCGCGCGGACGGTGGTCGTGGTGACCAGGTCGCCAAGGGGCGCTTCGGGATCGCTCTCGAGTTCGCGGCGGCGCCGGCGGTAGGCGGCGAGCCGGTCCTCGAACCCGGTGAGGCGGGCGTCTTGGGCGGCGAACCCGGCGGCGAGGGCCGCCATGGTGTCGACGACGTCGAAGTAGTCCTCGTTCACCAGTGCCGAGGCCGCGCCTTCGGCGTCGGCGATGCGGCGGAACTGCTGGAGCAGGAAGGACTTGCCGACGCCCGCGATGCCGTGGACGTTCACGATGTAGCGGCGGTCGGGGTGGAGGGGAGGGAGGCGGAGGTTGTCCCGGAACTCGGACAGGCGCGCGTCGCGGCCGACGAAGGCGTCCTGCTGCCGCAGCCGCAGGACGTCCTGGAGGTTCGGTGCGGCGCCGTCCAAGTGGCTCACTCCCGGGGAAGAAGGTCGGTGGATCCGCCTCCAAGGGTAGGGCAGGGGCGCCTGCGGAGCGGATCTTCGAACACCGCGGACGAGGGCGAAAAATACTCGCTGAACTGGGGGAATTCATGCCGCTCGACATGCGGGAAATGTCGTACCCCGAACGTATGATCGATAGTAGGACCGTCCTTGGAAGCCGCTGAGGACGCCCTCCCGAGAGGAGCCGAACATGCTCGAATCCGCCCCCGTTCAGCAGCAGCCCGCCGTGCGGGACGCCATGCCGCACCTCGGATACCGCGCTTGGCAGCGCTACCAGGACGCCGCCCAGACGGCCGTCGTGCTCCGCGGGATCGCCGCCGACGTCGCCGTCGCGCCGGTCCCGATCGACGCCGACGACCTCGACGAGATCGAGGTGGCCCGCCGCTACCTCGCCGCACTGGAAGCCAAGCGGCGCTTGCAGATCAAGCTCGCCGACCTCGCCCCCGCGGCGGCCTCGTGGGAGGTGCTGGCCTCCGGGCGCGGCGACTTCTCCGTGGGCGACGCGGCGAAGATCCTCTCGCGGGACCCGTTCATCGAGATCGGACAGAACCGCCTCTTCGCGGCCCTGGCCGACTACGGCTGGACCTACCGCCAGCGCGGCGACCACGGCTGGCGCGTCTACCAGTCCGCGATCACCGCCGGGCGCCTGTCCGAGATCCCCCAGTCCCATTCGCACCCCCGGACCGGCCGCCGGGTCATCGACCCGCCGCAGATCCGCGTCACCGCGAAGGGCCTCGCGGACCTGCGCGAACGCCTCAGCGGCGGCCGCACGGAGGTGCTCGTGGAGCTGCCGCGCCGGGTCCCCGGCGCGGCGCTGGCGGAGATCGAGGCCCCGCTCCCGCGCCGTGTGCCGGGAGCCGCGCTCGCGGACACCGAGGCCGACCGCGGATAACCCCTTGGCCGGGCGGCCGCGCGAGCGGCCGCCCGGTTGGGGCGCATCGGAAGTCGGCCCTTGAGAAGCCGGTTTTCGAAGGCGGCTCCCTGGGGGTCGGCTCTTGCGAAGCCGGTCCTTGAGAGGTCGGTCCTCTAGAAGTCGAAGTCGTCGATGTTCTCGGCGTTGAACCGCGTCGGCGGTCCGAGCGTGACCACGGCGTCGGCGCCCACGGTGAACTCGCCGAGCTCACCCGCGGTGAACACCTCACCCTCGGCGCCGGTGATGATCCCCGACGCGGCGGCCGCGCCCGTGTAGGCGGCCAGCTCGCCGAGCGCGGTCGGGTCCCACAGCGCGAACTCGGTGACCGTCCCGTCCTGCACGAACTCGCGCATCTGGTTCGGCGTGCCGAGCCCGGTCAGCGCGACCTGCCCCTTGAACTCCGTGCCCGAGAGGTACCGGGCCGCGGCCGCGATCCCCACGGTGGTGGGGGAGATGATCGCCTTCAGATCCGGGTGCGCCTGGAGCAGGCCCTGCGTCTCGGAGAACGACTTCTCGTCCTCGTCGTCGCCGTACACGACGTCGACCAGCTTCATGTCGGCGTAGCTCGGGTTCGACGCGAGCTCGGCCTCCATCACGTCGATCCACGCGTTCTGGTTGGTGGCGTTGGCCGTCGCCGACAGGATCGCGATCTCGCCGGTCGCGTCGATCTGCTCCGCGGCCATCTCCAGCAGCGTCAGGCCCACCTCGTCGCTGTCCACCTGCGACACGAACAGGTCCCGGCATCCGGGGTCCACATCGGAGTCGAAGGTGACGACGACGGTGCCGCCCGCGCGGGCCTGCTCCAGCGACGAGCACAGCGCGTTCGGGTCGTTCGCCGAGAGCAGGAGCACGTCGGTGGCCTGCTGGCTCAGCGTGTCGATATAGCTGACCTGCGACGACGCCGAGGCGTCGGAGGGCCCGGTGTACTCGAACTCCCCGCCGAGGGTGTTCGCGGCGGCCTCCGCGCCCGCGCTGGACGCCTCGAAGTAGGGGTTGTTCACCGACTTCGGGAGCATCGCGTAGGTCAGGCCGGTCTCGAACTCGGCGTTGGGGTCGGCGCTGGCGTCGCCGCCGGGGCCGCCCCCTTGGTCTTCGCCCTGGGTGGTGCCGCTGCACGAGGCGAGGACCAGGGCGAGGATCGGTGCGGTGAGGAGGGTGAGGCGTCTGCGGTTCATGGGCTTGCCTTTCATGCGGTGCGGCCGTTGGCGGTGGGGCGGCGTCTGCGGAGTGCGGTCCGCAAGGCGACCAGGGCGTTCGGTGCGAGGACGGCGACGATGAGGAGAGAGCCGGTGACGACGGTGAGCGCCTCGGTCGAGACGTGCGCCAAGCGCAGCGCGTTCTGCACCGACACCAGCAGGACCACGGCGGCGAGCACGCCCGGCAGGGCGCCCTTGCCGCCGAAGATCGAGACGCCGCCGAGGAGCACCACGGCGATGACGGTGAGTTCGAGCCCGGCGGCGTTGTCGGCGCGCGCCGAGGAGTACCGCAGCGTCCACAGGACTCCGACGAGCCCGGCCATCGCGCCCGAGGCGACGTACAGCCAGAACTTGAGGCGGCCGACGGCGATCCCGGCGTAGGACGCGGCGACCGGGTTCGCCCCGGCGGCGTAGATCGAGCGGCCGACCGGGGTCGCGTGCAGTAGTACGCCACATATCACCGCGAGGAGCACCAGCGGGACCAGCACGTTCGGGACCGCGCTCTCGCCGATCCGCCCGAGCGTCCACCCGGTGAACGGCCGCGGCCAGTCCGCGACCGCAGTGTCCCCGAGGACCACGTACGCCAGCCCGCGGTACAGCGCGAGCGTGCCGATGGTGACCGCGAGCGACGGCAGCCCGAACCCGGTGACGAACAGGCCGTTCACCGCCCCGAGGGCCGCGCCGAGGAGCACCGCGAGCGGCATGATCGCCTCCAGCGCCATGCCGCCGTTCCACATCGCGCCCATCGCGGCGCCGGTGAGCCCCACGGTGCTCGCCACCGACAGGTCGATCTCGCCGGTGGTGACGATGAGCGTCATCGTCAGCGCCAGCAGCAGGATCGGGGCCAGGTCCAGGACGATGTACCCCGCGTTCCGCGCCGTCCCGAAGTGCTCCACCGACACCGAGGCGACGATGAGGAACCCCGCGGTGACCGCGATGATCGCCGCGTCCCATGTGGCCAGTGTCCGCGCCGCCTCGCGGAGGCGGGGGCCGGTCTTCGCCGTGTCAGTCAACGTGGGACCCCTTCCTCCGCAGGGCCCGTGCGGCCCTGACGCTTACGAGCCGGTCGAGGGCGATCGCCGCGAGGATGAGCGCGCCCACGATCGCCTGCTGCCAGAACTGGTCGATCCGCAGCACCGGCAGGGCGTTGTCGATGACGGTGAGCAGCAGCGCCCCCAGACCGGCGCCGAGCGCCGTCCCCGATCCGCCGAAGATCGCCACCCCGCCGACCACCACGGCCGCGACGACATCGAGTTCGATCCCGTACCCCGCCGAGGCGTCGACGGTCCCGAACCGGGCCGCGTACAGGACCCCGCCGAGCCCGGCGAGCGCGCCCGACAGCACGTACGCCGTCATCAGCCGCCGCCCGGCCGGCACGCCCGCGAGGCGCGCCGCCTCCGGGTTCGACCCGAGCGCGTACAGGTCCCGCCCGGCCCGGTACCGCCCCAGGAACACCCCGACCGCGGCCAGGACCAGCACGGACACCGCGAACAGGTACGGCACGCCGAGGACGTGGCCGCTCCCGAAGTCGAGGAACGCGCGCGGCAGGTCCGAGGCGTTGATGCGCGACCCGCCCGCCGCGAAGTACACGACCCCGCGCAGCACGTACAGCGTCCCGAGCGTCGCCACCAGCGGCGGAACCCGTCCGAAGTGGATGATCGCCCCGTTGAGCGCCCCGCACACCGCCCCGACCGCCAGCCCCAGCAGCAGCGCGAGGGGCACCGCCATCCCGGTGGCGCTCAACGCGCTCCCGGTCACGTACGCCGAGAGCCCGAGGACCGAGCCCACCGACAGGTCGATCCCCCGCGTCAGGACCACCACCGTCATCCCGCACGCCAGCAGCAGCGTCACCGCCGCCGCGAACAAGAGGTCCCGCACCGACTGCCCGGAGAGGAACCGCGGGTTCAGCGACGCCGTCACCCCCACCAGCACCGCGAGCGCGAGCACCAGCCCCAGCGCCCGGAACCGCAGCACCAGGTCGAGCACCGCGGAGCCGGTCGCGGTGGCCGAGTCCGACCGCGCCTCGACCGCCGTCATGCCGCCGCCTCCCGCCCGGTCGCCAGGAACATCACGGACTCCTCCGTGGCCTCGGCCCGGTCCAGCTCGCCCGCGATCCGGCCCTCGCGCATCACCAGGACCCGGTCGGCCATCCCCAGCACCTCCAGCAGCTCCGAGGACACCATGAGCACCGCGACCCCGTCCGCGGCCAGGCCTGACAGCAGCCGGTGCACCTCGGCCTTGGTGCCCACGTCGATCCCGCGCGTCGGCTCGTCGACGATGAGCACCTTCGGGTCCGTCGCGAGCCACTTCGCGAGCACGACCTTCTGCTGGTTCCCGCCCGAGAGCGTCCCGGCCGCGTCGGTGAGCCTGCCGTACTTGACGTTCAGTCGCGCGCTCCAGTCCCGCGCCGCCCGCCGCTCCGCGCCCCCCGTGAGGAATCCGAAGCGCGCCAGCGAGCGCTGGCGCGTGACCGTGGCGTTCCGCATGACCGACAGGTCGAGCAGCAGCCCCTGCTGCCGCCGGTCCTCCGGCACCAGCGCTACCCCCGCCCGGATGGCCGCCCGCGGATTTCCTTGCGGCAGTTCGCGACCGCCCACGCGCACCCGCCCGGCGTCGCGCGGCTCGATCCCGAACACCGCCTGCACGACCTCGCTGCGGCCCGCGCCCACGAGGCCCGCGAGCGCCACGATCTCCCCGGCGCGCACGGTGAACGACACGTCCCGGCACCGGCCCTCGCGGGTCACGCCCTCGACCTCCAGGACCACCTCGCCGGGCTCGACCTCCTGCTTGGGGAACATCGCGCCGAGGTCGCGCCCGACCATGCGCCGCACCAGCCGGTCCACGGTGACGTCGGCGAGGAGGTCGGTGGAGACGTGCGCGCCGTCGCGCATGACGGTGACGCGCTGGCACAGCGCCTCGACCTCGTCGAAGCGGTGGGAGATGAACAGGACGGCCGCGCCGTCCTCGCGCAGCGCCCGCACGACCCCGAACAGCCGCTCGACCTCGACCCCCGACAGGGCGGCGGTCGGCTCGTCCATGACCAGGACGCGAGCGTGCCGCGAGAGGGCCTTGGCGATCTCGACGAGCTGCTGGTCGGCGATCGACAGGCCCTTGGCGGGCCGGTCGGGGTCGAGGGGGACGCCGAGGCGCGCGAAGAGCGCGGCGGCGTCGCGGCGCATGGCGGCGCGGTCGATGAGGCCGAAGCGGCCCTTGGGCTGGCGCCCGATGAACAGGTTCTCGGCGACGGTGAGGTCGCCGAACAGCGCCGGCTCCTGGTAGATCACGGCGATCCCGGCGGCCATCGCGGCGGCGGTGTCGGCGAACGCGACCGGCTCGCCGTCGAGTGCCACCGTCCCGGCGTCGGGGCGGTGCAGTCCCGCCAGGACTTTGATCAATGTGGACTTCCCGGCGCCGTTCTCGCCAACGAGCGCATGGACTTCGCCGGCGTAGAGGTCCAGGTCGGCGCCGCGCAGCGCCCGGACGGCGCCGAAGGACTTGGCGACGCCCCGCAGTGACGCGACGGGCGGGGGAGCGGGATCGGGGAGAGCGGACAAGAGGCCCCCAAGGAATGAATCGTTTCAATACATCGATCTAATCGGTAGCCTACAAACCCCAAGGCCCACAGGTCAATACCCCCGCCGCTCACCATTCGTGCTGAAAGCGCTTCACTGCGTGCGGCAAGCGTTTCGAGATGATTCGCCCCTTTGATTCGTTAACAAACCATGTTAATGTCTGCGAATTCCTCGATATCCGAACCTTCGGAGGTACCTCGATGGTCTCCCGCAGAACCATGATCACCCTGACCGCGGCCGCAGGCGCCGTCGCCGCCAGCTCACCGTGGTGGCGCACCTTCGCCACCCCGGAAGCCGAAGCGGCCCCCGCCACCTGCGAACTCGCGCTCGCCAACGACACCGACACGGCCAACGTCCACGCCTACGTCACCGGCCGCGAGTTCGGCACCGACCGCATGATGCTCCTGCGCGGCGGCGGCCAGGGCCCGTACTACATCCAGCAGCCCGGCGGCACCAACACGCCGCTCCCCGTCGACTGCGCGATCCCGCTCAACGCCCCCGGCGCGGCCCCGGCCGTGGTCACCCTGCCGCGCATGTACGGCGCCCGCGTCTACTTCGTGCGCGAGTCCAAACTCGACTTCTACGTCAACCCGGGCCCCGCGCTCGTCGAACCCGCGCTCCACAACCCCGCCGACTCGAACTACGGCAAGATCGTCTCGTTCTGCGAGTTCACCTTCAACGACGTGCAGCTCTTCGTCAACGTCAGCTACGTCGACCTCGTCACCGCGCTCCCGATCGGCCTGCGCCTCCAAGGCGACGGCGACCACTCGGTGGCCGCCCTCGACAACGGGGCCGTCGCCTCGATCGCCGCCGACCTCGAAGCCCAGGCCGCCGCCGACGGCCAGCCGTGGGACACGCTCGTCATGCGCGGCGGCGACGGCCGGATCCTCCGCGTCGTCTCCCCGCAGAACGTCATGGCGCCCTACTTCGGGCAGCCGAACATGCCGTTCGCGAACTACTGGACCGGCTACGCCGACCAGGTCTGGAACCACTACCGCAGCAACGACCTCCGCATCGACCTCCAGGGCGGGCGGGGCGTCATCACCGGCCGGGTCCAGGGCGACACGCTCGTCTTCAACGACGGGTCCACCTTCTCCAAACCGAACTCGCAGGACGTCTTCACCTGCAACCACGGGCCGTTCACCAACAACCCGTCCGACAACGACTCGAAGAAGGCCGCGCTCGCGCGCCTCGCCGCCGCGTTCAACCGCAGCACCGTCCACAGCCACGCCGACCAGCCCAACGGGCCCGCGGTCGGCGACTTCTACGCGCACGACGTCACCAACCACTACGCGCGCGCCGTCCACGACAACTCGCCGATCGGCTACGCGTTCCCCTACGACGACGTCACCCCCGACGGCGTCCCCGACCAGTCCGGCGTCGCCTTCGACGGCAACCCGACCCGCCTGACGCTCACCGTCACCTGACCGACCCCCTGGGGAGGAGGAACCGCCCGGCCGGAGACCGCGCACAGCGAGAGAGCGCTCTCTGGCCGGGCGGGCCGCCCACTCCAACGGACCCGCCCCCGAACCTCAACGCCCCCTGGGCTGCAGCAGACCCCGCTCGTACGCCACGGCCACCGCCGCCGCCCGGTCGTTGACCTCCAGCTTCGCGTACACGTGCATCAGGTGCGTCTTCACCGTCGCCTCGCTGATGAACAGCTCCGCCGCCGTCTCCCGGTTCCCGCGCCCCTTCGCGATGAGCGACAGCACCTCCAGCTCCCGCTCGCTCAGCGGCCCGGCCGCCGCGGGCCGGCGCACCTGCGCCATGAGCACCGACGCCACCGACGGCGCCAGCACCGTCCCGCCCTCGTGCGCGGCCCGGATCGCCCGCCGCAGCTCGTCCGGCGACGCGTCCTTGAGCAGGTACCCGCTCGCCCCCGCCTCGATCGCCGGCAGCACATCGGAATCGGTGTCGTACGTGGTCAGCACCAGCACCCGGGCCGAGGCGCCCAACGACGCCAGCTCCCGGATCGCCGTCACCCCGTCGGTCCCCGGCATCCGCAGGTCCATGAGCACCACGTCCGGCTCCAGCGCGAGCGCCCGGTCCACGGCCTCGCGGCCGTCGGACGCCTCGCCCACCACCTCGATGTCGCCGCCGCTCGCGAACATCCCGCGCAGGCCGTCGCGCACCACCGGATGGTCGTCGGCGATCAGCACCCGGATCGGCTCAGGCGGCATCGGGCACCCCCTGCACCGCGGGCACGATCGCCGAGACCACCGTGCCGCGGCCCGGCTCCGACTCGATCGACAGGCTCCCCGCCAGGCGGGTCACGCGCTGGCGCATCGCGGCCAGGCCGTATCCGCCCTTCACGCCCTGCTTCGTCCTGCCGGGCGTGAACCCGACCCCGTCGTCGCGCACGTCCAACGCCAACTCGTCCTCCATATAGGAAAGTGTGATGCCGACCCGGCCCGCCCCGGCGTGCTTGGCCGCGTTGGTGAGCGCCTCCTGCGTCACCCGCAGCAGCGTCACCTCCACCTCCGGGTGCATCGGCCGGGCCTCGCCCGTCGTCACCAGCTCCACCGGGACCTCATGGGCCGCAGACCACTTCGCCGAGACCTCCGCGAGCGCCTCCGGGAGCTGCGCGGTGTCGAGGGTCGGCGGCCCGATCGCCTGGACGGTGCGCCGCGCCTCGGCCAGGCTCTCCCGCGCCAGGTCCACCGCGCTGTCGAGGTGGCGGCGGCGCTGGACCTCGTCGTCCGTGGCGTCCACGGCCTGGAGCTGCGCGATGATCCCCGCGAGGCCCTGCGCGACGGTGTCGTGGATCTCGCGGGCCATGCGCTGGCGCTCGTCGAGGACGCCGGCCTCGCGGGCCTGCGTCAGGAGCTGCATGTGGAGGCCCGCGTTCTCCTGGAGCGCGGCCTCGCGGGCGGCGAACGCCTCCTCGCGCTGGGTCCGGAGCCGCTCCATCCGGTCGTTCATGACGAAACCGAGGCTGATCGCGGCGGTCTGGATGACTACGATCACCGCGTACACGGCGACGCCCTCGGCGGTCGGCTCCTCGGCCACAGTGGAGTTCACCACCAGCGAGGTCGCGCAGATCCCCAGGACCACCGCCCACAGGGGACGCAGCAGGCCGGCGTGGAAGAAGCCGGTGATCACGAAGATGAAGTACAGCATGTCGAAGCGCATGAGCACGAAGCCGAGCACGGTGAGGCCGGCGAAGTACACGGTCATGCGGACCAGGGGGACCGGCGGCTCCGCCGACATGCGGGTGAACCCGAAGTACACCCAGAGCGCGGCCGCGGCCGACAGGACCGCCGAAGCGGTCCTGTCGGCCGGGCCGAGGTCGGAGATGAGGGCGCTCAGCGCGGTGGCGACGGCGAGGGTCAGGTACGGGACCACGTCCATGAACCGGCCGTAGAAGCCGAAGACCTTGGACTGGCGTTCACGCACCTCGGCCACGGCCTGAGCGGACCCTGTCATCACTACTCCCACTTGAACATTCGGGCCGCACCGGCACCGGCCGCCAGGGCGACCGCGGCCAGGACCAGGAGCTGCACGACGTCGGGGGCGTCGCCGTTCCAGGTGTCCAGCAGCGACTGCACGCCCGGCGGCACGTAGTCGCCGATGCGGGCGACGGCCTCGGGGAGCATGAACCGGGGGAGGTACACGCCGCCGAAGAACATGACCGTCATGAACAGGACGGTCGCGATCCCGGAGGCCGCGCGGGCGGTGGGCGCCACGGCCGCCACCAGCATACCCAGGGCGAAGACCGCCCCGATCCCGAGCACGAACGCGACGGCGAACCCGAAGGGGTTGCCCGGCAGCGGGACGTCGAAGACGAGGCGGCCGGAGACGACCACCAGGACGGTGGCGACCAGTGCGGCGAGCAGGTTCACGATGAGCTGCGCGGCGAGGAGCTTCACGGGATGCACGGGGGTGGTCTGCATGCGGCGCAGGATGCCCTGCTCGCGGTAGCCGGCCATGACGGCCGGGAGGCTGGTGAGGCCGATGACCGCGACCGACATGACGATCACCGACGGCGCGAAGTAGTCGATGAAGCGGACCCCGTCCATGTCCGGCGAGGGCTCGCGCAGGATCGGGACGGCGCCGAGACCGATGAGGAGCACGGCGGGGAGGAGCAGGCCGAGGGTGAACGAGACGGGGTCGCGGACGAAGAGCCGCATCTCGGTCTGGACGAGTTTCAGGAGCGCTGACATCGGGGGACTTCCTTTGCGTTCGCGGGAGTTGGCGGGGGAGTGGTCGCGGGGCTTCAGTTCTCGATGGACTTGCCGGTGAGGGCCACGAACGCGTCGTCCAGGCTCACCTGTTCGACGCGGAGGTCCGCGGCCACGATCTGGTTGCGGGCCAGGACCGACGCCACCGCCTGGAGCAGGTTCTCGCTCCCGGAGACGATGACCTGGGCGCCGTTGCGCTCGACCGCGGCGACCTCGGGGAGGTCGAGCAGCAGGGCGTCGGCGAACTCCGCGGAGGGGCGGAAGCGGACGCGCTGCTCGGCGCTGACGCGGGCGGTGAGGCCGGCGGGGGTGTCGACGGCGACGACCTTGCCGGAGTCGATGACCGCGAGGCGGTCGCACAGGCGCTCGGCCTCGTCCATGAAGTGGGTGACCAGGATGATCGTGACGCCCGAGTCGCGGACCTGCTCGATCAGCTCCCAGGTGTCGCGGCGGGCCTGCGGGTCGAGACCGGTGGTGAGCTCGTCGAGGACCGCCACGCGGGGGTTGCCGATGAGCGCGAGCGCGATGGAGAGGCGCTGCTGCTGGCCGCCGGAGAGCTTCCCGTAGGGGGTCTTCACCCTGGCGCCCAGGCCGAGTGAGTCGATGAGCTTGGCGGGATCGGCCGGGTTGCGGTAGAAGGACCGGTAGAGGTCCAGGGCCTCGCCGACGCGGAGCCGGTCGGGGAGGCGGCTCTCCTGGAGCTGGATGCCGAGGACCTGCTTGAGCTCCTTGGCGTCCCGGTGGGGGTCGAGGCCCATGACCGAGACCGTCCCGGAGTCGGGGGTGCGCAGGCCCTCGGTGCACTCGACGGTCGTGGTCTTGCCCGCGCCGTTCGGACCGAGGATGCCGAAGATCTCCCCTTCGTCCACAGTGAACGACACGCCGTCGACGGCCTTCTGGGTTCCGTAGTGCTTGACCAGGTCCTTGACCTCGATGATCGCCATGGTGGCCTCCTTGCTTCGTGTGAGACAAGATTCGCAAGGATCGGACCGCGGGGCATCGGCCGCGAAGCTGAAGGCGCGGTTGATCATCGCGATCAACCGATCGGTTGATGCGGTCAGCCGGGGCGTATAGGGAGATATATCGATGCCGAGGTTGGACCGGCCGTGCCACGGTCCGTGGAGCGCTCTGCCGGGTGCCGCAGCGCGAAGCGCTGCGGCACCCGACAGGAGAGGCGGCAGGAGCGGGGAGCGAATGCCCGCGACGGGTCCCGCATCAGGCTTGTGCCCGACCCCGGGACCGGCCCGGTGATAGCCGACGACCCGAGCACGGTCGCGATCCAAGTCCCGATTCCAGTCCTGATCTGCGGTCGGACGGTGGTGTCGAATTCTGGCCAGACATAAAGCGACACCGCTGGTTTGATTACGGGCATGACGAACGACAAGGCCGCGCGGTTCCGCGCCCTCCACACCACCACTCCGCCGCTGCTCCTGCCGAACTGCTGGGACGCCGGCAGTGCGGCTGTCATCGCCGATGCGGGCGCCGCCGCGATCGCCACCACCAGCGCGGGCGTCGCCTGGAGCCTCGGGCGACCCGACGGGGACCACCTCGACCGCGATGCGGCCGTGGGCGTGGTCGAGCGCGTCGTGCGCGCGGTCGACGTGCCGGTCACCGCCGACATCGAGTCCGGGTTCGGCCGGACCCCGAAGGGGGTCCGCAAGACCCTCGCGGCGGTCGCCTCGGCGGGCGCCGTCGGCGTGAACATCGAGGACTCAATCGCCGACCAGCCCGGTTCGCTCCGCCCGCTGACCGACCAGGCCGAGCGCTTGGCCGCCGCTCGTGAAGGGGCGGGCGCCGACCTGTTCATCAACGCCCGCATCGACATCTACCTCGCGGGCATCGGCGAGCCCGAGACCCGCCTTGCCGCCACGATCGAACGCGCCGCCGCCTACACCGAGGCGGGCGTCGACGGTATCTTCGTGCCCGGAGTCACCGACCCCGAGACGATCACCGCCCTGGTCAACGCGATCAGCCTGCCGCTCAACATCATGGCCGGCCCCGGAGCCCCCGCGCCCTCCGCGCTGGCAAAGCTCGGCGTCTCCCGAATCAGCCTCGGCCCCGGCCTCGCCGCAGCGGCCTACGCGGCGGCCCGCCGCGCCACGACCACCCTCCTCGAATCCGACTCCTACGACGCAGGAGACGGCGGCGTCGACTTCGGCACCATGCAGACCCTCCTGAAGTAACGCAACACGCCATGGCCGGTGGCATGTCACATGTGACATGCCACCGGCCACGGCGCGATCCCGAAACGGCACCATCGCTCGGCGAGGGCGGCGAGGGCGGCGAGGGCGGCGAGGGCGGCGAGGGCGGCGAGGGCGGCGAGGGCGGCGAGGGCGGCGAGGGCGGCGGTCGTATTCGAGCGGAACTCACCGTGGAACGGGCTTTCCCCGCTCCACGATCTGCTGGCATCGAAGTGTCGGACCCGAGGCGCACGATTACATCGGGGGCGCCTGCGAATGTCCGATTTGCAAAGACGCGCCGTGACGCTCCCGAAAGCCAACGCCGCGAGGCGCGAGAATTCCGTGCAGCCCACGCGTTTTGCAAGGTAAGTCCGCAACCGCTCGAATGTCATACCGACCGGGCACTGTTGATCCGGGGGTGCCTGCGGATGTCTGAAATGCGTAGAACCGCCGAGACGCTCCCGATGCGCCGCCCTCAAGCCTCGGGGGCGTCGCGGATCATGCAGGTGAGGCGGCCGGTGCAGATTCTCCGGTCCTCCTCGTCGCTGATGATGATCTCGTAGGTCGCGGTCGAGCGGCCGCGGTGGATCGGGGTGGCGATGCCGGTGACCGTGCCGGAGCGGGCCGCGCGGTGGTGCGTCACGTTGAGGTCCACGCCGACCGCGATGCGGCCGGGCCCGGCGTGGAGCATCGCACCGATCGACCCCAGCGTCTCGGCTATCACCGCCGAAGCCCCGCCGTGGAGCAGCCCGTACGGCTGCCGGTTCCCCTCCACCGCCATCCGCGCCACCACCCGCTCGGGCGCCGCCTCGACCACGTCGATGCCCATGCGCGAGCCCAGTTCCCCTGCGGAGAACAGCTTCTCAAGGTCCATCCCCACACCGGCGAACCGGTCGAGGACCTCGGGCGGAAACTCGGTCATGTCCGGCGGCTCCAATCGTGTCCCGCGGCCCGGCGGCATCGCCGAGCCGACCGCGCCGGGCCTTCTGGGCCGACGCGCCAGGACAGTTTAGGACGGGAGCCGGACCCCGCGGGCCTGTCGTCCGCACTGGGTCACACGCTTCTCCGGTTTCCCGCGTTCCTCAGTTTCCCGGGTCACCGGTCCGACCGGCCGGACTGGACGCGTTCGGGTGCCGGGCCGCAGTGCGGCCCGGCACCCGAACGCGTCGGGGGTGTGAATCAAGCAGGTGTGCAGGTCACCGCCGGTGTCGCCGACGATCCGCTGCCGATGAAGCCCCACGCGGAGGTCTTCGTCTGGCCCGCCGCGACCGTGCCGTTCCAGTCGACATCCGTTGCCGTGACAGACGATCCGCTGGTCGTGACCGTCGCGTTCCAGTGGCTGGAGATCGCCTGCCCGCCCGGCCAGGTCCACGTCAGCCGCCACCCGGAGATGGCCGCCGCGCCCGCCGTCACGTCGACGTTCGCCTGCCAGCCGGAGTTCCATGAACTCACGACCTTGATCACGGCCGAGCACCCGCCGGTCGGCCCGCCCGTGGGCGTCGTGACCGGGTCGGTCGGCGAGGTCGTCGGGTCCACATCGGTGTCGTACCCGAAGAACTCCAGCGCCTTCGAGGCCATCCCCCACACGTACAGGTTGTGCCCGACCCCCTGGAGGCTGATCGCCTCGACCGCCGGCTGGGAACCGGTGCCGCCGTAGCGGGTCCGGTTCCAGTTCGCCTGCGGCGTGTCCGAGAGGTCCGGGGTCTGGTCGGTGCCGTGGACGTTAGTCCACTGGTCGATCTGCTCCTGGAAGTTCTGGTAGTACAGCGTCGTGTCCCCGGTGCCGTGCCAGATCTGCATCCGCGGCCACTCGCCCGTGTACCCGGCGTTCACCGCCCGGACCGCGTCGCCCCACTGGGCCGGCGTCCGGTTGATCTGCCCGTTCGAGCACTGCGAGTTCCACTCCGAGCCGTCGGTCGTGGCGAAGCACGTGAACGGCACGCCCGAGAACGACGCCCCCGCCTCGAACAGGTCCGGGTAGTTCGCCAGCATCACGTTGGTCATCATCGCGCCCGACGAGACGCCGGTCGAGTACACCTCGTCCTCGTTCACGTCGTAGTTCGCGAACACCCAGTCGATCATCGACTTGATGCCCACCGAGTCCGAGCCGGTCCCGTTCAGCGACGCCTGGGACGACACGTCCCAGCACTTGCTCGACCGCGTCACCGACGGGTACAGCACGATGAACCCGTACTGGTCGGCGAGCTGCGCCCACTCGGTGCCCGAGTAGAACGCCGGACCCGAGCCGGTGCAGTAGTGGATGCCGACGACCAGGGCCGGTTCGGGATCGACGTCGTCCGGGACGTACAGGTACATCTGGAGGTTGCTCGGGTTCGTCCCGAAGCCGGTGATCTCGGTGAGGCTCGCCGCGCTGGCGGGCCGGGGCGCCATGACCGCGACGAGCGCGACCGCGGCGACGACGACCGCGGCCGCCGCCGCGATCAGTCCTCTTCGCATGCGGGGGAGGATGAGTGTGGACATGGAGACCTCTCTGGACGCTGCCGGGGGCGTCGTTGCGGTCCTCGGAGCGGGCCGCGCGAGCCGGAGGAGATGATGGGGATCGCGGTGAGGGTCCACACACCATACATCTATGTTCATCGATGTGCAAGCGCTCCCAAAGCGCCCTGGGCCGGTACCGGAAAGCGCGAGGCCGCCCGGCGCGTCGGCGTCGGGAACGGCCGAGCCGCCCGCGCCGGGCGGCTCGGAGCACCGGTCAGGCGCGCTCGCCAGCCGCGGCGGCGATGCCCAGGCCGATCAGGGCGGTGCCGCCCGTGTTGGCGAGGATGCGCTTGGGGCGCGGGCGGCGGAAGACGTCGCGCGCGGCCGAGGCCACCAGGCCCCACACCGAGTCGCACGCCGCCGCGAGGACCGCGAACGTGCCACCGAGGACGAGCATCTGCACCGTCGCCGAGCCCGAGGCCGGGTCCACGAACTGCGGCAGGATCGCCAGGAAGAACAGGATCGACTTCGGGTTGAGCAGCCCCACCAGGAAGCCCTCCGCCACGGTCGCGAGCGTCCGCTTCGGCGCCGCCGGCTCGTCGTCGGCCGGCCCCATCAGGCCCTTCCGGTCCCGGAGCGCCTTGACGCCCAGGTAGACCAGGTACGCCGCGCCCGCGTACTTCACGATCGCGAACGCCAGCGCCGACTCGCTGATCAGCGCCCCCAGCCCCACCGCCGCGAGCGCCGACGCGCAGAACGTCCCGGCCGCGTTCCCCCACGCGGTGAGCACCGCCTGCCGCCGACCGTAGATGAGCGCCCGGCTGATGGTGAACATGACCGAGGGCCCCGGGATGAGGATCAGGACGAGCGAGGCGGCGACGAACGCCAGGAAGTGCGCGGTATCCGACATGACCCGATCAAAGCACCCGGGCGGCGCGGCGCGCAACGCGATTGCGGTACGTGGGAGTCACCACAGCAATCGATTGCCCTTCTCGACTCCGATGCCGCGTCGGCGGCAATGCGGTCACAGTGCGGGCTCCGAATCGACTTCCCAGTTCACATGCGTCAAACGAGTCCCAATAGGAGTCTCTTGTAGTCGCCACCGCGCGATTCGCCCCGGAGTCCGCGTGATACAGAGTTCTCCTACATCCCTCATCATCCGCAGGAGCCCCCATGGCCCTTCCCCCGGGAGCGGGGACGCCGCCCCCCGACGACGCCACCCTCTCGTTCCAGCAGGTGCAGCCGCGCTGGCCGCTGCCGCCTCCGCCGGCCACGCAGTTCCCGCCGCCGCCCCAAGTGCAGCCACGCAGCGACGCGGCCCGCGGGGCGGGCGGTTTCACACTGCTGTTGATCCCATTGGCCGCCTTGGTGATCGCGTACGTGCTGCCGACGATCCGGACGGTGCAGCTGAGCACGCAGGCGGGCATCGGCCTCGACGGGCTCGATGATGTCGGTGGTGCGAACTACGATCGGATCGCCGAGGAAGGACTGTTCTGGGACGGGGTCGCACACCTCCTGGGACCGACCGGACTGCTGGTCCTCGGCGGGGCCGTCATCGCGCCGATGCTCGCGCTCCTGATCCACCGGGCCGGGCCCGCCGTCCGCGCGGTGTCCCGCGTGGCCTGGACGCTCGCGGCGCTCTCGTTCGCGCCCGCGGCCTTGACCACCGCGTGGCTCATCGAGCGCGTCGTCAGCGAGCGCGACACCGAGGCGACGGTCTACGACTGGCCGCTGCTCGTCTCCGGCGTCGTCATCGGCACCGGCGTCCTGGCCTGCCTCGCGGCCCTGCGCGGGGAGGGCAGGCGGACCGGCGCGCTCGCGGCGACCGCGGGCCTGACCGCGATCGCGCTGGCCGCCGTCGCGCTCCAGACGTTCGCGTACGGCACGATCAGCGGCCTGCCCGCCGAGGCGCCCGTGCCGCTGCGGCAGGTCTTCGAAGGCGTGCGCACCGGCCTCGACGTCGGCCTCGGCACCGCGAAGTCCGTGCTGCTCCTGGTGATCCTCGCGGTCCTCGGGATCGGCGCGGCGGTCCTCTTCGCCGCCGCGCGCGTGCGCATCGACGCCGAACCGGAGCCGACCGAGCCGGCCTCGGCCCGCGCGGCCGCCGCGATCCCCGCACTCGCGGTGCTCCTCATCGCGCTCGCGGCCGTCGGCTACTTCCTGCTGCCGTGGCTCACCCGCATCGGCGAGGGCGCCGCCCAGCCCGTCGACCAGTGGTTCCTCATCCGCCGCACCTGGGGCCCGCCGCTGGTCACCACCGGCATCGCCCTCCTCGCGGCCGCGGCCGGCGGCTTCGCGGTCGGGGCGCTGCGGCCCCTGGGCGACGCCTCGCGCTGGCTCCTGCTGCCGTTCGCGCCCTGGCTGTTCGTGGGCACCGGCCCCCTCGCGGCCGCGCACCTCCAGGCGGTCGCCGACGAGGGGGAGTGGGTCGTCATCGGCTCGTTCCCGCCCCGCGCGTGGATCGCGATCCCGCTGCTGTTCCTGTTCACGGCCCTGTGCTGGGGCCTGGAGGACCGCCGCCGCGCCGCCGTCGAGCACGGGGTCCCGCGGGGGGCGGCGAAGGGCGCGTTCCTCAAGGCCGCCCTGCCGTTCGCGCTCCTGGCCGCGATGGTCCTGCTCCTGGTCCACGTGCAGGACCTGTTCTGGAGCCAGCTCACCTACCAGGACATGCTCAGCTCCGGCGTCATGGTCCACGCCCTGGCGAACCTGGAGTTCGAGGACTCGGGCGTCGGGTACGGGTTCCCGCTCCCGGTCCTCATCCCGTACGCGCTGGCCGCGGTCGCCCTCGCGGTCTGGTACCTGCCGCGCCTGGCCGTGCGCACCGGGCGGCCGTAGAAACGCGGAACGGGGGCCGGCTTGCCTCGGCCCCCGCTTCGTGCGTTCGGTTCTCGCCGTTCAGTTCCGGACGAACTCGATGTCGTGGAAGCGCCCGGCGGACGAGTCGTAGTGGAGCCGCGCGCCCTCCATGTACCCGAACAGGGGGCCCCATTCGTCGTGCTCGGCCTCGGGGAAGAGCGCTACGAGCCCGCATTCGATGTGGCCGCCGTGCCCGATGACCAGGGCCGCGTCCCCGGGACCGAGGGGCGCGAGGAGTTCGGACCACTGGCGGGCGAGCGCGTGCGAGTAGTCGCTGACCGCGCTGCCGCGGCGCCCGACGAGGCGCGCGAGCCGTGTGAACGGGGCGCCGACGTCGTGGGTGGCGGCCTGGGACTCCTGGAGGAACGCGTTCACGTTGTGGAGGGTCGGGAGTTCGACGGTGACCGCGAATCCCATGGCGATGGCGGTCTCGCGCGCCCGCGGGGCGACGCTGGTGGCCACGGTCTGGAAGGGGCCCATGAGGGTGCCGGACCATCGGGCCAGCTCGACCCCCTCCTGCGAGAGGTGGACGGCCTCGTCGCCGTTGCGCTTGCTGTGCCGTCGGATCTCGAGCATGGGCATAGGCGGTCTCTTCTCTTCTCGAACACGCTGCACAGCGGTGGAGCGTGTGGTGCGCCGGCGGTCCGCATCGAGCCTACTGGGCTCCGGCGATGCCGGCCGCAGGTGGCTGCGTGACCTAGGTCAAGAGTCGGTTCGGTCTGCGCCCCAGCGGGATCTAGGGCTTGACGGCGATCGCGGCCATCTGGGTCCGCTCGTACGGCTCCATGTCCGCGAACTCGGGGACGGCGCGCCCGGGGTCCTCCGGGTACCACCGCGAGACGAACTCCAGGCCGGGCGCGACCAGCGGCATCCCGAGGAAGTGCCGCTCCAGGCGCTCGACGGGGCGGCACCAGCCGTTCCCGAGCGATTCGAGGCAGGCGCGCGAGAGCGCGTGCTGGGCCGGGTCGCCGGTGTCGGGCCAGGAGGTGATGAACAGGTGCGAGCCGGAGGCGAGGGGCTCCATGAGGGCCGCGATGATGTCGTCGGGGTGCTCGTCCTCGGCGATCTGCATGATCATGCCGATGAGCATGAGCCCGACGGGCCGGTCGAAGTCGAGGGCGGCGCGCACCTCGGGGTTGGCGAGGACGCCAGCGGGGTCGCGCAGGTCGGCGGTGACCACGGTGGTGGTGCGGTCGTCGGCGAGCAGGGCGCGGCCGTGGGAGAGGACCATCGGGTCGTTGTCGACGTAGACCACGCGCGCTTCGGGGTTGATCTCCTGGGCGGCCTCGTGGGTGTTCTGCTTCGTGGGCAGGCCGCAGCCGATGTCGAGGAGCTGGTCGATCCCGGCGCTGCGGACCATGTACTGGACGCCGCGCACCAGGGCGGTCCGGTTGAGGATCGCGCACTCGCGGGCCTGGGGGATGTGGTGCAGGAAGACCTCGGCGGCCTCGCGGTCGGCCTTGAAGTTGTCCCTGCCGCCGAGGATGGCGTCGTAGACCCGAGCGGTCGAGGGCACGTCGGGATCGATCCCCGGCGGAGGCCATTCGGGGGCTGCTTCGTTCACGGCAATCCAATCGGCGCTGAATGGGCGGTTCTCAGGGGGATCAGGCGCATCGCGGCGGGCGGGCGCGGCGCAGCCGGGGAGGTCGGGCGACGGGTCGACCTCGGACGGTCCCGCCGCCGGTGCGGGACGTGGCTAAAGCCTACGCCATCACTTCCGAAAAAACGAAGGACGCTCCCCGGAGAGGGGTAGGTAAACGGACCGGGGGTGCGATGCCCCTCCCCAGTGGTGTCCGACGACACCGGCACCGGCTCTGGCCTCGCAGTATGCTTGCGGGATGGAGGAATACGAGGGCGGACCGATGGGCATGGGCACCGCGCTGGTGCGCACGGCGTTCCTCGTCGACGCCGTCTACGCCGACGCCGTCCGCCACTTCGACCTCACCGTCCCCCAGGCCCAGCTCCTGTGCGTGATCATGGCCCGGCCCTTCGGCATGTTCGAGCTCGCGAAGACCCTCGGGCTCGCCAAGTCGAGCATCTCCGGGCTCGTGGACCGCTGCGAGAAGCGCGACCTGGTGCGCCGCGAGAGCGACCCCGGGGACGGCCGGGCCGCGCGGGTCGCGCTGACCGCCAAGGGCGCCCAGCTCGCCGACGAGTTCCACGACGACGTCACCCGCCGGGTCGCCGAGCTGCCGCTGAGCCTGTCCGAGGCCGAGCGCGCGACCCTGGTCGACCTGCTCGGCCGCGTCGTGGTCGACAACCAGGTGCCGCCGGTCTTCACCGAGTGCCCGGCCTCCCAGGGCTGCACCGAGTCCGGCGGGTCCTGACGCGACCGGACCCCCGCCGCGGGCCGCGACGGGGGCCCCGACCGCCGGTCCGGCGGCCGACTCAGACTCCGAGCCTGAGCCCTAACCGAGCCCGAACAGCTCGGCGAACTTGCCGTACATGAGGTCCCGGCCTTTCCAATCCGCCACCGAAGCGGCGTCCAGCATGGACGGTCCGGTCTCCGAGGGGATCTGGCCGACCCCGTGCTCGGGGCCGAGGGGGAGCAGCACCACCGGGACCGGCAGCGGCCGGTACTCCCGGGTCGGGGCCTCGCCGCCGACCTGCGCGATGATGTTGGCGGCCACCACCTCCGCGTGCTGCATCGCAGACCCGGCGCGTTTCTCCTCGGGCACGTCGGTGACGTCGCCGACCGCGTACACGTGCGGATGGCCGTCCACATTGAGCAGCGGCGTGACCGGGAGCTGCCCGCGCCCGTTCAGGGGCGCCAGGCCGTCGCCGAGGAACCCGGAGTTGGTGCTGACGCCGTACGCGCGGTACCAGATGTCGGCCTCCACTGATTCGCCGCCGACGCCGGCGCGCACGTTCCCGGCCCGGCCCGGCTCCACGTCCGGCTCGGCGTCGAGGCCCGCGCCCAGGCGCACCTCCACGTCCAGCCGCTCCAGCTGCCGGTGCAGCTCGGCCCGCAGCTCCTCGGCGTACCCGGGCAGCAGCTCGGGGGCCGGGTCGACCACGGTGATCCGCTTGCCGGGCCACACGTCGCGGATCTCCCCGGCCAGCTCCAGCCCCACCGGCCCGGCCCCGGCGATGAGCACGCGATCGGCCCCGGCCAGCTCGGCGTGGGACTCCTTGAAGTGCACGACCGCCTCGGCGGCCGCGTCGGTGCGGGTCTTCGCGGGGTACGGGTAGCCCGATCCGGTCGCCAGCACGATGTAGTCGGCCTCGACGCGCGCGCCGGAAGCGAGGGTGACGCCCCCGGCGTCGACCCCGGCGGCGTACTCGCGCACGTGGGTGCCGCGCCGCAGGAACCCGTCGTAGGGGAAGAAGATGCGCTCGGCCCACTCCTCGGGGCGGGTGAGGGCGCGGAGCGCGCCGGCGGCGTTGACGAACGCGTCCTTGGGCTCGATGAGCACCACGTCGGCGTGCTCGTCCAGGGCCTTCGCGACGGCGGCGCCGCCGTAGCCTCCGCCGACGACCGCCACGGTACGACCTTGCTGCGTCATGGGTGTGCCTCTTCCGATAAAGTAGTTCGTACTACGAACCATAATAGTTCGTAGTACGAACTACAAGCCTCGGGCGCGGCCGTTCCCGTGACACCGCACACGCTGAGAGTTCCGCCCGCACAAGGTGACACGGCGCCAGAACTCCGATACCTTCTGTGCATGAGCGCGACCACCCATGCCTCGAACGAGCTGCCCGACAACCCGCTCCGGCAGCTCACTCTCGACCAGCTCCGCCAGCGCACCAGCGAGAAATGGCGCCGCTACGACCCCGACGTGCTGCCCCTGTGGGTCGCCGAGATGGACGTCCGCCTGGCCGAGCCGATCGCCAAGGCCGTCACCGACGCGATCGCCGCCGGCGACACCGGCTACCCCTCGGGCACCGGCTACGCCGAGGCCGTCGCGGCCTTCGCCGCCGAGCGCTGGCACTGGACCGACCTCGAGCCCGACCGCGTCCGCACGGTGCCCGACATCATGCTCGGCGTGGTAGAGATGCTCAAGGCCGTCACCGGGCCCGGCGACGCGATCGTCGTCAACAGCCCCGTGTACCCGCCGTTCCACCTCTTCCCGGTCTTCAACGACCGCAGGGTGATCGAGGCCCCGCTGGGCGCGGACCAGCGCATCGACTTCGCCGCCCTCGCCGCGGCCTTCGAGCTCGCGCTCGGGCGCGGCGGGCGCGCCGCGTACCTGCTGTGCCACCCGCACAACCCGACCGGGACCGTCCACACCAGATCCGAGCTCGAGCGGGTCGCGCGCCTTGCCGCCGATTACGGCGTGCGGGTCGTGGCCGACGAGGCGCACGCGCCGCTCGTGGCCCCCGGCACCCGCTTCGTCCCCTACCTGACGGTGGCCGGCGGCGAGGCCGGCCTGGCGCTGACCTCGGCGGCCAAGGCGTGGAACCTCCCCGGGCTCCGCGGCGCCGTCGCGATGGCCGGGACGGACGCCCGCGCCGACCTCGCGCGCATGCCCGAGAAGATGGCCGTCAGCATCAGCCACCTCGGCTCGATCGCCCACACCGCCGCGTTCCGCGAGGGCGGGCCCTGGCTCGACGCGCTCCTGGCAGGGCTCGACGAGAACCGCCGCCTCCTCGCCGACCTCCTGGCCGACCGGCTCCCCGACGTGCGGTACCGGCCCGAGCCGGGCACGTACCTCGCCTGGCTCGACTGCCGCGCCCTCGGGCTCGGCGACGACCCGGCCGCGGTGTTCATGGAGAAGGGCCGCGTCGCGCTCAACTCCGGGCTCCCGTTCGGGACCGGCGGCGCGGGCCACGTGCGGCTCAACTACGCGACCTCGCCGGAGATTCTGGCCGAGGCCGTCGACCGCATGGCCGCCGCGCTCTGACGCGGCGCCCGCGCCGACCCGGAACTGACAACGCAGACAATCTTCACATTACTGTTCGGTAACGGTAGTCTCACCACTACGGGCCATCGACGGCCATCCATGTTTCCGAACAGGAGACTGCCATGTCCAACCCCCGGAGACGAGCGGCCGCGGCGGTACTCGCCGCGGCGCTCACCGCCCTCACCCTGACCACCGCGCTCCCGGCCCAGGCCCAGCAGCGCCCCGACATCGTCCCGCTCCCCGCCGGCCTCGAAGCCGTCCGCGCCGCCGAGGCCGAGGCCCTGTACGGCGACCCCGGCATCCGCCCCCTCGACGACCGCCAGACCTCCCTGGTCGCCATGGGCGACAGCGAGATCTCCGGCGAAGGCGTCGGCAACTACGACCCGGACACCCACCGCGACGGCAACTGGTGCGACCGCTCCTACGACCAGGCGCTCTTCCGCGCCGGCATCGAGAGCGACGTCCAGTACAACGTCTCCTGCTCCGGCGGCGCCTCCCCGCACCTCGTCGAGGGCTCCGGCGCCACCCAGTGGGACGAGCTCAACCAGGGCGACAACCTCGCGATCAAGGCCCGCAACACCCACGTCAAGCTCGTGTGGATCGTGGTGGGCGCCAACGACGAGGGCGGCATCCAGTTCGGACCCACCGCCACGGAGTGCGTCACCAACCGCATCCTGTTCCTCGGCCCCTGCTGGGACGAGCACACCGAGGACTGGGAGGCCCGCGTCGAGGTCACCGAGGACGGGGTCGAGACCGCGATCGACGCGGTCCGCCAGACCATGACCGACGCCGGCTACCTCGCCGCCGACTACGACATGGTCGTCATGTCCTACCCCAGCCCCGGCGGCCCCGACGTGGAGGACAACCCGGACTTCCCCGGCTGGTACTCCGGCGGGTGCCTGCTCTACCTCGCCGACGCGGCCTTCGCGCGCAACAAGGCCGTGCCCCTGTTCGAAGACGGCGTCCGCGACGCCGCGCTCGGCAAGGGCGTGCGGTACCTCAACGCGCAGCGCCTCTTCGACGGGCACGGCGTCTGCGAGGCCCAGCCGTGGGCCCGCGGCGTGTACGTCGAGGTCGGCGTCCTGCCCTCCGAGCACGCGTTCCGGCAGTCCCTGCACCCCAACTACCTCGGGCACGGGGCCTTCGCCGAGTGCATCACCGACTTCTACGACCACCCCGACTGGGAGACCGCCACCTGCGTCGACCCGGCGAGCACGAACAACGCCGTGCTCTACGAAGGGCTCTTCGAGTTCCAGGACCTCAGGCACACCGGCACCGGGCTCTGCGTGGACGCCGAGGGCTACGACTCGCGCAACGGCACCGACCTCGTCTCCTGGGGCTGCCACGGCGGCCGCAACCAGGGCTTCTGGTACGACGCCGCGCAGCGCTCGCTGCACGTGGAGCTCTCGCACGACCGCTGCGTCGACGTCGAGGGCGGCCGCGTCCGGGCCGGCACCGCGCTCGTCCTGTGGGACTGCCACGGCGGCCTGAACCAGGAGTTCACCATGGACGCCAACGGGATCCACCCCGCCGGACACGCCGACCTGTGCCTCGGGTTCAGCAGCGCCGCGACCGGATCGAACCTGGTCCTCACCTCCTGCGGCACCGCAACGATCAAGCCCGCCGCGCGGAACTACGCCGACCCGGTCGGCTACGGTTACGACGACTGGATCGGCTCCAGCGTCTACTAGCGACGGAGGCCCGGGCCGCGGTGCGCGGCCCGGGCGTCCCGCCGCCGCGGCCATGCCTTTATGACCTTGTTTCTACGACCGCGCCGCTGCGACACGCCCGGATGACGACCTTCGGCGGAGGCCGGTGCCCACCTTCGTCGCAACCCGGGTTCCCACCTGCGACCGATGCGGCGCCCCCGCGGCCGTGGGAATGTGGACCCATGACCGCGACGAGGCCCGTACAGCCGCAGCCACCGCTCCCGACCGGACGTCCGACCGGAGTTCCGAACCGGCGCTCCCTCGCATGGCGCGCGCTGGCCGCCTGGGCCGCGATGGGCCTGGCCCTCGGCGCCGCCGGGCCTGTCTCGACCGCGCTGGGGGAGCAGTGGGGGCTCGGCCGCACCGGCCGCCAGGCCCTCGCCGCGCTCATCGTGGGCACGACCGTCACCGCGTTCATCGTGTGGCTCAACGGCAGGGTCGACCGGCGCCCGCTCGCCGCGCTCGGCCTCGGCCCGGCCGGAGACGCCGCCCGCGGCCTCGCCATGGGTGCCATCGTCACCGGTGGCGCCGCGGTCCTCGTCATCACCCCGGCGGCCCTGGCCGGCTGGATCGAGTTCGGCGCCGTCGACGGCGGCGACCTCGCGCGCTTCCTGGTCCTGAACGCGCTCATCGCGTTCGGTCTCGAAGCCCTCCTCGAAGAACTCGTCTTCCGCGGCTACGCGTTCACCACGCTGCGCCGCCGCGGCGCCCGCACGGCCGCGTTCCTCGGGACGCTCCTGCTGTTCTGCCTCATCATGGTCCCGACCTCGGCCGCGGCCTCGCTCACCGCGCTCGCGCTGGGGCAGGAACCCGACGGGCTCCTGCTCGCCCCGGCCGGCACCGACCCCGTCACCTACGTGATCCTGCTGGCCTGCTTCGGCACCGCGCTCCTCGCCGCCCGCATCGCCACCGGTTCACTGTGGGCCAGCATCGCTCTCCACCTGGTGTTCCTCACCGTGAACCGCCTGGTCTTCGCGAGCGAGGGCCGCGATACCGGCTGGAACGTCGAGGCCGCGCCCGATGCCGCGGTCCTCGTCCTCGCGTACGTGCTGGTCACCGCCGCCGTGTTCGGACTCCTCGCCCGGGTGCGTCGCCGGCCTTGACCCCTGCGGCGCACCCGGGCGGGTCTCAGTCGGCGATGTCGCCGTAGATCAGGCCGCGGCCGTTCGTGGCGATGTACACCCGGCCGTACACGTCCGGGTCGCCGGAGACCGCCTTCCCGGTCCAGCCCCACTGGTGCGCGTCGTCGTTCACGCGGACCCAGTTGCGGCCCTCGTCCGTGGAGCGCCAGATGCCGCGCACGCCCCCGGCCTTCGCCGACGTGAAGACCGTCGGGTACCCGTGCCGGTTGCGCGCCTTGCCGAACCCGACCGCGTCGGCCTCCGCGAAGTCCCGCACCCGGCGCCAAGTGGCGCCGCCGTCGGACGAGCGCCACATGCCGTAGGCCGCGTCGGCCTCGCCGCCGACCAGCCACAGGTGCCCGCGCCTGCCGGGCACGGCCCGGAAGTCCACGGGCCCGGACGCCGGGAGCCCGGTGGCCCGAGTGGCCGCGAACGCGAGACCGCCGTTGGTGCTGGCGTAGAACGTACCGGCCGCGAAGGCGTAGACGCGGTTCGCGTTCGCCCGGTCCGCGCGCACGAGCGCGCCCGCCGGGAGCCCGTCCACGGGCGTCCACGTCCGCCCCAAGTCGGTGCTGAACACCGGTGCGGTCGTGCCGTTCCCGGGGGACCAGACGATCACCGCGCCGTCGGCGCTCACCGCGACCGACCCGGCGTTCGCGCCGCCCGCGATCCCGTCGAGGCGGGCCGTGGTCAGCCAGGTGGCGCCGCCGTCGGTGGAGACGCCCACGTGGCCGTCCGTCTCGCCCTCGACGTCACCGGTCCCGACCACGACCCGCGGGTCCAGGCCCGCGAAGTCGACGCCGCGGCCCGACGTCCAGTTCGGACGGCGGATCTGCACGCCCGCCTCGCCGAGGTCGGTCTGCACGAACCCGCCGAGGTCGCCCGTCGCCGAGACGACGGTCCCGCCGAGGGCCGCGATGTCCTGCACCGCGGTCTCCTCCAGGCCCTCGACCCGCACAGCGACGGTGAACGGCTCGATCGGGAGCGCGATCTGGTGTCCCGCGACGGAGTCCCAGCCGACCAGCGCGCCCTGGGCGTCCCAGCGGGTCAGCGACTCGGTGCCCCAGATCGTGGCGCCGGTGCCCCACATGATCCGGTCCGAGTCGTGCGGGTCGATGGCGAGCGCGTCGATCATCCACCCGTGCTTGACCGCGTACGCGGGCCCGTCGTCCGCGTTGCCGAACGAGAGCCACGCGCTCCCGGCGGGGTCCATGTCGAAGCGGTCGGTGCGGGCCGGCGGCCAGGACCAGTTCGCGTCCCACACGTAGTCCCAGCTCGTCTCCCAGGTCGCGCCGGAGTCGGTGGAGCGGTAGAGGATCTCGTCGGGCCACCAGTTGTTCTGGGTCGCGACCATGAGGGTGCCGGGGGCCTTGCGGTCGACGGTGAGGCCCCCGAAGCCGGGGATCGTGCCGATCGGGTTGTAGGCCGGGGTCACGTCGGTCCACTCGCCCGTGGCGAGCGACAGCCGCGCGACCGAGCCGCCGCGGCCCGAGGCCGGGGCGCCGTTGTAGGGCCCAGGGTCCCAGCCGGTGGCGACGAACAGGTGGCCGTTCTCGTGGTCGAACGCGGCCTGCTTGGGGATGGTCCGGTTGCCGTCGGCGCGGCCGAGGGCCGCGGCGGCGCCGGGGACGGGCTGCCAGGTCGCGCCGTGGTCGGCGGAGACGTACAGCGGGTCGTCGGGGTCGGCGACGCCGACGTAGACCCGCTCGCCGGCGAGGTCGAAGTCGATCCACAGGACGCCCTGGTTGTCGTCGGAGTAGTCCCCGGAGGGGTCCTGCACGAAGTTCCCGGGGTTGGGGAATGACTCCACTTCGGACCAATGGCGGCCGTGGTCGGTGGAGCGCCACAGACCGTTGCCGTTCGGGGTCCCGAGGTACACGGTGGCGTTGTCGAAGGGGCTCACGGCGAGCCGTTCGCCCATGCCGCGGCCGGGCATGTTGCCGCCCTGCTTGAACGGCAGCTCGGCGACGCCCCAGGTGTCGCCGTAGTCGCCGGAGTAGAGGACCGCGCCGCTGTTGGGGTCCCAGTCGTTGGTGTAGGTGCCGACGGCCGCGTAGAGGCGGCGGGGCTGGACGGGGTCGGTCGCGACCGACACGACGCCGGTGTAGCCCCAGCGGTCCCAGCCGACCCAGTCGAGCAGGGGCTTCCAGGTCTGCGAGCCCTCCTTCCAGCGGTAGAGGCCGCCGATGTCGGTGCGGGCGTAGACGAGATCGGCCTCGGTCTCGTTGAAGACGATGCCGGGGACGTAGCCGCCGCCGTTGACCACGGCGTTGCGCCAGATGTAGTCGTCCTCGCAGCGGCCGCCCGCTTTGGCCGCGGCGGTGCCGGGAACGGCCGCGGCCGCCACTGCGGCAGCGCCGAGTGAAGCGGCGAGAGTGCGTCGTCGCACGTGTGCTCCTAGGGGTCACCGGGGCACGACCGGGCGACCGGCCCCGAGGGGTTAGTTGGGTCACCCAACATAACAGTCGCGACCCGGTGCGGCAACACTCCGCGTTCACGACTCCGCGTTCGCGATGGACGTGGGAGCGCTCTTCCGTTACTGTAGGACACGGTTGGGGCCCTGTCCACCCGCTCACCCCTCAAGGAGCCGAACCATGGGCGCGAGCCTGCCCGAACTCCTCCGCCGCCCCGCGGTCCTCTGGTCCACACTGGCCGTCGCCCTCGCGGCGGCCGTCGTCACCGTCCTCCTCGTCGTGCCCGGCGCCGACGACGGACCGGCCGACGGGAACGGCGACTACCTCGACGCGAGCCTCCCGATCGACGAGCGCGTCGAGGACCTGCTGGGCCGCATGACGATCGAGGAGAAAGTCGGCCAGATGACCCAGGTGACCGTCGGCGCGGTCGAAGGGTCGCCGTCCGACGTCGCCGAGTACGGCATCGGCTCCCTCCTCAACGGCGGCTCCGAAGCGCTCTTCGCGACCGCCGAGGAATGGGCCGCCATGATCGACGGCTACCAGGCCGAGGCCATGGAGACGCGCCTGGGCATCCCGCTCATGTACGGCATCGACGCCGTCCACGGCAACACCGCGATCCCCGGCGCGGTCGTCTTCCCGCACAACATCGGGCTCGGCGCCGCCCACGACGCGGACCTCGCCGGGCGCGCCGCCGAGGTCACCGCCGCCGAGACCCGCGCCGCCGGCATCCACTGGACCTTCGCGCCGTGCGTGTGCGTCGCGCGCGACAGCCGCTGGGGCCGCACCTACGAGTCCTACGGCGAGGACCCGGGCCTCGCGATCGAGTACGCCGGGCCCGTCGTCGCGGGCTACCAGGGCGAGGACCTGACCGCGAACACGAGCGTGCTCGCCACCGCCAAGCACTACGTCGCCGACGGCGGCACCGCGTACGGCACCTCCACCACCGAGGACTACCAGCTCGACCAGGGCGTGACCACGATGAGCGAGGAGGAGCTGCGCGCGATCCACCTGGCGCCCTTCCAGGCCGCCGTCGACGCGGGCGTCGGCTCCGTGATGGCCTCGTTCTCCTCCACCGACCTCGGCGAGGGCCCGCTCAAGGTCCACGCCGACGAGTACCTCATCACCGACGTCCTCAAGGGCGAGTTGGGCTTCGACGGGATCGTCGTCTCCGACTGGCAGGCGGTCGACCAGGTCAGCGCCGACTACGCCGAGGCCGTGCGCGCCTCGATCAACGCCGGCATCGACATGGTCATGGTCCCGTTCGAGTACCAGGGGTTCACCTCCACGCTCCTGTCCGAAGTGGCATCAGGGGAGGTGGGCGAGGACCGCATCGACGACGCCGTCTCCCGCATTCTCGGCCAGAAGTTCGCGCTCGGCCTCTTCGAGCAGCCCTACGCCGACACCGCCGGCGCCGCCGCGATCGGCTCCGACGAGCACCGCGACGTCGCCCGCGAAGCCGCCGCGGCCTCGCAGACCCTGCTGCGCAACGACGGCGACCTCCTCCCGCTCACCGGCACCGAGAACCTCTACGTCGCGGGCTCCGGCGCCGACTCCATCGGCCGCCAGACCGGCGGCTGGACCGCCTCCTGGCAGGGCTCGCTCAACCCGCCCACCCAGGGCACCACGATCCTCGCCGGCATCCAGGAGGCCGCGCCGAACGCGGCGGTCACCTTCAGCGAGGACGCCTCCGAACCCCTCGCGGGCGCCGACGTCGGCATCGTCGTCGTCGCCGAGGACCCCTACGCGGAAGGCGTCGGTGACGCGGGCGCGGGCGAGCACGACATGGCCGTCTCCGAAGACGACGCCGCCGCGATCCACACCGTCTGCGCCGCGGTCGACTGCGTCGTCCTCGTCGTCTCCGGGCGGCCCATCGAGATCGAAGCGCACCTCGACGGCGTCGACGCACTCGTCGCCGCCTGGCTCCCCGGCAGCGAGGGCGCGGGCGTGGCCGACCCGCTCTTCGGCGCGACCCCCTACGACGGGCGCCTGCCCGTCAGCTGGCCGCGCCTGATCGCGGACGAACCGCTCAACGTCGGCGACGCCGACTACGACCCGCTCTTCGCGTACGGCTTCGGCCTCCAGGCCGCTTGAGCCGCAACGGCTCCGGCCGTCCCGCTCAGGGGCGGCCGGCGGTCTCGGCCGTGATCCACTCCAGATAGGCCGGGTTCCCGGCCGTGATCGGGAGCATGACCACCTCGGGGACCTCGTAGCCGTGGCCGTCCCTGATGTGGGCCTCCAGATCGGGGTAGGCGTCGGCCGTCGTCTTCAGGACGACCCGCCACTCCTGCGCGGTGTCGACCTTGCCCTCCCACCAGTAGACGCTGCACAGCGGCCCGAAGACCTGCGCGCAGGCGGCCAGGCGGCCCTCGACGGCGCTGCGCGCCAACAGGGTCGCGGACTCCGCCGAATCGGTGGTGGTGACCACCTGGACGTGCTCGAACTCGGTCATGACCGCCTCCAAACCACTTTGAGCGAGCCTATCGCCCATCGGGGCCGAGCAGGGAGGTTATTCGCTGGCCGTGCAGGGGACCGACGACGGCAGGTCGAAGTCCCACTCGACCTCCGCCTGGAAGCCCGTCACCGTGTCCTCGCCGGGGTCGAGGCGCGCGTTCCAGTTCTCGGCGCCGTACCAGTCGCGGCCGAGGTCCTCCATGTTCCAGTGGTGGTAGATGTCGGCGTCGTCCAGGTCCAGGTCGATCTCCCAGTAGCCCAGCCGCTCGCCGCCGGTGTTGACGACCTCCACCGACACGTCCACGGTGTCCTGCCACTCGTCGTCGAGGGAGAGGTACGCGACGCAGGAGTACGCCTCCGCGGGCGCCTCCTCCTCTTCGTGCTCCTCTTCCTCCTCGGGCGCTTCGTCTTCGGAGTGCGGGGCGCCGGTCGTGGGCGCGTGCGACGGGGAGGCGGACTCGGTGGGGGTGGCGGACGCCGAGGGCGACTCCAGCGCCGAACTCGACGCCTCCGCCGCGGCCGCGGCACTCGAACTCTCGGCCGCGCCCGAGGGCCACTCGGTCGTGGTCGCCGCGTCCACCGCGCTCACCGGCTCCCGGTCGGACCCGCCGCCGAACACCCCGAGCTGCCACATCGCCACGAGCGCCACCACACCCGAGAACGCCCCGAGGATCTGGAGCAGCCTCCCGTGCAGGCGCCCGCCACCGGGGGGCTCCGGTTCCGACCTGTGCATCCGACCGCCTTCCATTGAGGACGCGCACGCGGGTCCGCAATAGAGGACGCGCGCCGATCCGCCGGGCTCAGCCTACCTGGGCACCCGACCCCGGACAGTCCGCGCTGATTCGCCCCGATACCCGCTGAACTGGGATTTCATCCGCTCTCGCCCCGATTCGTCACCCCCGCGGAGGACACCCCGAACTGGTGGGGCGACCCGAAGTGGCCGCGCGACCCGACGGGACGGCTTCCGGGAACTCCGCCGACACCCGGGCCGCCCCATGGGTGTGCGCGGTGATCCCGTACCACGCAGCGCGCTATCCGCTCCGCCACGCGCGGGTCCTTCCCTCCTCATCGACTCGGCTTACCGCTCATGATGCGCCCCGTTACGCTGCGGCGATTACCGGCCGTCCCGCGCCTTGTTCCGCCGTGGCCGGCCGCCGCCGGGCCTACACTGGCCCGATGAGCAAGGCTCCCGACTCCGACCCCGCCCAGGACGCCCCCACCGTCCACCGCCCGAAGGACCACGCCGTCGGCCTGCCCGCCGTGCTCAACTCGGTCCGGTTCGTCGGATCGCAGGCCGGGATCAAACGCGGCCTGCCGCTCCTGCGCGACATCAACCAGACCGGCGGCTTCGACTGCCCCGGCTGCGCCTGGCCCGAACCCCTCCACCGCCACCCCGCCGAGTTCTGCGAGAACGGCGCCAAAGCCGTCGCCGAAGAGGCCACCCGCCTGCGCGTCGACCCCGCGTTCTTCGCCGCCCACCCCGTCGCCGAACTCGCCGACAGGTCCGGGTACTGGCTCGGCCAGCAGGGCCGCCTCACCGAACCCGTCTACCTCGCCGAAGGCGCGACCCACTACACGCCCATCGGCTGGGACGACGCCTTCGCGCTCATCGCAGACGAACTCACCTCCCTCGACAGCCCCGACGAGGCCGCGTTCTACACCTCCGGCCGCACCAGCAACGAGGCCGCGTTCCTCTACCAGCTCCTCGCCCGCAAGCTCGGCACGAACAATCTTCCGGATTGTTCTAATATGTGCCATGAATCTTCGGGGTCGGCGCTGGCCGAGACCATCGGCATCGGCAAGGGCAGCGTCCTCCTCGACGACCTGTACCAGGCCGACCTCATCATCGTCGCCGGGCAGAACCCGGGCACCAACCACCCGCGGATGCTCACGGCCCTGGAGAAGGCCAAGCACGCCGGGGCCAAGATCGCGACGGTCAACCCCCTTCCCGAGGCCGGACTCCAGCGCTTCAAGAACCCGCAGACCGCCCGCGGGCTCGCCGGGCGCGGCACCGAGCTCACCGACCTGTTCCTCCAGATCAAGGTCGGCGGCGACCTCGCCCTGTTCAGCCTCCTCAACCGGATGCTCCTGCGCGCCGCGGCCATCTCGCCCGACGTCATCGACCACGACTTCATCGAGCGGTACACCCACGGCTTCGACGCCTTCGCCGCCGCCCACGCCGAGGGCGACGACGACACCGTCCTCGCCGACGCCGTCCGCCGCACCGGCGTGCCCCTGGAGCAGATCGAACGCCTGCTCGGCATGGTCCTGGCCGCCGACAAGATCGTCGTCTGCTGGGCGATGGGCCTGACCCAGCACCAGCACGCGGTCCCCACCATTCGCGAGATCGTCTCCTTCCTTCTCCTGCGCGGCAACATCGGACGCCCGGGTGCGGGCGTCTGCCCGGTGCGCGGCCACTCCAACGTGCAGGGCGACCGCACGATGGGCATCTGGGAGCGGATGCCCGACCGCTTCCTCGACGCCCTCGGCGCCGAGTTCGACTTCAAGCCGCCCCGCGACCACGGCCTCGACACGGTCGACACGATCCGCGCCATGCGCGACGGCCGCGTCAAGGTCTTCGTCGCCATGGGCGGCAACTTCGTCGCCGCCACCCCCGACACCACCGCCACCGAGGACGCCATGCGCGGCTGCCGCCTCACCGTGCACGTCTCCACGAAGCTGAACCGCTCGCACGCCGTCACCGGCGCCCGAGCCCTCATCCTCCCGGCCCTCGGCCGCACCGACATCGACATGCAGGCCGCCCTGCCGGCCGACCTGGCCGCGCTGGCTTCACCGGCCGCACCGGCTTCGGCCGGCTCGGCTGCACCTGTCGCACCTGCTTCACCGACTACCCCGGCCGTGCCGGCCTCACCAGCCGACTCAGCCGCGCCGACCGGTCCGGCCTCGGCGACCGACCCGACCTCGCCGGAACACCCCGCTCGCACCGACGGCGCCGCCACCGCTGCCGCTTCCACCTCCGCTGCCGCTTCCGCCTCCACCTCTGCTGCCGCCACCGCCGACCGGTTCCATGAGCAGTTCGTGACCGTCGAGGACTCGATGGGGATCGTCCACTCGTCCCGCGGCGGCGTCGCGCCGCTCAGTCCGCACATGCGCAGCGAGGTCGCGATCGTGGCCGGGCTCGCCCGCGCCGTCTTCGGCGACGCCGACGAGGTCCCCTGGGAGGAGTTCACCGCCGACTACGACCGCGTGCGCGACCGCATCGAGCGGGTCGTCCCCGGCTTCGCCGACTACAACGCCCGCGCCCGCGTGCCCGGCGGGTTCGCACTCCCGCACGCGCCGCGCGACGAACGCGTCTTCCCCACGGCCACCGGCAAAGCCAACTTCACCGTCAACCCGGTGACCTCACCCGAGGCCGGTCCGGGCCGACTGCTGCTCCAGACCCTGCGCAGCCACGACCAGTTCAACACCACCATCTACGGACTCAACGATCGCTACCGCGGCATCCACGACGGCCGCCGCGTCGTCCTCGTCAACCCCGACGACGCCGCCGAACTCGGCCTGACGGACGGCGACTACCGCGACCTCGTCAGCGAATGGACCGACGGCGACCGCCGCGCGCCCCATTTCAAGATCGTCCACTACCCGACCGCCCGCGGCTGCGCCGCCGCGTACTACCCCGAGACGAACGTGCTGGTCCCGCTCGACTCGGTCGCCGAGTTCAGCAACACCCCCACTTCCAAATCCATCGTCGTCCGCTTCGAACCCGACAGCGGCCCCGCCTGATCCGCCCGGCACACCTCCCCTCATCCGAGCCCGGCGACCGTGAGCTTCGGCAACGATCCTTGCGGCCCCGGCACCCGCCGCGCTATGCAGGCAAGTGAACCAACCGCAACCTGAAGCCAACCTAAAACCGCCTGAAGGGCATTTAAGGAACCGACCATGGGCCGCGTCACCGTCCGCCGCAAGACCACCCGCCTCGCCGCCGGCGAGCGCACCTCGCGGATCGACACCCTTGTGGTCGAGGAACCCCTGGAACTGCGCGTCGGCGGCGAATCCCTCCAGGTCACCATGCGCACCCCCGGCGACGACTTCGACCTGGCCGCCGGATTCCTCCTGTCCGAGGGCGTGATCACCAAGCCCGCCGACATCGTGAGCATGCGCTACTGCGCCGGCGTCGACGCCGACGGCGAGCAGACCTACAACCTCCTCGACATCGCCCTCGCGGGCGGTGTCGCGCCGCCCACCAAGGCCGCCAAGCGCAACTTCACCGTCACCTCCGCCTGCGGCGTCTGCGGCAAGGACAGCCTCGAAGACGTGCGCACCAAGGCGATCTGGGACCTCACCGAGGACGCGACCGTGGTCGACCCGAACGTCCTCGCCGACCTCCCGGCCCGGCTCCGCAAGTCCCAGAAGATCTTCGACAAGACCGGCGGCCTCCACGCCGCCGCCCTCTTCACCGCCGACGGCGACCTCCTCACCGCCAAGGAGGACGTCGGCCGCCACAACGCCGTCGACAAGGTCGTCGGATGGGCCCTCCAGCAGGGCCGCCTCCCCTTGCGCGGCACTGTTCTCGCCGTCTCCGGCCGGGCCTCCTTCGAACTCGTCCAGAAGGCCGTCATGGCCGGCATCCCCGTCCTCGCCTCGGTCTCGGCCCCGTCCTCCCTCGCCGCCGACCTCGCCGACGAGTCCGGCCTCACCCTCGCCGGCTTCGTCCGCGGTGACACCATGAACCTCTACACGCACGACGGCCGCGTCGCCTGAACGGCGTGTCGCCACCAGAAATTACCGCCCGGTAACTAACCTCTCCCGCAGGACGACACCTGAACGGGGGACACCATGTGCAAGCCGCAGCACCGAACCCGAGTTGTGCTGGACGAATCCGAGATCCAGCGCCGCCTGACCCGACCCAAGCCGCCCACCCTCGCCGAACGCTACGCCCAGGCCGCCACACCGGACGAACGAGACCGTTTCTACAGCAACGAGATCCGTCGGTCCGAGCCCGCGCCGCCCAGGTCCACCGGCCGACCGCCGTCCACGGTCTGGGTCACCAAGCCCATCCTGAAGACCCGCGGCTGGACCGACGCCGCCATCCGCGAGTTCCTGCCCCGGCCCGAACGCCACTACTCAAACCCGCACGTCCAAGGCCGCCGACCGATGCCCATCTGGAGCGCCCGCACCGTCGGCCGGATCGAAGCCACCGACGAATGGCGCCTCTGGCTCGCCCAATCACTCGCGCGCCGGAACACCACCCTCCGCGAGCTGGCCGAATCCATCAGAGAGCATGCATTCAGACATAGGGCGAAGACGGCGGATAGCGCCATCGCCCATTACCGGGATGCGCGATTCAAAGCGAGTCGATGAGGCGAGTCGATGAGAACGGGGCGCGGTCCGATCGGACCGCGCCCCGTTCCGCAACCTCTATAGTGTGCTGATGATGTTGCGACGATGAACGCCTGACCTGGTATCTGCCGAATATCGGATTGTACGCGGTTCGCGACACTTGCCGGTCATACATGCGTTCGATTATTGTCGTTCCGTAATTGCCCGGTCGATCAAGATCAACTTCCGTGCCGATTCTGAAAGGCTTCTTCAGCCGACTCCAGGGCTGACAAGGACTGGTCGGAACGGTATCGTGCCTGTATTCCCATCGCCTCCCCTTGCGCATGAAACGGAAACCCCTTCCATGTCCGACATTGCATTCACCGTCCCCGAACTCAATCTCCTGCTCTCCCTCGTGCACCTGCACGGGGCCGGGGACACCCATGCCTTCAAGACGGCCTTCGGCTACGACAAGGTCGAGTCCAACATGCGCGAGCCGTTGGTCGAGAAGGGCCTGGTCACCGTGGACAAGACCGTGCGGCCCTTCAGGTACGAGTTGACCGACGCCGGATGGCGGGCCGCGCGCCCCGCCCTCACCGAACCCGCGCAGACCGGGCTGAGCAAGCGCACCGCGCGCATCATCTGGGCGGTGCTGCGGGACGTCGCCACCCACATGGGCAGGACCGGCATCGAACTCGCCGACGTCTACGCGGGCCAGCCGGTGGAGGAGGTCGAACCGGAGACCCTGGGCGACCGCGTGCTCAGCGCCTACCGCGAACTGTGCGGCGAGCGGCCGGACTGGGTGCCGCTGCTCGCCCTGCGAAAGCGGCTCGGCGGCGAGGACCGGTCGGAGGTCGACAAGTCGCTCGTCGAACTCCATGCGGCACGGGAGATCGAGCTGATCCCCGAGTCCAACCGGGGGATGCTGACCGACGAGGACCGTGACGCCGCGATCTGGCTCGGAGGCGAGCACCGGCACCTGATAAGGATCGGGGAGCGATGAGCAGCGCCATCGACGCTTTGCGGATGGCTCCGAGCGACTTCGCGGTCACTCCGGACGACATCTGGGACGAGGACTCCCGCCCGCATGTGCAGGGGATCAACGAACCTGCGATGCGGGCGATCGCGACGCAGATCGAACTCGCCGAACGCAGTGCGAGAGCCAGCGTGTACGGACTGCCGATCATCGGCGAGGGCGGTCGCGGCAAGAGCCACCTTCTCGGCCAGGCGCGCATCATGGTCCAGCGGCGCGGCGGCTTCTTCGTGCGGTTCAACCTGCTCCATCTGGACCAGTTCTGGTCGAATCTGGCTGGCAGCTACCTGTACGCCCTGAACATGCCCCACCGGCGAGCCGAGACCGGTCTCGCCCACCTGCTCGAGACCTTGGCCGACCGTGCCGAGGTTCCGGACAAGGTCCGCCGCCAGATCCTCGGAGACCGCCAGCCCGAGAACGAGTCGATCTCGAGGTTCATCGAGTCGGTGCGCGGGCTCGACCCGACGCTCGCGGGCACCCGTAAGACACTGCGCGCGTTGATCATGCTCCACTCCCGCGATGAGATCACCGCGAACGCGGGAGAGGACTACCTGAACGGCGGCGAGGTGGATTTCGATCCGGAGATCGGGATGACCCGGTCCACTCCGAAGCCGCCCAGAGAGGTCGTGCGCGACCTCTCCCAGCTGATGTCGATCTGCGGTGCGACGGTGGTCGCCGTCGACCAGGTCGACGACATCGTGAGAGCCTCGATGAGCGGTGCGGTCGAGAAGCACCGGGAGAGCGCGGGCCAGCTCCTCGACATGCTCGGGATCAACCTCATCGACGTGCGGGACGAGACTCGAAGGACGACGGTGTTCCTCGCGTGCCTCTCGAACACCTGGCGGGAGTTCGGAAGGCACACGACCGCGACGATCGTGCAGCGGTTCGAGGCGCCCATCCATCTCGACGACTCGCTCCCGAGCGGGGAGGTCGCGGCCGCACTCCTCGCCGAAGTGCTCAAGCCGGTTTACCGGGACTCCGGGTACGAACCGCCGTATCCGAGCTACCCGTTCCCCGTGGAGCGACTCGAACAAGCGGTGAGCTTCAGCCCGCGCCACCTGCTCCGGGCGGCCAGCCTGCACCTTCGGACGTGTGTCGCCGCAGGAGTCGTGACCGAGATCGAGCGGCTCGACATCATCGACGTGCCCCTGCTCCCGCCACCGGTTGCGGCGGCGACCGAGGAGTTCGGCGAGATCGATGAGCGGTTCGCGAGGTATCGGGCGGCGGAGACGGTCGAAAGCGGCGCCGGAGTCGAGGCGGAGTACCGGGTGCTGCGCCCCTACCTCGGTGCGGGGCTGAACGCGTATCGGGTCGAGTCCGGTCGCGATGCGGAGCAGTTCGTCGTACAGCAGTCGGTGGGACCCAAGCAGGGCTACCACGTCGAAGTCCGGGACAAGAGCGGTGCCAGGGCACGGCGGTGGGTGTTCCGAGCGATCGGCACCGACCAGGGTGCGGCGGTGCTGCACCGGGTGCGCCAACTCTACAACTGGGCGAAACTCGGCGAGGACAACCCGATCGAGGAGGACCACGGTGTGCTCTGGGTGACGGCCCGACGCGACCGGTGGCGGAACTGGACCCCTGGGACCCAGGTATGGGAGTGGGTCGAACGGTTCGGCGGCGCCGGCATGGAGATCCTGACCTCCGAAGAGGACTTCAAGACCTTCGGAGCCCTGCACCGGATGGAGACCGAGCGAGTGCCGGGCTACGAGCCCTGGCTGCGCAGTCGACGCCCCGCCTCCCGGACCAACCTGATGCAGGCGGTCTTCGGTCCGCCGCCCGAGACGACGGCCGGACCCCGTGGGCCGGTGACGCCGTCCCAGACCGGTCCGGTCGTGCAGGGGAAGCACGACAGCGCCTTCAGCTCGGCGAGCGACCCCAGGTTCCTCGACATCCCACTGCCGCACGCCGTCGCGAAGGCGACCGCTCGCGGCGGGAACGTCAATGTCGGGGCCGTCGGCGACGGGGCCGTCAGCCATGTCGGCTCGATCGGGGAGTCGGCCAAAGGCCAGGTGAGCATGGCGGAGGTGATGTCCCACCACCCCGAGCCGCACGCCCCGGCGATCGGCCGGCGCGAGGACGAGCGGTCCGTCCACGCCGACCTCGCGGCGATGGCCAAGCACACCGTGGTCTTCGCAGGTTCGGGATCGGGCAAGACCGTGCTGCTGCGGCGGATCATCGAGGCCGCTGCGCTGCAAGGCGTCTCGGCTATCGTGCTCGACCCGAACAACGACCTGTCCCGGCTGGGCCAGGCATGGCCGACCCCGCCGGAGCACTGGCTCGACGGGGACGGCGCCTGGGCCGACGCGTACGCCGACGCGGTCGAGGTCGTCGTCTGGACCCCCGGCCGCAGCCGCGGCAGGCCGTTGAGCTTCCAGCCGCTGCCCGACTTCTCCGCCGTCGCGAGCGATCCCGACGAGTTCGAGATCGCCGTCGACACCGCCGTCAATTCACTGGTCCCGCGGGCGCGCATCGGGAAGGCCACCCCGAAGGACGACCATTCGAAGGCCGTCCTGAAGCAGGCGCTGGCCGCCTACGCCCGCGACGGCAGCTCCGACTTCGAGGGCTTCCTGCTGTACCTGGAGGACCTCCCCGACGAGGTCAGCTCCATCGGGAAGGCCGCCGACATCGCCGCGAAGATCGCCTCCACGCTCCGCGCGGCCGTCATCAACGACCGCGTGTTCGCCGGTGCGGGGAGTCCGCTCGACCCGAGCGTGCTGCTGACGCCCTCCTCCGGCAGGAAGGCCCGCGTGTCGGTCGTCAACTTCATCGGCCTGCCTACCGAGGAGCAGCGGCAGGGCTTCGTGAACCAGCTCGAACTGGCGCTGTTCTCCTGGGCCAAAAGGCATCCGGCGGTCGACCGGCCGCTGTCGGGGCTGCTGGTGCTCGACGAGGCGCAGACGCTGGCGCCGTCGAGCGGCCCGTCGCTGTGCCTGGACTCGACGCTCGCGCTGGCGTCGCAGGCTCGGAAGTACGGGCTGGGGATGCTGTTCGCGACCCAGGCGCCGAAGGGCGTCCACAACCGGATCGTGGGCAACTGCGCGACGCACTGGTACGGGCGCATCAACGCGCCGTCGCAGATCGCGGCGGCGAACGAGGTGGCGCAGAGCAGGGGCGGGACCTCGGTGGACCTGGCGCGGCTGTCCGCCGGCCAGTTCTACCTGGCCGCCGACGGCAGGCCGACCGAGCGGGTCGACGTGCCGATGTGCCTGACGTACCACCCGCCGACCGCGCCCACGGTGGAGGAGATCCTGGCCGCCGTGGGGTCGACCGGTGAGGAGCCGGGCGAGTGAACGAGATCATCCGCGAGCGGATCGCGGCGTTCCGGGAGAAGGCGGAGCTGCCCGAGCTGGACGACGCGAAGCTGTTCGAGGCGTTTGCCGCGCACTGCGTGCTGCACCAGTTCCACGAGGACGAGTTCAACGCCGGGCAGCACCGCACCGGCGGCGGCAACGACCTGGGTGTGGACGCGTGGGGGATCGTGGTCAACGGCGACCTCTACTCCGACCTCGACGGCGTCAAGGGCGCGGTCGAGTCGAGCCGCGAGATGAACGTGGTCGTGATCGTGGTGCAGGCCAAGCAGAGCGCGAACTACGAGGGCAAGGTCGTGGCCGACCTGGCCGACAACCTGCGCCAGATCTGCGGCCGCGCGCCGATCGCGTACACGGCGTCGCCGGAGATCCGCGAGCTGCACGAGGCGCTCGGCCTGGTCTACGACCACCACCAGAAGCTCACCGAGAACAGCCCGCGGCTGGAGGCCCGCTACGTCCACTGCGGCGAGGAGGCCAACGCCGACCTGGAGCGGAAGTGCCGGTCGGCCGAGGACGCGCTGGACGAGCTCGGGCGGTTCCACTCGATCCGGTTCGAGGCGGTCGGGTGGCGGCGGCTGAGCCAGCTCTACCAGCGGTCGCAGCGGAAGATCAACGTCGCGTTCGAGTGGCCGAGCAAGGTCGCCATCCCCGCGATCGCGGGGGTGAAGGAGGCGTGGATGGGGACGATCCCGGCGTCGGTGTTCGTCGAGCGGCTGCTGGTGGACGAGGGCGGCAGCATCCGCAAGTTCCTGTTCGAGGACAACATCAGGGACTTCCAGGGCGAGTCGAACGAGGTCAACAGCGGGATCGCGGAGACGCTCGCCGACCCCGCCAGGCGCAAGCGCTTCGTGGTGCTCAACAACGGGATCACGGTCCTGGCCCGGAGCTTCGACATCTCCGGTTCCGAGTGCCACATGAGCGACTTCCAGATCGTGAACGGCTGCCAGACCGGGCACGTGCTGTTCGCGCACCGGGAGCAGCTCGCCGACGTCCACCTGAAGCTGACGGTGATCGAGACCGAGGACGAGGTGATGTCGGACGCCATCACCGTGGCCACGAACCGCCAGACGCAGATCCCGGCCGAGGACCTGCGGTCCAACCGGCAGATCCATCGCGAGATCGAGGAGTTCTTCCAGACCGGGCACGCTCCCCGCGACCTGTACTACGAGCGCCGCAGCGGCCAGTACGACGCGCGCTCGGTGACGATGACGCGGGTGGTGAAGCAGAACCAGCTCGTCCAGGCGTACGCGTCGGTGTTCCGCGGGCAGGCGCACGAGGCGACGCGCCCCGCGAAGCTGCGGCGGGACCCGGCGGTGCGGATCTTCCACCCCGAGGGCCACGCCGTCGCGTACTACACCGCCGCTTCGATCTGGTACCAGGTGGAGTGGCTGTTCCGCAACAACCGGGTCGAGGGCCGGTGGCGCCCGGCGCGGTTCATGCTCATGGCCGCGGTGGTGGCTCGGTTCTCGGGCGGCGCGGCGCTCCCGGCGGGGCGCGCGAAGGCCGAGCGGTTCTGCGAGGGGCTGCTGGCCCAAATCTGGAACCGCGACGAGGTGGAGCGGCTGGTCAGCCTGATGGTCGGGCGCCTGGAGGCGATGGCCGAGGCGGACCCGTCGACGCAGCGGCTCAGCGACCTGGTGCGGACCAAGGGGTTCACCGAGCGGTTCCTGAAGGAGGCCGCGGGGGTCGAATAGTCCATGTTGCGGCGACGGTTCGGGTTGCTTAGGGTGGAGGTTCGCCTGAACGGGGGAGCCGCGGCACCGCGGCGACCGCTACATTGGGTCCCTGCTCCGTGACCCACCGGGAGGCGCGATGTACGCGGTCATCGACGTGGAGACGACCGGCCTGTTCAACCGGGACCGGATCGTCGAGATCGCGATCGCCCAGCTCGACGAGGACGGCCGCGTGACCGCCTCCTGGGAGACGCTCGTCAACCCCCGGCGCGACCTCGGACCCCAAGAGCTGCACGGGGTCCGCGCGGCCGACGTGCGCAAGGCGCCCACGTTCGACCGGATCGCCGGAGACGTGGTTGAACTGCTCCGCGGCCGCGTACCGGTCGCCCACAACCTCGCGTTCGACAGCCGCCTCCTCGCACACGAGTACCGCCGCATGGGATGCGAGATCCCCGACCTCGGGCACTTCGGCGTCTGCACGATGCAGTGGGCCGACCACTTCCTGCCCGAGGCCGGGCGCTCCCTCGCCGACTGCTGCCTGGCCGGCGGCATCGCCAACGACCGGCCGCACGAGGCCATGTCCGATGTGCTCGCCACCGCCGAACTGCTCGCCCTGTACCTCAACAGCATGGGGCCGGTGCCGCTGTGGCACGACCGCGGCCTGCCCCCGGCCCTGGCGGTGTGGCCCGCGATCCCGGCGTGGGCGACGCCGCCGGTGCGCCGCGGCGCGGGCGCCGCGGACGGCGGCGAGTTCCTGGCGCGGCTGGTCGCCCACCTCCCGCGCGTCCCCGACCCGCCCCAGGCCGACCTGTACCTCGCCCTCCTCGACCGGGCCCTGGTCGACCGGCACATCTCCGCCACCGAGGCCGACGAACTCGTGGCGCTCGCGGCCGGCCTCGGCATCGACCGCGCTGCGGCGCTCGCACTCCACCGCGGCTACCTGCGGTCATTGGCGGGCGCCGCGCTGGCCGACGGCGTGCTCTCCGGCGCCGAACGCGACGACCTCGCACGGGTCGCCGACCTGCTCTCGCTGCCTCCGGAGGCGGTCGCCGAAGCGCTCTCCGGCGACGCCGCGCCCGTCCCGGCCGGGGGCGGCTTCCGCCTGAAGCGCGGCGACATCGCGGTCCTCACCGGCGCCTTCGCGGAGTCGAAGTCCTTCTGGGCCGCCCGCCTCGAGTCCGCGGGCCTGGAGGTGGCGGCGACGGTCACGAAGAAGACGTCCCTCGTGGTCGCCGCCGACCCGGACTCCATGTCGGGCAAGGCGTCCAAGGCCCGCCAGTACGGCATCCCGGTCATCGGCGCCGACTCGGTCGACGCGGTCCTGGCGCGCATGGCCCCGAGATCGCGGGTCTAGATCCGGACCGGCCGCCTCACTTCACATACAGGCCCGCGAACTCCTCGTGGACCCAGCGGACCCGGTCGCGGTCGAGGACCCGGACCAATCCCGCGAAATCGGGGTCCTGCTGCTTCAGCATCGTGTGCAGGAGGTGGATCTGGCGGCGAGTCCGATGGTCGAATCCGGTCGCTTCGAAGGCCGGATCGGTACCGGTGCCGTCGGCCAGTTCGGTGGCGCTCGAGGCGAGCTCCTTGGCGCCGAGCGCGGCCAGCGCGGCCTCGTTCTCGATGCCCTGCCAAACCGTCGCCTCAAGTCCTTCCTTCGCACCGACGGGTACGAAGTCGGCTCCCAGCCGAAGCAGTCTCGCCGTGAGGTTGATCCACGGTCGGGCTCGGACCAGCCAGTCCCTGTCGATGTCGAGCGTGTAGACGCCTTTGCCCGGGTCGTCGCAGAGCCGGTGCACCGGCCGCTTCGAATGCTCGCAGTAGAGGACCACCCGGATGCGGTGCTGCACCAGACCTCTGACCCGCGGACCCGACCCGATCCGCTCCACCGTGAACAGCCGGGGACCTTCCATGCCCTCGTCGGCGAGCAGCCTGAACCCCTGCTCGAACTGCTCTTCGAGCCGGGTCGTCACCTCCGTGACCACGCGGTTCATCGCAGCGCTGACGTGCGACCGCGTCGCCGAACCCTGCTCCTGGACCCCATGCCGGAACGAGTCGACGTCGGACTCGAAGGATTCGAGCAGTGCCTGGATGCGGTCGAGCTGGGTCTGGATGCCCGCCTCGATCTCACCGTCGGACTGCGGTCGGGAGGCGGTGATCGCTCCCAGTTCGCCGATCAGCGCGTCGAGGGACACCATCCGGTTGCATCGGCTGCAGGCGGCGCCGGCATGGCCCTCGGCCTTGAACGACTGGAGCCGTTCGAGCTCGAACCACATCGATCCCGTCGCCGCGGGATCCGGAGCGGAGCAGACGGAGCCGCACGGGATCAGCGTCGTTCGCGAGAGGCCCTTCCAGGCGCTCAGGTAGTTGCAGACGTCGTCTGCGATCAGTTTGCACAGGTACGTGGGATAGGCCGCTTTGACGGTCACCTTCAGCCGCTCGTCCTCGATCCGCATCAGCGCCCTGCCGTGGTTGCCGTTGTCGAGGACCATCCCCGCGGCCCAGTGGACGCCGGGGCCGGAGTCCCCGCGGCGGAGGGCGAACCGATGGAACCAGGAGATCAATCGGAACATGAGTCCCTCGGGTATCACCGGGCGGTCGTTCGCGTCGCGGAACTCGATGACGTACGACTGCTCCGGAAGCGCCGTGCCGTATCGCTCCCAGTCCCGCAGATCGGGTTCCGCCGTGGGCACGAGCCGGGTGATGAGGCTGGACGGGCCGCTCCGGGAGTCGTTGACGGAGTACGCGATGTGGAACCTGTGCATGAGCCGGATCAACGCGGGGTGGAGATGCGCCGGATAGCGCTCGTCCTCGGGCCGCCCCGGGTCGTTCCACAGATGCGTGAGCCGGTCGTGGGAGACCAGGCCGTTCCGGTCCCGGGTCTGAGGGTCGTTCAAGGCCAGGCTGACCGCGCGGCTGAGCCAGTCCCCCTTGAGGACCACGAGGTCTTCGAGCCCTGCGACATCGGGGAAGTGGCACCAGTGCCCGAGTTGCGTGGCCACCAACGCGAGTGACCGCGCCGACGCGTCGTCGAGCCCGTGGGCGGAGGCGCGGCTGAGGTAGTCGGCGATCTCAAGGTGGGTCCTGCCTTCCGCGTTGAGCCGGTCCAGGAGCGTCCGCCAGCGCGTCGGCAGGCGCCGCTCCACATGGGGGAGGCGGGAAGCGGTGTCGGTGAGAGCCGAGCGCAGGCCCGCGACACCGCGGCCGGTTCGGCTGTCGATGCGGTGGAACCCTTCGATGCTGACACCGGAATCGCGTTCCAGGCGCGCCGTGTCGAGGTCGCCGAGGTGATCGTGCGCGTCGGCGTGCGTGGCGACGATGAGGAGGCGCGCGTCGCCGCCCACGCGCTGGCGGACCAGGTTCACCCAGTACTCGACGGCCCCCTGCGCGGCCCCGCGGCGCGGGTTCCACGCGATGACGTAGATCGCCGGCGAGGTGAAGAACAGGTGGTGGAAGGGGCGGTTGGTCGACTGGCCCCCGAAGTCCCAGGCATTGAGCGTCAGGGACCTTCCGGCACTGTCGGTGAGGCGGAGCGGCTTGACTTCGAGCCCGTGTGTGAGCGGGCGCTTCTCGACGAAGGGCTCTCCGCGCATGGCCGCGAGGAGCGAGGACTTGCCGACCTCGCCCTCGCCGAGGACGACGAGTTTCGCCTCGCGGACGGCGACGGTGTCGATCTCCCGCTCACGGAGGTAGGCCATGACCGACTCGATGCCCTGCGCGCTCGCGGCCTGTATCTCGGGCGGCAGGTCGTTGCCCTCGAGGTTGAGCGCCAGCAGCGCGGTGGCATGGGACAGGCTCGGCGGAATGTCGGTGAGGCGGTTGCCGTGGAGGTTGAGCGCGACGAGGTTCTTCAACTGGCCCAGGCTGTCGGGGAGTCGAACCAGGTGGTTGTCGCTGAGGTCGAGGTGGGCCAGGCGGTGGAACCGACGGACGTCGGCGGGAATCTCCTTGAGGAGGTTGTCATAGAGGTCGAGGCGGGTGAGGTGCTCGAGGTCGAACAGGGTCGCCCGGAGCCGCTGGATCAGATTGTGGCTGAGGTCGAGATGTGTCAGCCGCTGCAGCGCGCCGAGCGTCCGGGGGATCTCCCGGAGGAGGTTGCCGCTGGCGCTCAACCTCGTCAGCCCGGTGCATTCGCCGATGGGGTCGGGAAGGGCTGCCAGTCGGTTGCTCCCGAGGTCGAGGTCGGTCAGGCACTTCAGCCGTGCGATCCCGGCAGGGAGTTCGGCGAGTTCGTTCCCGAAGACGTCGAGGAAGCTGAGCGCGGTGAGACCGAAGAGGAACTCGGGGAGCTCCTTGATGCGGTTGCCGCCGAGAACGAGCCGTTCCAGCCTGGTGAGGCGACCGATCGGTTCGGGGAGAGCGGTGAGGTGGTTGCTGTGGAGCTGCAGTCTGACGAGGCTTCGCAACTCGCCGAGTTCGCGGGGGAGATCCGTGAGCTCGTTGCTCTGGAGATTGAGGCTTCGCAGATCGCGGAACACGCCGATGAACGCCGGGAGTTCGGCGATCCGATTGAAACTGAGATCGAGTTCGACGAGGCCCGGGAGTTCTCGAAGCCGCTCGGGAATTCCGGTGAGTTCGAGCCTGGACAGGTCGAGCCTCGTGGCACCGGTTCGCATGGCCTGATCGATCAGGAAGCGCGCTCGTTCGTCCGACACGGCAAGGCTCCTTCGACGCAGAGCGGGATGAATGTGAGTCTAAGTTCGAACCGCCACTCATCCCGCCCCGGAGTGTGCCTTCGCTCAAGCGCTCCAGCGAGGGTCGCGGCCGGTGAGGGCGATGAGGCGGTCTTGTGCGGTGGCGTCGGAGGAGGGCTCGACGGGCGGGGCGTAGATGCCTTCGCGGGCGGACTGGTCGTCGGCGTCCTGGCCGACGAAGGCGGTGAGGAGGTCGACGGTGGCGGGGTCGAGTTCGTAGGGCTGGCCGGTGGCCGTGGCGAGGTCCCAGCCGTGGACGGCGACCTCGTTGAGGGCGACGAGGCCCATGATCGCGGCGGGGAAGGTCACGCCGCCGGCGGTGGCGTCGCCCTCCCAGGCTTCGGGGGCGGTCCAGGCGTCGGCGAGGACCTGGAAGCGGGCTTCGAGGAGCGGGCGCCAGTCGTGCGGGGGCGTGGGGGAGGGGGCCGCGGGCGGGGCGTCGTTGTGCGGGCCGTGCTCGCCGCGGGCAGCGGCGGTGAAGGCCAGGGCGAGGCCGAGCATGTGGTCGAGCAGGTGGCCCACGGTGTAGTGCTCGCAGGGGGTGGGCGCGGCGAGCTGCCCGTCGTCCACCCCCGCGATCAGGCCGATCACCAGGTCGGTCACGGTCTTGAAGTCGGCTTCGGTCCCGGTCATGCGCGTTCGCTCCTCGTCTCGATGTGGCTGTGGATGTCGAGACGACGCGGGCGGTGCCGATTCATCGGTGCGACGCGAAGTGCCGGGGCCGGAACGCGAGCGTTCCGGCCCCGGCTTCTGGGGAGGAGGGTCTTCCGAGGAAGAACGAGTTCAGGGACGATTCGCAGACATTGAATTGAATCGATATAACCTGTGTCAGCATATCCGGTGCGCGGTGGCATCGCAATGCCTCGTTCGGATTCGGGGCCGGGTGGCCCGGTCAGCGCTGGAACTGCGCGCGCTCGTCCTTGAGCCACTGAGCCAGCGTGCGGGGCGGGCGGCCCAGGACCCGTTCGACGTTGTTGTTGATCGTGGCGGGGGTGGTGCCGAGGTTGGCGGCCACACCGAGGAGGGAGTCGAACATGGCCTCGGGGAACCAGTCGGGGCGGGCGGCGAGGGCCTGTTCGCGGGTGAGTTCGACGAGGTCGATCGGCGTGCCCAGCTCGGCGGACACGGCGGCGACCACTTCGCGCTGGCTCAGCGATTCGGGACCGGTGATGACGAGGCTGCGGCCCCGGAAGCGGTCGCGGGTCAGGAGGTCGGCGGCCACCTCGGCGACGTCATCGAGGTGGATCGGGTTGATCCTCCACTCGGGGAAGGCGACCGACACGGCGCCGGCGCGGATCTGTTCGCCCCAGTCGCGGAAGACGTTGCTGCCCAGCCAGGACGGGTACAGGACCGTGTGGGACAGCCCCGAGTCGCGCACCGCTCCCTCGATCGCCCGGTGCGCCTCGCCGATCGGCCCGGCGTGCTCGACCGGGTCGTACGCGGCGGGGGAGGAGAGCAGCACCGCGTGCCCGACTCCGGCCTTCACTGCGGCGTTGAGGAAGCCGCTGATGTCGCCGAAGGTCGGGTAGAGGAACACCGCGCTGACGCCGTCGAGCGCGGCCTCCGCACCGGACGGGTCGGTGAGGTCGAGTGGAACCGCTTCGGCCCCTTCGGGAACGGTGACGCCGGCGAGATCGCGGCCGGAGACGCGCACCGCGTGCCCGGCGGCGGCGAGGACCGCCGCCACGCGTGAACCGATGTTGCCGCGTGCGCCGGTGACGAGGATTCGATCACGGGGGTTGCCGGTCGGGTCGTCGAGGTCAGACATGGGTGTCGCTCCTGGTTTCGGTGAACGGTTTCGGATGAACGGTTTCGGGTGCGCGAGGGCCGGGCGCGGGGTGCGCCCTCGGGTAGCATGGCGTTGGAACCTATTTGCTTTGAAAGCAAAGAATATTTGTCTGCAAAGATAACTCGGAGGCGTGCCCGTGTCAACCCGTGACGGCGTCGACGACTCGATCCGCGAGCTCCTGCTGCTCATGCCCCGCATGGTCGGCCGCGCCAAGCGCCTCCCGGTGCCCGAGCGCGTCCGCTCGCTCGAACTGAGTCCGCGCCACCTCTCGCTCCTCGCGCTCCTGCTCTTCGACGGCCCCGCCACCGTCAACGACCTGGCCGCGCGCCTGGAGGTCGCCCCCACCACGGTCAGCCTCATGGTCGGCGACCTCAGCCGCAAGCAGGTCCTGGAACGCCGCGAGGACGACACCGACCGGCGCCGCCGCATCGTCTCCATCACCGCCGAGATGCGGCCCGAGATCGAGGAGTGGCTGGCAGGGAGCGCCTCCGCCTGGCGGACTGCCCTGGCGCCCTTGAGCAGTGCGGAGCGGCGCGTCTTCGTCGACACGCTCCTGGCCTACGAGCGCGCACTGGACGCCGAGGCCGCCGCCAACTGAGGCCGGTCCACCAGCCGGTGCGTGGTCAGGTCCGGGACTGTCGTCGGCCCCCAGAGCCCGTCAGTGCCTCGGCGGGACCGCCGAGTCGCGGACGACGAGCGTCGTCGCCAACTGCACGTGGTGGGAGTCCGGGACCTTGCCCGCCGCCAGGTCGATGACCGTGCGCGCGGCGACCCGGCCCATCTGGCGCAGCGGCTGCTTCACGGTGGTGAGCGGCGGCTCCATCCACATCGCGTTGTACGTGTCGTCGAAGCCGACCACGCTGAGGTCGCCGGGGACCTCCAGGCCGCGGCGCCGAGCGGCGCGGATGACGCCCACCGCGATGCTGTCGCTGGCGGCGAACACCGCCGTCGGCGGCTCGTCGAGGTCGAGCATCCGGTCGGTGAGCACCGCGCCCGTCTCGGCCTCGAACTTGCCCGAGCCCATGAGCGCCGAATCGAGTTCGAGCCCGGCGGATTCGAGGGCCTCGCGGTAGCCGTGCAGGCGCTCGCGCGCGGGCACCGACTGCACGGGTCCGCCCGCGAAGCCGATCCGGCGGTGGCCCAAGTCGAGCAGGTGGCGCGTGGCCTGCACACCCCCGGCCCAGTTGGTGGCGCCGAGGCTGGTCACGCGCTCGTCGAGCGGGTTGGCGGGGTCGATGACGACCAGCGGCAGGTCGGCCTGCTCGCACGCGGCCATCTCCTCGCCCGTCAGCTCGGCGGTCACCACGACCAGGCCCGCCGCGCCCTGCGCGGCGATCTCCTTGATCCGCGCCGTCCCGAGCGGCACCCCCTGGCCCGGCCCGCCCTCCTCAAGGGAGCTGGTGACCACTTCCACGCCGAGGTCCCTTGCACCGCTGATGATCCCGTCGAGGACGTACACCGCGTACATGTTCAGGATGGTGTCGAACACGACGTGGATCGACTGCGGCCCCGGCACTTCGCGCGGTCCGGTGGTCGGGACGTAGCCGAGGTCGGCGATCGCCTCGCGGACCAGCCGCCGGGTCTCCTCGGCCACCCCGGGGCGGCCGTTGAGCACCTTCGAGGCGGTGGCCTTCGAGACGCCGGCGCGCTCGGCCACCTCGGAAAGCGTCGCGCGGGGGCGGGCCGTCTCGCTCATGTGCTGCACCTCGTCGCTGTCGGGACCGTTCGGGTACCGACATTCTATCCATGCCGGAAACAGTTTCCCGCGTTCCCAGTCCCGGTTCGCCCGCACCCGGGAGATGACGTGGTGATATGAGGTCGGCGTTCGGTGCTGTCGGCCGGAGGTCGAAACCGCGCCGGAACTGCGCCGAAAACATTTTCTACGCTCCGGGCGGGCATCCACACGGTTCTATCGCCTCCTCCGGAAAGCACTGTCACACACCGTTCCTATTGCGACACAATGGACTTCGTTGCCTATAATGACGCGTCCCTCCGGTGGGGCCGTCCGAACGACGCCCCGCCGGTCCTCTCGACCACAAGGAGACCCTGTGTCCTCCAGTGAAGGCAAGACCTCCCGCGTGCTCGCCCGCGCGGCGGCCGTCGCGGCCGCCGCCGGCCTCGCCGTCGCCGGGCTCGCGGGCCCGGCCTCGGCCGACGTCACGATCCAGCAGTACGTCGCCCTCGGCGACTCGTTCGCCTCCGGTGTCGGCGCCGGCGACTACCTCGCCGACGACGGCTGCTACCGCTCCGCGAACGCCTACCCCAGCCAGGCCGCGACCGCCCTCGGCGAGCGCCTCTGGTTCGAGGCGTGCTCCGGCGCCAAGATCGAGGACGTGGTGGCGAACCAGCTCGGCCACCTCTACCGGGTCAACACCGAGCACGTCACGATCGGCGTGGGCGGCAACGACGCCGGGTTCTCCTCGGTCCTCGGCGCCTGCGCCGGGACCGACACCGCCCTGTGCCAGGCCGCGATCACCAACGCGCGCAGCATCATCACCGACTCGCTCCCGGCCGAACTCGACGACCTGTACACCATGGTCGAGAACCGGGCCTTCTCCGCCGAGATCGTCGTCGTGGGCAACCCGCGCCTGTTCGCCGAGACCGCCTGCGCCGGCGCGCTCGCGATCACGCCCGAGGAGCAGGCGCTCCTCAACGACACCGCGGACCTCCTCGCCGAGACCACCGCGGCCGTCGCCGCCGACCACGGCTTCGACTTCGCCGACCCGCGCGCGGCCTTCGACGGCCACGGCGTCTGCTCCGCCGACCCCTGGATCCTCGGCTACACCGGGAACCTGGAGTCCTTCCACCCCAACGCCGCCGGCCAGGACGCCTACACCGACGTCGTCCTGCCCCTGCTCGACTACTAGGCACGCATGAGGGCGGCCCGCGGAAGACCTCCGCGGGCCGCCCTCGCGCCTGCGGGTGTACCCGCATTCTGGACGAAGGCCCATAGAATGACGGCACCAGCGGCGGGGGACCCCACCCGACAGTGCAACTCGACAGTGCTACGTGCCAGTTGACAACCGCCGCGCGGCAACCGAAGGAGACCCATGTCCAAAGCACCCCGCAAGGGCCGCATCCTCATCCGCCTCGCCGCCGCGGTCGCGGCCGCCGGCATCGGCGCCGCGGCGCTCGCCAGTCCCGCCTCGGCCGACTGGTGGAGCCCCAGGTACGTCGCGCTCGGCGACTCGTACGTCTCCGGCGTCGGCGCCGGAGACTACGAGGACACCACCTGCTACCGCTCCGCGAACGCCTACCCGGTCCTCGCGGCCGAGGCGACCGGCGCGAAGCTCTCGTTCGACGCCTGCTCCGGCGCCCGCGTCGAGGACGTCGTGGCGAACCAGCTCGGCAACCTGACCCGGCGCACCAGCGAGGTCACGATCGGCGTGGGCGGCAACGACGCCGGGTTCTCCTCGGTCCTGGGCGCCTGCGCCGGGACCGACACCGCCCTGTGTCAGGCCGCGATCGCCAACGCGCAGACCGTCATCACCACCACGCTCCCCGCCGAGCTCGACGACCTGTACACCCAGGTCGAGGACCTCGCCCCGCGCGCCGACGTCACCGTCGTCGGCAATCCGCGCCTCTTCAGCGGCGCCACCTGCGCCGGCTCGCTCGCCATCACCCCCGACGAGCAGGCCCTGCTGAACGAGACCGCCGACCTCCTCGCCGAGACCACCGCCGAGGCCGCCGACGACCACGGCTTCGCCTTCGCCGACGTCCGCGACGCCTTCGCCGGCCACGAGATCTGCACCGCCGACCCGTGGATCCTCGGCTACACCGGCACCGTCGAGTCCTTCCACGCGAACGCCGCCGGCCAGGCCGCGTACGCCGAGGTCGTCACCCCGTACCTCGAAGGCTGCTAGCGGCCGTCCGAGCGAACGGGCCGGACGACGGCCCGATCCGCGACCCCTCGGCCCGGCCCGCGCACCCCGCGCGGGCCGGCCCGGGGGAGAATCCCCGGATGCCGCGACGTTCCCGCAAGCCCGCCCGCCCCGCCGCCTGCCCCTGCGGCTCCGGCGAGACCTACGCCGCCTGCTGCGGGCGCCTCCACTCCGGCGCCGCCAAGGCCCCGAGCGCCGAGGCCCTCATGCGCTCGCGCTACAGCGCCTTCGCCGTCGGCGACGAGGCGTACCTCCTGCGCACCTGGCACCCCGACACCCGCCCCGAACGACTCGACCTCGCCGCCGACGACCGCACCTGGACCGGCCTCGACGTCCTGGATGCCACCGGCGGCACCGCGCTCCACACCACCGGCACCGTCCGCTTCCGCGCCCACTACACCGACGCCGACGGCCCCGGCTCCCAGACCGAGCACAGCACCTTCCGGCGCCTCGGCGCCGACTGGCTCTACGTGGACGCCCTCGCCTTCGAATGACCGGCCCGCGGCCCTGCCAAATCATCGAATACTTGTCGATTCGTTAACAGGTGTCTAACCTCGTTTGGTGAGTTTCGACCCTCCGTCACCCGCCAAAGACCGCCGGGTGCGACGAACCCGCGCCGCACTCCTCGGCGCCGCCGTGGCGCTGGTGAGCGAGCGCGGCACCGCGAACGTGCCCGTCTCGGACATCGCCGACGCGGCCGGCGTCAGCCGCCAGCTCGTGTACCTCCACTACGGCGACCGCGACCGGCTGCTCCTGGAGGCGGCGCTCGACCTGGCCCGCCGCGAGCTCGCCGAGCCCTGGCAGGCCGCCCCCGAGACCGCGATCGGCCGCGGCCGGGCGCTGGCGATCTCCCGGCACTTCGCCGCGCACCGGGCGTTCTACGGCGCGATGTTCAACAGCGCCAGCGCGTTCGCGCTGAACCGCGAGGTCAGCGGCCTGCTGTCGCCCATGCGGAGCGAGTCGATGCGGGCCCGCTTCGGGGACGTGCTGCCCGCTCAGCTCGACGCCGACCTCGCCGCGTTCATCACCGGCGGGATCGGCGCCGTCATCTACCTGTGGGTGACCGAGGGCGAGGGCCCGCTGGACGCGGAGGCGATGGCCGACCGCCTGGTGGCGGTCGGCGACCTGCTCAACGCCGCGCTGGAGCACCTGCCCGGGGTCGCGCGGGCCGCCGAGTAGCTACTCCTTGGCGGTCTTGGCGAGGTCGGCGACGACCTCGCTGAGGACGACGGGATCGATCCCTTCAGGGAACGTGACCTCCTCGACGACCTGGACGGCCTCGGCGTCGAAGTAGGGGCCGCCGCCGAACCCGGGCGCCAGCGTCATGCGGACCGCGCCGCCGCCGGGGAGGCGCCGTTCGAGGGCGTTCGTCCAGTTGTCGGTGCGGACGGCGGTCCAGGACCCGCGGGTGAGCCCGTGGAGGGGCCCGGTGCGGGCCTTGCGGCCCGCGAACCGGGTGAGGCGGCCCGCCGCGGTCTCGGCGGGGGTCGCGGTGTGCGCGGGCCGCGCGAGCTGGTCGAAGGGCTGGAGCACTTCGTAGTCGGCGAGGTGCCGCACCCAGGCGGGGAGCGCGTCGCCGAGGAGGACGGGGTGCGAGAGGCGGACCGGGGCGTCGTCGGGGAGGTCGATCGCGTCGTCGGCGAGGTCGGCGAACGTGCGGTCCTCGGCGATCCGGAACGCGACGGGACCGGACTGCCAGACGAGCCGCCGCGCGATCTCGCCGAGCAGCGGGTGCGCGACGAGGCGGGTGCGGAACTCGCCCGCACGCCACGTGCGGCCGTCGACCATGGCCCGTTCGAGGCGCTTGACCTGCTCGGCGGTGAGCGAGGCCGGGCCCGTCTCGGGGACGAGGCGGTCGGCCAACTGCTCGGCGTCGAGGCCGAGTCCGGCGGCGACGAGTTCGACCTGGTGCACCGCGGCGGCCTTGACGGCCTTGGAGCCGCGGAAGCGGGTGAGGCGGTGGACGGCGCGCAGGGCCTCCTCGGACTCGATCGCGCCGAGCACTTCGAGGCCGTTGAGGGCCCGCTTGGAGTGGTTCTGGTCGGGCCAGGCGCGCACGAGCGCTTCGAGGCGCGCCACGGCCTCGTCGTCGGCGAACCGGGCGAGCTGGGTGAGCGCCCACGCGTCCTTGGCGGGCGCGTCGTTGATCTCCCAGGATTCGAGGACGGCCCACGCGAACGCGCTCAGGCTCGCGGGGTCGCAGTGCTCCTTGACGATGTCGACGCCGGCGTAGGGGATCGCGGGCGAGTCGAGGGCCATGGCGCCGACGACGTGCGCGACCGCCTCGCGTGGCAGGCGCTCGCGGCCGCCGCGCAGGAGCACGGGCATGCGCAGGACGGGCTCGGCCCACTCGGGGACCTTGGGGGCCTTGCGGCCGTCGAGGTCGAGGGGGTCGACGGCGAGGATCTCGGCGACCGACGCGACCGCGGCCTCCCCGTGCGGGGCGACGGCGGCGAGGACCGCGTCGCCGCCGAGGCGCCGGGCGACGTCGCGGAGCACGGCCTCGGCGGCCTTGCGGGGCTTGGCGGCCCTGCCGACCGCGTCGGGGGCGAGCCAGCGGGCGGCGTCGGCGCCGTGGCGGTCGAGCCAGTCGCCGACGCTGAGGCGGGTCGAGCGCAGGCGCACGAGCCAGTCGGCGGCGATCCGGGCGGCCGCGGGCCCGGCGAGCGGCGGGAGGACCCGGTGCTCTTTGGCGGACTTCGCTAGGGACGCAAGGGCTTCGGCGGGGTCGCCGGTCTCGGCGAGCTGCCGCTGCGCGCCGTCGGGGCTGTCGCGCCACCGGTCCCGCTCGCCTTCGCGCCAGCGCAGACCGTCCTCACTGAGCGGCTCGATGTCCACCACGAGCTTCTTCCGCTTGGCGGCCTTGCGCGTCCACGGCGGGCCCGCCAGGAACGCGGGGAGCGCAGCGGCCTCGGGCGGCGCGTCCGCGAGGGTCACGAGCCGGTCGATCGCGTCCGCGACGTCGGGTTCGGCGACCGCCCGCGCGGCTTCGAGCAGGGGCACCGTCGCGACGAGGTGCGCGTACCGCGACCGCATCGACGGGTCGGCGTCCGCGGCGAGTCGCGCGATCAGGCGGAGGGTGCGGCGCGGGAAGCGCTCGGCGGCGGCGCGCACGAGCGGCCCGGTGCGCTCGGTGACGAGGTTCGCGAGCAGGTACGACACGGCCGCGTCGTGCGGGAGCCCGGCGATCACCTGGTGGATCGACCGCTTCCCCTGGTACTCCCTGGTGCCGGCCTCGACCGAGGCGACGAGCATCGGCGCGCACGCGGCCCCGAACGACTCCACCATGGTCGCGACGGCCGGGGAGTGCCCGCCGATGTTGCGGTGCACCGCGAGCCCGGCCTCGTGCAGCTCCTCCATCGAGTCGACCACGCCGGCGAGCCGGTTCTGGTCGGCCCACGTCGTCGCGTCGCGCTCGCGCCAGTCGGCGCGCGCCTCCGCGGCCCAGTCGCGCTCGGTCGGCATGACGTAGGCGCGGACCAGGCGCTGGCGGTGGTTGCGGCCGTAGGGCTCCAGCAGCGGGCGGAACCCCCGGTACTCCTCCTCCGGCAGTGCCGACAGCCAGGTCCTGAGCTGGCGGCACTCGGTGCCGCGGCCCCACTCCGCGCCGACGGGCGCCGCGGGCGCCCACTGCACGGCCGGCACGTCCTGGCGCCACGCCGACCGCGAGTACGCCTTCCCGTGCTGGTTCACGATCCGCAGCTCGCACTGCCGCATGAGCGCGTGCGCCGCGAACCCGATCCCGTGCTCGTCGGTCCAGGCGTCGAGCTGGACGTACCGCCGCGACACGTCCCACAGGCTCGTGACGGCCGCCGCGGTCTCGAAGACGGCCGCCGCCCCGAGCGGGTCGGCCTCCCCGTCCAGGTACGCCCGCATCGCCGCCGCGATGCCGGTCTCGGTCTCGGCTGACGCCACCGCGTCGCCGATCGCCTCCGCCGCGAGGTCCCGCACGGTCCGCCAGTGCGCGGGCATGTCGGGGTCCGGTTCGTACGCGCGCGCGGACGGGAACCCGCGCCGGGGCGCGGGGTCGAGCGCGAACGAGCCCCGGTAGTCCAGCCAGGGCTTCGCGGGGTCGGGGTCCTCGTGCGGCAGTGCGTCGGTCATGGGGGACATTCTGGGCCGGGCGTGCTCACGCCGCGCTCACGGCCCGCGCTCACTCCTCCGCGAGGGGTTCGAGGACCCGGTCGTGGTCGCGGCCGAACACCATCGAGGTCTGGAACCGCGCGACCTCGGGCCTGGTGGCGAGGCGGTCGACCAGGAACGCGTGCAGCTGCTCGGCGTCGCGCACCGCCACGTGCAGGACCACGTCGCTGCCGCCGGAGACCACGAACAGCGTCACCACCTCGGGCCAGGACCCGACGGTCGCGCGGAACCCCTCGTAGATCGAGCGCTGGTGGCGGGAGAGCTGCACCGACACCAGCGCTTCGGCGTTGCGGCCCAGCGCCTTCAGGTCCACGTCGGCGCCGTAGCCGCGGATCACGCCGCGGCGGGTGAGCGCGCGGACCCGCTCCAGGGCCGTGGAGGGCGCGACGCCGAGGCGCCGCGCCAGCTCCCGGTTCGACAGCCGCGCATCCGACTGGAGGAGGCGCACGATCGACGCGTCGAGTTCGTCCATCCACGGATTATCGCCCCGATTCCGGCCGTGCGTTCGGCCGGACCCCGAGACCGCCGGACACTCGACTAGCTTTGGACCACATGACCGCCCGCCCCACCGGGTCCCTCGGCACCGCCCGCGGGACCGCCCTCTACCTCGGGGCCATCCTCGGCCCCGGCGTGCTCGCCCTCCCCGGCCTCGCCGCCGCCGCGGCCGGCCCCGCCGCGATCGTCGCCTGGGTCGCGCTCCTGCTCCTGTCGGTCCCCGTGGCCGCCACGTTCGCCGAACTCGCCGCCCGCCGCCCCGACGCCGGCGGGGTCGCCACCTTCACGCGGGCCGCGTTCGGCGACCGCGCCGCCGCCGTCTGCGGCTGGTGGTTCTTCAGCGTCATCCCCGTCGGCTCCAGCTCCGCGGCCCTCGTCGGCGCCGCCTACATCGCCGACGCCGCGGGGCTCGGCCCCGGCGCCGTGATCGCCATCGCCGCCGTCCTCCTCGCGACCGCGTTCGGCGCCAACCACATCGGGCTGCGCCTCTCCGGCGGCGCGCAGCTCGTCCTCATGGGCCTCCTCGCGGCGCTGCTCGCCGCCGCGTGCGCCGCGGCGCTGCCGCACTTCGACCCCGCGAACCTGACCCCGTTCGCGCCCATGGGCCTCCCCGGGATCCTCTCGGCCGCCGCGGTCCTGTTCTACGCCTTCTCCGGCTGGGAGGCCGCCAGCCACCTCTCGGGGGAGTTCCGCGATCCCGCGCGCCAGCTCCGGCGCGTCACCGCCGCCGCCCTCGCCGTGGTCGCGGCGATCTACCTCGCGCTGGCCGCCGCCACCGCCGGGGTCCTCGGCGCCGCGGCCGGCGCCACGGCCACACCGCTGACGGACCTGCTCGCGTACGCGTTCGGCCCGGCCGCCGCGCCCCTGACGGCCGTGTGCGCCGCGCTGCTCAGCCTGGGCGCCATGAACACGTTCATCGCCGGGGCCTCCCGCCTCGGCGCGGCCCTCGCCCGCGACGGCGCGCTGCCCGCGCCCCTCGCGAAGGGTCACGAGCCGGGACGCACCCCGCACCGCAGCCTCCTGCTCCTGGCCGCCCTCACCGGCACCGCGTTCGCCGGGTCCACCGCGCTCGGCCTCGGCCTGGACCAGCAGATGCGCGCCACCTCCGCCGTGCTCGCGGCCGTCACCGTCCTCGCGTGCGCCGCGGCCGTGCGGCTCCTGACCGGCCGCGCCCGCCGCCGGGCCCTGTTCGCCACCGCCTGCACGGCCCTCATCGCCACGGTCCTGGGCTGGTACCTGCTGCTGCCCCTGCTGATCGCGGGCCTCGCCCTCGGCTACCTCCGGCTGCGCCGCCGCCCCCGCGTCGCGCCGCCCGGGCCCGTGGACCCCGTCCCCGTCGAAGCCTGAGGCCGCGGACGGTCTCGTACCTCACCTCTACCAGGCGGAATGCGGTGCATCGCGTTAGCGTTAAGTCAGTTGATTGACTGATACGGAACCCAGTGAATCACCGGCCCCGGGCCCCGCCCGGGGGAATACTGCGACACGGGCCGCCGCACCGGCGGCCGGGATCCGAGGGGGAACCACATGGCTTCGCAAGACCGCTTCGCCGGCAGGACCGTCATCGTCACCGGCGCCGGATCGGGCATCGGCCGCGCCACCGCGCTGCGCCTCGCCGAGGAGGGCGCCACCGTCGTGGCCGCCGACGTCAACCAGGACAGCCTCGACAAGCTCGCCGCCGAGATCGAGATCCGCCCCGTCTCGGGCGACCTCACCTCCGGACCCGTCATCGACCAGGTCGTGGCCGCCGCCGGAGGCCGCATCGACGGCCTCGCCAACGTCGCCGGCATCATGGACGGCTTCCTGCCCGCCGCCGAGGTCGACGACGCCACCTGGGACCGCGTCTTCAGCGTCAACCTCACCGCCCCGCTGCGCCTCATCCGCGCCGCGCTCCCGGTCATGACCGCGAACGGCGGCGGCGCCATCGTCAACGTCTCCTCCGAGGCCGGCATCCGCGGCTCCGCCGCCGGCGCCGCCTACACCGCCTCGAAGCACGCCGTCGTCGGTCTCACCCGCCACGTCGCGGTCGTCTACGGCAAGGACGGCGTCCGCTCCAACGCCGTCGCGCCCGGCGGGGTCGCCACCAACATCGAGGCCAGCCCGAAGTCCCAGCTCGGCATCGAACGGCTCCAGCCGTACTTCGTCAACGCCGGCCAGCCCGCCCAGCCAGAGCAGCTCGCCGCCGCCATCACCTGGCTCCTCAGCGACGACTCCAGCAACACCAACGGGGTCGTGCTCGCCAGCGACGGCGGCTGGAACGCGGTCTGACCCGCAGGCCCGATGCGCCCGCTCCGGTCCGGAGTGGGCGCGCCGCGTCTCACCGGGCCGTCAGCAGGTGCCGCCGCGCCGTCATGAGCGCGAAGCCCAGCAGGTTCTGGCCCTGCCAGGTCCGCGGGTCCGCCGCGAGCGGGTCGTCCGCCGAGAGGCCGATGCCCCACACCGCGTCGTCCGGGCTCGCCTCCACCAACACTCGGTCCCCAGTGGACAGCAGGAAGTTCCGCAGCTCCCCGCGCTGGCCGAACTTCGCGATGCTGCCGCGCACCACGATCTGGAACCGGTGCCGCTCCCACACCGACAGGTCGAAGTCGGTCACCGTGCGCCCGATGGCCCGCGCCCGCTCGGGGTCGTCGTCGGCGAGGATCGCCGACGCGGCGAGGTCGTCCTCGAACAGCATCGCCTTCGACCACATCATGTAGTGCTCGGCCGTCGCGAAGCGCCGCCCGCCGACCCTGATCGGGGCCGGCCACCACTGGTCCAGGCAGCCCGGCGCGAGCCGCCCGCCGTGGGTCTTCACGTGGTCCCAGAAGAACAGGAACCCCGGGTCCGGCTCCGCTTCCGCCTCGGGCGCAACGGGGACCACGACCGCCGACTCGGCGTCGGGCCGCCGCTGGAACGGGCTCCACGGCACCGGCGCGGGCGGCCCTTCCTCCTCCTCAGTGGACTCCGGGGCCGGGTGCGGGGCGAACGGCAGGTCGATCTCCGGCGGCTCGTCGGGCGTGAAGGCGTCGATGAGCGCGTCGAGCTGCCCGTCGTCGTACCGCCGCTGGAGCACCCGCAGCGACTCGCACTCGTCGAGCAGCCCGCGGGTGGCGCAACTGAGCGCGTCGGCCACGTGCAGCGACTCCACGAACGCCGCGACCGCGGTGGCGCGCATGGTCTCCGCGTCCGTCGCCACCGCCTCCGCGAGGGACTCCGCGGTCCGGTACGTGCAGTACCCCGCGAGCTGCGGGAACGGCTGCGGCGCCCCGGCGGCCATGAACCCGGCCGTGACGATCCACCGCACGGTCCCCGCGACCAGGTTCGGGTTCCCGGCCACGTTCGCGGCCTCCTCGGCGGCTTTCGCGAAGTGCCCGAGGTGGCCGTGGCCGTCCATCGGCTCGGCCCCGGCCGTCAAGAGCCCCTTGAGCTCGTCGGCCAGCCGGTCGATGCCGACGACCGGCGGCTCGGGCTCGGCCGGGCCGAGATCGAGCCCTTCCAGGTCGGTCATGTAGTACAGCGTCCAGGCCCGGTCGGCCGGGCCCGGCGGGGGTTCCGCCTCGGGGAGCGGATCGGGGGCCGGCGGTGTCGCACCGCCGGATTCACTCGGGGGCATCGCTACAGCTTGTCAGGGTCGGGGCGCCGAGGCAATCGGGCCGGGGGCGCGTTCTTCCCGCGGCCGCCGCGCGTCGGTACGATGAGGACAGGTCCCAAGGAGCACTGATGTCCTCAGCCGAACTCAAAGCGATCGCGATGCTGCTCAGAGCCCGCAACGCGATCGACGAGCGCATCGCCGACGTCGTCGGGCGGCCCGTCGTCCACGGGCACCTCTCCGACTGGATCGCGGCCCAGATCTTCGACATCGAGCTCGAACCCGCGCCCAACAAGGCCATCGACGGGTTCTTCCGGTCCGGGCCCCTCGCCGGGCGCACCGTCAACATCAAGCACTACACCCGCAACCAGGGCATGCTCGACATGACCGACGCCGAGGAGCTCGATACCTACCTGGTGATGACCGGCCCGCGCAGCGCCGGTTCCAAAGGCGTGCACCGGCCCTGGGCCATCGAGCACGTGTTCCTGTTCGACGCGCAGGGCCTCTACGACGTGCTGCACGCCGAGATGCGCCGCATCGGCGACTCCACGAGCGTCCCCACCCGCTACTGGCAGCAGGCCGAGATCCACCCCGTCTCGCGCAACGCCAACTTCCCGCTCTCGGCCGAGCAGACCGCGGCCCTGGAGGAGTTCCGCTCCGGCCCCGGGGTCTGACTCGTGCCCGCTTCCTGACCGGACGTCCTGTTTCCATGCTGACCAGGGGATCGAGCCTCACCGGATGAGGGGTGCTCTTGGTCGTTGCCGCCGTTTGCCGTTAGGATTCGGGGCACTGACGGGTGATGTCAGCCCGCAGTCGTGATGATGGCAATCTGACGGAGGAGAAGCGTGCTGGAAATCAGCCCGATCACATGGGCCGTGACGATCGGACTCATCGTCGTTCTGCTGGCAGTGGACCTGCTGCTGGCGGCACTACGCCCGCACCACGTCGGATTCAAGGAGGCCACGGCCTGGTCGGTGTTCTACATCGCCGTCGCCATCCTGTTCGGCGTCTGGTTCGGCATGCAGTACGGCAACGCCGCCGGCACGGAGTACTTCGCCGGCTACATCATCGAGAAGAGCCTCTCGGTCGACAACCTGTTCGTGTTCGTCATCATCATGACGACGTTCGCGGTCCCCGACCACCACCAGCACAAGGTCCTCACGTTCGGGATCGTGCTCGCGCTCATCATGCGCGCCATCTTCATCGCGCTCGGCTCCGCGCTCATCAACTCGTGGTCGTTCATGTTCCTGCTCTTCGGCCTGCTGCTGGTCTACACCGCCATCCAGCTGTTCCGGCACCGGGACGAGGATCCGGACGTCGAGTCGAACCTCATGGTGCGCGGCGCCCGCCGGTTCCTGCCGGTCAGCGCCGACTACATCGGCGGGAAGCTCTTCGCGAAGGAGGCCGGCCGCCGGGTCGTCACCCCGCTGTTCATCGTGCTCATCGCGATCGGCTCGGTGGACCTGCTGTTCGCGCTCGACTCGATCCCCGCGGTCTTCGGCGTCACGCAGGAGGCGTACATCGTCTTCACCGCGAACGCCTTCGCGCTCCTGGGCCTGCGCGCCCTGTTCTTCCTGGTGAAGGGCCTGCTCGACCGCCTCGTCTACCTCTCGACGGGCCTGTCGCTCATCCTGCTCTTCATCGGCGTCAAGCTGGTCCTGCACTGGGCGCACGTGGACATCAACGAGGACATCCCCGAGATCGGGACCCCGCTCAGCCTCGGCGTGGTCATCGGCGTCCTCATCGTCGTGACCGTCGCGAGCCTCGTCAAGACCCGCGGCAACCCCGACGAGAAGGCGCACGCCGGATCGCTCTCGGCGACCAAGAAGAAGGAACCCGAGCAGTAGCGAGGATTCGAAGGGCCCCGGGGTTCACCCGGGGCCCTTCGGCGCGTCTCAGGCCCGGCGCCGCGCCAGGAGCAGCAGCACCAGCATGAGCGGGATCGGCAGCAGGAACGCCTCCCGCAGCCCGATCCGCCCGTCGAGCCAGCCCAGGGCCGCGGGGGCGGCCAGGATCGCCGTGCCCGAGGCGAGGGACGCGATCGACGCGGAGTGGCGCGCGGTCAGGCCCGGGACGCTCACCATGGCGCCCAGCATGATCGGGTACAGCGGCGCGATCCCCAGGCTCGCGACCGCGATGCCGGCCGTGACGGTCACCGGGTCCTGCCCGAGGTAGACGATCACCGTCCCCGCGATCGTGACGCCGACCGCGGCGCCGACGGCCCACGACCGGTCCACGAACCGCGGCCCGACCAGCCGGCCCGCGGCCATGCCGATCCCGAAGCTCGCCCCGAGCGCCGAGGCCGTCCCGAGCGCGACCCCGGTGTCCACCAGCCGCGCCACGCCCCACACCACGAAGCAGAACTCGGACGCGACGCTGAGGACGATCCGCAGCCACCCCAGCGAGGCCGGGCCGACCGGCAGCCGCACCCGCGCGACCGCCGCGTCGGCGCTGCCGTGGACCGTCCGGTGCACGACCGCCGCGAGCAGCACCGGGACCGCGGCGAGGATCGCCCACCGGCCCGCGATCCCCGCGGTCTCCAAGGCGCCGAACGCGAGCGGCGCGAGCACCCCCGCGGCGCTGGAGACCCCGACGGCGACCGCGATGCGCTTCGCCGCCCCCGGGCCGCGCAGCAGCGGCGGGGTCGCCAGCGCGATCGCCGCGCACCCGACGCCGACCAGGACCGACCCCGGCCCGGCCACGTACAGGTTCGGCGTCACCGCCATCGCGACCGCGCCCACGGTGATCCCGCCGCACGCGACCCGCATGACCAGGCCCGCGCCCGCGTGCAGCGCGGCCGGGCCGAGCGCGGCGGCGAGGACCAGGCCCGCGCCGAACATCATGGTGAGCCACACCAGCTCGCCGCGCGGGCGGTCCAGCTCGGACGCGATCCCGGCCAGGTACGGGCCGAAGGAGGAGACGAGGAAGCCGAGGCCGATCTGCGCGAACGCGACCACCCGGCCCACTTCGCGGTCGGGCGCCGCGACGAGGTCAGTCGCCATCGAGGGCCCGCGGCTCCAGCAGGTCGGCCAGCTCGCCGAGGTCGGCGATCGACACGTCGCCGTCGAGGCCGCGCAGCGCCGCGGTCATCGCGCCGGCGGCACGGCCCGCGGCCAGGCCCGGCTCGGAGTCCTCGACCACGAGGCAGTCGGCGATGTCGCGCCCGATCGCCTTCGCGGCCTTGAGGTACCCCTCGGGGTGGGGCTTGCCGTGCACGACGTCCTCGACGGTGACCAGCAGCGGCGCGACGATCCCGGCGGCGCCGAGCCGGGCCCGCGCGAGCCGGTCGTCGGCGCTGGTGACCACCGCCCACGGGGTGCTGGAGCGCTCTAGTACCTCGAGCAGGCACGCGGCCCCGGCCGCCGCCACGACTCCGTCCAGGTCCTCGTACTGGAGCGCCAACTGCCGTGCGGCCGAGGCCAGGACGCCCTCGGCGTCGAGGTCGGGGCGCAGCCGGGCCACGGTGGTCGGGGCGGGGCTGCCGTGCATGCCGTCGAGCGCGACGAGCGGGTCGACGCCGTGCTCGCCGGCCCAGGCCGTCCAGGCGCGCTCGACGGCGCCGTCGGAATCGACCAGGGTGCCGTCCATGTCGAACAGGACAGCCGCGGGGTTGCTGTAGCTTCGCATGAAGCCCTCCGGGGATCATTTAAACTCGTATCGCGAGGATAATCGCTGGAGGCGGTATGGCGCAAGCCAGGGGATCGGATGCGGACTCCGGGCCGATCAAGGTCGGCCGGGCCGAGGCCGCCCGCTGGAGCGGCGCGCTCGACCTGCTGCGGCTGGTGCGGGCGCGGCCCGGCGTCACGCGCGCCGAGGCCGCGCGGGTCCTTGGCGTCGGCAGCGGCACCGCGACCGAGATCTGCTCGCGCCTGCGCGCCCTCGACCTGCTGTCGGAGCATCCGGCGCCCCCTTCGGGGCGCGGGCGCCCCACGACCACGCTCCACGCCCACCCGGACGGCCCGCTCGTCGCCGTCGTCGACATCCGCCAGGCCGAGTGGCGCGTCGCGGTGGCCGATCTCGAAGGCGCCCTGAGCGAACCGGCCACCGGCCGGCACGGTTCCAAGCGGCCCGAGCAGGTCCTGGCCGCGGTCGGCGAGGCCGTCGCGGCCATCGGCGAGCGGCACGGCACCCGCGTCCGGGCGGTCGCGGTCTCGGCGGCGGCCACGGTGCGGCGCGAGCGCTTCGTGCAGTCGAGCGTCCTGGGCTGGCGCGACGTGGAGGTCGCGCCGCTGCTTCCCGGTGTGCCGCAAGTACTCGGGAACGACGCCACGCTCGCCGGGCTCGCGGAGGCCCGCCTCGCGCACCCGGGCCGGAGCGTCCTGTACCTGACGATCGAGGTCGGCATCGGCGGCGTGTACGTCGACGGCGACCGCGCGGTCACCGGCGCGACCGGCGCGGGCGGCGAGTTCGGGCACGTGCCGTTCGGCGAGCCGGGGCTGGCGTGCCCGTGCGGGGCGACGGGGTGCTGGGACGTGGCCGTCGACGGCCGCGCCGTCGCGCGCCGCCTCGGCGAACCCGAGCCCGACGACCCGCGTGCCTATCTCATCGAGGCCCTGGTCGACCCGCGTGCGCGCGCCGCGGTGGCGGCCTGCTCGACCTCGCTCGGCCGCGGGGCGGCCGGGCTCGCGAACGTGCTCGACCCCGAGGTGGTCTGCTTCGGCGGCCTCGCGCCCGAGGTGCGGCGCGCGGCGCCCGACGCGTTCGCGGCCGCGTTCGAGGCGGGCCTCATGGGCTTCCGCCGCGACGACCCGCCCGAGCTCATCGCCTCGGCGCTCGGGCCGGACGCGTTCCTGCTCGGCGCGGCCGAGGCCGCGTTCGACGCGGTGCTCACCGAGCAGTCCATCGGCGACTGGACCGCGGCGCGCTTCGCTTAAGGCAGGACCTGATCCCGCCGTGTGAACCACGCCCTGGTCTGCGGGTGGCACAGCAGCACGACGAGTGCGGCCGACACGACCCCGGCGGCCAGGGCGGCGGTGCGGAACCCGCCGGCCGGCCCCGCGGAGATGAGATCGCCCCCGCTGTCCTCGACCCGGGCGAGGAACGCCGCGACCCACAGCGCGACGGCGAGCACTTCGACCGCGATCGCCGCGATCCGCGCCCCCGGGCGGCCCTTGGCGACGCCGACCATGAGCGCGATGCGGGCGGCGAGCCAGGGGACGGTGTGCCAGAACGCGATCGCGAGCACCGCGGCGGTGGAGGCCGGGAAGACGAGGACCGGCTCGCCGTCCCCGTTCACCGCGTCCACGGCGGCGACGAGGTAGGCGGCGGCCAGGCCGGCGAGGACGTTCACGGCGATCACCAGCGGGTAGGCGCCGAGCGCGACCCGGACGGCCGCGGGTCTGCGGGCACGGTCGGTGGCGCTGGGAGCGGCAGTGGAAAGCATGCCCCACAACGTATTCGGTGGACGCGTGCCTTGGCTAGACCTTCGCGGGGACGGTGTCGCGCGAGCGGTCGTAGACCGGGACCCACTTCGCGAGCCAGCCGACGCCGATCCAGCTGATGAGGCCGAGCGCGACGGCCGCGACCCCCAGCGGGAACGCGAGCGAGACGAGGCTGATGAGGCCGGGGCCGGCCACGTTCCCGAGGTCGGCGCACAGGCGCCAGCCGCCGAGGAACTGGCGGCGGCCCTCCGGCGGGGCCACGTCCGAGCCGAGGGTGAGGACGATGCCCGAGGAGATGCCGTTGCCCAGGCCCATGAAGCAGGCGACGAGGCCGATGAGCACCGCGGTGTCGGTGAGCGGCAGGAGCACGAAGCCGGCGCCGAGGACGGCCATCGCGGGGAGGGCGACCCACATGCGGCCGAAGCGGTCCATGATCGCGCCGCCGGGGTAGAACAGCAGCATGTCGACGCCCGCGGAGAGGCCGACGATGACGCTCGTGGTGGTCGCGTCCAGGCCCTGGGAGGCGGCCCAGAGCGGGATGATCGCCTGGCGGGAGGCGCGGGCGATCATGATGAGGAAGACCCCGGAGCCGAGGGTCGCGAGGACCTTCCGGTGGTCGCGCAGGACCTGCCAGAGGCTCAGGCGCGCTTGGGGTTCGGCCTCGACGGGGGCCTTGCGGGCGCCGTCGCCGGGCAGCTCGGGGAGGAAGAGGCTGAGGAGGCCGCCCGCGAGGCTGGTGCAGGCGGCGAACGCGAAGGCCGCGCCCATCGAGTGCTGCTCGATGAGGAGCGCGCCGACGAACGGGCCGATGAACGAGCCGATGCGGAAGGTGCCGCCGAGGGTCGAGAGGGCGCGGGCGCGGTAGCCGATCGCGACGGCCTCGGAGAGGTAGGCGTGGCGGGCGAGGCCGAACACGGCCGAGGCGAGGCCGATCGCGAACACGCACGCGGAGAGCACCAGGAGCGAGGAGGTCTGCGAGGCGGTGACCAGCGCCGCGGCCTCCACCACGCAGGCGGCGAGGAGGACGCGCTTCTCGCCGAACCGCTGGGCGAGCGAGCCGGCGGGGAGGTCGCCGGTGAGCTGGCCGAAGCCGATGAGGCCGACGATGATGGCGGCCTGGGTGACGGAGGCGCCGAGGTCGAGGGCGTAGAGGGCGATGAGGGGTACGACGGCGCCCATGCCGACGGAGATCAGGACGGTCGGGCCGTAGATCGGCACCCAGAGCCGCCGCATGCTGATCGATCGGTCGGGGAATGCGGTTGCACGATCGGGCACGATTCGGAACGTACCAAGGGGTGGTGACCTGGGCTCGCATCGCGGGAGCGGGATGTGACGGATTCGAGCCGGTCGGCCGGTAAGTCGGGCGTCGCGAAGGGGCGTCCGCGAGAGGGCATGCGGCATCGGGAGGCGCCGCGAGGCGCCCCCGGATCAACAGTGCCCGGTGGGTGTGACAGCGGGTCGGCGGGTGCGGCGGTGGCGCGGGGTTCCGGGTCGAACGAGCGGCGGGCCCGGGCGAGCATCGCCCGGGCCCACCACCCTCCTCGTCGGTCCGGGCTAGTCAGGCGCGCAGGTCACCGTCGGGACCGCGGTCGATCCGCTGGCGACGAAGCCCCATGCCGTGGTCCTGGTCTGGCCCGCCGCGACCGAGCCGTTCCAGCCCACGTCGGTGGCCGTCACCGCAGACCCTGAACTGGTCACCGTCGCGTTCCACGAGCTCGCCATCGACTGGCCCGACGCCCATGTCCACGTCAGGCGCCAGCCGCTCAGCGCGGTGCTCCCTGCCGTCACGTGCACGTTGCCCTGCCAGCCGCCGTTCCAGGTGCTCACCACCTCGATCCGCGCCGTGCAGCCCCCGCCGCCGGGCGGCGGGGTGGTCGTGGTGCCCGGGTCGCCCGGCGTGGTGGTCTCCTCGTCCGGCGGCGGCGTGGTGGGGCCCGAGCCCAGGGTCGGGGTCGTCCAGTTGCGCCACTGGGCGAGGTTCGCCGACTTGTTCGGGTGCATGGAGATCACGCCCGGCGGGGTGCCGCTGCCCTTGAGGAACGCGTTGATGCTCTGCTGGAGCGGCGTCCGCCACTCCGAGCGCACCGCGCAGTGCGTCCCGTTCGCGGTGTTGGAGTGGTAGGAGATATTCGACCCCGCCCCGAGCGCCTTGTACACCTCGGCGCCGCCGAGGGCCGCGACCGCGCCCGAGCGGGCGCCGAGCCATTCGACGTGCGGGTTGTCCATGATGAACAGCCCGCGCGGCGCGATCATGCCGACCATCTCGTGGGTGTCGACCGGGAGCCCGGCCGGGTTGCCCGTGTAGGCGCTGAAGGCGTCGCCGAGCCACGGCTGCTCGCCGTAGGCGCTGCTCAGCGGCTGTGAACCGCTTTCCTGGGCGATCGAACGCATCGCTCCGACGCCGCCCGAGCCGGACTCGATCGGCATCGTCAGGTCCACGCGCTGGTCGAACGCCCCTGCCACGAACGCGCCCTTGCCGTACCGGGAGCACCCGGTGACACCGGTGGAGTTGTTGAGGATGCTCCCGCCGGACTGCTCGATGACGTCGATGATGCGGCTGACGCCCCACGCCTGCGCCATGAGCACGCCGGTGGTGCTGGTCGCGCCGTACAGCGTGTAGAACGCGCCCTGCTTGTTGTTCCGCGGCGTGCCCTCGGCGCCGACCGCGCCCGGGTCGTAGTTGACGACCGCGGCGCCCGCCGCCAGGATCGTGCTCGTGTCGGCGCCGAAGCCGCCGTAGACGATCACGGCCGGGAAGGGCCCGCTGCCGCTCGGGAGCTGCACCGAGGCCGAGAAGCTGGTGCTGCGGCCGTTGTCGCTGACGTTGACGGTGATCCGCGAGGAGGTCACCGTGCCCGTGGTGCTGTCGGGCTGCGGCTTGTCGCCGTAGACGGTCCGCTCGGCCAGTTCCTTGATCTCGGACCGGCGGCACTCCCACTGGCTCCGGGTGGTCACCCTGGAGCCGTCGATCCTGGTGAACGGGTCGGGGAGCAGCGAGCTGGACGCCCAGCTCCCGGGGATCTGGACGCTGCAGTCCGCGCCGTCCCATTCGGACATTGCCTGTACCTGCGCTTCCGCACTGAACCGGGTCGAGAGCGCGAGCGCCGAGGCGAGCGCGACCGACGCGAGGGCGACGAGCGCGAACCGCAGCCTGCGGCGGTGCCGGGCGCGCCCGGGACCGGGTCCGGGCACGATCGATGATGCCATTGGCAGATTCCTTGTCTGACCAGGGGCGAGTCCATCATCGACGGTGTGGGGCGGCGCGCGGGAGCGCGCCGGCGTCAACGCTGAAACCACTCGTTTCGAAAAGTTTCGTGAGGGTGCCAACAGAATACATAGACCACTATCGATACGCAATGCCGCGCCGCCCCTACGCGGGGTAGGATCGGCACCCCGTGCGGGGGCCCCTGCGCGGGAGGCAGGCCCACCAGCGCGAGGTGCATCGATGGCGTTCCCCGAAGCCGACCACGACCTCCCGATCGGCACCGGCGCCACCGGCGTCCGCATCGAGACCGACGCCATGGGCGAGATCGAGGTCCCGGCCGACCGCTACTGGGGCGCCCAGACCCAGCGCGCGCTCCAGCACTTCGCCATCGGCGACGACCGCATGCCCGCCGGCCTCTACCGCGCCTACGGGATCGTCAAGCAGGCCGCCGCCCACGTCAACGCCGAGGCCGGCCGCCTCGACCCGAACCTCGCCGCCGCGATCGTCCACGCCTGCGAGGAGGTCGCCGAAGGATCCCTCGACGACGAGTTCCCCCTCTACGTCTGGCAGTCCGGCTCCGGCACCCAGTCGAACATGAACGTCAACGAGGTCGTCGCCAACCGCGCCAGCCAGCTCCTCGCGGGCGGCCTCGGCCGGGACCGGATCGTCCACCCCAACGACCACGTGAACATGGCGCAGTCCACGAACGACACGTTCCCGACCGCGATGCACGTCGCCACCCTCATGGAGGTCCGCGACACCACCCTCCCGCAGCTCCTCGCCCTCGCCGCCGCGATCGGCGACCGCGCCCGCCGCTGGCACGACGTGGTCAAGATCGGCCGCACCCACCTCCAGGACGCCACCCCGCTCACCGTCGGCCAGGAGTGGTCCGGCTGGGAGGCCCAGCTCACCGCCGCCGCGGCCCGCCTGGAGCAGTCGCTCGAAGCGGTCTGCGAACTCGCCGCGGGCGGCACCGCGGTCGGCACCGGCATCAACGCCCCCGACGGCTTCGGCGAGGCGGTCGCCGCCAAGCTCGCCGAGCTCACCGGCCTGCCGCTGGTCACCGCCCCCAACAAGTTCGCGGCCCTGGGCTCGCTCGACGGCATGGTGGCCGTCAGCGCCGGGCTCCGCGGCGGGGCGATCGCGCTCATGAAGGTCGCCAACGACATGCGCTGGCTCTCCTCGGGACCCCGCGCGGGCCTGCACGAACTCCGCCTGCCCGAGAACGAGCCCGGCTCCTCGATCATGCCCGGCAAGGTGAACCCGACCCAGCAGGAGGCCGCCGTCATGGTCGCCCTCCAGGTCATCGGCGAGGACTCGGTCGTCGCCGCCGCGGGCGCCCAGGGGAACTTCGAGCTGAACACCATGCGGCCCATCGTCATCGACAACGTGCTGCATTCGGCGCGCATCCTCGGCGACGCCTGCAACCAGCTCCGCGTCCACTCCGTCGAGGGCATCGAGCTCGACCGCGAGGCCGTCGCCGCCTACGTCGACCGCTCGCTCATGCTCGTCACCGCGCTCACCCCGCTCATCGGCTACGACAAGGCCGCCGCCATCGCCCACAAGGCCGACCACGAGGGCTCCACGCTCCGCGAGGCCGCCCTCGCGCTCGGCGTCGACCCCGCCGACTTCGACCGCATCGTGGACCCCTCGACCATGGTCGGGGACCCCAAGCGCGACCTCGGTCTCTGAACCGCCGCTGCGAACCCGTTCGCGGCGTAGGGTGTGCCCCATGATCGCGATCGACCTCGACGGCAGGACCGCACTCGTCACCGGCTCGACCCAGGGCATCGGGGAGGCGATCGCGAAGGCCCTCGCCGCCGCCGGCGCCCGCGTCGGCGTCAACGGCCGCAGCCCCGAGAAGACCGACGAGGCCGTGGTGCGCCTCTCGGCCACCGGCGGCGCGTACTTCGCGGCCCCCGGCGACCTCGCCACCGAGGAGGGCGCGGCGGCCGTCGCCGAGGCCGCCCCCGAGGTCGACGTGCTCGTCAACAACCTCGGCATCTTCGGCGCCCAGCCCGCCCTGGAGATCACCGACGACGACTGGCGGCGCTACTGGGAGGTCAACGTCCTCTCCGCGGTCCGCCTCATCCGCACCTACCTGCCGGGCATGACCGGCCGCGGCTGGGGCCGCGTCCTCAACATCGCCAGCGACTCCGCGGTGGTCATCCCCGAGGAGATGATCCACTACGGCACCAGCAAGACCGCGCTCCTGGCCGTCTCGCGCGGCTTCGCGAAGGCCGCCGCCGGGACCGGCGTCACCGTCAACTCCGTGATCGCCGGGCCCACCCACACCGGCGGGGTGGAGGACTTCGTGTACCAGCTCGTGGACGAGGACCTGCCCTGGGACGAGGCCCAGCGCGAGTTCATGCGCCTGCACCGGCCCCAGTCGCTCCTGCACCGGCTCATCGAACCCGAGGAGATCGCGAACCTCGTCGCCTACCTCAGCTCGCCGCTCGCCTCGGCCACCACGGGCGCGGCCGTGCGCGTGGACGGCGGCTACGTGGACTCGATCATCCCCTGACACCAGTCCTCCGAGGCCCGGCTCCACAGCAGCAGCACCACCGCGATCGACACCGCGATCCCGGCGGTGGCCCCGAACCAGGACGCGGCGTCGGCGGTCGCGGTGAAGCCGCCCGCGCCAGGGCCCGTGAACCCGGGCCCGCCGTACCAGGAGAGCAGGCCGAGCGCGATCGCGGCGGCCTCCAGGAGCCCCGCGAGCTTCCGCGCGGTGTTGCTGCGCCGCATGATCATCGCCGCGAGGGCGCCCCGGCAGACCGCGAACGCGGCCGTCCCGGCGGCGAACCGGTAGAGCGCCGGCCCCGTGCCCGCGGGCACCGGGGTCCCGCCCGAGCGCGCCTGAGCGAGCCCGACGATCGCGACCGCGAGCACGCACGCGCACACCAGCCCGACCCCGCACATCCCCGCGAGCGCGAGCACGGCCGCCCGGGTCGATCCGGGCAGGTCGGCGAGGGCGGGCTCGTCCATGAGCGTCCTTGGGGGAGCGTCGGGCTGCGGGTGCCCTTCAAGGTATAGCGCGCGCGAGCCCCCGGCCGCGCGTCGGCGGGCCGGACGTTCGGCGCGGAGGCGCCCCGCGCCGTCCCGCTCTCAGCCCCGTCGACCCTCAGCGCCGCGGTCCGCTCAGCGCCGCCGCCCCAGCGGGAGCACCAGCGGCGTCCCCGAGACCGGGTCCGGGACCACCTTGCACGGCAGGTCGAACACGGCCTCCACGGTCGCCTCCGTGATGACGTCGGCGGGCGCGCCCTCGGCGAACACGGCGCCCTCGCGCATCGCCACGATGTGCGAGGCGTACCGCGCCGCCTGGTTGAGGTCGTGCAGGACCGCGACGATCGTGCGGCCCTCGTCGTTCAGCCCGGCGAAGATGTCGAGCAGCTCGATCTGGTGGGCGATGTCGAGGAACGTCGTCGGCTCGTCGAGCAGCAGCAGCTCGGTCTCCTGCGCGAGGACCATCGCCACCCACACGCGCTGGCGCTGGCCGCCGGAGAGCTCGTCCACGAGCCGGTCGGCGAGGTCCTCGATCCCGGTGGCGGCCATGGCCTCCCGGACGGCGGCCTCGTCGGCGCGGCTCCACTGCCGCAGCGCCGACTGGTGCGGGAAGCGCCCGCGCGCCACCAGGTCGGCGGCCGTGATCCCGTCGGGGGCGATGGAGGTCTGGGGGAGCAGCCCCAGCCGCTTGGCGACCTGCTTCGACGGCTGGTGCGCGATGGCCTTGCCGTCCAGGAGGACCGCGCCCTCGGTGGGTTTGAGGAGCCGCGAGAGGACCCGCAGGAGCGTGGACTTGCCGCACGCGTTGGGGCCCACGATCGCGGTGAACGAGCCGGGCGCGATCGCCAGGTCGAGGCCGGTCCCCACGGGCCGGTCGCGGTAGCCGAAGGTCACGTTCGACGCTTCGAGGGTCATCGGAGTTCCTTCCTTGACTGCGCGACGAGCAGCCAGACGAGGTAGGCGCCGCCGAGGATGATCGTCATGAGCCCCACCGGCAGCGCGATCGGCGGGACGTTGAGCGCGACCATGTCGCAGGTGACGAGCAGGAACGCGCCCATGACGGCGGCGGGCACGAGCTGCACGCCCGGCGCGCGGGTGATCCGCCGCACCAGCTGCGGGGCCACGAGCGCCACGAACGGGACCGGCCCGGCCAGCGCCGTCACGACCGCCGAGAGCGAGACGCCGACGACGATGAGCGCCAGGCGGACCGGTTCGACCGCGACCCCCATCGCGGCCGCGGCGTCGTCGCCGAGTTCGAGCATCCGCAGGCGCCGCCCGAGCCACAGCAGCGGCACCAGCAGCACCAGGACCACGGCGGCGCCGGCGCGCGCGTCGGACCAGTCGAGGCCGTTGAGGCTGCCCGCGCCCCAGACCGCGGCCATCTGCGCCTGCCACAGACTCGCCTTGAGCAGCAGGTACGTGTTGACCGAGCCGAGGAGCGCGGTGAGGGCGATGCCGACGACGATGAGCCGGAAGCCGTGGACGCCGCGCCGGTACGCGAGCAGGTAGACCGCGAGGGCGGTCGCGATCCCGCCCGCGAGCGCGGAGGGGATGACGAGCGCGGTGCTCCCGACGGCGATGATCGACACGACCGCGCCGGTGTAGGCGCCGGAGTCGAAGCCGATGACGTCGGGGCTGCCGAGCGGGTTCCTGGTGAGCGACTGGAAGATCGCGCCGCTGAGGCCGAGTGCGGCGCCGAAGACGACGCCGAGGAGGACCCGCGGGAGCCGCCACTGGACCACGACGGTCTCGATCGCGGTCCCGGCGTCGCCGACCAGGGCCCGGACGACGTCGACCGCGGAGATCCGCATCTCGCCGAGGCCGAGCGCGACCACGGCCGCGAGGACCGTGACCGCGGCGAGGGCGGCGGTGAGCGCGAAGGCCCGCAGGAGGGTCCGGGACGAGGCCCGCTCGCCCGCCCTGAGCACCAGGTAGCGCCTCACAGGCCGCTCGCTTTCTTCCTGCGCACCATGAAGATGAGCACGGGTGCGCCGATGACGGCGGTGACGACGCCGGCGGGGATCTCGTCGGGGATGACCACGACGCGGCCGACCACGTCGGCGGCGACCATGAGCGCGGGCCCGAGCAGGAGGCTGTAGGCGAGGATCCACCGCTGGTCGGGCCCGGTGATCCACCGCGCGATGTGGGGGACCATCATGCCGAGGAACCACACGACGCCGACCGCGGCGGTCGCGGAGCCGCACAGGAGCGTGACGGCGCCGACGACGGCGATCCGCGTGAGCCACTGGTTGCCGCCCAACGCGGTCGCGAGGTCCTCGCCGAGCGCGGTGGCGTTGAGGCCCCGCGCCGCGTACGCGGCCAGGACCAGGCCGCCGCCGACGAACGGGGCGATGGTCGCGACCGCGGGCCAGCCGAGGTCGGCGACGGACCCGGCCTGCCAGCTGCGCATCGTCAGGAACGCCGACTGGTTCAGAAGGACCACTGTGGACGCGATGCCCTGGAGGACCGCGCCGATCGCGACCCCGCCGAGGACGAGCGTCACCGGCGAGCGCCCGCGCCCGCCCATGGAGCCGATCAGGAACACCGCGCACGCGGTGGCCACGGCCCCGAGGAACGCGGCCCACACCTGGAGCAGGTCGCCCGCGGCCGGCACCGCCCGCACGGCGAGGACCACGCCGAGTGCGGCGCCCGCGGAGACCCCGAGGAGCCCGGGGTCGGCGAGCGGGTTCCTGGTGAGCCCCTGCATGAGCGCCCCGGCCACGGCCAGCGCCAGCCCGACGACGATCGCGAGGACCGTGCGCGGGATGCGCTGCTCCACGACGATGACGCGCGGGTCGCCGTTGTCGCGGCCCAGCGCCTCGATCACCTCGCCCAGCGGCAGCGGCTTGGACCCGAACACGAGGCTGAGCACGACCAGGACGGCGAGGGCCGCCGCGGCGGCGGCGAGGCCGAGGAGCCGGCGCCGCCGCCGGTCGGCGCGGTCGCCGATCCCGGCGGCGCCGGCTTCGGGCGCAGTGGTCCCGGTCGTCATAGCCCCAGCGCCGTGAGGCGGTCTTCGTACGCGTCGGCGATCGCCTCGGGGTCCTTGTCCTCCTCGGCCCACATGGCCTCCAACTCGGCCTTGGTGGCCTCGTCGAGGGCCGCGAACCGCTCGCGCCAGCGCTCGGCGTCGACGGTCCAGTAGCCGAGGGCCTTGTAGGCGCTCGCGGGGAGCCCGAGTTCGCGGCGCAGGTGCTTGCGGGCGCCGCGGAGCGCCTTGGTCTCCCCGGCGACCCACACGTACCCGGTGCCTCCGGGGCGCGGGAGACCGCGCACGACCTCGTCGAGGCAGCTCGGAGCGTGCCCGTTGCCGCCGACGACCCAGGTGGTCTCCAGGCGCGGGTGGTCGGGGACGGGGACCTTGTGGTCCTCGGCGGCGACCTCGAGCACGAGCCGCGTGGCGACCTCAGGGGGCGTCAGCTCCACGATCCGCAGGGCCGCCGGGAGTCCGGCGTTGTCGGCCGCGAGGACCTGCCACTCCAGGCCCGCGGGCGGGTCGTACAGCGGCTTGGGCGTGTTCAGGCCGATGACGTCGCCGACCGCGGCACCGCGGGCCCAGCCCGCGGCGAGCCCGCCTTCGTGGACGACGAAGTCGATGGTGACGGTGCCGGCCTCGTGGTCGACGGCGCGGATCGTGTAGGTGCGCATCCGGTCGCCGGTGACGCTCGCGTAGTCGAGGTCGTCCCCGTCGATCCCGGGGAGCGGGGGCCGCTCCTCGCCGTCGATCGGGAACAGGACCCTGACGTACTCGTCGCCGACGCCGGTGGTCGGGTAGTCCGCGAGGGCCGGGCCGCCGAAGACGATGCGGCGCAGGGCGGGTGTGAGGTCCTCGACGGCGACGACCTCGGCGTGCATGACCCGCATCATGAGGCGAGCGCCTGTTCCACGACGTCGAGGAACGCGAGCTGGCCGCTCGGGGACCCGAAGGTCATCTCGAACTCGTAGCCGACGATGCCGTCGTTCCGGACGAAGTCGAGGTCGCCCCACAGGGGGTTCTGGGCGGCGTCGTCGAGGAGCTGCTGGAAGACCGCGTCCTCCTCCTCGCCGAGGCCGCGGATCATGAACGCGTAGTCGATCCCGTCCATCTTCCCGAGCTGCTCGCCGCTCAGGGCCTCGCCCTCCCGGTCGTTCAGCAGGGAGGTCGGGGCGATGGTGAGGCCGAGGTCGGCGAAGACCTGGCATTCGACGCCGGCGTAGCAGCCGGTCTGGAACTGGTCCTCCCAGTAGCCGACGGGGGCCACGGTGATCGACGCCGGGTCCTCGATCGCGGCGGCCACCTCGGCCACGCGGGCGTCGTAGATCGCCTTCCACTCCTCGTAGTACTCGGTGCGGCCGAGCGCGGCGGCGGTCTCCTCGAAGTGCTCCATCCACGAGCGGCCGTCGAAGGCGTCGACGCTGTAGGTCGGGGCGATCTCGGGGAGGCGCGCGACCACGTCGGGGTCGTAGCCGAGGCCGTTGAGGATGAAGTCGGGCTCGGCGAGCAGCACCGACTCGTAGTCGTACTCGGGGTAGTTCGCGAACGTGGAGACGTCGGCGAGGGCGTCCTGGGGGAAGAAGCACGGGAACGTGGTGTAGCCGCCGTCGCCGCGGATCGGCTGGCTGCTGGCGAGGGGGTACCGCAGCCAGGCGAGGATGTCGACGTCGGTGGTGTACATGCCGAGCGCGGCCTGGGGGGCGACGGGCACGTCGACCTCGCCGTCGACGCCGGTCACGGTCTGCGTGCCGGAGCCCTCGGCCACGGGCGGGAGCTCGGGCAGGTCGGGGACGACGGCCTCCTGGCACTGCTCGCTGAGCTGGTCCTCGCGCTCGGCGGTGTCGTCGGCGGCCTCGGTCGGGGCGTCGGTGGTGCAGGAGGCGGCCATCATCAGCCCGGCCGCCGCGGCCAGCATCGCGGTCGCCCTGGGGCGCAAGGTGGTGCGGGGGGTCAACGTCTTCCTCCTCGATTAGGTAAGGCTTACCTTAGAGGAAGTCGAGTATCACTCGCAACAGCGGTCCCGTCCTGTGACCGGCGCGCGCCCGTCCCGCGACCCGCCCTTGCGCTGCCGCATCCCGGTTATGTAAATTGATGAAAGTAAATACTCACGACCTTCGATTCCCGGCATGGCGGGGGCCGTGAGCCCACTCCGGCACCACTCTCCGAGAAGGAGCGGCACTCCCATGACAGCTACCTCGGCGCGCCCGCGCCGACCCCTCCTGGCGCTCACCGTGCTCCTCGCCGCGGTCCTGGCCGCCACGTCCATCAGCCTCTGGCAGTCCTCCCGCGCCGACGCCTTCGAGGTCGGCACCTGGTACAACATCGAGTCCCGCCACTCCGGCCTGGTCCTCGGCATCCGCGCTGCCGCCACCGCCGACGGCGCCGAACTCGTCCACTGGGACTCCAACGGCTCCTACGACCAGCAGTTCCGCTTCGTCGACGCCGGCGGCGGCTACTACAAGATCCAGGCCCGCCACTCCGGCAAGGTCCTCGACGTCGAAGGCGGGTCCACCGCCGACGGCGCCAAGGTCCAGCAGTGGGGCGACGCCGGGAGCGCGGGCCAGCAGTGGCGCATCACCGAGAGCGGCGGCTACGCCACCTTCGTCAATCGCGCCTCCGGGAAGGCCCTCGATGTGTGGGAGTGGTCGACCACCAAGGGCGGCAGGATCTCCCAGTACACCGCCACCGGCGGCACCAACCAGCAGTGGGAACTGATCCCCGTCACCGGCACCGGCCGGCCCGCGAACGTCGACCGGCTCGAAGGCTTCGCGCAGGGCGTCACCGGCGGCCAGGGCGGCACCACCGTCACCGTCACCAACCAGGCCGACCTCGAGCGCTACGCCTCCGCCTCCGGCGCCTACACCGTGCGGGTCGCGGCCACGATCAACATCAGCCCCAAGGGCAAGGAGATCAGCGTCGGGTCGAACAAGACCATCATCGGCGTCGGCACCTCCGGGCAGATCGTCGGCGGCGGGTTCTTCCTCGGCACGGGCACCAACAACGTCATCATCCGCAACCTGACGATCCGCGACACGCTCATGTCCGACGACGACCCCGGCGACGACGCGTACGACTACGACGGCATCCAGATGGACACCGCCTCCAACGTGTGGATCGACCACAACCGCATCTACAACATGAACGACGGCCTCATCGACTCCCGCAAGGACACCACCAACCTCACCGTGTCCTGGAACGAGCTCGGCCCCGGCAACAAGTCGTTCGGCATCGGCTGGACCACCAACGTGACCTCGCGGATCACCATCCACCACAACTGGATCCACGGCACCAACAGCCGCAACCCCAGCACCGACAACGTCGCGCTGGCGCACCTGTACAACAACTACCTCCAGGACGTCTCCGGCTACGGCAACTACTCACGCGGCCAGACCAGGATGGTCATCGAGAACTCCTACTACGACGACGTGAACGACCCGTACTACCCCGACTCGGGCGCGCAGCTGCGCCAGAGCGGCAGCATCTGCGTCTCGTGCACCGGCGACCGCATCACCAGCGGCTCGGCGTTCACCCCCTCCCAGTACTACTCGTACACACTGGACTCGGCGAGCTCCCTGCCGACCCTGCTCGACACCTACGCCGGACCCCAGTCCTGGCTCGGCGTCTAGCCGGATGAGAACGCCCCCGGAGGCTTCGGTCTCCGGGGGCGGTGTCGTTGAGGGTGGAGTCGTTGAGGGTGGGGTCGTCGAGGGTGGGGTCGTCGGGCCCGGCCGGGCCTGGTGCGGGCACGACATCGGGTCCGGTTGCGGCCCTTCGGTAGTCGGCTCGGCCGGCGGATCGTTCGCTCCCCGCTCCAGGATTGCCGGTCCGATCCTCAGCCCACCGGGCCGCGCTCGCGGAACGCCGTCGGAGTGAGGGCGTGGTGCCTCGCGAACTGGCGCGAGAAGTACATCGGGTCGTCGTAGCCTGCCTCGCGGGCGACGGCCGCCACCGGCAGCGCCGTGCCGTCCAGCAGCTCTCGCGCCCGCGCCATCCGCAGCTGCACCTGGAACTTCAACGGCGACAGGCCCAGCCGCTCCCGGAACAGCGCGCTCAACTGCGAGGCGCTGAGCCCCACCATCGCGGCCAGCGCCGTCACCGAGGTCCGGCGCGGCGCGGTCTCCCGCAGGTGCTCCACCGCGCGCTCCAGCGGACTCAGGCTCGGGCCCGGCGCGCGCCGGCCGGTCGCTGCGACCTGCGCGAGCGCGTGCCACGCGGCACCGGTGGCGCGCATGAGGCCCGCGGTCGTCAGGCCCCCGTCCAAGGCGTCGATCACCTGCGAGACCAGGCTCGCTACCGGCGCGGGGTCGCGCAGGTGCGTGACAGGGCCGCCCGCCGCAGCGTGCGCGGCCCGCACCAGGTCCGCGGCGTCGGCGCCCGTGAAGTGGAACCACCACAGGGTCCACGGGTCGTCCTCCGCGGCGCCGTACACGTGCGCGCGGTCCGCCGGGAGCAGCACCGTGCCGCCTCGCGCCACCGCGGCCTCCTCGCCGCCGACCCGGCACCAGCCCGCGCCGTCGGTGCACACCAGCAGCACGTGCTCGCGGGCCCCCGTCGGGCGCGAGCGACGGTGCCCGGCCGCGCGCGGATAGCAGCCCGCGTCGGTCACCAGGAGCTTGCCCGCGACCGGGTGCCGCAGGGCCTTCGCCACGGTCGACCGCGGCACCACGAGCATCCGCTGCCCGGCGAAGCCGTCCCGGAGCCCGACCGTCGTTTCGTCCATACGACCCATTGAATCGGCCATGGACTGCGACGTCAAGGGCTACTACGGTCGGATCCATGTCCGCAGAAGAGTCGAGGATCGTCCTACCCGAGGCCCCCGCGGCCCTCGCCGGCCGGCCGGTGAAGGCGTGGCGCGAGGCGGTCGCGATCGACACGTACGCGCCCGCCGCGCCCGACCGCTACCCCGCCTACCTGGACCAGCGCGTCTACCAGGGCTCCTCGGGGGCGGTCTACCCGCTGCCGTTCATCGACGCCGTCGCCCGCGAGAAGGCCCCCCGGGACTGGGACGCGGTGCATCTGGAGAACGAGTACGTGCGCCTCATGGTGCTCCCCGAACTCGGCGGCCGAATCCACATCGGACTCGACAAGACCCGCGGCTACGACTTCTTCTACCGCAACGGCGTCATCAAGCCCGCCCTCGTCGGCCTCGCCGGGCCCTGGGTCTCCGGCGGCGTCGAGTTCAACTGGCCCCAGCACCACCGCCCCGCCACCCACCTGCCCGTCGAGGCCCGGATCGAGACCGAGCCCGACGGCGCGGTCACCGTCTGGTGCTCCGACCACGACCCGTTCGCGCGCATGCAGGGCATGCACGGCATCCGGCTGCGGCCCGGCAGCGCGCTGGTCGAACTCCGCGGGCACCTGGTGAACCGCACCGACGACGTGCAGACCTTCCTGTGGTGGGCCAACGTGGCCGCGAAGGCGGGGGAGGACTACCAGTCCTTCTTCCCCACCGATGTGCGCGTGGTCGCCGACCACGCCAAGCGCGCGACGACGACGTTCCCCGCGGCCGAGGGCCGCTACTACGGCGTCGACTACCCCGGCCGCCGCACGCCCGAGACCCCGGACGGCGACCGGCTCGACTGGTACCGCAACATCCCCGTGCCGACCTCGTACATGTGCCTGGGGACCGAGGACGACTTCTTCGGCGGCTACGACCACGGCGCCGGTGCTGGGTTCGTCCACTGGGCCGACCACCGCACCGCGCCCGGCAAGAAGCAGTGGACCTGGGGCAACGCCCCCTTCGGCTGGGCCTGGGACGACCACCTCACCGACGACGGCGGGCCCTATGTGGAGCTCATGGCCGGGGTCTTCACCGACAACCAACCCGACTTCGCCTTCCTGCGGCCCGGCGAGACCAAGACCTTCTCCCAGTACTGGTACCCGATCCAGGACACCGGCCCGGTCCACCAGGCCACATTGGACGCCGCGGTGCGGCTCGACGTGGAGGGCGCTCGGGTGCGGATCGCGGCGGCGGTGACCGCCCCGCGCGAGGGCGCGAGGGTCGTGCTCCGTGCGGGCGACCGGGTCCTGTACGACGCCGAGGTGGACCTGGCGCCGGGAGCGCCGCACCTCGCCGAGATCGAGCTCGACGGCGAAGCGCTGTCGGGGGCGTCCGGAGAGCGGCCGGGCGAAGCGGTCGAGGACCGGGCCGCAGCGGCGCCCGGAATCGACCCGACCGAGTTCGAGCTGGTCGTGGAGCACGGCGGCGAGATCCTGGTGTCGTGGCGGCCCAGACCGGTGCCTCTGGAGAGCGCCGCGGCGGACGCGGCGACCGAACCGCCCGCCCCCGGCGACATCGCATCGCTCGACGAGCTGTACCTCACCGGCCTCCACCTCGACCAGTACCGGCACGCCACCCGCTCGCCCGAGCCCTACTGGGAAGAGGCCCTGCGCCGCGACCCCGACGACGCCCGCTGCAACACCTCGCTGGCGGCCCGCCTCGCCCGCGCCGGGCGCCTCGCCGAAGCCGAGGCGCACCTGCGCACCGCCACCGCCCGCCTGACCCGCCGCAACCCCAACCCCCGCGACGGTGAGGCCCACTACCGACTCGGCCTCGTCCTCGCCCGCCAAGGCCGCGGTGCGGAAGCCAAGGAAGCCTTCGGGAAAGCGGCCTGGGACCGGACCTGGACCGACCCCGCCGAACTCGCCACCGCGCGCCTGGACCTGGCGACCGACACCGCTGCCGTGGACCAGGCTGCATCGGCGCTCACCGAACTGGTCGCCCGGAGTCCTCGCCATGCCCAGGCGCGCAACCTGCTCGCCGTGGCGATGCTCCGCAGAGGCGACCGGGCCGGTGCCGCGGCGATCGTCGCCGAGACCCTGCGCGACAACCCGCTCGACGCCTGGGCCCGCGACCTCGCCCAACGGACCGAGGCGGGGCCCGCCACTTCGCCTTCGGCCTTGCCCACCTCAGATCCGACCATCGCGCTCGATGTCGCCCTTGAATACCGGGCGATCCGGGAAGATGCGCTCGCGATCGAACTCCTTGAACTTGCGGCCACGCTCGCTCCGGCCGCCGGGCAGGTGAACGTCGCTCCGATCGCGTGGCTGCACCGCGCCGACCTCGAATTCGAGCGCGGTGACATCGAGGCCGCCGACCGGGCACTGCAACAGGTCCGCGAACTCGACCGCACCTGGTGCTTCCCCGCCGCCACCGAGGACGACGCCCTCGCGCGCCTGCGCGAGCGCCGCCCCGACGACCCGGTCGTCGCCGCGCTGGCCGGACACCGGCTCTACGCCGCTGGGCGCCGCACCGAAGCGGTCGCCGCCTGGGAGGTCGCCGCCCCCACCGGGGACCCGGTGGTCCTGCGGAACCTCGGGGTCGCCGCCCACAACGTCGCGGGCGACGCCGAGCGCGCCGCGCACTGGTACGAGCGCGCCCGCGCCGCGGCCCCCGACGACGCCAGGCTCCTGTACGAGGCCGACCAACTCGACGCCCGCCGCGGCGTCGACCCCGCCAAACGGCTTGCGGCCCTTCAAGACCGCCGCGATCTGGTCGAGCAGCGCGACGACTTCGCGGTCCAGCTCGCCGAACTCCTCACCGCATCGGGTCGCCCCGAGGAGGCCGTCGCAGTCCTCGCGAGCCGCGCCTTCCAGCCCTGGGAAGGCGGGGAAGGCACCGTGCTCGCGGCCTGGGAGGACGCCCACCTCGCCCTGGCCCGCCACCACCTCGGCACCGATCCGCAGCGGGCCCAGGGCACGGTGATCGGCAGTGCATCAGAGGCTGAGGGCGGCGGCGTCGCGACGATCGGCGACACGACTTCGGCCCTCGGTGTGGCGACCCTTGACGTGACCACGGCGGTCGACGCTCCGGTGGGCCATCGCGATGCAGCGACCGTGGTCGAATCTCAAGCAGGCGGTCGCAATGCGGCAACGGCGGTGACTCCCGCTGTGCGCCATGCGGAAGCGGCGCTGCACCCGCCTCGGAGCCTCGGAGAGGCCCGGCACCCGCTCGCGAACACCGCCGACCTGCACCTGGTCCTCGGCGACGCGCTGGCCGCCGCCGGCGACACCGAAGGCGCACGGGCGGCGTGGCGCACGGCCGCGGAGGCCGAGGGTGACTTCCAGTCGATGAGCGTTCAGGCGTACTCGGAGCACACCGCCGCATCGGTCACCGCGCTCCGGCGCCTCGGTGAGGCCGAAGCAGCCAGATCCCTCCGTGACGCGCTGGCCCGCTACATCGAGGAGCAGGCCGACACGAAGGCCACAGTGGACTACTTTGCGACCTCGCTCCCCGCGATGCTCCTGTTCACCGCCGATCTCCAGGCCCTCCACGACACCCGGGTCCTCGCCCTCCGCGCTCAGCTCGCGATCCTCGACGGCCGTGACGCGGAGGCCGCCGCGCTCGCCGCCGAAACGCTCGGCCGCGAGCCCCTCCACCCGGCCGCACGCGTCGCTGCGGCCGAGGCCGCGCAACGCCGCGGCGAGTCGATGCGTTCGGCACCGGGCATCGGCCTGTCCGAGGAGGTGCAAGACGGCGGCGAGCTGGTGCCTCCAACCGCGCGCATCGCCGCTCCCGAAGCCGAACCGCACCGGGGGCCGAGTGAATAGGGGACCCGCAGGTACGGGGCACGCTGGATCCGCTGATTCCGCTCAACGGGTCACCGGAGCGGCCCACAGGGAGGGATCGAGATGAGCGCTCGCGACATTCAGGTGCCTGCTCCACCGTCACCACGGCGCGGGCACCTGCCATTCGACGGCGGGGACATCGAGGTGACCAGCCGGTGGATCGAGCGCGGCGGCCGGCCCTGGATTCCGGTGACCGGCGAGATCCACTACTCGCGGCTGCCGCGTGAGCGCTGGAGCGAAGTGCTGGGACATGCCCGTGCGGGCGGGCTGGACTCGGTCGCCACCTACGTCTTCTGGGCCGCCCACGAGCCCGAGCCCGGACGCTTCGACTGGTCCGGGAACCTCGACCTGCGGGCCTTCATCGAACTCGCCGCCGCCCACGGCCTCGACGTCGTGGTGCGGCTCGGGCCCTGGGCGCACGGGGAGTACCGCAACGGCGGCTTCCCCGACTGGCTGCTCGCGCGGGACCTCGAACCCCGCACCAACGACCCCGCGTACCTGGCACTGGTGCGGACGCTCTACGGCGAGACGATCGCGCAGCTTCGCGGCCTCGCCCACGCCGAGGGCGGACCGATCATCGCCGCCCAGGTCGACAACGAGCTGTACGACCGGCCCGAGCACCTGGCCGCGCTTCGCGAGATCGCCGAGGAGCTGGGCCTGCGGGTGCCGGTCTGGACCGCCACCGGCTGGGGCGGCGCCCAAGTGCCCGAGTCGATCCTGCCCGTCTTCGGCGCCTACGCCGACGGGTTCTGGGAGGAGACCACCACCGAGTGGCCCGCGTTCGCACCCGTCCACTTCCGCTACAGCGCAGTCCGAGACGACGTCTCGGTCGGCGCCGACCTCCGCGAAGCCCTCGACGGCATCACCGAACTCCCGGCTGCCGAGCACGGAAACTCCGAGGAGCCAGGGGCCGCCTCCGCCCACGAAGTCCTCGACTCGGGCACGACCGCCCAGCGGACGGCGCCTGACAGCGCCACCGCTCCGGCCGCCTCCCGTAAGGAAGTCCCCTTTGTGACCTGCGAACTCGGGGGCGGCATGCACGTCGCGTACCACCGTCGGCCGCTGGTCACGCCGGACGACGTCGCGGCCGTCGCCCTCGCGAAGCTCGGCTCCGGGTCGGTCTGGCAGGGGTACTACATGTACGCGGGCGGCACCCAGCGCACCGGACCCCATGGGACCGAACAGGAGTCGCAGGCCACCGGCTACCCCAACGACGTACCGGCCCTGTCCTACGACTTCGGCGCCCCCATCGGCGAGCACGGCCAGATCCGGCCCCACCATCACCTACTGCGCCGCCAGCACCTGTGGCTCCGCGCCGACGGGCACCGGCTCGCCCGCATGGCCTCCCACGTGGGCGGCGGCAGCGACGACCCGGCCGAACTGCGCTGGGCCGTTCGTTCCGACGGCACGAGCGGCTACCTCTTCGCCACCACCTACCAACCGCCCAAGCGGCCCTTGGAACCCCAGGCCGGGGTCCAGTTCACCGTGCAGTTCGGCGATGGTCAGAGCGTCACCGCGCCGAGCAGCCCCGTGGACGTACCCGCAGGGACCTCATTCGTCTGGCCTCTTCGCTACCCCCTCACTCCTACGCTTGAACTCCGCACGGCCACCGCGCAGATCCTCACCCGGATTCCAGCGCCGGGCGCTGACTCGGACCTGAGCGTTACTCCAGACCCGGTCCGCCTCCCGGGATCGGCTTCGGCGCCGCATTCCCTGCCGGACCCGGGATCTGGCCGCGGCTTGGATGCCGGCCCTGAGTCCGAGCGCGGTGTCGACCTCGTGGTGCTCGCCGCCGTTCCCGGCGTTCCCGTCGAGCTCGTGTTGAGCGACGGGTCTTCTGTAGAACTGCCTTCACCTCCTGGTCCGGACTGCTTCATCGATCTCGATCTCGACCGCGATCTCGATCCTGACCGCGACCGCGACCGCGACCGCGACCTCGACCTTGACCTCGGCCGTGACCGCGACCGCGACCTTGACCTCGGCCGTGACCACGACCGCGACCGCGACCGCAACCTTGACCTCGGCCGTGACCACGTGCGCCTGCTCGTGCTCGACGAACTGAGCGCGAACCGGCTCTACCGCCTCGAACTCGCCGGGTGCGACCGGCTCGTTCTCGCAGATGTGCCCGTGTACGCCGAGGGCGGTCGCCTCGTCGCACGGATGGACACCCCCGAAGCCGACGTGTCAGTGCTCATCGGCGGTCGCTGGCGGACTTGGACCCTCACCGAACCCGATGCCGGCCCCACCGAACTCGCCGCGGACCTGCTGCCCGAGCACGGCCTTGCTCCCGCGCCCCGCTTCGGCGGGCCGATGGGCCGGCTCAGTGCACCCGACGACTACTCAGGCGCCGCCGTGGTCGACGTCGCGCTGCCCGTGTCCGGGGCCGACCGGACGCTGCTGCGCGTCGAGTGGACCGGAGATGCGGGGCGCGCGTACGACGGGGACCGGCTCATCGGCGACCACTTCTGGCACGGCCGCCCATGGGACCTCGATGTGACCTCCCTCCGCTCAGTACGACTCGAACTCCTGCCGTGGCGCCGCGCCACCGGGGTGTGGGTCGATCCGGAAGTGCGGCGAATAGAGGACGGGATAGCAGTGCAACGTGTGACAGCGATCGGGGTCAAAGAGACCCGACTCACCATTGAGGAGGATTCGCGATGACCGCGATCCCTGACCACCTGCCCGAACGCCTCGCGATGACGCTCTGGGACTTCTCCTGGTACGTGCGCACCGGCCCCGGCGAACCCTTCGAAGACCTCGACGCCGCGTTCGCGAAGGCCGTGGACCTCGGCTACAACGCGGTGCGCATCTGCGCGATGCCGTTCCTGCTCTTCCGGTCCGGCATCGACACCAGCGCGCTCCGCCTCGAACCGCTCGGCGGCGAGTACGGCTCCCGCGTCCGCTGGTACGACGTGCGGGAGCCCACCGTCATCGACGCGAAGGCCCACCTGCTCGACTTCTTCCGCGCCGCCGACCGCCACGGCGTCGCGGTGATCTCCTCCTCCTGGGAGTACCAGCAGAGCCCGGCCTTCGCCGACGACCCCGCCTGGTACGAGGCCCTGCACGCCGTCGACCCCGAGGACCGCCTCACCGTCCTCGGCGAGGCCCAGGCCGACCTCGTGGACTTCCTCGCCGAACACGGACTCGCCCATGTGATCGCGTGCGTCGAACCCCACAACGAGGTCCAGATCGGACACCTGACGGCCGGGCTCCCCGGGGTCGAGGACGCCGTGGTCGAGCTCCAGGACCGCCTCGAAGCGGGGATCGCCGCGTTCCAGGCCCGCCACCCCCAGGTCCTGTGCGCCCCCAACTACGGCGGCGTCCCTCTCGCGTCCCTCAGGGGCCTGCCGCGCAACGCGACCGCGCTGGCGTTCCACCCGTACGTCTACGGGGTCCTCGACGACCTCGTGGACGGGTTCGGGCTGCGCCGCGACGCCGCCGCCTTCCCGCAGGACGCCGCCGACGCCGCACTCCTGCGCGAGGACGCGCCCCGGATCCCCGAGTGGGCGCTGCCCGAGGCGAACGCGTGGAAGCTCAAGGCGTCGATCATGCAGCCCGCCGAGATCTACGTCCACGACTGGTGCGACCCCGAGAAGTTCGACCGCTGGCTGTACGACCACTACGGCGCCCACCGGATCGCGATGGCGAACCGCCTCCGCGACTGGATCGACGCCGCCGCCGACCACGCGAAGCGCCTCGGCGTGCCGGTCTACTTCGGGGAGGGCTGGGTCGGCTACACGCCCCGCGACGCCCGCTTCGAGGAGGGCCCGGTCGGCGCGCAATTGTGCCGCGACGCGGTCGCGCACTCCGCCCGGGTCGGCGCCTGGGGCACCATCGTGTGCTCCAACGCCGCCCCGCAGCACGCCATGTGGAACGACGAAGCGCTGCAACGCGAGTGCAACGCCGCCTTCCTCGATCGCTAGCGGAACGCCCCGGGCCGTTCCTCACAATGCGGGGGGCGGTGCGGGAGTGTGCCGTCTGACCCGTAGTGGAGCCGGTGCTGCGAGATCTCCGGGCACGGGGAAAATCGGGACGGGCAGTGCGAAAGGCGCGAGTCCGGAACAGGCGCGAGTCCGGAACAGCGGAAATGCCCGCTCGCAGAGCGGGCATTCAAGTGGGGGAGTACTGGAGCGGGTGACGGGAATCGAACCCGCGCAATCAGTTTGGAAGACTGAGACTCTACCATTGAGCTACACCCGCGCGTCCGCATGAGCGGATCGGGAGCAAGTGTAGCGCATGCCCTCACTCCGCGCGGAGGACCGCCCGGAGCGGTGCGGCGCCGGTGAACGTGTGCGAGCGCCATCCGCGCGCCGCCGCCCGGGCCGTGTTCGCGGCGCTGTCGTCCACCAGCAGCAGGTCCCGCGGTTCGGCCCCGAACGCCGCCGCCAGGCCCTGTTCCACCTGCTCATAGGCCGCGTCGTCGGGCTTGCGGGCCTTGAGCCGGCACGCGAAGAAGCGGTGCCGGAACCACTGCGCGGCCTCGGGGAACCGGGCGCCGAACGCGTCGGCGAACAGCGGCCCGTTGTTGGAGAACACCGCGAGCACCGCGCCCGCGTTCGCGAAGCAGTCCAGGACGTCCCGGTCGAGGGTGAACGCCGAGGTCCACAGGCCCATCAGCTCGTCCGCGCTCCCGTCGAACCCGGTCAGCGCCGCGACCTCGTCGCGGATCTCGCCGGCGGTCAGCTCGCCCGCCTCGCAGCGGGTCTCGAACCCGGAGGCGAACAGCCGCGCGTGCAGCTCCGCTTCGGGAAGCCCGGTGCGGGCCGCCAGCAGCTCCAGGCGCCGGCCGGGGTCGAAGGCGAACAGGACCGAGCCGATGTCGGCTACCAGGACGCGGACGGGATCGCTCATGGGGCCACCTGCCGGGAGGACGAGAGGAACGCTCGCGGCCAGTCTACGTGGCCCAGATCACCTGGCGGGCAGGACGCTCCGCAGGCCGCCCGCGAGGTGGCCCAGGAAGTCCTCGTCCTCGTACGCGCCCGCGTCGTGCCCGAGCGCGGTGTAGAAGCACTGCCCGGCCTCCAGCCGCCGGTGCCACGCGAGCGGGTGCGGCGCGCCCATCGCCAGCTCGCCCGCCTCGTACGTGGTCTCGTCGGCCTCCAGCAGGACCTCGACGTGCTGGGGGCGCTCGTCGAAGCTGTACCACTCGTCGGTCCACGCCCACCGCTTCGGCAGGTGCGCCGTCGCCGGGTGGTCGGCCACCACGACGTCGACCTCGCCGGGCGTGCACCCGGGCGGGTGGCCGATGAACCGGGCGCCCACGAGCTCCGTGAAGAACGGCCACGACGGCTCGGCGGTCGCGGCGCCGTGGACCCCGGCCCAGCCGCCGCCCCCGGTCACGTAGTCCGCGAGCGCGGCCCGCTCCAGCTCGCCGAGCACGTCCCCGGAGGGCGAGAGCCACACGACGGCTGCGAAGCGGGCGAGCTCGACCGGGTCGTGGACGGCGGCGTCCTCGGTGTGCTCGACCTCGGCGCCCAGGTCAGCGGCGATGCGCCGCACCGCCTCGACGCCGGCGGGGATGGAGTCGTGCCGGAATCCGGTCGTCTTGGTGAAGACCAGCAGTGTCTGAGCGGCCACAGCGTTTACTCCGGTTCGGGGTGAGGCGTCGCGCGGCGGCGCCGGTGGGAGGGCCGACGGGTGCGGGTCGGGTCGACGCCTCGGGAGAACGATCGCACGGCGTAGTCTAGGTGATCTCGGCTACCACCGGTCGCACCGGCCGCGTCCCAGCTCAACAGTGACGCGTCGCGATATCGCCCACACCCGGCGGGGCGGTGGCCCCCCGGCGGCCTAGACTCGATCGGAGCGGGGGTTCGCGCTGCGCTGTCGGCGACCCACCGGTCCGGATCAGGCATCCGGCCGACGCGAAAGCAATTGAGCGAAATCTGATCGAGGAGTACGTCTGTGAAGAGCACTGTCGAGACCCTGAGCCCGACCAGGGTGCGGCTGTCGGTCGAGGTGCCGTTCGAAGAGCTGGCGCCGTACATCAACGAGGCGTACAAGACGGTCGGGCAGCAGATCCGCGTCCCCGGCTTCCGCCCCGGCAAGGCCCCCCGCCAGGTGATCGACCAGCGCATCGGCAAGGACTCCGTCTACGCGCAGGCCATGGACCCGGCCGTGCAGGCGAACCTCACCAAGGCCGTCACCGAGAACGAGGTGAACGCGCTGGGCCGCCCCGAGCTGACCGAGGTCAAGCCGATCGAGGACGGCAAGCCGTTCGAGTTCATCGTCGAGACCGACGTGACCCCGGCCTTCGAGCTCCCCGACTTCTCGTCGCTCAAGGTGACCGTCGAGGCCGGCGACGTCTCCGAGGAGGACGTGGACGCGGACATCGAGTCCCAGCGCCTGCGCTTCTCGTCCCTGAAGACCGTCGAGCGCGCCGCCGCCGAGGGCGACTTCGTGCAGATCGACCTGCGCGCCACCCAGAACGGCGAAGAGGTCGAGGGCGGCTCCGTCACCGGCATGAGCCACGAGGTCGGCTCCGGCAACCTCCTCGACGGCCTGGACGAGGCCCTGGTGGGCATGTCCGCGGGCGACGAGAAGACCATCGAGTCGACCCTCGCCGGCGAGCAGGAGGGCGAGAACGCCCAGGTCGAGGTCAAGGTCACCCAGGTCAAGGAGCGCGAGCTCCCCGACCTCGACGACGACTTCGCCGAGATGGCCAGCCCGTTCGACACCCTCGAGGAGCTGCGCGGCGCGACCCGCGAGCGCCTGGAGACCGCGGGCAAGACCGCGAAGGCCAACGAGGCCCGCGCCAAGACCCTCGAGGCCCTGCTCGAGGCCGTCGAGCTGCCGCTGCCGGAGAAGACCGTCACCGACGAGGTCGACCACACTCGCGGCCACATGCAGGAGCAGGTCCAGCAGATCGCGGGCGGCTTCGAGGAGTACCTCCAGATGGTCGGCAAGTCCGCCGAGGAGTTCGACGCGGAGCTGCGCGACGACGTCGAGTCGAACCTGCGCCAGTCGATCGTCCTGGGCCAGATCGCCCGCGACCGCGAGCTGGAGGTCTCCGGCGAGCTCATGACCGCCGAGGTCGTGCGCCAGGCCCAGCAGCGCGGCGTCCCGCAGGACCAGTTCCAGCGCTTCGTGGACGAGCTGCGCACCAACGGCGGCCTCCAGCAGATCGCCGCCTCGCTGCGCCAGCAGCTGGCCCTCGAAGAGGTCGTCAAGGAGGCGTCGGTCGTCGACGCCGCCGGCAACGAGCTGACCGAAGAGGACCTGTTCCCGGGCCGCCAGAAGGCCGGCGAGACCGACGCGGTCGACACCGAGGACGAGGACAAGACCGAGGAGTAAGCCTCCCACCGGTTTTCCGAGGGGCCCGACGCATATCGCGTCGGGCCCTTTGTCGTTGCGGCGGAGCGGATCCCGCCCGCGCCAAGTGCACCGCGGATGCGCGCGGAAGCACCTCCGCACCCGCCGCGTCCAGGGGCGTCAGCGCCGTGTCAGGGCCGTGTCAGCGCGGTCGCCGAGCATTCTCCCCATGAACGACCTCCACACCGCGGACGCCGCGACCACCGCTCGGCCGAAGGGCCTCGTAGCGAAACTGCTCGCCGACAAGCACTCGATCCCCCTGTCCATCGCCCTCCACCTCGTCCCCGGCGCCCTCATCGTCGCCGCCTACGCGTGGATCGGCGCGCCCATCAGCCGGGCCGCCGGCCTCCCGATCTTCGCGGCCTGGGCCATCGGCCTCATGGTCGTGCTCTTCCCGCTCTGGTTCGGCCTGTTCTGGCTCGGCAAGCGGCAGACCGGCCGCTACACGATGCGCGGCGGCGTCGTCCGCTACCGCGACAAGCCGTTCTCCCGCGGGAAGATCGCCCTCATCGGCATCGGGTTCCTCATCTACATGACCGTCGTGTCGCTCTCGCTCGCGCCGCTCGACGCCTGGACCTACGACCACTTCTTCACCTGGGTGACCTTCGAGGGCTCCGGCAGCTCCGGCACCACCTACCTCGACGCCTACTCCAAGGAGGCCGTCCTCACCACCCTGCTCATCTTCGGCCCGTTCACCGGGTTCCTCCTGCCGCTCATCGAGGAGTACTACTTCCGCGGCTTCCTGCTGCCGCGCCTCCCGCAGCTCGGCCGCTGGGCGCCCCTGTTCAACACGGCCCTGTTCTCGATCTACCACTTCTGGGCGATCTGGACGGTCCCCTCGAAGATCCTGTTCCTGCTCCCGGGCGTCTGGTTCGTCTGGGGCAAGCACGACATCCGCGCCACCATCTGGATGCACCCCGGCTCGGCGCTGCTGATGACCGTCGTCGGCGCCACCGCCTACGCGCTCGGCTGAGACCCGCCGCGCCAAGCGGCGCCCCCGGACCCCCGGGGGCGCCGCTCCGCTGCGAGCGAACACGGAGCCCAGGCGCGTCCGATCGTCGCCGGGACGGGCTAAGGTCTGGATTGGCAGCCGCAACGCTGAGCCCATATCGCCGAGACAGAATGAAGGTGCAAAGACATGGAGCATTCGATTCCATTCTCCTCGCAGCTGGAGAAGGACGTCGTCAACGCGGTGGCCCGACGCGGCGGCGGTGACGCCTCCTCGGTCGGCCTCGACAGCATGGTCTTCGACCGGCTGCTCAAGGAGCACATCCTGTTCCTGGGCTCCGACGTCAACTCGGAGATCGCCAACCGCCTCTGCGCCCAGCTGCTCCTGCTCGAGGCCGAGGACGACCAGCGCGACATCAAGCTCTACATCAACTCGCCCGGCGGCTCGGTGTACGACGGCATGGCCATCTACGACACCATGCAGTTCATCAAGAACGACGTGCAGACCGTCGGCATGGGCATGGCCGCCTCCATGGGCCAGCTGCTCCTGTGCGCCGGCACCGCGGGCAAGCGCTACGCGCTCCCGCACGCGCGCATCATGATGCACCAGCCCTCCGGCGGCATCGGCGGCACCGCCTCCGACGTCGCCATCCTCGCCGAGCAGATGCTCTACACCAAGCAGATGTTCCAGGAGCGCGTCGCCGAGCACACCGGCCGCACGATCGAGGAGATCGAGCGCGACTCCGACCGCGACCGCTGGTTCACCGCCGCCGAGGCGAAGGACTACGGCTTCATCGACCACGTGGTCAAGCGGGTGGCCGACGTCCCCGCCGGAAACTAGGAACCAGGAGGCGAACCCGATGATGGACATCCACGCCCAGGCCGGGGGCTTCGACCCGCGCGCCCGCTACATCGTCCCGTCGTTCACCGAGAAGACCTCGTACGGGATCAAGGAGATGAACCCGTACAACAAGATGTTCGAGGACCGGATCATCTTCCTCGGGTCCCCCGTGGACGACACCTCGGCCAACGACATCATGAGCCAGCTGATCGTCCTCGAGGGCAACGACCCCGACCGGGACATCATCATGTACATCAACTCGCCCGGCGGCTCGCTCACCGCGCTCATGGCCATCTACGACACCATGCAGTACGTGCGCCCGGACATCCAGACCGTGTGCATGGGCCAGGCCGCCTCGGCCGCCGCCGTGCTCCTCGCCGCCGGGACCCCCGGCAAGCGCACCGCGCTGCCGAACTCCCGCGTGATCATCCACCAGCCCGCCACCGAAGGCACCTTCGGCCAGGCGTCCGACATGGAGATCCAGGCCCGCGAGATCATGCGCATGCGCGACCAGCTGGAGAAGATCCTCGCCCGCCACACCGGTCAGGACGTCACGAAGGTCCGCCGCGACATCGAGCGCGACAAGATCTTCACCGCCGACGAGGCCGTCGCCTACGGCCTGGTCGACAACGTCCTCACCTACCGCAAGAAGAACGCCCTGCCGGCCGAAGCGGCCGCGTAGGACGCCCCGCGCGAGCGCGGCGGCCGCCCGGCCGCCGCGCTCCCCGCACACCCGAATCCTCCGTCGATCGCCCCCGAACGTCGCCCGTCCGCGATACCGTGGCGCTGGCACCGGCGCCGCCCGGAACCGGACCCGGCATCACGGTCTGCGACCGCCCCTGGCGCAGTGGCCGCAAATGCGAAATACTGGATCGAGACACCGGTTCGTCCTGAATCAACGGAGCAAGCACGCACGCTCGGCGGCCCTGGATCGCACGCCGCCGAGGGAGGGAGTTACCGCGATGGCCCCACGCCTGGGTGACAGCGAGATCTTGAAGTGCTCGTTCTGCTCGAAGTCGCAGCGGCAGGTCCGGAAGCTCATCGCCGGCCCGAACAACGTGTACATCTGCGACGAGTGCATCGACCTCTGCAACGAGATCATCGAAGAGGAGTTCGCCGAGGACGCCGAGGTGGCCTGGGAGGACCTGCCCAAGCCCAAGGAGGTCGTGGAGTTCCTCGACCAGTGGGTGATCGGCCAGGACAACGCCAAGCGCGCGCTGGCGGTCGCGGTCTACAACCACTACAAGCGGGTGCAGCTCGACGAGCTCGGCTCGATCCGCGGCGGCGACCACGTCGAGCTCCAGAAGTCGAACATCCTCATGGTCGGGCCCACCGGCTCGGGCAAGACCCACCTCGCGCAGACGCTCGCCCGGATGCTCGACGTCCCGTTCGCGATCGCGGACGCCACGGCCCTCACCGAGGCCGGCTACGTCGGCGACGACGTGGAGAACATCCTCCTCAAGCTCATCCAGGCCGCCGACTTCGACGTCAAGCGGGCCGAGACCGGCATCATCTACATCGACGAGATCGACAAGGCCGGGCGGAAGGCCGACAACCCCTCGATCACCCGCGACGTCTCCGGCGAGGGCGTGCAGCAGGCGCTCCTGAAGATCCTCGAAGGCACCGTGTCGTCGGTGCCCCCGCAGGGCGGGCGCAAGCACCCGCACCAGGAGCACATCCAGATCGACACCACGAACATCCTCTTCATCTGCGGCGGCGCGTTCGCCGGGATCGAGGAGATCATCAAGGGCCGCATCGGCAAGCGCACCGTGGGCTTCACCGCTCCGCTGCACGCCGAGGACGCCGAAGGGGACGCGATCGTCTCCCAGGTCATGCCCGACGACCTGCTCAAGTACGGGCTCATCCCCGAGATGGTCGGGCGCCTGCCGATCCTCACCACCGTCGACCACCTCGACAAGGCCGCGCTCCTGCGCATCCTGACCGAGCCGCGGAACGCCCTGGTGAAGCAGTACCAGCGCCTCCTCGAACTCGACGGCGTCGAGCTGGAGTTCGCCCCGGACGCCCTGGAGCCGATCGTGGAGTCCGCGCTGCTGCGCGGCACCGGCGCGCGGGGGCTGCGGGCGATCATGGAAGAGGTCCTCCAGCCCGTCATGTACGAGATCCCCTCGCGGGCCGACGAGGTCGCGAAGGTGGAGATCACCGCCGACGTGGTGCGCCGCAACGTGAATCCGACGCTCGTGCCGCGCACGAAGTCGACCCCGCGGCGCCCGGTGCGGATGCGCCGCGAGAAGTCGGCCTGAACTAGTCCTCTTTGTTCTCGTCGCGCAGGCGGCGGTCGATGTCCCGCAGGAAGTCGGGGTCGTCGTCCGGCGCCACGGGGCCCCTGGGGTCCCGCGGGCCGCCGGTGCTCCCGGTGCGGCCCGTCCCCGGCTGCGGCCGCGGCGGGCGGGCCCGGCCGATCGAGAACCACAGGATCCCGCCGACCACCGGCACGAGCAGGATGATGGCGACCCACCAACCGCGCGTGAGCTTCCGGGGCAGGTGCTCGCCTCCGAGGCAGTCGGCGAGCGCCGCGATGACCAGCGCCAGGTGCGCCAGGAACAGGAAGACGAACACGCGGATCATGTCGTCAATCATGCCTGCCCGGCGCCTTCGGGACAACAACGGCTCGGGGTGTTGCGCCCTCCGTGGTGTTACTCGTTGGTAACTTCATAGGATATAGTCGGCCCCAGGCTCAGGGACCGTCCAAGGCCCTTTACTGTGTCGCCAAGTCGCCAAGAACGACCTCGGAGGTTGTCTATGAACATCGTGGTTCTGGTCAAGCAGGTCCCCGACTCGGGGCTCGCGAGACAACTGGACGCCCAGTTGCGGGTGGACCGCAACGGCGCCAACAACGTCATGGGCGAGCTCGACGAATACGCCGTCGAAGCCGCGCTCCAGCTCAAGGAGGCGCACGGCGGCGAGGTCACCGTCCTCACGCTCGGGCCCGGCCAGGCCACCGAGACCGTGCGCAAGACCCTCGCCATGGGCGCCGACAAGGCCGTCCACGTCGAGGACGACGCCGTCGGCGGCTCCGACGCCCTCACCACCTCCGCGATCCTCGCCGCCGCACTCGGCCGCCTGGAGTGGGACCTCGTCATCGCCGGCGCCGAGTCCACCGACTCGAACATGGGCGTCATGCCGCAGCTCCTGGCCGCCCGCACCGGCGCCCCGGCCCTGACCGGCGCCCGCAAGATCGACACCGACGGGACCTCGGTCACCGTGGAGCACCAGCGCACCAACGGGTACGACGTGCTCACCGCGGACCTGCCCGCGATCGTCTCGGTCTGGGACACCATCAACACTCCGCGCTACCCGTCGCTCAAGGGCATCATGGCCGCCAAGCGCAAGCCGGTCGAGACGCTGACCCTCGCCGACCTGGGCGTCGAGGCCGCCGGCCCGGGCGCCGCCTGGAACGAGGTCGTGGACGCGGCCGCGCGCCCTGAGCGCACCGCCGGCCAGATCGTCACCGACGAGGGGCAGGGCGGGTCCGCCCTCGCCGGGTTCCTCGCCGCCGAGAAGTTCATCTGAGCCGCTGAAAGGACTGTGAGACCGTCATGACCGACATCCTCGTGTACGTACCGAACTCCGGCAAGCACGCCGCCGAAGTCCTCACCCTCGCGCGCGCTCTGGGCGACGTCTCCGCGATCGCCTTCGACGACGCCGCCGCCGCGCTCGCGGGCGAGTACGGCGCCGCCAAGGTCTACCGGGTCGAGGCCCCCGGGGTGGACGACTACTTCGTCGACCCGAAGGCCGCCGTGCTCATCGACCTGGCCCGCAGCGCGAACCCGGGCTTCTTCCTGCTCCCGAGCACCGACGAGGGCAAGGCCCTCGCCGCGCGCGTGGCCGTGGCGCTCGACAACGGGCTCATGACCGACGTGTCGGGCCTGGACGCGGACGGGACCGCCACCCAGGACGCCTTCGCGGGCGCCACCGTGGTGAAGTCCAAGTCCACCAAGGGGTTCACGCTCGCGACGGTGAAGTCCGGCGCGACCGAGCCGGCCCCGGCGCCGGGTTCGCCCGCGACCGAGACCGTGAACGCGACCGTCGATTCGGCGGACCAGCGCGTCAAGGTCGCCCAGCGGGTCGACGAGCCCGCCGGCGACCGCCCGGCCCTGTCCGAGGCGCGCATCGTCGTCTCCGGCGGGCGCGGCGTGGGCTCGGCCGAGGACTTCGCGCTCATCGAGAAGGTGGCGGACGCCCTCGGCGGCGCGGTCGGCGCCTCGCGCGCCGCGACCGACTCCGGCTACTACCCGCACAAGTTCCAGGTCGGCCAGACCGGGACGACCGTGAGCCCGCAGCTCTACGTGGCGGCGGGCATCTCCGGCGCGATCCAGCACCGCGCGGGCATGCAGACCTCGCGCGTCATCGTGGCCGTCAACAAGGACGCCGACGCCCCGATCTTCGGCATGGCCGACTTCGGCGTGGTCGGCGACCTCTTCCAGGTGCTCCCGCAGGCCCTCGAGGAGATCGAGAAGCGGAAGTAGGCAGCAGCGACCGGCGCGGCCGGGTCCCGCCGTCGGCGGGACCCGGCCGCGCGGGCGTTGAGGGCGGTGAAATGCGAGGGTGGGTCGCGTGCGGCGTCGCCCCCAGATTCAAAGGTGCCCGAGGGGTGTGACGATCGGCCTGGGTTCGCGTTGCGCGCGAGGGGTTCTCGGGTTCGCGGTCGCCCCCGGTTCAAAGGTGCCCGGTGGGTGTGACATGTCGGCTCGCCGGCGGGCCGTGGGGCGAGTCGAGGGTGTCTCGGGAGCCGGTGGGCCGTCACTCGTTCGTAACAGTCGTGGGTTAGGCTTCCCGGAGCCTCTCGTTATATAGAACCTACAGATGATGTTGGAGGAATCCGCAATGGTCGCCTCAGCCGCCTCGATTGCAGCACCACGCGTTCTCGCCGACCTCCTGCCGGCCTCGACCCGGGCCGCCGCGATCGCTCGCGACGCCGTGCTCGTCCTCGCCGGTGCGGGCGCCGTGGGCGCCTCCGCGCAGGTCGCGTTCACGATCCCGCAGATCAGCCCGGTCCCGTTCGTGCTCACCACGTTCACCGTGCTCCTCGTCGGCGCCGCCTTCGGCCCCCTGCGCGCGGGCCTGACCCTCGCGCTCTACCTCGCCGCCGGCGCCGCGGGCGTCCCGTGGTTCACCGAGGGCACGTCCGGGTACGCGATGCCGACCTTCGGCTACATCATCGGCTTCCTCGTCGCCGCGGTCGCGGTCGGCTTCCTCGCCGAGCGCGGCGGCGACCGGACCGTCCTGAAGACCGTGGGGCTCATGGTCGTCGGCAACGTCGTCATGTACGCCTTCGGCGTCCCCTACCTCGCCGTCGCCCTCGACATGAGCGCCGCCCAGGCCCTCGACGCGGGCATGGTCCCCTTCCTCGCCGGCGACTTCGTCAAGCTCGTCTTCGCCGCGCTGCTGCTCCCCGGCACCTGGTGGGCCGTGAACAAGTTCCGGAACCAGGAGGACTAGACCGAGACGAGAAGGGCGCCTCCGGTTCTCCGGAGGCGCCCTTCCCGCTTCGTCTACGAGATCTCCCAGCCGATCCCCAGCGCACCCGGCCGCGGCACCGGCTCCGCCAGCGCCACCGTGCGGTTCGGGCCCAGCTGGAGGTCGCCGGTCTCGCGCTTCTCGCGCTGGAGGCTCGACTGCGCGAAGCGGTACACCCGCCTCGGCACCGCGTCCGAGGAGAACCGCACCTGGAGCGAGTACTGGTCCACCGGGTACCGGAACGCGTTCCCGTGCCCGCTGGAGATCCCGCCGTTGCCCTGCACCACGATCTCGAACAGGTGCGTCGCGCCCTTCGGCAGCGGCGTGTCGAACACGATCTCCGCCAGCGCCACCGGGGCGTCGTCGTGGCGCAGGACGTTCGGCACCGTGCAGTCGCGGACCGGCTTGAACTCGATGTCGTCGATGTCGCAGCCGGTGTCCCCGCGGTAGAGCAGGATGTAGCGGTCCACGTCGTCGCGCCTCGCGCGCACCAGCATCGACAGCTCGAACAGGGACTCCTGCCACTGCGAGTCCACGTGCACGACCACCTGCTGGCTCAGGATGTCCAGGGTGTGCTCGCGCGAGGCCGGCACCTGGTCGCACAGCTCGCGGACCGCGTCGCCGCCGAGGACCGCGTCGGGGCGGGGGAGCTGGCCGCGGATCGAGCGGGGGCCGCGGGCCCGCTTGGGGCCCAGGAGGACCCGCAGGGACCCGGCCGGGAGCTCCAGGAGGTCTTCGAGGGCGGTGACGGCCGCGAGCGACTCGGCCCGCTCGGGGCGGGACCGCCCGGACTGCCAGTAGCTCAGGCTCGTGGTCGACACCGTGATGCCGCGCATCGAGAGGCGGTGGCGGATGCGGTCGAGGCCGAGGCCGCTGGTCTGGATGGCGACGCGCAGCGCGGTGTGGAACGGCCCTGTGCGGAGCGCTTCGGCGAGCTCGGGCGTCATCGGCACACACTTTCTCTCGACTCGGCTTGCGCGGTCTCTTCGCAACCCGGTCCGGGGCGGCGATCCTGTATACCGGAAAGGTAGGAGGATTCGTCAGATTCTATCGCGGGCCCACCATCGGGTCCGAGGCCGACATCCGGGCCCTCCCGGCACGCCCTTTCCCAAGGACCGGAACACGCCCCGTCCGCGGCGTCCGCCACAGGGCGCCACCCGGAACGCGCCGTAGACTGGAGAGGCCATGGCCTATCTCGATCACGCCGCCACAACGCCGATGCTCCCCCAAGCCCTCGACGCCTACGTGCGCACCGCCCAGTCCCTCGGCAACGCCTCCTCCCTCCACGGTTCGGGGCGCACCGCCCGCCGCACCGTCGAAGAGGCCCGCGAACGCATCGCCGAAGCCCTCGCCGCCAAACCCGGGGAGGTCATCTTCACCGGCTCCGGCACCGAGGCCGACAACCTCGCCGTCAAGGGGATCCACTGGTCCCGCCGCGCCGACGGCCGCAACCGGGTGGTGTCCACCGCGATCGAGCACCACGCCGTCGCCGACGCCGTCGCCTGGCTCGGCGACCACGAGAAGGCCGACGTCACCGAGCTGCCCGTCGACGCGATCGGCCGCATCGACATGGACGCGGTGACCGCGCTCCTCGCCGAGCGCGCCGCCGAGATCACCGTCATCACCTGCATGTGGGCGAACAACGAGGTCGGCACCCTCCAGCCCGTCGCCGAGATCGCCGCGCTCGCGCAGGCCCACGGCATCCCCGTGCACACCGACGCCATCCAGGCCGTCGGCCACGTCCCGGTGGACTTCGCCGCCTCCGGCGCCGCCGCCCTCACGCTCTCGGGCCACAAGCTCGGCGGCCCCACCGGCACCGGCGCGCTGCTGCTGCGCCGCGACGTCACCGCCGTCCCGCTCCTGCACGGCGGCGGCCAGGAGCGCGAGATCCGCTCCGGGACCCTCGACGTGCCCGGGATCGCCGCGCTCGCCGAAGCGGTCGTCCACGCCGTGCGCACCCGGGAGACCGAGTCCGAGCGGCTCGCGCTCCTGCGCGACGACCTCGTGGCCCGCATCCGCGGGGCCGTGCCCGACGCCGTCTACAACGGCGACCCCGAGCACCGCCTCCCCGGCAACGCGCACCTGTCCTTCCCCGGCTGCGAGGGCGACGCGCTCCTCATGCTCCTGGACGCCGCCGGTGTCGAATGCGCCACAGGCTCCGCGTGTTCGGCCGGGATCGCCCAGCCCTCCCACGTGCTCCTCGCCATGGGCGCCGACCCCGACGACGCCCGCTCCTCCCTGCGGTTCACCCTCGGCTGGCCCACCACGAAGGCCGACGTCGACGCGCTCGTCGCCGCCATCCCCGAGGCCGTCCGCCGCGCGAAGACCGCCGGCCTCTCCTAGCCCCGGCCCTGGTTACAGTGGAAGGCGTGAAAATGCGAGTACTGGCCGCCATGAGCGGCGGGGTCGACTCGGCCGTCGCCGCGGCCCGCGCCGTCGAGGCCGGGCACGACGTCACCGGCGTGCACCTGGCGCTGTCCAAGAACCCCCAGACCTACCGGACCGGGGCCCGCGGCTGCTGCACCATCGAGGACTCCCGCGACGCGCGCCGCGCCGCCGACGTCATCGGCATCCCCTTCTACGTGTGGGACATGGCCGAGCGGTTCCACGAGGACGTCGTCGAGGACTTCTACAGCGAGTACGCGGCCGGGCGCACCCCGAACCCGTGCCTGCGCTGCAACGAGAAGATCAAGTTCGCCGCCGTCCTCGACCGCGCCATGGCCCTCGGCTTCGACGCCGTCGCCACCGGCCACTACGCCCGCAAGGGCGAGGACGGGCTCCTGCGGCGCGCCGTCGACCCCGGCAAGGACCAGTCCTACGTCCTCGCCGTGCTCACCCCCGCGCAGCTCGCCCACTCGATGTTCCCCCTCGGCGACACCCCCAAGGACCAGGTCAGGGTCGAGGCCGAGACCCGCGGCCTCGCCGTCGCGCGCAAGCCCGACAGCCACGACATCTGCTTCATCGCCGACGGCGACACCGCCGGGTTCCTCAAGAACCGCCTCGGCAGCGCGACCGGCGACATCGTCGACCGGGCCACCGGGGAGGTCCTGGGCAGCCACGACGGCTCGCACCAGTTCACCGTCGGCCAGCGCCACGGCCTCGGCCTCAAGCGCCCCGCCGCCGACGGCCGGCCCCGCTACGTCCTGTCGATCACGCCCGTCGACAACCGCGTCGAGGTCGGCCCCCGCGAAGCGCTCCGCGTCGACCGCATCCGCACCGGCGCGCCCGTGTGGCTCGCCGAGGAGCGCACCGGGACCTTCGAGGCCGAGATCCAGCTCCGCGCCCACGGCGAGGTCTACCCCGCCACGGTCACCGCCGAGGACGGCGGCCTCACCGCGCGCCTGCACCGGCCCGCGTTCGGCGTCGCCGCCGGGCAGGCCCTCGTCGTCTACGACCCCGATGCGGCGCAAGGCGACGCCGTGCTCGCGTCCGGGACCATCGACGCCTCGGCGTCCTCCGAAACGGAATCACTGGAGGCTGCGGGTGTCTGACGCGGCCGCGGCCCTCCCCTCTGGCGTCGCCACCGGCGTCGGGTCCCTCCCCGGGACCGACATCGGCGAGGCCGCCAACGTGGTCTTCGGGGAGCTCCCCGAATGGCCCCACCTGCCGGAACTGCCCGGCCGCGGCCTCGGCGCCGACATGATCGGCCGCGGCGCGGCCCTCCTCGCGGGCCTGCCCGTCCAGTGGTGGGCGTTCCGCTGGGAGATCGCCGACCTGCCCGGCGTCGACGCCCGCCGCGCCCGCGACTTCCTCGAACGCGACCTCGACGCCCTCCACGAGGTGAGCGCGACGGGCCCGGTCCGGCTCACCGCCGTCGGGCCGTTCACGCTCGCGGCGAACCTGTGGCGGCGCACCGGCGGCGCCATGCTCGCCGACCCCGGCGCGGTCGCCGACCTCGCCGCCTCCCTCGGCGAGGGGCTGCGGAACTTCATCGCCGCCGCGCAGGCACGGATGCCGAAGGCCGCCTTGTCGATCCAGCTCGACGAGCCGAGCCTGCCCGCCGCGCTGGCGGGCCGCGTCAACACCGAGTCGGGCCTGGACTTCTACCGGCGGGTGCCGGTCGAGGTGGTCCGGGACCGGCTCCGCGAGGTCGCCGACGCCGTCGGCGTCCCCCTCGTCGTCCACTGCTGCGCCCCGGACGTGCCCGTGGGGCTGCTGCGGGAGGCGGGCGCGCAGGCCGTCTCGATGGACCTGACGGCCCTGGACCTCGACGACGTGCCGCGCGTCGACGCCCTGGGGGAGTACCTCGACGGCGGCGGGCGCCTCATCGCCGGGGTCGTCCCCGCGCTCGGGCGCCCGCACCCCGGGGTCGACAAGGCCGCCGCCGACCGCGTGCAGGCCCTGTGGCACCGGCTCGGGTTCGCGCCCGAGCAGCTGCCGCGCCAGGTCAGCGTCACGACCACGTGCGGGATGGCCGGGGCGAGCCCCGACTGGGCCCGGTTCGCGATGGAGGCGAGCCGCGAGGCCGCGAAGCGGCTCCACGGCTGAGCCCTACCCGGCGCCGATGCCGCCCGGCGGCACGGCCCCGGTTCGCTCGTGCCATTCGCGGGCGGTGTTCAGGTACGGGAACGGCTCGTCCGGGACCGGCACCCCGAGCGCCGCGCACAGCGGCTCCCAGCCCGCGCCGGTCGTGAACTCGACCAGGCGCCCGGCGGGCACCACCGCGCGGACCTGCTCGTGGTACGCCCCGTACGCGGCCTCGACCGCGTCCCGGTCGTCCCGGTCCGCCCCGGGGAACGTCTTCTCCCAGATCGCGGCGATCATCGCCGTCCACTCCGCGGTCGCGGTGTCGTCGGTGTCCATGCCGGTGAAGATCGTGTCGTTGCACGAGCGCCACCAGGTGTCGAAGGCGTCGCGCCGGGAGAGGACCACGACCGCATCGGGGTACGCCTCGGCCAGTTCGGCGTAGAACGCCGACGCGGGCCAGTCCACGGCCGCCGCGTAGCCGTCCAGCAGCGCCTCCCAGTCCGTCGCCGCGCCCCGCGCTGCCGCGAGGAACCCGGCGGGATGGGTGTCGAGGTGCCCGAAGACCTCCGACATGTGGTGGCAGGGGGCGCCCAGGAGGGTCTCGAGGGCGTGCTTGAGGGTCATGGTCCCGGTGCGCGGCAGGCCCGCGCCGATCACTCGCAGCATGGCTCCGAAACTAAACGGACATGTGACGCGCATGCAAACGAGCCGCGCGAAACGTCCACACGAGAGGCCCGGCGGGTGCACCCGCCGGGCCTCTCGCGTGGATCAGGACGCCTCGTACAGCGCGTACGTCTGGTTCGCCAGGTCCGCGGCGACCGCCTCGGCGGTCGCGTCGACGGCCGACTCGTTCAGCCGCACCTGGATCAGCAGCGGACCCTCCGCGACCACGTAGCTGTAGGTCCGCGGCGAGTCCCACCACGTGGTGAAGCCGGGGGCGCTCCCGTCGAGCTCGGCGAGGTTCTCGGCGCCCGCGCCGGTCGAGGACCCGGCGCGCCACTCGTCGACCCCCGCCAGCGCGCGTTCAGGTGTCAGCAGGTCCTGCACGTCGATCAGCAGGTACGTGCTGCCCGGCCCGTAGAAGCCGCACTGGAGGTACCAGCCCTCCTCGTCGTCGGAGGGCGCGTTCGCGAACTGGGCCGCGTCGTCGTTCTCCAGTCCCCGGTCGCCGGTCGCGGAGGTCCCGAACAGCTCCGCGGTCGCGGCGAGGTCGTAGGAGTCGCACGTGGCGGCGGTGAACATCGACGGCTCCGCGGCCGCGCCCTCGTCGGTGTAGTCCGGGGCGTCGTACGCGGGGTAGTCGGTGAAGCACAGCGGATCGGACGGCTCGTCCACGTCCTCGACCAGGCCCAGCGCCCGCTGGTGGCCCCAGTTCCAGGCCATGAGGGGGCGCTCGTCGTCGGGGTCGCCGACCCGGGGGTCCCGCTCCGCGCGCAGCACGCACTCGCGGTCCTCCTCGGGCAGGTCCATGAGCGCCGGCGCGGCGTCGGCCGACAGGTCGCTCAGGTACGCCAGGTCCACGTCCAGTTCGTCGTCGTGCTCGATGTTGTAGCGGGCGATCATCGCGTCCGGGTTCGCCGCGGCCAGGCCCAGCAGCGTCAGCGCGCCCGAGGCCAGGACCGCGCGCGGCAGCCACGTCGCCCGCAGCCGCCAGCAGCCCACCAGGACCAGCGCGAACAGGACCGCGAGCCAGAACTCCACGGTGAAGATCCACACCCGCAGCCGCGTCAGGCCGAACGTCTGGGTGTACGTGTACATCCGGAACGTCGCCGAGGCCACCACCGTCATCGACATGAGCGCGAGCAGCCCGAGCAGGACCCGGACCGTCCACCGGTCGCCCCTGCTCCGCTTCGGCGCCAGCCACGCCGCGGCCGCGATGACCGCCAGCGCCAGCACCGCGACCGCGCTGAGCTGCCAGAAGCCGTGCCGCGCGTACTCGGCGAACGTCAGCCCGGCGGTCTCCATGACGTAGTCCTCGCCGCCGAAGTACACCCGCAGCTGCACGCCGATGAACAGCGCGAACAGCAGGTTCAGCGCCCCCAGCGGCAGCGCCAGCTCGAAGCGCGACACCGTGCGGTGCCCCCGCTCCTCGGCCGCGTCCCACACCGGGCGCGCCACCGCCGCGTAGATCCACGTGACGACCACCGGCAGCAGCACCGCGGCCAGGATCAGGCGCAGGACCACCTCGGCCGGGTTCAGGTCCGGCAGCAGCCGCCCCACGAGGTCGGCGAACGTCGAGTCGGCCGCCGCGAACAGGCCGCCGAAGACCAGGAGCAGGCAGACCGTGACCCCGGCCGTCCACAGCATCCGCATCGTGCCGGGACCGCGCTCGCCCTTCGACGGGCGCCCGCGCTTGGCCCACTTGACGGACTCGGCGATCCCTTCGAGCCAGCCCAGGCACACCGCGATGAGCGTGCCGCCGAGCTTCCGCTGCGGCGCCAGCGCCAGCGGCGTCAGCGCGAACGCGGCGACCGCGCACAGCGCGACCACCCATCCGGCGTCGCGCACCGCGGCCACCGACCACAGGGCCGCGACCAGGACCGCGCCGGGCAGCCGGGGGAGCAGGTCCTCGCCCGAGGCCGCCAGCGGCACCGCGACCAGCGCGATGCCGGTGAGCGCCAAGCCGATCCCGACGCCGCCGCCGGGGAACGCCGACCACGCGGCGAACAGCGCCACCGCGAACGCGGCGATCACCGCGAGCTGCGGGGCGCTGCGGTCCGGCCGGTGCCAGCGGGGGTTGGGGAGGATCACGACGGGCTGCTGCGCGGCCATCTGCCGGTAGTACTGCACCTGCTGCTGGTACTGCGCGGGGGTGAGGGGCTGCTGCGGGGGGACCGGCCGCTGGACGGGCGGGAGCTGCCGGGGCGGTGCGCCCCGCTCCGCGGGAGGGTCCGCGGCGGGGGCGTCGGCGGGCCGCTCCGCGCCCCACTGCGCTGCCTGCTCCTCGCGGTGAGCCTCGGCCGGCGCCTCACCCGGGCCCGCGGGCTCCGGTGCGTCCGCCGAGCCCGGCGCGGGGGCGGCTTCGGGTTCGCTCATGTTCGAGCCCCTTCTCATCGGAGGGGATCCGACCATATCGCGGCCGGTCCACTCAGGGAAGATCCCCAGTAGACGCCCGGAGACGGGCGTCAGGAGATAACACTCCACACAGGGGCGAATCAATGCACCCCGTGAGAAGACCCACTCGGTGCAACCTTGTGGTTCACTGAGGGCGTGGATGCACACGGCGGCGACGACATCGGCTCGATCGGCAACCGGCTCAACTGGCTCCGCGCCGGAGTGCTCGGCGCGAACGACGGCATCGTGTCGGTCGCCGGCATCGTCATCGGCGTCGCGGGCGCGACCGCCGACCGGTCCACGATCCTCATCTCCGGGGTCGCCGGCCTCGTCGCCGGGGCCTTCTCCATGGCCGGCGGCGAGTACACCTCCGTCTCCACCCAGCGCGACACCGAGTCCACCCTCGTCGAGGCCGAGCGCCGCGAACTGCGCGACGACCCCGGCGCCGCCGAGGACGAGCTGGCCGAGAGCCTGGAGCGCCGCGGCCTGTCCGCCGCCACCGCCCGCAGCGCCGCCCGGGAGCTCTCCGCGGGCGACCCGCTGCGCGCCCACGCCGCCGTCGAGTTCGGACTCGATCCCGACGACCTCACCAACCCCTGGCACGCGGCGGTCTCGTCGTTCATCGCCTTCACCTGCGGCGCACTGCTGCCGCTGCTGGCGATCACGCTCCTGCCGGACGGCGCGCGCGTCTGGGGCTGCGCGCTGGCCGTCGTCGCGGCGCTGGCGATCACCGGCTACACGTCGGCGCACCTCGGCGGGGCCGCGAAGGGCCCGGCGATGCTGCGGATCATGGCCGTGGGCGCGGCGACGATGATCGTGACCTACGCGGTCGGCTCGGCCTTCGGCATCGCGGCGTGAGCCGGGCCTAGAGCCAGTTGGAGCGCTTGAAGACCCAGTACAGGACCCCCGCCGAGGCGAGCATCATGCCGAGGGCCATCGGGTAGCCGAGGGTCCAGCTCAGCTCCGGCATGTGGGTGAAGTTCATGCCGTAGATCGTCCCGACCAGGCCCGGGGTGAACAGGATCGCCGCCCACGAGCTGATCTTCTTGACCTGGTCGCCCTGCTCGATGCTCGCGTGCGAGAGCTGGCGCATCTCCTCGTTCTGCGCCTGCGTCACGAGTGTGGAGTGGACGGTGAGCGCGTTCTCCAGCAGGGCCCGGAACGTGTCGGCCCGCTCGATGGTCCGCAGCACGTGGTCGAGCACGTCGCGCATGTCGCGCCGCAGCTCGATGTCGACCCCGTACTTGTCGTACCCGGCCTCCAGCGACCGGAAGACCCGCACCAGCGGGTGCGTGGCCCGCTGGAGCGCCATGGCCTCGCGGGCGACCTCGTAGATGCGGCGGGCGACGTTGGCGTCGCTGGAGAACAGCTCGTCCTCGATCTCGTCGATGTCGTTCTCCATGCCCGCGACGACCGGCTCGTAGCCGTCCACGACCTCGTCGAGCACCGCGTACAGGACCGCCTGGGGCCCCAGCGCCAGCAGCGCGGGGTCGGCTTCGAGGCGGCGCCGCACCTGCGAGAGGTCGGGGTTCTCGGCGTGGCGGACGCTGACGGCGAAGTTCGGGCCGATGAACAGGTGCACCTCGCCGAACTCGACCTGCTCGGTCTCGTCGAGGTACCGGGCCGGGCGCAGGACCGCGAAGAGCGTGTCGCCGTAGCGCTCCAGCTTGGGGCGCTGGTGGCCGGTCCGCGCGTCCTGGATGGCGAGGTGGTGGAGCTCGAACTCCTCGGCGACGGCCGCGAGTTCGGCCGCGGTCGGCCGGTACAGGCCGATCCACGCGAAGCCGCCGTGCTCGTGCAGGTCCTCGAAGGTCCGGTCCAGGGTCACGTGGTGCGACTCGCGGACGCCCTTGCGGTAGATGGCGCTGTCGACGATCGGCATCGGACCAGTCTAGGGGCGCGGGCCCGCGGCCCCCGACCCCGCGTGAGGGCCCCTCGCGTCAGGATCCCGTCAGGATTCCAGGTGCTCCACCGGCATCGTCAGGTACCGGTCGATGGTCGGGCCGATCGTGGCGGCGAGCTGGTCGGGGCCGAGCGAGGCCAGCGGTTCCAGCTTCAGGATGTACCGGGCCACGACGAGGCCGAAGACCTGGCTGGCGATGAACGGCGCCCGCACCGGGATGCGGTCCACCTTGTCGCCGAGGGTCGCCTCGATGGCCTTCACGATCCGGTGCTCGAAGAGCTGCTTGAGCACGAACGACATCGCGGGCTTGGAGAGGCTGGTGCGGACCACCGCGAGCAGCTTCTCGTGGTGGGGGCCCTCCCAGATGGTCACGAACGCGTGCATGAGGCGCTCGCCCGCGTCGGCGACCTCGCCGTCCCGCAGCACCGCGGCGACCTCCGGGGCGGGGTCGAACGGGATCTCGATGGCGGCCATGAACAGCTCGTCCTTGGACCCGAAGTAGTGGTGGATGAGCGAGGGGTCCACGCCGGCCTCGCCGGCGATGCGGCGCATCGAGACCGACTCGAACCCCTCGTCGGCGAACAGGCGCCGGGCGGCGCCCAGGATCTCCGACCTCGTGTCGGGGTTGCCCGTGCGCCGTCCGGTCCGCTTCGCTCTCACCACGTGACGACCTTAGTTCGTGCGCCGCCTGAGCGTCGCGGCTCCGAGCACGGTTGCGACGACGGCCGCACCGAGCACGACCGCGAGGTCCGCCCACATGTCCGCGGTGACGTCGGGGTGGAGCTGCACCTCGGTGAGCGCCTTGACCGCGTACGTGAGCGGCAGCGCGTCCGAGACGCCCTGGAGCCAGCCGGCCATCTGGTCGGCGGGCCAGATGAGGCCGCACAGGAACAGCTGCGGCACCACGAACACCGGCATGAACTGGATCGCCTGGAACTCCGTGGTCGCGAACGCGGACACGAAGAGCCCCAAGGCCATCCCCAGCATCGAGGTGACGATGCAGATGAGGAACACCGCCCATGCGGGACCGGCGGTGTCGAGGCCGAGGAAAGCGAACGCGACGGTGGCGGCCACCGCGGTCTGCGCCGCGGCGGCCGCCCCGAACGCGAGCGCGTAGCCCACGACCAGGTCGAGCTTGGCGGTCGGCGTGGTCATGAGCCGTTCGAGCGTGCCGCCGGTGCGCTCGCGCAGGAGCGTGATCGAGGTGATCATGAACATGAGCATGAAGGGGAACGCCGCCAGCAGGATCAGGCCGGTCTTGTCGAAGACCTGCGGCGCCTCGTCCATGATGGCGCTGATGAGCGCGATGATGAGCGCGGGCACGGCGAGGATGAGCCCGACCGTGCGGTGGTCGTTGAGGAGCTGGCGCAGGATGCGCCCGGCGGTGATGAAGGTGATCCGGAGCGACATCAGTTCGCCTCCAGTTCGCGGATGAGGTGCAGGAACGCCGCCTCCAGGTTCGCGGTGCCGGTGGCGGCCCGCAGGTCGGCGGGCGTGTCGTCGGCGATGAAGCGCCCCTCGCGCAGGAGCAGGAGCCGGTCGCAGCGGTCGGCCTCGTCCATGACGTGGCTGGAGACCAGGAGCGTCGCGCCGCCTTCGGCGAGGGCCCGGAACCGGTCCCACAGCTCCTCGCGGATGACGGGGTCGAGCCCGACGGTGGGCTCGTCCAGGACCAGCACCTCGGGTTCGATGACCAGCGCGCACGCGAGGGAGGTGCGGGTCTTCTGGCCGCCGGAGAGGTTCCCGGCGAGCTTGTCGGCGTGGTCGCCCATGCCGACGCTCTCGACGGCGCGCATCGCCTCGCGCCTGCCGCGCCCGTAGAGCGCGGCGAAGTAGGCGACGTTGGCCTTGACGGAGAGGTCGCGGTAGATCGAGGCGTCCTGGGTCACGTAGGCGACGCGCCCGCGCAGCGGCTTGGCGCCGGCGGGCTCGCCGAGGACGGTCACGGTGCCGCCCTTGACCTTCTGGGTGCCGACGACGGCGCGGATGAACGTGGTCTTGCCCGAGCCGGAGGGCCCGAGCAGGCCGGTGACGGTCCCGGCGGCGATCGCGGTCGAGACGCCCTTGAGGACGGGGCGCTTGCCGCGGTCGACCACCAGGTCGGTGACCGCGACGGCGGGGGTGGGCGGCATCGGTGCCTCCATGGAATTCAACGGATGATGAATTCAACGTAGCACAGGAATTCATCGCATGGTGAAATGCTATGCCGGTCCCGGGCCCCCGCCCGCACGACGCGGAGAAGCCCGGCCCCGCGAGAGCGGGGCCGGGCCCTATCGGAGGGTGAGGTCTTAGAGGACGCCCTGGTCCCAGGGCCCCCAGATCGCGAGCGTGCGGCCGGGCTCGGCCCGGTCGCCGCGCGCGCCGCCGCGCAGGTTCGCGAAGAGCACCGCACCGTCGGGGGAGAACACCGCCCCGCGCCACACCGCGGTCCCGTCGTGGCCGGCGAGGTCGAGCACGTCCCCGTCGCGCGTGACCCCGCGCAGCACCGGCGCCTCGCGCCCGGTGCCCTCGCACAGGACCAGGCCGCCCGCGGGGGACACCGCGATCCCGTCCGGGAACGGCAGCAGCGACGCGTCGGGGGACTCGAACACCAGCGTGAGGGTGCCGCCGCGCAGGCCGCGCGGGCGCAGCTCCCACAGCTGGCCCTCGCCCTCGTCGCCGCCCGACGCGGACGCGGCGTACACCGCGCCGTCTGCCGCGAAGCAGCCCTGGAGCCGGCCGAACACGGCCGCGCCCGCGGCCCAGCCCTGGGCGGCCACCGCGTACGGGTCCGCCTCGGCGCCGGCCGGGTCCGGGTCGTCGATGTCGACCCACTCCACGTACGCGCTGCGCCCGGCCCGGCGGCCGGTGCGCGCGTCGGCGTGCCACTCGCCCGCGATCTTGAGCATCTGGAGCCGCCCGCCCTCGGCCAGGCGCCCCGGCGCGTCCGGCAGGAACCGGTAGAGGCCGGCGCTGTCCTGGTCCTCGGTCAGGTACACCGCGCCCGTGCGCGGGTCCACCGCGGCGCCGCCGTGCACGAACCGGCCCATCGCCGTGAGCGGCAGGGGCTCGGACTCCTCGGCGGCGTCGGCGGCCACCTCGAACACGTACCCGTGCGGGGCCTCCCAGCCCGCGGCCGTCCCGGCCGTGGACTCCTCGCACGCGAGCCACGAGCCCCACGGGGTCGGGCCGCCCGAGCGGTTCGCGACGGTGCCCGACAGCGACCGCCGGGCCCCGTCGAGCGCGAAGACGCCGTCCTTCAAGGACACGTCGAGCGTGGTCGTGCCGCCGGAGGCGAGCGCGTCGTACCGGTGCTTGGCGTCCTCGGGGGCGGCGTCGGGGACGCCCGCCGCGCCGTGGCCGCGCACCAGGCGCCACTCGCCGCGGCGCCCGGTCGGGAAGCACGCCATGCCGCCGTGCGCGGGCGGCGTCGCCGCGCCGTCGCTCAGCGGCGAGCCCGCCACCGAGAAGACCGCGAAGTCGAAGCCCTCAGGGAGCCGCAGCGTCTGCGAGAACCCCGATGCGGGGTCGAGGCGGGTCAGCTCCCTCAGCGGCCCGTAGCCGCCGTTCCCGGGCGCGGTACGCGCCCCCCGGCCGTCCTCGGCGCGCGCGCCCCGGACCGCGAGGCCCTCGACCGCGGCGGCGGCGAAGCCTCCGCCCGCCGCGACCGCGCCGCGGCGCAGGAACCTGCGGCGGTTCGAACCTTGCAGCGTCACCAAGACCTGGGCTCCTTCTCGCGGAGGGTGCGGGGGCGGGCGGTACGGGCTGATCATCGCCAGCCAAAGGGAGTGGCAGGCGAGCAGCACGTGAACGGGAGGTGACCGGTTGCATAAGGCTTCGGCCCCGGCGAAACATCGCCCCTGGCAGGTGCAATGGGGCCGAACGCCGGTCCCGGCTGACACAATGGGGCCGTGAGCACGACTGACGCCGACGGCACCGACCGCACCGACGACCCCGACTTCGAGCGGGCGCGCGAGCGCGTCGAGGCGCTCGCCCCGGAGATCACCGCGCACCGGCGCCGCTACTACGAGGACGACGCGCCCACCGTCTCCGACAGCCAGTTCGACGAGCTCATGCACGAGCTGGTCGACCTGGAGACCCGCTACCCCGAGCTGAAGAAGAACGACTCGCCCACCGAGCAGGTCGGCACGTTCTCGCAGGCGTTCGCGCCCGTCACCCACCTGGAGAAGCTGCTCAGCCTCCAGGACGTCTTCAGCACCGACGAGGTCCGCGCCTGGGCCGACCGGATCACCGCCGAGGTCCCCGGCGAGCAGTACCTGTGCGAGGTCAAGATCGACGGCCTCGCCGTCGACCTCGTCTACGAGCGGGGCCGCCTCGCCCGCGCCGCCACCCGCGGCGACGGCACCACCGGCGAGGACGTCTCCGCGAACGTCGCCACCATCGCCGCCGTCCCCCAGCACCTCACCGGCACCGACGCGTTCCCCGTGCCCGCGCTCCTGGAGGTCCGCGGCGAGGTCTACTTCCCGACCGCCGACTTCACCCGCCTCAACGAGGCCCAGGTCGCGGCCGGCAAGGCCCCCTTCGCGAACCCCCGCAACGCCGCCGCCGGGTCGCTGCGCCAGAAGGACGCCGCCAAGACCGCCGAGCGGCCCCTGTCCTTCATCGCGCACGGCCTCGGCGCCCTCGACGGCTTCGCGCCCGACTCCCAGTCACACGCGTACGCCGCGCTCGACGCCTGGGGCCTGCCCGTGAGCCCCTACTGGCGCGTGGTCCCCACGATCGACGAGGTCTTCGCGTACATCGAGGAGTTCGGCGAGCAGCGCCACCGGCTCGTCCACGAGATCGACGGCATCGTCGTCAAGATCGACGACACCGGCGTCCAGCGCCGCCTCGGCGCCACCAGCCGCACGCCCCGCTGGGCCGTCGCCTACAAGTTCCCGCCCGAGGAGGTCAACACCCGCCTCCTCGACATCAAGGTCTCCATCGGCCGCACCGGCCGCGCCACCCCGTACGCGGTCCTCGACCCCGTCCGCGTCGCCGGCTCCGAGGTCGAGTTCGCGACCCTCCACAACGCCGACCAGGTCAAGGCCAAGGGCGTGCTCGTCGGCGACCTCGTGGTGGTCCGCAAGGCCGGCGACGTCATCCCCGAGATCGTCGCGCCCGTGGTCGCCGCCCGCACCGGCGAGGAGACCGAGTTCACCATGCCCGAGCGCTGCCCCGAGTGCGACCACGTGCTCGCCCCGGCGGCCGAGGGCGACGTGGACCTGCGCTGCCCCAACGCCCGGTCCTGCCCCGGGCAGCTCCGCGAGCGCCTGGCGTACCTCTCGGGCCGCTCCTGCTTCGACGTCGACCGCATGGGCTACATCGCCTGCGCCGCGCTCGTGCAGCCCCTGGAGCCCGCCGAACCCGTCCTCACCGACGAGGGCGGCGTCTTCGACCTGCGCATCGAGGAGCTCCTGCCGATCAAGGCCGTCGTCCGCGACCCCGACACCGGGCTGCCGAAGATCGACGAGAAGACGCAGGAGCAGAAGGTCGTCACCTACTTCGCGAACAAGGACGGCGAGCCGAAGAAGACCGCCGTCCAGATGCTCGAGAACCTGGAGGCCGCCAAGGCGCAGCCGCTGTGGCGCGTCGTCAACGCCCTCTCGATCCGCCACGTCGGCCCCGTGTCCGCCCAGGCCCTCGCCGAGCACTTCGGGGACCTCGACCGGATCGCGGACGCCGCCGAGGAGGAGATCGCGGCCGTCGACGGCGTCGGGCCCACCATCGCCGCCGCCATCAAGGACTGGTTCGCCGTCGACTGGCACCGCGGGATCGTCGAGCGCTGGCGCGCCTCGGGCGTGCGGATGCGCGACGAGGCCCCGGACCCGTCCGAGGCGCTGCCGCAGACCCTCGACGGCCTCTCGGTGGTCATCACCGGCGGCATCCCCGGATACACCCGCGAGGGGGCCGCCGCGGCGGTCAAGGCCCGCGGCGGGAAGCCCACCTCCTCGGTCTCGAAGAAGACCGGCGCGGTGGTCGCGGGGGAGAAGCCGGGGTCGAAGTACGACAAGGCGGTGGAACTCGGCGTCCCGATCGTCTCGGGTGAGGACTTCGAAGCGTTCCTCGCGTCCGGTCCGCCCGCGACCGCGACGGAAGACGACGAGAACGAACCGGAATGATCACAAGTCGGTAACGATCCGTATTCCATTCAGGGGGGAAGCTCGTTAGAACCAGGCAGAGTCGTCTCGTGGACGCCCGTGCTTCGCCGTGCGCGCGGCGCGGTCCGGCCCGCCCGAACGGGCCGCCGGGTCCGAAAACGACCCCGGGACGGCCTGCCGCCGCCGTGCGGAGAACGGTTTCTGTCACGGACATGTCGCGCCTGGTCACAAGTGTGCCGCATGTGCCCCCAGCGTTGTCTGGGAGCGAAAATCGCGATATGACAGAGAGGTCGGCCACGACCGACCCGAGGTGATTCCGGCGCGTCGCCACGGGACGGTGTGGCAGTGGGAGGAGCGATATGGCCACGACGCTCATGCGCAACACTGCGCCCAGAGAGCATCCAGGCCGGTACTACGGCTTCATGTCGGCGGTCACCGTGTTGGCGATCGTCGGCGCAGGCGTCACCGCCGTGCGAGCGAACGCGTTCGACAGCGGTGCCTTCGACGTGCCCTTCGCGTTCTGGCTCACCGCCGGGCTCGCGCTGATAGCCGAGTTCCGCCCGACCCGCTGGGGCGGGCTGTGGATGTCGCCCATCGCGTCGATCTACCTGGTCTACGTGCTCGCCACGATGATCACCTGGGGCTTCCTCCCCGCCCTGGTGGTCCAGTCGGGCGCGATCGTGCTCCTGTCCGTCCAGATCCAGTCCTCGGCCTGGCGGACGATCTTCAACGTCTCGCAGCAGGGCCTGGCCCTGTGCGTCGCCTGGACCGTGTGGAACGCCGTCACCGGCGGCAGCACGGCCTGGAACGGCACCGCGATCGAACTGCTCGCCGTCTTCGCCGCCGGCACGGCCTGGACGCTCACCAGCTCCGCCCTCGTCGCCGGACGGCAGGGCCTGCGCACCGGCACCGGATGGGGCGACCTGACCTTGCAGTGGCTCAAGAGCGAATGGGCCCTGCGCGCGACGCAGGTCGCCATCGCCCCCATCCTCGCGACCGCCGCGATGTCCTCGTGGTGGCTGGTCGCGGCCTCGGCCATCCCGATCTTCAGCGTCTACCGCATCCTCCAGACCGCGGCCGACCGCGAGCGCGAGGCCGACCACGACCCGCTCACCGGGCTGCTCAACCGCAAGGGCTTCCAGGAGGAGGTCGACGGCAAGCTCGCCGACGCGGCCGAGACCAAGACCGCCGTCGCGCTGCTCATCCTCGACCTCGACCGCTTCGCCGACGTCAACTCCGCGCTCGGCCACGAGGTCGGCGACCAGCTCCTGGTCGAGCTCGCCAAGCGCTTCACGACCGACATCCCGCCCGGGAAGAAGATCGCGCACCTCGGCGGCGACGAGTTCGCGTTCGTGTGGTCCGAGCTCGACGGCATGACCGACCCGATGGAGTGCGCCCGCGAGATCCGCGCCCGCCTCGACGCCCCGATCGTCCTGGCCGACGTGAGCCTGGAGGTCGACGGCTCGGTCGGCGTCGCGGTGTTCCCCGACGACGGCCCCGACTTCCAGACCCTGTTCCGCCACGCCGACATCGCCATGTACGAGTCGAAGCAGCGCGCCGGGACCTACACCCGCTACGGCGCCGAGTTCGACCACCACTCGCCCGAGCGGCTGCACCTCCTCGGCGACCTGCGCCGAGCCCTCGACCACCCCGACGCCCCCGGCGTCAACCTCTTCTACCAGCCGCAGGTGCGCCTGGTCGACGGCGAGGTCATCGGCGCCGAGGCCCTGCTGCGCTACAGCCACCCCGAGCGCGGCGTCGTCAACCCCGCCGAGATCATCGAGACCGCCGAGCACTCCTCGGTGATGCGGATGCTCACCGAGCGGGTGGTCGACATCGCGCTGCGCCAGCTCCGCACCTGGAAGGAGTCCGGGTACGACCTGCGGATGGCCGTGAACGTCTCCGTGCGCGACCTCCAGTCCCCGGAGTTCACCGACTTCCTCACCGAGCGCATCGACGCCTACGGGGTGAACGCCAAGCGCCTCCAGCTGGAGATCACCGAGTCGGCGCTCATGGCCGACCCGCGCCGGGTGCTCCAGAACGTGCAGCGCCTCTCCGACCTGGGCGTGGGCATCAGCCTGGACGACTTCGGCACCGGGTTCTCCTCGATGCAGCACCTGCGCCGGCTGCCGGTCACGGAGATCAAGATCGACAAGTCCTTCGTGACGACCCTGTGCGACGACCCGGACAACGCCGCGATCGTCTCGACCACGATCGACCTGGGCCGGGCCCTGGACGTCGAGGTCGTGGCCGAGGGCGTCGAGGACGAGAAGGTCCGCAAGCAGCTGGAGGGCTGGGGCTGCCACGCGGGCCAGGGCTGGCACTTCGCGAAGCCGATGAGCGCCGACGCGTTCGAGCGGTGGATGGCCGAGCAGCGCCAGGGGCACTGAGGAGGCAAGGGACACAAGGGAGGACGTCCGGACCTGCGGACACGGGCCGGAAACTTCCGAAGCGCCCTCGCGAATGTCGGTCCCGTATGCGAGGCTGACGTCATGAACATCGCCGTCAACGACGCCGTGCTCGACCAGTTCGAGCCGCACCGGCGCGAGCTGTGCGCCTACGCGTACCGGATGCTCGGGTCCTCCTTCGAGGCCGAGGACGCCGTCCAGGACGCCTTCACGCGCGCCTGGAAGTCCTACGCGTCCTTCGAGGGCCGCTCCTCGCTGCGCTCGTGGCTCTACAAGATCACCACGAACGTGTGCCTCGACATGATCAAGGGCCCGCAGCGCCGGGCCCGGCCGATGGACCTGGCCCCGGCCTCCGACGCGGGCTCGCCCCTGCCCGCGCCCGAGCCCGACTACCTGTGGGTCGAGCCGATCCCCGACTCGCTCGCGTTCGGCGCCGACCCGGCCGCCGCCGCCGAGGCCAAGGACACGCTCCGCCTCGCGTTCGTGGCCGCCGTGCAGCACCTGCCGGCCAAGCAGCGCGCGGTGATGCTCATGCGCGAGGTCCTGCGCTTCTCGGCCGCCGAGACCGCCGAGGCCCTGCAACTGAGCCCGGCGTCGGTCAACAGCGCGCTCCAGCGCGCCAAGGCCACCATGGAGAAGGTCCACTCCGCGCCGAGCGGGGAGGCCGCCGCCATCGACGACGCGGAGGTCCGCAAGCTCGTCGACGGCTACGTGAGCGCGTTCGAGTCGTACGACATGGACGCCCTGACTGCCCTGTGCACGCAGGACGTGGCGCTCTCCATGCCGCCGTTCCCGCTGTGGGTCCAGGGCCACGCCGGGGTCGCCGAGTTCATGCTCGGGACCGGTTCGGCCTGCCGCAACTCCCGCCTGGTCCCCGTGGGCGCCAACGGCCTCCCGGCCTTCGGCCACTACAAGCCCGCCGACGACGAGCCCGGCCTGTGGACCCCGTGGTCCATCACCGTCCTCGAACTCCAGGACGGCAAGATCGCCGGCCTCAACTACTTCCTCGACACCGACAAGCTCTTCCCCCTCTTCGGCCTCCCGAACGAGTACCGCGAGTAACCGCACACCCCGACGGCCGCTGGCCCGCACCGTCCGGTGCGGGCCAGCGGCCTGTCCGGGCCCTCGGAACGAGAGGAGACTTCCGTTCGAGAGACTACCGAGCTTGGTAGTATCATGATTGGTAGTCTTTCTTCGGCAAAGGAGATCCGGTGGCGAACGGCTTCATCGGCAGGCAGGCGGAGCTCGCGCGACTCGGTGAGCTGCTCGACCTGGTCCGCTCGGGCGGCGGGCTCGGACGGCCCGGCCGGGCGCTGATCATGCGCGGTCGCCGGCGCGTCGGCAAGTCCAGGCTGGTCGAGGAGTTCGCCGAACGGTCGGGGGTCCCTTACCTCTTCTACACGGCGGAGGGCCTTTCGAACGGTGACGATCTGCGCTCCTTCGCCCAGGCCGTCGAGGAGTCGACCCTCCCGGATGCCGGCGGGTTCACCTCCGAAACGCCCGCCAGGTGGACCGACGCCCTGAACTCCCTGGCGGACGTCCTCCCCGAGGATTCGCCGAGCATCGTCGTCATCGACGAGATGCCCTACCTGATCGCACAGGACCCCGGATTCGAAGGCGCGCTCCAGCGCGCCTTCGACCGCCGGTTCTCGCGCCTGCCGGTGCTGCTCGTGCTCATCGGCTCCGACCTCTCCGTCATGGAGCGGGTCGACACCTACGGTCGCCCCTTCTACCAGCGCGGGACCGAGATGGTCGTCCCTCCGTTCAACCCTGCCGAGATCGCGGAGCGGACCGGTCTCGGCGCGGCCGAGGCGTTCGACGCGTTCCTGGTCACCGGCGGGCTCCCGCTCGTCCTCGAACGCTGGGAGCCCGGGACCTCGCTGTGGGAGTTCGTCGAAGCCTCGCTGCGGCACCCCACCTCGCCGCTGCTGGTCAGCGCGGAGCGCTCGCTGTCCGCGGAGTTCCCCGCCGAAGCCCATGCGCGCCAGGTGTTGCGGGCCATCGGCAGCGGCGAGCGCACGTTCGTCCTCATCGGCCGCGCGGCCGGGGAGCTGGCGCCGACCTCGCTGAAGCGATCCCTGGAGATCCTGGCCGAGCGGCGCATCGTGAAGGCGGACACGCCCCTCTCGACCCGCGCGAGCAGGGAGACCCGCTACCGGATCGAGGACCCCTACCTGCGATTCTGGCTGTTCTTCCTGGCCGGTGCGATCTCGAAGGTGGAGCGCGGCCGAGGGGACCTGGTGCTCAAGGCGATCCGCCAGGGCTGGACCTCGTGGCGCGGGCGCGCGATCGAGCCCGTCGTCCGGGAGGCGCTGTGGCGACTCGCCCCGGACCTGCTGCCCGCGGGCACCGACGCCGTCGGCGGCTACTGGACCCGCTCGAACAACCCGGAGATCGACATCGTCGGCGCCGACCGCGAGCCGGTCGCCAAGCGCGTCACCGCCGTCGGCTCCGTCAAGTGGCTCGAGAACAAGCCCTTCGGCCCGCGCGACTACGCCGCGCTGTTCGCCCACCGCGCCCAGCTTCCCGGGGCGGACGACGACTCGCCGCTGCTCGCGGTCGCCCGCTCGGGGTGCGAGGTCCCCGGCGTGACCGCCATCGGGCCCGAGGACCTGATCGAAGCCTGGAGGCACCGCCCCCAGTCGAGGGCCCGGGGAGCCGGGGCGCAGTGAGCCGCGCACGCCGACGGCCGCCCTCCACGGTGGAGGGCGGCCGTCGGCGTTTCCGGGTTTCCTGTGAATGGGGGTCTCTGGGGGTGAGGTCTGCGGAGGCGGGTCCTGGGGGCCTTCAGGGGGAAGGGCTTCGGGGTCCTACTGCGGGTACGGCATGTAGAACGGCTCCCACTGGTGGCCGTCGAGGTCGAGGAAGGTGCGGCCGTACATGCCGACCTCGGCCTCCTGGGTGCGGCGGTCGTTCATGGCGGTCTCCTCGGTGCCGCCGGCCTTGAGGGCGGCGTCGGTGAGGTCGTCGACCGCCTCGCGCTCGGGGAGGGCGAGCGCGTAGGCGGCGGCGGAGTAGGCGGCGGTGTCGGCGATGGGGCGCTCGGCGAACGTCGAGTAGAAGTCGCGGGCGAGGAGCATCAGGCAGATGTTGTCGTCCACGACCACGCACGCGGCGTTGTCGTCGGTGAAGTCGGGGTTCACGCTCCACCCGAGGGCCGTGTAGAAGTCCTTCGACTTCCGCAGGTCGGCCACGGGGAGGTTCAGGAAGATCATCTTGCGCGCCATCGGGCTCACACTTCTTTCCGGTCTCGGGACGCCTTCCGAGTAATGACGAGCGGCGCCCCGCCGATTCATCGTTCCCGCAGCGGCACTTCCGCGCCGCCGCTCGCCGACCGCTCACCGCCCGTTCACCGGCGGCTCGGCGCCGCTTCGACGCACGGGGGCGACTCCCCGGCGACACGCCTGGCAGCGGTCCTTCACCGGGGCCCCGGAAGGCCCTAAGTTCCCAGGTGACACACGTCACCGTGTCGACACGAGCCGGAGATGCCCGCGACTCGCCAGACGCCCTTCAAGGAGGAAGGCTCGATGACCACGACCCCCGAAGACAACGGCCCACCGCCCGAGGTGAGCGACGCGGAGATCGCCGCGATGCACGACGACCCGCGCTTCGTCGAGCTCAAGCGCACCCTCTTCCGCTTCACCGTCCCGGTCCTGCTCGCCGCGCTGGCCTGGTACCTCGTCTACGTGCTCCTGTCGGCCTACGCCCGCGACTTCATGGGCATCGTCCTGTTCGGCAACATCAACCTCGGTCTCATCCTGGGCCTCAGCCAGTTCGCGGTGACCTTCTACGTCACCTGGGCCTACAACCGGTTCACGGCGCGCAAGTTCGACCAGCAGTCCGCCGCGCTGCGCGACGACATCATGAACGGGGGCGCCAAGTGAACACGCTCGCACAGGAGATGAGCGACTCCGACCGGATCCTGACCATCTCCCTGTTCATGGTGATGGTCCTGGTGACCATCCTCATCACCATCCAGGGCGGACGCAAGACCAGCACCGCCACCGACTTCCACTCCGGCGGGCGCGGCTTCTCCGCCTGGCAGAACGGCTTCGCGGTCGCGGGCGACTACGTCTCCGCCGCCTCGTTCCTCGGCATCGCCGGCACCATCGCCCTCTACGGCTACGACGGGTTCCTCTACTCGATCGGCTTCCTCGTCGCCTGGCTCGTGGCGCTGCTCCTCGTCGCCGAGTCCCTGCGCAACTCCGGCCGGTTCACCGTCGCCGACGCCCTCTCCTACCGGATGAAGCAGCGGCCCGTGCGCACCGCGGCGGCCGTCTCGACCCTGAGCATCTCGATCTTCTACCTCCTCGCCCAGATGGTCGGCACCGGCGCGCTCGTGACCCTCCTGCTCGGCATCAAGGAGGGGGAGACGTTCCTCGGCATGGACGCCGGGGCCGCGAAGGTCGTCGGCATCGTCGTCACCGGCCTGCTCATGGTCGCCTACGTCGCCTTCGGCGGCATGAAGGGCACCACCTGGGTCCAGATCTTCCAGGCGTGCGTCAAGATCGGCCTCGCGTTCGTCCTCGCGATCCTGGTGCTGGTCCACTACAACTTCAACCTCTCCTCCCTCCTCGGCGACGCCGCCAGCGTCTCCGGCCAGGGCGCGGCCTTCCTCGAACCGGGGCTGCGCTACGGCACGGAGGTCGCGGGCGACTCGCTCCAGACACTGTGGAACAAGCTCGACCTCATCAGCCTCGGGCTCGCGCTCGTGCTGGGCACGGCCGGCCTCCCGCACGTCCTCATCCGCTTCTACACCACCCCGGACGGCAAGACCGCCCGCAAGTCCGTCAACTGGGCCATCGGCCTGATCGGCATGTTCTACCTGCTCACCCTCGTGCTCGGCTTCGGCGCCGCCGCGATGGTCGGCAAGGAGGCGATCATCGCCGAGAACCCGGCCGGCAACTCCGCCGCGCCGCAGCTCTCCCAGGTCATCGGCGAGAACATCGCCGGCTCGACCGGCGGCGCGATCATGCTGGCGCTCATCGCCTCGGCGGCGTTCGCGGCGATCCTGTCGGTGGTCGCGGGCCTCATCATCGCCTGCTCGTCCTCGCTCGCCCACGACCTCTACAACGGGGTCTTCAAGCACGGCAAGGCCAGCGGCAAGCAGGAGGTCGTCTTCGCGAAGTTCGCGGCGGTCGGCGTCGGCGCCATCGCCGTCGTCATCGCGGTCTTCGCCCAGGACCTCAACGTCGCGTTCCTGGTCGCGCTCGCCTTCGCGGTGGCCGCCTCCGCGAACCTCCCGACCCTGCTGTTCAGCCTCTTCTGGAAGCGGTTCAACACGGCCGGCGCCGTCGCGGGCATCTACGGCGGCCTCATCTCGTCCATCGGTCTGGTGATCTTCTCGCCGACCTTCTCAGGCACTGAAACTTCGCTGCTCGGCGAAGGGGTCGACATCGCATGGTTCCCGCTGTCGAACCCCGGCCTGGTGTCCATCCCGCTGGGTCTCATCTGCGCCGTGGTCGGTACGCTGATGAGTTCCGAATCGAACCCTGACCGGTTCGCCTCCATGCAAGTGCGGGCGTTCACCGGTGCGGGTGCGGAGCGGGCCTCGGTCCACTAGGCGGCCCCCAGGCGGGGAGGGCCGGGGCGGCCCTCCCCGCCGACTTTGGGCCCGTCCACCGGACGGGCCCTGATGTGCGCCACGTTACAGTTGCGGGGTGATCGCGCGATCCCCTCATCGCCAACGACGGCGGACCGGCAGTGCGGCGACCCTCGCCGCGCTGCGCCTGTCGCGCCAGATCGGCGAAGCCCTCGCCGACGGCCTCACCGGCAAGGGCGCCCAAGTCGCGGCCCGCCGCCTCGCCCGGCTCCTCGCCGCCGACGCGGTCGCGCTGGCCGACTGCGAGAAGATCCTCGCCACCGCCGGCAGCCTCGACCCCGACGCCGCCGCCGCGCTCCTCACCGAGACCCTGGACGTCCTCGAACCGGTCACCGCCCCGCCGCTGCGCGCCGCCCCGCTCGTCGTCTCCGGCGACCTCGCCGGATGCCTCCTCGTCTCGGGGGACGTCAGCGACGCCGACCTCGCCGAGGCCGCCGACCTCGTCGCCCGCGCCCTCGACCACGCCGACCTGGTCCGGGCCCGCGAGCGCATCGCCGAAGCCGACCTGCGCACCCTCCGGGCCCAGATCTCCCCGCACTTCATGCACAACGCGCTGGCCGCCATCAGCGCCCACACCCGCACCGACCCCGAGCGCGCCCGCGAGCTCCTGACCGACTTCTCCGACTACCTCCGCTACTCGTTCGCGGGGACCGGCGACTTCGCGACGGTGGCCGACGAGCTCCACGCCGTCCAGACCTACCTGGAGCTCCAGCGGGCCCGCTTCGACGACCGACTCGACATCACCGTGCGCATCGCCCCGGAGGTCCTGCCCGTGCCCATCCCGTTCCTCGTCGTCCAGCCCATCGTCGAGAACGCCGTCCGCCACGGCTTCGAGACCAAGCCCGGCACCGGCCACATCGCCGTGCGCGGCTTCTCCGAGGGGCCCCTGTGCGTCATCGAGGTCGAGGACGACGGCGCCGGCATGGACCCCGAGGTCGCCAAGGCCATCCTGACCGGCTCGCGCGCCGGCTCGGGCCGCATCGGCCTCGCGAACGTGGACAAGCGCCTCCGGGCCGTCTACGGTCCCGAGTACGGCCTGTGGCTCGACACCGCCCCCGGCGCGGGCACCAAGGCCACGGTGCGCATCCCCCGCTACGCCAGAGGAGTCCACGCATGAGCCCCCGCCCGCCCGCCCCGAGCGCGCCCTGATGGCCGCCGGACTGCGCGTCCTGGTCGTCGAGGACGAGTCCTCCACCCGCGCCGAACTCGCCGGGCAGCTCGCCGAGCAGGCCAGCGTCGGCGACGTCCAGTGCGCCGCCGGCGGCGACGAGGCCGTGCGCCTCCTCGGCGAGGGCACCTTCGACGCCGCGTTCCTCGACATCGCCATGCCCGGCCTCACCGGCATCGACGTCGCGCGCATCCTGCGGCGCCTGTCCCACCCCCCGGCGATCGTGTTCGTCACCGCCTACGACAACCACGCCGTCGAGGCGTTCGGCCTCGGCGCCGTCGACTACCTGCTCAAGCCCTTCCGGCCCGAGCGCCTCGCCGAGGCCGTGGCCCGCATCGGCCGCCGCTCCGGCCCGGCCCCGGCGGGGGACAAGGCCGACGACCTCGCCGTCGTCCAGGTCGAGCTCGCCGGGCGCACCGTGTTCGTGCGCCGCGACGACATCGCCTACGCCGAGGCCCACGGCGACTACGTCAGGCTCCACTCCGGGCAGCACTCGCACCTGCTGCGCCAGTCCCTCACCTACCTCGAAGAGGTCTGGGACGCGGCCGGATTCGTGCGCGCGCACCGGTCCTTCCTCGTCAACCTCGCCTCGATCACCGAACTGCGCGTCACCTCCACCGCCGGGCTCGTGGCCGTCACCGGCGCCGGCGAGGTCCCCGTGAGCCGCCGCCACTCCCGGCTCCTGCGCGAACGCCTCCTCCAAGCGGTGCGCGGGGACCGGTGATGCAGCGGGTCCGCGTCACCAGCCCCCAGACCCGCCTCGCGCAGCGGCGCGGGGCGGACGCCATGGGGCGCCTGAGCCACCTCGCGGGCCGCCCCCCGATGCCCTCGACCGCCATCGACCTCGAAGCCGCCGAACGGGCCCTGCGCCGCCAGCGCCGCCTCGCCGTGCGCACCGCCCTCGCGCTCCTGGCCGCCCTCGCCACCCTGCTCACCGCCGCCGCGCTCGTGCCCGGGCGCCTCGGCTGGGCGGTCCTGTTCTTCGCGCCCTACCCGGTGCTCCTCGCGCTCGCGGCCCTGCACGTGCGCCGCGCGGAGCGCGTCGAGGACGACCACGCCTCCGAAGCGCACGCCTCCGAAGCGCCCGCCGCCGACGCCGCCACCGGCCGCGCCTCCGACCTCCGCGCCGACCCCGCGCCGGACGGCCCCTGATGCTCGGCCTCGCCTCGATCATGCTGGTCCTCGTCGCCAGCGTCGTCATCGGCGTGTGGGGCGTGCGCGCCGCCCGCTCCACCCCGGACTTCCTCGTCGCCTCCCGCTCGATCGTGCCCGGCTGGAACGCCCTCGCCATCGCGGGCGAGTACGTCTCGGCCGCATCGGTCCTCGGCCTCGCGGGACTGCTCGTCAAGAACGGCGTCGGCGCGATGTGGTACGCCGTGGGCTTCACCGCCGGGTACGTCCTCGTGGCGGCCCTCGTCGCCGGGCCGATGCGCCGCAGCGGCGCCTACACCGTCCCCGACTTCGCCGAGTACCGCCTCGGCTCGCCGCGCATCCGCCGTATGTGCGGGCTCGTGGTACTGGTCATCATGCTGCTGTACCTGCTGCCGCAGTTCAAGGCCGCCGGGGTCGTGCTCGAACTCGTCTCCGGCATCCCCTACTGGATCGGCGTCATCGGCGCCGGGCTCGTGGTCTCCTCCACGATCGCCGTCGGCGGGATGCGCTCGGCCACCTACGTGCAGGCGTTCCACTACCTCGTCAAGCTCGCGTTCATCGCCGGGCCCGCGATCGTCCTCATCGCCTTGGCCGGATCCGACCGCCGCGAGGCCGCGCTGGCGGCCCACGGCCCCGACCCGGACTGGGCCCGCCCGCTCCTCGACCTCGACGGCTCCGGGCACTCCGTCCTCGCCACCGTGTCGGTCCTGACCGCGACCACCTTGGGCGCCATGGGACTCCCGCACGTCGTGATGCGCTTCCACACCGTCGCGGGCGCCCGCGCGGCCCGCCGCGTGGCCGTCTCGGTGATCGTCCTGCTCAGCCTGTTCTACCTGTTCCCCATCGTGTACGGGCTCCTCGGCCGCATCGCCGTGCCGAACCCGGCCGAGACCGACGTGGTCCCGGTCCTCGTCCCCGGCGCCATCGCGCCCGGCACCGTCGGCGCGGTCCTGACCGCGCTCGTGGCCGCAGGCGCGTTCGCGGCGTTCCTGTCGACCTCCTCCGGGCTCCTCCTCGCTCTCGCCGGCGGGCTCTCGCACGACCTGTTCGGCGGCTCGCTCTCCAAGCTGCGCATGGGAGTCGTGGTCGGCACCGCCCTCGCGGTGGTCCTGTCGCTGCCGGCCGCCGACGTCGACATCAACGTCCTCGTCGGCTGGGCCTTCGCGGTGGCCGCCTCCACGTTCTGCCCCCTGCTCACCCTCGGCATCTGGTGGCGCGGCCTCACCGCCACCGGCGCCACCGCGGGCCTCCTGGTCGGCGCGGCCTCCTCCACCGGCGCCGCGCTCGCCTCGGTGATCCTCGACCTGCCCCCGGGCACCTGGTCGATCCTCCTCGCCCAACCCGCACTGTGGACGGTGCCGCTCGCGTTCGCGACCATGGCCGCCGCCTCCCGGCCCGGCTCGGTCCCCGACTGGGCCGGCGAGGCCGTCCTCCGCCTGCACGTGCCCGGCCGCTACTCCACCGGCGACACCGGCCCGATCCGCACCGGCCCGAACCGGCTCGACGGGAGCGGGCCGCTCCGGTAACCTGGCCGCCATGTACGGATCCCCGGGATCGAACGCGTGCGCCGCGTTCGGTCCGAGCTGCTTCACTCGGCTGCGCGCGGCGGCCTAGGCCCCGCACGCGCACGCTTCCGGCCCCCGGCCGGTCCCTGACGGTGCCCTCAGCGCACCGCTGCGCCGCTGCGCGGCCTGGGCGGATCGATCGACCTGATTCGACCATTCCGCACGGAGGATTCCCATGTCCCGCAGCCGTTCACCGCGCCCTGAAAACCCCACTGCACCGGTCTCGAACCGCAAGCGCCTGTCCCAGAACTTCCTCGCCGACCCCGCCGTCGCCCGCGCCCTGGCCGCCGACGTCGGCCCCGGCGACCTCGTCATCGAGGTCGGACCCGGCGGCGGCATGATCACCGGCCCGCTCCTGGACCGCGCCCGCCGCGTCGTCGCCTACGAGAAGGACCGCCACTTCGCCGAGCGCCTGCGCTCGCGCTTCGGCCACCGCGCGCACTTCCGGCTCCACACCGGCGACTTCCGCGACGCGCACCCGCCGCACGAGCCGTTCCGCGTGGTCGCCAACGTGCCCTTCGCGATCACCACCGACATCGTTCGCTGGTGCCTGGCCGCACAGGGCCTCACCACCGCGACCCTCGTCGTCCAGCGCGAGTTCGCCCGCAAGCACACCGGCGACTACGGCCGCTGGTCGCGGCTCGCGGTCGGCGCCTGGCCCGAACACGAACTCGCCCTCGGGGCCCGCATCGGCCGGGAGCGGTTCCGGCCCGTCCCCAAGGTCGACGCCGCCGTCCTGCACCTGCGGCGCCGCCCCGAGCCCCTGCTGCCGCGCCGGGACCTCGCCGACTACCGCGACATGGTCGCCCTCGGCTTCACCGGCGTCGGCGGCTCCCTCGCCGCCTCGCTGCGCCAGGCCGTCCCCGCCCGGGCCGCCGCCCGCGCCTGCGCCGAGGCCGGCATCGCCAAGGACGCGCCCGTGGGCCTGGTCCACCCCGACCGGTGGATCGCGCTGTACCGGGCCCTCACCCGGTAGGGCCCGCCCGCGAACGCCCGCTCACCCGTTCGCGCAAGGGGGTGCCGGTCCGGTTGTCCGTGCCGATTAAGGTGGAGATGCCCGGCCCGGTACCCCCTCTCTTGGAGTCGTTCATGAGCGAAGCCATCTGGATCGAGCTGATCAAGGTGCTCCCCGCCTTCCTCTGGATCGGCTTCGGCTTCATCGCGCTGGCCGTCGCCAAGCGCGTCTTCACCCAGCAGGCGCCCCGCATGACGAAGGTCGAGACCCCCTGGGTCACGGTCGAACTCGCGCAGCAGGCCATCGAGGCCGCCACCGTGCGCGGCCCCGACCCGCTGGAGCCGCGCCCGTGGGAGGTGCCCGCGCCCTTCCGCGCCGACGGCTTCCCGGTCGGCCCCGCCCCCGAACTGCGCCCCGCGCCCTTCGGCGCCGGCTACGGGTTCCCGGAGCAGCGGCCCGCCACCGAGCCTTACGGCGCCCCCGGCGGGGCCGGAGCCGTCAGCCCGCCCCCCGAGGACGACGCCGACGAGGACCCGCCCGTCCAGACCGAACCGGCCCGCCCGCACCCCCCGAACACCCCGCCCGCCGACGAGCCCGGCGACGCGCACGGCACTCCCCTCGGCAACGGCCCCAACCAGAACGGCGACAGCCCCACCGGGCCCCTCACCGAACCCCGGCACCCGGTCCCCGAGATCCCGCCGTACCAGTTCGCCCCGCCGCCGGCCACCACCTACTACGCCCAGCCGCTCCCGGCCCGCACCGCCGCGTACCGCGGGGCCGCGCCCCCGCCGCCGTACCAGCAGCCCTACCAGCGCGGCCTGCGCGCGGCCACCCGCCTCGCGCTCTCGGCCGGCGCGCTCGAAGGCGGCGCGATCCTGTGGGTCGACGACCACCCCGAGCACAACGCGCTCCTGGCCCGCGTCTTCGAGTCCGTGGGCATCCGGGTCGACCTCGCGCTCTCCACTGAGGCCGCCATGACCGCGCTCGGTGAGCGCCCGTACGACCTCGTCATCAGCGACATCGGCCGGGCCACCGAGCCCGCCGGCCCGAAGGCGGGCCTGGCCCTGCTCGACCGCATCAACGGCTCCGGCCTCACCGTCCCGGTCGTGGTCTACGCGTACTCCCGCGCCGCCACCACCTCCCACCCGCGCGCCGCGGCGGTGACCGACAGCCCCGAGGAGGTCGTGGACCTCGTCGTCGACTACATCGGCAACCGCGACCGGTCCGTCCACTCGGGCTCCGGATGGCTCGGCCGCATCACCGGGTCGGCCGCCTGAGACGGAGCGGCGGGCGGGGCCATTGTGTGGCCCCGCCCGCCGCGGTCTTTCCTTCATCCGAGCTGTGTCAGCTCCGCTTGTACTGCTCCCACCAGGTGAACGAGCCCTTGTAGGAGCTGGGGGTGTTGTCGGCCGCGTGGCTCGCGAGGCCGTTCTTGCCGTAGAAGTAGTCGTGGACCTGCGCGCGGGCGACGGCGACCATGTCGGTGTCGCCCACCGCGTTCGCGTGGATGTGGTAGCTGAAGCCCTGCTCGGGGGTGCGCAGCCAGGCCGCGAAGCCGACGTCGCGCAGGGCCTTGACGGTCTGCCAGCGCTGCGTGGCGGTCATGCCGCTGACGCTGATGTCGACCACGCCGCCGCCGTCGTGCGTGCCGGCCGAGCTGGGGTTCCCGGTCGTGTAGGAGCCCTGCGTCAGGGCCAGGCTCCAGGAGAGCTTCCCGTCGGCGGCGGCGAGCATGTTCTTGGTGCGGGTGTTGACCCGCCTGCCGCCGTAGGAGTCCGCGTTCGAGCCGATGCTGACCTGGCGGGTCACCGAGTACACGCCGGTGTCGGAGCCGAGCTTCACGAGGGAGGTCGGCCCGGGGATGCCGTTGGCGTCGATCCCGGTGTAGCCCAGGGACTTCTGCCAGGCGCTGTAGGCGGTGATCGTGGAGGAGCCGTAGTGGCCGTCCACATAGCTGGCCGCGAGGTGGTTCTTCGCGTCGAGCGCCTGCTCGACGGCCTTCACCGAGGCCGCCGCGTTGAGCGTGGTGCCGGTGCCGGACTTCTGGGGGTCGACCATCGCCGCCACGAGCACGAGCTCCATGTCGACCGACGCCGCGGCGCTCGCCGACTGGAGGGCGAACACGGACGGGACCGCGGCCGCCGTGACGGCGCCGCCGACCATCAGGGCGCGGGAGAGCACCCAGCGGCGGGAGCGGGGGGTGCGCGGTTCTTGGTGGGTCATGCGATTGCGTCCCTTCGGAATTCCTGGAGCGGCGGGGCCGATGGCCGCCGCGGACGGAGCGGGGGATCGTGCGGGGGGTCGAGTCTGGAATCGTGATTCAGACCATAGCGGAGTTTTTCTTCGTTGAGAAGCACCCTGATGAAAGAAAACTCCAAGTGACCGCTTCCGGACCGTCGCTCCCCGTGGGGCCCGCGCCCCGCCCCGCTCAGGACGCCAGCACGCGCACGTCCCCCACGAACCGGTCCGGCGCGCTCAAGTGCGGATACGCGCCCTCGGTGCCGTACACCGCGCACGCGGCCCCCGGCACCCGCGCGGCGAGCCACGCCGCGTAGCCCGGCCGCGGCGCCGAGGCGAACACCGACAGGTACCGGCAGCGCATCCGCCGCGGCCCGGCGGTGATCTCGGCCAGCGCCGCGGCCGTGTCCGCATCGGCCGCCGGCGCGTCGAGGGCGAGCTCGATCGCGGCCACGCCGTGGGCCACGTACCGGCACGCGAACAGCGAGGCGACCACCGCCGCCCGCCCGTACGCCGCCACCACGGGCGCGCGCGTCCCGATCCGGGCGGTGAACTGGGCCAGGGTCTCGGCGCGGTCGCCGATCGGCCCGCCCGCGGGCAGGTCGAGCACGGCCACGGCGTGCTCGGCGGCGAGGCGCGCGGCCACCGGCCACCACGCCGACCGGTCCTCACCGGACTCGGTCAGCAGCAGCACGGGGCGGCCCTCGTCGCCCCAGCGCTCGCCGGTCCACTCGGGTTCGGGATGGTGCAGCAGGTTCTCGGAATGCAGCGTCGGCACGGAGTGCTCCAGTCAAGGGGGAGTGCGGCAACGGGACGGCACGCCGCCCGGTCGCGCCGACGGCGCGCGGGCGTGCGGGGCGGGGGATCAGCAGCCGCAGGGCGGCGCGCGTCCCGCGTAGGCGCAGGCGCCGAACCGCAGCGCCACCGTCCCGAGCCGGCCCGGCCCGGTCGCGTCCCGGTCGGCCTCGGGGTCCCCGTCGGCCGCGGACAGCCCGGCGGCCCCGCGGACCGTCGTCAGGCAGCTGCGCCACACCAGCGAGAGGACGGCCCCGACGAGGCCGTACATGAGGAGCGCGATCGCGAGGGAGGCCCGGCCGGGGACGTGGCAGTGCCCCAGGAGCCAGACCGAGAGCGGATGGGCCGCGACCCAGGCGAGGTACCCGAACCCGAGCGCGGCGGCGGCGGTGAACAGCCGCAGGCCGATCGGTGCGCGCTCTCGGTGAATGACGGTCCTCCCCGGGTTCCTGGTCAGCGTAGTGCATCGCCCGCGAGGACCCCTCGCTTCCGCCGCGGCCGCCTCCGTGCCGCCGAACGCCCAGGTCAGGGGTCACACCCGGGGATAATCGATTGCCGCCTGTCGGACCCGCCCTTTACGCTCGGCAAGTGAGGTTCCTCCGCGCCCCCGAATTCCCGCTCGCCGACCCCCTGCGCAAGGACGGCTCCCGCGGCGACCCCACCGCACCCCCGGCGTCCCCCTGGCGCCTCCTCGCCTGGCTCGCGTCCCGCAACAAGGGCCTCGCGATCAGCGCGCTCGTCACCTCCGGCCTCGCCCTCGGCTCCCTCCCGGTCCTGCCGTACTTCCTCACCGGCGCGGTCGACGGCGGCCTGCGCGAACGGGACTGGGGCGCGCTCGCGTTCTGGTCCGGCGCCATGGTCGTCGCCGGGTTCCTCAGCGCCGGGCTCATCGTCGTGTCGCACCGGCTCACCGTGTACTGGCGCATGGACGCCTCCTACCGGACCCTCCAGCTCGCCACCCGCAAGGTCAACCGCCTCGGCGACGACCTGCGCCGCCGCCTCACCACCGGCGAGGTGGTCTCGGTGGGCGCCACCGACATCAACCGCATCTCCTGGGCGATCGACTCGCTCTCGCCCACCGCCGGCTGCCTCGTCGGCCTCATCGCCGTGGGCGTGCTCCTGTTCAACACCTCGGTCGGCTTGGGGCTCACCATCTTCATCGGCGTTTTCATCGTCGGCCTCATCACCGGCCCGGTCCTCAACAAGCTCCAGGACCGCCAGGAGGACTACCGCGAGCGCGTCGGCGACATCACCGGCCGCGCCTCCGACATCGTCTCGGGCCTGCGGGTCCTGCGCGGCATCGGCGGCGAGGCCCGCTTCACCGCCTCCTACCGCCGCGACTCCGAGGCCCTGCGCGAGGCCGGGTACAAGGTCGCCGCGCCGCAGGCGTGGCTGAACGCCCTCGGCGAGGGCACCCCCGCGATCCTCCTCGGCGTCGTCATCTGGATCGCCGCCCGCCAGGTCGCCGCCGGCGACCTCACCCCCGGCCAGATGGTCGCCGCGTTCGGCTACACCAGCGCCCTGCTGCTGCCCGTCCACTGGCTCATCGGCTGCACCTACCGGATCATCGAGGGCCGCGTCGCCGCCGGGAAGGTCTGCGAGCTGCTGAACACCCCCGAGCGCGAGGCCCCCGCCGAGGTCCGGCCCGGCCCCGCCGCCGGCGCCGAACTCCACGACCCCGAGTCCGGGCTCACCGTCGAGGGCGGCGAACTCCTCGCCGTCGCCTCCGCCGAGTCCGACCTCGTCGCCCGCGCCTTCGACCGCCTCGGCGGCTACACCGAGTCCGAGGCCCGCTTCGGCGACGTCCCCGTCGCCGCACTCGACCGCGACGAGCTCCACCGCCGCGTCCTCGTCGCCGACCACGACGCCTACCTGTTCGCCGGAACCCTCGCCGCCGCCATCGCGGCCCGCGACGGCGCCGACCGGGTCGAGGCCGCCGTCGCGGCCGCCTCCGCCGCCGACGTGGTCGAGTCCCTGCCCGACGGCCTCGACTCCGCGCTCGACAACCAGGCCCGCACCCTCTCCGGCGGCCAGCGCCAGCGCCTGCGCCTGGCCCGCGCCATCGCCGCCGCCCCCGAGGCCCTGCTCCTGCACGAGCCGACCTCCGCGGTCGACTCCCACACCGAGGCCCGCATCGTCGACCGCCTCGCCGAGGCCCGCGCCGGCCTCGCCACCGCGGTCGCCACCACCTCGCCGCTGTGGCTCGGCCGCGCCGACCGCGTCGCGTTCGTCCAGGGCGGCAAGGTCATCGCCACCGGCACCCACCACGAGCTCGCCGCCGAGCACCCCGACTACCGCGCCCTCGTCTCCCGGGAGGAAGCATGACCACCACGGTGTCCGAGCGCCCCGCCGCCGGCCAGCTGCCCGTCGCCGGCACCCCGGCGGTGCGCCGCGCCTTCCTGCGCCTGCTCATGTCCGAGAAGCGCCGCGCGCTCGCCGCGGTCGGCCTCCACCTGGTCGCCGCGGTCGCCGCCGCGGTCGCGCCGCTCCTGCTCGGTGAGATGCTCGACGAGCTCGCCGCCGGGAAGGGCACCGGGGTCGTCGACCGGCTCGCCCTGGGCCTCATCGCCTCCATCGTCGCGGTCGTGGCCTTCACCTGGCTCGGGACGTTCGTGTCCCACCGCCTCGGCGAGAAGCTCTCCGCCCGCATGCGCGTCGAGTTCGTCGACCGCGCCCTGCGCCTGCCGATGCCCGTCGTCGAGCAGGCCGGGTCCGGCGACCTCATGACCCGCTCCTCCGCCGACGTCCCCGAAGCCGGGGTCCTGTTCCGCGACGGCCTCCCGCAGATCATCGTCTCGGTCCTCAAGGTCGTCGTGTTCCTCGCCGCGATGCTCTGGGCCAGCCCGGTCCTGGGCCTGTGCATGCTCGTGGTCGCCCCCGGCCTGGTCATCGGCACCCGCTGGTACCTCAAGCGCGCCCGCGACGGCTACCTCAACGAGCGCCAGGCCGAGTCCGGCATCGGCGACACGATCGGCGCCTCCGCCGACGGCGCCCGCACCACCGAGACCTACCGGCTCCGCGCCCAGCGCGACGGCGCCGGGGACGACACGGTCGCCCGCCACTGGCGCGCCGCCCGCTACACCCTCTACCTGCGCAGCGTCTTCTTCCCGTTCCTCGACGGCTCCTACGCGCTGCCCACCGCCGCCGTGCTGCTGGTCGGCGGCGCGCTCTACTTCGACGGGTCGATCACCCTCGGCACCGTCGCCGCCTGCGCGGTCCTCACCCGCCAGATCATGTTCCCGATCGACCACATCCTCATGTGGGTCGAGAAGGTCCAGCGCGGCTTCGCGGCCATGTCCCGCATCGAGGGCGTCGCCGAGGCCGAGGACACCGGGGCCGCCGCCACCGCCGAGCTGCCCGCGGACGGCACCGTGGACCTCGCCGACGTCCGCTACGCGTACCCGTCGGGCGTGCGCGACGTCCTCCACGGCGTCTCGCTCTCCGTCCCCGCCGGGCAGCGCCTCGCCGTCGTCGGGCCCTCGGGCGCGGGCAAGTCCACGCTCGCGCGGCTCGTCTCCGGCTCCGACTCGCCCCGCGAGGGCCGCGCGACCATCGGCGGGGTCGACGTCGCCGCGCTCCCGCTCGACGAGCGCCGCCGCCGCGTCACCCTGGTGACCCAGGAGCACCACGTCTTCACGGCCTCCTTGCGCGACAACCTGATCCTCGCCAAGGCCGAGGCCACCGACCAGGAGCTGCGCGACGCGCTCACCGCCGTCGGCGCCGACTGGGCCGCCGACCTCCCCGACGGGCTCGACACCGCCCTGGGCGGCAAGGCCCGCGAACTCGACGCCGCCTCCGCGCAGCAGATCGCGCTCGCACGCATCATCCTCGCCGACCCCGACGTGGTGATCCTCGACGAGGCCACCGCGATGCTCGACCCGCGCGCCGCCCGCGACACCGAGCGCGCGCTCGGCGCGGTCCTGGAGGGCCGCACCGTGATCGCGATCGCGCACCGGCTCCACACCGCGCACGACGCCGACCGGATCGCCGTGGTCGAGGACGGCCGCGTCGCCGAACTCGGCAGCCACGACGAGCTCATCGCCCTCGACGGGCACTACGCGGGGCTGTGGCGGGCCTGGCACGGCGAGCCCGAAGGGCTCAAGGCCGCCGACGAGGACCACTACGCCGCGGCCGGGAACCCGGTCTGAGACATGAGAAATGGGCCCCGGGCTTTCGCCCGGGGCCCGCACTGGCTCGAGAACACCACCACAAGTCGGAACACCCACCGACTCGTTCTTAGCAAGGAAACAGAAAGGAAACCAGGAAACCCGTTCCGAACCAGTACCGAGAGAGTATCACGTCACATTCGCCGTGGCTAGGGGGTCATATCCACCCTGCTCGATCCATTGCAAGCCGTTTTCGCGACCCGTCCGTCACACTTTCGGGAGAGCGTGCGCCAACGGCGCTATGACCCGGTCGCGCACGCGCCGTGCCCGCCTCGGGGCGCCGCCGCGCACGGCCTAGACTCGACTGGTCTTCCCGCAGCTAGTAACCGTTAGGAAACACCTGTCGTGAGTACGATTTCTCGCGAGGAGGTCGCGCACCTGGCGCGGCTCGCCCGCCTCGAGGTCACCGATGACGAGCTCGACGCCTTCGCCGGCCAGCTCGACGTCATCCTCCAGTCGATGAAGACGCTCGCCGAAGTGGACACGGACGGCGTCCAGCCGACCTCGCACGCGGTGCCGCTGGTGAACGTGTTCCGGGAAGACCAGCCCCAGCCGTCCCTGCCCCGCGACGCCGTCCTCGCCGGCGGCCCCGACACCGCCGAGGACCGCTTCCGCGTCCCGCGCATCCTGGACGAGGAGGCTTAAGTGACCCGCATCATCGACAAGACCGCCGCCGAACTCGCGGCCGCGATCCGCGACGGCGACCTCACCTCCGTCGCGGTCACCACCGCGTTCCTCGACCGCATCGACGCCGTCGACGGCACCGTCAAGGCGTTCCTCCACGTCGACCGCGAGGGCGCGCTCGCCACCGCGGCCGAGGTCGACGCCGCCGTGGCCGCGGGCGAGGACCTCGGTCCGCTCGCCGGCGTCCCGATCGCGATCAAGGACGTCGTGGTCACCAAGGGCCTGCCGACCACCGCGGCCTCCAAGATCCTCGAAGGCTGGATCCCGCCCTACGACGCGACGATCGTCGAGCGCATCAAGGCCGCGCGGATGCCGATCCTCGGCAAGACCAACATGGACGAGTTCGCCATGGGCTCCTCCACCGAGTACTCGGCCTACTTCCCGACCCGCAACCCCTGGGACACCGGGCGCATCCCCGGCGGCTCCGGAGGCGGCTCGGCCGCCGCGGTCGCCGCGAAGATGGCCCCGCTCGCCATCGGCACCGACACCGGCGGCTCGATCCGCCAGCCCGGCGCCGTCACCGGCACCTTCGGCGCCAAGCCCACCTACGGCGGCAACTCCCGCTACGGGCTCATCGCCTTCTCCTCCTCGCTCGACACCCCCGGCCCGGTCTCGCGCAACGCCCTCGACGGCGCGCTCCTGCACGAGGTCATCTCCGGGTACGACCCGCGCGACTCGACCTCCATCGACGCGCCCGTCCCGCCGGTCGTGGAGGCCGCGAAGGCCGGAGCGAACGGCGACCTCACCGGCGTCAAGCTCGGTGTGGTCAAGGAGTTCAAGGAGGGCGCCGACGCCGCCGAGCCCGGCGTCGTCGCCGCCTACGAGGCCGGCGTCGAGCAGCTCGTCAAGCTCGGGGCGGAGATCGTCGAGGTCTCCTGCCCGTCGTTCGCGTACGCGCTGCCGACCTACTACCTCATCGCCCCGTCCGAGGCGTCCTCGAACCTGGCCCGCTACGACGGCGTCCGGTACGGCCTGCGCGCCGGCGACGACGGGAAGCACTCGCTCGAGGAGGTCATGAGCCTCACCCGCGAGGCCGGCTTCGGCCCGGAAGTGAAGCGCCGCATCATCCTCGGCACCTACGCGCTCAGCGCCGGGTACGTGGACGCGTTCTACCGCAAGGCCCAGAAGGTCCGCACGCTCATCAGGCAGGACTTCGAGAAGGCGTTCACGCAGGTCGACGCCATCATCAGCCCGACCACGCCGTTCATCGCATTCGCATTCGGCGCCCGCACCGGCGACCCGTACCAGATGTACCTCGCCGACCTCTACACGATCCCGGCGAACATGTACGGCGGCCCCGGCGTCTCCGTCCCCGTCGGCCTCTCCGAGGGCATGCCCGTCGGCCTCCAGGTCATGGGTCCGGTCCTGGGCGACGACATCACCTACCGCGTCGCGGCCGCACTCGAGTCCACCCAGGACGTGCTCCTCGCCGACACCGCGCCCGAGACCGAGGGGAAGTAGCCCGATGACGAAACTCAACACCTTCGAGCAGGCCGTCGAGACCTACGAGCCCGTCCTGGGCCTGGAGACCCACATCGAGCTCGACACGCGCACCAAGATGTTCTGCGGCTGCGCGACCGCCTTCGGCGCCGAGCCCAACACCCAGGTCTGCCCCGTCTGCCTGGCCCTGCCCGGCGCCCTCCCGGTCGCCAACCGGGCCGCGATCGAGGCCACCATCAAGATCGGCCTGGCGCTCAACTGCACCATCGCCTCCTGGACCCGCTTCGCCCGGAAGAACTACTTCTACCCGGACATGCCGAAGAACTTCCAGACCAGCCAGTACGAGGAGCCGCTCTGCGAGGACGGCTACGTCGAGGTCGTCGTCGACGGCGAGGTCCACCGCGTCGAGATCGAGCGCGTCCACCTCGAAGAGGACACCGGCAAGACCCTCCACGTCGGCGGCACCACCGGCCGCATCCACGGCGCCACCGAGTCCCTCGTGGACTACAACCGCGCCGGCATCCCGCTGGTGGAGATCGTCACCCGCCCCGTCCCGGGCACCGGCGCCCTCGCCCCCGAGGTCGCCCGCGCCTACACCGCCGAGCTGCGCGACATCGTCCGCTCCCTCGGCGTCTCCGACGTCCGCATGGAGCAGGGCTCCCTGCGCTGCGACGTCAACCTCTCGCTGAACAAGCCCGGCGAGGAGTGGGGCACCCGCACCGAGACCAAGAACGTCAACTCGCTGCGCTCGGTCGAGCGCGCCGTCCGCTACGAGGTCCGCCGCCAGTCGGCGCTCCTGGACGCCGGCGAGCGGATCTTCCAGGAGACCCGCCACTTCCACGAGGCCACCGGCGAGACCAGCCCCGGCCGCTCCAAAGAAGAGGCCACGGACTACCGGTACTTCCCCGAGCCCGACCTCGCCGTCATGGAGCCCTCCCGCGAGTGGGTCGAGGAGCTGCGCGCCTCGCTCCCCGAGCTGCCGCGCAAGCGCCGCGAGCGCCTTCAGGCCGCATGGGCCCTGGGGGACAAGGACATGCAGTCGGTCGTCAACGCCGACGCCGTCGACCTCATCGAGGCCACGGTCGCGGCCGGGGCCGCCCCCGCCGGGGCCGTCAAGTGGTGGCTCGGCGAGCTCTCCCGCCGCGCCAACGAGTCCGGTGCAGAGCTCACCGCGCTCGCCATCGACCCCGCGCAGGTCGCCGAACTCCAGGCCATGGTCGACGACGGGCGCCTGAACGACAAGCTCGCCCGCCAGGTCATCGACGGCGTCCTCGCCGGCGAGGGCTCGCCCGCCGAGGTCGCCCAGAAGCGCGGTCTGGAGGTCGTCTCCGACACCGGGGCGCTCGAGACCGCCGTGGACGAGGCCATCGCCGCGAACCCGGCCGTGGCCGACAAGATCCGCGGCGGCACCCACGCCGCCGCCGGCGTCCTCATCGGCGCCGTCATGAAGGCCACCAAGGGCCAGGCCGACGCCGGCGCGGTCCGCCAGATCATCCTGGACAAGCTGAGCTAGGACGACACCGCGAGGGGCCGGGCGACACGCCCGGCCCTTTCGCGTTCACTGTCCGTTCAGTCCCAGTGTGAGCCGCGAGTCTTCGGGTACCCCAGAGGGCGACGCTGTTCACAGAGGAGGCGTACCCTGAAGCAGCAGTGCAGTTCCGACCCGAGGAGGTGAGGGCCATGGGCGACGACCCCGGATCCAGTCGAGATACCGACGCGTTCTTCCCATTCGACTTTCACCGTGCCCCGTGCCCTCTTAAGGTGAAGAGGGCGGCCTGACCTGCGTCTTCTCTGACACGCGCTAGGGGCACGGCCCTTTCCTCGTGTTAGGAGGTGGCTGACGCATGGCTACGACCGTTCAGCCCATTTCGCCCGCGGCAGTCGACGAACTCGCCGCGCTCCGGCTCGAACTCGCCGACTTCTCGACCGTCGAGCTCGCCGAAGAGCTCCCCCGCATGGACCTGGCCGACCAGGCGCTCAGGTTCCGCCTGCTCCCCAAGGACCGCGCGCTCGCGGTCTTCGAGGAGTTCGACCCCGTCCACCAGCAGGAGCTCATCGACGGGCTCAAGACCGACTTCGTGCGCGAGATCCTGGAGTCGATGGAGGCCGACGACCGGGCCAAGCTCTTCGACGAGATGCCCGCCAAGGTCGCGACCCGCTTCCAGTCGCAGCTCAGCGCCGCCGACCGGCGCCAGACCGCGCAGCTCCTCGGCTACGACCCGGAGTCCGCCGGGCGCATCATGACGCCCGACTACGTGTCGCTGCGCGCCTCGATGAGCGCCGCCGCCGCGATCGAGCGCATCCGGCACCTGCGCGAGCGGCCCCGCCACCTCGACGTGCTCCCGGTGACCGACGGGCACCGCAAGCTCCTCGGCACCGTCACCCTCGCCGACCTCGTCAGCGCCGACCCCGACACCGAGGTCGCCGAGCTCATCGCCAGCGAGCACTACCAGGTCTCCACCGACACCGACCAGGAGGAGGCCGCGCGCCTCATCCAGGAGGCCAACCTCAACGCGCTCCCCGTCGTCGACCACGAGGACCGCCTCGTCGGCCTCATCACCTGGGACGACGCCATGGAGGTCCTCGAAGCCGAGGACACCGAGGACGTCGCCCGCAGCGCCGGCGCCGAGCCGCTGGACCGGCCGTACCTGTCCGCGGGCGTCTTCATGCTCGCGCGCAAGCGCGCCGTGTGGCTCCTGGTCCTGGCCGTCTCGGCCTCGCTCACCGTGACCGTGCTCAACTACTACGAGACCTACCTCGCGAACGTCACGGTGCTCGCGGTCTTCATCTCGCTGCTCACCGGCACGGGCGGGAACTCCGGGTCCCAGGCGTCGGTGACGATCATCCGCGCCATGGCCGTGGGCGAGGTCCGCTTCTCGGACGCCTTCCGGATCACCTGGCGCGAGTCGCGCGTGGGCTTCGTGCTCGGGGCCCTGCTCGCGATCGTCGGGGGACCGGTCGTCGGGTTCGTCTACGGCTGGGACATCGGGCTCATCATCGCCGTCACGCTCCTGGTCATCTGCACCTGGTCCACGTTCGTCGGCTCCCTGCTGCCCCTGCTCGCGAAGAAGGTGGGCATCGACCCGGCGCTCGTGTCGGCCCCGATGGTCTCGACCCTGTGCGACGCGACCGGCCTGCTCATCTACTTCTCGGTGGCGGCCGTGGTCCTCGGACCGGCCCTCACCGGCTGAGACACGCGAGAGGCCCCCGGCGCCGCGCCGGGGGCCTCTCGCGTGTCTCAGTCCTGCTGCGGCGCCGTCGACTCGGCCCCGCCCTGGAGCTCGTCGCCCTCGACCTGCTCGTCGGTGGGGATCACCGTCCGGTCGAGCGTCACGTCGGTCTCGTCCCCGGCGCCCACCGAGATCGAGTCGTACGCCGTGAGCGCCTTCGTGACCGGGTCGAAGTACAGGACGTCCATCTCCATCTTCATCGTCGAGGACGACGTGAAGTGGCGCAGCCCCGCCGCGCCCGTCGAACCCTCGACCATGAGCGTGGTCCCGTCCCCGAGGTCCTCGACCGACCGCTCGTGCATGTGCCCGGCCAGGACCAGCGGGACGACCCCGGCGAGCGGTTCGGCCATCGGCGGCTCGTGGACCATCGCCAGGTCGGCGCCCCCGGCCTCCTCGATCGCGCCCGCGAGCCGCTCCCCGGACTCGGTGAGCATCCGCGCCACGTAGTCGCTGGAGGGCAGGCTGCCCTTGTCAGGCGTGAACGTGGGGTCGGCGACCCCGCCGATGCGGAGCCCGGCGATCTCCCGGACCTCGCCGTCGAGGATCACCACGTTGTCGTACGCCGACAGGGCCGCCACGGTCGTCGCCGAGTCGTGGTTGCCCTTGACGAACACGTACGGCGCGTCGATCTGCGCCACGCCCTGCGAGAAGATCTCGGCCTCCTGCTCGGAGCCCCAGTCGTTCAGGTCCCCGGTGTCGGCGACCGCGTCGATGTCGAACTGCCCTACCACGGTCTCCATGAGGTGCCAGGCGTTCGGGTTCAGATGCAGGTCGGAGACGTGCAGGACCCGGATCGAGTTGTCCTGGATGCCGACCTGCGGCATGTCCATCGCGAGCGTGTAGAACCCGGAGATGTTGGTGACGATCTGCTGGAGGTCGCCCACGTACTCCTCGTAGTTCTCCGCGATGTTCTCGGCGCTGCCGACCACGCTGGGCGCGTAGGTGAGCAGGCCCTCGTACCGCGGCTGCGAGATCGACTCGGTGCGCAGCGTGCCCGCGGCGAACCCGACGAGCGCGGCGGTGACCGCGAGCGAGGTGACCCCCGTGAGCAGGGCCCGGCGCATGTTGCGGAACGCGAGGGCGCCCACGAGGAGCCCGCACAGCGTCACGATCGCCAGGGCCTCGACCACGACGCGGATGACCGCGTCGGTGACGTCCGAGGCGAGGTTCTGCGCCGCGACCGTGAAGCCGTCCGGGGTGTTCATGATGGTCTGCGCCTCGACCGGGTCGATCGAGTCGAGCGACAGGTTCAGGGCGATCGGCCCGTCGTGGCTGTCGAAGACGATGTCGCCCAGCGGCGGGATGTTCACCACGGTCTCGCCGTCGACGTCCGGGGCCAGGGCCACGGTGGTGTCGAACGGGCCGATGTCGGCGCTCGTGCCGCCCACCAGGGCCAGGCCCGCCGCGGCGGCGCCCGTCCCGAGCAGCACGATCGCGGCGGCCATCGCGCCGCGCCGCGTCCGGGGGGAGCGTCTGAACCGGGTCCAGCCCGCGGTCGTCTTGCGCCACAGCGATCTCGCCCTCCGCACGTGCGGCCGGGCGGTGTCGCGGAGGCGACGGACGGTACCGGACCTGTCGTTCATTTAGACCCTTCCCTGTGCGGCGTAACTGGTGGAGAAGCGGATGATGCGGTCGTCGGCCTCGTTCGCGGTGCAGCCGCGCTCCTCGACGCACCGGCCGTCGCGGTTGGAGGTCGTCACCCACAGCATCCCGTCCGGGCCCACGGCGACCGATCGTAGTCGACCGAACTCGCCGACCACCGCGGCTTGCGGGTCGCCGGCGGGCGCGCCGGACGCGTCGAACGGGACGATCCACAGGCGCTGGCCGCGCAGGCACGCGGTGACGAGCGAGTCCTCCAGGAACACGGCGCCCGCGCAGGACGCCTCGAAGGGCTCCCAGGTCGCGACCGGGTCCTGGAAGGCGTCGTCCCCGGCGGGGCCCTCGTACTGGGGCCAGCCGTAGTTCGCGCCGGGCTCGATGCGGTTGACCTCGTCGGCCACGTCCTGGCCGAACTCGGTGGCGAACAGGGTGCCCGCGGCGTTCCAGGCCAGGCCCTCGATGTTGCGGTGCCCAAGGGAGTAGACCGGCGAGTCGGGGTCGGGGTTGCCCGGCGCGGGCTCGCCGTCCGCGGTGAGGCGGAGGATCTTGCCGCCCAAGGACGCCCGGTCCTGCGCGAGGCCCCCGTCCCCGGCGTCGCCGGTGGCGGCGTAGAGGAACCCGTCGGGGCCGAACTCCAGGGCGCCGCCGTTGTGGTGGTCGGAGGCCGGTATGCCGGTGAGGACCGGCTCGGGCGCGGCGTCGGTGGTCGGGTCGATGCGGGCGATGCGGTTGTCCTCGCCGGTCGTGTAGTAGAGGTACACCGCGCGGTCCTCGGCGTAGCCGGGGGAGACGGCGACACCGAGCAGGCCGCCCTCGCCGGTGTCGTCGACCTCGACCGTCCGCAGTTCCTCGGGGGCGCCGGCGCTGCCGTCGGAGGCGACCGGGATCTGGAGGAGGCGCCCGGAGCGCTCGCCGACGATCGCGGTGCCGTCGGGGAGGAAGTCGAGGCCCCAGGGGACGTCGAGCCCTTCGGCGACGACGTCCATGAACGTGGCCGGGCTCTCGGGGGCGCCCGAGGGGGTCGGCAGGTTCGGCGGCTGACCGGTCTCGGGCCCGGGCGGCTCGCCGAACGAGCACGAGGCCAGGGACAGTGCGGCGGCGGCCGCAGCCGCGGCCGTGAGCAACCTGCGCATGGCGACAACCATAACGGCCCGCACCTCGCGCCCGAGTGCTCCGGGCTGGAGGGTCGGGCCGCACACCGCGCACGACGCCGGGGGACCGCATTCCACCGGCCCGGGGTCCCCGCTCCCGGCGGTTTTCATGCCTCCGCGGCGAAAGCGATTGCTGGCCCGGCGACTATGCTCGGGACCTGTGAGAGTCTGGATCGCCCACGAAGAAGGCCGCGCCCTGCTGGGCGAACTCCCCTCCGGCGTCGAGGTCGAGGTCTACGACGGCAGGTCGGACTACCCGTCCGACCCGGCCGCGGTGGACTTCTGGGTCCCGCCGTTCCTCGCCCAGTCCAAGGTGACGACCCCGCTGCGGGACATGACCTCCCTCAAGGCGATCCAGCTCCTGAGCGCGGGCGCCGAGGTGTGGGTCCCGGTCGTCCCGCCCGGCGTGGCCCTGTGCGACGCCCGCGGCGTGCACACCGGGGTCACCGCCGAGTGGACCGTCGGCGCGGTCATCGCGTCGATGCGCGGCTTCGACCTGTTCGCCCGCCAGCAGGCCCGCCACGAGTGGCGGGTGGAGTGGACGACCACCGCGGTCGGCAAGCGCGCCTTGATCGTCGGCGCCGGGGACATCGGTGGGAAGGTCGCCGAAGTGCTCACCGCGCTCGGCGTCGAGGTCGAGATGGTCGCCCGGCGCGGGCGCCCCGGCGTCCACCCGATCGACGCGGTCGAATCGCTCCTGCCGGAGTTCGACATCGTGGTCCTCATCCTTCCGCTCACCGACGCCACCCGCGGCCTGGTGGACGCGAAGTTCCTGTCGCACATGAAGGACGGCGCACTCCTGGTCAACGCCGCGCGCGGCCCGATCGTGGACACCGACGCCCTCGTGGCCGAGGTCGCCGCGGGCCGCCTGCGCTGCGCGGTCGACGTCGTCGACCCCGAACCGCTCCCGGCGGGCCACCCGCTGTGGGACCTCGACGGCGCCCTCATCACCCCGCACGCGGGCGCCTCGGTCGACGGCACCCTCGACCGCGCCTACGCCCCGGTCGGCCCGCAGATCCGCCGCTTCGCGGCGGGCGAGCCCCTGGAGAACGTCGTCGCCGACGGGTACTAGCGCTCGTCCTCCGCGGGGGCGCTGGCGCGCAGCTCCTGGCCGCCGATCTCCAGGACCTGGGGGAGGTTCTCGGGCTTGAGGGGGTCGAGCCTCACCTGGGACTGGTCGGCGAGTATGGCCTGGACGCCCTCGTTGCCGGTGGCGAAGCCGTCGATGAGGCGCCAGGGGATCTCGCGGGTGGTGAACATGCCGCGGATCGCGATGCCGTCGGTGGTGACGTCGACTCCGGAGCGCCAGGCCCACACGGAGATCCCGAGCGGGATGAACAGCAGGACCACGCCGAGGGCGACCGAGAGGACGCTCCACAGCGGCTGCTCCACGATGAGCGACAGGGCCAGCGGCGCGACGGTCAGCCAGGCGACGAAGGCCGCGCCGGTGATCGCCGCGGAGCGGCGGACCCGCAGGCGGCGGGTGGGGAGCGGGGAGTCTGCGGACGTCATGCGTCCAGATTGACACACCCGGCCCCGGGGGCCGCGGGGTGCCGGTCCGGTTTCTGTCGGATTGTCGCTTGACGTGCGCGTCCGACGTGGCACGATCAGCTCATCGGCAGCGGAACGAGCCTGGTGGGGGTGAGTGTGGCCGTCAAGATCACATTCCGTCCGACGACGCGACAGGTCATCGGCCGCGCCCTGTTCCTCGGCGGCGTCTCCGCGCTGGCGGCGCTCGTCCCGGCCGTGCTGTACATGCTCGCGGTCGGCCACTGGTACCACCTGACGCTGGGCCTGCTCGTGCTCGTCGCCGCCGCCGTGGCCCTCGCGGTCGCCTACGCCGGGGCCCGCCGGCACGGGGTCGTCCTCGACGAGCGCGGCATCCACCCGCTGGAGTCCCAAGACCCGCAAGGGAATGCGCGGGGTGAGCGGTACGCGGCCTGGACCGAGGTCGCCGACATCCGCGCCGAGCGCCGCGCCGGGCGCACCGTCCCGGTCGTGTACCTCAACGACCCGTCCCAGCGCCCCTGGCGCCTGCGCGCCCCCTACTCCGGTCGCGCGCTCTCGGCCGACGCGGAACTCGACGAGAAGATCTTCGTCATGCGGAGCCTCTGGGAGGGGTACCGCCGCGGTCGGTCCCCGCGCCGCGAGGGTGCCTGAGCACCGCGCCGCGACCGTGCCTCGGCATCGCGCCGCGAGGGCACCTAGCGCATCGACGTGCGTCACTGGCGGCAAGCGTGAGCCATTCCCCCAGGTATCGAGCGACGTCACTGGCGGCAAACGCGCGCCAGAGCCCGAAACTTTCGAAACTGTTCAGTAGTGCCGATGCGGAATACGATTGCCATTCGTGATCCTATCGTGACCTTTGTGGCGACTTACCAGCCTTGACGCTGTTTTGGTGTTGCCGTAGTCTCACCGCTATCGCCGAAAGTTTTCGGAATCATTCCGGAAGTTCCCCAACAGTTTCGGTACGAGGCGGGGTCGTGCAGGGCTCCGTCGAACCCCTTCATGCGCACCGAGCGGTGCGCGGCGCGACCACGGAAGGAGCGCTCACCGATGAGCACTCAGCAGCCCCGGTCCCACCCCTTCGAACCGAGCGCGGCGCCCGCGCTCCACCCCCTCCTCACCCGCCGCGGCGTCGTCCTCGCCGGCGGCGCCGCGCTCACCGCCTCCGCGGCGGGGTGCAGCTTCTTCTCCACCGACCCCGAGAGCGAGAACGGCGGCGGCGACAAGGGCCCCGAGGCCCCCATGCTCGCCGAGCGCGTCGACGCCGGCGACCTCCCGCCCGTCGAGGAGCGCCTCCCCAAGGAACCCCTCGTCGTCACCGCCACCGACGAGATCGGCGCCTACGGCGGCACCTGGAACTCCGCCATCACCGGCCCCTCCGACGGCCCCTGGCTGTGGCGCACCGTCAACGACGGCCACCTCCTCGAACGCTCCCGCGACTGGACCGAGATCCGGATGAACGTCGCCTCCGCGTTCGACGCCAACGCCGACGCCTCGGAGTTCACCATCACCCTCCGCGAGGGGGTCAAGTGGTCCGACGGCACGCCGCTGACCACCGCCGACGTCGAGTTCGCCTACGCCGACGTCAACCTGAACGCCGAGCTCACCACCGCCATGCCCGCCGAACTGTCCAGTCTGGACGGCACTCCGGCCGAGCTGGAGGTCGTCGACGACTACACCTTCATCGTCCGCTTCTCCGGCCCCAAGCCGCTCTTCCGCGACGACATGGCCGCCGGCGTCTCCGGCCAGCGCTTCACCATGTACCCCCGCCACTACCTGGAGCAGTACCACATCGCGTACAACCCCGCGGCCGACGACGAGGCCGTGGCCGAGGGCTACGACGGCTGGGTCTCGCGCTTCACCGCGCTGGGCAACCTGTGGAACTTCCAGTGGGAGAACCCGGACCTGCCGAGCCTGCTCCCGTGGATCTGCAAGAAGCCGGTCTCCGACGCCGACTACGCCCTCTTCGAGCGCAACCCGTACTACTGGAAGGTGGACGAGGACGGCAGCCAGCTCCCGTACCTCGACGAGGTCCGCTTCAACATCATCGCCGACGTCGAGACCATGTTCGCCCACGCGGTGAACGGCGACTACGAGTTCCACTCGCGCCACTTCAACGACAACGCCCACCGCGCCGACGCCGTCGACGGCGAGGAGGCCGGGGACTACACGATCGTCGACCTCGAAGGCACCTACTCGAGCGACATGAACATCGCGTTCAACCTCAACCACGCCGACCCCGCGATCCGGAAAATCTTCCAGGACAAGCAGTTCCGCATCGCGATGTCGCACGCGATCGACCGGCAGGAGCTCATCGACGTCCTGTGGAACCGCGTCGGCGAGCCCACCCAGGCCGCCCCGCGTCCGGAGTCGGACTTCTACGACGAGGCGTTCGCGACCCAGTACACCGAGTTCGACCCCGACCTCGCCAACCAGACCCTGGACGCGGCCGGGTACGCCCTCGCCGGGGGCGTGCGCACCGCCGCCGACGGCACGCCGCTGGAGTTCACCGCCTCCGTCGCCGACGACGCGCTCCTGGGCACCGTCTGGCTCGACGCCCTCGACATGGTCAAGGACATGTGGGCCGCGGTCGGCGTCACCCTCCACGTCAACGGCCAGCCGCGCGAGAACTGGCAGGCCGGGATCGACGAGAACGCCTACGACCTCACGGTGTGGACCGGCGACGGCGGCGCGATCGACGAGACCACCGCCGTCCAGTGGTACATGTGCGCCGGCCCCTCCGGCGGCGCGCTCTTCGCCCGCCAGTGGTCCTCGCACTACACGCTCAACGGCGCCGAGGACGCGGAGATGCTGGAGGCCCCGCCCGCGCACGTGACCGCGCAGCACGACCTGTACGACCAGTTCCTCGCCGAGGCCGACCCGGCGGCGCGCGCCGAGATCTTCACGCAGATCATCGCGATCGCCAAGGAGCAGTTCTACGCGATCGGCACCGTCCGGGGCCAGGGCTCGTGGGCGGTCACCGCGAACCGCCTGCGCAACTTCGGCGGCCCCATGCCCGAGAACCCGACCTACGGCACCCCCGGGCCCGCCAACCCCGAGCAGTGGTGGCTGGCGTCCGAGTAGTCGGGGCCGCAACAGGATAGGGAGTCCACAGTGGTGCGATACCTGGGCCGCCGCACGCTCTACATGGCGGCCACGCTGCTCGCGATCTCGCTCATGGTGTTCGTCATCATCAGCCTGCCGCCGGGCGACTACGTGACCGCGCTCCAGGCCAAGTACAACGTCATGGGCCAGGGCCTGACGGCGGCCGACGTCGCCAACCTGCGCATGCGCTACGGCCTCGACGGGAACCTCCTGGAGCAGTACTGGCACTGGATCACCCGGATCGTCCTCCACGGCGACCTCGGGATGTCCTTCGAGCACTCGAAGCCGGTCGAGGAGGTCATCGCCCCGCGCCTGGGCTGGACCATCGCGGTCTCGCTCATCACGCTCCTGGTGACGTGGGCGCTGGCGTTCCCGATCGGCGTGTACTCGGCGGTCAAGCAGCACTCGGCCGGCGACTACGCCGTGACCACTGTGGGCTTCCTCGGCCTCGCCACTCCCAACTTCCTGATCGCGCTGGTGTTCGTCTACTTCAGCGTCACCTGGTTCGGCACCGTCCCCTCCGGACTGTGCTCGCCCGAGTGGTGCGACGCCGCGTGGAACCTCGGCAAGCTCCTGGACCTGCTGGGGCACCTGTGGATCCCGATGATCGTCATCGGCACCGGCGGCGTGGCGGGACTGGTGCGGATCATCCGCAACAACCTCCTCGACGAGCTGCGCCGCCCGTACGTGACGGCCGCGCGCGCCCGCGGCGTCCCCGAGGGCCCGCTGCTGCGCCGCTACCCGCTCCGCGTGGCGCTCAACCCGTTCGTGTCCACGATCGGCTGGGTGCTGCCGCTGCTCCTGGTCGGCGACATCGTCGTCGGCCAGATCCTCAGCCTGCCGACCCTCGGCCCGATCCTCCTGGGCGCGCTCAAGGCCCAGGACATGTACCTCGCCGGCTCGGTCATCATGGTCCTCAGCGTGGTCACCGTGATCGGCACCCTCGTCTCGGACCTGCTCCTGGGCTGGCTCGACCCCCGCATCCGACTCGGACACCAGAGGTGAGCCGCGCATGAGTCTCGAAGAGGCCGAGGGCACCGCGGGGATGACCCCGAACCCGGCCGACCTCCGGCGCACCCGCGCCTCCCAGCGCACGCTCGTGTGGTGGGCCTTCAAGAAGCACCGGCTCGCGCTCGTCTCCGCGTGGCTGCTGGCCGGGATGCTCGTCGTGATCGCCCTGTGCGAGTTCGTGGCCCCGTTCGACGACCGCCACCGCGACTCCGAGTACACCACCGCCCCGCCGCAGGTCCTCAAGCTCTGGGACACCGACGGGCCGGACGGGTTCCGCTTCGGCCTCCACGTCGACGGCTACACCTCCACGCAGGACCCGCGCTCGCTGCGGATCACCTACGAGCCCAACCCCGAGGACCGCGTCGACGTGGGGCTCTTCGTCAAGGGCGAGGAGTATCGCCTCTTCGGCCTCATCCCGATGGACCGGCACCTCATCGGCCCCGAGGACCCCGGCGACCCCATGTACCTGTTCGGGACCACCACCGACGGCCAGGACCTGCTCAGCCAGCTCGTGTACGCCACCCGCGTCTCGGCCTCGGTCGGCATCATCGGCGTCATGCTGGCGTTCCTGCTCGGCATCGTCCTCGGCGCCGTCTCGGGCTACTTCGGCGGCTGGATCGACAACACCGTGCAGCGCCTCATCGAGCTCATCATGGCGGTGCCCTCGATCCCCCTGTGGCTCGGGCTCGCCGCCGCGCTCCCGGCCCAGATGGGGCCCGTCGCAAGGTACTTCATCATCACGACGATCCTCGCGCTCGTCGCCTGGACCGGCCTCGCGAGAGAAGTGCGCGGGCGCTTCCTGGCGCTGCGCTCGGAGGAGTTCGTCACCTCCGCGCGCCTCGACGGGTCCAGCCACGCGCGGATCATGTTCCGGCACATGCTGCCCTCGTTCTCCTCGCACGTCATCGCGGCGCTGAGCCTGTCGATCCCGGGCATGATCCTCGCCGAGACCGCGCTGTCCTGGCTCGGCATGGGCCTGCGCCCGCCGGCCGTCTCGTGGGGCGTGCAGCTCCAGGACGCGAGCAAGTGGAGCGTCCTGTCGGGCGCGCCGTGGCTGCTCATCCCGGGCGCGTGCGTCGTCCTGGTGGTCCTCGCGTTCAACTTCGTCGGCGACGGCCTGCGCGACGCCGCCGACCCCTACCGGCACTAGACACCGATGGAGCGACCCTTGCAACCGCTGCTGGAGATCTCGGGACTGCACACCGGCTTCGACACCTACGACGGGCGGGTCCGCGCCGTCGACGGCGTCGACCTGGCCGTCCACGCGGGGAGGACCCTCTGCGTCGTCGGCGAGTCGGGCTGCGGCAAGTCCGTCACCGCCCGCTCGATCCTGCGCCTGGTCGAGGACGCCGGCTCGATCGACGCCGGCGCCATCACCTGGCACGGGGACGCGAACGACGGCACGGGCGAGCCGTTCGACATCCTCTCCCTCGACCCGCGCGGCAAGCGGCTCCAGCGGCTGCGCGGCGGCGACATCGGCATGATCTTCCAGGAGCCCGCCGCCTCGCTCCTGCCCCTGCGCACCATCGGCGCCCAGCTCGTCGAGACGCTGCGCATCCACACCGGACTCGACAAGAAGGCCGCCCGCGCCCGCGCCGTCGAACTGCTCGACGCGGTCGGCATCCCCGACCCGAAGCGGCGGATCGACGCCTACCCGTTCCAGCTCTCCGGCGGCATGTGCCAGCGCGCCATGATCGCGATCGCCCTGTGCGCCAACCCGTCCCTGCTCATCGCCGACGAGCCGACCACGGCGCTCGACGTCACCACCCAGGCGCGCATCCTCGACCTCATCCGCTCGCTCCAGGCCGAGCACCATATGGCGGTCATGTTCATCACCCACGACCTCGGCGTGGTCGCCGAGCTCGCCGACGAGGTCGCGGTCATGTACCTCGGCCGCGTGGTCGAACGCGCGCCCGTGGACGAGCTCTTCGCCGATCCCAAGCACCCGTACACGAAGGCGCTGCTGGCCTCCGTCCCGGTGCTCGGCCGCGACCGGGGCCGGGACCTGCCGACCATCCCCGGCGCCGTCCCCAGCCCGCTGCACCGTCCGAGCGGGTGCTCGTTCCACCCGCGCTGCGCCGCGGCGGTCGCGGGCAGGTGCGATACGGACGCACCGCCCGAAGTGGACTTCGGTGGCGGCCGGACCGCCGAGTGCGTGCTCTACGAGACGGAAGGCGCGAGCACATGACCGACCCGATCCTGGAGGTCCGCGACCTCCACGTCCGATTCCCGGTGCGCCGCAACCTGCTCGGGCGCACCACCGTGGAGAACCACGCCGTCTCCGGCGTCGATCTCGCCCTCGCGCCGGGGGAGACCATGGCGCTGGTGGGGGAGTCCGGGTGCGGCAAGACCACGCTGGGGAGCACCATCGTCGGCGCGCAGCGCGCCACCAGTGGCGAGGTCGTCTACGACGGCCTGAGCCTCACCGCGATGTCCGAGCGCCGGCGCGCGCCCTACCGGCGCCAGATCCGCATGGTCTTCCAGGACCCGTTCTCCTCGCTCAACCCGCGGTTCACGCTGCGCCAGATCATCGGCGACCCCCTCATCGCGACCGGCGAGGCGCGCGGCTCGGAGCTGGAGGACCGCATCGCCGAGATGATGCGCCGCGTCGGGCTCAGCCCCGACTACATGGACCGGTACCCGCACGCGTTCTCGGGCGGGCAGCGCCAGCGCGTCAACATCGCCCGCGCGCTCATCGTGAACCCGCGCCTGGTGGTCGCCGACGAGCCGGTGTCCGCACTGGACGTCTCGGTGCGCGCGCAGATCCTCAACCTGCTGCGGGAGCTCCAGGCCGAACTCGGGCTGACGTACCTGTTCATCTCGCACGACCTGTCGGTGGTCGAGAACCTGGCCGACCGGGTGGCGGTCATGTACTTCGGGCGCATCGTGGAGCTCGCGGACACCGCCTCGCTCTACGAGCGGCCGCGGCACCCGTACACCGAGGCGCTCATGTCGGCCGTCCCGATCCCCGACCCCGCGCTGAAGGGCCGCGGCGGGCGCATCCTGCTGCCCGACGAGCTGCCCGACCCCGCGGACCCGCCGCCGGGCTGCGCGTTCGCACGCCGCTGCCGCCACGCCGAGGCCGGCCGCTGCGACACCGGCGAGATCCCCCTGGAACGGGACGCCGCCGCGGACCCGCTCACGGGCCGCGCCGTCCGCTGCGTGCGGCGCGACGAGCTTGACCTCCAAGGCATCGCCGTGACACCATCGTAATCGGAATGCGCTTGCCAAGCGATTGCGGAACGCTCCGACCCGCCGCACACCGAAGGGCCTGAAGTGGCACACCCGAACAACGACATCGTCCCCCAGCTCGACGGACTCGCCTACGGCGGCGACTACAACCCCGAGCAGTGGCCCCGGGAGGTCTGGGACGAGGACGTGCGCCTCATGCGCGAGGCGGGCGTCAACCTCGTCAGCGTCAACATCTTCGGCTGGGCCGGTGTCAATCCCGGGCCCGGCGAGTGGGACTTCACGCGGCTCGACGCCGTCATGGACCTCCTCGCGAACGCCGGGATCAAGGCCGACCTCGCGACCGCCACGGCCTCGCCGCCGCCCTGGTTCTCCGAGCGGTTCCCCGAGACGCTGCCGGTCAACGCCGAAGGCGTGCGCCTGAACTCGGGCGCCCGCGCCGAGTACTGCCCGCACGCCCCCGCGTTCCAGGAGGCCGCGACCGAGATGGCCTCGCGCCTTGCCCAGCGGTACGCAGGGCACCCCGCGCTGGCGATGTGGCACATCGGGAACGAGTACTACCGCTCCTGCTTCTGCGACCTCGCCGCCGACGCGTTCCGCGCCTGGCTCCGCGACCGCCACGGGTCCCTCGCCGGGCTCAACGACGCGTGGGGGACCACGTTCTGGTCCCAGACCTACAGCGCCTGGTCCCAGGTCCTGCCGCCGCGCATCTGCGCCGAGACCCCCAACCCGGGCCTCGTCCTCGACTGGCAGCGCTTCTGCTCCGACGCGCTGCTCGACCTCTTCCGCGCCGAGGCCGACGCGATCGCCGCGCACTCCGCCGACAAGCCGATCACGACGAACCTCATGGTCACCGGCGACTTCTCCGGCCTCGACTACCACCGCTGGGGCGAGTACGTGACCGGCCCGAACCGTCTCGTCGCCACCGACCACTACCTGATCCCCGAACATGACAGCGAAGTAGAGTGGCCCGCGCAGGTGGCGTTCGGCGCCGACGCCTCCCGCGGCCTCGCGGGCGGCTCGCCGTGGCTCCTCATGGAGCAGGCCGCGAACTCCTCGGCCTGGCGCCGCGGCTACTTCGCCAAGCGGCCCGGCGACCAGCTCCGGCACTCGCTGTCCTATGTGGCCCGCGGCTCCGAGGGCGCGATGTTCTTCCAGTGGCGCGCATCGAGGTACGGCGCCGAGCGGTACCACTCGGCGATGCTCCCGCACGGCGGCGCGGACTCGCGGGTGTTCCGCGAGGTGAAGCGCCTCGGCGCGCAGCTCAAGCGGCTCGCCGAGGTCAAGAGCTCCACTGTGGTCTCCCGGGCGGCGGTGCTCCTCGACTTCGCGTCGTCCTGGGCCGCCAAGACCCCGGGCCAGCCGTCCGCCGACATGGCCACGTACCGCGAACTCCGCCGCTGGCACGCGGCCCTGTGGCGCCGCGGGGTGACCACGGACCTGGTGAACCCCGCGTGGGACCTCTCCGCCTACGAGTTCGTGTTCGCCCCGCACCTGTACCTGCTCGACTCGGACGCGAACCTCCGCGCCTACGCCGAGGGCGGCGGCACGCTCGTCATCGGGCCGTACTCCGGTGTCGTGGACCGCAACGACCGCGTCCACCCCGGCCTCCCCGGGGCGATCCGCGACCTCACCGGCGTGCGGGTCGAGGAGTTCGTGCCGCTTCCCGAAGGCGCCGTGGCGCTCCTGGACGACGGCACCGAGGGCCGCACCTGGACCGAGGCCGCCCACGCCCTCGACGCCGAAGTCCTCGCCTCCTTCACCGGGTTCCCGTCCACGGGCGCGCTCTTCCGCCGCCGCGTCGGCGCGGGCGAGGTCTGGTACCTCGCGACCCGCCCCGTGGACCTGAACCCGCTCCTGGACCGCCTGGGCCTCACCGCCGACGTCCCCGAAGGACTCGAACTCGTGCGCCGCCGCCACGAGGACGGCCGCACGTACCTGTTCGCCATCAACCACACCGCCGCGCCGCAGCGGTTCGACTCCTCCGGCCACGACCTCCTCACCGGCAGGCCCTGGACCCCCGCCACCGCGCTCGCCCCCGGCGAGGCGGCCGTCATCCGAGAATGAGCTGCGGCCCGAACGCGATCACGATGAACCGGGCCGCGCGGCCGGTGAAGCACACGGTCGCGAACACCGGCGTGCGCATCGGCGTCCCGGCGATGTAGATGCTGGTCGCCAGCAGCGGCGGCAGGCCCACGAACGCGCTCAGCAGCAGGATCGGCAGCGTCAGCGCGGGCTTCTCCAAGAGCGCCGTCAGCATCGCCGCGGCCGTCCGCAGCGGTACCCCGAGCGCCCTGATCCGCTGCCGCAGTGCCGAGACGGGTTGGTCCGCGTTCACGACCCGCTTGCGGCGCCGGTGCTCCGAGACCCGCGCGACCCACCGCTGCACGCGGCCGGACCGGAACACCCCGCGGGCGCCCAGGAAGATCACGGTCTTCCCGGCGGTCTGCCCCACCGCGGCCGTCAGACCCAGGCCCACCGGGCCGTAGCCCGTGACCGCCGCGACTCCGATGAGGTACGGCTCGATCGGGGTGATCGGCACGAACGCCGACACGAACGCCGTCACCAGCGTCGAGAGGTACGCCGCGATCACGCGCGCGCCGACTCGACCGCGACCAGCCGCCCCACCGCGACGAGCGAGGCGACCTTGACGACCATGGCGGCCCCGGCGAACAGCGCCGGCCACAGCGGGGTCGGCGACAGCAGCACCAGCACCACCAGCCCGCTCGTGTTGAGCGCCTTGGCCGGCGGCGACCAGTTCCACCGGTACACGCCGCGGTGGACCTCGTGGAAGTAGTTGGGGCCGCGGATCGTCCAGAACAGGAAGCTCAGGCTCAGCATGCAGTCGACGACCATGAACTGCACCAGGAAGATCCCCACCGGGAGCGCCATCTCCGGCAGCAGCACCAGCAGCGCGGCCGCGCACAGCGAGGTGCACGCCCGGTCCGACACGATGTCGAACACCGCCCCGGCCCGCGTCTCCTGCCCGAGCCACCGCGCCGTCATCCCGTCCAGCACGTCCCCGACCCAGTACACGAGGTACGCCGCCACCGCGAGCCACACGCTCTCCAGCACGATCGCCGGCAGCGCCAGCCCCATCGCGACCACCGTGCGCACCAACGTGACCGCGTTCGGCACGTTCACAAGCCGCGTCCCCGCGACGACCCCGCCGTCGAAGCCGCGAGCGGCAGTTCGCGCGATCATGCCGTATCCGATTCACTCGAAGGGTCACAGCTGTACTACGAGAACCCTAACCCTTCACGGCAAACCCTTGTCCACCAAGCATTCACGCAACAGCAGCCACGAGCATGAACACCGCCGCCACCGCGAAGCACAGAATCGCCGCCTGGATCTTCCGGAATTTGGAGAGCGCCAGCGTGGACAGGAACGAAAGTTCCGCTGCCGCGGCCTCGAGCTGCCGGGCCGGGCTCGAGGAGGTCTCAAGCGTCCTGGCAACGATCTGCTGAGCGGATCTGTTCGCCCCGTTGCGGATCCCGCTGGTGCCGGCGAGTCTAGGCCAAACGACGGCTCCGAGCGACGTGATTGCGAGCAGCATGAATCCAATGCCGATCCAGGACATGGCGACTGAGAAACCGAAGTGCCCGTTTAACAAGGGAGATGTAACGAACAGCGCCGTGATCGGTATCGCGCCGGCCGCCAGCAGTGCCGCTTTCGTGTCGGCATGTGACACGTTGACACGGGCGTGGTCGATCTGCCGGTGCACCTCGCTGAGCGCTTGCTGGATCGCTTCCGGGGAGGGGGGTTTCATGTTGCACTCCAAGGGTCCGCCTGTTACCCAACAGCATCGCATAGTTGGACGTGTGGGCGATCCCCGCGAATGGGTTCCTGCGATGCTTCTCGATCGCCTCGCAGTCCATAAGGTCCTTCTCTCGACCTAGAAGGATCTTGTAGTCGACGATCGTCCGGAGCGGAAGGAACTTAAGTCCGGCGATCTCATCCGCTCCTAGCAGCAGTGCGCGGGTGTCGAGGTAGGGCGGCAGCCAGGTGTCAACCACCTCGATCGCGCCCCCGTAGAGGTGCGCGACGGTGTGCCCGGTCATAGGACTGAGCTGCAACGGCGTCGTGCCGTGCTGTTCGGCCTGGTCGAGCGCAAGGTCTACGGCGTTGTACCAGGTTCGGCTGCCTGGACGGACCAGGATGTCCAGATCAGAAATCTGGTCCTTGATCCCCTCAATGTGCAGGCGGGCGCTCCCCGCGATCAGAAACTCATTCGGGTCGAAGTCCTCCGGCACATGACGGAGAAGCAGTTCGAAGAGTTGGGGCACTTCGAGGCCGTGATTCTGGGGCTCGGATAGATGCTCGATCGGCACGAGTGCAGGTTACGCGATCACTGTACTCATTCGGGCGGTAACTGATCCGGCGGCTTGTATTCCACACTTTTCGGGTTTTCATGGTCCGCTCGGTGTGATGCCGCTTGACGTTTCGTGTTCTCCTGGTACCGCACGGCCATGTACCAGAACACGGCGCGGGCGGTCACGGCCACGGCCGAAACGGCGAGGGCTCCGGCGTACAGGTGGATCGGGTCGAGGCCTGTCACGATGGCCTCCTCACAGTGCCTTGTCGTTGCGTTGGGCGATGGCCTCGAACGGGGCGAGGTCATGGATCGTGATGCGCTGGCGGCCGATGCTCACCGCGTTCCGCCGCTTGAGGGGGCGCAGGATCGCCGAGACGGATTCGCGGGAGATGCCGGCGAGCGAGGCGAGGTCGCGCTGGTTGAAACCGGTCAAGTGGAGGCCGTCGTCCCGTTCGGTGCCGATGCCCGACCGGGCCAGCTCGATCACCGCTCGGGCCAACCGCTGCTCGGCGCTGGTGATCGACTCGACCCTGGCGCCGAGCTCCTGGACGCGTTCCGCCAGGCGCTCGGCGACCGCCAGGGCGAGGGGCCCGCCGTCGGTGATGAGTTTCGAGAAGGTGTCCGCGGGGATGAACAGGGCTTCGATGTCCGTGAGCGCCACCAGATCCGCCGAGCGCGGTCGGCGGGTGAGCGCGGCGAGTTCGCCCACCAGGCGGCCCGGGCGGTGGATGCCGAGAATGCACTCGGGATCGTGGCTCACCGATTTGGCGTAGCCCTCGATGATGAACAGGACGAAGTCAGTCCTGTCGCCGTCGCGGACGAGCAGCGTCCGCGACGGGTACGACAGGCGGTGGACCCCCGGGCCGAGCGAGTCGAAATCCGACTCGTCGATTAAGGGCTCGCGTCTCGAATCTGTAGCCAAGTCCATACAGTTGAGTGTATTTCTGCACTTACCTGCGGGATTGCTCGAGAACATCGAGTGTCCTCGATCAGACCGAATTCCGTTCTTCCAGGGGCGGAAGGGGATCAGGTTACGACGGCGTCTTCTCCGGCTCGATCGCCTCGGTCGGGATCACCGGGTGGCGCAGGCCCGGGTGGTCGGTCGGGAGGGTGGCCTTGATGACCCAGCCGCTGATGGCGAGGCAGAGGACGAGGAGGGGCCAGGAGAGGACGATCTGGGCCACGCCGCCGCCGATGACGGCGAAGTCGTCGCTGTCGGAGTTCCAGAACGGGGTGAGGACGGCCACGCGGAGGGCGTACATCGCCACCCAGGCCCACGACGCCAGCGAGTACGCCCGCAGCAGCGCCGGGTCGAGGCGCCACTGGGTGCGCTGGCCCAGGAGGCCACCGACGATGAGGCCCAGGAGCGGCCGACGGAAGACGATGAAGCCCGCCCAGACGAGGGCGCTCGCGGCGTTCGAGACGATCCGGGGGAGCAGGATGTCCTGCGCGCGTCCTGTGTAGAGGACGATCAGGGCCGCGACCGCGACGCTGAGGAGGCCGAGGACCACCGCCCGCGGCCGCTTGCGTTGCGCAAGTCTCACGGCCGCGATGGCCCCGGCCGCGACGAGCGAGGCCGATGCGGCCCATGCGATCGAGTTCCCGGTGAGGAGCCAGGTGAGGACGAACACCACAAGCGGGGCGGTGGCGTCGAAGGTGCCGCGCTTGCCGCCTAGTAGGCTGACGAGCGTGTCTTGCCGCACAGTATCGGACAACTCCCGACCCTCACCTCTCGACCCGGTATCTCAGGCAAGGCTACCCTAACCGCAGTGGCCAGCCGGGCTTCAGGCCCGCAGCCCCACCTACGGACGGATTGGCACGGTACCGGATGCTCGGCACACATCGGATCACGGAATCGCAGCTCGTCGACCTGCTCCGCCGGGCCCGAAAAACCGACTTCGGCAGGTGGAACAAGGGCGACCTGACGCGCGCCATGACCGACCTCGGCTGGCAGGTCCGCTCCGCCGAGGTCGACATCGGCATGTGGCGCGCCGAGACCGGCTACGACACCGGGAACGCCATCGCCGACTCCATCCCGCCCCAGACCCCCGTCACCGGCCGCGCCGACTTCTACTCCATCGAGGTCATGGTCCTGCGCTCCGCCGAACGCGGCCGCCAGGGCGAGAACCACCGCACCCTCATCTTCCGCGAGGTCCTGCGGACCATGATGTCCGAACTCGGCGCCCCCGAGATCCGCGGCGGCGACGGCGGCCCCTGGATCCGCTGGTACCGCGACGGCCTCATCTTCGAACTCCACCTGCGCCGCTTCCACGGCGGCGTCACCCTCCGCCTGCTCTCCCCGGACCTCTTCGAGCAGCTCGAAGCCCACGCCATCGGCAAGGGCGACATCTCCGGCTGGGCCGCCTACGCCCGCTCCGGCACCCGGCCCCCCGAGCCCGCCTGCCACGACATGGGCGAGTTCACCGAACGCCTCTCCTCCCTCCTCCAGGACATGGCCGCCGACGTCCCCGTCGTCGACACCTCCGGCACCGTCCTCCTGCGCACCGGCGACTGGTCCGCCCGGTACGTCGCCGCGTTCGTCGACGACGGCCTCCGCGTCGAGGCCAGCGCCGCCGTCTCCGGCTCCTGGCGCTCGGGCCTGTCCAACCTCCCGAGCATGGGCTTCCGCGCCCCCAGCGGCACCCAGCCGAACTGGTCGCGGACGTTCAACTCCACCGACCGCACCGCCACCAACCAGGCCGCCCACATGATGGTCGACGCCCTGCGGGCCTTCGGTATCCAGGACCTCTTCGACATCGTCTACGACGGCTTCACCGCCGACGGCGAGCGCATGTACCTGCCGGTCCTCGGCATCGGCAACGGCGAGAACCCCTACTAGCGCCGCCGCCCGCCTCCTAGCCGCGCGGCTAGAATCGGGGCATGATCGTCGACCTCCGCTCCGACACCGTGACCCGCCCGACTCCGGGCATGCTCGAAGCCATGACCAGCGCCGACGTCGGCGACGACGTCTACGGCGAGGACCCCGCCGTCAACGCCCTCGAAGCCGAAGCCGCCGCGCTGTTCGGCAAGGACGCCGCCGTGTTCACCCCCACCGGCTCCATGGCCAACCAGATCGGCCTGCAGCTCCTGGTCCGCCCCGGCGAAGAACTCCTCTGCGACGTCAAGGCCCACGTGGTCAACTTCGAGATGGGCGCCGCCGCCGCACTCGGCGGGATCTCCACCCGCACCTGGGCCGGCGCGAACGGCCGCGTCGACGCCGACCTGGTCGAACCCCTCATCAACCGGCCCAACCCCTACGTCACGGTCACCCGCGCCATCGCCGTCGAGAACACCCACAACATCGGCGGCGGCACCGTCCAGCCCCTCGCCGAACTTCGGCGCCTCAAGGACCTCGCCGACGCCTACGGCCTCGGCACCCACCTCGACGGCGCCCGCATCTGGAACGCCCACGCCGCGACCGGCGTCCCCTTCGACGAGTACGGGCGCCTGTTCGACACCGTCTCGGTCTGCCTCTCCAAGGGCCTCGGCGCCCCCGTCGGCTCGCTCCTCATCACCGACGCCGAGCGCGCCCAGCGCGCCCGCGTCATCCGCAAGCGCCTCGGCGGCGGCATGCGCCAGGCCGGGTTCCTCGCGGCGGCCGGCCGCTACGCGCTGGCGAACCACGTCGAGCGACTGGGGGAGGACCACGCCCGCGCGAAGCACCTCGCCCGCTCGCTGGAGCCGTTCGGGATCTGCGACGCCGCACAGGTGGAGACCAACATCGTGCTCGTGCGCATCCCCGAGATCGCCAAGGTCGCGGCCGCGGCGGCCGACCAGGGCGTGAAGATCTCGGTGCTCGGGGCCGACTGGGGCCGGATGCTGACGCACCTGGACGTGGACGACGCCGGGATCGAGCACGCGGTGAAGGTCCTGGGCACGCTGCTGGGGAAGTGACCGAAGGGACGGTTGCCGATCGTCCCGCCGTTGGGTAGGTTAGGCATGCCTTTATTAGTCCTGCCTAACCTGCCGGAGGTCGGTGCGTGTACGCCTGCATCTGCCACGCGGTCCACGAGAACGAGGTCCGCGCCTGCATCAGCGCGGGCGCGCACACCGAAGAGGCCATCGGCGAGGCGTGCGACGCCGGCACGAGCTGCGGGACCTGCCACGAGCGCTTGGTCGACATGATCGAGAGCTATTTCACCGACTCGGTCCCCGCGGTCGCCTGACACCACCGCTTTATCGGGATTTGCCCGTCCCTTTAGGATGTCCTCCGTTAGGATAGGTTGTCCTATTTTAGGTATTCCTGGCTGGATATAGTCCCCCTCTCCGTCCTACGCTGGGGTCACCGGTCGCCGGACCGGCGACACCTGAACGACCGGGAAGGACCAGCCATGCAGGGCGACAAGCAGGTCATCGAGTTCCTCAACGAGCAGCTGAGCGCGGAGCTGACCGCGATCAACCAGTACTTCCTGCACTACAAGCTCCAGGAGAACTGGGGCTACACGAAGCTGGCGAAGTACACGCGCGCCGAGTCGATGGACGAGATGCGCCACGCCGAGATCCTCACCGACCGCATCCTGTTCCTCGACGGCATGCCGAACTACCAGCGGCTGTTCCCGCTGCGCATCGGCACCACCGTCAAGGAGGTCTTCGAGTGCGACCGCCAGATCGAAGTCGAGGCGATCGACCGCCTCAAGCGCGGCATCGCGCACATGGAGTCGGTCAAGGACTTCACCTCGCGTGACCTCTTCGCCTCGATCCTCAAGGACGAGGAGCACCACATCGACTACCTGGACACCCAGCTGGAGATCCTGGAGAAGATCGGCGAGCCGCTGTACATCCAGTCGCTCATCGAGCAGCCCGAAGAGGCGTAGGCGCCGAGACTCTTGGCGGGGGCCGGCTTTCGCCGGCCCCCTTTCTTCTTGCGGCAGAGCCCCTCACATCTCCGCCACAGTGGTAGGTCGCCGCCTTGACAGCGCCGACGCAAGGATCGTAACATATCAATACTTTGAATGAAAGTTTCCGAGAGTTTCGGAAATCGTCGTTCGGAGACCCCAGTCGCGGGCCGGCACCTCACGACTCCCGGCCTCGGCGTCCCCTCACTCCGCAAAGGAAGCGTCCATGCCGACACCCTCCCCCCGCGCCTCTCGCCGCGCCCTCCTCGCGGGCGCGGCCGCCGCGGGCGGCGCCGCGGTCCTTCCGCTCGCGACCGCGGGCCCCGCGCACGCCGACGACCTGCTCCTGTCCACCGACTTCTCCTCCGGCACCACCGAGGGCTGGTACCCCCGCGGCGCCGTCGCCCTCTCCGTGAACGCCGAGGGGAACCTCCTCGTCGAGGGCCGCACCGCCACCTGGAACGGCCCCGCGATCGACATCACCGCCCACATCGAGGTCGGCGTCCGCTACCAGCTCCGGGTCCTGCTGCGCCTGCCCTCCGGTACCGACGCCGCCGACCTGCGCACCACCGTGCAGCGCGACGCCGCCGGATCGACCGCCTACGAGACGGTCAGGTGGAACACCGCCGTCACCCCCGACGCCTGGACCGAGTTCACCGGCACGTACTCGATCACCCAGCCCGCCGACCTGCTCCAGTTCTACGTCGAGTCCGACTCCAGCCTCACCCCCGTCCTCGTCGACGACTTCACCCTCACCCGCATCCAGGAGCCCGAGATCCAAGACCTCCTCCCGCTCAAGGACTTCCTCGAGTGCGACTTCCCGATCGGCTGCGCCGTCGAGCCGCCCGAGGTCGTCGGCAAGCCCGCCGAACTCCTCGCCAAGCACTTCGCGCAGGTGACCACCGGCAACCAGATGAAGCCCGACGCAATCCAGCCGACCGAAGGCGTCTTCACCTTCGATCGCGCCGACCAGATCGTGGCCTTCGCCGAGGCCAACGGCATGCGGATCTGGGGTCACACGCTCCTGTGGCACAACCAGACCCCCGCGTGGTGGTTCCTCGACGCCGCCGGGAACCCGCTCCAGCCCACCCGCGCCCACCGGGCGCTCCTGCTGGCCCGCTTCGAGGCCCACGTCACCGCGCTCGCCGAGCACTACGGCGACCGCGTCTGGGCCTGGGACGTGGTGAACGAGGTGGTCGACCCCGAGCAGGCCGACGGCCTGCGCCGCTCGCGCTGGTACGAGGTCTTCGGCGGCGGCGCCTACATCGGCGAGGTCTTCAAGATCGCGCGCCGCGTGCTGCCGCGCAAGGTGAAGCTCTTCATCAACGACTACAACACCGAGTTCCCCGACAAGCGCGAGGCGCTCTACAACCTGGTGCAGGACCTCAAGCGGGGGCGCGTCCCGGTCGACGGGGTCGGCCACCAGGCCCACGTCGACTACAAGCGCGACCCGCAGCTCCTCGGGGAGTCCATCGACGCGTTCCGGCGCCTGCGGGTGCTCCAGGCCGTCACCGAGCTCGACGTCTCGGTCTCGGACTACATGGAGGAGTCCCTGCCCTCGACCCCGCCCGAGCGCCTGGCCGCCCAGGGCCGGTACTACCAGGAGCTGTTCGCGGTCCTGCGCGCCCGCGCCCGCCACCTGGAGTCGGTGACGATGTGGGGCCTGTACGACGCGGTGTCGTGGCTGCGGACCTGGCCGGTCTCGCGCCCGCACGAGGCGCCGCTGTTCTTCGACGACCGCCTCCAGGCGAAGGCCGCCTACTGGGGCGTCGTCGACCCGGCGCAGCTGCCGCCGGAGTAGGGCCGTCCGGGAGCGGGGCATGCAGATCCGGGGCCCCGCTCCCGGACTCACTCGGCCGGGTGAACGCGGCAAACGCGGTCATGTCGGACCCCCTTCGTAGACTTGACTCCAGGGGTCCCTTTAGGGGGATATATCGGTTATTACGGATTCGTTCCCTTGCGCCGCATCATGACGTGCGGGATGCCGTCCTCCAGGTACTCCTCGCCGTACTCGGCGAAGCCGAACTTCCGGTAGAACCCGGTCGCGTAGGTCTGCGCGCCGAGCACCACGTCGACCTCCGGGCCGAGGTGGTCGAGCGCGGCCCGCATGAGCTTCGCGCTCAGGCCGGTCCCGCGGTCCGGCAGGGCCGCGCAGACCCGCCCGATCTTCCACACCCCGTCGCCGCGCAGCACCCGCAGGCACGCCGCCGCCCCGTCCGCGCCGTCCACCCAGAAGTGGACCGTCGCCGGATCGATGTCGGCGTCGTCCAGGTCCGGGTACGCGCACTCCTGCTCGACCACGAACACCGCCTGCCGCAGCCGCGCCAGGTCGTACACCGTCCGCCCGTCCAGCTCCGCGACGCGCCCGCTCCTGACCTCGCCCATGTCCGCCATCACGCTCTCCTCCCGCTACGCGTACTCTTCGGCGATCTCGCGCGCCCGGTCCCGGGCCGCCTCGATCGCGTCCGTCACCGCCGAGCGCGCCCGGTGGTTCTCCAGCTGCCGCACCGCGCTGATCGTCGTCCCCGCCGGGGACTCGACGGCCTCGCGCAGCGCCACGGGGGAGTCGCCGCTCTCGCGGAGCATCCGGGCCGCGCCGAGCGCCGTCTGCGTCACCAGCTCCTTGCTCACCTCGCGCGGCAGTCCCATGAGGACGCCCGCCTCGGTCATGGCCTCGGCCAGGTAGTAGAAGTACGCCGGGCCCGAGCCCGAGATCGCGGTGACCGCGTCCTGGTGCTTCTCGTCCACCACGAGCGTGCGGCCCAGCGGCGCGAACAGCTCCTCGACCGCTTCGAGGCACCGCGCGTCCGCGTGCGTGCCGGGGGACAGGACGGTCATCGCCTCGTCCACCAGCGCCGGCGTGTTCGGCATCGCCCGCACCACCGGGGTCGCGTCGGGCAGGCGCTTCTCGAAGAACGCCACCGGGAGCCCCGCGCAGATGCTCACCACCGGCGCGTCCGGCCGGAACGCGCCCGACAGCTCGTCGAGCAGCGCCGCCGCGTCCTGCGGCTTCACCGCCACCACGACCACGTCGGCCGCCGCGACCGCGACCGCGTTGGGCTCCACCCGGACCCCGTACTGCTCCCGCAGGGCCGCCGCGCGCTCGGCGCTGCGCGCCGTGGCGACCACGGCCTCGCGCGACCAGCCCGCGCGCAGCAGGCCCGACACGATGGCCTGCCCCATCTTCCCGGCGCCCAGCACCGCGACCTTCCGCATGGCCTCTCCTCACGCAATCGACTGCCCATCGATTGTGCCTCGCCGACGGGCAACGCGAAAAGTAGATGTATTGCGCGTTTCGTCCCCTCGGGAACACCCAAGCTGCCACGATAATCGGACTCAGGCACTCAACGGGCGATTGGGGCGTTATGGACGTTCTCGACTTGGCGCGGATCCAGTTCGGCGTCACGACCGTCTACCACTTCCTGTTCGTGCCCGTCACCATCGGCCTCTCGCTCGTCGTCGCGATCCTCCAGACCATGTGGCGCTCCACCGGCAAGACGGTCTACCTGCGCGCCACCAAGTTCTGGGGCAAGCTCTTCCTCATCAACATCGCCATGGGCGTGGTCACCGGCATCGTCCAGGAGTTCCAGTTCGGCATGAACTGGTCGGCGTACTCGCGCTTCGTCGGGGACGTCTTCGGCGCCCCGCTCGCCTTCGAGGCGCTGGTCGCGTTCTTCCTGGAGTCGACGTTCATCGGCATCTGGATCTTCGGCTGGGACCGCCTGCGGCCCGGCCTCCACCTCGCCTGCATCTGGCTGGTGGCCTTCGGGACCGTGGCCTCGGCCTACTTCATCCTCGCCGCCAACGCGTTCATGCAGAACCCGGTCGGGTACCAGCTCAACGAGACCGCCGGGCGCGCCGAGCTCACCGACTTCGGCGCCGTCCTCACCAACCCGGTCGCGCTCGCCGCGTTCCCGCACACCGTCTTCGCCTCCTGGCTCACCGCCGGCGTCGTGGTCGTCGCCGTCTCCGGCTACCACTTCATGCACCGCCGCGACCTCGACGTGCACCGCCCCGCGATGCGCCTGGGCGTGCTCACCACGCTCATCGGCGGCCTCGGGCTGGTCCTCTCGGGCGACTCCCTCGGCAAGGTCATGACCGCGACCCAGCCGATGAAGATGGCCGCCGCCGAAGCGCTCTACCAGACCACCTACAGCGCACCGTTCTCCGTGCTCACCATCGGCTCCCTCGACGGGCGCCACGGCACGCCGATCATCGAGATCCCCGGGCTCCTGTCGTTCCTCGCCACCGGCTCCTTCAGCGGCCGCGTCGAGGGCATCAACGACCTCAACGCCCAGTACAACGACCTCTTCGGGCCCGGCGACTACATCCCGTACATCCCGCTCACCTACTGGACGTTCCGCGCGATGATCGGCTTCGGGCTCCTCGCCATGGCGATGGCCGTCATCGTGTGGTGGTCCACCCGCCGCGGCCGCCTGCCCGCGCACCGCCTGTTCTGGCCCGTCGTGATGTGGATGGCACTGACCCCGTTCCTCGCCAACAGCTCCGGATGGATCTTCACCGAGATGGGACGCCAGCCGTGGGTGGTCTTCAGCCTGTACCAGACCAGCGAGGCCGTCTCGCCGCGCGTCGGCGCCGCCACCGTCCTCACCTCGCTCATCGGGTTCACCCTCGTCTACCTCATCCTCGCCGTCATCGCCCTGAAGCTGTTCTTCAAGTACGCGAAGGCGGGCCCGCCCGCCGAGGAGACCGCCCTGGCCTCCTCCAGCCCCTCCGACGACCCCGACAAGCCGATGGCCTTCGCCTACTAGCCGAGGACGCCCAATGGAACTGACGACCATCTGGTTCATCGCCATCGCCGTGCTCTTCACCGGCTACTTCGTCCTGGAGGGCTTCGACTTCGGCGTGGGGATGCTCCTGCCGGTGCTCGGCCGCGAGGAGCGCGAGCGCCGCGCCATGATCAACACCATCGGCCCGGTCTGGGACGGCAACGAGGTCTGGCTCATCACCGCCGGCGGCGCCATGTTCGCGGCGTTCCCGCACTGGTACGCGAGCCTCTTCTCCGGGTTCTACCTCCTGTTCTTCCTCATCCTCCTCGGGCTCATCGTCCGCGGGGTCGCCTTCGAGTACCGCGGCAAGGGCGACACCGCCCGGTGGCGCCGCCGCTGGGACGCGTGCCTCGTCGCCGGCTCGGCCCTCCCGGCGTTCCTGTGGGGCATGGTGGTCGCCAACATCGTGCGCGGCGTCCCCCTCGACGCGAACTTCGACTACACCGGCTCGTTCTGGGGCCTGCTCAACGGCTACGCCCTCCTCGGCGGCCTGACGATGCTGCTCCTGTTCGCCACCCACGGCGCCTACTTCCTGCACCTGCGCACCACCGGCGACCTCAGCGCCCGCGCCCGCGCGATCGGCCTGCGCCTCGGCGCGGCCACCGCGGTGCCCGCGCTCGCGTTCCTGGTCTGGACCCAGGCGGCCCACGGGAACGGCGCCTCGCTCGTCCTCGTCGTCGGCGCGGTCCTCGCCCTCGTGGCGGGCCTCGCGCTCGACTTCAAGGGCCGCGGCGGCTGGGCCTTCGCGGCCACCGCCCTGACGATCGCGCTCGCCTCGGCCGCCCTGTTCTGCGCGCTGTGGCCCGACGTGCTGCCGTCCACCGGCGACCCTGCCAACGGCCTGACCGCGCAGAACGCCGCCGCCACCGAGAAGACCCTCGGCATCATGACCTGGGCCGCGGTCGTCTTCCTGCCCATCGTCCTGCTGTACCAGGGATGGACCTACTGGGTCTTCCGCAAGCGGGTCTCGGTCGACCGCATCCCCGAGGAGAGGATCCCCGTCGCATGACGCAGCTCGCCCCGAAGCCCGCCGCCGGCGCGTTCGACCGCCGCCTGCTCCACCGCGCCCGCGGCGCGTCCGTCTACATCGGCGTGTGCGCGGCGCTCGGCCTGGCCCAGACCGCGTGCGTGGTCGCCGGGGCCTGGCTCATCGCCTCCCTCGTCGCCGGGGCGTTCGCCGGAGGCGAGGACCTGGCGGCCCTCGGGCCGCGGCTCGTCGCGCTCGCCGCCGTCCTCGCCGCCCGCGCGCTCCTCGCCTCGGTCCAGGAGGCCGCCGCGAACCGCGCCGCCGCCGGGGTCAAGTCCGACCTGCGCCGCCAGGCCCTCGCACGCCTCATGCGCCTGCCCTCCGGCACCCGCCACTCCGGCGAGACCGCGAACCTCCTGGTCCGCGGCATCGACGCCCTGGACGCCTACTTCGCGCGCTACCTGCCCCAGCTCGTGCTCGCCGCGATCGTGCCCGCCGGCGTCCTCGTCGTCATGCTCATCGCCTACCCGCCCGCCGCGCTCATCGTCCTCGTCACGCTCCCGCTCATCCCCCTGTTCGGGATCCTCATCGGCCACTACACGAAAGCCCGCGCCGACCGCCAGTGGGCGGTGACCTCCCGGCTCGCGCACCACTTCGCCGACCTCGTCGCCGGGCTCCCCACCCTGAAGGCGTTCGGCCGCGCCGCCAAGCAGACCGGGGCCATCGAGGTCACCACCGGCGAGTACCGGCGCCGCTCGATGTCGCTGCTGCGCGTCGCGTTCTGCTCCGCGCTCGTCCTCGAACTCGCCGCGTCCCTGTCCGTGGCCGTCGTCGCCGTCACCGTGGGCGTCCAGCTCGTGGACGGCGGCCTCGCCGGCCAGGCCGGGCTCCAGACCGCGCTCCTCGTCCTCATCCTCGCCCCCGAGGCGTACCTGCCGCTGCGCAATGCCGGGGCCCACTACCACGCCAGCGCCGAAGGGCTCGCCGCCGCCGAACGGGTCTTCGCGATCCTCGCCGAGCCCACCGAGGAGGGGACCGGACCCGCCGAAGCGGGCGAGCCCACCGACGCGCCCGCCCTCACCAGCGCCCCGCACATCGCGCCGCCGCTGCGCCGCGCGCCCACGATCATGTTCCGCCGCACCGTCTTCGCCTACCCCGGCCGCGACCCGCTGCCCGAACTCAGCCTCACCGTGCCCGCCGCGCAGACCACCGTCCTCACCGCCCGCTCCGGCGCGGGCAAGTCGACGCTCCTCGCTGCGCTCCTGGGCTTCCGGCAGCCGGTGGGCGGCTCGATCGCCTTCGACGGCACCGACCTCGCCCGCCTCGACCTGGAGGCCATCCGCCGCTCCGTCTCCTGGCTGCCCCAGAAGCCGGTCCTCATCGACGGCACCGTCGCCGACAACGTGCGCCTCTCGGTGCCGCACGACGCCTCCGACCCCGCCGTCGCCAAGGCCATCGCCGCCGCGCACGCCCCCGACGGGCGCCGCCGCGTCACCGCCGGCGGCGCCGGGCTCTCCGCCGGGGAGGCCGCCCGGGTCGGGCTCGCCCGGCTGCTGCTGCGCGCCGACCTCCTCGACACGCCGGTCCTGCTCCTGGACGAGCCGACCGCGCACCTCGACACCGACACCGAGCGCGCGGTCCTCGAATCCTTCGCGCCCTACCGCGAGAACCGGACCGTGCTCATCGCCTCGCACCGCGACGCGGTACGGGCCATCGCCGACCGAGAGGTGGACTGGTAGTGGTCAGTCGTCGTTCGTATTCGCAGTGGCGCAACACGATCGCCCTGCGGCTCGGCCTCGGCGCCGTCCTCGGCGCCCTCGCCCAGCTCAGCGCCCTCGGGCTCCTCGCGGTCTCGGCGTACCTCGTCTCCCGCGCCTGGGAGCAGCCGCCGATCCTGTACCTCATGGTTGCGATCACCTCGGTGCGCGCGCTCGGCATCGGCCGCGGCGTCCTGCGCTACGCCGAGCGCCTGACCTCCCATGACGCCGCCTTCCGCGGCCTCGAACGCCTCCGCGTCGCCGTGTGGCGCAAGCTGGTGCGCCTCGCGCCCGCCGGGATGCCGGTGTGGCGCTCGGGCGACCTCCAGGCCCGCCTGGTCGACGACGTCGACGGCACCGGCGACCGGTGGCTGCGCGGGACCCTCCCGCTCACCGCCGCGGTCATCACCGCCGTCGTGGCCGTGGTCCTCCAGACCGCGATCCTGCCCGCCGCCGGGGCCGTCCTGGCCCTGACGCTGCTCGCCGCGGGCCTCGCCGGGCCCGCACTCGCCTCCTGGTCCTCGCGGTTCGCCCTGCGCGCCACCGCGGCCGAGCGCGGCGAGCTCACCGAGAACGTCCGCGCCTGCCTCCACGGCCGCGAAGAGCTCGTCGCCGCCGGCACCGACGCCGTCGCGCTCGAACGCGCCCTCGACGGCGACGAGCGCCTGCGCCGCGCCCACGCCCGCATCGCCTGGTCCGCCGGGCTCGGCCAGTGCGCCGGCCTGCTCGCCATGGCCGCCGCCGTCGCCGGCGCACTGTGGACCGGCATCCCCGCCGTCGCGGCCGGGACCCTCGACGGGGTCCTCCTCGCCTGCCTCGCGCTCGTCCCGCTCGCCGCCTTCGAACCCGTCCTCGCCCTCCCCGCCGCGGCCCAGCAGACCGCTGCCGCCAAGGAGAGCGGGCGCCGCCTCGTCGAGATCACGCAGGCCCCCGACCCGCGCCCGGACCCCGTGGAGCCCATGGAGTTCGAGCCCAACCCGCTCGGGGGCCCGCCCTACATCGAGATCAAGCGGCTCTCGGTCGCCTGGCCCGGCGCCGACCGGCCCGCCATCGCGGGCTTCGACCTCAAGATCCAGCCCGGCGAGCGCGTCGCCGTCATGGGCCCCTCCGGCTCGGGCAAGTCCACGCTCGCCGCCGCCCTCATGGGCTTCCTGCCCTACGAGGGGTCGCTGCGCTTCGGGGGCGTCGAACTCGCCGAGTACGACGGCGACGACGTGCGCCGCACCGTCGGCCTGTGCTCCCAGGACGCCCACGTCTTCGACACCACCCTCGCCGAGAACCTGCGCCTCGCGCGCACCGGCGCCACCGACGACGAGCTCGTCCGGGCCCTGCGCTGGGCCGGCCTGCGCGACTGGTTCGACGGCCTGGACCTGGGCCTGGCCACCCGTCTCGGCGAGCACGGCCGGGCCGTCTCCGGCGGCGAGCGCGGCCGCATCGCCCTCGCCCGCTGCCTCATCGCCGACCGCGAAGTGCTCGTCCTCGACGAACCCGACGCGCATCTCGACGCCGCCACCGCAGAACGCGTACTCAGGACGGCCGCCGCCGCTCTTGAAGGGAAGACCGCGATCATCATCACCCACCGGCCGCTGCCCCCCGGGGTCGTCGACCGGACCGTCCACCTGCGGCCGCCCGTGCCGACACCGCGTGACGCGCCGCTCAGTTCGCTTCTGGACCTGGCCCCCCGTGGGTAGACTCCCGGAACGGTGCTACCGGCTCTCCCCGGTGGAAACGCCCAGACGGCCCCGCGCGGGGCCTTCCGACTCGCCTAAGGCATTGATGCAGCAGTGAACACGTCTGCTCCCACATCCGGACCGAAGCCTCCCAGCTCAGGGCAGCGCTGGCCGCAAGGATGGACCAAGCTCCACGTCTACCTGACCGATCTCGACGAGGTCAAGGCGGTGGCCGAGTCGTACCGGCCCGTCATCGACCTCGCCGCCGACAAGCCGGTCCCGCACGAATGGCTCCACGCGACCGTCGCCTCGGTCGAGTGCGACGCCGCCGGGATCGCCGACGACGTCCGCGACAAGCTCGTCGACCGCCTCCGGGAGCACGCCTCCCGGGTCCCCGCCTTCAAGCTCACGGTCGGGCCCGCGCTCGCCGCCACCGGCGGCGTCCTGCTCGACACGTTCCCCGGCACGCACTTCGACGCACTGGTCGCCACCTGCGTCGACGCCGTGAACGCGGTCGTCGAGGGCGGCGTCGGCCGCCCCTGCGGCGGACCGGGCCACGTCTCGCTGTCGTACCGCGCCGACACGGTCGGCGTCGACCCCCGCCGCGGCGCCATCCAGAACAGGCTCCGCGACGTCCGGCCGGGTCGGACGGAGATCACAGTCACGGGCGTCGAACTCGTCCGGGTCATCCAGAGCGAGGACGCCTCGTCCTACACCTGGGAGCACGTGGCACGGATTCCCTTGGGCGCGTAGGCATCCCATTTCCCGAACGGGCGTCGCCAGGAGGCGGCGCCCGTTCCGGTTGACGCTTGGGACGCGAATCTGACACCATTTTGTCACTGCCCTGTGGCCTACTGTTGAGGCACGTGTCAGAGACCGGCCACGTGACGTTCAGGCGTGGTCGACGCGGACCCGCCTCCCGCGCGCCGGCATGCAGTCCCGGTTGACCCCGGATCGGCGAAAGCCGCAAGTGTCAGGAGGTGTCGATTGTTCGCAGCCGATGACCGTCGTATCGCGACCCGAGCGACAGCATTCGTCCGACCGGTCGAGGAACTGGTGGAGCCCCGGCCGTTCGACCCGCTGACCAGGACCCGCACCGAGGTCACCGAACCGTACGGCTACTTCACCGACCTCGACTCCGGCCACGTCCTCCACGGCGGCGAGATCCGCCCGGCCTACGCCCTCGGCGCCCCGACCCCGCTGGAGGTGTGGCGCCGCAACCTGGAGATCGTCACCGCGATCCTCACCGCCGCGGGCGTCGACTTCTTCGCCGTCCCCGGCTTCAGCCTCACCCGGCCCGTCCTCGGCGCCGCCGCGGCCGACCGGCAGCGGGTGTGCACCGCGCTCGCGATGCTCTGCGAGTCCACCGGCGGGCGCCTCTCGGTGCCCGAGCCCGCGTTCCGCGAATCCGAACTCGGCCTGAGCAAGCCCGAGTGGGCCCGCCGCGCCGACATGGGCGACGTGCCGCTCGTGCGCGCCTCCTGGCTGTGGACCGACCCCGGCCGCGACCTCCTCTTCGGCCCCGACTACGGCTGCGACGTCGAGTTCTGGACCGAGACGGGCGATGGACACCTGCTGGCGCCCAGGCACAACCGCATCAGCCCCGTGGTCCGCCAGAGCGGCGCCCGGGTCTCCGCCCCCGGCCGCCTGTTCACGGCCCTCGCCGGCGGTGCCCACGCGGACCTGCCGCACCTGCCGACCCGCACCGAGTTCGCGCGCCCCGGCCCCGACCACGTCGGCTTCCCCGTCGACGTCGTCTACACCTGGGTCGACGGCGCCGACCACGCCTGGCGCCGCCGCCGCGCCGACGCCGACCATTCGCCGTACCACGCCGAGTCCGACAACGACGCGCGCTACGTCGACCGCGAGGAGCTGCGGTTCTCGCTGCGGTCGCTGCACCTGAACGCGCCCTGGGTGCGCCACGTCTACCTCATCACCGACCGCCAGCGCCCGCACTGGCTGGAGGAGGGCCCGGGGCTGACGGTGGTCGACCACCGCGACCTGTTCGACGACCCGGACGCGCTGCCCACCTTCAACTCCCACGCGATCGAGACGCAGCTGCACCGCATCGAGGGGCTGAGCGAGCACTTCCTGTACTTCAACGACGACATGTTCGTCGGCCGCCCGGTCGGCCCGCAGATGTTCTTCGAACCCAACGGCCTGGCCCGGTTCTTCCCGGCCCAGACGTTCATCGACATGGACCCCGTCAGCCGCGCCGACTCGCCGCCCAACGCGGCCTTCAAGAACGACCGGGCGCTCATCGACCGCGCCTTCGGCCGCACCGTGTCGCGCATGATGAAGCACGTGCCGTACCCGCTCCAGCGCAGCGTCCTCGCCGAGATGGAGAAGGAGTTCGACGAGGAGATGGAGCGGACCGCGCAGAGCGCCTTCCGCGACGTCACCGACGTCTCCGCGGTGACGCTCCAGCACTACTACGCGTACCTCTCGGGCCGCGCGGTCTCCGGGCAGGCCCAGGACGCCTACGTGGAGCTGGGGATGCCCGACGTGGCCGAGCGCCTGGAGCTGCTGCTGGAGCGGCGCGACCGGGAGACGTTCTGCATCAACGACGCCGGGCTCCCGCCCGAGCTGGTCGAGGAGCGCTCGGCGCTCATGCAGCGCTTCCTGGAGGCGTACTTCCCCGTGGCCTCGCCGTGGGAGAAGGGCCTGGCGCTCTAGGGGAGCGAGAAACCCGCACGACATCCGGGGATGTCGTGCGGGTATAAGGCCGCCTACTTGAGGCCGCGCCGCTCCAGGAGCGGTTCGATCTCGGCGTCGCGGCCGCGGAAGCGGCGGAAGGACTCCATCGGGTCGATGGACCCGCCCCTGCTCAGCAGCGTGGCGCGGAAGTGGTCGCCGTTGGCGCGGGTGAGGCCGCCGTGCTCCTTGAACCACTCGACGGTGTCGGCGTCGAGGATCTCCGACCAGATGTACGAGTAGTACCCGGCGGCGTAGCCGATCGAGATGTGCGCGAAGTACGTCGAGCGGTAGCGCGGGGCGATCTCGGGGAGGTGGATTCCGGCCGACTCCAGGGCCCGGCGCTCGAACGCCTCCACGACCGCGTACGGGTCGTCGCCGCCCTCGGGCACCTCCTCGGGGGCGAGGCGGTGCCACGCCTGGTCGAGGATCGCGGCGGCCAGGTACTCGGTGGAGGCGAAGCCCTCCCCGAACCCGCTGGCGGCCTTCCACTGCGCGATGAGCTCGGCCGGGGCGGCCTCGCCGGTCGCGTGGTGGCGCGCGTAGTTCGCCACGACCTCGGGCCAGTCCTCCCACATCTCGTTGACCTGCGAGGGGTACTCGACGAAGTCGCGCGGGGTCGAGGTCATGGAGGTCTTCGGGTAGCGGCAGGCCGACAGCAGCCCGTGGAGGGCGTGGCCGAACTCGTGGAACAGCGTGGTCACGTTGTCCACGGAGATGAGCGCCGGCTGGCCCTCGGAGGGCTTGACGATGTTCAGGTTGTTCACGACCACGGGCTTGTCGCCGGTGAGGTCGGACTGGACGACGAGCGGGTTCATCCACGCGCCGCCCTTCTTGGAGTCGCGGGTGAAGAAGTCGCCCACGAACAGGCCCAGCGGCTCGCCGCCGTCCAGCACCTCCCACACGCGGGCCTCGGGGTGGTACCCCTGGAGGTCCTCGCGCAGCGCGAAGGTGAGCCCGAACTCCAGCTCGGCGGCGTGGAAGACCCCGTCGACCAGGACGCGGTCGAGTTCGAGGTAGGGCTTGAACGCCTCGGCGTCGAAGCCGTACTTCGCCTGCCGCACCTGCTTGGCGTAGAACGACCAGTCCCAGGCGGCGAGGGCGAAGTCGCCGCCCTGCGCGTCGATGACCTCCTGGAGCTCGGCGGCCTCGCGGCGGGCGTTGCGCACCGACGCCTCGGCGAGCCCCGACAGCCGCTCGGCGATGATCTCGGCGTTCCCGGCGGTGCCGTCGGCGGCGATGTACGCGGCGAAGTGCTCGAAGCCGAGCAGCCGCGCCTTCTCGGCGCGCAGGCGGATCATCCGCAGGAGGGTCGCGGCGTTGCCCCGGCCGCGGCCGATGGTGGCCTTGTAGAGGCGCTCGCGCAGGTCCCGGTCGGTCAGGTCCTCCAGGAGGGGGTGGCGCGAGAAGTTCGACTGGGTGATGAGGAAGCCGTCGAGGCCGCGGTCCTTCGCGGCGGAGGCGGCGGCGCCGATCTGGTCCTCCCCGAGGCCGTCGAGCTCGGCGGCGTCGGTGACGTGGACGGCCGCGTCGTTGATGTCGGCGAGGATGACCTGGTTGAACGTGGAGGCGAGCTCCGCCAGCTCGGTGTTGATCGCCGCGAGGCGGTCCTTGCCCTCCCGGTCCAGGGCCGCGCCGCCGCGCACGAACTCGGTGCGGTACCGCTCCAGCAGCCGCTGGTCCTGCTCGTCCAGGCCCAGCTCGTCCCGGCGCTGCCACAGGGCGTCGATGCGCGCGTACAGCTCGGCGTTCAGCAGGATCTTGTCGGCGTGGGCCGCGAGCTTGGGGCTGATCTCCGTCTCGATCGCGTTGATCTCGTCGTCGGTGTCGGAGGAGTTCTTGTTGAAGAAGACGATGCTGACGCGCTTGAGCACGCCCAGCCCGGACCGCTCCAGGGCCACGACCGTGTTGTCGAAGGTCGGCTCGGCGGGGTCGGCGGCGATCGCGGCGACCCGCTCCAGCTGCTCGGCCATGCCGGCCTCGAACGCGGGCAGGTAGTGCTCCGCGCGGATCGCCGCGAACGGCGGAAGCTGGTACGGCAGGTCTGAGGGGGACAGGAACGGGTTGTCGGTCACGGAGGCTCCTCGCTCGTCGGACATGGCGGTGGGCCGAATCCTATTGCGGTCACCTGCCGCGCGGCAAGTGCATTGGCCGGGTGCACGAAGCAGCAGCCGACAACCTCACCGAACCGGCGCCGCCCGGATTAATATCGAGCCCATGCCTGATTCGAGCCCCCTGTACGTGGCCAGCGACGTCCACGGCCACTACGACGCGCTCGCCGAGGCGCTGCGCGGACGCGGGCTCGTCGACGGGGACGCGAAGTGGACCGGCGGCGACGCCCGCCTGTGGATCCTCGGCGACCTGTTCGACCGCGGCGAGGAGGGCGTGGCGGTGGTCCGGCTGCTGCGGCGCCTGGCCGGCCAGGCCGCGGCCGAGGGCGGCCACGTCGACACCCTCATCGGCAACCACGAGGTGCTGGTGCTCGGCTCCCGGCGCTTCGGCGACGTCGCGTTCACCGACGTCGACGGGATGGACCGGCAGTTCCTGCACTGGTGGGTCCTCAACGGCGGCTTCGAGGACGAGCTCGGCGACCTCACCGAGGACGAGGTGAAGTGGCTGGAGTCGCGCCGCGTCATGCACGTGGTCGACCGCTCGCTGCTCGTCCACTCCGACTCCGAGTCCTACCTCGCGTACGGGCGCAGCGAGGAGGCGGTGAACTCGGCCGTGCGCCGCATCCTCGCCTCCGACGAGCCCGAGGAGTGGTGGCAGCTGTTCCGGGAGCTGACGCGCCGCCACGAGTTCCTGGGGGAGGAGGGCCCCGCGCGCGTGCGCGGGATGCTGCGCTCCTTCGGCGGCGACGAGCTCGTCCACGGCCACTCCACGATCCCCGACACCACCGACCTCGAACCGTCCCAGGTCACCCAGGCCCGCCGCTACTGCGACGGCCTCGTGCTCAACGTCGACGGCGGCGTGTACCAGGGCGGCAAGTGCCTGGTGGTCCGCCTCAACTAACGGCCCCCTACGCCTTTCGCCACCGATCGTCACCCCCGCGGTGTCACCGCGCGGGCGACCCAGATCAGTCGTCGCTGGGCAGGCCCTCTCAGTCGTCGCTCGGCAGGCCCTTTCAGTCGTCGCTCGACGATGTGAAGAAGTACAGGCGCGGCACGGGCGGCGGCGTGGCCGCGCGGCCCGCCCGCGACTCCAGCCACAGGCTCACGGTCCCCGCCGCGGCGACGCCGAGCGCCGCCCATCCGGCCAGGGGCGAGTAGGCGACCGCGTACCCCAGCGCGGCGGCCAGCGCGGTCGCGATCGCGGCGGTCAGGAACGCCCTGCGGAAGGCGCGCCGGTGCTCACGGCGCGCGACGACTCGGTTGTGTCTCATATCCGACACAACGATCGAGACCCTTGAATCGACACGTTGCATGTGCAGGTTTCACGAGTTCGGGCGACCGAAACCACGCATAACCCCAGATAGAAGACAGTGGACCGGACCGCCCGAGCAAGACTGTAAGCACGCTCCACCAGAGCGTCACATTGGCAGTTCGCGGCCGTTGTGCCCGGACCCGAAAGACGGTAGACACATAGTGTCGGGGCGCCGCGTGCGACACGTTCCGGTGCCGCGACGGCGGAACCGAACCTCGTGCGGGTCAAGACAACCGAGCACTGCTGACGACGGCCGCACCGCGCCCCGGCCCGTCCCTCCGATCCGGGGGGCAGGCCGCGAAACCACAACCGCATACCGCACGCAACTGCGAGACATCGAAGTCCCGAAGCAACGTGTAACTCCTATATAGACGGTGGGGTCTGACATGGAGTCCGAAACGCAACCTATGGGGCGGCGCGTCGCCTATTGGCGACAGCGCCGCGGCATGTCCCAGCAGGTCTTCGCCGACCGCATCGGCAAGTCCAAGAGCTGGGTCGACAAGATCGAGCGCGGCGTCCGCCGCCTCGATAAGTACTCCGTCATCACCGAACTCGCCGAAGCGCTGAGCGTCGACTCCGCCCAGCTCCTCGGCCGCGAACCCGGGCGCCGCCCGGGCCTCGGCGGATGCCTCGACCAGGTGGAGGTCGAGTCCATCCGCCAGTCGCTCGAACGCTACGAGCGACTGGGCCGCTTCCTCGAAGCCGCCCCGATCGACCCGACGCCCATCCCCGAACTCAAAGGGGCCGTGAACTACTGCTGGCTCGCCTTCGAGAAGGGCCACTACCCGGTCGTCGCCAGGTCGCTCATCCAGCTCCTGCGCGACACGCCCGTCGCCGAGGACCGGCCCGTCGGCGGCACCAGCGCCGACGCCGCCGAACTCATGACGCAGGTCTACCAGATCGCGTCCACGGTCCTGCGCAAGCTCGGGGAGGCCCAGCTCGCCTGGCTCGCCGCCGACCGCGCCATCTCCGCCGCCAACCGCGGCAACGACCCGCTCCTGGCCGGCATCGCCACCACCCGGGTCGCCAACGCCCTCCGCTCCCTCGGCCGCTACCAGGCCGCGCTCGACCTCAACGTCCAGGTCGCGCACGGCCTCATCTCCGAGGCCGGCGGCGAGTCCTCCAGCCCGGCCGCCATCAGCGTCTACGGCGCGCTCCTGCTCCAGGGCGCCATGGCCGCCGCCCTCGCCGGGGACGCGACCACCAGCGACGACCTGCTCGACAGCGCCTCCCGCGCCGCCGGCATCCTCGGCCGCGACGCCAACTACTACTACACGTCGTTCGGGCCCACGAACGTGCTGCTGCACCGCGCCGCGGCCTTCGTCGAGCTCGGCGAGGGCGCCGACGCGCTCGCCGTCCACGAGTCCATCCCGCCCGCCGCGCTGGCCGACCTCGTCGCCGAGCGGCGCGCGCACCACTACCTCGACATGTCCCGCGCCTGCGTGCAGGTCGGCGACATCGAGCGGGCCGGACGCCACCTGGTGACCGCCGACCGCAACGCCCCGGCCGAGATCCGGTGCCGCCCGCTCGCCGTGGACCTCATCGACCAGATCCTGCACCGCTCCAAGGGCGAACCCGCCCCGGACGTGCGCCGCCTCGCCGAGGAGGTGGGCGCCCTCAGCTGAGGGGCCGTCGGCCGCTCTGGCCGGCCCCTCCCGTCGCGCACGGTGCGCGAGTGCGCCCGGAGCCGCCGCTGCTCAGGCTCCGGGCACACCCCTCACCGCGCGGCCCGATCCGTCAATAGACTCACGCGTATGCGCACGATCAGCGAGATCACCGCGGCACTCGACGACCTGTACCCGCGCCACTGGGCCGAGGACTGGGACCGGGTCGGCCTCGTCCTGGGCCGCGGGGGGAACTCGGTCCGCCGGGTCCTCTGCGTGGTCGACGTCGTCCCCGAGACCGTCATCGAGGCGATCGAGGCCGACTGCGACCTCATCGTCGCCCACCACCCGCTCCTGCTCCGCGGCGTCTCCAGCCTCGACCCCGCGGCCGACTACAAGGGCGACCTCGTCCACTCCCTCATCGAGTCCGGCATGGGCCTCTACGTGGCCCACACCAACGCCGACGTCGCCAACCCCGGCGTCTCCGACGCCCTCGCCGACCGGCTGGGCCTGCTCGACCTGCGGCCCCTGCGCCCCCTCGACGGACCCGAGCACCACGGCACCGGCCGCGGCTCCGGCCGCATCGGCCGCCTCCCGCGCACCCTCACCCTCGCCGAGCTCGCCGCCCGCGCCGCCGACGCCCTCCCGCGCACCGTGTGGGGCGTGCGCGCCGCGGGCGACCCCGACCGCCCCGTCAGCACCGTCGCCGTCTGCGGCGGCGCCGGGGACTCCCTCCTCGCCGACGCCGCCGCGGCCGGCGCGAACGCCTACCTCACCGCCGACCTCCGCCACCATCCGGTCAGCGAGCACCTCGCCCGGAGCGGCCCGGCCCTCATCGACGCCGCCCACTGGGCGACCGAGCGGCCCTGGCTCGATACTGTTGCCGAGCACCTGTCCCGACTGGTCGACGACGTCCGCGTCTCCGACCTCGACACCGATCCGTGGACCATCCACCAGAAACCCGGGGTGAACTGAGTTGAAAGCCGACCTCTTCGATCAGCGGAGACTGCTCGAACTCCAGGCGGTCGACACCACCCTCACCCAGCTGGCGCAGCGCCGCAGGAAGCTCGACGCCGATCCGGCGTTCGCGACCGCGACGCAGCGCTTCCGGGCCCTGGGGGACAAGGCCGCCAACCTGACCGGCGACATCGCCGACCTCGACCGCGACATCGACCGCGTCGAGCGCGAGGTCGACCTCGTCAAGAACCGCGCCGCCTCCGACCGCGACCGCATGGCCGCCGGCGCCAGCGCCAAGGAGCTCGAAGGGCTCCAGAGCGAACTCGAGTCCCTCGCCCGCCGCCAGGCCAGCCTCGAGGACGACGAGATCGAGCTCATGGAGCGCCGCGAGGCCGTCGACGCCGAACTCGCCGAGGCCCGCCGCCAGCTCGGCGAGGCCGAGACCGTCCTCGCCGACGCCCAGGCCGACCGCGGCCGCCTCCTCGGCGAGATCGAGTCCGAGACCGCCGACGCGACCTCCAGCCGCCAGGCCCTCACCGTCAACATCCCCGACCGCCTCGTGGAGCTCTACGAGCGCATCCACGCCAAGCAGCCCATCGCCGCCGCTGAACTCGTCGGCCGCCGCTGCGGGTCCTGCCGCATCGAGAAGTCCCCGGCCGACATGATCCCCATCAAGGCCGCTCCCATCGACGAGGTCCTGCGCTGCGAGGAGTGCGGCTGCGTCCTCATCCGCACCGAGCTCCCCGGCTCCCGCCCCGCGACCCTCGCCTCCGAGGACGAGCTCAAGAAGTACCAGTAGGCACGCGAGACGAAGGGGCGGAACGCGACCGCGTTCCGCCCCTTCGCATTCGTCTACACCTTGCTGAACGCCGCCCAGCGCTCGACGATCCCCGCCGCCGCGCCGCCGTCCACGGCCTTCGACGCCAGCTCCAGGTTCGCGGCCAGCAGGCCCCGCCGGATCTTCACGTCGTGCAGGTCCACCCCGTCGACGAGGCCCTGCCGCGAGGCCAGCGCCGCCGCCGCGTTGATGAGCACCGCGTCGCGCACCGGACCCGCCTCGCCGGCGAAGAACCGCCGCGCCACGGCGGTGTTGAATTCGAGGTCGCCGCCGCGCAGCGCCTCGGGGCCGGCGTTCTCCAGCCCCACTTCCTTGACGTCGATCGAGCCCTGCGAGACCCGGCCGCCCGAGGCGATCCACTCCGACGTCGTCGCCGACGTCGAGATCTCGTCCAGGCCGTCGTCGCCGCGGACCACGAACACCGACGCGCCGCGCGCCGCGAACACCTGCGCCATGAGCGGCGCCTTCACCGGGTCCGCGCAGCCGATCAGGCCCGCCTGCGGCTGGCCCGGGTTCGTCAGCGGCCCCAGCAGGTTGAACACCGTCGGGATGCCCAGCGCGGCCCGGATCGGACCGGCGTGGCGCATCCCCGGGTGGAACGTGCGCGCGAAGGCGAACCCGATCCCCACCTCGCGCACCGACGCCTCGACCCGCTCGGCCGTGGCCTCCAGGTCGACGCCCAGTGCCTCCAAGAGGTCCGCCGAGCCCACGTTCGAGGACGCGGACCGGTTGCCGTGCTTGATGACCGGCACGCCCGCGGCCGCGACCACGACCGCCGCCATCGTCGAGATGTTCACCGAGTTCGAGCCGTCGCCCCCGGTGCCGACGATGTCGACCGCCACGCCGAGGTCCGACAGGTCCAGGCGGGTCGTCTCCGCGAGCATCCGGCCCGCGATCGCACCGATCTCCTCGGGCGTCTCACCCTTTGAGCGCAGCAGCACCGCGAACGCCGCCAGCTGCGCCGGGTCGGCGTTGCCGGCCATGATCTCAGCCATCGCCCAGTCGGCGCTGGCCTCGTCGAGGTGGTCGCCGCCGGAGAGGCGGGCGAGGACATCGGGCCAGGTCGGACTAGGCATGCGGGCTCCCGGGAGAGGAATATAAGGCGGCGCGCTGCGCCGGCGCCGAGCCCGATGCCCGGCTGACCAGCAAGTCTACTACCGTCTGCCCGGTCGTCACGGGGTTGAGCGGGTGCTTGAGGACCGCGTCGGCCCGCGACCACGCCGCCAGCCACCGGTCCGCGTCGCGCGCGACCACGACCGCCAGCGTCGGCGGCGCGTCGAACTCGTCGCGCAGCTGCCGGGCGATCCCGAGGCCGCCGGCGGGCTGCGCCTCGCCGTCGAGAAGGACGAGGTCGATCTCGTACTTGTCGATGAGGGCCACCGCCTCGTCGTACTCGCCGGCGACGGCGTACTCGATCCGGACGCCCTCGGCCGGCGCTTCGCCGATGGCCGAGCGCATCTGCTCGATGACCGCGGGTCGATGACTGTAAAGGAGGACTGCGTACTCAGCCGTTGAGGTGCTCACGCTTCGCATATTAAACGGGCCACACCGAAATGGGAAGCCCGGCGCGGCCACTTCCGTCTGCGGGAGTGCCTACAGTAGGCGAACCGCGAATGACCTGGGCACATGCGGCGGCGAGACCGGAAGCCTACTCCGCGCGACACGCGCGAAACGCACACCCCATGCGCAGCTTGAGCGCGCCGGACCGTAATAATGTGCCCGTGACTGCCGCCGAAGCAACTATCGACCCCAGCCGAATCCACTCACTGACCCGGCCCAATGTCGTCAGTGTCGGCACCATCGTGTGGTTGAGCAGCGAACTCATGTTCTTTGCGGGCCTGTTCGCGATGTACTTCTCGATCCAGGCCGCCGCGCCGGCGATGTTCGAGGAGGGCTACCACCACCTCGAGATCCCGTACGCGCTGGTCTTCACGGTGATCCTCGTGGCCTCGTCCGTCACCTGCCAGCTCGGCGTCTTCGCCGCCGAGCGCGGCGACGTGTACAAGCTGCGGCTGTGGTTCGCGATCACGTTCATCATGGGCCTGGTCTTCGTGCTCGGCCAGGTCAACGAGTACCGGAACCTGGTCGGCGAGGGGCACTCGATCTCCTCCGACGGCTACTGGACCATGTTCTACCTGACCACCGGGTTCCACGGCCTGCACGTCACCGGCGGCCTGATCGCGTTCATCGTCTACCTCATCCGCACGACGATGGGCCGCTTCAGCCCCGCCCAGGCCACCGCGTCCATCGTGGTGTCCTACTACTGGCACTTCGTCGACGTGGTCTGGATCGCGCTTTTCGCCGTGATCTACTTCCTTCCGATGGCCCAGTACTGAGACTGACCGGCCGCCCGCGCCTCCCACCCGGACGCGCCCGCGGCCCGAGGCAACAGGTCTCGGCCCCGCGCCGAGGCACATCCGAGAAACGCGACGGCCGCCACCCGGAGGCGGCCGCCGGCCGAGTGAAGGCCCCCGACAGGGAGCCCCCGCCCGGTCCGAGAGCTAGATAAAGGTGAGGCAACAACCGTGGCTGCATCAGCGAAACGCCGGCGAGGCTGGCGCAAGCGCCTCGGCGCGCTGGCCAGGTTCACCGGCGCACTGGTGATCGTCGGTGGGCTCTACTCGGTGTTCTCGCCGAGCCTGTACGCCCAGGAGGCCGAGGACAACGCGATCGACTCCGAGGTCGTCAAGGGCCAGGAGCTCTACGACACGAGCTGCATCACGTGCCACGGCGACGACGGCGAGGGCATCGAGGGCCGCGGCCCCAGCCTCATCGGCGTCGGATCGGCGGCCGTCGAGTTCCAGGTGAACACCGGCCGCATGCCGATGGCCGCCCAGGGCGCCCAGGCCCCGGACTCCGACTACCCCGTGTTCACCGAAGAGGAAGCCGAGTGGCTCGGCGCCTACATCGAGTACCTCGGCGGCGGGGCCTCCGTGCCCGACGACCTCGCGGCGCTGGTCGAGAACGCCGACGTCGGCGAGGGCGGCGAGCTCTACCGGGTGAACTGCTCCTCCTGCCACGGCTACGCCGGCGGCGGCGGCGCGCTCTCGTCCGGCGCGCACGCGCCCGCGCTCACCGGGGTCTCCGACGAGGAGATCTACCAGGCGATGCTCACGGGCCCGCAGAACATGCCGGTCTTCGCCGACAACGAGCTCACCCCCGAGCAGAAGGCCGACATCATCGCCTACGTCCAGTACGTCGTCAACGACGACCGGGACCCGGGCGGCGTCTTCACCCTGGGACGGTACGGCCCCTCCACCGAAGGTCTGGCCATCTTCCTGGTCGGCATGACTGCGCTCCTGCTGACCACGCTCTGGATTGCAGGTAAATCGTGAGTGCCCACAACGACAGCGCCCGTGACGAGGTCGAGCCCGTCGACCTCTCCGACCCGAAGCTGACCCGCTTCGAGGTCTACAAAGAGGGCCTGCGCCGCGACGACATCGAGATCATTCACTACGAGCCGCGGTACCCGAAGCCGGGCACGCGCCTCGAGAAGCGCATGGAGCGCATCGTCGGGGGCCTGTTCCTGCTCTCGGGCCTGTTCGCCACGCTCTTCGTGGTCGCCTTCATCTGGTGGCCCTGGGAGTACGAGGGCGCCGCGACCTGGCGCGACCCGCAGACCTGGTACACCCCGGTCATCGGCTTCACGCTCGGGTTCTCGCTGCTGTTCTTCGCGGTCGGCGTCCTCACCTGGGCCAAGAAGCTGCTCCCGATCGAGGAGCTGGTGCAGGACCGCCACGACGGCGGCTCCTCCAAGGAGGACCGGCGCATCGCCGAGTCCACCGTGGACACCATCGTCGACGACATGGGCCTGCGCCGCCGTCCGTTCCTGGTGAAGACCGCCCTGCTGGCCGCCGCGCCGCTCGGCCTCGCCGCGGTCGCCCCCCTGGGCGCGCTGCTCAAGGACCCGGGCGACATGTACACCGTCACCGGCTGGAACGCCGAGCGGTACAACGACGGCGACCCGATCCGCCTCATGATGAAGGACGGGGCGCTCGTGCGGCCCGACATGGTCTCGGCCGGCGGCCAGATCACCGTCTACCCGGCGATCGACCACGGCGCGACCAACCAGTTCCCGACGGCGCCGACCCTGCTCATCCACCTGCGGGAGGCCGACGCGGCCACGCTGCGCGGCAACCTGTACCCGATGTACCAGGACGTCGAGGCCCTCTGGGGCAACTTCGTCGCCTACTCCAAGATCTGCACCCACGTGGGCTGCCCGGCCTCGCTGTACGAGCAGCAGAGCCAGCGCCTGCTGTGCCCGTGCCACCAGTCGCAGTTCAACGTGGTCGACAACGCCGCCCCCGTGTTCGGCCCGGCCACCCGGCACCTGCCGATGCTGCCGATCACGGTCGACGACGAGGGCTTCTTCGTCGCCACCTCGGACTTCCTGGTGCCCCCGGGCCCGGCGTTCTGGAACCGCCCGTCCCTCCCCGAGGAGGATGAGAAGTGAAACGCCGCAACGGCTCCAACGACAGCCTGCTGACGAAGGCGGGCGGCGAGCTCGACGACCGCTTCAAGCTCGCCGGCCCGGCCCGGGTCCTGTTCAACAAGGTCTTCCCGGACCACTGGTCCTTCCTCCTGGGCGAGATCGCGCTGTTCTCGTTCATCCTGCTGCTGCTCTCGGGCACCTTCCTGGCGCTGTTCTTCGAGCCGTCCATGGTCGAGGTGACCTACCACGGGGCGTATGTGCCGCTCCAGGGCGTCGAGATGTCGAAGGCGTACGAGTCCTCGCTGGACCTGTCCTTCGAGGTCCGCGGCGGCCTGTTCATGCGGCAGATGCACCACTGGGCGACGCTGCTGTTCATGGCGTCGATCCTGGTCCACATGCTCCGGATCTTCTTCACCGGCGCGTTCCGCGCGCCGCGCGAGACGAACTGGATGATCGGCATCCTGCTGTTCTGGGTCGGCTTCTTCGAGGGCTTCTTCGGCTACTCGCTCCCCGACGACGGCCTCTCCGGAACGGGCCTGCGCATCATGGAGGGCATGACCGCCTCCGTGCCGTTCATCGGCCCGTGGGCCTCGGCGGCGCTGTTCCGCGGCCAGTTCCCGGGCACCGACGTGATCTCGATGATCTACATCATCCACGTCTTCATCTTCCCGCTGATCCTGCTGGCGCTCATCACGGTCCACGTGGCCCTGGTGTTCATCCAGAAGCACACGCAGTGGCCCGGCCCGGGGCGCACCGAGCACAACGTGGTCGGCTTCCGCATGTTCCCGAACTACGTCATGAAGCAGGTCGGCTTCATGCTGTTCATCTGGGGCGTGGTCGCCGCGATGGCGGGCCTGTTCCAGATCAACCCGATCTGGCTGTTCGGCCCGTACGAGGTCTCGGTCGTGTCCTCGGCCTCGCAGCCCGACTTCTACGTCATGTACCTGGACGGCCTCATCCGCCTGTTCCCGGCGTGGGAGTTCCGGGTGCCGCCGTACTTCACGCTGCCGGCGGTGTTCTGGCCGGCGATCGCGGGCATGGGCCTGTCGGTGCTGCTCCCGCTGGTGTACCCGGCGCTGGAGCGGCGGTTCACCAAGGACCGCGGGCACCACAACCTGCTCCAGCGCCCCCGCGACAACCCGGGCCGCACCAGCCTCGGTGTCATGATCGTGGTCTTCTGGGTGATCGGCGCCGTCTCCGGCGGCAACGACGTGTTCGCCGAGCGGTTCCACATCAGCCTGAACGCGATGACCTGGGCCGGGCGCATCGGCATCGTGGTCCTGCCGATCATCGCGTACTACATGACGTACCGCATCTGCCTGGGCCTCCAGCAGCACGACCGCGAGGTCCTGGCGCACGGCCTGGAGACGGGCATCCTCATGCGCGACCCGAACGGGCGCTTCTACGAGGTGCACCAGCCGCTGGCCGAGCCGGACGAGCACGGGCACACCGAGCTGGAGTACAACGGCTGGGTGGTCCCGAAGAAGATGAACCGCGTCGGGGCGCTGCCGCCGACGGACCGCGGCTTCTTCAAGTCGATCGAGGAGCCGTCCGACAACGGCGCCGCGCGCGACGAGATCGAGTCGGGCAAGCACTGAGCAAGGCATAGCGAACGGGCCCCGCCGGAAGGCGGGGCCCGTTCGCCGCGTCTCAGTACCGGTCGACGGTGGTGATGAGCTTGTCGGCCAGCTCGTCGGGGTCGAGCTTCTCGCGGGCCAGGGCCAGGTACAGGGAGTCGAGGTCGGGGTAGCCCAGGGACGAGGCGACCCCGTGGAGCGGCTGCTCGCCGGCGAGGCCGCGCCCGCGCGCGATGAGCGAGCGCCACAGCCGGTTCTTGCCGGCCTTCAGCTCGTCCTCGAAGCGCTGCATGGGGATCACGGGGAGCTCGCCGGTGGAGTCGCCGTCGTCGACCGCGCCGAACCAGTCGTTGATGTGGAGCTGCGCCTCGGGGGTCTTGGCGTGGTCCAGCCACTGCTTCGAGGGCCCGTAGGGCTGCTCGGCGGTGAGGACCAGCTCGACGGTGTCGCCGTCGCGCAGCGCCCGGGAGAGCTGCGCGATCTCGCCGTTGACGTACGCGGCGATGAGCCGGTGGCCCTTGGACGGGCCCGAGCAGTACGCCACGTCGACCGGGGTGGACGCCTTGGGGACCGTCAGCTGCCCGCCCTCGCCGGTGAAGACGAGGATGTCCTGGTCGGCCAGGTCGCAGCGGAGCGAGTCGAGGAACTGGCCGGAGTCGGCGACCTCGGTCTGCCAGTCGAGGAGGCGCTGGAGCCAGGGGAGCTGGATCTCCATCTGGTCGCCGCCGGACTGGCGCAGCCCGGCGACGATGCCGACCTCGGCGGTCTCGTGCATCTCGCGGGTGCGGATGAGGAACTCGATGGGCTGCCCGCCCGGACCGGCGACCGCGGTGTGGATCGACTGGTACAGGTTGAACTTCTTGGCGGCGATGAGGTCCCGGAACTTGCCGCCCACCGGCTTCCAGAGCTTGTGGATCGCCCCCAGCGCCGCGTAGCAGTCCGTCAGGGGCCCGTCGACGACGATGACCAGGCGCGGCGGGTCGGCCGGGCCGGTGCCCGGGTGCTTCTGCATCTCGCGGTACACCGAGTACGGGTGGCGGGGCCGGTCGAGCAGGCGCGCGGCGACCTTGAACTCGCGCAGGGCCCGGCGCACCTGCGGGGCGATGTGCTCGACCTGGCGCTTGCGGTCGGTGTCGGAGCCGATGTGCTCCTTGATCCGCTGGAACACCTCGGGCTGGAGCGTCTCCAGGACGATGTCCTCCAGCTCGCGCTTGATGACGTAGAGCCCGAGCCGGTCGGCGAGGGGGATGAGGACGTCCTGGGTGGCCTCGGCGATGCGGATCTGGCTGGGGCGCTTCTTGAACTTGATGGTCCGCATGTTGTGCAGGCGGTCGGCGAGCTTGATGATCATGACCCGGATGTCGCGCCCGGCGGTCAGCACGAGCTTGCGGAACGTCTCGGCCTCGGCGGCCGAGCCCAGGTGGATCTTGTCGAGCTTGGTGACGCCGTCGACCATCACGGCGATCTCGTCGCCGAAGTCGCCGCGGAGCGCTTCGAGGGAGTACGGGGTGTCCTCGACGGTGTCGTGGAGGAGCCCGGCCGCAATCGTGGGCGTGTCGACGCCGAGGTCGGCGAGGATGGTGGACACCGCGATCGGGTGGGTGATGTAGGGCTCGCCGGAGCGGCGGGCCTGGCCCCGGTGCATCTGCTCGGCGATCCGGTACGCGCGCCGCACCAGCAGCAGGTCGGGCTGCGTGAAGTGGGCGCGGTGCGCCGCTTCGAGCTGCGCGACCTTCCCCGCGAGGTCCCACGGGTCGTCAGGTCGGGCAGTCCGAGTAGCCGAAAGCAATGCGCGCAACATGAAAGCCTCCGATGCCCAAGGTTGACCGCATTCTAGATGTACAACGATTCCTGGAGAGAATCGACACTAGACACTGTCGGATTTCGGCAGGGCCGCCGCAGCGGGCGGATGACACAGCGTACCGGAGCGCGGGCCCCTCCGGAAACCTCAAGTGCCGCAGATGGATGCGAGACGACTCACGTCCGTTTCGCCGGGACCGTGCGATTCCGGTGCGTGGAACCGTCGGTTCCCTTGGGACAGCGGAGCGTCCGCGCCCTCATCTCACCATGCGGACGGCTCGCGGCGCCACGAGGACGGGTCGTGGGGCACCGATCCGGCCAGGCGCTCGGCGCCCGCGAGCGGGGTCGCCCACGTGCCCTCCACGAGCACCAGGCGCACCTCGGGCCGGCCGAGCCAGTCGAGGAGGAGCCGGGCCTCGGCCGCGTGGGCGGCGTCGAGGACGTCCTCGGCGGGCTCGACGCTCCGGGAGGTCTCGCGCAGCTTCGCGATGTACGGCATGGGGTCCGCGCGCGGCGGCGTCCTCACGGCCCCGGCCAGGATCCCGTGCCGGATGACGGCGACCTCCCAGCCGCCGCCCTTGGCGCGGCCCGCGGCGACCATCTCCCCGGCCGCCACGAAGTGCCTGACGCGCTGCGAGGCCGCGGCCAGGGCGAGGTAGGCCCCGAGCTCGTCGCGGCGCTCAGCGGCCGCCTCGAACCGCTCCGAGGCGGCGAGCTCCGCGAGGCGCTCGCCGACCGCCGAGGCGATCGGGGCCGGGTCGCCGTCCATGGCCCGCGCGGCCCGCTCCACGAGCGCGGCGTACTCCTCGACGCCGACGGTGTGGCGGCACGGCTCGGCGCACCTGCCGATCTCGCCGAGCACGCACGTGGGGGACATCCGCTTGGGGGACAGGCGGGTCCGGCACGAGCGGATCGGCAGGGCCGCCTCGATCGCGCCGATGGCCGCCTGCGCCTGCGTCCCCGAGGCCGGCCCGAGCCGGGGCGTGCCGGGCGCGGGCGGCTTGCGGGAGACCTGGAGCCGCGGGTACGGCTCCTCGGTGAGGCGCACCCAGCTGCGGTGCTCGGGGAACTTCGCGGCCCGGTTGTAGGGGGGCTTGCCCCCCGCGATGAGGCGCAGCTCCGCGACGCCCGCCTCCAGGCGGTGCGCGCACTCGACGACCTCGACGCGCTCGGCCGAGGCGAGCATGTCGCGCAGGCGCCGGCGCTGCTCGGCCGCCGAGAAGTAGCTGCGGACCCGGCTCGCGACGTTCACCGACACCCCGATGTACAGGGCCCGGTCGTCGGCGTCGCGGAAGATGTACACGCCGGGGCCCTGCGGGAGCCCGTCGGCGAGGTGGCGCTTGCGGTTCTGGAGCTCGGAGGGGATCGCGCGGCAGAACTCGCCCAGCTCGGCGTCGGTGACCACGCCGTGGCCGCTGGCGCGCTCGATGAGGCCGTGCAGCACCGCGACGGTGGCGCGCGCGTCGTCCAGGGCCCGGTGGTTCGGGGTCACCGGCGACCCGAAGAGCCGCGCGAGCGTGCCGAGGCGCCGGTTGGGGACCTCGCTCTTCTCGGTGAGGCGCCGGGCCAGGACCACGGTGTCGACGACGGGGGGACGCGGCCAGCGGGTGTCGGTGAGCTCGCAGGCGTGGCGCAGGAACCCGATGTCGAAGCCCGCGTTGTGCGCCACGAGCGTGGCGCCCTGCGCGAACTCCAGGAACATCGGCAGGACCGTCTCGATGCCCGGGGCGTCGGCCACCATCTCGTCGGTGATGCCCGTCAGGCGCGTCACCCGCGGATCGATGGACTCGCCGGGGTTGACCAGGGTCGAGAATTCGCCGACGACCTCGCCGCCCTTGACCTTGACGGCGCCGATCTCGGTGATCCCGCACGCGTCCGCGGCGAGGCCGGTGGTCTCCAGGTCGACCACGCAGAACACGACCTCGCGCAGCGGGGTGCCGAAGCTGTCGAGGGCCGGCTGGCTGTAGCCGGGGCCGCCCTCGTCCGACGGGCCGGCCGATCCGCCGCTTCTGTACATACCGGCAACCCTAGGCGCGGCCTCCGACACCGTGCCGGTCGCGGTTGTTCGAACGTCGCCGGCGCCGCAGCGCCGACCTCACCCGGTCGCTCGTGCGCGCCGACCGCCGCGCCATGCGCGCGCTCTGCTCGGCCCGGTCCGCGCTGAACCTCGCGATGAGCGAGGCCGGCCAGAACATCGCGCGGTACTTCACGCGCGGCTCGGCCTGCCTGTCCAGCTCCGCGTACAGGTCGCGCAGCGCGTCGGCGAGCCCGCCGGGGTCGGCGCCCCGGGGGGAGTACCGGTGCAGCGCCATCGCCGAGCCGAGCGCGTTCGCGGCGTCGCGCGCGCCCGGCGCGGCCGTCGCGAGGACGCCCGCGGCCTGCCGCGGCGTGTACGACTCCGGGATCGACACCCCGTAGTCCATGGCGAGGTCCATCGCCTCGTCCCACGCGGTGGCCGCCGTCAGGTTCGCGGTCTTCAAGCGCCGCTTGCGCACCGCCCCGCGCCACAACGCGGGCAGGAACGGCACGGCCAGCAGCAGCAGGAGCGACAGCCACGCGGGGTGGAACGGCAGCGCCGCCCCGCCGGTGGAACCGGACGCGTCCGTGCCGGGCACCTCGGTGCCGCCCTCCTCGGGCGGGAGGGTCTGCCCGGCGTCGTCGGTCGGCGCCGCGGTCGGGTCCTCCGGGGAGACGTCGTTCTCGCTGGGCTCCTCGACCGGGTCCTGGCCCTCGGCGGGCTCGGTCGCCCACGGGAAGGTCACCGATCCGGGGACGCCCGTGGCCGGGGTCGGGTCGAACGTGACCCACCCGGGCCCGTCGTAGTACACCTCGACCCACGCGTGGTAGTCGTGGCTGGTGAGCACCCACTCGCTGCCGTCCAGGCGCGTGCCCTGCGACAGGCCCACGACGACCCGCGCGGCCACGCCGGCCTCGCGGAGCATCCACGCCATCGCCGCGGCGTACTGCTGGCAGTAGCCCTGCTTCGTGTCCAGGAAGTCCAGGATCGCCTCGTCGTTGCCGGCGTCCTCGGTCTCCAGCGAGTACGTGAAGCCGTTCGCGACCGACAGGAACCGCTGGATCGCGAGGACCTTCTCGTGCACCGTGCCGGCGCCCTCGGTCTCGGCGGCGACGATCGCGCTCAGCTCGGGCACGTCCGGGTGGGCGGTGTTGGCCTCCCACCGGTCGTCCCCGGGGTCCATGCCGCCCGCCGCCGCGAGCGTCTCGGCGTCCGGCGCGGGATCGGTGTACCTGACCTCGTACCGCGCCACGTCGCCCATGTCGGAGCCGTCGCCCACGATCACGCCGGTGTCGGGGTCGACCCGCCAGTCCCCGGGGACGTCCAGCGACACCGGGTCCCCGTAGACGGGCGCCACCGGCGCCTCCAGGACCAGGTTCTCGATGTCGGCGGTGTACACGTTGAGGTTCGTGTCCCGGTCCAGCGAGTCGAGGTCCTCGGTCCCGTCGTACTCGTTCGGCGCGAAGCCGTCGCTGGTGAGCTCGTCGAGGACGTGCATCTTCAGGTACCGCGGGTTCGGGTCGTCCGTGGTCACCCGCAGGACGTCGACCTCCTCGGGCCGCGTCAGGGAGCCCGAGAGCTGCGCCCACGGGTTGACGTCGCCGAGCCCGTACGACTCGCCCCCGCCGCCGATGCCGTCGGCGACGTTGTCGATGAGCCCGGAGGTGTTGGCCGGCACCACGGTCAGCCCCAGCAGCGTCAGCGCCACGAACCCGGTCGCCGACCAGCGCGCGGTCCGCGCCAGCGGCGAGGGGAACGACCGGCCGACCAGCTGCCCGGTCCCGGTGAACCGGTGCCCGAACGAGGAGACGCGCCGCAGGTTGTCGTCGCCGAGGATCCACAGGTACGCCACGGCCGGGAGGATGAACCAGAACCACGCGGTCGCCTCGGGGGCGACCGAGACCGGCACCAGGTACATCGTCAGCAGCGTCAGCCCCGCCAGGGCCGGGGTCCGCAGGCCCACCACGAACATGTCGTGCAGGATCGCCACGACCCCCACGCCCAGGATCGTCAGGAACATGATCCCGCCGGTCGCCTCGACCGGCGGCGTGTTCGCGATGATCGACTGGACGCCCTCCTGCACCAGCAGGCCCCAGTTCGCGAACGTCGCCGGCAGCGGCACGATGAACAGCAGCCCGGTGCCGTCGCCGAACCCGGCGGTGAGCACCACCATGAGCGCGGCGGCCATCGCGAGCGTCTGCAGGCCCTGCCCGCGCCCGGCCGCGCGCATGAGCGAGCCCGCCACCGCGATGACCGCGATCGTCAGCATCACCGGGAACGCCCAGCCCAGGCCCTCGAAGATCCCGATGAGCGGCGTCAGCGTCAGGGCCAGGGAGGCGGCCGCAACTACCGTGGCGTGGCGCTGTCCGTTCATGCGAGGGTCCTCCACGCGCTCAGGCGGGTCCACACCCGGCGCAGCTCGGTCCCGGCCACGACCGGGATCACCTGCCAGCCCGCGCCCGCGAGCGTCGCGAGCGCCTGCCCGTGCTGCTGCGCGAACACCTGCTCGCGCGGGTCCACGCGGCTCGACGCGGCCTTGGGGATCCACCGGACCGGGTCCACCACGAGCGCCGTGCAGTGCCCGCCGCGCCGCGCCAGGCGCGCCAGCGTGGCGGCCTCCTCCGGCGTCAGGTGCCCCAGGAACGCGACGATCCCCGACACCGAGCGGGCCCGCTGGGCCTTCTCGACCATGGCCGCGACCGGCGCCTCGGGGGCCGCGGCCACCGTCGCCAGGTACCGCATCGCCTGGCCGTAGTCGCCCTGGCGGCACTCGAAGTCGCGGTGCGCGGTGATGAGCCACGGGTCGATGCCGTCGCGCGCCAGCCGCACCGTCGCCGACGCGGCCGCGTCGACCATCCACTCGAAGCTCGACAGCTCGCCGCGGTGCGCGCCGCGCCGCACGTCCAGCAGGACCGCGGCGTTGTTCTCCCACGGCTGCTCCTCGCGGCGCACCATGAGCTGCCCGCGGTGCGCGCTGGCCTTCCAGTGGACGCGGCGCATGTCGTCGCCGTTGCGGTACTCGCGCACCGCGATGTCGTCGTTGCCGGTGATCGCCACCGTGTGCGAGGCCGACTCGCCCGAGGACATGCCCGCGCCGCCCGGCAGCAGCAGGCTCCGCAGCGGCTGGATGCGCGGGGTCACGATGAGCTCGGTGGTCACCGGGAACTCCTGCACCGAGACCGCCAGCCCGAACGGGTCCGAGGTCCGCACCGTCAGCGGCCCCAGCTCGTACGCGCCGCGCGACCCGGGCGTGATCGTGTAGTTGACGACGCTCCGCGCGCCCGGCGCGAGGCGTTCGAGCACCAGCCGCGGCCGGTTCCCCAGCCGGTACGGGATGCGGTCCTCCAGCATGAGCGCCGCCGGGCGGCTGCGGCCGATGTTCTGGATGCCCAGGCGCACCTGCGTGGCCTGCCCGGCCTCCACCTGCGCCGGGTTGAGCACCCGGTTCGACTCCAGCGAGGGCCGCGTCCACCGCAGTACCAGGAGGCCGCCCAGCGGCGCGACGGCGGCCAGGACGGCGGCGCGCAGCAGGTCGCCCTCGCCCACCGCCAGGGCGGTGAGGCCGACGACCACGCTCACCGCCAGCAGCGTCTTGCCGCGTCCGGTGAGCTCCACGCCTAGAACCTCCCCGGGTGCGACACCACCGGGACGTGCCTCAGGATGTCCGAGACGATGGCCTTCGTGTCGCCCCCGCCCATCGTGGTCTCCGTGGTCGGAATGAGGCGGTGCGCGAGCACCGGGACGGCGAGCTGCTGCACGTCGTCGGGCAGCGCGAAGTCGCGCCCGTCCATCGCCGCCAGCACCTGAGTGCACCGCAGGAGCTGGAGCGTCGCCCGCGGGCTCGCCCCCAGGCGCACCTGCGCGTTCGTGCGGGTCGCGCCCACCAGGTCCACCACGTACCGCTTCAGCTCCGGCGCCAGGTGCACCGCCCGCGCGGCCGCGATCATCCGCACGACCATCTCCGCGTCCGCGATCGGGCGCAGCGCGTCGAGCGGGTTGTACTCCTCGCGGCGGTCCAGCAGCGCCAGCTCCGCGTTGATGTCCGGGTACCCGATCGCCAGGCGCGCGGTGAACCGGTCGCGCTGCGCCTCGGGGAGCGGGTAGGTCCCCTCCATCTCCACCGGGTTCTGGGTGGCGATGACCATGAACGGGCTGCGCAGCTTGTACGTGTTCCCGTCGACGGTGACCTGCCGCTCCTCCATGCACTCCAGGAGCGCGGCCTGCGTCTTGGGGCTGGCGCGGTTGATCTCGTCGCCGAGGATGAGGTTCCCGAAGATCGCGCCCGGCTTGAACACGAAGTCGCGCTTCTCGGGGTCGAAGATGCTCACGCCCGTGACGTCCGAGGGCAGCAGGTCCGGCGTGAACTGGATGCGCCGCACCGAGCAGTCGATGGAGCGCGCGAGGGCCTTGGCCAGCTGGGTCTTGCCGACGCCCGGCACGTCCTCCAGCAGCAGGTGCCCTTCGGCCAGCATGACCGCCAGCGCGAGCTTGATCGTGTGCGACTTCCCCTCGATGACCCATTCGACGTTCGTCAGGATGGCCTCGGCCGTGGCCTTGAACTCCTGGGGCGAGAGCGGCGCGGGACCCTGTGCCTGCGGCGTGCTCGGGAGCGGCATCGCGCCGTCGGGCTGCTCGGGGGACGACTCGAAGGTCAACGGTCCTCCTGGGGAGTCGGTGAGGTGGGTGTGCGGCGTGCGCCGGAACCGCCGCGTTCTGGCCATCCTACTCGGACCCGCCCAGACGATATGTCCCGCGCCACCAGGGGACCGGTCGGCTACACTGAGGGCATGACTCGGCGATTCGAGCTCCTTACCTAGCCGTGCGGGACAGATCCCAGCACGGCCACCCCAGCGTGTCTGGGGTTTTTTGCTGTCTAGGGTCAGTACCCGGAGAACGCCGACCGTACCCAGAGCCGCTTCAGGACACCAGGACGAGCCATGACCGAACCCGCACACCGCTACGACGCCCAGCTGGCCAACGAGATCGAACCGCGCTGGCAGGAGCACTGGGAGGCCGAGCGGACCTTCCGCGCCCCGAACCCGGCCGGCGAGCTGGCCGAGCCGGGCCACCCGCGGTCCGGCGCCCCGAAGAAGTTCGTGATGGACATGTTCCCGTACCCCTCGGGCGCGGGCCTGCACGTCGGCCACCCGCTGGGCTACATCGCGACCGACGCCTACTCGCGGTACCTGCGCATGGCCGGGTACAACGTCCTGCACCCGCTGGGCTTCGACGCGTTCGGCCTGCCGACCGAGCAGTACGCGGTCGCGACCGGCCGCCAGCCCGCGGAGATCACCGCCGAGAACATCGACCGGTACCGGCGCCAGCTGCGCATGGTCGGCATGGGCTACGACAACCGCCGCGAGTTCGCGACCACGGACCCGGACTACTTCAAGTGGACCCAGTGGATCTTCCTGCAGATCTTCAACTCCTGGTACGACCCCGAGGCCGACCGGGCCAGGCCGATCGGCGAGCTGATCGCCGCGTTCGAGTCCGGCGCGCGCGCGGTCCCCGGCGGGCGCGCGTGGGCCGACCTGAGCGCCGTCGAGCGCCGCCGCGCGGTCGACGACCACCGCCTGGCGTACGTCACCGAGGCCCCCGTGAACTGGTGCCCGGGCCTGGGCACGGTCCTGTCGAACGAGGAGGTCACCGCCGAGGGCCGCTCCGAGCGCGGCAACTTCCCGGTCTACACGCGCACCCTGAAGCAGTGGATGATGCGCATCACCGCCTACGCCGACCGGCTGCTGGCGGACCTGGAGGGCCTGGACTGGACCGAGTCGCTGAAGTCCATGCAGCGCAACTGGATCGGCAAGTCCACCGGCGCGTACGCCGACTTCGCGACCTACGCGGGGGACATCCGGGTCTTCACCACCCGCCCCGACACCCTGTTCGGCGCCACCTACATGGTCCTGGCCCCCGAGCACCCGCTGGTCGACGCCCTGACCGCCGAGACCTGGCCCGCGGACGTGCCCGCCGCCTGGACCGGCGGCGCCGACACCCCCGCCGGGGCCGTCGCCGCCTACCGCGCCCAGGCCGCCGCGAAGACCGACGTCGAGCGCCAGGCCGACGCCAAGGAGAAGACCGGCGTCTTCACCGGCGGCTACGCGACCAACCCCGTCAACGGCGCCACCGTTCCGGTGTTCATCGCCGACTACGTGCTGGCCGGCTACGGCACCGGCGCGATCATGGCCGTCCCCGCCCACGACGAGCGCGACTTCGACTTCGCGACCGCCTTCGGCATCCCGATCGTCCAGGTCGTCGCCGGCGAGGACGAGTGGGACCGCGAGAAGGCGTACACCGCCGACGGCGTCGCCGTGAACTCCGGCTTCCTGGACGGCCTGCGGGTCGCCGAGGCCAAGGACCGCGTCATCGCCTGGCTGGCCGAGCACGGCCGCGGCGAGCGGGCCGTGACCTTCCGCCTGCGCGACTGGCTGTTCAGCCGCCAGCGCTACTGGGGCGAGCCCTTCCCGATCGTCTACGACGAGACCGGCCTGCCCGTCGCCCTGACCGAGGACCACCTGCCGGTCGAGCTGCCCTACCTGGACGACTTCTCGCCCAAGACCTTCGACCCCGAGGACGCCGACTCCGCCCCCGAGCCGCCCCTGGGCCGCGCCAAGGACTGGGTCGAGGTCGAGCTGGACCTGGGCGACGGCCCCAAGCAGTACCGCCGCGAGGTCAACACCATGCCCAACTGGGCCGGGTCCTCCTGGTACGAGCTGCGCTACACCGACCCCCAGGCCGCCCACGTCCTGGCCGACCCCGCGAACGAGTCCTACTGGATGGGCCCGCGGGACGCCGAGGACGTCGGCGGCGTCGACCTGTACATCGGCGGCGTCGAGCACGCCGTCCTGCACCTGCTGTACGCCCGCTTCTGGCAGAAGGTCCTGTTCGACCTGGGGCACGTCTCCAGCCGCGAGCCGTTCCGCCGCCTGTTCAACCAGGGCTACATCCAGGCGTACGCCTACACCGACGACCGCGGCGTGTACGTCCCGGCCGAAGAGGTCGAGGAGCAGGCCGACGGCGTGTACACCTACAAGGGGGAGAAGGTGAACCGCGAATACGGCAAGATGGGCAAGTCCCTGAAGAACGTCGTCACCCCCGACGAGGTCTGCGAGTCGTACGGCGCCGACACCTTCCGCGTGTACGAGATGTCGATGGGCCCGCTGGCCGACTCCAAGCCGTGGGAGACCCGCGCGATCGTCGGCTCCCAGCGGTTCCTGCAGCGGCTGTGGCGCAACATCGTCGACGAGGAGACCGGCGCGACGGTGGTCGCCGACGTCCCGGCCTCGCCCGAGACGCTGCGCGAGATCCACAAGGCCGTCGCCGGGGTCCGCGAGGACTACGAGCACCTGCGCATGAACACCGCCGTCGCCAAGCTGATCACGCTGAACAACCACGTGACCGGCCTGAGCCCGGTGCCGCGCGAGGCCGCCGAGGCCCTGGTGACCATGGTCGCGCCGATCGCCCCGCACATCGCCGAGGAGCTGTGGGAGCGCCTGGGCCACACCGGGGGCATCGCGTACGTCGACTTCCCCGTGGCCGACGAGCGGTTCCTGGTCGAGGACACCGTGACCTACCCGGTCCAGATCAACGGCAAGGTCCGCGGCCGCATCGAGGTCGCGGCGGACGCGGATGAGGACGCCGTCAAGGCCGCCGCGCTGGCCGAGGAGAAGGTCGCGGCGAACCTGGCCGGCAAGGACGTCAAGAAGGTCATCGTGGTGGCCGGCAAGATGGTCTCGATCGTCGCCAAGTAGTACGGAGCGAGGGGCGGGAGCGGAGATCCGTTCCCGCCCTTCGTCACGCTTCGGGCAGGCCGCCGCCGCGGTACGTGTACGCCTTCGTGCGGTCGTCGTGGAGCGTGTACAGCAGGAAGAGGTCGAAGTCCAGGCTCGCGAGGGCGGCGAGGACCTCCACGCCGAGGAGGGCGACCCCTCCGCGGGACCGCCCGAACCGCTTCGCGGGGACGCCGCGAGGCAGTATTGACCAACATCAATGCACCCGCTAGGCTGTCCTCACCCCGTTGGGAGCGCTCCGCTCCTGCGGGCCCTTCCTTCTGAACAGCCTCGTTCCCTCACGGCGCGGCACCACCCTGAGGAGTCCTCCGTGCTGCTTTCCCGACCGCACCTCTCAAGACAGCGCCCTTCAAGGCAGCGCCGCCGGGCGGTGATCGCTGGAGTGGTCACCGTCGCCACCGCCGCGCTCGGCCTCGGCCTCTCCACCCAGTTCGCCAGCGCCCAGACCACCCTGCGCGGGGCCGCCGATGACCTGAACAAGGACATCGGCGTCGCCGTCAGCTACAACCTGCTCCAGAACAACGCCCAGTACCGCAACCTCGTCGCCACCGAGTTCAACTCGCTCACCGCCGAGAACGCGATGAAGTGGGACGCGACCGAGCCCAGCGACGGCAACTACACCTTCACCCAGGCCGACGCGATCGTCGACTTCGCCGAGGACAACGACCAGACCGTCCACGGCCACACCTTCGTCTGGCACCAGCAGACCCCCTCGTGGGTGCAGAACCTCTCCGGCACGGCCCTGCAGACCGCGATGGTGGAGCACATCAACACCGTGGCGAACCGCTACGAGGGGCGCGTCGACTCCTGGGACGTCGTCAACGAGGTCGTCAGCGACTCGAACGGCGCCATGCGCGACTCGTTCTGGCTCCGCGGCCTCGGCGAGGGGTACATCACCACCGCGTTCCAGACCGCCCGCGCGGCCGACCCGAACGCCGACCTCTACATCAACGACTACTCCATCGACGGCATCAACGCCAAGTCGAACAAGGTCTACTCGATCGCCCAGGGCCTGAAGAGCCAGAACATCCTCGACGGCGTCGGCTTCCAGGCGCACCTCATCCTCGGCCAGGTGCCGAGCGACATGGAGGCGAACCTCCAGCGGTTCGTCAACCTGGGCCTGAAGGTCCGCATCACCGAGCTCGACATCCGCATCCAGACCCCCGCGGACGCCAACGAGCTCCAGCAGCAGGCCAACGACTACCGGCGCGTCACCGAGATCTGCGCCGAGCTGGCCGACTGCTCGGGCGTCACCGTGTGGGGCGTGCGCGACGGCGACTCGTGGGTGCCCGGGGTCTTCCCCGGCTACGGCGCCCCGCTCCTGTTCAACGACGACCTCTCGAAGAAGCCGGCGTACAACGCGGTGCTCGACGCCCTCGGCGGCGACGGCAACGAGGAGCCCACCACCTCCAACCCGGTGACCACCACGCCGCCGCCCTCGGGCAGCGGCTGCACCGCGACCCTCTCGGTCCAGAGCCCCTGGAACACGGGTGCGACCTACTCCGGCACCGTGAAGGCCAACCAGAACCTCACCGGCTGGACGGTCACGTGGACCTGGCCCGGATCGGAGCGGATCTCCAACGCCTGGAGCGTGCAGGGGAACCTCTCCGGGGCGACGGTGACTGGCTCGAACGTCGGCTACAACGGCACGGTCGCCTCCGGGCAGACCACGACGTTCGGCTTCAACATCACCAAGGCGAACGGCTCCACGGCCTCGGTGCCGACGGTGACCTGCACGCCCGCCTGACCCGCTGACGCGGGACCCCGACCGCACTCCTTCGCAGAGAAAAAGGCCGGGCCCGGACGCCACCGCGTCCGGGCCCGGCTGCGGGCTTCGCGCCTAGCCGAGTTCGGCCTGGAACATCCAGCTCTGCTTCTCGAGCTCGGCGGTGATGCCGATGAGGAGGTCCTGGGACACCGGGTCGGCCGACTCGGTGGTCTCGATGCGCTCGCGCATGTTCGCGATGATCGCGGTGTAGGCGTCGATCATGAGCGACACGACCTCGGTGTCGGAGATGGTGCCGTCGTGGATCTTGGGCACCGACGAGGTCTCCGCGACCGTGGCCGCGCGCCCGTCGGCGCTGACGCCGATCGCTATCGCCCGCTCGGCCACCAGGTCGGCGGCGTTGCGCGCCGACAGCACGATCTCGTCGAGCTGGAGGTGGAGCGAGCGGAAGTTCTTGCCGTAGACGTTCCAGTGCGCCTGCTTGCCGACCAGTGACAGATCGATGAGGTCGACCAGGGCGCCCTGGAGCGCCTTCGCGGTCGTGTCGCGGTTCTCGTCGGAGAGGCTGGAGCGGACGGTCGACATATCGGTGCACCTCGCAGAGTTCCGGCAGAGTCAATGGCGATCGTAGCCGTACCCGGCCCGCGCGGGGCCAAACTCGCCCGGTCCGGTCCCTTGGCGGGGGATGATGCGGGGTGCGCGGAGAGTCGTCTCCCCGGGTCGCAATTTGTTGGGCTAGTCGATAAACTAATGCGTACCGCGCCGTTCCCGGCCCGGCCCACTCGCAACCCTGAACGAGCAGGAGCAACGAATGCCTTACCGCCCGCCGCTGGTCGCCCGCGAGTTCTTCGTCGCCGACCCCCCGGAGCTGCCCCAGCGCGCCAACGGCGAGCAGGGCCTGTCGGCCGTCACCAGCGCCGAGGTCGTCAGCACCGGCGCCGACTTCGCCCTGCTCAAGGCCCGGACCAGCGCCGACGAGGAGCTGTACGTCGCCATCGCGGTCGCGGGCGAGGGCGTCGTCGGCACCCGCCTCGCGGCGGACCCGGCCGCCCGCCCGGCCGCCGAGAAGATCATCGAGCTGGTGCACCCCGGCGACTTCGCCGGAGCGAAGGTCACCGTCGACGCCGGCACCGTCGTCGTCGACGCCGGGTCCGTGCGCGCCGTGGCGACCCTCGACTCCTGGTCCCTGACGTACACCGACGCCGCCGGGAGGACCCTCGTGGCCCAGAACCCCGGCGAGGAGGACATCTCCGGGCGGCTGCGCACGCTCCCGTTCGGACGCTCCCTCGTCGACGGCGAACCCGCGGCCTACCACGAGTCGTTCACCGCCGCCCCCGACGAGGCGTTCGCCGGCTTCGGCGAGCGCTTCGCCCCGCTCAACGCCCGCGGCCAGCGCCCGCTCATGTGGAACTTCGACGCCTTCGGCTCCGAGTCGATCCGCGCGTACAAGAACGTCCCGATCTACGTGTCGGACCGCGGCTACGGCATCCTCGTCAACTCGGGCGCCCCCGTCGAGTTCGACATGGCCCAGCAGACCCACGCCGCCGTCGAGATCATCGTCCCCGACGACGTCCTGGAGTACTTCGTCATCGCCGGCACCCCCGCCGAGGTCCTCGACCGCTTCGACGGCCTCACCTCCCGGCCCTCGCTGCCCCCGAAGTGGGCCTTCGGCACCTGGATCTCCTCGGGCTTCTTCGTCGACAACGAGGAGCGGGTCCTGGAGCGGGCCAAGCGCATCCGCGAGCGCGGCATCCCCTGCGACGTGCTCCACCTCGACACGTTCTGGCAGCACGAGCCGCACTGGTCGGACATGCGGTGGGACCGCGAGAACTTCCCCGACCCGCGGCGGATGCTCGCCGAGCTCGCCGAGCAGGGCTTCAAGGTCTGCCTGTGGATGAACTCATACATCTCCCACAAGTCCCCGGTCTTCGCCGAGGGCGACGAGCGCGGCTACTTCCTGCGCGACGCCAAGGGCGAGACCTACGTGGCCGACGTCTGGCACGGCTCCCACCAGCCCTCGGGCATCGTCGACTTCACCAACCCCGACGCCGTCGCGTGGTGGAAGGACCTGCTGCGCGGCCCCCTCCTGGACGGCGCGGCCCTGTACAAGACCGACTTCGCCGAGGGCGTGCCCGCCGACGCCGTGGCCTTCAACGGCATGACCGGCACCGAGCTGCACAACGTCTACACGCTGCTCTACAACGACGCCGTGGTCGACGTGACCCGCGAGGTCAACGGGCACGAGCTGGTGTGGGCCCGCTCCTCGTTCCTGGGCGGGCAGCGCCACTCCGCGCAGTGGTCGGGCGACGTCCAGACCACCTGGGCCGGCCTCGGCGGGACCATCCGCGGCGGCCTCTCGCACGGCCTGTCGGGCGTCCCGTTCTGGTCCCACGACACCGGCGGCTTCAACGGCACCCCCACCGACGACCTGTACATCCGCTGGGCCCAGTTCGGCGCGCTCTCGCCGCTGCTGCGCTACCACGGCACCACCACCCGCGAGCTGTGGGAGTTCTCCGAGGAGGCCGAGCGCCTGGCCGTGGCGTCGCTGAAGCTGCGCTACTCGCTCGCGCCGTACCTCTACACCGCCGCCGTCAAGGCGTCCCGGACCGGCGAGCCGGTCCTGCGCGCCCTCAACGTCGACGACCCGTCCGACCCGGTCTCGTGGACGGCCGACCAGGAGTTCCGCCTCGGCACCGACCTCCTCGTGGCGCCGGTGAACGACCCGTCCGGCGAGCGCAGGGTCTACCTGCCGCGGGGCACGTGGATCGACTTCTGGACCAAGGAGGTCCACGAGGGCGGGCGCTACATCGACACCAAGCACGACCTGGAGACGTTCCCGGTGTTCGTGCGCGCCGGCGCGATCATCCCGCGCGTGGAACCGGGCGCGACCATCGGTGAGGAGCCCTTCGCGGGCATCACCCTCGAGGTCTGGGGGACCCCGTCCGAGGGCATCCTCATCGCCGACGTCGACGGCGACACCATCGTGTCCGTCGAAAAAGTTTCTGAAACTTTGGTGACCCTGGTTTCGACCGGCCCGGCCGACATCGCTAATGTGAGTGTCATCGATGTTGCGGGCAAGCCCGCGAATGTGGAGCTGGAGCGTAAGTAGATGACCCTCGTGGCCGGAGTCGACTCATCGACGCAGTCGACGAAAGTGTTGTTGGTCGAAGCCGAGACCGGCGAGATCGTCGACTCCGGTCGCGCCTCCCACCCGGACGGCACCGAGTGCCCGCCCGACGCCTGGTGGGACGCCCTCCAGGAGGCCGGGAAGGGCCTCCTGGAGCGCGCCGACGCCGTCGCGGTCGCCGGGCAGCAGCACGGCATGGTCGCCCTCGACGCCGACGACCGCGTGGTGCGCCCCGCCCTGCTGTGGAACGACGTCCGCTCGGCCCCGCAGGCCGAGCGCCTCACCGCCGAGCACGGCGGCCCCGAAGCCTGGGCCGCCGACACCGGCCTCGTGCTCGCCGCGTCCTTCACCGCGACCAAGCTCGCCTGGCTCGCCGAGCACGAGCCCGAGCACGCGGCGAAAACCGTTTCGGTGATGCTCCCGCACGACTGGCTCACCATGAAGCTCCGCGGCGCGAGCGCCGCCGAGGCCACCACCGACCGTTCCGACGCCTCCGGCACCGGCTACTGGTCCCCGCGCACCGGCGGCTACGTCACCGAGCGCCTGGTCCAGGCGTTCGGCCGCGAACTCGCCCTCCCTCGGGTCGCCGCGCCCAGTGAGATCGTCGGCCGCACCCCCTGGGGCGCGGCCGTGGCCCCCGGCACCGGCGACAACGCCGGCGCCGCCCTCGGCCTGGGCCTGGGACCCGGCGACGTCGCCGTCTCCCTCGGCACCTCCGGCACCGTCTTCGGCGTCGCCGACGTCCCCGCGAACGACCCCTCGGGCCTCGTCGCCGGGTTCGCCGACGCCACCGGCCGGTTCCTGCCGCTGGTCTGCACGCTCAACGCCGCCCGCGTCCTCGACACGTTCCGTACCCTCCTGGGTGTGGACCACGCCGGGTTCGACGCCCTCGCCCTCGCCGCCGCGCCCGGGGCCGGCGGGCTCACCCTCCTGCCCTACCTCGACGGCGAGCGCACCCCGGCCCGCCCCAACGCGACCGGCGTCCTCGCGGGGATCACCACCGGCGCCACCCGCGCCGACCTCGCCCGCGCCGCCGTCGAAGGCATGCTCTCGGCCCAGGCCGACGGCCTCGCCGCCATGGCCGCGCAGGGCCTCGAAGCCCGGCGCGTGCTCCTCATCGGCGGCGCCGCCGCCTCCGAAGCCGTCCGCCGGATCGCCCCCGCCGTGTTCGGCGTCGACGTGGACGTCCCTCCCGCCGCCGAGTACGTGGCGCTCGGCGCCGCCAGGCAGGCGGCCTGGGCATTGTCCGGCCGCGGCGAACCGCCGCAGTGGAAGAACGGGGACACGGAGCGGCTCACCGGCACCGCCGCGACCGTGGCCGACCAGTACGCGACCCTGAGGAACGAGACCGCCTCATGGGACCAGCACCGATAGCAAAGGAACTGATCATGACCGACAAGTACGCACCGGTGCCCGAGGACAAGTTCTCCTTCGGCATCTGGACGGTCGGCTGGGCGGCTCAGGACGTGTTCGGCTCGGCCACCCGCGCCGACATGGCCGCCGACCGGGCCGTCCGCGAGCTCGCCGAGATCGGCGCCTACGGCGTGAACTTCCACGACAACGACGTGTTCGCGTTCGGCGCCGCCGAGTCCGAGCGCGACGCCAAGATCGCGGCCTTCCGCAAGGCCCTCGACGAGACCGGGCTCAAGGTCACCACCGCGACCACGAACCTGTTCGGCCACCCGATCTTCAAGGACGGCGGCTTCACCCACAACGACCGCGACGTCCGCCGCTTCGCGATCAGCAAGGTCATGCGCAACATCGACCTCGCCGCCGAGCTCGGCGCCGAGATCTACGTCGCGTGGGGCGGGCGCGAGGGCGCCGAGTCCGGCGGCTCCAAGGACGTCCAGTCCGCGATGGCCCGCATGAAGGAGGCGTTCGACACCCTCGGCGACTACGTCGTCGAGCAGGGCTACGACATCCGGTTCGCCATCGAGCCCAAGCCGAACGAGCCCCGCGGCAACATCCTGCTGCCGACCCTCGGCCACGCCATCGCGTTCATCAACGAGCTCGAGCGCCCCGAGCTGACGGGCATCAACCCCGAGATCGGGCACGAGGAGATGGCCGGGCTCGACTACGCCGCCGGCATCCGCCAGGCGCTGTGGCACGGCAAGCTCTACCACATCGACCTCAACGGCCAGACCGGTCCGCGCTACGACCAGGACCTGCGCTTCGGCGCCGGGAACGTCGGCGGCGCCTTCTGGACCGTCGACGCCGTCGAGGAGGGCATCGCCAAGGGCCAGTACACCGGCCCGATCCACTTCGACTTCAAGCCCCCGCGCACCGAGGACGACAAGGGCGTGTGGGTCTCGGCCGCCGCCTGCATGCGCAACTACAAGATCCTCCAGGAGAAGGTCAAGGCGTTCCGCGCCGACCCCGAGGTGCAGGAGGCCCTCAAGGCCGCCCGCGTCGACGAGCTCGCCGTCCCCACCCTCGGCGAGGGCGAGACCTGGGCCGACCTCAAGCACGTCGAGGTCGACGTCGAGGGCCTCGCCGCCAAGGGCATGGCCTTCGAAGCCCTCGACCAGCTCGCCCTGGAGCACCTGTACGGGGTGCGCTAGACACGTACGGAGAACGGAACAGGGCCCGGAGCTTCAGCTCCGGGCCCTGTTCGCAACCCCACACCCATCAGTAGGATCCGCGCCTCGCGGCGCTGTCACCCTCAGGAGGATTCGATTTCCCCTTGCACCGAACACTACGGAGGGGCCCTCCGCGCATCCGGTGAGAACGATGAGAGGTTGATTGGAACCGCGCGCTAGCGCCGCACGGGCACCGGCGCCGCGGGCGGGTCGGCCGGGACCGCGAGCGGCTTCTGCCAGATGCCCACGTCGTGCCAGCCACCGAACTTGTAGCCCGCCGCGTCGATCCGGCCCACCAGCCGGAAGCCGAACGCCGCGTGCAGCGCCTCGCTCCCCGGGTTCGGGCTCGTCACCAGCGCCATGACGCTGCGGAAGCCCTGCGACTCCAGGCGCGCGAACAGCTCCCGGTACAGGGTCGAGCCGACGCGGCGCCCGCGCTGGCCCTCGGCCACGTACACCGTCGCCTCCGCCGTCCAGTCGTACGCCTGCCGGGGGTTCCACGGCTTGGCGTAGGCCAGGCCCACCAGCTCGCCGCCGTACTCGGCCGCGAGCCACGGGTAGCGCGACCCGTAGGACGCGAGCTCCTGCTCCCAGTCGGCCGCCGACTGCGGCTCGGTGCGGAAGTTCGCGGTGCTCTCGGCGATGTAGTGGTTGACGATCGCGGCGATCGACACCGCGTCCGAGGACTCGGCGAAGCGCACGGCGACCACGTCGGTGCTGGTCATGGCCGAATCCTATCGAGCCGGGCGCCGCGCGCCGACCCGCGTTCCCGCACTCCGGGCGTCCGCCGCAGGGGCGTTGGACACACCGGACGGCGTTCTCACCGCACGGCGTCCTCACCAAACGGTCGAGGGCCGCCACGCCACCATCGTCGGGCGCAGCCCGCCGGTCGCCCGGAAGTCCTCCACTGCCCGCGCCAGCGAGCTCAGGGCGATGTGCGCGTCGGGCGGGAAGACGCTCGCGGTGTCCATGTCCCGGTAGAGCCGGATCTGCGGCGCCCAGCGCCGGTCGGAGTACGACACCCATGCCCCCGGGCCGTAGTCCTCGCCGCCGGGCCCGTAGTACGAGAGCGCGCCGACCTCGGTCTCGCGGTCGGCGATGATCTTGAGCCCGTGGTCGGGCCGCCCGCCGGGCTCGTAGCCGGGCCGGTCCCGCACCAGCGCCGTCGCGACCTGGACCAGGTCGGCGGCGACGATCGTCGCGACCGCGGCGGCCACCCCGTCCGGGTCGTACGCGAGCAGGATCTGGGTCCCGTGGTCCCTCGTCTGCAGCCTGAACTCGGCGCAGTGTCCGGCCACGTGCTTGCCCGCGGGGCCAGCGCTCATGGGCGGCGCTCCTTCCGGGACGGGAGAGGCAGGCGGGCCGGAGTGAGAATCGTGTTGGTATTCGACTCGGAACGCCATGGCGGACACCGCACCTCATGTTTGTCGGAGTGTGTGAACGACAGTACGTGCGCCGTCAGGCGGTTTGTGCGATCAGTCGGGAAGTTGACAGAAACGCCGTGATATGTCGTGACAACCTGTCCATGCAAGAAATAGATTCCACTCAGGAGCCGAGCCCCCCTCGCCACCCGGACCGGCTCCCCGCCCCGCGCGCCCACGCGGCAAGATGGACCCCATGCGAGTGGAGCTTCTGGGACCGCTGCGGATCACCGGCGACGACGGCGCCGAGGTCCCCGTCCCGGCCGGCCGCCAGCGCGCCCTGCTGGCCCGACTCGCCCTCGACCCCGGCCGCCACGTCACCGCCGACGCCCTCATCGACGCCCTGTGGCCCGACGAGGCGCCCGCGAACGCCGCCGGCGCCCTCCACACCCAGCTCTCCCGGCTCCGCCGCGTCCTCGGCGACCGCGTCGTCCACGGCCCCGGCGGCTACCGCCTCACCCGCGTCGGCACCGATGTCGAGGAATTCGAACGGATTGCGGCCCAAGCCGAATCGGCCTCCAGAGAGGACTCGCCCGCCGCCGTCCGCGACCTCGCCGAGCGCGCCCTCGCCCTCTGGCGGGGACCCGCCCTCGCCGACCTCGAAGGCCGCGGCCCCGCCGGCGCCGCCGCCGTCCGCCTCACCGTCCGCCGCGAAGCCGTCGCCGCCCTCCACATCGAGGCCCGCCTGCGCCTCGACGGCGCCGACGCCGTCCTCGCCGACCTCGCCGCCCGCCACGCGGCCGACCCCCTCGACGAACCCGACGCCGCCCGCTACATGCGCGCTCTCGCCGCCTCCGGCCGCCGCGCCGACGCCCTCGCCGTCTACGAGCAGGTCCGCGCCAAACTCGCCGACGACCTCGGCGTCGACCCCTCGCCCGTCCTCGGCGAAGCCCACCTCGACGTCCTCCGCGGCATCGAACCCGTCGTCCCCGAGACCCGGCCCAACGGCCTCCCGCAGCCCCTCACCGCCTGCATCGGCCGCGAGGACGAGCTCGCCGAACTCCCCGCGCTCCTCGACCGCCACCGCCTCGTCACCCTCACCGGCCCCGGCGGCACCGGCAAGACCCGCCTCGCCGTCGAGGCCGCCCACCGCCTCGCCGCCGCCGGGCGCACCGTTCGCATGGTCGAGCTCGCGCCCGTCACCGACGCCGGGAAGCTCCCCGAAGTCCTCCTCGACGCCCTCGGCCACAGCGAGTCCGTCATCGCCCGCCGCGGCGACGAGCCCGAGACCCGCCTCGCCGAAGCCCTCTGGGGCCGCGACCTCGTCCTCGTCGCCGACAACTGCGAGCACGTCGTCGAGTCCGCCGCGGCCCTCCTGGCCCACCTCCTCGCCCGCGTCCCCACCCTCCGCGTCATCGCCACCAGCCGCGAGGCCCTCGGCATCCGCGGCGAGACCGTCGTCGGCGTCGGCCCCCTCCCGCTGCCCGACCGCGACGACCCCCTCGACGCCGTCCGCGCCCACGCCGCGATCCGCCTCTTCGAGGAGCGCGCCCGCCAGAGCGACCCCGCCTTCACCGTGGACGCCGCCAACGCCGCCGCCGTGGTCGACCTCTGCACCGCCCTCGACGGCCTCCCCCTCGCCATCGAACTCGCCGCCGCCCGCCTGCGCGCCCTCACCGTCGACGACCTCGCCGCCCGCATCGGCGACCGCTTCGGCCTCCTCGCCCGCGGCCCCCGCACCGCCGAGCCCCGCCAGCGGACCCTCCGCGCCGTCGTCGACTGGAGCTGGGACCTCCTCGACCCGCGCGAACGCGACGTCCTCGCCCGCATGTCCGTCTTCAACGGCTCGGCCGACCTCGACGCCGCCTGCGCCGTCTGCTCCGCCGACGCCGACGACATCGCCGGCCTCGTGGAGAAGTCGCTCGTGCAGCGCCTCCCCGGCGGCCGCTACCGGCTCCTGGAGACCGTCCGCGAGTACGCCGCCGCCCGCCTCTCCGAGGCCGGCGAGACCGCCGACCGCTACGAGCGCCACGCCGCCCACTACGCCGGCCTCGCCCTCGCCGCCGAACCCCACCTCATGCGCGCCGAGCAGGTCGAATGGCTCGACCGCCTCGCCGCCGACCACGGCAACTTCACCGCCGCCGTCCGCCGCATGATCGCCGCCGGGAACGCCGCCGCCGCGCACCGCGCGGTCACGCCCCTGTCCTGGTACTGGTGGATGCGCGGCCACCGCCGCGAAGGCCAGGAGCTCGCCCTGCGCGTGCGCGCCATGCCCGGCGACGTCGACCCGATCCACCGCGCCGAGATCGTCCTCGCCGGCACCTGGGGCCTGTGGTCCGGCTGGCTCGACCCCGCCGAGGTCGAGGCCGAGTTCGCCGCCGCGCAGGCGCTCTGCGAGGCGCACGGCCTCTACGACCGGGACCCCCTGCTGCGCATGATCCCGCTCATCCGGGCCCTCCTCGCCGATGACGAGGACGCCCTGCGCGCGATCATCGCCGCCCTCGACCCCGAACGCGACGCCTGGGTCCGCGGCATCGGCCTGCTGTTCGCCTCCGAGTACTCCGAGCGCGCCCGCGGCGCCGGCGCCGCGCTGGCCGACCTCACCGAGGCGAACCGGATCTTCACGCGGCTAGGGGAGCGGTTCGGGCTCATCATCACCCTCCAGGGCCTCGCGGCCGAGCGCATGGCGAACGACGACTACGAGGGCGCCCGCGGGCTCCTCATCCGCGCGCTCGCCGCCGAGTCCGAGTTCGGCGCCGACCTCGCGGAGTCGGTGATCGCCGAGTACCTGTGGCGCCTGGACGCCCGGCACGGGGACGACCCGGCCGCGGTCCTGGAGAAGATGCGCGAGATCGGCGCCCGCGCCGAGCGGATCGGCAACGCCGAGAACGTCATCGCGGCCAGCACCTCGGCCGCGATCTGCCTGCACCGCCTGGGCCGGCTCGAAGAGGCCCGCGACGAGCTGCTGCTCGCCGAGACCCTGCTGCCGCAGTTCCTCGACTTCTCCGAGGTCGCCGTGCACCTGTACCGCGAACTGGTGAAGGTGGCGCACGACGGCGGCGACCCGGAGCTGGAGGCCCGGGCCGCCGCGATGCTCAGCGAGAGCAACTGGCCGTTCAGCTCGTGAGGCGCCTGCGGTAGGCCCGCAGCGACAGCGGCACGAACACCGCCAGGATCGCGGCGCACCAGCCGAGGAGCGCGAGTGTCTCGGCGCCGGGCGCCTCGCCCGCCAGCAGCACCCGCATGGTGTCGGCGAGCGCGGTGAGCGGGTTGACCCGCGCCCACCACTGCACCGGCCCGGGCAGCGTTTCGATCTCCACGAACATCGTCGAGGTGTACGCCAGGGGCATGAGCAGGCTGACCATCCAGGTCTGGATCTGCTCCTCGGACTTCGCGGTCAGGCCCACCAGGACCATCGTCCACGAGCACGCGGAGAGGAACAGCACCACCACGAGCACGGTGGCCGCGACCCCGACGGCGCCGCCGTCGGCGCGGTACCCGATCGCGAAGGCGACGCCGCCGACGATGAGGAGCGCCCACAGGTGCTTGACCATGTCGGCCGCGACCCGCCCGGCCAGGAGCGCGAACCGCGACACCGGCATCGCGGTGAGGCGGTCGAACACGCCGGTCTTCAGGTCCGCGAACAGGCCGAGCCCGGTCGAGACGATCGCGAAGAACAGGCCCATCGCGATGAGGGTCGGCCCGGCGTAGTCGAGGAACGCCTGCCAGGTCCCCATCATCTGCCCGCCCATGAAGAACGTGATGGACAGCAGGATCATCATCGGGATCATGATGAAGTCGACGAGCTGCGCGGGCTGGTTCCTGACCGACACGAGCGAGCGCGCGGTCATCGAGGCGGCCTGCGCGAGCGGGCCGCGCGTCGTGGTCCAAGTGGTCGTGGTGGTCATGCCGCCGCCTCCGCCTTCCGCTCGTCGTGCTCGGTCTCGGTCCGGTGCCCCGTCAGGGTCAGGAACACCTCGTCCAGGGTCGGCTCGTGGAGCCCGAACGCGGCCAGGTCGGTCCCGGCCTGCACGACTCGGGCCATGACCGCGGTCGCCTCCCCGGGGTGGGCGACCGGGACGGCCACCTCGTCGTGCTCGATCCGCGGCGCCGCGCCGACGGACCAGTTCGCGAGCTCCGCCAGCTGCCGCAGGGCGTCGGGCCGGGCCGGGCGCATCCGCAGCACCAGGCCGCCGACGGCCTGCTTGAGCTGGGTGGGCGAGCCCGAGGCGATGACGCGGCCCTTGTCGATCACCGCGATGGCGTCCGCGAGCTGGTCGGCCTCCTCCAGGTACTGGGTGGTGAGCAGGACCGTGGTCCCCTCGGCGACGAGTTCGCGAACGACCGCCCACAGCCCGGTGCGGCTGCTGGGGTCGAGCCCGGTCGTGGGCTCGTCGAGGACGAGCACTTCGGGGCGGCGCACGATGGACGCGGCCAGGTCGAGGCGGCGGCGCATGCCGCCGGAGTAGCCCTCGACTGGCCGGGACGCGGCGTGGGCCAGCTCGAACCGCTCGATGAGCTCGTGGGCGCGGCTGCGCGCCTGCGACCGCGAGGCCCCCAGGAGCCGGGCGATGAGGACGAGGTTCTGCTCGCCGGTGAGCGCGGCGTCGAGCCCGGCGTACTGGCCGGTGAGGCTCAGGCGCTCGCGGACCTTCGCGGCGTCGGCCGCGACGTCGAGTCCGAGGACCCGGGCCGTCCCGGCGTCGGGGAGCGTCAGCGTCGACAGGACGCGCACGGCCGTGGTCTTGCCGGCCCCGTTGGGCCCGAGCAGGCCCAGGACCGTGCCGGGGGCCGCGCCGAGGTCCACGCCGTCGAGGGCGCGGACCTCGCCGAAGGACTTCACCAGCCCCCGGACTTCGATCGCGTACTTCATGAAGGGCGCCTTCCTGCTGTTCGGTGGGTGTGGAACCAGCCTGGCGCCCTTGCCTTTCACCCGCCTTTCACGGCGCTTTCACTACGTCCGCGCCGAGTGAAAGCGGCCCGTTCACGCCGGTTCGGGCAGCGCGTCGACCAGGAACCGCGCGACGGCGGTCATCTCCGCGGCGGCGGCCTCGTCGCTCGTCCGGCGCTCGTCCCAGGCGCCGAAGACCGCCGCGATGTACCGGTGGCCGGCGCCGACCGCGCCGGTCGAGACGAGGAACAGGTCGGGCTTGCAGCAGCCCCAGCCCTGCTTGACCGCCCAGTCGAGACCGTCCGCGGCCGTGGGGATCCCGAAGGTCTGGTCGTAGCCGTCGGACCCGAGTTCGGTGGTCGCCGCCATCGCGTCGACGATGACGTCCCGCTCCTCCGCCGGCACCTCGGCGAACAGGAACTCGTACATCCGCACGATGTCGGAGGCGGAGATGCGCACGTCGCCCCAGCGCCCCCAGTCCGGCGACGGCGCGGTGTGCTCCAGTCCCATCTCGGCGGCCAGCTCCTCGATCACGGCCGGCCCCTCCACGACGCCCCACAGCTCGTTGGCGATCGGGTCGTCGCTCCTGGAGATCATCTCGGCCACCCGGGCCGGGTCGGCGCCGCTGCGCAGCGCGCCGACGGCGATGAGGACCTTGGCGACCGACATGCTGTAGTGGACGTCGTCGGGCCGGTAGCTGAGCAGGTACCGGTCTTCAGCGGTGTCGTAGAGCACGAACGAGAACTCGCCCGCCAGCCCTGCTTCGGCCACGAAGTCCGCCGCCAGGGACTCGGGGGTCGCCGCCTCCGGAGTCGGCTCGGGGGCGAACACGATGTCCCCCTTCGGTTCGGGCAGTGCGGCGAGGACGCCGAACGTGAGCGCGACGACCGCGACGGCGGCGACCGCCACCGCGATCGGCTTCCGACCGACGACGCTGAACCGTTGCGGCATGCGGCACCCGTCTTCCGGCGTAGGGGAGGGCCGTTCTCGGCAGTCGGGAGTCTAGCAATCCGCAGGTGGCGGCCGCGGAACCCGGACTTTCGGCGGGGGCCGACCGGCGGGGGAGGAAGGCCGCGCGGCAGCCGTTCGGCGGGGGCGCCGCGCCGGGAGCACGCCGAAGGGCCGCCCCCGCGGAAGCGGAGACGGCCCTGAAGCTGCCCGGCTAGCCCTTGATGGCGCCGGTGATGATCGCCTTCGTGAAGTGCTTCTGGATGAACGGGTACATGATGACGATCGGGACGATCGTGCACACGACCACGGCCATCTTCAGCGCCGCGGTCGGCGCGGCCTCGGCGGCCTGGTACTGGCCGATGTCGGCCCCGGGCATGCCCTGCGTCGACATGAGCATCCGCTGGAGCACCACCTGGATCGGCTGGGTCTCCAGGCCCGGCGTGTACAGCACCGCCTGGAAGTACATGTTCCAGTAGCCGACCGCGTAGAACAGGGCGATGACCGCGAGGATCGCCTTGGACATCGGCAGCACGACCTTGAACAGGATCCGGAACTCGCCCGCGCCGTCCATCTTCGCGGCGTCGATGAGCTCGGCCGGGACGCTGTTCATGAAGAACGAGCGCAGCACGATCAGGTTGAACGCGTTGAGCGCCATCGGCAGGATCAGCGACCAGTACGTGTCGAGCAGGCCCAGCTTCTGCACCACCAGGTAGCTGGGGTACATGCCCGGGCCGAACAGGAACGTGAACAGCACCAGCATCAGCAGCGGGCGGTGCGCCAGCGAGCCGGGCCGCGAGAGCCCGTACGCCGCGCCGATGGTGAGGATCATGCTCAGGGCGGTGCCGCCCGCGGTGAGCAGGACCGTCAGCAGCAGCGAGTTGGTGAGCGCGCCGCCGCCCAGGATCTCCCGGTACGCCTGGGTGCTGACCTCGGTGGGGATCAGCAGCAGGTTGCCGCCGGCCTGCTGGAGGGCGGCCTCGCTGGCGAAGCTGGTCGCCACGACGGCCCAGATCGGGAGGACGATCGCGGCGGCGTAGCAGATGAGGAAGGCCGCCTTGACGAACTTCCCGACGAAGGACGGCTCCTCGTCCCACGCGGCGCGCTGGCTCCTGCGGCGGAGCTTCGGTCGGACAGCAGCGGTGGTCATGACTTCTGGTAGATCCCTTGCTCTCCGAGGCGGTGGGCCACGTTGTTCGCGACGAGGATCAGGATCAGCCCGATCACGCCCTTGAACAGGCCGGCCGCGGTGCCGAACGAGTACTGGCTGGTGAGGATGGCGCGGTAGTAGACGAACGTGTCCAGCACCTCGGTGGTCTGGTAGCCGACGGCCTCGCGCTGCAACTGGTACTGCTCGAATCCGACGGTGAGGATGTTGCCGATGTGGAGGATCAAGAGCAGCACGATCACGGGCCGGATGCCCGGGATCGTGATGTGCCACATGCGCCTCCAGCGTCCGGCGCCGTCGACCGCCGCGGCCTCGTACAGGCTCGGGTTGATCGAGGCGAGCGCCGCCAGGAAGATGATCATGCCCCAGCCCGCGTCCTTCCAGGCCCACTGGAGCCAGGCCAGGAAGGTGAACGTCCCGGGGTCGGACATGATGTCGAGCCGGTCCCCGCCGAAGCCGAGCAGCCAGTTGCTGGCCAGGCCGTCGGCACCGAGGACCTGCACGAAGATGGTGACGACCAGGACCCACGAGAAGAAGTACGGCAGGTACACGATCGACTGGAAGACGCTGCGGACCTTCGTGGACACCACGCTGTGCATGATGAGCGCCAAGGCGATCGACAGCGGGAACAGGAACACCAGGTTGAGCGCGGAGAACTTCAGCGTGTTCAGCAGCGCCGGCACGAAGTACGGGTCGGAGAAGAGCCGCTCGAACCAGGCGAAGCCGACGAACGGGTTCTCCCAGAAGCCCCGGTAGGGGCTGTAGTCCATGAACGCGATGATGTTCCAGGACGAGGGCCAGTAGAAGAACACCGCCAGTTGCGCCAGCGCGGGGGCGGTCATGAGCAGCAGGGGCCAGTCGTGGCGCAGCCGCTGCTTGACCGTGCGCTTGCGTTTGAAGTCGGGACGACCCCCTGCCCGGCCGGAAGCCGGGGGCGCTGAGGTCTGGAGTGCTGTCATCGCTTGTGTGTCCAGTCAGTGCGGTGAACGGGGAAGGGACCGGGCGGCGGTGGGAGGCACCGCCGCCCGGACGAGGGTCTTACTTGCCCTGCGCCTGGTCGTACGAGCTCTGGAAGTGCTCGCGGGCGGCCTCGCCGCCGGAGTTCAGGAAGGTCTCGACCATGTCGGGGATCGAGGACAGCTCGGCGCGCCCGTAGGCGATGTCGTCCTGCTGGTCCAGGAGGGTCTGCGAGGCGGTCTTGTACTCCGCCGGGCCCTCGACGCGCAGGCCCTTGAAGATGTTCTCCTCGGCGAAGTCCTTCACCGACGCGTTGTACTCGAAGCGGCGCTGGACGAGGTCGGGGTCGCCGGACAGGAAGGTCTGGACCTGGCCCGACATCTCCTTGAAGTTGACGGGGGCCTGGACGGTGGCGATGCCGGCCTCGGTGCGGACGGGGAAGCCGTCGTCGCCGTAGTCGAAGTGGGTGCCCTCGACGCCGTACTGCAGGAGCTCGTACTCCTTGGTGCCGTAAGGCGCGGAGCAGAAGTTCATGACGTCGAGCAGTTCCTTCACCTGGTCCTCGGAGAGGTCCTTGTTGAAGAAGGTCCAGCCGCCGACGGACTTGCTGACGTAGCGGATCGGCTCGCGGCCCGAGGCGCCGATCGCGCCGATCGGGTCGACCTGGCCCTCGGCGGTGCCGCCGAGGACCTGGTTGGTGTAGTCCGACCACCACGAGATGCCGTCCTGGGACATGAGGATGGTCCCGGCCACGTGCAGGGCGTGACCGTCCAGGGTCCCGGTCGGGGTGTCGGGGTGGATGAGGCCCTCGTCCCAGCAGGTGCGGCGGAAGGTGAGCCACTCGGTGTACTCGGGGCGCTCGCAATTGTGCACCAGCTTGCCGTCGATGTAGGCCCAGCCGGGGCTCGACGCGAGGCCGAACCACTCGGGGGTCACGTAGTCCAGGCCCAGGAAGGCCCACTTGCCGTTGGCGCCGTCGGACCAGGCGCGGGCGACCTCGAGGACTTCTTCGACGGTGGTCGGCATGGCGAGGCCCGCGGCTTCGAGCAGGTCGGTGCGGACGAACATGCCGTTGCCGGGGCCGCCGTAGAAGCTCTGGGGGACGCCGAAGACGCGGGCGGACTCGGGGTCGGCGGTGTCGGTCGACCAGACCGACTGGCCCCACGAGAGGGTGGGCTCCCCGGCGAGGAGCGGCCAGCGGTCGCTGATGTCGCCCTTGACGATGTCGGTGAGGTCGTAGAAGGTGTTGACCACCGTCTCCTGGAAGTTCGGGTGGGAGTCGGTCATCCACCCGAACATGTTGATCGCGTCGCCGAACTCGTTGGCCTGCAGCCACTGCACCGAGGTCTGGGCGAAGGTGTTGCCGTCCGCGTGGCGGAGGTTGACCTTGGTCCCGCCCCACGCCTCCTGGAGGGCCGCGAAGTACGGGTCGTCGCCGGAGGGGGGAGTGCCCCACATCGGGACGGTGATCTCGTACTCGCCGCCGGCCTCGGCCGTCTCGACGCCGTCGACCGGCTCGGGGTAGGAGGTGAACCCGGAGGGGTGGTTCGGCGGCTCGCCGACGAGGTCGGGCTCGACCGGGAGGGGGAACTCCTTGTACGTGGGCAGGAAGTCGAAGCCTTCCGTGGCCTGCGAGGAGCCCGCGCCCGATTCGATGTCACTGCAAGCGGCGACGACGGGCAGGCCCGCGGCCCCGGCGGCGCCGAGACCGGCCACCTTGAACAGGGAGCGACGCCGGAGGGGCGACCTGTCGGAGGGAGTAGCCACGTTGCTGTCCTTTCGGTCTGACTGTTTCGCGAGGGGGTAAGCCGGTAATTAGTTCGGCTATTCGATAAACTAAAGTAGCGCACAGTGTCGGGCCCCACAAGCGGGGGGTCAGGCGAAACGGGCGCGGATTCATCACGATTCGGGAACGGGCCTTGTAGTTGAACGTGCACATAGACCACTGTCAGGGACTGCCCGACGACCGCTTGTCGCCATCCACGACAATGCCCGAGGACACCACTGCCGGCACCGGTGCCGGCGAGGCCGGGCCACGAGCTCGCAACAGGAGGAGAACATGGCGATGCGCATAGCGGCGAAGTCCGCCGGTCCGGGCGAGGCCGAAGAGGAGCCCGGCCGCGCCAAGCGCGCCGACTTCACCGATGTGCGGGCCAACAACCTCGGCTTCGTGCTCCGGCAGGTCAGGGCCGAGGGCCGGTGCTCGCGCGCCGACCTCGCGGCCAAGACCGGGCTGAACAAGGCCACGGTCTCCTCGCTCGTCGCCGAGCTCATCGAGCGCCGCGTCCTGCGCGAGTCCGGCTCGGTCATCGGCAACATCGGCCGCCCCGCGGTCCTGCTCTCGGTCGACACCGGCTACTACGCCTCCCTCGGCGTCGAGGTCAACGTCGACTACATGACCCTCGTCGCCGTCGACCTCGCCGGGAACCGCCTCCTGTCCTGGCGCCGCGCCCACGACGGCGCCCGCTCCACGCCCGGCAAGTCGGTCTCCGCGCTCGCCGGCCTCGCCAAGCGCGCGGTCGACCGCATGGACTCCGAAGGGCGCCAGATCCTCGGGCTCGCCGTGGCCGTCCCCGGCATGATCGACAACGACGGCGTCGTCCAGCGCGCCCCGATGCTCGGCTGGTCCGACTTCGACCTCACCGGCCGCCTGCGCCAGGCCATGCGCGACCCCAAGTACACCGTCACCGCCGACAACGACGCCAACCTCGGCGCCGTCGCCGAGCAGCGCTTCGGGTCCTGGGCCGGGGTGTCCAACATGATCTACCTGACCGGCGAGATCGGACTCGGCGCCGGCCTCATCGTCGACGGCGAGCTCCGCAGGGGCGCGACCGGGTTCGCGGGCGAGATCGGCAACCTCCTCATCGAGGTCGACGGCCGCGTCGGCCGCGTCGAGGACTTCGCCGGCATCCGCGCGGTCCTCGACGAGCTGTCCGAATCGGACGACATCGCCGGGACCGAGGTCGAGGCGGAGGTCGAGGACATCGTCACCCGCGCCCGCGCCGAGGAGCCCCGCGTCGTGGCGGCCCTCGACCGCATCGGCCGCTCGCTCGGCGCCGGCATCGCGCTGGCGGTGGACCTGCTCAACCCCGAGGCGGTCGTCCTCGGCGGCCACTACCAGGCGCTGAGCACCTGGATCGGGCCCGCCGCGGAGACCGAGCTGGCCGCGCGCACCCACGCCTCGGGCGCGGGCGGGGCCGAGATCGTCGTCTCCGCGCTCGGCCACGAGGCCCCGGCCCTCGGCGCCGCCACCGGCATCCTCAACGACATCGACGCCGGCCTCATGCCGACCCCGCTGGGCCGCTAGGCCCGGCGCCGCTCCGGTTGTTTCGGAACTGTTACCACGTTCGTTTCCCCAGGTAGATCCTGACGCAAACGGACGAAAACCATCATTCATGCACGCCGCGCCGCCCCGCCCGCCTTGACCGGCGGGCGGGGCCGGGTGTAGAAATCTTGCATTCCTCAATCGAAGCGCTTCGACAAGCTTCTTCAATGAAACTCCCGCGACCAGGTCGAACACCCCGGTCTTCGAAGCGCTTCGATGACGCAAGACACAGCCAGTGACAGCGACGTCCGAGCAAGGAAGACCCTCATGACCGACAGCGATCCGCGTCCGCCCTTCCGCGACCCGTCCCTGCCCCGCCAGGAGCGCGTCGCCGACCTCCTCGCCCGGCTCACCCTCGACGAGAAGATCGGCCTGCTGCACCAGTACCACCGGCCCGTCGAACGACTCGGCATGGGCCCCTTCAAGACCGGGACCGAAGCCCTCCACGGGCTCGCCTGGCTCGGCGAGGCCACCGTCTTCCCGCAGGTCGTCGCCCTCGGCGCCACCTGGAACCCCGGACTGGTCGAGCAGGTCGGCGCCGCCGTCGCCGACGAGGTCCTCGCCTTCCACCACGACGACCCCGCCAAGGTCGGCCGCAACGTGTGGGCCCCCACCGTCAACCCACTGCGCGACCCCCGCTGGGGCCGCAACGAGGAGGGCTACTCCGAGGACGCGTGGATGACCGGCCTCATGGGCGGCGCCTACGCGCGCGGCCTCAAGGGCGACGACGGGTCCGTGTGGAAGACCGCCCCCACCGTCAAGCACTTCCTCGCGTACGGCAACGAGGCCGACCGCTGCACCACCTCCTCGAACATGCCCCCGCGCGTCCTGCACGAGTACGAGTTCGCCGCCCACCGCCCGGCACTGGCGAGCGGCGACGCGGTCGCGGTCATGCTCTCGTACAACCTCGTCAACGGCCGCCCCGCGCACGTGACCCCCCTGGTCGGCACCGAGCTGCGCACCTGGACCGCCGACGAGGTCTTCGTCGTCTCGGACGCCTACGCGCCCAACAACCTCGCGCAGCTCCAGGGCTACTTCGAAGACCTCCCCACCGCGTACGCCGCCGCCGTCAAGGCCGGCCTCGACTCCTTCACCCAGGATGACGACCGCGCCGAAGGCGTCCTCGCCCACCTCGTCACCGCCCTCGACCGCGGCCTCCTCGACGAGGCCGACATCGACACCGCCGCGCGCCGCAACCTCCACGTGCGCTTCGGCCTCGGCGAGTTCGACCCCGAGGACCCCTACGCGCGCATCGGCCGCGAGTCCGTGAACTCGCCCGAGCACCGCGCCCTCGCCCGCGAGGCCGCCACGCAGTCGATCACCCTCCTCAAGAACGACGGCATCCTGCCGCTCCGGGCCCCGAAGAAGATCGCCGTCATCGGCCCGCTCGCCGACGTCCAGATGCAGGACTGGTACTCCGGGACCCTCCCGTACGCCGTCACCGCCCGCCAGGCCCTCGCCGAGCGCGCCGAGGTCCTCTACTGCGAAGGCGTCGACCGCATCCGCCTGCGCCACAAGACCGGCTACGTCACCGCCGTCGAGGACGGCGCCGCGCTCGCCCTCACCGACACCACCGGCGCCGCCGCCCAGTACGACCTCTTCGACTGGGGCGGCTGGTCCTACACCGCCCGCTCCGTCGCCACCGGCCGCTACGTCGACGGCCGCCTCGACGGCACCGTCGGCGCCGACTCGCCCGGCCCCCACGAGTTCGACGTCCACGAGACCTTCAAGATCGTCGAGGTCGAGGGCGGCAAGGTCGCCGTGCGCCAGATCCACAAGGGCGAGGACGCCGAGACCGGCAAGTGGTTCGCCATCGAGGACGGCCGCATCGTCCTCACCGGCGACCAGACCCGCGCCGCCGAGTTCGACTTCGAGTTCGTCGTCAAGGCCCGCACCGTCGCCGCCGACCTCGCCCGCGAGGCCGACGTCGTCGTCGCCGTCCTCGGCGACCACCCCCTCGTCAACGGCCGCGAGACCGAGGACCGCCGCGACCTCCGCCTCCCCGACGCCCAGGAATGGCTCCTGCGCGACCTCGTCGCCGCCAACCCGAATACCATTTTGGTCATGTCCTCCTCCTACCCCTACGCCGCGAACTGGGCCGCCGCGCACGTGCCCGCCGTCGCGTGGTCCGGCCACGGCGGCCAGGAGTGGGGCAGCGCGCTCGCCGACGTCCTCTACGGCGACCGCGACGCCGAAGGGCGCCTCCCGCAGACCTGGTACACCGACGCCGCCGAGCTCCCCGCGATGCTCGACTACGACATCGTCGCCTCCGACGCGACCTACCTCTACTACCTCGGCCAGCCCCTCTACCCGTTCGGCCACGGCCTCTCCTACGCCGACTTCAAGTACGCGAACCTCAAGCCCGGCAAGGACCACGCCGGCCCCGGCGACGTCCTCGAAGTCACCGTCGACGTCACCAACACGTCCGAGCGCGACGGTGTCGAGACCGTGCAGCTCTACTCCCACCAGTGCGGCTCGCGCGTCAAGCAGCCCCTGCGCCAGCTCCGCGCGTTCCAGAAGGTCCGCCTCGCCGCCGGCGAGACCCGCACCGTCCGCTTCGACGTCGCCGTCGACGACCTCGCCCACTGGGACAACACGACCGGCCGCATGATCGTCGAGAAGAGCCGCCAGCGCCTCATGGTCGGCCGCTCCGCCGCGAACATCGTCCTGTCCGCCTCCGTCCGCGTCGACGGCACCACCGTCGGCCCCCGCGACCTCTCGCAGCCGCTCGCGGCCGCCTCCAACGACGCCTACGCGGGCGTCCTGTGGCGCGACGAGACCCGCGCCTCCGGCGACGTCATCGCCGCCGAGGAGGCCGGCGGCTGGATCATGCTGGGCGACTGCGACTTCGGGAGCGGCTTCACCTCCGTCACCGCCCGCGTCTCCGGCCACGCCTCGCAGCTCCAACTGCGCGTGGACGACCCGCTCGACGGCGACGTGCTCGCCAAGATCGACACCCCCATGACCGCCGGCGTCTACGACTACGCCGACGTCACCGTCGACTTCGGCGGCGCCGAGGGCGTCAAGGACCTGTACGTGACCTTCGAGTCCGGCCCCGTCCGCCTCGCGTCCCTGACCTTCGGCGGCGAGTCCTAGTGGCCGGCCCTGGCCGCGGCGTCACGATCGCCGACGTGGCCGCCCGCGCCGGGGTCGCCGCGAGCACCGTCTCGTACGTCCTCAGCGGCAAGCGGTCGATCTCCCCGGAGACCGCCGACCGCGTCATGCACGCCGTCGCCGACCTGGGCTACCACCCGCACGCGGGCGCGCGCTCGCTCGCCTCCCGGCGGGCCGGGGTCGTGGCGATGATGCTCCCGCTGCGCGACGGCATGCACCTCCCGGTCCTCATGCAGTTCGCCTCCGGCGCCGTCACCGAGGCGCGCTGCCACGACCAGGACGTGCTGCTCATGACCGCCGACGAGGGACCCGCGGGCCTCGCCCGCGTCGCCGCCTCGGCCATCGTGGACGGCCTCATCCTCATGGACGTCGAAGTGCGCGACCCGCGCGTGGAGACCCTGCGCCGCCTCGGCCTCCCCAGCGTCCTCATCGGATTCCCGGCCGACGCCGCGGGCCTGACCTGCGTCGACCTCGACTTCACCGCCGCCGGCCGCGTCTGCGCCGAGTACCTGCGCGAGCGCGGCTGCGGCGACATCGCCCTCCTCGGCGCCTCCGAGGCGGTCTACGCCCGCCGCACCGGCTTCGCCGAGCGCGTGCGCGAGGGCTTCCTGGGCCGCTCCGGCCCCGGCGCCACCGTGCAGCCGTGCCCCGACGACCCGGTCTCGGTGCAGCGCACCGTGAAGGAGCTCCTGGCCGCGAACCCGGCGCTGAACGGGATCGCCGTCCACAACGAGCCCGCGGTCGGCCACGTCATGCACGCGCTGGCCGACGCCGGGAAGCTCGTGGGGGAGGACTTCCACGTGGTCGTCATCGGCCCCGACGAGGTCGCCGAGCGGGTGCACCCGCAGCTCCCGTCCGTGCTCGTCCCCGCCGAGACCCTCGCCGAGACCGCGGTGCGCCACCTCATGCGCAAGCTCGACGGCCTCGACGTGCCCGACTCGACCCTGGTGGAGCCGCAGCTCACGATCAGGTAGGACAGTGAAACCCGCGGCCCGCTCGTCCTCGGGACGACCGGGCCGCGGTCCGCTCTCCTGCCCCGACACGCGGAACGGCGGCCCGGGGATGGTGGTCCCCGGGCCGCCGTCCTCCTTAAGGAGAGTGCGGTCTCGGTGCGGCACCGCACGATCGCGCTCGCGAGGAGCAGTGTCGGCAGTACCTTCGGCAGCGCCTGAACGGCTGCGCCGCAAGGGCGTCACCGCCGGCAGCGCCCTAGCCGACGTCGAGCCCCTGGTCCTGGAGCCAGTCCAGCGAGTCGACCTTCTCGTCGTCGATCAGCACCTCGAAGTGCAGGTGCGGGCCGGTCGAGTTGCCGGTGGTCCCGGCGAGGATCAGGGCGTCGCCCTTCCCGACCTCGTCGCCCACGTCCACGAGCACCTCGGAGGCGTGCGCGTAGCGGGTCTGGACCCCGTCGCCGTGGTCCACGTAGACCACGTTGCCGTAGCCCCCGGCCTCGTAGCCCACGTACGTCACGGTGCCGGCGCCCACGGAGACGATCTCGTCGCCCTCGTTGTTGCCGAAGTCCGTGCCGCCGTGCATCGAGCCGTTGCGCATCCCGTAGAAGGAGGTGATCGACGCGGTGGACGGGAGCGTCCACGGGTTCTTCGCGGCCTCGGCGGCGGCGGCCTCCTCGGCGGCCTTCGCCGCGGCGGCGGCTTCCGCCTCCGCCTGCGCCTTCGCGGCCGCTTCAGCGGCGGCCTGCGCCTCGGCCTGCGCCTGCGCCGCGGCGGCGGCAGCGGCCGCCTCCTCCGCGGCGTGCTGGGCGGCCATGTCCGCCAGCACGGCGTCGACCTTCCAGTCGGCCTGCACCACCGTGGCGTCCATGTCCACCTCGGCGTCGGCCGCCTGCGCGGCGGCCTGCCCCGAGAGGGCCGACACCACCCAGCCGGTGACGATGGCGGCCGCCAGACCCCCGCTCACGACACGCCAGGTGTGACGTTCGCGACGGATGCGGCGGCGCCTGGCCACCGCCCGGAGTCGACGGCTGGTCAGTTCGCGTCCTGCGTTCTCGCAGGTGTCATCATGCTTGCCCATAGCGTCGGGAAACCTATCCGATCCAATCCGGACAAACCCGCCTCGACCTGCGAAACAACGCCCGAACTGGTCCCCTTGCGGAGGAGGTCGGCACCCGGGGGCGGCCGCGCCTCCTCCGAAAGGAGGAGGCCGCTCACGGAACGTGAACACCTCCTCGCAAAAGGTGTCTTCGCTTATATCGGCATGACCGTGACCCAGACCGCCGCCTAAACTTGTACGGTCTGCGGCCGAAGCACCTGCTTCATTCCGCGCCGCCGCCTTCCTGAGGAGTGCCCCATGATCACCGCCACCGGTCTCGAGCTGCGCGCCGGATCGCGCATCCTCCTGTCCGGGGCCGATCTGCGGGTCCAGCCCGGTGACAGGATCGGGCTCGTGGGGCGCAACGGCGCCGGCAAGACCACCACCATGAACGTCCTCGCCGGGCTCACCCAGCCCTACTCCGGCAAAATCGAGAACAACGGCCCCTTCGGGTACCTCCCGCAGGACCCGCGCTTCGCCGACCTCACCCAGACCGCGAGCAACCGCGTCCTCTCCGCCCGCGGCCTCGACCAGCTCCTCGCCGACCTCGCCAAGACCGAGGTCGAACTCGCCGAGGTCGCCGACGACGCGCTCCGCGACAAGCTCGTGCGCCGCTACTCCCGCCTCGAAGAGCAGTTCTCCGCCCGCGGCGGCTACCAGGCCGAGTCCGAGGCCGCCCGCATCTGCTCCAAGCTCGGCCTCGAGGACCGCATCCTCGCCCAGCCCCTGGAGACCCTCTCCGGCGGCCAGCGGCGCCGCGTCGAACTCGCCCGCATTCTCTTCTCCGACGACGGCGACGGCATCCTCCTCCTCGACGAGCCCACCAACCACCTCGACGCCGACTCCATCACCTGGCTCCGCGGCTTCCTCTCCGGGCACAAGGGCGGCCTCGTCCTCATCACCCACGACGTCGAACTCCTCGACGAGGTCGTCAACACCGTGTGGTTCCTCGACCCGACCCGCTCGGTCATCGACCAGTACAACCTCGGCTGGAAGGCGTACCAGCGCCAGCGCGCCGAGGACGCCGAGCGCCGCCGCCGCGAGCGCGCCAACGCCGAGAAGAAGGCCGCCACCCTCACCCGGCAGGCCGCGAAGCTCGGTGCCAAAGCCACCAAGGCCAAGGCCGCCAAGGGCATGCTCCGCCGCGCCGAGGCCATGATCGACAACCTCGAAGAGGACCTGCTCCAGGAGAAGGTCGCCGACGTGCGCCTCCCGCAGCCCGCGCCCTGCGGCAAGGTCCCGCTCACCGCGGCCGGCCTGTCCAAGTCGTACGGCTCGCTGGAGATCTTCACCGGCGTCGACCTCGCCATCGACCGCGGCTCCCGCGTCGTCATCCTCGGCCTCAACGGCGCCGGCAAGACCACGCTCCTGCGGATGCTCGCCGGGACCCTCGAACCCGACACCGGCGAGGTCCTGCCCGGCCACGGGCTGCGCATCGGCTACTTCGCGCAGGAGCACGACACGCTCGACCACACCGGGACCGTGCTGGAGCAGATGCAGTCCGCGGCCTCCGCCAACGGCGCCGACCTGCTGGAGCCCGAGCTGCGGAAGATCCTCGGCGCGTTCCTGTTCCCCGGCGACGACGTCTACAAGCCGGTGAGCGTCCTCTCCGGCGGCGAGAAGACCCGGCTCGCGCTGGCGAGCCTGGTGTCCTCGGGCGCGAACGTGCTGCTGCTCGACGAGCCCACGAACAACCTCGACCCGGCCAGCCGCCAGCAGGTGCTCGACGCGGTCGACGGCTTCACCGGCGCGATCGTCATGGTCACCCACGACCCGGGCGCGGTCGAGGCCCTGCGCCCCGAGCGCGCGATCCTGCTCCCGGACGGCGACGAGGACCTGTGGTCCGACGACCTCATGGAGCTCGTCGAACTGGCGTAGCCGCCCCTCTCTGACACGACCGCGCCTCGCGGCGGCTCACGCTTTCGGGCGACAGATCCGCCGCGGGGCGCGGTTTTCGTCGTACCCGGGCGGGAGGATCGCACCTCATACTTCCCCGGGAGGGTGGGGGCTTGGGATGGTAACGCGTCGGCCCGCGGCCGTGCTCAACCCGAGGCCGTGCTCATCCTGAATACATGAGCACGATCGCCGCGCACGCGCCCGCGGCCGCGCTGATGAGCGGGGCCCGCACCGACCTGGTCCGGTCCGCCAGGGCCGTCGCTCCCACGACCAGCCACGGGCACAAGGCGATCCATCCGTACTCGGGGTGCTCGGGGTCCGCGCCGCTGAGCGGCGCGATCATGAGCGCCAGCAGCGGGCCGATCATGAGCGGCCACGCCGAGCTGTAACCGAAGCGCCGCAGGCTCTCCACCACCGCCGGGCCGCACGCGACCGCCACCAGCGCCGGCATCAGCGCCACCCACCACAGCTGCCCCGGGTGCGCCGCGACCTCGCCGATCGCCGCGTTGTACGTGTCCACCAGCCCGTAGGGCCACGAGGACCCGAACGCCGCCGACACCGCGAGCACCGCCAGCGCCGCCCCCGCCGACACCAGGATCTGCACCGGCCGCCGCCGCACGAAGTACAGGCACAGCAGCGACACCGCGAACCACGCCGCCCCGTACGACAGCAGCGCCGCGATCCCCAGCAGCCCGCCCGCCGCCGCCGCGCCCCAGAACGCGTCCGCGCCCCTGACCCGCCGCTCCGACGCCGTCGCACCGCACGCGAGGACCGCCGCGCACGCGGCCGCCGCCACCCCGTCGACGCCGAGCGTCGCCCAGGCCGCCCACGGCCCCAGCACCAGCACCGGCGCGATCGCCCGCGCCGCCACCGGCCCCGACACCGACTTCACCGCTACCAGCACCAGCGGCACCGTCAGGCACGACAGCGCGATCACCGTGATCGCCAGGCCCGCTTCGGAACCCGTGTACGAGACCAGCAGCGCCACCGCGCTGCGCGCCCCGGCCGTCGCGGTCGACGTCGTCGTGGGGTCCACATTGGTGTGCAGCGCCGCCGACCACGCGATCGACGCCAGGTAGGAGAGCACCAGCAGCGCGTGCCACGACATCCGCGCCGCCGCCGGCCGCGAGGCGACCGCGAGGACCGCCGCGGCCGCGAACGGCGCCGCCACCATGCCCGGGGTCACCCGGAACGTGAGGTTCTGCGCCGGCCACCAGGGGAGCGACGCGGGCCCCACCACGTCCGAAGTAGAGGCCGCCAGGGACGCCAGCGTGAGCACGACCAGCGTGAGGCACAACCAGATCCCGAGGTCCCGGACCCGCGCCGGGCGCCGCCGCGCCGGGGCGAGGGCCTCGGCCCGTCCGGAGAACGAGTGCTGCGGTGCGGTCACCCCACGAAACTATCGGGTATCCGACAGAAACATCCGCCGAGCGACAGAACTCCGGCAAACTTCACAACACACCTCGATCACCCTCCGTGTCCGGGAAAGGACTCATGACCCCCGAATCCAATCCACCAGACGGCGGCGCCTCCGATGCAGCGGGCGCCGCGAAGACCGACCCGAACCGGCAGGTCCGCGGCGACGAGCGCCGCGAGCTCACCGAGCGCGTCACCGCCGCCTACGACCAGGGCCGCAGCATCCGGGACATCGCCTCCGGGATAGGTCGATCGTACGGTTTCGTGCACCGCCTGCTGGCCGAAGCGGGCGTCGACTTCCGCACCCGGGGCGGCGCCCGCAAGGGCGGGCGGAAATAACCGGGCCCCGGTCGGGCGTTGCACGTTCGGATACGAACGACGGAGAAACGCCCAAGCCACACACCGGACTGCCGAAACCCCGGACGACGAACGCACTTGGGCTCTGCACACGGGAGGCCCAGTGTCATCGATGGGACCCGCCGGCTGGGACGCCATGCGCTCGATGCGGCGCGCGGACGACCTCAAAGGCGTCACACTCACCCGCGGCGTGAAACGCCGCATCCTGCGCTTCGCGCACCCCTACCGGCGCGACATCGCCCTGTTCATCGGGCTCGTCACGCTGATCGCGGCCATCGGGGTCGCGACGCCCGTCCTCGCGGGCGACATCGTCAACGAGCTCACCGGCGCCGGCGGCACCCAGCGCGGCGTCGTGACGATCGCGTCGGTCATCGCCGGGCTCGCCCTCGCGGAGGGCCTGCTCAACCTCGCCATGCGCTGGTACGGCGCGAAGCTCGGCGAGGGCATCATCTTCGACCTGCGGCGGGCCGTGTTCGACCACGTCCAGTCGATGCCGGTCGCGTTCTTCACCCGCTCGCAGACCGGCGCGCTGGTCTCGCGGCTGAACAACGACGTCATGGGCGCCCAGCGAGCGTTCACGAGCACCCTCTCGGGGCTCGTCTCGAACGGCATCGCCGTCGCGCTCATCATCGGCGTCATGTTCTTCCAGTCCTGGCAGATCACCCTGCTCTCGCTGGTCCTGGTCCCTGTGTTCATCGTCCCCGCGAAGTGGGTCGGGCGGCGCCTGGCGGCGCTCACCAAGGAGTCCTTCGACCTGAACGCGGCCATGAACACCCAGATGGCCGAGCGGTTCAACGTCGGCGGCGCGATGCTCGTGAAGCTCTTCGGCCGCCCCGAGACCGAGTCCGAGGAGTTCGCCGGGAAGGCCGACCGCGTGCGCGGCATCGGCATCACCACCGCGATGTACGCGCGCACCTTCATCGTCGCGCTCACCCTCGTCGCCGGGCTCTCGCAGGCCCTCGCGTACGGCCTCGGCGGCGCCCTGGTGTTCGCCGGGCAGTTGAGCGCCGGCACGGTGGTCACGCTCGCGCTGCTGCTCACGCGCCTCTACGGGCCGCTGACGGCCCTGTCGAACGTGCGCGTCGACGTCATGAGCGCCCTCGTCTCCTTCCAGCGGGTCTTCGAGGTCCTCGACCTCAAGCCGCTCATCGAGGAGAAGGAGGACGCCCGCGAGCTCCCCGGCGGCGCCGCCTCGGTGTCCTTCCGCGACGTCGGGTTCCGCTACCCCGGCGCCGACCAGGTCTCGCTCGCGAGCCTGGAGGACCTGGCCCGCCCCGACCGCTCCGACTCCGGCCGCGACATCCTCCGCGGCGTCTCCTTCGACGTCGCCCCCGGCCAGCTCGTGGCCCTCGTGGGCCACTCCGGCGCCGGCAAGACCACCATGGCGAGCCTGGTGCCGCGCCTGTACGACGCGACCTCCGGGTCCGTGGAGGTCGGCGGGATCGACGTGCGCGACCTCAAGGCCGACTCGCTGGCGGCCCACATCGGCATGGTCACCCAGGACGCGCACCTGTTCCACGACACCGTCCGCGAGAACCTCGTCTACGCCCGGCCCGGGTCCACCGACGAGGAGGTCTGGGAGGCCCTCGACCGGGCCCAGATCGGCGACACCGTGCGCCGCCTCGAATCCGGGCTCGACACGGTCGTGGGGGAGCGCGGTTACCGGTTCTCCGGCGGCGAGAAGCAGCGCCTCGCGATCGCGCGGGTCCTGCTCAAGGCCCCGCCGATCGTCATCCTCGACGAGGCCACCGCCCACCTCGACTCCGAGTCCGAGGCCGCCGTCCAGCGCGCCCTCGACACCGCCCTGGAGGGCCGCACCTCGCTGGTCATCGCCCACCGCCTCTCGACGGTGCGCCGGGCCGACAAGATCGTGGTCCTGGAGGACGGCCTCGTCGCCGAGTCCGGCACCCACGACGAGCTGGTCGACCGCGGCGGCATCTACGCCGACCTGTACCGCACGCAGTTCGTGGGTTCGGGCCTCGGACCCGAGGCGCCCCTCTCCACCGCGGCGTGAGTGACATGGACCATACAAGCTCCTGGCGAAACGGCGTCCCCGCAGCTCCCGGACGTGGATACGAGGCGCGTTCAGTGCTGAGGGGTTCGGTGAAAGCAGGCGTACTGTAGGGTCCAGAGGCCACTTCGGTTCAAAATCGGCCGAAGTGGTGAAGCGCCAGCAATGGCGGCACACCTCAGACCGCGACGCGCCCCCCACTAGGTCGTCAAACCCCCTGGAACGGGTGGCCGGCGGGTCTGAACATCAACATCGCAAGGAAATGCAGTAATGGCGCAAGGCACCGTTAAATGGTTCAACGCGGACAAGGGCTTCGGCTTTATCGCTCCTGACGGCGACGGTCCGGACATCTTCGTCCACTTCACCGCGATCACGGGGAACGGCTACCGCACCCTGGAAGAGAACCAGCGCGTGGAGTTCGAGGTCGAAGCCGGCAAGAAGGGCCCGCAGGCCGCGAACCTGCGAGCCCTGTAGGCAATCGAGCACGAGGCCGCTGCCCTTCCCCGCGAAGGACAGCGGCTTCTCTGCTGCACGGGCCCGCGGCGAAACCGGATTGAACCCGTCGCACCCGCACTGCACACTGGGGCGGTGAAAATCATCGAGTTCGGCGCGGCCGACAAGGATCTGATCGATCAGACGTACGCGATCATCACCGCGGCGCACGACGCCGACACCCCCGAGAACCCCGCCTACACCGAGCGCTTCTTCCGCACCCTCTTCTCCCACGTCATGCCCGGGCGCGAACGCCACTGGTTCGCCGCCGTCGGCGACGACGGCCGCGCCGTCGGCTACGCCCGCGTCAACTTCTTCACCGAGGAGAACCGCGAACTCGGCTTCTACGAGACCGCCGTCCACCCCGACCACCGCGGCACCGGGGCCGACGCCCTCCTGCGCGACCGGGCCGAGCGCCTCTGCACCGAGCACGGCCGCACCTCGGTCATCACCGCCGTCCCGATCTTCTGGGAGGGCGGCCCCGACCGCGACGATGCCCCCGCCCGCACCCTCGAAGCCCGCGGCTACACCCGCGCGCTCACCACCGTCAACCGCCGCAGCCCCGTCGACCCCCTCGGCGCCGACGAGGAGGAGCGCCGCTACACCGAGGCCCTCGCCAAGGCCGGCGACGCCTACGAGGTCCGCCAGTGGATCGGACCCGTCCCCGACGACCTCGTGGACACCATGTGCCGCATGGAGACCATGATCATGGCCGAGATCCCCATGGGCGAGATCGAGGCCGAGCCCGAGCGCATGGACGCCGAGAAGCTCCGCGGCAAGGAGGCCGTCTACGCCGCCGAGGGCCGCACCTGGTACCACTCCGTCGCCGTCGAGCGCGCCACCGGCGAGGTCCGCGCCTGGACCGAGATCGCCACCGACGACGGCGACGACGTCAACGGCCTCCAGGGCATCACCATCGCCGACCCCGCCCACCGCGGCTACCGCCTCGGCCTGCTCCTCAAGCTCGCCAACCTCCGCATGCTCCGCGAGCACTCCCCGTCCACCCGGTGGATCTGGACCGACAACGCCGACGTCAACGCCCCCATGATCGCCATCAACGAACTCATGGGCTACGAGACCGTCGACGCCAACGCCGAATACCAGCTCAAGCACCGCGCCTGACCCGCCGGGCGCCCTCGGGACCCCGGGGGCGCCGCCACCGGACCGTGCTATCCACCGGACCGTGCATTTCACCGGAGCATGCAATTCACCGGAGCGCGCACCCCACCGGACCGCACTCCACCACCTGTCCGATTCTCGTCACGGAACCCCGAAACTGGACGCTCCCGGCCATACTCGTCAGTATGCAGTTGACCCCACTGAACCCCAGCGACCACGACGGCGTCGGCGCGGTGCTCGGCCTCGTGAACGCGGTCCGGAACGCCGACGCCCCCGAAGGCCCCGGCATCGTCGAGCAGTCCTTCCGCGCGGGCCTGCGCCAGGAGCGCCCCGGGCTCGACATCGTCCACTTCGCCGCCACCGAGGACGGCACCCTCGTCGGCTACCTCGGCATCGGGCTCATGGTCGGCGACAACCCCCACCTCGCCATGGCCGAACTCATGGTCCACCCCGACCACCGCCACCGCGGCCACGGCCGCGCCATGCTCGACCACTACACCGAGTACGCCTCCAGCCGCGGCCGCACCGACCTCACCGCCGGCACCCTCACCACCTGGGGCGACGGCCCCCGCCGCCCCGAGGCCGGCGTCGCCTTCCTCGAACGCAACGACTTCACCCTCGCCCTCGTCAACGTCCGCCGCCGCGCCCGCACCGACGCCCTCGCCCCCGAGGACGAGCAGCGCCTGTGGGCCGAGGCCCGCGCCGCCTCCGAGGCCGACTACGACCTCCGCACCTGGACCGGCCCCGCCCCCGACGACCTCATCGAGTCCATCTGCCGCCTCGACGCCAAGAGCCGCACCGAGATCCCCCTCGGCGACATCGAGATGGAGGCCGAAGCGGTCGACGTCGCCCGCGCCCGCGCCAAAGAGGCCGCCACCGCCGCCGTCCACCAGGTCCCCGTCAAGGCCGCCGCCGTCCACCGCGCCACCGGCGAGGTCGCCGCCATCACCGACGTCCACGCCTTCGAGGACCCCGCCGCCGTCCACGCCTCCCAGGGCATCACCATCGCCGACCCCGCCCACCGCGGCCACCGCCTCGGCATGCTCGTCAAACTCGCCAACCTCCGGCGCCTGCGCGAGCAGTTCCCCCGCGTCGCCGAGATCTGGACCGAGAACGCCGACGTCAACGACCGCATGGTCGCCATCAACACCGCCCTCGGCTACGAGGCCGTCGACGCCCTCAGCGTCTACCAGCGCCGACTCCGGCCCTGAGCCCCGGACGCGCGGCCGCCCGATTCCGAAATTCGGTTGCCGCGCCCCGGCGCGCCTGTCCAGACTGGTCGCATGAGTGACATCCAGATCCTTGAGCTCGACCCCGCTGACGGCGACCTCGTCTCCGGCGCGTTCGAGGTCCTGCGAGCCGCCCACGCCGCGGACGCCCCGGAGGCCCCCGCGCCCCACGAGGGCAAGTTCCGGCTGGGTCTCCTCCACCCCGTACCCGACGAGGACCAGACGGTCCTCATCGCCGTCCGCGACGGCGCCGTCCTCGGCCTCGCCGACGCCGGCTACCCCAACCGCGAGAACCTGCACTTCGGCTGGGCCACCATCACCGTCCACCCCGAGCACCGCCGCCAGGGCGTCGGCTCGGCCGTCCTCGACGCCTTCATCGCCGACGCGAAGGGCCGCGGACGCACCACGCTGACCCTCGACACCCGCCTCACGTGGGAGGACGGCGTCGAGCGCTCCGAGGCCGGCCGCCGCTTCGCCGAGAAGCACGGCTTCGAGGCCGCCCTCACCTGGATCAACCGCCGCTGCGCCGTCGACGCCCTCGACCCCGCGCTCGAGCAGGAGCTGCTGGAGAAGTCCCAGGCCGCCGCCGGCGACGCCTACGAGATCGTCTCGTGGATCGGGCGCACGCCCGAGCACCTCCTCGACACCATGGCCCGCATCGACTCCACCATCCTCGCCGAGGTCCCCCTCGGCGACCTGGAACTCGAACCCGAGACCATCGACGCGGAGCTGAAGAACGCCAAGGCCGACCGCAACGAGGCCATGGGCGTCATTCCGATCCAGACGGTCGCCCTCGACCGGGCCACCGGCGAGGCCGTCGCCAACACCGCGGTCTTCGTCTACGACGACCCGGAGTACACGGACGCCTTCCAGGGCATCACCATCGTCAACCCCGAGCACCGCGGCCACCGCCTCGGCACGCTCCTGAAGATCCTCAACCTCCGCCTGGTGCGGGAGAACCACCCCGGCGTCCGGACCATCTGGACCGACAACGCCGACGTCAACGCCCCCATGATCGGCATCAACGTGATCCTCGGCTACGAGATCCTCGACGCCGGCGCCGAGTTCCAGCGCAAGCTCGACGCCTAGCCGCGACCCCGAAATGGTGTCTCCAGGCACAAGCCGACCGTGAGAGTGGCGACCGCTTCTCACGGTCGGCTATTGTTCTTAGCTGGCCCTAGTTCTTCATTGCAGAGGCCCGATCAGGCGCGTCCCGCCCCATCACCGTCGGCTCATGGTGAAACCGATATTCCGCGGAACGTGCGTCATTTACGAAGTCGTTCTCGCGGAAGGCGAACCATGACTCTTGACCAAACTGTGCCCGATGCTGCCGTCAGTGAATCCGGCACGGCACTCGAAACCATCGAAACCCCCGCAACCTCCCAGCCCGAGGCCGTCGTGAGCGAGTCCGCTCCGGCCCCCGAGGCCGCCCCGGAAGCGGCCCCGGCCGAGTCCGCGGAGGAGTTCACCGTCGAGGTCGACGAGATCGACGCGGTGCCCGCCGGGCCCTCGTTCGACGAGCTCGGACTCCCGGAGAAGATCACCGCCGCGCTGGCCGAGCAGGGCCTCGTGACGCCCTTCCCGATCCAGGCCGCGACGATCCCCGACGCCATGGCCGGGCGCGACATCCTCGGCCGCGGCCAGACCGGCTCGGGCAAGACCCTGGCCTTCGGCCTGCCGACCCTGGCCCGCCTCGCCGCGGGCGGGCGCACCAAGGCCAAGCGCCCCCGCGCCATCATCCTGACCCCGACCCGCGAGCTGGCCATCCAGGTCGCCGAGTCGCTCCAGACCTTCGGCGACGCCGTCGGCATCGAGATGAAGGTCGTCTGCGGCGGCACCGCGTTCTCGCGCCAGATCGACGCGCTGCGCGCCGGGGTCGACATGCTCGTCGCCACCCCGGGCCGCCTGCGCGACCTGATCCGCCGCGGCGAGTGCTCGCTGGAGGACGTCGAGCTGGCGATCCTCGACGAGGCCGACCAGATGGCCGACATGGGCTTCCTGCCCGAGGTCGAGGAGCTGTTCGACCAGCTGCCCAAGGGCGGCCAGCGGATGCTCTTCTCGGCCACGCTGGAGCAGGAGATCGACGTCCTGGTCCGCAAGTACCTGTCGGAGCCCGTCGTCCACTCGGTCGACCCGCCGGCCGGCTCGGTCACCACCATGACCCACCACCTGCTGCTCATCGGGCCGCGCGACAAGGCCACCATGACGGCCGCCGTCGCCGCCCGCCCGGGCCTGACGATGGTGTTCGTGCGGACCCAGCTCGCCGTCGACCGCATCGCCGAGGAGCTGCGCGAGCAGGGCGTCAACGCCGAGGGCCTCCACGGCGGCATGACCCAGGCCGACCGCTCGAAGGTCCTGGACCGGTTCAAGGAGGGGCGCCTCGACGCGCTCGTCTGCACCGACGTCGCCGCGCGCGGCATCCACGTCGACGGCGTCGACATGGTCCTCCACGTCGACCCGCCGAAGACCCACAAGGACTACCTGCACCGCGCCGGCCGCACCGCGCGCGCCGGGCAGTCCGGCCACGTGGCGACCCTGGTGCTCCCGCACCAGAACCGCACGATGTTCAGCCTCATCGAGCGGGCCGGGGTGGACGCCAAGCGCCACTACGTGAACGACAACTTCGACGCCGAGCTCACCGAGCTCATGGGCGCCCGGAACTTCACCGACCTGCGCGCGGTGTCCTCCGAGCACCAGGCGTCGCGCAACGACGACGAGGTCAAGCGCCTGGAGCGCCAGATCGAGCGCCTGAAGGAGGACGCCGAGGGCCTGCGCGCCGAGGCGACCCGCCTGCGCGAGCAGGCCGAGCGCGAGATCATCGAGGGCCCGTCCAAGCGCCGCGACGACCGCGGCCCGCGCCGCGACCGCGACGGCGGCGACCGCGGCGGCTACCGCGGGAACCGCGAAGGCGGGCGCGGCGGTTACCGGGGCAACCGCGAAGGCGGCGACCGGGGCGGCTACCGCGGGAACCGCGAGGGCGGCGACCGCGGTGGGTACCGGGGCAACCGCGAAGGCGGCGGCTACCAGGGCAACCGCGGCGGCGGCTACGGCGACCGCGACAACCGGGGCGGCGGCTACGGCGACCGGAACCGCGGTGGCTACGGCGACCGCGACGGCGGCCGCGGCGGCTACCAGGGCAACCGTGAAGGCGGCGGCTACCAGGGGAACCGCGGTGGCGGTTACCAGGGCAACCGCGACGGCGGCGGCTACCGCGGCAACCGCGAGGGCGGCTTCCGGGGCGGCGACGACCGCGGCCGCGGGGGCTACGGCGACCGGGACCGCGGCGAGCGCCGCGGCTACGGCGACCGCGAGCGCCGCGACCGCTGGTAGGCACCGGCACTGAGCGACACGAAGGCCGGCGGGGGGACCACCCCCGCCGGCCTTCGGCGTTCCCGTGAGGGAACCGGGATCGGCGGCGGGACAGTACCCTTGTCTCACCGCCTCCTCCCTCCGAAAGGTCCTGAATGGACGCCGCCTCGCGCTCGGCCGCCGCTCTCGGCATCGACTTCGGCACCCACAACACGGCCGCCGCGGTCCTGCGCGCCGACGGGCGGCGGCACCAGATCCTCTTCGACGGGCATCCCCTGCTGCCGTCAGGGATATACCTCGACCACGATGGTTCACTCCTGGTCGGCCGCGACGCCGCCCGGGAGGCCCGCCGCTCCCCCCACCGGTACGAGCGCAACCCCAAGCTCCGCCTCGGATCGCCCTCGATCCTGCTGGGGGACAGGGAAATCCCGATCGGCGACGTGGTCGGGGCGGTCATGCGGCGGGTCCTCGCCGAGTGCACCGCCGTCGCGGGCGCGCCCCGCTCGGTGACGATCACCGTCCCCGCCGCCTGGGGCCCGGCCCGGCGCCAGATCGTCGGCGACGCCGCCCTCGCGGCCGGTTCACCCGTCCCGCTGCTGCTGTCCGAACCGGTGGCGGCCGCCCGCTACTTCGCCGAGGTCCTCGGGCACGACGTCGCCCCGGGGCAGGCCGTGGTGGTCTACGACCTCGGCGCCGGGACGTTCGACGCCGCCGCGGTGGCCGCGACGCCGGACGGCTTCGACGTGCTCGCGGTCGACGGCTCGGACCGCGTGGGCGGCCACTACCTCGACCAGGCCCTGGTCGACTACCTCGGCGGCCGGTTCGCCGGGACCGAGGAGCGCGCGGCGGCCTGGCGCCCCCTCATCGACCCCGACGCCGGAAGCGAGACCCTGCGGGCCCGCTTCGCCCTCTACGACGAGGTGCGCGAGGCCAAGGAGCGCCTGTCGCGCCGCTCGACCACCGAGGTCCTGGTGCCGGGCTTCGCGGCGGACGAACTGCTGACGCGGGCCGAGCTCGAACTCCTCGCCCGGCCGCTCCTGGCGCAGACCGTGGCGATCACGAAGGCCGTCGTCCGCGAGGCGCGGCTCGCTCCCGAGCAGGTCGCGGGCGTCTTCATGGTCGGCGGCGCGAGCCGGATGCCTCTGGCCGCCACGATGCTCCACCAGGAGCTCGGGATCGCGCCGACGATGATCGAGCAGCCCGAACTGGTGGTGTGCGAAGGCGCGGTGGCGGTTCCGGACCGGCCGAGCGCTCCGGCGCCGGTGCTCGGGGCGACGGCGGTCCAGCCGGTCGCTCCATCGGCTGCGGCCGCGGCGCCGATGTTCCCCGGCGCCCGGGTCTCCGCGGTGCCCGCGCCATCCCCGCAGCCGACCGCGGTCCTGCCGCTCGCACCGCAGCGGCCCCGCCGGGGCCTGCCGATGGCGCTGCTCGCCCTCGCCATGGTCCTCGCCGGAACCGTGATCGGCGGCGGCGCATGGTGGTTGAGCTCCCTCGACGGCCAGGCCGCGGAGGAGAACCCGAGCGGATCGGTGTCTTCGACGGCAGAGTCGACGGCGGAGTCCGCCGCGTCGTCCGAGGAACCGGCCCCGCAGTCCTCGAACAGCCCCGAGCCGGACCCGACCTCCGAGGCGCCGAAGGCGATCACGGGCACCGTCTACTGGGACTGCCCGCAGTCGCGCACGTACTGCCGCGACCAGGGCGGGGAGCCGGGCATCCGCGCCGCGGCCGACGACGTGACCGCGATCGGCTACGCCGCGGTCGGCACCGAGTTCACGCTGGTCTGCTACGACACGGCCGAGCTCATCACCCCGCGCGGCGACGAGGGCGAGGAGGGCTACTGGGACTACCACCCGGGCAAGGACGCCTCCGATGTCATGGTCGAGGTCGAGATGGGCGGCGGCGAGACCGGGTTCATCCCGTTCGTGTGGCTGGTGATCGACCCGGCCGACGTCAACTCGCTGGGCGGCCTGGAAGCGTGCTGACGAGGGCGAGGCCCGGGCGGGCGGCGGCGGTGCCGCCCGCCCGGACGCGTCACGCCGCCGCGGGCGCCGGTTCGGCGGTCTGCGGCACCCCCTTCTTGTTGAGCCACAGGCTGTCGAGCGCGAGCAGCCCGCCGCCGGAGAACCCGATGGCGATCGAGGCGGCGGCGAGCACGAGCACGTACTCGTAGCCGCCGTCCCTGGAGAAGAACCCGCCGTCGAGGTGCACGAAGTACATCGCGCCGAGCATGACGCCGGCGAGGGCGAGCCCCACCAGCGGTAGGAGCGCTCCCACAATAAGCAGCGCGCCGCCGACGAGCTCCGAGAGGACCGTGAAGTAAGCGGACAGCGTGGGTGCCGGGATGCCCATGCTCTCCATGCCCTGCGCGGTCGCGTCGATGCCCTGGTTCCACTTCTGCCAGCCGTGGGCGATGAAGACGATGCCGAGCACCACCCGCCCGATCAGCAGTCCGAACGGTTGGAGTCTTGCGATCATGTTGCCTCCCATAGAGGTTGCCGCCCATGTCAGGCCGTCGCGGGATCCGGACGGCGGTCGGCGCGACCCGGGCGGGCATAGTTGATTTTTCAACTAACCCAGGGAGCATATCAACAAATATCTAGGTATGTAAATATTACACGTCTTCAGAAGACTGCGTCGATTTGCGCGCTCCATCCCAAGCAGCGGAAGAGAGCGGCAGGAGTACCCTGCCGCCCCCGGCCGACCGCGCTACTCCCGCCGCGTCCTCGGCGACGAGCTCGAACGGCCTGCCGATGTCGTCCCTCCGGTCACCCCTCGGCGACCGCACGGTGCAGGTCCACGCCGCGATCGGCCAGCGCCTTGCGGACCGCGTCCGGGTCGGGCTCAGCCGCGAAGAGCGGCGCGATGAGCTCCTTCGGTTCGAACGGCCGACCGTCCGCGCCGACGAGTCCGGTCCCCTCGCCCCATCTGACCTCGTACTTCATCTCCTGCGAGCGCATCGCCGCCATCGCCACGATCGAGGCGAGGCCGCCGGCAGGGAAGCCCCGCCGGTCGAGTGCGAGGAACAGCTCGTCGCGCCTTCCGGTCTCGATCTCGCCGAGCAGCGCGTCGAGGCTCGCCCGCGAGGAACCGAGCAGTCGGCCCATCGCCCGGTAGGCGAGGGTCGCGCGGTTGCGGTGCATGCGGAGCTCCAGGCGTTCGGCCGCCTCCTCCCAGGTGCCGCGGACGGTGCCGGGCACCGACCACATGGCGTCGACCGCGGCCGCGATCGCCGCGGCGTCCGCGAAGACGCCGATGGCCGGGGCCTCGTCGCCGGGTCGGAGGTCCCCGGGGACGTCGACCACGGCCGCGACCCGGCGCGCCAGCGGCGGATGGGTGGCGTTCCACGCGCGCGCGGCCGTCAGGGGTTCGGCGCGCAGGGCCGCCCGCCGCTCGTGCACGCTGTCGAGGTACTGCACGAAGCCTCCGACGATGTCGAAGGGCAGCAGCCCCGCGTCGATGGCCGGGAGCAGATGCGTCCGGTCGAACTCGGGACCCAGGCGGTCGAGCACCTGCGCCTCGGCGAGCGTCGACCAGGTGTTCGCGCCGCCCGCGAACCGCGCCGCGGCCTGGTCGCCCACGAGCACCCGCGCCGCCGTGATCCGCGAACTCACCGCGAAGCACAGTGCGGCGTAAGGCCACAGCGCCAGATTGAGCGGGTTCAGGGCGTACTTGGCGAACACGGTCTGCAAGTAGAGGTGCCAGGACCAGACCTGGCCCTCGATCGACGCCGACGACGAGGCGGAACCTGCCAGGTGGCTGCCGAGGAACGCCCGGAACTGCCCGAGCGTGCGCGGCGTGACGACCTGGAGTCCGATCAGGAGGGTGTAGTGCGTGCGGCCGTCCCGCTTCTCGTGCTGCGAGTAGACCGTGGAGAGGTGGTCGACGAGGAGTACGTCGGGAACGGCGCCGCCCACCGCGGCGGCGGTCTCCTCGATCAGCGCCCACAGTGCCGGGGCCTGCTCGCGGTCCACCGGCTCGCCCCGCAGGGGAGCCCAGACGGCGCGGACCGCATCGAGCAGCGGGGCCAGGAGGGTCACGGCGACGAGCGCGCCCGCGGCCAGGCCGATCCAGAGGGGGTAGTCGCTCGCGAGCGCGACGACGAGCGCGCCGAACAGTGCGGCTGACAGGAGCGCCCAGGGCACGAAGCCCCATTGCAGTGCCAGGCAGAGCACGCATGCGAGTTTCGAGGCGGTTCGGGGCGCGAGGGATCGGTGTGATGGAGAGGGGCTCACGCCGGAATCGTAGACGAGCGGTCCTCAGTGGCGGCGGACCGCCTCTTCCACGAGTTTGAGGATGCGCGTGATGTCGAGGTCGTCGCGGCCGGTGGCGAGGTAGCGGACGAGGCCGTCGTACATGAGCTGGAGGAACCCGGCGAGGACGTCGATGTCGACGTCGGTGCGCAGCACGCCGATCTCGCGCTGGTGCTCCAGGCGCTCGCGGCTGGCCTCGGCGATCGCCTCCCGCCGCCTGCCCCACGCCTCGGCGAACTCGGGGTCGGTGCGCAGGCGCCGCGCCACCTCGAGCTGGGTGCCGAGCCAGCCGGAGATCTCGGGCTTGTCGGCCCCGGCCGTCAGGTCCTGCATGACCCCGACCAGGCCCCGCTCGGCCACGGTCGCGGCCATCTCGGCCGCGTCGACCGAGGCGACGGCGAGGAACAGGGCGTCCTTGTCGCGGAAGTGGTGGAAGATCGCGCCGCGGGAGAGCCCGGTGGCCTCCTCCAGCCGCCGGACCGTCGCGCCCTCGTAGCCGAACTTGGCGAAGCACGAGCGGGCGCCGTCCAGGATCTGCTGGCGGCGCGAGTCGAGGTGTTCTTGGCTGACGCGAGGCACCCGGCAATCTTGCCACCTGGGATTGGCCGCGGGCCACGGTGTCGCCTACCGTTGTCCCCATGGACAGGCGCGGACGGCGGGGGAGCGGCGCATGAAGCTCAGTGACTTCTGGGACCGGATGGAAGAGACCTTCGGCGCCGGCTACGCGAAGTCGGTCGCGGCCGACCTCACGCTGGGGCAGCTCGGGGGGCGGACGATCGACCAGGCGCTCGCCGACGGCGAGAACGCGAAGGCCGTGTGGATGGCGGTGTGCCGGGCGTGGCCCGAGCGGGTCCCGGCGCGGCTCGTGCGGTAACCGGCGGTTCCCTCGTCTTGCGAGATGCGCCCTGTTCGAACAAGCCGTTGACCTACGTTGTCGGTGGGTGCGGCTACCGTATTCGACATGGCTAAGCAGACAGGATCCAAGGGAGGCGGGATGAATTCCGCTCAGGACAAGGCCAAGGCGCTCGATCTCGCGCTGGCCCAGATCGACAAGCAGTTCGGCAAGGGCTCGGTCATGCGGCTGGGCGAGAAGCCGAAGCAGAATGTCAAGACCATCTCGACCGGATCCATCGCGCTCGACGTGGCCCTCGGGGTCGGCGGCCTGCCGCAGGGCCGCATCATCGAGATCTACGGCCCGGAGTCGAGCGGTAAGACCACGATCGCGCTCCACGCGATGGCGAACGTGCAGGCCGAGGGCGGTGTGGCGGCGATGATCGACGCCGAGCACGCGCTCGACCCGATCTACGCCGAGAAGCTGGGCGTGAACGTCGACGACCTCCTGGTCAGCCAGCCCGACACCGGCGAGCAGGCCCTGGAGATCGCCGACATGCTGGTCCGCTCCGGCGCGGTCGACCTCATCGTCATCGACTCGGTGGCGGCGCTCGTGCCGCGCGCCGAGATCGAGGGCGAGATGGGCGACTCGCACGTGGGCCTCCAGGCCCGGCTCATGAGCCAGGCGCTGCGCAAGATCACCGGCGGCCTGAACACCACCGGCACCACGATGATCTTCATCAACCAGCTCCGCGAGAAGATCGGCGTCATGTTCGGCTCGCCCGAGACCACCGCCGGGGGTAAAGCGCTCAAGTTCTACGCCTCGGTGCGGCTCGACATCCGCCGGATCGAGACGCTGAAGGACGGCGGCGAGGCCGTCGGCAACCGCACCCGCGTCAAGGTCGTCAAGAACAAGGTCGGCTCGCCGTTCCGCCAGGCCGAGTTCGACATCCTGTACGGCATCGGCGTGTCCAAGGAGGGCTCGCTCATCGACATGGGCGTCGAGCACGGCATCGTCAAGAAGTCGGGCGCCTGGTACACGTACGAGGGCGACCAGCTCGGACAGGGCAAGGAGAAGGCCCGGGCGAACCTCAAGGAGAACCCGGACCTGGCCCTGGAGATCGAGAAGCGGATCAAGGAGAAGCTCGGCGTCGACGCGGCCGCCGCGGACGCCCCTGCCACGATCGAGGACGAGATTGCAGAAGCCCCGGTCGACTTCTAAGCCGAACGACCCGGAAGCGGCCCGGCAGTACTGTCTCGATCTGCTGTCGGGCCGGCCCCGGACGCGTACCGAACTCGGGGACGCGATGCGCCGCAAGGGCTTCGAGGAGCACATCGTCACCGAGATCCTGGAGCGCTACGCCGAGGTCGGGCTCATCGACGACGCGGTCTTCGCCCGCGCGTGGGTCGAGTCCCGCCACCGCTCGCGCGGCCTCTCGAAGCGCTCGCTCGTCGGCGAGCTGCGCCGCAAGGGCGTGGACCCGGACTTCATCGACGCCGCCGTCGAGCAGGTCAGCGACGAGGACGAGCGCGAGGCGGCCCTGGAGCTGGCCCGCCGCCGCTACCGCTCGCTGGCGGGCCAGAGCGACGATGCGGTGCTGCGCAAGCTCGTGGGGATGCTCGCCCGCAAGGGCTACAACTCCGGCATCGCGATCCCCGTGGTCAAGCAGGTCCTGGCCGAGGCCGAGAGCGACGCCGCCGAGCTCCTGGACGAGAACGCGCACTTCGAGTAGCGAGCACGGTTGGACCGCGGTCTGCGGGAGCGATCGCTGCGACCGATCCGCGTGAGCGGCGGCAGCAGACGAGCCAGGCGGGCCGACACCGGCGGTGCCTGGGGTGCCCGCGAGGCGGGCGGCGCTGAGCGCCCCCCGATTCGAGTGTGGCGCGGGGGTCCGACAGTGTCGGACCCGGCGGGCACTGTTGCAGCCGGGGGCGGGTCCGGATCGAGGAGTCCTCGTGTTCACTTGCGCCCCCGTTTTCAACTGTCACTCGGGGGTGTGACACCACGGTGCGGCGGGGCGCGAGTTGCGCCACGGGTCCGAGGCTGGTCCGAGGCTGCTGCGAGACGGGTACGACGCGGTGCGGCGGGGCGCGAAGTGCGGCACGGGTCCGAGACCGGTGCGAGACGGGTACGACACCGGAGCGCGGCGGACATGGCACCGGAGTGACCTGTGGGGTTGGCGGGGTCGGGGTGTTCCATCATCCGGAACGCGGCAGGTCGGTAAGGAGTCGTTAACGCGATCGACATACGATGGCCGCGACGACGCAGCGCCGCGCCCGGTCCTCCGTTGCTCCTTACCTTTGCGAGGTACCCATGACCGAACCGAAACCCGTGGTGGTCATCGCCGACCAGCTCGCCCCCGCCGCGATCGAGGTCCTCTCCGGCGACTTCGACGTCCGGGAGATCGACGGTACGAACGTGGACTCGCTCCACGCCGCACTGGTCGAGGCCGACGCCGTGATCGTCCGCTCCGCCACCACGATCGACGCCGCCGCGCTCGAACACGCGCCCAAGCTCAAGGTCGTCGCCCGCGCGGGCGTGGGCCTCGACAACGTCGACCTGCCCGCCGCCACCGAGCGCGGCGTCATGGTCGTCAACGCGCCGACCTCGAACATCGTGTCCGCCGCCGAGCAGGCCATCACGCTGCTGCTCGCCAGCGCCCGCCACATCGCGCGAGCCGACGCGTCGCTGCGCGCCGGCCGCTGGGACCGCAAGAAGTTCACCGGCGTCGAGATCCAGGGCAAGACCCTCGGCGTGGTCGGCTTCGGCAAGATCGGGCAGCTCGTCACCACCCGCATGCAGTCCTTCGACATGGACGTCGTCGCCTACGACCCGTACGCCCAGCCCGCGCTCGCCGCGAAGCTCGGCGTCCGCCTGGTCGACCTCGACACGCTCCTGTCGGTCGCGGACTTCATCACCATCCACCTCCCGAAGACCCCCGAGACCGTGGGGATCATCGGCGAGGACGCCCTGACCAAGGTCAAGCCCGGTGTGCGGATCGTCAACGCCGCGCGCGGCGGCCTCATCGACGAGGACGCGCTCGCCGCGGCGCTCCAGGACGGCCGCGTCGCCGCCGCGGGCCTCGACGTGTTCGTCAAGGAGCCCTGCACCGACTCGCCGCTGTTCGCGCTCGACAACGTCGTCGCCGCGCCGCACCTGGGCGCCTCCACCCGCGAGGCCCAGGACAACGCGGGCCTGGCGGTCGCCAAGAGCGTCAAGCTCGCCCTCTCGGGCGAGTTCGTGCCCGACGCCGCGAACGTGCAGGCCGGCGGGGTCGTCCACGAGGACGTCCGCCCGCTGCTGACGCTCGCCGAGCGCCTGGGCCGCACCTTCAACGCGCTGGCCGGCTCGGCCGTCCAGTCCGTCACCGTCGAGGTCCGTGGCGACGTGGTCGCCCACGACGTCTCGGTGCTCCAGCTCGCGGCCTCCAAGGGCCTGTTCGTGGACGTGGCCGACTCGGTCACCTACGTGAACGCGCCGCTCGTGGCCGAGCAGCGCGGGGTCGAGGTCGGGCTGTACACCTCGCCGGAGTCGCCGGAGTACCAGACGCTCCTGACGCTGCGCGGCGCCATGGTCGACGGCCGGGGCCTCCAGGTCTCGGGCACGATCAGCTCCGGCCCGCACGGCGGCCCGCGGCTGACCGACATCGACGGGTTCGAGCTCGACATCGACCTGGACGGGTCGCTGCTGTTCCTGCGCTACACCGACCGCCCCGGCGTCGTCGGCCTCATCGGCGGCGCGATCGGCGACCTGAACATCAACATCGCCGCGATGCAGGTGGCCCGCAAGGCCGCCGGGGGCGAGGCCGTCATGGCGATGGCCCTCGACGCGCCGGTGCCCGCCGAGGTGCTCGACCACGTGAAGGACTCGGTCGGCGCCACCGGTGCGAAGGGCGTCACGCTCAAGGACTGACCTCGCGGGCAGGGGTTCCCGGAAGGCGTTCCATCTGCTGAGAGCCGTTCGTCGGAATGCGGGACGGGTGCGTTATGGTGAACGCACCCGCCCCGCATTCCCCGTCTCCGGGCTCCATTCCGGAGGGATCCGGTCGTGCAGTCGGACGGGTCCGAGTGCGCGGAGCGGGACGCAACCGAAACCAGAGAGGCACCATGAGCAGGATCGCGGTCATCGCAGGCGACGGCATCGGGCAAGAGGTCATCGCCGAGGCGCAGAAGGTGCTCGCCGTGGCCCTCCCCGGCTACGAGTACACCGAGTACGACCTCGGTGCGCGCCTGTACAACCGCACCGGCGAGGTCCTCCCCGACAGCGTCCTGTCCGAACTGGACGAGCACGACGCGATCCTCCTGGGCGCCATCGGCGACCCGAGCGTCCCGCCGGGGGTCCTCGAGCGCGGCCTGCTGCTCAAGCTCCGCTTCGAGTTCGACCAGTACGTGAACCTGCGCCCGAGCCGCCTGTACCCGGGCGCGTCCTCGCCGCTGGCCGACGTCAAGCCCGGCGACATCGACTTCGTGGTCGTCCGCGAGGGCACCGAGGGCCTGTACACCGGCGCCGGCGGCAACCTCCACACCGGCTCTCCTGCAGAGATCGCCACCGAGGAGTCCCTGAACACCCGTTACGGCACCGAGCGGGTCGTGCGCGACGCGTTCGAGCGCGCCCGCCGCCGCCGCGGCCACCTCACGCTCGTCCACAAGACGAACGTGCTCGTGCACGCCGGCGGCCTGTGGAAGCGGACCTTCGACGACGTGGCCGCCGAGTACCAGGACGTGACCACCGAGTACCAGCATGTGGACGCGGCGGCGATGTTCCTGGTGAACCGCCCGCACACGTTCGACGTCATCGTCACCGACAACCTCTTCGGGGACATCCTCACCGACATCGCCGCGGCCGTCACCGGCGGCATCGGCCTGGCGGCGACGGGTTCGATCAACCCCGACCACACGCACCCGTCGACGTTCGAGCCCGTGCACGGCTCGGCCCCGGACATCGCCGGGCAGGGGATCGCCGACCCGGTCGCCGCGATCTCCTCCACCGCGCTCCTGCTGGAGCACCTCGGCCGCGCCGACGCCGCCGTGGCCGTCAACGCCGCCGTCGAGCGCGAGCTCGCCTCCCGCGACGGCGCGACCCCGATCCGCACCGGCGAGGTGGGCGACCGAGTAGCCGCCGACGTCGCCGGACAGCTCAGCTAGACCCAAGCAACAGCTTCAGCGCCCGGCGGGCCCGCGCTCAACCAAGCGCCTCGCCGGGCGTTTCTCCATGTCGCGACCCTGGTCCGAGCCTGCCGCCCGACCACCTGAACGAGCGGTAAGTTAGTCGTCAGGACCAGTGACGCCAAGTACACACGACCTTGTGAATCCGAAGGACAGATCATGACCACCGACGGTCTTCCCGACCTCCGGCGCGAGCCGCACCCGAACCCGACCCCGGACGCCGAGCGCGAGCGCATCCTCGCCGACCCCGTCTTCGGCACCGTGTTCACCGACCACATGTTCCAGATGACCTGGACCGAGGGCCGGGGCTGGCACGACGCCGCCCTCAAGCCCTACGGCCCCCTCACCGTCTCCCCGGCCGCCGCGGTCCTGCACTACGCCCAGGAGATCTTCGAGGGCCTCAAGGCGTACCGCCACGAGGACGGGAGCATCGGCCTGTTCCGCGCCGAGGCGAACGCGCACCGCCTCAACATCTCGGCGACCCGCATGGCCATGCCCCACCTCCCCGAGGAGTGGTTCCTCGCCTCGATCCGCGAGCTCCTTGCCGTCGACGGCGACTGGGTCCCCAGCCAGGACGAGGCCACGCTCTACCTGCGCCCGTACATGATCGCCTCCGAGGCGTTCCTCGGCGTGCGGCCCGCGAAGGAGTACACGTACCTCCTCATCGCCTCCCCGGCCGCCGCCTACTTCAAGGGCGGGCCCAAGCCCCTGACGCTGTGGGTGTCCGACGAGTACAACCGGGCCGGCCCGGGCGGCACCGGCGCGGCCAAGGCCGGCGGGAACTACGCCGCGAGCCTCCTGCCGCAGTCCGAGGCCATCGAGCACGGCTGCGACCAGGTGATCTTCCTCGACGCCGTGGAGTACAAGTACGTCGACGAACTCGGCGGCATGAACCTGTTCTTCGTCTACGAGAACGAGCGGGTCCTGTACACCCCCGAGCTCGGCACCATCCTCGCCGGGATCACCCGCGACGCCATCATCACGCTCGCCACCGAGGCCGGCTGGGAGGTCCGCGAGTCCCGCTACGCGCTCGACCGCTGGCGCACCGACGCCGAGTCCGGGCAGCTCACCGAGGCGTTCGCGTGCGGCACGGCCGCCGTCATCACCCCGGTCGGCACCGTCAAGGGCCGCGACGGCGCCTTCACCATCGGCGGCGGCGAGGCCGGCAAGTTCACCATGCAGCTGCGCCAGACGCTCCTCGACCTCCAGTACGGCCGCACCGAGGACGACCACGGCTGGATCACCAAGGTCTGACCGGGCCGAACACCACCGCGCGGGCCCCGCGGCCGCCCACCCGGCACCGGCCCGCGTCCCGGCCGAAAACCGGACAGACAGCGGTCCCCTTCCCGTACCTTTGAACCACGTGTGTCAGGGGCTCGGGGAGGGGACGCGTTGGCTGAGGTCACCATTCGGCTGAACCGGCTGGGGCTGGAGCACGGCCGCATGTGGCAGGCCGTCCTCGCGGCCGTCGCCATCGCGCTGCCGGTCGCGGTGTGGCTCGGACTCGAACGCGCCCTTGGTGACTCGGTCCAGAACATCGGTGAGGGCGACACCCTCTTCCTCCAGTCCTACCCCGTCGCCGGCGCCGGCCTCGAATACGAGCTCCCCGGCAGCGGCTGGACCAGCCCCGGCGTCCACTTCGCCGACCAGCGCCAGAACTTCGTGCTCGACCACCTGACGGCCTCCGTCGAGGTCGACTCCGGCGTCGACAGCCTCGAACGCCTCCTCGACCGCCGCGTCCAGACCGTCATCGCCCAGAACGGCTACGTGTACAACAACGTCCGCCCCTACGAGCACGCCGGGGCCGGACTCGCCGGCTACCGCGCCGACATCATCGGCATCGACAGCGCCGGCTCGATCACCGTGGTCGGCAACGACAAGGGCGCCGCCGCGATCCTCGTCCTCATCGCCCCCGGCGCCGACCCCGGCGCGAAGGACCTCGACCCCGACCCGTACGTCGCCACGTTCACGCTGGAGGGCAAGTGACCGTCCGCACCGAGCGCATCGTCGTCGAGAGCCAGGGCGCGTTCATCCGCATCCGCCGCCCCGCCTACTGGCTGTTCGTCGCCTGCCTCGTCTACGGCCTGCTCGAACTCGGCCGCGTCTTCTCACCCGACTACGGCGACATCGCGACCGCCCTGTGGGCCTCCATCGCGGTCAACGCCGTGCTCGCGGTCGTGTTCCTCCAGATCCTCTCCCGCCTGGACCTCTTCGAGCGCGAACCTCCCACGGTTCGTGCCGCCGCGATGGCCTGGGGCGGCATCGTCGCCGTCGCGCTCTCCATGCTCGCCAACAACGCCGCGCTCGTGGTCCTCGCCGAACTCGCCGACGCCAAATGGGCCCGCACGTGGGGGCCCGCGATCATCGGCCCGGTCAACGAGGAGTGGCTCAAGGCCCTCGGGGTCGTCATGCTCGTCCTCATCGTCCGCGAGCACTTCGACCGCTCCATCGACGGCCTCATCTACGGCGCGCTCGTGGGCCTGGGCTTCCAGATCGTCGAGAACCTCACGTACGCGGTGAACTTCGCGGCCCTGAACCCCAACTCCGACATGGCCGGGGCCCTCACCGTCACGTTCACGCGCGTGCTCGTCGCCGGCCCGTTCTCGCACCCGCTCTACACCGGCGCGGCCGGGCTCGGCATCGCGTTCTTCGTGACCCAGACCCGCCGCCGCCTCGGCACCCGCCTCGGGGTCATGATCGGCCTGTTCGCGCTGGCCCTGGGCATGCACGGCCTGTGGAACCTGCCGATGCCCGACGCGTTCCCGGCCGGGCTGCGCATCCCGCTCACCTACGGCAAGGGCCTCATCATCCTGGGCCTGTTCATCGTCCTGTACCGCTTCGCGGCCCGCGCCGAGTGGCGCTGGTTCGTCACCACCATGTCCGACGAGGACGAAGCGGTCATCACCACCGACGACCTCACCGAGATGCGCTCGCTGCGCTCGCGGCGCCGGGCCCGCAAGCGGGCCGAGAAGCGCTGGGGCAAGGACGCCTCGGCGCTCCTGCGCCAGCTCCAGCGCGAACTCGTCAACCTCGCCACGCTCGTCGCCCGCGACCAGCGCCGCGGCGAGGACCGGCCCGACAGCCCCGACGTGGCGGCCGTCAAGCGCAACATCACCGCGATCAGGACCGAGCTCGACCAGAAGAAGGGCGCCGCGAGCGCGAAGAAGTCCTGAGCGGCCCTGGGCCAATGACCTAGCCGCCGACCGGGCCCTTGCGCGGCACCGGCGGGAACGCCGTCCGCGGCGCCTGCTGGGCCTGGCCGCTCGCCGACTCGCTCGGAGCCTCCGTCGCGGACTCGGCGGCCGACTCGGTCGGGGCCTCCGTGGGCGCCTCGGTCGGCGCCGCCGTCGCGGACACCGACTCGCTCGCGGTCGGCTCCTCGGTCGGGGCGTCCGTGGTCGGCTCCTGCGTGGGCTCCTCGGTGGTCGGCTGCTCCGTGGGCTCCCCGGTCGGCTCCTCCGTGGCCGGCGGGTCGGTCGGGCTCTCCTCCTCGGTCGGCACGGCCGTGTCGTCGCCGCCGCCGATCGGCACCAGGTCCGGGTCGCGCCCGTTGCCCGTGCCGGCGCCGGTCCCGCGGTCCTGCGAGGCCGTCCCGGCGGGCGGCCCGTCCGCCTCGGGCTCGGCGCCGTCGCCGCCGCGCGGGGCCTCCGGCGAGGCCGTCTCGCCCGCCTCGGCGTCCTGCCCGGTCGTGTCCGCGCCCAGGCCGAACCAGCCCTCGATGATGTCCGCGTCGTCGCCCCCGCCCATCCCGGGCAGGCCCGGGACCGGCTCGCCGCGCACCAGCGCGCCCGTGACCATCACCCCGCCCGCGACCGTCGCGACCGCGATCACCCCGATCCGCCGGAACCGCTTCGAGCGGCGCAGGTCGTATCCGAGCGAGCGCACCGCACCCGAGGTCTCGCGCCTGATGGCACCGAAGATTCCCACCTGTCCCCACCGTCCGTTCGTGATCCGTCACCGGGACTAACGAGGGAGGCGGGACCGGGTTACCGACAGGTCACCCGTGCGGGGGTCATGCGAAGACCCGAATCCTTTCGGGTCGCCCGCGCCTCAGAAGTCCCGCTTGACGGCCTTCACCAGCAGACCCGCGAAGACCTCCAGGGCCGCCGGGTCCACGTCCGCGCGCGACGCCTCCAGCGCCGCCCCGGCCTCGGCCGCCAGCGCCTCGATCCGCTGCTCGGTGTCGGCCAGCGCCCCGGTGTCCATGAGGACCGCCCGCAGCCGCGCCACGCCCTCGGCGTCCAGGCCCGGGTCGCCCAGGCTCGCGTCCAGGGCCGCGGCCTGGGCCGCGTCGGCCGCCGCGGAGGCCCGCGCGACCAGGAACGTGTGCTTGCCCTCGCGCAGGTCGTCCCCGGCGGGCTTGCCGGTCTGCGCCGGGTCGCCGAACACGCCGAGCACGTCGTCGCGGAGCTGGAACGCCTCGCCCAGCGGCAGCCCGATCGCCGAGTAGTGCCCGCGCACCCGCTCGTCCGCGCCCGCCAGCGACGCGCCGATGAGCAGCGGCCGCTCGATCGTGTACTTCGCGGACTTGTACCGGGCCACCTTCGCGGCGGTCGCCTCCGAGACGTCCCGGCGCACCTCGGACAGGACGTCCAGGTACTGCCCGGCGCTCACCTCGGTCCGCATCAAGTCGAAGTCGCCCCGGGCCGCGGCGACCTTCGCGAACGGCATCCCGGCCGCGCAGAACAGCTCGTCCGACCAGGCCAGGCACAGGTCCCCGAGGAGGATCGCGGCCGCGGCCCCGAACTCGCCGGGCCGCCCCGACCAGCCCTCGGACTCGTGCAGGGACGCGAACCGCCGGTGCACCGCGGGCGCGCCGCGCCGCGTGTCCGAGCCGTCGATGAGGTCGTCGTGCATGAGCGCCGACGCCTGGAGCAGCTCCAGCGACGACACGCACGCGACCAGCTCGTCCGAGTCCTCCAGCCCCGCCCCGCGCGCGCCCCAGTACGCGAACGCCGGGCGCAGGCGCTTGCCGCCGCCGAGCACGAAGTCGCGCACCGCGTCGGCGTAGGCGCCGAGCCGTTCGTCGATGCCGCAGAGGACCGCGGCCTGCCGGTCCAGGAAGGCCGCCAGGGCCGCGTCGACGCGCTCGTTGAGCTCCACGCCCCGAACGCTAGACGAGCTGCGGCGCGTCCCACCTGTTGGGTGTCCTCGAGTGCAGGTCAGCACACGTGTACCAGGACGGTTACCGTTGAGCGCATGACACTCGGGACGCCCAGCGTGATGCCGGTCAAGGCCGCCAAGATCGGCGACCTCCTGCGCACCGGCGAGCCCAAGTTCTCCTTCGAGCTGTTCCCCCCGCGCGACGAGCGGGCCGACGGCGTCCTGTGGCGGACCATCCGCGACCTGGAGCGCCTCGGGGCCGACTACGTCTCCGTCACCTACGGCGCGGGCGGCTCGACCAGGCAGAAGACCGTCGAGACCACCAACCTCGTCAACGCCGAGACCACGCTGCTCACCATGGCCCACTGCACCGCCGTGGACCACTCCGTGGCCGAGCTGCGCAACCTCATCGGCCACTTCGCGAACGTCGGCGTGCGCAACATCCTCGCCGTGCGCGGCGACCCGCCCGGGAACCCCCGCGCCGAGTGGGTGCAGCACCCCGAGGGCATCCTCCACGCCCGCGAGCTCGTCGAGCTCATCAAGGAGTCCGGGGACTTCAGCGTCGGCGTCGCCGCGTTCCCCGACGGCCACCCGCGCGACGTCGACTGGGACACCGGGGTGCGCTACTTCGTGGAGAAGTGCCGCGCCGGCGCCGACTTCGCGATCACGCAGATCTTCTACGGCGTCGAGGACTACTTGCGCCTGCGCGACGCCGCCGCGAAGGCCGGATGCGACCTGCCGATCGTCCCCGGCATCATGCCGATCACCAACATCAGGCAGATCGAGCGGTTCGCGGTCCTCACCGGCATGGACTTCCCGTCCGCGCTGGCCGACCGCCTCCACGCCGTCGGCGACGACCGGGACGCGATCCGCGACATCGGCGTGGAGGTCGCCACCGACATCGGCTCGCGGCTCCTCGCCGAGGGCGCCCCCGGGCTGCACTTCACCACCCTGAACCACTCGCGCTCGACGCGCCGCGTCTGGCAGAACCTGCGCCCGTAGGGAACCGGGACCGCGGGCCCGACCGCCAGGCACCTGACTGCGCCACCGGACCGTGCCACCAAACCGCGCCGCCATACCGTGCCGCCAGACCGTGCCACCTGCCCGAGGGATTGCGGTCACCCCGGCAACACGTAGAGTCCTCTACTATGTCCGATGCTGCGAATTCACGCGTGATGCCGTCTGCTACAACAGGACCCATGCGCACCCGAGTGCCCGCCGACTCCCTCGTAGGCCGGGTCATCCTCTCCACGCGGTTCAAGCCCGGCGCTGTCGTCGGCGTCGGCCTCGCCGCCAGCCTCTTCGTGCCCTTCTGCGTCCTCGCCGGCGGGCCGGTCGTCCTCGTCTCCCTGCCGCTCATCGCGGTCACGGCGATGTGCGACGCCTCCTACACCCTCCTCGCCGCCCGCTCCACCAGCCTCTCCCGGCGCCTCCTGGTCCTCGAACCCCTCGCCGCCCGCCTCGCCGAGGCCTCCTGGCTCCTCGCCCTGTGGTTCCTCGGCGCCCCCGGCTGGGCCGTCGCCGTCACCGGCGCCCTGTGCTGGATGTACGTCCTCACCCGCCTGCGCGCCCGCCAAGTGGGCCTCAACGACCTCGGCATGGTCACCCTCGGCGAGCGATCGGTCCGCGAGGTCGTCGTCGCCGTCGGCTTCGGGGCCTGCGGCGTCATCGCCGTCGCGGGCGGCGGCCAGTACGCCGCCTGGTCCGAGGGCGTCGTCACCATCACCATCACCGCCTGGATGCTCATGGCCGCCCTCGGCCTGCTCCAGCTCGTCATCGTGGTCGCCGCCGCCCTGCGCAACGACTGACCGGAATACGCCCGGGCCCGGCGCTGTTGAGGGCGGCATGCGCTACGACGACATCACCGACGACCAGATCGCCGCCTTCATCGACTCCGACGCCCGCGGGCGCCAGGTCCCCGAGGAGACCCAGCGCCTGCGCGACGCCGAGGAGATGCTCGCCGCCAAGGACCCGCACGCGGCTCTGAAGTTCCTGGAGCCGCTGCTGCGCGACCACCCCGACCACCCGGACGTCATGCTCATGGCCGCGCGCGCCTACTTCAAGTCCGCGCAGCTCAACAAGGCGCTGGCGCTCACCGAGAAGATCGTCGAGGACAACCCGGCGGACTTCTACGCCCGCCTGCTCCTGGGCCGGACGCTCCAGCGCCTGGGCCGCCACGACGAGGCCCGCGGGCACCTGCGCCTGGTCGACGAGGTCACCGAGTAGCCGCCCCCACGGGCGGCGAAGCGCGGCCGCCCGTGCAGGTGCGTTCGAACACCGCATGAAGCGGAAGCGAAGGGGAAGGGTCGCGAGCCTCCGGGCTCGCGGCCCTTTCCCATTGCTGCGCAAGGATTCCGCTGTCGGATGGGCGACACTCCGTAGTGAATCGCTGATCGTGCGCGAAGTTGGGGGTTGGAAATGTCGTACCCCTGTGGTTCCATGTTTCTCGAACGCAAGTTCGAACAGGTTAAGGAGGCCACCATGGCTGCTTCCCGACCCGGAGCCACCCGATCGACTTCGAGCGTGTCGACTTCAACCGCGCCATCTTCAACCCTGTCGACCGCCGGAACCGGCTCGCCCCGACTCGTGCAGGCCGGCACCGTCTCGAACTCACGGCTGCGCATCCCCGCCGACCAGCTGCCCAACCGCTCACCGCTGCAACTGCTCGCCACCGCCCGCGCCGACCTCGACGACGCCGCCGAGCGCGTGCGCCCCGGCGAGCGCTACGCCGAGGCCCACATGGCCGCCCTCAGAGTCGCCGTCGCCGTCCTCGCGGTGCGCGCCGGCGACGCCACCGGCAGGCGCCGCCCCGGCCGCCCGTCGAGCACCTGGGAGCTCCTGCGCAACGTCGCGCCGGAACTGGAGGAGTGGGCCTCCCACTTCGCCCGCACCGCCCGCAAGCGGGTGCTCGCCCAAGCGGGCATCCCCGACATCGTCACGGTGGAGGAGGCGGACTCCATCGTCGCCGACGCCCGCCGCTTCCTCGACGTGGTCGTCAGACTGCTCGGATTCAGCGCGCTCGCGCGCTGAACTCCGGGCGGTCGCGGCGAGACGGACCCTCCGTCCTCCCGCCCGGACGGGCCCGCTGACGGCCCGCTCCGCCGGGTGACCCCCGCCGTGCCTCGCGATACGCGCGCGCTTTCGCAACCCCCGCGGTTATACGATTGTCGCCAGCCCCGCCGACCGGCCACCGGTCGCCGGCGCGGCGCCGTGACAGATCGCCCCAGGCCCGCCTTCGGACGCGGTCCGGGTCTCCACAGCCAGGGAGTTTTGAACCCGTGTATCGGACACACCTCGCCGGCACGCTGAGTGCCGCTGACGTCGACCAGCAAGTCACCCTCGCCGGATGGGTGGCGCGTCGCCGCGATCACGGTGGGGTGGAGTTCGTGGACCTGCGCGACGCCTCGGGCGTCGTCCAGGTCGTCTTCCGCGACTCGGAGGCCGCCGAACTGGCCCAGCGCCTGCGCAACGAGTTCTGCGTCTCCGTCACCGGCACCGTCGCGCGCCGCCCCGACGGCAACGAGAACCCCGACCTGCCGACCGGCGAGATCGAGATCAACGCGACCGCGCTCCAGGTCCTCTCCGAGGCCGCGCCGCTGCCGTTCCAGATCGACGACCACGTGGACGTCTCCGAGGACGTGCGACTGCGCCACCGCTACCTCGACCTGCGCCGCACCGGCCCCAGCCACGCGATCCGCCTGCGCTCCAAGGCCAACCACATCGCGCGCAACCTCCTCGCCGAGGACGGCTACGTCGAGATCGAGACCCCCACCCTCACCCGCTCGACCCCCGAGGGCGCCCGCGACTTCCTCGTGCCCGTGCGCCTCCAGCCCGGCACCTGGTACGCCCTGCCGCAGTCCCCGCAGCTGTTCAAGCAGCTCCTCATGGTCGGCGGCTTCGAGAAGTACTTCCAGATCGCGCGCTGCTACCGCGACGAGGACTTCCGCGCCGACCGCCAGCCCGAGTTCACCCAGCTCGACATCGAGGCGTCCTTCGTCGACCAGGACGACATCATCGACCTCGGCGAGCGCATCGTCGCCGCCCTCTGGTCCGAGCTCGCCGGCCACGAGGTCCCGCTGCCGATCCCGCGCCTCCAGTGGCACGACGCCATGGACCGCTACGGCTCCGACAAGCCCGACCTGCGCTTCGGCCAGGAGCTCGTCGAACTCACCGACTACCTGCGCGGCACCGAGTTCCGCGTCTTCGCCGGCGCCATCGAGGCCGGCGGCTACGTCGGCGCGGTCGTCATGCCCGGCGGCGCCGGCCAGACCCGCAAGGAGCTCGACGGCTGGCAGGACTGGGCCAAGGCCCGCGGCGCCAAGGGCCTCGCCTACATCACCTTCAACGCCGAGACCGGCGAACCGAAGGGCCCCGTCGCCAAGAACCTCTCCGAAGACCACCTCGCCGGGCTCGCCGACGCCGTCGGCGCCAAGGCCGGCGACGCCGTGTTCTTCGCCGCCGGCACCGACCGCCGCGGGGCCCAGGAGCTCCTCGGCGCCGCCCGCCTCGAAGTCGGTCGGCGCACCGGCCTCATCGACCCCGAGGCGTGGGCGTTCTGCTGGGTCGTCGACGCCCCCATGTTCGAGCCCACCGACGACGGCGGCTGGACCGCGATCCACCACCCCTTCACCTCGCCCAACCCCGAGTGGGTCGACAAGTTCGAGACCGACCCGGCGAACGCGCTCACCTACGCGTACGACATCGTCCTCAACGGCAACGAGCTCGGCGGCGGGTCCATCCGTATCCACGACGCCAAGGTCCAGAGCCGCGTCTTCGACGTGCTCGGCCTCACCCACGAGGACGCCCAGGAGAAGTTCGGCTTCCTCCTCGACGGCCTCAAGTACGGCGCCCCGCCCCACGGCGGCATCGCCCTCGGCTGGGACCGCGTCTGCATGCTCCTGTCCGGGACCGACTCGATCCGCGACGTCATCGCGTTCCCGAAGGCCGGCGGCGGCGTCGACCCGCTGACCTCGGCCCCGACGCCGATCACGCCCGAGCAGCGCGCCGAGGCCGGCATCGACTACGTTCCGGAGCCGGAAGAGGAGGAAGCGGGTACCGACCCCGTTGCCTCTTAGCCCTACGATGTCGTAGTGCGCGGCCCGAGCCGACGGCTCGGGCCGCACTCGTTCCCGGCGTGCCGGGCCGCCCCTCAGCGTCATCCGATTTGGCAGGAGTCCTTGAGAAGTGGCCGCGGCCCGGTGACGGCTGATATATGTAACATCCGGCCGATGCAGGAGTAAGAGGAGCGGTTCGACGTGCAGAGCGGGACCTCGGTGGCGGGGCGCTACCGATTGGACGAACGGCTGGCCGCGGGCGGCATGGGGGAGGTCTGGAAGGGCACCGACACCCGGCTCGGACGCACCGTGGCCATCAAGATCTTGCACGCCGGACTCTCCAACAGCGACAAGTTCCGCGCCCGCTTCCAGCTCGAGGCCCGCGCCGTCGCCGCCCTCCAGTCGCCCGGCATCGTCGCCCTCTACGACTACGGCGAGGAGACCACCGACGAGGACGGCCTGGTCTCCTACCTGGTCATGGAACTCGTGCGCGGCCGCTCCCTCGCCGAGATCCTCAAGGACCGCGGCACGCTCCCGCCCGCCGAGGTCATGCAGTTCGTCGCCGCCGCGGCCGACGCCCTGGAGACCGCGCACCGCCACGACATCATCCACCGCGACATCAAGCCCGCCAACCTCCTCGTCGACGAGGAGACCGGCGCCGCCAAGATCGTCGACTTCGGCATCTCTGCCGCCCGCGGCGCCTCCGGCCTCACCGAGACCGGCACCGTCATGGGCACCCTCGCCTACGCCTCGCCCGAGCAGCTCAACGGCGCCGAGCTGACCGGCGCCAGCGACCTCTACTCCCTCGGCATCGTCGCCTACGAGGCCCTCATGGGCCGCCCGCCGTTCGTCTCCGACACGCCCGTCGCGGTCATGAACGGCCACATGACGCAGGCCCCGCCGCCGCTCTCCCGCGACATCCCGCCCGGGGTCGCCCAGGTCGTGCTCCAGTCCCTCCAGAAGGACCCCAAGGCCCGCTACGCCTCCGCCGCCGACATGGCCCGCTCCGCCCGCGAGGGACGCGTCATCACCGGCAGCATCCCCGTCGCCGGAGGGACTCCGCCCGACGGCGACCAGACCCAGTACTTCGGCTCCGACCAGACCGCCCTCATCGGCGGCATGGCCGCGGGCGCGGGCGGCGACACCGCCGCCCAGCCCACCAGCCAGCTCGGCCAGCCGGAGGACAAGAAGCGCACCGGCCTGTGGTTCATCGTCATCGGGGTCATCCTGGCGCTGGCCCTCATCGGCGGCCTCATCTGGTGGATCAACGCCAACAACGACGCCGGCCAGATCGAGGACGGCGACTCGCCGACCCCCTCGGCCTCGGTCAGCGAGTCCGAGGAGCCGACCTCCGAGGAACCCTCCACCGAGGACGAGACCGACGACGACTACGACCGCACCTCCGACGAGGAGACCTCGGAGCAGCCCACCTCCGAGGAGCCGAGCTCCGAGGACCCCACTTCCGAGGAGCCGACCACGGAGGAGCCCACCTCCGAGGAGCCGACCACCGAGGAACCCACCACTGAGGAGCCGACCACCGAGGCCGGCACCGACGGCGTCTGAACCGACGACAGCGGCCCGCGGATGCGATCCGCGGGCCGCTGTCGCATATTCACCTTCAGATCGGCCGGTAGCGCACCACCTTGTCGGTGCCGTTGCCGTTCGAGGTGGTCACCCACAGGTAGCCGTCCGGTCCGAGTTCGACCGTGCGGATGCGGCCCAGCGTCGAGACGAGCTCCGCGACCGGTTCGCCCGCTTCGCCGTCCGCGACCGGGACCGTCCACAGGCGCTGGCCGCGCAGCGCCGCGACGTACGCGGTGCCGTCCACGACCTCGGCCCCCGAAGGCGACGCCTCCGCGGTGGTCCAGGTGGCGATCGGGTCGACGAACTCCGGGCCCCCGCCGGTGCCCTCGACCTCGGGCCAGCCGTAGTTGCCGCCCGCCACACCGAAGTTCAGCTCGTCCCAGGTGTTCTGGCCGAGTTCGGAGAAGTACATGTCACCGTCCTCGTCCCACGACAGGCCCTGCACGTTGCGGTTGCCCCACGTGTAGACCGGCGAGCCCGCGAACGGGTTGTCCTCGGGCACACTGCCGTCCGGGTTCACGCGCAGGATCTTCCCGCCGAGGCTGTCGAGGTCCTGGGCGTTCGCGGTGTCGTTCGCGTCGCCGGTGGTGATGTACAGCTTGCCGTCCGGCCCGAACGCCAGGCGGCCGCCGTTGTGGTTGAGCGCCGAGGGGATGCCGGTGACGATCGGCTGGGGATCGAAGGTGTCGAGCGTGAACCGCATGACCCGGTTGTCCTCCTCTGTGGACAGGTACGCGTACACCCAGCCGTCCGTGGCGAACGTGGGGGAGACGGCCAGGCCCAGGAGCCCGCGCTCGTCGAACGAGCCGGTGCCCCCGGCGACCTCCAGGGTCCCCAGGACCGCGGGGTCGGCGTCGGTGCCGATGCGCAGCACGTCGCCTGAATTGCGTTCGGCGACGAGCCCCGAGATCCCGTCGGGGAGGAACGCGAGCCCCCACGGGATCGTGAGGCCGGTGGCGACGGTGTCGCCGTTCGCGAAGTCGAACCCCGGTGTCTGCGCCGGGTCCTCCTGCGCGGAGGCGGTCGTGGCCCCCGCGGCGAGGGCGAGCCCCGCCAGGGCCGCGCCGATGGCGGGCAGTCTGCGTCGCATGGATGCTCCTTGTCTCTCGTGGTGCCGGTACGGGAAGCGGAGAAATCATGATATAGATGTATTTCAATGGAATTGCCATCGTAGACTCGGTTCGCCCGCTGTGTCCAGGTCTCGCCGTCGCTGTACCCCACCGCGTTGAAGGCGTCGCTTAAGCTCGGACCAGGAACGCGGAATCCCCAGACCCCAGGAGCACACCCATGCGCACCCGAACCTCCGTACGCCTCGCCGGCGTCGCCGCCGTGGCCGCCTTCGGCCTCGGCCTGGCGGCCTGCGGCGACGGCGAGAACGACACCGCCGGCGGCGGCACCGGCGACGGCGGCGACAACGCCGTCGCGCTGAGCCCGCAGGAGGCCGTCGCGGCCGCCTTCCAGGGCCTCTCCGACGACTCCTACAAGATGGAGTCGACCATGACCCTCGACGGCGCCGAGTTCGTCACCATGACCACCGTCGTGGACGGCGACAACGCCCAGTCCACCGGCGACATCCTCATGAGCGCCATGGCCGGCGCCTCCGGCGAGGAGATGGAGCCCGGCCTCGCCGAGCTCTTCGGCGACATGCACACCGAGACGATCCTGGTCGGCGAGACCGCCTACATCCAGATCACCGGCGGCATGTTCGACGGCCTCACCGAGGAGTACGGCGAGGACGTCTGGTTCACCGCCGACGTGACCGAGGGCGACATGGCCGAGGTCTACTCCCAGTTCGGCGGCATGGACCTCGCCTCCCAGACCGAGAACATGCTCGCCAGCCTGGAGAACGTGGAGGAGACCGGCGACAACACCTACACCGGCACCCTCGCCGCCGACTCCGAGGCCCTGAGCGCCTTCACCGAGGGCGCGACCGCCGCCGACACGGCCGCCCTGGAGTCCATCGAAGTCACCGTGGCGCTGGACGACGACGGCCTGCTCGAGACCATGTCGATGACCCTCCCCGAGACCGAGGGCATGACCATGGTGATGACCAGCGAGGTCGTCGAGATCGGCGGCTCGTACGACATCACCGCCCCCGCTTCGGAGAACCTCGTCCCGTTCGAGGAGTTCATGGGCTCAGGTCTCTAGTCCGCCGCTGATCCGTATGCGACAGGCCGCCGCACCGACCGGTGCGGCGGCCTTCGGTGTGCGCGGGCCCGGCGGCGTCCCCTCGCTTCTGCGTCCGGCTCCGGCGGATGCCTTACGCTGAAGGCGAGATGGACGCACCTGGCCTGTTCGAAATCGCCCAGCCGCCCGATCCGCAGCACGCGCGCGGGAGCGGCATCCTCGGCACCGGCGCGGCCACCGGCGACGAGCCGCTGGCCGTGCGCATGCGCCCCCGCACCCTCGACGAGCTCGTGGGGCAGGACCACCTCCTCGGCGCCGGCTCCCCGCTGCGCCAGGTCGTGGAGGGCCGCCAGCCGCTCTCGGTGATCCTGTGGGGCCCGCCCGGGTCCGGCAAGACCACCATCGCGCACCTCGTCGCCCAGTCCGGCGACCGGCGATTCCGCGCCATGTCGGCCCTGAACTCCGGCGTCAAGGACGTGCGCGCCGCGATCGACGAGGCCCGCCGCGTGCGCCGCACCGGCGGCCCGCAGACGATCCTGTTCATCGACGAGGTCCACCGCTTCACCAAGACCCAGCAGGACTCCCTGCTCGGCGCCGTCGAGGACCGCACCATCACGCTCCTGGCCGCCACCAC
>NZ_FNGF01000010.1 GCF_900102815.1 Glycomyces sambucus
GGGGCCCAGCGTGAGCGGCATCGACTCGGCGTACGGGCCCGGCGCGCCGCAGCGCTCCAGCACGGCTCCGGTGATCTCCACGGCGACCTCCTCGTCATCGGGGTGGTGCACGGCCATCCTCGCGGCACCGCGCGGCCGGCCCGCAGCGGGCCGGCCGGTTCCGCTCAGCATACCGACTGGACGGTTTGTAGCGCTACCCCCGTCCCCGCGAGCACCGCCGACCGTGCCGACCGTGCCGACCGTGCCGACCGTGCCGACCGTGCCGACCGTGCCGACCGTGCCGACCGTGCCGACCGTGCCGACCGTGCCCTACCCGCCGTCCTGGCGCGGCGGCCCGCCGTCCCCCGCCGTGTGGCGATCTCCACAGAAGGATGCACTCAGTGCATCGTTGCATTTAGTGTAGGCGGCATGGCCGAAGCCACCGGACCCGTCGACCGACGCGCCGCCCTCAAAGCCAAGAGCCGCCGCGCCATCCTCGACGCCGCCGCCGACCTCATGACCCGGCGCCGCACCGCCGACTTCTCCGTCGACGACCTCGCCGCCGCCGCCGACGTCTCCCGCCGCACCGTCTTCAACCACTTCGCCACCCTCGAAGACGTCGTCACGGAGGTCTCCGGCCACATGCTCACCGAAGTCGTCGACCGCATGTCCGCACAAGCCGCCAGCGCCGACCGCGAACCCGACACCGTCCTCGCCGACCTCGTCGCCACCGCCTCCGCCCACCACCTCGTCCCCGTCGTGGTCGAACTCTTCGACATCCTCGGCGGCGCCGACCCCCAGCCCGGCAACCGCGAAGCCCTCCTCATGCAGCGCGCGTTCACCCTCTTCACCGAACGCATGACCGCCGCCATGACCGGGCGCCACCCCGACGTCGACACCCTGGCCGTCCGCCTCCTCGTCGCCGCGTTCTGCGGCGGCCTCCTCGGATTCGTCCACCTCTGGATCGAGGAGACCGGCGCCGCCGACACCCCCGCCTCACGACGCGCCTGGGACCGGCTCGTCGCCCGCACCACCGAAATCCTGCGAGAACCCGGCGCCTGAGCGCCAGAACACCCGTACCGTCGAACCGTCGAACCAGGAGACCACATGGCCGAGTTCCTGTACCGCGTCGGGCGCTGGTGCGCCCGCCGCGCCAAAACCGTCATCGCCGCATGGGCCCTGGTCCTCGCGGCCGCCGCGGCCGCGTTCGTCCTCTTCGGAGGCGCGTTCGCCACCACCCTCTCCATCCCCGGCACGCCCACCGAGGAGGTCACCGACCACCTCGCCGAAGCGCTCCCCGAGGCGTCCGGCGGCACCGGCAGCATCGTCGTCTCCACCGAGAACGGCGACGCGTTCACCGCCGAGCAGCAGGCCGCGATCTCGGCCCTCATCGCGCAGGCCGACGACGTCGACGGGGTCGCCGCCGTCGTCGACCCCTTCGCCACCGAGGCCCAGCGCGACGAGCAGCAGGCCCAGATCGACGAGGGCCGCACTCAGATCGAGGCCGGGATCGCCCAGGCCGAGCAGGGCCGCGCCGGCCTCGACGCCGCCCGCGCCGACCTCGACGCGTCCCAGGCGCAGCTCGACGCCGCCCGCGAAGCCGCCGGCGACTCGCCCGAACTCGACGCGCAGCAGGCCCAGCTCGACGCCGGGTACGCCGAGCTCGACGCGCAGCAGGCCGAACTCGACGCCGGCGCCGCCGAACTCGACGCCCAGTCGCTCGCGCTCGAAGAGGGCGCCACCCTCCTCGAACTCGCCGCCGACGCCGGCGTCGTCTCCTCCGACGGCAGCGCCGCCATCGTCACGGTCTCCTTCGAGGACACCCAGATGGAGGTCACCCCCGAGACCAAGGACGAGGTCCGCGCGGTCTTCGAGGACTCCCCTGTGGACGGCGTCCAGATCGACTACTCCTCCGAGATGCAGGACTCCGTCCCCGCCATCGCGGGCGTCAGCGAGGTCATCGGCCTCGTCGTCGCCGGCATCGTCCTCGTCCTCATGCTCGGCACCTTCCTCGGCGCCGTCCTGCCGCTCGCGACCGCCCTGGTCGCCGTCGGCATCGGCGCCCTCGCCAGCATGTCGCTCTCGGGCGCCGTCGAGATGACCTCGGTGACCCCGATCCTCGGCCTCATGCTCGGCCTCGCCGTCGGCATCGACTACTCGCTGTTCATCGTCAACCGCCACCGCCGCCAGCTCAAGGACGGCTACGAGGTCGACGAGTCGATCGCCCTCGCCACCGGCACCTCCGGCAACGCCGTCGTCTTCGCCGGCGCCACCGTCCTCATCGCCCTGGTGGCCCTGAACATCACCGGGATCCCGTTCCTCGGCCTCATGGGCTCCATCGGCGCGTTCTGCATCGCGATCGCGGTGCTCGTCGCCATCACGTTCATCCCGGCCCTGCTCCGCCTCGTCGGCGTCCGCATCCTCAGCAAGCGCGAGCGCACCGCCCGCGACTCGCACGACGCCGCCGAGCGCAGGCCCGACCCCCAACCGATGCACACCGGCCGCGCCGTCCTGCGCGTCCTCGTCGGCCTCGGCGCCCTCGTCGCCGTCGCGCTCCCCGCGATGGACCTGCGGCTCAACCTGCCCGACGGGTCCTCCGAGCAGCACGACACCACCCAGTACCAGGCGTACGCGACCATCGCCGAGCGCTTCGGCGAGGGCCAGAACGGCTCCCTGCTCGTGGTCGCCGACCTCGCCGACGCCCCCGACGAGGCCGGCTCCCTCACCGCCCAAGTCGCCGTGGCCGAAGCGGTCGCGGGCGAGGACGACGTGGTCGCCGTCGCGCCCATCGGCACCTCCGAAGACGGGAAGACCATGGCGTTCCAGGTCATCCCCGAGGAAGGCCCGACCAGCGAGTCCACACAGGAACTCGTCCACGACCTGCGGGACCTCTCGATCGACGGCATCGAGGACATCGGCGTCGCCGGCTCCGCGAGCGGCAACATCGACATCTCCGAGATCCTCGCCGACGCGCTCCCGATCTACCTCGCCGTCGTGGTGGGCCTGTCGCTCATCATCCTCATCCTGGTGTTCCGCTCGATCCTCGTCCCGGTCCTCGCGACGCTCGGCTTCATCCTCAGCTACTTCGCGGCCCTCGGCGGCGTCGTAGCGATCTACCAGTGGGGCTGGCTCGCCGACGTCTTCGGCGTCGACACCCCGGGCCCGATCCTGAACTTCCTGCCGACGCTCCTGGTCGGCATCCTGTTCGGGCTCGCCATGGACTACATGCTGTTCATCGGCTCGGGGATGCGCGAGGCGTACGCGCACGGCGCGCCCGCGCGCCAGGCCGTGGTCCTCGGCGTGCGCGCCGGCCGGTCGGTGGTCACGGCCGCCGCGATCATCATGATGGCGGTCTTCGGCGGGTTCATCTTCTCCCACTCGACGATGATCCGGCCGATCGGCTTCGCACTGGCCTTCGGCGTGCTCGTCGACGCGTTCCTTGTCCGGATGCTCATCATCCCGGCGCTCATGCACCTGGTGGGCGACAAGGCGTGGTGGCTGCCGAAGTGGCTCGACCGCATCCTGCCTGACGTCGACGTGGAGGGCGCCGCCCTGGAGCGGCGACACCCCCATGTGGACAAGGAAGTGGAGCAGGCGGAAGCATAGCGCCGCAGTGCCGTCAGGCCCCCTTCACCGAGAGGTGAAGGGGGCCTTGCCTCATGCCCCGGCAGCCCCGGCGACATGCCGAACCCCGCCGAGCACTCCTAACCCTGCGGCGACCGCCAGTTCGGGTCGCGGCCGAGCACCGCGAGCACGCGGTCCATGGCCCCGGCGTCCGCCACGGCCATCACGGCGGGGGCGAACGGCGCGTAGGGCCCGGTGCGGGCCGGGCCCGTCAGCGGCACCTCGAACGCCAGCGTCTCGACGGCGGTCAGCAGCTCCTCGCTGAAGACGGGCCGCTTCCCGATCGAGACGCCGACGTCCCACGAGTGCACCACGTAGTCGATGAAGTGGAACCCCAGCGCGGTCCCACCGGGCACCTTGAGCTCCTGGTCGGCCCCGGCGAGCAGCGACCAGTCCCGGCTAAGCGCCTTGTCGGACCCGAACGCCGCCACCACCGCCTCCGCGGAGTCCGCGAACGCCTGCGGGGTGGCGGGCACCTCCTGCCAGGTGCGCAGCTCGAACGCGTCACCGCGCGCGGCGGCGGCGAACCCGAGGTTCTGCGCGGTCATGTGGGCGAGCAGCCGGTCGAGGTCCCAACCCGCGCAAGGGGTGGGCAGGTCGAAGCGCTCGACCTCGTTGACGAGGTCCACGGCGGTCGCCATGGCGGTGCGGTGGTACGCGAGGAGTGCGGTCATGATCCGGATCATAGGACCTCCGCGCCGGGCCCCGATACGATGCCGACGGCGCCCCGCCCCCGCGGGCGGGACGCCGGATCCAGAAGGAGTTCCACATCAGTTCCGACACCGACCGCATGGTCGCGTTCAGCACCCAGCTCAGGGGCGTCCACCAGCGCCTCCGCCAGGCCCTCGACCTGGCCCGTCGCTCGATCGACGGCGAATTCGAAGAGGTCGGCCAAGACCTCCTCATCTACTGCCGCGGCTTCTGCGCGGCCCTCAGCGGCCACCACCAGAGCGAGGACCGCGGCCTCTTCCCCGAGATCACCGCCGCCCACCCCGAACTGGCGCCCGTGATCGCCAACCTCGTCCGCGACCACAACATGCTCGAACACCTCCTCGGCGGCTTCGCCGCCGCCATCGACGCCGGCGCCGACGACGACACCCTCCACCGCCACCTCGACGGCATCAGCGCCGTCATGGAGACCCACTTCGGCTACGAGGAGCGCCAACTCCTCACCGTCCTCGACACCCTCGCCCTCGGCGACGACCCGAAGGCGCTGCTCGGCGACCTCGCATGACTTCGCCGCCCGGCCGCCCGCAGGGGCGGCCGGGCGGCGGGCCTAACGGTGCTCGCCCCCGCTGGCGCGCCACTCGTAGGCCTCGGGATGGTCGGTGTACTCGAGCAGGTGCTCGCCCTCCAGTTTCGCGAGCTCATCGCGGACCTGCTCGGGGCTGACGTAGAAGAACTCGCGCCGCTGGTTCACGCGGTTGACGCGGAACTCGGCGAAGACCTCGTGGAGCTTCGCCTCCAGCTTCGGCGCGTTCTCGCTGTAGATCATGGCGTGCACGTCGAACCGGAACGGCACCGAAGCGTCGCCGAGCTCGTTGACCCGGTCGAGCGGTTCGAGCCGACGGGTCATGCCGATCTTGACCATGTTCGGACCGAAGGCGCCGATGTTCGAGATCACGTAGACGTGTCCGATCGAGGAGTTCGCCTGGCGGGCCATGACGTTCGCGAAAGCGGCGTCGACCGATTCCAACTGGGCCTTCAGTGCCTCGACTGCGTCGAGGTCGCCCTTGTCGGCGAGCTTCGCCATCGCCGCCTGGATGTGCGCGCGCTCCTTCTCGAGTTTCTCGGTCTCGCGCTGCATCTCCTTCTGCGCCTTCTCCTCCTCTCGCTCCTTCGCGCGCTGCTCGCGGATGCGCTCCTTCTCCTCCGCGACCTTGGCGAGGTAATCGGCGGTCAGCTTGAGCTCGTCGACGCGCAGCCAGTGGTACTCGTCGGAGATGCGCATCTCCATGGTCGAGCCGAGCCGCATGATCGTTTCGCGCGTCTTCCCGAGCCGGGAGACCGATGAGTCGACCTTGTACGGCCGCATGGTCCGCACCAGGTTGTCCGCCTCGGCGTTGTAGGCCCGGAGCATGAGCTTCGAGAACTCGCGCACCATCTTGCGGCCCTGCGCCAGTGAGCCGTTGACGTGCCAGTTCGCGATGCAGGTGATGGCGCGGTCGTTCTTCGCGAGGACCTTGTAGCGGTCCCGGATCGTCTCCAGCTGCGCCTTGAACGCCACCGCGTCGGAGAGCGGGTGGCTGTACTCGTAGACGCCGACCTCCTGGAGCAGTTCGGTGTCCCGGGTCTCGACCAGGGCCGCGCGCTGGCGGTCGAGTTCGATGCCGAGGCGCTGGAGCTCGGCGTTCGCCGCCGTCGCCTGGTCGACCACCTGCCGCAGGTGCGCCTCGGCGCCCGCCGCGACGGATGCCTTGTGCGCCTCCGCGGTCGATTCGAGGTGCTCGATCATGGCCTTGCGCCTGCCGATCTCGACCGTCAGCTCGGCGGCGTCGAGCGCGCCGAGCACCCGCAGTTCGCCGACGGTCGAGGTGAGCGCCCGCTGCAACCGCTCCGCGAAACCGGTGAGCGCTTCGACCTGGGACTCCAACTGCGCCTTCCGGTTGCCGCGGCCGTTGGTCGACTGCGCGACGGCGGTGACCGGGGTCGCGAGGAGGTGCAGGAGGTCCGGATTGACGTCGGAGGCGGGCGCAGCGGGCAGCGGCTGCGCCGGAACCGCGGGGACCGGTGGTGCGGCCGGCGCTTCGGGTACCTCGACCCACCACTGCCAGTCCTGCGGTGGGTGCGGCCAGTCGGGCGGGGGCTGCCAGTGCTGCGGCGGGGTCCAGTCGGGGGCCACGGGCCATCCGGGGGGTGTGTTGAATCGATGGGCCATCGAATCCGCTCCTATGCCGACTCCACGTTGAGTCACATCACGATTCCACCTGGTGCGGGCGATCGGCAACGCCTCAGCCGGGGAATGCATGAACGGTCAGTCCATACAGGCCGATCGGCGGAGACGGCGTCCGCAATGCGGAGCGGGATTCGAACGATCAGCCGAAGGTGGTGGCGAGGGCGGCCCAGATGATGGGGTTGTCTTCGGGGCGGCCTGCGGATTCCCAGGCGGCGGCTTTCTGCCGTTGCCAGGCGTTGAGGGCGGCCACCGGGTCGGGGGTGTCGTGGGCTGCGTTCACTGCGGCGATCGCTTCGGGGAGGAGCGGGGGCATCGGGGTGGGGGAGAAGCGGCGGAGACCTTCGTCGGTGGGGAGGGTCCAGCGGGTGGCGGTGACGTAGCGGGCGCCCGCGTGGAGGGCCGCGGCGACGAGGCCGACCGGTTCGGCGAAGCGAACCTCGCCGCCGCTCTCGCAGGCGATGAGCGCGACCCGGTTCGGCATCGACCAGCCCTCGGCGGCGCCGGGTCGGTGGCCCAGGAGGAGGTCGGCCGCGGTCAGCGGGCGGTGTCCGTTCACCACGGCGGCTCGGCCCGTCGTACCCGGGCCGCAGCTCAAATGGAGGCGGGCGTCGAGGCCGTGTTTTGACGTGGTCACGTGGCCGACGTAGAGGAGGCGCGCGGCGTCGGTGAGGAGGGGTCGGATCGCGTCTCGGTCCAGGTCTGCTCTGCGGAAGGGTTCTCCGGGGGGTGCGAGGCGATCTCCCAGTGCGGCGACCACGGTTCGGAGGGGGGAGTCCTCGGGGACCGGGCCCAGGACCGAGCCGAGGTCTCTTCCCGCGCCCGGGATCTGCGGGTCCAGGACCGCGACCACCGGGCCTCCGGGGTTCCACTCGGACTTCCGGCGCTCCGGCGCGTTGCGGACCGTCGCCGGAGGGAGGACCGAGAGGTCGGCGTTCGTCACGAAGCGCTCGCCCTCGTCGACTCGCAGCGCCTCCCAGGGGACTTGGGCGGTCGAGAGGGACGGCTGGATGCGGACGTGCGGGCGGTGGCCCTGTTCGAGGAGGCTGTTCAGCTCCTGCGCGAGCTGGTAGGGGATGAGCGAACGGGCCAGGGCGGTGGCGAGGCCCGCCTCCTGTTCGCGGTTCATCAGGGGACCGGTGAGGGCGCGATGCAGCGCCTGGTTGACCGTCTCCTCGGGCAGCGGGGTCGGGAGGGCTTCGGCCAGGGCGTCGAGCGCGGGCTGCACCCGGCCGGCCTCGACCATGATGTTCTGGATCGCTCCGAGGTCGTGCTCCCACCTCCACGAGTAGTAGAGCCCGTCGGCGTCGACGAGCTTGAGCTGCACCGTCGGCCTCTTCACCATGACCTGCTCACCACGTCTCGATCACCTCGTCGGACCGGATCGCGAACCCGTAGCGGCGCTCCGTCTCCTGGATCCAGGGCTCCAATTGGGACTCGCGCCACGGGTTGACGCGGAGCCGCGGCGGCAGCGCGAAGCGCGTCGCCGGGAAGTCGCCCGACGTGCCGGTGACGAGTGCCGATGCGGTGAAGGAGAGCGGTTCTCCGCCGGTGGGGGCGGTGAGGTTCGGCTCCTCCTCGAACGGCTCGTAGTCGAGGGGCGCGGGCGCGTGGAGGGAGACCGTGGCGCTCATGTGCTCCAGCAGCTCCGACACCAGTGCCCCGTCGCGCAGGGCCGCGGCGAGGCTCAGGGCGTGCGCCATCGCCGGGACCGCGACCGTGGCCGCCCAGCGCTCGCGGGAGCGGCCGGGCGCGAAGCCGTGGCGCATCGCGTCGGTCGCGAGGGCGGAGGGGAGCGAGAGGTCGAACGCGAAGCGCAGCAGCCGCTCGCGGTCCGCCGGGGACGCGACCCGGCCGGCCCAGTCGGCGACCGCGAACGCACGGCGCATGTCGATGCGCGCCAAATGGTATCGGGCACCGGCCGCTTCGTAGACCCGCCACGCTTCGAGGTACGACTCCTCGGCCTGCTGGCACGCGGCCTCGGCGGCGTAGATGTCGCCTTGCACCGCAAGCGATTCGGCGAGCATCGACGCGTGGCCCGCGTCGCGCAGGACCGTGATCGCGGGGCCGAGGAGTTCGCGCGCCCGGGCCGGGTCGCCGGCCTGGAACGCGGCGTGCGCGCGGCTGTAGCGCAGCTCCGCGGCCCGCAAAGGCTGCTCGCCGTCGCTGAACGCCTGCTCGGCCGCGGCGAGGAGTCGCTGGCCCGCGTCGGTGTCGCCCATGCGCATCGCGACGCGGCCCTGGTTCGCGACCGCGAGCGCGGCCGTGACCGGGTCGCCGGCCGCGAGGTGCACCTGCTCGGCGAGTAGCAGGTACGCCATCGCGGTCTCGTGGTCGTTGAGCGCCTGCGCGATCGCGGCGAGGTTCGAGTACGGGTGCCCGGTCAGGCGCGGGTCCCGGGCGGAGGCCAGCTGGAGCGTCAACTGGGCGGCGGCCTCGGCCTCTTCGAGGCGTTCGAGTCCGATGAGGAGCACGCTGCGGGAGTTGTTGGCGGAGATGGCGAGGAGCCCTTCGTCGCCGTCGCCGCCTTCGCCCACGATGTCGAGCGCGCCGTCGAGGTCGGCCAGGGCCTCGTCGAGTCGGCCGAGGAGCTGGAGGGTCTGGGCGCGGTTGACGAGGACCGAGGCGCGGACCGCGACCGTGCCGTACCGGTCGCCCGCTTCGGATTCGGCGGCGTAGCACGCGGCCAGCGCCTCCTCGGCGAGGCGCAGCGCCCCCTCGGTGTCGCCCTGGCCTTCGGCGAGTCCGGCGAGGTTGCCCAGCGCGCGGGCCCGGCCGTCGAGCCCCGCGGCGTCGACATCATCCACATAGGTCATCTCGACGGCCTCGCGGAGCATCGCGGTCGCCTCGGCGATCCGCCCGGTGGCGCCGAGCCGCGCGGCGGTGTTGTTCAGCTCCTTGAACGCGGCCCAGCGGGGTCCGCTGGACTCCTTACCGCGCACGCCGATCACGTCGTCGTTCATGACCGGGCCGCCCGCTCGGTGAGGGTCGCGTCGGGAGACGCGAGCCGGGCGCGGGCGAACGCGAGCGCCGCGGCCCGCCACTGCGGGTCGTCGGGGCCGGGCTCGGGCGGCACCGGGGCGAACCACGGCGCGTGGACCAGGACGCGGGTCTCGGCCGCGAGCCGGGTCACCACGTCAAGTGGTGCTTCGGTCTCGCCGGTGAACGCGCCGTTCGCGTCGAGCCGGAGCGGGACGTCGAGCCCGGCGAAGCGGGCGGTGAGCACGGCGTCCGCGGCATCGGGTGCGGCAGGGACGGTGAGCGTGAGGAGCCAGGCGCCCGAGCGCTGGACGAGGGTCCAGGCGGCGTCGGACTCGGCGTCGACCAGGCCGCGCGGAGTGAACCTGGCGTCGACGGCCACCGTGCCGCCGGAGACGGTCAGGTCGCCGGGTGCCGGGCCGCCCGCGGCGAGCGCCCAGTCCTCGCGGCGGGCAGGGGCTTCGGCCCGCAGGACCACGCCGTAGCTCTCCGCGAGGTCTCCCAGCCGTTCGGAGAGGTCGGCGATCTCCGTGTCCACACCCGGATTCGATCGGAGCGGCGCGAGTGCCCCGAGGTCTACTCGGGACAGTGCGCGTTCGACCGCCTCCTCGTCCTCCAGCAGGTGCTCCACTCGTGCGGTGCACCAGGTGGTCTCGGCCAGCAGCAGTGCCCTCGGCAGCGCCGGGACGGCCGCCGCGTACGAGGCCGGCCACCACGCCTCGGCCCAGCGCAGCAGCGCCAGGTCCCGGGCCGCGTCGAGGACCGGGGACTCCCAGGCGGTCGCGACGGTGTCCGGGCCGTCGAGGACCGCGGCGGCGGTGTCGGGCCCGTAGACCTCCCACAGCCACTCGGTCGCGAGGGCCGGATCCCAGACGATCGCAGCCGGATGCGGTTGCGGCGCAGCGAGGTTCCACAGCAGCAGTGCGCCCCGGCCCTCCACGAGGCCGGTCAGCCGCGGGTCGGGAGCGGGCCCGCCGACGACGAGGGCGGGGCCGGTGCGGTCGACCGCGAACCCGGTCATGACGGGCCTCCCGCGCGTTCGAGGACGCGGCGGAGCCGGTCGCGCTGGTCCATGATGACCGAGCGGAGCACGCCGTCGAGCAGGTCCCACACCTCGTCGGCGCCCGTCGCCTCGGCCCGCAGCTCGCGGCCGTGCAGCCGCGCCCACAGCCGCCGCATGAACGGCCCCTGCGGATCGCGCACCTCCCGGAGCAGGTCGGCGGGGATCTCCGGCGCCTCCGGGTCGGGCAGGCCCAGCGCGAAGTTGACGTACTTCTCGCGGCTCCACCGGTTCAGCAAGCGCGCGTGCGCGTCTGAGGTGCCAGCCGAGCCGGCGCCGGTCGAGCCTGTGCCTGTGAGAGCGGCACCGGGGGCGTCGGAACCGGCGCCGGCAAGGCCGGGGCCATCAGCGTCATGACCGAACGAACCGGCGCCGCCGCCGCTTCCAGTGCCGGCGCTCGCAAGCCCCGCGCTGGCGTCCCGTCCCAGCGCCATCAGCACCCGGCTCTGCTCCCGCCCGAGCTGCCAGGGTGCGGCGGAGCGCTGGATCTCGCCGGTGACCAGGGACGGCACGTCGGCCATCGCCTCGCGCTGGAACCAGGTCGTGAACGCCGCGAACAGCCGCTCCATGATGGACCGGTCGAACGGCCTCGGCAAGGCCCGCTTCGAGGCCCGCTCGCCCAGCTCCGGCGCGGTGGGCCGGTCCCGCGCGGTGAGCCCGTACCCCGAGGCGACGCCGGGCCGGTCGAGGTCCGCGGCCGCCGCGGTCCCGGTCGCGGTGTCCGCCAACGCCTTCCACAGGCGCGGGTCGGGCGCGGTCGCGCAGTCGTCGAGGAACGCGCGCAGCCCCGGGTCGGGGTCTGCGCGCATCGGCGAAGGCCGGTGCGTCCACGCGTCGTGGATCATCCCGGCGAGTTCGGCGGTGCGGTCGGGGTCGGTCAGGAAGCGCCGCAGGCGGTCCACCGACACCTCGCCGCGCTCGGCGTGGACGTCCTCGACAGTCGAGGCCGCGATCTGCGCGGCGTCCGGCAGGGCGCCGGGGTCGCCGTGGAGGTGCGCGAGTTCGTAGCAGCGCTGGAAGTACAGGTCCTGCGGATGCCCCTCGGTGATCCCGGCGCGGCGGCGGGCGCGCTTGACGAGCTGGAACCACGCGGCGGTCGCGGCGAGCGCGGGCCCGGCGTCGAGGATCGCCTGGCGCAGCGCGTCGACGTGCGCGATGGCGACCACGCCGCCGGAGAAGCGCGGGTTCTGGGCCGGGCGCAGCACGAGCGGGTCGAGCAGGAGCTTGACGGTGCGCGCGAGGGGCCGCCCCGACGCGTTGCTCAAGGGCGCCACGGCGTCGCCGAGCTGGGACCAGGCGTCGGCGACGAGCATGCCCCGCGGGACGGCCGCCGAGGCCGCGAGGCCATGGACCATGCCGCGAAGTGTAGTCGAGCCGTACGAATTCCGGTGGAACCTGTGATCGGTAGGGGGCCGCGCGGGGCGACGCTGACGGCGTCGCCCACCCAGAAGGAGGCCCCGATGTTCCACGACTTCCGCGCGGCCAACCCGCTCCCGGCCCACTCGCAGCTCGTGCGCTCCCCCTACGGCACCCCTGAGCATCCGCTCGTCCCGAAGCGCCGCCGCGGCCTCGGCGGCGGGATGTTCGCCGCGACGATCGCGCTCGCGATCGGCATCGGCGCCACCGCGATCGGCGGCGAGTACCTGACCGCGCCGGACCCGGACGTCATGCTCCGCAGCGGGATCGCGTTCTCCGCGGACGGCCTCGCGCTCGTCCCGTACGACCGCGCCGCCGCCGGGGGCCTCCTCGCCGAGATCGCGGGCGACGTCGACGCCGTGCGCCTCGCCGCCGTCGACCTCGCCTCGGGCGAGACGCGGTGGGACGTGCAGCTCGCGGACGCGCTCGACGCGGACGCCGCGGCCGTCGCCGCGGGCGCCGAGTACGCGTACATCGCGACCGGCGACGGCCTCCAGATCCGCGACCTCGACGACGGCTCGCTCGTCGTCGGCAGCGGTGGCGTGCCGGGCCTGGAGGCGGCCGGTTCCGGCACGGCCGCATACGGTTTCGATCCCGCCGCGGGAGTCGTGGCCCTCGACGTCGACGGCGGGTTCCACACTGTCGCCCTCGACGCGCGCGAAGCGGCGCCCGCCGACCCGGCCGTGGCCGCGGCGTGGAGCGGGCGCCTCGCCGCGGAGGGCGCCTTCCCCGCGCTCGGCGGCATGACCACCACCGAGGCGTCCGTAGGCGAGGGCGCCACGGTCGGCGTCGAGCCGACCGGCGCGGACGCGCTCGGCGCGACCCTCGCCGTCGAGGACGCGGACGGGCGCCGCGCGCTCGGCACCCGCGTCTACTACGAGGCCGCGATCGTCCTCGACCAGACCGTCACCTCCGCGACCTGGGAGATCGACGTCGACGCGCTCATCGACGGCGTGCTCGAAGACCCCACGGCCGCAATCGACCTGATCGCACCCGCCGGAACCGCCGCGGGCGCGCCCACCGGGCACGTCCTGGTCGAGCACCGGACCGAGCCGGGCGCGGAGGGCTTCACGCTCACCGTGGTCGACCTCCGCACCGGGCTGCCCACCGCGTCCCTCGCCACCGCGGACCACCTGGGCCGCAGCATGACCGCACCCGGCGGCCACACCGTGGTCCTCGCGGTGCCGGCCGACGGCCTCCTGCTCAGCGACCTCGTCATCGTCGCGCCGGACGGCTCGGTGGACCGCGCCGTCTTCGGCGACCTCGACCTGTTCGGCGACAGCGTGGACTGACGATCCCGCGAACCCGCACCAGCGACCGCTCCACCAGCACGAACGCACACTCCCGACCGAAACCTGTGACCGGTAGCCGCCGGTCCGGCCCGAGACTGGAACCGTCCCCGAGAAAGGAACACCGAAATGTTCAAGTTCATCAACGCCGTCGTCCTCATCGCCGGCCTCGCCGCCTCCGCCATGTACGTCCTCACGGGCCTCACCTCCGACAGCCCGATCCCGTGGGTGAACGGCTGGATGGCCGGCCCGATCATCCTCGTCTCGGTCCTGCCCTTCATGGGCATGATGGGCCGCCTCGCCGACGGGCCGCTGCGCGAGCTGCGCGGCATGGTGCCCAAGGGCTTCGAGCACACCCCGATCGCCATCGGCACCGTCGTCCAGGTCTCCCGCACCGGCCTCTCGGTCAACGACCAGCCGCAGCTGGAGATCCTCTTCGACGTCGACACCCCCGACGGCCAGTCGTTCCGGGCCGTCTCGCGCAGCCTCGTCGACCTCACCGAACTCGCCGCGGTCGTCCCCGGCGCGATGCTCCCCGTGCGGTACCGCCCCGGCAGCACCGACGGCCGCGTGGTCATCGCCGTCGACGCCCCGCAGGCCGAGATGCAGGCCGCGTTCGACCGGGTGCGCCTCGCCAAGGGCCTGGTCACGCCCCGCCAGCTCCAGATCGCCGAGCAGGGCGTCGACGGCCGCGCCGTCGTCCTCGCCCTCGCCCCGACCGGTGACCTCCAGGGCGACCGGGCCGTCATGGACATCGGCCTGCGCATCACCCGCGCCGACGGCTCGGTCTTCGACCTGAAGCAGCGCAAGCCGATGGACGCCAGCGCCCTCCCCCAGGTCCAGCCGGGCATGGTCGTGCGGGTGAGGTACCTGCCCCACGACGAGTCCGAAGTGGTCATCCTGACGGCCGTCGCCCCTTGAGACCCGCCCGCACCGGGCCCGCCCGCGAGGCGGGTCCGGTACGGGCGGAAACGCCCCTTCCCCGCGTCCCGACCAGTGCATCGGCAGTGCCGCACGACCGGCCCTGTCAGCCCCGCCGGGTATCCTCGCGGGAGTCCGGAGCCCCCGTCCCGGACGCCCCCTCCACCGCCCCGACCGAGTGAGTAGGACCCGTGAACGCTCCCGTTTGGCTCGCCGTCGACCTCGGCACCACCCACACCGTCGCCGTCATCGGCCGCGGCGGGCAGGAACCCCGCTCACTGCTGTTCGACGGCTCCCCGCTCCTCGCCTCCGGCGTCTACCTCGACGCCGACGGCGACCTCCACACCGGCCGCGACGCCCAGCGGCTCGCCGCCGCCGACCCGGGCCGGTTCGAGCCGCACCCCAAGCGGCGCATCGACGACGGCACCGTCCTCCTCGGCGAGCGCGAGGTCCCCGTGGAGGAACTGCTCGCCACCGGCCTGCGCCGCGTAGCCGAGGAGGCCGCCGCGTCCGGCATGCGCCCCACCGACACCGTCCTCACCTTCCCCGCCGACTGGGGCCCGGTGCGCCGCGCCCGGCTCGAAGCCGCCGCCGGCCTCGCCGGGATGGGCCCGGTGCGGCTCCTGCCCGAGCCGATCGCCGCCGCCACCTACTGCGCCGAGGTCCTCGGCCAGGAGATCCCCGTCGGCGGCACCGTCGCCATCTTCGACTTCGGCGGCGGCACCTTCGACGTGGCCGTGGTCCGCCGCGACGACACCGGCCTGCGCACCCTCGCGTTCGGCGGCCTGGACGACCTCGGCGGCCTCGACATCGACATGGCGCTCGCCGCGCACCTCGGCCGCGTCATCGCCGGACGCGACCCCGAGCTGTGGAAGCGCCTGGACGAGCCGCAGGGCACCGCGGACCTGCGCGACCGCCTCGCGTTCTGGGGCGAGGTGCGGGCCGCGAAGGAGATGCTGTCGCGCACCTCCACCGCGCCCGTGGGCCTGCCCGGCCACAATCCGATGGGCCTGCACCTCACCCGCGACGAGCTCACCAGCCTCGCCGACCCGCTCGTGGCCCGCGCGGTGGACGAGACCCGCCGCACCGTCGAGCGGGCCGGGGTCGAACCCGCCGCGCTCAGCGCGCTCCTCCTCGTCGGCGGCTCCAGCCGCATGCCCCTGGTCGCGACCCGGCTGCACGCGCGCCTCGGCGTCGCGCCGTCCGTGCCCGAGCAGCCCGAACTCCCGGTCGCCTTCGGCGCGTTGAAGCACGCCGCCGCCGGACTCGACACCGCGCCGCCGCCCCCGACCACGCCGATGGCGCCGGTCGGGTACGCGCCCTACCCGGTGCAGAGCCCCGCCGGGAGCCTGCCGCCGCAGCAGCCGCACACGTCGCAGCCGCCGCCGGTCTCGCAGCCCCCGCACACCTCCCAGCCGAGCCCGCCGTACGGGCCTTCGCAGCCGACCCCCGCCGGGCCCTACCCGCCGCCGGTGTCCCCGCACCTGTTCCGGCCCACCGTCCACACCGGACCGCTGCCGGGGACGGCCCCGCCGGCGCGGCGCTGGGCCGCGCTCTCGGTCGCGTCCTCGGTGGTGACCGTCATCGTCATCCTCATCGTGATCGCGGTGAACCGCACCGACTTCAGCGGGCTCTTCGGCGACTTCGACGGCGGGGACCTCCTCGACGGGATCGGCGACGTCGCCGAGGGCGCCACCGGCGGCGGCGCCACCGACGGCACCGCCCTGGAGGTCGTCAAGGAGCAGTCGCTCACCACGCCCGGCGCCGCCGCGGTGGCCGCCGGGGACGGGGTCGCCGTCGTCACCGACGTCGTCGGCGGCAAGCTCCTGGCGAACGCCTACGACGCCGCCGGTACGACACTGTGGACGAACGAGTACGAGCTGGAGCCCACCGAGACGTTCCTGTCCATCGTCGGGAACCTCCTCCTCATCGACGCGATGGGCTCGGCCACCGACGAGGGCCAGAACATGCGCGCCGCCGTCGCCCTCGACACCGGCGAGTTCCTGTGGAAGCGGGCCTGGATCGACCGCAACGACCTCGCGTACTACGGCACCGACCTGCTCGTGGAGCAGCGCACCGGCTTCGACGACAACGCCGTCATCCGCATCGACCTCACCACCGGCGACGAGGTGTGGAAGAAGAAAGGCCCCGAAGACCTCTACATCATCGACGAGTACCGCATCCGCGCCGAGACCGTCTGGAACGACGGCGGCGAGCACGCCGGGACCGTCCCGCCGAACTCATACGCGCTCTACGACAACCTCGCCGTCGCCGACCGGGTCGTGGACCTCGACCCTTACGAGGGCACCGCGGTCGTCCGCGACGCCGCCGACGGCGGGTCCCTCGCCTCCGGCGACCTCCCGATCGACTCCTACCAGTGGACCGCCTTCGACGGCCTCGCCGTCGGCAAGGTCTCCGACGAGGCGTCCCCCGGCCGCGCCGTCCTCGCCGGGTACGCGCTCGGCGACCTCGCCGAAGCCTGGCGGATCGAGTTCGCCGCCGGCGACGCGATCATCCAGGTCAAGCCCTGCGGCGAGCACCTGGTGTGCGCGGCGGTCGAGAACACCACCGCCGAGACCTACAAGACCATCGCCGTCGACACCCAGACCGGCGCGCAGGCATGGGAACTCGCTTCCATCGACTGGGCCGACGAGGAGAACTGGTACACCGCGCCCACCGGCATCGTCCACGGCGACCAGACCTTCGACACCGTCTCCGAGGCGCGCGTCGTGGACTTCGACGGGAAGATCGTCCAAGGCGCGGACGAGCCCTACTCCTCGGTCCTCGCCGTCCGCGACGGCCGCGCCGTGGTCGAGAGCATCGGCTACGACGGCACGAACACCGCCTGGGAGGTGTACGTGCTCGACCTCGCCACCGGCGACCGGACCCCCGTGCAGAACACCGGCGTCGAGCTGTACGAGCACGTCGCGGTCGCCGGCGACCTCGTCGCCGTCCACGCCGGCGACGGCCGGGCCCTGCTCATGACCGCCACCGGCCTCGCCTGAACACGCCCCGGCGAGCCCGGCGCGGTCCAGCGCGCCCGGCGCAGGCGCGCGACCGCCGTCCTCGGCTGACCGGATCGTTCCGGCACCGGCCGGGATCGTGCCTGTCGCCGGGGCCGCCCCGGCGGCAGAATCGAGGCATGCAACGAGCGCTGATCGTCATCGACGTCCAAGAGTCCTTCCGGCAGCGGCCCAACTGGGCCGCCACCTCCAACCCCCAGATCGCCGACCAGGTCGACCGGCTCGTGGCCCACGCCCGCGCCGCAGGCGACCTCGTCGTGTGGGTCCTGCACAGCGAACCCGGCACCGGGAACGTCTTCGACCCGGCCCGGGGCTTCGTCCGCTACATCGAGGGCCTCAAACCCGAGCCCGGCGAGCCCGAACTGGTCAAGACCTCCCACAACGCCTTCACCACCACGAACCTGCACCAGATCCTCACCCAGCGGGGCGTCGGCGAGGTCGTCATCAGCGGCATCCGCACCGAGCAGTGCTGCGAGACCACCGCCCGGGTCGCCTCCGACCTCGGCTTCGACGTCGTGTTCGTCACCGACGCCACCGCCACCCACCCGATCCCGCACCGCGACACCGACCCCGACCGGCCCGTCGAGGAGATCCTGGCCGACCCGCGCACCCTCCAGACCGCCGACGTCATCGCCCGGACCGAGTACGCGCTGGCGGGCCGCTTCGCGACGATCAGTACCGTGGACGAAGTGACCGCGCGCTGACCGGATCGGGAGGCCCAGCATGACCCGCGTCGTCTTCCTGCTCGTGCCGCAACTGCACCTGCTCGACCTGGCCGGACCCGCCCAGGTCTTCTCGACCGCCGCCGACCACGGCCTCGACTACGCCGTGTCGTACGTGGCCGCCCGGGAGGACGTCACGACCGCGCAGGGCCTCCCGCTGCGCGCCGCCACCGACTGGCCCGACCTGGGACCTGCGGACCTCCTGCTCGTCCCCGGCTGGCGCTCCCCGGCGACCGCGGGCGGCCCGCGTCTCACCGAAGCCCAAGCGGCGCAGGTGGTCGCGCACCACGAGCGCGGCGGCACCGTCGGCAGCGTCTGCTCCGGCGCGTTCGCGCTCGGCCAGGCCGGACTCCTCGCGGGCCGCCGCTGCACCACCCACCACGAACTCCAGGACGAGCTCGCGCGGCGCCACCCCGAGGCCGCCGTCCTGCGCGACCGCCTCTTCGTGGTGGACGACCGGGTCGTGACCTCGGCCGGGATCGCCAGCGGCATCGACCTCGCCCTGCACCTGGTCGCCGCGCGACACGGCCCCGCCGCCGCCGCGCGCGTCGCCCGCGGCATGGTCGTCTACGCCCGCCGCAGCGGCGACGCCGCCCAGGACAGCGCGATGCTCCGCCACCGCTCGCACCTCTCCGACGCCGTCCACCACGTGCAGGACCTCATCGACGTGCGCTTCGCCGAACCGCTGCGCCTCGCCGACCTCGCCGCCGCCGCGGGGGTCTCCGAACGGACCCTCACGCGCCGGTTCGTGGACGCGACCGGCATGACCCCCCTGCGGTACCAGTCGGTGCTCCGCCTCGAACGCGCCGAGCACCTGATCGCCCAAGGGAGCCCGACCGAGTCCGCGGCGCGGGCGGTCGGCTTCGGCGACGCCCGGATGCTCCGGCGCCTGCGCGCCGGGGCGCGCTGAGCCGGGCCGCGGCCGAACACCCAAGGGCCGCAGCCGCACAGCGGCAGGGGCCCGGACATCCGCCCGGGCCCCTGCCGCCTCCTCTCAGAGCAAAGCCTTACGGCACCGTGTACCCGGCGCCGCGGAACAGCTCGTACCACTCGGCGCGCGTCAGCGGCACGTCCGAGCCCTGCGCCGACGCCGCCACCCGCTCCGGGGTGGTGGTGCCGATGACGACCTGCATGTTCGCCGGGTGGCGGGTGATCCACGCGACCGCGATCGCGATCGGCGGCACCCCGTACCGCTCCGCGAGCCGGTCGATCGACGCGTTCAGCTCCGGGTACTTCGGCGAGCCCAGGAACGGCCCGTCGAAGAAGCCCGCCTGGAACGGCGACCACGCCTGCACGGTGATGTCGTTGAGCCGGCAGTAGTCCAGGAGCCCGTCGTCGCGGCTGACCGACTGGTCCAGGCCCTGCATGTTCGCGGCCGTGCCCTGCGCGATGAGCGGCGAATGCGTGATCGACAGCTGGAGCTGGTTGGCGACCAGCGGCTGCGTCACGTGCTTCTTCAGCAGCTCGATCTGGCGCGGCGTGTGGTTCGAGACGCCGAACGCGCGCACCTTGCCGGCCGCGGCGAGCTCGTCGAACGCGCGGGCGACCTCCTCGGGCTCCACGAGCGCGTCGGGCCGGTGCAGCAGGAGGATGTCGATGTAGTCGGTGCCGAGCGCTTCGAGCGACCCGTTCACCGAGGCGATCAGGTGCTCGTACGAGAAGTCGAAGTACGGGCCGTCGCGGACGATCCCGGCCTTCGTCTGGATGACCAGGCGCTCGCGCTCGGCCGCGGTGAGGCGCATGGCCTCGCCGAAGCGGCGCTCGCAGCCGTGGACCTCGTGGCCGTACACGTCGGCGAGGTCGAGGAAGTCGATGCCCGCGTCGGTGGCGGTCTTGACGAGGGTGCGGACCTCCTCGTCGGTCTTGTCGGGGATGCGCATGAGGCCGAGCACCACGTTCGGCGCCTCGATCTCCGTGCCGGGCAGTGTGAACCGCTTCATCGGGATTCCTTCCTCTGGACCGTGGGCCGCTAGGCCGCGGACAGGCGGGCGACCTGGTCGCCGGTGAGCCGCAGGTCCGCCGCGCCGGCGGAGTCGCGGATGCTCTCGGGGCGCGAGGCGCCCGGGATCGGGACGACGACCGGCGCGAGCGCGAGCTGCCACGCCAGGGTCACCTGGTAGACGCTGGCGCCGACCTCCTCGGCGACCTCGTCGAACGCCGCGTGGCGGCTGCCGAGCTCGGGCGCGCTCTTGATGCCGCCCAGGGGGCTCCACGGCAGGAACGCGACGCCGAGCTTCGCGCAGTGGTCGAGTTCGCCTTCGCTGGAGCGGAAGCGCGGCGAGAACTGGTTCTGCACCGACGCGAGGCGCCCGCCCAGGATCTCGTTCGCCTCGTCGATCTGCGCGACGGATGCGTTCGAGATGCCCGCGAGCTGGATGACGCCCTCGTCCAGGAGGTCCCGGATCGCGCCGACGGACTCGGCGTACGGGACGTTCGGGTCGGGGCGGTGGAACTGGTAGAGGCCGATGGCCTCGACGCCGAGGCGCCGCGCGGACGCCTTCGCGGCCTCCTTGAGGTACTCGGGGCGCCCGTTCTGGGTCCAGGAGCCGTCGCCGGGGCGCAGGTGGCCGCCCTTGGTCGCGACCAGGACGGCGTCGGCGCCGGGGCCGTACTCCTTGAGCGCGCGGGCGATCAGGGTCTCGTTGTGGCCGACCTCGTTCGCGTCGCGGTGGTAGGCGTCGGCGGTGTCGATGAGCGTCACGCCGGCGTCGAGCGCCGCGTGGACCGCCGCGACGGACCGCGCCTCGTCGGGCCGCCCCTCGATCGACATCGGCATCCCGCCGAGCCCGATCGCCGAGACCTGCCGGTTCCCGATGGTGCGCTGCTGCATTGGTGCACTCCTTGCGGCTGGGCGGGGCGCGGCCGCGCGCTCCCGCCGGCTGGCGGATGACCAGGCTGATGCTAGGTACGGCTAATCTAGAAGTCCAACAACTGGCGTTTCTGATATTGAGAACCCTGGGGAATGATTCATGGATCTGCGGCAGATGGAGTACCTGGTCGCGCTCGCCGATGAGAGGCACTTCACACGCGCCGCGGAGCTGACGGGGATCTCCCAGTCGGGGCTGTCGGCGGCGATCCGCAGCCTGGAGGACGAGCTCGGGACGGCCCTGTTCACGCGGACCACGCGCCGCGTGGAGCCCACCGAGGCCGGGTTCGCGCTGCTGCCGTACGCGCGGATGATGCTGGAGCAGGCCGCGGGCGCGCGCGACGCGGTCGTCAAGGCCAGCCGCGCCGTCTCCGGGTCGCTCTCGATCGGCGCGGAGCAGTGCCTCGGCCTGGTCGACGTCAACTCCCTGCTCGACCGGTTCCACCGCCGCCACCCGCGCGTGGAGACCATGTTCACGCAGTGCGGCTCCCACGACCTGCTCGGGATGCTCCGCGCCGGGGAGCTCGACGTCGCGTTCGTCGCCACCGACCGGCACCTGAGCACGCTGCCGCACCGCGAGCTCGGCCGCGAACCGCTCGTGGTCGTCACCCCGCCCGACCACCCGCTCGCCGCGCGGGCGACCGTGCCGTGGGAGGCCCTGGACGACCAGGACTTCGTCGACTTCGGCGCCGCCTGGGGCGTGCGCACCCTGAACGAGTCGGTGTTCGCCGCGCGCGGGGCCCGGCGGCGCGTGCGCTGCACCGTCAACGACGTCCACACCCTCCTCGACCTGGTCGGGCGCGGCCTCGGCATCGCCGTCGTCCCGCGGCACGTGGCCGCGAAGCCGCAGGCCGCGGCGCTGCGGGTGCTGCCGCTCGCCGACGAGGACGCGCCGCAGTGGACCGTCTCGGTGGTCTCCACCGCGTGGGACCAGGCCGACTCGCCCGCCGCGCACCTCCTCGACCTCCTCAACCCCCTCCCCGACAATCCCCTCTCCGACAGGCCCCCGGCCGAACCCGTCCGGCTCCCCACGTAGGGCCGGTCCGGCCGGCGTCCGGGGCGGCCTCAGAAAAAATCCGAAGAATCTCGGCCGGGGATGTCGAAAACCGCGGCCCGGCCCCGTCGTCCCAGGCGAGGATCCGGAAGAGCCGGAGCCGCGACCAGGAGGTCACCATGAAGTACGTCATCCTCATCCACTCCAACCCGCAGCCGTGGGGCCACCCGACCGGGGACTTCATCCCCGAGCAGCAGGCGCTTCCCGCCGAGGTGCGCGAACGCCTGAACGGGGAGTTCGAGCGGCTGCTCACCGAGATGAGCGAGAACGGCGAACTCGTGCACGGCGAGGCCCTCGCCGACCCGAGCACGTCGACGCTCTACCGCTGGGGCGGGGGCGAGCCCGTCGCCACCGACGGCCCGTACTCCGAGACCAAGGAGCACCTCGCCGGGTTCTTCCTCATCGACGTGTCCGGACCCGAACGCGCGCAGGAGATCGCGAACGCCTTCTCCGGCCCCGGCGAGACGATCGAACTGCGCCCGGCGATGTGGCCCGGCGGCGAGGAGCACTGATGGACCCGTCGGCACCGGCGGATCCGTCAGGGCGGCCGGCACCGGCCGCACCTTCGGCGGCCGCATCCTCAGGGGAGGCGGCCTCGAAGACGGCACCGCCGGGCCAGGAGCTCGAGGACGTGTGGCGGCGCGAGTCGCCGCACGTCCTCGGGGCGCTCGTGCGCCGCTACGGCCACTTCGACGCCTGCGAGGACGCCGTCCAGGAAGCCCTCCTCTCCGCCGCGCTCCACTGGCCCCGCGAGGGCCTGCCCGCCAACCCCCGCGGCTGGCTCATCCGGGCCGCCTCGCGCCGCCTCGTGGACGCCCTGCGCTCCGACCGCGCCAGGGCCGACCGCGAGACCACCGCGAACCGGCTCGGCCCAAGTGAACCACCGGCCACCGACGGTGACGACTCGCTGCACGTCCTCCTCCTGTGCTGCCACCCGTCCCTGACCCCGGCCTCCCAAGTGGCCCTGACCCTCCGGGCCGTCGGCGGCCTCACCACCGAGCAGATCGCCGCCGCGTTCCTCGTGCCCGTCGCCACGATGGGCCAGCGCATCAGCCGCGCCAAGGCCCGGCTCGCCGCCGCGGGCGCCCGCCTCGGCGACGTCACCCGCGCCGACCTCCCCGCCCGCGTCGCCTCCGCCCGCCAGGTCCTCTACCTGGTCTTCACCGAGGGCCACACGGCCACCGGCGGCACCGATCTGCTCGACGTCCAGCTCACCACTGAGGCGATCCGCCTCACCCGCGAGCTGCACCTGCGCCTGCCCAGCGACACCGAGACCGCCGGGCTCCTCGCCCTCATGCTCCTCACCGAGGCCCGCCGCGCCGCCCGCACCGACGACCGCGGCGACCTCGTGCCGCTCGCCGACCAGGACCGCATCCGCTGGGACCACGCGCTCATCACCGAAGGGGTCGCGCTCGTGGAGGCGGCCCTCCCGGACGGGCCGGTGGGCCCGTTCCAGCTCCAGGCCGCGATCGCCGCCGTCCACGACGAGGCGCCCACCTACACCGACACCGACTGGCCCCAGATCGCCGAGCTGTACCGGATGCTCGACGCCCTCGCGCCCGGCCCGGTCGTCACGATGAACCGCGCCGTCGCCGTGGCGATGACCGAGGGCCCCGGGACCGCGCTCGCGATGCTCGACCCGCTCCTGGCCGACCGCGCGCTCGACCGGGCCCACCGCCTGCACGCCGTCCGGGCCCACCTCCTCGAGCGGGCCGGGCGCCTCCCGGAGGCCCGCAGCGAGTTCCGCGAGGCCGCGCGCCTGGCCACGAGCACGCCCGAGCAGCGCTACCTCCTGAAGAAGGCCGCGGCGCTGTGACCGCAGGGCGCCCGCTCGCCGCACGTTCGGCGCACCGCGCCCGCCGTCCGGCGCAGCCGTCTTGCCCGCGACCCCGCTTAAATCGATAATTCTCAATGTCTAATGCATCGCTCCATCGTCCCCCTCATGACGACAACGGCCCTCATCCCGGGAACCGTCGACGCAGACTGATGCGCCGCATCGCATCCCAAGGAGGGCAGCATGCACGGCATCCGCCGCCGCATCCGACCGCTCATCGCCACCCTGTCCGCACTCGTCCTCGCCGCCGCGACCGCCGTCGCGCTCCTCATCGGCAGCCCCGCGCAGGCCCAGACCTGCAACGGCTACGTCGGCCTCACGTTCGACGACGGCCCCAACCCCGGCACCACGAACAGCCTGCTCAACGCGCTCACCTCGAACGGCCTGCGCGCCACCATGTTCAACACCGGCCAGCGCGCCGCGAGCAACCCGGGCCTCGTCGCGGCCCAGGTCAGCGCCGGCATGTGGGTCGGCAACCACTCCTACACGCACCCGCACATGACCCAGTTGTCCTCGTCGCAGATGGCGCAGGAGATCTCCAGCACCCAGACGGCCATCCAGCAGGGCGGCGGCGGCACCCCGGTCCTCTTCCGCCCGCCCTACGGCGAGACCAACGCCACGCTGCGCTCCGTCGAGGCCCAGTACGGGCTGCGCGAGGTCCTGTGGAACGTCGACTCCCAGGACTGGAACGGCGCCAGCACCGCCCAGATCGTGGCGGCCGCGAACAACCTCCAAAACGGCGGCGTGATCCTCATGCACGACGCCTACCAGAACACCATCAACGCCATCCCGCAGATCGCGTCCAACCTCCGCGCCCGCGGCCTCTGCGCGGGGATGATCTCCCCGAGCACCGGCCAGGCCGTCGCCCCCTCCGGCGGCGGTGGCGGCGGGGGCGGTGGCGGCACCGGCACCGACCTGCTCCGCTCCAACTCCGCCGGCAAGTGCATCGACGTGCCGAGCGGGAACACCGCCAACGGCACCCGCGTCCAGCTCTACACCTGCTACGAGGGCGCCAACCAGCAGTTCACCTACACCGCTTCGCAGGAGCTGCGGGTCCTCGGCAAGTGCCTGGAGCCGTCCGGTTCGGCGAACGGGGCGCTCGCGCAGATCGGCAACTGCTCCAACGGGAGCGGCCAGAAGTGGACCTTCGGGTCTGACGGGACGGTCCGCAACACCGGAACCGGGCTCTGCCTCGACGTCTACAGCAGCGCCAACGGCGCCAACGTCCAGCTCTACTCGTGCTGGACGGGCAACAACCAGAAGTGGACCCGCGTCTAAGGTCTGACCGGTCCCGCGGCCCGCGCCGCGGGACCGGCGTGTGCGCCGCGCCCGGGGCGGGTACACCGACCATGATTCATTCGATGGTCGAACTACCCGAGGCGGTTGACATGTCCGGAAGCGAGCGGTCGCGAAGTGATCAGTCCCGAGACGAGCAGTCCCGAAGTGATCAGCCCCGAGGCGAGCAGTCCCGAAGTGATCTCGCCCGCGCCACCGCCGTGACGGTCGCGGCGCTGCTCCAGACCGTCGCCGGCGCGCTCGGCGGCAGCGGCGCCCTCGGCGAGCCCGTCGGCGACGTCGCCCGCTCGTACCCCAACCCCCTGCTCCCCGCGGGCGGCGCGTTCATGATCTGGAACCTGATCTACCTCGCGGTCCTCGCGCTCGCGGTCTGGCAGCTCCTGCCGTCCCAGCGCGGCCAGACCCTCCACCGGCGCACCGGCTGGTGGATCGCGATCGCCGGAGTCCTCAACGCGGTCTGGGTCGTGCTGTTCTCCGCCGACCAGGTGACGGCCGCGCAGATCGTCATCGTCCTCCTGCTCATCAGCCTCGCCACCGCCTGGCACCGGGCCGCCGCCGCGCCCGCGCCCGGCCGCGCCGACCGCTGGCTCCTGTGGGCCCCGCTGACCCTGTACACCGGCTGGGTCGCCGTCGCGACCGTGGTCGGCGCGCTCACCACCGTCGCCGCCGCGACCGGGGACGGCACGGGCAACGCAGTAGCGGTCATCGCGCTCGGCGTCACCGCCATCGTGCTCATCGCCGTGGTCGCGAAGGCCAAGGGCGTCACCATGTTCGCCGCCGCCGCGGTCTGGGCCCTCGCCTGGATCGCCGCCAGCGCCGACTCGCCCGTGGCGGTCTTCGCCTCCCTCGCGGCGGCCCTCATCGCCGTCGCGCTCCTGGTCCGCCTCCTGCGGGCCGAGGACCGCGCCGTCGTCCTCGGCTGACCCGTTTGGCGGAACCCACGAAAATCACCCCCCACCGCAGGACGAAACCGGCACGGGCCTGTGGAGGGGCCACAGTCCGCGCCCGATTCCTCCCTTTCACTGCTTGACACCGGCCGCACACTCGACCCATGACACCTGAGTCCTCCGGGCCCCGGGCCGACCGCAGGGGCGGCAGGGTCCTCGCGCTCGTCCTCAGCACGATCGGCTGGATCGTGCTCGCGTTCGGGCTCTTCGCGTGGGCCTTCCTCGCGAACTTCTGCCTCGACGCCCAGACCTGCGAGGAGCTGCGAAGCGACGGCGTCGCCGAGTGGCCCATCGCCGTCGGCATCAGCCTCGGCGCCCTCGCCGTGCTCGCGGTCCTCCCGTTCGCCCTCCGGATGCCGAAGACCGGCGCGGTCTACGCCGCCGCCGTACTCGCAGTCCTCATCCTCCTCGCGCAGAGCGGCGCCGCCCGCGAAACCGCCCGCGACCTCCTGCGCGACGACCCGCCCGCGGGGGAGTACGACCCCGGCCCGCAACCGTGCCTCCCGCGCAGCGGCGGCGACGCCGAATGCCCCGGCGGCTGAGTCCACCCACGGGAGGACGCGCGGCGACTTCCGACGCCGCGCACCCCCGGAACCGCATACGTTCGTCACCGCGGGCGGCGACCCGCGACCGATCCGGTAGACCTCCGTTCTCCTTACGGTCGAAGGATGACCGCAACCGTGCGCTCCAAGAACGTGCTTCCCAAAGCCGCGCGCCCCAAGAACGTGCTCACTAAAGCCGCACTCCCCATCCGGCCCGCCGCGGCCCCGCCCGGCGAGCGGACCCTCGCACCGGACCTCGGCCGCGGCTTCATGCTCCTCGCGATCGCCCTCGCGCACGCCCACCTGGTCCTCTACGTCGCCGACTACCGGCCCACCGCGGTCGACCAGGCCGCCGTCCTCATCCGCGAACTCCTCGTCGACGACCGCGCGCGGCCGATGTTCTTCCTCCTCTTCGGCTACGGCCTCGTCCAGCTCACGACCCGCCTCGCCTCCCGCGGCGCCGAATGGACCGCGATCCGCCCGCTCCTGCGCCGCCGCGGATGGTGGCTGCTGCTCTTCGGGTTCGCGCACGCCGCGGTCATCGGGGTCGACATCGTCTCGGTCTACGGCTTCGCCCTGCTCTGCTTCGCGGGCCTCCTCGTGCGCAGCGACCGCGTGCTCGTGCACGTCGCCGCGTGGACGACCCTCGCGCTGGCGGCGTTCTTCCTCGCGCTGTCCGCGAGCGAGGCGACCTCCAACGCGCTCATGGGCTTCGACCTCACCGCCGGCTCCACCGACCCCGCCGAGATGGCCTCCTGGCGGTTCGGGAGCTGGGCGTTCGTCCTCATCGCCTTCGGCTGGCAGGTGCTCCCCGCGATGACCCTCGGCATCTGGGCGGCCCGCCGCCGCATCCTCGAATCACCCGGCCGCCACCTGCCGCTCCTGCGCCGCACCGCCGCGACCGGCATCGGCCTCGCCGTCGCGGGCGGCCTCCCGTGGGCCCTGGTCTCCAGCCGCCTCATCGAACCCGGGACGCTGACCAGCGCCTCCTTCGGCGCCGTCCACGCCGTCACGGGCCTCGCCGGAGGCGTCGGCGCCATCGCACTGATCGCCTTGGTGGCCGATCGAAAAGCTCCCGGCCGCTTCGCGACCGCCGTCGCCGCGCTCGGCCAGCGCTCGCTCACGTTCTACATGTTCCAGTCGGTGGTCTTCCTCGCCGTCTTCGCCCCGTTCACCACCGGCCTCGGCGCCCGCACCGGCTTCCTCGGCGCGGCCCTCGCCGCCGTCGCCACCTGGCTCCTCTCCCTCGCCCTCGCCGATGCCATGCGCCGCCGCGCCTACCGCGGCCCCGCCGAGATCCTGCTGCGCCGCCTCACGTACGGCCGCGTTTCGCCTGCACCCCACGGGGGTACCTCATCTGCAACGAACCCGACGGAGGGAGCATCATGACCGACCAGGCGATGACGCTCGTGCGACTCGACGACACCGATCTGACGGTCGCGGACGACGCCGACGACGTACGCGGCCACACCGTGCTCGACCGCCACGGCGACGAGACCGGCAAGGTCGAGGGGCTCCTGATCGACCAGGGCCTGCGCAAGGTCCGGTTCCTGGAGGTCGCCTCCGGCGGCTTCCTGGGCCTCGGCAAGCGCAAGGTCCTCGTCCCCGTCGGCGCGGTCACCCGCGTCGACGACGAGCACGTCCACCTCAGCAGCGAACGCGACCACGTCGCGTCCGGCCCGGGCTACGACCCCGAACTGGTCGACGAGCCCGACCGCCGCTACGGCGAGGACGTCTACGGCTACTACGGCCTCATGCCCCACTGGAGCGCCGGCTACATCTACCCCGGCTACCCCTTCAGATAGACCGGAACGCAGCGCGGGCCGCCTCTCGGCGGCCCGCGCTGCCGTGCGTCGCGGCTCGTTTCGCGCCGCTGCACCTTTCCGGCCTCCGGCGGCGCTTCCGGACGCCACCCCGACCCATGCCGCTGTCCGTCCTAGCGCTCGGCCCGCATGACCCGGAGCAGCGCGGGCAGCCCGGCGGCCAGCCCTTCCCGCTCCGCCGCCGTCATCCCGGCGGCCCAGCCCTGGTAGCGCTCGTGCAGCACCGCGGCCGCGTTTCGGTGCACGCGCCGCCCGGCGGCGGTGATCTCCAACCGGTAGAGCCGCCGGTTCGCCGGATCGCGCTCGCGGGTCAGCAGCCCCTCCGACTCCAGGTCGGCGACCAGGCGGCTGACGCTGCTCTTCTCCAGCACGAGGCGCTCGCCGAGCTCGCGCTGCGACATCCCGGCGCGGTGGTCCAGCTCGTGGAGCGCGAAGAGCTGCGACATCGACATCGCGCGGCCGGGCACCACCTCGTCCATGAGCGCGAACTCGGCGGTGCGCACCACGTCCATGAGCAGGTGGTGCAGGTGATCCGCGTCGTGCTCAGTCATGGTTGCATCCTACAACCAATGGTCGTAGACTCGACTGAAAGTTGTACAGCACAACTGTCAAGGAGACCGCCATGCCGCACGACCACGCTCACGACCACGGCACCGACCACCACCGCCACCACGGCCCGATCGAGGGCCGCCACAGCCACCGCTACAACCGGATCGCACGGCTCCTCGGCCCGCTCCAGTACCGCAGGATCGCCGCCGACATCGCCGCGTCCGCTCCCCGGAACGCCGCCGTCCTCGACATCGGCACCGGGCCCGGCATCCTCCTCCGCGTCCTCGCGAAGCGCCGCCCCGACCTGCGCCTCACCGGCGTCGACCTCGCACAGGACATGATCGACCACGCCACCCGCAACCTCGCCCACCTCACCCCCGCCCCCGACCTCCGCGCCGCCGACGTCGCCGCGCTCCCCTTCGACGACGGCGCCTTCGACCTCGTCGTCTCCACCTACAGCTCCCACCACTGGTCCGACCCCGCGGCCGGCGCCACCGAGATCGCCCGCGTCCTCCGCCCCGACGGCCGCTTCCTCGACTACGACTTCCCAAGGGCCCCTTTCGAAGCCCTCACCGCCCTCACCGAGAGCAGCCGCACCCCCTTCCGCTCCCCGTGGCTGCTGCTCATGAAGACGACCCGCTTCGAAGCCGCCAAGCGATGACCGGGCGATGACGGGGTGATGCCCGGCGTTCCTACCGTCCTGGGCGACACCGTCGCCTCCGGACAGGAACGCAGCCATGCACCCGCACGCACCCTCACCCGAATTCCAGGGCGTCGCCGCCCAGGCCGGCCTCGGCCACTGGCAGACCGCCTACCGGCCCCGCCCGACCCGCATCGCCGTGCCGCTCACCGTCGCCGGCATCATCTACATCGCCGTCGTCGCCTGCCTCGCCGGGAGCAACCTCCTCGCGAACGGCTTCGGACTCATCATGCTCGCGATCTTCACCGTCTTTATCGGACTCGGTGTGCTCAACCTCGCCCACATGAAACGCAAGTCCGGCGCGGGCGACGAACTCCACTTCTTCGAGCACGGCCTCATCATCAAGGGCCCCAGGACCCTCGTCTCGGTCTTCCACTGGGACGACGCGCTCGTCTACCAGCGCCTCTTCCACTACCCGCAGACCGGGCTCACCACCTACAACTACCTCCTCACCGACGACGCCAACGCCCCCATCGCCATCGGCGACCCCAAGGGCGCCGCCGGCTCCGCGCTCGTCAACCTCGACGGCGACCTCGCCGACTTCACCCTCGGTGCCGCCTTCGACCGGCCCGACCAGTGGGGCCCGGCCATCCAGGCCGCCATCACCAACGCCCAGCTCCCGAACGTCCTGGCCCGCATCGCCAGCGGCGAGAAGGTCCGCTTCGGCCGCCTCGCCCTCACCCGGCACGCGCTCGTCGTCGAGGGCACCACGATCCCCTGGACCGACCTCCAGCAGATCACGGTCAAGGACGGCACGGCCGCCTTCAAGTCCGGCGGCCGCTTCTTCCGCACCCGCGAACAGGTCTACGCCATCCCCAACTTCTTCGTCTTCAAGGAGGCGGTCCAGGCCCGCAGCGGCCTGACCTGGACCTGAAACCGGGTGCGCGCCTTACCCCGGATATGCCACAGTCACAGGGACCCTCACCGGAACGGAACGACCGATGCAGACCCTGACCCTCTGGCGCCCTTGCGGACCCGCCGAACTCGAACTCGTCCGCGCCACCGACTGGACCGCGTGGCCCCCGCGCCTCCCCGACCAGCCGATCTTCTACCCGGTCCTCAACGAGGACTACGCGACGAAGATCGCCCGCGACTGGAACGCCCCGCGCGACGGCGTCGGCTACGTGACCCGCTTCGAACTCGACCACGACTTCGCCCGGCGCTACCCCGTCCAGCAGGCCGGCGGCCGCACGATCCTCGAACTCTGGGTCCCCGCCGAAGACCTCGACGAGTTCAACCGCCACATCATCGGCCCGATCGAGGTCGTCGCCGAATACAGGAGTCCGTCCGAATGACCTGAAGGACCAGGTCTTCGACGCACGACGACCGGGCCGCCGACGTCACCGACCGCGCGTCGGCGCCTCGGGGCGGCCGTCGCCACCGTCGATCCCGGTCCGGTCGGCCCGCCCGCGCCTGCGCAGCAGTCCGATCAGACGCCGCGCCGCCGGCGCCGAGTCGAAGGCGAGCGAGTCCAGCAGCCGGGCCAGCGGCGGTTCGATGCCCTCGCCGACCAGGCTCCCGGCCCTCCCGACGTCCAGCCGCTCGACGCAGGCCGCGAGCCGGTCGGCGAGGCCGGCCAGCCTCGGATCGTCGTCGGCGAGGTCGAGGGCTTCGCCGAGACCGCGATAGCACTCGATGAGCGGGCCTTCCCCGAGCTGGTCGCGCTTGTCCGCCGCCCACGCCGCCGCCTGCTCGGGCGAGTGCGCGGCCAGCAGGATCCAGCCATCGTGCTCGATCCGGACGATCCGCTCGTCCACGCCGAGGGCCCGCAGCCGCTCCAGGAGCCCGGTGACCTCCACCGGCAGCGCGAGGCCGTCACCGGCGACCAGCCCGGCGATCCGCTCCCGGTGCCGTTCCCTGACCCGGATCTCCTCGCGCAGGCGATGGTCGATCTCGGCCACCGCGGCGGCGAACTCCTCGGGTCCTGCGTCCAGCAGCGCGCGGACCCGCGCGAGCGGCACCCCGGCCGCGGTGAGCGTCCTGATCCGGATCAACTCGACGACGGCTTCGGCGCCGTACACCCGATAGCCGGAATGATCGCGTTCGGGCTCGGGCAGCAGGCCCTTCGCGTGGTAGTGCCGGACGGTCCGCACCGTGACACCGGCATGCGCCGCGAGTCCCCCGATGGTCAGCATCAGTCAAGTGTGCCCGCGTCGCGCCGTTCAGGCGCCCGCCCGGGCATCGGGGCCGAACGCCTCCAGGATCATCTCGGCGATCCGGTCGGCGTGCGTGACCACGAGTCCGTGATCGGCGTCGAGCCAGGTCACTTCCGCCTGGGGGAGTTCGGCGCCGAGCCGCTCGAACCCCGCCCGCCAGTTCGCGTTGCGCCACCGCGTCTGATCGTCGTCGCCCCTGCCCGCCATCGCGGTCGAGGCGATCACGTGGACCGGCAGTTCGAGGCCCCGGAGCCGGTCCGGCAACCGCACGCGCAACCGGTCGATCTCCACGTTCAGCTCGACGAAGTCGTCGACGTCCAGCAGCACCTGGCGCTCCGTCCCGCGCACCTCGGCGAGGGCCGCCTGCATCCCCTCGGCCATGGCCCGCAGCTCAGCCGGTTCGATCCCGGAGAGGAACGGCTCCGGCAGCGGATTCGCGCCGTCGAGGAGCACCAGACCGGCCGCGGCTCCCGGATGGGCGGCAGCGTAGTGGAGGACCAGGTCGGCTCCCATCGAATGCCCCGCCATCACCGGCGCCGACGGGAACGACCCGCGTCCCAGCTCCGACATCACCGCTTCGAGGTCGGCCAGGAACGACGCGAACCGGTATCGCTGCGCCCCGGACGAGCGTCCGTGTCCGCGCAGGTCGAACGTCAGCACGTCGAAGTGCGCCCGCAGCGCCCCGGCCAGCCCTGCGAGATCCGCCTGCGTACTGAACAGCCCCGGGCACAGCACCAGTGGCCGGCCCCGCCCCCCGCGCGACACCGCGATCGTCGCCTCTTCGCGCACAACGGCGAACCGCCGCACCGGTTCTGCGCCGGAGTCGTCCTGCCCTGCCGTATGACCTTCTGTGTCCATGACGCCCACGCTAAAAGGCTGACCCAGCGTCAGGGTCAAGTGCGATTGGAGCGAACGCTAGTTGCCAGCCTCTAGAGGAACTTCACGCCCTGCGCGAGCGGCAGCTCGCCGGAGTAGTTGACCGTGTTGGTCGCCCGGCGCATGTACGCCTGCCAGGCGTCGGTGCCCGACTCGCGTCCGCCGCCGGTCTCCTTCTCGCCGCCGAACGCGCCGCCGATCTCGGCGCCGGAGGTCCCGATGTTGACGTTCGCGATCCCGCAGTCCGACCCCGCCGACGACAGGAACCGCTCGGCCTCCGCCTGGTCCTGCGTGAAGATCGCTGACGAGAGCCCTTGCGGCACACCGTTCTGGAGCGCGATCGCCTCCTCCAGGCGCTCGTAGGTCAGCACGTACAGGATCGGCGCGAACGTCTCCTCCTGCACCACCCCGGCCTGCCCGGGCATCCGCACCACCGCGGGCTCGACATAGAACGCGTCAGGAGCTTCAGCCACCAGCACCCGGCCGCCTCCGACGACGACCTCGCCGCCCTCCTCGACCGCCCGCGCGAGCGCCCGCTGCTGCGCCTCGAAGCTCGCACGGCTGATGAGCGGCCCGACCAGCGTGCCCTCCGCACTCGGATCGCCGATCGTCAACGTCCTGTACGCCGCGGCGATCCGCTCCACCAGCTCGTCGGCCACCGACGAGTGGACGATGAGCCGCCGCAGCGTGGTGCACCGCTGCCCGGCCGTCCCCGCAGCCGAGAACACGATGCCGCGCAGCGCCAGGTCCAGGTCCGCCGAAGGCGCCACGATCGCGGCGTTGTTGCCGCCCAACTCCAGCAACACCCGCCCGAACCGGGATGCCACCCGCGGCGCGACCTCGCGCCCCATCCGCACCGAACCCGTTGCCGACACCAGCGCGACCCGCGGATCGTCCACGAACGCCTGGCCCACCACCCGATCGGCCAGCAGCAACTGCCGGACCCCCTCCGGAGCCCCGACCTCTCGCACCGCCCTGGCGAGCAGCGCATCCGCACCGATTGCCGACAGGTACGCCGTCTCCGCCGGCTTCCACACGACCGCGTTCCCGCACACCAGCGCGAGCGCCGCGTTCCAGGCGTATACGGCGACAGGGAAGTTGAACGCCGAGATCACCCCGACCACCCCGAGCGGATGCCACGTCTCGGCGAGCCGGTGTCCCGGGCGCTCCGACGGCAGCGTGCGGCCGAACAACTGCCGCGACTGGCCCACCGCCAGGTCGCAGATGTCGATCATCTCCTGCACCTCGCCGAGCGCCTCGGACTCGATCTTCCCGGCCTCGGCGGTCACCAGCAGCGCCAGCTCGGCCTTGTGCTCGGTGAGCAGCTGCCCCCAGCGCTTGACCAGGTTCCCGCGCACGGGCGCGGGCACGTCGCGCCAGGTCAGGAACGCCTCATGGGCCGCGCCGACCTTCTCGGCCACATCGGCCTCGGTGTGCTCGGCCGTCCGGGCGAGCACTTCACCGGTGATCGGCGAGCGGGCCTCATGCGGACCCGTAAGCCCGTCCGGATCGACCCCAAGGGCGCTGAGCGCCTTGCGGACTGCGGCCGCCATGGTCCCGGCCGCGGGAGGCGCGGCGGTCGGATTCGTCATCATTGCTCCAGCCTGTCGTCATCGATTCGAAGACCGAGGATCTGCTCGGCCTCCCGCAGCGACGCGGCCCGCTGCGCTGCGTACAGGTCGAACGGGTCGCGGATCTCGGCCCCCACGAGTTCGGCGAGCCGGCCCAGATCGTATTCGGCCCCGGCCTGCTCGTCGTCGCGCGTGCCCTCGTCCGAGAGGTTCGACTGGAAGATCCCGGCGGCCGAGCGGGGCAGGAAGTCCTCGTAGACGATCGGTTCGGGCACCAGAACCCCGGATGCGACGAGATCCCGGAGGGACGCCCGCTCGACCGGGGGAGCGGCCCCTGCGACCCGATAAGAGAAGAACCCCAGCCCCAAGGACTCCAACTCGGCCTCGGTTGAAGGCAGCCCGCCCCGCCACACAGCGAGAGCGACCTCCTGCCGACTCAATCCCTGCCCCTCCCCAAGCCGCCGATCGATCTCGACGACAAGCCGGTCGTAGAGGTCACGCCCCTTGCGCGTCAACGCAATGCCGCGCTGCTCGACCTCCCCGAACCGAACTCGGAGCGACCCCTGCTGAACGGACCCATCTTGGTGCCGGAACACCCGCTCCTCGGCCAGCGCCCGGAACGAGGTCTGCCGGAGCAGGACGTCAGGACCCTCCCAGGCGGGCGGCCCTTGGATCTCACTGATCATGGCGATCCCGCGCGCCTGCATCCGCGCGTACAGCTCGTCGATGTCGAGGACCCGGGGCGTCAGGTGATTGATATGGGTGGCCGGGACCCCGCCGATGTCGGCCGCGACGGCCGAGATCCGCTCCAGGTGGTCGTACCATTCGCGCTCGATGGGCTCACTGGTCAACCGGAACGCGTCGGTCGCCAATCCGAGCAATCGCTCAGCATCACGATCGCCCAACCCGCCCTCGGCAGAGGCCCGATCGGCCAACTCCAACAGCTCCGTGCCGAACAAAGTGCGCCCAGCAACGAACTCTTGAAGCCGCCCCTCGGTCTCGGCGTCGAAGAACCGCCGATCCTCGGTGACCAGCATGGAAGTGAAGACCCGAAAGGGATTCCGAGCAAGCTCAGCTGCCTCCACCGGCCTGAACGCCGTCGAGACCACCGGAACCGAACTGGCCGAAGCGTCCCGCAGGTCGTAGAACCCGACCGGCAGCATCCCGAACGCCGCGAACACCCGCGCGACCTTTGCTAGCTCCCGCGGCGACCCGACCCGAATGGCCCCATGCCTTTCGGCCGTCACCCGCTCGATGGACCCGAGCCGCTCATCATCGCGCCCCTTCGCCGCCTCCGCGTTCACTTCCGTGCAGACGTCCACAAGGGTGTGATACGCGGGCACCTCACTCCCGTACATCTCCGCCAACCGAACCGCGAACCGCGCCCGCAGCTCCCAAGTCGCAACCATGTGCCCCTCCCTCAAATGATGTGCCGCTCACGGACCGGGGCCGCGGCCGAGAACCTGTCAGCATGGAACGCAGACGGATCCATGAACGGCTTCCGGCCCAGGTACAAGTCCCGCATGACCTCACCGACCGCCGGCGCCTGGAGAAAACCATGCCCGGAGAACCCGGTGGCGTACGCGAACCCGAGCACCTCCCGCGAGACCCCGATCAAGGCATTGTGGTCAGGAGTGTTCTCGTACAACCCGGCCCACCCCGACACGAGCTCCCGCCCCACCAGCGACGGCGCCACGACCGCAGCCGCCCTGTCAAAAGCAGGCCGCCACTCCTCCGAATACTCCCGTCCGAACCCAGGCTCCTGCGCGGAGTCCGAAATCCCCAACAACAACCCGCCGCCGCACCCGTGAAAGTAAAGCGTCGTAGAAAGATCCAAAGTAAAGGGCAAGGTCGGCGAACCGCCCTCCGAAGTGATCCCGATCTGCCGCCGAACCGGCTCCACCGGCAGCGACACCCCGACCATCTCGCCGACCCGTTTCGACCATGCCCCGGCGGCGCACACGACCCGCCCAGTCCTGACCACCCCACGACTGGTCTCCACCGCCGAAATCAGTCCACCACCGCACTCGATCCCGACCACCTCAGCGTCCTCGCAGACGACGACCCCGAGCTCCTCCGCAGCAGCCCGATAAGCAGCCACCACCAACGCCGGCTCCGCATGCCCGTCCCGAGGCGAGAAAGATCCACCGAGCAGCGACTCCGCACGCAGCAGAGGATTCAACTCGCACGCCTTCGCCGCGGTGACCATCCGCCCCGACCCGCCAAGGCTCCGCTGCAACCGAGTCGACCGCTCGACCTCGGCAACCTGCTCCTCGGTCCGGCAGAGAAACAGATACCCGACCTGCCGCAACCCGACGGCAGCCCCGAACCGCTCGAACGCCTCCAGACTCCGCTGCCCCAGCAGAACGTTCCCCGCATCAGAGAACGTCGCCCGAACCCCGCCCACCGGCTTCGCAGAAGAGCCCCGCCCCACCAAGTCCCGCTCCACCACCACAACCTCACGCACCCCGGCCTCCGCCAAGTGGAACGCGACGCTCAATCCGACGACCCCGCCACCGATCACGACCACCTCAGCAGCCGATGGCAACACACTCGAACCACCCACCAGCAACCTCCCTCTCAGGTCGCCCCAGTATCCCGACCAACCCCCGCCAGGTCCAGCTCCGTCGGACTACGATCCCGGGATGAACCGCGTCGAATTTCTCCTCACCTCCGAGAACGGCCCTTTGGAGATCAAGGTCGACGGCGTCCTCCTCCAAGAACACCTCCGCCGAGCCGAACTCCCCTCGGCCCGAGCCGATGGCCAAGCAGATCTCGCAGGCTCCTACGCCGGCCTCACCCGCCTTGACCTGATCCGCTGGCCCAGCCGCCACTTCCTCGGCTCTCCGGCCCTCACCACCACCGGTGACGACACGGTCCTCCTCGGCTGCGACTGCGGAGACTGGGGCTGCTGGCCCCTCTCCACCAACGTCCACCTCACTCCCGCCACCGTCACCTGGATCGACTTCACCAACGAACACCGCCCTAACTGGGACCGATCCACTCTCCGCCCCTTCACCTTCCAACGCCCCCAATACGAATCAGCCCTCCGCGCCACCGAGCTGACCTGACGATCGCGACGCCCAACTTGACCCGTCCCTCCAACTGAGAGGGCGTCTCCTGCGGCAAGCCGAGGCAACCTCGCACCCCCGCCCTTGCAGGCGGCTCTAGGATGACGGCCATGTCAGTGAACATCGATCTGTACCTCGACGTGAAGAACCTCGAATCGCCTGACGAAGCCGACCGTGTCAAGACTGCGGTGGACTCCGTCATGAAGGACCACGGGATCGAGTCGTGGATGGTGGTCCGCGTCGTTCACGACTCGCCATCCGTCACCGCCCGCAGCGAGCCCTACCCGATCATCATCAGCGGCTTCGGCAGGTGGAGTCCGAGGTTCGAGCGCGACATCGACCAAGCGATCCACGCCATCGCCCCTAGCGCCCGCATCGCCCTCGACTGGGGCTTCCCCGACGAGGAATGAACTTGCGCGTGGCCGATCGCTGCACACCCCAAGGGATCGAGGACGGCTCTCACCGGCCGGTTGACGAACGAACCGAGCGGCTGTCAGGCACTAGGAGGCAAGGCCGCGGTAGTGGCGCTTGGGCTTGCCCTGGCTGTCGCGCTGCTGCTCAGGGATCGTGGGCCAGCGCCGCATGAGGGCATTGCGGAGTTCGCGGCCGCGAGCGGTGGCGATGCCGGTGCCGACGACGGCGGCGACGAACAGCCCGACCGAGACGAGGATCGCGGCGAGCGATTCGGTGCGGTACTCGGCGTAGACCTCCTGCGAACCCAGTCCCATGCCCTGGCCGAGCATGTAGGCGGAGCAACTGAAGACCAGGCCGACGCCGGACATCATCGCGGCGACGCGTGCCAGCGGATGCATGCGCTGCTCCGAGTGAAACGCCAGAACGTCCCTGTCAGGGCGGCGAGACCTCGGGTCGGCCAGCGCCGCAAGCAGGTCGGCGCGTTCGGCGCGCCGCTGCCTCCAGTAGAGCAGCGCCCCGATCAGCGCGAGCAGCGCCGTCAGAGGGACCGCGACCGCGAAGATCCAGAACCCCCAGGAGAGCACGCGCTCGATGAACGACGAGTAGTAGACCTCGTTGCACTCGCTCGTCCCGCGACCGGGGACGCTCGCGCACCGCATCATCATCGACGCCAGCATCGCGACGAAACCGACGACGCCGACCAGTCCCGCCGCGTAGATGAAGACAGCGGCCTTCGACGACCCTGAGACCAGCGGTTCCGCACCACCGCGGCTCTTCGCCCGCTTCCAGGCCCGCGCTTCGTCAGCCGCGCTCCAATGCGCGGCGATCCGCGCCCGGCGCTTGGCGTGCGGCCGCGGAAGCCACTGCTGGCACGCGTACCCGAGCAGGCTCATCACCAGCGCGTATCCGATGGCGGACAACGTGATCACCCAGCCTTCGGGGCTGCTGTCCACCAGCGCCACGGAGAACCCGACCACCCCCAGCACACCGGCCAGGACCGCGTTCCCCCACCCGAGGAAACCGAGCCGCGACGCCGGCGGGCCGATGACCGACGCGACCTGATCGGGCGAGGGCACAGCCGAACGAGAAGCACCCCCGGCGGCGGCCTTCACCAGCGCCCTTGAGACGGACACCTCCCGCAGGTAACCCACCACCGCCCAGACGAACGCCACCCCGAGCCCGAACAGCATGAGGAAACCGACGCTGAAGCGCATCAGATGATCGACGGCGATCTCGAGTCCAGGGTCGCCCAGCAGGTTCTCCTCGGCGAGGATGCCCGCGCCCAGGATCAACGCGAACGCGACCCCCAGACCGACCAGCAACGCCAACAAAGCCCGAGCACACGCCTCCGCCACCGCACCGATAGCCCCGACCGGGTACTCATGCCAGTGCGGCCCCTGCGACTTGCCCCCGTCCTCACCCACCGAAGGCCCCCTCACCTCGTCCGACCACCGCCGCATCCTACGAACGCCCCGCCACCGCCTCGCTGCCCGATCCGGCGGAACGACGGAAGGATCGCCCTCGTCAGGCCCGGTACGCCCGCAGGAACGCCCGCACCCCCGCGACGATGAACGGCTGGACGCGGGGATCCTTCGCGGCGTTCGCGGAACCGAGCCTGCTGAGCGTGACCCCGAACGTCAGCGCGATGAAGTGGTCGGCCGCGAGCCGCGGGTCGGGGACGTCGAGCAGCCCGGCTCTGCCGAGGGCGGCGAAGCGCTCGCCCATGGCCTCTTCCGGCGCGTTGGTCAGGGCGCGGTCGTCCGGGTGGGGGAGGTGGCCGGACGCGGTCCGGACGAAGCGCTGCAGCGTCGTGTACTCCGCGGAGTCGAGCATGTCGGTCGTGATCCGCATCGAGAACGCGACCAGGGCGGGCTCCAGCTCGGAGGCGTCGGCGAGGTCGTGGAGCGTGTCGTCGAGGGTGCGCCGGACCGTGGCCAGCAGCGACTGGCCCACGTCGTCGAAGACCGCGTGCAGCAGGGTCTGCTTGTCGCCGAAGTAGTCGTAGACCGTCCGCTTGGACACCCCGGCGCGGGCGGCCACCGCGTCGACGCTCGAGCGGTCGAAGCCTTCGGTGAGGAACAACTCGCGGGCCGACGAGAGGATGGCGGCCCTCTTCTGTGCGGACCCCGCACGCAGCGTCTTCTCCGTCGGCATAGGCAGATCCTAACGGACCTCGCACCGCTCTCCGCCGATCGCGGCGAGCACAGACCCAGAAATTACACTACACGGTGTAGTGTGAAATCTTGAGCGGTCGCGAGGCGGCCGCCGTCGCCGCTACGGAGGGCGGACGGCTTCCGAAGACGGACGCCGTGTCCGCGCGGCGCACCGCAGAGGACAAGGCCCGCGTCCGCAGGCCGCAACCCACGAGACAAGGACGCCTATGACCGCGACGCTGGACTCCCCGGTCCGCATCGGCAAACCGGCGATCGGTGCCCTCGGCACCCTCGCCCTCGCACTCGGCACCCTCCAAGCAGTCGTGGAACCCTCCCTCCCACTGCTGCAACACGATCTGGGGATCGGCCCCGCCGAGGGCCCGCTGATCTTCATCACCCTGCTCATCACCGGCGCGGTCGTCGCCCCCATCGCGGGCAAGCTCGGCGACCGCTATGGCGGCAAGCGGGTCCTGATCGTGCTGATGACGCTGGTCTCGATCGGCGGCATGCTCTCCAGCCTGGCGCCGAACCTGCCCGTGCTCCTGCTGGGCCAGGTGCTGCAGGGCGCCATGGTGGGCGCGCTGCCCCTCTCCTTCATCCTGGTGCGCAAGCACCTCCCGCCGGGGCAGACGCAGGTGGCCGTCGGCCTCGTCAGCGGGCTGTTCACCGGTGGTGGCCTGGTCGGCATGCTGATCGCCGGACCGATCGCGGAAGGACTGTCGCGGCACTGGATGTTCGCGATACCGACGATCGCGATCATCGCCACGACGCTCATCGTGGCCCGATCGATGCCGGACGACCCTCCCGCCGCCTCCGACTCCAGGATCGACTGGCTCGGCGTGATCCTGCTGAGCTGCACCCTGGTCGCGCTCGTGCTCGGGTTCACGGCGGTGGCCGGCGGAGGGCTGCCGCCGCTCGTCACCGGCGCCGTCATCGTGGGCGTGGCCGCCCTCGCGACCGGCTGGGTCGTCGTCGAGCGCCGGGTGCCCTCGCCCATGGTCGACCTGCGGATGCTGGCGGCCCCGGCCATGTGGAGCTCCTGCGTCGTCACCCTGCTCATGAGCCTCGGCTTCGGGATGACGGTCTATCTCGTGCCGCAGCTGCTCTCGACACCGGCCGAAGGGTACGGATTCGCGGCGAGCTCGACCGACATCGGACTGCTCCTGCTGCCCGCGACCATTGCCGGGGTGGTGGCCGGGACGATCGCCGGCATCGCGGCGCGGCGTTTCAGCCCGCGTGCGGTGATCACCGTGGGCGCCATCGCCACGGCCGCCGCGCTGCTCACCCTCGCGTCGATGCACGACGCGACCTGGCAGCTGGTCGTCGCCCGCGCCCTGATCGGCTTCGCCGTCAGCGTCAGCGCCATCGCGCTGCTCGCCGGCATCGCCACCGCCGTGGCCGCCGAGGACACCGGCATCGCCACCGGCCTGCTCGTCGTGACCCGCGTGGTCGGCGTCGCCATCGGCGCCCAGATCGCCGGCGCGATCCTCGAGGCCAGGATCGACCCGGCGTCCGACCTGCCGAACGAGTCGGCCTTCACCACGGGTTTCGCGATCGCCGGCGTCATCACCGCGCTGTCACTGCTCGCCGTCCGCATCATGAAGAAGGGAGCTCGGGCATGACAGCCGAATCGCACCGCTCGAAGCGCACGGTCCTGATCTCCGGGGCCAGCATCGCCGGCCACGCCCTAGCGTACTGGCTGCACCGGTACGGATTCGCGGTCACCATAGTCGAGAAGGCGAGCGCACCGCGAGACGGCGGTTACCCGATCGACGTGCGCGGCACCGCGATCGAAGTGGCCGGGCGGATGGGGATACTGCCGCGACTGCGGGACGCGCACGTCGACTCCCAGCGGATCACCTTCCTCGACGCCGACGGCGGCGAAGTGGCCTCGGTCCCTCCGCACACCCTTGCCGGCAGCGTCGAGGGACGCGACCTCGAAGTGCGCCGCGGGGACCTGACGGCGGCCCTCCATGCGGCGGTCCGCGACGACGTGGAGTTCCTGTTCGACGACTCCATCGACACCCTCGACCAGACCTCAGACGGCGTCGACGTTGCCTTCCGCAACGGCGGCCGGCGCACCTTCGACCTGGTGGTCGGCGCCGACGGCATGCACTCGCACACCCGACGCCTCCTGTTCGGCCCCGAAGGGCCGTTCCACCGCCACCTCGGCTACCGCTTCGCGGTGTTCACCATGCCCAACGCCTTCGGGCTCGCCCGCGAGCTCGTGATGTGGAACGCCCCCGGCAGGGCCGCGGCGCTCTACGCTACCGGCGGCAAGGACGACGAGCTGCACGCCTTCCTGAACTTCCACCGGCCCGAACCGCCGCTCGCCCGGGACCCCGATTCCCAGGCGGACCTGGTCGCCGAGGCATTCGCCGACGCCGGCTGGGAGGTCCCGACCATCATCGAGGCCATGCGCGGTGCGGACGACCTGTTCTGCGACACAGTGGGCCAGATCCGCATGCCGACTTGGTCGAGCGGTCGGATCGCACTCGTCGGAGACGCCGCGTACGCACCGTCGTTCCTGACGGGGCAGGGCTCCAGCCTCGCGCTGGTCGGCGCCTACATGCTCGCCCACTCCTTGGCCGCCAACCCGAACCACACCGAGGCATTCACCGCCTACGAACGCACCACCCGGCCGTTCGTGGACGCCAACCAGGCCCTGATCGACCACGGCACGGCCGCACTCTTCCCGACCACCGCGCGGGCATTGAACCAGCGCAACGCCAGCCTCCGCCACCTCGTCACCCTGCCCGCCCCCACACCACGCCCGGCCTACTCGGCCCTGACCTTGCCGCCCTTCCCGAACCCGTGACAGAACCAGGAGGGCGACGGCGCTCATCGAGCGCCGTCGCCGAAGGCTCATTGCGGGAAACCGTGGCCGCACAAGACAGCAGGCCCGGACCATCTGGTCCGGGTCTGCTTCATCTTGCAGGAATGATCGAGGCGTATGGGAACCTGTACCCGCAGGTCATAGCGTTGGGCGCTGAACTGAAATCGTCAGGTCTACACGGCGCTGGGGCGTGACCACAGCGCCGCGATTGGGGCGGCGAGCACCCGGTCTCCAAGGGTGAACGAGCGCGGCCCGGTGTGCAGCACCGCGCCTCCAAGGAAACGATCGCCGAGCTCATCGCGAAGCCAGGCCAGATGCCGACCGTCCTTCGCCGTGACCGCCGATGACGACTTGATCTCGAATGCGAACACACTGCCGTCGGGGTACTCGGCGAGAAGGTCCACCTCGTGGAGTTGGTCGTTCGTGCGCAGGTGGTGCAGCACCGGATCCGACTCGCCCAAGCGGGCCTCGACGCGGAGCTGACTGGCGACGAAGGTGTCGAGCATCCGCCCGACCATGTCGGCGTCGCGGCGCAGACCCTGGCGGTCCACTTGAAGGACGGCGGCCGCGATGGCCGGATCGATGACGTATCGCTTCGGCGTCTTCGCGAGGCGTTTCAGACGGTTGCTCCACCATGCGGGCACTTCCTCGACGAGCAGGAGGTTGCCGAGCAGGTGGTCGTACGCCTGCGCGGTCTTGCTGTTGATACCTGCTGCTTCGTGCAAGGTCTTCGCGACCGTGACCCTGGCAGTGAAGCGTTGTCCTTGGACTGCTGGAACAACCAGCCGTCGTCGTCCAAGGCGCTCGCGCACTCGCGGCACCAGTCATTCGCTGGCCGCCTTCACGAGGTTCGCCATGTGATCGGAGAGTGCGGGCGAAGTTCGGTAGAAGTTCGCCCGCGCGAGCACCGTACCGAGCTTGACTCCGCGTTACCGACCGGACTCCAAGCGGTCCAGGGTCTTTGCCTAGCAGATGCCGAGCGGGATCTCGGTCTTGCCGTAGCCGCGAGAGTAGTACTCCCTCGGCCGGGTCCGCTCGGAGATGAATTGACGGGCCAGTTCCATAAGCGGGGGCGGACCAGGGAACGCTTCGTCGCTATCCGTCATGCTGTGAGTTTGTAGACGCGGTGAGAGGTTCGCTACAAGATCACCCTTTGCGTCGTACGCGTGTCGCATTGTGTCGGATTTCCGACGCGATCTCAGGTTCGCCGCCGTCATGGCTGTTCGAACAAACCGGTTACCCGAAAGGTCACCGGTGGCCGATATACTCGCCTCCTGCCGTGGACGGTCGACTCTCAGGCGCGACTCCCATCGGCAGTCGCCCGCTCAAGTGTCGAGCGGAGCGGCGATCAAACAGCGACGTGTTTTGGGTGAAGGTGTGCAAATGGGGCAAGAAGGGCTGTTTGAAGAGGCCGTGGTGAAACCTGCTGAAGAACCCGAAGCCGAGCCCGCCCCGCTTGCGGAAGACGAGACGATCGACTTCATCACCGGCAAGCGCGTCAAACTCAAGGGCGCCGAGCCAGTAGTCCAGACCGTCGCCCGCGGGCTCTGGCAGGAGTACGACATCAAGGTCGCCGACATGGCCCGAAACGTCGTGATCAAGGTCCCCGACGACAATGGCAAGACCAAGTCATTGAAGGCGGACATCGCGATCTTCGCCGCTGGCGCCGACCACTCAGACCTCAAGAATCTGGAACGGGTCGTCGTGTGTAGGCCCGAGCCGAGCAAGGGTAGAACGGTCACCAAGATCCGCACCCACGAGCAGGCGGCCGAGGACCTCGAATACCTGAAGACCCTGCTCTCCACCGATCTGACCCCCAACGCCCACTACGGGATGTGGACTAACGGGCTCGACTTCTTCTTCCTGCACGCTGAAGAAGGCCGGTTCGCCAAGAAGTTCGAACCCCGCGCCGGCTGGCCTCTCCAAGGCGACGTCGACAGTGGGACGGTCGCCTCGGTCGCACGGCTGCGCCAAGGCGACGAGGCCATGCTCAAGACCGCCTTCCGCCGCTGCCACAACTTCGTGCACGGCAACGAGGGTCTGCCGAAGGACGCCGCTTTCTGGCAGTTCCTCTACCTCCTGTTCGCGAAGATCCACGACGAGCGCACCAGCCGCCTCCGTGGCACCGATCCACGGTTCTTCGCCTACGCGGACGAGCCGTTCACCACCGACGGGCGCAGGGCGATCGAGGAGCGGGTCCTAAAGCTGTTCGAAGAGGTCAAGCAGACGTATCCACTGTTCGGGCCTCGAGACGAGATCAGCCTCTCCCCGCACGCGCTGTCGTTCATCGTCGGTGAACTGGCCTCGTACGACCTGTCCGGCACCAAGATCGACGCCAAGGGCGTCGCTTACCAAGAGCTCGTCGGCGGCAACCTGCGTGGCGACCGGGGCCAGTACTTCACACCCCGTGCCGCAGTCAACCTCATGGTCGAGATCCTCGACCCGAAGGAGGACGAGACGGTCCTCGACCCGGCCTGCGGCACTGGCGGATTTCTCCAGGAAACGCTCCGGCATTTGGTCGAGCGCTGGCGGGACGAGTCGGGCATCACCGAGCTGAGCGAGTCGAAGGAGCAGACCAAGGCGCTGCTCGAACGCCTCGACTTGTACGCCAAAGCCCACCTGTTCGGAGCCGACTTCGACCCGTTCCTGGTGCGCGCCACGAAGATGAGCCTCATGATGATGACCGGCGGCGACGTCGGCGAGGACAACATCTTCCACATGAACTCACTCCACTTTCCGGGCGGGCATTTGGAGGATGCCAAGAAGGCCGACCAGCGGATCCCCTTCGGCAGCATCGATGTGGTCATGACCAACCCGCCGTTCGGCACCGACATCAAGATCGAGGAAGAAGAGGTTCTCAGCCAGTACTGGGAGGGCATCGCTCGCAACTGGTCGCGGGACAAGGAGACCGGTGAAATCGTCTCGACCGGCCCGTCTAAGGCGATGGCCCCGGAGCAGCTGTTCATCGAGCGCGCGGTGAAATGGGTCAAGCCCGGAGGTCGGATCGGCATCGTCCTCCCCAACGGCATCCTCTCCAACCCTGGCCCCTCTGATGAGGCGGTCCGCCGCTGGATCCTCGAGAACTGCTGGGTGCTCGCGAGCGTTGAGCTGCCCGTGGAGACGTTCATCCACGAGGCCGGAGTCAACATCCTCACCACCTTGCTTTTCCTCAAGCGCAAGACCGATCGAGAGATCATGGACGCGCAGGCCGGGATCGGCGGCGACTACCCGGTGTTCATGGCGGTGGCGGAGAAGGTCGGCATCGACCGCCGCGGCAATGAGGTCAACAAGCGCCACCCGAACGGCGAGGTCGTCATGGTCCAGACGACCAAGGAGGAGACGATCGAGCGAAACGGAGACAAGACCACTCACACACTGGTCCGCTGGGAGAAGGCCATCGACAACGATCTCCCTGAGATCGTCGAGGCCTACCGTGGCTTCCGCGGGCAGTACCCTGAGCCCGGGAGCCCCCGGTGATCACCCGCATTGAAGCCCACAACTACCGCTGCTTCCACAACCTCGCGGTGGACGTGGACGGCTTTCAGGTGCTGGCGGGCGCCAACGGAGCGGGCAAGACCACGTTCCTTGACATTCCGTCGCTGCTGGGCGACCTGCTGTCCAGCCGTGGCCGGATATCCGAGGCGTTCCTGAAGCGGCGGACCGACCAGTCCGCTCCGCGAGCGCACACGATCTCCGAGGTATTCCACCAGGGCCGCGGCAGCGCTCTGTCGTTCGCGATCGAGGCGGAACTGCCGGAGATCGTCACTAAAACCCTGGCCGACCGCAGCACCGCCTCGACGGTCGGCCAGATCCCGAGTCACCTTCGATACGAACTGGGCCTGGAACTCTTCGACCGTGAACTTCAGGTCTCCCAGGAGTACCTGTTCCTCTTCTCGGCCGGTGCCAGACGCCCCGAGGCCGGCGTCCCGTTCCAAGGAGAGCCCCGCAGCGGAGGAAAATACTCGCTCGCCGCCCGCACCTGGGAGTCGGTCCTGAGCCGCAAACGCGGCGAACCGGCCAGGTTCAACGTCGAGACCACCTCCCGCGGCTCGAAGATCCCCGAGCTGCGGGTCCCCCCGGGGCAGCTTGCGCTCGGCACGATCCTGTCGGACCCGGGCCTCTTCCCGGCCTCGCTGTGGTTCTCGGAGCTGCTCTCCGAAGGCGTCGTCTTCCTTGAGCCGGACTGGGAACGCCTCCGGCAGGCCGCGCCCCCCGGCGACCCGGCGCGGCTGCTGCCGTCCTACCGCAACCTGCCTTGGCTGGCGTTCGACCTCAAGAAGGAGGACGAGCGGAACCAGGATGAGGACGCTCCGAAACGATTCGAGTTCTGGATCGACCACGTCAAGGCAGCGCTCCCGCAGGTGCGCTCGATCGACGTGATCGAACGGGAAGAGGACCACCACGCCTACTTCGAGGTCTGCTACACAGGGGGCTACACCGTCACCTCCTCCGGGCTGTCGGAGGGGACGCTGCGCATCATGGCTCTCGGCCTGCTGCCGTACCTGCCGAAATCGGCGCTGCCGCGCCTGCTCGTGGTCGAGGAACCGGAGAACGGGATCTACCCCCGGGCGATCCAGACGGCCGTCGAATCGCTCGACTCCCTGCACGATGCTCAGGTCTGGCTCTCGACGCACTCGCCGATCGTGCTCGCCAACACCGAACTGTCCGATGTGCTGATCTCCAGGCTCGGCAAGGACGGAGCGGTCGAGGTCATCCCCGGCGACGAACATCCCCAGCTGCGGGGATGGCGCGGCGGCTTGGACACCGGTAGCCTGTTCGCTACCGGTGTGCTCTCGTAACCGAATCCTCCCGGAGTGCGACATCCCATGCGAGACATCGTCTTTCTCGTGGCCGACAACGCCATGGTGCAACTGCTGCGCGGATTCTTCGACCGCGATCAGTTCCACCGGGTGCTCGGCTGCCGGTCGTTCGACTTCGACGCCGACCAAGACATCGCCCATGCCCCCTACAAGGACTCCCATGTGTACGGGAGCGCCCGGGAGCTGCTGTCCCCCTACGAGAAGAGCCATCAGTTCGCGGTCGTCTTGGTCGACGCGAAATGGGAAGGCAGCCGGGGAGCCGACCACATGCGTGAGCACATCGGAAGGTCGCTACGGCACGAGTGGAAGGACCGGCACAAGGTGATCGTGTTCGACCCCGAGCTGGAGATCTGGCTCTGGCAGGACAACCCGAATGTCGGCAAGGCCCTCGGCTGCAAGGATTTCCGCAAGATCCTGGCAGAAAGCGGCCACTGGCCGGTGGGCATGGCGAAACCGGCGAAGCCGAAGGCGGCGCTGGAACACCTGCGGCGACGCCACCGGGCTGACAAGGGAAACGCGGTGTTCCGACGCGTCGCCGGGGCGATGTCGTTCAAGAACTGCACGGACCCGTCGTTCGCGATCCTGCGAGACACCTTGCGAGACTGGTTCGAGGAGGACCGTAAGTGAAACTCATCGACATGCAGAACCCGGTGCGTGCGGTATGGCTCGCCGACCAGGGTTTCCGTCTCGACCCCTCGCCGTACCTGTCCGGGGCTTTCGAGGCCCGGAAGCTGCTGGAGCGCTTGCCTAGAACTGAGCCGCTTATTTCACTGACGACGGGGCATTCCGGAGGCATCTACAACGGGCCGAAATTCAGGCGGAACTATGTCAGCGATCCGGAACATGGTGTTCCATTCCTGGGCAGCACCGACATGATGGAGGCGGACTTCTCGACGCTTCCATTGCTCAGTAAGAACGACGCCGAATCCATGAAGCTATCGCATCTCCGAGTCGAACCTGACATGACGTTGATTTCGTGTTCTGGCACAGTGGGGCGCATGTGCTATGCCCGATCAGATATGAAAGGAATCTGGGCTTCACAGGATATTTTGAAGGTCGTAGCCGATCGAGCGAAAATCCTGCCGGGCTATCTCTTCGCATTCATCTACAGCAAGTATGGCATTCCAATAGTGACGGGGCAGGCGTCCGGTTCGATGATTCGACACCTTGAGCCGGGCCACATCGCAGACCTGCCAGTGCCTCGCCTTGGCGATGAGGTCGAGACCCGCATCCACGATCTGATCCAGGAAGCAGCGGATCTGCGTGGCCGGTTCCAGATCGGTGTCGGAGCGGCGACTAAAGATCTCTTCGTGTCGGCAGATCTATCGGATCTGCTCGATTTTTCCTGGTACAAGGAACCTCGCTCCATAGGAGCGGCTACCTGGGGAGTGGATTCAAAGTCGCTTCGCGCGTTGAATTACGACTCACGTGCTACGAAGCTTCGCAGGCAGATTGAGTCAGTTCCGCATCGTACGCTCGGAGAAGTCTGTAAGGCTGGCGAACTGCGCCGAGGGAATCGCTTCACCCGGGTGGCTGCTGAGGAGGGACATGGCTACCGCCTCATGGGGCAGGAACAGCTGTTCTGGCTGCGGCCAGAGGATAAGTGGATCGCATTGCCCTCAGCCAAAGCTTCCGAACTTCGGGCCCGGGCTGAAACGATATTCGTTGCAGCGCGGGGACTTCTCACGGATCGGGCTCTGATCGGACGCGCAGCTTTTCTGCCCGAAAGCTGGCGTGAGCGGTATGTGTTCTCGGAGGATCTTTTGAGAGTGACATCAGGAGATCCGGATTTCCCAGGTGCGTACCTGTTTGCGTACCTGCGCTCGGAGGTGTCCTTCCGAATCATGCGTTCGCTTTGCGCGGGCACGGGACCGCAGGACATCAACTCTGTGCTGAGGCTTAGGGTCCCTGTTCCCGAGTGCACCCCCGCCGACCGCCACCGCATCGCCGAGACCGTCCGGCAGGCTTACCGCGACCGAGACGAGGCCGATGCGCTCGAAGACCGTGCCCTCGCCTTGCTCGACGAGGCGGTTCGAGAGGAGGCCCGGTAGCCATGGCCCAGATCGTCGGGGGAGGACCGCCCACCAACGAGTCCGAGCGGCTCGTGATCGCACACCTCCGGGACAGTGCTCCTGACAACTGGGTCGTCCTCCACAATGTCGAGATCCCCGCCCACGGCACCTCATACGAGGTCGACCTCATCGTCGTCACCGAACAGAGCGTCGCGGTCGTCGATGTCAAAGGCACGCGCGGGCGCATCCATGTCGCCGGTTCGCGGTGGCACCCCGAAGGACGCGCCTCGTTCCACTCCCCGGTGCGCAAACTCCGGGGCCACGCCCGCGCCCTCAAGGGCCTGTTCCGCGATGTCGTCGGCGGCGACCGCGTCTACGTCGACCACCTCGTCGTGCTCACCGCGACCGACGCCCGCCTCCTCGACCCCAACCGCAACACCGACGCCGACGCGATCGACGTCACCGACCTCGACGGTCTCATCGCCGCGCTGCAATCGGCCTCCCGCCTCCGCCCGGGCATGCTGCGGGACATCACCGGCCTGCACGTCGGAATCCTCTATTCCCTTCACGGAGGAGTCGAAATGCCGAAAGGACCGCGCCGATTCGGGACCTGGGAGGTGACCGAGCGCCTCGGCGGCGACGACGAGGCCACCGAGTACCGGGCCCGCCACGCTACCGTCCCCACGGGAGAGACGGTGCTGCTGCGGGTCCTGGGCGCCGACCCGTATGGGCCGCCCGAAAAGCGGGATCAGCGCCGGTTCGAGGTCACCAACGCTTACCGGCTCCTCGCCGCCATGCCGCGCCACGAATGCGTCGTGATGGCCCGCGAATGCTTCCAGACCGAAGACGAGAACGGCATCGTGCTCGTCCTCGAAGACGTCCCCGGCCGGACTCTCACTGCGGTCCTCGACGACCCGGTCGTCTCGCTCGGTGAGGACGCGCGGCTCGCCATCGTCCGTGACCTCCTTCGCGCGCTCGCCCACGCGCACGCCAACAGCGTGATCCACCGCGCGCTCACGCCTGACGCCGTCCTCGTCCGCGACACCGGCGGCGCGATGCTCACCGGTTTCGACTACGCGCGCCCCACCGTCCCGCGGGACAAGACCGTCCGCATTGCTCTTGCCGATCACATGGACCACCGGTACACCGCCCCCGAATGCCAGGGGCAGGTGCAGGCGGCCACCAAAGCCTCCGACGTCTATGCCGCCGGGGTCATCGCTTACCGCCTCCTCACCGGCGAACTGCCCTTCGAGACGGCCACCGACCAGCGCCGTCTCACCGCCGGGCTCCCAGATCTGCCGTTCGAGCAGTCGGGTGTCTCCCCGGGGCTCGCGAGCCTGGTCAAGCGCCTGTGCGGGACCTCGGCAGCGAGCCGGCCGACCGCCGCAGAAGCGCTCCGTACCCTCGAACGCCTCACGCGCGCAGGCAAACCGGCGTCCCGTGCGCCGGAGCAATCCGGCGGCACCGACTATCGGAACCTCACTGCCGGACACCAGCTCACCGGGAAGTTCACCGTCATCGACCGGCTCGGAGACGGCTCGTTCAGCGTCGTCTACCGGGTCTTCGATAGCCTCGCGCGGACCGAGCGGGCCGTGAAGATCATTGACCGCGATAGCGAGTCTGCGGTCGACCGGCTCAGCACCGAGTACCGGATCCTGCTGGACATGGCACCGCACCCCGCGATCGTCAAGGTGATCGGCGCCGACTTCCTTCCCGGCACCGCTACCCCGTACCTGGAACTCGAATACCTCGACGGCAAGACCGCCGAGGAGCTCGCCCGCTCCGGAGAACTCAACCCCGCCGATGTCGTCGGCCTCGGCATCGAGGCCGCGGGAGGGCTCGTCCACCTCCACGGGCAGGGCGTCTACCACCTCGACATTAAGCCGGACAACCTGTTCCGGACCGAAGCCGGGTGCAAGATCATCGACCTCAATGTGGCCGTCACCGCCGACTCCACGCTCTCCAAGACCGGCGGGACCGCGCGGTTCGTCCCGCCCGACTGGGGCCAGCACGGCTCGGTGGCCGCCCCCGACCTCGCCGACCGGGACGTCTATGCGCTCGGCCTCACCCTCTACAAGGTCCTGACCGGGCGATTCCCGTTCGATTCCGCGGCGCACGCCCGTGGCACCGAGCCCGCCGACCCGCGGCATCTCGACGGGCTCGGGGACCTCTCCGAAGCCTTCACCAAGGTACTGCTCAAAGCCGTCGCCCCCGGCCGATCCGACCGCTACCGCAGTGCCGAGGCCTTCCGTGACGCCCTCACCGCGGTCCGCACCGAGATCTGGCGTCGCACCGAGCCGACCGCAGCGGCCCACCTGCCGGCCCGGTTCGGCAACGGACGAAACCCGTTCGTCGACTATTTGCAGACTCTGTACAGCCAGAGCCCCCGCAGCAACGCGGGAACCCGCGCCGGGCAGCAGAGCCCTTTCGACCTCTACGTCCCGACAGCCCTCGACGAAGTCCTCGTCGCCGACGTTCTCGACGGCAAGTTCCGGCTGGTCGTCATCACCGGCAACGCCGGGGATGGCAAGACCGAGTTCCTCGAACGCCTCATCCGCACCGCTGCCCTTGAAGCCGGAACTGAGCCCGTCCGCCACGGCAGCGGTGCCGGAACCGATGCGAACGGGCTGCGCCTGCTTACCAACTACGACGGCAGCCAGGACGATGGCGAGAAGGCCAACGACGAGGTGCTCCTGGAGTTCTTCGCGCCCTTCGAAGGCGCCGACCTTGCCGGGAGTGCGGGCGAGACTAGGCTCATCGCCATCAACGAAGGCCGGATGGTCGACCTCCTCGAAACCCACGGCGACCGCTTCCCCGCGCTCCGTGCGGCGATCGCGGCGGGCCTGCGCGGCGAAGGCGCGGACGACCGCATTGCGGTCGTGAACCTCAACCGCCGCAGCCTGGTCACCGATACCGACACGCCAGGGGACGCGGTCTTCACGAAGATGGTCGCGGCCATGACTGACTCGGACCGGTGGGAGGCGTGCGGCGGTTGCGCGCTCGCCGACAGCTGCTACGCCCGGCATAACGCGAAGACCCTCGGGCATCCCGGTATCGGCGCGAAGGTCGCCGTGCGCCTGCGGCGGCTCTACAGGATCACCGAACTGCGAGGCGTCCGCCACCTGACCATGCGGGACGTGCAGTCCGCCCTCGCCTACACGGTCACCTCCGGTCGTGACTGCGACGACATCCACGCAGTATACGGCGAGAACAAGACCGATGCGATCCTCGACGGCCTCTACTTCAACAGCTGGATCGGGCCCGGCGACGGCAAGGACAAGCTCCTGGCGCTGCTGCGCGAAGTCGACGTCGCGGCGACCCCCGACCCCGGCCTGGACCGGCGGCTCGACTTCGTCGGCCCCGACGCCGGACGGGCGCTCATGGACGTGGACGGGCGCGGCGGACTCGACCTCGCCATGCTCCGTTCCGGATTCGAGCGGTTGTCGCGTGACGGCGACCCGGATGACGACGCCAGGACCCTGCACCGGCGCTACCTCGCCGGCGCCAAGCGCCGCTTCTATTTCGAATGCCTCGACGACGAACGCTCCAAAGCGATGCTGCCCTACCGCACCAGCGACGAGTTCGCGAACTTGCTCTCCGGCATCCTCGACCCGGACGAGCAACTCTGCGAACTCGTCGACGCCTTGAACCGAAGCGAAGGACTCTCGCAAGGTTGGCTCGCGGGCGGTGCGCTGGCGCTGCGCATCCGCGACGTCCCGCACGGGACCAGCCGCGGCTACCAGACCTTCGACGCGGCTGGGCTGCGGCTGCGACCCGAGGACTTCCACACCTCGCCGTATCTCGAAGGCGGCCCGAGGGAACTGGTGCTCACTTACGACCTCGGGTCCGGCCGCCGCGCGCCGGAACTGCGGATCAGGCTCGACCTCTTCGAACTCCTGCGCAGGCTCGGTCGGGGCTACCTGCCCGGCGTCGCCGACCAGCAGGGCCTCAACCTGGGGCTCCAGATCTTCAAGAACGAACTCGCAGCCGCGCCGTACCAGGAGGTACTGCTCACTTCGGACGGCCGACGCGTGCACAGGGTGCGGCGCACCGACGACCGGCGGCTGGTCATGACCCTGGTCGAATCCGAGGAGGCCGTTCGATGACGCTGAGCAAGGACCACCGGGAGTTCGCCTACAGCGGGGTGAGCCACCTCGACTACAAACAAGTGGACATGGACCGGGTGCTCACCGGGCTCCTGCCGCTGCTGCGCTGGGACGGGCAGGCCTCGCGGCGGCGGTCCGACCCGAACTTCACCGTCGACACGTTCGTCGACGCGATGCTCGCCCACCCCGACCTGTTCGAGGGATTCGACCGCGACACCGCCTACCGGTGGGCCGAGACACACCTTCTCGACCTGGTCAACCGCGGTACCCCCCGTCAGGCGGTCGCTGGGCCGAGACCGCTGCACGGCTTCACCTACCTGTTCCGTGTGGCCAAGCACTCCCGCGCTTACGGTGCGGACGAGCAGCTTTACTGGATGATGCGCGGCGCTCCCGGCGGCCCTCAGACCCTCGAATGGCTCAAGCGGTACCTGTTCGCCGGCATCGAACGCAGCACCGACCTCCTCGTGCCAGCCGGCGGCGAGGAGATCGACGTCGAGACCCAGGCCCTGATCAACCTCTGGCTGGCCGACGGTGACGAGGTCGCGGACAGGCCGGTCAAAGAGGACGGACGCAGGGTATACGCGCCGTACGACCCGCACGCCGCCGAGCTTCTGGTCGAGGACCTGGGCGGCCTGCTCTACCACAAGGACCGCATGCCGAGGTCGGTTATGATCGACCATCTGAAGATCCTGTTCGCGTTCCACCTCTCCCGCTACCACCTGCTGTTGCTCAAGTCGGTGCCGGCCAAGCTGTCCGGTGCAGATTCGGCGCCCGGCGGCTTCTTCCTGGACGTCGAGAGCGCCCCGGGCGATACGGCGCGGCTGGCCGAGCGCAGCGCCAGGACCTGGTACGACCGGATCCCCGACTTCGTCCGCGGTGTCTTCGAACTGCGGAAGCTCGAGGAGTTCACCCAGATCCCGGCCGGAGCGAATCGGGTCCGCAGCAAGCCTGGGCACGGCTTGTCCGCGAACGAGCTGCTCGTCCTCCGCGCCAAGACTCACAAGACCGCTTTGGAGGCGTTCGGCCATTCGAGACTGATCAGCCTTCAGGAGGATCTCAAGGACGCCGAACCCGATCCGGAGCTGACCGATCTCTTCGACCTCGGCCTCGACCCGTTCACCACGTATGTAGAGGCGATCAGCGCACTCCGGGTCTCATTCCACCGCAAGTACATTGTGCAGGCTCTTGACAGCCTCATGCTGAAGCGGCGGCCGGGTGCGATGATCGCGCAGCCGCACCGAGGTGTGCGACGCTTCGTCCTCGACAGCGGCCTGCTCGAAGTCCTCCTCCAAGTGACCCTGCTTCGGGAGACTCCAGGCGGCAGGGGGCGCAGCACCCAGCCCATGCGCATCGACGATTTCCTTGACGTCCTCAAGGAACGCTATGGGCTCCACATCGACACCCTCCCGCCCGGCGACGGTTTCGACCGGGCCGGCGTGGACGACCAGGCGGCCCTGCGGGCCAACCGCGAAGCGCTCGTCGACCGCCTCCGCCAGATTGGGTACTACCGCGACCTGTCGGATGCTTACCTAACACAGACCATCACCCCTCGTTACAGCGTCGACACCGAAGGATCCCAGGTATGACCAGAGGGCTCGCCGAAGTCACTGAAGCCGACGTCGACGCCGAACTGGGAACCGTCCTGCACGGCCGACTCGCCACGCTGCTGGCCCGACGCGGCGTCGGGCACTGCATGAAGGTGACCGACCTGCACACCTCCCTGGCGGTGAGTCTGTGCGGGAGCCTGCGCAGCGCCGCTCCGGAAGCCCAGATCTGGGTGCTCGGGGCGGCTCCCGAGATACCGGCCGAAGTCGCCGCCTCCAGCACCAAACTCGTGGAGCTCCGCAACCCGGGCCCCGACGGTCGACTCAGGCCGCCGCTGCTCGCCTTCATTCCCCCTGGCGCCCGCGCCAGCGCCGAAGACTCGTTCGGGTCGGCCACCTTCGAAGAGGTGTCGCCGACAGGCGCCCACGCAGAACTCGCCAAGCGGCTGCGAGGATCGCTCCCGCAACCGCTCCGCGAGCACGTCGACGAATTGTTCCGCACACTCGACACCGAAGCGGCTCCACGGGAGCTGGAGCTGCCGGGGGAACTTGAGCGGGTCCGCTACCTGCTCGCTCTGAAACGCAACGAGTTTGACCCCGAAGCCGCAGGAGCGGCGGTGTTCGAGCTCGGCCTCATCCCCGACTTCGAGCTGTTCGCCGAACCCGAGCACCTTGCCACGAAGGCTGCCCGCAACATCCAGCAGATGGTCCAGCTCTACAGCGGCGAGAAGCCGCCCCGCCAGCGGGTCACGGCTCTGCGGCTGACCGACGGCGCTTTCCGCAGGCGACTGGCTGGATTTCTCGTCAACCATGGGCACGAACGCCCCGCCTCCTGGGCCCGGCGCATCGCGACTGACCAAACCAACTGGGACCTTTCGCTCCACCGCTGGCCGCTGCCGCGGGACGGCGGCGGCACCACGGTGCGGATCGACGTGGAGGACCCGGAGCTGCCGGTCGCAGGGGTACGCGGTGATCACAGCAGACACAAGATCTTGGGGGCCATCGCCGGGCAGCCCTACCTCAACGTCTCCGCGGCGGCGAAGCTGGCGGTGCGGTTTGAGATCGACCCCCACCCACGGGATATCCCAGGGCTTGCCAGGTTCAGCGTCGAGCTCGTCGCCGAGGATGGCGATGGCGCCGTCGTCCGCAAGATCGCGAAGGTTGAGGCGAGCCGGAGCAAGACGCGCACCTCCACGTTCACCAATCTCAAGAAGGCGAAGCTGGAGCCAGGCTGGTATTTCGTTCGAGTGCGGCCGCTCTCCCGCGACGGGGTCCCGCTTCCGTTCGAGAAGCCGGCCGTCGAAGGGGCGTTGGCGCTCAACGAGAGCGGCCGGTTCTATATCGTCGACGACTCGACTCTGGACGAGGAGCCCGAGCGGCCCGAGGTCCGTAAGGCGAACGGTGTCGTCGAAGAGTTGACCCGACTTCGCTTCGAGTCCGCGGCCGAGGGACGCGACTGGCGGCGCTTGTCGTGTGCCGACGCGCACTGGACAGGAGCCGGGACCGTCGAGGCCTCGTTCGGGCCCGGAGGACGGGCCCGTATCAGCGTGTCGCCCTCGCTTGCGCAGGCCGAACTCGCCGCGACCGGTGAGCCGGGACGGTTGGGGCAGTGGCGGCTCTTCCTGAACGAGAACGCGAAACCCGAACTGCGAGAGCCGATCAGAGAAGTCCCGATCGGTTCTGATGAAGCTTCCCTGCGGTACCTTGAAGCTCGCGCCGCTGTAGCCGCCGCTATCAGAGGCGAAACCGGCATGATCGCCGCGGGACGCGATATCGGCGAGTTGCGGGACGAGGTGGTCGAGTACGCCGAGGCGTACACGGCGTTGCTGGCGGACCGGCTCCGTCGCGCGGAGCGCTCCGAACTGGGCGGTCCCGACCGGTTGGCGCTCGGCGACCTCCTGCGCATCGATACGGTCGCCGTGGTCCGATCAGACGGCTCCAGTAACGAGTCCGAATCGGCGGTCGAGATGATTCTCGCCTCCCCGATTCACCCGCTCCGCCTGCTGTGGACGATCGCTTGGGAGGCACTGGGTCGGGCTTGGCTGGAGGGCGCCGAATCGGCAGAGGATGCCGAATCCGCGCTGGTCGACTTCGGCGCGTTGCGGGCCTTGACGCCGGTCGGATTCCCGCTGGCCGTCCCAGGACCCGACGGCAGGCTCTACATAGCCTCCGGCGTCCTCGACTCCGATTGGCAAGCCATGACTTGCTCGGAGACTGCCGACGCGGGAGCGGTGATCGACGAATCCCGAGGGCTTCTCGGTCTGTCGGGCCATGGGAATCCCGGCGGCGGCCTCGACCCCCGGGCCCTGGCCGACCGCTTCGAACGCTACGTCCGCATGCACCCGTACGTTCGCACGCTGGTCATCGCCGCGGTGAACCCGGGGAGGGCCGAAGCGCTCACGTCGGCCCTGGTCGAGTTGGACCGTCGGCAGGCGGATGCCGATCTGCGATACGAGGTGCGGCTCTACACCGCCGATCCCGAGGAGGTCGAGGCTGGTGAATCGCTGTCGAACCTGCTCCGGGGCGAACGGGGGGTGGCAGGAGACGCCGAGACGTTCAGCACGCCGACCGGGGACGGCACTCCGAAACTCGCCGTCTCCATCGACCCTCTGGAGAAGTTCAGCGCCGTAGCCGAACACGGCACCGCACACCTTTGCCTGCTGTTCGACGTGTTCTCCGGGGAGCGGTTCACGATCGTCCCCGGCGTCGATCCTGCTCCCGCCCCGGTCTACGGCCTGGTACAGGACATGAAGATCGACTTCGGTGAGGATCGCGCGACCGCCACGGCGACCTGGACCAAACGCCCCCGCCACGGACAGGCGCCGATCGTCCCGGGCGCACCGGAGGTCTCCGACCTGCTTTCGAACCTGCCCGCGATGCTGGCGAACGCGGCGTCCGCGGTCGCCACCGGCCAGTCCGGTCTGAACCGGGTTCCCCAGATCAGCCTCACACTGGGACCCGCCGACGGTGCTCTACTGCACCAGGCTCACCGCTGCGCGGACTGGGTCATCACCGTGGACCGGACCTTGGGCGCCGAGTATTTCGACGCCCCGAGCGGTTCCGGCCGAACCGAATATGTCATCGACGCTGTCGAAGACCCCCGCGGGCTCTCCCCTCGGATCACGGTCAGTTCCGGTTCAGTGGACGAGTTGCGGGCCATGCTGGAGCCAACCGCCGACCAGCACGGACTGCGGATCGACCGGCGGCATGCTGCTACTTTCTTCGACCAGCTCAGGCTGCTGTCAGGCAGACTGGCGTTCAAGACCGCCTCGATCTCGGCTGCCCAGCGCACCGAGGCGATCGGTCTGGCGATGGCGAGAATGTACCTCGAATACGAACGCGCGCTTCGAGGGCAGATCCTGGTCCCGCTGGACGCGCACCTGGAGCTCTTCCGCGGCACGGGACGAAAGATCGACCGTGTCGGCGAATCCACCCGCCTTCACCGGACCGACCTTGCGCTCTTCGAGCTCAACGCCCAGGACCGCCTCATCACTTGCCGGCTCGTCGAGGTCAAGTGCACCGGCTCGACCGACAGGGCTGGTGCTGCGGCCTTGCGTGACGAGATGCGCCGCCAGATCGACAACAGCGAACACGCGCTGACGGTGAGATATGACCCGAGCATTCCTCGCGAGGATCGAGCGGTGCGCAACGCCGAGCTTGCGTCGACGCTGCGGTTCTACCTCCGCAGGGCGCATCGGCACGGGAGCGTGTCCGACGAGGCCGCACTGGAAGCCGAATGGATGCTTGACCGGCTCGACTGGATCGACTTCCGCCTGAAGTTCACCCGGACCGGGCTGATCTTCGACCTCGACGGGACGGATTCCGAGCGCGTCGTCGAGGACGGGATCGACTTCCACCGGGTCGGTCGCGGGCTCATCGATGAACTGCTCGGCGCGTTGGAGACCGATCCCCGCCTGCGAACAGGAGCCCTCTCTGACAGTTCCGCGCCGAGCTTGGCCGACATCGAGTCCACGACACTGCCGCGATTGGGCGAAGCCTCGTTCAAGAGCGCTGACCGCCACCACCTGATCCCCGAACTGATCGCTCCGACCGACCTGGAAGAGGATCTCGATTACACGGCTTCAGAACGCACCGGCGAAACGACCACGGCACCGCTCGATCCGAATCCGCAGGCCGATCGGCAGCCGCAGCACGACGTGAAGGATCCGCTTTTCGACCCGAAGGCCAAACCTGACGGCGAGGCCTACGTACCCGACATCTTCCTTGGAAGCACGCGTCCCTCGCCGCAGTACGGGGTCATCGGTGAAGTCGACGGTCGCAAGGTGGCACTGGACCTGAACGAGACGCATACGATCAGCCTCTTCGGTGTACAGGGGTCGGGCAAGAGCTACACGCTCGGCACGGTGATCGAGGCCGCCACAATACCGGCCCCGGGTGTAGGCAGCCTGCCTAGCCCGTTGGCGACCATCGTCTTCCATTACAGTCAGACCGGCGACTACGCGCCCGAGTTCACGGCCATGATTGAACCCAACGGGGACGCCGCGCAGATCGAGTGGCTCCGCGAGCGCTACGGTGCTCAGCCGACCTCGCTGGCCGATGTCGTGCTTCTGGTCCCTGAAGACCAACTCGGAAAGCGATCCATGGAGTTCAGCGGCATCGAAGTCCGTCCGCTGAAATTCGCCGCAGGTGAGTTGCGTGCCTCCCACTGGAAATTCCTGATGGGCGCGGTCGGCAACCAGTCGACGTATATCCGGGAGTTCGGCCGGATCCTCAAAGCGAACCGGCGCGCCATGACGCTCGACGCCATCCGCTCCGGCGTCGACGCTTCGTCAATGCGGGATCATTACAAGGATCTGGCGCGGCAGCGGCTTGAAATGGCGGCCGACTTCATCGACGACACCACGCATATCGGTGACCTAGTCGCACCCGGGAGAATGATCATTGTCGACCTGCGTGATGAAATGATCGAGACCGATGATGCGCTTGGGCTCTTCGTGGTCCTCATGGAGCTTTTCGCTGAAACGTCCGGCCCAGACGGGGATCACTTCAACAAGCTTGTCGTGTTCGATGAGGCGCACAAGTATCTTGACAGCCCTGATCTCATTCAAGGACTGGTCGGAAGCGTCCGCGAGATGCGCCATAAAGGCATGAGCGTCCTCGTGGCCAGCCAAGACCCGCCCTCGGTCCCAGTCGCCTTGATAGAGCTCTCGGACCACGTGATCCTTCACCGATTCAACTCCCCGGCATGGCTCAAGCACCTCCAGAAGGCCCACACATCGCTTACCGGGCTGACCGCGGCGGAATTGGCTAGCCTGCAGTCCGGAGACGCTTACGTTTGGGCGGGTAGAGCCACCGCGCCGGAGTTCACCAAGGCAGCTGTCAGGATTTCGCTTCGACCGCGCTTGACCCGCCATGGCGGTACGACCCGCACTGCCCTGTCATGAGGAGACGACTCCTTCGGCGCTCGTCGGTCACGGGCCCCAGGCGGTGAATGCCTCTAGCGTAGGGATCTGTCGGAATTCCTCCTGCCAGTCCTCGCCATTGGCGGGAGGGTGAAGGCGCCAGTCTTCTTGGGCCTCATCCCATTCCACTTCGAGGATGTACGCAGCATCAAGTTCTCCTTGAGTGATTGCGATCTCGACCAAGGCTCCGGCGTCACTGTAGAAGTGGACAATGTATCCGGATACGACAGGAACATCCTGAGGCTCTTGGTAGGGATCGTTCAGTGAGTTTTCAACGGCGGTTCGGAACGAATCTCTTGAAGGCCCCTCGGTCATCTGTTCGTCGATCGTCGCCAGACGCGTCTCGGGCGAAAACGGCGGTCCAGATCGGGCGCAGATATGGAACGCGGCGAGGATGGCGCCGCCCGGGGAGTGTGCGAACCCTGCGGCCGGCTGGCCTGCGGACCATTCAGCGGGGCCGGCGGCCTCGGAGTAGGGGTAGGCTCTTCCGCTGTCGTAAGTCCATTGCACGTCTGAAAGGTCCGGTACCGTCGGCGCCGTGGGCGATGCATCGGCGTGCTCGGTCTCGTCGGCCTGGAATGCCGTCGGGTCGTTCGAAGATGCTTCATCATCGCTGGGGTCTGTGGTGGCGAGCCACCAAGAAAAGGCAACTACGACGGCCAGGGCCAGCGTTGCAACAACGATCAGGCGTGAGGGGATACGCATGGTAGACATGCGACATATTCTGCACTAGGGATGCAATGCAGGGATCACCCGACTTGGGCCGAGCTCTTCGAGTCGATGTGGGCTCCGAACCCTTCGGCAGCGTCGATGGGTGCAGTCGCGAAGCGATTTGGAGCAACCAGAGTCAGCCTTGGCTATGTCTGCGACTGTAGGGCGGGACACGCCCCACCTGGGGTGTCCCGCTGGAGGAAAGTTCAGAGCTTGCCTGTTGTCGTGGCGCGGGTCAGGATGGATTCGGATTCTTGGCGCCAGCGGCGTTTGCGGCCGTTGGGGGTGCTCTTCCAGCCGGGGCGGGCTGCCATGCCGCAGATTCGGCCGTCTTCGTGGAGGAGGTCGGCGACCGGAGTCAGGCCCCCGGTTACGTTGACGACGCTGAGCACCGCGTGTTCTGAAGCCGTGGTGGGTTCGACGGCGAACCGGAAGCCGTCGATGTTGAAGGTGCCGAGGACGGTCTCGGGGAGCTCGGTCTTGAGAGGTATGGGCTGACCAGCGTGCCAGGCGGCGATGAGAGCGGCGACGTGTTTGCGTTGCTCGGTCTTCCAGACGTCGGTCTGCTCGTTCCAAGGCTCTTCCCACCGAACTTCACGCACGACTCCGCCAGCGTGGAGAGCGTAGCCGATTCGTACGGGCTTGCCGTGCCAGTTCAGCCAGACGGATGCGTACCCCGTCGTTTTGCGGGCCTTGAGCGTGAGTCGGTTCCCGGATGGAGTCTCCCATTCGCCGAGAATCTCGAAGACGGCCTTGGGATCATGGCCGTTGCTGGGTGTTGTCGCGTTCATTTACCGGTTCTCCCCCTCGGCGGTCGGTCTGTCGATCTGATGGGGCGTTGACTTGTCTCACCAGGTCGATGACACTTGACGCTACGTAGACCAGGGGTTTTGAAACACTGACTGGCGGTACGGGTTTGAGAGGTGCGGTGGGCGTTGAGACGTGAGACGCGGCCTTATGGGGGCGTCAGTGGATTCCTCCTGAAGGCGGCCCGCTGTTCGATCCCGGTTAGCCAAGAGAGCTTCTCGGAGACTGTGGGTGTTGACCCGACGACGGTCCAGAGTTGGGAATCCGGGCGTAGGCCCTTGGCTTCGGTCGCAGTAGCGCAGCTTCGGCAGATCAGTCAGCAGTTGCTGAAGCTCGGGGCAGATTCGGAACTGGCTGCGCTGCTTCCTGTGGCGGTCGAAGCGGATCTTGTCCTCACGGCTGTGGTCAGTCCTTGGGAGTCAGTCGACGTGGATCGCCATCCGCTTGCCGGCTGCGTCATGGATCTGCGCCTGACGGAGCTGCTTACTTGGGCGTTCTCTGGGTGGCCCCGACCTTCACCCGAAGGTTGCCGAGCCGTCGGCGGCGAGGTCCAACCCCGGCTGGTCCGGAGCTTGGTCGTGATGACCGGCGACAGATGGAGACGAACCTTCTCGAGCTCACGGAGTACCGCTCACGAGGGATCGAAGGGAATGTTCTTCTACGGCGGCAGGCATGCTTCCTTGCCGGACTTGCAGGTCTCGACGTATCGGTCTGTCTTCTCGAGCGTCTCGGTACCTCGTAGGAGGGGAACCGTGGTCGCCATCTTGGGCTGATGCGAGGTCGTTCGTGGTGTCGCGAGCCTACCGAGGTGATCCGCAGCCGCTTCGCGACTTCATCGCACGCGCCCATCCCAGCGAGGACTGCGAGATAGCGGCCCTGAACTACACGGCCTACTGGGTTGGCGATTTGCGGGATCGCGAAGGTGACGACGCCTTCATGGTGCGCAGCGACCGGCGATGGCACGGCACCCGCATGTACGTGCATCTCGTGGAACGCCTTCACGCTGACCACCCGTTGGTCGACCTCAATATTCACAATCTCTGGTTGCTCTTGCGCTCGCAGCGGGGGCTGTTGGTCGACGACCCGGATACGACGCGGATGCTCGCGGAGCATCTCGAGCCGCTCGCTGACAGCGGTCGAGTTTCTGATCTGTCGCGAGAAGAACTAGGCTCGATAGGCGAGGCTCTCGCCGGCCTCAGGAGTTGAGCTGGAGAGGCAAGCCATGACAGAACTGGCCGGAGCTGCCGGGTATCTACTCGAGGCTGGGCTTCTGAAGCGTGCTCGTCGCTCGGGCTGGTGGCTCGCCGGTATCAGGGACCCGGAGAGCATTGCCGAGCACTCCTGGCGAGCAGCTCTGACCGGGATGGTGCTCGCCAGTCTCGAAGGGGCGGATCCTGCGCGCACCGCGATGCTGTGCATCCTCCACGACACCCCGGAGACCCGGATCGGGGACATTCCGAAGATCGGCCACCATTACCTTGACGCGACCGATCCCGAGACGATCGTGGCCGACCAGACCGCGGAGTGTCCTGATCCGGTTGCGGGCACGATCCGGGATGCCATCGCCGAGTTCGAGGCAGGCGAGACTGCCGAAGCGCAGTGCGCGAAAGATGCTGACAAGCTCGAATGCCTCATCCAGGCCGTGGAGTACCGGCATCAGGGAGTCGCCACCGTTGGTCGCTGGATCGACAGCAGTCTGGCGGCGTTGAAGACCGATACCGCACGTGAACTTGCCCAGGAAGTGCTCGAAGCGAATCCGCTTGCTTGGGAGCAGGTTCGAGCACGGCCGTCTGGCTGAGATTTGAGTTTGCCTCAGGGAAGTTGCATTCTGGGTGATAGTGCTCAGTCCGGGGACTGAGGGGGCTGTATGGGTAGAGCACGGCGTCGCTACTGATACGGCCCGACAGGCATCCACTTCACCGGCGGGGCGCTCGAGCTCAACCTGCCGCTGTTGGAAGCGGAGCATACAGGTAGGGAATCTGCCTCTTCGCGAAGGTTACTGGCTTGGTTACCGACCACCTACGAATCTCGACATGCGAGCGGTGGCTCAGCGTGCGGGGCTTGTGACACCGCTAAGAAGATCGGCAGTGTGTCTCCGATTGACCGCCTCGCGGCCGTTCTGCGATCTCGATCCTGCGCCCCTTCCGGGCTGGGGCTTCCAGACTGGGGCTTCCAGATCCCCCCTTCCACGGATACTTCCCTGTCGCCAAGCCCAGTATCCAAGCGTTTCCGCAGGATGAGCGGCAGTTTAAGTCAGTCGTAGAAACCCTGAATATATACATATCCCCGTAAGGCGCTATAGGGGAAACTGCCCAGCGGCACCTTATGCCGGGCCTGAAGCCACGCCTGCGCGCCGAAGCGCCAACCGCAGCCACCTTGAGACCGGGGCCTCCCCGAGCTCGTCAAGGTTACTGATCCAGCGGGCTTCGGTGAGCTCAGGTGAGCAGGTGACACTGAGAGCTGGCAGTCAGAATGGTCAACGTGTCCCGCTTCGCCTCAAGGGGATGAGATATAGGTGGTGAGTTTCTGGTCGAGAACTGATGCTTGACTCTGCGTGATCACTGGGATAGGATTGTTGGTCGTCCAGGCTGCATCGCGATGTCGACGAGACACGCCTCTTGCATGACCGCATCTCGCTACCTTCTCTCAGGCTGCCTTGCCTTGGCTGTGCTCCGTCCTCCATCCGGAGCGGCGAGCGTGCCCGGAGGCGCCGATTTCCCGGTCGCTCGACAGGTGTGCGAACCGGGCATACGGTGGCAGTGGCACGTAAAATACCTGGTCAAGTGCGGTGGCTCCCGTGGTTACCGGAGAGCCCAGGGTTCGCGTCGTAGGGGAGCCTCGCGAAGAGATCGACATTGACTCGATCGCGGCAATCCTGGTCGATGCGGCCCTCCTGATCGCGGAAGACGAATCTGAGACGGCCAGACCTGCGTGCCAGACCGACGAGATCGATCGGAAGGCCGATGGAGCATGAGCGAAACGTCAAAGAAGAAGCGAGCGGTGCTGTACCTGCGGGTGTCCTCCCGGAGCCAAGTCGACACCGACTACGACCCCGAAGGGAATTCCATTCCCGCGCAGCGCAAGGCGTGCCTCCAGAAAGCCGAGGATCTCGGGTTCGAGGTGCTCGATGAATACCTTGAGCCGGGCAAATCGGGGATGACCGTTGACGGCCGGCCGAAGTTCCAGGAGATGATGGCGAGGGTCCGCAACTCCAAAGACGTGGACGCCATCATCGTCTACGCGCGCTCGCGCATGCACCGCGATACGACCGATGCGGCGATCACGCGGCGGGAGCTTCGGAAGCTCAGGGTGCAGCTCGTCTCGATCATGGACTACACCGAGGACAGCTACATCGGCGATTTGGTGGCCGCGATCCTCGATGGCGTGAACGAGTACCAGTCGCGCGCGTCCGGGGCGGACGTGGCCTACAAGTTGGCCGCGAAGGCATCCCGTGGCGGTATCCCGTGCCTCGCCCCGCTCGGGTACTTGAACGTGGGGGAGAAGGTCGACGGCCGCGAAGTTCGGACCATCGCGGTCGACCCCAAGCGGGCGCCGTTCGTCGCCATGATGTTCGAGCTCTACGCGACGGGGCGGTATGGATTCAAAGACCTCCAGCGGGCGGTTACTGAGGCGGGGCTTCGCACTCGTCCGAGGAAGGACGTGCCCAGCGGTCGGCCGGTCACGATCGAGACCATCGGGCGGCTGCTCCGCGACCGCAGGTATCTGGGCCGCGTCGTGTTCAAGGGCAAGGAATACGACGGCCGCCACGAACCGCTGATCACCCAGGAGCTGTTCGACAGGGTCCAGAGCGTGCTCGTGAACCAGCGCGGCGCAGGTACTCGCGAACGGGTCTACGACCATCCGTTGAAGGGGCTGCTGTGGTGCGCGAACTGTCGGACGCGGTTCTACCTCGACACCGTCAAGAACCGGCGGGGTCTTATGTACTCGTACTTCCTCTGCAGCGGTAGGGCGAACAAGCACTGTCAGTCTCCGAGGTTGCCGGTCGCGAAGATGGAGGCTGCTATTGCTGCGCACTATGCGACCTTGAACGTCCCGCCCTCGCTCGCGGGGGAACTGCGGGCGGCTGTCGACAAGGCGTTGCGGGAGAAGGGGCTGCTGACAGCGTCACTCAGGAAGAAGCTGGAGGCCGAGCATCGGCGACTGGTCGAGCAGCAGGACCAGCTCCTCGACCTCGTCGGCAATCCGGCCTGGCCGCAGGATCGGCTGGAGGCCAAGATGTGCCGCCTTCGCGATGAGCTGGGCTCGGTCGAGGAGCGGTTGAACGAAGTCGGGGACGTGAAGGTGGAACGGGCCGGCGAGGCGATCGGGATGCTGCTGGGCTTGCTGGACGATCCGAGGCGACTGCTGAAGGCGCTGCCGGAGGATTTCCACAAGCCGTTCCACAGGTCGTACTTCAAGCGGCTGCTTGTGTACGTCGATGAAGCGACCGGCGAGCCGAAGGTCAGCGCGGACGAGATTAGTTCGCCGTTCACGCCGCTGCTGCCTGAGCGGCGCGACCATTTGCGGCCTGAAACGTCGAAAACCGGGCCGCTCATTGCGACCCGGTTTTCGGATAATGCCGGTCTTGCAGGAGTGACAGGACTCGAACCTGCAACCCTCGGTTTTGGAGACCGATGCGCTACCAATTGCGCCACACTCCTTCACCAGCCCGTTGCCTGGCTGGCCGCAACTATCTTACGTGCTGCGGTCCGGCCGGTGCAAGCGGGTTGGCGGTGATGTAAGGGCAGGTCAGGAGGCCGGGACGACGGAGCCGTCGGCCCAGGTGTCGAGGATGAACTGCTTCACCTCGTCGGACTGGAGGAGCTCGGCGAGCTTCTGGACGTCCTCGTTGTCCTTGTTGGCCTCGGTGGTCACCAGGTAGTTGGCGTACGGGTTGCCGTCGGGCGACTCGCTGTAGAGGGCGTCCTCGGCGGGGCTGAGGTCGGCCTCGAGGGCGTAGTTGCCGTTGATGACCGCGGCGTCGACGTCCTCCAGGGAGAGGGCCAGCTGGGCCGCTTCGAGGGGGACGAACTCGATGTTCTTCGGGTTCTCGGCGATGTCGTCCTCGGTGGCGAGCGTCGCGTCGATGCCGTCGGCGAGGGTGATCAGGCCCGCGTCGGCGAGGAGGGCGAGCGCGCGGCCGCCGTTGGAGCCGTCGCCGGGGATGGCGACCTGGGCGCCGTCGGGGATCTCCTCGACCGAGGCCACGGAGGAGGAGTACAGGCCCAGCGGCTCGATGTGCACCGCCGCGACGGTGACCAGGTCGGTGCCGTTGGCGGCGTTGTACTCGTCCAGGTAGGGCTCGGTCTGGAAGAAGTTCGCGTCCACGGAGCCGTCCGAGGTCGCCACGTTCGGCTGCACGTAGTCGGTGAACTCCTCGACCTCGATCGTCAGGCCGGCGTCGTCGGCCAGGTTCTCGGCGATGAAGTTGAGGATGTCGGCGTGGGGGACCGGCGTCGCGGCGACGACGATGGTGCCGTTCGTCTCAGTGGCTTCGGATTCACCGGAGTCGTTGCCGCAGGCGGTCAGCGCCAGGGCGGCAGCGGCGGCGACGGAACTGCCGATCAGGGCACGGCGATTGAACATAGTCTTCTCCTAAAGGAAGGTGCGGGTTTACTGGTCTATCGGCGGTCGAGGGTGCGGGCGCACCGGTCGCCGAGGATCTGGAAGAGCTGGACGAGCACGACGAGGATCACGAGGGGCCAGATCATGTACTCGGTCTCGAAGCGCTGGTAGCCGTAGCGGTACGCGAGGTCGCCCAGGCCGCCGCCGCCCACGATTCCGGCCATCGCCGAGTACGAGACGACCGCGACGAGCGTCACGGTGAAGCCGCGGATCAGACCGGGGGTCGCTTCGGGGAGGACCACCCGCCAGACCAGGCCGGGCGTCGCAGCGCCCATCGAGCGGGCCGCTTCGATGAGGCCCGGCTGGACTTCGAGGAGCGCGCCTTCCACGAGGCGCGCGAAGAACGGGATGGAGGCCACCGTGAGCGGGACGATCGCCGCCTCGGTGCCGATGCTCGTGCCCGTGATGAGGCGCGTCAGCGGCACCACCGCGACCATGAGCAGCACGAACGGCGCGCTCCGGCCGATGTTCACGATGAGGCCGAGCGGAGCGTTCACCGCCGCGATCGGCTTCGGGCCCGTCTTCGAGGTGACGTAGAGGATCGTGCCGAGGAGCAGGCCGCCCACGAGCGTCCACAGGCCCGCCACCGAGACGATGTGCAGGGTCTCCCAGAACGCTTCCGTCAGCAGTTCGACGAGCCGGTCACTGGCGTTCATCGCGACACCTCCTCGCCGAGGAGGCGCGCGGCCAGGCGGCGCGCCTGCCCGCCCAGGCGCGAGTCGGCGTCGGCCAGGAGTTCGGGGACGTTCCCGATCTCCACGAACCGGCCCGACTCCATCACCGCGGCGCGGTGGCAGATCCGGGTGATCACTTCGAGTTCGTGCGTGATGAGCAGGATCGTCAGCCCCAGTTCGCGGTTGAGCCGCGCGAGCAGGTCGAGGATCTCGTCGGTGGTGTCGGTGTCGAGGGCGCTCGTGGCCTCGTCGGACAGCAGCACCTCAGGGGAGGACGCGAGCGCGCGGGCGATCGCCAGGCGCTGGCGCTGGCCGCCCGAGAGCTGCCCCGGGTACGCCTTCGCCTTGTCGGACAGGCCGACCAGGTCGAGGAGGGCGAGGGCGCGCTCGCGGCGCTCGGCGCGCTTCGTGCCCCTGAAGCGCAGCGGCAGGGCCACGTTCGACGCCGCGTTCCGGTTCGACAGCAGGTTGAAGTGCTGGAAGATCATCGCGGTCTGCGACCGGGCGGCCCGCAGTTCGCGGCCGCCGAGGACGGTCAGGTCGCGGCCGGCGACCTCCACGGTGCCCGTGTCGGGGCGGGTGAGGAGGTTCGCGGTGCGCAGCAGCGTCGACTTGCCGGCGCCGGAGCGGCCGAGGATGCCGAAGATCTCGCCGGGGGCGACTTCGAGCGAGACGTCGTCGAGCGCGGTGAGGTCACCGAACCGCTTGGTCACGCCGGTCAGGCGGATGCTGGGACTGGAGTCCATGAGGAAGGAAGGTCGCTTTCGCTGTGGGTGATCGCCGCTTCGGGGCGCGGCGGTGCAGGAGCCCTCAGCAGGCGCACATTCGGCAGCACGACGCGGCGGCGCGGTCGGCGTCGCTGAGGCGGTCGGAGTGCTGCGAGTTCATAGCCTAGAAGTCAAGCAGGAATTCGTGCCGAATCCAAGCGGCTGTGACGAACGCCGCGTCATCGGAACGACACCGAGCTGAGATAGGGTTCGGCCATGACTGTTGCGACGATTCCCGCCCCGGCGTTCGCGATCGAGCGGTTCAGACTCGCGAACGGCCTGCGCGTGGTCCTCGCGCCGGACCCGGGGGCGCCCGTGGTCGGAGTCGCGGTGGTGTACGACGTGGGGATGCGGTCCGAGCCCGAAGGGCGCACCGGCTTCGCCCACCTCTTCGAGCACATGATGTTCCAGGGCTCGCACAACGTCGGCAAGGCCGAGCACATGCGCCACGTCCAGTCCGCCGGCGGCACCTTCAACGGCTCCACCCACATCGACTACACCGACTACTTCAACCTCCTCCCCTCCAACGGCCTCGAACTGGCGCTCTTCCTCGAAGCCGACCGCATGCGCGGCCCGGCGATCACCGAGGAGAACCTCGCCAACCAGGTGAGCGTCGTCAAGGAGGAGATCCGGGTCAACGTCCTCAACCGCCCCTACGGCGGCTTCCCGTGGATCAAGCTCCCGCCGGTCATGTTCGACACGTTCGCGAACTCCCACGACGGCTACGGCGCCTTCGACGACCTCGACGCCGCCACCGTCGACGACGCCCGCTCCTTCTTCGACGCCTACTACCCGGCCTCGAACGCGGTCCTGTCCGTCGCCGGCGACTTCGACCTCGCCCAGGCCCGCGACCTCGTCGAACGCCACTTCGGGAACGTGGAGGCGCGCCCCGCGCCCGTCCACCCCTCCTTCGAGGAACCGGACCTGACCGACGAGCGCCGCCTCTCCTACACCGACGAGCGCGCGACCCTCCCGGCCGTCGCCGCCGCCTGGCGCGTGCCCGACCCGGTCACCGAGCTCGACGCGTTCCTGCCGTACGTCGTCCTCGGCGAACTGCTCACCGACGGCGACGCCTCCCGCCTGGTCGAACGCCTCGTCCACGGCGACCGCAGCGCCACCGCCGTGGCCGCGCACTGCACCTTCATGTCCGAGCCGTTCGCCTCCCGCGGCCCCACGGTCATGCTCGTCCAGGCGTTCCTGCCGCCGGGCACCGCCGTCGACGCCGTGCTTGGCACCGTCGACGAAGAGCTCGCCCGCGTCGCCTCCGGCGTCGACGAGGAGGAGCTCGACCGCGTCAAGGCCCGCGTCGCCGCCCAGCTGCTGCGCGGCGACGACTCGGTCATGGGCCGCTCGCGCCGCCTCGCGACCGCCGAGATCTTCCACGGCGACGCCGCCATGTCGACCCGGTTCGCCGGGCTGCTCGGCGAGGTCACCGCCGAGTCCGTCGCACAGGCGGCCGCCGCGCTCACGCCGCGGCGCCGCGCCGTCCTCGAAGTCGTCCCCGGAGGCGCCCAGTGAAGATCCCCGTGCCCGGACTCGCGCCGGAGGTCCCGCTGTCCCTGCCGGTCCCCGTCGAGCGGACCCTCCCGAACGGCCTGCGCGTGCTGCTCACGCGCCGCCCCGGCGTCCCGCTCGCGGAGGTGCGCCTGTCGATCCCGGCCGCGCACACCGACCTCGCCGCCGCCGACCTGCTCGCCTCGACCCTGTTCTCGGGCACCGAGTCCGCGTCGATGACCGACATCGCCCGCCGCCTCCAGAGCGTCGGCGGCGCCCTCGGCGCCGGCGCCGACCCGGACCGGATCGCCGTGTCCGGCAACAGCCTCGCCACCGGGCTCCCCGAACTCCTGGAGACCCTCGGCGACATCCTCAAGGCCGCCGAGTACCCCGACGCGCCCTTCGAGGTCGAGCGCTCCCGGATCATCGACGGCCTCTCGGTCGCCGAGCAGCAGCCGGACTTCCAGGTGGGCCGCGTCCTCGACGCGCGCCTGTGGGGCGACCACCCGTACGGGCACCAGCAGCCCACGGCCGCCGAGGTCGCCGGCGTCGAGCGCGCCGCGGTCCTCGCACTGCACGCCTCCCGCATCCACCCGGCCGGCGCCCGCCTCGTCATCGTCGGCGACATCGACCCCGACGCGACCTTCGCGGCCGTCGAGAAGGCCCTCGGCGACTGGAACGGCGCGGGCGAGCCGCGCACCATGGAGCCCCTGCCGGCCCTCGTCACCGGGCCCCTGGTCCTGGTCGACCGGCCCGGCTCGGTCCAGTCCGCGATCCGCGTCGCCTACCCGGCGGTCGAGCGCGTCCACCCCGACAACGCGGCCCAGCACCTCACCAACCTCGTCTTCGGCGGCTACTTCACCTCGCGCCTGGTCATGAACCTGCGCGAGACGAAGGGCTACGGGTACTCGCCGCGCTCGCGCGTCGACCACTCGCCGGCCGGCTCCAGCCAGCTCGCCGCGGTCGACGTCGCCACCGAGGTCACCGCACTCGCGCTGGCCGAGGTCCGCGCCGAGCTGCGCGGCATGGCCGACAACCCGCCCGCCGCCGAGGAGCTCGACCTGGCCCGCCGGTACGCGCTCGGGTCGATCAAGCTCGCCACCGCCACCCAGGCGGGCGTCGCGAACTACATCTCGGTGCTCGCCTCCGCGGGGCTCGAACTCTCGTGGCTGGCCGAGCACTCCGAGCGCCTGCGCGAGGTGACCACCGCCGACATCCAGCGGGTCGCCGCCGAAGAGCTCGACCCCGACCGCGCGGTCACCGTCGTCCTGGGCGACGGCGCCTTGATCCGCGACTCGCTCGCCGAGCTGGGGGAGATCGCCGCGCAATGATGCACCCGCCTTTGGCGGTCGACGAGGTCGACCGGTTCGCCGCCCACCGCGGCGACGACGCCTGGCTCGTCGACGCGTGGCAGCAGGCGCAGATCGTCGTCTGCGACCCCGAGCACGAGCGCATCGACGCCGACGAGGACGGGCTGCGCTACTACGACGCCGACACCGCCCCCGAGGGCGAGCGCGTCTACCTCGGCGGCGAGCACCCGCCGGTGTTCGCGGTGTTCGCCGACCTCCCCGACGGGCTCCCCGGGCGCTGGATCAAGCCCACCTGGGACCGCCGCGACCTCGCGATCGCGGTGGAGGCCATCGGGATCGGCCACTGGCACGCCACGTACCGGTTCCACCCGACCACCGGTGAGCCGCTGCGCTCGCGCATGGCCGGCTGGGAGCTCGCGGGCGAGGCCGGCCGCCCGGTCTTCCCGCGCACCGACCCGGCCGTGATCGTCCTCATCGACGACGGCGCCGACCGGGTCCTGCTCGCGCAGCACCAGCGCTACGGCGGCCAGCCCAAGCCCGCGATCGCGCAGAACACGATCGGGGCGTCGGCGCAGTCGACCCGGCAGGGCCGGTACGCCTGCATCGCGGGGTTCGTCGAGCCGGGCGAGTCCGCCGAGGCCGCGGTCCACCGCGAGGTCGCCGAGGAGGTCGGCCTCAAGCTCGACCGCCTCGACTACGTCTCCAGCCAGCCGTGGCCCTACCCGCGCTCGCTCATGCTCGCGTACCGGGCTACCGCTGACCCGTCGCAGACGCTCGCGCTCCAGGCCGAGGAGATCGCGGACGCGCGCTGGTTCACCGCGGACGAGGTCCGCCAGATGTGGGTCGACACCGCCGACGCCACGCCGAGCGCGGTGCGGATCTCGGTGGCGCGCTTCCTCATCGAGAACTGGCTCGAAGGGGTCTAGACCTTCGTGACGGCGGCGGCCTCGGCCTCCGCCGTCGGGTCGTGCTGCTTGGCGGCGACCGCGCGCTGCGCGGTGAAGACGCCGCCGATGACGACGAGGCCGCCGATGATCTGCGGGACCGTCAGTGCCTCGCCGAGCAGCGCCCACGCCGCGAGCGAGGCCACGACGACCTCGGTGTACCCGAGGCCGCCGGCCACCGGCGCGGACACGAACCGGAGGCCGCTGAGGCCGAGCCCGTAGGCGACGGCCGTGCACAGCACCAGCGCGAGGATGCTCGCACCGGCGCTCATCTCGATGCCGCCCAAGGCGACCTGCGAGGACAGGACGCCCCAGTCGAGCGCCCACGGCGCCGCGAACGGGGCGAGGAGGATCGCTCCGACGGTGAAGCCGATCGCCAGGAGCACCCGCACGTCGACCTTCGCGGTCAGCTTCTCGCCGGAGAGGAAGTACGTCGCCTGGCAGGCCGCGGCCGCCGCGCCCGCGACGAGGCCGACCGCGTCGAGGCGCAGCCCCGACCAGACCTCGACCACGATGCACAGGCCGACGATGCTGAGCAGCACGCCGATGACGGCCGCGCGCGGCAGGATCGTGCGCCGCACGAACCGCACCCAGGCGACGACCACGACCGGGCCCATGAACTCCAGCAGCAGCGCGATCCCGACCGGGAGCCGTTCGACGGCGATGAAGTAGAACGCCTGCACCGCGGCGATCGCGGTGAGGCCGAAGAGCGCGAGCGCGCCCCACGGCAGGCGCGTCCCGCCGCGAAGGGTCCGCACCAGCGGCACGGCCGCGACTATCAGGGCGAGGATCCCGACCCCGCAGATGCGCAGCCACGTGACCTGGATCGGGGTGAGCCCGGCCTGGATGACCACTTTGCCGAAGGGGCCGCACACGCCGAAGAACAGCGAGGCGGCGAGGACGAGGGAGACGCCGAGGGCGGCGCGGGGTGAGGACATTGGCAGTGCTCCACGGGTCGACCGGCGGACAGGGCGCGGGTGGCCGGGGAACGGGCCCGGGACCTGGGGTTCCGGGCCGCGGCCGACGCGCGGGATCGGATGAGGGGACGCCCGAACGGTACACCCGTTCAGCGGACGGACCAGTGCTTCGGTCGTGTTCGCGAGCTTTGCACGGCCGGACCGCTGCCCTGCTCGCAAAGCTCGCATGACGGTACCGCTTTCCAGCTCGCAAGCTCGCATGACGGTACCGCTTTTCCAGCTCGCAAGCTCGCATGAAAAAGGCCCGGGATGGATCCATCCCGGGCCTGAATGCTTAGCGACCACCCCTCGAAGTCGCTAAGCAAGCTTGACGAGCCAACTATAGAGCATCGTACCGGCTTTGTGTCCTAAACGTGACCATAGTCTCGGCATGTGGCACAGGTCAAGCTGCGAGCTTCTCTTTCACCTGCGCCAGTGAAGGATTGGTGAGCGCGGAGCCGTCCGCGAACCGCACCGTCGGGACCGTCGCGTTGCCGCCGTTGACCCCCATGACGAACTCGGCGGCCGCCGGGTCCTCCTCGATGTTGACCTCCTCGTAGTGGAGGCCCTCCCGGTCGAGCGCCGACTTCAGCCGCCTGCAGTAACCGCACCAGGTGGTGCTGTACATGGTGATCATCGATCCTCCTTCTCCATCGAGCGTAACGCGATACCGCCCCCGGGCATTCCTCCGATCGTGGCCCTCCTCACGTTGTGCCCCTTCCGAGTGAGCGGTCCCCGAGTTCTCGTCGGACGCCTCTGGAACACTGTCCGGATGAGCACGCGCGACGAGGCCATCCACCTGCTCCTCTCCGGACTCGACCCTGAGCAGCGCGAGGCGGTGACCGCCGACCCCGGGCCCGTCTGCGTCCTCGCCGGCGCCGGCACCGGCAAGACCCGGGCCGTCACCCACCGCATCGCCTACCGCGTCCTGCGCGGCGACATCCGCGGCCAGCACGTCACGGCCGTCACCTTCACCGCCCGCGCCGCCGGCGAGATGCGCGACCGCCTCCGCGGCCTCGGCGTCGCCGGCGTCAACGCCCGCACCTTCCACTCCGCGGCCCTGCGCCAGCTCCGCTACTTCGGCACCAAGCGCTTCGGCGGCCAGCTCCCCGAACTGGTCGACTCCACCCTCAAGTTCACCGCGATCGCCGCCGCCCGCGCCGGGCTCCAGACCTCCCGCGCCAAGAACTTCGACCTCACCACCGAGATCGAATGGGCCGCCTCGTCCCTCATCGGCCCCGACGACTACGTCAGCGCCATCGCCGCCCTCGGCCGCGACGCGCCCGCCGCCCCCGAGGACGTCGCCAAGGTCTACGCCGCCTACATCGAGGCCAAGCGCCGCGCCGGGGTCATGGACTTCGCCGACGTCCTCGCGTACACCGCCGACCTCATCACCGACGTCGACGCCGCCGCCGACCAGATCCGCAACCAGTACCGGTTCTTCGTCGTCGACGAGTACCAGGACGTCACCCCGCTTCAGCAGCGCCTCCTCGACGCCTGGCTCGGCGACCGCGACGACGTCACCGTCGTCGGCGACGCCAGCCAGACCATCTACTCCTTCACCGGCGCCACCTCGAAGTACCTCCTCGACTTCACCCGCAAGCACCCCGACGCCGCGCTGGTCCGCCTCGTCCGCGACTACCGCTCCACCCCGCAGGTCGTCGGCCTCGCCAACCAGATCATCGGCGAGTCCAAGGGCCGCGAGGCGAAGATGCGCCTCGAACTCATCGGCCAGCGGCCCGACGGGCCCGCCGTCACCGCCGAGGTCTTCGCCGACGAGGCGGAGGAGGCCGACATGATCGCCCGCCGCTGCCGCCAGCTCATCGCCGACGGCATCAGCGCCTCGGAGATCGCGGTCCTGTACCGCACCAACGCCCAGTCCCAGGCGTACGAGGAGGCGCTGGCCTCCTACGGCGTCCCGACCGTGGTCACCGGCGCGGCCCGCTTCTTCGACCGGCCCGAGGTCCGCCAGGCCGTCATCGCGATGCGCTCGGCCGCCAAGACCGACATCGGCGAGCTGCCCCTCGCCGAGGCCGTCCCCACCGCGCTCGACGCGGTCGGCTGGCGCGCCGACGCCGCCCCCTCGGGCGGCGCGCAGCGGGAGGCGTGGGAGGCGGTGGCCGCGCTCGTTGCGCTGGCGGAGCAGTTCCTGGAGCACCACCGCGCCGACCCGGACAAGGACGGCCCGGACCCCGACCTCGACGCGTTCTGCGCCGAGCTCGGCCGCCGCGCCGCCGAGCAGCACGCCCCGGCCGTCGAAGGCGTCACCCTCGCGAGCCTCCACGCCGCCAAGGGCCTCGAATGGGACGCGGTGTTCCTCGTCGGCCTCGCCGACGGCACCCTCCCGACCACGTTCGCGCGCACCGAGACCGCACTGGAGGAGGAGCGCCGGCTCCTCTACGTCGGCATCACGCGCGCCCGCGAGAAGCTCCAGCTCTCCTACGGCCTCGCCCGCAACTCCGGCGGGCGCGAACGGCGCCTGAGCCGCTTCCTCGCGCCGCTCGGCCTCGGCGGCTTCCCCAAGACCCCCGAACCCGCCCCCGGCAAGCCGCGCTCCTCCTCGAAGAAGACCGCGAAGATCCTCGACTGCTCCGGCTGCGGCAAGCCGCTCACCGACGCGCGCGACCGCAAGCTGGGGCATTGCGCCGACTGCCCGGCCACTATGGACGAAGAACTGTTCGAGCGGCTGCGCGAGTGGCGCATCAGCGTCGCCAAGATCGACGCCAAACCCGCCTTCACGGTCTTTACCGATGTGACCTTGATCGCCATCGCGGAGCGCTGTCCGTCATCCGACACCCAGCTCGCGGAGCTCCACGGCATCGGGAAGTCCAAGCTCGACAAGTACGGTCCGGCTGTCCTGCACCTGGTCAACGGCGGTGCGGTGGAGGACGCGGTGGCACTGTCCACGGAGGCGTCGTGACTTCCCGAACCGACCGCAAAAACTTTCTTTCAAAACCCTCGAAAAATACGTTGCGCTCTCGAGGAGGACGGGCGTAGCGTTGCTCAAGCCGGGAGAGGTGTGCGCCTCAGCACCGGCACGTAGGAGATGAAGACCGATGACGACCACAGAACCCGGAAAGGAGGGGTAGACGATGTTGCTGCTCAATGAGCCCAAGCTGACCGAACTCGGCGCTGTCGCGCATGAGTCGGCCGTTGCCGTTTATCGGAACATCGCGCCCGTCTTCGCCCAGTTCCGTGGCACCACTCTGCCCGCTGCCGTCCTGACCACCACGGCTCCGAGCACCGTCAACCAGATTGACACCACCACCGATATGGGCGCCCTGACCCTTCGTGGACGTGGCACGGCAGTCGCCGGCCTCGGTTGGCAGCCGGTTCTCTCCGGCTCCAAGAAGCGTCACGGCGTCACCCGCGGGAGACCGCCTCGAGATCAACACCGGTTGGGCTGACTGAAGCAGCCCGGCTCGGAACTCTCGAGGCCGCGAATCCCGCACCAGGGATCGCGGCCTTTTTGTTTGGCGTGAAACGCCAGGTCGCGGCCCGTCAGTAGAAGAACAGACGAGACAGATTGCGAAGCAATTGAGTCCTCACACCGCACTGATGCGACCGACCGTCGACCCGACCATCGACACGAGAGAGGAGACCGAGCCCATGACCGACACCCTCATCGGACCCGAGCTGCGGGAGCAGGCTCGCGAGACCGGTAGCGACCTCGCCTGCCGCGAGTACGACGCGGACCTGTGGTTCTCGGAGCAGCCCACCGAGCTGGAGTTCGCCAAGTCCCTGTGCGCCGACTGCCCGGTGCGCCTGGAGTGCCTGAGCGGGGCGCTCGACCGCCACGAGCCCTGGGGCGTGTGGGGCGGCGAGATCTTCGAGAAGGGGAACGTCGTGGCCCGCAAGCGGCCCCGCGGCCGGCCCCGGAAGGACGCCGCGCTCATCGAGCAGGCCGCGGAGGCGGAGCTCGCCGCGCGCACGAAGGAACTCGCGCTCGCGGGGGTGGCGGTGTCATGACCGTCGACTACCTGAGCCGCCACCTGAAGCGTGACGTCGGCATGCACGACCTCGGACCCTCCGTGACGGAGGAGGTCGAGGCGGTCCGGCCGCTGGCGCCGACGAGCGAGATGTTCGGACGCCTGCGCATGCGGAGCCTCTGGACCGAAGCCGGTTACAAGCGCGCAGTCCTCAAGGGCGGGAAGCACCGCCGCCGCAGGCATTGACCGCGCACAAACCGCGTTGGCTGAAAGGGCCCGTCCCCGGGAGGGGGCGGGCCCTTTCTGTTGCCTTGGGAGTGAACGTGAAGCGGGTGTGTCGCGGAGTGTCTTCGCGAAACGGACATTCGGCGGCGCCCCCGGATCAACAGTGCCACCGGGGTACGACGGTCGAGTCCGGCGCGGTCCGAGTCCGCGGCCGCTGCCCCCGCTTCCGCCGGTTCAGCCCTTCCGGTTCGGGTCGGTGCCGTCGGGGTCGGCGAAGCCAGGGAGCCATTCGACCAAGACCTCGCGCCAGTTCGCGGTCGCGCCGAGCTGGCACAGCACCCCGATCGAGCCCATCGTCACGCGGTGGATGAGCAGGTACGCGGGCGGGAAGCTCAGCTGCTTGTTCAGCTTCGCGGCCTCCGAGCCCTGGCCGGTGAGCCGGGTGCTCTCCTTGCGCAGCCACTCGCGCGAGAACTGGAACTCCTCGCCGGCGATCGGCTCCAGCATCGGCACGAGCAGGTCGAGCATCGCCTTCGCGTCGATCTGGAGGCCCGGCGGCACGAAGCCCTCGCCCCTCAATCCCGCGACGACCTCGTCGGCCCGGCTGTCGAGCGTGAGGCGCGTCAGCCTCCCGACCTGGACCGGCATCCCGTCCGGGAGCCGCGCGGCCGCGCCGAAGTCGTAGACCACGAGGCGCCCGTCCTCGCCGATCGCGAAGTTCCCCGGGTGCGGGTCGGCGTGCAGGAGCCCGGCGCGCTTGGGCGCCGAGAAGTGCAGCGTGCACAGCCGCAGCCCGGCCGCGTCCCGCTCCTCCTGGGTGCCGTTCGCGATGACGTCGGCGAGGGGCCGCCCGGCGATCCACTCGGTGACCAGCACCTCGGGACTGGCGTGGACCACCGCCGGCACCGCGATGAGCGGGTCGCCGGCGAACGCGTCGGCGAACTGCTGCTGCGTGGCGGCCTCCAGCTCGTAGTCGAGCTCTTCGAGCAGCCGCTCGCGCAGCTCCACGGTGATCCGCTTGACGTCGAAGTTCGGTTGCAGCACCTTGAACATCGGGGCGATGCGCGAGAGGTGGCGCAGGTCCGAGCGCAGCGCGTCGCCCGCGCCCGGGTACTGGATCTTGACGGCGACGGGCCGCCCGTCGGTCCACACCGCGCGGTGCACCTGGCCGATGCTCGCGGCCGCGGCGGGCGCGTCGTCGAACTCCAGGAACCGGTCGCGCCAGTCGGGGCCCATCTGGCGTTCGAGGACGCCGTGGACGCTCGCCACCGGCAGCGGGGGAGCGGCGTTCTGGAGCTTCGTCAGCGCCTGCCGGTACGGCGCGGCGAGGTGCTCGGGGAGGGCCGCCTCGAAGATCGACAGCGCCTGGCCGAGCTTCATCGCACCGCCCTTGAGCTGCCCGAGCACGCTGAAGACGTGCTCGGCGGTGCGCCGCTGCGCCTGCTCGCTGAGGATCTCGTCGGCCAGCCCGGTCACGCGCTTGCCGAGGCCCACCGTCGCCCGGCCCGCCAGCCCCAGGGGGAGGGAGGCGAGCTTCATGCCCCGTACGATCGCCCGGCGCGGGAGGTCATCACCCGAATGGGCTGGTCCATGCCTGTCGCTCACGTTCCCAATGCTCTCACGGACGGGCCGGTCTGAGGAGGACCAGTGGGCAGGACGAGTGCGTTCACCGCGTCACCAGGCCCCGACCAGGCCCGGCGGGTCACCCTCCCGGGTGAAGCGGCGCGGCGGGGCTTACAGGCGTGAAATCTGTGGCATTCTGAGGCTGAACGGTCGCACAGCGTGACCGCCGCTACATGGGGGGTACCAGTGGCTACTGCTACGGAGACATACAACGGGTACTGCGTCAAGTGTCGCGAGAAGCGCGACTTCGAGGGCACCGTCGTCGTCTCGGACTCGGGCCGCCGGATGGCCAAGGGGACGTGCCCGGTGTGCGGCACCAAGATGAATCGGATCCTCGGCAAGGCCTCGTGATCGCTGACCGGAAGGTCCGCCCCTCGCTTGATCCCACCATGCGGGAGATCGGCGGGGGGATTTTCATGTCATAGCACCACGCACACCGCAATCGAGACATCTGCGTTAGGCGATTGTCACCCCCGCGGATTAGTGTGCGTTCATGGCGCGCAAAGTGCATCCCCCCGTAGAAGTACGGCGCTCTCCCCGGCGCCGTGCCACCGTAGCGGCCTACGAAGAACGAGGCCGCGTGGTCGTCATGATCCCGGACGCCTTCTCGGCGACCGAGGAGCGCGAATGGATCGACCACATGCTCGCGAGGCTCCAGAAGAGGGAGGCCCGAGACGGCCGCGCCTCCGACGACGCCCTGCGGGACCGGGCCGTCAGGCTCGCCCGTCGCTACTACCCCGAACACCCCGAGTGCGCCCGCCCCCAGAGCGTCCGCTGGGTCGACAACCAGCAGCGCCGCTGGGGATCGTGCACCCCCTCCGACGGCTCGATCCGGCTCTCGCGCCGGCTCACCATGATGCCGTCCTGGGTCATCGACTACGTCCTGCTCCACGAACTGGCGCACCTGGTCCACCACGACCACTCGCGGCCGTTCTGGGACATGGTCGGCCGCTACACCAAGGCCGAGCGCGCCCGCGGCTACCTCGAAGGCATCGCCGACGCCGAGGCCAGCGACCCGCGCTAGCAACGGCACCCGCCGCACCGGCCGCCGCGGCGACCGGACGACCGCTCCTGCGCTCCTACCTACCGGGCGCTTCCTCCGGACCGGCCTCACAGCATCGGGCGCCGCCTGACCGAACCCGGTTCGCATCGGGCTCTGCTTCGCCGAGCCCTACTTCTCCAGGCCCCACTCCAGCGGGCCTTATTTCTCTCCGGCCTCGTCCTCGTCGTCCTTCGGGTCGTTGACCGCGAGCTGGTCGAACATCGACAGGTCCAGGTCCTCCAGGGCCTCGGAGACCGTCGCGAACGACTCCGGGCGCTCCAGGTCGGCCGCGCTCGGCATCAGATCCGGGTGCGCCCAGACCGCCTCGCGCCCCTCGACCCCGCGGGCCTCGGTCAGCGACTGCCACAGCCGCTCGGCCGCCCGCACCTTCGCCTGGTCGAGCTGGAGTCCCACCAGCGCCTCGAACGTCTGCTCCACCGGTCCACCGGACGCGCGGCGGCGCCGCGCGGACTCCATGAGCCGGTCCATGGTCGGCAGCCGCTCGCCGACCGCGTCGGCCACCACCGTGTTGATCCATCCGGCGATGAGCGCCAGGGTCGTCGCCAGTCGCGCCAGGGCGGCCTTCTGCTGCTCGGTGTCCTCGGGCTTGAACACTTCGCTGAGGTCGAGCGTCGCCGCCGCCTCCGGGTCGGTCGGGTCGATGTCCGACATGGCCTCCTCGATGGCGGCCTCGTCGATGCGGATCTCCCGCGCGTACGCCTCCAGCGCGCCCAGCAGGTGCGAGCGCAGCCACGACGCGTGCGTGAACAGCCGGTGGGCCGCGGCCTCGCGCAGCGCCACGAACAGCCGCACCTCCTCCACCGGGAGCTCCAGGCCCTCGGCGTAGGCGGTGATGTTCCCCGGCAGGAGCGCCGCGACACCGGTCTTCCCCAGGGGCAGGCCGACCTCGGTGGAGGACAGCACCTCCCCGGCGAGCTTCGCGAGGGCCTGGCCCATTTGCGCGCCGAACAGCGCCGAGCCGACCCCCTTCATGAGGTCGGCCATCGGGCCGAGCATCCCGGCCATCTCCTCGGGGACGAGCGTCTGCATCGCCTCGCCCATCTGGGCCGCGAGGGGCTCGGCGAGCTGCTTCCACGAGTCCTCAGTGCGCGCGATCCACTGCTTGCGGGTCCACGCGTCGGTCGCTGTGACCCCCGAGGGCCAGTTCACGACCGAGTCGAGCCACAGGTCCGCGAGGCGCACCGCCTCGCCGACGTGCGCCTGGTCGGCGGGGCCGACGATGTTCTCGCTCTCCAGCTCCGACTCGGCGAGCTGGCGGGCGAGCTGCCAGTTGACCGGACCGGACGAGAGCGACTGCGCCATCATCTGCTGGAGTTGCTGCATCATCTGCTGCACCCGCGGGTCGTTCGGGTCCGGCAGGTCGCCGCCCAAGTTGCCGAAGCCGAATGGAATATCGGAGCCCATGGGCCAACCGTACGTCAGAGTAGGGGGGCCGGGCCACGGCTGGCCGATCTCCCGGGCCCGCGTTCGCTGCGGGCCGAAAGCGCGGCCGGTGCTGCGCATGTAGGCTTCCCCGCATGCGAAGGCGTGGAATCACCGTCCTGTTGGGCGCCGTTCTGGTGGCGCTGCTGACATGGCAGGCGCTCTCGATGGACGTCGCCTACGTCGTCTTCAGCCCCGGCCCCACCGAGGACGTCCTCGGCTCCGAGGAGATCGACGGGGTCGACCACCCCATCATCACCGCGACCACGGAGTTCGAGTCCGAAGGCGAGCTGCGGCTCACCACCGTGCGCGTCATGCAGTCGGTGACCCTCGCCGAGGCCCTGCGCTACTGGGCCTCCGACGAGTACGCCATCATCCCGCGCGACCTCGTCTACCCGCCCGGGGAGTCCGAGGAGGACATCGCCGAGGAGCAGCAGGCCGACTGGGTCGAGTCGCAGTCGAACGCCGAGCAGGCCGCCCTCGCGTACCTCGGCGAGCCCGCCGTCATCTCCGTCGTCGCCGACTCCGCCGGCCTCCTCGCCGGCGACGTCGTCACCGCGGTCGACGGGACCGCCGTCACGTCCCTGTCGTCCCTCGCCGATTACGCCGACAGCGAAACCACGGTCACCGTCACCCGGGCCGGCGCGGCCGTCAGCGTCCCCGGCGTGGTCCTCGGCGAGGCCGACCTCCAGTCCGTCCACGACGACCCGTACGGCATCGAGATCGACACCGAGGCGCTCGACATCGGCGGCCCCTCCGCCGGCATGATCTTCGCGCTCGGCATCGTCGACCGGGTCACCGAGGGCGATCTCACCGACGGCATGGTCGTCGCCGGGACCGGCGAGATCGATCCTGAAGGGAACGTCGGCCCGATCGGCGGCATCCAGCAGAAGGTGGCCGCCTCGGTCGAACTCGGGGCCGAGGTCTTCCTCGCGCCCGCTGCGAACTGTTCGGACGCCGTCACCGTTCCGCACGACGGCATGACTATTGTCAGAGTCGAGACGCTCGAGGACGCTGTCTCGGCGCTTGAGTCCCTAGCGGCCGGCGGGGAAGTCACGACCTGCTGACCCCGACCGCGCCGCGAGACGTGAAGGAGTTGCTTCAGTGGCGAACCGGACGCCCACCCCACCACGGATGAGCCGACGAGGACGCTACGTCCTGATCCTCCTCGTGGGCGCCATAGTCCTGCTCTCGGTGCTCGGCTGGCTCGTCAGCCTGCGCACCGACTACCTCTGGTACGACTCGGTCGGGTACACCTCGGTGTTCTCGACCATGATGTGGACGCGCCTGGCCATGTTCGGCGCCTTCACCCTGGCGATGGCCGCCTGGTGCGGCCTCAACCTCTACCTCGCCTACCGCTTCCGGCCCGACACGTGGCCGGCGACCAGCGAGCAGGAGGGCCTGGAGCGCTACCGCGAACTCATCTCGCCGCGCGCCGGCTGGTGGATCGGCGGCGTCGCGATCGTCGTCGGCGTCTTCGCCGGCATGTCCGCGCAGAGCCGCTGGGAGACCTGGCTGCTGTTCCGCGAAGGCGGGCAGTTCGACTGGACCGACCCGGTCCTGGGCATGAACGCCGGCTTCTACGTGTTCCGGCTCCCGTTCTGGCAGTTCCTCATCGGGTTCGGGTTCGCCGCGATCGTCGTCGGCCTCCTCGCCTCCCTGAGCGCCTACTACCTCTACGGGGCGCTGCGCTTCTCCGGCCAGGGCGACCGCATGACCAACGTCGCGCGCATCCACCTCTCCGTCCTCGTCGCGCTCTTCCTGGGGCTCAAGGCCGTCGCGTACTACTTCGACCGCTTCGACTTCACCACCCAGGAGAACCAGGTCACCGACATCGTCGGCGGCGGCTACACCGAGATGACCGCCCTCATGAACGCCAAGAACGCGCTCATCTGGGTCTCCGTCATCGCGGCCGTGGTCATCCTGGTGTTCTCGTGGGGCTTCACCCGCTCACTCGCGCTGCCGGCCGCGGCCCTCGGCCTCGTGGTCGTCACCGCGATCGCCGCCGGCGGCATCTACCCGGCCGTGGTCCGCAACTTCCAGGTCGAGCCCAACCGCCCCCAGCGCGAGGGCGAGTACGCCCAGCACACCATGGACGGCACCAGGTACGCCTACGGCATGGAGGAGCTGGAGACCACCACCTACAGCGTGGCCTCCCAGCCGAACGCCGAGACCATGTCGGCCGACCAGTCCACGGTCCCGTTCGTGCGCCTCATCGACCCGTTCGTGGTCTCCGACGCGTTCACCCAGGCGCAGCAGCCGCGCAGCTTCTACGACTTCAACGAGAAGCTCGACATCGACCGCTACACCTACACCGACGAGAACGGCCAGGAGGTCACCCAGGACTTCGTCGTCGGCCTGCGCGAACTCAACCCGAGCCAGCTCACCGACGAGCAGCAGGACTGGACCGTCGCCCACACCGTGTACACGCACGGCTGGGGCTTCGTCTCCGCCTCGACCACCGAGAGCGACAACGGCGCCCCCTGCTTCACCTCGGGCGTCCTCTCCGACGACCCGGGCAACTGCCAGATCGGCAACGACATCATCGACGTCGAGAAGCCGCAGATCTACTACGGCCTCCTCAACAACGAGTACGCGATCGTGGGCGTCCCCGGCGACGAGACCCCCCGCGAGTACGACCGCCCCACCGACGTGGCCGTGGTCGACGAGGACTCCGAGGAGGACCCGGCCGAGGAGATCGGCGACGACCGCTACACCACCTACGAGGGCGACGGCGGCGTCGACATCGGCTCGATCGGCAACCGGCTCCTCTACGCCTGGGAGTTCCAGGAGCCCCGCTTCCTGCTCTCCAGCCAGATCAACGAGGAGTCGCAGCTCCTCTACAACCGCAACATCCGCGAACGCGTCCAGATGGTCGCCCCGTTCCTGACCGTCGAGGCCGACCCGTACCCGGCCGTCGTCGACGGCGAGATCGTGTGGATCGTCGACGGCTACACCACGACCAACGAGTTCCCCTACTCCGACCGGGTCAACCTGGCCGACGCGACGAACGACACGTACTCGGGCCAGGGCGTCGCCAACCAGGCGTCCGAAGAGGTCAACTACATCCGCTCCTCCGTCAAGGCCGTCGTGAACGCCTACGACGGCTCGGTGAAGCTGTACGAGTTCGACGAGGAGGACCCGATCCTCCAGGCGTGGAACGAGATCTACGGCGGCGACCTCGTCATCCCCAAGGAGGAGACCCCCGAGTCCCTCGTGGCGCACTTCCGGTACCCGCAGGACCTGTTCAAGATCCAGCGGAGCCTCCTCCAGCGCTACCACGTCGACGAGTCGCGGACCTTCATCGAGGGCGGCGAGGCGTGGGCGACCACGAACGACCCGTCCCAGGCGCAGTCGGTCACCCAGCCCGCCTACTACGTGTACGCGACCTACCCGGAGCAGGACCAGCCGTACTTCCAGCTGACCAGCACCTTCACACCGAGGAACCGGGAGAACGCGCTCGCGTCGCTCATGTCGGGCTACTACGACGAGGACGGGAACCCGCGGCTGACGGTCTACGACGTCGTCGGCGGCGACGACCAGTCGGTGCGCCAGATACACCAGATCATCACCTCCACCTCGGAGGTGGTGACGACGCTCCGCGACGCCACCCAGGCCGGCACCACCGTCGAGTGGGGCAACCTGCTCGCGCTGCCGGTGGGCGACGGCATCCTCTACCTCGAACCGATGTACCTGCGGCGGCAGGCGGGCGGCCAGGGCGAGGACCTGCCCCGGCTGACGAACGTCGCCATCAGCTACGGCGGCTACGTCGGCTTCGCGCCGACCTTCGAGGAGGCCGTGGCGATGGTGGTCGAGAAGTACGTCTCGGGCGCCCCGAGCGAGGCCGAGCAGACCGAGGGCGAGGAGGGCGAGACCGAGTCGCCGTCCGAGACGCCCACGACCGAGGCCCCGACCACCGAGGCGCCGCCGGCCGCCGACCCGCCGGAGGTCGAGGCCGCGATCGACAACGTCATCGCCGCCCAGGCCGCCTACGAGCAGGCGCAGGCGTCGGGCACGAACGAGGAGGAGGGCCGCGCGCTCGACGACCTCCTCGCCGCGCTCGACCAGCTCGCCGCCGCCCGCGAAGCGGCCGGGCAGTAGTAACGAGACAAGTGAAAGCGCCCGGTGGCCGAACGGCCGCCGGGCGCTTTCGCGTTCGCTCACTGCCCTTCGCCTCCGGGCATCTCGGACTCCTCCGACTCGGGCTTGCACGCCTCGGCGTCGGCGGCCCGGCGGACCGTGATCTGCACGGTGGTGCCCGGGTCGACCTCGGCGCCGGCGCTGGGGGACTGGCGCACCACCGAGCACTTGGCCTCGCCCTCGCCCTCGTAGTCGACGGCGGGGCTGAGGCCCTGCTCCTCGATCCGCATCCGCGCGTCGGCCTCGGACAGGCCGACGACGCCGGGCACCGTCGCCTTCGCGGGCGGCGGCGGGGAGCTGCTCTCGGTGGCGCTGGCGGGCCCGGTGGGGGTCAGGGACGGCCCCGGTGAGGCCGGGTCGGCGGAGGGGTCGGCGTCGCCGGAGGCGGACGCGGAGTCGCTGGGGTCGGGGGTGGCGGCGTGCTCCTCGTCGCCGTCGTCGCCGGCCCAGAAGCCGTCGTCGCCCTCCTGGCCCTGCACGCCCGCGTCCTCGGCCCCGGACTCGTCGGTGAGCGAGGCCCCGGGCGGGCCGTCGCCGGTCCACGGCAGGCTCATGGCGACCGCGCCGACGGTGGCGATCGCGGCGAGCGTCCCGGAGAGGACGAGCCACAGCCGGCGCCTGCGCGGCGGCTCCTGGGGAGCCATGGGGTTCGGTCCGGTCGTCGGCCCGGTGGGCGGCGACAGGTGCGCGGCGGCGTGCGCGCCGGTGACCGGCGGCAGCGACTGGTGCTCGGCCGGGAGCGGGTGCTCCCCGGTGTCGGCGCGCACGGGGCCGGAGACGCGGCGGTGCGCCCCGGTGGTGCGGGGTCCGGCGACGGGCGGCTGCTCGTTCATGTCGCGCTGGTCCATGACGCGGGTGCGCGCGGGCGCGTTCCGGTTGGACAGCAGGGCCGCGCGGGTATCGCGGCAGGCCGCGGCGAGCGCGGCCGCGTCGGGCCAGCGCGCGGACGGGTCCTTCTGGAGCGTGCGCCGCACGATCTCGGTGACCTCGTAGGGGACCTCGGCCGGCAGCGGCGGCGGGGCGTTGCGCAGGTGCGCCGAGAGGACCCCGAGCGGGGTGTCGGCACGGAAGGGCGGCGCCCCGGCGAGGCACTGGTGGGCGACGACGCCGAGCGAGTACAGGTCGGAGGCCGCGGTCAGGTTCTCGCCGGCGGCCTGCTCAGGCGACATGTAGGTGACGGTGCCGAGGACCACCCCGGTGGTGGTGAGCGTCAGGTTGTGGCTGGCGCGGGCGATCCCGAAGTCCACCAGGACGACCGAGCCGTCGCCGCGGACGAGGATGTTGCCGGGCTTGATGTCGCGGTGGACGATCCCGGCGGCGTGCGCGACCTGGAGCGCCTCGGCGACGCCGCCGACGACCTGGAGGGTCTCGGCGGTGGGGAGCTTCCCCCACAGGCCCAGGAGCTTCGAGAGCGGCTTGCCGTCGACGTACTCCATGATGAGGTACGCGAGCTGGGCGTCCTCGTCCTCGATCTCGCCGTAGTCGTAGACCTCGACGACGCCCGGCCCCTGCATGACGGCGATGGCGCGGGCCTCGCGGCGGAAGCGCTCGCGGAAGCCGCGGTCGTCGACCAGGTCGGCGAGGAGGACCTTGACGGCGACGGTGCGCCACAGGATGGTGTCGGTGCCCTCCCAGACGTCGCCCATGCCGCCGCCGCCGATGCGGCGTTCGAGCCGGTAGCGCCCGTCCAGGACATCGCCGGCCTTGAGGTTGCGCGTGCTCAGCATCGGGCGGCTTTCCCCTTCTCGGCGAAGCCTGCCAACCGCGCTCCACCCCTCGGCGACGCTCGCGAGCGGTACATGTGCCGGGCGTCGGATGATCTCTCCGGGGTCTAACGACCGGCGGGCGCTGAGGCTACGCGCTGGAACGGGCGATCTTCGGATTCGTCGCGTTTTCGCGGGGGAGGCCGCGGGCCGCCGCTGATCTGCGGCGCCGCGGGTCAGGTCTGGGCGAGCCCGGCGGCGAGCGCGCCGCCGAAGGCGATGGCGCGGGACGGGGGCGCGGCGCTCACGCGGGCCTCGCCGGCGTCCGGCTCGGGGGTCTGGGACTGGTGGACGGCCTGGCCGAGCTGGCCGTCCCAGCACGCCCAGGAGTGGCACGGCCAGGACTGGCCGCAGTGGCCGCACACGGGGTGCTTGGCGCCCTGCTGGTCGAGTGCGGGGGTGTGGCGCTTCCACCAGCGGGCCTGCACGCGCCAGAGGCTCGGCACCAGCACTTCGCTGGGCGGCTCGTCCGGCGGGGGATTGTCGAGTGTGTACGGACTGCGCAACGCAGGCTGCCTTTCGGGTCTTCGGATCGGAGCGGATCCCTTGTGGCCCTGCGTGATCGGGCCCGGGACCGCAGAGTGTCCTGGTCGTCGCCGAGGTGCGGTGTCGAATCGGTACAGTCGGGGGAGGCGGATAGCCCCTCCGTACAGTAGAATTGCACATGCAGATTTTGGATGCAAGAGGTATAACCGGATCGGGTGGCGAATCCTCCCAGCCGCGGCGAGACCTCTAGCCGCGGCAGTGCGCAGCGAGCCGGCACCGGACGAGCGGCCAGAAGTCCTCCCCAGCCGGTGCGTCCTCACCGAATCCGGAGAGATCAGGGTGTCAAATGGGAACATCGAACGACAACGCTGACAGCGATCTGCCGAAGAAGTTGGGAGGCAAGGCGATGCCTTCGAGCGGCAGCCCCACCGTCCGCCGCCGCCGCGCGGGCCGGATCCTGCGCGACCTGCGCGAGAAGTCCGGCAAGGGCGCCGACGACGCCGCGGCCGCGCTGGAGGTCACCAGCTCCACCATCTACCGGATGGAGCTCGGGCGCGTCGGCATCAAGCCCCGCGACGTGCAGGCCCTTGTCGAGGTCTACGGCGTCCAGGACGCCGAGCTCGTCGACGAGCTGGTGCGCCTGGCCCGCGACGGCCGCAAGCGCGGCTGGTGGGCCCGCTACTCCGACACCATCTCCCCGCCCTACGCGACCTATGTGGGCCTGGAGCAGGACGCCTCCAGCCTGAACGTCTACGACGGCCTCATCATCAACGGGCTGCTCCAGACCCGCGAGTACGCCCGGCACACGTTCAGCATGGTCCCCGAGCGCTCGCTGCGGTACATGGACCAGCGGATCGACCTGCGCATGGAGCGCCAGCAGCGCCTGCGCGGCGACCTGAAGATCTGGAACGTCATCGACGAGGCCGCGATCCGCCGCGTCCTCGGCGGCCCCAAGGTCATGATCGACCAGCTCCAGAACCTCCTGGAGCTCGGCTCGCTCCCCAACGTCCACCTCCAGGTCCTCCCCTTCGAGGGCGGCGCCTACCCGGGGATGCTCTCCTCGTTCACGATCCTCGGCTTCGGGGAGCTCGACGGCGAGGTCGACCCCGGCTACCGCCACCCCGACGTGGTCTACATCGAGGGCCACAACGGCGACGTCTACGAGGAGGGCGAGGACGTCGAGCCCTTCCACGAGATCTTCGGCTTCCTGCGCTCGGCCGCGCTCGACCCCGGCCGCAGCCTCGAGTTCATCGAGCGCCAGGCCCACCACCTGAAGTCGCTCTGACGCCCTAGAGACGCGACGCGAGGGAGCGGCCCCCTGCATCGGTGGTCGCTCCCTCGCTCCGTCCCTACCTGCCGGATGTCCGCAGCAGCGAGGCCCAGTCGGCTCGACCGGCGCGAAGAATCGGGCTCACCGTCAGCTTGGTGTCCCTGATCTCCACGCCCTCATCGGCGAGCCTGGCCTCGACGCAGGCCCCGTTCGGGCCTGACCTGCTGCTCTTCCTCCATGTGTGGGTCAACATGGATCTCCTCCTTCCAAGGAGCATTCGAGTCCCCAGGACGGCTTTCACCATAGCCGCCGCCCGACAAGCGAAACGTCGACTATCCGTCACTATCAGGTTTAGGACAGTGCGGTGTCCGCGCGCACCGACGCGGTGCGCCGCATCCGCCCCGGGCATTCCCCGGATCGAATTGGACCGTCGCGCGGACGGAAGCCGAGTGTTCCTCCAGCGTCCGGCGCGCGTTCCCGGGCGCCGCACGGGGACCGGACCCCGATCCCGCTCCCTGTCGGCCGTTCCCGACCGCCACTCGCGGGACCACAGTCCACACCTGGAACGATGAACCTCTTTCACTCCATAGGGTCAGCACTCCAACGGGGCAGCACTCCAAAGGGTCAGCGCTCCAACGGGTCAGGACTACTCAGGGTCAGCACTCCAAACGATCACGAATCCGAAGAGCGCGTTCCCGGGGGACGAGGCGACCGCCCGGCGCACGGAGGAGGCACCCCCACCTGCGGAGCCGCCCCCTCCGGCGAGGGTTACCCGCCCCGGCCGCAGGGAAGCCCCCGAAGAACCGGTTCCCGCCATTTTCCCCAGAATTCACGAAATCGCCGAACCAGGGGGACTTTCACAATTGCAGGGCAGGAATGGAATAATATTCAGACGAACACCACAAGCACTGGTCACGGGGGGTGACGATGAAAGACGCCATTGAAACCTCTACCTTCGCGTTCGCCGCAATCGTCGCGATCGTCCTCATCTTCGCCGCAGTCCTCGGACTGCGGTCGCTGATCGAGACCCGACGCCGCCGAAAAGCCCGGGCCAAGACCGACGCCGAAGCCTGGACCGAGCTCCTCGGGAAGCAGCTCCAGATCGCTCCGGCCTCGGTCGGCGACACCGAGGCCGCAGCAGCCCTGGACCGCGCCCGCAAGCTCCACTACGGCGCCGTCCAGAAGCTCAAGACCGCCAAGAAGAGGAAGCAGTTCGAACGGGTGCGCACCTACGCGCTCGCCGGCCTGCACAACCTGAACATCATGCGCCGCCGCCTCGGCAAGGCCCCCGGACCGCAGGGGCCCATCCCGTTCAACGCGGGAGCCAAGACGGCCAAGCGCGACGACAACATCCGCGACGTCGCGACCGGGCCGTCCACCGGACTGCCCTTCTAGGACCGAGCACGCGACAGGGGCGGCCCGACCGGGCCGCCCCTGTCCGCGCGTCTCCTACGCCTCGACCTCGCGCCGCGGCGTCAGCAGGTCCATGACCCACATCGCGATCCACACGATGATCGCGCCCCAGAACGCCGGCCAGAACCCGTCCACGAAGAAGCCCAGCGACAGCTTCTCCGACACCCAGCCGGTCAGCCAGAACATCAGCGCGTTCACCACCAGGCCGAACAGGCCCAGCGTCAGCACGTACAGCGCGCAGCCGACCATCATCACGATCGGCTTCACCAGCGTGTTCACCAGCGTGAAGATCAACGCGACCAGCAGGAGCGAGAGGAACCGCGCCCCCGCGGTGTCGCCGTACAGGTTGATGCCGTCGACGATCGCCGCCGCGAGCCACAGCGCCAGCGCCGTCAGGACCAGGCGTATCAGAAAGCGGAACATAGCTGCCAGTATCGCCGCCTCCGCACGCCGCCGTCCACATTCCGCCGATTCGAATCCGGGCCCTCGCGTTCACCCCCGGTTCACCGAAGAGTGAGACCGCCGCTACCGTCCCGGCCTACGCTCGGCCCAGCCCTGCTTCGGCTTCGCTTCCGTACCTGCGTCCCTGCAGAAGGAGAACCCATGAGCGACCCGGCACTGCCCGCGGCCCGCCCCACCGTCGACTCCCGGCGCCTGACCGCGGCCCCCCAGCCGGCCGGACAGCGCACCGCCGCCGCCGGCGTCCAGGGCGCCACCGTCTACGACATCAAGGACGTCAACGTCTACTACGGCTCGTTCCGCGCCGTCAAGGACGTCAACTTCACCGTCGCCAAGAACGAGATCACCGCGCTCATCGGCCCCTCGGGCTGCGGCAAGTCGACCCTGCTGCGCTCCCTCAACCGCATGAACGACCTCGTCCCCGGCGCCCGCGTCGAAGGCACCGTCGCCTACCACGGCAAGAACATCTACGACGCTGGCGTCGACCCCGTCGAGGTCCGCCGCCGCATCGGCATGGTCTTCCAGAAGGCGAACCCCTTCCCGAAGTCCATCTTCGACAACGTCGCGTACGGCCCCCGCATCCACGGCGTCAAGCGCTCCGAGCTCCCCGCCATCGTCGAGGACTCCCTCCGCAAGGCCGCCCTCTGGGACGAGGTCAAGGACAAGCTCAAGCAGTCCGCGCTCGCCCTCTCCGGCGGCCAGCAGCAGCGCCTGTGCATCGCCCGCACCATCGCGCTGGCCCCCGAGGTCGTGCTCATGGACGAGCCCTGCTCGGCCCTCGACCCGATCGCCACCGCGCGCATCGAGGAGCTCATGGTCGACCTGGCCCGCCAGTTCACCATCGTGATCGTCACGCACAACATGCAGCAGGCCGCCCGCGTCTCCGACAAGACCGCGTTCTTCTCCACCGAGGTCAACGAGGTCAGCGACACCCGCACCGGCGTCCTCGTCGAGTTCGACGACACGCAGCGGATCTTCACCACCCCCTCCGACGAGCGCACCGAGAACTACGTGACCGGCCGCTTCGGCTAGGACCTCGCCCCTGAGAACGAGGAAGGGCCCCGCCTCCCGGCGGGGCCCTTCCTCGCGTGCGAGACCAGTCTCGCGAGGCGCTAGCGCTTGTCGATGGCGAAGCGCGCCGCGATGATCCGGGACAGGATGGTGAACACGAAGACGATGGCGATCAGGGTCAGGGCCGCGCCCCAGGCGCGTTCCTGCGAGGCCGCGAACGGCTGGCTCGCGTTGCGGAAGATCTGCGCCGCGAGCGTGGTGTTCGCCCCGTCGAACAGGTCGGGCTTGTACACGTAGGTCAGGCCCACGGTGACGATGATCGGCGCGGTCTCGCCCGCGGCGCGCGCCACGGCGAGCAGCGAGCCCGAGGTGATGCCCGACGAGGCCGCCGGGAGCACCACGCCCATGACCGTGCGCCACTTGCGCGCGCCCAGGCCCGAGGACGCCTGCCGCAGCTCGTCCGGGACCAGCCGCAGCATCTCCTCGGTCGAGCGGATCACGATCGGCAGCATCAGGCAGGCCAGGGCCAGGGCCCCGGCGAAGCCGGTCCGGTCGTCGATCACGGTCACGTAGCCGACGTAGATGAACAGGCCCATCATGATCGACGGGACGCCGGTCATGACGTCGGACATGGTGCGGATGAACCGCGCCAGCGGCTTGTTCTTGCCGTACTCGTTCAGGTACACCGCGCCGAGCACGCCGACCGGGATCGACAGCAGCGAGGCCATGCCCGTGATGGCGAGCGTGCCCACGATCGCCGGGCCCATGCCCGGGCCCTCGGTGCGGTAGTTCCGCGGGATCTCGTCGATGAACCAGGCCAGGCTCCACGCCGAGGCGCCCTTGGAGATCACCTGGTACGCGACCAGCGCCAGCGGCAGCGCCGCGATGAGCACGCACAGGGCGATGAGGATCGTCGCGGTCCGGTTGGCGAACGCCCGCCGCAGCGACAGGTTGCGGCCGGACAGGTCCGGCGGGGTCCGCCCTTCGAGGGTCGTCATGAGTGGGCACCCTTCATCTTGATCTCCGCCCGGCGGACCACGACGCGGGCGAGGAAGTTGATCAGCACGGTGATCGCGAACAGCAGCACGCCGATGCCGATCAGCGCGTCGGTGTGGAGGCCGCTCGCCTCGCCCCACTGCTGGGCGATGACCGCGGCCATGGTGTTGCCGGGGGCGAACACGTTGGCGTTCATGCCGACCGCGCCGCCGATGACCAGCGACACGGCGATCGTCTCGCCCATTGCCCGGCCCAGGCCCAGCATCGAGGCGCCGACCAGGCCGCCGAAGGAGTGGGGGAGGATCGCGCCCTTGATCATCTCCCAGCGGGTCGCGCCGAGCGCGTACGCGCCCTGCTTGTCGATCTCGGGCACCGTCGCGAACACCTCGCGGGCGATCGAGGTGATGATCGGGATGCACATGACGGCCAGGATCAGGCCGGCCGTGAAGTAGTTCCGGCCGGTCTGGGTGTGGGCGAACACCGCCGACAGGCCCGGGATCGGCTCCATGAGCCCCGCCCACCACTGGTAGAGCGGCGTGATCCACGGGACCAGCACCAGGCTGCCGACCAGGCCGAAGACCACCGACGGGACGGTGGCGAGCAGGTCGACGATGGTGACGATGTACTTGCGCGAGCGGCGGTGGGCGACTTCGGTGATGAACAGCGCGATCCCGATCGACACCGGCACCGCGATGATCATGCCGATCACCGAGGTCACGAGGGTGCCGTACAGGAACGGGAAGGTCCCGAAGACCTCGTCGCTGGGGGACCAGCGGGTCCCGATCAGGAACTCGACCGGGTCCAGCACGATCGCCGGCCACGCCTGCACGGAGGTCGTGACCAGGATCAGGCCGAGGACGATGAGCACGGTGAGGCCGGCGAAGGTCACCAGCCCGGTGAAGCCCTTGTCGGTCCGGCGGGAGCGGGCCTCCCCGCCGAGGTCCACCTGAGGGGGCGATTCGGGAGATGCCGTAGTGGTCAAGAGAGTCTCTCCGGTTTCGTGAGCGGCACGGCCGAAAACCCCAGCGGCGTCGCGGCCGTTGGGGTCATCGGATCCGTGGTCCTAGGCAATCGTCTCGTTGAGGGCGTCGATCGCCTGCTGGCGGAGCTCGTCGGGCAGGGCGGCGAAGTTGTTCTCGGCCGCGATGTCCTGGCCGTCCGTGAGCAGGTAGTTCACGAACTCCTTGACGCCCGCGGCGACGTTCTCGTCGTCGTACTCGGTGCGGATCAGGATGTAGGTCGGCGCGGTGATCGGGTAGGACTCGGCACCGGCCGCGTTCAGCGGGTTGTAGGAGAGGTCCTCGGCGATCTCGGCACCGGCGAGGGCGGCGGTCGCGCCGTCCAGGCTCGGCTGCACGAAGGCGCCGTCGGCGTTCTCGATCGAGGCGGTCACGAGGCCCAGCTCGGCGGCGTCGGCGAGGTCGACGTAGCCGATCGCGCCCTCGGTCTGGGTGATGATCTGGGCGACACCGGTGTTCTTCTCGCCGCCGACCGAGGTGGCGGGCCACTCGATCTCGTCGGAGGCGCCGAGGGTCCACGCGTCGGTGGCCTCGTCGAGGAAGGTGGAGAAGTTCTTGGTGGTGCCCGAGCCGTCCGAGCGGCGCGCGATCGTGATCGCGGTGTCGGGCAGGGTCGCGTCGGGGTTCGTCGCGGCGATCGCCGGGTCGTTCCAGGTGGTGATCGTGCCCTGGAAGATGTTGGCCAGCGTCTCCTGGTCGATCTGGAGACCCTCCACACCCGGCAGGTTGTAGGAGATCGTGATCGGGGCCGCAACGGTCGGGATGTACTGGAACGAGTCGGCCTCGGGTCCGTCGCCGTCCTTGACCAGCGAGTCGGAGCCGGCGAAGTCGTTCAGGTTCTGGCCGAACGCCTCCTTGCCGGCGGACGAGCCGTCGGCGCTGTAGGTGACGATGAGGTCGGGGTTGACCTCGGCGTAAGCCTCGATGGCCGCCGCGTAGAACGCGTCCGGGAAGGAAGCGCCCGAGCCGGTGATCTCACCGGAGACGAGCTCGCCGTCGCCGGAGCCCTCGTCATCGCTGCCGCCGCCGCAGGCCGCCATGCTCATGGCCAGGGCACCCGCGGTGATCGTGCCGAAAATGGTCCGGCGGTTCAGTTTCATGTTCACAGCTGGTCTCTACTCCGTCTCCCGGACCTGGCCCGGGTCGTCATTCACTGTCCGCAGCCATCAAACCCAGAGCCGGTGTTCACCCGCTGACTTGGAGTTGAATTCAAAGTGAACGACTGAGCGCGATTCGCAACCGCGTCGCAGAGACGGAAAATCCGGGCCGCTGACCTGGGAGTTTAACCCGGCCTCGGCCCGGTCGTGACCGGAACGTTATGAACGGTCGAGGTGCACGTCCCCTGTGACGGCGTACACCACCTGGTGCGAGACGCGCACCGCGTGATCCCCGAACCGCTCGAAGAACCGCGCCAGCAGCGCCACGTCCACCGCCGTCTGCGGCCCGTAGCCCAGGCTCGGGAGCTGCGCGTGGATGCGGTCCTGGATCGCGTCGAGCTCGTCGTCGTCCAGGCCCATCTGCGACGCCTGCAACTGGTCCTGCTCCTCCAGGATCCCCACCAGCTTCTCCGCGATCCGCACCGCCGCGGCCCCCATCGCTGCGAAGTCCGCCCGCAGCGAATCCGGGATCACCGCCGCCGGCGCGCGCAGCAGCACCGACTTCGCCACGTGCTTCGCCAGATCGCCCATCCGCTCCAGGTCGACCGAGATCCGCACCGCCCCGAGCACGAACCGCAGGTCCGACGCGACCGCGTCGTACTGCGTCATCAGCTCGATGATCCGGTCGTCGACCTGGAACTGGAGCGCGTTGACGTGATCGTCCTCGGCGACCACCGCCTCGGCCGCCGCGGTGTCGCCCTCCAGGAGCGCCGCGCCGGCCCGGTCGATCGCGGTCACGACGCGGCGCGCCATGGCGACCAGGAGTTCGTTGAGCTCGTCCAGGTGCTGGTGGAACGGGTTCACCATGATCGACCAATCGCGGTTCGGAAGGGGATGACGCGAGCCGCGTCGCAGACGCTCTCAGTGTAGTGGGAGGCGGGTGCGCGCGCCGAGAGCGGCGTCGGCCGGGGCGCACTCCCCTGGACGTCCGGAGATACAGTGAGGGCGAAGCACGAACGATCCCCCTGGGAGTTGGACCCGATGACCTATCCCTCGCAGCCCGGATACCCGAGCCCGTACGGCCAGCCGCCGCCCGGCGGACGCCAGCAGAACAACCTCTGGCTCATCGGCGGGTCGATCGTCCTCGTGCTCGTCATCGTCATGACCGTGATCCTCCTGGTGGTCCAGCAGACCCAGAGCGACGACTCCGCGGACGGCGGCGGCGACAACGGCGGCGACTCCGACAACGGCGGGGACGACGGCGGAGGCGACGAAGGCGGCGACGACCACGGCGACCTGGGCTCGGTCGAGATCAACGCCGACGCGTGCGCGGCCTTCGACCTGAGCGCCTTCGAGTCCAACTACGGCTCCTACTCGCCCGACGAGACCAGCACCTCGTCCTCCAACAGCGGTGGGAACCCGTCCGTGAGCTGCACGTTCTACAACGAGGACTACACCTCGGTGTACCTCTACGTCACCGACTGGGACTCCGCCTCCGACGTCGCCGACTACGTCGGCTCCGACGCGGACTACTACAACGAGGAGAACGGCTACACGTACTCCGAGTACACCGACTACGGCGACGCCGGCTCGATGTACACCACCGACTACGGCGAGAGCACGGCCACGACGCTCCACGTCGCCCTCGGCAGCCTCGACGTCACCGTGAGCACGACGCTCTACGACAACGAGTCGATCACCGCCGAGTCCGGCCTCGCGGTGCTGGAGGACTTCGTCCAGCAGGCCGACGTCCTCTTCGCCGACTACAAGTAGGCGCGAACGGGCCCGGCCGCCGCGCACCACCGGTGCGCCGGCGGCCGGGCCCGAACCATGTTCCATGGCAAAACAAAAGAGGCCCTGTGACCAGGACCTCTTGTGTGGTGCGCCGCCAGGGACTCGAACCCCGAACCCGCTGATTAAGAGTCAGCTGCTCTGCCAGTTGAGCTAGCGGCGCTTGATGATTGAGTTTCCACGGCGCTCTGCGCCGGTGTCCCTCGCACGAGGAGAAACTTTAGCATGTGCTTCGGGCTCCGTCTCCCGGGGTCCCCGGGGTGGCTACCCTTGAGCGGTGACAAGTTTCGTAGACCGCGTGAATCTCCAGGTCATTGCCGGTAAAGGTGGCAACGGCTGCGTGTCGGTCCACCGTGAGAAGTTCAAGCCGCTCGGCGGCCCCGACGGCGGCAACGGCGGGCACGGGGGTGATGTGGTCTTCGTCGTCGACCCCAATGTGCACACGCTGCTGGACTTCCACTTCCAGACGCGCCTCCAGGGAGGCAACGGCAAGCACGGCCAGGGTTCCAACCGCGACGGCGCCACGGGCGAGTCCATCCGGGTGTCCGTCCCCAACGGCACCGTCATCTACTCCAGGGGTGAGGTCCTCGCCGACCTCACCGGCGACGGCACCGAGGTGACCGTGGCCCAGGGCGGCCGCGGCGGCCGCGGCAACCGCGCCCTCGTCAGCTCCAAGCGCAAGGTCCCCGGTTTCGCTGAACTCGGTGAGGCCGGCGACGAGCTCGAGGTCGTCCTCGAACTCAAAAGCGTCGCCGACGTCGGCCTGGTGGGCTTCCCCTCCGCGGGCAAGTCCTCCCTCATCGCCGCGATGTCGGCCGCCCGGCCGAAGATCGCCGACTACCCGTTCACCACGCTGACCCCCAACCTCGGGGTCGTCTCCGCAGGCGAGACGACCTACACGATCGCCGACGTCCCGGGCCTCATCCCGGGCGCCGCCGCCGGCAAGGGCCTCGGACTCGAGTTCCTCCGCCACATCGAGCGCTGCGCGGTCCTCGCGCACGTGGTCGACTGCGCCAGCCTCGAATCCGACCGCGACCCGGTCTCCGACATCGACGCGCTCGAACACGAGCTCACCGAGTACGGCGGCCTCGCCGACCGACCGCGGATCATCGTCCTCAACAAGGTCGACGTCCCCGACGGGCGCGAGCTCGCCGAGTACGTCCGGGACGACCTCCGGAAGTACGGGTGGCCGGTCTACCTCGTCAGCGCCGTCAGCCGCGAGGGCCTGAAGGAGCTGAACTTCGCCTTCGCGAAGGAGGTCAACGACTACCGCGCGGCCCAGCCGCCCGTCGAGGCGACCCGCATGGTCATCCGCCCGGTGCCCATCGACGACTCCGGCTTCACCATCAAGAAGCTGGTGCCGGCCTACGAAGGCGACGTCGAGTTCCTCGTCGCCGGCGCCAAGCCCGAGCGCTGGATCAGCCAGACCAACTTCGAGAACGAGGAAGCGGTCGGCTACCTCGCCGACCGGCTCGCCAATCTCGGAGTCGAGGACGCTCTCGTCAAACAAGGCGCGATCCCCGGCTCGATCGTCAAGATCGCCGACCACGAATTCGAGTGGCAGCCGACCGATCCGAACATCATCGCGACCGTCGGCCCCCGCGGCACCGACGCGCGCTTCGAAGTCAGCGACCGCAAGGGCGCCGACGAACGCCTCGCCGAGCGCAAGGAGCGCCGCTCCGAACTGCTCGAACGAGTCGCCAAAGAGAAGGAAGCCAGGGGCAAGAGCCGCCGCGGCTGACCCCCATTTGCAGAATGACCTGCGAGAACACGGGGTTTGCAAGGGTGTGGCGCCGAGCACGTACCCCCCTTGCAAACCCCGGTTCTCCGTCGCGTAAATTTGTCTTTGCCCGAGGGGGAAACGGACAGGAAAACCGAAAGGACCTGGACGAAGACCTAAAGGGCAAATCTCCGAATGAATCGATCGGGGGGCCAAAACGGCCCGAAATCCGGTCTGATAAGTTACTGGAGCCGCTCCGGTCGGAGAGGAACTTCCAAGAAGTTTCAGATCTGATTAGTGCGTGTTGTTTGAGAACTCAACAGGGTGTTTGGATGGTCAGCGTGTGGGCTGGCTGGGATGCTTGGGGCTAGGTTCCTGAGTGGTTCTGGCTGGT